>NZ_WUTW01000001.1:0-915095 GCF_009831215.1 Actinomadura rayongensis
GAACCCGGAAGTTAAGCCTTTCAGCGCCGATGGTACTGCATGGGAGACTGTGTGGGAGAGTAGGACACCGCCGGACTCACAGTGGTTGAGGGCCATCCCGTCACGGGGTGGCCCTCAACGCATTTCTCGGGGCTTCGCCATCGGCGAAGCCCCTTTTGCGTTGGGCCATTAGTTGTTCTTCGGGCGGCGTTTGCGGGGGGCGGCCGAGCGGGGCGGCTGGGCGCGCATGTGGTCGCGTACGCGGGTCATGATGTCGCCGAGGTGGTCGAGGTCGTCGGCGGTCAGGCTGTCGAACAGCATGCGGCGGGTGACCTCGACGTGGCCGGGCAGGACGCGGTGGAAGAGTTCGCGTCCCGCGTCGGTGATGCTGACCAGGGTGGCGCGTTCGTCGTCCGGGCTCGGGGCGCGTGTGATCAGGCCGGCCTTCTCCAGCAGGCCCGCCTGGTAGGTGAGGCCGCTGCGGCTGTAGACGACGCCGTCGGCGAGCTGCGTCATCGTCAGCGGCCCCTCTGCGCCGACGAGCCGGCCGAGGAGCTGGAACTGGATGTAGCTGAGGCCGCCGTCCGCCTGGACCTGCTGCTCGACCTGGTGCTGGAGCAGGCTCAGAGCCTCCAGTAGGACGAAGTACGTCCCCAGCTCCTGCGGGCCGAGCCGCTCGACGGGGTCGGTCATCCGTTCCACCACCTGCTTCGAATTCTTAGCAATGTGACCACCGTCACGGACGGCGCCGGGATTGCTTCGAAGTCGAAGCACGTTGTGCCCCGTACTGCTTCCAACTCAAAGCATACGGGAGAGATCATGAAGGCAGTCCGTTTCCACTCGTACGGCGACAGCAGCGTCCTGGTCCACGAGGACGTCGACCGTCCGCAGGCGGGGCCCGGAGAGGTCGTGGTGCGGGTCGCCGGCACCTCGTTCAACCCCGTGGACGTCGGGCTTCGCGCGGGCGCGCTGCAGGAGGTCTTCCCGCTGGAGCTGCCGCACGTCCCGAACGTCGACCTGGCGGGGACGGTCGCGGAGGTCGGCGCGGACGTCACCGGCTGGGCGGTCGGGGCGGCGGTCGTCGCGTACATCCCGATCGCGGCGTCCGGGGCGGCGGCCGAGTTCGCGGTCGTCCCGGCCGAGCTGCTGGCGGCGGCGCCGAGCACCGGCTCGCTGGCCGACGCGGCGGCGCTGCCCGCCACCGGGCTGACAGCCTGGCAGGCGCTGGTGGAGCACGCCGGCGTCGCGCCGGGGCAGCACGTCCTGATCAACGGGGCGGGCGGGGCCGTCGGCGGTTACGCGGTGCAGCTCGCCAAGGGCGCGGGCGCCGTCGTCACCGCGACCGGCAGCGCGCGGAGCGCCGAGCGCCTGCGCTCCCACAAGGCCGACCGGGTCGTCGACTACACGGCGACGCCGCTCGTCGAGGCGGTCGCCGGGGAGCGGTTCGACGTGGTGCTGAACCTCGCGCCGACGAGCCCGGAGGAGACCGCGGCCCTGGCGGAGCTGGTGGCCGACGGCGGCGTGTTCCTCAGCGCGACGTCGCCGGTGCCGCAGGATGCGGGGCGAGGCGTCCGGACCGTCCAGGTGTACTCGCGGAGCGATGCCGCGCAGCTCGCCGAGCTGGTCGCGCGGGTCAACGCGGGCGAGCTGACGATCGACGTGGCGGAGCGGCGGCCCCTGGCCGACCTGGCCGCCGTCCACGACGAGGCCGCCGCCGGACGGCTGCGCGGCAAGGTCGTCCTGACGCCGTGAGCAAGGGCGGGGGGCGGTGCGGCCCGCCCCCCGCACGTCCGGGGTTCGTCCCGGGGCGGACGGGTAGGGGGCCGGTCCGCCGAGACGTCCAGGAGACCATCATGATCACTGTGGAGCACGTGGAACGGCTGCTGCACGCCGAGGACCCGGAGGCCGCGCTCATCGTGGTCGACGGGAGCCCCGAGGTCGTGTCGTCCGCGCACGCGACCGACGGCGTGTTCGTCACCGACCGGCAGGACGTCGTGACGCAGATCGGCGACGGCGAGCCGGCCCCGGACACGCTGCGCCGCCTGGCCGAGGCGCTGGACACCGCCGTCAACGGCCTCGGCGGCTAGGCCGCGGGACGCGCGGCGGCGATGACCGTCGCGTAGTCGCAGCTCGCGACGCGCGGGGCCAGGCCGTGCGCGGCCACCGCCGAGGACGCGTCGGGGGCCTGGCGCTCGGTCGTCTCGAACAGCAGGAGGCCGCCGGGCGCCAGCCACGCGGGCGCCTCGGCGGCGACGCGGCGCAGCAGGTCCAGGCCGTCGCCGCCGCCGTCCAGGGCCACGCGCGCCTCGTGGTCGCGGGCCTCGGACGGCAGCAGCCCGATGTCGCCGGTCGGGACGTAGGGGACGTTCGACAGCAGGACGTCCACGCGTCCGCGCAGGCCGGCGGGCAGCGGGGCGAAGAGGTCGCCGGTGAAGCAGCGCTCGGGCGGCAGGTTGCGGCGTGCGCACGCGACGGCGGCCGGATCGACGTCGGCGGCGTACACGTCGGCGCCGGGACGGGCGGCGGCGAACGCGGCGCCGAGCGCGCCCGTCCCGCAGCACAGGTCCACGACGAGCGGGCGCGGGGCCGGGTGCGCGAGCGCCTGCGCCAGCAGGAACTCGGTGCGGCGGCGCGGGACGAACACGCCCGGGTCCACCTGGATCCGCAGGCCGCCGAACGCCGCCCAGCCGAGGACGTGCTCCAGCGGCAGCCCGGCGGCGCGGCGCTCGACCATCGCGGCGCGCTCGTCCGGGGCGGCCGTTGCGAGGATGAGACGGGCCTCGTCCTCGGCGAAGACGCAGCCCGCGGCGCGCAGCCGCGTCACGATCTCGGAGTATTCGGGCATCGGGTCCTTTCCGGGAGACGCGAGTCTAGAGGACGCCGCCGCAGACCCCGGTGAGTTTTCTGTAACCGGATGTTCACTGATTGAGGTCATATCTCTCTCACCCCTCCGTAAGCCGATCATTTCTTGCAGCGCCGGGGAGCGGACACTGACGATGTGATCGTCCTTGACATCCTTTTTCCGCAAAGGAGGCCGGCGGTGTCGATGACCAGCACGGTCGGCCGTCAGGCCAGGGAGATTCCGTTCCGGGACATCGCTCCGACCTTCGTCCGGGACCCGCTCGCCGCCGTCGAGCGGATCGGCGCGCGGGCGGGCGGCGACATCGTGCGGCTGCGTCTCGGCGCGATGAGTCCGTATCTCGTGACCCGGCCCGAACATGTGGCGCACGTGCTCAGCGACAATGCGGCCAACTACGAGCGGGAAGGGTGGCTGTGGAATCCGCTGAGCCGTCTCGTCGGCGAACCGGCGGGCAAACTGTGGTGGGCGCGGCGGGCGGTTCTCCAGGAACTCGTGTCGGGTCCGAGCATCGACCGGTTCGCCGACGAGATGGCCGTCACGATCGTCCAGGCGGTGGACGAGATGGCGGACCGCGGCGCCGGCGGGACGCGGCTGATCGCCCGGCGGGAAATGTCGCGCGTCGTCTTCCGGGCCATCACGCGCGTGCTCGTCGGCGACATGGTGACGACCGAGCAGACGTTGCGGCTCGGCCGGGCGGTGACCGTCGCGTCGGCGGCATTGCGTCCCCGGCTGCTGGCCCCTTTCGTGCCCAATGAAGTGCCTTTCTTCGGCGACCGGACGTTCGCGCGGGCGCTCAGAGAGATCGACGAACTCGTCCTGCCGATCGTCCGCCGGGCGCAGGAGCGCGGCGACCGCCCGGAGGGGCACGACGTCGTCTCGCGGCTGCTGCGCGCCACGACGGCGGACGGCGACCGCTTCACCCTCCGCCAGCTCCGCGACGGCCTCGTCTCGCTCTACGTGGGCGGCACCGAGACGACGGTGATCGCGCTGACGTTCCTCTGGGTCGTCCTCGGCCGCCGCACGGACGTCCAGGAACGGCTGACCGAAGAGATCGACCGGGTGGTGGGGGAAGGCCCGCTCAACGGCTCCCACCTGCGGCACCTCACCTACACCAAGCAGGTCGCGCTGGAGACGCTGCGGCTGTACCCGCCGGGCTGGATGCTGCCGCGCGTGATCTACCGGGACGACGTGATCGACGGCGTCCGGATCGACGGCGGCGGGCTCATCGTCGTCAGCCCGTACCTCACGCACCGGCTGCCCGACGTGTGGCCCGAGCCGACGCGCTTCGACCCGGACCGCTTCCGCCCGGGGCACGAGCCCCGGCACCGGCTGGCCTATCTGACCTTCGGCGCGGGGCCGCACGGATGCGTCGGACGTCCTTTCTTCACCGCCGAGATGCAGCTCATCCTCGCCGCGCTGCTCAGCCGGTTCCGGGTCGAGGTCCACGGCGATCCGACGGCCCGCCCGAAACTCGGAATGACGCTGCGACCCCGCCAGGAGGTCGAGATCAGCCTTGTTCCACGCGTCCGGTCAGCCGGACGGGAATCTCCGTCAGCGCGTTCGTGAAAAGGCTTGGAACGGGCTTGGGATCGCCGGAGAAGGCGAGCACCATATCCGGATAGCGGGTGAAGAGGGACTTCACGGCAAGAGTCGCCTGCTGCTGGGCCAGATGCGAGCCCGGGCAGATGTGCCGGCCCGCGCCGAACGCCAGATGCGGACGCTGGTCCCGCGTCAGGTCGAAGACCTCGGCCGTCGCGCCGTGGTGGTGCGGATCGCGGCCCACCGCCGTGTAGGGCGCCATGATGGCGTCCCCGGCCGGAATGGTGACCCCGGCGATCTCCACGTCCCGGACGGGATAGCGCGCCAGGAAATTGCCGATCGAGGAATCCCAGCGCAGCGTCTCGGTCACCGCGTCGGCGAAACGGTCTTCGGCCAAAGCCAGGGCGAGCTGGTCCGGGTGGCTCAGCAAAGCGCGGATCGTGTTGCCGATGAGCCCGATCGTCGTTTCGTGACCGGCCGTCAGCAGCACCCACAGAGTGTCGGCGAGTTCCCGGTCGCTCATCGTCGTCGTGCCCTCGGTGCGCGCGGCGATGAGCGCGCTCGTCAGGTCCTCGCCCGGCTCGGCGGCCCGGACGGCGATCAGCTCGCCGAGGAAGCGCGGGATGTCGGCCATGACGGCGGCGACCTGCTCGGGCGTCGTGTCCGTCCGGAAGATCGAGTCGACCAGGTGCCGCAGCCGGGGCCACTCCGCCTCGGGGACGCCGAGCAGCTCGCAGATCACCCGCAGCGGCAGCGGCGCGCAGTAGTGGGCGCGCAGGTCCACGACGCCGTCGGCGTCCGCATGGCCGGGCAGGGCGTCCAGCAGGGCGTCGACCGTCGCGGTGACGCTCGGCAGCAGCGCCTCGACGCGGCGGCCGGTGAACGTCGTCGTGATGGGACGGCGCAGCCGCCGGTGGTCCTCGCCGTCCGCCGTGACGAGGTTGTCCACGGCGATCATCCCGATGATGGGGTTGTCGGGGGTCAGCTCGCCGGTCTTGTAGGCGGTCCAGGTCTTGTAGTTCTTGCTCATGTCCGGGCTGCGGACGACCTGCTCCACCAGCTCGTGCGTCGTCACCGCCCACACGACGAGCCCGCCGGGCAGCCCGACGCGGACGAGCCCGCCGGTCGCCTCCCCGGCGGCGCGCAGCCGGGCCGCCTCGCCCTGGTGGTCGGCCCCGGACGGGTCCAGCGTGATGACTGGAATATCGGCATATTTCGGACTGGACGGGCTGGGCATCACACGGCTCCGAGAAGAAGAGGGGACTCAGACGAGGACGGGGTCGATCGACGCGGGCGTGAACGCGACGGGCAGCCGGCGCGGGATCCGGGTCCACGGGCTCGGCTCGTTGCCGATCGCGTCCGGGTCCTCGGTGACGCGCATGTCGCGCAGCAGGTGCCCGGCGGCGCCGACGGCCGTCCGGGCGATCGTGCGGGCGGGATCGCGGGCCGGGCACGCGTGCGGCCCCGCCGACCAGGCCAGGGACGCGCGGTTGCCGTGCGTCCACCAGCCCGGCGTGTGGGCGCGCGTGTCGCGGGACGCGGCGGCGAGGCCGAGGATCAGCGCGTCCCCCCGCGCGATCCGCCGGCCGCCCAGCTCGACGTCCGCGAGCGCGTACCGGGCGGGCATGTTGATCATGGGGGGCTGGCGGGCGAGGACCTCGTCCAGCGCGTCGTCCACCGACAGGCGTCCGCCGCGCACCCGGCTCGCGAAGCGCGGATCGGTCAGCGTCAGCCGCAGCGACTGCGCGATCCAGCTGATCAGGGTGTGGTTGCCCGCCGAGACCAGCACGACGAGCGTCTGGAGCACCTCGGCGTCGCTGCGCAGGTCCGGATGGCGGAGCAGGGCGCTCGTGACGTCCGGTCCCGGCGCGGCCGACTTCGCCGCGAGCAGCCCGCCGAGCAGCGCCTCGAACCGCGCGTTGCCCTCCTGCGCCTGCTCCCCGGACGAGAACAGCAGGTGCATCGCCGCCAGCAGCTCCGCCGACTGCGCCGCGTCCAGCCCGATCAGCTCGCCGATCGTCAGCAGCGGCACCGCCGCCGCGTAGTCCGCGACGAGGTCCGCCGTGCCGCGCGGCGCGACCTGCGCGATCAGCCCGGTGCACAGCCGCTCGACGGTCCGGCGCAGCCGCCGGTGGTCGACGCCCGCGATGGCCTCTTGCAGGGGCCGCCGCAGCCGCCGGTGCTCCTCGCCGTCGTGGCCGATCACGTTGTCGCGGAAGAACATCATCGGGCCGAGGGGCGAGTCGGGCGGGACCGTTCCGTCCTGGAACAGCCGCCAGCGCCGGCCGTCCCGGGAGAACAGGTGCTCGTCGCGGGTGATCGTGCGCAGCTCGTCGTAGCCCATCACCAGCCAGGCGTGGACGCCCGGCGTCAGCTCCACCGGCGCGACCGGGCCGTAACCGCGCCACAGCTTCTCGAACGCGCCGTCGGGATCGGCGGTCGTCGCGTCCAGCGGGGGCGCGCCGGACGCCGCGAGCTGGTCCAGTTCCGGGACGGGCATGGTCACGCGGTGGGCCTTCCGGTGGTGAGGGCGTGGCGGGTCAGGGCGGTCAGCGCGGCGAGCGACGACGTCCGGTCCCGCGCGTCGCAGGTGATCAGCGGCGTGCCGGGCAGCAGGTCCATCGCGCGGCGCAGGTCGGGCTCGGGATGGCGGACGGTGTCGGGGAACTCGTTCACCGCGACCGCGATCGGCCCGAGCCCGTGCTCCTCCAGTTCGCCGAGGACGTCGAACGTCCCTTCCAGGCGCCGCGTGTCGGCGAGGACGAGGACCCCGACGGCGCCCTGCGCGAGGCCCGCCCACATGTCCCAGTAGCGGCGCTGGCCGGGCGTCCCGAACACGTACAGGACGAGGCTGCCGCCGAGCGTGATGCGGCCGAAGTCCAGCGCGACGGTCGTGGTGGTCTTGCCGTCCAGCCCGGCGAGGTCGTCCACGCCGACGCTGGCCTCGGTCATCGTCTCCTCGGTCCGCAGCGGCTCGATCTCGCTGACCGTCCCGACGAACGTCGTCTTGCCGACGCCGAAGTCCCCGACGACGAGGATCTTGGCGGTCTCGGTGACGCTGTCGGCGACGTAGCTGACGCGGTGCCGCCCGACCGGGCCGTCAGAGGGCGTTGAGTCCATCGAGCACCCTTTGCAGGAGGTCGGTTCCCGGCGCGGTGGGGGGCGGTTCGCTGCGCGCCCGCAGATGGTGGGACGCGACGAGGTCGTCGGCGAGCACGAGCACGACGCTGACCGGCAGCTCCAGATGCGCGGCGGCCTCGGCGACCGACAGCGTCCCGCCCCGGCACAGCCGCAGCAGCGCGCGGGCCTGCGGCGCGGCGGCGACGGTCAGCGGGGCGCCGGTCGGGTCGGCGCGCAGCAGCGTGTCGAGCGCGAGGTCGCCGTGCGCGGCGCGGCCGGACGTCAGCACGAACGGGCGCAGCGCCGCGTCGTCGTCGCGGGGGGCGGCGGGCTCGCCGGTGTCGTCGGGGAGCCGCACCTACCCCACCCCGCCCGCGCCGCGCGACGGGGTGCTGAGCGTGGCCTCGCCGAGCCGGAGCACCATGAGCTGCATCTCCTGCGCGATGAGGCCCGGGTTGATGTCCTCGCCGGTGATGACCGCGAGCGCCGTCCCGGCCGCCGCGCCGCGCAGGAACAGGCAGCCGCCGTCGTGCTGCACCATCACCTGGCGGACGACCGGCTCGCCGGTGCCGTGGCTCGCGGCCTGGTCGCGGCCGAGGGACAGCATCGCGGTGCAGCGGGCGGCCAGGCGCTCGGCGTCGTCCCGGGCGAGGCCGCCGGAGCGGGCCTTGAGGAGCCCGTCGGTGGTGCAGAGGACGACGTGCCGGACGCCCGGTACGCGCGCCATGTGCTCAACGGTCCAGTCACTCACGGGGTTCTCCAGGGTCGTCGTCGGGCGGGTCGGGGACGGGGGACGCGTCGCCGAACACGCCCGCCATGAAGGACGCGGCGTCCTCGGGCGTCTGGTCGGGCGGCGCGACGGCGGGCGCGGTGCTCGGCGGCGGGACGGCGGTGCGCCGCCGGTTGCGCCGTTGCGGCAGCCCGCCCCCCGGCGCCCCGGCGTCCGGCGCGGCCGACCCGAAGGGCGGCGTGCCCGCCGCCCCGGACGAGGGCAGGGCGTGCGACCCGGTGCCGGACGCGTCGTGCGACCCGTCGTCCGCCGCCCCACCGGGCGCCGAGTGCGACCCAGACGTGCCGGACGCCCCTGACGGGGTCCCCGGCGCCCCTGCGGACGGCGCGGGCTCAGCGCCGCGCGGCTGCGCTGCGGGCTGCGCGCCGAGCCTGCCGGACGACGGCCCGGCAGGCTGCGCGGAAGACGGCGTCCCGGCGGACGACGCGGGAGACGGCGTTCCCGCGGCCGGCCCGGCGGACGGCGCTGCCGTCCCGGTGGGCGGCGTGGCCGACGGCGCCCCTGCGGGCCGCCCGGCGGGCGGCGTTGCCGTGCCGGTGGGCGGGGTTCGCGTGGCGGGGGGTTCGGAGCGGTCCAGGGACGGGCGGGGAAGCGGCGCGGTGGCGCGGGCGCCGCGCGGCTCGACGCGGATCGTCCGGCCGGACGGGACGAGCACGACCGCCTGGAGCCCGCCGTACGGGGACTCGTCCAGCGTCACCTTCAGCCGGTGCTCGGCGGCGTACCGGCCGACGACCGCGAGGCCCGTGCGCGGCACCTCGCCGAGGTCGGCGAGGCTCGGGACGACGCGGCCGGCGACGACGTCGCGGGCGTGCGACAGGCGCGGCTCCTCCAGCCCGGTGCCGTGGTCGTCGATGCGGAACACCGCGCCGGACGCCGCCGCCGTCACCTTGACGATCACGTCGGTGGCGGTCGGCGAGGCCTCGGTGGCGTTGGCCAGCAGCTCGGCGATCACATGGATGACGGGTTCCAGCGTGACGGGGTCGACGCCGACGTCCGGGTCGCCCTCGATCCGGACGCGCCCGTAGTCCTCGATGCGCGCCGACGCGGCCTGGACGATCTCGGCGAGCCGCAGCCCCCGCGTCCACTGCTGCCCCTCCCACGAGCCGGACAGGATCGCGACGCTCTGCGCGACGCGCGCGGCCTGCGACGCGGCGTGGTCCATGGCCTGCCCGGCGCGGTAGACGTCGGGCAGCAGCCGGTTGTCCTCGGCGATGCGCTCGGCGGCGAGCTGCATCCGGTGGCTCGCGGACTGGACGCGCTGCGCGAGCGCGACCATGACCTGCTGGTAGGAGTCCTCGCGGTCGGCGAGGTCGCGGCGCAGCTCCAGGACCGAGCGCAGCGCGTCGCGGAGCGCGTCGGCCAGCTCGGGGCCGAGCAGGTCGGCGGCCTCGGGTCCGACGCGGGGCAGGTGGTCGCCGTCGACGACGGCGGGGAGGTAGGCGAGCAGGATCCGGCGGGTCAGCTCCTCCAGGCCCTGCGCGCGCTGGCGGAGCGCGTCGGCGTAGGTCTCCCACTCGCCGAGCCGTAGCGCGGCGGCGCGGGCGCGGTCGGTCTCGGCGGCCAGCTCGGCGGCGCGGCGGACGGCCTCGGCGCGCAGCCGGTGCCGCTCGTCCCGGTCCCGCTGGTCGCGCAGGACGAGCGCGACGACGAGCGCCGCCGCGAGGGCCGTCGCCGCGAACGGGACCGGCCAGCCGACGCCCGCGCCGGTCGCGAGGAGCAGCAGCGCGGTGAGCATCAGCAGGGCCAGCACGACCGCCGCCGCGATCGACGCCGGTCCCCAGACGTCCCGGCGGCGCGGGGCGTCGGTGGGCGGGGCGGCCGGCCGTTCGGGGGCGCGCCGGTCGACGGTCACGGCCGCGTCCGGGGGGCGGTGCGGGAGGTCGTGCGAGGGGGCATGGGACTCCGTCGGGCATGCGGGTGTCGGACGGTCGGGGGACGATCACGGGGAGCAACGGACGGGGGCCGTCGGATTTCCGGTTTCCGATCATGTGGAAAACCGGAAACCTATTTCGTTGAACGCTGAAATTTTCACTGTGGCGGCCGGGGGCCGCAGGAAAGGGTCAGGTGAACGTCACCTTTCCGAGCGATGGCCCGGACCGGCTGGACAGCCCTCCACAGTGCGGGTTCTCCCGTCCGTGGCGGGCCTTCCCGGCCGCCCGGCGTCGCGGTGGCGCGCCCGGCGGACCGCTGTTCCGGTCACCGCTTGATGATCACCAGTGTAGTCACGGGCGCCTGATCGTTCAGGGCAACGCCCGATATGCGGACGAGCCGCCGCCCGGGCGTCCGGCGAATGCGGAAAGCGCTGTCGCACTGCCGTATCCGCGTTTACGGACGGCATCGTGATTCTTTTTCGGCACCGTCCCGGCGCGGACGGCGGGACGCGGGCGGGGCCATACTGAGGAGGTGTCAACGGAGACAGTTCCCCCGGGACGGGGCGCCGCCGGGCTGCGCGCGTTCCTGCACGGCCTGCCCGGCGTCGACCGGGTCGGCGCCGACGAGCGGGCCGCGCGGCTCGCCACGCGCTCGATCAAGACGACCGCCAAGGCGCAGGCGATCGACCTCGCGATCGCGATGGTCGACCTCACGACGCTGGAGGGCGCGGACACGCCCGGCAAGGTGCGGGCGCTGTGCGCGAAGGCGGCGCGGCCCGATCCGGAGGACCGCAGCGTCCCGCCGGTCGCGGCCGTGTGCGTCTACTCCGACCTGGTCGGCGTGGCGGTCGAGGCGCTGGACGGCACCGGCATCGGCGTGGCCAGCGTCGCGACGGCGTTCCCGTCCGGGCGCGCGCCGCTGGCGGCCAAGCTCGCCGACGTCCGCGCGGCCGTCGCGGCGGGCGCCGCCGAGATCGACATGGTGATCGACCGGGGCGCGTTCCTCGCCGGCGACTACGCGACGGTGGACGCCGAGATCCGGGCCGTCCGGGAGGCGTGCGGCGACGCCCACCTCAAGGTCATCCTGGAGACCGGCGAGCTGGTCACCTACGACAACGTGCGGCGCGCGTCCTGGCTGGCGATGGACGCGGGCGCCGACTTCATCAAGACGTCCACCGGCAAGGTGTCCCCGGCCGCGACGCTGCCGGTGACGCTCGTGATGCTGGAGGCCGTCCGGGACTACCGCGCGGCCACCGGACGGACCGTCGGCGTGAAACCGGCGGGCGGCATCCGCACCACCAAGGACGCGCTGAAGTACCTGGTGCTGGTCAACGAGACCGCCGGGCCGGACTGGCTCACCCCCGACCTGTTCAGGCTGGGCGCGTCCAGCCTGCTCAACGACCTGCTGATGCAGCGCCGCAAGCTCACGACCGGCGTCTACTCCGGCCCCGACCACTTCACGCTGGACTGATCATGGACCTCTTCGCGTACGCGCCCGCGCCCGAGTCCCGGGACGTCGTGGACATCCGGCCGTCCTACGGGCTGTTCGTGGACGGCGCGTTCACCGACGGCGGCGGCGAACCGTTCAAGACCGTCGAGCCCGCGACCGGCGAGGCGCTGGCCGAGGTCGCGTCCGCCGACGCGGCCGACGTGGACCGCGCCGTCGCCGCAGCCCGCCGGGCGTATGAGACGGTCTGGGGTCCGATGTCCGGTCGCGACCGGGCCAAGTATCTGTTCCGGATCGCGCGGATCCTCCAGGAACGGTCGCGCGAACTGGCGGTGCTGGAGTCGATCGACAACGGCAAGCCGATCCGCGAGTCCCGCGACGTGGACCTGCCCCTCGTCGCCGCGCACTTCTTCTACCACGCGGGCTGGGCGGACAAACTCGGGCACGCGGGGTTCGGCGCGGACCCGCGTCCGCTGGGCGTCGCCGCGCAGGTCATCCCGTGGAACTTCCCGCTGCTCATGCTGGCGTGGAAGATCGCTCCGGCGCTCGCGTGCGGGAACACGGTCGTCCTCAAGCCCGCCGAGACGACGCCGCTGACCGCGCTGGCGTTCGCGGACGTCTGCCGCCAGGCCGACCTGCCGCCCGGTGTGGTCAACATCATCACCGGCGCGGGGGAGACCGGACGGCTGCTCGTCGCGCACGACGGCGTCGACAAGGTCGCGTTCACCGGCTCCACCGACGTCGGCCGCGAGATCGCGCGGACCGTCGCCGGGACGCGCAGGCGCCTCACGCTCGAACTCGGCGGCAAGGCCGCGAACATCGTGTTCGACGACGCGCCGCTCGACCAGGCCGTCGAGGGCGTCGTGAACGGGATCTTCTTCAACCAGGGGCACGTGTGCTGCGCGGGGTCGCGCCTGCTCGTCCAGGAGACGGTGGCGGACGAGTTCCTGGAGCGGCTGAAGGCGCGCATGGCCACGCTGCGCGTCGGGGACCCGCTCGACAAGAACACCGACGTCGGCGCGATCAACTCGGCCGCGCAGCTCGCCCGGATCGCCGACCTCGCCGAGGCGGGCGAGCGGGAGGGCGCCGAGCGCTGGTCGCCGCCCTGCGACCTGCCCGGACGCGGCTACTGGTTCGCGCCGACGCTGTTCACCGGCGTCGCGCAGTCGCACCGGATCGCGCGGGAGGAGATCTTCGGGCCCGTCCTGTCGGCGCTGACGTTCCGCACCCCGCAGGAGGCCGTGGAGAAGGCGAACAACACGCCGTACGGGCTGTCGGCGGGCGTCTGGTCGGAGAAGGGCTCGCGGACGCTGTGGGTCGCCGAGCGGCTGCGCGCGGGCGTCGTCTGGGCCAACACGTTCAACAAGTTCGATCCCGCCGCGCCGTTCGGCGGCTACAAGGAGTCCGGCCACGGCCGGGAGGGCGGCCGGCACGGCCTGGAGGCTTACCTTGACATCTGATCAGCGGGTGGACGTGCGCAAGACGTACAAGCTGTTCATCGGGGGCGCGTTCCCCCGGTCGGAGTCGGGCCGGTCGTATCCGGTGACCGGCGCCGAGGGCGGGTTCCTGGCGAACGCGGCGCGGGCGTCGCGCAAGGACGTTCGGGACGCCGTCGTCGCCGCGCGCAAGGCGTTCCCGGGCTGGTCGGCGCGCACCCCGTACAACCGGGGGCAGATCCTGTACCGGATCGCCGAGATGCTGGAGGGGCGGCGGGCGCAGTTCGTCGCCGAGCTGCGCGACGCGGGCCTGGGCAAGGGCGCGGCGGGCGCCGAGGTGGACGCGGCCGTCGACCGCTGGGTCTGGTACGCGGGCTGGGCGGACAAGCTCGCCGCCGTCGCGGGCAACGCCAACCCCGTCGCCGGGCCGTTCTTCACGTTCTCGACGCCCGAGCCCACCGGCGTCGTCGGGTCGGTGGCGCCGGACGGGCCGCTGCTCGACCTCGTGTCCGCGCTGGCCCCGGTGATCGTGTCGGGCAACACGGCGGTCGTCGTGGCGTCCGAGCCCGCGCCGCTCCCGGCGATCACGTTCGCGGAGGTGCTGGCGACGTCCGACCTGCCGGGCGGCGTCGTGAACCTGCTCACCGGCCGCCGCGCGGAGCTGGCGCCGTGGCTCGCCGGGCACATGGACGTCAACGCGCTCGACCTCACCGGCGTCGCCGAGACGGACGTCAAACCGCTCGCCGAGGCCGCCGCGGGCAATCTCAAACGGGTTTTCCGCGACCCCGTCCGGGCGGACGCCGAGGACCCCGGAACCGCCAGAATGCAGGCGTTTCTGGAGATCAAGACGGTCTGGCATCCGGTCGGCGTCTAACCCGAGTTCTGGCGAAACGGGATTAAAGCGGCGCGTGACGTGGAATCAACCACCCGTAACTGATCAACACGGGGGGTAGATCAGTGGCTACCAGGACGAACAGCCGCAGCAAGAGCACGAACCGCACGACGAAGCCCAGCGCGAGGAAGCGGGCGCCGTCCAAGCGGACCAGCGCGGCGGGAAGCACGTCGAGGTCCACGGTCTCGGCCCGCACCACGCGGCCCGCGGCGAAGAAGACCACGACGAGCCGAGCGGGCTCCGCCGCCGCGACCAAGGTCACGGCCGCGGCGACGCAGGCGAAGGCCGCCGCGACGCAGATGAAGTCGGTCGCGAGCAAGACCAACGGCTCGGTCAAGGCGATGACCGCCATGACCAAGGCCATGACCAGCGCGACCAAGGCGATGGCCGACGCCGCCAAGGCGATGAACACCGCCGCCAAGGCGATCTCGACGGGATCGTCGACCACCAGGCCGCGCGCGTCCGCGTCGCGGAGCACGGCCGCCAAACCGAAGACGGCCGCCGCGCGCTCCACCGCGAAGAAACCGACGACGAGCCGGGCGCGCAGCAGCTCGTCCAGCCGGTCGTCGTCGGCGCGGAGCACGACCGCCCGCGCCTCCGGTGGCACACGCGGCTCGTCCTCGCGCGGCAGTCCGGCACGGGCCTCGACACGGGCGCCGGCCCGGGCCTCGACCCGGGCCAAGGCGGGCACGACGCGTCCGAAGGCGAGCACGACGCGTCCGGCCGCGTCCGGCGCGGGCACGAGCCCGCCCGCACGGCCCGCGACGGCCGGCGGCCCGGGGACCGACGTAGGCTCGGCACAACGGCCGGGCGCCGGGAGCCTCGTCGCGGGGCTCGCCGGACGCGGGGGCTGACCCCGCCGCCCGGCGGAACCGACGTGGAGGTGTCATGGACGACGACCAGGAGATCCTGGCCCGCATCGGCGGCTACGTCGCCGAGGAGCAGGAACTGCGCGCCCGGCATCAGCGGGGCGAACTGTCCAACACCGAGGAGCAGGCCCGCATGCGGCGGCTCGAAGAGGAGCTGGACCAGTGCTGGGACCTGCTGCGGCAGCGGCGGGCGCGCCGGGACGCCGGGCAGAACCCGGGCGAGGCGCACTCGCGTCCCGCCGGGGAGGTCGAGGGCTACCTGCAGTGACCGGCCCGCGGGCCGAGCCCGGGTGAGGACCGCTCACCCGGGCTCACGCCTTGCTCACATGCGGTCGGGCGCGGCGATGCCGAGCAGGTCCAGGCCGCGCGCGAGCGTCGCGCGGGTCAGGTCGCACAGCGCCAGCCGGTTCGCCCGGACGGCGTCCTCGGCCTTCAGGACCGGGCACGACTCGTAGAACTCGGTGAACGCCTTGGCCAGGACGAACAGGTAGCCCGCCAGCCGGTGCGGCTCCAGCGTCGCGGCGACCGCGTCCAGGACGGCGCTGAACTCGTCCAGCTGCAGCGCCAGCGCGTGCTCGGCCGGCTCCAGCGTCAGCGCCGTGTCGAAGCGGGCCTTGGCGTCGCCGGCCCGCCGCAGGATCGACGCGATCCGGGTGTGGGTGTACTGGAGGTACACGCCCGTCTGGCCGCTGAACGACACCATCCGCGCGACGTCGAACGCGTAGTCCTTGACGCGTGAAGTGGACAGCTCGGCGTACTTCACCGCGCCGACGCTAGCCACCCGGGCGATCTCGTCCTGCTCGGCGGGGGACAGATCCCGGGCGCCGGGCTGCTCGGCGTCACGCTCGGCGATGACCCGCCGGGCCTGGGCGAGCGCGTCGTCCAGCAGGTCCGCGAGCCGGACGGTGCCGCCCGCGCGCGTCTTGAACGGCCGCCCGTCCGGGCCGTTGATCGTGCCGTTCTTCACGTGGACGGCCTCGACGCCGTCGGGCAGCCAGCCCGCGCGCCGCGCCGCCTTGAAGATCATGTCGAAGTGCTGTGCCTGCCGGGCGTCGACCACGTACAGCAGCCGGGTGCCCTTCAGCTCGTCCACGCTGTACCGGATGGTCGCGAGGTCGGTGGCCGCGTAGCCGAAGCCGCCGTCGCTCTTTTGGACGAGCAGCGGCGCGGGCGCGTCGTCCGGGCCCTTGATGTCGTCGAAGAACACCACCAGCGCGCCCTGGCTCTCCTCCAGCATCCCGTTGCCGCGCAGTTCGGCGACGACGTCGTTGAGCCACGGGTTGTAGAAGGACTCGCCCTTGACGTCGTCGGGCGTCAGCAGCACGCCGAGCCGCGCGTAGACCTGCTGGAACGCCTTCTGCGACTCGGCGACGATCTCCTTCCAGGCCGCGACCGTCTCGGGGTCGCCGCTCTGGAGCGCCACGACGCGCCGCTGGGCGCGCTCCTTGAACGCCGGGTCGGCGTCGAACTCGGCGCGGGCCGTCCGGTACAGCTCGTCCAGCGCGGACACGGCGGTGGCCTGCTCGTCCAGCTCGGCGCCGCGCCAGTGCCGCTCGGGGTGCTCCACGATGTACTGGATCAGCATCCCGAACTGGGTGCCCCAGTCGCCGACGTGGTTCTGCCGGACGACGTCCGCGCCGAGGAAGCCGAGCACGCGGGCCAGCGCGTCACCGATCAGCGTGGACCGCAGGTGCCCGACGTGCATCTCCTTGGCGACGTTCGGCCCGGAGTAGTCCAGGACGACCGTCTCGCCCGCCTGCGACGCGGGCACGCCGAGCCGCGGATCCGCCAGCCGGACGGCCAGCCGGTCCAGCAGGCCCGCGTCGGAGATCGCGATGTTGAGGAAGCCGGGACCGGACACCTCGACCGACTCCAGCCACGTCCCGGTCAGGTGCGCGGCGAGGTCGGCGGCCAGGTCGCGCGGCTTGCGGCCGGTCTTCTTGGCCAGCGGCAGCGCCACGTTGGACTGGAAGTCGGCGTGGTCGGAACGGCGCACCAGCGGGTCCTGCCCGGCCAGTTCGGGGGGCAGCACCGCGCCCATCGCCGCCGTGACGGCGGCCTCCACCTCGTCGGCCAGGGACCGAACCTGCTCGCCCATGTGCGCCTGCAACCTCCTGTACGGGAACTCGTACAGGATAGGCGGAGACGTTCCGTGGCCGTGCGGCCATTACGGCCCGCTCAGGTCGCCGGGTCGGGCTCGGGCGGTTCCTCGGGCAGTGGATCGGGCTCGGGCTCGGGCTGGGGACGGCGGCCGAACCGGGACGTCCGGGTCAGCGCCACCTGTTCGCGGACGCGGTCCACGATCCGTCCGGCCGCCAGCGCGTGCGCCAGCAGGCACGCCGACGTGATGGCCCGTTCCCGCGCCGCGCCGTGCGCGATCACCACGGTGCCGTTCAGGCCGAGCAGGACGCCGCCGCCGTAGGTGTCGGAGTCCAGCCGGTCGCGCAGCTCGGTCAGCCGCCGGCGTTGCAGCAGCGCGCCGACCCGGGCCGTCCGGGACGCGGTCATCGCCGACCGCAGCTCCGCGAACGCCATCCGGACGGTGCCCTCCATCGTCTTCAGCGCGACGTTGCCGGTGAACCCGTCGGTGACGATCACGTCCACCGCGCCGGTGAGCAGGTCGTGGCCCTCAACGTTGCCCGCGAACTCGATGTCGTGGTGGCCGGACGCCAGCAGCTCGTGCGCGCGGCGCGTCACCTTGTCGCCCTTGGCGGGCTCGGCGCCGATCGTCAGCAGGCCGACGCGGGGCCGCGCGAGGCCGAGCCGGATCCGCGCGTACGCGGTGCCGAGCGCGGCGAACTGCAGCAGCGTCTCGGGCTTGACGTCGGCGGTCGCGCCCGCGTCCAGCAGGACGGTCGGGCGCGGCAGCGTCGGCAGCTCCACCGCGATCGCCGGGCGCAGCACGCCCTGCTGGCCCTTGAGCCGCAGCCGGGACGTCGCGACGATCCCCGCCGTGCTGCCCGCCGACACCAGCGCCGACGCCTGCCCCTGCTTGATCAGGTGGCAGGCGATCGCGACGGACGAGCGGGGCTTGCGCCAGCTCGCGAGGGCGCCCTCGCCCATGTCCAGGGCCTCGTCGGCGTGGACGATCGGGATCTCGCCGACGACGCCGTGCCGGTCCAGCTCGCGCCGGATGCGCGGGGCCTGCCCGACGAGCACCAGCCGGACGCCGTGCTCGCGGACCGCCGCCACCGCGCCCGCCACCACCGCGCCGGGCGCGTGGTCGCCGCCCATCGTGTCCACCGCGACCGGCGGCGGACCGCCCACCTCGCGGATCATGGCGGCTCCAGGGTGCGGACGGACGGGTCGGGCGGCTCACCGCATGGTAGGACGTCCGTCCGCCCGGTCCGTCCCCGGTCAGCCCCCGTCGCGGCAGCCCCGGCCGAGGCACGGGACGTTCTGCACGACCGGCGTCCCGCCCACGAGGATCGTGAAGTAGTGGTCCGCCGACTCCTGGTCGCCGGAGCCGATCACGTCCACGGGCTTCTTGGTCGTCGTCACGCCCGAGCAGGTGACGCGCAGGCGCTTCTTCGTCCAGCCGGGCAGGTCGGCGCAGCTCAGCGCGCCGGTCAGGCCGACGCCGCGCGCCTTCAGCTCGGCCGCCGCCGCGGACGGCAGCGCGCCGCGCAGCTTGGCCTGGGTCGGATAGCGGAGTTCCTTGGCCGTCGCCAGCAGCACGCCGGTGACCGCGGCGCCGATGACGGCGAGGGACACGACGCCGATGATCGCGGCTCTCACACGGGTGATCTTCACAGTGGGGTTCGTCACCGGCGGACGAGTCGCCCAAGCCTGGCTTTCCGGATCCGGGGGCGACCCGTTACATGATCAATGATTGCGGTGGACGCAGCCGAGACCCAGACAGTCCTGGCGGAGCACGACGCGGTTCCCGACCGTCACGACGTACTCCTCCAGCGGGTCGGACTGGTCGACGCGGGACGCCCGTCCCGTCACGGTGACGGGCGCGCCGTCGGCCGCGCGGGCGGTGCAGCGGATCGTGAGCGTCTGGCCGCCCGCCCGGACGGGGAACTCGCACTCCGGCCGGGCGCGCAGCGTGATGCCGCGGGCGCGCAGGTCGTCCACGGTGCCGTCGGCGACGGCGTTGCGGTAGGCGCCGTCGGAGATGTGCTGCATGACGCGGCAGCCGCTCGTGCCGAGCGCGACGAGCACCCCGAGCACGACGATCCGCACGACGCGGGAGCCGCCGACGCCGAGGAGCCCGAGCGCGACGATCCGTTTCATCCGGCGGCCTCCCGTACGGCCGCCGCGATCGCGTCCGGCCGGTCGAGCATCACCATGTGGCGGCTGTCGGCCAGCTCGACGCGGACGCCGCGCGGGCTCATCGCGGCGAGCTTGGCGTGGCGGCGCGCCCAGGTCCGCTCGTCGGCGGGGTCCTCGCCGGACGCGGCCGTCAGCACGACCAGCGGGACGGGCGGGAAGTCGGTGCGCGCGCGCAGGTCCAGCAGGTCCGCGGCCATCGGCGCGTAGGCGAGCCATTCGGCGCCGAGCGTGCCGAGCACGGCCGGCCGCGCGTAGACCGAACGGACGATCGACGCCGGGACGCGCGGCACCCGCAGGGCGACGACCCGGAGCACCGCGCGCCGCGCCGCCGGTGCGGCGAGCAGGGGCAGGCCGGTCGCGGCGAGGGCGGCGCCGAGGGGGCGGGTCAGCGGGATCGCCCGCGCGGCGAGCCGCCATCCGACGCCCGGCCTCTCGTCCTCGTAGCTCGGGTCGACGAGCACGACGCCCGCGACCAGGTCGGGGCGCCGCCGCGCCGCCGCCTCGGCGGAGAACGCGCCCATCGAGTGCGCGACGAGCGTCACGGGGCGTCCGGCGCGCTCGGCGAGGGCCTCCAGAAGGTCGGCGTCGCGGTCCAGCGTCGGGGGGCGGCGCGCGGGACGGCTCAGCCCGAGGCCCGGACGGTCCAGGACCGTCACGCGGAACCGGCCGCGCAGCTCGTCCACCACCGCGCGCCAGTCGAACCACGCGCCGCCGAGCCCGGACGTGACCAGCACCGGGGGCGCGCCCGCGCGCCCCGTCTCGGCCACGTGCACGCGTTCCCCGGCGACGTTCACCAGCAGCGTGGCCACGAGGCCGCACCCGCCTTCTCCCGGGGACGTTCGGCGTCCGGCGCGCCGGGCCGCAGCCGGTCGGCGAGCAGCGTCCACGCGACGAGCAGCAGCATCAGGCACAGGATCGAGATCTGCGCGCGCTGGATGATCCCGAGCCACCGGCCGAGGACCATCGCGACCAGCGTCGACGCGCTCGCGACCACCTCGACCAGCGCCAGCGGCCACGCCCACCGCGCGAGCGGCGGCCACCAGTCGTAGCGGCGCGCGGCCAGGCCCAGCAGGAACAGCGCGATGACCGCCATCGTGATGACGGCGGTGCTGGTGACCTCGTGGAAGTCGTGCGCGAACGACAGCGTGCCCGCGCGCTCCCGCAGGGCGCACCAGGTCTCCAGGCTCGGCGCGCAGTCCAGCGGGAAGGACGCGTCGCCGATCGCCGAGACGCCGAACAGGCCGAGGAACATCCAGCCCGCCGTCGCGATCGGACGGCGCCGCAGCGTCAGCAGGGCCGTCACCGACGAGATGATCACCATGACGCCGGTGACGAGGTCGCCCACGTTGTAGACCGCGTGGAACGGTTGGTCTACGGCCGACAACTCGCTGGCGTAGCCGTTGAACGCGTCGAGCTTCGGGCTCAGCCAGGTCTCCAGCGCGAAGCTCGCGTAGGTGACCGCCGAGGCGCCGAGCAGGAGCGCGACGAACAGCGGCGCCCGGCCCGGTCCGTTCCCGCGTCGCACATCGGCCCCCTCGCCCCTGCGTCCCGCTCACTGATCAGTATGGTCCCCGCTCGCGTGTGCCGGTGCCCCGGGGCCGCTCCCTTCACGGTGGGTGACCGGCGGGGCGGTGCCGAATCGTCGTCCCGTCCGTGCGCGGCGGCTCCGCTCGTGCGGCCGTTGACCTGCACTCTCGTGAAATCGCCGGGACAGGTGTTGCGTCGGCGGCGGGGACGGGAGTTTCAATGGGTGTGACCTGGGCCTCGTCCATCACGCTCCGTGACGACGCCCCGGCGATCTTCCCCGCCAAGAGCAAGGAGAAACGACACGTGACTCTGGTGAACGACGCGGTGCCCGCAGCGCGCTCCACCGGTCGCAAGTTCCGCGCCTTCACGGCCCAGCACCTGGAGGAGCTGACGGCCCGCGCCGGGCTGTCCCCGGATGAACGGCTCGCGACACGGGCGGTCGCGACCGTGCTCCCCTTCCGGACCAACGCCTACGTCCTGGACGAGCTGATCGACTGGTCCGCCGCCCCCGACGACCCGATCTACCGGCTGGTGTTCCCGCAGCCGGACATGCTCCCCGCGGCCGACGTCGCGCACCTGTCCGACCTGCTGCGCCGGGAGGCGCCGCGCGCCGAGATCGAGGCCGCCGCGCACGCGGTGCGGATGCGGCTGAACCCGCATCCGGCGGGGCAGCTGGAGCTGAACGTCCCGAACTTCGGCGACGGTCGCGTCCCCGGGATGCAGCACAAATACGACGAGACGGTGCTGTACTTCCCGAAACAGGGCCAGACGTGTCACGCGTACTGCACGTACTGCTTCCGGTGGGCGCAGTTCGTCGGCGAGCCGGACCTCAAGATGGCCGGGAGCGACGTCGAGCAGCTCGTCGCCTACCTCGTCGCGCATCCGCGGGTGACGAGCGTCCTGTTCACCGGCGGCGACGCGATGATCATGGGCGAGCCGGTGCTGCGCCGCTACGTCGAGCCGCTGCTCGCCCTCGACCAGATCGAGTCCGTTCGGATCGGGACCAAGTCGCTGGCCTACTGGCCGCAGAAGTTCGTCACCGACCCGGACGCCGACGCGATGCTGCGGCTGTTCGAGGAGGTCGTCGCGGCGGGCAAGAACCTGGCGTTCATGGCGCACTTCACCCACCCGCGCGAGCTGGAGCCGCTGATGGTGGCCGAGGCGTGCCGCCGCATCCGCGACACCGGCGCGGTCATCCGCACCCAGGCGCCGCTGATCCGCTCCATCAACGACTCCGCCGCCGCGTGGGAGGAGATGTGGCGCACGCAGACGCGGATGGGCCTCGTCCCGTACTACATGTTCGTCGAACGCGACACCGGACCGCGCGACTACTTCGCCGTCCCGCTGGCCCGCGCGCACGAGATCTTCCGCGACGCCTACGCGAACGTCTCCGGCCTCGCCCGCACCGTGCGCGGCCCGTCCATGTCCGCCACGCCCGGGAAGGTCTGCGTGGACGGCGTCACCGAGATCAACGGCGAGAGGGCGTTCGTCCTCCATTTGATCCAGGCCCGCGACGCGTCCCTGGTCGGCCGCCCCTTCTTCGCCCGCTACGACCCCGCAGCGATTTGGCTGGACGACCTCCGCCCCGCCTTCACCGACCGCTTCCCCTTCTGACGGCCCGCCGGGCGGCGCGCCCCCGCGCCGCCCGGCCCCGTCAGCGGGTGCGGCCCCGGGGTTTGAGCGGGGTGGACGGGAGGGGCGGGGCGGGGAGCGCGGGGCCGTCATAGTTGTGGACGGTGCCGAAGCGCGGCGTTCCGTTCGTCCATTCGGTTCGGGCCTCGGCTATTTCCTCGCCGGTGCGGGCCACGAAGTTCCACCACATGACGAGGCGTTCCTCGAACGGCTCGCCGCCCAGGAGCATCAGGGACGCGGCGTCGTCGGTGCGCAGGTGCAGGTCGGACCGGCCGCAGCCCAGGTAGAGCATGGAGCCCGGGTCCAGCGCGACGCCGTCCACGTGGGTCGTGCCGGACATGGTCAGGGCCGCGTACTCGAAGTCCGGTTCCAGAGGGAGGCGGACGTCGGCAGAGGCGTCCAGGCTGAGGTCCAGGCCGACGATCGGGGTGTGGACGGTGCCGGGGGACGTCGCGCCGTCGACTGTGCCGAGGATCACGGTGCCGCGCAGATTGGGCGCGGTCACGGTGGGCAGTTCGGCGTGGTGCTCGAAGCCGGGGGTCGTCGCGCGGGACGCGTCAGGGAGAGCCACCCAGAGTTGAGCGCCCAGCAGCGTCGGGCTGTGCGCGGCGGGGGACTGTTCGGCGTGCGCGATGCCCCGGCCGGCCGTCATCAGGCCGAGTTCGCGCGGGCGGACGAGCTGTTCGCTCCCCACGCTGTCGCGGTGCAGCACCTCGCCCTCGTGCAGCCAGCTCACGGTCTGCAGGCCGATGTGCGGGTGCGGGGGGACCTGCATGCCGGGGAGCGCGGTGATGTCGTCGGGGCCGTAGTGGTCCACGAAGCACCACGCGCCGACCATCCGGCGGCCGAGGTTCGGGAGCAGGCGGCGGACGCGGGTGCTCTCGCCGAGCGCCACCAGCCGGGGCGCCAGCAGTTCGCGGACGGGACGGGCCGCGACGTCCGCCCGTCCGCCGCACTCGCGCAGCGGGGGCCGCCGGTCCAGGTCGCTCATCAGTTCTCCCTTCCGTGAACCGATCATGCCACCGGCGGTCAGGGAGTGTTCAGACTCGGGAGGTACCGTGGCCCGGTTCCGCCCCCCAGCCTCAAGGATCGGTGTCCCTGGCGTGCTCCTCACGAGACCGGCCGTTCTCCCGAAGGCCGAGAAGACGACGTCCCGCGACCCCTACTTCGACAACGCCAAGTTCCTCGCCATCGCCCTCGTGGTGGTCGGCCACGCGTGGGAGCCGCTGCGCACGTCCGGCCTCGGCGGACGGACGCTGGAGGCCGCGCACCTGTTCGTTTACGCGTTCCACCTGCCGGTCTTCAGCCTCATCTGCGGCTACTTCTCGCGCGGCTTCCCCGACGGCCGCGGCAGGACCCGCAAGCTCGTCACCGGCATCGCCGCCCCCTACCTGCTGTTCAGCCTCGGCTACACGCTGCTCGCCGGGTTCCTGGACGGCCACCGCATGGGCTGGGACCCGTTCGAGCCGTTCTACCTGACGTGGTTCCTGCTGGCCCTGCTGATCTGGCGGCTGTCGGTGCCGTTCTGGCTCCAGATCCGCTGCCCGGTGCTCGTCGCGACGGCGGTCTGCGTCCTGTCCGGGCTCGTCACGCTCCCGACGGCCCTCAACACCGCGCAGGTCCTGTCGTTCCTGCCGTTCTTCGTGTTCGGCCTGACCGTCACGCCGGAGAAGCTGGCCGTGCTGCGCCGGCGGGCCGCGCGCTGGACGGGCGCGGCCGTGCTCGTCGCGGGCGCGGTCGTCGCCTACGCCGCCGCCGGACGCGTCGACCCCGAGTGGATCCACTGGCGGCGCAGCTTCGCGCAGCTCGGCGTCGGCGCGTCCCTCGGCACCGGGTACACGCTGGTCGCGCTCGCGGCGGCGGTGACGCTGACGGCGGCGTTCCTCGCGGTCGTCCCGGCCCGGACGACCTGGTTCAGCGGGTTCGGCGCCGCCACCATGTACGCCTACCTGCTGCACGGCATCCCGATCATGTGGATGGCCTACCAGGACTGGTACTACCGGCTCGCGGACTGGCAGATCGTGCTGGTCACCGTCGGGTGCCTGGCGCTGGCGGTGCTGCTGTCGACGCGTCCGG
Organism: Actinomadura rayongensis; assembly: GCF_009831215.1. GTDB lineage: Bacteria > Actinomycetota > Actinomycetes > Streptosporangiales > Streptosporangiaceae > Spirillospora > Spirillospora rayongensis. Next base: position 24,317 of record NZ_WUTW01000001.1, read on the forward strand.
TCAGAGCCGCCACGGCGTGGGCCGTCGAACCCCGGCTGGACTGGCTGTTCCGCCGCCCGAGCCCGGTCAGACCATGACGTTCTTGGACGACGCCGGAGTTTTCCGAGAGGACGCCCCGGGGACGCGCCGTTAGGGAGGCGACAACCGGGGAGGTCGGATGACCGCGGGATGGTACGGAGGCGGCCGGGATCCGTTCGAGGAGCTGCTCGCGCGGTTCTTCGGGGCCGGATCGCCGCGTCCGCCGGTCGAGCGGGTCAACATCGCGCGGCTGATGAGCGAACCGGCGCGCGAGCTGGTCCGGGACGCGGCGGCGCAGGCCGCGCAGTGGGGCAGCCCCGACCTCGACACCGACCACCTGCTGTGGGCGGCGACGCGGCAGCAGGGCACCCGGCAGTGGCTGGAGCGGGCCGGCGCGGACGCCGACGCGCTCGCGGCCGAGGTGGAGCGGACGTCCCGGCGCGCCGAGCCGAGCGAGTCGCCGCCGGTGCTGACGCCGTCCGCCAAGCGGGTGCTGCTGGACGCGCGGCAGATCTCGCAGGCGCTCGGGTCGTCCTACATCGGCCCCGAGCACCTGGTGTTCGCGCTGGCGCTGAACGCCGAGTCGCCGGGCGGCCGGATCCTCGGCAACGCGCGGATCACGCCGGAGTCGCTGCAGAACGCGGCGGCCCCGCCCCCGCCCGGCGGCGGCGTGCCGCGCGACTCGACCACGCCGACGCTGGACGAGTACGGCCGCGACCTGACCGCGCTCGCCCACGAGGGCCGCATCGACCCGGTGATCGGACGCGAGGCCGAGATCGAGCAGACCGTCGAGGTCCTGTCGCGCCGGACGAAGAACAACCCGGTGCTGATCGGCGACCCCGGCGTCGGCAAGACCGCCATCGCCGAGGGCCTGGCCCAGCGGATCATCGACGACGAGGTCCCGGACACGCTGCGCGGCAAGCGGCTCGTCCAGCTCGACCTCGGCGGCGTCGTCGCGGGGACGCGCTACCGGGGCGACTTCGAGGAGCGGGTCAAGAAGATCATGGACGAGATCCGCGCCCACTCCGGCGAGATGATCGTCTTCATCGACGAGCTGCACACGATCGTCGGCGCGGGCGGCGGCGAGGGCTCGATGGACGCCGGGAACATGCTGAAGCCCGCCCTCGCGCGCGGCGAACTGCACGTCATCGGCGCCACGACCATCGACGAGTACCGCAAGAACATCGAGAAGGACGCCGCGCTGGAGCGCCGGTTCCAGCCGATCCTGGTGCCCGAGCCGAACGCCGACGACACCGTCGAGATCCTGCGCGGCCTGCGCGACCGGTACGAGGCGCACCACCAGGTCCGGTTCTCCGACCAGGCGCTCGTCGCGGCCGTGGACCTGTCCAGCCGCTACCTCACCGACCGGTTCCTGCCGGACAAGGCCATCGACCTCATCGACCAGGCGGGGGCGCGCGTCCGGCTGCGCAGCGGACGGCGCGGCGGCGACCAGCGCGACATCGAACGCCGGCTGGACCGGCGGCGCCGCGAGAAGGACCAGGCCGTCGCGGACGAGGACTACGAGAAGGCGTCCGCGCTCCGCGACGAGATCCAGGAGCTGCGGCGGCGGCTGACCAGCGACGAGACCGAGCCGGAGGCGGCCGTCCCGGAGGTGACGACCGAGGACATCGCCGAGGTGGTCTCGCGGATCTCGGGCGTCCCGGTCGCGCAGCTCACCCGCGAGGAGCGCGACCGGCTGCTGGACCTCGAAGGGCACCTGCACCAGCGCGTCATCGGGCAGGACGACGCGGTCCGGGCGGTGGCGCGGGCTGTCCGGCGGTCGCGGGCGGGGATGGGCGACCCGGACCGTCCGATCGGCGGGTTCCTGTTCCTCGGGCCGACCGGCGTCGGCAAGACCGAGCTGGCGCGGGCGCTCGCCGAGGCGCTGTTCGGCAGCGAGGACCGGATGATCCGGTTCGACATGAGCGAGTTCCAGGAGCGGCACACCGTCAGCCGCCTCATGGGCGCGCCGCCCGGCTACATCGGGTACGAGGAGGCCGGGCAGCTCACCGAGGCCGTCCGGCGGCGGCCGTACTCGGTGATCCTGCTGGACGAGATCGAGAAGGCGCACCAGGACGTGTTCAACGTCCTGCTCCAGCTCCTGGACGACGGCCGCCTCACCGACGCGCAGGGCCGCACCGTCGACTTCCGCAACACCGTCGTGATCATGACGAGCAACCTCGGCTCGGAGATCATCACCGGCCGGCAGGCGCCCGGGTTCGGCGCGGTCGGCGGGGACGACGCCGGGGAGTCGATGCGCGACCAGGTCATGCGGCGGCTGCGCGAGGAGTTCCGGCCCGAGTTCCTGAACCGCATCGACGACATCATCGTCTTCCAGCGGCTCGGCGCCGAGGAGCTGCGGCAGATCACCGACCTGCTGCTCGAAGAGACGCGCCGCCGCCTGCGGGGCCAGGACCTCACGATCGAGTTCACGCCCGAGGCGGTCGACTGGCTCTCCGAACGCGGCTACCAGCCCGACTTCGGCGCGCGTCCGCTCCGCCGGACGATCCAGCGCGAGGTGGACGACCGCCTGTCGGACCTGCTGCTGTCGGGCGAACTGGAACCCGGCCAGCACGTGACGGTCGCCGCGTCCGACCGGGGCCTGGAGGTCAAGGCGACGACGCCCGCCTGACCGCGGGCGCCCGCGTCCGTCCGGGACGGACCACTGAACGCCCGCGTCAGCCTCGGCGGCCGGGCGCCGGAACGCGCGCGTCAGCCCGGGCGGGCGGACGCCGGAACGCCCGCGTCCGTCGGGGCGGTCGACGGACGCGGGCGGGCTTTCAGGGGCAGGTCGTGGCGAGGGGGCCGCCGTCCAGGGCGGACGCGATGAGCTGCTGCGTCGCGCCGTCGACCGGCTCGTCGGCGTGGCTCACCGAGCGGCCCGGGCAGAACGACTGGATGCTCGCGTTCGTCGCGCCGGGCAGGGCGGTCTTCTCGCCCGTGCCGCTGTCGGTGTACAGGTGGTAGGCGGGCAGCCCGGCCGGGACGGCGGGGGCCGTGTTGAGCTGGGTCAGGAACGCCGAGCCCGGCGTCATGTCGCGGCAGCCCTGGTAGAGGGAGCAGAGCGTCCCGGCCCAGTCGCCCTCCTCGGGCGTGCCGACGTCCACGTAAGTGCCGACCTGGCCGAGGCCGCCGAGGAACTTGACGTAGTGCCGCTCGGCGAGCCCGCCCATCGAGTGCCCGACCAGGTCGACCCGCGCGGCGCCGGTCTCCTGGCGGATCTGCGTGACCTTGTCGGCGACGGCCTGCGCGGAGTCGGGGATGGCGGCGGTTCCGCTCGGGTTGCCGAGCAGGACCATCGAGTACGCGGTGAAGCCCTGGGACGCCAGCCAGGACCGCAGGCCCTCCAGCTTCGTCGTGTCGGCTGCGTAGCCGCCGATCACGAGGACGGGATTGCGCGCGTCCGCGCGGGCCGGGGCGGGGAAGAACGCCAGCAGCGCGACGAGAAGTAAGGGCAGGGCTCGTGCTGTCGTGCGTCGAGACACGGCGGGCCTTTCGTGGGGAGCGTGTGCGAACACAGGTTCGCATCCGGGTACGACAGGACCAGTCTCCGGCGGGGCGGGCCCGGAGATCATCGGCCGAAGGTCTACCGGCGGCGCGACCTTGGTCGCGTCGGGGGCGGGAGGGCTCAGACGGGCAGGGCGTAGCGGCCGTCGTCGAGCGGGTCGACGAGGCCGTCGGCGATGAGGCCGTCTAGGGCGCGTTCGCGTTGCACGGGGTCCGCCCAGACGATGTCCAGCGCGCCCTTCTCCACCGGCGCGGGCGCGTCGCGGAGCACGGCGAGCAGCCGCCCCCGGCACTGCCGGTCGGTGCCCGCGTAGGTCTGGCCGACGCGGGGCGGACCGTCGTAGGCCGGACGTCCCGCCGCCTGCCAGGCGCAGCGGTCCAGGACGGGGCAGTCCACGCAGCGCGGCGACCGGGCCGTGCAGACCAGCGCGCCCAGCTCCATCACCGCGACCGACCAGCGCGCGGCCGTCGGCGGATCGACCGGCAGCAGCGCCTCGGCGAGGGCGACCTCCGCGCGCGTCTGCGCCTTGGGCGGGTACTCCACGCCCGTCCGCATCCGCGCGAGGACGCGCCGGACGTTGGTGTCCAGCACCGCGTGCCGCTGCCGGTAGGCGAAGCTCGCCACGGCCGCCGCCGTGTACGCGCCGATGCCGGGCAGCGCGAGCAGCTCCGCGTGGACGTCGGGGACCTCGCCGCCGTGCCGCTCCACGATCGCCTGCGCGGCGGCGTGCAGCCGCAGCGCGCGGCGGGGGTAGCCGAGCCGTCCCCACGCCCGCACGGCCTCGCCGGACGGTTCGGCGGCCAGCGCGGCGGGGGTGGGCCAGCGCCGCAGCCACTCGTGCCAGACGGGCAGGACGCGCTTCACCGGCGTCTGCTGCAACATGATCTCGCTGACCAGCACGCCCCACGGCGTCGCGTCCGCCGTCCGCCACGGGAGGTCCCGGGCGTTCGCCGCGTACCAGTCGAGGATCGGCGCGGTGATCAGATGAGCGGGGGTGTCCATCGGGGAGTCATTGTGGCACGGCGCGCCGCCGCCCCTCGAAGATCCACCCGAATGCATACTGCATGCATGTCCACGGACACTGACAGTGACAAGACGCCGGACGAGTACTGGAAGCGGCGCGCCGTCGTGCTCGGCGGGATGCTCGCCGCCGTCGGGCTGCTGGCCTGGGGCTGCTCGGCCGGGACGGGCCCGGACCGGCCCGTGCGGGACGCCGCCGCGCTCGCCTCCGCGTCCCCGGCGGCCCCGACGGCGCTACCGACGGTGACCGTCACCGCGCAGGTCACCCGGACCGCCGCGCCCCGCCGTCGCGCCGGCGACGCCTGCGACCGCAAGGACGTCGTGGTCGACCTGGCCGTGTCGCGGACCGTCTACGGGCGCAAGGACCGGCCGGAGCTGCGGCTCACCGCCGTGAACACCGGCGCCGCCGCGTGCCGGTTCGCCACGGGGCCGAAGGCGCTGGACGTCCGGATCTCGTCCGGGTCCGACCGCGTCTGGACGGCGTCCTGGTGCGCGCGCGGGGACGCGAGCCCGCGCCTGCTGCGCCGGGGCATCCCGTACGTCCGCACGCTGACCTGGGACCGGCGCCGCTCGTCCGGCCGCTGCGGCGGCTCGCGTCCGGCGGCGCGCCCGGGCACCTACGTGGCCGAGCTGGTCGCCCCGGGCCTCAAGGCGAAGCGCCAGGTCTTCGCGCTGCGCTAGACGGTCGGCCGGGGCTTGGGCGCGGCGTGGGCGGAGCTGAGCGCGAGGACGGCCACGCCCTGCCCGGCCAGCTCGGTCGCCGCGCGGCGGGTCAGCGCGGCCACGGCGGCCCACAGCGCGGTGGCGGGCGACGTCGCGGGCGTCGGGAACGCCGGGACGGGCGCCAGGTTCACGATCATCCCGCCGGTGCCCAGCTCGGCCATCTGCGCGCCGAACAGCCGGCAGCCGAGCGCGGCGCCGGCCAGGTTGCGGCGGGCGCGGGCCGTCCAGTCGGCGGACGTCAGGCCGATCGCGGTGTTGTTGACGACGACGTCCGGCGGGCCGGTCAGGTCCTCGATCTCGCCCGCGAACGCGGCCATCGAGCGGGCGTCGCCGATGTCGACCGTCACGGGGAAGGCGTCCGGGCCGAACGTCTCGGCGAGCGCGGCCGTGCGGATCGCCGCCTCCAGGTCGATGTCGGCGGCCACCACCTGCGCGCCGCGCGCGGCGAACGTCAGCGCGGCCAGGCGCCCGACCCCGCCGCCCGCTCCGGTCACGACGACGGTCCGGCCGTCCAGCCGGCCATGGCTGCCGCCGGACGCCCCCGGGTCGACCCGCATCCCGAAACCCCCGCGTCGTTGGACTTCTCGTCCGATGCTGGCACTTCCTGAACGAAAGTCAACACCGGCGAGCCGTCGCCCGGGGGTGTCCCGATGCCGACCATCCGCGCCGTGCCGTCGCCCGGCGCGGACGCCGTCCCATCATCGTGCACCGCGCCGCACGGCCGCACGCCGCCACGAGCGTGACGATCACCACGCGACGGGCCCGGAACGGGTCAGACGTAGCGTTCGAGGATGGACGACTCGGCGAGCCGCGACAGCCCCTCGCGCACGCTGCGGGCCCGCGCCTCGCCGACGCCGCCGACGGCCTGGAGGTCGTCGATGGTCGCGGCCAGGAGCTTCTGGAGGCCGCCGAACTGCTCGACCAGCCGTTCCAGGACGAGGTTCGGCAGCCGCGGCACCTTGGCCAGCAGCCGGAACCCCTTCGGGCTGACGGGCAGGTCGAGCGCGTCCGGCCCGGAGAAGCCCATCACCTCGGCGACCGTCGTCAGGTCCAGGAGTTCGTTCGCCGACAGCAGGTCCAGCGCCGCGAGCACCGTCTCGACGCCGTGCGAAGGGTCCGACGACGGGTAGTCCCGCACGATCAGCTCGCGGTCCACGTCGACGCCGGAGACCAGCTCGTCGAGCTGGAGCGACAGCAGCCGGCCGTCGGTGCCCAGCTCGACCACGTAGCCCTCGATCTCGTCGGCGATCCGGCGGACCATCTCCAGCCGCTGCACGACCGCGCTGACGTCCCGGACGGTGACGAGGTCCTCGATCTCCAGCGCCGACAGCGTCCCGGACACCTCGTCCAGCCGCAGCTTGTAGCGTTCGAGCGTCGCGAGGGCCTGGTTGGCCTTGGACAGGATGGCCGCCGAGTCCTCCAGGACGTAGCGGATCCCGTCCAGGTACAGCGCGATGATCCGCATCGACTGGCTGACCGAGATGACCGGATGGCCGGTCTGCCGGGCCACGCGCTCGGCGGTGCGGTGCCGCGTGCCGGACTCCTCGGTCGGGATGGCGGAGTCGGGGACGAGGTGGACCGCCGCCCGCTTGATGCGCATCCGGTCCCCGTCGAGGACGATCGCCCCGTCCATCTTCGCGAGTTCCCGCAGCCGCGTGGCGGAGAACTCGACGTCTAGCTCGAACCCGCCCGAGCAGATCTGCTCCACCAGGTCGTCGTAGCCGAGCACGATCAACCCGCCGGTGTGGCCCCGCAGGATGCGTTCGAGACCGTCGCGGATCTGGGTGCCCGGGGCGACCGCGGCGAGCGTGGCTCGGCGTCGTTCGTCATGGCCCTTGTCGTGTGCTGGCACCTGGCCCCCGGAGTTCGCTGGACGAGCGTCAGTTTACCGAGCGGGCACGCTGACCGGTTCGTGCCCTGGTCGCCAGTCTTCAGGAACCTGCGGATGATCAGGGCGCGGTGAAGGCTACCTGGAGTGCTTGGGTAAGACTGTCCACCTCCATCACCTTCATACCCTCATGGTCGCTGAGCTGTGGATCCGCCCGTTTCAGCGGGGATCCGTCGCCGAGGTCCAGGGAGCCGCGCGGGACGACCGCGTACTTGAACCCGAGCCGCGCCGCCTCGGCCAGCCGCCGCCGCACCCCCGGGACGACCCGGACCTCGCCCGCCAGCCCGACCTCCCCGACCGCGATCAGCCCGCCCGACAGGGCCTGCTCGACCGTGGAGCCCGCGACGGCGAGCGCGAGCGCGAGGTCCACCGACGTCTCGGCGAGCCGCACCCCGCCGACCGTGGAGACGTAGACGTCCTGCTCGTGCATGGAGATCTTGCAGCGTTGGGCGAGGACCGCCAGCACCATCGCGACCCGGGACGTCTCCAGGCCCGACGACGCGCGGCGCGGCGCGGGCAGGTGCGACTTGGCGACCAGGGCCTGCACCTCGGCGACGAGCGGGCGCCGTCCCTCCAGCGTGACCGTGACGCAGGTGCCGGGGACGGGCTCCTCGCGCCGCGTCAGGAACAGCCCGCTCGGGTCGGCCACCCCGACGATCCCGACCTCGGACAGGTCGAAGCAGCCCAGCTCGTCCGTCGGGCCGTAGCGGTTCTTCACGGCGCGGATCATGCGCAGCCGGCTGTGCCGGTCGCCCTCGAAGTACAGGACGACGTCGACCAGGTGCTCCAGCAGGCGCGGCCCGGCGATCGCGCCCTCCTTGGTGACGTGCCCGACGAGCACGACGGGGATGCCGCGCTCCTTGGCCACCCGGATGAGGTTGGCGGCGACCTCGCGGATCTGGGTGACGCCGCCGGGCGCGCCGTCGGCCTCGGCCGTCCCGATGGTCTGGATGGAGTCGACGACGAGCAGCGCGGGCGCGACCGTGTCGACGTGCCCGAGGACGGCCGACAGCTCGGTCTCGGCGGCCAGGTACAGCGTGTCGGTGACCGCGCCGATGCGGTCGGCGCGCAGCCGGACCTGCTCGGCGGACTCCTCGCCCGTCACGTACAGGACGGGCCGCGCCTCCGCGCCCTCGCCCGCCCCCGACGCCAGCGCCGCGACCTCCAGCAGCAGCGTGGACTTGCCGATGCCGGGCTCCCCGGCGAGCAGCAGGACGGCGCCGGGGACGATGCCGCCGCCGAGGACGCGGTCCAGCTCGTCCAGGCCGGTGGGGCGGGTCCGCGCGGACCGGACGTCCACCTGCCCGATCGGCCGGGCGGGCGCGCTGACGGCCCCGGCCGCGACGACCCGCGCGGGCGTCGCGGCGGCGGCCTCCTGCACGGTGCCCCACGCCTGGCACTCGCCGCACCGCCCGACCCACTTGGACGTCTGCCAGCCGCACTCGGAGCAGCGGTAGGACGCCTGCCGCACGGTCTTCGCCTTCGCCATGGAACGGAACGCTACGGCCCCGCACCGACACTTCACAGTTCGCGGACGACACGCGCCGGATTCCCGGCCACGACGACGGCGCGCGGGACGTCCCGGGTGACCACCGAGCCCGCGCCGACGACCGCGTCCGGGCCGATCGTGACGCCGGGGCAGACGATCACGCCGCCGCCCAGCCACGCGTTGTCGCCGATCTCGATGGGACGGGCCGTCTGCCACTTGTTCCGGCGCGGCCCGGACTCGACGGGATGGGACGGCGTCAGAAGCTGGACATAAGGCCCGATCTGCACGTCCGCGCCGATCGTGATCCCTGCCGCGTCCAGGAGGACCGCCCCGAAGTTGACGAACGCGCCGTGCCCGAGCGTCACCCGGTACCCGTAGTCCACGCGCAGCGGCGGCGCGACGTAGGCGCCCTCGCCGAGGGAGCCGAGCAGGTCGGCGAGGATCGCGCGGCGGCCGGGCGGGTCGGCGGCGGGCCAGCCGTTGAACCGCTCGCACAGCCGCGCGGCGCGCAGCGCGTCGGCGGCGAGTTCCGGATCGTCGGTCGTGAACGGCTCCCCGGCGAGCATCCGTTCCTTGTGGCCGCCCACGGCAACCCCCTCGTTCGGCGTGAACCGGTTACGAGGGGGTCCTTCCCCGTGTCAGGCGGACGACTTCATCAGGGCGCGGCCGACCAGGTCGCCGAGGTGGTCGGAGACGGCGCCGGGCTTCTCCAGCATCGACATATGGCCCGTCCGGGGCAGCACCTCCAGCCGCGCGGACGGGATGCACCGCGCGATCTTCAGGCTGTGCCCGACCGGCGTGAGCAGGTCGTTCTCGCCGCCGATGACGAGCGTGTCGATCCGGTCCAGCACCGAGCAGTCGCTGATCACGTCGTGGGTGATCATCGAGTGGAAGAAGTCGACCAGCGCGTCCATGCGCGTGTCGGCCATCATCCGCTCGGCGAACGCGACGGCGGCGGGGCTGGCCTCGGGACCGAACGCGATCAGGTCCTCGATGACCATCGAGCCGTCCCGGCCGAGGTGGCGGACCTTCTCGATCAGCGGCGCCCCGGCGCCCACGGCCCGCAGCGCGCGCGGCAGCACCTTGTGCGTGACGCGGGCGAGCGCGGCGGGCATCCCGAGCGTGACGGCGCCGAGGTCCCCGGACGAGGTGTTGACCAGCCCGGCCGCGACGATCCGGTCGCCGAACAGCTCGGGGTACTCGTCGGAGAACCGCATGATCGTCATGCCGCCCATCGAGTGCCCGACCAGCACGATCGGCGTCCCCGCGGGGACGGTCTGGTCGATCACGGCGGCGAGGTCGTGGGCCAGGCGCGGCAGCCCGTAGTCGTCGCGCGCGCCGCCCTCGGACCGGCCGTGGCCGCGCTGGTCCCAGAACACGAGCCGGCCGAGGCCGCGCAGGGCCTTGCGCTGGAAGTGCCAGGAGTCCTGGGTGAGCGTCCAGCCGTGGGAGAACACGACCGCGAGGTCGGTGCGGTCCTCGCCGTCGATCTCGGCGTAGAGGCGGGTGCCGTCCTCGGCGCGGACGGGCACCGGACGGCCGCGCAGCGACCCGAACGGCTCGCCCGCGAACGGGTCGGGTCGGAGCTGGAGCCTGCGCACCGCGCGGCGCTGCGCGGCGATCCCGGCTCCCGCGGCGCCCGCGCCGAGCGCGGTGGCGGCGAGGATGTTGCGGCTGGTCCTGGCGGCACGGCCCATGATCCGACCTTCCCTGAGTGCACGGATTCCGGCCATTGTTGTATAGCGAGTCAGTAATCGACCACCCCGGGGTCAGGTGTGCCGCCACCACAGGTTGACGGCGTAGTCCACGTCGAGGCCGTCGTGCTCGGCGAGGAAGCGGTCGGCCAGTTCGGCGGGGAACTCGATGCGCAGGACGGCGGCGAGGTCGTCCCGGGACGCGAACGACCACCGGATCAGCAGCGGGTCGCGGGAGAAGCCGCGCCGCGTCCAGAACCGCTCCACCTTGCCCGGGTCGTAGGACGTCAGCCAGCGCCGGAACCAGCCGCCGAACGTGGACCGCGTCGCGTCGTTGTCGATGACGAAGATCGCGCCGCCGCGCCGGACGACCCGGTCCAGTTCGGCGAGGCCCGGTTCGCAGCCCGGCCCGAAGAAGTACGCCCAGCGCGCGTGGACGACGTCCACCGACGCGTCCGGCAGCGGGAGCGCCTGCGCCGCGCCGACCCGGACGTCCACCGACGGCAGCCCCGCGACCCGCAGCCGCGCCGCCGCCGCGAGCCGCGCGTGCGGTTCGACGCCGATCACCCGGGCCGCCTCGCGGGCGAAGAACGGCAGGTGGAAGCCGGTGCCGCAGCCGACGTCGAGGACGGTCGCGTCCGTCCACGGCCGCTTGGCCCGCATCGCCGCTGCCAGCAGCCCGTCCGGGTCGACCGCGCGGTTCTCGATCTCGTAGACCTGCGGCGTGTTCCAGATGTTGGGGCTCGGTACGGCCCCCGGGGCGATCTCGGGCACGGGCACCGAGCGTAGCCGGGAGCGGGCGGGGCGAATCTCAGATCACCCACCGGAAGGGATTCATTCCGGGCAGGATGAGCATAGGCTTTCGACGAAGCCATGATCCGCTACCCGCGGCCCTCCGGCCGCGAACCTCTGGCGAGGGAGCCTTGACTCCGCAGCACGACGGCCCGGCGGCGCCGGTCCTCCGCGTCCCGGACGCTCCGATCACGCTGTCCACGGCGTCGGTCTACCCGGAGAAGGCGCCGAGCGCGTTCGAGATCGCGGCGCTGCTCGGCTACGACGGCGTCGAGGTGATGGTCTCGACGGACGCCTCGTCCCAGGACCTCACCGTGCTGCGCCGCCTGTCGGACTACCACGGCGTGCCGATCCGGTCGATCCACGCGCCCTGCCTGCTGCTCACGCAGCGTGTGTGGGGGCGGGACCCGTGGGGCAAGCTCGTCCGGTCCAAGGAGGCCGCCGAGGAGCTGGGCGCGGACGTCGTCGTGGTCCATCCGCCGTTCCGCTGGCAGCGCGAGTACGCCCGCGAGTTCGTGCAGGGCCTCGCCCGGATGCAGGACGAGACGGACGTCAAGTTCTGCGTGGAGAACATGTTCCCGCTGAAGGCCCGCGAGCGCGAGGCCGGGATGTACCTGCCGGACTGGAACCCCGTCGACCAGGACTACCCGTACGTCACGCTGGACCTGTCGCACACGGCGGTGTCCGGGTCGGACGCGATGGACATGGCCGACCGCCTCAGCGACCGGCTCCGCCACATCCACCTTGCGGACGGCGTCGGGCTGCCGAACAAGGACGAGCACCTGGTCCCCGGGCGCGGGTCCCAGCCGTGCGGGCCGATGCTGGAACGGCTGGCCGAGGGCGCGTTCGACGGCCACATCGTGCTGGAGGTGAACACCCGGCGCGCGTCGTCGCGGGAGCAGCGGGTGGACGACCTCGCCGAGGCGCTGGCGTTCGCGCGGCTGCACCTGGCGGCGGCCGGACGCGTCTGGGAGGTCTCGCCGGGCGGTGAGATCACCCGGCGGGACGGCCGGTGACCGAGACCGCACGGCGTCCGGGACGGCGTCCCGGCCCGACCGAGACGCGCGCCGCGATCCTCGCCGCCGCGCGCGACCTGTTCGCCGAGAAGGGCTACGACGGGGCGTCGCTGCGCGGCATCGCCCGCGCGGCGGGCGTGGACCCGGCCCTGCTGCACCACTTCTTCGGCAGCAAGGAGGGCGTGTTCGTCGCGGCGATGCGGTTCCCGCTGGACCCCGGCGAGCTGGTGCCGCAGATCGCCGAGGTGCCGCGCGAGCGCCTCGGGGAGTCGGTGGCGCGGCTGCTGCTCGGCGTCTGGGACGACCCCGAGCGCCGCGCGCCGCTGGTCGCGATGCTGCGGTCGGCGATGACGAACGAGCGGGTCGCGGCGTCGGTGCGCGAGTTCCTGTCCGCCGAGCTGTTCGGGCCGGTGATGGCGGCGCACGACGTCCCGGCGCTGCGGCTGGACGCCGCCGCCGCGCAGCTCCTCGGGCTGATGGTGCTGCGGCACGTCCTGTGTCTGGAGCCGCTGGCGTCGGCGGACGCCGACGAACTGGTCGCCCTGGTCGGCCCGGTCCTCCAGAGCTATTTCGGCTGACGGCATTGCGGGCGCCCGGCGCCCGGGCTTAAATTCATCACGTGATGAACTCGGCGGTGGGCGTGCGGGACCTGCGGGTCGCGCGCGGCGGACGCGACGTGCTGCACGGGCTCTCGTTCGACGTCCCGCGCGGCGCGGTCGTCGGGCTGCTCGGGCCGAGCGGGTGCGGGAAGACGACGCTGCTGCGGTGCCTGGTCGGCGTGCAGGAGATCCAGGGCGGGACGGTGACCGTCCTCGGCGCGCCCGCCGGGACCCCGGCGCTGCGGCGGCGCGTCGGGTACGCGACGCAGAGCCCCGCCGTGTACGCCGACCTTTCGGTGGGGGAGAACCTGTCTTACTTCGCGGCGGTCCTCGGCGCACCGCACGGTGACGTGGAGCGGGTGCTCGACGCGGTCGGGCTCGGCGACGCCCGAGGTCGGCGCGTGGCGACGCTGTCGGGCGGGCAGCGCGGGCGCGTCAACCTGGCGGCGGCCCTGCTCGGGTCGCCGGAGCTGCTGGTCCTGGACGAGCCGACCGTCGGGCTCGACCCCGTCCTGCGCCGCGAGCTGTGGGAGCTGTTCCGCGCGCTGGCGGGCCAGGGGACGACGCTGCTGGTGTCGTCCCACGTCATGGACGAGGCGAGCCGCACCGATCGGCTGCTGTTGATGCGCGAGGGGTCGTTGCTCGCCGACGCTCCGCCGGACGAGCTGCGCGCCCGCACCGGCGCCGACGACCTGGAGGACGCCTTCCTCCGCCTCATCGCCGAGGAGGACCGATGAGCGTCACCGTGACCCTCGCGACGACGCGGCGGATCCTCGCCCAGCTCCGCCACGACCCGCGGACGATCGTCCTGCTGGTCGGCGTGCCGACGCTGCTGATGGTCCTGCTGCGGTACGTGTTCGACGAGCCCCGGACGTTCGACCGCGTCGGGCCGCTGCTGCTCGGCGTCTTCCCCTTCGTGATCATGTTCGTGGTCGCGAGCGTCGGGACGCTGCGCGAGCGCACCGGCGGCACGCTCGAACGGCTCATGACGATGCCGCTCGGCCGGCTGGACCTGCTGCTCGGCTACGCGCTGGCGTTCGGGCTGCTCGCGCTGGCGCAGGTCGCGGCCGTCCTCGCGGTGTCGCTGACCTGGCTGGACCTCGGGCTGCGCGGGCCGGACGCGGCGCTGGTGCTCGTCGCCGTCCTGGACGCGCTGCTCGGCATGGCGCTCGGGCTGTTCGCGAGCGCGTTCGCGCGGACGGAGTTCCAGGCCGTCCAGTTCCTGCCCGCGTTCGTCCTGCCGCAGTTCCTGCTGTGCGGGCTGATCGTGCCGCGCGGCCGGATGGCGCCGTGGCTGGAGGCGGTCTCGGACGTCCTGCCGCTCTCCTACGCGGTGGACGCGATGCAACGCGTCAGCACCGAGCCGGGGTTCTCGGGCCTGCTGCTGCGGGACGTGCTGGTCGTCGGGGGATGCGCGCTGCTGGCGCTCGTGCTCGGCGCCGCGACGCTGCGCCGCCGCACCGGCTAGCGGCGGGGCGGCCCGAATAATCGCGCCAGGAGTTCTAACGCGGCCTCGTCGCCGCTCGCGGTGACGCGGCCGGTGCTGAGGGCGCGGCGGAGGGTCAGGCCGCCCGCCGCCAGGTCGGCGAGGACGCCGGCCGACGTCGTGAGCGTCGCGTCCGGGTCCGCGGCCGGGCCGTCCGCCACCGTGACCGCCCCGCCCTGGACGCGGGCGTGGACGATCTCGTCGCCCGTCCGGAACTCGTAGACGGCGCGGTCGCCCGCCGCCGCGTCCGGGTCGAAGCAGGCCCGCAGCGCGAGCGCCGCCCACGCCGCGCGGGCCGTCTCGCCGGCGCGGCGGCCGTCCATCGCCCGGCGCAGCCCCCAGTCGGCGAGGGCGAGCACGACGGGCTCCAGCTCGCGTCCGGCTCCGGTCAGCGCGTAGGCGGGGACGCGCGGCGGCAGGACGGTCCGCTCCACGATCCCGGCGCGGCCGAGATGCTTGAGGCGCGCCGACAGCAGGCCCGTGCCCAGGCCGCGCAGCGCGGCCTGGAGGTCGCCGAAGCGCTTGGGGCCGGTCAGCAGCTCGCGCACGAGCAGCAGCGTCCAGCGCTCGCCGACCAGGTCGAGCGCGCGGGCCGCCGGGCAGTACTGGCCGTAGGACCGGGGTTCCACGCCGCACCTCCGTGACGTCGGTTTATTTCCAGCTATCGAAGTAGATGCTTCATTTTCCCGACACTTACCTCCAAGGGGATAACAGTATGACTTCGGCGCGTCACTTATTGTCCATAAATCCTGCGACGTACCCTTGACTCGTGACAAATGGGGGTTGTAGCGTTACGGCACGTAATCAAGCGTCGGTCGGAACCTTCTGGGGGCGGATGTGGACAAGAGATATGAGGTCTTCTGTCTGGCGGATCCGCTCTTCTACGACGCCGTCGACCGGCGCGACGCGGTGATGGGCGACGAGGCGCGCTTCCCGACCGCGCGTCGGCCCGTCCCGGACGGCTGGCGCGAGCGCCGCTCGTCCGGCTGGCGGAACTTATGGCCCGACGGCGTCGCCTTACCCGCGGCCGGGTGGAAGATCCACATTTCCGCGTGCCCGGCCAATGCCGACCGCATCGCCGCCGTGACCTGGGACTATTGCGTTCCGCGCGGCCTCGCGTTCAAATTCGTGGAGAGCCGCGCCGCGCTCTTCCTGCGCAACTCCAAATACGCCGACCGCTCGTCCAGCGGAAAGTTCGCCACCCTCTACCCGCGTGACGAGGACGAGCTGCGCCGCGTCCTGCACGACCTCGACGCCGCGCTGGCGGGCGAGGCCGGGCCGCGCATCCTCAGCGACCTGCGCTGGGAGAAGGGGCCGCTGCACGTCCGGTACGGGGCGTTCGCCGAGCGGTACTGCCTGGACGCGTCCGGCGAGCGGGTCCTCGCCCTGCCCGACGACCAGGGCCGGCTCGTCCCCGACCCGCGCACGCCCGCCTTCCGCGTCCCGTCCTGGGTGACGCTGCCGGGCTTCCTCGCCGCCCAGCGCGCCACCGACCCCAAGCCCCCGCACTGGCACTACGCGGTCGAGAAGGCGCTGCACTTCTCCAACGGCGGCGGCGTCTACCTCGGGCGCGACACCCGGACCGGCGAGCGCGTCGTGCTGAAGGAGGCCCGTCCGTACGCGGGCCTGGCCGCCGACGGCAGCGACGCGGTCGCCCGGCTGGAGCGCGAACGCGACGCGCTGGACCGGCTGGACGGCCTCGGCGTCGCCCCCCGCGTCCGCGACTGGATCCTCTGGGGCGACCACCGCTTCCTCGTGATGGACTTCGTCACCGGGGACGCCCTCAACGCGCTCTACGCCCGGCGGCACCCGCTGATGGGGCCCGACCCGAAGCCCGACGACGTCGCCGCGTACACCCGGTGGGCGCTGGACGTCCACGCGTCCGTCGCCGCCGCCGTCGCCGCCGTCCACGAGCGCGGGATCGTGTTCAACGACCTGCACCTGTTCAACATCATGGTCCGGCCGGACGACCGCTCGGTCGCCCTCATCGACTTCGAGGCCGCCACGCCCGTCGACGCCCCGCGCTCGGCGCGCGCGGTCGCCAATCCCGGCTTCGTCGCCCCCGCCGACCGCACCGGCCCGGACGTGGACCGTTACGCGCTGGCCTGCGTCGCGCTCGCGCTGTTCCTGCCGATCACGACCGTGCTCAGCCTGGACCGGCGCAAGGCGGGCGGGCTCGCCGACGCGATCGCCGCGCAGTTCCCGGACGTCCCGGCCGCCTTCCTGGACGCCGCCGTCGCCGAGATCCACCGCGGCCTCCCCGACGTCCCGCCCGGCGGCGCGTTACCGGCGGCCCCCGGCGCCGCGTCCGGCGCGGCCCCGTCCGGCGCGGTCGCCTCCGGCGCGGCTCCGTCCGGCGCGGTCGCGCCCGGCGGGGCGTTACCCGGGGGCGCGTTACCCGGCGGATTACCCGGCCCCGACCCCTCGACCGAAACCTCCCGTCCCGGCCGCTCGCTCTGGGACGGCGACCAGGCCCTCCACGACGGCGAGCACGCGACCCGGACGCTCGGCGCGGCGATCCGCGCGGCGGCCACCCCCGGCCGCGACGACCGGCTCGTCCCCGGCGACATCGCCCAGTTCAACCCCGGCGGCGGCCTCGGCCTCGCCCACGGCGCCGCCGGCGTTCTCTACGCGCTTCACGCCACCGGCCACGACCGGTGGGACGAAGGCGAGCGCTGGCTCCTCGACCACTCCGCCGCCCCGCCGCGCGGCAGCGCCGCCGGGCTCTACGACGGGCTCGCGGGCGTCGCCTACGTCCTCGACCTGCTCGGCCACCGGCAGGCCGCCGTGGACCTCGCCGACCTGATCCTGCGGGAGCAGTGGCTCGACCTCGGCCCGAGCCTGCACGACGGGCTCGCCGGCATCGGCCTCGTCCTGGACCACCTCGGCGCGACCACCGGCGACCCCGCCTTCGCGGACGCGGCCCTCGCGGCAGCGCAGCGCGTCGCGGACCGCCTCGCCGCGCCGCTCGCCGACGCGGGACTGATGCGCGGCGCGTCCGGCGCGGCCCTGCTCGCCGTCCGGCTGCACGAGCGCACCGGCGACCCCGCCCTGCTCGACCTGGCCGAACGGGCGCTGCGCCTCGACCTGGAACGGTGCGTCACCGACGACGGCGGCGTGCTGCTCGTCAAGGAGCCCCACCGGACCATGCCGTACGTGGGCGCGGGCAGCGTCGGGATCGCGATGGTCCTGGACGACTACCTCGTCCACCGGCCCGACCCCGTGCTCGCCGCCGCCCGCGACGCCGCGCACGGCGCCGCCACCTCCCGCTTCTACGCCCAACCCGGCCTGTTGCGCGGCCGGGCCGGGATGCTCCTGCACCTGGCGCGGACGGCGTCCCCCGCCGTCCGGCCCGGCGACCTGGAGACCCAGATCGACGCCCTGACCTGGCACGCCCTGCCCTACGCCGGGCACGTCGCCTTCCCCGGCGAGCAGCTCATGCGGCTGTCGATGGACCTCGCCACCGGCACCGCGGGCTGTCTGCTCGCCCTCCACGCGGCGCACCACGCAACCCAGCCCGGGACGGCCCACCTGCCGTTCCTGCCGCCGCTCTCCGCCCCTCGCCGTTCCGACGTCCCGACACCCGCCCGGGTGCCGGGAGGAGCCCGCTCCGGCGGGCACGACCGAAAAGGATGAACATGGAGAACAACGGCCTGCTCGAGCTCCAGACCGCCGAGGTGGAGAACAGCAGCGGCGGCGGCGAGATCAGCTACATCAGCCTGCTGCTCTGCTTCAGCTACGCGAGCGTCTTCCTCTGCCTCTGACGGAGATAGGCGCGGGGAGCCGTCCCGTTCCCCACTACCCCTGAAGCCTGAGACGTCGGAGCCGTGCCGCCTGTGCGGCTCCGGCGTCTCACGCTGTCCGGAGCGGGACATCCCACGTCAGATCGGGTCGAGTGCCGGATCTGTCGTCCTTCGTGCTGATAATCTCCGGCGCCATGACCACTCCTCCGCCGCCCGGCCCCGAGCCCGTCCCGTCCGAGGCGGCGAAGGAGGGGCTGGACGCCGTCCTGCCCGGCGACGACGGCCCGCGTCCGCGCAAGCGCCGCTGGCCGCGCGTCCTCATCGGCGTCGGCGTGTTCTTCGTGATCGTCGTGCTGGGCCTCGCCGGGCTGGTGTGGCAGCGCGAGAGCGCCTACAACGGCAACATCGACCGGCTGCACGGCGTCATGCCGAACAACGCGAACCGGCCCGGGCCGAGCGCGGTCGGCACCGAGAACTGGCTGCTCGTCGGGTCCGACACGCGCGCGAAGGCCGGGACGACCGGCGCCGGCGGGACGATCTGGAAGACCGGCCAGCAGCGCTCGGACACGATCATGCTGCTGCACCTGCCCGCCGACCGGAAGAAGGCGTACGTCGTCTCCTTCCCGCGCGACTCGTGGGTGGACGTCCCCGGCTACGGCGACCAGAAGATCAACGCGGCGTTCTCCTACGGCGGGCCGCCGCTGCTCATCGAGACCGTCGAGCACCTGACCGGCATCCGCGTCGACCACTTCGGCGCGATCGACTTCAACGGCTTCAAGTCGATGACCGACGCGCTCGGCGGCGTCACCGTGAACGTGCGGAACGACGTCTACGACCCCAAGCGGCACGTCGAGTGGTCCGCCGGGAAGCACAAGCTGGACGGCGAGCAGGCGCTGACGTTCGTCCGGCAGCGCTACAACCTCCCGAACGGCGACTTCGACCGGATCAAGCGCCAGCAGGCGTTCCTCGGCGCGCTCGCCAAGAAGGCCGCCGACGGCGGGACGATCACCAACCCGCTCAAGCTCGACCGCTTCCTGTCGGCGTTCACCAAGTCGATCAGCGTGGACGACAAGGTCGGCGCGGGCAAGCTCCGGTCCCTGGCCCTCAGCCTGCGCGGGATCCGGGCGTCGGACATCACGTTCCTGACCGTCCCGAACAAGGGCAGCGCGGCGCGGGGCAAGCAGAGCGTGGTGCTCCTCGACCGCAAGCGGTCCGGGACGCTGTTCACGGCGATCAAGACGGCCGACATGGCGAACTACGTCCGGACGTACGGTGGCGGGAACAGCGTCGGCACGGTTTCGTGATCTCTCGCTCCGTCCGGGTATGCCGGGGGAGAAGGCCGGACGGGTCCGGCCGACAGGGGGAGGGGCCGTGCTCCGTCAGGCATTGCAGGCCGTCTCGACCAGCCCCAGGGCGCAGGCGCTGGTCGAGCGGGCACCGCTGACACGTGACGTCGTCCACCGGTTCATCGCGGGGGAGACGATGGACGAGGCGCTGGACGTGACCGAGGGGATCGTCGGCAGCGGTCGGCTCGTCAGCCTCGACGTCCTCGGCGAGGACGTCCGCGACGCCGAGCAGGCCGGGCGCACCGTCGCCTACTACGAGGCGCTGCTCGCTCGGCTCGCCGAGGCCAAGCTCGCCGACCGCGCCGAGGTGTCGCTGAAGCTCACCGCCGTCGGGCAGGCGCTCGACCCGGACACGGCGCTGGAGAACGCGCGGCGCGTGTGCGCGGCGGCCCGCGCGGCGGGCACGTCCGTGACGATCGACATGGAGGATCACACGACCGTCGAGTCCACGCTGGACTCGGTGCGCGAGCTGCGCCGCGACTTCCCCGACACCGGGCTCGTCGTCCAGGCGTACCTGCGCCGCGCGGAGGAGTTCTCCGCCGAGATGGCCTACGCCGGGTCGCGGGTGCGGCTGTGCAAGGGCGCGTACGGGGCGCCGGAGTCGGTGGCGTTCACGCGCCGCGACGACGTCGACAAGTCGTACGTGCGGTGCCTGAAGGCGCTGATGGCCGGGCAGGGCTACCCGATGGTCGCCACGCACGACCCCCGGCTGATCGACATCGCGGGGGCGCTGGCCGTGCTGAACGAGCGCGGGACGGACACCTTCGAGTACCAGATGCTCTACGGGATCCGCCCGCAGGAGCAGAAGCGGATCGCCGAGACGGGCGCCCGGATGCGCGTCTACGTCGCCTACGGCACCGAGTGGTACGGCTACTTCCTGCGGCGGCTCGCGGAGCGTCCGGCGAACCTGGCGTTCTTCGTCCGGTCCGTGGTGACGCGCGACTGACGCGCGACGGACCGCGCGGGGCCGGGCTCTAGGCTGGACGGGTCCGTGAACGAACGTCAAGGTGTGTCGATTGACTTCCTCCGCCGCCGTTGAGGGCGGGGATTCCTTCCCTCACAGGTCGGGGTTCCTGCTTCACCGGACCGTGCCGTCGCCGCTCGCGCGGGTCGGGTCTCACCGGTCCTCCGCAGGCGTTTCACCTCTCCGCCAGCCCGGCGGCGAGGATGTTCTTCGCGGCGTTCACGTCCCGGTCGTGGAGAGTCCCGCAGGACGGGCACGCCCAGGCGCGGACGTTCAGCGGCATCATCGCCGCTTTGCGCCCGCACGCCGAGCACAGCTTCGACGAGGGGAACCAACGGTCCACCACGATCAGTTCCCGCCCGTACCAGCCGGCCTTGTACTCCAGCATCGACCGCAGTTCCCGCCAGGATGCGTCGGAGATCGCGCGGGCGAGACTGTGGTTGCCGACCATGTTGCGGACGTTGAGGTCCTCGATCACGACCACTTGGTTGTCATGGACGAGCCGAGTCGACAGCTTGTGCAGAAAATCCCGCCGCCGGTCACTGATCCGTGCGTTGGCGCGGGCGACCTTCATCCTCGCTTTCGCGCGGTTCGCCGAGCCCTTCGCCTTCCGCGACAGGTTCCGCTGCGCCTTGGCGAGCCGTCGCCGGTCCCGGCGCTCGTGCCGCGGGTTGGCGACCTTCGCCCCGGTCGACAACGTCACCAGCGACGTGATCCCGGCATCGACGCCCACCCGGCCCGGGACCGGGTCCAAACGGCGGATGGTGTCCTCGCACAGGATCGAGACGAACCAGCGGCCCGCAGGGTCCCGCGACACGGTCACCGTGGAGGGGACTGCGCCTTCCGGGAGGGGACGCGACCAGCGGATGTCCAGCGGCGCGACCATTTTCGCCAGCGTCAGCGCACCGTCCCGGTACCGGAACGCAGACCGGGTGTACTCCGCGGACTGGCGAGACTTCTTCCGCGATTTGAACACCGGGTACCGGGCGCGTTTCGCGAAAAAGTTTACGAACCCGGCCTGCAAATGCCGCAGCGCCTGCTGGAGCGGGACCGACGACACCTCGCGCAGGAAGCCCAGTTCCGGGTCCCGCTTCCACGCGGTCAGCATCGCCGATGTCTCCGCGTAACCGATGCGCCGCTTCTCCTGCTGGCGGGCAAGGGTCCGTGCGTGCAGGGCGCGATTGTAAACGAGTCGGACACACCCAAACGTACGCGACGATTCCGCCGCTTGTTCGGGAGTGGGGTAGAAACGGTATTTGAATGCCCGTTTTGCTGTCCGGCTCATGGCTCGCACAATACCCCATGTTCGAGAAATGCCGTCTGGTTTGCTCGAACTGTAACGTGCGACACAGTGTCGCATTTGCTCCCCTGTCTGAAGACAAGGGCATCCACGCTTGAGAGGAAACGATGATCGCGATTCTCGGTGCCGGGAAGATGGGTGAGGCGCTGCTGTCGGGCGTCCTGCGGGCCGGGCGGCGGCCGGGCGAGATCGTCGCGACGGCGCGGCGCCCCGAGCGCGCGGCGCAGCTGCGCGAACGGCACGGCGTCCGGACGGCCGAGAACGCCGCCGCGGCCCGGGAGGCGGGCACGCTCGTCCTCGCCGTGAAGCCGCAGGACATGGGCGCGCTGCTGGCCGAGATCGGGCCGCACGTCGCGCCCGGCACGCTGGTGATCTCGATGGCGGCGGGCATCACCTGCGCGTTCATCGAGGAGCGGCTGGCCGGCGGTGTCCCGGTCGTCCGCGTCATGTCGAACACGCCCGTGCTGGTGGACGAGGCGATGAGCGTCCTGTCCGCCGGATCGCACGCCGGCGAGGACCACCTGAAGCTCGCCGAGGAACTGCTGAGCCCGGTCGGCAAGGTCACCCGGATCCCCGAGTCCTTGCAGGACGCGGCGACCGCGCTGTCCGGCAGCGCGCCCGCCTACTTCTACTTCCTCGTCGAGGCGATGGTGGACGCGGGGATCCTGCTCGGCATGCCCCGCGCCGCCGCGCTGGAGATGGTGGTCCAGTCGGCGGTGGGCGCGGCGACGATGCTCCGCGACACCGGCGAGCACCCGGTCCTGCTGCGCGAGGCCGTGACGTCCCCCGGCGGGACGACGATCGCCGCGATCCGCGAACTGGAGCGCCACGGCGTCCGCGCCGCCGTCATCGAGGCCCTGGAAGCCGCCCGCGACCGAGCCCGCGCCCTCGCCGCCGGCTGACCCCGCCCCGCGCGGCGTGAATCCTCGCGCGGTGGGGACTCTCGTGCGGTGTGAACCCCCGCGCAGTGCTGACCCTTGCGCGGTGCGAGAGGGTCCGGGGCGGGCTGACCAGGGGTGTTCGGTCGTCCCGCTCGGCCGCGCTCTGCGCGGGCGGGCGGGACGGGTGCGTATCTGGGGGTGTTTTTGCGTGGGCGGTTTAGCAGCCGCGTGCGTAGCCGGGCCCGGGGGGTGCTGATTCCATTCCCCTTGCCTGTGGCACTGGTCACAGGTGAGGAAGAGGAGCCCCCACCCCATGTTCGGTTCAGCTCGGAGAATCTGGCGCCGCGCGGTTTTCGCGCCCGCCGTCGCCGCGGTCGCGGCGCTGTCGCTGCCCGCCGCCGCCCAGGCCGACACCGCCCTGCCGGTGAAGTACAGCTCGCTGGACGCGCTGCCGGGTGTGTTCTCCTCGGCGCCCCCGCCGGGCGCCAACGACTTCTCCTGTAAGCCGTCCGCCGCGCACCCGCGTCCGGTCGTCCTGGTCGAGGGGACGAGCGCGACGATGGCACTGAACTTCAACGCGATCTCCCCGCTGCTGAAGAACAACGGCTACTGCGTCTTCGCCCTGAACTACGGCAAGTACGGCGCGCTGACCGCGGTCGGCGACATCCCCACGTCCGCCGGGGAACTCGCGACGTTCGTCGACAAGGTCCTCGCCGCGACCGGCGCCGACAAGGTCGACCTCGTCGGGCACTCGCAGGGCGGCGGCATCACGCCGCGCTACTACCTCAAGTTCAACGGCGGCGCCGCCAAGGTCGCCTCGCTCGTCGGGCTGGCGCCGAGCAACCACGGCGCGAGCGTCAGCGGGTTCGCGGACCTGCTGAAGATCTTCCCGTTCCTCCAGGTGCCGCTGGACGCGCTGGGCGGCCCGGCGTGGGCGCAGCAGGCCCCCGGCTCGGCCGTCCTCACCAAGCTCAACGCGGGCGGGGACACGATGCCGGGCGTGAAGTACACCGTCATCGCGTCCAGATACGACGAGGTCGTGACCCCGTACGAGTCGGCCTTCCTGACCGGCCCGGACGTCACCAACATCACCGTCCAGGACGTCTGCGACCAGGATTACACCGAGCACCTGGCGATCGCGTTCGACCACGTCGCGCTGCGGCTGATGCTGAACGCGCTGGACCCGGCGCACCAGGCGAAGCCGACGTGCAGCCAGGTCCTGCCGCTGATCGGCGGCTGATCCCGGGACCGGCCAGGCCCCGCCCGACTCCCCCGGGCGGGGCCTTCGCCGTGCCCGGGCAAGAAAAAAGGGAGCGTCCGCTCCCCTCCAGTCTCAACATATAGCGCACAGGGGGGCTTGCGGCAAGACCCCCGTCGTGCTTCACAATCGTCCGCCGGAGGCTCACCACCTGCGGAAACGGGGGACGAATTTGCGAGTGCTGCTGCTGACGTACGGGTCGCGCGGCGATGTGGAGCCGATGGCGGCGCTGGCCGTGCGGCTGCGGGACCTCGGCGTGGAGGCGCGGGTCTGCGCGCCGCCGGACGCGGAGTTCGCGGACCTGCTCGCGGCCGACGGGATCCCGGTGGTCCCGTTCGGCCGGTCGCTGCGCGCGTGGGTCGGCGGGGACGCGCCGCCCACGACGGACGACGCGTTCACGCGCGCGGCGGCCTGGGTCGCCGACCATTTCGGCCCGGTCGCCGCGGCGGCGGAGGGCTGCGCCGCGCTGGTCGCGACGGGCCTGGTCCCGGCGGGGGCGCGGTCGGTGGCGGAGAGGCTGGGCATTCCGTACGTCTACGTGTGCTTCCAGCCGGTGACGCTGCCGTCCCCGCACCATCCGGCGGCCTGGCGTCCGCCGACGCCGTTCCCGCCGGACGTGACGGACAACCGGGAGCTGTGGCGGCTGGACGCCGAGAACGTGGACGCGCTGTTCCGCGCCCCGCTCAACCGGCACCGCGCGGCGGCGGGGCTGCCGCCGGTGGACGCCGTCCGCGACCACGTCTTCACCGACCGGCCGTGGCTGGCGGCCGACCCGCTGCTCGCCCCGTGGCAGGAGCCCGCGGACCTCGACGTCGTCCAGACCGGCGCGTGGATCCGGCCGGACGACCGTCCGCTCCCGCCCGAGGTCGAGGCGTTCCTCGCGGCCGGACCGCCCCCGGTCTACGTGGGCTTCGGCAGCATGCCGATGCACGGCGCCCCGGACGTCGCCCGGACCGCCGTCGAGGCAGCACGCGCCGTGGGCCGCCGCGTGATCGTCGCGCGCGGCTGGGCCGACCTCGCCCCGGACGACGCGGCCGACTGCCTCGCGATCGGCGAGGTCAACCAGCAGCAACTGTTCGGCCGGGTCGCGGCGGTCGTCCACCACGGCGGCGCGGGCACGACGACGGCCGCCGCCCGCGCGGGCGCGCCCCAGGTCGTCGTGCCGCAGGTCGTGGACCAGCCGTACTGGGGCGGCCGGGTCGCCGCGCTCGGGATCGGAGCGCTCCACGACGCGCCGGTGATGACGCCGGCGTCCCTGGCGTCCGCGCTGGCCACCGCGCTCGCGGCCCGCGCCCGGGCGCGCGAGGTCGCCCCGGCCATCAGCACCGACGGCGCGGACCGCGCCGCCAAGCTCCTGCTCGACGCGATCACCCCGGAGGCCAGATGACCACCCGTGCGTTCGCCCTGCCCGACCGGCTCGCCGCCAAAGCCGACCCCAAGCTCATCGCCGCCGACGAGCGGCACTTCGCCGCCATCGCCGACACGCTCGCGCAGCAGATCGCCGACCTGTCCGCCCGGCTGGACGCCGAGCGCAAGGCGACCGGCGGCAAGGGCCAGCGGGCGCTGGAACGGGACCTCGAAGTCCACCGGCTGACGGCGCGGCTTCGCACGCTGCGCCGGTTCGGGCTGGACCTGTGCCTCGGCCGCATGGTCGGCGCGGACGAGTCCGAACCCGTCTACGTCGGACGTCTCGGGCTCACCGACGCCACCGGCCGCCGCCTGCTGCTCGACTGGCGCTCCCCGGCGGCCGAGCCGTTCTTCGGCGCGACCCACGCCAACCCGATGGGCCTCGCGAGCCGCCGCCGCTACCGCTGGACCGACGGCCGGGTCGCCGACTACTGGGACGAGGTCTTCACCGCCGACGGCTTCGAGGACCACGCCGCGCTGGACGACCAGTCCGCGTTCATCGCCAGCCTCGGCGGCACCCGGTCGCCCCGGATGCGCGACGTCCTCGGCACGATCCAGGCCGACCAGGACGCCATCATCCGCGCGGGCTCGCGGGGCGCGCTCGTCGTGGACGGCGGCCCCGGCACCGGCAAGACCGTCGTCGCCCTGCACCGGACCGCGTACCTGCTCTACGCCGACCCCCGGCTGGGGCACCGGCGCGGCGGCGTGCTGTTCGTCGGCCCGCACCAGCCGTACCTGGCGTACGTCTCCGACGTCCTGCCCAGCCTCGGCGAGGAGGGCGTCCAGACCTGCACGCTGCGCGACCTCGTCCCGGAGGGCGCGACGGCGAAGGCCGAGAAGGACCCCGAGGCGGCCCGGCTGAAGGCGTCCGCCGGGATGGTGCGGGCGGTGGAGAAGGCCGTCCGGTTCTACGAGCGTCCGCCCGCCAAGGCCATGAAGGTGACCACCGACTGGTCCGAGGTCCGCGTGACGCCGGACGACTGGGCGGAGGCGTTCGCGGCGGCCGGGCCGTCGGTCCCGCACAACGAGGCGCTGGACGTGATCTGGGACGAACTGGTCGACATCCTGCTCGACAAGCACGACGAGGACGCCCCGCTCGACCTGATCCGCGCGTCCCTGGACCGGGACCGCGAGCTGCGCACGGCCCTCAACCGCGCCTGGCCGGTGATCGAGCCGGACGACCTCGTCGGCGACCTGTGGTCGGTGCCCGCCTACCTGCGGCTGTGCGCGCCCTGGCTGAGCCCGGACGAGATCGGCGTCCTGCAGCGTCCAGAACCGCACGCCTGGACGACCGCCGACCTGCCGATCCTCGACGCGGCCCGGCAGCGGCTCGGCGACCCGAAGGCGACCCGGCGCAACCGCGAACGGGAGGCGACGGCCGCCGAGGAGCGCGCCTACCGCGCCGAGATCGCGGCGGACCTGATCGCGGCCGACGACGACGGCGAGGGCGCGATCACGATGCTGCGCGGCGAGGACCTGCAAGAGAACCTGATGGACAGGACCGAACCGCCGGGCACCGAACCGGACCCGCTCGCCGGCCCGTTCGCGCACATCGTCGTGGACGAGGCGCAGGAGCTGACCGACGCCGAGTGGCAGATGCTGCTCCAGCGGTGCCCGTCCCGCAGCTTCACGATCGTCGGCGACCGCGCCCAGGCCCGGCACGGCTTCACCGAGTCGTGGCGGGAACGCCTCGAACGGGTCGGCTTCGACCGCATCGAGGAGTCGTCCCTGACGATCAACTACCGGACGCCCGAGGAGATCATGACGGCCGCCGAGCCCGTCATCCGCGCGGCGCTCCCGGACGCCAACGTGCCGACGTCCATCCGCACCGGCGGCCGTCCCGTCACCCACGGCACCACGTCCGACCTGGACGAGATCCTGGACGCCTGGCTGGACGAGCACGCCGACGGCATCGCATGCGTCATCGGCGACCCGGGCTTCGCCGAGCGCCCCCGCGTCCGCTCCCTGACGCCCGAACTCTCCAAGGGCCTCGAATTCGACCTCGTCGTCCTCATCGACCCCGACACGTTCGGCGAAGGCATCGAAGGAGCCGTGGACCGCTACGTGGCCATGACCCGCGCCACCCAGCAGCTCGTCATCCTGACCTGAGGTGGCGAGGCGTCCCCGCGGGGGGCCGGCGCAGGGGGTCGCGGAGCCGCGCGGGGACGCCTCAGGTCCGGGTCAGGCGACGGCGGTGGTCTTCTTCCTGGATTTCGCCGTCTTCGGGCGGGGCGGGGCGGCGGTGACCTCGCGGACGAAGCGCGCCGTCTCGCGCATCGCCGTGCTCGCCTCGCGCGTCACGCGGTTGAGCATCTGGAAGACGTGCATCTGCCCGTTCCAGATCTGCAGGTCGCAGCGTCCGCCGGCGCGGGTGATCGCGGCGGCGAGCGCCTCGGCCTCGGGCCGCAGCACCTCGGCGCCGCCCACCTGGATCAGCACCGGCGGGGCGCCGGTCCAGGGGGCGGCGAGCAGGGCCAGCCGCGGGTCGTCGAAGCCGGCGGACCCCACGACCAGGCGCGCGACGCGGCGGGCCGCGGTCGCGCTGATGTAGGGATCGCGCGCGTCGAGCTGCGCGCGCACCGACAGCTCGCAGCTCAGGTCGACCCAGGGGGAGAACAGGACGGTCCCGGCGGGGTTGGGCAGGCCCGTCCGGACGATCTCGGCGGTCAGCGCGGCGGCCAGGTGCCCGCCCGCCGAGTCCCCGGCGACGACGATCCCGGACGCGGGCACGCCCCGCTCCAGCAGCCACCGGTAGGCGGCGAGGGCGTCCTCCAGCGGCGCGGGGAACGGGTGCTCGGGCGCGAGGCGGTAGCGGGGGACGAGCACGGGCAGCCCGGTGTCGTGCGCGAGCCGCGCCGTGATGGGCCGGTGCGTGCGCGGGGAGCACACCACGTAGCCGCCGCCGTGCAGGTAGAGGATCGCGCCGCGCGCCGGGCCGTCGGGCGCGGACCGCGCGACGACCCACTCGCCCTCCAGCGGCGCGCCGCCGCTCTCGACGCCGGGGTCCCGCAGTGGACGCACGCGGACGCGGCCGTCGCCGGGCAGCAGCAGCGCCGCCGCCTCCACCGTGGAGCGCGCGGTGCGCAGGCTTCCGGCGTGGCCCGGGACGCGGTGCATCACCGGGTAGACGCCGAGGCGCAGCGCGCGGTGGATGAGACGGCTGCGGCGGGTCGGACGGCGTTCGTAGGGGGCTGGCTTCGCCGCGGCGGTCGTCGGCAGCGGAGTCACCCCGGTGGAACGCCCGGTCAAGGTCTCCATCGGCCTTCCTCGGGGGTGGATTTCGGTCGTGATTGTTTCCTTCCCGTTTCCGTCCGGTGGCTCACGTCACATCTTTGTTACCGATGTCCTCCGTTTAACGATCTTCCGGGTGTGTCCGCCGAGGTCGGACGGGTGACCCACCTCACCTGACCGCCCGGTCGGCCCGGGCGCTACCGTGTGGGCATGAGCAGCCTGCCGCCCGAGCCGTCCCCCGAGGGGTGCGGGCTGCGGGTCCTCTGGGACGACCGGCTCACGTCCTACGACTTCGGCCCCGGCCACCCCATGAACCCCGTCCGGGTGGAGCTGACGGTCGCGCTGGCCCGCGCGCTCGGCGTGCTGGACGCCCGGAACGTGACCGTCACGGGTTTCGACGCGGCCGACGACGCGCTGCTGCGGCTCGTCCACGACGAGGCGTACATCGCGGCCGTCCGGCACGCGGGCGCGACCGGGCTCGCCGAGGAGCGGTACGGGCTCGGCACCGACGACAACCCGGTGTTCCTCGGGATGCACGAGGCGTCCGCGCTGGTCGCGGGCGCGTCGGCGGCGGCGGCCCGCGCGGTCTGGACGGGCGAGTCACAGCACGCGGTGAACGTCTCCGGCGGCCTCCACCACGCACTGGCCGGATCCGCCAGCGGGTTCTGCGTCTACAACGACCCGGCCATCGCCATAGCGTGGCTGCTGGAGAACGGGGCCGAGCGCGTTGCGTACGTGGACATCGACGTCCACCACGGCGACGGTGTACAGGACGCGTTCTACAACGACCCCCGCGTCCTCACCATCAGCCTCCACGAGTCACCGCGCTCCCTGTTCCCGGGCACCGGCTTTCCCACCGAGACCGGTGGACCGGACGCGATCGGCACGGCCGTCAACATCGCGCTTCCGCCGGGCACCGCCGACGGCCCGTGGCTGCGGGCGTTCGACGCGGTCGTCCCGCAGGCGCTGCGCGCGTTCCGCCCGCAGGTCCTCGTGACCCAGCACGGCGCGGACGCGCACGCCCTCGACCCGCTCGCGCACCTGCTCCTCACCGTGGACGGTCAGCGCGCCACCCACGCCGCGCTGCACCGCCTCGCCCACGAACTCGCGGACGGACGTTGGATCGCGACAGGCGGCGGCGGCTACGAGCTGGTGCAGGTGGTGCCCCGGGCGTGGACGCACCTGCTCGCGGAGGCGTCCGGCCGTCCCGTCGCGCCCGAGACCGACACCCCGGACGACTGGCGCGCGCTGGTCCGGGGCCGCACCGACGAGATCGCGCCCCGCCGCATGACCGACGGCCGGACGGTGGAGTTCCGCTCGTTCGATTCCGGCTACGACCCGGCCAACCCGGTGGACCAGGCGATCCTCGCGACGCGCCGCGCCGTCTTCCCGGACCTGGGCCTCGACCCCCTGGAGATCTGAATGGCCCCCGACCGCGCGGAGCTGCGCGCGCACCTGGTCGCGACGCTGATCGCGGGCGACGTCGCGACGCCGCGGCAGAACAACCTGCTGCACTACCGCCGCCTCGCCAACGGCGACCCGTACTACCAGCTCGGCCTGAAGTTCGACCGGACGTGGACCGAACGCGACGTCCTGGACGTCATGGTCGAGCGCTGCGGCGTCGTCGCGGACCCGCTGCACCTGTACGGCGACGACACGATCGACCCCGAGATCACGATCGACGCGCTGGAGGCGATGGGCGACCGCATCGGGGCGGCTGCGCGGCGGCGCGAGACCGTGCTGCTCGCGACCGGGCATCCCGCGACGCTGACGCCGGTGTACGAGGAGATCGCGCGGTTCCTGGCCGAGTCGGGGTGCCGCGTGCTGCGTCCCGCCGAGGGCTGGACCTACGACGTGCAGGACTGGCGGGGCGCCTGGCAGCCGCGCCGGCTCGTCTACGCGCTCGCCGGCGTCGCGATGCTCGTGGACGAGCGGGGCGCCGTGCAGCACTCGCACGACCCGGACGCGATGGAGGCGATGCTCGCCGAGCTGTCCGCGAACGGGGTTTCGGGCCCGGACGGAAGTGTTTGGCCGGATCTGGCCATCGCCGACCACGGTTTCGCGGGCGCCGCCGGACAGGCCGGGATCGACACCGTCGGGTTCGCGGACTGTAACGACCCGGCGCTGTTCACCGGCGCGGCCGAGGGCAAGATCGACGTGGTCGTTCCGCTGGACGACGGCGTGTCCCCGCAGCACTACGAGCCGATGACCGCGTACCTGCTGGAGCGCGCCGCCCGCGCCTGACGCGCGTCCCTCACCTCGCGGAGGGCGTTTCATCACCGTCCGTGACGAGATCACCCGGCCGATGCGCTCGCCCCGGGCGAGTCCGCCTGTGCATGATGGAAGCCCAGGTCATCGACGGTTCGGATGGCGCGGCCGGGGGATGAGTGACGCTCCGTCACGTCCCTGCCGTGCGGCGGCGCAAGGGCATTGTGACCGATTCGCCAGGTCCGGAGACGGAAATGGGTGGAACTCCCCTCTTGCGACTGTCGATGCACGATTTACGCTGAGGGAGTACACGTGCGTGATCAAAGTCACCCGGAGGGCCGGTGCGCGGCACGTGTGGAAGAGGGCGTCCGATGAGCTCAGGCGAGCGGCCTCTGAGTGAGGTCAGGTTCCTGACCGTCGCCGAAGTGGCGGCGGTGATGCGGGTGTCCAAGATGACCGTCTACCGACTCGTCCACTCCGGCGAACTGCCCGCGATCCGTGTGGGCCGTTCGTTCCGGGTCCCCGAACAGGCCGTCCACGAGTACCTGCGCGACGCGTACATCGAGGCGGGCTGACGGACGCGGCCCCGGAGCCGGACGGACCGCACGGGCGGTCGACGGCACCGCGGAACGGACACCGCAGGACAGACAACGCAGCGACGAACGACGACGGACGCGGAACAGGCCCGGCGGCGCGCCCCGCCGGACCGGTTCCGCCCGGGACGGCGCCGGCCTGCGGTCGGCTCGCGCCGTCCGCAGTGTTCTCCCGGGGGGCAGCCCCCGGACCCCGGGCGGCGGAACGCGGGCCGGTACCACCCTGACCGACCGGCGTCCGCACGACCGGCGGGACGGTGCGCGGAACACCGCCGTCCTGACTCGTGTCGCGTCAGCGGTACCCTTGTCCCTCGGACCATGTGCGCTGAGGTTTTTCGGCCTCGGCCGCCGCATGCCGTTGTTCGTTTCTCACCCCGATTTGCCGAGCGAGGTCTCGTGGGCTCTGTCATCAAGAAGCGTCGTAAGCGGATGGCGAAGAAGAAGCACCGCAAGCTGCTGAAGAAGACGCGCATTCAGCGTCGCAACAAGAAGTAGGACAGGCCCGCAAGGCGACATGCCGCGAAGGGGGCGCACGGTGCAGGCCAGGCCCTCCGCCCGCGTCGTCCTCGTCACGGGCGTCGCGCGTTCGCTCGGCGCACGGGTCGCGACCGCACTCCAGGCCGATCCGGGCATCGAGCGGGTCATCGGCGTGGACACCGTCGCGCCGCCGGTGACGCTCGGCCGCACGGAGTTCGTGCGCGTCGACCTGCGCACCCCGGCGATCGCCGGGATCATCGCGGCGGCGCGGGTGGACACCGTCGTCCACCTGAACCTCGTGACCGCGCCGTCCGGCCCGCGCGCGACGATCAAGGAACTGAACGTCATCGGCACGATGCAGCTCCTCGCCGCGTGCCAGCGCGCGGAGTCGATGCGGCGGCTCGTCGTGCGGTCGTCGGCGGCGGTGTACGGGTCCTCGCCGCGCGACCCGGCCGTGTTCGCCGAGACCGACGAGCCCGCCCGGCCGCCCCGGCACGGGTTCGCCAAGGACGCCGCCGAGATCGAGGGCTACGTGCGGGGGCTCCAGCGCCGCCGGTCCGACCTCTCGGTCAGCGTGCTGCGGTTCGCCAACTTCCTCGGCCCCGGGGTGGACTCGCCGTTCACCCGCTACCTCGCGCTGCCGGTCGTCCCGACCGTGCTCGGGTTCGACCCCCGGCTCCAGTTCCTCCACGAGGACGACGGCGTCGAGGTGCTGCGCAGGATGGCCGTCGAGGATCATCCCGGCTGGTACAACGTCGCGGGCGACGGCGTCCTGCTGCTGTCGCAGACGCTGCGCCGCGCGCACCGGCCGACGGTTCCGATGCCCGCCCAGTCGATCTCGGTCCTCGGGGACATGGGACGGCGTTTTGGGGGTATGTCGGGGTTCTCGCCCGAACTGCTGCGCTGGCTCACCTACGGCCGGGTCATGGACACGTCCCGGCTGGCGGACGAACTGGCCTGGCGGCCGGAGTACACCACCGAGGCCGCTCTCGCCGACTTCGTCGCCGCGCGCCCGCCGGGCGGGACCGCACCGCTGGACCTGTTCGACCGGCTGACGGCGACGCTCGGCCGCTGATGAGGGGGCCGTCCCATGGAAGCCCACCGACACGAACGGGACGCGGTGGCACCCGTCATCCCGCTCCGTACCCCCGAGCCCGCCATTAATCCGGTCGGGCGGACGGTCGCGTTCCTGCGCCGCCGCCTGGCCGGCGCCTACGAGGTGGACGAGTTCGGCTTCGACCCCGACCTCAACGAGTCCGTCCTGCTGCCCATCGCTCGCGCCCTGTACGAGCACTGGTTCCGCATCGACGTCGAGGGCCTGGAGCACCTGCCCGCCGACGGCGCGGCGCTGCTGGTCGCGAACCACTCCGGGACGCTCCCCATGGACGCGCTGATGCTGACCGTCGCCGTCCACGACCACGCGGAACGGCCGCTGCGGCTGCTCGGCGCGGACCTCGTCTACCAGATCCCCGTCCTCGGCCACCTGGCGCGCAAGGCGGGCCACACGCTCGCGAACCCCGGCGACGCGCGGCGCCTGCTCGCCAAGGACGAGCTGGTCGGCGTGTTCCCCGAAGGCTTCAAGGGCATCGGCAAGCCGTTCGCCGAGCGCTACCGGCTGCAGCGGTTCGGGCGCGGCGGGTTCGTCCGGACGGCGCTGGAGGCGGGCGCGCCGATCATCCCGGTCGCGATCGTCGGCGCCGAGGAGATCTACCCCAAGATCGCGGATCTGCGTCCGCTGGCGCGGCTGCTCGGCCTGCCGTACTTCCCGGTGACGCCGACGTTCCCGCTGCTCGGGCTGGGCGGGCTCGTGCCGCTGCCGTCCCGGTGGCTGATCGAGATCGGCCCGCCGGTGGAACTGGAGGAGTACGGCCCGGACGCCGCCGACGACCCGATGACCGTGTTCGAGCTGACCGACCACGTCCGCGAGGTCGTCCAGCAGATGGTGTACGACGCGCTGATGCGGCGCGGATCGGCGTTCCGGTAGGTCAGTCGCGGTAGTGACGGCGCAGCGCGACGCCCGCCGCGACGCCGCCCGCGAGCGCTCCCGCGCCCGCCGCGACGGGCAGCGCGACCATCGTGACCTTCCGCCCGGTGCGGAAGTCGTGGATCGGCCAGCCGTGCTCGCGGGCGTGCTCGCGCAGCGCCCCGTCGGGGTTGACGGCGTGCGGGTGGCCGACGGCGGTCAGCATCGGCAGGTCGTTGATCGAGTCGCTGTAGGCCGAGCAGCGCGCCAGGTCCAGGCCCTCGCGCTGCGCGAGCGCCCGCAGCGCCTCGGCCTTGGCGGTGCCGTGCAGCAGGTTGCCGACGAGCCGTCCGGTGTAGACGCCGCCGGACGACTCGGCGACCGTGCCGAGCGCGCCGGTCAGCCCGAGGCGGTGCGCGATCGTCCGGGCGACCTCGACGGGCGTCGCGGTGACGAGCCAGACCTGCTGGCCCGCGTCCAGGTGCTGGAGGGCGAGGCGGCGGGTGCCGTGCCAGATCCGGTCGGCCATGACCTCGTCGTAGATCTCCTCGCTGAGCCGGACGAGGTCGGCGACGCGCTGCCCGGCGACGAACGCCAGCGCGGCCTCCTTGGCGCTGCCGATGTGCTCGGCGTTCTCCGCGCCCCGCACCCGGAAGGCCGCCTGCCCCCAGGCGAACATCGCGAGGTCGCGCAGCGTGAACAGCTTGCGGGCGGCGAGCCCGCGCGCGAAGTAGTAGATGGACGCGCCGCGCATCATCGTGTTGTCCACGTCGAAGAACGCCGCCGCGTGCGGGTCGGGTTCGGGCAGCGGGCTGGGCTCCGCCGCCGCCGCGGCGGCGGCCTCGCCCGCCCGGACCGGATCGTGCCCCTTGCCGCGATGCCAGAAAAACCGCATGAACAGAGCCTAGTCGGCCCTTTCCGCCCCGTCCCAGCCCACCGCCCCGGCACGGGGTTTCTTAGGGAGTGGTTACCCGTCCGGCGTTCGCATCGGGCACCATGGGCACCACGATGGTCTCCGCTCTCCTCGCGCTGCTCGCGACCGCTGGCGCTCTCGTCGCCACCTGGTTGCTGGTTTCGCGCGCCTCCAAGGAACGGCTGCTCTACCTCATCGCGTGGTCGGTGACGCTGGTCGGGCTCAGCCTGGCGCTCATCGCGATGACGGCCGGGTTCGCGTTCGGCTTCAAGCCGATCCTCTTCCGCGTCGTCGAGATCGGCGCGGCGCTGTTGGCGCCGCTCTGGCTCGCGCTCGGCGTGGTGGAGCTGGTCGCCAGGTTCGTGCAGATCCGTTTCAGCTTCTGGCTGTTCACGGCGTCCTACACCGTGATCGTCGTGCCGATCGCGCTGCTCGACCCGACGATCGGGACGCTCACCCACGCGCTGCCCAAGCCGAGCAAGACCTACGGCCCGCTGCCGCTGGTCCTGATCGACGGCGCGCACGTCGTCGCGGTCCTGGCGCTGGTCGGCTGCGCGATCGTGACGGCGCTGCTGGCGTCCCGCCGCGACGAGGAGGCGGCCGAGCTGCTGATCCCCGTCGCGCTGGTCGCGCTGGCGGGCGTCCTCGTCGTCGCCGGGACGCGCGGGCTGCTGCCCGGCCCGCTGGCGGCGATCGCGCTCGGCGGCGCGGCGGGCCTGGTCTGGTACGGCGCGATGCGGACGATCCCCGTCTACGAGGACGACGAGGGCTACGAGGACGGCTACGAGGAACCGGCCACGGGCTACGAGGAGCAGGCCTACCGCGCGCCGCAGGCGCCCGAGCCGCAGCCGGCCCCGGCGGCCGTGGACCCGCGCGGCGAGCTGCGCTTCCCCGAGCCGGACCCGAACGAGCTGCGGTTCCCCGACCCGGCGCCGCCGACGAGCCTGGACGTGCCGCCGGTCGCCGTCCCCGCCGGGACCGACCTGTCCCGCGCGCGCGGCCAGATCACCGTCTACACCCTGCTGGACGGCCGGGAGGACGCGTTCGACCGCGTCGCCGAGGAGCTGGTCCGGGGCGTGGGCGCCGAGCCGGACGCGCTCGTCCTCGCCTGCCACACCGTCGCCAACGCCCCCACGCAGCGGATCATCTACCGGCTGTTCCGGGACGAGGCGTCGTTCACCGCGCACCAGCGGCAGCCGCACGTCCTGCGGTTCCTCGCCGACGCGCGCGCCCACGTGCTGGCCACGAACGTGATCGACCTGAAGCTCGGCCCGGCGAAGGTGCCGCCGGTGGCGTCCCCGGCCGCGCAGGGCCGCCCGCTGTGACGGACGTTCGGATCACGCTGCTCGGCAAGCCCGGCTGCCACCTCTGCGACGACGCCCGCGCGGTGATCGAGCGGGTCGCGGCGGACCTGGACGTCCCCTGGGACGAGCGGGACGTCACCGCGTCCGAGGACGACCTCCGTGAGTACGGCGACCAGATCCCGGTGACGTTCCTCAACGGCGTCCGGCACGACTTCTGGCGGGTCGACGAGGCCCGGCTGCGCGCCGCGATCGGACGCCTGCGCGCCTGACCGAACGGTGTTCCGTCGATCACACCGGATTCCGTCCCGGCACGTCGTTCATCGACCGGAAACGCCGCTGGTGGGCTTGATGTTGGCTTGGGGCGGGGTCGCTCTGCCCCGGGGGCGACTTTGTGCGCGTATTCACAAG
Organism: Actinomadura rayongensis; assembly: GCF_009831215.1. Taxonomy (GTDB): domain Bacteria; phylum Actinomycetota; class Actinomycetes; order Streptosporangiales; family Streptosporangiaceae; genus Spirillospora; species Spirillospora rayongensis. Next base: position 60,546 of record NZ_WUTW01000001.1, read on the forward strand.
GGTTAATCTGGAGGACGGTCCTGGGCGGGCCGGCCCTCGGTCGCCAGGCCGCGGCCCCCGCCGTCCCGGGCCGGAGCTAAGCGTCGAGCCCCCGAAGAGCAGGCCCGTGACACCTCGCCAGAACCGCACCCGCGACCGCGCCGAGCGCGGCATTCCCGAAGCCACCGTGGCGCGCCTGCCGGTGTACCTGCGCGCCCTGCACGGGCTCCAGGACCGCGGCGTCGCGACCGTCTCGTCGGAGGAACTGGCTGGCGCCGCCGGGGTGAACTCCGCGAAACTGCGCAAGGACCTGTCCCACCTCGGGTCGTACGGCACCCGGGGCGTCGGCTACGAGGTCGAGTACCTCGTCTACCAGATCTCTCGTGAACTGGGCCTGACCCAGGATTGGGTCGTAGCGATCATCGGGCTCGGTAACCTGGGCCGGGCGCTCGCCGGTTACGGCGGATTCGCCTCCCGCGGCTTCCGGGTCGCGGGCCTGCTCGACGCCGACGACGCCATCGTCGGCGAACGGATCTCCGGCATGACCGTCGAGCACGTCGACCGGCTGGAGGACGTCATCGCCGAGCGCTCGGTCTCGATCGCCGTGATCGCGACGCCGGCCGGGGCCGCCCAGGGCGTCTGCGACCGGGTGGTGGCGGCGGGGGTGACCAGTGTGCTGAACTTCGCGCCGGTCGTCCTGTCCGTCCCGGACGGCGTGGACGTGCGTAAGGTCGACCTGTCGATCGAACTGCAGATCCTCGCCTTCCACGAGCAGCGCAAGGCCGGCGGTCCCGAGCTGCCGGACGGCGACGGCCCGCCGGGTCCCGCCCATTACGTGGAAGCGGTGGACGCGTGAGCGCGTTGGAAGACATGGTGACAGCAGCGGGAGGATCCGGCCGATGAGCGTCTTGGTGGTGGGCCTCAGCCATCGGAGCGCCCCGGTGCCGGTCCTGGAGAAGACCGCCGTGTCCGGCGACGACCTGGTCAAGCTGCTGCACGCCGTGCACGAGTCCCCGCACGTCGCCGAGGCCGTGATCGTCTCGACCTGCAACCGGGTCGAGGTCTACGCGGTCGTGGACAAGTTCCACGGCGGCGTCTCGGCGGTCTCGGAGCTGCTGGCGCTGCACTCGTCGGTGCCGCTGGACGTCCTCGCCGAGCACCTGTACGTCCACTACGAGGAACGGGCCGTCCAGCACGCGTTCGCGGTGGCGTGCGGCCTGGAGTCGATGGTGGTGGGCGAGGGGCAGATCCTCGGCCAGCTCCGCGCGGCGCTGCGGCTGGCGCAGGCGGAGGGGACGATCGGGTCGGTCCTGCACGACGTCGTCCAGCAGGCGCTGCGCGTCGGCAAGCGGGCGCACCACGAGACGGGCATCGACAAGGCGGGCGCGTCGCTGGTCGGCGTCGGCCTGGACGTCGCCGCCGCGCACCTCGGGCCGCTGTCGGGCGTGCGGGCGCTGGTCGTCGGCGCGGGCGCGATGAGCGGCCTGGCCGTCGCGACGCTCGGCCGGGCGGGCGCCCGGGAGATCGTCGTGGCGAACCGGACGCGCGCGAAGGCCGAGCGGCTGGCGGCGTCGGTGGACGTCCCGGCCCGCGCGATCGACCTGGACGCCCTGGACGGCGCACTGGCCGCCGCCGACCTCGTCGTGTCCTGCACGGGCGCGTCCGGGCTCGTCCTGACGGTCGAGCAGCTCACCGCGTGCGGCGTCGGCGCGGACGGCCGCCGCCGCTTCCTGCTCGACCTGGCGCTGCCGCGCGACGTCGAGGAGGCCGCGGGCGACCTGCCCGGCGTGGAGCTGGCCGGTTTGGAGCGTTTGCGGGACGCCGAGGAGGCCGCGCGGGCGATCGGCCCGGAGGCCGTCGAGGCGGCCCGCCGGATCGTCGCCGACGAGGTCGCGGCGTTCCTCGGCGCGGCCCGCGCCGCCGCCGTCGCGCCGACCGTGGTCGCGCTGCGCGCCAAGGCGGCCGAGGTCGTGGAGACCGAGCTGGCCCGGCTCGCCGGGCGGCTGCCCGAACTGGACGAGCGCGCCCGCCGGGAGATCGCGCAGACCGTCCGGCGGGTCACCGACAAGCTGCTGCACGCGCCGACCGTCAAGGTGAAGGAACTGGCGGCGGCGCCCGGCGGCGACACCTACGCGGCGGCGCTGCGCGAGCTGTTCGACCTCGACCCGAAGGCGCCCGAGGCCGTGGCCCGCGTCGACCTGGCGGCCGAGGAGACGGCGGCGACCGGCGATCGCCCCTGGAGCAAGAACGACACGGGAGGGACGAGCCCATGAGCACGGCGAAGGAGCCGCTGCGGCTCGGGACCCGCAAGAGCCTGATGGCGATGACGCAGTCCGGGCTGGTCGCGGACGCATTGTCGCAGCGTACGGGGCATATGGTCGACCTGGTCGGGGTAACGACGCAGGGTGACGTTTCCAAGGCGCTGCTCGCGCAGATCGGCGGTACCGGGGTGTTCGTCAACGCCCTGCGCGACCGGTTGCTGTCCGGTGAGGTGGACTTCGCGGTGCATTCGCTGAAGGACCTGCCCACCGGGCCCGCCGAGGGGATCGCGCTCGCCGCCGTCCCCGTCCGCGACGATCCGCGCGACGCGCTCTGCGGTCCGTGCAAGCTGGCCGACCTGCCGCGCGGCGCCCGCGTCGGCACCGGGTCGCCGCGCCGGGTCGCGCAACTGCGCGCGCTGCGCTCCGACATCGAGGTCGTGCCGATCCGCGGCAACGCCGACACGCGGCTGCGCAAGGTCGCCGACGGCGAGCTGGACGCGGTCGTCCTCGCCTACGCCGGGCTGAAGCGCATCGGGCGGCTGGCCGACGTCGCCGAGGTCTTCGACCCGGACCAGATGCTGCCCGCGCCCGGCCAGGGCGCGCTGGCGCTGGAGTGCCGCGCCGACCGCGCCGACCTGGTGGAGCTGCTGGCGGCGGTGGACGACCCGGCGTCGCGCGCGGCCGTCACCGCCGAGCGCACGGTGCTCGCCGTGCTCGAAGCGGGATGTTCGGCGCCCGTGGGAACATACGCTGCCGAAGTAGAACAAAAGCTGCGTCTCACCGCGAACGTCGTCGGCATCGACGGCGCGCGGCAGATTCGGCTGTCCGCAAGCGGCCACCCGGACCGGCCGGACGAGCTGGGGCGCGAACTCGCGCGCCGGCTCCTCGACCAGGGGGCCGACCAGTTGATGGGGGAGCTTGACGATGAGCCCCGCTGACCAGAACCCCGCCGACGACGCTCCGCAGGAGGAGCGCTACGTCGCGCTCGTCGGGATGGGCCCGGGCGATCCCGGCCTGCTGACGCTGCGCGCCGCCGCCGAGCTGGCCCGCGCCGACGTGGTCATCGCCGACCCCGCCGCCGTGCATCCGGACGTCCGCGCGCACGCCCGCGCGGACGCCGAGTTCGTCGACACCGCCACCGGAGACCCGGCCAAGCTCGCGGTGAAGGCCGCCCGGGCGGGACGGCACGTCGTCCGGCTCTACCGGGGCGACCCGGGGCTCGGCTGCGGGCTCGCCGCCGAGGCCGCAGCGCTGCGCAAGGCGGACGTGCCGTTCGAGGTCGTCCCGGGCGTCTCGTCGGTGACCGGCGTGCCCGGCTACGCGGGCATCCCGCTGACCGACGGCAAGCACCGCGAGGTGCGGGTCGTGGACGCGTCCGAGGGCGGCGTGGACTGGGAGAAGTTCGCCGCGCCCGGCGTCACGCTCGTGATCCTCGGCGCCGAGGGCACGGTCGCCGAGGTCGCCAAGGGGCTCGTCGCGGCGGGTAGGCCGGACTCGACCCCGGCCGCGATGACGAGCCTCGGCACCACGACCGAGCAGGAGACCGTCGTCTCCACGCTGCACCGGCTCGCCGCCGACACCAAGGGCATGGAGTCGCCCGCGATGATCATCGTGGGCGACGTCGTGAACTGGCGCGACAAGCTGTCGTGGTTCGAGACCAAGCCGCTGTTCGGGTGGCGCGTGCTCGTCCCGCGCACCAAGGAGCAGGCCGAGTCGCTGTCCCGGCGGCTGCGCGGCTACGGCGCCGTGCCGGACGAGGTCCCGACGATCTCCGTCGAGCCGCCGCGCACCCCGCAGCAGATGGAGCGCGCCGTCAAGGGCTTGGTCACCGGACGGTACGAGTGGGTCGTGTTCACCTCGACCAACGCCGTCCGGGCCGTCCGGGAGAAGTTCACCGACTACGGCCTGGACGCGCGGGCGTTCGCGGGCCTCAAGGTCGCCGCCGTCGGCGAGCAGACGGCCGCCGCGCTGGTGGAGTTCGGCGTCCACCCGGACCTCATGCCGGACGGGCAGCAGTCCAGCGAGGGCCTGGCCGACGTGTGGCCGCCCTACGACGAGGACCTGGACCCCATCAACCGGGTCCTGCTGCCGCGCGCCGACATCGCCACCGACACGCTCATCGCCCGGCTGACGCAGCTCGGCTGGGAGTGCGAGGACGTCACCGCCTACCGGACCGTCCGGGCCGCGCCGCCGCCCGCGCCGATCCGCGAGGCGATCAAGGGCGGCGGGTTCGACGCGGTGCTGTTCACCTCGTCGTCCACGGTGAAGAACCTCATCGGCATCGCGGGCAAGCCGCACAACGTGACCGTCATCGCGGTGATCGGCCCGCAGACGGCCAAGACCGCCGAGGAGTACGGGCTGCGGGTGGACGTCATGGCCGAGCGTCCGTCGGTGTCGGCCCTCGCCGAGGCGCTCGCGGAGTACGGTGCGAAGCGGCGGGCGGCCCAGATCGAGGCCGGCGACCCGCTGCGCAAGCCGAGCCAGATGCGCCGGGGCGCCCGCCGCCGCAAGTGACCCCCCGACCGGCGAGGAGAAGCTCCATGTCCGCTCAGTTCCCCGTCGCCCGGCCGCGCCGGCTGCGGCGCACGCCCGCGCTCCGGCGGCTGGCGGCCGAGACGCGGCTGTCGGCGGCCGACCTCGTGCTGCCCGTGTTCGTCAAGGAGGGCATTACCGAGCCGCAGCCGATCGCGTCGATGCCCGGCGTCGTCCAGCACACCCGCGACAGCCTGCGCAAGGCCGCGCACGAGGCGGTCGAGGCGGGCGTCGGCGGGCTCATCCTGTTCGGGATCCCGGCGGTGAAGGACGCGGTGGGCTCGGGCGCGGACGACCCGGACGGCATCGTGCAGAAGGCCGTCCGGGACCTCAGGTCCGACCTCGGCGACGCGGCCGTCGTCATCACCGACCTGTGCCTGGACGAGTTCACCGACCACGGCCACTGCGGCATCGTCACCGAGACCGGCGCGATCGACAACGACGCGACGCTGGAGCGGTACGCGTCCGTCGCGGCGGCGCAGGCGGCGGCGGGCGTCGACGTCGTCGCGCCGAGCGGGATGATGGACGGCCAGGTCGCCGCGATCCGCGCCGCGCTCGACGGCGCCGGGCACCCCGAGCTGCCGATCCTGGCGTACTCGGTGAAGTACGCGTCGGCGTTCTACGGGCCGTTCCGCGACGCCGCCGAGTGCGCGCCGGTCTTCGGCGACCGCGCCACCCACCAGCAGGACCCGGCCAACGCCGCCGAGTCGCTGCGGGAAGTCCTCCTGGACCTGGAGGAGGGCGCGGACATGGTGATGGTGAAGCCCGCCGGGCCGTACCTGGACGTGCTGCGCCAGGTTCGCGACGCTGTGGACGTCCCCGTCGCGGCGTACCAGGTCAGCGGCGAGTACGCGATGATCGAGGCCGCGGCGCGCAACGGCTGGCTGGACCGCGAGCGCGCGATCGACGAGTCGCTGGCCGGGATCCGCCGCGCGGGCGCCGACATCATCCTCACGTACTGGGCCGCCGAGGTCGCCGCGCGCCTGTGAACGCGCGCAGGTTTCCTGCATGGATCACGGCCGGATAGTCAATTAGGGCCGTTTTCCGGGATGCGGCCTGTCGTGTCCCGCGCCTCGGGAGCATCATCGGGGGAACACCGGGCGATCCCTTGGGGGCGGATGATGCCGGCGATCTCGGGGCACAGAAGGCAGCGGGCGCGCGAGCGCGAGCGCGAACCCGACCGGATGGCCGCCGCCGCGCGGGCGTACGGTGCGGCCGGCTGGCCGTGCGTGCCGGGGTCGCCCGCCGGGACCGACCGCGCCTGCTCCTGCGACCGCATGGGCTGTCCCGCGCCCGGCGAGCACCCGGTGTCGGCGGGCTGGGCGCGGCTGGCCAGCGTCGACGCCGACGTCATCGACGGGCTGTGGGCCAAGCGCCCGGACGCCAACGTCATCCTCCCGACCGGCCGCGTGTTCGACGTGTTCGACGTCCCGGCCGCCGCCGGGGCGCTCGCCCTCGCGGCGCTGGACGCGTCCGGGGTCGCCTCCGGCCCGGTCGCGGCGATCGCCGACGAGCGGTACCTGTTCTTCGTCGCGACGCGCGGCGCGCCCGTGGACGAGGACGAGTGGTGGTCCTCCAGCCTGGACTGCTCGCCCGAGACCGTCGCCGAGACGCCCGGGCTGCGCTGGCACTGCCGCGACAGCTACGTCGTCGCGCCGCCGTCGCTGCTGCCCTACGGCCGCGAGGTCGCGTGGGTCCGGGCGCCGGACGGACGGGGCCTGCCCGACCCGCTGCGGCTGCTCGCCGTCCTGTCCGACGCCTGCGAGGACCCGGGGGTCAGCGCGGGGCGCTGATCGCGACCTTGCGGCCCCAGCCCGCGTAGGTGGTCTGGTAGGCGAGGGTGCGGGCCTTGGCGGTGCCGTGCGTCCGGAGCGTCACGCGGACGGGGTGGTACGCCCGGTCGACCTGGAGCGTGTAGGTGATCTCGGTGGCGCCGGACCGGCGGGCGAGTTCGGCGAACAGTTCCCCGGCGCCCTGGTCCCGCGCGAGCTTGGCCAGCGACGCGGTGCCCTCGTAGCCCGTCGCGGTCTTGCGGAACGCGGTGCTGGACCGCAGCAGCGCCGGGACGTTCGTCACCGCCGTCTCCTGCCGGACCTGCGCCGCGAGGCCCGCGTAGCCGCGCGCCTTCGGGTTGTAGGGGACCGGCCGCCACTTGCCGCCCGCGCGCAGGTACGTGGTGTCGCGGATGACGATGGTCTTCCCGGCCTTGCGGGTGCCGCCCGTCCCGGCGATCGTCATCGAGTACGACGCGGGCGCCGACTCCTGCAGCCCGAGCGTGCCCTGCGCGGTCGCGCCCGCGCCCGCGCCGGTGCGGCGGAACGTGAACGTCGCGCCCGCGGGCTTGGCGACGCTCTGCTGGACGAGCCCGGCGAGCGACGACGCCTCGGCGAGCGCCGGGTCCACGGTCGGGACGGGCTGCGGGTTCCCCGACGTCGCGGGCGTCGGCGCCGGCGCGTCCTTGTCCCGGTTGAGCGAGACGACCGCGCCCGCGATGCCCGCCACGATGACGAGCCCGGCGGCGAGCGCGATGAGCGGCCGGGCCTTCCCGCCGCCGCCCGACCGCGCCGGGGCGGTGACCGGGTTCTTGCCGGACGTGCGGGGCTTGCTCGGCGCGGGCGCCTTCGCCTTGGCCGCCTGCTGCGCCAGCTCGGTGATCCGGCCGCGTCCCTGCGCCTCCCAGGACGGCCCGTAGGCGGCGACGGCGGCCTCCTCGACCGCGCCGAGGAAGTCGGCGGCGGACGCGGGGCGCTTCTCGGCGTCCTTGGCCAGGCCGAGCGCGATGATGTCGCGCAGCGGGCCCGGCACGGCGTCCACCGGGACGGGCGTCTCGCGGTGCGCCTTGGCCAGCGACCGCCCGGTGAACGGCGGCGCGCCGGTCAGGCACTCGAAGAACACGGCCGTCGCGGCGTACAGGTCCGAGGCCGCGCCCGCCGGGGCGCCGTTCCACAGCTCCGGCGCGGCGTAGGCGGGACCGGCCTGCGCGGCGTCGCCGGACGGCGTCATGCCGAAGTCGGTGAGGAGCGCGTTGCCCTGGCCGTCCACGATGACGTTCGTCGGCCGCAGCGCGCCGTGGACGATCTCCTTCTCGTGCGCGGCGGCGAGCCCGAGCAGCATGCCGCCGAGCACCGACAGCGCGGCGAGCGGCCCGGTCGGGCCCTGCGCGTCGAGGATGCGCCGCAGCGTGACGCCCTCGACGTGGTCCATGACGATCGCGGTGCCCTGCGGGGTCTCCACGAGGTCGAACAGGTCGACGACGTTGGGGTCCTCCAGCTGGGACAGCCGCCGCGCGGTCATCCGGAAGCGCGAGAGGAACACCTCGTCGGCGTCGAGGCGGGCGTCGAGATACTTGATCGCCACCTGGGTCTGCGTGAGGTCGTCCACCGCCAGCACCACGCGGCCAGCGGCGCCGCCGCCCAGATCCCGTGCGTGCGTGAAGCCGGGAACCGTCCAGCCGTTGACCACGTGCGAGCCATCCCTCCGCTACGGCCGGCGCCGAGTGCGCACCACGACGCCGCGCCGGGCGCCGATTATCCCTATTCCGGTGCGTTCCATAATGGCCCACCCGAACGGGGTGGACACTCTCGTTGCTGGAATATAGGCCCCTAGCGGGCGGGGTCAAGGCACGTCACCGAACTGCAACCGGGCACGTCGCGGCGGGGTCCCGTCGCGACGGCGCCGGGGCGCTGCGAGACTGGACGGCGTGAGTGACACCGAAGGTTCCCAGCAGCTCTTCGCGCGAGCGGAGCGGGTCGTCCCCGGCGGGGTGAACTCGCCGGTCCGCGCCTTCCGCGCCGTGGGCGGAACGCCCCGGTTCATCCGGTCCGCGAGCGGCCCGTACCTCACCGACGTGGACGGGAACACCTACGTGGACCTCATCTGCTCGTGGGGTCCGATGATCCTCGGGCACGCGCATCCGGAGGTCGTCGCGGCGGTGGCGGACGCGGCTTCGCGCGGGACGTCCTACGGGGCGCCGACGCCGGGCGAGGTCGAGCTGGCCGAGGAGATGGTCGCGCGGACGCCCGTGGACCGCGTCCGGCTCGTCAACTCCGGCACCGAGGCGACGATGTCGGCGATCCGGCTCGCGCGCGGGTTCACCGGCCGCTCGAAGGTCGTGAAGTTCGCCGGGTGCTACCACGGGCACGTGGACGCGCTGCTCGCGGCGGCGGGCTCGGGCGTCGCGACGCTGTCCCTGCCGGACACGCCCGGCGTGACGGGCGCGACGACCGCCGAGACGATCGTCCTGCCGTACAACGACGTCCCGGCCGTGGAGCTGGCGTTCGCCGAGCACGGGCACGAGATCGCGTGCGTCATCACCGAGGCCGTGCCGTGCAACATGGGCGTCGTCCCGCCGCTGGACGGCTTCAACGCGCTGCTGAAGTCGCTCTGCGAGCGCAACGGCGCCCTGCTGGTGATCGACGAGGTGCTGACCGGGTTCCGGGCGTCGGCGTCCGGCTGGTACGGCGTCGAGGGCGTCGCGGGCGACCTCGTCACGTTCGGCAAGGTCATGGGCGGCGGGCTGCCCGCCGCCGCGTTCGGGGGCCGCGCGGACGTCATGGACCGGCTCGCCCCCGCCGGGCCCGTCTACCAGGCGGGCACGCTGTCGGGGAACCCGCTCGCCACGGCCGCCGGGCTCGCGACGCTGCGGAACGCGACCGCGGACGTCTACGCCGCGATCGACCGGTCCGCCGGGATCGTCGCGCGCGCCGCCGCCGACGCGCTGACCAAGGAGGGCGTGCCGCACCGGGTCCAGACCGCCGGGAATCTGTTCTCGGTGTTCTTCGCGGAGGGCCCCGTCCTGGACTTCACGGCCGCGCAGCGGCAGGACGCCCGCGTCTACGCGGCGTTCTTCCAGGAGGCGCTGGCGCGCGGCGTGTACCTGCCGCCGTCGCCCTACGAGGTGTGGTTCCTGTCGGCGGCGCACGACGACGAGGCCCTGGAGCGGATCCTGTCCGCCCTCCCGCACGCGGCGCGCGCTGCGGCCGGTGTGCTGGGTGTTTAGATATTTCTGGCATAGCTGAATAATTCGATTTAGAGTTGCTTCATGTTGGATCTGGAACGGTTGCGCGCCCTGCACTCGGTGGCGACCTACGGGTCGGTGAGCGCGGCGGCCGACGTGCTGCACGTCACGACGTCGGCGGTGTCGCAGCAGCTCGCCAAGCTGGAGCGCGAGACCGGGCAGAAGCTGCTGGAGCGCAACGGGCGCGGCGTCCGGCTGACCGACGCCGCCGAACTCCTCGTGGAGCACGCCGAGCACATCCTGTCGCTGGTCGAGCGCGCCCAGGCCGACCTGGAGGCGCACCGGGGCGCGGTCGTCGGACGGCTGACGCTCGGGGCGTTCGCGACGGCCGTCCGGGGCCTGATCCCCGAGACGCTCGGCCGCCTCGGCAAGGACCACCCGGACCTGCGCGTCCAGGTGCAGGAACTCGACCCGACGCAGAGCATGCCGCTCGTGGCGCGCGGCGACCTGGACATGGCGGTCGTCCAGGACTGGAACAACGAGCCGCTGCCGACGCCCGAAGGGCTCCAGAAGGCGCGGATCTTCGACGACGTCGCGGACGTCGCGCTGCCCGGCGACCATCCGCTGGCCGCGCGCACGACGGTCGCGCTCCAGGACCTCGTCGCGGACCCGTGGATCAGCTCGTCGGCCGACAGCATCTGCTGCGACTGGCTCATCCACACGCTGCGGTCGCTCGGCGCCGAACCGAACATCGCCCACATGGCCTACGAGATCCCGAGCCAGCTCGTCCTCGTCGGCGCGGGCCTCGGGAACGCGATCCTGCCGCGCCTCGGTCGGGTGACCGTGCCGTGCGAGGTCGCCATCGCCGAGACCCGCCCGCAGCTCACCCGGCACGTCTACGCGGTGTGGCGCGAGGAGGCCGCGCGCCGCCCCGCCATCCGCGCCGCCCTCACCGCCCTGCGCGCCGCCGCCGTCCCCGCCGAATGATCCTTTCCGTGCGAAAACGCGAAACCGAGACGGACGGAACGTCGCGCTGAGACCATGCCCGCATGACATTCATCGCGGGCGGTGACGGTGCGGCTCTGGACGGTGATCTTCCGCCGACCCTCGACGAGGTGGTGCGCTCGCCGCGCGCGGCCGAGCGGATGGGGCAGCTCAACTATCCGAAGGTCGTCTGGTCCGGCACGACCTACGCGCTCGCCGAGCAGGTCGACGGCGCGTGGCTGCTCAGCGACCTGGCGTACGACCACCCGCAGGAGGCGCGGGACGGGATGGGCTTCCACTTCCGCGCCCTCGCCCTGCGGCGCTCGACGCCGGCGTGGGCCCGCGAGGAGTACTGGGAGACGTCGGCGCTGCTGGAGCGCGAGCGGCCGAACGAGCTGACGGTGGCGGGGCGGCGGTTCCGCGTCGTGCGCGTCGACCGGTTCTCGCGGGTGGGGCCGCCCGGGCCGGAGTCGCCGCGCGCGACCGATCCCGACGACGTCCCCGAGCAGCGGCTCCCCGACCTGCACGCCCGGTTCTGCCGCACGCCGCTGCCCGCGCCGGTGACGCCGGGCTCCGCCGAACTGCTCGGCGAGCGGTGGGAGCACGTCCCGCCGGCCGGCCGGGCGTCCGGCGAGGTCATCCGGGACGCGCGCCGGGCGCTGGAGTCGCACCCGCTGATCGTCCGGCTGCCGCCGCGCTTCATCGTCCTCACCAACATGGACGGGTTCTGGAGCACCTGCCGCGGCTACGTGAACTGCCCGCGCGCCGCCCGCACGACCCTCGCCGACATCCTCCGCCGGATGACCGAGGAGGACGACGAGGACCTGTCCGACGAGGACCGCTCCGCCATCCTGGGCACGGCCGAGGCGCTGGAGATCGCGCCGATCCACGAGATCGTCCTGCGCGGCGAGATCCGGTACCGGATCGTCCGGGTGGAGCACGTCGTGCGGATGAACGACGACGGTCCCGAGCCGTCGCGCCCGTCCGACCACGACCCCGAGGAGCCGCTGACGGGCGAGACGGCCGAACTGCGCACCTGGCCGCTGCGGGACGAGTGACGGAAACAATCGCGGGGCGCGGCGGGTTGGCCGGAGTATGACCGACACGCCGTTCGATCCGCGCGCGCTGCTGGCCGCGAGCCGCCTCGGGGTCCTCGCGACGATCAAGTCCGACGGGCGCCCGCAGCTCTCGCCCGTCCTGCCCTTCTACGACCCCGAGTCCGGGGTGCTGTACGTCTCGATGACCGAGGGACGCGCCAAGACCGCCAACCTGCGCCGCGACCCGCGCGCCACGCTGGAGGTCACGAGCCCCGACGGCGGGTCGTGGGCCACCGCCGAGGGCGTCGCGACGCTCGTCGGACCGGGTACCGATCCGCACGGCCCGGAGGTGGAGGCGCTGGTGGACTACTACCGGCGCGCCGCGGGGGAGCACCCGGACTGGGACGAGTACCGCGCCGTCATGGTGGCGGACCGTCGCGTCCTGCTGCGGATGCCCGTCGACCACGTGTACGGCGCCAAGATCCGCTGACGTCCCGGTTTCCTTCGTTCCTGCCGGGTAATGGGCGGGCGGAGGTGTCATGGGGGACGGGATGGGGCGGCGGGTGCGGGAGGCCACGGCCGAGGCGCCGCCGGTGCCGGGGAGCGGCGGCACGTTCCGGCGCTGGACGGCGCTCGCCGCGCTGGCCGAGGAGGACCTGTCGCTCGCGCGGCTGTGCGAGGGGCACTTCGACGCGCTCGCGATCCTGGACGAACTGGACGGGCCCCGCCCGCGTCCCGGCGAGGTCTGGGGCGTCTGGGCGGCGAAGCCGGACGCTCTGACGCTGGACGGCGGCCGGGTGAGCGGGGTCAAGCCGTACTGCTCGGGCGCCGGGCTCTGCACGAACGCCCTGGTCACGGTCGGCGGGGACCTGTACGCGGTGACGCCCGGCACGCCCGTCCCCGGCACCTGGCCCGCCACGGGGATGGCCGCGAGCGACAGCCGGGACGTGCGGTTCGACGGCGTCCCGGCCCGGTACGTCGGCCCGTACGTGGACCGGCCCGGCTTCCACCACGGGGGCGCGGGCGTCGCGGCCGTCTGGTACGGGGGCGCGCGGGGCGTGGCGCGGCGGCTCGTCGGCGCGTCCGACCCGCACGCCCGGGCCCACCTCGGCGCGGTGGACGTCGCGCTGCACGGGGCGCTGGCCGTCCTGCGGGAGGCCGCCGGGGAGATCGACGCCGACCCGCACGACCGCAAGGGCACGGCCGAGACGCGGGCGCTGCGGGTGCGCGCCCACGTCGCGGCCGTCGCCGCCGACGTCCTGGACCGTGTCGGGCGGGCGCTCGGCGCCGGGCCGCTCTCGCACGACGCCGCGCACGGCCGCCGCGTCGCCGACCTGGCCGTCTACCTGCGGCAGCACCACGCCGAACGGGACCTCGCCGCGCTCGGCGCCCGCGTCGACGGGCGTGACTGGTGAACCGCATCGACGCGCCCGGCACGGCCGAGGACGCCTGGCGCGCCTGGCCGGGGCTGCGCGACCTGCCCGTCCTGGACCTGTCCGGCGTGCGGTCGGCGGTGGTCGTCGCGGCCCATCCCGACGACGAGGTGCTCGGCGCGGGCGGGCTGCTCGCGATGCTCGGCGTGCCGGTGCGGCTCGTCGCGGTGACGGACGGCGAGGCGTCCCATCCCCATCTGGACCCCGCCGACCTCGCGGCGCGGCGGCGGGCCGAGAGCGCTGCGGCGCTGCGGCGGCTCGGCGGCGACTGGGAGGTCGTCCGGCTGGGCCTGCCCGACGCGGGCGTCCGCGACGCCGACCTCGCGCCCCGCCTCGCCGGCCTGCTGGACGGCTTCGACCTGTGTCTGGCGCCCTGGGAGCACGACGCGCACCCCGATCATGAGGCGGCGGGACGGGCCGCGCTCGCGACCGGCCGTCCGGTGCTGCGGTTCCCGATCTGGGGGTGGCACTGGGCGCGTCCGGGCGATCCGCGCGTCCCGTGGGAGCGGGCGTGGCGGGTGCCGCTGCCGCCGTCCGCCGTCGCCGCCAAGCGCGCCGCCATCGGCTGCTTCGCCAGCCAGCTCGGCACGATCCTCCCGCCCGGCGTCGTGGAGCACTTCACGCGCGACGACGAGGTGCTGTTCCGGTGACGATGGATCCGGCGTACTTCGACGCGATGTACGCGGCGTCGGACGACCCGTGGGGGATGGCGTCGCGGTGGTACGAGCGGCGCAAGTACGCCGTCACGCTGGCGCTGCTGCCCCGGCCCCGGTACGCGTCGGCGTTCGAGGCGGGGTGCTCGGTGGGCGTCCTGACGGCGGCGCTCGCGGCCCGCTGCGACCGGCTGCTCGCGTGCGACCTGTCCCCGGCGGCGGTCGCGGCGGCGTCCGCGCGGGCGCCCGGCGCGCGGGTGGAGCGGCGCGTCCTGCCCGACGAGTGGCCGGACGGGCGGTTCGACCTGATCGTGCTGTCCGAGGTCCTGTACTACTTCGGCGACGACGATCTCGCGCGCGTCCTGGACCGGGCGGTCGCGGCGCTGGAGCCGGGCGGGACGCTGCTGGCCGTCCACTGGCGGCACCGCGTCCCCGAGTACCCGAAGACGGGCGACGAGGTCCACGCCGCGCTGGCCGCGACGCCGCTGCGCCCGCTCGCCGCGCACCGCGAGGAGGACTTCCGCGCCGAGGCGTTCACCGTCGGGCGTCCCGTGTCCCCGGCCGCCGCCGAGGGGCTGGTGTGATCGCCGGGGTCGTCGTCCCCGCCCACGACGAGGAGCGGCGGATCGGCGCGTGCCTGGCCGCGCTGCGCACGACCGGCGCGCCCGTCGTCGTGGTCGCCGACGCCTGCGCCGACCGGACGGCCGCGCTCGCCCGCGCCGCCGGGGCGACCGTCCTGGAGATCGCGGCGCGCAACGTCGGCGCGGCGCGGGCGGCGGGCGTCGCGGAACTGCTGGCCCGGGGCGCCGAGTGGATCGCGACGACGGACGCGGACACGCTCGTCCCGCCCTGCTGGCTGCGCGTCCAGCTCCGCCACGCCGCCTGCGGCTACGACGCCGTCGCCGGCCCGGTCACGGTGACCGACTGGACGGGCCACCCGCCGTGGCTCCCCGCGCTGTTCGCCCGCCGCTACGCAGGCCCTGGCCTCCACGGCGCGAACCTCGGCTTCACCGCCCGCGCCTACCGCGCCGCCGGCGGCTTCCCGCCCCTCCCGACCGGCGAGGACCGCGCCCTGGTCACCGCCCTCGAAGCCACCGGCCACCGCGTCCTGCGGACCGGCTCGATCGGCGTCGTCACGTCCGCCCGCCACGACTTCCGCGCCCCGAACGGCTTCGGCCACCTCCTGACGTCCCTGACCCACCACGGCGAACCAGTAGCGTGACCGCGTGGACGAGCGGAGATCCTGGACGGACAAGCGCGCGGAGATCCTGGACCGGCCGGGTGCCGGGGCGGCCTACGAGGCGGCGCGGATCCGGTGCGAGCTGGGCCGGGCCGTGCGGTCGCGGCGCGAGGAGCTGGGGCTGAGTCAGGCGCGGCTCGGGGAGCGCGCCGGGCTGCGGCAGCCCGCCGTGGCGCGGTTCGAGGAGGGCGGGACGATGCCCACGATACCGATGCTGGAACGGCTCGCCGAGGCGTTGGAGATGCGGCTGAACGTCGAGTTCCTGCCGTTGCGCGGAGCGGGCTGAGCCGACGCGTACCGGGGCGAACCAGGAGCGTGACGGTGACGTCACAACGTCCGAACGTGACGTCCACCGGAAGGCCGACCGATGTCGAGTGACGAGACCGATTCCGCCGCGCTGCTGCGGGCGGGCCGGGACGCCCTGCGGGCCGGGCGCGCCGAGGACGCCGAGCGGGCGTTCCGCGCGGCGGCCGAGGCGGGGGACACCGAGGCGATGGTCGTCCTCGCCGTCCAGCACTACCGGGCGGGGCGCGCGGACGAGGCGGAGCACTGGCTCGGCGTCGCCGCCGACGCGGGCGTCGCCGACGCGATGCTGCGGCTCGGCGCGCTGCTGGAGGAGACCGGGCGGGTCGCCGCCGCCCGCGACTGGTTCGCGCGCGCCGCCGAGCACGGCGACGTCGCCGCGATGTACAAGGTCGGCGCGGACGCGTTCGAGCACGACCCCGAGCGCGCCGAGCACTGGCTGCGCCGCGCCGCCGACGCCGGGCACACCGACGCGATGTGGGCGCTCAGCACGCTGCTCAACCGGCACGGCCGGTACCGGGAGGCCGTCCCGTACCTGTTGCGCGCGTCCGACGCCGGGCACGCGCTCGCGATGAACGCGCTCGCCCGCGACCTGCTCGACCAGGGCCGCCACGCCGAGGCCGAGCCGCTGCTCGCCCGCGCGGCGGACGCGGGCGTGCCGGGCGCGTGGCGCAACCTCGGGCGGCTGCTGAAGGAGACGGGCCGTCCGGACGCCGCCGAGCCGTGGCTGTCGCGCGCCGCCGACGCGGGCGACATCGAGGCGATCATGCAGCTCATGCAGCTGTACGTGGAGTCGGGCCGCCAGCAGGAGGCGACGCGGTGGGGGGAGTGGCTCGTCCGCCACGGCCACGCCCACCCCGCCCCCTGACCTCCCGACGGCCTCGGGTCAGGACTGG
Source organism: Actinomadura rayongensis (assembly GCF_009831215.1). GTDB lineage: Bacteria > Actinomycetota > Actinomycetes > Streptosporangiales > Streptosporangiaceae > Spirillospora > Spirillospora rayongensis. The sequence continues at coordinate 76,821 of NZ_WUTW01000001.1, forward strand.
ACGGTCCCGGCGAAGCGGCGCTCGAAGCCGTCGCCGACCGATGCGGTGACCGTGTAGTCGTAGCGGCCGGACGCGGTCGTCAGCGTCAGCGTCCGGGTGGTGCCGGCGGCGACTGATACCTGCTGCGTCGTTCCGCCGCCGTACGCGTTCGCGCTCACGGTGAAGGTCGTGGCCGCGCCGCCCTGGTTGCTCAGGGTCAGTGTGAGGGCGCGCGTCGCCGGGACGTCCGCGACGGACGCCTCCGGGTGGGCCTTCGCGGCGTCGGACCAGGTGCGGACGTCGCCCCTGAAGCCGCGCAGGAACCCGTCCGGGCCGTGCCAGTCGACGTCGTAGGGGCCGCCGCCGTAGGTCTGGGCGCTGAAGTAGTCCTTGATCGTCGCGCCCGCGGCGGCCGTGTACTGCCACGCCTGGTAGGCGCGGTAGTTGACGGTGTAGGCGGTGAATCCGGCGCCGAGCGCGCCGGTGTTGGCGATCTGCATCCAGACGCGTCCGGTGGCGGTGTCCGTCCAGGACGTGACGGCGAACCGGTAGCCGAGCGGCAGCTGCGTCCGGGCGCCGCTCTCCTGGCCCGGCTGCGTCGTGTTGGCGCTCGGCGCGGACGCGTTCGGCAGCGGGTCCTGCTGGTCGGCCTTGGCGACGAGCGCGGCCGTGTCGGGCAGGGACGGGAACGTCGTCGTCGCCGTCGTGAAGTCGAACGCGCTCATCAGGTCGCCGCAGACCGTGCGGCGCCAGGCGGAGATGTTCGGCTCGCGGACGCCCGTCCAGTTCTCCAGGAACCGCAGGACGGACGTGTGGTCGAACACCTCCGAGCACACCCGTCCGCCCCGGCTCCACGGCGACATGACCAGCATCGGGACGCGCGCGCCGAGCCCGATCGGCGCGCCGTTCACGAACTCGCCCGCCGTGCCGGACGGCGGGGTCGGCGGGGCGACGTGGTCGAAGAAGCCGTCGTTCTCGTCGAAGTTGAGGAACACGACCGTCCTCGCCCACACGTCCGGGTGCGCGGCGAGGGCGTTCAGGACGCGCTGCGCCGTGAAGTTCGCCCCGTAGGCGGGCGGATAGGACGGGTGCTCGGACTCGGCGGTCGGCGCGATGATCCAGCTCACGGCGGGCAGCGTCCCGGCCGCGACGTCGGCGGCGAACGCGTCCGCGCCCCGCCGGGCCATCCCGTTGACCCACAGCGACGACGACGGCGCGGCCGTCTTGTACTGCTTGAACCACGCGAGCGGATTGTCGTCGTAGTTGTCCTGCTGCTGGTAGACGCGCCAGGAGACGCCCGCCGCGTCCAGGCGTTCGGGATAGGTCGTCCAGGAATAGCCCTTCTCGGAGTTGTCGGTGACCGGGCCGCCCGCCGTGCCGCCGGGGTCGATCGTGCCCGTCCACTGGTAGAGGCGGTTGGGGTTGGTCGGGCCGATCACCGAGCAGAAATAGCCGTCACAGAGGGTGAACGCGTCGGCGAGCGCGTACTGGTAGGGAATGTCGGCGCGCGTGTAGTAGCCCATGGTGAGCGCGGTCTTGGCGGGGATCCAGTTGTTGTGGCGTCCGCCGTTCCACGCGCTGTGGCCGCCGCTCCAGGAATGGTCGAGGTCGGCGACGCGCTGGGCGTCGGTCGTCGCGGTGTCGAGGTGCCAGGGCCGCAGGACGGCCCCGCCGGACGGGCCCGAGCGCGTCTGCGCGAAGACGTCCGAGCCGTTCGGGAAACGCACGCGGGAACGGTCGGCGAATCCGCGCACGCCGTTCAGGGCGCCGAAATAATGGTCGAAGGAGCGGTTCTCCTGCATGAAGACGACGACGTGCCGGACGTCGTCCAACGTGCCGCCCGAAGGCGTTTGGGCGAGCGTTTCGCGCATTCCGGCGGGGAGTGCGTTGAGGCCCACCGCCGCGCTTCCGGTCGCGAGCGTGCCGAGGAATCCCCGCCGGGTCAGTTCTGCCATGAGATCTCCTGAAATGAGGACGTCCGGAGATCAACGAAGACCGTCGCGGCGTGCCGGGCAAGGGGGAGATCCAAGATGTCACCGAGAATTAGCCTCTTTCGGGGAAATGTTCGGCGCGCCGTCGCGCGGCGTCTCTAGAACCGGGAAAGCGGCGGACGGGCGAGGGGGCGCGGTGTAAACATGGCGGCATGGTTCTCATCACTGACAGTGACGATCTCGCTCTCGGCGGTGACCTCCCGTCGTGGCGGGCGGCCGAGGAGCGGGCGCGGCGGACGTACCCGAGCGTCCGGTGGTTCCATGTGACGTACGGCGTGGCCGAGCAGGCGGGCGGCGGCTGGCTGATCAACCCGGCCGCGCACGTCTACCCGCAGGAGGCCAGGGACGCGATGGGCTTCGGCTTCCGCGTCCAGGCCCTGCGCCGCTCGACGCCCTCGGCGCACCGCGAGGCGTACTGGGAGGCGTCCGCCCTGCTGGAGCGCGAGCGGCGGGACGAGGTGACGGTCGCGGGCCGCCGGTTCCGGACCGTCCGCGTGGACCGCTTCGTGCGCAGCGGCGCCGCCGGCCTGGAACCCCCGCGCCCGACCGACCCCGACGACCTGCCCGAACCGGACGGCGACCTGTCCCGCACGCCCATCCCGCGCGCCTGGCCGCCCGGCAGCGACGAACTGTTCGGCGAGCGCTGGGAGATCGTCCCGGCCGGAACCCACGTGCCCGCCGACATCACCCGCGACGCGCGCCGCGCCCTGCGCACCCACCCGCTCGTGGCCCGCCTCGCCCCCCGCTTCGTCGTCGTCAAGGCCGTCGGCCCCCTGTGGAAACCCTGCTCCCCCTATTTCCACAGCCCGAGCGCCGCCCGCACCCGCCTCGCCCGCGACCTGACCGCCCGCACCGAGGCCGAACGCGACGTCCGGGAACGCGCCAAACTCCGGGCCTCCATCGACGCCCTGCGCACGGGCCCCGTCCGCGAAGTGGCGGTGCGCGGCGACACGGCCTACCGCATCGCCCGCGTCGAGTACGTGATCCGCATGAACAACGACGGCCCCGAGCCGCCCCGCCCGTCCGACGACGACCCGATCGACCCCCTCACCGGCGAGACCGCCGAACTCCGCACCTGGCCCCTGAGAGACGACTGACCCCCGCACACCCGCCCGGCCGCGCCACTCGTGTGCGGGTCGGGGTGAACATGGGGTGGGCCGTGCGCGTCCTAGGGATGGTCGTTTCCCTGGGAGGAGTGCGGATGTCGGGGTGGCGGGTCGGTGGGTTCACTGAGGTGCGGGAGCTGGGGGCCGGGGCGCAGGGGCGGGTCGTTCTGGCGCGGGACGACGCGTCCGGGCATCCGGTGGCGATCAAGTACCTCGCGGTGGACGCCGGGGCGGACGATCGGGAGCGGCTGCGGCATGAGGCGCGGATGCTCGCGCGTGCCGACAGTCCGTATATCGCGCGGTTGTATCGGTTGGTGGAGAGTGACGCGGGTGCGGCGATCGTCATGGAGGCGGTCGACGGCGTCTCGTTGAAGACGTTGCTGGTCGAGCATGGCGCGCTCGGGCCCGAGGCCGCGTTGAGCGTGCTCAAGGGGTCGTTGCTCGGGTTGGCGGCTGCACACGCCGTCGGGGTCGTTCATCGGGACTTCAAGCCTGCGAACATCGTCGTTCCGGCGGACGGCCGTAGCCGCCTCGTGGACTTCGGGATCGCGGTCCCCGCCGGGCGGGCGTCGGGCGGTGCGGGGACGCCCGCGTACATGGCGCCCGAGCAGTGGGTGCGCCACCAGGCCACGCCCGCGACCGATGTCTACGCCGCCACCTGCGTGTTCGTGGAGTGCGCTACGGGGGAGCGGCCCTTCCACGGCGGGACGCAGGACGAGTTGCGCGCCGCGCATCTGGGCGCGCCGGTGCCGGTGGAGCGGGTGCCCGGGCCGTTGCGTCCGCTCGTCGCCACGGGCATGGCGAAGGACCCGGCGGATCGTCCGGCGGGCGCCGCTGCGTTCGTGGACGAGCTGGAGCGCACCGCCCGCGCCGCGTACGGAGACGACTGGGAGCAGCGCGGCGTGCGGACCCTCGCGGGCGCGTCGGCGGCATTGGCCGCGTTGTTCCCGCTCGCCGCGTGGCTGGCGGGCGGCGGCGCGGCCGGTGCGGCGGGCGCCGGGGCGGGCGCGGCGAGCGCGGGCGCCGGCGCGGGCGCCGCGGCGCTCGGCAAGACGGCCGCCGCGGCGGGCACCGCCAAGGGCTTCATGGGCGGCATCGCCGGGATCGCCGCCGCCACGGTCGGGACGGCGGCGGTCGTCGGCGCCGGGGCCGTCGTCGTCGTGACCGCCGGGAAGGACGATCCGAAACCGCGTTCCGTTTCTGCGTCGCCGGTCGCGCTGGTCAAGCCGGTCGGATGCCGGACGGCCGAGGGCCCGTCCGAGCCCGCGGGTTCGTCCACCCCGCCCGCGACCGTGCGGCTGCCCCGCCACGTCACGCTCCCGGCCGGGACCGCCGTCTACTACACGCAGGACAAGCAGCTCGTCGTCGGTCCGGCGGGGGCGCGCTGCGAGAAGTTCCAGGGCGCCGCGAACAGCTCGGTCAACATCGGCGCCAACACCCGGCAGATGGTGTCCCTGTTCAACGTCGCGTCGTACGGCTCCATCCTGGACGCCCGCTGCGCCTACTTCCCCGACTCTCCCGAGGGCGTCAAGGCACGCCGCGACCGGCCCGACTGCGGCTGGCAGGTGCGGACGTCCGAGAAGCTGCCGTCCACCGGGACGAAGGTCCGCGCGATGCTCACGACCGAGTCGCCGAACGGCACCGCGGCGGGCGCTCCCTTCACGTCCGCGACGCTCGCGACGATGGCCGACGGCCTGCCCGTCACGCTCACCTGCTCGATGCCGTACGACCGCCGGAACGTCTGCGTCGCCGCCTTCACCCACTGGTACGCGCAGACCGCGACGCCCTCGGACGCCGTCCTGGACGCCGCGGCCCGCCAGATCGAAGCCTTCGTCGCCCGCGCCCGCTACACGTGACCGGCCGGGACCCGCCGGGCCCGCTACACGTGACCGGCTGGTACCCGCCGGGGCGACGGTCGGCGTCCGGATCCGGGAAGCGTCACGCCCACCAGGGGAACAGCGCCGTCGTGAGAGGTCTGCGCGGCGCCCTGTTCAGGGAGTCCCGGATGACGGTGTTGACCTCTCGTGCGATGTACGCGGGCCGGTCGCCGGCGGGCTTCGTCATGGCGGTCGGGCAGATCTCCGCGGTCAGCTTCCGCGTCGCGTCCGACAACGCCCGCGTGACGGCGATGCTGAGCTCGGCGAGCGCGCAACCCGCCCAGAGGCCGGTGGCTTCGTAGTAGGCCGCGTCGCCCTCTTCCCTGCTGGGGTACGTGCCGGCGGACAGAAGGAGAGCCTTCTGGAGTTCTCCGCTCGTCGTGAGCAGTCCCCGCAAATTGGCGAGGTCGATGTGCAGGCACAGCTCCCCTTCGCCCGCCGGTTTCCCGTACTCCTGCGCCTCGGACGGCCGGTCCAGCGGCCCCCACTCGTTGGAGTCGCGCGGCCCGGAGTTGAAGTTCCGTCCGGAGAACGAGCCGGTGTAGGTGTCGCTGGCCCAGCCGGCGGAGAGGAACACCTGCCAGCTCGCGAGCGCGAGGTAGGTCGCCTGGACGGCCAGGGACATCCGGCGCCGGAGCAACGCGAGCCGGGTGCCGAGTTCGGCCTCGGGATAGCCGACGACCGTGGTCCAGTCGTTCTTGTCCACGTACGCGCGGATGTCGGCCTCGAGCGCGGCGAGGTCGTCGTCGATCGCCTTCGCGACCGCGGCGGGCACCGGGACGGACGTGAAGCAGCGCTGCCACTCGTCCGCCTCGAGCAGCGGGTCGCCGAGGACGTAGTCCTGCGCGTTGCCCTCACGGCTGAGGCGCAGGCACGTCTCGACGGGGGAGGCCGTGACGAGCTGGACCGGGTAGCCGATGACGTCCGCCTCGATGTCGTCCAGCAGCGTCGCCGGGAGCCGTACGCGCGTCCGTGGCAGCGCGTTGATCTCCACGCAGGCGATGGCCTGGACGAATCCGTGATGGTTCTGCGTCAACGGGTTGTGCGCGGCGGCCTGGTGCATCGCCTGGAAGTTGAGGTGGTCGACGATGGCGATCTCGTCGCCGTTGTAGGCGGCGCAGAAGCCGATGTTGCGCCAGCTCCCGGCCCGTGCCCCCTCCTGGCTGGCCAGCGTCGTGTAGGCGAACGGATACGCGATGGTCCTCGGATCCTTGAAGGCGGTGGCGTAGCTCTTGACGAACTCGTAGTCGCGAGCCGTCGGGGAGCCGATGAGCGCGGGGTCGCTGCCGACGCCCTTGGTGCAGAACACCAGCGGCCCGCCGCCGGCCGGGAGGAACGTGAGGAAGTCGTCGCGCCCGTGCGCCTGCGACCGGTTCAGGTACACGCCGGGCGTGGCGACGGAGGGGTCGCCGTACGGCCGGGGCACGATCTCGTACACCTGGAAGCGGGCCGGGTCGTGGCGGAACACCGTGTCCGGCACGCCGCGGGCGGACAGCCGCCGGACCCAGGCGGCGTCCTCGGCGTCCGGCGCGTAGAAGCCCCGGTCGGCGTCGTTCAGCGGTGAGACGAGGAACAGCCCCCACGACGAAGGATGCGCGAGGTGGCCGGCCGGAAGCGGCGGGTCGCCGCGCAGCAGCACCTTGCCGAGCGTGACGTGCGACGCCGCGCGCACGCCGGGCAGCCGCGCGTCGTCCCAGACGGGAATGACGTCCTGGTCGTCGCGGCCGAGCAGATGGCGGCGCAGCGCGGCCTGCCGCGCCGTGGGCGCGCCCGCCTCCCATTCGGGGTGGTAGGTGCGCAGCTTGTCGAGCCACAGCGCCTTGAGCACTTCTTCGTAGTCCTGCGCCGTGCCCCGCGGGGCGCCCTCGTTGCGCTCCAGCCACAGGACGGCCGCGTTGTGCATGAGGAAGGCCGCGTCCCGGTCCCGGGCGAGCAGTTCGTGTTTCGCCCCGAGGTCCCTGCCCGGATCGGTCGCCTGGTCGAGGAATTCCTTGCCGACCGCGAGGTAGGCGCCCATTCCGGCCTCGTAATCCTCCCAGCGGGGCTCGTATTCCGCGTCGTACTGCGCCGCGTCGGCGGCGGCCTCGGCGCGGCGCGTCCTGAAGAGATAGGAATCGCCGACCGCGTACCGGTCCTCCAGTTCAGGCTTGGCGAGTTTCCGGACGAAGGAGAAACCATTCGGAGAGCGACGGAGGTTTTCGTAGGCGTCGATCCATGCCTTATTGTCGTCGGCCCATCGTGCGTACCGGTCGTACTCGCCCATCCTGCCCCGATTCTTTTTGTGCGCTGCGACCAGGCGATTATAGGGTCGGGTGTTCCCGGGCTGGCTGTCCGCTAGAGGACGTCCACGCGTATTTATTACTCGTACGTATTTTGTTTGAACCGACCGTGCCCTGCCCCTGGGATCATGGACGGATGAGTTCCGAGCTGACCGCCTGGCACGCGTCCGCGCCCGTCACCCCCGGCGAGGCCGCCGCGACCGACCTGGACGGCCTCGCCCCGCACCCCGCCGTCACCGCGTTCGCCGACGACCTGAAAGCCGAACCCGGCGCCGAGATCGAGGTCGACGGCGGAAAGCGCGCCCGCGTCCAGGCCGGCCCCGAGCACGAGGACGCGGTCGCGAACGCCGCGTACCGGCTGGCCCGCGCGCACGGGCTCGTCCTGTACGACCGAGGGAGGGGCCTCGTCCACAACCTCGGCCCGCGCGGCGTCCACGAGGGCATGCAGCTCCACACCGGAGACGGGCTCGTCATCACCGATCCCGACCTGAACCTCGTGAACGACGCGCTCGGCCGCCTCGGCCCGGCCAATCCGTTCGCGGCGCTGGTCGTCTTCGGCCGCCACTTCGTCCAGGCCTCGCCCGAGGGCGACGCCTACGAGCTGGAGCACAAGCGCGACGGCGTCCTGTACCGGACGACCGCCGACCTCGACGCCGTCCGCCGCGCCTTCCGCGCGTACGCGACCGGCGACGACGCCTTCCGCGCCCGGCACGCCTGGACGCGTGCGGGCGCACCCTGACCGCGCGGGTACCCTGGCTGCGCCATGACTGACACCACGATCGTCCACCTGCTCCGGCACGGCGAGGTCCACAATCCCGACGGCGTCCTGTACGGGCGGCTGCCCGGCTACCGGCTCAGCGAGGACGGCGTCCTCATGGCCAAGGCCGCCGCGCGCTGGTTCGAGGGACGCGACGTCACCGCGCTGTTCTCCTCGCCGATGCAGCGCGCCCTGGAGACCGCCGCGCCGCTCGCCGAGACGTTCGCGCTGCCGGTCACCGTGGACGACCGCCTCATCGAGGCCGACAACCACTTCGAGGGCCTGACGTTCGGGGTGGGCGCCGGGTCGCTGCGGCGCCCGGAGCACTGGCGGTACCTGGTGAACCCGTTCCGTCCGTCCTGGGGCGAGCCGTACCGGACGCTCGCCGCGCGGATGCGGTCGGCGGTGATCCGCGCCCGCGACACCGCGCGCGGGCACGAGGCCGTGTGCGTCAGCCACCAGCTGCCGATCTGGATCCTGCGGCTGCACGCCGAGCACCGCCGCCTCTGGCACCACCCGACCCGCCGCGAGTGCGATCTGGCGAGCGTCACCAGCCTGACGTTCGAGGACACGCGCCTGGTCGAGGTCGCCTACGCCGAGCCCGCCGCCGGGCTCGGCACCGGCCCCGGTGTCGCCGGGGCGTGACGCCGCCGCTAGATTCAGTACTACATCCTGTAGTAGGAGGGTCCGTGAACCCCCGAGTCTCCCCCTTGCGCGTCGCCGCCGGAGCCGTCGCGCTGTGCGGGCTGCTGGCCGGCTGCGCCGAGACGGGCGCCAAGGGCGATCCCGGCGGCAACCGGTTCATCTCCGGCGACGGCAACGTCCAGAAGATCCCGGCCGGGGAACGGAAGGGCCCGCAGTCGGCGTCCGGCACGACCCTGGACGGCAAGCCGGTCTCGCTCGCCGCGCTGCGCGGCAAGGTGACGGTCGTGAACTTCTGGGCGTCGTGGTGCGCGCCGTGCCGGGGCGAGGCGCCGTCGCTGGAGCAGGTCCACACCGAGACCAAGGCGAGCGGGGTCGAGTTCCTCGGCGTCAACTTCAAGGACTCGCCGCAGAACGCCCGCGCCTTCGACCGCCGCTTCAAGATCACCTACCCGAGCGTGTTCGACGGCTCCGGGCAGATCGGGCTGGCGTTCCGGGACGTCCCGCCGAACGCGATCCCGAGCACCCTCATCCTCGACCGGCGGGGCCGCGTGGCCGTCCGCGTCATCGGCGCGACGACCTACTCCGCGCTCAAGCCGCTCGTCACCGCCGTCGCGGCCGAGAAATGACGCCATGAGCGTCGGTCAGACGGTCTCCGACGGGTCGCTGCTGGCCGCGGCGCCGCTCGCGGCCGTGGCCGGGCTCGTCTCGTTCGCCTCGCCGTGCGTGCTGCCGCTCGTCCCCGGCTACCTGTCGTACGTGACCGGCATGACCGGCGCGGACCTCGCCGACCGCCGCCGGGGCCGCCTGACGCTCGGCGTCGCGCTGTTCGTCGCCGGGTTCAGCGCCGTGTTCGTCGCGATGGGCACGCTCGCGGGCGGCCTCGGCCGCTGGCTCGCCGAGTACGCCGACCCGATCAGCCGCGTCCTCGGCGCCGTGACGATCGTGTTCGGGTTCGCGTTCATGGGCTTCGTGCCCGGGCTGCAGCGTACGGTGAAGTCCGGCCGCGTCCCGGCGGCGGGCCTGGCGGGCGCGCCCGTCCTCGGCGTGCTGTTCGGGCTCGGCTGGACGCCGTGCATCGGCCCGACGCTCGCGGCCGTCCAGACGCTGTCGTTCAGCGAGGGCAGCGCCGGACGCGGCGCGCTGCTGTCGCTGGCCTACTGCGCGGGCCTCGGCCTGCCGTTCCTCGCCGCCGCGCTCGCCTACCGGCGGGCGCTCGGCGCGTTCGGCGCGGTGAAACGGCACTATCCCCTGGTGATGCGCATCGGGGGCGGAATGCTCGTGGTGATCGGCGTCCTGCTGGTGACCGGAGTGTGGAACGACCTGACGATCGAGCTGAAGTCGTGGATCAACGGCTTTGAACCGGTGATGTAGTTGGCTTCTCTCGCTACCAATGGAGGAGATCCTCACGGCTCGCGCCGCGTGGGTTTCTGCTTCGTCGCCGACCGCCTGCCCGGAGTGCTCCGTTGAGGTCTCACATCAGCTCCAAAGACGGATGCCGTCAGCCCGACGGCCAGGAGATTCTTGGCTGCGTTGACGTCCCGGTCATGTCGCGCTCCGCAGGTCCGGCACGTCCAGGCCCCGACGTTCAGCGGCATCGTGTCCCGCTTCGCGCCGCAACCAGAGCAGAGCTTGGACGAAGGGAACCAGCGGTCGGCGACCACCAGTTCGCGGCCGTGCCAGGACGCTTTGTATTCCAGCATGTTCCGGAACTCCGACCACCCCGCGTCGCTGATGGTTCGCGCCAGGCTCCGGTTCTTGATCATGTTGCGCACGGCAAGGTCCTCGATCACCAGCGTTTGGTTCTCACGCACCAGGCGAGTCGAGATTTTGTGGAGATGGTCGCGGCGCCGGTCGGCGATCCGCGCATAGATCCTGGCGACCGCACGCCGGGCCTTGGCTCGGTTGGAGCCTTGCCCCTTGGCCTTGCGCGCCAGCGCGCGCTGAGCCTTGGCCAAGCGGGCGCGGTCCTTGCGTTCGTGTCGGGGGTTGGCGATCGTCTCTCCGGTGGAGAGCGTCAGCAGACGGTCCAGCCCGAGGTCGATGCCGACGGCCGTGCCGGTGGCAGGGTACGGCCTGATTTGCGAGTCTCGGCACAGCATGGACACGAACCAGCGTCCGGCACTGTCCCGGGACACCGTGACCGTCGAAGGCTTCGCGTTCTCTGGCAGCGGCCGGGACCAGACGATCGCCAACGGCTCGGCCATCTTGGCCAGACGCAGTTCGCCGTTGCGGTAACGGAATGCGCTGGTGGTGTACTCCGCCGATCTGTGCGATTTCTTCTTGGACTTGAAGCGGGGGTACCCGGTCCGTTTGGCGAAGAAGTTGGCGAAGGCCGTCTGCAGGTGCCGCAGCGCCTGCTGGAGGGGGACGGCGGAGACTTCGTTGAGGTAGGCCAGTTCCTCGGTCTTCTTCCACGCCGTCAACATCGCCGACGTGCCGCCGTAGCTGATGCGCTGCTTCCGTGCCCACGCTTCGGTACGGGCGGCAAGCGCCATATTATAGACCTTGCGCACACAGCCGAAAGTACGCGACGGCTCGGTCGCCTGTGCGTCGGTCGGATAGAAGCGGTATTTGAACGCCCGCTTCACGGACGTGGCCATGAGCCGCAATCTAGTACGTCAAAGCGCGCCGGTGGGCGGACTGAGGATGTCGAGCGACGAATTGCCCGAAAAGTGAATCCGTACGCTTCATCCGCCACGGGATTCCGTTGTTCCCGCGCTCTGAGGGATGGACGATCCGCGGAGGTGATCCGATGACGGACACGGAGACCGAGGCGGGGCTGGAACGTCCGGCCGCGCGGCGGGCGGCGGACGAGCCGCCGCGGCCGAGGGGGATCGGGCCGCTCGGCTGGCTGCGCTGGGCGTGGCGGCAGCTCACCACGATGCGGACGGCGCTGATCCTGCTGTTCCTCGTGGCGCTCGGCGCGGTGCCGGGGTCGGCGCTGCCGCAGCGTCCGCAGGCGCCCGAGCGCGTCACCAAGTACCTGGACGACCACCACACGCTCGGGCCGCTGTTCGACCGGCTGTCGCTGTTCGACGTGTTCTCCGCGCCGTGGTTCGCGGCGATCTACATCCTGCTGTTCGTGTCGCTGGCGGGCTGCGTGGTGCCCCGCGCGGTGCACCATTACAAGGGGATGCGGGCGCGTCCGCCGGCCGCGCCGCGCAACCTCGCGCGCCTCCCGCAGACCGCGACGTACACGACGGACGAGAGCCCCGAGGACGTCCTGACCAAGGCGCGGGCCGTCCTGCGCGGGCGCCGGTTCCGGACGGACACCGGCGGCGCCGCCGTCGCCGCCGAGAAGGGCTACCTCGGCGAGACCGGCAACCTCGTGTTCCACCTGGCGCTGCTCGGCCTGCTGTTCGCGCTCGGCGTCGGGAACCTGTTCGGCTACAAGGGCAACATCCTGCTGACCGAGGGCAAGACGTTCGCCAACGGCCTCAACAACTACGACCAGTTCTCGCCCGGCCGCCGCTTCGACACGAGCGAGCTGGCGCCGTTCTCGCTGACGCTGGACGACTTCCGCGCCAAGTACGAGCTGAAGGGCGACAAGCGCGGCCAGGCCACCGACTTCACCGGGAGGCTGCGGTACCGGACGAGCCCGTCCGCGCCCGAGAAGCCCTACGACCTCAAGCTGAACCACCCGCTGAAGGTCGGCGGCGCGAAGGTGTACCTGCTCGGGCACGGGTACTCGCCGGTGTTCACCGTCCGGGACGCCAAGGGCCAGGTCGCCTTCCAGGACTCGGTGCCGTTCCTGCCGCTGGAGCCGCGCAACCTCACGTCCGAGGGCGTCATCAAGGTCCCGGACGCGCAGCCCGAGCAACTCGCCTTCTACGCGATCCTGTGGCCGACGGCGATGGCGTCGTCCGACCAGAAGCAGATCGTGTCGGGCTTCCCGGCCCCGCTGCGCCCGGTCATCACCATCACCGCGTTCAAGGGCGACCTCGGGCTGGACTCGGGCACCCCGCAGTCGGTCTACAAGCTCGAAGGGCTCGGCAAGACGCTGAACCCGATCAAGGGCGGCGTGAAGCTGCTGGAGCCCGGCGAGAGCTTCAAGCTCCCCGACGGCGCCGGGACGGTCACGTTCGACGGCCTCAAGGAGTGGACGACCCTCTCGGTCAACCGCGACCCCGGCCGCCTGCCCGCGCTGATCGCCGCGATCCTCGCGGTGGCCGGGCTCGTCGCGTCGTTCACCGTCCGGCGCCGCAGGGTGTGGGTCCGTGCGAGCGCCGGAGACGACGGGCGTACGGTGGTGGAGGTCGGCGGCCTCACGCTGGGCAACCCGACCCCCGAGTTCGACGCCGTCGTCACCGCGCTGCGCGGCGAGCCCGAACCGGCCGAAACCCAGACAAAGGAGTGACCGGGGTGGACAGTGCCGACCTCGCGAACCTGAGCGACAAGCTCATGCTGACGACCGTCGTGCTCTACATCGTCGCGATGGTCTCCTACGCCGCCGATCTCGGGTTCGGCCGGCGCCGCGCCGAGGCCGCCGTGGAGAAGAAGGTGCTCGTCGGCGCGGGCGGCCCCGCCACCGAGGAACCGGCCGAGGCTCCGGCCGAGCCGGTGCGGCGCACCGACTGGGCCAGGCTCGCGGTGACGCTGACGGCGCTCGGCTGGCTCGCCCACCTCGCCGTCCTCGTGACGCGCGGCCTCGCGGTGTCCCGCTGGCCGTGGGGCAACATGTACGAGTTCCTGACCGCGATCGCGTTCGCCGCGATGACGGCCTTCCTCGTCGTGCTCGTCCGCTTCAACGCCCGCTTCCTCGGCGCGTTCGTCACGCTCGCCGCCGTCATCGCGCTCGGCGTCGCCAACATCTGGCTGTACGACTCGGCGGGCCCGGTCTCACCGGCGCTGAACTCGTACTGGATCGCCATCCACGTCACCGCCGCGATCACCGCGACCGGCGCGTTCACCGTCGCGGGCTGCGCGACGATCCTGTACCTGGTGCGCGAGCGCCGCGACGCCGCCCGCGCGGTGGACGCGCCCGGCGGGTTCTGGTCGCGCGTCCCGTCCACCGAGGACCTGGACCGGCTCGCGCTGCGCGTCACGATGTTCGGCTTCCCGGTCTGGACGGCCGCGATCATCATGGGCGCGATCTGGGCCGACGACGCCTGGGGCAGCTACTGGAGCTGGGACCCCAAGGAGGTCTGGTCCTTCGTCACCTGGATCGTCTACGCCGCCTACCTGCACGCCCGCGCGACGGCCGGCTGGAAGGGTCGCAAGGCCGCGGTCCTGTCGCTGATCGCGTTCGCGGCGCTGCTGTTCAACTTCTTCGGCGTGAACTACATGTTCTCCGGGATGCACTCCTACGCCTGACGGTTCAGTCGTCGCCCCGGAGCCTGCGGTCGAGGTCGCGCAGGAACTCCGGGTCGTCGTCCGGGCCCTTCGGCCCATAGCCGCCGCCGAGCGACGGCGTCAGCACGCGCGCCCGCACGCGCGGACGGCCGAACGCGAGCCACAGCAGCGCCCCCGGCAGGAACCCGAACAGCGTCACGACGAACCAAGCGAACTTGGGCAGCCGACGCACCTCTCCCTCTTCCGTCGTGATGACGTCGAAGAGGCAGAACAGCCATGCTCCGACGATGACCAGGGCGACCAGCGCATACGCCATGATGCGAGGGTAACCCGTGACATGCGGGGGTGACGGGGCGTCGGCCGTGGGCTTACCCTGCCTCGGAGGCCCGGACGCCCGGCGGCAGCGGGGGTCCCTGAGCGAGGAGCCCGATGCGCTTCAGAGGCATCCACCGCAAGCCGCGCGAGGCGCGGTGGCGGGAGTTCGGCCGGGCCGTCCCGGACGGGAACCGCGACGCGGGGCCGGATTCGGGCGGCGCGGACGCGGGCCGGGCCGCCGACGGCAGCGCGGACGGCGCCGCGCGCCGGGCCGAACCGCGGGCGCCCCGCCCGCGCGGCAGCCAGCCCCGGGACCGGTTCGGCCGGTTCCGCAAGGCGGGCCGCGACGACGATCCGCGCGTCGACCTGCGCGCCGCGCCCGACGCCCGCTCCGCCGACGCCCCGGCCGAGCCCGCCCGGCCCCGGTTCGGCCGGCGCGACGCCCCGGCGCGTCCGCGCCGCCCCGAGTGGTGGCGCGCCTACGAGCTGGACCACGCGCTGCCCCGCGCCGAGCCGCACCCGCCGGGCCTGCCGCACGCCGCCGACGGACGCCGCCACTGCGGCGTGCTGGAGCAGGTGCTGCACCGGCAGTGGGACGCGCGGCAGGGCCCGCCGCCGGCGGAGGTGATCCGCGCGGTCGACAGCCTCGCGGCGCTGCCGGACGGCCTGAAGGAGATCCTCGCGGGCGGCCTGGACGGCATCTACGTCGGCGCGGGCGGCGTGCCCCGGCTGGACGACATGGGGCACCTGGCCGGACGCCCGCTGCCGTCCGGCCGCGCGACGTGGGACATCTGCGCGGGCGCGTACGGCGACGGGAAGATCGTCGTGGGCGACCGGCCGTCCCCGACCCCGGACGTGATGCTGCACGAGGTCGGGCACGCGCTGGACGACATCGACGGCGAGCCGGGCACCTGGCAGTCCGACGGCCAGGCGTTCCGCGCGCTCTACGAACTGTGCCGCCCGCACCTGGCGAGCGACTTCCACCTCCAGGGCGACGCGCTCGGCCGCCGCGAGTTCTTCGCGGACGCGTTCGCGGCGATCTCGTCCCGGCAGCGTCCGGCACTGGTGGATATGCTCGCCGGCAACATCCGGGTGGCCCTTGAGGTCATGTTGTTCTTCAACCGAAGATACGGAATCTGACGCGGCGCGACGATCGGTACGGAGGTGATCGGGTATGTACGTGATCCGGCTGCCCGACGGCACGCTGCGGGTTCCCCACGGCGTCCTGTCCGAACCCGGGCACGACGCGGCCGAGGGTCGGATCATCGCCCAGGCGTACGTGGAGATCGGTCCGGGCGATCCCGACTACGACCGGCTGCTGGCCGGATCGCTGACCGAGGCCGAGCTGGAGGAGAAGCGGCGCCGGTGGCGGGACGAGGACGACGACCTGCTGCGCACGTTCGAGGAGTGGAAGGCGGGCCGGGCCGAGGAGTGACCGGCGGGCCGCCGGGAGCCGGACCGGATCCGGAGACGGCCGTCCCTCCCGCCGCGCGGCAGGGGTCCGTCCCGGGTCCTAGCGCTCCGCGCCGACGGGTTCGTCGCCGCGCAGCAGGGCGTGCACCTCGGACTCCCGGAAGCGGCGGTGGCCGCCGGGCGTCCGGATACTGCTGATCCGACCGGCCGCGGCCCATCGGGTGACCGTCTTCGGGTCGACCCGGAACAGGGCGGCGACCTCCCCGGGGGTCAGCAGCCGTTCGCTCGTGCTCTCCACGTTTTCTCTCCCCCTTTGTCCCGCTCTCGGTGCGGGTGGACTGTTTCTAGTGTGGCGGTTCACGACCGGTTTCTCCCTTGTTTTCGGAAAACATCACGCTATGTAGTTTTCCGAGCTGGAGTGATGACAAGGGGTGAACGCCACTTTGATGACCGCTGTCACGGCATTCTCTCCCGCCTCGCCCGTCACGGCGCGGCGGCGGGCCGGGCCGCCGGCCGGAAAGGCGCGAACGCCAATCCGCGTGCCGTCCGGCGGTGCCGTTCCGTGCGCGACACGGTCCGTCCGGCGCCGATTCGTCCGGGGCCGCGGTCCGGCGACGGGCGACGAACCCGGAGGACCGGACGATCCCGCCGTCCATGATCTTAGGGAGAACGCGGCGCGCGCACATCCGGTTCCCGGTCACCGGTTCGTCATCGTCCGCGCGCCGAGTGGACGGCCGACAGATTTTCTTGTGCGGGCGTGATCAGAATCGAAAATGACTCACGTTCGGTCGCGCGGGCGCTTTACCGCCGCGAATACCCCGTCCGCCGACCCCGCCGCCGGGCATCGCGCACGCGCGGGTACGCTCGACGTGTCATGCGACCAGTACTGCTCTACACCCTGGCGCGGTTCGCGATCTTCCTCGCCACCGCGGGCGTCCTCGCGCTCGTCGGCGCGCGCGGCGTCCTGCTGCTCCTGCTGTCCCTGCTCATCAGCGGCGTGGTCAGCTTCGTCCTGCTGTCGCGCCAGCGCGACCGGATGTCCTCGGTCGTCGAGACCGGCGTCCGCCGCCAGCGCACCCGCTTCCGCGACGCCCGCACCAAGGAAGACGCCTGACCCTGCCCCTCGGGCGGCGGGCAGCGTGCTTCTAGGGTGGGGGCCATGACCCGCGCCTCTCTGGACAAACAGCCCGCCGACGTGGCGGCGATGTTCGACGACACCGCCGAGCGCTACGACCTCCTCAACACCCTCATGACCGGGGGGCGGGACCGCCGGTGGCGGCGCGAGGTCGTCCGGGCCCTGGACGCGCGGCCGGGCGAGCGCGTGCTCGACCTCGCGGCGGGGACGGGGACGTCCTCGGTGCCGTTCGCCAACGCGGGCGCGGACACCGTCGCGTGCGACTTCTCGCTCGGGATGCTGCGCGTCGGCGTCCGGCGCAAGGCCGGCGTCGCGCACCTGCGGTTCGTCGCGGGGGACGCGCTGCGGCTGCCGTTCGCCGACGGCGCGTTCGACGCCGTCACGATCTCGTTCGGGCTGCGCAACGTCGCCGACACCGGGCGGGCGCTGCGCGAGCTGCGCCGGGTGACGCGGCCGGGCGGACGGCTGCTCGTCTGTGAGGTCAGTCACCCGCCGAACGCCTTGCTCGCGCTGGGCCACAGGGCGCACCTTCGGTACGGGCTGCCGTTGCTGGCCAGGGTCAGTTCCAATCCCGACTCCTACCGTTACCTGGCCGAATCGACGCTCGCGTGGCCGGATCAGGCGGCGCTCGCCGCGCTGCTCGCCGACGCGGGCTGGACGAAGGTCCGCTGGCGCGACCTGACGTTCGGCGTCGCGGCCCTCCACCACGCGCTGAACCCGTCCTGACCTGGTTCGGGACGCACGTTCACCGGACTTTCGGACTGAACCGAACCCACCGTCACCCAGAGGTACCCACCGGTGCTCTGGAAGGAATAGACTCCCCAACGGATTCTTGTGAAGTACTTCACAAGCGAACGAGCTAAGAGGAACGCTGTGACCGACTCCACCCGGCAGGCCGACGTGATCGTCGTCGGGGCAGGACCCGCCGGATCGTCCACCGCCTACTGGCTGGCGCAGGCCGGCCTGGACGTCCTCCTGCTGGAGAAGGCGACGTTCCCGCGCGACAAGATCTGCGGCGACGGGCTCACCCCGCGCGCCGTCCGCGCCCTGATCTCGATGGGTGTCGACATCAACGGCGACGGCTGGAGCCGCAACAAGGGCCTGCGCATCTACGGCGGCGGCACCCGCGTCGAGCTGGCCTGGCCCGAACTCGCGAGCTTCCCCGACTTCGGGCTCGTCCGCACCCGCGAGGACCTGGACCAGCTGCTCGCCGAGCACGCCGTCCACGCCGGCGCCAAGCTCTACCAGGGCTGCAACGTCACGGGACCGATCCTGGACGACCGCACCGACCGCGTCGTCGGCGTCACCGCCAAGTACGACGGCGAGGAGATCGAGTTCCACGCCCCGCTCGTCGTCGCCGCCGACGGCAACTCCACCCGGCTGTCGCTGGCGATGGGGCTGCGGCGCCGCGAGGACCGTCCGATGGGCGTCGCGATCCGCCGCTACTACGCGAGCCCGCGCCACACCGACGAGTACATGGAGGCGTGGCTCGAACTCTGGGACGGCCAGCGCCTGCTGCCCGGCTACGGGTGGGTCTTCCCCGTCGCGGACGGCACCTGCAACGTCGGCCTCGGCCTGCTGAACACGAGCAAGGCGTTCCAGAACGTCGACTACCGCGCCATGCTCAAGGGCTGGACCGCGCAGATGCCGCCGGAGTGGCAGTTCGACGAGGAGCACGCCACGTGCCCGGCGCGCGGCGCCGCGCTGCCGATGGGCTTCAACCGGCAGCCGCACTACACGCGCGGGATGCTGCTCGTCGGCGACGCGGGCGGCATGATCAACCCGTTCAACGGCGAGGGCATCGACTACGCGCTGGAGTCCGGGCGGCTCGCCGCCGACATCATGGTGCAGGCGCTCGCCCGCCGCACCCGCGCCCAGCGCGAGCGCACCCTGTACGAGTACCCGCGCATCCTCAAGGAGGAGCACGGCGGGTACTTCACGCTCGCCCGCGTCTTCGTCCAGGCGATCGGCGACCCGCGGGTGATGAAGTTCCTGACGACGCACGGCCTGCCGCACCCGACGCTGATGCGGTTCACGCTCAAGCTGCTGGCCAACCTCACCGACCCGCGCGGCGGCGACGCCGCCGACCGGGTCATCAACGCGATGCGGAAGCTGGCGCCGGCGGCATGAGCGAGACGGCGACGCACGGGACGGCCGGACGGCCTCGCATGACCTGACCCCCGGAGGGGAGTGCTATTGATCACCTTGGCTAGGGTGGCGACCCGTGCCCGTGACCGGCGTCACGGGCGCACGGCGGGTCTCGCCGTCCCGGCGCGTCCGCGCGCGCGAGCGCGCGGCCCCGTGCGCGCCACGTACAACGTCGTACGACCCGAGGGGAGGCGGTAGGGCGTGGACCTCTACGTTCCGATCATCGTGCTGGGAGTGCTGGCGTTCCTCTTCGCCGCCGGCTCGGTGCTGATGGCGTCCATGACCGGGCCCAAGCGGTGGAACCGCGCCCGGCTGGAGGCCTACGAGTGCGGGATCGAGCCGACTCCGCAGCCGGTCGGCGGCGGACGTTTCCCGATCAAGTACTACCTGACGGCGATGCTGTTCATCGTCTTCGACATCGAGATCATCTTCCTTTATCCCTGGGCGGTCGCCTTCGACCACCTGGGGATTTTCGGTCTGGTCGAGATGGTGCTGTTCATCGCAACCGTCCTGGTGGCGTACGCCTACATCTGGCGTCGCGGCGGTCTGGAGTGGGACTGAGATGGGTCTCGAAGAGAAGCTGCCCAGCGGCTTCCTGCTGACGACGGTCGAGCAGGTCGCCGGATGGGCGCGCAAGAGTTCGGTGTGGCCGGCGACGTTCGGCCTCGCGTGCTGCGCGATCGAGATGATGGCGGCGGGCGACCCCCGGCACGACTTCTCGCGGTGGGGCATGGAACGCGCCTCCGCGACGCCCCGGCAGGCCGACTTGATGATCGTCGCGGGCCGGGTCAGCCAGAAGATGGCGCCGGTGCTCCGCCAGATCTACGACCAGATGACCGAGCCGAAATGGGTCATCGCGATGGGCGTGTGCGCGTCGTCGGGCGGCATGTTCAACAACTACGCCGTCGTGCAGGGCGTGGACCACATCGTCCCGGTCGACATCTACCTGCCCGGCTGCCCGCCGCGGCCGGAGATGCTGCTGGACGCGATCCTCAAGCTGCACGACAAGATCCAGAACACCAAGCTCGGGCCGCAGCGCGCGCGCCAGGTCCGCGAGCTGGAGGAGGCCAAGCGGCGGCAGCTCCCGCTGCTCGGCCAGCCGGGAGGGGCGCGATGACGTCGGAGAACCCGGAGCAGAAGGCCGAGCAGGCCGCCGACCGGCTGCCCGCGCAGAGCCCCGAGGAGCGCCGCGAGCAGCCCGTCGTGCGGACGGGCATGTTCGGCGCGAGGACGACCGGGGACACCTCAGGCTACGGACGGCTCGTCGTCCGGCAGCGGCCGAAGGCGCACGCCGAGCGTCCCTACGGCGGCCCGGACGGCGCGGCCGAGCCCGGCCCGTTCGACGCCGTCGCCGACGCGCTGGCGGCGGCGCTGCCCGACTTCGGCGCGGCCGTCGAGCGCGTCGTGGTGGACCGGGGCGAGCTGACGTTCCACCTCCGGCGCGAGCACCTGAAGGCGGTGGCGCGCGAGATGCGCGACCGTCCGGACCTGCGGTTCGAGCTGTGCAGCGGCGTGTCGGGCGTGCACTTCCCCGAGGACGAGGGCGCCGAGCTGCACGCCGTCTACCACCTGCTGTCGATCACCCACAACCGCCGGGTGCGGCTGGAGGTGACGTGCCCCGACGCGGACCCCCACGTCCCGTCGCTGGTGGACGTCTACCCCACGAACAACTGGCACGAGCGCGAGACCTACGACTTCTTCGGGATCGTGTTCGACGGCCACCCGGCGCTCACCCGCATCGAGATGCCGGACGACTGGGTGGGCCACCCGCAGCGCAAGGACTATCCGCTCGGCGGGATCCCCGTCGAGTACCGCGGCGCGGAGATCCCCCCGCCGGATGAGCGGAGGTCTTACGTATGAGTTCCACGAAGTACACCGAATACGACGCGTACGCCGCCGACGAGGCGGCCGAGGGGCGCGTGTTCGACGTCAACGGCCAGGACTGGGACCGGGTCGTCGCGGGCGCGGAGGACGGCTCCGACGAGCGCCTCGTCGTCAACATGGGCCCGCAGCACCCGTCCACGCACGGGGTGCTGCGGCTGGTGCTGACGCTGGACGGCGAGACCGTCAACGACTGCCGGGTGGGCATCGGGTACCTGCACACCGGCATCGAGAAGAACATGGAGTTCCGCACCTGGACGCAGGGCGTGACGTTCTGCACCCGCATGGACTACCTCGCCCCGCTGTTCAACGAGACGGCGTACTGCCTGGGCGTGGAGAAGCTGCTCGGGGTCACCGACCAGGTGCCGGAGCGGGCGCAGATCATCCGCGTGATGATGATGGAGCTCAACCGCATCTCCTCCCACCTGGTCGCGATCGCCACGTTCGGCCTGGAACTGGGCGCGACGACGGTCATGCTCAACGGGTTCATCGAGCGCGAGTACACCCTCGACCTGTTCGAGGAGATCTCGGGGCTGCGCATGAACATGGCGTACGTGCGCCCGGGCGGCGTTGCCCAGGACCTGCCGAGCGGCGCGCTCGGGAAGGTCCGCGAGTACCTGGACCGGATGCCGAAGCGCATCAAGGCGCTCCGCAAGCTGATGGACGAGAACCCCGTCTTCCTGGCCCGGACCAGGGACGTCGCGTACCTCGACCTTACCGGGTGCATGGCGCTCGGGATCACCGGCCCCGTCCTGCGCGCGACCGGCCTCCCGTGGGACCTGCGCAAGTCGCAGCCGTACTGCGGGTACGAGACCTACGACTTCGACGTCCCGACGCAGGAGTCGGCCGACGTGTACGGCCGCTACCTGGTGCGGATGGCCGAGATGGAGGAGTCGCTGAAGATCGTCGAGCAGTGCGTGGAGCGGCTGCGGACGGTCCAGGGCCCGGTGATGATCGAGGACAAGAAGATCGGCTGGCCCGCCAAGCTCGCGATCGGCGTCGACGGCATGGGCAACTCGCCCCGGCACATCGCGCACATCATGGGCACGTCGATGGAAGCGCTGATCCACCACTTCAAGCTGGTGACCGAGGGCTTCCGGGTGCCGGCCGGGCAGGCGTACGCGGCGATCGAGTCGCCGCGCGGCGAACTCGGCGTCCATGTGGTGAGCGACGGCGGGACGCGGCCGTACCGGGTCCACTTCCGCGACCCGTCGTTCACGAACCTTCAGGCGACGCCCGCGATGGCCGAGGGCGGCATGATCGCCGACGTCATCGCCGCGGTCGCCTCGATCGACCCGGTGATGGGGGGAGTGGACCGATGACCGAGCACCTGGGGCCGCCGGTCGGCGAGGAGCCGGGCCAGCACCACGGCGAGCCGATGCAGCTCGAACCGCCCTACGGCGGGACGGCGCCGTACGACCTGGAGACCCGCGAGGCGCTGGAGCGGGACGCCAAGGAGATCATCGCCCGCTACCCGAAGGCGCGGTCGGCGCTGCTGCCGATGCTGCACCTCGTCCAGTCGGTGGACGGGCACATCACCCAGCGCGGCATCGACCTGTGCGCGGACCTGCTCGGCATCACGGCCGCGCAGGTGACGGGCGTGGCGACGTTCTACACGCAGTACAAGCGCAAGCCGGTCGGGGAGTACCACGTCGGCGTCTGCATCAACACGCTGTGCGCGGTGATGGGCGGCGACCAGATCTGGGCGGAGCTGAGCGAGCACGTCGGCGTCGGCCATGACGAGGCGACGCCGGACGGCACCGTCTCGCTGGAGCGCATCGAGTGCAACGCCGCCTGCGACTTCGCGCCGGTCATGACGGTGAACTGGGAGTTCTTCGACGACATGACGCCGGAGAAGGCCAAGGCGCTGGTGGACGACCTGCGCGCGGGCCGGGAGGTCGCGCCGTCGCGCGGGCCTGGCCGGGTCTGCACGTGGAAGGAGGCGTCGCGGGTGCTCGCGGGCTTCCCCGACGGCCGGGCGCACGAGGGCGTCCAGGCCGGGCCGCAGTCGCTGCGGGGGCTGGAGGTCGCGCGCGACAACGGCTGGGCGGCGCCGCCCGTCCCGGCCGGTCCGGTGGACGCCGAGCCGCCGACGCCCGGCGAGGTCACCGACCCGCCGCCGAACGAGCCCGGCAAGCCCATCGGCGGCTCGGTGAAGCCGGGGAGCCAGGAGGGACGCAACCAGTGACCACGCTGACTCCCATCCTCACGAAGAACTGGAACCAGCCGGACTCGTTCACCCGCGCCGGGTACGAGCGGGAGGGCGGTTACCAGGCGCTGCGCAGGGCGCTGACGCTGGAGCCGGACGCGATCGTCCAGGCCGTCAAGGACTCGGGCCTGCGCGGACGCGGCGGCGCCGGGTTCCCGACCGGCATGAAGTGGGGCTTCCTGCCGCCGAGCAGCCCGAACCCGCGCTACCTCGTGGTGAACGCCGACGAGTCCGAGCCGGGGACGTGCAAGGACATCCCGCTGATGCTGGCGAACCCGCACGTCCTGGTCGAGGGCGTGATCATCAGCGCCTACGCGATCAAGTCGAACCACGCGTTCATCTACGTGCGCGGCGAGGTCCTGCACGTGATCCGCCGGTTGCAGCGCGCGGTCGCCGAAGCCTACGAGGCCGGTTACATCGGCACGAACATCCTCGGGTCGGGCTACGACCTGGAGCTGGTCGTCCACACCGGCGCCGGGGCGTACATCTGCGGCGAGGAGACGGCGCTGCTCGACTCGCTGGAGGGATTCCGCGGACAACCCAGGCTCAAGCCCCCCTTCCCGGCGGTGGCGGGCCTGTACGGCGGGCCCACCGTCATCAACAACGTCGAGTCGATCGCGTCGGTTCCCTCGATCGTCGCCAACGGCGCGGACTGGTTCGCGTCGATGGGGACGGAGAAGTCGCAGGGCTTCGGGATCTTCTCGCTGTCGGGGCACGTCACGCGGCCCGGCCAGTACGAGGCGCCGCTCGGGATCACGCTGCGGGAGCTGCTGGCGATGGCGGGCGGCGTCCGGGACGGGCACCGGCTGAAGTTCTGGACGCCCGGCGGGTCGTCCACGCCGCTGTTCACCGACGAGCACCTGGACGTCCCGCTGGACTTCGAGTCCGTCGGCGCGGCCGGGTCGATGCTCGGCACCCGCGCGCTCCAGATCTTCGACGAGACCGTCTGCGTCGTCCGCGCGGTGCTGCGGTGGTCGGAGTTCTACGCGCACGAGTCGTGCGGGAAGTGCACGCCGTGCCGCGAGGGCACCTACTGGTACAAGCAGATGCTCAAGCGGCTGGAGGCCGGGCAGGGGTCCGAGGACGACCTCGACACCCTGCTCGACCTGTCCGACAACATCCTCGGCCGGTCGTTCTGCGCCCTCGGCGACGGCGCGACGAGCCCGGTGGTCTCGTCCATCAAGCTGTTCCGGGACGAGTACATCGCGCACTTCGAGCAGGGCGGCTGCCCGTTCGACCCGGCCAAGTCCACGCTCTGGGCAGGTAACCGATGACTGTCACCAACTCTGATCGCGCGGTCGAGGCCGTGGAGATGGTGTCCTGCACCATCGACGGGTTCGAGATCGAGGTGCCGAAGGGCACGCTGATCATCCGGGCGGCCGAGCTGCTCGGCATCCAGATCCCCCGGTTCTGCGACCACCCGCTGCTCGACCCGGTCGGCGCGTGCCGCCAGTGCCTGGTCGAGATCCCGGACGCGGGCAACGGGCGCGGCATGCCGAAGCCGCAGGCGTCCTGCACGACGGCCGTCATGCCGGGCATGGTGGTGAAGACGCAGCTCACCTCGGCCGTCGCCGACAAGGCGCAGCACGGCGTGATGGAGCTGCTGCTGATCAACCACCCGCTGGACTGCCCGATCTGCGACAAGGGCGGCGAGTGCCCGCTGCAGAACCAGGCGATGTCCAACGGGCGCGGCGAGTCCCGGTTCGTCGAGGCCAAGCGGACGTTCCCCAAGCCGATCCCGCTGTCGCCGCAGGTCCTGCTGGACCGCGAGCGCTGCATCCAGTGCGCGCGCTGCACGCGGTTCTCCGACCAGATCGCCGGGGACGCGTTCATCGACCTGTTCGAGCGCGGCGCCAAGGAGCAGGTCGGCGCGGCCGAGGACAAGCCGTTCCAGTCCTACTTCTCCGGCAACACGGTCCAGATCTGCCCGGTCGGCGCGCTGACCGGCGCGGCGTACCGGTTCCGGTCGCGGCCGTTCGACCTGGTCTCGACGCCGAGCGCGTGCGAGCACTGCGCGTCCGGCTGCGCGCTGCGCACCGACCACCGGCGCGGGAAGGTCACGCGGCGGCTGGCGGGCGACGACCCGCGCGTGAACGAGGAGTGGAACTGCGACAAGGGCCGGTGGGCGTTCACCTACCAGACCCGTCCGGAGCGGCTGACGCATCCGCTCGTCCGCAACGAGCGCGGTGAGCTGGAGGTCGCGTCCTGGCCGGAGGCGCTGGAGATCGCGGCGCGCGGGCTCGCGGCGGGGCGCGGCCGGGCCGGGGTCCTGACGGGCGGACGCGTCACGCTCGAAGACGCCTACGCGTACTCCAAGTTCGCCCGGATCGCGCTCGGCACCAACGACGTGGACTTCCGGGCGCGTCCGCACTCGGCGGAGGAGACGGCGTTCCTCGCCTCGTCGGTGGCGGGCCGTCCGATCGAGGTCTCCTACGACGACCTGGAGAAGGCGCCGGTCGTGCTGCTCGCCGGGTTCGAGCCGGAGGAGGAGTCCCCGATCGTCTTCCTGCGGCTGCGCAAGGCGTTCCGCAAGCACGGCCTGAAGGTGTTCGCGGTGGCGCCGTTCGCGACGCGCGGGCTGGCGAAGGTCGGCGGGACGCTCGTTCCGGCCGTCCCGGGCGGGGAGGCCGAGGTGCTCGGCGGGCTCGCCGACCGGGCCGAGATCCGCGACCTGCTGGCCGAGCCCGGCGCGGTGATCCTCGCCGGGGAGCGGCTGGCGGCGAGCCCCGGCGCGCTGTCCACGGTGGCGCGGCTCGCCGCGATCACCGGCGCGCGGACGGCCTGGGTGCCGCGCCGCGCGGGCGAGCGCGGGGCGCTGGAGGCGGGCGCGCTGCCCGGCCTGCTGCCGATCGGCCGGCCGGTCGCCGATCCCGCCGCCCGCGCCGAGGTCGCGCGGGTGTGGGGCGTGGCGGCCCTGCCGGACGCGCCGGGCCGCGACGCGAACGCGATCGTCGCCGAGGCGGCGGCGGGCGGGCTCGGCGCGCTGCTGGTCGGCGGGGTGGACCCCTACGACCTGCCGGACCCGGACGCCGTCCTCGCCGCGCTGGACGCGACGCCGTTCGTCGTCAGCCTGGAGCAGCGGCCGAGCGCCGTCACCGACCGCGCCGACGTCGTGCTGCCGGTCGCGGCGGTCGCGGAGAAGGCGGGCACGTTCGTGGACTGGGAGGGCCGGGGACGGTCCTTCGACACGGTCCTGCGCCAGTCCGGACGGCTGTCGGACCTGCGGGTGCTGGACGCGCTCGCCGGGGAGATGGACGTCCACCTGGGCCTGCCCGGACCCGAGGCCGCCCGCCGCGAGCTGGCCGAACTCGGCGCCTACCGGGGCGACCGGCCCGAGCCGCCGAACGTCGGGGCGCGGATCGTCCCGCAGCCCGCGGCCGGCGAGGCGGTCGTCGCGACGTGGCGGCTGCTGCTGGACCGGGGCCGCCTCCAGGACGGCGAGCCGTACCTCGCGGGCACCGCCAAGCCCGCCGTCGCCCGCCTCTCGGCCGCCACCGCCGCCGAGATCGGCGCGGGTTCCGGCACGGGCGCCGCCGTCACCGTCACCGGCCCGCGCGGCGCGGTGACGCTCCCGCTGGAGATCACCCCGGACCTGCCCGACCGGGTGGTGTGGCTCCCGACGAACTCGGCGGACTGCGTCCTGCACAGGGACGTGGGGGCGACCGCCGCAAGCGTGGTCACGATCTCCTCGGGAGGCTCGGCATGAGCGTGTTGGCGGAGGCGGCGCTGGACAGGGCGCCGGACCCGACGCTGCCCGGCTTCGGGCACGACCCGTGGTGGCTGATCGGCGGCAAGGTCCTCGCGATCTTCGTGTTCCTGGTGCTGACGGTCCTGCTGTCGATGTGGGTCGAGCGCCGCGTCATCGGCCGGATGCAGCTGCGCGTCGGCCCCAACAGGGCCGGGCCGTTCGGCCTGCTCCAGGGGCTCGCGGACGGCGTCAAGCTGGCGCTGAAGGAGGACATCGTCCCGCGCGGCGTGGACAAGGTGGTGTTCGTCCTCGCGCCGATCATGTCGGCCGTCCCGGCGTTCGTGTCGTTCATCATCATCCCGTTCGGGCCGACGGTGTCGGTGTTCGGGCACCACATGGCGCTGCAGGGCACGGACCTGCCGGTCGCGGTGCTGCTCGTCCTCGCGATGTCCTCGATGGGCGTCTACGGGATCGTGCTCGCCGGCTGGTCGTCGATGTCGCCCTACTCGCTGCTCGGCGGGCTCCGCTCGTCCGCACAGGTGATCTCCTACGAGATCGCGATGGGGCTGTCGTTCGTCGCGGTGTTCCTGTTCGCCGGGACGATGTCGACCAGCGGGATCGTCGCCGCGCAGCACGACCGCTGGTTCGCGGTGCTGCTGCTGCCGTCGTTCGTCATCTACGTCATCACGATGATGGGCGAGTCCAACCGCATCCCGTTCGACCTCCCCGAGGGCGAGGGCGAACTGGTCGGCGGGTTCCACACCGAGTACTCGTCGCTGAAGTTCGCGATGTTCTTCCTCGCCGAGTACATCAACCTCGCCACCCTGTCCGCGCTCGCCACCACGCTGTTCCTCGGCGGCTGGCGCGCGCCCGCCCCGATCTCCACCGTGTGGGCCGGGGCGAACACCGGGTGGTGGCCGGTGCTGTGGTTCCTCGTCAAGCTGTGGCTGTTCATCTTCTTCTTCATCTGGCTGCGCGGCTCGCTGCCCCGCGTCCGCTACGACCAGCTCATGAAGCTCGGCTGGAAGGTCCTCATGCCGATCTCCATCGGCTGGATCCTCATCGTCGCGACGGTGAAGGCGCTGCAGAACGAGGGCCGCGACATCCGGACGATCCTGCTGTACGCGGTGGGCGTCGCGGTCGTGGTCCTCGTGCTCTCGCTGCTGTGGGACGCGCTGCGCGGCCGGTCCGACGGGAGCGACGAGGACACCGCGGAGAGTCCGCAGGCGCCGCCGGACGCGGGCGGGTTCCCCGTCCCGCCGCTCGACGCGCCGCACTACCACGGCCGCCCCGGACCGTCCGGCCGGGGGACCGCAACCGCTCGTGAGGAGGTCGGCAGTGGGCTTCACTGACTTCCTGAACCCCGTGAAGGGGTTCGGGGTCTCGTTCCACCAGATGTTCACCAAAAGCGAGACCGTCCAGTACCCCGAGGTGAAGAAGCCGACCGCGCCGCGCTTCCACGGCCGCCACCAGCTCAACCGCTGGCCGGACGGCCTGGAGAAGTGCGTCGGCTGTGAACTGTGCGCGTGGGCGTGCCCCGCGGACGCGATCTTCGTGGAGGGGGCCGACAACACCGAGGACGAGCGCTACTCCCCGGGCGAGCGGTACGGCCGCGTCTACCAGATCAACTACCTGCGCTGCATCCTGTGCGGGCTGTGCATCGAGGCGTGCCCGACGCGGGCGCTGACGATGACCAACGAGTACGAACTGGCCGACGACAGCCGCGAGAGCCTGATCTACACCAAGGACATGCTCCTCGCGCCGCTGCGCGAGGGCATGGAGACGCCGCCGCACGCCATGCGGCTCGGCTCCACCGAGGAGGACTACTACCGGCTCGGCCTCCAGCCCGACGAGGGCGGTGAGGCCCGGTGAGCGCCCAGATTCTCGCGGGCCACGTCGCGGACGCGCAGTCGGGGGAGCCGTTCTTCTTCTGGCTGCTCGCGATCGTGTCCACGCTGGCCGCGCTCGGGATGATCTTCATGCGGCGGGCCGTGCACTCGGCGCTGCTGCTGGCCGTCGTGATGCTCTGCCTCGCCGCGCTGTACGCGATCGAAGGGGCGCCGTTCCTGGCGTTCGTGCAGGTCATCGTGTACACCGGCGCGGTGCTGATGCTGTTCCTGTTCGTGCTGATGCTCGTCGGCGTCACGTCCACCGACTCGCTGGTGGAGACGATCCGGGGACAGCGGTTGTGGGCGGCGATCGCGGCGATCGGGTTCGTCGTCCTGCTGGCCGCCGGGCTCGGCAACGCGGCCGTCGGGGACGCGGCGGGCCTGGCCCGCGCCAACGCCGACGGCAACGTCCTCGGCCTGGCCCGGCTGCTGTTCACCCGCTATGTGTTCGCCTTCGAGGCGACGAGCGCGCTGCTCATCACCGCCGCGCTCGGCGCGATGGTCCTCGCGCACCGCGAGCGGACGACCCCGAAGCCGACGCAGCGCGAACTGTCGCAGCGCCGGTTCCTGTCCGGCCGCGACCCCGGGCCGCTGCCGATCTCGGGCACCTACGCCCGGCACAACGCGGTCGACATGCCCGCGCTGCTGCCGGACGGCACCCCGTCGGAGCTGTCGGTCAGCCCCGTCCTCACCGCCCGCGCCGACACGGCCGAGCGCCACCCCGACCTCGACGGCCTCTCCGAGCGGGAGGCCGTCGCGACGGACGTGGAGGCCGTCCGGCAGTCCACCGCCGAGGCCCACGGCGCCGGCGAGGGCTCGCGCCAGGTCTACCGCGGCACCGACACGGAAGGAACCGCATGAGTCCGGGTCACTACCTTGCGCTGTCGGCGGTGCTGTTCACGATCGGCGGGCTCGGCGTGCTCGTCCGCCGCAACGCGATCGTGCTGTTCATGTGCGTCGAGCTGATGCTCAACGCCACGAACCTCGCGTTCGTCACCTTCGCTCGGATGCACGGCAACCTCGACGGCCAGATCATCGCGTTCTTCGTGATGGTCGTGGCGGCGGCCGAGGTCGTGGTGGGCCTGGCGATCCTCATGACCATCTTCCGGACGCGCAGGTCCTCGTCGGTCGACGACGCGAACCTGCTGAAGTACTGAGAGGCCAGGGATGAAAGCGGAAGGCGTCCAGGCCGCTGCCTGGCTCCTCATCGCCCTGCCCCTCGCCGGGTCGGCGCTGCTGCTGCTCGGCGGGCGCCGGACCGACAAGTGGGGGCACTGGCTCGGCACGTTCGCGACGGTCGCGTCGTTCGGGGTGGGCGTCGCGGCGCTCGTCCAGATGCTCGGCTACGACGCGGAGGAACGGCACCGCACGCTGCACCTGTGGGAGCTGTTCCGCGCGGGCGGGATCAAGGTGGACGCGGACCTGCTGGTGGACCCGCTGTCCATCAGCTTCGTCCTGCTGATCACCGGCGTCGGGTCGCTGATCCACGTCTACTCCATCGGCTACATGGAGCACGACCCGGACCGGCGGCGGTTCTTCGCCTACCTCAACCTGTTCGTCGCGGCGATGCTGCTGCTCGTCCTCGGCGACAACTACGTGATCATGTTCATGGGCTGGGAGGGCGTGGGTCTCGCGTCCTACCTGCTCATCGGGTTCTGGCAGCACAAGCCGACCGCCGCGACGGCCGCGAAGAAGGCGTTCGTGGTGAACCGCGTCGGCGACTTCGGGCTCCTCATCGCGATCTTCCTGATGTTCGGGACGTTCGGGACGGTCGGGTTCGACCAGATCCTCGGCACCGGCGGCGAGCACCACGGCCTGGCCGCGCAGCTCTCCACCGGCACCGCGACGGCGATGGGGCTGCTGCTGCTCGTCGGCGCGTGCGGCAAGTCCGCGCAGCTCCCGCTCCAGTCCTGGCTGCTGGACGCGATGGAGGGCCCGACGCCGGTCTCGGCGCTCATCCACGCCGCGACGATGGTGACGGCGGGCGTGTACCTGATCGTCCGGTCCGGGCCGATCTTCGAGATGTCGGAGACGGCGCGGCTGGTCGTGACGATCGTCGGCGCGGCCACGCTGATCGCCGGTGCGATCATCGGTACCGGCAAGGACGACATCAAGAAGGCCCTCGCCGGGTCCACGATGTCGCAGATCGGCTACATGACCCTGGCGGCCGGGCTCGGGAGACCGGGCTACGTGTTCGCCATCGCGCACCTCATCGCGCACGGCTTCTTCAAGGCGGGCCTGTTCCTCGGCGCCGGATCGGTCATGCACGGCATGAACGACGACGTGAACATGCGCCACTACGGCGGCCTGTTCAAGAAGATGTCGATCACCGGCGCGACGTTCGGGCTCGGCTACTTCGCGATCATCGGCGTGCCGGGCCTGTCCGGCTGGTTCACCAAGGACGGCATCATCGAGGCCGCGTACGACAAGGGCGGGACGTCCGGGGCGATCCTCGGCACGTGCGCGCTCGTCGGCGCGGGCATCACCGCGTACTACATGTCGCGCGTGATGTTCATGACGTTCTTCGGCGAGAAGCGCTGGGCGGACGGCGTCCACCCGCACGAGTCCCCGAAGATCATGACGATCCCGCTGGTGATCCTGGCCTTCGGGTCGGTGTTCGCGGGCGGCTGGCTCGTCCTCGGCGGCTTCGGCGACTTCCTCGCCCCGGTCGTCGGCGAGTCCGAGCACGACTTCAAGGCGCTCTCGCTCGCGGGCGTCGGGACGTTCGTCCTCATGCTCGCGGGCGTCGCGCTCGCCTGGTGGCAGTACGGCGCCCGCAAGGTGCCGCGCGAGGCGCCCAAGGGCTCGTTCCTCACCGTCGCGGCCCGCCGCGACCTGTACGGCGACGCGATCAACGAGTCGCTGCTGATGCGGCCCGGCCAGTGGCTGACCCGGCTCGCGGTCTGGTTCGACGGCCGGGGCGTGGACGGGCTCGTCAACGGCATCGCGGCCGGGATCGGCGGCACGTCCGGCCGCGTCCGGCGCCTCCAGACCGGGTTCGCCCGCTCCTACGCCCTTTCCATGTATCTCGGCGCGGCCGTCATTCTGGCGGCGCTCCTGGTGGTGAACGTCACGTGAACGACTTTCCCTGGCTGAGCGTGCTCATCGCGCTGCCGCTCGTCGGCGCGGTCGCGGTGGCCCTGCTGCCCCGCGATCGGCCGACGCTCGCCAAGCAGGCCGCGTTCGGGATCTCGGCGGTCGTGGGGGTCCTCGCGATCGTCATGGCGACCGGGTTCGACAGCGACGGCGCGCGGTTCCAGTTCACCGAGAAGTACTGGTGGATCAAGCAGTTCGGCGTCCACTGGGCGCTCGGGGCGGACGGCATCGCGCTCACCCTGATCCTGCTGTCGGTGGCGCTCGTCCCGCTCGTCATCCTCGCGTCCTGGAGCGACGCCGAGCGGTCCGGCGGGGTGGACGGCACGGCGCCCAAGGGCTCGGTGAAGACGTACTTCGCGCTGATCCTGGCGCTGGAGGCGGCGATGATCGGCGTCTTCGCGGCGACCGACGTCTTCCTCTTCTACGTCTTCTTCGAGGCGATGCTCATCCCGGTGTACTTCATCATCGGGTTCTACGGCGGGCCGCAGCGGTCGTACGCGGCCGTGAAGTTCCTGCTGTACTCGCTGCTCGGCGGGCTGCTGATGCTCGTCGCGGTGATCTGGCTGTTCCCGCTGTCGGCCAAGCCGGTCAGCGAGGGCGGCCTCGGGCACGGGACGTTCCTGTTCACCGAGCTGAACACGATGCACGTCGACCCGACGACCGCCAAGTGGCTGTTCCTCGGCTTCTTCGTCGCGTTCGCGATCAAGGCGCCGATGGTGCCCGTCCACACCTGGCTGCCGGACGCGGCGCAGCAGTCCCCGGCCGGGGCGCTGGTGCTCATCGTCGGCGTCCTGGACAAGGTCGGCACCTACGGGATGCTGCGGTTCTGCCTGGAGCTGTTCCCCGGCGCCGCCAAGTGGGCGACGCCGGTGGTGCTCGCGCTCGCGGTCGTCAGCGTGATCTACGGCGCGGTCCTCGCGATCGGGCAGGTGGACCTCAAGCGGCTCGTCGCCTACACGTCGGTGTCGCACTTCGGGTTCATCGTGCTCGGCGTGTTCGCGATGACGACGGCGGGCCAGTCCGGCGCCGCGCTCTACATGATCAACCACGGGTTCGCGACCGGGGCGCTGTTCCTGCTGGTCGGGTTCATGATCGTCCGGCGGCGGTCGGCGCGGATCTCCGACTTCGGCGGCGTCCAGAAGAAGGCGCCGGTGCTCGCCGGGCTGTTCCTGGTCGCGGGCCTCGCCGGGCTGTCGATGCCGGGCCTGTCGCCGTTCGTGTCGGAGTTCATGGTGCTGGCCGGGACGTTCACCCGGCACCGCGTCCCGGCGATCATCGCGACGTTCGGGGTCGTCCTCGCCGCGATCTACATCCTGTGGATGTACCAGCGGACGATGGGCGGGCCGGTCCGTGAGGGCAACGAGGGGATCCTCGACCTCACGGCGCGCGAGAAGTGGGCCGTCGGGCCGATCATCGCGGTGATCATCGCGATGGGCGTCTACCCGCAGCCGGTGCTCAACATCATCAACCCGTCCGTCCACCACACGCTGGCCCGGCTGGACCGGCCGGATCCGGCCGCGAAGATCCACGTCGCCGAAAAGGTCGCCGAGAACGGAGCCCGGCCATGAGTTCCACCCGTCAGGTGGGCGCGGTCCTCGCGCGGGGGGCCTCGGACATCCCGTCCCCCCACATCGAGTACGGCCAGATCGCGCCGCTGCTCGTCGTGCTCGGCGTCGCGACGCTCGGCGTGCTCGTCGAGGCGTTCGTCGCGCGCAAGCACCGGTACCTCGTGCAGGTGCCGCTGGCGTTCGCGGGGCTGATCGCCGCGTTCGTCTGGACGATCTGGCTCGGCTTCCACGACAAGCCCTTCCACGTCGCCGCCGAGGGCGCGCTCGGCGTGGACCAGCCGACGCTGTTCCTCCAGGGGACGATCCTCGTCCTCGCCGTCCTCGCGCTGCTGCTCATCGCCGAGCGGCGGGCGTCCAGCTTCACCGCGCAGGCGTCCGCGCTGCCCGGCAGCGAGGCCGAGCAGGAGACCGCCGCCGCCGGGATCACCCAGACCGAGGTGTTCCCGCTGCTGATGTTCGCGGTCGGCGGGATGGTCATGTTCCCGGCCGCGTCCGACCTGCTGACGATGTTCGTCGCGCTGGAGGTCATGTCGCTGCCGCTCTACCTGCTGTGCGGGCTCGCGCGGCGGCGCCGGCTGCTGTCGCAGGAGGCGGCGGTCAAGTACTTCCTGCTCGGCGCGTTCTCCTCGGCGTTCTTCCTCTACGGCACCGCGCTGCTCTACGGGTACGCCGGATCGGTGCGGCTGTCGGCGATCGGCGCCGCGCTCGGCCGGAACGTCGGCAGCGAGACCCTGCTGCTCGGCGGCGTCGCGCTGCTGTCGGTCGGGCTGCTGTTCAAGCTCGGCGCCGTCCCGTTCCACATGTGGAAGCCGGACGTCTACCAGGGCGCCCCGACGCCGATCACCGCGCTGATGGCGTCCTGCGTCGTCGTCGCGGCGACGGGCGGGATCCTGCGCGTCTACTACGTCGCGCTGGAGAACCTGCGCTGGGACTGGCGGCCCGCGCTGTGGGGCGTGGCGATCCTCACCATGATCGGCGGCGCGGTCGTCGCGATCACCCAGACCGACATCAAGCGGATGCTGGCGTACTCGTCCATCGCGCACGCGGGGTTCCTGCTGACGGGCGTCGTCGCGACGTCCCCGGACGGCCTGTCCGGCACGCTGTTCTACCTCGCGGCGTACGGCTTCGCGTCGATCGGCGCGTTCGCCG
This sequence comes from Actinomadura rayongensis, assembly GCF_009831215.1. GTDB lineage: Bacteria > Actinomycetota > Actinomycetes > Streptosporangiales > Streptosporangiaceae > Spirillospora > Spirillospora rayongensis. The sequence continues at coordinate 111,238 of NZ_WUTW01000001.1, forward strand.
TGATCACGATGGTCCGGGACGCGGGCGGCGAGGCCGGGCACCTGTCCCGCTGGGCGGGCCTCGGCCGGCGGTCCCCGCTGCTGGCGGGCGTGTTCGCGTTCTTCCTGCTCGCCTTCGCCGGAATCCCGCTGACCAGCGGGTTCACCGGGAAGTTCGCCGTGTTCAAGGCGGCCGTGGAGGGCGGGGCGACGCCGCTGGTGGTCGTCGGCGTGCTGTCCTCGGCGGTCGCAGCGTTCTTCTACGTCCGCGTGATCGTCGTCATGTTCTTCAGCGAGCCCGAGGCGGACGGCCCCACGGTGGTGGCCGCCCCGGCGACCGCGACTGCGGTCGCCCTCGGCCTGGCGGCTACTGTTGTCCTGGGTGTGCTCCCGCAGCCGGTTCTGGATATGGCGGGACATGCCGCGACACAGATGTTCGTCCGGTGATGCAGCGCTGAGGAGGGTTCTGGGTGAGTAGCGCGTCTGCTGGGGATCCGTCCACCCTGGGGGCCGGGCCGTTCGGCCTGCCGATCGACGCGGCGCTCGCCGCCGCGACGCGGGAGCGGCTCACCGCCGTCGAGGACCTGCTCCGCGACGCGGTCCACAGCGAGGACCCGCTGCTCACCCAGGCCTCCCGCCACCTCGTCGAGGCCGGCGGCAAGCGGTTCCGGGCGATGCTCGTGCTGCTGGCCGCCGAGTTCGGCGACCCGTCCGCGCCCGGCGTGGTGCCCGCCGCCGTCGTGGTCGAGCTGACGCACCTCGCGACGCTCTACCACGACGACGTGATGGACGAGGCGACCGTCCGGCGCGGCGAGGAGTCGGCCAACATCCGCTGGACGAACACGGTCGCGATCCTCACCGGCGACTACCTGTTCGCCCGGGCGTCCGACCTGCTCGCCGACCTCGGGCCGGACGCCGTCCGGATCCAGGCGCGGGCGTTCGCCCGGCTCGTCCAGGGCCAGATCCAGGAGACGGTCGGCCCCGCCGAGACCGATCCCCTGAAGCACTACCTTCAAGTCATCGCGGACAAGACGGGCTCGCTGATCGCCGTCTCCGGCCATCTGGGGTCCCTGCTCGCGGGCGCGTCCCCGGCCGTCGTGGACACGCTCACGTCGGCGTGCGAGAAGATCGGCGTCGCGTTCCAGCTCTCCGACGACATCCTCGACGTCGCCTCCGACGGCGAGGAGTCCGGCAAGACGCCCGGGACGGACCTGCGCGAGGGGATCCGGACGCTGCCCGTCCACCACGTCCTCGCGGGCGTCGGCGCGGGCCCCGACGACGAGCGCCTGCGCTACCTCCTCACGCAGGACCTGACGGACGACAAGCTCCACGCCGAGGCCCTGGCCCTCCTGCGCGCCCACCCCGCCCTGGAGGCGGCCCGCTCGGACCTGCGCCGCTGGTCCGACGACGCCCGCGCCGACCTGCTCTCCCTCCCCGACATCCCCGCCCGCGACGCCCTCCTCGCCCTCTGCGACTACGTGATCGTCCGCAAGAACTGACCTCCCGCTCCACCCGGCGTCCCCGTTCCCACCGGGGGCGCTTTTTCTTTTGTGTACATATTTGTCGTATTTGCTGAACGGTGGGCGAAATCCTGCGCCGGTAAGGGGCGTCGACGCGAAGGCCGTGCGAAAACAAGCGGCCCGACGGTCACGATGGCGTGCGCCGCGCGGCAGAAGATGGTCGCCGTCCGGATCAGGCCGAATCGTTGTCCGGGTCGCGGCGCCCGTGTGATAGTTGCCCCACTGTTTTCGTCCTCACCATTTCTGATCTTGACTGTCGGTCGTGGCCCGTGACCGGTCGCCGTCTTATGCCGCCAGAATGCCGAATTGTGGCGGGGAATCGCGGACAGAGCCTCGGGAGGCTTTCTGGTGGCCGACATCGATGCGCTGCTGAAGAAATACTTCGTTCAGCCGGAGGACGCCGTTCCCCCTTCGGAGCCGCTGCCGGCCACCTTCGCGGGCTGCCGGGTCACTCCGCTGATCGACGGCACGACCTACTTCGACGATCTCAAGGCGCAGCTCGCCACCCTGGGCCTCGGCACGCCGAGCGAGAACGGCGGCCAGTTCGTCTACATCGCCGGCTGGCACCTCCATCTGATGGGCGGCAAGATCCTCCCCGCGCCCGGCTCGTCGGGCACCTACCTGCCGACGGTCGAGTTGGAGAAGCCCTTCTCGCTCGACGGGCCCGCGGCTGCGGCGCACATGGTCGACCTGCTCAAGGCCAAGGCGAAGGCCGGTGTCGACGTCCGGATCCTCGGCTGGGTCTCGTTCGCGATGATGGCCGACAATTTCGTCCAGACGAAGGCGGTGCAGCACGGGTTGGGCTGGATCCGCGACGTCAACATCGCCACCCTGGCCGCCATCCAGGAATTGCGCACCGAACCGGCCCTCGCCGAGAAGACCTGGGTGAACATCCTGACCCATACCGCGGGCGCGGCACATGCCAAGCTCGTCCTCGTCGGGAACGGCGGCAGCGCCGTCGGCTACACGGGCGGGCTCGACTTCGTGGGCGACCGCCACGGCTCCGCGCCGCACCCCGCCAAGCAGTGGCACGATGTGCAGGCGAAGGTCGAGGGCCCGGCGGTGCAGGCCATGCACGACTTCTTCCGCGATATGTGGAACGAGGTCAGGGGCCGAAAGGTGCGCCCGTTCCGCCTCGCCTTCACCAATCTCGACAGCCACACGCCCGGCGCGCCCGCCCTGGCCGCGCGGACCCTGTCGACCACGCCGGTGGGCAAACACCACGTCCAATCGCTGCGCACCCTGCCCCAGTTCAACTACACGAGCACCAACCGGATGCCCGAGAACGAGAAGATCTCGTTCGCCCCGGCCGGCCTGTTCGAGATCCGCACCGCCTGGTTCAAGGCGATCAAGGCGGCCGAGCGCTATATCTACATCGAGGACCAGTCGTTCTGGTCGGTCGAGCTGATGGGCAGGCTGCGGGACGCCATCAAGGCCAACGCCGATCTCAAGGTGCTCCTGGTCGCGGGCGTCGCCGACCCGACCGATCCGGTCTATCCGCCGTACGGGTTGGTGGCGCTGTCCCAGGGGCTGCTGAAAGGGCTGAGTTCCGGGCAGCGCACCCAGGTGGCGATGTTCTCCCGCGACGTGGTGGTCCACTCGAAGACCACCATCGTCGACGACAACTGGGCGATGATCGGGTCGGCCAATTTCGCCCGGCGCAGTCTCTACACCGACATCGAGCATTCGGTGGCCTTCGTCGGCGAGGTCGACGAGCCCGACCCGCTGGTCCGGCAGTACCGGGTGCGGCTCTGGAGCGACGCCTTCCGCCTCGGCGCCGCCGACCAGCAGAAGATCGCCGACATCAACAGGGCGCTCAACGTCTGGAACATCTCCTGGGGCACGCCGGGCAGCGGGGTCACCCTGCCGGCCGGCATCACCCCCGTGGACCTGCCGATCCTGGAGACGAAGCTCGCCGAAAAAGAGCAGGAGAGGTACGACCTCTTCGCGGACGTCGACTCGCGCACCGCGTGGGGAGTGTGCTCGTCGTGACCATTTTCGTGACCCTGAAGGACTACCTGGGCGAGAAATGGCCGCCCTTCCTTCCGAGGCCGGCCGATCCCGACGTCCTCGCGCACATCTGGATCGAGCCGCCGCAGACGACGGTCGAGCCCGGCAAGGTCAACCTGGTGAGCCGCCTGCTCCTGGAGCGGGATCTCGTGCTGGCGCTGCCCGGGTTCGACGCCGTCAGCGTGGTCCTGCTGCGCGACGCGGGCGGCGCCGCCGAGCCCGACGGGGTGGGCCTGGAGATCGACTTCGTCCCGCAGGCGGTGCTGCGCGTGTCCGACGCGCCCGTGGCGCTGCGGTTCGGCCCGGAGCTGCTGCGGCCCATGCGCAAGGTGACGAACGGCGGTGACGCCCGCTACGAGCCCGATCCCGGACGCCCGTTCGTCGAGTTCACGATCCCGAAGCTCAGCGGGACCGCGAGCAAGGACGGCATCCGCTCCGACACGCCGTTCACCGCCGCGCTCCCGTACCCGGTGCAGATCGCCGACACCGGCGTGGTGATCGACAACGCGACGGTCGGCTTCCACCAGGAGGGCGGCAAGGCGTGCCTGGTGCTGCAGTGGAAGGAGGGCGCGCTCAACAAGCTGCTCGGCCAGTTCGTCCCCAACCTGGGCGACCGCAGCCCGGCGGGTGAGCAGGACGTCACCCTGCGCCTGATCATCGGCGCCGACGGGCTCGACGAGGCGCGCCTGGACTGGCAGGCGGCGTCCGGCGCCGCGTTCGCGCTCCCCGGGCTCAGCGTCGCCGTCCCGGCGGCCAGCCGCTTCTCGCTGCTGCTGATGCGCCAGGGCGCGGGCCTCGGTCGCGCGGCGTTCGTCGTCACCCTGGCCGGGGCCGACCCGGTGACGGCGGGCAGTACCTTCGCCTGGGGACGCGACGGCGACCGCGAGCTGCACAACGACGAGCCGCCGCAGCCGCCCGACAAGCCCCTGTTCAGCGTCGCGCTGAAGCCGCCGGACGGGCCGCGCAGCCTGGTCCTGCTCGACGTCGCGCTCGGCGCCCCGCGGCTGCCCGGCTTCTTCCGCGAACTCACCACGCCGATCCCGCCGCTCGACCTGAACGACCCGGCCGCCCTCTGCACGCCCGTGGCCTTCGATTCGGCGGACCTCCACGACGGCTGGACGGCCAAGCTGAGCGTCAACGTCGACGCGGGCGGCGGGGGATTCACCCTGCCGTTCCTCAAGCAGGGCCAGGGCGCGGACTCCCAGTTCCTCCAGCTCTACACCGACACGCCGCTCACCGACCTGGCGATCACTCTGCCGCAGGGCGAGGTCGGCTTCGACATCGGCGTCCGGGTGCGCGTCCTGAGCCTCAGCTTCGACTTACTGTGCCGTCTCACCTTCAGCCTGGCCACGTTCGCGCTCAAGGTCGACCACGAGCAGGGGATCGAGCTGCGCTCCCCGGCGGCGGAGCGCGAGTTCCCCGACCTGTTCGGGCTGCGCTGGCGGTTCAAGGGGAAACCCTTGGCCGACAAGACGTTCCACTACTTCACGATCGCCACGAAGAACTACCACTACCAGCTCCAGCAGCCCGACGGAGCCGTGCTGGAACTGGACTTCACGCGGGCCAGCGAGGAGCCGATCACCTTCAGCGTGCGGGACTTCGCGCTCACCCCGAAGGGGGTGAACCTCGCCGCGACCGTCACCGACCGGCCCGCCCGGCTGAACGGCCTGCGCACGCGCTTCCGCTTCACCGACAGCGGCTTCGTGATCCGCGAGAACCGCATCGCCGACTTCACCCTCGCGGGCTCGGGCCCGCTCCCACCCGACCTCATGGGCGACGCCACGGCCGACATCGCCCTGCAGTTCGCGCAGCGCGACGGCGGCAACCTGACGCTCGTGCAGGGCGCCGCGAACCTGCGCGGCGTCAAGCTGCTCGACTGCAAGGGCACGCGCTTCCAGTTCTCGGTGGACGCGCTCGGCCTGCGGTTCGTCGACGACGGCGCCTTCCACCTGTACTTCACCGTCACCGGCTCCGCCCGGTTCGTCCTCGCCCCCGGCGACGACGCCGACGGGCCGCTGGGCCTGCTCGGCAAGATCCGCATCGACCTCGTGCAGTGCCCGCTCACCGGCGACGCCCGGGTGATCGGCAAGCACGTGAAGTTCCTGGTCGAGCTGCCCAAGCCGGTGACGTTCAGCTTCCTCGGCTGCTTCGAGATGGAGCTGCGCGCGGTCGGCTTCGTCCCGCAGTGCGAGTTCTTCGACGGCGACGGGGCCATGCAGGTGACCGGCCAGCTCCGGTTCGCGCAGGGCCCCGGCGACACGCCGGACTCGCGGCCCGACTACCACGAGCTGTTCATCGGCCTCCCGGCGCCGGGCGAGTTCGTCCCGCGGATCCACTTCACGCGCCTGCCGGTGAACCTCGCCCTCGGCGCGGCGTTCCGGCTCAGCGGCGTGGTCGACTTCGTGGACGAGCCCGACCAGGCCGGGCTGGTCGGCGAGGGCGTGGTCCAGATCCATGGGCTGCCCACCATCGCGGCGAGCTTCGGCTTCCTGCGCGTGCGCCGCGGCCCCGGCTCGCCGTGGCTGCGGGCCTGGTTCCTCTACCTGGAGATCCGCCAGGTCAGCTTCATGATCCCGGTCATCCAGATCTACCTGCGCGAGATCGGGATGGGCTTCGGCTACCGCTTCACCATCGCGTCGATCAAGGCCGCCGACGCCGAGAACGACGTGAAGAAGCTGCTCAAGACCCTGGAGGGCCTCTCGCGCACCCAGGGCGACCTGTCCCGGCGCGACCGCTGGGCGGTGGACCTGGAGGATGCGGGCGAGGACCCGCGCTGGACGATCGTCCTGCGCGCGATGATCTCGCAGACGTCCGCCTCGGCGTCGCCGCTGCGCTACGAGGCGTTCGCCGAGGCCGACCTCGCCTGCGTCTTCCTCGTCGACGCGATCATCGCGTTCCGCAGCGACCTGACGTTCTTCATGGCGGTGCGCGGCTGGTTCAACACCAACTACGCCGACTACGTCGACAACAAGGACGGCGCCCGCGAGAACCCCATCCTGAGCGGCTTCGTGCTGCTGTCGCCGCGCCAGAAGCGGTTCCTGGCCCACATCTCCAAGCCGGAGGGCGGCAAGCCCGGCGTCCACCCGCCGCTGCCCGACTTCGTCCGGGACGCGATCGGCAACAGCCGCTTCTCGGCCACCCTGCTGATCGAGCCTGGCCTGTTCCACTACGAGCTGGGCTGGCCCAACATGATGCGCTGGCACACCACGCTCGGTCCGCTGGCCGTCGAGGTCGAGGGCGGGTTCATCTTCCGCGTCTCCACCACCGAGATGGTGCTCGGCACGAGCTTCCTGGCGCGCGGACGGCTCGAACTCAGCGCGGGCGTGGACCTCGGGCTCGTCGGGATGCGGATCAGCGCCACCGCGCGGGTGGCGTTCGGCGCCCGCTACATCGGCGTGGTCGACTTCCGCGACCCGCTGAACGACTCGGCCGTCTACGGCGCGATCGGGCTGGAGGTGCAGGTCTCCTTCGCCATCGAGTTCTGGATCAAGATCCCGCTGGTGTTCACCACGATCCGGCTGTCGTTCCGGTTCAGCCTGGAGATCACCTTCAGCGCGGGGCTGGAGATCGGCGTCAAGGGGCTGAGCATCCCCGGCGTGCGCGGCACCGGCACCGTCGGCGTCTCCTGCTGCGGTCACAGCCTTCAGGCCACCGTCCGGATCGCCTTCCAGGAGGGGAACGTCCAGGCGGCCCTGGACCGGACCAAGCAGTTCCTGTCGCTGGGGCTGGAGGCCACCGAGGTCGAGCCGGTCCCGGGCACCGGCGCGCTGGACGCCGCACCGCAGTTCGCGTCCGCGCTGGGCGCGCGCCGCGCCGCGCTGCCGCCGCGCGCCCTGGCGGCCGTGCTCGGCGCGCGGGCGGCCGAGCCCGACGTGTTCCACGTGCCGGGATACGTCCTGTTCGTGCTGCGCGACGCGCCGAGCTGGGACGCCGACCGCCAGACCTACTTCGTCCTGCTGCCGCAGGCCGAGCGGTTGCGGCGGGACGCGCAGGGACGGCTGGTCCTGGACGAGGACGGTTACCCGATCGCCGAGCCCGAACTCGGCTTCCTCCCGCCGCCGCCCGCCGACGGCACCGCGGTCGGCGCGGACTTCTCCCTGCGCGTCCCGAAACCGGCGGCCGGCGAGAGCTACACTCTGCGGCACTTCACGCCCCTGCCCACGCCGCAGTTCGTCGACGTGACCGGCGCGGTCACCGCGGGCGACCCGATCACCTGGGCGGTGAACTGGGCCGCGCGGCTGTACACCGGCGGCACGGCCGAGCGCCGCGTGGTGAACCCGACCACCGGCCAGGCGAGCGACCCCGCGCCGCTGCAGGACGGGCTCAGCCTGGCCCAGCACCTCGGCAACGCCTTCAGGCAGACCTACACCGGCGCGGGGGACGCCGCGGTCGCGCACCCCGTCGGCGATCCCGGTCCGCTGCCCGGCTACCGTCCGCCGGTCAGCGACCCCCGCGTGCAGAACCCCTCCGACAGCTCCTTCGAGGCGGCCGTGCGCGGCGCGTACGAGCAGTTCGGCGGGTCGCCCTACCTCAAGCGCGACCCGCAGCAGCTCTACGAACAGCTGTTGGAGGCCGCGTTCGATCCGAGCACGACGATCTACGCCGCCGACGGCGCCGCGCAGGACGACGGCGACCCCGCGACGGTCGGCGCCGTCCAGGCCGACCAACAGGCGCACCAGCTCCGCGGCGTGATCATCCACGACATCATCGCCGACCTGCGCGCCTTCCACGCCGAGCCCGACCCGGCCGCGCGCGCCGCGCTGGCCGCCGGGTCGCTCGCCTTCCAGATGGGCCTGGTGTTCGCGGTGCGCGCCGACCGCCGTCCGGCCTGGCTCGACCAGGTGGCCGCCGGACTGGACGCCCAGCCGTCCATCAGTCAGCGCGAACTGCCCGAGGCCACCGGGCCCGGCGCCACCGCCGAGGACGTGCGGACGTTCAACGTCGCCGAGGCCCGGTTCGACCTGTTCCCGCCCGAGTTCGAGCAGGTGCGCCAGTACACCGACGCGAGCACCGTGGCGCTGGCCTGGGAGCTGAGCTGGCGGCGTCCGGCGGGGCCGGGGGTCAGCCGCGTCCAGAACGACCCCGACCACCACCTGGCCCACTACCTGGTGCGGCGGCGCGCGCTGGACGGCGACGAGGCCGAGCGCACCACCACCGTCAAACCGGTCAAGGTGCTGCACCGCCACACCACCGACGTCGCCGCGGCGGGCGCGGTCACGCCGACCGACACCCTGTCGCAGCTCCAGCCGCGCTTCCAGGTGGTCGACCACTTCCCCGACACCGCCGCCGACCGCGCCGCGCTGCCGCGCGAGGGACGCGGCTACGTCTACACCGTCACGCCGGTCGACTTCGCCGGGAACGCCGGACGCCCGCTGACCCTCGTCGCGACCCGCTACCCGACCACGCCCCCGGCGGTGCCGGTGGACGGCGACCTCACCGTCGCCTACGGCATCGCCCCGTCCGACCTGGCCCCGTCCGGCGCGGTGACGCCGCAGGTGATGGAGCCGCGCCAAGTCCACGTCGAATGGAGCGAGGCGGCGCGCCAGGACGGTCCGGCGGTCCCGATCCGCACCTACCGGCTGGTCTTCCGCCGGGAGAGCACCGTCCCGATCGGCTCCTACGGTCTGGACAGCACCACCCAGCGCGGGCGGACCGCCGGGCTGCCGACGTCCAACGCCCGCCCGCTGCCCACCGACATCACGATCGACCTCGACCACGTCTTCGGGCCGCCCGGCGCGCGGGCGGCGGTGGTCCCGGTGGCCGCGCTGCGGGACGCGGGCGTGCTGCCCGCCGGCGCCTGGCGGCCCGAGGCGTGGCGGGTGTTCTTCCAGACCGTCTCCGACCGGGACGTGCCGTCGGCCCTGGCGCCGGTGCAGCTCCTGCTCGCCGCCGAGGCGGTCGCCGCGCCGCCCGCCGCGCCCGCGCCGACCGACCGCGTCGAGCGTTCGGGCAATCCGCGTGAGGAGCGCCGTCCGGCCGAGCTGGAGTGGCTGCCGCGCCCGACCGGCTTCCCGGTCGTCCGGCCCGAGGACGAACGCGCCGAGCCGGGCCTCGCGCACGCGCCCATGCCGCTGCCCGGCGGCGCACAGGCGTTCGTGTTCACCGGCGACATCGGCGCGGGCGTCGGGTTCCGGCCGCACCCCCTGGGCATCCGGGCGATCCGGTTCCGCTGGAACCAGGGCCCGAGCGGCGACGCCGCCTACCCCCTGGAGCTGAACGCCGGATACCGGCTGTACGAGCTGGACATCGACGCGGCCACCACCGACGCCTTCGCCGACGCCGCCCGGCTCGCCGCCGAGCTGCGGCTGCGGCAGGAGGTCCAGATGCTCCCGGCGGACGACCTGCCGCTGGTGCCCGGCGACACGCTCAACACCGGCCAGTGGGAGGCGTGGTACCCCGGGGCGATCCAGCGGCGGCGTCCGCCCGACCCGTCCGCGCAGGGCGTGCGGGACGAGCGCGGGCCCTGGTACTCCTGGCAGGACTCCTACCTGGAATGGCCCGAATGGCAAGGCGTCACCCAGCCCGGCGGCAGGCGCGAGACGCCGGTGCATCCGCTGCTGGGACGCCTGGTGGAGCGGCTGCGCGCGCTGCGTCCGGGCGCGGGCGTCGACCCGCAGGGCCGGGTCACCGACGGCTACGCCGCCGCCCTCCAGCTCAGCCCGCCGACGCTGCCCAACGACCTGGCCGATTTCCTGGCCAGCTGCCCGCCGGGCGCCGACCGCTACGGCTGGGGCGCGCTGCAGCGCCTCGGCCTGTCGGTGACGTTCAGCCTCCACGACCCCGGCACCGGCGCCGTGCGCGGCCCGGAGCTGCTGGACCTGCTCAAGGAACTTTTCGCGCTCCTGGAGAGCACCTCTGAGGACCCCGACGCCGCGGCCTTCGCCGCCGTGCGGCGGCACCTGCACGTCGAGCTGCTGTTCCAGCCCGGACGCAGCATCCAGCTCGGCGAGCGTCCGGCGGCGGGCGACGACCTGCTGGCGCTCGTCCAGCTCAGCCTGCGTCCGGCCGTCCGGCAGCGGCTGCGCTACCGCGCGGTCGACGTCGCCGGACGCTCCAACGCCGACGTCGAGGTGCGCTTCACCGTCACCGCGCCGTGCAGCCTGGTCACCCGGCCCGACGGCGGCGCCGGGCAGCAGGAGCTGGAACCGCGTCCCACGCCGATCGCCCGGACGATCCGGCTGCCGCTCAACGGCGCGGCGGCCCTGCTGCTGCGCGGCGCCACGCTTCCCGCGACGATCGAGGTCCGTCCGCAGGCCCGGCTGACCGCCGATCCTGCGCCGTTCGACCCGGCGATCGCGCCGCTGCTGGACTACGACCCCGGCCGCAAGCTGCTCACCGCCCGCACCCTGCTCGGCGCCGACCAGATGGCGCTGCTGCGCCCCTCGCTCGCCGCCGCCGACCTGGCGGCGGCGGAGAACCTGGCCGGGACGGTCCGCGTCGAGGACTTCGGCCCGACCGACGACCGCACCCACCACTTCACCGTCGCGACCGACGCGCTGGCCGCCGCGTTCGCCGGGCCCGGCGTCCCCGAGCAGGTCCAGTGGCTGCGGCTCAAGTACTACCTGGAGACGCTGAACAGCAACGACCCCAAGGTGCCCGACTCGGGCAAGGTCACCGTCCCCGTCGACGCAGCCGGGATCGCCAAGGCGCTGCCCGACGTCCTCGCCTGGACGGCGCGGTTCTTCGACGGGAGCGGCGCCGTGGACGTGGGCCGCGACGGCCTCGGCGCGACCGGCGCCGGCCCCTGGACCGCCACGGCCTACCCGCGCGCCGGTTCGCCCGCGCAGGCCACGCCCGACGCCGACGGCCGCCTGACCTACACGCAGCTGATCGAGGACCGCTGGGCGCACACGCTGCGCTACTACCTCCAGCCGTACGGCCGCTACGACCTGCTGTGGCAGAGCCTGCGCCGCTCGCCCACGCTGTTCCCCGGCCGCGCGGCCACCGAGGCGGACCTTCCGGTCGTTCACGTGGATCCCGCGGCGGGCGGGCTGGACGTGGTGCTCGACCGCACGCAGGCCGTCGACGCCCCGCTCGTCCTCGGCTCGCGGCGGCTGGACGAGCCGGCGACCCCGGCGCGTCCGCCCGCGCCCGGCGCGATCTGGGAGGTGATCGTCGCCCGGCACCCCGAGCAGAGCCTCGCCGAGCGCAACCTGACCCTGCTCCGGCGGCTCGCGTTCCGGCAGGTCGCCGTCAGCCTGCTGCGCCGCTTCGGCTACCCGGACTGGTACGCGTGGGTGCGCGACTTCGCCGCCGAGCACCAGCGCGAGCTGCCCGTCCGCGCGGTCGAGGACGTGTACCCGCCCGTCCCGGACGCCCTGCCCGCCGCGCCGGACCACCTCGTCCTGGACGGCGCGGCGGACCCCGACGAGCTGCGCGGCCTCGACCTGCCCGAGCGCGTCGGCGACTTCTCCCAGGGCGTCCTGGCCTTCCAGTGGCGGGCCCTGCCGTTCTACTACGAGCACCGCCTGCTGGTGATCGCCCAGACCGACGGCACGGTGTCGCCGGTCAACGTCGTCGCCCAGCGCGACCTGACCTACCGCTCGCCGCTGCCGAGCGCCACCGTCAGCGGAACGGACGTCGTGTGGCGGCGGCTGCCGCCGTTCCCGCCGCTCCCGCTGCGCGTCGGCGGCCGGTTCCGGCAGGACACCCGCGTCCGCACCGTCACGATCCCGTTGCGCCGGTTCTGGGACAGCCTGCCGGACGAGGCGCAGCGGCGCTGGCCCGCCGAGGCGCCCGACGCCGCAGGGGCCGCCACCGCGCGCACGCCGGGCGCCCTGCCCGACCCCGAGGTCGTCTACCAGATCGTCGAGCTGTTCAGCGGCAACATCGAGGTGCAGGCCGAGTGCTTCTACGACCCGGTCACGCGGACGTTCACCCACCGCCAGCTCGGCAAGCGCCACCTGGTGGCGCGGACGACGCTCGCGCCGCCGTCCGACGCGCTCGGCGACTTCCCGCTGGCGGTCGATCTCGTGCAGGTGAGCGAGGCGCAGCTCACCACCGGCTACGACACCGGTGAACTTCCGCTCGACACGCGCAACCGGGTCGACATCGACGCGCACGGACGGCTGCTGCTCGCCGGAGTGATGACCAAGGGCGATCGCGACGCCCTGGTCCGGCTGGTGCGCGAACCGGACGCCGCCAAGATCCGGGACCTGTTCGACGGCTGGTACGCCACCGAGCCGGTCAGTGCCGCCGTCACGGACCTGCCGGACCGGTTCGGGGCGCTCATCGACTTCCTGCCCGCGCCGACGCTGACCCTGGTCTGGCAGGGCCCCTCGGACGCGGCGGCGCCGGACCTGCGGCGGCTCCCCGGCGACAGCGCCTTCACCGGCGCCATCGAGCAGATCATCGCCGGGGCCGCGGGCGCGGACGGCGACGCCGTCGTCCGCGTGGAGATCCCCGTCGGGCCCGAGCAGATCCCCGACGAGCTCCAGAACGGCGTGGCGCTCGCGCGCGACGCGTCCGGCACCCGGTTCACGGCCATCACCTGGACCGGCGCGATGAGCGGCGACGACATCGCCGCGCTGCGCCGCTGGGCCCGCTTCCCCGCGTTCGCGGACGCCGTCGAGAAGCTGATCGCGGCCGTGCGCGATGCGGGCGACCCGCCGCCGTCGGTGACCGTCCCGTTCGCCGTCGCGGTCCGTCCCGTCCAGGCCGCTCTGACCGGCGTCGTGGCCGACAGGCTGCTGCTCGGCGCGGTGCTGATGCGCCATCACGGCATGATGCGCGCCGACGATCCGGCCGCGCTGGCGGAGGCCTATCCCGGACGGCCCGACCAGCTCGCCCTCGGGCGGCTGCACCGCACCAGCCAGGACGGCGGCATGCGCGGCCGGTCCCTGGTGATCCGCGCCCGGCGCGGCAGCGCCGCACCGAGCGACCCGCGTCCGATCGAACCCGCCGACGTGTGACGGCCGCGAGCGGACCAGGAGGAGCAGATGGCGAAACTTCCCGACCTGCCGAAGCTGAAGATCGCGGGCCCCTTCTGGACGGCCGAGGCCGAGGTGATCCGGCTGGCCGACCCGGTCGCCGACTTCGCCTTCCGCACGCTGTTCGTCGACACCACGCCGCGCAAGGCGGTCGGCGAGAACAACGTGCTGCTGCCGGGCTCCCTGCTGGCGCTCGTGTACGTCACCAGCGTCACCGTCGCCCCGACGAACGGCGCCACGCCGCAGTACGTGTGGAAGCGCAGCGGGACCAAGCCCGACGGGCATCTCCCGCCCGCCGCGATCCGCGCGGCGATCAGCGCCGGCACCGCCAGCCTGCTGCTGCTCCAGGCCCCCGCCGACGGGTGGCCCACCGGGATCGTCGGCAATCTGCCGGTTCTCACCTGCCTCGGCGGAGAGATCGTCCTCGACCCGATGACGCCCCAGGCCGGCGCCGTCCAGCGGTTGTACACCGCGCTCGGCCTGACCGCGGCGGCGCCCGGGCAGCGGACCGGCGCCGCCCGGCTGCTCGGCGCGCTGGCCGTCCACTCTGGGGGGCTGTCGGTCTTCGGGCGGATCCGCCTGCTCTGGGACGCCGCGCCGGTCGGCGCGGTGTTCCAGCTCGCCCGGCTCGTCCCCGATCCGGGGCCGACGGTGCGCGGCTTCCGGATGACGATCGAGACCGAGCGGCTGACCGACGACGAGCAGGCCGCGCTCCTCGCGTCCTGGCGGCGGTTCAACCGGTACCTCAACCCCGACAACCCGCTGAACGGGCTGGTCCGGCCGGAGCCCGCACCGCACTGGGCCACGCTGGAACTCGCCGACCCGCTCACCGTCCCGCGCCTGTTCTGGGAGATCGCGCCCTGGCGGGAGCAGCCCGGGACGCGTCCGATCGGCTTCCCCGGCGAGACGTTCAGCCTGCTGCTGAGCGACCGGCAGCCCTACGACCCGGCCGTCCAGCCCGACACGCTCGCCCGGATCACCCCCGCGGACGCGCGGGTCACCGTCGACGGCGCGAACCTGCGGGTGGAGCTGGCGGCCGGCGACCCGCCAACCGGAACCCCCGGCACGTTCGGCTACCGCGCCGTCCGCGACGGCGACGGCTGGAGCGAGCGGGTCACGCTCGCCGCCACCACGCTGGCGTTCGACCCGAACGAGGCCGCGCGGCGGCTCCGCGCCGTGCTGCGGGAGCCCGAACCGTCCTGGACGCGGCCGGAGGCGGGGCCCGCCGCGCCCGTCGCCCCGTCGGTGCTGTGGGGTTTCACGCCCCTGGACGACGGCTGGGCCCAGCTCCCGCTGCCCAACCTGTCGGAGCAGATCTACCTCGACGCGGGCGTGGCCCGGACGCAGCCCGTCCCGGCGCCCGAGAACCTGCTGCGCGGCGCCGTCAGCTACGGCAACGACGACGCCGCCGGGCTCGGCCGGGCGCCCGGCGAGCAGCCCTGGAGCCTCACCCTCGCGGCGGCCCGGCACATGACCGGAACCTGGGTGCTCGCCCCGGTCGGCGCCGCGTACCGGCTCCAGTCGGCCGACCTGACGCTGGACGCGCCCGAGGTCGCGCTCAACGGCCTGCTCTGGCTGAGCACCCGGGCGCCCACCGCGGCCGACGCCCTGCCCGACCTGGACGACTGGATCGGCGGCCTGACGACCGTCCCCCTGCACACCGTGACCGGGCGCGAGCTGTTCGCGCCGCTGGTACGGCTCGCCTTCGATGCGATCGGCCTCGCCTGGCGCGGCACCCCCGCGCCCTCGGCCGCGCTGGGCGCCTGGGCGTTCCAGTACGACGTCGACCCGGACGTGCTGCGCGCCCTGGTGACCGGCGGCGTCCTCGCGCCCGGCACGTTCGGCGCGGCGCCGCCCCTGGTCTGGCGCCGCCATCCGACGCTGCCGATGGTGCAGGCTTTGGCGCTCACCCAGAGCATCGACCCGCCGAACGTGCCGATCGCCGGACGGCAGCTCGTCCCGTTCGAGCTGCCGGTGACCCGCCGGGACGGCCTCGACCTGCCCGACGCCTGGCGCTTCGCCGCCGACGGCGCCGCCGCGTGGCCGCGCTACGGCGGCGCGTTCGCGCCCGCCCGCGAATGGCTCGGCACGGACGCCGACAAGCTGTACGACCTGCCGCTGGCGGCGCTCTCGCTGCCCGGTCTGGTCCTCGACCCGCGTCCCGACGGCGACCCGCCGCTGAGCGACCCGGCGCTCGGCCTCGCCGTCCAGTACCGGCACGACCTGCCCTACACCGACGAGGTCCAGGCGCTGGCCCAGCTTCCCAGGATCCCCACGGACCCGCGGGACAGCTCGCCGCTGCCCGACACCCCGCGCCCCGCTCCGCCGCGTCCGCTCACCCGCGCGGACTACGCCGCGCACTGGCGGCGCTTCGCCGAGCGCGCGAGCCTCGCCGCCGCCGACGGCGTGAGCGCCTTCGACCGCCGGGACGGGAGTATCGTGCTGCGCTTCCTGGCCGGCCCGCGCGACTGGCCCGTCCGCGCGACCTTCGCCCTGGACGGCTACCCCGGCGAGCTGCGCCTGGACAACGCCGACCCGGCGCAGAGCGCCCCGCTGACGCTGACCGGCGAGGCGGCGCTGCGCGGGATCGACGGCGACTTCGCCGACGGGGCCGCCGGGCTGCGCCGCCTGCCCGCCGACGCGCCGCCCGGCACGTACCGGCTGACGGCCGGGAGCATGGCCGCCCGCGCCGTCGACGGCGGCCTCGCCGACCAGCGCGGGCTGGTGCGCGGCGCGAGCGCCCCCGCGTCGAACCTGATCCGGACGCCGCTGAGCCACCCCACCGCGGGCGACGTGAGACTGACCACCACCCGCGTCCCGCTCGTCCTCGGCCACGGGACGGCGTCCTGGCGGCTGTGGTTCCGCGACCTGCCCGTCGCGGGCGCGGGGTTCACCAAGGCGTCCGCCCGCTCGTCCGAAGCCGTCGACCTGGACCTGGACGGGAACGACCCGGAGGCGCGCAGCAGCGACTACGAGCACCGCACCGGATATGAGTGGCGGCTGCGTCCGTCCGACGACGATCCGGACGCGCCCGCGCCGGGCCTCGACCTGTTCGGCCTGCGCTTCTTCCCGCTGGTGCTCGACCGCGTGCTGTTCGCGGGCGACGGTGTGACGACGGTCGAGGTCATCGGGCGGTTGCAGCTCCCGGTGGCCGGTTCCGCCGCCGAGCAGACCGATCTGAGCAACTGCGTGCGGCTGACGTTCACGGGCGCCGGGACGTCGCTGAGCCTGAGCGCCGTCGGGCCGGAGGGCTCCGCGCTGGAATGGCCGCTGGCCGTCTCCGCCGGGGAGGCCGGGGACGCGCCGCGCCTGCGGGTCGGCGCTCTCGCGCTCGCCGGCGGCGGCCTGACCGCCGGGCAGGTGCGGTTGTCGTTCCACCTGTTCCAGGTCGAGTGGACGGTCGCGCTGCCCGCGCTGGCCTTCCCCGACCCCGTGACGCCGCCCTTCACCCTGCCCGGCGCGTCCGCCCAGGACCCGATCGTGCCGCAGCGGGTCGCGCTCGGCCTCGACACGGCGGGCGGCGCGCACACCCTGACCCTCACCCTCGCCGTCCGGGTCGGCAGGCCGCCGACCGGGTTGCGGGCCCTCTACCGCTTCGACGAGGGCGGCGGCGCGACCGTCCACGACTCGTCCGGCATCGGCGCGCCGCTGCACCTGACCGCCGCCGCGACCCAGGGCATGAGCTGGGGCGCCGACGGCCTGACCCTCACCAAGCCGACGCTGATCCGCTCGGGCGTCGCCGCCGCCAAGCTCACGGCGGCGGTGAAGGCGAGCGACGAGATCAGCGTCGAGGCGTGGGTGAAGCCCGTCACCGGCGTTCTGGCGAACGGGCAGTTCGACATCCTCACGGTCTCGTCCGACGGCGCGCACCGCAACGTCGCGCTCCAGCAGCGCAAGTCGCCGCCCGACTCGTCCAGCCTGGACCTGTGGCTGCGCACCGACGCCACGGACGCGACCGGCGCCCCCGACCTGGCGACCCCGGCCGCCTCGCTCGGCGGCGCCCCGACCCATCTGGCCTTCACCCGCGCCGCCGACGGCCGCACCCGGATCTACGTCAACGGGCAGCTCAAGGCCGAGCACACCGTCGGCGGGAGCCTGGCCGCCTGGGACGACCGGTTCGAGCTGGCCCTCGGCGACGAGATCACCGGCGGACGGGCCTGGCTCGGCACCTACCGCATGGTCGCGCTCTACGACCGCGCCCTCGCCGCCGAGGAGGTCGCCGCGCGGTTCGCCTCGGGACCGTCCGCCGCGCCGGTGACGACGCGGGGGCAGGCGCTGGCCGCCGCGCTGACCTTCGACCTGATGGCCGGGGGCTTCACGCTCGACGGCGCGACCCTGTTCGACGACCTCGCGCTCGCCGTGGCCCTCCCCGACGGCTCGCCCGCCGCCCTGGCCGGTGACACCACGCTCCAGTTCGGGTGGCATGGCTACAGCGCCGCGCATCCGGAAGGTCTCCAGTTCCTGCCCGGCATGCGCCTCGCCGACGCCTTGACGCCCGGGGTGGGCGACCGCGCCGCCCCCGGCTTCGCCACGGTGACGTTCCGCGCCGCCGCCCGGCCGGACGACGTGCCCCTTCTTCCGCTTACCGGCGCCTTCGTGGAGGCCCTGCTCGTCGCGCACTGGGGCCGGTCGTTGCAGGATCCCGTCCCGTCCCGGACCGCCGACGCGGCGCTGCTGTACGGGTCCTCGGCCGGTGACCTCGTGGTCGGGTACACCTCGCGCCTGGACGGCGCGCGGTGGCGGGAGCGGTTCCTGCTCAACGGGACGCTCACGGTTGCCGACCTGGTCTCGTGGCCGCAGCAGCTCGGCTACGACGCGGCCAACGCGCGCATCACCCTGCCCGCCGCCCGCGTCGCCGGAGCCCCGCCGCTGACCCATCTGCGCCACACCGTCCGGGTGCTGCTGAACCAGCACGAGCTGCCCGCGTCCCTGCTGACCGGCGCCGACGGCCCGCTGCTGTTCACCTTCGCCCCTGGTCAGAGCTGGCAGCCGTTGGCCCTGGTCGAGCACCAGCTCGTCGAGGTGACCCCGGCGGCGGACGGGAGCGGCGGGACGCTCGGCCGCGAGACCCGGTGGACGTCCGTCCAGGAGGTGCGGCTGCTCACGCCCCAGCGCGCCGCGCAGTTTTTGCGGAGCCTGGCCGGGCTCCAGACCACCGACCCCGTCACCGGCGTCAGCCCGCTCGGGAGCGTCGGCGGCGGCTATCTGACCGCCGGTCTGTCGGCGCTGCTGGCCGATTCGGGCGCGGCGCTCGACGCGCTGCCCCGCGACACGCTGCTCATCGAGGCGAGCGGGCACCACCTGGTCGGGCTCACGCCCGTCCCGACCAGCGCGGCCACGACGTTGCAGTACCTCCCGACCGGCAGCCAGGGCGCGCTGCTCGGCAGCCCGGCGGACTACGCGCCGAGCGACCCGGCCGACCCGCGCTGGCTGCTGCTGAACATGCCGTTCCTCGGACGGTTGCAGGACACCTCGCGCGACCTGGCCCGTCCGCCCGCCGGAAAGCAGCCGAGCCCGCTCCAGACCGACCCGGTGCTGCTCATCTCCCGGCTGCGCGCCGACGCCCCCGCCACGGCGCTGCCCGCGCTGGCCCTCGCCCTGTGCGGCTGGGCGGACGGCACGCCGCTGCCCGTCACCTTCGCGAGCCTGGACACGGCGGTCGGCCGCGCCTTCGCCCGGCTCGACCCGGTGGCTTTGGAGGAGAGCTGGTTCCGCGCGCAGAACCCGCCCCCCGAACCGCAGGACGACCTGCTCCAGAGCGTCCTCGCGGCGCTGCCCGAGACCCCGGCGCGGCTCAGCCGCCCGGCCGCGCTGCGCCGGGCCTTCGACCCGCGCCGTCCCTTCTACCCGCCCCGGCCGTCCGGGCTGCCCGACCTGCCGGAGCCCGCGCCGTACGCCGACCCGGTCTGGCGCGAGGGCTCGCTGCTGCTGACCCAGTCGGTGAGCACCCCGACGCCCGCTGGCAAGCCGCCCTATGGCTGGACTTTGGCCGCCGCGCTCATCGCCAGCAGCGGGCTGCTCGGCCAGGGTCCCGCCGACGGGCCGCGCCGCCGTCCGGCGGCCACGCTCATCCCCGGCGCGCTCGACGCGCGTCCGCTGAACCTCGTGGTCAGCCCGTACCTGGGACTCCAGTGGCGTCCGGCCCCCGTGGTCCCGGCGGGCGGGCCGTCTCCGCTGGCGCCCCGGCTCCTGGTGGCCGAGCTGCTCTGCCTGGCGCCCGGCACCGCACGGCTCCAGCCGGTCGCGACCCGGATGTGGAGCGTACAGCCCGACGACCCGGACCTGGCCGACGAGGGCCGCCTGCGCGCCCAGGCCCAGAGCTGGGCCGCGCAGTCCCAGCGCCTGCTGGCGCCGGAGTCGCCGATCGCGGTGCTGCGCTACCGGATCATCAGCGACAACACCCGGCCCGACGATCTCGGCGAGGCGGCGCTGACCACCGGCTACGCCTTCGCCCTGGTCCGGGTGACGAGCGCGGCGCCGCTCGCCCGGCGACTGTTCGGCATCCGGCCCGCCCTCGCCGTTCTGCGCTACCGCG
The DNA here is from genome assembly GCF_009831215.1 of Actinomadura rayongensis. Lineage (GTDB taxonomy): Bacteria > Actinomycetota > Actinomycetes > Streptosporangiales > Streptosporangiaceae > Spirillospora > Spirillospora rayongensis. The sequence continues at coordinate 131,210 of NZ_WUTW01000001.1, forward strand.
AAGGCCAGTGCAACATCGCGGCGCTGCCCGCCGATGCCCGCGACTTCGAGCTGGCGCCGCCGCAGACGGTCGGGGTGCAGCCGCTCTACCTGACCCGGCGTCCTCGTGCCGATCTGCCCGCGTGGCCGTGGGGGCTGAGCGCGCTGCACGTCGGCGTCCGCTACACCGAGGACGAGCAGGGCGTCGTCGGCCCGGCGCTTCCCGGCGCGGCGGGCCGGACGCTCTGGTGGCAGACCGTCCAGCGGACGGTGCAGTTCCGCTCCGCGCTGCACACCGACCGGCCCACCGGCGGACTGCCGCGCCGCTTCCGTGCGCCCGCCGTCCGCAGCCTGCTCCCCGCACCGCCCGACCCGCCGCTGCCCGCGCTGACCGGGGCCCTGTTCGACGAGCCTCCGCTCGCCTTTCCCGGCGCCCCGGCGCTGGACCACTGGCAGCCCGTCCTGCCCGGCGGACTGCGCTACCTGGTGACCGGCGTCCGTCCCGGCGTCTTCGTGACGCTGCGCAACCAGCTCCTGCGCCAGAGCGGCGTCGTCCCGACCGGCGAGCACCCGCGTCCGCGCGGCCTCGGCCTGCTCTCCGGCGGGGTGCCGGTCCAGCACCGCGCGCCGCGTCCGGTGCCGCTGCCCGCCAACGCCGACGGACGGCAGGCGGTCGCGCTGCGCACCTGGGCCGGCCACTTCGACCCCGACCGGCTCGCGCTGGTCACGCCGTCGCCCGCCGACGAGGCGTTCCGCGCCGCCTTCGCCGACCCGCCGGAGAACCCGACCTACCGGCAGACCGCCCAGCGGCTACGGATGCAGCTCGCCGTGGGCGAGCGGTACACCCTCGACGTGGCGTGGGACGGCGTCCTGACCTTCGTCTACCGGATCGACGGCAGTGTGCCCCTGGTCGGCGGGCAGGAGGCGGAAACTCCGGCGTCCGGCATCGCCGACTGGATTCTGACCCTGGACCTCGTCGCCGCCGGCCAGGTCACGGCCCTCCAGGACGTCACCGCGCCGACGGTCGTCCTCACCCCGTCCCTGCGCGCTCAGCTCGGCGCCGTCGGCGTGGCCCTACCGGACGCCGACACCATCGACACGACGGCGTTCGCGATCCGCCAGTTCGCCCTTCCCGGCGACCCGGACGCCCGCGCCCGCGCGCTGATCGCGGCCCTGCCGCCCGGGGCGTCCGTCCTCGCGCGCGCCACCGCGCGGTTCGCCCCGCACCAGCCCGGCGCCGAGAAGTACCACGACGGCTACGGCCACGAGCTGCGCTTCCCGCTCCGCGTGGCCGACCCGAACGCGCCGTCCTTGCCGCTGGTCCCGCGCTACGTCCACTTCGAGGACCCCGAGTACAACCGGCGCCTCGCCTCCCCGTCCGCGCACGCCGCCGTCCCGGTGCAGTTCCCCGGCGTCGGCACCACCCCGCAGCGCACCGTCACGCTGTCGGCCGACCGGCGCGAGTGCAACGCGACGAGCACGCTGGCCGTGCGCTACGACTGGGACGAACCGCCGCCCGGCACCCCGACCGTCACGCTGACGCTCCAGAAGATCGACCTGGACGAGATCCCGCGCGACCTGACCGACCCGAACCCCGCGGGCGCCCTCACCGCCGGAAGGCTCTACCAGCTCCCCCTGACCGCGCTCCAGGACGCGAACGGCCCCTTCGCGCCGGGGGAGCGGCTGCGCCTCGTCCTGCACATCGACGCGGGACCGGTCGCCCCGGCCGCAGTGCGCCTCGACATCACGATCGTCGAGGCGCCGGTCATCCCCGCGACCGAGGCGGCCTACGCCCTTCTGCGCGGGCAGACGACCGGCGACCGCGCCTACGTCGAATGCGTCCGCTTCGCCTGGGGCCCCGAAGCGCAGCGCGTCGAACTCGTCAACCCGGCCGACCTCCGCACCGAAGTCGTCCGCCGCCGCGCGGTCTTCCACCTCACCGACTCCGCCCGCCCCAGCCGCTCCCCGCGCTACACACTCCAGAAGCTCACCCCGTCCGGCTCCACCCACATCCCCCCGACCACCTGACCATCACCTGCCATAAGTCCTTCTTCTGGACGGTATTGACAACCGTTGTTGGACTTATGGGCGGCGGGCGGAGAAGGTGGAAGGAGATCGGTTCGAAGGAGGAGAGCATGGCGGAGTACGAGAAGGCGATGAGTCCGGAGGACATCACGCGGCTGTTCGTGGAGCGGTCCAACGCGGGAGACGCCGAGGGTGTCGCGGCGCTGTACGAAGAGGACGCCGTGATGGCCTATCCGCCGGGGAGTCAGACGGTCGGGCGGGAGGCGATCCGGGCGCTGTGGGAGAAGGTGCTGGAGCGGCGTCCGCAGTTCCAGCCCGAGCAGCCGTTGCCGACGCTGGTCAGTGACGGCATCGCGCTCACGTCCACTGCGCCGAAGGACGGGGCGGGGGCTCGTGCGCAGGTCGTCCGTCGTCAGCCCGACGGGTCCTGGCTGCGGTTGCTGGACCAGCCCGAGTTCGTCGCCGTCACCGACTGAGCTGGCCCTGTCTTTCGGCCGACGGCGGTCTCGGCGGGCGGCGGGGTGGGGTCAGGGGTGGTGGCGGGTTCTGTAGGCGGCGGCTTTGGCTCGGTTGCCGCAGCGGCGCATGTCGCACCAGCGGCGGGCCTTGTGGCGGGACGCGTCGATGAAGAGGCGGGTGCAAGTTTCTGCTTCGCATTCGCGGAGGCGTGCCGTGTCGGGGTCGCCCAGCAGGGTGATCGTGGCTCGGGCCACCGCCGACAGGGCGTTGGTGACCGACCCGGATCGGGTGAGGCCGGACGGGTCCAGGCGGACGGTCGGGGGTGGGAGTGCGGCGGCGGTGTTGAGGGCGTCCAGGTTCGCCGCGTCCAGGGGCTCGCCGGTGCGGGCTTGGGTGGCCAGGGCGTAGATCGCTTCGCGTAGCGCCCGGGCGCTGGCGAGGTCGGCGGGGGCGGCTGAGGGGGCGGTGTCCAGCAGGCCGGCTTCCACCGTCCAGCGGGCCAGGTCGGCGGGGGACGGCAGCATCTCGACGCGGCGGTCGCGGCGCGCCCCCACGGTTCCGGCGAAGTCCAGCCCGAGGTTGCCGCTGACGAACAGGAAGCCCATGCCCCAAGAGTAACCGGCTTGACGGGTTATGCCGAGCCCTGCCATCGTCGGTAACCGGTTCAACCGGTTATCGGCGAGAGGAGCGCGGCATGGCGACGGTCAGTGCGCCACGGGTGGGGACGCGGCACCGGTGGGTCGTGCTGGGGATCGGGGTCGCGGCGCAGGCGAGCTTTTCCGCGATGTTCTCCGGGCTGCCGGTGACGGGCGTCGAGCTGCGCGCCGGGTACGGGCTGTCCACGGGGGCGCTCGGGTTCGTCGTCGGGTGTCTCGGGCTCGGCGTCGCGGCGGGCGACCTCGTCTGGGGGCTGCTCACGGACCGGTTCGGGGACCGCAGGATCCTGCTCACCGGGCTGCTGTCCACGGCCGCGCTGATGGCGGGGATGGCCGTCGGCGCCGCCCCGGCGGACGGGACGGGAACCGCGACCCTCGCGGCGTGCCTGTTCGCGGCGGGGGCGCTCGGCGGGAGCGTCAACGGCTCGTCCGGGCGCGCCGTCATGACGTGGTTCGCCGACGACCGGCGCGGTCTCGCCATGAGCATCCGGCAGACGGCGATCCCGGCGGGCGGCGCGGTCGGCGTCGCGCTCCTGCCCCCGCTTGCAGCGGCAAGCGGCTTTCGCGCGGTCTACGCCGTCCTGACGGGCTTCTTCCTGCTCAGCGCGGCGGCCACCGCGCGCTGGCTGCACGAACCGGACCGCGAGCGCACAACGCCGCAGCGGCGCGCGGGCAGGTCACCGCTCGGCGACCCCGACGTGTGGCGCGTCGCGCTCGCCAGCGGGCTGCTGACCGTCCCGCAGTTCGCCGTGCTCGCGTTCACGGCCGTCTTCCTGCACGACGCGCGCCACGCGGACGCGGCCGTCGCCGCCGCCGTCGTGCTGACGGCCCAGATTGGCGGCGGCGCCGCGCGCATCTGGACGGGCCGCCGCAGCGACCGGGGCGCCGACCGCCGCACCGCGATCCGCGTCATCGGCCTGCTCACCGCCCTCGCGATGGCGGCGGCGACGGCGACGACGCACGCGCCGCTCCCGCTGACCGTCGCCGCCCTCGCGACCGCCGGGCTGCTGGCCAACGCGTGGCACGGCGTCGCCTACACCGAGATCGCCGTCACCGCGGGCGCCGACCGGGCCGGGACGGCGCTCGGCCTGGAGGGCACCACCGTGTTCGGTGCGGCGTTCATTACGCCGCTGGTCGTTCCGGCGCTGCTCGGCGCCACGTCCTGGACGGCCGTCTGGGCGTTCGCGGCTGCGGCGCCCCTGCTGGCCGTCCCTCTCACGCCTGCTGCGGTTCGGGCGTCAGGCCGCGCACCTTCATCGCGTGCAGGATCAGGTCGATGAGGACGGTCTTGCACGACTCCAGCCGCCGCGCGTCGCACAGCATGACCGGCACGTCGCGGCCGAGGTTCAAAGCGGCCTTGATCTCCTCCAGGTCGAACGCCTGGACGCCCTCGAAGCAGTTCACCGCCACGACGAACGGCGTGCCGCGCCGCTCGAAGTAGTCGACTGAGGGGAAGCAGTCCGCGAGCCGCCGCGTGTCGGCGAGGACGACCGCGCCGAGCGCGCCGAGCGCGACCTCGTCCCACATGAACCAGAACCGCTCCTGGCCGGGCGTGCCGAACAGGTAGAGGACGTACTCGTCCCGCATCGTGATGCGGCCGAAGTCCATCGCGACGGTCGTGGTCTTCTTGCGCTCGACGCCCGAGACGTCGTCCACGCCGACGCTCTCGTCGGTGAGGACCTCCTCGGTGCGCAGCGGCGTGGTCTCCGAGACCGTGCCGACCATCGTCGTCTTGCCGACGCCGAAGCCGCCCGCGATCACAATCTTGACGGCGGTGGGAAGTCGCCGGCCGTCAGAGAGCCCGGAGGCCATCAATCACCGCCTTGTAGAGCCGGATGTCGTGCATGTCCGCTTCGGGTTCGGGTTCCTGCATGCTGATCAGGCCCTGGTCGAGCAGGTCGCCCAGCATGACCCGGACGGTCGCCACCGGCAGGTCGAGGTGCCCGGTCAGTTCCGCGACCGACATCACCGACTGGGTGAGCCGCAGGATCGCCACATGCTCGGGCCCGAGCCCGAGGTGCCCGTCGGGCTCGGGGATCGCCGCGACGACGAGCGTGATCAGGTCGAACTTGCCGCGCGCCGGTTCGAGGCGCCCGCTCGTCATGACGTACGGGCGGACCATCGGCCCGGACTGGTCGTCGAGCAGCGTGCCCTGGTTGCCCGGGTCCTCCCACCAGGGCCGGCGCGGCTCCTGCGGCCAGCGCTCCGGCTGGTCCTCGTTCATGTGAGCGTCCGTCCCTGTTCGGCCGACTCCGAGCGCGTCGGGGTGCTGAGGTGGTGGCCCATGCTCGTGACGAGCATCGCCATCTCGTAGGCGATGAGCCCGACGTCCGCCTCGTCGTCGCTGAGGACGGCCAGGCACGCGCCCTTGCCCGCCACCGACACCAGCAGGAACGCCGACTGCATCTCGACGATCGTCTGCCGTACCGCGCCGCCGCCGAACCGGGTGCCCGCGCCCTTGGCGAGGCTCTGGATGCCGGCGGCGACGGCGGCCAGGTGCTCGCCGTCGTCCTGGGTCATCCCCGCCGAGGAGGCCATCAGCAGCCCGTCGGCCGACAGGACGACCGCGTGCTGGGAGTGGGGGACCCGGCCGATCAGGTCGTCCAGCAGCCACCCTAGATCGGCCGATGAGCCAGCCTTCTGCATTACTCGTCCTCGCCTTCAGTGGATCGCGCGCTCGTGCGCCCGGCCGCCGCGCTCCGCCCGCGCCGGGTTCCGCGCTGGTAGGCGCCCATGATCCGCTGGACCTCTTCGGGCGGGCGGGACGTTTCGTCCGGTTCGTCGTCCGGCGGGGTGCCGGGACGGGTGTCTTCGGTGCGGAGCGTGGGAGCAAGGTTCGCCTGGGGGACCCGGACGGGCAGCCCGGACGGCGTGGTCGGATCGGACACGGGTGAGGGGTCCCCCGTTCTGGGTTCGCGGCGTCCGACGGGCGCCCGGACGCGCGCGGACCGTTCCCCGGGGAGATCGCCCCTGATCACCGTGCCCGGGAACGGGCACGGGCAGCGGAAGCCCATGAGCAAGCGCCCCAACAACGTAGAGGGTTTGGTCCGCAACCGGTTTGGCTGGGAAAGCAGGACCGTGACGTCCGGATGATGGCAGGCGGTACCTGGGGAGCCGACCGCGCTTCCATACGGGCTAGAACACTAGCAACACGGCCATATCCGCTCAAGTGAATCGTCTACGTCGTAGAGGCGGCGAATTCCGCCTGTGATGGGGTTCACAGCACGGAATCGGATCGTTTTTCGGAAAGCAGTTGCAGAGCCGCGATCACTCCCGCTCGGATGATCGCCGTCGGACGGTAGAGGTCCTTGTCGTGCCACATCGCGGGACCCTCGTCCGGGGCCGTCCGCAGGAGGTCGGTGGCACGTTCCGCCGCCGCGGCGCCGCCGCCGGGGGTGAGCAGCAGGGTCTGGACGGCGTAGGCGCTCTCCTCGGCCGTCCCCTCCCAGCAGCCCCACGAGCCGTCCGGACGCTGCGTGCCGAGGATCCAGCGGCGGGCCGCCGCGACCGCGTCGGCCGAGCCGTCCGGGTCGAAGCGGGCGAGCGCGATGGCGCAGCACGCGGTGGCGTAGTAGGGGGAGGCGTGCCAGCGGTCGGTCCAGCTGCCGTCCGGGTTCTGGCGGGATCGCAGCCAACGCGCGACCTTCGCGATGACGGCGCGGTACCGATCGTCGGGGTCGCCCGTCGCGGCGACGTACTGTCCGAACGCCTCCAGGACGTGGGCGTTGGTCGTGGGGGACGCGCCGTCCTCGCCCTGCCAGGTGCAGAAGTGGTCGTCCAGCTCGTAGGCGAACAGCGGGTCGGGCCGGGGCGGCGCGCCGACCAGCGCCAGCGCGTACAGGACGCCCGCGGTGGTGTCGGCGTCGGCGGGCAGTCCCTCGGCGGCGGCGGTGCCGAACGGCCCGAGCGGCGCGGTCAGGCTGAGCACCAGCAGCGGCGGGACGTCGACGCGGACGCCCGCGCGCAGCAGCCACGCCAGCACCCACGCGCGCTCGAAGACCGTCAGCGGGAAGCCGACCGGGACGGGCCCGCCGTGCTGCGCGGTCGCGGCCTCCAGGTGCCAGCGGGCCGGGCTGCTCGGGTCGGCGGGCGGTTCGGGGCCGAGCCAGGCGGCGGTCGCGGCGGGGGACGCGCCGATCGTCCCGGTGACCTCGGGGACGATCCCGGGCAACTTGGGCGCCGCGTCCCCGGCCACCTCGACGGCGTGCAGGAGCTTCTTCGGGACGGTCGCGCCGGACTCCAGGAGCTGCCGGACGCGGGCGAGCGTCCGGCCGTCCAGCGCGGCGGGCAGGGCCAGGCGCCGTCCCGCGTACGCCTGGAGGCCCGGGACCGGACGGTGGGCGAGCGCGGCGAGATGGTCGTCGACGCGCTCGGCGAGGTAGGGCGCGATCAGCTCGATCGCCGGCATGTCGGGCAGCGGCCGGGACGGGAAGGACGGTGCGGACAGCCGGGTGAACAGCGCGTGCAGCGCGAGCGCGGCGGCGCCGACCAGGTTCTCCCGGGGGCCGTCGGTGCGCAGGACGGACAGGAGTGCGTCGGTGGCGCTGAGCGTGGGGACGAGCGCGTAGCCGTCGTCGGGCGCGCCCCAGGTGCCGTCCGGCCGCTGGGCGGCGAGGAGGAACGCGACGCGCTCGGCGTGCCCGGTGAGCCAGGGGACGTGCGCCACGAGCCGTCCGGTCTCGTAGACCGAGGGGGACACCTGTCCCCAGGGGTGTTCCAGGAGCCCGGCGACCAGGTCGGCCGCCGCGTCGGCAAGGGGTCCCGCTGTCGTCGTCTGCTCGCCGATGGTCACGCGGCCACTCCGGACATATTTCGACGGCACCTCGTTCGTGAGCTGGGGGTAAGGCTCAGGGGTGGCAACCGCACGGTGCGCCGGGTGGGCTTTCCGTACGATATGAGGCTCTGTGTACCAGTTTTCGGGAGTATCACATGACGGAAAAGTGCAATCAAGCCTTGCGCTCCGGAAGGATTTTTGCTCCGCTGGTGATCTGCGCCACTTGACTATTCGCGTGCGCCTTCGCCGACTACTCTCGTCAGGCCCGCTTTCGTCATGGTGTGACATTTTTTAATGCGCCAGGAACGGTGTGGGACCGCATGTTCTCGGCTTTCCGGGGCGGTGGGGGAGAGGAGTTCCGGCGATCAGTCGGGATGGCCGTCCAGCGACGGCGGCAGCAGGCCCTGCCAGGCGCGCGTCCGGGAGACGTCGATCATTCCGGTGACCGTCCGCGTCCCGCACCGCGCCGTGACCGGGTAGCGGCCCGGCCGCACCGCCCGCCGGACGGTCGCGACGCCCGATCCCTCGTCGTCCAGCCGCACCGGCGCGGTGAACGCCGGGGACGCCGCGCGGTCGCGCTCGCCGCAGCCCGGCACCGTGATCTCCGTGTGGCGGCCGGGCGCGGTGCGCTCGGGCGGGCCGGTGACGGACACGGCGGCGGACGGCGCCGCGAGGCCGGCGGCCACCACGGCGGCCCCCAGCGCGGTCACGACCAGAGGACGCATCGAACTCCTTCGGGGGGATGACGAAGGGGACTTTAGCCTCCGGTGCGGAGGTATCTCCAGGGATCAGGAAACCGGATCGGCGACGGCGCGGCGCGTGCGGCGGCTCACGCGGACGCCGTCCCCGGTGAGCAGCACGAGCGCCGCCCACACGAGCAGGAAGCCCGCCCAGCGGCTCGGCGGCATCTCCTCGTGCCTGACCAGCAGGCCGATGAGGAACTGGAGCACCGGAGTGAGGTACTGGAGCATTCCGAGCGCGGACATCGGGATTCGGACGGCGGCGGCGTTGAACAGCAGCAGCGGGATCGCCGTGACGATGCCGCTGCCCGCCAGCAGCAGGGTGTTGCCGACGCCGTGGTGACCGAACGCCGCGTCCCCCCGAACCTCCAGGACGGTCGTGAACGCCAGCGCGGGCAGGAACGTGATCGCCGTCTCGACCGCCAGCGTCTCGGCGGACGGCATCGAGACGACCTTCTTCATCAGCCCGTACGTCGCGAACGAGCAGGCGAGGATCAGCGCGATCCACGGCGGCCGGCCGTAGTCGGCGGTGAGCACGAGGACGGCGAGGGCGCCGAGCGCGACGGCCGTCCACTGGGCGGCGCGGAGCCGCTCCCGGAAGATCACGACGCCGAACATGACGCTGATCAGCGGGTTGATGAAGTAGCCGAGCGCGGCCTCGATCGTGTGGCCGGTGTTGACCGCGTAGATGTAGACGCCCCAGTTGGCGCTGATCGTCACGGCGGCTATGGCGAGCAGCCCCGCGCGGCGTCCGCCGAGCGTGCGGATCCAGCTCCAATTGCGGCGGACGGCCAGGATCGCGACGACCGCCACCAGCGACCACATGATCCGGTGGGCGAGGATCTCGGCCGCGCCGGCGGGCTTCAGCAGCGGCCAGTAGAGCGGGAACAGACCCCACAGCACGTACGCCGCGATGCCAAAGGACATTCCGCGACGATCAACCACAAACCTCAAGCTATCAGCCGACCTGGACCGTCCCGGCACTACGATGCGGCCTTCCGGGGCAGGCGCGACAGGGGGGCGATGGACGAGTACGACGCGATCGCCGACGCCTACGCGGCACGTCACCTGGACGCTCTGGACCGCCGTCCCCTGGACCGCGCCCTGGTCGACCTGGTCGCCGCCGAGGCGGGTGAGCTAGGCCCAGTCGCGGACCTGGGCTGCGGCCCCGGCCAAGCCGCCCGCCGCCTGAGTTCCCTGGGAGCGACATCCCTAGGCGTCGATTCATCACGCCGAATGGTGGAGATCGCCTCCGCAGCGCACCCCGGCGTCGGGTTCCACGTAGGGGACCTGCGGCGGCTGGACGTCCCGTCCCAAGCGTGGGGCGGAATCGTCTGCCTGTCCGCGGTGATCCACCTCCCGGCGCGAGAGCTGCGGGCGGTGTTCGAGGAGTTCGGACGCGTCGTGAAGCCGTCCGGCGTAGTCCTGCTCTCGTACCTCTCGGGCTCCGGCTCGCTCACGTCGACGTTCCACGGCGTGGAGATGACCTTCCACCTCCACACCCGCGCCGAGATCGAGACGGCACTGTCGAAGGCGGGCTTCGTCCCGTCCGCGTATGTAGAAAGACGGGCATATCCGGACGAAGTCGATACCCCGTGCGCCCACGTGATGGCCCACCGCGCGAGTTAGCCTGTGACCATGTTCGGTTTCGCGAAGAGCGAGATGGTCGCGCCCCACGAGGCGCTGCCCGGCCGCGCCGACGCGCTGCCCGTCCCGTCCCGCCACGAGGTGCTCAACGCACCCCTGACCCCGCCCTACCCGCCCGGCGCCCAGGTGGCCGAGTTCGCGATGGGCTGCTTCTGGGGCGCAGAGCGAGTCTTCTGGCAAACCCCAGGCGTGATCTCCACGGCGGTCGGCTACGAAGGCGGCTACACCCCGAACCCCACCTACGAAGAGGTCTGCTCAGGCCGCACAGGCCACACTGAGACTGTCCGAGTGGTCTTCGACCCGTCACAGATCTCCTACGAAACCCTCCTGAAAGTCTTCTGGGAAAACCACGACCCCACGCAAGGCATGCGCCAGGGCAACGACGTAGGCACCCAGTACCGCTCGGCGATCTTCGTCCACTCCGAGGACCAACGCGCCGCCGCCGAAAAGTCCCGAGACGCCTACCAGCCCGTCCTGACCTCCGCCGGCTACGGCGAAATCACCACCGAAATCACCGACGCCCCCACCTTCTACTTCGCCGAGGACTACCACCAGCAGTACCTCTCCGACGCGAAGAACCCAAACGGCTATTGTGGCTTGGGCGGCACCGGAATGTCCTGCCCCATAGGAGTTGCCCCCACCGATGGCTGACCAGCCCCACGAAGAATCCGCGCCAAAGCTGATCGCCCACGCAACCCGATGGGTAGACGTAGACGGCTACCCCTACATCATCGAGGTCGTCTTCACAGACGCGAACGGCCAACAACATTCGATCATCGACAAAACGCCGCTCTTCTGGTTCGACAACGACGAAGAACCAGACCTGGACACCGAGCTCCCGGTCCCGGCCTACCTGGACGCAGTCATCCTCAGGCCCAACCTCGCAGACGGCCGCGTCCGCATAGCCATCGACCACCGCTCAATCAACAACGACGGCTACGCCGAATTCACCGTCAAAGCCCAGCAACTCACCTGACGAGCGTCGCGTCACGGGTCACATGGTGACCGGCCCGTCGGAACTGGAATGTTCTGCCCGGTCGTCACCGATGCCCGGGGACGGATGGGCTCGGAACCCCGGGTCGCGAGACCGTCGTACGCCCACACATCCTGATCATAAAGCCCAGTGCCTGAGGTCGGGTTCTTGACTTGGGGCTTTAACGTTGTGGAGTGGGCGACGGAAATCGAATCCGTGTTGTCAACTTGACAATAAATTCGATTTGGGCTGTTGGTACGGCAGGCCTGGCGAGGCGCGGTTCCGAAAACGACCTTTGATCACCCTGGCTAATGGCCCACTGTCCTGCGTCAGGCCGGTCACCTCTGTGGGGGAGCCGTGTGTGTCTATATTGCTGCACTCCCCTGGTGTATCGGTGCTGTGGCAGCTTCGCTTGCTACGGTGTTGATTTGAGTTGATTGAGTATCTCGGCTCTCGTCTGTTCTGTCGCGGCAAGTATATCGTTGAAAGTTGCGGGGGCCTGCTCAGCCAACTTCCGGTAGATGGCGATGGCTTCATCTACGGCGGTGACTGCCTTTTCGAGTTCGACGGCGTGAGCGTTTCTGATCCAGGCAGCGGCCCACAGAGAAGAGGCGAGGTCGGGTAGGTAGGCGGCGGGTTCGGCTTCGGCCAGACGACGGCGAATCTTCACCGCCTCGCGGACCAGTTCAAGCGCATCCCGCTGCTCACCCGCCTCCGCCAGACGGTTACCGAAATTGTTCAAACTCATGGCGAGGTCGGGTAGGTAGGCGGCGGGCTCCGCTTCGGCCAGCGCGCGATAGATCTTCACCGCCTCGCGGGCCGGTTGCAGCGCATCCCGCTGTCCACCCACCGCTGCCAGACAGTTACCGAGGTTGTTCAAGCTGGCGGCGAGGGCGGGTAGGTAGGCGGCGGGTTCGGCTTCGGCCAGACGACGGCGAATCTCGACTGCCTCGCGGACCGGTTGAAGCGCGTCCCGCTGCTCACCTGCCTCCGCCAGCCGGACGCTGAGGTTGTTCAAGCTCATGGCGAGGGTGGGCAGGTAGGCGGCGGGTTCGGCTTCGGCCAGACGACGGCGAATCTCGACTGCCTCGCGGGCCAGTTCAAGCGCGTCCCGCTGCTCACCCACCGCTGCCAGACAGTTACCGAGGTTGTTCAAGCTCAGGGCGAGGGTGGGCAGGTAGGCGGCGGGTTCGGCTTCGGCCAGACGACGGCGAATCTCGACTGCCTCGCGGACCGGTTGAAGCGCATCCCGCTGCTCACCCACCACCGCCAGCCGGACGCCGAGGTTGTTCAAGCTCATGGCGAGGGTGGGTAGGTAGGCGGCAGGCTCGGCCTCGGCCAGCGCGCGATAGATTTTCACCGCCTCGCGGGCCAGTTCAAGCGCATCCCGCTGCTCACCCACCTCCGCCAGCCGGACGCCCAGGTTGTTCAAGCTCATGGCGAGAGCGGGCAGGTAGGCGGCGGGCTCGGCCTCGGCCAGCGCGCGATAGATCTTCACCGCCTCGCGGACCGGTTCCAGCGCCGCCCGCAGTTCGCCCACCGCCGCCAGTCGGACGCCGAGGTTGTGGAGGCGATGGGCGCAGTCGGCGAAGGATGCGGTGGGGGCGAGGCGTTGTAGGAGATGTTGGCTCAGGTCACGGGCGGGACGGAGCAGGTTGGTGTGGTGATCCGGGATGGCCGTTTCGACCCGGGCAGCGAGGTGGTCGGGAGCATGACTGATCACTGTGCTGATCAGTGTGGGGCTCAACCACGCCGTTGGGATCGGGCCTGCCTCCAGTACCGCGAACAAGGCTCTGCGGGCGGTGGTGTGCCGGGCGGCGGCGGCCGACAGGACCAAGAACGCCTGCCGCTGCGCTGATGCGGTGGCCGGGTCGGTGAGCAATTCGGCGAGCAGGACGGCTGCACGAGGTTCGATGAGGTGGGCGGCGAGGAAGTCTTCGGCGAATCGGTCGGGTTTCAATGGCGTCAGTAGTTCCACCCGTGCCGTATCTGGGGCCGGCCGTGCTTGGCTGACGCTCGTCATATCCGGTGCAGGGTCGGGGAGCGGGGGATAGAGACGGTGGTGGGCGGTCAGTAGGTGTTCGGCTTCGGTGTCGTCGGCCGCTAGGCGGGCGCGGATCAGCCATTGGCGTGCCTGCTCGCCGGCCGACGTGGGGCCGAACAGGGTCGCGACCATCACCATGGTGCTCATCACCCGCGCTCCGGGTGGGTCCTTCCAGTAGCGGCGTTCGTGCGCCAGCAAGAAGCCCGACAGGTCCTCGCTCTGGGGGACCGCCTCACCCTCAGCGGTCGCGCAAACAGCCGCAAGTGCCGCCATGTGCACCGTCAACGGGGATATCCCGCCCTCGGGCGACAGACCACGCGGGACCGGAACTGGTCCCACGGGCAACTCCAACGCGGCCTGGAATGCGCCTGCGGCGCTGGTGAACGCTTCGCTCAACTCCTCAGGGCCGGTGATGAAGGCTTCCACGGCAATCGGCTGAGCGAGATCGACCCACGCCCGCTCCAGTTGCGCGGCCACCCCTTCCCAAAACTCGCGCTGCGGGCGGGCCAGCAGAAGCACTCGTACTCGCACCCCTGTGACGCGGTGCTGGGCAGCCAGGGTCTCCACCAACTCGGTCAACGACTCCAACGGCCACCGCTCGGCGTAATCCACCACCGCCAGCAGTGGACGCCCGTCCTCGGCGAGAGCATGAGTCGCGGCAGCTGGCGGCAACGTAGTGGACGTGTCGGATGCCAGCAACACTGTCCATCCGTCGTCATGGCTCCGGGTGGCGAGCCATCCGGCCAGCCGGGTCTTGCCTGCCCCGCCCGGCCCCGATGCCAACCTCACCGACACCGGCTCGTCGTCATCGCGCCACGTGTGCAACGCCTGTTCCAGAGTGGGGCGAGGCCGATATGGCACCACCTGACGCCGCACGTCCAGCAAATGCGACGGGGTCCGCTGCGAGCGCGGGATCCGTTCCGGGACCGGCGACGGTGCCAGCAACTCCAGCCGAAACCGTGACCGCTCCAGCACCACCGTCACATCACCAGCGGCGGAGCCGATCTGAATGTTGTGACCACCGATTACCGAACTATCGACCCGGTGGCCCTCCGCGTCGCCCATCGCGCCTCGACTCTCCCTGGTCAACCGTGCCGGTCGCCGGGCCGGGTGATGTGGGTGTCACGGCCCACCGAACCGATCTGAATGTTGTCCCCATCGATCCGGCTCCCGGCCACCACGTTGGACCCGTCACCGACCTGGAGCCCGTTCGGCGCCTCGGCCAGCATTGCCGCGACCTGCTCAGCCAGCTCGGTATCAGCGGTCAACGCCTTGCGGATCGCCTTGCGCAACGCGGCCTGATTGTCGCCGTCATCGGGATCGGCGATCACGTCGGCCAGCGCCTCGGGAACATCCTCGCCCTCTGCGCGGACACCGAAGATCCGCTGCGCCAGCCGCCTCCCGAATCCCACCGTCGCATCGGCCGCCTGGTCCTGCGTGCGCGCCAGCACCGCGCCCCCGTACGCGCTCGCCGCCGTCGTCACGTACTGCGTCACTTCCCCGGCCAACTGCACCAGATCCCCCGACACCTCGCCCCCTCGACCTAAACGATCACCAGTGACGGCAACGCCACGAACCGTTATCCGGGAGGTTAGACGCACTGCCCCGGCTCCCGGACGCAAACAACTCTCCCGGCCGAAACCGGCCCATCCAGTACCAGCACGGCAACCCTTCCGGCAGCCCAACGGAGAGACCGGTCAACGACGATCCGGAGACCTCGCCCGTGCGAACGGGCGTTGCAAGAAAGGACTGTCCTCGCGAACATGCGCTCTGGGCCCGGAATCCAAGGGAGGCGCCCTTTGGCGCCAGCAGGCCCGGCTACCTCGCCGGGACAGCGTCGGCGAATGGCTGGGCGGCTCCCCCGAACGCGCGAGGTCTGGCCCATCTACCTAAGTGCGCGCGTGTACCGCTCGCGGATGGGGCGGGCGCGGCGGCGCGAGACGGGACCGAACGGGGTGATCAGGATGCGGGCGCGCCGCAGCCAGTGTGGCTGTAGGCGAGGTTTATCGCCTAGCGGCACTCGTGCGGACGGGCGTCATGGCGGTCGAGGTTGGTGCGGGGGTCCTGGGATCCCCGTCTTAGCCAAGACGGCGTTCGGTCATGCGGTGGGTAAGGGAGTCGTTGGCCGGGGCGGTTTGTCCGGACAAGGTAGGAGCCCGGCATCCCCCCTCGGGATGCCGGGCTCTTTGGTGTTCGGTGGTGGTCAGGTGAGGCCGTCGCGGACGGCTTTGATGAGGGCGATGGGGTCGCCGTCGAAGTAGTCGCGGATGACGGCGTTGAGGATGGCGTTGGCGCGGGGGTTGGAGGCGGGCGCGGTGTCGGTGCCGTCGTCGGCGGGCAGGTCGTGGGGGTCGGGGGCGTTGCCGGTCTGGAGGAGGCGGTGGATTTCCGAGGCGTGGTAGCGGCGGTGGCCGGAGGGCAGGGTGACGGGGTTGAGGGTTCCGGTTCTGGCCCAGCGGGTGACGGTCTTGGGGTCGACGCGGAAGAAGTTCGCGACTTCGGCGGGGGTGTAGAGGGTCGGCTGCTGGGGTTCTTCGGGGTTCTTGGTCATGATTTTGGGGCTCCAGTTCTCGGGTTGGGTTTGCTTCGGATGTTGTGGTTGGTGGTCCGTGGGTTGAGGTGGGTGTGTGGTTTTGGTGTGCGGGTCTTTGGGTGTGTTGTGGAACTTATGGGGTGATGAGTTCGGGCGAACCGCCCTCCCCGAACGGTTCGCGCGGCTCCTTGTTCTTTGTGGTTGGCGGGTCTGTTGCTTCTGTTGTTGCCGGCGTTGCGTTGGCGCAGGTCCAGGGCCAGTAGAAGCACCACGGCGTGCACGTGTGGTTCGGGGTCACTGGGTCGGTCCTCGTGCTTCCAGGCGGGTGGCCTTCTCGTCCTCGTGGCGCATGAGGGCGGTCAGGCCGTCCTCGTCGATCGCTACGACCATGTAGAGGAGGCCGGCTTTTTCTTGGGTGTGGGTCAGCGGGTGGCGCAGGCGGCAGATCCAGGTGCCGTCCGGCGTCTTGTAGGGCTGCGTCCAGCGGTTTTTGGGCTCCTGGTCGCCCGGTCGCGGGTCGTGCGGGTCGGTCCGGTCGTGGTCCTGGCGCTGTCTGGGACGGCTCATCGCGTCCTCCTGTGGTTGCGCGTCCAGCGGCGGACGTACGGGGCCGACAGGTACGCCAGTAGTCCCGCTATCACCGCGCCGTCTGCTACGGCCATCGCAATGGTTATCTCGACGGCTGTGACGACACCTTTGGGCTGACCCATATTGACCCTTTCCGGAAGTCGTGCCCGGATTGTTCCGGGTTCGGTTCCGTCGCCGACCTTTTCTTTGGGGTGTTCTGGGGACAGGCTCGCGTGCTCGGGGTTAGCTTTGCCACGTCTCGCGAGAGATTCGAGAGAGATGGAGGACACGTGTCCAGTGCCGCAGAGTCCGTAGACCCCATGTCGGGGCTGTGGGCAACTCTGGCCGTCCAGCTGCGGGTACAACGCAAACGTGCCGGGCTGTCACAGGCCGCAGTGGGCAGGATCGTCAACGTCGACCACAAGACAGTCTCGAATTGGGAGGCGCAGCGGAACCACCCGCCGGTGGACGCACTGCGCATTCTCGACACGGAGTGGAGAACGGGCGGGCTGCTGGAAGCCCTCCACCACTTTGCGAACACGATGGAGGCCCCCGCCGAGTTCCTCACGGTCGTCGAGTACGAAGCGATGGCGAGCGTCATCCGAATCAACAGTGTCGCGTTCATCCCGGGCCTGTTGCAGACGCCGGAGTACGCGCGAGAGATCTTCGAGAAGGGAGGTGCCCCGGACGTAACGGAGCAGGTCGTGCTGAGGATTGAGAGGCAGGCGATCCTTACGCGTGACGACCCCCCGTACGTGTCCGTCCTGATCTCCGAGGTCGCCCCCCGGCTCATCCCCGCACGCCTTCGGCATGGACAGTTGGAGAGACTTCTGGAGGTTGCCGATCTCTCCAACGTCACGCTCCGCATGGTCCCGATGGATGCCGGGTTGCATGTCGGACTCGCCAGTGACTTCTACCTGTTCTCGACGCCGGAGAGGGAAGTGGGCTTTGTCGAGACTCCGGCGCGTGGAACCTTGGTGACCGAAAACGACCACCTGCGTAGACTCGTCGTCAAGTTCGACCGAACGAGCGCGGACGCACTCTCGCCGGAGGCTTCCCGTGCCAGACTCCAAGAGATGATCGAGGGCAACAGTGATCACATGGCGTAAGTCCAGCCGCAGCGCCAACACGGGTGACAGGAACTGCGTCGAGCTGGCTCGCTTCCCCCGCGTGGTGGGCCTGCGTGACAGCAAGGCCCCGGACGCCGGTCACCTCAGCCTCACCCCCGAAGCGTTCGCCGCGCTGGTCGCGCGTGTGAAGGACGGACGCGCGTAGGCTCGTTTCCCCCGAAGCCCCTGGTGCGCCTCCGCGTGCCGGGGGTTCTTCGCATCTGCCGCCGTCACGACGGCGCCCGCTTTTCGCCGAGAAGGGGCGGTCCGCCCGGCTAGTGCTGGGGCCAGGGAGGTTCGCCTTGGTCGGAAGGCGGCTTGTGGGGCGAGCGGGCGTGAAACGGCTGGTAGTAGTTGGGTATGCAGGAAGAGACCGCGCGCTCTGCGATCGACATGTTCATCTCTGCGTTCAATGCCTCGGACGACAGCTATGTGACCACCCTGCTCTCCCAGGCCCTGACCTCGGACGTGATCTTCTGGGGGCCGTTGGGGCGTAGCGAGGGGATCGGGGCGGTCGCGCGGTTCGTGTTGGACATCCGACGTCACCCGGCGGGGACCGGCACGATGGTGCGCAGCTCAGAGGTGGACATGCCTGACGAATGGGCCCGGTATCGGTGGGCCTTCACCACGCCTGACGGAGGTCCGCGTCTGGCGGGAACGGATGTCGTTCATCTGCGGCGGGGCCTCATCGACCAAGTGATCGTCTTCGCGGGGGAGATCGAGCCGCTCGCCTCCTGAGCCGTCCTGCTGGGGGCGTCCGTCTCGGCGGGTGCCCTTTTCTGTGCGGGTGCGGGTGCGGGTGCGGGCGCGGGCGCGTTCCAGGCTTGGCGACCGCGCCTCCGACGCTCGGGTCGAACGTCACCGGGCAGCCGACCGTCACGACGACCGACCTAGTGAACCTTCCCGGTCAGAGCACTAGGGTGACGGTGGAGGTGCCCCATGCCGCGTTCCGCACCCCGACCGGGACCGTCGCGCTCTGGTCGGCCGGATGGGCTGTCGGCGGAGCCTGAGGCGCTGTTCGTCTATGGGACCTTGCAGTTTCCCGACGTCCTGAAGGCCCTGATCGGCCGCGTTCCTGGGCTCGAACCCGCAGCTCTCGCGGGTTGGCGTGCCGCCGCTCTGCCGGGGCGCATCTATCCCGGGCTCGTTTCGGCGGCTGGGACCGTCCACGGTGTTCTGCTCTCGGGTCTCACCTTGGCTGAGTGGCGCATCTTGGATGCTTTTGAGGGTCCCGAGTATGACCGCAGGCCGGTTCTGCTCTTGGACGGCCGTAGCGCCTGGGTCTACGTCTACTCGCTGGAGGCCGAGGTCGGTGACGATGATTGGTCGTCTGCTGCCTTCGTGGCCCGGCATCTGCCCGCCTATGTCGAACGTTGCGCCGACTGGCGGACCCGGCGTGGGCGGTGCTGACGCGTCAGGCGCCTTGTGGGCGGGGCTGGTGGCGCTTTGGGAACGGGTCGCCTGGGCTGGTGGTCAGCGTGTGCGAGTGATTGCCAGGCGGGTGGCGGCCGGGGCGAGGAGTGGCCAGCCGTCTTGTTCTGTGGTCGTGGCGGTGATGGGGTTCCAGCCTTGGGCTCGTGCTTCGTCCAGGAGCGCTCGCACGGCGCCTGGCTGGTGCAGGTTCAGGTGGGCTTCTTCGGTGGCTACGTAGCCGGACGGTGTGTGGGCGCCGGTGACGATTCGGCCGGGGGCTTCTCGGAAGACGAGGACGAGTCTGCCGGTCGCTTCTTGGTGGCGGATCCTGAGGACGTTGCGGCAGGTTCGCGGGGTCTTCGGGTCGTGGTCGTGCGTCAGCGTCCAGATGTAGGTGTCGTCGCCGACCTTCAGGTGTCGCGGGCTTCTGGGGTTGCGGGGCACGGGCGGATCGTAGTGCGGGGAGCGGAGGAGTCGCCTGGCTCAGTCCAAGGGGGTTGAGGTCTCGTTGTGGACGTCAGTCGATGTCCGTCTAGAGCGCCGTATGAGCGGGAGTGAGATCAGCACGATGGCCGCGAGGCCAAGTCCGCCGAGGGCGAGCCATCGCCGGTGGTGGGTCGTTTCGGCTCGTGGTGGGAAGTCCTTGGGATAGCCGGTCGACGTCCCTACCTGCAGAACTGCCTCGCCGTGACCGGGGGCGGGCTCGATCGACTCGGCGAGGATCTCCCACCGGCCGGGGGACAGCGCTTCGTTCGTCTCGTAGATGCCGGGCCGGTCGGCGAGTGCCTTGATCCGGCGCGGGCCGATGCGTTGCGGATGGGGGCCACTGTGCTGCGCGGTGATGAAAAGGACGACCGGCTCGTCGACCAGGTGGCCGTCCTCGGCCCACAGGGCGGCGACCCGAACGTGTCCGGCGCCGTCGCCGACGATGGCGTAGTCGATGGTGGAGCCGTGCGCCCATGCCGGTGACGGCAGGCTCAGCACGAGCAGGGGCGCCCACAAGAGTTTGTGCAGGATCATGAGAACTCCGCGGTCGCCCTCCGCCCCAGAAGGCGGAGGGCGACCTCTCGCGTCAGGACGGCAGATTCCATTGCTGGTTGGTGCCCGTGTGGCACGGCCAGATGATGAGTTCGGTTCCGTTGCCGGTCGCTCCGCCGCTGGCGTCCAGGCACTGGCCCAGGGACTTCAGGTTCTTGGTGGCGGGGTCGTACGTCCACTGCTGATTGGCTCCACCGCCGCAGGAGTACAGCTCGACGACGGTGCCCGCGGCACTCGATCCCGCGCGGACGTCAAGACACTTGCCCTGGGCCCGGATGGTCCCGTCGGTGTCGACCGTCCATTTCTGTCCGGTTCCCTCGTTGCAGTCGTTGAGGACGATCTGGGTCAGGTCGGCCGGGCTGGGCGCTTCGAGGCAGCGCTTGCTGGGCACCCCGACGATCGGGCCCACACGTGCGGGAGGCTGCGGCCCGCCGGACGTGAGGAAGGTGCTGTCGGCCACATTCCAGTGGGTGGCCAGGTAACTGCCCGCCGGCGGGTTGGTGCTGAAGTAGTCGTCGTGCTTGCAGTCGAGCCGGTTCTCATGAGCCCGGTCGCCGCAGATGTAGCGCATCGCCGGATAGCGGGGTGCGTCGGAGTAGCACATGACGTCGTACTCATCGGTGCAGTGCGCGCCGCCGCTGGCGTTCGGCGCGTTGTTGTTGACCGCGCCGAGGTTGTGCCCGAGTTCATGGGCCATGACGCTGCCGCCCCAGCAGCCGCTGTCGACGCGGGCGAACGACGGCCCGACGTTGCTGCGGTTGCCGCTGCCCTTGCGATCGTCGCCGTCGAACTGCCCGATTCCGCAGTACACCGTGGACTCGGTCAGCAGCGAATAGGAACGATCGGTGCGATTGTAGTTAAGGCCGCGCAGCGCGTTGATGGTCGCGTCGAAGTTGGCGAGCGCGTTAGCGCTGATCGTCACATTCAGCACCACGGGCATGCAGGCGGCGTCCTGCACGAAGCGGATGTGTCGGGTGCCGCCGGTCTCCTTGGCGCTTTCGTTGTAGATGGTGTCCATGTCCAGCGCCCACTGCTTGAACGACGCCTGATAATTGGCGAACCGGTCGACGCCCGGCGGGTGGACGTACATGACCTGGACACGGTTTCCGCTGGTGCCGTCTCCGACGCATTCAGCGGCGGCGGCCGATGCCGTGGCCAGCGGCTTGACCCGGCGTTTGACGTTCATGCCCGGCGGCGCCGGGTCCGGACCGTGGGTGCAGCCGCTCGTGCGCAGCCGCAGGCTGCCGTGACAGAGGTTGTTCTGATCCGGCAGCAGACCTTGGTGGACGAGACCGCGGCTCGGGTCGTCGCGCGGGATCGGGCTGGGCGTCACGCTCGGACCCGAGGGCGCGGCGAACTCGGCGGACGCGGCCGGGGACGTCGCGAGCGCGGTGAAGGCCAGCGCGATCGAGGTGAGCAGACGTAGCGCACGTTTGTTCATCTGCGTTCTCCTGGGGCATGGGGGGATGGAAAGCGAGTCGATGTGCCCGGAGTAGCCGCTGTTGGCAGGAGCGGTCGGCCGAGAAAGCCGAACCAGCGCGATCCGGCGGTTCTTTCACACATCGTTTTCGCACAGTGCGTCCTCGCCTAGTCCGGGCTCGGCCTGTCCTTTTACGACTGCGGCACCGAACGGCGATTACAGGCAAAGGAAAACGCGCTCATCGTTGCGCACTATGTGCTAAAAAGATCGGACGCGGGGGGTCGGGCGTCCCCCTCCGGCAATGCCCCCGCACGCCCTCGGCTCCCGCCGCTTCGCACCGCGACCATCTCGCGGTGCCGGCCCAGGGGGACGAGGCGTCCGTGTCGCGTCGACGGGCGAGCGGCCGGGGTCGTCGGGTCGGCGTCCAACGCGTTCGCGCGGGGCGGGACCGGTGATGGAGCGTTCGTCGTCCTCGCGGTGGCGGGCGGGCCGTTCCTTCACCTGGGTTCGCGGCCGGACGTTCCCGCGGGCCGACCCGGGGGAAGTCGTCCTCCTCGGCCCGGGGTTCGGCGCCTACCGGCGGCGTCCCGGCGTCCGGCGTCCGGCGGCCCGCGAACTGCTCCGGCGGGCCCATCTGTGGGCCGCTCCCCGAGTTCGCGGCATTCGCCGGTGTGACGATCATCGCTGTAACGCGGCGGGCGGACCTGAAGCACATCTGTCCGCTTTGTTGAAGAGTGGTGAGATATGACTGGTTTCGTGCCGCTAATCACGATCCGTGCTGGTGGGGGCGCCCGTAGGCGTACGTCCCCCGTCCGGCTCGGCCTCACACCTCCGCCCACGGGATCGAATCCGGCTCTGCCGCGAATAACATTTTTCCTTTCTGTGGCGGCCGGGGCCGGGACGAGCTTGATCGTTTGAAATTGGCGTTCTGTCGGCGCTCGTTGGAATTCACCCGGGGCCTACGCACCGTTTCCGGATGGTGACGCGCGCGGGACGCGCGGGACGGCCGTTCCTCCTGCGCCCCCTGCTCGCCGCGCGCCGCACGGGACGCCAGGTCAGTGACCGAAACCCGTCCTGACCAGCGTCTTCGCCAGCGTCCGCCGACACGGTTCAAGGCGGCACTGTGGCGAGTACCACGTCCGAACGGGCTGGTTTTTCCGCCCTTTCCATGGTCCGGCAGGTCGTCGCGGGTGCGCAAGCGGAACCGTTTGCCCCGCGAACCGGCGCTTTCCGGTCCGGCCCAAGGCAAGGGCTTGGCGAGAAATGGACCGTGTGTAATAGTTCGAGCAAGATCGCCGACAGCAGGAGGCCGTCCGGCCGTTTCGACCCCAGTCACGTTCAATCAGCGCCCGCGCCGCGCAGGCCGGGGATCCGCCGCATCGGACCGTGTGAGGAAGCCGTCATGACCGCAACCGTCGAAGCCGGGCCCGCCGATCGTCTCCACTCCGTCCCGCTGCGCCGCGTCGTCGGCCAGGTCCGCCGCGCCGGGCCGCTCGGCCTGCTCGACGGGCTCGGCGACCGGGCGCGCGGCCAGATCGTCCGCCTCAACCTCGGACCGTTCCGGCCGTTCCTCGTCACGCACCCCGACCACCTGCAGCACATCCTGCGGACGCACGCCGCCGACTACCCGCGCGGCGCCGCGATGTGGTCCGCGCTCGGCCGCCTCACCGGCAAGGGCATCGGCGGCGAGGGCGCGCAGTGGCACGCCAGCCGCGAGATCCTGCAGACGGCGTTCTCCGCCGGCTACCTGAAGTCGATGAGCGACCAGATGATCGACTCGATCACCGGCGCGGTGGACGACCTCGCGGCGCGCGCCGGGCAGCCGATCGACGCGGGCATCGAGATGACGCGCGTCGTCCAGCGCGTCGTGGACCCGGTGTTCTTCGGCAGCCTCATCCCCGACGGCGAGGGCGACCGGCTCGGCGAAGCCGTCGCGACCGCGATGGGCAGCCTGCTGTGGCGGATGGCGATGCCGTTCGTCCCGCACGCGATCCCGATGCCGGGCGACCGGCCGTTCAAGCGCGCGACCCGGACCGTCAACGAGATCCTGCGGCCCGTCCTCGCCCAGGCGCGGCGGGAGCAGCGCGACGGCGCCGACATCGTCACCAAGCTCATGCGCGGCACCGGCGCGGACGGGCAGCCGCTCACCGACGACCAGATCTGCGAGGACATCGTCGCGCTGTTCGTCGCGGGCAGCGAGAGCAGCGCCATCGCGCTCACCTGGATCTGGGTGTCGCTCATCGAGCACCAGGACGTGTACGAACGCGTCCGCGCGGAGGTGGACGCCGTCGTCGGCGACGGTCCGCTGCGCCGCGAGCACGTCCGCGAGCTGGCGTACACGCAGATGGTGCTGCGCGAGGTGCTGCGCATCTACTCCGTCGGCTGGGCGGTGCCGCGCATGGCGACGAAGGACGACGTCATCGACGGCGTCGAGATCCCCGCCGGCTCCACGCTCGTCATCACGCCGTACCTCACGCACCGGCTGGAGGAGTTCTGGCCGGACCCGCTGCGGTTCGACCCCGACCGGTTCACCCGCGAGCAGGTCCGGGCGCGGCACCCGCTGGCCTACATGCCGTTCGGCAACGGCGCGCACCAGTGCCTCGGCGAGGCGTTCTTCCACCAGGAGGCGGCGCTGATCGTCGCGGGAATGCTGCGGCGGTTCGATGTCGCGCTCGCCGGGCCGGTCGCCCCGAAGCTGTCCCTCACGCTGCAGCCGCGCGAGCCCGTCGAACTGGTCCTGACCCCCCGATGACGGACGAGATAGCGGCCGACCTCCGCCGCTGCATGGCCGAATACCCCGACCTGTTCCCGGACCCGCCGATGGGTCCGGGGCTGGCGGTGAAGCTGGCGAAGGCCGTCGCGTGGGGCGCGCCGTGGCGGACGGCCGAGGAACTCCGCGCACCCGCCCGCACCTCGCTGTGGATCTTCGCGGTGGACTGGCTCATCGACCACGAGGCGTCCACCGCCGACGAGGTCCGCGCGATCGAGCGCCGCTGCCTGCGCATCGCCGACGGCGGCACACCGTCCGACGGCGACGCGCTCGCCCGGTTCCTCGCCGACCTGCGCGACGACCTCCTGCCCGGCGTGGACGAGACCTGGCGCGCGGCCTGGCGGGACGAGCTGCGCCGCATGATCCTCGCCATGGGCCGCGAGCAGGACTGGACCGCGGAACTCGCCGCGACCGGGACGCCGCCCGTCACGCTGGAGCGCTACCTCGACAACGCCGAGAACTTCGGCAGCACCTGGGTGAACGTCGCGCACTGGGCGACCGACGCGGGACGAGCCGTCACCGGCAACCTCGGCACGCTGCGCGCGGCCAGCGACTGTGTGCAGAAAATTCTCCGGCTGTTCAACGACCGCGCCACGCTCGGCCGCGACCAGACCTGGGGCGACCTGAACGCCCAGCTCCTCGGCGCGGACGAGACCTGGATCAAGGAGAAGGTCGCCGACCTGACCGCCGCGTGCGACGCCCTGCTCGCGACACTTCCGCCCGAGTGCGCGCAGGAAGCGGAGTATTTGCGCCGCCAGATCGCGTTCAGCAGCGCTTTCTACGGCGCGGACCATGATTACTGGGACCGCCTCTGACCCGTCCCCGCCATGATCACCGAAAGTGACCGCCCGGTGTGATTCGGCACGATCCAAAACCGTGCCGAGTGTTCGACCCGGATTCCGGACCGGGCGTTGCTAGGGTGCTGCGCGTGCAATCGGATGCTTGATGATGATCCGTCCCGCGTCCGCCCCAGCGGGGTCGTCATTCCGTATCGGCTCCCTCACTTTCTGTGATCCGCCTGCTAGGACTGGTTGATGCGCTTCCGCAAGCCCCCCGAAAATCGCAAGATCCGCATGCGGCTGAAGATCACCGCCGTCCTGCTGTCGCTGACCGCCCTGTGGGGCTTCGCCGCGTGGGTGACCGTCGGTGACGGCTGGAACCTCCTGCAGACGTCCGAACGCGACCAGACCGCCGGGCGTCCGACCAAGACCCTGATCAACGTGCTGCAGGACGAGCGCCGGGCGTCGCTGGTCTACCTGGCCGCGCGGCACCGCAACGCCGTCCCGCCGGACCTGTCGGAGCAGCGCGCCCGCACCGACCAGGCCATCGCGCGCTGGCGCCGCACCGCCAAGGACGCCCCCGGCGACAAGATCCAGCGGCACATCGAGCTGACCAGCCAGCGCCTCCAGGCGCTCACCGCCATCCGCAACGCGATCGACAGCGGCACGATCGACGCCGCCGCCGCGGCCAAGCCGTACAACGACGCGATCGACGCCGGGTTCCTCATCAACATGGCGAACGCGGAACTGGACGACCCCGACATCTCCGCCGACGGCCGCTCGCTCATCGCCCTCACCCGCGCCCGCGAGCTGCTGTCCCGCGAGGACGCGCTGGCCGAGGGCCTGCTGACCGCCCGCCACATGTCCGGGCCCGAGGCCACGCAGTTCGCGCAGGCCGTCGGGCTGTCGCGGTACGCGCTGGAGGACGCCTACGGGCAGCTCCACCCGTCCGACCAGGCCCGCTACGACGCGTTCGCGTCCGGCGCCGCGTTCGCGCGGCTGCGGACGCTGGAGGACCGGATCGTCGCGCAGTCGCGGTCGGTGTCCCGGCCGCCGACGGTCACCCCGGCGCAGTGGGAGACCACGACGCGGCCCGTCCTGACCCAGCTCGACAACCTCGTGGACGAGGGCGGTGACGCGGTCGTCAAGCGCGCCCAGCCCATCGGGTACGGCGTCATCCTGCGGCTGATCCTCATCGCCGGTCTCGGCCTCGGCGCGGTCGTCGCGTCCATCGTGCTCGCGGTCACCACGTCCCGGCTGCTGGTCCGCCAGCTGCGCCGGCTCAAGATCGCCGCGCAGGAGCTGTCGGAGCGGCGGCTGCCGGACGTCGTCGAACGCCTCAGCCGCGGTGAGAAGGTCGACGTCGCGGCCGAGGCGCCGCCGCTGCAGTTCGGCGACGACGAGATCGGGCAGGTCGGCCAGGAGATCAACCGGGTGCAGGAGATCGCCATCGCGGCGGCGGTCGGGCAGGCCGAGCAGCGGCGCGGCTTCCGCGAGGTGCTGCGGAACCAGGCGCTGCGCACCCAGGCGCTGTCGGTGCAGCAGCACCACGTCCTGGACCGCGTCGAGCGGCGCCGCGACCTGGACCCCGAGGTCTTCGGCGACATCCTCAAGATCGACGAGGTCGCGACCCGGATCCGCCGCCACACCGGCAACATCCTGCTGCTGTCGGGCGGCCAGGCGCACCGGGGCGCGCGCCGTCCGATGGTGCTGATGGACGTCATCCGCCTCGCGATCGGCCAGGTCGAGAACTACCAGCGCGTCAACGTCCCCCGGCTGGACGACCGCTGGCTGAGCGGGCGCGCGCTGGACGTCACCAGCCTCCTCGCCGAGCTGATCGAGAACGCGCTCAGCTTCTCCGAGCCGGACACGACCGTCGAGGTCACCTCGCAGGCGACGGCCAACGGCCTCGCGATCATGATCGAGGACAAGGGCCTCGGGCTGCGGCCCGACCAGCTCGAAGCGGTGAACCGGCTCATCGCCGACCCGCCGCCGTTCGACGCGGCGTCCAGCAGCCGGCTCGGCCTGCTGGTGGTCGGCCTCATCGCCCGGCGGCACGGGATCACGGTGACGCTGAAGGGCTCGGCGTTCGGCGGGATCATGGCCGTGGTGCTGCTGCCGAACGCGCTGTTCGAGGCCGAGCCCCCGGCGCCGACCGGCGGCCTGCCGCGCCGCGAGATCCCGCGTCCGGACGAGGGCCCGGTGCGCCAGAACGGCAGCCTGGCCCTGCTGCGGACGGCCGAGCCCGCGCCGCCCGCGCTGCGCGTCGCGCACAGCGGCGACACCGGCCCGCAGGAGACGCCGCCCGCCCCCGTCGAGGCCGCGCCGCCCGCGCCCGAGCCGCGTCCGGCCGAGCCCGAGGCCGAGGAGGAGGACGTCCGGACGACGCACGGCCTCCCCATCCGCCAGCCGCAGGCCAGCATCGTGGAGCAGCTGCGCACCGAGCAGGCCGATCCCGAGCCCGAGCCGGAGCCCGAGGTCGACACGCGGTCGCCCGAGGACGTCCTGCGCATCATGGGCTCGTTCCAGCGCGGCACCCGGCAGGGCCGCGCCGACGCGCGCCGCGCCGGGACGGGCGAGCAGCCGCAGGTGCAGGCGGACGAGCACGTGACCGTCCCGGGCGACCAGTAGGGACCGGCCCCGGCGCCGCCCATGGGAGGGGAGAGGGCGACGCCGGGGCGGTCCGGGGAAGTGCGGGGGCCGTCGGTCCGTCAGCGGACGCGGCCCACCCCGCACAGGCGCGTGACGACGGCCGACCGCGGTCGCAGCGCGGCGCACGGCACGATGCCGGGGTCCAGCACGTCGAGGCCGTCGAACAGATTGCGCACCTGGTCGGTGCAGCGCGGTGTCAGGCGGGGCCGGGCGGTGTCGTTCCAGCACCGCGCGATGCGGTCGGCGGCGCCGCGCTCGGCCGTCAGGTGCGCGAGGACGACGTGGCTGCCCGGCGCGAGGGCGTGGACGAACTCCTTGACGATCGTCCGCGCCTGTTCGTCGTCCGGCACGTGCTCCAGGACGCTGCCGAGCACGAGCGCCACCGGCCGGTCCAGGTCAAGCAGGCTCTCCGCCTCGGCGAGCAGGGCCGCCGGGTCGGCGACGTCGCCGTCCGCGACCGCGACGCCGGAGACCAGCGCGCGGGTGTGGCTGAGCACGACCGGGTCGCCGCCCGCGTAGACGACGCGGGCGCCGGGCGCGCGCCGCCGGACGACCGCGTGCGTGGCGCCGGGCGCGGGCAGGCCGACCGAGACGTCCAGGAACTGCCGCATCCCGCCCGGCCCGGCCAGGCGGTCGAGGGCGCGGCCGAGGAACGCGCGCTGCTCGCGGGCCGTCCGCGCGAGCGCGGGGTCGAGGGCGTCGAGCGCCGCCGCGAGGTCCCGGTCGGCGTGGTAGTGGTCCTTGCCCCCGAGCCAGTAGTTCCAGACGCGGGCGGCGGACGCCCGGCCCCCTCGGCTTTCCAGCATGCGGGCGACGCTAGGCCGCCGCTGTCACCGGAACTGTCACCTCAAACCTTCGCGCCGATCCCGCCGATGATCCGCAGGTCGCGCGGGACGAACGGACGCTCGGGCCGCCACGCGCCGACGTCGGTCAGGCCGGGCGGCAGCAGCGGGAGGCCGACGAGCAGCCGCTCGATCTGCTCGGTCGTGCGCAGGTGCTGGGGGAGCGCCGCGTCCGGCTCGGTCGAGTCGATGTACGGGCGCAGGCGGGGGTCGATGCCGTCGCCGGTGATGTGGGTCAGGGCGAGGTAGCTGCCGGTCGCGAGCGCGTCCACGTACGCCGTGACCAGCTCGGTGATCTGCGCGGTGCCGAGGTCGTCGTCGGCGTCCCCGACGTACTGGAGGGTGTTCGCGGCGATCAGGCCGATCGGCTCGGCGAAGTCCAGGCAGCGGCCCGCGGCGTCCAGGACGGCCTCGACGTCCATCAGGTCCAGTTCGTGGAACGCGACGCCCGCGCCGGAGTACATGGCGCGGCTCGTGATCGCGACGACCGGGTCGTTGTCGACGTACACGACGCGCGGGGGCTCGTCGGCGGCCGTCCGGGCCGTCTGGTGGACGCTCGGGCTGATCTGCTCGGGCAGCCCGGACCCGAGGTCGAGGAACTGGCGGACGCCGAGCCCGGCGAGCGTCCGGACCATGCGCAGCACGCAGTCGCGGTTGTCCTTGGTGATGAGCGTCGCGTCCGTGCCGGTGTCGGCGACGATCTTGTCGACGAACGCGCGCTCCTCCTCGGTGTTGTCCTTGCCGCCGAGCGTGTAGTCGGTGACGCCCCGGTAGCTGAGCCCGCCGGCGCGCAGGACGGGACGGGCGCGCGGTTCGTCCCGCTCGGCGCGCGGGAGCGTGCCCGCGGCGATCTGCTCGTGGACGCGGCGCAGCGCCGGGCCGGGCGGGACGCCGAGTTCGGTCTCGATCGCGGCGGCGGCGCTCTGGTAGGCGCGCAGCGCGTCGGTGCGGCGGCCGAGCCGGTACAGCGCGACGAGCCGGTCCCGGTGCAGGTTCTCGTTGGCCGGGTCGAAGGCGAGGTGCTCGCCGATCTCGGCGACCAGCTCGTCGGAGTGGCGGCCGAGGTCGAGCTGCGTCGCGACCAGCGCCTCGGCGACCCTGACCCGCAGCGCGCGCAGCGGTTCGGCACGGACGCGGGCGCCCTCGGTGTCGGGCAGGTCGTGCAGGGTCTGCTCGGGGGTGACGCCCTGCCAGGGCGCCATCGCGCGGCGGTAGTGGACGGCGGCGGTGGCGAGCCGTCCCTTGTCGCGCGCCGCGTCGCCGCGTTCGGCCTCGCTCACGAAGTCGTCGGCGTCGACCGTGCTTCGGGTCAGACGGTAGAGGCGGGCGCCGGCCGTCCCGGTCTCGGTGACGAGGCGGCCGGGCGGCAGGACGCGCCGGGCCTGCGCGACGAGGTTGGTCAGCACGGACGTGTGGTCGCGGTCGGGGTCGTCCCACAGCAGGGCCTTCAGCCGCGACGACGGGACGGGCCGGTCCTCCAGCGCGAGCACGCAGATCAGCGCGCGCAGGTTGCGGCGCCTGCGGCTGCCCTCGCCGAGGTCGAGCGGGCGGCCTTCGTCGTCGGTCAGCCGCAGTTCGCCGAGGACCGAGACGCGCATGGGCTCCCTTCCCGGCTCGGAACAAAGACCGCCAATACGACGGAACATCGTAACGCGTCCGGGTGACACGCCCGGTGACATGCCGTCCGTACCGTTATGCGCGGTTCTCTTTGGAGGGAGAATGCGCGTGCCTCATCCGTATCCGTTCGGCGGCGGCTACGAGAAATGCCCCGGGCTCGACGTCCATCCCCATTACGCGTGGCTGCGGGAGAACGATCCGGTGGCGCGGATTCTCACGCCCGAGGGCGAGGAGCTGCTTCTCGTCACGCGTTACCGGGACGTCTGCCGGGTGCTGGCGCGGCCGTCGGTGTTCTCCCGCGAGGCCGCCACGACGGCCGCCGACGGGCTGCGCGACCAGCGATTCCTGACCGATGTCGAGGGCGCCGCGCACGCCGCGCAGCGCGCGCTGATCCAGCCGTTCTTCACGCGTGAGCGGGCCGCCGCGCTCCGGGGGCGGATCAGTGACATCGCTGCTGAATTGGTCGCCGGAATGGCTTCTTCAGGGGAGCCCGCGGATCTCGTGCGGGATCTCGCGGTGCCGCTTCCGGTGGCGGTCATCTGCGAGATCCTCGACATTCCCGCGGACGAGCGGACGCGGTTCGGGGACTGGGCGGCGGCGATGCTGGCGCTGCGTCCGGGCGCGTCCGAGGCCGAGCGCGAGTCCGTCGCCGTCGCTTTGGACGAACTGGGGCGGTACATGGCCGGGAAGCTCGCGTCGCGGGCCGTTGATCCGGGCTCGGACCTGCTGTCGGTGCTCGCGGTCGGTCCCGGGCCGGTGTCCGTCGCGGACCGGGTGATGCTCGCGGCGGCCATGCTGATCGCGGGGTTCGAGACGACCACCAACATGATCGGCAACATGGTCTTCACGCTGCTGCGGGCTCCCGAGCTGTGGGACGCGCTCGTCGGCGATCCGGGGCTCGTCCCGACGGCTGTCGACGAGCTGCTGCGCTGGATCCCGTCCGACGCCCGCGACGGGATGGCGCGCGGTGCGGTCGAGGACGCGTCGATCGGTGGGGTGTCGGTGGCTGCGGGGACGTCCGTCCTCGTGGCGCGGGCCGCCGCCAACCGCGACCCGTCCCGCTTTCCCGACCCGGAGCGGCTGGACCTCGCGCGCACGCCGAACCCGCACCTCACCTTCGGCCACGGCCCGCACCGCTGCCCCGGCGAGCACCTGGCGCGCGTCGAGCTGGAGGCGGCGCTGCGGGCGCTCACCGAGCGCTTCCCCCGGTTGCGGCCCGCCGGCGCCGCTCCCCGCTGGAAGCGCTCCACGATGCCGGGCCTGGCGGAACTGCCGGTCCGCTGGAGTTGATCCGCGGCGGTCAGGTCACGGGGGCCTCGACCGCCGGGACGACCGCCGGGCGCGGGCGCGCCCGCCCGATCGAGACGGACAGCACCGCCGCGATCAGGCACAGCACGCCCGCGCCCCACCAGGCGAGCGTGTACGTCCCGAGGGACGTGCGGAGCGCGCCGGCCGCCGCCGCCGCGGTCGCCGCGCCGAGCTGGTGCGCGGCGAAGACCCAGCCGAAGACGATCGTCCCGTCTTTCGGGCCGAACGCCTTGCGGGCCAGCGCGATCGTGGGCGGGACGGTCGCGACCCAGTCCAGGCCGTAGAAGACGATGAAGACGAGCATGCTCGGGTGCGGCTCGTTCGCGAACAGCATCGGCAGGACCAGCAGCGACAGGCCGCGCAGCGCGTAGTACCAGCCGAGCAGGATCCGCGCGTCGACGCGGTCGGTGAGCCAGCCGGACGCGACCGTCCCGACGATGTCGAAGATCCCGACGAGCGCGAGCAGGTTCGCGGCCGTCGTCTCCGGCATCCCGTGGTCGTGGGCGGCGGGGATGAAGTGCGTCCCGACCAGGCCGTTCGTGGACGCGCCGCAGATGAAGAAGCCGCCCGCCAGCAGCCAGAACGGTTTCGTCCTTGCGGCCTTGTTCAGCGTGCGGAGGGCGACGCGGGCCGCGTTCTCGCCGTTGTGCGGCTCGTCCGGGGGCTCGGTCGCGCCGTAGGGGAGCAGGCCGACGTCGGCGGGGCGCTCGCGCATCACCAGCAGGACGAGCGGGACGACGGCGAGCGCCGCGCCGGTGACGACCAGCGTGGCCGTCCGCCAGCCGTGGTCGTGGGCGAGCGCTGCGAGGACGGGGAGGAAGACGAGCTGGCCGGTCGAGCCGCCCGCCGTCAGGACGCCGATGACCAGGCCGCGGTGCTTGACGAACCAGCGTCCCGTGACGGTCGCGGCGAAGACCATCGCCATCGAGCCGGTGCCGAGGCCGATCAGCACGCCCCAGCACAGGATGAGCTGCCAGCTCGCGGACATGCCGACCGTCAGGCCGCTGCCCGCCGCGATGAGCACGAGCGCGGCGGCGGTGACCTTCCGGACGCCGAACCTGTCCATGAGCGCGGCGGCGAACGGCGCGGTCAGCCCGTACAGGACGAGGTTCACCGACACGGCGAGGGACGTCGTGGCGCGCGACCAGCCGAACTCGTCCTGCAGCGGGACCATCAGCACGCCCGGGGCGGCGCGGAACCCGGCGGCCCCGACGAGCGCGACGAACGCGACGGCCGCCACGGGCCACGCGCGGTGGAGACGGAACATGGTTCCACTCTGCTGTGCGCGGTGGTATCCAGGACAGTGGCTCGAATGCCAACCTTCCGGAGGATCCAGCCATGCACCGTGTCGGCGTTCTGATCGTCCCGCCGGTGGTGCCGTTCGACGTGGCGATCCCGGCGCAGGTGCTGGGCGAGGCGACGCGGGACGGCCGTCCGCTCTACGAGGTGCTGCACTGCACGGCCGTACCGGGGCCGGTCGCAACGAGCGTCGGCTACCGCCTCGACATCCCCCACGGCCTGGACATCCTGGACACGGCGGACACGATCATCGTCCCCGGCACCAGACAACGCGGCCCCTTGGACCCTTCGATCACCGCTGCCCTGCAACGCGCCGCGTCCTCGGGCCGCCGCCTGGTCTCGATTTGCACCGGCGCGTTCGTCCTGGCCGCCGCCGGCCTTCTGGACGGCCGTCCCGCCACGACCTACTGGCGCCGCGCGGACGAGTTCGCGTCCTTGTACCCGTCGGTGCGGTTGGACCCGTCCGTCCTGTTCGTGGACGACGGCGACATCCTCACCTCGGCCGGCCTCGCCGCCGGCATCGACCTCTGTCTGCACCTGCTGCGCGGCGACCACGGCGCGGCGGTCGCCAACGAGAGCGCCCGCCGGGTCGTCGTCGCCCCCGTCCGCTCCGGCGGCCAGGCCCAGTTCATCCCGTCCGCCCCCGTAACGGGCCGAACTCTCGCCGACGTCCAAGCCTGGGCACTGACCCACCTGGCCGACCCCCTGACGATCGCCGACCTGGCCGCGCACGCCTGCGTCAGCGAACGGACCCTGACCCGCCGCTTCCGCACCGAAACCGGCCAAAGCCCCCTCCAGTGGCTCCTGGCCCGCCGGGTGGACCGAGCCCGAGAACTCCTGGAAACGACGGACCTGCCGATCGAAGAGATCGCCCGGACGTCCGGCCTGGGCTCCGGCGACTCCCTGCGCGCCCGCTTCGCCCGCCACCTGGGCATCACCCCGACCGCCTACCGGGCGACCTTCACCCACCGAACCGGGACGGCGCCCGCCGGGTACCTGGCGGAACGACGGACGCGGGCGTCCGGCATGATCGTGGGTGGCGATCAGGGAACCGGGAGGGCGTGATGACGAAGGCACTGGTGCTCGGCGGCGGGGGCGTCGCGGGGATCGCGTGGACGACCGGGCTGCTCGCCGGGCTCGCCGAGGCCGGGCAGGACTGGACGGACGCGGACCTCGTCGTCGGCACGTCCGCCGGCTCGACCGTCGGCGCGCAGCTCGGCAGCGGGCTGTCGCTGGACGAGTTGTACGCGCGGCAGGCCGACCCGGACGCGCCGAACCACGAGCTGACGCCGCCGGTCGCGATCGCCGAGGTGTGGGAGACCGTCGTGCGGTTGCAGCGCGAGCATCCCGAGCCGGGTGACCTGCGGCGCGCCGTCGCCGAGTACGCGCTGAAGGCCGACACGGTCTCCGAGGAGGAGCGGCGGGCGGTGATCGAGGCGCGGCTGCCGTCCCATGCGTGGCCGGACCGGGATCTGCGGATCGTCGCGGTCGAGGCGAGCGCGGGGCTGCCCGTCGTGTTCGACCGGACGTCCGGGGTGTCGCTCGTGGACGCCGTCGCGGCCAGCTGCGCGGTGCCCGGGGTGTGGCCGCCGGTGACGATCTCGGGTGTCCGTTATGTGGACGGCGGCGTCCGGACCAGCGCGAACGCCGACTTCGCCGCCGGGTACGACGACGTCCTGGTCATCGCTCCGCTGCCCGATCCGCCGCTGGAGGAGCAGCTCGCCGGGCTCGGCGGGAACGTCCGCCTCATCACGCCGGACGAGGCGTCGCTCGCGGCGGCCGGGGCCGAGCCGCTGTCGCCCGCGTCCCGGGCGCCGTCCGCTCGGGCCGGCCGCGTGCAGGGAGCGTCCGCCGCCCGCGCCTGACGGCCGGATCCGCGCGTCCGGCTCCCGCTCGGCGGCCTCCCGCGAGCGGGTCTCGCGTGGCGGATGAGGCAGACCCTAAGCTCCCCGCATGACCGAGATCGTCGACTATGGGGCGTTCGCCGGACGGCTCCGCGCCGTCATGCCCCGCTGGGACGAGCGGCCCTTCATGCCTCCCGAAGTGTTCGCCGCCCACCTCGCCGACACCGCTCCGCGCTGGGACCTGCTCCGCGCGTTCCAGGAGGAGTGGGGGTTCACGGCGCCGTCCGGACCGCCGGCGTGGCGCCGCGAGGACACCGACGAGCACCGGCTCTACGTCCGCAAGCTGCACGGCGACGTCCTGGACGCCGACGACGAAGAGGACATGGAAGGCGTCGACGTGACGCTCCCGATCCCCAAGGCCGTGGACGAGTGGTGGGACCTGCCTTTCAACTCCTTCACCCACGAGGCCCGGTTGTACTGGACGCACCCGGTATGGCCGCCGACAGTGCGTCCGGACCCGTCCGGCTACGGCGTTTCGGCGGGCCTGCCGGACGACACCGATCTAACCGACCCGGACGGCGACCTGCGCGTCTGCGTGCTCATGGCCGAGTACCAGTACTGCAACGAGTGGGGCTACGCGGCGTCGGACGCGGCGCTGGCCGACCCACGTCTCCTGGTCAGCGACGGATCCGACGAGTGGTGGCTACAAGCGGACTCGGTCACGGAGTTCTACGTCCAGCTGGCCGCAATGCGCCTACCGTTCGCCCTGCGCCCCTCGGTCGAGGTAGCGGAACTACCCCCCGAGGCCGCAACCCGCCTCCGAACGACGTTCCCCGCGATGGGCTTCGCGGGCCCGTGGCGTGAACTGGGCGCCCACACGACGCTCTACGGCGGCCCGGACGTGATCCTCGCCCACGACGAGGGCGCCGCGGACATCACCCTGCGCGCCGCCGGCCGCACCCCCGAAGCCCTGCTCGCAGCGGGCACCGCCCTGGGCCTCGACTGGACGACCGAGATCACCCCGCCCCGCGACCGACCCTGACCAATCCCAGGCCGCACGGCCAACCAGCCGCCCCCGCACGTCCACGGCCTGCCGGACAGGCGACCCGAACGGCCAAGCCCTGCGGTCCGCCGCGCCTCTATCGACGCAGCCAACCGGACGACAACATTGAACGAGTCGCGCAGGGCTGCGCCGGCACGCCAGGAAACGGCAGCTGGCGACTGCCGCGGACCGAGCAGCCCGACGGCCGAGCTGAGACGCGTTGGGCGGCGGCGCTGCCGCCGTGCCGAGCGGGCGTGCCGAGCGGGCGTGCCGAGCGGGCGTGCCGAGGCGCGACGCCGGGCGATCGTGCCGGGCGATCGTGCGGGCTGGGCTGAGCGCCCCGAAGAATGTGGTTCTGGCGTTCGCGCCTTGGGCCGCTTGAGTCTGTGCCTGAGCGCGGACGATGCAATTTGCATCTGTGCGAGGAGGCTGCGGGTCTTGAAAGCAAGCGATCTCGGCTGGGTGGTCAGATCGCGCGGCAGAGACGTGTCGGGGCCTCTCCGGCGTGGGCGTGGAGAGGCCCCGGGTCGCGTGCGGGTGCCCGTGGAGGCGGAAGACTGGATCAGTACGGCAGGATCCGCCCCGAGGGGGTCCGTAGGTCGATCGGGCTCGGTTGACGTGGCGGTTTCGGGCGCTTGATGAGCTGCTGCCGTGCCATGGTGATCATCTCCCCCGTCGTGCCGGAAGTTAATCCGCCGATCGAGACGATGTCGCGTTCCCTTCCCTTCGATGAGCGCGACTTTTCGTACGGTTCGCCGAGCCTATGCGACGCCCTCATTGCGTTCGACCGATTTTGCCGGCAAGACTGTTGCTTTGGGTGTTGATGGAGTCACCTTGGGTGTTGCTTGGGTCCCCTAAAACCTGGCATTCGGCTCAGATTGTCCCGCCCGTCACCGGATAAATGTGATGTTGGTCACGTTCCCTGAGGGCGCCCCGGGCGGGACGCCCTCAGGGAGGGCTTTACCTTGCCTTGAGCAAGTCGCGCATCGTCGCGATCTCGGCGGTCTGCGTGGTGACGATCGAGGCGGCCAGGGCTCGGGCGGCCGGGTTGGAGCCGGAACGCTGTTCCGTCTGGGCCATGACGACCGCGCCCCGGTGGTGCTCGATCATCATCGTGAGGAACTTCCGGTCGAACTCCTTGCCGGTGAGTTCGCCGAGGGCCTTCATGTCCCGGTCGCTCATCATGCCGTCCATCGAGCCGTGGTTCATGGACGGCATGGACGTGGGCTCCTTCCAGGCCGTCAGCCAGCCCGACATCTTGGCGATCTCCGGGTCCTGGGCCGCGGCGATGCGGGACGCCAGGTCCTTGACCTTCGGCGACGACGCGCGGCGCGCGGCCAGCCCGGCCATCTCCACCGCCTGCCGATGGTGGGGGATCATCATCTGGGCGAACATGACGTCCTGGGCGTTGTGGGCCGCCGTCGTCGCCGGGGACATGTGCCCCTGCATGTGGCCGGACGGGTGGGCGGACGGCTTGTCGCCGTCGCCGCAGGCCGTCAGGGTGGCCGCCGCGAGCAGCGGGACGAGGGCAGTCGTCAGAACGCGCTTCATGAGTGGAACCTTCCGTTGTCCGTGCAGGGCTGATCGGGGGCGCGGTGGCGAACCGCGTCCTCCTACAGCCGCAGGACGGCCAACTGGAAGATCGTGCGGGTGGGCGGCGCCCGCCCGCGCACGTCCGCCCGGGGCTTGGGGCCGCGCGCCGGCGATCGGCCGACGCGCTCCAGCGCGCACCGGCCGAGGGCGGCGAGGACGAACGCGAACAGCGCCACGAGCAGCCAAAGGCAGACTTCCCCGGCGGGATGGTCGTGCCGGTGCTCCTGCGCCGGGGACGGCTTCTCGTGCTGCGCGTGGGTCGCGTGGACGGTCATCGGCCCCGACGCGTCCATCGTGTTGACGGTCACCTGGAAGCCGTGCATCGCCATGAGCCCGGCCAGGAGCAGCACGACCCCGAGGACGCGCAAAAGGCGCGACCCTCGGCGGCTGCTCGCGGAAATGCTCATGACGGGCGCCACGCTACCGGCGCCCGGCAGGCCGGGTCACGCCGTAGCGCGCCCTGTGGATAACCGACCGCGCGCCGGGCACCGACCGCGCGCCGGGCACCGACCGCGCGGCGGGCACCGGCCGCCCGCCGAGCGTCGGCCGCCCGTCAGGCGGGCGGAGAGGTCGTCGGTTGTGTGCGGGTGTCAGTCGCTCGTCCGGTGGGCTGTGAGGCCGTCCGCCGTGTGGGCCAGTGTCAGTTGTTCGTCAGGTGGGCGGGGAAACCGCCGGTGGCGACCGGGCCCCAGCGGTCGATGTGGATGCGGAGCAGAGACTTGTTCTGGCGGCGCATGGCGGCTCGGTAGTCGTCCTAGTCGGGGTGCTCGCCGGAAATCGCGCGGTAGTACTCGACCAGGCCGTCCAGGGCCTCGGGCATGTCGATCACCTCGGCGCGGCCGTCCACCTGGACGTACGGGCCGTTCCAGTCGTCGGACAGCACGCAGATCGACACGTTCGGCTCGCGTCGGGCGTTCACGATCTTGGCGCGCTCGGGGTAGGTGGACACGACGATCTGGCCTGTCGCGGTCAGGCCGCAGGTCACCGGGGAGAGCTGCGGGCGTCCGTCGGAGCGGACGGTGGCGAGCAGCCCCCGGTGGCGCGGACGGACGAAGTCCAGCAGTTCCGACAGTTCCACCTTGTCGGCGGTGGCCGTCTTCGGCATGAGCGGGTCTCCTAGCTCGTTTCGGACTGAGACAGTTCACCGACCAGTTAGGTCAGGCGCGGATCGTCGGGGTCGGTGTTCGCGCGGGCGTGGCGGACCAGGCGTCCAGCAGCGCGACGAGCCCCGGCGCGGCGTACTCGCGGCGCGCGGCCCGCCGCGTCCGCCGGGCCGGGCCGGGCTGCGCGAGACCGCGCAGGTACGCGGCGGCCTCGTCCTCCAGCAGCAGCGCACGCGCCAGCGCCTCGACGACCTGCGCGGACGGACGCTTCTCCCGTCCCTGCTCCAGCCGGACGTAGTAGTCGGTGCTGACACCCGCCAGCATCGCGACCTCCTCCCGCCGCAGCCCCGGCGTGCGCCGCGTCCCGGCGGGCATCCCGTGCTGCTCGGACCGCACCAGCGCCCGCCGGGCCCGCAGAAACTCGCCCAGCCGCGGAATGATCCGGTGCTCCGCCATGCGCCCTACCTCCCGTGCTCGACCGCCCTCCACCCTAGGAAATCCCGGCAACGGCCGGGTGGCCCCGTCACGCCCACCCATGCCGACCCGGCCTTCACGG
Organism: Actinomadura rayongensis; assembly: GCF_009831215.1. Taxonomy (GTDB): domain Bacteria; phylum Actinomycetota; class Actinomycetes; order Streptosporangiales; family Streptosporangiaceae; genus Spirillospora; species Spirillospora rayongensis. The sequence goes on from NZ_WUTW01000001.1 coordinate 169,991, forward strand.
GCAACTGCACGATCGGCTGGCCCGTCGTGCCCTCGGCTGTCCATCCGGCTCTGGGGCTGCGCGGCCTTCAGGTGCCGGGCTCGACGTCCCATTCGTAGTCGAGTTCCCAGTGGTGGGTCGGCAGCGTCTGTAAGGCGGCTTCCACCGCACGGCCCTCGGCTGTGTAGCCGACGTGCCGGATGACGAAGACGCGCTCGTCGGACGACATCGTGAAGAAGTCGGCCTCGTCAGTCGTCGGCGGGCGCACGGTGATGTGCTCGGCCATCCGCACCTGCGTGTACCCGAGTTCGGCCATCCGGCTGATCAGGCCCCCGGCGCCGGTGTTCTGCTGCTCCAAGACCGTGCCTTCTGCGATATCCGCAGGGATGTAGCTGGACGCGATCTGAAGCGGAACGTCGTCCGCGAACATTCGCCGCGCACGGACGACGACGTCACCGGCGCCGAGAAGGGCGGCGACTTCCGGCGGAGCCTCGGTTCGGTAGATGGTCGATTCGACGCGTGGTGTCATACCGAACTCGCGGATCTCGACGTCGAACGGGCCGCCGCCGCCCTGACGCTCGCGGGTCTCCTGCCTGTAGCGCTGCATTGCCCGCCGGGTGATGCGAGGCCGTGGACTCATCATGAACATGCCCCTTCCATGCGCTGTGAGAACACTGCCGATCGGACCACACGAGGCACGTCGATTCCTGCTGCCGGGCGGCGACGGATCTCTCACCGAAAGGTCCGAAACCAGCGCTCACCCGGCGAGCGTTACGGGATCTCGTATTGGAGTTGATAGAGGTGGCCCGCGTTCGCCATGACGGTGGCCTCGATCGGTCGGTCGTCATCGCTCAGCACGACGCGGAACGTCCGGAGGACGGGAAGGTCGCTGGGGAGTTCCAGTGCCTTGTACTCGCGTTGCGTCGGAACGCGCGCTGACACGAGGTCGATGGTCTTCCGTGGCGGATAGCCCATCTCGGCCAGCAGGCCGGCCGTGCCGCCACGGATCTTGCGGCGCTCCATCATCGGTGTGCCCTCGGCGAGATCGAGCGGGTAATAGCAGTCGGCGAGTTCGGCCGGTTCGCCGTCGAGCAGGAGGACCTGGCTGCGCAGCAGGGCCTCGCCGCCGTCCGGGAGGTCGAACGCCTTCGCAACGTCGGGCGGCGCCTGGACCGGCCCGACGTGCAGCAGCCGACTGCTGCCCTGGTGGCCCTGTTCGGCCGCATAAGTGATCCACCTCCACGGCTCGCCGGGCTCGGCGGTGGTGACCGTGGCGGCGGGGCGGATGGTCCGGGGGTTCATAGGTTCGGGATACCCCGCCGTGCGCGCCTGGCGAACGTCGTCACGGCTTCCGCTTCGGGCGGGCACGGCCGTGTGGTGGCCGTGCCCCGGGTGTGGCGGTCAGTCGGGGATCGGGAAGCGGTAGTCGAAGGTCACCATGTCCGCCCTGATGACGAAGTGCGTGACATCGAGGGGTCCCTCCGCCGTGTGGTAGGTGCGGAAGACTTCGACCACGGGCGTGCCATCGGGGATCTCAAGACGGGCTGCTTCCGGGCCGGTCGGCATCCGCGCCTGGATCTCTTCCTGGACGTCCAAGACCGGGGAGACGGCGTTGATGCGCGCGATGTGGCCGCCCTTGCCCTCGCCCGCGACGAGAGCGGACGACTTCTCGCCGGTCTCCAGCGTGAAGTAGCTGTCCACGGCCTGGTTGATCGTTCCGTCGAGTCGTGTGATCCGGCGGCGGACGTGGACTTGGTCACCGGCGGCGACGCCCGGCAGCCGGTCCGCGACGAAGTCGGGAGCGGGGACGGTGGCGGTCTCGGTGTCCTGCTGGACAGTCTTGTCTTGCTTGCCGCCTTCCGCGTCCAGCAGTGCCTTGGGCTCCTGCCCCGCCCAGACCGAGCGGCTGTAGCGCTCGATCCCGTAACGGCGCGTCGTTGGTCGCTCTCTCACGAAGTTCCCTTTGCCTTGGCGGCTCGTCACGAGACCCTCCTGGCGCAGCCTGCCCAGGGCGAGTCGCACGGTGACGAGGCTGACGTCGTAGTGGTCGGCGAGTTCCGGCAGGCCGGGAAGTCGATCACCGGGCCGGAGCTCCCCGGAACTGATCTGCGCGCGAAGGTCGTCCGCAATGCGGACCTGTCGCGAGCGGCTGTCCGTCACGTCGCTCATGCATCTGATCCTATGTGGCGCTGTTGGTCTGTTTACAGAGTTGAGGTCATCGTGCTTCCATAACTCTGTCAACAGACCAACAGACTGTCCGCGCGTGGTGACTTTGCGTGCCGATCTCCGGGTTGCGCGTGATTCCGCCAGGGCCGGGCTGACGCAGGGAGACGCATGCCATGACTGTTCGAGAGCCGTCCGGCCAAGGCGTGGCCGCCGGGCGGTGGGGGCTGGTGCCGTGGATCACGGCGTGGTCGTCGGAGGAGGCGCTGCCGCGTCAGGTGGTCGTCCGGGGGCGGGGGATCGGGTACGCGGACGAGACGCGTGCCGACCGTGATGTGGACGGCGTGTTGTGGGGTCGGAACATCACTAGTCCGGGGCAGGGGACTCCGCTGTTCAAGGCCGTCCATCCCGTGCGGCAGCGCCGTGCGATGCGCGAGGTGCTGTGCCAGGTGTGCGGTGCGCCGTGCCGCAGGGACGCCGTGTGGTTGTTGTCGGCGGACGAGTACGCGTTCGGGCCGTGGCCCGCGCCCATCCACACGGTGCAGCCTCCGTTGTGTCCGGAGTGCGTGGCGGGGCCGGTGCGGTTGTGTCCGCACTTTCGGCGCGGGCATGTGCTGGTCCGGGCGCGGCGGTTCTCGCTGGCCGGGGTCGGCGGGATGTTGTACCGGAGGACGCCGTGGGGGCCGCGGGCCGTCGAGCGCACCACCGTGCGGTACGGCGACCCGGAGATCCGCTGGATGGTGGCCGGTCAGCTCATCACGACCTTGTACGAGTACACCGTCGCTCGCGACGAGTGACGCGTCTCGGCGGGTGCGGTCTTCGGCCGCCGCAGGTCGGCTCGTCGGTCAGGAGGTGATGTCGCGGGTGCGGAAGCGGCGGACGGCGAGGGCCAGGAAGATCAGGGCGTAGGTCAGGGAGAGGGACGCGCCCTTCGCCATGCCCGTCCAGACGATGTCGGGTTGCAGGACGTCCATCCACGCGTACATCCAGTGGGTGGGGAGGAAGTCGCGCCAGGAGCCCAGGGCGGTGACCGCGTCGAGGATGTTGCTGACGATCACCAGCCCTACCGCGCCGCCTACTGCCCCCAGGGGTGAGTCTGTTGTCACTGAGAGCAGGAAGGCCAGGGCCGCTACTACCAGTTGGCTGATCAGGGCGTAGGCGACGATCAGGGCCATCCGGTTCAGGGCCGGGGCGGTGGCCAGGGTGCGGCCGGTCAGGAGGGTGACCGGGCCCCAGCCGAAGGCGACCGTGCCGGCCAGCAGGGACATTGCGGGGAGGGTGATGACGGCGGCTGTCGCGTAGCTCAGGGCTATGGCGAACTTCTGGCGGAGGAGGCGGACTCGGGGGACTGGGGCCGCGAGGAGGTAGCGCAGGGATGACCAGCCCGCCTCGCTTGCCACGGTGTCGCCGCAGAACAGGGCCACCGCTACTACCAGCAGGAAGCCTGAGGAGACGAACAGGGCGAAGAGGGCGAAGTTCAGGGCGCTTGTTGTCGCTACGTCCACCAGGCCGGGGGCATTGTTGTCGGGGCCCGGGTCGCCGCCCAGCTTGAACGCCAGCACGAGGATCCACGGCAGGACGAGCAGGATCCCGAACGTCACCAGCGTGCGCCGCCGCCGGAACTGCCGGACGGCCTCCACCCGCAGCGGCAGCGTTCGGCGCGGGTCGTAGCCCGGGGCGCTGCCGTCCCGGCCGGGCGAGCCGGGGCGCGGCGTGTCCTCGGCCGCGTTCGGGACCGCGACGTCGGTCATTTCGCCTCCTGGCGGTCGGTTAGGACGGAACCATGGGCTGCCGTGCTCATCGGGCCTCCCCGATGATCTCCAGGAAGGCATCCTCCAGGCGGCGGCCCGTGCCGGTCAGCTCGGCGACCGGGCCCGCCGCGACCCGGCGGCCCGCCGTCATGACGACCGCGTGCGTGCACGTCTGCTCGACCTCGGCCAGCAGGTGGCTCGACACGATCACCGTGCGGCCCGCCGCCGCGTAGCGCTGGAGCACCTCGCGCATCTCGCGGATCTGCGGCGGGTCCAGGCCGTTGGTCGGCTCGTCCAGGACGAGCAGGTCCGGCAGGCCCAGCATCGCCTGCGCGATGGCCAGCCGCTGCCGCATCCCCTGCGAGTAGGTGCGGACGGCCCGGTCCAGCGCGGGGCCGAGGCCGGCGATTTCTAGCGCCTCGTCCAGGTGCGCGTCGGAGGCCGGACGGCCCGTCGCGCGCCAGTACAGGTCCAGGTTGTCGCGGCCGGTCAGGTGCGGCAGGAAGCCCGGCCCCTCCACGAACGAGCCCAGCCGCGACAGCACCGGCGCGCCCGGCGCCACGCGGTGGCCGAAGATCCGGATCTCGCCCGCGTCGGGACGGATCAGGCCCATCAGCATCCGCAGGCTCGTCGTCTTCCCCGCGCCGTTCGGGCCGAGCAGCCCGAGGACCTGGCCCTTCTCGACGCGGAAGGACAGGTCCGCGACGGCCAGGTGCCCGTTCTTGTACGCCTTGGTGAGCCCGGTGATCTCCAGCGGGACGTCCGCCAGCGCCGGGTCGAACGACGCGCGGCGCCGCACCCGGCCCGTCAGCAGCACCCCGGCGGCGAGGACGGCCGCCGCGCCGGGCAGCACCCACACCCACGCAGGGACGCCGGGCGCCGGGGCGCGCAGCGCGGGCACGGTCGGGACGGTCAGCGGCGACACCGCCGCCACCTCGTACGCGGCGGGCGCGGACGGCGTCGCGAAGCCCATGTCGGTCGTCGCGATCACCACGCGCAGCCGGTGCCCCCGCTCGAACGGGTGGTCCATCGCGGGCAGCGTCACGGTCGCCTCGCGGGCCCCGTCGCCGCCCGGCACCCGGAAGGGCGCCGCGATCCGCCAGGCCGGGGACGCCGCCCCGGACGGCGCGACGTCGTAGAGCTTGGCGAACAGCGGGGCGTCGCGCGGCCCGGTCACCCGCAGCCGGACGGTCGCGGACCCGGTGATCCGCACCGGCGACGGCAGCGGGGCGGTGTCGAACGTCGCGGTCTGCCCCGGCATGTCCACCGGGAGGCGGCCCGACAGCGCGCCGCCGCCGAGGCCGTCCAGCGCGCCGAGCGCCCCGAGGCCGGGCAGCGCGGAGATCGACGCGGGGGAGCCGCCCGCCGGGTTCCGGATCGTCTGGACGCGCCCGGCCAGCGGCAGCGTGCGCGGCGCGGCGCGCAGGCCCGGGTAGCGGGACGCGGACGCGGCCTCCACGACGGTCCGCGCGGTGGACGAGTCGATCCCGCCCGTCCGCGTGACCGTGAACCCGTCCGTATGACCGGAGCCGCCGCGCAGCCAGTGGTCGAAGAAGTCCCGGACGCCGCCTTCGACCCAGGAGGTCTCCGGGTCGCCGCCGTCGTGCCCGCCGAGGTACCAGAGCACCGACACGGGAGCGCCGGTCGCGGCGATCTGGCGGGCGTTGGCGTCGGCCTGGTCGAGCGGGAACAGCGAGTCGGTCTGGCCCTGGACGAGCAGCGTCGGCACCCGGATCCGCCCCGGATAGGCCGCCGGGCTCGACCGGCGCAGCGTCGCGACCACCTCCGGATCGGCCCGCCCCGACTCGGCCGCCTTCTGGTACTGCGCGCACAGCGACGGCAGGAACCGCCCGCACGCGCCGCCCCCGGCGCCGCTGGTGAAGAACAGCCCGGCCCACATCTTCTTGAAGACTCCGGCGGACGCGTCCCCGCCCGCCGCGAAGTCCGGGAACAGCGCGCCCGCGAGGTCGTTCCAGGTGATGCGCGGCGCGAGGGCGTCCACGCGCGGGTCGAACGCGGCGGTGAGCAGCGCGATCGCCCCGCCGTAGGACTCGCCGGTCATCCCGACGCGCGGGTCGCCGGGACGGTCGAGCCGCACCTCGGGCCGGGCGGCGAGCCAGTCGATGAGCCGCCGCGCGTCCTTGACCTCGTAGTCCGGCGAGTTCAGCGCGATCTCGCCGGTGGACGCGCCGAACCCGCGCGCCGACCAGGTCAGCACCGCGTACCCGGCGCGGGCGAGCCGTTCGGCCTCGCCGCGCACGTCGTCCTTGGTGCCGCCGAACCCGTGGCCGAGCAGCACGGCGGGGAACCGGCCGCGCCGCGCGGGCGTGTAGAAGGTCGCGTCGAGCGTGACGCGCTGGTCGTCGCGCGGCCCGTCCACGACCGCGATGCGCTGCGCGAGCCGCCGGACCGGCGGGTCCCCGCCCGCCGCGCCGAACGCCAGCCCGGACGCCGCGAGCAGCACGGCGACGGCGGCGAGCGCGCCCCATCGCGTCGCCCGCCCGGCCTGCCGCCATCGCGTCCGCACGACGCGCGCCCCGAAGCTCATGGACAGCAGACTAGGCGCGCCGCAGCTCCGCCCCCATCGGCCTCCGGTCGGGACTTCGCTTGCGACCGGAACGGTAGGCCGGGCGCCGATGTACGACGCACGGCTGACCTCGGAAGCGACGAAAGGAGGACCCGGCGCCCGGTTCGTCCCAGGCCGTCAGAAAAGCGCGGCGGTGAACATCGCGGTGAGCCGCCGGGTCAGATCCGCCGGGTCGTCCTGGAGCGCGTCGAGGCCGATGAGCCGCCGCGCCGGCGCCCCGCCCATGATGAGGACGGCCGCCAGCGTCGCCCGCGCCCGCGCGTCCGGCCCGGAGAGCTGCGCGGCGAGCGGTTCGATCACCCGCTCGGTCAGGTACCCGCTCAGAACGCGCTGGACCTCCGGGTCGCCGATCGAGCGGTCCACGATGCGCGGGAAGCGCGACTGCGGACGGCTGCGCGTCTGCCGGACGACGTGCTCGGCCAGCCGGCGCGGCAGCCCGGCGGGGTCGCCCGCGATGGCCTGGGGGAGCGTCGACTCGTCCGCGATGACCTCGGCGAACAGCTGCGCCTTGGTGCCGAAGTACCGGTTGACGAGCGCGGGGTTGGCGTCCGCCGCCGCGCCGATCATCCGCAGGGTCACCGTGTCATAGCCCTGCGTCCCGAAAAGGTCGCGCGCGGCGTCGAGGATCCGGCGGCGCGTGGCCTCCCGGTCCCGGCGCGGACGCGGCGGATTCGCCTGGTCGACGGTGCGTGTCACGTGACGATTATCTCCCCGCTTGCAAGTAAACAACCGACTACATAACATATGTGCAGAACGCAGATAACTGAGCGGGGGACAACGCGTGACGCAGCTGGACACCGAGCGGCCGACGGCACCGGACGCCGCGCCGGAGTACTCGCACCGCCGCGTCCTGGAGATCCTCTCCGGGCTGATGATGGCGATGCTGACCGCGATGATCTCGACGTCCGTCGTCGGCACGGCCCTGCCGACGATCGTCGGCGACCTCGGCGGGCAGGACCAGCTCGCCCTGGTGGCCAGCGCGTCGCTGCTGACCATGACGGCGTCCACGCCGCTGTGGGGCAAGCTCTCCGACATCTTCGGACGCAAGCTGACGTTCCAGACGGCCCTGGTGATCTTCGTCGTCGCGTCCGTCTGCGCCGGGCTCGCGCAGAACATCGGCGAGCTGATCGGCGCCCGCGCCGTCCAGGGCCTCGGCGTCGGCGGCCTGACCGCCCTCGCGCAGGTCATCCTCGGCGACGTCGTCCCGCCCCGCCAGCGCGGCCGGTACGCCGGGTACATGGGCGCGGTGTTCGGCGTCTCGACCGTCGCAGGGCCGCTGCTCGGCGGGTTCATCGTGGACGCCGACGGCCTCGGCTGGCGCTGGTGCTTCTACGTCTGCGTGCCGCTCGCGGTCGTCGCGTTCCTCGTCATCCAGCGCGTGCTGAAGCTGCCGAAGGTCCGCCGCGACACCCGCGTGGACGTCCTCGGCGCGTTCACCATCACCGGCGGCGCGGCGCTGCTCGTGCTCGTCCTGTCCCTCGGCGGCGACCAGTTCGCCTGGCGGTCGGCCTGGACGTACGGGCTGCTCGGCGGCGCGGCCGTCCTCGCGGTCCTCGCGGTGGTCGCCGAGCGCGTCGCCCGCGACCCGATCCTGCCGCCGCGCCTGTTCCGCAACCGGACGTTCGTGCTGGCCTCGATCGCGTCCCTGGCCGTCGGGTCCGCGATGTTCGGCGCGATGATCTACCTGCCGCAGTACTTCCAGATCGTCAAGGGCATGAGCCCGACCAAGTCCGGGCTGATGACGCTGCCGATGGTGCTCGGGATGTTCGTCACGTCCACCTTCTCCGGGCAGATCGTGACGCGCCTCGGCCGGTGGAAGGCGTTCCCCGTCGTCGGGCTCGTGTTCGTCGCCGGGGCGATGTTCCTGCTGTCGCGGCTGCACGTCGGTACCAGCAAGGTCGTCATCGGCGCGGACGTGGCGCTGCTCGGCGCGGGCCTCGGCCTGACGCTCCAGATCCTCATCCTCGCCGCGCAGAACGCCGCCGGGCTCAAGGATCTGGCCGCCACGACGTCCGGCGTCTCCTTCTTCCGCAACCTCGGCGGCTCGATGGGCGTCGCGGCGTTCGGCGCGATCCTCAACAACCGGCTCCGCGACGAGCTGGCCGACGGCCTGCGCTCCCTGCACATCGCCCCGCCGTCCGGCGGCACCAGCCTGGGCTCGCCCGCCGCGATCCGCCACCTGCCCGAACCGTTCCACGGGCTCGTCGTCCACTCGTTCACCGACGCGCTGGAGACGGTGTTCCTCGTCGGCGTACCGATCGTGCTCGTCGGGTTCCTCGCCGTCGTCGGGCTGAAGGAACTGCCGCTGCGCGGCGCCGCGAAGCAGGCCCCCACGCCGCAGCCCGCCGTGCCGCCGGACGGCGCGCCCATCGCCGGGACGGTCCAGAGCGCGGACGGAACGCCCATCCCGGACGTCGCGCTCACCCTCATCGACATCGGTGGACGCCAGCTCGGCCGCGCCGTCACCGGACCGGACGGCGCCTACTCCCTGCCCACCCCCGCCCCCGGCACCTACGTGCTGATCGCCGCGACGCCCGGGCACGAACCGCAGGCCGCGACCCTGGCCGTCGGCGACCGCCCGGTCGTGTTCGACCTCCTGCTCGCGGGCGGCGGCGGCCTCGCCGGAACCGTCCGGGGCCGTGACGGAACCCCCGTCCCGGACGCGACCGTCGTCATCACCGACGCGCGCGGCGAGGTCGTCGGCACCGCCCGCACCGGCCCGGACGGCGGCTACGCCTGCGCGGACCTCGCCGCCGGCGCCTACACCCTCGCCGTCAGCGCCGACGGGCACCGGCCCGTCGCGCTCCCCGTCGAGGTGCGCGGCGACGGCCGGACCCGCCGCGACGTCGACCTGCCCGACGGCGCGCACCTGCGCGGCACCGTGCGCGGCCCGTCCGGCGCGCCGCTCGCCGACGCCGGCGTGACCCTGCTGGACGGCGCCGGGAACGTCGTCGCCCGCGCCCGCACCGGCCCCGACGGCGCGTACGCGTTCACCGACCTCACCGGCGGCCAGTACACCGTGATCGCCGCGGGCTACCCGCCGGTCGCGACCGCGCTGACCCTGGACGGCGCCGGAGTCGACGCGCACGACGTCCGCCTCGCCCACCCGGAGGATTGAGCATGGACGCCGAACTCCGCGCGGCCGTCCGCACCCGCGACGGCTGGCCCGTGCCGCACGCCGTCCTGACCCTCACCGACCGCGCCGGACGCCAGGCCGCCCGCGTCCGCGCCACCGCCGACGGCGACGCGGCCGTCCCCGCCCCGCCCGGCGGGACCTACACCGCGATCGTCACCGCCCCCGGCCACGCGCCCGCCGCCCGCACCGTGATCGTCACCGCGTCCGGCGCCGACCTCGGGACGATCACGCTCGCCCGCGCGGGCGCCGACCTCCCCGCCCCCGGCGCCTGGACGATCGACCCCGACCACTCGACCGTCGCCGCCGTCGCCCGCCATCTCGGCCTGTCCAGCGTCCGCGGACGGTTCGGGACGTTCGCCGGACGCGTCGAGATCACCGACCCCGTCGAGCACTCCACCGTCCGCGCCCGCATCGAGGCGGCGAGCATCGACACCGGCACCAAGCTCCGCGACGACCACCTGCGCTCCGCCGACTTCCTCAACGTCGCCGAGCACCCGTACATCGACTACACGGGCGACGGCCTGACCCCCGCCGGAACCGACCGCTGGACCGTCCGCGGACGGCTCACGCTCAACGGCGTCACCCGCCCGGCCGACCTGGACCTCGCCTACCTCGGCGCCGGACCCGACCCGTGGGGCGGCGTCCGGGCCGCGTTCCGCGCCACGACCACGCTGCGCCGCGCCGACTACGGCATCCGCTACAACCAGATCCTGGAGGCGGGCATCGCGGCCGTCGGCGAAAGCCTCAAGGTCGAGCTGGAGATCCAGGCCGTCCGGGACAGCTGATCAACTGCCCTTCAGCTGCCGCGCCAGCAGCGCCGCCGCCGCGCGGTCCACCGGGCCCGTGATGACGACCTTGCCGCCGGTGATCGGCATGTCCACGCGCGGCGCCGTCACCAGCTGCCCGTTGACGACGAACGCCAGATCACGGCCGACCATCCCGCGCGTCAGCCGCCCGAACGCCGTCCGGTCCGCCGAGCGCAGCGTCAGCGCGACGTCGTACGCCTGACCCGTCCGGCCCTTCTGGACGTGCAGGTCCGACACCCGCCGGATCGTGATGCCCTGCGCGAGCCGGTAGCACGTCAGGCCCGCCGCCGACTGGCCCGTCATGCCCTGCGTCCCGGCCGGGCACTGGCCCGCCGTCGTCTGCGTCACCGGATAGATCAGCAGCGGGGACGCCAGCACGATCGGCTTGGTCTGCATCCGCGCCACGAGGATCCCGCCCGTCACCGCGACCGCCGCGATGAGCAGGACCAGCGTCACGACCATCACGAGCAGCGCCGACCGGTGCTCGCGCGCCGCCCGCTGCGCGCTCTCCCGGCTCGTCCGCGGCGGGCGCGCGCCCGCGCGGGCGCGCTTGAGGTCGGCCGCCGCGCGCTGGCGCTGCACCGACCGCTCCCGGCGCCGCGCCGCCTCGTCGGCCGGGGACGGGTCGTCCGCCGGGGGCGACGGGTCCGCGGGAAGGGACCGTTCCGGCGCGGGAGCCGCCTTCGGCGTGCCCACCCGCCTGCTCCGCCGCGAACCGACCCGCATCATCACCTCCGTATAACCCAGGGGGAGCGACCCCCCTGGAACAGCGTCGCCCAGGGGTAGCGAGCCCCCTGGAACCCCCGCCGGGCGCGCACGCGGCATCCTCGCTCGCAGAGCTCGCTGCGGTGCAGCCTGCGCGCTCGCGTTCTCCCGCGGGCTCGCAGAACCCGCCCCGCGTGAGAACGCGTTCCCCGGCTGTCGCTCGCGGGTGTGCTACGTCACGCCTGTCCGTTTGTTCTGGGGACACAACCACACCTGGACGGCCGTCTGCAATTCTCCCAGGTGCGCGTCCGAGGCGCGAAAGGCTCCATCCCGGTGCGGGATGGAGCCCTCGCGTCCGTGCTAGATGCGCCAGGTGTCGCCGCTGCGCAGCAACTCGGCCAGGTCGCCCGGGCCCTGCCGCTCCACGGCCTCGTCCACCTGCTCGCGGAGCAGCTCGTCGTAGGACGGACGGTCCACGTCGCGGAAGATCCCGATCGGCGTGTGCTCGAACGCCGGCGAGTCCAGCCGCGACAGGGCGAACGCCTGCGACGGGTCGGGGTGGTGCGCGTCGTGGACGGCGATCTCCGCCGGATCCACGTCGGCGGTGGCCACGACCTCGAACGACCCGGACGGCGTCCGGCGCAGCGCCTTCTGCCCCTCCGCCCCGAACACGATCGGCTGTCCGTGCTCCAGCCGCACCGTGATGTCGTCGCGGACGGCCGGGTCCTTCAGCGGGTCGAACGCGCCGTCGTTGAAGATGTTGCAGTTCTGGTAGATCTCCACCAGCGCGGTGCCCCGGTGCTGCGCCGCCGCCCGCAGCACCGACTGGAGGTGCTTGCGGTCGGAGTCGATCGTCCGGGCGACGAACGTGCCCTCCGCGCCGATCGCCAGCGACAGCGGGTTGAACGGCGCGTCCAGCGAGCCCATCGGCGTCGACTTGGTGATCTTGCCGGTCTCGGACGTGGGCGAGTACTGGCCCTTGGTCAGCCCGTAGATCCGGTTGTTGAACAGCAGGATCTTCAGGTTGACGTTGCGGCGCAGCGCGTGGATGAGGTGGTTGCCACCGATGGACAGCGCGTCGCCGTCCCCGGTGACGACCCACACCGACAGGTCGGGACGGGACGTCGCCAGCCCCGTCGCGATCGCCGGCGCCCGCCCGTGGATCGAGTGGAACCCATAGGTGTTCATGTAATACGGGAACCGCGACGAGCACCCGATGCCGGACACGAACGTGATGTTCTCCCGGCGCAGCCCCAGCTCGGGCAGGAACGACTGGACGGCCGCGAGGATCGCGTAATCCCCGCACCCCGGGCACCAGCGGACTTCCTGGTCGGTCTTGAAATCGCGAAGGCTCTGCTTGCCGTCGGCCTTGGGCACGAGCGACAGCGCGCCGTTCCCGTTCAGAAGCTCAGTCACGGTCGATCACATCCCGCAGCACACCGGCCAGCTCCTCGGACTTGAAGGGCAGGCCGCGCACCTGGTTGTAGCTGATGACGTCGATGAGGAACCGCCCGCGCAGCAGCAGCGCGAGCTGGCCCAGGTTGATCTCGGGCACCACGACCCGGTCGTAGGACCGCAGGACCGGTTCGAGGTTGGCCGGGAACGGGTTGAGATGCCGCAGATGCGCCTGCGCGACGAGCCCGCCCGCCGCGCGGACCTCCCGGACGGCGGCGGAGATGGCACCGAACGTCCCGCCCCAGCCGAGGACGAGCACCCGCGCCGCGCCGGACGGGTCGTCCACCGCGAGCGGTTCGATGTCGGCGGCGATCCCGTCGACCTTGGCCTGCCGCAGCCGCGTCATGCGGTCGTGGTTGGCCGGGTCGTAGGAGATGTTGCCCGAACCGTCCGCCTTCTCCAGGCCGCCGATGCGGTGCTCAAGACCGGGCGTGCCGGGGACGGCCCACGGCCGCGCCAGCGTCTCCGGGTCGCGCGCGAACGGCTGGAAGTCCTCCTGGCCGGGCGCGGCGAAACCGGGCTCGATCACCGGGAGCGTGTCCACCTCGGGCAGCTTCCACGGCTCGGAGCCGTTGGCGAGATAGCCGTCCGACAACAGGATGACCGGTGTGCGGTACTTCACCGCGATCCGGGCCGCCTCCAGCGCCGCGTCGAAGCAGTCCGACGGGGACCGCGGCGCGATCACCGGGACGGGCGCCTCGCCGTTGCGGCCGTGCATCGCCTGGAGCAGGTCCGCCTGCTCGGTCTTGGTGGGCATCCCGGTGGACGGCCCGGACCGCTGCACGTCGATGACCAGCAGCGGCAGCTCGGTCGCCACCGCCAGCCCGATCGTCTCGGACTTCAGCGCGATGCCCGGACCGGACGTCGTCGTCACGCCGAGCGACCCGCCGAACGAGGCGCCGAGCGCCGCGCCGACGGCCGCGATCTCGTCCTCGGCCTGGAACGTTCTGACGCCGAACCGCTTGTGCTTGGACAGCTCGTGCAGGATGTCGGACGCCGGCGTGATCGGGTACGACCCGAGGTACACCGGCAGCCCGCTGCGCTGCCCCGCCGCGACGATCCCGTACGCCAGCGCCACGTTCCCGGTGATGTTCCGGTACAGGCCGGGCGCGTGCTCGGCGGGCTTGACCTGGTACTGGACGGAGAACGCCTCGGTCGTCTCGCCGTAGTTCCAGCCCGCCTGGAACGCCGCCACGTTCGCCTTCATGATCTCGGGCTTCTTCGCGAACTTCCGTTCGAGAAAGGCGAGCGTCCCCTCGGTGGGACGGTGGTACAGCCACGACAGAAGGCCGAGCGCGAACATGTTCTTCGCGCGCTCGGCGTCCTTCTTGGAGATCTCGTAGCCGGTGAGGGCGGTCACCGTCATCGAGGTCAGCGGCAGCGCGTGGACGCGGTACTCCTCCAGCGTGCCGTCCTCCACCGGGTCGGCCGCGTAGCCGACCTTGGCGAGGTTGCGCCTGGTGAACTCGTCGGTGTTGACGATGAGGTCCGCCCCGCGGGGGAGGTCCCCGAGGTTGGCCTTGAGGGCGGCAGGGTTCATGGCGACCAGGACGTCCGGGGCGTCGCCCGGCGTGAGGATGTCGTGGTCGGCGAAGTGGAGCTGGAAACTGGACACGCCGGGCAGGGTCCCGGCGGGGGCGCGGATCTCGGCCGGGAAGTTCGGCAGCGTCGACAAGTCGTTGCCGAACGCGGCCGTCTCCTGGGTGAAGCGATCGCCGGTCAGTTGCATGCCGTCGCCGGAGTCGCCGGCGAAGCGGATGATGACGCGGTCGAGCTGCTCGACCTGCTTGGTCACAGAGGAAGACCTCCTCGACGCGCGGCGTCCGTCCCAGGGGAGGCACCCGGGGAACGGACGCTGCTTAGGCTTGCCTTCATGGTATGTCGGGGGACCGGTGGTCTCAGCGGGGAACGGGAGGGCCGGAGGGACGAAGCGTCACCCGGCGGTCGGGCGGTTCCCGCCCGGCCTCGTCCAACCCGCGACAGTCCCCGCGAGCGGGAAAATCACGCACCGAACTATAGATAAGCCGCCACTGACGACCCGTCACCGGCCCCCGTTCGCTCAGCGGGCTAGCGCTCGGCGTCGACCGCCGTGAGCAGGCGCGCGACGTCGCCGGGGGCGACGGCGAGGCCGAGCACGCGGGCGTTCGCCGCGTACGGGTGACGGCCGGGCGTGTCCATCGCGCGCCGCATCCAGGTCCGCCAGCCGGGGCTCGTGACGGTGCAGCGCAGCACCAGCGACCGGTCGCGGGGGACGGGCGCCGACGCCGCGCAGGAGCCGAGCGCGGCGCCGTCGGCGGTGACGGTGGCGCGCAGCAGGGCACGCGCGTCCGGCGGGACGGTCCCGGGGGCGCTCAGCTGGGCCGGGACGCTCACCGTGCAGCCGTTGACATTCTGGTCGCAGTCGAGGAAGGAAAGCGTGCCGGTCGCGAAGCGCAGCGCCGGGTCGACCGCGCCGCCGAGCGCCGCCACGCGCGTGCGGACCTCTTGGCGGACGGCCGGGGCGTCGTCGCGCGGCGTCGCGGCGAACAGCGGGTCGCCGTGCCCGGCCGCCCGGACGGCGAGCAGCCCGAACGGGGCGGTGCGGGCGATCAGGTAGTCGGCGCGGCGCGTCCGCACCTGATACGCGGGGACGCCGCCCGGCGCGGTCGCTGACGTGACGCGCGGGTTCCCGGCGAGGGCGGCGGCGAGGGCGCGCGGCGCGAGGACGTTCCGGACGTCCACCCCGAAGACGGACGCGGGCGCCTTCGTCCAGCGGCCCGCGTAGTCGTCGGGACGCGCGGCGCCCGGCTGCGCGCGCCAGAAGCTCTCCCCGGCCTTGAGGTACGTCGCGCCCGCGACGGAGACGAGGTCGGCGGTCGTCCCGGCGGCCGTGATCGTGCCGGTCGCCGAGCCCCGCCGCGTCACGCCGAGCCGGATCCGGACGGGCTCGCCGCCGCGCGTGAGCGTCGCGTCGAACCGGACGGCGTCCAGCGCCGCCGCCTGCCGCGCCGCGGGCAGCCAGGCGGCCGGGACGCGCGCGGGCGGCGCCGCGCGCCGCGCGGGCTTCCCGTCGGACGAGACCAGCAGCGCTCCCGCCCCGGCGCCGCCCGCCGCGACGGCGAGGACGACCACGCCGAGCACCAGCCGCCGGCGCGCCTTCCGGGGCCGTCCGCCCGGCCGGTACGGCAGCGGCGGCAGCTCGACCGGCGGCCCCCCGAACCCCGCCTGCTCGTGCGGCGGCTGCCCGTAGGGCGCCTGGCCGTGTCCGGCCCACGCGTCCGGCGGCTGCCCGTGGGGCGCCTGACCGTGCCTGGCCCACGCGTCCGGCGGCTGACCGTAGGGCGCCCGGCTGTGCCCGGACCACTCGTCCGGCGGCTGACTTTGGGTCGGCTGCTCGTGCGGCGGCTGGCCGTGGAACGGTCGGTTCTGCGTCGGCGCGGGGCGCGCGTAGGGCGAACGCTCGTTCGGGAGATCGTCGGGCGGGAGGGTCCAGGAGCCGTCGGACGGCGGAGGAGGGACGGTCGTCATCCGGCGCGCCCTGCCGTCATGGATCGCGCTCCTTCCTCGGGACGGACACTGTGCGGGCACAAGAATGCCGGACGATCCGGGGTGCCCCGGGCCGTCCGGCACTCGTGTCGCGCGTTACTCCTGGTCCAGGTTCGTTTGCATGGTCTGGATGTCGGAGCTGGACACGCCGGCGACCTTGTACTCGACGTGCTTGTAGAAGGTGCCGCCCTTCTTCGCCCAGTCCGTCCAGGCGGAGCTGACGACCTCGCAGCGCGTCCACACCGGCGAGTCGCCGCTGACGGTGACCTTGGCGGTGCAGTTGCCGAGGTCCCTGCCGGTGAGGGTGAAGGCGGTGATGTTGAACCGCAGCTGGATCTCGGTCGGGCCGTCCAGCCCCGCCGGGGGACGGACCTGCGCCTCGACCAGGCACCCGGAGGTGCTGTTGCAGTTCCCCTTCTTCCACTGCGCGATCGACGGCCGCGACGACACGTCGAAGGAGTCGCCGAGCTGGCTCATCTCCTGCCGCAGGTCGCTGATCACCGAGTTGTCGGCGACCTGGACGTCGGCCTGGACGCGCGGGAACAGGCTCTCGTAGCGGATCAGCTCGGGGTCGTCGCTGTCGGTCAGGTACAGCGTCGCCGACCCGGTCGTGAACTTCAGCGCCTTGCGGCCCCCGTTCGTCGTCTTCACCGGCTTGCGGTTCAGCCGCGCGGCCTCGCGCAGCTTGTCGGCGATGACGGTCGGGGTCAGCGACGTCTTGAAGTTCAGCGTGAGGTCGGACGAGCCGAGCCTGCCCCACTGCTGCCCGCTGAGGAACCAGGACGGGTCGCTGGTGCTGGTGATCTTGTCCTTCCAGTAGGACGAGTCGGCCTTGACGAAGGTCTTGTCGTCGGCCGCCAGCAGGGTGACCTGCGAGCCGTCCCAGGTGATCGGGCCGGTCGCCCGGCCGCCCTTGGTGACGGTCAGCTCGCCCTGGAGCGTGTCGGAGCCGCTGGTGATGCTGCCCTTGTAGGTGAGGGCGCGCGCGGCGGCGACCTTGTCGGCGGCGGCGGTGAGCTGCTCCTTCGGCGACTTGCCGCCGGCCGCCACGATCACCACGACGACCACCGCGAGCGCGACGATCACCACGAGCGCGCCGACGACGATGGCGGCGATCGCGCCGCCGCCCATGCCGCGCTTGGCCGGCGGGCCGGGCGGCGGGGGGCCGCCGGGACCGTAGAACGGCGGCGGGGTGCCGGGGCCGCCGAAGCCGGGACCGGGCGGCGGGCCGCCGCCGAATCCCTGGCCGGGCGGCGGTCCGCCGGGCGCGCCGGGATTCTGCGGGCCCCCGGCCGGTGGCGGGGGCGGCGGCCATGAGGAGCCGCCCGGCGGTTCCCAGCCGGGGGGAGGCGGCGGGTTGCTCATCCGGTCACGTCCTTCCAGGTCATCTGACCCCAAAATGCATGTCTAGTCTGCATCAAAAGACGCGTCCTGTGTTCGCCGGGTTCAGGGGTGTCCCGCTTCGCGACAACCTCGTGATGTTCGAGATACTTCTGCACGCAGGCACTCCGGGAGGTCACAGGTGGGCGACTATTTCGACGGCTACGCCATCTTCGCGGCGCTGGCCGTGATCGGCGGCGCGCTCGTCGGCGGCGGGCTGGCCGCGAACCGGCTGCTCCGCCCGGCGCTGCCGACGGCCGAGAAGCTGACGACCTACGAGTGCGGCGTCGACCCGGTCGGCGACCACTGGGCGCAGTCCTATGTCCGTTACTACGTGTTCGCCTACCTCTACGTGGTCTTCGCCGTGGACGCGGTGTTCCTGTTCCCCTGGGCGACGGTGTTCTCGGCGCCCGGATTCGGGGGGACGACGCTCGGCGAGATGTTCGTCTTCCTGGGCTTCCTCGCCGCCGGGCTGCTCTACGCGGGCCGCAAGGGCGTCCTGTCCTGGGTGTGACCGGCGGCCCGGCCCGTGGGCCCGGTCCCCGGGTGCTGCAACAATGGCGCGCGTGAACGCTACCGTCCGTAGGAGCGCGCCGTCGTGAGCGCCGTCGACCTGCCGCCCCCCGGCATCGGGCCGTTGTCGCGGATCGCCCCGAAGCCCATGCGGTTCGTCCTCAACTGGGGCCGCCGCTACTCGCTCTGGGTGTTCAATTTCGGGCTGGCGTGCTGCGCGATCGAGTTCATCGCGACGTCCATGAGCCGGCACGACTTCATCCGGCTCGGCGTGATCCCGTTCGCGCCCGGTCCCCGGCAGGCCGACCTCATGGTCGTCTCGGGGACGGTCAGCGACAAGATGGCGCCCGCGATCAAGCGGCTGTACGAGCAGATGCCCGAGCCGAAGTACGTGATCTCGTTCGGCGCGTGCTCCAACTGCGGCGGCCCGTACTGGGACTCCTACTGCGTCACCAAGGGCGTGGACCAGATCATCCCGGTGGACGTGTACGTGCCGGGCTGCCCGCCGCGTCCCGAGGCGCTGCTGCACGGGATCGTCAAGCTCCAGGAGAAGATCGCGGCCGAGTCGCTCGGCGAGCGCTACACCGGGGACGGCGAGCCGGTCGCGCCCGCGCCCGCGCCGCGCGCGCTGGAGGCGACGGTGCTGCGCCGTCCGCTCGTCGCGCCGCCGCCCGAGCCGGCCGGGCCGGACGACGTGACCACGCCGCTCGCCGTCGTCGCCGACGAGACCGACGAGGCCCACGACCCGACGATCATCCCCGGCCTCGCCGACGACGAGCGGGGGAACCCGTGACCGACGAGCCGGAGGAGCCCGCCGAGCCGCCGGAGCCGCCGCACCCGCTGGCCGTCGTCTGGACCGACCGCTTCGCCGACGACGTCACCACCGAGGCGACCCACGGCGGCCTGTCGGTCGGGGTGCCCGCCGACCGCTGGATCGACGCGCTGACGTTCGCCCGCGACGAGCTGTCCTGCGGCTTCTTCGACTGGCTGACCGGCGTGGACGAGATGGAAGAGGGCTTCGCCGTCGTCGCGCACGTGTACTCGCTGCAGGAGCGCCACCACCTGCTCGTCCGCACCCGCGTCCCGCGCGCCTACCCGGCGCTGCCCACCGCGACCGGCGTGTACCGGGGCGCGGCATGGCACGAGCGCGAGACGTTCGAGATGTTCGGGATCGAGTTCGAGGGCCATCCCCACCTCGTCCCGCTGCTGCTGCCGGACGGGTTCGAGGGGAACCCGCTGCGCAAGGACTTCGTGCTCGCGTCCCGCGTCGCCAAGGCGTGGCCGGGCGCCAAGGAGCCCGGCGAGTCCGGCCACGGCGCGCCGAGCCGCCGCCGCGTGCGCCCGCCGGGCGTGCCCGACGACTGGGGTCCCCATGCCTGACCTGCTGGAGATCGTGCTCAAGCTCGCGGCCGTCGCCGCCGCGTTCGGCGTGCTGCCGCTGCTGGTCGGGCAGGCCGAGCACAAGGTGATGGCGCACATGCAGGGCCGCCTCGGCCCGATGTACGCGGGCGGGTTCCACGGCTGGGCGCAGCTCGTCGCCGACGGCGTGAAGTTCGCGCAGAAGGAGGACGTCGTCCCGGCCGCCGCCGACCGGACGGTCTTCAAGCTCGCCCCGGCGGTCGCGATCGTCCCGTACCTGCTGGTGCTGCTGGTGATCCCGGTCGGGCCGGACGGCCAGGTCGTCCTGGACCTCGGGCTCGGTCTGTTCTTCGCGCTCGCGGTGATGGGGATCGGCGTGATCGGCGCGATCATGGCGGGCTGGTCGAGCGCGAACAAGTACTCGCTGCTCGGCGGGATGCGGATCGCGGCGCAGCTCATGTCGTACGAGCTGCCGATGGTGTTCGCGGCGTCGTCGGCGGCGATGGCGGCCGGGACGCTGTCGCTGTCGGGGATCGTCGAGGCGTGGCACTGGTACTGGCTGCCGTGGCAGGCGATCGGGCTCGTGGTGTTCTTCGTCGCGGGCCTGGCGGAGCTGCGGCGTCCGCCGTTCGACATGCCGCTGGCGGACTCGGAGATCATCCTCGGCCCGTACACCGAGTACGGCGGGCTGCGGTTCGCGTTCTTCCTGCTCGCCGAGTACGCCGGGATCGTGGTGCTGTCGGCGCTGACGGCCGTGCTGTTCCTCGGCGGCTGGCGCGGCCCGTTCCTGGACGCCGAACTCGGCTGGTTGTGGCTGCTGGTCAAGGTGTTCGCGCTGGCGTTCGTCGTGATCTGGCTGCGCGTCAGCTACCCCCGGATGCGCGAGGACCAGCTCCAGAAGCTCGCGTGGGCCTGGCTCGTCCCGCTGGCGCTCGCGCAGCTCGCGCTGACCGGCGTGCTGCGCGTCGCGCTGGGCTGAATGCACCTCATGGGCCGATTTGTCGGGGTGCACCGAACGCGGTTCCACCTGCGCGGACGGTGCCCGTGAGACGCGCGGGACCGCCGGTACCCACCCCCGGCGCGCACCGGGGCACCCCCGGGTACGCCATCATGTCCACCGTGGGACGGCTACCAGGAGGCGGGCTGGCCAAGGGGCTGGCCGTCACGTTGCGGACGATGACGCGGCGCACCATCACGCGCCAGTACCCGGAGGTGCAGCCCGATCTGCCGCCCCGGAGCCGGGGCGTGATCGCGCTGTTCGAGGAGAACTGCACGGTCTGCATGCTCTGCGCGCGCGAGTGCCCGGACTGGTGCATCTACATCGACTCCCACAAGGAGACGCTGCCCGCCGAGGGCGGCGGACGGGCGCGCAGCCGCAACGTCCTCGACCGGTTCGCCATCGACTTCTCGCTGTGCATGTACTGCGGGATCTGCGTCGAGGTGTGCCCGTTCGACGCGCTGTTCTGGTCGCCGGAGTTCGAGTACGCCGAGTACGACATCGCCGAGCTGACGCACGAGAAGGAGCGGCTGCGCGAGTGGATGTGGACCGTCCCGCCGCCGCAGGCGCACGACCCGTCCGGCGAGCCGCCCAAGGAGATCGCCGCCGCCGAGAAGGCCGCCGCGCGCGGGAGGAAGACGTGACGGGCCAGGACGTGGTGCTCGTGCTGCTCGGCGCCGTCGCGCTCGGCGGGGGCGTGCTGTGCGTGACGACGCGGCAGATCGTCCACGCCGCGCTGTGGCTGGTCGTCGCGTTCGGCGGGCTCGCGGGCTCCTACCTGGTGCTGACCGCCGAGTTCGTCGCGTGGGTGCAGGTGCTGGTCTACGTCGGCGCGGTCGTCGTGCTGCTGCTGTTCGGGATCATGCTGACGCGCGCGCCGATCGGCCCCGGCGACGGGCTGGACTCCGAGAACCGCTGGGTCGCGCTGGTCGTCGCCGTCGCGACCGCCGCGCTGCTCGTCACCACGGTGATCCTCGGCTTCGGCTACGACCGCAAGGACGTCCACGCGGGCGGCGGCAGCGCGGACGCGCTCGGCTCCAGCCTGTTCCGGACGTGGGTGCTGCCGTTCGAGGTCGCGTCGGTGCTCCTGCTCGCGGCGCTCGTCGGCGCGATCGTCCTGTCCCGGACGGACATCGGCCCGAAGGACGGCGACTGATGCACATCGTCTATCCCG
The DNA here is from genome assembly GCF_009831215.1 of Actinomadura rayongensis. Taxonomy (GTDB): domain Bacteria; phylum Actinomycetota; class Actinomycetes; order Streptosporangiales; family Streptosporangiaceae; genus Spirillospora; species Spirillospora rayongensis. The sequence goes on from NZ_WUTW01000001.1 coordinate 191,521, forward strand.
CCGTGCTGTCGGCGCTGCTGTTCTCCGTCGGCGTGTACGGGGTGCTCGCCCGGCGCAACGCGATCCTCGTGCTGATGGCCGTCGAGCTGATGCTGAACGCGGTGAACCTCAACCTCGTCGCGTTCGACGTCTGGTGGCGGGACCGGCTGCACGGCGGCCAGGTCCTCACGCTGTTCACGATCGTCATCGCGGCGGCGGAGATCGGGCTGGGGCTCGCGATCGTCCTGCTCGTCTACCGCAACCGCAGCACGGTGGACGTGGACGAGCTGACCACGCTGCGCGAGAACACCGCCGACGACACCGCCGAGCCCGCCGCCGAGCCCGCCGAGACCGTGGAGGCGGGCCGGTGATCGTCCTCGCCGCGCTGATCGTTCTGCTGCCGTTCGCCGCCGCCGTCGCCGGGCTGCTCGCCGGCCCCCGGGTGACGCGGCTGCTCGGCGGCGCGCCCGCGACCGCCGCACCAGAAGGCCACACTGTCGTCACCGACGCGGAAGCCGGTGCCGACCCCGACGCGGTCCAGGAGGGCGCCACCCCGCCCGCCGCCGCCCGGTTCGGGCTCCGCAACGGCCCCGCGCTGCTCGCCTGCGTCCCGGCGGGCGCCGCGTTCGTCCTCGCCGCGATCGTCGGGCTGACGCTCTGGCGCTCGCCGCATCCCCGCTCGGGCGCGCTGACCGTCGTGGACACCGGCGCCGTCCCGATCCGCGTCGCGTTCCAGGTGGACGGGCTGGCCGCGCTGCTCGGCGTCCTCGTCTGCGCGGTCGCGCTCGCGGTGCAGCTCTACTCCGTCGCGTACATGGCGAAGGACCCGCGCTACTCGTCCTACGCCGCGTTCGTGTCGCTGTTCACCGCCGCGATGCTGCTCGTGGTGTTCTCCCGCGACCTCCTGCTGCTGTACGTCGGCTGGGAGATCATGGGCGTCTGCTCGTACTTCCTCATCGGCCACCACTGGGAGGACCGCGCGAACTCCCGCGCGGCCGTGAAGGCGTTCCTGGTGACGCGGCTCGGCGACGTCGGGTTCCTCATCGGGATCCTCGTGCTCGGTGTCGGCGCGTCCACGTTCGACATCCCGACGCTGCTGCGGCGGCTGGACGTCCTGCCGCACGGCACGCTCGTCGCGGCGGCGCTGCTGCTGCTCGCGGGCGTAGCGGGCAAGAGCGCCCAGTTCCCGCTGCACACCTGGCTCCCGGACGCGATGGCCGGCCCCACGCCGATCAGCGCGCTCATCCACGCGGCCACGATGGTCGCGGCCGGGATCTACGTCGTCGCGCGCCTGTACCCGCTGTACCTGGCGGCTCCGGCGGCGCTGGCGGTGCTCGGCGTCCTCGCGGTCGTGTCGATGGTCGGCGCGGCGCTCGCGGCCCTCGCCCAGGACGACCTGAAACGCGTCCTCGCCTACTCCACGATCAGCCAGCTCGCCGTGATGGCGGCGGGCCTGGCGGTCGGCGCGAAGTCGGCGGCGATCTTCCACCTCGTCGCGCACGGCGCGTTCAAGGCGGTGCTGTTCCTCGCGGCGGGCTGCGTGATCTTCGTGACCGGCACCAACCTGCTCGCCGGGCACGGCGGGCTGCGCACCCGGATGCCGCTGACGTTCGCCGCGATGACGGTCGGGTTCGCGGCGCTCGCGGGCGTCCCGCCGGTCAGCGGCTGGTTCAGCAAGGACGCCGTCATCGAGGGCGCCCAGCACGCCGCCACGCACGGCGGCCACCTTCCGGCGCCCGGGCCGCACGACGCGATCTCCGGCCTCGGGGAAGGCGGCGCCGCCCTCTCCCCGCACGTGAAGCCGGGACCGATCACCATCGTGAGCGAGACCTGGACGATCCCCGCCATCCCCACCGGCATCGCGTGGCTGATCTATCTGGCACTGCTGCTGACGGTCGCGCTCACCGCCGCGTACGCCATGCGCGCCTGGCTGCTGACCTTCTTCGGCGACTACCGGGGGACGGGCGAGCCGCGCGAGGCGCCGCGCGTCATGTCCTGGACGATCGCCGCGCTCGCCGTTCCCGCCGCGATCCTCGGGTTCTTCGGCCTCGGCGCGGACGAGCTGCGCCCGCACCCGGTGTCGGCCCTGCTCGGCGTCGCGCTGCTCGCCGCGGGCGCCGCCGCGACCTACCTGGTGTGGAAGCGCGACCCGGCGGCCGACCCGGCGCGCGTCCTCGGCCGCGTCCGGCCCGTGCTCGCCCGCGCGTTCCTCGTGGACGAGCTGTACGCGGCGGCGGTCGTCCGGCCCGTCCGGCGGCTCGCGCACGGCGTCGCCGTCGTGGACCGCCAGGACGTCGACGGCGCGGTCACCGGCACCGCCCGCCTCACCCGCCGGCTCGCCGACGTCGTCCGGCGGCCCGGGGGCGGCGACCCGCAGTCCTATCTCACCGGCGTCCTCGCCGGGGTCGTCGTCATCGTCGCCGTGGTGGTGGTCTTCCTGTGATCCTGGTGCTGCTGACGGCGCTGCCGCTGCTCGGCGCGCTCGCGCTGCTCGTCCCGGCGGGCCGGTTCCTGCCCGGCGACGCGGCCGTCGTCCGGTTCGGCGCGGCCGTGTCCGGCGCGACGCTGCTCGTCGCGGTCTGCACGGCCGCCGTGTTCGACTACGGCGCGGGATCGCGGACGCAGCTCGGCGTGAACCGGTCCTGGGCGTCCTCGATCGGGCTGCGGTTCCACCTCGGCGTGGACGGCATCTCGCTCCCGCTCGTCGTGCTGACCGCGCTGCTGACCTTCCTGTGCTTCGTTCACCTCGCGCGGCACGCGCCCGCCGGGGGACGGACGCGGCTGCTCACCGGGCTCCTGCTCGTCCTCGAAGTCGGGATGCTCGGGACGTTCACCGCGCTCGACCTCGTCCTGTTCTTCGTGTTCTTCGAGGTCGTCCTCGTCCCGATGTACGCGGTCATCGCGATCTGGGGCGGGCCCGGACGCGCCGACGCCGCGCGCAAGTTCATCCTCTACACGCTGTTCGGGTCGGGCCTGCTGCTGGTCGGGATGCTGCTCGTCGGCGTCAAGGCCGGGACGCTCGACATGACGGTGCTCGCCGCCCGGCACGGCGCGGGGCTGAGCCGCGGCGTCCAGATCGGCGCGTTCCTGCTCATGGGCCTCGGGTTCGCGGTCAAGACGCCGATGTGGCCGCTGCACACCTGGCTCCCCGACGCGCACACCGAGGCCCCGACCGTGGGGTCGGTGCTGCTCGCGGGGGCGCTGCTGAAGATGGGCACGTACGGCATCATCCGCGTGGCGCTGCCGTCCGTCCCGCACGGCGCGGCCTACTGGGCGCCGTGGCTCGGCCTGTTCGCGGTCATCGGCATCGTGTACGGGGCGCTGGCCTGCCTCGCGCAGACCGACCTCAAGCGGCTGATCGCGTTCTCGTCCGTCGGGCACATGGGGTTCGTGCTGCTCGGCATCGCGACGCTCACGCCCGTCGGCGTCAACGCGGCCCTGTTCGGCAACATCGCGCACGGCCTCATCACCGGGCTGCTGTTCTTCGTCGCCGGATCGGTCAAGGAGCGGTACGGCACCGGGGACCTGCGCGAGCTGGGCGGCGGGCTGCTGTCGTCCGCGCCGCGCCTGGCCGGGACGCTCACCTTCGCCGCCGTCGCCAGCCTCGGCCTGCCAGGCCTCGCCGGGTTCTGGGGCGAGATGCTCGCGCTGCTCGGCGCCTACCGGCCGCACGCCGCCCTGCCGCGCGGGACGTTCGTGGCGTTCATGGCCGTCGCCGGGCTCGGGGCCGTCCTCACCGCCGCGTACTTCCTGCGCCTTCTGAGCACGCTCACCCACGGGACGCCGCGCGAGCCCGTCCCCGTCGGCGCGGCGCGGATCTCCGCGGTCGAGTACGCCGCGTGGGCGCCGCTCGTCGCCGGGACCCTGCTGGTCGGGCTCTGGCCGAAGACCCTGCTGGACGTGACCACCGGCCCGGTGCGCGCGCTGCTTGGAGGTGGCTGACGCCCATGATCCAGGGCATCGACTACGCGGCCGTCGCGCCGCCGCTGATCCTCGCCGCCGCCGCGCTGGCCGTCCTCGTCGCGGACGCGTTCGGCGTCGCGCGCCGCGTGCTCGGCCTCGTGACGGGGTCGGCGTTCGGCGCGGCGCTCGTCGCGGTGATTGCGCTCGCGGCCGGGGAGCGGCGTGCCACGTTCTGCGTGCCCGGCGGGCTGCGCGGCTCCGGCCCCGCGTCCTGCTCCTACGTCGCGGACGACTTCACGCTGCTGTTCCAGGGCGTCGTCCTCACCGCCGCCGTGGTCGTCGTCCTGCTGTCGCTGCGCGAGATCACCGACTCGCGGATCCCGGCGGGGGAGTACCACTTCCTGCTGCTGTCGGCCGTCACCGGCGCCGTCACGCTCGTCGCCGCGCGCGACCTCGTGCTGCTCGTCGTCGCGCTGGAGACGCTGTCGCTGCCGGTGTTCGCGCTGGTCGCGCTGCGCCGCTACGACGGCGTCGCGTCCGAGGCCGCGGTCAAGCTGTTCCTCGTGTCGGTCGTGTCGTCGGCCGTGATGCTGTTCGGCATCAGCCTCGTCTACGGCGCGACCGGCGCGATGCACCTGGATCGCATCGCGCCCGCGCTCGCCAAGCTGCCGTCCGACCTGGACCCCGTCGCGGGCGTCGGGATCATGCTGGTGCTCGCCGGGTTCGGGTTCAAGGTCGCGGCCGTCCCGTTCCACTTCTGGGCGCCGGACGTCTACCAGGGCGCCCCGCTGCCCGTCGCCGCGTTCCTGTCGGTGATCTCCAAGGCCGCCGGGTTCGCCGGGCTCGTGATCGTCCTCGCGCTCGGCTTCCCCGCCTACGGGCACGTCTGGGGGCCGCTCGTCGGGATCATGGCCGCGCTGACCATGACGCTCGGCAACCTGCTCGCGCTCCGGCAGGGCACCGCGATCCGGCTGCTGGCCTGGTCGTCGGTCGCGCAGTCGGGGTACATGCTCGCGCCGCTGGCGTCCGGCGCGCACCGGCTGCCCGAGGCCGTCGCCGCCACCACCGCCTACGTCGCGCTGTACGCGGTGATGAACCTCGGCGCGTTCGCGGTCGTCGTCGGGTTCCGCCGCCGGGCGGGCGCGGTCGGCGGCGCGGACGCCCTGGACGACTTCCGGGGCCTCGGCCGCCGCAGCCCCGCCGTCGCCGCCGCACTCGCGTTCTTCCTCATCTGCCTCGCGGGCCTGCCGCCCGGCGTGATGGGGCTGTTCGCCAAGGTCGTCGTGTTCCGCTCGACCGTCGCGGGCGGGGCGACCTGGCTCGCCGTGATCATGGCGCTCAACACCGTGATCGGACTGTTCTACTACCTGCGCTGGGCCGTGCTGCTGTTCGCCGAGCCGACCGGACGGCCGTACGCCACCGCCGTGCCGGGACTGCCCGTCCGGTTCGCCGTCGGGGCCGCCGCCGCCGGGGCCGTCGTGCTGTCGGTCGCGCCGCAGCTGGTGTTGCAGGCAGTGACCTCCGTCACCTGATACGGGAACATTTCACCTGGTCAACCCGTTGTCCGAGTGGGTCGGAACTCGCTGCGGGGAGGTCGGGGACGTGCGGTTCAACGGCGTCAAGACGGCGGCGCTGATCGCCTCACTGTCGGCGTTGATGCTGGTGGCGGGATGGGCGTTCGGACGCGGCCCCGGACTGTTCCTCGCCCTGCTCCTCGCCCTCGGCGTCAACGGCGCCGCCTACTTCTTCAGCGACCGGATCGCGCTGCGCTCGATGCGCGCCCATCCGGTCGGCGAGGTCGAGGCGCCGGTGCTGTACCGGCTCGTCCGGGAGCTGTCGGTCGCCGCGCGCCGACCCATGCCGCGCCTGTACATCTCCGAGACCGCGCAGCCCAACGCGTTCGCGACCGGACGCAACCCGCGCAACGCCGCCGTGTGCTGCACGCGCGGCATCCTGCGGATGCTGGACGAGCGGGAACTGCGCGCCGTCCTCGGGCACGAACTGTCACACGTCTACAACCGGGACATTCTGATCGCGTCGGTGGCGGCCGGGATCGCGACCGTCATCACCTACCTGTCGCAGCTCGCGATCTTCCTGCCGATCGGACGGTCCGAGGACGACGACGGGCCCGGCGTCCTCGGCGCGCTGCTCATGCTCGTGCTCGGGCCGGTCGCCGCCGCCGTCGTCCAGATGGCCGTCAGCCGCACCCGCGAGTACCAGGCCGACGCGTCCGGCGCGCGGCTCACCGGGGACCCGCTGGCTCTGGCGTCGGCGCTCCGCAAGATCGAGGCGGGCACCCGGGCACTGCCGCTCCCGCAGGACCCGCAGCTCGCCACCACCAGCTCGCTGATGATCGCCAACCCGTTCCGGGGCGCGGGCATCGGCCGCCTGTTCTCCACGCACCCGCCGACCGCCGAGCGCATCGCCCGGCTGGAGCGCATGGCCGGGCACCGCTGACCGGAACGATCCGAACCATCGCGCGTCCGTCCGCGTCAGAGACAACGAGCGCGCCGGACCTTCTGCGGGGGAGGGACCGGCGCGCTCCCCGGGCGGGCGGGCCGCCGCCGACGACGCCGGCGGCCCGTACGCTCACCTGAGTGACAAGAACACGTCCCGCGCTGTTCTCCCGATCGGGTTGACCGCCGGACCGCGCTGCTCCAGGCTCGTGAGCGGTTCCCCGAGGAGGCGAGTCATGGAGCGCGGCGACCGGCACCGGCACATCCCGTCGCCCCAGTCCCCGCGAGGCGGCGAGGTCGCCTCCAGCGGGACGGGCATGTACGGCGGCAGCGTCCCCTACGGCGGCGAGCCCGCGTCGATCCGGGCGGCGTGGGACGAGATGCTCCGCACCCCCGAGCGGACCAGGTTCTGCCCGCTCTGCCGGGGTTCGGGCCTGCACCGCGGCGCGGAATGCCCCGCCTGCGACGGCCGGGGGACGCCGCTCAGCGGTAGTTGACGAACTGGAGGGCGACGTCCAAATCCTTGCCCTTGAGCAGGGCGATGACGCCCTGGAGGTCGTCCTTCTTCTTGGCCGACACGCGCAGCTCGTCGCCCTGGATCTGGGCCTTGACGCCCTTCGGCCCCTCGTCCCGGATGATCTTGCCGATCTTCTTGGCGTCCTCCTGGGAGATGCCCTCCTTGAGCGCGACGCCGAGCTTGTAGATCTTCCCCTGCGCCTTCGGCTCGCCCGGGTCGATCGCCTTCAGCGAGATGCCGCGCTTGACGAGCTTGTCGCGCAGGACGTCCAGGACGGCCTTGGCGCGCTCCTCGGAGTTCGCCTGGATGTCGATCGCCTCGCCCGACCACTTGATCCCGGCGTCGACGTTGCGGAAGTCGAACCGGTTCGCGACCTCCTTGGCCGCCTGGTTGAGGGCGTTGTCGACCTCCTGCCGGTCGAGCTTGCTCACGATGTCGAAGCTGCTGTCCGCCAACGGGGTCTCCTAGCTGTGGAACGTTCGGTCCGGCGTGCGCCGCGACACATCCGCTCAGGGTAGCGAGCCGTCACCTCCGGGGTGCGTGTGCGGTGGCGGCCGGGAGGGCACGCCTGGTGACGAACGGCTTGCCGCGCTGGTTGATCAGTCCCCCGAAGCGACCCCGGAGGCCCGATGAGGCAGACAAAGCGCAAGGAAGTGAAGCATCTGGACAAAGTGGACGCCCACCCGGACGCGCACCGGTCCACCGAGCCCGACGAACGCGACATCCTGAGCGCCCGCCAGGACGCGACCCACTCGTCCATGCTCGCCGAGGCCCGCAAGTCCCTCGGCCTGAAGGGGCGTCCGAACGCGATCACGCGCTCCTACGCGGCCCGGCACGGCAAGGAGTACCTGACGGCGTCCTGGTGCGACATGGCGATCACGTACTGGGCGCGCCGCTCGGGCAACGCCGACGCCGTCCTGCCCGGCGGCGACCGCGCCTACACCGTCTTCCACGCCGAGGACTTCCGCAAGGCCGGCGCCTGGCACGCCGGAACGACCGACAACGTCCGCGACGCCAAGCCCGGCGACATCGTGTTCTTCGACTGGGGCACGTCCAACTCGATCGACGCCGTGGACCACGTGGGCGTCGTCGAAAAGAACCTAGGCGGCGGACGCCTCCAAACGATCGAGGCCAACACGGGCAACGCGGTGCGCCGCCGCGTCCGCGCCGCCGGCGTGATCGCCGGCTTCGGCCGCCCCTCCTACGACGCCAACTGGACGGAGTCGATGGTGAAGAAGCTCCCCGAACTCGCCAAAGGCGCCCGCGGCGAGCACGTAGAGACGCTACAGGCCCTCCTCCAGGCCCGCTCCCACCCCGACATCAAGCTCACGGGCCGCTTCGACGACGCCACCGAGAAGGCCGTCCGCGCCGTCCAGAAGTGGGGCAAAGTCCACCAGGACGGCGTCGTGGGCCCCCAGACCTGGCCCGTCCTCCTCCGCGTCCACACCTGATGTCACGACCACCCGCGCCGTCCGCTATCCTTTCCAGTGCCGTCGCGAAAGCGACGCCACGGCGGGTTGCCCGAGTGGCCAATGGGAGCGGACTGTAAATCCGTCGGCTTAGCCTACGCAGGTTCGAACCCTGCACCCGCCACACCAGCGAAAACGGCCTCTGACCATGCACAACGGTCAGGGGCCGTCGTGCTGTCCGAGACACCGACGGACAGCCGGGCGCAGCCGTTTGTCACCGGTCCCGGAATATACGCGGAATCGATCCGCGCGTGTCTTGGCAGGTCGGGCCGGAAAAGACGAAGGGACTCCGGCGCGAGCCGGAGTCCCCACGGGATGAGTCGGATCAGTTGTCGAGCGCGTCATCGATCCGCCTGTGCGTCCGGGGCTTCTGCCCTTCGATGCGCTTGGCGTAGATCTCCGGCAACACCTTCAGGCCATGTCCGGCTTCGTCGGCGACGTCGGTCGCCGGAACACCGGCGTTGAGCCGCAGCGAGACGCCCGCGTTCGGCGTGCGTCGATCGGTCGTCCGTCCGCCGCGCTCCCGGCTCCGGAAGCGAACGGGCCACCTCGAAAGGGTTGTAGAAGACGGCCCGCTTGCGCGCGACAGTGGAAGCCGCCGCCGACCTGCCGTCCAGCTTGCGCGCCAGCGCGTTGTTGCTCCGCACTACCTCACCGGCTGGTATCCCGAGATCAACACGTGGGAGCAGCTTCTGCAGCGGCATGAAGACGAGCACCGTTCTTGCGGGCTGGACTCTCACTCGCACGCAAGCATCCCGGACGTGAGCCGGCCCTAGCCTCCGCCGATGGCTGGACGAACATGGCTCGGGGCGCGTTGCTACAGGAGCTCCGCTAGTGCGGGACGTCGCAAGCTGGGCTGGAAGGGTGCGGGACCGTGGCCCTCCTCACCGCCTGACGGCTGTGATCATGCTTTTCGGGTGGGTTCGGCCCATTGATCGACGGTATCGGACTTAGTCGCCGGTCGTGCCGTCGAGCATTTCGCGCAGGATGTCCAGGTGGCCGTTGTGGCGGGCGGTCTCCTCGGTGAGGTGCAAGAGAATCCATCGCAGATCGATGTGAAGGCCGTTGCGGACGGCTCGCCGGGCCCGCTTGTCGAGGTTGTGGCCGGCGACCAGTTCGCGGTAACGGGTGCTCTGCTCGGCGTATTCGTTGAGCAACTGCGTGAGCGGGACGTCGACGGCGATTCGCATCTCGCGGTCAGGGTCATCCTCGGTCCACGGGCCCCGGTCTTCTTCGCCGAGGAAGACCACCTGGAACCAGTAGTATTCGACCCAGTGGAGATGGCTGACGACTCCACTCATGGTCATCAGCGGTGAGGTCGGCAGGATCGCCTTGCGTGCGTTCTCTGCGGAGACGCCCTGGCACTTGGCGCGAGCGGTGTCACGTGCGTAGTCGAGAAATGTGGTGAGCTGGGTGCGCTCGTCCCACGCGTGCGGCGTGTCATCGATCCTGGTCATCGCGTGAGCTTGCCCGGTCGCCGTGGCCGGTGTCGAGTATTTCGCTTCCGGGCATGGTGCGTTGATGGCTTACACGAGCGCATGTCCGTGTTGTGGGTACCTCACGCTGACACAGCGCGGGTCTTTCGAGATCGTAGTTGTTGAGTCTCGCCGGCGTCCAGTCTTTGGCCGGGTACCATTCCAGGTTTGCTGATTCGCCGGGGAAGCGTTGAACATGCTGGGCAGAGGTCGGGGGCTGGCGGATGGTGACGGCGTCGGTGATCTCTTTGCGGAAGCCGCTCACGTGTGCGCCCAGGTGGGGTTTCCTTTCTGGGCCGGTCGGCCTGTCCGGATATGCAACACGGCGGGAGGTTGCTTCTGGGTAAGGAGAGGTGTGCGTCGTGGTCGGAGTGCGGCTTTGTTGGAATGGGATTGTCGGTGCGGCGTTTGGTGTTTGCAGGGCGTGGACGGTGGTGGAAGTCTGCGGGATGCTGGGGATCTGTGGGTGTGAGGGGGAGCGTGGGCGAACGGGGTGAGGGTCGGTCGGCGTGGACAGGGCCGTGGCCTGGTGTGCGAGCGGCTGTGGAGGGGCGGGGGAATTGGCGGTGAGTGGTAGGCGTGACCGGTGTGGTGACGAGTCGTGTGCCTGGTGCGATCAGGACGGGTGGGCGTGCCGGTTCTGCGGTGGGTCCGGGTGGTGGCGTCCGGAGAAGCCCGAGCGGGACGGTGCCGGGGCGCTGAGCTGGGTGCGGGTGGACGAGCCCTGTCGCATGTGCGGCAACACCGGCAAGGAGCACCATCCGCTTGAGGGGTCCGTTCCGGCGTGATGGGCGGGGTGGACGTGCGTCTGGCCACTGAGGCGACGCCCGGGCTGGTCAATGAGGACTTCGCGGCGGTGGGGGACGGTTGGGCCGTCGTGCTCGACGGTGCCACCCAGCATCCGAAGGTCACCACCGGGTGCGTGCATGGGCCGGGCTGGTTGGTGCGGCGGCTCGGCGGTGTGCTCGCGGCGCGGCTTGCCGTGCAGGACGGTGAGGGGCTTGCGGATGTTCTCGAAGAGGCCATTCGCCGTGTCAGGGGGCTGCATGCGGGGTGTGACCTGGAGAATCCGGACAGTCCGTCGGCCACCGTTGCGATGGTGCGGTGGGACGAAGGGCGCCTGGACTGGCTGGTGCTGGCCGATTCGCCGATCGTCCTGGACGACGGGGACGTCACGGTCGTCCGGGACGACCGGGTCGACCGGCTGCCGGCCTACGACGTGGAGACCGTCCGCAGGTCGCGCAACAGCGTCGGCGGGTTCTGGGTGGCCGCCGCCAGGCCGGAGGCCGCGCGGCACGCGCTCACCGGGACGGCGGTGAACGTGAAGAGAGCGGCGCTGCTGTCGGATGGTGCGTCGCGGCTCGTTGAGCGGTTCGGGACGATGAGCTGGCGGGGGCTTCTCGATCTTGTGGAGGAGCACGGGCCGGGCGAGTTGATCCGGCGGACCCGCGCCGCCGAACAGGCCCATGACCTGCCCGGACGGCGAGGGAAGACGCATGACGACGCCACCGTCATCTATCTCGGCGGCACCCCGCGAAAGTGAAGTCGCACCCGCGTGCGCGGCCGTGTATGGTTACACCCGTCGCCGCGACCGCGAGGCCGCAGGACGACAGGCCCCTTTAGCTCAGTCGGCAGAGCGTCTCCATGGTAAGGAGAAGGTCTACGGTTCGATTCCGTAAAGGGGCTCCCCAGGTCAGAGGCCAGTTTCCGCGCGGAGGCTGGCCTTTCCCGTTCCGCAGCGAGAGATCGTGCGATTCGCAGGTCATCCCCGCAGGCGGTATCCTGGGGTCGGTCGGATCGTCCGGAACCGGGTCGTCTCGCGCAACACGGATTCCAGGGTCGCGGCGGACATCGGGTATCCTGGCGCCCGGTCACGCTGACCATCTCGGCGGGGTAGCTCAGTCAGGCAGAGCAAGCGGCTCATAATCGCTGTGTCGCCGGTTCAAGTCCGGCCCTCGCTACTACCTTGGCCTCTCGCCCCCGGCATCGAACGGGGGCGGGCGGGCCTGGTTGCTCCGACCGGTCGCCCGAGCAGGGCGGCCGACGTCACGTCCCTGTCCCTAGCAGAAAGGCACTCCATCGTGGCTGCCACCGACGTACGGCCGAAGATCACGCTGGCCTGCCAGGAGTGCAAGCACCGCAACTACATCACGCGGAAGAACCGGCGCAACGACCCGGACCGCATGGAGCTGAAGAAGTACTGCCCGAACTGCCGCTGCCACCGCGCGCACCGCGAGACGCGCTGACGCGGTCGGCGTTCGCCCGGCGTACGCTCAGCCCGTCCCCGCACACGCCGGGGGCGGGCTGAACGCCGTTCTGTTAGGGTCCCTGGCAGAGCGGTTGGCGGGCGCTCGGCGCCCGGGTCGGGCGGGAGGACGAACGGCATGGCACTGAACCGGGACTTCATCGGACGAAGCTTCCCGCCCTCCGAGCCGTACGAGGTCAGCCGCGTGAAGATCCGGGAGTTCGCGGACGCGATCGGCGACCCGAACCCGATCTACCGCGACCCCGAGGCGGCCAAGGCGGCGGGGCATCCCGACGTCATCGCGCCGCCGACGTTCCCGATCGTCGTCACCCTCGGCGACCCCGCGCTGGTGGACCCCGCGCTCGGGCTGAACTACGCGATGATCGTCCACGGCGAGCAGCGGTTCGAGTACACGCGTCCGCTCCGCGCGGGCGACGTCATCACGACGACCACGACGATCACCGACATCAAGGCGATCGGCGGCAACGAGAAGATCACCGTGGAGACCGTCGTGGAGACGACCGGCGGCGAGCCGATCTGCCGGACGTTCAACACGATCGTGGAACGGGGCGCCTGATGGCCGCGCAGGTGAAGTACGACGACGTCGAGCCGGGCCAGGAGATCCCGGCGCGGACGTTCGCGGTGGACCGCGCGAACCTCGTCATGTACGCGGGCGCGTCCGGCGACTTCAACCCCATCCACTGGCGGGAGAGCCACGCCAAGGCGGTCGGGCTCCCGGACGTCATCGCGCACGGCATGTACACGATGGCGCAGGGCGGACGGTTCGTCACCGACTGGGCGGGCGATCCGGGCGCGGTGCTGGACTACGGCGTCCGGTTCTCCTCGCCGGTGGTCGTGCCGGACGAGGGCGGCGCGACGCTGGAGATCAGCGGGAAGGTCGAGGAGAAGCTGGACGGCAACCGCGTCGTCGTGGCCCTCACCGCCCGTTCCGAGGGCCAGAAGGTGCTGACCCGCGCGAAGGCCGTCGTCCGCCTCGCGTGACGGCCCGCCGAGAGAAGGGGACGGACGACGTGGCGGTGTTCGCCGAAGACGTGAACCTGGCCGGATACACGACGCTCAGGCTGGGCGGCCCGGCGCGCCGGTTCGTGGAGGCCACGACCGAGGCCGAGGTGGTCGAGGCCGTCGCGGCGGCGGACGAGGCGGGCGAGCCGGTCCTGGTGCTCGGCGGCGGCAGCAACGTCGTCGTCGCGGACGAAGGGTTCCCCGGGACGGTCGTCCACGTCGGCACGCGCGGCACCGAGCGGCGCGCGGTCGAGGGCGGACGGGTCGTCGTCGCGGCGCAGGCCGGCGAGGAGTGGGACCCGTTCGTCGCGCGCTGCGTCGCCGACGGGCTGGCCGGCGTGGAGTGCCTGGCGGGCATCCCCGGCCGCGTCGGCGCGACACCGATCCAGAACGTCGGCGCGTACGGCCAGGACGTCGCCGAGACCATCCAGTGGGTGCGCGCGTACGACCGGGAAACGAACGAGACCGTCACGCTCGACCGCGAGCAGTGCCGTTTCACCTACCGGCACAGCGTTTTCAAGGGCTCGGATCGGTACGTCGTCCTGGAGGTCGGGTACCTGCTGCGCGAGGGCGACGACTCGCAGCCGATCGCGTACGCGGAGCTGGCGCGGTCGCTCGGCGTGCCGCCGGGGGAGCGCGTCCCGCTGAAGGAGGCCCGGGACGCGGTGCTGGAGCTGCGGCGCGGCAAGGGCATGGTCGTGGACCCCGCCGATCCGGACTCGCGCAGCGCCGGCTCGTTCTTCACCAACCCGGTCCTCGGCCCGGACGCGCTGGCGGAGCTGGAGCGGCGCGTCGCGGCGCGGCTCGGCCCGGACGTCGCGTTCCCGCGCTATCCCGAGGCGCCCGCGCCGGACGGGACGCCGCGCGTGAAGACGTCGGCGGCCTGGCTGATCGACCGGGCGGGGTTCGCCAAGGGGCACGGGAACGGTCCGGCGCGCATCTCGTCCAAGCACACGCTCGCGCTGACGAATCCGGGCGACGGAACGACCGAAGACCTGCTGGCCCTGGCCCGCGAGGTGCGGGACGGGGTGCGCGCGGCGTTCGGCGTCGAGCTGGTCAACGAACCGGTGCTCGTCGGCGTGACGTTGACAAGTTAGTTATTGGTCACTAACTTAGCCGCCATGAGCCCCCGGATGAGCGCCGCCGAGCGCCGCGAGCAGGTGATCGAGGCGGCCGTCGCCGAGTTCTCGCGCACCGGCTTCGAGGGCACCACGACGGCCGCCATCGCCAAGCGCGTGGGCGTCTCGCAGCCGTACCTGTTCCGCCTCTTCCCGACCAAGCACGCGCTGTTCACCGCCGCCGCCGACCGCTGCTTCGGCGCGATCGAGCAGCGGATGCGCGACGCGGTCGGCGGCCGGCACGGGCGCGCGGCGATCGAGGCGATGATCGACGCCTACCAGGAGATCCTGACCAAGGAGCAGACGCTCCTGCGGCTCCAGCTCCAGATCTACGCGGCGGCGGTCGACGACGCCGAGATCCGCGCCGTCGGGCACGTCCGGTTCGCGGCGCTGTGGCGGCTGTTCGGCGAGCTGTCCGGCGTGGACCCGGACGAGATCATGCAGTTCGTCGCGCGCGGGATGCTCGGCAACGTCCTCCAGGCGTTCGGCGTGCCGTTCCCGCCGGGCCGCAGGCTCGACGGGCGCTGGCTCGCCGACTGGGCCCGCGACGCGGAGCGCCCGTGATTTTTTCGGCCCATCGAAGTTAGTGACTGATAACTAATTAAGGAGGAAGCATGCGACCCCCCAACGCGATCCGCACCTTCATCGTCACCGGACTCGCCCTGTTCATGGTGACGCTCGACAACCTCATCGTCACCAACGCCCTCCCGTCCATCGGCGCGGACCTCGGCGCCGGGCTCGAAGGGCTCGAATGGACGGTCAACGCCTACACGCTGACCTTCGCCGTCCTGCTCCTGCCCGCCAGCGCGCTCGCCGACCGGCTCGGCCGCCGCCGCGTCTTCACCGCCGGGCTCGCGCTGTTCACGCTCGCGTCCGCCGCCGCCGCGCTCGCCCCCGGCACCGGCGCGCTCATCACCGCCCGCGCCGTCCAGGGCGTCGGCGGCGCGATCGTCGCCCCGCTCACGCTCACCATGCTCGCCGCCGCCGTCCCGACGGCCAGGCGCGGCCTCGCGCTCGCGGGCTGGAGCGTCATGAGCGGGCTCGGCGTCGCGCTCGGCCCCGTCGTCGGCGGCGCCGTCACCGAGTACGCGTCCTGGCAGTGGATCTTCTGGATCAACGTGCCGGTCGGGATCGTCCTGCTCGCGCTCACCCCCGCGTTCCTCGCCGAGAGCCGCGGCGGCGCCCGCCGGCTCGACGTCCCCGGGACCGTGCTGCTGTCGGCGGGCCTCGTCGGCGTCGTCCTCGGGCTCGTGCGCGGCAACGAGCACGGCTGGACGAGCCCGCTCGTCCTCACGGGCTTCGTCGGCGGCGCGCTCCTGCTCGCCGGGTTCGCCGTCCGCGAACTGCGCACCGACGCGCCCATGCTGCCGCTCACGCTGTTCCGGAGCCGGGGGTTCACCGTCGTCAACGTCGTCACGATGGCCATGGCGTTCGCGATCTTCGGGGCGACGTTCCTGCTCATCCAGTACCTCCAGGCCGTCAACCACATGTCGCCGCTCGGCGCGGGCGTCCGCACCCTCCCGTGGACCGCGATGCCGCTGCTCGCCGCCCCGCTGACCGCGCCGCTCGCCGCCCGGTTCGGCGCCCGGCCCGTCCTCACCGCCGCCCTCGCCTGCCAGGCCGCCGGACTCGCCTGGACGGCCGCCGCCAGCGGACCCGGCACCGCCTACGCCGAATACGTCCCCGGGTTCGTTCTCTGCGGGATCGGTATGGGGCTGTTCTTCGCGCCCGTCGCGCGGCTCGTCCTCGCGTTCGCGCCGGACCGGCTGAGCGGCGTCGCGTCCGGCGCCAGCAACACGTTCCGCCAGCTCGGAACGGTCCTCGGGATCGCCGTCCTCGGCGCGGTGTTCAGCGCCAACGGCGACGTGACGAGCCCCGCCGCCTTCACCGACGGCCTGCACCCGGCGCTCTGGACGGCCACCGCCGTCCTGGCCGCCGCCGCCGCGCTCACCCTCCTGCTGCCGCGCGCCGAACCGCACCCGGCGCCGGCCGCGCCCGTCCGCGAGGTCGAACCCGCCGCGTCCTGACGCGCCTCAGACCGCTGGCTGGCCCGGCTCCCGGGCCAGCCAGTCGTCGATCCCCGACAGCAGCCGCGACCGGACGTCGTCCGGCGCCGCCGAACCCCGCACCGAATGCCGCGCCAGCTCCGCCAGCTCCGCGTCGCTGAACCCGTGCTCCGCGCGCACCAGCGTGTACTGCCGAGCCAGCCGCGACCCGAACAGCAGCGGGTCGTCGGCGCCGAGCGCGATCCGCGCGCCCGCCTCGAACAGCTCCCGCACCGGCACGTCCGCCGCCGTCGCCGCCACGCCGAGCCCCACGTTCGACGCCGGACACACCTCCAGCGTCACCTCCCGGTCCACGATCGTCCCCAGCAGGGATCGGTCCTCGACCGCGCGCACCCCGTGACCGATCCGGTCCGCACCGAGCGTCTCCAGACATTCCCGGACGCTCGCCGGCCCGAGCAGCTCCCCGCCGTGCGGCACCGCCAGCAGCCCGCCGCGCCGCGCGATCCGGAACGCGCCCTCGAAGTCGTAGGCCCGGCCGCGCCGCTCGTCATTGGACAGCCCGAACCCCACGACGCCCTTCCCGACGTACTGCAGGGCCAGCCGCGCCAGCGTCCGCGCGTCCAGCGGATGCCGCGTGCGGTTCGCCGCGATCACCACGCCGATGCCCACGCCCGCCGCCGCGCCCGCCTCGCGCGCCGCGTCCAGCACCAGCTCCACCGTCGGCGTCAGCCCGCCGAACCGCGCCGCGAACCCGCTCGGATCCACCTGGATCTCCAGCCAGCCCGAACCCTCGGCGGCCTCGTCCTCCGCCGTCTCGCGCAGCAGTCGGCGCATGTCATCGGGGGTGACGAGCACCGACCGCGCGATGTCGTACAGCCGCTGGAACCGGAACCAGCCCCGCTCGTCGGTCGCGCGCAACTTCGGCGGCCACTCCGAGACCAGCGCCTCCGGCAGGTGGACGCCGTGCCGCGCGGCCAGCTCCACCAGCGTCGAATGGCGCATCGACCCCGTGAAGTGCAGATGCAGATGGGCTTTCGGGAGGGCGGCGACGTCCCGTCCCTTGGTGTCGTGCTCGGGACGGCCCGAGGTGATGGTGGCCTCCATGGAGCAATGCTGCCGGATCGTGCCGCGACACGGGCGCGCGGCACCGCGAACCGCCCGTCCGGGCCATGTCCGGACCATGTCGGGTGACTCGTCCCGACCATGCCGGGACGCAAAAAAGGATCATGGACCGGACGATCCGGTCCATGATCCTCGTGGCCGCCGGTGCTTGTCAGCGCGCTTCGGCGAGCAGCTTGGCGACCCGCGACACGCCCTCGACCAGGTCGTCGTCGCCCAGCGCGTAGGACAGGCGGAAGTAGCCCGGCGTCCCGAACGCCTCACCCGGGACGAGCGCGACCTCGGCCTCGTCCAGGATCAGCGCCGCCAGCTCCACCGACGTCTCCGGCCGCCTGCCCCGGATCTCCCGGCCCAGCAGCGCCTTCACCGACGGGTAGGCGTAGAACGCGCCCTCCGGCTCGGGGCACACGACGCCGTCGATGTCGTTGAGCATCCGGACGATCGTGCGGCGGCGGCGGTCGAACGCCGTCCGCATCTCCGCGACCGCCGACAGGTCCCCGGTGACCGCCGCGAGCGCCGCCGCCTGCGACACGTTCGCCACGTTCGACGTCGCGTGCGACTGCAGGTTCGCCGCCGCCTTCACCACGTCGTTCGGGCCGATCAGCCAGCCCACGCGCCAGCCCGTCATCGCGTACGTCTTGGCGACGCCGTTCAGGACGAGCGTCCGGTCCGCCAGCTCCGGCACCACGACCGGCAGCGAGTGGAACTCGGCGTCGCCGTACACCAGGTGCTCATAGATCTCGTCCGTCACGACCCACAGGCCGTGCTCGTCGGCCCAGCGGCCGATCGCCTCGATCTGGTCGCGGTCGTACACTGCGCCCGTCGGGTTGGACGGCGACACGAACAGCAGCACCTTCGTCCGCTCCGTGCGCGCCGCCTCCAGCTGCTCGACCGTGACGCGGTAGCCGGTCGTCTCGTCGGCGACCACGTCCACCGGGACGCCGCCCGCCAGCCGGATCGACTCGGGATAGGTCGTCCAGTACGGCGTCGGGACGATGACCTCGTCGCCCGGGTCGAGCAGCGCCGCGAACGCCTCGTACACCGCCTGCTTGCCGCCGTTGGTCACGAGCACCTGGGACGCGTCCACCGCGTACCCGGAGTCGCGCTCCGTCTTCTCCGCGATCGCGGCCTTCAGCTCGGGCAGCCCGCCCGCCGGGGTGTACTTGTGGAAGCGCGGGACGCGGCAGGCCGTCACGGCCGCCTCGACGATGTACTCGGGGGTGGGGAAGTCCGGCTCGCCGGCGCCGAACCCGATGACCGGGCGGCCCGCCGCCTTCAGCGCCTTGGCCTTGGCGTCGACGGCCAGCGTGGCGGACTCGGAGATGGCGGCGATACGTCGCGAGACGCGAGGTCGGTCAGTGCTCATGCCCCCATCGTTACAGATTGCGGGCGATGCGTTCAGCCCGATATCGCACCCGGCACGTTCCACGGCTCCCGCTGGTCACGGCGGGTGCGCCGGGCCGTCCCGGGGCGCGGCGCGGCGGGTTCCGGTTCGACGTGGAGGGCCGCGCACCGTAGACTCACGTTCCCGGTACCGCGTCGCGGAATACGGCCATGTCCACTCGGCCCGTACACTGTGTCCGGTACGGCCCGGTCCGCGGATTGGGATCTCCTCTCCGGGGGAGGGCGAAGGGCAGTGGCTCAATTGGTAGAGCACCGGTCTCCAAAACCGGCGGTTGGGGGTTCGAGTCCCTCCTGCCCTGCGAGGTGCGGTGCGCGCGTCCCTCGACACACCGGGCCGTCCGGCGCGGGAATGCGCGTCGACCACGTGGTCGTTGGACAATGGCGGTGAGCCTCCGGCGGGGCCGGGTTCCCACGATCACACGACCTACGAGGTGAACGGCGGCACAATGGCGACTGACACGCGCGGCGACGCCGCGGCGAAGGACGAGGGCAAGGGGAAGTCCGCTCCCAAGCGGACCACTCCGCCGCTGTTCGTGCGCCAGGTGGTCGGCGAACTGCGCAAGGTCATCTGGCCGACGCGGCGCGAGCTGATCACCTACACCACGGTCTCCCTGGTGTTCGTGCTGTTCATGGTCGCGCTCGTCGCCGTCCTCGACTGGGCTCTGCAGAAGGGCGTGTTCTGGCTCTTCACCTGAGCCACGACACCGGCGGCCCGGTCCGCGGTCCGCAGGCACCGGCGCGTGGACGCGCCGTGCCACCCGAAAGTCCATGCCCGTACGAGGAGAGAGAGTCAGTCACCGTGTCCGAGCCCTCACAGCCCCGCGACGAGGCCGCCGACGAGGCCCTGGCGGCTGCGGCGGAGCAGGCGCCGGCTGACGAGCCCGCCGCCGCCCCGCTCGGCGAGGCCGAGCCCGCCGCCGACGTCCCCGCGGAGTCCCTGGACGAGGCCGGCGCGGACGACGGCGCCGACGAGGAGGAGCCCCCGGCCCCTCCGGTCGACCCCTACGCCGAGTTCAAGGCGGAGATGCGCCTCCAGCCGGGCGACTGGTACGTCGTCCACTCCTACGCGGGGTACGAGAACCGGGTCAAGACCAACATCGAGACCCGGACGCAGACCCTGAACATGGAGGACTACATCTTCCAGATCGAGGTGCCCCAGCACGAGGTCACCGAGATCAAGGGCGGCAAGCGGCAGAAGGTCAACGAGAAGGTCCTGCCGGGGTACATCCTGGTCCGGATGGAGCTGACCGACGAGTCGTGGGCCGCCGTGCGGAACACGCCCGGCGTCACCGGGTTCGTGGGGTTGCTGAACAAGCCGTCGCCACTGAGCCTGGACGAGGTCGCCAACCTGCTGGCGCCCGAGCCCGAGGAAGGCGCCGTCCGGCCGGAGAAGGCGGCCAAGGCCGCGCCCGCCGTGGACTTCGAGGTCGGCGAGTCGGTCACCGTCATGGACGGTCCGTTCGCTACGCTGCCCGCCACGGTCAACGAAATCAACGCCGAGCAGCAGAAACTCAAAGTCCTGGTATCGATTTTCGGCAGGGAGACGCCGGTCGAGCTGTCGTTCAACCAGGTCTCGAAGATCTGACATCGTCCGGGAACGCCCTCGCGTACGCGGGGGCGTTTCGCTTCGCCTAGACTTGCTCGTCGGCCCCGCGTCTGCGGGGATGGTCCGGTTCAGTTGAACGCGGGTGCTGCGACTCCCGCGCGTGCCCCGCGTCCGCGGGGATCAGCCGGATCGCCACATCAGCGGTTCCTACGTCATGGACGAGTCCCTGCCATGCCGTTGCCCGGACGTCCGGGAGTCGGAACCGAAGAAATTGGGACAGAGGAGGGCACATGCCCCCGAAGAAGAAGAAAATCGCCGCAATCGTCAAAGTCCAGCTCAATGCGGGCGCGGCGACCCCGGCGCCGCCGGTCGGTACCGCCCTCGGTCCGCACGGCGTCAACATCATGGACTTCTGCAAGCAGTACAACGCCGCGACCGAGGCCCAGCGCGGCAACGTGATCCCCGTCGAGATCACGATCTACGAGGACCGCTCGTTCTCCTTCGTCACCAAGACCCCGCCCGCGGCGCAGCTCATCCTCAAGGCCGCCGGGGTGGAGAAGGGCTCGGGCGAGCCCCACAAGACGAAGGTCGGCTCGGTGACCGCGGACCAGATCCGCGAGATCGCCACCACCAAGATGCCCGACCTCAACGCCACCACGATCGAGGCGGCGGAGAAGATCGTGGCGGGCACCGCCCGCTCGATGGGCATCGAGGTCAAGTGACCCGTCCCCGCCGGGGACGGACGACAGTGGGAGGGCCCTGCGCGGTCCGCACCACGAAGGAGAGAACATGAAGCGCAGCAAGGCGTACCGCTCGGCGGACGAGCGCATCGACCGCGACAAGCTGTACAGCCCGCTGGAGGCGGTGCAGCTGGCGAAGGAGACGGCCGCCACCAAGTTCGACGCGACCGTCGAGGTGGCCCTGCGGCTGGGCGTCGACCCCCGCAAGGCCGACCAGATGGTCCGCGGCACCGTCAACCTGCCGAACGGCACCGGCAAGACCGCGCGCGTGCTGGTCTTCGCCGGTGGCGCGAAGGCGGAGGAGGCCCGTGAGGCCGGGGCGGACATCGTCGGCTCCGACGACCTGATCGAGCGGATCCAGGGCGGCTTCCTGGACTTCGACGCGGTCGTCGCGACGCCGGACCAGATGGGCAAGGTCGGTCGGCTGGGCCGCGTGCTCGGCCCGCGCGGTCTGATGCCGAACCCGAAGACCGGCACGGTGACGATGGACGTGGCCAAGGCCGTCACCGACATCAAGGGCGGGAAGATCGAGTTCCGGGTGGACCGGCACGCGAACCTGCACTTCATCATCGGCAAGGCGTCGTTCTCCGAGCGTCAGCTTCTGGAGAACTACGCGGCGGCGATCGAGGAGATCCAGCGGCTCAAGCCGTCGGCGGCCAAGGGCCGGTACGTCAAGAAGGCGACGCTGACCACGTCGATGGGCCCGGGCATCCCGGTGGACCCGAACGCGGTGCGCAACGTCGTGGCGGAGCTGGTCGAGGCCTGATCCGGCTTTCTCGAAGGGCGCTTCCCCGGGCGGGGAGGCGCCTTTCGTCGTCTCGGGGGTCGGCAGAACGTTGCAGTGCGGGGTACGCCGCGAGGCGGACCCGGGGCCGGTTCTTTCGTCCCGGTGGGGGATGTCGGGCGGGTGCGCTCGGGACGAGACTGGATTCCGATCGGACAGGCGACCGAGGAGGGACCCGAGATGAGACGACGAGTCGCGGTGGCGGCGGGCGGCGCGGCGCTGGGCGCCGCGCTCGCGCTGACGGGCTGCAACGCCGACGGCGGCGGGACGACCGGCGCGCTGAAGCTGAGTGCGAACGAGGCCTTGCTGCGGACTTCGCAGAAGACGGTCAAGGCGGACTCGTTCAAGGCGGCGCTGACCGTCCGGGACGGGGACGGCGGCGGTGAGATCAAGGGGACGGGCTGGTTCCGGCTGCGTCCGCAGCTCGCGTTCAGCGCGAAGCTGGACGGGCTGGGCTTCGGCGGTGCGGCTTCGGGGGCGTCCGCGCAGGCGATCTTCACGGGGAACACGCTGTACGCGAAGATCCCGCAGGCGGCGCGGTTCGTGGCGGACGGCAAGCCGTGGCTGAAGATCGACGTGGCGCAGGTGCAGCAGCGGACGGGCTTCGACGTGAAGGGCCTGATCGGGCAGCTCCAGCAGATCGACCCGGCGGAGCAGACGAAGATGTTCACCGGTTCCAAGGACGCGCGCCGGGTGGGCGAGGAGACGGTGGACGGGGTGAAGACCGTCCATTACACCGGCACGGTGACGGTCGGCGAGGCGCTGAAGCGGCTGGACGCGCAGCAGCAGGAGAACGCCCGCAAGTACCTTCCGCAGGGCGCGGCGGACAAGAAGCTCACGTTCGACCTGTGGGTGGACGGTTCGGGCCTGCCGCGCAAGGTCGTGACGAAGGGCTTCGGCCGTTCGGGCGGGAACGGGACGGCGCAGGTGCTCTACAGCGACTACGGCAAGAAGGTGTCGGTGAACCCGCCGCCGGCGGACCAGGTCGGCGCGCTGACGCTGGAGGGTCTGCTCAACGGGCACTGACGCGCGAGATCACGTTTTGGTCAGGGGTGTGAACGGGTTGAGCCAGGGGCGCGTGCCGGCGAACCGAATCGGTGTCCGCCGCGTCTGAACAGGGACGAACTGGCGGAAACGCCCTTGGCTCCCCACCCCCTGGAGGAAGAACTGTGAAGTCGCGTCGTCTCGTCGTGAGCGCAGCCGCGGTCACCGGCCTCGCCCTGTCCCTGACCGGATGCCTGGGCTCGGCGGGCGACAAGGCGGGGGAGGCGGGCAAGAACCTCAGGCTCACGGCGGCGGAGATCCTCGGCCGCACCGCCGAGCGCGCCGGCCGCACCGACACGTACACGATGAAGATCGACGTGGACGGTCAGGGCGGCGTCAGCATGAAGATGTCGGCGGCCGTGCGGATCCGTCCGTCGGTGGCGATGCACCTCACCACCGAGCCGACGGCGGTGCAGGGCACCCGCGTCCCGGGCTTCGAGGCGATCCTGGACGCCCAGGCGATGTACCTCAAGATGCCGGCGCTCGCCGCGACCAACGGCGGCAAGCCCTGGTCGAAGATCGCGCTGTCGGATCTGAGCGCGACGTCCGGCCTGAACCTGTCCGGCCTGATGGACCAGGCCAAGCAGCAGAGCCCGGCCGAGCAGACGAAGATGCTGACGGCGTCGCAGGACGTCCGCGAGGTGGGCACCGAGACCGTCGACGGCGTTCCGACCCGCCACTTCACCGGCACCGTCCCGGTCACCGCCGCGCTCGGCAAGCTCGACGCGCAGACCCGCGCGAAGCTGGAGCAGCAGTACCAGAAGCTCGGCGCCTCGACGTTGACGTTCGACCTGTGGGTCGGCTCGGACGACCTGCCGCGCAAGATGGTCAGCCGCCTCAGCACGTCGGCGGGCCCGATGACGACGACGGCGACGTACTCCGGCTACAACAAGCCGGTCGACGTGACGCCGCCGCCCGCGTCCGAGGTGGGCACCGTGAAGCTCCCCGGCAGCCCCGGCGCCTGACCCGACGACCCGCGAAGGGCCCGCGGCCACCAGGCCGCGGGCCCTTCCGCATTCCCCACGCGCACCGCGCCCGTCCGCGCGCACCGCGCCCATCTGCGCGCGCTGCGGGCACCGCGCGCTCTGCCCGGCTGGAGGGCGTCGACGTGGGGGCATGACCAAACGAAGTTGGCATCGGGAGGTTTCGCACGTAGTCTGTGTGGTGCCGAAGACCGCCGGTCGTCGCCCGTGAGGGCGGCCGAAGGACCCGAACGAGATTTCGGGCGGCCCGCGTAGGTGTGATGTGAGCTTCGCATGACCGATGTGTCGTGTCCGACGCCCCGCGCGCCTGCGCCGGGGCGTTCCTGTTTTCCGGGAGATTTCGCCCCGGCGGCTTCCCACCAGGTCGGCGTGCCGTGTTCGTTCGCGGCCCGCCACCACCCAGGTAATCGGAAGGAGGCCACATGGCCAAGGCCGAGAAGGCCACGGCGATCGCCGAGCTCAAGAGCGAGTTCGAGGGCTCGAACGGCGCCGTGCTGACCGAATACCGCGGGCTCACGGTGGCGCAGCTCAAGGAGCTGCGCACCAACCTCGGCGCGAACGCGAAGTTCGCCGTCGTGAAGAACACGCTGACCAAGCGCGCCGCCGCGGACGCGGGGGTCGACGAGGAGTTCCGGGCGCTGCTCGAAGGACCCTCGGCGATCGCGTTCGTGACCGGTGACGTGGTCGAGGCCGCCAAGGGCCTGCGCGACTTCGCGAAGGCGAACCCGCTGCTGGTGATCAAGGGCGGCTACATCGACGGCAAGTCGATGAACGCCGGCGAGGTCGGCCAGCTCGCGGACCTGGAGTCCCGCGAGGTGCTCCTCGCGAAGCTGGCCGGTGCGATGAAGGGCTCGATGGCGAAGGCCGCGGCCACCTTCAACGCGCTGCCGACCCAGACCGCGCAGCTCGTCGAGGCCCTGCGCGTCAAGCGCGAGGCCGCCGGCGAGACCGCCGAGGCCGTCGACGCGGCTCCGGCCGACGCCGAAGCGGCGCCCGCCGAGTAGGTCCGTCCCGCGGTACGACACATTTCAGACGCCCATCCCTCAACCGGAGGAACAATCATGGCGAAGCTCAGCACCGACGAGCTCCTGGAGACCTTCAAGGAGATGACCCTCCTGGAGCTCTCGGACTTCGTGAAGCAGTTCGAGGAGGTCTTCGACGTCAAGGCCGCCGCCCCGGTCGCCGCCGTGGCCGCCGCCCCCGGCGCCGCCGGCCCGGCCGCCGAGGCCGCGCCCGAGCAGGACGAGTTCGACGTCATCCTCGAGGCCGCCGGCGACAAGAAGATCCAGGTCATCAAGGAGGTCCGCGGCCTCACGAGCCTCGGCCTCAAGGAGGCCAAGGACCTGGTCGACGGCGCGCCGAAGCCGCTGCTGGAGAAGGTCAACAAGGAGACGGCCGACAAGGCCAAGGAGGCCCTGGAGAAGGCCGGCGCGACGGTCACCGTCAAGTAAGGCGCTTCTCCCGGAGACTTCCGGAGCCGTGCGGCTCGGCTCCGAGCACGTCTTCTGACGAGGGCGGTCGTCCCACCAGGCGGTGGGACGGCCGCCCTCGTCGCGTTCCGGGAATCCCTCGACGCGGAGCGTCGCGTCCGGCCATAATGCGTGACCCGGACCCTCACCGATGAGCAGGAGACCGGCCCCGATCCGGGCGAACTCTGTACGTCGGTGATAAATCCGGAGGTCAAACAGTGTCAGCGGGCGCGTTGTCCGGTACGTCACACTCGGCGTAGCGTCCCAGGAGACACAGCGGCCACCCCCGCCACGCTCCCCGCCGCCCCACCCCCGCTTGAGGTGCAGGTTCTTGAATCAAGTCTCACGTAAGTAACGATTTCCGCACAACGTACGTTCTGTTCGCGGTTCCGCGCCTCCGGCCTCTTCCCTTTTTGGAGGAGCCCGCTACGGTAGTGGCACCCGCCACAGCTACCCGGTAGTAGCAACGGTGCGGATACCAGGTGTGACGGACGATGACCGCGCGGCCCCCCGGTGCGCGCATTGTGGCTCCGGACCTACCCCCGGCCTGGACGAAAGGTGACGAGTGGGCGTCGAAATCAGAGTCGAAGGACTGACGAAGGCCTTCGGCCGCCAGACGATCTGGCAGGACGTGTCCCTGACCGTTCCCGCAGGAGAGATCTCCGTTCTCCTCGGCCCGTCCGGAACGGGCAAGTCGGTCTTCCTGAAGTCCCTGGTGGGACTGCTGAAGCCCGACCGCGGGCACATCTGGATCGGCGACCGCGACCTGCCGTACCTGCCCGAGCACCAGCTCTACGAGACGCGGAAGCTGTTCGGCGTCCTGTTCCAGGACGGCGCGCTGTTCGGTTCGATGAACCTGTACGACAACATCGCGTTCCCGCTGCGCGAGCACACGAAGAAGTCCGAGTCCGACATCCGTCGCGTGGTGATGGAGAAGATGGACATGGTCGGTCTTCTGGGCTCGGAGAACAAGCTTCCCGGTGAGATCTCCGGCGGTATGAAGAAGCGCGCCGGCCTGGCCCGCGCGCTCGTCCTGGACCCCGAGATCCTGCTGGTGGACGAGCCGGACTCCGGTCTCGACCCGGTCCGCACGGCGCTGCTGAACCAGCTCTTCATCGACCTGAACGCGCAGATCAACGCGACGTTCCTGATCGTCACGCACGACATCAACACGGCGCGGACGATCCCCGACAACATCGGCATGCTCTACCGGCGCGAACTGGTGATGTTCGGGCCGCGCGAGATGCTGCTGTCCAGTGAGGAGCCGGTCGTCCGCCAGTTCCTCAACGCCCGCCGGGCCGGTCCGATCGGCATGTCGGAGGAGAAGGACGTCTCCGAGCTCGAAGCCGAGTCGAAGATGGGCCTGGACGTCGGCACGCTGCCCCCGATCCAGCCGCAGCTCATGCCGAGTGACGGCCGGATCCGCGCCGCCCAGCACGCGCCCGGCGCGTGGTGCGCCGCGCACGGGGTGACGCCGCCGCCGGGCTCGTTCGTCGACGACCTCGGCCGCAACTGGGTCGAGGAGTGGCCGCGGTACGTGGCGTCGCAGCAGGCGGCTGCGATGCACGGAGGACAGCCGGGGCACCCTGGAGGTGCTCAGTACTGATGTCCACTCCTGGTATCGGCGCGAACCAGGCAGAGGCACGCAAGGGGGGCGGCGGCTCGGCCGCCCTCCGCAAGTTCTCCGACGGTGCGACCAATGTCGCCATCAAGGAACCCGGTCGTTTCTTCGCCCTGGTGCTCGACACCTTCCGGGCGATGTTCCAGTGGCCGTTCCAGTGGCGTGAGTTCATCCAGCAGTCCTGGTTCATCGTCAGCGTGACGGTGGTCCCGACCATGCTGGTCGCGATCCCCTTCGGCGGTGTCCTGTCGCTGCAGGTCGGCGGGCTGATCCGGCAGCTCGGCGCGCAGTCCTACACGGGTGCGACGGCGGTCGTCGCGATCGTCCGCGAGGCCAGCCCGCTGGTGACCTCGCTGCTGGTCGCGGGGGCCGCCGGGTCGGCGATGTGCGCCGACATCGGCGCCCGCAAGATCCGCGAGGAGATCGACGCGATGGAGGTGCTGGGGATCAACCCCCTGCACCGGCTCGTCGTGCCCCGCGTGTTCGCGTGCGCGTTCATCGCGCTGTTCCTGAACGGCCTGGTCTCGGTGGTCGGCCTGATGGGCGGCTACGTCTTCAACGTCGTCCTGCAGAACGGGACGCCCGGCGCGTACCTGGCGTCGTTCAACGCGATGGCCCAGCTCCCCGACCTGCTGCAGGCGGAGTTCAAGGCGTTCCTGTTCGGCGTGACGGCCGGCCTGGTCGCCGCCTACAAGGGCCTGAACGCCAAGGGCGGGCCGAAGGGCGTCGGCGACGCGGTCAACCAGACCGTCGTCATCACCTTCATGCTCCTGTTCGTGGAGAACTTCATCGTCTCCACGCTGTACTTCCAGTTCGTTCCGTCGAAGGGCATGTGATGGCCGCCCCCTCGAAGACGGGCAAAGCGCTGTCCCGCGCGGTGAGCGGGCCCCTGGAGAGCCTGGACGACCTCGGCCGCCAGGTCTCGTTCTACTCGCGCGCGTTCGCGTGGACGTTCCGCGTCCTGCGCCGCTACCGCACCGAGGTGCTGCGGCTGCTCGCCGAGGTCAGCCTCGGCACCGGCGGTCTCGCGGTGATCGGCGGCTCGGTGGTCATCGTCGCGTTCATGACGTTCTTCACCGGCAGCCAGGTCGGTCTCCAGGGCTTCAACTCGCTGGACCAGATCGGCACGTCCGCGCTGACGGGCTTCGTCGCGTCGTACTTCAACACGCGCGAGATCGCGCCGCTGGTGTCGGCGCTGGCGCTGTCGGCGACGGTCGGCTGCGGCTTCACCGCGCAGCTCGGCGCGATGCGGATCTCCGACGAGATCGACGCGCTGGAGGTCATGGGCATCCCGTCCATGCCGTACCTGGTGACGACGCGGATGATCGCCGGGATGATCGCGGTGGTCCCGCTGTACGTGGTGGGCCTGCTGGCGTCCTACGGCGCGACGCGGTTCGTCGTGACGGCGACGTACGGGCAGTCGACCGGCACCTACGACCACTACTTCAACCTGTTCCTCCCGCCCCAGGACATCCTGTGGTCGTTCTTGAAGATCATCATCTTCGCGATCCTCGTGATGCTCATCCACTGCTACTTCGGCTTCACCGCGAGCGGCGGCCCGGCGGGCGTCGGGACGGCCGTGGGCCGCGCCGTCCGGACGAGCATCGTCGTCGTCAGCGTCGTGGACCTGCTGCTCGGCATGGCGATCTGGGGCACCTCGACCGACGTCCGGATTGCGGGGTGACGGGATGACGCACGCTGCGGGTCCCGGCGCGCGCGGGCTGTCCGAGCAGATGCGGTACCGGCTGCTCGGTGTCGCGATGCTGCTGGTGATGGCCCTGCTGCTGGCGCTGACGGTGGCGCTGTTCAACAAGGCGCTGACCCCGGTCGTCCGGGTGAAGGTGGACGCGGAACGCGCGGGGCTCCAGCTCCTGCCGCACTCCGACGTCAAGGTGCGCGGGCTGATCGTGGGCGAGGTCCGCGCGACGCACGCGACCGACAAGGGCGCGACGCTCGACCTCGCGCTCGACCCGGGCAAGGCCAAGCTCGTCCCGGACAACGTCCAGGCGCGGCTGCTGCCGAAGACGCTGTTCGGCGAGAAGTACGTGGACCTCCAGATCCCGGCGCAGCCGGGGCCGCTCGGGCTGCGCGCCGGCCAGGTGATCCGGCAGGACCGCTCCCAGGCCGCCGTCGAGATCGACCAGGTGCTGGACAACCTGCTGCCGCTGTTGCAGGCCGTCAAGCCCGAGGAGCTGAACGCGACGCTGAACGCGCTCGCGACGGCGCTGCAGGGCCGCGGCGACCAGCTCGGCCGCGACCTGGCGAAGGCCGACGACCTGCTGAAGCGGATCAACCCGCAGCTCGGGAACCTCGTCTACAACCTCAACGGCCTCGCCGACACCGCCGACGTCTACAACCGCGCGGCGCCCGACCTGCTGCAGACGTTCCGGAACCTGAACGTCACCAGCACGACGGTCACCGACAAGAAGGCGACGATCGAGCAGATCCTGCCGCAGACGACGGCGTTCGCCGGGCACGCCAACCGGTTCATGACGACCAACGCCCCGAAGATCATCGGGTTCAACGTGGCGAACCGGGCGGGCCTGGACCTCATCGCCAAGTACGCGCCGTCGCTGCCGTGCGTGTTCGAGGGGCTGGACAAGATCCGTCCGGAGATGGAGCGGGTCGCGGGCGCGAACGGGTCCACGACCTACAACCTGACGATCGAGATCGTGAAGCCGCGCCCCGGCTACAAGAACCCGCTGGACCTGCCGGAGGTCAAGGACTACCGCGGTCCGCGCTGCTACAACCTGCCGAACCCGAAGGTCCCCTTCCCCGACTACCTCGCCCTGGACGGGACCGAGGACGACCTGTGGTGGAAGAACCCCGACCCGAAGGACGGCCCGACCACGACGACGCGGAACCGTCCGGTCTCCAACGTCTTCGTCGACCCGGGCACGCAGATGAGCGAGAAGAACAAGATCAAGAACATCGTCGGGCCGCTCACCCGGACCGACGCCGACGACGTCTCCGACGTCGCGGCGCTGATGTTCGGCCCGCTCATGCAGGGATCGGTGGTGACCGTCAAGTGAAGACCATGAGCTCCGGCCTCAAGCTGCTCGTGTTCGTCGTGCTGACGTCGGTCGCGACCGGCGTCCTGGCGATGACGATCACCAACCAGCGGTTCTCCGGCACCCGCAGCTACAAGGCGATCTTCACCGACGTCGCGGGGCTGCTGAAGAACGACGACGTGCGGATCTCCGGCGTCCGCGTCGGCCAGGTCAAGAAGATCCGGCTGTTCCGCGGCAACCAGGCCGAGGTGACGTTCGACGTCGACAAGTCCGGCGCGCTCGCCGCCGGCCTGCCGACCTCCACGCAGGCGCAGATCCGCTACCGCAACCTCATGGGGCAGCGGTACCTGTCGCTGTCGCAGGGGCCGGGCGCCGCGAACCAGTACCTGCACCCGGGCGGAACGATCCCGGTCTCGCAGACGCAGCCCGCGCTGGACCTGACGGTCCTGTTCAACGGGTTCCGCCCGCTGTTCCAGGCGCTGGAGCCGAAGGACGTCAACACGCTCGCGACGCAGATCGTCCAGACCCTCCAGGGCGAGGGCGGGACGGTCAACAGCCTGCTCACCCACGTCGCGTCGCTGACGAACACGCTCGCCGACCGCGACCGCGTCATCGGCCGCGTCATCGACAACCTCAACGAGGTGCTCGGCACGATCGACGCCCGGCAC
Organism: Actinomadura rayongensis; assembly: GCF_009831215.1. GTDB lineage: Bacteria > Actinomycetota > Actinomycetes > Streptosporangiales > Streptosporangiaceae > Spirillospora > Spirillospora rayongensis. The sequence goes on from NZ_WUTW01000001.1 coordinate 222,101, forward strand.
GAGCAGGTGAACCAGATGGTCACCGACCTCGGCGGGCTCGTCGCCGGGCTGTCCAACGACCGGCAGGCGATCTTCGACTCGGTGTCGGCGATGAACGACCTCGCCGGGACGACCGCCGACCTGCTCAAGGACGGCCGCCCGGACATCAAGAACGACATCTCGGGCCTGAACCAGCTCGCCGCGACGCTGGCCGACAACCGCGGCGTCCTCGACAAGGGCCTGCAGCGGACGCCGTCGCGGCTGCGCGGGCTGATCAACATCTCCTCGTACGGCTCCTGGTTCAACATGTACATCTGCGGTCTCGACGCCCGCGTCCGGCTGCCCGGCGGCCCGGTGTACCAGACGCCCGCGATCATGAACGAGAACGCGAGGTGCAAGTGATGAGGGTTCCGTTCCGGGCGCGCAATCCCGTCCCCATCGCCGTCGCCGGGTTCGCGGTCATCGTCGCGGCGCTGCTGCTGGCGATGAACCTGAAGAACATCCCGTTCTTCACCGGCGGCAAGACCCACACCGCGTCGTTCGCCGAGGCGGCCGGGCTGAAGTCCGGCGAGGAGGTGCGGATCGCGGGCGTGAAGGTCGGCCAGGTCACCGCGCTCGACCTCGCGGGCGACCACGTCAGGGTCACCTTCCGGGTGGACGACGGCGTGCGGCTCGGCGCGCTCACCCGCGCCGAGATCAAGATCAAGACGATGCTCGGCCAGCACTACCTGGCGCTGGACCCGCGCGGCGGCGGCACGCTCGGCCGCAACATCCCGCTGGACCGGACGGCGACGCCGTTCGAGGTCGTCCCGGCGATCAGCGAGCTGGGCCAGCGCGTCGGGAAGATCGACACGCAGCAGGTCGCGAAGTCGTTCAACACGCTGTCGGAGACGTTCCAGAACTCCCCGGAGGAGATCAAGGCGTCCCTGCAGGGGCTGCGGCGGCTGTCGAACACGGTCGCGTCCCGCGACGACCAGCTCCACGAGCTGGCCGGACGCGCCAAGGACGTCTCCGGGCTCCTCGCCGACCGCAACCAGGACCTCAGCAAGCTCATCGCCGACGCCAACAAGGTGATGCAGGCCGTCCAGGCGCGCCGGGACGTGATCCACCAGCTCCTGGTGAACACCGTCCTGTTCTCCCAGCAGGTCAACGGGCTGATCAACGACAACAACGCCCAGCTCCGGCCGATGCTCGACAACCTGCAGAAGGTCAGCGCGGTCCTGCTGAAGAACCAGGACAACCTGGACAAGACGCTGAAGTACTTCGCGCCGTACGTCCGGCAGTTCACCGACGTCACGGGCACCGGCCGCTGGTTCGACAGCTACATCCAGAACCTGCTGCCCATCCCCGCGTCCATCAAGGACCCCGCGCCCCAGCAGAACGGCGGCGGCACCCGGGGGCCGAGCCAGCCCAACCCGTCCGGCAACAAGGACAACCCGTTGCCGTTCCTCCCGTAGCAGGCAGGTCATTCCAGTGCGCAACTCAGCGACCATTCTCCGCGTCGGGGCCGGCGTCCTCGCCCTCGCGGTGCTGGCGGCCGTCCTGGTGGTACTGCTGCGCGAGCCGAAGCAGCGGCACCTGACGGCGTACTTCACCAGCACCGTCGGCCTCTACAAGGGCGCGGACGTCCGGATCCTCGGCATCTCGGTCGGCCGCGTCACCGGCGTGAAGCCGACCGGCGACGCCGTCCGCGTCGACCTGGAGTACGACGCCAAGTACAAGGTCCCGGCGAACGCCCAGGCGGTCATCGTCAACCAGACGCTGGTGTCGGACCGGTACGTCCAGCTCACGCCCGTCTACAAGGGCGGCGCGGTCCTCGCCGACGACACGACGCTGCCGGTCAGCCGGACCGTCGTCCCCGTCGAGGTGGACGAGGTCACCGGCAGCCTCAGCGACCTCAGCAAGGCCCTCGGCCCCGAGGGCGCCAACCAGGACGGGTCCCTGTCGCGGCTCCTCCAGGTCGGCGCCAACAACCTCAGCGGCCAGGGCACCGACATCCGGCAGACGATCTCCGACACCGCCAAGATGCTGGACACCTTCAGCGCCGACCGCGGCGACATCGCCAAGACGATCGAGAACCTGCGGATCATCACCGACGCGATGAAGGCCAGCGACGGGCAGATCAAGGAGTTCAACACCCGGCTGAACGGCGTGTCCGGGCAGCTCGCGGGGGAGAAGGAGGAGCTGAGCGCGGCGCTGAACACGCTCGGGCCGACGCTGCGCAACGTCCAGAAGTTCGTGAAGGACAACCGCAAGGACCTGTCCACGAGCGTCCGGCAGCTCGCCCAGATCACCGGCGTGCTCGTCAAGGAGAAGGACGCGCTCACCGACGCCCTCACCAACGCGCCCCTCGCCATCAACAACCTCGCCCGCGCCTACGACCCGATCAGCGGCACCATCCACACCCGCGACAACTTCAAGCAGTTCGACAACCTCGCGGACTGGATCTGCTCCCTCGCCTACTCGGTCGGCACCCCGCCCAAGCAGTGCCTGGACTTCGTGACCCCCTACAACGGCATCGGCAAGGCCCTCGCGGGCTTCAGCCTCGACCTGTCGTGGATCACGGCCCTCACCACGCACTACGACCCGGTGCCGATCCCGCCCGACGCCTACGGCCCGAACGGCAAAAAGGCGACGAGCCAGGTCCGCAAGCCCCGCGACATCAACGCGCTTCTCCCCGGAGGTGGCCAGTGATCCGGCGCGCGACCAGGCTCGGCGTCCTCGCGGCCGGGACGGCGGCGGCGCTGTCCGGCTGCGGGTTCAACGGCGTGTCGTCCCTGCCGCTGCCCGGCGGGCCCGGGCTCGGCGGCCACCCGATCACCGTCAGGATCGAGTTCGCCAACGTGCTGGACCTCGTCCCGCAGTCGGTGGTCAAGGTCAACGACGTGTCGGTCGGCAAGGTGTCCAAGGTCCAGCTCGCGGGCGGGGACGGCGGCTGGCACGCCCTCGTCACCGTCCGGATCCGCAGGGACGCCGACCTGCCCGACAACGCCGTCGCGTCCGTCGACCAGACCAGCCTGCTCGGCGAGAAGTTCATCTCGCTGTCGCCGCCGCCGAACGAGCAGCCGAGCGCGAACCGGCTGTCGACCGGCGACCTCATCCCGCTCGCGCGCACGTCGCGGGGCACCGAGGTCGAAGAGGTCCTGTCGGCGATGTCGCTGCTGCTCAACGGCGGCGGCATCGAGCAGGTCTCCACGATCACCCACGAGCTGACCGCCGCGATGAACGGGCGCGAGTCCACGATCAAGTCCGTCCTCGGGCGGGTCGACACGTTCGTCGGGACGCTCGACCGCAACCGCGCCTCGATCACCCGCGCGCTCGACAGCATCGACCGGCTCTCGGCCAAGCTGTCGGACGAGCGCGCCACGATCCGCGACACGATCGACAAGACCGGGCCGGCGCTGACCGTCCTCAACCAGAACCGCGCGGACCTCACCAAGATGCTCACCGCCCTGGACAAGCTCAGCCGCACCACCACGAACGTGATCAACCGGTCGCGGGACGACCTGCTCGCCAACCTCAAGGACCTGGACGTCACCGTCCGGAACCTCAACAAGGCGGGCGACAAGCTGCCCAAGAACCTGGAAGCGCTGATCAACTTCCCGTTCCCGACGACGTTCGGGAACGTCGTCAAGGGCGACTACGGCAACGTCAAGCTCACCGTGGACCTGGACTTCGACTCCATCTCCCAGAACCTGCTCGGCGGCACCGACCTGGACCCCGCGCTCGGCGGCAAGCAGATGGCGTCCCAGCTCAAGGTCCCGAACGTGGCGCTGCCGCAGTCGCCGGTCGGCGCGCTGCCCGACGCGCCCGCCACCGGGCAGGGGGCCGCGCCGACACCGTCCGCCACCCCGACGACCAGCCCGTCGCCGACCGGTAAGACGGGCAAGCCCCGCGCCGCAGGACGCGGCGACGTCGGCAGCCTGATGATGGGGGGCCTGTCGTGATCCTCAAGCGCGGCGTCAAGTTCCAGCTGCTCGTCTTCGCCGTCATCACGGTCGTGGGCGTCTCGATCGTGGCCGTGAAGTACATCGGCTTCGGACGCGGGCTGCTCGGCAAGCAGTACACCGCCTACGTCGACCTCACCGACTCCGGCGGCGTGTTCACCAACGCCGAGGTCACCTACCGGGGCGTCCCGGTCGGACGGGTCGGGCCGATCGAGCTGACCCGCGACGGCATCCGCGTCAAGCTCGTCCTGGAGCGGCAGAAGGGCCGCGAGATCCCGCGCGAGGGGCTGCGCGCGATCGTCGCGAACCGGTCGGCGATCGGCGAGCAGTACATCGACCTCCAGCCGTCGGTCGCGCTGCGCAAGGGCGTTCCGACGCTGGACCAGGGCAGGCCGTACACGATCCCGAAGGAGAACACGGCGCTGCCGGTCTCGACCGCCGACCTGCTGCGGAACGTGAACCAGCTCGTCAGCTCCGTCGACCCCAAGAACCTCGGGACGATCGTGGACGAGCTGGACAAGGCGTTCGCCGGCTCCGCCACCGACCTCCAGAAGATCCTGGACGACACCGACCGCCTCATCGACACCGCGAACCAGGCGTACCCGGACACCAAGAAGCTGCTGGAGAACGGCCGGACCGTCCTCGACACCCAGCGCAGCGAGGGCGCCAACATCGAGGGCTTCGCCAGGAACCTCAACACGCTCACCGCCGCGCTGCGCAAGGACGACCCGGCTCTGCGGGGCACGATCGACGCCGTCCCGGGCGCGGTGTCCCAGACCGACAAGCTGATCAGCGGCCTGGACCCGACGCTGCCCGTCCTGCTCGCCAACCTGACGACGACGGGCCAGATCATCACGTCCCGCGCCAACGGCCTGCGGTCGCTGCTCATCCTGTACCCGGTGACGCTGGCGGGCGCGTCGACCGTCATGCCGGGCGACGGCACCCAGCACATGGGCCTGGAGCTGAACTTCAACTCCCCGCCCGTCTGCGAGAAGGGCTACACCGCCAAGCGGCGCTGGCCGCAGGACACCTCGGTGCGCGAGCCCGACCTCAACGCCGGGTGCAAGCTCCCGAAGAGTTCGCAGAGCGACGTGCGCGGCACCCGCAACATCCCGCAGGACGCCCTGCTGCCCTACCCGAAGGTCCCCGCAGGGGCGACCGACGGCGCCGGATTCCCGGCGGGCGGCGCGACCGGCGGGACGAAGAACGCGACCGGCAACAAGGCCGCGACCTCGGCGAACACGGACGGAACGGTCGCGTTCGCCGGGTACGATCCGACCACCGGAACGGCCTACGGGCCCGACGGGACGCGCTACACCATGCCCCGCACCGCCGGGGTCCGTGAGCTGGGGGAGGAGGCCTCATGGAAGTGGCTGCTGGTAGGGCCGCTCAGCCAGTCCTGACCGCACGCCTCGCGGCGATCGGGGTCCTGATCCTCGTGGCCGCCGCGCTCGGGGTGTACGTCGCGGTCGTCGGGCTGCGCGTGAAGGACGGCAGCGATTCGGCGACGCAGCGGGACCGCGCCGTCCAGGCGGCGCGGCAGCTCGGGGTCAACCTCAACACGCTGGACTACCAGAACGGCCAGCGCGACATCGACCGTATCGTCGCCGGGACGACCGGCAAGCTGAAGGACCAGCTCGCCGGCCAGTCCAAGGCGCTCCTGGACCGGCTCACCCAGACCAAGGCCCGGACGACGGTCAGCGACCCGCAGGCCGCGGTCGTCTCGATCGACGACGACTCCGCCGAGATCATGGTGTCGATGAACGCCACCGTCACCAACGAGAAGGTCAAGAACGCCGCCCCCCAGTACTGGCGGCTCCTGATGGACCTCGACCGGCACGGTGACCGCTGGCTCGTGTCGAACATGGAGATGGTTCCGTGACGATGCTCAGGCGGGGCAAGCGCTCCGGAACGGACGACGAGGGCACGGCCGTCGAGGAGACGCCGGAGGAGACCGTGGCGGACGAGGCAGTGGAGACGCCGGAGAGCGCGCGGGCGCGCCGGGCCGCCGAGCGCGCGCGGGAGGCCGCCCGTGTGGCGGAACTCGCGGAAGAGGCCGCCGAGCGGGCGCGCGAGGCGGCGCGGCTGGCGCAGGTCGCCGCCGAGGCCGCCGGCCGGGTGGACGACGACCCGCTGGACGCCGAGGACGAGACGGCCGACCCGAAGACCGCCGCGACCGACGAGCCCGCCCCGGCGGACGCCGCCGACGCCGGAAAGCCGGATGAGCAGGCCGCCCCCAAGGCCGCCGCCGCGACGGTCGAGGAGACCGATGCCGCCGACGCGAAGGTCGGCACAGGCGCGAAGCCCGACGCCGACGCGGACCCGGAAACCGACGCCGACGCCGGTGTCGAGGGCGCGGCGGACGCCGACACGGACGCGAAAGCCGACGCGAAGGCCGACACGGCGGACGACGCCGCCGCGGCGGACGACGCCGAGGCGAAGAATGAGCCCGCCAAGGGCAAAAAGAGCGGCGCCGCGGCCAAGGTGAAGTTCGAGCGCGGCACGTCCTCGGTCAAGAAAACGGACGCCGCGCCCGGGTTCCTCGCCCGCGTGTCGTCGTGGAGCACGCAGATCATCGCCGCGCTGGCGGTCGTCGTCGTGGCGCTGGCCGTCGCCGGCGTCGTCCTGACGATGAAGGACCGGGACCGGAAGGCGACCGAGCAGGGCACCCGGGACGCGACGGTCGCGGCGTCGCGCGTCGCGCAGGCCGTGTCGTCCTACGACTACCGGACGCTGAAGGACGACTTCAAGGCCGCGTCCCAGCTCACCACCGGCACGCTCCACACCCAGTTCGACAAGTTCGCCCAGCAGCTCACCGCGATGGCGACCGAGCAGCAGGCCGTCTCCACCACGACGGTGCTGAAGTCCGGCGCGCTGACGACGGGCGCGGACAAGGTGGACGTCCTCGTCTACGCCAACCGCAACACCACCACCAAGAACGACAAGCAGCAGCGGCTGCCGGAGCCGCTGCGGATCCGGATCACGATGGAGAAGAAGGGCGGCCACTGGCTGGCGTCCAAGCTCGTCGTCCTGTGAGACGGACCCGCTGAGCGGTCCGCGCGTCCGAAGCGGCCGTCCCCGTCGGGGGCGGTCGCTTCACACGTTCCCGGGCGATACCGGGCAGTGGCGGAAGGGCCCGTAAACTATGGCCTTCCTCACTGCAGGTCAGGGCCTGAAAAGTCCAAGTCCGCTCTTGACTAGCGGCGCGGGAGAAGCGATGCTCGCAGGCAACGTGATGCATACTGCGGTGCTGTACTTGCAAGCGGTGTAGCGGTCGGCTACACTGCTCCTTTGCGCTGCCCTCTGACTTTCCCCGTGTGAGAGCAACCCTGCCTGCGCCCGCTTTGGAGCTTTCGTCGGCAGTCTCGCGCCCGGGGACGTCTGGCGTGCGTGTCGTCACCCGCGAGCCCTCGGAAGGACCACTCTTGGCAGCCTCGCGCAACGCCTCGAATACCGCAACCGGTCCGAACCGCGTCTCCTTCGCGCGCATCAAGGAGCCGCTCGAAGTCCCGGACCTCCTTGCTCTGCAGACCAACTCGTTCGACTGGCTGCTGGGCAACGAGAAGTGGAAGGCCCGGGTCGAGGCGGCCCAGGCGGCAGGAAGCAGAAGCGTCCCGACCCAGTCCGGCCTCGAAGAGATCTTCGAGGAGATCAGTCCCATCGAGGACTTCTCCGGGACCATGTCCCTGTCGTTCCGGGACCACCGCTTCGAGCCGCCCAAGTACTCCGTCGAGGAGTGCAAGGACAAGGACATGACCTACTCCGCCCCGATGTTCGTCACGGCGGAGTTCATCAACAACACCACCGGTGAGATCAAGAGCCAGACGGTGTTCATGGGCGACTTCCCGCTCATGACCTCGAAGGGCACCTTCATCATCAACGGCACCGAGCGGGTGGTCGTCTCCCAGCTCGTCCGGTCGCCGGGTGTCTACTTCGACCGCGCGCTCGACAAGGCCAGCGACAAGGACATCTACGGCTGCAAGGTCATCCCCAGCCGCGGCGCCTGGCTCGAGTTCGAGATCGACAAGCGCGACAACGTGGGCGTGCGCATCGACCGCAAGCGCAAGCAGCCCGTCACGGTGCTGCTCAAGGCGCTCGGCTGGGACGAGGCCCGGATCCGCGAGCGCTTCGGCAACTACGAGTCGATCAACGTCACGCTGGAGAAGGACCACACCTCCGGCCAGGACGACGCGCTGCTCGACATCTACCGCAAGCTGCGGCCGGGCGAGCCGCCGACGCGCGAGTCGGCCCAGACGCTCCTGGAGAACCTGTACTTCAACCCCAAGCGCTACGACCTCGCCAAGGTCGGCCGCTACAAGGTGAACAAGAAGCTCGGGCTCGACCTGGACATGAACCAGGGCACGCTCACCGAGGACGACATCGTCGCCACGATCGAGTACCTCGTCCGGCTGCACGCCGGCGAGGAGGAGGGCACGGTCGGCGCCAACCCCGTGCCGATCGAGGTCGACGACATCGACCACTTCGGCAACCGGCGGCTGCGCACGGTCGGCGAGCTGATCCAGAACCAGGTCCGCCTCGGCCTGGCCCGGATGGAGCGCGTCGTCCGCGAGCGGATGACCACCCAGGACGTCGAGGCGATCACGCCGCAGACCCTGATCAACATCCGGCCGGTCGTGGCGTCCATCAAGGAGTTCTTCGGCACCAGCCAGCTCTCCCAGTTCATGGACCAGACCAACCCGCTGGCGGGCCTGACGCACAAGCGCCGCCTGTCCGCGCTCGGCCCGGGCGGTCTGTCGCGTGAGCGCGCGGGCATGGAGGTCCGCGACGTCCACCCGTCGCACTACGGCCGCATGTGCCCGATCGAGACGCCGGAAGGCCCGAACATCGGCCTGATCGGCTCGCTGGCCGCGTTCGGCCGCGTCAACCCGTTCGGGTTCGTGGAGACGCCGTACCGCAAGGTCGTCGACGGCCGGGTCACCGAGCAGGTGGACTACCTGACCGCCGACGAGGAGGACCGCTACACCATCGCGCAGGCCAACTCGCTCATGAACGAGGACGGCTCGTTCGCCGAGGCCAAGGTCCTGGCGCGCAAGAAGGGCGGCGAGGTCGAGCTGGTCTCCCCGGCGGAGATCCAGTACATGGACGTGTCCGCGCGGCAGATGACCTCGGTCGCCACCGCGATGATCCCGTTCCTGGAGCACGACGACGCCAACCGCGCGCTGATGGGCTCCAACATGCAGCGCCAGTCCGTCCCGCTGCTGCGCAGCGAGGCGCCGCTGGTCGGCACCGGCATGGAGTACCGCGCCGCCGTGGACGCCGGCGACGTCATCGTCGCCGAGAAGGCCGGCGTGGTCGAGGAGGTCTCGGCCGACTACGTGACCGTCATGAACGACGACGGCACGCGGACGACGTACCGGGTCGCGAAGTTCAAGCGGTCCAACCAGGGCACGTGCTTCAACCAGAAGCCGATCGTGGACGAGGGCCAGCGCGTCGAGGTGGGCCAGGTCGTCGCCGACGGCCCGTGCACCGACCACGGCGAGATGGCGCTCGGGAAGAACCTGCTCGTGGCGTTCATGCCGTGGGAGGGCCACAACTACGAGGACGCCATCATCCTCAGCCAGCGCCTGGTGCAGGACGACGTCCTGTCCTCGATCCACATCGAGGAGCACGAGGTCGACGCCCGCGACACCAAGCTGGGCCCCGAGGAGATCACCCGGGACATCCCGAACGTCTCCGAGGAGGTCCTGGCGGACCTGGACGAGCGCGGGATCATCCGGATCGGCGCGGACGTCCGTCCGGGCGACATCCTGGTCGGCAAGGTCACCCCGAAGGGCGAGACCGAGCTGACCCCCGAGGAGCGGCTGCTGCGCGCGATCTTCGGCGAGAAGGCCCGCGAGGTCCGCGACACGTCGCTGAAGGTGCCGCACGGCGAGCAGGGCAAGGTCATCGGCGTCCGGGTGTTCTCCCGTGAAGAGGGCGACGAGCTGCCCCCCGGCGTCAACGAGCTGGTCCGCGTCTACGTGGCGCAGAAGCGCAAGATCACCGACGGCGACAAGCTCGCCGGACGGCACGGCAACAAGGGCGTCATCTCCAAGGTGCTGCCGGTCGAGGACATGCCGTTCCTGGAGGACGGCACCCCGGTCGACATCGTCCTGAACCCGCTCGGCGTGCCCGGCCGCATGAACGTCGGCCAGGTCCTGGAGACGCACCTCGGCTGGGTCGCCTCGCGCGGCTGGAAGGTCGAGGGCGACGACGCCGAGTGGAAGCGCCAGCTCAAGGAGCTCGGCGTGGACGAGGCCCCGCCGTGGACGAACACCGCCACGCCGGTGTTCGACGGCGCCCGGGAGACCGACGTCACCGGCCTGATCGAGAGCACCCTGCCCAACCGGGACGGGAACCGGATGGTCGGTCCCGGCGGCAAGGCGCGGCTGTTCGACGGCCGCACCGGCGAGCCGTACAAGGACCCGATCTCGGTCGGCTACATCTACATCCTGAAGCTGCTCCACCTGGTGGACGACAAGATCCACGCCCGGTCCACCGGCCCCTACTCCATGATCACCCAGCAGCCGCTCGGCGGTAAGGCCCAGTTCGGCGGCCAGCGCTTCGGTGAGATGGAGGTGTGGGCGCTGGAGGCGTACGGCGCGGCCTACGCCCTCCAGGAGCTGCTCACCATCAAGTCCGACGACGTCCTCGGTCGCGTCAAGGTGTACGAGGCGATCGTCAAGGGCGAGAACATCCCCGAGCCCGGCATTCCCGAGTCCTTCAAGGTCCTCATCAAGGAGATGCAGTCGCTGTGCCTCAACGTCGAGGTGCTCTCCAGCGACGGCATGTCGATCGAGATGCGCGACACCGACGAGGACGTCTTCCGCGCGGCGGAGGAGCTCGGCATCGACCTGTCTCGGCGCCCGAACGAGGGTGCGTTGAGCGTCGACGAGGTCTGATCAACATCAAGGGGAATCACGTTGCTTGACGTCAACTTCTTCGACGAGCTTCGCATCGGCCTCGCGACCGCCGACGACATCCGCCAGTGGTCGCACGGTGAGGTGAAGAAGCCGGAGACGATCAACTACCGGACCCTCAAGCCGGAGAAGGACGGGCTCTTCTGCGAGAAGATCTTCGGCCCGACCCGCGACTGGGAGTGCTACTGCGGCAAGTACAAGCGCGTCCGGTTCAAGGGCATCATCTGTGAGCGCTGCGGCGTCGAGGTGACCCGGGCCAAGGTGCGCCGTGAGCGGATGGGCCACATCGAGCTGGCCGCGCCGGTCACGCACATCTGGTACTTCAAGGGCGTCCCGTCGCGCCTGGGGTACCTGCTGGACCTCGCCCCGAAGGATCTCGAAAAGATCATCTACTTCGCGGCTTACATGATCACCAGCGTGGACGCGGAGCGGCGCGACCGCGACCTGCCCACGCTGGAGGCGCACATCTCGGTGGAGCGCCAGCAGATCGAGCAGGCCCGCGACGCGCAGGTCGAGGCCCGCCAGCAGAAGCTGGAGGGCGACCTCGCCGAGCTGGAGGAGGCCGGCGCCAAGGCCGACCAGAAGCGCAAGGTGCGCGACGGCGCCGAGCGCGAGATGAAGCAGCTGCGCGACCGCGCCCAGCGCGAGCTGGACCGCCTCGACGAGGTGTGGAGCCGCTTCAAGAACCTCAAGGTCCAGGACCTGGAGGGCGACGAGCTGCTGTACCGCGAGATGCGGGACCGGTTCGGCAAGTACTTCGAGGGCGGGATGGGCGCCGCCGCCATCCAGGCGCGGCTCCAGAACTTCGACCTCGACGCCGAGGCCGAGAAGCTCCGCGAGATCATCCGCACCGGCAAGGGGCAGAAGAAGGCCCGCGCGCTGAAGCGGCTCAAGGTCGTCTCGGCGTTCCTCAACACGCGCAACAGCCCGCTCGGCATGGTGCTGGACTGCATCCCGGTCATCCCGCCGGACCTGCGCCCGATGGTGCAGCTCGACGGCGGCCGGTTCGCGACGTCCGACCTCAACGACCTGTACCGCCGGGTCATCAACCGCAACAACCGCCTCAAGCGCCTTCTCGACCTCGGCGCGCCCGAGATCATCGTGAACAACGAGAAGCGGATGCTGCAGGAGGCCGTGGACGCGCTGTTCGACAACGGCCGCCGCGGACGTCCGGTCACCGGGCCGGGCAACCGTCCGCTGAAGTCGCTGTCGGACATGCTGAAGGGCAAGCAGGGCCGGTTCCGCCAGAACCTGCTCGGCAAGCGCGTCGACTACTCCGGCCGGTCGGTCATCGTCGTCGGCCCGCAGCTCAAGCTGCACCAGTGCGGCCTGCCCAAGCAGATGGCGCTGGAGCTGTTCAAGCCGTTCGTGATGAAGCGCCTGGTCGACCTGAACCACGCGCAGAACATCAAGAGCGCCAAGCGGATGGTCGAGCGCGCCCGTCCGGTGGTGTGGGACGTGCTGGAAGAGGTCATCACCGAGCACCCGGTGCTGCTGAACCGCGCGCCGACCCTGCACCGCCTCGGCATCCAGGCGTTCGAGCCGCAGCTCGTCGAGGGCAAGGCCATCCAGATCCACCCGCTCGTCTGCACGGCGTTCAACGCCGACTTCGACGGCGACCAGATGGCCGTCCACCTGCCGCTGTCGGCGGAGGCGCAGGCCGAGGCGCGGATCCTGATGCTGTCCACCAACAACATCCTGAAGCCGTCGGACGGCAAGCCCGTCACCATGCCCACCCAGGACATGGTCATCGGCCTGTACTGGCTGACGACGCAGAAGGACGGCGCCACGGGCGAGGGCCGCGCGTTCGGCTCGATCTCCGAGGCGATCATGGCCTACGACCGCGACGAGCTCGCGATGCAGGCCACGATCCAGATCCGGCTGAAGGACGTCCCGCCGCCGCGCGAGTGGACGGCGCCCGAGGGCTACGAGCCCGGACAGCCCTACCGGCTGGAGACGACGCTGGGCCGCGCGCTGTTCAACGAGACACTGCCCGCCGACTTCCCGTTCGTGAACGCCGAGGTCGGCAAGAAGCAGCTCTCGGCGATCGTCAACGAGCTGGCCGAGACCTACCCCAAGGTCGAGGTGGCGAACGCACTGGACGCCCTGAAGGCGGTCGGGTTCCACTGGGCCACGCGGTCCGGTGTGACGATCTCCATCGAGGACGTGGTGACCCCGCCGAACAAGCAGGAGATCCTCACCTCGTACGAGATGCGCGCGGACAAGGTGCAGCGGGAGTTCAACCGCGGCCTGATCACCGACGACGAGCGCAAGCAGGAGCTCATCGGGATCTGGAACGACGCCACGCGCGACGTCGCGGTGGACATGGAGAAGGCGTTCCCGAAGGCCAACCCGATCTGGATGATGATCCAGTCGGGCGCCCGCGGCAACCCGCTCCAGCTCCGCCAGATCGCCGGCATGCGCGGCCTGGTGTCCAACCCGAAGGGCGAGACGATCCCGCGGCCGATCAAGTCCTCGTTCCGCGAGGGCCTGTCGGTGGTCGAGTACTTCATCTCGACGCACGGCGCCCGCAAGGGCCTGGCCGACACCGCGCTGCGCACCGCCGACTCGGGGTACCTGACCCGGCGTCTGGTGGACGTCGCGCAGGACGTCATCGTCCGCGAGGAGGACTGCGGCACCGACCGCACGATCCCCTTCGAGGTCGCCGAGCGCGCGCCGGACGGCTCGCTGGTCAAGCTCGCCACGACCGAGACGAGCCTGGTCGGCCGCACGATCGCCGAGGACGTCGAGGTCGACGGGACGGTCCTGTTCCCGGCCGACACCGACCTGTCCGACACGGTCGTGGAGCGCCTGGTCGCGGCGGGCGTGGAGAAGGTCCGCACCCGCAGCGCCCTGGTCTGCGAGGCCAAGATCGGTGTCTGCGCCGCCTGCTACGGCCGTTCGCTGGCCACCGGCAAGCGCGTGGACGTCGGCGAGGCGGTTGGCATCATCGCCGCCCAGTCGATCGGCGAGCCGGGCACGCAGCTCACGATGCGCACCTTCCACACCGGCGGTGTGGCCGGTGGCGACATCACGCACGGTCTGCCCCGTGTGACCGAGCTGTTCGAGGCCCGGATCCCGAAGGGCGTCGCGCCGATCTCCGAGGTCGCCGGCCGCGTCAAGATCGACGAGACCGAGAAGACCCGCAAGATCGTCATCGTTCCGGACGACGGCTCCGAAGAGGTCGCCTACCCGGTGCCGATGCGGTCGCGGCTGGAGGAGGGCGTCCGCGAGGGCGCGCACGTCGACGTCGGCCAGCAGCTCATCCGCGGCGCGCAGAACCCGCACGAGGTGCTGCGGATCCTCGGCCCCCGCGCGGTGCAGCTCCACCTCGTCCAGGAGGTGCAGGAGGTCTACCGCTCGCAGGGCGTGTCGATCCACGACAAGCACATCGAGATCATCGTGCGGCAGATGCTCAAGCGCGTGAACATCCTGGAGTCGGGCGACACCGAGCTGCTGCCCGGCGACCTGGTGGAGCGTCCGCTGTTCGAAGAGACCAACCGCGCGGTGGTCGCCGAGGGCGGGACGCCGGCGGCGGGCCGTCCGGTCCTGATGGGCATCACCAAGGCGTCCCTGGCGACGGAGTCGTGGCTGTCGGCCGCGTCCTTCCAGGAGACGACCCGGGTGCTCACCGAGGCCGCGATGCACGCCAAGAGCGACCCGCTGCTGGGCCTCAAGGAGAACGTCATCATCGGCAAGCTCATCCCGGCCGGTACCGGCATGCCGCAGTACCGCAACGTCCGGGTCGAGCCGACCGAGGAGGCGAAGGCCGCGGTCTACTCCGTCGGGTCCTACGACGACGGCGCCGAGTACGCCTTCGGGCAGGGCTCCGGCGAGGCCGTCCCGCTGGAGGAGTACGACTTCGGTCAGTACAACCGCTAGTCCCTGCTGGTCCCTGACGGTCGCACCGTCGCACGAGGCCCCTCCCGGCGCTGTCCGGGAGGGGCCTCGTCGTGTTCAGGGGAGGAGGGCGGCGAGGGCGGCGGCGCCGTCGAGCAGGGCGCGGGAGCGGGCCGCGACGTCGGCGCGCCGGGCGGCCAGCGCGCGGGCGACGTCGCCGGCGGCCCCGCCGCCGCGCAGCTCGGGCAGCAGGACGCGCAGCGGCGCGACGCGGTACCCGGCGCGGCGGAGCTGGTGGACGATCCGCGCGTCCCGCACCTGCGCGGGCGTGTACCGGCGGGCGCCGCGCGCCGGGTCGCGGTCGGGGACGACGAGCCCTTCGGCGTCCCAGTGCCGCAGCGTCGACGGGCGGACGCCGAGCGCGGCGGCGAGTTCGGCGACGGTCATCGCGTCGGCCGGGCGGACGTCGCGGATCGGCTCGCCGGAGATCGCGGCGGCGGCCTCGGCGGCGCGCGCCAACCCGGTCCGCTCGGCGTGCAGCCGGGCGTGGACGGCGTCGAGCCGCGCCGCCGCCGCGTCGGGATCGCGGTGGACGGCCCGGACGATCGCCCTGGCGTCCACCGGCCCCGCGCCCGCCGCCAGCGCCCGGTAGGCCAGCGCGGACCGCACGTGGACCGCGCCGTACACGCGGTGGCCCGACGCGGTGCGGGCCGCGGGCGGCAGGACGCCGTCGCGTTCGAGGTTGCGCACCTGCTGGACGGAGCACCCGGCGCGCCGGGCGACGTCGATCGTTCGCAGACCGTCCGATTTGAGGTTTTCCACGGCAGAACCCCAGGTCGTGTGCGCCGAAGTCTCCACGAGCACCTGAATGCAACGCTAGAGCACATGACCATGGACGAGATCATCGAGTTCGTCGCCGGGCTGGAGGGCGTCCTGACCGTCCGGCCGGGCCCCGGCGACGGTTCGCCCGAGATCAGCTGGGGCGACGTCTTCTTCCACGTCGCGCCGGACGGCGTCGTCCCGCGCGCCCAGCCGTTCGCGACCATCGTGACCAAGGACTATCCGGGCGACGCGGTCTCCCGGCTGGACCGTCCGGGCGCCTTCCGGGTGAACGTCGCCGCCGACGCCGAGACCCGCCGACGGTGGGCGGGCGCGCCGCCGGGCGACGACATCGTGATCGCGCATCCCGTCTACCCCGGCTGGCTGGCGGTCGCGAACCCCGGGCCCGCCGCGGACGCGGCGGTGCGGGACCTGCTGCGCGCGGCGCACCGGCGGGCGCGCGTCCGCCGGAGGCCGGCATGAGGACGGTTTGTTGGGTCACGGGCGAACCGTCGCGGCTTGTGCTACGTCTATAAGGTTGGTGAATTTGCACTATCCCGAACTGCCGGGGCAGGCTTGGGACGGGAGAAAACAGTCCCCGGAACGGCGCTAAGGAGCCCGACGATGACCGAGCAGGACGGCACGCAGGGACCGCCGTCGCCCGAGGACCCGGAGACGCCGCGGACCGAGGGCGGCGAACCCGGCGGGCGGCAGGCGCCCGAACCCGCGCTGCGCCCGATGGGCGACCGGACGGTCGTCTTCGGCGCGCCGCAGCTCGGCGGCAACCAGCCCCCCGCGCCCCCGGCGCCCCCCGCGCAGCAGGCCCCCGAGGCCGCGCCGCGCGCGCCCGAGCCGCCGCAGCGGCCCGCCTACCAGCCGCCGCAGGCTCCGCCCGCGGCGCCGCCGACCATGATCGAGTCCATCCCGGTCGTCGGGGGCCAGCAGCCGCCCGCGCCCGGCTACGGGCAGCCCGAGCCCGCGTACGGCGACGACGCCACGCAGGAGCAGAGCCTCCCGCCGCAGCCCCCGTTCGGCGGGCCGCAGCAGCCCGGCTATCCGCCGCAGGCGCCCGGGTTCGGGCAGCCGCCGGCGCCGTTCGACGGGCCGCGGCAGCAGCCGTACGGCGCGCCGGAGCCCCCGGCCGCCGAGCCGCCCGCGTCCGGCGACCCGGTCGCCGAGCGGACGATGATCGTCCCGGGTCCGGGCGCCGGCGCGCCCGCGCCCGAGCCGCAGCGGCCTCCGGTGGACGACCAGGCCACGCTGCACTGGTCGCCAGGGCCGGACGTCCCCGTCGCGCAGGGCCCCGGCAGGCCCCCCGCGCAGCC
The DNA here is from genome assembly GCF_009831215.1 of Actinomadura rayongensis. GTDB lineage: Bacteria > Actinomycetota > Actinomycetes > Streptosporangiales > Streptosporangiaceae > Spirillospora > Spirillospora rayongensis. The sequence continues at coordinate 238,931 of NZ_WUTW01000001.1, forward strand.
GCCGCAGGGCGAGTCCGGGGGAGACCACGAGCGCACGATGATGGTGCCGCCGCCCGAGTCGGGGTTCGGCGCGCCGCCGGTCGCCGCGCAGGACGAGCAGCCGTTCGGCGCCCCGGCCCGTCCGGGGGACGACGCGCAGCCCACGCAGGCGTTCGACCCGTCCGCGCCGGGCGGCGACACGGGCCCGTCCGCCGAGGCGACCCGCATGGACGTCAGTCAGCAGCAGTGGGGCGCGCCCGCGCAGAACCAGCAGAACCCGTACGGGCAGCAGCAGGGCCAGTACGGTCAGCAGGCCCCCTACGGCCAGCCGGAGCAGCAGGGCTACGCGCAGCAGCAGCAGTACGCCCAGGACCCCTACGGCCAGCAGCAGTACAACCAGCAGCAGCACGCCCAGCAGCAGTACGGCCAGCAGCCCGGGCAGCAGGACCAGCAGTACGGCGGGCAGCAGCAGGGCGGCTACCCCGGCCAGTACGGCGACCAGCAGCAGCAGTTCCCTGGCCAGTACCCGCAGGGCCAGCAGCCGCCCTACGGCCAGCAGGCCCCCGGAGCCCCCGGCGGGTACGGGCAGCAGCAGGGCTACCCCGGCGGCGGTGACGAGCCCAAGAGCAACAAGACGCTCTACCTCGCCGTCGGCGGCGTCGCGGCCGTCATCGTGATCATCCTGGTGGCGGTCGTCGCGTTCCTCTGAGCCGCACCGCAACCACGCCGACGCCGGCGCGATCCGCAGAGATCGCGCCGGCGTCGCCGCGTCCGGGTTACACTGGTATCCAGACTCGTCTGGGCGGCCATGGGGTTGCGCGTAAGGGTGCCGCTGCGGTAGTGCGGCGTTCACTTTGACCTTTCGCGAAGCGGTAGGTAGTCTCTGTCCCTGTGCCCGCTGCGTGCGGGTCGTCCGCGTGCGCTCAGGCAAGGTTGTTCGACCAGGTCCAAGGGCCGCGCATCACTCCCCGGCTTGATCTGGCCCCGTGCGGGCCGGGCGGTCCACGTGTGGGTTCCCGCGGAAACGCGTTCCAAGGCGCGGAAGCGGAGCGACACGCCCGACCGCGTGGGTCGGAGAGGTCGGGAAACCGGCAGGTCACAGCCTCCCACGAGGTGGTGATGACGGGTCCCGCGTGAGCGGGATTCAGGCAGAACACAGACTTACCGGCTCGGTACGAGGGAAGACGGAGACGCGGTGCCCACGATCCAGCAGCTGGTCCGAAAGGGCCGCCAGGACAAGGTGACCAAGAACAAGACGCCTGCGCTGAAGGGCAGTCCCCAGCGCCGGGGCGTCTGCACGCGCGTCTACACGACGACGCCCAAGAAGCCGAACTCCGCGCTTCGCAAGGTCGCCCGTGTCCGGCTGACCAGCGGGATCGAGGTCACGGCCTACATCCCCGGCGTCGGGCACAACCTGCAGGAGCACTCGATCGTGCTCGTGCGCGGCGGCCGAGTGAAGGACCTCCCGGGCGTTCGGTACAAGATCATTCGCGGTTCGCTGGACACGCAGGGCGTCCGCAACCGCAAGCAGGCGCGCAGCCGCTACGGCGCCAAGAAGGAGAAGAGCTAATGCCGCGCAAGGGATCACCTGGCAAGCGCCCGCTGATCGCTGACCCGGTGTACAACTCGCCGCTGGTCACCGCGCTGATCAACAAGGTGCTGCTGGACGGCAAGCGGTCCATCGCCCAGGGCATCGTGTACGACGCCCTGGAGGGCGCCCGCGAGAAGACCGGCAACGACCCGGTCGTCACGCTCAAGCGCGCGCTGGACAACGTCAAGCCGACCATCGAGGTCAAGAGCCGCCGCGTCGGCGGCGCGACCTACCAGGTCCCGGTGGAGGTGCGGCCCGCGCGCAGCACCACGCTGGCCCTGCGCTGGCTGGTGCTCTACGCCCGGCAGCGTCGTGAGAAGACCATGATGGAGCGGCTCATGAACGAGCTGCTCGACGCCAGCAACGGCCTCGGCGCCTCGGTGAAGAAGCGCGAGGACACGCACAAGATGGCGGAGTCGAACAAGGCGTTCGCCCACTACCGCTGGTAACCCCGGCACGAACACGAGGGACGCGAGGACGAAAGTGGCTACCAAAACCGGTGTAGACCTGGCCAAGGTCCGCAACATCGGGATCATGGCCCATATCGACGCGGGCAAGACCACGACGACTGAGCGCATCCTGTACTACACCGGGATGAGCTACAAGATCGGCGAGGTTCACGACGGTGCGGCCACGACCGACTGGATGGAGCAGGAGCAGGAGCGGGGGATCACCATCACCTCCGCCGCCGTCACCTGCAAGTGGCCCGTCGAGGCCGTCGAGCACACCATCAACATCATCGACACCCCGGGCCACGTCGACTTCACCGTCGAAGTGGAGCGCTCGCTGCGCGTCCTGGACGGTGCCGTCGCGGTGTTCGACGGTGTCGCCGGCGTCGAGCCGCAGTCCGAGACCGTGTGGCGCCAGGCCGACCGCTACGAAGTCCCGCGTATCTGCTTCGTGAACAAGCTGGACCGGACCGGCGCGGACTTCATGCGCTGCGTCGACATGATCCGCACGCGGCTCTACGCCACGCCGCTGGTCATGCAGCTCCCGATCGGGGCCGAGTCGGACTTCCAGGGCGTCATCGACCTCGTGTCGATGAAGGCGCTCGTCTGGAACGCCGAGGCGAAGCTCGGCGAGATGTACGACAAGGTCGACATCCCCGCCGACTACGCCGACCTGGCCGCCGAGTGGCGCGAGAAGCTGGTCGAGACCCTCGGCGAGAACGACGACGAGGTCATGGAGGCCTACCTGGAGGGCGCCGAGCTCTCCGAGGAGCAGCTCCACGTGGCCGTCCGCCGCGCGACCCTCGCCGCGAGCCTCACCCCGGTGTTCTGCGGCACCGCGTTCAAGAACAAGGGCGTGCAGCCCCTGCTGGACGCGATCGTCCGCTACCTGCCGTCGCCGCTGGACGTCGAGGCCATCGTCGGCCACGCCGTCCGCGACGAGGAGCAGGCGATCTCGCGCAAGCCGAGCGAGGACGAGCCGTTCTCCGCGCTGGCGTTCAAGATCGCGAGCGACCCGCACCTGGGCAAGCTCACGTTCATCCGCGTCTACTCCGGCGTCCTGGAGGCCGGCACCTCGGTGCTGAACTCCATCAAGGAGCGCAAGGAGCGGATCGGCAAGATCTACCGGATGCACGCCAACAAGCGCGAGGAGATCACGCACGTCGGCGCCGGTGACATCGTCGCGGTGATGGGTCTCAAGCAGACCACCACCGGTGAGACGCTGTGCGACGAGAAGGACCCCATCGTCCTCGAGTCGATGAACTTCCCGGCGCCGGTGATCGACGTCGCGATCGAGCCGAAGACCAAGGCCGACCAGCAGAAGCTGGGCACCGCGATCCAGCGGCTGGCCGAGGAGGACCCGTCCTTCCGCGTCGCCACCGACGAGGAGACCGGCCAGACGGTCATCTCGGGCATGGGCGAGCTCCACCTGGAGATCCTCGTCGACCGGATGAAGCGCGAGTTCAAGGTCGACGCGAACGTGGGCCGCCCGCAGGTGGCCTACCGCGAGTCGATCACGAAGAAGGTCGAGAAGGTCGAGTACACCCACAAGAAGCAGACGGGTGGCTCGGGCCAGTTCGGCCGCGTGATCATCAACCTCGAACCGCTGGGCGGCGGGTCCGACGGCTACGAGTTCGAGAACAAGGTGACCGGTGGCCGCATCCCCCGGGAGTACATCCCGTCGGTGGACGCGGGCTGCCAGGAGGCCGCGGAGTTCGGCGTCCTCGCCGGCTACCCGCTGGTCGGCGTCAAGGTCACCCTGCTGGACGGCGCCTACCACGAGGTCGACTCGTCGGAAATGGCGTTCAAGGTCGCCGGATCCATGGCGTTCAAGGAGGCGGCCCGCCGGGCCGGTCCCACGCTGCTGGAGCCGATGATGGCCGTCGAGGTCACGACGCCCGAGGACAACATGGGCGACGTGATCGGCGACCTCAACAGCCGGCGCGGTCAGGTTCAGTCCATGGACGAGCTGCACGGAATGCGCATCGTCAAGGCACTGGTGCCCCTGTCCGAGATGTTCGGCTACGTGGGTGATCTGCGCAGCAAGACCCAGGGCCGGGCTGTGTTCACCATGCAGTTCGACTCCTATGCGGAGGTTCCGGGGAACGTCGCGCAGGAGATCATCGCCAAGGCGCGGGGCGAGTAGCTCCCGGCCTAGTCACAGATCACCAGGCAGCACACATCGAAGCGGCCGGCTTGGACCGGCCGAGGATCGCATCAAGGAGCAACAGTGGCGAAGGCCAAGTTCGAGCGGACCAAGCCGCACGTGAACATCGGCACCATCGGTCACATCGACCACGGTAAGACCACCCTTACCGCGGCGATCACCAAGGTGCTGCACGACGCGCACCCGGACATCAACCCCTTCACGCCGTTCGAGGACATCGACAAGGCGCCGGAGGAGCGCGAGCGCGGTATCACGATCTCCATCGCGCACGTCGAGTACCAGACCGAGTCGCGTCACTACGCTCACGTCGACTGCCCGGGTCACGCCGACTACATCAAGAACATGATCACCGGTGCGGCGCAGATGGACGGCGCCATCCTGGTGGTCGCGGCGACCGACGGCCCGATGCCGCAGACCAAGGAGCACGTGCTGCTCGCCCGCCAGGTCGGCGTCCCCTACATCGTCGTCGCGCTGAACAAGTGCGACATGGTGGACGACGAGGAGATCCTGGAGCTCGTCGAGCTCGAGGTCCGCGAGCTGCTCTCGGAGTACGAGTTCCCGGGCGACGACGTGCCGGTCGTGCGCGTCTCCGCGTTCCAGGCGCTCCAGGGCGACGAGAAGTGGGGCCAGTCGATCCTCGAGCTGATGAACGCCGTGGACGAGAACGTCCCCGAGCCCGTCCGCGACACCGACAAGCCGTTCCTGATGCCGATCGAGGACGTCTTCTCGATCACCGGCCGCGGCACCGTCGTGACCGGGCGCATCGAGCGCGGCGTCGTCAACGTCAACGAGGAAGTCGAGATCATCGGCATCAAGGAGACCTCGTCCAAGACGACGGTCACCGGTGTCGAGATGTTCCGCAAGCTCCTCGACCAGGGCCAGGCCGGTGACAACGTCGGTCTGCTCCTGCGCGGCATCAAGCGCGAGGACGTCGAGCGCGGCCAGTGCGTCATCAAGCCGGGCACCAACACCCCGCACACCGCGTTCGAGGCGCAGGTCTACATCCTGTCCAAGGACGAGGGCGGGCGCCACACGCCGTTCTTCAACAACTACCGTCCGCAGTTCTACTTCCGGACCACGGACGTCACCGGCGTGGTGAACCTGCCCGAGGGCGTCGAGATGGTCATGCCGGGCGACAACACCGAGATGAGCGTCGAGCTCATCCAGCCCGTCGCCATGGAAGAGGGCCTGAAGTTCGCCATCCGTGAGGGCGGCCGGACGGTCGGCGCGGGCCGCGTCACCAAGATCAACAAGTAACACCCTCGTCGGACGCGGCGGTCCGGCCGCGCGCAAGCAGGCCGGACCGCCGCGGCACGACCCCAGCAAACACAGCGGCACTACCAGCAAAGGACACCGAGGCCCTCATGGCGGGACAGAAGATCCGCATCCGGCTCAAGGCCTACGACCACGAGGTCATCGACACCTCCGCGAAGAAGATCGTTGAGACGGTGACGCGGACGGGCGCCAAGGTCGCGGGCCCGGTGCCGCTGCCGACCGAGAAGAACGTGTACTGCGTCATCCGCTCGCCGCACAAGTACAAGGACTCGCGCGAGCACTTCGAGATGCGCACGCACAAGCGGTTGATCGACATCATCGACCCGACGCCCAAGACGGTCGATTCGCTGATGCGCCTCGACCTTCCGGCCGGCGTTGACATCGAGATCAAGCTCTAAGGGACGCACCGACAATGAGTACGCAGAGGAAGGGCGTCCTGGGCGAGAAGCTCGGCATGACCCAGGTCTTCGACGATGAGGGCCGGATCGTTCCGGTGACCGTCGTCCAGGCCGGGCCGTGTGTCGTCACCCAGATCCGTACGCAGGAGACGGACGGCTACACGGCCGTCCAGATCGGCTACGGGCAGATCGACCCCCGCAAGGTGAACAAGCCGCGCAAGGGTCACTTCGAGAAGGCGGGCGTGACTCCGCGCCGCTACCTCACCGAACTGCGTCTGGACGACACCACCGAGTTCGAACTCGGCCAGGAGATCACCGCCGGCGTCTTCGAGACCGGTCAGCGCATCGACGTGACCGGCACCAGCAAGGGCAAGGGCACCGCGGGCGTCATGAAGCGCCACGGCTTCAAGGGCCTCGGCGCGTCGCACGGCACCCAGCGCAAGCACCGCTCGCCGGGTTCCATCGGCGGCTGCGCGACCCCCGGCCGCGTCTTCAAGGGCCTGCGGATGGCGGGTCGTCACGGCAACGCGCGCACCACCGTGCAGAACCTGACGATCCACGCCATCGACACCGAGAAGAACCTGCTGCTCATCAAGGGTGCGGTTCCCGGTCCGAACGGCGGCCTCGTCCTCGTCCGCGACGCAGTGAAGGGGACGGGCAAGTGACCACCAAGATCGAGATCGAGCTGCCCGCGGAGATCTTCGACGCGAAGACCAGCGTCCCGCTGATCCACCAGGTCGTGGTGGCCCAGCAGGCCGCGGCCCGCCAGGGCACCCACGCGACCAAGACCCGCGGCGAGGTCTCCGGCGGCGGCAAGAAGCCCTACCGGCAGAAGGGCACCGGCCGCGCCCGCCAGGGCTCGACCCGCGCGCCGCAGTTCGCCGGCGGCGGCGTCGTCCACGGCCCGCAGCCGCGCGACTACTCGCAGCGGACGCCCAAGAAGATGAAGGCCGCCGCCCTGCGGGGCGCGCTGTCGGACCGTGCGCGCAACGGCCTGGTCCACATCGTCGACGGCCTCGTCGAGGGCGACACGCCGAAGACGAAGACCGCGGTGACCGCGCTGCGCGGCATCACCGACGTCCGGCGCGTCCTGGTCGTCCTCGACCGCGAGGACGAGGTCACCTGGAAGAGCCTGCGCAACGAGCCGTCGGTGCACCTGCTCGTCTCCGACCAGCTCAACACCTACGACGTGATGGTGAACGACGCCGTCGTCTTCACGCAGAAGGCGTACGACGAGTTCATCGCGCGCGCGACGAAGAAGTAAGGCGGGTCACCATGGCCAAGATCGCCGACCCGCGCGACATCATCATCGCGCCGGTCGTCTCGGAGAAGAGCTACGGGCTGCTGGACGAGGGCAAGTACACCTTCCTCGTCCGTCCCGACGCCAACAAGACGCAGATCAAGCAGGCCGTCGAGGCCATCTTCAGCGTCAAGGTGGCGGGGGTCAACACGCTCAACCGTCCGGGCAAGCGCAAGCGCACCCGGTTCGGATACGGCAAGCGCAAGGACACCAAGCGCGCCATCGTGAGCCTGGCCGAGGGCGAGCAGCCGATCGACATCTTCGGCGGCGGGGCCTGACGGCCCGCTCGACCGAAGAGCGAAATAAGGGATGAACGAAAAAGATGGGCATCCGTAAGTACAAGCCGACGACTCCGGGTCGTCGCGGGTCCAGCGTGGCCGACTTCGTGGAGATCACGCGCCGCGAGCCGGAGAAGTCGCTGCTGCGTCCCCTTCCGAAGAAGGGCGGCCGGAACAACCACGGCCGCATCACCACCCGGCACCAGGGCGGCGGGCACAAGCGCGCCTACCGGCTGATCGACTTCCGTCGCCACGACAAGGACGGCGTCCCGGCGAAGGTCGCGCACATCGAGTACGACCCGAACCGCACGGCCCGCATCGCGCTCCTGCACTACGCGGACGGCGAGAAGCGCTACATCCTCGCGCCGCACGGCCTCAAGCAGGGCGACCGCGTGGAGAACGGCCCGGGCAGCGACATCAAGCCCGGCAACTGCCTCCCGCTGCGCAACATCCCGACGGGTACGGTCGTCCACGCGATCGAGCTGCGGCCCGGCGGCGGCGCCAAGATCGCCCGCAGCGCGGGCGCGGGCGTCCAGCTCCTCGCCAAGGAGGGCAAGTACGCCACGCTGCGCATGCCGTCCGGCGAGATGCGCATGGTGGACGTCCGGTGCCGCGCCACGGTCGGCGAGGTCGGCAACGCCGAGCAGTCGAACATCAACTGGGGCAAGGCCGGCCGCATGCGGTGGAAGGGCAAGCGCCCGACCGTCCGCGGTGTCGCCATGAACCCGATCGACCACCCGCACGGCGGTGGTGAGGGCAAGACCTCCGGTGGACGCCACCCGGTCAACCCCAACGGCAAGAAGGAAGGCCGTACTCGCCAGGCGAACAAGGCCAGCGACCGGCTCATCGTCCGTCGGCGCAGCAAGAAGAAGCGGTAGGAGTCGCCAGTCATGCCACGTAGCCTCAAGAAGGGCCCCTTCGTGGACGACCACCTTCAGAAGAAGGTGGACGCCCAGAACGAGAAGGGCACCAAGAACGTCATCAAGACGTGGTCGCGGCGCTCCATGATCGTCCCGGACATGATCGGGCACACGATCGCCGTGCACGACGGGCGCAAGCACGTCCCGGTGTTCATCACCGACGCCATGGTGGGGCACAAGCTCGGCGAGTTCGCGCCGACCCGCACGTTCCGCAGCCACGTCAAGGAAGACCGTCGCAGCCGTCGCGGCTGAGCGGGCAGTAGATCGTAGGAGAGAGGGAAGCGATGGAAGCCAGGGCCCAGGCGCGGTTCATCCGCGTCACGCCCAGGAAGGCCCGCCGCGTGGTGGACCTCATCCGCGGCCTGCCCGCCGCGGAGGCTCAGGCGGTGCTGCGGTTCGCCCCCCAGGCTGCGAGCGAGCCGGTGGGCAAGGTGCTGGCGAGTGCCATCGCCAACGCCGAGCACAACTTCAAGCTCGAGACCGGCACGCTCGTCGTGAGCCGTGCGTGGGTGGACGAGGGGCCGACGCTCAAGCGTTTCCGCCCTCGCGCCCAGGGCCGGGCTTACCGCATCAACAAGCGGACCAGCCACATCACCGTGGTGGTCGAGTCGCGTGAAGAAGCGGCGGCCGGCGGCAAGAAGACGAGGAGGACCCGCTAGTGGGTCAGAAGATCAACCCGCACGGGTTCCGGCTCGGCGTCACCACCGACCACAAGAGCGTGTGGTTCGCCGAGAAGCTCTACAAGGACTACGTCAAGGAAGACGTCCAGATCCGGCGCATGCTGCAGAAGGGCATGGACCGGGCGGGCATCTCCAAGGTCGAGATCGAGCGCACCCGGGACCGTGTCGAGGTCAACATCCACACGGCGCGTCCGGGCATCGTCATCGGCCGGCGCGGCGCGGAGGCCGAGCGCCTGCGCGGCGACCTGGAGAAGCTGACCGGCAAGCAGGTCCGGCTCAACATCCTCGAGGTCAAGAACCCCGAGATCGACGCGCAGCTCGTCGCGCAGGGCGTGGCCGAGCAGCTGTCCAGCCGCGTGGCGTTCCGCCGCGCGATGCGCAAGGCGATCCAGTCGGCGATGAAGTCCGGCGCCAAGGGCATCAAGGTCCAGTGCGGCGGCCGTCTCGGCGGCGCCGAGATGTCGCGGTCGGAGTTCTACCGCGAGGGCCAGGTCCCGCTGCACACGCTGCGCGCCGACATCGACTACGGCTTCTACGAGGCCCGGACGACGTTCGGCCGCATCGGCGTGAAGGTCTGGATCTACAAGGGCGAGGCCGCGCCGACGCGCGCCGAGCGCGAGGCCAAGGCCGCGCAGCAGCGCGCCGCGGGCGGCGGCCGTGACCGCGACCGCCGCGGTGGCGGCGAGCGCCGTGGCGGCGGCGGCCGTGGCGGTCGCGGCGGCCGTGGCGGCGAGCGCGGCGGCGCCCCGCGTCAGCAGAGTTCCGAGCAGCAGGCTCCCGCCTCGGCCGAGGCCGGTGCTCCCGCTGCGAGTGGTGAGGGGAGCTGAAGTAACCGATGCTGATCCCTCGTAAGGTCAAGCACCGCAAGCAGCACCACCCGAAGCGCCGGGGGATGGCCAAGGGCGGTACGAAGGTCACGTTCGGCGAGTACGGCATCCAGGCCGTCGAGCCGGCGTACGTCACGAACCGGCAGATCGAGGCCGCTCGTATCGCGATGACCCGGCACATCAAGCGTGGCGGCAAGGTGTGGATCAACATCTTCCCGGACCGTCCGCTGACCAAGAAGCCCGCCGAGACCCGCATGGGTTCCGGTAAGGGCTCGGTCGAGTGGTGGGTGGCGAACATCAAGCCGGGGCGCGTTCTCTTCGAGATCTCGTACCCGAACGAGCAGGTCGCCCGCGAGGCCCTGACCCGCGCCATCCACAAGCTCCCGATGAAGTGCAAGATCGTGAAGCGGGAGGTGGAGGCCTGATGTCCAAGGGTCTGATCGCCGACGAGCTGCGGAGCGAGCCCCAGGACGTCCTGGTCACGAAGCTGAAGGAGGCGAAGGAGGAGCTGTTCAACCTCCGCTTCCAGGCCGCGACCGGTCAGTTGGAAAGCCACGGGCGGCTGCGTACGGTGAAGCGCGAGATCGCCCGCATCTACACCGTGATGCGCGAGCGCGAGCTCGGCATCGTCACGGTGGCCGAGGACGCCGCGGAGGGCGAGAGCGATGACTGAGCAGCCGGCCGAGCAGCGGACCACCCGCAAGGTGCTCGAGGGCATTGTGGTGAGCGACAAGATGGACAAGACCGTGGTCGTGTCCGTCGAGGACCGCATCACCCACCGTCGGTACCACAAGGTGATCCGTCGGACGACGAAGTACAAGGCGCACGACGAGAACAACGAGTACGGCGTCGGCGACCGCGTCCGCCTCATGGAGACCCGTCCGCTGTCGGCGACCAAGCGCTGGCGCGTGACGGAGCTGCTGGAGAAGGCGAAGTAGGTCGCGCACCGGGCCGCGAGGCCCTTCGCGGGGCGTCCCCCCGCAGTCCACAGAACGGTTCCACCAGGCTCCGTGGCGACACGGAGAACCGGTGTGACGAACAGGAGTCAACGTGATCCAGCAGGAGTCGCGACTCAAGGTCGCCGACAACACGGGTGCGAAGGAGATCCTCTGCATCCGCGTTCTCGGCGGCTCGGGTCGGCGCTACGCGGGAGTCGGCGACGTCATCGTCGCGACGGTGAAGGACGCCCTTCCCGGCGCTGGCGTCAAGAAGGGTGACGTCGTCAAGGCGGTCGTCGTGCGCACCCGTAAGGAGCGCCGGCGCCCGGACGGCTCCTACATCCGCTTCGACGAGAACGCGGCCGTCCTCATCAAGGACGGCGGCGACCCGCGCGGCACCCGCATCTTCGGCCCGGTCGGCCGTGAGCTGCGCGACAAGAAGTTCATGCGCATCGTCTCGCTCGCGCCGGAGGTGCTGTGATGAAGATCCGCAAGGGCGACGAGGTCATCGTCATCGCCGGCAAGGACAAGGGCAAGACGGGCAAGGTCCTGCGCGTCGACCCGCGCCGTGAGCGCGTCGTGGTCGAGGGCGCGAACCTCATCACCAAGAACATCAAGGCCGACGCGCAGCGAGCCGGCAAGGAGAGCGGGCGCGTGACCGTCGAGGCGCCGCTTCACGTCAGCAACGTGGCCCTGGTCGAGGACGGCAAGCCCGTCCGCGCCGGGTACCGCTTCAACGACGACGGCACCAAGGTCCGGATCTCGCGCCGCAGTGGCAAGGAGATCTGAGATGACCGAAACCGCGACCGAGCGGCCCGTGCCGCAGCCGAGGCTCAAGCTCCGCTACCGCGAGGAGATCGCGAAGGCGATGCAGGAGCAGTTCGGCTACGCCAACGTGATGCAGATCCCCGGCCTGACCAAGATCGTGGTCAACATGGGGGTCGGCGAGGCGGCCAGGGACGCCAAGCTGATCGAGGGCGCCGTCCGCGACCTGACCCTGATCACGGGTCAGAAGCCGATGGTGAACCGCGCGAAGAAGTCCATCGCCCAGTTCAAGCTCCGCGAGGGCATGCCGATCGGCTGCCACGTGACGCTGCGCGGCGACCGGATGTGGGAGTTCCTGGACCGTCTGCTGTCCACGGCGCTGCCCCGCATCCGCGACTTCCGCGGCCTGTCGCCGAAGCAGTTCGACGGCAACGGGAACTACACCTTCGGGCTGACCGAGCAGGTCATGTTCCACGAGGTGGACCCCGACAAGGTCGACCGTCAGCGCGGCATGGACATCACCGTGGTGACGACGGCGAAGACCAACGACGAGGGCCGGGCGCTCCTGAAGCTCCTCGGCTTCCCGTTCAAGGAAGCGTGAGCCCCTTCGCGGGCCGAGGATCGGAACAAGGAGACTAGATGGCGAAGAAGTCGCTGATCGCCAAGGCGGCCCGGAAGCCCAAGTTCGGCGTGCGCGCGTACACTCGGTGCTCGCGCTGCGGGCGTCCGCGCTCCGTCTACCGGAAGTTCGGCCTGTGCCGTGTCTGCTTCCGCGAGATGGCGCACCGGGGCGAGCTGCCCGGCATCACCAAGTCGAGCTGGTAGTCCGCCGGCCCCCGCGTTCCGGGGGCCGCGGCTCCGGCCAGGAAATGACCGACCGGGCGCCTGACGAAGGCGTCCATGACCGCGCCACAGGTCCGGAACGGAAACCGTGGCGAGGGAGGGCCAGCAGGCCATGACGATGACCGACCCGATCGCAGACATGCTGACGCGTCTGCGCAACGCGAACTCGGCGTACCACGACTCGGTCGCGATGCCGTACTCGAAGATCAAGGCGCACATCGCCGAGATCCTCCAGCAGGAGGGCTACATCTCGGGCTGGAGCGTGGAGGACGCCGAGGTCGGCAAGAAGCTGACGATCGACCTCAAGTTCGGTCCGACGCGCGAGCGTTCGATCGCGGGCATCAAGCGCGTTTCCAAGCCCGGTCTTCGGGTGTACGCGAAGAAGGACAACCTGCCGAAGGTCCTCGGTGGACTGGGCGTCGCGATCATCTCGACGTCGTCCGGTCTCATGACGGACCGGCAGGCCGGCAAGCGCGGCGTGGGCGGCGAAGTCCTCGCCTACGTCTGGTAGAGGGGAGGGTCAAGACATGTCTCGCATTGGACGTCTCCCCGTGGCCGTGCCCGGCGGCGTCGAGGTGAAGATCGACGGCCGCGAGGTCTCCGTGAAGGGGCCGAAGGGCACGCTGTCGCACACCGTCGCCGAGCCGATCGAGGTCGCGCTGGAGGACGGTCAGGTCACCGTCACCCGGCCGAACGACGTCAACACCGTCCGGGCCCTGCACGGGCTCACCCGGTCGCTGATCGCCAACATGGTCGTCGGTGTCACCGAGGGGTACAAGAAGACCCTGGTCATCCAGGGCGTCGGTTACCGCGTGGTGGCCAAGGGCAAGAACCTGGAGTTCTCGCTCGGCTACAGCCACCCGATCCCGTTCGAGGCGCCGGAGGGCATCACCTTCACCGTCGAGCGGCCGACCCAGCTCACCGTCGAGGGGATCGACAAGCAGCTCGTCGGCGAGATCGCGGCGCGGATCCGGAAGCTGCGCAAGCCCGACCCGTACAAGGGCAAGGGCGTGCGTTACGAGGGCGAGCAGATCCGTCGCAAGGTCGGAAAGGCTGGTAAGTAGTCATGGCAGGCACGAAGGCCCTGGCCGCCAAGCCCACGTCGGCGCGGGCCAAGTCCCGCAAGCGCCGTCACCTGCGGGTCCGCAAGAAGGTCGTCGGCACCGCCGCGCGTCCTCGCCTCGTCGTGACCCGCTCGACCAAGCACGTGTTCGTCCAGGTCATCGACGACGGCATCGGCCACACGCTGGCCTGGGCGTCGACGATGGAGGCGGACCTGCGCAACGACGCCGGTGACAAGACCGCCAAGTCCCGCAAGGTCGGCGAGCTCGTCGCCGCGCGGGCCAAGGAGGCCGGGGTGACGGCCGTCGTGTTCGACCGCGGCGGCAACAAGTACCACGGGCGCGTCGCCGCCGTCGCCGACGGTGCGCGCGAGGGGGGCCTGGAGCTGTGACGGCCCCGACGACGAACGAGAAGAGGAACCACTGATGGCAGCGCAGAGGCGCGGCGGCGGTCAGGGTGGCGACCGTCGCGACCGCCGCGACGACCGCCGCGGTGGCGCCGACAAGGGTCAGTCGTACATCGAGAAGGTCGTGGCGATCAACCGTGTCGCCAAGGTCGTCAAGGGCGGTCGGCGCTTCAGCTTCACCGCCCTGGTGATCGTCGGTGACGGCAACGGCACGGTCGGCGTCGGCTACGGCAAGGCCAAGGAGGTGCCCGCGGCGATCGCCAAGGGCGTCGAGGAGGCCAAGAAGCACTTCTTCAAGGTGCCGCGCATCCAGGGCACGATCCCGCACACCGTCCAGGGGGAGGCCGCGGCGGGCGTCGTCCTGCTGCGTCCGGCCAGCCCCGGTACCGGTGTCATCGCGGGCGGCCCGGTGCGCGCGGTCCTGGAGTGCGCCGGGATCCACGACGTGCTGAGCAAGTCGCTCGGCACCGACAACGCGATCAACATCGTCCACGCGACGGTCGCGGGCCTCAAGGCGCTGAAGCGCCCGGAGGAGATCGCGGCCAAGCGCGGTCTGCCGATCGAGGACGTGGCCCCCGCCGCGATGCTGCGGGCGCGCGCCGCCGGCAGCGAGCCCCGGGCGGAGGTCGCGGGCTGATGGCGAAGCTGAAGATCACGCAGACCAAGTCCGTGATCAGCGAGAAGCAGAACCAGCGTGACACGCTGCGCACCCTCGGCCTGAAGAAGATCGGGCAGAGCGTGGTCCGCGAGGACCGCCCCGAGGTGCTCGGCATGATCCGGACGGTGAACCACCTGGTCGCCGTCGAGGAGGTCGACTGACATGGCGAACGACGCCAACGAAGGCGGCCCGCTGAAGGTGCACCACCTGCGTCCGGCCCCCGGCGCCAACCGCGCGAAGACCCGCAAGGGCCGCGGCGAGGCGTCCAAGGGCAAGACCGCCGGTCGCGGCACCAAGGGCACCAAGGCGCGCAGCACCGTCCCCGTCGGGTTCGAGGGCGGCCAGATGCCGCTGATCCGCCGGGTTCCGAAGCTCAAGGGCTTCAAGAACCCGAACCGGGTCGAGTTCCAGGTCGTGAACCTGGACAAGCTCGCCGAGCTGTACCCGCAGGGCGGCGAGGTCACGGCGGAGGACCTGGCGGCGAAGGGCGCGGTGCGCCGGAACCGTCCGGTCAAGATCCTCGGCACCGGTGAGATCTCGGTCGCCGTGCAGGTGAAGGCGCACGCCTTCTCCGGCTCGGCCAAGGAGAAGATCACCGCGGCCGGAGGGTCCGCCGACGAGCTGTAAGAAATCGCTCACGTGAGGCCAGGGCCGTGCTCACCGTGTGCCAGGGACCGCCCGGTCCGTGCGCGCGGGGGTGCGGCCCTGGTCACACTCGCTGCTAGAGTCGCAGCGGCGGGGGTGACCCTGCGTCGTCTCCCCGACCGTCCACTTGATCTGAAACCGGCCCCACGGCTGTCATGGATTCGTCAGTCGCGCAGGAGGAATGGTGCTGACCGCGTTCGCTCGGGCTTTCCGTACGCCTGACCTGCGTAAGAAAATCTTGTTCACGCTCGCGATGATCGTCGTGTACCGGATCGGCGCGATGCTCCCCGCTCCGGGCGTGAACACCAAGGTGCTGGCGGACACCGCCAAGACGGCCAAGGACCAGAGCCAGCTCTACGGTCTCGTGGACCTGTTCAGCGGCGGCGCTCTGTTGAAGCTGTCGGTGTTCGCTCTCGGTATCTACCCGTACATCACCGCGAGCATCATCCTGCAGCTTCTGACGGTCGTGATCCCGCGCCTGGAAGCCCTCAAGAAGGAGGGCCAGGCCGGAACGACGAAGATCACCCAGTACACGCGGTACCTGACCGTGGGCCTGGCGATCCTGCAGTCGACGGGCATCGTCGCGATGGCGAGCACCGGGCAGCTGTTCCAGGGGATCTCCGGCGCCGACAACATCCTCTACAAGACGGACGTCTTCACGATCATCACGATCGTGGTCTGCATGACGGCCGGCACCGCGGTGATCATGTGGCTGGGCGAGCTGGTGACCGACCGCGGCGTCGGCAACGGCATGTCCATCCTGATCTTCACGCAGGTCGTGGCGGTGTTCCCGCAGCAGTTCTGGAGCATCTACCAGCAGAAGGGCGGCTTCGTCTTCGCGATGGTCGTGATCGTCGGTCTGGCGATCATGACGGGCGTCGTGTTCGTGGAGCAGGCGCAGCGGCGCATTCCCGTCCAGTACGCCAAGCGGATGGTCGGGCGCCGGATGTACGGCGGGACGTCGACCTACATTCCGCTGAAGGTCAACCAGGCGGGCATCATTCCCGTGATCTTCGCCTCGTCGCTGCTCTACCTGCCGCTGCTCGCGACCCAGCTCTGGCCGAACACCAAGTGGCTCCAGGACCTCCGCCCGTACCTGGACCAGGGGAATCCCTGGCACATGGCGGTGTTCTTCGTCTTCATCATCTTCTTCACGTACTTCTATGTGGCCATCACGTTCAACCCCACTGAAGTCGCCGACAACATGAAGAAGTATGGTGGGTTCATCCCAGGCATTCGTCCGGGCCGGCCGACCGCCGAGTACCTCGACTATGTGCTGACCCGGATCACCACACCCGGTGCGCTGTACCTGGGGCTCGTCGCACTGATCCCGATGGTCGCGTTCGCCCTGTTGAAGGCGACGCAGGACTTCCCCTTCGGCGGGACGAGCATCCTCATCATCGTCGGCGTCGGACTGGATACCGTGAAGCAGATCGAATCTCAGCTGCAGCAGCGCAACTACGAGGGCTTCCTCCGGTAGATGCGCATCGTTCTGGTGGGCCCCCCGGGTGCGGGCAAGGGGACGCAGGCCCAGTTCATCGCAGGTCATCTGTCGGTCCCGAAGATCTCGACGGGTGACATCTTCCGCGCGAACGTGAGCGAGGGCACCGACCTCGGCCGCCGGGCCAAGGAGTACATGGACCGCGGCGACCTCGTCCCCGACGAGGTGACGATCGCGATGGTCCGGGACCGGCTCGGCGAGCCCGACGCCCGGAACGGCTTCCTGCTGGACGGTTTCCCCCGGAACGTCCCGCAGGCCGAGACGCTGAAGAAGATGCTCGCCGAGTGGGACGCGCGGCTGGACGTCGTCCTCGAACTGGTGGTGGACGAGGACGAGGTCGTCCGGCGGCTGTCGGGCCGGCGCACCTGCGTGTCCTGCCAGAAGATCTGGCACGTCGACTTCGACGACAAGCGCGACGACGTCTGCGACGACTGCGGCGGGCACCTGTTCCAGCGGGAGGACGACAAGGAAGAGGTCGTCCGGCACCGCCTGGAGGTCTACCAGCGGGAGACGGCTCCGCTGGTGCAGTTCTACGGCGACGAGGGCATCCTCGTCCAGATCGAGGCGACCGGCACGGTCGAGGAGGTCACCCGGCGCGCGCTGGCGGCGCTGGAGTCCCCCGCGGCGTGAGGCGGCACGCGGCGCGCCGGGCGGTCCCGGCGCGGTCCGCCGCCGGTCCAGGGGGAGGGGAATGATGTTCAAGCGGCGCAGGCCGGCGATCCAGGTGAAGACCGCCGAGCAGGTGGAGCTGATGCGCGCGGCGGGGCTGCTCGTCGGGCGGACGCTGGAGGTGCTGCGGGCGGCGGTGAAGCCCGGCATCACCACGCTGGACCTGGACACGATCGCCGAGCAGCACATTCGCGACCACGGCGGCGTGCCGTCGTTCCTCGGGTACCACGGGTTCACGGGGACGATCTGCGCGTCGGTGAACGAGGAGATCGTCCACGGCATCCCGCGCGCGGGCAAGGTGCTGCGCGACGGGGACGTCATCGCGATCGACTGCGGCGCGATCGTGGACGGCTGGCACGGCGACGCGGCGGTGACCGTCCCGGTGGGGGAGATCGACGCGGAGCTGCGGACGCTGCTGGACGTCACCGAGGCGTCCCTGTGGCACGGTCTGGCGGCGGGCGTCGTGGGGGCGCGGCTGACGGACATGTCGCACGCGATCGAGTCCTACATCCGCGACCAGGGCCCGTACGGGATCGTCGAGGGTTACGGCGGGCACGGCATCGGGACCGAGATGCACATGGACCCGCTGATCCCGAACCACGGCGCGCCCGGGCACGGCCCGGTGCTGGAGCCGGGGATGTGCTTCGCGGTGGAGCCGATGGTGAACCTCGGCACCAAGGAGACCGAGGAACTGGACGACGGCTGGACGGTCGTCACGGCGGACGGACGGTCGTCGGCGCACTTCGAGCACACGTTCGCGGTGACGCCGGAGGGGCCGCGGGTGCTGACGGCCCTTGACGAGGGCCGGGAGTGGTTCGCCAAGCTGGGACTCGGCGCGGGGTCCTGAGCGGAGGTGGCGGTGTGCCGAACCCTGAGATGCGGGCGTCGGACGCCGACCGGGACCGGGTGGCGGCGAGCCTGCGGGAGCACTGCGCGGTCGGGCGGCTGACGACCGACGAGCTGACCGAGCGGATCGAGGCGGTCTACGCGTCGCGGACGCTCGGGGAGCTGGCGGAGCTGACGGCCGACCTGCCCGAGGAGGATCCGGACGCGCCGGGGTATCCGGTTCCGGCGGCGCAGCGGTACGACCGGGTTCCGGCGGCGCGCGGGAGCCGGGACGTGGTGCGGGGCGGCGGCGGACGGCTGGCGTGGTCGGGCTGGGCTCTGGTGAGCGGGGTCAGCTTCACCGTGTGGGTGCTGCTGGCGGTGGCGGGCGTGTGGACGTATCCGTGGTGGATCTGGGTGGCGGGGCCGTGGGGCCTGGGCCTCCTGCTGTCGACGGTGGCGCGGCGCCGCTGATCCCTTCGGTTCGTCGGCTTCCGTGCGCCGCTTCGGCGTCGGTTCTGCGGCACCGGCGTGGCCGTCGTGCCCGGTCGGAGTTCGGTCGTCGGCCGGTCCCGGGGCGGACCGGCCGACGGATCGTCGGGGTTGTTGCTCGTTGGGCGGCGCGCCTGGGGGTCAGTGGCCGGGCGGGGGCGGGGTGTGCTGGCCTGTCTCGCCGTCGTAGGTGCCCAGGGGCAGCGTGGTGGTCTGGGCGTCGGGGTCGGTGACGTGGACGTCGATGGTGTGGATTCCCGGGCCCAGTGACCGGACGTCGAAGGAGCCTCCCGTGGACGGGGAGGGGGATCCGTCCACGGTCCAGGTGATGGCCGAGCCGGTGAGCGGGCCGTGCTGGGGCGAGTCGCCTTGGACGACGAGGAGCGGCCCGTCCGTGGCGATCGGAAGGATGTTCGGGGGACGCAGGGGAAGCGGGAACGCGCCCGTCTGGATGTAGGACGTGTGGTAGCCGTTCGTCGCGATCACCTGGACGAAGCAGTTCTCGTGGCCCGGCAGGTCGCGCAGGTCCAGGTCGAAGGAGTCGCCGGTGAGGTTGACGCCGGGGCGGGCGGGCACCGTGCCGTCGGCGTTGGTGAAGCGGACGAAGTACGTCGCGGCCGGGTCGGCGTCGTGGTCGCCGCCGATCTGGCGCCAGCGCAGGTGCATCACGCCGGCCGTGTCGATCTGGGCGCGGTCGTTCGGGGTCAGCAGGACGACGTGCGGCGCGTGCGGGGGCACCGTCAGCGCGCCGACCTCGGTGCCGTCGCGGCGGAGCACCAGGCGCCGGGCGTCCTCCTGGTAGGGCAGCCGGGTGCCGAACGGCGCCTCGGCGGAGTCGTCGAACGGGAACTGCGCCGTCACGGGCGCGCTCACGAGGGCCCGGCCGTCCAGGGTCTCCAGCGAGACCGTGAAGGGCGTGTTCGCCGGCGGGGCGGACGGCGGGGTCATCGTGCGCAGCGCCGGGTCCCAGCGGACGGTGCCGTCCCGCTTCAGGGCGCCGCGGATCCGCACGTACGGCCCGGGGAACGGACGGGAGACGGGCACGTGCTCGGGGTGCGGCGGCGGGACCGTGAGCGGCCCGAGCGCCGCGCCCGCCGCGGACGCGTCGCGGATCGCCTCGAACAGCTTGCGCCAGTGGTAGTAGCCGAGCCACCGGCCCTCGCCGCCGCAGTAGCTCATGAGGTCGCCGGTGGTGGCGCGGAACGCGGTGGGCATCGTGCCGCGCGGGTCGACGCCGACCTGCCCGATCGACCCGTTCGTCGGGCGGTAGTCGCCGTCGACGTCGGCCGGACTGCCGCACGGGGCGTGGCGCAGCCCGTACAGGTGGCCGAGTTCGTGGGCGCAGGTGGCCCGCAGGTTCTGGGCGCCGAAGCCGACGTTCTGCGCGGGACGGGAGGCGCCGGCGATGTTGCCGAGCGGCACCGTCGCGTCGACCATCGCGTACAGGCGCTGGCTCTCCCGGGACGCGTAGTCCTCGTAGGTGTCGTGCAGGTCGTCGAGGAGCTGGTTCTGGCCCTTCTCCTTGCTGAGGTCGTAGTTGACGCTGAGCGGACGGCCGCCGTTGACGGTCCAGAACAGGATGCTCGTGGACGTGTCGTCGGCGATCGGGTAGCGCAGCGGCAGCGTGTTGATCGTGGCGAAGTACTGCTGCGCGGTGGGGGCGGCGATCGTCCCGACGGCCACGCGCATGACGAAGATGTTCAGCACGTCGGTCGGGATGAAGTCGACCTCCAGCCGGAACGGGTTGCTCACGTTGGTCCCGACGGTCGCCTGCACGACGAACGTGGCCTTCCCCGCGACGACCTTGTTCGCCGGGATCTGGAAGTTGAGCGTGTCGTGGATGTTGCCGCGGTCCACCTGGGCGATGGGACGGGCCGTGATGTTCTCGACGGCCATGGCCGTGAACGCGCCGTCGTTCATCGTGAGCGTCCCGTCGACCCCGGCCACGGCGCCGCCGCCGGCCTCGTCCGGCTCGATCCCGGAGTCGATGTAGGCGCGGACCAGCGTGGCCTTCCCGGCGATGAGCGGCAGCCCGTTGTCCGGGATCTCCTGCATGTCGAACGCCTGCACCACCTGGGTGACCTCGACGCCGGTGATCTGGAGGTCGGGCGCGGCGGTCGGCGGCAGCGCCTCGGCGCTGAGCGTGACCAGGTACCCGTTGTGGGTCTCGTCGGTCTGGGTGGGGCCGTAGCGCAGGCTGCCGAGCGTCGTGTCGTCGGCCGGGTCCACGACGGCCAGGACGCGCCCGAGGAAGTTCTCGTAGTTGTCGGCGCTCGGCCACGGGTCGTCGTCGTGGCTGTAGGCCTCGATGAAGATCGACGTCGGCCCGCCGAGGTCCAGGTCGAAGACGGTCGTCGGGGTGCCGACCGAGAGCGAGAACAGCGCCTCGTCGAAGATGCGGTCGCCGTTGTTGTTCCAGCGCAGCAGCTCGGTGTCGATCGCGGGCGCGCCGTTCTGCGCGGGCGCGGACGCCCGGACGTAGACGGCCATGTGCGTGAAGTCGCTCTCCTCGTCGTCGAAGATCAGCAGATCCTTGAAGACGAGCCGCACGTGCGCGCGATTCGCGGTCGGCACCAGTTCCACGGTCGCGACGACGACGATGCCGGTGTGGCCGTTGTCGGTGGTGGTCGGGCCGAACACGAGCTGCCCGAGCGAACTGGCCTCGCGGCTGTCGATCGAGAGCGTCGCCTCGCCGAGGAAGTTCTCGTGGTGCCCTTCGTCGGGCCACTGTTCGTCGTTGTCGGTGTACGCCTTGACGGTGATCGACCCGAGCCCGGTCAGGTCGAACGGGACGACGCTCGGTAAGGCCAGATCGCCGTCCAGGGCGTAGGAGAAGTTGTCCTCGATGGGACCGTTGCGATGGTTCCAGCGGAATTCGGCGAGGGTCGTTCCGGTCGCGTCGCGCACCGTCGCGTACAGGCCGATGCGGGTGTCACCGGCTTCCTCGTCCTCGAAGACGTGCAGGGTCTCGAATGTCGCACGCATCAGTGCCACGGCGATCTCCGGGGGGTCTCGATTGCCTGGCACAAAGCTACTCAGGAATCGTGCCCGGGACCATCCGCATCACCAATTCCTTGCCATTATCCGCTGAAAGTCATGCGTTCCACGGTGAACATTAAAAAGCGGATAGATCATTCAACGTCCATCAACGGGCGATAGCTCCCGGTTGGTACGAAATGCGTGGTTGCGGTGCCCGGTGGATCCGTCATGATCAGGTGCACCGCGAACCCTGCGGGCTCCCCGGTCACCGCCGCGTGCCCCGGCTGGGTCAGGTCCAGGAACAACTGCCGGTACGTGCTCGGGCACGTCGTGCAGACCACCCCGCCGAACGACCCCGCGGACCCCCGGTGAACGTTCCCGCTCATCACCCGCACGACCTGCGGATGCCCCGACACGATCTTGGCGAACACGTCGTGGTTCTCGAACCGCATCGCGTCGATGAACCGGATACCGATCGGATACGGCGGATGGTGCGTCGCGACGATCGTCGGCACTTCGGGCGCCTCGGCGAGCGCCGCGTCCAGCCACTCCAGCCGCTCGTCGTCCATGCACCCCGACGCCCCGCCCTGCACGCTCGTGTCGCAGCACACCAGCCGGACGCCCGCCACGTCCACCGCGTACTGCAGCGGCGCCCCCGGACGCGACCCGCTCGCCACCACCGCCGGACGCTCGTCGAACGCGGCCCGCAGCGCGTCCACCACGTCGTGGTTGCCCGCGAGCGGATAGACGGGCATCGGCAGCGGCGACAGCAGCGCGTGCAGCCGCGCGTACTCGGCGGGCAGTCCCGCGTCCGCCAGGTCGCCGGTGAGAACGACCGCGTCGGGACGGGCCGGCAGCGACAGCAGGCTGGACACGGCGGCGCGCAGCGCCCGGACGGGCCCCGAGCCGTCGTCCACGGTCCCGTCCCGGCCCGCGGCCAGATGGATGTCGCTGAGCTGCGCGATGATCGCCATTGATCAAGAACCCCCCTAGTCGGGCGTTCCCGCGGCGGGTGCAGTCCGGCTGGGGTGGGGGCGTCGCCGGCGGGAGCGCTGGAACGATCTTTAACCCCGATTGGCCGGGCTGTCGACTCGCCCCGGGGACAAGAAGGAGACCGGGAGCGTCCGACCGCGCCCGGGTGGGGGGAACATGCTGCGTCACTGGACGGCGACCGGCCCGCTTCCGGCGCGACCGGCGGGAACGAGACCGTGTCGGACATCACGGGGGCGGACATCACGGGGCGGGCTCCGTGGCTAGGCGCTGCCCGTGGGGGCGCCGCCGTCCCACCGGGCGCGATCGGTGCGCCCCGCCCGTCCCGCACGGACCGCCCGGCTGCCGTCTCGGCCGCGAGACGCTGCTCCCGGCGATGGCCGCCGATCTGACGGGCGGCCACGCCGACCGGACGGCGCCCGTCCCGCTGACCGGCGCCCTCGGCGACGCGCTGCCCTGCACGATCGCGATCCCCGCGATCGGCGTGTCGGCCCCGCTCGCGGGGGTCGGCCGCGGCGCGGGCGGCGTCATCGCGGCGCCGCCCGCCGACGAGCAGGGCCTCGCGGGCTGGTACGCGGCCGGACCGACGCCCGGCCGTCCCGGCGCCGCCGTCATCGTCGGGAACCCGCTCGGCACGCCCGACCGGGGCTTCGCGCGGCTCGGCGAGCTGACGCGCGGCGACATCGTCGGGATCGTCCGGGCGGACGACACCGTCGCGGTGTTCCGCGTGACCGAGGCCGAGAGCGTGCCGTGGGAGGAGTACCCCGAGGCGCGCGTCCACGGCCCGGTCGAGGAGCCCGAGCTGCGGCTCATCGCCGGGACGGGCCGCTACGACGCCGCCGCGGGCAGCCACCCGGCCCGCGTGATCGTCTACGCGGTGCTCAACGTGGCCTACCGCCTCGCCGACCTCGCCGCGCTCTGAAACCGGTGTCAGGCGACCCGGGTTCGGGCGACCCGAGGTCAGGCGACCGGGGTTCAGGGGACCGGGGTTCAGGCGACGTGGACGACCGCGGACAGCGCCGTCGTGACGTCGTCGGCGGCGGGCGCGATGTCCGGGACGACGTCCCGCAGCGCCAGCCAGCCGTTGATCGCGCGGGCCGTCGGCCGGGCCTCGCGCAGCACCGGGTCCTCGACGCCGTACCAGGCGGCGACCTTCGACCAGCGCCACAGCCGGTGCCCGCCGGTGGACATCTCGGCGGCGGGGAACCGCTCGTCCGGGCTCCGGCCGAGGCCGCGCGCGGACCCGCGCGCCCCGGTGATCGACAGCCGTACCGAGTCGATGGAGCGTCCCGTGCGGTCGGCGATGTCCCGCATGGTCAGCAGCGGGTCCGCCTCCACCCGCAGGACCCGGACCCCCGGCGCGCTCTCCTCGACGTGCGCGACCACGTCCATGATCGCCGCGGCGAGCGTCCGGGCCGACCAGGAGCACGAGGCGTTGCCCGGACGGTCCGCGTGCTGCGCCTCGGTCACGATGGAGACGGTGACGTCGCCGCGCGTGCGGTCGAAGAGGGGGTCCAGCTCCTCCTCGTAGAACGGACGGCTGAGGATCAGCGCGAAGTCATAGCTCGGCATGCCGATCCTCCTTGGACGTGTCTCTCCTGGAAAGGTACAACGCGCGAGCGAGGTATGCTGGTATCGGGAGCGGTCTCCGCCGCCGGGTCATGTGTCGGTTTCGCAATCGGTGGCCCGGTGACGTACACTCCTGTGCCGGTTCGTTTTCGGCCGCCTTCCTTCGTTTCCGCGCCTTCGTCGGTGCGCCTCCAGGTCGCGGCCCTTCCCTCGACGCACGCCCGTCCGGGCCCGTCGCGGGCGGTCGGACCGGCGTCCCAAGAGCCGATCAGCGAAGCGCGGAGGACATGGCGAAAAAAGAAGGTGCCATCGAGATCGAGGGCAGTGTCATCGAGTCCCTCCCGAACGCCATGTTCCGGGTGGAACTCGACAACGGGCACAAGGTACTCGCCCACATCAGCGGCAAGATGCGGATGCACTACATCCGGATCCTGCCGGACGACCGCGTCGTCGTGGAGTTGAGCCCCTACGACCTCACGCGCGGTCGCATCGTCTACCGCTACAAGTAGAACCCACTGGGGTTGCCTTCCCCGCGCGTGGCGGCGCGGGGGTGACCCTGACTTCCGAGGAGACCCAGTGAAGGTCAAGCCGAGCGTCAAGAAGATCTGCAAGAACTGCCGGATCATCCGGCGGCACGGCCGGGTCATGGTCATCTGCACCGACCCGCGCCACAAGCAGCGCCAGGGCTGATCGCCCCGGCGCACGTACCACGCATCGCAGTCTTCACCCGTCCGCCGTACGGCCCGTAGGTCGTACGGCACGGCCGTGTGAAGGGACCACCCTCGGCGACGGAGGCCGGGGCCGCCACCCGGGCAGGGTGTGTGCGGACGCGATGCGCCAGATACCTCCGCAAATGAAGGGAACTGCCCACGATGGCACGCCTCCTCGGCGTCGATCTCCCGCGCGACAAGCGGCTGGAGATCGCTCTCACCTACATCTTCGGCATCGGCCGCACGCGGGCGCACGAGACGCTCGCGGGCACCGGGGTCAGCGGCGACCTGCGGGTCCACCAGCTCACCGACGACGACCTGGTGAAGCTCCGCGACTGGATCGAGGCCAACTACAAGACCGAGGGCGACCTGCGCCGCGAGGTCCAGGCCGACATCCGCCGCAAGATCGAGATCGGCTGCTACCAGGGCATCCGGCACCGGCGCGGCCTGCCCGTCCACGGTCAGCGCACCCAGACCAACGCGCGCACCCGCAAGGGCAAGAAGAAGACCGTGGCCGGGAAGAAGAAGGCCGGCAAGAAGTAGTCCGCCCGGACCGATTCGGGTCCGCCGGATCGACGACCTCAACCGTAGAGAGAGCAGATGCCTCCCAAGAGCCGTGTCGGCGCCAAGAAGGTGCGCCGCAAGGAGAAGAAGAACGTCGCTCACGGGCACGCCCACATCAAGAGCACGTTCAACAACACGATCGTCTCGATCACCGACCCCAACGGGAACGTGATCTCCTGGGCCTCCTCCGGCCACGTCGGGTTCAAGGGCTCGCGCAAGTCCACGCCGTTCGCCGCCCAGCAGGCCGCCGAGGCCGCCGCCCGGCGCGCGATGGAGCACGGCATGCGCAAGGTCGACGTCTTCGTCAAGGGCCCGGGCTCGGGCCGCGAGACCGCCATCCGGTCGCTGTCGGCGACCGGCCTGGAGGTGGGCTCGATCCAGGACGTCACGCCCGTCCCGCACAACGGCTGCCGCCCGCCCAAGCGCCGGCGCGTCTGAGGCCAGGGGAGATCTAGGAATCATGGCTCGTTACACCGGTGCCGACTGCAAGCTGTGCCGTCGGGAGAAGATGAAGCTGTTCCTCAAGGGCAGCAAGTGCGTGGGGCCGAAGTGCCCCATCGAGATCCGGCCCTACCCGCCGGGTGAGCACGGCCGCGGTCGTCCCAAGGAGACCGAGTACCTGCTGCAGCTCCGCGAGAAGCAGAAGGCCAAGCGCATCTACGGCGTGCTGGAGCGGCAGTTCAGCAACTACTACGTCGAGGCGAACCGCCAGGGCGGCAAGACGGGTGAGAACCTGCTGTCGCTGCTGGAGCGCCGGCTGGACAACGTCGTGTACCGCGGCGGGTTCGCCAAGTCCCGCGACATGGCCCGGCAGCTCATCCGCCACGGCCACATCCGGGTCAACGGCAAGAAGGTGGACATCCCGTCCTACCTCGTGAACGAGGCCGACATCATCGACGTCAAGGCCAAGTCCCTGGAGAGCACGCCGTTCCAGGTCGCCAAGGCCGAGGCGGGCGAGCGTCCCGTCCCGGCGTGGCTGGGCCAGGACGCCGAGCGCATGCGGATCCTCGTCCACTCGCTGCCCGTGCGGCAGCAGATCGACGCCCCCGTCCAGGAGCAGCTGATCGTCGAGCTGTACTCCAAGTAGGGGTTTTCCCCGCCGGGGCCGGTTCCGTGCCGGCCCCGGCGGGAACGCAGTAACTCACACCGAACGCGGTCGTCAAATAGCGGGCACCGCGGGAACAAGGAGCATTCATGCTCATCGCTCAGCGTCCCACCCTCACCGAAGAGCAGGTGGACGAGTACCGGTCCCGGTTCACCATCGAGCCGCTGGAGCCGGGCTTCGGCTACACCATCGGCAACTCGCTGCGGCGCACGCTGCTGTCGTCCATCCCGGGCGCGGCGGTCACCAGCATCCGCATCGAGGGCGTGCTGCACGAGTTCTCGACCGTCCCGGGGGTCAAGGAGGATGTCACCGACATCATCCTGAACCTCAAGGAGCTGGTCGTCTCGTCCGAGCACGACGAGCCGGTCGTCATGTACCTGCGCAAGCAGGGTCCCGGCGAGGTCACCGCGGCCGACATCGCGCCGCCCGCGGGCGTCGAGGTGCACAACCCCGACCTGCACATCGCCACGCTGAACAACAAGGCGAAGCTGGAGATGGAGCTGACCGTCGAGCGCGGTCGCGGCTACGTCTCCTCGGTGCAGAACAAGCAGCCCGGCCAGGAGATCGGCCGCATCCCGATCGACTCCATCTACTCGCCGGTGCTCAAGGTCGTCTACAAGGTCGAGGCGACGCGCGTCGAGCAGCGCACCGACTTCGACCGCCTGATCCTGGACGTCGAGACCAAGCAGTCCCTGCTGCCGCGCGACGCCGTCGCGTCCGCCGGCAAGACGCTGGTCGAGCTGTTCGGGCTCGCGCGCGAGCTGAACGTCGAGGCCGAGGGCATCGACATGGGGCCGTCCCCGACGGACGCCGCGCTCGCCGCCGACCTGGCGCTGCCGATCGAGGAGCTGAACCTCACGGTCCGCTCCTACAACTGCCTGAAGCGCGAGGGCATCCACTCGGTGGGCGAGCTGGTGGCCCGCAGCGAGCAGGACCTTCTCGATATAAGGAATTTCGGCGCCAAGTCGATCGAAGAGGTCAAGCAGAAGCTCAACGACATGGGCCTCTCGCTGAAGGACTCGCCGCCCGGGTTCGACCCGTCGGCCGCCGCCGACTCCTACGGCGACGACGACGGCGGGTACGCGGAGACCGAGCAGTACTGAGAACGCACACCCCCGGGGCCGTCCGGTCCCGGGGGTTCGGCTGACACCGGTACCTGACACGGCCGGTGCAGAAAGGGAACACCATGCCTCAGCCCACCAAGGGCGCCCGCCTCGGCGGCGGCGCCGCGCACCAGCGGCTCATCCTCGCCAACCTGGCGACGGCGCTGTTCGAGCACGGCCGCATCACCACGACCGAGGCCAAGGCTCGCCGGGTGCGTCCGCTGGCCGAGCGGCTGATCACCAAGGCCAAGAAGGGCGACCTGCACAACCGTCGCCAGGTGGCCAAGGTCATCCGCGACAAGGGCGTGGTGCACGAGCTGTTCACCGAGATCGCGCCGCGGTTCGAGAACCGTCCGGGCGGCTACACCCGCATCACCAAGATCGGGCCGCGCAAGGGCGACAACGCCCCGATGGCCGTGATCGAGCTGGTGCAGGAGCAGCTCGCCGCCGCGACGGCGACGAAGCCCGCCGAGCCCGAGGCCGTCGAGGAGACCACGCCGGTCACCGCCGAGTCGGAGGCCCCCGAGGCCACCGACGAGGAGGAGGCTCCGAAGGCGGAGCAGAGCTGAGCGACGTGACGCCGCCAGGCCCGCCGTCCCGATCCGGGGCGGCGGGCCTGGCCGTTCGAGGGGCTTGTATGGACGACGGGACGCCGGTGCGGCTGCGGCTCGACCTCGGGTACGACGGGGCCGGGTTCGCGGGCTGGGCGCGTCAGCCCGCGCAGCGGACGGTCCAGGGCGTCATCGAGGAGGCGCTGGGACGCGCGCTGCGCCTCGATCCGCCGCCGTCGCTCACGGTCGCGGGACGCACCGACGCGGGCGTCCACGCGCGCGGGCAGGTCGCGCACGTCGACCTGGCCGCGGACCTTTACGCGCGGCTCGGCGACGCGCTGCCGCGTCGGCTCGCGGGGCTGCTGCCGTCCGACGTGCGGATCTGGCGCGTCGCCCCGGCGCCGGACGGGTTCGACGCGCGGTTCTCCGCCCTGTCGCGCCGCTACGCCTACCGCGTCTGCGACAACCCGATGGGCGTGGACCCGCTGCGCCGCCACGACGTCCTGTGGCATCAGCGTCCGCTGGACATCGCCCGCATGGACGAGGCGGCGGCGCTGCTGCGCGGCGAGCACGACTTCGCCGCGTTCTGCCGCCGCCGCGAGGGCGCGACGACGATCCGGGAGCTGCTGCGGCTGGCGTGGGAGCGGGACGCGTCGGGATATGCGGTCGCGACCGTCGAGGCGGACGCGTTCTGCCACTCGATGGTCCGCGCGCTGGTCGGCGCGCTGCTCATGGTCGGGGACGGGCGCCGCGACACCGGCTGGCCCGCGCAGGTGCTCGCGGCGCGCGTCCGGGACTCGGCGGTGAACGTCGCGCCCGCGCACGGACTCACGCTGGAGGAGGTCCGCTACCCGGACGCGGCCGGGCTCGCGCTGCGGGCGCGGCAGACCCGCCGGGTCCGGACGCTCGCCGCCGACGCCTGAGCTAGGCGCGGGCGACGACCGGCCGGACGGTGTAGTCGATGAACTGCCGCGCCACGGTCTTCAGGTTCGGCCCGCCGGACGCCGGACGCCCCTTCAGGTACTGCGCGTAGGCGTAGATGACGTACCGTCCGCGGATCGTCGCGGCGGCGTAGCCCCCGGCCCGGTCGATCTGGCCGGACCGTTTGCCCTGCATCCCGCGGAACCACTCGTAGCGGCTCGGGTCGCCGGCCCGTCCGGTGCGCAGCGCGGCGGCCTTGGACGGCAGGACGGCCACCCCGGCGGTGATCGCCACCGTCTTCGCCCGGTCGACGAACGTGACCCGCACGACCGCCCGGCACTTCTCCTTGACGAGCGTCGCGGCCATCGCGCCGCGCGCCGTCAGCGCGCACTCGTGGTTGACGGACGAGCGGTCGCGGACGTACCCGCGTCCGCCGAGCGTCACGGTCGCCGTGGGGAACACGGCGGTGAGCGCCAGCGGGCCGGGGTCGGTGCGCTCGTTGTCGATCCGGGACGGCGCGGCGGGCGCGGTCGGGCTCAGCGGCGGCTGGCCGTGGTGCGTGCGCGACGCGGCGGGCGCCGGACGGGTCGGCGTCGGCGCGGCCTTCTTCGCGTCGTCGCCGCCGGCCAGCGCGTATCCGGCGGCGCCGAGGACGAGCACGGCCGCGACGGCGCCCGCCCCGATCAGCGCGCCACGCCGCCGGGGACCCTTCGGCCCGGCCGCCATCGGCCCGGCGGGATGGACGGGCGGCCCGTCGTCCGGCTGAAGCCCGGGAAGGGGCAGCCCGCCGGGACCGTCCGGCGCGTCCTGGCCGGACGGCGGGACCACGGGCTTGGCCGCAGCCGCCGCCAGCGTCACACCGGGCGGATCGGCCGCCCGCAGCGGCCCGGTGCCCTCGCCCGCACGCGGCGGCCGGTTGAACGGGCTTTCCCCGGTGTCCCGCGCGGGCTGATACGCCCGCAGCGGCCCGGTGCCGGGGGTGCTCAGCGGTCCCGTGCCCTCGGCGGGGCGCGGCGGTTCGCCGATCTCGCGGGCGGGCTCGTCGGCGTCGCGCGAGGGCTGGCCGGTTCTGGGGATGCTCAGCGGTCCCGTGCCCTCGGCCGGACGCGGCGGCTCGTCGACGTCACGCGTTGGGCGGCCGGTTCCGGGGGTGCCGAACGGGCCTGTGCTTTCGGCCGAACCTGATGTCGCGTCGGTGTCGCGCGCGGGCTCTTGGGCGCTCAGCGGGCCGGCGGCCCCGAGCCGGCCCGGGGCTTCGGTCGGGCGGGAGGGCTCGTCGGCGTCCTCGGGCTCTTGGGGGCGCTGAGGGCCGGTGGCACCGAGCGGGCGAGGCGGTTCGGGGGCGTCCGGCAGGCGTAGGGGGCCGGTGGCCTCGGTCGGGCGGACGGGCTGCTGTGCGGGCAGCGGTTCGGTGTCGTCGGGCTCGCTCGGCGGTTCGGCGGCCGGGGGGAAGGCGGACGGTTCGGGCTCGTCGGCGGTCGTGTCGTCGGACGCCCACCAGGGCTTGTCGAGCTTGAACGTCGGGGCGCTCCGGGCCGGGTCGGCGGGGGGAGCCGCGCCGAAGCTCGGCGGCGCCGACGGCCCGGCGCCGTCCGCCGGTTCCTTGGCCGGGACGTCGGGCCGGGCGGGGTTCCGTCCGTCGTCAGATCCAGACATGGCCAGCAAGGGTATTCATAACGCTCAGTTCCTGAAGGGTCTGCCTTCGGTCTCCCGGTAGGCGAGGGCGAAGCCGAGGTTACTGCCCTTGATGACCTGCTGGCCGAACGTCGTGACGACTTTGTTGTACGTTGTGGGGATTTTCTTCCCGTCGGGCCGCTGCACCCAGGTCAGCACCAGGTAGTGGCCCTTGACCTGCGCGCTTCCGAGCGCCTCGCCCTTGCCGATCTTGGCGGTCGGGCCCGCGCCGGGCAGCGCCACCAGGTGCGCGGCCTTCACGGCGGACGCCCGCTCGGCGTACCTGGCGGCCTTCTCGGTGCGCAGGTTGAGGATGCCGACGGTGCCGATGAGCTTGCCGTCCTTGCGGGTGAACGTCGCGCGGAGCGCCTGCGAGCACCCCGCCTTCTTCAGCGCGGCGGCGAACGCGGGGCCGCCGACGGCCGTGGCGCACTTGCCCGCGGTCCAGGCGGTCCGGGTGTACTTCTGGCCGCCCGCGGTGAACGTCCGCTTGGCGAAGACCTCGCGCAGCGTCAGCGGCTTGGGGTCGGTGGCGCGACTGCGGAGCTTGACCGGGTCCAGCGGCGGGACGGGCGGCGTGACCTTCACCCGGCGGGTCGGCGCGGCCTGCGGCGACTTCTCGACGGTGGGCTTCTTGTCGTCCTTCAGCAGCGACGACCCGAAGTAGCCGACCCCGACGAGCACCAGGCACGCGGCGGCCGACGCGCCGACGACCAGCGGCGTCCGGCCCTTCCCGCCGCCGCTCGGCGGCGCGGGGCGGACGGGCTCGTCCGACGGGTGACCGAACGCGCCCTGCCCGTACGGCTGGGATTCGTACGGCTGGTACGGCTGCTCGTACGACGGCGGCTGCGGAGCCTCCGGCACGCCCCCGGCGAACCCGCCGGACGGCGCCGTGAACGTCCGCGTGGCCTGCCCCGCGACGGGGGTGCCGAGGTCGTCGGCGACGGGCGGCGCGCCCAGCGGGGGCGTGCCGCCGCCGTCCCACGGCGCGCCCTGCGCGGGGGACTGCTGCGGACGCCACGGCTCGTCGCCGGCGCCGAAGAAGGGGGCCTGCTCCGGCCCGTGCGGACCGGACTCGTGCGCCCCCGCGGGCGTCCCGCGGTCCGTCGTCCGGCCGCCGGGAACGCCGTGATCACCCGGGTAACCCATGCCGGTGACCCTACTCGACGTGCGCCGTCACCCGGGGGCGAACGCCGGGGACATGACCTTTGCCACCCGTCATGACCAGCCGAAATCCTGCGTCCACCACGGCCCGCCCGGCCCGGGGGCGAAGCCGACGCCGATCGCGCGGAGCCCGCAGTTGACGATGTTCGCGCGGTGTCCGGGGCTCCCCATCCAGCCCCGCACGACGGCCTCGGCCGTGGCGTACCCGCGGGCGATGTTCTCCGCGCCCGGCGCGCCGTAACCGGCCTCGCGCATCCGGTCCCACGGCGAGTCGCCGTTGCGGGACGCGTGGTCGAAGTAGTTGTTCGCGGCCATCTCGGCGGAATGCGCGCGGGCGGCCTTCCTGAGGTGCGGGTCCGGGCGCAGCGCCTGGCAGCCGACCTTGGCCCGTTCCCGGTTCGTCAGCGTGACCACGAGCGCTTCGACCGATCGGGCGTTGGGCGCGGCGGGACGCGTCGGGGCGCCGCCCGGACGGGCCGCGCGCGAGGGGGAGGCCGACGCCGACGGCCGCAGCCGCTTCAGCGGGGGAGCGTTCTCGCCGAGGTCGCGGCGCGCGGTGCGGGACGGCGCCGGACGGGCCGTGTCGGGCGCGGCGGGGGTCTCCGGCTGCCGGGACGCCACGGCCGCCACGGGGGTCGGGCGGGGCGAGGGCGCGAGCACGACGCGGTCGAGCGCGACGCCGGCGGCGAGCGCCAGGCCCGCGCTGGTGACGGACGCGGCGATCACTCCGGTCCGGGGGCGGGAGGAGGTCAGCGGAGGCTCCCGGGGGGCGGGCCGGGCGGAGCGCCGCGGCAGCCGAGGGTTCGGCGGGACTCTACCGCGAAGTTCGGAGGAAAGTCAGGTGTTTTGTCGGGGAAGTCCGTTCTTGCACGGCGGCCGTGCGTTTTGACGCTCTCCGGCGCCCCCGATACCCTGGGAGGCCGTGGTATGTGTCGACGCCTGTCCGCAGGACCGGTGAAGAAGCGCGGCCGGTGCCGGTACACCGCATGATCCTCAGCACTCCGGCGTCCGGCCTCGCGCGCGCCTCGCCGGGTTTCCGCAACCGGTCGGCCTGGCGGGCACTGCCGCCGCAAGGCGTTCACCCGTCACGCGAAGGGGTGGGCGGAGGATCGAAGGCAAGCCGACAAACGAAACGAAGGTCTACGACCGTGCGCACGTACACCCCTAAGCCCGCCGACGTGCAGCGTCAGTGGCACGTCATCGACGCCACCGACGTCGTCCTCGGGCGGCTCGCGAGCCAGGCCGCGCAGCTCCTGCGGGGCAAGCACAAGCCGATCTACGCGCCGCACCTGGACACCGGCGACTTCGTCGTCATCATCAACGCCGACAAGGTGGCGCTGTCGGGGAACAAGCGCGAGCAGAAGCGCGCCTACCGCCACTCGGGCTACCCGGGCGGCCTGCGGTCCATCTCCTACGGCGACCTGCTGGACAAGGACCCGCGCAAGGCCGTCGAAAAGGCGATCAAGGGAATGCTGCCGAAGAACACGCTCGGCCGCCAGATGTTCCGCAAGGTGAAGGTCTACGCCGGCCCGGAGCACCCGCACCAGGCCCAGCAGCCCGTTCCCTTCGAGATCTCGCAGGTCAAGCAGATCGCCCACTAGCAGTCCGAGCACAACAGAAAAAGCGGCCGCCGGGGCACCCGAACACGGGTCCGCCGCCCCGGCCAGAAGACCAGTAACAGGAGAGCACGTGACCGAGCAGTCCGGCATCGAAACGCCCGAGGGCGCCGA
The DNA here is from genome assembly GCF_009831215.1 of Actinomadura rayongensis. Classification (GTDB taxonomy): domain Bacteria; phylum Actinomycetota; class Actinomycetes; order Streptosporangiales; family Streptosporangiaceae; genus Spirillospora; species Spirillospora rayongensis. Next base: position 272,659 of record NZ_WUTW01000001.1, read on the forward strand.
CCTCGACAGCTACGAGGAAGCCCCCTCGGAGTACACCACCGAGACCCCCGAGACCGGCGACTCCGGCCTCCTCGGCCAGCCCGTCGCGACCGGCCCCGCCGCCGGCACGGGCCGCCGCAAGCAGGCCATCGCCCGCGTCCGGATCGTGCCGGGCACCGGCAAGTGGACCATCAACGGCCGCACGCTGGACCAGTACTTCCCGAACAAGGTCCACCAGCAGATCGTGAACGAGCCGTTCGTCCTGCTCGGCCTCGAGGACCAGTTCGACGTCCTCGTCCGCGTCTCCGGCGGCGGCACCACCGGCCAGGCCGGCGCGCTGCGCCTCGGCATCTCGCGCGCGCTGCAGTTCTCGAACATCGACTACCGCCCGGCGCTGAAGAAGGCCGGCTTCCTCACCCGGGACGCGCGCGTTCCCGAGCGGAAGAAGGCCGGTCTCAAGAAGGCCCGCAAGGCTCCCCAGTACAGCAAGCGCTAACCACTACCCTTGCGCAGTGGATTCGATCGCGCGGGGCTGCCGGAGTACGACTCCGGCGGCCCCGCGCGGTCTTTTCGTCTCACCGGGAGTTGAATCGTGGGTCGTCTGTTCGGGACCGATGGCGTACGCGGGCTGGCCAACCGCGACCTGACCGCCCCGCTGGCCATGAACCTGTCCGTCGCGGCGGCGCGGGTCCTGGCGGAGGCGGGCGCGTTCGAGGGGCACCGGCCGACCGCCGTGGTGGGGCGCGACCCCCGCGCGTCCGGCGAGTTCCTGGAGGCGGCCGTCGTCGCCGGGCTCGCGTCCGCCGGGGTGGACGTGCTGCGGCTCGGCGTCCTGCCGACGCCCGCCGTCGCCTACCTCACGAGCGCGCTGGACGCCGACCTCGGCGTCATGCTGTCGGCCTCGCACAATCCGGCGCCCGACAACGGCATCAAGTTCTTCGACCGCAGCGGCTACAAGCTCGCCGACGAGATGGAGGACCGCGTCGAGGCCGTCCTGGACCAGGCGTGGGAGCCGCCGACCGGGGCCGGTGTCGGACGCGTCCGGGACGCGCATGGAGCGGTCGAACAATACGTCGCCCACCTGATCTCGACCGTGCCGGTGTCGCTGCGCGGGCTGCGCGTCGTCGTGGACTGCGCGCACGGCGCCGCGTCGGAGGTCGCGCCCGAGGCGCTGCGCCGCGCGGGCGCCGACGTCATCACGATCGGCACCGCCCCCGACGGCCTCAACATCAACGAGGGCTGCGGCTCCACGCACCTGGAGGCGCTGCGGGCGGCCGTCCTCGCGCACGGCGCGGACGCGGGCATCGCGCACGACGGCGACGCCGACCGCTGCCTGGCCGTGACCGCGTCCGGCGAGGAGGTGGACGGCGACCAGATCATGGCCGTCCTCGCGCTGGAGCTGCGCGACGCCGGACGGCTCAAGTCCGACACGGTCGTCGCGACCGTCATGTCGAACCTCGGGTTCAAGAACGCGATGCGCGAGGCGGGCATCGCGGTCGTGGAGACGGCCGTCGGCGACCGGTACGTCTTGGAGGCCATGAAGGACGGCGGGTTCGGGTTCGGCGGCGAGCAGTCCGGCCACGTGATCATGCTGGACCACGCGACGACCGGCGACGGCGTCCTCACCGGGCTGCACCTGCTGTCGGCGGTGGCGCGGCGCGGGCGTCCGCTGGACGAGCTGGTCAAGGTCATGACGCGGCTGCCGCAGGTGCTCGTCAACGTGCGGGACGTCGACAAGGCGCGGGCCAAGACGTCCCCGGAACTGGCCGCCGCCGTGGGCGCGGCCGAGACCGAGCTGGCCGGCGGCGGGCGCGTGCTCATCCGGCCGAGCGGCACCGAGCCGATGGTGCGGGTGATGGTCGAGGCGCCGTCGCAGGACCAGGCGCGCGACGTCGCCGAGCGGCTGGCCGGAGAGGTCCGGGCCGCGCTCGGCTGACGGCCGCCGCGTCAGCGTTCGGTGATCTCCAGTTTGCCGATGCGCAGGTGCTCGATCTCGACGGTGCCGGCCTCCAGCGCGCCGACCACGGCGCGCCGGACGGTCAGCCGCCCGATCGCGACCGCGCCGAACGCGACCGCGCCGAGCACCAGCGAGCCGATCGCGAGGGAGCCGAGGCCGGTGCCGACGCGCAGCGCCACCCCGGTCGCGGTCGCGCCGGTCACCTCGGCGCCCGTGGCGCGCGCGCCGACGGCCCGCTCCGTGCGGACCGCCGGCCGCTCCTCGTCCTGACCTTCCGCGTTCTCGCTCATGACCTCCACCCTAGTGAGGGTCAGCAGCGGTCGAGGAACCCCTTGAGGGCGTCGTGGTCGGCCTGGGTGACGGGCAGGCCGTACTTGTCGGCGATGCCGACGTACTTGACGCCGTACATGCACTGGTACGCCTGCTGCGGCTTCCACTCGCCGGGGCCCTTGTCGCTCTTGTCCCGGTTCGGTGGACCCCAGACGGCCAGGAGGTTGCTCGGGTCGTTGGCGTACTCCTGCCGCCGGTCGGCGGGCCAGCCCGAGGCGCCCATCCGCCAGGCCAGCGCGAGCGGGTAGACGTGGTCGATCTGCACCTCGGACGCCTTGGCCTTGGTGAACTCGATCGTCCGGCCGCTGTAGGGGTCCTTGAGGCGTCCCGACAGCACCTTGCACGACCCGTCGCGCTTGACGTTCGTCAGGTCCCGGGCGAGGACGTCGTTGCGCTGGTCGCAGCCGTTGTGGTCGGTGTCCTTCCAGCGGATCCCGAACTTGGCGCGCGAGTAGCCGTCGTGGCCGCCCTGCGGCTTGATCTTCAGACCCTTCAGCTTGGCCTCGGCGTCCGTGACCTGGCTCTTCGAGGGCTTCCAGTCCGACGACGCGGACGGCGTGCCGCCGCGTGCCGCCGGCTCGCCGGTGCCCGAACCGTTGGTACAGCCCGCCGCCAGCGCGGTCACCGCGGCCACCGCGGCGATCGTGCCGCGTTTGAGCGTTTCCGTCGCCATGCTCACCACCTTCGATTAGAGGAATGCGTTCCCGGGGGCGGGGCGCGTCATGAGACGCCGGAGAACGTCGTGGCGCACGGGATACCCTGCCGTATCCCCGGCGCGCGGTGGGCGGCGCGGGTCAGCCGGAAGGCGCAGGACGGTCATCCGTGCGGGCGACCCCGCGTTCCGCCGAACGGGGGACGCAGCGGGGCCGTGCGAGGCGTTAGGTTCGAGCCATGCCGATCATCGCCGCGCAGGGCCTGACGATGCGGTTCCCCCGGGTGACCGCGCTGGACCGTCTCGACGTGTCCGTCGAGGCGGGCGTCGTCGGGCTGGTCGGGGCCAACGGCGCGGGCAAGTCCACGCTCATCAAGATCCTGCTCGGGCTGCTGCCGCCGACCGAGGGCCGGGCGTCGGTGCTCGGCCTCGACATCGCCCGCGAGGGCGCGGCCATCCGCGAGCGCGTCGGGTTCATGCCCGAGTACGACTGCCTGCCGCCGGACGTGTCCGCGACCGAGTTCGTCGTCCACATGGCCCGGATGTGCGGGCTGCCGCCGCCCGCCGCCCGCGAGCGCGCCGCCGACGTTCTGCGGCACGTCGGGCTGTACGAGGAGCGGTACCGGCCGATCGGCGGCTACTCGACCGGCATGAAGCAGAAGGTCAAGCTGGCGCAGGCGCTCGTGCACGACCCGCAGCTCGTGTTCCTGGACGAGCCCACCAACGGGCTGGACCCGGCCGGCCGCGACGAGATGCTCGCGCTGATCCGGCGGATCGGGTCGGAGTTCGGCATCAGCGTGCTCGTCACGTCGCACCTGCTCGGCGAGCTGGAGCGCGTCTGCGACCACGTCGTGATCATCGACGGCGGCAAGCTGCTGCGGTCGCAGGCCGTGGAGTCGTTCACCGCCGTGAGCGGCGTCCTGACCGTCGAGGTGCAGGACGGCCGGGACGCGCTCGGCGAGCACCTGCACGCGCAGGGCGTCGCGGTCCGTCCGGAGGGGCGGGTGCTCGTCGTGGACATCGCGGGCGAGCGGACCTACGACCTGATCCGCGACGGCGTCGCCGACCTCGGGCTGCACCTCGTCCGGCTGGAGCAGCGCCGCCACCACATCGAGGACGTGTTCACCTCATGAGCACCAGCACGATCCATGACATCGGGTACCGGCGGTACGACGGGCCCCGGCTGGGGCGCGGTTATCTCGTCCGGTCCCTGTACGTCCACAATGTGCGCGCCGTGTGGGGGCTCGGGCGGCCCGCGCGGGCGAAGGTCATGCCGTTCCTGCTCGCGGCGGTGATGGTCGCGCCCGCGTTCATGGACGTCGGGGCCGTCCTGCTCACGGACCGGGCGGAGGTGCTGATGCGCTACTCCGCCTACGCGATCTACCTCCAGGTCGTCGTGTCGATCTTCGTGGCGTCGCAGGCGCCGGTGCTCGCGTCGCGGGAGCTGCGGTTCCATGTGGTGCCGCTGTACTTCTCGCGGCCGATCGCGCCGCTGCCGTTCGTCCTCGCCAAGTTCGCGGCGATGGTCACGGCGCTGCTGACGATGACGGCCGTACCGGTGGTCGTCCTGTACGTCGGCGGTCTCATCGCGAAGGTGCCGCATCCGCTGACGCACCTGCGCGAGTTCCTGCTGGCGCTGGTCGGCTGCGCGCTGTTCGCGCTGGTCATCGGGGCGCTCGGGATGGCGGTGGCGGTGCTGACGCCGCGTCGCGGGTTCGGGGTGGCGGCGGTGATCGCGGTGTTCCTGCTGTCCAGCGCGGTCGTGCTGCTGGTGCAGAACATCGCCGAGTTCCGGACGAACTTCTCGCTCGCGGGCAACGCCGGGTACTTCGCCCCCTTCAACCTGGTCGACATCGTGCAGGTGCGGCTGCTCGGCGCGGAACGGACGGCCGAGGCCGTGCCGGACGGCTTCATCTCCGGCGTCCTCGCCCTGCTCCTCTGCGCGGCCCTGGTGGGGGGCGCCGTCGCCGTCCTGTACCGCCGCTTCCGGAAGGCGGGGCTCTCATGAGCGTCTTGGAACTGACGGGTGTTTCCCGGTGGTACGGGAACGTCGTCGCGGTCAACGGCGTGACGATGACGATCGGGCCGGGGGTGACCGGGCTGCTCGGGCCGAACGGGGCGGGCAAGTCCACGCTCATCCACATGATGGGCGGGTTCCTCGCGCCGTCGTCGGGGACGGTCCTGCTGGACGGCGAGCCGATCTGGCACAACCAGGGCGTGTACCGCAAGCTCGGGCTCGTCCCCGAGCCCGAGACGGCGTACGACTTCCTCACCGGGCGGCAGTTCGTCCTCGCGATGGCCAAGCTGCACAAGCTGCCCGACCCGCGCGCGGCGGCGGAGCGGGCGCTCGGCCGGGTGGAGATGGCGCCCGCCGCCGACCGCGCGATCGGCACCTATTCCAAGGGCATGAAGCAGCGGATCAAGATGGCGTCGGCGCTCGTCCACGACCCGCCGGTGCTGCTGCTGGACGAGCCGTTCAACGGCATGGACCCGCGCCAGCGGCTCCAGCTCATGGACCTCATCCGCGCGATGGCCGCCGAGGGCCGGACGATCCTGTTCTCGTCCCACATCCTGGAGGAGGTCGAACGGCTCGCCGGGCACATCGAGGTGATCGTCTCCGGGCGGCACGCGGCGTCCGGGGACTTCCGCGAGATCCGGCGGCTGATGACCGACCGGCCGCACCTGTTCCTCGTCCGGTCGTCGGACGACCGGGCGCTCGCGGCGTCGATCATCGGCGACGGCGCGGCCCGCAGCGTCCGGCTCGGCAAGGAGGGCCTGGAGGTCGAGGCGGTCGACTTCGCCCGCTTCACCTGGCTCCTGCCCCGGGTGGCCCGCGACGCGGGCGTCCGGCTGTGGGAGGTCGCCCCGTCCGACGAATCCCTCGAAAGCGTCTTCTCCTACCTGGTGGAAAAGCGATGAACGCGACGATCGCGGCCATGACGTACCGCGCGATGCTGGGGCGGCGGCGGGCCCTGCTGCTGCTCGCCCTGCCGCTGCTGCTGCTCGTCCTCGCGGTGGTGCTGCGGGCCACGGGCGGGGACGATCTGGACACGTCCGTCCAGGTGCTGGAGAAGCTCGCGGTGGGGACGATCCTGCCGCTGCTGGCCCTGATCGCGGGCACCGGCGTGATCGGCCCGGAGATCGACGACGGGCAGATCATGTACGTCCTGACCAAGCCGATCCCGCGCCGGACGGTCCTGCTCACCAAACTGGCCGTGGCGCTGTCGCTCGTCCTGGCGTTCGCGGTGGTCCCGGGCCTGCTGGCGGGCCTGATCCTCACCGGAACGACCGCGAACGTCGCCCCCGCGTTCGGCGCGGCCCTGCTGGTCGGCGCGTGCGCCTACACACCGGTCTTCACGGCACTGGCGGTCTTCAGCCGCAACGCCGTGACGATCGGCCTGCTCTACGCACTGATCTGGGAATCGCTGCTCGGCAACTTCGCCCCCGGCGCGGGCGCCGCCTCCGTGCAGCAGTGGGCGCTGGCCGTGGCGGACGCGCTGACCTCGGCGTCCCAGGTGGACGCGACGGTGAAGCTCGCCGCCGCCGTCCCGCTCCTGCTCGCCGCCGCCCTCGGCGGCGCGGCCCTCGGCATCACCCGCCTCCGCTCCCTGACCATCACCGGCGCCGAGTGACGCCCGCTTCACCCGGCCGCTTCCCGCCGTTCACCTTGGCTTGACGCGGGCGCCGTCCCCGTCCGGCACCGGACGGGGGCGGGCGTTGGTGGTGGCGGGGAGATTGCATAGGCTGGCCGTCATGTGCGGAATCGTGGGCTACGTCGGCGGGCAGCCGGCACTGGACGTCGTGGTCGAGGGCCTGGCGCGGCTGGAGTACCGGGGGTACGACTCGGCCGGCGTGGCGCTGCTCACCGGCGGGGGGCTGGCGACGGCGAAGCGGGCGGGCAAGCTCGTCAACCTGCGGAAGGCGCTGGAGGAGGAACCGCCGCCCGCGGGGACGGTCGGGATGGGGCACACGCGGTGGGCGACGCACGGTGCGCCGAACGACCACAACGCGCACCCCCACACCGACTGCTCGGGGCGCGTCGCGGTCATCCACAACGGCATCATCGAGAACTTCGCGGCGCTGCGGGCGGAGCTGGAGGAGGCCGGGCACAAGCTGCGGTCCGAGACCGACACCGAGGCCGTCGCGCACCTGCTGGAGGACGAGCTGAAGTCCGGCGCGGGCCTGGCCGCCGCGCTGCGCACCGTGTGCCGCCGGCTGGACGGCGCGTTCACGCTGGTCGTGATGTCGGCCGACGAGCCGGACCTGGTCGTCGGGGCGCGCCGCAACTCGCCGCTGGTCGTCGGCGTCGGGCAGGGCGAGAACTTCCTCGCCAGCGACGTGGCCGCGTTCATCGCCCACACCCGCGACGCGATCGAGCTGGGCCAGGACCAGGTCGTGGAGCTGCGCGCGGACGGCGTGACGGTCACCGACTTCGACGGCCGTCCCGCCGAGGTCACCGAGTACCACGTCGACTGGGACGTGTCGGCCGCCGAGAAGGGCGGCTACGACTACTTCATGCTCAAGGAGATCGCCGAGCAGCCGCGCGCGGTCGCCGACACGCTGCTCGGCCGGATCGGCGCGGGCGGCCGGCTGTCGCTGGACGAGATGCGCATCCCCGACGCCGCGCTCCGCGACATCGACAAGGTCGTGATCGTGGCGTGCGGAACGGCCTACCACGCGGGCCTGATCGCCAAGTACGCGATCGAGCACTGGGCGGGGCTGCCGTGCGAGGTGGAGCTGGCGCACGAGTTCCGCTACCGCGACCCGATCCTCAGCCGGTCGACGCTCGTCATCGCGATCTCCCAGTCGGGCGAGACGATGGACACGCTGATGGCCGTCCGGCACGCACGGGAGCAGCGGGCGCGGGTGCTCGGAATCTGCAATGTGAACGGGTCGACGCTGCCGCGCGAGTGCGACGGGGTGCTGTACACGCACGCCGGGCCGGAGATCGCGGTGGCGTCCACGAAGGCGTTCCTGACGCAGCTCGTCGCGGTCTACCTCATCGCGCTGTACCTCGGGCAGGTCCGGGGGACGAAGTGGGGCGACGAGGTCACCGACATGGTCCACCTGCTGGCGGAGATGCCGGACAAGGTGGACAAGGTGCTGGAGACGATGGAGCCGGTGCGGGCGCTGGCACGGTCCCTGGCGGACCAGCACTGCGTCCTGTTCCTCGGGCGGCACGTCGGGTTCCCGGTCGCGATGGAGGGCGCGCTGAAGCTCAAGGAGCTGGCGTACATGCACGCGGAGGGCTTCGCGGCGGGCGAGCTGAAGCACGGGCCGATCGCGCTGATCGAGCAGGACCTGCCGGTCGTGGTGGTGGTGCCGCCCCGCGCCCGCGAGGTGCTGCACGACAAGATCGTGTCGAACATCCAGGAGATCCGCGCCCGGGGCGCCCGGACGATCGTGATCGCCGAGGAGGGCGACGACTCGGTGCTGCCCTACGCCGACACGCTGATCAGCGTCCCGGCGGTGCCGACGCTGCTGCAGCCGCTCGTGACGACGGTGCCGCTGCAGGTGTTCGCGTGCGAGCTGGCCACCGCGAAGGGCCACGACGTGGACCAGCCCCGCAACCTGGCGAAGTCGGTCACGGTCGAATAGGACGGACGCTCCTGTTCCGGTGGTACGGCCGCCGGAACAGGAGCGCTGCTTTTTTACGCCCGGTGGTCGTAGTCGCCGTTCCTGACGCTGGTCAGGAACGTATTCCAGGTGTTCGGGGTGAGGAAGAGGGCCGTCGCGGTTTCTGTCTCCGCCGTATCACGGACGCCCACGCCGGGGATAGGAAAAAGTCGCGCTACGGCGACACAAGTGTGACTTGCCCCACAACGACTGCTCGTGAGCCAACGGACCGGGGACGGCTGTTCTTCGCGCATCCCATCTCCTCGTTCGGTTCGGCGCGAAAGAAGGCGGCGTCATTGCCGGAGGAGGTTGTACCCGTGTTCAGTGGAAATCAATGCGGTTGATCTGAAATGTCGGGGCCTCGGGCGCCGCGGCTCGTGGCGCGGCGGGACGAGGGCCCGGCGGAGCGTCCCGGCGAGGTCGTCACCCGGACGTCCGATGGCACGGGATCAGAGGTCGAAGGCGCCCGCGCGGACGCTGGACACGAAGGACGCCCAGCCCGCGGGCCGCACCGCGAGGGCCGGCGCGTCCGGTCCCCGCTTGCTGTCGCGCGCGCCGACCAGGCCGGCGCCGAGGGCGGCCACCTCGACACAGGTCGCGCTGCCGCCGCAGCGGACGCTCTTACGCCAGATGGTCGTCTGTGTGGTCGTCTGGGCCATGAGAGTACTCCGTCGGTTTTGTCTGATTTATCCGCCACAGCGCAGCGCGCTGAAATTCTCAATTCCGGGCCGGACGTTCCCGCAAACGGAACATCCAAAAGGCGGATTAGGTGCTTGAACTTTATCAGGCGACCGCAGGTCTTCCGCGCTGCGCGGGCAAGATGTGAGCTGTGCCGCTCAGTCCGCCCGGCGCCACCATTCCGTCATTTCGGCCAGCACTTCGAGCGAGTCCCGCGCGTCGAGCGCCTCGGCGCTCATGCGTTCGTAAGCGAGCCGGTAACGATGGGTCTCGGCCTCACTCGTCAGGTAACTGAACGTGAGACTTTCGGTGTGGACCACGTCGGGGAACGGAACATAATACTGGTCCGCGAATTCCAGGAGCGTGAACGACGAGCCGAGGATGCGGTGGTCGCGGTCCAGCGGCAGCACCCGCAGCGACACGTGCCGCTCGCGCGCGGCCCGCGCCAGGTGCTCGATCTGCTCGGCCATCACCGCGGGCCCGTGGATGCGGCGGCGCAGCACCGACTCGTCCAGCACGACGTCCAGCGCGAGCGGGCGCGGCCCGCGCAGCACCTGCTGGCGCAGCATCCGCACCTGTGTGAGCCGTTCCAGCTCGGCGGGCGGGATCGTCGCGACGACCTCCCAGCCCCGGATCACCGCGCGGGCGTACGCCTCGGTCTGCAGCAGGCCGGGGACGACGAGGTTCTCCCAGCAGTACGCCCGGCTCGCGTCCGCCTCCAGCGCGATGAGCTGGGCGTAGTCGGCGCCGATGGACGGGAAGTCCTCCCACCAGCCCTTCTCGGCGGCGTCCTCGGCGAGCGTCATCAGCTCGTCCCGCTGCGCGCCCGCGACGCCGTACAGCTCCAGCAGCGCGGCGACGTCCCCGACGCGCGCCCCGGTGCGGGCGTTCTCCAGCCGGCTCACCTTCGCCGTCGACCACGACAGCCGGACGGCGACCTCGTCCCCGGTGAGCGAGCGCGCCTCCCGCAACCGCCGCAGCTCGATGCCGAGCCGCCGTTGGCGGACGGTGGGACCGCGGGACGAACTCATCGCTGCCGATCTCTGCGGTGAAAATTGCAGGCGAAATCGACCGTAGCGCACCGGCGGGTACGCGGCCAGTGCGCGTCCGGGACCGTCCGGGAACGGTCTCGATGACCGTGACGCCCGAGTAACCCCGTGGCGGACGTGATCATCGTGGCACCCTGGGTATGTGATCGTGGGAGTGGGCATCGACGTGGCGGACATCGCGCGGTTCGAGGCGTCCGTGCGGCGGACGCCCGGCCTGCTCGCGCGCCTGTTCACCGCGGACGAGCGCGTGCTGCCGGTCCGGTCGCTGGCCGCCAGGTTCGCCGCGAAGGAGGCGCTCGCCAAGGCCCTCGGCGCGCCCGGCGGGCTGCGCTGGACCGACGCCGAGATCCGCAGGGAGGCCGGCGGCCGGCCCGTCCTGCGCGTCACCGGCACGGTCGCGGCGGCGGCGGCCGAACGCGGCGTGACGGACTGGCACGTCTCGCTCAGCCACGACGGCGGCATCGCCACGGCGGTCGTGATCGCCGAGGCGCGGGAACAGGGAGCGGGGTAGGCGATGCGGTACGCGCACGAGGTGGACAAGGTCCGCGCGGCGGAGCAGGCCCTGATGGCGCGGCTGCCGGACGGCACGCTGATGGCGCGCGCGGCGGCGGGCCTCGCGGCGGTGTGCGCCCGGCTGCTGCCGCGGGTCTACGGCGCGCGGGTGGTGCTGCTCGTCGGCGGCGGCGCCAACGGCGGCGACACGCTCTACGCGGGCGCGCTGCTGGCGCGGCGCGGCGCGCGGGTGGTGGCGCTGCGGGCGGGGTCGTCGGTGCACGAGGGCGGGGCGGCGGCGCTGCGCGCGGCGGGCGGACGGCTCCTGCCCCCCGACGCGCTCGGCGAGATCGACACCGCCGACCTCGTGATCGACGGGCTGACCGGCATCGGCGGGTCCGGCGGGCTGCGCGAGCCGCACGCGACGCTGGCCCGGCGCGCGTCGGCGGCGCCCGCGACGCTCGTGGCCTGCGACGTCCCGAGCGGCGTGGACGCCAGCACCGGCGCGGTCGCGGGCACGGCCGTCCACGCGGACGTGACCGTCACGTTCGGCACGCACAAGCCCGGCCTGATCATCGACCCGGGCGCGGCGCACTGCGGCGTCGTGGAGCTGGTCGACATCGGGCTCGGCGCGGACCTGCCCGACCCGGACGTGGTGGCGGCGCGGCCCGACGACGTCCGGCCGCCCGAGCCGGGACCCGAGTCCGACAAGTACCGGCGCGGCGTCGTCGGCGTCATCGCGGGCAGCGGCACGTTCCCGGGCGCGGCGGTGCTCGCGGCGGGCGGCGCGGTGCGCGGCGGCGCGGGGATGGTGCGGTTCGCGTCCGACGCGCACGCGGTGGAGCTGGTGCGGCAGCGCTGGCCGGAGACGGTGACGCGCGTGGTCGAGCCGGGGCCGGACGTGCTGGCCGGGATCGGCCGCGTCCAGGCGTGGGTCGTCGGGCCGGGCCTCGGGACGGGGGAGCGGGCCGAGGCGCTGGTGGGAGCGGTCCTGACGGCCGACGTCCCGGTGCTCGTGGACGCCGACGGCCTCAACGCCGTGTCCCGCTCGGACAAGCTGCGCCGCGAGCTGCTGTGCCGGGACGCGCCGACCGTCCTCACCCCGCACGCGGGCGAGCTGGCGCGGCTGCTGCGCGTGGACCGCGACGCGATCGAGGCGCGGCGGCTGGAGCACGCCCGTCGCGCCGCCGAGGAACTCGGCGCGACCGTGCTGCTCAAGGGGTCGACGACGCTGGTCGCCGAGCTGGACCGGCCCGTCCGCGTCAACCCGACCGGAACGGCGTGGCTGGCGACCGCCGGGACCGGCGACGTCCTGTCCGGCCTGGTCGGCGCGCTGCTGGCGGGCGGGATGGCGGCGCTGGAGGCCGCGGCGGCGGGCGCGTACCTGCACGGGCTCGCGGCGCGGCTGGCGTCCGGGCGGGAGGGCCGGGAGGCGCCGATCAGCGCGGAGGACGTGCTGCGGGCTCTCCCGGACGCGTTCCGCACCCTCGACTGACGACACGGTAACCCCTTCATGTCTTGACATGGCCGTACGGACGGCACACTGGGGACCATGAGCAGTCCTGCACAGGCGCGCGTGGACCTCGGCGCCGTCCGCGGCAACGTGGCGCTGCTGCGCGAGCGCGCGGCGGGCGCCGAGGTGATGGCGATGGTCAAGGCCGAGGCGTACGGGCACGGCCTCGTCCCGGTGGCGCGGGCGGCGCTGGCGGGCGGCGCGACCTGGCTCGGCGTCGCGAAGGTCGCCGAGGCGCTGGCGCTGCGCGCCGCCGGGGTGACGGGCGTGCCGGTGCTGGTCGGGCTGAGCGTGCCGGGCGAGCCGTACGCCGAGGCGGTCGCGGCGGACGTCGACCTCGTCGTCGGCGCCGCGTGGATGCTGGACGAGCTGGCCGCCGCCGCGCCCCGCGCGGGCCGTCCCGCCCGCGTCCACCTCAAGGCCGACACGGGCATGACGCGCGGCGGCACCGGTCCGGAGGGCTGGGCCGCGCTGGTCGACGCGGTGCTCGCGGCCGAGGCGGCGGGGACGGTCGAGGTCGTCGGCGTGATGTCGCACTTCGCCTGCGCGGACGAGCCGGGGCACCCGTCGATCGCCCGGCAGCTCACCGCGTTCACCGACATGGCCGGGCACGCCGAGAAGGCGGCCGGGCGGCGGCTGGTGCGGCACCTGGCGAACTCGGCGGCGACGCTGACGCTGCCGGAGGCGCGGTTCGACGTCGTCCGGCCGGGCATCGCGATCTACGGACTGTCGCCGATTCCGGCGCGCGGCGGGTTCGGGTTGCGGCCCGCGATGACGCTGACGGCCGAGGCTGCGCTCGTGAAGCGCGTCCCGGCGGGCTCAGGGGTGTCCTACGGCCATACTTTCGTGACCGAGCGTGAGACGAATCTCGCGGTCGTCCCGGCCGGATACGGCGACGGCGTGCCCCGGCACGGCTCCAACCTGCTGGAAGTCCTCGCCGCCGGGCGCCGCCGCCGCATCGCCGGACGCGTGTGCATGGACCAGTTCGTCATCGACCTCGGGGACGATGTCCTGGAGGCGGGCGACGAGGTGGTCCTGTTCGGACCCGGCGATCGGGGCGAGCCGACCGCGCAGGACTGGGCGGACGCGCTCGGCACCATCTCGTACGAGATCGTCACCCGCGTCGGGATCCGGGTGCCCCGTGTCTACGTCGGAGGGACCGATGGCTAGCAAGCGCGCGGCGGGGAGCCGCCGCCGGAGACTCGGCGTGGCCGGCGCCGTCGGCGCCGCCGGGATCGGCGCCGCGGTGGGGCTGCGGCGGCTCGCGGTCGGCCGGGTGCGGCTGCGTCCCGACCCGGACGCGGCCGAGGAGTTCGGCCTGCGGCGCGGCACGCCGGTGCCGGTGCTCGCGCCGGACGGGCTGCCGCTGCACGTCGAGGCCGAGGGCCCCGACGACGCGCCGCTCACGATCGTGTTCTGCCACGGCTACTGCCTGAACCTGCACACCTGGCACTACCAGCGGCGGGACCTGCCGCGCCAGCTCGGCGACGGCGTCCGGTTCGTCTACTGGGACCAGCGCAGCCACGGCCGGTCGGGCCGCGCGGACCCGCTGTCGGCCACGATCGACCAGACCGGCGAGGACCTGGCGGCCGTGCTCGCGGCGACCGTCCCGTCGTCCGGGAGCCGGGTGCTGCTCGTCGGGCACTCGATGGGCACGATGACGATCATGGCCCTGGCCGCCGCGCATCCCGCGATGTTCGCCGAGCTGGTCGCGGGCGTCGTGCTGGTCAACACCTCGGCGGGCGACCTGAAGGAGATGACGCTCGGGCTGCCGCTGGTGCTGGCGAAGCTGCTGCGGCCGATCACGCCGGGCACGCTGCGCGGCCTCGGCCGCCGCGCCGACCTCGTGGACCGGGTGCGCGGCGCGGGCGCCGACCTGGCGTTCTTCGTGACGCGCAAGATGGCGTTCGCGGACCGGTACGTCAGCCCGTCCGTGGTGGACTTCGTGGAGCAGATGATCCGCAACACGCCGATCGACGTGATCGCCGAGTTCTACCCGACGCTGATGGACCACGACAAGACGGCGGCGCTGCCGGTCGTCGCGGGCCGTCCTGCGGTGGTGCTCGTCGCCGGGGCGGACCGGTTCACCCCCGCCGCGCACGGCCGGGCGGTCGCGGCGGCGCTGGACGCGGAACTGATCGAGATCGAGGAGGCCGGGCACGTGCTGCCGCTGGAGTACCCGGGCGCGGTGACCGGCGCGGTGCGGCGGCTGGCCGAGCGGCTGCTCGCCGAGCCGAAGGAGCGGAGTGCGTGAGATGGACGTGACGGAGGTCGTGGCGGTCCCGACCGCCGCCGACATGCGGGCGTTCGGGATCCGGCTGGCCGGGCTGCTGCGGGCGGGCGACCTGCTCGTCCTGACCGGCGACCTCGGCGCGGGCAAGACGACTCTCACCCAGGGGATAGGCGAGGGGCTGAACGTGCGGGGGCCGATCACGTCGCCGACGTTCGTGATCGCGCGGGTGCACCCGTCGCTCGGGGACGGTCCCGCGCTCGTCCACGCCGACGCCTACCGCCTCGGCGGCGTCGCCGAGCTGGACGACCTGGACCTCGACGCGTCCCTCGCCGACGCCGTCACGGTCGTGGAGTGGGGCGAGGGGCTGGCCGAGGGGCTCGCCGAGGACCGGCTGGAGGTGACGATCGAGCGCGGGCCCGCCGGGACGGACGAGGCGCGTGTGGTCCGGCTGACCGGTGTCGGGGAGCGCTGGGCGGGTCTCTTCGTCGCGGGGTGACAAATCCGCCGGGCATTCTTGTCATCGCGGGGTGATGAGGTTTCCCGTCCATGTCGTACTCTTTGCCGGAACATGGCTGGACTGCACAAATCGCAGGATTTGCTGCTCGGCGGGAGCGAGGACGCGTGAACGGCGGCCAGCGCGGCGGCTACTCCGGCGCGGACGATCGGCGCCCCCAGGGCGCGGGTGATTCCGGTCCGTACGGACGGCCGTACGGCGCGCAGGAGTCCGGCCCTCACCACACGCCGTCGTCCCCGTCGCGGGCGACGGGCGGCTCCCGGCACGCGGCGCGCTCGTCCCGGCAGACGCGGCGCACCGGCACGGGCGGCCACCGGGTCGCGGGCCGCCGTCGGCAGCGGCGCGGCGGGCGCGGCGCGGTCATCGCCGGGGTCGCGGTCGGCATCGCCGCCTGCGCGGGCGCCGCGATCGTTCTGCTGACCGGCGCGCACGTCCTGGACGACGGCCGGGTCGGCGGCGACAGCGTGGCCGCCCGCACGCCGCTCGCCCGGGCCGACCGCGCCGACGTGCCCGACGCCTGCACGGTGTTCCCGGCCGACCTCGCGGGCCGGCTCGCGCCCGGCGCGGACCGCACGCCCGCCGACAACTACCAGGCCAGCGACCGGCAGAACCAGTGCGTCTGGGGCGTCTACACCGGCGACCGCAAGCGCCTGCTGACCGTGGAGCTGCGCGCGATCGCCCCGTCCGGCGGGGGTTCGGCGGCCTCGCGGGCCGCCGCCACGCTCCGGGCCGAGCGGACGGCCGACGAGTCCGGCCGCTCCCTGGTCGACGGGCAGCGGCTCACCGGCACATCGCGGATCCGGGGGCTCGGCGAGGACAACTACGTCGTCACCAGCCAGGACTCCGGGGACGGGTCGGCGTCGGCGGTGACGAACGTCCGGGTCGGGAACGTGCTCGTGACCGTCCGCTACGGCGGGACCGACCGGGGCCGTCCGCTGGCCACCGCGCAGGTCGTGTCCGGCGCCGAGCAGGCCGCCCGCGCCGCGATCGGCGAACTCGGCGCCCGCTGAGCGCGGACGGCCCGCGTCCCCGCTCGGCTACGCTGTCCCTTCGTGCTGGTCCTGGCTTTCGACACCGCCACCGCGGCGGTCACCGTCGCGCTCTACGAGTGGGTTCCGGGCGCGGCGGTCCGCGCCCGCGCGTCGGCCGAGGCCGTGGACGCCCGCCGCCACACCGAGCTGCTGACCCCGGCCGTCCAGCGGGTGCTGGCCGAGGCGGGCGCGGCGCCCGCCGACCTCGGCGCGATCGCGGTCGGCGTCGGCCCCGGCCCCTACACCGGGCTGCGCGTAGGGCTCGTCACCGCGCGGTCGCTCGGCGAGGCGCTGCACGTGCCGGTGCACGGCGTGTGCACGCTCGACGTGATCGCCTGGGCGTCCGGCCGGACGACCCCGTTCGCCGTCGCCACCGACGCGCGCCGCAAAGAGGTCTACTGGGCGCGGTACGCGTCGGCGGGCGTCCGCGTGACCGGCCCGTCCGTCGGCCCCGCCGCCGACGTCCTGGACGGCGCCCCCGACGGCCTCCCCGTGCTCGGCGAGGGCGCGGTCCTCTACTCGGACGTGCTCGCGGGCGCGTCCGCGCCGGACCCGCTGCGCCCGTCCGCGACGGCGCTCGCCGACCTGGTGATCACGCGCCTGTCCGGCCGCCCCGGCCCCGAACTCCTGCCCCCCGAACCGCTCTACCTGCGCCGCCCCGACGCCGTCGCCCCCGGCCCCCGCAAGAAGGTCACCCCCCGGTGAGCGTTGTTCTGCGGGGGATGCGGGAGGCGGATGTGTTCGCTGTGCATGCGCTGGAGGAAGAGGTGTTTCCCGAGGACGCGTGGTCGGCGGCGATGCTGCGGGCGGAGCTGGACGGGCAGCCGGAGACGCGGCACTACCTCGTCGCCGAGGTCGGTGGGGAGATCGTCGGGTATGCCGGGCTTGCTGCGGCGGGCGGGCAGGGGGACGTGCAGACGATCGGGGTGCGGGCGGATCAGCGGGGTGCGGGGATCGGGGCCGCGTTGCTTACAGCGCTGCTGGACGAGGCCGAGCGGCGGGAGTGCGAGGCCGTTTTTCTTGAGGTTCGTGCGGACAACGCGCCCGCGCAGCGGCTCTATGAGCGGTTCGGGTTCCGGCGGATCGGGCTGCGGCGGGGGTACTACCAGCCGTCGGGCGTGGACGCCGTCGTGATGAGCCGCCGCGCGGGACGGCGCGGGCCGGTCGGGTTCAGCCGGAGGGGAACATGATCATCGACTCGGAGCCGATCGTGCTCGGCATCGAGACGTCCTGCGACGAGACCGGGGTCGGGATCGTCCGGGGGACGACGCTGCTCGGCGAGTCGATCGCCTCCAGCGTCGAGCAGCACTCGCGGTTCGGCGGCGTCGTCCCGGAGGTCGCGTCGCGCGCCCATCTGGAGGCGATGACGCCGACGGTGGAGCGGGCGCTGCGCGGGGCGGGGCTGACGCTCGCCGACGTGGACGCGTTTGCCGTCACCGCCGGGCCCGGGCTGCCCGGCGCGCTGATGGTCGGGGTCGCCGCCGCGAAGGCGTACGCGCTGTCGCTCGGCCGGCCGCTGTACGGCGTCCACCACCTCGCCGCGCACGTCGCGGTCGACCAGCTCGAACACGGCCGGCTGCCCAAACCGTGCGTGGCGCTGCTGGTGTCGGGCGGGCACTCGTCGCTGCTGCTCGTCCCGGACGTCGCGACGGACGTCCGGTCCCTCGGCGCGACCGTGGACGACGCGGCCGGCGAGGCGTTCGACAAGGTCGCCCGCGTGCTGGACCTCGGCTTCCCCGGCGGCCCGCTCATCGACCGCGCCGCCCGCGAGGGCGACCCGGCCGCGATCACTTTCCCGCGCGGCAAGTACGCCGACGGCACCTACGACTTCTCGTTCTCCGGCCTGAAGACGGCCGTCGCGCGGTGGGTCGAGGCGCGCGAGCGGGCGGGGGAGCCGGTGCCGGTCGCCGACGTCGCCGCGTCGTTCCAGGAGGCCGTCGTGGACGTCCTCACCCACAAGGCGATCAAGGTGTGCCGGGACAACGGCGTCCGGGACCTCGTGATCGGCGGCGGCGTCGCGGCGAACTCGCGGCTGCGGGCGCTGGCGCAGGAGCGCTGCGACGCGGCGGGCGTGCGGCTGCGGATCCCCCGGCCGAAGCTGTGCACCGACAACGGCGCGATGGTCGCGGCGCTCGGCGCGGAGCTGGTCGGGGCGGGGCTGGCGCCGTCCGCGCTGGACCTGCCCGCCGACTCCAGCCTGCCGATCGAGACCGTCAGCCTGTAGCGGCGGCGCCGAGCCGGGCGAGGGCCGCGCCGAGGAACGCCTCGTGCAGCATGACGTGCGCCTCGTCCAGGACGTCGGCGCCGCAGGGCAGGGCGTCCAGCGCGACCCGGACGTCCCAGTACGGGTCGTGGACGTACCCGCCCGACACCTGGTCGAAGATCTCCACGAAATGGTCGGCGACGGGCAGGCCGTAGCGCAGCCCGAGGTGCAGCCGCATCACCGCGACGTCCACCGCCGCCGGGCCGCACGACACCTCCGACCAGTCCACGACGCCGCTCAGCGCGCCGAACGCCCAGAGCGTGTTGTCGGGCTGGTAGTCGCAGTGGATGAACCGCGCGGGCGCGTCGGGGGCGCGGCCCGCCGCGATCTCGGCGGCGCGCTCCCAGACGTCCGGACGCGTCGCGCGCGGGGGCGGCGCGGCGTCCTCGGCGGCGATGCGCGGGACGTAGTGCGGCATGGACGACGCGCCGCGCACCGCGTGGATCGGCAGCAGCGCCGCCGCCGTCTGGATCAGCACGACCGGCAGGTCGTTCGAGGTCGGGCGGGGCGGGTGGCCCGGCAGCCGCTCCAGCAGCAGCGCGGGCGCGTCGGTGTAGGCGCCGGACGGGTCGGCGGCGACGAGCGGCGGCGCGGCCACTCCGTTGCCCGCCAGCAGCGTCAGCGCGGCGATCTCCCGCTCGGGGGAGAACTCGGCGGCGATGGCGTGCGCGTCCTCGTCGGCGGGACGCGGCCAGCGGCGCAGGACGAGCGTGCGCACCGAGCCCGCGCCCGTCTCCACGACGACCGCGTGGTTGACGTGCCCGCCGCCGGGCAGCGGCCGGAGCACGCGCACCGTCGAGCCGAGACCGCAGCATTCCTCGATCCAGCGGAGCGTGCGCCTGCCCGGCGGGCGACGGGACGGGTCCGAGTGGGTCACGAGAACCATCAAAACGGATTCGGGCGGGCATGGGGAGTGATTTTGCGAAGACGGAACGTCACGAGCAGCACGTCACGTCGGTGAATGACTGACGAAGCCGGTCATGGCCGGGGGATTAAAGCGGAGAAATCAGGACTTGACGGCTGAATTGCCCGGTTACTCCCTTCCGTCGGGCCGCGGACGCAGCAGCGCCTCGGCCAACGTGATGACCGTCTCCTCCAGCGCGGCGAGCCGCTGCACGACGTCCGTCGGGTCGCCCGACGCCCGGACGGTGGCCTCCAGCCCGGTGAACCGGCCGTCCACGCCGTCGAGCCGGCCGGTGAGCCCGGCGAGGCGCCCGTCCAGGCCGTCCAGGCGCCCGGCGACGCCCTCCAGCCGCCCGGCCACCGCGTCCAGGCCCTTCTCGACGCGTCCCGCCAGATCGCCGAGGGACCGGTCGACCGCCGCAGACACCTCGCCGACGGCGTGCTCCAGCCGGTCGCCCCGGTGGCCCTGCTCGGCGAGCGCCTTGTCCAGCCGGTTGAAGCGGACCGACGACGCCTCCATGCCGCCCTGGAGCCGGTCCACGCGCCGCGCCAGGTCCGTGACGCGCTGCGCGGCCTCGTCCACGCGGCCGAGCCCGTCCTCGACCTGCGCGGCGAGCGCGGCCAGCTCCCGGTCCCGCACTTCGCGCAGCAGCCATTCCATGCCTTCGAGCCGCTGCCGGAACTCGTCCAGCACCTGGCCGTGCGACCGCTGCTCGTACACCTGGTCGCGCGCCGTGCGGGCGAGCAGCTCCCGCATCCGGTCCGCGACCGGCTGGCCCGCCGTGCGCGGGACGGCGTGATCGGTTTCCACCCGCTGCTCCTTCGTGCGCCGGAAATGGCTGCGCGGCCCACTGTAGGGACGGGCCGAACCGCATTCCCGGGACGTCCGGAACCGTTTCCCGCCGCCGCCCCGGAATTCATGAACCGCCCCACCGGAACGCGCGGAAGGATTTGCGCGGGCATGGCGCGCCGCCCGGCCCGGCTTGGCCCGCCGGACGGTCACGAAGATCTTCGGCCTCGATGCGGGCGGGTCAGGCCGTCCCGGCGGGTCCCGGCGCGAGCGGCGCGGCGATCAGCGCGACCGGCGCGTCCCCGACCCGCGTCAGCACGACCGTCACCGGCGCGGCCCCGCGCGGCGCGCGGCGGGCGAAGCCGAGGTCGCGGCGCAGCCGGTCCACGTCCACGGCCGAGCCGCGCTTCTTGAGCGTCAGCGCCCCGGCGCCGCGCCGCCGCAGCTCGGCGCGCAGCCGCTTGAGCGAGAACGGCAGGACGTCCTCGATCGCGTAGCCCGCCGCGAACGGCGTCGCGTGCTCCTCGTCGGACGTGACGTAGGCGATGCGCGGATCGGCGAGCCCGCCGCCGACCAGCGCCGCGACCTCCGCGACGAGCCCCGCCCGGATCACCGCGCCGTCCGGTTCGTAGAGAAAGCGGCCGAAATCGCGTTGCGAAGGCTCGCCGAGCGCGGGATCGGGGGTCAGCGTCGCGCCGGACGGCAGCAGCGTCGCCCGCCGCGCCGTCCCGCCCGCCAGGCCGCCGAGCCACAGCGCGGCTTCCTTCACCTCGCCGCCGACCGAGATCCACTCGGCCTCCGCGCCGTCCGGCACCGCGTCGTGCGGAATGCCCGGCGCGACCTTCACGCACGCCGCCGGGACGCGCGCCGCCAGCTCCAGGACGGTGTCCAGCGGCGGTTCGTAGGAGCGCGGATCGAAGACGCGGCCCCGGGCCGTCCGGCGCGCCGGGTCGGCGAACACCGCGCCGAAGCCGGACGGGTCGGCGCGCGTCGCGTCCCCGGTCACGACGGCCGCGGCGACGCCGAACGCGGCCAGGTTCGCGCGGGCCACCTCGGCGGTCAGCGGGTCGCGTTCGACGCCCGTCCCGGCGATCCCGGCGCGGGCGCGGTACAGCAGGTCCGCGCCGATGCCGCAGCCGAGGTCCAGCACCGGCCCGGGCACCGCCGCGAACCGGCGCGCCCGGTGGACGGCGACGGCCGCGCGCGTCGACTGCTCCAGGCCGTCCGGGGTGAAGAACATGCGGTCGGCGTCGGCGCCGAACTTGGCCCGCGCCCGCTCGCGCAGCCGGACCTGCGTCAGCGCGGCGGACACCAGTTCGGCCGGGTACAGCTCGCGGAGCTTGGCGGCCGTGGCGAGCAGGCCGGATTCGGACACGTCGGCGTTCGAGGCCGCGGCCAGGACGTCCCGTCCGACGTCCGAGCGAAGCGCACGGAAACCTTCGATGTCCATGCCACAGGAACGTAGTGGGGATGTTGACGCGTCCGGGAAGGACCCATAGTTTTCATGCCTGGCACTCTCCACGGTAGAGTGCCAAGCACAGCGACAAGGTCGGTCTGGCACCCGCGACGGCAGGCCGGTCCAGGGTCGCCTCTCTGTCAACGTTGACGCCGGCTCGCTTGCCGGCACGCAAGCAAAGGGGAGGTCAGATCGTGACGACCGCCACCAAGGTTGTTCTCAAGCCGCTCGAGGACCGCATCGTCGTCCAGCCGCTCGAGGCCGAGACCACCACGGCCTCCGGCCTGGTCATTCCGGACACCGCCAAGGAGAAGCCCCAGGAGGGCACCGTCATCGCCGTGGGCCCGGGCCGGGTCGACGACAAGGGCGAGCGCGTCCCGGTCGACGTCAAGGTCGGCGAGGTCGTGCTGTACAGCAAGTACGGCGGCACCGAGGTCAAGTACAACGGCGAGGAGTACCTCGTCCTCTCCGCCCGCGACGTCCTCGCGGTCATCGAGAAGTAGTCACCGCGCCGTGACCAGCCGCCCCGGTCCCGTCCCGCGAGGGGCGCGCCCGGGGCGGCTCGCGTAGCGGCACAGAACACGGAGAGGTGGAGTTTCCCTCATGGCGAAGATCCTGGAATTCGACGAGGACGCGCGGCGGGCGCTGGAGCGCGGCGTCAACGCCCTCGCGGACGCCGTCAAGGTGACGATCGGCCCGCGTGGCCGCAACGTCGTCATCGACAAGAAGTTCGGCGCGCCGACGATCACCAACGACGGTGTGACGATCGCGCGCGAGGTCGAGCTGGAGGACCCGTACGAGAACCTGGGCGCCCAGCTCGCCAAGGAGGTCGCGACCAAGACCAACGACGTCGCCGGCGACGGCACGACGACCGCGACCGTCCTGGCGCAGGCGCTGGTCCGCGAGGGCCTGCGCAACGTCGCGGCCGGCGCGTCCCCGCTGAGCCTGAAGCGCGGCATCGACGCGGCGGCCCAGTACGTCTCCGACCAGCTCCTCAAGACGGCCCGCGAGGTCGGCGAGAAGAGCGAGATCGCGCACGTCGCGACGATCTCCGCGCAGGACGCCAAGATCGGCGAGCTGATCGCCGAGGCGTTCGACAAGGTCGGCAAGGACGGCGTCATCACGGTGGAGGAGGCCCACACGATGGGCCTCGAACTGGAGTTCACCGAGGGCCTCCAGTTCGACAAGGGCTACCTGTCGCCGCAGATGGTGACCGACACCGAGCGCATGGAGGGCGTCCTGGAGGACGCCTACGTGCTCATCGTCGACGGCAAGATCTCCAACGTGCAGGAGTTCCTGCCGATCGCGGAGAAGGTCGCCCAGACCAAGAAGCCGCTGCTGGTCGTGGCCGAGGACGTCGAGGGCGAGGCCCTGGCGCTGCTGGTCGCCAACAAGATCCGCGGGACGTTCACGTCCATCGCGGTGAAGGCGCCCGGCTTCGGCGACCGCCGCAAGGCGATGCTCGGCGACATGGCCGTCCTGACCGGCGGCCAGGTCATCTCCGAGCAGATCGGCCTCAAGCTCGACAGCGTCGACCTGGAGCACCTGGGCCGCGCCCGGCGCGTCACGGTCACCAAGGACGCCACCACGATCGTGGACGGCGCCGGTTCGGCCGACGACATCCACGGCCGGGTCGCGCAGATCAAGGTCGAGATCGAGAACAGCGACTCCGACTGGGACCGCGAGAAGCTCCAGGAGCGGCTCGCCAAGCTGTCGGGCGGCGTGTGCGTGCTCCGCGTCGGCGCGGCCACCGAGGTCGAGCTGAAGGAGAAGAAGCACCGCCTGGAGGACGCCATCTCGGCGACCCGCGCGGCCATCGAGGAGGGCATCGTCTCGGGCGGCGGCTCGGCGCTGGTCCACGTGGCCACGGCCGACTTCGACGCGCTCGGGCTGTCGGGCGACGAGGCCACCGGCGCGGAGGCCCTGCGCCGCGCGCTGGTCGAGCCGCTGCGCTGGATCTCCGAGAACGCGGGTCAGGAGGGCTACGTCGTGGTCTCCAAGGTCCGCGAGCTGGACGCGGGCCACGGCTTCAACGCCGCGACCGGCGAGTACGGCGACCTCGTGGCGCAGGGCGTCATCGACCCGGTGAAGGTGACGCGCTCGGCCGTCACCAACGCCGCGTCGATCGCCGGGATGCTGCTCACCACCGAGGCGCTCGTCGTCGAGAAGCCGGAGGAGGCCGACGAGGCCGCCGGCGGTCACGGCCACGGGCACGGGCACGGCCACTGACCAGGTTCTGAACCGGGTTCAGGAACGGGGTCTCCGCTTTTCGGGCGGAGGCCCCGTCGTTTTCGGCCCGCCGTTCCGCACAGTGCGGCGCGGGGCGGCGACTATGCGTGATTTTTAGTATTCTTCCGCGGCACTGTGACCATTCCGTTGTCGACGAGCGGGGCGACAGGTCCCTCCCGGCTGGGCATCATCATCCATGTGACCGAGGGATGCATCGCCGGGACCACGTCCACGAGCGTCACCGGGCCCTCGGGGGGGCCGCCGGTTCCTCCGCCCCGGGGCGCGGCGCGCGTCCGGCTGCTGCGCGCCGCCGCCGAGCACCGCGCCGACGAGGCGGACATGCGCGCCCTGACACGGCTGGCCGTCGAGGGCGACGAGGGCGCGATCGAGGCGCTGATCGGCCAGGTCCGGCCGATGATCGTCCGGTACTGCCGCGCGCGCCTCGGCCGGATCTCCGGCCAGTACCACATCGCCGACGACGTGGCGCAGGAAGTGTGCATCGCCGTCCTGTCGGCTCTGCCCAGGTACCGGGACATGGGACGGCCCTTCGCGTCGTTCGTCTTCGGCATCGCCGCGCACAAGATCGCCGACGCGATGCGCAGCGCCGTCCGCGCCGCCGTGCCCACCGCCGACCTCCCCGACGGCCCCGACGAACGGCCGGGTCCGGAAGAGACGGTGGTGCGCCACATCGAGGTCGAACGGGCCCGTGACCTGCTGACCCGGCTGCCCGAGCACCAGCGGGAGCTGATCCTGCTGCGGGTGGTGGCCGGGCTGTCGGCGGAAGAGACCGGTAATGTTCTGGGCATGTCCGCGGGGGCGGTACGGGTGGCCCAGCATCGGGCGCTCACCCGGCTGCGGGCGATGGCCAGAGAGGAGTCGATCGCTTGACGGGACGGAGCCCTGGCGCCCCGGATCCGCCCGAGCCCCCGAGTTCCGGATTCCCGGGCGCGCGTCGTGCGCCCGGCGGCGTCGTGATCCAGCTCGCCGGCACCGAGGCGGCCGAGATGGCGCGCACCGACGCCCTGCTCGACGCGCTCGCCGGCGGGTCCGCGGGCGATCTCGCGGCCTTCGACGACCCCGCCGTGCGGCTGCTCGGCGCCCTCGTCGCCGACGTGACCGGCCAGGCGCCGCTGCAGGCCGTGCCGGACCCGTCCGTGGTCGATCCGTCCGTGGTGGACGCGTCCGCGCAGGCGCCGAGCGTCCAGGAGGTGTTCCCCGAGCTGTTCGCGGACGCCGAGCCGGGCGCGGACCCGCTGGACGTCCTCGGGCCGCTGCCGGACCCGCAGCGCGACGGCGCGGTGCCGTCCGGGCGGCCGGACGCGGACGGGCCGTCCCCCGACGGCGCGGGCGCGGCCGACGACGGCGACCGGGCGCGCGATCCGGCGGTCGTGGAACCGGTGGACCTGCGCCGGCGGCGGCGCGGCGGACCGAGCGCGATCGTGGCGTTCGGCGTCGCGACGACCCTGCTGGCGAGCACGGGCGTTGCGGCGGCGGCCGGACGGCTCACGCTGCAGCACGGCTTCGTGCCCGTCATCACGGGCGAGGCGCCGCGCCGGACGGAAGCGGGCGCGGCCCCCGGCGACAGCGTCGCCGGGACCATCAAGCTGGGGGTGCCGCCGGAGCCGGACCGGCCGCCGCGGACCCTGCCGCGCAAGCCCGCCCGGCCGAACCCCAGGCAGCAGGCGCCCGACCCGGTCGGCGGCCTGCGCGACGGCCTGGACGGGCTGCTGAACCCGCGCCCGTCCCGCAAGCGCGACCACCGCGTCGAGCCGCCGCCCCTGGTGCGCGACCCGATCGGGACGGTCGACGACCTGCGCCGCCAGCTCCAGCGCGGCCTGGGCCTGCCCGAGTTCCCCTGACCGCCCGCCCGACCCGGCCGCGCCGACCCCCAGCGCGCCGCGTCGGCCGGGCGCGGCGGGTCGTGTCGCGCGGGGTCGTGCCGCGCCGGGACGGGTGGCGTCGTGTCGGGCGGGCCGGGCCCGGCCGGGTCGGGGCGCGCCGACGCCCAGCCGCGCTGGGCCGGGGCGCGTCAGGGGGTGTCGCGGCCCTCTTCGCTGTCGATCACGCCGTCGACGTAGCCGCGCGCGTACTCCCAGCTCACGTAGTCGACGGGGTCGGGCGACAGGGCGGGCTCGTGGACGCGGGGCAGGCCGCGGTCCAGCAGGTGGCGCAGGTTGCCGTGCAGGAGCTCCCAGTCGATGTAGTGGGTCTTGCCGCAGTCGCCGCACTCCACGGTGAGGCCCCGCACGCCGAGGGGTTCCAGCAGGGCGCGGAACACCTCAAGGTCGGCGAGGTCGGCGAGGACGTCCTCCCGCTCGGTCAGGCTGAGCGGGGCGGTGTCGCCGCCGGGATCGCCGAGCGAGGCGGCCGGGTCCTCCGGGTCGCCGGCGAACGGGTCGGGCGGAGCGTCGTCATGCACCCCACCACGCTAACCCGACCGACCCCTCCCGGCGCACCCCCCGGCGTGTTTCCGGACGCGAACGATTTTCGGATCGTCCGGTCCGGGACGCCGGGAATGCGCGTTCCGGGGGCTGCGTTGCCCTCCGAAACGGGCTTTCCCGGTGTCGTGAAGGCCACTCGGACGCCTCGGCGAACGCGGGGCCGAGTCGCCGGGAACGTCCTACGATGTGGGTAGCCGCCGTGACCTGGCCCGATGCCCGCCGCCGCGCATCGCTCTCCCGCGAAGTGCCGGGTCGCCGCGAGGCACCACCCCATCGCCGCCTACGGGAAGGTCGTCATGAACACGCCAGCCGAGCCCAACCCGATCCTCCCGCCGGGTCTGACGTTCGACGACGTCCTGCTGCTGCCCGGCTACTCCGACCTGCAGCCCGGCGAGGCCGACACCACGACCCGGCTGACGCGCGAGATCGAGCTGCGGATCCCGCTGGCGTCGGCCGCGATGGACACCGTCACCGAGGCGCGCACCGCCGTCGCGATGGCGCGCCAGGGCGGGATCGGCGTGCTGCACCGCAACATGTCGATCGAGGAGCAGGCCGCGCACGCCGACCGCGTCAAGCGCTCCGAGGCCGGGATGATCACCAATCCGGTGACGTGCCTGCCCGACGCGACGCTCGCCGACGTCGAGGAACTCTGCGCCCGGTACCGCATCTCGGGCGTACCGGTCACCGACGTGCGGGGCGTGCTCGTCGGGATCGTGACCAACCGGGACATGCGGTTCGAGACGGATCTGAACCGTCCGGTGCGCGAGGTCATGACCGCGATGCCGCTGATCACCGCGCCGGTGGACGTGTCCCGCGAGGAGGCGTTCCGGCTGCTGGCCGGGCACAAGATCGAGAAGCTGCCGCTGGTGGACGCCGACGGACGGCTGCGCGGCCTCATCACCGTCAAGGACTTCACCAAGAGCGAGCAATATCCCCTCGCCACCAAGGACGCCGACGGACGGCTGCTCGTCGCCGCCGCGGTGGGCGTCGGCGAGGACGCGCTGCGCCGCGCCGCCGCGCTCGTCGAGGCGGGCACCGACGTGATCATCGTGGACGTCGCGCAGGGCCACTCCAAGGGCGTCGCCGACACGATCGCGGCGATCAAGGCCAACAGCGGCGTCCAGGTCGTCGGCGGCAACGTCGCGACCTACGCGGGCGCGAAGTCGCTGGTCGAGGCGGGCGCGGACGCGGTCAAGGTCGGCGTCGGCCCCGGCTCCATCTGCACCACGCGCGTCGTCGCCGGGGTGGGCGTGCCGCAGATCACCGCGATCGCCGAGGCGTCCCGGGCGGGCCGGGAGGGCGGCGTCCCGATCATCGGCGACGGCGGCCTGCAGTACTCCGGCGACATCGCCAAGGCGATCGTCGCGGGCGCGGACACCGTCATGCTCGGCAGCCTGCTCGCCGGGGTGGAGGAGTCGCCCGGCGAGCTGATCTTCGTCCACGGCAAGCAGTACAAGTCGTACCGCGGCATGGGGTCGCTCGGCGCGATGCGCAACCGCGAGCGCGGCGGCTCGTCCTTCTCCAAGGACCGCTACGCCCAGGCCGGCGTGGAGGCCGAGGAGAAGCTGATCCCCGAGGGCGTCGAGGGCCAGGTGCCCTACCGGGGCCCGCTGTCCAACGTCGCGCACCAGCTCGTCGGCGGCCTGCACCAGTCGATGTGGTACGCGGGCACCCGGACGATCCCCGAACTCCAGCGGCGCGGCCAGCTCATGCAGATCACGTCCGCGGGCCTCAAGGAGAGCCACCCGCACGACATCCAGATGACGGTCGAGGCCCCCAATTACCAGGGCCGCTGACCTGACATAGGCTCTGCGGGGCCTTTGGATCGGCCGCCGGGCGGGAATGGCTCCGCCCGGGACCCCCGCACGGGAAGAGGGATAGAGGGCAGTGGCTGCTGAGGTGGAGATCGGGCGCGGCAAGAGCGGACGCCGGGCGTACCGGTTCGACGACATCGGCATCGTGCCGTCCCGGCGCACGCGCGACCCGGAGGAGGTCAGCGTCGCCTGGCAGATCGACGCCTACCGGTTCGAGATGCCGATCCTCGTCGCGCCGATGGACAGCGTCGTCAGCCCGGCCACCGCGATCGCCGTGGGACGGCACGGCGGGCTCGGCGTCCTCGACCTCGAAGGGCTGTGGACGCGGTACGAGAACCCCGAGCCGCTGCTCGCCGAGATCGCGTCGCTGGACGACACCCGCGCCACCCAGCGGCTCCAGGAGATCTACGCGGCGCCGATCCGCGAGGAGCTGATCGGGCGGCGCATCGAGGAGATCCGGTCGGCGGGCGTGACGGTCGCGGCGGCGCTGTCGCCGCAGCGCACGGCGCAGTTCCACAAGGCCGTCATCGACGCGGGCGTGGACATCTTCGTCATCCGGGGGACGACCGTGTCGGCCGAGCACGTGTCGTCGCGCGCCGAGCCGCTGAACCTCAAGCAGTTCATCTACGACCTGGACGTCCCGGTGATCGTCGGCGGCTGCTCGACGTACACGGCCGCGCTGCACCTCATGCGGACGGGCGCTGCTGGCGTCCTCGTCGGGTTCGGCGGCGGGTCGGGCCACACGACGCGCACGGTGCTCGGCGTGGCGGTGCCGATGGCGACGGCCGTCGCGGACGTCGCCGCCGCCCGCCGCGACTACATGGACGAGTCCGGCGGCCGGTACGTCCACGTCATCGCCGACGGCGGCATGACCAACAGCGGCGACATCGCCAAGGCGTTCGCGTGCGGCTCCGACGCCGTCATGGTCGGCTCACCGTTCGCGCGCGCCACCGAGGCGCCCGGACGCGGCTACCACTGGGGCAGCGAGGCGCACCACCCGGACGTCCCGCGCGGCACCCGGCTCGACCTCGGCACGATCGGCACGATGGACCAGATCCTGCACGGCCCGTCCCGCGTGGCCGACGGCTCGATGAACCTGATCGGCTCGCTGCGCCGCGCGATGGCGACGTCCGGGTACACCGAGCTGAAGGAGTTCCAGCGCGTCCAGGTCGTCGTCGCGCCGCGTTAGGCGGTGGCCTTGGCCTGGACGCCGGGCCGCAGGTACGGGCCGACCTTGGGGTAGGCGACCGGGTCGCTCCACAGGTGGTAGCCGCACTCGCCGGAGTTGGCGAAGCCGAAGCGCACGCCCGTCCTGGTCAGCAGGACGGGCAGTCCGGTCAGGACGTTCTCGGGGACGTTGCCGCCGGCGTAGTCCTGAGCCAGGGACGGGACGCAGTGGCCCGGTTCGGGGTAGTCCGGCGTGCTGGACGGGATCGGCGGCACCAGCGGTGACAGTCGGGTGAGGCCCGCTTTCGTCAGGGTGCTCGGGAGCAGCACGTCCTTGGCGGACAGCGTCCTGCCGGTGGTCAGGTCCACGGTGACCACGATGGGGTCGTAGATGTGGCCGCCGCCCGCGTTGACCGGGTTGGCGACCATGTAGCCGACGGACAGGAGCTTCGGGCCGCGCACGCCGATCTCCGTGGTGATGCGCAGGATCATCCGCCTCGGGTCGTTGGTGGGATAGGTGCGCTGCTGGGCGATGAAGTCGGGTCCCTGCCCCGGCGCGTTCGCGTGCTGGGCGTAGCGGGCGATGGCGTCGTCCACGGGCTTGTGCAGCGCGGCGTTCACCTTGCGGGCGACGGCCGGGTCCTTCACGTTGCTGACGGTCACGTACTGGGCCTTGTCCACGACCAGGCCGTTCTGGTTGTTCACCAGGGACGTGGACGCGACCTGGAGCGCGATCGGGCGGGGCGGCGGCGGGTCGGACTTGGCCGTCTCGTAGGCCGCGATGCCGCCGCCCGCCACGGCCGCCGCGCCGACGACGGCCGCGACCGCCTTCACGCCGCCCGCCTTGGCGAGGAAGCCCGCGCCCGTCTGCACGGCCCCGCCGCCCGCCGAACCGGCGGCGCCCGCGCCCGCTGAGCCCGCGCCGGCCGCGCCCGCGCCGGCGGAACCTGCGGCGCCCGCCGAGCCCGCCGCCGCGGCGGCGCCCGGCGCGGACAGGCCCGCGGCGGCGAGCGGGAACAGGGCGGCGAGCGCGGCGGCGGCCACGGCGGCGGCGCGCAGCCCGCGCTGCTCCCAGTCCGCCCCGTAGGCGCGCCGGGCCGCGTCCTCCAGCTCCGCGACGAACGCCGCCGCGCCCGGCGGACGCCGCGCCGCCTCCTTGGCCATGCCGTGCTCGACGAGCGGGCGCAGCGGCTCGGGGACGTCCGCCAGCGGCACCGGCGCGGTCCCGTGCTGCGCCATCAGCGCCGCCCCCGACGCCTCGAACGGCCGGTGCCCGGTGACGCACTCGTAGAACACGCAGGTCGCGGCGTACACGTCCGTCGCCGGGCTCGCGGGCTTCCGGTTCCACTGCTCGGGCGCCATGTAGAACGGCGTGCCCGACCCCGACGCGGCCCCGGACGGCGTGGCGATGCCGAAGTCGATGAGCTTGCTGCGTCCGTCCGCGAGCACCATGACGTTCGCGGGCTTGTAGTCGCGGTGGACGACCCCGACGGCGTGCGCGGCGGCGAGCCCGAGCAGCGACCCCTTGAGGACGGTCAGCGCCGCCTCGGGCTCCAGCGCGCCGTGCCGGGCGAGGATCTCGCGCAGAGACGCGCCGTCCACGGCCTCCATGACGAGCGCCGCGCCCTGCTCGTTCTCCACGAGCCGGTACAGGCGCGTGACGTGCGGGCTGGTGACGCGGCCGAGCATCCGCGCCTCGTGGCGGAAGCCCTCGCGGTCCCCGGCGGTGGCCGCGGCGGTCAGGTACTTGATCGCGACGGGTGTGCCGTCCCCGGCGTGGCGGGCGAGGACGACGCGTCCCTGCGCGCCCCGGCCCAGTTCGCGCACCTCGTCGAACTCGGGGATCCGCCAGTCCGTCATGCCGCTCCTTCGTTCACCGACGGCTGTCATCATGGCCGTCACGTCCGCCGAACGTGGTGAATTGTCCACTGCGCGGAAGGTGGACGCCTACCTACCGCTGGGTAGGTACCGGGCCGAGTGACGCCTACGGGGAGACATCACGATGACGGGATCACCGGTGACCGGGCTGGGCAGCGCGCGGCTCGGACCCGCCGAACGGGCGATGGCGCTGGACCGGATGGCGAGCGGCGAGGAGTTCGACGTCGTCGTGGTCGGCGCCGGGATCGTCGGCGCGGGCGCGGCCCTGGACGCGGCGACGCGCGGGCTGTCGGTCGCGGTCGTGGAGGCGCGGGACTTCGCGTCCGGGACGTCCTCGCGGTCGTCCAAGCTGATCCACGGCGGGCTGCGGTATCTGGAGCAGTTCAACTTCGACCTCGTCCGGGAGGCGCTGACCGAACGCGGCCTGCTGCTCCAGCGGATCGCGCCGCACCTGGTGCGTCCGGTGCCGTTCCTGCTGCCGACGACGCACCGCGTGTGGGAACGCGGCTACTTCGGCGCGGGGGTCGCGCTGTACGACGCGCTGGCGTTCCAGATGGGCAGCACGCGCGGCGTCCCGCACCACCGGCACCTGACGCGGCGCGGCGCGCTGAAGCTGGCGCCGTCGCTGCGCAAGGACGCGTTCACCGGCGCGATCCAGCTCTGGGACGCCCAGGTGGACGACGCCCGCTTCGTCATGACCGCGCTGCGGACGGCGGCGCAGTTCGGCGCGCGGATCGCGTCCCGCACCCAGTGCGTCGGGTTCCTGCGCGAGGGCGAGCGCGTCACCGGCCTGCGGATCCGCGACCTGGAGAGCGACGCGGTGAGCGAGGTGCGCGCCAAGCAGGTCGTCAACGCGACCGGGGTGTGGACGGACGAGATCCAGCAGCTCGTCGGGGGACGCGGGCGGATCCACGTGAAGGCGTCGAAGGGGATCCACCTCGTCGTCCCGAAGGACCGGATCCACTCGGCGACCGGGATCCTGCTGCGCACCGAGAAGTCCGTGCTGTTCGTCATCCCGTGGGGCCGCCACTGGATCATCGGGACGACCGACACGGCCTGGGACCTGGACCTCGCGCACCCGGCCGCGTCCCGCGCCGACATCGACTACGTCCTGGAGCACGTGAACGCGGTGCTCAACACGCCGCTGACGCACGACGACGTCGAGGGCGTCTACGCGGGGCTGCGCCCGCTGTTGCGCGGGGAGCGGGAGGAGACGTCGCAGCTCTCCCGCGAGCACGTCGTCGCGCATCCGGTGCCGGGGCTGGTGCTCGTCGCGGGCGGCAAGTACACGACGTACCGGGTGATGGCCAAGGACGCGATCGACGCGGTGGCGCACGGCCTGGACGGCAAGGTCGCCGAGTCCTGCACCGACCGGGTCGCGCTGGTCGGCGGCGAGGGCTTTCCGGCGATGTGGAACGCGCGGCACCGGCTCGCCGCGCGCTCGGGCCTGCACGTCGCGCGGATCGAGCACCTGCTGCGCCGCTACGGGACGCTCGTGGACGACCTGCTCGCGATGGTCGCCGAGCGGCCCGACCTCGGCCGTCCGCTGACCGGCGCGGACGACTACCTGCGCGCGGAGATCGTCTACGCGGCGTCGCACGAGGGGGCGCGGCACCTGAACGACGTCCTCGCGCGGCGGACGCGGATCTCCATCGAGACGTGGGACCGGGGCGTCGGCGTGGCGGAGGAGGCGGCGGACCTGGTCGCGCCCGTCCTCGGCTGGTCGGCCGAGCAGCGGGACCGGGAGATCGAGTACTACCGCAAGCGGATCGAGGCCGAGCGCGCGTCCCAGTCGCAGGACGGGGACCACGAGGCGTCCGCGTCCCGGCGCGGCGCGCCCGACATCGTCCCGACGCTCTGACGTTCCCCGGTCGCGGTCTGTGTCCGGGTTACCCGAGTTTTCCCGCTGAGTCATGGTCTCGTGTGAAATATGGGACCCGAACTGTCTTGCGGCGCTATCGGTGGTAACGTCCGTCTCCTTGTCGGGGGACGAGACGTACTGATACCGAGCGAAGGGGTCGCGCGTGCGGGGGTTGTCCATCGTCGCCGGAGGACTGCTGGCCGGGGCCGGCCTGATGGTGCTGGAGTTGGCCGCCGCGGGCGGCGCTTCGGCGGCCGTGCCGGTCAAGCCGAGGCCGATGTCGCTGAAGCCCGCGACGACGCCGTGGACCGTCAAGCGGACGTACGTCCCCCAGGGGCCGCTGTTCAACAACCCGACCGGGAACACCGACCAGGCCGGGTCGCTCGACCTCTACATCAAGCGGCTGATCCGCAAGACGCCGAAGGGCGCCGAGATCGACGTCGCGCTGTTCCGGCTCCAGACGACCGGTATGACGAACGCGCTGGTGAACGCGCACAAGCGCGGGGTGAAGGTCCGGATCGTCCTGGACAACGACAGCCTGAGCAAGCGGCCGGAGAACTACGCGCTGCTGAAGAAGAACCTCGGGACGGACATGTCCAAGGGGTCGTGGATCACGGTGTGCCCGAAGAACGAGGGCTGCATCGCGCGGACGTCCGCATCCGGCCAGTGGGCGAAGAACCACAACAAGTTCTACGTCTTCTCGAAGACGTACGACTCGAAGAACGTCGTGGTGCAGACGTCCGGCAATGCCACGGGCGGTATGTACAACCAGTACAACGACGCTTACACGATGACCGATACGACGCTGCACAATGCGTACCGGACGTACTTCTACGACCTGGCTCGTAAGAAGGCCGACCCGAACTACTGGCGGACGATCAAGTCGGGGTCCCGGTCGGTGAGCTTCTATCCCAAGTCGACCCAGCCGGACCCGATCGTCGCGACGCTGCAGATGGTGACCTGCACGCCGGGCACGAAGGTCAGCCTGTCCAGCGGCCTGTTCACCCGCAAGGGCGTCGCGGACGCGCTCGCCTGGCTGGACGGGCAGGGCTGCGACGTGCGGATCGCCAGCGGCAGCCTCGGCGAGGACGTCGAGAAGGTCCTGGAGCGCAGCGGCGCCAAGGTGCGGTTCTTCCGCTCCAGCAGCTCGCACCCGGCGCACTCCAAGTACCTGCTGATCGACGGGACGTACGGCGGACGGCACCGCAAGCTCGTCCTGACGGGCAGCCACAGCTACACCTACGACGCGCTCAAGCGCAACGACGAGGCCGTCCTCACGCTGGACGACGCCAAGACCTACGCCGCGTACGTCGCGAACTTCGACAAGGTCTTCAAGTCGGCGGACGGCGAACTGGCGGTCGGCAAGCTCGTCCAGCCGCAGATCGTCCCGAACGGCACCCTGGACGACGACAACCCGGTGCCGTCCGTAGGCCCCCGCGCGGCAACACCCCCCGAGGACCGCCCGGCCCCCGAAGCCACTCTGCCGCCCCTCACCGAACAGCCCGACGACGGCCCCACCACCCTCCCCACCCGCTGACGCCCAGCCCTGCTGGGTCGGCTGGGCTGAAGGTCAGCTGGACGCCGGCGGTTCGGTTTGCGCGTGACGGGTCGTGCCGCGCGTATGCGGCTCGGCTCGCGCGCTGGCTGTTCGGCTTGCGTGCTGACCGCTCGGTTTGCGTGCTGGCGGGTTGGCGCGGTGTGTTCCGCTGGGGTGGTTGGGCTTGGTGGTGTGCTCGTGGTGGCGGGTCAGTCGGGCTCGGGCAGGGAGCGGACGAGGTCGAGGATGCGGCGGATCGCGGGCAGGGCGTCGTCGAGGCCCGCCTCGGCGAACGTCCGGCCTGCCCAGTCGAGGAACGGCTGCCGGACGACCACGATCCGGCGGACGATCTCCTGACCCTCCAGGGTGAGGGTCAGGTCGGTCTGTCGTCCGTCGTCCGGCGCCGGTGTGCGCCGGACCCAGCCGGCGGCGGCTAGCCGGTCGGCGAGACGGCTCGGATGGCCGCGCTCGGCGGCCATCCGCGCGCCGAGGGCCGCGATGGAGACCGGCTGTTCGTCCGCGATGATCAGCAGCGCCTCGGCCTGGACGGCCGTGACGCCGAGCGGGCGCAGTAGCCGGTTGAAGCGGCGGTCCAGCTCCCGCTGCGCGATCTTCACGGCGGACAGCAGTTCGAGTACGGGCTCCACGGACGGAGTCTATTGCGATGTGTGTCATGACATGCATATGCTCGGCGCTCGTAGATATGTGTCATGACACATAAATGGAGGCGGCATGCGGCGGATCAGGTTCTCCCGGACCCCGGCCTTCGACTTCGAGGCGCTGCGCGGGCTCTGGACGGCCGCGTACGACGGCGGCGACTTCGGCGAGGTCGCCGTCGTCATGGCGCGGGTGCGGCGCGGGAACGCCGAGTCCTGGTTCCGGGAGTGGTCGGCGGCGGCGGACCGCACGGCCGCACGCGGGCGCGCCTGCCGCGAGCCCGTCTCACGCGGCGCGGCGCTGCTGCGCGCGAGCAACTACGTCCGCCAGGCCGAGTTCTTCCTCGACCCGTCCGACGCCCGGCGCGGCACGGCGTTCGCGGCGGCCCGCGCCTGGTTCGACGCCGGGCTGGCCGACCTCGGCGCCGACATCGAGCGCGTGACCATCCCGTACGAGGGCGCCGAACTGGAGGGGCTGTTCCTGCGCGCGCCGGACGCCGAGCTGAAGGGGCTGCGCGCGGCGGACGTCGAGGTGGAGCGGCTGTCCTTGCGTGCGGCGGACGTTGGCATGGCGGGGTTGGAGTTGCGTGCGGAGGCTGGTGGGCGGCCTGTGCTCGTCGTGCAGGGCGGCTTCGACTCCACGCTGGAGGAGCTGTACTTCATGCTCGGCGGGGCGGCGGCCCGGCGTGGGTATGACGTGCTCATGTTCACCGGCCCGGGGCAGGGCGCGGCGCTGCGCGAGCACGGGCTGCCGTTCACCGCCGAGTGGGAGCGGCCGACGGGCGCCGTCCTGGACTGGCTGACGGAGCGGACCGGGTCACGGCCGCTCGTCGGTGTGGGGATCAGTTTCGGCGGCCATCTGCTGGCGCGGGCCGCCGCGTTCGAGCCGCGCTACCGGGGGATCGTGCTTTACGACTACTTCCCGGGGATGCTGACGGCGTTCCTGCACAACGTCCCGAAGCCGCTGCGCGGTGCGTTCCAGCGGATGCCGTGGTGGATGCGGCGGGCCGTCCCGCTCTACGCGCGCTTCGACGCGCAGGCCCGGTGGGGGATCGCCAACGGGTGCTGGACGTTCGGGGCCGCGACGCTCCCCGAGCTGGTCCGGGCGATGCGCGCCTACGACGACGGGCCGTGGGCCGCACGGATCGCGGCCGACACCCTCGTCCTGCTGGCCGAGCGCGAGCACTTCTACGACCCCGCGCTCGGCCATGACTTCGCGGCGCGGCTGACCGGCGCCCGCTCGGCAAGCGTCCACACGTTCACCGAGCGGGACGGCGGGCACCTGCACTGCCAGAACGGCGCCCTCGCGCACGCCCACGAAGTGATCTTCGACTGGGTCCATGCCCTGGCGGCAGCCGACGGCCGAACGGTGGCCGTGGGTTCGTGAGCGTGAAGTTAGAGGAGGCGGACGGCTCGGTTGTAGAGGTCGGCGGGGACGCGGTCGGGGTCCATGAGGTGCTGGAAGGCCAGGCCGATGTCCAGGGCCACGGCGAGGGCGGCGCGGGCGGGGGCGTCGCCGGCCGGGCCGTCGCCGGGGAGGCCCGCGGCGAGGCGGGTGCGGTGTTCGGCCCACCAGTCGGCTACGCGCCAGCCCGCCGCGTGGTCGCGCATCCCGTAGAGCCAGAACTCCACCAGGAGCAGGGCGAGGAGACGGCCGTCGGTGCAGTCGTCGTCGCAGTGGTGCGCGTCCTCGGTGAAGCGGGCGCACAGTGGCAGGGCGTTCCGGAGCGCGGTCGCGGACGCGTCGGTACACCGTTCCATCAGCGCGAGGACGAGATCGGTCTTGCCCGTGAAGTTGGAGTAGACCGCGCCCTTGGTCAGGCCCGCCGCCGCCGCGATGTCGTCCAGCGACGCGCCGTGGATGCCGTGCTCGGCCCACAGTCGGCCGGCCGCCGCGAGCAGCGCCGTGCGGGTCTCCTCGCGGCGGTCGCGGCGGGCGGTGCCGGGAGGGCCGGCCGCGCGGGGCGCCCGGCCCCGTCCGCGGGCGGTCGGCGCGGCGGCGCGCGGACGGCCGTTCGGGGCGTCGATCATGCTGCGGTCCCTCCTGTCGGCCGCCGGTGCTCCGGCCGGACGGGCGGGCGGGGGACGTCCGGCGGCGCGGCGCGGCGGCGGCGCCTGGCGTTGCTCCGTCCCGTGCTTACACCCTGACCGGCGGGTCAAGCGGTGGGTTGCCCAACTCGGTCATGGTGGAACGTTCCGCAACTGTCGCCACGGAAAGAACCCGATAACTGACGGAAAGTAACTCGTTACCTGTGGGTAGCGTCCTATGGTCACCTGGTCATACTCTGCCTTCATGGCATCTTCGACGGGCCTCGCCAAAGGCGTGACAGAGCACAGGCTCCCCCAGAGCGTCGTCGAGCGGCTGGCCTCGCACGTCGCCTCCGGCGGTGCCGAGACCGTGACGATTCCCACCCCCTTCACCGGCGAGCCGCTGGCCACGGTGCCGGTCTCCAGCGCGGACGACGTCCGCCTCGCCCACGAGCGCGCCCGCAAGGCGCAGCGCGCCTGGGCCGAGCTGACGCCCGCGCAGCGCGCCAAGCCCTTCCTGCGCCTCGCCGACGCCATCGTGGAACGCCGCGAGGAGATCCTGGACGTCCTGCAGCTCGAAACGGGCAAGGCGCGCCGCCACGCCCTCGAAGAGTTCCTGGACGTCGCCCTCTGCTCGCTCTACTACGCCCGCCGGGCGCCGAAGCTGCTGAAGCCGCACCGCCGCCAGGGCATGGTGCCGGGCCTCACGCGCGTCCGCGAGCTGCGCCACCCGAAGGGCGTCGTCGGCCTCATCTCGCCGTGGAACTACCCGCTCGTGCTCGGCACCAGCGACATCGCGCCCGCGCTCATGGCGGGCAACGCGGTGATCCACAAGCCCGACACCCAGACGTGCCTGACGAGCCTGTGGATCCTGGACCTGCTCATCGAGCTGGGCCTGCCGCGCGACCTGTGGCAGATCGTCGTCGGCGACCCCGCCGAGATCGGCGACCCGCTCATCGACAACGCCGACTACGTGTCGTTCACCGGCTCCACCCGGGGCGGGAAGGCGATCGCGGCCAAGGTCGCGCCGCGCCTGGTGAACTACTCGCTGGAACTCGGCGGCAAGAACCCGATGATCGTCCTCGCGGACGCCGACGTCGAGCGCACCGCCCGGGGCGCGCTGCGCGCCTGCTTCACCAACGCGGGCCAGCTGTGCATCTCGATCGAGCGGCTCTACGTCCACGAGGACATCTACGACCGGTTCGTCCCACGTTTCGCCGAGCTGGCGCAGAACATGAAGCTCGGCAGCGCGCTGGACTACTCCGCCGAGATGGGCTCGCTCACCTACCCGCGCCAGCTCGAAGCGGTCACCGCGCACGTCGAGCAGGCCGTCCGCGAGGGCGCGACGGTGCTGGCGGGCGGCAAGGCGCGGCCCGACATCGGCCCGCTGTTCTACGAGCCGACCGTCCTCGCCGACGTCACCGGCGCGATGGACCTGTGCGCCAACGAGACGTTCGGGCCGGTCGTCGCGGTCTACAAGTTCCGGGACGAGGACGAGGTCGTCGCCCGCGCCAACGACACCGAGTACGGCCTGAACGCGTCGGTCTGGACGAAGGACGTCGCGCACGGCCGCCGCCTCGCCGCCCGCCTCCAGGCCGGGACGGTCAACGTCAACGACGGCTACGGCGCCGCCTACGCGTCCTACGACGCGCCGATGGGCGGGTTCAAGCAGTCCGGCGTCGGACGGCGGCACGGGACGGAGGGCCTGCTGAAGTTCACCGAGGTCCAGACCGTCGCGAGCCAGCACTACATGGACCTGGAACCGCCGGGCTCGATGAGCTACGCGACGTTCGCCGGGCTGATGGCGCGCGGGGTGAAGCTGATGAAGACGCTGAGGATCAAGTAGGGCGCATGGATTTCGACGTTCTGGTCGTCGGCTCGGGGTTCGGCGGCAGCGTGACCGCGCTGCGCCTGACCGAGAAGGGCTACAAGGTCGGCGTGATCGAGGCGGGCCGCCGCTTCGACGCGGGCCCGGACGCGCCCCCCGGCGCCCGCTACCCCGAGATGCCGAAGACCAACTGGCGGGTGGCCCGCTACATCTGGGCGCCCGCGTTCGGCCTCACCGGGATGCAGCGCATCCACCTGATCCGGGGCGCGAAGTCCAGCCGGGTCATGGTGCTGGCCGGGGCGGGCGTCGGCGGCGGGTCGCTGAACTACGCCAACACGCTGTACGTCCCGCCGGACCCGTTCTTCAAGGACCGGCAGTGGGCGCACATCACGGACTGGAAGGCCGAGCTGGCGCCGTACTACGACCAGGCGCGGCGGATGCTCGGGGTCGTCCAGAACCCGACGATCACCGCCGCGGACGAGGCGATGCGCAACGTCGCCGAGCGGATGGGCAAGGGCGACACGTTCGTCCGGACCCCGGTCGGCGTCCACTTCGGCGACGGTCCGGGCGTCGAGAGCGACGACCCGTACTTCGGCGGCGCCGGGCCGCGCCGGCGCGGCTGCACCGAGTGCGGCGAGTGCATGGTCGGCTGCCGGCACGGCGCCAAGAACATGCTCACCGAGAACTACCTGTACCTGGCGGAGAAGGCGGGCGCGCGGATCATGCCGCTCAGCCGCGTCACGGCCGTCACGCCGCTGGACGGCGGCGGCTACCGGGTCGACATCGTCCGCACCGGCTCGTTCGGACGCAACCGCAAGAGCTTCACCGCGCAAAATGTCGTGTTCGCGGCGGGCACCTACGGGACGCAGAAGCTCCTGCACAAGCTGCGCTCCACCGGACGGCTGCCGAAGCTGTCGCCGAGGCTCGGCGAGCTGACCCGCACGAACTCCGAGGCCGTCCTCGGCGCGGGCCGCCGCAACGGCGTCCCCGGCCCGGACTACTCGCGCGGCGTCGCGATCACCTCGTCGTTCCACCCGACCGAGGACACGCAC
Organism: Actinomadura rayongensis; assembly: GCF_009831215.1. GTDB lineage: Bacteria > Actinomycetota > Actinomycetes > Streptosporangiales > Streptosporangiaceae > Spirillospora > Spirillospora rayongensis. The sequence goes on from NZ_WUTW01000001.1 coordinate 312,606, forward strand.
ATCGAGCCCGTCCGGTACGGCAAGGGCTCCAACCTCATGGCGCTGCTCCAGACGCTGCTCGTGGACGGCGACCGGCCCGGCGAGAAGCACCGGCCGCGCTGGGCCAAGTTCCTCGGGCAGGTCGCGCGGCGGCCCGGCGACCTGGTGCAGCTCCTCGACGTCCGGACGTGGTCGGAGCGGACGGTCATCGCGCTCGTCATGCAGTCCCGCGACAACTCGATCACGCTCACGCCCAAACGCGGGCCGTTCGGCTGGGACGTCCGCGCGGCGGCCGGGCACGGCGAGCCCAACCCGACGTGGATCCCCGACGGCCACGACGCCGCGCGGCTGCTCGCCGAGGAGACCGGCGGCATGGCGGGCGGCGGCTGGGGCGACCTGTTCGACGTCCCGCTGACCGCGCACTTCCTCGGCGGCTGCCCGATCGGCGACGCGCCCGAACACGGCGTCATCGACCCCTACCACCGCGTCTACGGGCACGAGGGGCTGCACGTCGTGGACGGGTCGGCGGTGTCGGCGAACCTCGGCGTGAACCCGTCGCTGACGATCACCGCGCAGGCCGAGCGGGCGATGTCGCTGTGGCCGAACAAGGGCGAGGACGACCCGCGTCCCGCGCTCGGCGCCCCCTACCGGCGGGTCGCGGCGGTCGCGCCGAAGAACCCGGCCGTCCCCGAGCGGGCCCCGGCCGCCCTGCGCCTCCCGATCGTCGAGGTGTCCTAGCGGCTACCCGGCGCGGTAGGCCGCCCAGACCTTCGCGATCCGCGCGCCCTGGCCCGCCGTGAACTCGTGCATGCAGCCGTCGTAGGCGTAGTCCATGAAGTTGTGGATCGGGTCGGCGCCGTCGCCCGCGCACGTGTCCTTGCCGGACGGGCACCCGTTCGTCGCCTCGGCCTCCGGCGGCGTGTCGGCCACGCGGTCGCCCTGGGAACCGCACCCGTCCTGGAACGTGTGGTACAGCCCGAGCCAGTGCCCGGTCTCATGGACGGCGCTGTAACCCAGGTTGTAGTGAGTCAGCGAGCCGCCCGGCAGCGTGCCCGGATGCACCAGGACGCCGTCCAGCTTGGGCGCCGAGGCGTACTTCCACGGGAAGGTGGAGAAACCGAGCAGGTCCGTCCCGGTGTCGGCGGTGTAGAGGTTCAGCGTCCGCGCCCCGCCGACGTGCAACTTCGGCTTGTACGCCTCCTCGTACCCCTGCGGGTCGGCGTACCACCGCGCGTTGTTCGACCGAGTGATGTTCTTCAGCGTGAACCGGACGCCGGTGTCCGCGCCGCCCTTGCTCCCGCCGTACGCGGCGTTCATCGCGGCGATCTGCCGCCGGATCGCCGCGTCCGACACGTTCCCGCGCTTCCCCGCGTGCAGGACGTGGAAATAGACCGGGATCGTCGGCGCCGCGCGCCGTTCGCCGAGGCTCCGCGTCAGCCGGGTCAGCGCGCGCTCGACGGCCGCGGCCTGCCCCGGCGTCAGCTCGTTGCGCTCCACGCCCGGCGGTGTGCCCGATCGCACGCGCAGCGCCGCGCCCGCGCAGCGCGCCTCCGCCGTGGGCTCCTGCGCGCGGGGCGGGGCCGCGCCGGACGCGGCGAACGCGGCGGACAGGACGGCGGCGGCGACGGCGACGAGCTTCACGGGGCTCCTCTATTCAGGCAGGTCGGAAGACGGGACGGACACGCACTGTTGTCAACAGGTATCAGAGCGGAACCCCCGGGCGCTCGCATTCGGCGCGTCCCGTCGCGGCGCGTCCGGTCCCGGCGTCCGGGCGCGTTACCGCAGGCAGCGCCCTCTACACTGGGGTTTCCGCCGGATCCCGACCTGTTCCCGAAAGGCGTCTTGGTGGCCGCAGACCAGACCTTTGACACCGTTCTCGTCGTCGACTTCGGCGCGCAGTACGCCCAGCTCATCGCCCGGCGCGTCCGGGAGTGCCAGGTGTTCAGCGAGATCGTCCCGTCCACGATGCCCGCCGCCGAGATGCTGGCGAAGCGGCCGAAGGCGATCATCCTGTCCGGCGGGCCCGCGTCGGTCTACGAGCCGGGCGCCCCGGCCGCCCCGGCGGGGCTGTTCGACCTCGGCGTCCCGACGCTCGGGATCTGCTACGGCCACCAGGTGATGGCGCAGGCGCTCGGCGGGACGGTCGCCAATTCCGACGTCGCCGAGTACGGCGGCGCGACCATCGCCGTCACCGCCCCCGGCCTGCTGTTCGAGGGGACGCCCGGCGAACAGGCCGTCTGGATGTCCCACCGCGACTTCGTGAGCGCCGCGCCGTCGGGCTTCACCGTCACCGCGCGCACCGACGTGACGCCGGTCGCGGGCATGGAGGACCGGGAGCGCGGGCTGTTCGGCGTCCAGTTCCACCCCGAGGTGCTGCACACCGAGCACGGCATGGAGGTGCTGCGGCGCTTCCTGTACGAGGGCGCGGGCTGCCGGCCGAACTGGACGATGGTGAACATCGTGGACGAGTCCGTCGCGGCCGTCCAGGAGCAGATCGGCAGCAAGCGGGCGATCTGCGGCCTGTCCGGCGGGGTGGACTCGGCGGTCGCGGCGGCGCTCGTCCAGCGCGCCATCGGCGACCAGCTCACCTGCGTCTTCGTGGACCACGGGCTGCTGCGCAAGGGCGAGGCCGAGCAGGTCGAGAAGGACTTCGTCGCCGCGACGGGCGTGAACCTGCACGTCGTGGACGCCCAGGACCGCTTCCTCGACGCCCTCGACGGCGTCACCGACCCCGAGACCAAGCGGAAGATCATCGGCCGCGAGTTCATCCGGGTGTTCGAGGCGGCGGCCCGCGAGATCGTGGGCGAGGACGCCGCCGAACCCGTCGAGTTCCTCGTCCAGGGAACGCTCTACCCCGACGTGGTGGAGTCCGGCGGCGGCACCGGCGCGGCCAACATCAAGTCGCACCACAACGTCGGCGGCCTGCCCGAGGACCTGCAGTTCCGGCTCGTCGAGCCGCTGCGGACCCTGTTCAAGGACGAGGTCCGCGCCGTCGGCGAGCAGCTCGGCCTGCCCGCCGAGATCGTCTGGCGGCAGCCGTTCCCCGGCCCCGGCCTCGGCATCCGCATCATCGGCGCGGTGACCCGCGAGCGGCTGGAGATCCTGCGCGACGCCGACGCCATCGCCCGCGAGGAACTGACCCGCGCCGGGCTCGACCGCGACGTCTGGCAGTTCCCGGTCGTGCTGCTCGCCGACGTCCGCTCGGTGGGCGTGCAGGGCGACGGACGCACCTACGGACACCCCGTCGTCCTGCGCCCCGTGACCAGCGAGGACGCCATGACGGCCGACTGGGCGCGGCTGCCCTTCGACCTCCTGCAGCGCATATCGACCCGCATCACCAACGAGGTCCGCGAGATCAACCGCGTCACGCTCGACGTCACCAGCAAGCCGCCGGGCACCATCGAGTGGGAGTGACGCTCAGCCTTCCCGCTGAGCACGTGAAAGGCCCGGCCGGGTCGTCCCGGCCGGGCCTTTTCGATCGTTCCGTCAGACGGTGGCGGGGGCCAGCGCGGCCTCGCCCTCCAGCGTGACGGCGGTGGCGTGGACGACCGCCGCGATCCGCAGCGCCTCCTGGATCAGCTCGCGCGACAGCCCGCCGTCGCGCAGCACCTTCTCGTGCGACTCCAGGCACCGGCCGCAGCCGTTCACGGCCGACACCGCCAGGCACCACAGCTCGAAGTCGATCTTGTCCACCCCGGGCTTGCCGATGATCGACATGCGCAGCTTCGCGGGCAGCGTCGCGTACGTCTCGTCGCCGATCAGGTGCGTCGACCGGTAGTAGATGTTGTTCATCGCCATGATCGACGCGGCGCCCTTGGCCGCCTCGAACGCCTCGGCGGACAGGTAGTCGCCCGCCTCCTCGGCCAGCTCGCGGATGACCTGGGGGTTGCGGCTGGCGAGGGCGGTCGCGAGGACCGTGCCCCAGAGCTGCTGGTCCGACAGGGCGGACGTGGAGGTCACCGAACCGAGGTTCAGCTTGGTGTCCTTCGCGTAGCCGGGCAGGGCCGACTTCAGCGCGTCGACGCTCACTCTCTCGTCCTTTCGGCGGGACGGCCGGCCGCGCTCTCGCCGCGGCCGGCCGTCGTCGGATGCTGCGGGCGGATCAGACGCCGGCCATGAGCTTGGCGGCGTCGAGGGTGTCCTCGCCCTTGTTCCAGTTGCAGGGGCACAGCTCGTCGGACTGGAGCGCGTCGAGGACCCGCAGGACCTCGGTGACGTTCCGGCCGACCGACCCGGCCGTCACCATGACGAACTGGATCTCGTTGTCGGGGTCCACGATGAACGTGGCGCGCTGCGCGACGCCGTCCGGCGTGAGGATGCCGAGCGCGGACGCCAGCTCGCGGTTGAGGTCCGACAGCATCGGGAACGGCAGCTCGCGCAGGTCCGGGTGGTCCTTGCGCCACGCGAAGTGGACGAACTCGTTGTCCACGGACGCGCCGAGCACCTGGGCGTCGCGGTCGGCGAACTCCTCGTTGAGCCGGCCGAACTCCGCGATCTCCGTCGGACAGACGAACGTGAAGTCCTTGGGCCAGAAGAAGACGACCCGCCACTTGCCCTGGTGGGACTTGTGGTTGATGGTCTCGAACGCGTTGTCCGGGTCCAGCGAGACGCAGGCGGTCAGCTCGTACTCGGGGAACTGGTCACCGATCGTAAGCACGCAGACTCCTTTGGTTGCGAGTGTGGACGTCGGCCCCGCAGCGTGCGGGCCGCATGGGACACGGAGGGCCGCCGGGGCCGGTGTGACGCACGGCGGCCGATGTCGTCAGAGTGCCGCACGGGCGTTGAAAAGAGAAATCAATCCGGCTCATGGCCCCGATAGGCTTTCCCTATCAAGCGGGCGGATCCCCAGCCCGGCGCGGTCTCCGGCCGGGCACCCGGCCCCGACGTCCGCAGGGTATGACCAACCTCACCCTCGCGGCGGGCAGCCGCAGCGACCCCGGAGTGTAGCCGCAAACCGCCATATACCGCGCGTTCGGATCGGTGTCGGTGGCGCGGTCTCATTCGGGGGATCCGCCGAAGATCGGGGTGGCGGGGGTGTATTCGCCGGTCAGGACGAGGCTCAGGTAGAGGGCGGCGTCGTGGACGTTGCCGTTCTTGGAGCGTGCGGCGCGCTGGATGGCGGGCAGCGCGGGGCGTGCCGTTTCGCCCAGGGACGTCAGGGCGCTGAGGGCTTGGAGGCGGATCGGGACGGCGGTGGTCTCGTCCAATGTGCCTGCCAGGTAGGAGATTGCCTGTTCGGTGTTGTCGCCTAGGCGGGCGAGGGTTTCGGCGGCGACGATCCGGACGTGGGGTGACGGGTCGGTGGTGAGGATTTGGGTGAGGTCGTCGGCGGCTGGTGCGGCGGCTTTGCCCTTTTGCATGAGCAGGCCGGACGCGGCCCAGTAGCGGATGACTTCGTTGTTGTCAGTGAGGGCGCGGGTGAGGCGTGGGACGTCGTGCGGATTGCGGCGGATCGCGGTTCCGGCGATGTCGAGTATTCGGGGCAGGGGGTAGGCGCCGGGGGTGCGGCTCGCTTCGTAGCCTTCCAGCGGTGAGCCTTCGGGGATGAAGCCGTTGTCGTTGACGCTCAGGAGATGGTCGTCCAGTGCGCGGCGCAGGCGGTTCAGGTGGGCTCGGTGCTTCGGGTTGTCGATCAGGTTGTGGATTTCGTCCGGGTCGGTGCGGAGGTCGTAGAGTTCTTCGGCGGGCTTTTCGCGCCAGAAGCGTTCTTGGACGGGTGTGAGTTTTCCGTCCAGGTGGGCCTGCTCCCACGCCTGGTAGCCCTTTTGCTGCCATGCGTACGCCTGGTGCTGGCCGTTGGGGCGGTGCGGGGCGTAGTTGCGGATGTAGCGGAATCGTTCGTCGCGAACGGTCCGCACCATGTCGTACTGCTCGCCCATTCTGTTGCGCATTCCGAACGCGTACGCCGGACGGCGGCGGGCGGCGAGGGACGTGCCCGTCATGTGGTCCGGCGCCCGCAGGCCCGCCAGTTCCAGGACGGTCGGGGGCAGGTCCAGGGACACCGTGATGGGTGCGGTGACGACCGATCCGGCGCGTGCGGGGGCCAGGTGCGCCCATTGGCGCGGGTAGCGGACGATCAGCGGTGTGCGCAGGCCGCTGTCGTAGCAGAACCGCTTGCTGCGCGGGAGAATGCCGCCGTTGTCGCCGAAGTAGAACACGATGGTGTCCTCGGCGAGCCCGTCGGCTTCCAGTTCGGCGAGACGGGCGGCCAGTTGCCCGTCCATTTTCTCGATGAGGTCGTAGTAGCGGGCGCGGTCTTCCCGAATGGCGGGGACGTCGGGCACGTAGGCCGGGACGCGGACGTCCTCGGGGCGCGTCCGCCCGGGCCCGGCGTCGAAGATCTGCGACTCGTGGGTCGTCATGTAGGTGAAGACCGAGTAGAACGGCGTGTCGGCCGGGCGGTTCCGCCAGTGCGCGGTCGCGCTCGTCTCGTCCCAGACCTGCTTCGGTTTGATCGTCGAGTTGTAGTCGGTCTTGGAGTTGTTGGTGGCGTAGTAGCCGGCCGCGCGCAGATATTCGGGGACCGTCCGGGTGTCGGCCGGGAGTTCGCCGGTGGCGCGCATGTGCTCGGCGGGGCCGTAGCTCTCGGCGGGCAGGCCGGTGACGAGCGCGAACCGCGACGGCGCGCAGACGGGCGCGGCGGAGAACGCGTTCTCGTAGCGGACGCCCTCGCGCGCGAGCCGGTCGATGGTCGGGGTGCGCGCCACCGGGTCGCCGTAGGCGCCGATGTAGGGGTTGTTGTCCTCGCTGATCAGCCACAGGATGTTCGGGCGCGGCGCCGGGGCCGCGGCGGCGGGGCGGGGGGCGAGGGCCGCCGCCAGTGCGCCGCCGGCACCGGCCGCGAGCACGGTCCGGCGGGACGGCTCAAAACCACTCAAAGCAGACTCCAGGGCATCGAAGGGGGAGACGGCCGCGATCATGGGGTAGATTTCGGACGATTGTCAACCGTCCAGGTAGGAATTGACCATGACCGCCGAGTCTCCCTGCTGCGCGGCGGCGCGCCCGACCGCCGCACCCGATGCGCTGCCTGTGCCGACCGTCCCGCCGCGCCGTGGCGCGGACGGCCCCGCGCCCCGTCCGCCCGGTCTCAAGGGGATGCTCCGGCTGCCCGGCGGCACGTTCCGGATGGGCAACGAGGACGAAACGGCCAACCCCGGCGACGGCGAAGGCCCCGTCCGCGAGGTCGCCGTGGAGCCCTTCCTCATCGACGCCCACGCGGTGTCCAACGCCCGGTTCGCCGCGTTCGTGAAGGCCACCGGCCACGTCACCGACGCCGAAAAGTTCGGCTGGTCGTACGTCTTCGCGGGCCTACTGCCGCCCGGGACGGCCGACGCGTTCCCGGCGCCCGCCGGCACGCCCTGGTGGCGCGGCGTCCCCGGCGCGACCTGGCGCGCGCCCGAAGGGCCGGGCAGCACGATCCAGGGCCGCGAGCGGCACCCGGTCGTCCACGTCTCCTGGAACGACGCCGTCGCCTACGCCGCGTGGGCCGGACGCCGCCTCCCGACCGAGGCCGAATGGGAGTACGCCGCGCGCGGCGGCCTCGACCAGGCCCGCTACCCCTGGGGCGACGAACTGACTCCGCGCGGCCACTGGCGCTGCAATATCTGGCAGGGCGAGTTCCCGCACGTCAACACCGCCGAGGACGGCCATGTGGGTACCGCGCCGGTGGACGCGTACCGTCCCAACGCCTACGGCCTCTACAACGTCGTCGGGAACGTGTGGGAATGGAACGCCGACTGGTGGGCCGAGGGAGACACGCGCGTCATGCGCGGCGGCTCCTACCTCTGCCACGACTCCTACTGCAACCGCTACCGGGTCTCGGCGCGAACGAAGAACACGCCGGACTCGTCCAGCGGCAACACCGGCTTCCGCTGCGCCGCCGACTGACGGCGCCGCCCCGCACTGCGGGCCGGTCGGGCGCGGCGGCGCCGGCGGATGCCGGTTCGGGCGTTCCGTCGTTGTGCGCCGCCGCGCGGGACGGCGTCAGGAGGACGGGCAGGAGTCGCGGTACTCGGTGAGTTCGGGGTCGGTGGGAGCGGGGCAGAGGAACTGCTCGTAGCGGGTGTCGTCGTCGACGAAGCGCTTCAGCCAGGCGACCTCAAGTTCGCCGATCAGCGGGTTCTCGCGGACGAACGTCCCATGCGCGGCGTCGGCGATCTCGGCGTAGGCGCGCTCGCGGGCGCCGGTGAGGCTCTGGTAGATCGGCTGGGCGTAGGTCCCGACCGGCGCGGTGGTGTCCTGCGTCCCGCCCTGGACGAGGGTGGGAACGCTGATGCCGGACCAGTTCTTGATGGTGTGCCACGGCGCGAGCGGGATCGCGGCCTTGAGGCTCGGACGCGTCCAGGCGGCGTAGAGCGTCCCGCCGCCGCCCATCGAGTGCCCGGTCACGGCGAGGCGGTTGGGGTCCAGGCGCTGCCGGACGGCGGCGGGGGACTGGCCGGTCAGGTAGTCCAACGCCGCGAGGAGCTGCTTGCCGCGCGCGGTGGGCTGGTCGGTGAGGTTGTTGGTCGCGATCGTGATCACCACGAACCCCTGCGACGCCAGGCGCGGCCCCAGCCAGGCGACGGCCTTCTCCGCGCTCTGGTAGCCCGGGACGGCGGCGACCCCGCCGAACGTCCCCTGGCTCGTGTCGTCGGGGTAGTAGATCGTCCCGCCGCCGAACGCGCCGCCCGCCTGGGCGGCCGTGACCGTGACGGTGGAGAAGGAGAACGGGCCGAGCGCGGCGCGGATGCCGGACAGCGTGGGGGCGGGTCCGCGCTCGTAGGACCCGGTGGCGGCGTGCGAGACCCCCGGCGCGAGGACGGCCGCGACGCTCAGCGCGAGCAGGGCCGCGAGCCGGTGGAAGACGGATCTCATAAGTGACCTTTCTAGGTAGGAAAAGTAGAGAATAGCCCAAAGGAGGTGATCTCCGCGCCGTGCGCCTTCTCGGGACGACGAAGCGCCGCGGCCCCCGTCGCAGGGGCCGCGGCGCGTCGGTGGGTCAGGCGATCGCGCGGGTCACCAGGTCGGCGATCCGGGCCTCCACCTCGGGCGTCACCTCGGTGAGGGCGAAGGCGGTCGGCCACATCGCGCCGTCGTCCAGCTTCGCCGGATCGTTGAAGCCGAGCGTCGCGTACCGGGCCTTGAACTTGGCCGCGCTCTGGAAGAAGCAGACGACCTTCCCGTCCAGGGCGTAGGCGGGCATCCCGTACCAGAGCCTCGGTTCCAGGCCCGGCGCGGACGCGGTGATCACGGCGTGGACGCGCTCGGCAGAGGCGCGGTCGGCGCCGTCCATCTCGGCGATCTTCGCCAGCACGTCCTGCGCCGCCTGCTCGGCCTTGTCCGCGCGCGTGGCGCGGCGGGCCGCCTGCTTCTGCTCGCGGGCGTGCTCCTTCATCGCGGCCCGCTCCTCGGCGCTGAATCCCTCGTACTTCACGCTCATCGGTCACTCCTTCGTCGTCCGGGTGATCCCAGCATCGCCCGGACCGGACGAACGTCGCATCCGTGCCGACCACGGAAAACACCACGGATAATGGGCCGGTGTCCTCACCGGTGGTCTCGGCCAGGGAAGCCGAAGTGCTGGCGCTGCTCGGCGAGCACCGGAGCAACGCCGAGATCGCCGCGCGCCTGACCATCTCCGTCCGCACGGTCGAGTCGCACGTGTCGTCGCTGCTGCGCAAGCTGGACGTCCCGGACCGCCGCGCGCTGTCCCGCCGCGCCGCCGAGCGGTCCCGCCCGGCGCCCGCGCTGCCGGTGCCGCTGACGACGTTCGTCGGCCGGGTCCGCGAGCGCGCGGAGCTGGCGGCGGCCGTCCGCGAACACCGGCAGGTGACGATGGCCGGGCCGGGCGGCGTGGGCAAGACCCGCCTCGCGCTCGCGGTCGCGGCGGACGTGGCGGACGAGTTCCCGGACGGCGTCTGGTTCGCCGACCTCGTCCCGGTGACCGATCCCGGCCGGGTCGGGGCGGCGGTCGCGGCGGCCGTGGGCGTCGGCGAGCAGCTCGGGCACGACGTGGAGGACGCCGTCCTCGCCGCGCTGGCGGACCGGCGGGCGCTGCTCGTCCTCGACAACTGCGAGCAGGTGCGCGCCGGCGCCGCGCCGTTCCTGGAGCGGCTGCTGACGGCGTGCCCGCGGGTCAGGGCGCTGGTGACGAGCCGCGCCCGGCTGCTCGTGCCGTTCGAGCGCGTCTACGCCGTCCCGCCGCTGTCGCGGGAGGGCGGCGACGCGTCGGAGGCGGCGACGCTGTTCGTGGAGCGGGCGGCGGCGGTCGGCTGGACGCCCGACCCGATGGTCCGCGACCGGATCGCGGCGCTGTGCGACCGGCTGGACGGCATGGCGCTCGCGATCGAGCTGGCCGCCGCCCGCTGGCCCACGCTCGGCCTGGACGGTCTCACCGCCGGACTCGACGACCAGCTCCGGATCCTCACCGGCGGATCCCGCGCGAACGACCGGCACCGATCGGTGCGCGCCGTCCTGGACTGGAGCCACGACCTCCTGGACCCGGCCGACCGGGCGCTGCTGCGCCGCGTCGCGGTGTTCGTCGCGCCGTTCACGCCCGGCGACGCCGCCGAGGTCGCGGGACTGGACGCGGCGGCCGTCGCCGACGGGCTCGGCCGCCTTGCCGAGCAGAGCCTGCTCGCGGCGACGCCGTCCGCGACCGGGACGCGGTACCGCGCGCTGGAGACCGTCCGGCAGTACGGGACGGAACGGCTCGCCGACGCGGGCGAGCTGACCGACGTCCGGGACCGGCATCTGGCGTGGTGCTCGGCCGTCACGTCCGACCGGTTCGACGAGGTCGCGCCGGACCTGCGGGCCGCCCTCGCCTGGGCCGCCGGCCGTCCGGAGCGCCGCGCGGACGCCCACCGCCTCGCGCTGTCCCTGGCCGGGCTGACGTTCGAGCGCACCCTGCTCGGCGAGGCGCAGCAGCGGTTCGAGCAGGCGGCCGGGCTCGCGCCGGACGACGCGTCCGGCGCGGCGGCCCTGCGGCAGGCCGCCGCCGTCGCCGGGTGCCGCCGGATCGGGGACGACGTGTTCCGGCTGCACCGCGCCGCCGCCGACGCCGCCCGCCGCGCCGGGGACACCGCCGCCGCCGGCCGGGATCTCGCGGTCGCCGTGACCGCCGCGTACCGGTTCTCCACGTCGTTCACGCGCCTGCCGTCCGGGGACGAGGCGTCCGCCCTGCTCACCGAGGCCCGCGACCTGGCGGGCGACGCCGACGCGGCCGTCGCGCTGGCGGAGGCGGCCGTGCTCGCCGACGCGTTCGGAGCGCTCCAGGGCGACACCGGCCTCACCGCGCGGGAGACGGTCGCGTCCGCCGAACGGGCCGTCGCGCTCGCCGGGGACCCGCTGGCCGAGTCCGCCGCGCTGGACGCGCTGTCGGGCGCGCTGAGCTGGACCGGCGACGCGTTCGCCGTCGCGGACGCGGCCCGGCGGCGCCTCGACGTCCTCGCGGCGGTCCCCGCCACGCCCGCCGGGACGCACGAGCTGATCGACGCCCTCACCGTCGCCGCCGGGACCGCGCTCGGCGTGGGCGCGCTGGCCGAGGCCCGCCGGCACGGACGGCGGCTCGCCGGGCATCCGCTGCTGGCCGAGGCGGGCCACCACGCCACGTCCTGGCTGCTCGTCGCGGACGCGTTCGCGGGCGACACCGGCGCGGTGCTCGCCGGGGCCGCGCGGTTCCGGGACGCGTGGGAGCGCAGCGGACGCCCCCGCTCGCTGACCCTGGGCGCGACGGCCGCGTCGGTCGCGATGGTCCACGGCCTGCGCGGCGACGAGGACGCCCGGACGGACTGGCTCGCGATCGTCCGGCGGGCCGACACCGCCCCCCAGCACGACCTCGGCTACGGCGCGATCTGCGACGCCGTCGTCCTGCTCCACCGGGGGGACGCCGAAGCCGCGCTCGACCGCGTCGCGCCGGAGCCGGACGAGGTCTGGAAGTGGGTCTGCTGGGTCTGGCTGCACTGGTACGTGGCGGTGCGGGCGGAGGCTGCGGTGCTGGCCGGGCATCCGGACGCCTCGGCGCGCGTCGCGTCCGCCCGCGCCACCGTCGCCGGGAACCCGGTCGCGTCGGCCCAGGTGGAGCGGGCGGCGGCGCTGCTGGACGGGGACGTCCCGCGCCTGCTCGCCGCCGCGCGGGCGTTCACTGCGGCGGGCTGTCCGTACCAGGCGGCGCGCACGCTGACCCTGGCCGGGGGCGAGCACGCCGCCGCAGGTCAGGCGGCCTTCGCGGGCCTCGGCGTCCGCTGACGGCGCCCCCACGGCTTGGCGACGGACAGGACGGTCGCGAACGTCAGGCAGGTGAGCGACACGGCGGGCGGGAAGAACAGGTCGCTCACCCGGCCGGCCGGCGGGTTCCCGGTCAGCAGGTCCTCGCCGTAGGCCCCGACCTCGTCCATGCCCGGCTGGAGCACGACGAGGATGAGCGCGCACAGGACGACGTTCAGCACGAGCTTGACCGCCACCCACCAGTAGCGCACGAGCCCCCATTTCGTGCCGAGGCCGAGCACCACGCCCGTCGCGAGGCACACCAGCCCGGAGACGAGCATCGGGAGCGTCACGAACGCCGCCAGCGCGCGGTAGGCGAGGCTGCGGAGCGCGACGTCGGCGGCGAACCGGCCCGTCAGGACCAGCACGGCGACCATCACGTCGATGCCGATCCACGCGCCCGCCGACACCAGGTGCAGGACGAGCAGCGCGCGCCGCGCGGGACGGGAGAGCTTCATGGCCGGCTCCTCGGATCGGGTGACCGCCAGCGTCCCCGGACGGCGCCCCCGCCGGCATCCGCCCCCGAGCGGCTTCGCGCCTACCTCGTCCGGCGTACTCAGTGCTCCACGAGGCGATGCCGATGGGCGTACACGACCGCCTGGAGCCGGTCCCGCAGGCCCAGCTTGGCGAACACCCGGGACACGTGCGTCTTGACGGTCTCCTCGCCGACGCCGAGCGTCGCGGCGATCTCCCCGTTGCTGAGCCCGTCGGCGATCAGCAGCAGCACCTCGCCCTCGCGGGCCGTCAGCCGGGACAGCTCGCGCGGACGTGCGGCGGGCGCGATCCCGGCGGCGAGGCGCCCGGCCAGCCGCCGCGTCACCGACGGGTCGATCAGCGCGTCCCCGCGCGCCACGACCCGGACGGCCTGGACCAGTTCCTCCGGCGGCAGGCTCTTGAGCACGAACCCGACGCCCGCCTGGAGCGCCTGGCGGACGTAGTCGTCGAGGTCGTACGTCGTCAGGACGAGCACGCGCGTGACGTTCCCCGGCGCGGACAGGATCGCGCGGGCGGCGGCGAGACCGTCCAGCTTCGGCATCCGGATGTCGAGGACGGCGACGTCGGGCCGTAACTCGGCCGTCCGGGCGACCGCCGCGCGTCCGTCGGCGGCCTCGGCGACGCACTCCAGGTCCGGCTGGGTCTCCAGCGCGGCCCGCATGCCGGAGCGGAACATCGCGTGGTCGTCGGCGAGCAGGATCCGCAGCGTCATGCCTCGTCCTCCACCGGGAGCCGCACGGCGAGCCGCCAGCCGCGTCCGTCGGCGGACGGCCCGCACCGGAACGCGCCGCCGTGCAGGGCGACGCGCTGGCGCACCCCGGCCAGCCCCCGGCCGGGGGACGCGCAGTCCCGGCGGGGCGGGGCGCCGAGCGTGTTGGCGACGTCCAGGGCGAGGTCGCCGTCCGCGCGGCCGAGCGCGACGGTGACCTGTCCGCCGTCGCCGTGCCGGAGCGCGTTGGTCAGGGCCTCCTGGAGGATCCGGTACGCGGCGAGGTCCAGCGCCGCGGGCAGCCGGCCGAGGTCGCCCGCGACCGTCAGATGGACCGGCGGCCCGGCGGCGCGCACCCGGTCCAGCAGCTCGTCGATGTCGCCGAGGCCGGGCTGGCGCCGGTCGGGCGAGGGGTCCTGGCCGTGCAGGACGTCCAGCAGCCGCCGCAGGTCGGCCATCGCGGACCGGCTCGCGGCCTCCACCTGCGACACCGAGCGCCGCGCGGCCGACCCGGGGCCGCCGGCCAGCTCCATCCGCGCGACGCCCGCGTGCATGCTGATCGCGCTGACGTGGTGGGAGATGACGTCGTGCAGGTCACGGGCGATGGCGCTGCGCTCCTCGGCGACCGCGCGCGCCACGGCGGCGGCGCGGCGCTCGGCCATCAGCTCCAGCCGCGACAGGTGCGCCAGCTGGGACGTGTTGGACCGTCCCACCATCCACGGAACGAACGCGATGCCGAGCGCGATGAACCCGGCCGCCCAGAGATGGTCGAGCCACCAGCCGCCGCGGACCAGGGCGTAGCCGAGGACCGCCCCGGCCAGCGCCCCGAGCGCCCGCAGCGCGGCGGGGAACGGCAGCCAGGCGCCGGCGCGGTAGCCGGCGACCATCTGCCCCGGCGTGATCGGGATCTCGAACAGGTACGGCTGCCGCAGCAGCAGCGGGACGAGCACGACCACGCCCGCCCGCAGGACCGCGACGAGTTCGGCGTGCTTCGGCGGCCCGGCGAGCGCGAGATCGGCGACCGCGGTGCTCAGGACGAGCACCGCGACGCGCCAGCCGCCGGCCCCGGCCGCGTTGATGAAGACGAGCGCGAACAGGTCCACGGCCAGGCACGCCCCGGCCATCGACCACGTCTGCCAGGTTCTCGCCCTGCTGTTCTCGTCCACCACGCCAATGTGGCAGAACGGCGGCGGGAATCCTCCGCGCGGCAGTGACAAAGCGGCCTCGTTCGCTGCTCACGGGTGCGCGCCGATCGCGTTCATCATCAGCGGCCACGCCTTCTTGTACTCGCGGATCCAGTACTCCCACTGGTGGAATCCGGGCCCGTAGAGATCGGTCGTGGCGGGGATTGCGAGCCGGGCGAGCCGTTCGGCGAGGTCGCGCGTCGTGGCGCCGACGACCGCCTCGCCCGCCGCGCCGGCGAGGTAGAGCTGGACGCCGTTCAGCAACCCGTCGCGCGCGACGTCGGTGGCGAGGTCGTCGTCCAGCGGGCCCTGCGTGCCGTCGCCCGCCGAGAGGAACAGGCCGGTGCCGCGCAGCCCCTCGGCCCGGACGTACGGGTCGTGGTCGGCCCAGTTCTTCGCGTCGAAGACCGGGTTCCCCCATTTGGCGAGCGGGTCGGGGACGGTCGGCTCGGGCGTGGCGTAATCGGTGAACATCAACGCCAGCGGAACGCCCGCGCCGGTCAGGTGCAGGACACCGCTGAAGCAGGAAACGTACGCGAACAGCCCGGGATGCCGTGCGGCGTAGGTGATCGCCCCTTGGCCGCCGGACGAGATCCCCATCGCGGCCCGCTTCTGCGACGCCCGGAAATTCCGCTCCAGCAATTGCGGGACCTCGGTGGTGTGGAAGGTCTCCCAGCGCGGATTCCCGCCTTTCCCGCCGTTGTACCAGTCGGTGAATCCCTGCCGCTTTCCGCCGTCCACGAGGGCGACGAGCGCGCCGCTGCGCTTGGCCGTCTCCGGAAAGCCCTCCGCGCCGGCCCATTCGGTGTAGTCGCCCGGCCCGCCGCCGTACGCGTAGACGATCGGCCACGTCCGGTCCGCGTCGCGGCTCCATCCGGCGGGCGTGTACAGCCTGATCCGGGGCTTGGACGTATCCACCAGCGGCGTATCGATCGTCAGGTCGAGGGTCTGGTCGTCCACCTTCCGCACGTCCACGATCCGCCCGCCGTCGTCGGCGGGCACATAGCTCTCGGCGCGCGCGGGCGCCACCGCGAACCCGAGAACGAGACACGCCGCCACGGTCAGCGTGGACAGAACGCGAGGCATCGAAGGCTCCTCAAGGCCGGGAACCTCGAAAGCTAGAGAACCCGCCCCGCCAAGTCGTCCCAGGCCGGAGGGACGAGGGTCCCCCGCGCGGGGGACCGGCCGCGCCGGGTGGAATGTGACGGGCGGGTGAGTTTGGGGGTGGAAATGGGGGGCACGGTCCGCGTTCGCTTCGTTCCCGTCCGTACTGTTCGCCTGTTCAGTGCCGCCGTGGGAGAGGAACGACGATGCCCGACAACGCCGCGTGGGCCGACGTGGATCCGTTCGTGCTGGCCAAGTTCGAGGCGGCCTTCCGCTGGCTGGACGCCGACGGCGACGGCGCCTTCACCGAGGCCGACCACGTCCAGATGGGCCGCCGCGCCGCGAGCGCGCTCGGGCACGAGCCGGGCGGCGCCGCCGAGCAGGACATGATCGACGCCTACGTCAACATCTGGCGGCGCCTGCACGCGCCGCTGGACGCCGACGGCGACGGACGGCTCGCCCGGGACGAGTTCATCACCGCCTGCACCGCCCTGACCCGGGACGCCGACCTGGCCCGGCGCACGCTCGGCGAGCTGGCCGACGCGGTGCTGGCCGTGGCCGACCGCGACGGCTCGGGCACGATCAGCCTGCCGGAGTACACGGCTTTCATCCACGGCCACGCCCCGGGCCTGCCCGACGAGCAGATCACGGCGGCGTTCGCCCGGCTCGACCTGGACGGCGACGGCGCGATCGACCACGCCGAGCTGACCCGGTGCGTCCTGGACTACTACACGGGCACCGACCCGGACGCCCCCGGCAACTGGATGTTCGGCCCGCCCCCGGCCTAGCGGGCGCCGGGGGAGCGTTGCCGCGGGCGCCGACGAATGGGATGCTATTCGTCATAATCATTTCGAGGAGGCGCCCGTGAGGTACGACGACGAGGCCGGCGGCCCCGCGCTGCGGCGTGCCGACTGGGACCGGTCGAGTCCGGCCGGACGCGCCCAGCAGGCCGCCGAGCGCGTCGCGGACCTCGTGGCGGCGGCGCGTCCGGGCGAGCGGCTCGGCACGAAGGAGGAGCTGCGGACGCGGCTCGGCGTCTCGGTCGGCACGTTCAACGAGACGCTGCGGCTGCTGCAGGCGCGCGGCCTGGTGGCGGTGCGGCCGGGGCCGGGCGGGGGGCTGTTCGCGGCGGAGCAGTCGCCGATGGTGCGGCTCGGCAACTCCGTCCTCGCGCTGGACGCCGACACCGCCGACGTCGCCGAGGCCATCCGCATCCGCGACGCCCTCGACCCGCTGCTCATCGAGGACGCCCTGTGGCACGCCTCGCCCGCCGACATCGCCGGGCTGCGCGAGCACCTGGACGTCATGGCGGACGCGGCGAAGTCGAGCGACCCGGTCGCGTTCGTCCACGCCAACTGGCGGCTGCACGCCCGGATCGCCGCGATCAGCCCGAACCGGCTGCTGGCGTCGCTCTACCACGGGCTGCTGGAGGTCATCGAGACGCACACGCTGTCGGTGCTGCCGTCCGCCGACCGTCCGCTGCCCGACTACATCGCCGAGCGGCACCGCCTGCACGCCGATCTGGTGGACGCCCTGGACGCCCGCGACCGCGACCGCGCCCTCGCGCTCATCGCGGCGCATAACACCGGGAACTGAGCCGCGCGGCGACCCACAGCAGCGCCACCGCCCCGGCGGCGAACACGATGTGCCCGACCAGGTTCACCGGCCCGGACGACCCCGAATCGGGCGGCTGGGTGAAGCCGACGCCCGCGTAGGTGAGCGTCGCGCCCGCCGCGAGGGCGAGGACGTGCCGCCGGTCCCAGCCGTGCGCGCGGGACCAGTGGACGCCGAGCGCGACGGCCGTCGCGGCGATCGACAGCGCGCAGACGACGCCCCACCAGTTCGGCTGCAGGACCGCCATGAACGCAGCGGTCAACGCCAAAGACGCAACCCCGGCGACCAGCGGACGCGGCGCCGTACGGCCCGCGCGCCCCGGCCCGGGCCGCCGGATGCGGAAGGCGGCGACGATGAGCCCGACGATGGCCAGCGACGTACCGATCAGCCGCGAGGCCGACGCCATGAAATGTTGCTCTTCGTAGGTGCCCCACCCCACGACCACCGTCCCCAGTAGGAACAGCGCGACGACCACCGGCAGGCCGAGACCCCCGAGCCACGGCTCCCGTGCGCGGCTCGGTACCAATGCCTCAACGAGCGCGATCGGTACCGTGATGCTCCAGACGGCATGGACTGCCAAGGTCGACAGCAGCCCGTACGCCCCGGTCCCGAGGAACGGCACGTACGTCACCGACACCATGTCGTAGTGGTCGGAGTAGTGCGTGTTGAACAGCATCTGGTCGAGCAGCCCCTCCTCGACCAGCGCGTACGCCGCGCCGAGCAGCAGGATCGACCACCAGCCGCGTCCGGTCCGGCGCACGCTCTCCCGGATGAGCAGCGCCCCGCCCCCGTAGAGCAGCGCCATGACGGGCAGCAGCGCGATCGCGTCGAGCGACGTCGCGCCGAGCAGCAGCTCGCCGACGGCCGGGGCGAGGAAGAACAGCCCGATCGCGGGCAGCGCGCGTCTCATGTTCCGGACGCTACGGATCGCGCCCGGGCGTCCGCTTCGGCCTTTGGTCGACCGTCCGCCGACCAAAGTTCTCTTGTCATAGTGACAAGACTGGGAGTACGGTCTTGTCGCAACGACAAGAGGAGGGCTCATGGAGATCAAGGGACGACGCGTGCTCGTGACGGGCGCGTCGAGCGGCATCGGCTGGGAGGCCGCGCGGGCGTTCGCGGCGGCGGGCGCCGAGGTCGTGGCGGTGGCGCGGCGCCGCGAGCGGCTGGCCGTGCTGGAGGACCTGCTGGACGGCGCCGCGACCGTCCTCGTCGCCGACCTCGCCGAGCCCGGCGCGGTGGAGCGCGTCGCCGCCGCGGCCGGGACGATCGACGTCCTCGTCAACAACGCCGGGAGCGAGGCCGGGGGAGCGGTGTGGGCGGTCGGCGACCGGCGCGAGGCGCGGCAGATGTTCGAGGTCGACCTGTGGGCGCCGCTCGCGCTGATCGCCGCGCTCGTCCCCGGCATGGTCGCGCGCGGCGCCGGCGCGGTCGTCAACGTGACGTCGATCCGGCAGGTCGTGGCGTGGCCGGGCCTCGGGCACAGCGCCGCCGCGAAGGCCGCGCTGGCGCAGGCGACCGAGACGCTGCGGATGGAACTGGACGGCACCGGCGTCGGTGTCGTCGAGGTCATTCCGGGCCCGGTCGAAACGGCGGCGCTCGGTGCGAGCCTGCTGTTGCCCGGCTTCGTGGAACTGCTGGACGGCCTGTTCGGCACGGGCACGCCGGAGGACCTGGCGGCGGAGATCGTCACGGCGGTGCGGGACGGGCACGACCGCGTCCTGTACCCGTCCGCCGTCGCGGGCGCCTACGACGATCCGGTGGGCACCCGGGCGGCGCTCGCGACGGCCGCGCGGGAGCGGGCCGGGACGACGGGCGACCTGGTCGTCGGCCCCGACCACCCGCTCGTCCGGGACGCCAAGGACGCGTGGGAGCGCAGCCGCTGAGATACCGTCCGGGCATGCCGCGCAACAGACACGACGTCGACCGGGACGCCAAGATCGCCGAGATCCGGGAGGCCGCCGTCGGCCTGCTGCGCGCGGGCGGCTACCCGGCGCTGTCGCACAGCGCGGTCGCCAAGGAGCTGGGCCTCGCGCGGACCGCCGTCACCTGGTACTTCGCGACCAAGGACGATCTGTTCGCCGCCGCCCTCGCCGACATCTACGTCGCCGACCTCGGCACGCCGCCCGCCGACGGCGACGTCATGGCCCGGCTGCGGTGGGCCGTCGAACGGCTCACCGCGCTGCAACCCCTCACCCACGCCCTGCACGAGCGCGCGCGGCACTCCCCGGCCGCCGCCGAGCTGGAGGCGGCGTTCCAGGAGGGGCTGTGCACGCGGCTGCGGGCGCTGCTCGCGCCGCACGTCGCGGCGGACCGGCTCGACCGCGTCACGACGACCGTCATCGTGTTCGTGGAGGGCCTGCTCGTCCAGCCGAGGACGACCGGTGACCGCCTCGACCTGCTGGAATTCCTCGTCACCGACCTGATCGGAGCGTCCGGACGCTCCTGAACCCCCGGAGGAGCCATGTCCGACTACGCACCGAGCCCGTTCCCGTCCGTCCGCGAGCAGGTGGCGCTCTACGAGGCCACGGACGGCGCGGAGGGCGGGACGCTGGAGGGCCGTCCGGTCGTCATCCTGACCAGCCGGGGCGCCGCGACCGGCAAGCTGCGCAAGACGCCGCTGCTCCGGATCGAGCATGCCGGAGCGTACGTGGTGGTGGCGTCGTACGGCGGCGCGGACGTCCACCCGGCCTGGTACCGCAACCTGAAGGCCGACCCGGAGGCGCGCGTCCAGGACGGCCCGACCGTCCGGCACGTCCGGGCGCGCGAGGCGGAGGGCGACGAAAAAGAACGCCTGTGGGCGATCGCGGACGCAATATGGCCTGATTTCCCGACGTATCGCGCGAATGCGGCACCCCGGGAGATCCCCATCCTGGTCCTGGAGTAATTCCCTATTTTGCCGACTCAACCGACATTCACGATCGACTTCAAGCGTTTTGTAAATGTGGCTGACTGGTGATGTCGGAAGACTTTTCCCGGGTGATTACGTGGGGCCCGTCCGTGATGGAACGCAATTCCGGAATCGGGAGCTCCCATGCTCAACGTGATCGGCGCAGGCTTCGGCAGGACGGGCACGGCCTCGCTCAAGGCCGCGCTGGAGACCCTCGGGCTCGGCCCCTGCCACCACATGACCGAGGTGCTGGAGCGACCCGGCCAGATCGCGGGCTGGACCCGCGCGGCGCTCGGCGGCCCCGCCGACTGGGACGCCCTGCTGCGCGGCTACCGCTCCACCGTCGACTGGCCCGCCGCCCGGTTCTGGCGCGAGCTGGCGGCGCGCCACCCGGCGGCGAAGATCGTCCTCACCGAGCGCGACCCGGACGCCTGGTACGAGAGCACGCTCAACACGATCTACCGCATCTCGCGGGAGAAGCCGGGCGCGGTCGGCGACGACGCCTACACGCTGGTGAACGCGGTCGTCTGGGACGGCGTCTTCGGCGGTCGTTTCGAGGACCGCGACTACGCCATCGAGGTGTTCCTGCGCAGCAACGAGACCGTGAAGAGGGAGGTCCCGAAAGACCGCCTGCTCGTCTACCGCGCCGGGGACGGGTGGGAGCCGCTGTGTTCGTTCCTCGGTCTGCCCATCCCCGAGGAGCCGTATCCGCACCTCAACGACCGCGCCGCGATCCTCGCCCGGGTCGCCGGGATGGCCGAGGGCTCCTGAAAACGGACGCCGGGTACCGTGAAAGTGATCGGTACCCCGGCGTCCCATAGGAGACGGTTATCAGCAGGCCCACGATCGCCCAGTTGCGCGCGTTCCTCGCCCTCGCCGAGCACCTGCACTTCCGCGACGCCGCCGCCGCGCTGCGGATGAGCCAACCCGCCCTGTCGGGGGCCGTCGCCGCGCTGGAGGAGACGCTCGACACCCGGCTCGTGGAACGCACCACGCGGCGCGTCCTGCTGACGCCGGCGGGGGAGCGCGCCGCCCGCCGCGCCGAGTCGATCATGGCCGAGCTGGACCGGCTGGAGGAGGAGGTGAACGCCGTCCGGGGCCCGCTCGTCGGCCCGCTGCGCGTCGGCGTCATCCCGACCGTCGCGCCGTACCTGCTGCCGATCGTCCTGCCGCGCCTGGCCGCCGACTACCCCGACCTGGAGCTGTCGGTCCACGAGGAGCAGACCGAGCAGATCGTCGCCGAACTGCTCGCCGGGCGCCTGGACGTCGTGCTGCTCGCGCTGCCCGTCCCCGCGACCGGCGTGACGGAACTCACCCTCTACGACGAGGACTTCGTGCTCGTCGCGTCCGGCGCCGCCGCGCTGCCCGCCGGGCCGCTGCCCCGCTCCGCGCTCGCCGACCTGGACGTCATCCTGCTCAACGAGGGCCACTGCCTGCGCGACCAGGCGCTGGACGTGTGCCGGGAGGCGGGCGCCCGCGCCGCCGCCTCGACCTACGCGACGAGCCTCGCGACGCTGGTGCAGCTCGTGTCGGGCGGGTTCGGCGTCACGCTCGTCCCGGAGACGGCGCTCGCCGTCGAGACCCGCGCGGCGCCCGGCCTCGTCCCGCACCGCTTCGCCGCCCCGGCCCCCTACCGGCGCGTCGGCCTGGCGTTCCGCTCGACGTCGCCGCGCGCGGACGAGTTCGGCGTGCTCGCCGGCGCGGTGCGCGCGGCGGTCGCCGCGCAGATCCCGGAGGTGCGCGTGCCCGGGTGAATCACGGCACGTCACGATCGTTTGCTGCGTATTTCCCGAGTGTTGTCAAAGGTGCCGTCTGCTCACGGTTGTGGCCAAAGGTCGGGTAATCTCCTGTCATTCGCTGCGCGTCGTCCCTGTGTCGTCGTGTGTGCCGCCGCGTCCCCGCCGGCGCCCGGAACGGACCTCCGCACGGCCCGGTCGCGTGGCCGTCCCCCCGCCGAGGACCTTCTGGAGGGTACGAATGTCCACCAAGCTCAGCGTCGTGGTCCCCATGTACAACGTGGAGGACTACCTGGCTGAATGCCTCGAGTCGATCGCCGCGCAGACGCTGCGCGACCTTGAGGTGATCATGGTGGACGACGGGTCCCCCGACGGCAGCGCACGGATCGCCCAGGCGTTCGCGGACCGGGACCCGCGCTTCCGGCTCGTCCGCAAGGAGAACGGCGGGCTCGGTCCGGCGCGCAACACCGGCACGGAGCACGCGACCGGCGAATATCTCGCCTTCGTGGACAGCGACGACCGGGTGCCGTCCTACGCCTACGAGAAGATGGTCAATTCGCTGGAGGAGACCGGGTCGGACCTCTGCTGCGGCGGCGTCGAGCGCTTCGACTCCGAGCGCGTGCTGCCCGCGAAGTTCCTCCAGGACACGTTCCGCACCGCGCGCGCCCGGACGCATGTGAGCCGCGACCACCTGCTCCTGCGCGACCGGACGGCGTGGAACAAGGTCTTCCGCCGCTCCTTCTGGGACCGGTATTCCTACGCGTTCCCGCCCGGGGCGTACGAGGACATTCCCGTGACGATTCCGGCCCACGTCCAGGCGCGGTCGGTGGACGTCCTGCGGGACATCGTCTACAGCTACCGCCAGCGCGAGGGCGGCGAGCTGTCGATCACGCAGCGGCGCACCGAGGCGTCGAACCTGCAGAGCCGCATCGAGTCCTGCGCCAAGGTCTCCCGGTTCCTGGCGAAGGAGTCGCCGGAGCTGAAGGACGTCTACGACCTCGCCACGCTCGACGACGATCTGATGATTTTCATCGACGCGGTCGAGAACGGCGACGACGAATACCGCGCGCGCCTCTGCGAGCAGATCGGCGCGTACGTCGGCACGATGCGGCCGGGCCTGGTGGACCGCCTTCCGGCGCTCCAGCGGCTCAAGTACCACCTGCTGCTCGCCGGGCGCGGCGACGACCTGGCCGTCGTCCACGAATACGAGCGCACCGGCCTGCCCGCCGTTCCGACCGTCTCGCGCGGCCTGCTGCGCAAGCGCTGGTACGCCGGTTACCCCTTCCGCGACGACCCCGAGCGCGCCATTCCCGAATCCGTCTACGACGTGACCGACGAACTCGGTTTCCACGCCCAGGCCGACACGATTACGTGGGTCGGGGACAAGCTGCGCATCACCGGCCACGCCTATGTTCCCGGCATCGACATGAGTCTCGACGACGAGATCACGGTGTGGCTCCGGCACGTCAAGTCGGGCCGCGAACACCGGCCCGCGCTGCGGCGCGTCGCCGTTCCCGAGGTCACCGCGCTGTCCAAGCAGGCGAGCGCCTGCTATGACGGTTCCGGATTCGTCATCGAACTCGACCCGGCCGAACTCAAGAACGGCCACAAGGGCGCGGACGCCGACTGGCAGTTGCACGCGAAGGTGCGCGTCGGTTCCGGCCGCGACCGATTGGTGCGTTCGGGCCGCATCATGGAGAACGGCCCGGCCGCGCAGTGGCCGCGCTATCGGGACCTTCCCGGCGGCGTTCGCGTCCAGTGCGTGCGCGCCGGGGAGAACGGCGTGCGGGTGCGGTTCCGGCGGCCCGTGGCAATGGTGACCGGGCAGACGTGGACCGACGAGTCCATCGTCTTCACCGGGTGGGTCCGCGGCAACACCGAGAACGCCGACATCGCCCTGGTGGCCTGCCGCGAACGCGGGACCGAGCACGAACTCCCGCTGTCCTACGGCGCGGCGGCCGACGGCCGGACGCCGTTCTCGCTGGCGGTTCCGCTCGAACTGATCGGCGCCCGCGCGGACGACGCGGTGGAGAACCTGAACCACGACCTTTCGCTGCGGGTGCGCGGAAAGCGCGTCCGTCTCTCGGTGCCCGACGACTTCACCGAGACCGCCTACAGCTGGGCGGACAAGGCGGTCGTGATCGGCCGCACCCGCTTCGGCAATTTCACGCTCACGGTCGGAATTCCGCAGCTTCTCGTCAGCGACGTCGTGTGGCGCGACGACGAACTGGTGCTGACGGGCGTCTTCGCCGGCGACGCGGCGTACGTCGCGCGCCCCGAGACGCTGGTCCTGCGCCGGCGGCGCGGCGGCGAGCGCTACGAGGTGCCGATCGCCTGGGACGGCGAGCGTTTCGAGATCGCCTTCCGGCCGGGCTTCATGCGGCATCACGCGGAACTCGTCGCGATGCACACCGGCCGCTGGGACATGTGGGCGCTCGACGGAACGGGCTCCCGCGTCGCGCTGCTCGCGGGGCGCTCGTGTTTCGACGCGCTGCCGAACTATGCGGACCACAACGGGTTCCGTTACCGGATGTGGCCGTCGCGCGGTCTCGGCCTGTACCTGTCCTCGCAGGTCGCGCGGCCCGACGACGAACGCGGCCCGTACGCCCGCCGGATGCTCCAGGAGCGCGAGTACCCGGCGTTCCGCCGCAATCCCGTGCGCGATCTCGTGACGTTCGAGAGCTACTTCGGCTGGCAGTACTCCTGCAATCCGAAGGCCATTTACGAGGAGTTCCGGCGCCGCGACACCGGGTACGAACTCGTGTGGGTGAAGGGCGAGCGGCATTTCAACGTCCCGGACGGCGGCCGGACCGTCCAGCGCTTCTCCCGCGAGTACTACGAACTGACCGCCGCCGCGCGGTTCGTCGTCAACAACGCCGCGCAGCCGACGTGCTACCGGCCGCGCGACGGCCAGCTCTACGTCCAGACCTGGCACGGAACGCCGATCAAGACGATCGGCTTCGACATGCTCTGGGACAAGATGGAGCGGCGCGACCAGCGGCAGCGGGAACTGGCCGACGACATCTCCCGCTGGGGGCTGCTGCTCAGCCAGAACCCGATGTCCACCAAGGTCATGCGGCGGGCGTTCCGGTATGACGGCGAAATTCTCGAAAGCGGATATCCGCGCAACGACATTGCCCATCAGCCCGGCGCGGAGGCGATCCGGACCCGGCTCCGCGAGGAACTGGGAATTCCCCCGTGGAAGCGCGCCGTGCTGTTCGCGCCGACGTGGCGCGACAATCTGCGCAGCACCGGCGAGGGATTGGCGCGCCACCAGCTCGGCCTGGACATCGAGCGCGCCGCCGCGGCCCTCGGCCACGACACGGTGCTGCTGTTGCGCATGCACCACATGCTGAACGCGCAGCTTCCGTCCGGGCTCAACTCGTTCGTGGTGGACGTCACCGATTATCCCGACATCACGGAACTGTTCATCGCGTCCGACGCGATGATCACCGATTACTCGTCCGCCATGTGCGACTACGCGGGTCTCGGCAAGCCGATCATGCTGTTCACGCCGGACCTGGAGGCCTACCGCAACGACATCCGGGGATTCACGCTCGACATCGTCGAGCACGCTCCCGGGCCGATCCTGCGGACGTCGGACGAGGTGATCGAGGCGCTCCGGGAGTTCGACGCGGTGGCGGCGGAGTCCGCCGACCAGCTCGCGCTGTTCGCGAAGGACTTCTGCCCGTTCGACGACGGGCACGCCGCCGAGCGGGTCGTGGACTACCTGCTCAGCCGCTGAGCCGCCGCGCGGGCGGCCGACGGGCACCAACGAACGGAAAACGCAGGTCAGAGAGGGCGCGTCCGCCATCGGCGGGCGCGCCCTCGGCGTCTGCGCGGACGAAGTTATCCACAAGTTCGTCGCAACTTGCGCTCGGCTCGTCACGTGCCGTTAGCATCGTCAGCGCCGTCGGGAGACCCCCGACCCGGCGGCCCGACGGGAGGTTTGCGAAGTGTCCCCGAAACTCAGCGTCGTCGTGCCCGTGCACAATGTCGAGGAGCACGTCCGCGCGTGCCTGGGCTCGCTCGCGGGGCAGACCCTGCGCGACCTGGAGGTCATCGTCGTGGACGACGGCTCGTCCGACGGCTCGGCCGCCATCGCGCGCCGGTTCGCCGCGGGCGACGACCGGTTCCGCGTCGTCCACGAGCGCCACCAGGGCCCCGGCCCCGCGCGCAACGCCGGGATCCGCCGCGCCACCGGCCGCTACCTGGCGTTCGCCGACGCCGACGACGTCGTCCCGCCGCACGCCTACCGGCGCATGGTCGGCTCGCTGGAGCGCAGCGGCTCCGACCTCGCGACCGGCGGGGTCGAGCGGATCGACGGCGAGCGCGCCTGGCGGTCCTGGATGCACGACGGGGTGTTCTCCCGTCCGGGCGCCGGGGTCAGGTTCGGGGAGCGTCCGCTGCTCGTACGGGACCGCTGCGTCTGGAACAAGGTGTTCCGGCGCGGGTTCTGGGACGACCAGGGCCTCACCTTCCCCGACGGGCTCTACGAGGACGTGCCGGTCGCGCTCGGCGCGCATCTGGCCGCGTCCGGCATCGACGTGTTGGATGACGTCGTGTACCGATGGCGCAAACGGTCCGGCTCGATCACCGAGGGCCGGTTCGACCGTGAGAACTTCGCCCAGCGCGTGGGCATGGCCCTCGCGCTGCGGGAGCGCATCGAACGCGGCGCGCCCGCCCTGCTGCCCGCCTTCGACGAGCACTCGCTGATCGACGTGGACGTCCGGGTCCTGTTGGAAGGGCTGCCGCGCGTCCCCGACGACGACCGCGCGGCCCTGGTCGAACTCGGATCCGACGCCGTCCGGCGCACCGGCGCGGCCGTCCGGGAGAAACTGCCCGCGCTGCTGCGCCTCCAGCTCCACCTGCTGGAACACCGCCGCCTGGACGACCTGCTGGAGGTGCTGGCGTTCGTCCGCGACGGCGGGCCCAAGAGCGCGCCCGTCGTCAAGCGCGGCGGGCTGCGGCCCCGCTGGTACGCGGGCTACCCGTTCTTCGACGACGCCGGCCGCGACCTGCCCGCCGGGCTCTACGACGTCACCGACGAACTGCGCGCCGTCGCCCGCGTCGACGCGGTGACCTGGGCGGACGGGCGGCTGCGCGTCGAGGGTCACGCCTACGTCGACCGGATCGGCGCGGCGTCCCCGGGCGACATGCGGCTGCGGCTGTGGCTCGTCGCGCAGGACAAGCTCGGGCTGCGGCGCGTCCCGATCACCCGCGTGACCCGGCCCGACGTCACGGCCGCGTCGGCGCAGGCGGCGGTCTCCTGCGACGGGACGGGCTTCGTCGCCGAGATCGACCCGGCCGACCTCAAGGTCCTCGGCCGCCGCCGCCAGGTGGACTGGCGGCTCGCCGCCGAGGTGTCCGCGCGGGGCGTGCGGCGGCGCGCGGGGGTGCAGGCGCCGCGCTCGGCCCGGCACCGCTGGCCCGTCCCGGTCGCCCTGCCCGACGGCACGCGGGTGTGGGCGCTCGGCACCGGCGGGTTCCGGCTGCGCGTCCGCCGTCCGGACGCGCTGGTCACCGCGCACCGCCGCGCCGGGGACGCGCTGGAGATCGAGGGCCTGCTCGCCCGCGAGCCCGCCGAGGGACTGCGGCTCGTCGCGCGCGCCGGTGCCGGGACGTCGGTGAAGGTCCCGGCGGAGGTCGCCGCGCAGCCCGGCGGCGGCTGGTCGTTCTGGGCGCGGGTGCCGCTGGCCGACCTCGCCCCCGCCGACGCCGCACCCGTCCTGACCTGGACGTTCACGCTGAGCGGCGGCCTCGCGCTCCATCTGGACGACGTGGACGCCACCGCCGACGCCTGCCACCGGATCTCCGGCCGCGACCGCACCGAGGCCGTCGTGACCCGCACCCGGGGCGGTGAACTGTGCGCGGTGGTCCGGCCCGCCGCGCCGGTCGTCACGCGCGTCGCGTGGGAGGACGACGACCGGCTCGTCCTGACCGGGACGTTCGCGGGCGCCGAGCGTCCGGCCGCGTTCGTCGTGCGGCGCGAACGGTCCGGGCAGCAGCACCGCGTGCCGGTGCGGTGGCGCGGGGATCGGTTCACGGCGGCGTTCCGGCCGTCCCGGATGCCGCGGTTCGGGGTCGAGCTTCCGCTCGGCAAGGGGCGGTGGAACATTCTGTGCCCGTTCGGCCTGGACGAGACCCCGGTCGTGGTGGCCCGCGACGCGGCGAGCGGGCTGCCCGTGCCGCGCGTCGTGGGGTTCCACGAGATCGAGCCGCACGCCGCCAAGGAGGACCGGCTCCAGCTCCGCGTCAAGGTCGGGCTCCCCGTCGCCGAGCGCGGCGGCCACGCGCAGGCCCGGCTCCGGACGGCCGACTACCCGCGCTACCGCACCCGTCCCCTGCTCGACCTGGCGGTGTTCGACAGCTTCAACGGACGGCAGTTCTCCGACAACCCGCGCGCGATCTTCGAGGAGCTGCGCCGCAGCGATCCTGGCTTCGAGTGCGTCTGGGTCACGGCGGACGGGCAGTTCCCGCCGCCGGACGGCGCGCGGACCGTCCTGTCGGGGAGCCGGGAGCACTACGAGGCGCTGGCGCGGGCGCGGCTCGTCGTCGGGAACTGGCGCCAGCCCGACTGGTTCGACAAGCGCGAGGGCCAGACGTACGTGCAGTGCTGGCACGGGACGCCGCTGAAGAAGGTCGGCTACGACCTGCGCGCGATGCCCTACAAGCGGACCGAGGGCGCGGACTGGATGCGCCGCGACGTCCCCCAGTGGGACCTGCTGCTCGCGCAGACCCCGTACGTCGTGCCGTTCCTGCGCAGCGCGTTCCGGTACGACGGCCCGGTGCTCGACACGGGCCATCCGCGCAACGACCTGCTGAACCGTCCGGAGCGGCACGCGATCGCGCTGCGCGTGCGCGAACGCCTCGGGATCCCGGCCGGCAAGAAGGTGGTGATGTACGCGCCGACGTGGCGCGACGACTTCCACTTCGCGATCGGCAAGCGCGCGTTCCAGCTCGAACTGGACCTCGACCGGGCGTCCGCCGCGCTCGGCGACGACCATGTGCTGCTGCTGCGGACGCACTACCTCGTCACCGACAAGCCGAAGCCGGGCGAGAACCCGTTCGTCATCGACGTGTCGGACTATCCGGACATCGCGGAGCTGTACCTCGTCGCGGACGTGCTCGTGACGGACTACTCGTCCTCGATGTTCGACTTCGCGGTGACGGGCAAGCCGATGCTGTTCTACACCTACGACCTGGAGCGCTACCGCGACCACGTGCGCGGCTTCTACTTCGACCTCGCCGAGGTCGCGCCGGGGCCGCTGCTCGACACGTCCGACGAGGTGATCGACGCGCTGCGGGACCTGGACGCGGTGGCGCGCCGCTCCGCCCCGGCCTACCGGGCGTTCCGCCGCCGCTTCTGCCCGTCCGACGACGGGCGGGCCGCCGCGCGCGTCCTCGCCCGCGTCCTCCCCGACCGCGAGGAGGTGGAGATCCCCGCCTGACGCCGCCGGTTCGCCGCCGCGAACCGGCGGGCTACATCGGCTTGCGGAGGCGGACCAGGAAGGAGTCGCCGCGCAGGGCGCCGAGCGGCAGGCGGCGCTCGACCAGCGACACGGTGCGCAGCGCGCGGTTGGTGCGCGGCGAGAGGTCGGGCGTGGTGCCGTCCAGCAGGCGTGCCCGGTGGCGGCGCAGCGCGGGCCGGAGCAGGACGTTCCAGCACCGGACGCGGTCGATCGTGAGGCCCGCGCCCTCGGCCAGCTCGGCGAGGGACGCGCGGCGGTAGCGGCGCGGCAGCGGGTTGGCCGGGTCCAGCGGCGCCCAGCGGCCGTCCGCGCGCGTCGCCACGCGCGGTCCCGGCCGGCGCGGGCCGACGTCGTTGGGGACGGTGACGAACGCGACGCCGCCCGGCCGCAGGACGCGGGCCAGCTCGGCGACGACGGCGCGGTCGTCGACGGCGGTCGGCAGGACGTCCAGCGCGGACGCGAAGCCGAACTCGCCGTCCTCCAGCGGGAGGGCTTCGGGGTCACCGAGCCGGGCGTCGACGCCGTCGCACCGGGCGGCGTCGACGTCCGCGCCGGACGTGCCGATGACCACGGTCTCCCAGCCTTGGTCGATGAGGACGCGGGCGTCGCGGGCCGCGCCGATGTGCAGGGCGCGCCCGGCGACGAGCCGTCCCGCCTCACGGGAGAGGAGCGCGCGGCGCTCCCGGTACCACCAGTGGTCGTCGTCGGCGGCGGCGACGCGCTGAATCTCGACAGTGCTCATGCGCCCCTACCCAAGTGAAAGCGCTGGAACGAACCAACGCCCTCGGCGCAGCACAGTCCGACAAAGAACACCAGCTTGATCGTGATTTGGCGTTGACGGCCACGGGATGACTATCCGGTCAGACGCCCTGACCAGGGCGGATAACCATGCCCCCACCGCACCCCCGCCCCCGGCCGCCGCCACGCGCTTCCACGGAAAGGCGGTGTCCTCCACGCGCGAAGGCTCACCGCACGACGGAAACCGCCTCACGCGCGAAGCCCGGCATCCCCCTCAGGATGCCGGGCACTTGCGCGTGTGCTGGTCAGCCGAGCCCGTCGCGGACGGCCCTGATGAGAGCGGTGGCGTCGCCGTCGAAGTAGTCGCGGATGACCGCGTTGAGGATGGCGTTGGCGCGCGGGTTGGAGGCCGCCGCGACGTCGGCGCCGTCGTCGGCCGGGAGGCCGTCGGCGTCGGGGGCGTTGCCGACCTGGAGGAGGCGGTGGATTTCCGAGGCGTGGTAGCGCCGGTGCCCGGACGGCAGGGTGACGGGGTTGAGCGTCCCCGTCCGCGCCCACCGCGTGACGGTCTTGGGGTCGACGCGGAAGAAGTTCGCGACTTCGGCCGGGGTGTAGAGGGTCGGCTGCTGCTGGGGCTCTTCGGGCTTGTTGGTCATGGTGTTGGGTTCCGGTTCTCGGGTCTCGGTCTCGGTTTCTGTTCGGTTGGGACTTACGGGGCGGTCGCTTCCGGCGGACCGCCCTCCCCGACCGGTCCGTCGTCACCCGGTCGCCCGGCCAACCGCGCGGCCTTGTCGTCCTCGTGCTCCATCAGCGCTTTGAGTCGCGGAAGGTCCAGCGCGACGACGACGTAGAGCAGCCCGGCCCGCTCCTGCTCGTGCGTCAAAGGACGCCGCAGGCAGCACTTCCACGTCCTGTCGAGCGTGATGTAGGGCTGAAGCCACCGCCCTTCGGGCTCGCGGTACCCGGGAAGCGGCTCGCGATGGTCGATCCGCACGAACTGCGGACGTTTCTCGGGGTTGTTCATCGCGTCCTCCGATGGCGACCACGCGCCACGCGGCGGACGAGCGGCATGGACAGATAGGTCATGAGACCTGTGATCACACCAATGCCCGCCACGGACATCACAATGGCGATCTCAACCGCCGTGACGACACCTTTCGATTGGACCACGTTGGCCTCTTTCCGGAAGTCGTGCCCGGACGGTCCGGGCGCGCTTCCTGCTCCGTCGGCTGCGTGCGTAGTGCAGTCACCGGCGAGCAACCGACCTCATCGTGTGGTTGGCTCGTGGCGGGTAGATCACCGGCGGGCTGCACCGACGCCCAGGATTTGCTTCAACAAATCCTGGGGCCCATGCTGCCGGTAGGCTCCTGCCGTGTCAATATGCTTCAACAAATCAATCTGTGAGAGGTTGGGTACGTGGGGTCATCGCGGTATCAAGCGATCGCGGACGATCTCTCCCAGCGCATCGACGCCGGTGAGTGGGGACAGGGCGAGACTCTGCCGCCGATGGAGAAGCTCGCCGCCGCGTACGGCGTCAGCCGGAACGTCGTCGCCCGCGCGATCGGGAAGCTCGCCCAGGACGGACGCGTCGTGTCGGTACCGCGCCGGGGCACGGTGGTGCGCCCCAAGCATCGCCGCATCGTGATGCGCACGAATGTGGTGCGCCGCAACACCCGGCATGTCCGCGACGGCGAGGAGTTCGCCGCCGGCTACTCCTTTCCGGCGGCGATGGGCAACGAGCGCTGGACTCACCACATCGAGCCGCAGGCAGGCGAGGAACCCATCGAGGACCCTCGCCTGGCGCACATGCTCAATGTCCCGGTGGGTCAGCCGACCGTCCGTCGCCTGCGCGTCACCGGCCCCGAGGGTGAACCGGCCTTCCAGATCTCAACGACGTGGATCCACCCACGCGTGTCCGCACAAGTCCCCGAAGTTCTTGACCCCCACGGCACGGGCCCGGGTGCTTGGATCGACGCCGTGGAGGCCGCCGGGCACGGCCCGCTGGAATGGCTGGAACGCCGCCGCGTCCGCATGCCCACCACACAAGAGACCAAGCTCCTGCTGATTCCCGCCGACCTACCCGTCTGGGAGATCGTCCGCACCAGCTACAGCGCGCTGGACGAGAAGGCCGTCGACGTCACCCAGGTCGTCATCCCCGGCGACCGCGTAGAAGAGGTCTCCCGCCTGCGCCGCGACGACACCGCCGCCTGGCCCCCGACCGGCACCAGCCCCGACGGCCCACCCCTGGCCCCTTGAACCTCAGCACGTGCCGCGAGATAGTCCCGCACGTCTGGGCAGGCGATGGGTCGGAGGCCGGGTGTCCGAGGGCGGCAAGCACTCCGTCAGTGTCGCCGGGGTCGTGGTGGACGACCGCGACCGCGCGTTGGTGGTCCAGCGGCGTGACAACGGGCGGTGGGAAGCGCCCGGCGGTGTCCTGGAACCGGGCGAGGACATCGTTTCGGGTCTGCTGCGCGAGGTGCGTGAAGAGACCGGCCTGGACGTCGCGCCGGTCGCGTTGACGGGCGTCTACAAGAACATGACGCTCGGCGTCGTCGCGCTCGTCTTCCGCTGCACGAAGATCGGTGGGACGCTCACTGAATCCGACGAGACGCAAGCCTTCCGGTGGGTCACCGAGCACGAAGCCGCCAAGATCGCCGACGAAGCCTTCGCCGTCCGCGTCACCGACGCCCTGAACCCCCGACAGCCCGTCCCCGTCCGTCACCACGACGGCACCGACCTCACCGACTGAGCCCACTGAGCGCTGGATCCACCACCCGCAACCCGCAGGTCTCGGCAGGCAGTGAAAGGACTCGGATGACATTCCTCACGTGGCGCAAGTCCAGCTTCAGTGGGACGGGCGCCCAGTCGGACTGCGTCGAAGTCGCGTCTCTCGCGCGCGACATCGGCGTCCGCGATTCAAAGCAGCCCGACGCCGGTCACCTGACCCTCGCCCCCGAGACGTTCGCCGCGCTCGTTGCGCACGTCAAGGACGTCCGCGCGTAAGGCACGTCCACCCGAGAACCCTCGGCACGCCCCGGCGAGCCGGGGGTTCCGCGCATCCGTCGCCGAGCACGGCAGTGCGGTCTGAGCGCCACCGTGCCGTGTTGGGTGCGGACTTGGTGCGGAGGCGGATAAGCCGCCGTTGGATAGCCTGGGCGGCGGCCAACGGGAGTGTTGATGGTGGAGAAGCTCTACTACGAACTGTTGATCGCTTCGGCGCGGCAGTCGGGACTGGTCACCCGGGGGCAGGCGGCCCGGCTGGGGGCCGACGGCGCGGTGGTCGAGCGCCTTCGTGCGGCGAAGCTTCTGCGGGAGCTTGACGACGACGTCTTTGAGCTTCCTAGCAGTCGTACCAGCTTGATGTACGCCTATCCGTATGCGGCGTGGCTGAGGCTGGATCCCGAGCGCTTCTCCTGGGAGCGTCCGCAGGAACCGGTTCAGGACGCCGTGCTGTCGCACCACTCTGCCGCGCGCGTCCACGGGCTGGGCGCGCTGCCGGTGCTGCGGACGACGTTCACCGCGCCGGAGGCCATGGCCGCGCCGCGCGGCGTCGACGTTCGGGTCGGGCGGCTCGCGGCGGACGACGTCACGGTCGTCGCGGGCATTCCGGTGACCACGCCGCACCGGACCGTCGTCGATCTCGTCCGCGACCGCTTCGGTCACGACGAGATCGGGCGGGTGCTCAACGACGCTCTCCGCAAGGACGCGGTCGACCTCGCGGCGCTGCACGACGCGATGGTGCCGCTGGCCGCGGAGTTCGGCTTTCCGGCCGGCGGTGCCGCAATGCTCCGTCGTTTCCTGCCCGATCTCATCCCGGCCGCGCTGTCTCCGCGCAACCTCCGCGCCTACGCCCGGCTCGTCGCGCCCGGTGATGTCGCCGCGATCAGGGCACGGATCGCGGACATGCTGATCGTCGTGCCCGCGGCGGACGGGGTCGCCGAGGAGCTGAGCGACGACGTCGCGGCGGAGATCGTCGGACGTCTGCACCGGTCCTGACCTCAGGCGGGGCGGTGGGCCCGGACTAACAGCGCTGTGCCGGGGAGCGTCCGCAGGTGGCGGTCCGCGTACTGGGTCAGGGCGAGCGCGCGGTTCGTCGTGCGGTGGCGCGGGGTGTGCTCGAAGCCCGCGGAGCGGTGGCGGGTCAGGCGGATCAAAGGACGCAGCAGCGTGTTCAGGTTGATCAGGGCGTCCACGGTCAGGCCCGCCTCGGTGAGCAGGAGCGTCACCGCGTCGCGGGAGTAGCGGCGGACGCGGCCCAGCGTCAGGTCGTGGGCGGACCAGAGCGTCATGTCGTGCGGGACGGTGATCAGAGCCGTGCCGCCGGGGCGCAGGACGCGGGTCAGCTCATGCGCGGCCTGGTCGTCCTCGTCGATGCGCGCCAGGGTCTCGAAGCAGGTGACCAGGTCGAACGCGTCGGACGGCAGGGGCAGCCAGCGCGCGTCGGCCTCGTAGGCGTCCACCCCGGTCGCGCGGCAGCGGGCCACGGCGGACGGGTCCGCGTCGATCGCCGTCACGTCCCAGCCCAAGGACATCAGGCCGCGGGAGGCGGCGCCGTCGCCCGCGCCGACGTCCAGGGCCACACCGGGCGATCCCAGGCGACCGACCTCGCGTAGCAGGACACTGCGCCGCGCCCGCGCCCACCAGTGCTCGTCCGCCGTGGGTGCGACGCGGCGGCTCTCGATCGTCTGCACGGGAGACAGCGGACCGCGAGGTCGGGGCGGGGATCGGTCCGGCGGCGCCGGTGCTGGCGGGATCGTTGACCGGTCTTGGCCACCCCGATACTTCGCGGGCTGATATATCGTGCGACGTATGGTTGACGCTGCGATGAGCGAGCCCGCCTACTTCGTGCTGGCGGCGCTGCTCGACGGACCCCTGCACGGATACGGGATCATCAAACGGGCCGGTGAACAGTCCGGCGGACGGGTCAGGCTCGCCGTCGGCACCCTCTACGGCGCGCTTGACCGCATGGCGCGCGGCGGGCTGGTCGCGGTGGACCGGGAGGAGACGGTCCAGGGCCGTCCCCGCCGCTACTACCGGCTCACCGACGACGGACGCCGCGCCGTGACGGCCGAGGCCGCGCGGATGGAGCAGGCCGCCAGGATCGTCACCCGGCGCGCGAACCTCCGGACGGCGCAGGCATGAGCGCCGCGCAGACCTGGTACCGGCTCCTGCTGCGCGTCTACCCGCGCGAGCACCGGGCCGCGTACGGCGCGGAGATCCTGGACGCCCTCGGCGAGGCCGCGCCGTCCGGACGGCCCTCGGTGCGCGAGTCCGTCGCGCTGGTGCGGGAGGGCGCGGCCGAGCGCGTCCGCCGCCGCACCGCGCCGTGGTGGGCGGACGGCCTGCACCTCGCCCTCACCGTCCTCGCCGCCGTCAACCTCGCGTACGCGCTCGTCGACCGGGAGAACGCCTGGTGGACGGCCGTCTCGGCGGCGCTCCTGCTCGTCCTGCTGCGCGGCTGGACGCTCGCCGCCCTCCCGCTCGCGCTCGCCGTCGCGTTCTCCACGGCGCGCGGCATGGTCGGCGTGGACGGCACCGGCGACGGGCGCTTCCACAAGATGGCCGACCTCGCCGGATACCTCGGCCCCGAGTACTGGAACTGGGTGTCGCTGATCCCGTACGGGCTGCTGGCGGCGGGCGCGGTCGTCCTCGCCGCGCTGTACCGCAAGAACCTGCCCGCGCGGTCGTGGTGGTGGGCGGCGGTCCCGGCCGTCGAGCTGGCGGCGAGCCTGGTCGCCGACCGCTGGGACGTGACGTTCCCGTTCCTGCGCGTCGGCCTGGAGGGCGGCCTGCTGCTCGCCGGGCTCTGGGCGACGCTGGTGACGCGCAGCCCGCGCTTCGCCGTCGCCGGGGCGTTCTACGTCGTCCCGGGCGAGATCAACGCGCTCGTCTACCCGCCGCAGAGCACGGGCGACGTGGCGTACCGGTGCGTCCTCGCGGTCCTGCTCGTCGTGACGGCGGCGCTCCTCACCCGGCCGCGCCGACCCGAGCCCGCCGGATAGGCGCGGCCGGACGAGGCGGATCGTCACCGGCGCGGCCACGGCGGCGCCGCGTCCGGTGCGGGCGCGACGGGCGGACGAAGTGACGCCACCGGCGTGGCGGCGCGAGGTCGCGGGGCGGGTCAGGCGCGGCGGCGCCGGACGAGGTGGATCGTCACGAGCGCGGCGAGCAGCGCGGCGACGGCGGCCGGGGCGGCGCGGCGGGCGATCGACGGCGCCGCCACGGCGGCCGGGACGGGCTCGGGCAGCATGGGCAGCGGACGCGGCGGCGCGTCGTCCAGGCCCGCCGACCGCTGCCGGGGGACCAGCGGACGGGGCAGCACGCCGGGCTCGGGCAGCGTCTCGCTGATCGTCTTCGGCGTGATCTCCTCCACCGGCACCCGGACGGGCTCCGGCCCGGGACGCGCGGCCAGATCGTCGGCGAGGGCGCGCGCGAACCGGGCGACGAGCCGCTCGCCCACCCCCGTCAGCGTCTCGAAGCCCGCCTCGGTGATCCGGCCCGTGACGGTCAGCGTGGTGTGCAGCGCGACGAGCGTCCCGCCCTCGGTGCCGCGCAGGCGCGCGGTGAGGGTCGCGGCGACCGTCCCGGGGCCGCGCGCCTCGCGGCCGGCCGCCTCGACGGTGACGGTGCGCTCGACGGCGTCGGCCGCCGTCACCCGGGCCGTGCCGCGATAGGTGACGGTGATGCTCCCGGCCTTGACGCGGAGCCGCCCGGTGAGAACGTCGCCGTCGACCGCGTCGAGGATCGCGCCGGGGACGAACGGCACGACGCCCGTGACGTCCCGCAGCACCGACCACGCCCGATCCACCGGTACCGGCACGGTGAATTCGTGGTCGAGCTTCATCTTTCGGTCCTTATCGTCGGGGGTCCTGCCTCGCGACCCTACGACCGTCCCCCGGCCCGCCGCCAGACCACGATCAATGACTTACGGCGTGAACTGGGACGATACGGACGCTCCGGTTTGACAGCACCCCGCGCCGCCGTGTCTCCTAGTGCCCGTGACAGCGCGCCTGCCGTTCCGCAGCCCCGTGGCCCTCCGCCGCGCGGCCAGCGCGCTGTGTCCTTCGTGTTGTCGCTGACCCGAGAGTCAGCCACCGCCCCACTTCCGGCGCACCCCACGAAGGACCCACCGATGGTTCCCGATCTGACCATGCGCGGCCAGGACGACCCCCACGGCCGCCTGCTCGCCCCCAGGCCCGCCACCGCCGGGCAGCTCGCCGCGCGCGTGCTCGACCTCGCGTCCCGGCCCGCCGACTGGTGGGGCCGGGTCCGGTTCGACGCCGCCGCGCCCGTCCGCATCCCGCTGGACGAGCGGGACGGCGTCCGGACGTGGATCACCGTCCGCCCGCCCGGCCACCGCTCCGGCCCGCACGCCGCGCAGGGCCAGCAGGTCTGCGTGCTCGTCGCGGGCGAGCTGACCGAGGTGTTCATCGCCGACGACGGCGTCACCGAGCGCCCGCTGCGGCCGAGCCGC
The DNA here is from genome assembly GCF_009831215.1 of Actinomadura rayongensis. Classification (GTDB taxonomy): domain Bacteria; phylum Actinomycetota; class Actinomycetes; order Streptosporangiales; family Streptosporangiaceae; genus Spirillospora; species Spirillospora rayongensis. The sequence continues at coordinate 350,241 of NZ_WUTW01000001.1, forward strand.
GTCCGCGTCCACGGCGGCCCGGGCACCCGCGCCGTCGTCAACCCGGCCCGGGCCTACGCGGTCACCCTGCACGCGGCGGCCGTCTGACGCGCCGGACGCGTCCCACCGCCCGCACCACGCCGATCACGCCGAGCCCGCAGAACACGGCCGCGACGAGCGTCCGGATCCCGAGCACGGCGTCCCCGGTGATCCCCTGGACGAGGAAGCACGCGGCGGCGCCCCCGAACAGCAGCCCGGCGACGACCGCGCCCGCGTCGAAGCGCCGGTCAGCCACGGTGCACCTCCACGTCGCCGAGGCCCGTCCGGACGCGCAGGTCGATCACCGGCGGGTTCCGCACGGCCGCGTCCGGTTCGAGCACCTGCCGGACGTCCACGCGCGGCCCGTTGACCGTGCGGCTCTCCACCGTCAGGTCCCCGACCAGCAGATACGCCGACAGGTTCACCCGCGCGCCGCGCGGGACGGTCAGCTTCAGCTCGCCCATCAGCACCTCGGCCTTGATCTGCACGTGCTCGCCCGCGCGGACGGGCAGCGACGTGAGGTCCAGCCGTCCCGAACCGACGGCCATGCGATAACCCTGCTGCGTGCTCGCCACGGTGGCGGGCCTCCAATCGACGTCGCCGAACCGCATCCCCTTGGGTGCCTGCATGATCACCGCGTCCGTCAGAAGGGTGAGGGTGAGGAGCGCGCCCACGAGGACGAGGCCCCGCGCGCGGAACCAGCCGCCGAGCAGCAGGCCCCCGGCGACGACGGCCAGCGCGACGCCGCCCGCGACGAGGACGACCCGCGTCGCGGCGAGGTCCCCGGTGAACAGGAGGCTCGCGGCGCCCGCGGCGAGCGCCGTCCACACGGTCGTCGCGGTGAGCGGCGAGCGGGGCTTGGCGGGGGGCTTCGGCTCGTCCGGCAGCGGCTCCCGCCCGGACGAGTACGTCGCGAGGTCGATCATCCCCGGCGGCAGCCCGCCGTCCGCCGGGGGCCGCTTCCCGAGGTCGACGGGCGCGGCGGCGGCCGGGACGATCGGGTGGCCGCGCAGCCGCTCGGGCATCGTCCGCGCCAGTTCCGCCAGGTCCACGCCCCGGGCGTGCGCGACGAGCAGCGCCAGACCGAACAGCGTCACCACCGAGATCGCGCTCGTGGAGAACCGCGTCCCGAACACGCCGGTCACGACGATCGCGCCCCACAGCGCGCCGAGGATCGCGAGGACGGTCGTCGCGTCGAACCGGCGCCGCAGCAGCCGCTCGGCGGGCGCGGTCACGTCCGGCGCGGACGGCATGAGCAGCGCCGCCGCGATGTACAGCAGCACGCCCTCGCCGTGCGCGACGGTCAGCAGCCCGAACCCGACCCGGTACACGACGGGGTCCAGGCCCGTCCGGGCGCCGAGCCCGGAGCACACGCCGGCGAGCACGCGGCCCTGGTCGGTCCGCACCAGCCGGGGGATCGCTTCGTCCATGCATCCATCGTGACGGGCGGCCCGCCCGCGCGGTATCGGGTACACCCCTGAGCGGACCCTGGGGACAGCATCAGGGACGCCCCCTGATGCGCCCGCACGTGCGCGCGTGTGACGATCGACGGCATGGGGGAGCTGAAGCGGCGGTCCGACGGCCGCCTGCTGGCCGGGGCGGCGCGCGGCCTCGCCGATCATCTCGGCGTGGACGTGGCGATCGTCCGGGTCGCCTTCGTGCTGCTCACCGTCGGCGGCGGGCTCGGCGTCGCGGCGTACGGGGCGTTCTGGCTGCTCGTCCCGCGCGACACGGCCGAGCCCGCGCGGATCGGCGGACGCGACTGGGGCCAGCTCCTCGCCTACGCGGCCGTCACGGTCGGGCTGTCCACGCTGACGTTCGGGACGAACCTCGCGCAGGCCGCGCTGTGGCCGTTCCTCGCGGGCGGCGTCGGCGCGGCGATCCTGTGGCAGCAGGCCGACCGGGACCAGCGCAAACGCTGGGTGCTGCCGCTGCGGCGGATGTGGCTGCGCAGCATCGTCGGGCTGCTGCTCGTCGTCGGCGGCGTCGCCGGGTTCGTCGCGCGGCAGGTGGACGCGGGCCAGGCCCGGTACGTCGTCATCGCCACGCTGATCATCCTGGCCGGGGTGTCGGTGATCGCGACGCCGTGGGTCGTGCGGCTCTGGCAGGACCTGGACGCCGAACGGCAGGAGCGCGTCCGGTCCCAGGAGCGCGCCGAACTGGCCGCGCACATCCACGACTCGGTGCTGCACACGCTGACGCTGATCCAGCGCAACGCGTCCGACCCGCGCGAGGTGCAGCGCCTCGCGCGCTCCCAGGAGCGGACGCTGCGGACCTGGCTCTACCAGCCGCGCTCGGACGCGGGCCGCATGTTCGCCGCCGCGATCCGCGAGACGGCCGGGGAGGTCGAGGACCTGCACGGCGTCCCGATCGAGATCGTCGTCGTCGGGGACGCGGCCCTGGACGAACGGCTCGGCGCGATGCTCCAGGCGGCGCGGGAGGCGATGGTGAACGCGGCCAAGTACTCGGGCGCGGCGCCGGTGTCGGTGTTCGCCGAGGTCGAGGGGGACGCGGTCAGCATCTTCGTCCGGGACCGGGGCAAGGGCTTCGACCTGGACGCGATCCCCGGCGACCGGATGGGCGTGCGAGGGTCCATCATCGGACGTATGGAACGGAACGGCGGGACGGCCGCCGTCCGCACCGCGCCGGGCGAGGGCACCGAGGTCAGGCTGGAGATCAGGAGATCATGAACCGCGTCGTGCTGGTCGATGACCACCAGATGTTCCGGACGGGCGTGAAGGCCGAGCTGGGGCCGTCCGTCGAGATCGTCGGCGAGGCGGGCGACGTGGACGAGGCCGTCGCCGTCATCAGGGCGGCGACGCCGGACGTCGTGCTGCTGGACGTCCACCTGCCCGGCGGCGGGGGCATCGAGGTGCTGCGGCGGCTGCACGGCGCGGTGCCGTCGCGGTTCCTCGCGCTGTCGGTGTCGGACGCCGCCGAGGACGTCATCGGCGTCGTGCGCGGCGGCGCGCGCGGCTACGTCACCAAGACGATCTCCGGCCCCGAGCTGACCGACGCGATCGCCCGCGTGGCCGACGGCGACGCGGTCTTCTCGCCCCGGCTCGCCGGGTTCGTCCTGGACGCGTTCGCCGCCACCGCCGCCCCGCCCGCCGACCCCGAACTCGACCAGATCACCCAGCGCGAGCGCGAGGTCCTGCGGCTGATCGCGCGCGGCTACGCCTACAAGGAGATCGCGCGCGAGCTGTTCATCTCGGTGAAGACGGTCGAGACGCACGTGTCGAGCGTCCTGCGCAAGCTCCAGCTCTCCAACCGCCACGAACTGTCCCGCTGGGCCGCCGCCCGCCGCCTCGTCTAGCCGAACCAGGCGACCTGGACGACGACGATCCGCTCACCGCGCACGTCCGTCAGATAGGTGAGCATGACGCTCCCGCGGCTTTCCGTCCGGAGCCCCGGGGTGGCACCGGCCGTCGCGGCGCCGTCGAGGAAGACCATGGAGTCCCGCACGGCCAGTTCCCCGGCGAGCTTCTCGACCTCGCGGATCGCCTCGGCGGGGAGATCGCCGAGCAGGTCGTCCGGATCGACCTCCCAGTGCCAGTCAGCCATCGGCGACGGCGCGATGGGCGTTCCGCACGATGTCGCCGATCTCCCGGACGGCGCGGGCGCGGATCTCCTCGTCCGGGTCGTCCATCGCGCGCTCGGCGAGGTGCAGGCGCCGAGCGGTCGCGGGGTGGCGCTCGATCTCCACCACGACGCCCCACTGCCGGTAGAACATGCGGATCGGGAGGACGGTCCCCTCTTCGCCCGCGCGCACGAAAGCCGTCTGCATGTCCTCGAAGAACTCGGGCAGCCGGGACGGAACCACGGTCGCGACCGCCTGCCGCAACGCGGGAAGGGTGAGTTCGGGCATGGCGATGCGCGGTTCTTCCGGGTCGGGCTGCGGCATCGTCACCGTCGGCTCCTTCCACGTGACGCCACGGGCCAGCATAAGTCCTGCCGTCGGCGGACGCCGCGGACATCGCGTGGCGGACGGCCCGCCCGCCGCCTCGTCTAGCGCCAGTGCGGGGCGTTCCAGCGGTCCGCCACGGCGCGGGCTGCGCGGACGTGGGCTTCGTCGGGGCGGCCTAGGAGGCGGGCCAGTTCGGCCAGGGTCTGCGGGACGGGTCTGAGTGCCACCGACATGCTCTCCAGGCCGGCGGGGGCCGAGTCGTGGAAGGGGAGCAGGGCTTCGTAGAGGGGTTCTGCTTCGTCTCGGTCGTTCAGGGCGGTCACGGCCAGGGCGCGGAAGGTCGCGAAGAAGGTGAAGAGGTAGTCGGGGGCGATGGGCGGGGCGGCGGCGAGCATCGTCCGGGCCTCGGCGGGGCGGTCGGCGGCGGCCAGCGCCGCGGCCAGCATGTTCGCTGACAGGGGGCCTATCGCGGCGAATATTTCGTCCGCCTCGTCGGCCAGTTCGTGGAGCGTGCCGCGTGCGACGGCCAGGGACGCGCGGGCCAGGAACTCGAAGCCCGCGTGCAGGGAGCCCTGGCGGCGCATCTCGTCGGCGACGCGTTCGTAGCGGCGTTCGGCGGCGTCGAACCGGCCCGCCGCGGTGTCCAGGGCGGCCAGCGCGGTGCCGGTCGCGGTCGTCGCCTCCGGCATGGCGTACCGGGCGGCCAGGTCGGCGGCCTCTTCGGTGTGCCGGGCCGTCGTGTCCGGGTCGCCGGCCAGGGCGGCGGCGCGGGCGAGGCTGAACGTCCCGAACCAGCGGACGGCCGGGAGGTCGTGTTCCGCGCCGAGATCGGTCAGTTCGCGGGCTATCGCGTTGAGGCCGGAGTGCGGGCGGACGATCTCGCTCGCGAGCGTCGTCAGCGTCAGCGCCCGCAGTGCGGGATCGCCGAGGCGGCGGGCCAGTGTCACGGCCTCCTCGGCGGCGGTTCGCGCGGACGCGTCGCCGGTGCCGATCAGTTCCGCCGCGTAGGCCGTGAGCAGGCGGGCGCGCGTCGCGTCGTCGGCCGGACGGGTGAGCAGGCGCCGCAGGGTCGTGACCGACTGCTCGTCCACCGTCCCGTACGGGCGGCGCTGCCACGGGGTGGGCTCGGTCCACGCGGTGAAGGCGGCGACGAGCAGGTCGTCGCGGTCCCCGGCGAGCGCGACGGCCCGGTCCCGCGTCGCGCGCGCCGCCGTCAGGTCGCCCGCGCGGGTCTGGGCGCGCAGCAGGCGGCACAGCAGCGCGACGCGCTCGGCCGGGTCGTCGTCCGGGAGGGAGTCCAGGGCGCCGTTGAGCAGGTCCACGGCCGTCTCGTGCGCGTACCGGTCCTCGGCCAGCTCCGCCGCCCGCACCGCGTACCGGACGGCGCGGTCGGCGGTCGCGGCCGTCCCCGCCGCGCGGAAGTGCCGCGCCAGCGACGAGATGTCGGTCGGCTCGATCCGCTCCAGCGCCGCGCCGAGCCGCGCGTGCATCCGGCCGCGCCGCAGCGCGCTGAGGTCGGCGGTCATCGTGTCGCGGACGAGCGCGTGCGCGAAGGCGACCCGGCCCGGCGCGGGCTCGGTGAGCAGGCCCGCGAGGATGCCGGCGTCCAGGGCGTCCAGGACGGCGTCCTCCCCGGCGTCGGCCGCCTCGATCAGCACGTCGGCGCGGACGTCGCCGCCCGCCACCGCCGCGAGCCGCAGCACCGCGACCGCCGCCTCCGGCAGCCGCGCCAGCCGCCGCCGCAGGACGTCCCGGACGCCCTCGGGCACCTCCGACAGCGCGACGAGCGCGCCCTCGGAGTTGCGCAGCCGGACGCTCTCGCGCACGTAGAACGGGTTGCCGCCGGTGCGCTCGGCGAGGGCGGCGACGGTGGCGTCGTCCGCGCCGCCTTCGCCCGCGACGAGCGCGGCGACCGCCTCGACGGACAATCCGGGCAGCGGCAGTCGCAGCGGGGACCGGCGGGCCAGCGCGGCGAGCGTCCCGGTGAGGCGTTCGGACTCGTCGGCCCGGAACGCCCCGACCAGCAGCAACGGCGCGTCGGGGGCGGTCGCGGCGCCGTCCAGCAGGGCGAGCGTGGCGGGGTCGGCCCAGTGCAGGTCGTCCAGCAGCAGCGCGAGCGGACGGTCCCGCGCCGCCGCGCCCAGCCACGCCCACACGGCCCGGTGCAGCCGGAAGCGCGCCGTCGGGTCGGGCCGTCCGGGACGCGGCGCGTCCGACAGCAGCGGGTCCAGCGCGTCGCCCGGCGCCGGGACGTCCGCCGCGACCTGCCGCAGCGCCTCCGCCCACGCCCACGCGGGCGGCGCCCCGGCGTCCTCCGGGCAGCGGCCGAGCGCGACGCGCCACCCCGCCCCCGCCAGCTCCCGCGCCAGTTCACCGAGCAGCGCCGACTTCCCGATCCCCGCCTCGCCCGAGACGAGCGCGACCCGCAACGCCCCGCCGCGCGCCTCCCCAGCGGCGTTCCGCAATGCGCCCAGCTCGACGTCCCGCCCGACAATCCCGCCAAAGCCGACGCTGCGCGCGGTGTCGGTGGGGGTGGGCGGCTCGGTGGCGCCGGTGAGGATGGCCCGTTCCAGGCGGGCGAGGGCCGGGCCGGGGTCCAGGCCCAGTTCGTCGGCGAGGACGCGGCGGGACTCGCGCAGGACGGCGAGGGCGTCGGCACGGCGGCCGGACGCGTCCAGGGCCAGCGCGCGCAGGCGCCAGCCTTCCTCGCGCAGGGGTTCGTCGGCGGTGAGGCGGGCGGCCTCGGCGACGGCGTCCGTCGTGTCGCCGGCGCGCAGAGCGGCGGCGACGCGCAGTTCGCGCGCCGTCGCGCGCAGGTCCGCCAGGCGCGCGGCCTCCGGGGCGGCCCAGGGCTCGTCGGCCGCTTCGGCGAAGGCGGGGCCGCGCCAGAGGGACAGGGCCTCGTCCAGCAGGGGGCGGGGGTCCTCGGCGTTCGGGGCGGCGCGGATCAGGGACGCGAAGCGCCAGGCGTCCACGGCGTCGTCCGGCAGGCGCAGCGCGTAGCCGGGGGGCGCGCTGACCAGGACGCGGGCCGGGGCGCGGGGCGGACGGTCCGGTTCCAGCAGCCGCCGCAGGTTCGACACGTACGCCTGGAGGGACGCCAGGGCCTTGGCCGGGGGCTCGCCGTGCCACAGGTCGTCCACCAGCCGGTCCACCGGGACGACCGCGCCGCGCGCCGCGACGAGCAGCGCGAGCACGGCGCGCTGGCGCGGGCCGCCGAGCGGCACCGGCACGCCGCCTACCGCCGCCTCGAACGTCCCGAGCACTCTGAGCACGACCATCGCGGGTCATCGTAGGCGGCGCCAAGTGCGTTCCAAGTGGCGCCCCAAGCCGGTTCCAAGCGGTCCGGACGAGCCTTCTCACCAAGCCGCTCACGAAGGAGAACCCGATGACCGTCACCGCCCCGACCCGGCACCCCGGCAGCCGCGCCATGATCATCGTCCACCGGGCGTTCCGCCGCGAGACGCGGATCCTCGGCGAGCTGATCGCCGCCGTCGCGCCGGGCGACGTCCGCCGCGCCCGTGTGCTCGCCGACTTCCTCGACCAGTACCGGGTGGGTCTGCACGTCCACCACACCGGCGAGGACGAGCTGTTCTGGCCGCCGCTGCTCGCCCGCGTCGATCTGGACGCCGACATCGTCCTGCGCATGGAGGAGCAGCACCGGCATGTCGCCGCGACGTTGGACGAGGTCGCCGCGCGCACCGCGGCCTGGCGCGACGGCGCGTCCGCTCCGGCTCGCGACGCGCTGGTCGCCGCCCTCGCCCGCCACCGCGCCGCCCTCGTCGAGCACCTGGACGACGAGGAACGCCACCTGCTCCCGCTCGCCGAACGCCACCTCACGGACGCGGAATGGGCGTCGACCGGCGAGCACTTCATCGAGCACACGCCGAAGCTGCAGGCGCTGATCTTCCTCGGCCTGGTGCTGGAGGACGCCGACGACGACGAACGCGCCCTCATGCTCGGCGGCATGCCCGCCCCGGCGCGGTTCCTGTGGAAGACGGTCGGACGCCGCCGGTACGCGAACGTCGTCCGGCGCGTCCGCCACGACGACGCGCCGCCGCGCCTCGGCACCGCGCTCGCCGTCGTCCTCGGCGGGTTCATCACCTACATCGGTCTCGCCTACCTGATCGCGCCCGAGGCGAACGCGTCGTCGTTCGGGCTCCCCGCGTGGCCGCACGGCGACGCGGCGGCGTTCCTGACGGTGAAGGGCGTCCGGGACCTCGCGTCCGGGCTCGTCACGTTCACGCTGCTGGCCCGCCGCGAGCACCGCGCGCTCGGCTGGACGTTCCTGGCGATGTCCGCGATCCCGTTCGGCGACATGCTCACCGTCCTCGGCAACCACGGGTCGACGGCCGCCGCCCTCGGCATCCACGGCCTGACGGCGCTGGCCGTCGCGGCGACGGGCGCGCTGCTCGTCCGCGCCACCCGCCGCCGCTGAGAATGCCGGCGCGGCCTTCAGACCCGGTCCGCCAGCTCGCCGAGCAGCGCGAACGTCCGGCGGCGGGCCGCGTCGCCCGCCAGGTCGCTCTGCGACACGACGACCTCGGTGGCGCCCGCGTCGAAGTAGCGGCGGATCTCGTCCGCCAGCGTCTTCTCGTCGCCGAGCGCGACCAGCTCGGCCGCCCGCTCCTTGCCTTCGAGCGCGATGACCCGCCGGTAGGACGGGACCGTGTCGTAGAACGCGAAGTGCTCCTCGGCCCTGGCACGGGCGGCGTCCAGCTCGGCCGCCGGGACGACCGCGCCCGGCAGGAACGCGACGATCCGGGGCGCGGGCCGTCCGGCGGCCTCGGCCGCTGCTGTGATCGCCGGGACGATGTGCTCGCCGAGCGCGCGCGGCCCGGCGAGGAACGGGAGCGTCCCGTCCGCCAGCTCTCCGGTGGCGCGCAGCGCGTGCGGGCCGAGCGCCGCGACCAGCAGCGGCGCCGGGTCCGCGCCCGGCAGCGGGACCGGCCGGACGGCCCGCGCGGTGATCGTCTCGCCCGCGAAGTCGACCGTCCCGGTGTCGGCCAGCGTCCGCAGGACGGTCAGGAACTCGCGCAGCCGCAGCGCCGGCCGCTCGTGCTTCAGGCCGAACGCGGGCTCCACGATCCCGGGCGCGCCGAGCGCGAGCCCCAGCTGGAACCGTCCGCCGGTCGCGGCCTGCGCGGTCTGGGCCTGGGCGTTCACCAGGAGCGGATGGCGCCCGAAGATGGGGACGGCGGACGTTCCGACGCGCACGTCCGGGACCTCGCGGCCGACGACGGTGGCCAGTCCGATCCCGTCGTAGTCGAACCGCTGGCCCCACCAGACGGAGCGCAGCCCGGCGTCCCGGGCCTCGCGGGCATGTGCGACGACGCCGTCCACGGCGTTGCCGGACTCGGGCGGATACAGCACGACACCAATGCTCATGGCCGCGCCAACGCCCGCGCCTAGTCGGCTATTCCGATCAGATTGCTTCGGGATCGCGCGCCGGGCAGTTCGCCGGGCAGTGCTCGACGTGTCGCGCGAGCCGCCGGACGAACGACGTCAGCATCCGGTCCACCACGAGCTGGGCGACCGGGCCCGTCCCCGGCAGCTTGGGCTCGAACTCCGCCGTCCAGCGGATCCGCGTGTTGCCCGCGCGCGGCTCCAGGTACACGTCCGACCGGTAGTTGCGTAGCGGAAGCCCCGCCAGCGCCACATATCCGTAGTGGGACGGCGGGTCGAACGTCACCACCCGTTCGCGCACCAGCAGCACCTTGCGCACCGCGCCGACGCCGTTGCCGGTCCCGTCGCCCGCGCGCGTCCGGTGGACCTTCGCCGGGAACCGTCCCCAGGAGTTCCACGCCGCCGCGACGGCCAGGTGCTTGAAGATCTCTGCGGCGGGCGCGGTGGACACGGCGGAGGTCTCGAACGTCAGCGTCATGGCGGCTCCCGGGGTGCGGACGAAGCCGACGTAACCACGTCCGGGGGCGGCCCACAAGCGAGTCAGCGGTTTGTGGGCCCCGATACAGCGCCGGAGTCAGGCCGTCGGCACCACCAGGAACGCTTCGGCGAGCCGTCCGGCGGGCATCCCGGCGCGTTGGGCGTTCGCCGTGAGCCACTGGCGCACCATCTCCGGGAGCCGGTCGCCCATGTGCTCGGTCTGGCTGGCGTGCGCCCGCAGCGCCTTGATCTTGGTGTCGAACTCGTCGGTCACGTCCACGTGGTGGTCGGCGGACGGGCCGGCGCTCAGCCACACCTCGCGGACCGTCCACGCGTCCAGGTTCTCCTCGGCCAGCAGCTCGGGGAACGCGTACGGGTTGCGCGCGTCGGGGTAGACGGCGTCGAGCGTCGCCGAGCCCACGGCCCGGTGGTCGGGATGGCTGGGCGAAATGCGCGTGTAGTCCCGGTCGGGGCTGGACGTCAGCACCCGGTCGGGCCGGACCTGGCGGATGACGCGGGCGATGTCGCGGCGCAGCGCGAGCGTGGCCTCCACCCGTCCGTCGGGGTAGCCGAGCCAGCGGACGTCGCGCACGCCCGCCACCGCCGCCGCGGCCTCCTGCTCGGCCCGCCGGAGCGGGGCCATCCGCTCGCGCGGCACGTCGTCGTCGAAGCCGCCCGCGTCGCCGTCGGTCACGAGCAGGTACACGACCTCGATGCCGCGCGCCGTCCACCGCGCGACCGTGCCGGCGGCGCCGAAGTCCACGTCGTCGGGGTGGGCCATCACCACGAGGGCCCGGCTGATCTCGGAGTCGTCCAGTGCGTTCGCCACCCGGTAAGCCTAGAAGGCGCCGCCGACAGAACCGCGGAGCGACGGAAACCGTCGGTGGCGGCCCGTAGACTCGACGGCGATGTCGAAGACCGAAGTTCATCCCCTGCTGGACGGCCTCAACCCGCAGCAGCGCGCGGCCGTCGAGCACGCCGGATCGCCGCTGCTCATCGTCGCGGGCGCGGGGTCGGGCAAGACGCGCGTGCTCACCCACCGCATCGCGTACCTGCTCGCCGAGCGCGACGTCCACCCCGGCCAGATCCTCGCGATCACCTTCACCAACAAGGCCGCGGCCGAGATGAAGGAGCGGGTGGACGCGCTGGTCGGCCCCCGCTCGCGGGCGATGTGGGTCATGACGTTCCACTCGGCGTGCGTGCGGATCCTGCGCCGCGAGGCCAAGCGGCTCGGGTTCCCGACGAGCTTCTCGATCTACGACCAGGCGGACGCGTCCCGGCTCATGGCCCTGGTCTGCCGCGAGCTGGACCTCGACCCCAAGCGGTACCCGCCGAAGTCGTTCAGCGCCCAGGTCTCGAACCTGAAGAACGAGCTGATCGACTACGAGACGTTCAAGGCCCGCGCGTCCACCCACATGGAGCAGACGCTCGCCGAGGCGTACGAGATGTACCAGGCGCGCCTCCAGCAGGCGGGCGCGATGGACTTCGACGACCTGATCATGATGACGGTCAACCTGCTCCAGGTGTTCCCCGAGGCCGCCGAGCACTACCGGCGCCGGTTCCGGCACGTCATGGTGGACGAGTACCAGGACACCAACCACGCACAGTACGAGCTGGTCCGCGAGCTGACCGCGCCGGTGGAGGGCCTCGGCGCGGCCGAACTGTGCGTCGTCGGCGACGCGGACCAGTCGATCTACGCGTTCCGGGGCGCGACGATCCGCAACATCCTGGAGTTCGAGCGCGACTACACCGACGCGCGGACGATCCTGCTGGAGCAGAACTACCGCTCCACCCAGACGATCCTGTCGGCGGCGAACGCGGTCATCGAGCGCAACGCCGACCGCAAGCCCAAGCGGCTCTGGTCCGACCAGGGGGAGGGCGCCCGGATCGTCGGCTATGTCGCCGACAACGAGCACGACGAGGCCGCGCACGTCGCGCAGGAGGTCGACCGGCTGACCGACTCGGGCGCGGCGCGTCCGGGCGACGTCGCGGTGTTCTACCGGACGAACGCGCAGTCGCGCGTGTTCGAGGAGATCTTCATCCGGGTCGGGATGCCGTACAAGGTCGTCGGCGGCGTCCGGTTCTACGAGCGCAAGGAGGTCCGCGACCTGCTGGCCTACCTGCGCGTCCTCGCCAACCCCGAGGACACCGTCAGCCTGCGGCGCATCCTCAACGTCCCCAAGCGCGGCATCGGCGACCGCGCCGAGGCGTGCGTGGAGGCGCACGCGTCGCGCGAGCGGATCTCGTTCTGGCAGGCGCTGCGGCTGCCCGAGGACGTCCCCGGCATGGCGACGCGGTCGATCAACGCGGTGCGCGAGTTCGTGGCGCTGATCGACGGGCTGCGCGAGCTGGTGCCCGTCCGGACGCCCGCCGAGATCGTGGACGCGGTGCTCACCCGGTCCGGCTACCTGGAAGAACTGTCCAACTCCAAGGACCCGCAGGACGAGACCCGCATCGAGAACCTGCGCGAACTCGAATCGGTGGCGCGCGAGTACGAGGAGCGCGTCGAGGACGGCGAGCCCGCCGGACGGCTGGTCGAGTTCCTGGAGCAGGTCGCGCTGGTCGCCGACGCCGACTCGATCCCGGGCGGCGCCAAGTCCGCGCCCGTCCCGCCGGGGGAGCGGCCCGCCGAGAGCGAGCAGGGCGTCGTCACGCTGATGACGCTGCACACCGCGAAGGGCCTGGAGTTCCCCGTCGTGTTCCTCACCGGCATGGAGGACGGCGTCTTCCCGCACCTGCGCGCGATGAGCAACCCGAAGGAACTGGAAGAGGAACGCCGCCTGGCCTACGTCGGCATCACGCGCGCGCGCCAGCGCCTGTACGTGAGCCTCGCGTCGATGCGCAGCGCGTGGGGCTCGCCGCAGGTGAACCCGCCGTCCCGGTTCCTCGCCGAGATCCCCTCGACCCTGGTGGACTGGGCGCGCAAGGGGCCGTCCCGCCCGTCGGCCCTGACGGCCGCCGCCGCGCGCGGCCTGGCCTCCGGCCCGGGCAACCGCGCCGTCCCGTCCCTGGCCCCGGGCGACAAGGTCACCCACGACGCCTTCGGCCTCGGCACGGTCGTCGCGGTCGACGGCGCCGGCGACAAGGCCGCCGCCAGCGTCGACTTCGGCGGCGAGTACGGCGTGAAACGCCTGGTCCTCCGCTTCGCCCCGGTCGAGAAACTCTGACCGCATCCGGCCGACCGCGAGGCCCCGGACGCGACTAGCGTTCGGGACACCTCACCTCCAGGAGGAGGCATGGCCGGCCGACCGTTAGGCCCGCACGTCGGCGTCCGTTACGGGCATCTCGCCTCGATGAGCGCCGGCGTCGCCGTCACCCGGGCTCGATGGGAGCTGCATCCGCTCGCCTTCGAGCGACCGGAACAGGGCCGGCGTGACGAGACGGTGACCTGCGCGACCTGCGGCGGGACGTTCACCGTCCGCGTCCTCTCCCTGGACCGCACCCTGCGACGCCGCCGGATCCTGCGGGTGCTGCAAGGGGCCGGCGTGGCTGTCGCCGTGGTCTGCGCCGCGCTCCTCGCCGTCACCGGCGCGGACGCCGTGCCGGCCCTGGTCCTCCTCGCGTGCGCCGGAGGCGTGACCGCGTTCTTCACCGCGATGCGCCTGCGTCTGGAGGTCGGCGTGACCCCGCGTCGGCCCACGGTCACCGGGCTGCGCGGCCACCGCATGTTCCGCGGAACGGACGAGCTACCGCCGTGACTCGCCGCGCCACCAGCGGGTGAGGGAGTGCCACCAGGAGCGGTGGGGTTCGGGGGTCCACGTCGGCGCGGGTGCCGGAGCGGGTGCGGGGGGCGTGTACTGCGGCGGTGCGGGGGGCTGGACCGGGGGGAAGTGGACGGGCAGGGATGCCAGGGCGCGGTGGAAGGGGCCCGGGCGCCAGGTCAGTTCGTCCACGGGGACGGCGAGTTCCATGTCGGGCAGGCGGTCCAGCAGGCGTTCGAGGGCCACGGACGCGATGAGCCGGGCGTGGCCGCGTGCCGGGCAGGTGTGGGGGCCGGCGCTCCAGGCCAGGTGGGCGCGGTTGCCGGTGCGCGGGCCCGACTCCTTGGCGGGGTCGGTGTTGGCGGCGGCGAAGCTGATCACGACGGGCTGGCCCGCAGGCAGGTGGACTCCGCCGATCTCGACGTCCTGGACGGGGTACGTGACGCCGTAGTTGGCCATCGGCGGGTCGGTCCAGAGGATCTCGTCCAGCGCGTCCTCGACGGGCAGGCTCCCGCCGGACAGGTCGCCCGCGAACCGGTCGTCCGACAGCAGCAGCCGCAGGCCGTTGGCGATGAGGTTCTGTTCCGGCTCCGTCCCGGCGCCCTGGAGCAGGATGAGCTGGTGCATCAGCTCCTCGTCGGCGAGCCGCGCGGGGTGGTGGATGAGCCAGGACGTCACGTCCGCGCCCGGGTGCTCCTTCTTGTGCGCGACGAGGTCGGCGACGGCGCGGGTCAGTTCGGCGTTGGCCTTCTCGGCGTCGATGCCGTCGAAGATGCCGCTCATGCCGTAGACGAGCCGGTCGCCGATGTCGGGCGGGCAGCCGAACATCTCGTTGAACACCAGCAGCGGCAGCATCTTGGCGTACTGGCCGAGCAGGTCCGCCGAGCCGTCCGCGCAGAACCGGTCGATGAGACGGTCCGCGCTGCGCTCCACGTAGCCGCGCAGCGCGCCGGTGTCGATCCGGTCGAGGCTGTCGGTCACCGCGCGCCGCAGCCGCGCGTGGACCTCGCCGTCGGTGAACAGGCAGTTCGGCCGGTACATCATCATCGGCAGGACCGGGCAGTCGTCGGGCACGGTCTGCTGCCACGCGCGCGCGTCCTTCGGGAACGTCGCGGGGTCGCGCAGCACGTCCAGCGCGGCCTGGTAGCCGATGACGAGCGTCGCCGGGACGCCGGGCGCCAGCTCGACGGGCGCGGCGGGGCCGTGCCGGCGCAGCCCGGCGTAGACGGCGCCCGGATCGGCGGCGAACTCCGGCCCGTACAGGGCGGCGCGGTGGTCGACGGGGCAGCCGGACGGCTCGGAAGTCACGCGTGCTCCTGGGGGGCGTCGGCGGCGAGCAGGTGGTGGACGAGGGTGATCAGCGCCCGGACCGACGACGCGTGGTCGCGCGCGTCGCAGGTGACCAGGGGAGTGGACGGCAGCAGGTCGAGCGCCTCGCGGACCTCGGACTCCGGGAAGACCGGCGCGCCGTCGAACCGGTTGACCGCGACGGCGTACGGCAGGCCCTGCCGCTCGACGAGGTCGATGACGTCGAACGACGCCTCCAGCCGGCTCGTGTCGACGAGGATCAGCGCGCCGTACGCGCCGCGCGCCAGGTCCTTCCACAGCGGGGTGAAGCGCTGCTGGCCGGGGACGCCGAACAGGTAGAGGACGATCCGCTCCCCGATCGTGATGCGGCCGAAGTCCATCGCGACGGTCGTGGTCGTCTTGTCGCGGGCGCCGGTGAGGTCGTCGACGGGCGCGCCGGCCTGCGTCATCGTCTCCTCGGTGCGCAGCGGGCGGATCTCCGACAGCGTCCCGACGAACGTGGTCTTGCCGACGGCGAACGGCCCCGCGATCAGCAGTTTCACCGCCGTCCGAACGGTGTCGGGGAGGTGGATCTCAGAGGCGAGCGCGGAGTCCATCGAGCACCTCCTGCAGAATCTCGATCTTGGAAGGCTCGTCGGCCGGGGTGGGGACGCGCGGCGACAGGTGCCCGCTGTCGACCAGGTCGGACACGAGGACCTTGGTGACGCTGATCGGCAGCGCCAGATGCCCGGCGATCTCGGCGACCGACAGCGCGCCGTCCCGGCACAGCGCGGCGATCCGGCGCTTCTCGGGGCTGAGCCCGGCGGCGGCGCGTCCGGTTCCGGCCACGAGCGTGACGAGGTCGAAGATGTTGCGGCTCGGATGGGCGCGTCCGCCCGTCACCACGTGCGGCCGGACGAGCGCCCGCCGGCGCGCCTTCACGCCGCACCGCCGACGCCGTGCCGGGGCGGGCTCGTCAGCTCCCCGCCGAGCCGCTGGACGAGTTCCTGGAGCCGGAACGAGACCGCCTCCATGTCCACGTGCAGGCTCGCCGACACGGCCAGGTAGGCGCCCGGACCTGCGGCGACGAGGAAGACGTACCCGTCGTCGAACTCGCTGACGGTCTGCCGCCACACGGTGTCGGGCGTGCCGCAGAACTCGGCGGTGGCGCGGGCGAGCGACTGGAGCCCGGCCATCCCGGCGGCCTGGCGTTCGGCCTCGTCCCGGTCGATCCGCGCGGAGTGCGCGACGAGCAGCCCGTCGGCGGAGAGCAGGATCGCGTACCGCGTCTCCGGCATCCGGAGGGCGTCGTCGAGCATCCAGCCCAGCTTGTTGTCGAAGACGTCGTTCATGGCCGGGAGTTCTCCCCTTCGCTTGCGGGCGGGTCGCTGTCGGGCGGTGCCGTGGCGCGGCCGGACCGGGTGCCGCGCTGCCAGGCGCCCATGCCCGCCGCGACGTCCCGCGCCGGACGTCCCGGCCGGGCCGGCGCCGGGCCGCCCTGCTCGGCGGGCGCTGCGCTGACGCGGCGGCGCTTCACCAGGCCGCCCGGGGTCGTCCGGGTCCGGTCGGGGGGCTCGGGCGCCGCGGGGACGGGCGCGGTCTCGGCCGGGAGACGCGTGAGCAGGGCCGTCGGCAGGAACACCACGGCGCGGACGCCGCCGTAGGGCGACCGCGTGTCGACCGACACCGAGAACCCGTAGCGCGCGGCGAGCAGGCCCGTCACGGCGAAGCCGACCTGCGGCGGGTCGCCGAGGGCGTGGACGTCGGCGCGGCGCCGTCCGGTCAGGGTGCGGGTCGCGCGCTCCAGGTCCTCGCCGTCCATGGCGACCCCGGCGTCGTCGATCATGATGGCGACGCCGTTGTGCGCCTGCTGGAAGTTGACCTCGACCGGCGTGCTCGGCTGCGAGTGCCGGGCGGCGTTGTCCAGCAGCTCCGCGAGGGCCAGCACGACGGGCTCGACCGCGCGGCTCACCACCGCGACGCCCACCTCGGACGTCACGCGGACGCGCAGGTAGTCGCGGATCCGGGACGTCGCGCCGCGCACCACGTCGGTGAGCGACGACGCCGACCGCTGCTGCCCCGGCCAGGACCCGCTCAGCACCGCCGTGGCCTGCGCGCGGCGGCCGAGCTGGGCGTTCATGTGGTCGATGCGGAGCAGGTCCTCCAGGACGGCCGGGTCGTCGTGCCGCTCCTGCATGGCCGAGATCGCGACCTGCTGCTCGTTGGCCAGGCTCTGGACGGCGCGCATCATCGCCCGCAGCGTCGCCGTCGCCGACTGCTCCGCCTGCGTCCGCGCCCGCGCCACGAGGTCGGCCGCCAGGTCCAGGACGGGTTGCAGCTCGTCGGCGCGGCCCGGCCGCCGGTGGAGCGGGCCGGGGACGGTCACGGGCTGGTCGCGCGGGACCTCGGCCAGCGCGGGCAGGCGCGTCGTGACCAGGTGGCGCAGTTCGTCCTCGCGCAGGCGCATCTCGTAGGCGAGCGCGTCGTTGCGCCGCCGCAGGCGCGCGGTGATCTGCCGCTGGCGCAGAAGCAGGACCGCGACGGCGGCGAGGCCGGCGGCCAGGCACGCGAGCGCCGCCGTCAACAGGGTGTGGTCCATCGGTTCCTCGTGAGCGAAGGCGGATCCGCGCCGGGGACTACGCGCGGGGCCGCGGGGCGCCCGGACGCGGGACGTCCGCGGTGCCGGCCGGGGAGCGCCGTGCGCGGCGCGGCCTTTTCGCGTCGACGGGTGGGGTGGTCATCAAGCTGTCCGTTTTGTATCGGGTTGGGAGTGTTTGGCCGGTGGGTGGTGGCCAATGCGGGGGCGGGAACTCCACGGGGTCCCGAGAGCAGGACGGCAGCATACGGCACTCGCCCGATTACGCAAGGGCCTTCCATGGTGTGGCCGGGTCGGTTATTCTGGACCGCCCAATCGCGGGATTCCGCCGTTAACCATGGTGGTCGGCGGCCAATTCGTGCCGTCTCGGTATTTACTCGCCGGTTCCTGATGCATTGCCGGGATGGGGCACCTACACTTCCCTATTCGAGAGCGCCGTTTTCGGCGCGCCCCGAGCAAGTCGGGACGGCTTCCCGGTATTGCCGGGCGTCCCCCGTCAAGGAGGCCCGCATGAGCCAGGACCAGATCCTCGTCCTCGGTGCCGACCGCCGTCTGGAGGACGCCGAACTCCGCGCCCGCGGCCCGGCGGCGCGCGTGGACGTCCTCGGCGTCGAGGCGTGGGCGGTCAGCGACCCGGACGTCCTCAAACGGCTGCTGACCGATCCCCGCGTCTCCAAGAGCGCCCATCTGCACTGGCCGAGGTTCCCCGACGAGATCGTCGGGATCTGGCCGCTGGACCTGTGGGTGGCCGTCCAGAACATGTTCACCGCGTACGGCGACGACCACCGTCGGCTGCGCCGCCTGGTCGCGCCCGCGTTCACGGCCCGCCGCACGGCCGCGCTCGTCCCGCGCATCGAGCAGATCACCGCCGAGCTGCTGGACGACCTCGCCGCCTCGTCCGGGCCGGTCGACCTGCGCGAACGCTTCGCCTATCCGCTGCCGATCCGCGTCATCAGCGAACTGATGGGCCTGCCCGCCAGTTCCGGGCCGGACTTCCGGCGCATGGTCGACGGCGTCTTCGACACGACGCTCACCGCCGAGCAGCAGACGGCGAACACGCACGCCCTGTACGCGCTGCTGGCCGATCTGGTCGCCGCCAAACGCGCCGCGCCCGGCGACGACATGACGTCCCTGCTCATCGACGCGCGCGACGAAGAAGGGTCCGTCCTCGCCGAGCAGGAACTGCTGGACACGCTTCTGCTGGTGATCTCCGCGGGCCACGAAACGACGGTCAACCTTCTGGACCAGGCGATCGCGGCGCTGCTGACGCACCCCGACCAGTTGGCGCACATCCGCGAAGGCCGCGCGACGTGGACCGACGCCATTGAGGAAGCCCTTCGCTACGAAGCGCCGGTCGCGAATCTGCCGCTGCGTTATGCCGTCGAGGACGTCGAAATTCCCGGCGGCCCGACGATCCGCAAGGGCGAGGCGATTCTCGCGTCCTATGCGGCGGCCGGACGGCACCCGGATCTGAACGGCGGGGACGCGGACGCATTCGACGTCCTGCGCCCCACGAAGGACCATCTGGCGTTCGGTCACGGCGTCCACTTCTGCCTGGGCGCGCCGTTGGCCCGGGCGGAGGCCGGGATCGCCCTTCCGGCCCTCTTCGAGCGGTTCCCCGACGTGTCCCTGGCCGTCCCGGCCGAGGAACTGAAGCCGAGCCCGAGTTTCATCTCCAACGGGCACGTGACGCTGCCCGTCCACCTGAACCCGTGAAACGGCGCCGCCGCACCGGGTCGTCCGGTGCGGCGGCGTTCGCGGTCAGAGGGAGTTGATGGCGGCCTGGAGGTTGGGCAGCGGCCCGATGTGCCGGGTGTCGCCCGTGGGCTGCGCGGTGCCGGTCTGCTTGAGGATCTGGCGGACCTGCGCCGGCGTCAGGACGGCGCCGCGCTGCTTGGCGACGCCCTGGAGCGCGGCGACGGCCCCGGCGACGATGGGGCTGGCGCTCGACGTCCCGTTGAACGTGCTGCGGTACATCTTGTTGGGATCGGTCTCGGACGCCGACAGGTCCTGGAAGCCGGGCGTGCCGAGGGACGCGACGCACGCGCCGTACCCCTGGACGTCCACGCGCGAGCCGTAGGTGGTGTACGGCATGGCGGTGCGCGCGGCGGGGCGGCCGGAGCCCTCGCAGTTGACGCCGCCGAGGCTCGGCGGCTCGCCCCCGCCGACCATGACGGCGCCGGAGTCGGGCCGTCCCATGATCGTCACGGCGTCCGGATCGTTCGGGTCGTCCAGGTTGTGGTTGCCGTTGCCCGCCGGTTCGATCACCGTGACGCCCGCGGCGACGGCCAGCTTGATCTGGTCGTACGCCAGCGGGTCCACCTCGACCGGGTAGCCGTTGAGCTGCAGCTCCAGAAGCATCACGTCACCGGACTGGGAGTGGGACGTGGCGTAGGCGATAGGTCCGCCGGGCGTGGAGTTGTGCGTGAGCTGGAGCTTGGCGTGCGGCGCGATGCCCGCCATGCCGAGGTTGTTGTCGTCCTGCGCGCCGATGATGCCGATGACCGGCGTCCCGTGCGAGCCGGGGTAGCAGGGGCTGCCGCCGAGCTGCGGCACCTGGACGGGCGCGCCGGCGGGCGCCGGACGGTTCGCCAGGTCTTCGTGGCAGCTGTTCCACTGCGTGTTGGCGAGGTCGTTCGGGTGGACGGGGACGTTGCTGTTCGCGGTCGAGAGCGTCCCGAGCTGCCCGTTCGCGTTGTCGCCCCAGACGTTGAGGTCCGCGACGAGGAAGTTGGCGACGACGTGGCGGCTGCCGGCGGCGATCGCCCCGGCCGATCCGGTGCCGGAGATCTGCGCGGGGACCTTGCTGTCGGTGTTGTTGCCGGTGCCGAGCTGTCCCTTGTCGTTGTCGCCCCAGCCGACGACGGAGTAGTCGTTGCGGATCGCGGCGCTGAACAGGTCGCCCGCGGTGATCGCGGTGGCGTTCGTCAGCCCGGACACCGCGACGGGGGAGTGCCGGTCGGTGATGGAGTTGTCGCCGAGCTGGCCCTGGGCGTTGTAGCCCCACGCCTTGACGACGCCGCTGGACAGCAGGGCCAGCGTATGGAACGCGCCCGCACTGACCGCGCTCACCCCGGTCAGGCTCGGGACGGCGGTCGGCGTCGGGTTGTTGGTCGTGGTGTTGTCGCCGAGCTGTCCGTTGGCGTTGAGCCCCCACGCCTTGGCGGTGCCGTTGGCGAGCACGGCGACCGAGTGCCCCCAGCCGGACGCGACGGCGCCGAAGGCCGTGGAAACGCCGGTCAGCCCGGTGACCGTGACCGGGACGTTCGAATTTCCGGTGACACTGCTGTTGCCGAGCTGCCCGTAGGCGTTGCTGCCCCAGGACTTGACGGTGCCGTCCGCCAGGGCGACCAGCACGTTCCCGGTGGAGCCCGCGCTGATGCTGACGGCGTTGGTGATCCCGCCGACCTGCACCGGCACGGTGCTCTTGGCGGCGGTGCTGCCGGTGCCGAGCTGCCCCTTGTCGTTGGCGCCCCACGTCCAGACGGTGCCGTCGGTCTTCAGCGCGACGGAGAAGGACCCGGCGGCGGCGACGGCCTTCACGGACGTCAGCCCGGACACCTTCGTCAGCGAGGCCGGACGGTTGGTGGTCGTCCCGTCCCCGAGCTGGCCCAGGCTGTTGTCGCCCCACGCCCACACTTCGTGCGCGGACGTGTTGTCGACCATCAGCGAATGCTTCCCGCCGGCCGCGGCCGATCCGGACGTGGCGTTGATTCCGTTGCCGAGGCGGTCGCTGACCTCGATGTCGGTGACGGTGATTCCGTCGCCTTTTCCGCCGGCCTGGGCGTTGGCGAACTCGGCTTCGATTCCGGTGCCGGCGGACGAGCCGACCGGGTTGCGGTAGGTCTGGTACGAGCGCAACGGCTCGGTGGGGGAGCTGACCGCCGGCTTGGCCACGGCGATCTCGACGAACGGGAGCTTGTTGAGTTCGTCGCGCAGGGACTCGATGCCCTTCGGAACGAAAACGGTGAACCAGGAGTTCAGGTCCGGGAGTTTCCGACCGGAGCGCTTCTCCAGCCTGACCCGCTCGGCCGTGATGTCCTGCTCGGGACGGTTCGACAGGGGCTTGATCCAGGCGCCGGGGTACTTGGCGAGAACGGCGGCGAGCTTGTCGGCGTCCTCGCCGTCGGCCGCCTCGAACCGGTGGCCGCGGATCCGGAGCCCGCTGGCGGTCCTGAACTTCACCGAGAGTTCGGTGGTGGAGAATCCCTTGGTCAGGGCGCCGTGCGCGCCGGGCGCGATGCCCTTCTCCTTGCTGTGGTCGTACACCTGGGACGACGGGGACGGCTCGGCGAGCGCCGGCCCGCCGCCCGCGACCGCGCTCGACGCGGCCAGGACCACCGCGAGGACGGTGGCACGCGTCCGCCGGGGGATGCTG
Source organism: Actinomadura rayongensis (assembly GCF_009831215.1). Taxonomy (GTDB): domain Bacteria; phylum Actinomycetota; class Actinomycetes; order Streptosporangiales; family Streptosporangiaceae; genus Spirillospora; species Spirillospora rayongensis. The sequence continues at coordinate 372,011 of NZ_WUTW01000001.1, forward strand.
CGCTGACTGAAGATGGACATGACCGCCTCATGAAGGTTTTTCGAATTCGGCGACAAAAGCGCCGTCGATCATCCTTTCAAGATCGGCCGTCGGTCATCAACGTCCATTCGCTTACGCATTAGGAAGCGCGGCTTATGAATGATTCATGAGGATTTTTCGCGACTCGTCGTCCGTACTCGCCGACGAGTGCGCCGAAAGAACGGATCGTAGCGTTCTCCGTGGCGCTGGACCAGATGGGCACGATATCCCGGGGTGGAACGCCGTGGACGGCGATCAACGCGAGATCGGGAAAGTTGAACCGTTTCTGGACGGCGTTGACCGTGAGGTAGAGGCCGCGTCCGCGCGCGACGAGCAGCAGAACGTCCTCGGCGGTGAGGTCGTCCTTGCCGGCCATGGTCGCCAGGTCGTCCTTCGTGTAGCGGAGCGGCAGTCCCGAGGGCGTTTCCCGGGCCGTCCACAGATCCCGCAGGGCCGGTGGAACGCCGTTGCTCGGGTTGAGGAATTCGTAGCGGCTGAGCACGTCCACGTGGACCGTTTCGCACCGCGCGAGCGGATGGCCCTCGGGGACGAGCACGGCGCGCTCATAACGACCGAGCGCCGGCCCAACGGACAGCCCGGCCGCCGCCAGAGCCCGCCCGTCTCCGCAGGGCGCCCACGACAGGACGACGTCCCAGACCCCGTCGATGAGCAGGTCGTGCGGCAGCAGAGCCCACGGAAACCCGAGCGCGCCGACAACGACCTGACACTCCGGATGCCGGGCCTCCATCTCGGCGGCGAGCCTCACGGCGCAGTCGCCGAGCCCCGGCAGATACCCGACCCGCAAGACCCCGGAGACCTCCCGGGCGGCGCTCTGCGCGTCCAGCAACGCCGCGGACATCTGCTCGTACCCGACCGCGACGGACTCCCGGAACCTCGTCCCGAGCGCGGTGAGCCGGACGCGCCGCGTGGTCCGCTCGAACAGCGGCGCCCCCACCTCCCGCTCCAGCTCCCGGACGAGCTGACTGACCCGGGCCTGCGTGACCCCGACCCGTCCGGCGGCCCGCCCGAAGTGCAGCTCCTCCGCCACGACCAGGAACGCCTCGACATGCCGCAACTCCACGACGTCCTCCCCCAAGAGCCCCGCGCCATCACAATAAAGACGTCGCAACGCACCCGAAATGATCGCCGCGAACGGTGAGATACGCCATACGGCTCACTGGAATAGAGCACTCCTTGCGCCGCGCGCGCCGCCCCCGCCGTATCCCGGTTAATTTGCGCACGAGATGACAACGGCAATTCACCCGCCGGCCGCCGCCGCACCCGCCCGACGGCTCCGCGCGGGCCGTGCCGCGCCGCCCGGACAAACCGCCCGCCGCCCCCCACATCCCACACCCTCGCCATCGCCCAGCAGCACTCCGACGTGCGCAAACGTCCCGAGAAGGCCAGGAGAGCGGGCGCGTATGGCACAGAAGGCCAACGATCGAGCCTGCGGGACACTTGCCTCATCTACGATGGCGATGTGACCGAACTTCCGGTCGGCGACGACCACGAGGCGCCCCGGCCCGGCGGCGGGACCGCCGCACCGGCACCGGCCGCGAAGCGTCACCCGGCCGACGAAGGCCCCGGCTCGGCCCAGCTCATGGACGCCACGAAATGGATCACACGATGACCACCGATCGTCCATCCGCCCCACAGGACTTCTCCGCCCTGTGGTGGCTGACCCTCCCCGAACTCTGCACCCTGCTGAGCATCAGCCCGCAGGTCTGGGACACCTGGCAGGCCGAGGGCACGGCCCCCACCTCCACCACGGGCCCGGACGGCGTCACCCGCGTCCACCGAGCCGACCTGGCCGCCTGGCAAGACCGCATGCGCTCCCTCAGCGACTCCCCGTGGCTCAACCCCGCCGAAGCCCGCGACGCCCTCAAAACAGGCGTCCTCCCCAAACCGGCCGCCGACAAGACCCAGCCGAGCCGCTGGCTCACCGTCCCCCAGATCTGCATAGAACTCGACATCACCCCCGAGGAATGGCAGCAGTGGCGAGCCGAGGGCAACACCCCGCCTCACACCGTCCTCGACGGAACCGCCCGCGTCCTCCGCACCGACCTGGACGCCTGGATGAAGACCCTCGCCACGACAAGCCCCGAAAGCCCCACCGACCCGGACGAAGAAACCCCCCTCTAACGACCTTCGCCCGGGACGTCCGCCGCGACACTCCATCACCGACCGCGACTCCGCATCGCCGCCCGACTCGCCGGCCGCTGAGTCTCCGACCTGCGCACGAACGTCTCCGCCCGGCCCGGCCTGCGCTCACCCCATTCGACGCATACACATCAGGTCCCGGTGCGGCTGGCCGTGGGAGCGCGTCGTAGATCGCGTCCAGGGCGCCCGAAAGGGCCGCCGCGAGCACGCCTTCGCGCGGTACACGCCGCTGGGCTGGAAAGCAATTAGTCGCGCAGTCTTGCGCGACTAATGGCACAGCCATTCCGCCGGGGGTTGGTGACCGGCGGTAGGTGCCCTGTGAGAGGAATCCGGGGACCGGCGTCGTGCCTGGTCGACCGGGAATTCTGCAGCCGCATCAGCTGTCGGCCTCGGCCTCCGGCACCGTGCGGCCGGGTCGGCGGCCTGCTCGGCGTCGGTGCAGCAGGCGTTCATCCCGCGGCAGTTCGCCGCGTCGCCGGACGCGGCCGGGAACTGGGGGTCGATGATGTCACTCACGGTGTTGGAATCACATTCAGTGTCGGGGGCGGGGAGATTCCGGCCATTAGTGCGAACTCCATACTGCTTGGCGTCGATCCGGTGGATACTGGGCGCCCGTGGCATCCATGCCTCCCGATCGTCTCACCGGAAGCCCTTTATGGAACCGACCGGAACCATGACGGATCTGCCGATGTTCCCTGGAGCTGGGAACATGCTGAAGCTCGTGGCCGATCTTGTGCGCAGGCCGAGCCGGGGTGAATGTCCCAAACCCGAGAAGCACCGGAATGCACGGCAAGGTCGCGAAGGTCTGCCGGTGATCTGCCTGGTGAGCGGGGACGGGCATACCCAGCTCGCGGAGGGGGTCCGAGCGTTCCTGCGTGAGGCGGATCCCCGGCGTGTGCCGCACTGCCTGCACAGGCTTCCTTCGGGAGACGCCCCGCCTTCGAACAGGGAATCGGTCGAAGCGGTGCGCGGCGTGCTCGAAGGCATCGCGGGTGAACTCGCCCGCGATGTGAACGGCCGGGACGGACGGGTGCGGTTCCGCCGGTTCGGGCTCGTCAACTGGTTGATGCGGCAGGGCGGCAGGGCGGGCCCGGAGGTGGACGGGCCTGATCGTCCGCTGCTCCATGAGTTGCGTGCGCGTGAGCTGAGCCGTCGGCGCGCGTTCGGATTCCTGCGCTCGCCGGAATCCGAACTAGCCGTCCAGAGCAGGGTGCCGTGGTGGCTGTGGCTGCTCGCCACGCACGTCATCCCGCTCGCTTGGTTCCGGGCACGTCGTGGGCTCGGGCGCGAGTACAAATGGCTGCTCAACCAGCCCTATCTCTCGCCCGCCGACCCGGGCACCTTCGAAGGATTCGCCGAGCGGCTGACCAAGCCGCACATCGGCGGCGAGGACGCCGAACAGCTTCGGAAGCTGATGGTCAACGCCTTCCTGGAAGACCTGCGTGCCGCCTATCGGCGTCGGATATGGCGACCGCGCGCAGTCCGGCGCACCGCGTACTGCGTGGCGATTCTCGACGGGCTGGGGGAGGGCAACTGCGGCACCACGATCATCGAAACGATCATCGATGTTCGCATCGAGACCGGCGCCTTCGATCCGCTCCTCGTGATAGCCGCGGGAGCCCACGCACCTGGCATCGGGTCGCCCGCCCATGACGACTGGGGAGATCCCCGGATGTGGGAGCCGGACGAGAACCTCCACAGCGGTTGGCGGCACAAGTTCGAGCAGAAGGGACGGAGCCGCAGCCGCAGTCCCTGGTACTTGCCCGTCCGGACGCCGCCGCTCCTGTCCCCCGAGCACGATGACTACGACTACACCCGGCGTAGCGAGATTTCCCAGGATTCTCAACTGCGCATCGACGACCCACCGCGCTGGGCGCGCCGAGGAACGTTGCTGCTGCTCTCTGCGGTCATCGCGCTCGTCGTCGCCATGACAACCGGAGGGGCGACCGCTTTCGCCTGGAACAGCGGCGAGGACTACCGGGCCGCGCATTGCGGCCTGAGCCGCTCCGCGCCAGATGCCGAGACGATGGAGACGGCGAGCACCGGCGAATGCATCGGAGTGGCCACGCACGGGTCCACTTTCCGTGCCCCCGACCGCGCGCTCAACAGGACTCTCGAAGTGATCACCACCCTGAACCGCAGGGCCGAGCAGGCGCACCGCAGGGACCCGGACCGGCCGATGATCACTCTCGTTCACCTGTCCGCACTGCTCAGCAGCGCAGGCAAGTCGACCGCCCAGTTCTCCTACGTACGTGAGGCGTTGCAAGGCGCGGCGAGCGCGCAGTCCCGGCAACTGAAGAATCCCGGACGAAACGAGCCCATCCTGCGTATTTTTCCCGCCAACGCCGGTTCGGGAATGCGCTTCGGTACGCGCGTCGCGGAAATCGTGGGCCGGATGCGGCGGCGCGACCCGTCGATCGTCGGTGTGGCAGGGCTCGACCAGAGCCGGGAGGCGACCACCGATACGATCCGCCGGTTGACCGGGATCGGCCTCCCGATGGTCGCCACGACGCTTTCGGCGGATGCGCTCGTGCAGAAGTCGCCGCTGTACTTCCAGGTGTCGCCGCAGAACCGGCGAGAGGCCGAAGTGGCGGCGGCGTACGCGGACCATCTTGTCGAGGCCGGCGGGGACGCGCCGAAGCGTGAGGTGCGCGTGATCTATTCGGCCGATACCACCGACATCTACAGCAGGAACCTGAAAGACGATCTCGCTGGCAGCTTCGCGGCGCACGGATTCCGCGTGGAGAACGTGGAGTACTCCCCGCCCCAGGCGGCGGGCGTGGATCCGCTGGACGCCCCGGGGCCCGGAGAGGTCGGCCAGCAGTCGTGCTCCTATGACGGAGTCGTCTTCTTCGCAGGACGTTCGGAAGACTTCGAATCCTTGCTCGGCGGGGTGAACCAGGTCTGTCACTCGTCGCCACCGGTGCTCTTGGGCGGCGATGACGTGGTGCGGCTGGCGGCCGATCCAGAACGGCGGGCGAACTACCCTGGACTCTCCTACGATTTTCTGGACTTCACTCTCGGCTCTACCAAATGTGCGAATGTGAGTGAACTCTACTCGGAGCTGAGAAGGCTATTTCCGCAGGAGTGTGCAAACGTCGCGAGCTCGTCTCTGGACGGGCACGCCGCCCTCGCATTCGATGCCGTCAAGCTCTACGTGAACGCCATAAAGCAGCTTCGCGAGGACGCGCCGACGATGCCGTTGACCCCGCCTGCTGTCTGGCACGCGATCAGCGGTGTGCACGGCGACCACGTCCTGGACGGCGAAAGCGGAATCATTAGTTTCGGCGGCGACGTGGAGCGGCAGGTCCCCTTGGACAAACTCATCTCCGTCGAACGCATCGACGATCAAGGAACCCCCAGGCAATTGGGATTTTGCGGCCGGGTCGGGACTCGTCGGCAGGCTTCCTGGTGCCCCCGGCTCGAAGCTGCGCCGAGTTGATCCGGAGCGGGCCGGAATCGAGTCGAGATCGTCCAGCAGTGGCACACCATCGCCGCTCGTGCGGCGAGATCCTTGAGTATGAAAGGGAAATCGCCCATCCGGAACGTCGCCGCCACTCGGCGAATTAGCCGGCGGGGTCGGTGGTGTGGCGACTCCCTGGCAGGAGGCCCTCGATGCCGTCCAGGATTCGCGTCAGGCCGAACGTCACATCGCTGTCGTCGATGTCGTCTGAATAGTCGTCGCCGACCATCAAGGCCGCCACGATGGGGTACCCGTGCTCGCGCAGCAAGGGCAGCAGGAAATTCTGCACGGCGGTCGGATTCACGGAGTCCGCGCTGCTCTGCCTGAGGTCGCGGCGCATGTCGGCGATCCGGCGCGCGTATACGTCGAGCAGCAGCGCGCACTGAATCGCCTCCTTGGGGCTGAGTCCGGCGCCGATGAAGCATTCCAGGATGACCTCGGTCCAGCGCAGCAGGTTCGGCGTCATCGGCGCGCCCCGGACGGGCAGGTCCACCAGCCAGGGATGGACCTCGCACCGGTCGATCATCGCCTGAGTCCACGTCGTCGCCGCGGTTCGCCAGTGGGCGGCGCCCGACGGCAGGTCCGGTGCGGGGCCCCATCCGGTCTCGGCGACGAGCACCAGCAGCTCGTCCCTGGACCGGACGTAGCGGTAGATCGCGTTGGCCGTGAGCCCGAGTTTCTTGGCGAGCTTCGGCATTGACAGCGCCGCGAAGCCGTCCGCGTCGGCCAGGTCGATGGCCGCCTCGACGACCTGCTCGACGCTGTGGGACGGGGGCCGTCCGAGCCCGCTCGTCTTGGTGGGCAGACCCCACGCGAGGGCCAGCCCCGGTGGCAGCTCCTGCGGATCAACGCCAGTTGACATCAGTGATCGCCCTCACGGATCCCGCCCGAACTCTTGACTTTGTGTGGCCCTTACACTTTCATTCGTGTGAACCTTACACAAAGAGCCGGGATGTGAACAGTTGAGACAGCTCATGCAGGGCCCAGCGACAGGCCGCGACCGTTCGCGGACCGCCGTGCCAGGTCGCCTACGGACACTACTGGCGGCAGCAGTGATCTTCAGCGCCTCGGCATGCGCCGGGACGGCCGGTGCCGCGTCCACGACCCAGGCCGGGACGAGCCGAGACCACTCCGCGGTGGTCTCAACCGACGCCGGCGCGGTGCGCGGCACGCTCACCGCGAGCGCGCGGCTGTTCCAGGGGATCCCGTACGCGGCCCCACCGACCGGGCCACGTCGCTGGGCCTCTCCCCAGCGCGCCGCATCGTGGTCGGGAATCAGGAACGCGACCAAGCCCGGCAACCGGTGCGCGCAGGCGGAGGGATTGATCGACAAGGCCAGCAACACCGAGGACTGCCTCTACCTCAACGTCACGACGCCCCGCCACAGCAGCGGTCGCAAACTACCGGTGATGGTGTGGATCCACGGCAACGGCTTCATCAACGGCGCCGGAAGCCTCTATGACGCACAGCGCCTGGCGAGCACGGGCAACGTGATCGTGGTGTCGCCCAACTACCGCCTGGGCATCTTCGGATTCCTCGCACATCCCGCCCTGGACCACGGTGCGGCCCGGCACCTCTCGGGCAACTTCGGACTTGAGGACCAGCAGGCTGCGCTGCAATGGGTCCAGCGCAACGCCTCGGCATTCGGTGGCGATGGGGCGAACGTCACCATTTTCGGCGAGTCGGCCGGAGGCACGAGCGTCTGCTCCCATCTGGCGGCCCCCGGCTCGGCAGGCCTCTTCCAGAAGGCGATCGTGCAGAGCGCGGAGTGCACCGGAAGAAGATGGTCCCCGGGCCCGCCGACCTGGTTCCCGCTACCGCGCGCGGAGCGCGAGCAGCACGGACTCGACGTCGCCGCGAAACTCGGCTGCCGCAACGTCCGTACGGCCGCGGCCTGCCTGCGCGCCAAACCGGCGAGGAAGCTCGCCAAGTGGTCCGACGACGGCATCGGATCCGGCCCGACAACGGGCGGCGGCGTCCTTCCCCTCAGCCCGCAAGAAGCGTTCGCCACAGGCCACTTCAACCGCGTGCCGGTCATCGAAGGCACCACGCGCGATGAACACCACCTCTTCACCGCCGCCATCGAGGCCGCGACAGGCAAGCAGACAACGGATGCCAGCTACCCGGAGGAAATCCACACACTCTTCGGGCCGACCGACGCCGCACGGGTCCTGGCGCGTTACCCCACCAATCGTTTCCGCTCCGCCGGTGAGGCACTCTCCACCGTGGTGACGGACTGGGCATGGGCCTGCCCCGTCCTCGACCGAAACCGCGCACTGTCCGCACACGTACCCGTCTACGCGTACGAGTTCAGCGACGAGAACGCCCCCTGGTTCACCACCCTGCCGAAGCCGAATTTCCCCACCGGCGCATTCCACGGCGGCGAACTTCAGTACCTCTTCGACGACGATCAGCTCCCCGGCCCGGCAACGAGCGCGCAACGCCAGCTCGCGGATCAGATGATCCGCTACTGGAGCCAATTCGCCCACACGGGAAACCCGAATGGCAGCAACGTGCCGAATTGGTCGCCATTCCAAGCAGCCGAGCACGTCCAATCACTGGCGCCGAACGCGATCGGACCGGCAGATCTAGCCCAGGAACACCAGTGCACCTTCTGGGCCTCGATCAACACCTGATCGCGTGACGCGACCCGCGCACCCGGCACCAGCCCCGACAACCCGCTAACCGCTCCCATCGGTGCTCCCCGCACGCGCGGCGGGGAGCACCGCCGACGCACGGCGACACGCCGCAAGAGCTACCACCAAGACACCCCCGCTGATCCGGCCGAGGAGCCTAGATACGTGGTGACCGGCCGCGCCCGCGCCGTGCAGCGTCATCCGCGTCTACTTCACCCGCCGCACTTTTCACGCCTGCGAGCGCCCGTACAACACACAGCAGCGGAAATACGCTAATGGCGAGAATCCGTGTACGGCAACCGCCGTACACGCCGCACGTAATCCGCCAGGGTGGCGAAACGGCTTATGGTCTTCGCGACGCTTACTACGCCGGTCCGCGGTAGGCGGAGGGCGTGGCGCTGCGAGTGAACGACTGCTACCTGCCGGACGCCGGATGAGGCCGCCTGACGCTCGTCCAGACGCTCGCTGCCGCCTCGAAGAGATCGAGCGCGGCGGCATTCTTGGCGCCTCTACCTACTTGCGCGTAGGACGAAGCCCGCCAACTCGCGTTCACGCCGGCTCAGGACGAGTCGCCGTTTGCCGGCGTCCGTACGACCTCCGTCACGCCGCCCCTGAGCACGTTGCTCAACGTCGGCGTCTCACCGGCGGACGTGGCCAAGCGTGCAGGCACTCGGTAGAGGTGCTACTCAAGCGCTACGCCGGCTGCCTGGGCGGTCGGGAGGACAACATCAACCGGCGCATCGAACGGGGGCTTGAGGACGACGATTGAGATCAGGAGTGGGGCGAGCATCGCAATCCTTCCGCTCCTTTTAAGGCCCCGGTCCCACGAGGGCGGCGGGTCCGTCATAGCCCTGTTTTGTAGACATAGGAGACGACGGTTAGATCTTCTTCCTCGATGTACCACGGGCTTGTGCAGCAAAGAATTCCTCCGCTGGCTACTGGAGGCGTTGACGCCCGGTCCAGGTGGATCGAATGGACAACGACAAGGGCGTTGGCCGGCCCCAGTTTGCGCTGGGTCTCGACTTCAGGGCGAGTGAGAACGACCTGCGCTCCCGTTGACGTGGTGCCCTTCACCTCAACGTGAAGCCGTTGGCCGTCTCTCTTCAGGAAAAGGTCGTAGGACTCTTTCGCTCCGACGTCTTTCACCGACCAACCTTGATCTCGGAAGTACTTCGTCGCCATGTTGACGCTGTGCTGCTCCAAGATGCGGCGCTCCTCGGCATTGAGGCGGATCCCCTGCCCTTTGGAACGAACTTTCCTGCGGCGGGCTGCTTTGGCTGAAGCCTCTTCGGCCTCGATGACCTCAGGCGGAGTGTCTCCAGGAACGTAAGAAGCCCTCTGCTCGCCCCTGTAGATCTCTCCAAGGAGCCTGGACATGTAGAGAAGGTCTTCGATGAGGGTGGCTTCGCTCGGCAGCGAGCCACGGCGGTACTCAATCGCCGTAACGTTGCCGGCTTCGTACCCCGGCCCTAGCTGGGATCTGAGGGCCCCGAGCTCGATGGATTCATGGAGGTCGTCGCGTTCGGCTAGGAGAGCTGCCACGAGTGGGCGCGCCCAAGCGACCCGTGCCTTGATCTCGGTGAGCTTCCTGGGAGCGAAATCCTTTCCCGTCCACGTGGTCGTGCCCTGGTTGAGAGACAGGTAGACCCGGTCACCGCTGGCACTGAAGAGGTAGACGACGTACCAACCTGTCGTGGCACGGGGTGCGGCACTGCGCGAGAAGACGCGCACCCACGGGATCTCCGTCTTGAGGCCCGTGCCGTCCCTGCCTTCAACGCCGAGGTCGGAGACCGTCGTGCCCGTCTCCGCCGCGATCGTCTCGACGTGGTTGCGGATCCTCTCGGGAATCTCCGTTCGGATGATCACGCCTCGACGGTGCATCTCAAGCGTGTTCTTGGCCGACCATACGCGCTGAAGGTCAAAGGTCTCTGCGAAGAGATCATCCACGCTCGGCAGCGTAACCAAGACCTACGACAAAGGCGGTAAATCACCACAAGTCGCTTCGGGTAAGTGGGGGGACTTCGCTGGTCATGTGGACTCGCGGTGAAGGGTCATGCAACGGCCCTGCCGCGCAAGGGCGAAGCGCTGTGTCGAGTGAGAGGGCGGGAGCGAGAGGCTCTCGCATCTCTCTCGCAGACGGTGCTAGGCAATGACAACGGGCGGGTGCTCAGTTGGACTGAGCACCCGCCCGGTTCTTTGATGTCAGTGCTGATCAGCGGCTAGCTTTCGCCGATCGTTTTAAGGTGCCCCCTGCAGGATTCGAACCTGCGCACACGGCTCCGGAGGCCGTTGCTCTATCCCCTGAGCTAAGGGGGCGTGGCCGCTGGTTTGCGGCGCGAGGAAAGGTTACCAGGGTTGGTCGGTGGTCGTGCACCTCGTTTGTTCGGGGGGTGGTGTTGCGCTGCTGGGGGCGTGGTGGGTTCGCCGTGCGGGGGAGCGGGGAGTCGGCTACTTTCGTTGGCGTGAGCGAGCCACTGGGACGCGTGCTGGTCGTCGATGACGACGAGGTCATCCGGCAGCTCATCGCGGTGAACCTGCAGTTGGAGGGGTTCGCGGTCGAGACCGCCGTGGACGGGCAGGACTGCCTGGAGCGGGTCGTTGAGGTTCGGCCGGACGTGATCACGCTCGATGTCATGATGCCTCGGCTGGACGGGTGGGTCACGGCGCTGCGGCTCAAGGAGGACGAGGGGACGCGGCACATCCGGGTCGTCATGATCACTGCGCGGGCGCAGGAGCATGACGTTCGGCGGGGGCGCGAGATCGGGGTCGACGCCTACGTGACCAAGCCGTTCGATCCGAATCAGCTCATCCAGACCGTCCGGAAACTCGCTGTGGTGTCCAGATAGTGGTCGGATAGTCTCACCAGGGTGACCCCCGCGGAGTTGGGCGCCGCCCTCGCCTGTGCAGCCGGACGCCCTCTCGCGCCCGGTGACTTGCTGTTGAGCGTCCGCGGTCCCGGTCGGTATGCCACCGCTGTCGCGCTCAGGCTCGGGCTGGATCCGCGGGACCTCGCGCGGCGGCTTCGTCGGGTCGACGGGATTCTGGACGTCCACGGAGACGGGATGCTCGTCATCACCGTCGATCCCGCGCGTGTCGTCACCGGAGTGATCAACGAGGGGACCGCGTTCGGACGCGCCGACGTTCCCCACATGGACTGGGACGACCGGCCTCGCACCTGGCGGAACCCCGGGTTCGTCGTGCGGTACGCGTACGCGCGTGCGGCATGGACGGAGCGCTGGGCCGGCGAGATGGGCGTGCCGGCGGGGGAGCCGCACATCGAGGCGGAAGCGGAACGGTGTTTCGCCGAGCGGCTCGCCGACCTTCCGGGACGGGCCGCGCAGGCCGAGCGGGAACAGGATCCCCGGCCGTTCGCCTTCTGTTTGGAGCGGCTCGCCGCCGCGTACCACGACGTCCACGAACATTGTCCCGCGCTGCCGAAGGGCGACGAGAAACCCGGGGCGGCGCACGCGAGCCGCGTCACACTGGCGCGGGCGGCGCGCGTCGCCCTCGGGAACGGACTGACGATGGTGGGCGAGACACCGCGGGAGCGGATATGACGAGCGGGGGAACGAACGAATGAGCAGGGTCCATCCTGCGGGCGGCCGGCACGCGGACGTGCTTCCGGAGGACCACCCGCTGCCGCCGCCGGACGACCTCAACGTCCTGGCCGAGGACGTCTGGCCCAAGAACGCGCGGCGCACCGAAGGCGTCCTCACGATCGCGGGCGTCGACGTCAGGGATCTGGCGCAGCAGTACGGCACGCCGCTGTACGTGTACGACGAGGACGACGTCAGGACGAGGGCGCGCGAGTACGCCCAGGCGTTCCACGACGGCCACGTCCACTACGCGGGCAAGGCGTTCCTGTGCACGGCCGTCGCCCGGTGGATCCACGAGGAGGGCCTCGGCCTGGACGTGTGCAGCGGCGGCGAACTGGCCGTCGCGCTGCGCGCCGGGTTCCCGCCCGAGAAGATCACGCTGCACGGCAACAACAAGTCCGTCGAGGAACTGGACGCGGCGCTGACCGCGGGCGTCGGGCACATCGTGGTCGACTCGTTCGAGGAGATCGCCAGGCTCGGCCACCTCGCCAGGAGGCACGGAACCAGGCCCAAGGTCATGGTCCGCGTCACGACGGGCGTCGAGGCCCACACCCACGAGTTCATCGCGACCGCCCACGACGACCAGAAGTTCGGGTTCTCGCGCGGCTCGGGAGCGGCGCTGGAGGCCGTACGGCGCGTCCTGGCCCTGAAGGAGCTGGAACTCGTCGGCCTGCACTCGCACATCGGGTCGCAGATCTTCGACCCGGACGGGTTCGAGGTCGCCGCGCACCGCCTCGCCGAGCTGCTGGTCGCGATCCGCGACGAGCACGGCGTCGAGCTGCCCGAACTCGACCTCGGCGGCGGTTACGGCATCGCCTACACGACCGGCGACGAACCGATCGACCCGAAGACGATGGCCGACAGCCTCCGCGACATCGTCGCCCGCGAGTGCCGCGCCTACGGCCTCGCGATGCCGACGCTCACCGTCGAGCCCGGACGCGCGGTGATCGGCCCCGGCGGCGTCACGGTCTACGAGGTCGGGACGGTCAAGGACGTCGAGGGCATCCGCACGTACGTCTCGGTCGACGGCGGCATGAGCGACAACCTGCGCACCGCCCTGTACGGCGCGGAGTACTCCTGCGTCCTCGCGAGCCGCACCTCCGACGAGGGGCCGATGCTGGCCAGGCTTGTCGGCAAGCACTGCGAGAGCGGGGATATCGTCGTGCGTGACCTGTGGTTGCCCGAAGATCTTACGGCGGGCGACCTGGTCGCGGTCGCGGCCACCGGTGCGTACTGTCGCTCGATGGCCAGTAACTACAACCACGTCCCGAAGCCCGCCGTGGTGGCGGTGCGGAACGGCAGGTCGCGGGTCATCGTCCGCCGGGAGACCCCGGACGACCTGCTGCGGCTCGATGCGGAGGTCGAAGGGTGAAACCGTTGCGGGTGGCGCTGCTCGGGTGCGGCGTGGTCGGCACCCAGGTCGTGCGGCTGCTGGAGGAGCAGGCGGACGATCTCGCGGCGCGGGTCGGCGTCCCGCTGGAGCTGGCGGGCGTCGCGGTGCGGCGCCGCGACCGGGCCCGGGAGGGCGTGGACCCGGCGCTGCTGACGACCGACGCCGAGAACCTCGTCACCCGCGACGACGTGGACATCGTCATCGAGGTGATCGGCGGCATCGAGCCCGCGCGGTCCCTCATGCTCGCCGCGATGAAGTCCGGCAAGTCGGTCATCACGGCGAACAAGGCGCTGCTGGCCGAGGACGGCGCGACGCTGTTCGCCGCCGCCCGCGAGTACGGCGCCGACCTGTACTACGAGGCGTCGGTGGCGGGCGCGATCCCGCTGCTGCGCCCGCTGCGCGAGTCCCTCGTCGGGGACCGGGTGCAGCGCGTGCTCGGCATCGTCAACGGCACGACGAACTACATCCTCGACCAGATGGACACCCACGGCGCCGGCTTCCAGGAGGCCCTGGAGGAGGCGCAGGAACTCGGGTACGCCGAGGCCGACCCCACGGCGGACGTCGAGGGCTTCGACGCCGCCGCCAAGGCCGCGATCCTCGCCCAGCTCGCGTTCCACACCCCCGTCACGGCGGCGGACGTCCACCGCGAGGGCATCACCGAGGTGTCGGCGGCGGACGTCGCGGGCGCCAAGGAGATGGACAGCGTCGTCAAGCTGCTGGCCATCTGCGAGCGCGTCCCCGGCCCGGACGGCGCCGACCGGGGCGTGTCCGTCCGCGTCTACCCGGCGATGATCCCGCGCAGCCATCCGCTGGCCAGCGTCCGCGAGGCGTACAACGCGGTGTTCGTGGAGGCGCAGTCGGCGGGCTCGCTCATGTTCTACGGCGCGGGCGCGGGCGGCGCCCCGACCGCGTCGGCGATCCTCGGGGATCTCGTCGCGGTCGCGCGCAACCTCGTCGGCGGCAGCCCCGGCCCGGTCGAGGTGACGTACGCGTCGCTGCCCGTCCTGCCGATGGGCGAGACCGTGACGCGGTACTACGTGCAGCTCGACGTGGACGACCGGTCCGGCGTGCTCGCGACGGTCGCGACGGAGTTCGCGAAGCACGGCGTGTCCATCCAGGCCGTCCGGCAGGAGGGGCTCGGGGACGACGCGCAGCTCGTCATCGTGACCCACCGCGCGCCCGACGCCGCGCTGTCGGCGACCGTGGAGAAACTGCGGGAGTTCGACAGCGTTCGCGAGGTGGCGAGCGTGATGCGCGTTGAAGGTGACGAGTAGCGCGTCGCCGCGGCTTTACACTTGCCGGAGAAACCGCAGGTCGTCCGAGGAGATCGACGTGAACGCGACCGCCCGCGCCTGGCGCGGCCTCATCGAGGAGTACCGCGACCGGCTGCCGGTGACGGCCAAGACGCCGGTCATCACGCTGCTGGAGGGCGGCACGCCGCTCGTCCCGGCGCACCGGGTGTCGCAGCTCACCGGCTGCGAGGTCTACCTGAAGGTCGAGGGCGCCAACCCGACGGGCTCCTTCAAGGACCGCGGGATGACGATGGCCATCAGCAAGGCCGCCGAGACCGGCGCGAAGGCCGTGATCTGCGCGTCCACCGGGAACACGTCGGCGTCGGCCGCCGCGTACGCGGTGCGCGCGGGCATGACGTGCGCGGTGCTCGTCCCGCAGGGCAAGATCGCGATGGGCAAGCTGGCGCAGGCGCTCGTGCACGGCGCGCGGCTGCTCCAGGTGGACGGCAACTTCGACGACTGCCTGGAACTGGCCCGCAAGCTGTCGGTGGACTACCCGGTCGCGCTCGTGAACTCGGTGAACAAGTACCGGCTCCAGGGGCAGAAGACCGCCGCGTTCGAGATCGTGGACGCGCTCGGCGACGCCCCGGACGTCCACTGCCTGCCCGTCGGCAACGCCGGCAACATCTCGGCGTACTGGATGGGGTACAAGGAGTACGCGGCGGACTCCGTCGCATCCCGGACGCCCCGGATGCTCGGTTTCCAGGCGTCCGGCGCGGCCCCGTTCGTCAAGGGCGAGCCGGTGCTGAAGCCGCAGACGATCGCCACCGCGATCCGCATCGGCAACCCCGCCTCATGGGACCTCGCGATCGCCGCGCGGGACGAGTCCGGCGGCGCGATCGACTCCGTCACCGACCGGCAGATCCTCGCCGCGTACCGGCTGCTGGCCGCCGAGGAGGGCGTGTTCGTGGAGCCGGCGTCCGCGGCGAGCGTCGCGGGGCTGCTCCAGGCGCACGCCGCCGGGGTCGTCGAGCGCGGCTCCAAGGTCGTCTGCACGGTGACCGGTAACGGCCTCAAGGACCCGGACTGGGCGATCTCCGGCGCGCCCGCGCCGATGACCGTCAAGGTCGACGCGCACTCGGCGGCGTCGGCGCTGGGCCTCACGTGACGGCGCGGCCGGAGCCGGTCACCGTACGGGTTCCGGCGACGAGCGCGAACCTCGGCCCCGGCTTCGACTCCCTCGGTCTCGCGCTCGCGTTGTACGACGACGTGACCGTCGCGCTCGACCCGACGTTCACCGGGGTCGCGCTGGACGTGACGGGCGAGGGCGCCGAGGTCGCCGACCGGGGCGAGCAGCACCTGATCGTCAAGGTGCTGCGGCAGGCGCTCGCGGAGCTGGACGCGGTCGCGCCGCAGCCGCTCGGCGACGTCCCCGGGATCCGCCTGACCTGCGTGAACCGCATTCCGCACAGCCGCGGGCTCGGCTCGTCGTCGGCCGCGATCGTCGCCGGGATCCTCGCCGCGCGGGCGCTGCACCCGCACGGCGCGCTGCTGGACGACGCGTTCGCGCTGCGCCTCGCGACCGAGATCGAGGGGCATCCCGACAACGTCGCGCCGTGCCTGGCGGGCGGCCTCACGATCGCGTGGACGACCTCCGGCGGGCCCCGGCTCGTCCGGCTCGAACCGAAGGACGCGCAGGTCGTGGTGTTCGTCCCGGACACCCGGCTGGCGACCGAGCGGGCGCGCGGGCTGCTGCCCGCGACCGTCCCGCACGCCGACGCCGCCGCCAACGCGGGCCGCGCGGCGCTGCTCGTCGCGGCGCTCACCGGCGGGCTGGACGACGCCGTCCTCCTCGACGCCACCGAGGACCGGCTGCACCAGGATTACCGGGCGCCCGCGATGCCGGAATCGGCGGACCTCGTCGCGGCGTTGCGGGAAGAAGGGGTCCCGGCCGTCATTTCCGGGGCAGGACCTACTGTCCTGGCCTTCACAACCGCATCACGACTTGATTCGATAGATGCGCGGACGGGTAAAGGCTGGCACGTACGCCCGTTGGACGTCGCCCCCCGAGGCGCAAGCGTCCGACCGGGCACGACCGGCGCGGGAGCCTGACCCGCGACCGCACGGGTCCCGTGCCGCACCGGTCCGGCGGGGCGTGGAGATCCGGCAGGTAAAATGCGAACACAACGACCTCTGGGGAATAGCAGTGCGCCCTGGTGATGTTAGGCTGAATGCCGCACCAGATGCCCCGTTCGGGGCCGTGTGCTCGTCAGCCGTGCGTCACCCGTCCGATCTCCGGGATCGGTGGGTCCCGCGTACTAGGCTTCCCGAGACCGTGACAATCCGTTGTCCGGCATCCCACCGAATCTGCGGACGTGGCGGTACTGGGGACACCCGCGAGCAAACCGTCCCGTCCATCATCTGGCTGTGCCCAGAATCCGCGGGTCGCGGTCCCACCGCGACCGGCGAAGCCCGACTCGGCGCCCCCGCCGGGCCGCATAACCGGGTTGACTGGCCGATCGCCGGCCAACGCCCGCTCCCTGGGAAGGACCCTTAGTGAGCGAATCCAGCGAACTCCTGACGGACGCCACCGCGACGGCTCCGGGCGCCGAGGACGGCGCCGAGCCCGCCGCCCCCCGGCGTCGCCGGACCGGCACCGGCCTGTCGGGCATGGTGTTGCCCGAGCTGCGGAAGCTCGCGTCCGACCTCGGCATCACCGGGACGACCGGGATGCGCAAGAGCCAGCTCATCGCCGCCATCCAGGACAAGCAGGGCGGCGGCGCGCAGGGTTCCGGCGGGGGCGAGCAGGGAGCCGCTGAGAACGCTCCGGCCGAGCGTCCGCGCCGCACCCGCGCCGCCGCCAAGCGCGACGCCGAGCCCGTCGCCGTGAACGGCCAGGCCGCCGTCCAGACGAGCATCGAGGCCGAGCAGCCCGCCAAGAGCGAGCGCGCCGAGCGGACGGCCGAGAAGACCGCGCGCGGCGACCGTCAGCCGCAGGGCGAGCGGGAGCAGCGCCGGGGCCAGCCCCAGAGCCAGGGCGAGGACGGCGACGGCCAGAACGGCCAGCAGGGCCAGGGCGGCGGACGCGACGGGGGCCGGCAGCGCACCCGCGGCGGCCGGGACCGTGGCGAGCGCGGCGACCGCGGCGAGCGCGGCGGCGACCAGCAGAACCGCCAGCGCGGCGGCCAGAACGCCGGGGGCGGCGGCCAGAGCGGGCCCGACGACGACGAGGGCGGCAACCGCGGCCGGCGCGGGCGCCGGTTCCGCGAGCGCAACCGGGGCCGGGGCGGGCGCGAGCGCTTCGAGGAGCCGGTGGTCACCGAGGACGACGTCCTCATCCCGGTCGCCGGAATCCTGGACATCCTGGACAACTACGCGTTCGTCCGGACGACCGGCTACCTGCCCGGCCCGAACGACGTGTACGTCTCGCTGGCGCAGGTCCGCAAGAACGGGCTGCGCAAGGGCGACGTCATCACCGGCGCCGTCCGGCAGGCCCGCGAGGGCGAGCGGCGCGAGAAGTTCAACGCGCTGGTGCGGCTCGACACCGTCAACGGGATGGAGCCCGACCAGGCCAAGGGCCGGGTCGAGTTCAGCAAGCTGACCCCGCTGTACCCGCAGGAGCGGCTGCGGCTGGAGTCGGACCCGGGCGTGCTGACCACGCGGATCATCGACCTCGTGTCGCCGATCGGCAAGGGCCAGCGCGGGCTGATCGTGTCGCCGCCGAAGGCCGGCAAGACGATGGTGCTCCAGTCGATCGCCAACGCGATCACCAAGAACAACCCCGAGTGCCACCTGATGGTCGTGCTGGTGGACGAGCGGCCCGAAGAGGTCACCGACATGCAGCGGACGGTGAAGGGCGAGGTCATCCACTCGACCTTCGACCGTCCCGCCGAGGACCACACCACGGTCGCCGAGCTGGCGATCGAGCGGGCCAAGCGGCTGGTCGAGCTGGGCCACGACGTCGTCGTGCTGCTGGACTCGATCACGCGCCTCGGCCGGGCCTACAACCTGGCGGCGCCCGCGTCCGGCCGCATCCTGTCCGGCGGTGTCGACTCGACGGCGCTGTACCCGCCCAAGCGGTTCTTCGGCGCGGCGCGCAACATCGAGAACGGCGGCTCGCTGACGATCCTCGCCACCGCGCTGGTCGAGACCGGCTCGCGGATGGACGAGGTCATCTTCGAGGAGTTCAAGGGCACCGGCAACATGGAGCTGAAGCTCAACCGGTCCCTGGCCGACAAGCGGATCTTCCCGGCGGTGGACGTCGACCAGTCCAGCACCCGCAAGGAGGAGATCCTCATGGCGCCCGAGGAGCTGCGCATCGTGTGGCAGCTCCGCCGCGTCCTGCACGCGCTGGACACCCAGCAGGCGCTGGAGCTCCTCATCGAGAAGATGAAGGAGACCAAGTCCAACGCCGAGTTCCTGCTGCAGGTGCAGAAGACGACGATCAGCGACGACCGCTGACCCTCGGCTCGTGGCCGCCCCCGTCCGGGTTCTCCGGGCGGGGGCGCTCGCTTTCGGGCGCCGCCGGGTACCGGGACGGGTGGGGTTAACCCCACCGGCGGCCCGGCGGGACGCTCCATGGCCGGATCCGGCGCGGTCGGCGAGGCTGGAGCAGGTCAGGGCGGGACGGCACGGAGGAACATTGTGAGCGCACTCAGCATCACCCGGCGGGGCACGGTCGCGTCCGGGGCGTGGAAGCCGGCGCGGATGCTGGCGTCCTCGCTGACCTGGACGTCCGCCGTCTACCTCGGCCTCAGCTTCTTCTTCGGGCTCGCCTACTTCGTCGCGCTCGTCGTCGGGATCGCGGTGTCGGGCGCGCTGACGATCATCTGGATCGGCTTTCCGATGCTCGTGCTGATGATGCTCGCGTGGCGCGCGGCGGCGATGCTGGAACGGCGGCTCGTGCGGCTGGCGTTCGGTGTGCGGATCCGGGACCCGTACCGTCCGCTGCCGAAGGGCGCGAACCCGTTCCCCAAGCTCAAGGCGATGGTCTTCGACCCGGCGACCTGGAAGGACCTCATCTACCTGGCGCTGCGGTTCCCGATCGGGCTGGTCGAGTTCCTGGCGTCGGTCGTCATGTGGGCGCTGACCGGGACGCTGCTGTTCCTCCCGCTCATCGTCGCGGTGAGCGGCGGCGCCGAGGTGAACGTCGGCGTCGTGTCGTACTGGGCGGGAAACCCGGTGCAGGCGCTGCCGATGAGCGTCATCGGCGCGGGGCTGCTCGTCGGCGCCGTGTACGTCACGCGGACGATGGCCATCGCGCACGCCCTCTACGCCACGTACCTGCTCGGGCCGAACGCGGCGCAGGCCGAGAACCGCGAGCTGCGCGCGAAGACCGAGCACCTGCGGGCGAGCCGGGCGCGCGGCGTGGACGCCGTCGAGTTCGAGCGCCGTCGCATCGAGCGCGACCTGCACGACGGCGCCCAGCAGCGGCTGCTCGCCGTCGCGATGGACATCGGCCGCGCCCGCGCCAAGCTCGACACCGACCCCGAGGGCGCCCGCGACCTCATCGAGCAGGCGCACGCGGGCACCCGCGAGGCGATCCAGGAGCTGCGCGACCTCGCGCGCGGCATCTACCCGGCGATCCTCACCGACCGGGGCCTGGACCCGGCGCTGTCGGGCCTGGCCGGACGCGCCCCGGTGCCGGTCGAGGTCACCGTGGACCTCGCCGAGCGTCCTCCGGCGGCCGTGGAGAGCATCGCGTACTTCATCGTCGCCGAGTCGCTGGCGAACATCGCCAAGTACGCCGAGGCCACCCGGGCGACCGTCCGCGTCGCGCAAGAGGACTCCTGGGTCGTCGTGGAGATCATCGACGACGGGGTGGGCGGCGCGGTCGTCCGTCCCGACGGCGGGCTGGCGGGCCTCGCCGACCGGGCCGCCACGATCGACGGCATGGTCATCGTGGACAGCCCGCCCGGTGGCCCGACGATCGTCCGCGCCGACCTGCCCTGTTCCTGGTAGGCAGAATGGGGGGCATGCGGGTTGTGATCGCCGAGGACTCGGTGCTGTTGCGGGAAGGGCTCGTCCGGCTGCTGGACGACGCGGGCATCGAGACGGTCGCCACCGTCGGGGACGGCCCCGGCCTGCCCCCCGCCGTCGAGGAGCACCGGCCCGACCTCGCGATCGTGGACGTCCGGATGCCGCCGTCCTTCACCGACGAGGGCCTGCGCGCGGCGCTGGCGGCCCGGGAGCGGGTGCCGGGGACGCCGATCCTCGTCCTGTCCCAGTACGTCGAGGAGCGGTACGCGACCGACCTGATCGGCGGCGGCGCGGAGGGCGTCGGCTACCTGCTGAAGGAGCGGGTGTCGGAGGTCGGGGAGTTCATCGACGCGGTGCGCCGGATCGCGGCGGGCGGCACCGTCATCGACCCGGAGGTGATCGGGCAGTTGCTCGGCCGAAGACGGACCGGCGACCCGCTGGAGGCGCTGACGCCGCGCGAGCGCGAGGTGCTGGCGCTGATGGCGGAGGGACGCTCCAACGGGGCCATCGCCGAGCACCTCGTCGTCACCGAGGGCGCGGTGGAGAAGCACATCTCGAACATCTTCGCCAAACTCGGACTGCAGCCCGCGCAGGGCGGCCACCGGCGGGTCATGGCCGTCCTCACGTACCTGGGGCACCGCGACGGGTGAACGGAATGCCCGGTGACCTCGGCACGTTCCGGTATCTGGCACACTTGGAGTGCAACCGCTGCGGTACCGGTTCGCGCCTCCCCTCCCGACACGGCCGACGTCGTGCGAGCGGGGCCGCCCGGCGACCGCTCTAGGCGAGGAGAACCCATGAAGCCCGAGATCCACCCGAACTATGTCGTCACGACCGTGACGTGCACGTGCGGGAACACCTTCGAGACCCGCAGCACCGCCGAGAACGGCCAGATCCGCGCCGACGTGTGCTCGGCCTGCCACCCGTTCTACACGGGCAAGCAGAAGATCCTGGACACGGGCGGCCGGGTGGCGCGCTTCGAGCAGCGGTTCGGCAAGCGCAAGTAGGTTCCTCCCGCACCGCGAGGACCAGGAGCGTCCGGGGGCCGGCCGGCCCCCGGACGGCTCACCGCCGGCCCCCCAGGCCAAGCCCAGGACGCGCACCGTGAATCTCGACGATCTGCTCAGCGAACACGCCGACATCGAGGCCCGCCTCGCCGACCCGGCCGTCCACGCCGACCAGGCGGAGGCGCGACGGCTCGGCAAGCGCTACGCGCGGCTGCGGCCGATCGTCGAGACGTACCGGGAGCTGCGCGGCACCGAGGACGACCTGACCGCCGCCCGCGAGCTGGCCGCCGAGGACGAGACGTTCGCCGCCGAGGCCGCCGACCTGGAGAAGCGGACCGTCGAGCTGGAGGAACGGCTCCGGCACCTGCTGATCCCGCGCGACCCCAACGACGACAAGGACACGATCCTCGAGATCAAGGCGGGCGAGGGCGGCGAGGAGTCCGCGCTGTTCGCGGGCGACCTGCTGCGGATGTACCTGCGCTACGCCGAGCGCGTCGGGTGGAAGACCGAGATCATCGACTCCCACCCGTCCGACCTCGGCGGGTACAAGGACGTGACGGTCGGGATCAAGGCCGCGGGCGCCCAGGAAGAGGGCGTCTGGACGCGGCTGAAGTTCGAGGGCGGCGTCCACCGGGTGCAGCGCGTCCCGGCGACCGAGTCGCAGGGCCGCATCCACACCAGCGCGGTCGGCGTGCTGGTGACGCCCGAGGCCGAGGACGTGGACGTCCAGATCGACCCGAACGAGCTGCGCATCGACGTGTACCGCTCGTCGGGGCCCGGCGGGCAGAGCGTCAACACGACCGACTCGGCCGTCCGGATCACGCACCTGCCGACGGGCACGGTCGTGTCCTGCCAGAACGAGAAGAGTCAGCTCCAGAACAAGGAGCAGGCCCTGCGCATCCTGCGGTCGCGGCTGCTCGCGATCGCGCAGGAGGAGGCGGACGCGGCGGCGTCGGCGGAGCGCAAGAGCCAGGTCCGCACGGTGGACCGGTCGGAGCGCGTCCGCACCTACAACTATCCGGAGAACCGCATCTCCGACCACCGCGTGGGCTACAAGGCGTACAACCTCGACCAGGTCCTCGACGGCGACCTCCACAACGTGACGCAGGCGCTGGTGGACGCCGACCTCCAGCGCCGCCTGGACGAAGCCCAGGGATCATGAACCTGCTGCTGGACGAGATCGCCCGGGCGACCGCCCGGCTGGCCGACGCGGGCGCCGCGTCGCCGCGCGCGGACGCCGAGGAGCTGGCCGCCGCCGTCCACGGGGTGAACCGGGGCGAACTGCACAAGGTGCCGGACAGCGCGTTCGACGCGCGGTTCTGGGAGTACGTCGCGCGGCGCGAGGCGGGCGAGCCGCTGCAGCACATCACGGGCCGCGCGTTCTTCCGGTACCTGGAGCTGAAGGTCGGTCCGGGGGTGTTCGTGCCGCGTCCGGAGACCGAGGTGATGGTCGGCTGGGCGCTGGAGACCCTGCGGGACATGGACGTCCGGGACCCGCTCGTCGTCGACCTCGGGACGGGCTCGGCGGCCATCGCGCTGTCGATCGCGCTGGAGGCCCCGACCGCGCGCGTCCACGCCGTCGAGAAGGACCCGGCGGCGTTCGCCCACGCGTCCCGCAACGTCGAGGAGCTGGACGAGCGCGACCAGGTGCGGCTGCACCACGGCGACTTCGCGACCGCGCTCCCGGAGCTGGACGGCACGGTGGACCTCGTCGTCAGCAACCCGCCCTACATCCCGATGAGCGAGTGGGAGTACGTCCCGCGCGACGTCCGCGACCACGACCCGGCGGACGCGCTGTGGGGCGGCGGCGACGACGGCCTGGACGCGATCCGCGTCGTGGAGCGCACGGCGCGGCGGCTGCTGCGGCCCGGCGGCCATGTCGCGGTCGAGCACAGCGACCGGCAGGGCAACCCCGTCTACTGGGTCTTCGCCGAGGAGAACGGCTGGCGGGACGTCCGCAACCGCCGCGACCTCACCGAGCGGGACCGTTTCGTGACCGCGCGCCTGGTCGCCGACTGACGGCCCGCGCGGACCAGGGAGGAAGACGATCGTGAGCCGACGTTATGACTGCTCCGACGCCGTGGAGCGCAGCCGGGGGATCGGCGAGGCGGCCTCGGCGGTGCGGCGGGGCGAGCTGATCGTCCTGCCGACCGACACGGTGTACGGGGTCGGCGCGGACGCGTTCACGCCGAGCGCCGTCCAGGCCCTCCTGGACGCCAAGGGCCGGGGCCGCGACATGCCGCCGCCGGTGCTGGTCGGCTCGGTGCGGGCGGCGTCCGCGCTGGTCGAGGACCTCGGCACCTACGGCCAGGACCTCATCGACGAGTTCTGGCCGGGCGCGCTGACGATCGTGTGCCGCGCCAACCAGAACCTCCTGTGGGACCTCGGCGAGACCAAGGGCACCGTCGCGGTGCGGATGCCGATGCACGAGCTGGCGATCGAGCTGCTGAAGGAGACCGGGCCGCTCGCGGTGAGCAGCGCGAACCTGAGCGGCAGCCCCGCCGCGCGGACCGCCGCCGAGGCCGAGGACATGCTCGGCGAGACGGTCGCGGTGTACCTGGACGGCGGCCCGTCCGGCGCGGGCGAGGCGTCCACCATCGTGGACCTGACGGGCGTGGTGCCGCGCCTGCTGCGCCGGGGCGCGATCCCCGAGCACAAGATCCGCGCGGTCGTCGGCGTCCTCCTGGACACCGACGACGAGCCCGACGAGCCCGTCGACCTCGCCAAGCCCGACACCCCGGTCGACCTGGACAAGCCGTCCGCCCCCGTCGACCTCGACAAGCCCGCCGAGCCCGTGGACCTGGACAAGCCCGCCGCACCCGTGGACCTGGACAAGTCCGCCGCCCCGGCCGACGCGACCGAGCCCGACACCGACCCGGCGTCCGGCAAGACGGCGGACGAGCCGCGCCCGGACCGGCCCGGCGACGCGGGCTGAGCCCTGCGGGACGCCCCGCCGGGCGGGTGCGCGACGATCAGCTCTCCTGAGTGCTGTCCTGTCATGGCAGCTACCTTGTAAAGAAAGATAGCCATAGGTACCATGCAATGCATGGGAGCTTCGGACGTCGGGAAACGCCGCAGCCAGTGGCTGCGGGGAGTGCTCGACCTCTGCCTGCTGGCTGTCGTCGCGGACGAACCCGCCTACGGCTACGAGATGGTGCAACGCCTGTCGGCGGCCGGGCTGGACGCCGTCGCCGAGGGCTCGATCTATCCGGCGCTCGGACGGCTCCAGCGCGAAGGACTGCTGGAATCGTTCCTCGTGGAGAGCGCGGAGGGCCCGGCGCGCAAGTACTACCGGCCGACCGCCGGGGGCCGCGCGGCGCTCGCCGCCTGGTCCGGCGAATGGGAGCGGCTGGTCGCCGGCGTCGCCGCCGTCCTGAACCGCGACGCGGTCACCGGGGACGCGCGGTGACGAGCCGGATCGTCCGGCGCTGCCGACGCACCTGGCTGCGGATCGGCGTGCCGGCCGGGGACGTGGCGGACATGACGGCGGAACTCGCGGCGGATCTGGCGGCGGCCGAGGCCGACGGCCGGGACCCCGATTCCTATGTCGGCGGCGATCCCGCCGGGTTCGCCCGCGCCTGGGCGTCGGAACGCGGCGTCGTCCCGGTCCGGTCGCGCGTCGGACGGCTCATGGCGGCGGGCGTGCTCGGCGGCCTGCCGGGGGCGCTGGCCGGGCTGTTCGCGGTCTTCGGGCTCCAGAGCGAGACGTTCGCCCAGGTCCTCGGACGCGGCGACCGCGCGGTCGAGCTTCCGTCGAACCTGCTGGTCGCCGCGCAGCTCGCCGCCGCCTTCTTCGCGTGGGCGGGGATCCTCGGCGCGACGTCGGCGGTGCTGCGCTTCCACGCGGACGCGCTGCGGCGCCCCACCGTGCGGGCGCTGGCCTGGGTCCTCCCGGCCGCCGGGGTCGTCGCGGCCGTGGTCGTCGGCGGTGCGGCCCGCGTCCTGCACTACCCCTACGGCACCCGCTACGTCCTCGCCGAGATGATCGCGCCCGTCGTGATCGTCGCCGCCGCGGTGGCGGGGACCCGGCTCGGCGTGACGCGAAGGCGCCGCAAACCGCCCGGGGCGGAGACCGAGCCCGGCGAATTTCACGTGGCCGCCGAACTGTAGGGGAGACGCCGCGGAGATCTTCGGAGGACGCGAACGGGACGAAGCGAAGACGATCCGGATACATCGCCCTGATGACGTGTGCGTGTCGCTCGAAACGGGCGGCGGCCGGGACGGCGTCCCGGTCCCGGTTCTCCCGGAGAGGAAACGCATGTCACGACGCGTGAAGTTCGTCGGCGGCGCGCTGCTCGCGCTGTCCCTCACGTTCCCGGCGGCGGAGGCGACGGCGCTGTACGCCCAGGTGAGGGGCAAGGTCAGCGGCTGGAACACGACCGGCGGGTCGCACGACACGATCAAGGTCAAGGACTGGGCCGAGAGGCAGTGGGTGAAGGGCGAGTACAAACGCCGGTCCTCGGCCAACACCAAGCGGACGCTCTGGAACAAGTCCGGCAAGGGCCGGACGGTCGAGTCGGGCCCCGGCTCGAAGATCTTCACCCTCCAGGTGTGCGAGGAGTACAACCACAGCCCCGACAAGTGCTCGGGCTGGGTGGGCTGATCCCGTGACCGTCCCGTCCGGACAGGGGCCCGGACGGGACGGCCCGTGACGACGAGCTTCGAGACGAGGACGTGATGGATGACATCGTTCGACGGCCGCTCCTGGAGGTGGCGGGCCTGTGCTACGGCGTCGGCGGCCGGCCGATCCTCCGCGACCTCGGGCTCGGCCTGGCGGCGGGGGAGTCCATCGCCGTCACGGGGCCGAGCGGCTGCGGGAAGACGACCCTGCTCATGGCGCTGCTCGGTCTCGTCACGCCGGACTCCGGCACGGTGACGATCGCGGGCACGGACATCACCCGGCTGTCGGCGCGGGACCTCGCGGCGCACCGCCGCGCGCACCTCGGCGTGGTGTTCCAGTTCGGCGAGCTGCTGCCCGAGCTGTCGCCGGTCGAGAACGTGGCGCTGCCCGCGCTCCTCGGCGGGACGCGGGCGGGCCGGGCCTACCGCGAGGCGGCCCGGCTGCTGGCCGACCTCGGCGTGCCCGCCGCCGAGACCCCGACCGGGGCGCTGTCGGGAGGCGAACGGCAGCGGACCGCCGTCGCCCGGGCGCTCATCACGCGGCCCGGGCTCCTGCTGGCCGACGAGCCCACCGGCGCGCTGGACGGCGACGCGCGCGACGTCGTCGCCGACCTGCTGTTCGCCCTGCCCGAACGGCACGGCTGCGCGCTGCTGGTCGTCACCCACGACGAGGCCGTCGCGGCCCGCGCGGACCGGCGGCTCCGGCTGGACCAGGGCCGGCTCGCGGGGGCCGCCGCATGAGCCGGGCGGGCCTGAGCCGGCAGCTGCTCCACATCGGCCGGGCCGCCGGGAAGGGGTCGCGCGGCGACCGCGTCCGGTACGTCGCGCTCCTGACGGCGGCCTTCGTCCTCGCGCTGAGCGCGCTGGCCGGGCTGGGGGTCGCGGCCTCCTACGCCGGCCGGGACGCCCGGGACCGCGCCCGCGCCACCGACGAGGTGACCGCGGGACAGCGGGCCACCGTGCTGTGGCGCCCGAAGTACGACGCGGTGGGCGACCGGCAGCACCAAGTGATCTTCATCGCGCCGCTGAGCCCGACGGCCGCGCCGCCGCCGGGCCTGCCGCGCTGGCCCGCCCCCGGCGAGGCGTTCCTGTCGCCCGAGCTGGCCCGGGCCGGGGCGGCCGAGCACATCGCCACCCGGTACGGACGCCCGGCCGGGACGATCGCGCCCGCCGGGCTGGCCTCGCCCACGGAGCGGCTGGCCTACGTCCGGCCCGCGCGGGTGGACGTCCGCTCCGACGAGTGGTTCCGGACGCCCGGCTTCGGCCGGGCCGATCCGGCGCGTCTCGGCGAGTCCGCCGACGTCCGGCCGATGGCGCAGTTCCTGCTCGCGCTGGGCGGGCTGGTCGTGCTCCCGGCCGCCGCGCTCGTCGTGATCGCCGCCCGGTGCGGCTCGGCCGGCCGGGACCGGCGGACGGCGCTGCTCCAGGCGCTCGGCGGCGGCCGGCGGCACCGCGCGCTGGTGAACTGCGGCGAGGCGATCGTTCCGCTGACGCTGGGCGCGCTGCTGGGGACGCTGCCGTACCTGGCCGCGATGATCCATGACGTCCGGCTGCCCTTCGTCGGCTATCTCGTCCCGTCGGCGGACCTGCGCGCGTACGCGGCGTGGACGCCGGTCGTGACCGTCGCGGCGATCGCCGTCGCGCTCGCCCTGGTCGTGGGGCTGCACCGCGTCGACCGGACGGGCCGCTCGACCCGGCCGCGCTCGTTCGCCGACTCGGTGCCCCGCTGGCGGCTGTGGCTGTGCGCGGCCATGGCGGCGATGTTCGGCGCGAGCGGTTACGTGCGCGGCATGGCCGGGACGTGGCTGTACGCCGTCGGGACGGTCGGGCTGTGGGCGACCGTGCCGTCCCTCGCCGCCGTCGCGGGCCGGGGGCTCGGCGCTCGCTTGGCGGCCGTTGGGCGGCGGCGCGGCCGGGTGTCCCCGCTCGTCGCGGGCCGCTGGATGGTGGCGCATCCCGGCGTCATGGTCCGGCTCGCGACCGCCGTGATCATCGGGGCCGGTCTGGTGTCCCAGACGCAGACCTGGGTGAGCCGCCTCAACACGCCCGCGCTGGAGGCGCGGGCGAGCGTCGCGCGCATCGGCGACACCGTCGTGCGGGTGGACGCCGCGGATCTGCGCCCGGACCGGACGGCCGCGTTCGCCCGCGCGCTGCCGCCGGGCTTCACGGTGCTGGGCCTGCACGAGTCGGAGGGCGGCGGCTCGCCCGTGCTGTCCGCGAACTGCCGCACGCTGCGCGGGCTCGGCCTGCCCTGCACGGCGCGGCCGGCCGCCGTGGCGCCGAGCGGCGCGGACGATCCGCGCGTCCGGGAACTGAGCCGGTGGACGGGGTCGTCCGGCGACCCGATGCGCGTCGTCGGCACCGACGGCGCCGGGGCGCGTCCGGCGGGACGGCCGTCCGCGCTGGTGGTCTTCGCCGATCCCGCCCGGCGCGGCGAGAGCTGGCGCGTGCGGCAGGCCGCGTACGCGGCGTTCGACTGGCCGCGCACCGAACGGCTCGGCGAACTGTGGCTGACGGGCCTGATGCGCAACGTGGCGATGGGGCAGTGGGTGCTGCTGCTCGGTACCGCCGGGCTCGTCATCCTCATGCTGGCGGCGGCGGTGAGCGCCGTGGCGGAGTTTTTGCGGTTCGGCCCCGCGCTGGCGCCGGTCGGCGTCCAGAGCGGGAAGCAGCGGATCTTCGTCTTCGTCGCGCTGTGGAACCTCACGTTCCCCATGGCCGTCGCGACCGTGGTCGGGGTGGCGGTCGCCTCGTGGCACGGCCTCTACTTCATCGCGACGAGCCACGACGGGCACTTCTCCTGGACGGTGATGGGCGTGGCGGCGGCGGTCGGCGGCTGCCTGGCGCTGCTCGTCGGGCTGACCGGAGGCTTGTCGGCGATCCGCGCGGCCCGGCGCTGGCGCCCGGCGGGCGACTGAGCGTTCCCACCCCGGCGCCGTGCAAGTGACCCAGATCACGGATTCTCGGCGCAGCGGATCCCGCCCCCGGCGCATCTCCCGTGTGGACGCCGCCCGCAACGGATGCCGGGGGCGGCGACGGCGCGGAGGGATGGCGATGG
This sequence comes from Actinomadura rayongensis, assembly GCF_009831215.1. Taxonomy (GTDB): domain Bacteria; phylum Actinomycetota; class Actinomycetes; order Streptosporangiales; family Streptosporangiaceae; genus Spirillospora; species Spirillospora rayongensis. Next base: position 401,173 of record NZ_WUTW01000001.1, read on the forward strand.
CGGCACAGGGAACTGAACGGCCCGACGGGTGGTACCTCAACGTCCTGCCCACGTTCCGGGTCGGCCGGGGGGCCGCGGAGCTGCGCCTGCCGACGGGACCGGCCGCGCTGCTCGTCGCCGTCGCGCTCGAGGCCGACGGCGTCGGCCGCCGTTCGCTCCAGCGCCGCCTGTGGCCGGGCCAGCCGCCGGAGGCCGCGGCGCGACGGCTGCGGCAGTTCCTCTGGCGCGTCCGGCGGGAGACCGGCGGCGGCCTGCTCGACGTCACCGCCGACAAGGTCGCCCTGGCCCCCGGCGTCTCGGTCGACCTGCACGCCGGGACGGAGCTGGCGCGGCGCGTCATCGCGGGCGAGTGGCCCGCGCCGGCGGACGCGGCCGTCCTGTCGGCCCGGCTCCTCGAAGACGGCCCGGACGACCCGGCGGTGCTCACCGCGCGCGAGCGCTGGGACCGGCGCCGGCTGCTGGCCCTGGAGCGTCTGGCCGAACACCGGCTGGAGCGGGGCGACCCGCTCGGCGCCCTCGATCTCGCCGGGGCCGCGGCCGAGATCGACGAGTTCGCCGAGGCCCCGCAGCGGATCATGGCGGCGGCCCATCTGGCGCGCAACGACGGGGCGAGCGCGCGGCGGCTCTACCACCGGTACCGCCGGCGCGTCACGCACGAGCTGAGCGTCGAGCCCAGCCCGGCCTTCCGCGACCTCTTCCGGGAGCACAGCGTCGGAAGGAGATGACGTCCGAACCGTGACCCACGTGTACGACCCGACCCCTATTGTCATGGATCATGACAAGCCACGGGGCCTGTGGCGGAACTCCTCCGGCGAGCGGGGGGCCGGCGCGTTGACGCGACCGGCGGTGCCGCCGTCCGCCCTGACCGAGCTCTACCGCGACCACCGGGTCGAGTTCGTCCGGATCGGCATGCTGCTGGTGGGCGACCGGGCCACGGCGGAGGACGTCCTGCACGACGTCTTCCTGCGGATGCAGCTGCGTCCGCCGCACCTCGCGGACGACACCAAGCTCCTGGCCTACGCGCGCGCGGCGATCCTCAACGGCTGCCGGATGGCCCTGCGCCGGCGCCGCCTGATCCGGCGGCTCAGCGAGCCGCACCGTCCGCCGGTGTGGTCGGCCGAGTCGGCCGTGATCCTCGACGAGGACCGCCGGACGGTGCTGCGCGCCCTGCACAGGCTGCCGCGCCGCCAGCGCGAGGCGCTGGTGCTGCGCTACTACCTGGAGCTGTCGGACCAGGAGTCGGCCGAGGCGATGGGCGTCAAGGCCGGGACCGTCCGGTCCACGGTGGCGCGGGCGCTGGCCGCGCTGGGCCGGGAACTCGGGGAGGAGGGCTGATGGCGGACCTGGAGGACCGGCTGCGCGACGCGCTGCGCGCGGCGGCGGCCACGGTCGACGAGCACGCCGGACGCCCGTTCCCGACGCCCGCCCGCCGCGCCGCGCCGGTCCGCCGCTGGACGCCGGTCGCCGCCGCGCTGGTCGTGCTGCTGATGGTGGGCGGAATCTTCATGGTCCGCCGGAACGACGACGACCCGGTTCTGCCGCTCGCGCGCATGCCGGAGTTCGTGGTCCTGAGCACGCTGGCCGCCGACGGCACCGCGTCGGCCCTCGAAGCCCGGCGGACGGCGGACGGGCGCCTGCTCGACCGGCGCGCCGCTCCGGAGGGGACGAAGTTCCGGAGCGTCGCGGTCGCCGGGAACGGACGCGTCGTCTTCGCCGCGGTCCAGACGGAGGGCGGACGCGGCTGCGGGTTCGAGATCGAGCGCTTCACGATCGGCCGATCCGGGCAGATCACCGGCGGCACGCCGGTCTCCAGGGGACGGATCGACGGTGAGATCGCGACGGAAGGCGGTCTCGCCGTCACTCCTGACGGCGCGCGAATCGCCTACAGCGCGCAACAGTGCGCCGGGGACGCGACGCGAGGCGTTCTCGGTGTAATCGAGACCAGTACGGCGGCACGCCGGGAGTCGGGTCCGGTGCAGGCTTCGCTCAGCTCGCTGTCGTGGACGCCGGACGGCCGGACGCTCGTGTACGTGCGCACGGTGAACTCGCGCTCGTCGACCGTGCTGGTCGCGGACGTGGGAGCCTCCGGCGCGATCGGGACGGGCACGAAGATCCGGACCGTGCGGAACGAGACCTTCGCGCTGCTGGCGGTGGTCACGCCGGACCGGCGGATCATCGTTCTGGACGGGCGGTTGGCCAAGCGGACCGAAACGTTCGCGCCCCAGGGCTCATCGAGGAGGCGCGACGCGGACAACAGCGTGCGGTTCCTCGACCTCAAGGGCCGTGAACTGGGCGCCCGTTCGGTGCGGGGCGTGGCGGGGTTCGACGTGCCGCTGCTGAAACTCGACGCGTCGGGCCGGTTCCTGCTGACGGCCGTCGGCGCGGTCGACCTGGCGGCGGAAGGGCCGGCGCATCGGATCGACGGGAGCGCGAACGACGTCGACGTCGCCTGGTGACGGGCGGCGGGCTGAGCCCGGAGACGGGAAGACCCCGCCGCGCCGGGGGCGCGACGGGGTCGACAGGAGCCGGGAGCCGGAGGTCTCAGTAGAGCTTCTTCCAGGGGCCGGCGGTGAGGTGCCGGTCCGACACGCGGACGCCGACCTCGCGCACGTACAGGTGGCTGTTGTAGCCCTTGGTGTACGCGCCGCGGTACTGGCTGAACGTGCCGTCCGCCGGACGGTTGTACTTGTCCACGAAGAAGTAGACGACCGAGTCGGTCTTCTTGGCGTAGCCGGAGTTGTAGGTCCGGAACTGCACGCCCGGGGACCAGCCGTTCTTGCGCGAGTCCTGCAAGTACAGCTTGACGCTGTGGCCGGAGGACGTGTGGGTCCAGGTGCCGTACCCGCGGAGGGTGCCCCAGCCGTCCGCGGTCTGCCAGCTGTGGGCGGTGGCTGCGTCGGCCGGGCCCGCGACGGCCACCGAGGCGGCCAGGACGGCGCCGGCGGCGAGAGCAGCGGCAGCAATACGCCGCATTCGTACCTCCATGCTCAATGATCTCGGAAATAAGCTCAGTTAACGTAGCAGGGGGCACTGACGTTTCACTCGTCAGTTTTCGAGCGAAGCAAGCAACCGGCGCATCTCGGTCAGCGCGGCGCGGGCGTGGCCGGCGACGGCGGTGAGGGTCCGCGGCACGTCCGCGTCGTCGGTCAGGCCGGACTCGGCGGTGCTGACCAGGCGCGACGTGTGGTCCAGGACCGTTCCGCGCAGGCCGATCGCCACCCGGTGCCGTTCGGCGAGCGCCGCCTCCCCGGCGCGGGCGGCCATCAGCTCCAGCGCGCGGGATTCGAAGCGGTGGACGCGGAGCGCGACCGTCCGTCCCCACGCCCAGAACGGCAGCAGGAGCAGCAGCGCGCCGCCGCCGCCCGCGAGGACGCCGAACGTCAGGTCGCCGGCGTGGTGGTGCGGGTCGATCGCGATCGCGGTCGTCAGCCCGGCCGCCCACGGGACGGCGCCGAGGAAGGGCGCGGGCCAGGTGCGTCCGGCGGCGTACCGCGCGACGGCGTAGACGGCGACGAGCGACGCGGGCGACCCGACGACGAGCACGGCGAACGCGGTCTGCGAGACGACCCCGGCCGTCGCCGTCCACAGCAGGTCCACGGCGGCGAGCGCCGCGAAGGCCCGCCACGGCGCGCGCCGCCGCCACCACAGCGGCAGCGCCCGCGCGACGAGCGCGACGACCGTCGCGGCCCGCGCGGCGACCGGCCAGCCGCCGGCCATCGGCTCGGGCGGGACGAACGACAGCAGCAGGGGCAGGACGGCGCAGAAGAAGACGGTCGTCCCGTCGACGACCTCGGGCCAGCCGGGGCCCCGGCGCGGCGCGGCGAGCGGGAGGTCGGCGCGGACGGCCCAGCCGCCGCCGGGCTCGGGTCCGGCGGTCAGCGTCCCGTCGACGCCCTCGGCGCGCTCGCGCATCCCGGCGATGCCGCGTCCGCCGCCGAGCCCGCCGCCGGTGCCGGAGCCGGTGGGCGCGGTGTTGGCGACGGCGATCCGCACCGCGCCGGACGCGTACCGAACCTCGACCGTCACCGACGCGCCCGGCGCGTACCGCAGCGCGTTCGTCAGAGCCTCCTGGACGATCCGGTACGCGGCCGTGACGACCTCGGGCCGCACCCGCCGCGCCCGTCCCTCCAGCGTGAGGGCGACGGGCACGCCGAGCCGCGTCAGCCCGTGGCACAGCGGCGGCAGCAGCCGGTCCAGGCGGCCCTCGGCGGTGTCGGCGGCGACGAGGTCGACCAGGTGCGCGAGGGCGTCCTGGACGTCGCGGCCGGTGTCGGCGGCGGCGGTCAGCGCGGCGCGGGCGACGCCGGGGTCGGGCACGCGCGCGGCGGCGGCGCTGTGGACGGCGATGGCGCTCAGATGGTGCCCGGCGACGTCGTGCAGGTCCTGCGCGAGCCGCCGCCGCTCGGCCTCGGCCGCCGCGCGCCGCTCGGCGTCCCCGGCCGCGAGCCGTTCGGCGAGCGTGCGGCGGTGCGCGTGCCGCTGCCGCCGGAGCTGGCCGAGCGCGGTGACGACGAAGAGCTGGGTGCCGTTGAAGAACTCGGTGACGAGCGCGTCGCCGAGACCGGACCGGACGGGCAGGAACGACAGGAACACGACGGCCCAGGACGCGAGCGTGCTGACGACGGCGACGCGCCCCGAGCGGCGGACGGCGACCGAGAACAGCGCGACGACCTCGGCGACCCCGCCGACCAGCACCTCCGCGTCGTGGATCGCGAGCGCGCACGCCCCGCCGACCGCCGTCGTCGCGGCGAGGACCCGCAGCGGCGCGACCCGCCGCCACACCAGCGCCGCCGCGCCCGCGAGCACGCCCGCCCAGACGAGGATCCACTGGCGGCGGTCGAGCGGGTCGCCGAGGACGCCGTTGAACAGCAGCGTCCCGCCGAGCTGGCCGAGCGCGAGGACGGCGGGCACCGCGATGTCGGCGAGCCCGGGCCAGCGCGCCGCCCCGCCGGCGTCGGTCCCCGAGAGCACGCCCCGACTTTACGCGGACGCCCGCACCGGTTCGGCGGCACGGACGGTGCTCCGGGTGGAACCATGCGTACATGCGCGCGCTCGCCGGGAGCCTCGCCGCCGCGGCGGTCCTCGCGACCGCCCTCGCGCTGCTGCCCGCCGCGCCGGACGGCACGCCGGGGGACCGGATCCCGGCCTACGACGTGGTGCTGACGGTGCGGAACGACGGCGTCGTCCACGTCCACGAGACGATCACCTACGACTTCGGCGGGGACGAGCGCGGCATCGTCCGGCGCGTCCGGTACCGGGAGGGCCGCCGGGTCTACGGCGTCCGGGACGTCCGGACCAGTTCCTCTACGGGCGCGCCCGCCCGCGCGCGCGTGCGGACGCTGCCGCACGACGTCCGGATCGCCGTCGGCGGCGACGGACCGGCCGTGCGCGGCCGTCAGGCGTACGTCATCGAGTACGACCTGACGGGCCTGCTCACGCCCCGCGCCGACCGCGCCGAACTCGTCTGGGACGCCCTCGGCGCCTCCTGGGACGTCCCGGTGGACGAGGCGGCGGTGCGGATCGCCGCCCCCGCGCGGTTCCGGGCGGGCTGCCGCGCCGGGGACCCGCCCGTCACCCGGTGCGTGCGCCGCCGCGACGGCCCGTTCGCCCTGATCTTCAGCCAGCGCGACCTCGCCCCGCACGAGGGGATGCTGATCAAGGCCCGGCTGCCGAAGGGCGCGGTCGCGGCGCCGCCGCCCCGGTACGCCCCGCCGCGCTGGCGCGGAAGCTGGACCGGCGTCGCCGCGCTCGTCCTCGCCCTCGCCGCGCTGCCGTGGACGCTGCGCAACCCGCCCGTCCGGCGGAGCGCGGCGCCCGTCCTCGCCGGGCTCGGGCTGGCGCTGGTCGCCGGGGACCTCGGGACGGCCGCCGTCCGCGACGGGCTCTGGGCCGTCTCGGCGGGGGACGCCACGCCGACCGGAGCGGCGCTCCTCGCCCTCGCCGCCGGGGCCGCCGTCGCCGGGACGCCACGCCGGTCGGGCGAGAGGCATAGAGTTGTCCGGGTGCGCCCGATCGGGCGCCGTGGACCGCGCGGCTGAGGAAGGGAGGGGCGGTGCGCGAGTACCTGCTCACGATCCTCGTGGCCGCGCTCGTCGCCTACCTGCTCACGCCCGCCGTCCGCCGGTTCGCGGTCTGGTTCGGCGCGCAGGCCGCCCCGCGCGACCGCGACGTCCACGTCATCCCGACGCCCCGGCTCGGCGGCCTCGCGATGTTCGGCGGGATGGCGGCGGCGCTGATCGTCGCGACCGGCCTGCCGGAGATGCGCAAGGTGCTCGCGGGCGGGGACGTCAACGTCGGCAAGGCGCTGCTGCTGTCGGGCGGGCTGATCGTGCTCGTGGGCATCGCCGACGACCGCTGGGGCGTGGACCCGCTGACGAAGTTCGCCGGGCAGGTCGCCGCCGCCGGGATCTTCATCATGCAGGGCATCCAGCTCTACGTGATCCCGCTGCCGAACGGCGAGGCGCTGTCGCTGCCGCCGACCTACGGCGTCCCGCTGACGGTCCTGATCGTCGTCGCGACGATCAACGCGGTGAACTTCATCGACGGCCTGGACGGCCTCGCGGCGGGCACGGTCGGCATCGCCGCGACGGCCCTGTTCTTCTACGCCTACCTGCTCACCAAGACCAACGGGCTGACGACCCTGACCGGCGCGACGCTCACCGCCGCCGTCCTCGTCGGAATGTGCGCCGGATTCCTGCCGCACAACTTCAACCCGGCGCGCATCTTCATGGGCGACACGGGCTCGATGCTGATCGGGCTGCTGCTGAGCGCGTCCACGATCCTGCTCACCGGGCAGTTCGATCCGGCGATCCTCGGCTACTACTCCCTTTTCCCCTTCTGGGTGCCTTTGCTGCTGGTCCCGGCGGTGGCGGCCGTTCCGTTCCTGGACATGCTGCTCGCCGTGTGGCGCCGCACCAATGACGGGCGCTCGCCCTTCTCGCCCGATAAGCGGCACCTGCACCACCGCCTTCTCGAACTGGGCCATTCGCATCGGCGCGCCGTTCTCATCATGTATTTCTGGGTCGGCCTGCTCGCCGCCGGACTGGTCGCGCTCGCGCTGACGAACCGGCAGGTGATCGTGATCTCGGTCACCGTGGCCGTGGCCGTCGCCGGGGTCGTGCTCATGCTCGGGATGCCGCGCCGCGCCGCCCGCCGGGCCGCCGCGCGCGAGGCGGCGGGGCCCGCCGAGCGTCCCCGCGAGTCCGTCTGATCCGCACGGGCACCCCCGGATCCCACCCGTTCCTACCGCCGGGTAACATGAACTCGGGTTGTCAAGCGTCCGCCCGCCCCTGCGCTCCGTTCCCGGTCTTTCGGCCTCTGACCTGGGCTAGAGTCCCTTTGTGCACAGGTGAACGACCGCAACGTTAGCGAGTCGTTAACCCGTTACATCTAGGGTAATTGTGGACGTTCCGGACGCTTGTGATACCTTTCACGAACAAGAGACGACCACTGACCGTGACCAGCCGGAGCCCTCATGCAATCTTCCGACGCCCGGATTCTCCGCGGCGCCGCGATTCCCTCCGCGCTCGCCGGAGTGGCCGCCGTCGCGGCGGGCCTGCTCCTCGGCGGGACGAAGGGAGCGCTGGGTGCCGCCGTCGGCGCGGTCGTCGTGCTCGTCTTCTTCTCGATCAGCGTGGTCGCGGTGAGTTACGCGTCCAAGATCTCCCCGCAGGCGATCTTCGCCGCCGCCGTCTTCAGCTACATCGTCAAGATCTTCGCGATGTTCGCCGTCGTCGCCCTGCTCCAGGACGTCACCGTCTGGGACACCGAGGCGTTCGGCTGGTCGGTCATCGCGCTCACGCTCGTCTGGATCGGCGCGGAACTGCGCGCGACCGGACGCGCCAAGACGCTCTACGTGGAACCCGCAGGGGCCGCGGACGCCGGTGACCGGGGCCCGTGATGAAACCCGCGGGACACCGCCCCCACGGTGGCCGGAAAGCGCCGCCGGCCGCGGACCACACCGATATGACCACCAGGGAGTTGGGCTGCTATGGTCCGTCCTGCGATGAGCGAGGAGGAGCGCACGCCCGGTCCGGAGTCCGACCCGGACTCGGAACACCGGAGCTTCGCCAACGCCGCCTGGTCCGTGCCCAGCCACACGCTGAGCGGCATGGCCGTCTATGGCGGGATCGGCTGGCTCCTGGACCGCTGGCTGGGCACCTCGGCACTGTTCCCCATCGGAATCCTGGTGGGCCTCGCTCTAGCGCTCTACCTGGTCTACCTCCGCTACGGCCGCTGACGGCGCCCGCGGGACGGCGGGCCGCCTCCGGACCCAAGTCGCGCCCCCGCGGCGCGCACACGAAGTACCGACCGACCTGCAGTGTCACTGACGAAGGGACTGCCGCGTGAGCGCGCCGCACCTCCTCGCCCAGAGCGGAGATGAGTTCGAGGCCCCCGGCCTCCACATCTTCGAATGGGGGCCGCTTTTCCCCGGCGGGCCGTCCTGGCTGGACTGGCTGACCAAGCCCGTCCTCATCGTCGCCCTCGCCGGCCTGCTCCTCGTGGTCTTCGCGTGGCGGGCGTTCGGCAACGCGCAGCTCGTCCCGCGCGGCGTGCAGAACGTCGGCGAGGTCGCCTACCTGTTCGTCCGCGACCAGGTCGCCCGGCCGATGATCGGCAAGGACGGCGACCGGTGGATGGGCTTCCTGTTCACGACGTTCTTCTTCGTCCTCTTCATGAACCTGGCGGGCGTCGTACCGGTCCTGCAGCTCCCGGTGCCGTCCCACATCGCGTTCCCGATCGTGCTCGCGGCGTTCGTCTACGTGCTGATGATCTTCCTGAGCATCAAGAACCAGGGCTTCGTCGGCTACTTCAAGAACATGATGTTCCCGCCCGGTCTGCCCAAGCCGCTGTACGTCATCCTCGCGCCGATCGAGTTCCTCTCGAACATCATCCTCCGGCCGTTCACCCACTCGGTCCGACTTTTCGCGAACATGTTCGCGGGGCACCTTCTCCTGGCCTTCTTCTCCACCGTCGCGTGGTGGTTCCTGGTCGAGAAGCTCACCCCGCTCGGAGCCGGCGTCGGCGTCGTCGGCTTCCTGATGACGATCGTCATGACCGGCTTCGAGATCTTCGTGCAGAGCCTCCAGGCGTTCATCTTCGTCCTGCTGGCGGCGTCCTACATCGGCGGCGCCCTGCACCCCGAGCACTGACCCGGACCATCCCGTAACCGCAAACCTCCGGTGGACCCAACCCCCACCGGTCGAATGAGAAGGAAAGCAGACATGAGCGCTGTTCTCGCCGCGACCGACCACATCGGCGGCAACCTCGGCTCCATCGCGTACGGCCTCGCCGCCATCGGCCCCGGCATCGGCGTCGGCATCATCTTCGGCCAGGGCGTGCAGGCCATGGCGCGCCAGCCCGAGATGGTGAACGTCATCCGCCAGAACATGCTGCTGGGCTTCGCCCTGACCGAGGCGCTCGCGCTCATCGGTTTCGTCGTGCCGTTCGTCCACAAGTGATCGACGGCCCTCACTTCTGAGAGGAAGGCGGAACCGCCATGAGCAGTGCGCTCGCCGCAAGGGTGCTCGCCGAGGGCGGGGACACCAACCCGGTCCTCCCCGACACCGCCGAACTCGTCGTCGGCTCCATCGCCTTCGCCATCGTGCTGATCCTCGTGGGCAAGCTGTTCGTCCCGAAGATCCAGGCGACGCTCGCCGAGCGGACCAAGGCGATCGAGGGCGGGCTGGCCAAGGCCGAGGAGGCGCAGAAGGAAGCGCAGCAGACCCTCGACCAGTACCAGGCCAAGCTCAAGGAGGCCCAGCGCGACGCCACCCGGCAGGCCGAGGAGGCGCGCGAGCAGGGCAACCAGATCATCGCCCAGATGAAGGAGCAGGCCCAGGCCGAGGCCCGGCGCATCATCGACGCCGCGCACGCCCAGATCGAGGCGGACAAGCAGCAGGCCCTGGCCGCGCTGCGCGCCGAGATCGGCGCGCTGTCGGTCGAGCTGGCCGGCCGTGTCGTGGGCGAGTCCCTGGAGGACACCGCCCGCCAGAGCCGCGTGGTCGACCGGTTCCTCGAGGAACTCGAAGGCCGCGCGGGACACCGGGAGCAGATCACATCATGACCATCACGGGAGCGGTGGGCAGGGCCTCCCTGGCCGCGGCGCGGGAGCGGCTGGACGCGGTCGTCCCGTCCGCCGACCTCGGCCGGCTGGGCGCGGACCTGTTCGCGGTGCTGAACCTGATCGACCGGGAGCACGGCGTGCGCCGCGCGGTGTCCGACCCGTCGGCCGCCGCCGACGCCAAGGACGCGCTCTTGCGGGCGCTGCTGGAGAACCAGATCTCCCCGGCCGCTCTCGGACTGGTCGCCGACGTGGTCCGGCTGCGCTGGTCCAAGCCGTCGGAGCTGTCGGACGCCCTGGAGAACCTCGCGGTCACCGCCGAGGCCGCCCGCGCCGAGGCCGAGGGCCGCGTGGACGACCTGGAGGACGAGCTGTTCCGGTTCTCCCGGGTCATCGAGCGCGAGCACGACCTGCGCGCCGCGCTCGTCGCCCGGAACCTGCCGGACGACCGCAAGGCCGCCGTGCTGACCGACCTGCTCGACGGCAAGGTCACGGCGGCGGCGCTGACCCTCATCACGGAGCTGGTGCTCCGCCCGCGAGGACGTAGCCTGGAAGGCGGGCTCGCCGAGTACGGCAGGCTTGTCGCCCAGCGGCGGCAGCGGCTCGTCGCGGTCGTGCGCACTCCCGTGGACCTGTCCGCCGACCAGCGCACCCGGCTCGCCGGCGTGCTCGCCGCGGCGTACGGCCACCAAGTCCACCTGAACATCGAGATCGACCCGAGCACGCTGGGCGGCCTGTCCGTCCAGATCGGGGACGAGATCATCGACGGCACGATCGCCGGCCGGCTGGACGACGTCCGGCGGCGGCTCGCGGGCTAGCCGAGCTGACCCCTTTAGGGAGCAAGAGAGGAATCATGGCGGAGCTGACGATCCGTCCGGACGAGATCCGGAACGCGCTGGAGCGCTTCGTCCAGTCGTACGAGCCCGAGGCCGCCGCGCGCGATGAGGTCGGCACCGTCGTCGATTCCGGCGACGGTATCGCCCACGTCGAGGGACTGCCCTCCGCGATGGCGAACGAACTCCTGGAGTTCGAGGACGGCACGCGCGGACTGGCACTGAACCTGGACGTGCGCGAGATCGGCGCCGTCATCCTGGGCGACTTCAGCAACATCGAAGAGGGCCAGCGGGTCCGGCGCACCGGGGAGGTGCTGTCGGTGCCCGTCGGCGACGGCTTCCTCGGCCGCGTCGTGGACGCGCTGGGCAACCCGCTGGACGGCAAGGGCGCGATCGAGTCCACCGAGCGCCGCGCCCTGGAGCTGCAGGCCCCCACGGTCGTGCAGCGCCAGTCGGTGAAGGAGCCGCTGCAGACCGGCATCAAGGCCATCGACGCGATGACGCCGATCGGCCGCGGCCAGCGGCAGCTCATCATCGGCGACCGGCAGACCGGCAAGACGACGGTCGCGGTCGACACGATCATCAACCAGAAGGCCAACTGGGAGACCGGCGACCCGAAGAAGCAGGTCCGCTGCATCTACGTCGCGGTCGGCCAGAAGGGCTCCACGATCGCCAACGTCCGGCGCCAGTTCGAGGAGTCGGGCGCGCTGGAGTACACGACGATCGTCGCGGCCCCCGCGTCCGAGCCCGCCGGCTACAAGTACATCGCCCCCTACACCGGGTCGGCGATCGGCCAGCACTGGATGTACCAGGGCAAGCACGTCCTGATCGTCTTCGACGACCTGTCGAAGCAGGCCGACGCGTACCGCGCGGTCTCGCTGCTGCTGCGCCGTCCGCCGGGCCGCGAGGCCTACCCCGGTGACGTCTTCTACCTGCACTCGCGTCTGCTGGAGCGCTGCGCGAAGCTGTCGGACGACATGGGCGGCGGCTCGATGACCGGTCTGCCGATCATCGAGACCAAGGGCAACGACGTCTCGGCGTTCATCCCGACCAACGTCATCTCGATCACCGACGGCCAGTGCTTCCTGGAGACCGACCTGTTCAACCAGGGCGTCCGGCCGGCGATCAACGTCGGTGTGTCGGTGTCCCGCGTCGGCGGGTCGGCGCAGATCAAGGCCATGCGGAAGGTGTCGGGCACGCTGCGGCTGGCCCTGTCGCAGTTCCGCGACCTGGAGGCGTTCGCGGCGTTCGCGTCCGACCTGGACGCCGCCTCGCGCGCCCAGCTCGACCGCGGCGCCCGCCTGGTCGAGCTGCTCAAGCAGCCGCAGGGCTCGCCGTTCCCGGTGGAGCAGGAGGTCGTCGCGGTCTGGGCGGGCACGTCCGGCGAGCTGGACGACGTCCCGGTCGAGGACATCCGCCGCTTCGAGCGCGGGTTCCTGGACCACCTGGAGCGCACGCACCCGGGCCTGCTGTCGGGCATCCGCGAGTCGGGCGAGCTGACCGACGACAACCTCACCACGCTGAAGGACTCGATCACCGAGTTCAAGCGGGGCTTCGAGACCAGCGGCGGCGACCTGCTCGGCGACGAGTCGGTCGAGGCCATCGACGAGGAGTCCGTCGGCCAGGAGACGATCACCCGCGTCAAGAAGGGCTGACCGATGCCCGCACAGGTACGCGAGCTGCGCCAGCGGATCCGGTCGGTCAAGTCGACCGCGAAGATCACGCGCGCGCAGGAGATGATCGCCACCTCGCGCATCGTCAAGGCCCAGCAGGCGGTGGCGGCGTCCAAGCCGTACGCGGACCAGATCGTCGCGGCCCTCACCGCGCTGGTCAGCCACAACGTCGGCATCGACCACCCCCTGCTGCACGAGCAGCCGGAGGACTCGCGGTCGGCCGTCGTGGTCATCACCAGCGACCGCGGGTTCTGCGGCGGCTACAACGCCAACGTCCTGCGGGAGGCCGAGGCGCTGGCGCAGCGGCTGCGCGACCGGGGCCGCGAGCCGGTGATGTACCTGGTGGGCAACAAGGGCCTCACCTGGTACCGGTTCCGGGACCGCGACTACGCCGAGGCGTGGACGGGGTTCAGCGACCGTCCGACGTTCGAGTCCGCCGAGCGGATCGGCCGCCGGGTCGCCGAGGACTTCCTGAAGACCGACGCCGAGGGCGGGGTCGGGGAGATCCACGTGATCTTCACCGAGTTCCACTCGATGCTGACGCAGGAGGTCCGGGTCCGCCGGCTGATCCCGCTGGAGATCAGCGAACGCGAGGACGACGGCACCGGGCCGGTGCTCCCGGCGTACGAGTTCGAGCCGTCCGCCAAGGACGCGCTCGACCTGATGCTGCCGAACTACATCGAGAGCCGCATCTTCCACATGCTGCTCCAGTCGGCCGCGTCCGAGCACGCCGCGCGCCGCCGGGCGATGAAGTCGGCGACCGACAATGCCAACGAACTGATCGACGTCTACACGCGGCTGATGAACCAGGCGCGGCAGGCGGCCATCACCCAGGAAATCAGCGAGATCGTCGGTGGCGCTGACGCGCTCGCCGATTCTGGCGGGGAGTGAGAATGACTGCTCAGGTAGAGACGGCGGCGGCCACCGGGCGCGTCGCCCGGGTCATCGGCCCGGTCGTCGACGTGGAGTTCCCCGCCGACGCCATTCCGGAGATCTACAACGCGCTGCACATCGACGTCGAACTCGGCGACGAGGTCAAGACGCTGACGCTGGAGGTCGCGCAGCACCTCGGCGACAACATGATCCGCGCGATCTCGATGCAGCCGACCGACGGCATGGTGCGCGGCGCGTCCGTCGTCGACACCGGCAATCCGATCTCGGTGCCGGTCGGCGACATCACCAAGGGCCACGTGTGGAACGCCCTCGGCGACGCGCTGGACGTCCCGACGGCGTCGCTGGAGATCAACGAGCGCTGGGGCATCCACCGGCAGGCGCCGAAGTTCGACCAGCTCGAGTCGAAGACCGAGATGCTGGAGACCGGCATCAAGGTCATCGACCTACTGTCGCCCTACGTGCGCGGTGGGAAGATCGGCCTGTTCGGCGGCGCGGGCGTGGGCAAGACCGTCCTCATCCAGGAGATGATCCGGCGCGTCGCCCGCAACTTCGGCGGCACCTCGGTGTTCGCCGGCGTCGGCGAGCGCACGCGTGAGGGCAACGACCTCTGGGTCGAGATGGACGAGTCCGGCGTCCTCGCCGACACCGCCCTGGTGTTCGGCCAGATGGACGAGCCCCCGGGCACGCGTCTGCGCGTCGCGCTGTCGGGCCTGACGATGGCGGAGTACTTCCGCGACGTCCAGGGCCAGGACGTGATGCTGTTCATCGACAACATCTTCCGGTTCACCCAGGCCGGTTCGGAGGTGTCCACGCTGCTCGGGCGCATGCCGTCCGCGGTGGGGTACCAGCCGACGCTGGCCGACGAGATGGGCGTGCTGCAGGAGCGGATCACGTCGACCCGCGGCCACTCGATCACCTCGATGCAGGCGATCTACGTGCCCGCGGACGACATCACCGACCCGGCCCCGCACACCACGTTCGCCCACCTGGACGCCACCACCGAGCTGTCGCGCGACATCTCGTCCAAGGGCATCTTCCCGGCGGTGGACCCGCTGACGTCCACCTCCCGGATCATGGACCCGCAGGTGCTCGGCAACGAGCACTACTCGGTGGCGCAGGAGGTGAAGCGGATCCTGCAGAAGTACAAGGAGCTGCAGGACATCATCGCGATCCTCGGCATCGACGAGCTGTCGGAGGAGGACAAGGTCACCGTCCAGCGGGCGCGGCGCATCGAGCGCTTCCTGTCGCACCCGATGTACGTGGCCGAGCAGTTCACCGGGCAGCCCGGCGTGACGGTGCCGAAGGACGAGACGATCGCGTCCTTCAAGGCCATCGCCGAGGGCAAGTACGACCACATTCCGGAGCAGGCGTTCTTCATGTGCGGCGGGATCGAGGACGTCGAGAAGAAGGCCAAGGAGCTGGAGAAGTAGTCGTTCCGGCGGGCCGTTCGTTCCGGGCGGCCCGCCGGTCCGCTCCGCTTGAGGTTCGGAGGACGTAGTGGCAACCCTGAAGGTCGGTCTGGTCTCGCCCGAGCGCGAGGTCTGGGCCGGCGAGGCCAAACTGGTGGTCGCGCAGACCATCGAGGGCCAGCTCGGCATTCTGCCGGGCCACGCCCCGGTGCTCGGCGTGCTGCTGGACGGCAGCGTCGTGACGATCGAACCGGCCGACGGCTCGGAGAAGATCCGCGCGATGGTCGGCAGCGGGTTCTTCTCGATCGCGGGCGACGAGGTGTCGGTGCTCGCCGAGCAGGCCGAGCTGGCGCACGAGATCGACGTCGCGGACGCGCGGCGGGCCCTGGAGGAGGCGCTCTCCGCCGGGGACGCCGACACGACCGCGGAGCGGCGGGCGCGGGCGCGCCTGCTCGCGGCGGGCGCCGACGCGTAACAGGTTCGGGACGGTTCGATGGGCGGGCACCTGGCTGCGGACGTGGGCGGGGTGCTCGCCGTCGTCTTTCTCGTGGCCGCCGTGCTTTTCGCGGTCATGGCGGTGCGGCGGCGGTGGTTCGTCCGCAAGGGCGGGACCGTCGAGTGCAGCCTGCGCGTGTGCCCGGAGACAGGCGAGCCGGGGCCGTGGCGCCTCGGCATCGCCCGCTACCAGGGCGACACGCTGCATTGGCACCGCGTGTTCGGTTTCCGCGCCAGGCCCCGGCAGGTGATCCACCGCCGGGGCCTCGTCGTGTCCGGCCGCCGCGCCCCGGGCGACCGCGAGGCCGAGGGCCTGCTCCCGGGCGTCGAGGTCATCGCGGTGCGCGACGGCGGGACGCGGCTGGAACTCGCGATGGGCGCGTCCGCCCTGACCGGCTTCCTGTCCTGGCTGGAAGCCGCCCCACCCGGCTTCCCCGTCGACATCCCCCAAACCGAATAGCCCCCACCCACCAACGACCGACCTCGCCACCCACTCGTCCCACGCAGCGAACAGCGGGCTTCGGCGCTGCCCTGGTCGTCACGCGCGCGGTGGTGGCGGCCTACGGCGCTGCCGGGTCGTCCGGCGCGGGTGGCGATGGCGGTGGACGCTGCCTCGGCCGTCTGGCGCGGATGGCGGTGGGCGCTGACGCGGCCTCGGTCATCGGGCGCGGGCGGTGGCGGGTGTTGACGCGCTCGCGATGGTTGGGTGCGGGTGGGGGCGGGCGTCCTTTGCGGGGCGTTCGGTGGGTCGGGCGCTGGGGTCAGGGTTTTCGGGCGCGTCGGTAAGTGGCTGGCAGTGTTCGGGACGGCACTCTTGGTGATCGTGAAACTCACTATTCTGTGTGCCGCGCTGCTCGTGCCGGTCGCGGTGGTTCCTCTGGTGTCTTCGTCCGCGTCCGCGGCCCGTTCGGTGCGCAACGAGGCTGCGCCGTCGGCGCGTGGGCCGGGGCTGATGGAGGACGTGCGGCGGGATCTCGATGCGTTCGCGCGGATCGCCAAGGAGCACGGCGGGAACCGCGCGGCGGGGACGCGCGGGTTCGACGGGTCGGTCGCCTACGTCGTGGCGGAGCTGCGGCGGGCGGGGTACGCGCCGGCCGTGCAGCGGTTCACCTATCCGGACTGGGCGGAGCGGATCACGCCTGAGTTCGCGCGGACGGCTCCCAAAGCCCGTCCGTACGTCCACGGGACGGACTTCGTGACCATGGAGTACTCCGGGTCGGGCAACGTGACGGCGCGCGCGGTGCCGGTGGACGTGCCCGCGACCGGGCAGGCGGGGACGGCGGCGTGCGAGGCCGCCGACTTCGCCCGGTTCCCGCGCGGCGCGATCGCGCTGGTGCAGCGCGGGGCGTGCGAGTTCTCGGTGAAGGTGGCGCGGGCGCGCGCGGCGGGGGCGTCGGCGATGGTGATCTACAACCGTCCGGACGCGCGGAGCGTCGCGGGCGGCACGCTGAAGAAGCAGCGGGCGCTGCCGGTGGTGTCGACGTCCTACGCGATCGGGTCCGCGCTGGTGCGCGCGGCGCGAAAGGGAACGCTGCGGCTGCACGTCCGGACGAAGGCCGGGACGGTGCGCAAGCGCGGCGCGAACGTCCTCGCGGACACCCCCGCCGGCGCGCCCGCCGGAGCGCCCGCCAGAGCGGCGGGCCGCGTGCCCGGCGGCGTGTCTGGCGCCGCGTCCGGCGGAGCAGCAGGCCGCGTGCGCGGTAAGGCGTCCGGCGGCGTGCTCGGCCGCACGTCTGGCGGGGCGGCGGGACGCGTTGTGGTCGTTGGCGCGCATCTCGACAGCGTTCCGGAGGGGCCGGGGATCAATGACAACGCGACGGGGGTTGCGGTGATTCTTTCGGTCGCTCGACAGATTTCGCGGACGCCGCTGCGCAACCGCGTGCGGTTCGCGTTCTGGGGGGCCGAGGAGGACGGGCTGCGCGGCTCGGAGCACTACGTCACGACGCTGTCCAAGGCCGAGCGGGCGAAGATCGCGCTGGCGCTCAACTTCGACATGCTGGGCTCGGTGAACGGCGTCCGGGGCGTCTACGACGGGGACGCGTCGCTCGGCGCGGAGAAGGACCCGCCGGCGGGGTCGGGGGCGATCGAGGCGGTGTTCCGCGACTACTACGCGTCCCGCGGGCTGCCGGTGACCGACAGTCCGTACACCGGGCGCTCCGACTACGGGCCGTTCGTGAAGGCGGGCATTCCGGCGGGTGGCATGGAGTCCGGCGCGGACGGCAACAAGACCACCGCCGAGGTGCGCACCTACGGCGGCAAGGCGGGCGAGCCGTACGACCCCTGCTACCACACCATGTGCGACACGGTGAAGAACGTCGACTTCACGCTGCTCGGGACGATGGCGGACGGCGTCCTGCACGCCGTCCGCCACTTCGGCGCCGCCGCCGAGCTGCCGTAGGCCGCTAGAACGCGATGGCGGGGCTCTCCGCCCCGGTGGCCCGGCGGGCGCCGTCGAGCGAGTAGGCGGGGAGCGCCCGGTAGGCGCGGCGGGCCGGGACGGTCGACGTCTCGAACGTGCAGACGCTCGTCGCGCAGCGCGGCGAGGTGAAGGACTGGACGTCGTGGCCGTCCGCCCGCAGCACGAGCGTCACCCGGACGTCGTCGCCGGGCGCGACCGGCGTGACCGTCCCGCGCAGGTAGAGGCGGTGGCCGTCGGTGCGGACGCAGGCGCGCAGCTCGCGTCCGCCCGCGGACGAGCGGGGGCCGCAGCGCCAGTCCGTCGCGCGCGCGGCGTCCGTGAGCCGGCGCCGGTCGTGCGGCGGGTTGGCGCGGGCGTCGCGGGCGCTCGCCGTCGTGAGCGTCAGCGTGACCCCGGCGGCCAGCGCGACAGCGGCCACGGCGGCGCCGACGCAGAGCAGCAGCGGCGTGCGGCGGGGGAGCACGGCGTCCGGCCCGCCGCACGGCAGCCCCGCGCCCGGCCCGCCCGCGAAGACCGACGACAGCAGCGCCGCGGGCGACGGCCTCCGCGGCGCGAGCGCGAACGGCTTCGTCCGGTGCGCGCGGGCGTACTCCGCCAGCTCCCGGGCGAGCTCGGCGGCCTCGGGACGGTCGTCGGCCCGCTCGGCGAGACACCGCTCGACGATCGCCCGCAGCGGACCGTCCGGAACGAGCACGCGACCGTCCGACGCCCGCACGGAAGCGCCCGGGGCGGGTGTGGCGTCAGGTGGCGTGGTCTGCGTTAGGAGGGTGTGGAGGAGGAGGCCGGTGGCTCGGATGTCGTCGGCGGGTGTTGAGGCGTCGGTGCGTGGTGTGCAGGGGGTGGTGACGCGGACGGGTGCTGTGCGGTCGGTGCGGTCGAGCAGGACGGCGGCGGGTCCGAGTGCGCCGTGCGTCCGGCCCGCCGCGTGGAGGGCGGCGAGTGCTTCGGCGATCTGGGACGTCAGCCAGGCGGCCTCGGCGGGTGGCAGCGGGCGGCGGCGGGCCGCGTAGGAGGCCAGGTTCTCGCCCGTGATCAGGTCCGTGACGAGGGCGATCCCGTCGTCGTGGGGCACGCGGTCGTGGACGGTGACGAGGTGGCGGTGGCGGGGGAGGTCCTCCGGCGCCTCGTCGGGCGGGAGGAAGCGGACGGCAAGGGTCGCGCCGGTCGTGCGGTCCAGGCAGCGCCAGACCGGACCGGCCAGCCGTTCGCCCAGCAGATAGCGATCCCCCAGCGGTGCCCCGCGCTCGGTCATGCGTCCCCCGTCCCCGTAACGATCGAGACATTATGGTCCGATCGGAGCGCGCGGGGCTCGGGGTTTCAGGCCGCCCGGACGGTGATCGAGCCGTCGCCGGTGCGAAGGTCCAGGTGCCGGGACGCGGCGCTGTCGCGGCGCAGCGCGTCGTCGATCCGCCGCCCGCCGGTGTTCGTCTCGGTGTCGATCGCGTACGCGGCGGTGGCGGGCAGCGTGAGGTAGATCGAGCCGGTGCTGGTCCGGGCGTCGACCCGCGTCGGGGGGACGGTGAACGCCAGGCGGACGCTCCCGTCGCCCGTCCGGACGGTCAGCCGGTCGCTGCGCAGGCCCGTCGAGTGGATCGAGCCGGTGTTGGTGCGCAGTTCGGCCTGGTCCGCGCGGCCGGCGACGCGCACCGCCCCGTCCCCGGTGGACGCGGTGAACGACGTGCTCTCCAACTGCTCGGCGTCGATCGCGCCGGTGCTGGTGCGCAGGCTGGCCTTCCCCACCTTGCCGGAGACGCGGATCCGTCCGTCGCCCGACCGGGCCGTCAGCGCCGACGCGCCCAGGTTCTCCGCGTTGATCGTGCCCGTGTTGGTGGTGAGGTTCAGCGTGCCGGTCGCATCGCGGACGGTTATTGCGCCGTCGTTGTCGTTCACCGTCACGGCCAGCGCGCGGGGCACGGTGATCCGGTACCGGACGCCGCAGGCCCCGCCGAAGACGGCGTGCTTGCAGTGCGACGCCAACGTCAGCACCCCGTCGCGGACCGCGTGCGTCGGCCGCGGCTTGTTCCGGTCGTTCGACCAGCGCTCCCGCTCCCGGACGGTCACCTTGTCGGTGTCGGCGCCGACGATCTCGACCGCGCCGTTCGCGCGCACGTCCAGCCCGCGCGACGTCCCCGCGACGTCGTAGGTGCGCTCGGCGTGCCGCGTCCCGCCGGTGCTGACCAGGCCGCAGCCGCCCAGCGCCAGCACGGCGGCCCCCGCCAGCACCGTCCCCGTGACCGTCTTCACCCGCGTCTCCCTCTCCCTGTGGACGACTCCAGCCTGCCGGGGGAGGGGCGGCCGGGCCAGGTGGCGGACCGGCGTCCCGAAGGTGGGGTTTACCCGACCTCAGCGCTCGCCGCCCGGCTTCCACAGGACGTCCCCGTGCCCGGCGTTCGCCACGCGGCCGAGGATGAACAGCAGGTCGGACAGCCGGTTGAGATACCGCGCGGTGAGCGGGTTGACCCCGCCCTCCGAAGCGTCGTCGCCGTGCGCCTCGATCGCCGCCCACGCGCTGCGCTCGGCGCGCCGCGTCACGGTCCGCGCGACGTGCAGCAGCGCCGCGCCGGGCGTCCCGCCGGGGAGGATGAAGCTGCGCAGCGGGGGCAGGTCGGCGTTGAACTCGTCGCAGGCCGCCTCCAGCCGCTCGACGTAGGCGTCCTCGACGCGCAGCGGGGGGAACTGCGGATCCGGGACGACCGGAGCGCACAGGTCCGCCCCGACGTCGAACAGGTCGTTCTGGACGCGCACCAGCAGCGCGGCGACGGCCTCGTCCAGGCTCCCGAGCGCCAGCGCCGCCCCGATGGCGGCGTTGGCCTCCTCCACGTCGGCGTACGCGGTCAGCCGCGGGTCGGTCTTGCGCGTCCGCGACGCGTCGCCGAGCGCGGTCGTCCCGTCGTCCCCGGTCCGCGTGTAGATCCGCGACAGCACGACGGGCTGGTCCCTGTCCTTCGCCATGACCACCACCCTAAGCCGCCCCGCTCAGGGGGTGGGACGGGCGAACGGCGTTCGGTAAGGTTTCTCTGACTTGACCCGGTCTGTGGAGCGACTCCGGAGGCGGCCGTGTACGACTACATCATCGTCGGGGCGGGAAGCGCGGGGTGCGTGCTCGCCGCGCGGCTCAGCGAGGACCCGGGCGTCTCGGTGCTGCTCCTGGAGGCCGGGCCGCCGGACGACGCGGAGGAGATCCACATCCCGGCGGCCGTCGCGTCGCTGATCAAGGGGCCCTACGACTGGGACTACTCGACGGTCGCGCAGGAGCACGCGGACGGGCGCAGCGTCTACTGGCCGCGCGGGCGGACGCTCGGCGGCAGCTCGTCCACCAACGCGATGATCTACATCCGGGGCGCGCGGCACGACTACGACTCCTGGCGGGACGACTTCGGCTGCGCCGGCTGGGGCTACGACGACCTGCTGCCCTACTTCAAGCGCGCCGAGGACCAGCAGCACGGCGCGTCGGAGTACCACGGGACGGGCGGGCCGCTCCGCGTCGAGGACCTCAGGCACCGGCACGCGCTCACCCGCGCGTGGGTGGCGTCGGCGAAGGCGCACGGGCTGGCGGCGAACGAGGACTTCAACGGCGCCGAGCAGGACGGCGTCGGGTTCTACCAGGTCACGCACAAGCGCGGGAAGCGCTGGTCGACGGCCGCGGGCTACCTGCGTCCGGCGCTGGCACGGCCGAACCTGACGGTCGAGACCGACGCGCTCGCCACCGGCGTGATCATCGAGGACGGACGGGCCGTCGGCGTCCGCTACGAGCGGCGCGGCGAGAACCGCGAGGCGCGCGCCGACGCCGAGGTGATCCTGTCCGGCGGCGCGGTGAACAGCCCGCAGCTGCTCATGCTGTCCGGCATCGGACCGGCCGACCACCTGCGCGAACACGGCATCGACGTCGTCGTGGACGCCCCGGTGGGCCAGGGCCTCCAGGACCACCCCTACGTGAGCGTCATGTTCGCGACGCCGCGCACCAAGAACCTGTGGGAGCAGGCCACGCCGCGCAACCTCGTCGCGTACCTGGCGGCCGGACGCGGACCGATGGCCTCGAACGTGGCGGAGGCGGGCGGGTTCGTCCGGACGGCCCCGGACCTGCCCGCGCCCGACCTTCAGTACCACGTGCTGCCCACGCCGTTCGTCCGGCAGGGCCTCGTGGACCCGGGGACGCGGGCGGTGTCGGTGCTGGTCACGGCCATCGCGATCGAGAGCCGGGGCGCGCTGACGCTGCGGAGCGCGAGCCCGCACGCCAAGCCGCTGCTCGATCCCGCCTACCTGGCCGAGAAGTCCGACCTGGAGATCCTGCTGGCGGGCGTCCGGCAGACCCGGGAGATCGCGGCGACCGGCCCGCTCGGCGAGCTGACCGGCGGCGAGCTGGCGCCGGGCGAGCAGGCCGACGACGACGCGGCGCTCACCGCGTTCGTCCGGCGCGAGCTGGGCACGCTGTTCCACCCGACGTCGACGTGCGCGATGGGCCCGGACGACGCCGTCTGCGACACCGAACTGCGTGTCAGGGGCGTGGACGGCCTGCGGGTGGTGGACGCCTCCGTCATGCCTGCCGTCCCGCGCGGCAACACCAACGCCCCGACCATCGCGCTCGCCGAGCGCGCCGCCGACCTCATCCGCGGCCGGGCCTGAAAGCGAAGCGCCCCCGTCCGGGATGGACGGGGGCGCCGGCAGCCGCACGGCCGCGCGACGGGCCTGCGGCGCCTCACCGCTTGCGGGCCTTCGCCGCCTTGGCGGCCTGCCGCGCCGCCTTGGCCTCGGCGATGAGCCGCCGGGTACGGTCCTTGGTGATCTGCTCGGTGAACTCCGGGTGCAGCATCTGGGGTCTCCTCCTGCTGTGGCGTCCGGCCCGGTTCGGCCTGACATCAGCAAGATTCGCCCTAAGACGGGGGTCGGGGCATCGGGACGACGCCTTATCTCCGCGTCCTAGGCGAGGCTTAGGGACCACGCGGACGGCCTAAGACTCACCCGGCGAGGTAGGCCGCCAGGTGCTCCCCGGTGAGGGTGGACGGCGCGGCGGCGAGCCGCGCGGGGGTGCCGGTGTAGACGACCCGTCCGCCGTCGTGCCCGCCGCCCGGCCCGATGTCGACGAGCCAGTCGGCGTGCGCGATCACGGCGAGGTGGTGCTCGATGACGACGACCGTGTTGCCGTCGTCCACCAGCCGGTCGAGCAGGGCGAGGAGCTGGTCCACGTCGGCGAGGTGGAGGCCGGTGGTGGGCTCGTCCAGGATGTACGTCCGCGCCTTCTCGGCCATGTGGATGGCGAGCTTGAGCCGCTGCCGCTCGCCGCCCGACAGCGTGGTGAGCGGCTGGCCGAGCCGGACGTACCCGAGCCCGACGTCCAGCAGCCGGGACAGGATCGCGTGCGCCGGCCCGGTCCCGAAGAACGCGTGCGCCTCCCGCACCGGCATGTCCAGGACCTCGCCGATGTTCTTGCCGTCCAGCGTGTAGGTGAGGACCTCGGCGGTGAAGCGGCGTCCCTCGCACGTCTCGCAGACGGTCGCGACGCCCGCCATCATCGCCAGGTCGGTGTAGATGAGCCCGATCCCGTTGCACTCGGGGCACGCGCCCTCGGAGTTGGCGCTGAACAGAGCGGGCTTGACGCCGTTGGCCTTGGCGAACGCGTTCCGGACGGGCCCGAGCAGCCCGGTGTAGGTGGCGGGGTTGCTGCGCCGCGACCCGCGGATGGGGGACTGGTCGGCGACGACGACGCCGTCCCGGTCGGCCAGGTAGCCGTGGACGAGGCTGCTCTTGCCCGACCCGGCCACCCCGGTCACGACCGTCAGGACGCCCTCGGGCACGTCCACGTCCACCTTCTGGAGGTTGTGCCGGTCCGCGCCCCGGATCGGGATCCAGCCGCGCGGCTCCCGGACGGCGGCGCGCAGCCCGGCGCGGTGGCCGAGGTGGCGCCCGGTGAGCGTCCCGGACGCGCGCAGCCCCGCGACGTCCCCGGTGAAGCAGATCTCGCCGCCGTCGGTCCCGGCGCCGGGGCCGAGGTCCACGACGTGGTCGGCGATCTCGATGACCTCGGGCTTGTGCTCCACGACCAGCACGGTGTTGCCCTTGTCGCGCAGCCGCAGCAGCAGGTCGTTCATGCGGCGGATGTCGTGCGGGTGCAGGCCGACGGTCGGCTCGTCGAACACGTACGTCACGTCGGTGAGGCTCGACCCGAGGTGGCGGACCATCTTCACCCGCTGGGACTCGCCCCCGGACAGGGTGAGCGTCGGACGGTCCAGGCTGAGATAACCGAGCCCGATCTCGACCAGCGCGTCCAGCAGGTCGCGCAGGTTGGCGAGCAGCGGCGCGACGGACGCGTCCGAGATCGACGCGACGAACCCCGCGAGGTCGCTGATCTGCATCCGGGCGCAGTCGGCGATGCTCACGCCGCCGATCACGGCCGACCGCGCCGCCGCGTTGAGCCGCGACCCGCCGCAGTCGGAGCACGTCGCGAACACGACGGCGTGGTCCACGAACGCGCGCAGGTGCGGCTTCATCGCGTCGCGGTCCTTGCTGAGGTACGTCCGGCGGACCTTCGGGATCAGCCCCTCGTAGGTGAGGTTGTGCCCGTCCACCTTGCGCTTCTCGGCCGGACGGTGCAGCAGCGCGTCCCACTCCTCGTCGGTGTAGTCGGCGAGCGGCTTGTCCGGGTCGAACAGGCCCGACCCGGCGATGACCTGCCAGTACCAGGACCCGACCGCGAACCCCGGCACGGTGATCGCGCCGCCGTTCAGCGACAGGGTCCGGTCCAGCAGCCGGTCGACGGCGATGTCGGACACCTCGCCGAGCCCCTCGCAGCGCGGGCACATGCCGTCGGGCGTGTTGAAGCTGAACGCGCTGGACGTCCCGACGTGCGGCTCGCCGAGCCGGCTGTAGACGATCCGCAGCATCGTGAACGCGTCCGTCGCGGTGCCGACCGTGGACCGCGCGTTCGCGCCCATCCGCTCCTGGTCGAGGACGATCGCGGCGCTGAGGTTGCGCAGCTCGTCCACGTCCGGCCGGGCCGTGCTCGGCATGAACGACTGCAGGAACGCGGTGTAGGTCTCGTCGATCAGCCGCCGCGACTCGGCCGCGATCGTGCCGAAGACCAGCGACGACTTCCCCGACCCCGACACGCCGGTGAACACGGTGAGCCGCCGCTTGGGCAGGTCGAGCGAGACGTTCCTGAGGTTGTTCTGCCGCGCGCCGCGGACCTGGATCGTCGCGTGGGCGTCGGCGGGATGGACGGGCATGGGCGCTCCTCGGCTCGGGGGACGACCGAGAACTCTATACGATGTACGGACTTTCCGGAGCGTAGTAGTGAGAGGGCCACGATCCGGACACCGGACGGCGGGTAGCCTCCCGAGGGTGGGCGACAACGAGCTGGGCGATTTCCTGCGGGCGCGGCGCGAGGCCGTCCGGCCCGCCGACGTGGGACTGCCCGAGGGACCGCGCCGCCGGACGCCGGGGCTGCGCCGCGCCGAACTGGCCACCGTCGCCGGGATCAGCGTCGAGTACCTGACCCGGCTGGAGCAGGGCCGCGACCGCAACCCGTCCGCGCAGGTCATGGGCGCGCTGGCGGACGCGCTGCGGATGACGCCCGACGAGCGGATCCAGTTCCGCTACGTCGCCAAGGCGTCCGCGGGCGGGTTCGGGATGCTCTGCCCGAACGCCGGGAGCCCGCCGCCGCGCGCGGTCCGGCCGGGGGTGCGCGCGGTGCTCGACCGGCTGGAGCCTGCGCCGGCGGTCGTCCTCAACGCGCTCGACGACGTCCTCGCCTGGACCGACGGGTTCGCGGCGCTCGCCGGGCCGCTCGGCTTCCTGGACGGCGACGGGCCCAACCTGCACCGCTACGTCTTCACCGACCCGCGCGCCCGGACGGCCTTCCCCGACTGGGACGAGGTCGCCGACGCCGCCGTCGCGCACCTGCGGATGGTCGCCGTCCACGGGGACCCGCACGTCGACCGGTTCCTGGACGAGCTGACCGTCCTCGCCGGGGCGCCGTTCACGACGCGCATGGAGGCGCTGCCGGGCCCGCCGCGCCCGGCCGCCGCGCGGCGCGTCGCGCATCCCGAGGCGGGGGTGCTGCGCCTGGCGTACGAAACGCTGGACGTCCCGGACGGCGACGCGCAGCGGATCGTCCTCTACCTGCCCGGCGACGAGCACGCCGCCCGCGCGCTGGACCGGCTGGCGGGCCGCCGCCCCGGCGTGCTGCGCGCCGTCGGCGACTGACCCCCGGACGTGCGAAGGCCGCCGTCCGGCGAGCGGACGGCGGCGCGCGGCGTGGTGATTACTTGGTGTGCTTCGGGACGATGCGGGTCTTGACCGTCGACCGCCCCGGGTTCTTGCCGCCCCAGCGGACGGTGTTGAAGATCCAGCCGACCTTGCCCGTCCGGACCGTGAACGTGATGTCCGCGTCCCGGTAGGGCTGGAGGATCCCGTGCCACACGAACTTCGTGCGGCCCAGGGTGACATGGCCCGTCGTGGCGCCGATGCTGAGGATGCGGCCGTGTTCCCGGATGCTGTCCAGCTCGTCCGTGACCTCGGCGTGGGTGATGAACCGGCTGCGGTTGTGAACGTGGATCCGGTAGTGCAGCCGCTCGCCCACGGTCACGAGGTCCTTGTCCACGTACTTGCGGACGCCGATGTTCTGCGGCACCGCCAGCTTGGCCTCGGGCGCCGACGCGGTGGCGGGGTCGTCGCCCCGGGGCGCGGCGTGCGCGGCGCCGGTGACGAGGGTCCCCATCAACGCCGAGGCCAGCGCGATCGTCGCGGGGCCTCGCATGTGCTTGATCGTCATGTCTTTAGAGTGACCACATAAGCACACAGAGTAGACTCCGCGAATGATCAAGGAGTCGTCAATCCTGGCCGCGCCCCGGGCGAGCCGGGGCGCGGCGGACGCGGCCTACTTGTAACGCCGGCCGTGCAGCATGTTGACGAGCTGGACGATCCGGGCCATCTCCTTCTCGGTCCGGCCGAACGAGCTGGGGTTCATCGGGAGCGCGAACCGCTGCCGCGTGACGGCCTTGGCGCGGGCGAACTCGCGCAGCCCGTCCGCGCCGTGGATGCGCCCGAACCCGGACTCGCCGACGCCGCCGAACGGCAGCGCCGCCACCGACGCGAAGATGCCGAACGCGTTGATCGACGTCATGCCCGAGCGGATCCGGCGGGCCGCGTCCAGCGCGCGGGCCTTGTCGCCGGAGAACACCGCGCCCGCGAGGCCGTAGGTGGTCGCGTTGGTCTTCTCGACGGCCTCGTCCATGTCGCGGACGCGGTGCACGGTGATCGTCGGCCCGAACGTCTCCTCGCAGACGGCCGCCGACGTCTCCGGGACGTCCACGAGCACGACCGGCTCCACGTAGGGCTTGCGCACCGACTCGGGGCCGCCGACGACGGCCCGTCCGCCGTGCTCCAGCGCGTCGGCGATGTGCCGCTCGATGATGTCGAGCTGCTTCGGCATCGTGATCGGGCCGTAGGCGGCCTCGCGGTCGAAGCCGGGGCGCAGCTTCTCGGCGCGGGCGGTGAGCGTGGCGAGGAACGCGTCGTAGACGTCCTCCACGACGTAGATGCGCTCCACGCCGATGCAGGTCTGCCCGGCGTTGGCCATCGCGCCCCACAGCGCGGCGTCGGCGGCGGCCTCCAGGTCGGCGTCGGAGTCGATGATCGCGACGTCCTTGCCGCCGCACTCGGCGACGAGTGGCGTGAGGTTCTGCGCGCAGGCGGCCATGACGCGCTTGGCCGTCGGGCCCGAGCCGGTGAAGGCGATCTTGTCGACGTCCGGCGAGGACGCCAGCGCCGCGCCCGTCTCGCCGAGCCCGGTGACGACCTGGAACACCGGGTGCTCGGGGACGACCGCGTCGATGATCTCGGCGAGCAGCACCCCGACGCCCGGCGTGAACTCCGACGGCTTGAACACGACCGCGTTCCCGGCGGCGAGCGCGTAGGCGATCGAGCCCATCGGCGTGAAGATCGGGTAGTTCCACGGGCCGATGACGCCGACGACGCCGAGCGGCTGGTACTCCAGCTCGCACTTCTGGTTGAGCGCCATGAGGCCCGGATAGACCGACCGCCGGCCGAGGACCTTGGCGGCGTTGCGGGCCGCCCAGTCCAGGTGCGTGATCGCGAGGATCGTTTCGAGCTGGGCGTCGGCGAGCGGCTTGCCCGTCTCCTGGTGGATGGTCTCGGCCATCCGGTTCAGGTTGCGGGTGAGCGAGCCCTTGACGTTGAGCAGCCGCAGGCGCCGCTCCTTCGCGCCCAGCCCCCGCCACCAGCGCGCCGCCTCGCGCGCCCGGGCGACGGCCGCGGCCACCGCCTCCGCGTCGTGGACGGGGTGCTCGGCGACGACCTCGCCGGTGGCGGGGTTGAGCGACGCGAAACGGGTGGGGCGTTCGGTGGCGACGGTCATGGGGGGATCCTCCCCGGGATAAGCGGTCACTTGCCTTACTCGCTGGTAGCCCAGCCTAGCCCCGGGCGTACCGTGCAAATCAAGCGTCGGGGATCCAGTTCCCGTGGAATCCGGCGGGGACGCGGCGCGGCAGCGCGACCGACGCGACCTGCCGGAGGTCGGTGGCGTCCAGCACGGCCAGCTCCGTCCCGCCGACGAGCGCGAGCAGCCAGCCCTCGTCCTCGGCGCGGGCGCCGGGCGCCGGGACGAACACCGCCTCGCCCGGCGTCTGCGCCGCCACCGCGATGGCGCCGCCCGTGGCCAGGTCGTACTTCACGATCGAGCCGGGCGCGCCCGTCCGGTCGACCGCGCCGCCGACGGTGTAGAGGTAGCGGTGCTCGCGGCCGGTGCGGGCGTCGTCGTGGGTGGGGAACTCGATCGAGCGGTCGTCCAGGGCCTCGTCGGTCGCCTTGCCGGTGGCCGGGTCGAACGTCCAGCGGTGCAGCGTCGCGCCGCCCGCGCCGCCGACGTGCCGGGCCGGGTCGGACGTGCCGCCGAGCATCGCCCAGATGTCGGCGAACGCGGCGGGCTCGTAGCGGGCGCAGTCCAGGACGATCCGCCCGTCGCGCTCGTGCGCGTTGCCGACGTGGAAGACGTAGCAGGGGTCGACGTCGAACCACTGGACGTCGCCGCCCGCGCGGGGCATGACGCCGATCCGCGCGCCGTACCCGTCGTCCCAGCGGAACGGCATCCCGTTCCCGTGCACCGCGAGGTCCAGGTCGAACACGACCGGCAGGTCCAGCCACACGACGTGGTGCTCGGTGATCGCGAAGTCGTGCATCATCGTCGGGCCCGGGACGGCGATCTCGCGGCTCTCGACCAGCTCCCCGTCCGCCGACAGCCGGTGGTAGGTGAGGTACGGCGGGAGGAACCCGTACCCGAAGAACAGCAGCTCGCCGGTGACCGGGTCCTGCTTGGGGTGCGCGGTCATGGCGGTGGTGAGCCGTCCGCCGAAGTCGCACGGCCCGACGGTCTCCAGCTCGGGCGTGACCTCGTAGGGGAGCCCGGCCTCGACCAGCGCGTAGATCTTGTCGCCGTGCGGGACGACGTGGGTGTTCGCCGGGACGGCCGTCAGGTCGACCGAGAAGTCGGGGCGGACGAACGGCGCGCCGGCGAGCGCGGCCGTCTTCACCCAGCGGTTGCGGTACCACTCGGCGCGGCCGTCGCGCAGCCGGATCCCGTGGATCATCCCGGGGCCGGTGAACCAGTGCCCGGAGTCCCGGCCCGCCACGGGGTTCGGGCCGTTGCGGAAGAAGCGCCCGGTCAGCTCGGGCGGGAGCGTGCCGGTGACGGCCAGGCCCACGGCGTCGATCTCGTCGGGGACGGGCGCCAGATGGCCGTCGAGCCAGGCGGGACGTGCGTTCACGGGCTGCTCCTCGGGGCCGACGTTCCACGTTCGACAGGTCGAAACGATGACATTCCACTTTTGACATGTCAACACTGAGATATGCTCGCGGTCCATGAGCCTTCGCCACGCCGTGCTGGGACTGATCGCCGAACTGGAGGGCGCCAGCGGCTACGACCTGCTGAAGCTGTTCGACCTGTCGCTGGCGAACGTCTGGACGGCCACGCAGAGCCAGATCTACGGCGAGCTGGGCCGGCTCGCGGCGGACGGCCTGATCCGCGTCGCGGCCGAGGGGCCGCGCGGACGCAAGGAGTACGCGATCACCGAGGCGGGCCGCGCGGAGATGCGCCGCTGGCTCACCGAGACCCGGCCGCGCTACCTGCGGCGGGACGAGCCGCTGCTGCGCGTGTTCTTCCTCGGCCAGGTCGGCGCGGACACGGCCGCCGAGCTGCTGGACGCCGACTCCGCCGGGATCGACGGGCTGCTGGACGAGCTGGTCGCGCTGGACGAGCGGATCCCGTGGAAGGAGGACGACCTGTCCTTCTACGGCGGGCTCGTCATCGAGTACGGCAAGCGGTTCATGGAGATGCGCCGCGACTGGGCGCGCTGGGCGCGGGGCGAGGTCGAGGCGCGGGCCGCCGGGGACTGACGGCCGCGCGCGGGCGCGGCCGTCAGGCGGGCGGGGGTCAGGCGAAGTCGGCGGCGTGCTCGACGGCCCAGTCCGCGAACGTGCGGCCCGGACGCCCGAGGATCCGCTCGGTCTCGGGGGAGATCGGGGCGGGGTTGTCGACCATCTCGGCCTGGGCTTCGAGCATCCAGTCGGCCATCGCCTCGGTGACGAAGCCGCCGACCATCGCGTCCCGGGCGACCTTGGCGTCGATCCGCTCGGCGGTCAGCTCGCGGCCGATCGCCGCGCCGATGAGCCGGACCTGCTCGTCCTGCCGCAGCGACTCCGGGCCGGTCAGGACGGGCCGGGCGCCGACCAGGTCGTCGGTCAGGAACGCGCGGACGGCGACGTCGGCGATGTCGCGCTCGTGGATCGCGTTGGTGTGGGAGTCGGGGTAGGGCAGGCGGACGACGCCGTCGCCGCGGATCTGCCCGGCCCACGCGAGCGTGTTCACCGCGAACGCGCCCGGCCGCAGGTGCACCCACTCCAGCCCGGAGTCCTCGATCTGCCGCTCCAGCGCGAGGTGGTGGTCGCCGATCGGGTTGCCGGGGCTGACGGACGCCAGGGACGACAGCGTCACCACGCGCTTCACCCCGTGGGCCTTGGCGGCGGCGAGGAACCCGGGCAGGTCGCCGTGGAAGACGGCCGCGTGGACGAAGACGCCCGTGACGCCGTCCAGGGTCGCGTCGGCGGCGGCGTCGGCGGTCGCGACGGCCGCCGCGCCCGCCGGGAGGCCGGCCGCCGCCGGGTCGCGGGTGAGGGCGCGGACCGGCTCGTTCGCGGCGACCAGGCCGGTCACCACATGGCGGCCGACGTTTCCGGTCGCACCGGCGATGAGATACATGGGAGCCCCTTTCATCTGGTTGGTTGAACTTATCAAACATCCGGATGGATGAGGTTTCGGTATCCTGCGCCCGTGACCCCACCGACGGCCCCGCGCCGCAGCCCCGCGCCGGAAGACCGCAGGCAGGACCCCGAACGGACCCGCCGCGCGCTCCTGGACGCCGCGCACGACGTCTTCTCCGAGAAGGGCTACGCGGGCGCGCGCGTCCAGGACATCGCCGACCGCGCCGGGGTCAACAAGCAGCTGATCAGCTACCACTTCGGCGGCAAGGAGGGCCTGTACCGCGCGCTGCGCGACCGCTGGCTGGCGCGCGAGGAGGAGTTCGCCGACCCGTCCCTGCCGCTGGACGAGCTGGTCCTGCGGTACCTGACCGCCGCGCTGGACGACCCGCGCGGCGCGCGGCTCGCCCTCTGGCGCGCGCTCACCGAGCGTCCGGACGCCGTCCCGCCCGGCCCGCCCGAGGACCTGGCGGCCCTGCGCCGCCGCCAGGCCGAGGGCGAGATCGCCCCGGAGTTCGATCCCGGCCTCATCATGATCATGCTGCACGCGCTCGTCACCGCGCCGATCGCGCACGCGCCGACGATCCGGACCGTCACCGGCCTGGACCCGGCCGGGCCCGAGTTCCGCGCGCGCTACGCCGGGCAGCTCCGCGCGCTGCTGCGCCGCCTCGGCGGCTGACGGCGAGTCAGTCGCGCCAGAACTCGAACAGGGCGCGGCCGATCTGGATGTCGGAGCCGTTCAGGCCGATCGCGTCGCACAGCCGGTAGGTCGCGTCGAAGAACGCCTCGTTGGCGGCCGGGACGAGCCACAGCACCGCGAGCAGCCCGAGGAACACGAAGCCGCCGTACTGGTCGGCCCACGCCTTGACCGGACGGGGCAGGTACGGCTCGGCGATCCCGAAGCCGTCCAGGCCGGGGATCGGCAGGATGTTGAGCAGCGCGGCCGTCACCTGGAGGAACCCGAGGAACGCGATGGCCGTCCAGAACACGCCGTGCTCGCGCGTCGCGAAGTTCTTGAACACGACCGACAGCATGATCGCGAAGAGGACGTTCGCCAGCGGACCCGCCGCCGACACGAGGCTCTGCCGCGCCCGGCCGCGGATCGCGTGCCGGTCCAGCCAGACCGCGCCGCCGGGCAGGCCGATCCCGCCGAGCAGGATGAACACGACCGGGATCGCGAAGCTGAGCACGCGGTCGGCGTAGTGCAGCGGGTTCAGCGTCAGGTAGCCGCGCGTCGCGACGGAGTGGTCGCCGGACCGGTAGGCGAAGTAGGCGTGCGCGAACTCGTGGACGCACAGCGTCAGCACCCAGCCCGCGACCACGAACCCGAACACCGCGATCCGCGCGGGCCGCTCGATGATCAGCTCGTAGCGCCAGCAGATCAGCCCGCACAGGGCGGTGACCGCCGCGATGGCGAGGAACAGCGGGCTCGGCCGCACCTCCGGCCGTCCGGCCGTCCGTCCGTGCGCGAACATCCCCACCCCCGTGCTCCCCGTACCGCCCCCGACGCTACCGGGACTCGCGGCGTGACCCGGCACGACCGGCACGATAGCGCCGGTCAGGGCTTGCGGCCCACTCCGCCGTAGGCGTCGACGTCGGCGGCCGTCCGGCCGGGCGCGGGCCGCCAGCGGGCGATCGGCACGATGCCGGGCGCGACCGGCTCAAGGCCGGTGAAGAACGCGGTGACCTGCGCGGGGCTGCGCAGTCGGTACGGGACGGCGCCGGTGTCGTCGTAGCCCTGCTGCGCCGCGAGGAACGCCTCGTCGGTCGCGGTGCCGTCGTAGAGCGCGAGGAACCCGCCGGACGGCAGCCGGTCGAGCAGCCGCGCGACGATCTCGGCGGCCTCGGCGTCGTCGGCGATGTGACCGAGGACGCCCATCAGCAGCAGCGCCACCGGACGCTCGAAGTCCAGGTGCTCGCGCGCCCGGTCGATGATCGTGTCGGGGTCGCGGACGTCGGCGTCGATGTAGTGGGTGGACCCGCCGCGCCGGCCGGTGAGCAGCGCGCGGGCGTGCGCGAGGACCATCGGGTCGTTATCGACGTAGACGATCCCGGCGTCCGGCGCGATCCGCTGCGCGACCTGGTGGGTGTTGTCCTCGGTGGGCAGGCCCGTCCCGACGTCGAGGAACTGCCGCACGCCCCGCTCGGCCGCCAGGTACGCGACGGCGCGGCCGAGGAATTCCCGCGACGCGCGGGCCAGGTCGATGATTCCGGGATAGACGCGCGTGTACTCGTCGCCGGCCTGCCGGTCGACGGGAAAGTTGTCGTTGCCGCCGAGCCAGTAGTTCCAGATGCGCGCCGAGTGCGGGACGGTCGTGTCGATCCCCGCGAGCAGGTCCTGTTCGGCGGCGGCGAAGAAGTCGTCGTCGGTGCTCATTCCCGGCCTCCCGCGTGCGACGTCCCTCCATGAAAACAAACGCGGCGGGACGGCGCACGCGTCAATGATCTTCTGGCTGGAGTCGGCCAAGAAGGTCGTGCAGCCGGTGCACGCTCGCGTCGGGAGTGGACGCCTGGGTCGCGAGGGAGTTGAACAGCCCGGCGTAGTAGCGCTCGTCGCCGGGGCCGTGCGGATAAAGCCCGTGGTTGGCCTGCTCCAGGAAAATCAGGTCCGGAAATCCCTGTTCGGGAAGGCGCAGGAGCGTCAAAGGGCCGTCGCTCGCGCCGTCGCCGCCGGACGGCATGAGCTGAATGCACACATGGGGGAGCCGCGCGAGATCGAGGAGATGCCGGATCTGGTCGCGGCGGACGTCGTCGGGGAAACCGCCGGGGAGCAGCGCCCTTTCCTCGATCACGTGCCACAGCACGGGCGGGTCGGAGCGGTGCAGGATCTGCTGGCGGGCGAGGCGCAATTCGACGCGGCGGGCGATCTCGACGGGGGACAGGGCGCCGAGGCCGGCGATCGCGTGCTTCGCGTAGGCGGGCGTCTGGAGCAGGCCGGGGACGCGGCGCGGCGCGTAGGTGCGGATCGACTCCAGCTCGGGCTCCAGCGTGAGGTAGACCTCGAACCACGGCGGGACGACGTCCCGGAAGCCGTACCACCACACGCGCGGGGAGCGCAGCCGCGTGTCGCGCAACTTGGCGCAGCGCTGGACGGTCCGGACCTGGTCCGCGTCGACCTCGGCGCGGACGGCCCCGCCCGCGTCGCCGGCCCGCGGCGAGGCCAGGGAGCAGCAGCCGTGCGTGCCGTTGAGCAGTTCCTCCGCCGCCGCCTTGGCCGACGTCGCGTCCGCGAGGCCGTGGGCCCGCGCGAGGTCGGCGCCGGACGGGGTCGAGGCCGCGTCGATCGCGGCCATCCGGGCGCGCAGTTCGGCCAGCGAGTGCATCGCGTTCTTGTTCTTGCCGTGCGCGATGCCGTAGACGGCCAGCGTCGCCCACAGCGACTCCACGAAGTCCTGCCGGGGCCGCCGGCGCCGGCGGCCGGGGGCGCGCGGTTTGAGCAGGTCGTTGACGGTCGTGTGGGGGAGTTCCTTGACCACCACGCCCAGCACCGGCTGCGGGCGCGCGGCGAGGTCTTCGGCGAGGCTTTCGATCGCCGCGAAGGATGGGTCGCCCGAAATGTGGCGATTCTCCTGAAGTAGGGAGATGACGTCAGCGATCTTGATCTGACGCTCCTCGTTCGGCATCGGTGCCGCCTTGGTCGATGGTCGGACGGTTCGGACGGGGTCATGATCCCATCGCTGCTTCCGATGACTGCGTCAGATGCCACATTCGCCGCCATCCGGATTCTTGTCACACGAGACTCGTAAGATCCATCGCCTATTCGGATATTTCGGCTGATGGAAACCCGGATAGGCGGGATGGCAGCCGTATTTATCCGGCGTCATCCGATGTCGTCCGGATTAGCGTATTTGGCCGCGGGAAGTCGTGGCTCCGGCCAGAGTGGTGCCCCGTCGCAATGTCCGAACGAGAGGAGCCGCCATGCGCTCAGTCGAACGTTCGCTGACGACCGTCCAGCGGTTCGACCAGCCCGGCGACCGCCACCGCGCCGAGGACCCGGCGCGCACCGCCCATCTGGCGCTGTCGCTGATCACGGTCTGGTCGATCCGGACCGGCCGGCGGCTGCGCGCCGCGCCGATCAGCGACCTGACCTCCGCCGAGCTGGAGGCGTTCTGGGCCGACCCGCTCATGGACGACGAGCCGCCGTGACCGCCCGGCGCGCCTCCCGACGACCCCCCAGCGAGAAGAGACCATGAACCGGACCATCATCGGCACCGACATCGTCGGCTTCGGCCACGACCGCCGGCGCGACGCGGGCACCCAGGCGTTCCTGCGCGACCGCATGTACGGCGTCCTCAGCGACGCCTTCAAGATCACGGGACTGCCGTGGGAGGACTGCCGCTTCGAGGACCGGGGCGACGGCGTCCTCATCATCACACCGCTCGACGTGGACCCGGCCGAGGCGATGGACCCGCTCGCCCACCACCTCGCCGCGCTCCTGCGCCACGCGAACCGGCTCGCCAACCCGATCAGCCGGCTCCGGCTGCGCGTCGCCGTCCACAGCGGACGGGTCCACGAGGACCCGTTCGGCGTCCACGGCGACGCGGTCAACCACATGGCGCGGCTGCTGGACGCCGCCGCGTTCAAGGACGCGATCGAGGACGCGGGCGCCGACGTCGGCCTGCTCGTCTCCGGCGCCCTGTTCGGCGAGGCGACGGCCGCCAGCATCATGGTCAACCCGGCCGCCTACCGGGAGATCGAGGTGACGAACAAGGAGACCAGGACCGTCGCCCACCTCTGGCTGTCCGCCTAGAACCCGGCTAGAACAGCGTGCCCTCGTGCTCGATGCCGCGCAGGGCGTCGTAGTCGAGCGTGACGCAGTCGATGCCCCGGTCGGCGGCGAGGACGCGCGCCTGCGGCTTGATCTCCTGCGCGGCGAACACCCCGCGCACCGGCGCGATCAGCGGGTCGCGGTTCAGCAGTTCGAGGTAGCGCGTCAGCTGCTCGACGCCGTCGATCTCGCCCCGGCGCTTCAGCTCGACGGCGACGGTGCGGCCCGCCGCGTCCCGGCACAGGATGTCGACGGGGCCGATCGCGGTCGGGTACTCGCGGCGGATGAGCGAGTAGCCGTCGCCGAGCGTCGTGATGTGCTCGGCGAGCAGTTCCTGGAGGTGGGCCTCGACGCCGTCCTTCTGGAGGCCGGGGTCCAGGCCCAGTTCGTGGCTGGTGTCGTGCAGGACCTCGTGGACCGTGAGGATGAGCCGTTCGCCGGACTTGCCGTGCGTGACCGTCCAGCGGGCGATCGCGCCGCCCTCGTCGAACGGCTCCTCCTTGAGGGAGCACGGCGGGTTCATCCAGTTCAGCGGCTTGTAGGCGCGATCGTCGGCATGGACGCTCACGCTGCCGTCCGCCTTGATGAGGACGAGGCGCAGCGCCAGGGGGAGATGGGCCGTGAGCTTGCCGGCGTAGTCGACGCTGCACCGGGCGATAACGAGACGCACGGCGCCCGAGCTTAGTTCGCCCGGGCGCCCGGCGCGTTCCGGACGCCTGTTTGCGGCCGTCCGGCGGGGTGATTGTTGCTTCGCCGCTTATCGTCCGGTCCGGGGCGTTCGTGGCATCATCCCGGGCGGGAGGTGCGATGGCCCACGACGACGTCGAGGCGGAGCTGAACCGGCATCCGGCCGTCCGCGAGTGCGCGGTCACGACGATCCGCGCGACGAGCGGGCGGGACGTCCTGGTGGCGTACGTCGTCAGCGCGGATCCGTCCCTCGACGCGCAGAAGGTCCGGACGTTCCTGAACGCCCCCAAGGTGCGCTCCGCGCGGATCCCGCGCGCGGTGGTCCTGGTGGACGAGCTGCCGCGCCGGGCGTCCGGCGAGGTCGACCGCGACGCCCTGCCGCTGCCGGTCCAGGCCGGCCCGCCGCGCGGCGGCAAGGGCGGCGGCGGGTTCGGCGACGGCGAGCGCATCGGCGCGCTGCTGGGCGTGGCCGCCGTCGTGACGCTGCTGTCGCTCGTACTGACGAACGCGTTCTGGCCCGGTTCGACCGACGTGTCCGCCGTGCCCGGGCCGTGGTCCGGCTTCTTCCGGGGGCTCTACCTGGCCGAGTCGCTGGCGTTCGGGCTCGGCGTCGCGTTCCTCATGTTCGGGCACCCGATGCTCGACCGGTTCGACCGGCCCCGGTGGCTGACCCGCCTCGCGCATCTGGCGGTCGTGTGGCTGCTCGCGTCGTGGTGGCCGCAGGACAACTCCTACCGGCTCACCGGCAAGACGGACTGGGGGTCGCAGGCCGCGCTGGTCTACGGGTTCAACATCACGCTGATGGTCGCCGCGGGCGTGCTCGTCGCGTTCGCGTTCGCCCGGCACCGCGACGACTGACGTCCAGGTCCCGGAACATCGCGCCGAGCGCCCGGTTCGCGTCTTTGACGGCTTCTGTGGCGTTGTCGAGGGCTTCGGGGGTGCGGGCGGCGAGCGCGACGCCGAGGTAGGGGGCGGGGTCGAACGCCGCCGTCGGGATCGTCACGACGAGCACGGCGTCCGCGCACGCCCGGGTGAGCTTGTCGACGTGGCGGCGCAGCGCGGCCGGGGGCAGGCGGGCGCCGAGCGGCACGCGGTCCAGCGTCCGGACGAGGTGGTCGCCGCCGCGCAGTCGGTCGAACGTCGCCTTGAGATGGAACGCGACGGCCGGGCCGGTGAGGCGCAGGTTGATCTCGGTGGGGGCGAGGCGGCCCGTCCGGGCGGTGACGAAGTCGACGTCGTACCAGCCGCGATAGCCGTCCTCGGCGAGCACGCGGCCGACCGCGACGCCGAACGTCTCGGCCGTCGTCGCGATGGCGTCCGGGACGCGGCCGACGGTGACGCCCTGGTAGGCGGTTCCGGCGACGTCCATCAGGCCGGTGCCGACGGGGTGGACGGTCCCGTCGCCGTCGATGAACGCGTCGAACGTCGGGTCGGGGAAGCGGTCGTCCTTCGCGACGTGCTCCTCCACCAGCAGCCCCGCGACGCGGCGCGGGAGGCGCCCGCCGGGGGTCACGACGCGCGTCCCGGAGCCGCCGACGCCGTACTCCGCCTTCAGGACGAGCGGCCCCGCGGCCAGCTCCCGGACCAGCGCCCGCCGCGAGCGCACCGGGCGGCGCGCGGGGACGACGATGCCCGGATGCCCGGGTGCGAGGGCCGTGAACAGCGCGTGGGCGTGGCGTTTCGACTCGTACCTGCGGACGGCGGCCATGACGGCGGGCGGCGCGGCCGTCTCGCCCCACGGCACGACGCGTCTGCCCGGGACGCGGGTGAGCGCCGGGACGTCGTCCCAGCCGAGCGTGTCGGCGGTCGCGCGGAGCCACCACGCGTCCACGCGCTCGGGCAGCACCAGCCCGGCGGGCTGCGGCCCGCAGAACGTCACCATGCAGGAGTAGTGGTCGGGGCGCTGCGGAACGTCCGAGAACTGGCCGTTGAACGCGGCGACGTTCCCGACCCGGACGTCCGGGCCGCCCGCCGCCCACGCGCGCGCCCACGCGGGCTCCGGGCGGATCGGCCACGCCGTGAAGACGGGCAGGTCCGCGTCCGGCGCGGTGGGCTCGGCGCCCATCGCGCGGTAGAAGCCCGCCGCGTGCGGGTCCGACCGGACGGTCACGCGGGTGAACCCCCGGCGTCCGGCCTCGTGGAGGACGTGCCGGTACAACAGCTGTCCGACGCCGTTCCGCAGGACGCGCGGTTCCACGAACAGCAGGCCGAGTTCGCCGTCCGGCGGGTCGCCGTCCAGGGTGGCGACGCCGGCGACCGCGCCGTCCTGCTCGGCGACGACCGCGCGCCGCGCCGCGACGTCGCCCGGCCGCAGCCGCAGCTCGTCCCGGCACGCCGCGAGGAACGCCGCGTCGTAGCCCCAGTGCGCCTTGGACCGCAGGACGAGCGCGCTCAGCGCCTCCGCCTCGTCCGGCCGCGCCGCCCGCACCCGCATGCCGCCCAGGCTAGGACCTCAGGCGGGGCAGCACCTCGGTGCCGAGACGTTCGAGGTTCTCCAGCGTCGCGGCGGCCGAGCCCGCGCCCTCGACCAGGAACATCAGCCGGTCGATACCCGTGATGGCCATCGTGGCGCGGATCGCGGCGGCGCACTCGTCCGGGCTCCCCACCGGATGCGTCGCGCAGAGCCGCCGCACGTACGCCTCGGGGTCGCGGGCCGGGCGCGGACGGTCGTCCACCGGGACATAACCGTCCAGACCGGGGCCGAGCCAGCGCGGCATCTCGCGCAGCAGCAGGTCCGTCGCCGCCTCCCGGGAGGCGCCGACCTGCGCCAGGTGCGCCGACACGTGCGGCGCCGGGACGCCGTGCCGCGTCACCGCCCGCGCTTTCTCGGCGTCGTCCACGTGCATCCCGAGCAGCATCGGCAGGCCGCGCGCGGCGGCGACGGCCTCGGTCTCCGGCGACGTGCACGCCACCACGACGGGCGGCGGCGCGGCGGCGCGCGGGACGACCGGGACCTCACGGAACGCGAAGTGGTCGCCCGTCCAGCCGACGCGCTCGGACCGCAGCCACGCCAGCAGCAGGTCCAGCGCCTCGGGGAAGCCCTTCTCGTAGCGGGCGAGGCCCGTCCCGAAGACCTCCAGGTCCTGCCAGGGGCCGCCGCGCCCGACGCCGAGCGTGAGCCGTCCGCCCGAGACCAGCGAGAGCAGCGCCGCCTCCTCGGCGACCGCGACCGGGTGGCGGGTCGGGAGCACCGTGACGGCGGTGCCGACGGTGATCCGCCGGGTTCGTCCGAGGATGTGCCCGGCGAGCGTGAGCGCCGACGGGATCACTCCGTAGGGCATGAAATGGTGCTCGGCGAGCCAGACGTCGTCGAACCCGGCCCGCTCGGCGGCGACGGCGGCGCGGACGGTCCGGTCGAGCGACGCGGCGTCGTCCTCGCCGGGGAGGCGGGCGGCCAGCAGGAAGACTCCGAAGCGCACCTCCGGGTCATACCCCGCGAAACCCCTCTGGGAGACTGCGGGCATGAGCACGGTTTCCTTCAGCAAGGTCGGTGTGGTCGGACTCGGGACGATGGGCGCGGGCATCGCGGAGGTCGTCGCGCGGGGCGCCCTGCCCGTCGTCGGGATCGAGATCAACGCGGACGCGCTGGAGCGCGGGCGCGGCCACCTGGAGAAGTCCACCGGACGGGCCGTCAAGCGCGGCAAGCTCACCCCCGACGGACAGCGCGAGATCCTGGACCGGATCGAGCTGTCCACCGACTTCGCGGCGCTGGCGGACTGCGATCTCGTGATCGAGGCCGTCCCGGAGCGGATCGACCTCAAGCGCCAGGTGTTCGCGCGGCTGGACGAGGTGTGCCGGGCGGACGCCGTGCTCGCCACCAACACCTCGTCCCTCTCGGTCACCGAGATCGCCGTCGCCACGAACCGGCCCACCAAGATCGTCGGCGTCCACTTCTTCAACCCGGCGCCGGTGATGAAGCTGGTCGAGGTCATCACGACCGTGCTCGCCGAGCCGACCGCCGTCGCGGGCGTCGCCGACCTCGTCACCAAGCTCGGCAAGACGCCGGTGACGGTCGGGGACCGCGCCGGGTTCGTCGCCAACCGGCTGCTGTTCGGCTACCTCAACCAGGCCACGGCGATGCTGGAGAACGGGCACGCGACCCGCGACGACATCGACCTCGCGATGAAGGTCGGCGGCGGGCTGCCGATGGGGCCGTTCACGCTCATGGACCTGATCGGGCTCGACACCTGCCTCGGCGTCCTGGACGCGGTGTACGCCGAGTCGCGCGACCGCCGCCACGCCCCGTCGCCGCTGCTGCGCGAACTCGTCGCCGCCGGGCTGCTCGGCCGCAAGACCGGACGCGGCTTCTACGCCTACGACGGCGCGGAGCCCGAGACCGCCGAGACCTCCGCCGCCGCGCCCGCCGTCGCCGTCGTCGGCGCGGTGCCCGGCATCGAGGGCTCCGCCGACCCGTCCGCCGCCGACCTGGTGATCGTCGGCGAGGGCGCCGCCGTGCCCGACGCCGTCAAGCCCGGCACGGTCGTCGCGTTCCTCTCGTCCGCGCCGGTCACCGACCGCGCCGTCGCCACCGGCCGCCCCGGCGACGTCGTCGGCCTCTGGCTCCCCGAGGCGGGCACGCCGCTCGCCGAGATCGCCGTCACCGCGCTCACCGACCCGTCCGCCGCCGACCGCGCCGCCGCCGCGCTCGCCGCCCTCGGCCTGACCCCCGTCCGCTGCCGCGACCGCGCCGGCCGCATCGTGGACGCGCTGCGCTTCCCCTACCTCAACGACGCCGCCCACATGCTCGGCGCGGGCTACGCCGACGCCGCCAGCATCGACGCCGCGATGACGCTCGGCTGCGGCTACCCGACCGGCCCGATCGCCGACCTGGACCGCCTCGGCACCGCCCGCGCCGTGACCGTCCTCGACGCCCTCTACGACGAGTCCCGCGAACCCGCCCTCGCCCCCGCCCCGATCCTCCGCGAACACGCGACGGCCGCCCGCCCCCTGCACTGACCGGGCCGGACACGAGCGTCTCGCATGTTGCGCATCGGCGGTCCGAACATTGCTGAGTCCACCTGAAACGATCAGGCGTCCGGTGATGGAATCGCGTGGTGCGGCTTCGATATCAGTTCCGCGTCTACCCGACGCCCGCTCAGCGGCAGGCGCTCGCGCGGGCGTTCGGCTGTGCGCGGACCGTGTACAACGACGGATTGCGCGCGCGGCCGGACTGCCCTACATCCGGGACGCCGAGCTGCAGAAGCAGGTCATTACAGCGGCGAAACGGACTGCGGACCGGGAATGGCTCGGCGAGGTGTCCTCGGTGGTGCTGGTTCAGGCGCTCGCCGACCTGCACGTCGTCTACCGGAACTTCTTCGACTCGGTCACCGGCCGCCGGAAGGGTCCACGGGTCGCGGCGCCCCGCTTCAAGTCGCGCAAGGATTCCCGGCAAGCGATCAGGCTGACGCGCAACGGGTTCTCGGTCCGCCGCAACCAGCGCCTGTACCTCGCGAAGATCGGTGAGATCCGCGTCCGCTGGTCACGGGATCTGCCGTCGGACCCGTCGAGTGTGACGGTCTTCCGAGACGCCGCAGGCCGATATTTCGCATCGTTCGTCGTCGATGCCGTCGACGCAGCCTTCCCGGAGGCGTCGCGCCGAATCGGCATCGACTTGGGTCTGTGTCATTTCGCAGTGCTGTCCGACGGCCGAAAATTCGACAACCCTCGTTTTTTGCGGCGCGCGCAACGGCAACTGCGCAAAGCTCAGAAGGCTCTGGCTCGTAAGACGGAAGGCAGCGCGAACCGAGGCAAGGCGAAGCGTCGTGTCGCGAAGCTGTTTGCTCAGGTGGCCGACGCCAGAAGAGACCACGCCCACAAGCTCTCCACTGCTTTGATTCGCGACAACCAAGCGATCTACGTGGAGAACCTGTCGGTCGCCGGGCTCGGACGGACACGGCTGGCCAAGAGTGTGCATGACGCCGGATGGGCGCAGTTCGTCGCGATGCTGGAGTACAAGGCGTCCCGGTACGGCCGAACGTTCGGTCGGATCGAGAGGTTCGAACCTACCTCGCAGGTCTGCTCAACCTGTGGATTCAAAGGCGAGTCAAAGCCTCTGCACGTCCGCGAGTGGACGTGTCCGGCCTGTGGTGCCGCTCACGACAGGGACGTGAACGCGGCTCTCAACATCCTGGCCGTCGGACAGACGGACAGGCTAAATGCCTGTGGAGCACGGGTAAGTCCGGGATCCGTCCCGGCGCCGCGCGGTGAAGCAGGAACCCGGCCCGGCCCGCGCATGCGGGCAGTGGGCATCTCGGGCGAACCGGCGCGAGAGGATGTCAACGGAATATCCTGGTCGGCATGAGCCCCCGCAAGAACCGTCGCGATGTTCCGGGGCGCCGGGCGTCCGGCGCGGCGTGGAACGCCGGTGTCGAGGACGGGCCGGACGGTACCTGGAACGTTGTTCCGGTTCCGGGCGCCCGGGCCGTGAAGCCGTACCGGTGTCCGGGGTGCGACCAGGAGATCGCGGCGGGCGTCCCGCACGTCGTGGCATGGCCGGCGGACGGGCCGGGCGGGGCGGACGAGCGGCGGCACTGGCACACGCCGTGCTGGAAGGCGCGGACGCGGCGCGGGCCGCGCGTGCTGCGGTCGCGCGGCGCCCCGCGGTATTGAGCCGGTACTGAGAGGAACGTCATGGCGGAGATCCGGGCCGGGTCGGTGCTGCCCGCGCGGCGGGAGGACATCGTCCTGGAGACGGCCGACGGGCTGAAGCTCGTCGGGGAACTCGCGCTGCCCCCCGAGCGCGAGCCCGTCGCCACGCTGCTGTGCCTGCACCCCCTGCCGACGGCCGAGGGCATGATGGACAGCCACCTGCTGCGCAAGGCGTCCTACCGGCTGCCCGCGCTGGCGGACGTGGCCGTCCTGCGGTTCAACACGCGCGGCACGTCGTCGCCGCGCGGGACGAGCGAGGGCGTCTTCGGCGACGGCGAGACCGAGCGGTACGACGTCGCCGCCGCGCTGGAGTACGCCGAGTTCCACGACCTGCCGCATCCGTGGCTGCTCGGCTGGTCGTTCGGCACCGAACTGGCGCTCAAGTGGGGACGGGACCCGGTGACGGAGGGGCTGATCCTGCTGTCACCGCCGCTGCACCGCGCCACCGACGCCGACCTGGACGCCTGGGGCGCGGACGGCCGTCCGGTCGTCGCGCTGATCCCCGAGTTCGACGACTACCTGCGCCCGGCCGAGGCCAAGGAGCGGTTCGCGCGGATTCCGCAAGCCGAACTCGTTCCTGTGGACGGCGCCAAGCACCTGTGGGTCGGGGAGAACTACGTCCGGATCGTGTTGAACGAGATCGTCCGCCACGTCGCGCCCGGGGCCGTCCCGCTCCCCACCGAGTGGGACGACCCCGAAGCCTGACCTACTGCTGTTCCTGCCGGGGCAGGACGACCTCGCGGATGAGCAGCGCGATGGCCGCCGCCGTCGGGATCGCGATCAGCGCGCCGACCACGCCGAGCAGCGTGCCGCCGACCAGGGCCGCCACGATCGTCACGGCGGGCGCGACGTCGACCGTCCGCTTCATGACGCGCGGGTACACGAGGTAGTTCTCGACCTGCTGGTAGATCACGTAGAAGACCACCGCCGCGATGCCCTCGTAGGTCGACCCGGTGAGGAACACGACGAGGCACACGATCACCGCGCCGATCGTCGCGCCGACCAGCGGGATCAGGTCCGTCACCGCGACGATCAGCGCGAGCGCCAGCGCGTACGGGACGCCCATGATCTCCAGGAAGACGTACGACGTGAGCCCGGCGATGAACGCGATCGTGAACTGGCCCGCGACGTAGCCGCCGATGCGCTCCAGGATCTCGTCCCCGAGCAGCGCCACCCGCGCCCGGCGCGAGCGCGGCGCGAGCTGGTAGGCGAACGTCTTGATCTGCGGCAGGGACGACAGGAAGTACAGCGTCAGGATCAGCACGGTGAGCGTCTGGAACGTCCCGCTCAGCGCGACCTTGCCCGCGTCGTACAGCCGGTTCAGCAGGTCCGTCTGGAAGCCCGGCTCGCTGATCTTCTTCTGCGCCTGCTCCAGCAGGTGGTAGCGGCGGTCCCAGTCCGCGATGCGGCGGTTGTTCTGGAGCTGGGTGATGTAGTCCGGGATGTTCTGGACGAGCTTGGTGACCTGCTCGGTCAGCGGCGGGATCAGCGACGCCACGAACCCCGCGAAGAACAGCAGCACGCCGAGGAACACGACCGCGACGGCCCAGCCCCGCGACAGCCCGAGCCGCTTCAGCCGCTCCACCGCCGGGTTCAGCCCGACCGCGAGG
This sequence comes from Actinomadura rayongensis, assembly GCF_009831215.1. Taxonomy (GTDB): domain Bacteria; phylum Actinomycetota; class Actinomycetes; order Streptosporangiales; family Streptosporangiaceae; genus Spirillospora; species Spirillospora rayongensis. The sequence goes on from NZ_WUTW01000001.1 coordinate 445,938, forward strand.
AACAGCGCCACGACGATCATGATGAGCACGGACTTGGCGTTGGTGATCGACCGGACGAGCATCCACGCCGTGATCACGCCGAGCGCGGCGGTGAACCCGAACCGGAACGGGTGCGCGCCGAGCGGCGCCCCCGGCCGTCCGAACGGGAACCGGTGGTCCACGCCCGCCTCGCGCTTGCGCTGCTCGACGTCGTGCGCCGGATCGGGCACGGCGTCGTCGCCCACGACCGCGACGGCCTTCGGTGACGCGAGCGGCACGGCCGCCGGTGCGGGCTCGCCCGCGTCCGACGCGTCCGCCCCGTCCCCGGCCCGCACCCCGCCCCCCGACGCCGCGACGCCGTTCGCGCCCGCCTCGGGTGTCGGTGTGGCGTCGTCCGCCTGGGGGGTCGGCGCGGGCACGCCGGATTCGTCGTCCGGCGTGTGCTTCGGCAGCGGCTCGTCGGCCACGGGCTCTCCTCTTCCCCACCCGCCGCCCGGGAGGCGGCCGGTCCCACCACGCCAACTTAGGCGCTCCCCGGCTGAGATGGCGAAAAGCCCGGAGGCGTTCCACCTCCGGGCTTCCCGTTTCACTCGACGGCTCGGGCTCGACGACCGCGCTCAGCACGCGGTCAGCGGGCTACTCCTGCCACCAGTCCTCGTCGTCCTCGTCCTTCTTCGCCTGGGCCTTGGCGGGGCCGGGCTTGGGGGCGGGCTTGGCCGGGGCCTGCTTGGGCTCGGGCTTCTCCGCCGGGGCGGGCGGGGCCTCCTCGACGCCGCCGAGCGCGGGCATCGCGGGGGCGACGCCGCCGATGAGCTGGCGGAGCTGGCTGAGGTGGCTGTTGATGTTGTCCCGCTGGCGGGTCAGCTCGTCCACCTGGCGCTGCGCGGCCGTCCGGACGCGGTCGGCCTCGGCCTTGGTCTCGGCGAGCAGCTGCTCGGCCTGCGACTTGGCCTCGGCGATGACCTGGTCGGAGTTCTTGCGGGCGTTCGCCATGAGCTGCTTGGCGTGCGCGTCGGCCTCGCGGCGGGTCTGGTCGGCCTGCTGGGTGGCCTTGGCGGCCCGCTGCTCGGCGGACGCGGCCCGCTGCTCGGCCTCGGCGACGAGCTTCTGCGTGGCGGCCTGGGCGTTGGCGTGCCGCTCGGCGTCCTGCCGGTCGGCCTCCTCGCGGCGGGCGGCGAGCTGGATCTCGAACTCGGCCTCGGCCTGCGCCCGCTGCGCCTCGCTCTCCTCCAGGATGCGCTGCGCCTGGGCGCGCATCTCGTCGGCCTGGCGCTTGGCGGTCGTGAGGACCTCGTCGCGCTCGCGCTTGGTGGACGCGCGCAGCTGGGCGACCTCGCGCTCGGTCGTGGTGCGCAGCTTGGCGATCTCGCGCTCGGCGGACGCGCGCTTCTCGGCGACCTCGTGGTCGGCGGTGGCGCGCAGCTTGGCGACCTCGCGCTCGGTGGTCGAGGTCAGCTCGTCGGCCTCGCGCCGCGCGGAGGTGCGGACCTCCTCGGCCTCGCGCTCGGCGGCGTTGCGCAGGTCGTCGCCCTCGCGCTGGGCCGTGGCGCGCAGCTCGGCGGCCTCGTTCTCGGCGGTGGCGCGCAGCTCGGCGGCGTCGACCTTGGCCGCGGCCTTGATCTCGTTCGCCTCGCTGCGGGCGGCCTGGACGAGCTCGGTCGCCTGCTCCTCGGCGAGCCGGAGGAGCTGCTCGATGCGCGCTCCGAGTCCGGAGTACGTCGGCCGCTCCTGCTCCTGGAGCTGACGGTGGGCGTCCGACAGCTCTCGCTGCAGTGCCCCCGTCTGTTCGCGGCTCTTCCGCACCTCGTCGTCGAGCTGTTTGATGTGCTCGTCAACCTGGTGCCGGTCGTAGCCGCGGAGCACCACGTCGAACTCGCGTGGGGGCGTGTCTTCGAAGAAGTTGCTGAGCTGGGCGTCGATGTCGGACTGCATGTGGCTCAATCCTGATGTGACGGGGCTACGGGTGGTTCCGGGGACCGCCGGTTGATCGCCTGGCTGAACGGGCGGATGCCCCAGACCTCTTCCGGCGAAAGAAGCGTACTCCGAGCACTGCCGTGTTGGGGGCTCATCTGAACGCACTGCGCGTTTTGTCGTCTTTGCCCGGGCGGCGGGGCTCGTTACAGCTCGTGTACCCCCGGCCCCCCAAAAGCACCAGAGGTGGCCGAAGAGTTACAGAGCGGCACGCCGTGAGCGCGTGATCAACGATGTGATACCGAACACATCACGAAATCGCCGCGTCCGTCCGGACGCTCCGATCACGCGCTCTCGGCGGCTCCGTCAGTCCCGGGCCTTCTCCACCAACTCGGTCAGAACGCCGTGCGCGTCCTTCGGGTGCAGGAAGGTGATCCGCGACCCGAGCGAGCCCCGGCGCGGCTTGTCGTACAGCACCCGGACGCCCTTGGCCGCGATCCCGTCGGCCTCATCCTGGACGTCCCCGTCGGTGCCGAACGCGATGTGGTGGACGCCCTCGCCGTTCTTCGCCAGCCACTTGGCGACGACCGAGTCGTCCCGGATCGGCTGGATGAGCTGGAGGTAGCTCGCCGCGCCGTCCCCGGTCTCGTTGATCTTGAGCATGGCCTCCTTGACGCCCTGCTCCTCGTTCACCTCGTAGTGGACGTCGTCGAACCCGTAGGTCTCCTGGTAGAAGGCGACGGTCGCTTCCAGGTCGTTGCACGCGATGCCGATGTGGTCGATGCGGGTGAGCATGGGGGCTCTCCTCCGGAAGGCCGCGGAACGGTCCGCGGCAGGGCGGTGGGCAGGGCAAAAGGTGCTCGTGGGTATGGTGGCAAACGTCGCCGCCGAACCTCGCTGGAGGCCCCCTGATGTCTGCGAACTCCGTGATCGTCGCCGGAGCGCGAACCCCGATCGGCCGGCTGCTCGGCTCGCTCAAGGACTTCTCCGCCGCCGACCTCGGCGCGCACGCGATCAAGGCCGCGCTGGAGCGGGCGGGCGTCACCGGCGAGCAGGTCCAGTACGTGATCCTCGGCCAGGTGCTCCAGGCGGGCGCGGGGCAGATCCCGTCCCGGCAGGCGGCGGTCAAGGCGGGCATCCCGATGACGGTCCCGTCCCTGACGATCAACAAGGTGTGCCTGTCGGGCCTGGACGCCATCGCGCTCGCCGACCAGCTCATCCGCGCGGGCGAGTTCGACATCGTCGTCGCGGGCGGCATGGAGTCGATGACGCAGGCGCCGCACCTGCTGCCGAAGTCGCGCGGCGGGTACAAGTACGGCTCGGTCGAGGTGCTGGACCACATGGCCTACGACGCGCTGACCGACGCGTTCGACGGCGTCTCGATGGGCGAGTCCACCGAGAGCCACAACGGACGGCTCGGCCTCACCCGCGAGGACCAGGACGCGTTCTCCGCCCGGTCCCACCAGCGCGCCGCCGCCGCCCAGAAGAACGGCCTGTTCGACGCCGAGATCGCGCCGGTGGAGATCCCGCAGCGGCGCGGCGAGCCGATCGTGTTCGCCGCCGACGAGGGCGTCCGGCCGGACACGACCGCCGAGTCGCTGGCGAAGCTGCGGCCGTCGTTCAGAAAGGACGGGACGATCACCGCGGGCTCGTCCTCGCAGATCTCCGACGGCGCCGCGGCGGTCGTCGTGATGTCCAAGGCCAAGGCGGAGGAGCTGGGGCTGACCTGGCTCGCGGAGATCGGCGCGCACGGCAACGTCGCGGGGCCGGACAACTCGCTGCACTCCCAGCCGTCCAACGCGATCCGGCAGGCGCTGGCCAAGGAGGGCCTGGACGTCGCCGACCTCGACCTCGTGGAGATCAACGAGGCGTTCGCGGCGGTCGGCGTGCAGTCCACCCGCGACCTCGGCATCGACCCGGAGAAGGTCAACGTCAACGGCGGCGCGATCGCGCTCGGGCACCCGGTCGGGATGTCGGGGGCGCGGATCGTCCTGCACCTGGCGCACGAGCTGAAGCGGCGCGGCGGCGGCGTCGGCGCGGCCGGGCTGTGCGGGGGCGGCGGCCAGGGCGACGCGCTGATCATCCGCGTCCCCTGACGGTCACTGCGCCGCGCCGACCTGGACGGTCACGCTCGTGAACCCGAGCGCCTTCAGCATGTTGTAGAGCATCTGGCGGGTGTTCCGGTCGGCGCGCGCCTGGAGCCCGCTGCGCGCGGCGGCGTCCTGGATCTTCTGCGCGGCCAGCACGTAGAGCTGCTGCTGGTTGTTCGGATTGCTGCTCAGGGCGTCGCCGATGCGGTTCGTCAGTCCGCGCGAGGTGGAAACGGCGTAACTGGCCTTCGGGTCGAGATTGGCGCGATCCAGCTGCGCGTGCGGCAGCACGATCGTCGCGGTCTTGCGGTCCTCGCTGACCCGGACGGCGCCGGAGCCCAGTTTCGAGAAGTCCACGTACGCGTTCACCGACCCGGAGCCGACGAACAGCGTGCGCGTGCCGCGAATCGCGCTCGGCAGGTATTTGCTGTCCTTCTCCAGGTCCACGATGACCTGGAAGTCGCCGCCCGCCGCCTCGTACCGGCTGAGGTCGCGGATCGACTCCAGCAGGGCGGGGCCGCTGCGGTCCTTGGTGGTCTCGGCGAACGGGTTCAGCCAGCCGGGCAGGTGCAGCGTCCGCTGCGCGACGAGCACGACGGCGATCGTCGCGACGACGAGCGCCAGCACGGCACCGCTCCGGCGGAGGGAACCACGGGGGGATGGGTCGTCCATGCACCGGTGCATTCCCCTACGGATGCGGGCGAACCGCGCGGTGTGACGGGCGGCATAGCCGTCCCGGAAACCCGGGCGCGCGCCCGCGCGTTGGGCCGGACGTGGACAACGTGCGCGCGTTCCGGATCGTCTCGATCGCCGAGGCCGTCTCCTTCCTGGTGCTCCTGCTCATCGCGATGCCGCTGAAGTACGCGGCGGACGCGCCGGCGGCGGTCTCGATCGTCGGGCCGATCCACGGGGTGCTGTTCCTCGGGTACGTCGCGATGGTCTTCCTCGTCCGCCCGGTGCTGGGCTGGAACGCGACGCGGACGGTGCTGGCGCTGCTCGCCGCCGTCCTGCCCGTCGCTCCGTTCCTCGTCGAGCGCTACTGGACCTCGTCCTCCCAGGAGGCCGAGGCGGCGGGCGTCGGCGGCGCGGGCGCCTGAGAACGCCGCGCGGGCACGGTGGGCCGGGGGGTCCCGCCGTGTCCGCGCGGGTGCACCGTCCGGCGGATGCGGGACGGCGCAGGAGCCGCAGGACGGGGCGCCGGACGGCTGACGACCGCCGGGACCGGCACGCGCGGCACCATGATCCGCACCGGCCTCTGCACTCCGAGGACGTGGTCGAGCGTGGGCTCGCGCGCCGGGAACGACGCCGCGTCCAGCGCGCACGTCCGGTAGTCGGCGTAGTGGCCGCGCAGCCAGTCGCGGCGCCGCTCCTCGCTCCACGACGCGAACCGGCGGGCCGTGGCCGCGTCCGGGACGGGCGGCGGGACGGCCCCGGCCAGCCAGGCGTCCACGAGCGCGCGGTACTGCCCGGCGCCCGGCGTCGTGCAGGGGGCCGTGGCGAGGCCGTCCAGGATCTGCCGGACGGCGCGGTCGGCGTACCCGAAGGTCAGCGCGTCCTCCAGCCGGACGGCCGCGACGCCGCCCGCGACCCCGGCGGGCTCGCGCGCCGGCCGCTGCTCGACGCGGGTGAACGCGCCGGGCGTCCCGTTGAGGCGGCTGGCGAGCGGGGTGAACGCGGCCGTCAGCGCGGGCAGCGCGGCCCGCAGCGCCGGGTGGACGCACACCTCCAGCGGCCAGACCTGGCAGGTCAGCTCGGTCGGCGCGGGGTCGACGACGCGGTCGCCCGACGAGTGGAGCCGCACCGTCGCGACGCCCACGGTCAGCAGCGCGAGCGCCAGCGGCGGGACGAGCGCGCGCCGCCGGTCCAGCCAGGCCGCGTAGCCGAGGACGAGCGCGGCCGTCAGCCCGAGCGCCCACACCGTCTGGTCGGCGAGGACTTCCGAGCGCAGCCCGGTGAACAGCCCGACGCGGTCGTAGACGCCGGGCGGGAGCATGCTCCACCAGGACCGTCCGGGCTGGCGCAGCAGCGCCCACGGCGCGGCGGCGGCGAGCACGAGGAACGGCGTCGCGCGGCGCGGCAGGACCCGTCCGGCCAGGTACCCGGCCACGACGTGCAGGACCAGCGCGGACGCCCCGGCGAGCGGGCCGAGCGGGCTCGCCCGCCCCGCCTCCTGGCGCGTCAGCGTCTCGGCCGCGACGACCAGCGCGACCGCCGTGAACGCCACGACCGCCGCCGACGCGAGCAGCAGCAGGTCCAGCAGCCCGGCCGTCGCGGGCGAGCGGGTCGTGAGGTCGCGCAGGAAGTCCAGGCTCCGCTCGCGGACGGCCGCCCACGCGGCCAGCGCCGCCGCCGCCGGGCCGACGAGCCGCGCGGCGGTCAGCATCGCGACGATCGAGTCGTCCCAGTAGGCGACGCCGGGCGTCAGCGACGGCCAGGCGGCCAGGCAGCCCGCGACGGCCAGCACGGGGACCGCGACGAGCAGCGCCGTGCGGCGGGCGTCCTGGCGGAGCACCCGTCCGAGTTCAGACACCGGCCGTGCTTCCCGCGGGCGTCCGGCCCGCGCGGACCCGCGCCGGACGGCCGTCCGCCGCCGTGTCGCGGCCCGTGTCACGACCCGTGTCACGACCCGCGTCGCCGCGCAGGGTGGCGCGCACGGTGGCGCGCGTCGTGCGGCGGATCGCGCGCCGGGCCGGGCCGGGCGTCGTGCGGCGGACCGCGCCGCGGAGCGCACGCGTCATGGAACCGCCGAAGGAACGTGCCAATGAGCCGCCCGCGGTCGGATCGGCGTCGCCGGTGTCACCGGGACGCGTGCCGACCGGGACGGACGTCCCGTCGGTCAGCCGCCCCCGCGCGAGCGTCAACACGCGGTCGCACCAGCCGCCGAGGTCGTCCTCGGACTCGGCGGTGACGATGACCGTCGGCGCCAGCGACCGCAGCAGCGGGATCAGCTCGCGCGCCGCCGCCGCGTCCCCGGGACGCCCGGTGGCCAGCCCGGCGAGCGGCTCGTCCAGCAGCACGAGGTCCGGTTCGTGGACGCAGGTCGCCGCGAGCCCGGCGCGCAGCCGGACGTCCGGCGGCAGGTGCGCCAGTTCGGTCCCGGCCGCGTCGGCGAGGTCGAGGCGTTTCAGCGCCGCCCGCGCGGCGGGCGCGCGCATTCCTTTGTAATAGGCGGCGTAACCGACGAACTCGCCCGCCGTCATGTTCGCCGCGAAGGAGATGCGCGCGGGCAGATATCCGACCCGTGCGCGTATGGCGCGCAGTCCGGCGGAATTCCCCGCGTCGTGCCCGAGAATCCGCAGCGCCCCCGTGCTCGGTCGGCGCAGCGTCGCGAACGTGGCCAGCAGAGTGGTTTTCCCCGAACCGGGTTGACCGGCCAGGCCGACCACGCCTTCGGCGACGCCGAAGGCCACCGGGCGCAGGAGCCACCGCCCCCCGCGGCGGACTCCCATCCCTGCGGCCACGATCGCGGAGAAGTCCGCGACCATGTGTCTTTTACCCCCCGTTGCATCGCCCGGCGCCGCGACGGCCGTGTGCGGGCGGTGCCCGCGGCCGTTCCCCCCTGCCGCCGGCGGCCGTATAAGGCCGCTCGGTTCCGGCGGCACGAGCCGCCGGTCACGCCGGGCATCGACATTGCGACTATAACCAGCCTTGGTTATCGCTGTCAGCCCGCTTTTGCTGTTGGCCGCAGGGTACGGGATTCTTTGCCTAACCGGAAAGGCATTGTTTCGCGATGATGTCCCGCTCTGTCCGCACGGCCCTTTCCGGTCCGTGTTTCCTCCGGGATGGACGGCAGGTCCGGTTGATCGGCGGCCGGGCACGGCCGCGCACGGGTCGGGCGACGGACGCACCGGCGGGCGCGGTCATGAGGCAGGATGGACCCATGCCTTCTCGGGACTTTTCGTTGTACGGGGCCGTGGATCTCGGCGCCCGGCAGGCCGCCGTCAAGAAGCGGCAGGAACGGCAGCAGGCCCCGGCCTCCCCGCAGGCCGCACCCGCCGGAGGAGACCCCGGCTCCACCGCGTACGTCGTGGACGTCACCGACCAGACGTTCAACACCGAGGTCGTCGAGCGGTCGCAGACCGTCCCGGTCCTCGTCGACTTCTGGGCCGAGTGGTGCGGTCCGTGCAAGCAGCTCGGCCCGATCCTGGAGAAGCTGGCCGCCGAGGCGGCGGGCCGGTGGGTCCTCGCCAAGGTCGACATCGACGCGAACCCGCAGCTCGGCGCGTACATGCAGCAGATGGGCGTGCGGGGCATCCCGTTCGTCGCCGCGGTCGTCGGCGGGCAGCTCCTGCCGTTCCTGAACGGCGCGGCGCCCGAGCCGCAGGTCCGGCAGGCGATCGACCAGCTCTTCGAGGCGCTGCGCAAGGAGGGCCTGCTCGCGGACGAGCCGCAGGACGAGGCCGTCCCCGGCGCCCCCGCGCTGGACCCGGCGCTCATCGAGGCGGAAGAGGCGCTGCAGACCGGCGACCTCGCCACGGCCCGCGAGCGGTTCGGCGCGCTGCTGGCCGCCAACCCGCGCGACGAGCAGGCCCGCAGCGGCCTCGGCCTGGTCGACCTCAGCGAGCGGATCCAGGGCGTGGACGCGACGCGCGCCGTCGCCGACGCCGACGCCGAGCCCGCGAACGTCGCCCTCCAGCTCGCCGCCGCGGACGTCGAGATGGTCGGCGGACAGGTGGAGGCCGCGTTCGACCGGCTCGTCGCGACCGTCCGGCGCACGGCGGGCGACGACCGGGACGAGGCCCGCAAGCGCCTGCTGTCGCTGTTCGACATTATGCCGGGCGACGACCCGCGCGTGACCAAGGCCCGCCGCGCCCTGCAGTCCGCCCTGTTCTGACCCGTCCCCCGTTTATGGGCGGGGCCTGGGGTTTTGGGATCCGGTCGGACCGGGCGGGCGTATGCTCGGGAGCAAGGACCGCGCCCGCGCCGGCCGTCCCGGACGTCGTCCGGATCGGCCGGCAGCGCCCGATCCGCGGCTCTGACGTCCCCGTGTGACCGGCCGGGGCGAGCCCCGGCGCACGCAGGCGGCCGACGCCGGGGGCGGTCGTGTCCGAGGATCGACGGGAGCAGTGTCGTGGCCAGCGTGCCCAGCGTTTCGTACTCCATCACCGTCCGGCTGGAGGTCCCGGCGGGCGGCAAGGCCGTCAGCCAGATCACGCACGTGGTCGAGAACGCGGGCGGGATCGTGACCGCCCTCGACGTGAACACCGCGGGCCACGAGACGCTCCGCATCGACGTGACGATCGCCACCCGCGACACCGCGCACGCCGAGCAGATCGCGGCGGCGCTGGAGCGCATCGCCGACATCAAGATCCACAAGGTCAGCGACCGGACGTTCCTCATGCACCTCGGCGGCAAGATCGAGATGCAGTCCAAGGTCCCGCTGCGCACCCGCGACGAGCTGTCGATGGCCTACACGCCGGGCGTCGCGCGGGTCTCGCTGGCCATCGCGCGCAACCCCGAGGACGTCCGCCGCCTGACGATCAAGCGCAACAGCGTCGCGGTCGTCACCGACGGGTCGGCGGTGCTCGGGCTCGGCAACATCGGTCCGGAGGCGGCGCTGCCGGTCATGGAGGGCAAGGCGGCGCTGTTCAAGCGGTTCGCCGGGATCGACGCGTGGCCGATCTGCCTGGACACCCAGGACACCGACGAGATCGTCCGGACCGTCCAGATCCTGGCCCCCGCGTTCGGCGGCATCAACCTGGAGGACATCTCGGCGCCGCGCTGCTTCGAGGTCGAGGAGCGCCTGCGGGACCTGCTCGACATCCCGGTCTTCCACGACGACCAGCACGGCACCGCGATCTGCGTGCTGGCGGCGCTGACGAACGCGCTGCGGGTCGTCGGCAAGGGCATCGGCGAGGTGCGCATCGCGATGGCGGGCGCGGGCGCGGCGGGCAGCGCGATCCTGAAGCTGCTGCTGCACGCGGGCGCCAAGGACGTCGTCGTCTGCGACTTCAAGGGCGCCGTCCACCTCGGCCGCGACGACCTGGACGACTCGCTGCGCTGGATCGCCGAGCACACCAACACGAGCGGCTACGCGGGGGACCTGCGCGGCGCCGTCCGGGACGCGGACGTGTTCGTCGGCGTCTCGGCGCCCGGCATCCTGTCCGGCGCGGACATCGCGACCATGCGCGACGACGCGATCGTGTTCGCGCTCGCCAACCCCGAGCCGGAGGTCGCGCCGGACGAGGCCCGCGAGCACGCCGCCGTCGTCGCGACGGGCCGCAGCGACTACCCGAACCAGATCAACAACGTGCTGGCGTTCCCCGGCGTGTTCCGGGGCCTGCTGGACGCGCAGGCCGACGGCGTCACGCTGGAGATGCTGGCCGCCGCCGCCAAGGCGCTCGCCGAGGTCGTCGCGCCGGACGAGCTGGGCCCGAACTACATCGTCCCGAGCGTGTTCCACCCGGACGTGAGCGCGCGCGTCGCGGGCGCGGTGCGCGAGGCGGCGGGCGGCCGTCCCCGCACCGAGGTCTGACGCCGGGGCCGCGCCGCTAGTCCTTGGCGAACATCTTCTCGCGGCGGCGCGGCCACACCCCGCCGTACCAGAGGATGATCGCGCCGGTGATCAGGGCGGCGGCGCCGGTCGCGCCGCGCGCCCACAGGACGCCGTCGTCGGGGCCGGTGTGCGGGAGCCGGTCGGGCCTCTTCGCGGGCGGGGCGGCGACGTGGGCGTGCTTGCAGTTGGCCTTGAGCGTCCGGCCCTTGACGAGCAGGTCGTGCGACGTCACCCGCAGGTTGGTCGTCTTGTCCTCGCGCAGGGTCAGCGTCGTGGAGCGGGTCGCGCCCGGCTGGAGGCTGCCGTCCAGGGTGCCGGGGCCGTCGTCGCGCTTGATGACGTAGTCGGCCTTGGCGGCGGCGTTGTTGTGGATCTCGATCTTCACCTCGCGCGACGGGCAGGACACCCCGCCGATCGTCACGGCGAGCGGCGTCGTCGGCACCGGGACGGGCGTCTTCTTCGCCTTCGGGGACTTCGTCCCGGTCGGGGAACCGGACGGCGACGGCGACGGCGACCCCGACGGGGAGGCGGACGGCGACGCGGCGTCGGACCGGGTCGCCCACTTCACCAGCGGTGGAACCGCGATCAGCAACCCGATCACGAAGAACACCGCGGCGATCACGACCCTGGGCAACTGCATCTCGCGTCCTCCCCGGCCCGCCACCGCACCGTCCGGCGGGCGTCTGATCATCGTAATGATTCTTCCCGGACCCTCTCAGTCTGCCGATATCCGTGGCGATAGGAAGCCCTTACAGCGCAACGTCCGGGGTGCCGTACCGCGCCGCCCCGCGCTCCCGCATCATGGACGTCATGGATGACGGCATCAGGGTGGGACTGCTGCTGGTTGCCACGCCGCAGCTCGAAGACCCGAACTTCAAGCGGACGGTCGTCTTGGTCGTGGAGCACGACGCCGACGGAGGTACGCTCGGGGTCGTCCTCAACCGGCCGACGGAGGTCCCGGTGGACCGCATCCTCCCGCCCTGGGCCGAGCTGGTGACCGGGCCGCCGTTCGTCTTCCAGGGCGGACCGGTCGCGCTGGACAACGCGCTCGCCCTGGCCCGGCTGCCCGGCGACGGGGAGCCGCTCGGGTGGCGCGGGCTGGACTGCGCGGAGGTGGCGCGGGTCGGGCTGGTGGACCTGGACGCCCCGCCGTCGCTGCTGGCCGCCGAACTGCTCCAGCTCCGCGTCTTCGCCGGCTACGCGGGGTGGTCGGCGGGGCAGTTGCGCAAGGAGGTGGAGGAGGGCGCCTGGTACCTGGTGCCCGCCGAGTCCGGGGACGTCTTCGCGGGCGACCCGTCCCGGCTCTGGCAGGAGGTCCTGCGCCGGCAGGGCGGCGACCTCGCCTTCGTCTCGACTTTTCCGGACGACCCCACGCTGAACTAAGGTGGCGAACGTGAGCACGAAGATCCTTCCCGAGAGCGACACCCGGCCCGACCTCTCGCACGGTGACGGCGACCATGAGCGGTTCGCCCACTATGTGAAGAAGGCCAAGATCACCGAGAGCGCGGTGAGCGGGACGCCCGTGATCGCCCTCTGCGGCAAGGTCTGGGTGCCGAACCGCGACCCGAAGAAGTTCCCGGTGTGCCCGGAGTGCAAGGAGATCTACGAGTCGATGCAGTCCGGCGGCGGCGAAGGCGACGGCTGACCTGCGGTTTCGCGGCCCCGGTCCGGTTTTCGCCGGGCCGGGGCCGCGCCCTGTCACGGGGGAGACTCGCCACATTCGGGCGGCGGGGCGCGCGTTCTGTCGGTCGTCCTCGGTAGCCTTCAGGGACCGTGAGCACCTTCGCCGCACCCGACATGCCCCCGGCGTTCCCCGAACGCGCCGCCTGGGGGACCGCGTCGTCCCTGCGCGCCTGGCAGCAGCAGGCGCTGGAGGCGTACTTCGGCCCGGACGGGTCCGCGCCGGGCCCGCGCGACTTCCTGACCGTCGCGACGCCGGGCGCGGGCAAGACGACGTTCGCGCTCCGGCTGGCCCGTGAGCTGCTGGAGCGGCGCATCGTCGTGGCGATCACGATCGTCTGCCCGACCGAGCACCTGAAGCGGCAGTGGGCCGAGGCCGCCGCGCGCGTCGGCATCAAGATCGACCCGGAGTACCAGAACGGGCAGGGCGCGGTCGGCAAGGAGTTCCACGGGATCGCGGTGACGTACGCGACGGTCGCGGCCCGTCCGCCGCTGCACCGCAACCGCACCGAGGCGCGCAAGACGCTGGTGATCTTCGACGAGGTCCACCACGCGGGCGACGGGCTGTCCTGGGGCGACGCGGTGCGCGAGGCGTTCGAGCCCGCCGCGCGGCGCCTGGCCCTGTCCGGAACGCCGTTCCGGACGGACGTGAACCCGATCCCGTTCGTCCAGTACGAAGAGGGCCCGGACGGCATCCGCCGCAGCCGCGCCGACTACACCTACGGCTACGGGCCCGCTCTGGCGGACGGCGTCGTCCGGCCGGTGATCTTCCTGGCGTACGCGGGGGAGATGCGCTGGCGGACGCGCGCGGGCGACGAGATCACCGCGACGCTCGGCGAACCGCTCACCCAGGACCAGACCGCGCAGGCGTGGCGGGCCGCGCTCGACCCCAAGGGCGACTGGATCGGGCAGGTGCTCGCCGCCGCCGACCGGCGGCTGACCGAGCTGCGCCGCGCCATCCCGGACGCGGGCGGGCTCGTCATCGCCACCGACCACGAGACCGCGCGCGCGTACGCGAAGATGCTGCGGGCCGTGTGCGGGCAGGGCGCGACGATCGTGCTGTCGGACGATCCGGGCGCGTCCAAGAAGATCAAGCAGTTCGCCGAGTCCGACGGCCGGTGGATGGTCGCGGTGCGGATGGTGTCGGAGGGTGTGGACATTCCCCGGCTCGCGGTCGGGGTGTACGCGACGTCCACGAGCACGCCGCTGTTCTTCGCGCAGGCCATCGGGCGTTTCGTGCGGGCGCGGCGGCGGGGCGAGACGGCGTCGGTGTTCCTGCCGTCGGTGCCCACGTTGATGGGGCACGCGGCCGAGATGGAGACCGAGCGCGACCACGTCCTGGACCGTCCGGTCCGCGAGGACGGCCTGGACGACGACCTGCTCGCCGAGGCCAACCGGCAGCGCGACACCCCCGACGCGGTCGGGGAGGAACTGTCGTTCGAGACGGTCGAGGCGTCGGCGACGTTCGACCGCGTCCTGTACGACGGCGGCGAGTTCGGGATGCAGGCCGCGCCCGGATCGGCCGAGGAAGAGGAGTTCCTGGGGATTCCGGGGCTGCTGGAGCCCGAGCAGGTGGGGCAGCTGCTGCGCAAGCGGCAGGCCGACCAGATCGCCCGGGAGCGCAGGACCAAGACGGGTGACCCGCGCCAGGACCGGACGGCCGCCGAGGACCTGCACGCCCTGCGCAAGGAGCTGAACGGGCTCGTCGGGGCGTGGAGCCACCGGACGGGCCAGCCGCACGGCGTCATCCACACCGAGCTGCGCCGCACCTGCGGCGGCCCGGCGCTGGCGCAGGCGTCCGGGCCCGAGGTGCGGCGGCGGATCGAGAAGATCCGCGAATGGGCGTCCCGCCGCCGGTCCTAGCGTCCTTCGAGGACGGCCGGGTCGACGAACTCGGGGTCGCGCGCGGCTTCGGGTTCGTCTCCGTGCAGGCGTTGCATCAGTTCGAAGAAGGCGCTTTCGGCGGGGCGCAGGGCTTCGATCACCTCGGTCAGGTCGTGGCGTGCGCGGAAGCGCGCGGCGTCCGGGCCGACGGCGAGGCAGGCGAGGCGGCCGTTCCAGTCGGGCGGGCAGAGGGAGCCGGACGTCTCGGCCCAGAACAGCGCCTCGGCGTCGCCCGTGGCGTTGCGTCCGGCGGCGGCGAGGGCGAGCAGCGCCATGTGGACGGACCAGCGGTCGAAGCCGAAGTGGAACAGGTACGCCTCCAGCGCGTCGTCCCGGTGTCTCAGGACCACCGCGCCGTGGCCCTTGACGATCTGCTCGGCGAACAGGGAGCGCGGGGTGCAGCCGTCGCGATCGAGATTCCAGTCGTTCTCGGGGCTCTTGCCGTCCCAGAACCAGCCGGTGTACATCGCGTCGGGGTTCTCGATCGCGTCGGCGGCGGCCGGGATCTCGGTGTCGAGCCATCGGTCGAACCCGTCCCGCGTCATCGGGATGCGGGCGGCCACCATGAAGCTGTCGGACACGTCGCTGCTCCTCCGTCTCGTTGCGGGCAGCCTGCCACGTGCCACTGACAAGTGCGCCGCCAAGGCGCGCCGCGCGGCCCTTGCCGCCGCGCGGCGCGCCTTTGGGGGTCAGGCGCGGGGGAGGGCGTCGAGGAGCGTGCGGAACTCGTCCGGCGGGAAGATCCGTTCGAGCCGGCCGTTCTTGGTCTCGGCGTTGAACGGGTGCAGGCGGCCCTGGTGGAGCCAGAACACGTCCAGGCTGACGCGGTCCTGCGCGCGGGAGCCGACGTCGTGGACGAGGTTCAGCATGGCCTCGATGGTCGAGATGTCACGGGCCGTCCGGATCGGGACGGCGAGGATCTGGTGCTCGCGCGGAATCCCGACGATCGCCCCGTTCGGCAGGTCGACGCCGAGCGCCTGCTCCAGCCGGACGAGGTGCGCGGCGCCCGAGACGCCCTGGTCGATGACGGTGTAGAGCGGCGACGTCTCGCCCTGCTCGTGCGCGGCGACCTCGACGTCGTCCCCGCGCATGGTCTCCAGCGCGCGCCGGAGCAGGTCGGGCGGCGTGGTGCCCCACCGTTCCGCGAGGTGGCCGGGGACGGCGTAGGCGCGCTGGACGGCGCCGGACTCGCCGGGCCCCATCATGACGAGTCGCGCGGACAGCTCGTCGTTGAGGTAGACGCTGATCGCGTCCGGCCCGAGGTCCCGCGTCCTGCCGAGGATGAGCCGCAGCAGGGAGTCGCGCTGCGCGGCGGGAACGGCCAGAAGCTCACGGCACGGACTGTGCGTCGTGCAGTCCTCGGCCGAGACAGCCGAGGACGAGGCAGCCGGGGCCTGCACGGTGCCGGGCTGCTGCTGTGGGGGCGGGGGGCTGGCTGGCTTATTGCGCCGGAAGAGGGGCATTGCCGCATTATGTCGCCGCCCGCCGACCGAAGTAAAACATTTCGCACCATCCGCGCGAGTCGCCGCGTATGCGCAGATGAAATGCACGATGAACGCCGACACGCGAAACCGCGGCTCGCGGGCCGCCGCCTCGGCGCCGGAGCCGCGCGGACGGCCCCCACCCGGCGGCGGTCGGCCGGGGCGCCCCGCCGGGCGGGCCGCCGAGCGCGGGACGCGGGTCGCCCGGGTCGACTACCTGCTGTTTTCTCGCGGGTCCAATAAATGAACAACAATGTCTTTTCATCGGCCGCGCACGGCGGAAGCACTCTGTCAACCCGAGCCGTGGCGTCCGTCAGGTCGAGCCACCGCCGGTCGCCCCGGCTGAGAAATCGAGCGGGAGCGGACGTCGATATCCGCCCACCTCAAAGGCTTGAACGACCCTGAGCTGAGCTGCGCATCGTCAATTCAGAATTGCTCCGCCGTACACCGGACGCGCCCCACGTGGCGACAGCGGCCAATCGGAAAAGTCGCGCCGATAGCGCGGTCAGAATGCGCCGATCGGATCGGACCACCGGGCCTTCTGGCCCTGAGCGGCCGTGGGCCGCGCCCGGGGGTGGGTGGGCGCGGCCCGGTGGGTTACTTCAGGTGGCGGGTGAGGAAGGCGTTCGCGGCTTGGTTTGCGTGGGCGGGGACGCCTGTGTGGCCGCCCATGTTGGCTTGGAGGGACTTGTCCTTCGTGGCCAGGGCGTCGAAGAGGTTCAGGGCGGCTTGGCGGTCGTTGCCCTCGTCGTCCCACTGGAGGAGGACGTGTACGGGGATTGTGAGGGCGCGGGCCTCTTTGAAGGTTGTGGTTGGGAGGTAGCTGCCGGCGAAGAGTACGGCGGCCTTGATGCGGGGGTCGGTTGTCGCCAGGCGGATTGCCAGGGCGGTTATGCCGCCTGCGTAGGCCGCTCGGGGGGCGATCTCTGGGAGGGACTGTAGGGCGTCCAGGGTTTCCCTGGACTCGGGGGCCGCCTTGTCGATCAGGGGGAGGACCAGGCGGTTGATGATGTCCTCGGTGACCTTGGCGCCTGTTTTCAGGGCGGTGCGGAGGTCTGTTCTTGCCTGGTCGGTCTCTGGGATGCGGGGGCGGGTGCCGTTGCCGGGGAGTTCGATCGTGGCTGCTGCGAAGCCTTGGGCGACTGTGGCCTTGGCGCGGGCCGTCAGGCGGGGGCGCATTCTTGTCAGGTCGCCGGGGTGGCCCAGGAGGATCAGCGGGGTGGGCTCGGACGGGGAGTCCGGGGTCCAGAGGATGCCTGGGACGTCGTTCAGGGTGAAGTCGCGTTCGCGTACGCCTTCGTGGCGCTGTTCTGCGGTGAAGTGCATGGTCGTGCCTTTCGGGAGTGCCCTTTTGCGGCGCTCCCGGACGACCTATCGCCCGACCGTGACCCCAGAGGGGAGCACCCATGTCGTTGCTTGGTTCACGGGTACCACCTCCTCGGTCTCTTGCACGGCCTCCGGCACGGTAGCAACGGCCCCCCGGAGGGCGCCAACGGTTTTTCCCGGCGGGCCGGGTAAACGACGAACCCCGGCGGTTGGCCGGGGTTCGGGGGGTGTTGCTCGGGGTGGTCAGAGGTTGAGGTCGTTGCGCTTCGCCTCGGTGAGCAGGGCGGCGAACGTGGCGGGGGTGAGCGTCAGGTGACCGGCGGACGGGGCCTTGCTGTCGCGCAGGCCCACCGTGTGGGGGAGCTTCGCCACCTCGACGCAGTCGGCCATCCCGCCGTCGGAGCCGCCGCTTCGGGTGCTTTTGCGCCACTGTGGGGTCACTGGAACTTCTCCATCGTTTCTCGGATGAGCCGCAGGGAGGCGTCCACGGGAAGAGCGTGGTCCCCGATGCGCGCGAACTTCACTCGGAACGAGCTTACATCCTCGGTGTCCTCGGTAAGCCTGCCTCCTTCACTGGCCTGGGTGTATGCCTGTTCGTCCGTGCCTCGCGTCATGATTTTGAAGGCGCCATCACGGCCAACGGTCGCGCCCGCCGAACGGGTCATGACGCGGACGGTGATGTTCGGGCGCTCGGCCAGCTCCAGAAGGCGGGCGAGCTGCGCGCACATGACCTCCGGGCCGCCGACGGGGGACTCGATCACGTCCTGGTAGAGGTACGCCCAGATCAGCGGGCGCGGCAGGCGGTCGAGCAGGGTCTGCCGCTTGAGACGGGCGGCGAGCGGCTTGTCGATGTCCTCCAGGCCGTAGCACTCGAAGACGGCGCGGGCGTATTCGGGCGTCTGGAACAGGCCGGGGATCCAGGACGTTTCCCAGATCCGCAGCTCATTGGACTTCGCCTCGAACTGCTGGTGGGCTTTGAACCACTGGGCATTGTGCCCAGACTTCGCGAAACGGACCATTGCCGAAAGCAGGCCATCGGTGTTCCATGCTTCGTCGAGCTTCTGTGCGTGCTCGATCCGGAGCCTCGTGTCTCCTGATTCAACATAGGACACGAGCGAACGGTCCCGATCGATCACGTCGCCGACTGCGGCGAGTGACCAACCGTGAGTGAGTCGCAGTTGTCGCAGGCAGACGGCCGTGAGATCCCACAGCGAACTGTCGGGGTCGAACCCCGCGCGCATGCGCATGTCCTCTCCTCCGGTGTTGAATTTCGCTGCCTCGCCTAGCCAGGGGATGGCCAGGGCGGCACTCTTGGAGCACCGAACCGAGAGAATCGGGAAGGTCCGTCGTGGGGGCACGATGACCTTGAACGTTACGTCGGTTCGCGTCTCGGGTTAAGACGATGCATGGTTCACGGCGGAAGCGCAAGAAGTCTTTCGGAAGTTTGGGAAAGAATTCTGGATCATGCTCGCGTCGCGCCCGTCAGATGCCACGAGACCACCAGACGGTACAGAGGGAAAACAACAGACGATCGTTATACCGATCGCGAAAGGAGGGCCGGTGATGCTGTCCGCACCACCCGGTCCGGCCGACCCGGGAATGCCGGCCAATCAGCGCGTCGTCTTCCTCGAAGCGCTCGGCCTGACGCTGCGCGAGCACTACCCCGGCGTCCTGTGCGAAATCCGGCGCTTTCGTGCCGGACTGCCCCCGGTCATGCGTGTGACCTGGGGGAACGAGGAGAGCGAGATCGGCTGCGACCTTTCCGGCGACGGCTGGAATTTCGTCCACGGCCTCGATCCGAGCCGCGTCATCGGCCCTGCGGGAAGCCTTTCCGCGTCCGCGCGGGCGGTCGCGGACGCGCTGGGCCTCGGCGGGCACCCCGACCACTGACCGTCGTACGACCGACGTACGGCCGCCGGGCCGTCCAGCACTGGGAGAACCATGAGCGAACCGAAGAAGGAACCCGACCAGCCGACTCTCTACACGCCGTCGGAGGTGGCGCAGTTCTTCCGCGTCGATCCGAAGACCGTCACGCGGTGGGCGCGCATGGGAACGCTGCACCCGATCACGCTGCCGTCGGGGCACCGGCGGTACCCCGCCACCGAGATCCACGAACTGCTCAAGCTCGGCACCGCCAAAGAGCCCGCCGACCCCCGCCCCGACGACGACCTCGTCCCCGGCCTGCGCGCCCTGGCCGTGCTCCAGGCCGTCGTCCGCGACTACTTCGACGGCGACCCGTCCGCCGTCGCGAAAGCGCTCGGGCAGGCGTGAGCATCGGAAGGCATGGCCGGGCGTCCGGCCATGCCTTTCACGTTGTGCGGACGGTTTCGGCCAGGCGGGCGCGGAACCAGCGGTGGGCCGGGTCGGCGGCGTTGCGCGGGTGCCAGGCCATGCCCAGGTCGAACGGGGGCAGGTCCAGCGGGATTCGGAAGGTGCGCAGGCCCAGCGCGGTCACCGTGTCCTCCAGCCACTCCGCCGCCGTGAGGGCGATGAGGTCCGTCTCGCGCGCCAGGAGCATCGCGCTGGTGTGGCTCGGGACGACCACCGCGACCCGGCGGCGCAGGCCCAGGTCCGCCAGCGCGGCGTCGATGGGGCCGCGTCGTTTGCCGGTCCGGGAGATGCCGATGTGGTCGGCGGCGGCGAAGCTGCGCGCGTCGATCCTGCGGTTGAACAGGGGGTGGTCTTTGCGGGCCACCCCGACCAGGGTGACCTTGGTCAGTTGCTCGGTCTGGATTTCTGGGTCCAGGTTGCCCAGGACGCCCAGTTCCACGTCCACCAAGCCTTGGCGCAGGGCCGGGCCGCCTTCCATCGCCTCGGGGACGAACACCACGTCCACGCGCGGGGCCTCGGCGCGGAGGCGTTCGGTCAGGGCCACGGCGACCTTGACGAGCAGCAGGCCGGTCGTCTGCACGGTGAACGTGCGGTGGAGGTGCGCGGCGTCGAAGCCGGCGCCGGGGCGCAGGACGTCGTCGCAGGCCCGCAGGAGCGTGCTCACCTCGTCCCGCAGCTCCACCGCGCGCGGCGTCGGGACCATGCCCTGGCCCGCGCGGACGAGCAGCGGGTCCCCGACGGCGCGGCGCAGGCGCGCCAGCGTCCGGCTGACCGCCGCCGGGGACGTGCCCAGGCGCTCGGCCGCGAGCGTCACGCTGTTGTCCTGGAGCAGGGCGTCCAGGACGCGGAGCAGGTTGAGGTCCATCGCCGCTCCTGAGCTGCCGATTTGCGTCTGGGGTAACTATTGCGTGCCTATTGTTGCATTGCTGTGGACGGGTGCGGGCGGCGAGGGTCGGAGGGTCTTGTTCACCCTCGAAGGAGCCTTCTGATGATCGTTGTCACCGCGCCCACCAGCACCATCGGCCGTGTCCTCGTGGACGTCCTGCTCGATCAGGGGGCGAAGCTGCGGCTCGTCGCGCGCGATCCGTCCCGGCTCGCGCCGGAGGTCCGCGACCGTGTGGAGGTCGTGGCGGGCTCGCACGGGGATCCCGACGTCATCGACCGGGCGTGCGCGGGCGCCGAGGCCGTGTTCTGGCTCGCGCCGGACATCGACGTCCCGTATGCGGACTTCACTCGGCCGGGGGTCGCGGCGTTCGTCCGGCACGGCGTCCAGAGGGTCGTCGCGATCACCGCGCTCGGGAAGGGGACGCCGCTCGCCGCGCAGGCCGGGCCGGTGGCGGCCTCGCTGGCGATGTGCGACCTGATCGCCGAGTCGGGGGTCGCGTTCCGGGCGGTGGCGTGCCCGTCCTTCATGCACAACCTGCTCAGCCAGGTCACGTCGATCCGGGAGCGCGGCGAGTTCTCCATGATGATCGACCCCGATCGCGCGGCGCCGCTCGTCGCCGCGCGCGACATCGCCGCCGCGTCCGCGCGGCTGCTGCTGGACGACGCCTGGGACGGGACGGGCCAGGTCGCCGTGCT
This sequence comes from Actinomadura rayongensis, assembly GCF_009831215.1. Lineage (GTDB taxonomy): Bacteria > Actinomycetota > Actinomycetes > Streptosporangiales > Streptosporangiaceae > Spirillospora > Spirillospora rayongensis. Next base: position 466,697 of record NZ_WUTW01000001.1, read on the forward strand.
CGGGCCGGAGGACCTGTCGCCGCTGGACATGGCGCGGATCATGTCGGACGTCCTCGGCACCGAGATCGCCTACCGGCGGTCGTCCGCGGAGGAACTCATCGCGCGGCTCACCGGATTCGGAATGCCGGACGAAGCGGCGCGGGGAATGGCCGCCATGTTCGACGCCAAGAACCGGGGGCTCGACAACGCCGAGCCGCGCACGGCCGCGTCGACCACGCCGACCACGTTCCGCGCGTGGTGCGAGGACGTGCTCAAGCCCGCCGTTCTCGGCTGACGCTCAACCGGCGGGCGGGTACCTCCGTGCCAAGCCTTCGGCGATCTCGGTGACGATCTCCGGGAGCGGGCGCTCGGCGTCGACCCAGAGGGCTTCCTCCCTGGTCGGGGGCTCCAGGTCGGCGAACTGCCCGGCCAGCATGTTCGCGCGGAAGAAATGGCCCGGACGGTGGTGGAGGCGTGTTTCCAGCGTCTCGCGATCGGCGTTCAGATAGACGAGGGCGATGCCGGGGCGGTCCAGGCCGAGCCTTTCGCGGTACGAGCGCTTCAGGGCCGAGCACGCCACCACCGCCGGGCGTCCCGATTCCAGGCGGCCGGTGATCCAGGATTCGATGGCCGCCAGCCAGGGGCGGCGGTCGGCGTCGGTCAGCGGCGTTCCGTCCGCCATTTTCCGCACATTCGCGGGCGAGTGGAAATCGTCGCCCTCGGCGTAGTCGACGCCGAGCCGGGACGCCAGCAGCCGCCCGACCGTCGTCTTGCCGCAGCCCGCCACGCCCATCACGACGATCACGCGGACCGGCGGGTCGCCGCCCACGGTCAGGAGCGCACGACGGGGGCGCCGGACAGCTCCACGCCCGCGTCGCGCAGTTCGGTGAGCGCCCGTTCGGTGGTGTCGGCGGCGACCCCGGCCGTCAGGTCCAGGAGCACGCGGGTGCGGAAGCCCTCGCGGGCCGCGTCGGCGGCGGTCGCGCGGACGCAGTGGTCGGTCGCGATGCCGACGACGTCCACGGCCGTGACGTCGTGGTCGCGCAGCCAGTCGGCGAGCGGCGTCCCGGCGGCGTCGGCGCCCTCGAAGCCGCTGTAGGCGGGGGCGGTCCGGCCCTTGCTGAACACCGCCTCGACCGGGTCCAGGTCGAGCGCGGGGTGGAACTCCGCGCCGGGCGTGCCGATGACGCAGTGCGGCGGCCAGGAGTCCACGAAGTCCGGATGGTCGGAGAAGTGGGGGCCGGGGTCCAGGTGGAAGTCGCGGGTGGCGACGACGTGGTCGTAAACGGAACGTTGTTCCGCGACGTGGCGGGTCACGGCGGCGGCCGTGTCCGCGCCGCCCGCGACCGCCAGCGAGCCGCCCTCGCAGAAGTCGTTCTGCACGTCCACGATGATCAGAGCCTTGGCCATGACGCCCCTTCCTGGTTCGCGAAGTATGTCCCCCGGCGGGCGGGCCGCTACGCGCCCTGCGGCCGTCGGCCGCGCCCCCTGCGGGCTGTCGGTCATCCGCCCTGCGGACCGTCCGCGACGATCTCCGTCGGCAGCGCGGGCTCTCCGCGCGACAACTGCCGGGCCTGCGGCGGCAGCTCCGCCACCACCGCGCGGTGCCGGTCGCGGGCGGCGGTCAGCGGCTCCCGGCCGACGATCTCGCCGCCCCGGACCAGCGGCACCTGGAGCAGCCGGTCCCGGACGCCCGGCGCCGGCTCGCCGACCGTCACGACCTCCGCGCACGCGACGCCGTGGACGTCCAGCCGCCGCAGCGCCCGCTTGCGCCCGCCGATCGTCGGCTTGCCCGTGGAGCGCTTGGCGACCGGGCGCAGCGGCGCGTCCTCTCCCGGCCGGTCCGCGCGGGCCACCAGCTTGTAGACGAGCGACGCCGTCGGCGCCCCCGAGCCCGTGACCAGGGACGTCCCGACGCCGTAGCCGTCGACGGGCGCGGCGGCGAGGGCGGCGATGCCGTGCTCGTCCAGGTCGCCGGTGACGATGATGCGCGTCGCGCGGGCGCCGAGCGCGTCGAGCTGCGCGCGGACGCGGCGCGCCAGGTCGGCCAGGTCGCCGCTGTCGATGCGGACGGCCCCGAGCGCGGGACCCGCCAGCTCCACGGCCGTCTTCACCGCGCGCTCCACGTCGTAGGTGTCGACCAGCAGCGTCGTCCCGTCGCCCAGCGAGGCCAACTGCGCCTCGAACGCGTGGCGCTCGCTGTCGTGCAGCATCGTGAACGCGTGCGCGGCCGTCCCGCCCGTCGGGACGCCGTACGCCCGGCCCGCCGCGAGATTGGACGTCGTCGCGAACCCCGCGATGTGCGCGGCACGGGCGGCGGACACGGCCGCGCGCTCGTGCGTGCGCCGCGAACCCATCTCGATGAGCGGACGGTCCCCCGCCGCCACGGCCATGCGCGACGCGGCGGACGCGATCGCGCTGTCGTAGTTCAGGATCGACAGAACGACGGTCTCCAGTAGGACCGCTTCGGCGAACGTGCCCTCCACCGACAGGATGGGGGAGTTGGGGAAGTAGCACTCACCCTCGGGGTATCCGTAGACGTCCCCCGTGAAGCGGTACGACGACAGCCACTTCGCAGTGGGCTCGTCCACGATGCCGTTACCGGTCAGGAAATCCAGCTCGTCGGTGCCGAAACGGAAGTCCGCGATGGCGTCCAGGAGCCGTCCCGTGCCCGCCACCACCCCGTACCGACGGCCCGCCGGAAGGCTGCGCGCGAACACCTCGAACACGGCGCGGCGTTCGGCCGTCCCGGCGCGCAGCGCGGCCTGCAGCATCGTCAGCTCGTACTGGTCGGTCAGCAGGGCGGTGCTCGTCTCCACGCAACGAACATTACGGGCAGCGACTTTCGCGGAGGCGTCCAGGTCGCCCGCAGCGGCGGGGATAGGACGCATAGCATCGGGAAGGACGGCGCCCACCCGCACGGCAACGAGGAAGGCGACACAGCGGTCATGACCAGCGCACCCGCACCGGTCGAACTGGAACGTCCGGACATCGGGGAGGACCTGCGTTCGGACCGTCCCTGGATCACCATCGTCTGGAACGACCCCATCAACACGATGACGTACGTCACGTACGTGTTCCAGAAGGTGTTCGGTTACAGCAAGCCCAAGGCCGAGAAGCTGATGCTGGACGTCCACCACAAGGGACGCGCGGTCGTCGCCAACGGGAGCCGCGAGGAGATGGAGCGCCACGTCGAGGTGCTGCACTCCTACGGGCTGTGGGCGACGGTGAAACGTGATGACTGAGGGCGTGGTCCTGCGGCTGGAACCGCAGGAGGCGCATCTGTTGCGGCTGCTCATGGAGCAGATGCTCGAACTGCTCGGCGACGCCCCGGCCGAGGACGACCTCACCGCGTTCGGCATCGCGTCGTCCGCGAAGACGCCGTCCGATCCGGTGCTGCTGCGGTTGTTCCCCGACGGTTATTCCGGCGACGACGAGGCGTCCGGGGAGTTCCGCCGCTACACCGAGCTCGGGCTGCGCGAAGGCAAGCGGGAGGCCGCGCGCACGATCCTCGAAACCCTGGACGAGGCGCAGGAGCACGCCGACGGCCCCCTGCTCGCCCTCGCCCTGGACGGCGACCGCGCCGAGGCGTGGCTGCGGGCGCTGAACGACGTCCGGCTCGTCCTCGGCACCCGGCTCGACATCGACGAGGACTGGTACCGGCAGGCCGGCAAGCTCACCCCCGACGACCCCCGCACCCCGCTGTTCGCCGCGTACGAGCTGCTCACGATGATGCTGGAGGAACTGGTCGACGCGCTCGGCTGACCGCGACACGCCACAGGTACGCTTCGGACCATGCTGACGATCGAACGCGCCCTGGTAGACCAGATCGTCGCGCATGCGCGCGCTGACCACCCCGACGAGGCGTGCGGGGTGGTCACCGGACCGGCCGGGGAGGACCGGCCCGTCCGGTTCGTCCCGATGACGAACGCCGAGCGGTCGCCGACCTTCTACAAGTTCGACGCGACGGAGCTGCTGAAGCTGGACCGCGAGGTGGACGACCGGGACGAGGAGATCGTCATCGTCTACCACTCGCACACCGCCACCGAGGCGTACCCGTCGCGCACCGACGTGTCGTACTCGTCCTACGCGCCCGACGCCCACTACGTCCTCGTCTCCACGCGGGACGAGAACGAGGTGGAGTTCCGGTCGTACCGCATCGTCGGCGGGGACTACGACGGGAACGGCCGCGTCGGCGCCGAGGTCGTGGAGGAAGAGGTCGTCATCGTGGAGCCGGGAAGCGCTCCGGCGAATCGGTAAAATGGCCGACATGGTGATGAGCGGGCACGCGGCGGGCATGGCCGCGCCCGTGCAGAGCTTCCTGTTCGCGCACTCGCGCGGCCAGCTCGTCTACGACTGTCGCCGGTCGCGCCGAGTCGACGCCGCGCGCCGCCTCGGCTGAGCTTTCGACCCCGGAATTTCCCGCGCGCCCCGCCCCGTTGTCCACTGGGCGGGGTACACCTGCGACTTGAAGGAGAGCTTCGCGATGGCGATCGAGGTTCGGATCCCGACGATCCTGCGCAACCTCACCGACGGCCAGAAGGCCGTCGAAGGCAAGGGCGGCACCCTGGACGAGCTGTTCGGCGACCTGGACGCCCGGCACCCGGGCCTGCGCGACCGGCTGGTGGACGACAAGGGCCTGCGCAAGTTCGTCAACGTCTACCTGAACGACGAGGACGTCCGGTTCCTCGGCGGGCTGACCGCCGAGGTCTCCGACGGCGACAGCGTCACCATCCTCCCGGCCGTCGCCGGCGGCTGAGCCAAGCGATTCCGTGCCATGCGCTTCGACTCACTGCTCGACTCCCTCGGCCGCACCCCGCTCGTCGGGCTGCCCCGCCTGTCGCCGGGCGGCGACGTGCGGCTCTGGGCCAAGCTGGAGGACCGCAACCCCACCGGGTCGGTGAAGGACCGTCCCGCCTTCTACATGATCGAGAAGGCGGAGAAGGACGGGCTGCTGACCCCCGGATGCACCATCCTCGAACCCACGTCCGGCAACACCGGCATCTCGCTGGCGATGGTCGCGAAGCTGCGCGGCTACCGGATGGTGTGCGTCATGCCGGAGAACACCTCGGCCGAACGCCGCCAGCTCCTGGAGATGTGGGGGGCGGAGATCATCTCCTCGCCCGCGGCGGGCGGGTCCAATGAGGCCGTCCGGGTGGCGAAGCGCCTCGCCGCCGAGAACCCGTCGTGGGTGATGCTGTACCAGTACGGCAACGAGGCCAACGCGCTCGCCCACTACGAGACGACCGGGCCGGAGATCCTCGCCGACCTCCCGACGGTGACGCACTTCGTCGCCGGGCTCGGCACCACCGGGACGCTCATGGGCGTCGGACGCTACCTGCGCGAGCAGGTGCCCGACGTGAAGATCGTCGCGGCGGAGCCCCGGTACGGGGAACTCGTCTACGGGCTGCGCAACATCGACGAGGGGTTCATCCCCGAGCTGTACGACGACTCGGTGCTGACGACCCGCTTCTCCGTCGGGTCCAAGGACGCGCTGCGCCGCACCCGCGAACTCCTCGAACAGGAGGGGATCTTCGCGGGCATCTCCACGGGCGGGGCGCTGCACGCCGCGCTCGGGATGGCGCGCAAGGCCGTGGCCGCCGGGGAGCGCGCCGACATCGTGTTCGTCGTGGCGGACGGGGGCTGGAAGTACCTGTCCACGGGCGCCTACGGCGGAACGCTGGAAGAGGCGGAGGCGCGCCTGGAGGGCCAGCTCTGGGCTTAGTTCGACGCGACGGCCGCGCCGGTCGCCCGCCAACGCGGACGCCCGGCGCGGCCGTCGCTTTCTCGCTCTCCGCCCGCCTTCGCGTGGCGCGCGCCCGCGCTGCGGCGGGCGCCGCGCGGTGGGCGGGGCGCGCGTGCGCTGGGGCGGGTGTCGCGCGGCGGGCGGGTGTGTGCCCGCGCTGGGGTGGGCTGTCGCTTTTGGGTGGTCGTGGTCCGGGGTGGGTTGTGTCACATGGGGGGTGTGGGCGGGGGCGGGCCGGTAGAGTTCGACCAGAACGTCGTTCTAGAAGCGGTACGGGGTGGATCGGGCATGAGCAGGTTCGGGGACGCGACGGAGCTGCGGCGCGTCGGCGACGGGCGCTACGCGGTCGACCTCGACGGGGACTTCGGGTTCGCCAAGGCGCTCAACGGCGGGTACGTCATGGCCGTGCTCGGGCGGGCGGCCGTGGACGCGTCGGAGCACGCGCATCCCGTGTCGACTGCGGCCACTTTTTTGCGGACGGTGCAGGCGGGGCCTGCTGAGGTGGATGTCGATGTTCGCAAGACGGGGGCGACCACGACCACCGCTCGGGTCACGCTCGTGCAGGAGGACCGGCCCGTCACCGAGGCGCTGATCACCACCGCGACGCTCGACGCCGCCGCCGAGCCGACGTTCAGCGGGGCGCGGCCCGTCCCGGAGCTGCCGCCGCCGGACGCGTGCCTGGACTTCGCCGACGGCCCCGGCGACGAGCTGAAGGGCTTCGCGTCCTGCGTCGACCTGCGGTTCGACCCCGCCGCGATGGGCTGGCTCAGCGGCGCCCCGAGCGGACGGCCCGAGATGCGCGCCTGGTTCCGGCTGCGCGACCCGCACGAGCCCGACCCGTTCGTCCTCGCGTTCGCCGTGGACGCGCTGCCGCCCGTCGCGTTCAACGCGGGCGCCAACGGCTGGTGCCCGACCGTCGAGCTGACCTGGTACCTGCGCGCGCTGCCCGCGCCCGGAACGCTCCAGGTCCACAGCGGCGGACGGCTCGTCGCCGACGGCTGGTTCGACGAGGAGACCGAGATCTGGGACTCCGCCGGACGCCTCGTCGCGCAGAGCAGGCAGATCGCGCGTCTCGGCCGTTGAACCGGTCCACGCGCGCGATACGGACGCAGCGTCGCCGACGGGTCACCCGTCAGAACGGTTTCTCCCATGTGACCGTGTGATGTCGGACGCATGACGCGCCCCCCGGCCGTCGCGTCGCTTAGCCTTGGGCACCATGTCAGACGCGCCGATCGGGATCTTCGACAGCGGATTCGGCGGGCTCACCGTCGCCCGCGCGATATTGGACCAGCTTCCGAACGAGCCGATCCATTATCTCGGTGACACGGCGCGTCAGCCGTACGGACCCCGCCCGATCGCGGAGGTCCGCGCGTTCGCTCTGGAGATGCTCGACCGGCTCGTCGCCGAGGGCGTCAAAATGCTGGTGATCGCCTGCAACAGCGCGAGCGCGGCGATGCTGCGCGACGCCCGGGAACGCTACTCCGTCCCGGTCGTCGAAGTGATCCATCCGGCGGCCCGGCGCGCGGCCCGCGCCACCGCCAACGGCCGGGTCGGGCTGATCGCCACCCGGGCGACCGTGAACAGCCGCGCCTACGAGGACGCGTTCGCCGCCGCACCCCAGATCACGCTGACCAGTGCGGCCTGCCCGCGCTTCGTGGAGTTCGTGGAGAGGGGGATCGCGGCGGGCGACGAACTGCTCGACGCGGCCCGCGCGTATCTGCGTCCGATCCTGGACGCCGAATGCGACACCCTGATTCTCGGCTGCACGCATTACCCCTTGCTCACCGGCGTCATCTCGTATGTCGTCGGGGACGGGGTCACACTGGTCTCAAGTGCCGATGAGACCGCCAAGGACGTTTACCGGGTGCTGCACGACAGGGGACTGGACCGCGGGGAGTCGCCGGTTCCGCCTGTCCACCGGTTCCGTACCACCGGTGATCCCGCCATTTTCGCCGCGCTCGGCCGCCGGTTCCTCGGCCCGGAGATCGGCGCGGTGGAGTCCACCGTGAGCAAGGCCTTGACGACCTGATTCCACGGGGACAGCGACAGGAGGACGTGAGCGTGCGGGTCACTGTGATCGGCTGCTCGGGCAGCTTTCCGGGGCCGGAGAGCCCCGCGTCGAGTTATCTCGTCCAGGCCGAGGGCTTCAGCCTCGTCCTGGACATGGGCAACGGCGCGCTCGGGACGCTCCAGCGGTTCCAGCCGCTGTACGACATCGACGCGGTGTGCATTTCCCATCTGCACGCCGACCATTGTCTGGATCTGTGCGGCTACTGGGTGGCGCGGACGTACTGTCCCGACGGCCCGGTCCCGAAGATCCCGGTGTGGGGTCCGGCGGGCACGGCGCTGCGGATGGCGAAGGCCTACGACCTGGATCCCGATCCGGGAATGACGGAGACCTTCGATTTCCACACGCTGGAACGCCGTTTCGAGGTCGGGCCGTTCGCCATCACGACCCGGCTCACGCCGCATCCGGTGGAGGCGTACGCGTTCCGCATCGAGCACGCCGGAAAGGTGCTCGCCTACTCGGGCGACACCGGCCGGACGGAAATGCTCGTGGAGCACGCCCGCGACGCCGACCTGTTCCTGTGCGAGGCGTCGTTCCTGGAACAGGAGAACCTCCCCGAGGACCTGCACCTCACCGCGCGCGAGGCCGGCGACTACGCCGCCCGTGCAGGGGTGGGCAAGCTCGTCCTGACGCACCTCGTCCCGTGGAACGACGACAACTGCACGCTCGCCGAGGCCAAGGAGAGCGACTACGCCGGGGAGATCGAACTGGCGTCGGTCGGGGCCGTCTACGAGCTGTAGCCGGGTGACGGCGCGGGGCGCGCGGGCCGTTAGGGTGGTCGCCATGCCACGTCCTGACGACCGCGCGTCCGACCAGCTCCGGCCCGTCGCCATCCAGCGCGGCTGGCTCGACCACGCCGAGGGATCGGTGCTCATCGAGTTCGGCGGCACGCGGGTGCTGTGCGCCGCGTCCGTGCAGGAGTCGGTGCCGCGCTGGCGGCGCGACAGCGGGCTCGGCTGGGTCACCGCCGAGTACGCGATGCTGCCGCGCGCCACCAACACCCGCAACGACCGCGAGTCGGTGCGCGGGAAGATCGGCGGCCGGACGCACGAGATCTCCCGGCTCATCGGCCGGTCCCTGCGGGCGTGCGTCGACCCGAAGAAGCTCGGCGAGAACACCGTCCAGATCGACTGCGACGTGCTCCAGGCCGACGGCGGCACCCGCACCGCCGCGATCACCGGCGCGTACATCGCGCTGGCCGACGCGGTGACGTGGCTGCGCGACCGCGGAGTCGTCCGGGCCGACCCGTTCCGCACGTCGGTGTCGGCGGTCAGCGTCGGCATCGTGGACGGCGAACCGCGCCTGGACCTCTGCTACCTGGAGGACTCGCACGCCGAGACGGACATGAACGTCGTCTGCACCGGCGACGGCCGCTTCGTGGAGGTCCAGGGGACGGCCGAGGGCGCCCCCTTCGACCGCGCCGAGCTGGACGCGCTGCTCGACCTCGCCGCCGCCGGCTGCGCCGAGCTGACCCAGCTCCAGAAGGAGGCGCTGGCCCGATGACCGCGCTCGTCCTCGCGACCCGCAACCAGGGCAAGGTCACCGAGCTGCGGCGCATCCTGTCCGGCATCGAGGTCGCCGGGCTCGGCCCGGACGCGCCCGAGGTCCCCGAGACCGAGCCGACGTTCGAGGGGAACGCGCTGCTCAAGGCCCGCGCCATCGCCGCGCACACCGGGCTCCCCTCCGTCGCCGACGACTCCGGCCTCTGCGTGGACGCCCTCAACGGCATGCCGGGCATCCTGTCGGCGCGCTGGTCCGGACGGTTCGGCGACGCGGCCCCCGACAAGGACCGCGCCAACCTCAACTTGCTGCTCGACCAGCTCGCCGACGTCGCGGAGCCCCGCCGGGGCGCCTACTTCGTCTGCGCGGCGGCGCTCGTCGTCCCCGGCGGCGCCGAGCACGTGGTGGAGGGCCGCATGTACGGGCGGATCATCGACGCGCCGCGCGGCACCGGCGGGTTCGGGTACGACCCGGTGTTCGTCCCGGACGGCGACGACCGCACCACGTCCGAGCTGTCCCCCGACGAGAAGGACGCCATCAGCCACCGCGGCGTCGCCTTCCGCAAGCTCGCCGAGATCATCCCCGCCGCGATCAGTTAGGGACGCGGGACGGGGTCGAGGACGGCGGCGCGGCCGACCTCCAGGCCCGGCAGCATGTTCCAGCCGACCGTCGCGATCACCTCGTGGAGCTGCGACGGCATCCGGTCCAGCACGAGCGGCGCCCGGCCCGCGCGCCGCGACGCCACCTCGGCCAGCATGTTCAGCGCGCCGAGGTCGATGAACCGCAGCTCCGCCAGATCCAGGTGGACCGGCCCGTCGTCGCCGTGCGCCAGCACCGTCGCGAGCGCCTGGTCCAGCACCGTGTGCCGCGACGCGTCCAGCTCGCCGCTCAGCTCCAGCCCGCGCGGATCGAACGTCCGGACGATCCGCAGCACCGTGTCCTCGAAGTCCGGGTCGGGCGCGGCGTGGACCGAGTGCGCCGCCCGCAGCAGGTCCACCGCGTCGGGCGGGACGCGCCGCCGGTCCACCCGGCACAGCACGCTGAGCGCCGCGCTCGGCCGCACCAGGTGGTCCAGCGCGGCGTCGCACGCCATCAGCTCCCGCGTCAGCTCCGGATCGCGGGCCGCGCACGTCAGGTCCAGCGTGACCCGCACCCCGGCGAACCCGGCGCACTCGGCCGCCTCCACCTCGGCGGTCACCGCGTCCAGCGCCTTGCGCGGCCCGGTGTGCCCCGCGTGCAGGACGGTCAGCAGCTCCGGCGACGGCGTCCCCACCACGCCCGGGATCCGCGGCTCGGGCTCGGCCGCGACATAGACGACCTTCTCGCGCGCCAGCAGCCCGTCCCGGACGAACGCGCCGACCACGTGCTCGTGCTCCTCGGCGCCCGAGCACGCCAGCCACGCGTGGTCGCCCGCGTGCAGCGCACTGACCGGACGCCGTACCGACCAGAAGGCTTCCATCGTCACCACCGCCGCACCGGCCCGCCGCCTCGCGCCACGCTCAGCGGCGGACCCGGAGCCGGACGAACGTCCCGCCCCACCCGCCGCGCAGCTCGACCAGATCGACGAGCAACCGCACCGACCACAACCCGAACCCCGTGTCCAGCGCCGACCTCGGCGGGACGAACCCGGTCAGCGGCGGGGGCCGCCAGTGCCCGTGGTCGCCGATCTCGCAGACGATCTCGTCGCCGCTCGTCCACACCCACGCTCCCATCGGCGGCGTCCCGTGCGCGAGCGCGTTGGCCGCGACCTCGTTGGCGGCCGTCACGAGGTTCTGCGCCGCCGCCGGCGTCAGCTCGTGCGCGTTCGCGCGCGTCGCGACGAACAACCGCAGCGGCTGGAGGTCGTCGGCCTCGATCGGCAGGTACTCCGCGTCCGCCGGACGGTCGTGGCGGCGCCCGAGGTCCTGCGCGGCGCTGTAGGACGCCGGGTCGAGGTAGGCGTCGCTCGGGCGCTCGTCCGCGCCGTCCACCACCACCGGATGCGTCAGCCGCACCTGGTCCAGGACGTCGCCGGGCAGCGTCGACCGGTCGTAGGGGCACAGCGACGACGCGCCCGACCCCGCGAACACCACGTTGATCAGCGACTCGTAGCGCTGCCACTCCAGGCGCTGCCGCGCGTCGTGGCCGTCCCACACCGGCTCGGCCACCGCGTGGACGCGCAGCGGCGACACCCGGTCGACCAGCTCCAGGTACGCCTTCAGCGTCCGCACCGGGTGGCGGTAGAACTCGGCCGAGTCGTAGAACTCGATCTCGTCGCGGTGGTCCGCCAGCTCCTCGCGGAGCGGGCCGAGGTTGTCGGGCCGGACGACGGCGACCGCCGCGCCGCCCACCTCGACCGCCTGGCGCAGGAACGCCCCGGTCGCGGCGAGGAAGTCGCTCCGCCCGTCGTACAGCAGCGCCCGGTGCGTCAGGCCCATGCGGTCGCGCCCCCGTCCCGTGCGCCGCGCGCCCGTCCGGGGACGAGGCCGGGCAACCGGTTCCAGCCCACCATGTCGATCACGTTCTCCACGTTCGCCGGGAGGTCGTCCAGGATCAGTGCCTCGCCGCGCGGCAGCGCCAGCGCGTGCCGCACGAGGAGGTTCAGGCCGCCGAGGTCCAGGAAGCCGAGGCCGCCGCAGTCCAGATGGACGCCGCGCCGGCCGGCCAGCAGACGGCCGAGGTGCTCGGCGAACACCGCGTGCCGGGCGCGGTCCAGCTCGCCCTCGATCCGCAGGCCGCGCGGCGCGAAACTGCGCGCGATGCGGAGCGTGCCGTCGTCGAACAGCGGATTGCCCTCCACCCGCACCTCGTGCGTGGCGCCCAGTTCGACGAGCCGGTCGGGCGGGCAGCGGCGCCGGTCGATCTGGCACACCGCCATCGCGACCGTGCTCGGCGACACCGCGTGCGCGAGCCGGTCCTCGCAGCCGAGCAGGCCCGTCAGGTCGGCGCCGGCGGCGAGGAGCCAGGTGAAGTCCGTCGTGAACCGGACGGCCCGGAACCCCGCCTCGAAGCCGCGCGCCACCTCGCGGTCGATCGTGCGGCCGAGCCGGTCGGGGTCGAAGCCGCCCGCCGCGTCCAGGCAGGACTCGGCGCGGGTCAGGACGCGGAGCTGGCCCGTCGCGGCGAACGCCGCCGGGTCGAACGCGGACATCCCGGGCAGCCGCGCCGCGGGCGCGTCGGTGACGTAGACGATCTTCTCGTTGGTGGCGAGGGCACCGGCGACGAACGGCGCGACCACATGGTCGCGCTCCTCGGCGCCCGAATACGGCAGCCAGGCGTGGTCGCCCGGCCGGACGTCGTCCACGTATCTGGTGTCGTACCAGGTCCCCATGCCCTGCCCATCGCGGTGTGTGCGGGTGGGTTCAGCGTACGCCGCCGAGCCGTTTCCGGAAGCCCAATGCATGGAACCCCTCACAGAGCGTCCGCGCGGACGCCGGGAGTGTCGACCGCCAGGCGCACCGTCGTCCCGCCCTCACCCGTGCGGATGTCCACCCGCGAGCACAGCAGCCGGACGGCCCACAGGCCGAGCCGTCCGGGCACGCCCGGGGGCGGCGGGACGAACCCGTACCAGGACCGTTCGGGCCACCGGCCGCCGTCGGCGACCTCGCAGACGAACGCGTCCGGCGCCGTCCACATGCGAAGGGTGATCGGCGGGGCGCCGTGCGCCTGCGCGTTGGTCATGATCTCGGTGATCGCGACGAGGAGCCGCTGCAACGGCTCCTCGGGGAGCCGCGCCGTCTGCCGCGCCCAGTCGGCGACGTACGCGCGGATCCAGTACAGGTCGGGCCGCGCGATCCGCAGGGTCTCCGCGGACGCGGGCGGCGGGGGGAGCGGATCGCGGTCGCACGCCGCGTTGTAGACGTGCGGCTCGACGTAGCCCGGGTTGGCGACGACCCGGTCGCCCCTGACGGTCTCGGGGTGCGTCCGGCGCGCGTCGGCGATGACCCCGGCGGGCGTGCTGCGCACCGGGTACGGGCACATGATCGCCGCGCCCGTCCGGTGGAACGCCGCGTTGACGATCGCCTCGGTGCGCTGCCACTCGCGGACCTCGGCGGCGCTCCGGCGCGTCCACGTGGGCTCGGTGAGCAGCCGGAGCCGTCCGCCGCGCTGGGCCGCGACGTCGGCGTCGGCGAGCGCGGCGGCGAGGGTGCGCGCGGGGTGCGCGTACCACTCGGCCGGGTCCAGGAACTCGACGGCGCCGGTGTCCAGCTCGTCGCCCAGCAGGACACGCGTCGCGAGCGAGGTCACGGCGAGGACGCGGTCGCCGTCGGCCAGGCCCGCGCGCAGGAACGGGACGGCGCCGGCGAGCAGCCCGTCCGCGCCCTCGTAGGGCAGCAGCCGGTGGGCGAAGGGTCTCGGGGCGTCGGTCACCAATGGCCTGCCAGGCGGTCGGTCGGCGGCTCGGATCCGCTCACCCTAGGCGGGTCCGCGTCGCGTCGCGACCCCCGGTTTTTCAGATACTGGTCAGTTCGGCGAACGGCGGCGGGCCGCCGCCGGAAAGTGCGGGCGGGGGGACTCGAACCCCCACGATGTCTCCATCAACAGGACCTAAACCTGCCGCGTATGCCATTTCGCCACGCCCGCGCGGTCGCCCGCCTCAGATCTCCAGGTCGCGGCGCAGGCGCTCGACGTGACCCGTCGCCTTCACGTTGTAGTACGGCTTCTCGATCACGCCGTCGGCGTCGATGAGGAACGTCGAGCGGATCACGCCGACGACGGCCCGGCCGTAGAGCTTCTTCTCGCCGTACGCGCCGTACGCCTGGAGCACCTTCGCGTCCGGGTCGGACAGCAGCGGGAACGTCAGGCCCTCCTTGGCGCGGAACTTCGCCAGCTTGGCGGGCGCGTCGGGGGAGACGCCGACGACCGTCACGCCCGCCGCCTCCAGGTCCCCGAGGGCGCTCTGGAAGTCCACCGACTCCTTGGTGCAGCCCGGCGTCATCGCCGCCGGGTAGAAGTACAGCACGACCCGCTTCCCGCGCAGCGAGGCGAGCGAGACCGGGACGCCGTCGGCGTCCGGCAGCTCGAATTCGGGGGCGGGATCGCCGGGCTGAAGTCGGTCGGTCACCTGGTCCGCCTTTCACGTCGTGCTTCGGGAGTCCACCGTACCGGCTGGGGCGGAGCGGGCGCCGCCGCCGTGGACCTGCAACACTGGACCGATCATGCGTCGCGCAGGCTGGAACGAGTGAGGAACACCGAATGGCTGACAGGTCCCGCGACCCGGAGGCGCTGGAAAAGGAGATCGAACGCGCCCGGGCGGAACTGGCGCGGACGATCGACGTCCTGGCGGACCGGGTCAACCCGCGCCACGTCGCGCAGCGCGGCGCCGAGCGCCTGAAGGAGGAGGCCGGGCTCGTCACGCGCACGGTGAAGACGCTGGTCACCCCGGGCGAGGGCGGCGTGCCCGCCGTCGACCGGCGGGTGCTGGTCGGCGCGGTCGGGCTCGCCGTGACGGTCACCGTCCTTTTCGCGTGGCGACGGTCGCGCCGCTGAATTCCCTGGTGAAAGCCCCCGGTCGCGGCCGGGGGCTTTCTCATTTCCCGGCGGGGAAGAACTGCGGCAGGTGGCGGCGGTGGGCGGCGAGTCCCTCGTCGAGGATGGCCTCGGCCGTGTGCTTGCTGCGGACGAACGGGTGCGCGAGCAGGGCTTGCAGCGCCAGCCGCCGGGATCCGGTGACGGCGGCGTCGGCGGCCAGCCGCTCGTAGGCGTGGATCGCCTGCGTCAGGCCCCGGACGGGCGCCGGGAGTTCGCCCATCGTCAGCGGCACCGGCCCGGCGCGGCCGACGATCGCGGGGACCTCCACGACCGCGTCATCCGGCAGGGACGCCACCGCGCCGCCGTTGCGGGTGTTGACGATCACGCGGCGGCCCTCGTCGCGGTGCAGCGCGCAGATCACGTCGACCGCGAACTCCCCGTGCTCGCCGCCGCCGCGCTCGCGGCTCGGGTCGGGGTCGTCGCGCTCGGCCTCGGCGGCGACGCCCGCGTAGTAGCCGGGGAGCATCGCGAGGACGTCCTGCGCCCGCGTCGTGCCCTTCTCCCGCAGCTCGGCGACCACCTCGTCGTGGAAGAAGTAGTACTTGGCGTAGGAGTTCGGCAGGAAGCCGAGCGCCTTCGCCAGCTCCGCCATCCGGGACGGGTCGCGCCACGGCGTCGCGCCGCCGCCGGGGACCGCCAGGTCGTCCAGCAGGGCGGGCAGGTCCAGCGGGACGCCGTCGAACCGGACGCGCGTCGCCCAGGTGGCGTGGTTCAGGCCCGTCCAGTCGGCCTCCAGCCGGGCGGCGGGCAGGCCGAGCAGGTCCGCCCACATCTCGGTGTCGCCGACGCTCTGGTCGCACAGGCCGATGATCTTCGCGCCGGTGTGCCGGGCGACGGCGTCGGCGACGATGTTCGTCGGGTTGGTGTAGTTGACGATCCACGCGTCCGGCGGGGCGAGCGCGGCGATCTCCAGCAGCACCGGGACCGACCGCAGCGCCATCAGCAGCCCGCCGGGCCCGGCCGTCTCCTGCCCGACGACGCCGTGCCGCAGCGGGATCGACTCGTCCAGGTGCCGCGCCTCCAGCCCGCCGGGGCGGAACGTGGTGAACACGTAGGACGCGCCGTCCAGCGCGGGCTTGAGGTCGGTGTGCGCGGTGACGGCCAGGTCGGCGCCGCGCGCGGCGAACATGCGGGCCGCGAGCCGCGTCATGACGTCCAGGTGCGCGGCGTCGACGTCGTGGCAGGCGATCTCGGTGCCGGCCAGGTCGGCGGCGCGGTGCAGCAGGCCCCGGACGATGCCGGGCATGTAGCCGCTGCCCGCCCCGATGACGGCGATCTTCAACCGGGCTCCTCTCAGCGCAGCGTCGGTTCGGCGCGGTGGGCCGGACGGCCCGCCGCCGGGATGTGCGGGACGACGAACGCGTACTCGGCCAGCTCCTCGGCCGGGACGTCGGCGGACTCCCCGAACGCGGCGATCTCGCTCCAGCAGGGCGCGCCGAGCGAGCCGCTGTGGTGCCGCACCGACAGGCCCGCGCACAGGTTCGCGAAGCGCAGCCGCCGCTCCAGCGGGAACCCGGCGAGCGTCCCGTAGACGAACCCGGCGGCGAACACGTCGCCCGCGCCGGTCGGGTCCAGGGCGCGGACGGGCAGCGCGGGCGCGGCGGCGCGCTCCCCGGTCGTCCGGTCGACCGCGATCGCGCCGCGCTCGCCGAGCTTCACGACGACGACCGGGACGCGCTCGGCGAGGGCGTCCAGGGCCTTCTCCGGCGTCGGGGTGCGCGTGTAGGCCATGGCCTCGACGGCGTTGGGGAGGAACACGTCCACGTCGGCCAGGCGGTCCAGGACGTCGGTGGACCACGTCTCGGTCGGGTCCCAGCCGACGTCGGCGAACACCCGGGTGCCCGCCGCGCGCAGCGCCAGCGCCCAGGCCGGGAGCGGACGGTCGATGTCGACGAAGCACGTCGCGGCGACGGGCGCGTCCGCGAACAGCTCGCCGCCAGCGGGCAGCGGGCGCTGGTAGGTGATCATGCTGCGGTCGGCGGCGTGCGCGAGCGACACCGTGACCGGAGTCGGCCAGCCGGGGACGCGCCGCGACCAGGCGAGGTCGACCTGCTCCTGCTCGGCGAGCGTCCGCCACAGGTAGGAGCCGAACAGGTCGTCGCCGAACGGGGCGGCGAGGCCGGTGCGCAGGCCGAGCCGGCTCATCGCGACGGCGATGTTCGCGACGCCGCCGGGCGCCGAGCCGAGCCCGTCGGTGATCAGCTCGGTGCCGGGCAGCGGGAGGCGGGGCAGCCCGGTGAAGATCATGTCCATGAAGACGCGGCCGGTGAGGAACACGTCCAGCGCGCCGGTGTCGCCCGCCGGGCCGTCCGGCCGCGGGCCCGCGCACGGCTCGGGGGTCGTCACAGCTCGGGCGGGGTCGCGGTGAACCGGGCCAGCACGGCGGCCCGGACGGTCTGGACCTGCGGCTCGACCACGATCGGCGCCGGCTCGTCCTCCGCGCCGCCGCGCGCCGCGGCGGCCATCGGCGCGAACCCGTAGCCGGGGTCCTGCGCGGTCTCGTCCGACAGCGAGACCAGGCCGGTGAGCCGCGTCCCGAGCGCGCCGGCGTACCCGCGGGCGCGTTCCACGGCCCGCAGGGCGGCCTCGCGCGCGGCGCGGGCGTGGACCGCGCTGTCCTCCCGGAGCGCCCACTCGGGGCCGTGGACGGACGTGCGCTCCAGGTCGGCCAGCCTCGGCAGCAGCTCGGCGAGGACGGTGAAGTCCGCCACGGTCAGCTTGTGCACCGCCGTGCCCCGGTAGGCCGCGACGTCGTTGCGCTTGCCGTAGCGGATCTCCGGCGTGACCGACAGCCCGCCGGTCTCCACCCGCTCCACGGCGGCGCCGTAGGACCGGACGAGGGCGAGGGTCAGCTCGTTGCGCTCGGCGAGCCGGGCGAGCGCGTCCCGCCGCTCGCGCTCGCGGGCCTGGACGTGGACGGTCACCCGCGCGATCTCCGGCTCGGCCTCCAGGACGGCCTCACCGCGGACGCTGATGACAGGGGCGTCGCTCATACCGGCCAACCTAGCCGCTCGGTCCGACGGAATGCCCGTCAGAGGAACGTCCGGCCCTCGCCCCGGTAGGTGGGCACGGTCCGGACGACCCGGTCGCCGTCCAGCAGGTGCAGTTCGGCGAACCGTTCGCACAGCTCACCGGCCTTGGTGTGCCGGAACCAGACGCGGTCGCCGACGGCCAGCAGGTCGGCCGGGCGGCCGAGCAGCGGCGTCTGGACCTCGCCCGCGCCCTCGTGCCGGTCGTAGGACAGGCCGGTCGGCAGGTACGGCTGGGGGAGGCGCAGCGCGTCGGCGGGACCGGACGCGAGGTAGCCGCCGCCGAGGCACGTCACGACGCCGGGCCCCGGCCGCCGGACGACCGGGAGCGCGAACAGCGCGGCGGGCCGTCCCCGGAAGTTGGAGTAGTAGTCGAACAGGTGCGGGTGGTACAGCCCGGACCCGGCGGCGACCTCGGTGACGGCGCGCTCGGCGGCGGTGCTCTCCACGCTGCCGGTGCCGCCGCCGTTGACGAACTCCAGGTCGGCGACCTCGCGGACGGCGGCGACGATCGCGGCGCGGCGCCGGGCCAGCTCCAGCCGGGACCGGCGCTGCATCGCGCCGATCATCCGGCCGCGCGCGGCCCGGCCGGGCGGGCGGTCGCCGACGCCCGCGATCTGCGATTCGTAGGCCATGAGGCCGACGAGGCGCAGGCCGTCGCGGCGGTCGATCTCGGCGGCGAGGGCGCGGACCTGTTCGGGGGTGTGCAGCGGGGAGCGGAGGGCGCCGACGCGCAGCCGTCCGGCGAGCGCGCGGTAGGACGCGTCGATGTCCAGGCAGACCCGGATGGGCGCGCCCTTGGCCGCCTTCTCGATGAGGTCGAGGTGGTCGGGGCCGTCGGCCATGACCGTGATCGCGGCGGCGGCGCGCTCGTCGGCGGCGAGTTCGGCGAGGGCCGTCCGGTCGGCGGTGGGGTAGGCGACGAGGATGTCGTCGCTCGTGCCCTCGCGGGCGAGCCACAGCGCCTCGGGGAGCGTGAACGCCATGACGCCCGCGAAGCCGTCAAGCGCGAGGACCTCGTCCAGCAGCGCGCGGCAGCGGACGGACTTGCTCGCCACGCGGATCGGCTTGCCCGCCGCGCGGCGGACGAGGTCGGCCGCGTTCGCGCGCAGGGCGGGCAGGTCCACGACGGCGAAGGGAGCTTCGAGGGAGCCCGTGGCGGCGTCGTACCGCTCGCGGAGGTTCATGCGGCCACAGTGCCACAGAACCCCCTAATGTGAGAAGTCTTCACATCGCGACGTCAGTCACGTCCGTGCGTCGCGAAGAAGTTCCAGAGCGTGGTGCTCGCGCCGGACGGCCACTGGTGCCGGCCGCCGTCGATCTTGCAGAACGTGACCTGGACGCCGCCCGCGCCCTTGTCGGTGGCCTCGCAGTCGGTGCTGGACGTCTGCGCGGTGATCTTCTTGCTGGTCGCGCCCAGGTTGGCCACGCGGCGCCAGAAGTCCACGGCGTCCTTGACGGGCGGGAAGCCGCGCGAGTCGTTGATGTCGCGGCGTCCGCCGCCGTTGAAGGGGACGTTGCCGTCCGCCGTCCCGTGGAAGATCATCGCCGAGACCGGACGGGACGGGTCGCACTTGGTCACCAGCGCGCCCTCCACCACGCCGATCGCGGCGACCTTGTCCGCCTCCTCGCAGGCCATCCGGTACGCCATGCCCGCGCCGTTGGAGAAGCCGGTGACGAACACGCGCTTCGGATCCACCAGGCCGGTTCGGTTCAGCTTGTCGATCAGGCGGCTGAGGAAGTCGACGTCGTTCACGTGGCCGATCTTGGCGGCGCCGCAGCAGTCGCCCGCGTTCCAGGTCGTCGCGAAGCCGTTGGGGTAGACGGCGATGAACCCGTGCTCGTCGGCGAGGGAGTCGAAGTTCGTCAGCCGCTGCATCTGGCCCATCGTCGAGAAGCCGCCGTGTAGGGCGAGAACGACCGGGAGGCGCTTGGCCAGGCGGCCGTTCCGCCACTTGCTCTTGGCGACCTTCGGCGGGATGTGGATCAGGTACTCGCGGGGGGCGATCGTCCCCACGTCGATCTTCTCCTTGTGGGTTCCGGCGCGGGTGGAGATGCCGTCCACGCTCGCGGGCGGGGTGCCCGTCGCGCGCGTCCCGCCGCCGCCCCCCTTCTCGGTCTCGCAGGCCGCCAACGCGAGGGCGAGCACCGCGACCAGCGCCAGCGGGATCAGGAGGAGTCGACGCATGGTGGCGAATCTAGCCCGTCAAGACCAGGTCAAACCACCCGTCAGGCAGTCGGTACGCTGCCGGGGTGAGCGAGTACGTGGTGACCTTGTCGTGTCCGGACCGTCCCGGGATCGTGGCGGCCGTGTCCGGGCTGCTGGCCGGACGGGACTGCAACATCCTGGAGAGCCAGCAGTTCGGCGACCGGGACACCGGGACCTTCTTCCTGCGCGTCCAGTTCTCGTCCGGGTCGGCCGGGGAGGACGAGCTGCGCGCCGCGTTCGCCGGCGTGGGCGCGGAGTTCGGCGGCGAGTGCCGGCTGTACCCGGCCGCCGCCCGCGAGCGCGTCCTGATCATGGTGTCGCGGGACGACCACTGCCTCAACGACCTGCTCTACCGGCAGCGGTCCGGGCTGCTGGACGTGGACATCGTTGCGGTCGTGTCCAACCACCCCGACCTGCGTCCGCTCACCCAGTCATACGGCGTCGACTACCACCACCTGCCCGTGACGAAGGGCGCCAAGGCTGCGCAGGAGGCCGAGGTACTGACGCTGGTCGAACATTACGGGGCGGACCTGGTCGTCCTCGCTCGGTACATGCAGATCCTGTCCGACGACTTCTGCTCCAAGCTCCCCGGGCGCATCATCAACATCCACCACTCGTTCCTGCCGAGCTTCAAGGGCGCCCGCCCGTACCACCAGGCGCACACGCGCGGCGTGAAGCTCATCGGCGCGACCGCCCACTACGTCACCGCCGACCTGGACGAGGGGCCGATCATCGAGCAGGAGGTCGCGCGGGTGGACCACTCGCACGGCCCGGACGCGCTCGTCGCCGTCGGCCGGGACGTGGAACGGCTCGCGCTCGCCCGCGCCGTCCGCTGGCACGCCGAGCACCGCGTGCTGCTCAACGGAGCGCGGACGGTCGTCTTCCGCTGACGCACCGTGCCGGGTGCGGCAGGATGGGCGCCGATGGACGACGCGCCGATCACCGCCTGGATCGCGGACCTGGACGGACGGCAGCGCGCCCGGCGCCTCGCCCGCCGCGAGTTCCGCGCCCACCGCACGCCTCTCGTGCTCGCCCTGCTCGCGCTGCTGGCGGTCGCGTCCTGGGTCGTGACGGCCGAGATCGTCGCGCGGCTCGCCGGGCACCCCGCCGGCCTGCTGCCGGTCCACGCCGTCGTTGCGCTGCTACGCCGCACGTCCTGGGGCGACCGCGCGGTGGGCGTCGTCGGCTACGCGCTGCTGGCGTCCGGCGCCCTGCTCCTGCTCGCGGCCGTGCCGGGCCGCTGGCGCCTGCTGCCCGTCCGCACCGAGGACGGACGCTTGGCGGGCGGCGTCCCCCGCCGCGACGTCCAGCGCGCCCTGACCCGCGCGGCCCGCACCGTCCCCGGCGCCGAACGCGCCCGCGTCCGCGTCCGCGGCCGGACGCGCCCCCGCGTGGTCGTGAAGATTCGCGGGTCCCGCGCCGTCCCGGCTGCCGGGCGGACGCGCGTGCGGGGCTGGACGCGTCCTCGCGTGGTGGTCAAGGACCGCGCCGTGCCGGGTGCTGAGCGGACGCGTGTGCGAGGGAGGGCGCGTTCGCTTGCGGCGGATGTGGGGGACGTGGTGCGGGGGCGGCTCGCGGGGTTCGGGCTGTCGCACGAGGTGCGCGTGGACGTCCGGCGCGGAGGCGCGTGAATGCGGACGGGGGTCGCCGTCGCCGCCGGGATCCTGCTCGCGTGCGGGGCGGTCGTGCTGGGCGCGGACGCCGTCGAGACGAGCCTGGCCGGGCTGCACGGGACCGCGCAGGCGGGAGTGGGCGCGGCGGGGGAGACGGGACGGCCGGTGCTGGATCCGTCGGTCGTCCGGTACGCGGCGCGGCACGGGTGGTTCTGGCCCGCCGTGTCGCTCGGCGTCGAGGGCGTCGCGCTGGCCGCGACCGCCGGGCTGTGGCGGGCGGGCCGGGGCGCGCTGGCGCGGCGGGACGTTCCCGGCGTCGCCGGGGTGCGGGATGAGGTGCTGAGGCTGCCGGGGGTGCGGGACGTGAAGGTTCGGGTGACCGGGACGCGGAAGGCGCCCCGGCTGGTGGTGAGCGTCGCGTGCGCGGATGGGACGCCGCTCGAAGGGCTGCTCGCGGCGCTCGGGGACGGGCCCGTCGCGCGGTGCCGGGAGGCCGCCGGGCTGCCCGATCTCGTCGCCGTCGTGCGGTTCCGGCCTGGTGCGACGAGGTTTCGACGGGGCGCGGCGGGTAGGTGATCGTTCGGACATCGACACCCGGCATCGGGAGGATCACGATGGGTGACCTCGGCAACAAGGCGGACCAGGCGCAGGGCAAGATCAAGGAGGGCGCCGGCAAGGCGACCGGCGACCGCGAGCTGGAGGGCGAGGGCAAGGGCGACCAGATGAGCGCCAAGGCCCAGGGCGCGGTGCACGACGCCAAGAAGAAGGCCGGCGACGCGGCGGAGAAGATGAAGGGCATGTTCGGCTCCCGGAAGTGATCCCGGGACGCCCGGGCGGCGGGCCGGTGACGCATGACGTCACCGGCCCGCCGCCTTTTCGGCGTTGAAGGCGAATTTTGCCGTGCCGGGCGATTGTCGGGCGACGGGGGCGAGCAGGCACGAACGGGACATCGTCAGGGGGGATGAGTCGTGAACCAGGACAACGGACAGGCGGGACGCGGGACAGGGACGGGCACACTGCCGTCCCGGCCCGATCGCGCCTCGCTCGACGGGGCGGCGGACAAGAAAGCCGATGACGCGCTCGTCAGCGAGCACGGCCGCACGGCCATCGCGGACGGCGTCGTCGCCAAGGTCGCCGGGATGGCCGCCCGCGAGATCGGCGGCGTCCACGCGATGGGCGCGGGCATGGCCCGGACGTTCGGGTCGGTGCGCGAGCGGCTGCCCGGCGGCGGCTCCGACGCGTCCCAGGGCGTGTCGGTGCAGGTCGGGGAGAAGCAGGCCGCCATCGACATCGACCTCGTCGTGGAGTACGGCGCGGCGATCCCGGACCTGGCGTCGGCCGTCCGCGACAACGTCATGGACCAGGTCCAGCACATGACCGGGCTGGAGGTGGTCGAGGTGAACGTCACCGTCGACGACATCCACCTGCCCGGCGAGGACGACGACGCCGGCCCGAACGACCGGTCCGGCGAGGACAAGGCGCGGTGACCGACCTGGACATGGCCCGGCGCATCGCCGAGCGGGCCCGGACCGTCGCGGGCGTCGCCGACCTCACCGCCGGACCGCGCGGACGGATCGTGACGTTCCAGGCGGGACCGCCGCTCGGGGGCGTCGCCGTCCGGCCGGACGCGGTGGAGATCGGCATCGTCGCCCGGCCCGTCCGCCGGCTGCCCGACATCGCCGCCGACGTGCGCGCCGCCGCGCTCCCGCTCGCCGGGGACCGGGCCGTCCACGTGCTGGTCGGCGACCTCGCGGAGGAGGGAACATGAACCGCAAGTTCTGGCCCGTCGCGGGCCTGGCGTGGGGGACGGCCGTCGGCTTCGCCGGAGCGTTCGGCGGGTTCGGCGCGTTCCTCATCGTGCTGCTGCTCGGCGTCCTCGGGTTCCTCGGCGGCCGGATCGCCGCCGGTGAGCTGGACGTCGGCGAGATGGTGTCGTCGCTCGGACGCAGGCAATGAGCGCGCGGGGCGTGACGGTGATCGCCGACCGCGTCCTCGTGCGGCTCGCCGAGCACGCCGCGCGGTGCGCCGAGGCGACCGGGGAGCGGGACGTCCGGCTGCTCGGCGTGCCGCGCGGTCGGCGCGCCGCGAAGGCGTCGGTGGAGGTCCAGGGGCACGTCGCCGAGGTGCGCGTGGAGATCGCCGTCGTGTACCCCGAGCCGGTCCGGCTGATCGCGCGGGACGTCCGCGAGCGCGTCCGGCGGGAGATCGAGGACACGACCGGGCACCGCGTGAAGCAGGTGGACGTCGTCGTGTCCGCGCTGGACCGGACGCGGCGGCGCGAACCGGCGGGGGTGGCGTAGATGGCGGCAACGACTGGCAGCCGGCAGGCGGGGCGGCTGCCCCGCGTCCTCGGCCGCGCGGACCGGCGCGCCCGGCACATGTTCCGGACGCGGCGCGCGTGGTCGGCGCTGATCGCCGCGACGCTGCTGACGGCCGTCGGCGCGCTCACCGCGATCGAGACGCTGACGGCGCTCGCGGGCGGCCCGGCGAAGATCGTCCCGTATGAGAGCGTCGCGTCGTGGCTGCGGCGGACGTCGTGGTCGTCGGCGGCCGTCCTCGCGATCAGCGCCGGCGTGGCCCTGGTCGGCCTCGGCGCGCTGCTGGCCGCGCTGGTGCCCGGACGGTGCCGGCTCGTCCCGCTGCACGGCGGCGACCCCGACCTGCTCGTCGGCGTGACGCGCGGCGGGCTGCGCGGCGCGGCGGCGTCGGCGGCGCGGTCGGTGGACGGCGTCAGCGGCGTGAAGAAGGTGCGGGTGCGGCGGCGGAAGCTCGTCCTGACGGCGCGGACGCCGCTGCGCCAGGAGCACGACCTCGACGCGCGGGTGCGCGACGCCGTCCAGACCCGGCTGGACGAGCTGGCGCCGGTGCCGCGCCGCAAGGTCAAGGTCCGCGTCGACGTGAGGGAGTGATCATGGACCGGCAGGGTGCGCGGCTCAACCGGTTCGCGCTGGCGCTGCTCGGGATCGTCCTGCTCGTGCTGGGCGGTCTCGGGCTGGCGCTCGGTTCCGGCGTGTTCGGTTCGGGGCGCTCGCGCGCTCCGGTGCTGTCGCAGGGGACGCGGACGTTCGCGTCCGGGCACGGCTGGTTCTGGTGGGCGGTGTCCGCCGCGGCGGTGGTCGTCGGGCTGCTCGGACTGTGGTGGCTGCTCGTCCAGGGCCGCCGGGACCGCGTGCCGGAGCTGTCGATGGAGCCCGAGCCCGAGCAGGGGACGACGCGGATCACCGCCCAGGCCGTCACCGACGCGCTGTCGGACGAGATCGCCGCCTATCCGGGCGTGCGGGGCGTCGGCGCGCGGATCGGCGGCTCGTCGCGGCGGCCCCGGCTGTTCCTGACCGTCGCCTACGCGCGCGACGCCGACCTCGCCGCGCTGCGCCGCCGGGTGACGGACGAGGCGATCGCGCGGCTGCGGACCGCGCTGGAGCGGGAGAAACTGCCCGCCGTGGTGCGGCTGCGGCTGGTGGGCGGCGAGGAGGCCCGGACGGTGCTGTGACTGCTTTGTCGGTATTTGGGGTGGGTTTGATGGCCCCGGTCGAGCGACCGATCTAGAGTCCGAAGAGAACGCTCCGTCCGGTCGAAGGGAGTTCCACCAGGGGGCCGGGGGACGGCCCGGAGAGCGAAGGCCGTGGCTCGCACCGCCACGGCCTTCCGCCGTTCCCGGGCGCGAGATCGCTCACGAACGGCCGCCGCCAGGTGCGACCGCCCGGACCGGCGGGTAGACCGCCTGGACCGACGAACCGCACGGAGGAGAACATGGTGGACACGCGCGCCGGGCGGCCCGCGGCCCCGGCCGACCTGGTGGACGTGCCGCGCCTCGTCACGGCCTACTACACGCTGCGTCCCGACCCGTCCGAGCCGGCGCAGCGCGTCGCGTTCGGGACGTCCGGGCACCGCGGCTCGGCCCTGGACGCCGCGTTCAACGAGACGCACATCCTCGCCACCAGCCAGGCGATCTGCGAGTACCGCGCCGCGCAGGGCACCGACGGGCCGCTGTTCCTCGGCGCCGACACCCACGCCCTGTCCGCGCCCGCGCAGGCGTCGGCGCTGGAGGTGTTCGCGGCCAACGACGTGACCGTCCTCGTCGACGCGCGCGACGGCTACACGCCCACCCCGGCCGTCTCGCACGCCATTCTCACGTTCAACCGGGGGCGGCGGTCCGGGCTCGCGGACGGCGTCGTCGTCACCCCGTCGCACAACCCGCCCCGCGACGGCGGCTTCAAGTACAACCCGCCGAACGGCGGCCCCGCCGGGACCGACGCCACGACCTGGATCCAGGACCGGGCCAACGCGATCATCGAGGGCGGGCTCACCGGCGTCCGGCGCGTCCCGTACGCCGAGGCCCTGCGCCGCGCCGGACGGTACGACTTCCTCGACGCCTACGTCGGCGACCTCCCGTCCGTGCTGGGCCTCGCGGCGATCCGGGACGCGGGCGTGCGCATCGGCGCGGACCCGCTCGGCGGTGCCAGCGTCGCCTACTGGGGGGAGATCGCCGACCGGCACGGGCTGGACCTGACGGTCGTGAACCCCGAGGTGGACCCGACCTGGCGGTTCATGACGCTGGACTGGGACGGCAAGATCCGCATGGACTGCTCGTCCCCGCACGCGATGGCGTCGCTGATCGGCAAGCGGACCGACTACACGGTCGCGACCGGCAACGACGCCGACGCCGACCGGCACGGCATCGTCACGCCCGACGCCGGGCTCATGAACCCCAACCACTTCCTCGCCGCCGCGATCTCCTACCTCTTCGCGCACCGTCCGGACTGGCCCGCGTCCGCCGGGGTCGGCAAGACGCTCGTCAGCAGCGGCATGATCGACCGCGTCGCCGCCGCGCTCGGCCGGCCGCTGACCGAGGTGCCGGTCGGGTTCAAGTGGTTCGTCCCCGGGCTGCTGGACGGCTCGCTCGGCTTCGGCGGCGAGGAGAGCGCCGGGGCGTCCTTCCTGCGCCGCGACGGCTCGGCCTGGACGACCGACAAGGACGGCCTGCTGCTCGCCCTGCTCGCCGCCGAGATCACCGCCGTCACCGGCCGCTCCCCGAGCGAGCTGTACGGCGACCTCACCGCCCGGCACGGCGAGCCCGCCTACGCCCGGCTCGACGCCCCTGCCACGCCGGACGAGAAGGCGCTGCTCAAGCGGCTGTCGCCGGAGCAGGTCACGCTGGACACGCTCGCGGGCGACCCGATCACCGCCGTCCTCACCCGCGCGCCCGGCAACGACGCGCCGATCGGGGGGCTCAAGGTCGCGACGGAGCAGGCGTGGTTCGCGGCGCGTCCGTCCGGGACGGAGGACGTCTACAAGATCTACGCCGAGTCGTTCCGGGGTGCGGACCATCTCAAGGTCGTCCAGGAACAGGCACAGGAACTCGTGGCGGAGGTGCTCAACACCAACTGAGGGAGATCCCAGCCCTGGAAAAGGTAAAGCTCGGCGCGGGCCGGGGTCGGGCGGCGGCGGACGCCCCTACGGTTTTGCCGTCCGAACCCCGCCTCGACCTGGGAGAACCATGAAGCGCCTCATCGCCGCCGCCGTCCTGCCCGGATGCCTGCTGATGGCGTCCGGATGCTCCTCCGACGCATCGGCGAAGGACGCCACCGCCCACCGCGTGGCCGCGCAGGCCCCGGCGGCGCAGGCCGCCGACACCGTGATCGCGGTCCGCAAGGACGGCCACAAGATCACCCGGTCGGAGTTCCTGCGCGCCGCGAGCAAGGACAACCGCGCGCGCTCCAAGCCCAACGCGACCCGCGCCTGCAAGGCCATCAAGGCGGCGTTCACCCGGTCCGGCGGCAAGATCGTCAACGACCGCGTCTTCACCCGCACCTGCCTCCAGGGCCTCATGCACAAGTGACCCGCCCGGCGCCGCGGGTCGTCGCCTACCGCGCGACGACCCGCAGCGCCGCCCCGATCTCCTTGACCTCGATCTCCGAACACGACGTCGCGATCCGCAGCACCAAGTCGAACGCCTCGTCGTCGCTCAGGTCCGAACGGTGGCCGTTCGCGACCAGCGTGATCTCCGCGGCGGCCCAGCCGGTGCGCTTGTTGCCGTCCACGAACGGATGGTTGCAGATGATCGAGTGCAGCAGAGCCGCCGTCTTCTCCTCGATCGTCGCGTACGCGGGCTGCCCGAAGGCGACCGTCTGCGGCCGGGCCGCCGCGCTCTGGACGAGCCCGACGTCGCGGACCGCCGGCTGACCGCCGAGGTGCCGGGCGTTGAGGGCGATGATCTGCTCGACGCTCAGGTAGATCACGTGTCGGCCAGCCGGTCGAACAGCTCCGCCCGCCGCGCGAACACCTCGTCCGCCGCCGTCGCGACGACGTCCGCCTGCGCCTCCTCGGTGAGGAAGCGGTCCAGCGCGTGGATGATCGTGCTGTTCGCCGAACTGTGCTTGCTGCGCGAGTAGGCGGTCAGCCGTTCGCTCAGTTCATCGGGCAGGCGGACGCTCAGAGTGGCCATGCCCGCGATGCTACCAAAATGGTGTTAGAACGCAGGCGATTTGCTTCTTTGGGGAACGCCCCCGGCGTCAGCATTCGATGACGTTGACGGCGAGGCCGCCTCGGGACGTCTCCTTGTACTTGTCGAGCATGTCGCGGCCGGTGTCGCGGAGCGTCTTGATGGCGCGGTCGAGGGAGACGAAGTGGTGGCCGTCGCCGCGCAGGGCGAGGCGGGTCGCGCTGATCGACTTGATCGCGCCGATCGCGTTGCGCTCGATGCACGGGACCTGGACGAGGCCGCCGACCGGGTCGCAGGTGAGGCCCAGGTTGTGCTCGATCGCGATCTCGGCCGCGTTCTCCACCTGGGCGGGGGTGCCGCCGAGGGCTTCGGTCAGGCCCGCCGCCGCCATCGAGCACGCCGAGCCGACCTCGCCCTGGCAGCCGACCTCCGCGCCCGAGATGCTGGCGTTCTGCTTGAACAGGGAGCCGATCGCGCCCGCCGTCAGCAGGAACCGGACCACCGCGTCGTCGCTCGCGCCCGGCACGAAGCGCTCGTGGTAGTGCAGGACGGCCGGGACGATCCCCGCCGCGCCGTTCGTCGGCGCCGTCACGATCCGGCCGCCGCCCGCGTTCTCCTCGTTCACCGCGAGCGCGAACAGCGTCACCCAGTCCATCGCGCGCAGCGGGTCCGCGCCGTCCTCGGCGAGCAGAGTCCGGTGCAGGCGCGGCGCGCGGCGCTGCACCTTCAGGCCGCCGGGCAGCAGGCCCTCGCGGGCGCAGCCGCGCTCGACGGAAGCCCGCATCACGCCCCACAGCTCCAGCAGGCCCGCGCGGATCTCGTCGTCCGTCCGGCCGAACGCGCGTTCGTTCGCCAGCATCAGGCCGGAGATCGACAGGCCGGTGTCCGCGCAGTGCGCGAGCATCTCGGCGGCCGTCGTGAAGGGGTAGGGCAGCGGGGTCTCGTCCGGGCGGATCCGGGCCGCGCCCGCCGCGTCCTCGTCCACGACGAACCCGCCGCCGACCGAGTAGTAGACGCGCGACCGCAGCTCCTCGCCGGACGTCCCGTACGCCGTGAACCGCATCCCGTTCGGATGGCCCGGCAGGGACTCGTTCCGCTCGAACACCAGGTGGTCGCCGACGACGAACGGGACGTCCACCAAGCCGAGCAGCGCCAGTCGGCCGCTCTCGCGGATCTCGGCCATCCGGTCGTCCACGCGGTCGACGTCGACCGTCGCGGGCAGCTCGCCGCACAGGCCCAGCGCGACGGCCTTGTCGCTGCCGTGGCCCTTGCCGGTCAGGCCGAGCGAGCCGTAGAGGACGGCCCGGACGCTCGCCGTCCGGTCCAGCAGCCCGTCGTCGCGCAGCCCGGTCGCGAACCGGCACGCCGCCGCCATCGGGCCCCCGGTATGGGACGACGACGGCCCGATACCGATCTTGAAGAGGTCGAAAACACTGATCGCCATGCCGCCACTCCTTTGTGGCGGCGCCCCCCGCGGCGCGCGGGGGGCGCCCCGTTCCTACAGGTCCGGATACAGGGGGTGCTCGTCCGCCAGCGCCCGTACCCGCGCCGCCAGCGCGTCCGTGTCGGGGGACGGCTGCAGCGCCAGCGCGATCACGTCGGCGACCTCGGCGAAGTCGTCGGCGGTGAACCCGCGCGTGGCGAGGGCGGGGGTCCCGATGCGCAGCCCGGACGTCACCATCGGCGGCCGGGGGTCGTTCGGAACGGCGTTCCGGTTCACCGTGATGCCGATGCCGTGCAGCAGGTCCTCGGCGTCGCGGCCGGTGAGGTCGGAGTCCACGAGGTCGACCAGGACCAGGTGGACGTCCGTCCCGCCGGTCAGCACCTTCACGCCCGCCTTGGCCGTGTCGGCGGCCGACAGCCGCTCGGCCAGCAGCCGCGCGCCCTCGACCGTCCGGCGCTGCCGCTCCCTGAACTCCTCCGACGCCGCGAACTTCAGCGCGACCGCCTTCGCCGCGATGACGTGTTCCAGCGGGCCGCCCTGCATCCCCGGGAACACGGCCGAGTTGATCTTCTTGCCGTGCTCCTCCTTCGCGAGGATCAGGCCGCCGCGCGGGCCGCCCAGCGTCTTGTGCGTCGTCGTCGTGACGATGTCGGCGTACGGGACGGGCGAGGGGTGCAGCCCCGCCGCGACCAGCCCCGCGAAGTGCGCCATGTCGACCATGAGCAGCGCGCCCACCGAGTCGGCGATCTCCCGGAACCGCGCGAAGTCGAGCTGCCGCGGGTAGGCCGACCAGCCCGCGACGATCATCTTCGGCCGGTGCTCGGCGGCGAGCGCGGCGACCTCGTCCATGTCGACCAGGCCGTCCTCGGCCCGGACGTGGTACGGCACCACGTTCAGGATCTTGCCCGAGTAGTTCAGCCGCATCCCGTGCGTGAGGTGCCCGCCGTGCGCGAGGTCCAGCCCGAGGATCGTGTCGCCCGGCGACAGCAGCGCGAAGTACACCGCCGTGTTCGCCTGCGCGCCCGAGTGCGGCTGGACGTTCGCGTGCTCGGCCCCGAACAGCGCCTTCGCCCGGTCGATCGCGAGCTGCTCGGCGACGTCCACGAACTCGCAGCCGCCGTAGTACCGCCTGCCCGGGTACCCCTCGGCGTACTTGTTCGTCAGGACCGAACCCTGCGCCTCCAGCACGGCCGACGGCGCGAAGTTCTCCGACGCGATCATCTCCAGCGTGCTCTGCTGCCGGTTCAGCTCCGCCGCGACGGCCGCCGCGATCTCCGGATCGGCGTCGGCCAGCGAGTCGTACAGGTGCATCAATCCTCCTCGATGAGCTTGCTGTACGCCGTGGCGTCGAGGAGGTCGCCCGGCTCGTCGGCGATCCGCACCTTGAAGATCCAGCCCTCGCCGTACGGGTCGTCGTTGATGACCTTCGGCTCGTCGATCACCGCCGCGTTCACCGCCGTGACCTCGCCGGTGACGGGCGAGTACAGCTCGCTGACGGACTTGGTGGACTCGACCTCGCCGCAGCTCTCCCCGGCCTCCACCGTGTCGCCCTCGGCGGGCTGCAGTTCGAGGAAGACGATCTCGCCGAGGGCGTCGGCGGCGTGGGCGGTGATGCCGACGGTCACGATGCCGCTCTCACCGTCGAGCCCCGCGACCCACTCGTGTTCTTCGCTGTAGCGAAGCTCTTCCGGAACGCTCACGATCGTTGTCTCTCTCCCGTGTCAGGAACGCTTGTAGAAGGGCAGGGCGACCACGTCGACCGCCTCGGGACGGCCCCGGACGTCCACCGCGAGACCCTCGTCGGCGACGCCCCCGTCAAGGTAGGCCATCGCGATCGGACGGCCGAGGGTGGGCGACGGGGCGCCGCTGGTCACGACGCCGCACGGCGTGCCGTCTGCGGTGACGACCGCGTACCCCTGGCGGGGCGCGCGGCGCCCGCGGGCGACCAGTCCCACGAGCCTACGGCCTGGCGGCGTCGCGGCCTGCGCCGCCAGCGCCGCCTTCCCGACGAAGTCGCCGGGCTTGTCGAGCTTGACGACGCGGCCGAGGTTCGCCTCGAACGGGCTGGTCTCGGCGGTGAGTTCGTGGCCGTAGAGCGGCATGCCCGCTTCGAGGCGGAGCGAGTCGCGCGCCGCCAATCCGGTCGGCGTCGCCTTGTCCTCAAACGTCTTCCAGACGGCGACGGCGTCCTCGGCGGAGACGAACAGCTCGAAGCCGTCCTCGCCGGTGTAGCCCGTCCGGGCGATCAGTGCGTCCACGCCGCCGACGCGCCCGGCCATGATCGCGTAGTAGCGCAGGCCGTCCAGCGGGGCGTCGGTGACGGCGGCCAGGAGCCCGGCGGCGTCCGGGCCCTGGAGCGCGACCAGCGCGTAGGCGTCCGAGCGGTCCTCGACGGCCGCGTCGAACCCGGCGGCGCGCTCGGTCAGCGCGGCCCCGACGACGGCCCGGTTCGCGGCGTTGGCGACGACGAGGAACGTCGCGTCCGCCAGCCGGTAGACGATCAGGTCGTCCAGCACGCCGCCGTCGTGCGCGCACAGCATCGTGTACCGCGCCCGTCCGACGGCCAGCGCCGACAGGTTCCCGACCAGGGCGTAGTCCAGCGCGGCGGCGGCGCCCGGGCCGGTGACGAAGATCTCGCCCATGTGGGACAGGTCGAACAGGCCCGCCGCCGTCCGCACCGCGCGGTGCTCGGCCGTCTCCGACGCGTACCGCAGCGGCATCAGATGACCGGCGAAGTCCACGAGCTGGGCCGAAAGACCCAGGTGGACGTCGTACAGCGGCGTCTTCACCGCGGAGGGTTCGGCGGGCATGAAAGGCGGCTCCTTCGTCGCAAACGGTCCGTCCCATCGTCTCATCCGCGCGGCCGGGCCGCCCCGGCGGTCCGGGCGGGACGCGCGGCCCAGAATGATGGAACCGTGCGTGATCTTTTGGTGCTCGGGTCGGCCAGCGCCGTCCCGACGAAACGGCGCAACCACAACGGCTACCTCCTGCGGTGGGACGGGCACGGCCTGCTGTTCGACCCGGGGGAGGGGACGCAGCGGCAGATGACCCGCGCCGGGGCGTCCGCGACCGAGCTGAACTGGCTGTGCCTGACCCACTTCCACGGCGACCACTGCCTCGGCGTGCCCGGGATCGTCCAGCGGATCGCGCGCGACCAGGTCCCGCACCCCGTCCGGGCCGTCTTCCCGGGCAGCGGCGCCGAGTACTGGGCCCGCCTACGCCACGCGAGCCTCTTCCGCGACACCGACGTCATCACCGAGCACCCGCTCACCGGGGACGGCGTCGACCTGGACACCGGTGACGCGCCCTTCACCCTCACCGCGCGGCGCCTCTCCCACCCCGTGGACGCCTACGGCTACCGCCTCGCCGAACCCGACGGCCGCCGGATGCTCCCCGACGAGCTGGCCCGCTTCGGCGTGACCGGCCCGCTCGTCCGGACGCTCCTGGACACCGGCGCCGTCGTCGCGCCGAGCGGACGCACCGTCCGCCTGGACGAGGTCAGCGCCCGCCGCCCCGGCCAGGTCTTCGCCTTCGTCATGGACACCCGCCTCTGCGCAGGCGTGACCGCCCTGGCGGCCGGCGCGGACATGCTCGTGATCGAGTCCACCTTCCTGAACCGCGACGCCGCCCTGGCCGCCGAGTACGGCCACCTGACCGCCGGCCAGGCGGGCCGCGTCGCGTCCGACGGCGGCGTCCGCCACCTCGTCCTCACCCACTTCTCCGAGCGCTACCCCGCCGACGAAGAACACCGCTTCCACGACGAGGCCGCCGCCGCGTTCGACGGCGAGATCACCGTCGTTCACGACCTCGACCGCATCCCCCTTCCGAAAAGGCGCGATAAATGACCGCGCGACGGGCAGGGTGAGGGCATGGCTGAAGAAGTGGACGTCGTCGTGCTGGGGCTCGGGCCGGGCGGCGAGAACGCGGCGGGGCTGCTGGCGGACGCGGGGCTGCGCGTCGTCGCCGTCGAGGCGCGGCTGGTCGGGGGCGAGTGCCCGTACTTCGCGTGCGTGCCGACCAAGATGATGGCGCGGGCGGCGGACCTGGTCGCGGACGTCGGGCGGGCGCGGGACCTGGCCGGAGACGCCGAGGTCCGGCCGGACTGGACGCGCGTCGCGGCGCGGATCAGGGACGACGCCACGCATGACTGGAACGACCAGGCCGCCGTGGACCGGCTGACCGGACGCGGGGTGCGGCTGGTGCGCGGCGAGGGCGTGATCACCGGGGAGCGGGAGGTGCGGGTCGGGGACCAGGTGTTCCGGGCCGCGCGCGGGATCCTGATCAACACGGGCACGGCGCCGCTCGTCCCGCCGATCGAGGGCCTGGCGGGGACGCCGTTCTGGACGAACCGGGACGTCGTCCGGGCCGCGACCGTCCCCGAGACCTTGCTCGTGCTCGGCGGCGGTGTCGTGGGCGTCGAGACGGCGCAGGTGTTCGCCCGGTTCGGCACCCGCGTGACGATCATCGAGGGCGGTCCCCGGCTCGTCGCGCGCGAGGAGCCTGAGGCGGGCGACCTGCTCGGGAAGGTGTTCGAGCGCGAGGGCATCGACGTCCGCACCGGCACGCGCGTCGAGGGCGTCGAGCACGACGGCGCGTTCACGCTGCGCACGACGCACGGCGAAGTCCGCGGGGACCGGCTGCTCGTCGCGACCGGACGCCGCCCGAACCTCAAGGGCATCGGGCTCCCGGCCGTCGGCCTGGACGAGGGTGCCCGCGCGCTGGAGGTCGACGGCGCCATGCGCGCCGGCGACGGCCTCTGGGCGATCGGCGACATCACCGGCAAGGGCGCGTTCACGCACGTCTCGATGTACCAGTCCACGATCGCGGTGCGCGACATCCTGGGCGAGAAGGGGCCGCTGGCGTCCTACCGGGCCGTCCCGCGCGTCACGTTCACCGACCCGGAGATCGGCGTCGTCGGGCTGACCGAGCGCGAGGCCCGCGACCAGGAGCTTCCGGTGCGGATCGGAAAGACCGACCTCGCCGAGTCCACGCGCGGCTGGATCCACGGGCCGGGCGGGGACGGGTTCATCAAGCTCGTCCAGCACGCCGAGTGGGGCACGCTCGTCGGCGCGACCGTCATGGGCCCGATGGGCGGCGAGGTGCTGGGGGCGCTGGCCGTGGCCGTCCACGCGGAGGTGCCGGTGGACACCCTCCGCACGATGATCTACGCCTACCCGACGCTCCACCGCGCCATCGAGTCCGCCCTCGCCGACCTGGAGAGCACGTGAACCGGTTGAAGGACGCCACCAGCCCCTACCTCCTCCAGCACGCCGGGAACCCGGTGGAGTGGTTCGAGTGGGGGCCGGAGGCGATGGCGGAGGCGCGGCGGCGGGACGTCCCGATCCTGCTGTCGGTGGGGTACGCGGCGTGTCACTGGTGCCATGTGATGGCGCACGAGTCGTTCGAGGACGCCGCCACCGCCGGGCTCATGAACCGGTACTTCGTGAACGTCAAGGTGGACCGGGAGGAACGGCCGGACATCGACGCGGTCTACATGGAGGCCACGCAGGCGATGACCGGGCAGGGCGGGTGGCCGATGACGGTGTTCGCCACGCCGGACGGCCATCCGTTCTACTGCGGCACGTACTTCCCGCGTCCCCGGTTCCAGGCGCTGCTGGAGGCCGTCCACACCGCGTGGACGGACCAGCGCGCCGAGGTGACCGACCAGGGCCGCAAGATCGTGGACGCGCTCACCGGGCCCGCGCCCGCGCTGGGCGGCGTCCCGGCGCCGGACGAGGACGCGCTCGCGCTGGCCGTCCGGTCCCTGGCGGAGGGGTACGACGCGGCGCGCGGCGGGTTCGGCGGCGCGCCCAAGTTCCCGCCGTCGATGGCGCTGGAGTTCCTGCTGCGCCACCACGCCCGCACCGGCGACGGCGACGCGCTCGCGATGGCCGCGCACACGCTGGAGGCGATGGCGCGCGGCGGCATGTACGACCAGCTCGGCGGCGGGTTCGCGCGGTACTCGGTGGACGCGGAGTGGGTCGTCCCGCACTTCGAGAAGATGCTGTACGACAACGCGCTGCTGGCCCGCGTCTACGCCCACTGGTGGCGGCTGACCGGCGCGCCGCTGGGGAAGCGGATCGCGCTGGAGACCTGCGACTGGATGCTCCGCGACCTGCGCACGCCGCAGGGCGGGCTGGCGTCCGCGCTGGACGCCGACAGCGAGGGCGAGGAGGGCCGCTTCTACGTCTGGACGCCCGAGCAGCTCGCCGACGTCCTCGGCCCGGACGACGGCGCCCACGCGACGCGCCTGTTCGCCGTCACGGGCACGTTCGAGCACGGCACGTCCGTCCTGCAACTGCCGCGCGATCCCGACGACCAGGACCGCTACGAACGGATCCGCGCCGCGCTGCTGGCCGCCCGGGACCGCCGCGTGCCGCCCGCCCGCGACGACAAGGTGGTCGCCGCGTGGAACGGCCTCGCGGTCGCGGCGCTCGCCGAGTGCGGCGCGCTGTTCGACCGGCCCGACCTGGTCGCCGCCGCGACGGAGATCGCGGGGCTGCTGCTGCACGTCCACGGGTCCGGCGGACGGCTCGTCCGGACGTCGCGGGACGGCGTCGCGGGCGCCCACGCGGGCGTCCTGGAGGACTACGCCGACGTCGCCGAGGGCCTGCTCGCGCTGCACGCCGTCACCGGCGAACCGGCGCACGCGACGGCGGCGGGCGCGCTGCTGGACACCGTCCGCACCCGCTTCGGCGACGGCGCGGGCGGCTTCTACGACACCGCCGACGACGCCGAGCGCCTGTTCCGCCGCCCGCAGGACCCGACCGACAACGCGACGCCGTCCGGACGGTTCGCGGCGGCGGGCGCGCTGCTGTCCCACGCGGCGCTGACCGGTTCGGCCGAGCACCGGGAGGCCGCCGCGGCGGCGCTCGCCCCGGCCCGGCCGCTGGCGGCGAAGCACGCGCGGTTCGCGGGCTGGGGCCTCGCGGTCGCCGAGGCGCTGCTGTCCGGCCCGCTGGAGATCGCCGTCGTCGGCGACCCGGCGGACGAGCGGACGCGGGCCCTCCACCGGGCGGCGCTGCTCGCGACGTCCCCCGGCGCGGTGACGACGGTCGGCCCGCCCGGGACCGGCGGCGTCCCGCTGCTGGCCGGAAGGTCCCTGGTGGACGGCGCTCCCGCCGCCTACGTGTGCCGCGACTTCGCCTGCCGGATGCCCGTCACCACCCCCGACGACCTGGCCCGCGAACTTCGCCGTTAATTGGATCCTCGATCCACTTTGTGGCAACGTGACCTTGATCTCGTATCCTCATGGGTGTTACTTCTGGGTATCGGACGCGGGTCGGCGTAACAGGGCCGACGCTTTCGGGGGATCCGAGCAGTGCGCCGGGTATCGGGTGCACTAAGGGCGGGAGCCGCGTCCCGCCGACGCGACGAGGGAGTGTTGCCGTGCGCAAGCCGGGCCGCCGGGTGCTACCGACGATCATCGGCGTGGCGGTGCTGGCCACCCTCGGGACCGGGACGGCCGTGATCACGGTCCGGCCGCCCGCCGCCGAGCCCGCGATCCCGCAGACCGACAAGCAGGCGCAGTTCGTCGCCGCGTCCGGAACGACCCGGGTCACGTCCGGGGCGGTGGCGCCGCTCGGTAAGCGGATGACGCCGCACGTCCTGGTCGCGGCGCCGTCGTCGCTGCCCGCCGCGACGATCGAGAAGATCCGCAAGAACAAGAAGGTCAAGGGCGTCGAGGTCGTGGACGCCGTCCAGGCCAAGGTCGGCGGCAAGCAGGTCGGCCTGCTCGGCGTGGACCCGTCCACCTTCCGCAACTACACCCCGAAGCCGACCGCCAAGTCCGACGCCCTGTGGCGCAACATCGCCGGCGGCGACGCGGCGATCTCGTTCACGATGGGCAGCGACGGCGGCGTCAAGCTCGGCACGCAGGTCCCGATCGCGGGCAAGGACGGGCAGACGTCCAACGTCCGCGTCGGCGCCTACGCGACGATGGGCATCGGCGACGTGGACGTCGTCATCTCCCACGCCACCGCGCAGGCCCTCGGCATGCCGACGGCGAACGCGCTGCTCGTCAGCGCCCCGAAGACCGACACCCGCGCGTTCATCAAGAGCCTGAAGAAGACCCTCCCGAAGGGCACCAAGGCCGTCGAGGTGAACCCGCCGGTCGACTACCCGTCGGCGAACGTCCCGAAGTCCAACGGCGAGGTCATGAACTCCGCCCAGGTCCGGACGGTCATCAAGGCGGCGTACTCGCGGCTCGGCTGGCCCTACGTGTGGGGCGGCGAGTCCGAGGCCGAGGGCGGCTACGACTGCTCGGGCCTCATGCAGTACGCGTTCGCGGCGGCGGGCATCCGGCTGCCGCGCGTGGCCGCCGACCAGGCCCGGGCCGGCTGGATCGTGCCGTTCGACAAGGCCCAGCCCGGCGACATGCTCATCTGGGCCAACGACCCGACCGCGCCCGGCTACATCTCGCACATCGCGCTCTACATCGGCGGCGGCAAGATGGTCGCGGCGCCGCACACCGGGACGGTCGTGCAGATCCAGAACGTCTACATGAACAACTTCAAGGGCGCCGTCCGGGTCAACCCCCGCGTCGCGAACTCCATCGCCGGCTGACCGCCGACCCGGCCGTGCGGGTGTAATCATGATTACATGACGACGCACACGGCGGTGGAGCAGCTGCGGGGATGGTTCTCCGGACGGCTGCCCGAGGGCTGGTTCGCGGGCGCGCCCGAGATCGTCCTCGACCGCGAGGAGGTCACGGTGGTCGGGCGGCTGCCCGAACCGGCCCGCGCGGAGGGCGTCTCGGACGCCGAGCACGCCGCCGCCGTAGAAGGCCATGTCGGACGGTTCCGGGAGTCCACCCGCGACCACCGCATCGCCATCGCGCGCGAGGCCGAGCACCGGTTCGGGCACAAGGTGTCCTGGGGCGTGTCGTGCGGCGGCCACGAGGAGATGTTCACGAGCCTGTCGGTGCCGGTGATGACGCGGCTGCGCCAGCCCGAGCGGCGCGTCCTCGACACGCTCGTGGACGCCGGGGTCGCCCGCAGCCGCAGCGACGCGCTCGCCTGGTGCGTCCGGCTCGTCGGCAAGAACACCGACGCCTGGCTCACCGAGCTGCGCGCCGCGCTGGAGCACGTGGAGCGCGCCCGCTCGGCCGGGCCGACGGCCTGACCGTTCCTTACCCGATCGCGGTCCGTGTCGGGTGTGATCATGGCCCTGACCTCGCCTAATGTGCGAAACAGGAGCCAGATCGGAGGGCCGGGATGCGCGGTGGGCTGCGGTGCCTGGACGGGTCGTCGCTCGCGGTCGTGCCCGTCCCGGCGCGCGACCGGGGCGGCGTCCGCTACGAGGTCACGCTCGAACTCCGGCGCGACGGCGCCGCGTTCGGCGCGGTGGGGGAGCGCTGCGGGCACCTGCTGGCCGGGGCCGCCGCGCGCGTCGCCGCCGCCCGCGCCGACGGATCGCCGCAGGCCAGGCGGTGGCCGGACCCGGACGACCGCTTCCCCGGTCCCGACGGCGTCCCCGGCCGCGACGCCGAGCTGTTCGCGCTGCGCTGCCGGGAGCGCGCCGACGTCGGGCACACCGGCGCCCTGCCGGGGGAGCTGCGCTGCACGTTGCGCACGTCGGCGCACTGGATCCCCATGCCCGGCGGGACGGGCGCCGTGCGCGGCCGGTGGCGGCTGACGCGCCGCGCGGTGCTCGAAGCCTGGGGGACGGGCGGGCACGGCGTGCGGGCGGTTCTCACTTCGTCCGAACTTCTCCTGTTCCTAACCGATCTCACCAAAGAAATCCGTTCGCTACCCTGAAGCCCGACAAACGCCCCCGCGCTCGCCCGGGGTGGTGAGAGGGGACGATCCATGGCCCAACGACGCGCCGCGCGCCTCGGCGCCGCCGTCCGCCGCAGCCGCCCGTACGGGGCCGTCCGCGACGCCGCGTACCGCATGTACGAGCGCCGCGTGGAGTCGTCCCTGCCCACCGACGTCACGCCGCGCCACGTCGGCGTCATCCTGGACGGCAACCGCCGCTGGGCGCGCTCGATGGGCCACACCGACGTCAACCACGGCCACCAGCGCGGCGCCGACAAGATCTCCGAGCTGCTGAGCTGGTGCGACGAGGCCGAGGTCGAGGTCGTCACGCTCTGGCTGCTGTCCACCGACAACCTCAACCGGCCGGCCGCCGAGCTGGACCCGCTGCTGGAGATCATCGAGAACACCGTCGAGCGCCTGGCCGCCGACGGACGGCACGTCAAGCCCGTCGGCGCCCTCGACCTGCTGCCCGACAAGACCGCGCGCGTGCTGAAAACCGCGCGCGAGGCGACATCCGATGCCCCCGGCCTGATTGTGAACGTCGCCGTTGGGTATGGGGGTAGACGTGAGATCGCTGATGCGGTGCGCTCTCTCCTCGTGGAGCAGGCGTCCCGGGGCACCAGCATCGAGGAGCTGGCCGAGGTCCTCGAAGTGGAGCACATCGCCGAGCATCTCTACACGCGCGGCCAGCCGGACCCCGACCTGGTCATCCGCACGTCGGGTGAGCAGCGACTGTCCGGCTTCATGCTCTGGCAGAGCGCGCATTCGGAGTTCTACTTCTGCGAGGTCCACTGGCCGGACTTCCGCAAGGTGGACTTCCTGCGCGCCCTCCGGTCGTATGCCGCGCGCCACCGGCGCTACGGTTCCTGAGGACGCCCCTTCGGGACGCGTCCCGACCACCGCTCGCACCACCGGCACCGAACGCCCCCGCCTTCGGGACCGCCGATGCCGCCGAGCGGACCGCCGCGCCACCGGTAATCCCCCACCAGCCAGGGAGATCGAGTGGCCACAACCCTCCCGCGCCGTCCCGGTTCCGGGATCCCCACCGGAGCAGGCGCCCCGGTCCGGCGCACGTACGTCCTCGACACGAGCGTCCTGCTCGCCGACCCGGGGGCGATGACCCGGTTCGCCGAGCACGAGGTCGTACTACCGATCGTCGTCATCTCCGAGCTGGAGGCCAAGCGCCACCATCCCGAACTCGGCTACTTCGCCCGCCAGGCCCTGCGCACGCTGGACGACCTCCGGCTCGCGCACGGTCGGCTGGACGAGGCGCTCCCCGTCGGCGACATGGGCGGCACGCTGCGCGTCGAGCTGAACCACGCGGACCCGACCGTGCTCCCCGACGGGTTCCGGCTCGGCGACAACGACACCCGCATCCTCTCGGTGGCCGCCTGGCTCGCCAAGGAGGGCAAGGACGTCGTCCTCGTCTCCAAGGACCTCCCGATGCGCGTCAAGGCGTCCGCCGTCGGCCTCACGGCCGAGGAGTACCGGGCGGAGCTGGCGGTCGTGGAGTCCGGCTGGACCGGGATGCGCGAGATCGAACTGTCGTCCGGCGCGCTGGAGGAGCTGTACGAGCACGGCACCGCCGACCTGGAGCAGGCCCGCGACCTGCCGTGCCACACCGGGCTGCGGATCCTGTCCGAGCGCGGGTCGGCGCTCGGCCGCGTCCTGCCGGACAAGTCGGTGCGGCTCGTCCGGGGCGACCGCGAGGTGTTCGGGCTGCGCGGCCGGTCCGCCGAGCAGCGCGTCGCGCTGGACCTGCTCACCGACGAGGACGTCGGCATCGTCTCGCTCGGCGGGCGCGCGGGCACCGGCAAGTCGGCGCTGGCGCTGTGCGCGGGCCTGGACGCGGTCATGGAGCGGCGGCGGCACCGCAAGGTCGTCGTGTTCCGGCCGCTGTACGCGGTCGGCGGGCAGGACCTCGGCTACCTGCCGGGGTCGGAGAACGAGAAGATGTCGCCGTGGGCGCAGGCCGTCTACGACACG
Organism: Actinomadura rayongensis; assembly: GCF_009831215.1. GTDB lineage: Bacteria > Actinomycetota > Actinomycetes > Streptosporangiales > Streptosporangiaceae > Spirillospora > Spirillospora rayongensis. The sequence continues at coordinate 507,982 of NZ_WUTW01000001.1, forward strand.
CTCTCGGCCGTCACGACGCCCGAGGTCATCGACGAGGTCCTGGACCGGGGGATGCTGGAGGTCCTGCCGCTCACCCACATCCGCGGCCGGTCCCTGCACGACGCGTTCGTGATCGTGGACGAGGCGCAGTCGCTGGAGCGCGGCGTGCTGCTGACCGTCCTGTCCCGGGTCGGGGCGGGGTCGCGGGTCGTCCTGACCCATGACGTGGCGCAGCGCGACAATCTCCGCGTCGGCCGGCACGACGGCGTCGCGGCGGTCGTGGAACGGTTGAAGGGGCATCCGCTGTTCGCGCACGTCACGCTGACGCGCTCGGAGCGGTCGCCGATCGCCGCGCTCGTCACCGATCTGCTGGAGGACGTCGGCTCGTAGCACGCGCCGCCCGCCCGCGCGCCGGTCCGGGCGCGCGGGCGGGCCGTGCAATTTTCGGTTACGTCCCGGGGTGGGACGGTCTCGGCCTGTATCGGTGTGAAGAAGGTCACAGTGTGCGGGCGAGTGACAAAGAACCCCAGCTCTGCGCGGCGATCCCGGGGGTTCCTCGGCAGGTTGACAAAGTGCCGGGCCGTCCTTTCCATCTCGATTCGGTTGCGAAGCGGGTCGGCGGGTCGGGCATTGTGTGTCCCCGTAAGCACCCCTGGAACGGTGCCCCGGCCGCGTCTCCCCCCGGAAGCGCGCGCAGGCCGGGCCCGTCCGCCGCCCGGCACCCCGCACGTCCGCCCGGGACGGGGGTGACGCAGCTCGCACGCGCGTCCATGCGGTGCGACCGTCGGAAGGACCGCCTTGTCCGGAGACTCGAACGGGTCACCCTGGCGAGACGATCACCAGCGCTCCCCCCACTTCCCCCCGGCACCGGACGCCGACGACGTCCGCGTCGCGGGCCCGCCGCCCGGCTTCGGCGGCGACGCCGCCCGCGCGGGCGACACGGCGGCCCTGGCCCCCGTGGCGACGCTGCCGCGTCCCGAGCAGCCCCGCGACGAGCTGGGCGCCCCGGCCCCGCGCCGCGCGGGCCGCCGCGCGCCCCGCTCCGGCCGCCGGACGGGCCTGGCCGTGGCCGCCGTCGTCGGCGGCGCGGCCCTCGCGGTCGGCGGCGGCTCGGTCGCCGCGCTCGCGTTCACCGGCGACGACGCGCCCGACCACGGCACGGTGAAGTCCGCGCCCGTCGCCGACGCCGCCGTCCCGGAGATCGACACCACGGCCCTCGCCGCCGAGCGGCGCAAGAAGGCCCTGGCGCGCGCCGGCCGCGAGGCGGGCGACCTGCGCGCACCGACGCTGCGCGTGAAGGGCAGCCCGATCCCGTCCAAGACCCCGACGCCGTCGGGCGGCAACGGCGGCGGTGGCGGCGCGGGCGCCGACCCGGTCCCGGCGGGCGAGGCGCAGCAGATCGCCAAGGCGATGCTCCCGAGCTACGGCTTCGGCGGCGACGGCCAGTTCGCGTGCCTGGTGAAGCTGTGGAACAAGGAGAGCGGCTGGCGCACGACGGCGGCCAACCCGTCCGGCGCCTACGGCATCCCGCAGGCGCTGCCCGGCTCCAAGATGGCCAGCGCGGGCTCGGACTGGCGGACGAGCGCTCGCACCCAGATCAAGTGGGGCCTCGGCTACATCAAGAGCCGCCACGGCACGCCCTGCGGCGCCTGGAACCACTCCGAGCAGAACGGCTGGTACTAGGACGGCGCGGTCATCGACAGCACGTCGAGGACCGCGTCGAGTTCCTCCTCGCTGATCGCGCCGCTCGTGACGTGGCCGCGTTCCACCACGACCTGGCGGATCGTCTTGCGCTCGGCGAGGGCCTGCTTGGCGATCTTGGCGGCCTCCTCGTAGCCGACGTAGCGGTTCAGCGGCGTCACGATCGACGGTGAGGACTCGGCGTACTCGCGCAGGCGGGGCTCGTCGGCCTCGATGCCGTCCACGCAGCGGTCGGCGAGCAGGCGCGTGACGGCGGCCAGCAGCGCGATCGACTCCAGGACGTTGCGGGCCATCATCGGCAGCATCACGTTCAGCTCGAAGTTGCCCGCCGCGCCGCCCGCCGTCACGGCCGCGTCGTTGCCGATCACCTGCGCCGCGACCTGGACGGCCGCCTCCGGCAGCACCGGGTTCACCTTGCCCGGCATGATCGACGAGCCGGGCTGCAGGTCGGGCAGGCGGATCTCGCCGAGCCCGGCGCGCGGTCCCGAGCCCATCCAGCGCAGGTCGTTGGCGATCTTGGTGAGGCTCACCGCGATCGTCTTCAGGGCGCCGGACGTCTCGACCAGCCCGTCCCGCGCGCCCTGCGCCTCGAAGTGGTCGCGCGCCTCGGTGAACGGCAGGTCGGTCAGCGCGACCAGCTCGGCGATGACGCGCGCGCCGAAGCCGTGCGGGGTGTTGATGCCGGTGCCGACGGCCGTCCCGCCGAGCGGCAGCTCCGCGAGGCGGGGCAGGACGGCCTCCAGCCGCTCCACGCCGTGCCGCAGCTGCGCCGCGTAGCCGCCGAACTCCTGGCCGAGCGTGACGGGCGTCGCGTCCATGAGGTGCGTCCGGCCCGCCTTGACGACCCGCGCGAAGTCCACGGACTTGCGGTCGAACGCCGTCGCCAGGTGCCGCAGCGCGGGGATCAGGTCGTTGACGACGGCGTCGGTCGCGGCGACGTGGATCGAGGACGGGAACACGTCGTTGGACGACTGGGACGCGTTCACGTCGTCGTTCGGGTGCACGGGCCGTCCCAGCCGCTCCTGCGCGAGCGTGGCGACGACCTCGTTGGCGTTCATGTTGGACGACGTGCCCGAGCCCGTCTGGAACACGTCGACGGGGAACTGGTCGTTCCAGCGCCCGTCGGCGACCTCCAGGGCCGCCGCGCGGATCGCGGCGGCGACGTCGGCGTCCAGCACGCCCAGCTCGGCGTTCACGGTCGCGGCGGCGGCCTTGATGCGGGCGAGTGCGGCGATGTGGGCGGGCTCCAGGCCGCGTCCGGAGATCGGGAAGTTCTCCACCGCGCGCTGCGTCTGCGCCCGCCACTTCGCGGCGGCCGGGACGCGGACGTCGCCCATCGAATCGTGCTCGACCCGGTACTCGGTCATGATTCCGCCCCCTGATCCAGAGTCCTCGTTCTCAGTGCAGCGAGGTCGCGTCCCCAGCCATTCCCCGGCCGGGACGCTTCATGGATCGGTTCACTGCCCGGCGGGCGCCCGGACGGTGTAGTTGCGGCGCTCGCCGGGGCCGCCGAGCGGCTTCTTCCGGCCGTTGACCCACACTTCGCAGGCCGCCGAGTCGTACACGACGGCGTTCAACCGCGGCTGGTCGAACCGGCGGGCGCTGCCCACCGGCACGGTCTCGTTGTTGGCGAGGACGGTCAGGGTGTCCCCGGGGATCGCGACGAAGATGCGGCAGCCGGCCGTCCGCGCCTTGACCAGCAGCGACCCCGACCCCGTCGGGCCGGGCGCGACGGTCGGCGGCGGCGCGGTGCTCGGCCTGCCGTCGGGCTGCTCGCGCATCATCCCGACGGTGAGGGCGGTCGCGCCGATCGCGCAGGACGCGACGACGCCGCCCGCGAGCGCGATCACCGCCATCACGCGCAGCCGGGGCGCGCCGGAGCGGCGGGCCGAGCGGGGGCCGGTGAGGGCGCGCTCCAGCCGGTCCACGGCGCGGGCGTGGGTGAGGCGGCGGGTCGGGTGCTTCTCCAGCAGCCCGGTGACGACGGACGCGAGCGGCCCGGCGTTGCGCGGGGTCGGCGGCGGCTCGTTGGCGAGGGCGCTGAGCGTCGCCATGACGTTGTCGCGTTCGAACGGAGGCTTGCCCTCCAGCGCCGCGTAGAGCGTCGCGCCGAGGGACCACAGGTCCGAGCGGGGGGTGGCCTTCTCCCCGGCCGCGACCTCGGGCGCGACGTAGGCGGGGGAGCCCATGAAGTGGCCGGTCTTGGTGAGGCTGGCCGAGCCGGAGGAGAACGCGAGCCCGAAGTCGGTGAGGACGACGCGGTCGCCGTCCAGCAGGACGTTGCTGGGCTTGAGGTCCCGGTGGACGATCCCGGACCGGTGCGCGACGGCCAGCGCGTCCAGCAGCCGGCGGCCGATGTAGCCGACCTGGTCGGGCGGGAGCGGGCCGGAGCGCTCGATGAGCTGTTCCAGGCTGGGCGCCTCGATCAGCTCCATGATGATCCACGGGCGGCCCTGCTCGATGACGACGTCGTAGACCTCGATGATCGAGGTGGAGCGGAGCTGTGCCGGCGCCCGTGCCTCACGGAGCGTGCGGCGGTAGAAGACGACCCGGTCGTTCTCGGTGAGGTCGGCGGGCAGCCGCAGCTCCTTGATCGCCACCGCGCGATCGAGGAGGTCGTCATGCCCGCGCCAGACGGTGCCGTTGGCACCCTGGCCGATTTCCGAGACCAGCCGGTAGCGCGTCGCGAGCACGAGGCGCTCAGACTGAGACATGGGGGAAAGATACCGGAGTGGCCGCGCGGTCATTGAGGAGTCGGCACGACCAACATGATTTTCGGGACGATACCGTGACGTCTCGCCGGGCCGCCTCGTGCGCCCGCGTTCCGGTTCCGTTCATCGGGCGCCTTCCTGACGCGGCGGCGTTTGTCATCCGGCCGCAAGGCCGCAGCGCTTCAGGCCGGATTCGGACGGGTTGTCCGGATCCAGTGTGCCGGGGGACGGGCCGGAGCGCACGGGGTCGCCGGAGATGCGGCCCGTCCCGCCCGGAACAAGGGTAAAAGATGATCTCCCGGGGCCTTGGAACGATTTTCCCAAGATGATCTTGGGGGCGTCAGCGGCGGCCGATGGACAGGAGCGGACCGGTCGTGTCGGCGAAGAAGTCGTTGCCCTTGTCGTCCACGACGACGAACGCCGGGAAGTCCTCCACCTCGATCTTCCAGACGGCCTCCATGCCGAGTTCGGCGTATTCGAGGACGTCCACCTTCTTGATGCAGTCCTGCGCCAGCCGCGCGGCCGGCCCGCCGATCGAGCCGAGGTAGAACCCGCCGTGCGCCTTGCACGCGTCGGTGACCTGCTGCGACCGGTTGCCCTTGGCCAGCATGACGAGCGAGCCGCCCGCCGCCTGGAACTGCTCGACGTAGGAGTCCATGCGCCCGGCCGTCGTCGGGCCGAACGACCCGGACGCGTAGCCCTCGGGCGTCTTGGCCGGGCCCGCGTAGTAGACGGCGTGGTCGCGCAGGTAGGACGGCATCGGCTCGCCAGCGTCCAGCCGCTCCTTGATCTTGGCGTGCGCGATGTCGCGGGCCACGACGAGCGGGCCGGTCAGCGACAGCCGCGTCTTCACCGGGTAGCGGGTCAGCTCGGCGCGGATCTCGTCCATCGGCCGGTTGAGGTCGATGCGGACGACGTCGCCGTCCAGGTGCTCGTCGGTCGTGTCGGGCAGGAAGCGGGCGGGGTCGGTCTCCAGCTTCTCCAGGAACACGCCCTCGGCGGTGATCTTCGCGACGGCCTGCCGGTCGGCGCTGCACGACACCGCGATCGCGACCGGGCAGGACGCGCCGTGCCGGGGCAGCCGGATCACCCGGACGTCGTGGCAGAAGTACTTGCCGCCGAACTGCGCGCCGATGCCGAGCCGCTGCGTCAGCTCGAACACCTGCTGCTCCAGCTCGACGTCCCGGAACCCGTGGCCGAGCGGCGAGCCCGCGTCCGGCATCGTGTCGAGGTAGTGCGCGGACGCGTACTTGGCCGTCTTCAGCGCGTACTCGGCGGACGTCCCGCCCACCACGATCGCCAGGTGGTACGGCGGGCACGCGGCCGTGCCGAGCGAGCGGATCTTCTCCTCCAGGAAGCTCAGCATCCGCGTCGGGTTCAGGACGGCCTTCGTCTCCTGGTACAGGAACGACTTGTTCGCGCTGCCGCCGCCCTTGGCCATGAACAGGAACTTGTAGGCGCCGCCCGGGGCGGCGTACAGCTCGATCTGCGCGGGGAGGTTGGTCCCGGTGTTCTTCTCGTCCCACATCGTCAGCGGCGCCATCTGCGAGTACCGCAGGTTCAGCCGGGTGTAGGCGTCGTACACGCCGCGCGCGATGTGCTCCTCGTCGCGACCGTCGGTGAGGACGTGCTGGCCGCGCTTGCCCATGACGATCGCCGTCCCGGTGTCCTGGCACATCGGCAGGACGCCGCCGGACGCGATGCCCGCGTTCTTCAGCAGGTCCAGCGCGACGAACCGGTCGTTCGGGCTGGCCTCCGGGTCGTCGAGGATCTTGCGGAGCTGCTTCAGGTGCGCGGGGCGCAGCAGGTGGGCGATGTCGCGCATCGCGGTCTCGGTGAGCAGCCGCAGGGCCTCCGGCTCGACCTGCAGAAACGTCCGGCCGTTCGCCTCGAAGGTGGACACGCCGTCGCTGGTGAGCAGCCGGTACTCGGTGTCGTCGGGGCCGAGGGGGAGCAGGTCGGTGTAGGAGAACTCAGGCATTCGGGATCCTCGCGCGTTCGGGTGGGGCCGCCCTTAGGTTACGACTTGCCGGTGGCGGGGCCGTCCGCCGCATGCCGAGCAGGACGCCCGCGCTGACGAGCGCCGAGCCGGCCAGTTCGGCGGGGCTCGGGGCGCCGAGGCCGAGCGCCGCCGTCGTCGCGACCGCGCTGACCGGGATCATGCCGGTGAACAGGCCCGCGCGGTCGGGTCCGAGGCGGCCGAGCGCGTCGTACCAGAGCAGGAACGCGACCGTCGTGATCACGACCGCGAGGAACGCCAGGGCCGCCGCCTCCTTCGCCGTGGGGACGCGGACGACGCGCGTTCCGTCCACGACGAGCCCGGCGGCCAGCAGCATCGGCGCGGCGAGCCCGGCCGTGTACGCCGAGACGCGCAGCGGGCCGAGGCGCGGCAGCAGCGGGAGCGCGAGCAGCGAGAAGCAGACCTCGCCCGCGAGCGCGCCGAACGCGAACGCCAGCCCGCGCGGGGACGCGCCCCCGAGGCCCGTGGCGACCGCCGTGCCCGCCGTCACGACGGCCGCGCCCGCGACGACCGTGGCGGCGGGACGGGCGCGGCGGGCCAGGTACGGTCCGGCGACGGCGAGCACGACGGGGGAGACCGCGATGACCGTCCCGGTGGTGGCGGGGCTGGTGTCGCGGACGGCGGCGAGCACGCACAGGTTGAAGCCCGCCAGCCCGGTGAGCGCGAGCGCGGCGAGCAGCGCCACGTCCCTTGCGCGAAGCTTCGGGGGCGGCCCGCCCGCCACGCGGACGAGCGCGCCGAGGATCGCCGCCGCGATCCCGTAGCGGACGGCCTGCCCGCCGAGCGCGGGGAACTGCGCGAGCAGCGCGGACACGGCGGGCAGCGCGCCGACGAGCGCCATCCCGGACGCGGCGCCGACCATGCCGCGCGCGGTGCTGGTGAGAGGCATACGTGGGACGCTAGAAGCGCCCTGGTCCACCGGACAGGGCCAATTCGTCCCCCGTTCTCTGGACCAATCATGGACTTGCACCTTCCGCTGGACCGGACGTCCGGGCTGGCCGTGCAGATCGCGGCCGGGCTGCGCGCCGGGATCCGCGCCGGACGGCTGACGGCCGGGACGCGGCTGCCGTCCAGCCGCGCGCTCGCGCAGGACCTCGGGGTGTCGCGCGGCGTCGTCGTCACCGCCTACGAGCAGTTGCTCGCCGAGGGCTTCCTGGTGGCGCGGCCGGGGGACGGGACGCGGGTCGCGCCGCTGGCCCGTCCGTCCGCGGGCGACGCGGGCGCGGCCCGGCCGGACGAGCCGCGCGCCGCCGTCGCCGACCTGCGGCCCGGCCAGCCGGACCTGGCGGCGTTCCCGCGCGCCCGGTGGCTGGCCGCGCTGCGCGCCGCCCTGCGCGACAGCCCGCACGACGCGCTGCTCGGCTACCCCGACCCGGCCGGGGACCGCGCGCTGCGGACGGAGCTGGCCGGGTACCTCGGGCGCGTCCGGGCCGCCGACGCGTCCGCCGACCGGATCACGATCGTCAGCGGCGTCGCGCACGGGCTGTCGGCGCTGGCGGGGCTGCTGGCGCGGGACGGGCGCGTCCTCGCCGTCGAGGACCCGACGAGCGACCGCCAGCTCCCGCTGCTGCACGCGACCGGAGCGCGCATCGTCCGGGTGCCGGTGGACGCCGAGGGCCTGGACGTCGCCGCGCTCGCCGCGTCGTCCGCGCGGGCCGTGCTCGTCACCCCCGCGCACCAGTACCCGACCGGCGTCGTCCTGTCGCCCGCGCGCCGGGCCGCGCTGATCGCCTGGGCGCGCGCCACCGGCGGCATCGTCGTGGAGGACGACTACGACGCCGAGTTCCGCTACGACCGCGACCCCGTCGGCTGCCTCCAGGGCGTCGCGCCCGAACGCGTCGTGCTGCTCGGCTCGGTGACCAAGGCGCTCGCGCCCGCGCTGCGGCTCGGCTGGGCCGTAGCGCCGCCCGCGCTGACCGACGGGCTGCGCGAGCACCGGGCGCTGACCGATCTCGGCAACCCGTCGCTGGAGCAGCGCGCCCTGGCCCGCTTCCTCGCCGACGGCGGCCACGACCGGCACCTGCGCGTCATGCGCCGCCGCTACCGGGCGCGCCGCGACGCGCTCGCCGCCGCCCTGCGCGCCCGCCTGCCGGACGCGACCGTGCGGGGCGTGTCGGCGGGCCTGCACCTGTACGTCGAACTGCCGCCGGGCTGCGACGAGGACGCCGTGGTCGCGGCGGCGGCGGACGGCGGCGTCCTCGTCACCGGGGCGCGCTCCTCGTGGTCGCGCGAGCGCGCCGACGCGGCGCCGCCCGCGCTCGTCCTCGGTTACGGACGAACCGGAACGGCGCGCCTGGAGCGGTCCGTCGAAGTTCTCGCCCGCGCGGTTACGCCGCGTGCCCACGGGTAGAGCCCCGGTCTGAGCGAAGGAGGACGGATGAGTCTGGACGAGGCCGCGAGGCAGCTCAAGATGGCGGCGCACGACGCCCAGGTGTCGTTCGACTGCGTCGGGCTCGGGGATCTCGCCCGCGCCCAGGAGCACGCGGTGACCCTGCGGGCGGCGGCCGACGCCGCGCTGACCGCCCTGGCCCGCGCCCTGGAGGATCTCTCCCCCCAGCAGGCGCGCTCGGCGGGGGAGGACGCCGTGGCCGCCCTGGCCGAGGACGCCTGACCGGGCGTCAGCGCACCGGCACGGGGGTTTCGGACGCGGGGGCGGGCTCGAACCCGCGGGCCAGCGCGATGATCGCCAGCGTGAGGACCGCCGGGACGACGTAGGACGTCTGGTAGCTGGACAGCGGCTGCAAAATCAGCACGACCACCGCCCCCGCCACGAACCCCACGTAGTTGAAGATGTTCACCCGCGCCACCGCGACGCCCAGCCCGGACGGGTCGACGCGGCCCGCCGCCGAGAACGACAGCGGCGGGATGACGCAGAGGCCGAGGCCCGTCACGGCGAACCCGGCGATCGCCATCGGCGCGTTCTGCGCGGCGACGACCAGCAGCAGGCCCGCCAGGCCCGCGACCGTCCCGGCGCGGACGACGCGCGCCGCGCCGAACCGGCGGACGCCGAAGTCCGCGACGGCCCGGCTCGCGACCATCGCGACCTGGTAGGCGGCCAGGCCGAGCGGGGCGACGTCCTTGCTGTGCAGGTCGTTGTCGAAGTAGAGGGCGCCGAAGTTGGACAGCATCGAGTCGGCGACGTAGAAGCAGCCCATCGCGATCCCGATGATCAGCACCGGCCGCCACGGGACGAGCTTGGCCGCCGCCTTCAGCTCCGCCCCGGCGGGCACGGCGACCTCGTCCTCCTTGGAGGCGAGCCGGGGGCCCGCGACGAGCGTCACGGCCAGCCCGAGGACGGCCGGGATCGCGAAGCCCACCGCGAGCGAGGTCGTCACGTGGTCGGGGTAGACGTAGGTGTTGGCGACCCACGCCCACAGCGCGCCCGCCCCGGCCGCCGCCGCCCAGACGGCGTGGAAGCCGGTGAGGATGCTGATCCCGTACGCCCGCTCGGACGTGACGGCCTGCGCGTTCATCGACGCGTCCACGGCCCCGACGGCGAAGCCGAACAGCGCGACCGCGATGTAGACCGGGATGTCGGCGCTGCCGGACAGGCCGATCGCGAGGACGGTCAGGCACACGAACGGCTGGGAGAGGCGGAGCACGATGCGGCTGCCGAACCGTCCCATCAGCGGCGCGGCGACCGCGCTGCCCACCCCCGCGACGATCGGCACGCACAGGACGACCAGGTTGATCTGGTCGTCGGTCATGTGGTGCGCGTCCCGCACCTGGTTGACCCGGCTGACCAGCGCCGCGAAGCACAGGCCCTGGACGGCGAAGACGGCGTACCCGGCCGCCCGCGCGCGCCGGACGCGCGCAGTGACGCCGGTGGTGACGCTGCCCGTCATGGGCCCGCTCCCTCGGTCAACGTGAAGAATGTTCAGGTGAGGGTAGGGTCCCGCGCCCGGGCCGGTCAATCAGGCGATCAGCTTGCGGCGCAGCGTCCGCAGCGCCAGCGTCCACGCGACGGCCGCGAACGCCGCGATGCCCGCCAGGTGCCCGAGGTCGGCGAGCGGCCGGAACCCGAACACCGCGTGCCGCACCAGCTCGACGCAGTGGAACACCGGGTTCGCGTGCGCCGCCACCTGCGCCCAGCCGGGCAGCGACGACATCGGGAAGTATGTCCCGGCGACGAGCATCAGCGGCGTCACCACGCCGGTGATCACGTAGTCCAGCGAGTTGATGGACGCGACGCGCGCCGCCGTCCACGCCCCGAACAGCGACAGCCCGAACGCCGTCGCGAACACGATGAACGGGACCAGCAGCATCCCCGGCGCCGGATCCAGCCCGAACACCATGCCGACCAGCAGCGGCGCCGAACCGAACACGCCCGCGCGCGCCGCCGTCCAGACCGTCTCGCCCGCCAGCAGCTCGTGCAGGTCCACCGGCGCCGCGAGCACCGCGTCGTAGGTGTGCTGGAAGACGCGCCGCGTGTACCCGTTGAACATCGCCGGGAACACCGACAGGAACAGCGCGGCCGTCCCGACGACCCCCGTGGCCACGAAGTCCCGATACGAGATCCCCGCGACCGCCGCGACCAGCGACCCGACCCCGTAGCCGAACGCCAGCAGCATGAACGCGGGCTCGAACAACGCCCCGAACGTCTGCGGCTTCCAGTACCGCGTGAACTGCGCGGCCTCATACCGCCACACCCCACGCAAAGCGGCCCCCTCAAACCGCCGCAATCGCCCAGTGTCACTCACTCGACGCGCTCCCCGGTCAGGATCACGAAGACGTCCTCCAAGGTGGGGCGGCGGACGAAGCCGTCCGCGCCGAGCGCTTCGAGTGCGGACGGCGGCAGTTCCTCGGCGCGCAGGACCGTCACCGAGGGGCCCGTGCGGCGGGTGGGGAGGCCCGCGGCGTGCGCGATGCGCTCCACCTCCGCCAGGCGCGCCGGCGGGCCGTGGTGCTCGATCGCCTGCTTGCCCGCGTGCCGGGCGACCAGGTCGGACGGGGCGCCGCGCGCGATCACCCGGCCGCGCGCCATCACCGCGCAGTCGTCGGCCAGCCGCTCGGCCTCCTCGATGTAGTGCGTGGACATCAGGACGGTCGTCCCGGCCGCGCGCAGCCCGTCGATCAGGCCCCACAGCTCGGCCCGCACCTGCGGGTCCAGGCCGACGGTCGGCTCGTCCAGCAGCACCAGCGCCGGGTCGTGGACGAGCCCGCGCGCGATCAGCAGCCGCCGCCGCATCCCGCCGGACAGGTCCCCGACGCGGGTGCGCTCGCGGCCGGTCAGCCGCGCCCGCGCCACGGCCCGCGCGACCGCCGCCGCCCGGCCGCCGCGCGGCACCCGGTACAGGTGCGCGAAGACCTCCAGGTTCTCCCGGACGGTCAGCTCCTCGTCCAGGTTGTCCTGCTGCGGGACCACGCCCATCGCCGCCCGCGCCCGCTTGGACTCGCGCGGCACCGGGAAGCCCAGGACCTCGATCGCGCCCTCGTCCGCGACGGCCTGCCCGGTCAGCAGCCGCATCGTCGTGGATTTCCCGGCGCCGTTCGGTCCGAGCAGGCCGAGGCAGACGCCGCGTTCCACGGTCAGGTCGAGGCCGTCCACCGCCGCGCGGTCCCCGAACCGCTTCACGACGCCGCGCAGCGCCAGCGCGTTCGTCTGTTGTGTCACGCTTGTCACGTTATGTCCCATGCGGGAGCGCGCCTACTGATTTTCCGGCGGACGTTCGTCGCGGAGAGCGGCGCGCTTTAGTGTGGACGGGTGGATTCGTCCAGTCCGCGCAGGCCCGGGGAACCGGTGCGGCGCGTCACCGAGCTGCGCGCCTCCGACGCCGACCGGGAGCGGGTCGTCGCGCTGCTCGGCGAGGCCCTCGCCGACGGCCGCCTCACCCTCGACGAGCACTCCGACCGCACGACGCGCGCCTACGCCGCCCGCACGCTCGGCGAGCTGACCGGGCTGACCGGCGACCTCGCGCCCCGCGAGACCCAGCCGATCATCGCCGACGACCGGCCCGTCTCGGTGCTGTTCGGCCGCGTCCGGCGCGAGGGCCGCTGGATCGTGCCGGTGAAGCTCCCGCTGTTCGCCCTGTTCGGCACGGTCGACCTCGACCTGCGCGACGCCGTCCTCCAGCGCCGCCACACCGTGGTGGACGCCCTCGTCCTCGGCGGGCGGATCCGGCTGCTCGTCCCCGACGGCGTCCGCGTCCAGGTCACCGGACGCACCGTCGTCGGGACGCGCGAGCTGCGGCACCGCCCGGCCGACGGCGGCCCGACCGTGGAGATCGCCGGGACGCTGCTGCTGACGTCCGTCCGCGCCCACGCGCCGAAGCGCTCCCTGCGCGACCGCGTGCGCGGGCGGCTCAACCGCAAGCGCTGAGGAGCGCCCACCCGCACCGCCGCCGCGCGGTGTTCCCCCGCGCGGCGGCGGCGCTCGCTAGACCGCCGCGTCGAAGTTGATCGCGCTGTAGGCGCGCAGCTTCTCCAGCTGGTGCTCGCTCGTCACCTGGCGGATCGTCCCGCTGCGCGACCGCATGACCAGCGAGTGCGTCGTCGCGACGCCCTTGCCGTACCGGACGCCGTCCACCAGCTCGCCGTCGGTGATCCCGGTGGCCGCGAAGAACGCGTCCTCGGACGTCACGAGGTCGTCGGTGGTCAGCACCCGGCCGAGGTCGTGTCCGGCCTCGACGGCCTTGCGGCGCTCGGTGTCGTCCTGCGGCCACAACCGGCCCTGGATCACGCCGCCGAGCGCCTTGATCGCGCACGCCGCGATGATGCCCTCGGGCGTGCCGCCGATGCCGAGCAGCAGGTCCACGCCGGTCCCGGCGCGGGCCGCCATGATCGCGCCGGCGACGTCGCCGTCCAGGATGAACTTGATCCGGGCGCCCGCCTCGCGGACCTCCTTGACGATGCCCTCGTGCCGGGGCCGGTCCAGGATGACGACGGTCACGTCCTCGACCGACGACCCCTTGGCCCGCGCGACGGCGCGGATGTTGTCGCCGATCGGACGCTCGATGTCCACCGCGTCGCGCGCCTCGGCGCCCGTGACCAGCTTCTCCATGTAGAACACGGCCGACGGGTCGTACATCGACCCGCGCGGCGCCACCGCGAGCACGGCGATCGCGTTGTTCATCCCGAGCGCGGTGAGCCGGGTGCCGTCCACCGGGTCGACCGCGACGTCGCACTCGGCGCCGGTGCCGTCGCCGACGTGCTCGCCGTTGAACAGCATCGGGGCGTTGTCCTTCTCGCCCTCGCCGATCACGACCACGCCCTGCATCGACACCGTGTTGATCAGTTGCCGCATCGCGTTCACGGCCGCGCCGTCGGCGCCGTTCTTGTCACCGCGCCCCACCCAGCGGGCGGCGGCCATGGCCGCCGCCTCCGTCACCCGGACGAGTTCGAGCGCCAGGTTGCGGTCCGGCGCGGACGGCTCGGTGGTGAGGGGGGAGGAGACGGTCGTTTCGTCGGACATGACGTCGCAGCCCTTTCGGTCGTTGTATCCAGAATTCTCCGCAATGTCCGGCCCGGGTCACAAATTGGACCAGACCAGGGACACGGCGTGACCGCCGCCGGGCGGGCGCAGAACTCCGGCGACGGGTACAGGGATCGTTTCCCCGCGGGCGAGGGCGTAATCTCAGCACTCATGAGCAGCGACATCGACGTGCCGCCCGCCGGAGTGGACGAGCCCGCGCAGCGCACCTCCGACCGGGGCGCCGCCACCCGCACCGCCCTGCTGAACGCGGCGCGGGACGTGTTCTGCGAGGCGGGCTTCGCGCAGGCCGCCGTCACCGACATCGTGGCGCGCGCGGGCGCCAGCGTCGGCAGCCTCTACCACCACTTCAACGGCAAGGCCGACCTGTACCTCACGCTGTTCGACGAGTTCCAGGCGCGCCAGCAGGAGCGCACCCGCGAGGCGATCACGACCGTCCGCGACGCGGGCGAGACCGACCCCATGCGCCAGTTCCTCGCCGGCGCGAACGCCTACCTCGACGGGTCGCTCGGCGAACGCGAGGTCGCGCGGCTGTTCATCTCCGGCGACGGCCCGCCCGGCTTCGACCGCGTCATGCGCAAGCGCCTCAAGCGGTGGGCGCGCCGCAACGCCGCGCTGTTCCACACCGACGACGGCGGCGTGGACGAGGCGCTCGTCATCGTCCTGACCGGCGCGATGGCGGGCGCGGTGTCGGAGGTCGTGCAGGGCGACGACGAGGACGCGTCCCGGCGGCTCGCCGACGAGATGCTGGCGATCGTCGCGACGATCCGGAACCCGCGTACCGAGCAGCGCTGACCGTGCGCGATGCTTGAGGCGTGAGCGACACGACCGAGAAGCCCGCCCCCGAACGGCCCGTCGTCGAGGTCAACCCCGGCGTCTACAAGCGGCTGACCACCGGGCTCGGCGGCTTCACGCTGGCGATGGCCTGCTGCCTCGTGCTCGTCGGCGCGATCTACCTGATCACGCCGCGCAGCGACAAGGAGGTGCTGCCGACCGTCGACTACTCCGGCCAGCTCCTCGCGATGCGCAGCGGCGCGCCGTTCACCCCGTACGCGCCGCAGGGGCTGCCGTCGACGTGGCGGCCGACGAGTTCGCGCGTCGACGGGCTCGGCCTGAAGGGCAGGCCGGTCGCGTGGCACCTCGGGTTCGTGACGCCGTCCGACCAGTACGCGGCGGTCGAGCAGAGCAACGAGAACGCCGGCGCGTACGTCCCGCGCATGACCAACAGCAAGACCCCGACGGGCTCGCGCACGGTCGCGGGCGCGACGTGGCAGACGTACCACCGCAAGGACAAGAAGGCGAACTCGCTCGCCCGGACGCTCCCCGGCGGCGTCAGCATCGTCGTCACCGGCACCGCGAGCTATGACGAGCTGGCCGTCCTCGCCGCAGCGCTGAAGCCTCAGCCCCGCACCTAGAACGGCGCGCCGTCGTTCTCCGGCTCGGGCGACGCCGTCGCGGCGGCCAGCCGGGCGCGGGCGCCCTCCAGCCACTCCTCGCAGATCGCCGCCAGGCGCTCGCCGCGCTCCCAGAGGCCGAGGGAGTCCTCCAGGGTCAACCCGCCCGCCTCCAGCCTCCGCACGACGTCGGTCAGCTGGTCGCGCGCCTGCTCGTAGGTGAGTTTCTCGTCGGCCACGCACCCCACCCTAGGGCGTGTCCGGCGCGACGGTGACCGCGATGCGCCCGTCCGCGAGCCGGACCAGCAGCCGGTCGCCCGCCGCCACCTCCGACGCCTCCCGGACGATCCCGTCGTCGTCGCGCTGCACGATCGCGTAGCCCCGGCGCAGCGTCGCGGCGGGGGAGAGGGCCAGCAGGCGCGCGCGGGTGTGGGCCAGCTCGTCGGACGCGCGGTACAGCGCCCCGTCCAGGCACCGCCGCGCCCGGTCGCGCAGCGCCGCGACCTGCTCGGACTGCCGCTCGATCTCCCGCACCGGGTCGGCCAGCGCGGGCCGCGACCGCATCCCGCGCAGCCACGCCGTCTCGCGCTCCAGCCCGCCCGCGATGACCCGGCGGCCCCGGTCGCGGAGCTGGCGGACGAGCTGGATCTGCTCGCGCACGTCCGGGACCGTCCGCTTGGCCGCGTCGGTCGGGGTGGACGCGCGGACGTCCGCCACGAGGTCCAGCAGCGGGCTGTCCTGCTCGTGCCCGATCGCGCTGACCACCGGCGTCCGCGCCGCCGCGACCGCGCGGACCAGCGCCTCGTCGGAGAACGGCAGCAGGTCCTCCATCGAGCCGCCGCCCCGGGCGATGACGATCACCTCGATCTCGGGGTCGGCGTCCAGCTCGCGCAGCGCCTCCAGGACCTCCCGGACGGCGTGCGTCCCCTGGACGGCCGTGTTCCGCACCGCGAACGCCACCGCGGGCCAGCGTCGCCGCGCGTTGCGCAGGACGTCGTGCTCGGCGTCGGAGTCGCGCCCGCAGATGAGCCCGATCTTGCCGGGCAGGAACGGCAGCGGCCGTTTGCGCTCCGGACGGAACAGGCCCTCGGCCGCGAGCACCTGCTTGAGCCGCTCCAGCCGGGCCAGCAGCTCGCCGACGCCGACCGGGCGCACCTCGATGGCGCTGAGCGAGAACGTGCCCCGGTTGATCCAGAAGTCCGGCTTGGCGTGGACGACGATGCGCGCCCCGTCCACGACCGCCGGACCCGCCGCCTCGAACACCGCGCGCGGCCCGACGAGCCGGACGGACATGTTCGCGACCGGGTCCCGCAGCGTCACGTAGACCGTCCCGCCCCGGGCGTTGAGGTCGGTGATCTGGCCCTCGACCCAGATGCGGCCGAGTCGTCCGATCCAGCCGCCGACCGCCTGGAGGACCGTCCGGACGGGCACCGGCGACTCCGCCGTCGTCTCCATCGCCATGCGCCCCACCCTAGGGCGTTTGAAAACTTAGTTGAGCTAACTTAGTATGGCTAAGTAACTACGAGGAGAGGCCCGTGACCGACCGCGAGATCGCCGAGACCCTCAACCGGCGCCTGCGCGACATGGTGCTCACGCTCCGGCGCATCACCGCCGACCAGGAGATCACCAGCCAGCAGACGTCGGTGCTCGGCTCCCTGGAGGACGGGCCGCGCCGGATGACCGACCTGGCCGCCGAGCACGGCGTCCGGCTCCCCACCATGACCGCGCAGGTCAACCGGCTCGAACGCGACGGCCGGGTCGTCCGGGGCCGCGACGCCGCCGACGCCCGCGTCGTCACCGTCGAGTTGACCCCGCACGGCCGGGACGGCCTGCGCGCCGCCCGGGAGCGGCGGGTCGCCCTCCTCGCCGAGCGCGTCGCGGCCCTCCCGGCCGCCGACCGGGACGCCCTCGCGGCGGCCCTGCCCGCGCTCGGCCGCCTGTTCACCCCCTGAAAGGACGGTTTCCATGCACGTCCAGTCGCCGCTGCTGCGGCAGCCGCTGTCGGTGTGGGCCACCGCGTTCGCGGCCGTCGTCGCGTTCATGGGCATCGGCCTGGTCGATCCCATCCTCCCGGCGATCGCCAAGAACCTGGCGGCGTCGCCCAACCAGGTGTCGCTGCTGTTCACCAGCTACTTCCTGATCACGGCCGTCGCGATGCTCGTCACCGGCTGGGTGTCCAGCCGCATCGGCGGCAAGCGGACGCTGCTGATCGGGCTCGCGCTCGTCGTCGTGTTCGCCGGGCTGGCCGGGACGTCCGACACCGTCGGGCAGCTCGTCGGCTTCCGCGCGGGCTGGGGCCTCGGCAACGCGCTGTTCGTCGCGACCGCGCTCGCCGTCATCGTCGGCGCGGCCAGCGGCGGCGCGGAGTCGGCGATCATCCTCTACGAGGCCGCGCTCGGGCTCGGGATCTCGCTCGGCCCGCTCGTCGGCGCGCTGCTCGGCGACATGAACTGGCGGTACCCGTTCTTCGGCACCGCCGCGCTCATGGCGATCGGCTTCCTGCTGATCACGACGCTGCTGCGCCGGACGCCGAAGCCCGCCGCGAAGACCTCGCTGACGGCGCCGATCCGCGCGCTGCGGCACGGCGGGCTGTCCACGACGGCCTTCAGCGCCCTGTTTTACAACTACGCGTTCTTCACGGTGCTCGCGTTCACGCCGTTCGTGCTGGACATGGACGCGCACGGCATCGGCCTGGTCTTCTTCGGCTGGGGCGTGCTGGTGGCGCTGTCGTCGGTGTTCGTCGCGCCCCGGCTCCAGCGGCGGCTTGGAACGATCCACGTCATGTACGCGGCGCTCGTCCTGCTCGCCGTGTTCCAGCTCGGGCTCGCCGTGTTCGGGCACGGCGGGATCGTCGCCTGCACGATCCTGTCGGGGATCCCGATCGGCATGAACAACACCGCGTTCACCGAGGCCGCGATGGAGGTGTCCGACAGCCCCCGGCCCGTCGCGTCGGCCGGGTACAACTTCGTCCGCTGGCTCGGCGGCGCGGTCGCGCCCTACGCCGCGACCAAGCTCGCCGAGCACCTGAACGCGTCGGTGCCCTACGTGGTGGGCGCGGCGTGCTGCGCGGCGGCGATCGGCGTCCTGGGAGTCCGCCGCCGCCACCTGACAGCCCTGGAACGCGTGGACATCGACCACACGTTCCAGGACGTCCCGGCCGTCAGCCCTGGCCGTTGAGCTTGATGATCCGGTTCTCGTACATGCGAACGACGTCCGGCCGGGCCGCGTGCGTGCGCTCGTACTCGCGCAGCAGCTTCACCTGCTCCACCGACAGGCCGCGCAGCCGGGCGCGGAGCTGGGGGATCGTCGCCGCGTCGTAGTCCGGCACCGGCAGGTCGGCGGACGCGATGCCGCGGCCCGACTCCTCGACGGCGGCCGGCGGGACGGGCTCCACCTCGGCGGACGGGGCGGGCTCCACCGCCGTCCCCGGCTCGGGCACCGGGCTCGGCGACGGCGTCGGCTTGGGGGCCGGACGCGGCGCGGGCTCGTTGCCCGGCTCGGGCGCGGGCTTGGCGGCGGGCGCGGCGCCGGGCTTGCCGACGGAGATCTCGCGCTCGTCCGGGCGCGGCGCCGGCCGGCGGGCCGGAGCGGGCTCGGGTTCGCTGTCGGCTCCGCGCACCCGCTGCGTCACCTGCTCGACGACCTTCCCGGCCGTGTGCTGCACGTCCCCGCGCAGCCGGCCGAGCACCGGGCGGACGCCGCCGCCCTCGGTGATCTCCTTGTAGTCCTGCGTGACACGGTCGCTGAGGAGCAGGGCGCGGCCGACGCCGAACATCGCCAGCCGGACCGCGTGCAGGGGCAGGTCCCGGATCTGCTCGCCCACGGTGTCGCGCACCTGCTGCTTGATGCGACGCGGCGATCTCGTCATCGTCTTCCCTCCTCGCCCGTCGATACCGGACCGTACGGACGACGTCGTCTCTCCGCCCACAACTCTGCCCCATCAGTGGGAGGACGGTCACCCCGGGTCAACGGGTTTCTGGCCGAACTGTACGTGCGCTGGGTCACATTTGCGGGCTTCACCTGTGCTTTGCCCGGGCCGCGCGGCGGGTCAGGGACGACGTCGGCCGCACCGGCGCCGCAGGGCGTTCCGTACGATGGGGGCATGACCTCCACGACCGAGCGCCGCGTCCTTCTCGCCAAGCCGCGCGGCTACTGCGCCGGCGTCGACCGGGCCGTCCAGACGGTCGAGATCGCGCTGGAGAAGTACGGCGCGCCGATCTACGTCCGCAAGCAGATCGTCCACAACGTCCACGTCGTCCGGACGCTGGAGGACAAGGGCGCGATCTTCGTGGACGAGACCGAGGAGGTCCCCGAGGGCGCCATCGTGGTGTTCTCCGCGCACGGGGTCGCGCCGGTCGTCCACGAGGAGGCCGCCGGGCTGAGCCTGCGCACGATCGACGCGACGTGCCCGCTCGTCACCAAGGTCCACAAGGAGGCCGTCCGGTTCGCCGCGCAGGACTACGACATCCTGCTCATCGGGCACGAGGGCCACGAGGAGGTCATCGGGACGACCGGCGAGGCGCCCGACCACATCCACCTGGTGGACGGCCCGGACGACGTCGCGAACGTCGAGGTCCGCGACCCCGACAAGGTGGCGTGGCTGTCGCAGACCACGCTGTCGGTCAGCGAGACCATCGCGACCGTCGAGAAGCTGCGCGAGCGGTTCCCGAACCTGCTCGACCCGCCGTCCGACGACATCTGCTACGCCACCCAGAACCGGCAGGTCGCGGTGAAGGAGATGGCGGCGCAGGCCCAGTTCGTGATCGTGGTGGGCTCGCGGAACTCGTCCAACTCGGTGCGGCTGGTCGAGGTCGCCAAGGAGCACGGCGCCGACGACGCCCGCCTCGTGGACTACGCCGACCAGATCGACCCGGCCTGGCTGGAGGGCGTCACCACGGTCGGCGTGACCAGTGGCGCGTCGGTGCCGGACGAGCTGGTCCAGGACGTCCTGGCCTGGCTGCGCGACCGCGGCTTCGGGACGGTCGAGGAGGTCGAGTCCGTCCAGGAGCGGATGCGGTTCTCGCTGCCCAAGGAGCTGCGCCGCGACCTGCGCGCCCCGCTCCCGATCGTCTCGACGGGCTGACCGCTCAGTCCACCTCGGCGTGGTGGGACGGCGGCTCGCGGCGGCGGGTGTCGTCCCAGCGCACCGGGTCGGCGTTCTCCTCCTCGTGGAACAGGCGCAGCCCGGCGAGGCGCTTGCGCAGCTCGCGGAACTGGCGCAGCAGCCCGCGCGGCACCCCGACGACGAGGACGAGCACCGTCCCGGCGAACAGCCACGGTGCCGTCGCCGCCAGCGCGGTGAGCAGCGCCACCGCGATCGCGCGCAGCGGCGCGTCCTCGCCCGCGTTCAGCACGACCGCCGCCGTCGCCGTCGCCGCGAGGAACACCAGCGGCGGGCTCACCGCCAGCGTCAGCAGGTCCACCGGCCGGGTCAGCAGCGCGGCCAGCGCGCAGCCGAGCAGGAAGCCGAGGCCCGCGAGCAGGCCCGTCCCGTCGGCGAGCAGCGCGCCGGCCAGCGCCGCCGCGTAGATCGCCACGATGCCGCCGCGCCCGGTGAGCGTCACCGCCCCCCGCGCGGGGCCCGTGCCGTCGCTCGCCCGCACGCGTCCTCCTCCGGTCGCCCCGGAGTCGCCGGAGGCGCGGTCCGCCGTCGGTGCCGTCATCCTCGATTCTCCCGCCGATCGCCTTGCTCGGGAATGGTCCGTCCGGTGGAGACCGCCGGGTCGCCGGTCAGCTCGGCGGCCGACAGGGCGCGCGGGGCGTCCTCGACCGGCGCGGGGGCGTCCAGGGGGGCGTCCACCACGCCGAGGTCGTTGAGCCGCCGCGCGGTGACGAGCACCCGCGTCTCCAGGGAGCCGACCGTCCGGTTGTAGGACTTGATCGCGGTGGTGAGGCCGCGTCCCAGCTCGTCCATGCTGCGGCCCATCGCGCCCAGCCGGTCGTACAGTTCGCGTCCCAGCTCGAACACCGCGCGGGCGTTGCGGGACAGCGCGGCCTGCTGCCACGCATAGGACGCCGTCCGCAGCATCGTGACGAGCGTCGTCGGGGTCGCGAGGTGGACGCGGCGGCGCAGCGCGTACTCCAGCAGCCCGGGGTCGCGGTCCAGCGCGGGCGCCAGGAACGCCTCGCCGGGGACGAACAGCACGACGAACTCCGGCGTCGGGCTGAACGCGCGCCAGTACGCCTTGGCGGCGAGGCGGTCGACGTGGTCGCGGATGTGGCGGGCGTGCGCGTCGAGGCGGTCGCGCTCGCGGGCGGGGTCGTCGGACGCGGCGGCGTCCAGGTAGGCGGCCAGCGACACCTTGGAGTCGACCACGATGTTCTTGCCGCCCGCCAGCCGGACGACCAGGTCGGGGCGGACGACGCCGTCGGCGGCCTGGGCGCTCGCCTGCTCGTCGAAGTCGCAGTGGTGGGCCATCCCGGCCAGCTCGACCACGCGGCGGAGCTGGAGTTCGCCCCACCGGCCGCGCGCCTCGGGGCGTTGCAGGGCCCGGACGAGCGTCCGCGTCTCCCCGCGCAGTTCCTCGGAGCTGCGCCGGACGAACTCGACCTGCTTGGCCAGCATCGCGTGGGACTCGCGGCGGCCCGTCTCGACCTCGCGCAGCTGCTCCTCGACGCGGGCGAGCGTGTCGCGCAGCGGCGCCACCAGGTGCTCGACGGCCGTGCGGCGCCGGTCCAGGTCGCCCGCCGCCTCCGCCCCGGCCGCCTTCAGCCGGGTGTCGGCGAGGTCCAGGAACCGCTGGTTGCTCGCGTCCAGGGCCTTGGCCGACAGCGCCTCGAAGCGCTCGGCCATCCGCTCCTCGGCGTAGGCGAGCTTCTCCTCGGCGCTGCGGGCCCGGGCGATCAGGGCCCCCTGACGCCCGGTCGCGACGGCGAAGCCGAGCGCCGTGCCGAAGGCGGCCCCGACGAGCAGCGCGACGAACAGCCCGACATCCATCCGTTCATCGTGACAGCGGGTGCGGGACGGGACGGACGCGACGCGCCGGGATGTGACGGAGGCGGTTCATGAGACCGGGTGTCCAATTGGCTCGCATAGAGTGCAGAATGCCGTTCAGTTTTCCGGTTGGAGGCGTCCATGGCCGTCACGTCGTCCCGTATCCGTCCCGTCGCTTCCACGCCCGCGCAGCGGCGCGTCGCGCGGGCGCTCGCGCTGGAGCCCGGCCTGCCGCCCACGGCCCGGGCGCGCGCCGCGTCCCGCGTCATCCGGCTCGGGCTGCGCTCGGTCTGGGAGCACGGGCCGGACGGCGACGCCGGGATGCTGCTCGTCCAGCGCGCCACCGCGCTCCTCGCGCGGTTCCAGCTCGTCCCGCGCGGCGTGACGATCACCCCGCAGGACTTCGGGCGCGGCGCGAGCGAGTGGGTGCGGGCCGGGGCGCCGGACGAGCGCAAGGTCCTGCTCTACCTGCACGGCGGCGGCTACTTCTTCGGCGGACCGCGCCTGTACCGGCCGTTCGCGTGGCGGCTCGCGGCGGCGACGGCGCGGCCCGTCCTCATGCTCGACTACCGGCTCGCGCCCCGGCACACGCCCGCCGACGCGCTCGACGACGCCGTCGGCGCCTACGAGTTCCTGCTCGACCGGGGGTACGCGGCGTCCGACATCGTCGTCGGCGGCGACTCGGCGGGCGGGCACCTCGCGCTCGCGCTGCTGCTCGCGCTCCGCGACCGGGACCGTCCGCTGCCCGGCGCCGCGTTCTTCATCTCGCCGTGGGCGGACCTGCTGTGCGAGGCGGACTCCCACCGCGACAACGCCCGCACCGACGCGCTGATCCCGGCCGCGCGGCTGGCGTCGGCCGGACGGTCCTACTGCGAGGCGCACGGCGGCGTCGCCGACAGCCCGCTGCTCGCGCCCGGCCGCGCCGACCTGACGGGCCTGCCGCCGTCGCTGTTCATGGCCAGCACGACCGAGATCCTGCGCGACGACGCCCGCACCGCCGTCGCGCGCGCCCGGGCCGCCGGGGTCGACGTCGTCCACCAGGAGTGGGACGGGCTGGTCCACGTCTTCCCGGTGTTCGCCGACTACATCCCCGAGGGCCGGGCCGCCTTCCGCCACATCGCCGAGTTCCTGCGGGGCGCGGGGGCCTGAGCCTCGCCCGGCGGACCCTAAACTGGTCCGCCGTGAGCCTCTCCATCGGAATCGTCGGACTGCCCAACGTCGGCAAGTCCACGCTGTTCAACGCGCTGACCAAGAACGACGCGCTCGCCGCGAACTACCCGTTCGCGACCATCGAGCCCAACGTCGGCGTCGTCGGCGTGCCCGACCCCCGGCTGGACGGCCTGGCGAAGCTGTTCGACTCGCAGAAGATCCTGCCGGCGACGATGGAGTTCGTGGACATCGCGGGCATCGTCAAGGGCGCCTCCGAGGGGCAGGGGCTCGGCAACAAGTTCCTCGCCAACATCCGCGAGACGGCCGCGATCTGCCAGGTCATCCGCGTGTTCGACGACCCCGACGTCACCCATGTCGACGGCGACGTGGCGCCCTCGCGCGACATCGAGACGATCAACACCGAGCTGATCCTCGCCGACCTCCAGACCATCGAGCGCGCGCTGCCGCGCCTGGAGAAGGAGGCGCGCACCAAGAAGGACAAGGACCAGCTCGCCGTCGTGGACGCGGTCGTCGCCGCGCGCGAGCTGCTCGACGGCGGGACGACGCTGTTCGCGGGCGCCGCCGACGCCGGGATCGACCTCGCGCTGCTGCGCGAGCTGCACCTGCTCACCGCCAAGCCGTTCCTCTACGTCTTCAACCTGGACGAGGACGAGCTGACCGACGACGCCGTGCGCGCCCGGCTGCGCGACCTCGTCCACCCCGCCGAGGCGATCTTCCTGGACGCCAAGATCGAGGCGGAGCTGATCGAGCTGCCCGACGCCGAGGCGCTGGAGCTGCTGCAGAGCCTCGGGCAGGAGGAGTCG
Source organism: Actinomadura rayongensis (assembly GCF_009831215.1). GTDB lineage: Bacteria > Actinomycetota > Actinomycetes > Streptosporangiales > Streptosporangiaceae > Spirillospora > Spirillospora rayongensis. The sequence goes on from NZ_WUTW01000001.1 coordinate 532,123, forward strand.
GGGCTGTCGCAGCTCGTCCGGGTCGGGTTCGCGACGCTCGGCCTGCAGACCTACCTCACGGCCGGGCCGAAGGAGGCGCGGGCGTGGACGATCCGCGCGGGCGCCACGGCTCCCGAGGCGGCGGGCGTGATCCACACCGACTTCCAGCGCGGCTTCATCAAGGCCGAAATCGTGTCGTACGACGACCTGATCGCGGCCGGGTCGATGGCGGCGGCGCGGACGGCGGGCAAGGTCCGCATCGAGGGCAAGGACTACGTGATGCGCGACGGCGACGTGGTCGAGTTCCGGTTCAACGTGTAGCCGTCGTTGCGGCCGTGCCGGGACGCCGGTTTCGGTTATCGGTTTTCGTGACGTCCGGAAATGGCGCTGACCTGCGTCGATGTCATTTCGGAGTCGTGTGTTGCTTGTCCGAAATGTCTTATTTCTAACTTCGTGTTCGGTTGTCGTGGCGCGCCGTCCCGCCGGGGACGGGGGCGCTCCGCGCCGTTCGTCTCCGGACCGCTCCGGCACGTCGTTCGGAGTCCGGGGAAGGGGTTCGTCACCGTTTGGCACTCGTCCCTGTTCAGAGCGGAATCGAATGCGTTATCCACAACCGCGCGGCGGGGCTGTGCTTTGCCGCGATGCGCTGGAAGAATTGACGTTCGTGGTTAGTCTGGCCCGAGATGGGGTCGGACGAACCGTTCCAACGGAAGCGGGCATCGGGGACGCGCCGGCCCGGGGCGAGGTGCGAGCGGAGGCATGATGGCGCGCAGGTCGGCCGTACGGGACGGCCGCAGGACCGCCGAGGCGGACGAGCCCCGGACGGACGGGTTCGACCCGTCCGACGGCGCCTTCGACCCGCCCGAACCGCGCCGGGGCCGGAACCGGGGCGGCCGGTGGGGCGGCTCGGGCGGCCGGTGGTGGGTCTGGCTCGGCCGCGCCGTGCTCTGGGCGCTGATCATCGTGATCCTGGTGAACGGGGTGCGGGCGCCGTTCGAGCGGTTCACCTCGTCCGACAAGCCGTCGGCCGGACGCGCCGCCGCGCCCGGCAAGGGCACCGACTTCCCGGCGAGCGCGGCGGGCGCGTTCGCGCTGCAGTTCGCCGGCGTCTACCTCAACTACGACCAGAAGGCCGGGCCCGCACGCGAGGCGCAGTTGCGCGGCTTCCTGCCGGACGGCAGCGACGGGCAGTTCGGCTGGAACGGGATCGGGAAGCTGCAGGTCCAGTCCGTCCAGGTGGCCGGGGTGGACGCGCGCGACGACCACAACGGGACCGTCACGCTGCTGGCGCGCAGCCAGGACAAGTGGTTCCGGCTCGCCGTGCCGGTCTACGCCGCGAGCGCCGACGCGATGGTCGTGTCCGGCCGGCCCGCGCTGCTGCCGCCGCCGGGCCGCGCGACCCTGCCGACGACCGGGGTTCGGGACCGCGACACCGCTTTGGAGGACGAGCTGACGCCCGTCCTCGCCAAGTTCTTCCCCGCCTACGCCCAGAGCGACCAGGCGTCGCTGTCGCGGTTCGCGGCCGGTCCCGCGCTCACCGGGCTCAACGGCTCGGTCACGTTCGTGCAGGTCCGGGGCGTCATCGCGCCCAAGGGGCAGCCGGGGGAGCGCGTCGTCACCGCCACCGTGGCCTGGCAGGTCCCGGCGACCGGCGGCGGCGCGGGCGGCGGCGAGCTGGAGCAGGACTACCGGCTCGACATGATCAAGAAGTCCGGCAACTGGTACGTCCGGGACGTCCGGGGCGTGACCGAACCGAGCGCGCCATGACCGGCCCCCCGGCCGGTCGGCGCCGTGCTGACCGGCGCGATTCCCGTCACCGGGCGCCGGTCCGGCACCATGGTCCTCGTCCCCTGCGGGGCACCGTCCTCCCGACCACCGGCGACCCAGGAAGGTAGGCAGTCGATGCTGCACCACATCATGGCGTCGATTCCCCATGAGGTTCTGGCGGCGCCGAACGACGAACTGAAGACCGACCAGCTCGCCGACTGGCTGCGGGGCATCTTCGGACCGCTGTTCCTCGTCATCGTCTCGATCGTCGCGATCTTCTTCCTCTTCACCCGGGAGATCACGCGGTTCGTCCAGTTCATCGTCCTCGCGATCGGCATCGGAGTGGTCTTCTATGTGCCCAACATCATCGAGACGACGGCCAAGGCGATCGCCAAGGCCCTCGGTGTCGACTGACCCGAGCTGACCGGCGGGGTCCCGGCGGGCGGGACGCGGCCGGACGGCCGGACCCGGCGGGCACAGTGAGGGGAGAAGACGCGTGGACCTGCCCACGTACACGAGCATCTGGCGCATCGAGCGGCGGATCTACAAGCTGTACGACCTGCGGCTCCCGATGCCGTTGCCGCTGGTCCAGATCGGCGTCTTCATCGGTGTGTTCGTCCCGTGGATCGTGCTGCTCACCGTCATCGGGATCCCGTTCCACCAGCCGTGGCACGTTCTGTACATCGTCCCGCCCGGCGTCCTGACCTGGCTCGCGACGCGTCCGGTCATCGAGGGCAAGCGGCTCACCGAACTGCTGCTGTCGCAGACGCGGTTCCTCGCCGAGCCGCGCACCTGGTGCCGCCTGACGCCGATCCGGGAGCCGCGCGAGGTCGTCATCGTCGCGCGCGTGTGGAGCCGCCCCGACCTGCCCGCGCAGGCCGTCGCCCCCGAACGCGCGGCCCTCAAGGAACGGCGCCGGTCGCGGCGCCGCGCGACGGTCGAGGAGACGCCCGAGACCCCGGTGCTCGCGCCCGCCGCCGCCGGCACGTCCGGCCCGCCGCCGCTGCCGCGCAGCGAGCCGCGCCCGGTCGTCTTCACCGAACCCGAGCCGCCGACGCTCCAGCCCGCCGAAGACCCCGCACCCGCCCAGCGTCCGGCACCCGCCCAGCGTCCCGCACCCGCCCAGCGTCCCGCGGCCGTCGCGCAGCAGCCGCCCGCGCCGAAGCCGTGGCGGCGGACCGACCGCGACATCTCCCACGAGGACGACGTGCCGGCGCCGCGCGCCGAGCGCCCGGCGCCGCCGGTTCCGGAACCGCAGCCCGTCCGGGAGACCGAGACGGAAACCGAAAGCGGAACGCCCGCCCGCACGTCCGGCCCGACGGGCAAGCGCGCGTTCGCGTCCGGGGTACGCCGCCCAGGCGGCCACCCGGAGTTCTGGAAGGCGGCCGACCCGGGCGAGGACGAGGACCCCGCGACGCACGACGCCCACCGTCCCGCCGAACGCCCGCGCCCCGGCCTGTCCCGCCACCCCGCGACCCCGACCGCGCAACGCCCACCCGTCCCCGAACCCCCCACACCAGCCGACCAGCGCCCAACCGCCGCCGAGCAGCCCCTCTCACACGACCAGCGCCCGACCGCACCCGAGCCGCCCGCACAGGGCGGACGGCGCCCACCCGTGCCAGAGCCGCCCGCGCCGCGCGAGCGGCACCCGGCCGCGTCCAAGCCGTCGGCGAACGATGGACAGCGCCCGGCTCCGTCCGAGCCGTCCGAGCCCGGCGAGTGGCGCCCTGCCGCGTCCGGGTCGCCCGCGCACGATGGACGGCGCCCAGCCGTGCCAGAGCCGCCCGCTCCAGGCGAGCAGCGACGGGCTGCGTCCGAGCCATCCGTGCCGGGCGGCGAGTGGCGCCCTGCCGCGTCCGGATCGCCCGCGCACGATGGACGGCGCCCACCCGCGTCCGAGCCGCCGGAGCCAGGCGACCAGCGCTCAACCGCGCCCGCGCCGGGCGAGCTGCGCCCGGCTGCGTCCGAGCCGCCGGTGCCGGGTGAGCAGCGCCCGGCCGCGTCGGAGACGTCCGTGCCAGGCGAGCGGCGTCCGGTTGAGTCCGTGTCGGGCGGGCAGCGTCCGGACGCGTCTGAGCCAATCGTTTCGGGCGAGCAGCGGTCGGACGAGGCTGGGTTGCCCGTTTCGGGTGAGCGGCAGTTGGGGGCGGCTGGGGCGGGGGACGAGTGGCGGTCCGCGAGGGATGAGTCGGCGGGGTCGCGCGGGGAGCGGCGTGCGTCCGGGTCGTCTGAGGCGGACGAGCTTGAGGGTGCGCTTGAGGCAGAGGCTGGTGCGGGTGGTGAGCCTGTGCCGGTCGCGCGTGCGGAAGAACCTGTCGCTTCGTCTGGATCTCTGGAAAGTGCCGGTGGTCGGGTGGACGATCCGGAGGTCGCGGCTCCGGGCGACGGCGACGAGCCGTCCAGTGCTTGGGCCGGGCGGGTGCGGATTCCCGCGCCCACGCGTCCGGACATCCCGCAGCAGCCGTTGCCGCCGCCCGCGCCCGCTCCCGCGGAGGAGCTGGCGTTCAACGGCGAGCCCGGCGACGTCGTCGTCGCGGGTCAGCGCAAGCCCGGGTCGGGGCGGCGGAAGCCGCCGGTCACGCGTCCGGATATTCCACAGGTGCGGCGGGCCGAGCCGCCGGTCACGCGTCCGGACATCCCGCAGGTGCCCGGAGCGTTCGGCGGCGCCCGCACGCCCGCCGAGCCTCCGGTGCCGCCGGAGCCGTCCACCGGTCCGGTGCCTGCCCGGCGTGAGCCGCCGCGGCCGTGGTCCGACGGGCTCTCGCGGCCTCGTCCCACGCCCGCCGGGCCGCCGCAGCCGTCCGAGGACGACGACCCGCGCGTCTGGCCGCCCGGGCAGCGCGGCCCGCAGGCTCCCGGGCGTCCCGGCGCGCCGCAGCGGCCTGCGGCGGGGCAGCCCGGGCAGGGCGGTCCAGTGCCGACGCCGCAGGAGCCCGCGCAGCAGCGCGGCGGGCAGCGGCGGCCCGAGCCGTCGCACCCCTCGGCGCCGCGTCCTGGGCACGAGCCCGCGCCCGCGTCGAGCGGTGCGCCGCAGGCCGGTGGGCCGCGGCCTCCGCAGGACGAGGAAGGGCGCTCCGGGCCGCAGCACGGCTTGCCGCAGCCGGGCCAGCCGCAGCGCGGCGCGTCCCCGCAGGGCGGGACGCCGCAGCCGGGCGGGCAGCAGCCCGCGCAGGCCGGGACGCAGCAGGGCGGTGCGCCGCAGGCCGGGGCGCCGCACGCGGGGACGCCAAGTGGGACGTCTCACGGTGGGACCCAGCAGGGCGGAGTGCCGCAGGGTGGTACGCAGCAGCCTGTGTCGGCCGGGCCGCAGCAGGGCGGGACGACGCCCGCGCAGGGCGGCGTGCCGCAGGCGGGTGCGCCGCAGGGTGGGGCGCCGCAGGACGTGTCCGGGCAGGGCGGGGAGCCGTTGGAGGTTCCGCCGCCGTTGCCTTCGCTGCCGATGCCGCAGCAGCAGCCGCAGCCGCCGGTGCCGTCGGGGCGGCGGGACGCGGGCGGGGAGCCCGCGGACGGTGCGCAGGCGCCGCCGCGAGAGGGGCGGTCCGGGCCCGTGTCGCCGGTGCGGAACCGGCCGTTGCCGCCGCCGCCCGAGCCGCCCGCGTCCGAGCCCGCGATCACGCCGCCCGGGCCGGAGCACGAGGTCACGCCGGGCGGGCTGCGGCGGCTCGTCCAGGCCGTCGGCGGCGGGCACGGCGAGGCCGACGCCGAGTACCAGCAGCGCATCCAGCAGCCGTTCCACGGGACCCGGCACATCGTCGTGCTCGGCTGCACCGGCGGCGCGGGGCAGACCGTCACGTCGCTGATGCTCGGGCACACGTTCGCGCACCACAACGGCGAGCCGATCGTCGCGGTCGACGTCAACCCCGGCCCCGGCGCGCTCGCCCGCCGCACCCGCAGCGAGACCAACGAGACGCTGACCGGCCTCATCGCGCACGCCGACCAGGTGGGCAGCCTCACCGCGATGCGGCGGTACACGTCCCAGGCCAAGTCCGGGCTCGACGTCATCGCGGCGGGCAAGAACCCGCTGCAGGCGCTGGACGACCGCGACTACGCCACCGCGATCCGCACCATCGACCGCTTCTACTCGGTGACGCTGCTGGACGCGGCGGCGGCCGTCGTCGCGCGCGTCCTCCCGCACGCCGACCAGATCGTGCTGGTCGCGCCCGCCAGCGCCGACGCGCCCCGCGCCGTCGCGATGACGTTCGAGTGGCTGGACGGGCACGGGTACGCCGAACTGCGCTCCCGGGCCGTCACCGTCATCAACGGGGTCAGCCGGCGCAGCATGGGCGACGTCGAGCACGCCGAGTCGGTGGCGCGCGGACGCTGCCGGGCGCTCGTCCGGATCCCGTGGGACGATCACCTCAGCATGGACCGCGCGCCGCGGAACGAGCTGAAGTCGTTGCGCGCCCCGACGCGCCGCGCCTATCTTGCCCTCGCCGGCGTGGTCGCCGGCGGGTTCAGCGTCGTGCCCGAGCGTTACCAGGAGCTGCAGCAGGAGCAGGAGGCCACGCGATGACCGCCCCCCCACGCCCGCCTCGTCCCGGATGGTACGAGCCGGGACGGAGCGGTAGAGATACGTTGCGCGTCCGATATGGGAATGTGGCGTCCGAGCGCAGCGGGGCGGCCCGGTGAGCCGGGCGGCCAAGGCCCGGTCGAGCCGACTCGCCGTACGCTACTTCGACGACCGCGTCCTGCTCACCGACACCGCCGCGTGGGTCTACTTCCGGCTGCCGACCGTGTCCTACGAGTTCACGACGGGCGAGGAGCGCGAGGCGCTCGCGACGAACATCACGATCGCGCTCGCCGGGATCCGGATGCAGGACGCCGAGATCCACCTGCGCATCGCGCACCGCACCTACCCGGCGGCCGAATGGGCGCTCGCGCTGGACCGCACGTCCGACGGCGGGCCGGGCTGGCGCGAGTACCTGGAGGAGTCCTACGCGCACGTGTGGGCGAAGGACTTCTGGACCAAGGAGGTCTACCTCGGCGTCCGGCTCGGGCCGCGCGGGATGGGCGCCCAGCTCGGCGGCGGCGTGATCCCCCAGCTCCTCGGCCTGTACAAGCGGAGCGAGAACGTCCTCGGCATCGAGGACGACGCGATCGACGCCAAGGAGATCGCCCGCTGGCGCGACCAGGCCGAACGCGTCGGCCGGGCGCTCGGCGGGTCCGCGCTGTACGCCAGGCACGCGACGTCCACCGAGGTCGCGTGGCTGTTCCAGCACGCGGTGACGGCGTCGCTCGCCGACCCGCCGCCGTCGGCCGTGCCGCGCCGGACGTGGGGCAAGGGCGAGATCGAGGCGCTGGTCGAGGGCGCCATCCACAACGGCCGCTCCTACTTGCGCGTCGAGCAGCCCAACTTCACGGGCGCGGGCGGCGGCGCGACCGCCACGTCCTATGTCGCGTACCTGTCGTTCGCCCGGTTCCCCGAGCTGATGCCGTTCCCGGACGGCGAGCCGTGGATGCACTACGCCGACGCGCTGCCGTTCCCGGTGGAGATCAGCTCGCGGATGAAGCTCGTCCCGCCCGCCAAGGCGTCCAAGGACGTGTCGCGCAAGCTCGCGCACGCCCGCGACATGGACCAGCACATCCGGGAGGCCGGGCAGGAGGCGCCGATCGCGCTCGCCGAGCAGATCGAGGCCGCGCGGATGCTGGAGCACGGCATCACCAAGGAACGCCTGCCGTTCGTGTACGGGTGGCACCGGCTGATCGTGTCCGCGCCCACCGAGGACCTGCTCGCCCAGCGCGTGGACGCGGTCGTCGAGCACTACCGCGACATCGGCATCGACGTCGTCAACTCCACCGGCGACCAGTTCTCGCTGTTCTGCGAGTCGCTGCCCGGCGACCGGATCCGGCTGAACGCCTACGTCCAGCGCCAGCACCTGCGGACGATCGCGGGCGGAATGCCGGTCGCGACCGTCGACCTCGGGGACCGTCCCGACGACGCGGGCGAGGGCTGGATCGGCCCGTACGTGGGGGAGACGCTGGGACGGGCGCGGTCGATCGTCCACTTCGACCCGCTGGTCGCGGCGGCGCGCAACCGTCCGACGGCGGTCGCGATCACCGGCGAGCCCGGCGGCGGCAAGACCACGCTCGCGCTGCTGCTGCTCTACCAGATGGCGCTGCGCGGCGTGACGGTCGCGGCGATCGACCCCAAGGGGGACGCCGAATCGCTCGTCCGGCTGCTGCAGGCGCGCGGGCGGCGGGCGCGCGTCCTGCCGCTCGGCTCGGCCGCGCCCGGCCTGCTCGACCCGTTCTCGTTCGGCGACGACCTCGCGGCGCGCAAGACGATGGCGACCGAGACGCTGCGGCTGCTGCTGCCGCGGATGTCGGAGGAACGCGAGTCGGCGATGATCCAGGCCGTCGGCGCCGTCGCCAACGCCGAACGGCCCTCGCTCGGCCGCGTCGTGGACTACCTGGAGGCCGCGGCGGACCCGGCGTCCAAGAACCTCGGCGCGGTGCTGCGGTCGATGTCGGAGATGCGGCTCGCGCGGCTGTGCTTCGACCCGTCCGGCGGGGAGCGCATCGACACCGCGGGCTGGACGACCGTGTTCACGCTCGGCGGCCTCACCCTCCCGGACGTCGCGATCGGCCGCGAGGACTACTCCTACGAGCAACGGCTGTCGGTCGCGCTCATGTACCTGGTGTCGCAGTTCGCCCGGCGGCTCATGCACGGGCTGGACCGGCGGCTGCCCAAGGCGATCTTCCTGGACGAGGCGTGGGCGATCACCTCGACGCCCGAGGGGGCCAAGCTCGTCCCCGAGGTGTCCCGGATGGGGCGGTCGCGCAACACCGCGCTGATCCTCGTCTCGCAGAACGCGGGCGACCTGTTGAACGAGCAGGTGACGAACTGTCTGTCCTCGGTGTTCTCCTTCCGGTCCTCCGAACGGGTGGAGGTGGGGAACGTGATGTCTCTGCTGGGGGTGGAGGCGTCCGACGAGCACAAGACCGTGCTGCGCAACCTTGGGAACGGCGAGTGCGTGTTCCGCGACCTGGACGGACGGGCCGGGCGGATCGGCGTCGACCTGATCTCGGCGGAGCTGCGGCGCTGGCTGGACACCAACCCGACCCGGTCCCATCCCGGACCGGCCGATCTGACGACCGCGGGGGCCGACGTCGAGGAGGTCCACTGATGAACCGGCCCCATGCCGCGCGTGCCGGCGCGGCGATCTTCGCGCGCCGCGCGGCCGGCTTCCAGACCTCGCCCGGCGAGGGCCTGGACCCGCGCCGCATCGCCCGCGCCCGCCGGGGCGCGACCCGGCGCCGCAGGCCGGGTCGCCGGACGAGCCTTGCGGTCCTGTTCGCGATGCTGGTGGCGCTGTTCGTCGGCGGGTTCGTCCCGGCCGCGGGCGCGGGACCGTTCGGCGGGGACCCGTGCCGGCCGGCGGACAATCCGTCGCCGGAGCAGTACGGGTCGGGCACGGACGGGCTGATCAAGCCGCCCGACTACCCGAACGCGAAGCTGCAGAAGACGCCCGTCAAGGACCTCACGTACTACGACCGGTACGGGACGGCCGGGCAGAGCTGGTACGCGGTCGACATGGGCTGCTCGGACGCGATGGCGATGATGGGCAACGCCCTCGCCAACACGACGTTCACGCTCGTCCGCGCCATCGACCGGACGACGATCAGCGTCTACCAGGCGGCGGCGTCGGAGTCGCTGCTCGGCTGGCTCAAGGGCACGATCGACGACGTCATCAGCAGCATCGGCAAGACGTTCAACACCCGCTACTGGTCCTGGGTCGTGATCGTCGGCGCGATCACGCTGGCCTGGTGGGGGCTCGTCCGGCGGCGCGCGAGCAAGGTCGTGGAGGGCGTCGTCTGGATGGTCGCGGCGATGGTCGCGCTGATCTGGCTGGTGGCCCGCCCGGCGGACTTCACGACGCTCGGGACGAAGGTGTCGGAGGCGACGAGCGCGGCGTTCAACGCGGCGCTCCCGCAGAGCAGCACCAAGGGCGGGACGTGCGTCCCGACACCCGACGGGAAACCGGACCCGTCCACGTCCGCGAACACCGACCCGACGACCCGCAACGCCAACGGCCTGTGGGTGGCGCTGGTCTGCAAGCCGTGGCTGATGGGCGAGTTCGGGACGACCGACCCCAACGCCGCGATCGTCAAGGACAACGCCGACAAACTGCTCTGGTCGCAGGCCGTGGACCTCCCCGAGACCTACGGCGGCCAGAAGGTCGACCTGGCGAAGAAGGCGGACGCCTACAAGGACGTCACCAAGAACATCAAGGACCAGCACGCCGGCGCCTATCCGCTGTTCCAGGGCAAGAACTGGACGAGCCGGCTCGCGGTGGCGTTCGGCGCGCTGTTCGCCGCGCTGGTCGCGGGGCTGCTGATCCTCGTCATCGCGATCGCGCTGATCGTCGTGAAGATCTCGTTCCTGCTGCTGCTCGTGGCCGGGCCGATCTTCCTCGGCATCGGCATCCAACCGGGCATCGGCCGCGTGATCGCCATGCGCTGGCTGGAGCTGCTGCTGTCGATGCTGCTCAAGCAGGCCGCGCTGATCGGCGTGCTCGCGCTGCTGCTGTGGGCGTACGGGCTGATCCTCGGCGAGACGCTGCCGTGGGGCCTGCAGATCCTGCTCATCGCGCTGGTGACGTTCGCGGCGTTCGTGTACCGCAAGCCGTTCCAGCACCTGTTCTCGGCGGTCGGGTACTCGGCGGTCGGCGCGCGGGAGAAGAGCGAGGCGCTGCTCGACCGGTCGGCGTCCGAGGCGCGCAAGAACACGGCCGGCGTGGTGACGGCGGTGGTGCCGGGCGCGGCCGGGTACCGGCTCGGCCGGGCCGGGAAGCGCGACGGCGCCGTCGAGCCCGCGACGACGGACGCGGCGGACCGGCGGGCGGGCGTCGCGGCGGCCGGCGCGGGCGACCCGCAGTCGCCGGACGCCGCGCCGGTGCTCGCCGCCAAGCCGAAGGGCGGCGCGGCCGGGCAGGGGCGTCCGCGCAAGTCGGCGCCGCCGCTCAACCTGCCGTCCCGCGCGGCGAGCGCGCCGGACGGGGGCGGGACCGCGCCGCGCACCACCGGCGGCGGGACGAACGGCAGCGGCGGCGGAGGCGGGCTCGGCGGGATCGTGACCGGCGGACGGTCGTCCGGCGCGGGCGGCGGCTCCGGCGACGGCGGCTCGGGCGGCTCCGGCGGGAGCACGCCGCGCCCGCCCTCCTGGGGACGCGGCGGCGGTGACGGGAAGTCCGGCGCCGGCCGCAACGGCGGCGGCTCCGGCGGCAGGTCCGGCGGCTCGGGCGGCGGCTCGAACGGCGACGGCGGACGCGGACGCGGCGGACGGAGCGGTTCGTCCCCGGCGCGCGGCGGCGGCAAGGACCCGGCGTCCAACGTGCCCCGGCAGCGCGGCGGGTCCGGCGGCTCGGGCGGCGGCAAGGGCGGCGGCCGTAACGGCGGCGGTTCGGGCGGCGGCAACAGCGGCGGCTCCGGCGGAGGCAACAACGGTGGCGGCAACGGCGGCGGTGCCGCGCCTCCGCCGCTGTGGGCGTCGCGGCGTGCGGGCGGCGGCGGTGACGGCGCCCCGCCGATGCCGTTCTGGCTGCGTCCGGTCGACGGCGACGAGCCATGAACCTGGACGACCGGCAGCGCAGGATGCTGTTCGGCGGGCTGGTCGTCGTCCTGGCGGCGATCGGCGTGTACCTGACGGTCGCGCCGTCCGGCCACGACGATGACGCGAAGCCCCGGCCGACGGTGTCGCCGACCCCGACCGGCCCCGCGTCGCCGCCCCCCGGGATCTCCGGGACGGTCGGCTCCGGCCCGTTCGACATCTACCGGCTGCTGCCGTTCTCCCAGCAGGAGTTCGGCACGGCCGCCGACGTCGCGCAGCGGTTCGTCGCCGCGTACGGCACGTACCGCTATGACGAGCCCGCCGACGCGTACCTGCGGCGCCTGTCCGGGCTCGTCACCGACGACCTCGGGAACCAGCTCCGGCAGGGCGCCGCGTCCCCCGGCCTCCAGCAGGAGCGGACGGCCCACAAGGTCGTCGCGACGAGCGGCGCCACCCTGGACCGCATCAGCGACATCGGCGACAACTCGCTGATCTTCCTGGTGACGGCGAAGCAGGAGGTCACCCGCGACGGGCACACCGCGCGGCCCAGCCAGCAGTACGCCGTGACGGTCTCCCGCGACGGCGACGCGCTCAGGGTCTACGCGTTCGAGCCCGCGGGCACCGGGCAGCAGGGGGACACCGGATGAGTCGGCGGCGGCTCGCGGTGACGGCGGCGCTCGTCGCGGTCGTCGGCCTGTTCTCGGCGCTGCTGGTCGTCCCGACGCTGTTCGGCGCGAGCCAGTTCCTGTTCGGCGGGAGCGGCGCGGGCAGCGGCGACTGCACCGACACCTCGTCCGCCGGGGTGCAGCCCGCCGCCGCGACGGAGGCCCGCGCGATCCCGAGCACCTACCTCGACCTGTACAAGAAGGCGGGCCAGGAGTACGGGCTGCCGTGGAACCTGCTCGCCGGGATCGGGAAGGTCGAGACCGACCACGGGCAGTCGCGGTCGCCGGGCGTCTCGTCCGGGGAGAACTACGCGGGCGCGGGCGGGCCGATGCAGTTTTTGAAGCCGACGTTCGACGAGTTCGCGGTGGACGGCAACAAGGACGGCAAGAAGGACCGCTACGACCCCGCCGACGCCATCCCCACGGCCGCCAAGTACCTCAAGCACAACGGCGCCCCGACCCGGACCCGCACGGCCGTGTTCATGTACAACCACTCGTGGGACTACGTGAACCTCGTCCTGTCCTGGGCGAAGAAGTACGCGAACGGGAACTACACGCCCATCCAGTCCGACGGCGTGGACTGCAAGGACGACGACCTGCCGCCCGAGGCCACCGCGCTCGTCCAGCGCATCCTGGCGTTCGCGCTCGCGCAGCGCGGCAAGCGCTACATCTTCGGCGCGACCGGCCCGGACGCGTGGGACTGCTCCAGCCTCATCCAGGCCGCCTACCGCAGCGTCGGGCTGAGCATCCCCCGGACGACGTTCGAGCAGTGGCCGTTCGGCGTGAAGGTCAAGAAGGGCGAGGAGCAGCCCGGCGACCTGGTGTTCTTCAACTCCGGTCCGGGCACGTCGTCGAACAATCCCGGGCACGTCGGGATGGTGCTGCGCAAGGGCATGATGGTCGTGGCGAGCTGCTCGACGTGCAGCCCGAACATCGGCGTCAAGACCTACCGCCGCCCGGACTGGGTCGGGACGACGCGTCCGCTGGCCCGCAAGGACTTCCAGCAGAAGATCACCCAGCTCGCCGCGCAGGGCGGCTGAGCGCCGGAAAACCAGGACGGATCGCGCGGCGCCGCATGGCATCCTGGGCGCCGTGGCCGAAGAGATCACGGTGTCGGTGGCGGGCGCGCTGCTGATGTTCCTGCCGTCGTCACGGCGGGCCGCGCAGACGCGCCTGCCGCACGACGGGACCGCGTCGCTGGGGCATGTGGTGGAGGCTCTGGGCGTGCCGCTGCCGGAGGTCGGGGAGCTGGTCGTGGACGGCGTCCCGGCGCGTCCGAAGGACCGTCCCGCGCCGGGCGCGCGCGTCGAGGTGCGCCCGGTGGCGCGCCCGCAGCGCGTGCCGCTGGACGAGGGCGAGGACGCGCCGCGCTTCCTGCTGGACGTCCACCTCGGCACGCTCGCCCGCCGGATGCGCCTGCTCGGGCTGGACACCGCCTACGACAACGACTGCGACGACCCGTCGCTCGTCGCCTGGGCGAACGCCGAGCGCCGCGTGCTGCTGACGCAGGACCGGGGCCTGCTGCACCGCCGGGCGCTGTGGTTCGGCGCGTACGTGCGCGGCTCACGTCCCGACGACCAGCTCGACGACGTCCTGGACCGGTTCGCGCCCGTCCTGCACCCCTGGACGCGCTGCACGGCCTGCAACGGCCCGCTCGTCCCGGTGGCCGCGGCGGACGTCGCCGACGCCGTCGAGGAGGGCACCCGCCGCACCCAGACCGCCTACGGCCGCTGCGCGACCTGCGGACGCGTCTACTGGCGCGGCGCCCACGGCGAACACCTCGGCGCGATCGTCGCCCGCGCCCAACACATCGTCGCCACCCGCACCCCATGACGGGGGGTTCGTGGGTGTCGGAGGGTACCGGCATGATGGCGGCGAGGAAGGTGGGTGACGCGGGGTGATAGTGGTGGGTGCGGCGATCATCGCGGACGGGCGGTTGCTGGCGGCGCAGCGGGCGGAGCCGCCCGCGCTGGCGGGCGGCTGGGAGTTTCCCGGCGGGAAGGTGGATCCGGGGGAGACCGACGAGCAGGCGCTCGTGCGGGAGTGCCGGGAGGAGCTGGGCGTCGGGGTCGTGCTCGGCGACCGGGTCGGCGGGGACTGGCCGCTGGTGCTCGGCGGCGTCCTGCGCGTCTGGACGGCGCGGCTGGACGACGGCGAGCCGCGCGCCCTGGAGCACCGGGAGCTGCGCTGGCTCGCCGCCGGCGAGCTGCACGACGTCCCGTGGCTGCCGGGGGACCGGCCGATCGTCGACCTGCTCGCCCCCTACCTGGACTGAAGGCGGGGGGCGAGGGCGGCGGTGATCGCGGCGGTCAGCGCCTCGTCGTGGGAGAGGCCCTGGGCGAGCTGGTTCCCGAACAGGCTCCCGAGGTCGGTCGGCAGCAGCTTGAGCAGGGCGAGCAGCTTGTTCGCGATGTCCTGGAGCTGCGCGGCCGTGAGCTTCTGGACGTCCGCGACGAGCCGCTGCAGCCCGTTCAGGTAGTCCCCGCCGAGGATCAGCCGCGCGTCCGCCTGGATGTTCGCGGGGAACGCGGCGAGCACGAGCGCGAGCAGCTGGTCCGCGGACGGCAGCGGCGCGGCCTGGACGGCGATCCGTCCGGCGGGCGGCGGCACGGCGCCCGCCGGGGCGGCGACGGCCGCGACCGGCAGCAGGGCGGCGGCGGCCGTGGCCGCGACGAGAACGGGCTTGCGGAACCTCACCGGAACTCCTTCGGGCGGAGGGACGAACACCGGTGCGCCGGGACGGCGTTCACGGACTGCGCCGGAGCGTACTCCCACCCCGGGCGTTACGGAATAGATCCCGACAAAGAGGACTAGCTGATGCGGTTGGCCCCCGCGAAGTCGGACCGGTCCGAAAGGTCCGAGATCTTGACGACGTCGCCGGTCGACGGCGCGTGCAGGAACTTCCCGCCGCCGAGGTAGATCCCCATGTGGTGCAGGTTGGACCCGAAGTAGACGAGGTCGCCGGACTGGAGCGAGCCCCGGCTCACCTTCGTCCCGAGGTCGTAGAGGTCGCCGGTGTAGTGCGGCAGCCCCGGCTTGCCGACCTGCGCGTACGCCCACACGACGAGCCCGGAGCAGTCGAAGGTGCTCGGCCCGGCCGCGCCCCACACGTACGGGCGGCCGATCTTGGTCAGCGCCTTGCGCGCCATCCGCGCGGGCAGGCCCGAGCCGGTGACGGTCGCCGACAGCCCGGTGTGCGGGTCCTTGACGTGCGTGGTCGTGAGCTTGTCGAGCTGCTTCTGCACTTCCGCGATCTTGTTGCGGGCGGTGGTGCGGGCGTTCTCGACCTGCTTCTTGGCCTGCGCGACCTGCGCGGTGCGCTGCTCGGCGGCCAGCTTGGCCTTGTTGGCCTTGTCGATCTCCGCCTGGACGGACGCGACGACCGTCGCCTGGTTCTGGGCCAGGTAGGCGGTGTCGGAGAGGCCGTCCGCGCCGCCGGAGCCGAACAGGACGTCCGGCCCGCCGCTCATGTAGTTCGCGGCGGCGAGCGCGGCGAGCTGCTCGCGGGCGGGCGCGACCTTCTTCTCCAGGTCCGCCGAGATGCGGGCGGCGGCGGCCTCGGCCCGCTGCGCGCGCTGGAGGTCGACCCGGGCCTTGTTGAACTTCTCGGTGAGAATCTCGGCCTGGGTGTTGAGGTCGTCGAGCTGCTTGCGCAGCTCCTTCTCGGTGGGCTTGGGGGCCGCGAGAACGGTCAGCGGCGACGCGGCGTGCGCGACGGCCGGTCCGGTGAGCCCGAGGCCGACGAGCGCGGCCACCGCGACTGCGGGCGCCGTCCAGCGGCGCCGCCGGGAATCCGGTGCCAAAACCGGTCTCTCCTCTCCTCGCCGCCTGCCGGGTTAGCTGACGGGTTCGGGCCGGAGAAGCCCTACGACGCCGTGTGCGTCGATTCACCCCGAGAAGCCCGGTTGGGTCCCCGGCTCCCCCTCCGGGGGACTCGGCGGATCCGGACGCGGCCCCGTGAGCAGGGGCGAGGGAACGCCCGGATGACGAAAGACCTTACAAAGAATGCGCATAGATGACCAATTGGCCGCCGGGCCGGGTCGCGACGCGGCGCCGGAAAGGGCGGCGCGCCGGGCCGAGTAGACTGGTAGTGCGCGCCCGTCCGCGGCGTCACGAAATCCCCACGCCCAACCCTCACCCAAGGCGAGCCCGCATGCCCTTCTCCACGCGCGACGACCTCCGCAACGTCGCCATCGTCGCCCATGTCGACCACGGCAAGACGACGCTGGTCGACGCCATGCTCTGGCAGTCCGGAGCGTTCCGGGAGAACCAGGACGTGAACGACCGCGTCATGGACTCCGACGACCTGGAGCGCGAGAAGGGCATCACGATTCTCGCCAAGAACACGGCCGTCCTGCACAACGGGATGACGATCAACATCATCGACACCCCGGGCCACGCCGACTTCGGCGGCGAGGTCGAGCGCGGCCTGTCGATGGTGGACGGCGTCGTCCTGCTGGTGGACGCCAGCGAGGGCCCGCTGCCGCAGACCCGCTTCGTGCTGCGCAAGGCGCTGGAGGCCAAGCTCCCGGTGATCCTGGTCGTCAACAAGACCGACCGGCCGGACGCCCGCATCGACGAGGTCGTGGACGAGACCTACGAGCTGTTCATGGACCTCGACGCCGGCGAGGACCAGATCGACTTCCCGATCGTCTACGCGTCGGGCCGCGCGGGCCGCGCGTCGCTGGACAAGCCCGGCGACGGCGAGATGCCCGCCGCCGAGGACCTGGAGCCGCTGTTCCAGGTGATCAAGGACACGATCCCGGCGCCGTCCTACGACCCGGACGCGCCGCTGCAGGCGCACGTGACGAACCTGGACGCGTCCAGCTACCTCGGCCGGATCGCGCTGTGCCGCGTCCACGCCGGCGTGATCAAGAAGGGCCAGCAGGTCGCCTGGTGCCGCCACGACGGCAGCGTCGAGAAGGTCCGCATCACCGAGCTGCTGATGACCGAGGCGCTGACCCGCAAGCCCGCCGACGAGGCCGGTCCGGGCGACATCATCGCGATCGCCGGCATCCCGGAGATCATGATCGGCGACACCATCGCCGACCCCGACGACCCGCGCCCGCTGCCGCTCATCACGGTGGACGAGCCCGCGATCTCCATGACCATCGGCACGAACACGAGCCCGATGGCCGGCCGCGAGAAGGGCACCAAGGTCACCGCCCGCATGGTGAAGGACCGGCTGGACCGCGAGCTGGTCGGCAACGTGTCGATCAAGGTGCTGCCGACCGAGCGTCCCGACTCCTGGGAGGTGCAGGGCCGCGGCGAACTGGCGCTGGCGATCCTGGTCGAGAACATGCGCCGCGAGGGCTACGAGCTGACGGTCGGCAAGCCGCAGGTCGTCGCGCGGACCATCGACGGCAAGAAGCACGAGCCCGTCGAGCGCCTCACGGTGGACATCCCCGAGGAGCACCTCGGCGCGGTCACCCAGCTCATGGCGGTCCGCAAGGGCCGCATGGAGCAGATGACCAACCACGGCACCGGCTGGATCCGGATGGAGTTCCTCGTCCCGGCGCGCGGCCTCATCGGGTTCCGCACCGAGTTCCTGACCGAGACGCGCGGCACCGGCATGGCGCACCACGTCTTCGAGAGCTACGAGCCGTGGTTCGGCGAGCTGCGCACCCGTCCGGCGGGGTCGCTGGTCGCCGACCGGTCCGGCGCGGCCACCGCGTACGCGATCACGAACCTCCAGGAGCGCGGCACGTTCTTCGTCGGGCCGACCACCGAGGTGTACGAGGGCATGATCGTCGGCGTGAACTCCCGCGCCGACGACATGGACGTCAACATCACCAAGGAGAAGAAGCTCACGAACATGCGCTCGTCCACCGGGGACGAGCTGGAGCGCCTCACCCCGCCGACGATCCTCAGCCTGGAGGAGGCGCTGGAGTTCTGCCGCGAGGACGAGTGCGTCGAGGTCACGCCGACCGCCGTCCGCATCCGGAAGGTCGTGCTGTCGGCCAAGGACCGCGAGCGGACCCGCGCCCGCACCAAGCGCGCGGGCTGACGTCCCGGCTTGATACGGCCCCCGGCGCGTCGCCCGGGGGCCGTTCGCGTCTCAGCGGACGTTGACGAACGTCTCGACGGTCGGCACCTCGGTGTAGTGCGTCCGGTCGCCGTAGTACTGGAACGTGAAGTAGGTGTCGCGCGAGACGCGGAACCGGGCCTTGAAGACGCCCTTGCCGTTCGTCTTCGGGCGCGCGTACCAGTACCAGGTCTTGCTGCCGCGCATCCGGCCGATGATGTAGACGCGCTGGTGCTTGAGCGGCGTCCAGGACGTCCCGGACTTCTGGAGCAGCATGCCGTGGAACGTCACCCGCGAACCCTTGCGGATCTTGTGCCGGGACGCCTTCCAGCCCCGGACGCGCGTGTCGGCGCGCGTGTCGCGGACCTCGCCGCTGCGCGCGGCGGCCACGGTGTCGTCCCCGTCGAACCGGACGCGGTAGTAGCCGTGCGGGTAGGCGATGAAGCCGTAGGACGCGGTGAACGAGCCGTCGGGCTTCGTCACGGGCGCCTTCGGCAGCGACACGACGTACCAGGAGCGCCGGGACGCGTCCGCCGCCTCCAGGACGAGGTGCTTCCCGGCGACCTGGGCGCCCGGCGCGGCCAGCCAGCCGGAGATCCGGAGCGTTCCGAGGGCCGTCGTGGCGACGGTGAAGCCGGTGATGACGCTCGGTGCGGCGACGGCCCCGGCGCGGGCGACACCGGCGGGGGCGAGCAGCGTGACCGTCGCGACGGACACGACGAGGGTGCGGCGCATGCGTGGTTCTCCGTCAGAGAACGGCCCGCCGTGCCCCCCGATGGACAGGACGCGCCGTTGTGACCCGACGGTAGCGCGTCGTGATCACGAAAACGCAACGACGGACGGCCCGGTGGCGGGCCGTCCGTCGCCCGCGTCTCAGGTGAGCTGGACGGTGCCGGTCACGTCGGCGGCCAGCCGGAGCTGGTCGCCGTCGCGCAGCGGCGCCTCCACGCCGCGCGGCAACCGCTCGCCGTTGACGAACGTGCCGTTGGTCGAGCCCTCGTCGCGCACCCACGCCGTGCCGGACGGGTCCAGCCAGACGGTCGAGTGCCGCCGGGACACGTTGTCGTACTGGGTGAACGTGCTCGCCACCGGGGACTGGCCCGCGTCGCGTCCGAGCACGAGGTGCTGCCCGGCCGCCACCTTCACGTCACCGCCGGGGAACTGGACGCGCAGCGTCGGCGCGGCCTGCGGCGCCCCGTGCGGCTTGGACGTCAGCGGACGCAGGCACGACTCGCACTGCGCGGCGGCCGGGTTGGTCAGCACCGCCTCGCAGTACGGGCACATGGCGGCGGTGCTGTCGGGCGCGGGGGCGCGTCCGCCGCGCTGCGGGCCGGGCCCGGGACCGGGGCCGTAGCCCTGGTCGGGACGGCCGTACTGCTGCTGGCCGCCGCCCTGCTGCGGGGGATAGCCCTGCTGCTGGTAGCCGCCGCCCTGCCCGCCGACCGGGCCACCGCCCTGGCCGCCGTACTGCTGGCCGCCCTGCTGCTGGCCCTGCTGGTCGTACGGGTCGTAGCCCGGACGTCCCTGCTGCTCGTACGGGCTCTGCGGGCCGGGGCTCTGGCTCGGCGGCGCGCCCCAGCCGTCCGCGGGCTGCGGCGCCTGCTGCCGGGGATCCTGCTGCGGGGGCGGCGCGGACCACGGGTCCTGCTGCTGGTGCGGCTGCTGCTGCGGCGGCGGCGCGCCCCACGGGTCCTGCGGCTGCTGCTGTGGCTGCTGCTGGGGCGGGGCCTGCTGCTGCGGCGGCTGGCTCCACGGGTCCTGTTGCGGCGGGCCGGGCTGCGGGGGGCCGCCGTACCGCTGGTCACCGTACTGCTGGTCGCCGTACTGCTGCTGGTAGGGCGGCTGCCCGTGCTGAGGGGCGCCGTGCTGAGGAGGGGCGCCGTGCTGCGGCGCTCCATGCTGGGGGGCGCCGTGTTGCGGTGCGCCGTGCTGAGGAGGGGCGCCGCGCGGCGGGCCCTGGTCCTCGTAGCCGCCCGGACGACGGCCCCCGCCGCCCCCGGCGCGCGCCAGGTTCGCCCCGCAGCTCAGGCAGAGCAGATCGCCCGGCTGGAACGGTTCGTCGCAGACGGGACAGTTCAAGGTCGCCATGACACCACCCCCGCGCGCACCCCGGCGCGCTCCAGTGTCGTCGAGAGGTGTTCGAGGTCACCCCTGCGCGGGATCCCGATGTAGTACACCCGCCTTCCCTCCGGCCCCTCTTCCATAGAAACCTGCATCCGGGGCGGCCCGGCCTCCTGCCGCGCGTCGCCGGTCTCGTCCTGCACGTCCGGCAGTCCGTCCGGCACCGCGTAGCGCCGCCGTCCGAGCGGGGACAGCGGAACGATCCGCTGGTTGGCCGACCCCCTCCAGAGTAGGGACCGCCGGCCGGTGCCTCCGCCCGGCGGATTGAGCCGATCGACGTACGGCCCCGCGACCACGGCGTCGCACAGGTCCAGGATCTCCCGCGTCTCGGCCGAACGTGAAAGACGACTGTAGACATATCCGCTGTAGACCAATATGTCCAACGGCATGGTCTCATGCGGGCGCGCGTCCCGCCACGCACGGATTCCCCGGAGCAGCGCCGCGAGCCCGGCCGGCTGCTGGAACGGTTCGCCGCCGGAGATCGTCACGCCGTCCAGCGGGCCGGGGAGTGACGCGAGCCACCCCACGATCGCCTCGACCGGCACCGCGCGGGACGGGTCGGACTCCCAGGTGTCCCGCGACAGGCAGCCGTGGCAGTGCAGCGTGCAGCCCTGCGTCCAGATGCCCGCGCGGGTGCCGGGGCCGAGCGTCGTGACGGGGTAGTGGGCCTTGGCGAGCTGGAGCGTCCCGGTCACGCGAGGTCCACGTGGACGATGCCGCCCTCGCGCCGCAGGCCCGCCACGGTGATCCGCTCGTCGTCGCCCAGCTCCCGGTCGAACAGCGCGCGGGCGAGCGGGTTCACGAACGACGACTCCAGCGCCATCCCGATGCCCCGGCCGCCCTTCTCCAGCTCGGCCGTGCACCAGGAGCGCAGCGTGGTCATCGCGTCCCCGCGGACGGTCAGCATGAGGCGGTGCTCCTCGGCGACGCGGCGGCAGATGTTCCCGAACTGCAGGTCGAAGATCTTGTCGGCGGCGTCCGGGCCGATGAAGTCGAACACCACGACGTTGTCGCCGAACCGGTTGAGCAGCTCCGGCCGGTTGAGGACGGTCGTGAAGTGGTCCGCCACGGCCGCCTTGATCCGCTGCTCGATGTCCTCGTACGGCATCCCCGGGTGGATGTTCTGCTCGCGCTGCCCGCCCGGCCCGGACGGCACGTACATCCCGAGGTTCGAGGTGAAGATCAGGATCGACTCGGAGAAGTGGACGGTGTTGCCGCGGCCGTCGGTGAGCCGTCCGTCCTCCAGGATCTGGAGGAACTTGTCGAGGATCCGGGGGTGGCCCTTCTCGATCTCGTCGAAGAGGATCACGCGGAACGGGTCCTCGCGGACGGCGTTGGTCAGCTCGCCGCCCGCCTCGTGCCCGACATAGCCCGGCGGCGCCCCGATCAGCCGGTCGCCCGAGCCCTCCCCGGAGAACTCGCTCATATCGAACCGCAGGTAGGCCGACTCGTCCCCGAAGACCAGCTCGGTGATCGCCTTGGCCAGCTCGGTCTTGCCGACGCCCGTCGGCCCGGCGAAGAACAGCACGCCGCGCGGACGGCTGCCCGACCGCGTCGCCTGCGCGCCCGACAGGCCGAGGACGGCCCGCTTGAGGATGTCCAGCGTCTTCGTGACGGCCTGCGGCTGCCCGATGACCCGTTCCGGGACGCGCTTCTCGCCCTCCAGCACGCGCCGCCGCAGATGCCCCCGGCTCCACGGGTTGTCGAGCACGCCGAGCTTGTAGGTCCGGACGGCGTCGGGCAGGTCGACGAGGTCGACGTTGCGCTCCTTCGCCAGCCGGGTGACCTCGATCATCGACTGGAGCGTCAGGCCGTCGGCCTGCTCGGCGAACGCGTCGCAGGTCGCGGCGGCGGACGGGTCGGTGTCGACGTCCGTCACGCCGAACGCGCGGGCCAGCAGCCTTGCCGTCTCCTGCCGGTCGCCGAGGTGGGGGCGCGGGATGGTGATCTCGCGGATCGTCTCGTTGCCGGCCGTCAGCCACGGCGGCAGGTCGCCCGGCCGCTCCACCAGCCACAGCACCGGGTTGTAGAGCGGCTTCGGACGCGGCCCCGCGACCCGCACCGGCATCGCCGACCGCGACAGCTTCGCGCAGAACCGGAAGAAGTCGCGCTCGGCGGGCTCCATCTCGGTCGGCGTCCGTGCGATCCGCGACGCCGAGTCCAGCAGGAACGCCGCCCGCACCTTCTCGGTGGGCCGCGCCACCGCCGCCAGGTACTTCTGGAGCCCTTCCAGGGACGGCTTCTCGTTCGTCTTCAGCTTGCCGAGCAGCTGCTCGGCAGCGCGCTGGGCCTCGTCGCCGATCTCGTCGCCCGCCTCCGGGAGGACCTGCACGCCGTCCACCGGGTCGTAGACGATCAGGCAGCTGAACCCGCTGGAGCGCAGCGACTCCCACAGCAGCTCGCGCAGCGGCAGCAGCCGGGCCGGTTCCGTCGGGTCGGCGGGGGGCGCGAGGAAGCTGTCGTAGAGGTTGCCGGACAGGACGTACTGGGAGTGCACCGAGAGCGTGGCGTCCAGCTCGCGCACGAACGGCGGCCAGCCGGGCAGCCTGCCGCCCAACGTCGGTGATTCTGCGCTCATCGCCTGCCCCTCACAGTCCGCGGCGCTCGCGGCCCCGTGCCCGCCGCCCGCTCCGCGTCCCAGTCTGCCGTGCCGGGTCGCTCACCGGCAGCTCGTGGACCCCCGGATCCAGCCGCCAGGTCACCTCCGACGTCACGCCGGACGCCGCGAGCCGCGTCCTCGCCCGCTCGAACGCGGCGCACCACTCCTCCTCGCGCTCGGCGTCCAGACGGCGGTCGTCCGCGCTGCGCGCCGCCCGTCCCCGGACCATCGCGGCGCGCACCCGGCCCGCGTCCTCGATCCGCATCTTCACGCTGTGGTCGGGCCAGTCGCCGCGCGTGAGCAGCAGGGCGCCGTCGTTCGCCGTCAGCGTCTCGAACCCGTCGTGGACCTCGTAGCCCAGCTCCTCGAACGCCGTCGTGATCGCGTCCAGGACGTAGCCGCGCTCGGCGGCGGCCTGCTCGGCGGCCTCGGCCTCTTGCGCCCGGCGCTTCTCGTCGGCCCGGCGGTCGCGGGTGCGCGCGTTCGCGTCCCGGACGCGCAGCCTTACCTCGGTGAGGGCCGTGTCCGCGTCCTCGGCGGTCGTGGCGGCGGCGAGCAGGCGCGCGGCGGCGGCGACCGCGTCCCGGTCATGGTCGGACGCGTCGGGCAGCAGTCGCGTCAGGACGCGTTCGAGGGCGTCGCGGGCGTCGGGCGCGGCGGGACGCTCCGGAACCGCGACGCGGTCGGGCAGCGCGAACACCTGCTGGCCGACGCGGGCGGCCAGGGCTCCGGCGAGGTGCGCTTCGGCCGCGTCCAGCGCCCGGTCCGTCGCGGCGCACCAGGCCGTCAGCTCGGCGGCGGTCTCGTCGCCGGGCGTCAGCGGCTCGGGGAGCGGGACGTCGGCGTCCAGCTCCGCGCGGGTCCGCGCCAGCTCCTCGGCGCGGGCGTTGCGGGCCAGCACCTCGCGGACGGCCCGCTCGTAGGTCTCCGCCTCGGCCAGGGCCTCGGCGCGCGCCTCGGCCCGTCCGGCGGCGAGGGCGGCCAGGAGCTGCGCGCCCCGTCCTGCGGCCTCCCCGCCCCGCCCGAGCACGCGGTTCATGCCCAGGGTGAGGACGACCGCCGCGTCCAGCACGATGTCGGCCTCGACGCCGCTGCTCATCGGTTCCCTCCCTCGCCGGCGCGTCCGCGCCGCCACCGGTCCACCCGCACGCCCGCCGCGACGCCGTGCGCCACGACCGCCAGCACCATGATCAAGATCCACAGCAGTCCCGCCACCGGGGTGATCGCCGCCGCCAGCAGGACGAGCAGCAGCACCGGGACGATCGCCGCCAGGAGAAGGACGCCGCAGCCGCGCGGTCCGTTCCGCCGCGCCGCGCCCGACATCGTCGCCGACGCCCGCGACAGGCCCCGGCCGCCCACGCCGAGCACCCGCGACAGCACCGCCCACGGACCGAGCGGCAGGTAGTCGCCCGCCTGCCGCCGCGCGACGGCGACCTCGATCCCGCACTGCGCGAGCGCGGCGAGGACGGACGCGAACGCGAGCACGCCGAAGCCGACCGAGCTGCCGCTGCGGTGCAGGCCGACGGACGTGGTGCCGCCGTCGCCGCCGCCTCCCGCGACCACCGAGATCAGCGCGCTGACGGCCAGCCAGATCAGCAGCAGGGGGACCGACCAGGCGACGGCGCGGAGCGTGGCGTTGGCGCGTCCTGCGAGGCGCTTGCGCTCCAGCTCGGCGCGGCGCTCGGCCAACGTCGCCTGGTGGCGTTCGGCGGCGGCCCGCTCGCGCGCCCGCGCCTCGACCTCCAGCACGGCCTCCGGCGCCGCGCGCACGACCGCGAACTGGCGCAGCGGGTCGTCGCCCGCGCCGTCGGCGATCCAGCGGAACCACGGGACGTCCGCGCGGACCGCCGCGCGCGCCCGTCCCGCCGCCTGCGCGATGTTCTGGCGCGCCTCGGCCGGACGGGCGGCGAGGGCCAGCAGGGTCAGCAGCACGACCGGGGGGTCGTCGGCCGGGGCGCCCGCCTCCGGGAGCCGTCCGGGCAGGCCCGGCGGGGTCGACTCCTGGCCGCGCAGCCAGCGCGCGAGGTCGTTCCATGCCGCGACGTGGTGATGCCATTGCTCATGCACGGCCACCAAGTCATGGCCTTCGGGTGAGGCCGCGAGGACGGGCAGCAGGTCCCTGTCCCAGAGCGCGCGGCCGATCAGGCAGGCCGTCCGGTGGTCGGGGTGCGCGGGATCGCCCGCCAGCGCGGCCAGGCCCGGCAGGTCCGCGGCCGTCACGCGGCGGCCGAGGAAGAACGGCGGCAGGTCCGGGTCGAGCCAGCGGACGAGGTGCAGCAGCTTCTCGTCCGGCGGCAGGTCCGCCGCGAGGTACCGGTCGACGAGCGCGATCGTGCCGTCGTCGGGGACCTCGGCGAGCCAGTCGCGCAGCGTCCGCCACGCCTCGCCCGCCGCGCCCCGGCCGAAGAAGTGCGGCGCGGCCTCGTCCCAGCGCTCGACGAGGACGCGCGCGAACTCACGCCGGTCGTCGTGGCGGCGGCCCGCGAACGGGACGCCCCTTCCGGGCGGGACGGTCGCGCGCGCCGGGGCCGCGACGGGCGGGGACGCGCCGTCCAGCCACGCCCTGACCTGCTCCGATCCCCACCGGCCGCGCGGATCGCGGGTCAGCAGGCCCTGGCACAGCAGCCGCAGGCGCGGGTCGGCGACGTCGTCGGCCGGGACGGCGCGCGTCGCGAGATGGTCGACCACGGCGGTCTCGCTCAGGCCCGCGAACGGGGGCCGTCCGGTGGCCAGCTCGCGGACGATCACGCCGAGCGACCACCAGTCCCGGGCGGGGGACACCTGGCCCGACAGCGACTCGGGGGCGGCGTAGACGAGCGTCCGCGACGACGACGCGAACATCACGCTCTGCTCCAGCACCCGGCTCAGGCCGAAGTCGGCGATCACCACGTCCACCGGGTCGGGGCTGCGGACCAGCACGTTCTCGGGCTTCAGGTCGCGGTGGACCACGCCCGCGCCGTGCAGGGCGTCCAGGCCCGCCGCGAGCTGCTCCACGATCGCGGCGACCGTGTCGGGCCGCAGCGGGGCGTCCATCAGCGCGCGGAGGTTGCCGGCCTCGGCGTACTCGGCGATCTCGTAGTCGCGTCCCTCGGCGGTGCCCGTCTCCAGCACGCTCAGGACGTGCGGGGACGCCAGCAGCGGCAGCTTCTCCCACACCTCCCGGTCGGCGTGGTAGCCGCGGCGGAACAGCTTGACCACGTACTCGGCGCCCGTCCCGTCCCGGACGAGAACGAGGTCGGACTCCGCGCCCTGCACCGGCAGCTCGGCCACCAGCCGGAACCGGTCCGCGAGCGGGCCGGGCAGCCGCAGCAGCGGACCCTCCGCCGCCGCCGGGCCGTCGCGCCGCGTGCCGGCCGGGTCGCGCGGACCGGGGACGTCCCGTCGCGTCGAGCCCGGCTCGCGGCGCGTGGCGTGCGGGGGAGCGTCGTCGAAATCGGCCACCGCTAGATCTTGTCCTTGATGACGCGCAGATGCTCGGCGCTCTTGAACCGCACCACGACCGCCTCCATGAAGATCCGCACGAGCAGCAGCTCGAACAGCCACACCAGCGGCGAGGCGACCAGCAGGATGACGCCCCAGGCCCAGAAGTCGTCCCAGGTGGAGATCCAGACGCCGAACCCGAACAGCACCGCGCACTGCAGCGTGACCAGCAGCAGCGCGACGAGGTACCAGAGCTTCACGAGCTTCGGGGTGACCAGGTAGTCGAAGTTCGCGTCGAACAGCGCGCCGATCAGGCCCTTCTCGGCGGGCCGGGGGGCGGGCTGGAAGCGGTCGGGCACCGGGAAGGCCCCCGAGCCCCGGCCGGGCGGCGGCGGGGGCGGCGGGCCCGCGGGCCCGGGCTGCTGCGGACGCGGCGGCTGCTGCGGATGCCGGGGCGGCGGCGGGCCGTAGCTCGCACCCGGCCCCTGGGCGGACGGGTGCTGACCGGGCTCCGGGTGTTGCGTCATCGCCGACTCCTGCGCTCGTTCCTGGCCGATGCCCCGACTCTAGAACGTCCCGGCCCCCCGAACCCCCGTGCGGCGAGGGGTTCCCGGCCCGGCGGACCCGGGTCGGACCCGGGCCTGGGGGATGGGCCCGAAGATGGGTCCTGGGGCCCGGACGACGGGCCGCGCGGGTTGGTTGACTGCGCACGTCCGGGGCGGGCGTCCGCTCCCGCCCGCAGCGAGCGGAGCACTGACCGGGGGTTCCCATGGTTCGGATCGGGTTGGCCGTGCTGGGCGCGGTGGCGTTATTCGCGACGGGCTGCGGCGGCGGTGACGAGCGACCGGCGCGGTCGGACGCGACGACGGCGCGGTCGTCGGCGACGCGGCTGGGCGGGGCGTCCACCGGTGTCACGGCGGACGTCCCGGGCGGGTGGCGGAAGGTCGATCCGCTCACGGACGCCTCCGCCGTCGTGCGCACGTCCTTCGGGCTGACCGGCGAGAACGCCGACCTCGTCCGGCAGCTCATGACCGTCCAGCGCGGCCACGGGACCGTCTACGCGCTGGACGGCTCGGTGACCGGCGGCATGGCCCCGCACCTGACGATGGGCTGCGACAGCGGCGGACTGACCGGCGCGTCGCGGGAGCAGCTCGAACGCAAGCAGCGGGCCCTCGAACCCACGTCGCGCATCACGGAGACCACGGTGGGCGGGAAGCCCGCCTTCCGGGCGTCCTACTCCTCGACCCGGCAGGGCGTGGCCGTCGACGGCCTGATGGTGCGGGCGTCGGTCTCGGACGAGCGGTTCTGCTTCGTCGAGATCGAGGCGGCGAAGGGCGGCCTGACCGCCGCGACCGACGGCATTGCGGCGTCGTTCGCCCTCGCCTGACCCCCGATTTCCGAAGCCCGTCGACGAGCACGCCAAAGGCGTTTCGTCAAGGGCCCGTGGACCTATTGACAAGACCGGACGCGGCCATGATCAACGATCTTGACGGCTCCCGCCGCGTGGCATTTCCTCCGTTTACACGTTTCGCCCGAACTAAATGCCTGAAAGCAGTCGGTCGCGTACATCGCCGTGTCACGATCGGTCCTGCGGGTGTTCGGTCCGGGGCGCGATGCGCCCGGCCCACCGGCCGATCGGCGATCACCGGATCGTGGACGTTTCTCGGAACTTCACGCAACGGATGCGGGTCCGTGACGAACTCGTCGGCACATGTCGGCATCACACCGGGGTGTCGCCGATTCGCCTTCCTCAGGCAGATCGCCGATGAAAAAATGGTTACTTGATCGCACATGGGCGGGATGGTTACGGTCATTGCTCCTGTCGAGGAGATCAGAGGATGGCGGGGGCGTCGCCTGACGAGAAGGAAGGATGTCCCGGTGAGGTTCGCGAGCGATCCGGAGCACCCGTGACCGGGGTGGTGCTGGTCGGCGATGTGCCGAGTTCCGGCATCCTGGAAGCGAACACGGCGCTGCGGTTCGACCCGCCGCCCGGCGTCGACGCCCCGACGGCGTTCATCGACCTCATGGCCGCCGAGGTCGGCCGCGCGGGCGCCGCGGTCGTCCTGCTCCCCGCCTGGCGCGCCGCCGAGACCGCGCGCCTGGTCCGGCTGGCACGCGGCGCGCTCGACACCGACCGCATCGCCGGCGTCAGCCTGAACCTTCCCCCGCTCGCCCTGTCGGTGGTCGCCGACCAGCTCGCCTTCGTGTCCCCCTACGTCCGGCCCGGGCAGCTCGCGAGCATGGCGGACGGGCTCGCCCGCGCCGTCTACACGGGGGCCTGGGTCAACAGCGTCGCCAACCTGGCCCACATCAGGACCGGATTCGGCAAGCACGTGGCGTCCTACCTGCCGCGCGGCGGGTTCTCGGTCGCGGCGTGGCCGCACGAGCACGTCCACCGGATCACCTCGGGACGTCCCGTGCAGGAGATCACCGGCCGTCCGTTCGATCCCGTGCTGCTGCTCGTCGGCGGCGGGGAGGGCGACACCGAGTGGGTCCACCGCCACCTGCGGCCCGCCCTCGGAGCCATCCGCACGACCCCGGTGGCGGCGCAGCCGCTGGCGACCGAGTTCTGGGGGACGCGCAAGTGCGTCGAGTACGTCGCGCTCAGCGGACATCCCCAGGCGTTGCAGAGCATCCTCCGCGCCACCGTCTGCCGGCCGTGCGGCTGGTGCGGCGAGCCCACGGCGCTTGCGGAGTGCCCGTTCTGCCACATGGCGCAACCCGGCGCCGTCGACGTCCGGCCGCCACCCCAGCCGACGCCGCCCGCGCCGACGCCGCCCGATCCGGCGCCGCCGCCCGGCCCGGTCAACGGGCACGTCCGCCGCGCCGGCCCGGACGACTCCCGCGCGAACCTCGACCTGGACCTCGACCCGCCGACCCGTCCGGACCTGCCGGCCGCGGCGCGGCACGGGCCCCCGCCCGTCCGGGAGCCCGAGCGGCGGGACGAGCCGGTCCCCGTCCCGGCGCCGGTCCCGGACGCCCCGCCGCCGCCCACGGCCACCACGACGAACCCCGCGCCGGCGCACGACCCGGACGAGGACGAGTTCGACGGCGGCCCCGGACGCGCCGGCACCGTCGTGTTCCGCTCCCCGCCGAAGCGATGAAGCCTTCCGCCGGATGAGAAACGGAGTCCCATGAACCCCCGCCAGCGACGCGGTGTGCTGCTGATGATCCTCGCCGGGATCGGCTCGATCGTGGTCTTCGTGAGCGTCGTGGGATACGTCGGCGACGTCCGCGCCGAGGTCGGCGTGAAGACCGAGGTGCTGCAGCTCAGGCAGGCGGTGCCCGCCTACACCGAGGTGCGGCCCGAGATGCTGCAACGGGTGCGGGTGCCGCGCAAGTGGACGCCGCGGACGATGGTCGGCGACCCCGCCCAGCTCAAGGGGAAGGTCGCTGCGGCCGACCTCCCGGCGGGCTCCTATCTCCAGCAGGGGATGCTCGTCCCCGCCCCCGACCTGCAGCCCGGCCAGCGCGAGATCGCCATCATGATCGACGCGGAGACCGGGGTGGCGGGCAAGGTCCAGGAGGGCATGCTCGTGGACATCTACGCGACCTACCAGACCACCGACGGAGCGAAGCAGACGTCCTGCGCCGCGCGGATCGTGAAGTCGGCCAAGGTCATCCACATCGGCGGCGTCACGACCCAGCGGGACGACAAGAACGCGCAGCAGACCGACAGCGTCGTGCCGATCACGTTCGCGCTGAGCGCGTCCGACAGCCTCAAGCTGACCCGCGAGGAGAGCTTCGCCGACAAGATCCGGCTCGCGCTGATCGGCGGTTCGGGTCTCGCCCCGGACGACGTCCGGCTCGCCCCGGTCTGCCAGACGGTTCCGGCGCGGTGACGGCGATGACGCGGCGCATCATTCTCGGCATCGGGGACCGGACGGTCGCGAGCGGACTGGGCGGGCAGTTCCAGGAGCTGCCCGACATCGAGATCGTCTCGGTGGAGGCCACGTCCGGCGAGGTCATCGGCGCGGTCGGCGCGGCTCCCGACGTGGACGTCGTCCTCGTCGACGAGGACATCGGCCCGCTGCCCGCGCTGGACCTGATCCGCGAACTGGTCGTGCGGCATCCGCAGCTCGCCGTGATCCTGGTCGCGCGGGAGGCGACCGCGGACATCTTCGCGGCGGCGATGGGGTCGGGGGCGCGCGGCGTCATCACCGACGAACCGACCCTGTCGGAGCTGCAGAGCCGGGTCGAGCAGGCCGCGGAGTGGTCGGCGACGATGCGGCGGCACTTCCAGGGCTCGCAGGACGCGCCCGCGTCCGGACGGCTCGGCACGCTGCTGACGCTGTGCGGGGCGAAGGGCGGCACCGGGACCACGACGCTCGCGATCCATCTGGCGATCGCGCTCGCGGCGTCCGGCCGGACGGTGTGCCTGGTGGACCTCGACCTGCAGACCGGCGACATCCCCGGTTATCTCGACGTCCAGCACCGGCACAACGTCGCCGACCTCGCGGCGGCCGTCGACGGCCTCGACGGCGCCGTGGTCGCCGAGGCGTTGTTCGTGCATCCGGCCGGTCCGCACCTGCTGCTCGCCCCGCCGCACGGCGAGGACTCCGAGGAAATTTCGGCGCGGGCGATCCGGCAGATCCTCACCGCCCTGCGGACCCGGTACGACCTGGTCATCGTCGACTCGGGCAGCCAGGTCACGGACGCGAACGCGATGGCCGTGGAACTGGCCGACCAGGTGATCATCACCGCGACGCCGGACGTGCCGTCGATGCGCGGCGCCAAGCGGATGACGCAACTGTGGACCCGCCTCCAGATCCGCCGCGAGGAGGACGTCCTCGTCCTGCTGACCCGCCAGGACCGGCGGAACGAGATCCAGCCGGACCTGGCGCGCAAGATGGTCGGCGCGCCGCTGATGAAGGCGACGATCCCGGCGAGCTTCCGCGCGCTGGAGGAGGCCGCGAACACCGGCTCGCCGACGCTGGTGAAGAACAACGACTTCCGCAGGGCGATCGGGCGGGTCGCCGCGGAGGCGGGGCTGCTCGACGCGCCCGCCGCGGGCACCGCGCCGCGGCGCGGCGACCAGGGGGCGGCGCTGGTGGAGTTCAGCGCGATCATCCCGCTGATCGGCGCGATCATCCTGCTGGTGTGGCAGACGGTTCTCGTCGGCCTCACCTCGATGTACTCCAGCCACGCCGCGAACGAGGCGGCGCGCGCCGTCGCGGTCCTCGGCTACGACGAACCGGGGAGCCGCGCGCAGGTCCGCGACCGGGCGGCGGCCCGCATCTCGGGCCCCTGGAAGGACGAGAAGCACCTGCACATCGAGGTCGTCGACGGGTACGTCCGGGTCACCATCGACACTCCGGCCGTCCTGCCGGGTCTGCGGACGCCGTTCGGCATCACGACCTCCGCCAAGGTCGTCGACGAGCGCGTGAGGTGAACGCATGGACACACGGGACCGAGGGGCCGCCGCCGTCGAGTTCGCCGCCGTGTTCCCGCTGGCGCTGGTCGTCATCCTGATCGCGTTCCAGGCGTACCTGGCGTCGACGACCGTCGAACGGGTCGAGAACGCCGCGCGGACCGGGGCCCGGGAGGCGAGCAAGGCCATGGACCCGGGACGGTGCGAAGGATCGGCGACGAGCTCGATGCCGCACTGGCTCAACGACTACGCCGTCAGCGGAGCGGCGACGACGCACGACGGGACCGACGCCGTGTCCTGCACGGTCCGCGCGAAGATCCCGCTGCTGTGGAAGGGGGTCCCCCTGGACTTCGGGGTCACCCGCACCGTCACGATGCCCCTGGGATGACCGATGGCACTGAGAGATCGACTCGACGACGACCGGTCGGCCGCCGACCGGACCAGCCCGAACACCGTCGGGCAGTGGCGCGCGCGGCTGCTGGAGGAGATCAACCTCGAGGAGCTGGCGGCGCTGAGCCCGGCGCAGCGCCGCGCCCGGCTGGAGAAGGTCACGGGCGTGCTCATCGCCCGGGAGGGGCCCGTCCTCGGGGCGGGCGAACGCGCGAACCTGATCCGCCGGGTGGTGGACGAGGCGCTCGGGCTCGGCGTGCTGGAACCGCTGCTCGCCGACCCGACCGTCACCGAGATCATGGTGAACGGACCGGACGCGGTGTTCATCGAGCGCGCCGGCCGCGTGCAGCGGCTGGAGAACGGCTTCGCCAGCGAGGACCAGCTCTACCAGACGATCGACCGGATCGTCGCGCAGGTGAACCGGCGCGTGGACGAGTCCAGCCCGATGGTGGACGCCCGGCTCCCGACCGGTGAGCGCGTCAACGTCATCATCCCGCCGCTGTCGCTGGTCGGCCCGGTGCTGACGATCCGGCGCTTCCCCCGCGCCTACACGATCGAGGAGCTGACCGCGCTCGGCTCGATGGACCAGGCGACGGGGATGCTGCTGGCGTCGTTCGTCCGGGCCCGGCTGAACCTGGTGATCTCCGGGGGCACCGGCACGGGGAAGACGACGATGCTGAACGCGCTGTCGGCGTTCGTCCCCGACTGGGAGCGCATCGTCACCATCGAGGACTCGGCGGAACTCCAGCTCAAGCAGGAGCACGTGATCCCGCTGGAGTCGCGTCCGCCCAACATCGAGGGCAAGGGCCAGATCACGATCCGCGACCTGGTCCGCAACGCGCTGCGGATGCGGCCCGACCGCATCATCGTCGGCGAGGTCCGCGGCGGCGAGACGCTGGACATGCTCCAGGCGATGAACACCGGCCACGACGGGTCGCTGGTCACCGTCCACGCCAACTCCACCGAGGACACGATCTACCGGTTGCAGACGCTGGCGAGCATGAGCGACGTGAAGCTGCCGTTCGAGGCGGTGAAGGACCAGATCAACAGTGCGGTCGACGCCGTCGTGCAGCTCAGCAGGGGCCCGGACGGCAGCCGTCGCGTCACCGAGGTCGCGGTGGTGGTGTCGCGCAACCGGGAGTCGGTCGCGCTGCGCCGCGTCATGCACTTCGCGTCCGAACCGATCGGGCCGGACCGGACGGTGCGCGGCGCGTTCGTGTGCCACCGCCTGCCCGAGCGGATCGCGACCCGGTTGTTCCACGCGGGCGAGTCCGTCCCGCCGGCCTTCGGCGTCGGCGACGACCCCGACCAGGTCCGGGAGGTCCGATGAGCGTCCCGCTGTCGGTCATCCTGCTGGTCCTCGCCGCGACGCTCGCCGTCGCCGTGTGGTCGCTGGGGGACCTCGCGGCCGGGCTGGAACAGCGCCGCCGTCTCGCCGCCCGCGCGATCATCGGCGAACAGGACCAGATCAGTGGCCTGTTCGACCGGATGGACGCCCGGTTGCGCCGGACCGACCTCGGCCGGGCGCTGGCGCTGCGCATCGCCGCGTCCGGGCTGAAGCTGCGCGTGTCGACGTTCCTGTTCCTGCTCGTCGGCAGCTCCGTCCTGGCGATCATCCTGATCGGCGAGTGGATGGCCGCGCCGTTCGGCGTCGCGGCGGCCGTCGGCGTCGCCTGGGTCTTCTTCGCGTTCCTGCGCCGTCGCGAGGACCGGCGCAAAGAGGCGTTCATCGCGCAGCTTCCCGACCTCGCGCGGGTGCTGTCCAACGCGACCAACGCGGGTCTGGCGCTGCGCACCGCGATCGAGATGGCGGCCGACGAGCTGGACGACCCGGCGCGCACCGAGCTCGGACGCACGGCCGAGGCCCTCCGGCTCGGGCAGTCGCTGGAGGAGGCGCTGCGCGACCTCGGGCAGCGGCTGCCGTCGCGCGAACTCGGCGTGCTCGTCAGCACGCTGGTGGTGTCGTCGCGCGCGGGCGGCTCGCTCGTCACCGCGCTCCGCACGATCGCCGCGACGCTGGAGGAGCGCAAGGAGATCCGCCGCGAGGTCAAGACGATCATGGGCGAGGCGGTCGTCAGCAACTGGGCCATCGGCGTGATGGGGATCGGCGCGGTCGTCATGGTCAAGCTCATCCAGCCGGACGCGCTGCGCGCGATGAGCTCCAGCATCGTCGGCCAGATCATTCTCGGCATCTCGGCGCTGTTCTTCGTTCTCAGCCTCTTCATCATCCGCCGCATCACGCGGATCGACGTGTAGGACACCCATGATCGTTCTCGGATTCGGGCTGGCGGCGGCGGGCTGCCTCGCGCTGCTGGTGTGGGGCTACTCGATGATCGTCTCGGGCGAGCGCGTCGCCGAGTCGGCCGTGGTGGCGACGCCAAAGACCGCCAAGAAGAACGACGTCTTCATCCTCAACGCCATCGCCGACGTCGTCGGACGACCGTTCACCGGCCTCGCCATGGAACTGCTCGCCCCGTGGCGGGCGGGGATCCGCAAGCGCATCGACGCCGCCGGGCGGCCCGGCGGCATGACGGTGGAGAGCTACGCCCGCACCACCGCCGGGTACGTCGTCATCTTCGCGACGGTCGCGCTGCTGATGGCCGCGATGAGCCAGTACACGCTCGGACTGCTGTGCCTGCTCGGCGCCCTCCAGAACGAAGGCCTCCTGCGCGGCCGGATGAACGCCCGGCAGAACGACATCCAGCGCAGCCTCCCCGACTTCCTGGACGTGCTCGCGGTGACCGTCTCGGCCGGTCTCAGCTTCCGCGTCGCGCTGACGCGCGTGTCCGACAGCATGCCGGGCGCGCTGGCGGACGAGTTCCTGATCGCGCTCCGGCAGATGGAACTCGGGACGCCGCGGCGGGAGGCGTTCGAGGACCTGCGCAACCGCAACAGCTCCGAGGCGCTCGCCTCGTTCGTCACGGCGCTGCTCCAGGCCGAGGAGCTGGGCGCTCCGCTGCAGACCGCGTTGATGGACATCAGCGCCGACATGCGCCGCGAGTCGGCGCAGTGGGCGAAACGGAAGGCGCAGCGCACCACGCCGCAGATCACGGCGGTCACGACCGCCCTGACCCTGCCCGCGGTCATGCTGCTCGTTCTCGGCGGGATGTTCTTCGGATCGGGGGCGGACCTCGGTGGATTCTTCGGGAACTGAACGGCGCGGGCGCGCGCGGGAGGGCCTGCCGGAGCGGGTCGGCGCGGCGTTCCAGTTGTTCATGCAGGGCCGGATGCTCATCGCCGCGATCACCCTCCTGCTGATCCCGGGCGACGAGCTCGTCCCGCAGACGTTCGTCCTCGTCGCCTGCGTGGTGGCGCTGTCCTGGCTCGCCGCCTATCGCGGCGACCTGCTCGTGCCGTGGCTCCTGCGCTATCCGATCCTGCTGGCGCTGGAGATCTGCGTGTCGTTCGCGGTGCTCGGGATCGGCGGCGCGTCCGGGCCGTTCTTCCTCTCCACCGTGATCACCGGCGCGGTCGCCGGGCTGCTCTACCGCTGGCCGGGAGCGGTGGGCGCGAGCGCCATCCAGATCGCCCTGTACTACACCACGCTGTTCGTCTCGGCGGAGCCGGTGTCCGACACCTTCCAGACGCTCGTCGGGCAGCCGTGCTTCTATCCGCTGGCCGGGTTCGCGGGCACGGCGCTGCGCCGGATGTTCGACGACCAGGAGCGCATGGCGGTCGCGCGCCGCCGCGCCGAGGTCGCCGCCGCGGCGGCCGAAGAACGGGCCAGGCTCGCCCGCGAGATGCACGACTCGCTCGCCAAGACGCTGCGCGGCATCGCGCTGGCGGCGGCGGCGCTGCCCGGCTGGGTCGAGCGGGACCCGCGGCGGGGGATCGAGGAGGCCGCGCGGATCGCCGCCGCCACCGAGATCGCGTCCCGCGAGGCCCGGCATCTGCTCACCGACCTGCGCGAACAGGCCGTGCAGCGGTCGCTGCCCGAGGCCGTCGCCGAGGTCGCGGGGACATGGTCGCGCGAGAGCGGCGTGCCCGTCGTCCTGGACCTGTCCGCGGACGGCGACCTGCCGTCCCGCTCCCGGTACGAGGCGGTCGCCATCCTGTCCGAGGCCCTGGCCAACGTCGCGCGGCACGCCGGCGCGCACGCCGTCCACGTCCGGTCCTTCGTGGACGAGGACGACGGCGTCGTCCTGGAGGTCCACGACGACGGCCGGGGCTGCGCGCTGCCCGACCTCCCCACGCTGGCCCGCGCGGGCCACTACGGCGTCGTCGGCCTGCACGAACGCGCCGCGCGGGTCGGCGGCGCGGCCACGGTGCGGTCCGTGCCCGGCGCGGGGACGACCGTGACCGTCCGGCTGCCCCTGGAAGAACCCATCGAACAACACCCGGCCGAGGTGAACTGAATGGACGTTCCGAGGATCCTCGTCGTCGACGACAATCTCGTCGTGCGCTCGGGCCTGGTCTCGCTGCTGGAGTCGTCGGGATTCGAGATCGCCGGCGAGGCGGGCGACGGCCGCACCGCGCTGGAGCTGGCCGAACGGCTGCGTCCCGACCTGGTGCTGCTCGACGTGCAGATGCCGCTGATGGACGGCGTTCAGGCGGTCCGGGCCCTCAGCGCGCTCACCCGTGTGATCATGCTGACGTACACCGACGACCGGCAGGTGATCCGACGGGCGCTGGAGGGCGGGGCGATGGGCTATCTCGTCCACGGGACGTTCTCCGCCGAGGAGCTGACCGCCGCCGTGCGGGGCGCGATCAGCGGCGTGCACGCGCTGTCGCCCGCCGCGCTGTCGCGGCTGGTCGGCCTGCCGTCCCGGCCGCCGGCCGACGAGCCGGCGGCCGTGCCGTCCGCGTCCGGCCCCGCGCCCCCCGACCCGGACGCCTTCGGACTCTCGGCCCGGGAGGCCGAGGTGATGCGGCTGATCGTCCAGGGGCACTCCAACGGCGAGATCGCGAGCCGGTTGTTCGTCGCGGAGAAGACGGTCAAGAACCATGTGAACCGGATCTACGCCAAGCTCGGCGTCACGTCCCGGGCGTCGGCCATCGCGCGCTGGCTCGGCACGGCGGAGGAACAGGAGCGGTGGTGACGACGGCGGCGGTGGGTTCGCGGACCCAGAGAACTTTGGGTCCTCGGCGGGCGCGTCATTGGGCCGCCGGACCCTGGGGGAAAGGCTCCCGAATCCCTAACGTTGGCTCCGACAACGCGGCGGGACCAGAAAACAGGGAGCCAGGAAATGAACCTCATCCCTCTCTACGTGACGCTCCATACTTTCGTTCTCGACCGGGTCGAGCGCCTCGCGGAGAACGCCGGGCGTGCGCGCAGGAACGGCGACCGGGGCGCCAGCCTGATCGAGTACGCGGCCCTTCTCGTCCTGGTGGCCGCGATCGTCGGCGCCCTCTACAAGGCGGGCATCATCAAGCGGCTCAGCGACGCGGTCAGCAAGGCGCTCGACGACATCTTCAAGGGCAAGCCGACGTGACGGCTCCCCCTTCGCGGGGGGTCCCCGGCCTCTGGGAGCTTTGCGGAAAGGCGAGAGAACTCCCGCTTCACAGCGGTGTTCTCTCGCCGTTTTCGCGTGTCGTCACGCGGGTCAACGAGGGAACAAGTCGCAAATCCGGAAGGAGCGTCCACGAGCGATGATGGGCATCAGCAGCCGGTGGAAAGGCGTCGGCCGACTCTGGATCGGAGGTACGGCTCTCGCCCTCGTCCTGGCCGGATGCGGCGGCGGTGACGGAAAGGGCGGGAAGGGCGGCACGTCGTCCGCGCCGTCCTCCCCGGCGGCGGGGAGGCCGGCCCCGGCGCTCGCGTCACGGCCGCTCGCCGCCGAGGGCGGGCCCGCGCGCGCCGAACTGCTGTCGCTGACACCGTCCGCGAAGAACACCGTCACCGCCCGCCTTCGCATCGTCAACGAGGGCGGGGACGACCTCGACCTCCGTGGACCGCTGGCCGACCTGTCCCGGGACAAGCAGGTCGGGGGAGTGCTCGGGATGGGCGGGATCGCGCTCGTCGACGGCGCGAACATGAAGATGTACTACCCGCTGAGCACACAGGACGGCCACTGCCTGTGCAGCGAGACGGACAGGCTCCCGAGTGGGCAGAGCCGCGAGGTGTACGCGGTGTATCCGGCGCCCCAGTCGCGAAAGGTGACGGTCTGGGTGCCCTTGGCGCCGCCGTTCACCGAGGTGGCGATCCCGAGCGGGTCGGCCCCGCCCGCGCCCGGCCAGACGCTCTCGCCGCAGTCGGCCTCCCTCGCGGCCCCGGTGATCCGGTCGCTGAAGGGGACCTCGGAGGGAGTGACCGAGTCGGTCGACGAGGACGGCGGCGACACGCGGGTCCGCCTGTCCACCGACGTGCTGTTCGCCCTGAACAAGGCGGACCTGACGGCCAAGGCGGACGACGCTCTGCGGAAGGTCGCCGCGAAGATCGACGCGTCGCGCGGCGCCGTCGTCAAGATCGACGGGTACACCGACAACTCCGGCAACGACGCGATCAACAATCCGCTGTCGCGACGCCGGGCCGATGCCGTGCAGAACCGGCTCAAGAGCCTGGTCAACCGGCAGGGTGTGACGTTCCAGTCGGCCGGGCACGGCTCGGCGGACCCGATCGCCGACAACGGCACGGACGAGGGACGGCGCAAGAACCGTCGCGTAACGGTCTCCTTCCCCCGGCCGCCGCTGGCGGCGCCCCCGGCCTCGTCGCCCGCTCCGACCGCGACCGACGGCAAGCTCCCGGTCATCGCCTCGACGCGTCCGCACTTCACCGGGGTGACGGCGGACGGCAACAACTTCTCCTTCGCGGTCAACGCGCTGCGCCGCGAAGCGGGCGGGCTGGTCGTCCTGACCTGGACGATCACCAACGAGACGGACGCGACGAAGAAGGCCGAAGCCGGTTTGGCGAAGGAAGGAACCTTGAGTTATTCCGCGCCCGGGGCGACGGGAGCCCGCTTGTTCGACTCGGCCGGGCAGTTGCGGTACTGGCCCATGCAGGACAGCGCGGACGTCTGCCTCTGCACCCAGACGGTCAGCGGCTTCCACAGCGACCTGGAGCCCCATCAGGGCGTCACCTTGAGCGACGTCTTCTTCGCGCCCCCCGAGGTGAGGACGGTGAACGTCGAACTGCCGTGGTACTCCAGCGCCGTGACGCTGAAGAACCTCACGATCTCCTGACCGAGCCGGTGGCCACCGGCCGGCTCGTTCGGACGGTGGTCACGGCCGGCCGACGACGACGTCGTCGAAGAAGGCGACGGTCGCGGGCGGGGCGTACGGGCGTCCGGGGCGTCCCGCCACGAGACCGGTCTCCTCCGTCTCCCCGATGTCCGTCACCACGGTGGAGACGGTGGAACGTCCGTTGACCCAGGCCCGGACACTCGTGCCGCCGCCGTCCTTCCGGCAGTCCACGCGGAGTCTCACGGTGGTTGCGGGACGGGCGGCCGGGGTGGACGAACGAATGAGATCCCGCATGTCCGTGAGCGAGGCACGACGGATGGTGATGAACCCGTTTCTGGCGAGCATCACGTCGACGCGCTGGTGGCCGGCACCTTCGCAGTACAACCCGCCTTCGTCGTCCGGATTCGTCGAGTCGACCCGTACCGCGGCCTCGATGGCGAGGTTTCCCGTGCTGGTGGGGACGGGCGCTTCCGCCGTGTCGAACGGGAGCGTCGAATCGACCGAGACGACATAGCCGGACTTCTCGTACCGGTGGTAGTAGTCGTCGAACCCGCCCTCTTTCCAGCCGGACGTGCGGTCGCTGAAATCATCGCGGAAAAGGGTCGTGGACAGTCCGGGCGCCGAGCCGTCGCCGTCCGGCCAGAGGGAGTACGCGGTTCCGGCGACGACGGCGGTCGCGGCGAGGACGACGAGGGGCGGGACGAGGCGGCGGCGTCCCCGGGTGAGCAGGCGGGTGCGGCCGTCGGAGGCGAAGCTCGGGCGCTGCGGCCCCGACGGGGCGGTGGTCCGCGCCGACCGCGCCGGGTTCGGGTCGCCGGTCAGCTCCCGGAGCAGGTCGGGCGCGGTGGGCCGTAGGTGCGGCTCCTTGGCGAGGGCGCGCGCGACGAGGCCGCGCATCGGCTCGGCCAGACCGTCCAGCCGCGGCTCGCCGTGCACCGTCCGGTACAGGATCTCGCCGACGTTGCGGCCGGGGAACGGCAGCGCGCCCGTCCCCGCCCACGCGACGACGCACCCCCACGTGAACACGTCGGCGGCCTCGGTGATCGGCCGGCCGGTGAGGCCTTCGGGGGCCATGAAGCTCGGCGTCCCCATCGACTGGCCGGTCTTCGTCATCGCGCCGTCGGTGGCGAGCGTCCGCGCGATGCCGAAGTCGATGACACGCGGGCCGTACGGCGAGAGAAGGATGTTCGCCGGTTTCAGGTCGCGGTGGACGACGCCCGCCGCGTGGATCGCCGACAGCGCCGTCGCGACGCCGACCGCGAGCCCGTCCAGGTCCGCGCCGCGCAGGGGGCCGTTCCGGACGACGACGTCCTCCAGCGTCGGGCCGGGGACGAACTCGGTGACGAGGTACAGCGGGTCGCCGCCGGTGTCGGCGTCCAGGACGGGCGCGGTGCAGAACGGACGGACGCGTCGCGCGGCCGTCACCTCCCGCCGAAAACGCTCCCGGAATTCGTCCTGCCCGGAAAGGCGCGAGTGAATGACCTTTATGGCGACGCGGTGGCCGTTCCCGTCCTCGGCGAGATACACCGCGCCCATTCCGCCCGACCCGAGGAGGCGTTTCAGCCGGTACCGGCCGAGCCGTTCGCCGAGCGGGCGCGGTTCGTCCATGTTCACCGAGGACATGGCGCCGACCGTAGCCACCGCGCGGCACCGCCGCAAGGATCGGGAAAAGGCGCCGTGGTAGGCCCCTGGGCCCTGTCGCGCGCTTGTCCGTGCGGTTTATCGTCCAGCGGGGACGGTCATGATCGACGCCATGGGGAAGACGTGATGCTGCAGCGGCTCAGGTCCCGTCGGGGGCCGGACGATCTCGGCGCGGCCACGACGATCTCCGTCGTGGGCGTCGCGCTGCTGCTCGTCGCGGGGCTGCTGCTGTTCAGCCGCATCGCCCACGCCGACGACCTGCGCACCCGCGCGCAGACGGGCGCGGACGCCGCCGCGCTGGCCGCGCTCGCGCCGCTGCGCGACCAGGCGGTCGGGATGGCGCTCCAGGGGATCGACCCCGCGGGCGCGGGCTACTGGATGGTGCTCGGCTCGAAGGAGGAGCACGCCGCGGCGTACGCGGAGCGCAACGGCGTCCGGCTCGACGGGTCGGTGACGCTCAGCGGGATGGCGGGCGACACGGCGATGGTCGACGTCCGGACGGCCGACTGCCAGCTCAAGAAAAAGTCGGAAATGACCGACAAGGAGAAGGACGACCTCAGAAACCGAAGGAACCTCTGTACCGACACGTCCGGCAAACAGGGAATCGGACGTTTTGGGACGGCCCGGGCCATCGCGAAGCTGTACTCGCCGATCTGCCACTACGAATACGA
Organism: Actinomadura rayongensis; assembly: GCF_009831215.1. Lineage (GTDB taxonomy): Bacteria > Actinomycetota > Actinomycetes > Streptosporangiales > Streptosporangiaceae > Spirillospora > Spirillospora rayongensis. The sequence continues at coordinate 573,441 of NZ_WUTW01000001.1, forward strand.
CCCGATGCCGGACAACCCCGGCACGGGCGGTCCGGCCAGCGCCAAGCTGATCTGCGCGGGCGTGCAGACCTATCCGTTCGGGAACCGCAGCCAGGTCGAACGACTCTTCAAGCTCCGGCTGGTGGACCACCAGGACCCGACGCTCTACACCGGGATGCCCGACGGGCTCGGCGGCGTCCCCGGCGACCAGGTGGTCTCCGAGTGCGCCACGTCCGGCAAGAAGCCTGCGGACGACCTTCCGTTCGGCGAGCGCGTGGTGGCGTGGGCGCAGTGCTGGGTCGGCAAGGTCTGGTACTCGTGGGGTGGCGGCACCTACAGCGGGCCGTCGCGCGGCATCTGCTGCTCGCCGGGCGGCTACAGCGGCGCGAACACCGTCGGGTTCGACTGCAGCGGCCTGTCGATGTACGCGGTCTACCAGGCGTCGCACGGGCGGATCGCGCTGGGGCACTTCACCGGCAGCCAGGTCCAGGATCCGCGCGGCCGGCGGATCACTCCGTCGGTGTCCGCGCTCCGGGCCGGCGACCTCGTCTTCTACGGCGGACTGCCGACCCATCACGTCGCCATCTACGCGGGCGGCGGGAAGATGGTCGAGGCGCAGCAGACCGGGACGCTCGTGATGGTGTCGACCTACCGTCAGGCCCAGTTCGCCATGCGCTTCGACGGCTGACGGCGCTGGGTCCCCGGGCCCTTGGGCGAACCGGGACGGACGCGTACGTTGACGTCCATGCGAGCGGTGCTGAGCGGATGGACGGCGGCGGCCCTGGTGTTCGCCCTGGGGTTCGGCGCGCTGCTCGTCCTCGGCCCGGCCGACACCGGCGACGACCTGGACCAGATCCTCCGCGTGCACGTGCCGTGGATCGCGGCGAACTTCCTCGCCGCCTGGGCGTCGGGCGCGTACCTGCGTCGCCAGGTCGGGGTCGCGGCGCGGATCCTGCTCGTCCTCGCGGTGCCCGCCGCCGCGACGGTCGCGGGCGTGGCGGCGGGCGTGCCGCGGACGTTCTCGGCGTTCGGCGTGGTGCTGCACGTCATCGAGGCGCTGTTCGGCGTCGCGGTGGGGCTCGCGATGGCGCGCGGGCTCGCGCGGGACGCGTCCGAGGACCTTCCGCCGGGCGAGCTGGAGAAGGGCTGGGAGGGTTTCTACGGGCAGACCGTCCCGCCCGAGCAGGCGCCCTGGCTGCAGACGCCCAACGCGCCGGATCCGCTGGCCGAGCCGCTGCGCGACGAGCCGGTCTGGCCTCGTCCGCCGGGCGCGCCGCTCCCGATGCCCGCGCCGCCCGCCGAGGACCCGCGGCCGAACGACGGTCCGCCGTCCGCCTTCGGCGCGTCGTAGCGGGTCAGCCGATCGAGGCCACCTGGTTGGCGGGCGGGGCTTGAATGGTCACCGGAGCGCCCCACCGGGTGTACGTCGTCGTCAGGGATCCGCGCCGGCCGAGTGAAACGGTGAACCGCAGCGGCAGACCCCGGTCGTCCACCCACAGCTTCCACGGCAGTTTTGCGACGCCCGCCCTGCCGAGCGCGGCGATCTCGTCGTCGCCGGGGACGGCGTTCGTCGCGGTCTCGCCGGTGAAACGGTGCGCCGTCCGGCCGTCGACCCGCTCGTCGGCGGGCTTGCCGGAGACCGATCCGGCGCGCACGATCGCGAGGCCGGTGTCGGCGGTGATCTGACGGAAGGCGCGGTCGACGCCGTCCAGCAGGGTGCTCAGCATCCGGCGCAGGTCGGCGGCCTGCGCGCCGGCCCGCGGGTCGGGCGTCCCGCTCGGGGCGACGGCCGTCAGGTCCGAGCGCGCGAGCCGCGCCCACGGCCGGCCAGGCTCGACCTCCGCGTTCTGGTCGCGCACGTACGCCGCGCCGTCCAGCAGGACCGCGTAGGTGGTGCCCTCGTCGGTGATCGTGAGCTGGGCGGCGGGCGCCGGGGTGTCGGTCCGCGCGTCGCCGCCCGCCGTCAGTCGGCTGCCGTCCTCGCCGACGGACACCAGCTCGACGTGGAAGGTGCGCGCGGCCCTGACCTGACGGCCGACGGTCGCGACGAGCCCGGCGGCGTCGCCCGGAAGCGGCACGTTCGCGACACTGACGCTCGCCGGTGCGGACGGCGTCGCCCGCGGAGAGGTTGAGGCCTCTTTCTTCCCGTCCGAGCATCCCGCGACGGTCACCAGCGCCACGGCGAGAAGCGTTGCTGCGCGGCGTTTCATGACCGTCCACACTAACCCGGGAACGGGCCCAGACGATGAGGTCCCCGGGCCCTGTTTCCGGCGGCGTCTCCGTGGTTCTCTCGACTCCTTACGGGCTGACGTGACACGGGGGAAGATCTGTGCGTCGCTTCGGAGGGAAAGGGGACCGGGGCGCGTCCGCGTTGGAGTACGCGGCGGCGCTCGTGCTGGTCGGCGCCCTTGTCGCGGCGGTGACGATCATCGCGATTCCGGACCGGGCGCAGACGGCGACGCGCGCCGCGCTGTGCCAGATCTTCACGGGAAAGAACTGCGACGGCGACAAACCCCCGCCCTCGGCCGGACCGCCGAGCCCGGGCGGCTCGCCCGGCACCGACCCGAACACGAACGCCGTCCCCGGATCCCCGGAGCAGACGGCCTACAACAACGCCAAGCAACGCGCCGACCTGGCGAACAAGAACAACGACGACCTCGGCGCGAAGGTCAAAGAGGTCGGCGACGAACTGCTGAAGTTCCTCAGCGAACTGGTCGGCATCGACGACGCGCTCAAGTGCATTCACGGCGACATCAAGGCGTGCCTGTGGACGCTGGTGGGCGTGGTGCCGTGGGGCAAGGCGTTCAAGATCCTCAAAAAGATCCCGGCGGCCGTCAAACTCGGCAAGCGCCTGAAAGAACTCTGGAACGCGGTCGCCGCCGCCCGCAAGGAGAAGGCCGCCGCCGACGCGGCCCTGAAAGAAGCCGAACGCGCCCTGGCCAAGAAGAAGGCGGCCCAGGAAGCCGCAAAAAAGGCGGCCGAAGCCTGCCTCCGGAAACCGAACAGCTTCACGGCGGGCACGGGCGTCCTGATGGCGGACGGCCGCCGCAAGCCGATCGAGGACGTCCGCGTCGGCGACCGGGTCCTGGCCGCCGACGTGCGGACGGGCGCGACCGAACCGCGAGCCGTCACCGCCCTGATCCGGCATCGCGGCCCCGAACGACTCGTCTCCCTGACGGTGGACGAGAACGGCCTGCCCGGCGGCCGGACGGCCACGCTCACCGTGACCGCGCGTCATCCGTTCTGGGTGAGTCACCCGTACTGGTCGCCGGAAAAGGGAACCTGGACCGATGCCGGAGGCCTCGCGGCCGGTGATCTTCTCACGACGGTCCGCGGCCCGAGCCCCCGTGTCCTGTCGGTGCGCACGTCCCGCCGCGCCGTCGCCGCCTACAACTTCACGGTCGAGGGCCTCCACACCTACCATGTAATGGCGGGAAGTACTCCGGTCCTGGTGCACAACTGCACCGTGGACGTGCCGGGTCCGGGGTTCCTGACCATTACCGCCGCGAATCCATCGCCTTCGGAGATCAAAGCGGCGGCCTTCATGGCGGGCCTCGGGAAGCGGGTGGAACTCAGAGACCCGGTGGGAACGCGGGCCGGGGGCCTCACGAGCGATCTGCTCGTCGACGGTGTGCCGTGGGACGTTTACACGCCGACGACCGGAAACGTGAACAGGATCATCAGCGCCGTGGCCTCCAAGGGGAGCCAAGTTCAGGGAGGAGGCGTCATCATCGACCTGTCCCGTACGAGCGTGACGCCGGAACAGTTGGCGAACATCGAGGCCAGGATCGCCGGGACCGGCGCCCGGATCGGATCGATCAAGGTGATCCCCTGATGGCGGCCATTCGCTGTAGATGCGGGTGGAAGATCACGGTCAGCGGTGAAATACCGAATCCGCTGGAATGGAAGATTATTTCGGACGTGCAGTTCGATGGGTTCGCCGGAGTGGTCGACGCCGAGGAAATTTACCTGGCCGCCAGATCGCAGTTCAAGTGTCCGGTCTGCGGTCGTCTCTGGGTTTTCTGGGACGGATTCGACCAGGATCCCAGTTGTTATGCCCCCGAGGGCGACGACTGACGGGCGCACTTTCCTCATCGAAGGTCGATCCACAATGCCTGCCAGGTGCGGTCCCGCCGCGAGCGCGAAGTCCCTTCCGGGGCGGGGGGTCGTGGCGAATGGACGGTCGGCTACCGGATAGCGACCTGGTGGCCGGGCCGCGGGGCTGACCTCGTTGGGTCTGGGGTTGGGTCTCAGGGCCCTCGTGGGAGTGGATCGGGCGTCCTACGGTCGAGCGCACGACGGATGCTCGGCGCTGAGGAGCGATCGCGATGGGGCCGAAGCGGCGGGGGCGGTCCGACCTCGGCGCGAGCGCGCTGGAGTGGGCCACGCTCCTGATGATCTGCGCGACCGTGTTCGGGGTGCTGCTCACGCTCGCGATCCCCGACGAGATCAGCCGCGTCCTCCCGCCCGCGCTGTGCCGGATCTTCGGCGGGAGCTGCGAGACGCCGCCGAAGGTCACGGACACCGACTTCAAGCCGAAGGTGTGCGAGAAGTCGTCGTCGGAGCAGAAGTACGGCGGCACGGTCAAGATCGCGATCGTGAAGATCGGCAAGGAGTGGTCGTTCCTGCGCCAGGAGATGGCGGACGGGTCGGTGCGCCTCACCGTCGTCCCGAACGGCGACACCGTCGGCCTGGAGGTCGGCGCGGGCGGCAAGCTCAACCTGGGGAAGAACCTCAAGCTCGGCGCGGACATCACCGTCGGCGGCAGCATCAAGGTCGGCGTCGGCGACACCTACATCTTCAAGGACGACGAGGAGGCCGACAAGTTCCAGGGCGACGTCAAGGAACTGGCCACCCGCGACACCGCCAAGAGCGTTGTGAAGAACGTCGTTCCGGGCATGAACAACCCGCTCACGGGCTGGGTGGTGGACAAGGTGGACGATCTCACCGGCCGTCCCGACATCAAGGACCCCGAGATCACCACGACGACGGTCAGCTACAAGGAGTCCGTCGAGGGCTCGCTGGGCCTGTACCTCCCGCAGATCGGCCCGAAGGGCGACGGCTCCGACGACTGGAACTTCAATATCAACACAGGTGTGAAGGGCAAGGTCGAGTACGGCGCGGACGTGGCCGTGACACAGGACGACACCGACCCGAAGGACCCCAAGACGTCCTACTTCATCAGCACGTCCGGCACGCTCACCGGGTCGGGCGAAGTGCTGGGCGCGGGCGGCGAGGGCGAGCTGAAATGGACGGGCGGCGAACGGCTGGTGTTCGACAAGGACGGCAAGCTGGTCGCCGTGACGTTCCAGACGACGTTCGAGAAGGGCGGCAAGGCCAACGGGAAGATCGGCGGGAACTACCAGGACGCCAAGGGCAGTGGGAAGGGCAAGGGCGGTGACAAGACCGTCGAGACCGTCACCCAGACCGTCCCGCTGGACAACGACGCCGACCGTGCCGCGATGGCGCGGTGGTTGCAGCAGAACCCGTACCACATGCCACTCAGCCTCCTCAGCTACATGGGCGGTGACGACAACGTGATCCGCAGGGACCCCGGGCCGAACGCGAACGTCTTCGACCGGCTGCTCTACCAGAAGGGGACGGTCCTGAAGCAGACCAGCGCGAACAGCAGCGACGGCTTCGAGGTCGGCGCGGAGGCCAAGCTCGGGCTGGTCCTCGGCGTCGAGTACGCGCAGTCGAGCGCGACGAACACGACGACCGACGCGCAGTACCTCGGCGCCCCCCGCAACGGCGAACGCGGTTTCGTCCCCTACACCAGCTGCGTGGGCTGAGATGCGGGCCGGACGGATCGCCGCGCTCCTGGCCGTGGCGTGCGCGGCGGCGGGCTGCGGCGGCGAAGATGACGGGTTGGTGGACGCGCAGACCGCGCACGTGAGGTTCGGCTACCCGAAGGGCTGGCAGCGACAGGCGAAGGGCGGCGCGTTCACGGTCGCGCGGATCGAGGGCGGACGTCCCGTCGCGCAGCTCACCGTGCTCGAACGTCCCGTCCGGGCGACGACGGCGACGCTCGCCGTCGCGGCGCTGCAGGCGGGCCGCCTCATCGGGCACGACTACAAGCGCGGCGCGGTGCGTCCGGTGCGGATCGAGAACGCCGACAGCGGCAGCCGCCTGTCGTACTCCTACGTCTCCGACGACGAGCCGCGCCACCCGACCGAGGGCACGGACGTCGTCGCGGTGCGCGACCGGAACGTCTACGTCGTGCGCGTCACCGCCGTCCCGGGGAAGGTGTCCGCCGCCGACGTCGAGGCGATCGTGAAGTCCGTCGCGCTGAAGGGGGACTGATGCGGCTCCTGCTGGCGCTCGCCGCCGCGGCGGGCGTGGTGGTCGCCGGGCTCGTCCTGGACGCCGTCCTGGTCCTGCTCGCCGGCGCGCGCGTCACGCAGTGGCCGTCGTCGGTCGCGACCGTCGCGCTCGTCCACGTCCCGTGGGCGGTGACGCTCGGTCTCGCGGTCGTCGTGGCGAGCGCCGTCCATCGCGGGACGGGCCCGGCGCACGCGCTGGCGGTGTTCGGCGTCCCGGCCGTCGTGGCGGTCGTGAGCGTCCTCGCGGGCGCGGGGTCGGACGCGCTCGCGGGCGGGCTCGTCGCGGCGGCCGAGGCCGTCGCCGCCGCCGCGCTCGGCGCGCTGGCCGCGCGGCGGCGCCGCCCGTCCGACACCGGCTACTTCCCGGCCCGCTGAGCGGTCAGTCGGCGAGGCGGGCGAGGATGTGCAGGACTTCTTCGCGGACCTCCTCGGCCGCGGCGGCGTTCTCGGCGAGCGCGATCTCCCGGCCCGCCTCGCCGATCACGGTCGTCAGGACGAGGCTGAGCACCTGGGGCGCGCGGCCGTCGCCGTGGCCGGCGAGCAGTTTGGTGTTCTGCCCGACCCAGTGCTGCGCGCGTTTGCGGCGCAGCAGCGCGAACCCCGACGGGCCCTCGCCGCCCTGGAACAGCCGCGCCGCGTCGCGCCGCTCCCAGCACGCGCCGAGGTAGGCGCGGGCGCCCGCGAGGAACAGCGCGATCGGGTCGTCGGCGCCGTCGGTCCGGGCCGCCGCGACGGCGTGCGCCGCCGCGTCCTCCTGCTCGCGCCACAGGTCCTCGGCGAGCGCGAGGTACAGGCCCGCCTTGCCGCCGTAGTGGTGGTAGAGGCTGCCGACGCTCACGCCGGACCGCTCGACGATCTCCGCGATGCCCGCGTCGGCGTACCCGCGGTCGGCGAAGACGTGCAGGGCCGCGTCGAGCAGCGCCCGCCGGGTCGCGTCGGCGCGGGACCACCGGCGCCCGGTCGCCTTGTCGCTGGACGTCGCCATGCCCCCCATCGTGCCGTGCGGCGGACCGGTCAGTGCGCGAACGCGGGCGGCAGGCAGCCCGTCTCCGGATAGAGCCCGTTCGCGTCGGCCCACACGCGTGACGCGGCGACGGCGCCGGTCACGCACCCGGTCGTCCCGATCCGGACGCCGTACTCCGCGCCCGGCGGCGGCGTCGGCGCGGACCGCCGCTGCGCCGGTCCGACCGTCACGGCGGCGGCCGGGAAGAGGCCGAGCAGCGCGGCGCGGACGTCGTCCGGCGCGATCCGCCCGTCCCGCCGCAGCCGGTCCAGGACGGGCCGCACCCGCGCGACGGCCCGCCGCGCCGCCCGCGCGTCCGCGTCGGACATCGCCCGCGCCCGGCGCGGCGCGCCGTTCTCGCCCTCGTGCGGGGCGCCGTCCACGACGCCCGGCTCGACGTACGGGCTCGCACCGCCCGGCGGCGACGACGACGGTGGCGGCGGCGCCCCGGCGTGCTGCGTCCCGCACCCGGCCAGCGCCAGGACCAGCACCAGCACCAGTACCCGGACGGCCCGGCGCATCAGTACCAGTGGTGCGACGACCACCACGCCCACGCCCCGCACGGGTCGTGGTAGCGCGCCTTGATGTAGCCGAGGCCCCACGCGATCTGCGTGGGCGAGCTGGTCCGCCAGTCCGGCCCGGCGCTCGCCAGCTTCGACCCCGGCAGCGCCTGCGGGATCCCGTACGCGCCGCTGCCCGGGTTCATCGCGCGCTCGTTCCAGCCGCTCTCGTGGTTCCACAGCGTCAGCAGCGACGGCCAGCACCGTCCCCAGCCGCGCGCGGCGTTCATCTTCTGCCCGAACGCCTTGTTCTGCGCCGCCGACGGGTTCATCCGCGCGAGCCGTTTGCGCTCCTCCTCGCGCTTGCGGATCGCCTCCAGCTTCGCGCGCGCCGCCGCGTCCCGCTTGGCCTTGGCCCGCAGCCGCGCCAGCTCGGCCTGCTGCTCCTTGTAGGCGCGCTCCTTGGCGTTCGCGACGATGTTCGCCGCGAGCGGGTCCATGTCGGACGCCTTCCAGCGGTCCAGCATCTCGTTCGCCGACAGCCCGCGCACGCTCGCGGGCGGCTGCGCCCGGTGGCCGGTGAACGTGCTCGGATCGAACACGAGCGTGACGGTCGCGACGAGGGCGAGGCAGCCGCCCGCGATCGTCGCGTTGTGCGTCAGGATCCGGACGGCCAGCGGCCGGCGCGGCTCCCCGTCGTAGCCGTCGTAGGGTCCGGACGGCGGTTCGCCGTCGTGCGGTCCGGGCGGCGGGGGCGCGTCCGCCGGCTCGTGGGGCGCGGGTCCCCGGGGCGGCCGGTCCGTCCCGCGCCGCCGGGTCCCGCCGCGAACGCGCGAGGACGACCGGCCGCGCGTGCCGTGGCTCTGTGGCATGGAAGCAAGAGTGCCGTATCCCGCGCCGATCGGGTACTCCGAACCCGGCGCGGACGTCAAAGATAGGTGTCCGGCAGGTCGGCCGTGGCACCGGAAAAGGTGACGTGGCTATCGCTTCTTAGACGAGTTTCCAATAGAGTGCTCCAGATCACACACGTCACCGGTGTGTCACCTGGGCGGACCGGCCCGTCGTGTGGTCACGGATGAGCGCCGACGTCCGACAAGGAGGCAGAAATGTCCTCAAATCCCGCGATAGCGCGGGAGGTCGCCGTCTGATGGCCGTGGGCCTGGGGAGAGCTCCCGACCTAGCCCTGCGGCGCGTCGAACGCGTCCTCGACGACACCGGATCGCTGTGCGTCACGTTCCTGGAAGGACTCCGGCGCACGTGGGACGTCCGGCAGTGGTGGGGCGAGTTCATCGAGCAGTGCTGGTTCCTCGCCCGCGTCACGAGCGTCCCGGTCATGCTGATCGCCGTCCCGCTCGGCGCGACGATCTCGCTGCAGGTCGGCGACATCGCCCGGCAGCTCGGCGCGCAGTCGCAGACCGGCGCGCTGCTCGTCGCCGCGATGATCCAGCAGGTCGCGCCGCTCGCCGCCGCGCTGCTGGTGTCGGGCGTCGGCGGCTCGGCCATCACGTCCGACATGGGCGCGCGCAACATCCGCGACGAACTGGCCGCGATGGAGGTCATGGGCATCAACCCCGTCCACCGGCTCGTCACGCCGCGGTTGTGGGCGGCCAGCACCGTCTCGGCGCTGCTGTGCTCGGTGGTGATCCTCGCGGGCGTGCTCGGCGGCTACTACTTCAACGTCATCGAGCAGGGCGTCAGCCCGGGCGCGTTCTTCGACGGCGCGACGACCCTGCTCCAGTTCCCGGACCTCGTCATCACCCTGTTCAAGGCGTGGATCTTCGGCTTCGTCGCCGCCGCGGTCGCCTGCCACATGGGCATGAACTGCGACTACGGTCCGGTCGGCGTCGGACGCGCGGTGAACCGGGCGGTGGTGGTGACGTCGATCGTCGTGTTCGCGTTCAACTACGTGCTCACGATGATCTACCAGGTCCTCTTCCCCCCGAGGTTCTGATGGTCGCCCTCCCCTCCGTGCGCCGGCTGGGCCGGGCCGTCCGCGGCCGGTCCGCGGGCCTGGCCGACTCGGCGAGCCTGCCGGTCTTCCTCGGCCGGGTGCTGTACCACCTGGTCGTCGACATCATCATCCGGCGCAAGTACGGAAAGACGCTGGCGAAGCAGGTCAGCGACATCACGATCGGCGTCGGCGCGCTCGTCATCGGCGGCGGCATGATCTTCGTGATCGCCACGATGGCGCTCGCGACCGGCGCGATGGTCGGGCTCCAGGCGTTCCCCGGGCTGGAGCGGATCGGCGCCGAGGCGTTCACCGGGCTCGTCGCGAGCTACTCCAACGTCCGCGAGGTCACCCCGATCATCGCCGGGGTCGCGCTCGTCGCGCAGGTCGGGACGGCCTTCACCGCCGAGATCGGCGCGATGCGGATCTCCGAGGAGATCGACGCGCTGGAGGTCATGGGCGTCAACTCGCTCGCCTACCTCGTCGCGACGCGCGTCGCGGCGGGCGTGATCGCGCTCGTCCCGCTGTACCTGGTGTCGCTGTTCATGGCGTTCTTCGCGACGCGGTTCATCTCGATCCAGTACTACGGCCTGTCGCCCGGGATCTACGACTACTACTTCCACCTCTACCTGCCGCCGATCGACGTGTTCTACAGCGCGGTGAAGGTCGCGGTGTTCGCGTTCATCATCATGTTCATCCACTGCTACCGCGGCTACAACGCGGCGGGCGGGCCCGTGGGCGTGGGCGTCGCCGCCGGACGGGCGATCCGCGAGTCCACGATCCTCATGATCCTCGTCAACCTCGTCCTGTCGTACATCTTCTGGGGCCACGGCGGAACGGTGAGGCTGACCGGATGAACGACACCAACCTCTCCGCCCGCTCCCGGACGCTGTTCGCGCTCCTCGGGGCCGGGACGATCGCCGCCGCTGCGGCCGGGGTCGTCGTCAAGGCCACGCCGTCGCACGCCGGGTCCACGACGGTTATCGCGTCGTTCACGCGCGCCGGGCAGGGCCTCGACCCCGGCAAGTCGGACGTGAAGGTGCGCGGCATCACGGTCGGGACGGTCGCGTCCGTCCGGCTCCAGGGCGACGGGCGCGTCGCCGTGCGGCTGCGGATCGACAAGGGCGTCCGCGTCGCGCGCACCGCGACCGCCGCGATCGAGCCGGTGTCGGTGTTCGGGCCGAAGGACGTCGACCTGGACCTCGGCGCGGGCGAGCTGACCGGCCCGTACCTCGCCGACGGCGACCGGATCGCCCGCACCCGCGACCCGCAGGAGATCTCCGACACCGCCTGGCCCGCCTACCGGCTCACCCGCGCGATCGACCCGGACGAGGTCGCGACGCTGCTGCACACGTTCGCGGCGGGCCTGGACGGACGCGGCCCGACGCTGAACCGCGCGCTCGGCAACGTGTCGACGGTCGTGGACGGCACGTACGCCAACAAGGACGTCCTGCGCTCCCTGATCGCCGACCTCACCGGCCTGTCGGGCACGCTCGCCGACCACGGCCCGTCGCTCGTCGCCGCCGTGAACAGCGCGAACCGGCTCGCGCCCGTCGTCTACGACCGTCCGGACAACGTCGCGCGGCTGCTGGACGAGGCCGGACGCGTCGCCGGGACGGTCGGCACCACGCTCGACGGGCACGGCGCCAACCTCGCCCGCGTCCTCGACGGGACCGCCGGGGTCGCCGGGACGCTCAACGCGCGCCGGAACAACATCCCGACGCTCATCTCGGGCCTGAACGGCTTCTTCGACCTGCTCGGCAAGATCATCCGGCTGCCGGGCCCGAACGGGACGCTGGTCGGCCAGGTCAGCAACACGCTCCCGCTCGACCTGTGCCAGGTGCTCGTGGACGTCTGCCCGAAGGAGGCGAGCCGATGAGGCGCGGCCCCGCGTACTCCGTGCTGGCGAAGTTCGCCGTCTTCGTCGTCGCCACCGGCCTGCTGACGTTCTTCATCGGCCAGCAGATCCTCGGCACGAGCTTCCGCGACCGCTACCGCGTCACGGCCGTGTTCGACGACGTCACCGGCCTGGTGGCCGGCGACACGGTCAAGGTCGCGGGCACCCCGGCGGGCCAGGTGAAGTCGATCAAGGTGGTGCGCGGCAAGGCCGTCGTGGCGCTGGCCGTGGACAAGGAGGTCCGGCTGCCGGACGACTCCACCGCCGCGATCCGCTGGCGCAACGTGATGGGCCAGCGCGTCGTCTACCTCGAACCGGGACGCAGCGCGACGATGCTGCACGACGGCTCCCGCGTCCCGCACACGCGGTCGGTCGTGGACCTCGGCGACGTCGTCAACAGCCTCGGCCCGCTGACCCGCAACCTCGACCCGAACCAGCTCAACAAGATCCTCTTCGCGTTCGCGCAGGCGCTGGACGGCAACGAGCAGAACGTCTCGCTGCTCACCGACAGCCTGGACGGCCTGCTCCAGACCTTCGCCGCCCGCCGCGCCACGATCAGCGGGATGATCGACGACTACGAGACCGTCAGCGCCGCCGTCGCCGCCCGCGACCGGCAGATCGCCGCGAGCGTCGACAACCTCGCCGAGCTGGCGAAGGTGTTCGCCGACAACCGCAAACTGCTGGAGAGCGCGATCGTCCAGGTCGGCGGCGTCACGACGAACCTGGACCGGATCCTCGGCGGCAACGACGCCGAGCTGGCCCGCATCGTGGACAACCTCGCCAAGTTCAGCGGCACCTTCCGCATCAACGTCGACCAGCTCGAACGGATGGTCCGGGGGCTGCCGCTGACGCTCCGGCAGCTGTTCTCCGCCGCGAACGGCGGCCACTACCTGCGCACGGACGCGCTCTGCCTGAACATCGTCCCCGGTCCGTGCCCGTTCCCGATGAGCCTGCCGCCCCGTCCCGGGCAGCAGCCGGGCGGCGCGCCGGCCCCGGCCGACCTCGCCAAGCTCAAGGCGATGCTGACGGGAGGGGCCGGGAAATGAGCCCGCTGAAGTCCCTGCGGGACGCGAACCAGAAGGTCATCGCCGTCCTCACGCTCGGCGTCCTCGGCGCGGTCTGCGCGTTCGCGTTCGCGCTCGGGCAGTTCCACCTGCTCGACCGCGGCTACACGATGAGCGGCGAGTTCGCCGACACGGCCGGGATGAAGAAGGGCCAGGACGTCCGGGTCGCGGGGGTGAAGGCGGGACGGATCACGTCCGTCCGGCCCGACTTCAAGCACGGCCGGGTCATCATCAGCTGGCACGTCGACCGCGGCATCGACCTCGGCACCGGCACCCGCGCCGCGATCGAGACGACGACGCTGCTCGGTGGGCGTTACCTTCGCCTGTCCGGGCCGGTCAGCGAACCGTATCTCGCGGACCTGCCGGAGGGGCGGCGGCGGATCCCGCTGGAGCGGACGTCGGTGCCGTTCACCGTCCCGGACGCGCTGGAGAGCGCCCAGAACATCGTCGGGAAGCTGGACGAGCGCAGCATCGACCGGCTCCTCACGTCCGTCGGGAAGATCCGGACGCCGAGCGCCGAGCAGCTCCGGCGCGTGCTCCTGAACGTCCAGGACGTGTCGCGGACGCTCAACGACGCGACGCCGCAGGTCGAGAAGCTCATCGAGAACAGTCGGCAGATCACGGGCACGCTCGCCGCCAAGGACGCCGAGCTCCGGCAGATCCTGGACGCGAGCCAAACGCTGTTGGACACGCTCGTCCAGCGGCGGGACGAGCTGGCCGCCGCGATCGGGTCCGGCAGCCGGACCGTCCGGACGCTGTCGGCCGTCATCGACCGCAACCGCAGGCAGCTCGACCAGCTCCTCGACAACCTGCACCTGCTGACGACCCGGCTCGCGCCGAACATGGACGCCCTGAACACCGACTTCTCGCTGCTCGGGCCGACGTTCCAGCAGATCGCGAACCTTAAGGGCAACGGCGCGTGGATCGAGGGCCTGCTCACCGGCCTCGGCCCGCTGCAGCCGCAGGGCCCCGTGTCCACCCGGCGGGGAGGCAACTGATGCGACGGTTCCTCGGCGCGCTGGCCGCGCTCGTGCTCGCCGCCTCGGCGGGCGGCTGCGCGATCGGCCCGTCCGGCGACACCCGGACGATGACCGTCGACCTCCCGAAGGCCCGGTCGTTCTACCCGCAGTCCAAGGTCAAGGTGATGGGCGCGGACGTCGGGCTGGTCGACAAGGTCGAGAACCGGGGCGACCACATCGAGGTCGTCTTCCACATCGACAAGAAGGTGCCGCTGCCGCGCGGGGTGCAGGCGTCGATCGTCCCGCTGAACCTGGTGGGGGAGCGCAACCTCGTCCTGCACCCGGCGTGGCGGCCCGGCGAGCCGAAGGAGACCGGGGACCGGATCCCGATCGAGCGCACCCACGTCCCGGTCGAGGTGGACGACGCGCTCAGCTCGTTCACCGACCTCGCCAAGGCCCTGGACCCGACGAAGGTCAACACGGCCCTGCACGGCGCGGCGACGTCCGTCAACGGCAACGGCGGCGACTTCAACGCGACGCTGGAGCAGAGCGCGCGGCTGGTCGAGAACGTCGCCGGACAGGACCGGCAGCTCATCGAGGTCGCGCGCAACCTCGACCGGATGGCCGGGGTCGTGCGCGGACGCGAGCAGGTCCTCGGCACCGTCATCCGCGACTTCGGGCAGGCCAGCCAGGTGCTCAGCGCCGAGCGCGGCGAACTCCAGCAGCTCATCTCCGGCGTGCTCGACCTCGCCAAGAGCGGCGGGAAGCTCGTCGACAAGTACAAGGGGCAGCTGCCCTACGACCTCATGGTGCTCACGAAGGTCGCGCTCGTCCTCAAGGGGAACGCCAAGCAGCTCGCGCAGCTCATCGACGTGCTGCCGGGCATCAGCTCGGCGTTCATCGGCGGCTACAACCCCAAGAACAAGTCGCTGCAGCTTCGTTTCGCCACCGACGCGTTCCTGCGCACCTGGCTGAAGGGGCTGCTGAACACCGACGAGGTCGGGTGCCCGCTGCCCAAGCCCAACTCCAACTGCCCGTTCACGATGAACGGAGGTGGGCGATGAGACGCGTCCTCGCGCTCGTGCTCGTCCTCGCCGCGCTGTCGGGCTGCTCGCTGCGGACGGCCGGAGCCCCGCACGGGCGGCTCTCGCTGACCGCGACGTTCACCGACGCGCAGGGGCTCGTCGCCGGGCACAGCGTCAAGCTGTCGGACGTGACGGTCGGCAGCGTCACCGGCGTCCGGCTCGTCTCCGGCTACCGCGCGCGGGTCACGATGTCGATCAAGGACGGGGTCCGGCTGCCGGTCGGGACCCGCGCCGAGGTGAAGGTGACCTCGCTGCTCGGTGAGAACTATGTCGACCTCGTGCTGCCGCCCGGCGGCCGACTCGACACCGGGCCGTTCCTGGCGAACCACGCCGCGATCACCGACACGAGCGTCCAGCCGTCGTTCGAGCAGGTCGTCGGGCAGGCCGGGCCGTTGTTGCAGGCGCTCGCCGGGAACGACGTCGCGACGGTCGTCAACGCGGGCGCGACGGCGCTGGACGGCAACGGGCCGCGGCTCAACAGCACGATCCGCAAGTCCGCCGAACTGTTGCAGATGTTCGCCGACCAGCGTCGCGCGCTCGGCGAGGCCGTGGACAACTTCGCGCGGCTCGGGCGGTCGCTGGCCCAGGGCAAGGACGCTCTGGGTCGGGCGCCGGGCGAGCTGGCCAGGGCGTCGCAGGTGCTCAACGACGACAAGGGCAAGATCATCAACGCGGTCGAGAAGCTGACGATGATGGCCCGCGAGCTGAACGACAAGGTGCTCGAAGGGCGCGTCGCGCGGTTCCGGACGCTGCTGTCGGATCTCGACCCCGTCCTGGCGCAGCTCGGGAACAACCGGCGGCGGTTGACCGCGCTGGTGAACGGGCTGGTCGAGTTCGACGAGAAGCTGCCGAAGGCCACCTGGGACGGGCAGATCCTGCTGTACCCGATCCTGCGGATCACCTGGCCGAACGGCGACCCGCTGATTCCGGACCAGCCCAACGCGGCGCCCAAGGCCGCGCCCAAGGCGACGCCTTCGCCCACGAAGTCGCCCGCGCCGAAGAAGGATCCCGGATTCCAGTTGCCGCCGGAGCTGCGCAAGGCGTTCCCGGACCTCGCCAAGTGGCTGGAGGGGCAGCGATGACGCGGCGGCTGACGATCAACCTCGCGGTGTTCGCGACGCTCGCCGCCGTCATGGTGGTGTGGGCGTTCCGGAACGTGGTGCATTTCGACTTCATCGACCGTCCGTACCGGCTGGTCGTGGAGTTCGAGTCGTCGCCCGGGCTGCATCCCGACTTCGAGGTCGACTACCTCGGGCTGCGCATCGGGAAGATCGACTCGGTGCGGCTGGAGAAGGACCGGGTCGTGGTCAAGCTGGACATCGACCGGGGCGTGAAGGTGCCCGAGGGCGTCCGGGCCGCCGCCGCGCGCAAGTCGGCGGTGGGGGAGCCGGTCGTGGAGCTGACGCCCGGTCCGTCCGGGGCGAACGCGCCCGCTCTGAAGCCCGGATCCGTGATTCCGGTGAGCCGGACGTCCGTTCCGCCCAAGTACGGGGACCTGTTCGCCGCCGTCATCGATTCTCTGAAGGCGATCAACCCTTCGGACGCGAAGATCCTCACGCACGAGCTGTCGGCCGGGTTCGCGGGACGCGAGGACTCGTTGCGGCAGATCATCGACGGCGGCGACCAGCTCTCGGCGACGTTCGCCGCCAACAGCGAGCTGCTGGACCGGCTCACGCGCGAGTTCGGGCGGATCGGGGACGTCCTCAACGCCAACCGGGGGAGCCTCGGGGCGGGGATCGACAACCTCGCCGCCGTGACGGCCGCGCTCGCGCAGGTCCGGGGGCAGCTCGCCGAGCTGCGCGATCGCGGGCCCGGCCTGCTCTCCACCGTGAACGGGCTGCTGGACCGGACCGGGAAGAACTTCGAGTGCTCGGTGGACTCGCTCGGGACGTTGGGGATCACTCGGTACAACCGTGATTATCTGCATGACCTGTCGTCGGTTCTTGCTGCGGCGCCCACTCTGAACACCGTTCTGCATAACGTGATCGGGACGGCGGGCGGGAAGCCTGTTCTGAACGTCGTCTTCATGATCACTCTGCGGACGACGGCGACGCTGGAGTACAAGTACCCGCTGCCGCAGCCCGGCGTGAACGCCCCGATCACGTGCCCGGACGGCAGCACTCCGCACGTCGGCGCCCAGGCCCCCTACAAGGCCAAGGACCCCGGCGCGACCATCCCCACCCACGACCCGGCGCTGGATCGTCCGGTGAACGCCGCCAACGTCGCGAACACCGACAGTGACGGCCCTTCTACCGGAGTGCCGGGTTGGCTAATGTACGTTCCTCCGGTCCTCGCCCTGCTGGTGCTGATCCGGGTCGTCGCGGGTCATGTGCCCGCCGTGGCGCGCCTGACCCGCCTCCGCGTGCCGCTTCGGCGCCCGCGACGCCGGAAGAACTGACCCCCGAAACCGAGGAGTGCGCGCAGTGACAGCCAAGACCAACCGGGACACCGGCGACGCCGACGACGTCGCCGAGACCGCCGAGGTCGCGGCCGAGGAGGAGTCCCCCGCCGCGTCCTCGCCCGAATCGTCCGAGGCGTCCGAGGCGTCCGGGTCGGGTCGGCGCAAGCGCCGCGTCCGCGTCATCGAGGTGATCGAGGACGACGAGGAGCTGGACGACGTCCTCGCCCGCATCGACGCGGAGGACGGCGAGCCCGAGGCCAAGGCCGCTCCGAAGGCCGCTCCCAAGGCCGCGCCCAAGCTTGAGAAGGCCGCGGAGAAGGACGAGCCGGAGGCTCCCGCTCCCGCCCGTCCGGTGCTGCTCGGGCTCCCGCTGGCGCAGGCCGTCGCGCTGATCGTCGTCGTGGCCGTGCTCGCGTCGCTCGCGCTCTGGCAGTGGCGGTCGGCGAGCGGCAAGGCGTCCGAGGCGTCCGAGCGCGCCGCCGTCGCGAAGATCGCCCGCCAGTACGGGGACGTCGCGGCGAACTACAACGCGTCCAACTACCGGGAGCAGATCGCCGCCGCCGAGAAGCTCATGGGCGGCGACCTGCTCGACCGGTACAAGAACCAGACGGCGCCGGGGATCATCAACACGTTCAAGGCCGGGGAGACGACGGCGTCGCTGACGTCCCGGTCGGTGGCCGTGTTCGTCGGGGACGTCAACGACAAGTTCGCGACGGCCGTCGTCCAGGTCGACATCGAGGGCCGCACGCCGCAGGGCGCCACCGAGGCCCCCGCGAACCTCATCCGCCTCGCGCTCGCGAAGATCGACGGCGGGTGGAAGGTGACGAAGCAGTACGCGTCCGGCGAGAACGACCAGACGCAGGCCCAGAACCAGAACGGCTCGACGCTCCCCACGGCGAACCCCAGCACGTCCCCGACGAAGAAGAACTGACCGGCGTCCGGCGCCGCAGCGCCCCGCCCGGCCCTACGCCGCGCGGGGCGCTCGCCGTCGGGGCAGGAATAAGCCGGGAACGTCGGGGACTGTACGTGTCGGGGGCAACGGGGAGGCTTGGGATGGAGATCGCGGACGACGCCGTGATCCCGGACGTGGTCCGGGAGTTCGGATCGCTGCTCGGCGCGGCGACGCTGCTGGAACGCATCGCGAACCGCGAACTGGAACGCCGCTGCGGCATCAAGTACGCGATGTTCGAGGTGCTGCTGCGGCTTTCCCCGACCGGTGACGCGTGCCGCGCGACGATGGGCACGCTCGCCGGCCAGCTCACCTTCACCAGCGGCGGCATGACCCGCCTGATCGACCGGATGGAGGCGCAGGGCCTGGTCGTCCGGACGACGGCCGAAGGCGATCGCCGCCGCCAGAACGTCGCGATCACCGAGGCCGGCGAGACCAAACTGGCCGAAGCCCTGTTCGTCCACGCCGAGACGTTGCGCCGCCATTTCGCCGGCCCGCTGACCTCCGAAGAACGCGCGTCCCTGGCCACCGCCCTCCGCCGCCTCCGCACCGCCGCCAAAGAAGAACTCGGCACCCTTCCCTAGCCCGCGTCCGGCGGCGGGTTCTCATGGGCCTGCGGAGCCCGCTTCTCCGCCGAGACGCGCGCCGATCGCCCTCGCCTCGGCGGTGGCCGCGGTGGCTTCGCTCGTCCGTCCCAATTCGCGCAGGACCCGCGCTAGCCACAACAGGGAACGCGCCAGGCCATTGCCGTGGCGGACCGGATCCACTGCGGAAAGCTCACGGAAGACGTTGACCGCGTCCTTCGCGGCATCGAGCGAGCCTTCGACGTCGCCCCGCGCGAATCGCACCTCGGCGAGCCGGTTGAGCGCTTCCCCGGCGGCCTCGTGGTTCCCCGCCGTCCGGAAACAGGCGGCGGCTTTGGCATAGGCGGAGACGGCCGCCACGAGGTGCCCGGCGTCGCTCTCGATCCTGCCGAGCTGCCGCCAGCCGTCCGCCTCACCGGCAAGGTTCCCGAGCGTTCGATGCACATCAATGGCGTGCCGCTGAACGTCCGCCGCCTCCGTGAGGCCTTCGTTCTCGATCAGGCTCCGGACGAGTTCGGACGCGAACTCCGCCTCCCGTTCCCGGTCGCCGATGCGCTGGGCGAGATAGAACGCCTCGCGGTGCGCGGTGACGGCCCGTTCGGGGTTGTGCAGCACGCGTTCCATGCGTCCGAGTTCATTGAGAAGAGCGCTCTCCCGGCCGGGCTCCTCGGCCTCCCGGCACACGTCGGCGGCCTCACGGAGGACGCTCACGGCATCGTCCTCGCGCTGCTCCATCGCGAACGTGCGGGCTTCGTCGGTGAGCGCGGCGATCCGGGCGTCGAGGTCGTCGGCGTCCCGCGCGATGGAAGCGGCCGTCCGGAAGTGCTCGCGGGCCTCTTCCAATCGTCCGAGAGCACGCAAGGCGACACCGAGTCCGCTCACCGCCCGCGCCTGCCCCGACCCGTCGTCCAGGTCCCGGAAAAGCCGGACGGCCTCCCTGGAGACATCGACGGCATCCTCCACCCGGCCGACATGAATCAGGACGCGTCCGAGCAGAACGAGATCCGAAGCGAGCCGGGCGGAGGCATCTTCCGGGGACTCCCCATGCTGCTCACGACGAATGCGCACGGCCTCTTCGACCACGGGCAGCGTCTCCGCCCATCGGCGGGCATCGACCAGGCGTCCCCCGAGGTCCTCCAGCAGGTCGGCGAGCGGCCTGCCGAAGTCGTCCGGACGTTCCGCGAACAGTTCCCGCAAGGGCCGGACCAACGCGCGAAGCGCCTCGATCGGCGCGTCATCGCCGTCCGCCGAAAGCCGACTCGCGATGCTCAGCGCCGTACCGCTCAACCGGCCGCTGATCAGAAGCGGTGCGACGCCCTTCTGGCTCGTGAGCGCTTCGGTCAGCGTGTCCAGGGCCTGGCGTGCGTTGCCCGCCGCATCGAGGCGTTGGGCGTAGGTGACGAGCAGGGACGCGAGCATCGCCCGGTTCTCCGCATCGTCCTCACCCAGCCGCCGCTGATAGTCGACGGCCTCCGCCATCACCGCGACGGCCTCGTCCAGATGCCCGGACTCCTCATGACGGTCGGACAAATTCTGAAGATGCCACACGAGGGAAGGCACCGATTCCGGGTCGGCGTCGGCGCGCGCCCGGAGGATGGTGACCGCCTCGTCGACAGCGGCCAGTGCCTCCGCGTGACGATCATCTCGCGCCAGCGCCAACGACAGGTTTCCCAGCGACTGGGCGAGGCCGGACGGATCGTGATCCGGCCGTCCATCGAGAAACCGTCGCCAGAGTTCCACGGCTTCGTCGATCGCGGCCAGCGAACCGTCCGCCTCGCCGAGCGCGAGAAGCAGCGGCGAGTGCTGGTCGAGTTCAAGGGCGAGCGCCGGGATGAGTTCTTCATCCTCCTGCGCGCCACGGCGGAGCGTCTCGATCTGCTTCTCGTTGACCGTACGGGCTTCGGCCCATTTCCCTTTCTGGATGAGGACGAACCGGAGTGCGCTTCGTCGCCGCCGGGTGTCCTCGTGCCCTTCACCGAGGACCCGTTCGGAGTCCGCCACCAACTCCTGATGGGTGGCGAACGCGTGGTCCGGTGTGAGCCAGACGACCAAGGCGGCGAGCTGCTCCCGCAGGTCCAGGACGTCAGGAGGTCCGTTCCTCAGCCGCTGCGAGATGTCGAGAGCCGCAAGCGTCTCGCGGCGCGCCTGCTCGCGGTCGCCTTCGTCCATGAGGACGCGTATGGAATCGACGTGGGCCCGCAGCGTGTCCTGTTCGGCCTGCGCAGGCTCGGAAGGCGGAGTCGTTTCGTCGGTATCCGACACGGCCAGGCGCAGGGTGCGGCTGGGTTCGTTGGCGCGAAAGAAATAGGCCGTGCCGGGGGTGAGGCGGACGGCCCGGGAAAAGAGTTTCGTGGAATCGCGGGGAGTGATGGGCCCGACGGCGAGACGCCAGCTCAGCAGGGGCAGCAGCGAGTTCCACTGCGACGAGTTCTCCAGTTCCGTCGCGGCGAGGATCAGGTGAACGCCGACCGCCGCGCCGCCGGACGCGACCTGGCGCAGCAGGCGGATCAACTCGGGAAGATGCGGCGGGAGCGTCAATGAAAGGTCGACGATGATGACCAGGCGCGGAGTGGAACGGACGTCTCCCTGCCGCCCGTCCAGCTCACCGGCCATCAGCGCGATCAAAGTGTTCCTGCGAACTTCGTCACCGAGCAATTCGGACGCCGATCGCAGCAGCCCGTTCTCCCGCTCGGCGAACGGACTCTCGCCGAGCGCGAGCCCGACCACGTCCACCTCGGGCGGCAGGGCCGCCACGATCGCGCGCAGTACGGGGCCGCGCTCGTCCATCCCGCCGAGGACCAGGCCGTGCGGCCGGTCCGCGAGCGGGTCAAGGACGACCGGTTCCCCGGCGTCGTCCCGGCCGAGCGTCACGGGAGCTGCGACGGGCGCGGGGCGCTCATCATCAGTGCCGCCCCAGAGCCGCATCCAAGCGGCGAAATGCTCGTCTTTCACGTCAACGGGCACCTGGGTGAAACGCGACGGGATGAGTGGACGCCCGCTACCTTCGATGAGCACCTCGAACACGGCTTCGGTCGTGATGAAGGCAAGGTCGGCTCGGGAATCGGCCATTCGTCGTTTGAACGCCGGCGCGTCCAGCATCCGGGCCGCCTCGATGATGGCCCTACCGACCAGAGAGATTTCGTCGGGCACGACAACGCCGGTGCTCAGTGCCACACGCATTTGGAAGCTCTCCGGTGCGGCCGACCGCTCGTTGTGACGCCGCAACGACTCGGCAAGGGACGGCAACATGGGGGCCAGCAGGACGTCGGCCAGCACGCCGGGTGGCGCGACGATAAGGAAGCCGTCGCCACGATTTTCGATGTGGCAGTCGTTCCAGGGGACGTTCGCCGCGTTGAAGGCGTCGCGCAGCAGGTTGGACATCACCTGGAGGATTCGGTAGCGGTCATCCTCGGTGCGGTGCGGGGATGAAAAACCGGCCACATCGGTGAAGATGACCGTCCGCGCGGTGTTTTCCCCGCCGCCCCACGACCCGAACCACGCGGTGACACCGTCGGCGACGGACACTCGCGTGAACGGCGCGGCGGGATCGGCGTCCGGGGCCTCGGCGCGGATCGCGCTGACCAGCTCGTCCGAGGCGAGTACCGCGACGTCTGCGCCCTCTCGGATCAGGCTCT
The DNA here is from genome assembly GCF_009831215.1 of Actinomadura rayongensis. GTDB lineage: Bacteria > Actinomycetota > Actinomycetes > Streptosporangiales > Streptosporangiaceae > Spirillospora > Spirillospora rayongensis. The sequence goes on from NZ_WUTW01000001.1 coordinate 595,768, forward strand.
CGCGATGAGCGAGCGTCCGGAGCAGAAGATCCAATCTCACGAAAGCGGGGGCTCGAACGTTTACCGAGGAGAGGGGCAGTGCGTCGGCGTGAAGCGCGACGCGCAGCCGGACCGGTTCCGTGGCGTGCTCGTTGTGCGCGTCCACGGACGCACGCAGAGCAGGAAGGAGATCGTCCATGATCTGGCGAGGCCGAACGTCCGCCGAGTACGCGGCCACGACTTTGTTCTCGTCGTCGTGGAGGAGGGCCGGTCTCGGCAGCCCGACCATGGTGCTGGCTACCAGGAGGATGCTTTCGGCGACGAGCCTCCTGAACGGCGCCGTGCCGGTGCGGGCGGCGGGCGGGAGGAGCTCGACCGCCACGGCGCAGCGGAACGGTGCCGGGGTCTCGGCGCGGGGCGCGCCGGGCTGGAGGTGGGCGCGCGTCCCCGGGCCGACGTGGGCGAACTCGTGGTCGTCCGTCGTGATCGTGTGGGTGCCGCCGGGGGAGTGGAGCAGGGCGGGGAAGCGCTCGACGGCCGTCCCGGCGCGGCGCTTGATCTCGTCCGAGATCGCCCGCAGCACGTACCGCGTGTGCTGTTCCGCCGGACGCGGCAGCGTCGCGAGCAGGGCGTCGCGGGCGCCGGGCACGAAGGTGTACCGTCCGTCCTCCCCGGCGACGGGCCGTAGCAGCCCGCTCAGCAGCACCTCCGCGAGCTGCGCCGGCCCGGACGCGCCGAGGATCCGCCGCTGGATCAGCCGCATCACCGGCAGGGACGGCTCCGACACCGCCACATGCGCCGCCAGCTCCGCCGCCTCCGGCGACGCCGATGTCAGGAACCGCCGCACCCGGTCCCCGATCGGCAGCTCCCGCTCGCGCCGCACGGGCGAGGCGGCCGGCGGGTTCGCCGGGAACACGGCCACGGCCGTTGCCTCCGGCCCGCCCCCGGCCAGCAGCCGCGCCCAGCCCGCGAACCAGCGCGGCGCGGCGTGCAGCACCGGGACGGGCAGGCCGTCCGGCGCCTCCCCGTCGTACGGGGCGAACCGCAGGTCCCGGTTCGGCGCGGCCGGCCGGGGCAGCGCCGCGAGCCCCGGCAGCGTCGGCGCCGCCGTCCGCCGCCAGAGGCGTTCGGGCAGCGGCTGGAGGATCGCGACCGGCCCGGTGGAGGCGAGGCGCCGGACGGTCCGCCGCGCGCGGCCGTCCCACCAGTGCGGCCCGGAGCAGTCGCTGAGGACGAGGATCGCGTGCCGTCCCGTCGGGTCGAGCAGCGTGGACGGGTCCAGCGCGCGACCACCGGACAGGACGCGCCCCGACCGCGCCAGGAACACGACCCGAACATCGCGGAACGCGCCCTGCCGCACCAGCGTCTCGGCCAGCTCCCGCGCGAGCGGACGCCACAGCCCCATCGTCGGCCCGGTGTCCACCACGAGGGTGAGGGTCAGCCAGCGTTCGGGCGCGGGGACCATCACCGGCGACCACCGGCCGGTGTCGGCGATGCGGGCGGCCGTGGCCTCCTCGTCCAGTTCCCGGGCCGTCCGCGACGGGATCCGCCGCTTCAACGGCCGCAGCGCCCGCTGCACCGCCAGCGGATCGGGCAGCATCGGCGCGGTCGGCACCAGCACCGACAGCGCGTCCCCGGCGGTCTCCGTCGGCGCGCCGCGCGGATGCAGCGCCGTCGGCGGCTCCGGGGGCGGGCGCGGCGGCGCGGTGGGCGGCGGCGCCGGTTCCGCCGCCGCGTCCGGTGCGCGCTCGCGCCGCGCCGGCGACGCGGGCGACACGGGAAGATGGGCGGCCAGCCAGAGCATCTCGCTCAGCTCGACCGCGTCCGGCTCCACTCCGGCCTCCCCGAGGACGGCGCGGAACCGGTCAATCGTCATCGGCGCCGCCGCCCAGATGCGGCATGATCCGGTCGGCGAGCGCGGCCCGGTCCGGCACGTCCGCGTGGCGGCACAGGTAGACGGCGTTGAGGAGCTGGTCGGTCGCGAGCGTGTGCGTCGCCGACCGGTCCAGGAACCGGCGGACCAGGTCCTCGCTCTCGTCCGCCAGGTCGCCGAGATGTTCGCGGACGATCGCGGAAAGCTCGTCCACGCCGGTCGGCTGCCGCAGCTCCAGCGTGATGCAGCGGCGCAGGAACGCGGGCGGGAACTCGCGTTCGCCGTTGCTGGTCATGACGACGAACGGGAACGCCGCGCACCGCACCGCCGCGCCGTTCACGGTCACGCGCGGACCGTCCGCGCTGAGCACCGACGCGATGGGATCCGCGCGCCGCGCCAGCTCGGGGATCTCGTACTCGCCCTTCTCGAAGATCGTGAGGAGGTCGTTGGGCAGGTCGATGTCGCTCTTGTCGATCTCGTCGATGAGCAGGACGCGGGGCCGCGCGTAGGGGAGCAGCGCGGTCCCGAGCGGACCGAGCCGGACATAGCGCCCGATGTCGTCGTCCTGCTCCGGCTCCCGGCCCGCCGCGTACAGGCGGGTCAGCGGGTCGTACTGGTAGAGCCCGTCCCGCAGCGTCACCCGGCTCGTGATCGGCCAGTGCAGCACCGGCCCGAGCTTCAGCTCGTGCGCCACCGCGTACGCCAGCGTCGACTTGCCCGTCCCCGGCGGCCCGGTCACCAGCAGCGGACGCCGCAGGTAGAGCGCCGCGTTCACCTGCTGGACCGCGTCCTCGGACGGCAGATACGTCGTCGCCCGGTGCTCGCTCCCCGAATCCCCGGTCACCGGCGGCAGCGGCGGCCCGCCGTCGAAACGCCGCCAGCGCGGCGGCTCGGGCAGCCGGTCGATGCCGTCGTGCGGTTCGCGGCGGCCGGTGTACAGCAGCCAGTCGGCCATCTCATCGGGCATGTCACGCCTCCATGCCGAGCGGGGGGTCGGGCAGGCGGGACGGATCGTCCCACAGCAGGGTCAGCTCGTGCCCGCGCGCGGGCAGCTCCTCCAGCCGCAGCCGCTGCGCGAGCGACGGGAGGTCGTTCGGATGCTCGGCCTCGACGCGCGGCAGCAGCGCTGCCAGCCGCTCCCGGCCCGCGCAGCTCTCGTGCGCCGGACCGCCGCACGGAACGCGCGGCCACAGCATCACCGGCACGCCGGTGTTCAGCGCGGCCGTCAGCGCCCCCTTGGCCGGACGGCTCCCGTACACGAGGACGCAGTGGTCGTCGTTCACCTCCAGCCAGCGCTCGAACTCCCCGCGCGCCCGCGCCGCGCAGCCGACGGGCTGGGGGTCGCTGCGCCCGCGCTCACCCAGCCGCCGCCACCGACGAAAGGCCAGGTCACGACGTATCGAGCCGGGACGCAGCCGCTCCACGTCCCGCACCACCACCGGATACTTCCGCATCTTGATCTTGTGGACGCGGTCGATGTGCCACTCCTCGAACGGCTTGTGCAGCCAGCTCTCCGGCACCGCGAACTCGATCATCCAGTCATGCCCGACGAGCGCGCCCGCCGCCCGCTGCACCCGCTCCTCGATGGCCCGCCGCACCTCGTGCTCACTCACCTGGACGGTCTCCGCGGGCAGCTCCTCGCGTCCGTCGAGCCAGGTGTGCACCGTCAGCTCATAGGAGTTCCCATGCGTCACACGCTCCAGCCGAACGATCACCGACGCGGTACCGGCCTCCCGCTCGGCCGGCGCGGCGCCCAGATGCCGCCGCCGCCACGCGGCCACCCCCTGCCGCGCCGACCCGTCCAGCCGCCGGCCGAGCGCCGCGACCCAGCGGCCGAGACGGTCCTCGCCCGGCCAGCCCTCCGCGACCTCCCGAACCGCCGCCCACACCGACGGGAGGTCCCCGGTCAGGCGACGTCCGACGATCGCGGCGAACTCGGCGTGCAAGGCCTCGGTCATCGCATGTCCGGCGAGCAGCGTCCGCAACTCCCGGCGCGCCGCGGCATCGAGCCAGTCCAGCGGGAGCACGTCGTCCAGTTCTTCGACATGGCGACGCAACGCGGTGAGCGGCATCATCAGCGCGCGGGCACCGTCGCCCACCGCGTCGGTGATCATGCCGTGGACCTCACCGGTCGCGGTGTCGTAGACGGCGGCACCACTGAACCCGGGCTCGATCCGGTCACCGTCGAAAGTCTTGAGCGCCCACCGCTCGCCGCCCGCCACACCCCAGTCGGGTTCGCTCAACACCGAAGCGAACCGGATCGTCTCATCCCGCCGCCGGGGAAACCCGTACGTGCCGAACCGCCGCCCGGGCGGGGCACCGGGATCGGCGAACCGCGCAGGAGCGACGTCCACCGGCTCGTCCAGCGCAAGCACCACGACATCCCCCGGCTCCCCAGGCCGTTCCCAACCGGTAGGCCGCAGGACGCGCGCGAGCAGCTTGCCCGGACCGTCCGGAAAGTCGACGGACGTCTCGTCCAGCCCCGCGACGACATGCGCCGCCGTCAGGACCCGGTCCGACGTGACGAGGAACCCCGAACCCGCGGCGTCGCCGACGCGGACGCGCCATCCCCAGTCGACCATGTCCGGTGCGCCACTCCTCCCCGTCCAGGTTCCCCCAGGTCACCTTCCGGCGGTTCGCTGACGTTCCCACGACGACCGCCCCGGCGCCGAACTGCACACCGACGCCCAAACGCCCGTCCCAAGCCTCCCGCCGGCCAACACCCCCAGCACGGCGCCCCGGCCGCCCTCGACCGCAACGCCCAGCCGATCCCGCACCAGGAGCCGCCGCCTGCCCGGACACCGAGCCGCAGCCAAACGCCGCCAGGACCGGACCGCGCACGGTCTCCTCACGCATCCATGCGAAGTACCCCGTCCAGTGTGCGCCACAATCTAACAAGATCACCCGATGTGCGGCGCCCCGAAACACCCCTGACCGCCAACGGCCAGCCGCTCGCAGCGGCCCGGCTCCGCGCGGGCACCTCGCCGCGTTCACCGACCGCCCGCTGACAGAACTCGCGGACGTCCCCATCGCAGCCGCCGACATCCAAAACCCGGACGGACACGCGCTCACCCGAAACGGTCCAAAACGCCCCTGATATGCGCACCCGCCCAGCGTCCGCTCAACCCAGTCCCCGGGCCTCCGCCAGTTGCAACGCCGTTTCCCGGCCGTGACCGGCACGAGCCCGAAAGATTTCCACCGCCTCACCGGCCACCGCCCGGCCGGGACCGACCGCACTTTTACTACCGAAGCGATCCAGTAGATGAGCCGAACACAAATTCGACTCCCACCCGCGCAGTGTCGGCCTGTCCGCAGCAGCCCGGACCACTGATCCGAACGCCAATCCAGCCAACAGCGCCCGTATAGCTCGCCCAGCACCGCCCGGAACAGCGATCGGCAAACCAAACCGAAAAACAGAAACCCGAACCCCCCGAACGGGACATGAAGGTTTAAGATCGACGGGGCAGCAGGCATCCGAAACGGGGAGGACGCCGAGTGGCCAGCGAAGAGAGCCGTCCTGATTGGGTCGTCGACCCGGACACGCCGAACATCGCGCGAATGTACGACTACTACCTCGGGGGAAAGGACAATTTCGCCGCAGACCGCGCCGCAGCCGAACGCGTCCTCCAGGCGATCCCCTACGCGTCGGACTTCGCACGATCCAACCGCCGCTTCCTGACCCGGGTGGTGACCCACCTGGCAGAACAGGGAATCCGCCAGTTCATCGACATAGGCTCCGGCCTACCAAGCCAGGAGAACACCCATGAGGTGGCCCAGCGAACGGCCCCCGACGCCCGAGTGGTCTACATCGACCACGACCCGGTCGTCCTGAGCCACGCCCGCGCACTCCTGACGAACTCGCCCCACACCACAGTGATCCAAGCAGACCTCCGCGACCCCAAGGCAATCCTCACCCACCCAGAACTGACAACGAAGATCGACTTCGACCAGCCAACGGCGATCCTCCTCCTGGCGGTCCTCCACTTCCTCCCCGACGAGGCGGACCCCTACACGATCGTGCGAACCCTCAAAGCCCGCCTGACCCCCGGCAGCTACCTGGCGATCTCCCACGTCCACGCAGGCGAAGTCTCCCGAGAAACAGAACAAGAAGCCCGCCACGCCTACGAAAAAACCTCCGCCGGCGACATCGTCCCCCGCACCCCCGAAGAAATAGCAACCTTCTTCGAGAACACGAACCTCCACCCACCCGGCCTGGTCCCCGTAGAATCCTGGACCCCCACCACGCCACCCTTCACCCCAGCCCTACAAAAAGCCGGCCTCCTAGGCGCCCTAGCCCGGATCCCCTAATTCCTGGCCGCTCTAGTCGACAACCCGGACGATCGGTAGGTGTCCGCTTGTCGTTCCGCCTACCTCGGCTGCCGGGACGGGGGTCGGGGTGTCGCCATCACTGCGCCGAATGTTCTCGAGCTTCATCGGGTGCTGCGGAGCGACGAGGTACCGGCCCGGTGGCAGGTCCCGTTTCGGCGGTACCGTGAAGTCGAAGATGTCCGTCCACTTACTGTCGTAGGCGCACAGTGATGGGACGTAGGGTTGATGGTTGTCGATATTTTTCTCGGTAGCCTTAACAAGGAACCAGGGGTTGTCCGGAAACTCGTTCGCCCGTACCGGCGGCATGGGATAGAAATGCATGCCGTGGGGGCTTGAGTCATCCTTTCCCGTTCCCATTCCGAAGCCATAGTTGTTCGTCACATCGGTGCGCTTCGACTTCTCGCCGAAGCAGGTTCGTGTGCCGCCCGGCCCGTACTTCGCCCCGATGGGGAGGCGGGCATGGAACTTTGCGGTCATCCGGACCTTGGTGCCTGCACGCACGGTAGATGGATGGACGGTCATCTGGTAGTCGATGTACGGCGTCTCGGACGCCGGCATATACGGCTGCCGAAGGAAGATGTCCGGCCGGGTGAAGAAAGCACGCACGTCCCCCCGCGACGTCCCTCCGATGGAGGGGCCGGACGGCCACATGATGACGGCGGCAGTGCCGGCCGCAGCGGCTGTGAACCCGATCGCCGCAGCTCCCTTGGCGCCGCCGACCTTGGCGAGCACGCCCTTTCCGGCCGTGCCGCCGACGCTGTGTCCCGCCGCCGCGGCGTGCCCGGCTCCCTGGCCACCGGCCCACGCGGCTCCGGAGGACGTGGCGCCGCTGCCCGAACCCAGCAGGGCGCCGCCGACCGCGACGAGCGGTACCGCGAGCCCCAGCCCCGCGGTGATGGAACCGAGGACCGCGAGGCCGCGCTTCTCCCAGTCGGTGCCGTACGCGCGGCTTGCGGCGGTCTCCAGATGGACGATGAACTCAGCGGCGTTCGCCAGCCGTTGAGCCGGATCTTTGGCCAGTCCCCAGGCCGCGATCGGCTGAAGCGGCTCGGGAAGTTGCAGGACGGGGACCTGGGCCCGCAGATGCAGCATGCGGAGATCGTCGAGGGTCGCCGCCTGATACGGCTTTGCCCCGGTCACGCACTCGACGAGAACGCAGGTCGCCGCGTAGATGTCCGTGGCCGCAGAGGCGGGCTGCCCCAGCCACTGCTCAGGCGCCATGTAGGCGGGAGTGCCGCTTCCGCCGCCCTGCCCGGCTAAGACGGCGACGCCGAAGTCGATGAGTTTGCTCTGTCCGTCTTCTTGAACGAGGACGTTGCCGGGCTTGTAGTCACGGTGAACGACTCCAACACTGTGGGCCGCGTGCAGCCCCATGAGCGAACCCTTGAGGATGGCGAGTGCAGCCTCCGGCGTAAGGGGGGCTCCGCGAGCGTCGATGACCTGACGCAGCGGTGCGCCCCTGATCGCTTCCATGACGATCGCAGCGCCACGGCCCGTTTCGACATACCCGTAGAGACGGGCGACGTGGGGATCGGATATCCGCGCGATGAGACGCGCTTCGTCGCGGAAGATGGTGCGGGCGCGTACGTCGTTCAGCAGGTCTGCGGCGAGATACTTGATCGCGACGACCTGGTACGACGTCTTATGGCGGGCGAGTACGACCTGTCCCTGGCTCCCGGACCCCAGTTGAGCCAGTTCCTCGTAATCCGTGAGCCGCCATCCTGGCGCCGTCATCCGATCTTGCGGATTTGTGTGTCGAAGAGCTGGGCGGCGTGCTGCTCGATCGACGTGGCCTGCTCGTCCGGGTCGGTTCTGCCCAAGTAGACGGTGGCGAGAAGCACGTTGCCGCGGATGGCGTAGTCGTAGGTGATCCGAAGCCAGTTGCCCTTGCTGATCGAGCGTGCGTACTTCTGGGTTTCGATACCGCGCAGATGGCGCCAGCCAGTGGACGCCGGCTCGGTCAGCTGCCAAACGTCATTGTGCGAGAATCGAATCTCGTGCTGACTGATCTTCTTGGTGGGCACAAAATTCTTGGGCCGACAGGACTTGAGCTTCTTCTCTATACGGCCGAAGGCCGCCGTTGCGTCCGGCACAGAAGGAAAGGTCGCCACGAGCTGCGCGTATCTGACCTCCCGCTTCCCTTTCTTGCCGTTCTCGTACTGTTTGATCAGCGCGTCGAAGGTCCCGCCGGGGCTCATGCTCTCGAGGGAGCAGACAGGGATCTGGCCGTTGCGGTAGAAATCGGCGACGGTAGACGTGGCTTTCACGCCGGAGCCGATCTCGGCCGGCGTCACGAGTTTGGTGCGCAGTGCGGCGGCGCTGAACGTCGGCGGTGCCGTCGTGGGCGATGGCGACGCGCTCGGTGAGCGCGCTCCCGATTTCTTCGGCGAAGGATCACCGCCGCATCCCGAAAGTGTGACGACGGATACAGCGGTAAGAGAAAGGCAGCGGACGAGGGTTCGGGTGAACATTCGGCTACCGCTCACTGCTTGTCTTTGCTCTGGATCTCGTCGACCACGAGGCCGACGGGCTGGGACGTCATCTGGCCCTGGTCAAGGTCGCCGTAGGTCGTTCCGCACGCGGAGCCGACACAGGTCCAGTGGAAGTCCCAGATGATGGTCGCCGTGATCTTGTAATGTCCGCCCGGCTGGCCGGTCGACGCTCTGCGGTAGGTATAGCCGCACGATTTCCCGTCTCGCGTCCCCGGCCCCGTGCACGTGATCTCTGTTTCTCCCAGCTGCCATCGGACGGAGACCGGCGTTCCCGTCGCCTGAATGCGCCGATTGGGCAGGTTGAGCGGCCTTGTGTGCACGGTTCGGAAGCCGTCGACCCAAAGTGCGGTACGCAGCTCTACGAAACTCCGGTTTTTCGGTGCCGTATGAACGACCGGCACCGGAAGTGGGGTCTCGGCTCGAAGGACCCGTGCCCAGTCGGCCGTGGGCATCGTTTGCGCGCCCCCTCCTCCGCCACCGGTCCCGCCGTGCAATCCGAAGTCGTTGTGGTCCGTCCCGAGCTCCGGAATCTGGTAGGGACCGCCGCCTCCGTTCGAGCCGCCGCCCCCTCCGCCGCCGCCCCCTCCTCCGCCACCGGAGTTGCCGTCACTGCAATGAAGCACGTTGTCGGGCCCGAGTACGCAGCCGTTCGCTCGGGCCTGGACCGCGGGCACCAGGACCGAGGACGCGCACGCGACGACGGTTGACAGCGTCCAGAACGCTCGTCTCCCGGAATGCGAGGCAATGCGATTGGACACGAGAGTGACTTCTTCCGTCGATCGCCGTGCGCGGGTGGTTTCGCTTCGGCTTGGATTCAACATTTTCGCTCGTCGTCGATGGCGTCGGCGACCTTCCACAGTCCGGCGGAGAAATGCACGGCCGTTCTGTGCACCAGACCTCCCCCTTTTCCTCCGCCGAGCCGCTTCCCGGTAACGGCCGAGTACTTGTAGCTGACCACGGTGCGGAGACAGTCGGCCACATAGACAGTCTGGCCGTCTTTGCTGCGGGCGTAGATGCGGGGGTTGGAGATGTTGGTGAAGCGCCAGATTTCGTTTTTGGCTTTGGTTCGTTCTATGTCGGTTGTCACGCGGGAGAGGACGGGGTCCATGGCGACGGTGGGGAGGGCTGTGGGGTCGTTGGTTTCGTAGGCGTGTTGGTAGGCGGACTGGTAGGCGCGGTAGCGGGCCAGGACGATTTTGTCGATCTCGGCCGGGGGGAGGGTGGCGGGGTCCTCGGAGGTTGCTGTGGGGGTGTTGAGGGGGGTGGGGGTGGCTGTTTCGCCGGTGGGGGCGAAGGTGCCGGCTCGGGGGGTGGTGGAGCCGCAGGCGGACGCCGTCAGGGTCAGGGGGAGCAGGAGTGCGGCGGCGGTCCTCGCGCGGCGGTGTGGCCGGGGGCCGCCGTCGGGGGTGGAACGTACCGGCCGGACGTGCATCGCCATCCCGAGTCGCTCAGTCCAACAGCAGAGGCGTCGTGCGCGAAAGCTTACAGAGGGCGGGGCCGGTGAGAAAGGCCGTTCGTTGCCGAAGGTCAAGATCGTGGAAAACGGGCACGTCAGGTGCGAGGGCTGTACATGATCACGGCTACGCCCAAGAGGCAGAGCGTGGCGCCTAGGACGTCGAAGCGGTCGGGGCGGTAGCCGTCCAGGGCCATCGCCCATGCCAGGGAGCCCGCCACGAACACTCCGCCGTAGGCCGCGAGGATGCGGCCGAACGTCGTTGAGGGCTGCAAGGTCGCCACGAAGCCGTAGATGCCCAGTGCTGCCACGCCTGCGGTGATCCATGCCGCGCCGCGGTGTTCGCGGACGCCCTGCCACACCAGCCATGCGCCGCCGATCTCGGCTACGGCGGCCAGGGCGAAGAGGAGCAGGGAGCGCACGGTGGTCATGGTGCCGAGCCTAGGCCGCGCTTGACCTCCAGTTCGGTTGAGGTTGCAGCGTGGACGCATGAGATCCGACCCCTCAGGAGGAACCAGCATGCGTGCCGTGTGGCTCACCGCGTTCGGCGGACCCGAAGTGCTTGTACCGGGCGAGGCCGAGGAGCCGGTTCCCGGCGACGGGCAGGTGCGCATTGAGGTCGAGTACGCGAATGTCACGTTCGTCGAGACGCAGATGCGCGGAGGAATGAGGGGGCCGTTTCGGGTCGTGCCGCCGCTCATTCCCGGGAACGGTGTCGGCGGGGTGGACGACAAAGGACGGCGCGTCGTCGCGTCCACCGGCGGCGCGGGCGGGTACGCGGAGGTGGCGGTCGCCGATCGCCTGGCCGTTCACGCGGTGCCGGACGGGCTTCCGCTCGACCACGCCGTCGCCCTTCTCGCCGACGGACGTACGGCCACGCTCCAGTTCCAGGCCGCCGAGCCTCAAGAGGGCGAACGGGTGCTCGTTGAGGCGGCGGCGGGTGGTGTCGGGTCGTTGCTCGTCCAGCTCGCCAAGAACGCCGGGCTCACCGTCGTCGCGGCCGTGGGCGATGCGGGAAAGGCGCGGCTCGCGCGGGAACTCGGCGCGGACGAGGTCGTCCTCTATCGCGAAGAGGGTTGGGAGAAGGCGGTGGGGGACGTCGACATCGTCTTCGACGGCGTCGGCGGCGACATCGGAAGGAAAGCCTTCACCACGCTCAGAAGCGAAGGCCGGATGGCCAGTTACGGCCTCGCCGGCGGCGAATGGGCGGGCATCACGCAGGAGCAGGCCGACGAGAGGCACGTCGTGCTCGTCAGCACCAGGCCCGACCCGGCGATGCTCCGGCAGGCCACGCTCAGCGCGTTGACGGCGGGCGCGGCCGGCGTCCTGCGGCCCGTCATCGGACAGCGGTTCCCGTTGGAAAGGGCCGCTGACGCGCACCGCGCCATCGAGGCCCGCGCGACTACGGGAAAGACTCTTCTGGACGTGCGCTGAGCAGGGGCGTGAGGAACCCGGACAACGCCTTCTCGTATCGGGCGGGATCGACGTTCCACGCATCCGTGTGATCGGCGTGCGCGGAAATGTGCGTCACCATCCCGCGCGGTGCGAGACGGGCGAACGAGTAGGACGGCCCGTTGTCCACGAGCGCGTCCTCGTCGGTGGTGAACAGAAGCGTCGGCGTCCGAAGATGCGGCGCATAGGTCCGGGCGTCCAGGGACGAAAGGTCGATCCCCGTCCGCCACGACAGAATCCGTTTCGCGACGGCCGTCACGAACGACGGCAGGGATCGTTGGCCCGCCTGCTTGTCGAGTGTCGCGTTCCAGTCGAGGACGGGCGAGTCCAGCACCAGCCCCCGGACGAACGAGGCGTCGTGCCGCACGGCGTTCACCACCATCCCGCCGCCCATCGAATACCCGTACAGGACGACCCCCGAAGCCCCCTGCCCCCGCGCATAGGCGATGGCCGAGGCGACGTCCCGCCACTCGGTGTACCCCATCAGATTCCGATGGTCGGGAGACCGGGGCGCGCCCTCGTCATTGCGATAGGAGATCGAGAGAACCGGCAGTCCCGCGGCATGGACGGCCTTCAGCGCGCGAAAGGTCTCGAACCGCGACGCGTTCCGGCCGTGCACCGCGATCGCCCACACCGACGACCGCCCGGGCATGAACCACGCGGGCATGGGCCCGAGCGACGACGGATAGGTCACGTCCCGGAATTCCAGCCCGAGATCCTGACGCGGATCACGCCCATAAACCCAGTGGTCGATGACGGCCCGCACCCCCGGCGCCGGACGGCCGAAGACCACCGAGAAACGGCGCTGCACCGTCCGCGCGTCCCCGCCGACGATCGGCCCGAGCACCGCGCGTCCACCGGGCCAGATCAGCCCCCACACCCCTGGACGGGACGTCGTGGAGTCACGCGGCAACGTCACCGTGTCACCGGAAACCCCACGAATGGTGAACCGATAAGAGCGCCCATGCTCCACCGCGGTCGCCAAAGACGAGAAATACCACCCGATCGCGACCACCGAGACGCACGCGACCAGCAGAACGACGAGGGGAACGATCACGACCGTCTTGCGCACAGCAGGCGACGGTACGCCGTCCCCGCCCGCCGGGTCCATGCCGATAACCTGGCGCGGTGGGGCGGAGCGAGCAGATCACGGAACTCGAACGCCGCGCGGCGGACCTGGCGCGGGAGACGGCTCCGATCGGCTGGCGGCGCCTGGACCTCGGCTGCCGCGCGACGATCGCCGAGCAGCAGATCACGCTGACCGTGCTCACGGCCGACGGACGCCCGGAGACCGTCGAGCCGACCGACGCGCTGCGCGACGCCCTGGCCGAGCTGCGTCGCGTCCACTACCTGTCCGAGCAGGGCACCTGGTTCTCGATGACGTTCTTCGTCGAGCCGGACGCCGCGAGCCCCCTCTACAACTACGACGAGGACCCGGGCTGGGACCCGCCGCTCCCGGCCGACGCGTGGCGCCGCGACCAGGTCGTCCTGCCGCGCGACGGCGCGAAGATGCCCGGCTGGCTGCGCGACCGCATCGAGGGGCGCGAGCCGGGGCACGACCGGGACACGGCCGTCCCGCCGCTGAACCAGGCGGAGCAGATGGACCTGCTGTCCAACCGGTTCACGACGCTGATCGCCGACCAGGCCCCGCCGCTGTGGCACAAGGTGTTCGGGTACTACCAGGCGACGGGCGGGCACGAGGAGTTTCCGCCGCTCATGGTCATGCGCGCCGACGGCACCCGCGCGGACTGGACGCCGCCGCCCGCCGCCGCCGTCCTGCTGGACCGGCTCCGCGCCGGGACGCACGCGTTCCGGGGCTCGACGTGGTTCCGCATCGACTTCGAGGTGCTGTACGACGAGACGAGCGTCCGGTGCCGGGCGTCGTTCACGTCCGACCGCGAGCCCGCGTGGAACACGCTGCCGCCCGCGCGGGAGATCCGGCGCGAGCTGGAGCGCTTCCCGACCGACCAGATCCCCGAGTGGATGCTGCGGCTGGCGGGCGACGCGGCGGCGGACGCCGAGCCGCCGCCGGACGAGCCCGTCGCGGGGGTGCGGCGGGCGCGGGTGTTCGACGGCATCGGCCCGGACGGCGAGAACCCGAGCGTGTCGCGTCCGCCCGTCGACCCCGCCGAGCGCGGCCCGCTGGCCGACTACCTGCGGCGCTGCCCGGTCGTGCTCGCGGCGCGGTCGTTCGCGCCCGACCTGCTGGACCCGGCGCGGCCCGAGCGCGTCCCGCTGACGTTCCACACCGACGGGACGTGGGTCTGGTCCGGCGCGGTCGGCTACTACCTGGCCGAGCACGGCGTGCCGCCGGAGCCGGACCTCGTCGCGCACGTCCGCGCGCGCGGGTTCCGGGTGCCGCAGGTCGCGGACGAGGCGATGGACGCGGCGACCGCGGCCGTCACCGGCGAGAAGCCACCGGAGCGCGTCGTGGCCGAGCCACCGCGGCCGAACCCGGCGAAGTGGCTGGAACGGGTGGCACGGCGGCTGGACGATCTCGGCGTCGTCCCGTCCGCGTACCGGATCGGGACGGCCGAGGACGACGCGTGGTGCCTGATCCCCGAGGGCGACGGCTGGTCGGTGTTCAAGCAGGTCGGCGGGGACCGGCTGAAGGAGGTCCGGTTCGACGCGGCCGACGACGCGGCGGCGCACCTGCTCGGCCGACTGCTGCTGATCCCGCCGCGCGACGACGCCGGGCCTGTCCCGGCGATCGCGCCGCTGCCCGGCGAGCCGCCGCTGACGCTGTTCCGCGACCCGAAGCCGCTGCGCCTGCCCGCCGGGACGATCGTGGACCGCTACGGCGAACCGGACGGCAACGTCGTCTACGCCCGGGACACCCCGTTCCCCGAGCGTTCGCTGCCCGCCGAGTGGGAGCGGCGGCCGTACCGCGCGTACCGGCTGCTGCGCCCGCTGTGGACGCTGTCGGGCACGGCCGTCCCGTGGTTCGACCAGCCCGGCGGCGGCACCGCGTACGTCTTCGCCGCGTCCCTGGACGCCCTGGTCGCCGAGGGCGCGCTCGCCCGCGAGTCCTAGCGGCCGATCAGGGCCACGAGGTTCAGGCCGAGCAGCAGGTCCAGAGCGATGAACGTCTCCAGCTTCGCGCCGGGCGCCAGGTCGCTCGCGGCCACCCGGTCCAGCACGGCGAGCGCCGCCGGGACGTCGAGGTCGTCGGCCAGGGCGGTCTCGGCGGCGCGCACCGACGCGCGGTCCGGCGGACGGCCCGGTTCGCGCGCCCACGCCGCCACCGAGGTCCGCCACGCGTCCAGCCGGGCGGCGGCGGCCGAAAGACGCGCCGGAGTGAGGTCGAGCGGCGCGCGGTAGGGCGTCTCCAGGACGGCGAGCCGCGCGCCCGGCCCGTCGAACGGCCCGGACGCGGGCGGCACGTCCGGCCGGCCGCCCGGCCCGGCCACGAGATCGGGCGCGCCGTCGAAATCCTGGGACGGCGCGACGCCGAGCGCGGTGAAGTCCCCGGAGAAGGCGAGCAGGACGCGCCGTCCGCCGCGCTCGGCCGCCCGGCGCAGCACGTCCGCGACGACGGCGCCGCGCGCCCCGGCGTCCGCGCGGATCCGCAGGACCGCCCCGCCGGGCAGGCCGGTGAGTTCCCCGGCGGCGTCGCGCAGAAGGAGCATCAGAGCGGTCCGTCCGGCATGGGCGTGGCGCCGTCCGGCTTGCGGATCGCCGCGAACCGCAGCCGCACGTAGTCGGCCACCCAGCCCGACTCGCGGCGCAGCGCGGGCGCGGCCAGTTCGTTGACGCGGGCCAGCAGCGGTTCGACCAGCTCGGGCGGCACCTCGGCGAGCGCGCCCGGCGCGTAGGCGCGGACCCAGTCGGCGGCGCCGTCGGGGCCCTCGACCATCCGGCTCGGACGGTCGGCGTGTTCGAGCAGGCGCAGCGTGAACCCGCCGTCCTCCAGCTTGGTCGCGTACTCGGCGGGGCTCGGGAAGTACCACGGCAGGTCGGGCTCGGGCAGGCCGAAGACGCGCCACGCCGTCTGCATCGCGACGATCAGCTCCGCGCAGTTGCCCGCGCCGCCCAGCTCGGCGACGAACCGTCCGCCGGGCCGCAGCGCCTCGTGGACGCGGGCGATCACGGCGTCCGGGTCGCGGGTCATCCAGTGGAGGGCGGCGTTGGACGCGACGGCGTCGAACGACTCGCTGGTGGTGAAGTCGTGGGCGTCCGCGACGGAGAACGACAGCCCGGGATGGCGCGCGGCGGCCTGGGCGATCATCTCGGCGGACCCGTCCAGGCCGAGGACCTCCGCGCCGCGCTCGGCGATCTCCGCGCTGAACGCGCCGGTGCCGCAGCCCAGGTCGATGATCTTCTCGCCGGGCTGGGGGTCGAGCAGGTCGACCAGGGGCGCGCCGTGCGCGGAGACGTATCCGAAGGCGGAATCGTACGTCGTCACGGCCCAATGCACTGTCGTAATTTATCTGGCGGGACGCCGTGCCGATGCGGCGACGCGCACGACCGCGTGTTCTGACGCCGGTCGGGGGAGGAGAACGGTGCGGGGCGAGGTACGCGTCGTCGGGGCCGAACGGCCCGGTGGACTGGAGCTGCGCACGGCCGGGCTCGCCGCGCGCGGGCTGCCGGAGGTGCGGGTCACGGGCCTGCCGCCCTATCTCGGGCAGGGCTGGGCGCGGGTGCTCGGGGCGGTCGCGGCGCGGGTCGCCGCCGCCGGTCCGGTGCTGCCGGTGCTGGTGGAGATGGCGGACGGGGTCGAGCTGCGGCTCGTCCCGGAGAAGGACGGCACGCTCGCGGTCGTCCCGCCGCCCCCGCAGCCGCCGGACGTGGCGCAGTGGCGCCGGGACGTCGTCGCCCGGCTGTTCCCGGAGGCCGCCTCCTAGAATCTGGTTCCAGTATTCGAGAGAGGGGTCGCCGGGTGTCGTACACCGAGATCGTCCACGAGGTGCGGGACGGGATCGCGACGGTCACGCTGAACCGTCCGGACCGGATGAACGCCTACACCAGCACGATGCGGGCCGAGCTGCTGGACGCGTTCGACCGGATCGACGCCGACGACGCCGTCCGGGCCGTCGTCGTGACCGGCGCGGGCCGGGCGTTCTGCGCGGGCGCCGACCTGGAGGCCGGCGGCGACACGTTCAACCAGGAGCGCTCGCGGGACATGTTCGCGGGCGACGACGTCTTGGACGACGGCACGCCCCGCGACGGCGGCGGCACGGTCGCGCTGCGCATCGCCCGCTGCCTCAAGCCCGTCATCGGCGCGTTCAACGGCGCGGCGGTCGGGGTCGGGGTGACGATGACGCTGCCGATGGACGTCCGGTTCGCCGCCGAGAAGGCCAAGTTCGGGTTCGTGTTCGCGCGGCGCGGGATCGTCACCGAGGCGGCGTCGTCGTGGTTCCTGCCCCGGCTCGTCGGGATCTCCCAGGCGATGGAGTGGGCCGCGACGGGCCGCGTGTTCGGCGCGGACGAGGCGCTGCGCGGCGGGCTCGTCTCGCGCGTCCTGCCGCCGGACGAGCTGCTGCCCGCCGCCTACGAACTCGCCCGGGAGATCGCCGACAACACCTCGGCGGTGTCCGTCGCGGCGATCCGGCGGCTGATGTGGTCGGGCCTGTCGGCGCCGTCGCCGTGGGACGCGCACGCCGCCGACTCGCGCCTCATGGCCGCGCTCGGCTCGGCCGCCGACGCCGCCGAGGGCGTGACGTCCTTCCTGGAGAAGCGCCCGCCGTCGTTCCCGCTGCGGGTCAGCGCCGATCTGCCCGCGGACGTCCCGGACTGGCCCGTCCGCTAGTCCCGAGCGGGCGATTTTCGGGGGTTTTGCGCTTTCCGTACTCCTTCGCGATCTCAACCGGCCCGGCGGGCGGGGATGCGAACACCGAGAGGTTCGACGGAGTGCGGAGGTTCGCGGTGAGGACGAGGGCGAGCGCGGCGGCGGCGCTGCTGACGGTGACGGTCGCGGCCGGGTGCGGCGGCGCCGGGGGGCGGCAGGCCGCCACCCACGGACACGCGCTCGCCGGGGCGCCGCGCGCCCGGTCCGCGCCGCAGGCGCCGCCGCCGCCCCGCGCGATCGACTGCGCCAGGACGGCGTGCGTCGCGCTGACCTTCGACGACGGCCCGGGACCGTACACCGAGACGCTGCTGAACGATCTGCAGGCGGCGGGCGCCCGCGCGACGTTCTTCATGCTCGGCGAGAACGTCGCGTCGTTCCCGCACGCGGTGCGGCGCGCGGCGCTGGCGGGCCACGAGATCGGCAACCACAGCTGGTCGCATCCGCAGCTCACGGGGCTGCCGAGCGCGTCCGTCCGGGCGCAGGTGCAGCGGACGCAGCGCGCGATCGAGCAGGCGTCGGGCGGGGTGACGCCGAAGCTGATGCGTCCGCCGTACGGGGCCGTCGACAAGCGGGTCAGCGGGGACATCGCGATGCCCGAGGTGCTGTGGAGCGTCGACACGCTGGACTGGAAGATCCGCGACACGCGGCGCGTCGAGCGGGCGGCGCTCGGGCAGGCGCACCGGGGGAGCATCGTGCTGATGCACGACATCCACAAGACGACGGTGGCGGCCGTCCCGACCGTCCTCGCGGGGCTCAAGAAGAAGGGGCTGACGCCCGTCACCGTGTCGGAGCTGTTCTCCACCGACAAGCCCATGCAGGCGGGGGTGGCCTACGGGGAGCGGGTTCCGCCCGTCCCGACGCCGTCCGCGCCCGAGCGCGCGGCCGAACCGCGCCGCTGACGGTCAGGACGTCCGGCGGCGCGGCGGCGCGGGCGGGACGACCTTCGCCGCCACCATCGTCGACGCGTCCACCTCGGCCAGTTCGCCGGTGCGCCGGCGGACGCGCAGCGTACCGCCGGACCAGGATTCGAGGACGCCGACCACGTCGCTGTACTCTCCCGTAGGCAGACGGCGGCGCAGCGAGATCCGCTGGCCCACGTCGGCCTCACTGATGGAGACCACCAGCCGTGCGGCGAGATGGCCGGACATGTGACCCCCAGGTCCGATCGACTGCGCGGCGACGGCCATACTATGCACCTGAACAACCGCCGCAGGGTGCGGTGGCGTCGCGGGGAGCGCTCCAGCCAGCCCGCGGACGCCGCTCCGGCCCCTGCGGGAGCGGAGGCCACGCGTGCCATGCGGTGAACCGGGAGAGGAGTCACTGAGGTGACCTACGTCATTGCGCAGCCCTGCGTTGACCTGCTCGACAAGGCATGTATCGAGGAGTGCCCGGTCGACTGCATCTACGAGGGCAACCGACAGCTCTACATCCACCCCGACGAGTGCGTCGACTGCGGTGCGTGCGAGCCGGTGTGCCCGGTGGAGGCCATCTACTACGAGGACGACGTCCCGGAGCAGTGGAAGGACTTCTACAAGGTCAACGTGGAGTTCTTCGACGACCTCGGGTCGCCCGGCGGCGCGTCCAAGGTGGGCAAGATCGACAAGGACCACCCGCTCGTCGCCGCGCTCCCTCCGCAGAGCCAGGAAGACTGACGCCGTCTGTTCCAGTGGCCCCCCGCTCGCCGGGGGGCCACTCTTTTATCGAGGTGAGGTAAGTGCTCGCGCTGCCGGACTTCCCCTGGGACCGCCTGCTGCCCTACCGGGAACGGGCCGCCGCGCATCCCAGCGGCGTCGTGGACCTGTCGGTCGGCACGCCCGTGGACCCCACGCCCGAACCGGTGCGCGCCGCGCTCGCCGCGGCGGCCGACGCGCCCGGCTACCCGCAGACCTACGGGACGCCCCGGCTGCGCGAGGCGGTCGCGGCGTGGCTGCGCGGGACGCACGGGGTGAGCGGGGCCGATCCGGACGCCGTCCTGCCGGTGATCGGCACCAAGGAACTCGTCGCCTGGCTGCCGACGATCCTCGGCTTCGGCGCGGACGACACGGTCGTGTTCCCCGAGCTGGCGTACCCGACGTACGACGTGGGGGCGCGCCTCGCCGGGGCGACGCCGCTCGCGACGGACGGGCTGCTGTCCCTCGGGCCGACGCGTCCCGCGCTCGTGTGGGTGAACTCGCCGTCCAACCCGACCGGGAAGGTGCTGCCCGCCTCGCACCTGCGGAAGGTCGTGTCGTGGGCGCGCGAGCGGGGGACGATCGTCGTCAGCGACGAGTGCTACCTCGACTTCGGGTGGGACCCGGAGCGCCCGCCCGTCTCGATCCTGCACCCGGACGTGTGCGGCGGGACGCACGAGGGGCTGCTCGCCGTCAACTCCCTGTCCAAGCGCTCCAACCTCGCCGGGTACCGCGCCGGATTCGTCACCGGCGACCCGGCGCTGGTCAAGCGGCTGCTGGAGGTCCGCAAGCACGCCGGGATGATCGTCCCCGCGCCGGTGCAGGCCGCGATGGTCGCCGCCTTCTCCGACGAGACGCACGTCGCCGAGCAGCGCGAACGCTACGCTCGCCGCCGGGCGCTCCTGCGCGGGGCGTTCGAGCGGCACGGGTTCCGCGTGGACCACTCCGAGGCGTCGCTGTACCTGTGGGCGACGCGCGGGGAGTCCTGCTGGGACACGGTCGCGCACCTGGCCGACCTCGGCATCGTCGTCGGCCCGGGGGACTTCTACGGTCCGGCGGGCGCCGAGCACGTCCGCATCGCCTTCACGGCGACCGACGAGCGCGTGGAAGCCGGCGTCGCCCGCCTCTGACGGTTTGGGCGGACGGGAATTCGTGCTGGTCACGTCCGGAACCGGACGGATGGGTGCTGCGTCCCATCAGCTCGGGATACCGCTGTTTCGATACGATTCGCGGGTTCTCGGGTGACGGGTCGTTGCTTTCCGGAGGTTCCAGGTGCTCGGTGCGGTCGTCGCGGTGTTGCTCGTGCTCGTTCTCGCGGCGCTCGTCGTGCTGATCGTGGTGTTGCGCCGCCGCGCTCCTTCGGCACCGGCGTCGATCGCGCCGCCGCGTGACCCGTTCGCGGCCGAGGACCAGGCGGGCGGGGATCCGCGGGCGCTGAAGGCCGGGGACATGGTGGAGTACCTCGGCGTCCGGTACTTCGTGCGCGGGTCGCTGCGGCTGAAAGAGGGCGGCTTCACCTGGTCCGAGCACCTGCTGGACGCCGACACCGCCGCCGGCGGCAAGGTCTGGCTCTCCGTCGAGGAGGACCCGGATCTTGAGGTCGTCTGGTGGACCGAGCACGACGCCGAAGGGCTCACGCCCAGCGAGCGGACGCTGACCGTCGACGGCGTCGAGTACCGGCGCGACGAGCACGGCACCGCCGACTACACCACCGAGGGCACGACCGGCGTTCCGGCGCGGGGACGGGTCGAGTACGTCGACTACGAAGGCCCCGGCGGACGCTATCTGTCGTTCGAAAGATACGGCGACGGGTCATGGGAGGCGGGGCTCGGCGAGCGCGTCCCCAACGGTTCGCTCACGATCTACCCCGGCGGCTGAGATGCTCGCCCCCCTCGACACCCCCTACGCCGACACGCGCGCCGACGCGCTGCGGTTCGCGCTCGGGCTCCCGCCGCTGGACGCGCTGGCCGTCCTCGCCGTGCCGTTCGGGGCGCGGACGGTCGAACTGCGGCTGCTCGGTGCGTCCCACCAAGTGATCTGCGGGGACATCAGCGAGACCGTCGCCTGCCTGCCGGACACCGGCGCACCGCTTCCCGGACGGTACGACACCGCGTCCTACGCGTTCACCGCCCGTACCGAACGGCACGCCGACGACGCGGCGTTCGCGCGGGCCGTCGCCGCCGTCCGCGCGGACCTCGACGGCCGCCGCGACGCGCTGACCGGCGCCTTCCCCGGCTCCCCGCACGCCGTGACCGCCCTGCTGGCCGAGCCGTCCGGGCTCGGCTGGCGCACCTGGCACGCCTACCCCCAGACCAGGGAGATCGTCATGACCCGCAGCCGCCTGGCGGTGACCCCATGAGACGCGCGCTCATCGGCGGTTCGCTCATCGCCGGACTCGGCGTGGCCGTCACGCTCATCGCGCTGCTCGCCGGCGGATCGTCGGCGCAGTCGTACATCAAGAGCCACTACAGCCGGATCGGTGTCGGCACGTACCGATCGCCGTACCCGCCGGCCGTGGTCGCGCGGCAGATCGTCAAGAAGAAGAGGCCGTACGACCGCGCGTACGACCCGAGCGGGATCTTCCTGCGGTACCGGTCGGAGATCGTCGGGATCCTGCCGGACGGACGCGGCAGCCGCATCACCGTCGAGGACCCCGATCGCGGATACCGGCACTACCACTCGTACGTCGGCGGACGGTGGGGCGGCTACCACGGCCACATCTCGACCTTCCGCGGCGGCGGCCCGGGGAGCGGCAAGTGAAACTGTTCCGCAGTCCCGGCTTCTGGATCGTCGCGGTCATCGCCGTGATCATCGGGTTCTCCGTCCTGCCCGGCGCGTTCGGCGGGGACGACGGCCTGGAACCGACCGCGCAGGTCTTCCAGCCCGCCGACACGACGCGCCTGATCGGCCGCCTGTCCGCCGCGCAGCAGGCGCAGGGCGTCTGCTACGGCTACGTCGTCGACTCCGACCTGCACGGCAGCTGGGGCACCGGCCTCACCGACCCGCGCGGGCTGAGCCAGGAGGACATGGCGAACCAGGACGTCCAGTACGCGTCCGGCCTCGGCGACCGCACCGACCCGCGGACCGTGCCCGAGCAGTGCCCGCGCTGGGTGGTCATCGTCGCCGAGTACGACTACACGTCCTACGACGAGGAGTGGACGTCGGTGTCGGTGCGCGCCGTCGACAACATCGGGCTGGCGCAGACGCTCCCGAACGGCGTCCTCGCCGACCTCGGCCTCACCGGCAAGGACCTGGTCGCGCCGGACGGCATCGCGCGGCTCGCCGACGTCGTCACCTCGGCGCCGCTGCTGACGGCGCAGGCCGGCCTCGCGCCCGCCGTCCCGCCGGCCTCCGGCACGGGCGGCACGCCCACCGGGGACCACATCTCCGACGCGAGCGACGCCGGACGGTACGTCCCCGTCGTCCTCGGGGTCATCCTCGCCGTCGCCGGTCTCACCTGGATCGTCGTCGCAGCCTTCCGGAGCAGGAGGAACGCCACATGAACAGCGTCGTCCACGAGAGCGGGGCGGCCCTCGCCTACGGAGCCGTCGGCATCGCGCTGATGGCGCTCGGTTATCTCGTCGTGGAGGTCACCACGCCGGGCAGACTGGGCGACCAGATCTGGCTGGAGCGCAACCGGGGCGCCGCGCTGATCCTCGCGGCCAAGCTCCTCGGCGTCGGGACGATCGTCGCGACCGCCATCGTCACCAGCGACGACGGGCTCGCGCAGGGGCTGCTCGACACGAGCGTGTTCGGCGTCCTCGGCATCGTCCTGACGGTCGTCGCGTTCTACCTGCTCGACCTGCTGACGCCCGGCAAGCTCGGCGCGACGATCGTCGCGTCGGACGTCCTGCACCCGGCCTGCTGGGTCGTGGCGGCGGCCGACCTCGCCACGGCGGGAATCGTCGCCGCCGCGATCTCCTAGTGGAGACCCCCGCGACGGCTGCGACGGACGGCGCAGAGCGCGGCCCGGCGAGCGGTGCGGGCGCAGGCCCGGCGGGCGGTGCGGGTGCCGGCCCGGCGGACCGAGCCGGAGGCGACGCCTCGGGCGGTGCGGGAGGCGACGCTTCGGGCGGTGCGGTGGACCGTGCGGGAGGCGACGCCTCGGGTGGTGCGGTGCGCGACGTGAGCGGCGACCGTGCGGGGTTGCGGGTGCCTGCTCGCGTCGCGCGGACGCTCGTCCTCGCGGCCGTTTTCGCGTGCGCGGCGTGCGGGCTCGTCTATGAGCTGGCGCTCGTCGCGCTCGGGAGCTATCTGGTCGGGAACTCGGTCACGCAGGCGTCGATCGTCCTGTCGGTGATGGTGTTCGCGATGGGGATCGGGTCGCTGACCGCCAAGCCGCTCCAGAAGCACCCGGTCGTTGCATTTGCAGTCGTCGAAGGCGCGCTCGCACTCGTCGGTGGGCTGTCGGTGCTCATGCTCTACGCCGCGTTCTCGTGGCTGGACGTGTACGTGCCGGTGCTTGTCCTCATCGCGTTCGCGGTCGGGGCGCTGATCGGCGCGGAGATCCCGCTGCTCATGACGCTGCTGCAGCGCATCCGGCGGCAGGACGCGGGCAGCGCCGTCGCGGACCTGTTCGCCGCCGACTATGTGGGCGCGCTCGTCGGCGGGCTCGCCTTCCCGTTCCTGTTGCTTCCGCACTTCGGGCACATCAAGGGCGCGCTGCTCGTCGGCGGGGTGAACGCGGTCGCCGGGATCGCGGTCGTGCTGTGGCTGTTCCGGGGCCAGGTCGCACGGGCGGCGCGCGCCGGGCTGTGGGCGGGGATGGCGCTCGTCCTCGCCGTCCTCGGCGCGACGTACGCGCTGGCCGGACGGTTCGAGGAGTCGTCCCGGCAGGCCCTCTACGACGCGCCGATCGCGTTCGACCGGCAGACGCCGTACCAGGAGATCACCATCACGCGGGCGCTGTCGCTGGCGGGACGTCCGGACGTCCGGCTGTTCCTGAACGGCGACCTGCAGTTCTCCTCGGTGGACGAGTACCGGTACCACGAGGCGCTCGTCCATCCAGCGCTCGCCGGGCCGCGCGGGCGCGTGCTCATCCTCGGCGGCGGGGACGGGCTGGCGATGCGCGAGGTGCTGAAGTACCCGGACGTCCGGTCGGCGACGCTCGTCGAACTGGACCCGGAGATGCTGCGCCTGGCCCGCACGTATCCGGATCTGGTCGCATTGAACCACCATGCATTCGCCGATCCGCGTGTGCATCTGGTGACGGCCGACGCGTTCTCGTGGCTGCGCGGCCTCCGGCAGCAGTTCGACACCGTCATCGTGGACATGCCGGACCCGGACGAGGTGGCGACCGCCAAGCTCTACTCGCTGGAGTTCTACGGCCTCGTCCGGCGGACGCTCGCGCCGGGCGCGCGGATGGTCGTCCAGTCGGGCAGCCCGTACTTCGCGCCGAAGTCGTTCTGGAGCATCCAGAAGACGATCGCGGCGGCGGGGTTCGCGACGACGCCGTACCACGTGGACGTCCCGTCGTTCGGCGACTGGGGCTACGTCCTCGCCGCGCCCGGGACGGAGCCGCCGGCGCTGCGGCTGGACCCGCGCGTCGCGTCCGGCCTGCGCTACCTGGACGGCTCGGTGCTCGCGGCGGCGACGGTGTTCGGCAAGGACGTCCGGCGCCGCGACGTCGAGATCAACACGCTCGACCACCCCCGCCTCGTCGGCTACGAGGACCAGGAGTGGAAGAACGCCTAGTCGTTCGGGACGGTGCGCCGGATCGCGTCGTCCACCGCCCGCTGGAACGACGTCACCAGTGACTGGATCAACAGCGGTTTGAGCCGCGCCGACAGTTCCAGCAGCCGCTCCCGTTCCTCAGGGGGACGACCCCGCTCCCGGTACGGGCGAACGACGGTCTCCTGAAAGACGCCCTGCAGTTCGTCCGCCAGCGCGGCCGTGTAGCGCTCCAGGACGCGGTGGGCCGCGACGAGCGTGTCCAGCGGCATCGGCAGGTCCGCCAGCTCCGCGCCGACGCCGAGCAGGGCGGGGTTCGCGACGCGGACCCGGTCGCCGTCCGGCGCGTCGACGACGCCGAGCGCGGCGAGCCTGCGCAGCGCGTCGTCGTCCAGATGGCGCCCGGCGCGGCGGTCCAGCTCGTGGCGGTCCATCTCCTCGGGCCGCTCGGGCGCCCAGGGGGACAGCAGCGCGCGCTGCAGCGCGACGTCCTCGGGCGGCGCGTCGGCGGGGATCCGCGCGACGTGCTTCTCGATCGCCGCGAGCGTCAGCCCGAGCGCCTGCAGTTCCCGGACGAGTTCGAGCCGCGCGAGGTGCTCGGGGCCGTAGAGCCCGGTGCGTCCGCGCAGCTTCGGCGGCGGCAGCAGGCCCCGGCCCGCGTAGAACCGGACGGTCCGGACGCTGACCCCGGCGCGGGACGCCAGCTCGTCGATCGTGAGATCGGCCATGTCGCTCCCCGGGGCTCGTCTATGTGACAGTCCTAGTGTTACATTCATTCTGTATCAGCGCATGCTTACACCCTGGGAGGGGCGCCGCGATGGCACGCGAGATCTTCACCGCCGAGCACGAGGCCTTCCGCGACGTGGTGCGGTCCTTCATCGAGAAGGAGATCGCCCCTTACCACGGGCAGTGGGAGAAGGACGGGATCGTTTCCCGCGACGTGTGGCGCGCGGCCGGCCGGCAGGGGCTTCTCGGCATCGACATGCCCGAGGAGTACGGGGGCGGCGGGAACACCGACTACCGGTATTACGTGGTGCTGAACGAGGAACTGGCCAAGGCCGGGATCCACGGGCCGGGATTCTCCGTCCACAACGACATCAACGGCGGTTACCTGCGCTCGCTCGCGACGGACGAGCAGAAGGCGCGCTGGCTGCCCGGCTACTGCTCCGGCGAAATCATCACCGGCATTGCGATGACCGAGCCGTCCGCCGGTTCGGACCTCCAGGGCATCAAGTCGACGGCGATCCGGGACGGCGACCACTATGTTCTGAACGGCTCCAAGACGTTCATCTCCAACGGCATTCTGGCCGACCTCGTCATCGTCGTCGCGAAGACCGACCCGTCCGCCGGCGCGCACGGCGTGAGCCTTCTCGTGGTCGAGCGCGGAATGGACGGCTTCACGCGCGGACGCAACCTCGACAAGATCGGCATGCACGCCCAGGACACCGCCGAACTGTTCTTCGACAACGTCCGCGTCCCGGCGAACAACCTGCTCGGCGAAGAGGGCCAGGGCTTCGTCTACCTCATGCAGAACCTGGCCCGCGAGCGCCTGTCCATCGGCGTGACCGCCCAGGCCGCCGCCGAGGCCGCCTTCGAGCAGACCCTCGAATACTGCAGGACGCGCGAGGCGTTCGGCCGTCCGATCGGCAAGTTCCAGCACAACCGTTTCACGCTCGCGGAGATGAAGACCGAGATCACGGTCACCCGCGCCTTCACCGACCAGTGCGTCACCAAGGAAGGGCGCGGCGAACTCTCCATCGAAGAGGCCGCGATGCTGAAGTACTGGAGCACCGAACTCGTCAAGAACGTCGTGGACCGCTGCCTCCAGCTCCACGGCGGCTACGGCTACATGACCGAGTACCCGATCGCCCGCGCCTACCAGGACGTCCGCATCCAGACCATCTTCGGCGGCACGACCGAGATCATGAAGGAGATCATCGGCCGCGGCCTCGGCATCTAGCCGGCGCGTACGGGGGTCAGTCGAACATCAGCGAGGTCAGCTCGCGCCGCCGCGCCCGGCAGCGTCTCGGCGCCGAGCAGGCGCCGCTGGTAGTTCATGCTTCGGTAGACATGGTTGCGCAGCGTCGGATAGTTCGGGCCGAGGACGGCGCGGTGCGCGTCCAGGACGGTCTCGATGATCGGGTGGCTGGTCTGGACGTTCATCGGAGCTTTTCGAGCCAGGGGATGATCTGGTCGGCCGGGCCGGTCCGGCGGTTCAGCGGGTTGAGCCGCAACGGCACGCGCATCCCGAGTCGCCACGCCACCGCCGCGCGCGAGCGCGGACGGACGGCGGCCTCGTGGCGGAAGCGGCGTCCGAAGTCGTCCGCGAAGCCGTCGCGCGGATGGCGGGCGATGACCTCGCGCAGGCGCGTCCGCGGGATCTGGACGGCGCGGGTGCCCGCGACGTCCAGGTGCGCGGCGGCGTGCAGCAGGTGCGCTTCGGGACCCTCGCGCAATGACACTCGTGGATTCATGTGCAGGGTGATCGCTTCGGCGACGGTTGCTGCGAAGTCGTCCGGCAGACCCCAGTCGTGCAGGCGTTGTTGCGCGAGGTGGGCGCCGTGGACGGCGAAGCAGGAAGCGGGGACGTCCGGTCCGCCGAGGGCGATGTCGTGGAGCAGGCACGCGGCGTACAGCAGTTCGGGGTCGTAGCGGACGCCGTCGATACGCGCGAACGTGTCCGCCCAGTACCAGCACCGTTGGCAGTGGCCGAGCAGGGCGGGGGAGTACGCCTCCGTGGCCAGGGCGAGGATGTCGCGGGCGAGCCTGCTGTCGGGCGGCTCGGCCGGCGCGGCGAGGTCCGCGCGCGGCGGGCGGCGGAACCGGGTGAGCAGGTCACCGGCCTGGACGCGCAGGGTGCCCGCCGAGAACCGGGCGCTCGCGGCGAGGTTCAGGGCGCCGTCGTCGTTCATGCGCTCTCTTCCCGCAGGATCTCGTGCGCGGCGCGCCGTCCGGACTCGACGGCGCCGTCGATGTAGCCGGTCCAGCGGGTCGCGGTCTCGGTGCCCGCCCAGTGCAGCGGGCCGATCGGGGCGCGCAGGGCCGGGCCGAAGCGCGTCAGCGTGGACGGGGCGGTGAACGCGCCGTAGCAGCCCCGCGAGTATTCCTCGTCCGCCCAGTCGTGCTCGATGAACGCGACGGGATCGGCCGCGCGGGGGCCGAAGTAGGCGGCGAGGTCGGCGAGGACGAGCCGGCGTCGGTCCCGCGGGGACAGCCGGGACGCGGTGTCGGCGTGCCGTCCCTCCAGGAAGGCCACGAGCACGCCGGGCGTCCCGCCGGGCGGCGAGTTGTCGAAGACCGTCCCGACGGCGCGGCGGTCGCCGTTCGCCTGGCCGCTGAGCCCGTCGCCGCGCCAGAACGGCTCGGCGTAGACCACGTTGACCTTGACGACGCGGCCCATCGGCATCCGCTGCGTGAGCTGGTCGCGGTCGCCGGGCAGGCCGGGCGCGTAGCGGATGCGCCCGGCGAGCGGAGGCGGGACGGCGATGACCGCCCGGCGGGCCGCGACGCCGTCCACGCGCACGGCGTCGTCCGTCCAGGCGATCTCGGTGACCGGGCGGCCGAGCCGGACGCGGTCGCCCAGCTCGGCGGCCAGCGCGTCGGCGATGCGCTGCGACCCGCCGACGATCCGGTCCTGCTGGGCGCCGCCGCGCGTCTCGATCAGGGCGTCCAGCCCGCCGGCGGCGGCGAGGTAGTGGCAGGCCCAGAGCGCGGACAGGTCCGCCGGCTCGGCGGCGAACACGGACTGGACGACCAGCGTCAGGAACGCCCGCGCGGAGCGGGTCGCGGTGTTGCGGCGCATCCAGGTGGCGAACGTCTGCTCGTCCAGGCGCCGCGCGCGGCGGGCGGCCCAGGGCGCGCCGGTCGGGACGGTCGCGGCGAGCCGGTCGAGGCGGAACTGCGCCTGCGCGATGTCGGCCAGGGCCGGTGGGCTCAGCCTCGGTACGCGGCCCGTGTAGGTGGCGCGGCGGCCTGCGAACTCGACGATGTGACTGCCGTCCATATGCGTCGGGTGGGTCGTCAGGCCGAGTTCCCGGAGCAGGGCGTGGACCTGTCGTTGCGTAGGCCCGACCCACTGGCCGCCGACCTCGATCGGTTGGCCGTCCGGGAGTTCGGCGTTGAAGAGACGGCCGCCGACCCGGGGGCGGGCTTCGAGGACGACGACGTCCCGCCCCGCCCGCGCGAGGACGCGCGCGGCCACGAGGCCCGCGACCCCCGCGCCCACGATCACGACGTCCACCGGCCACCTCCTACAGGTCGAATCTCACATACACGTTGAATGTGATATCCCTGTCGTATGGACGCCGTCAAGCCCCGCCGCGAGCTGTACGCCGAGGCCACCCGGCGCACGCTGGTCGAAACCGGCCGCCAGAGATTCCTGGAGCGCGGCTATCTCGCCGTCTCCGCCGAAGACCTCGTGCGCGGCACGGGCCTGAGCCGGGGCGCGCTCTACCACCACTTCGACGGCAAGGAAGGCCTGTTCCGCGAGGTCTTCGAGGAGCAGGAAGAACGGGCCGCGCGCCGCGTCGCCGCCGCGATGGCGGGCGCGGACGACCCGTGGGAGCAGGCCGTCGCCGGCGTCGAGGCGTTCCTGGACGTGTGCGCAGAGCGCGAATACCGGGAGATCGTCCTGCTCCAGGGACCGATCGCGCTCGGGTGGGAGCGGTGGCGCGAGATCGACCAGCGGCATCTGGGCGAACCGCTGACCGTCGGGCTCCAGGCGCTCATCGACGCCGGGCTCCTCCAGGACCATCCGGCCGACCTGCTCGCCGCCGCCGTCTACGGCAGCCTGACCGAGATCTCGCTGCGCATCGCGGACGCCGCCGACCCCGCCGCCGCGCGCGCCCGGGCCGGACGGCTCGTGCGCGCCATGCTCGAAGGAATCGCCGTCCGCCCGCCCGGCTAGCCGGCCCTCGCACCTTGACGCGAGGCATGCGGCACGCCTACGACATTCAGGCCGTATGTGACATGCATGGTGTACGGAGGTCAGAAATGGCAGAAGTGCGGCTGCCGCAGGGGATCGTCCGGTATCGCGAGCACGGCCCCGCCGAAGGGCAGGTGCTCGTGTTCACTCACGCGTTCCTGCTCAACGGCGACACATGGCGGAACGTCGTGCCGGAATTGGCGCGGACGTACCGATGCATCACCCCGGACTGGCCGATGGGCGCCCATTCCGTGCCGTTGGATCCGTCCGCCGATCTGTCGCCGTCCGGGCTGGTGCGCCTGCTCGCCGATTTCCTGGACGCACTGAGCCTCGAACGCGTGACGCTGATCGGCAACGACTCGGCCATCGCGCTCGTGCAGTGCGCCGCCGTCCTGCACCCGGAGCGGATCGAACGGATCGTTCTGACGCCGTACGAAGCGCTCGACTCCTATCCGCCACCGCCCTTCCGCCTGCTCAGAACCGCGGTGAAGCTGCCCGGAGCAGTTTGGCTGGGAATGCAGGCCCTCCGGATCCCCGGCGCGACGCGTCTACCGATCACCTTCGGCAACTACACCAAGCGACCGATCGAGCCCGCGGCGATGCGCTCGTATCTGGCCCCCGCGCGACGATCCCGGGCGATCCGCCGCGACATCCGGAAATGGCTGCTGTCCCTGGATCCCGGCTGGACGCAGCGGACCGTCCGGCGCCTTCCCGAATTCACCGGCCCCGCCCTCGTCGTCTGGGCCGCCGACGACCCGCTGCTCCCCGCGCCGCGCCGCCGCCTTCTCCCCGGCGCCCGCCACATCAGGGTCCCCGACAGCTACGCGGGCATTCCCGAAGACCGGCCCGTCCTTCTCGCGGAAGCCATCGCCCGCTTCCTGAGGAAGACGTGACGGCTACGCTGCGGGGCATGGGGAGTTCTGGGGCGGGGACGATCGGGCTCATCGGCGGGATGAGCTGGGAGTCGTCGGCGGAGTATTACCGGTTGCTCAATGTGGAGACGCGGCGGCGGTTCGGCGGGTATCACTGTGCGCGCAGTCTGATGCTGACCGTGGATTTCGCCGAGATCGAGGCCATGCAGCGGGCGGACGACTGGGACGCCGCCGGGCGGCTGCTCGCGGACGCGGCGCGGCGGCTCGAAGCGGGCGGCGCCGATGTGA
This sequence comes from Actinomadura rayongensis, assembly GCF_009831215.1. Taxonomy (GTDB): domain Bacteria; phylum Actinomycetota; class Actinomycetes; order Streptosporangiales; family Streptosporangiaceae; genus Spirillospora; species Spirillospora rayongensis. The sequence goes on from NZ_WUTW01000001.1 coordinate 626,558, forward strand.
TCCTGCTCTGCACCAACACCATGCACATCGTCGCCGAGCAGATTCAGGCGGCTGTGTCGGTGCCGTTCCTGCACATTCTCGACGCGGTCGGGGCGGGGGTGCGGGCGGCGGGGGTGCGGCGGGTCGGGCTGCTCGGCACGAAGTACACGATGAACGCCGCGTTCTACCGGGAGAAGCTGGCGCGCGACTTCGGGATCGAGGTCGTCGTCCCGGACGAGAAGGGCCGCCGCGACGTCCACGACGTCATCTACGACGAACTGACGCAGGGGCGCGTCGAGGACGCGTCGCGGGATCGGTACGTCGAGGTCGTCGGGGAACTGGCCGCGCGGGGCGCCGAAGGGGTCGTGCTCGGCTGCACCGAGATCACCCTGCTGTTCGCCGGGCACGAGGACGCGTCGCCGCTGCCGCTGTTCGACTCGACGGCCCTGCACGTCCGCCGCGCGCTGGACCTCGTCGCGTCCCGTCCGGAGGCCGCGGCGACGTGACGCCGCCCGCGGCCGGTCCACGACCGTCTCACCGGCACCGGCGGGCGTGCGGGCCGAGGCGGGTCTCGATGCCGTCGAGGATGCAGTCCAGGCCGTAGTCGAAGCGCCAGGCCATGTCGTCCTTGCGCCGCCCCTCCCGCACCCAGCGCTCGAACGCGGGATAACGGCCGGTGCTCATGTGCCAGGACATCTCGTCGGCGTACGCGTCGCGCATCTCGTCCATCGACTCCCACCCCTCGCGCCGCATCATGTCGAGGACGGTGAGGTCCCGCGACGTTGCGCCCATCGTGTAGTCCATGACCGAGTCGACGACGGCCATCGAGGTGTCGGCGTCGAGGCCGAGGCCGTCGAGCGCGGTCAGGGCCTGCTCGAAGCACGCCAGCCGGTTCGGCGCGAGCCCGGTGAGGATCATCGTCACGACCTTCCCCAGCCAGGGATGGGCGAGCATGACCTCCCGGGTGTGGTAGGCGGTCGCGCGCAGGACGTCCCGCCAGTCCGCGTCGGCGTCCGGCGTCGCGGGCCCGCCCTCCAGGGCGGCGTTGAACATCAGCTCGAGGATCTCCTCCTTGCTGGCCACGTAGCGGTACAGGCCCATCGGGGCCAGGTTCATCCGCCGCGCGAGCCGGCGGATCGACATGCTCTCCAGGCCCTCGGTGTCGGCGATCTCGATCGCCGCCGCGGCGATCGACGCGTGGGTCAGCACGACCCGGGGCTCGGGGGCGGGCTGTTCCATCCGCTCCCAGATCGAGGCGCGCCGTTCGTCCGTGTTCACCGAGCTGCCCTCATTTCACATTGACGGATACGGTGTACACACAGGGATACTGTGTATCTGAGGATGAACAGCGTACGCGCGCCCGGGGAGAGGGTGGGGACGCCGTGGACCGGAAGTCGGTCGCAGATCTGGGGATGGCCGCCCTCGTGGTCGCCGTCGTCGCGCTGGAAGTGGCGTCCTCCGTGCACCCCGCCGGCGCCTCCGCCTACGTCATGGGCGCCGCCCTCGCCCTGCCGACGCTCGGCTGGCGGCGCTGGCCGCGCGCGTGCCTGATCAGCGCGTTCGCGCTGATCGTCGCCTACTACACGGTGAACGCCGCGGGCATCCCGCCGAGCCTGGTCTTCGCCGTCCCGCTCTACGGCGTCGTCCTGACGGGACGGCGGGCCTGGGCGAGCGCGGTGGTCGGCTGCTTCTACCTGCTGGCCATCGTCGACCCCGGTGGACGGCAGGACGACCTGTCCCTGCTCGCCCGGATCCGCGGCACGCTGCCCGAACTCGCGCTCGTCGGCGCGACGATCCTCGTGGCGGAGATGGTGCGCAGGTACCGCGTCCAGGAGCGGCCGAACCGGGCGGCGGCCGGACACGACCGGGACGAGGCCGAGGACGTCGTCGCGGAACGGCTGCGGATCGCGCGGGAACTGCACGACGCGCTGTCCCACAGCATCGCGACGATCAGCGTGCAGGCGGGCAGCGCCCTGTACGCGCTCGGCGAGCGCCGGTCCGAGGTCGTCCACTCCGCGCTGACCGCGATCCGCGAGACGAGCAAGGACACGATGCAGGAACTGCGGACGACGCTGAGCGGGCTGCGCGAGGGGGACGGCGGCGAGGACCGCGACCGGGCCGGCCTCGCGCGGCTGCCGGCCCTGTTGGACGCCGTGCGGGCCGCCGGGCTCCCCGTCGAGGTGGAGGTGTCGGGCCCGCCGTTGCGGCTCGATCCGACCGTCGACCACTGCGCGTACCGGATCCTCCAGGAGTCGCTGACCAACGTCCTGCGGCACGCGGGACCGCAGGCCAGCGCGCGCATCCGGATCTGCTACGACCTGGCGCGCCTCGCGATCGAGGTGACCGACGACGGGGCCGAGGTCCCGGCCGGGCTCGGCGAGGGCAAGGGCCTCGGGCTCGCCGGGATGCGGGAGCGGGCGGAGGCGGTCGGCGGCGCCTGCACGGCGGGCCCCCGGCCGGGCGGGGGCTTCGAGGTGCGCGCCCTGCTGCCGACGGGAGCGGCCCGGTGACCGGCCCGATCCGCGTGGCGATCGCCGACGACCACCCGCTCGTCCGCGCGGGCTTCCGGATCCCGCTGGACTCGGCGCCCGACATCGAGGTCGTCGGCGAGGCGGGCAACGGCGGGGAGGCGGTCGCGCTGGCCCGCAGGACGACGCCGGACGTCGTCCTCATGGACGTCCAGATGCCCGACGTGGACGGCCTCACCGCCACCGGGCGGATCCTCGCCGACCCGCTGCTCGGCGGGACGAAGGTCGTCATGCTGACCGCGTACGCCGACGACGCGAGCGTCCTGCGGGCGCTGCGGGCCGGGGCGAGCGGATTCCTGCTGAAGGACGTCGACCCGGCCGAACTGCTCCGCTCGATCCGCGCCGTCCACGGCGGGGAGGCGCTGCTGGCGCCGTCCGTCACGCGGACGGTGATCGACGCGTTCGTGGCCGCCCACGCCGGACCCGGCGCGCCCGCCGCGCCGCCGCCCGCGCCGGAGCCGCGGCACGTGCTGATCGCGACGCTGACCGCGCGCGAGCGCGAGGTGGTGCGGCTCGTCGGGATCGGGCTGTCCAACGAGGAGATCGCCGACCGGCTGGTGCTCAGCCCGGCGACGGTGAAGACGTACGTCAGCAGGATCATGACGAAGCTCGCCGTGCCCGGACGGGCGCAGCTCGTCGTCGTGGCGTACGAGAGCGGCGTGGTCGTTCCCGGCCGCGGTTGACCGTCTACCGGCGGGATGTCCCCCCGGGTTGTGGTCCGGGCCGGCAAGTGTCCTCCGTGGGGGACTGACGCGGCGGCGGGATCCGCGCAGGATCGTACGAAGACGTCGGCGCGATGCGAGGAGACCCATGACCACGCCCCTGCCCGGTGGTGTCCTCGCCACCGTCGGGTCGTTCTGCTACCGGCGCAGGCGGACGGTCCTGCTGGCGTGGATCGTCGGCGCGCTGGCCATCGCCGTGCTCGGCTTCGGGTTCGGGGCGGCGTCCGACGACGACTTCAGCGGCGGGCACACCGACTCCGCGCTCGCCGGCGACCTGGCGAAGAAGTACTTCCCGCAGGACGGCGACTCGCTCACGCTGGCGATCCGCGCCGACCGGGGCGTGACCGACGCCGGGACCCGCGCCAAGATCGACGGCCTGGCGGCCAAGGTCGCGGCAGACCCGCAGGTCCGGTCGGTGCTGCCGCCGACGCGCGCGCCGCAGCAGGTCTCCGCCGACGGCCGCACCGCGTTCGCCCGCGTCACGCTGAAGGAGTCGGGGTCCGACGTCGCCAAGGCCGACGTCCTGCGCCTGGTCGACACCGTGCGGAACGCCTCGGGCGGCGGGGTCGAGTTCGCGCTCGACGGCCAGGCCGTCCTCACCGCCGAGACGCCGAGCGGCGGCTCCTCCGAGGGCATCGGGCTGCTCGCCGCCGTCGTCATCCTGCTGATCTCGTTCGGCTCGCTGGTGGCGATGGGGCTGCCGATCCTGACGGCGCTGTTCGGGATCATCCCGGGGCTCGCGCTGATCGGCATCGTCGGGTACGTCTTCCCGGCCCCGACGTTCAGCCCGCTCGTCGCCGGGCTGATCGGGCTCGGCGTCGGCATCGACTACGCGCTGTTCATCGTCACCCGGTACCGGGAGGGTCTGGAGCACGGGGACTCGCCGCACGACGCGACGGTGACGGCGATCGCGACGGCGGGCCGCTCGGTGCTGTTCGCCGGGACGACCGTCGTCGTCGCGCTGCTCGGGCTCCTCGTCATGAACCAGCGGCTGCTCAGCTCCACCGCCGTCGCCGCGTCGGTGACGGTGTTCATGACGATGGCCGCGGCCGTCACCCTGCTGCCCGCCCTGTTCGGCTTCACCCGGGAGCGGATCAACCGGCTGCGGCTGCCGTTGCTCGGGCGCACCCGGACCGCGAGCCCGCTCGCCGAGCGGTGGGCGGGGGTCGTCCAGAAGCGCGCGGGGCTCGCCGTCGTGGCCGCGAGCGTCGTGCTGCTCGTCCTGTCGGTCCCCGCGCTGTCGATGCGGCTCAGCTTCGAGGACTCCAGCAACCTGCCGAAGGGCACGAGCGGGCACACCGCCCACCAGATCCTCGCCCGGGGCTTCGGGCCCGGATACGACGCGCCGCTGTTCGTGTTCGCCGAACTTCCGCCCGGGGGCGCGGACCTCCAGCCGCTCGTGACGGCCGTCCGGGGCACCCCGGGCATCGCGTCGGTGACGCCGGTGACCTACAGCGGCGACCGGCGCGGCGCCCAGTTCGTCGCGTACCCGACGACCGCGCACGAGGACGCCGCGACGCCGAAGCTCGTGAACAAGCTCCGGCACGACGTCTTCCCGCGCGAGCTGAAGGGCACGGGCGTCGTCGCCCACCTCGGCGGCCCGAACGCCTGGACGATCGACTTCGCCCACCAGGTCGGCGTGCGGATGCCGTGGCTCATCGCCGTGGTCATCGTGCTGTCGCTGATCCTGCTCGTCGTGCTCGTCCGGTCCCTCGTGATCTCGGTGTCGGCGGCCGTGATGACGCTGCTGTCGGCCGGCGCGGCCTACGGCGTGCTGACGGCCGTCGCGCAGTGGGGCTGGCTGTCGGCGCCGCTCGGCTTCCAGTCGTCGATGCCCATCACCGCCTGGGTGCCGCTGCTCATGTTCCCGATCCTGTTCGGGCTCTCGACCGACTACGAGGTGTTCCTCGTCGGGCGGATGCGGGAGGAGTACGAGGCGTCGGGCGACACGCGCGAGGCCGTCCGGCGGGGCCTGGCCCGGACGGCGCGGGTGATCACGGCGGCGGCGGCCATCATGGTCGTGGTGTTCCTGACCGTCCTGCTGGGCGCGGACGCCGCCGTCAAGCAGTTCGGCCTCGGGCTCGCGGTCGCCGTGCTCATCGACGCGACCGTCATTCGGCTCGTTCTCGTCCCGGCGCTCATGGAACTGCTCGGCGACCGGAACTGGTGGCTGCCCGAAGCGCTGGGGAGAATACTGCCCAAGGTCGCGCACGAGCCCGGCCGCACGGCGCTTCCCGAATCCGTCGACGCAAACTGAGTTAGTTTCGGATCTGCCGCGCCACCGGCTTAGCGGAAGCTTAGAGAATCTCTCCTTGAATTAGCCTCAAAATGACAAGAAGATCGGCATTGACCGTCATTCTTCGGCCTCTGGGACTAACTCAATCAGGAGGGTCTCGTGCGCACCGTTCTGGTCGCCAACCGTGGTGAGATCGCCGTCCGGATCGTCCGCGCCTGCCGGGACGCGGGGCTCGCCAGCGTCGCGGTGTACGCCGATCCGGACCGCGACGCCCCGCACGTCAGGCTCGCCGACCAGGCGTACGCCCTGGACGGCGCCACGGCGGCGGAAACCTACCTCGACATGGCCAAGCTGCTCGCGATCGCGGCCCGCGCCGGCGCGGACGCCGTCCACCCCGGCTGCGGCTTCCTCGCCGAGAACGCCGAGTTCGCGGCGGCCGTCCGGGCGGCGGGCCTGACCTGGATCGGTCCGCCGCCCGAGGCCATCCGGGCGCTCGGCGACAAGGTCGCGGCCCGGCGCATCGCGCGGAGCGTGGGCGCGCCGCTCGTCGCGGGCACCGCCGAGCCGGTCGCCGGGCCGGACGAGGTGCGCGCGTTCGCCGTCGAGCACGGGCTGCCCGTGGTCGTGAAGGCGGCGGCGGGCGGCGGGGGCCGGGGCCTGAAGGTCATCCGCACGCTCGCGGAGATCCCCGAGCTGCTGGAGTCGGCGACGCGCGAGGCGACCGCCGCCTTCGGCTCCGGGGACTGCTTCGTGGAGCGCTACCTGGACCGGCCCCGGCACGTCGAGACGCAGTGCCTCGCCGACGCGCACGGCGCCGTCGTCGTCGTGTCGACCCGCGACTGCTCGTTGCAGCGGCGGCACCAGAAACTCGTCGAGGAGGCGCCCGCGCCCTTTCTGACGCCCGACCAGCGGCGGCGGCTTTCGGACGCCTCGAAGAAGATTCTCCGGGCGGCGGGCTATGTCGGGGCCGGAACCTGCGAGTTCCTGGTCGGGCAGGACGGCGCGATCTCCTTTCTGGAAGTGAACACCCGCCTCCAGGTGGAGCATCCGGTGACCGAGGAGATCACCGGGATCGACCTCGTCCAGGAGATGTTCCGGATCGCCGAGGGCGAGCCGATCGGCTACGACGACCCGCCGGCCCGGGGGCACTCGATCGAGTTCCGGATCAACGCCGAGGACCCCGGCCGGGGCTTCCTGCCCGCCGCCGGGACGCTGCGGACGTGGTCGCCGCCGACCGGGCCGGGCGTCCGGCTCGACGCGGGGTACGAGCAGGGGCAGACGGTGCCGCAGGCGTTCGACTCGCTGGTCGCCAAGCTGATCGTCACCGGGCCGGACCGGCGGCGGGCGGTGCTGCGGGCGCGCCGCGCGCTCGCCGAGTTCGTCGTCGAGGGCCTGCCGACGCCGCTGCCGTTCTTCACGGCCGTGCTCACCGATCCCGCCTTCGTCCCGGACGACCCGGACGAGCCGTTCGCCGTCCACACCCGGTGGATCGAGGAGGAGTTCACCGGGGTCCTGCCCGTCCACGAGGGCGCGGCGGCGGCGGACGAGCCCGCGCGCGAGCGGATCACCGTGGAGGTGGCGGGCCGGCGCGTGGAGGTCGTCCTGCCCGCCGAGATCGGCGCGGGCGCGGCGCAGGCCCGGGCCCGGGCCGGTGCGCGGCGTCCGTCGGCCGCCCGCCGCGACGCGGGGGCCGCGGCGGGCGACGCGCTGGTCAGCCCGATGCAGGGGACGATCGTGAAGATCGCGGCGCCGAACGGCACGACCGTCCGGCAGGGCGACACGGTCGTGGTCCTGGAGGCGATGAAGATGGAGCAGCCGCTCGTCGCCCACAAGGACGGTACTGTGGCGGGCCTGTCCGTCGAACTCGGGCAGACGGTGTCCAGCGGGACGGTCATCTGCGCCCTCGGCGCGCCGTCCGATCCCGCTGCGCGCGCGGCCTGAGAAAGGCGGACGGCGCCGCCGGAATCGTCCCGGCCCACGGGGCGAACGACGCCCATGAATAGCGCACGGACCCGGACTTCCGTCACACCTCCATTTTTCGGGGTCCGGGCCGTGCCGTCCCGGGGCGGCGGGCGGCGCGGCACGGTGGGAAATCCCTACCGATGAGTTCCGTATGCATCGTGCAGACAACCGGGCGCGTCCGGGTGACAGCCTGGAATCCGGCTTTCTCGGAGCGTCGCGGACATGGGTGCGCCGATTCGGTCACAGCACTCTCTGCCTCGCGCAAAGTCCCTGGTCAGGACGTTCGTGGCCGCATTCTTGCCTAAGACGAATAATTTGCCGTCGACCGTCCTGCTGCGGCTAACGTCGGTCGTGGGACTCCAGCGCAGCCGGTGCCGCCGCCCACGACGGTATCCGACGATTTTCGTAGATGATGTTTCATGTTCGATCTGCGCGATCAATTGATCCGGCTTCGCATCCGGCCCGAATGTGACATGAGTCACTGGGTTGAATTGTGTCCGATTGAGGTCGGAACATGGACGCGGACAACGCGCTGGACTAGTGTAAAAAGTGCGGAAGACGTCGACCTTATGGCGATCTAAAGTCCAATTAAAGTCGGCGGGTGAAGGGCGGTTTCCGGCATCCGGCAGGCCGCTTCGGGGCCGCGCCATGGGTTTGCCTTGAGTATTCGATGCGGCGGCGCCCCCTTTGGCGGACGCCGGCGCACCGTGGGTTTCGTACGGGGAGAAACATGCGTGTACTGCTCGTAGACGACGACTCTGACTACCGCGACGAACTGATCCGGGGGCTGGCCGACCAGGGGATGGAGAGCATGGCCGTCGACCGGGGGCGGGAGGCCCTGGACCATTGCGACGCGGTGGACGTGGTCCTCCTCGACCTGAACCTGCCGGACGTGGACGGCTTCGAGGTGTGCCGGCTGATCCGTACGAACTCCAGCGTCCCCGTCATCATCGTGAGCGGGCGCACCGACGAGTTCGACCGCGTGCTGAGCCTGCGGATGGGCGCCGACGACTACGTGGTGAAGCCGTGCTACCTGCGCGAGCTGGCGGCCCGGATCGACGCGGTCGTCCGGCGGGCGAAGAACTCCTGGAACCCGCTCGGCCGCAACGCCATGGTCAAGGACCTCGGCGAGCTCCAGCTCGACTTCCGGCGCCGGCGGGTCACGGTCAACGGGGCCGAGGTGACGCTCACCCGCAAGGAGTTCGACCTGCTGGCGCTGCTCGCCTCCGAGCCCGGCCGGACGTTCACCCGGGACCAGATCATGCGGGAGGTCTGGGGCTACGACAGCATCGGCGACACCCGGACGCTCGGCGTCCACATGGTGGGCCTGCGCCGGAAGCTGGGCGTCCCGGACAAGATCGAGACTGTACGCGGAGTCGGTTTCCGTCTCCTGGAGTCGTCATGTGGTTCCGTGCCTATCTGACGCACCTCGTCCTCGCCGCCCTCGCGGTGGCCCTCTGCCTGTTCGAGCCGAGCGGACGGTGGCCGTGGCTCGACGGGCTCGCCGGGGTGGCGGCCGTGGCCGTCCTGGCGGTCCCGCTCACGCTGTGGGGGCTGCGGCCCGGGCAGCGGCTGCTCGAAGCGATCATGCACCTCGACCCGGCCGAGGTGGAGCGCCTCGCCGCGCACCGCGGGCCGGCCGGGCTGCGCCGGCTCATCGACTGCCTGGTGGAGCTGGCCGGCGCGCGGCAGGCGAACGCGTTCTTCCTCGCCGACGTCGCCCACCAGCTCCGGACCGATCTCCAGCTCCTGCGGATCCGGCTGGACCGGCTGGGCGTGCACGTCTCCGAATACGGCGTGGAATGCTACGAACGCGCGCTCGCGGACATCGACCGGCTGCACAGGACGCTCACCGAGCAGCTCGAATTCGCGCAACTCGTGGAGGGGCGCCCGCCGATGGAGCTGGACGCGGCGGAAATCGTCCGGGGCCGCGTGCGGGCGTGGAACGATGCGGCCGAGATGCGCGGGCTGACGATCAGCTCCCGGACGAGCGGAGAATGCCGGATCTTCACGCGCAACGGCGTGCTCGAACAGATCCTGGACATCCTGCTCGACAACTCGCTGAAGCACTCGCCGCGGGCCGGCGTGGTGCGCGTGGAAATCCTCCCGTCCGGCGGCCACACGGTCGTCCGGGTCCTGGACGAGGGCCCGAGCATGACGCCGGAGGAGCGGGAGCAGGCGACGATCCGCCGCTGGCGCGGCCACGGGGAGTCCGGTGAGGGCCGGGGACTCGGCCTCGCCATCGCCAACATGCTCATGGTCTCCAACGGCGGCACCCTGACGCTGGACGCCGGGCCGGGCGGCCGGGGCGTGGACGCCCGCTGCCGGTTCCCGTCCGCGCCCGCCGCGCCGGACTAGGAACTTCTAATCCTCTTCGCAGCAACTTAGTGATTCTTGTCTTGTCCTTCAGCGGGCGCCGAAGAATCATTTGAGTACCGTCCCATGAATTGTCTCCGCCGGGACGTTTCGCCAGCGAGGAGGAAACGTGGACGCGGAAGTCGCCATCGTCGGCGCCGGGCCGACCGGAATGATGCTCGCCGGGGAACTGCGGCTCGCCGGAGCCGAAGTGATCGTTCTCGAGAAGTTGCCGCAGCGGACCGGGGAGTCGCGCGGTCTCGGCTTCACGGCCCGCACGATGGAAGTGTTCGACCAGCGCGGCCTGCTGCCGCGGTTCGGCGAAATCGAATTCAGCGACCTCGGCCATTTCGGCGGCATCCCGGTCGACTTCGGGCTGCTCGACGGGGCGCACCAGGCGGCCAAGACCGTCCCGCAGTCCCACACCGAGGCGGTGCTGGAGGAGTGGGCCGTCGACCTCGGCGCCGACATCCGCCGCGGCCACGAGTTCGCGTCCTACACCGAGACCGCCGACGGCGTGACCGTCGAGGCGGTGGGCCCCGACGGCCCGTACACGCTGACCGCCGCCTACCTCGTCGGCTCCGACGGCGGACGCAGCCGGGTCCGCAAGGCGGCCGGGTTCGACTTCCCCGGCACCCCGGCGACGATGGAGATGTTCCTCGCCGACGTCCGGGGACTCGACCTGCGGCCCCGGATGATCGGGGAGACCGTCCCGGGCGGCATGGTGATGTCGGGGAACCTGCCGGACGGCATCACCCGGCTCATCGTCTGCGAGCGCGGCGCCCCGCCGCAGCGCCGCACCGCGCCCCCGGAGTACGACGAGATCGTCGCCGCGTGGAAGCGGCTCACCGGCGACGACATCTCGCACGGCGAGCCGGTCTGGCTCAGCTCGTTCGGCGACGCGACCCGGCTCGTCACCGAGTACCGGCGGGGCCGCGTGCTGCTCGCCGGGGACGCCGCGCACGTCCATCTGCCCGCCGGCGGCCAGGGCATGAACACCGGCATCCAGGACGCGGTGAACCTCGGCTGGAAGCTCGCCGCCGTCGCGGGCGGCCGGATGCCCGAGGCGCTGCTGGACACCTACCACGTCGAGCGGCACGCGGTCGGCGAGCAGCTGATGATCAACACGCGGGCGCAGGGCCTGCTGTTCCTCAGCGGCCCGGAGATGCAGCCGCTGCGCGCGGTGATGGCCGACCTGGTCGGGTACGACGTCGTGGCGCGGCATCTCGCCGGGATGGTCAGCGGCCTCCAGATCCGGTACGACGTCGGCGGCGGCACCAACGCGCTGCTCGGCGCGCGGATGCCGAAACGGGAGCTGACGGGCGACCGGCTCGTCGCCGACACGACCCAGGCGCTGCGCGGCGGCCGGGGCGTGCTGTTCGACCTCGCCGACAACGCCGTCCTGCGCCGCCGGGCGGCGGGCTGGTCGGACCGGGTGGACATCGTGACCGCGACCGCGGCGGGGCTCGGCGGCAACCGCGCGGTGCTGGTGCGGCCGGACGGGCACGTCGCGTGGGCCGCGCCCGGCAGCCACGACGACCTCCCGACGGCGCTGCGCCGCTGGTTCGGAGAGGCGCGGTAGTGCCCGCCGGACACGACGAGACGCAGGTCGTCGTCGTGGGGGCGGGACCGGTCGGCCTCATGCTCGCGGGCGAGCTGCGCCTCGGCGGCGCGGACGTCGTCGTGCTGGAGAGGCGCGCCGAGCCCGCCGCCGAGTCCCGCGCGTCGACGCTGCACGCCCGCACGATGGAGATCTTCGCGAGCCGGGGGCTGCTCGACGCCTTCGGGCCGCTGCCGAACGAGCCGATGGGGCACTTCGGCGGCATCCCACTGGATCTCACGCTGCCCGGCCCCTACCCCGGCCAGTGGAAGGCGCCGCAGACGCGGACGGAGGCCGTCCTCGCGGACTGGGCCGGCGCGCTCGGCGCCGACCTGCGCCGGGGCCACGAGCTGACCGGGCTCGCGCTGCACCCGGACCGTGTGGTGGCCGACGTGCGCGGCCCCGAAGGGAAGACCCGGGTCACCGGCCGGTACGTCGTCGCCTGCGACGGCGGGGACAGCACGGTGCGGCGGCTCACCGGCGTCGAGCCGGAGGGCGCGGCGGCGGGCCGGGAGCTGATCCGCGCGGACGTCGACGGCATCGACATCCCGGCCCGGCGCTTCCAGCGGCTGCCCCGGGGCCTCGCCATCGCGGGCCGCATCGGCGCGAAGATCACGCGGGTGATGGTCCACGAGTACGGTCGCGGCCCGTCCGGGTCCGCCGGGTTCGCCGACCTCGTGGAGGTCTGGCGGCGCGTCACCGGCGAGGACATCGGCCACGGCGAGCCGCTGTGGGTCAACGCGTTCGACGACGCCGCGCGGCAGGTGCCGTGCTACCGCGCCGGACGGGTGCTGTTCGCCGGGGACGCCGCGCACCAGCAGCTCCCGGTCGGCGGCCAGGCGCTGAACCTCGGCCTCCAGGACGCGGTGAACCTCGGCTGGAAGCTGGCGCTGCACGTCACCGGCGGCGCGGACGAGACGCTGCTCGACACCTACCACGCCGAGCGGCACGCGGTCGGCGCGGCCGTGCTCGGCGGCATCCGGGCGCAGGCGACGCTGCTGCTCGGCGACGGCCCGGGCGTGGAGGCCCTGCGGACGGTGTTCCGCGAGCTGGTCGTCCACGAGCCGGTGCGGCGGCGGCTGGCGGCGACGATCTGCGGGCTCGACGTCCGCTACGACGTCGGGCCCGCCGGCGGGCCGGCCGAACTCGGCGCCCGGCTCGCCCCCGAGCGGGGCGCCGTCCGCGCGGGCCGGGGCCTGCTGCTCGGCCGCGCCGTCCCGGCGTCCTACGCCGACCGGGTGGACGCCGTCCCGGACGCGGCGGGCCCGGCCGTCCTCGCGCGGCCGGACGGCCACGTCGTCTGGACGGAGGCGCTGGGCGAGCAGGCGTTGGCCGCCGCGCTCGGCGACTGGTTCGGAACCCCTTCGCACACCGGCGCGCCCGTTCCGGGCACCGCCGTGACGGACGCGCCCGCCCCGGGCGCCGCCCGCAAGGCCACAACGAGGAGGAGACACGGCATGGACGCGCTGGAGAACAAGACGGCGCTGGTCACCGGCGCGAGCCGGGGCATCGGCCGCGGCATCGCGCAGCGGCTCGCGCGCGACGGCGCGCTCGTCGCGGTCCACTACGCGACCGGACGCGACGACGCCGAGGAGACCGTGGCGGCGATCGAGGGCGAGGGCGGACGGGCCTTCACGGTGGCGGCCAGGCTCGGCGAGCCCGGGGACGTCCACCGGCTGTTCCTCGACCTCGAACGCGGGCTCAAGGAACGGACCGGATCGACCGAGCTGAACATTCTCGTGAACAACGCCGGGGTCATGGGCGGCGTGGCCCCCGAGGACATGACGACCGAGCGGTTCGACGAGCTGTTCGCGGTCAACGCGCGGGCGCCGTACTTCATCGTCCAGCGCGCCCTGACCAATCTCGTCGCGGGCGGCCGGATCGTCAACATCTCGTCCGGGCTCACCAGGTTCGCCAATCCCGACGAAATCGCGTACGCGATGACCAAGGGCGCCGTGGAGCAGCTCACGCTGCATTTCGCCAAGTATCTCGCGCCGCGCGGGATCACGATCAACAGCGTGGCGCCCGGAATCACGCGCAACGGGAATCCGGTGTTCGACGTGCCGGAGGCCGTCGAGCAGATGGCGCAGCTCTCGGCGTTCGGCCGGGTCGGCGAGCCGCAGGACATCGCGGACGTCGTCGCCTTCCTGGCCTCGGACGGCGCGCGCTGGGTCACCGGCGCGTTCATCGACGCGACCGGCGGGACGCTGCTCGGCTGAGCACCGGTTAACGCTTTCCTAGTGAAACTTCACCCGTGCCTAGCGGCCCCGGTGTTGACCATTCCGCAGGGGCCGAAGAAGAATTATGTCATCGTCCCCCGCAGTGTCTGGAGGATTCGTGTACAGCACTTTGATCGTGGCCCGGATGGCGGACGCGTCGAACGCGGACGTCGCCAAGATATTCGGTGACTTCGACGCCACCGAAATGCCGCACCTGATGGGCACGCGGCGGCGCGAGCTGTTCTTCTACCGGGGGCTCTACTTCCACCTTCAGGACTTCGACGCCCCGGACGGCGGCGACGCGATCGAAGAGGCGAAGACGGACCCGAGGTTCCAGCGGATCAGCACCGACCTCCGGCCGTTCATCGACCCCTACGACCCCAACTGGAAGACGCCGGCCGACGCGATGGCCACGCGGTTCTACCACTGGACGCCGTCCTCATGAGCGGTCACGAGTCCGGCGGACGCCGGGTGGTGATCACCGGGGTCGGCGTGGTCGCGCCGGGCGGCGTCGGGGCCAAGCAGTTCTGGAACCTGCTCAGCGAGGGCCGGACCGCGACGCGGGCGATCAGCTTCTTCGACGCCGCGCAGTTCCGCTCCCGGATCGCCGCCGAGATCGACTTCGAGCCCGAGGCGCACGGCCTCACCCCGCAGGAGATCCGCCGGATGGACCGGGCGGCGCAGCTCGCCGTCGTGAGCGCGCGGGAGGCGCTGGCCGACTCCGGCCTGGAGGCGGACGAGTTCGACCCGCTGCGCACCGGCGTGACCGTCGGCAGCGCGGTCGGCGCGACCACGTCGATGGAGCGCGAGTTCCGCGTGGTGAGCGACGGCGGACGGCTCGGCGTGCTCGACCACGCCTACGCCGTCCCGCACATCTACGACTACTTCGTGCCGAGCGCGTTCGCGGCCGAGGTGGCGTGGCTGGCCGGGGCGGAGGGGCCGGCGGCGGTCGTCTCCACCGGCTGCACGTCGGGGCTGGACGCCGTCGGCCACGCCTGCGAGCTGATCCGCGAGGGCTCGGCCGACGTGATGATCGCCGGCGCGGCGGACGCCCCGATCTCGCCGATCACGGTCGCGTGCTTCGACGCGATCAAGGCGACGTCGCCGCGCAACGACGACCCCGAGCACGCGTCCCGCCCGTTCGACGGGACCCGGGACGGCTTCGTCCTCGGCGAGGGCGCGGCGATCTTTGTGCTGGAGGAGCTGGAGGCGGCGCGGCTGCGCGGCGCCCACATCTACGCGGAGATCGCGGGCTACGCCTCGCGGTGCAACGCCTACCACATGACCGGGCTGCGCCCCGACGGCCGGGAGATGGCCGCGGCGATCCGGGCCGCGATGGACCAGGCCCGCGTCGACCCGTCCGACATCGACTACGTCAACGCGCACGGCTCGGGCACCAAGCAGAACGACCTGCACGAGACCACCGCGTTCAAGAGCACGCTCGGCGCGCACGCCTACCGGGTGCCGGTCAGCTCGATCAAGTCGATGGTCGGCCACTCGCTCGGGGCGATCGGCTCGATCGAGATCGCGGCGTCGGTGCTGGCGATGGAGAACGACGTCGTCCCGCCGACCGCGAACCTGCGCACCCCCGACCCGCGCTGCGACCTGGACTACGTGCCGCTGACGGCGCGGGACTGGCGCACCGACGCCGTCCTCACCGTCGGCAGCGGGTTCGGCGGCTTCCAGAGCGCGATGGTGCTCGCCGACCCCGGCCGGACGCGATGACGGCGGCGGCGGTCGTCACGGGCATCGGGGTGGTCGCCCCGAACGGGCTCGGCGCCGACGACTACTGGGACGCCACGACCCGCGGACGCGGCGGCCTGCGCGCGATCACCCGGTTCGACGCGTCCGCGTACCCGATCCGCGTCGCGGGGGAGATCCCCGGCTTCGCGGCGACCGAGCACCTGCCGAGCCGGCTGATCCCGCAGACCGACCGGATGACCCAGCTCGCCCTGGTCGCCGCCGAGCAGGCCCTCGCCGACTCCGGCGTGGACCCGGCCGCGCAGCCGGAGTTCGCGGTCGGCGCCGTCACGGCCAGCTCGTCCGGCGGCACCGAGTTCGGCCAGAACGAGCTGACCAAGCTGATGGTGCGGGGCGGGAACCACGTCAGCGCCTACCACTCGTTCGCCTGGTTCTACGCGGCGAACACCGGCCAGATCTCCATCCGGCACGGCCTGCGCGGGCCGAGCGGCGTCATCGTCGCCGACGAGGCGGGCGGCCTGGACGCGCTCGCCCAGGCGCGCCGCAACATCCGCCGGGGCGGCGCCGTCATGGTCACCGGAGGCGTGGACGCCTCGGTGTGGCCGTGGGGCCTCGTCTCGCAGTCCGCGCACGGGCTGACGAGCGGCGCCGACGACGTCGACCGCGCCTACCTGCCCTTCGACGCCCGGGCCGGCGGGTACGTGCCGGGCGAGGGCGGGGCGCTGCTCGTCGTGGAGCCGGCGGACGCCGCCCGGGCGCGCGGCGCGCGGGTGTACGGCGAACTCGCCGGGTACGCCGCGACCTTCGACCCGAAGCCGGGCACCGGCCGCGAGCCGGGGCTGCGGCGGGCGATCGAGCTGGCCCTCGCCGACGCGGCGCTGACCCCCGGCGACGTCGACGTCGTCTTCGCCGACGCCGCCGCCGACCTGGAGCTGGACGGCCGGGAGGCCGCGGCGATCAACGCGGTCTTCGGCCCCCGGGGCGTCCCGGTGACGGCCCCGAAGACGATGACCGGCCGGCTCCAGTGCGGGGCCGCGCCGCTCGACGTCGCGGCGGCGCTGCTCGCCATCCGGGACGGGCTGATCCCGCCCACCACCAACGTCTCGCCCGAGTCCCGCTACGAACTCGACCTGGTCGTGGCGCAGGCCCGGCCCGCCCGCGTCGGCGCGGCCCTGGTCCTGGCCCGGGGTCACCGCGGGTTCAACTCCGCGATGGTCGTCCGTGCCGTCGCGTAGCAATCAGGAGCACCCCATGGAGCAACAGGAGTTCACCCTCGCCGACCTGGCCCGGATCCTGCTGGACGCGGCCGGGGCGGTCGAGGGCGCCGCCTTCGACGAGGGGATCGTCGACGCCGAGCTGGAGCAGCTCGGCTACGACTCGCTGGCGATCCTCGAAACCGGCAGCCGGATCGAGCGGGAGTACGGCATCACGCTGGACGACGGCGTCCTCGTCGACGCCCGCACCCCGCGCGCCGTCATCGAGGTCGTCAACGCCCACCTCGCGGCCCGCGCGGCCTGACCGACCGAACACCCACCGAACACCCACCGAACGAACATCAAGGAGGGGACATGTCGCAAGGACACGCGCGGACGGCGCTGGTCACCGGCGGGACGAGCGGGATCGGCCGGGCCGTCGTCCAGACGCTCGCCGAGCAGGGGCACCGGGTGTTCTTCTGCGCGCGCGGCGCCGACGCGGTGGAGCTGACCGTCAAGGAGCTGCGGGACGAGAACCTGGACGTGGCGGGCACCACCTGCGACGTCCGGTCGCACGAGGAGATCACCGCGCTCGTCGCCGCCGCCGTCGAGCACTTCGGGCCCGTCGACGTGCTCGTCAACAACGCGGGGCGCAGCGGCGGCGGGATCACCGCCGACATCGACGACGACCTCTGGTTCGACGTCATCGCCACCAACCTGCACAGCGTGTTCCTGCTGACCCGCGAGGTGCTCAACGCGGGCGGGATGCGCGACCGCGCGTGGGGGCGGGTCATCAACATCGCCTCGACCGCGGGCAAGCAGGGCGTGGTGTACGGGGCGCCGTACTCGGCATCCAAGCACGGCGTCGTCGGGTTCACCAAGGCGCTCGGCAACGAGCTCGGGCCCACCGGCATCACCGTCAACGCGGTCTGCCCGGGGTACGTCGAGACGCCGATGGCGCAGGCCATCCGGGGCCGGTACGCCGCGTTCCACAAGACCACCGACCAGGCGATCCTGGAGAAGTTCACGGCCAAGATCCCGCTCGGCCGCTACTCGACCCCCGAGGAGGTGGCCGGGCTCGTCGGCTACCTCGCCTCCGACGCCGCCGCCCCCATCACCGCGCAGGCCATCAACGTCTGCGGCGGTCTCGGCAACTTCTGACCCCCGGGCCTCCGACAGCCAAGGAGCAGACATGACCGTTCGCGAGGTCGAGCACGAGATCACCGTGCTCGCGCCGCCCGCCGAGGTGTACCGCTTCATCGCCGAGGTGGAGAACTGGCCGCTCATCTTCCCGCCCACCGTCCACGTCGAGTACGCCGAGCGCGGCGAGCGCACCGAACGCATCCAGATCTGGGCGACCGTCAACGGGTCGGCGCGGAACTGGACGTCGCGCCGCGAGCTGGACCCGGGCGCGCTGCGCATCCGCTTCCGCGCGGAGGTCCCGGCGCCGCCGGTCGCCGCGATGGGCGGGACGTGGCTGCTGGAGCCGGCGGGCGACGGCGCGTGTCGCGTCCGCCTGCTGCACGACTACCGGGCGGTCGACGACGACCCCGACAACCTGGCCTGGATCGACGCGGCGGTGGACCGCAACTCCAAGTCCGAACTCGGCGCGCTGAAGGCGAACGTCGAGCTGGCGACCGGCGCGGCCGAGCTGCTGCTCGACTTCACGGACGAGCTGCGGATCGACGGCCGCGCCAAGGACGTGTACGACTTCATCGACCAGGCGGGGGAGTGGCGGGACCGGCTGCCCCACGTCAAGAGCGTCGACCTCGAAGAGGTCAGCCCGGGCCTGCAGATCCTGGCGATGGAGACCATCACCAAGGACGGCGGCAGCCACACCACGAAGTCGGTCCGGGTCTGCTTCCCCGACAGCTCGATCGTCTACAAGCAGATCGAGACCCCGGCGCTGATGACGCTGCACACCGGGCGGTGGACGTTCACCGAGGACGGCGACGGCACGCTCGCCACGTCCCGGCACACCGTCGTGATCAACCCGGACAACATCGAGCGGATCCTCGGCCCGGACGCGACGGTCGCGGACGCCAAGGACTTCGTCCGGGCCGCGCTCGGCGGCAACAGCCTCGCCACGCTCGGCCACGCCAAGCGGTACGCCGAGGCGCTGCGGTCATGAAGATCCTGTTCAGCTCGGCGGGCAGCCCGGCGACGGTCTTCGCCATCGCGCCCCTCGCGACGGCCGTCCGCAACGCAGGCCACGAGGTCTTCGTGTCGGCCAACGCGGACATGGTCCCGGCCATCACCGGCGTCGGACTGCCCGCGATCTCGGTGACGTCGCGTCCGCTCAAGGACTTCGTCACCAAGGACCGGGCGGGCGACCCCGTGCCCCGGCCGCAGGACCCGACCGAGGAACTGCAGTTCGTCGGCCGCTGGTTCGGGCGGCTGGCGGCCGAGAGCCTGGAGCCGCTGCGCGAGCTGTCCCGGCACTGGCGCCCGGACGTCGTGGTCGGCGGGTCGATGTCGTACGTCGCGGGCCTGCTCGCCGCGTCGCTCGGCGTCCCGTACGTGCGGCAGACGATCGACACGACCGAGACGACCGGGATCGACCCGGGCGCGGCGGCGGAGCTGGCGCCCGAGCTGGCCGACCTCGGCCTGTCCGGGCTGCCCGATCCGGACCTGCTCGTGGACATCTGCCCGCCGAGCCTGCGTCCGCCCGGCGCCCCGGCCGCCCGGCCGATGCGCTGGACGCCCGGCAACCGGCAGAGCCTGCTGGAGCCCTGGATGTACACGCGGGGCGAGCGCAAGCGCGTCTGCGTGACGATGGGCAGCCGCGTCCTGCTGACGCACAACGTCGACTTCCTCGCGGAACTGGCCGCCGCGGTCGGCGCGCTCGACGTGGAGGTCGTGGTGGCCGCGCCCGACCAGGCGGCCGAGCGGCTGCGCGACGTGACCGGCGTGCGCGCGGGCTGGGTGCCGCTGGACGTCGTCGCGCGGACCTGCGACCTGATCGTCCACCACGGCGGCGGCGTCACCAGCATGACCGCGATGCACGCCGGGGTGCCGCAGCTCATCCTGCCCGACTCCGCGTACTCCGCCGTGCCCGCGCGGCGGATCGCGGACCTCGGCGCGGGCCTGACCGTCCGACTCGGCGAGGACACCTCCGATGTCATCACCACGGCCTGCAAGGAGATCCTCTCCGACCCCGCCTTCGGGCGGAACGCCGCCGCGATCGCCGCGGAGATCGCCGCCCTCCCCGGCCCGGCGGCGGTGGCCGCCGAGATCGGGACGCTCGGCGCGGGCTGACCGGACGGGCCTGCTCGCGGTCCTGTCGGGCAACATGCTGCTCGACGCGCTGGAGGTCTCCTCGGCCGTCGTCGCGCTGCCCGCGATCGGCCGCGAGTTCGGCGTCCCGGTCACCGCGCTGCACCTGGTGATGACCGGGTTCGCGCTCGGCTTCGGCGGGCTGCTGCTGTTCGCCGGGCAGATCGTGAACCGGCTCGGGCGCCGTCCGGTCTACCTGGCCGCGCTCGTGGTCTTCGCCGGGGCGTCGCTGGCGGCGGGGTTCGCGGGGACGCTCGCGGTGCTCGTCGCGACCCGCGTGGTGAAGGGCTTCTGCGCCGCGCTGACCGCGCCCACGGGCCTCGCCATCATCGCCGCGGAGTTCCCGGAGGGCGGCGAGCGCACCCGGGCGCTGTCGGTCTACGCGTTGTTCGGCGCGAGCGGCTTCACCGTCGGCCTGCTGCTGTCGGGCGCGCTGACCGAACTGGACTGGCGGTGGATGTTCGCGGCCCCGGCTCCGGCGGCGCTCGTGCTCTGGGCGCTGGCGCGCCGCTACGTCCCGCCGGACGACGCCCCGCGCGGACGGCTCGACGCGGCGGGCGCGGCGACGCTGTTCACCGCGCTGCTGCTGGCCGTGGGCGCGCTGTCGGCCGCGCCCGCGGCCGGCTGGTCGGATCCGCTGCCGCTCGCCGGGTTGGCGTCGGCCGCAGTGCTCGCCGGGGTGTTCTGGCGGCGCGAGCGGTCGGCCGTCGACCCGCTCGTCCGGGCGGGGCTGCTCGCGCACGGGCCGCTCGTGCGCTCGGCGCTGGCGGCGGCGGCGCTGAACGGGGCGTACTGGGGGTTCCTCCTGCTGTGCGTCCTCGCGTCGCCGTGGCCGCCCTTCGCGACGGCCGCCGCGCTGCTGCCCGCGAGCGTTCCGCCGATGCTCGCCGCGCCGTTCTCGGCGCGGCTGCTGGAACGCCTCGGGACGGCGAACGCGATCGCCTGCGGAACTGCCGTCGCCCCGCTCGGATACGTCATTTATTGGCGCTGGGGAACGGAGCATTCCTATGTTTTCGGAATGTTGCCCGCGCTGGTCCTCGTGGGCCTGAGTTTCGTGCTCGCCTTCGCGGCCCTGCACGTCCAGGCGACCGGCGGCGTGGCGCCCGGCGACCAGCGGGCGGCGTCCGGGCTGTACCAGACGGCCGTCCAGGTCGGCGGCTGTCTCGTCCTCACCGGGACGGCCGTCCTCGCGGCGGGCGGACGGGACGCGGCGGCCCTGTTCGTCGTCGCGGTCGCGGTCGCCGGTTTTCTCGCCGCGACGGCCGGAACACGGTTTCCTCGTTCTCCCGCGAAGACGCCTTGACTTGAAGTCCGGTTCAACTTTTACGCTCCTGAGCAACCGTAATTCCCACGGAAAGAGCGGAGTGCAATGTCAGCGGATCGACTGCGCCTGGGCATCATCGTCGGCAGCATGCGCGACGGGCGGCTCGGGCCGACCGTCGCCCGGTGGATCGCCGCGGAGGCCGAGCGGGACGGCGAGTTCGACCTGGACGTCATCGACCTCCGGGAGGCGGACCTGCCCGTGGTGACCCCGGACTTCGGGGCCGACCCCGAGCCCGCGGTCGCGGCCCGGCGGGACGCGCTCGGGGAGCGGCTGGACGCGGCCGACGCCTTCGTCGTCGTCACGCCCGAGTACAACCACGGCGCCCCGGCCGGGCTGAAGAGCGCGATCGACTGGTTCCTCAAGGAGTGGCAGGCCAAGCCGGTCGCGTTCGTCTCCTACGGCGGGATCTCGGGCGGCCTGCGCGCCGTCGAGCACCTGCGCCAGGTGTTCGCCGAGGTCCACGCGACGACGATCCGGGAGACCGTCAGCTTCCACGACGCGTGGTCCCACTGGGACACGCAGGGCAACTGGCCGAAGGACCCCGAGCGCGCGAACGCCGCCGCGAAGGTGATGCTCGTCCAGCTCGCCTGGTGGGCGCGGGCGCTGAAGGACGCGAAGCAGAGTCAGCCCTATCCCGGCTGACCCGACCAGACCGACCGGCGAAAGAGGCACGAGACCACTCGTGCCTCTTTCGCATTTCCGGGTGAGAACGGGGAGGAGTTCATGTCCGTCACCGAGGAGACCCTCGCGCTTCCGGAGACCGAGCCCGCCGGGCCGGCGCCGCTGCGCGACCTCGTCGCCGAACTGGCCGCGCGCCGGGACGTGGCGTTCGCGGGACCGGGCGAGGCGGCGACGCGCGCGCAGCACGCCAAGGGCAAGCTGACCGCGCACGAGCGCATCGCGCTGCTGCTGGACGAGGGTTCGTTCACCGAGGTCGAGACGTTCCGCCGGCACCGCGCGGTCGGGTTCGGCCTGGAGGACCGGCGCCCGTACTCCGACGGCGTGGTCACCGGCTGGGGGACGGTCCACGGCCGTCCCGTGTTCGTGTACGCGCACGACTTCCGCGTCTTCGGCGGGGCGCTCGGCGAGGCCCACGCCCAGAAGATCCACAAGATCATGGACCTGGCGCTGGCGGCGGGCGCGCCGCTGGTCTCGCTGAACGACGGCGCCGGGGCGCGGATCCAGGAGGGCGTCACCGCGCTGGCCGGCTACGGGGGCATCTTCCAGCGCAACACCCGGGCCTCCGGGGTGATCCCGCAGATCAGCGTGATGCTCGGCCCCTGCGCCGGGGGCGCGGCCTACTCGCCCGCGCTGACCGACTTCGTGTTCATGGTCCGCGAGACGTCGCAGATGTTCATCACCGGGCCGGACGTGATCCGCGCGGTGACCGGCGAGGAGATCACGCAGAACGGGCTCGGCGGCGCGGACGTCCACGCCGAGACGTCCGGTGTCTGCCACTTCGCCTACGACGACGAGGAGACGTGCCTCGCCGAGGTCCGCTACCTGCTGTCGCTGCTGCCGCAGAACAACCGCGAGCTGCCGCCCGAGGCGCCCACGGCCGACGACCCGGACCGGACGGCGGAGGCGCTGCTCGACCTCGTCCCGACCGACACGACCCGTCCGTACGACGTGCGCGCCGTCATCGGGGAGCTGGTCGACGACGGCGAGTTCCTGGAGGTCCACGAGCGCTGGGCGACGAACCTCGTCTGCGCGCTCGCCCGGCTCGACGGGCGGGTCGTCGGCGTCGTGGCCAGCCAGCCGCTCGCGCTCGCCGGGGTGCTGGACATCGAGGCGTCCGAGAAGGGCGCCCGGTTCGTCCAGATGTGCGATGCGTTCAACATCCCGCTGGTCACGCTGCTGGACGTGCCGGGCTTCCTGCCCGGCGTGGACCAGGAGCACGGCGGGATCATCCGGCGCGGGGCCAAGCTCCTCTACGCCTACTGCAACGCGACCGTCCCGCGCGTCTCGGTGATCCTCCGCAAGGCCTACGGCGGGGCGTACATCGTCATGGACTCCCGTTCCGTCGGCGCGGACCTCGCCTACGCCTGGCCCACCAACGAGATCGCCGTCATGGGCGCCGAGGGCGCGGCGAACGTCATCTTCCGCCGGGAGATCGCCGCCGCCGCCGACCCCGAGGCGGTGCGGGCGGCGGCGATCGAGGAGTACCGCAGCACGCTGACGCACCCGTACCACGCCGCCGAGCGCGGGCTGGTCGACGACGTGATCGACCCGGCCGACACCCGCCGCGTCCTCGTCCGGGCGCTGCGGATGCTCGCCGCCAAGCACTCCGACCAGCCGGCGCGCAAGCACGGCAACCCGCCGCAGTGAGCGCCCCGGTCCTGCGCGTCGTGCGGGGCGCGCCCGACGCCGACGAACTCGCGGCGCTCGTCGCCGTGCTGCTGAGCCGCGCCCGCCGGGTCCCCCCGGTCGCCGCCGTCCCGCGCCGGCGGCGGCCGGACCGGGGCGTCTTCTGCCCGCCGACGAGCTGGCGCGCGTCCACCGAGCCGAACAGGAGCTGGTAGCGATATGCGACTGCCCGACACCTACATCGCCGGCCTCGGGAGCTTCCTTCCCGAGACGGTGACCGTGGAGACCGCCGTCCGGCAGGGTCTCTACCCGGCCGAGAACGTCGACCTGCACGAGTACGCGGGCTGCGCGGTGGCGGGCCCGGTGCCCGCGCCGGAGATGGGCCTGCGGGGAGCGCAGGAGGCGGTCGAGCGCTCCGGCCTCGCCCCGACCGAGTTCGACCTGCTGCTCTACGCGTGCACCTGGCACCAGGGACCGGACGGCTGGCTGCCGCACTCCTACCTCCAGCGCTACCTGGTCGGCGGCGACGTCCCCGGGCTGGAGATCCGGCAGGGCTGCAACGGCATGTTCGCCGGGCTGGACGTCGCCGCGTCCTACCTGCACGCCGTCCCGGAGCGGGGGAGCGCGCTGCTCGTCGCCGCCGACAACTACGGGACCCCGCTGCTCGACCGGTGGCGGCCCGGCCTCGGCCTCGCGCTCGGGGACGCCGCCACGGCGGTCGTCCTCACCAAGCGGCCGGGCTTCGCGCAGGTCCTGTCCGTCGGGTCCACGACGATCCCCGAGGGCGAGGAGATGCACCGCAGCGGCGAGCCGGTGTTCCCGCCGGGCGCGACCGTGGGCCGCACGCAGGACTTCGGGGCGCGGGCCGAGCACTACAACGCCAAGCGCCCGGCGGGGAGCGCGGCGCTGAAGGAGCTGCCCGACCGGATCACCAAGCTGGCCTTCCAGGTCCTGGACGAGGCCGGCGTCGGCATCGACCAGGTCACGCGGGTCGGCTACGTGAACCACTCCCGGGAGATCGTCGAGCAGCGCTGCATGGCCCTGCTCGGGCTGCCGCTGTCCAAGTCCGTCTGGGAGTACGGCCGGACGATCGGGCACTGCGGCGCCAGCGACCAGTTCCTCGCCTTCCACCACCTGCTCGCCACGGGCGAGCTGCTGCCCGGGGACCACATGCTGCTCGTCGGCATGGCCCCCGGCGTCGTCCTCTCCGCCGCCGTGATCAAGGTGCTGGAGATCCCCGCGTGGCTGAACGAAGGGAAAGCCCCATGACGGTCGGAACAACCGGCGCGGCGCCGGTCGCGGTGATCGGGATCGGCTGCCGCCTGCCGGGCGACGTGACCTCGCCCGCCGACTACTGGACGCTCATGACCGGCGGCGCGGACGCCTCCGGCGAGGTCCCCGGCGAGCGGTGGAGCGACTACGCCGACCTCGGCCCCGAGTACCGGACGGCCCTGCGCCAGGCGGTCACGAAGGGCAACTTCCTGCCGCACATCGACCGGTTCGACGCCGCGTTCTTCGGGATCCCGCCCCG
Organism: Actinomadura rayongensis; assembly: GCF_009831215.1. GTDB lineage: Bacteria > Actinomycetota > Actinomycetes > Streptosporangiales > Streptosporangiaceae > Spirillospora > Spirillospora rayongensis. Next base: position 651,491 of record NZ_WUTW01000001.1, read on the forward strand.
CGAGGCCGCGACGATGGACCCGCAGCACCGCCTGGTGCTGGAGGTCGCGTGGGAGGCGCTGGAGCACGCGGGCGTCCCGGCGGGCTCGCTCGCCGGCACCGACGCCGGCGTCTTCGTCGGCGTCTGCACCGCCGACTACGGCGGCCAGATCCTGGAGGACCTGCCGAGCATCGAGGCGCTGACCGGGATCGGCGCGGCGACCTGCGCGGTCGCCAACCGGCTCTCCCACGTGCTCGACCTGCGCGGCCCGAGCATCGCGATCGACACGGCGTGCTCGGCGTCGCTCGTGGCCGTTCACCTCGCGTGCCAGAGCCTGCGCCTCGGGGAGAGCAGCATCGCGTTCGCGGGCGGCGTCAACGTGCTCGTGTCGCCCGGCCAGACCCTCACGCTCGGCGCGGCGGGCGCGCTCTCCCCCGACGGGCGCAGCAAGTCCTTCTCCGCCGCCGCCGACGGCTACGGTCGGGGCGAGGGCTGCGGCGTCGTGCTGCTCAAGCTGCTGGCCGACGCCGAGCGGGACGGCGACCCGATCCTCGCCGTCGTCCGGGGCAGCGCCGTCAACCAGGACGGCCGCACCAACGGGATCATGGCGCCCTGCGGGACCGCGCAGGAGCACGTCATGGTCCGCGCCTGCGCGAGCGCCGGGCTGGACCCGGCGACGGTGGACTACGTCGAGGCGCACGGCACCGGCACGCCGGTCGGCGACCCGATGGAGGCCGCGGCGCTGGCCGCCGTCTACGGCGCGGACCGTCCGGCCGACGAACCGTGCCTGGTCGGGTCGGTGAAGGCCAACATCGGGCACCTGGAGGGCGCGGCCGGGATCGCCGGGGTGATCAAGGCCGTCCTCGCCCTGGACCGCGCCGAGGTGCCCGGCACCCGCCTCGAAGGGCCGCCGAACCCCGCGATCGCGTGGGACGGGTCGGGCCTCGACCTCGTCACCGAGACGACGCCGTGGCCCGAGCGCGACCACCCGCGCCGCGCCGGGGTCTCGGGCTTCGGCTACGGCGGGACGGTCGCCCACATCGTCCTGGAGCAGGCGCCGCCGCGTCCGGCCGCGACCGTCCCGGCGGACCCGGCGGGCCGCCGGCTCTACCCGCTGTCGGCGGCCTCGGCGGAGTCGCTGCGCACGGCGGCGGCGGCGCTCGCCGACCGGCTGGACGCCGCGGACCCGCCGCCGCTCGCCTCGCTCGGCCACACGCTCGCGCTGCGCCGCGAGCACCTCGCCGAGCGCGCGGTCGTCGCCGCCGACGGCCGGACGGAACTGGTCGCGCGGCTGCGCGCGCTCGCCGACGGCACGCCCGAGGGCGGCGTGGTCACCGGCCGCCGCGCGCCGCACCGGGGCCGGGGCCTCGTCTGGGTCTTCTCCGGCCACGGCTCGCAGTGGGTCGGGATGGGCCGCGAAATGCTGGACGAACCCGCGTTCGCACAGGTCATCGACGAGCTGGACCCGATCTACCGGGAGGAGATCGGCTTCTCGCCCCGCCAGGTCCTGCTGGACGGCGACCTCGGCGAGGTGGACCGCGTCCAGACGATGATCTTCGCGATGCAGACGGGCCTCGCCGCGCTCTGGCGCACGGTCGGCGTGGTCCCGGACGCGGTGATCGGGCACTCGGTCGGCGAGATCGGCGCGGCGGTGGCCGCCGGGGCGCTGTCCCTGGCCGACGGCGGCCGGCTGATCTGCCGCCGGTCCCGGCTGCTGCGCGAGGTCGCGGGCAAGGGCGGCATGGTCATGGTGCCGCTGTCCTTCGCCGCGACCGAGGAACGGCTCGCCGGACGCACCGACGTCGCGGCGGCGATCGCGGCCTCGCCCGCCTCGACGGTCGTCGCGGGCGACGCCGACGCGGTCCGGGCGCTGCGCGAGGAGTGGACGGCCGAGGGGCTGCGCGTCCTGGAGGTCGCCTCGGACGTGGCGTTCCACAGCCCGCACATGGACCCGCTGCTGGACCGCCTCACGTCCGCCGCCGCGGGGCTGGAGCACCGGCCGACGACGGTGCCGATGTACAGCACGTCGCTGCCCGACCCGCGCGCCACGCCCGCGACCGGCGGCGCGTACTGGGCCGGGAACCTGCGCAACCCCGTCCGGCTCGTGGACGCCGTCACGGCCGCCGCCGAGGACGGCCACCTCGAGTTCCTGGAGGTGTCGCCGCACCCGGTCGTGGCCCACTCGATCAACGAGACGCTCGGCGAGCTGGACCTCGACGACGCGTTCGTCGGGACGACGCTGCGCCGCAACCGCCCCGAGCAGGCCACCCTCCAGAACGCCCTGGCCGCCCTGCACTGCCGGGGGATCGAGGTGGACTGGACCGTCCTGCAATCGGACGGCGGACTCGTCGGCCTGCCCGGCTACCCGTGGCAGGAGACCGTCCACTGGTACCAGCGGTCGGTGCCCGCGCGCGGCGTCGGCGGCGGGCACGACGTCGACCGGCACACCGTGCTCGGCGCGCGCGAGAGCATCGCGGGCAGCGCGGTCCAGGTGTGGCGGACGGTCCTCAACGACGACAACCGTCCCTACCCGGGCAGCCACGCGCTCAACGGGGTGGAGATCGTCCCGGCGGCCGTGCTTACCGAGACGTTCCGGGAGGTCACGGGCGGCGGCGTCCTCGTGGACGTCGAGATGCGCCAGCCGCTGCTGACGGCCAGCCCGCGCGAGGTCCAGGTGGTGCTGGACGGGACCGAGCTGCGGCTCGCGTCCCGGCCCGTCACCGGCCCCGGCGAGGACGAGCCCCCGTGGCTGATCCACGCCACGGCGACGGCGGACGCCGGCCCGGCCGAACTCGCCGACCGACTCGCCGACCCGGGCGAGCACCGCCTCCTGCCGGCCGACCCCGCGCTGATCCACCGGCGGCTGGCCGAGGTCGGCGTCCCCTCGACCGGGTTCGACTGGACGGCCACCGACCTGCTCTACGGCGTCGGCATGGCGCAGGCGACCGTCCACTCGACGCAGACCGGGACGTGGGCGGCGGCGATGGACGCCGTCATGTCCATCGCGCCCGCCGCGTTCTCCGGCGCCCCGGAACTGCGCATGGTCGTCCACATCGACGACATCGTCGTCACGGGCGAGCCGCCGGAGACGTTCACGGTCGAAGTGGCGCTGGACGACACGGCCGAGGACACCGTCAACGCGCTCGTCGCCGACGCGGACGGCGTCGTCGTCGCGCGGCTGTCCGGGCTCCGCTACCCGGTCATCGACCCGCCGGAGGAGACCGCCGTCGAGTCCGGCGAGGAGCAGCAGCGCTCCTTCGCCGGGATCCCGCCGGAGGAACTGCGCGCCCTCGTCCTGGAGGAGGTCGCCGGGCAGATCGCGACCGAGATGGGCCTCGCCCTCGCCGACCTGAACCACCGGCGCCCGCTGCTGGACCAGGGCCTCGACTCGGTCATGACCGTGGCGATCCGGCGCCGGCTGGAGAAGCGGTTCGGCACAAGGCTCGCGGCGACCGTCTTCTGGGAGCGGCCGACCGTCACCGCGATCGCCGAGCACCTCGTCGAGCTGCTCGCCCCGGAGGAATCGTGAGGTTCCTGTTCGTGACGGGCGGCAGCGCGGCCACCGTGTTCGCCCTCGCGCCGCTGGCCCACGCGCTCCGCCTGGAGGGCCACGAGGTCTTCATGGCGGCGAACGAGCCCATGGTCCCGGTCATCGCGGCGGCGGGCCTGCCCGCCGTCTCGCTGACCCCGCTGCCGATCAGCCACTTCATCTCCACCGACCGCTCCGGCGCGCCGGTCGAGATCCCCACCGACCCGGCCGGGCAGGCGCTGTTCACCGGGCGGTGGTTCGGCCGGATGGCCGCCGCGAGCCTGCCCGCCCTGCGCGCGCTGGCCGCGGACTGGCGTCCGGACGTCCTCGTGGGCGGCACGATGTGCTACGCCGTCCCGCTGCTCGGCGCGGAACTCGGCATCCCGCACGTCCGGCACGCGTGGGACGCCATCGAGGCCACCGCCATCGACCCGGGCGCCGACGAGGAGCTGAAGCCGGAGCTGGCGGCCCTCGGGCTGACGGCGGTCCCCGCGCCCGACCTGTTCGTCGACCTGTGCCCGCCGAGCCTGCTCCCGCCCGGAGCGGCGCCCGGCGGCCAGCGGATGCGGCTCGTCCCCGGCGGCGGGCAGCGCCTGCTGGAGCCCTGGATGTACGCCCGGGGCGAGCGCCGCCGCGTGCTCGTCACGGCGGGCAGCCGGGTCGCGCCCGACCCCGACCACTCCTACCTCAGCGGCGCGTACGCGTTCCTGCGGGACCTCGTCGCCACCGTGGACGCGCTCGACGCCGAGATGCTCGTCGCCGCGCCCGAGCCGGTCGCCGCCGAGGTGCGCGCCGAACTGGACGGCGTGCGCGCCGGCTGGATCCCGCTCGACGTCGTCGCCCCGACCTGCGACCTCATCGTCCACCACGGCGGCGGCGTCACCAGCCTCACCGCGATGAACGCCGGCGTCCCGCAGGTCGTGATGCCGCAGGGGACGGTGCTGGTGCCCGCCGCCGAACGGCTCGCCGCCTACGGCGCGGCGGTGACGCTCGGCGACACCGGCCCCGAGGCGGTCGCGGACGCGTGCGACCGCGTCCTGTCCACCCCGTCCTTCCGGGACCGGGCCGGGGCGCTGGCCGAGGAACTCCACGCCCTTCCGCTCCCCGCGGAGGTGGCCGGCCGCATCGAGGCGCTGGCCGCGTGAGCCCGCCGCAACGCTCAAGGAGACAGCCCTGTGAAAGCCCTCGTGTTGTCCGGGGGGACCGGCACCCGCCTGCGTCCCTTCAGCCACTCCATGCCCAAACAGCTCATGCCCGTCGGTAACAAACCCGTGCTCGAACACGTCCTGGACAACGTCCGGGCGATGGGCGCGACCGAGGTCGGCATCATCGTCAACCGGTGGGCGCCGGAGATCAGGAGCCGGATCGGCGACGGTTCGGCGCTCGGGATCGACGTCACCTACCTGCCCCAGGACGGCCCCCGGGGCCTCGCGCACACCGTGATCGTCGCCCGGGAGTTCCTCGGCGACGACGACTTCGTCATGTACCTCGGCGACTCGATGCTCGGCGACGGCGACCTGGCCGAGATCTCCGCCGAGTTCCAGCGGACGCGGCCGGACGCGCACGTCGTCGTCGGCAAGGTCGCCGACCCGCGCGCCTTCGGGGTCGTCGAGCTGGACCGCGACGGCGCGGTCGTCCGGCTGGAGGAGAAGCCCGAACGGCCGCGCAGCGACCTCGCGCTCACCGGCGTCTACTTCTTCACTGCGGCCGTCCACGCGGCCATCGACGCGATCGAGCCGAGCGCGCGCGGCGAACTGGAGATCACCGACGCGATCCAGTGGCTCGTGTCGGCGGGCGCGCGGGTGCGCGCCAGCCAGTTCGGCGGCTACTACCGCGACACCGGGCGCGTCGAGGACGTCCTGGAGTGCAACCGCAAGGTGCTGGAGAACCTGCGGCCGAAGATCTCCGGGGCCGTGGAGGACAGCGAGCTGATCGGCTCGGTCGTGGTCGAGGCCGGCGCGCGCGTCGTGCGGTCGCGCATCGAGGGCCCGGCGATCGTCGGGGCGGGCAGCACCGTGGTGGACTGCCGGGTCGGCCCGCACACGTCGATCGGGGACGGCTGCGTGCTCGACGAGGTCGCCATCGACTACTCCATCGTGCTGGACGGCGCCACGCTGACCCGGACCGGCGGGCTGCGCGCCTCGCTCATCGGACGGCACGCCTCGGTCGGCGGCCCGTCCGAGGGCGGCACGCGGCGGCTCGTGCTCGGCGACCACAGCCGCGTCGAGACCGCGGCGTAGGGGCGCCCGCGATGGAGATCGTGGGACGCGGCTTCCTCGCCGGGCACCTCGGCCGGATCGCCGAAAGCCACCCGCGGACGGTGGTCATCGCGGCCGGCGTCTCGTGGGCGGCGTGCACGTCCGAACGGGACTTCGCGCGCGAGACGGCGCTGGTGGACGAGGTGGCCCGCACCTGCAAGGAGCGCGGCCACCGGGTGGTGTTCTTCTCGACGGCGACGTCCGGGATCTACGGCCCGGACGGCCCCGGACGGGAGGACGACGCCGTCACCCCCGGCTCGCCCTACGGCGCGCACAAGATCGCCCTGGAGGAGCGGGTCCGCGCGTCGGGCGCCGACCATCTCGTGCTGCGGCTCGGGCACGTCGTCGGCGGCGGCCAGCCCCCGCACCAGCTCCTGCCGACGCTCGTCCGGCAGATCCGGGAGGGCCGGGTGCGGGTCTTCGGCAACGCCTCCCGGGACCTCATCGACGTCGCCGACACCGTGACGATCGTGGACCGCCTGCTCGGCCTCGGCCTCACCGGCGCCACCGTCAACGTCGCGTCCGGAACGGCGATCCCCGTCCCCCGGCTGGTCGACCACCTCGCGGACCGCCTGGGCCTCGCGCCCGAGCGCGAGGACGTCGCGGCGGGCAGCCACTACGTCGTGTCGATCGAGCGGCTCAAGGCGCTCGTCCCGGACGTCGCGGCGATGGGCTTCGGCCCGGACTACTACCGGAAGGTCCTCGACGGCTACGTCGAGGCGGACATCACGGGAGCGACCTGATGCCACCACTGCTCGTCCCGCGCCGGGACGACGCGCTGCCCGAACGGCTGGCCCGGTCCGCGGCCGAACGGCGGGGCACGCTGATCCGGACGGAGGAGGTCCTCGGCTGGATCGACGAACGGCGGCGGGCGAACCGGTTCCGCGTGGAGCGGATCCCCTTCGAGGCGATGCGGGGCTGGTCCTTCGACCCGTCCACCGGGAACCTCGGCCACGACAGCGGACGCTTCTACACCGTCGAGGGCTACCACGTCACGATCGGGCGGGGCGTCGAGCGCGAGTGGCGCCAGCCGATCCTGAACCAGCCCGAGCACGCCATCCTCGGGCTGCTGACCAAGACGTTCGACGGCGTCCTGCACGTCCTCATGCAGGCGAAGATGGAGCCGGGGAACTGCAACCTCGTCCAGCTCTCGCCGACGGTGCAGGCCACCTGGAGCAACTACACCAAGGTCCACAAGGGCGGGGACGTCCGCTACCTGGAGTACTTCCTCGGCCCCCGCCGCGGCCGGGTGCTGGCCGACTCGCTCCAGTCCGAGCAGGGCACCTGGTTCGACCGCAAGACGAACCGCAACATCGTCGTCGAGGTGGACGGGGACGTCCCCGAGCACCCCGACTTCTGCTGGCTGACCCTCGGCCAGATCGGCAGCCTGCTGCGGCAGGACAACGTCATCAACATGGACGCGCGGTCCGCGCTGTCGATCGTCCCGTTCACCTCGGGCGCGGACGCGGCCCTGCACGCCGACACCGACGTGCTGTCCTGGTTCACCGGGATGCGCACGTTCTACGACCTGCGCGCCGAGCGGATCCCGCTGGCCGAGGTGCCGCACTGGAAGCGCGGGCCGGACTCCATCGACCACGAGGACGGCCGGCACTTCAGCATCGTCGCCGTCGAGGTCGAGGCGGACACCCGCGAGATCACCGCGTGGACCCAGCCGCTGCTGCGCCCGTGCTCCGAGGGCGTCGCCTGCTTCCTCACCCGGACCTTCGACGGGGTGCCGCACTACCTCGCGCGGGCGCGCGTCGAGGGCGGGTTCGTGGACACGGTCGAACTCGGCCCGACCGTGCTGTGCCAGCCCGAGGACTACGCCCACCTGCCCGCCGCCGACCGGCCGCCCTACCTCGACCTCGTGCTCTCCGCCGACCCGGCGCGGATCCGTTTCGACGCCCGCCAGTCGGAGGAGGGCGGACGGTTCCTCGACGCCGTCCTGCGCTACCAGGTCATCGAGATCGACGACCTGCCGTACGACCCGCCCGACGACTACTGCTGGGTGACGCGCGACCAGCTCCGCGCGTTCGTCCAGCACGGTCATTACCTCAACGTCCAGGCGCGCACGCTCCTCACCGCCCTGAACTCGATGGAGGAGACCTGAGATGGGACCATCCGCCTTCCCGGTCGTCACCGGCGACCCGACCGTCGCGGTCATCGGACTCGGCTACGTCGGGTCCTGCGTCGCGGCCGTGCTCGGCAGCCAGGGACTCGACACCATCGGCGTCGACACCGACGTCACGCTGATCGACGAACTCAACCGCGGCCACTGCCGCTTCCAGGAAGAGGAACTGGCGGGCCTGCTCGCCAAGGGGATGGAGGTCGGCGCGCTGAAGGTCACCACCGAGCTGTCGGCGGTGTCGGCGGCCGACGTGGTGCTGATTGCGGTCGGCACCCCCGTCCGCGCGGACGGCTCGCTCGCCGAGGAGCAGCTGCGCAGCGCCTGCGAGGGCATCGCGGGCGTCATCCGGCCGGGCCAGCTCCTCGTGCTCAAGAGCACCGTCCCGCCCGGCACGACCCGCGACCTCGTGCTGCCGATCCTGGAGCGGAGCGGGCTGCGCGCGGGCGAGGACTTCGGGCTCGCGTTCACGCCCGAGCGGCTGGCCGAGGGCACCGCGCTCAAGGAGCTGCGCACGTTCCCGATCGCGATCGGCGGGCTGGACGCGCCGAGCCTCGCGGGCGCGACGGACTTCTGGCAGCGGGCGCTCGGCGTCCCGACGATCCCGATGGAGTCGCTGGAGGCGGCGGAGATCGTCAAGCTCGCCGACAACTGGTGGATCGACCTCAACATCGCGCTCGCCAACGAGCTGGCGAAGTTCTGCGCGCTCTACGACGTGGACGTCCTGGACGTCATCGCCGCCGCCAACACCATCCCGAAAGGGCGCGGGAACGTCAACATCCTGCTCCCGAGCGTCGGGGTCGGCGGCTCCTGCCTGACCAAGGACCCGCTGATGGTGTGGCAGTCGGCGCTGCGGCGCGGGCTGGACATCCGCACCGCGCCGGTCGGCCGCGAGGTCAACGCCGCGATGCCCGGCTACACCGCGCAGGTGATCCTGGACGGGCTCGCGGCGGCCGGCAAGGACCCGGCGGACGCGACCGTCGCGGTGCTCGGGCTCGCGTTCAAGAACAACACCGGCGACCTGCGCGCGACGCCCGTCCAGGGCGCGGTCGAGGCGCTGCGGGCGGCGGGCGTGCGCGTCCGCACCCACGACCCGCTGGTGGACGCCGACCACGCCGAGCGGCTGACCGGCGTCCGTCCGACGGGCTCGGTGCAAGAGGCGTGCGAGGGCGCCGACGCCATCGCGGTGCTCGCCCTCCACCGCGAGTTCGAGGACGTGGACTTCGGCGCGCTGCCGGTCGCGGACTCCTGCCTGGTCGTGGACGGCCGGGCGTACTACCCCAAGGCCAAAATCGCCGAACTCCGCGCGCAGGGGTTCGTCTATCGCGGAATCGGACGGTGACGACATGTCTCGTGTCGTAGTGACGGGCGGCTGCGGCTTCATCGGCGGCCATCTGGTGGAGCGGCTGGTCGCCGACGGCGACGAGGTGACCGTCTTCGACGCGGCCCCGCCCGGGGACCGGCGGCCGGTGCCCGACGGCGTCCGGTACGTCGCGGGCGACATCCGCGACCCCGAGGCCGTCGGCGCGGCGATCGACGACCGGACCGACACCGTGTACCACCTGGCGGCGGTCGTCGGCGTGGACCAGTACCTGGCCCGGCCGCTGGACGTCATCGACATCAACTTCTCCGGCTCGCGCACGGTGCTGGACGCGGCGACGCGGGCCGGCGCCCGGGTCCTCATGGCCAGCACCAGCGAGGTCTTCGGCAAGAACCCCGCCGTGCCGTGGCGGGAGGACGGCGACCGGGTGCTCGGCCCGACGTCCGCCGACCGCTGGACCTACTCGTCCAGCAAGGCCCTCACCGAGCACCTGACGTACGCGTTCGCCCGGCAGCACGGCACCGCCGCGACGGTGATCCGCTACTTCAACGTCTACGGGCCCGGGCAGCGGCCCGCGTACGTCGTCAGCCGCAGCGTCCACCGCGCGCTGAACGGCCTGCCGCCCGTCGTCTACGACAACGGCATCCAGACCCGGTGCTTCACCTTCATCGAGGACGCCGTCGAGGGCACCGTGCGCGCCGCCCGCGCGGCGGCCGGCGCGGGCGAGACGTTCAACATCGGCAGCATGACCGAGACCACCGTCAAGGAGGTCATCGAGGTGGTGAACGAGCTGGCCGGCTTCGGCGGGCCGGCGCGCGACACCGACACGCGCGAGGCGCTCGGGCCGTCCTACGAGGACCTGTCGCGCCGCGTCCCCGACAGCACGAAGGCGCGGGACGTGCTCGGCTGGAGCTGCCAAGTGCCGCTGGAGGAGGGCCTGCGCCGGACGGTCGCGTGGGCGCGCGAGAACCCTTGGTGGCTGGCGCTTTCGGACACCGGAGCCGCTTGACATGAACCTCGGTTCAACCCGGAGCCTGAAGCCATGGACGTAGAGATCACACTGGACGTCATCTGTTCCTGGTCGTACGTGGGTTTCACGCGGTTCCGGCGGGCGGCGGACCGGGCGCGGGCGGAGGGACGGGACGTCACCACGCGGTTCCGCCCCTTCGAGCTCGCGCCCGGCGCGCCGACCGACGGGGTGCCGCTCCTGGACGCCATCCGGTTCGCGTTCGGCGACCACGGCGTCGAGGCGACGGCACGGGTCATCCCGATCGCCGCCGCCGAGGGACTCGTGCTGAACTACGAGAAGGGGATCGCCACCGGCACCTTCGACGCGCACCGGCTGATCGCCCAGGCCGACGCGCAGGGCCTCGGCGAGGACATGGTCGAGCGCCTGTTCCGGGCGCACTTCACCGACGGGCTGCACGTGGGCGACCCGGACACGCTCGCCCGCCTGGCCGCCGAGGTCGGCGTCGTCTGGGACGGCGCCGCCGGGACCGGCGAGCTGCGGGCGGCCCTGGACAAGGTGCGGGACGAAGGCGTGCGCGGCGTCCCGATGTTCGCGTTCGCCGGCGGCCCCACCCTCACGGGCGCCGTCGGGGAGGGCGATCTGTCGGCCGCCCTCGCGGCCTGAACCCCGCGGCGCCCGCACCCGCGAAACCGCCCTCCGGCTCCGGCCGGAGGGCGGTTTCGTCGTTTCTCCAGCGCTTCGGGCCTGTGGATCAGTCCGCGCCGTCCTTGTCCTCCGGCGGGTCCAGCAGCCGCGGCCCGGGGCCCTCGCGGCCCAGGCTGTCGTGCGGGTTGGCCAGCGAGCAGAGGTCGATGGACAGGCAGCCGCAGCCGATGCACCCGGTCAGGTTGTCGCGGAGCCGCGTCAGCCGCTCGATCCGCGCGTCGAGCTGGTCGTGCCAGCGGCGGGACAGGACCTCCCAGTCCTCCCGGGTGGGCGTGCGCTCGTCGGGCAGCAGGGACAGCGCCTCCCGGATCGTCGCGAGCGGGATCCCGACGCGCTGCGACACGCGGACGAACGCCACGCGGCGCAGCGTGTCACGGGCGTACCTGCGCTGGTTGCCGCTGGTCCGCCGGCTGGAGATCAGGCCCGCGCGCTCGTAGTAGCGCAACGTGGAGGTGGGCACGCCGCTGCGCGCGCCCAGCTCGCTGATCGTCATCTCCTTGGCGGTCCAGCTGAGTTCCGGCCGTTCGTCCGGCATCCGCGTACGCTATCCGTCCGACCCGGCGGCGAACATCGCGAGCAGCGGGGGCGGGAACGCGCCGCCGGCCGCCGCCGCGCCGGTGAACCGGGTGGCGAGGTCGGTCAGCCGGGCCGTGCCCGCCGGTCCGAGGTGCTCGTAGGGCGCGAGGTCGAGCCGGTCGGTCTCCTCTTCGAGGTCGTCGCGGAACTGCGCGCCCTCTTCGGTGAGCCGTCCGTCCTCGTCCAGCAGGTCCCGGTCCCGCAGTCGCGCCTGCGCGGCGGCCCAGTCGTCCTCGGTCCAGCCGCGCTTGAGCATCACCATGTCCTTCGTCAGGCCGCCCTCGCGGGAGCAGTCGAGGACGAGCGCGTCCAGCCCGTACAGCTCGGCCTCCGCCAGCAGCGCGAGGTGGCCGTCGCCGCGGTGCTCGCGCAGCAGGGTGGCCGCGTGCCACAGCGCGAGGTGCGGCTCGTCGGGCACGGGCAGGTCGGCGTGGGCGGCGTAGAGCGCCCGTCCGGGGCGCAGCCCGGCCTCGGCCGCGCGCAGCGCCAGCTCGGCGGCCTCGGCCATCTCCGGCGCGCCGACGACCTCCGCGCCGAGGCACCGGCGCAGGATCGCGTCGGCGGCGGCGCGGCGCAGCTCCTGGACGCGGCCGGGGTCGGCGAGCGTCCAGATCCGGGGCAGGTGGGACGCGAGCATGGCGTGGCTGAAGCTGTAGAACGCCGCGCTGACGGGTCCGGGCCCGACCGGGCCGAGCGCGGCGGCGCGTCCGGCGACGTAGCAGGCCATCGGGTCGTCGAACCCGTGGTCGGCCAGCGCCTTGTCGAAGTCGGGGGAGAAGTAGATCGTGGAGTGCAGCGAGTTGAGCATGACGCTGCACTGGCGGCCCGCGTGCCGCGCGAGCGCGGTCACCGCCGGTCCTCGATCGTCGCGGGCAGCTCGCCGGCGCTCCAGCCGAGGTGGAACGCGAGCCGGCACAGTCGCCAGCCCGCGTCCGTCCGGACGGCGTCGGCCTCGTAGTGGCCGCCGATGTCGAACAGCGACTCGGGCCGGGCGGCGCCGTGGTTGACGTGCGTCGCCACGATCTGCGCGCGGACGGTGGCGCGGTCGCCGTCCAGCGCGATGATGTGGTTGCCGCTGAGGTGGTGCGTGCGCGCCCACTTCCGCTTGGCCTTCACCTGGTGCTCGGCGAGGCCGGACAGCCCGGCGTACCCGCCGATGGGGAAGTCGAGCAGGACGTCGTCGGTGAAGATCGACCCGTACCAGGCGTCGTCCAGGCCGCGCTCGTCGGCGGTGTCGAGGGCGATCATGTACTGGTCGACCAGCGCGGAGATCGCGGCGCGGTCGGTGAGGGCGCGGACCTCGCGGTGCAGCGCGGCCAGCTCGTCGGCCGACCTCTGGTCCGGCTCGTGGGTCGTCGTGTCATGGCTCGGGGCCACTGTCAGCTCCTTCGCGTCGTGAGGGCGGCGGCGTCGCGCAGCTCGTCCAGGAGTTCGGCCTGCCGCAGGCTCGCCGCGCCGTCGCAGGTTCCGGCGGCCACGGCGCGGGCGAAGGCGGTGACCGTGGCGACCACCTGGTCCTCGGCGTCGAGCGGCGGCTCCTCCACCCCGGACCGCCGTTCGACGCGCACCCGCGGCCGGTGGTCGGCGGGCGGGGTGAAGGCGCGGTCGACGGTGATCCGTCCCTCGCCGCCGTGCAGGGTGTAGGTCGAGACGTAGGCGTGTTCGAGGCCGAACGTCAGGTGCGCGGCGACTCCGTCCGGCGTCCGCAGCAGGGCCGCGCCGAGCGTGTCCACGCCGGTCACCCGCCCGCTGGACAGCATCGAGCCGACGACCGTCAGGTCCGGGCCGAGGAAGTGCAGGGCCGCGCGCACCGGGTAGACGCCGACGTCCCACAGCGCGCCGCCGCCGAGGTCGGCGTCGTAGCGGATGTCGCCGGGGGCCAGGCGCGGGATGGTGAACGCGGCGTGGAAGGCCCGGAGTTCGCCGATCGCGCCGCCGGAGACGAGCGCGCGCACCGCGGCGTGCTGGCCGTGATGGACGAACATGACGTTCTCCATCAGCACGAGCCCCCGCGACCGGGCCAGCGCGAAAAGTTCCGCCGTGCGCTCGGACGAAAGCGTGAGCGGTTTCTCCGCGAGCACGTGCTTTCCCGCGAGAAGGGCCCGTTCGACCCATTCCGCGTGCAGGGCTGCGGGCAGCGGGACGTAGACGGCGTCGACGTCGTCCGCCGCCAGCAGGCCCGCATAGCCGTGGACCGGGCGGCAGCCGAACGCGCGCGCCGTCTCGGCCGCACGCTCGGCGCTCCTGCTGGCCACGGCGACCGGGACGACGCCCGGTGCCGCGGCCATCGCCGGGAGGAGCCGCCGCACGGCGATGTCCGCGCAGCCAATGACGCCTATCCGCAGTGGTGGTGTCATTATTTTCCGGGCTCCTCGGGCCGGGGACATTTCTTCCGCCAATTTTCCGGGAATTGCCGGAAGGGGGTCAATCCCGGCACCGCTAGGTTTTGACTAAGTGGCCGCCCGGTCGGCCGCGCCCGCCGCGAACTGCGCGTTGTGGAGCCGGGTGTAGGGGCCGTCGGCGGCCAGCAGTTCGTCGTGCCGGCCGCGTTCGACGATCCGGCCGTCCTCCATGACGAGGATCAGGTCGGCGTCGCGGATCGTGGACAGGCGGTGCGCGATGACGAAGCTCGTCCGGTTGCTGCGCAGCGCGGTCATGGCCCGCTGGATCAGCAGCTCGGTGCGCGTGTCGACCGCGCTCGTGGCCTCGTCCAGGATGAGCACGGACGGGTCGGCCAGCAGCGCGCGGGCGATGGTGATGAGCTGCCGCTCGCCCGCGCTGACGGTCGTGCCCTCGTCGTCGAGGACGGTGTCGTAGCCGTCGGGCAGCGTCCGCACGAACGGGTCGACGTAGGTGGCGCGCGCGGCCTCCTCCACGGCGTCGCGGCTCGCGCCGGCCGCGCCGAACGCGATGTTCTCGGCGATCGTCCCGTGGAACAGCCAGGTGTCCTGGAGGACCATGCCGGTCCGGGAGCGCAGGTCGCGCCGGGTCATCTCGGTGACGTCCACGCCGTCGAGGGTGATGCGCCCGCCCGTCACCTCGTAGAACCGCATGAGCAGGTTCACGAGCGTCGTCTTGCCCGCGCCGGTCGGGCCGACGATGGCGACGGTCTCGCCCGGCCGCACCGACAGCGACAGGTTCTCGATCAGCGGCTTGTCCGGCGTGTAGCGGAACGAGACGTCGTGGAACTCGACCCGTCCCTCGTTCGCCGCGGGGGTCTTCGGCCGGAACGGGTCGGGCGACTGGTCCGGGGCGTCCAGCAGGTCGAAGATCCGGGCCGCCGAGGCGTAGCCGGACTGGATCAGGTTGGACACGCTCGCGACCTGCGTGATCGGCTGCGAGAACTGCCGGGAGTACTGGATGAACGCCTGGACGTCGCCGAGGCTCAGCGACCCGGACGCGACCTTGAGCCCGCCGACGACCGCGATGAGGACGAAGCTGAGGTTGCCGACGAACATCGTCGCGGGCTGGATGATCCCGGACAGGAACTGCGCGCGCAGGCTCGACCGGTACAGCTCGTCGTTGCGCTCGCGGAACTCGGCGACCGCCGCGTCCCGGCGGCCGAACGCCTTGACGACGGAGTGGCCGGTGTAGGTCTCGTCCACCTGCGCGTTGAGCCGTCCGGTCGCGGCCCACTGTTCGAGGAACTGGGGCTGCGACCGCTTGCCGAGCCGCGCCGTGACGTACATCGACAGCGGCACGGTGACCAGCGCGATCAGCGCCAGCAGCGGCGAGATCACCAGCATGATCGCCAGCACGCCGACCACGGTCAGGATCGAGGTGAGCAGCTGGCTGAGCGTCTGCTGGAGGACCTGCGCGACGTTGTCGACGTCGTTGGTGATCCGGCTGAGCACCTCGCCGCGCGGCTGCGTGTCGAAGTAGGCGAGCGGCAGCCGGTTCAGCTTGTCCTCGGCCTGCGCGCGGAGCCGGAACATGGCCCGCTGGACGGCGGCGGCGGTGATGCGTCCCTGGAGGATGCCGAGCCCGGCGGCCACGGCGTAGATCGCGAGCACCGCCAGCAGGACGTGGCCGAGCGCGGTGAAGTCCACGCCGTGCCCGGGGCGCACCGGCACCGATCCGAGCAGGTCGGCCCGGTCGCCGTGGCCCTCCTGGCGCAGCCGCTCGGCCGCCTCGGACGTGCTGACGCCCGCCGGGAGGCCGCGGCCGAGCACCCCGGCGAGGACGAGGTTGGTGGCCTTGGCGAGGATCTTCGGTC
Organism: Actinomadura rayongensis; assembly: GCF_009831215.1. Taxonomy (GTDB): domain Bacteria; phylum Actinomycetota; class Actinomycetes; order Streptosporangiales; family Streptosporangiaceae; genus Spirillospora; species Spirillospora rayongensis. Next base: position 667,170 of record NZ_WUTW01000001.1, read on the forward strand.
CGATGACGGTGAGCGCGACCGAGGCGATCCCGAGCACGACGCCGACGGCGATGAGCGGCCGTTCGGGCCGCAGCAGGGCGCGCAGCCTGCGCGTCGTCGGGCCGAACGCGAGCGACTTCTCGTCGACGGGACGCGGCGGGGGGACGGGAACGCCCATCAGGCGGCCTCCTGCTCCGTGAGCTGGGAGAGAACGATCTCCCGGTAGGTCGGGGAATCGGCCATGAGCCGCCGGTGGGTGCCGGTGCCGGTGATCTCGCCGTGGTCGAGCACGACGATCCGGTCGGCGTCGCGGACGGTGTTGACCCGCTGCGCGACGATCACGACGGTCGCCTCGGCCGTCTCGTCGGCCAGCGCGGCGCGCAGCGCGGCGTCGGTGGCGTAGTCGAGCGCGGAGAACGAGTCGTCGAACAGGTAGATCTTCGGGCGCGGGACGAGCGCGCGGGCGATGGCGAGGCGCTGCCGCTGGCCCCCGGACAGGTTGCCGCCGTTCTGCTCGATCCGCGCCTCCAGGCCGTCCGGGAGGGCCGCGACGAAGTCCTCGGCCTGGGCGACGCGCAGCGCGTGCCACAGCTCGTCGTCGCTCGCGTCCGGACGGCCGTAGCGCAGGTTGGACGCCACCGTGCCGGAGAACAGGAACGGGCGCTGCGGGACGTAGCCGACCTCCCGCGCCAGCAGGGCCGGGTCGATCTTGCGGACGTCCACGCCGCCGACCAGCACCGTCCCGGCGCTCGCGTCGAGCAGCCGGGGGACGAGCGCGAGCAGCGTGGACTTGCCGCTGCCGGTGCTGCCGATCACGGCGGTCACCTCGCCGGGGCGCGCGACGAGGTCGATCCCGTGCAGCACCGGCTGCGCCGCGCCCGGATAGCTGAACCCGACGTCGCGGAACTCCAGCACCCCCGGCTCGGGCAGCGCGGTCACCGCGTCCGCCGGCGGCCGGCCGGACGGCTCGGTGCCGAGCACCTCCTCGATCCGCTCGGCGGAGACCTCGGCGCGCGGCGCCATCATGAACATGAAGGTCGCCGTCATCACCGACATCAGGATCTGCATCAGGTAGCTGAGGAACGCGGTCAGCGCGCCGATCCGCAGGTCGCCCCCGTCCACGCGGTGCCCGCCGAACCACAGGACGGTGACGCTGGACAGGTTGAAGACGAGCATCACGGCGGGGAACATCAGCGCCGTGAGGTAGCCGACGCCGAGCGACACGTCCCGCACCCGGGCGTTGGCCGCCGCAAAGCGGTCCCGCTCGTCGTCCTCCCGGACGAAGGCGCGGACCACCCGGACGCCGCCGATCTGCTCGCGGATGATGCGGTTGAGCCCGTCCACCCGGTCCTGCATCACGCGGAACAGCGGACGCAGCCGGACGATGATCGCCCCGATCGTCACGCCCAGGACCGGCACGATGACCAGCAGCAGGGCCGACAGCCCGACGTCCTGGTTCAGGGCCAGCAGCACGCCGCCGACGGCGGTGAGGGGCGCCGCCACGACGGTGATCAGCGTCATCACGGCCAGCGACTGCACCTGGAGGACGTCGTTGGTGGTCCGCGTGATCAGCGACGGGGTGCCGAGCCGTCCCATCTCCTCGGCCGAGAACCGGTGGACCTGCGTGAACACCGCCTCGCGCAGGTCACGGCCGAGGCCGAGCGCGATCCGCGTGCCGAAGTACAGCGCGCCGAGGCTCGCGGCCACCTGCACCAGCGAGGCGGCGATCATGATCCCGCCGGAGCGGAGAATGTAGGACGTGTCGCCGCGCAGCACACCGTTGTCGATGATCTGGCCGTTCAGCGTCGGCAGGTAAAGCGTGGCCAGCGCCTGCACCGATTGCAGGAGGACGACCATGTACAGGGGTTTGCGGTAGCGGTGCGCATATCTGCGCACGAGCCGGATCAGCACGTTGACCGTCCTCATGGGAAATGCGGCGTGTCAACCGAAGGCTGCACGTTGAACCAAGGTTCAAGTCAAGCCGTTTCAGCGGTGCGCGGCGCGTCCGGCGAATGCGCGGTCGACGTCCTCGGCGTGATAACGCGTGCGTCCGTTCTCCGAGCGCCGCCGCCACCGCTGCTCGCTCGCCATCCGGTAGATGCTGCCCGGGGCGGCGTTCCACAGCCGCGCGATGTCGCCGGTGCTCAGCCACAGTTCCCCGGTCCGGCCGATCCGCCCGCTGAGCGCGACCCACTGGTCGTCGGTCCAGCGGTGCGCGGGGTCGGTGTCGCAGACGATCACCGCGCGGTCGCGGGTCTCGGCGACGAGGCTGCCCGGGCAGTCGTCCTCCACGCACGGCCCGACCGGCACCCGGCGGGCCCGGTCGGGGTAGGCGATCCTGCGGGCGGCGCGCGTCAGCCGCCCGATCTCGGCGCCGAAGTCGGCGGCGGCCTCGTGCCCGGCCAGCCAGTCCAGATGGCGTTCCAGGAACGCGGCCATCGCGGTCACCTCGCGCCTCGGCAGCCCGACCCGGCGCTGGTCGGCGACCAGGTCGCTCCAGGACGCGAGCAGCGCGACGATCGCGGACCGGATCTCGGCCGCGCCCGCGTTGAACGGCAGTCCGGGCAGGCCCCCGCCGGTCGTCCGGTCGCCGCGCCGGCCCGTCCCGTCCAGGCGGCGGCCGGTCTCGGCGTACAGCGCGGGCAGCCCGCGCAGCGCCGTCGCGACGCCGTCCCGGCACGGGCGGCACAGGCGCGCGCCCCCGGCCACCGGGCCCGGCGTGTCGCCGGACCTGCATTTCTTCGCGGAGCAGAGCGCTCCCCGCCGGACGTGCGCAACCGAATTTCCGTCCATTGCTGTCCCCTTTGCGGCGGCCTGGCCGATGTTCGGGACAGTAGTTCCGGCATTTATCCGGAACAAGGAGAGCAGCCCTAGGACTTCGCTAAGCGAATTTAATCCGGCACGTCGCGGTCCCGGGCGAGGAGGGCGAGGTCGAGGGCCGTCACGGCGACGGCGGCGGCGAAGGGGGCGTGCGGGGAGCGGTCGGCGAGGGCGCGGGCGGTGAGCGTCAGGGCGCAGGCCGCCGCCAGGGCGGCGAGGGTCGCGCGGGCCGGACGGGCGGCGGCGAGCAGCGCGGTCGCGGCGATCGGGGGGACGGGCGTCAGGGCGCGGGCGCGGGACGCGCCGAGGCGGTGCGGCCAGCCGTGGACGCCGTTGGAGCGATCCATGTCCAGGTCGGGCAGCGCGTCGGCCAGATGCGCTCCGCAGCCGAGGACGGCCGACGCCGCCACCACCGTCCAGTCCGCGCCGTCTCGCGGGCGCGCGAGGCCCACGAAGGCGGGGAGGGAGGCGAAGCCCGCCGCGTAGGGCAGCCAGGACAGCGCCGTTCCCTTGAGGCCGAGGTCGTAGGCCCATGCGGCGGCGACACCGGTGAGGTGGGCGGCCCCGGCCCGCCGTCCGGCCGCCAGCGACAGCGGGACGCACGCCGCGAGCGCCCCGGCCGCCGCGCCCCACACCGCGCCCGGGGGCACCGCGCCGTCCGCGACGGGCTTGCCGCCGCGTCCGGACGCCCGGTCGCGCTTCGCGTCCAGCGCGTCGTTGCACCAGCCCACCGACGCCTGGCCCGCCAGCACCGCGCCCGCCACCAGGCAGCGCTGCCTGTGGGAGTGGCCGGACGCGGCGGCGTACGCCGTGGTCAGCGCGGTGACCGCCAGGGACGGAACCGGGTGGCAGGACCGCGCCAGCGCGCGGACGAGCCGCCGCGACGCCCGTGGAGTGGCCATGGTCGCGACCCTAGGCGTCCGGTTCATCCGGCGGGCTTTTCTTTCATGGATTTTGTCCGAGGCATAGGCGGGTGCGGTGAAACGTCCGGGGATGGACCCCGGTGTGCGGGCGGCTCCGCCCGTCCACCCGGCCATCCGAGGTGCCCATGACCACGATTGCGTCCGTCCGCGGCGCGCTGCCCGTCCACCGCTACCCGCAGACGAAGATCACCGACACGTTCGCCGACGTCTGCGCGCTCGGCGGCACCCGGCGCGGCCTGCTGGAGCGCGTGCGGACGTCGGCGGGCGTCCAGTACCGCCATCTGGCCGTCCCGCTGGACGAGTACGCGCGCATCGACGGCTTCGGCGCGGCCAACGACCTCTACATCGAGCACGCCGCCGACCTCGCGGTCGAGGCGGCCGGCCGGGCGCTCGACGCGGCGGGCCTCACCCCGGCCGACGTGGACGTCGTCATGCTCGTGTCCGTCACCGGCATCGCCGCGCCCTCGCTGGACGCGCGGCTGGCGGCGCGGCTCGGGCTGCGGCCCGACGTCAAGCGCGTCCCGATCTTCGGGCTCGGCTGCGTCGGCGGCGCGGCGGGCCTCGCGCGGCTGCACGACCACCTGCGCGGCTGGCCGGACGCGGTGGGGCTGCTGCTGTCGGTCGAGCTGTGCTCGCTGACCGTCCAGCGCGACGACGACTCGATCGCCAACCTCGTCGCCGCCGCGCTGTTCGGGGACGGCGCCGCCGCCGTCGTCGCGTGCGGCGCTCGGCGCGGGGCCGAGCACGGCGGCCCGACCGTCGTCGCGAGCCGCAGCCACCTGTATCCCGACTCGCAGCACGTCATGGGCTGGCAGGTGTCCGGCGACGGGTTCCGGATCGTGCTCGACGCGGGCGTCCCGGACGTCGTCCGCACCTACCTCGCCGCCGACGTGGACGGGTTCCTCGCCGACCACGGTCTGACCCGCAAGGACGTCGCCGCGTGGGTGTGCCATCCGGGCGGGCCGAAAGTGCTGGAGGCGGTCGCCGAATCGCTCGACCTGCCGGACGGGGCGCTGGACGTCACCTGGGAGTCGCTGGCCGCGCAGGGCAACCTGTCGTCGTCCTCGGTGCTGCACGTGCTGCGCGACACCGTCGAGCGGCGGCCCGAACCCGGCGCGCCCGGCCTGCTGCTGGCGCTCGGCCCGGGGTTCTGCTCCGAACTCGTCCTGCTGCGCTGGTAGGCCGGGACATGTCGCCCTGGTACGTGGCGCTCGTCCTCGCCGTCGCCGCCGAACGGCTCGCCGAGACGGCCGTCGCCCGCGCCAACCTGCGGTGGAGCCTCGCGCGCGGCGGGTCCGTCCGGGACTCGGGGCAGCTTCCGGCGATGGTCGTCCTGCACACCGGGCTGCTGGCGGGCTGCCTGCTGGAGACCGACCTCGCGGCGCGCCCGTTCGTCCCCGCGCTCGGCTGGACGATGGTCGCGCTGGTCGTCGCGGCGCAGGCGCTGCGGTGGTGGTGCATCGCGGTGCTCGGACGGCAGTGGAACACCCGCGTCGTCGTCGTTCCGGGGCTCGGACGCGTGACGCGCGGCCCCTACCGCTTGTTCAGCCATCCCAACTATGTGGCGGTCGTGGTGGAAGGTGCGGCGCTGCCCCTCGTCCACAGCGCGTGGATCACCGCGCTGACGTTCACGGCGGCGAACGCGGTCGTGCTCGCCGTCCGGATCCGCTGCGAGGACGCCGCGCTGACCGCCCTCGGCCCGTGATCGACGTCCTCGTGGCGGGCGGCGGCCCCGCCGGGCTCGCCACCGCGATCTGCGCGGCGCGGGCGGGGCTGGAGACGGTCGTGGTCGAGCCCCGGCCGGGGCCGGTGGACAAGGCGTGCGGCGAGGGGCTGATGCCGGGCGGCGTCGCCGCGCTGCGCGACCTCGGCGCCGCGCCCGGCGGCCGTCCGCTGCACGGCATCCGGTACCTGGACGGCCGCCGCGCCGCCGAGGCCCGCTTCCACGACGGCGTCGGACGCGGCGTCCGGCGGACCGAACTGCACGCCGCGCTGCTGCGGTGCGCGTTGGACGCGGGCGTCGTGGTCGAGCCGGGACGCGTCCTCGACGTCCGGCAGGACGACGCCGCGGTCACCGCCGCCGGCCGCCGCGCCCGCTGGCTCGTCGCCGCCGACGGCCTGCACTCCCCGCTGCGCGCCGCGCTCGGGCTGGACGCGCCCGTCCGCGCCCCGCGCCGCTACGGCCTGCGCCGCCACTTCCGCGTCGCGCCGTGGACGGACGTCGTCGAGGTCCACTGGGCCGGGGACGGCGAGGCGTACGTGACGCCCGTCGCGGACGACCTGGTCGGCGTGGCGGTGCTCGGCCCGTCGGGGCGGCCCTACGACGACCGGCTCACGGACTTCCCGGCGCTGCGGGAACGGCTCACCGGCCCGGCCGCGACGGACGTGCGGGGCGCGGGGCCGCTGCGGCGGCGGGCGCGGCGCCGGGTCGCCGGACGGGTCCTGCTCGTCGGCGACGCGGCCGGGTACACCGACGCGCTCACCGGCGAGGGCGTGTCGCTGGCGCTGCGGTCGGCCGCCGCACTCGCCGCGTGCCTGGCGGCGGGGCGCCCCGAGGCGTACGAGGGGGAGTGGCGGGCGCTGTCGCGACGGCACCGGCTGCTGACCGGCGCGCTGCTGCGGGCGCGGCGCCGTCCGGTGTCGGGCCGCCTCATCGTGCCCGCCGCGCACGCGCTGCCCGCGGTGTTCGGGCTCGCGGTCCGGGCGCTCGCCTGATCTCAGGATCGGGCGCTGGGGGCCCGGGCGCCGGGCGGCACGACCAGGAGCGGACGGCACGCCTTCTCGGCGGTCGTGAACTGCTCGGACTCGGGATCGATGCCGGACTTCGCCGGGTCCAGTTCGAGGTCGCCCTTCGCGTTCGGGTCCGGGAAGTTCGCAATGCCCTTGTCGCGCATGCACTTGGAGTACTTGATCTGGTCGTCGCGGTACTTGCTCATGTTCGGATGCGACTTCCGGACGGGTTTCAGCGGCGCGCACGCTTTTTCGGCGGCCTGGAAAACGGGCGACTTTCCGTCGACCGCGTCGGGGCCGGGCGTGCCGACCGAGTTGCCGTCGGCGTCCAGGTCGGGGAATCCGGTGACGCCGTGCTCGCGCATGCATTTCGAGAAGGCGATCGGGTCGGCCTTCTCGGCGGGGTTGGTCGACGTTGTGGATCCGGCCACCCCCTTGCCTGACTCGTCCCCGCCGCACGCGCTCGCGAACAGGGCGACGGCCACGCATCCGATGGCCAGGAAAGCGGGCCCGCGCCACCGCGGCGCTTTCTTCTCGCCGGTGGAGCCACGGCTCTCTTCCATGTTCTTCCTCCGCAGTCCGACTTCCTCATCGGCGAAGCTAGGGGAGGAGCGGTTTCGGGAACGTCTCACCCGCGCCCGCCTTCGCCCGGAGGTCAGGGCCGCGCCAGCAGCCGGTCGACGAGCCCGGCGATGTAGTCCGGAGTGAGCGGGCCCGCGCCGAACAGGACGCGGATGTACATCGGGGCCATGACGTGGTCGAGGACGCCCAGCGCGTCGGGCGGCTGCTCGCCGCGCTCACGCGCGCGGTCGAGCATGCCCTGGACGAGCCGGGCGCGTTCGGCGAGAAAGTCGTCACGCGCCCGCAGACCCCGTTCGCCCCGGTTGGACAGGGCGACGACCAGGCGCAGCACCGCCAGGCCGTCGGGTCCCGTGATCTCGCGCGCCACCTGGGCCGCGTAGGCGTGCAGGTCGCCGGCCAGGGTCCCGGTGTCGGGCATCGGCGACTGGGCTTGCAGTCGCGTCAGCGCCACGTCGGTGAGCAGGGCCTCCAGCGTGCCCCACCGGCGGTAGACGCTGGTGTCGGCCACGCCCGCGCGGGCCGCGACGTCGCCGACCGTGAACTCGCCGTAGCCGCGCTCGCCGACCAGGTCCGTGACGGCCCGGTGCACCGCCGCGCGGACGCGTGCGCTCCGTCCGCCGGGCCGCCGGACCGGTTCTCGCTCTCCCATGGCGCCACATTATCGCAGTCGACAGTTGCGTTAAGACGCCCGATCGGCTAGCTTCCCTAAAGCAGTAACGAGCTGCTTTAGGGGGAACGATGAAGCCTGCATCGCCGGTGGCCCTGCCGAACCGGGCGGCGTTGCTCACGGTGACCTGCCTGGGGCAGTTCATGGTGCTGCTCGACAACACGATCGTCGGCGCGGCGCTGCCCGACATGCAGGAGCGGCTGCACACCCGGCTGACCGGACTGCAATGGATCGTCGACGCGTACGTGCTGCTGGTCGCCATGCTGTTGCTGTCCGGCGGCGTCTTCGCCGACCGCTTCGGGCGCAAGCGGATGTTCCTGGCCGGCGTCGTCGTGTTCACCGCGGCGTCCGTCGTGTGCTCCGCCGCGCCCTCGATCGGCTGGCTGATCGCGGGCCGGGTGCTGCAGGGCGTCGGGGCCGCGGCGCTGAGCCCCGCCTCGCTGGCCCTGCTCGCCGCCGCGTACCCGGTTCCGCAGGAGCGGGTCAGGGCGATCGGGCTGTGGGCCGGACTCAGCGGGATCGGGCTGGCCGCCGGGCCCGTGGCCGGCGGCGTCCTGGCGGAGGCCTTCGGCTGGCCCGCCATCTTCCTCGTCAACCTGCCCGTCGGCGCGGTCCTGCTGGTCGTCGGCCTGCGCGTGCTGGGCGAGTCCCGCAACCCGGGCGCGCCGGCGATCGACGTGCCGGGAACGGTCCTGTCCGTCCTGGCCGTGGGGGCGCTCACCTACGCGCTGATCGAGGGCGGCTCCCGCGGCTGGACCTCACCGCTGATCCTCGGCGGTTTCGCCGCCGGAGCCGTGGCCCTCGCCGTCTTCGTCGTCGTCGAAGGGCGAGTCGCGGCACCGATGCTGCCCTTGCGCCTCTTCCGGCAACGGCTGTTCGCGGTGTCCAACACGGCGATGATCGTGGTCGGTTTCGCGCTCATGGGCTCGTCGTTCTTCTTCTCCCAGTTCTTCGTCTACGTCCAGGGCAGCTCGATCCTGCGCGCCGGGATCCAGACCCTGCCCGCCACGCTCGCGATGGTCGTCGTCAGCCCGTTCGCGGGCCGGTCCGCCGCCCGGTACGGCCTCCGGATCATGGTCACCATCGGCCTGGCACTGGCCGGGCTGGGCCTGCTGGCCCTGGGCTTCGTGCACGCCGACACCGGCTACGCCGACGTGTGGTGGCGGCTGGCCGTGGTCGGCATCGGTTTCGCCCTGGCCATGTCCCCGCTGACCGGCGCCGCCATCCAGTCGGTCAGCCCGCAGGAGGGCGGCCTGGCCTCGGGCGTCAGCAGCACCACCCGGCAGATCGGCGCGGTCCTCGGTGTGGCGGTGCTCGGCGCCGTCGTCCGCACCCGGCAGTCCGGTGGCGCCTCCTTCGAGGAGGGACTCGACAGCGCCTTCGTCGTGGCCGGCCTCGTCACCCTGGCCACGGCCGTGTTCACCGGCCTGTGGCTGATCAGGAGCACGGAACCGGCACGTCCGGCGAGTCCCGCCCCGCGTGTTCACGAGGACACCGCGAGTCGGTGATCAGCGCCCGAGCCGACGGGTCAGGTGGCGGCGGGGGTCGGGGTTCGGTGGGGGACGCGCGGGAAGGTCACCGTGATCGTCAGGCCGCCGGCCGGGGCGGGGGCGGCCGTGATGGTCGCGTCGTGGGCCTCGGCGATCGCCTGGACGATCGAGAGGCCCAGGCCCAGGCCGTCGCGGCGGGCCGTGCGGGTGTCGTCGAGGCGCTGGAAGGGCTGGAAGAGGCGTTCCACCTCGTCCGGCGGGACGTCGGGGCCGGTGTTGGTCACGGTGACGTGCGCGTTGCCCGATGGGTCGGTGCCCGTTGTCATCTGCAGGCGGCCGTCGGGGATGTTGTGGCGCAGCGCGTTGTCCACGAGGTTCGTGATCAGGCGTTCGGTCAGGCCCGCGTTGCCCGAGGTGGGGGCGTGGTTCAGGTCGGCGTGGACGGTGACGTGGCGGCGGCGGGCCTCGTCCGCCCGGGTGGACAGGACGTGCGCGGCGATCGCGGAAAGGTCGAGGGGGCGGCGGGCGTCAATGCCGGTCTGGCCCCGGGCGAGCGTCAGCAGCGCTTCGATCAGGCGTTCCTGGTGGGCGCCGGCGGCGAGGATCCGTTCGTGGGCCTCGCGCAGGCTCTCCAGCGACGGGTTCGGGTCGGACAGGGCGAGCTGGCCCAGGGTGCGTTGGCGCGCCAGCGGCGTGCGCAGTTCGTGGGACGCGTTCGCCACGAACTGCCGCTGGGCGTGGAAGGCGCTCTCCAGGCGGGCCAGCAGGCCGTCGAAGGTGTCGCCGAGCGTCTTCAGCTCGTCCGCCGGGCCGGTGAAGCCCAGGCGTTCGTGCAGGTTGTTCGCCGAGATGTGCCGGACGGTCGTGGTGATCGTCCGCAGCCGGTGCAGGATGCGGCCCGCGATGATCCAGCCGAGCAGGATCGAGAGCACCGTCATCAGCGCCAGCGCGACGCCCGACTGGACGAGCAACTGGTGCAGGATCGCCTTCCGCTGCGCCTTCGCCACCTCGCCCATCAGCACGAAGTCGCCGCCGCCCCGGTCGCCCGCGGACGGCTTCGGCAGCGGCGGCGGCGGAGACGGCAGGGGCGGGTGCGCCATCGTGGGCGGCGCGGGCTGCCCGACGTGCCCGGACGCCACCCCGTTCTTCGTGGCCTGCGCGACGAGCACGTACGTCACCGCGAGCAGCGCCAGACTGGACAGCAGGAACAGCGCCCCGTAGACCAGGGTGAGGCGCAGCCGGACGGTCCGGCGGGGCAGCCCCAACCCCCCGGCGCGCCGGACGAGACGATCGTTCAACGACATCACGGGCCTCAGATCCGGTAACCGCTCTTGGACACGGTCTCGATGATCGGCGGATCGCCGAGCTTGGCGCGCAGCCGGCTCACCGTGATCTTCACGGCGTTGGTGAACGGGTCGGCGGCCTCGTCCCACACGCGTTCCAGCAGTTCCTCCGCCGACACGGTCCGGCCGCCGGACGTCACCAGCAGCTCCAGCACGCCGAACTCCTTCGGGGTCAGCCCGAGCGGACGGTCGGCGCGCCACGCGCTCCGCCGCGCGGTGTCCACCACGAGGTCGTGGCGGCGGACCACCGGCGGGACGGCCGGGTGGGCGCGCCGCGCGAGCGCCCCGATCCGGGCGACCAGGACAGGGAAGTCGAACGGTTTGGCAAGGTAGTCGTCCGCGCCGAGACCGAGGCCGTCCACCAGGTCCGCGCTGGTGCCCGCCGCCGTGAGCATGAGGATCCGCGCCCGGCAGCCGCCCGCGATCAGCTCCGCGCACACCCGGTCGCCGTGCATCCCGGGCAGGTCGCGGTCGAGCACGATGACGTCGTAGTCGTTGGCGCGGGCGCGCTCGTATCCGCCCGGGCCGTCGACCGCGACGTCCACCGCCATCTGCGCCCGCCGCAGGCCGACCGCCACCGCGCCGGCCATCTCCTCGTCGTCCTCGATCACCAGGACCCGCACCGCGCCCCACCCCCTCCGCGTCCGCCGACCGTAGGCCGCCGACAGAATTGCAAGATCGGCTTCTGATGATGCGCCACCAGCGGTTTCACCGCGGTTTCGGCGACCGGGTCCGTCCAAGTGCAGGGCCTATCCGGTTGGACGGTGGCCAGACCGTCGCAAAAACGGAACGCTGTGCTTTCGAGACCCGAATTCAGGAGGTGACCCTGCATGATCGGTGGCCCGGGGCCGGTGATGATACGCGGGATGGGTCCAGGCGACCCCGCGACCCGGCAGCAGATCAAGCCGGGGACGACACGGCGGGTCCTCCCGTACGCGAGGCCCTACCGGACGAGCATCGCCTTTCTGTTATTGATGACGGCGACGAGCGCGACGATCACCGTCGTCACGCCGCTGCTGTTCAAATACCTGATCGACGACGGCATCGCGAAGCGCGACACGTCGATGGTGGTCTGGATCTCGGTCGCGACGGCCGCCCTCGCGGTGCTGGCCGCGCTCGTCGGATACGCGGAGAGCTTCTTCTCCGCGCGGATCAGCGAGGGCCTCGTCTACGAACTCCGGACGAAGGTGTTCGACCACGTCCAGCGGCAGCCGCTCGCGTTCTTCACCCGCGCGCAGACCGGGTCGCTGGTGAGCCGACTGAACACCGATGTGGTGTCCGCGCAGCAGGCGCTCAGCCAACTCCTGTCCACCGTGGTGTCCAGCGTCCTGACGCTCGCGCTGGTGCTCGCCACCATGTTCTGGCTGTCGTGGTCCATCACCCTGATCTCGCTGGTCGTTCTGCCGCTGTTCGTTCTCCCTGGCAAGCTCGTCGGCAAGCGCCTCCAGCGCCTCATGCGCGAGTCGATGCAGCTCAACGCGGAGATGGGCTCGCTCATGAACGAGCGTTTCAACGTGACGGGCGCGATGCTGGCCAAGCTGTACGGCCGTCCGGACCAGGAGGCGGGCCTGTTCTCGCGGCTCGCCGGACGCGTCCGCGACATCGGCGTCGTGACGTTCGTCCAGGGCCGCGTGCTGTTCCTGTCGGTCGCGCTGCTCAGCTCGCTCGCGACGGCCGTCGTGTACGGCGTCGGCGGCGGCCTCGTCATCCACGGGTCGTTCGAGATCGGGACGCTGGTCGCGCTCGCGACGCTGCTCACCCGGCTGTTCGGCCCGATCAACATGCTGTCCAACGCGCAGGCGAACATCCTGAGCGCGCTCGTCAGCTTCGACCGGCTGTTCGAGATCCTGGACCTGAAGCCGCTGGTCGCCGAGCGGTCCGACGCCGTCGCGCTGCCCCGCGCCGACGACGGCACCGCGCCGGAGATCGAGTTCGACCACGTCTCGTTCCGGTACCCGGCGGCGGCGGACGTGTCGCTGGCGTCGCTGGAGTCGATCGCGCTGCCGATGCCCGAGCGCGCCGAGAACGCCTGGACGCTGCGCGAGATCAGCTTCACCGCCCCGGCGGGCAAGCTCACCGCGCTCGTCGGGCCGTCCGGCGCGGGCAAGACGACGATCACCCACCTCGTCCCGCGCCTGTACGACCCGGGGGAGGGGACGGTCCGGATCGGCGGACGCGACGTCCGCGACCTCACCACCGCGTCCCTGCGCGACACCGTCGGCATGGTCACCCAGGACGCGCACCTCTTCCACGAGACGCTGCGCTCCAACCTGCTGTACGCACGGCCCGACGCCACCGAGGACGACATCATCGAGGCGTGCAGGGCCGCCCAGATCTGGGACCTCATCAAGGCCCTGCCCGAGGGCCTGGACACGGTCGTGGGCGAGCGCGGCTACCGCTTCTCCGGCGGTGAGAAGCAGCGGCTGGCGATGGCGCGGCTGCTGCTGAAGGCGCCGCCGGTCGTGGTGCTGGACGAGGCCACCGCGCACCTGGACTCCGAGTCCGAGGCGGCGATCCAGCGGGCACTGAAGACGGCGCTGGCCGGGCGGACGTCGCTGGTCATCGCGCACCGGCTGTCCACCGTCCGCGACGCCGACCAGATCCTCGTCCTGGACCGGGGACAGATCCGCGAGCGCGGCACCCACGACGAGCTGATCGAACTGGACGGCCTGTACGCCGAGCTGTACCGGACGCAGTTCGCGACGCAGGGACGCGGCAACGGCTCGCGTCCGGTGCCCGAGCCCGTCGGCCGTCCCGGCCCGATGCCCGGCCCGATGCCCGGCCCGGGCGGTCCGATGCCCGGCATGCCCGGCCCGGGCGGTCCGCGGCTCATGGGCCCGCCGCCGGGCGGCGGTCCCGGCCCGTTCTGAGCGATCCGCAAGGCCCGCGACCCCGCGGGCCTTGCGGACGCATTTCCCCTCCGGCGCTTTCCGAAAAAGGCTCACCCGGCCCGTCCCGGCTGAAACCTTGCAGAAACCAGCCCTCCCGTAGAAAGAGGCCGCACCAGTAATCAGACAGGTAGCGGAGGCACGCCGTGAAGGGCAGCACCAGCCGAATCCCCGGCCCGAGCGCGGCCCGGGACCGGCGGCACCAGGAGAACGGATCATGAGCGCGACGCAGGTCTCGGCCGACCCCGGCACCGGCCCTGCGGACGGCCCGGGGCGGCGGCGTCCCCGGCGCGGACGGCGCGGACGGCGCGGACGGATCGTCGCGGTCGCCGTCATCGTCCTCGCCGGCGCGGGCGCGGCGGTCGTCGTCGCCGACCCGTTCGGCGGCCCGGGCACGGCGCCCGCGGTGGACAGCGACGCCCCGACCGCCCTCGCGAAGGTCGCCCGGGGCACGCTGGAAGCCCGGACGCAGGAGAACGGCACGCTCGGCTACGCCGGCGACTACGACGTCATCAACCAGGCCGGCGGCACGATCACCAGGCTGCCCGCGGTCGGCGGGATCTACCGGCAGGGGCAGGCGCTGTACCGGGTGAACGGCAAGCCGGTCGTCCTGCTGTACGGCGCGTCCGTGCCGGTCTACCGGGCGCTGAAAGAGGGCATGAAGGGCGTCGACGTCCGGCAGCTCAACGCCGCGCTCGTCGACCTCGGCTACGCCTCGGGGACCGGGCTCAGCTCCACGTCGCCTTACTTCGGTTCCTCGACCGCGTACGCGCTGGAGCGGCTGCAGGACGACCTGGGACTGGACGAGACCGGCGAACTGCCGCTCGGCCAAGCGGTGTTCATGCCCGCCAGGCAGATCCGCGTCCTGACCGTCACCGGTGTGCGCGGCGGGCCGATCGCGCCCAAGAGCACGGTGATCACAGCGTCGTCCACCGACCGGCAGGTCACGGTGTCGCTGAACGCCAGTCGGCAGACGCAGGTGAAGGAGGGCGACAAGGTCACGATCACGCTGCCCACCGGACGGACGACGAACGGCGTGGTGCGGTCGGTCGGCAAGGTCGCGAAGAAGGACTCGGGCGGCGGGTCCGCGAAGATCACGGTGAACATCCGGCCGACGGACCAGAAGGCCACCGGACGGCTCGACCAGGCGCCCGTCCAGGTTTCGATCGTGACCGATACGGCCAAGAATGTGCTTTCGGTGCCGGTGAACGCGCTGCTCGCGCTGGTCAGCGGCGGGTACGCCGTCGAGGTCGCCGGGGCTGACGGCGTTCGCAAGCTCGTCCCGGTCGAGACGGGACTGTTCGACGACAGCGCCGGACGCGTCGAGGTCGGCGGCGACGGCCTTGCCGCCGGGCAGAACGTCGTGGTGCCGGCGTCATGACCGGGATCCACGCCCTGCCGGGGCCACCGCGGACACTTACGCCGGGCGAACCCGTCCTGCGGCTCGACGGCGTCACCAAGATCTACGGCGGGGACGCCCCGGTCACGGCCCTGGACGACGCGACGTTCACGATCGGCCGGGGCGAGCTGGTCGGCATCGTGGGGCCGTCCGGGTCGGGCAAGTCCACGCTGCTGCAGGTCATGGGCACGCTGGACCGGCCGACGTCCGGGACCGTCCGCATCGTCGGCGCGGACGTCGCCCGGATGAGCGACCGCGACCTCGCCCGGCTGCGCGCCACCCGCATCGGCTTCGTCTTCCAGCAGTTCTTCCTGTCCGACTACGCGACGGCCGTGGAGAACGTCGCGACCGGGCTGCTGTACGCGGGCGTCCGGTACCGGGACCGGCTGGCGGCGGCGCGCGAGGCGCTCGGCCGGGTCGGGCTCGCCCAGCGCGCCGGGCATCGACCGTCGCAGCTCTCCGGCGGTGAGCGCCAGCGCGTCGCGATCGCCCGCGCGCTGGTCGGCAACCCCGCGATCGTGCTCGCCGACGAGCCGACCGGCAACCTCGACAGCGTCTCGGGGAACACGGTGTTCTCGCTGCTCACCGAGCTGAACGCCGAGGGGACGACGCTCGTCGTCATCACCCACGACCGCGACATGGCGGCCCGGCTGCCGCGCCGCATCGAGGTCCTGGACGGCCGCATCGTCGCCGACACGGACGCGAACGGGAGGCAGCTGCCATGATGACCACGACCCCCGGGCGGCTGGCGCCGTCCGACCTCGCCCGGGTCGCGGGCGAGGGGCTGCGCACCCGGCGGACGCGCGCGGCGCTGTCCGCGCTCGGCATCGCGATCGGCGTGGCGGCGATGGTCGCGGTGCTCGGGCTGTCGGCGTCGTCGCAGGCGGGCCTGCTCGCGCAGATCGACAGGCTCGGCACCAACCTGCTGACCGTCACCGCGGGCAAGACGCTGACCGGCGACGATGCCGAACTGCCCACGGAGGCGCCCGGCATGATCGGGCGCATCGGGCCGGTGCAGCAGGTGCAGAGCACGGGGACGACCAAGGCGAGCGCGTACCGCAGCCCGCTCATCCCGGCGATCAACACCAACGCGCTGTCGGTCGACGCGTCCAGCCTGGACCTGCCGAAGGCGCTGCGCGCGACCGTGGCGCGCGGACGGTACCTGAACGCCGCGACCGCGCAGCAGCCCGTCGCCGTGCTCGGCGCGACGGCCGCCAAGCGGCTCGGCATCGACCGCATCACGCCGAACCTGCGGATCTGGGTGGGCGGGCAGTGGTTCTACGTCGCGGGGATCCTCAACCCGGTCGTTCTCACGCCGGAGATCGACACCTCGGTGCTGGTCGGCTATCCGGCGGCGCAGAAGTACCTCGGGTTCGACGGGCACCCGTCCACGATCTACGTCCGGACCGAGACCGAGCAGGTCGAGGACGTCCACAACGTCCTCGCTGCCACCGCGAACCCCGCTGATGCCAGCGAGGTGACGGTCAGCCAGCCGTCGGCCGCGCTGGAGGCCCGCGCCGCCGCGCAGTCGGCGCTGAACGGGCTGTTCCTCGGGCTCGGCGCGGTCGCGCTGCTCGTCGGCGGGATCGGCGTCGCGAACACGATGGTGATCTCGGTGCTGGAACGAAGGTCGGAGATCGGTTTGCGGCGCTCGCTCGGCGCGACGAAGGGGAACATCCGCGTCCAGTTCCTGTCGGAGGCGATCCTGCTGGCCGCGCTCGGCGGCGTCATCGGGGTCGCGCTGGGCTCGGTCGCGACGTTCGTCTACGCGCAGCTCAAGGGCTGGTCCACGGTCGTGCCGGTGCTGGCGTGGGGCGGCGGGTTCGGGGCGTCGGTCGCGATCGGCGCCGTCGCGGGCCTGCTCCCGGCGCTGCGCGCGGCGCGCATGCAGCCGACCGAAGCGCTGCGGACGGTCTGACGTGTCCAGGATCGCCGCACCGGAGGAACCGGACGTGGAAGCTGAGGGGATGCCCCTGTCGCCCGTCGTGCGGGTCGCGGTCGCCGTGCTCGCCCCCGGCGGCTCGCCGCGACTGTCCGGCACCGACCCCGCGCACGTGGAGGTGCTGGCGGAGACGCCGGACGACCTGCCGCCGATCATCGTCCACCGCGCGACCATGCGGGTGATCGACGGCGCGCACCGGCTCGCCGCCGCCCGCCGCCGGGGCGCCGAAACGATCGCCGCGGTGTTCTTCGAGGGAACCGAGGCCGAGGCGTTCGTGCTGGCCGTCCGGGCGAACGCCGAACACGGGCTGCCGCTGTCACTGAGCGAGCGCAAACACGCCGCCGAACGCATCATCGCCTGGCATCCGCGCTGGTCGAACCGGCGGGTCGCGGCCACGGCGGGCCTGTCGCCGAGCACGGTAGCCGCCGTGCGCCGCCGGATGCCCCCGGCCGTCACAGGCGAAAGCTCACGAGTAGGCCGCGACGGCCGGGTCCGCCCGCTGGACGGCGCGGAACGCCGCCGCGCCGTAGCCGACCTCCTGCGCGAGAACCCCGACCTGTCCCTGCGGCGGATCGCCCTGGCGGCGGGCGTCTCACCAGAGACGGTCCGCGCAGTGCGCAACCGGATGTTCGGCCCAGACGAACCCCCCACACGCCCAGATACGCGCCACGAGCCGTCCCGCCGAGACCCCGCCCCCGACCCGTCACCTGACGCGTCACCCGAACCACGCATGGACGTCCCACTAGCACGCCTGGCAGGCCGCGACCCCGTAGCGGTACTGCGCCGCCTAGCAGCCGACCCCGCACTACGTTTCAGCGAGACGGGCCGAGAACTCCTCCGCCTGCTCCACATCCAGATGATCCGCGAAGAGGAATGGGACCGGATCATCGAGGAGATCCCCGCGCACTCCAGCGGCCTGATCGCCCAACTCGCCCGCGAACGCGCCCGCATGTGGGTCGAGTTCGCCGCACAGATCCAACGCGGCTTCGGCGCCCCCCACGACCCCGGAAACACCCCCGAAGACTGACCCCACACCGTTCCCAACCCCAGCGCAGCATGAGGCGCGCCCCCGAGAGCAACGCAGACGAGCACCCCGGTCGCCCCTGCGGCATCGCGGCCGGCCTAGCTCACACACCGAAGACCGACGCGCACACGCGGATCCAGCGCGCCTGCGGCGCCCGCCGCGACCCCAGGCGCAGCGCTGAGAGCTGACGCGGGAGGGCAACTCGGGCGCACCTGCGGCGTCGCGACGGCCTCGCTCCCAACGCCGGAGGCTGGCGCGCATGCGCGGGTTCGGCGTCGCCCTGCGATCCCGGGCGCGGTGCTGAGGGCGACAAGGGAGGGCGGTTCACGCGCGATTGCGGTGTCGCGGACAGTCTCGCTCGCAGCGCCGGAGGTCGCGCGCCCGCGCGGATCCGGCGCGGTTGTGGCGTCGCCCGGGGCGCCGGGCGCGGTGCTGAGGGTTGACGCGGGAGGTCGGCTCGGGCGCGGGTTCGGTGTCGCCCGCGACCGCGCGACTCGCGAGGTGACGCGCACGTGCGGTTCGCGCGCGGCTGCGGTGTCTCACTCGCCACCGCGGGCGCGGCGCTGAGGTTGACGCGGATGAGCGGTACAGGCGTGGCTGCGGTGTCGTGGACGGCCTTGCTCGCAACGCCAGAGGTTGACGCGCCCGCGCGGTTCCGGCGCCTGTTCGGGTTGCCCGCGACGGTGCCCGGCGCGAGAGGGCTGTTGCGGGCGCGCGGTTCGGGTGCGGGTGGACGTTGTCTGGGACCTCGGGGTGGGTCTGAGGGTTGACGTGGGGTGGGTCGGGTGGGGGTTCGGTGCTGGTGGTGGAGGTGGGCGGCGTGGTGGGGGGTGACGTGGGTGGGCGGCCCGATGCGGCCAGTTCGGGGCGTCGTGCGGGCCGCCGGTCTGGCGCAGAATGGGGGCGCGGAGGACGTCCGGCCTGCCGTCCGTCGCCGCGGCGGGCGCCGGGCGGGAACCTTCGGAAAGGGCGCGGAGTGGGGCCGCGCGCGTACCCCGTCGGAGGGCGGGGCGTTCCGTGCTGCCCCCGTCCGGCCGACGCGGAGAACGGATCCGTTTGGGGTAGCGCCATGACCGCCGACCTGACCGCCGAACCGTACGAGGAGCCCGCCGCGCCGGCGCTCCCGCAGGACCCGCCGGTGCTGCTGCCGGTGGCCTCCCTCACGACGGGCGACTCGCCGCGCCGCACGCCCGTCGACCCCGAGCACGTGCGCCGGCTGGCCGCGTCCGGCGCGCCGTTCCCGCCCGTCCTCGCGCACGCGCGGACGCTGCGCGTCATCGACGGGCTGCACAGGCTCGCCGCCGCGCGGTTACGCGGGGACGAGCGGATCGCCGTCCGGCTGTTCACCGGAGCCGAACGGGACGCGTTCGTCCTCGCCGTGCGGGCCAACGCCGTGCACGGGCTGCCGCTGACGGCGGCGGACCGGCGGGCGGCGGCGCTGCGGATCTTCGCGTCGCATCCCGCGGCGTCCGACCGGATGGTCGCCGGGATCGTCGGGATGTCGGCGCGGACGGTGGCGCGGCTGCGCGCCGCCCGGGAGGTGACCGCCGCCGCCCGCGTCGGCCGGGACGGGCGGGTCCGGCCCGCGAGCGGCGCCGCCGGACGCCGCCGCGCCGCCGCGCTGGCCGCCGCGCACCCCGACTGGTCGCTGCGCCGCATCGCGCGGGAGGCCGGGATCTCGCCGGAGACCGTCCGGGACGTGCGGCGCCGCACGAGCCGGGGCGAGGACCCGGTGCCCGAGCGCCGCGCCCGTCCGGTCCCGGACGGCCCCGACGACGACGGCACGGCCGACCGGCTGCGCGGCGACCTGCTCCAGAGCGAGGCCGGGCGCGCGCTGCTGCGGCTGCTGAACTCCCACGCCGTCGACGCGGGCGAGTGGGAGCGGATGAAACAGACGCTCCCGCCGCACTGCGGCGACATCGTCGCCGATCTCGCACTGGAATGCGGACGGGTCTGGAACGCCTTCGCGGAACGCGTGGAGCGCAGAATAGGGGACGTCGCCTGAACCCTGCGGCAGAACACGCTGAGACGTTCCTCCCCTAAAAAGTCCCGGACGAAGAAAACGGGATCTGCGGAATGCTCGGCAACGCGCCGGGGAACCGCCCGCAACGGGCGCGCCCTCGGACTGATCGTCCTTTTCTGCGTCGCCGTCGCGGCGGCGACCTGCAGCGGCGATCCGCCGCGCCGGGACGCCACCGCGACGCCCGGCGCCCCGGGCGCCCCAGCGGCGCCGGACCGGCTGGCGACGCGCGGCAGCGAGAGACACCGGCCGGCGACGCGTGGCAGCGGGCGGCAGCGGTCGCGACGGGCGGCAGCGGGCGGCGGTGCGCGGGACCGGCCGCGATGCGCGGCAGCGGGCGGCGTTCGCCTGGTGCAGGCCGCGCAACGGCGTGCCGACCTGCCCTGAACCGACGGGCGACGCGCCCATCGCTGTGTGCGCGACCGACCGGAGCGACGTCCGCTCGGCGGCGTTCCGCGCGGCGCGGAGGGCGTGCGCGCCGCTCCTTCAGGCCGGGTCCGGGCCGCCGGCGTCGAAAGCCGCACGGACGACCGCGCGGAAATATGCGAACTGCATGCGCGAGCACGGCGTGCATAATTTCCCGGACCCCACGGTAGACGGCGGACTCGTCATCGGATCGGGCTCGGGAATCTACCCGGAAGGGCACCCGTACCAGGCCGCGAAAGCGGCCCGCGATTCAGTGCCGCAATGACGGTCCGCGGTGTCCTGCGGACGGTGTCGTCCAGCATTGACGCGGGGATCGGCCGCGTGTTTCGGTGACGAAACGCGCGGTGCCGCACGAGGGCGCGGCGCCGGTGATCCCGGCGTTCCGTCCGCCGGCGGGAGACCGTCCAAGTGCCGCCGAACGCGCGGTTGGACGTCGGGACTCCCGGCCGGCGAACGGGCCGGACGACCGGGCACGCCTGTCCGGCGCGCCCCGACGGAGGAGTTTCCGTGGACATCCGATCGGTCGACCACATCGAGTTATTCGTCGCGGACGCGGACCAGGCGGCGGCCCGGCTCGCGGACGCCTACGGGTTCGCGATCACCGGGCGCAGCACGCCGTGGGGCGCGGGGGACGCGGGCTACACGTCCGTCCTGCTGCGCCAGCGCGACATCACCGTGCTGCTGACCGCCGCGACCGGCGCCCGCCACCGCGCCGCCGAGTACGTCGAACGGCACGGCGACGGCGTGGCCGTCATCGGCCTGGTGGTGGACGACGCGCACGCCGCGTTCGCCGCGGCCGTGGAGCGCGGCGCCGAGCCCGTCGCGCCGCCCGAGACGCTCGGCCCGGACGGCGGACGCGTCACGTTCGCGTCCGTGGCCGGTTTCGGCGACGTCGAGCACCGCTTCGTCTCCCGCGAGCGGCCCGGCGGCCCGTTCGCCCCGGGCGCGTTCGCCGAGACCGGCGACCCGGCGGGCGAGGGCCTGCTGACCGACATCGACCACTTCGCGGTGTGCGTCCCGGCGGGCGACCTGGACCCGATGATCCGCCGCTACGGCGAGGTCTTCGGCATGGAGGTCACGTTCGAGGAGCAGATCGTCGTGGGCAACCAGGCGATGCGCTCCAAGGTGATCCAGAGCAGGTCGCGCGGGCTGACGTTCACGATCCTGGAGCCCGACACGTCCCGCTCGCCGGGCCAGATCGACGCGTTCGTCGCCGGGCACCGCGGCCCCGGGATCCAGCACGTCGCGTACCTGACGGACGACATCGCGCGCGCCGTCGCGACGATCGCGTCGCGCGGCGTCCGCTTCCTCACCACCCCGGACGCCTACTACGACGAGCTGCCCGCACGGCTCGGCCAGGTCGGCGTCCCGACCGAGACGCTGCGCGAGCTGAACATCCTCGCCGACCGCGACCACGGCGGCGTCATGCTCCAGATCTTCACCGAATCGGCCCACCCCCGCCGCACCTACTTCGACGAGGTCATCGACCGGCGCGGCGCCCGCACCTTCGGCAGCAACAACATCAAGGCGCTCTACGAGGCCGTCGAGCGGCAGTCGGCGACGGGCCGCTGACCGCGCGGCCCGGCTGGTGGACGGTGCCGTGCGCCGCGCACCATGACCGGAGCGCAGCCGTGACGTCGGGCTTCGACGTCTTCGCAACAGCCACGAGGAAGGGCGACGGCACATGGGAACCGAGGGTCAAGAGGAGTTCGACGTCGTGGTGGTCGGCGGCGGCCCCGGCGGATCGACACTGGGGACGCTGGTGGCGATGCAGGGCCACCGCGTCCTGTTATTAGAGAAGGAGACCTTTCCCCGGTACCAGATCGGGGAGTCGCTGCTACCGTCCACCGTCCACGGCGTGTGCCGGATGACGGGCGTCACCGACAAGATCGTCGACGCGGGCTTCACCCTCAAGCACGGCGGCACGTTCCGCTGGGGCGCCAACCCCGAGCCGTGGACGTTCTCGTTCTCGGTGTCGCCGCGCACCGCCGGCCCGACGTCCACGGCGTTCCAGGTCGAGCGGTCCAGGTTCGACAAGATCCTGCTCGACAACGCCGCCGAGAAGGGCGTCGAGGTCCGGCAACGGGCGTCGGTGCAGAACGTCGTGGAGGAGGACGGACGGGTCGTCGGCGTCGTCTACGCCGACGCGTCCGGCGAGCGGCACGAGGTCCGCGCGAAGTGGGTCGTGGACGCGTCCGGGAACCGCAGCGGGATCCACAAGGCGGTCGGCGGCAAGCGCGAGTACTCCGACTTCTTCCGCAGCCTCGCGCTGTTCGGGTACTTCGAGAACGGCAGGCGGATGGCCCCGCCGACCGCCGGGAACATCCTGTGCGTCGCGTTCGACAGCGGCTGGTTCTGGTACATCCCGCTCAGCGACACGCTGACCAGCGTCGGCGCCGTCGTCCGGCACGACATGGCGGAGAAGGTCCAGGGCGACCCGGAGAAGGCGCTGAACGCGCTCATCGCCGAATGCCCGATGATCAAGGACTTCCTGTCCGACGCGACGCGCGTGACGACCGGCCAATACGGCGAGATCCGCGTCCGCAAGGACTACTCCTACCGGCAGACGAAGTTCTGGCGGCCGGGCCTGGTGCTCGTCGGCGACGCGGCGTGCTTCGTGGACCCGGTGTTCTCCTCCGGCGTCCACCTCGCCACCTACGGCGCGCTGCTTGCGGCCCGCTCCATCAACGGCGTCCTGGCCGGGACGGTCGGCCAGGACCGGGCGTTCGCGGAGTTCGAGGCCCGCTACGTGCGCGAGTACAGCGTCTTCTACGAGTTCCTGATGTCGTTCTACGACATGCACGTCGACGAGGACTCCTACTTCTGGTCGGCCAAGAAGGTCACCCAGAACCAGTACGGCGAGCTGGAGTCGTTCGTGGACCTGGTCGCGGGCGTGTCC
The DNA here is from genome assembly GCF_009831215.1 of Actinomadura rayongensis. Lineage (GTDB taxonomy): Bacteria > Actinomycetota > Actinomycetes > Streptosporangiales > Streptosporangiaceae > Spirillospora > Spirillospora rayongensis. Next base: position 690,302 of record NZ_WUTW01000001.1, read on the forward strand.
TCGGACGAGTTCGGGCTGCACGACGCCGAGTCCGCCGCGCTGCGGTTCAAGGAGGCGTCGGCGGAGTTCGCCGGGGCGGTGGACGCGATCGCCGCCGAGGGCGAGAACATGGTCCCGTTGTTCAAGTCGACGGTCGTCCGGCAGGCGATGCAGGAGAGCGGGCAGGTGCAGGGCCGCGCGCTGCTCGGCGCCGAGCTGGGGCCGGACACGCCGATGTTCCCGGGCGGGCTCGTGACGTCCGACGACGGAATGCTCTGGCAGGAGCCCGCCCAGAGCTGACGGGAGCCGTCCGATGACCCTGCTCGCGATCCGCGGCGCCGTCCAGGTCGAGCGCGACACACGGGACGCCATCCTCGCGGCGACCGGTGAGCTGGTCGGGGCCGTGCTGGAGCGCAACGCGCTCGGCGCCGCCGACCTGGTCAGCGTGCTGTTCACCGCGACCCCCGATCTGACCGCCGAGTTCCCGGCGCTGGCCGCGCGGCTCGGCGGCCTGACCGGGGTGCCGCTGATGTGCGCGGCCGAGATCGACGTGCCCGGCGCCGCGCCCCGGATCGTGCGGCTGCTGGCGCACGCCGAGGCGGATCGGCCGCGCTCGTCCGTCCGGCACGTGTACCTGGGCGGGGCGCGGCTGCTGCGTCCCGACCTCGCCCGGAGCTGAGCGCGGGACCGCGCCCGCTCCACCCCGTACGGCCGGGTGGAGCGGGCGGGCCGACCACGATCCGCCGTTGTGCGGTGCGTCGGCTCCCCGGGGAGGGTCGGGGAGCCGACGCACCGGCTCGCCGTGGAGGGGCGGAGAGCCGGCGCACCGGTCCGGGACGGTCGAGGACGGGCGCGCCCGCCGGCCTGCGGGACAGGCCGGGCCGCTCCGGGCGCTCCGTCGGGCGGGCCGCCGGTCGCGGGGGCGCCATGCCGCCGTGAATGCCGCCGTGACCCGACGCGGCGTCCGCCGCTCGTCGTCGACCGTCTCCGTCCGTCGGCGGATCGTGTCGGCTCGACCGTACGAGACGCACGGTTTCGTTCCGGTATCAGACCGGCTGGGGCGGTTCCGGCCGCGTGACGGCGGCCCCGACTGTTCCGATTCGCCCGATTTCTCGGAATTGCTGCGCTGATTTGGACGGCGCGATGCAGCTCTTGCCCATTTCTCGACGGGTCGGTTACGTTTTTCGGCAGGACCACCGAAGTTCTCCCTGCTCGTTTCGGGATGACCAGAGAGGCCGATCATGACGAACCCCTTTGAGGACGAGAACGCCTCCTATTACGTGCTGATCAACGACGAAGGCCAGTATTCGCTCTGGCCGGCCTTCGCGGACGTCCCGGCGGGCTGGACGGTCGCGCACGGCGAGGACGGGCGCGCCGCGTGCCTGGCCTACATCGAGGAGAACTGGACCGACATGCGGCCCAAGAGCCTCGTCGAGGAGATGAAGCAGTACGAGGCCGCCGGCTGACCCGTCCGCTCCGGGCGCCCGGCCGCCGCGCGGCCGGGCGGAGCCGACGGCGCCGCGCGTCTGGTTCCGGCGCGCTCGCGGCGGAGGTCGCCGCGGCCGATCGAGCTGCGCGACGGCGACGTCCGGCTTCCGGACGTCCCTGCGGCTCGCGCGGGGACCCGGCACCCCTACCGCGTGCTCGGCTACGCCGCCGACCCGCCGACCCGCCGACCCGCCGGCCCGCCGGCCCGCCGGCCCGCCGGCCCGCCGGCCCGCCGACCCGCCGACCCGCCGACCCGCCGACCCGCCGACCCGCCGACCCGCCGACCCGCCGACCCGCCGACCCGGCGTCCCGGTGACATGGTGGCCCGGCGTCCCGGCGTCCCGGCGTCCCGGCGTCCCGGTGGCCTGGTGGCCTGGGGTGACCTGGTGGTCCGGCGCCCTGGCCACCCAGCGCCCTGGCCACCCGGTGGCCAGGTGGCCCGTTGGCCCGGGGTGACCTGGTGACCAGGCCCCTAGTCGTCCGGCGATCCGGCGCCCTGGTGGCCCGATGCCCCAGGCGGCCAGGCGGCCAGGCGGCCAGGCGGCCAGGCGGCCAAGCGGCCCGGTGACCCGCGTGGCCCGGTGACCCGCGTGGCCCGGCGACCCGGCCTGCGGCCGGTGGGCCCGCGCTCGGTGGGCCCGCGGCCGGTCGGGCGGCGGCCGTGGCGCTCGCCTGACCGTTCTCGTACGACTCTTTTCAGCGTTTCCCCCGCGTCCGGACACCCCTCACCCTCGGGCGCGCGACCGAGGAGGAGAAGATCATGGTGGTGGTGATGGCCCCCGGGGCCACGCAGGAGGACGTCGACGCGGTCGTCGCGCTCGTCCGCGGGGCGGGCGGCGACGCGTTCGTGAGCCGGGGGGTGTCGCGGACGATCATCGGCCTGATCGGCGACGTCCCCGACTTCGAGCGGCTGAACCTCGGCGGGCGGCGCGGCGTGCTGGAGGTCGTCCGGATCTCCGCCCCGTACAAGCTGGTCAGCCGCGAGCACCATCCGCAGCGGTCGGTGATCCGCGTCGGCGGCGTGCCGATCGGCCCGGACACGCTGACGGTGATCGCCGGGCCGTGCGCGGTGGAGACGCCCGAGCAGACGCTGGACGCGGCGCTGATGGCGCGCGCGGCGGGCGCGTCGCTGCTGCGCGGCGGCGCGTACAAGCCCCGCACCTCGCCGTACGCCTTCCAGGGCCTCGGGGTCGAGGGCCTGCGCATCCTCGCCGACGTGCGCGCCGAGACGGGCCTGCCGATCGTCACCGAGGTCATCGAGCCGGGCGCGGTCGAGCTGGTCGCGTCCTACGTCGACATGCTCCAGATCGGGACGCGCAACGCGCAGAACTTCGCGCTGCTCCAGGCGGCCGGGGACGCGGGCCTGCCGGTGCTGCTCAAGCGCGGGTTCAGCTCGACGATCGAGGAATGGCTGATGGCGGCCGAGTACATCGCCCAGCGCGGCAACCTGGACATCGTGCTGTGCGAGCGCGGCATCCGGACGTTCGAGAAGGCGACCCGCAACACCCTCGACATCTCCGCCGTCCCGGTCGCGCAGCGGCTGTCGCACCTGCCGATCATCGTGGACCCGTCGCACTCGGGCGGGCGCCGCGAGCTGGTGCTGCCGCTGACGCGGGCGGCGATCGCCGTGGGCGCGGACGGGGTGATCGTGGACGTCCATCCGCGTCCGGAGGAGGCGCTGTGCGACGGCCCGCAGGCGCTGTCGGGCACCGACATCGCGGAGATCGCCGACACGGCCGCGGTGCTCGCGCCGCTCATGGGCCGGACGCTGACGATGCCGTCGCCGGCCGCCGCCACGATCGTTTGAATCGGGACATTCGTTCCAAATGTTGAAATAACAACTATGGGATGAATAGTCGGTGTTGATTGGCAAGGCGGTGCTGGACGCGGCACCCCTAGGGGTCGCGGCCTAGGGGTGCCGATAGGGGTTGCCTAGGGGTTCATGCCCTGAACAGGCCCTATTACCGTCAAAGCATCGGAGGACGCCGCAATTCCAGCCGTTGACCCGCCCCGACCGCCAAGGCCGAGGAGGGTGAGGCCGTCGCAAGGGTGGGCGACACCAATTTTGGTGAAATGCCGCGATTTGGAGCCTTTGCTACTGGTGCCGTCGGAACGGGCCCGCGCTGGATCGACGCCTGACCGATCGGTCTGTCCGTCCTCCGACCGGAGGCGGCCCGACCGTGTCTCGCGTGCGGTCACCGGCGGGCGGCCGGGGCATCGCGCGCCAGGTGGGGACCGGTCGTCGCGAGGCCGCTCGCGCACGGCCGGATCAGATCACAAGGAGCTGGCAATGCAGCTTGATCAGGCCGAGATCGACCGCGGACCCGTCGTGCGGGTGCCGGTCGACGCGCTGACCGTGGCGGGATCGCCGCGGCTTGCGGGGGAGGATCCGGAACACGTCGAGACGCTGGCGGCGTCGGAGGAGGAACTGCCGCCGATCATCGTCCACCGCGGGACGATGCGGGTGGTGGACGGCTTCCACCGGCTGCGGGCGGCGCGCCTGCGGGGGCAGGAGACGATCGCGGTCCGGTTCTTCGACGGCGGGGAGGCCGACGCCTTCGTCCTCGCCGTCCGCTCGAACGTCACCCACGGGCTCCCGCTCTCGCTCGCCGACCGCAAGCGGGCGGCCGAGCGCATCATCGTCTGGCACGCCGAGTGGTCGGACCGCAGGGTCGCGTCCGTCACCGGCATCGCACCGCGCACCGTCGCGGAGATCCGGCGCAGGCTCGCGGGTGGCGCCGGACCGGAGGGCATCAGGATCGGGCAGGACGGCCGGGTCCGTCCGATCGACGGGTCCGCGGGCCGCCGGGTCGCCGGCGACCTGCTGACCGAGAACCCCGCCCTGTCGCTGCGGCAGGTCGCGCGCGTCGCCGGGATCTCCCCGGAGACCGTGCGGGACGTCCGCAACCGGCTGGCGCTCGGGCTCGACCCCGTCCCGCAGCGGCGTCGCGACCGGGCCGCGCAGAACCGGACGGCCGACGCCGAGGGCGCGCAGGCCGTCCCGGCGATCGGGCTCAACCGGGCCGCCGGGCGCGGGCGGCGCGGCCCCGCGCCGGACCGCGCCGCGCTGGTCGCCCGGCTCAAGGCCGACCCGGCGCTGCGGTTCACCGAGACCGGCCGCAACCTGCTGCGGCTGCTGACCGTCCACGCCCTCCCGGCCGAGGAGTGGGAGGCGCTCAGCGGCAACGTTCCCCCGCACTGCAGCGCGATCGTCGCGGACCTGGCCCGGCAGTTCGCCGGGATCTGGAACGACTTCGCCGTCCGCGTCGAAGCCGACATCGCGAAGATCAGCTAACTGTCCAAGCGCCGCATCCGAACGGTTGGACACCCGGACGCGACCCGCCGCCCTCCCCGCCGGCGGCGGGCCGCGCTCCACCCGCAAGACCCCCGCGAGCACGCCCGCCCGCACGAGCGCCCGCAAGCATGCCCGCACGAACACCCGCGACCGTGCCCCGCACGAGCGTCCGCGAGCGTGCCCGTACGAGCGTCCGCGAGCGTGCCCGTACGAGCGTCCGCGAGCGTGCCCGTACGAGCGTCCGCGAGCATGGCTGCACGAACAACTGCGGGCGTGCCCGCACAAGCGTCCGCGAGCGTGTCCGCAAGAGCCTCCGCGAACCTGCCCGCACGAGCGTTTGCGAGGACGCCCGCACGAACGTCCGCGAGCCTGCCCGCACGAACGCCGAGAGCACTCCGCACGAGCGTCCGCGAGGACGCCCGTGCGAGCGTCCGCGAGGATTCCCGCGCGAACGTCCGCGAGCGTGCCGCGCGAACGCCTGCGGGGATGCCCGCGCGAACGTCCACAAGGACGCCTGCACGAGCGCCCGCGAGCGTGCCTGCACGAGCGCTTGCAAGAACGCCCATATGAGCGCTTGTGAGGACGCCCACACGAGCGTTTGCGAGAACGCCTGCACGGGCGTTCGCGAGGACGCTCGCGTCAATGCCCGCGAGCGTGCCCGCACAAGCGTTCGCAAGCACGCACGTCTGCGGGCGTGCCCGTACGAGCGCCGGCGAGGACGCTCGCACGAACGCCCAGGAGTGCGCCCGCAAGAACCCCCGCGAGCCCGCTCGCCCTCACGAGCGTCCGCGGGCGTGTCCGCACGAGCACCTGCGGGCGTGCCCGCACGCACGTCCGCGAGCACGCTCCCGCTAACGCTCGCGAGGTTGCCCCCGTTAACGCCCGCGAGGATGCCCGCATCGCTCGTCTGCGCTAACGCCCACCAGCACGTCCGCGAGAACACCTATCAGGACGCACGCGACAACATCCGCGAGGGCGTTCGGGAGCGCGCAGGGAAAGACGCCCGGGGGATGTGTTTCCCCCGGGCGTTCGGGTCAGGCGGTCGCGTTGCTCAGGCCGCGTTCGTGGGCGGGGCGGTGCGGTTGCTGGCGTTGGACGGTCCGCAGGCCGCGCGCGTCGCGGGGGTCGCGGCAGCCCGCCAGGCCCAGGGCGTCGCGCAGTTCTGCGGCGAGCAGGTCCAGGACGCGGCGCACGCCGTCGGCGCCGCCCGCCGCGAGGCCCCAGACCAGCGGCCGTCCGACCAGGACCCCGGACGCGCCGAGCGCCAGCGCCCGCAGCACGTCCGTTCCGCTTCGGACGCCGCTGTCGAGCAGTACCTCGCAACCCCCGCCCGCCGCGTCCGCCACCGCGGGGAGCGCCTCGATGCTCGGCACCGCGCCGTCGAGCTGCCGTCCGCCGTGGTTGGAGACGACCAGCGCGTCCACGCCGAACTCGGCGGCGCGGCGCGCGTCCTCCGGTGCCAGCACGCCCTTCAGGACGAGCGGCAGCCCTGTCAGCGACCGCAGCCGCTCCACCGACGCCCACGTCAGCCCGGACGAGAACGCCTGCCCGGTGTGGATTGCGACCGACGACGCGCCCGCCGCGCGGTGGTGCGCCGCGCCGCCGGTGTCGACCTCGGCGGCGCGGACACCGTCGGGCAGCGCGAACCCGTTGCGGACGTCGCGCAGCCGCCGCGCCATCCACGGCACGTCCACGGTCAGCATCAGCGCGGTGCACCCGGTGTCCTCGGCGCGCCGCACCAGCTCGACCGTCCGGCGCTCGTCGCGCAGCCAGTAGAGCTGGAACCAGACCGTCCCGCCCACCGCCGTGAGCGCGTCGAGCGGGACGCTGCTCAGCGTGCTCGCCGTGAACGGCACCCCGGCCGCCGCCGCCGCGCGCGCCGCCGCCAGCTCGCCGTCGGGATGCACGAGCCGCTGGTAGGCGACGGGCGCGGCGGCCACCGGCAGCGCCGCCGGACGGCCGAGCAGCGTCGTCGCCGTCGTGCAGCCCGACACGTCCCGCAGGACGCGCGGGACGACGAACAGCGCGTCGAACGCGGCGCGGTTGGCGTCGAGGGTCGTCTCCCGGCCGCTGCCGCCCGCCACGAAGTCGCGGACCTCGGGCGGCAGCGCCGCGGCGGCGGCCCGCTCGGCGTCGTCGAGGCTGTGCAGGCCGAGGTCACCGCTGGAACGCACGCTGGCCCGTCCTCTCCAGCTCGACGGCCTCGTACAGCGCCTTGATGTTCGCGCTGCCGAACTCGGCGGCGTCCTGCCGCTCGATGATCTCGAAGTAGAGCGTGTGCCGGGGGTGGTCGGACGCGGTGAAGATCTGGAACAGCCGCCCCGCGTGGTCCTCGTCGGCGACGACGTGGGTGGCGCGCAGCGCGGCGATCCGGTCCGCGTCCAGGGCGATGCGCTCGCCGAGCAGGTCGTAGTAGGCGTCCGGGGTGCGCAGGAACCCGACGCCGCGCGCCGACAGCGCCCGGACGGCGCGCACCGCGTCGCCGGTCGAGAACGCCAGGTGCTGCACGCCGGGGCCCTGGTGGCTCTTGAGGAACTCGTCCACCTGGCCGGGCGCGGCGTCGAGGTCGGGTTCGAGGAGCGTGAGCGTCACCGCGCCGGACGGGCTCTGCACGACGGTCGACTCCATCGCCTGCGCGCCGACGACGATCCGCTCCTGGAAGATCTCGGTGAAGCCGAGCGCGCGGACGTAGAAGTCGGCGGTCGCTTCGAGCGCGCCGCCGTCCACGCACACCGCGACGTGGTCGAGCCCGGTGATGCCGACGTCGCGGGGCCGCTCGGGGCGTCTCGGCAGCGACGGGACGAGCCCGACCGGCAGCCCGGGACCGTCGCCGGCGGGACGTTCCACGAGCGTGTGCACGACGTCCCCGAACCCGGCGAGCACGGCGGTGACGGCCGGGCCGTCGCCCGCGTGCCGGGACGGCCGCCGCAGCGGGGTCGCGCCCGCCGCCACCGCCGCGTCGAACACGGCGGTCGCGTCGGTCGTGCGTAACGCGATGTCGGCGACGCCGTCGCCGTGCGCGGAGACGTACGCGGACGCGGGATGGTCGTCGGACGTGGCCTGCGTGAGGACGAGGGTGACGTCCCCGTGCCGCAGCGCCACGGACCGGTGGTCGCGGGACCCGCCCGAGCCGACGACGGTGAAGGCGTACCGGTCCACCCATCCGAACGCCGCCGCCTCCAGGTCGGCGACGTAGATCTCGACATGGTCGATCGACAGATCGGGACCGCGGCCGGCGGCACGCGAAACGTTCATGGAGTTCTCCGCTCGAACAGGAACAGTTTTGCTGAAACTGTAGAAGCGGGATCGCCGATCTGGCCACGGAAAGCGGTGGTGGGAAGCTGCGCGGGTCGAAACTGGTATCCCCGGTCGGACTCGAACCGACAACTAGACCCTTTTAAGGGGTCCGCCTCTGCCTTTGGGCCACGGGGACGGGACGATCCTACGGTGGCCCGGTGGGCGTCTCCAGTCCGTACGAACGGTGGACGCGCAGCCACCCGGATCCGTTTACCTGTCCCCCTCGGTCATATGCGGTTCACCTTCGGTGTGCAATTGCGGGTTACCGTCCAGAGCCGCGCGCCTGGCCGTCGCGCGGCGCCGCGCCTACGCTGGGTCGCGCCTTTATGGTTTCGCGGCCGAGGCCGCCGCGACGACGAATCGGGCGCCGGTCGCGCCGTATTCCGGCCGCACCGCGGCCCATGAACGGGTGATGTCTCGTGATTCGCAGCATGTGCGTCGTCGGAACCGGCCTGATCGGCACGTCGGTCGCGCTCGCGGCGCGGCGCCGGGGCGTCGCGGTTTACCTGTCCGACCGCGATCCGGTGGCCGCGCGGACGGCGGCGGCGCTCGGCGCGGGCCGTGCGGAACCGCCGCCCGGGCCGGTGGATTTAGCGGTGCTGGCCGTCCCGCCGAGCCGGGTCGCGGCGGTGCTCGCCGAGCGGCAGGCGGACGGCCTCGCGCGGGCGTACACGGACGTGGCCAGCGTGAAGTCCGCGCCGGAGTGCGCGGTGCTCGCGACGGCGCCCGATCCGTCCCAGTTCGTCGGCGGGCACCCGCTCGGCGGCCGGGAGCGGTCAGGGCCACTCGCGGCCACGGCGGAGTTGTTCCACGGCCGTCCGTGGGCGCTGGTCCCGCACGCCGGCACCGCGCCGGACGCGTTCGACCTCGCGCTGGACCTCGTCGCGCTGTGCGGGGCGGCGCCGGTGGTGCTGTCGGCGCGCGAGCACGACGAGACGGTGGCGCTGACCTCGCACGTCCCGCACCTGGCGGCGAGCCTGACGGCCGCGCGGCTGCTGGACGGGCCCGCCGGGACGCCGCTGCTCGCCGGGCAGGGCCTGCGCGACACGACGCGCATCGCGGGCGGCAGCGCGCGGCTGTGGGCCGACATCCTGCGCGGGAACGCCGCCGCCGTCGCGGCCGTGCTGCGCGCGCTGAGCGCCGACGTCACCGCGCTGGTCGCGGCGTTCGACGCGCTCGCCGACCCCGACGGCCCGGCCGCCGCCGCGGGCCTCACCGCCCTTACTGACCTGCTGGAACGCGGCGTGGCCGGCCTCGGCGAAGTCGCCGCGCCGCGCGTGGACGGCCCGGCGGACACCGTCCCGGTGCGGGTGCGCTGCGCGGGCCGTCCCGGCGAGCTGGCGCGACTGCTCGCGGCGGCGGCGCCCTTCGGCGGCACCACCGACAACGCCGCCGTCACGGCCGCCGACCTCCCCGCCCGCACACCGGGCGACCTCGGCACCGAGCTGAGCCCCGCCAGGGCCGCAGACGCGGCGCGCAACGGCAACACGAGAACTCCGCGTGGTCTGAACGGAAATGCCGCGCGTGATCTCAGCGCGGACGCCGCGCATGATCTGGGCGGGGACGCGGTGCGCGGGCTCGGCGGGGACGTCGCGCGTGAGCTGGGCGGGGACGTCGCGTGTCAGCGCGGCGGGGGTGTGGCGGGTGGGGGTGGGGTGACGGGGTTGGATGTGCGGTTCGTTGTGTCTGCGCCGGTGGCGGCCGGGTTGGTGGCGGGGTTGCGGGACGCGGGGTGGGACGCGGCGGTGGAGGTGGCGTCCAGTACGGCGATCCACGCGAAAAAGGCCGTGCCGGACGCGCGCCGGGCACCCGATCCGGTGCGGCCGTAGGCGAAACGCGGGGCGGCGGCGGTCGCCGGGGTGCGGTGGACGGTCAGATCACGGATCGGGAACGTCCGCCCGCCGGTGCCGTCCTGGCGTGACCCTCCGACTCGATGGCAAAATGAAGGTAAAGTCGACCCAGGTCTGGGAGGCGGTGCCGGTGCGGCGAATGGCGGGCGCGACGGAACTCTTGCGGAAGGAACCGGTGTCCTCGGCGCCAGGATCGGCTCACCGGTGACCGAAGGGTCACATAGGTGGTTATCTCCCTATCGTCACATGCGTCCATCGCCCCCGTGGGGCTTTTTTCGCTCCGAAAATGCGCAATTCATGCCTGTTCGCCCGGTCGTTCGGCTCACACGCCCCGGTGCGCGAAGTGAAGCGGATAGTGGCCGGAAGAGGCGCGGCCCGTCCGGATCACGCAGGTCAACGTACGATCCCCAGACGTCGGCAGCGCGTGATCGCGAAACGGTCATTGCGGCCGTTCTTGCAGCGTGTAAGACTCTTCTGGTAATGGAACGGTCACGGAGAGCGGCTCCCTTCGTACCTCCCCGTGCACCGGCGGCACGCGCACAAACGATCACGAAGGACGCGGCGCCGGTGAGCGGTCCTCCGCCCGGCGGCACCGCGGGCTGTGACCAGCGACGGGGAACTTTGTGAAGCTCATTGAAAGGGATGACGAGTTCCGCCTGCTCGACCGTCTCTACACCGGATGCGTCGGCGGCAGGGGAGCGGTCGTGCTCGCCGGGGGACCGGCGGGCTCGGGGAAGACCGCCCTGCTGCACGCCTTCGCCGACCGCGTCGCCCGGCGGGGCGGGCGCTTCTTCGCGGTGACGGCGTCGGGCAGCGAACGGATGGATCCCTTCGGCCTCATCGACCACCTGCTCAACACGATCGGGGGACGGGACGGCGACGCGCGGGCGCGCGCCGACGAGTCCGGCGACCTCGGCCGCGCGATCCTCAGCGGCCGGCAGACGCCGATCGACGTGCTGCAGGGCGTCCACGCCGCCGTCGCCGAACGCTGGACCGACCGGCCGCTGGTCATCGGCGTGGACGACGTCCACTTCGCCGACGAGCCGTCGCTGCAGTGCCTGCGCTACATCACCCGCCGCATCGAGTCGTCCGCGATCATGATCGTGTTCAACGAGTGCTCCTCGTACGAACGCCGCCTCGCTACCCTGCACGCCGAGACGCTGAACCTGCCGTACGCCCACCGCATCCGCCTCGGCCGGCTGTCGGACGACGCCGTCGCCGCGCATGTCGAGCAGCGCCTCGGCCCGGACGCCGCGCGGCACGTCGCGGCGGCGTGCGCGGCGGCTGGCGGCGGGAACCCGCTGCTCACGCAGTCGCTCGTGGACGACCACCAGGCCGCCTGCGCGCCCGCCGCGCTCGTCCCCGGCGAGTCCTACCGGAACGCGGTGCTGCGCTGCCTGTACCGATCCGATCCGTCCGCGCTGGCCGTCGCGCGCGCCGTCGCGGTCCTCGGCGACCCCGTCGTGCCGGGCCTGGTCGCCGACCACCTCGGCGCGGACGCCACGACCGTCCGGCGCGGCCTGGCCGACCTGACCGCCGCCGGGGTGCTCGCCGACCTGCGGTTCCGGCACGAGGAGGCGCGGCAGGCCGTCCTCGGCGACGTCCCCCCGGACGACCTGCGCGCCATGCACGGCCGCGCCGCCGGGCTGCTGCACGAGACCGGCGCGGGCGCGGTCCGGGTCGCGCGCCGTCTGGTCGCCGCCGACGACGTGGGCGGCGCGCCGTGGCAGATCGAGATCCTGCGCGAGGCGGCGGGGGAGGCGCTGGCGCTCGGCGACGCGGCCGAGGCGGTCGGCTACCTGCGGCACGCGTCCGGGCTGTGCGCCGACCCCGCCTTGCAGGCCCGCATCACCGCCGCGCTCGCCGACGCCGCCTGGCACCTCGACCCGGCCACCGCGTCCCGGCACCTGCCCGGCCTCGCCGACGCGATCCGCGCCGGGACGCTCACCGGCCGCGAGGCGATGATCCCGGTCAACCACCTGCTGTGGCGCGGCGACTACCCGCAGGCCCGCGACCTGCTGAGCCTCGTGGAGTCCCGCGAGGACGACCACCCCGGCCTCCCGCCGAACCTGCCGATCTCCTCGGACCTGTCGCTGACGCGGCTGTGGCTGCACTTCTGCTTTCCCGGGCTCGCCGGGCTGCCCGACGGCGCGTCCCCCGACGGCGCCGGCGTCCCGACCGTGTGGGGCGGCCCGACCGCCGCGCTGACGTTCCTCTCCCAGATGACCGGCCGCGACGGCGAGGACGGCACCTTCCGCGCCACCGAGCAGATCCTGCGCAGCACCCGCGCGGACGGCCCCCTCGCGCTCACCCTCGTCGCGCTCATGTCGCTGATCCACACCGACCAGGTGGACGAGGCCGTCTGGTGGGCCGACCGGCTGCTCGCCGAGCCGTGGATCCGCAACGTCCCGCTGCGCCGGGCGCTGTTCGCGACGCTGCGCGCGTCGGCGGCGCTGCGCCGCGGCGACGCCGCCGAGGCCGCCGAGCACGCCCGCGCCGCGCTGACCGCGATCTCCCCGGCGGCGTGGGGCGTGGTGGTCGGGGTGCCGCTCGCGGTGGCCGTCCGGGCGGCGACCGACCTCGGCGACGCGGGCGCCGTCGGCTCCTACCTCAACCTCCAGGTGCCGGAGGCGATGTTCGACACCCCGTTCTCCCTGCCGTATCTGGCCGCCTTCGGCCGCCACCAGCTCGTGATGGGACGGCCGCAGGCCGCGCTGGAGAACTTCCGTGCGTGCGGGGTCATGCTGACGGACTGGGGCCTGGACGCGGCCGGGCTCATCGACTGGCGCAACGACGCCGCCGAGGCGCTGCTCGCGCTCGGCCGGGCGGAGGAGGCGCGGGTGCTCGCCGAGGAGCAGATCGCGCTGTCGGCGGGCGTCCCGTCCCGGCCGCGCGGGGTCGCGCTGCGGCTGCTCGCGGCGACCGGCGGGCTGAAGGAGCGCGTCACGCTGCTGGAGGAGGCGGTGGACGCGCTGCGCGCCAGCGGTGACCGGCGCGAGCTGGGCCGCGCCGAGGCGGATCTGCGCACCGCGCGGTCGGCGCTGGACGAGCACGGCCGCGCGCGGATGGGGCCGCTCTGGACGCCCGCGCTGTCCGACGCCGCGTCGTCCGGCCCGGACGGTCCCGAGGCGGAGCTGACGGCCGCCGAGCAGCGCGTCGCGGCGCTCGCGGCCGACGGCTGGACCAACCGGCAGATCGCCGCGAAGCTCTACATCACGGTCAGCACGGTCGAGCAGCACCTGACGAAGATCTACCGCAAGCTCAAGGTCCGCGGCCGTCCGGACCTGGCGTCCGTCTTCACCGAGCCGCCGCCCCCGCGCGAACGCGTCAACTGAGCGGCCCGGGAGGTCGGTCGGGGTCGGTTGGTCGGGGTGAGCCCGGGAGGTCGGTCGGGGTCGGTTGGTCGGGGTGAGCACCGTCCAGCGGACGGCGTTGTCCGGGTGGCGGGCGCGTGTGATTCTGGGCCGACGACAGGCCACGATCACCTGGGGGTTCCCGTGGACCGCACTCCGGCGGACGGCGCCGACCTGCGCCGCGACGAGCTGCACGCCAGCCTCTCCGCGCCCGTGCTCGACACGATGAACTTCCTCAACGAGATCACGACGCGCTACCCGGACGCGGTGTCGTTCGCGCCGGGCCGTCCCTACGACGGGTTCTTCGACACCGAGGACGTCATCGCCCACCTGCGCCGCTTCCTCGCCCACCTGGAGGAGCAGGGCCGCACGCCGCAGCAGGTCCGCACCGCGATCTACCAGTACGGCCCGACCGCCGGGCAGATCCGCGAGCTGATCGCCGAGTCGCTGCGCGTGGACGAGGGCACCGACGTGGACCCGGCGTCGATCGTGGTGACGGTCGGCGCGCAGGAGGGGATGCTGCTGGCGCTGCGCGCGCTGACGGCCGGCCCGGACGACGTCCTGCTCACCGCGAGCCCCTGCTACGTCGGGATCACCGGCGCGGCGTGCATCCTGGACGTCCCGGTCACGGCGGTGCCCGAACGCGCGGACGGCCTGGACGCCGCCGACGTCGAGGCCGCGATCGTCGCCGAGAAGGCCAGGGGCCGCAGGCCGCGCGCGTTCTACGTCGTCCCGGACCACTCCAACCCGTCCGGGAACACGGTCGCGCGCGCCGCCCGCGAGGCGCTGCTGGACGTCGCGCACCGGCACGGCGTGCTGATCCTGGAGGACAGCCCATACCGGATGGTCAGCCCCGGCGAGCGGCTGCCGTCGCTGAAGTCCCTCGACCGGAACCGCACGGTCGTGCAGCTCGGGTCGTTCTCCAAGACCGTCTTCCCGGGCGCGCGCGTCGGGTACGTCGTCGCCGACCAGCGCGTCGCGGACGGAACGGGCGGCACCGTCCTGCTCGCCGACGAACTCGCCAAGATCAAGAGCATGGTCACGGTGAACACGTCGTCGCTCAGCCAGGCGGCCGTCGCGGGCGCGCTGCTCGCGGCGGGCGGCAAGATCTCCGAGCTGAACGCCGGGCCCGCCGCCTACTACGGCGACGCGATGCGCACCGTCCTGGACCACCTCGACCGCGCCCTGCCCGCCGCGCGCCGCGACGCGCTCGGCGTCTCCTGGAACCGGCCCGAGGGCGGGTTCTTCCTGGCGATGCGGGTGCCGTTCCGCGCGGACGAGGCGGCGCTCACCCGCTCGGCCCGGGAGTTCGGCGTGATCTGGACGCCGATGTCCTACTTCCGTCCCGAGGGCGGCGGCCACGACCAGCTCCGGCTGTCCACCAGCTACCTCAGCGACGCGGAGATCGCCGAGGGCACCGCGCGGCTCGCGCGGTTCGTGGAAGCCGAGAGCGTGCGCTGACGGCTACTCGTCCACCCAGCCGTGCTTCTGCGCGAGCGGCAGCAGCGTGTCGCGCAGCCGGACGATCTGAGCGCCGGTGAGGTCGGGGACGCCGCGCAGGAACAGCTCGGTGACCTCCTCGCGGAACTCCGACGGCGCGAGGACGTCGCACAGGACGTCGTCGCCGTTCGGCCCCGCCGTCGGACCCGTCGCACGGGGTGTGACCTCGGGGAACGCGTCCCGGCGGCCCGGCGGGGGCCCGACCACGCGCACCGCGAACGCCTTCGGCCCCCGCTCGCCCTCCATGACCTCGAACTCGACGATCGTGCCGGGCATCAGCTCGGACTTGTCGTCGTCGGCGAGTTCGTTGGCGTGGACGAAGACGTCCGGGCCGCCCTCGTCGGGCGCGATGAACCCGTAACCGCGGACCTCGTCAAAACGCAGAACTCTTCCCGACAGCACCACAGGGACCATCCACATCAACGCAGTGTGCGCCCGGCCGGCCTCGCGTCGTCGCCGCCTGGTGGTCGTTTCCGGGCCGAATCGCCGTCACTCTAGCACCGGGCACCCGGTGGAACGGTCGATTACCGGCGACGTGCCGTGGCGGGCCGCCGGTCGCGGCGTCCCGGCGCGACCAGCGGGTTCAGCGCGCCGTCCGTGGCCCGCCACTGGACGCTGGCCCGCCCGGCGCGGCGTCGCGCATGATGACGGCGTTCTCATTCCGAGCAGTTCCCGACCTTTCCCGGAAAGGGTGAGCGCGTTGTCCCGGAGCAGCAGGGCGCAGCGGTTGCGCAGCAAGCCGAGAATGTGGGGATGGACGTTCCGATGACCGTCGAAATCGAAACCGTCGCCGACCGCGTCTTATCCGCGGAACCGTTGACCGCCGATCTTCTCGCGTTGGACGTCCTGCCCGTCCCGGACGTCCCGCGGCCCGCCCCCGAGCCGCGCCTGCTCGGCGTCGCGACCGCCGCGTCCGCCACGTCGTTCACGCAGCGCGAAGTGCTGGACGCCTTCGCCGTCACCGACCCGAAGGTCCGGTCGGTGTTCCTCAACAGCGCGATCGAGCGCCGCAACCTGGTCCTGCCCGCGCCCGGACCGGACGGCGTCCGCGCGTCCGAGCCGCAGGGCGACCTCCTCGACAAGCACCGGGCGATGGCCGTCGAGATGGGCGGCGCCGCGCTGCTGGACTGCCTCGCGAGCATCGGCGCGGACGTGTCCGACGTCCGTCACCTGTGCTGCGTCACCTCCACCGGCTTCCTCACCCCCGGCCTCTCCGCGCTGATCATCCGCGCGTTCGGCCTGGACCGGCACACGAGCCGCTCCGACATCGTCGGGATGGGCTGCAACGCCGGGCTGAACGCGCTGAACGTCGTCGCGGGCTGGGCCGCCGCGCACCCGGGCGAACTGGCCGTCGTGGTCTGCGCCGAGGCGTGCTCGGCCGCGTACACGATGGACGGCACGATGCGCACCGCCGTCGTGAACAGCCTGTTCGGCGACGGCGCCGCCGCGCTCGCCGTCCGCGCCCCGGCCCCCGGCGAGACGGGCGGCTCCGCGGGCCCGCGCGTCCTGAAGTTCGCGAGCTGCCTCATTCCGGACGCCATCGACGCGATGCGCTACGACTGGGACCGCGACCAGGGCCGCTTCAGCTTCTATCTCGACCCCCACATTCCTTACGTCGTCGGTGCGCACGCCGAACTGGTCGTCGACCGGCTGCTCGCCGGGACGGGCCTGCGGCGCAGCGACGTCCGGCACTGGCTCGTCCACTCCGGCGGCAAGAAGGTCATCGACGCGGTCGTGGTGAACCTCGGGCTGAGCCGGCACGACGTCCGGCACACGACGGGCGTCCTGCGCGACCACGGCAACGTGTCGAGCGCCTCGTTCCTCTTCTCCTACGAGCGGCTGCTCCGCGAGGGCGTGACCGCGCCGGGCGAGTACGGCGTGCTGATGACGATGGGCCCGGGCTCCACGATCGAGACGGCGCTGGTCCAGTGGTGAGCGACGACGACTTCGTCCTCGAGGTGGACGGCGCCGCGCCGCTCGCGACCGCGCCCGTCAAGGAGGTCGGCGCGCTCTGCGACCGGGTCGAGGACGCGGGCGGCACGGGCGTCGTGATCGTCCACGTGTCGGGCGCGCCCGGCGCGGGCCGCGTCGCGGGGCTCGGCGTCGCGCAGGTCAGCAAGTGGGAGCGCGCGCTGCGGCGGCTGGAGCGGCTGCCCGCCCCGGTCGTCGCGGTCGCGCGCGGCGACGTCGGCGGGATCGCGCTGGACGCCCTGCTCACCGCCGACTTCCGGGTGGCCGCCCCGGGCACCCGGCTGCTCGTCCCGGTGGACGGCGACGCGACCTGGCCCGGCATGACCCTGTTCCGGCTGGCCCGCCGCGACCTCGGCGCCGTCCGCCGCGCGGCCCTGCTCGGCGTGCCGATCGAGACGGCCGACGCCCGCGCGCTCGGCCTGCTGGACGAGATCGCCGAGAACACGGTCGAGGCGGTGGCGGCCCTCGCGTCCGCCGCGTCCGGCCTGGCCGGGACGGAACTGGCGATCCGCCGCCGCCTGCTCGCCGACGCCGCGTCCATGACCTTCGACGACGCGCTCGGCCAGCACCTGGCCGCCTGCGAACGCACCCTCCGCCGCACCACCGAACGGGAAGCGGCCGGCATCGGGCGCGCCGCAGGCGAGCGGGGGGCGTCATGAGCGAGCCGGAAGCGCGCGGCTCAGAGCGCGCCGCAGGCGAGCGGGAAACACAGCGTGGGGCGTTCGCGGTGGGGCGGGGGGCGGTCGCGGCGGTGGGGCGGCGGGTGGACGAGTTGCTCGCGGGGCTGCCCGAGCCCGGTCGTCGTTCGGCCGAGCAGCGCGCCGCTGTCGCCGCCGCGCATGAGGAGGCGCGGGCGTTGCGGGCGCGGTTCCTCGCCGCGCACGTCGACGACGTTTATGCCGAGTTGACGGCGGACCGTGCGCGGTATTTGCGGATCGAGGAGCTGGTGGAGGGTGCTGCGGCGGCCTTTCCGGGCCTCGTCCCCGACGCCGCCCGGCTCAAGGAGGAGCGCGGGCGGGAGCAGGCCGCCAAGGAGGGCCACGAGATCGACCAGGGCATCTTCCTGCGCGCGGTGCTGCGGTCTCCGGCGGCGGGTCCGCATCTGCTGGACGCGATGCTGCGTCCGACCCCGCGCGCGCTGGACCTGCTGCCGGAGTTCCGCCGGACGGGCCGTGTCGCGATGGAGGCGGTCGTGCTGGAGCGTCGGGCGGGCGCGGCGCACCTGACGATGTGCCGCGACGACCGTCTCAACGCCGAGGACGAGCGGCAGGTCGAGGACATGGAGACGGCCGTGGACCTGGCGCTGCTCGACACCGGCGTCCGGGTCGGCGTGCTGCGCGGCGGCGAAATGTCCCATCCTCGCTACCGGGGGCGGCGCGTGTTCAGCGCGGGCATCAACCTGAAGATGCTGCGCTCGGGCGACATCCCGCTGGTCGGGTTCCTGCTGCGGCGCGAACTCGGCTACATCAGCAAGATCGTCCGCGGGGTGCTGACCGACCGTCCGGGCGCCTGGCACACGCCGACGGTCGAGAAGCCATGGGTCGCGGTCGTGGACGGGTTCGCGATCGGCGGCGGCGCGCAGCTCCTCTCCGTGTTCGACCGCGTGATCGCCGCGTCCGACTCCTACGTCAGCCTCCCGGCGGCGAAGGAGGGCATCATCCCGGGCGCGGGCAACCTCCGGCTCGGCCGGTGCGGCGGCCCGCGGCTGGCGCGCCAGGTCATCCTGCACGGCCGGCGCCTGCACGCGACCGAGCCGGACGCGCGCTGCGTCATCGACGAGGTGTGCGAGCCGGACGCCCTGGACGGGGCGGCAGAACGAGCCGTCGCCGACCTGTCCGCCCCGGCGGTGCTCGCCAACCGGCGGATGATCAACCTCGCCGAGGAGCCGCCGGACGCGTTCCGCGCCTACATGGCCGAGTTCGCCCTGCAGCAGGCGCTGCGCCTGTACGAGGAGGACGTCATCACCAAGGCGGGACGTTTCGCCGGGAAGGGGGCGTCGTGAACGGCGGCCCCCGCGTCCGGTACGAGAAGAAGGACCATGTCGCGTACGTGACCCTCGACCGTCCCGAGGTCCTCAACGCGATGGACCTGCGCACGCACGAGGAGCTGGCGGCGGTCTGGGACGACGTCGAGGCCGACGACGAGGTCCGCGTCGCCGTCCTCACCGGCGCCGGGGACCGGGCGTTCTCGGTCGGGCAGGACCTCAAGGAGCGGGCGCGGCTGAGCGGCGACGGCGCCCCGCCGACGACGTTCGGCAGCCGCGGCCAGCCCGGCTGGCCCCGGCTCACCGAGCGGTTCACCCTGTCCAAGCCGGTCCTCGCCCGGGTGGACGGGTACGCGCTCGGCGGCGGCTTCGAGCTGGCGCTGGCGTGCGACCTGATCGTCGCGTCGGACCGGGCGGTGTTCGGGCTGCCGGAGGTCCGGCTGGGCCTGGTGCCGGGCGCGGGCGGCGCGTTCCGGCTGCCCCGGCAACTGCCGCTGAAGCTCGCGATGGGCCACCTGCTGACCGGCCGCCGGCTGTCGGCCGCGACCGCGCTCCGGTTCGGTCTGGTCAACGAGGTCGTCCCGGCCGAGCGGCTGGACGACGCCGTCGCCGAGTGGACGGGCGACCTCATCCGCGCGGCGCCGCTGTCGGTGCGGGCGATCAAGGAGGCCGTCCTGACGTCGCTGGACCTGCCGCTGGAGGACGCGTTCACCGCGTCCTACGTGTGGGAGGAACGGCGCCGCCGCAGCCTGGACGCCGACGAGGGCCCGCGCGCGTTCGCCGAGAAACGCGAACCGGTCTGGCGCGGTTTGTAACGGTTTTCGGGCCGTCCAACCGCTCCGGCAGAGCGGTTGGACGGCCTAATCTTGTTTTAATCCCCCGGGCGATTGCATGGTCCTCGCCACGGCACGGCGCCGCGGCCAGAAAACGAGGACCCCATGAGAACGAGAACGCTTTTCGCAGCCGCGTTGCTTCCGGCCGTGCTCACTCTCGCCGCGTGCGGGAACGACGCGAAGAACGACGGCGTCGCCAGCGTGAACGGCGGCAAGGCGTCCGGCACGGCCTCCGCCAAGGCGACCCTGAGCCAGGAGGAGGCGCAGCTCAAATTCGCGCAGTGCATGCGCAAGTACGGCGTCCAGGTGAGCGACCCCGACCCGAACAACCCCGGGAAGATCACCGTCAAGGGCGACAAGGGCAGCGGCGCCAAGATGGACGAGGCGCAGAAGAATTGCCAGCAGTACCTCCAGGCCGGCGGAATGGGCAAGCGCAAGCCCACCGCCAAGGAACTCGACCAGATGGTCAAGATGGCGCAGTGCCTGCGCGAGCACGGCCTCGACGCGAAGGACCCCGGTCCGGACGGCGGCATGCGCATGAGCGTCAAGGAGGGCATGGACCCGAAGAAGGTCGAGCAGGCGCAGAAGGAGTGCCAGCAGAAGTACCCGGAAATCCGCCAGTGAGCGCGTCGGTGAGCGACGCGCCGCCGACGGGCAGCGGGGCGCCGCCGCCGGGCCGGGCGCAGCGGCGGCGGCGCGGACGCGGCCCCTACGTCGCGTCGGCGGCCGTGATCGCGCTCGTCGCGGGCGGCGCGGCCGTCGTGCTCGCGACGCGGGACGGCGGCACCCCGGCCACGGCGAACACGAGCCCGGTCACGACCGCGCCGATCACGCGCGGCGACGTGATCGACACCGAGTCGGTGGACGGGAACCTGACCTACAGCGGATCGCGCGACATCCCCGCGCCCGGCCAGGGCACCGTCACCTGGGCGCCGAGCGAGGGCTCGGTCGTCACGCGGGGGCACACGCTGCTGCGGGTGGACAACAAGCCGCTGATCCTGCTGTACGGGTCGATGCCGTCCTACCGGACGCTGCGCGAGGGCGTGGACGACGGCAAGGACGTCTACCAGCTCGAGAGCAACCTCCAGGCGCTCGGCTACGGCTCCGGCATGACCGTGGACAAGGAGTTCACGTCGGCCACGGCCGAGGCGGTCAAGGAGTGGCAGGACGACCTCGGCCTGCCCGAGACCGGCGAGGTGGAGGCCGGGCAGATCGTGTTCCAGCCCGGCGCCGTCCGGGTCGGCGACGTCCAGGCCGAGAAGGGCGAACGGGTGGCGCCCGGCGGGAAGGCCATGACGATCACCGGGACGCGGCCGATCGTCCACATCCCGCTGGACACGTCCAAGCAGGATCTGGCGCGCAAGGGCGCGCGGGTGACGGTCGAGATGCCCGGCGGCAAGCGGGTCCCGGGCCGGATCTCGTCCGTCGGGAAGGTCGCGAAGGCGGGGAGCGAGCGGGACAGCAACCCGACCATCGACGTCTACGTGACGCTGACCGGCGCGGCGACGGGCGGGCTCGACCAGGCGCCCGTCAGCGTCGAGCTGGAGAGCGACCGCGCGTCCGGCGTCCTGTCGGTGCCGGTCGAGGCGCTGCTCGGGCTCCGCGAGGGCGGCTTCGGCGTCGAGGTGGTCGACGGCGCGGCCAAGCGGATCGTCCCGGTCGAGACCGGCACGTACGGCGGCGGACGCGTGGAGATCACGGGCGAGGGCCTGCGCGAGGGCATGAAGGTCGAGGTGCCGCGCTCGTGAACATCGTGGAGCTGTCCGGGGTGACGAAGGTGTACCCGGGCGGGGTCGAGGCGCTGCGCGGCGTGGACCTCGTGGTGGAGGAGGGCGAGCTGACGGCGATCGTCGGGCCGTCGGGGTCGGGGAAGTCGACGCTGCTGCACCTCGTCGGGACGCTGGACCGCCCGTCCGGCGGGACGGTCAAGATCGCAGGCTATGACGTCGCCGCACTGTCGGACCGGGAGTTGTCGGCGCTGCGCGCTCGGCACATCGGGTTCGTGTTCCAGTCGTTCCATCTCGCCGACGGCGTGTCCGCGCTGGACAACGTCGCCGACGGCCTGCTGTACGGCGGCGTCACCCTGCGCCGTCGGCGGGAGCTGGCCCGGGCGGCGCTGGAACGGGTCGGGCTCGGGCACCGCGTCGAGCACCGTCCGAACGAGCTGTCGGGCGGCGAGCGGCAGCGGGTCGCGGTGGCGCGGGCCGTCGCGGGCTCCCCGTCGCTGCTGCTCGCCGACGAGCCGACCGGCAACCTCGACAGCGCGGCGGGGGCGGAGGTGCTCGGCGTCCTGCGCGAGCTGCACGCGTCCGGGACGACCATCGCGATCATCACGCACGATCTGGAGATCGCGCAGTGGGCGCCGCGCCAGGTCCGCGTCCGCGACGGCCGGATCGTCGGGGACGGCGGCCCCGGCACGGGCCGCACGGTCGGCGCGTTCACCGGCGCGGGGGTGCCGCAGTGACGGCCCTGGCGAAACTGTCCCCGGCCCGGCTCGCGCCGCGCGACGTCGTGCGGACCGGGATGTCGGGCCTGCGGTCGCGGCCGACGCGGGTCGTGCTGTCGGCGCTCGGCATCGCGATCGGCATCGCGACGATGGTCGCGGTCATCGGCATCTCCTCGTCCAGCCGGGAGCAGCTGCTGGACCAGCTCGACCGGCTCGGCACGAACATGCTAACGGTCGAGCCGGGCCAGACGATGTTCGGCGACTCGGCGAAGCTGCCGCTGAAGTCGGTGGAGATGACCCGCCGGATCGGGCCGGTGCTGACGGTGTCGGCGACCGGGAGCGTGGACGCGACCGTCCGCCGCAGCCCGCTCATCGACGCCGAGTCGACCGGGGGGCTCGCCGTCCAGGCGACGTCGCCGGAGCTGCTCGGGACGTTGGACGGGTCCGTCAAGTCCGGGACGTGGCTCAACGCCGCCACCGCGCGGTACCCGGCGGTCGTCCTCGGTTCCGAGGCGGTCAAGCGGCTCGGCGTCGACAGCGTCGGCGCGCAGGTGTGGATCGGCGGCCGGTGGTTCACGGTCGTCGGAGTGCTGAACCCGCTGCCGCTCGCGCCCGAGATCGACCGGTCCGTCCTGGTCGGCTGGGACGCGGCGCGCCACTACCTCGACTTCGACGCCCACCCCACCAAGCTCTACGAGCGGTCCACCGACGCGTCGGTGGAGGCCGTCCGGGACGTCCTCGCGCGCACGGTGAACCCGCGCAACCCCGAGGAGGTGAACGTGAGCCGCCCGTCCGACGCGCTGGCGGCAAAGGCGGCGGCGGGCAGCGCGTTCACGAACCTGCTGCTCGGCCTCGGCGCGGTCGCGCTGCTGGTGGGGGGAGTGGGCGTGGCGAACACGATGGTGATCTCGGTGCTGGAACGGCGCCGCGAGATCGGCCTGCGCCGCTCCCTCGGCGCGACGCGCGGCCAGGTGCGCACGCAGTTCCTCACCGAATCGCTGCTGCTGTCGGCGCTCGGCGGCATGGCGGGCGCGGTGCTCGGCGGCGTGGCGACGGTGGCGTTCGCGTCCTACCGGGGCTGGCCGCCGGTCGTCCCGGTGTGGTCCTTCGCGGGCGCGGTGGGCGCGACGCTCGTCATCGGGACGATCGCGGGCCTCTACCCGGCGGTCCGGGCGGCGCGGCTCTCCCCGACCGTCGCCCTCACGACGGCGTGACCGGGTGTGGCCCACCCACGGGGATGGGTGGGCCACGGCGTGCTACTCGGTCGCGGGTTCGGCCACCCGGTTCTCCAGGCGGAGCTGTTCTTCCGCGGTCTGCTCCACCCGGTTCATCGCCGTCCGCAGGAGCGGCGGGGCCATCACCGAGGTGACCACGGCGACGAGGACGATGATGGTGTAGGTCGCGGTGTCGAGGACGCCGAGGCGCAGGCCGACGCTCGCGACGATCACCTCGATCACGCCGCGCGCGTTCATGCCCGCGCCGAGCGCCAGGGCCTCCCAGCGGTTGAGGCGGCTGAGCCGGGCGCCGAGGTAGGCCCCGGCGAACTTGCCGACGATCGCGACGACGAGGATCAGCGCCCCGGCCAGCGCGATCTTCGGGTGGCGCAGCGCGCCGAGGTCGATGCGGAGCCCGGCCGTCGCGAAGAAGATCGGCGCGAGGCAGCCGAGGACGACCGTCCGCAGGGACGCGGTGCGCGCCCGCGCGAACCGGCCGGTGCCCGCGATGAGCAGGCCGCACAGGAACGCGCCGAACACGGCCTCCAGCTTGAGCGCCTGCGTCGCGGCGCCGGCGAGCAGGATCATGGCGGCGGCGACCGCGATCGTGCGCTCGGGGGAGTCGCCGGCGGTCCGCAGGACGAGCCGGGCCAGCGGACGCCCGACGAGCACGGCGATGAGGAGCACGAGCAGGAGCCGGCTCACCGCGAGCACCGCGTCGTGCCCGGCCGAGCTGCCCGCCGCCATCGCGGACACCACCGACAGCATGACCCAGCCGAACGCGTCGTCCACGGTGCCGGCGGTGAGGGTGAGCTGCCCGATGTTGCGGTGCAGCAGGTTCATGTCCATCAGCGTCTTGGCGATGACCGGCAGCGCGCTGACGCACATCGCCACGCCGAGGAACAGCGCGAACACGTCGGTGTCGGCCCCGGCGCGGATGCCGCCGAGCAGGTCCGGCAGGACGTACCCGAGCCCGACCCCGGCGACGAACGGGATCACGAGCCCGGCGACGCTGATCCGCACGGCCGTGACGCCGCGGCGCCGGATGAGCCCGAGGTCCATCTCGATCCCGGTGAGGCCGACCAGCAGGAGGACGCCGATCTGCCCGACGGCGTCCAGCAGATGGGCCTGGCTCGGGTCGGCCGGGAAGAGCCAGTGCGCGGCGTCCGGGGCGACGCGGCCGAACAGGGTCGGGCCGACGAGGATCCCGGCGGTCAGTTCCCCGACGACCGGGGGGAGGCGGAAGCGTACGGCGAGGCGCCCGAGGGCGATCGCCAGGGTCAGCAGGACGCCGACCTGAAGGAGGAAGACCAGTAGGTGGTGGGCCTCGATCGGAGGCGCGGTGGCGGTCGCGAGCGGCATCGACGACTCCTGGGGGGAGTGCGCACCGAGTGACGGGCGCGCAGGAGGCCTCAGCGTAGGCACGCGGACCGCCGTCGGCGGAAGGGGCGATCCGCCCGGTGACACGATCCGGCCGCACCGGTCCACGACGACGGATGTGACACCGGCCGCACACCGTGCGCTTCCGGTGGGGAAGCTCGGACGTGCTGCCTTGTGTTGGGTGAGCGTTTCAGGACGCGAATTTATGTGCCATCGCATTTTGTGCCGTCAAACGGAGGGATATACATGTCGCGGGTGGAGCCCGGCCGGCCCGCCCGTGAACCCGAAACCGGGGCCGTCCCGCCGGTCCCGGCCCCGGACGACCGTCCGGCCTGCACGAGGAGCCCCATGACCGAGATCGCGATCGACCTCAACGACACCGCCGCCGTCAACGCCCTCTTCGACGAGATCGCGTCGCCCGCCGAGCTGCGCGGCATCCTGGACGCTCCCGGCGCGGATGAGGGCACGATCAACGGGTTCGTCGGCGTCATCGGCGCCGAGCGGCTCCTGGACCGCGTGTTCGACCTCATGGCCGGGCACTTCGTCGCGGCGCGCGCGGGCAACGAGAGCGGCGTCGTGCAGTGGAACGTGCGCGTCGACGGGACCGAGCACGTCTACCACGTGGTCGTGGAGAACGGCACGGCCACGCGGCACAGCGGCCCGGCCGACAAGCCGCGCGTCACGCTCACCCTCACCGCCGCCGACCTGCTGCGACTGTGCGCGGGCAAGCTCTCCGGCGTCCAGGCCGTGATGAGCGGCAAGATCAAGCTGGCCGGCGACATGATGTGGGGCGCCAAGCTCCCCGGCTGGTTCAACATCTGATCGGCCGGGTGCCCGGGTCCGTCCGCCGCCGGGTGCGGACGGGCCCGTCGGACCCGCCGAACAGGGCGGACACCCCGTATCTTCCATGCATCCATGGCCCACGCACAGGTGGGGTATGGCCGCCGATGTGCCTAGGATGAGTGTCGTCAACGGCGACGCCGACCTAGATCAGAAGCGGGTATGGACAGCTACCGAATCGACGATCTCGCGCGCATGGCCGACACGACCGTCCGGAACGTGCGCGCGTTCCAGGAGCGCGGCCTGCTCCCCCCGCCGCGCATGAAGGGCCGCACGGGCTACTACGACGACTCGCACCTCGCGCGCATCCGCGTCATCGGGAACCTCCAGGAGCGGGGCTTCACGCTCGCGAGCATCGGGGAGATGCTGTCGGCCTGGGAGAGCGGCCACAACCTCGCGGACGTGCTGGGCGTCGAGCGCGTGCTGACCGAGCCCTGGTCGGGGGAGGAGCCGGAGTACCTGAGCATCTCCGAGGTCGTCGAGATCTTCATGCCCGGCCTCGTGGAGGAGGACTTCGCGGGCAAGTCGCCCGAGTTCTTCCCGATGCTCGCCCGCGCCGAGGAACTCGGCTTCATCCGCTGGGCGGGCGACCGCTTCGAGGTGCCGAGCCCGCGGCTGTTCCGCGTCGGGGTGGAACTGCACGCCGCCGGCGTCTCGCTGACGAGCATCTACGACATCGCCGAGGACCTGCGCGCGGACTGCGCCACGATCGCGGACCGGTTCGTCGCCCTCGCCGTCAAACAGGCCGACCTGGAGGACCCGTCGCAGCTCGCCGCCCGCGAGGACCTGCCGGAGATCGCCAGGCTCATCGCCCGGCTCCGGCCGCTCGGGATGGAGGCCATCCAGGGGATGCTCGCCCAGGAGCTGCACGCGCGGATCCAGGCGGCGTTCAGCGACCGGATCGAGATGTTCCTCGACCTTCTGCCCAAGGAGGTCCCGTTGACTCCGAAGGATCCCGGGTCGTCCTGACGCAGTCGTCCCGACCCGGGGGCGCCGCGCGTCAGCAGGTGCCGGGGGAGCCGCCCTTCGTTCGCGGGGCGGCGGTGGCGGTGCCGGTCACGGGAGCTCCCTTGGCGGTCGGTGCGTCGGTGGACCCTTCACGCCCTCATCGGCATGTCGCCGGGGAGCGTTACACCCTCGTTTTTGGACCGTGCCGTCGATCTGTGGCACATGAGAATCCGGTTCATGTTCCGACGGCCCACGTGGTGGCCGTGCCGTGGGCTCCGCGGGACGTGGCCCTGCGGCACGCGATGTGAACGCTGCGTCTCAGTTGAACTTCGTTCAGTGAGAATATGGCGTTTCGTCGGCTTACTATCGGAGACTGTGAGACGGAAGCACTCACTGAGTGAGTGGTTCACTCATGGGGGCTCTTGACAAGCCCCCGTCCGTGGTTTCACTGTATGGTCCATAAATCTATGGAACATAGATTGGCGGTGCTGCGTGGTGATCGGAACTCAGGAGCTGGAGGGCGTCCGGTCCGCCGACCATGCCGTCTCCGGGGCCGGCGCGCCCGGCGACGGCCCGGCGACGCTGCTCGCCGAGGTGGCGCCGGTGATCAGCCGGGAGGCCGCCGAGGCGATCCGCCGTGAGCTGTCGGTGTACGCGTCCGAGGACCTCGAGCACGGGCTCGAACTGGCGATCGCCATCGGCATCGGCCACTTCGTCGACTCCCTCACCCGTCCCGGCCTGGACGACGAAGCCGTCCTCGGGTTCTTCACCCGCGTCGGCGCCGACGAGACCCGCGCCGGACGGAGCCTGCTGACGCTCCAGAGCGCCGTGAACATCGCCGCGCGGGTGCTCGTCCGGCACCTGACCCGCGTCCTCGCGCCCTGGGACCTGATCTCCACCGCGTCGTACGGACGGGTGATCGAGGAGGTCTTCCCGTTCGTCAACCGCATCATGGCCGCGGCGGCGCAGGGCCGTGCGGAGGCGCGCGGCGGCGACGAGGCCGACGACCTGGACCGCGCGCGCCGCGCGCTGGTCGGCGTCCTGCTCGGCGACACCGAGCCCGCCGCCGACGACCTGGCCCGGCTCGCCCGGCAGGCGCAGTGGCACCTGCCCCGCACGGTCGCGGTCGTGGTGCTGTCCGGCGACGACGAGGACCAGCGCCGTCCGTGGGGCCTCGCGCCCGACGTGCTGGAGGGCCTGTACCTGACCGAGCCGTGCCTGATCGTCCCGGACCCCGACGGCCCCGGCCGCGCCGCGCAGCTCGCCTCCGCCCTGGCGGGCCGCGCCGCCGCCGTCGGCCCGACCGTGACGGTCACCCGGGCGGCCCGCTCGCTGGCCTGGGCGCGCCGCACCCTCGCGCTCGCGGGCGAGGGCCGGCTCCCCGGCGCCGGCCTGGTCCGCGCGACCGACCACATGCCCGCCCTGGTGATCCTCCAGGACCCCGAGCTGGTCACGCACATCGCGGCCCGCCGCCTGGCCCCGCTGCACGAACTGCGCCCCGGCAAGCGCCACGCCTACGCCGAGACGCTCCAGGCGATGATGGAGCACAGCTTCAACGCCCAGGCCGCCGCCGAACGCCTGCACGTCCACCCGCAGACGATCCGCACCCGCCTGCGCCGCCTGGACGAACTCTTCCAGGGCTCCTACCACGACCCCGACCTGCACCTGGAGTTCCTGATCGTCCTGCGCGCCTGGCTCGACGCCGCCACCCCCGACACCGACCCCGACTGGTTCACCTCACCCCCCGCCCCCACCCGCCGCCGCTGAACCCACCCGACGATGCGCCCCGAGGCTCGCCTCCGTCCGGGACGCGTGGGCTGAGGGTTCAGGGGCGGGTGGAGAGGGTCAGGGTGGACGGGCCGAGGGTGTACGTGCCGCCGAGGAGGTTCGGGAGGTCGGCCAGCGGGACCAGGTGCGGGAAGTCGGCGGTCGCGACGCGGAGGCGCAGGCGGTGGCCTGCGGGGACGGTCGCGAACGTCGGGCGCACCTCGATGTCGTAGCGGGTCATCTCGCCGGGGTTCACGGGACGGCGGGAGGCCTTGGTCAGCACGTGGTAGGGGCTGAGCCAGTCGCCATCGCCGGACGGCCAGGAGCGCGTGCGGTCCAGGGCGCGCAGAGAGCCCAGTTGCGCGCCGCCGGAGAGGTCGGTGGAGCGGCCGTCGGGGGCCACGTCTTCCAGGGTCAGGGCGAACAAGGCTTCGGGACGGGTGGACGACGCCCGCAGCGTCACGCCGATCGGGCCGGCCAGCTTCAGGGGACGGGTTAGCGGGTCGGTGCTGTAGGTGCGTTCGCCGTCGCCCGCGGTGGGTTTGCGTTGCGGGCCGGTGCAGACGCCGGGCATCCCGATTCCTTCGAGGAGCTGGGAGAGCAGGCCCGCCGCGAACTGGTCGGTGGAGCGCGTGCAGGGGTCCGACAGCGGGGTGTACTTGATCGTGTCGCGTGGGCCGGAGCCGGGGGCGTTCGACGTCAGGCGTCCGCCGGGCTGGAGGGACAGGCGCTGGAGGCGGGCGTTGGAGAGCGGGTAGGCGGCGGTGGAGTACTTGGTGCCGTCCGGCTCGACGACGTGCAGGGGCGTGCGGGTGTCGGTGATGCCGTTGTCGCGTCCCTTGAGCCAGTGGTCGAACCACTGGAGCTGCAGCGCGGACAGGTCGTAACCGCCGCCCATCCCGCCGTGCGTCCACGGCCCGGTGAGGAGCTGGTACTTGGACGACACCGGCTGGCCGGGCTTCATCGGCGCCGTCACCGGACGTCCCGCCGCCGCGTTCTGCAGCCCGCTGTACAGCTGCGGCTCCCCGCGCTGGAACACGTCGTACAGACCGCCCACGAGGTAGACCGCGACGCCGTTCGCCACGATCCGCGACAGCAGACGATCGGGCGCGCGTTCCTTCCACCACGCGTCGAAGTAGCGCCGGGACCCGTTGGTGAGCATGTCCCGCGCCATCGTCAGCTCGAACGGCCCGGCCTGCACGAGGTGCTGGTAGGCGAGCGTCAGCGCGGTCGCGGGGTCGAGCGGCAGCTCCAGGAACGGCGTCAGCGTGCGCGTCACCCCGTACCCGAACACCAGGCCGAGCGGCGACAAGACGTTCAGCGCGCCGCCGCTCGTGAACAGGTCGCGGTACGGGTCGGCGGTCGCGGCCATCGGGAAGATCGCCTTGAGCGGCGAGTTCGGCCCGACCTCGGCGGCGGTGAAAAGCTGGTCGATCGCCACGTAGGACAGCCCGAGCATCCCCACCTTGCCGTCGCTGCCGGGCAGCCGCGCCGCCCACCGGACGACCTGCGCGCCCGCCCTGGCCTCCGCCGGGCTGAACAAATCGAACTTGCCCTCGGACCCGCCGGTGCCGGGGACGTCCACGACCGCCGCGATGTAGCCGTGCTTGACGAGGTCCGGGTTGAACCCGCCCGTGCCCGCGCCGCCCGCCAGCGCGGACGGCGTCTTCCCGTACGGCGTGAACCCGATGATCACCGGGAACCGTCCGGCGACGGGCTTGCCGGTGGCCGGGTCGGCGGGGGAGTGGACGTCGGCGCGCAGGGTCGTCCCGTCGTGCAGCCTGATCGTCAGGTTGCGCCGCACGCTGATCCCGTACTCGCCCGGCGCGGCGGCGCGGGCGGGCGCCGGGCCGGCGGTGGCGAGCAGGAGGACGGCGGCGATGAGGACGGCGAGTCTGCTGCGCATGTCGCGGCTCCCTGGAAGTCAGCGCCGCGAGATTAACAGACATCAATGTTCCTTCGAAAGCGCCCGTACGAGGCCCGGCACCGGCGCGTACTCGCTCCGGCGGCTCGTCCGCAGGCCCTGCGCGACCAGCCCCTCCACGAGCTTGGTCGCGGCGGCGACCCCGTCCACCACCGGGACGCCGAGTTCGGCCGACACCGCCGCCGCGAGTTCCGCCATGCCCGCGCAGCCGAGGACGAGGACGTCCGAGCCGTCCGCCGCCAGCGCCGCCGCGCACGCGTCCAGGACGGCGTCGTACGAGCCGGACACGTCCAGCACCGGCACGTCGCACGCGCGGACGCCTCGGCACGCGTCCGCGCACCCGTACCGCCGCACCAATTCCTCCGTCCGGCCGATCATGCGGGGGAGCGTCGTCACCACGCTGAACCCGCGGCCGAGCAGCGTCGCGGTGTGCAGCGCGGCCTCGGCGATCCCGACGACCGGGCCGGACGCGACCTCGCGCGCCGCGTCCAGCCCGGGGTCGCCGAAGCACGCGAGAACGAACCCGTCCGCGTCCGGCGCCGCCGCGACCTCCGCCAGCACACCCGGGACGGCGAGCGCCGCGTCGTGGTGGCTCTCCACCGCCGCCGGTCCCGTCGCGGGTTCGACGGCCGTGACCACCGTCCCGGGCGCCGCGACCGCCCGCGCCGCGCGCCCGGCGGCCTCGGTCATCGCCCGCGTGGTGTTCGGGTTGACCAGCGTGATCCGGATCATGCGCCGATCATCGGCCGCCGCCGCTCCAGCACGGCCAGCGCGACGAACCCGAGGCCGCAGCCGATGAACCAGGAGTAGTCGGAGATCCAGGTGACGTCGAACGTCGTGACGTCCAGGTCGAGCAGCGCCTTCGGGACGAGCACCGCGACGATCGCCGGAACTCCGCCCGCGATCAGCGCCCATACCGCGTTCGGGTTGTAGCCGTTGCGGAACCAGTACCGCCCGGACGGTTCCAGCGTGAACATGTCGTCCACGACGACCTGCTGCCGTCCCGCGACGTAATAGCCCGCGATAAGTGCGCCGAACAGCGGGCCGATGAGCGCGCCGAGCAGATCCAGCGTGTAATGGATCGCGGTCGGGTTGGAATACCAGTTCCACGGCGTGAGCAGCACCGAGCCGACCGCCGCGATCATTCCGCCGGTCCGCCAGGAGATCTTCTGCGGGCTGACGTTGGAGAAGTCGAACGCCGGCGAGATGAAGTTCGCGACGATGTTGATGCCGACGGTCGCGATGACGAACGTGAGCCCGCCGAGCAGGATCGCGAACGTCGTGTCGATCTTCTCGACCGTCTGGATCGGGTCGGTGATCAGCTCCCCGAACACCGGCACGGTCGCGGACGCCGTGACGACCGTCAGAATCGAGAAGAACAGGAAGTTCACCGGCAGGCCGAGCAGGTTCCCGCGCTTCACCGCGTCGAACGACTTCCCGTACCGCGAGAAGTCGCCGAAATTGAGCATCGGCCCCGAGAAATAGGAGACGACCAGCGCGACCGCGCTGAGCATCGTCGTGATCGAGTGCGTGACGTCCAGGTGCTTGCCCTGCGACAGGTTGAAGCTGATGTTCCCCCAGCCCGCCTTGGACACGAGGTAGACGGCGAGCACGATCATCACCAGGTAGACGGCGGGCCCGGCCCAGTCGATGAACCGTTTGATGGCCTCCATGCCCTTCCAGAAGACCGCCGCCTGCGCCACCCACAGAACGGCGTAGGCGATATAGCCGAGCGCGGGAAGCCCGAGGAACGTGTGCTCGTTCCAGCTCGCCGTGGACGGCCAGAACTTCAGGAAGATGATGATGAGCGACTGCGACGCCAGATAGGTCTGGACGCCGTACCACGCGATCGCGATGAGCCCCCGGATCACCGCCGGGACGTTCGCGCCGCGCACCCCGAAAACGGCCCGGTTGATGACGGGGAACGGCACCCCGGCGACCTGGCTCGGCTTCGCGACCAGATTGCAGAAGAACTGCACGATGACGATGCCCGCGAGCAGCGCGACGAGCACCTGCCAGCTCGCGAGACCGAGCGCGAACAGGCTGCCCGCGGTGACGTAGCCGCCGACGCTGTGCACGTCGGACATCCAGAAGGCGAAGATGTTGTAGGCGGACCAGTTCTGCTCGCGCAGTGGAGCGAGATCCTCGTTGGTCAGCCGCGGGTCGTAGACGGGTTCCGGCGGCCGGACGGCCTCGGTGGCCGATGCGCTGTCGGGCATGGCGATTCCTTGCGTGCGAGCCGGTGCCGTTAAGTGATCGCTTAACGGATAGGGTGAACCTATGCCTGCACAGGCGGCCCGAAATTTCGGCGATGTAAAACCCGTGTGACGGAGCCCGGAACCCCCGCATGACCGCTGAACCGGATCTGACCGCGCTGGACGCGGCGGCGCTCGGCGCGCGCCTGCGCGAACTGCGCGAGCGTTCCGGCCGCTCACTGCGCTCGGTGGCGCGCGACCTCGGGATCTCGCCGAGCGCGGTGTCGCAGATCGAGCGCGGCACGATGCGCCCGTCCGTCGGCCGCCTCATCAGCTACGTCACGGTGCTCGGCGTCCCGCTCGCGGAGGTCTTCGACCCGGTGGCCCCGCCCGCCGCCGCGCCGCCGCACCGGTTCGCGGTCCGCCGCTCCTTCGAGGTCGCCCCGCTGCGCCTCGCGGGCGGCGTGACGTTCCGGCGGCTGTCGCCCGTCCCGACGCCGGGCGTCGAGTTCTTCGAGTCGACCTATCCGCCGGGCGCGCGGGCGAACGTCCACGGCGAGCTGCTGCGGCACGAGGGCTACGAGGTCGGGACGGTCACCGCGGGCGAACTGACCATCGAGTTCGAGACGGAGTTCGTCGCGCTCGGCCCCGGCGACTCGATCACGTTCCCGTGCGACCGTCCGCACCTGATCGGGAACCGGTCCGCCACGGCGACCGCCGTCGCGACCTGGCTGATCGTCCACCCCTGATCAGCGGATGACCACCCGGTCGGCCTTGGCGCCGTCGTCCTGCGTCCAGCCGTCGTGGCCCGCGTGCGACGTCCAGCGCCGTCCGTCGAACCGCACCTCGCGCAGCCCGAACGCCTTGGCGTGCGTCACCGCCCACGCCGCGACCGCCCAGCCGGAGCGGCGCGTCCCGACCTTCACCGCGTCCGCCGCCGGGGCGGGCGAGCCCTGCGCGGCCGTCAGCACCCGCAGCCGGCTGCCGAACGTGCGGCGCAGCTCGCGGATCGCGTCCGCGCGCCGCTCGGGGACCTCCCGGTTCGGCGGGTACCAGCACCGGACGGCGGCCAGCTCGCGTCCGGTGAAGCCCGCCGCGAGCAGTTTGCCCAGGTCCTCGTGCTGGGCGTAGGCGGTGCCGTCCGCGCTGCGCTGCACCTCCTGCGCCGCGTCGTGCAGGTCCAGGTCGAGGTAGTCCTTCACCTTCACGAGCGCGTCGAAGAACTTGCTCGTGGACTGGACGGGGTCGCGCAGCTTCTCCGGGCTGCCCCACCCCTGCGACGGACGCTGCTGGAACATGCCCACCGAGTCGCGGTCGCCGCCCGCGAGGTTCGTCAGCCGCGACTCCTGGTACGCCGTCGCGTACGCGATCACCGCGGCGCGCTCGGGGAGCTGCTTGCGGAACGCGACGCCCGCGATCGTCGCGGCGTTCGCGGCCTGGTCGACGTCCAGCGTCTGGTTGCCGAGGGACGTGTGGACCTCGCAGCTCGTCCCGTGCAGGTACGGCCGCAACCGCTGGAAACCCACGTACGCGCCGACGCCGAGCACGAGCACGACGGCGAGACCCACGGCGGGCCACCGCCAGCGCCGGAACCGCCCCTCCGATGCAGCCACGCGACGACCGTACCGGGATCGGGCCACCACTAAGCTCAGGGGTCATGACCGAAACGTTCACCAGCCCGATCGCGTCCGTCATCGACGAGCTGTGGGAGAAGCGCGCCGGCCTCACGCCCGACGACGCCGACGCGCGCGCCGCCGTGGTCGTCGCCGTCGACCAGATCGACAGCGGGGAGGCGCGGGTCGCCCACGTCGACGCGTCCGACGAGGTCGTCGTGGACGAGCGGGCCAAGCGCGCGATCCTGCTGAGCTTCAAGGTGCTCGGGATGGTGCAGGCGCAGGTCGGCGACTTCCGCTACCACGACCGCATCCCGCTGAAGACGCGGCTGGACGGCGTCCGCGTGGTGCCCGGCGCCATCGCCCGCTGGGGCTCCTACCTCGCGCCCGGCGTCGTGCTGATGCCGTCGTTCACCAACATCGGGGCCTATGTCGACTCCGGGACGATGGTGGACACCTGGGCCACGGTCGGGTCGTGCGCGCAGATTGGGAAGAACGTCCACCTTTCCGGTGGTGTGGGGATCGGCGGCGTGCTGGAGCCCCCGAACGCCAAGCCCGTCGTCATCGGGGACGAGGCCATGATCGGCAGCCGCTCGATGATCGTCGAGGGCGCGCGGGTCGGGGTCGGCGCGGTGATCGGCTCGGGGACGAACCTGTCGGCGTCCATGCCCGTCATCGACGTCGAGACGGGCGAGGAGATCAGCCGGGGCCGCGTCCCGGACTGGTGCGTCGCCGTCGGCGGCACCCGCATCAAGGAGTTCGCGGGCGGGTCGTTCGGGCTGCCCGCCGTGCTCGTCCTCAAGCGCCTCGACCCGGGGCAGCGGCACGACAAGGCCGCGCTGAACGGGATCCTGCGCGACCACGGTCTCGACACCTGACCTGGCGGGACGGGGCGGCGCGGCCCCGTCCCGTTACCCTTGCCGTCCATGGGCCTCGATCTCAGCTCGGACGCCGCCGCCCTGACGGCCGCGCTCGTGGACGTCGAATCCGTCAGCGGCGCCGAAGGGCACCTCGCCGACCTGGTGGAGACGGCGCTGCGCGCGCTGCCGCACCTCACCGTGGACCGGGACGGCGACACGATCGTCGCCCGGACGTCCCTCGGCCGCGCGGAGCGGATCGTCCTCGCCGGGCACCTGGACACCGTGCCGGTGAACGCGAACCTGCCGTCCCGCGTCGAGGGCACCCGGCTGTACGGGTGCGGGACGTCGGACATGAAGAGCGGCGTCGCCGTCCAGCTCCGGCTGGCGGCGGAGCTGACCGCGCCGTCGCGCGACCTCACGTACGTGTTCTACGAGTGCGAAGAGGTCGAGGCGGAGCGCAACGGGCTGCTGCGGCTCGCCGCGCGGCGTCCCGACCTGCTCGCCGGGGACTTCGCCGTCCTGCTGGAGCCGACCGGCGGGCTCATCGAGGGCGGCTGCCAGGGGACGATGCGCGTCGAGGTCGCCGCGACCGGCGCCCGCGCGCACAGCGCCCGCGCCTGGATGGGGTCCAACGCGATCCACGCGGCGGGCGGGATCCTGGACGTGCTGCGCGCGTACTCGCCGTCGCGTCCCGTGGTGGACGGGCTGGAGTACCGCGAGGGCCTGAACGCGGTGTTCGTGCGCGGCGGCGTCGCGGGCAACGTCATTCCGGACGAATGCGTCGTCACCGTGAACTACCGGTTCGCGCCCGACAAGTCCGTGGCGGACGCCGAGGCGCATCTGCGGTCCGTCTTCGCCGGGTACGCCGTGACGGTCGTGGACGCCGCGCCCGCCGCCCGTCCCGGCCTCACCCACCCGGCCGCCGCCGCGTTCGTCGCCGCCAGCGGCGCGGAGGTCCGCGCCAAGCTCGGCTGGACGGACGTCGCGCGCTTCGCGTCCCTGGGCGTCCCCGCCGTGAACTACGGGCCCGGCGAACCGACGCTCGCCCACACGCGCGAGGAATCCGTCGAGATCCCGCTGATCGGGGAATGCGAACGTCGCCTGCTCGCCTGGCTGGCGTGACGGCGGATTCACCGTTACGCCCCGTCCGGTCCGGCTACGGTGATCTCATGGCATCTGAGACCGAGCCCGGGACGCGCCGGCAGGGACCCGCGACGCTGCGGGGCCGCGCCGTCCCGCAGACCACCACCGACCAGCGGCTCCTGGACAGCCGCGGCCCCTCGGACTGGCTGCACGCCGACCCGTGGCGCGTGCTGCGCATCCAGGCCGAGTTCGTGGAGGGCTTCGGGCTCCTCGCCGAGCTGCCGAAGGCGGTCAGCGTGTTCGGCAGCGCCCGGATCCGTCCCGGTTCGCCGGAGTACGACCTCGCCGTCGAGATCGGCGCGCGGCTGCACCGCGCGGGCTACGCCGTGATCACCGGCGGCGGCCCGGGGATCATGGAGGCCGCGAACAAGGGCTGCGACGAGGACGGCGGGCTGTCGGTCGGGCTCGGGATCGAGCTGCCGTTCGAGCAGAAGCTCAACGACCACATCGACGTGGGCCTGGAGTTCCGCTACTTCTTCGTGCGGAAGACGATGTTCGTCAAGTACTCGCAGGCGTTCATCGTGCTGCCCGGCGGCTTCGGCACCCTGGACGAACTCTTCGAGGCCGTCACGCTCGTCCAGACGGGCAAGATCACGCGCTTCCCGATCGTCCTGGTCGGCCGCGAGTTCTGGCAGCCCCTGGTCGACTGGATCAACGGAACCCTCCTGACCCGCGGCCTGGTCTCGGTGGACGACCCTAAACTCCTGCACCTCACCGACACCCCCGAGGAAGCCGTCCAGATCGTCGTAGACGCCCACGCCAAGGCCGAACAGGCCATGATCGAAGCCCGCGCCCAAGCCGAGACCGCCGCCGAAGAGAGCTCCTGACCGACGCAATTCGCGGAAGCAAGGCCGCCCCGCCGTCTGCCCGGTGAACCGCATCCGCTCCTCCAAGACCGGGCTCCTACCGGCGGACCCCTTCTAGATTCGCCCGCACGAGTTTGGTGAGCGGATGGTCGCTGCCCAGCGCCCGCTCGCAGTCGTTCAGGGCGGCCTCGCACAGCGAGATCGCCCGTCCCGAGTCCCCCGCCATCCGGTAGGCGGCGGCGAGGTTGTTGCGGGAGAGCAGGGTGCAAGGGTGGTCGCCGCCCAGTACCCGCTCGCAGTCGGCCAAGTTCGCCTCGTGCAGCGTGGTCGCCCGGCGCAGGTCCCCTGCTTCCTGGTAGGCGCGGGCGAGGTTGTTACGGGAGGTCAAAGTTTCGGCGTAGTTACCTCCCAGCACCCGCTCATAATCTGCCAGGGTGGCCTCGTGTAGCGCGATCGCCCTGCGCAGATCTCCCGCGTCCTGGTACGCGTTCGCGAGGTTGTTGCGGGAGAGCAGGGTGTGGCGGTGGTCGTCGCCCAGCACTCGTTCACGGTCGGCCAGAGTCGTTTCGTGCAGCGCGATCGCCCGGTCCAGGTCTCCCGCGTCCTGGTACGCGTTCGCGAGGTTGTTGCGGGCGATGAGAGTGTCGGGGTGGTCGCTGCCCAGCACTCGTTCACGGTCGGCCAGAGTCGTTTCGTGCAGCGGAATCGCCCGGTCCAGCTCTCCCGCCTCCTGGTAGGCGAGGGCGAGGTTGTTGCCGGAGATCAGCGTGTCCGGGTGGTCGAGGCCATGCAGGCGCTGATCGCTGATGAAGGCGCGTTCGAAGTAGCTGATGGCGCGTGCCAGCGCGCCTTGGACTTGCAGGAAAATGGCGGCGTGGTCGAGAAGTCGGCTGGTGGTGGGCGTGTCGCTGTCGGGTGTGGTGCGCTGTGTGAGGGCGTCTACGTGTGGGAGCAGTGTGCGCCAGGTGGGCCATCCGGCCAGGTCGTAGGGGTTGGTGGGGCGCGCCCGGCTGAGCAGGTCGGTGGCCGCGTGGCAGGCGGTGTGGATGTCGGCGGGTCGGCGGTGGGGGTCGCCGTTTTGTTCGGGCGTGCGGGGGTCGGGGGTGCGGGCGATGGCTTGGACCAGGCGGTGGACGGTGATCGTTTCGGTGTTGAGGGTGATCATGCTGTAGGCGGCCAGGTCGCCCAGCGCCGCAGCCAGCGTCGCGGGGTCGGCGAGCGGGGTGAGCAGGGTTCGGGGGATGTCTTGTGGTGCCCACCATGCAAGGACGCGCAGTAGTTCTCGCGCCAGTGGGGTGAGGTTGTCGAGGGTGAGGCGCCAGATCCGGGCGATGGTCTGTTCGGCGTCGCTGCCGCGCGCGGCCTGGTCGTAGATCAGCGCCGGGTCGGCGCGCAGCAGTTCCAGGTAGTCGTCTGGGGACAGCCGCGTCTGGCGGATGAAGGCGCCGGCCTGTTTGACCGCCAGTGGCAGGTACCCCAGTTCGGCGCACAGCGCGGCGGTCCCGGTGAGGTCGGCGTCGGCCCGGTCGGTGGTGACGATTTCGGTCAGGAGTTCGTGTGCTTCGGGTGGCCTCAGCACATCCAGTTCGATGAGCGCCGCACCCAGGTCGTGCCAGCCTTCGCGTAGGCGGCTGGTGATCAGGAACCGTCCGCGCGGGGCGCCGGTCACCAGCCCGGCCACGTCGGCGGGGTGGGCGACGTTGTCCAGCACCACCAGCCAGCCCGTGTGGGTGGCCAGCCAGCGCCGCGCCCACGCCGCCCGGTCTTCCACCGGGACTGCCACGGGGGTGGTGCGGGTCATGTCCGGGACCAGCATTCCCGCCAGTCCGGCCAGGCCCTCGGTGAGGTTCGCCGGGGTGTCGGCGGTGATCCACCAGGTAAGGGTGTGCTCGGCGGCATGGCGGTGCGCCCAGTGCGCGGCCAGCGTGCTCTTGCCCACCCCGCCCAACCCGTGCACCGCCTGCACCACCGCACCGCCCGGACCCCGCAACGCCGAATCCAGCTCGGCCAGCTTCCCGCCCCGCCTTACGAACAGCCCCGTATACGAGGAAAGCTGCGGCGGCGCCCACGGCGGTGGGTCGACCTCTTCGGCGCGGGGCAGCGGAACCGCCTGATACACATCGCCCACGTGCGTGGGCGAGCCGATCACATCTCCTCCGGCGGCGATCGCCCCGGCACCGGCCGCCTCCACCCGCCAGCTCGGCAGCCCTGCGTCCTCGCTGGCAGCCTCCCGGTCGGGGGGACGGCGGTTCCTGCGCCAGATCACGGCGCCGCCGGGTCGTCCCGGGTGACT
This sequence comes from Actinomadura rayongensis, assembly GCF_009831215.1. GTDB lineage: Bacteria > Actinomycetota > Actinomycetes > Streptosporangiales > Streptosporangiaceae > Spirillospora > Spirillospora rayongensis. The sequence goes on from NZ_WUTW01000001.1 coordinate 729,281, forward strand.
TCGGTGCGCGAATCGGCCACATCACCACCGGCCGCGATCGCCCCCGGCCCCGACGCGTAGACCCCCGGACCCGGTCGCGGGGCCGCTTGCGGGCTGTCTGAGGGCGGGTGTGTCACCCTGGTCGAAGACCCGGTCACCGAGCCGCCCGCACTGATCGCACCGTCGCCGGACGCCACCACCCGCCCGACCGGGCGAGCCGGCTCCGGCTCCGGTGTGGCCCGGTAGGTCAGCCAGCCCAGCAGACCACCACCCACCACCACGAACGCCACCGACGCCGCCAGCCACGCCAACCCCCACCGCTGCGTCAGCATCCCCGTGGCCACATTCACCACCGCGCCGACGCCGACCCCCGCCGCAGCCGCCCACGCCTGCCCCCGCCGACCGCCCATCACGCCTCCCCGCAACGCAGAAGACCGGCGGCGCACCCGCCTTACACCAATCGTCCCGCGGCACTCCGCAACCCATCGCCCCTTTGCCGCACCCGGCCACAAAGTCCCGCATCTGCCGACAACGAACGCAGACCCTGCGTCCCGACGAGCGAGATCACCTGTGTCATCGCCGTTGACGCCGACCGGGTCTTTGGCCTGCTGGAGTCCGCTGTCTGGCTTCGCCGCCCGGCGGCCTGCGGCTCGTCCGTGTCGGTGTCCGGTCAGTGGGGAGCGGCGTCTGGGCGGCGGCGGGCGGTGATCAGCCAGGCGCGGGAATCGAACCAGACGCCGTCGCCGGTGTCGTGTGCCTTGAGGGTCGCGCGGAGTCGGTCGTGGGCGCGTTCGTCCAGGTCCTGCGCCGCCCACAGGTGGCGGACGGCGGCTTGCGCGCGCTCGGCGTCGGGGCCGTAGCAGACGGGTTCGTGCAGGTCGGCGACGTCCAGTGTGTCGAAGCCCGCCGCGTTGAGGACGCCTGTTGCGACGTTCGGGTCGGCTAGAGAGAAGGCGGGTGACGGTCGTCCGCCGAACAGGGCCGTGTGCCATTCTTGGCGGTCGCCAGGCTGCCAGACCAGTTGTACGAAACGTGCGTTCGGACGCAATGCGCGTCCGATGTTGGTGAACGCGGCGACCGGGTCGCGGAAGAACATCGTGCCGAACCGGCTGACGGCCAGGGTGAAATGTCCGGGCTTGAAGGCGTGGGTCTGCGCGTCGGCCTGCACGAAGGCGACGTTGTCGAGACCTTCGGCAAGGTGACGTGCCTGAGCCAGCATCGGCGCGGAGACGTCTACGCCGAGCGCGGTGCCCGGTGACGCCGCGCGGGCCGCGTCGCGGGTGGTCAGGCCGGTGCCGCAGCCGATGTCGAGGACATGGTCGCCGGGTTGGACGTGCAGTGCGTCCTGGAGGCGCGCGTGGTAGTGGACGAGTTCGGCGTCATAGTCGAACACGGCGCACGTTCTCTCGCGTGTGGCGCAGCAGGGCCGGTACGAAGGCGTCCCACACCGGTTCGGGGACGTCGTGTCCCGCGCCTTCCAGCACCAGCAGCTCCGCGCTGGGGATCGCGTCGCGCAGCGCCTCGCCGTGCGGCAGCGGCAGGAACGGGTCGCGGTCGCCGTGGACGACGAGCGTCGGCGCCGCGATGTCGCCGAAGCCGCCGCGCGACGGGCCTTCGACGTCGATGGCGTAGTGGTTGACCAGCGTGGACGCGTAGTTCCGCGCTCGCGCCACGTCGCGTTCGGCCAGGTCCCGCGTCGCCGCCGCGTCGAAGTGCGGGGAGCCGCCTGCGTACGCCTCGGCGCCTGCGACGACGTATTCGATCACGGCGGACGCGTCGGAAAGGTCCGGCTCGTCCGGCATCTTCAGGTCGCCGGACGGCGGTGGAAGGTCGTCCGCGCCGGTCGAGGCCGACACGAACGTCAACGACGCGACCCGGTCGGGATGGTCCACGCCGAGGATGAGCCCGATCCCGCCGAACATCGACTGGCACACCAGATGAGCGCGTTCGATGCCCAGCGCGTCCTGGATGCCGAGCGTGTCGAGCGCCAGGTCGGTGAACGAGTACTTGGGCGCGCTCGGCGGATAGGCGGTCGAGCGGCCGGTATCGCGGTGGTCGTAGCGGACGACGTACCGTCCACCCGCCGCGATGCGTTCGCACAACCGGGCGTCCCACCACAGCATCGAGGCGGACGATCCGGCGACGAGCAGGACTGCCGGGTCCGTCCGCTCCCCGAACGTCTCGACGCATAGTTCGGCGCCGTCGACGGCGATCTGCATACAACTCTCCATCGGTCGTGGTCCCGGCTCACGCTAGGGGCGGCGAGTCCATCGTGAACAGCGATGATTTGCGATCACCTCGATCGCCAACAACGATCACTAGGCTGAGGCGCGTGAAGGACGTCGAGCTGCGCCACCTCGCCGCGATGGTCGCGATCGCCGAAGAGGGCTCGTTCGGACGCGCGGCCGTCCGCCTCGGCTACACCCAGTCGACGGTCAGCCAGCAGATCGCCGCACTGGAACGCGCCCTCGGCGGCCCGGTGTTCGACCGGCCGGGCGGTCCGCGCCCGGTGCGGCTCACGCCGCTCGGCTCGGTGGTCCTCGACCGGGGCCGTACCCTGCTGGCGGACGCGGACGCACTGGCCCGCGCCGTGGAGCGCTTCCGGGCAGGCGACGGCCGGATCGACATCGGCACGTTCCAGAGCGTGTCGACCGTCATCCTCCCGTCGATCGTGCGCCGCCTGCGCGCCGAGCACCCCGGCTGCGACATCAGGCTGTCCGAAGAGGAACCCGAACAGCCGCAGATCGGTGACCTGGACCTTCTGTTCTACGACGGCCCTATCGACGGCGACGTCGAGTCCCGCAAGCTCCTGGACGACCCGTACCTCCTGGTGGCGGCCAAAGGAACGTTCCCCGACGGCCCGGTAACGCTGTCCCGCCTCGACGGCGTCCCGATGGTGGCGTGGCCGCTGACGTGCGACCAGCCCGAGATGGAACAGGCGCTCGCCCGGGGCGGCGCCCGGCCGCAGGTCGTGTTCCGCTCGGCGATCAACGACACGCTGCTGTCGATGGTGCGCGCGGGCCTCGGATCGGCCGTGCTGCCCTGGCTCGCGATCCGCGGCGCCGACGTGGCCTCCGACGACAGGCTGCGCGTCCACGAACTACGGCCGTCCCCGCCGCCTCGGGAGATCTACCTGCACTGGCCCGCCGGCCGCACCCGATCCCCGCTCGCCGCCCACGCCGTCGAGATCGCCGTCCAGGTCGCGGCCGAACTCGCGCCGCCGGTGACGGACTAGCCCTCGGCGGGAGCCGGAGCGGCCCAGCTCGCCAGGAGGTGGAGGGCGTCGGCGCTGGAGGAGCCGGGCGTCGCGGTGTAGACGGTGAGGTTGAGGCCGTGGTCGTTCGATAGCGCGATGGATTCGTAGTCGAGGGTCAGGTCGCCGACGGCCGGGTGGTGGAACGACTTGGTGCCCGTGTGATGGATGCGGACGTTGTGCTGCGCCCACCGCGTGCGGAACGCGTCGCTGCGCGTGGACAGTTCGCCGATGAGGTCGGTGAGGTTGCGGTCGTAGGGGTCGCGTCCGGCTTCGGTGCGCAGGAGCGCGACGGTGATGTCGGCCGCGGTTTCCCAGTCGGTGTAGAAATCGGCGGCGGCCGGGTCCAGGAACTGGAAGCGGGCGACGTTCGGCGTGCCGGCGCTCTGGAAGATGGGCGCGTACATCGCGCGGCCCAGGCGGTTGGCGGCCAGGAGGTCCATGCGGCCGTTGCGGATCATCGCCGGGGCGTCGACCAACGCGTCGATCAGCCGCTGGAGGCCGGGACGGACCTTCGGCGCGGGCTTGCGGCGCGGACGGGCCGGGGTGTTCGCGGTGCGGGCGAGGTCGAACAGGTGTGAGCGCTCGGCGTCGTCCAGGTGCAGGGCGCGGGCGACGGCGTCCAGGACGGACTCGGACGCGCCCGCCAGCCTGCCCCGCTCCAGCTGCGTGTAGTAGTCGATCGACACCCCGGCGAGCAGCGCGACCTCCTCGCGGCGCAGGCCGGGGACGCGCCGGTTCGTCCCGTAGACGGGCAGCCCGGCCTGCTGCGGGGTGATCCTGGCCCGGCGGGAGGTCAGGAACTCGCGGATGTCGTCCCGGTTATCCATGTCGTCCAGGCTACGAGGCGGCGCGCCGGGCGAGGGGGGTGCTGTCAACCCCTGGAACGGCGGACTCTCCCCGGGGCCGGGCCGCACGGGTTGCATGGACCGCGTCCCGTACGGAAGGAGACCCATGCGTGGAGTAGTGCTGACCGGACCCGGCGACGTCCGCGTCGAGGAGCGCCCGGACCCGGAGATCGTCGAGCCGACCGACGCGATCCTCCGCGTCACGGCGGCGTGCGTGTGCGGCTCGGACCTGTGGCCGTACCGGGGTGTCGACAAGAGCGCGGGCCCGGCGCCGATGGGCCACGAGTACGTCGGCGTGGTCGAGGAGACCGGCGCGGACGTGCGGACCGTGAAGCCCGGGGACTTCGTCGTCGGCTCGTTCTTCGCGTCGGACAACACCTGCGAGATCTGCCGGGCCGGCTACCAGTCCCGCTGCGTCCACGCCGTGCCGATCGGGGCGATCGGTACGCAGGCGGAATATGCGCGGATCCCGCTGGCCGACGGGACGCTGGTCGCCACGCCCGGGCCGCCGGACGCGGACCTCGTGCCGTCGCTGCTGACCGCGTCCGACGTGCTCGGCACCGGCTGGTTCGCCGCCGTCGCCGCCGCCGCGGGACCCGGCCGGACGGTCGCGGTCGTCGGGGACGGCGCGGTCGGGCTGCTCGGCGTCCTCGCCGCGCGGGAGCTGGGCGCGGAACGGATCGTGGTGTTCAGCCGCCATGCCGACCGGCGCAGGCTGGCCGTCGAGTTCGGCGCGACCGACGTCATCGCCGACCGCGGCGACGCCGGCGTCGCCGCGCTCAAGGACCTGCTCGGCGGGCTCGGCGCGCACGGCGTGATCGAGGCGGTCGGCACGCAGGAGTCGATGATGCAGGCGATCCGCGCGACGCGGCCCGGCGGGCATGTCGGGTATGTCGGGGTGGCGCACGACGTGGAGATCCCGGGGAACGAGCTGTTCTTCTCGGCCGTCCACCTGCACGGCGGCCCCGCGCCCGTCCGCCGCTTCCTGCCGGAGCTGATCGACCTGATCTGGAACCGGCGGATCGACCCGGGCAGGGTGTTCGACCTCGCCCTGCCGCTGGAGGACGCCGCCGAGGCGTACCGGGCGATGGACGAGCGCCGCGCCGTCAAGTCCCTCCTGCGCCCGTGACGGGACGGCATGATGGGGCGTATGCCGTCGGTCGACCTTGATGAGCAGAAGGCCCTGGACGTCGCGCTCGGCGGGCTCGTCCTCCGCGAGCTGAGCGAGGACGACGGCGTCGCGCACCTGACGATCGAGATCGGGCGGTCCGGGCTGCCGTGCGTCACCGTGACGTCCGGCACCCGGCCGCTCATGCTGCCGTCCGACGAGCTGCTGGAGGCCGCCTGCCGGCTGGCCGACGCGCACGAGCGCGCCGGGACCGGCCTGACGGGCGCGGCCTACCGGTTCGAGAAGCAGCCCTCCGGCCGGTGGTCGATGGCCGGGGACTTCACCTACGCGGGCTAGCCCGCCGCGCCGGGGCCGGGCAGCAGGTCGACGTCGCCCGCGTGCATCGGCGCCCCGCAGTGCGGGCAGCGCAGGTCCACGGCAGTGATCTCGCCGCACGCGCGGTGCCGGTAGAGCACGGGCGGCCCCGCCTCGCCCGCCAGCCATCTGTCACCCCACCGCGTCATCACCATGAGCAGGTCGACCAGCTCGGTGCCCTTCTCCGTCAGGTGGTACTCGTAGCGCGGGCGCGCGTCGTACGGACGGCGTTCCAGCACGCCCTGGCCGACGAGGTGCGCGAGCCGTTCGGTCAGCACCTTGCGGGAGATCCCGAGATCGGCCTGGAGCTGGTCGAACCGGTTCATCCCGACCCAGACGTCGCGCAGGATCAGCGGCGACCACGGCTCGCCGATCACGTCGAGCGTCCGCGCGATGGAGCAGGCCATCGCCCCGAAGTTCGTGCGTTGCATGGAACCAGCCTAACCCTTGGGGTTCCCTTAGGGAACTCATCTCTGCTACGGTCACGGAGTCTCTTCAAGGAACTCAAAGGAGGACGGGATGAGCAAGGTCATGGCCGCGCACGCGGTCTCGGTCGACGGCTACATCACCGGCCGCGACGCCGGTCCGGGCCGCGGGCTCGGCGACGCCGGGACGCTGTTCGACTGGTACTTCGACGGCGACGCCGCCAGCGGCGTGTTCGACGGCTTCCGGCTGAGCGCGCCGAGCGCGCGGGTCTTCGACGCCCTCGCCGGACGCGTCGGCGCGGTCGTCGCGGGCCGCGCCACCTACGAGGACTCCGACGGGTTCGGCGGCGGAAGTCCCCATCCGGGCGCGGAGCTGGTCGTGCTCAGCCACGAACCGGTGCCCGGCGTGTCCGAGCGTCAGACGCTCGTCACGACCGGCATCCGGGACGCGATCGCCGTCGCCCGCAAGCTCGCCGGGGGCAAGGACGTCGGCCTGATGGGCGGCGTCGTCGCGACCGAGGCGCTGGCGGAAGGGCTGGTGGACGAGGTCGTCCTGCACCAGGTGCCCGTCCTGCTCGGCGGAGGCCGCCCGTTCTTCCGGGAACTGCCCGCGCACGTCCGCCTGCGGCTGATCGAGGCCGTCCCGGCGCCCGGCGTCACCCACCTGCACTACGCCGTAGAGAACTAAGGAGAAGGAACCATGCTGAACCCCGACGTCCGCCGCATTCTCGACGGCACCGCGCTGGCCCACCTCGCCACCGTCCTGCCGGACGGCGCGCCGCACAGCATCCCGCTCTGGATCGGGACGCACGGCGACCACATCGTCATTCTCACCGGCCCGCAGTCGCAGAAGGCGCGCAACCTGCGCCGCGACCCCCGCGTCGCGCTGTCCCTCACGCCGCCCGACGACCCGTTCCGGCCGGTGATCGTCCGGGGCCGGGTCGTCGAATGGCTGGACGGCGACGCGGGCTGGGAGATCGTCGACCGCATCGCGATGAAGTACATCGGCCGCCCCTACGCCAGGGACGAGGAACGCGTCGTCGCCCTCATCGAGCCGGAGCGGCAGAGCGTCGGCTGACGTGGTCCACGACGAGACGGGCCACGGCCGCCATTCCGTCCGCGTTGGGATGGAAGGGGATCGGTCCGCCGGTGAACGGAACGCCGAGGGACATTCCGGTGACCCACGGTTCGGACGTGCCGACCTCATGGCCCTCGCCCGCCGCCGACGCCCGGACGAGGTCCGCGCCGGTCGCCGTCGCGGCCTCGGCGAACGCCGCCGCCAGGGCCGTGGCGGCGGCGCGGAACCGGCGCGTCTCGTCGGCGTCCAGCGGCAGGCCGACGTCGTGCGCGGCGAGGATCGGCAGGTAGTCGACCAGCACGATCCGCGCCTCGGGCGCGTGTTCCCGCACGGCGGTCACGACGCGCGCCAGCGCCCCGGCCACCGCGCCGCACCGCTCCGCCGTCGGAATCGGCGGGATCCGTTCGCGCAGCCGCCGCCTCGGGAGGCCCGGGCAGCGGCGCAGCGCGGCGTTCGCCAGGGCGCGCTTGGTCAGCGCGCCGAGGTACCCCGCGTCGTTGCCGCCCGCCGTGATCGTCACGAGCCGGGCGGCGGCGGTGACGGCGCCGATCTGGGCGGGGAGCGTCCCGGCGACCGTCCGCTGCGGATCGGTCAGCAGGTGATCGGTCGTCGCGCCCGACGCGGTGGCGTCCACGAGCGGCAGCGCGAGCGCCTGCGCCACCAGGTGCGGGTAGTTGCGCGCCGAGCGCAGCGCGCCGCGATGCGCCAGCGGGCGGATCCCCGGCCCGGCGGCGAACGAACTGCCGAGTGCGACGTAGGCCGTCACGGGCGGTCCGGCGCGGGGTCGATGTGCGGGGTGCGGACGTGCTCGTAGACCATCGAGGTCTGGACGTCCGCGACCTCACGGCGCTCGGTGAGCCGGTCGATGACGAACGCGTACAGGCCGTCGGGATCGGGCACCGCGACATGGACGAGGAAATCGCTGGAACCGCTGGTGACGAACAGCCCGATCGTCTCGGGAAGCGCCGCCGCCCATTCCCGGAAACCCTCGATGACCGGTCGGGACGGCGGCCGGATCCGCACCGCGATCAGCGCCTGGACGGGCCGTCCGATCGCCGCCAGATCGAGTTCGGCGCGATAGCCGCGAATGACGCCCCGCTCGCGCAGCGCGCGGACGCGTTCCAGCGCGGTCGACGGCGACACGCCCGCCACCGCCGCGAGGTCCCGGTTCTTCGCCCGCGCGTCCCGCTGCAGAGCGCGCAGAAGTCGGCGATCGGTCGCATCCACTTTCATGTTCGGGGCCTCTCGTCGAACGAGACGTCAACGCGTGAGCGTACCGGGCCGTCTCGTCGGCCCTTCCCGCCGGTGCTGACGACCGCGAGCCCGCCGACCAGCAGCGCCAGCCCCGCGCCGGAGGCGGCCGTCACCCGCTCGCCCAGCACGGCCAGGCCGAGGACGGCGGCGACCAGCGGCTCGGCCAGGCTCAGCGTCCCCGCCGTGCTCGCCAGGACCCGCTCCAGGCCCGCGACGAACAGCAGGTAGGCCGCCGCCGTCGCGGCCACGCCGAGCCAGGCCAGCAGCGCCAGGCCCGGGCCGTCCGGCGCGGGCGGACGACGTACGAGCGCCGGGCTGATCGCCAGCCCGCCCGCCAGCAGCGTCGCGCTGACGGCGGCGGACATCGGGACGCGCCGCTCGGTGAGGCGCTTGGCCGCCACCGTGTAGAGGCCGTAGCAGGCGCCGGAGACGATCCCGAGGACGATCCCCGCGGTGTCGACGCGTCCGGCGCCCGGCGCGAGCAGCAGCGCGCAGCCCGCGACCGCGCCGAGCGTGCCCGCCGTCCAGCCCGGGCCCGGCCGGTCGCCGCCGAGCAGCCGGGCGAACGCGCCCGTCGCCACCGGAGCCATGCCGAGCGCGACCGCCGTGGCGAGCGCGGCGCCCGTCCGGCTCACCGAGAACATGAATCCGGCCTGGTAGGCGGCGGTGGCGAGCGCGGCGAGCAGCAGCCACGGCCAGACGTCGCGGCGGGCGAGCGGCCTCAGTCCGGCGCGCGACCGGGCGGCGACGACGGCGAGGACCAGGCCGCCGATCAGGATCCGCGCGGCGCCGAGCGCGACGGGGTCGTCCCCGGTGTCCGCCCAGACCTGCGCGGGACCCACGGTGCCCCACAGGACGGCGGCGGCCAGGACGAATGCGGCGCCGTTCGGCCGGGGGACGGGTCGTCTCATGTCCGCGACCCTAGGAAAGGCCCGGCGATAATGCGACGGACGATGAATTCCGTTCGGCCACGGCCGTTGTTTTGGCTCGACTGCCAAATATCGTTCGGTGATCGCCTCTGATCGCCGAATTCTGCGCAGTCGTGCAGTTGGACAGTCCACGATGTGGACGAGGGGTACTCAACATGCGTCTTCACTGACATCCTGGGTGTTAGTCAGACCCAGCCATTCGGTCAATCCGCATGAGGGAGCGTCGGTGTCCGACCAGCCGAACGTCGATCTGACGGACCACGAGCATTTCCGCCGGCTGCGCCGGACCGATCCCGTCCACTGGAACCCCGGGACCGGCGCCTGGTCGATCACCCGCCACGCCGACATCCGCGCGGTGGCCGCCGACCGCGCCACGTTCGCCTCGCTCGCGGGCGGCGGGCCCGAGGGGGTGCGGCGCCTCGTCCTCCCGCACTTCCGGCCGTTCGAGGTGGCGGAACTGGCCGCCGAGACGCGCGGGATGATCGACGCCCTGATCGACGTCCTGCCGGACGGTGAGCCGTTCGACTTCGTGTCCGCCCTCGCCGCCCGGCTGCCGCTGCTGGTGCTCGGCCGCCTGGTCGGCGCGCCCGCCGAGGACTGCGAGGACCTGCTCGCCTGGACGAACGCGCTCGCCGCCGAGGACGCCGCGCCCGAGCCCGCCGCCCGCGCCCGCGCCGCGCTCCGCGACTACTTCCGCGACCTGGAGGACGAGCGCCGCCGGTCACCGCGCGAGGACATCGTCACCGCGCTGACCAGGGCGGAGATCGACGGCCTCCCGTTGTCCCGGGACGAGCTGGACGGCTACTACCCGCGCCTGCTCGTCGCCGGAAACGAGACGACGCGCCACCTGCTCGCGGGCGGCATGGTCGCGCTGCACCGCCATCCGGACGAGTGGACGGCCGTCGTCCGGGACCCGTCCCGCATCCCCGCCATGGTCGAGGAGATGGTCCGCTGGACGTCCCCGGTGCTGTCGACGGGCCGCACGGCGACGTGCGACGTGGAACTGCACGGCCGCCGCATCCGCGCAGGTCAGCAGGTCGTCCTGTGGTTCTGCTCCGGCAACCGCGACGAGACCGTCTTCGCCGACCCCGACCGCTTCGTCGGCGACCGCACGCCGAACGACCACCTGGGCTTCGGCTGGGGCACCCACGCCTGCCTCGGCGCCCCCCTGGCCCGGCTGCAGACCCGCCTCTTCCTGGAGCACCTGGTCGAACAGGGCCTGCGCATAGAACCCGCGGCGTCCCCGACCTGCTCGCCGTCCGGCGCGATCGAACGCCTCCCGTCCCGCCTCCGCAAAGAGCCCCAGCCGGCCACCCGTCCCTAGGGTTCAGGCGATCTCGCGGTCGCGGCCCGCCAGGACGCCCGTCGCGATCTGCGGGAGCATCAGCACGGCCAGGAAGGCCAGCGGCGCCCCCCAGCCGCCGGTGTGCTGGTAGAGCGCGCCGACGGCGATCGGGCCGGGGACGGCGAGCAGATAGCCGACGCTCTGGGCGAAGGTGGACAGCCGCGCGACGGTCGGGCCGTCCCGCCCGCGCAGGCCGATCATCGTGAGGGCGAGCGGGAACGAGCAGTTCGCGACGCCGAGCAGGATCGCCCACAGCCATGGGAGGGCGGCCGGGGCCGCCCAGAGGCCCGCGTAGCCGGCGAGGCCGAACGCGCCGAGGACGGCGGCGAGCGCGCTCTGCCCGCGCAGCCGCCCGGCCGCCGCCGCGAGGGCGAACGAGAGCGGTACGCCGAGGACGGACGTCACCGAGAACAGCAGCCCGGCGGTCTCGGCGGACAGCCCCGCGTCGCGGAAGATCTGCGGCAGCCAGCCGATGACGACGTACGCGGCGGTGGCCTGCAGCGCGAAGTAGCCGGCGAGCGCCCAGGCGACCGGGTCGCGCGCGAGCCGGCGGGCGTCGCGCGTCCCCGGCGCGACGGGCCGGGCCCGGTCGCCGCGCAGCGCCAGCCACGGCGGCACCGCGACGGCCGCGAGCAGCGCCCAGCAGCCGAGCGCGGCGCGCCAGTCGCCGTGCAGCGTCCGCGCGAGCGGCACCGTCGCGGCGGCGGCGGACGAGGCGCCGAGGTTGAGCGCCATCGAGTAGAGCCCGGTCATCGCGCCGACGCGCGTCGGGAAGCGCTCCTTGACGACGGCCGGGAGCAGGACGTTCGCGACGGCGATCCCGGCCAGCGCCAGCGCGCTCGCCGCCAGGAACAGCGCGCCGCCCCCGGCGAACAGGCGCAGGAGCAGCCCGGCCGCGACCGCCGCCATCCCGGCCAGGACGACGCGGTCGGAGCCGTGCCGGGCCGCGAGCCGGGACGCGGTGAAGCCGACGACCGCGAAGCACAGCACCGGCATCGAGGTCAGCAGCCCGGCGACGGTGGCGCTCATGCCGAGGTCGCGGCGGACCTCCTGGAGCACCGGGCCGAGGCTCGTCACCGCGGGACGGAGGTTCAGCGCGGTCAGCAGCAGGGCCGCGACCGCGACCGGGCGCGGCCGGGCGTGCCCGGACGCGCGCCGGGGGACGGGCTCGGCCCGGGCTTTCTCGTGCGCCACGCGGCAATCGTATAATCATGGGATGAATCTTGGTCCGGTGCCGCGTCCGTCCGGGCTGTTCGAGGAGGTCGCGGCCCGGCTGCGGCGGGAGATCGTGTCCGGCGCCTGGCCGGTCGGGTCGCGGATCCCCACCGAGCCCGAACTCGTCCGGCGGCTCGGGGTGGCGCGCAACACCGTCCGGGAGGCGGTGCGGGCGCTCGCCCACAACGGGCTGCTGGACATCCGCCAGGGCTCGGGGACGTACGTCGTCGCGACCAGCGAGCTGGCGGGCGTCATGCGGCGCCGGTTCGCGTCCGCCGACCAGGGGCACGTCGTGGAGGTGCGGCGCGCCCTGGAGGCGGCGGCGGCCCGGTCCGCCGCCCATCGCCGGACCGCGGACGACCTGGCGCGCCTGGACGAGCTGCTGGCCCTGCGCGAGGCGGCCTGGTCGTCCGGCGACCGCGACGCCTTCGTCGGCGCCGACGCCGCGTTCCACCGGGCGGTGGTGGCGGCCTCGCACAACGAGGTGCTGGTGGAGCTGTACGCGGACCTCGCGGCGGTGGTCCGCGACTCGCTGCGCGATCACTTCGAGACGGGCCTGCGTCCGGAGGCGTACCAGGACCACGCGCGCCTGCTCGACGCCGTCCGCGCGCAGGACGCGGACAGGGCCGCCGCCGAGGCCATGTTGCAGATGCCGACATGCGGAACCGAACTGGCCTGAACCAAATCCATGGCTAACCGGTAGATTTGATCGAGTATGCGGCGCTCCGCGCCGACCGATGTCCGGCTGGAGGCGATCAGATGGCCACGGCAGACGCGCGTTACGCCGACCCGGTGGACCTGGAGAAGCACGGGGTCTACGGGGCGACGGCGCTCAGCGTGAAGAACGGGGGCTGGAACCGTCCCCGCTATCCGTTCCAAGGCCGCATCACGGCGGACGGTTCGAGCGGCTACCCGGCCGAGCCCGGCCGCTACCACCTCTACGTCGCCCACCGCTGCCCGTGGGCTCACCGGACCGCCATCGTCCGGATCCTCACGGGGCTCCAGGACGTCGTGTCGCTCTCCTACGTCGACGACGAACGCGACGGCCTGGGCTGGGCGTTCCGCGAAAGCCGCGGCCCCGACCCCGTCAACGGGTTCCGCTACCTGCGCGAGGCGTACGAGGCGACCGAGCCCGGCTTCGACGGCCACGTGTCCGTCCCCGTGCTCTGGGACCGGACGACCCGGCGCATCGTGAGCAACAACTTCCCCGACATCACGCTCGACCTGGCGACGCAGTTCGGCCGGTGGGCCGACCCGGCGGTCCGGCTCTACCCGGAGGAGCTGCGTCCGGAGATCGACGCGCTCAACGCCGACATCTACGCGAACGTCAACGACGGCACCTACCGCGTCGCGGGCGCCGCCTCGGACGCGGCCTACGCGGACCTGCGCCGGCGCGTGATCTCCGCCCTGGAGCGCCTGGACGAGCGGCTGGCCGCGCGCCGCTTCCTGCACGGCGCCACGATCACCGAGTCCGACGTCCGGCTGTGGGTGACGCTCGCCCGCTTCGACCTGACCTACAACCCGTTCGCCAAGATCAGCGAACGCCGCCTGCCGGACTTCCCGCACCTGTGGGCCTACGCCCGCGACCTCTACCAGCGCCCCGCCTTCCGCGAGACGACCGACCTGTCCGCCTTCTCCCATCTCGGCCCGCCGTTCCTCGACCCGGCCGTCACCCGGATCGAGGTGGAACCCCACCGGGCCGACTGGGACGAACCGCACGCCCGCGCGTCCCTCGCGGCCTGAGCGCTCCCCGGAGGGGTCCCGGCGTGCGGCGTCGGACGTGCCCGCTACCTTGGCGGGACCGGTTCGTCCACCGCGCAGGAGAACGCATGGCACCCGAACCCGTACCGCCGTCCCGGTCCCTGGCGTGGCTCCGCGCGGGCACCGACCATCTGTCCGCGCACGTCGCCAAGATCCCCGAAGACCGGTTCGACGGCCTCATCGCGCTGCCCGGCTGGACGGCGGCGCACCTCCTGACCCACCTCGCGCGCAACGCCGACGCCCTCGGCAACCTGGTCGAATGGGCGACGACCGGCGTGGAGACGCCCATGTACCCGGGCGGCCCCGCGCAGCGCGCCGCCGACATCGAGAGCGGCGTGCGCCGCGAGCCGCGCGCGATCCTGGCGGACTTCGCCGACTCGGCCGTCCGGCTGTCCGCCCGGCTGGACGCGCTGCCGGACGAGGCGTGGGCGCGCACCGTCCGCACCGCGCAGGGCGACGCGATGCCCGCCGCGGTGATCCCGTGGCTGCGCGTCCGGGAAGTGTGGATCCACGCGATCGACCTGAACACGGGCGCGACGTTCGCCGACCTCCCCGGCGACCTCGCGACGACGCTGCTGGACGACGTCGTCTCCCGGCTCGCCGCGCATCCCGACTGCCCGGCGCTGATCCTGCGTCCCGGCACGGGGACGGCGCTCGTCACCCGGCCGGACGTCGCCGACGCGGCCGAGGCGGCCGGCACGACCGCCGCGCTGCTCGGCTGGCTGACCGGCCGGACGACCGGCGCCGACCTCGGCCCGGACCCGCTGCCGGACCTGCCCGCCTGGCTCTGAGGAGGACCCGTGAACATCACCCATTTCGGACATGCCTGTGTGCTGGTGGAGCTGGACGGCGGAGGCCGCCTGCTCCTCGACCCCGGCACCTACTCCGGCGGATTCGAGGACGTCACCGGGCTCGACGCCGTCCTGTTCACGCACGAGCACCCCGACCACCTGGACCTCGGCCGCCTGCCGGCGCTGCTCAAGGCCAACCCCGGCGCCCGCGTGCTCGCCGACCCGGGGACGAGCGCGCGCCTGGACGAGGCGGCCGTCGACCACGAGACGGTGACCGACGGCGACACGGTGTCCGTCGCGGACGCCACCGTGCAGGTCGTCGGCGGGGACCACGCCGTCATCCACCCGGACCTGCCCTGCCCGCACAACAACGGCTACCTCATCGACGGCGCCCTGTACCACCCGGGTGACGCCTTCGCGCCGCCGCCCGCCCCGGCCCGCGTGCTGCTGCTGCCGACCGGCGCCCCGTGGATGAAGGTCGCCGAGGGCATCGACTACCTGCGCGCCGTCGCCCCGGAGATCGCCGTCCCGATCCACCAGGGCGGGCTCGCCGAGGTCCACCGGCAGCTGCACTACCAGCTCTTTCGCAACCTCGGCCCGGACACCACGGACGTCCGCGTCCTGGACGAAGGAACCGCCACCGCGCTCTGAGCGGGTCAGGGGACCAGGGAGCGGACGACCTCGGCGAACGCCCGGACGAGGGGAGTGGCGGCGTCCTCGGGCCAGGCGAGCGCCACCTGCAGCGGGTCAGCGTCCACGAGCGGGATCCAGGTCAGGTCCGGGCGCGTGTAGTAGTGGGCCATGCTCGCCGGGGCGAAGCAGATCGCCGCGCCGTCCGCGACCTGTTCGAGCATCTCCTCGACGTTGTCGTTGGTCGGGCCCCAGCGGGGCGCGCGGCCGTCGGGACGGGGGTTGATCGCCCACCAGTCCACCCAGGCGCGCGGGGCGCGCTCGGTCCACATCAGGGGCTCGTCGCCGAGTTCGGCGACCGACACGCCCTCCCGGCCGGCGAGGCGGTGGGTCGCGGCGCAGCCGACGACGCGGGGTTCGGTGTGGACGATCTCTGCGTGCAGCCCGGTGAGGTCGGCGGGCAGCCAGACGAACGCGACGTCCACCCGGCCCTCGCGCAGCGCGTCCGCCTCGCCGGACCAGTCGAAGCGCTTGGGGCGCACCCGCACGTCCGGGTGCAGCCGCGCGAACTCGGCGCGGGCGCGGGTGGTCAGCTCGCCCGCGCCGGTCGCCTCGAAGCCCAGCCGCAGGACGCCCGTCCGGCCGGCGCGGTGCCGTTCGGCGGCGGCCGTGACCCGCTCGGCCTGGCGGACGGTGCGGCGCGCCTCGGCGATGACGTCGCGGCCCGCGGCGGTGGGCGTGACGCCGCCCGCGTGCCGGTCGAACAGCCGGACGCCGAGTTCGTCCTCCAGCTTCCGCAGCGCGTACGACAGCGCGGGCTGGCTGACGAACAGGGTCGCGGCGGCGCGGCCGAGGTTGCCCTCGTCCGCGATGGCGATCAGGTAGCGAAGCGGGCGCAGCTCCATCCCGTGGATCATAAACGGCGTTGATGGAACGACCGGAAAACGGTCTTGGACGCGGCACCGGCGGGCCTGGCATAACGGACGGCATGGGAAACCGCGTATGGCTCATCACGGGGGCGTCGTCGGGGTTCGGCCGCGCGATCGCGCGCGCCGCGCAGGCGGCGGGGGACACGGTCGTCGGTGCGGTCCGGGACCCGGCGGCGCTGGACGACCTGGAGACCGTCCGGCTGGACGTCACCGATCCGGCCGCCGTCGAGGCCGCCGTCGCCGAGGTCGTGGCGCGGCACGGACGGATCGACGTGCTCGTCAACAACGCGGGCCGCAGCCAGATCGGGGCGGTCGAGGAGACCACCGACGCGGAGCTGCGCGCCCTCATGGAGCTGCACTTCTTCGGCCCGGCGGCGCTCGTGCGGGCCGTCCTGCCGCACATGCGGGCGCGGGGGAGCGGCGCGATCGTGCAGATGAGCAGCATGGGCGGGCAGCTCTCGTTCGCCGGGTTCGGCGCGTACTCGGCGACGAAGTGCGCTCTGGAAGGCTTCTCGGAGGCACTCGCGGAAGAGGTCGCGCCGCACGGGATCAAGGTGCTGATCGTGGAGCCCGGTGCGTTCCGGACGGCGTTGTTCGGCGGACGCCTCTACCTGTCGGAGCCGATGCCGGAGTACGCGGACACGGTCGGGAAGACGCGCGAGATGGCCGCCACGTCCGACGGGACGCAGCCGGGCGACCCCGCCAAGGCCGCCGCCGCGATCCTCACCGCGCTCGACGGCGACACGCCGCTGCGCCTCCCGCTCGGCGACGACGCGGTGGACGCGCTGGTCGCCCACGCCGACGCCGTCCGCGCCGAACTGCGCGCGTGGGAGCCGGTGGCGCGGGCGACGGCGTTCGACTGACTCAGGAGTCCCAGCGCCGTCCGGTCAGGGTCTCGAACACCTCGACGTAGCGGGCGCGGGTGGCGGCGACGACGTCCGCGGGGATCTCCGGGCCGGGCGGCGTGCGGTCCCAGCCGGTGACGGTGGACGACCAGTCGCGGACGAACTGCTTGTCCAGCGAGTGCTGCGCGCGTCCGGGCTGCCAGGCGTCCGCCGGCCAGAACCGGGACGAGTCGGGCGTCAGCACCTCGTCGGCCAGGACGAGCGTGCCGTCGGGGGCGCGGCCGAACTCCAGCTTGGTGTCGGCGATGACGATCCCGCGCTCCGCCGCGATGGCCGCGCCGCGCCGGTAGACGTCCAACGTGACCTCGCGGAGCCGTTCGGCGGTCTCGGCGCCGATCTCCTCGACCACGTCGGCGTAGGTGATGAACTCGTCGTGCCCGACGGTCGCCTTGGTGGTCGGGGTGAAGATCGGCTCGGGCAGCCGCGACGCCTCGACCAGCCCGGACGGGAGCCGGACGCCCGACACCGTCCCGGTCTTCTCGTACTCCTGCAGCCCGAGACCGGCGAGATAGCCGCGGGCGATCCACTCGACGGGCAGCATCTCCAGCCGCCGGCAGCGGATCGCGCGCCCTTCCCACTCGTCCGGAACGTCCGTCGCGGAGATCACATGGTTGGGGATCACGTCGGCGAGCTGGTCGAACCACCACAGCGAGAGCTGCGTGAGGATCTTGCCCTTCTCGGGGATAGCAGTGGGCAGCACCACGTCGTAGACGCTCACCCGGTCGGACGCGACCAGAATCAGATCATCGCCGTCCGCGTACACGTCCCGGACCTTGCCCGAGTGGACCAGCTCCACTGTTCACCCCTGCTCGCTCGTCGCTCTGCCCCAACGCTAGCGCCCCACACCCCCGCCTCCCCCTTCCGGGGCGTGCGGAGTCTGCTGTGGGTAGGGGACTGGAGTGGCGGTGATCGTCGGGACTTCGGGGTGGCAGTACGCGGACTGGCGGGGGGTTCTGTATCCCGCCGGGGTGCCGCAGCGGGTTTGGCTGGAGACCTATGCCGCGGTGTTCTCCGCGGTCGAGAACAATGGCGCGTTCTATCGGTTGCCTCGGCGGGAGACGTTCGAGACGTGGCGGGAGCGGACGCCGGGGTTGGGCCGCGCGGATCGGTGAGCACTGGGGTGACGAGCAGGACGTCTTCGTGTATTTCAACAACGACCCCGGCGGTGCGGCTGTGGAGAATGCGCTGCGGTTTCGGCATCTCACAGGGTGAACGGGCGGCCGTTCATCCAGCGGGCCAGCGCGGCGCGGTCCAGCAGGATGACGCGTCCGGCGGCCTCGTCGACGGCGGGCGCGGTGAAGCCGGCGTTCGTCACGAGGACGCCGACGCGTCCAGCGTAGGTGCCGTGGATCGCGCCGATCAGATTGCGGACGCGGTCGGAGCCGACCTTTTTCTGCTGGCGTTTGCACTGGACGGCGATGCGCCGTCCGTCCGGGGCGGTGGCGAGGACGTCCACGCCCCGGTCGCCCGCGCGGCCGACGACCTCCACGGATTTGAATCCGTCGCGGCGCAGCAGGTCGGCGGTGAGGAACTCGAAGTCGGTGCCGCTCATGACGTCCACCCGGTCCAGGTGGGCGATTTCGCGGAGCCGTTCGCGTCGCAGGCGTGCTTCCCGGCGGCGGATGAGGACGAGGGAACCGCCGCCCAGGCCGGCGATCGCCGCCGCTATGAGGATCGTGAGGAAAAGCTGCCAGTTGGTGACGGCGAGGAAGACGCCGAACGCCGTGACGAGTCCCGCGCCCGTCCAGATCGACGCGAACGCTGCGGTGGACCGGCCGGGGCGGGAGGGCGCTGACACCGAGGGAACCTCCAGGGGGAAGGCGAATCCTCTCGATTTTTCAAGGTCATCCGGGGAAGGGTCGGCGGATTCGGGAAAGTGACCGTAAACGGACGAGTCAGTTGCTTGTTCGGGCGGTTTCCCGTCCGTCCGAAATTGCGCCGCGCGCGTCCGGGCGGCGGGACACGGCGACGACGGCGGCGAGCACGAGCGCCAAACCGACCGGCGTGCCCCGCCCGATCGGTTCGCCCAGGAAAACCGTCCCCCAGAGCAGCCCGAAGAACGGCACGAGGAACGTGACGCTCAGCGCGCCCGTCGCGCCGATCCGCTCGACGAGCCGGAAGAACGCGACGAATCCGAGGGCCGTGCAGACGAGCCCGAGCGCGGCCACCGAGGCCGCGACGTCCGGTCCCGGCAGGTGCGAGGGCGGGAGGGCGACTGCCAGCGGGGCCAGGCAGAGTGCCGCGCCGAGCTGCTGGCCGGCCGCCGTGCTAAGCGGATCCTTGTTCCGGAACCGTGTCTGCGCGTACGCGCCGCCGAGCGCGTACGCCAGGGAAGCGAGCAGGCTCGCCGCGACGGCCAGGAGGAACCCCGCGTCCACCCGCTGCGGCCCGAGCCCGACCAGCACGGCGACGCCCGCGATCCCGAGCGCGATCCCCGCCCCCTCGCGCACGGACGGCGCCCGCCGCTCCCGCGCGGCCGTCACGAGCACCGAGAACAGCGGCGTCGTCGCGTTGAGCAGGGCCGCGAGCGAGGCGGTGAGCCGCAGTTCGGCCGCGCCGATCAGCGTGAACGGCACGGCCGCCGTCAGCGCGCCGAGCAGCAGGAATTCCCACGAAGGACGCGGCAGCCGCCGCAGCGCCGCGCACACGAGCGCCAGCGCGAGACCCGCGAGCAGAACACGCGCCTCGATCATCCCGACCGGCCCGAGCACCGGCGCCGCCTGCCGCATGAAAAGGAACGACGCACCCCAAGCCGCCGCCACGAAAAGCATCAGAACACCGCTCATGCACCCGGTGATAAGGCACTCTGAAAGCATGAGGCAAACAAAAACGCTTCATTCATTCCATGAGGCCGGCTCATGAACCTGGCGCAGTTGCGCGCGTTGCGCGCCGTGGACGAGGCGGGCAGCGTCACCGGCGCCGCCGACCTGCTCGGCGTCACGCAGTCGGCGGTCAGCCACGCCCTGACCTCGCTGGAGACCGAACTCGGCATCCGCCTCGTCGTCCGCGACCGCGCCGGCTGCCGCCTGACCGACGCGGGCCGCCGCGCCCTGCCGCACGCGGCGGCGGCGTTGCGGCACGTCGCGCGGCTGGCGGAGGAGACCGCGGCGGCGTCCGGCGCGGTGCGCGGACGGCTCCGCATCGGCACCCTCCCGAGCGCCGCCCGCGTCCTGGCCCCGCTCGTCCGCGCCTTCGGCGACCTGCATCCGGACGTCGAGACCATCCTGCTGGAGGGCACCGACGACGAGGTGGGCGCCTGGCTGGCCGCCGGCGTCGTCGACCTCGGCGTCGTGACCACGCCGGCCGGCGCGGTCGCCGTGCCGCTGGCCGAGGACGTTTTCGTCGCCGTCCTGCATTCCGCGCATCCGCTGGCGGAAGAGGCGAAAATAAGCCTGGACGACCTGGCGGACGACCCGTTCCTGATTTCCGACGGCGGATGCGAGGCGCAGATCTGCCGCCTGCACCGCGAGCGCGACGTGCCTTACCGGCCCGTCCACCGGGTACGGGAAATGGCGACGCTGCTGGCCCTCGTCCGCGAGGACATCGGCGTTTCCCTGGTGCCTTCCCTCGCGCTCCCCGAAAGGCCGGACGGAATAGCGAAAGTCCCGCTCGCGCCGACGGCCCCCCGCACGCTGCACCTGGCGGCGCACGACCGGCCCGGCCCCGCCGCGCGCGCGTTCCTGCGCGCGGTGCGGCGGGGCGCGGCCGGCGGTTAGCGGCCGGTCGCCGCGAGCAGGTCGTCCAGCCGCAGGTGGGACGGCGTGTCGGCGATCTCCGCGAGGTCGTGGACGAACACCGAGGCGCCGTCCTCCTCCCCGGCGGGCGCGAACCCGTTGCGCTGGTAGAAGTCCCGCACCCGCGTGTTCTTCGGCGACGGCCGGTACGTCCCGCGCACCCGTTCCGCCCCCGCGGCGGCGGCGTAGCGCAGCACCGCCGACAGGCACGCCTGCTCGATGCCCCGCGAGAACACCCGGCAGCTCAGCAGGAAGTTCTCGACCGACAGCACCGGCCCGTCCCAGCGAAGGAAGATCGCTCCGACCACGCCGTTGGAGCCGAAGCGATCCTCGGACCGGACGGACAGCACGCGCGCGTCCGGGTCCTCCAGCCGGGCCCGGACGTCGGCGGGCTGCAGCCGCTCGGTGGTCAGGTTGAACTGGTTGGTGCGCAGCGTGATCTGCGAGAGGCGCGGGACGCCGGCGTCGTCGGCCGGTTCCAGCCGCACCTGGACGTCCAGTTCATCCAGATAAGCCTGAAGAGAGTCGAACGTGTCGAGGAAGTCCTTGCGGGCCAGGTCCTCCCGATAGCGGTCCGAGCGCTGCCGGTCCTCGGCCGTCAGCTCCCGCACGTCGAACCAGCCGTCGGCGAGCAGCCGTCCGAGGTGCAGCGCGGGCTCGGTGTCCAGCGCGACGACCGCGACGCCCGGCAGCGCGTGCCGGACGAGCCCGCACTCGAACGAGCTGTCGTCCACGAACACGAACGCGTCCGTGCTGAGGTTCAGATCCTTGGCCAGCTCGGCGAGATTGTCATGCTTCGGACGCCAGTTGGCCACGACGCGCACGAAATCGTCCTCGCGCAGCGCCATCTCCGGATGGTCGCGCAGCACCTCCCGGACGGTCTCCGCGTCGTTCTTGCTGACCGCCGCGAGCAGCACGCCCTGCCCGGCGATCTGCTTCACCGCGTGCTGGAACGCCTGGAACGCCTTGCCCCGGTAGCCGCCCGCGACCTCGATGCCCTCGATGCCGTCGTCGCCGAGCACGCCGCCCCACAGCGTCCCGTCCAGGTCCACGACCAGGGCCTTCTTGGTGCGTCCGGTCAGGTTGCGGGCGAGGTGGCCGACCTCGCGGGCGTAGCGGGCGAGCAGGTCGGGCGACAGGTGCAGGCCCGTGTAGACGCCGAGCCGCGCGTCGTCGGCCGCGATCCCCTCGGCGAGCAGCGGGTCCAGGTCGATGGTGACCACGCGGTCGTGCGTCTGGGCGAGGCGCAGCAGCTCCGAGCAGGCCGTCCGCCACGCGATGCCGAGCCGGGCGCGCGACCGGTAGTCGACGAGCTGGGACGTGAACCGCGACGGCAGCGGCAGCGTGTTCAGCACGAGCGTCGCGCGCGTGGTCTCGGTGAACCGCTGCGCCAGCGACTCGATCAGGCGGACCTTGGCGCGCAGGGCGTCCTCGACGTCGGCGGCCGTCCACGGCGACGGCAGCTCGTCGAACACGACCTCGGGGTCCAGCAGGCACAGGACGACGTCCGGGTCCGCCGCGTAGATCGGGCTCTCCGGGTCGGACAGCTCAAAGACGTACCCATCGAAATCGCCCGTGGTGAACCGGCCGAGCAGCCCGTGCCGGGCCAGTTCGACGGCGACGGCCGGGACGAGCGGCCCGAGCGTCCCGTGCCCGGTGACGGCGACCGACAGCACCGGGACGTCCGGATGCTCGGCCAGCACGGCGGCGGGGTCGAGCCGCGCCAGCACCTGTCCGGCGCGGCGCAGCGTGTCGGGGTCGGCTCCGTCAAGGAGGCCGCGGACGGCCGGGTACTCGGCGGCGAGCCGTCCCGCCCGGTGCAGTTCGGTGACGCTCATACCGGTCCTTTCGGTGTGCCGGTCCCGTTCGTCACCGATCATCGGCGGGTCCGCTAAAGCCGACCTAGAGCCCCGCGAAGGCGGCAAGCGCGGCGCTGAGCTGCGGGAACACGGCCGCGGGCATTGCGATCAGCGGGAACGTCCTCTACCTTGCTCCATTACGGCCCGTGACACGCTCCTCTCCCGGGGGAGCGCGGGCCGACCGCCGAGTCCCGGCCGGGCGCCGCCCCCCACGTCCGCCGGGAGCCGGGGAACCACCTGTTCCCGGGGTGAATCCGCCGCGCGCGGTAGGGCCTGCTCCTGGTCCGAACCCGTCAGCTAACCCGGTAGGCGGCGCCGAGGAGAGCCGATGACCGATCACATAGGCGAGAAACTGCTCAAGGTCGCCACGAAGGAACTCGGGTACCACGAGAAGTCCGGCGGCTACACCAAGTACGGAGACTGGTACGGAAGCAATGTCGGCGGTGGGGACGACTACTTCAGCACCGCGCCCTGGTGCGACATGTTCATCGCGTGGGCGGCGCACGAGGCCGGGGTCGTGGACCGGGTCGGCCAGTTCGCGTCCACGATCGAGCACGCGACCTGGTTCAAGCAGCAGGGCGCGTGGGGGACGCGGCCGGAGCCCGGCGCGATCGTGTTCTACTCCTTCAGCGGGTCCAAGAAGATCGACGGGATCAGCCATGTGGGGATCGTGGAGAGCGTGAAGGGACGCACGCTCCATACGGTCGAGGGCAACACCGACGGCATCTACCTCAAGCGCAAGACCCGCGATTTCAGCGACGTCGTCGGGTACGGGTACCCGGCGAAGGTGAAGGACGGCGCGTACGTCGCGCGGCACTCCCGTCCGGAGCCCGCGCCCGCGCCGGTCGCGACCGTGCAGCGGACCGTTCCGAAGCACGACGAGCCGCTGATCGGCCAGGACGGCCTGCTCGGCGGGCTGCTCGCGGTCGCGGTGTGCGGGACGGTCGCGCTGGCGGCGGGCCGCGCGCTCGCGGCGCGCGTCCCGGCCGAGGCGCCGATCCGGGTGCGCCGGCGCGGCAAGCACCACCGCGTGGCGCTGCCGCTGGACGTCACCCCGGCCGACCTGGACGCCGCCGAGGCCGAGACCGCGGTCTTGGCCGCCGTGGTCGAGGAACCGTCGAAGCGGCGCAAACGGGGCAAGCACCACCGTCCGGCGCGTCCGCTGGGCCTGGTCGGACGCCGGCGCGGCCGGCACCACCGCGTGGCGCTCCCGGCCGATGTCACCCCGGCCGACCTGGACTTCGCCGAGTCCGCGACGGCGGTCATGCCCGCCGTGACGGCCGCGGTCGCCGCCGAGGCCGAGGACCGCGAGTTCTGGAACCGCGTCTCGCACCTCGCCGACGACGCCGACCTGGCGTTCTGGGACGGCGTCCACGCCGAACTCGGCTCGGCCCAGCCCGCGCGTCAGTAGGAGGAGACCGACACCACGACGACGGGCGGCTTGCGGCCGAGGCCCGTCCCGGGGAACTCGTTCGACGTCACCGTGACGGTCGACCGCTGCACCTGGAGCGACTGGCCGACGACGGGCTGCAGCGTCCCCTCCAGGACGACCGGCCGCACCTCGCCGACGCCCGGCCCGAGCCCGCGCAGCCCGATGGAGTGGACGACGACGGCGGGCGTGACGCCCCGGTCGTCCACCGTCGGGACGCGGTACTCGATCGCCAGCTCCGGATCGGGCGGGCCGGGGACGCCGGTGCCGCTCAGCGAGATCACCGCGAGCGGACGCGCGGGCACCGGCGTCCCGATCTCGGCGACCGCGCTGGCCGCCCCGACGATCGCCTTCTCGCGGGTGGTGAACCGCGTGACCCACGGGCTCATCTCGTTCGGGAAAGAGCGGTAGAGATTCGCGGCGGAAACGCGGCGCCCGCTCTGCCAGAAGTTGCCCGGCAGCGGCGTGACGACGCTCGAAGCCACCGGGGGAGTGGGCACCGTGAAACTCTGCGGGCCGGTGTATCCCATGACGCAGTAGTCGTCGGCATAGGGGACGGGCGCCGATCCGGAACCGGTGCTCCAGCCGAAGGCGTGGTCGAGTCCGAGAACGTGCCCGATCTCGTGCTGGAAGAACTCCAGGTAACCGTTCTGGTCGAGCAGCGCGTTGCGTCCCCAGGCGCCCGCGTCCGACGGCGGCGGATTCACGAGCGCGATGAAACCGTCGTATCCGTCCACGTGCAGGTCCTCGCTCCTGGCCCGGGCGAGGACGGCCTCGATGGCGTCGCCGCGGTGGTGGGAGAGCCAGTTGGCGTCCAGGTCGGCGAGGCTCATCGGGAGCGCGCCGACCTCCGAGAGGTCGAATTCGGGATTCAGGATCCCGAAACTCGCGCGCCGCCAGTAATCGCCGACGCTCCAGCCGTTCGGGTCCTGGAAGACGGCTCTGATCATCTTCACGGGCCACGGCCAGCTGCCGACGGCGCCGTCCGGCGGCGGGTTCCAGCCGCCGCTCACGACCTTGATCCGGAAGGGGTTCGCGACCACGAGCCGTCCTTTCGCCGAACCGTGGAAACGTCCGGCGCGCGGGCGCGGTGCGGACGTCGGGCTCACGGTAGACCGGAAGCGGCGCGCATCCGGCACCATGACCGGACGCGGCCATTCCGTGAAAGGCGTTCAGCGGTCGTAGCGGGCGGGCTGGTTGATGGCCGCGTAGAAATCGCGGCTTCCCCGGGTGGGATGGCGGAGACGGCGGAGCAGCGCGGACGGATATTCGATGAGCCAGTAACTGAGCGTCGCGGCGGGCAGCACGGCGGCGAGCATGACGACGAACGCCAGCGGGAACGCGGACTGGCTCGTCGGGATCAGCCCGGCCCGGTCCAGCGTGATCATGATCGGCTCGTGCCACATGTACACGCTGTAGCTGACGAGCCCGATCGCGGTGAGGACGCGCGAGCGCAGCAGCCGGTGCCACGCGTTGTCGCCCGACGCGTGGACGGTCGCGTAGATCAGCGCCGTCCACAGCACCGCGCAGATCGGGTGGTAGAAGATCGCGAACGGGCCTTCCGGCGTGTCGGCCAGGAACGTCAGCAGCACCAGCGCGACCGGGACGGCCAGCCGCACCAGCCGCGCGGCGGCCGGTTCGAGCCGTCCCCGGTCGCCGAGCCCGACCATCACGACGGCCAGGAGCATCCCCGCGCCGAACGCGTGGAAGCGCGCCTGCGGACCGAAGTACGCGGGCCATTCGGTGACGGGAATGTGCAGGCCGTACCGCGCGACGGCGAGCCAGAGCACGGGCACGACGTACAGCGCCAGGCAGCCGGCGGCGCAGATCAGGATCCGCCGCGAGCGGTCCTCGACCCGCGCGCACGCCCGCGCGGCCAGCGGGCCGAGCAGGACGAGCGCGCCATAGAACATGATCTCCAGCGACATCGACCAGGACGGGCCGATCGTGTAGAAGATCCGCTTCTGGTCGAAGACCTGGGTGAACGTCAGGTGTTCCAGCAGGTCGCGCCAGTCGCCGGGCAGGCGCGGGTTCCGCGTCGCCCAGACGAACAGGATCGCGCACCAGTACAGCGGCAGGATCCGGACGGCCCGCCGGAACAGGAACGACTTCGCGGGCTGGGCGTTCGTCCGGTCGATCGCGGCGCGGGCGTACGACAGCGTCAGCAGGAACGCCGACAGGACGAAGAAGAGATCGACCACCTCGAACGACAGCATCGCGGCCAGCAGGCGGTTCTCCACGGGCGGACGGGCGCCGTCCGGCCCGTACCGGGTGTAGTGCTGCCAGACGTGGAACAGGATCGTGCTGATCGCGGCCAGCCCCCGGTAGCCCTCCAGCTCCCGGACCCGTCCGCCGCGCGGCGCGCCCTCCGGCGGGTGCTTGGGCAGTTCGGGCACGCGCGCCGAGGGCACCGGACGCGCGACGCCGTTCAACGCCGCCATCAGCCGTCGCCCCGCGCGGTCCGCGGCGTCACCCGCCACTGCCGGACGCCCAGCAGTTCCTTCAGATGGGCGTTGCGCGCGACCTGGTTCTTGAAGTGGCCGTAGAACAGCGCCGACATGACCAGGTACAGGAAGAACCAGGACTTTCGCTTCTTCACGACGGGCGCGGCGAGGCGGTACGCGAACGCCGCCTGGATCGGTCCGGTCGCGACGGTGAACAGCGTGGCCAGCAGGAACAGCGGCACGGCCCAGTTGAGACGGTCGACGCCGCCGACCCGCCACACCGAGTAGATCAGGATCGGCAGCATCTGGAGCGTCAGCCACGGCTGCACCTCGCGCCAGCCGAGCAGCATGAAGAACCCGAACCGCTGGCGCGAGGTGAACGAGCGGGAGAACAGCAGCGAGCGCAGGTATTTGCGGGATACCTGCGACCACCCCTGCGCCCACCGCGACCGCTGGTGCCACAGCGCGCGCAGCGTCGTCGGAGCGAGTTCGCGGGAGACCAGCTCGCGGTCCGAGGCGATCTTGGCGCCGCCCTGCAGCGCCCGCATCGTGGAGTCGATGTCCTCGGTGAGCATCGCGCCGTGCATGCGGGTGGACGCGAGCAGCTCCGTCCGCCAGAAGCCGTTCGAGCCGCCGAACAGCCCGAACTGGAACATCCGCGCGCGGCCCGGGTGGCTCACCGCGTAGATCGCCTCGAACTCGACGGCGACCATCCGCGCCACCCACGAGCTGGCGCCGTTGCGCGGCGCGCAGTGCCCCTGGACGATGTCGTAGCCGTTGGACAGCCAGTTCCACGCCAGCCGGAACGCGGCCGGGTGCGGGTGGTGGTCGGCGTCGAAGATCCCGACGAACTCGCCCCGCACCTGCGTGATCGCGGCGTTGAGGTTCTGCGCCTTGGACGTGCTGCCCTGCACCGGCAGCAGCACGAGCCGGGGGTCGCGGCGGGCGATCTCGCGCAGCGCGTCCTCGACGGGCAGTGGACGCGGCGTGTTGTAGGCGAGCACGATGTCCAGCTGGCCCGGATAGTCCACCCGCAGGAACGACTCGACCGTGTCCACGATCGTCGCGGCCTCGTTCGGCAGGTACGCGCAGATGATCGCGCTCGCCGGCGGGTACGGCGCGGCGGGCGCGGCCGGACGCGGCACCGAGTCCAGCGCGTACAGGCACTCCAGCACGACGAGGCCCGCCGAGAGGACGAGCGCGCCGGACACGACCCAGTACATGAGCGGCCCGGCGTCCCATCCGATCTGCTCCAGCAGGACGTAGCCCGCGAGCGGCACGCCGACGCCGAGCAGCAGCATCAGCACCGGCGACAGCACGGGCATCAGCGCCCGCGCGAGCGCCTGGAGCGGTCTTCGCCGCTCCTGGTCGCCGCGCATCCACGGCTCGTACCGGACGGGCTGCAGGTCGCGGTGGCGCGCCGCCTCCGTCGCGGCGTTCGCCGCCCGCTCCAAGATGGTGGCGTGGTCGCCGTTCCCGGCCAGCGGGACCCAGCCGATCAGCGGCGTGAGCAGGACGTTCTCGTTCGCGACGACGAACCGCGTCCCGGCGACCGCGTCGGCGAACTCGCGCAGGTCGTGCTCGGCGGTGTGCGCGTCGACGCCGGGCAGCAGCATGAGCAGCTGCCCGCCCTCGTGCCAGCCGAACCGGTCGCTGGCGCGGCCGAGCCGTTCGGCGACGCCCGCCATCCGCTCGGCGACCTCGCGGCGCGCCCGCGACCCGAGCCGCGCCTCCAGCGCCTCCATCTCGGCGACCCGGACGACCGCGACGACGCCGCCGCGCGGCCCCGGTTCCGGCCGCTGCAGCTCGCGGTCGACCTCGTCCAGGAAGTGCTGGCGGGAGTACAGGCCGGTGCCGAGGTCCATCGGCAGGTGCTCGACCGGGACCGGCACCCGGCGCAGCTTGGCCTCGACGCGGGCGAGCAGTTCGTCCGGGTCGGACGTGTCGTGGACGCAGTCGTCGGCGCCGCTGCGCAGCTCGGCGACGACGCCCTCGGGGCCGGGCACCGGCGTGACGACGACGAGCGGCGCGGCGCGCCCGGCCGGGACCCGGCGGACCTCCCGGACGAGTTCGTCGCCGCCCTCGTCGCCCGCGAGCGCCACGACGGCGTCCGGCGCGGCCATCTGGACCTGGCGGCGGACGTCGCCGGGCACGGCGTGCTGGACGTGGTGGCCGCCTTCGAGCAGCGCCTCGCACACCCGGTCCAGCCGGGGCCCCGGCGGGCCGACGGCGAGGACCTGGGCGCTGGTGTGGGGGGCCGTCCGGATCCGCGAGCGGGGGGACGGCGGCGGATCCGGAACGGCCCTGATCTTCGGTGCCGCGACGGGTTGGACCGGTTCAACGGGCGGGGCGACGGGAGCGGGCAGGAACGGCGAATCGGGCTGGGCGGGGGGCACGGTGAAACTCCTTCGCTGCTGGGAGAGGGCGGCGAATCGTCCGCCATCGTCCCCGACCCGTCCCGAGAAGGCATCATGCTTCATTGAGTCATTTGCCCAGCCGCTTCACCTGGCGGTAACAATCCCGCACGTTCCGTCACGGAAATGGCGGGCCGTGCGCCGCTTTTCCGCCCGGCCGGTCACCCACCGTGATCTTCGCGCAGATCGCGCAGGTCGCGTTGCATGCGGGCGACGTCCGCGCCGCCCGCCATCTGCCGGACGAGTTCGTCCAGCGTGATCCGCCCGGCGTCGGCGTCCACGGCGACCTCGCCGCGTTTCAGGACGACGAACCGGTCGCCGACGGCCCACGCGTGCTGCGCGTTGTGCGTGATGAGCACGACGCCGACGCCCTGCTTCTTGGCGCGCACCGCATAACGCAGGACCGTTTCGGCCTGGCGGACGCCGAGCGCGGACGTCGGCTCGTCCAGCAGCAGGACCCGCGCGCCGAAGTACACGGCCCGCGCGACCGCCACGGACTGCCGCTCACCGCCGGAGAGCGTCGAGATGGGACGCTCGGGATCGGCCAGCCGGATGCCGATCGACTCCAGCTGCTCGCGGGTCACGCTCCGTGCCGTCCGCTTGTCGAACCGGGCGAACGGACCCCGGCCGCGCACCGTTCGCGGCCCATGAAGAAATTCCGGTAGACGGGCAGCACGGGCACCATCGCGAGGTCCTGGAAAACGGTCGCGATGCCTTTCGCGAGGGCGTCCTTCGGGCTGGAGAAGGCGACCGGGACGCCGTCCACGGCGAGCGTCCCGGTGTCGGGCGGCGTGACGCCCGACAGCAGTTTGATGAGCGAGGACTTTCCCGCGCCGTTGTCGCCGAGCAAGCACGTGACCTGGCCGGGACAAACGCGGAGGCTCACGCCGTCCAGCGCCCGGACCGTCCCGTAGGACTTGCTCACGTCCCGCGCCTCGAAGACGGGACCGCCGTTCTCACCGGTCATCGCGCAACCGCCGCATCGTGAACTCCCGGGCCGTGTTGTTGGCCAGGACGGCGACCAGCAGCAGCGCGCCGAGCAGGGCCTGGAACCAGTTGGTGTCGATGTTCGTGAAATAGAAGCCCTGATAGACGAGCCCGAAGAACAGGGCGCCGAAGACCGTCCCGACCGGCGTGCCGAGCCCGCCGAACAGGAACGTTCCACCGATGACGGCCGCGACGATCACCTCGAACTGGAGGTTGCTCCCGTCCGCCGCGTTGGCGGTGTTGGAGCCGAGCGCGGCGAGGACGCCCGCCAGCGCCGCGCCGAGCGCGGTGAGGACGAACATCAGCACCTTCACCCGCGCGATCGGGATCCCGGCGCGCTGGGCGGACTCGCGGGCGCCGCCCGTCACCGAGATCCAGTTGCCGAAGCGGGTGCCGATCAGCAGCCACGCGGCGAGGACGCTCAGCGCGATCCACCACACGGCCGAGACGGGGATCCACGCGCCGAGGTCGCCGGAGAACAGCCGCAGCAGCGGGTCCCCGGACAGCGCCTCGTTGACGCCCGCGACGGTCGTCCCGCCGAGGCCGCCGTTCGCGATCGCGGCGGCGCCGCCGGCGACGATGAACATGGTCGCGAGGGTGACCAGGAAGGACGGGATGGGTGTCCGGACGGACAGAATCCCATTGACCAGCCCGATCAGCCCGCATCCGCCGAGCGCCAGCAGCAGCGCTGCCCACAGCGGCCAGCCGTGGACGACCGGGTACCCGAACATGATCTCGGCCGCGCCGACCATCGACCCGACCGACAGGTCGAACTCGCCGGCCACCATCAGCAGCGTCATCGGGGCCGCGACGATCCCGATCGTCGCCGAGACCTGCAGCACGTTGCGGATGCCGAGCGAGGACAGGAACCCCTCGTCGCCGCCCGCCAGCGCGAAGATCGCGAAGACGACGACCGTGCTGGCGACGGCGGTCAGCTCGGGGCGCAGGAACGCGCGCTGGACGCGGTTGCGGTCGGGTGCGCGCCGATGGTCGGCGGTCAGGTGCCGGACGGCCATGGCTAGTGGATCCCTTCCGCGGCGGCCTTGAGGTAGTCCGCGAGGTTCGTCCGGGTCACGACGATCGGTCCCGTGGCCATCACCGGGTCGACCGGCCGCAGCCCGTACCGGACGTACTGGTCGCAGACGAGCGCGGCCCAGTAGCCCTGGAGGTACTGCTGCTGGTCGAGCGCGAACGCCAGCTCGCCGTCCTTCACCGCGCCGAGGATCTGCGCGTTGGTGTCGATGGTCGCCCAGGTCGTCTTCGCCGCGCGGGCTCCGGTGGCCGTGCGGGCGGCGAGCTGCGCGGGGGTGAAGACGACGCCGGTGGTGAAGACGGCGTCGATGGACGGGTCGCGCGCCAGTTTCGCCTCGATGGACCCGGCGATGGACGCGGCCGTCCCCGCCGCCTCCTTGAGCGACATGTACAGCCACGTTGTGTTGCCGGTGTAGCCGGACTTGAATCCGGCGTTGCGCTGGTCGGTGAGCGGTAGCGAACCGGGCGTCAACGTAACGACCAGCGGGTGTTTGATGCCGCGCTTGGCGAGTTCCTGGCCGCCCATTTTGCCCTGCAGCGTCTCGTCCGAGCCGATGTAGGTCAGCGCGCCGTACTTCTCGGCCTGCTGGTAGCCGGCGTTGGCGAACACGACCGGGATGCCCGCCTTCTGGGCCTTCTGCACCTCGGGGCCCTGCGCAGACGGGGTGTCGAACGTGACGATCAGGCAGTCGGGCTTCTCCGCGACCGCGTTCTGGAGCATCCGCTTCTCCTGGGCGGGGTCGCTCGCCTTGGTGTTGGCCGGGGCGCCCTGGAAGATCGCGTTGTCGCCGAGCCGCTTGCCCGCGTCCTTGTAGCCCTTGACGATCGGCGCGTCGAACGGGGTCGGCTGGGGGACGTCCCGCACGTAGATGATCTTGAGGCTGCGGCCGGTCGCGCCCTTCGCGGCGCCGTCGGACGCGCCGCAGCCGGCCGCGCAGGCCGCCAGCGCCGCCGCGGCGGCCACGCCGGCCGTCCAGCGGGCGCGGAGCCGCCGGGTGGTGAGGGATTGCTGCACTGTGGTTCCCCTTCTCCGGGTGGGTCACCCCGGGCTCGGCGGCGTGTGACGCAGCTCACGAGGGGGGTGGTGTCCGACTATCTGCCCAGGCAGGGGGCTGTGTCAATAGATTCTTGTCAGCCTTGAAAAATTTTTCGGGCCATGCGATCGTGCCGGTATGCGAGAGATTTCGGGCCGGCGCGCGCCCGGCCGTCCGGGCGCGGCGGCGTGAGCGCCGGGGTGCGCGGGCACGTCGCGTCCGGCTACGCGACGGTGCGGGACGCGTTCGCGGTCCTGGCCGACGCGGACCCGACCTACTGCGCCCAGTTCACCGCCTACCGAAACAATGTTCCGGTTGTCGATCTGACGTGCGGGCCGTGGGCCGAGGACGCGCTGCTGCCCGTCTTCTCCTGCGGCAAGGGGGCCATCGGCGTCACGGTGGCTCACCTCGTCGAGCAGGGGAAACTCGATCTGGACGCGCGTGTCGCCGACTACTGGCCCGTCTTCGCCGCCGCGGGCAAGGAGGCCGTCACCGTCCGGCAACTGCTCTCGCACCAGGCCGGGCTGCCGACCGTGGACGGCGGGTACACCACGGCCGAACTGCTCGACCACGACGCGCTGGCGGAACGCCTCGCCGCGCAGCGGCCGTTCTGGCGGCCCGGCGCCGCGTTCGCCTACCACGGCGTGACGGTCGGGGTGCTCGCGGACGAGCTGGTCCGCCGCACGACGGGACGCACGCTCGCCGAGGTCTTCCGCGACGACATCGCCGCCCCGCGCGGCATCGACGTGCATCTCGGCGTCCCGGAGTCCCTCGACGCGCGCGTCGTGCCGGTCGACCTGCCCACCGACGCGGAGCTGACGGCGGGCCTGGCGTCCGTCCCGATGAGCGCGCCGGACTCGCTCGACGCCCTGGTCGCGCCGTCGGACGCCGGGCCGGTGTGGACGTGGGTCAACGGCGTCGCGGCACGTCGCGCGGGCCCGGCCGCGCTCGCCGGCCTCGCGACGGCGCGCGGCCTCGCCCGGATGTACGCGGCGCTCGGTCACGCGCTGGACGGCCCGGCGCTCGCGTCGCCCGACGTCGTCGCGCAGGTGTCCCAGCTCCAGGTGGCGGGCGACGACCTTTTGTCCGGCCTGCCGTTCCGCTACGGGATCGTCTTCCAGCGCCCGGTGGAACCCCGGCTCGCCTACGGCAGCTTCCAGGCGTTCGGCCACGACGGTCTCGGCGGCTGCGTGGGCGTCCGCGACCCGTACTACGACCTGTCGTTCGGTTACACGGTGAAACGCATCGTGCTCCCGCCGCGCTGCGATGCCCGCGCGCTGCACCTCATGCGGGCCGTCCGGGCGGCGCTCGCCTAGTACGCGAGGCGAGCGCCGCCCGGCGTCAGCCGAGGGCTTCCTTCTTGAGGACGTGGGCGCTGGGGCGAATCACGCGGTCCCGGCCGATGATGCCGAAGGACACGTCGTAGCCGCGCAGCCATTCGTAGTTGTCGACGCCCGTCCAGTGGAAGAAGCCCCGGACGTCCACGCCGTTCACGATGGCCTCGTTGACGAGGGCGAGGCCGTCGCGGAGGTAGTGCGCGCGCAGATCGTCATCGTCGGTGCCGACGCCGTATTCGGCGACCAGCAGGGGAGTGCCGTTCAGCTCGGCGTGCAGTTTCTCCAGGACGAGACGGAGGCCGTCGGCGGAGACCGCGTAGCCCATGTCCGACAGCGGCGCCTCGGGCGGGTACGGGACGGACTCTCCGTCGCGGATTCCCGTGATCCGGTAGTACGAGAAACCGATCAGGTCGAAGACGCCCGCCAGATGCGGCGCGTCGATCGGGGGACGGTCGCGGACGCGCAGGACGCCGTCCCGGACGAGCCCGATCCACGCGTCCCAGTGGTCGGCGAGATGGTTCTTCACGCGCTCGGCCGTCTTCTGCGAATCGTCGAGCGCGACGGGGACGGAAAGGCCGTAGATCGAGGCCACGGGCTTTCCGGTGCCGCGCAGGATCCGGGCGGCCTCGGCGGTGGCGAGGTGGATTCCCTCGGACGCGCGTCCGAACAGTTCGGCGTCCGGACGGGCCGGAGGAAAGGGACCGCCGCCGTAGGTGATCCACGGGTAGTAGTTGGGCTCGTTGACGGGCTGCCATCCCGCGACGAGGTCGCCGAACGTTTCGGCGACGAATTCGACGTGCCGCGGCCAGTGCTCGCGCCAATGGTCGTCGCGGGTGAATCCGCCGGGCTCGGCGAACCATCGGGGGAGCGTGAAATGGTGCAGGCAGAGCCACGGGGTGAGGCCCGCGTCGGCGGCGGCGCCGAGGATGTCGCGGTAGCGCGCGACGGCGGAGCGGTCGTGCCGCCCCGGCTCGGGTTCGAGCCGCGCCCAGTCGACGGACATCCGGTGGTGGCGGAGTCCGAGCCCGGCATAGCGGGCGAAATCGTCGGCGTACGCGGTCGCGAAGCCGTTGCCGTCGCCGGAGCGGGGGGCGCGTCCCTGCCGCTCCCAGTCCCACCAGTCCGAGGCGGGCGCGGCGCCCTCCGCCTGGGTCGCCGAAGCCGCCGTTCCCCACATGAAGTTCTCAGGCCAACGCATGCTGGCACCCTGGCACGCGCCCCAAAAATTTTCAAGGCTGTCAAAAACGGCCGCTGCCTGGCACGATGACTCCCGGGTCCCGACGGCCCTGTACGGTTCCGTCAAGAAATCGCGGCGAGAGGAGGACCGGTGGCCGACGGTGCGACCGAGCGGACGGTTCCGGCCGCGCAGCGCAAGACCGCCCCGGCGGACGGCGCGAAACGCCAGCCGCGCGGCGAGGCCCGCCGGCAGGAGATCCTCGACGCCGCCATCGAGGCGCTCGCCCGCAAGGGCCAGCGCGGGCTGCGGCTCACCGAGCTGGCGGACGGCCTCGGCCTCAAGCACTCCAACCTGATCTACTACTTCGGCAGCAAGGACCGCCTGCTCGGCGAGGCGGTGGAGGAACGGGAAAGGCGCGAAAGCTGGTTCTACGAGGCGCACGCGATGGTCAGCCTCGCCGAACTCCCCGAAGCCGCCGAACTCATCATGCAGAACGCGCTGTTCACGCGGCTGTACGTCGTGCTCGCCGCCGAGAGCCTCGACCCGGACGACAGCCTGCACAATTTCTTCGTGCGCCGGTACGAACGGGCGCGGCAGCGGATCGTGACGGCCGTCGAGACGGACAAGCAGGTGGGGAAGATCCGGGACGACGTCGACGCCCGGCAGGTCGCCCACGAAGTGATCTCCATGATGATGGGCCTGGAGATCCAGTGGCTGATGGACCCGGAGAACGTCGACTACCTCGGCGTCATGCGCGCCTACACCGACGGCCTTTTCGAGCGCTTCGGCACGGCATAGGCGCTCTTGCCCGCGTTGCGCGGCGCGTTTTGTGGAACATTCTCGTCCGGCCAGCTCAGCGGCGGTGACCGGCCGTCCTTAATACCTGTCGTTACGGGTTTATTAATGCGTCCGGCGCTGATCTGGGCGGGCCGGTCATGTGATAGTTGGGCCGATCAATGGCTGTCCGCGCGTCCCCCCTTGCGGAGGTACAGAAATGCGACGAGTCATCCGGGCCTTCGCCGTCCTCGCGGCCGGAGTCCTGGCGTCCGCCGGCCTCGCGGCCCCGGCGGTCGCGGCACCCGACTTCCAGGTCCCGTTCGCCTGCGGAACGGTCGTCACGGCGGCGACGTTCTCCGGCCACAACCCGCCCTATTCCGTCGACTTCCAGAAGGACGGCATCACGGGAATGCCGGTGCTGGCCTCGGCCGGCGGCACCGTGACCCGCGTCGCCGACGAGGGCTCTACCAGCTACGGCAAGTGGATCGAACTCGACCACGGCGGCGGCTACCGGACCCGGTACGCGCACCTGTCCGCGCAGCAGGTGTCGGTGGGGCAACAGGTGTCCCTCGGGCAGCAGATCGGCAAGGCGGGCGCGACCGGCAACGTGACCGGCCCGCACCTGCACTACGAGCAGCGGCTCAACGGGACGACGCAGAAGGCCGTCCTGGACGGCGTGGCCGTCCCCTACTACGGCCACACCGACTTCACCAGCCACAACAAGTGCGGCGGCAACCCGTACACCGCCGCCGAAGTGTGCGGCTCCGGCTACGCGGTCATCGACTCCTACGGCCTGACCGGCGGACGGGTCTACCTGCTGTACGCGTCGTCCACGGCACGGAACTGCGTGGTGACGCTCAAGTCGACCAACGTCGGCACCCCGTCCGCGGTGTCGGCGCACCTCCAGGTGGAGGGCGGAACGACGGTCACCGATTCGGGCAACTTCGCCTACTACGCAGGCCCGGTGTCACGTGCGGCCGGAGGCCTGTGCGTGAAGTGGGGCGGATCGGTCGGCTCGTCGTCGTACACCAGCCCGTTCGAGCACTGCGGCTGAGAAGGACGCCATGCTGAAACGTCTGGCAGGCGTCGTACTGACCATCTTCCTAGGGCTGGCCGCAGCGTCCCCCGCATCAGCGGCCCTGCCGTCGGTGGACATGGAGGCGGTCGTCAAAGCGGCCCAAATCGACCCCCGCCGCGCCGACAACACCCTGACACCCGGCGCGAAGGCCAGCGTGCTGCTGGTCGAACAGGCCCTGGACGCCCGGAACTTCCTGGACCCGGCCTACGTGGACGGCTACTTCGGCACGAAGACCATCGACGCCTACGCCGCCTACCAGCGCTCCCTCGGCTACACGGGCCTGGACGCGTCTGGCCTGCCGGGCCGCACATCGCTGCGGACGCTGGGCGAGGGCCGGTTCACGGTCGTCCGCGAACTGACCCCGGGCTCCAGGACCACGTACCGCGGAGCCACAGTCAACACCCGCACGAAGTCGATGCTGGCCGAAGCCGAACGCCTCCTGAACCGCGAGTTCGTCATCACCCAGGGCTCCTACAACCCGGGCGGCGACCCGTCCTCGGCCGGCACGCACGACGGCGGCGGCGTCGTGGACCTCTCCGTCTCCGGCATGACCACGGCAACACGCACCACAGTGGTGCGGACGCTGCGCGAGGTCGGCTTCGCAGCCTGGCTCCGCACCCCGTCCCAGGGCGACTGGGGCTACCACATCCACGCGGTGGCGATCTCCGACACCGACCAGTCCCCCCAGGCCCAGCACCAGGCGGGCGACTACTACCTGGGCCTGAACGGCCTCGCCGACCGAGCCCCCGACGACGGCCCGTCCGTCCAAAAACTGACCTGGGAGGAATACCAGCGCTCCTGACAGCCGGACGGCCGGGCTCCAACAGCCTGGCCGTCCGCGCCCAGGGGGACGGAACCGGCCCGTCGGCAAGGGCGTCCGACTACCGAATCGCGGACCTCCACGGCGGTGGAGCCTTTCCTCCCGGCAGGGGAACACCATGAGATTCCGGCTGTTCGGATCCCGCTCATCTCATAGCGACGCACGCCGCCTCCAGGCCTTTCTGGACGAGCGGATCGGCCACGTGCCCGATGACATGTTCGAGGCCTTCGAACGCCTCTACCAGTCGTGCAAACTCAGCGCGGACGAGCAACTGCGGTCGAGCAAACGCTGGCAGCGCATGTACTACTCACTAGGCGTCCCATCCGCGGTCCTGGCAGCAGCATCCGGCGTAACGGGACTGGCCTTGACAACGGGCCGAGTTCCCGCGGGATTCATCGCGCTCGTGGCCGCGGGCCTGACCGGCGCGGCCACCTCCCTGTCACCCGTCGACCGCCAGCAGAAGAGCGACATCCTCCACGCCTCCTGGGAACGCCTGGCCGGCCAGACGAGCACCCACCTCATCCACATGAAGGACCGAAGGCGCTGGGAGGAACCGGACGCCCCGGTCAGCGCCGAAGACCTGAACCGATACCTGCACCTGATCGACCTGCGCTCCCGCCTGCTCCGCGGCGACACCAGCGCGTTCCTCAACCAGGAGGGCCCACCGGCCTGACACCGCCGAACCGGTTTCGCTCGACGCGCCTGCGGGGCGGACGGCCGGTCGTTCGCGGCCGTCCGCCGAACCGGGCTACTTGGGCGGCATGAGGACGGAATCGATGATGTAGACGGTGGCGTTGGCGGTCTGGACGTCGCCGCAGACCACGTTGGCGTCGCCGCCGACCTCGTACGAGCCGCCCGAGCCGCTGGTGGTGAGCGGCTTGCCCTGGAGCGTCGTGAAGTCCCCGGACGCCAGGCCGCCGGGGGCGATCCGCCGGCCGACGACGTGGTAGGTCAGGATGCTCGTGAGGGTCTTCTTGTCGGCCAGGACCTTGTCCAGCGTGGCCTTGGGGATCTTCCCGAAGGCGTCGTTGGTCGGCGCGAACACGGTGATGTTCTCGGCCGAGTTGAGGGTGTCCACCAGCCCGGCCTTCTTGACGGCCGCGACCAGCGTGGACAGCGCCGGGTTGTTGGACGCGGCGGTGGCGACCGGATCGGCCGACATCCCCGCGAAGCTCCCCTTCCCGGACGCCGGGACGGCCGAGCAGCCCGGCCCGAACGGCTTGCCGGACACCGGCGCCGCCGTGCTCGGCGCGGGCGTGCCGGAGGCGTCGTCCTTCTCGTCCCCGGAACAGGCGGCGGCCCCGAGGACCAGGGCCGAGAGGGCGAGGACGCCGGCGGTGACGCGGATGCGGTTCATGGAAGTTCTCCTTGGTCGAAGGGTGAGACGGGCGAGGAAGGGCGGGATCAGACCACGGTGACCACCACCGAATGCCGGCCGGTGGCGCCGTCGGGGAACGGCGGCGCGCGGTGCGCGGGCTGCGTGCGCCCGGTGCCGTCGGCGGCCCGGACGCGCAGCGTGTGCGAGCCGGGCGCGGCGTCCCATTCGGCGGCCCACTGCCGCCAGGTGTCCGGACCCGGGACCGGAGCGAGCTGGGCCGCGCGCCAGGGACCGTCGTCCACCTGCCACTCCACGGCGACGACGCCGCGATGCTGCGCCCACGCCGTCCCGGCGACGACGACCCGGCCGGCGCGCACCCGGGCGAACGGCCGGGGGACGTCGATCCGGGAGAAGGTCTTGACGGGCGCCCGCTCGGCGTAGCCGCGCCGCGTCCAGTAGGCGCGGTCCGTCGCGAACCGGGTGACCTTGAGGTCGACCACCCACTTGGTCGCCGACACGTACCCGTACAGGCCCGGCACCACCAGCCGGGCGGGGAACCCGTGCGCGACGGGCAGCGGTTCGCCGTTCATCCCGACGGCCACCAGGGCGTCCCGGCCGTCCAGCACCGCCGCGAGCGGGGTGGACAGCGTCATGCCGTCGGCGCCGCGCGACAGGATCTGGTCGGCGCCGGCGCGCACGCCCGCGCGGCGCAGCAGCCCGGCCAGCGGGGCGCCGAGCCACCGGGCGTTCCCCGCCAGGTCGCCGCCGACCTGGTTGGACACGCACGCCAGCGTGATGTCGCGCTCGACCAGCGGGAGGCCGAGCAGGTCGGCGAAGGACAGTTCGACCGGGCGCGCGACCAGGCCGTGGATCCGCAGCGTCCAGTCGCGCGGGTCGACCTGCGGGAGGGTGAGCGCGGTGTCCACCCGGTAGAAGTCCGCGTTGGACGTGGTGAACGACGGCATCCCGGGCGCTCGCACCTGCGCCCCGTCCGGGACCGGACGGGCGGAGCCGCGCGGCGGGGGCAGGCGGAGTCCCGCGCGGACGCCGGCCACGTCGCCGCGGCGTGCCAGCAGCCGTCCCGCCGCGCCCGCGGCGACCGCCGCGACCGTGAGGCCCGCGCCGGTCAGCAGCACCCGACGGCGTGCGGCGGCGTCCGGACCGGTCGCCGGGTTCGCCGTCCGCGTCAGCAGGACCAGCGCGGCCATGCCGGCGGCGGTCCCGACGACGGACGGCAGCGCGTCCCAAGGTTCGGCGGTGGGACGGGTCAGCGCGGCGAGGACGCCGACCGCTCCGAGAACGGCGAGCCCGGCCAGTCCCCGGCGTGCGCGGAACCGGCTGAGCGATCCGATCGCCGCCGCGATGACCGCGATCCCCGCGGCGAGGCCGAGCAGCAGCACCGTCTTGTCGTCGCTGCCGAACCGGCGGATCGCGACGTCCTTGAGCCACACCGGAGTCAGGTCGACGAAGCCCGCGCCGACCGCGAGGACCGGCGCGGAGCCCGGACGTCCGAGCGCCCCGGCCGCGAGTTCGGCGGCGCCCATGCCGACTGCGGCGGCCGTCAGCCCCCGCGCCGCCGCGCCCGCCCACCCCGGGCGCCGGATCTTTCGGATGTCCTTCACACCCGGTGTTCGGGACCCGCCGCCGAGGGGATGGGCGCCGATTTCGCTCGGGGACGCGACCCATCCGCGCGCCCCGTCGCATCGAACCAGGGGCGTGGACAGCACCGATTCCGAATCCCGCGCGGCCCGCGCCCGGCCCGCGCCGCACGACGACCGGGCGGACCTCGCCGCCCTGCTCGCCCAGGTCGCCCGCGGTGACCGGGACGCGTTCGAGCAGGTCTACCGGCGCCTCGCCGCGCCGGTCTACGGAGTGGCGCTGCGCGTCGTCCGCGATCCGGCGCAGGCCGAGGAGATCGCCCAGGAGGTCCTGGTCGAGGTGTGGCGGAAGGCGTCGCACTACCGCCCGGACCGGGGCAGCGCCACCGCGTGGGCGCTGACCGTCGCGCACCGTCGCGCCGTGGACCGGGTCCGCTCGGCCCAGGCGACCCGCGTGCGCGACCAGCGCGCCGCCGTGCCCGACCGGGACTACGACCAGGTCACCGAGACGGTCCACACGCACCTGGACCACCAGCAGGTCCGGCGCTGCCTGCGGGGGCTCACCGAGACCCAGCGCGAGTCGATCACGCTGGCGTACTACGGCGGCTACACCTACCGCGAGGTGGCCGAACTCCTGAACGTCGGCCTGGCCGCCGTCAAGACCCGGATGCGCGACGGGCTCATCCGGCTGCGCGACTGCCTCGGAGTGCAAGCATGAGCCACGACGCGCACACCCTCGCCGGGCCGTACGCCCTGGACGCCCTCGGCGCCGGGGAACGCCACCGCTTCGAACGCCATCTGCCGGGCTGCGCGACCTGCGCCGAGCAGGTCGCCGGTCTCCGCGAGACCGCCGCCCGCCTGGCCCTGGCCGCCGCCGTTCCGCCACCGGACACCCTGCACGAACGTGTCATGACACAGATCGACGGCATCCGCCAGGCGCCGCCGCCGCTGCGCTCGCCCCGGCGGTCGCTCGGCCGCGTCCGCCGTGTTCCCGGGCGGCTCGCCGCCGCCGCATGCGTCATGCTCACCCTGGTAAGCGCCGGCGCGGCGGCGCACTGGCGCGGGGACGCTCGCGACGCGCAGGAGCTCAACCGCCGCATCACCGCCGTCCTGGCCGCGCCCGACGCGCGCGTCGCCACCGTCCGGGCCGCCGCGGACGCCGGCGGCGGCACGCTCACGCTCGTGGCGTCCCGCTCCGGCGACACCGTCCTCGTCACCGCCTCGGGCCTACGGCCGCTGCCCGCCGCGCGGACCTACCAGCTCTGGTTCCTCGGCTCCGCCCGGCCGCGCCCCGCCGGGTTCCTGCCCGCCGCCGGTCGCGGACCCGTCCTCGCGGCCGGTCTGCGGGACGCCCGGCGACTCGGCGTCACCGTCGAGCCCGCGCGCGGATCGTCCCAGCCGACCGGAGCGCCCGTCGTCACCGTCCCGCTCGACTGAGCGGACCCGCCGAGAACGCGCACAGGCCCCACCGGCGGGTGGGGCCTGAAGGCTTCGCACATGAGTTTTCGCAAGGGGCGGTGCGCCGTCAGGGACTTGAACCCCGAACCCGCGGATTAAGAGACGCCTCCACCCGCCCCGAACGGTCCCGCACTGTGCCGAAACAGACCGTTCCGTCCATGTCGATACCATTCCGCGTGCCAAACGATGTTGACCCGTCCCGGTACGGGTCGGGGGCGCCGAGCGAACAACGAGCGAACCCGGCCGCCGCCAATCCCGGCACCATGCCACATAGGTTCACGTCAATAGGACGACCGCAACCTATCGCATATGCCCGCAAGCATCCCTGATGGGCGATCCGTGCCGCCTGGCGGTGGGTAGGGACGACAGCACCGCCACACCGCGGGTGTAGTCGCGTCGGAGGGGTGTCAAGCCAGCCGACGCGTCAAACCTTCATCAGGGGATGCCCGATCCATGCCGCATGGTGTGGCTCCAGCGGTGTAGCGTCTGACCTAAAACTGGGAGAACGGCACCGAACGGGTGGATATCCTATGGGGCATGAGGATCGCAGCCAAGCGAATTTTCCGGGAGAGTCAACTTCTCGGAACGAACTCTCGGGACTGGTCGCAGGGTCGGTGTTTCAAGTAGGAGTAATTCACGGAAACGTGAACATCCCTGGAATAGTCAGCTCCCCGGAGACGGATCCCAACCCGCAGGCGCTATCCGAAGACATGCGACGGTCGGCCCATGCCTGGCGGGTGAGGTTGGCTAACGTCGACTTGGTCAACTTTCCTCGGGCTGCGATGCTCGCCGGAACCCCGTTGATGCAGCTGGCGAAAAGAGCAGGGATCGATACAGCGAAGCCGTTCCACGGGCAAGGACTGGCACCTGGCTACTTTGTGGAAATGGCCAGACCTCTATTCGAGACCTGGGACCAAGAGGCGGTAGTGATCGACGACCGCACCATAGGCCGGGTGAGCCGCGGTACGTTGGTGTCATTTGAAGCCTCCATGCAATGCGTCAACCCTCCGAAGGTACCTGCGGAGCCCCCCTCAGGTGACTTCGCCGACGGCCCCCACCTCGTCTGCCAGGTCGGCGACCATGGGCTGGTGGTCAGCTTCGACCCGCAGTGGCTCACCACGACGACTGCAGTAACGACGCTCCATGATGCCGCCCAGGACCCACAGGTCTTCGCTGGACTGGGGTACGTGGCCGCCGTGTGGGACGGCCGGATTCGAGTCTCGGCCCTTGTCTTCGGACAGCCGCAATCCGATGTTCAGGCTATGTTCGAATACGCGACGTCTGCGACGCTTCCGGTACCGCACGAACTCAAGGTCGCTGACTTTCGTAACGAACTGTCCTCGGAAGGACAGATGCCGCTGTGCGTCGACGTTTCACAGAGGAAGGAAACTATGGAACGCCTGGGTGTTGTACTGTTCTTCGCCGAGGACCAGGTCATGCCTGGCGACATTGACTGGGAGGTGTTGCGTCAGGTAGTGCGGGTGGTTCCTGAGTATCGGCGCGATCTGGGCGTGGCTGTGGCGAGCTTCTACCCTCCGAGC
This sequence comes from Actinomadura rayongensis, assembly GCF_009831215.1. Classification (GTDB taxonomy): domain Bacteria; phylum Actinomycetota; class Actinomycetes; order Streptosporangiales; family Streptosporangiaceae; genus Spirillospora; species Spirillospora rayongensis. The sequence continues at coordinate 772,143 of NZ_WUTW01000001.1, forward strand.
GGCGTCGGAGCCCGTGACGTTGCCGCGCATCTTCTCGCACGAGAGCCTGCTCTATGGAAAACCTTTACGATACCTGGACTAGCAACGCTGATCGGTTCGCGTAACCTCGCCGTCGCTGTTGTCGCCGGTGTCACCCGAGATCAAGCCGCGGATATCGACGAAGCGATGCGGAAAGAAGCAGCCGCTTACCTCGGATCAGTGGAACTCGACCGGACCATGCCTATGCAATGTCTCTTCCCCACAAAGGATCGCTACCACCTGGTCGATGGTGAACTGCGCCTGCGCTACAGCGTCAGTGAAATGGTTGACGCAGAAGCCAATAGTGAGGATTTGGATGAACGTCTGGAGGAGTGGCGTGAGAGAGAATTGTTCCGCACTGTCGTCTGGGAAGAGAACGCGGAACAGTCTGCGGTTGACGAACACGAAGCGGCGATGATTATCGGGGCGTGGCTGCAAGAACCGGGAGGTAGCGCTGCTACCTAGCGAGCGCATCCCGCCCGCCGGTGCTCCGATTGGTGGCCTTCGGATGGAGTTAAGGTCCGAAAACCTCGTCGCGTGTAGGCACTATCGATGAGGTCGACCGGTGTGCTGCTGCGCTCCCGCTTCGCACGTTTGGAGGATTGGTTCTGATTGCGTCCAATGGGAATTTATGACGGGATGGCCAGCGCGGGGACGCGCGACAGCGGCACCAGGTAATCACCGACCAGGTCGGCGCCGGCTGCGCATCACCTTCGGCCCTATCGACCTGCGCGCCAGGACCCGCATCCCGCTTGAAACTGTGCCGCTCTTCATCGACCCCGGTGTTCACGGCCCTCTGACGGTGTACTGGCCAGCGGCGGGGCTCGACGCGCACGGCGCAACCACCGGCTCCGTTGAACTGGCCGTCGTCCCTCCAGCCTGGATTTCGGCGAATGGTTCGCTGGCCCTGGCGCCGACCCGAGCTGATCCCACAACGTCTTGCTGCAAAAGCTGCACTCGAAGTCGCAGCACTTGGTGACCTGAATGATCACCGACAGTGGAGCCGTCGTCTCGGCGGCGAGTTGACGGGGGTCCAGGTCCGCGCCCAGGGCGAAATGGTGACCGCGCATGAAGCGAATCGGGCCGGTCGGTTCGGGCGTCGGACGGTCGGGGATGGCGGGCATTCCGAGCATCGTCATGGCAGTTCCTCTGACTGGTTGGAGCGGGATGGGTGGTCGGCGTGCTGCAGGCCCGGACGTGGAGACGATCGAGGCAGCGACCGTAGGACCGGTGCCAACTCGGCGAACTGGGGCAAGCGGAGAACGTTGGCGTCGGTCGGAGGTATCACCCATCTGGCCTGGCCGTCGAACGGAGTTCCGCCCGACGGAAGCGTGATCAGGTGGCCCGGACCGAGATAAGTGAGCCCGTCCGTTCGTGCCAGCTCGGTCCACGGGCTGCCCTGACGCGGGCGGACCAGCAAGCTGAGGGCGTCGCCGTCCGACATCACCGGTGCGAGCCACGCTCCGCGGTCGGCGAGCACGTCCAGGACGGCGCGGCCGATCGGGGACGGCATGCTGATCACGTCGAACATGGCGCCGGTCGGGACGACGATGTTCGCGTCCGGCCGCGAACCCCACCACCGATGGACGCGGTCAGGGTCGACGGTCGGAGTCACCACCTCGTCGATCCCGGAAGATCCGCCGTCGCCAAGCGTCGCGGCGGTCCCCGCCATGACCGGCCAGTTCCACCGCGCGTACATGAGGGCGGCCTTCAACGGAGTGATGGTCGGTTCAGGGGTGGAGTCACGGTGGACGGATCGGTCGGCGTGGTGGGGAGGACACCGCCCGGGCAGCGAGGTCGTCATATCCCATAGCAAAACCGCCAGCCGCTACGGCGGGCAGTGTGCAGAAGGGGTGCACTCCCTGACGGGTGGGTGCAGAAGGGGAGCATTTTTCCGCTGTCAGGTCGCCGTACACCCTTCGTTCTATGTGGCCGACTGGTTACGCTCGGCACCACAGTCGAGGTGTGCCGGTGATGGGAACCGAACCGCGATGACGATGAACCCGAATCACGACTTGGTCGCTGTGATCGAAGAGGCCGGGATATCGAACAAGGCGTTGGCCAAGGCGGTGCGTGACCTTGGCCGACTGCGCGGCCAGGACATCCGCTGCACCCATGTGGACGTCAACCGTTGGCGGAACGGGATGATCCCGAGAGGTGCGAAGCCCGAATTGATCGCCCTGGCGCTCGGTCGTTGTCTGGGTCGTTCGCTCACGCTCGCAGATATCGGGATGGCCTCGCCGGGCGGTCCGCCGTTGACCTTGGGCCTTGATTTCGCCGCCGAAGCTCCGACCGTCCTGCGAACGACTCGTCGTCTGTGGAGTGAAGATCTGAATCGAGCGGAGTTCCTGAGACACGGCACAGTTACCGCAGCAATGCTCACGACGCCGATGGCGCGTTGGCTGATCGCTCCGCCGGCTGATCCACCGCATCGAACCGGCCGCACGATCACGGTGGGCCGCGGCGATGTCGAGGCGGTGCGGACCACTGTGCATATGTTCGAGAACCTCGACCACCAGTTCGGCGGCGGCCATGCCCGCACTGCGGCGGCGCAATACCTGCACAGCCAAGTGACGCCGCTGCTTCACGGTAACTACACCGAGGCAGTCGGCCGGGACCTGTTCCGCGTCGCCGCTCAGTTCACCTACAAGACCGGCGCGATGGCCTACGACACCGGCAATCATGGGCTGGCCCGGCGGTACTTCGTCCAGGCGCTGAACCTCGCGCACACATCAGGGGACCGGGCGCTGGGCGGCAAGGTCCTCGCGTTGATGAGTCATCAGGCGAACTTCCTGGGCGAGTTCACCGAGGCCGTGGACCTTGCCCGGGCGGCGAAGCTCGGCGGGGCCGGGCACGCTACGCCGACCGTCCAGGCCATGTACTGCGCGATGGAGGCCCGAGCGCTCGCCAGCCTCGGTGATGCCCGCGGCTGCCTGCGTGCTCTGAGCGAAGCCGAGGCCGCATTCGCGAAGCGATACCCCGGTGATGAACCCGACTGGATCGGCTATTTCGATGCGGCCGAGTTCCATGATGAATTCGGGCATTGCTTCCAAGCACTCGGCCACACCTCGCAAGCCGTCCGGCACGCGACTCTTTCACTCGCCGCGTCGGGTGACTCCTACCCTCGCAGCCGGACGTTCTGCCGCTTCACCCTCGCGACGTCCCACGTGAGCGCCTCACGCTCCCGAGACCGTGATGTGGATCAGGCGGTCGCCGTCGCAACCGAGGCACTCCCGTTGGTGGACCAACTCAAGTCGGTGCGGGTCCGCAGCTATATCCGAACGTTCAATCGGCATCTGGACACCTACGCTGACACCGCTGCGGTGTCCGCCTTCCGGGAACGGCTCGCGGAGGTCCTGGTCGCGTCCTGAACGGGTCGTGTCAACGCGCGGCTCAGGTGCCGGGCGTCCAGTGCCGCGGAGCGGACGTGTCGCGCAAGGAGGCGATGCGCCGTCGTGCCTCACCGATCAGCCGGGGCTCCCGCCCGGTCCGAGCGGCCAGCCACGTCGTCATGCGCAGCTCCCGGATCGCGGCCAGCGTTGCGAATCCGTCCCAGGCCGTTACGTCGAATCCATAGGCACTGGAGAACGCCGTGTACGTGGCGTCGTCGTACCAGCCGACTCGTAGATAGACCGCCGGGACCGTCAAATCCCACTCGCGCGGCCCAAGGCTGAACCTTTCCAGATCCAACAAGATAGGGCGGTCTTTATCGTCGACAAGAATATTCTTGCGATGCGGGTCGCCGTGAATCACGCCTGCTGGAAGTGTGAACTTCACTTCGTCGTAGGCTTCTTTCAGTTGAGTCAGCAAGCTCATCAGAAAGTCTCGATCATCGGCGTCGATCCCCGTGGCTTCTGCTATATGGGCGCGTTGCCGGACGAAAGGCTCCATAGGGCCGACCAGCCCGGAGGGTGGATCGGGCAGAGCGTGAAGCCGACGCAGCAGCGTTCCCATTTCTGCTGTCGATGCCTGGCGCGGGTTCTGAATCTCCTCCCAGAAGGTGACCAGCCGGTTCTGTTCGGCTACTGGCTGAGTCACAGCATCCACCGGACGGACAGCCGGGAAGTCCTGCTCTGCTAGCCACCGGGCCACGGCCAGCTCTCGCGCGACCCTAGGCATGGCGCGCATGGAGGAGGCGACCCGTACAACGATCCGCTCCGCCGGAATCCGGAAGACGGCGTTGTCGGCAACCGGTCCCATCAACGTCGCCCCGGCTGGATCCATCCCGGCCGCGCGGCACACGGCGACCGCCACCGCCTGCGCCGACTCGGCCGTGAACGGCGCCGGCGAGTTCTCCAGCGTCACGAACCAACCCCCCACCTGACGAACCCGCCAACTTCCCTCGGAGACCTGTTGTCTCCCCGAACACCAGTGTTCCAGTCGCTGCGCTCCGTTGTCGGCCCTTGCGGTTGGCTGCTCGACTTCTGGCGGCGATTCACAGCTCAGTTGCCTCAACACGCGCTCTCTTCGGACCCGCCTAACGGCCAATGCACCCGTTGTGAACACTGCCGCAATCGCCGGGCGGCGGCTTGGCTAGGGGCACGGCGACCTTCCGTCCGCCCCCGTACGGTTCGCGAACTTTGAACCAGTTCGGCGATCTGGCAGGGCTGGAGAGGGCGGGCAGCCGGGCGGGTGCTCCTCGGTACGGAGCGTTCGGCGCAGATTTTCAACGCAAGCGTTTTCCTGGAGGTCGAGTGTCAAATGATGGCACCTCTCGTCGAGCCCGGCGCGTCCGAAATTGATGGTTTGAATGCTTTGCGGTCGGTGATCGTGGAGCGGTACCGCAGCTTGAGATGTCGTCTGGTCGAGCCGGGTGGATCTCCCGGGGCGTTCCTGCGGGTGGTGAATCCGGTGTGCGGCCAGTTGGCGGAGGACGTGCGGTGCCGTCCGGCCGAGCCCGGTGACACGAAGCTCGTCTTCGTGTGGTCGTGGGGCGATGTGATCAGCCCGGCTGACGATCCGGTCGAGGCGGCGTCCGCAGTGGCACGCGTCCTGTCCCCGGAGGTGTGATCCGATGTCGGGTCCCGAAGACGTGGCGCGATGGGCAGAGGCGAATGCTCCCGGCTGGGTGGTGCTGTGGAGCCCGTACCACCGGACGTTCACCGCATGGGCGGCGCATCTGTCTGACGCGGTTTGGGTCGAGGCGCCGACCGTTGAAGAACTGACGGTCGAGATCCGGCAGGCCGAACGGCGGAACGAGGCGATGGCCGGCCCCTTCGTCCGTCCGCAGTTCTCGCGGGACGCGTCCAGGAGTCGGGACGGAACTTGGGATGCGAAACCGCCGCCTCCTGAACGCACTGGCCTAGGGGGTGCGGCTAGCACTCGGCTCGGGCGCGGCCCCGAAGCGACCGTGTCGGCTGGTTGCTCCACGATCGAGCTGATTCCGGTGGTGGATTCGCCGCAGGCGGCGGACCTGGACAGGGCGTTCTGGGCCGCCTTGTACTTGGCCGGAGCCGATGGCGAGCGCGGGTTTAGGCCCGATCGCCGACCCGTCCGGGGCGCACGCACCTGCCCGAGTGATCTCGGGCGTTTCCCGGGGCGGGAGTTCGCACGCGGCGACCAACGGCTCGCCGGACGACGCTCACAAGCTCACATATACGGGCGGCTTGGCCAGCCACCCGATCGCGGCGGCTGAACCAACTCGTTCAGTAGCTGGTCCGTCCTCCTTCGCGCCGCCCCGCGATCGGCCCGGAGGCCCGTCCCATCAATCCACACCGAGAAACCGGAACGACGACCATGACCAAGAAGCAGCCCGAAGAGCCGCAGCAGCCGACCCTGTACACGCCGGCGGAAGTCGCGATGTTCTTTCGCGTCGATCCCAAGACCGTCACCCGCTGGGCCAGGACCGGGACGCTGCACCCGATCACGCTGCCGTCCGGGCACCGCCGGTACCACGCCGAGGAGATCCACAAGCTCCTCCAGGCCGGCGACGCCCACGCCGACGTGCCCGACCCGGAGCCCGAGCCGAGCCCGCGCGCCCGCGCCGTCCTGCACAGCGTCGTCCGGACTTACTTCAACGGCGATGCCATCGCCGCCATCAAGACCCTCCGCACCGACCTCAAGTAACCGCCCCGGCGATCAGCCGGACGGACGGGTGTGAGGACTTTCCCTGATACGCCAAGGCGGGGACGCGCGCCTTGCGGCGCGCGTCCCCGTTCGCCGTTTCCCAGCCGGGCCACCCTGTCGAGTCCATCCGGGAACGGATCGGCCCCGGACATGCGAAACGGCGGCACGGAACCGGCACCAGCCGTCACGGCGAATCCGCCGCCCGGCACGCCGATCCCTGCCGCCGTCCGCGGAGTACTGGGCCACGATCTCAAGACGCCGGTCTCATCATTCGAGCCGATGCCGAGAACGGCCCGTGAGCCCGCCTGTTTTCGGTCGAAGCCCCGCACTGGGCGGTGCTGGAGCGCATATGCCGGTTCTTCATAACGACATCAAGTCGAGTTTTGTATTCAATCATGCAGGCGATCACCATTCTACGGGGCGGCTGCCTGTGATCCTGTGGCGAGCGTCGGTGGCATGGCGAATTCCCGCTGTGGCTTGACATTGCATTTCGAGTTGTTCATAGATGGGTCCAGGTCCGCCCGTACCCATTAACCCCGCGTTATGCGGGGTGGCGGGCTGGTGCCTGGAAAGGGACGACGCAACGATGTGGGGATGTAGTTTTCTGTCGCCGTTCGCGGTGGCTGACGGCGCAACGGGTGGGGCGTTGGCGTGGAGCCGGACGTTCCCAGGCCGGTTGGATCAGGCGAAGGCGGCGCGCAGGTTCGCGGCCGTGCTGTTCGCGGATTCGCCGGTGGTGGACGAGGTCGAGCTGGTGGCCGGGGAACTGGCGGCCAACGCAATCCGTCACTCGACCTCGGGTGAGGAAGGAGGTGTTTTCACGCTGCATCTGATGGTGCGCGACGGTCTGGCCCTGGTCGGGGTTCGGGACTTGGGCGGCCGGGGTATTCCGGCGGTGCGCAACGACCCGCTCAACACCCGGCTCAGCCGTGGTCGTGGCCTGCTGGCGGTGTCTCGCCTCGCCGGCACCCTTGGGGTTTACGGCAACCCGTTGGTCGGTCATCTAGTGTGGGCGGAGCTGGACGGCGCTCCGCCGATGATCCCGTGACCGGTCTCTCCATCGATGAGGGCGGTGTGAGGCGGGGACCAGCCCGACCATAACGGGCTGGTCCCCGAGGGCCACGATACGGGCACCCGAGCGGCCTCGCCCGCGCCTTCTCCAAGGCGCGGGCGAGGCTTCTTGCTGCGCGCCAACCGGGGTTCCTGCCGGGGGTCCCATCGGGGTTCCAATCGGGGCTCCGTCTATGAGTGGTCCCCCTGCGTGGATGTCTTCGCACATGTGGGACGGGGTGTGAGGGGTTCCGGTGGTACGCCCGGATACCCCAGTAAAAGGGGTATGCAGGAGGGGGCGGCGGTGGAGGCCCGGAGGTTTGGACTGTTGGCATGGCCAGTTACGCAGTCCCTCCATCCTTGTTCCGACGTTCTCAAAGCATGGGCTGCGAGGAGGCTGTGTCCGAAGACGCGGCGGCTCGTCTTCGGCGATGCGCCGGGACCAGGCGGCGACACGGCCGCTTGCGCCTTGCCGAGATGGGCGCGGGCGGGTCGCGTGCCTGTCGGTGCGGCGAAGCCGGAACCGCGCCCGACGGTGAGCGCGGGTTGCGGCGCGGCCTGCGATCACGACACGGTCGACTGCGGTTCTTGGCGTTGGGTGATCGCGGGAGGTTCAGGGGTGCGTTGAGGGAGCTTTTCAGAGATGCGTTTATAAACGCCCCCTGCGCGCGGGTCTTCGGTGCAGGTGGGGCGAGGGCATCCGGGGGTGGTGCCGCCCCCGGATGCCCCTGATATGGGGCATGGACACGGGTGGGTCCGGGCGGACGGCATGTCACGGTGGGCCGTGAGCCTTGGTTTCTCTCTCGGTGTGGTTGGTCTGCGGTCGGATGAACGCGTGTGCTGCTCGCTCTTTGAAGGCCGCGGTGAGGGCCGCGCGCGCTTCGTTCGTCGGTGTGTTCCCCGCTTCTCATTTTCCCGCCGATGATGCGGTGGGCGTCGCACCGCACGGCTGTTGGTGGATTCGGTTTTAGTGAGGTAAGCCTCTCCATTCGTTTCCGTCAGTGAATTCGTCGGCGCTCCGTGTTGTGTCGGGTCGCGGATCGAGAAATGGTCGTCATGGCGGATGGCGCCGAGCGGGAAAGTCCCGCACCGGTCCGCCCTTTTGGAAGGACGAGAACAATGGCGGACATCATCACGGCGAACACGGTCACCGATGCGGCTGATGTGGACGCGGCGGCGACCGCCCAGGCGGGTGAGGGTGCGCGTCCGGCAGGGGCGGCGGGTGCGGTGTGGGATGCGCTGAAGGCCGCGCCGGGCGGTGCGACGGTGACCGGGCTGGCGTCGGTGGCGGGGGTGAGTCGCGCGTCGGTGTCCAAGGCGCTGAACGGGTTCGCCGACGCCGGGCGCGCGGTCCGGACCCCCGGCACCGGGACCGCCCCGGCCCTGTGGGCACCGGCTGCACCGACCATCGACGACCCGACTGACGACCCGACTGACGACCCGACCGACGAGGCGGCGGGGACGGCCGGTGACGCTGGCAGCGCCGTCATCGACGGCTTTGACGGCACGGTGGGCAACGGCGCGGCGGGTGGGGTGTCGTCGGAGGCGTTGGCGGCGGCGGTGCGGTTGCTGTCGGATGAGGGGGGTCGGCGGGCGGCGGCGGCCGAGGCGCTGGCGCGCGCGCAGGCTGAGGAGGTTGCGCGGCGGGCGCGGGTGGACGCTGAGCTGGATAGGGCGCGGCGGCGGGAGGCGGCGCGGGCGATGCTGGCCGATCTCCTGGTTGTGGTGACGACCACGCTGTCGGCGGTCGCCGCCGACGACCAGGACGCGATGAGCGGCGGGTTGGAGAAGATCGCCGAGTATGCGGGGGTGGTGCGGCGCGCGTCCCGCACGGCCTCGACCGGCACCGCCCGCATCGGCCCGGCGGCTGGTGGGATGGATGCGGGTGATCGGGCCGCGCCGTCGCCGTTGAGGCCGTTGGTGGAGGCGCACCTGCGCGCCTATGCGGGCAAGGACTTCACCCCGGGTGAGGTCGCGCGGGTGTTGGGGCGTTCGCCGGGCGCGGTCGCCAATGCCCTGGACACCCTGACCGGTCACGGCGTCACCATCCTGACGTGCGACAAGCCCCGCCGCTACCGCGCCGCCAACCCCACCCCCGACATCAACGCCACCGACATGGCGGACGTCGCCACGACAACGACCGGCGTCACCGGCACCGCCTGACAGCGCGGCGGGGCGGACCCGCAGCAGGCCCAACCACCAGCACCACCATTACGCGGCCCCGGGTCGGCGGAAGCGCCATCCGGGGCCGTCCCGTGTCCGTGGGGCTGTGCAGGCGGGTGTCCAGGAATTTGGGGTGTCGGTCTCTTACTGAATGAGGGCCTCTGAGCCGGGACCGCCGTTTGGAAGGTGGGATTCGTGGCGCGCGGTGTCCCATGCGGCGGGTGAGGTCGTCGGTTCAGGGACGAACAGGTTCTGCGGTGTCGTGCCGAGTGGAAGGGAGGAGCGTCCGTGATCTGGGCGATGGCCTGGTCGAGGTCGGTGCATGTCCTGTCGGACTCGCCGCGCCCGGCGCCCGGCCTGCTTGAGGCTGGTGCCGGAGGCGCGGGTCGATATGGCGGCCCCGCCCCGGGCGGCCCGGTAACGGGCCGTGCGGGGGTGCGGGGCATCATCCAACCGCCGATCGGACCCCATGCCACCCAGTACCCGCACAGTCCCTGTCGGGCCGCTGAACGGCCCTGCGGCCGTCATCCGCACCGCATCGTCAATCGCCGCCCGGACCGCTGTCCGGGGTGCGGGTTGGCGGGCGCTGTGGTGCGTGCCGGGGGTGGTGTGTGGCTCGGGGTTTGACGTTGGCGGAGGTTCGTTCGCTGCCTGTGTGCGTCGATCTGGTGACGGCGGGGCGGGTGCTGGGTGTCGGCCGGACCACGGCGTACCAGCTGGCTCGCACCGGACGGTTTCCGTGCCAGGTGCTACGGGTCGGGGGCGGGTACCGGGTCGCGACCGCCGACCTGCTCACGCTCCTCGGCCTCGCCCCTGTCGGGACGGAACCCTGCCAGCCGACACCACACGGGCAGCCCTCACCTTCGCGGGGGGACACCTGACATGACCGCTACGGGAAGCACGTTCAAAGCGTGCGGATGCCGCGATGAGGACGGGAAGCTGCTGCGCAAACGGTGTCCGAAGTTGCGGCGCCGCGACGGCCGCTGGAGCCACACCCACGGGACCTGGAATTACCAGCTCGAACTCCCGCCCCACGCCGACCGGACGCGCAGGGGGCCGCTGCGGCGCGGCGGGTTCGGAAGCCAGGACGCGGCCGAGTCGGAGATGAACGACGTCAAAGAACTCCTGGCCATCGCCGACGACGACGCGGCCAGGGTCGAGATCGCCGACCTGATCGTCGCCACCGTCCGCGCCACCAAGAAACCTCCGGTGCCCGAAGAGGTGCGGCGCAAGGTCCGCACCGGCCAAGATCTGTCCCAGGCGCTGACCATCGGGGGGTACCTGGAGCAGTGGCTTGCCGGACGCAAGAACCTGCGGGCGGCCACCGTGCGCAGCTACGCTGGCCACATCCGCCTCTACCTCACCCCGAACCTCGGATCGATTCCGCTGGACCGGCTGCGAGTGACCGATGTCGACCGGGTGTTCGAGGAGATCGACGACCTCAACGACATCATCCGTGAAGCCCGCGCCTCCGCCGATCCCGCGCTCCGGGCGCTGGTGAAGGGCCGCCGGGTCGTCGGCCCGGCCACCAAGCAGCGGATCCGCGCGACCTTGCGGGCGGCGTTGAACAAGGCGATCAAGGAACGGCGGATCGATCTCAACGTCGCCGCCCTGGTCGAGTTGCCGTCGGGAAAGGCACCCAAAGCGCTGGTGTGGACCGACGAGCGCATCACCCAATGGCACACCGACCACGCCGACCACGTCCACAACGCCGACCAGGCCCGCAAGCGCCTGGCCGAACTCGACCCCACCGGGAAACACGGGCGCCTGACCAGGCTGGACGCCTACATTGGAACGCCGCGCCCGTCGAAGGTAATGGTGTGGACACCCGCACTGACCCGACGGTTCCTCGACCGGGCACGCGGCCACCGCCTCTACGCCCTGTACCACCTCATCGCCTTCCGCGGGCTTCGGCGCGGAGAAGCGTGCGGCCTGCGGTGGAGCGACTTGGACCTGGAGAACCAGACGGTGACGATCCGGTGGCAGATCACCCAGCTCGGCTCCGCCACCCAGGAGGGCAAACCCAAGTCCGACGCCGGCGAAGCCACCATCAGCCTCGACACCGCCACCGTCGCTGAACTGCGGGCACACCGGCGACGGCAGAACACCGAACGCCTGGCCGCTGGAACCGCCTGGACCGGCACCGGACACGTCTTCACCACCAGCATCGGGCAGCCAGTCCACCCAGCCCAGGTCACCGAACAATTCGAGCTGCTGTCCATGGAAGCCGGACTCCCGCCCGTCCGCCTGCACGACCTACGTCACGGCGCGGCCAGCTTCCTCCTCGCCGCCGGATACGACATGAAAGTCGTCCAAGAGACCCTGCGGCTGTCCTCGATCACCATCGCCGCCGACACCTACACCAGCCTCCTACCCCAACTCGCCCGCCAATCCGCCGAAGACGCCGCCAACGTCATCCTCAACGCACCATCCACATCCGATTGCCGCGCCTAGGGGATATTTAAGCAGGGTGCTGGGTGGTCCAACGTTTCTCGACGGTTTCGTTAGGTGGCAGAGTGTTGTATTCGATGGCGTATTCAGGGCTGGGGTGATGCTCGCCCTCCCATGGGGCTGGCAAACGGGGACCGGTAGGTTTCCAATGACGCCATGGATCGTGCAGCGGGTGATGTGCGATCAAAGCGTCGGCTGCATCGTAGACGATCTGGACCAGCGCCAACCCCATTGCACCCTGAAAGACCATGCGATGATCAATGCGTTTGTTGGGATCTTCCATTTGCAAATAGCTGCCGGGTAGCAAAAGTAGCCGGTGAGGGTCTAGGGATAGGGCTATGTCGCAGTAAGAAGCTGCCGCGAGCTGGTTGTCGGCGTCGTGGTCGTTGAAGAGAACAACTGGGACGTCGCTGGTCAGCAGGCACGCAGCACTGAAAGCCAAGCCCCACGGTCGTGTGTAGAGGATGGAAGCTAGACCAATCAAGTTTTCGATGATGAAGTCTAGGTGGGGGTTATTTGCCGCGAGCGCGGCGACGCCAACAGGTACTTCTACGGCGTTGGCAGCCTGCCCCAGGCGGGCGAGTCGCTTCCGCTGGCGGGTGGTACGCAGAATCTGTGCCGCCATCCACCATGCCAAAGCCTTCCGGTGGGCGGGATCGAGAGGCCAGGACACGGGGAATGCGTAGTCTGGATCATCCAGAATGGCTTGGAAAGCGGTGGCCGCGTCTCCTTCGATCTGGGAAAAGAGGTCTTCGACCGAATGGTGCGGCACGTTCTCCAAGGTTGTCCCCCAGTAGAACCCGCATTCGACGAAGACCTTGTTTGGTCGGGTGGGGATGACTTTGTCGATATTGCTAATTCGACGTACTTGAAGTCCGTATTTGTTAGGGTCTGTATTTTCGGCGAAGCGGCGGAGATACATTTGAGGTACTGTGTGGTCGCGGGTCTTACCCGGCTTATCTCCGTCCGGCTCTCTCGGCGCTGTCCTGCTCAATGACCACCTCTTTCGTTCGCCACGTCACCTTGCCCTTATCCGGATCAAAAATTTTTATAGCTGGCACACTGATTAGTTTGGTTGGCTGACTGCTTCTGGATCGTAGCGTTCTGTGTCCACAAGCTTGCGGGAGTCCGGGGCCAGGCGAGCTGCCGATGATGCGATCGTCAGCCACAGGAAGCGATGATAGATCAGTCGGCGAACTTGGGCCACGGGTCCTAGGCTGTTGGTGTGGATATCCGCAGTGAGGCACTGAATCTGTTGGGCACGCCGGGCGTGGACCCCCGCTTCGCAGACCCATACTTGCCGTCAACCATCCGTACCAGGACCGGGTGTAGGCCGCATCAGGTATGGGAGGCTCTGTGGGGCTTGGTGGCGGAAGGGTTGGCCTATCTCGATCCGTCCCAGCAGCCCAGTACCGACAACTGGCGATGGAAGCTCACCGAAGCCGGGATGCAAGCCATTGAGGGCGGGTCGTGGGAACCGCGCGACACCGAAGGGTACCTGCGGCGTTTGAAGCACCGCATCCCAGATCTGGACCCGGCGGCGGTGCGTTATGTAAAGGAGGCATTGAGGGCGTTCAATGCGCGCTGTTACCTGGCTAGCTCGGTCATGCTGGGGGTTGCCTCCGAGCGCGTGTTCACTGGCTTGGCCAACAGTGTGGTAGCTGCCCTGGGCTCGTCGGCTGACAAGCTCAAGACCGCGCTGGACAATCCCAAGCACTCTCAGCACACCCGGTTCCTGGAGTTGCGCAAGCGCCTGGAACCGATGCGCGCCCAACTCCCCGACGACCTCGGCGACAGCCTCACTTTGGACGCGGTGGGCGACCTGTTGCGCGTGACCCGCAACGATGCTGGTCACCCGACTGGCCGCGAAGTGGACGAAGACACCGCTTACACCCACCTACAGATGGCTGCTCGCTACTTGGAAAAGATGACCGCGCTCCAGCATTACTTCGACGGCATCGCCGCCGCAGCACAGGTGCCCCCGCGCTCGAACTGACCACATAGTGCTCAGGCTGGTAGCAGCGGATACGCAACATGGCTGTGAGCCTTAGGGCGTGCGAGGCCCCATGACGAACGGTGCCAGAACGGGGCGGACAACACGCGCGGGTGGGTCGGATGCGGGTGGGTTGGATAAGGACACATGCAAGACATGGCCCTACCCGGCCAGGGGGCGGCGAGCGAACATGGAGCGAACGTGGGGGGCAAACCGGTGCAGATGCGACGACGGGCAAGCGCGGCTATGCTGCGTTTGCCCAGGTCAGATGCGGTGCGCCGTCAGGGACTTGAACCCCGAACCCGCGGATTAAGAGTCCGCTGCTCTGCCAATTGAGCTAACGGCGCATGCCGAGGGGGTCTGTGACCGGCCTGTCGGCTGTTCCAGGGTACCAGGCGGGTCGGGGTGCTTGTGGGGGTCGGGGGGCTCGTGGGGGGTGGGGGCGGGGGTTCGGGGTCGTGGGCGGGGGTTCTGGGGGTTTGGGGTGATGGGTTTTGTTGGGGGTGTGTTATCGGTCGGGCTGGAGGTGGGTTTTTCGTTCGTGTCCCTTTTTCGGTGGTTGTTTTTGGCTCTTTACAGTTTCGTGGGGCGGGCTTAGCGTGGGCGGACGTCCGGCGCGGGGAATGGGCGCGGCGGGTGGGGATGTCCGGCGGTGTGCTGGAAGGGGAGGTTGGTCATGGGGGCGGCCGTCGTCCGCGGTGCGGGTCGGTTCGGCGGGTCGGCGGGTGGGGTCGTCCGGCCCTGCCGAGGTGAGGGGACAGGCCGCTGACCTCGGACGTTCCGGATCTCCCGGCCTCGCTGCGGCACATCGTGGACGAGCGCGGACGCGACACGGGCTTCGCCTTCGTCCGGGAGCCCGTGCGCGCTGAGCACCGCACCGTGTACCGGGCGCTCGCCGCTCGGCATCGTATGATCGGGCTCTGTAGTTGTGGTCCCTTTCCGCTTTATCATGAGGGGTTTCGGGATATCTGGGGCGGCGCGCGCAGTGCTCCGGAGGACGGGTGGCGCAGCGATTTCGTCGCGGTCTGCGCGGCGTGGTGTCACTGTTTCCGGGAGCCCGGGCGGTTTCTTCCGCCGGATCGTCCGCGATTGCTGTTCAGCAATTCCGACTTCACCGATGTCGACCGCGTCCGCGCGGCGGGGCTGCCGGACGGGCCGCCGGGCAAGCGCTGGGACGTCCTCTACGTCTGCCGGCCCGGCCGCCGCGCCGCCCTCGCCAAGGACTGGGACCTGGCCAGGGCGTGCCTGCGCAGGCTGTGCGCCGAGCTGGGGCTGCGCGTCCTCGTCGTGGGGCGTTTCGACGCGCCCGACCTGCCGGGACTCGAGGTGAAGGACGCGGTCGCGTGGGCGGACTACCTCGGGCTGGTCGCGCGGTCGCGGATGGTGCTGATCCCGCACCGGCTCGACGCGTCGCCGCGCGCGCTGCCGGAGGCGCTGGCGCTGGACGTTCCCGTCCTCGTCCGGGACGACCTGCTCGGCGGCTGGAAGTACGTCGCCCCGGCCACCGGCGCGTTCTTCACCGACGACGGCGACGTCGGTGACACGGCGGCGCGGCTGCTCGGGCAGGACGTCGCCCCGGCGGCCTGGCTCGCCGCGCACTACGGGCGCGAGCGCGCCGAGCGGCGGCTGGCGGACTTCCTGCGCACGCTCGACGCGGACCTGCCCCACGAGCGCGTAAGCATCGCGGGACGGATCAGCCCATGACCACCGATCTCGGGCTCCTGCTCGCCAACCCCGCCTGCCCGGCCGGGCTGCTCGCCAAGGCCGCGCACGGCGGGCCGCGGTCGCGGACGGCCGCGGCGGCGCATCCCCGGGCCGTCCCATGGCTGCGCGGCCTCGCCCTCGATCCCGATCCCGGTGTCCGGGCGGCCGTCGCGGGCAACCGCGCCTGCGACCACGCCACGCTCCGCGCGCTCGCCGCGGACACCGATCCGCAGGTCCGCGCCGCCGTCGCGCGGCGGATCCCGCCGGGGCACGCGCGCCTCGCCGAGGATCCCGTGGCGGCGGTCCGCGCGGCGGCGGCCGTCAACCCCGTGCTCTGCCTCGACCTGCTGGACGATCACGACCGCGCCGTCCGCGACGCCGCGTTGCAGCACCCCGACTGCCCGCCCGGACGGCTCACCGCAAGTCCGGACGACGACCTGTGGACAAGGGTCGCTGTCGCGGCCCATCCGGCGACGCCGTCCCTGGTCCGCGCCGCGCTGGCCGACGACCCCGCCGCCGAGGTCCGCACGGCCGTCGCCCGCAACCCCGCGACCGCCGGGCCCGTCCTCGCGCTGCTCGCCGGGGACCCCGAGGCCGCCGCGACGGCGCTGCGCAACCCGGCCTTCCCGGCGGCGCGGCGCGCGCGGTTCGCGGCGGGCGCCGACCGCGACCGGCGCGTCGCCATCGCCCGCAACCCGGCCTGCCAGCCGCGGCTGCTCGCGCTGTTCGCCGTGGACGCCGACGCGTCCGTCCGCACCGCCGCCGCGGGCCATCCCCGCACGCCCGCGCCCGCGCTGACGGCCCTCGCCGACGATCCGGACGAAGCGGTCGTCGCGGCGGCGGCCCGCAACCCCGGCGCGCCCGCCGGCCTGCTGCGCGCCCTCGCCCGGCGCGGCCGGCGCCGGGCCGTCGCGTGGAACCCGGCCTGCCCCGCCGCGCTGCTCGCCGACCTCGCCGAGAACGACGACGACCGCGTCCGCGAGGCCGTCGCCCGGCATCCGCGCACGCCCGCCGCGACGCGCCGGACGCTGGCCGGCGACCCGTCCCGCGCCGTCCGCGACGCCCTGGCCCTGGCCTGCCCGGACCCGGCCGTCCTCGGCCGGCTCGCGCGGGGGGCGGTCTGGTGATCGAGCACTCCCGCCGGACGTGGCGGATCCCGCGCCCGCGCGGCGAGTCGGCGGCCCGCGCCGAGCGCGCCGGGCGGCGCCGTCCGTCCCGGCTGCGCGGCGACGCGGCGGGCCTGCTGATCCTCGCCAAGAGCCCGCAGCCCGGACGCGTCAAGACCCTGCTCTGCCCGCCCTGCACCCCGGCCGAGGCGTCCGCGCTCGCCGAGGCGATGCTGGTCGACACGCTGCGCGCGGCGCGGGCGGCAAGGCCCGCGTGGGCGTGCCTGGTGCTGGACGGTCCGCCCGGCCCGTGGCTGCCCGCCGGGATGGACGTCGTCCCGCAGCGCGGCGGCGGGCTCGGCGAGCGGCTGGAGGGCGCGTTCGCCGACGCCGGGACGCCCGCGCTGCTCATCGTCTGCGACACGCCGCAGGTCACCCCGGCGCTGCTCGGCGCGTCCCTCGCCGCGCTCGCGACGGCCGACGCGGTGCTCGGCCCGGCCGACGACGGCGGCTACTGGGCGATCGGGCTGCGGCGGCACGTCCCCGGCGTGTGCGCGGGCGTGCCGATGAGCCGCGCGTCCACGCTCCTGTCGCAGCGCCGCCGCCTCACCGCGCTCGGCCTGACGGTCGCGGACCTGCCCGCGCTGCGCGATGTGGACCGCATGGACGACGCCCGCGCCGTCGCCCGCACCGCCCCCGCCACCCGGTTCGCGACCGCGCTCGGCGAGGTGGAGCAGGCCATCGAGTCCCGCCGGACGGGCCGCTGATCGGTCAGAGCGGGATCGGTTCGCGCAGCTCCTCGACGGGGTGCGGTCCTTCGGTCAGGTCGCGGTACTCGCCGCCGAACTCCTCGCGGTGCTCGTCGATGACGCGTTCGCTCGGCGGCTTGCGTCCGCCCATGACGGCGTCCTGCATCCGCTCGAACCGTTCGTGCGCCTCCTGGACGTAGCCCGCACCGATCGTGGTGAGGTCGACCTGCGTGGCGAGCAGGTGCCGGAGGTAGTCCTTGTTCGGCTCGAACGTCACCGGCTTCGGCATCTCCAGGGCGACGACGCTTTCGGGGTCGCGTCCGTCGTACTGCCGCATGAGGTCGCACGCGATGTGCAGGTGCGCCAGTTCCATGTCGAGGTGCAGTTCCCAGAGCGCCTTCACCCGGGGATCGGTCTCGGTCTCCATGAACGAGTGGTACAGGTAGCACTCGTTGTACTCGTGGTTGACGAGCCGTTCCCACCACGTCTCGCCGGGGTCGATGAGCGAGCCGTAATGCGTGACGTGCTCCTCCTCGATCATCGCGATCTCCTGGTAGAGCTGCCGCGCGATCGGCTCCATGTAGAGGGGGCCGGTGTTCATGTAGAAGTTCATCGTCTGCTGTTCGGACGCGACCAGCGTCAGCGCGTGCAGTTTCGACACGAACTCGGCGGTGTTCCGGTCGTACGGGTCGCGGACGTTGTCGGCGGGGTGCCGGTGCTCGACCAGCGCGGGACGTCCGGGCATGACCTCGGTGAGCCCGCCGAGAATCTTCTCCGCCCGCCGGTGCTCGATCATTTCGTACAGGTTGGAGTACCGGTACAGGTGGTCGAAGTCCTCCAGCACGCCGAATTCGTACGCCTGCCTGAGATAGGGGTCGGGCTCCATCCGCGCGATCCAGGCGGTGAGGTCCACCGCGACCTGCTCATAGGAGATCGTCGTCTCCAGCACCGACGCCTGGCCCGGCAGCAGCCAGTTGACCGCCTTCTGCTGCTGTTGCTCGACGTACCGCACTTCGGCGAGCTTCCGCTTGACGTCCATGTCCGGGCAGAACCGGGAGAGCTGGTGGCTGAACAGGACGGCCTCGACCTCGATCCCGTTCATCGTGATGATCCGGCACTTGGTGTACGGATCGGTCGTGTCGGGGTCGACGGGCCGGACGTCCAGCTCCGACCAGTTCCGCACCTGGCGGTCGAGCGGGATGCCGCGGTGTTCGAGCGGATTGAAGCTCATGGTCGTCCTTTCGGTCGCGTCGGCCGCGCCTACCCGGGCGCCCGAATGCGAACCTTCGTGCGGGGTAGGCGGCGGGCATGAAATCCACCGCAACGGAAGCGCCGGAGACCGGCGACGTCATCGACCTGCTGAAGCAGCAGCACGGGCAGATCCGGGACCTTTTCACGCAGGTGGCGGAGCGGGAGGGGGACGAGCGCAAAGCCGCGTTCGAGCGGCTGGTCCGGCTGCTCGCCGTCCATGAGACGGCCGAGGAGGAGATCGTCCATCCGCTGGCCCGGCGGTCGCTGCGCGGCGGCGACGGCATCGTGGACGACCGGCTGGCCGAGGAGCGCGCGGCCAAGGAAATGCTCGCCGACCTGGACGGCATGGACGTCGGCGACCCGTCCTTCCTCCCGAAACTGGACGAGCTGCGGATCGCCGTCCTGACCCACGCCCGCGCCGAGGAGCGTTACGAGTTCGACCGGCTGGGCGCCGAATTCACCCCCGAGCAGCGCCGCTCGCTGGCGTCGGCGGTCGCGATGGCCGAGGCGACCGCGCCGACGCACCCGCACCCCGGGGTCGAGAGCGCCAAGAAGAACCTGCTCCTGGGTCCGCCGACGGCGATGATCGACCGCATTCGGGACATCATCCAGGGGCGCGCCAAATAACAAGGCGACGGCCCGGTGCGAAGAACGCACCGGGCCGTTCCGCGGATCACTTCGAGCGGGCCTTGGCGGTCTGCCGCCGGTTGGCCTTCTCGATCGCCCTGACCAGTTCCTGCTTGCTCATGGACGACCGTCCGGGCACGTCCAGCTTCTTCGCGATGTCGTACAGGTGCTCCTTGGAGGCGTTCATGTCGACGCCCTGCGCGTCATCGCGCCGCGTCGTCCGGCCGCCCGCCGACTGGGGATCGGACGGGCCCTTCGCGCCCCCGGCCTTCGGCTGCCAATGGTCGCCGACCTTCTCGTGCGTGTGCTTCAACGCCCCGTACGCGACACGGTTGGCGCGCTGGCCCTCGCCGTACTCGGAAACGGCCGAGTCGTGCGCCTTGGCGAACGTCCGCTGCGCCTTGTCGTCGGACCGCTGGATGGTCGAGGGCAGCTCGCTCTTCTTGACCTTGCCGTCGCGCGTCGTCATGGGCATCGGTGCGCTCCTTTCAGTCGCCTTCTTCGCCACTACCCGGCGCACGGCGGGAAAACATCCGCTCCCGCTGCGGGACGACCGTGTACTTCGGGTCGTCCGCCGACGCCAGGCCCGCGTAGAACACGCCGAACCGGGTGCAGGCGGACGCGGCGAGCAGGGCGGCGCCGCTGGCGACGGCCGCGGTCCGGCTCCGTCCGCCGAGCGCCGCGCCGCCGACGGCTCCGGCGACCGACAACACCTTCGCGGCCCGCAGGAGACGGCCCGCCCGGCCCTTCTTGTACGGCTCGGCGACCATGCCGAGACGGCGTTCCATCAGCGTCATCGCGGCCGTCTCGACCGCCGTGCCGAGCAGCGCGGCCGTCCGGACCGGCGCGGTCTCGGCGGGCGGCGCGGCGGCGAGCGCGAGCCCGGACGCGGCCACCAGCGCCGATCCGGCGAACACGAACGGCATCTCGCGGTACCCGTCGTGCCAGGCCGGGACGGCGGTGTTGGCAGCGAGGACGGCCGTGTACGTCGCGAGGGCCGGGCCGAGCAGCGCCGCCCCGACGGTCGCGGACCGGCCGAGGCGCGGGAACAGGCCGGTGACGTCCAGGACGGCCGCCGCGCCCGCCGCAGGCCCGTACGCACCGAGCAGCCAGGAACCGACGCTCATCGGTGAGGTCGGGCGCAGGACGCGGAGCATGTTGTAGAAGCGTTCCGGACGGCCGAGGTCGTGGATCAGCGCGGCGGCCGATCCGGCGACGGCGACGGTCGAGGAGATCTTCAGCGCGCGGGCGGCGGCGGGCCGTCCGGTGAAATGCGCTCCGGCGGCGAGCACGGACCCGGCGCCGGCGAGGCCGCCGAGGAAGAAGTAGCCCGCGATGTCCCGGGCCTCCCAGGTGGGACGGTTGATGATCGGTTTGCCGTAGTACGAGGTGAACTCGGCGTCCGGGACCATCGGCCGCTCGCCCCGGCGCTTGCGGCGTCGCAGGCCCGCGCCAACCCGCGCGTCCCGGCCCGGACGTTCGCCCCGGATGCCCTGCTTGGTGACGTCGGACGTGCTCACCGGCGGCCTCCCGTCCGGCCGTGCGCGGCGAAGACGGCCGCGAGCCCGCCGAGCAGCGCGGCGGCGGCGACCCCGGCGTGCCGCCACATCGCGGGCAGGTCGCGGGTCGTGACGACGGGGTCCGGTGGCAGGCCGTAGACCTCGGGCTCGTCCAGGAGCAAGAAGAACGCGCCGTCGCCGCCGACGCCGTCGTCCGGATCGTCCCCGTACAGGCGCGCGTCGTCCACGCCGATCTCGTGCAGCGTCTCGACGCGGGCGGCGGCGCGCTCGCGCAGTTCGTCCAGCGGGCCGTACTGGATGGAGTCGGTGGGGCATGCCTTCGCGCACGCCGGTTCCTGGCCCGCACCGATCCGGTCGTAACAGAGCGTGCACTTCCAGACGCGCCCGTCCTCCTTGCGCTGGTCGATGACGCCGTACGGGCAGGCGGGGACGCAATATCCGCAGCCGTTGCACACGTCCTCCTGCACGACCACCGTGCCGAACTCGGTGCGGAACAGCGCGCCGGTCGGGCAGACGTCCAGGCACGCGGCGTGCGTGCAGTGCTTGCACACGTCCGACGCCATCAGCCAGCGCAGGTCGCCGCGCTCGCCCGCCTCGGCGTTCCCGACGGGCTTGCGCTGCTCGATGAACGCGACGTGCCGCCAGGTGTCCGCGCTGAGGCCCTGCGTGTTGTCGTAGGACATGCCGGTGAGTTCGAGGCCGTCCTCCGGAACGGCGTTCCACTCCTTGCAGGCCACCTCGCACGCCTTGCAGCCGATGCACACCGACGTGTCGGTGAAGAAGCCCATCCGGGGCGGGTGGTCGCGGTGGCCCGCGTCCCCGGCCGGGTCGGGCTCGGCGCCGGCGAGCAGGTTGCGTCCGATCAGCGAGGTCATCCGCGTACCTCCATGCCCGTTTCGTCGGTGATGCCCGCGCGCTCGCGGTAGTCGGCGAGGAAGCGCGGGACGGCCGGGCCGCGCGGGCGGCGTCCCGGACGGATGTCGGCGCTCAATGCCTTCACCTCTTGGATGTGAACGTTGGGATCCAGCGCGATGGATGACAGGTCGTTGGCCGAGTCGCCCGTCGTATAACCGTTCGGACCCCAGTGATACGGGACGCCGATCTGGTGCACGACCTTGTCCCCGATCCGCAGCGGCGTCATCCGTTCGGTGACGAGCACCTTGGCCTCCACGACGCCGCGCGCCGTGACCAGGTGCGCCCATCCGTTGTGGGCGAGGCCGCGTTCTTCGGCCAGCTCGGGGGAGACCTCGCAGAAGAACGCGGGCTGGAGTTCGGCCAGATACGGGGACCAGCGCGACATCCCGCCCGCCGTGAAGTGCTCGGTGAGGCGGTAGGTCGTCATGACGTACGGGAACACGTCCGCGCCCGGCTCGTCGCCGCTCGGGTGGTAGCGGTTGTCCGGCCGGGAGAACACCTGCCGGACCGGGCTGCGCTGCTGGTTCGGGTACAGCGGGTTGGGGATCGGCGAGTCCTGCGGTTCGTAGTGCGTCGGCATCGGGCCGTCCACCAGGCCCGCGGGGACGTAGAGCCAGCCCTTCCCGTCGGCCTGCATGATGAACGGGTCGACCCCGGAGATCGCGTCGACGCCCTGCGCGTCCTTCGGCGGACGGTAGGACGGGTCCCGGTCGGGGACGAAGTCGGGAACGTCGTGGCCCGTCCATTTCTTCTTCCCGGCGTCCCACCAGATCAGGGCCTTGCGGTCGCTCCACGGCTCGCCGTCCGGCGCGGCGGACGCGCGGTTGTACAGGATGCGGCGGTTCAGCGGCCACGCCCACGCCCACTCGTGCGCCGTCCAGTCCTGCTCGGTGTGCGGCGTGCGGCGCGCGGCCTGGTTGACGCCGTCGGCGTAGACGCCGCTGTAGATCCAGCAGCCGCAGGCGGTCGAGCCGTCGTCCTTCAGCTCCAGGTAGCCCGACAGCGGACGGCCGCCCACGTGCCTGCCGCTGATCTCGGCGAGGACGGCCTCGGCGTTCGGTTCCGCGATCGTCCCTTCGGTCGGGTAGTCCCAGGTGAGGTCCTGGAGCGGCCTGTCCCGCCGGTCGGTGGACGTCGCGACGCGCTCGCGCAGCCTTTTCCCGAGGTGGTACATGAACCACAGGTCGCTGCGCGCGTCGCCCTTCGGCTCGACGGCCTGGAAATGCCACTGGAGCCAGCGGTTGGTGTTGGTGAACGAGCCCGCCTTCTCGGTGTGGGCGGCGGCGGGGAAGAAGAACACCTCGGTCGCGATGTCCTCGGTGCGCAGTTCCCCGGTCTCGATCTCGGGGCCGTCCTTCCACCACGTCGCGGACTCGATGAGCGAGAAGTCCCGCACGACGAGCCAGTCGAGGTTCGCCATCGCGAGGCGCTGCATCCGCCCGTTCGCCGACCCGACCGCCGGGTTCTCGCCGAGCAGGAAATAGCCCTTGCAGACGCCGTCCAGCTGCGCCATGACGGTCTCGTACGTGCTGTGCGAGCCGGTCAGGCGCGGGATGTGGCCGAAGAGGTAGTCGTTCTCCTCGGTGGCGTTCTCCCCGAAATACGCCTTGAGCAGGCTCACCACGTAGGCGCGCATGTTCGACCAGTAGCCGTGCTCGGTCTTGGTGGCCTGGACGAAATCGTCCAGCGTCTCGTGGGAATGGGCGTGCGGCATCGGGATGTAGCCGGGCAGCAGGTTGAACAGCGTCGGGATGTCGCTGGACCCCTGGATCGAGGCGTGCCCCCGCAGCGCCTGGATCCCGCCGCCCGGACGGCCGATGTTGCCGAGCAGGAGCTGCAGCACGGACGCCGCCCGGATGAACTGCGCGCCGGTGCTGTGCTGCGTCCAGCCGACGGCGTAGACGAACGCGCTCGTCCGGTCGCGTCCGGAGTTCTCGACCAGCGCCCGGCACACTTCCAGGAACGTGTCGCGCGGGATTCCGCAGGTCTTCTCCACCATCTCCGGCGTGTACCGGGCGTAATGGCGCTTGAGGACCTGGAAGACGCAGCGCGGGTGCTCCAGCGTCGGGTCGCGGCGCGGTTCCCCGGTGATCGCCGCGCCGCCCGAGCCGTGCGATTCCGCGCTGCCCGCCGGGGCGGCGGGGCCGCCGCGTTTGACGCGTTCCCGGTACAGCTCGTCGCGCTCCCCGGACGCGGCCTGCACCTGGCCGCCCTCGTACTGCCAGGTCGTCACGTCGTAATGGCGTTTCTCCTCGTCCAGGCCGGAGAAGACGCCGTCGAGATCCTCGGTGTCGCGGAAGTCCTCGCCGACGATCGTGCTGGCGTTGGTGTACTCCAGGACGTAGTCGCGGAAGTCCGCGCCGTTCTGGAGGACGTGGTTGATGAGGCCGCCGAGGAACGCGATGTCGGTGCCCGCGCGCAGGGGAACGTGCAGGTCGGCGAGGGCGCTCGTCCGCGTGAACCGGGGGTCGACGTGGATGACCTCCGCCCCGCGCGCCTTGGCCTCCATGACCCACTGGAAGCCGACCGGATGGCACTCGGCGAAATTCGATCCCTCGATGACGATGCAGTCGGAGTTCTGGAGATCCTGCATGAACGTCGTCGCGCCGCCGCGCCCGAAGGACGTGCCGAGCCCCGCGACCGTCGAGCTGTGGCACACCCGCGCCTGGTTCTCGATCTGGACGATCCCGAGCGCGGTGAACAGCTTCTTGATGAGGTAGTTCTCTTCGTTGTCCAGCGTCGCGCCGCCGAGGCTGGCGATGCCGAGCGTGCGGTTCACGGCCGTGCCGTCGACCTCGTCCTGCCATCCTTCGCGGCGCGTTTTCAGGACGCGGTCCACGACCATGTCCAGCGCCGTGTCCAGGTCCAGCCGCTCCCATTCCGTGCCGTGCGGACGGCGGTAGAGGACCTCGTGGCGGCGGGCGTCGCCGGTCGTCAACTGCAGCGACGCCGAGCCTTTCGGGCACAGCCGGCCCCGGCTCACCGGGGAGTCGGGATCGCCCTCGATCTGAACGACGCGGTCGTCCTTCACATAGACGTTCTGCGCGCAGCCGACCGCGCAATAGGGGCAGACGGACTTCACGACCTTGTCGGCCGTGTCGGTCCGCGGTTTCAGGTTCTTCGTGGTCGGGGACATCGCGGCGGCGCCCCGGCCGAGCGGGTCGTCACCGGTGATCTGCCGGTAGACCGGCCAGTCCCGGATCCATGTGCGCACACCCATTCAGTGACCTTTCTCGTCCGGCGCGTACTGGGGCCAGTGGAGGTCGAACGCCGGACGGACCGAGCGGATCCGCGGCAGTTCGGTGAAGTTGTGCCGGGGCGGCGGGCACGTCGTCGCCCATTCCAGGGAGCCCCCGGTGCCCCACGGGTCGTCCACGGCGACCTTTCCGGCCCGGCGGTGGGTGCTGAGGACGTTCCACAGGAACGCGAACGTGGAGGCGCCGAGCACGAACGACCCGACGGACGAGATGAAGTTCAGCGTCGTGAACTGGTCGGCGTAGTCCGCGTACCGGCGCGGCATCCCCTCGGCGCCCAGCCAGTGCTGGACGAGGAACGTCGTGTGGAAGCCCGCGAACAGCGTCCAGAAGTGGATGCGTCCCCAGGTGTTGTTCAGCTTCTTCCCGGTCATCTTCGGCCACCAGAAGTAGAAGCCGCCGAACATCGCGAACACGACCGTCCCGAACAGGACGTAGTGGAAGTGCGCGACGACGAAGTAGGAGTCGGTGACCTGGAAGTCCAGCGGGGGAGAGGCGAGGATCACGCCGGTCAGCCCGCCGAACAGGAACGTCACGAGGAACCCGACGGCGAACAGCATCGGCGGCTCGAACGTGAGCTGGCCCCGCCACATCGTCCCGACCCAGTTGAAGAACTTGATGCCGGTCGGGATCGCGATGAGGAACGACATGAACGAGAAGAACGGCAGCACGACGCGTCCGGTGGCGAACATGTGGTGCGCCCAGACCGTCATCGACAGCCCGGTGATGGAGATCGTCGCCATCACCATCCCGATATAGCCGAACAGCGGTTTCCTGGAGAACACCGGGATGATCTCGGTGACGATCCCGAAGAACGGCAGCGCGACGATGTAGACCTCGGGATGGCCGAAGAACCAGAACAGGTGCTGCCACATCAGCGCCCCGCCGTGGCTCGCGTCGTAGACGTGCATCCCGAGCCGCCGGTCGCCCTCCAGCGCGAGCAGCGCGGCCGTCAGCACCGGGAACGCGATCATCGCCATCAGGCTGGTGAGCAGCGCGTTCCAGGTGAAGATCGGCATCCGGAACATCGTCATGCCGGGGGCGCGCATCACGGCGATCGTGGTCGTGAGGTTGACGGCCGTGAGCGTCGTGCTGAGGCCCGAGAGCACCAGTCCCATCGCCCACAGGTCGCCGCCGTGGCCGGGCGAATACGTCACGTCCGAAAGGGGCGTGTAGGCGAACCAGCCGAACGCGGCCGGGCCGTCCGGGGTGAAGAAGCCGCCGAGCACCATCAGCGCGCCGAACAGGTACAGGTAATAGCTGACGGCGTTGAGACGCGGGAACGCCACGTCCGGCGCGCCGATCTGGAGCGGGACGATGACGTTCGCGAAACCGGAGAACAGCGGCGTCGCGAACAGCAGCAGCATGATCGTGCCGTGCATCGTGAAAAGCTGGTTGTACTCCTGGTTCGAGACGATTTGCAGCCCGGGCTTCAGCAGTTCCGCGCGCATGAACATCGCCATCACGCCGGCGATGAGGAACATGGTGAACGACGTCGTCAGGTACAGGTAGCCGACGACCTTGTGGTCGGTCGTGGCGAGAATGTCGCCGATCCGCGTGCCCATGCGGTGGCGGGCGAGGGCGTCCTCGGCGGTGGTGTCGGGCCTCGGGTCGTCGATCGCGGTCATGAGCCGTCCGTCCGCCCGTCGTGGTCGCCCTGGCCGCCGCCGGCGACCTCGCTGTTGTAGTCCAGGTAGAAGCGGTTCGCGCGGGTGCGGAGCTGCGCCTTGATCCGTCCGGGCGTCGGCAGCGGGACGAGGTGGTGCGGGCGCTCGGCGACCAGCTCGCGCGGCTGCCGGACGCCCGTCAGTGCCCGCTCATCGGGCGACGCCGGTTCATGTTCCTCGTGGTAGCCGCCGCGCGGGCTGACCCAGACGCGTCCGCTCTCGACGCCCGACCGCGCGATCTCGGCGTCCCGGCGCTGGAGGCTCAGGCAGATCCGCCGCGTGACGACGAACGCGAGCGCGGGGAACACGAAGAAGCCGCAGCGGAAGAACCACGTCGTGTCCTCCAGCGGGATCCCGAACGTGTACGCGAGGACGTCGTTGCCGCCCGCCGCCCACAGGTTGCCGTACCAGGCGATGACGGCCGCGCCGATGGCCGTCCGGGTCGCGGCGTTGCGCGGACGGTCCAGCAGGTGGTGGTAGCGGGCGTCGCCGGTGGCCCAGCGCTCGAAGAACGGGTAGAGCGCGATGAGCGTCAGGAACACGCCGGGCAGCACGACGGCCGGGACGAAAATGTTCCACGAGATCGTGTGACCCCACAGCGTCGTGCTGAGGCGCGGGGTGATGCGCAGCGCGCCCTCCAGGAACCCGACGTACCAGTCGGGCTGCGCGGCGGTGGAGTCCTGGCTCGGGTCGTACGGCCCGTACAGCCACACCGGGTTGATCTGGAACAGCGTCGCGAGCAGCGCGAGGACGCCGAACGTGAACAGGAAGTAGGCGGCGCTCTGCGCGGCGAAGTGCGGGAACGTCGGCTCGCCGTCCACCTTGCCCTCGACGCGGCCCTTGCCCGGCCACTGCGTGTGGGTCTGGTGCCACAGGATCATCAGGTGCGCGGTGACCAGCGCGAGGATCAGGCCGGGGACGAGCTGGATGTGCAGCGCGAACAGACGCGGGATGATGTCCTCGCCGGGGAACTGGCCGCCGAAGACGAAGAACGCCAGGTACGTCCCGACGACCGGGATGGACAGGACGATGCCGTCCATCGTCCGCAGGCCCGTCCCCGACAGCAGGTCGTCGGGCAGCGAGTAGCCCGCGAAGCCCTCCGCGAGCGCCAGCGTGAACAGCGTGACGCCGATCAGCCAGTTGATCTCGCGCGGCTTGCGGAACGCGCCGGTGAAGAAGATCCGCAGCAGGTGCGCGCAGATCGCCGCGACGAACACCACCGCCGCCCAGTGGTGGATCTGGCGCATCAGCAGGCCGCCGCGCACGTCGAACGAGACGTGCAGCGTGGACGCGTACGCCTCGCTCATCGTGATGCCGCGCAGCGCCGTGTACGAGCCGTCGTAGACGACCTCGGCGTTCGTCGGCCGGAAGAAGAAGGTGAGGAACGTCCCGGTCAGCAGCAGGACCACGAACGCGTACAGGGCGATCTCGCCGAGCAGGAACGACCAGTGCTTGGGGAAGACCTTGCGGAGGTTGGTCGCGGCGAAGCGGGCCGCGCCGAGGCGGTCGTCCAGCGCCCGCGCCGTGCCGGCCGCCAGCCATCCGCCGCTCACCGCCGCGCCACCGCGCGGGGAACGCCTGCGGGCATTCCGGTCTCCCTCCCTGGCCCCGGGGACGTCTCACCCGCTGCTGTGCACCGAAACGCGCCGACTGGCCGATGCGGGCCGTTCGAGGGGTGAATGCCCAGCTCAGAGGCCGTCAACCGAATGCCGGTTCAAAGATCGTCCAGGGTCGGGACGGGTCGCCGTTAGTCCGCGCGCGGCCGGGTAGGGGCCGCGCGATCCTGTCCGGCACGGACCTTGAGGAGGAGACCATGCCGGTTCGCGAGATGATCGACGACTACCCGGCCGCCGTCCACATCGACCGCGCGGCGCTCGCCGCGACGGTGGAACTGCTGGGCGAGTGCGCCCAGGCGTGCACGGCGTGCGCGGACGCCTGCCTGGCCGAGGACAGCGTCCTGGACCTGACGGTGTGCATCCGCTCCAACCTGGACTGCGCGGACATCTGCGAGGTCACCGCGCGCATCCTGTCGCGGAACACCGGCTACGACTCCAACGTCACGCGCGTGCAGCTCATGGCATGCGTCCAGGCGTGCATCGCGGCCCGCGACGAGTGCGACCAGCACGCCGCGATGCACGAGCACTGCCGCGTCTGCGCCGACGTCTGCCGCAAGTGCGTGACGGCGTGCCAGTCCCTCATCGACAAGGTCGACTGACCGTCAGGCGTCCAGCCGGGCGGAGAGGCGCTTGGGGGCCACCAGGCGGTAGCTGTCCTCGATGAGTTCGGCCAGTTCGTCCCAGTCCTGCGGGACGTCCAGGGCGACGCCGATCCAGCCCTTCGGGCCGACGTAGGGCGGGACGTGGAAGCGGGTCGGGTCCTCGTTCACCAGGGCCTGCTGGACGCCGGGGCCCGCCTTCAGGGTGAGGCGGGTGCCGTCCTCGCTGGTCATCGCGAAGAGTTTGTCGCGCACGCGGAAGGACGGCGCGGTGTGGCCGCCGAAGGGCTTCTCCTCCGCCTCGGGCAGGGCCAGGCAGATGTCGCGGAGGGTCGCGAAGACGTCGCTCTCGTCCATGTCCCGCACTCTACGAGGCGCCGGTGACAGAACCGGGCCGATGGGGCCGGTTACGGGTTGCGAGCCTGTCAGATACATGGGGTTACCCAGAGCAATCTGTGGTCGTGTGATTACAGTGCGTCTCAGGCGGTCGTGATCACGACCGTCGGACGAACGGGGAGGCACAGCATGCGACACATGATCACCAAGCTCGGGGCCCTCGGGGCGCTGGCCGCGCTCGCCGTGACGGGGGCGCCCGCCGCGCAGGCCGCGCAGCACCGCGCGGAGGGCGTCGCGTACTTCGAGTTCACCGACCACACGCGGGAGACGGGAGTCGTCGAGCTGACCGACCCCGGACAGATCGCCCACGCCCGCGCCCTGCTGGCGGGGGAGACGACCGACCAGCCGCACCTCATGGGACGGATCGTCAAGCGGTCCACGCCGTACAACCCGCGCTGGAGCTTCCACTACGACCCGGCGACGGTCCGGTTCTTCAACGTGGCGATCGAGGTCTGCGACGCCCCGATGCCCTACGTCGAGGACCACCTGGACGAGGCGGGCGGCGCGTTCCTGCCCGGCGCCTTCTGGTGCCCGTGGACATCGCGGCTCGTCAAGGAGGTGACACCCCGGGCGTGACGGCGCGCGAGCCCCTCGTCCGGTCTCCGGTACGGGGGGCTCGCGGGTACCTTTCCAGTATGTCCGTGCCTGGGGTGGTGGAGCCGTCCGGGCTGCTCCGGCTGAAGGCGGCGCTGCGGGCGCGTCCGCTGGCGGCCGACGCGCTGCTCGCCGGGGCGGTCCTCGCGCTGACGCTCGTCCGGCCCCTCGTCATGCCCGAGGCGGGCAGGCTGACCGTGCACGGCGTGCTGCTCGGCACGGTGATCTGCGCGGCGCTGGTCGTGCGGCGCGTGTGGCCGGTGCTGACGCTCGCCGTCACGACGTCCGGCATGGCCTGCTACCTGGCCAACGGCGGCCTCAAGAGCCCGCTCATGGTCACGACGATGATCGCGCTCTACACGATCGCGCTCTACCGGGGACGGCGGGCCGGGTGCATCGCGGCGGCGGCCGTGTCCGCCGTGCTCGCCGGGACGAGCGCGATCTTCGGCAACCCGTGGTGGCTCGGCCCGGAGATCCTCGCGCTGCTCGCCCAGAGCGCGCTGGCCGCCGCGATCGGCGACGCCGTCCGGCACGGCCGCGCGTACGTCGGCGCGATCAAGGAGCGGGCGCGGCGCGCGGAGGAGACGCGCGAGGAGGAGGCGCGGCGGCGGGTCATCGACGAGCGGCTGCGCATCGCCCGCGAGCTGCACGACGTCCTCGCCCACCACGTGTCGCTGATCAACGTGCAGGCCGGGGTCGCCGCGCACGTCCTGGAGAGCGACCCGGCGCAGGCCCGCGAGTCGCTGGCGCACATCCGGCGGGCCGCGCGCGCGTCGCTGGACGAGGTCCGCGCCACGATCGGCCTGCTCCGCCAGCCCGACACCGCCGAGGCCCCGGACGCGCCCGAGGAGCCGTCGCCCGGCCTCGCGCGGCTGCCCGACCTCGTCGCGAGCTTCACCGCCGCCGGGATGGTCGTGGACCAGAGCGTCACCGGCGTGCCCGCCGACCTGCCGTCGGCGGTGGACCTGACGGCGTTCCGGATCGTCCAGGAGGCGCTGACGAACGTGGGCAAGCACGCCGCCCGGCCGTACGCGGACCTGCGGCTCGACTACCGGACGGACGAACTCCGCCTCACCGTCACCAGCCCGTCCGAGCCGGGAGAACCGGGCGAGCCGGGCCACGGCATGGTCGGGATGCGCGAGCGCGCCCACGCCCTCGGCGGGACGTTCTCCGCCGGGCGCGCGGCGGGCCGGTTCCGGGTCGCCGCGACGCTGCCGCACCCCGGGAGCGGCCGGTGACCGTCCGCGTCCTGCTGGCCGACGACCAGGCGCTCGTCCGGGCGGGCTTCCGCGTCCTCGTGGACTCCGCGCCGGACCTGGAGGTCGTCGGGGAGGCGGCGGACGGGCTGGCGGCCGTCGACCTCGCCCGGGACGCCGACGTCGTGCTGATGGACGTCCGCATGCCCGGCGCCGACGGCATCACCGCGACCCGCCGCATCACGACCGCGTTCCCCCGCGTCCGCGTCCTGGTCCTCACGACCTTCGAGATCGACGAGTACGTGTTCGCCGCGCTGCGCTCGGGCGCCAGCGGGTTCCTCGGCAAGGGCGTCGAGCCCGTCGAGCTCCAGCAGGCGATCCGGCTGGTGGCGCGCGGCGACTCGCTGCTGTCCCCGGCCGCGACCCGCGCGCTGATCGGCCGGTTCCTGCGCGGCCCGGCCGAGGACGGCGCGGCGGCCGGAAAGCGGCTCGGCGCGCTCACCGACCGGGAGCGGGAGATCCTCGTGCTCGTCGCGGCGGGCCTGTCCAACGACGACATCGCCGGACGGCTCGGGATCAGCCCGGCCACCGCCAAGACCCACGTCAACCGGACGCAGACCAAGCTCGGCGCGCACGACCGGGCGCAGCTCGTGATGATCGCCTACGAGACGGGGCTCGTCCGGCCCGGTTCCGTCCCTCCGGCGTAGGCGGCTACCGCGCTCGCGGTAGTGCGAAGACCGTGCGTCAGGTGGACCGTTCGCCCCTGTACGTCCCCCGAAGCTGGAAGGGAACTCCCGCATGTCCTGACAAAGGAGACGCCTTCGTGTCCGCCCTCGCCCGCTGGTGCCTCCGGCACCGGGTCCTCGTGGTGCTGCTGTGGGTCGCGGCGCTCGTGGGCCTCGGCACCGCCTCCCAACTGGCCGGTACCAAGACCAACGACAGCTTCTCGCTCCCCGGCACCGAGTCCACCAAGGCCATGAACCTGCTGCTGCGGTCGATGCCCGCGCAGTCGGGCGCGTCGGCCTCCGTCGTGTGGCAGGCGGACGGCGACGTCCGCGCGCCCGCCGTCGCGAACCACATGAAGACCGCGCTCGCCGGCCTCGCCCGGATGGACGGCGTCGCGACCATGACCAGCCCCTACACCCGGCAGGGCGCCCGCCAGATCAGCGCGGACGGGCACGTCGCCTACGCGTCCTTCACGTTCACGCGGCAGGAGCAAAACCTCGACAAGGAGGCCGTCCAGAAGTTCGTGGACGCCGCGCGGGCCGCGCGCGCCGACGGCCTGCGCGTCGAGGCGGGCGGCAACGCCGTCAGCGCGGTCGAGCGCGGCTCGCCGGGCAGCAGCGAGATCGTCGGCATCGTCGCCGCCGCCGTCGTGCTGTTCATCGCGTTCGGGTCGCTGATGGCGATGCTGCTGCCGATCGGGATCGCGATCGCGGGCGTCGGCACCGGGCTGATGACCGTCACGCTGCTCACGCACGTGCTGGACATCGGCGAGATCGGGCCGATCCTCGGCGCGCTCATCGGGCTCGGCGTCGGCATCGACTACGCGCTGTTCATCGTCACGCGGCACCGCGCGAACCTCAAGGCGGGCATGGACGTGCGGGCGTCCGTCGTCAACGCCGTCGAGACGTCAGGACGGGCCGTGCTGTTCGCGGGCGGCACCGTCGTGATCGCGCTGCTCGGGCTGTTCGTGCTCGGGATGAGCTTCCTCAACGGCATGGCGGTGGCGTCGGCGACGACGGTCGTGTGCACGGTCCTCGCGTCGGTGACGCTGCTGCCCGCGCTGCTCGGCCTGCTCGGACGGCGGGTGCTGAGCCGCCGCGAGCGGCGCCGTCCGGCCGGGCACGCGACCGGACGCGGTGTGTGGGCGCGCTGGGCCGGGGTCGTGGAGCGGCGGCCGGTCGTGCTGTCGGTCCTCGCGGTCGCGCTCATCGCCGTGCTGTCGTTGCCGGTGCTGTCGCTGCGGCTGGGTTCGTCGGACGCGGGCAACGACCCGGCGTCGTCCACCACCCGCAAGGCGTACGACATGCTCGCCGACGGGTTCGGCCCCGGCTTCAACGGACCGCTCCAGCTCGTCGCGGAGACCCCGGCGCCGTCCGACCGGACCGCGCTGGAGGGCCTCGCGGCCAAGCTGGAGGGGAACGCGCACGTCGCGGCGGTGAACGTGCTGCCCGCCCGGCCGGGCGCGGCGCTCGGGATCGTCCAGGTGGTGCCGAAGACGTCGCCGCAGTCCAAGGAGACCGCCGACCTCATCGGCCATCTGCGCGACCACGAGATCCCCGCCGCCGAGCGCGGGACGACGCTCCAGGTCTACGTCGGCGGCCCGACCGCGATCTTCGACGACTTCGCCGAGGTGATCACCGGCAAGCTGCCGCTGTTCCTCGGCGTGATCGTCGCGCTCGGGTTCGTGCTGCTGCTCGTCGCGTTCCGCAGCGTGCTCGTGCCGCTCACGGCCGCCGTCATGAACGTCATCGCGGCGGCGGCGTCGTTCGGGGTGGTCGTCGCGTTCTTCCAGTACGGCTGGGGATCGGACCCGCTCGGGCTCGGCGCGGCCGGGCCGGTCGAGGCGTTCCTGCCGGTGATCATGCTGTCGATCCTGTTCGGCCTGTCGATGGACTACCAGGTGTTCCTCGTCAGCCGGATGCACGAGGAATGGGTCCACACGCGCGACAACCGGCGGGCCATCGCGGTCGGCCAGGCCGAGACCGGACGCGTCATCACCGCCGCCGCCACGATCATGATCGCGGTGTTCACCGCGTTCGCGTTCGGCGGGCAGCGCGTCATCGGCGAGTTCGGGATCGGGCTCGCGGCGGCCGTCGCGCTGGACGCGTTCATCCTACGGACGGTGCTCGTCCCGGCCGTGATGCACCTGTTCGGCCGCGCGAACTGGTGGCTGCCGGGCTGGCTGGACCGGATCCTGCCGCGCGTCTCGGTGGAGGGGCCGTCCGGCGCGGACGAGCCGGAACGCCTCCAGCCCATCGGGGCCTGAACGACGCGGTGGGCCGGGAGCCGCCCGCTCCCGGCCCGCCGCCGCGTCAGGCGTCCTTGTCCTTGGCGAACGCCGCGCCGGTGGTGCGCAGCGGCGTCTCCTTGACGAGGACCGACAGGACGAGCGCCAGCACCAGCACGATCGCGCCGACGAGGAACGCCACGGTCAGCGCGCCGGTGAACCCGACCCGGAACGGGTGGGCGAGCGCGGGGTCCAGGCGGCCGAGGAACGACATGTCGTTGAAGACGCCGGAGTTCCCGGACGTGGCGGCCTTCAGCGTCGCCGCCTGGTCCGGGTGGGCGCGGGCGGCGGCCTGGAACGCGGCCGTGCCCCGCGCGTCGGCGAACGCCGTCGAGATGCGGTCGGCGACCGTCGAGTAGACGATCGACAGGAACACCGCGACGCCGAGCGTGCCGCCCATCTGCCGGAAGAACGTCGTGGACGACGTCGCCACCCCGATGTCGCGCGGCGCGACGGAGTTCTGCATCGCGAGGACGATCGTCTGCATGTTCAGCCCGAGGCCCGCGCCGACGACGAACATCCCGACGTTCACGTACGCCATGCCGGTGTCGGCCTCCAGCCGCGACAGCAGCAGCATCCCGACGACGAACAGCGCCGACCCGATGACCGGGAAGATCTTGTACCGGCCCGTCCGCGCGGTGATCTGGCCCGCCGTCATCGACAGGACGATGATCCCGAGCATCAGCGGCAGCGTGAGCAGCCCCGCCTTGGTGGGGGAGTAGCCCTTGACGAGCTGGAGGTAGAGCGGGATCAGCGTGATGCCGCCGAACATCCCGATGCCGAGGATCGCCGACTGCGTGACGCCGAGCGCGAACGTCCGGTTCCGGAACAGCCGGAACGGGAGCAGCGCGTCGTCGCCCGCGCGGTGCTCGGCGAGCAGGAACGCGACGATCCCGGCGACGCCGAGGCCGTAGCAGACGAGCGAGCCGGTGGCCGCCCAGCCCCACTCCCGGCCGCGCTCGGCGACCAGCAGCAGCGGGACCAGCGCGACGATCAGCGACGCCGCGCCCGCGTAGTCGATCCGGTGCGCCCGCGCCGCGTGCTCCAGGTGCAGGACCTTGGCGACGACGATGAGCGCGGCGATCCCGACCGGGACGTTCAGCAGGAAGATCCAGCGCCAGCCCGCGACGCCGAGCAGCTGGTCCTGGCCGGCGAGCGCGCCGCCGACGACGGGGCCGAGCACGCTGGACGTGCCGAACACCGCCATGAAGTAGCCCTGGTACTTGGCGCGCTGGCGCGGCGGGATGATGTCGCCGGTGATCGCCAGGGCGAGCGACATCAGGCCGCCCGCGCCGATGCCCTGGAACGCGCGGAACGCCGCGAGCATGTACATCGAGGTCGAGAGCGTGCAGAGCGCCGACCCGAGGATGAACACCGAGATCGCGAAGAGGAAGAACGGCTTGCGTCCGTACTGGTCGGACAGCTTGCCGTAGAGCGGCGTCGCGATCGTGGACGTGATGAGGAACGCCGTCGTCACCCACGCCTGCGCGGTGAGGCCGTCCAGGCTCTCGCCGATGCGGTAGATCGCCGTGGACACGACGGTCTGGTCCAGGGCGGCGAGGAACATGCCGAGCAGCAGCCCGGACAGGATCACGAGGATCTGGCGGTGGGAGTACCCGGTGCGCTCGGGCGCGGTCGGCGCCGCGCCGATGCCGGGTTGGACGGGTTCCGCCGGCGGGGCGGTGTCGGTCGTCATGGTCGGGTCCTCTCGATGCGCCGCCGGGACCGGCGGGCAGGGCGGATGGGTCGAGCGGGGAGGGAGCCGCGCACGGCGGCCCGGACGGCCGGACGGTCAGGGGGTCCGGGGCCGGTCGGGGGCGTGCGGCGAGACGGCCTTTTCTAGCATAAACGTGTATGACACAGACAACTAATTAACCAGGGGCGGCCCGCCCGGTCCAGGAGTACTTCGGTCACCTCTGAGTGAGAGCGCCTTCACCGCCCGTGTCCAAAAGTCCGGTCGCTGGCCCGGATTCGTGCCGCGTGATATTTCAGGGGGCGAGAGGAAGGGGACTCGATGGGGCTTGCGATCTGCGTGTTCTGCGCGTCCAGCAGCAAGATCGATCCGCGGCATGTGGAGCTGGCCGCGCAGGTCGGGGCCGAGATCGCGCGGCGCGGGCACAGCCTCGTCAGCGGCGGCGGCACCGTCTCGTGCATGGGCGCGGTCGCGCGCGGCGCCCGCGACGGCGGCGCGCGGACGGTCGGCGTCATCCCCGAGGGCCTGCTGGCGTACGAGATCGCCGACCAGGCCAGCGAGGAGCTGATCGTCACGCCGGACATGCGCAGCCGCAAGGGCGAGATGGACCGGCGCAGCGACGCGTTCCTCGTCCTGCCCGGCGGCATCGGGACGCTGGAGGAGCTGTTCGAGATCTGGACGGCCCGCACGCTCGGGATGCACGAGAAGCAGCTCGTCATCCTCGACCCGACCGGCGTCTACGACCCGCTGCGCGAGCTGATGGTCCGGCTCACCGACGAGGGTTTCGCCCGGCCGAAGATCTTCGACGCGATCGGCTGGACGGCGTCGCTGGACGAGGCGTTCGACCTGCTGGAGCGGTCGCCCGTCCGGATCGAGCCGACCCCCGAGGACTACGCCGAGGCCGAGCCCTGATCGGTCAGGCCAGGCCGCGCACGGTGTAGGCGGGCGGCCGGGTGCCGCGCACGGACGCGACCATGTCCAGGACGTCCCGGACGTCCTGCGCCCCCGGATCGGGCACCCGGAAGTACCGGACGCCGAGCCAGGCGTACACCGCGACCTCGGCGAGCAGTTCGGGCCCGTCCGGCGCTGGCGTGACGACGACGGGCGCGCCCGCCGCCACGAGTTCCCGGACGAGCCCGGCGGGCGGGCGCTCGCCCGCGTCCGCCGCGCCCGCGGGCGCCGGCGCCCCGGACGGGAGCAGGCGGTCGTCGTGCGGTTCCATGCCCTCGATCGTCGCACAGGGCGGCCGGCGGCGTGTGGCACGATCGTCGGTGCAGGAGCCGACAGATCGGAGCGTCGCAGTGATCGTGGTCATCGTCCTGGCCTGCGCGGTCGTGCTGGGAGCGGTCGTCGTGCTCGCCGCCGGGCGGGGCGGGGAGCTGGCGCCGCCGCAGCCCGACTACGCCCGGCTGCCCTACCCGGAGGACTACCCGGTCACCGGCGCCGAGGTCGCCGCGACCCGGCTGCCGCGCTCGGTGTTCGGCTACCACCCGGCCGCGACCGAGCAGGCCCTCGACCGGTACGCGGCGGCGCTGTCGGAGCGGGACGCGCGGCTGGCGTCGCTCCAGGGCCAGGTGACCGAGCTGCGGACGCGCCTGCGGGACGACGATCCGCCCTACGCGCTGGACGACTGACCCCGCCGAGACGAGAAGTCCTTCTCGATTTCGCTTGTCCGCTTCGCGGTGCACGGACCAAGATGAGAGGAACTTCTCGCATCGGGGGTGCGCGTGCGCGTTCGGGTCGTCCTGGTCATCGCGGCGTTCACGATCGTCATGGCGGGGCCCAATCTGCCGACCCCGCTGTTCCCGTACTACCGGACGGCGCTCGGGCTCAGCGCCTTCGGCCTGACCGCGCTCGTCGGCGTGTACCTCGTCGCGCTGGTCGCCGTCCTGCTGTCGGCCGTGTGGTTCGCGCGCCGGTTCTCGCCGCGCGCGCTGGTCGCGGGCGGCCTGGTGCTCGCGGCGGCCGGGGACGCGTTCCTCGCCGTCCCGCCGTCGGTCGCCGCGCTCGCGGCCGGACGGGTGCTGCACGGCGTCGCGGTCGG
Source organism: Actinomadura rayongensis (assembly GCF_009831215.1). GTDB lineage: Bacteria > Actinomycetota > Actinomycetes > Streptosporangiales > Streptosporangiaceae > Spirillospora > Spirillospora rayongensis. The sequence goes on from NZ_WUTW01000001.1 coordinate 809,828, forward strand.
CGTCGCGACGGGCGCGGTCGCGGTGCTGCTCCGCGAGCACGGCACCCTGCGGAACGGGTCGCTGCCCGCGCTGTGCGCGCTGCTCGGCTCGGCGGCGGGGACGGCGTTCACGGCCGTCCTCGCGCAGTACCTCCCGTGGCCCCGGACGCTGGCCTACGTCGCGCACGCCGTCCTCGCGCTGGCCTGCGCCGCCGCGCTGTCGGCCGTGCGGGCGCTCGGGGAGCCGCGGCGCGCCGACGCCGGACGGTCGGCGGGCGGCGCCGTCGTCCGGCCCGGCGAGCTGGCCCGGTTCTGGTCGGCATGCGCGGCGGGCGTCGCCGCGTGGGTGACGGCGGGGCTCGTCGTCGCGCTGGTGCCGAGCTACGCCGTCCTGCTGCTGCACGCCACGAACCTCGTGGTGGTCGCGTCGCCGGTCGTGGTGTTCCTCGTCGCGGCGTGCTTCGGCTCGGTCGCCGCGGGCCGCCGTCCGCCGCGCACCGAGTTCACCGTCGCGCCCGCGCTGATGGCGGCGGGGCTCGCGCTGACGGCGCTGTCGGGTCCGTGGCGCTCGACGGCCGTGCTCGTCGTGGGCGCGCTGCTCACCGGGGCCGGGCAGGGCCTGGCGTTCCGGGGCGGCTTCGCGGTCGCGCTGACGCTGTCGGCCCCGGCGCGGCACGGTGTCGCGGCGTCCCGGTACAACGCGGGCGCCTATCTCGGGGCGGCGGTGACGGCGCTCGGGATGGGCCTGCTCGTCGGCCGGATCGGGCTGGACGACGCGTTCCGCTGGGCCGCCGTGCTGTTCGCGGCCGGCGCGGTGCTGTTGGCCGTCGTGGCGCGGCGGCTGTTCCCCGGGCCGGCGGGCGGGACCGCGCCCGAACCGGCGGGCTAACCGGCGTTCTGCCAGGCTCCGAGCAGGGACGCGGTGAGCGTGGTCGCGATGCGCTCGGGCGTCCAGCCGGGGCCCGCGGTGAGGTCGGCGATGACGCGCTCGTCGAACACGGTGATCCACAGCAGGATCGCGTAGTCGAGGTCCTGGGCGGGGATCGTCCCGGCGTCCACCAGCTCCCGCACGACCGGGGCGAGCCCGGCGTGCAGCGCCGACGTCGGCGGGTCCCCGGCCGCGACGCGCTCCAGGAACCCCTCGGGCCGCCGGATGCGGGTGGACGCGCGGCCCCACTGGACGGCGAGGCGCACCCAGCGCTCGCCGATCAGGCGCAGCCGGTCCAGCCCGTGGTGGCGGTCGGAGACGTCGTTCAGCTCGGCGACCAGCTCGCCGATGAGGCGGGTGTGGAACTCGCGGTGCACGTCGTGGACGGACGCGAAGTGCCGGTACACCGTGGCCGTCGCGACGCCGCTCGCCCGCGCGAGGTCGGGGAGGCTGAACGCGGTGCCGCGGTCGGCGAGCAGTTCGCCCGCCGCGTCCAGGAGGCGGTCCCGCGTGCGGGCGGTGTCGCGGCGCAGCGGTGCGGTGATCATGAGCCCCCTCGGACGGTGTTACGCAGAGAATAACTTCTCACATTCACTGTTACAACGAGAATAAGTTCTCACCTCTCGTCTTGACCCGTTCCAGGGCGCTGCCGATGATCGTGCGCAACTTGGGAAGTTCTTCCCATGTCGTTCCTTCCCGATCGCCGGACCCGCTCCGCCCGCCGCGGCCGGGTCCTCCCGATGAGAGGACGTCCCGCCATGACCCAGCCCCTGACCCCGCTCTCCACCCGGCCCGCCCCGCTCGTCGACCCCCGTCCGTTCGCGACCGGGACGCCCGCCGCCCGGCAGTCCGCCACCGCCCACCGCGTCTACGAGGCGCTGATCGCGATGTGGTCCACCGGCGTCATCGAGGCCGGGCACGACCTCGGCCTGTTCGAGCGCCTCGCCACCGGGCCCGCCACCGTCCCCGAGCTGGCCGCCGACCTCGGCGCCGACCCGCGCGCGACCCGCGTGCTGTGCGACGCGCTCGTCGTCTACGGCGTGCTGGAGCGCGGCGACCACGGCCGGTTCGCCATGCCCGCCGACATCGCCGCCTGCCTGCTCGCCGACGGCCTCTACAGCCTCGCCGGCAAGATCTTCTACGACCGGACCGTCGCGTGGGACGCCTGGCGCGGCCTCGCCGACGCCGTCCGGCGCGGCCCGGTCGACGCGCACGGCGACGACCAGGCCAACCAGATCTCCGACGTCGACTACGAACAGCTCACCGGCGGGATCAACTTCTGGGCCCCGCCGATCGCCGAACTGCTCGCCGGATGGCTGCGCGACGCCGGCTGGGACGCGCGGCCGGGCCGGACGGTCCTGGACGTCGGCTGCGGCACCGGCATCTACAGCCACCTGCTGCTCCAGGCGTTCCCCGGCGCGACGAGCACGGGGCTGGAGGCCGCGCGGATCGTCCCGATCGCGGACCGGCAGGCCGGCCTGCTCGGCGTGGCCGACCGGTTCACCGCGACCGCCTGCGACTTCATGTCCGACCCCTGGCCGTCCGGCGTGGACCTCGCGCTGTTCGTCAACATCTTCCACCTCCAGCACCCCGCCGCCGCCCGGCGGCTGCTGGCCCGCTCCGCCGCCGCGCTCGCCCCCGACGGCGTGCTGTGCGTCGTCGACCACATCGTGGATCGCGAAGGGCCGCTCGACAGCCCGCAGGACCGGTTCGCGCTGCTGTTCGCCGCGTCGATGCTCGCGACGGGCGGCGGCGGGGCGCACGCGCTCGCCGACTACGACCTGTGGCTCGCCGGGGCCGGGCTGCGCCGCGTCGCCCTGCTGGACGCGCCCATGCACCGCGTCCTGTTCGCCGCGCGCGCCGACGCGGCCCTGCCGTTCCGCATGGATGGGGCGGGCCGGTGAGAGCGCCGGAGCGCCGGCGGGTGCTGCCCGCCGAGGCCGCCGTCGCCGCGGGCGAGCGGGGCGGGCTGCACCGCCGCCTCGGCCGCCGCGACCTCACCGCGATGGGCGTCGCGACGATCGTCGGGTCGGGCATCTTCGTCATGACCGGCGTCGCCGCCGCGACCAAGGCCGGTCCCGCGATCACGCTGTCGTTCCTGCTGGCCGGCGTGATCTGCCTGCTCGTCGCGCTCTGCTACAGCGAGCTGGCCGCGATGGTGCCGGTGTCGGGCAGCGCCTACACCTACACCTACGCGACGGTGGGGGAACTGCCCGCGTTCCTCGTCGGCTGGAACCTGCTGCTGGAACTCGTCGTCGCCGGGGCGGCCGTGTCGATCGGCTGGTCGGGGACCGTCCGGGCGCTGCTGGACTCGCTGTTCGGCGTGACGCTGCCCACGGCGATCAGCGCCGCGCCCCAGGCGGGCGGCGTCGTGGACCTGCCCGCCGTCCTCGTCATCGCGGCGGTCGTCGCCGTGCTGGTCGGCGGCGTCCGGCTGACGGCCCAGGTCACCACGGTCCTCGTCCTGGTGACCCTCGGGGTCCTCGCCACGGTCGTCGTCGTGGGCGGCGCGCACGTCCATCCCGGCAACTGGACGCCGTTCACCCCGTTCGGCGCGCACGGGATCGTGTCCGGCGCGGCGCTGGCGTTCTTCGCCTTCCTCGGGTTCGACGTCGTCGCGACCTCGGCGGAGGAGAGCCGCCGCCCGCGCCGCGACCTGCCGTTCGCGATCATCGCGACGGTCGGCATCGCGACCGTGCTGTACGTGCTGGTCGCCGCCGTCCTGACCGGCGTCGCGCCGTACGCGTCGCTGAACGACCCGGCCCCGGTCGCGACGGCGTTCAAGGCGTTCGACGCGGGCTGGATCGGGGACGTCGTGCTCGCCGGGTCGGCGGTCGCGCTGACCAAGGGCCTGCTGATGATCGTCTACGGGCAGTCGCGGCTGGTGTTCGCCATCTGCCGGGACCGGCTGCTGCCGCCCGCGCTGGCCCGCACCACGCGGACGGGCGCGCCGCTGCGGATCACGGTGCTGCTCGGCGTCGTCGCCGCGTTGATCGCCGGGTTCGTCCCGATCGACATCGTCGCCGAGCTGGTCAACATCGGCGGGCTGTTCGCGTTCGCGGTCGTCAGCGCCGGGGTGCTGCTGCTGCGGGTCGTCGATCCCGGGCGCGAGCGGCCGTTCCGGACGCCGTTCGTCCCGGTCGTGCCGGTGCTCGCCCTCGCCGGGTGCGTCCTGCTCGCCACCACCCTCGCGGGGCTCACCTGGCTCCGCTTCGCGGTGTGGCTCGTCGCGGGCGTCGTCGTGTACGCCGCCTACGGACGCCGCCGCTCCCGGCTCGCCGTCCCCGCCGTCGTCCGGCCGCCCGCCGAACCCGCCCCCGCCGGAAGTGAGGCCTGAATGTCCGACCTGGCCGACATGGAACCGCTCGCCGCGATGTACCCGCAGGACGTGGAGTTCGCGGTGATCTCCGAGATCCGCGACGCCGCCCTCCAGGCCCTCGCGCCCGACGTCGCCGACTTCCTGGAGGGCGGCGCGGGCGAGGAGGTCACGCTGCGCGCCAACCGGACGGCGTTCGGACGCTGGGGCGTGCGGCCCCGGCCGATGAGCGGGGTCAGCGCGCCGAGCACCGCGACCACGCTCCTCGGCCTGCCGCTGGAGCTGCCCGTGCTCACCGCCCCGTTCGGCGGCGACGCGCTGTTCCACGAGCAGGGGCACCTCGCCGTCGCTCGCGCCGCCGCCGCCTCCGGGGCGGTCGCGATCGTCCCGGAGGCGGGCACGTTCTCCTACGAGCGGGTCGCCGAGACCGCGCCGGACGCCGCCCGCATCGCGCAGATCCACCCGTTCGACCACTTCGACGTGGTGGCCGAGCGCATCCGCGACGCCGGATACGCGGCGCTGTGCGTCACCGTTGACTGCCCGACGGCGGGGTTCCGGGTGCGCAACCGCGTCAACCGGTTCGCGCCCGACCTGACGTACTTCGCCGGGAACCTCGTCGGCGAGGGCACGCCGGACGTCGCCGAGATGTTCGGCCGGCTCGTCAGCCACGACAGCCCCGCCTGGGACTGGGACTGGCTCGCCGCCGCCACCGGCCGGTGCGGGCTGCCGTGGATCGCCAAGGGCGTCCTCACCGCCGAGGCGGCCGGGCACGCGCTGGCGGCGGGCGCGTCCGCGCTGGTGGTCTCCAACCACGGCGGCCGACAGACCGACCCCGCGCCCGCCGCGCTGGACGCGCTGCCCGAGGTCGTCGCGGAGGTCGGCGGACGCGTGCCGGTCCTGTTCGACAGCGGGGTCCGGTCCGGCGCGGACGTGTTCGTCGCGCTCGCGCTCGGCGCGGACGCCGTCGTCATCGGCCGGCTCGCCGCCTACGGGCTGGCCGCCGGCGGCGAGACCGGCGTCCGCCGCGTGTTCGAACTGCTCGCCGAGGAACTGCGCACGCTGATGATCCTCGCCGGGGTGCCGGACGTCGCGTCGTTCACCCCGGACCTGGTGGCGCGGTGCGACCGGTGACCGCGCCCCGCTTCGCCGCGTACACGACGGGCGGCGGCGTCGTCGCCACCGCCGGGATCGCCGCGCTCGACCCCGCGACCCTGCGTCCCCTGCACGACGACTTCGCCGGGCAGGCGCGCTGGACGCTCGCCCGCCTGGACGCGGTCCTCGCCGAGGCGGGGGCAGGGGACCTGCTCCGCGTCGAGTGCTTCCTCGCCGACCGGTCCCTGTTCGCCGCCTGGAACGACTGCTTCGCCGCGCATTTCGGGGCGCGCGCCCCGGCCCGCACGACGCTCGTCTGCGGACTCCCCGTCGCCGGGCTCCTCATCGAGCTGCAGGCGCTCGCCGCACTCCCGCACGACAACGGAAGGAACGCGACATGACCACCGAGACCACGACCCAGTCCACCACCGGAGCCCGGCTGCGCCTGCCCGACCTGCTGGAGGGCCCGACCGCCGCGCAGCTCGTCGTCGCCGCCGACGACCTCGGCTGGTGGGCGCGGCTGCTGAACGGCGCGGGCTCCGTCGTCCCCGCGACCCGGCTCCAGCGGTCCCTGGCCCGCGCGCTGGAGCGCGTCGGCTGGCTCGCCGCCGCCCCGGACGGCAGCTTCCGGCTGACCCCCGACGGCGTCGAGATCGCCTTCAACCGGGGCTTCGTGCGCGTCGCGGTCCGCGGCTGGGAGCCGACGTTCCGCGTCCTCGGCGAGCGGGCCGCCACCGACGACGTCATCCCCGCCCGCACCGATCCGGCGGCCGTCGCGCGCGGCTGCACCGACATCGCGCGGCGCAGCCCCGCCACGATCGCCGCCATCGCCGCGCGCATCGCCGCCGACCCCGTGCCCGGCACCACGCTGGACCTCGGCTGTGCCGACGGCGGACGGCTCCAGGCCATCGGCGCGCTCGCCCCGGACGAGCGGCTGGCCGGGGTGGACATCGAGGCGGGCGTCATCGCCGACGCCCGCGCCCGCCTGGCGGCCGGGGACCTCGCCGGGCGGTTCCGGCTGCTCGCCGGGTCCGTCCAGCCCGGCGACGGCCCGCCGCCCTGGCTGGACGACGACCTGCGGGAGAACGTCACCACCGCGATGACGTTCTTCCTGCTCCACCAGCTCGCCAGCGACGGCGGCGGCATCGCGGCCGTCCTCGGCGCGTGGACGGACTGGTTCCCGAACCTGCGCCGCCTCGTCGTCGGCGACGTCATGCTGTCGTCCGGCGAGGGCTGGCACGAGCAGCCCTGGTTCGCGCCGACCTTCGAGATCTACCACGAGCTGACCGGCGTGCGGATCTGGCGGGACGAGGAGTACCGCGACGCCTACACGAGCCTCGGCTGGCGGGTCGCCGAACGCCACGACGGCGACCACCCGATCGTCGTGACGTCCGTCCTGGAGCGGTGACCGCGCCGCCCGACCTGCTCGATCCCCCTGAAATCCCCGATCCCTGACGGCCCGGCGCGGCGCGGCGACGGCCCCGCCGCGCCGCGCCGGGCCGGTTCTGTCGGGGGCGTGCGGTAGAACGGGGCGGTGAGTATCGCGGTCGTGGGTCTGGACGGGTTGGCGCGGTGTCCGTGGGGATTGTCCGCGCCGGATTATGTGGCATACCACGATGAGGAGTGGGGTCGGCCGGTTCGCGACGACCGGGGATTGTACGAGCGGATGTGCCTGGAGGCTTTCCAGTCCGGGCTTTCCTGGTTGACGATTCTCCGCAAGCGCGCGGGTTTCCGGGCCGCTTTCGCGGGGTTCGATCCCGAGCGGGTGGCCGCGTTCGGGCCCGCCGACGAGGCCCGGCTGATGGCGGACGCGGGGATCGTCCGGAACCGCGCCAAGATCCAGGCGACGATCGCCAACGCCCGCGCCGCGCTGGACCTGCCCGGCGGGCTCGGCGCGTTCCTGTGGCGCTTCGCCGACCCGGACGCGCCCGCGCCGAAGACCACGGCGGACGTCCCGGCGATCACTCCGGCGTCCACGGCCATGGCCAAGGAGCTGAAGAAGAACGGGTTCCGGTTCGTCGGCCCGACGACCGCCTACGCGCTGATGCAGGCGTGCGGGCTGGTCGACGACCACCTGACCGGTTGCCACCGGCGCGGCGCGTACCGCTGAGCGACGGTTCCCGGCGGCGCCGGCCGGGCAGGGGGAGACCGCCACGGGAACCTCGGGAGGCTCATGCGACACGCGCCGCTTCGTCCGGCCGTCCCGCCGCGCGCCCCGGCGTCCGGACGGACGAGCCCGTCCGGCCGTCCGTTCCCGCCGGACCGGCCCCGCCCCGGCGCCCGGCCGCCGACCCGCCCGCGCCCGTCGGCGGCCGTCCGCGCCGGACGTTCGCGCGGGGGTTCGGGTGTGCACGGAGACAGGGGAGAGGCCGGCGGGACGGCGGAGATCAGGGCTCGGGCGGCGCCCGCGGTGCGTCCCACCTGCGGTCGGCCCGCCAGGGCGGCGGGTTTCGGTCACCGCGGCCCGGCGCATCCGGACGGGGCGGAACCCGGCCCGGCCGGGCGGCGATACGGCCGCGCGGCCCTTTCGCGCGGGCGCGCGGCGATTCCGCGCCGCCTTTTCCCGAAACCGTGCGGGTTCCGGCATGCCGGTGAAGATGATCGCCGCACTGAACGAACAGCGGCGAAGGCCCCCGCATGTGGGCAGTCTTCCTATCTGGCGGCTGATCGTTACCACTTCGCGCCCGGAAGACGAGATAATGGGCTTACTGAAGACGCGGATGCGAGACAGGCGGCCACGCGGCCTACGGTGCCCCGAGGACCCGCGGCCCTAGGCAGGAAGGGGATGCACGCATGGCGGCGATGAAGCCGCGGACGGGAGACGGTCCGCTCGAAGTGACCAAGGAGGGCCGCGGGATCGTCATGCGCGTCCCCCTGGAGGGCGGCGGGCGCCTCGTCGTCGAGCTCTCCGCCGACGAGGCCAAGGACCTGGGCGAGGCGCTCGCGCAGGTCGTGGGCTGACGGCCCGGCACAGCGCGCGGTGACGGCCCCGGCGGCGTGTTCCGGCCGGGGCCCTCGTCATGTCCGGCTCCACCTTCCAGCACAGGGAGTTCACCGATGCCCATCGAGACGCGGGTCGAGGCCCGGGGCGGGCTGCTGTCGCAGGCCGACGCGGACCTGTTCGCCGTGCCCGTCCCGGCCGGGGCCGCCGCGCCGGACGCCGAGATCGCCGCGTCCCTGCCGTTCACGCTGGACGAGCTGCTGACGCTGCACCAGGCCAAGGGCGAGCCGGGCGAGATCGTCGCGACGCCCGTCCGGATCGGCGACCGCGTCCGTGAACTGCTGCTCTACGGCGTCGGCGCGGCGACCCCCGCGGACCTGCGCCGGGCGGGCGCGGCGCTGGCCCGCCGCGCGCGGGGCCGGGCGTCGCTGGCGGCCGGGGTCCCGGCGGGCGATCTGGCGGCGTTCGTCGAGGGCGCGCTGCTGGCCTCGTACGGGTTCTCGATCGGCAAGCCGCCGTCCCGGCCCGCCGCCGGGACGATCTTCGTGCTGACCGAGGCGGGTCCGGAGGCGGCGGCGGACGCGATCGCGCTCGGCACCGTCCGCGCCCGCGCGACGGCCCTCGCCCGCGACCTCGCGAACACGCCGTCGGGCGAGAAGGGGCCGTCGTGGCTGGCGGCCCGCGCGACCGAGATCGGCGCCGAGTCCGGCCTGACGGTCCGGGTCCGGGACGAGAAGGAGCTGGCCGAAGGCGGTTTCGGTGGCCTGCTCGCGGTCGGCGGGGGCTCGGCGCGCCCGCCGCGCCTGGTCGAGCTGACCTACGACCCGGGCGACGCCGACCGGCACGTCGTGCTCGTCGGCAAGGGCATCACGTTCGACACCGGCGGGCTGTCGCTCAAGCCCGGCCCGGCGATGACCACGATGAAGACGGACATGGCGGGCAGCGCGGTCGTGCTGGGCGTGCTGAGCGCGCTGCGCGACCTCGGCGTCCGGACGCGCGTGACGGGCCTGCTCGCGATCGCCGAGAACATGCCGTCCGGGTCGGCGATGCGCCCGAGCGACGTGATCACGCACTTCGGCGGGACGACGTCGGAGGTGCTGAACACCGACGCCGAGGGACGGCTCGTCCTCGCCGACGCGCTCGCCTACGCCGACGCCGAGCTGGACCCGGACGCCCTGATCGACGTCGCGACGCTCACCGGCGCGGCGAAGGTCGCGCTCGGCCTGAAGTACGGGGCTCTGTTCGCCAGCGACGACGCGCTGGCGGACGCCCTGGTCGCGGCCGGGGACGCGGCGGGCGAGCCGCTGTGGCGGCTGCCGCTGGACGAGGAGTACCGGCCCGCGATCGAGTCCGACGTCGCCGACGTCGCCAACATCGGCCGTCCCGGCTACGGCGCGGGCGCGACCACGGCCGCGCTGTTCCTGCGCGAGTTCACCGGCGGCCGGACCTGGGCGCACCTGGACGTCGCGGGGCCCGGACGGTCCGGCTCCGACGACGGGGAGATCAGCAAGGGCGCGACCGGTTACGCGGTGCGGCTGCTGCTGTCCTACCTGGCCGCCTGACCGGAAAACCTGGTGCGTTCCGGGCACCGGGTTTCTTAGGGTGAGCCGCCATGACCAGGCTAGAAACGGTGGACCCGTCCGACGACCGGCAGTACGCGGAGTTCTACGCGGCCTACGCCGCCGCCTACGCGGGGACGCTCGTCCCGCTGTGGACGGCACGGGAGAAACGCGTCCATCTCCAACCCGATCCCTACGAACCGTATACGGCGCTGTTCGCCCGCGACGACGACGGACGGCCCGTCGGCGGCGGCAGCGTCACCCTGCCCCAGCGCGACAACCGGGAGTTCGCCTACGCGGAGGTGTGGACGGTCCCGGGCCGCCGCCGCGAGGGCCACGCGACGGCCGTGCTGGACGCGCTGGAGGACATCGCCCGCCGTGCCGGCCGCTCGACCGTGTTCATGGAGGCCACCTCGCCGCTGGACGACGACCACCCGGCGCCGGTCGCGTTCCTGGAGAAGCGCGGCTACATCTTCGACATGCGCGACGCCGTCCGGGAGCTGCCGCTGCCCGCCGAGCTGCCCGCGCCGTCGGGCGACCCGGCGTACCGGCTGGAGAGCTGGCACGGCCGCGTCCCGGACGACCGGCTGGAGCAGTACGCGGCGCTGCGGCGGCTGATCGTCTCGGAGGCCCCGCAGGGCGACGCCGGGCTGGAGGACCAGTTCTGGGACGCCGAGCGGGTGCGGTCCGAGCAGGACCGGCGGGAGCGGCAGGGCCGCGACTTCTGGATCACCGTCGCGGTCGCGCCGGACGGGACGCTCGCCGGGCACACCGACCTCGTGCTGCCCGAGGGCTCGGCCGACGCGTTCCAGTGGGACACGCTCGTGCTGCGCGAGCACCGGGGCCACGGCCTCGGGCTGGCGATGAAGCTCGCGAACATGCACGCCGCCGCCGACGACCTCGCGGGACGCCGCGCGATCATCACCTACAACGCCGCCGCGAACCGGCACATGATCGCGGTCAACGAGGCGATGGGCTACCGGCAGGTGGCGTGGGTCGGCGAGTACGTCAAGAAGATCTAGCGAGCCGGGCGGTCAGCTCGTCCAGCAGCGCCGCGCCGAACGGGCCGTCCGGCGCGACCAGCGTGACGAGCGTCAGCCCGGCGCCGACCAGGACGGCGTCGTGCGGGACGAAGCGGAAGCCGCGCGCGTAGGGGTCGTCCAGGGCGGTGACGCGCAGGGACGGCGCGGGGCACGGCTGGTACATGACCATCAGCGGGCCCTCGCCGTCCGGGCCGGGGGCGTAGCCGTCCTCGTCCCAGGCGGCGATCATGGCCTCGTCCCGGGCGAACAGGACGTTCCCGGCGCTCTCCGGCAGCGGGTCGGCGTCGCGCAGGGGGCGGAACGGCCCGACGCCCAGCTCGGTGCCGTCGGCCGCGACCTCCTCCACGGCGACCCGCAGGTCCGGCCAGCGGGCGGCGAGCCCGGCCGCGAACGCGCGGACGCGCTCGGCGACCGGCCCGGGGACGAACAGCACGGTGTCGTGTCCGGTGATCATGCGGGCGTCCATCCCGAGGTCGGGCCGAAGTAGCGGGAGTCGGACCGGGGGACGTGGATGCCGCCCGGCGTCTTGAAGATGTGCGCGCCGCGCCCGCCCTCGATGGGCACCAGCGCGGACTTCGGCACCTGCGCCTCCATCACGTACTCCGACTTCTCCCTCGTGATGCCGAGCTTGCTCTTGAACGCGCCGGGCTCGGTGAGGTCGGCCGGGCTCTTGGTCGTCCAGAACGGCCCGGGGCCGTGCTTGGACGCGCCCTCGCGCACGTGGTACGGGTCCGAGCTGCTGATGCCGTTGTACCCCTTCTTGTCGGTGTAGTGGTACACCGTGACCTTCTCCTCGCCGCCGTCCTGCCCGCCCTTGAGGCCGAGCGGGTCGAGCCAGGTCAGCGGGTTCGGGACGTAGGCGTGCGGGTTCAGCGCGGCGGCGAGGCCGAGCGGGTCGGCGCTGAGGTAGTTCCCGCCCTCGGGGTCGTAGTAGCGGTGGTGGTTGTAGTTCAGCCCGCTCTCGGCGTCGTGGTACTGGCCGGGGAAGCGGAGCGGGCAGTCGTCGCCGCCGGACGCGCCCGCGCCCCACAGCGTCGTGCGCGGCGCCCCGGCGACGGCCCCGGCGGGGTCGACGAGTTCGGCGGGCGTCCCGACGGCGTCGGCGACGATCGCGCGGAACCGCTTGTCCACCCACTGCTGCGGCGCGTCGCGGGCCGGGCTCCGGTCGGTCTGGGCGAGCGGCGCGAAGCTCGCCGGGTCGTGCTCCCAGACCGTCCCGGAGCGCAGATAGGCCCCGTGCTCGGGCGACCAGACCTGGCGGACCTGCTCGGCGACGACCAGGCCGTCCCAGACGAAGTCGGTGCGCTCCTCGACGCCGGCCCCGTCCGGGGTGAGGCGCTCCTTGCGGACGCGGCGGCCGAGCGCGTCGTAGCGGTAGCGCCAGCGGCGGCCGTCCGGGGTGGTGACGCCGGTGAGCCGGTCGGCGGAGTCCCAGGTGAACCGCCAGGTCAGCGGCTTGCCGGAGAGGCGGGCGCGCTGGCGGAGCGTGACGCGGCCGTGCGCGTCGTGCTCGTAGCGGACGCTCCCGGCGCGGCGCAGCAGCGTCCCGGCGTGCTCGCGCTCGCCGCCGTCGCCGCCGGGGATCTCGGCGCGGGCGATGTTGCCGAGGCCGTCGTAGGCGTAGCGCTCGGTTCCGGCGCGGCCCTGGACGGCCGTGACGCGGTCCAGCGCGTCGAGCGCGAAGCTCCGGTCGCCGGTGAGGCGGTCGTGGACGGCGCCGACCGTGCCCGTGGGCCGCCGCGTGTAGGCCCGGTGCTGGAGCAGGCGCGGTTCGGCCGGGCCGTTGGCGCCCCAGAGCGTCTGCGCGGCGAGCCAGCCGCCGTCGTCCCACTGCTGGGTGAGGATCGCGCCCGCGCCGAGGTCGCGGCGCACCTCGCGGCCCGCCGCGTCGTAGTGGAAGCGCAGCGCGCCGCCCGCCGCGTCGAGCCGGACGGGACGGCCCGCCGCGTCGAACGTCCACGCGCTGCGCGACCCGCCCGGCAGCTGCCGCGCGATCCGCCGTCCGGCCGGGTCGTAGGCGCTGCGGACGGCGTGCCCGTCGCAGGTCTCGGCCACCACGCGGCCGAGCGCGTCCCGCTCGAACCGGACGTCGGCGTCGGCGTTCGCCGCGCGGACGAGGTAGCCCGCCGGGTCGTAGGCGAACGTCGCGACGCCCTCGGGCGCGTGCTCCTCGACCACGTCGCCGAGCGCGTTCCGGACGAACCGGATCGTCTCCCCGAGCGCGTTCGTCCGGGCCGTGAGCTGACCGGCGACGTCGTACTCGGACGTGACCGTGCGGCCGTTGAAGTCCGTCTCGGCCACGATGTCGCCCGCCGCGTCGCGCGTGTACCGCCAGGTCCGGCCGTCCGGCGCGGTGACCTCGGTGATCCGCAGCTCGGCGTCGTAGGCGAACGTCGTGCGCGCCCCGGACGGGTCGGTCTGCGCGACCGGTGTGCCGAACGGGCCGTACTCGGTGACGGTCGTGCGGCCCTCGGCGTCGGTGTAGCCGGTGACATTGCCCTCGGCGTCGTACGTCCACCGCTCGGTCGCGCCGTCCGGGCCGCGCCGCCACGCCGCGCCGTGCGCCCGCGTCCAGCCGTAGCGGGTCTCGCGGCCGAGCGGGTCGGTCTCGGTCTCCGGGCGGCCGAGCGGGTCGTAGGACGTGCGGCGTTCGGCGCCGTCCGGGCCGGTCACCGCGACGGGCAGGCCCGCCGCGTCGCAGCGGACGAGCGTCACGTTGCCCAGCGGATCGGTCAGGCGCGCCACATTGCCGCGCTCGTCACGTTCGGCCCGCGTCGTGGCACCGGCCGGATCGGTCACCGCGACGACATTGCCGCGCTCGTCGTACGCGCGCCGCCACACCGCGCCGCCCGGTTCGGTCACCTCGACCGGCAGGTTCAGGTCGTTGTAGACGGCGGTCATCGTCGCGCCGTCCGGCCGGGTCACCGACGTGAGGTTGCCGCGGTCGTCGTAGCCGAACCGGGTCGTGCGGCCGAGCGCGTCGGTGCGCGCGGTGAGGCGGTCCAGGCCGTCCCACTCCGACCGGATCGTCCCGCCGCGCGGGCCCGTCTCGGCGACGACGCGCAGCGCCTCGTCGTACCGGTACGTCGTGGCGTGCCCGAGCGCGTCGGTGACGACGGTCTCGCCGGGGGAGTAGGCCAGCCGGACGTCCAGGAACCCGCCCGTGCCGGACGCGGCGACCGCGCGGTCGCCGTCGTACTCGTAGCGGTAGTGGTGGCCGAGGCGGTCGTCCCAGCGGGTGAGGCGGTGCTCGTCGTCGTAGGCGAACCGCAGCGGCAGGCCGGACTCGTCGATCACCTCGGCGAGCAGCCCGGCCGCGTCGTAGCGGTAGCGGGCGAGCGTGATCTCCTCCGGCCCGCAGATCAGGCGCAGCGCGGTGATGCGCCGGTCGTCCGGACGGTCGGCGTCCACCGGCGCGGTATCGACGGCGATGGCATAGCCGCCCGAGTGCCGGATCTCGGTGAGGACGCCGTCCGCGCGGACCAGGTCCACCCGGTTGCCGTTGCGGTCGGTGACGGCCGTCAGCGGCAGCGCCGACCAGCCGTGCTCCGCGCCCGGCGCGGGGAAGTGCAGCGTGCGGCCCGTGCGCGGATCGGTCAGCGTGTATCCGCCGGACGACGTGAGCGTCAGCGGCCACTGCGGGCCCTCCGCCGGGCGGAACTCGATGTTCGGCAGCAGCGCCTGCGGATAACGCAGGATCATTCCATCGGCGGCCAGGAACGTCACGCCGTCGGCGTCCGGTTCGAGCCGCTGGTCCAGCGTGGACGCCCACGAGACGCCGAACAGCCCGCCGTCGCGGTACCGGGACAGGTGGGAGCGTTCCACCTCGAACGGGAGCGCTCCGGGCAGCGTCACGTCGGTCTGCGTGAACAGGACCTCGCCGGTGACGACGTCGATCGGGTCCTTCGTCGTCGTCCGGCTCTGCCGGTCGCGCGCCGTCTCCCGGCCGCCCTGCCGCCGCCGCTGCGGCGTCTCCTGCCCGCCCTTGCGCTTCGGCCGGCCCGGTCCGCCGCCGCCCCGCTTCGCGCCCTTCGGCGCGCGGAACGACCGCTCGGCCATCTTCCCGAAGATGCCGCCCGCGGCCTTCCCGCCGCCGCGAGGCCGCGTGCCGGTGCCGCCGCGCCGCCGTGCCATCCGTGCTCCCCTCGTCCGCCGCCGGATTCTAACGTGACCGAAACGTGACGCGGAGCCGACCAATCCGGGAGCCGCGCGGCTCCGAATCCCCTGCATGACCCACCAGGGAAGCCGCGTCGCCGCGCTGACGGCGGGACTCGTCGCCGGGGCCGCCGGGCTCGGCGCCGCGCAGCTCGCCGCCGCGTTCGTCCGGCCGCAGTCCGCGCCGCTCATCGCGCTCGGCGGCGCCGGGATCGACCGGACGCCCGAATGGCTCAAGCACTGGGCCATCCGGCAGTTCGGGACGCACGACAAGCAGGTGCTGCTCGGCTCGATGCTCGTCGGCGCCGGGATCGTCGCGGCGCTGCTCGGGCTGCTCGCGCGGACGCGTCCCCGGCTCGCCGGCGCGCTGCTCGGCACGCTGGCGGTCGCGGGGGCCGCCGCCGCGCTGACGCGGCCGGACGCCGGGCCGGTGGACGCGCTGCCGGTCCTGCTCGGCGCGGCGACGGCCGCCGGAGTCGTCGCCGTCCTGCTCCCGGCCGCCGCGCGCGCGGCGCCGGGGGACCGCCGGTCCTTCCTCGCGCTCGCGGGCGGCGCCGCCGCGCTCGCGGCCGGGAGCACGCTGCTCGGACGGTCGCTCGCGGGCCGCAAGAGCGTCGCCAAGGCGCGCGCCGCGACCCGGCTGCCCGCCCCCGCCCGGCCCGCGCCGCCGCTGCCCAAGGCCGCCGACCTGCGGATCCGCGGGCTCACCCCGTTCACCACCCCGAACCGGGACTTCTACCGCGTGGACACCGCGCTCGTCGTGCCGCAGGTCGACCCGGCCGACTGGAAACTGCGGGTCCACGGCCTCGTGGACCGTCCGCTGGAGATCACCTTCGACGAGCTGCTGCGGCGCCCGCTGCTCGAAGCGGACGTCACGCTGACCTGCGTCTCCAACGAGGTCGGCGGCGAGTACGCGGGCAACGCGCGCTGGCTCGGCGCGTCCCTGGCCGACCTGCTGCGCGAGGCGCGGGTGAGGTCCGGCGCGGACCAGGTGTTCAGCCGGTCCGCCGACGGGTTCACCGTCAGCACCCCGCTCGACGCGCTCATGGACGGCCGGGACGCGCTGCTCGCCGTCGCGATGAACGGCGCGCCGCTGCCCGTCGGGCACGGCTTCCCCGCCCGCATGGTCGTCCCCGGCCTGTACGGCTACGTCTCGGCGACCAAGTGGGTCGTGGACCTCAAGGTGTCCCGGTTCACCGACGACCGGGCGTACTGGACCGAGCGCGGCTGGGCCGACCACGGGACCGTCCGGACGATGGCGCGGATCGACCTGCCGCGTCCGTCCGCCGACGTGAAGGCGGGCCGGATCGTCGTCGCGGGCGTCGCGTGGGCGCAGCACCGGGGGATCTCGGCCGTCCAGGTCCGCGTGGACGACGGCCCCTGGCGGACGGCGCAGCTCGCGCCCGTCCCGAACACCGATACCTGGCGGCAGTGGGTCCTCGAATGGGACGCCGTCCCCGGACGGCACCGCATCGAGGCCCGCGCCGTGGACGGCACCGGAGCCGTCCAGTCCGGAGATAACGCCGACCCGTTCCCCAACGGGGCGACGGGCTGGCACCAGACCACCGTCACCGTTCACCGAAACTAGGAGACACAATGAAGTACGGCATCGTCGCGCTGGTCCTCGGCCTGTCCGTCAGCCTCACGGCCTGCGGCAGCGACGACGGCGACGCGAAGACGGGCGGCACCGTGAGCCCTTCGGGCAGCCCGTCGATGAGCCATTCGCCGATGACGGACCACTCGATGACCCCGATGAAGAGCGGTGACCCCATGAAGAGCCACGAGCCCATGAAGAGCGGGGACCCGATGAAGAGCCACGAGCCGATGGAGGGCCACAGCATGGAGCCCGGCGGCAA
This sequence comes from Actinomadura rayongensis, assembly GCF_009831215.1. Lineage (GTDB taxonomy): Bacteria > Actinomycetota > Actinomycetes > Streptosporangiales > Streptosporangiaceae > Spirillospora > Spirillospora rayongensis. Next base: position 826,697 of record NZ_WUTW01000001.1, read on the forward strand.
GTGAGACCGTCGCCCGCCGCGTCCCCGCGCCGCCCCGGCGGCGCGGGGGACCCGGCCGCGCTCCTCGCGCGCACCGCGCGCGGGGACGAGGACGCCTTCGCGCAGCTCTACGACCTCGTCTCCGGGCCGGTCTACGGGCTCGTCCTGCGGGTCGTGCGCGACCCCGCGCAGGCCGAGGAGGTCGCGCAGGAGGTGCTGGTCGAGGTGTGGCGCACCGCCGCCCGCTACGACGCCGAGCGGGGCGGCGCCCTGGCGTGGATCATGACGCTGGCGCACCGCCGCGCCGTGGACCGCGTCCGCTCCGCGCAGGCCGCCGCCGACCGGGAGGAACGCGCCCACCGCGCGGACGGCCCCGCGTTCGACGCCGTCAGCGAGGAGGTCGAAGGACGGCTGGAGCGCGAACGCGTCCGCCGCTGCCTGGACGGGCTCACCGAGATCCAGCGCGAGTCCGTCACGCTCGCCTACTACGGCGGGCATACGTACCGCGAGGTCGCCGAACTGCTCGGGACGTCCCTCGGTACCGTGAAGACGAGAATGCGCGACGGCCTGATCCGGCTGCGCGACTGCCTGGGAGCGGGATCATGACCGACGCCGTCCACGGGCTCGCCGGCCCGTACGCTCTGGACGCGCTCGGACCCGACGAGCGCCGCGACTTCGAACGCCACCTCGACGGGTGCGCCGTGTGCGCCGCCGAGGTCGGGGAGCTGGCGGCGACCGCCGCGCGGCTCGGCGCCGCCGCCGCGCGTCCGGCGCCCCCCGCGCTGCGCGACCGCGTCCTCGCCGAGGCCGCCCGCACCCGGCAGGCCCCGCCGCGCCTGCCCGCCGCCCGCGCGCGGCGGCTGCGGCGGATCGTCCCGGCGCTCGCGGCGGCGGCGTGCCTCGTCCTCGCGACCGGGCTCGGCGTCGGCTGGTACCAGGCCGACCGGCGCGCGGAGCACGCCGAGGCCAGTTCGCACATGATGGCCGACATGATGTCCGCGCCGGACGCCCGGACGGTCGCCGGATCGGTCACGACGGGCGGGCACGGCATGGTCGTGGTGTCCCGCGACCGGGACGCGGCCGTCGTCATGCTCAGCGGCCTGGACAAGGCCCCCGCCGGACGCACCTACGCCGTGTGGCTCATGGGCGACGGCGCGCCCCGTCCGGCCGGGCGGATGCGCGTCGCCGACAAGCCCGCGATGATCCACGGCCTCGGCCGCGCCACCGGCATCGGCGTCACCGTCGAGCCGATGGACGGGTCCGCCGAGCCCGCCGGACCGGAGATCTTCACGGCTCACTGGACGGGCTGAGCTACTTCGTCCGGCGGTCCACGACGGGCACCGCGTGGCGGCGGCGGATCTCCTTGACGACGTCGGGGAGCGTCGCGTCCCAGCGCGGGCCGACGGGCACGCACCAGCGCAGCGCCTCGGCGGCGCCGTCGGGGAGCCGGTCGGCCGGGACGTCCGGGAGCGTCAGCACGACCAGCCGGTTGCGCTCGGCCGTGCGGACCATGTCCACCATGGCCTCCGTCGGCAGGAACACGAGGAAGTCCTGCCGTCCCTTGCGGGTGCCGTCCACGCCGCGCCGCAGCGCCCCGACGGCCTGGACCCGCGACCATTCCAGCGTCGCGCCGCGCGCGGCGGGCAGCGGCCAGCGCGCCGGACGACGCACGCCCGCGTCGTCCACCACGAGGACCGGACGGCGCGACAGCATCCGCCCGAGCGCCACCGCCAGCCCCGCGCCGAACAGCACGATGCCGAGCGCGCCGAGGACCGCGAACACCGCGCCGCCGAGCCCGAACCCGCGCAGCACCCCGCCGGTGATGAACCCCGCCGACGCCAGCAGCAGGATCAGGCAGGACACCGCCTGCGCGGCGGCCCGCCACGTCGGCCGCGCCCGTACGGCGAACGGCTCCATGCTGTGCTCACCCCCGACCAACCAACCCCGACCGACCTCCCGGGCTCACCCCCGACCAACCAACCCCGACCGACCTCCCTAGCGCCTCTTGACCGCGCAGAGCAGCCCGTCGCCGACCGGGAGCAGCAGCGGCACCAGGCGTTCGTCCTCCCGGACGGCCTGGACCACCTCGCGTATCGCGCGGGTGTCGCTGTCGCGGCACGTGGGGTCCGCCACACGGTGGTGCCACAGCGCGTTGTCGAACGCCACCACCCCGCCCGGACGCAGCAGCCGCAGCGCCGCCTCCAGGTACTCGGGGTACTCCTGCTTGACGGCGTCGCAGAAGACCATGTCGTAGGCGTTGTCGGTGAGCCGGGGCAGGACGTCCAGCGCCCGTCCGACGATCATCCGGGTGCGGGCCGTGCCGAGCCCCGCCTCCCGGTAGGCCAGCTTGGCGAGCCGCTGGTGCTCGTGGTCGACGTCGACGCTGGTCAGGACGGCGTCCTTGGCCATGCCGCGCAGCAGCCAGATCCCCGAGACGCCGCAGCCGGAACCGACCTCGACGACCGTCCGGGCGCCGATCAGCGCGGCCAGGAACCGCAGCGCGGCGCCCCCGGCGGGGCCGATCGGGACCGCGCCGACCTCCGCGCCGCGGCGGCGGGCGGCGAGCAGCGCCTCGTCCTCGGCCGGGAAGTCCTCCACGTAGGCCAGCGTGGCGGAAAGGGCGTCGATGGCTGCCTCCTCGCGGGACCCCGCCTGGCTCATGCTGGAAAGACCATATCGCTGACCGGGAACCAAACGCCGGTACCGCGCGTTGGAGCGGGTGATGACGTCGCCGGACGATCTTCCAGACGCCCGGCGGTGCGACAGCAGGAAACGCCCCAGCCCAGGCGCGACCGTGTCGTTCCAGACGACGGTGTTGGTCATCAGAGAGGAACACCCGGCATCATGGGAGTGGCAGCACTGAGTTTCAAGGGCGCCGTGGGCGTGGCCCCCCGGCAGTCCGCCCGCGAGAACGCCCCCGAGGCCGAGTGGGCGCCGCCGTCCTGGGACGAGGTCGTCCGCGAGCACTCGGCGCGGGTGTACCGGCTGGCCTACCGCCTCACCGGCAACCAGCACGACGCCGAGGACCTCACGCAGGAGGTCTTCGTCCGCGTATTCCGGTCGCTGTCGAACTACACGCCCGGCACGTTCGAGGGCTGGCTGCACCGCATCACGACGAACCTGTTCCTCGACGGCGCGCGCCGTCGGCAGCGGATCCGCTTCGAGGGCCTCGCCGAGGACGCCGCCGAGCGCCTCCAGGGCCGCGAGCCGACCCCGGCGCAGGCGTTCGACGACAGCAACTTCGACGCCGACGTGCAGGCCGCGCTGGACGCGCTCGCGCCCGAGTACCGGGCCGCCGTCGTCCTGTGCGACATCGAGGGGCTCTCCTACGAGGAGATCTCCGCGACGCTCGGCGTCAAGCTCGGCACCGTGCGCAGCCGCATCCACCGCGGGCGGGCGCAGCTCCGCGCCGCGCTGGAGCACCGCGCGCCGCGCCGTGCCGCACCGGCTGCCGTACCGGCCACCGCATCGGCCACCGCGCCGGACATCGAGGCCGCCGCGCACTGACCCGCGCCCCGACCGATCTGCCCGATCCGCCTGCCCGATCGACTAGGAGCCACGTGAGCTGTCTGGGGGAACGTCTGACCGCGCTGGTCGACGGTGAACTGGACGCCGAGGAGCGCGAGCGCGCCCACGCGCACCTCGCCCGCTGCGCGGACTGCCGCGCCGAGGCCGAGGTGCTGCGCGGCCTGAAGAACCGGCTGCGCGGCCTCGCGGCGCCGGACGCGGGGGACGCTCCGTCCGGGGACTTCCTGGCCCGGCTCAACGGGCTGGCCGAACCGGCGCCCGCGTGCGGACCCGTCCGCGCCCCGCGCCCCGCGCGTCCGGTCCGGCCCCGCGACACCCGCCCCCGTGACAACAGGCGCAGTGACAACAGGCGCGGCGACGGACGGCCCGGCGGACGGCCCGGAACCCCCGCCGACCGGCGGAACACGCGGCGCACCGTCGTCGCCGTCGGCGCGGCCACCCTGTTCCTCGGGCTCGGCGGCGGCGCCTACATCGCGGGCGGACGGCAGAACGCCCCGCAGGTCAGCCCCGCCTTCGACCGGTTCGCGGTCGAGCACTCGCTGCTGTCGGGCGAGTCGCCCGTCTCCGACCCCCTGACCGACCCGAGCACGCTCCAGACGGCCGTACCCCTCCCGACCAGGCCGTGAGGCGCGCGCGGCTGCGCGCGCCGTACGGACGCGGCTGCGCCCTGCTCGCGGGCGGCCTCGCCGCCGCCGTCGCGCTGACCGGCGGGCCGTTCGGGGAGCGCCCCGAGAGCCGCGCCCCGGCCGACGACGCCGGGGCCGTCCGGCTGCTGCGCGCCGCCGCCGACGCCGCCCGCCGCGTGCCCTACCGGGGCCGCCGCTACCTGACGGTCGGGACCGCGCGCGCGATGTCCAACGTCGTCCACACGCCCGGCACGGGCACCGCCTACGGGTCCGTCCTCAGCCCGGACGGGGTCGCCGCCGACCCGCCGTCCGGGCCCGTGCTGGCCGCGCTGCTGCGCAACTACACCGTCCGCTGCGGCACCGGCACGCGCCTGCTCGGCCGCGCCGCCCACCTGGTCGAGGCGCACCGCGAAAGCGGCCGGGTCGCCGGACGGTTCTGGCTCGACGCCGCCACCGGCCTGCTCCTGCGCCGCGACCTGTTCGACGTCCACGGCCGCCGCGTCGTGGAGTCCGGGTTCAGCCGCCTGACGATCGGGTCGCAGGGCCCGCAGCTCGCCGCGCGCCTCCCCACCGGCGTCTGGCCGGACCGGCTCGGCCCCGCCGCCCGCGCCGCGCTCCGCGACCGGGGCTGGCCGCTGCCCGAGACGCTGCCCGGTAGGTTCTGGCTGTTCGACGCCCGCCGCGCCGCCGACGGGGCCGTCCATCTCGGGTTCTCCGACGGCCTCGCGGCGCTGTCGGTGTTCGTCCAGCCGGGCCGCCTCGCGCCCGGTTCCCTCTCGGGATGGCATCGCTTCGGCCAAAGGCTGTTCGTCCGTGATGACGATCTCCTGCATCATTGGGCGATCACGTCCGGTGCTGGGTATGTCCTCACCGTCGTGACGGAGGCCCCGGCGTCCACCGCCGTCTCCGTCGCGGCCGGGCTGCGGCCCCGCGGGGACGCGGTCGGCACCCGGCTGAACCGGGGTGCGCGCAGGCTAGGCTCATGGCTCGATCCGCTCGACTGACGGGTTTTACGCCCGTCACATGCCTTCGTCGCCACGATGGGGGCAACTGATCAGAAACGGTGCTCGGTAGGAGAGTTGGGGATGACGGAAGAGAACCGGTCGCCGTCGGACGACGAGAGCCCCGTCGCCGGGGCCGGAGCGGCGCGCCAGGACGACGAGGCACCCGCCGCGCGGCCGGAGGCTCCCCGCGCCACGATGATCGACCAGGAGCAGCCCGTCCCGGTGGACGACCCCGAGGAGCCCCCCGCCGCTCCCGAGCCCGGCGACCGGCACGTCGCGGGCGGCTTCACGCCGCCGGACGGCCCGGCCGACGCTCCGGTCGCGATGCCGGCGGGCCCGCCGCCCGAGCAGCCCCGCCCGTGGGGCTCCCCGGCCGGCCCGGACGCGCCGCCGCACCCGCGGCAGCGGCCCGGGTTCGTCCCGCACGACGCGCCCGCCAACCCCTACGGCTGGCACGGCGGCCCGCAGCAGCAGGTCCCGCCGCAGCCGCCGCTGAACGGGCAGCCGCCGCTCGGCCCGCGTCCGATGGCCGGATACGGCCAGCAGCCGCCGCCGCCCGGCACCGGCCCGAACTGGGCGCCGGTGCCGCCGCCCCCGCCGTCCGCGCTGCGCGGTCCCGGCCTCGGCCTGATCGCGATCATCGTGGCGGTCGTGGCGCTGGTGTCGGCGGGCGTCGGCGCCGGTGTCGCGGTGCTGGCCTCCGACGACGACCAGGGCACCGTCAGCCTCGGCGGTGACGGCGGCGGGGGCGGCGGCGCGGTCAGCCGCCCGCCGGACTCGGTCGCGGGCATCGCGCGGCGCGTGCTGCCGAGCGTCGTCATGATCCGCGTCAAGAGCGCCACCGAAGAGGGCGCCGGGACGGGCTTCATCGTCAACGGCGGCTACATCGTCACCAACAACCACGTGGCGGCGGGCGCCGGGCAGGGCGGCCAGATCCAGATCGTCTTCAACGACAAGAAGACGCTGCCCGCGACCGTCAAGGGCACCGACCCGAGTTCGGACGTCGCCGTCCTCAAGCCCGAGGGCCAGCACGACCTGCCCGCGCTCGCGCTCGGCAACTCCGACCAGATCGCGGTCGGCGACCCGGTGATCGCGATCGGGTCCCCGCTCGGCCTCCAGGGCTCGGTGACGACCGGGATCGTCAGCTCGCTGAACCGCGCCGTCCCGACGCAGAGCGAGAACGGCGGCGACGCGACCTACCTCAACGCGATCCAGACCGACGCGGCGATCAACCCCGGCAACTCGGGCGGCCCGCTGGTCGACACCAAGGGCCGCGTGATCGGGATGAACACGGCGATCGCGACGCTCGGCAGCCAGTCGCTCCAGGGCCAGAGCCAGAGCGGCAGCATCGGCCTCGGCTTCGCGATCCCGATCAACCAGGCGCGGCGCGTCGCCCAGGAGATCATCAACAACGGCAGCGTCAAGCAGGCGAAGATGGGCGTCCTGCCGGACCCGCGCTCGCAGGACGGCGCCAAGATCATGGAGCAGCCGGTCCAGGGCCAGCAGCCGATCACCCCGGGCGGCCCGGCGGACAAGGCGGGCCTCAAGCCCGGCGACGTGATCACCAAGGTCGACTCCCAGCCGATCGAGGACGCGTCCGACCTCATCGCCCTGATCCGCAGCAAGGCCCCGGGCGACAAGATCAAGGTCACCTACGTCCGGAACGGCAAGGAGAACACGGTCGAACTGACCCTGGCCGCCGGCTGACCCGCGCGAACGTCTGACGGGCGCGGATCCCCACCCACCTGGGGATCCGCGCCCGTCGTCGTGGGGCGGGGGGCTGGTCAGCGGCGCTGGTGTCCCCAGGGGCCGGTGATGGCGAGGACGATGCCGGGCGTCTGGATGTTGGCGAACAGGATGCGGCCGTCCAGGCTGAACGTCGGGCCGGTGAACTCGCTGTCGTTGAGGTCGTTGCGGGCCACCGTGTACGCCGTGCCGCCGTCCGTCACGCCGAACAGGTGGCTGACGCCCTCGCCGTCCTCGGCGAGGATCAGGCCGCCGTGCGGGGAGACGGTGATGTTGTCGGGGCCGTCGTAGTTGCCGGCGTCCCGGTCGGGGTCGGGGTTCACGCCGAAGATCGTCTTGAGCGTGACGGTCTCGGTGCGCGGGTCGTAGAACCACACCTGGCCGTCGTGCTCGTTGACGCTGCCGTCGCTGTGGCGCGCGAAGCTGGCGACGAAGTACGCGCCGCCGTCGCCCCAGTAGGCGCCCTCCAGCTTGCGGCTGCGGGTGATCTGGTCGTCGGTGAACTGCTTGCGGACCGACGTGGTCTTCGCGTCGCGGTCGGGGACGTCCACCCACGTCACGCGGTAGCGGGTGCCGGGCTGCGTGGCCTGCGCGAGGTCCGTGATGTGCGTGGTGCCCTTGAAGCAGCTCATCGCCTGGAGACGGCCCGCGGTGTCGCCGCCCTGGCCGAGCGCCAGCTTGCGCAGCGCGCCCTTGCCGGCGCGGTAGCCGCGCGGCGGGGTCCAGCGGTAGTAGAGGCCGTTGGGGCCGCCCGCGTCCTCGGTGAGGAAGATCGCGCCGGTGCGCGGGTCGACGGCGACGGCCTCGTGCGAGTAGCGGCCGAGGAACTTCAGCGGGACGGGGCTCTGGTTGGCGTCCCGGTCGAACGGGTCGACCTCGAAGACGTAGCCGTGGTCCTTGGCGAACGCGCCGCCCGCGCGCTGCTCGGTCTCCTCGCAGGTCAGCCAGGTGCCCCACGGGGTACGGCCGCCGGCGCAGTTGTTGTGCGTCCCGGCCAGCGAGACGTACTCGCGGACGCGCGAGCCGTCCTTGGCGACGTCGATCGTGGTGGTGCCCCCGCCCGCGCCCGGGTCGTAGGTCAGGCCGTCCAGCGCCGGGACCTTGAACGGCTCGCCGCCGCTGATCTCGTGGTTGTTGACGAGCGCGTAGCGGTGGCCGTGGGCGAAGAACGCGGTGCCGTCGGCGTCGCTCGGCGTGGCCTGGCCGGACTCCAGCTTCGTCACGCCCGCCTCGGCGACGACCTTGTAGGAGAAGCCCTTCGGGAGCGCCAGCAGACCCTTCGGGTCCGGGACGACGGGGCCGTAGCCCGCCGTGTGCCGCGTGACCTGCGCCATCGCGGGGTCGGCGAGGGCCGCCAGGCTGCCGGCGACGGCGATGCCGATGCCTCCGGCCGCGCCGGAGCGCAGCACGTCACGACGGGAAAACGAAGAAGCCAAGACGATCACCTTTGGAAAACTCGTCCACAGCGGCTGGATCGCCGCAAAAAGCATTGAAACGATCCATATCGTCCGAGCCACCGGCCCCCGGGCGACGCGAAGGGAAACTTCCGACGAACGTTCACGTTCGGTGCCCGCCGTGTGCCGGACGGGGCGCCGGGGGCCGGTCCGGCGCGCTCGGGACGGCGGCTACGCTGAGGTGACCCCGGCCGCGCCGGGGCTGCTCAGTGTGGGGAGGTCGGGGTGTTCGACGTCGGACTCGGCGAGATGGTGGTGCTCGTCGTCCTGGCCCTGGTGATCTTCGGGGACAAGCTGCCGGGCGCCGCCCAGCAGCTCGGCCGGACGCTCCGCCAGTTCCGCATGATGGCCGACAACGCCAAGGCCGAGCTGCAGAAGGGCCTCGGCCCGGAGTTCAAGGACTTCGACGTCGCGGACCTGAACCCGAAGACGTTCGTCCGCAAGCACCTCTTCGAGGACGACCCGCTGGACTTCCTGCGCGACGAGGCCCCCTTCGAGGACCCCGTCGCGCACGGCGGCCTGGAGAACGGCGAGCGCCCGCCCTTCGACCCCGAGGCCACCTGAGCCGGACGGTCAGGCGCCGAAGTAGTGGCCCTTGTCCAGGTCCTCCAGCAGGCCGGGCTGGGTCGGCTCCCAGCCGAGGAGCTTCCGGGTCGCCGCGCTGGACGCCGGGACGTCCGACCCGACGAACGCGGCCAGCCAGCCGAAGTGCGCGGGCGCGTCCTCGGGTGACACCGACCGGGCAGGGACGCCGAGGTGGCGGCCGATGACCTCGGCGATCTCCCGGAGCGGCACGCCCTCGTCGGCGTTCGCGTGCAGCACCGAGCCCGCCGGGGCCTTCTCCAGCGCCAGCCGGAACAGGCGCGCCGCGTCCAGGCGGTGGCCGGCGGGCCAGCGGTTGGCGCCGTCGCCGACGTAGCCGGCGAAGCCCTTCTCCCGGGCGACGGCGATCAGCGTCGCCAGGAAGCCGTGGTCGCCGTCGCCGTGCGTCGTCGGGGCGAGCCGGACGACGGACGACCGCACGCCCGTCCCCGCCAGCGACAGCGTGTAGAGCGCGGTGGCCTGGCGGGCGCGCGGGCCCTCGGGCACCAGGGGGAACGTTCCGAGGCCGTCCGCCTCGGTGGCGACCCGGCCGGGCGCGGCGACGCCGGTCGTGCCGGACGCGATGGCGAACGGCCGGTCCGAGCCCGCCAGCGCCGCGCCGATCGTCTCGACGGCGCGGCGGTCCGCCGCGGTGGCGGCGAGGAAGTCGCCCTGGGCGAAGGCGACGTCGTGCTTGAACGCGAGGTGGACGACGCCGTCGGAGTCGGCCGCGGCCTCGCCGAGGACGTCGAGGTCGTCCAGCGAGCCGCGGCGGACCTCGGCCCCCGCCTCGGCGAGCGCGGCGGCGGAGGCGTCCGAGCGGGCCAGGCCGACGACCTGATGGCCCGCGCCGAGCAGTTCGGGGACGAGGGCGGAACCGATCCAGCCGGTCGCGCCGGTGACGAGAACGCGCATGGTGTGACCCTTCTCGATGGAGTTGATGTCAGTCACTGTCTTCGACGCTACCACGCGCATGTCAGTGGCTGTCATCGACTACGATGCCCGGCATGGGGCGATGGGTGCCGGACGCGCGCGGCCGGCTGGAACGGGCGGCGCTGGAGCTGTACGCCGAGCGCGGCTTCGAGCGGACGACCGTCGCCGAGATCGCCGCCCGCGCCGGGCTCACCGAGCGCACCTTCTTCCGGCACTTCGCCGACAAGCGCGAGGTGCTGTTCGGTGGCACCGAACCACTCAAAGACCTGCTCGTGCGCACGGCCGCCGAAACCCCCGCGTCCGCCGCGCCGATCACGGCGACGTCGGCGGCGGTCGAGGCCGTCGGCCGGCTCCTGGAGGAGCGGCGGGCGGCGGCGCGGCAGCGGCAGGCCGTCATCGACGCCCATCCCGAGCTGCGGGAACGTGAACTGATCAAGCTGGCGGCCCTCGGCGACGCGCTGGCCGGGGCGCTGCGCGACCGGGGCGTCCCCGGCCTCGCCGCCGCGCTCGCCGCCGAGGCGGGCCTCGCCGCGTTCAGGGTCGCCTACGACCGCTGGATCCACGGGCCGGACGAGGAGCCCCTGGCCGCCGGGATCCGGGAAGCGTTCGCCGAGCTGAGGACGATCACCGCCGGCTGACCCCGGGAACGCCGAAGGCCCCGGTCCGGGGACCGGGGCCTTCGCGGTGGGTCAGCGACCCTTGGGCGAGATCCCCAGGGACATGCCGGCCAGCCCGCGCGACCGGCCGCCGAGCGTGTCGGCGATCTTGCGCAGCTCCTTGGCGGCCTCGGCGTCGGGGTCGCCGAGGACGAGCGGGGTGCCGCTGTCGCCGCCCTCGCGCAGCCGCGCGTCGATCGGGACCTGCCCGAGCAGCGGGACGCGGGTGCCGAGCGTCGTGGCGAGCGCGTCCGCGACCGCCTGCCCGCCGCCCGAGCCGAAGATCTCCTGCCGCTCGCCGCAGTGCGCGCAGGTCAGGTACGACATGTTCTCGATCACGCCGACGACCTGCTGGTGCGTCTGCGCGGCGATGGCCCCGGCGCGCTCGGCGACCTCGGCGGCGGCCTGCTGCGGCGTCGTCACGACCAGGATCTCGGCGGACGGCAGGAGCTGCGCCACCGAGATCGCGATGTCGCCGGTGCCGGGCGGCAGGTCCATGAGCAGGATGTCCAGGTCGCCCCAGTACACGTCCGCGAGGAACTGCTGGAGCGCGCGGTGCAGCATCGGCCCGCGCCACACGACCGGCTGGTTCCCGGCGGTGAACATCCCGACCGAGATGACCTTCACGTCGTGCGCGGTCGGGGGCATGATCATGTCCTCGACCTTGGTGGGCGCGTGCTCGACGCCGAGCATGCGCGGCACCGAGTGGCCGTAGATGTCGGCGTCCACGACGCCCACCTTGCGGCCCTGCGCGGCCAGCGCCGCCGCCAGGTTCACCGTGACCGACGACTTGCCGACGCCGCCCTTGCCGCTCGCGACCGCGTAGACCTTGGTCAGCGAGTTCGGCTTGGCGAACGGGATCTCCTTGGCGGGCTCCCCGCCGCGCAGCTTGGTCTGGAGCGCCTTGCGCTGCTCCTCGTTCATGACGTCCAGCTCGACGGCGACCGAGGTCACGCCGTCCAGACGACTCACGGCCTCCGTGACGTTGCGGGTCAGGGTGTCCTTCATCGGACAGCCCGCCACGGTGAGGAAGATGCCGACGCTGACCGTGCCGTCCGGCGCGATGTCGACGCTCTTCACCATGTCGAGCTCGGTGATGGGCTTGCGGATCTCAGGGTCGTTCACGGTCGCGAGCGCCGCGGTCACCTGCTCCGTCGTTAGCTGGGAGGCCATGTACCCCATGGTATGGACTCCGCGAAGGTGCTAGGGCCGCGGGTCCCGGTTGTCCAGCTCCTTGATCAGGGCCTGCAGCTCGGACCGCACGAAGTCCCGCGTCGCGACCTCGTTCAGCGCCAGCCGCAGCCCGGCGATCTCCCGGGTCAGGTACTCGGTGTCGGCGATGCTGCGCTCGTTGCGGGCCCGGTCCTGCTCGTACTGGACGCGGTCCCGGTCGTCCTGCCGGTTCTGGGCCAGCAGGATCAGCGGGGCCGCGTAGGACGCCTGGAGCGACAGGATCAGCGTCAGGAAGATGAACGGGTAGGGGTCCCAGCGCAGGGACGGCGGCGCGAGAGCGTTCCACGCCCCCCACACGGCGATGAACACCGTCATGTAGACGATGAACCGGGCCGTCCCGAGGAACCGGGCGATGCGCTCGGACACCTGCCCGAACGACTCCGGGTCGTAGTGCGGCCGGGGGACGAGCGTGCGGCGGATCTCGCGCGGCTGGTCGAGCCGTGGCGACGTCATGGGTCCTCCGTCGGGCCGGTGCGTTCGTCGTCGGCGGCGCGGCGCAGCGCCTCCTCCTCGGGGTCGGCGCCCTCCAACGCGGACGCGTCCATCACGCTCTCGCGCCAGTTCGCGGGCAGGAGGTTGTCGAGGACGTCGTCGATCGTGACCGCGCCGAGCAGGTGCCCGTCCTCGTCCACGACCGGACCGGCGACCAGGTTGTAGGTGGCGAGGTACATCGCGACGTCCTGGAGCCTTTCGCGGGGACGCAGCGGCTCCAGCTCGGTGTCGGCGATCCCGCTGACGAGGGTGGGCGGCGGTTCGCGCAGCAGCCGCTGGAAGTGGACCGTGCCGAGATAGCGCCCGGTGGGGGTCTCGACCGGGGGACGGCACACGTACACCTGGGCGGCGAGGGCGGGGTTGAGGTCGGGGTTGCGAATGTGAGCGAGGGCTTCGGCGACCGTCGTGTCGGGGGCGAGGACGACCGGGTCGGTGGTCATCAGGCCGCCCGCCGTGTCGTCCTCGTAGGTGAGCAGGCGGCGCAGCGGCGCGGCCTCGTGCGGCTCCATCAGCAGCAGCAGGTTCTCGCGCTGCTCGGCGGGCAGGTCGCGCAGCAGGTCGGTGGCGTCGTCGGGGCCCATCGCCTCCAGGACGTCGGCGGCCCGCTCCACCTCCAGCTTGCCGAGGATCTCGACCCGGTCGTCCTCGGGCAGCTCCTCCAGGACGTCGGCGAGGCGCTCGTCGTCCAGCGCGGCGGCGACCTCGCCGCGCCGCTTCTCGGGCAGCTCGTGGACGACGTTGGCGAGGTCGGCGGCCTTCATCCGCTCGAACGCGGCGAGCAGCCCGGCCGCGCCCTGCCCGTACTCGACGATCGAGAAGCCTTCGACGTCGTCCCAGTCCACGACGCGGCTCTCGCCCCGGCGGCGCAGCCCGCGCGGCCTTGCCGGGCGCGGCGGGCGCACGGCGACCTTCGCGATCACCCAGTCGCGGGTGCGGGTGGGCTCCATCGCGACGTCCACGACGGTGACGCGCTCGCCGTCGGAGCGGAGCCGGACGGTCCGGTCCAGCATCTCGGCGAGCACCAGCGTCTCGGACTCGTGCTGGCGGAAGCGGCGGATGTTGAGCCGTCCGTCGAACACCACGGCGTCCGGCTCGATGACGGTGACCCGCGTGATCGGCAGGAACACCGGACGGCGCGGCGACACCTCCACCACGAGGCCGAGGACGCGCGGCATCCGGCGGCCGAGGCGGAGCGAGACGACGACGTCGCGGACCCGTCCGACCTGGTCGCCGACCGGATCGAACACCGCGATCCCGGCCAGGCGGGCGATGAACACCCGCGTCGAAGATCCGCTCATGCGCACGAGCGTACCCACGGGACCTGCGCCCATCCGGCGGCCGGTGGGGTCCTAGCGGTCGGCGCGGCGGCGCTTTCCGCCGACCAGGCGCGGCGGGGGGCCGGCGGTGGCGGCCGGGGTCGGGATCGGGCGGACGGCCGCGTACGCGTCGTCGTGCTCGCCGGGGCCCTCCGCGGGACCGTCCGGGGTGAGGCGGATCACGTACGACTCGGCCGCCCAGCGCTCGGTCTGGCCGTCGTGGGACGCGGCGTTGAGCCGGTCCTTGGCGAGCTGCGGGACGACCTCGTCCCACAGCTCGGTGCCGGGCTCGACGGTCTCGGCGCGGGCGGTGAACGTGACGAGCCGTCCGCCCTTGTCCTTGCTGCGGAGGATCACCCGGACGCTCGGCGCCTCGGGCAGCCCGGGCAGCGGCTGCTCGCCGTCGCCGCCCGTCAGGACGTACGCCGATCCGTCGTGCCACAGGTGCCAGGCGGCGCGGGGCTGCGGGAGGCCGGGCAGGTCCAGCCACAGCAGGCCCGACTTCTTGGCCGCCTCCTCCACCAGCGCGCTGTTGTCCTCACCCATGCCCGTCAGGGTCTCACACCCGCCGCTACGATCCGGCGCATGAGATCACGGCGCACGATCCTCGCGGTCCCCGGCAGCAATCCCCGGTTCGTCGAAAAGGCGCAGGGGCTGCCCGCCGACGAGATCTTCCTGGACCTGGAGGACGCGGTCGCGCCGTCCGCGAAGGCCGAGGCGCGCAAGCTGGTCGTGGCGGCGCTCAACGAGGGCGACTGGACGGGCAAGGTCCGCGCCGTCCGGATCAACGACCTCGCGACGCCGTGGGCGTACCGGGACGTCATCGACGTCGTGGAGGGCGCCGGCGCTCATCTCGACTGCCTGATCCTGCCGAAGGCGCAGGACGCCTCGCACGTCCAGTGGCTGGACCGGCTGCTCACCCAGATCGAGCTGGCGACCGGCCTGGAGCGCGGCCGGATCGGCATCGAGGCCCAGATCGAGGACGCCCGGGGCATGACCGCGATCGACGCCATCGCCGCGTCCTCGCCCCGGCTGGAGAGCCTGGTGTTCGGTCCTGGCGACTTCATGGCGTCCATCAACATGCGGACGCTGACCGTGGGGGAGCAGCCGCCCGGTTACACCGAGGGCGACGCGTACCACTACATCCTCATGCGGATCCTGCTCGCCGCGCGCGCCCACGACCTCCAGGCGGTGGACGGGCCGTACTTCAACATTCGCGACGTGGACGCGTTCCGGCGCGTCGCGGGCCGGTCGGCGGCGCTCGGGTTCGACGGCAAGTGGGTGCTGCACCCGGCGCAGATCGAGGCGGGGAACGAGGTGTTCTCGCCGTCCCAGGACGACTACGACCACGCCGAGCTGATCCTCGACGCCTACGCGTACGCCACCGAGGTCGAGGGGCGCGGCGCGGCGACGCTCGGCGACGAGATGATCGACGAGGCGTCCCGCAAGATGGCGCTGGTCGTCGCGGCGAAGGGCCGCGCGGCCGGGCTGCGCCGCACCCGGACGTTCGCGCCCCCGGCGTGACGCGCAGCGCCGGCGGATCCGCGTACGCTGCGTAGCGACGGGTTCGGGGCACGGGGAGGCAGACGGTGACGCGACCTTCGGACGACGGCTGGGTACCGCCCGACGCGGCGTACCCCGACGGCCCCCGTCCCACCCCGCCCTTCGACGCGGACGGCTGGACGGGCCCCGACCCCGACCCCGCCCCCGCACCGCCCGTCTTCGGCGCCCCGCCCCAGCCAGGCTGGCAGTGGCCCCAGGAATACGCCCCGCCCAACACCCCAGGCACCCCGGGCGTCCCCGACGCCCCGGGCGCGAACGGCTCGCCCGACCAGCCCGGCGCCCCGGGCGCCCCTGCCTGGCCTGGCGGTCCCGGGGCTCCGGGCGCTCCGGGCGCGTACGGCCACCCGGGCGGTTACGGCCCTCCGGGTCAGCCAGGCAGCTACGGCCAGCCGGGCGGTTACGGCCCGCCCGGCGCGTACGGTCAGCCGGGCGGCTACGGGCCGCAGGGCGCGCCCGGCGGCTACGGTCAGCCGGGCGGGTACGGGCCGCCGGGGGTTTACGGGCCGCCGGGGCCGGCGGGGTACGCGTACGGGCAGCCGCCGCCGCGCCGGGTGTGGAGCGTCGCGCCGGAGCCGGGGACGCCCTACCACCGGATGGCGCGGACGGCGGTGCACCGTTGGTGGCGGCCGATCGCCGGGACGTTCGCGGGCGCCGCCGCCTATCTGCTGCTCGCCGTCGCGCTGATGATCGCGTTCCTCATCGGGTACGCGGTCGTGACCGGCGGGACGCCCGACATGTCCGGCGACGACACCGAGTTCTTCGGCGACCCGACGACCGACCTGGCGTTCAACCTGCTGTCCATCGCGCTGCTGCTCCCCGTCGTGCTGCTCGCGGCGTGGGCGTTCCAGCGGCGGCGGCCGGGGACGGTCGCGTCCGTCGCCGGACGGCTGCGCTGGCGCTGGCTCGCGATCTGCGGCGGCGCGGCCGTGCTGTTCTGCGCCGTTTCGTACGGGCTCGGGCTCGCCGCCGACACCGTCGTCCCCGCCGACGCGAGCGACGACGGCGCGTGGGTCGGCTGGGGGAGCTTCGTCGGCCCCGCGATCGTGATCCTGCTGTTCGCGCCGCTCCAGTCGGCGGCCGAGGAGTTCACCTTCCGGGGCTGGGTCCTCCAGAGCGTCGGCGCGTGGACGCTGGAGAGCCGCACCGGGCGCGTCGCCCGCGCCTTCAGCCGCGTGCTGCGGACGCCGTGGCCCGGCATCGTCGTCGGCGCGGCGCTGTTCGCGTCCGCGCACGGCTACACCGGCTGGGGCGTCCTCGACATCTTCCTGTTCGGGGCCGTCGCCGCCTGGCTGACCGTCCGCACGGGCGGGCTGGAGGCGGGCATCGCGATGCACGTCTGCAACAACCTGATGGCGTTCCTCGTCCCGGCGGCGCTCGGCACGCTGAACCTGGAGCAGGGCGCGGTGCCCGGCGCGTACGTCGCCGCCGACGTCGCGTCGATGCTGATCTACGCCGGGCTCATCGTCCTCCTCGCCCGCCGGTTCAAGATCGCGCGGGTCACAGCGGCGGGCTGAACGTCCAACCTTCGGCGAGCAGCGCGTCCACGGCGGCGACGGCGGCGGCGAGACGGTCGTCCGGCGCGCCGGTGACGACGACGTGCCGCATCCCGCGCCGCGCCAGCTCCTCCCGGAACCGGCCGTCCATCCACAGCCGGACGTCGGCGCCGTCCCGCCAGCCGTCCTGCTCGAACGGCACCCCGGCGGCGGACGTCAGGATCCACAGATGGTGCGGGGCGCGGGCGTGCAGCCGCTCGACGTCCGGGGCGGGCGCGCCGAGGTAGCGCTCGTGCCACAGCGCGGTCGCGAACGCGTCGGTGTCGCAGACCAGCAGCGGCGAGCCCGCGCGGGCCGCCGCGTCCTCCAGCGCCAGGTGCCGTTCGGCGATCGTGGTGAACTCCGCCGACTCCCACACCAGGTCGTCCAGCCACAGGCCGGGGTTCCCGGACGCGCGGCGCGCCGCCGCCAGCTTCTCCTCGGTGAACGTCCGGCCGTACTCGGGCACCCACCGCGTCGCGGCCCACGGCCCCCCGCGCGCGGCGTAGTGCGCGGCGAGCGCCCGCGCCAGCGTGGTCGAGCCGGTGGACTCCGCGCCGACGACCACGACGCGCCGCGCCAGGTACGCCCGGACGGGCGGCGCCAGCCACTCCCACGCCGCCACCGGGTCGCGGCGCACGGCCGTCCCGCTGACGGGGAACCGGGCGCGCGGCGGGTCGACGGGCACGTGCGCCGCGCCGAACCGGCGGGCCAGCTCGGGCCCGTACTCCTCGGAACTGAACACCGCGTCCACCGGCGGACGCGGCGCGCCCGGGCCGCTGAGCGCTGCCAATCCGCTCCGGAAGGCGTCCACGTGCGCCGACCAGATCGCGTCGGACGCGTAATCCACCTCGACGTCGTCCATCACCGGGACGACGTCCACATGCGGTTGCGGATGCTGCTCGCGCAACCACGCCGTCCGCAACGCAAGGGGGACGCTCTCCGCCGTGGACGCGCACACCAGCACGGAGACCCGCGCACATTGCTCCGCCGCTCGGTCGACGAGGTGATGGTGGCCCGCGTGCGGCGGATAGAACTTGCCGATGACGAGCCCGTGCGCGTACCGGCTCACGCGGCGACCGCCGCCCGCCGGTCCCGCGACCAGGCCAGCAGGCCGGCGACGCACAGCGCGAGGAACAGCACGTACAGGCCGGACGTCAGCTTGAGGTCCTTGTAGAAGTAGAGCGGGATGTAGATCAGGTCGGCGGTTATCCACAGCCACCACGACTCCAGCAGCTTGCGGGACTGCCCGTACGTCGCGGCCAGGGACAGCGCGGTGGTGAACGCGTCCCAGAACGGGACGGTCGAGTCCGTCCACCGCGCGAGCATCCACGTCAGCAGCCCGGTGGCAACGACGGTCGCCGCACCGAGCGACGCCCATTCCATCGGGGTCGTCCGCCGGACGGGCAGCGCGTCCCGTCCGTCCCCCGCGTACAGCCAGACGTACCAGCCGTAGAACTGCAGCACGAGGTACACGGCCTGGAGTCCGGCGTCCGCGTACAGGCCGCCGTCCAGGAACACCAGGCCGAGCAGGACCACGTTCGCCGCCCCCACCGGCCAGTTCGCGATGTTCTGCCGCACCACGAGCCACACGTTCACCGCGCCGGTCGCGAAGCCGAGCAGCTCCGCCCAGCTCGTCGGGACGGTCCCGAGATGGAACGCGGGCCGCAGCAGCGGGCCGATCAGGTCGTGCAGCACGGGGAACTCCAGGGGGAGGGGCGGCGAAGATCCTAGAGGACGTCCCAGGACGTGAGCGCCGCCACCAGCCCCGGCACGAGCGGCAGCCCGGCCAGCTCGGCGATGGGGACGAACCGGACATCGTCCGCGTCGTCCCCCGCCCGCAGCACCCCGCCCGCGACGGTTGCGGCGTAGTCGTGGATCTCGTAGACGCATCCCGGCCCCGGACGGTCCACGGTGCCGAGCAGCGCGCCCGGCACGACATCCAGGCCGGTCTCCTCGCGCAGCTCGCGCACGACGGCCGCCGCGTCGTCCTCGCCGGGCTCGACGCGCCCGCCCGGCACCGACCACGACCCGGCCGACGGCGGACGGCCGCGCCGCACCAGCAGGATCCGCCCCGCGTCGTCCCGGACGACCGCCCCCACGCACCGCACGCGCATGGACCTCATTGTGGCGCAACGATGACCAGGTTTTTGCAGGTCGACGCGTTGACGTCCGCGCGGCCCCGACGCAGGGTGAGGAGTCATGGAGGCATGCCCACGCTGCTTCGGGGCGCTGCGCGCCGACCGGACCTGCGCGACCCACGGCGCCGTGCTCCCGTGGCGGCCCGCGAACGTCCCCGGCCCGGACGAGCTGGCCGCCGTCCTGCTCGACACGCGTGTGCCCGTCTGGGTGCCGTGGCCGCTGCCCGCCGGCTGGCTCGTGACCGGCTTCGCGTCCGTCGGCGACGCCGGCTCCGGGACGCGCGCCGTCGCCGTCGCCCTGTCGGCCCCCGGCCTGCTGCGCGGACGCGCCGACCTCGTCCTCGTCGCCGAGGAGCCCGGCGTCGGGCTCGGCGCCCACCTCGCAGGGCTGCCCGGCCCCGACCCCGGCGCCGGATTCGACAGCGCCGCGCCGCACGCCAAGCTCGCCGTCGCCGGGCCGCGCGCGTCCTGCGGGCTCGCGGTGCCGCTGTGGGCCGTCCCGTCCGGCCCCGGCCGCGCCGCGTTCGTCGGCGAGGCGCTCGGCGACTGGCTGTGGGCGGTGCTGTGGCCCGCCGAGGCGGGCGTCCTGCTCATGGAGGCGACGGGCCTGCTCGACCTCCGCGAGCCCGGCCTCGCCGTCGACCTGCCCTACGGCCCGCTCAGCTCCCGCGTCGCCCGCTGATCGTCTAGAACTGGGGCATGGCGAATCCCCGGCGCATCGACCTCCACAGCCACAGCGACGTCTCCGACGGCACCCGCCCGCCCGCCGAGGTGGTGGCGCGGGCCGCCGCCGCCGGACTGGACGTCCTCGCGCTCACCGACCACGACACGACCGCCGGCTGGGACGCGGCGGTCGCCGCCCTGCCGCCCGGCCTCACGCTCGTGCGCGGCGCCGAGCTGTCGTGCCACCGGGACGGACGCGTCGTCCACCTGCTCGCCTACCTCTTCGACCCGGCCGACGCCGCGCTCACCGCCGAGCTGGACCGCGTCCGGGACGACCGGATCGTCCGGGCCCAGAAAATGGTCGACAAACTCGTCGACCTCGGCGCGGACCTGACGTTCGAGGACGTCCTCGCCCAGGCCGGCGGCGCCGCGATCGGACGGCCGCACATCGCGCGGGCGCTCGTCGCGGCGGGCGCCGTCGCCACCGTGGACGAGGCGTTCACCCCCGACTGGATCGGCGAGGGGGGCCGCGCCCACGTCGACCGGTACGCGCTGGACCCGGCGGCGGCCGTCCGGCTCGTCCGGGGCGCGGGCGGCGCGACCGTCCTCGCCCACCCCCGCGCCCGCCGCTACGGCTACGACTACCGCGACGAGCTGATCGAGGAACTGGCCGAGGCGGGCCTGACCGGCGTCGAGGTGGACCACCCCGAGCAGGACGCCGCCGAACGCGAGCCGCTCCGCGCGCAGGCCCGCGCGCTCGGGCTCGTCGTCACCGGCTCCAGCGACGACCACGGCGCGATGACCGGCGACCGGCTCGGCGCGGAGACCACCGACCCCGCCGCCTACGCCGCGCTCGTCGCCGCGACGTCCGGCGCTGTAACGCCCGTCACCGCCGCGCGGTAGGGTGCGGGACGTGGACGCGCGCATTGATCAGGTCGTGACGTCGGGGACGACCGCCCTCGACGACACCGAACACGACGTCGAGAACAACACCTACCTCGTCGGCGACGACGACGAGGTCATCGTGATCGACCCGGGCTTCGACGCCGAGGCGGTCCTCAAGCAGGTGGGCGACCGCGAGGTCATGGCCGTCATCCTCACCGACGGCAACGAGCACCACCTCGCCACCGCGCTGGAGGTCGCCGCCGCCGGCGAGGAGGACGAGGACGACTGGGCGCCCATCGCCCTGCACCGCTCCGACCGGCTGCTGTGGCGCGACTACTTCGGCCGCCTCGCCAAGTCCGAGGAGGACGAGGACGACGCCAAGGCGCTGCGGTCCGTCGAGCCCGACATCTGGCTGGAGGACGGCGGCGTCTTCGAGATCGCCGACGTCCAGCTGGAGATCGTGCACACGCCCGGCCACACGCCCGGCAGCGTCAGCGTGATCAGCGAGCAGCTCGGCGTGCTGTTCTCCGGCGACACGCTGCACCGGGGCCGTCCGGGCTCGGTCGGCGGCGTCTTCGACGACCTGCGCAAGCAGCTCAACTCGATCGGCGCGCTGCTCACCCCGCTGCCGAAGGACCTGCGCGTCCTGCCCGGCCAGGGCGAGGAGACGACGGTCGGCGAAGAGGACGCGCGCTGGGACACCTGGGGCGCGCTCAGCGACGAGGACGACTGAGTCCACGGTGAGCGCCGAGCAGCTCGGCTTCGACGGGATGCCGCGCCGGCTCTACGCCTGCACGCCGTCCCGGCTCAACACCTGGCTGGACTGCCCGCGCCGGTACCGGATGACGTATCTGGACCGTCCGGCGCCGCCCAAGGGGCCGCCGTGGGCGCACAACAGCCTGGGGGCCAGCGTCCACAACGCGCTCGCGGGCTGGTGGCGGCTGCCGCTCCCCGAGCGGACCCCGGCCGCCGCCGGGACGCTGCTCGCGCGCGGCTGGCTGACCGACGGCTTCCGCGACGCCGAGCAGTCCGCGCAGCAGCGCGACCGCGCCCGCGAGATGGTGGAGCGGTACGCGTCCGGGCTGGACCCGGCGGCCGAGCCGCTCGGCGTGGAGCGGACGGTCGCGACCCGCACCGACCGCATCGCCGTCTCGGGCCGCATCGACCGGCTGGACGCGCGCGGCGACGAACTGGCCGTCGTGGACTACAAGACGGGCCGCCGCCCGCTGACCTCGGACGACGCGCGCGGCTCACTGGCCCTAGCGCTGTACGCGGTGGCGGCGTCGCGAGTGCTGCGCCGCCCCTGCCGGACGGTCGAACTGCACCACCTGCCGACCGGCGAGGTCGCCGCCTGGGAGCACTCGGACGCGTCCCTGGACCGCCAACTCCGCCGCGCCGAGTCGATCGCCGCCGAGGCCGAGGCCGCCGACACCGCCTACCGGAACCGTGTTCCGAAACCGCGCTCCGGCGACGCGCCCATCGACCACGCCCCGCACGACGAACTCTTCCCACCCCGTCCGGGCAGCCTGTGCGCCTGGTGCGACTTCGCCCGCCACTGCCCCGAAGGCCGCGCCGCCGCCCCCGCCAAGGAACCCTGGGCAGCAGTCTCCTAACCCGTCCGACGCCGAGACACGGGCGGTCAGGCGGGGACGGGGGCGGGCCAGCGGCGGGGGTCGCGGAGGCCGTAGAGCCCGCGCGCGAGGTCGTACCCCTCGCCGGCGAGCCGCTGCCGGGCACGTTCCAGCATCGCCCGGGTCGGCTTGGCGAACGCGCGGTCGTGGACGCGCTCGGGCACCGTGCTGAGCGCCGTCCGGAACGAGCGCAGCGCGGCCGTCACGGCGGGCTGCGGCACCTCGGGCAGCGTCCCGTACATGCGCCGCGCCCAGTCCGGCAGCGCGTAATAGCAGAGCGCACCGAACGGGAAGTACCCCGGCTTGCCCGCGCTCAGAAAGCGCAACTCCGGCGGCAGCGTCGGCCACAGCAGGAACCGGACGGTCGCCGCCGCCTCCTCGGTCACCCGCAGCACGGGCCGCATCGACGCGAAGTAGTCCTCCATCTCCGCGACGCTCCCAGGCACGTCCTCGACATGCAGGCCCACGTACGTGGCGGTATGCCGCTGCTCGTCCAAATACCGGTCCGCCATCGCGGCCGTCAAAGGCAGCCCGGACCGCCGCGCGACCTCCAGATACGAGTAGACCTCCGCACAGTGGACCCAGAGCAAAAGCTCAGGCTGGTCCAGCCGCTCCCGCTTCCCCGTGTCATGGTTGAGAATCCGCAAGCTGCGATGGATGCCCCGGACACGCGCGGCGAGCGCGTCGATCTCGTCGGGCGCGCCGAACGTCGCCGTCCCGACGAAGTCCGCCGTGCGCTGCAGCCGCCCGAACGGATCCTCCTGGAACGTGGAGTTCTGCCAGACCCCCCACATAGCGAGCGGATGCAACGCCTGGAGCATGAGACTCCGCACGCCGCCGACCCACATGGACCGGTCGATGTGAACGCGCCAGGTGACGCTCTCAGGGGGCTGGACGGTCGCGGACATCGGCACGCCTCCGCATCGGTTGATCGATCGAACCGATGTAAGTGTGCCATTACTACCCCGCCCCGCCCACCCCCGGGTCAGGCGTCCCGCGCCCAGCCGTACCGGGACTCGTAGTCGCTGCCGTCGTTGTCGATCTCCGGTCGGTGCCGCGGAAGGCCGTTGACGTGCTGGGTCGCCTTCCTCTCGGCGCCCTCATAGCGGTCCGCCGTGGCGTACACCGCCTCCCGGTTGCGGATGAGGACGTTGGTCTCGTCGTTGAACTCGACGATGGTCTTCGCCCGCCAGAGTTCGTATTCGTCCCGCAGTCCGACCTCCTCGCCGACGATCCCGAAACAGTTGGCCGGAAGGGCCGCCCCGTCGAGGATGAGCGGTGCGTTCGACCAGGAGTTGACGGCGTCGTTGATGTAGTCGCCGCTCCTGCGGATCATTCGCGCGCGTGCCTTGTACTCGTTGGCGGTCACGTGGACACTCCTCCGGATGGTCGTTCTCAGCCGGGCAGGCGGGCGAGAAGCTGGTCGGCCAGCTGCCGGTTGACGCGGTTCTCCACCGCGACGCGTCTTCCGTCGGGTCTGGTGCGGCTCACCGCGGTGTCCGCCCACATGACCCAGGCATAGAGATTGCGGCGGCTGACGGAGAGGAAGGACCGCCGGTCGGTTCCTTGGCAGTACTGACCGCCGTCGGCCCGCAGGACCGTGCCGGCGCATTTCATCGTGGCCCAGGGCGGCGCGCCCGGAATTTGCTGGGTCGTGCGCGTGCGCAGATCATTGATCTTGACGATGACGGACGTCGTGCCGCCGGGACGGTCGAGTTCCCAGGTGCACGTGCCGGGCACCGTGACGACGTCCTTCTTCTTGGGTTTCACCTCGGCGAGCTGCCGGAGTTCGTCGACCTTCGCCGGATCGATGAGCGTGCAGGGATCCGGGGGATCATAAAAGGCGGGCCAGGAACCAGGGCTCGTGGTCGGCGAGGAGGGGGCATGGGACGGCTTCGGGCCCGTGTCCGGGGTGCCTTCGCTGCCCAGAAACCATCCGCCGAGGCCCACGACCGCGAGGATCCCGGCGGGCGCGGCTGCCCGCCGCCCCACGATGCGCCAACGACCCGCGGTCACTTGGGGAGCCACCGCTTCGGATCGCCCGCGCCGTCCGGGAATTCCGCCGGGCTCCTGAACTTGCTCAGCTCCGCCTTGAAGCGGGCCAGTCCGACTTTCGTGGTCATGAGGGTCGTCCGAAGGCTGGTGTCGACCTTGTTGACCGCTTCGACGTAGTCGAGCAGGGCACGGGAGATCGTCGGCTTGTCCGCCTTCTTGTTGGACGTCCACGTCAAGCCGCTGAGGGCGGGCTCGATGCGGCCCGCCGCGAGCGTGGTGAGATCGACCGCCAGGTTGTAGGCATTGGTGACTTCGAGGGCGAGATCCAGCAGCGCGCCCTCCGCCGCGAAGAGGCTCGCCGCGTTGAGATCGGCCACCGACGCGTTCCGCGTCATATGCCAGCGGAAGGCGTCATAGGCTCCGCCCGTCCAGTCGGCGGTCAGTGAGTTCCACGCGTTGAAGAGAGGTTCCTCCGCGTCCTTGACGCTCTGTGCCGCCGCGCGCCACTTGTCGGCCACCCGGAGTATCGCTTCCGGGTCGCCCTTCATCCTCTTCGCGGCATCAAGCGCCTTTTTGGCGCCCAGGACCTCCACCGTGCTGATGCCGATGTCGACGATCGTGCCGGCCTTGCTCGGCCACTTCTTGGAGGCGGTCATGCGGTGCCGGCCGGGACGCGGTGCGGTCAATGCTCAACCCCTGTTCAGGCGCTTGCGTTCGCTCGCCGCCGCCTCGGTCATCTCCCGTTCGGCCGCGGCGAGGGCGGCCAGGATCCGTTCGCCGAGGCGGGGGACGTCGGAGGTCGCAGCCGTGACATGGTCCAGGTCGATGGTGAGCGCGCCGTCGCCCGTCACGGTGACCGACCCCAGCCCCGGCGCGATCTCGGCGGTGAAGGAGCGGCTCCGGAATTCTTCGTTGAACCGCTCGTGCGCGGCCAGGAGGTCGTCGCTCGCGGCCACGAGATGTTCCGTGCGCCGCATCGCGGAGACCAGTTCGGCGCGCAGGGCGTCGTTGCGCTTTCGCCAGTGGTCCGCATCGGTGGGGGCGGTCACGGCTCGCTCTTTCCGGTCGGGCGGGCCGGGGCGTCCGCCTCGATCGCTTCGCGGCGGAGGTCGGCTTCATGCCGCGCGGTGGTGATCAGTTCGGCGATGCGGAGGCCCAGCCCGCCCGCCTCGGGTCCGCGAAGCGCGTCGCGTCCCACCTGGAGGGAAACCGGTTCGCCCCGGCCGGTCACCACGACGCGCAGGTTCCCCGCGAGCGCGTCGACCGTGATCCGCTCGGCGGCGAGCCGCTCCTCGATCCCTGCGGAACGGACGTCGGGCGGCCGGGTGATGCCGTCTCTGGTTCAGACTCTGGACGTGGCGTGGGGAAATGGGGTTTTTGCGGGCGTGTATCCCGTTTCGCTGCGGCGGAAAGTCGTTGCCGGATCTCTTCCGGAGTCGTCGGCGCATGGGCGACACCGCTGTTGAGCAGCCGTTTGAGAGGTTCCGGGTTCGCGTCCACAGGCTGCTCACCGCCTCCGGAGTGCTGCAGAAGTGCACTCTCCGACGTCAGGTCAAGAACATCTTTTCAATTAGCGGAGGCGGCGTTCGGCGGTGTTCCAGAAGGTGGTCAGGGCGGCGGCGGTGGTCTCGGGGGCGTCGACGGCGGGGGAGTGGGCGGCGCTCGGGATCACGACGCGGGTCGCGTCGAGCTGTTCGGCCATCTCGGCCTGGGTGCGCGGGTGCCAGACGTCGTCGTCCTCGCCGTACAGGACGAGGACGCCGAAACCGTCGTCGCGGGAGCGCTTGGCCAGCTCCTCCACGCGGTCGGGGGCGGTGATCAGGCCGTCGGCCATCGCTCGCAGGCCGGTCGGGCAGTTTGAGAGGGTCCGCTTGCGCAGGAAGGCGATGATGTCGGCCGGGACGCCGCGCTCCACCGCCTCGGGTTCGATCGCCAGCGTCCAGATCTGCTCCATGCCGAGTTCGGGGATCGCGTCCCGCAGCGCCGCCGCGCGGCGGGCGGACGGGCCGACGAGCCCCGCGGGGCCCGAGCTCATCAGCGTCAGCGACGCGGGCAGGACGGCGTCCGCGAGGACCGCCTCCCGCACGATCAGCCCGCCGAACGAGTGCCCGACGAGGTGGACGGGTTCGGGGCCGAGCGTCTCGGCGATCGCGGCGACGTCCGCGCCCAGCTCCGGCCGCGCGTACACCGACGGGTCGTCGGGCGATCCGGGGCTCTCGTGCTGGCCGCGCTGGTCGATCGCGAGGACGCGCCGGCCGGACGCCGCGAGCGTCTGCAGGACGGCGATGAAGTCCTCTTTGCTGCCGGTGAACCCGGGCACGAGCAGGGCCGGGCCGCGTTCGACGACGCCCGACCCCGGCAGGGCCTCCAGCGCGGCGAACGTGCCGCGCGAGGTCTGGACGGACGTCCGGCGGACGCCGGGGGGCAGGGTCAGGAACGGGGGCGTGCTCACAGAGCGCCACCATACTAAACGCGGCGGCGAGAACACCGGTCACAAGGCTTCGGTGGTAACGTCCGGTCCGTGGGGCCGCTACCGGAGATCTCCGCGCACCGCCGGGACAGCGCCGGCGTGACCGGGCTGCACGAGGCCGTCGCGTCCGGCGCCGAGTACGTCGAGATCGACGTCCGCCGGGCGGGGGACGGGAGCCTCGTCGTCCACCACGATCCCGAGGTGGGCGGGCTGCCGCTGCGGCGGCTGAGCCGGGCGCGCATCGAGGAGATCACGGCCCGTCCGGTGCCCGCCGTCGGCGCCGCGATGGAGATCATCGCGCGGGGTGCGCGCGGCCATCTCGACCTCAAGGAGCCGGGCGTCGAGCACGAGACGGTCGGGCTCGCGATGGAGATCTTCGGCCCGGGACGGTTCGTCGTCACGACCCGGGACGCGGACGTCCTGCGGTGCGTGAAGAAGGAGTTCCCGGACGCGTCCACGGCGCTGTCGGTGGGCCGCGGGATGCTGGAGCGGGGCGCGGCGGGCGATCTGGCGCCGCTGCGGGCGATCCGCGCGTCCGGCGCCGACATGGTGGCGCTGAACCACCGCCTCGCGCGCGTCGGCGTGCTGCGCCAGTGCGCGCGGGCGGGCTATCCGGTGATGCTGTGGACGGTCAACGCCGAGCGCCTGATCCGGCGCTTCCTGCGCGATCCCCGGGTGGCGGTCCTCGTCACGGACCGCCCGAGGACCGCGCTGGCGCTGCGCTGAGCCGTGCCCCGCACGACGGCGGGGCCGGGGCTCACGAGTTGTACGGGTCGTGGTCGGCGGACTTGCCGGCGCGGGTGCGGCGGCGCGTCCGGGTGCGGGTGCGCTCGGTGACCACGGTGTCACCGGACGCCTCGGTCGGCTGCGCGGCCTGCGGCGCGGCCTTGGCGGCCGGTGCGGCGGGCTGCGCGGGCTCGGCGGCCTGCGCGACGGCCTTGTCGACGGCCTTGTCGGCGGGCTGGTCGGCGGCGGGCTTGGCGGCCCGGGTCCGCTTGCGGGCGGGCCGGGCGCGCTTGGGCGCCTCCGCCGGAGCGGCGGCCGGGGCGGCGGCCTCGGCGGGCGCGGCCGTGTCGGTCGCACCACCGGTCGCCGTTTCCGTCGCCGTGTCGGCCGCGCCCTCGGCGACGGGCTGGCCCGCGCGCGTCCGGGTGCGGCTCCGCTTGCGCCGCGGCTTGGCCGGACGCTCGGGCTCGCGCTCGCGCTCCCGCTCCCGCGGGGCCTGGCTGCGGTTGCGCCCGGTCTCGCCGATGTCCTCCAGCTCCTCGGCGTCCAGCCCGGCGCGCTCGCCGCGCTGCTCCTTCGGGAGCGTTCCGGTCGTACCGGACGGAATGCCGAGCGTCGCGTAGAAGTGCTCGGACGTGGAGTAGGTCTCCTCGGGCGTCGCGAACGGCAGCCCGAGCGTCCCGTTGATCAGCTTCCACCGCGGCAGGTCGGACCAGTCGACCAGCGTGACCGCCACGCCCTCCTTGCCCGCGCGGCCGGTGCGGCCGATGCGGTGGACGTAGGTGTCGGCGCTGTCGGGGCACTCGTAGTTGACGACGTGCGTGACGTCGTCCACGTCGAGCCCGCGGGCGGCGACGTCCGTCGCGACCAGCACGTCGATCTTGCCGTTGCGGAACGCGCGCAGCGCCCGCTCGCGCTGGCTCTGCCCGAGGTCGCCGTGGACGGCCGCCGCGTCGAACCCGCGCTGGGCGAGGTCGCCGGCGACCCGGTCGCACGCGCGCTTGGTCTGGCAGAAGACCATGGTGAGACCACGGCCGTCCGCCTGGAGGATGCGCGCGAGCATCTCGGGCTTGTCCATCTGGTGGGCCTGCCACACGTGCTGCACGACCTGCGGCGTCGCGTCGGACTCGCTGTGCGACTCGGCGCGGACGTTCGTCGGACGGGTCAGGTACCGCCGCGACAGCGACACGATCTCGCCCGGCATCGTCGCCGAGAACAGCATCGTCTGCCGCTGGGCGGGGATGCGGTCGATGATCCGCTCGATGTCGGGCAGGAACCCGAGGTCGAGCATGCGGTCGGCCTCGTCCAGGACGAGGACGCCGATCTCCGACAGGTCCAGGTGCTTCTGCTTGACGAGGTCGAGCAGGCGGCCGGGAGTGCCGACGACGACGTCGACGCCCGCGCGCAGCGCCTCGACCTGCGGCTCGTAGGCGCGTCCGCCGTAGACGGCGAGGACGCGGGTGCCGATCTTGCCGCCGGCGACGACGAGGTCGTCGGTGACCTGGCTGGCCAGCTCGCGGGTCGGGGCGACGACGAGGGCCTGGGGCCGCTTGCCGCCGTGGGTGATCCGCTGGAGCAGGGCCACGCCGAAGGCGAGGGTCTTGCCGGTGCCGGTGCGGGCCTGTCCGATGATGTCGTGCCCGCCGAGGGCGATCGGCAGCGCCAGCTCCTGGATCGGGAACGCGTTGACGATGCCCTCGATCTCCAGGGCGTCTGCTATCTCGGGTCGGACCCCGAGTTCACGAAAGGTAGTCAGGGCTTTCAGCCTCCATAGTGCGGGGTCCTCGCTCCGTGCGCGGCGCCGCGGTGGTACCCCGGCCGCGCCGGGGCGGCGGGCCGAAGGGGTCCGCCACGGGGGCGGACGGGTCGCGGCGCCGGTCGGGTTCCGGGCCGCCGTCCGCGTCCCGTGTCCGCGCGCTCATGCGGGAGGGACCAGCCGTCGATCATTCCTTGGGCGACCGCAGTCAGGGGTTGAAAGCAGTCACTCGCTGTGGCTGCGTGCGGTCACACTCCGCGACGCAGTGTACCGACCTCGGTTTGAGTACACCAATGGCCGATCACTGGTGCTAACGGTTCCCGCCTTCGCCGTATTCCATGCCCGGGCACCAGGCCCGATCTGACAAGCGATTTTACCGTTTCATCGAGGTTCTGGCCACTTTCGGCCACCCGATTTCGCGTCATGTCCGGGGACGGCCGTCGTGGGGCCCGTCCCGCGACATGGCGAGGCCCCCGTCGCGGGGGACGACGGGGGCCTCGGGCCTGGCAGGGGGTCTAGTACGAACGGCCCCACCGGCCGCCGCGCGCGGACGTCATGCCCGCGACCCCGAGCGCCGCGATCACCACCGAGAACACGAACGCGATCACCGATCCGGCGCCGAGCGCGTGCGCGACCACGCCGCCGAGGACCGCGCCGACGATGCCGATGAGGATCGTCAGCAGGATGCCGATGGGGTTGCGGCCCGGCACGATCAGACGGGCCAGGGCACCGATGACGGCACCCACCAGAATGAACCAGAGAACCGTCAGGACCATGAGTCGATCACCCTTCCGTTCCAGGTCGTGCCGTGGGGCGGCGCGACCGTTCGGTCAGGTGACGGTGTGCCCGCTCAGCGGAGTTCAAACGTCGCGATCAGATGGAGCCGCCGAAACCGACGCGGCGGTCCTCGTCCTCGCCGAACTCCAGATAGCCCAGCCGCCGGGCGGGTACGACGACCTTTCCGCCCTTGCGGTCGGCCAGGACGAGAACGCCGTTCTCCACCGCCAGCGCGTCGGCGAGGGCCCGTTCGACCTCCGCCGCGCTCTGCGCCGTGTCGACCACGAGTTCCCGCGCCACGTACTGGACGCCGATGCGCACCTGCACGGCCGCCCCCTCTCGCCTGTGCCGCCCCGGACGGGCGTCCCGGTCTCGATCGTGGCACGCGGAGCGGCCGGTTCGCGCCCCGGCCGCTTCGCCCGCAGTGAAACCTAGGAGGTGCGCGGGAAGCCCGAGATGCCGCGCCAGGCGAGCCGCGCGATGATCGACTCGGCGGTCTCCTTGGGGATCGGACGGTGCTGGCCCAGCCAGTACCGCGCGCTGACCTCGGCCATCCCGACCAGGCCCATGCCGAGCAGGTGCGCCTCGTCCTCGGGGCAGCCGGTGTCCTCGACGATCACCTGGGCGATCATCTCGGCGCACTGCTGGTTGGCGCGGTCGACGCGGGCGCGGACCGGGGCGACGTTGCGCAGGTCCGACTCGAACACGAGCCGGTACGCCTCGCCCTCGCCCGCCACGAAGTCGTAGAACGCCTGCATGCTCGCCTGCACGCGCAGCTTGTTGTCGGTGGTGGACCCGAGCGCGTCGCGGACGGTCTTCACCAGCGACTCGGCGTGCTCGTCCAGCAGCGCCAGGTACAGCTCCAGCTTGCCCGGGAAGTGCTGGTAGAGCACCGGCTTGCTGACCCCGGCCCGCTCGGCGATCTCGTCCATCGCCGCGGCGTGGTAGCCCTGGGCGACGAACACCTCCTGCGCCGCGCCGAGCAACTGCCTGCGACGTGCCAGCCGCGGCAGCCTCGTGCCACGGGGGCGGGCGTCCGGGGTAGCGGCCACCTCACACTCCGATCACCGGGTAGTGCGACGGGAGGGGCGCCCGTCGCGGAAACTGTGTCCTTATCCTACGCGTCAGTAACCTCATGGTCATCAAGCGACGCCCAGGTCATGGTGTCAGGGTGCGATCGCTCCCGGGGCTGAAACCGCAGGAGATGGCCGCAGAACGGGCGTGTCGCCGGTCAGCGGTAGTCGTCTTCGTCGTCGGGGATCTCGTGACCCTGTTCAGATACGTCCGCTTCGTTCGCTTCGTCCGGAACGTTCCCGGGCCAGACGGTGGGCTCCTCGTCCGGCCGGAGCGCGGCCCGCTGCTCGGCGGCGTCCGCCTCGGGCGTCTCGTCGTCCGGCCCGATCCCGCTGTTCTCGCTCATCGGCTTCCCCTCTCGATGGGTTCCCCGTGCTCAGGGGAGCGCGGTGGTGTGCTCGTCCAGCAGCGGCGCCAGCAGGTCGCCGTCCTTCTCGACGCGGGCCAGGACCTCGTCCGGCGTGAAGGCCAGGTCGGACGGGTCCGCGCACGCCTCCACCTCGGCCCACGTCACGGGCGTCGACACCGACGGGTGCGCCGCCGCCCGCAGCGAGTAGGGCGCGACCGTCGTCTTCGCCGGGTTGTTCTGGCTCCAGTCCACGAAGACCTTGCCGGTCCGCAGCTTCTTCTCCATTTTGCTGACGACCAGGTCCGGGTGCTCGCCCTCCAGGCGCTGGGCGGCGCGTTTGGCGTACTCGGACGTCCGGCCGGTCTCCTTGACGGGCACGTAGAGGTGCATTCCCTTCTTGCCGCTCGTCTTGGCCAGCGGTTCCAGGCCGTCCGCGGCGAGCAGGTCGCGCAGCAGCAGCGCCACGCGGCAGGCGTCGACCAGGCCGGCGGGCGGGCCGGGGTCCAGGTCGAACACCATGAGGTCGGGGTCGCGGCGGGCGCCGCGCGGGCCGACGCGCCACTGCGGAATGTGCAGTTCCAGGGCCGCGAGGTTGGCGCACCAGACCAGCGTCGGGAGGTCGTCCACGACGACGTAGTCGACCGATTCCCGGCCGCGCGAGCTGCCCGGCGTCGCGATCGTCACCGTCCGCACCCAGTCGGGCGTGTGGGACGGCGCGTTCTTCTCGAAGAACCTCTGGCCGTCCACGCCGTCGGGGTAGCGGATCCGCGTCGCCGCGCGCGCCCGGACGTGCGGCAGCAGCACCGGCGCCGCCCGGACGTAATAGTCGATCACCTCGCCCTTGGTGAAATCGGGGAACAGCGGCTTGTCCAGGTTGGAGAGCGTGAGATCCCGTCCCTCGACGGTCACGCCCGTCCGGTCACGACTGCTCATGGGTCACCTCCCGCGGGTCCTTGTCGTCGCGCAGGCCGCGCCACGTCGGGAACCGCAGCCGTCCTTCCCCGGTGAGCGCGCCGTACGCCACGTCCCCGACCAGGCGCGGCTCGACCCAGCGGGCGTCGCGGGTCAGCTCGCGCGGCAGCGGCTCGGCGAACGGGCTGTCGGCGCGGGCGAGCGGGGCGAGCAGGGCGCCGAGGTCGTCCAGGACGCGGTCGGTGAACCCCGTGCCGACGTGGCCGAGGAACACCAGGCGCCCGGCGGCGTCGTACTCGCCGAGCAGCAGCGAGCCGACCCCGCCCTCGCGGCGGCCCTTGCCGGGCTTCCAGCCGCAGACGACGGCCTCGCGGGTGTGGAAGTTCTTGACCTTCCGCCAGTCCGGGACGCGGCGGCCCGGCCGGTACGGCGAGTCGAGGCGCTTGGCGAGCAGGCCCTCAAGCCGCTGTTCGAGCGTGAAGTCCAGCAGTTCCTTGACCTGGCCGGTGTCGGAGCCGTCCAGGTAGGGCGGGACCTCCACCGGGCCGCTGGCGGCGAGGTCCAGGTCGGCGAGCTGCGCGCGGCGCTCGGTGTAGGGCCGGTCCAGGAGCGCCTTGCCGTCCAGGGACAGCAGGTCGAAGACGACATAGCGGACGGGCACGTCCCGGACGAGCCGCGCCGGCGGACGCTCGACGTGCATCCGGTGCTGGAGGCGCCCGAAGCTCGGCCGGCCGTCCTCGAACGCGACGACCTCGCCGTCCAGCACGGCGTCGCGCCCGGCGAGCAGGTCGGCGAGGCCGGACAGCTCGGGGTAGCGGCCGGTGACCTCGGTCCCGCGCCGTCCGGCGGCGTGGACGGCGCCGCCCGACGTGCGCGCGAGGACGCGCACGCCGTCCCACTTCAGCTCCAGGGCCCAGCGCGCGCCGTCGGCGGGCAGGTCCCCGGTGACGGCCGTCATCGGCGGGAGCGGCCACGGCAAGCTCATACCGGCTCCCTACCCGGACCGGGGTTCCGGGAAAAAGGCCGGAAGGGTGCCGGAACGCCAAAACGAATCTATCCATGACGCTAGTGAGAACTGTCCTGCGGGTAAGGGTCCGACATGCGCAGTATCTGGAAGGGCGCCATCTCGTTCGGGCTGGTCACGATCCCGGTGAAGCTGTACTCGGCCACCGAGCAGCGCGACGTCTCCTTCCACCAGGTGCACCGCACCGACGGGGGACGCATCCGCTACAAGCGGGTCTGCACGCTCGACGGCGAGGAGGTCTCCTACGGCGACATCGCCAAGGGCTTCGAGCTGCCCGGCGGCGAGATGGTCGTGCTCACGGACGAGGACTTCGCCGAGCTGCCGCTGTCCACGAGCCGGCGCATCGACGTCCTGCAGTTCGTCGAGGCGGCCGAGGTCGACCCGATCTACTTCGCCAAGTCGTACTACCTGGAGCCCGACCAGCAGGGGGCCAAGCCCTACGTCCTGCTGCGCGACGCGCTGGCGGGCAGCGGGCAGGTCGCGATCGTCAAGGTGGCGCTGCGGCAGCGCGAGTCGCTGGCCACGCTGCGCGTCCGCGACAACGTGTTCGTGCTGGAGACGATGCTGTGGCCGGACGAGGTCCGCGCGCCGTCCTTCCCGTTCATGAACGAGGAGATCGAGGTCCGCAAGCAGGAGCTGACGATGGCGTCCTCGCTCATCGAGTCGATGCAGGGCGACTTCGACCCGTCGGAGTACAAGGACGCCTACCGCGAGGCGCTCCAGGCCGTCATCGACGCCAAGGTCGAGGGACGCGAGGTGACGCGTCCCGCCGCGCCCGAGGAGGAGGCCCCGGCCGCGGACCTGCTCGGCGCTTTGCGCGCCAGCGTCGAGGCGGCCAAGAAGAGCCGGGCGGAGAAGAAGCCGGCCCCGCGCAAGGAGGCCGCGCCCGAGAAGAAGGCGAAGGCCAAGCCGCGGGGCCGCAAGACCGCGTGATCAGGAACCGAACGGGACGGTCGTGCAGAGGAGCCGCGCGCCCGCGTCCCCGGTGTCCGGATCGGTCGGCTTGGCGTGGACGACCACGGATCCCGCCGCGCCCGGCTTGATCGTCCAGGGGACGGCCGCGACGGACCGTCCGGTGCCGCCGCGCCCGACCGTGACGTCCAGCCAGATCTCGGCGAACCGGTGCGGCACCCCGGCGGGCGCGTCGGGGGAGTGGTAGTGCTCGCCGGCGGCGGCCGGATCCGCTCCGCACGGGTTGACGTGGACGTGGGCGCCGAACGTCTTCCCGGCCGCCGCGGCGGGGAGGCCGGCGACCTTGAGCGCCACGATCGTCCAGCCGTGCAGCGACCGGACGGAGACGGTCGTCCGGGCGGCGGAGTAGGCGGTGTCGTAGACGTAGGACGGGCCGTGGACGGTCGTCGCGCCGTGCTCGGCGGCCGACGCGGCGGCGGGGCACAGGGGCAGGGCCAGCGCGGCGACGGACGCGGCCTTGACGAAAAGGTTGACCATGGTCACCGGATTATTCATGCCGCCCGTCTCGCGCGTGCGACCGGGCGGCGACGGGACGGTGAACCCGCCCCTGACCGTGACGGCGCGGATGCCCTCCGCACCGCGCCGCCACGGGGATCAGGGGACGCGCCTTCCGGGGAAAGCGCTGAGATGTCCCCATCCTCCGGGGGCCGGACCTGTGATCACAAGCACTTTCCGTGATTTCCCGGTCACGTTCCGGCCGGTTCGAGCGCCGGGGGCGGCGCGGCCTCCTCGCGGATGCCGTAGCGGTGGTAGAGCCGGGCGAGCGGGCCGGGCGACCACCAGTTGACCCGGCCGAGCAGCCGCATCGCCGCAGGGACGAGCAGCATCCGCACCAGGGTGGCGTCCAGCGCGATCGCGACGACCATGCCGACGCCGGTCATCTTGATGAACGACACCCCGGACGTGGAGAACGCGCCCATCACCACGATGAACAGCGCGGCGGCCCCGGTGATGATCTGCCCGGTTCGTTGCAGGCCCGATGCGACGGACGCCGTCACGTCCCCGGTGGCGTCGTACCGTTCGCGGACGCGGGACAGCAGGAACACCTCATAGTCCATCGTGAGACCGAACAGCATCGCCACCATCAGAATCGGCATCGCGGGGTTGAGCATCCCGGTCGCGGTGAAGCCGAGGACGTCCGAGAGCGTCCCCTCCTGGAAGATCTGCACGACGATCCCGAACGTCGCCGACAGCGACAGCGCGGTCATCACGATGGCCTTCAACGGCAGCACGACCGAACCGAACGCGAGGAACAGCAGGACGAACGTCGCGAGCCCGACCGTCAGCCCGAGCCAGGGCAGCCGCGAACCGAGCGCGCTCAGGCTGTCCGTCAGCTCGGCCGTCTCGCCGCCGACCAGGACCCGCGCCCCGGGGGGCGGCGCGGCGGCCCGGACGTCGGCGACGACCCGCCGGGCCGTTCCGGAGTTGGGGTCGCCGGGGTACCGGACGTCGATCTCCGCGGCGCCCCCGCGGACGCGGGCGACGTCGGCCCCGGCGACCCCCGGGATCCGGGCGAGCGTCCCGGCGAACCCGGTGACGTCGCCGGGCCGCTGCATCCCGGTGACGATCACGCGGATCGGGGTGGTCGCGCCGCCCGGAAAGTCGTGTTGCAGCGCGTCGGCGGCCACGCGCGTCTCGGCGCCGGCCGGCAGGACGCGGGCGTCGTTGCCGCTCCACGAGATGCGCAGCAGCGGCGAGCCGAGCGCCAGCAGGACGACCACGATCCCGGCGAGCGCGAGGACGGGACGCCGCATGACGCCGCGTCCGAGCCAGTACCAGAAGCCCTGCTCCTCGGGCTTCGGCGCGGGCTTGCGGCGGCGGAACGACAGGGCGTCGACGCGGCGTCCGAGCAGGGCCAGCAGGACCGGCAGGACGGTCAGCGCCGCCGCCGCGCACACGAGGACGGTCGCGACGCCGCCGAAGCCCATCGACCGCAGGAACATCTGGGGGAACAGCGTCAGCCCGGCCAGCGACACCGCGACCGTGACGCCGGAGACGAGGACCGTCCGCCCCGCGGTGGCCATCGTGCGGCCGAGGGCGCCTTCGACGCCGTCCGGGCCGTCCAGTTCCTCCCGGAACCGGGACACGATGAACAGGCCGTAGTCGATCGCGAGGCCGAGGCCGAGGAACGTCGTGATGTTCACCGCGAAGATCGACACGTCGGTGACGGCGGTGAGCACGTGCAGCGCGGTGAACGAGCCGAGGATCGCCACGCCGCCGATGACGAGCGGCAGGCTCGCCGCGACCAGCCCGCCGAAGATCACCACCAGCAGGATCAGCAGGATCGGCAGGGACAGGCTCTCGGCGCGGCCGAGGTCGGCGCTGACGCGGTCGTTGACGGCCGCCTCGGTCGCGACGGGGCCGCCGAGCCGCACCGTCAGGCCGTCGGCGTGCTCCAGGCGCGGCTTCAGGGCCTCGTAGGCGTCCGAGCGGGCCTGGTCGGTGGCGCCCGCGAGGCGCAGGGCGGCGTAGGTGGCCGTCCGGTCGTGGCTGACCAGCGCGGGCGAGCGGGTGGACCAGTAGGTGGCGGCGCTCGCGACCTTGTCTTCGGGCAGCGCGCCGAGCTGCCGGTCGACGGCGGCGCGGACGGACGGGTCGTCGATGTTCTTTCCTTGCGGCGCCCGGTAGATCACCACGACGTCCGTCGTGTCGCGGCCGAGCGCTTTCTCGGCGGCGTCGACCGCGGCGGCGCTCTCGCTGCCCGGCGTGGTGAACCCGCCGGCCGAGCTGAGCGCGCCGAACACGCCGGTGCCCCAGACGGCGGCGATGACCAGCGCGATCACCGACAGGACGAGTGCTGGCCTGCGCCTTCGGTGCAGTAGTCGTCCCCAGCGTTCCAGCATGGGCCCCTCCGTGAAACTGCTTAGCTCCAGTAAACGGTGTTAACTCGTGAACGGTGTTAACATCGCATGGCTCCGGTGGGGCGTCAAGCGGTGGAGGAGGGCGCGATGGAGAGCCGGCGGGAACGGCAGCGCGCCGCGACCGTGGACGAGATCACCCGCACGGCGCGGCGGATCCTCGTCGAGGACGGCGTCGCCGGGGTCACGCTGCGGGCGATCGCCCGCGAGATGGGCATGACCGCGCCCGGTCTCTACCGCTATTTCGGCAGTCACGGTGAACTGCTGCGCCATCTCGTCGCGGAACTGTTCCGCGAGATCACCGACGAGCTGGAAAAGGGGATGAACGCCCTCCCGAACCGGGAGATCGGCCCCAAGTTCCTCACGGTCGGCCGCGTCTTCCGGGAATGGTGCCTGGCCCATCCGCGCGAGTTCGCCCTGCTGTTCGGCGCCCCGCCGCCCGCGCTGGACGACGAGGGGCCGATCGACTTCGCCGACGAGTGCGGCCGTCAGTTCGCCATGACGTTCATGCAGCTTTTCCTGCACCTCTGGGAGAAGCACCCGTTCCCGGTGGCGTCCGACGACGAGCTGGACCCGTCGTTGCGCGCCCAGCTCACGCGCTACCGGGAAACGGTCGGCATCGACCTTCCGCTCGCCGTCCTGCAGATCTTCCTGAACTGCTGGGTGCGGCTGGAGGGCGTGATCAGCATGGAGGTCTTCGGGCATCTCGATTTCGCCCTGGACGACGCCGAACCGCTTTTCGAGCTGACGTTGCGGGACCTCGCCGAGATCCTGCACATCCCGTATACGCCGCGCTCGCGCTGAGCCGTGTCGCGGCGGTTCCCCGGGCCGGGCGCGGCCGGCGTCGGCTAGCGTCGGCCGCATGGGGGACGGCCTGGAGACGGTGCGGCTCGACCGCTGGCACGACGCCGATTTCGAGCTGCTGCGGCGGCTGAACGCGCCGGAGATGACGGACCATCTGGGCGGCCCGGAGACCGAGTGGGAGGTCTTCGGCCGCCATCAGCGCTACCTGTCGTACACCGAGCCGGGCGTCGTGGAGATGTTCGTGGTCGAGGTCGACGGCGAGCGGATCGGGACGATCGGCTACTGGGAGCGCACCTGGCGCGACGAGGCCGTGTACGAGACGGGCTGGACCGTCCTGCCCGGGTTCCAGGGGCGCGGCGTCGCGACGGCGGCGGCTCGCGCCCTCGTCGCGCGGCTCCGGGACGTGGCCGGGCGCCGCTTCCTGTACGCGTTCCCGTCGGTGGACCATCCGGCGTCGAACGCGGTGTGCCGCAAGGCGGGGTTCACGCTGCTCGGCGAGACGGACTTCCTGTATCCGCGCGTCCCTTCGATGCGGGTGTGCGAGTGGCGCCTCGACCTGGACCCGCCTTGATGTAGCTAGGTACATTAAGGATGTGAGCGGAGTGCAGCGGGTCACCGGGCCTCTCCTGGACGTGCTGGAAGTCCTGGTCGAGGTGCACCGGCAGGGCGGCGAGGTCCACGGCTGGGATCTCATGAAGACGACGCGGCGGGCCGGACCGACCGTCTACCGCGTGCTGGACCGGCTGGAGGACGCCGGCTGGGTCGCGGCGCGCTGGGAGGACGCGGCGCCGGACCCGTCCCGCCCGCGCCGCCGCTTCTACCGCCTGAACCCCGACGGCCTCGCCGCCGCGCGGACCCTGCTCGCCGAACGCCGTCCCGCCGCCCTCGACCGGACGCCCCGCCCGTCCCGTCCCGCACCCGGAACGACGTTCCGCCGCCTCTTCCGCCCGCGCCCGGCATCCGGAACATTGTTCCGCCTGCTCCGTCCGCGCCCCGCCGGGGACACGACGTGAACGCGACCGAGTTCGTCTGCGCCGTCGCGACGGGCCTCGCGGCGGGGGAGTGCAGCGAGCTGGCGCCCTGGCTCGCACGGCGCCTCGTCGTCTGGTCGGCCCACGCGCGCTACCGCGACGCCGAATGGGCCGCCGTCCGCGCCGAAGAACTGCAGGCCGTCCTTGCGGACCGTCCGACGCGCCTGCTCAAGCTCGCCACCGCGCTCGCCTTCACCCTCGCCGCCGTCGCGACCCTCACCACCCGCGCCACCCGCCACGCCACCTCGCACGCATCCCGCGCCGCATCTCGCGCATCACGCGCCGCGTCTCGCGCCTCCCGCGCGGGCACCCGCGCGTCCCGCGTCGCGTCTCGTGCGTCCTACGCGTTCCGCGCTGCGGCTCGTGCGTCCCGCGTCGTGTCGCGTGCGTCCAGGGCGGCGGCCCGCGCGTCCCGCGCCGGGTCGCGCGGTGCTCGGCTCGGCCGCCGCGCGGCCGTCCGGGCGCGCGTGCGCGCCGGCGGCGTCATGGCCGCGACCGCGGGTTCCAGCGGCGTCCTGACGTACTGCCTTCTCTCGCTCAACGACGACCCGTCCGGCGGGCTGGCGGTCGGCGTGACGCTGAGCGGGCTGGGCCTCGCGGGCACGTGGCGGCTCTCGCGCGCCGTCCGCCGCGTCGGCGACCGGTGAAAAGGGGACGGCGCCCCTTCGCTCGCGGGAGCGGAGGGGCGCCGTCGGGGAGTGTCAGTAGCTGGGGAGGCTCGGGTCGATCTGGTTGACCCAGGCCACGATGCCGCCGCCGACGTGGACGGCGTCGGAGAAGCCCGCGCTCTTCACGACCGCGAGCGCCTCCGCCGACCGGACGCCGGACTTGCAGTGCAGGACGATCTTCTTGTCCTGCGGCAGCCGCTCCAGCGCGGACCCGTTGAGGAAGTCGCCCTTCGGGATGAGCGTCGCCCCGGGGATGGAGACGATCTCGTACTCGTTGGGCTCCCGGACGTCCACGAGGAAGATGTCCTCGCCGCGGTCCTGCAGCGCCTTGAGGTCGTGGACGGAGATCGTGGAGTCCTTCGCGGCCTCGGCGGCCTCGTCCGACACCGCGCCGCAGAAGGCGTCGTAGTCCTCCAGCAGTTCGGTCTGCGTCGGGTTCTTGCCGCACAGCGGGCACTCGGGGTCCTTGCGGACCTTCACCGAGCGGTAGTTCATCTCCAGGGCGTCGTAGATGAGCAGCCGTCCGACGAGCGGCTCGCCGATGCCGGTGAGCAGCTTGATCGCCTCGTTGACCTGCACCGACCCGATGGACGCGCACAGCACGCCGAGCACGCCCCCCTCGGCGCACGACGGGACCATGCCGGGCGGCGGCGGCTCGGGGTAGAGGCAGCGGTAGCAGGGGCCGTGCTCGGCCCAGAACACCGACGCCTGGCCGTCGAACCGGTAGATCGAGCCCCACACGTACGGCTTGCCGAGCAGGACGGCCGCGTCGTTCACCATGTAGCGGGTGGCGAAGTTGTCGGTGCCGTCCACGATGAGGTCGTAGCCGGAGAAGATCTCCAGGACGTTGTCCCGGTCCAGCGCCGTGTTGTGGACGACCACGTCGATGAGCGGGTTGATGTCGCGGACGGTCGCGGCGGCCGACTCGGCCTTGGGCAGCCCGAGCGTGGACTGCCGGTGGATGATCTGCCGCTGGAGGTTGGACTCGTCCACGACGTCGAAGTCGATGATCCCGAGCGTCCCGACGCCCGCCGCCGCCAGGTACATGAGCGCGGGGGAGCCGAGGCCGCCGGCGCCGACGCACAGGACCCGGGCGTTCTTCAGGCGCTTCTGCCCGGACATCCCGACGTCCGGAATGATCAGATGTCGCGAGTAACGGTTGACCTCGTCGCGGGTGAGCTCCGCTGCGGGCTCGACCAGAGGTGGCAACGACACGGTGACTGCTCCTGTGCTGACGCTCGAAGGGGGCGGACGGCATCGTCCTGTCATCGCACAACCTTGCCATGCGGCTCGCGCATTCCCGAAGCCTGCCCTGCGCCTGTGAACGCGCATGTCAACGCCCGGACGGGCATGGACCGTCCCGGAACGGGGACGAGGCGTCCGACGAGAGGAGCCCGTCATGCTGTTCCGTAAGCGCCGTACGAAGCACACGCCCAGCCTGCGCGAGACCAGGGCGCGGATGCGCACCGACAAGGCCGAGACCGATCTGCTCGCCACCGAGGCACGCATCCACGCGGAGGCCGCCATGATCCGGCGGGGACTGCGGTCCCGGCGCTGAGGAAAGGGCGCGATGGCGGGAACAATCGCTAATCTTGACTGTTGTGGCGTTCCTGCCCCCTTCCCCCCGGCTTCCGGCCCGTCCCCCCGACGCGCCCTGGACGCCCCCGCCGACCCGGCTCGGCCTGACCGCCCGCCAGTGGGCGGTCGCGGCGATCGCGGCGGCGTCCTGCCTGCTGCTGACCGCCGGGATCGCCGCGGTCGCGGGCTGGGTGACGCTGCACCGCGACCCGACGGCGGCGGAGCTGGAACGCGCCGCGAACCGGGACGTGGCCCGCCGCTGGT
Source organism: Actinomadura rayongensis (assembly GCF_009831215.1). Lineage (GTDB taxonomy): Bacteria > Actinomycetota > Actinomycetes > Streptosporangiales > Streptosporangiaceae > Spirillospora > Spirillospora rayongensis. The sequence goes on from NZ_WUTW01000001.1 coordinate 867,919, forward strand.
CCGCCTGGCCCGTCGGCCGGATCTTCCCCGGCACGCTGCCCTACCAGCCCGGCGGCGGGCCCGGCGAGACCGCGCGGCGGCTCGGGATCCTGCCCGACACCGGCTGCCCGGACGCCGTCGACGCGCAGATCGTCCCGCTGCTGACCGCCAACGGCTGCCGCGCCGCGCTGCGCGCCACCTACGCGGACGCGCTGGGCGGGGTCGTGACGACCGTCGCCGTGGTCGCGTTCCCCGATCCGTTCGGGGCGGACCGGGCGTTCCGCGAGCTGCAGAAGGCGTCGTCCGGGGACGGGCGGCTCGGCCCTTCGGTGCGCGCGGCGGCCTTCCCGGGGACCGCGTCGGCGCCGTTCACCGACGCGTCCCGCATGAACCGGACCTCGACGCGCGCGGGGCCGTACCTGCTGCTGACCGCTTCCGGCCTGTTCGACGGACGTCCCGCGAGCGCGATCACGAAACCGCTGCCCGGTGACCCGTTCGGCGTCGCGCCGCAGCTCGCGGCGCAGATCGGGCGGACGCTGGCGGCCCGTCCGCTGCCGTCGTGCGGCGGCGCCGATTGGCGGTGCTGACGATGCGACTCGTCCGCGGCGCGGCCCTCCTCGCCGCCGCCTTCGCCCTGCTCCCGTCGGCTCCCGCGTCCGCCGACGGGATCCGCGAGCGGCAGTACGGGTTCCTGCAGCTCATCGAGGCGGAGAAGGCGTGGCGGACGACGCGCGGCGCCGGGGTCACGGTGGCCGTCGTCGACAGCGGCGTCGATCCGCTGCAGGCCGACCTGGCAGGATCCGTCGTCACCGGCCCCGACATGATCAAGGACGCCGACCGGGGGACGAAGCCCAAACGCCTCCACGGCACCGGCATGGCGTCGCTCATCGCGGGCCACGGGCACGGACCGGGGAACGGGTCGGGCGTGATCGGGCTGGCGCCGCAGGCCAAGATTCTCGCGATCCGCGTCCTCGCCGAGCCGGAGGACGCCGGCTACGCGCGCTACCGGTCGACGGAGGCGTCGCGGAACTCGGTCGCGCAGGGCGTCCGCTACGCCGCCGACCACGGCGCGGACGTGATCAACCTCTCGCTCGGCCGGACCGGCGAGGCCCCCGCCGAACGCGCCGCGATCGCCTACGCGATCAGCAAGGGCGTCGTGGTCGTGTCGGCGGTGGGCAACGATGGCGACAAGCTGGGCGGCCTCGACCAGGACGGCTTCGCCCCCTACTCCTACCCGGCGTCCTACCCCGGCGTGATCGCGGTCGCGGCGACGACCGACGGCCGGACGCGCGCCGAGTTCTCCAACCGCAACTACTCCGCGCTCGTCGCCGCCCCCGGCGAGGGCCTGACGATTGCGGGCCCGGGCAAGGCTTACTTCGTCAGCGCGGGCACCAGCGACGCGAGCGCCGTCGTCTCCGGCATAGCGGCCCTGATCCGGTCAGAACACCGAGGCCTGGCCCCCGCCCTGGTCGCACAGGCCCTCGTCCAGAGCGCACAAGGCGGCGGACGCTACAGCCCCGACGTCGGCTACGGCGAGGTCGGCGCCGCCCGAGCCCTGGCCGCCGCAGCCCGCCTGGCCGGCTCACCACCCCAGACGGGCAAACGAGCAGCCGAGCGTTTCGGCGGCACGTCCGGCCCGGTGGCGATCATCGACCGTCCCGCCTGGATGAAGCCGGTCATGGTCCTCGTGATCGTCGGCGGAGTGGGCGGCGCGGCGGCCGGCGTCCTGATAGCCCTGACCCTGCTCCGCCGCCACCCCCGCCCGACCGCGCCCACCATGGCTCCCCAGTTCGCCATGTCTGGCCCCCCACCGACGACTTTCCAGCCCCAACAGGGCCCGACAAGCCCACCACCGAACCCCCCAAGAGCCCCGGCAAATCCGCCTCCACCGGAAACGCCCGGCCCGCCCCCAGAGCCTGCCGACGCCCCACCCCTGACCCCGCCCGACTAGCAACCAGAACACGCCGTCTCCCCGACCCGGGCATGCCCTCCGTACCCGAACGCCCCGCCTCATTGGCAGGCACCCCGACCCACGGCCCCCGAACGCGGCAAGCTCCCCGCCCCCAGACGCGCCTGAGCCGCCTCCGGCGGGTGTGGATGGCCCGCGCCCGACGGACGTTCCCGGTCGGCCCCGTCAGATTCGCGGCCACGGGAGGCGACGGGTTCGTGCACCGGAGATGACCGCCTCGCTGCCTGACGCAACGGTCCGCCCACAGCGCGGCGCGGTCGAGCCGCCTCCGCCGGCCGCAGGTCCGCGATCGCCGTAGACGGCGGGATGGCTGCGGCCGGACCGGGCGGGTTCGTCGCCGCCGGTCGGGTCGCGCGCAGTGCGGGGCGGCTGAGGCGTCTCTGCCGGGCGTTGCGGGTGCGCGATCGCCGGACGCGGCGGGTGCCTGCGGCCGGACCTGGTGAATTCGCTGCCGCCGGGCGATTCCCCTCCGGTATGAGGTCCGTTACGCTCCGCTCGTGTCGCGAGCCGAGATCTCCGCTCCCGATGTGGAGCCGCCGCCGTCCGGGCGGGTCGTGCGCCGGACGCCGACCGCGCTCGTCGTGGCCGTCGCGGTCGGGTGCGCGGTCGCGCTCGCGCTGTCGGTGGCGCGGCTGACGGCCGAGCTGACTCGGTCGCCGACGCGGGCCGAGGCCGTCGCGGCACGGTCGGCGGAGATCGCCGCGCGGTACCGGACGTGGCCCGCCGGGCGGATCTTTCCCGCGTCGCTTCCGTACACGCTGGACGGCGCGCGGGCGACGGCGCGCCGCCTCGGCATCGCACCGGACACCCGCTGCGCCTCCGCCGTGGACGCGGCGGTGGCCAGAGCGCTGGACGCGCTGCGCTGCCGGGCCGTCCTGCGCGCGACCTATCTGGACCAGTCGCAGGGCCTGGCGGTGACGGTCGGCGTGGTCGTGCTGCCGGACGCGCCGCGAGCACGCCACGCCGCCGAGCGCCTGACGCCGCGCGGCGCGGCCCTGGGCCTCCGGACGCTGACGTTCCCCGGCTCACTGGCCGAACGCTTCACGGACAAGGCGCGGCAGACCGCCGCCTTCGGCCACGACGGCCCCTACGTCGTCGCGGCGACGGCCGGTTACGCCGACGGCCGCCCGCGCCGCGCGCACCCCCAGCCCGACCTGACTTCGCTGACGCGCCGCCTCGCGTCGGCGATCCTCACGCCGCTGGCCAAGCCCGTTCCGTTGACCTGCGACAACGGGCAGTTCTCATGCTGACGCCGCGCCGCCGCTCGTCCGGTGTTTCTATCGGTCGGCCGATAGCTACTCCACCTACCGGCTGCCCGCCGCAGCCGCTTTCTATCGGTCGACTGATTGAAATGGCGCCCTTTGGCCGTCCGATTGGTGAGATTTCTTTCTGTCGGCCGATAGAAATGAGGGGTTGGAGGCGGGCCGCGCGCGGGGTCGGGTGCGCCGTCGCGGTGGTCGTGCTGCTCGTCGCCTGCGTCGCGGGCCCGGTGCGCGCCGATCAGGTGCGCAACGCGATGGCGCCCGTCCTCGACGCGCTCGGGGTCCCGCGCGCCTGGCGGCTGACGCGGGGCGCGGGGGTCACGGTCGCCGTCCTCGACTCCGGCGTGGACGGCGCGCAGGCCGACCTCGTCGGCTCTGTCACCCAGGGCCCCGACTACACCGAGGGCGCGAATCCGCCGGGCACGCAGCCGCGCCGCGTCCACGGGACGAACATGGCCTCGATCATCGCCGGGCACGGTCACGGCCTGGGGAATGCGGACGGCGTCACGGGTGTGGCTCCCGAGGCCCGGCTGCTGTCCGTCCGCGTGATCCTGGAGCGCGACGAGCCGGGCTTCACCGCGTTCACCCGCGAACCGCGCTTCGCGGGCACGATCGCCGCCGGCATTCGGTATGCGGTGGACCACGGCGCGGACGTCCTGAACCTGTCGCTCGGCCGCTCCTACCCGACCCGCGCCGAACGGGAGGCCGTCGCCTACGCGCTCGCCCACGGAACGGTCGTGGTCGCCGCAGCAGGCAACAACGGCGAGGACACGCGCACACCCGGCCCGTCCCGCCCCGCATGCGCACCGAACGCCGTCCAGCCGCACAGCACGGCACAGCCGCTGGCTAGATCGGCGCGGTTGGGTGGGGTTGAGGGGATGGAGCGGTCGGGGTGTTCGGCGAAGGCGGCTACGAAGTTCACTTATCCGGCGTCCTTCCCCGGGGTCATCTCGGTGGCGGCCGTGGACGCGAACGGACAGCACGCCGGATTCTCCAACCGCAACTCGGCCGTCGTCGTCTCCGCGCCCGGCGTCCGGATCATCGGGGCGGGGCCGGGCGGGCAGTACTGGGTCGGTGACGGCACCAGCCCTGCTACCGCGTTCGTGTCCGGCGTGGCGGCCCTGATCCGGGCTCGTCATCCGCGCATGGCGCCCGCGCTGGTCGAGCAGGCGATCACGACCGGGACGCAGCACCGGCCGAAGCGCGGCTATGACACCGGTGTCGGGTTCGGGCGAGCGGACGCCTATGCCGCCCTGATCGCTTCCGACGCGTTGGTCGGCCACCACGGGACCGGCTTCGGGCTTCCCGCCGGGAGGCACTTTGCTGCTGGATCGTCGGATCCTGTGAAGGTCGTCCACCGGAGCACCGGCGTGATCGTTGCGACGATCGTGACCGCCGCGCTGGCCGCGCTCGGCATGTTCGCGGCGATCCCGATCTTGCTTCGGCGGCGTCGTGAGACGTCTCTGTTCGACGACTGAGGTTGTTTTGGTGTCCGCCTGATCGCGCTGTGAGCCGAACGTGGCTGGCGTGAGGCCGTCGGGAGCAACGTCCCGCGCGGGGGTGGGTTTTCCACAGGGTGGAGTTGGGCTTGAGTCGGGAGGCGGGGGATGAGCGACAATCTCGGCATGGACCCCGATGACTACGCCGAGGCCGTGCTGGACACCGTGGAGCGCATCCCGCCCGGCAAGGTCATGGCGTACGGCGACGTCGCCGAGATGATCGGGACCGGCGGGCCGCGGCAGGTCGGACGGGTCATGTCTCTGTTCGGCGGCGGTGTCCCCTGGTGGCGGGTGCTGCGCGCCGACGGGTCCCCGCCGTCGGGGCATGAGATCCGCGCGTTGGAGGAGTACCGCGTCGAGGGCACGCCGCTGCGTCCCGACGGGCGGCGCGTGGACATGCGCCGGGCCCGCTGGGACGGCACATGAAAGGACAAAGCACCCCATGTTTCCCACCCGTAACCGTCCGGGCACATGGCCCGAACAAATGTTTCGTACGTTCCTCCCGTGAAGACCGCTGACCTGCTCCAGGACGACGACCTGGCGCTCCGGCCGCTCGCCTGCGCGACCGCCCTCGACCGTCCGGTGCGTCAGGTGTTCGTCACGGACCTGCCCGATCCGAGCCGTTACCTGGACGGCGGCGAACTCGTCCTCACCGGGCTCATGTGGCGACGCGGGCCGTACGACTCGGTGCCGTTCGTCGCGTCGCTCGCGGCGCGCGGGATCGCGGCGCTCGGCGCGGGCGAGGCCGCCGCGCCCGTCCCCGACGACTTGGTGGAGGCGTGCGAGCGGTACGGGGTCCCGCTCGTGGCCGTCCCGGCGCAGACGACGCTGTCACGGGTGATGGCGATCGTCGTCCGGCGCCTGGACGCCGAGACGTCCGCGGCGGGCGCGACGCTCCCCGCGTCCCACGAGGCGCTGCTCGCACGCCTCCCCGCCGAGGCCCGCCGCGGCTTCCGCCAGCAGGTCCTCGGCGCGATCACCGCCTACGACCGGCGCTACCGCAGCGACCTGCTCGGCACCCTCGCGCAGTTCCTCGCCTGCTCCGGCTCCTGGACGGCCTGCGCCCGCCGCCTGAACCTGCACGTCAACACCCTGCGCTACCGGATCCGCCGCATCGAAGAACTCACCGGCCGCGACCTCTCGTCCCTGGACGACCGGGTGGACCTCCTCCTGGCCCTACGCGCCTGACCCGACGCCCACCCACCTCACGCCCGCCCGGCAGCCGACCGCACCCGCCGCGCGAGCCACGTTCCGCACGCCCCCGACGCGGCACGCCCCACGCACCTGGTCCAAGAGGCGCTCTGCGCAAGGCCGACTGCCGCACCTTCTCCCAGGCGCCGCGCCGCGTCCTGGGCTTCTGCGCCGCGCCTGCGTGCGCCGCGCCTGCGTGCGCCGCGCCTGCGTGCGCCGCGCCTGCGTGCGCCGCGCCTGCGTGCGCCGCGCCTGCGTGCGCCGCGCCTGCGTGCGCCGCGCCTGCGTGCGCCGCGCCTGCGTGCGCCGCGCCTGCGTGCGCCGGGTCCGTGCGCCGCGCCTGCGTGCGCCGGGTCCGTGCGCCGGGTCTGCGCGCCGGGTCCGTGCGCCGGGTCTGCGCGCCGCGTCTGCGCGCTGGGTCCCCGTGTGCTGCGTCCGCGCGCTGCGTCCGCGCGCTCGGGTCTGTGTGTTGGGTTCGCGTGTTGTGTTCGGGCGCTTGGGGTGTGGGCCATGGAGTCCGGGTGCTGTGCGCGTGGGCGGACTGGCGCGGCGTTGGTCGTGCTTGGGCTTTCGGGCTGGCGTGGCGCGTTGGTGTGAGGCTTGGTGCGCGCGCTTGCTTGAAGTGGCGGGGTTGGGGCGGGGTGTTGTGCGAGGGTGGGTTCGGGACGCGTTGTGTGCGCTGTGCGGGTGTGCGCGTGTGTTCGCCGTGGCTGGTTTCGGCTGTGTGGGTTTCCGGGCGGCCTGGTGGTTCGTTGCTCGTGTTGGGGGCGGCGTGGACACAAGTGTCGCGATCTTCTGCTGAAATCGTCTCTTGTGCCGCCAGGGTCTTACCGTCTCGTGCGCCGCGCCGGTCCCAGCCGAGTCGCGGCGCCGGAGCTCGATGAGCGGCAGCGGCGTGTCGTGGAGCATGACGGCGGGCCGCTGCTCGTGCTCGCGGGGCCCGGGACGGGGAAGACCACCACGATCGTCGAGGCGGTCGTGGAGCGGATCGAGAACCGGAACGTTGATCCGGAACGGGTGCTCGTTCTGACGTTCAGCCGTAAGGCCGCGGGCGAGTTGCGGCAGCGGATCACCGGGCGGCTGCGGCGCACGACACGTACGCCGCTGGCGCTCACGTTCCACAGCTACGCGTACGCGCTGCTCCATCGGGACGCCGTCGCGCGGGGGACGGAGCCGCCGCGGTTGCTGTCGGGGCCCGAGCAGCTTCTCGAAGTGCGGCGGCTGCTGGAGGGAGAGCGGGCGGACGGTGCCCGCGACTGGCCCCACGACCTTCACGAGACGCTCGCCACCCGGGGGTTCGCCGAGGAGCTAAGGGACTTCATGCTGCGGGCCGCCGAGCGCGGGATCTACGGCGACGACCTCGCGGGGCTCGGGAAGATCCGGGGACGTCCCGAATGGGTGGCCATCGGCGCGTTCATGGAGCGGTACGCGGCGCGGTTCGACGTCGATCCCGTCCCGACGCTCGACTACGGCCAGCTCATCCAGGAGGCCGCCGGCACCCTCGTGGACGAGGACGCCCTGTTCCGCGAGCGCGACGCCTACGACGTGGTGTTCGTCGACGAGTACCAGGACACCGACCCCGCCCAGGAGGACCTGCTCCAGAAGCTGGCGGGCGAGGGACGCGACCTGATCGTCGTCGGCGACCCCGACCAGTCGATCTACGGGTTCCGGGGCGCGGACGTCCGCGGCATCCAGGAGTTCCCCGACCGCTTCCGGACGATCACCGGCGCGCCGGCCCCCGTCGTCGCGCTGCGCACGTGCCGCCGGATGGGACCGGCGATCCTGGCCGCGTCCCGGCGCGTCGCGCAGCGGCTGCCCGCGTCCCCGCGTGCCGGGGACGAGCACCGCGCGCTCCTGCATCCGCCGGAGATGGAAGAGGGCGAGGTCCACGCCGTCATCGCCGACTCCGAGAGCCAGGAGGCCGCGCTCGTCGCGGACGAGCTGCGCCGCGCCCACCTGCTCGACGGCGTCCCGTGGTCGCGGATGGCGGTGCTGGTGAGGAGCGCGGCGCAGAAAGTCCCGGCGCTGCGCAGAGCGCTCGCGCAGGCGGGCGTCCCGGCGATCGTGGCGGGCGACGACGTGCCGCTGATGGCCGAGCCCGCCGTCCGCCCGTTCCTGCTGCTGCTCCGCGCCGCGCTCAAGAAGGGCTTCCTGGACGAAGAGGTCGCCGAGGACCTGCTCACCGGCCCGCTCGGCGGCGCGGACGCCCTCGCCCTGCGCCGCCTCAAGCGCGCCCTGCGGGACCTGGAGGAGATCGCGGGCCAGAACCGGACGCTCGGCGAGCTGATGGTCGCGGCCGTGAGCGACGTCGGCGAACTCGCGCTCGTCCACGAGAAGGTCCGCGCGCCCGCCGAACGGATCGCGCAGCTCATCGAGACCGCGCGCAAGAGCGCCGATCGCGGCGGGTCCGCCGAGGACGTCCTGTGGGACGTGTGGCGCGCGAGCGGACGCGCCGACGTCCTGCTGGAGCAGAGCGTGAAGGGCGGGATGCGCGGGGCGTCCGCCGACCGGGACCTCGACGCCGTCGTCGCGCTGTTCGACCACGCCGCGAGGTTCGTCGACCGGCTCCCGCACGCGGGCCCGGAGCTGTTCGTGGACGACATCGCGGGCCAGGAGATCGCGGGCGACACGCTCGCCGACCGCGCACCCGAGGGCGAGGCCGTCCGGATCCTCACCGCGCACCGCGCGAAGGGCCTGGAGTGGGACGTCGTGGTCGTCGCGGGCGTCCAGGAGGGCGTCTGGCCGGACGTGCGGCTGCGCGGATCCCTGCTCGGCCTGGAGGAACTGCTCGAATACGCGGCGGGCACCCAGATCGAGCCGGGCACGGCGGCGGGCGCGTCGATGGCCGCGAAGATGCTGCACGAGGAACGCCGCCTGTTCTACGTCGCCGCGACGCGGGCAAGGAAGCGGCTGGTCGTGACGGCCGTCGGCGGCGAGGACTCCGAGGAGCGCCCGTCGAGGTTCCTGAACGAGCTGGTCCCGGGCGCGCTGGAGCGGTCGCGGCTGGACGAGAAGACGCGCTGGCTGTCGCTGCCCGCCCTCGTCGCGGACCTGCGGTCGGTGGTCGCGGACCCGTCCCGTCCCGAGGCGCTGCGCCGCGCCGCCGCCGGCCACCTCGCCCGCCTCGCCCGCGCCGGGGTGCGCGGCGCGAGCCCCGACCAGTGGTACGCGATCACCGCGCTGTCGGATCCGGGGCCGGCGTTCGGCGACGGCGAGCAGATCCAGGTGTCGCCGTCCCAGGTCGAGACGTTCACGACGTGCGGGCTGCGCTGGCTGCTGACCTCGGCGGTCGGCGCGCAGGACGGCGGCCCGAACGAGTACGCGGCGATGGGCAAGGTCGTCCACGCGGTGGCGGAGATGGCGGGCGCGGACGACGGCGTCACCGAGGTGGACGTCGCGCGCCGCCTGGACGAGATCTGGAACGACCTGGACTTCCGCAGCGCCTGGTACTCGGAGAAGCAGCGCGACCAGGCGGCGGCGATGGTGGACAAGTTCCTCTCCTGGCACCGGCAGAACCCGAACGAGGTCGTCGCGCTGGAGGAGTCGTTCCGCGTGGACCTCGGCCGCGTCGTCATCAAGGGCCGCATCGACCGGGCCGAGCGGGACGAGCAGGGACGCGCCGTCATCATCGACATCAAGACGTCCGCCGCGCGGGTTCCGGAGCAGGACCTGGCGCGCCACCCGCAGCTCGGCGTGTACCAGTACGCGGTGATGCTCGGCGCGTTCGAGCGGCACGGGCTGATCGAGCCGGGCGGGGCCAAGCTCGTCCAGGTCGGGAAGGCGGCGTTCACCGCGAGGGCGCGCGAGCAGGAGCAGCCGCCGCCGGGCGAGGACGCCGACCCCGAGTGGCCGAAGAAGCTGGTCGAGATCGTGGCGACGGGCATGGCGAGCGACGTGTTCCAGGCGCGGGTGAACGAGAAGTGTCGGAGCTGTCCCGTACGGTCGTGCTGTCCGGTGCACGACGAGGGGGGACGGGTCGGTTCATGATCACTCCGGCGGAGCTGGCGCGCCTGCTGGAGCTGCCGGAGCCGACGCGCGAGCAGGCGGAGGTGATCGCGGCGCCGCTGGCGCCGATGGCGGTGATCGCGGGCGCGGGGTCGGGCAAGAGCGAGACGATGGCGGCCCGCGTGGTGTGGCTGGTGGCGAACGGGTTCGTCCGGCCGGAGCGGGTGCTCGGGCTGACGTTCACCCGCAAGGCCGCCGCCGAGCTGGCCGTGCGCGTCCGCAAGCGGCTGGACGCGCTGTTCGAGGCGCTGCCCGACGACGAGCTGGAACGCCTCGGCGGCGACGACCTGCGCCACGGCGAGCCGATGGTCGCGACGTACCACTCCTACGCCGCAAGGCTGTTCGGCGACCACGCGCTGCGCGAGGCGCTGGAGCCGACGATGCGGCTGATCTCCCCGGCGGTCGCGTGGCAGCTCTGCTCGCGGGTCGTGGACGCCTACGACGGCCCGATGGACCAGGTGGACTGGTCGCCCGACACGGTCACCAAGGCCGTCATGGAGCTGGCGGGCGACCTGGCCGAGCACCTGCGCGGGCCCGAGGACGTCCGGCGCGTCGGGGCGTGGCTGGACGCCCGGTTCGCCGCGCTCGCCAAGCCGCTGAACCCGCAGCGCGACATCGTCCGCAAGCAGGCCGTGCGGGAGCAGCTCCTGCCGCTGATCGAGGCGTACCGGCAGGCCAAGCGCAACCGGGAGGTCGTGGACCACGGCGACCAGATGGCGCTCGCGGCGCGCATCGCGGCCCGGCATCCCGAGGTCGGGATGATCGAGCGGTCGCGGTTCTCGGTCGTGCTGCTGGACGAGTACCAGGACACGAGCCAGGCGCAGCTGGTCCTGCTGCGGTCGCTGTTCGCCGGCGGGCACCCGGTGACGGCGGTCGGCGACCCGTGCCAGTCGATCTACGGCTGGCGCGGGGCGAGCGCGGGGAACCTGCTGCGGTTCGCGCACGACTTCCCGCGCCGTCCGGCGATCGAGGGGCCGCGCGGACGGCCCGCCGAGCCCGCGCCCGTCCGGCAGCTCAGCCGCAGCTTCCGCAACGGGGAGCGGATCCTCGCCGCCGCCGCACGCGTCCAGGAGGAACTGCGCGCCGACACCGCGCAGGTGCCGGTGCTGACGCCGGGCGCGGGCCGGGAGGCGCGCGGACGGGTCGAGTGCGCGCTGCTGCCGACCGTCGAGGACGAGGCCGAGCGCATCGCCGCCCGCATCCTCACGCTGCCGCTCTCGGAAACAGCGCCGGACGGGGAGCCGAGCGACGAGCCGCTGCGCTGGTCCGACATCGCCGTCCTCGCCCGCAAGCGCTCGCAGTTCCCGCTGATCCGGCGCGCGCTGGAGGCGCGCGGGATCCCGGTGGAGGTCGTCGGGCTCGGCGGGCTGCTGACCGTCCCGGAGGTGCAGGACGTCGTCGCGACGTTGCGCGTGATGCACGACCCGTCCGCCGGGGCGGCGCTGGCGCGGCTGCTGACCGGCCCGCGCTGGCGGCTCGGCCCGCGCGACCTGGTGGCGCTCGGCCGCCGCGCCCGCGAACTCGCGCTGGACGCCGCCCGCGACATCACGCCGCCCGAGACGCCGCCGGACGCCGCGCCGCCGGGGGAGGAAGATCCGCTGAGCCGGCTCGTCACCGAGCTGAACCAGGAGACCGGCAGCCTCATCGACGCGCTGGACGATCTCGGCCCGCCGGCCACGTTCTCGCCGGAGGGGTACGGCCGGTTGCGCCGGTTGCGCGACGAGCTGCGGCACCTGCGCTCCCAGGCCGGGCTGGCGCTGCCCGACCTCGTCACCGAGGTGGAACGCGCGCTCGGGCTGGACATCGAGGTCGCCGCGCGGTCCGGGCTCGACCCCGTCACCGCCCGCGCCGACCTGGACGCGTTCGTCGACGCCGCCGCCGCGTTCGCCGGGGACGCGGAGGACCCGACGCTCGGCGCGTTCCTGGCCTATCTGTCGGCCGCCGAGTCCGAAGAGTTCGGGCTGGAGGCCGGACGGGTCGGCGAGACCGACAGCGTGAAGCTGCTGACCGTCCACGCGTCCAAGGGCCTGGAGTGGCCGGTCGTGATCGTGCCGGGGCTGGCGTCGGCGGCGCAGAAGAACGGGGCGCCCGCGAAGGGCTCGGTGTTCCCTTCGCCGCCGCAGAACGCGACCCGCTGGACGGCCAACGCCCGCGTCCTGCCGTTCCCGCTGCGCGGCGACCGCGCGGACCTGCCCGTCCTGCGCGGCCTGGAGAAGGACGACCTCGCCGCGTTCGACGCCGCCTGCGCCGAACGCGACCTGCGCGAGGAGCGGCGGCTCGCCTACGTCGCGGTGACGCGCGCGTCGAGCCTGCTCATCGCGACCGGCTACCGGTGGGGCGCGTCGGGGCGTCCGCTCGGGCCGTCGCCGTTCCTGGAGGAGATCCGCGCGGTGTGCCTGGAGGGCGCGGGCACGGTCGCGGCGTGGGCCGAGCCGCCGGAGGACGGCGCGATGAACCCCCTGCTCGCGCGCGCCGAGGAGGGCGCGTGGCCGCCGCAGCCCGACACCGGCCCGCGCTATGCGGCGATCGTGGAGGCGGCGCGGATGGTCGAGGACGCGATGCGCGGCCGGAGCCGTCCGTGGGCGGGCCGCGACGGGCTCGCCGAGCCGGACCGGCTGCGCATGTCGGCGTGGGCGCGGGACGTGGAACTGCTGCTCGCCGAGCGCGACCGGGGCCGGGGCGGGGACGGCCTCCAGGTCGAGCTGCCCGCCCATCTGACGGTGTCGTCGCTGGTCACGCTGGCACGCGACCCGGCGGCGCTGGCCCGGCAGATCCGCCGTCCGATGCCGCGCCCGCCCGCGCCGCACGCCCGGCGCGGCACCGCGTTCCACTCCTGGCTGGAGGGTCGCTGGGGGCAGCAGCGGCTGCTGGACTTGGACGAGCTGCCCGGCGCCACCGACGCCGAGGCCGCCCCCGACACCGACTTCGACGAGCTGCGCGTGCGGTTCGAGGAGTCGGAGTGGGCCGCGCGGGAGCCGCTGGACGTCGAGGTCCCGTTCGAGACGATGATCGGGGACCGGCTCGTCCGGGGCCGGATGGACGCGGTGTTCCGCTCCGGCGCGGACGGCTACGAGGTCGTGGACTGGAAGACGGGCGCGCTCCCGTCCGACGCCGACGCCGAGGCCGCCGCCGTGCAGCTCGCCGCGTACCGGCTGGCGTGGGCGGAGCTGACGGGCGTGCCGCTGGAGCGGGTGAGCGCCGCGTTCCACTACGTCCGAGCCAACCGGACAATTCGCCCAGCCGACCTGTTGGACGCCGCCGGGCTCGCCGCGCTGCTGGAAACCGTTCCCGCGACCTGACCGGCGCGCCGTGGAATTCCAGTGGGAAAACGCGCGCACACGGCGGAGAACGCGTCCTGTTTTATCAATCCACTCCGTGGCGCCGTGCCGGGGCGCGTGGTTGCGTATGCCCGTGACGACCAGCACGAAAGGGGTGACGGGACGATGGGGGTTCCCACGGTGAACGCGGCGGTGGATGAACGGCATCCGCCGATGAAAGTGAGGCGCGTCACTTTTGATTGGTCGCGGACGCCCGTCCACTGGATCCCGGACGCACCCGCCGCCACCCATATGGTGAATTTCTTCCAAATTTTGCTGACCACGGGCGAGAAATGGTTCGTCCAGTGCGTGCAGGAGGCGACGCCGTACCTGGACGATCCGCGGCTGCGCGCCGAGATCAAGGACTTCATCGGGCAGGAGACCGTCCACGCGCGCAACCACCAGGGCGTCCTGGACCAGCTGCTCGCGCAGAACGGCCTGCCGACGGACCACATCACCGGCCCCGCGCACGCGCAGCTCGCCGAGCGCGCGAAGAAGATGGCCGAGCTGGCGCGCCGCTCGCCGCGCAGGTTCCGGCGGCGGCTGCTGTTCGAGCTGGGCGCGGTGAGCGCGATCGAGCACTACACGGCGGTCGTCGGCGAGTGGATCATCAAGAACACGGTGCTGGACGAGTGCGGCGCCGACCCGGTGATGCTGGACCTGTTCCGCTGGCACGGCGCCGAGGAGGTCGAGCACCGGTCGGTCGTGTTCGACGTGTTCGAGCAGCTCGGCGGCAAGTACCCGCTGCGCGCGGTGTCGTGGGCGATCGCGGTGGCGCTGCTGTCGTCCACGCTGGCGGCGGGCACGGTGGACCTGCTGCGCCGCGACCCGGCGATCAAGGGGCCGGTGACCCTGCCGCGCATCTACCGCTCGTACCGCAAGTCGGTGCGGCGCGGGCAGATCCCGGGCATGGCGATGTTCTTCCTCAAGGAGGGGCTGATCTATCTGCGTCCGTCGCACCACCCGTCGCAGGTGTGCTCGACGCAGCTCGCGGTGGACTACCTCAAGCGGTCCCCGGCGGCCCAGGCGGCGGGATATACACCTTACTGACCGGCCGAAACGCGTGATGACCGTCACCGGCACTGGTCAGGCGGGCGCGATTCCGGGATGATCCGTGGGCAGGAACCCGAGGAGGCGGCGTGCCGACGACCCACGACGAGAGAATCGTTGCCGAGTTCACCAAGCAGGCGGTCACGTTCGCGGATCCGACTTTGAACGGCGCGTTCGTCAACCATCTGGACCGGCTGATCGCGTTCGCCGACCCCGAACTCGACCTGGACGACGTCGTGCTGGAGGTCGCCGCCGGGACGGGCATCGTCGGCCGGGCGCTCGCGCCGCGCGTCCGGCACGTCACCGCGCTCGACCTCACCCCGGCGATGCTGGCGAGCGGCAAGTGCGACGCGGACCGGGCCGGGCTGACGAACGTCACGTTCACGCTCGGCGACGCGACCGCGCTGCCCTACCTGGACAAGTCGTACACGCTGATCATCACGCGGTTCTCCGTCCACCAGGTCGCCGACCCGGCGCGGATGATCGCCGAGATGGCGCGGGTGGGCCGGCCCGGCGCGGCGCTGATCATCGCCGACATCGTCCGACCGGACGGGCTCGACGGCGACCCGGACCGCATCGAGCGGCTGCGCGACCCGTCGCACGGCACGCTGCTCACCGCCGGGGCGATCGCGGCGCTGGTCGAGGACGCGGGCGCCGAGGTCAAGCGCACGGACCGGTACGAGATCGTCCGGCCGCTGGAGCCGTGGCTGGCGTCCGCGCGGACGCCGTCGGACGTCGCCGACCAGATCCGCGCGGAGCTGACCGGCGAGCTGGCGGGGGGTCCGGCGACGGGGATGCGGCCCGTCCGGAAAGACGGCGAACTCCACTTCACCCACTCGTACCTGCACCTTCAGGCGAATGTTGGGTGAAAGGGGCGACTTACTCGTCCAAACGTTCGACTCGGCTCGCTCGTGTGTTCTATCTTGTCGAACATGCTTTCTAGCACCGCGCTTCCCCCGGGCCGCGAGCCCGCCGCGCTGGCCATGCGCATCGGCGTCGTCGCGGCCGAGGCGGCGCTCGCCACGTTCGCGCGCAACCTCGACCTGGACGCTCTCGCCGACGGCCCGGTCGACTTCCAGGGCGCCATCAACCCGCACGAGTGGCCGGTGTTCTCGCTGGTGATCGACACGCTCGCCGAAGCGTCGCCGGACGACGGCCGCACCCTGGACGAGCGCCGCGCCGAGGCGCTGAACGACCTGGCCCGCATCTGCCTGGCCGCCAAGTCCCGCGCCGCCTGACGCCTCAGGCGTCGGGGAGGGAGCGGCGGCGGACCTTGCCGGTGCTCGTGCGGGGGAGTTCGGGGACGAACACGACGTCGCGCGGCACCTTGTAGCGGGCCAGGCGCTGTCTGACGTAGTCGCGCAGGTCGTCGGCCGTCGTCGTGGCGCCGGGGGTCAGGACGACGTGGGCCGCCAGGCGTTCGCCGAACGTGTCGTCCGGGACGCCGGTGACGGTGACCTCGGCGACGTCCTCGTGCCGGCTCAGCAGGTCCTCGACCTCGCCGGGGAAGACGTTCTCGCCGCCCGAGACGATCATGTCGTCGGCGCGGCCGTCCACGAACAGGCGTCCGGCGGCGTCCAGGTGGCCGAGGTCGCCGGTCGCGGTCAGGCCGTCGCGGACGTCCTTGCCGCCCCCGCCGGTGTAGCCGGTGAAGCGCAGGCCGCCGCCGGTGTAGATCTCGCCGGTCTCGCCCGGGGGGAGTTCGCGGCCGTCCTCGGCCAGGATCCCGACCTTGATGCCGAGGGACGGGCGGCCGACCGTGCCGGGCGCTTCACGCAGGTCCGCGGGGGTCGCGATGGTGGCCCAGCCGGTCTCGGTGGCGCCGTAGAGGTTGCGCAGGACGTCGCCGAACTCGTCCATGAACCGCTCCGAGAGATGTGGGAGCAGCGCCGATCCGCCGCACATCACCGTTTTCAGCGACATGGGGCGCGGCCCGTACGGGACGTCCAGCATCCGCTGCAGCATGATCGGCACGGCGACGAGCGTGCCCGCCTCGTGCCGCTCGATCGCCGCGAGCGTCGCGGCTGGGTCGAACCGGCAGGACAGGACGACCGGCGAGCCGAGCGCCAGCCCCATCATCAGGAACCCGAAGCCGAGGACGTGGAACAGCGGCGGCGCCACGACCACCGGCGACCCCGACCGCATCGGCGCGCGCCGCGCGAACGACAGGCCGCCCGCGAGCAGCGCGGGCAGCGAGTAGTCGTGGCGGGCGCCCTTGGGGGTGCCGGTCGTCCCGGACGTCATGATGACGAGCCGGCCCGGACGTTCGGGCGAGAACGGGACCGGCTCGACGTCCTCGATCAGCGAGCCGAGCTGCGCGTCGCCGTAGCTGTGGACGCGGACCCCGGCGAATCCGGACTCGTCCACCAGCCCGTCGAACTCGGCGTCGTGCAGCAGCAGCGCGATGCCCTCGCGCTCGGCGACGGCGCCGAGCTGCGGCGCGGAGAAGTCGGTGTTCAGCAGGACGACGTCGTGGCCCAGCCGCGACAGGCCCAGCACGGCGAGGACGAAGCCGCGGTGGTTGCGGGCGAGGACGCCGATCCGTCCGTCCCCGGTGACGCTGCCGCGCAGCGCGGTGGCGAGCGCGGCGGCCTTGCGCTCCAGCTCGGCGAACGTCAGCGTGCCGCGCTCGTCGATCAGCGCGACGCGGTGCGGGAAGCGCAGCGCCGACATCGCGCCGACGACCGCCGGGACGGGCCCGTACCGCGTCAGCTGGAACGGGACGCGCGCCAGCCGGTCGGGGCGCGCGGTGCCGGCGAGGAGGTTGCCCGCCAGCGTCCGGATCGTCTCCAGCGGCATGACGGCGGCCTCCCTCGCGAGCGTCTTCTGTCGGACTACCCGGATATAACGGCATCAGCCCCGCCGGTGCTAGCCACAGAAGGAACAAATGGCCACAGAACTGCCCAAAATCTCCGCCCCCGCCGCCGCGCCCTCGCGGCGGCGGGCCACGACGACCTGGAGAGCCTGACGACCGCGACCGAACGCGAGATCGCCGACCTGCACGGCATGGGCCCGAAGGCCCTCAGCGCACTGCGCGCCGCCCTCGCCGAACACGACCTCGCGTTCAAGCCGCGCTGAGCGCGAGGCCGACGCGTTCGGGCGCGCCGTGCGCGGGGACCCGGCTCGCCGTCGCGTGCCTTCGCGTTCGGGACGGTGCGAGCGCCGGGGCCGTGACCCGCGGCGCGGCCGGTGTCCCGCGCGGCCTCGGGCTCAGAGGGGGTTGAGGGTGGGGACGTAGGCGGCGGCGCGGTCGGCGTCGCGGGCCCAGCGGGCGCGCAGGTTCGCCTTCGCGGGGAACGGGACGCCCGCCAGGAGCGCTCGCACGCCTGGACGGTCGGCGTAGCCGGAGCCGGTCAGGGCGCGGCGGACGGTCCGCCAGAGGTCGCGGTCGAGGGCGGGATGCAGGTCGGCCACGGCCGCCGCGACCTCCGCCAGGTGGTTGACGAACAGGCAGTACACGACGCGGTTCCAGCCGCGCTCGGCGTCGTAGGAGACGGCGTCGCGGACGGCGGCCGGGACGCCGCGCAGGTCCCAGCGTCCGGCGGTGAGCTTGGTGCCCTCCAGGTCGCGGAACACCGCGCGGACGGGCATTCCGTCGTCATCGACCGTCATCAGCACGTTCTGCAGATGCGGTTCGAGCACGACGCCGTGGTCGAGGTACGCGGCGAGGACGGGACGCAGCGTCAGCCGCACGTACGCGTCCCACCAGCGCGCCGCGCCGTCCGGCGAGGCGAGCGCGGGCAGCCCGGCGAGCGCGGTCCCGTACGGGTCGGCGAGCGCGGCGGCGAGCAGCGGCGTGCCGGGCAGGCCGCGCACGCCCTGCCGGACGATCGTCCCGAAGCCCTCGTAGAGGCGCGGGTCGGCGAGGGCGACCGTCCGGTAGGCGGGCTCGGCGAGCAGGTCGGCGTCCAGGCCCGCGAAGACCGGGCGCAGCAGGCCGTCCAGCAGCACCGCGCCCTCCAGCTCGTACCAGGCGTTCTTGCGGACGCAGTTGGTGATCCGCACGTCCAGGCTGAACTTGAGGAACAGGTCGGCGTCGGGCACGTGGACCGTCCGGACGGACGACGTCGGGTACACGAGCGGGCCGCCCGCGCCGAGGTCGCGCACGACGCCGTCCGCGAGCGCGCGCCGCAGCACCGGACGCGCCGCGAGCAGCGCGAACTGCCACGGATGCACCGGAAGCGGACGGTATCCGGGCGGCACCGGCGGCGCGTCCAGCGCGGCGAACGCGGCCGGGTCGCCGCCCTCGGCGACCGCGTCGGCGCGCACCGCGAGCCAGTGCGCGCGGAACCGCGCCCGCGCCTCGGGCGCGTACGGCAGCCAGTCGGCGGGCGCGCCCTGCCGGGCCTTCGGCGACGGATGGAACCGGTGCCCGGCGACGAGGGAGCGCTCGGAGGCGAGGTAGGGGTCCGGGTCGTCCGGGACGCCGGCGCGCGCGGCGAGGATCGCGTCGAGCGCCGTCCGGCTGTCGCGGACCTGGGCGGGGAACTCGGGGTTCGCGCGGCCGGTCGCCAGCTCCAGCTCGCCTGCGGCGAGGTCGGCGATCCGCTCCCAGCGGGCCGGCTCCCACGCGTCGCCGCGCCGCTCCTCGACCGGCGGGACGAGCCGGAACGTCGGGCCCACCGGAGGCCGCGCCAGGCCCGCGCGCAGCCGGACCCCGGCGCGGGGGAGCCGCAGGACGAGCCGTCCGCCGTCCCGCCACACCTGGCGGTCGGGCGCGCAGACCTCGCGGACGAGGCAGTTCAGCAGCGCGAGGGCCGTGGCGTCGTCGGCGGTCACGGTCCGGTGGGTCAGCAGCACGTCGCGTCCCGGAGGTAGTTCGGCCCGCTCGGGCCGTAGTGCTTGTTGATGTCGGCGGCCCCGATGCGGGCCTTGTCCACGAGCGTTCCGGCGGTGAGCATGGCCTTGGTCGGCAGCCGGGGCGCGTCCAGCGTGCGGGCGCGCAGGAACGCGGCCACGTCGGGGCCCTGCCGCGCGGCGGCGCGGTGCTCGGCGGTGAGCGCGGCGTCCAGGCGGTCCCGGACGAGCGCGACCGCGTCCGGCAGCAGGCCCCGCGCTTCCAGCTCGAACGCGGGGGCGGCGGCGCAGAGGCGGAGCGTGATGGTGGTGAACACGCGGGCCAGCGCTTCGGGGTCGCGGGTGCGCATCCGGATGTCGGTGAACGGTGCGTCGGCCAACATTCCGTCGTTGTCCTTGATGAGCAGCCGGACGTCGCGCGGGTCGTCGCCGAGCACCAGCGCGACGTTCTGCTGATGCGCTTCCAGCGCGATCCCGTACCGGAACAACGTTACGTTTACGCTGAAGAGGGCGTCGAGGTAGGCGCGGAAGAGGGTCGCGACGTCCCAGCGCGCGATGACCGGGCCGCCTTCGGGGTCTTCGGCGAGCAGCGCGGCGACCGGCACGACGTGCTCGTCCGCGGTCTCGGCCGGGAACCGCCGGACGAGGTACCCGAGCAGCGGCGACCCGGCGTGCCCGTACGTCTGCTCGTCGGCGAGCAGGACGGGCAGGTGCGGCTCGCGCCCCAGGACGCGGCGCAGCACCCGTTCGGCGAGCGCGCCGTCCGCGAGCGTCGCCGGGACGATCGTCCGCCGGTTCCGCAGGCCCAGCGTGCTCGTCGGCAGCGGGACCTTGACGTGCGTCAGCGGGTCGACGGCGACCGTCCGCATCGACAGCGTCGGCCGCACCGGCGTGGCGGGGCCGGTCATCTCGCCGTCCAGCAGAGGCGCGGTGAGCGGATGCACGGGGAACAGGTCGCCGGGCCACCACGGCGGCGGCGTCCCGGCGGCCTCGACGCGCGGCGCCCGCGTCCAGCGCAACGCGAACTCCGGCGCGTGCTCGGGCGCGTACCGCTCCAGGTCGGCGGCCGTCAGTCCGGTCCGCGCGCGGCCGAGCGGATGGACGGGATGGTCGGTGAACGCGGCGAGCGTGTCGTAGAAGACGCCGGGCCCGAGCCGGTCCGCGCCGCGCAACCGCGCCAGCACACCCGGCTGGATCGCGTCGTGGACACGCCGCGCCGCGAGCGCGTCCCGACACTCGCGCTCGAACGCGGCCACGTCGTCACGCGGGTCGGCGAGCGCCCGAACGGCCGCGAACACATCGTCGAGCAACAGTCCGCCCCCACCCGCCGCGCCCTGCCGCAGACGACCGTCCCGACTGAGCGGGGGTTCGCACGTCCAGTCGGACGTTGTGCCGGGGCGTAGGGGGACGTCTCGGCCGGGGAGGCTGAGGACGCCGTTGTGGACGCGGGTGCTCAGGCCCGCGTAGTTCTCGCGCAGAAGGGCGTCCAGGACGCGGGCGGCGAGCTGTGCCTCGGGCGCGCGGCCGTCCGGGTGACCGGCGTCCGTTTCGGCCGCGCGGGCGGGGTGGCGTGGTGCCTGGTTAGCGCCGTGCGGTTCGGTCACGTGACCGTCCAGGTGCGGGTGGCGCGGTAGCGGGCGATCGCGGCGTCGACCGTCGCCGGGTCCGGGCCGATCGCGCGGATCGTGCCGAGGTAGTCGCGGTTGGTGCGGGTGATCTCGATCGTCTCGCCGACGGCGCGTTGGGGGCGGTAGGAGACGTGGACGGCGCCGTCTCGGACGGTCTCGACGTCGGGTGCGGCGGTCAGCGTGCCGGGGACGGTCGCTAGGACGACCTCGGCCGCCGCGTGCCGGTCGGGTGCGGGTGTTGCTGGGGGGAGTCGGCGGCCTAGGTGCACGTTGAGGACCTGCTCGAACAGCGGCACGTCCAGCAGGTCGGCCATGAGGAAGTCGCAGTGGTCGCCGATCAGGCGGTAGTTCACCTCGATGATCCGCGCGCGTCCGGCGTGGACGGTGAACTCGGTGTGGCACGCGCCGAAGCCGACGCCGAGCGCGGCGAGCTGCCGCAGGATCTGCGGGGTCTCGGGCGGGGGCGGGGCCCAGTCGAGGCGTTCTTCGATGAAGTGCGGGGGCGGGGACAGGCGCGTCCGGTACGAGCCGAGGACGCGCGTCTCGACGCCGTCGCCGAGGGTTTCGAGAGTCCGCAGCTCGCCGGGCAGGTACTCCTCGACGATCAGCGGGTCGTCCCGGCGGGCGGCGATCTCGGCGCGGCGGGCCGCGAGTTCGGCCGCGTCCGCGACGAGGAACACGTCCTCGCTGGCCACGCCGCCGCGCGGCTTCAGGACGAGCGGGTACGGCGCGTCGGAAGGGACGGCGTCGGCGGCGGCGCAGAACACCGGGTCGAGACCGGCGAGATGGCGGCGCGCGAGCGCCTTGTCCTTGGCGCGCAGAGCCGCGCGCCAGTCCTTGCCGGGCAGCCCGAAATAGGCGGCGGCGAGCGCGACCGGCGTCTGGAGGAAGTCGCTGTTGCTGAAAAGAGCGAGCGGGTCGTTCACGGCGGCGACGATCGACCGGACGTCGGTGACGTCGCAGCGCACGACCGGCCCGTCGAACGCGTGGTCGCCCGGACGGTCGGTGAGCAGCACGACCGGGACGCCGAGCCGCGCGGCGGCGGGCAGGAACCCGTGGTCCACGGAGTCGGTGGCCTTCCCGGCGACGAGGTACAGCGCGGCCACGACCGCCCCTTCAGTGAGGTAAGCCTTGCCTAACAGAGCGTGGTCATCATAGGGCGGCCGGAACCGGGCGCGTGCGGGAACCGGGGAGATCGTCGGGGAGGATGGACGGCATGGACCTCGTTGACCGCTGGGTCGCGCTCGCCGGGGAGCAGGCCCGCCGCATCGGCGCCGACCTCGCCGAACGCTACGCCGAACCGCACCGCCGCTATCACACCGGCGCGCACCTGGCCGCCGTCCTGGACCTCGTGGACGAGCTGGCCGCCCACGCCGAGGACCCCGACGCCGTAAGGCTCGCCGCCTGGTTCCACGACGCCGTGTACGACCCGCAGCGCGCCGACAACGAGGAGCGCAGCGCCCGCCTCGCGGCCCGGATCCTCGGCGGGACGGACCTGGCGGAGGCGACGGTCGCGGAGGTCGTCCGGCTCGTCCGGCTCACGACCAACCACGACCCCGAGGAGGGCGACGGCAACGGCGCGGTGCTGTGCGACGCGGACCTGGCCGTCCTCGGCGCGGAACCGGACGCCTACGCCGCGTACGCCGCCGCCGTCCGCGAGGAGTACGCGTTCGTCCCCGAGGAGATCTTCCGGGCGGCGCGCGCCGAGGTTCTGCACGGGCTCGCCGACGTCCCGTCCCTCTACCGGACGCCCGAGGCCCGCGCCCGCTTCGAGGACCGGGCCCGCGCCAACATCCGCACCGAACTCATGCTCCTCGGCGCTTAGGCCGGCGCAGCCCCGCCGCCTTGAGACGCAGGAGCAGTTCCCGGCAGCCGACCGCCTGCGCGCCCGCCGCCAGCGCCGCCGCGTACAGGTCCTCGGGGACGTCGTAGTGGTCGCGGTCGAACGCGCGCGGCGGCATCCCGATCCGCGCCGCGAACGTGTGCAGCTCGTCGTAGGAGACGTCGCTGACCAGATGCGACCAGACCCGTCCGCGCGCGGGCCACAGCGGCGGATCTATGTAGATCACGGACTCGCCTCCCCTAGAGTGCGTGTGCAGAGACGACACTAGGGGGATTCCGGCAGGTGAACGACGTAGTCCGGTATATCGCGGCGCACCGCGACGCCTTCCTCTCCGATCTCACGGAGTGGCTGTCCATCCCGTCGGTGTCCGGCGACCCGGCCCGCGCCGGGGACGTGCGGCGCTCCGCCGAATGGCTCGCCGCGCACCTGCGGCGCACCGGGTTCCCGACCGTCGAGGTCTGGGAGACCGGCGGCCACCCGGCCGTGTTCGCCGAGTGGCCCGCCGCCGACGCGCAAGCGCCCGCCGCGCTCGTCTACGGGCACCACGACGTCCAGCCCGTCGAGCCGCTGGACGAATGGGAGACCGACCCGTTCGCGCCCGTCCGGCAAGGTGACCGGCTGATCGGTCGCGGCACGTCCGACGACAAGGGCCAGATCTTCTTCCACACCGTCGGGCTGCGCGCCGGGCTGGCCGCGTCGAAGGCGTCCGCGCCGCCCGTCACGCTGAAGCTGCTGGTGGAGGGCGAGGAAGAGTCCGGGTCCGTTCATTTCGCGGACCTGCTGCGGGAGCGGCGCGACCGGCTCGCGTGCGACGTCGTCGTCATCAGCGACACGACGATGTGGGCGCAGGACGTCCCGTCCATGTGCACGGGGATGCGCGGACTCACCGAGGTCGAACTGACCGTGCGCGGACCGGACACCGACCTGCACTCCGGGTCGTTCGGCGGGGCCGTCCCGAACCCGCTGCACGCGCTCGCGACGATGGTCGCCGCGCTGCACGACGCGGACGGACGCGTCACGCTCCCCGGCTTCTACGACGACGTGATCCCGCTGACCGACGACGAACGCGTCCTGTTCGCCAAGCTGCCGTTCGACGAGGACGCGTGGCTGCGCACCGCCGGGAACAGCCGCGCCGCATATGGCGAGGCCGGTTATACGACGCTGGAACGCGTCTGGGCCCGTCCCACCGCCGAGGTCAACGGGATGTGGGGCGGGCACACCGGGCCGGGCGGCAAGACGATCGTCCCGCGCGAGGCGCACGCCAAGATCTCGTTCCGGCTCGTCGCGGGGCAGGATCCGGTGCGCGTCCAGGAGCAGTTCCGCGCGTGGGTCGCCGCGCACACGCCGCCGGGCGTCGCGGTCGAGGTGCGGATCCCGGGCGGCGGCGTCCGGCCGTGCTTCTCCCCGATCGACTCGCCGGGCGTGCGCGCCGCCCGCACCGCGATGGAGCGGGCGTTCGGCACCGAGATCCTGTTCACCCGCGAGGGCGGCAGCGGGCCCGAGGCCGATCTCGCGGACGTCCTCGGCGCGCCGCTGGTGTTCCTCGCCGTCGGCCTGGCCGGCGACCGCATCCACGCGCCGAACGAGAAGGTCGAGATCCCGCTGCTGCTGAAGGGCGCGGAGGCCGCCGCGTACCTGTGGGACGAACTCGCCGCCGCACTGCGTTAGGGACGATCGTGGAAACAACGCCGCTGGAATGGCTCGCCCTCGCGCGCGGGGACCTGGACCGCGCGGGCGACCGCCGCCGCGACGCGGACTGGATCGCCGCGCTGTGGAAGGATCCGCGCGCCCGCGTGCTCGTCGTGGAGAAGGGCCGCGCGCTCGTCGCGGACCGCAGCGAACTGGTCGAAGTCGCGCCCGCCGACGCCCCGCCCGGCGACCCGTGGCTGCTCGGCGTCGAGCCCGACGGGACGCCGCACTTCGCCGTCGCCGGGCCGCTGCCCGTCGTGGAGGGCGCCGAACCGGCCGGGATCCGGCACGTCGGCGCGCTGCTCGGCGACCGCGACTCGGGGCTGCTGACGCTCGCCGTCGCGCTCGCGCACTGGCACGCCACGCACCGGTTCTGCCCGCGCTGCGGGACGGAGACGCGCGTCGAGTCCGCCGGGCACGTCCGCGTCTGCCCGAACGACGGCAGCGAGCACCACCCGCGCGTCGACCCGGCCGTGATCATGCTCGTCCGGGACGACGACGACCGCGTCCTGCTCGCGCGCGGCCCGCAGTGGCCCGCCGACCGCCGCTCGATCCTCGCCGGGTTCGTGGAGCCGGGGGAGTCGCTGGAGCAGGCCGTCGCGCGGGAGGTGCGGGAAGAGGTGGGGATCGAGGTCCGGGACGTCCGGTACCTCGGCAGTCAGCCGTGGCCGCTGCCGCAGAGCCTCATGCTGGGGTTCTTCGCGCGGGCGGACGGTTCGACGCTCCTGCGTCCGGACAGCGCCGAGATAACCGACGCCGATTGGTACTCGCGGGACGAGCTGACCGCCGCTATCGAATCCGGCGACATCATCGCGCCCGGCCCGCTGTCCATCGCCGCCCAGCTCATCATGCGCTGGTACGGCGGGCCGCTGCCGCACATGCCGGACTTCTGAGACGCGAAGAGCCCGTCCGTCCGGACGGGCTCTCCACGTCGTTCGCTCAAAGGGCGCCGAGTTCGGCCAGGTGCCGCTTGACCTCCTTGGCGCTGGGGTTCGTCAGCACCACGTCGTCGCCGATCGTGACGGTCGGGACGGTCTGGTTGCCGCCGTTCACGCTCATCACGAACTCGGCGGCGGCGGGGTCGCGCTCGATGTCGATCTCCACCATCTCGATGCCCTCGCGGGCGAGCTGGGACTTCAGGCGGCGGCAGAATCCGCACCAGGTCGTCGTGTACATGGTGAGGGGCGTGGCCATCGGTGCGTCGTCTCCTCGCTGCTCGGGCGTCTCGGCGTCTGGAACAACAGCGCCGCCGGGTGCGGCATTCCGGAGGTTATCCACAACCCCTCGGCTCCGCTTCGCTCCGTCCGTCCCTCCTGCAAAGATGACCCCCATGGACGCACAGGCGGTGCTCGCGGGCCTCGACCCGGAACAGCGCGCGGTCGCCGAGGCCGTGCGCGGTCCGGTGTGCGTGCTCGCCGGAGCCGGGACGGGCAAGACGCGCGCGATCACCCACCGGATCGCCTACGCCATCCTCACCGGGCGGATGAGCCCGCAGCGCGTCCTCGCCCTGACGTTCACGAACCGGGCGGCGGGGGAACTGCGCGGGCGGCTCACCCGGCTCGGCGCGACCGGCGTCCAGGCCCGGACGTTCCACGCCGCCGCGCTGCGCCAGCTCTCCTACTTCTGGCCGCGCGTGATCGGGGGCGACCGGCCGACGATCCTGAACTCGAAGATCCCGCTCGTCCGGGAGGCGGCGTCGGTGTGCCGGGTGTCGCTCGGCGGGACCGAGCTGCGCGCCGTCGCGGACGAGATCGAGTGGGCGAAGGTCACCCAGCACCGTCCGGAGGACTACGCGGCGGGCGTCGCGCGGGCCGGGCGCAAGTCGTCGGTCAACGTGGTGGACGTCGCCAACCTCTACGCGATGTACGAGCAGCTCCGCCGCGAGCGCAACCTGCTCGACTTCGAGGGGATGCTGGAGCTGACGGCGGCGGTGATCGGCGAGCATCCCGAGGTCGCGCGGGAGGTCCGCGAGCAGTACCGGCACTTCGTGGTGGACGAGTTCCAGGACGTCAACCCGCTGCAGAAGCTGCTGCTGTCGACCTGGCTCGGCGACCGGGACGACCTGTGCGTCGTCGGCGACCCCAACCAGACGATCTACTCGTTCACCGGGGCCACGCCGCGCTACCTGCTGGACTTCACGCGCGAGTTCCCGGACGCGACGGTGGTCAAGCTCGTCCGCGACTACCGCTCGACGCCGCAGGTCGTCGCGCTGGCCAACGGGGTGATCGACCGGGCGGTCGGGGAGGAGGCGCGGCGGCACCGGCTGGAGCTGGTCGCGCAGCGTCCGCCCGGCCCCGAACCCGACTTCACCGCCTACGACGACGAGATCGCCGAGGCGGAGGACGTGGCGCGCCGCGCGCGGGAGCTGATCGAGAAGGGCGTGCCCGCGCGGGAGATCGCGGTGCTGTTCCGGGTGAACGCGCAGTCGCAGGCGTACGAGTCGGCTCTGGCGTCGCAGAACGTCCCGTACGTGGTGCGGGGGGCGGAGCGGTTCTTCGAGCGTCCTGAGGTGCGCGAGGCGGTGGTGCGGCTGCGCGGCGCGTCCCGGGCCGGCGCGGACGCCGAGACCGACGGCACCGGCCTCATCCACACCGTGCGGCACGTGCTGTCGGGCGCGGGGTTCAGCGACCGACCGCCGGACGGCGCGGGCGTGGCGCGGGCGCGCTGGGAGTCCCTGGCCGCCTTGGCGCAGCTGGCCGAGGACATGGCGGCCGACAACCCGCGCGCGACCCTGCCGGACTTCGTCGCGGAGCTGGAGGTCCGCGCGGCGGCCCAGCACGCCCCGCCGCTGGAGGGCGTGACGCTGGCGTCCCTGCACGCGGCGAAGGGCCTGGAGTGGGACGCGGTGTTCCTCGTCGGCCTGGTCGAGGGCATGATGCCGATCATCTACGCGGACACCCCGGCGGCGGTCGAGGAGGAACGCCGACTCCTCTACGTGGGCGTGACGCGAGCCCGCGAGCACCTGCACCTGTCCTGGGGCCTGGCGCGCTCGCCCGGCGGCGGACGGCAACGGCAGCCGTCGCGCTTCCTGGACGGCCTGACGCCCAAGGCGTCCACGCACGCCCCGCCGCCCGTGGACCGGACGAAGCCCCGCCGCGCGGCCAAGGGTCCCCAGCCGTGCCGGGTCTGCGGCCGTCCGCTGACGGCGGCGGTGGAACGCAAGCTCGGCCGCTGCGAGGACTGCCCGTCGGAGATGAACGAGGACGTCCTGCTGGCGCTGAAGGACTGGCGGGCCGAGATCTCGGCGGAACAACGCGTCCCGGCCTACGTGGTCTTCACCGACGCGACCCTCCAGGCGATAGCCGAACGCGCCCCCGAAACCCTGGAAGACCTGGCCCAGATCCCCGGCGTCGGAAAGGTGAAGCTCGACCGCTACGGCCCGGCCGTCCTCTCCCTCTGCTCCTGACCACTGAGCTGGCCGCCCCAGATCTGCCATGGCTTCGGGCGGCCGGTCGCGCGCGAGGACAGGAACAGGACGGTCAGCACGATGAGGTCGTCCACGTTCGTTCCGGCGAACGACTGCTCCGGGCCGGACGGCGACGGTGTCGGGCCCGGGCGTCTCGTCATCACGAAATACGCGCAGGCCCGCGACTGCAAGCGCGTCCACGCCTATGAGAACGGGCAGGTGCGCGGGTACGAGTGCGAACTCGTCCATCCGTGACGAACCGGGTGAGCGTAAGGGGCGATCCCGCTACGATCACCCGGAATGGATACTTTCAGTAACGCTCTGCTCGCAATCGCCGCTCCCCATCTCGGCTGGGTGATCGAGCAGAACGACACGTTCAACGCCGCCCTCCCGCCGGGGGCCGTTGAGCACGACGCGGCGCTCGGGGTCGCGTGGATTGGCGGTGACGAACGGTCGGCGGAACTGCTGGGGTCCTATGCCGAGGACGCCACCTTCCAATGGGCCTGGGACAAGAGCGGCCTGGTCGGAGCACCCGGCCTGCGGGCGTCGTTGCGGCTGAAGGAACTGGGGGAGAAGCACGCCGTCCCCGAACTGACCCACGGAATGGTCGACCTCGGCCATTTCTCCGATTCCAGGCGGGCCGCGCGGACGCTCATGCTCCTCGCCACGGGCCTGCTCGGCGCGCGCGGCGCGTTCGACTTCTCCCACGGCGGACGGGCTCTGACGCTCCTGGTCGCCGACGACCCGGGCCTTCCCGCCGCCGTCCCTGACCCGGCAAAAGTCGGCACGGCGCTCGGCACGGCCGCGTTGCTGCTGCCGAACGTGAACGCCGAAATACTGGTCACCGGTTACGCGGACCACCACGGACTCGTCGTCGAGCCCGTCCAGGCCGGCCTGGAACTGAAACTGCAGGACGGCCACCGCGTCCACGCCCGCATCGAGGACGGGAATCTGATCGAAGTCCGGGTCGAAGGCCCCGACGGGCCCGTGGAGCAGCAGGAGATCCGCCCCGCCCCGGCCTCCGACGACCCCGCCGCGACCTTCTTCCCCGCCGCGCTGCTCGCCGATCTCGCCCGCGACTCCGCCGCCGCGCTGGACCGGGGCTCGGTCGCCCTCGGCGACCACCTCCACGCCCTCGGCTGGACCGCCGGGCCGCCCGTCTGGGAGGACGGCCGTGCCCGCTACGGCGACGTCTTCACCGCCGAGGCCCACGAGATCGGCGTCTTCCACGCCGACACCGGCACCTGGACGTGGGGCGACTGGGACGGCGCCGCACGCGTCCGCGAAGCCGCCCGCGAGCACGGCGCCGACCACATCGCCGCCGACGAGGTGACGCTTCCGCCGAGCGACGTCCAGATCTACCCGGCCATCCTTCTCGCACGATCCGCCGTCCACCGGGGAAAGGCGCGAGGCCTGGCCCGCATCCCGGAGGGCGACGACCAGCGCTACGTCGCGATCACCGACACGCGCGTCCCCGAGCCCGCCGCGTCGATCGCGCTCATGCCCAACGTCCTGCTGTCCGCCGCCCAGTTCCTCCAGGAATTGACCCCGGCCGCCGTCCGCTACGCGACGATGCGCGCGATGGTCCTCGGCTACTTCGACGCCTACGGGATCAAGCCGCTCACCGTCGCGGAACCGCAGATGCTGATCGGGATGCGCGGCCTGCACGAGGTGCGCGTCGAGTTCAGCGACGACGGCACGGTGAACCGGGCGACGTCCGGCCTCCAAGGGACGCTCGGCTGACCGCGTCTGCGCTCGGCCACGAAGGCCGCGTCTCACGCGTCGCCCCGGGCGACGGCCACGGCGGACGGCGAGGCCCGCGACCGCCGCGACGAACACCGCGATCGCCCCCGCGAGGACGAGGAGCCCGTACGTCCCCGGGGCGGCCACCATGGCCGTCGCGGCGGACCTGCCGACGCTGCGGCGGATCACGCCGTCCGCGACGACGCAGACGAGGCCCGCGATCGGCAGCAGCGGGTTCACCGACTTCCCGACCGCGTCGGCGTCATGGCGGCCATCGTCACGGCGGGCGCGCTGTAGGAGCGGAGACCGCAGCGCCTGCGGCCCGGCGGTCGTGCCCACGTCGTTGCGGCGGGTGGCGCGGCTGTTACGGCAACGGCGAAAACCCTGCACGCCGACGGTCACCATCGGTGAGGCGGCAGCCACGTTGACAGCATGGTCCGGCGCTCAATCCCCTGAAACGCCCCCGGACCTGCGGTTCGTCACCTTTACCGGCTGTGAAGTGGCGAACGCGGCCGGTGGCGGACGGGGTGGCGACGCACGCATGGTCGGACGTTTGGGACACTTGCCGATGTGAAGGAGTCCCTGAAAGAACTGCTCGATCTGCTGGATCTGGAGCAGATCGAGAACGACATCTTCCGCGGGCGCAGTCCCGAGGAACGTCAGCAGCGCGTGTTCGGCGGCCAGGTCGCGGGCCAGGCACTCGTCGCCGCCGGGCGCACCGTGCCGCCCAACCGGCAGGTGCACTCGCTGCACGCGTACTTCATCCGTCCGGGCGACCCGCTCGTGCCGATCGTCTACACGGTCGACCGGGTGCGGGACGGACGGTCCTTCACGACCCGCCGCGTCCTCGCGATCCAGCACGGCAAGGCGATCTTCAGCCTCTCGGCGTCGTTCCAGGTAGAGGAGGAGGGCATCACGCACCAGGCCGTGATGCCCGAGGCGCCCGCGCCCGAGACGCTGCCGACCGCGCGGGAGCGGTTCGCGCCGCTGTGGGGCGCCGAGCTGGCGGAGAAGTGGGTGAGCCGCCGGCCGTTCGACGTCCGGCACGCGACCCCGCTGACCTGGGAGGCGATCAAGGACCCGTCGCTCGCCACGCCCGTCTCGTCGGTGTGGCTGCGCGTGGACGGCGAACTCCCCGACGACCCGCTGCTGCACGTCTGCCTGATGACCTACGCGTCCGACATGACGCTGCTGGACACCGTCCTGCTCAACCACGCCCTCGCGTGGGGCGAGAAGGGGACGATGGGCGCCAGCCTCGACCACGCCATGTGGTTCCACCGGCCGTTCCGCGCCGACGACTGGCTGCTCTACCAGCAGGACACCCCGTTCGCCGGGAACGCCCGAGGCCTCGCCCGCGGTCAGGTGTTCACGCGGGACGGTCAGCTCGTCGTGTCCGTGATGCAGGAGGGTCTCATCCGCACCACCGGTGCCTGAGACGCCGGAGCGCGGCCCGAAGTTCGGGCCGCGCGACGTGAACTGAACCACGAAACCGCAGGTCAAAAATATCTTGCCGACTTCGCGGCGGGCGCCGTACGCTCGACGCGAGCAATCAACCGGCCGTGCGAACGGCCCCGATGCGCCAGAGAGGCGGTGTGTAGTCCGGTGATCACCATTTACGCGAAAACGTGGCAGAGCCTGACCGCCGCGTGCTCTGGCGCGTCCCTGAACGACGGCGGGCCGGCCCTTCGCGGCACGGTGACGCCGAGCGGTCTGCAGCGGCGCGACGTCCTGCCCGTCACGGGCGACGTCGCCGGCGCGCAGCGTCCGAGCGCACAGCGAGTCCAGGCGCCGCTGGGCGGCCATGAGTCCGTCAACGCCATGCGTGCGTTCGACGGCTTCGGCTCCCCGGCGATGGCCGAACTCTCCCCGCGGGGAGATGTGTCGGGTCCGTACCCCTGGAGGCAACCGGTCTAGAACCACCGGCGAGCCCCCAGGCCGCGGATCCGATCACCGGATCCGCGGCCTTTTGTTTTCCCGAAGACCACCGACACACCCGTTGGAATCCAACGAGAGGAACAAGGGTGACCGTGACGCAGGGGGCTCTCGCGATGAGCGAAGAGGACCTCACCCTTCCCTGCCGGACCGACCCGGAGCTGTTCTTCGCCGAGGCTCCCGCCGACGTGGAACTCGCCAAGGCGCTGTGCCTGGAGTGCCCGCTGCGCAAGCAGTGCCTCGCGGGCGCGATGGAGCGCAAGGAGCCCTGGGGCGTCTGGGGCGGCGAGCTGTTCGTGCGCGGCGAGATCGTCGCGCGCAAGCGGCCCCGTGGCCGTCCCCGGAAGCACCCGCTGCCGGACGGCGTCTGACCTGGTGGGCGGGGCGGCCGAAGCCGCCCCGCCCCGCCGTGGAGGAGAGAGATGACGATGACGACGGCCGCCCCGGAGCGGTTGCGGCGCGCGGCCCTCGTGCGCCGGACGCGCCGGGACGCGCAGATCCGCGCCGCCCGCGTCCGGCGCGTGCTGCTCGCCCCGGTGCGGCCCGGGGAACTCCCGGAGCACCGCGTCCGGGAGCGGTAGCCGAACGGCCCGGGCCTCCTGCGGGGGCGGTCCGGGGCCGCTGAACGTGCCCGGCCGGTCGCAGGCGCCGTCCGTCCTTTCTGGGATGGTTTCGACGGATCGCGCGCCTCCCGGCCGGGCCTCCCGGGGCGCCCGCGGACGGTTCCCTCCCGTCCCGGCGCCCTGCCGGAAGCCCGCGCGTCTCATCAACGCGCGGGCTTCCGCCGTTCTACGGCGCGGCCGGCTCGGGGTCGGCGAAGCCCGGCACCCACCGCATCGACTCGGCGCGCGCGGGGATCTCGCATTCGAGCTGGCAGAGCACGCCCGTCCCGGCCGACAGCACCCGGTGGACGATCACGTACTCCGGCGGCAGGTTGAGCTGCCGGACGACGTTCGTCGGCCGCAGGTCCGTGACCTTCGCGGCCATGTCCCGCAGCCACTCGCGGTTAAACTTGAACGTCTCGGTGATGAACGGCTCGGTGATCGGCGCGAGGAACGCCTGCAGCGACTCGGTGTCGATCGTGACGCCCTCGCGGATGAAGTCCTCGTCGCGCAGCGCCCGCTCGATCTCGTCGATGTCGGCGAGGGTGCCGATGCGCAGCAGGCGGCCCATGCGCTCGGCGAACGCGGGCGGGATGCGGTCCACGGCGCCGAAGTCCAGGACGCCGAGCCGCCCGTCGTCCAGCAGCCGGAAGTTGCCCGGGTGCGGGTCGCCGTGCAGCATCCCGGCGCGCTTGGCGCCCGACAGCAGGAACCGGCAGTAGAGCAGCGCGGCGTGGTTCCGCTGGTCCTGGTCGCCGTCGCTGATGACCTTGGACAGCGGGACGCCGTCGATCCACTCGGTGACGAGGACGTCCCCGGCCTGCGCGATCACCTCGGGGATGTAGAAGTCGGGGTCGTCCGGCGGGTACGCCTCGCGCATCCGCGTCTGCGACGCCGCCTCGATCGTGTAGTCGAGCTCCTCGACCACGCGCTCCTTCAGCTCGGCGAGCATCGTCTTGACGTCGAGGCCCGGCATGAGGACGCCGAACAGCCGCCCGAGCCGCGCGAGCTGGTTGAAGTCGCTGATCAGCGCCTTGCCCGCGCCGGGGTACTGGACCTTGACGGCGACCGCGCGGCCGTCCGACCAGACGGCCTTGTGGACCTGCCCGATGGACGCGGCGGCGGCCGGGCTGTCGTCGAACTCGGCGAACGCGTCGCGCCAGTCCGGGCCGAGCGCGCCCGCGAGGACCTTGTGGACGGCGGACGCGGGCAGCGGGGGAGCGGCCTCCTGGAGCCGGGTCAGCGTGGCGCGGTACGGCCCGGCGATCTCCGGCGGCAGCGCGGCCTCGAAGATCGACAGCATCTGGCCGAGCTTCATCGCCCCGCCCTTGAGCTCGCCGAGGACCTTGAAGAGCTGCTCGGCGGTGCGCTGCTGGATCTCGATCGCGACGGCCTCGGCGGGCCGGCCGAGCGTGCGCTTGCCGAGGCCCAGCGCGGTGCGCCCGGCGAACCCGAGCGGAAGGGACGCCAGCTTTGCCGACCGCGTCACCGCGCGGCGAGGTAGGTCGCTCACGTCCCCATTGTCCGTGATGGACCTGGTATCCCGCCATAACACCCGTCGACAAAACCGAGCGAGCGCTTTGGTGGTGATCCACGTCACCTGCACAAACGTGGTAAGTGTGCGCTTTCTCACCTTGCCCGGGCGAACCAAGCGCCCGCTCCGGCGCAGGCGAGCCCGGCCAGCCCGAGTGCCGCCGGGGCGGGCAGCGCGCCCAGCGCGGCGACACCCAGCGTGGCGCCGGCCTGCCGGGACGCGTTGAGCACGCCGCCGGTCGCGCCCGCCGTCCCGGCCGGGGCGGCGCCGACGATCGCCGCGACCAGCGCCGGGAGGACGAGCGGCATCCCGAGGCCGGTGAGCAGCAGGCCGGGGACGAGCGCGGGATAACCCGCGTGCGCGGCGAGCGCCAGCGCGGCTCCGCCCGTTGCGAGCAGCGTCGTTCCGGCGAGGATCGGTACGCGGGGCCCGTGGCGGGCGACGATCCGTCCGGTCAGCGGTGGCAGCAGGACGAACGGAAGCGTCAGCGGCAGGAACGCCAGACCCGTCGCGACCGGCCCGAACGCGTGGTCGCGCAGCAGCAGCGGCAGGACGAACAGGTCGCCGGTCAGCGCGAGGTTCGCCGCCGCGCCGACCGTCAGGCCCGCGCGGACGCGGCGCGTCAGGAACCGGCGGTCCAGGACGGGCGCCGCGCTCCGGCGCTCCAGGCCCGCGAAGAAGGCCGCCGCCAGGACCGTTCCCCCGAGCGCGGCGGCGGCGTGCGGCCACGCGCCCGCGCCCGCCGCGATCAGCGCGTCGGTGAGCAGGGCCAGGGTCGCGGCGGCGGCGAACTGGGCCGCCGCGTCGACGCGCCGCGTCCCGGACGGGGCCGTGACGCCCCGGACGGCCGCGAGCACGAGCGCCGCGAGCGGCACGTTGACCAGGAAGATCGCCCGCCAGCCCGCCAGGCCCACCAGCAGCCCGCCCGCCACCGGCCCCGCCGCGACCGCGCTCCCGCTGACGGCCGCCCAGAGCGCGACGGCGCGCGCGTGCGCGGCCCGGTCCGGGTACAGGCGGCCGATGAGCGCGAGCGACGCGGGCACGCAGGCCGCCGCCGACGCGCCGAGCACCGCCCGGACGGCGACCAGGACGCCCAGCGTCGGGGCCAGCGCGCACAGCAGCGACGCGGCGCCGAAGACCGCGACGCCCGTCCGGAACACCCGGTGCGCCCCGAACCGGTCGGCGACCGCGCCGGACGACAGCAGCAGCGCCGCGAACACGACCGTGTAGGCCGTCGTCGCCCACTGGAGGCCCGCGACGGACGTGTGCAACGACCGCGCGAGATCCTGTTCGGCGACCGACAGGACGGTCATGTCGAGCAACACCATGAAATAACCGAGCGAGATGCCGAGCAGAGTGATCCGGTGCTTCATGCCGGACACTGTCGGGCGCCGCGCGTCCCCGCCTCCACCGGCCGTTGCGTACGCTGCGTTCGGGAAAGTCGAACGGTGGGGGACGGGTGGAACTGCGTCAGCTCCGGATCTTCGAGGCGGTCGTCCGGCACGGGACGGTCACCGACGCGGCCGTCGCGCTGGACCTGGCGCCGTCCTCGGTGTCCGCGCAGGTTCGGGCGTTGGAACGGTCCCTGGACGTGGCCCTGTTCGAGCGGGAGGCGCGCGGGATGCGGCTCACCGGCGCCGGGGAACGGCTGCTCGGCTGGTCGCGCCGCCTCCTCGACCAGGCCGAGCGGGCGCGCCGCGAGGTCCGCGCCGAACCGGCGGCGCTGCGGTTCGGCGCGCTGGAGACGCTGGCGGCCGTCCACGTCCCGCCGCTGCTGGCCCGGCTCGCCGCGCGGCGCCCCGAGGTCGCGGTGCGGGTCGCGACCGCCGGGCGCCGCGACGAGCTGCTGGACGGCGTCGCCGCCGGACGCCTCGACGCCGCCCTGCTCCTGGACACCGGGCCCGCGCTCGGTGACCTCGGCTTCCCCGTCCCGCGCGAGCCGCTGACGTTCGCCGACCTCGACCCGGTGCCGCTCGCGCTCGTCGCGGCACCCGGGCACCGGCTCGCCGCGCGTCCCGCGCTCGCCGCCGACGACCTCGCGGGGGAGAACCTGCTGGTCAACGTGCCGGGCTGCTCGTTCCGGATGGCCGCCGACCGGATCCTCGGGACAGTCCCGCACCGCGTGGACGCCGGGGGCGTCGCCGTCATGCGCGCCTGGGCCGAACGCGGGCTCGGCGTCGCGCTGCTGCCGGGATTCGCCGTCGCGGACGCGCTGGCAACCGGAACGCTGATCCGGCTCGCGCTGCCCGCCCCCGACCTGCTGCTGCGGCTGGTCTGGCGCGCGGACCGCGAGGACCTGCCCGGGCTGCGCGACGTCCTCTACGCGGCGTGCTGACCCGACCCGCAGGGTCGGTCGCTTCCGCTGCCCGTCCTCTACGCGGCGTGCTGACCCGTCACCGGAAGGCGTCCGCGTGCTCGGCCGCCCACTGCGCGAACGTGCGGGGCTCGCGGCCGGTGACATCCCGGACGGTCGGCCGCACCGGCGACTCGTCCAGCGAGCCGTTGACGTAGAAGTCGAAGAAGGCGTCCACGTACTCCGGCGGCGTGGTCTTCAGCATCTCCGCGCGCGCCTCGTCGTCGGGCTGCGCGACGAGCCGCAGGTCGCGGCCGAGGACGTCGCCGAGGACGGCCAGCCGCTCGGCCGCCACGGTCGAGTCCGGGCCGGTCGGCCAGTAGATCCCCCCGGCGTGCCCGTCACAGGTCAGCGCCTCGACCGCCACGGCCGCGACGTCGAACGGGTCGACCACGGCGACGCGGACGTCCGCGAACGGCACCGTCACCACGTCGCCCTCCTTGAGCTGCGGCGCCCATTGGAGCGCGTTGGACATGAACTGGGCAGGTCGGACGAACGTCCACGGCAGCCCCGACGCCCGCACGGCGTCCTCCGACTCGGCCATGTACCGGGTGATCGCGTTCGTCCGGTCGCCGGACGCCGCCGACCCGCCCGACAGCAGCACGACCCGCTCCACCCCCGCCGCCCGCGCGTCGGCGAGCAGCGTCTCCAGGCCGGGGTAGCCGGGGAGCAGGAACAGCGCGGACACGCCGTCCAACGCGGGCCGCAGCGTCTCGGGACGGCCGAGGTCGCCGCCGGTGAACTCCACGCCCGGGACCGGCGCGGCCCGGCCCGGATCGCGGGTCAGCGCCCGCACGGGAACGTTCCGGGCGGCCAGCGCGCGGACCACCTGGCCGCCGACGTTCCCGGTGGCACCGGTGACGAGGATCATGCGGGCTCCTTACCAGGGAAGGGGTCGGCCGTCACGGAAGAAGCCGCCGGTCGGGCCGTCGTCGGGAAGGGTCGCCGCCCACACGATCCCGGCCGCGCCGTCGGCGACCGGGCGCCCGCCGGGGCCGCCCATGTCGGTGGCGACCCAGCCGGGGCAGACGGCGTTGACCAGCACGCCGTCGGGACGCAGTTCGGCGGCCAGCAGCCGGGTCAGCGCGTTGAGCGCCGCCTTCGTGACCGAGTACGCGGGCGTGCCGCCGCCCATGCCCGCGAGGGAACCGGCCTCGCTGGAGACGTTGACGATCCGTCCGTGGCCGCTCGCGCGGAGCAGCGGCAGCACGGCCTGGACGAGCCGCCACGGCCCGTACAGGTTGGTCTCGGCGGCCGTCCGGACGACGTCCAGGTCGGCGCTCTCGGCGCGCTGCCAGGTGTCGTAGGTGATCGCGGCGTTGTTGACCAGCACGTCCAGGCCGCCGAAGCGCTCGGCGACCGTCGCGGCGGCGTCGGCCGCGTCCTGCGGGGACGTCACGTCCAGCCGCAGCGGGTGCACGCCGGGCGCCCGCGCCGCCTCGGGGGAGCGGGCCGCGCCGACGACCGTGTGACCCGCGTCCGCCAACTGACGGCAGACCTCGCGGCCGAGGCCACGGCTCGCGCCCGTCACCAACGCGATCACACCCGATCACCGTCCTTTCGCCCATGATCCTTTCTTGCGGACGGGGACGGCGTCCACCCGGCCGCCGCGCGTGATCGCGCGTTCACCCCGGCGTCACATGACGGCCATGTGATCAATCCGTGATTGGACGTGGAAAGGGCGGGAGGCCGCTTCCCCACGGCGTCCCGCCCGGCCTGTGCGACCGCGCGCGCGGTCGGTATCAGCGCGGCGCGCGGCGGCGGACCATCCGCGCCGCCGCGATGGACAGCGCGAGCGGCGCCACCACCTCGACCAGCCCGATCGCCACCGTCGCCCGGACGCCGAGCCGCGGCGCCGCGCGCCGGGCCAGCGGGCGCAGCGCCCGCGCCGCGAGCCGCCCGGCCACGGCCCCGAGCACGCCGCCCGCCAGCCGTGTCGGCCGCCAGCGGCCGTTCTTCGTCGTCGTGCACGCACCCATCGCGACCCCCGGTTCGGTCTCCGTTACGACTGGCACAGGGAGTACCCGAACGAACACGGAGAGAAACGCTCATGCGGCCCGTGCCGGGCGGGTCGTCCGGTGCGGACGGGGCTCCTGCGCCCTCACCCCGCCCCCGGAAAGCATGTGATGATTGCGCGGAATCCTTGGGCTAAAGGTAAAAACATTGCGGTTGACCAGGGCTAATGCCAATTGACCCCTGTGGTTTTCACCAACGATTGGGTACGGTTCAGGTGTGCCCCCATACGTTGAGGTCCGCCGAAGCAGCCGACGCCGGCGGACGGTGTCCGCCTACCGCGACGGGGACAAGGTCGTCGTCCTGCTGCCCTCCCGGCTGAGCAAGGCCGAGGAGGAGCAGTGGGTCGCCACCCTCCTGGAGCGGCTCGCCGAGCGCGAACGGCGTCGGCGCCCGAGCGACGACGACCTGTTCGCCCGGGCATTGGAGCTGTCCCGCCGCCACCTGGCGGGCCGCGCCGACCCGGTCAGCGTCCGCTGGGTCGACAACCAGCACGCCCGCTGGGGATCGTGCACCCCCGACGACGGCACGATCCGCCTGTCCACCCGGCTGCGCGGGATGCCGTCGTGGGTGCTGGACTACGTCCTCGTCCACGAGCTGGCCCACCTGCTCATTCCGGGCCACGGGCCGGACTTCTGGGAACTGGTCGGCAACTACCCCAAGGCCGAGCGGGCGCGCGGCTACCTCGAAGGCGTCGCCGCCACCGCGCACCTCCCACTGGGCCTGGAGGACGACGCCGACGAGCTGGAACCCGCCCGCCGCAGCGTCGCGGGCTGACCGAGCCCCCGTTTCAGACCAGCGCGCACCCGCAGCTCGCCCGGCGCGCGCGTCAGGCGAGGCGAGCGCATGTCCGCAGCCCGGCAGCCCGGCCCACGCGCGTCAGGCGAGGCGAGCGCGTTTCCGCAGCCCGGCTGCCCGGCCCGCGCGTCGGGCGGAGACGTGCCCCCGGCCCGCAGCTCGCCCGGCGCGCGCGTCAGGCGAGGGAGCGGGCCACCAGACGGCGCGTCGCCGTGTCGACCTCCGGCGGGAGCGCGTCGACGGGGAACCAGCGAAGGTCGTCGGACTCGTCGCTGATCACGGGCACCGCGCCCGGCGGGGCCGTCGCGCGGAACTCGACGTCCAGATGCCACGAGCCGCCCGGATGGCACGGCACGCGGTGACGGTCCAGCGAGACCGGCACCGGATCCAGCCGCAGGCCCGGGATGCCCGACTCCTCCGTCGCCTCGCGCAGCGCCGCCGCCGCGAGCGTCGCGTCATCCGCCTCGCAGTGCCCACCCAGTTGCAGCCACCGCTTCAGCTTGCCGTGCAGCGTGAGCAGCACCCGCGTCCCGGACGCGTCCAGCAGCGCCGTGCTCGCCGTGAGGTGCCCGGGCGCGCACGCGCGGCGCGTCCCGTCCGGATGGGCCGCGAGATGCTCCAGGAACACCGCGCGCAGCTCGTCCTGCCCGGCATCGGGCGCAGCCCAGCCGGACAGGACCCGCACCGCGTCCGCCTGCAGCGGATCGGTCATGCGCGCCCGACGCGCGGATACGACGCCCCCGACCTGCGGCGGCGCTCATGGTCGGTCGGACGCTGCCAGCACAGCGCCGACCGCGCCGTCCGGCGGCGCACCGCCACGGCGGACGACGCCCCGTGCAGCGCGCAGCAGCCCAGCCGGGACGTCCGGACGGCCCGGCGGCGGGGCGGCCTCACGCGCCGTCCCCCTCGTCGTCCTTCTTCTTCTCGTCCTCGTCGGCCTCGGAGAGCAGCGAGTCCAGGCCGGACAGATCGGCCGTCTCGCCGCGCACGAACGCGTCCGGGTCCTCCAGGTCGGCCGCCGACGGCAGCAGGTCGGGGTGGTCCCAGACGGCGTCCCGGCCGTCGGTGCCGCGCGCCTCGGTCAGCGCCCGCCACAGCGTCGCCGCCTCGCGCAGCCGCCGGGGCCGCAGCTCCAGGCCGACGAGCGTCGCGAACGTCCGCTCCGCCGGACCGCCCGTCGCGCGGCGCCGCCGGACGGCCTCGGCCAGCTTCACCGCGTCCGGCAGCCGCCCCTCGGCGACCCGGTTCACGACCGTGTCCACCCAGCCCTCGACCAGCGCCAGCGCGGTCTCCAGCCGGGCGAGGGCCGCCTTCTGCTGCGGCGTCTCCTCCGGCTGCAGCGACAGCTCGCCGCCCAGGGCCTCCTGGATCGCCTCCGGGTTGGACAGGTCGAGCCCCTGCACGGCCTGCTCGATGCCCGAAAGGTCCACCGTGATGCCGCGCGCGTAGTCCTCGACGGCGCCGAGCAGATGCGCCCGCAGCCACGGGACGTGCGCGAACAGCCGTTGGTGCGCCGCCTCGCGCAGCGCCAGGTACAGCCGGACCTCGTCGTCGGGGACCTCCAGGCCCTCCCCGAACGCCTCGACCCCGGCGGGCAGCAGCGCGCCGACGCCGTCGGGCGCCAGCGGCAGGCCCACGTCGGCGGAGCCCACGACCTCGCGGGCCAGCGCGCCGAGCGCCTGCCCGGCCTGGCCGCCGACCATCGCGCCCGCCATCTGCCGGACCATGCCGATCAGCGGACCGGCCATCGCCTGCATCTCGGCCGGGATCTCGCCGCCGCCGAGCGCGCCGCCCATCGACTCGACCATGCGGGACGCGATCGGGTCGCAGACCTTCGACCACACCGGCAGCGTCTGCTCGATCCACTCCGACCGGCTCCACGCCTTCGGCGTCCGGATTCCGGCGGGAAGGGAGGTTCCCTCGTCGAGCCAGAGGTCGGCCAGCCGGAGCGCCTCCTCGACCTGGCGGCGTTCGGCGTCCACGATCGAGGGGTCGCCGTGCTCGACGACCGCGTGCCGCGCGATGTCCTTGGCCATGTCCCAGTTCAGCGGGCCTCCGCCGGAGCCGCCGGCGGACTGGCCGCCGATCATGTCCGCGAAGCGGTGCAGCATGTCGGCGAACTGCCGCATGTCGCCGCCGCCCATGCCCCCGAACGGGTCCTGGGGCCTGTCGTCGTCGCCGTCGCCGCCCGGACGGTTGAAGCCGAAGGGTGTGCCGCTCATCGGTTCGCCCCCGGGATGCATGATGGGCTCATATCAGCAACGTTAGCCGGTCGCGGCGACGTCGCGTACCCGAGGAAGGGGGCACCTCCGTGGCAACGGGCAAGGTTCGCCCTCGGCGTAGCCAGGGGCCTGTGGTGGCCGTCACGGGCGCCGCCGAGGGGGCCGGACGGCTGCTGGCCGCCCGCCTCGTCGCAAGCGACGGGATCCGCAAGGTCGTCGCGATCGACGCGCACCGGGGCGACGTCGACGGGGCCGTGTGGCGGGTCGCCGACGTCCGCGACCCGCTGCTGTCGGGACGCCTCGCGGGCGTGGACGTCGTCGTGCACCTCGACCTGGTCTGCTCGCCCGACCAGGACGCCCGCGAGCGCCGCACCCACAACGTGCGCGGCGCGCAGACCGTCGTGCTCGCCGCCGCCGCGGCCCGCGTCCCCCGCGTGGTGCTCGTCACGAGCGCGATGGTCTACGGCGCGGACCCGACCAACCCCGTCCCGCTCGCCGAGGACGCCCCGCTGCGCGCCGAGGCGAACGAGAGCGTCGCGGGCGACTACCTGGAGATCGAGGAGCTGGCGGCGTCGGCGGCGGGCGTCCACCCGGGCCTGGACGTCACCGTCGTGCGGCCCGCCGCGCTCGTCGGGCCCGGCATCGACACCGTCATCACCCGGCACTTCGAGGCGCCGCGCCTGCTCACGGTGAAGGGCAGCACGCCCGGCTGGCAGTTCTGCCACATCGAGGACCTCGCCGCCGCGCTCGACCTCGTCGTCACCGCCGGCCTGGCCGGGCCGCTCGCCGTCGGCGCGGACGGCTGGCTCACGCTGGACGAGGCCGTCGAGATCACCGGCAAGCGCTCGTTCGAGCTGCCCGCCGCGCTCACGTTCGGGATGGCGCAGCGGCTGCACCGGCTCGGGATGACGCCCGCGCCCGCCACCGACCTGCACTTCGTCGCCTACCCGTGGGCCGTGGACGGCGCCCGGCTGCGCGCGGCGGGCTGGAAGCCGCGCTACGACAACGCCGCCGCCCTGCGCGCCCTCATCGAGGAGACGGCCGGACGGCACGCCGTCGTCGGCCGCCGCGTCGGCGGCAAGGAGGCCACGATGGCGACGGCCGCCGGGGCGACGGTCGCGGCGATCGGCGCCGCCGCCGCGATCCGCCGCGCCCGGCGGCGCCGCCGCTGACTCAGGAGTTGGTCGGGCTCGGCGTCGGCGTCGCCGACGGCTTCGGCGCCGCG
This sequence comes from Actinomadura rayongensis, assembly GCF_009831215.1. Classification (GTDB taxonomy): domain Bacteria; phylum Actinomycetota; class Actinomycetes; order Streptosporangiales; family Streptosporangiaceae; genus Spirillospora; species Spirillospora rayongensis. The sequence continues at coordinate 909,976 of NZ_WUTW01000001.1, forward strand.
CCCGCCTTGGCCAGCGCGTCCTTCGCCGCCTTGATCCGCTTCCACGCCTCGCCCATCGCGCCGTAGTCGTTCTTGCGCTGCGCGGCCTCGAAGTCGTTGACGGCCTTCTGCAGGTCGGCGATGGCCTGCCGCGCGTCGCCGGTCAGCTCCGTCCCGCCGCCGCCGTCACCGCCGCCGGTGGACGGCCCCGGACCGTCGCCGAAGATCTTCTCCAGCGCGGCCGGGAGGTCCCCGGCGGACGCGATCCGGTCCCCGAACCGGACGAGCACCTGCCGCATCAGCGGATACGGCGCCTGCTCGCTCCCGCCCGACGCCTTGGCGTACATCGGCTCGACGTACAGCAGCCCGCCCGCGAACGGGATCGTCAGTAGGTTGCCCTTCACGGTCGTGTTGCCCTGCTGCAGCTTGTAGAGGGCGTCCTTGACCTGCGGGTCCGTCTCGAACGAGTTCTGCACCTGGCCGGGCCCCTGCGCGGGCGGCGTCCGGGGCAGCTGCAGGATCTTGATCTGCCCGTAGTTGCCCGGGTCGGACGTGACGGCCATGAACGCCGCCAGGTTCGGGCTGTTGCGCGGGTTGAACGCCGTCGTCAGCGAGAAGCTCTTGCCGGGCGCGCCCGGCATCTGGACGCTCTGGTAGTACGGCGGCTGACGGCGTCCCTTGGCGCCCGGGTCCTCGGGGACGTCCCAGAAGCCTTCGCCGTTGTAGAACGCCGACGGGTCCGTCACGTGGTACTTGGCGAGGATCTGCCGCTGCACCTTGAACAGGTCCTGCGGGTAGCGGAAGTGCGCCTCCAGCTCCTTCGGCACGGCCGAGCGGGGCTGCACCGTGCCCTTGAACACCTTCATCCACGTCTTCGCGACCGGGTCGGAGGTGTCCCACTGGTACAGCTTCACGGTGCCGTCGTAGGCGTCGACGGTGGCCTTCACCGAGTTGCGCATGTAGTTGATGGTGTCGTTGGCCTGCCGCGCCACCGCCGACCGGGTGTCGGTGATCGTGTCGCGGGTGGCGTTGCCGAGGCTCGTGTTCTCCGAGTACGGGTAGCCGGTCGCGGTGGTGTAGCCGTCCACGATCCACTGGACGCGCCCGTTGATGACCGCCGGGTACGGATCGCCGTCCACCGTCAGCCACGGCGCGGCGTGCTGCACCATCTCGCGGGGCGTCCGGTCGTAGAGGATCTTCGCGCCCTTGTTGATCGCGCCCGACAGCAGGAGGTTCTTCTCCTGGAACTTCGTCGCGTACAGCAGCCGGTGGAAGAACGAGTCGATCGGGACGCCGCCCCGGCCCTCGTAGGTGTTGTTCTTCTGGCCCGCCGCACTGTTGTCGGGGTAGTCCAGCTCCTGCTGGCCGCGTCCGCCGACCACCGAGTACGACGGCGACCGCTCGCCGAAGTAGATCTGCGGGCGCTCCACCTTGATCTGCGCGTCGCCGCTCGCGGGCATGTCCTTGGTGAGGAAGTTCGGGACGCCGCCGTCCGCGAGCTGGTCGCCGAGCGCCGACACCAGGCCGTACCCGTGGGTGTAGACCATGCGGTCCTTCACCCAGCTCTGCTGCCCGGCGGGGGCGCCCGACAGCTCGCGCAGCGCCACGACCGTGTCGGTGGGCTTGCCGTTGATGAGGTAGCGGTCGACGTCCAGGATGTCGGGGAAGCGGTAGAACGGACGCACCTGCTGGAGCTGCTGGAACGTCTCGCTCACCACGTTCGGGTCCAGCAGCCGGACGCCGTCGATCGTCGCCTTCTCGGCCCGCAGCTTCTTCGGGTCGGTCTCGACCTGGGTGCCGTACGCGACGACCTGCGCGCCGTCCACGCCGTACGCCCGCCGCGTCGCCTCGATGTTGCGCTCGATGAACCGGCGTTCCTTCGCCAGCTCGTCCGGACGGACCTGGAACTGCTGGATCACCAGCGGGTACACCCCGCCGAGCAGGATCGCCGACAGCACCAGCAGCGTGAACCCGACGCCGGGCAGCATCATCCCGCGCCGCAGCAGGTTGCTGAGGAACAGCGCCGCGCAGATCAGCGCGATGATCGCCAGGATCGTCTTCGCCGGGAGCAGCGCGTTCACGTCGGTGTAGGACGCGCCGGTCGTCACGCCGCGCTCGGAGTGCACCAGCCCGTACCGGTCGAACCAGTACGCGAACGCCTTCAGCAGGACGAACAGCCCGACCAGCACCGACAGATGCGCCCGCGCGGCCGGGCTCGCCTTGTCGCCCGGGCCCTGGAGCCGCAGCCCGCCGTACAGGTAGTGGACCATCACCGCCGCGACGATCGACAGGATCACCGTCGCGAACACCACGCCGAGGACCAGCCGCAGGAACGGGTAGGTGAAGACGTAGAACGACACGTCCTTGTGGAACTGCGGGTCCTCCACGCCGAACGGCGTCCGGTTCAGGAACGCCAGCCAGGTCGGCCACTGGCCCATCACCGACGAGCCCGTCAGCACGCCCAGCACGACCAGCGCGCCCGCCGTCACCAGCTTGCGGCGCGGGTCGATGAGCGCCCGGTAGCGCTCCAGGCCCTGCTGTTCCACCGAGAGCGGCCGGTACGCGGGCGGCACCTTGTACGCCACGACGATGTTCGCGCCCACGGCCAGCGCCATCAGCAGGCCCGAGCCCGCGAACAGCACCGCGCGTGCGGAGAGCTGTGTCGTATAGACGCCCGAGAAACCGATCGAGCGGTACCACAGCAGGTTCGTCCACACCGCCGTGAACACCAGGTACGCGATCAGCAGGACGGCGAGGGCGACCAGCACGGGCACCACCAGCCGGCTCCGGCCGGAGCCGAGCCCGCGCCCCGGGCCTGGGGTCCGGAAGGTCAAGGGGCTACTCCGTTTCGACGTTCACGCGACCGGCGGACCCCGCCGGTTCCTGTCTAAGCAACTTACCGATTCTGCCCGGGGTTCCCGCACCGCGCCGTTTCCCGAGCCGCCAAGATGGTTCCGTGAGCCTTCTGGAAGAAGTCGTACGGGACCTGGAACGTCACACCGCGGCGGGCGGATGGGACGCGCCGCCCCGGTTGTACGCGCTCGTCCCGAGCGCCGAGCTGCGCTCCGCCGAACCCGAGCTGGCCGACGAACTCGGGATCGGCGCGGACGGCGACACGCTCGCCGCCCTCGAACAACCCGAACTCCCCGCACAAGGATCGGTGGAGGAGTCCCTGGCCACCATCGCATGGCCGGACGCGGTCGCGGGGTGCGCCCTTGTCATCGAGCGCGTCGTTCTGCCCCCCGAGGCCGAAGGCGACATTCCGGACGACGAGGCCGAGGCCGCCGCCTGGGTCGCCGCGCACCCCGGCCGCGAGGACGTCCGGATGATCGTCGGCGTGCTGCGCGACGGCACCCGGCACTCCGCGCTCCGGCTGCGCCGCCACGACAGCGACGACGAGGTGCTGGTCGGCCCCGATCTCGTCCCCGCGCTCGCCGACGCGCTGGCGCTCACGCTGGAACCGGACGAGCCGGACGAGGATGCGGGGCCGTCCGCCGGGTAATGTGCGGCGCGTGAGCGATGTGCCCGTTCCCGCAGCCGATCCGATCCGGCTCGCCCGCGTCCAGGACGCGCCGCTGTCGGTCGACGAGGTCCTCGCCGCCGTCGGCGACCCCGCCGCCGGGGGCGTCGCCCTCTTCGTCGGAACGGTCCGCGACCACGACCATGCGCGCGCCGTCCGCGCCCTGTCCTACAGCGCGCACCCCTCCGTCGAGAACGAACTGCGCACCGTGCTGGGCAAGGTCGCGGCGGACTTCCCCGTCCGCGGCCTCGCCGCCGTCCACCGCGTCGGCGACCTCGCGATCGGCGACCTCGCCGTCGTCGTCGCCGCGTCCTGCCCGCACCGCGCCGAGGCGTTCGCCGCCTGCCGCCGCCTGATCGACGACCTCAAGGCGCAGGTGCCGATCTGGAAGCACCAGCAATTCGCCGACGGCGGCGACGAGTGGGTCGGGGCCTGTTGAACGGCCCCGGGCGCATAGAGTTTCCGCCATGTCCCGACACGCCGTCACCCTGACCGTCGCGAGCGTCCTCGTCGTGCTGCTGGCCGCGGTCGCGTCGGTCCTGAAAGTGCCCTACGTGGAGCTGATGCCGGGACCCACGAGCAACACGCTCGGCACCAACGACAAGGGCGAGCCGGTCATCCGCATCGACGGCCGGCAGACCTATCCCGACTCCGGGCACCTCAATTTCACGACCGTCTCGTTCCGCGGCGGGCCCGGCGCCCGCATGGACCTGCTGACCATTCTCAACGGCTGGCTGAAGAAGGACGTCGCGGTCGTTCCCGAGGAGACCTACTTCCCGAAGAACCAGACGCAGAAGCAGGTCGACGAGGAGAACACGCGCGAGATGGCCGACTCGCAGCAGAGCGCCCAGGTGGCCGCGCTGCGCGAACTCGGGATCACCGTTCCCTCGCACGTGGTCGTCCAGGCCGTCCAGAAGGGCAAGCCCGCCGACGGGCAGCTCCGCGCCGGGGACGAGATCGTCGCGCTCGACGGCAAGAAGGTCGCCGCCGTGTCCGAGGTGACGGCGCGGATGAGCAAGCGGCGGCCCGGCTCGGTCGCCGTCCTGACCGTCCGGCGCGGCGGCAAGGACCAGAACATCGCGCTGACGACCGTCGCGTCCGACGACGGGAAGCGGGCCGTGGTCGGAGTCGTCCTCGGCACCGGCTACACGATGCCCTTCAAGATCAACATCAGCGTCGGTGACATCGGCGGGCCGAGCGCCGGCCTCATGTTCTCCCTGGCCATCGTCGACAAGCTCACCCCCGGCGCCCTCACCGGCGGCAAGTTCATCGCCGGCACCGGCCAGATCGACCCCGACGGCACCGTCCAGCAGATCGGCGGCATCCAGCAGAAGATGATCGCCGCCCGCGCCGCCGGCGCCACGATCTTCCTCACGCCCAAGGGCAACTGCGCCGACGCCGTGCCCGTCCGGCCCAAGGGGCTCCGGCTCGTCCGCGCCGACAACCTCCACCAGGCCCGCCAGGCCCTCGAAGCCTTCACCACCGGGACCGGCACCGTCCCCTCCTGCCCCTGAATTTGCGCAACCCCCCGCCGCCCCATACAGTTAAGACATCACCGCGGGGTGGAGCAGTTCGGTAGCTCGCTGGGCTCATAACCCAGAGGTCGCAGGTTCAAATCCTG
>NZ_WUTW01000001.1:915191-1197323 GCF_009831215.1 Actinomadura rayongensis
ACAGTTAAGACATCACCGCGGGGTGGAGCAGTTCGGTAGCTCGCTGGGCTCATAACCCAGAGGTCGCAGGTTCAAATCCTGTCCCCGCTACGGGTACTGGGTCCGCATGGTCGCGACAAGTCGCTTCCCTGCGGGCCCTTCGCCGTTTTTCGGGGGGACGACCCCCCGTGCCCCCCGATGTGGGGGGCTCCGCCCCCCACGCCCCCCGCCCTGTGGTTGCTGTTTTTTGGTGTCTTTTGGTTGTTTGTTGTGAACTTGTCGCGGGGGCTGTTATCGGCTATCTATCGGCGGCTCGGTGGGACGGAAGCTGACCCTTTTTGAGGTAGGGGAGCAGGTGGTCGAGGGCGGTCGCGGCGTGCCAGGAGGCTACGGGGTGTGCTTCGTCGTTTTTCTGGGCGTCTGCCGTGTCCGAGATGCCGCGGATCACCGCCCAGCCGTGTGCTCGGTCCTCGGTCGCCGCTCGTTCGTGGGATGCCTGGCTCAGGCCGCCCGCTTCCATGTCGACGGCGAGGATCTTGTCGTTGAAGCCCGCCAGGTAGGTGATGATCTCCGCGTCCTCGTCCGCGACCACCGCTTCGCCTGAGCCGATGGGGCCGTGCAGCATGCGCATTTTTCTGGTCGTCCCGTTCGGGTCCTCGGTGTCGAACTCTGCCGGCGCTCGATCGGTGAAGAACGCGTTCACGGCGTGGACCGTGGCGGCGGGGGCCTCCTTTTCCTCGCCTCTGCGCCGGGTGCCTTCGGCGAGTTCCTTGCGCAGGTCGTAATAGACGACTCGCGTCGCTACGACCACGTCGCCGATCTCGACGTCGCGGTGGATTCCTCCGCCGATGCCGACCAGGACGATCACTCCCGGGTCGAAGTGGCGGCGCAGGTTCTCGTAAGCGGCCATCGTGGAGCGCTGGCCTTGGCCCAGTGCCTGGACTGCTGCAACGTTCACGGGTCCCTCGTCCGTTCGCACTGCGCCGGTGCGGAACTGCAGTCCTCCGATCGGTTTCCTTTCCAAGCCTAGGCGGAGCATCAGCGCCTGGGTCTCCACGCTGAGGATAGTGATGACTCCGACGTCCGCCGACAGCTTTGGCTCGTCGTCCTGTGCGGTCGCTCGTTGGCCGATGTTGACGACGGGACGGTCGCCCACGGCCGAATTGGTGACCTTCGTCGTGCCGCCGTAGTTCGCGATTCCGTGGATGCGGTTTCGTTCGTTCATGCTCACGCTCCCTGTGCTGCGATGGTGTTTGAGTTGACCACTGCGTTGTTTCCCACCGCCGAGCCGTTGATCTCCATCTGGCCCATGTTGAGGACCGCCGCGTTGACGATCATTTCCGCGCGTTCATCGAATCTCGAGGTGTCGACGTCGTGCTTGCGCAAGAAGTCTTCGGTGGCGGTGAGGAGGCGACGTTCGATGATTTTCATATGGCCGAGAATGCTAGGTTTGTCGAATGTGGCGAGTTCCCAGTCGACCGCCCGTTCCTCCCGGATGCTGGTCCGGGTCGCGCATTCGGTGCCGGAAACCGGATCCGTCGAGCGGTCACGGGACGCCCGGGCCATCCTGATGAGCGTCGCCGGTACTTTGATCAGCCGGTACGAGCGCAGGAGGTCTTCGGGCAGGCAGAGGAACGAGTGGACGAGCGGCGGCAGCCGAGGCCGCTCTTCACCGCGCAAGCGGGTCAGTGCGCACGCCGTGAACTCCAGGCTCAGCGATCGGGCCTTCAGCGTGACACGAAGGAACACCGTTGTGACGACCTCGCCGTTCGGCGTCGTCCGCATTTCGAGGAAGTGCTGGGCTGGGGAGTGCGGGTCGTCGATGATCCGGTGGATGATGTCGAGGTCGGTCGCCTTCGCGGGAAGCTCGATCCCCGGACGCAAGTCCTCCTCGGCGATGAAGACCCGGTCGGCGACGTAGTAGCCCGGCAGCCGGGTGGGGTCGCCGAACCGTCCGATGAGTTTCATCTCCTTCCGCAGGTGCTCGACGAGTTGGTGCGCGGAGAACGGCGGCTCCACGAACTCCCGACGCATTTCGGGAAGGCCGGATGGTCGGTCGACATGGAAGAGCTGGATGGTCAGCGGCGGTTGCCAGCGGTGGACCAGCTCACCCGCGCCGCGAAAGAAGCGCCGACTGGGGGCGTCTTCCTCGATATACCTCGTCTCGTCGTCCTTCTTACGCGGCCTGCGCAGCACGACGACGGGGTGCTCCTGCTGCTTCTCGATGGCCCGAAGGCGACGCCGCGCACCGAAGCCGAACCGGCCGGGCCGATAGTGGTCCACGATCTCGGGGATCGCGCTCACCAGGGTTAAGGCCGATAGCAGGAACGCTGACTCGATGATCGCGCTTCCACCATGGGGGGCCGTCGTGAGTATGTCGGCGACGACGAGCGCGGTCGCCGATCCGCAGCCGGCTAGGTTGATCTTGAGCCATTGCGAACTCTCTTTGAGGCGGTTGTCGGTCTCGAGTTCTCCGTAGGTCTTGTGGCGGTGGAACAGGGTCGCCCACCAGGTCGCGATCCGGTCGCGCAGGACGATGGGCGCGTGTCGGGCCGCCTTCGCGCCGCACCCGATGAGGACGAGCGCGCCGATCGCGAGGAGCGCCGCGGACGGGCACCATGCGACGCCGCCGACGAGAACGAGCACGGTGAGCACTTCCCGCATCGTGTCCAAGCACCAGTAGTGCCAGGCGTGCGCCGCGAGATCCGCAAGATCGAAGCCGTAAGAGGGCGCGACACGGTGCCGGGCGTCGACCAGCACGTCATGGACGATCGTGTCGCGGAACTCGAGATCTCGGCGGGCGTCGGCGCGCAGGCGGCGTTGGGCGTGGGCGCTGTCGCGGGAAGGGGAGGCGTGGGTCTTGGTGAGGGAGACGGGTGGATGGTCCATGCGACCCCCAAGGCTCTTTAAGGTCGGACTGACCTTAAGTCGCGCGCTAGCTTAAAGTCAAGCTGACTTTAAATAGGGGGATCGATGTTCGGTGCGTCCACGCGGCTGGGGCCGGTGTCGCCCGCCGCCGTGACCGTAGACCTGGTGATCCTCACGGTCCGTGAGGAGACGCTGCACGTTTTGCTGGTCGAGCGGGGGAACGAGCCGTATCGAGGGCTGCCGGCGCTGCCCGGCGGTTATGTCCGCGACGGCGAGACGCTTGACGCCGCCGCCGCCCGAGAACTGGAAGAGGAGACCGGGCTCGCGGCGCACCGGCTCCATCTGGAGCAGCTCCGGGCGTATGGGGAGCCGGGACGTGATCCGCGCGGACGGATCTTCACGGTCGCCTATCTCGCTCTCGGGCCGGAGCTCCCGGTCCCGTCTGCGGGGACGGACGCGCGCGCCGCGCTATGGAGTCCGGTCGGGCCGTACCTGGACGGCACCGACGAACTCGCCTTCGATCACGGCATGATCCTGCGGGACGCGTTGGAGCGAGCTCGGTCTCAACTCGAGTACACGACCGTCGCGGCGGCGTTCTGCGCCGAGCCGTTCACCGTTGCCGACCTGCGCCGGGTCTATGAGGTCGTCTGGGATGTTCCCCTGGATCCGAGCAACTTCCGCCGCAAGGTCACCAAGGCGGAGCGGTTCCTCGTGCCGACGGGTGATCGGCGGATGCTCGACGCGGGGCGCCCGGCCGCGCTCTATCGGCGCGGTGACGCCCGTCTGCTCTCGCCACCGTTGCTGCGTGGGGCCTGATCACGTGGTCAGGTGGGGGAGCAGGGTCAGGGCCAGGTGCAGGGTCAGGCGGTCTTGGCCTTTTGTCAGGTCCAAGGTTGTTATTTCTTCTATTCTTGCCAGGCGGTGGTAGAGGGTCTGGCGGTGTATTTTTAGCTGTTCTGCCGTTGGTTTTATTGCTCCTGCGTTGTCCAGGAATCTTTTTGCTGTTTCTTTTAGGGTTGGGTGGGTTAGTAGGTCGGTGATGCCCTTGGTGAGGATCGCCTCGTTGATTTGTGTGTCGTCTGACCAGCGCAGGAGTCTCAGGGCTCCTAGGGACGTCCAGGTTCTTGTTGTGCCCGGGTCTGCTGCTCTTGCTGCTGTGCGGGCTCTCTGCCATGCCTCTCTCACCGCCGTCAGCGCGGTGCACGGGTCTGAGATGCCTGCTGTCACCGGGCCGCTGCCTCGTTCTTCCAGCAGGCTCCTTGCTCTTGTCACTACTTGGGCCGGGTCTCTGCTCTGGAGCGGGACCAGGAGGACGTGGTCGTTCTCCCATGTTGTCGTCAGCACTGACCTTGGGAGTTGCCACTGGTTCAGGACGTCTGCTCCTCCTGGGGCTCTCAGGACCGCTACCGCTACCGGGGTTTCTATGCTGACGTCGGCTGCTGCTCTCGTGCGTACTTCGTGGTCGGTGGAGAGCAGTTCGGCTAGCTTCAGGCCTCGGTCGCCGCGTTCTCTTGCCTGGCGTGCCATCTGTAGGCCTGCGCGTTCGCAGAGCGGTGCTGCTCTTGATGCCAGGGGTTCGTCTATGCGTTCTTCGTCGTCCAGGAGCCATAGGTAGCCGTATGTCACGCCGTTCCAGCGGACGGGGAGGCATAGGCGTCCCAGGACTCCTGCCGTGTGGTCTGCCGGGATGCGTACCGGGCCTGTCGCTCTTGCTATGCCGTAGCGCTCGAACCTTGTTCTGACGGCTTCGGTCGAGCGGCGGTGCAGGATCGACTCCATCCTTACCGGGTCGATCGTTGTGCCGTGTGCCGCGTAGGCGACCAGGTGGAAGTCGCGGTCCTCCAGGGTCGCGGGGGCGCCCAGCAGGTCGGCCGTCCGCTCGGTCAGCTCCTGGAGATCGTCGGGCATCGTGGCCTCCTTCCGACAAATGTCCCAAGATTCTGGGGCGGTCGCGTGACAATTGACTGTATGCCCCGTGCCGGGACGGTTCTTACCGTCAGGTCAGAACCCTTGGACCGGGGAGGTACTCGTGGCCAGTTCCCTGCTTCTCGCCGCCGCTCGCAGCTCGCGGCTCCGTGACGTTCTCACCGCGCTGCCGCCCACCCGGAGCGTCGTGGACCGGTTCGTCGCCGGGGACGATCTCGATGCCGCGCTTGCGGCCGTGCGTGCGCTCACCGGCAATGGGCTGCGTGTGACGCTCGATCATCTTGGTGAGGACACCACGGACCTTGCTCGGGCCTGTGCTGTTCGGGACGCCTACCTGCTGTTGTTCGATCGGCTCGCCGCTGAGGGGCTCGCTGACGGTGCCGAGGCTTCGGTCAAGCTCTCCGCCCTTGGGCAGGCTCTGCCCGGTGACGGTGCTTCCGTCGCGCTCGACAACGCGCTCGCCGTCGCTTCCGCTGCTGATCGGTGCGGCATGACGGTCACGCTCGACATGGAAGATCACACCACCGTCGATTCCACGCTCGGGATCCTCGGGAAGATTCGTGCTGATTTTCCTGCCACCGGGGTCGCTCTTCAGGCGATGCTGCGGCGGACCGAGGGCGATCTGCGCGATCTCGTTCATGAAGGGTCGCGGGTGCGGCTCGTCAAGGGGGCTTACGCCGAGCCCGCGTCCGTCGCTTATCAGGCCAAGGGTGAGGTCGACCGCGCTTATGTGCGTGCGTTGCGGCTGCTCATGGACGGGGCCGGGTATCCGATGGTCGCCAGCCACGACCCGCGCATGATCGCCGTTGCCACCGGGCTCGCCGCTCGGGCCGGGCGTTCCGCGGGGGATCACGAGTTCCAGATGCTCTATGGGATTCGTGTCGGTGAGCAGCGTCGGCTTGCTGCTTCTGGGGCGACCATGCGCGTTTATGTCCCTTACGGCGCCGACTGGTACGGGTACTTCATGCGCCGACTGGCCGAGCGTCCCGCCAACCTCGCCTTCTTCCTCCGTTCCTTCGTCTCCCGCTGAGGAGGTCGGTCCCCCTTATGGACGCCGTCACCCTTGTTCCTTCGCCCGTGAATGAGCCCGTCCACGGTTATGCGCCCGGTAGTCCGGAGCGCGCTCGGCTCATGGCGGCGCTCGCCGATCTCTCCGCCGGGGCGATCGATCTGCCCATGACGATCGGGGGGCTGGAACGCCTCGGCGGCGGGGAGAAGACCGATGTGGTTCAGCCGCATCGGCATGCCGCTGTTCTCGGGACGTTCGGGGCCGCCACGCGCTCGGACGCCCGGGACGCCGTCGATGCCGCGCTCGCCGCCGCTCCCGGCTGGCGTGCGTTGCCGTTCGATGAGCGTGCCGCTGTCTTTCTGCGGGCCGCTGATCTGCTCGCTGGGCCGTGGCGGGAGACTTTCGTCGCCGCGACGATGTTGGGGCAGTCCAAGACCGTTCAGCAGGCGGAGATCGACAGTCCGTGTGAGCTGGTCGACTTCTGGCGGTTCAACGTCCACTACGCGCGTCAGATCCTTGCCTCGCAGCCGCTCAGCAGTCCCGGCGTGTGGAACCGCACTGACCATCGGCCGCTGGAGGGGTTCGTCTACGCGATTACGCCGTTCAACTTCACCGCTATCGCGGCGAACCTGCCGACTGTGCCCGCTTTGATGGGGAACGTTGTTGTGTGGAAGCCGTCGCCCACGCAGACGTACGCGGCCGTCCTTACGATGCGGCTCCTGCGTGCGGCTGGGCTGCCGGACGGTGTCATCAACCTCGTCACCGGCGATGGGCTCGCTGTTTCTGACGTCTTGCTCGCCCACCCTGACCTTGCTGGGATCCACTTCACCGGGTCCACCGCCACCTTCCAGCACCTCTGGCGGACGGTCGGGGAGAACATCTCGCGCTACCGGACGTATCCGCGTCTGGTCGGTGAGACCGGTGGCAAGGACTTCGTCGTCGCGCATCCGTCCGCTGATCCCGCCGTGCTTCTGACGGCGCTCGTGCGCGGGGCGTTCGAGTACCAGGGGCAGAAGTGCTCCGCCGCGTCCCGCGCTTACGTTCCGCGGTCGCTCTGGGAGGGCGGGCTCCGCGACGCCCTCGCCGCCGAGGTGGACGCGCTGGCGATGGGCGACGTCACCGACCTGCGCAACTTCCTCGGCGCCGTCATCGACGACCGTGCGTACGCGCGCATCAAGGGCGCGATCGAGCGGGCCGCCGCCGACCCGTCCGTGGACGTGCTGGCCGGGGGCGTGTGCGACGACAGTGTGGGGTACTTCGTGCGGCCTACCGTTCTCGTCGGCACCGATCCCTCGCACGAGATCTTCACCGAGGAGTACTTCGGGCCGATCCTCGCCGTCCACGTGTACGACGACGATCGGTACGAGGAGACACTTCACCAGCTCGAATCCGTCTCCCGGTACGCGCTCACCGGGGCCGTCCTCGCCACCGACCGCGCCGCCATCGCCCGCACCCAGGAGATCCTGCGGTTCGCCGCCGGGAACTTCTACGTCAACGACAAGCCCACCGGCGCCGTCGTCGGGCAGCAGCCGTTCGGCGGCGGGCGCGCCTCCGGGACGAACGACAAGGCCGGTTCGCCGCAGAACCTCCTGCGCTGGACGTCGCCCCGGTCGATCAAGGAGACGTTCGTTCCGGCGACCGACCACCGCTATCCGCACATGGGGTGAGCGTCGTGGCGGAGATCCGTGCGTGGGCGCGGGCCCTGGCCGGCTGTGCGGCCGTGGTCGGCGTCTACTGGATCGTTCCGCTGCACGTCGGCGAGCTGCGCGGCGGCCACGGGCTCGCGCGGGTCGCCGGGACGCTCGTCGGGCTCGGGCTCCTGACGTACCTCGTCGCCGTCCAGGGGCGCCGTGCCCTGCGCGCCCGGCGCATCGGCGAACGCCTCGCCCTGCTCGCCACGGTCGTCACCGCCGTCGCCGTGCTGTTCGCCTCCCGCTACTACACGCTCGCCGGGCAGTTCCACGGGATCAGCACCCGGCTCGACGCCTTCTACTTCGCGGTCGCCACCCTGACCACCGTCGGCTACGGCGACATCGTCCCCACCGGGCAGGCCGCCCGCGCCGTCGTCACCGTCCAGATGGCCTTCGACCTGATCGTCATCGCGTCCGTCCTCACGCTCGTGCTCAGCTCCGCCCGTCCCGGCGACGACACCCCCACGTCCTAATCCGTTTGCGTAAGCCTCTCCGCCCCCATAGAGTTAAGACATCACCGCGGGGTGGAGCAGTTCGGTAGCTCGCTGGGCTCATAACCCAGAGGTCGCAGGTTCAAATCCTGTCCCCGCTACGGGTACTGGGTCCGCATGGTCGCGACAAGTCGCTTCCATGTGGGCCCTTCGCCGTTTATCGGGGGGACTACCCCCCGTGCCCCCCGATGTGGGGGGCTCCGCCCCCCACTCCCCCCTCCTTTTGGGGTTTTTCTCCGTTTTTTGGCTGTGATCTGCTTGCTTTGTCGTGGGAAATCGCCTCGTTGGCGATGGGCGTCCGGGTAGTTTGGCCGCGAGTTGTCGACATGGTGCGGGGTCTGGGGCGATGGCGGACGAGCGCGGTTCTCGGCGGGGTATCGGTTGGGCGTTCGAGCATCCGTTCGTCGTCCAGGTCGTCGGCGGCGTGGCCGCGAGCGTTCTGGGCGCTCTGCTCTTCTCGTTCTGGCACTCGGTGGGCGTGCCCGATCGTCCTGCCGGGCAGCGTGCCGCTTCTCTTCCGCCTTCTCCTTCTTCGCACCGGGCGACGAGCGTGCGGGTTTTGCGGAAGGGGGAGTGTGTCAACATTGTGGGGGTTCGTTCTGGTGATTCCGCGTCCGCCGGGCGGGTCGTGAGCTGTTCGGTGCGGCATGACGCCGAGGTCTTCTTCACCGGGGACGTCTGGGCGCGTTCCGCCGCTTATCCCGGCAACGCCGTGGTGGTTCGGGACGCGGAACGGCGTTGTCGGCGGGCATTCGAGACGTATGTCGGTGTGCGGTTCACACGTTCGATGTTCGACGACCGGTACTGGTTTCCCTCTCGGGAGTCGTGGGACCGGGACCGGGATCGGCAGGTCGTGTGCGTCGCCTACTACGACCTGCCGGTCAACTACTCGGTCGCGGGGACGCGTAGTTGAGCGTCCCCGGCCGCGCCTAGAGTTGGGGCGTGATCCGGGTTCTTGGTGCTGTCGCCGATGTTCTGTGCGTGCTCGTTTTCGTCGTCATCGGGCGCAGCACCCATGAGGGGGTCGGCGGTGTTCTGGACGTCGGGTCGACCGCCTGGCCGTTTTTGATCGGGCTTGTTGTCGGGTGGGCTGTCTCGCGGGCCTGGGTTCGGCCGTTCGTGCTTTGGCCCGTTGGTGTTTGTGTCTGGGTTTCTACTGTCGTTGTGGGGATGGTGCTGCGGGCCGTCTCCGGGCAGGGGACGGCCGCCGCGTTCGTCGTCGTCGCGTTCGTTTTTCTCGGGTTCGCGCTGCTCGGGTGGCGTGGTGTCGTTGCGCTGGTTCGGCGTTAGGCGCCTATCGCTCGCATCATCGCGGGCCACGAGCGGTCGAGTTCGTCCTGCCAGTAGACCCAGGAGTGGGTGCCCCGTTCGTAGAGGTGGGTCTTCACCGGGATGTTCAGTTCTTTCAGGCGGTCCAGGAACGGCTTCGTCGTGTAGTAGCAGAACGCCTCGGCCGGGTCGGCGAACTGGGCCGTGGGCGGGTCCAGGGGGCCCGGGAGGCCGTTCTTCGCGACGGAGACGTAGAGCTTCGTCCCGCGCAGGTTCGCCGCCTGGGACACCGGGTCGTGCTGCTCCCAGATGTCGTGCTGCCAGAACGGGTCGCCCCACATCGTGTACTTGTCGACGTTGAAGCCGAGGCCGTTCCAGCCCTTCAGGCCGTCCAGGCCCGTGTTCAGGACCGTGGAGACGCCCGCCGTCAGCAGGGACGCGAACGGGCTGTAGGCCGCCGCGTACTTGAACATTCCCGGGTGCCTGGCCGCGTAGATCAGCGCGCCGTAGCCGCCGGTGGACTGGCCGAACGCCGCGCGCTTGGTGCCCGCGCGGTACTCCTGCTCCAGCAGCGGACGCAGTTCCTTCAGGTGGAAGGTCTCCCAGGCGTAGCTGCCGCCGAAGCCGTAGTTCCACCAGTCGGTGTAGCCGCCCGCGTAGCCGCCCTCGGGCAGCACGACGATCACCTGGCGGCGCAGCGAGCGCGCCGCGATGTCGGTGTGGGTGTTCCACGCCTGGTAGTTCTCGTTGCCGCCGTGGAAGGCGTAGACGACGGGCCACGTCCGGTCCGCCGTCTTCGACCAGCCCTGCGGCAGCATCAGCCGCACCGGCAGGTCGCGGTTCATCGCGGCCGAGTGGACGGTCAGGTCCACGATGTGGCTGCCCAGCCGCTTCTCGGCGACGACGCGCGCGCCCTCGGCTCGGGCGGGGGCGGCGAGGAGGCCGCCGCCCAGGGCCGCGCCGGCCGTAACGGCTGCGGTACGGCAGAAGGCACGCCGGTTCTGCATGGGTGAACTCCTTGGTCCGAAGGGCCGGGACGCACCCGGCAGCGCGAACCGTAACAACCGGGACGACCTGCGAGAATCGCGCCGGGTGAACGATCTTGGGGGGCCGTTTGTCAGCCAGATCACATACATCTGCGGCCTACCGCCCGTTTCCTGCTTGTTTCGGTTGACGCGGGCCTCGCGGCGCTGGTGAAGTTACCCACGGGTCACGTCTGTGAAGGGGAAACGATGGCAACTGCGCTGCGGGACTGGCTGGACAAGCCGAACACCGATCGCGGCGTCCACCTGGCGGCCGACGGCGACGGGTGGGAGTTCCGCGACTACGGCGTGATCGCCGCGGCGGCCCGGCGCACGGCCACCGCGCTCATCGACGAGGGCGTGCGGCCCGGCGACGTCGTGTGCGTGGTGCTGCCGACCGACTTCACCTGCATCGAGACCTACTTCGCCGTCTGGGTCGCGGGCGCGACCGTCTGCCTGATCACGCCGCCGCTGTTCCAGAGCGGCGAGGACTACGTCAACCACGTCGCGGCGATCCTGCGGCAGGCGCAGCCCGCGCTGGTCGTCGCGTCCGACGAGCTGGCCGGCGACGCCGCCGCCGCGATGGAACGCGCCGGGCTGTCCGGCGCGCCGTGGCGGCCCCGGCAGGCGGCGGACGAGGCCGAGCTGCGCGAGCCCGGGGAGCTGGCGCTGCTGCAGTTCACGTCCGGGTCGAGCGGCGCGCCGCGCGGCGTCATGGTCACCTGGGAGAACCTGGAAGCCAACAGCGACCTCATCGTCCGCAGCGCCGACTACGAGGACGGCGACGTCGTCGCGTCCTGGCTGCCGCTTTACCACGACATGGGCCTGATCGGCACGTTCATCACCCCGATCGCGCGGCAGGGGACGCTGCGCCTCATGCGGCCCGACCACTTCATCCGCGACCCGGCACGCTGGATCCGCTGCTTCGCCGAGGCCCGGCACACGGCCGCGCCGCCGTTCGCGTACGCCTACGTCGCGCGGCGCGTGAAGCCCGAGCAGCTCGAAGGAATCGACCTGTCCGGCTGGAAGATGGCGCTGATCGGCGCGGAGCCGATCGACCCGCACTCGCTGGAGGTCTTCGCCGAGCTGCTGGAGCCGTTCGGCTTCTCCCGGACGGCGTTCCGGCCCGCGTACGGTATGGCCGAGACGACCCTGCTCATCACGCTGGACAAGGAGGCGCGCGACCCGCTCGCGGTGCGTCCCGACAGCGAGTCGCTGGCGTTCGGCGAGCCCGTGAAGATCCTCGACCAGCACACGCTGGGACCGCACTCGATCGGCGCCAAGGCGGGCTGGGTCGTCGGGTGCGGCACGCCCGAGCCGGACGTCCCCGTCACCATCGTGGACGACGCGGGCCGCGAGCTGCCCGCCGGACGGCTCGGCGAGATCGTCGTCGGCGGGCCGTCCGCCTGCAAGGGCTACTACGCGGGCGCCGAGGGCAAGTCCACCCGCTTTGAAGACGGCCGCGTCTTCACCGGGGACGCGGGGTTCTTCCACGAGGGCCAACTCTTCGTGCTCGGACGGATGGGCGACTCCATCAAGGTCCGGGGCCGCTCGGTCTACGTCGAGGACCTGGAGGCGAAGATCGCCGAGGTCACCAGGCTCGGCAAGGGAAGGATCGTCGTCGTCGGCGTCCCGGGCGCCGGCAAGAAGGGCCTCGCGCTGTTCGCCGAGACCACGGACGCGCCGTGGGCCGCCGACGTGCGCGAGATGCTGCGCCGCCGGGTCGGCGAGGACGTCGAGGTCACGATCGTCGTCGGCTCCGGGCTGATCCAGCGGACGTCCAGCGGCAAGCCCCGCCGCCGCTACATGTGGGAGCGCCTCCAGGCGGGCGCGATGGGCGGCGCGCGGGTCGTCGACTGAGGCCGCCGGAACCTGACAAGAGGCTGACCAGCGGGAAGTCAAGGGTTTTCCCGGCGATCGTCCAGGTGATATGACTGGCCCGATGCCGCCTGTCGTGAATGTTTTTCGTCGTATCGGTGCCCGTGTGACCGCCACCGCGCAGAACGCGCTGGAGGTCGCACGGTTCGGCGGCCTGGACACCGGCGACGACGCCACCCCGCACGAGATCGCCGCCGAGGGCCGGATCTACCGGCTGCGGCACTACCACCCCGAGGCGCCCGCCGGACGGCCGGTCGTGCTGCTCGTCCCGCCGCTGATGATCACCGCCGAGGTGTACGACATCTCGTCCAACGTCAGCGCGGTCGCCGAGCTGCACCGGCGCGGCATCGACCCGTGGGTCGTGGACTTCGGGGCGCCCGAGCGCGAGCCCGGCGGGCTGGAGCGGACGGTCTCCGACCACGTCCTCGCGGTGAGCGACGCCGTGGACCGCGTCCGCGCCGCCACCGGACGCGACGTCCACCTCGCCGGGTACTCGCAGGGCGGCATGTTCGTCTACCAGGCCGCCGCGTACCGGCGCAGCGCGGGCGTCGCCTCGGTGATCACGTTCGGCAGCCCGGCCGACATCAGCGGCTCGCTGCCGTTCGGCGTCCCGGCGCGGCTCGCCGGGGAGGCCGCCGAGCGCATCCCGGACGCCCTGCTGCGCGGCTTCGACGTCCCCGGCTGGGTCACCCGGACGGGCTTCCAGCTCCTCAGCCCGGTGAAGTCGGTGCGCAGCCGCGTCGAGTTCGTCCTCGCCCTGCACGACCGCGAACGGCTGGCCCCGCGCGAGCGGCAGCGCCGGTTCCTGGAGCGCGAGGGCTGGGTGTCGTGGCCCGGCCCGGCGCTGCTGGAGTTCATCCGCAACTTCGTCCAGCACAACCGGATGCTCACCGGCGGGTTCACGATCGGGGACCGGCTCGTCACGCTCGCCGACCTGTCCTGCCCGGTGCTGACGTTCGTCGGCGAGGTGGACGAGATCGCGCCGCCGCCGATGGTGCGCGGCATCCGGCGGGCCGCGCCGCGCGCGCCGGTCTACGAGGCGCCGCTGCGGGCCGGGCACTTCGGGCTCGTCGTCGGGACGCTCGCGATGGCGCAGACCTGGCCCGCCGTCGCCGAGTGGGCGGCCGGGGGGATGCCCGCGATCGTCCGGCCGGCGGCGGGCGACCCGGCGCCGCCCCCGCCCGGCGGCACCGCCGGGTACGGGCTGCGGCTCGCGCTCGGCGTGGGCGGCGGGGCCGCGCGGGCGGCGGCCGGGACGGCGGCGCGGGCGGTGCGCGGGTCCCGGCAGCTCGGGCGCCAGGCCGTCCAGAACCTGCCGCGCCTCGCCCGGCTGGAGCGCATCCACACCACGACGCGGGTGTCGCTCGGGCTGCTGCTGGACGAGCAGGCCCGGCACCGCCCCGACGAGGTGTTCTTCCTCTACCGGGGCCGCGCGTACACGAACACGGCCGCCAAGAGCCGCATCGACGCCGTCGTGCGCGGGCTGATCGCGATCGGCGTCCGGCGAGGCGAGCCGGTGGGCGTGCTGATGCGGACCCGTCCGACGGCGCTCGCGCTGGTCGCCGCGCTGAACCGGCTCGGCGCGGTCGCGGTGCTGCTGCGCCCGGACGGCGAACCGGAGCGGGAGGCGGCGCTCGCCCGGATCGCCCGCGTCATCGCCGACCCCGAGAACGCCGCGCTCGCCGCGACGCTCGGCGTCCCCGCGCACCTGCTCGGCGGCGGCGCCGACCGCGACCCCCGGCTGGACGACATGGAGCGCATCGATCCCGCCGCGGTCACGCTGCCCGGCTGGTACCGGCCCGACCCCGGACGCGCGGGCGACACCGCGTTCGTCCTGTTCACCGGGACGGGCGAGACGCTGCGGGCGAGCCGCGTCACCAACCGGCGCTGGGCCATGTCGGCGTACGGGACGGCGTCGTCGGCGTCCCTGTCACCGGCCGACACCGTCTACTCGATCACGCCGCTCCAGCACCCGTCCGCGCTGCTCATGAGCCTCGGCGGCGCGGTCGCCAGCGGCGCGCGGCTCGCCCTGGCGTCCGGCTACGACCCCGAGACGTTCTGGGACGAGGCCCGCCGCTACGGCGTGACCGTCGCGTCCTACGCCTGGACGCTGCTGCGCGACCTCGTCAACGCGCCGCCGCAGCCGGGGGAGCGGCACCACGCGGTGCGGCTGTTCATCGGGTCGGGGATGCCGCGCGGGCTGTGGCGGCGCGTGGAGGAGCGGTTCGCGCCCGCCCACGTGCTGGAGTTCTACGCGTCGACGACGGGCGAGGCGATCCTCGTCAACCTCGGCGGGACGAAGCCGGGGTCGCTCGGCCGTCCGCTGCCGGGCAGCGCGCCCGTCCGGCTCGTCCGCTACGACCTGGAACGCGGCGCTCTGGTGTACGGGCCGCGCGGGTTCGCGCAGGAGTGCGAACCCGGCGAGATCGGGATGCTCCTGGCGCGCGTCCGCCCGGCGGCGCTGGCCACGGCCGCGCGGCCGGTGCGCGGCGTGTTCGCGCCCGAGGACGCCTGGACGATCACCGGCGACCTGTTCCGCCGCGACGCCGACGGCGACTTCTGGCCGGTCGGCCGCGAGGACGAGCTGATCCGCGCCGCGACCGGGATCGTCCCGCCGGGACCGATCCGCGACGCGCTCGGCGACCTGCCCGGCGTGGACCAGGTCGCCGTCTACGCGATCGGGACGGGCCACGGCGAGCTGGCCGCCGCCGCCGTGACGCTGCGCGCGGGCGCCGAGCTGAAGCCGGTGGACGTGTCGGAGGCCCTGCTCAAGGTGGAGCCGAGGCTGCGTCCGGCCGTGGTGCGCGTCGTGGACGCGATCCCGACGACGCCCGGCCACCGGCCCCTGACCGACGCGCTGCGCGCCGAGGGCGTGCCGCCGCCCGGGCCGGGCGCCTACTTCCGCGACAAGTCCGGCGCGTACCGGCCGCTCAGCGAGACGGCGCGGCGCCGGCTGACCGCTCAGCGGCGGACGTAGACCGCCGTGCCGTTGCGGACGAGCCCGTAGATCCGGTCCCCGACGTCCATCGGGAGCCGGACGCAGCCGTGCGACACGTCGCGGTCGGGCACGTCCAGCGACCCGTGCATCGCGAACCCGCCGTGGAAGTACAGCGGCCGGTACATCCAGCCGAGGTAGGACTTGTGCCAGCCGTTGATGCGCCGCTCGACGCGGAAGTTGCCGGTGGGCGTGCGGGCGACGCCGCAGCGTCCGGCCTGGCAGAAGTGCCGGCCCGAGCCGGACGACAGGTGCGAGATCAGCACGACGCGCCGCGCCTTGTAGACGACGAGGACGCGGTGCCGCAGGTCGATGTCGACGCGCGTCGGCCGGGAGCGCCGGACGAGCCGGTGCGGGCCGTGCGGATGGCGGAGCGCGCGCTGCGTCCGCGCGTCCACGACGCCGGTGGCCTTCAGCCCGTTGACGTGCTGGAACGCCCAGACGGCCGCCCGCGTCGTCGCCCGGAACCGGCCGTTGATCTCGCCGGGCCAGTAGTGCAGGGCCTTGAGGCGCCGCTGGAGGCGGGTGACGTCCGGGCCGTCGCTGCCGAGGTGGAGCGCGGCGGGCGGCGGCGCGGCGGCGACCGCGGGCGCAGCGGGCGCGAGGACGAGGAGACCGGCGGCCAGCAGGGCCGTGCGCGCGAACATGCCCGCGACGTTAGGCCCGCCGACCTGCGCCGCCACGGGTGTTGTCCCGGACGCATAGGGAGACTTTGCCGTCCCTCGATGTCCGCGTTACCTCGGGTAACTCTGTACTTACTGGCGTCACGGGGCTAGAACGGTATCTAACCCCCGAACTTCCTCATGTCGCCCCCGGAGGACCCATGGCCGCCCGCATCCTCGCCACGCCCCCCGACGGCAGCGGGCTCAAGCCCGTCACCGGCGCGCCCGGCCTCCCGTACATCGGGCAGACGCTCCAGGTGATGCGGAACCCGTTCGGCACGGCGACCAAGCGGTACAAGCAGTTCGGGCCGGTGAGCTGGTCCTGGCTGCTCGGCCGCAGGACCGTCACCGTCCAGGGACCCGAGGCGGCCGAGATCGTCCTCGTCAACCGGGACAAGGCGTTCGCGAGCGGCCCGGCGTGGAGCTACTACATCGGCCCGTTCTTCCGGCGCGGGATCATGCTGCTGGACTTCGACGAGCACCTGCACCACCGCCGGATCATGCAGCAGGCGTTCACCCGCGACCGGCTCCGCGCCTACATGACCGCGATGGCGCCCGGCATCGGACGCGGCCTGGACGCCTGGACGCCCGGCGACCGGTTCACCGTCCTCGGCCACGTCAAGCAGCTCACGCTCGACCTCGCCGTGGACGTCTTCATGGGCGTCGACCTGGACCGCGCCGAGGCCGACCGGATCAACGGGGCGTTCGTGGACGCCGTCCGGGCCGGGACCGCCTACGTCCGGTTCCCGGTGCCGGGCCTGCGCTGGCAGCGGGGGCTGCGGGCGCGCCGCGTCCTGGAGGACTTCTTCCGCGCGCACCTGCCCGCCAAGCGCCGCGACGGCGGCGACGACCTGTTCGCCGCGCTCTGCCAGGCCGAGACCGACGACGGCCACCGGTTCACCGACGACGACGTCGTCAACCACATGATCTTCGCGCTGATGGCCGCGCACGACACGACCACGATCACGCTGACCACGATGGCGTACTACCTCGCCAAGCACCCCGAGTGGCAGGAGCGGCTGCGGGACGAGTCCCTGGCGCTCGGGAAGCCCGAACTGGCCTTCGAGGACCTGGACCGGCTCACCGGGATCGAGCTGGTGATGAAGGAGGCGCTGCGGCTCGTCGCGCCGGTGCCTGCGTTGCCGCGTCGTGCCGTCCGCGACACCGAGATCCTGGGCCACCACATCCCGGCCGGGACGACCGTCGTCGTTCCGCTGCTCACCAACCACCACATGCCCGAGTGGTGGCCCGACCCCGAGCGCTTCGACCCCGAACGGTTCGCGCGCTGTGAGGACAAGGTCCATCGGTACGCGTGGGAGCCGTTCGGCGGCGGCGCGCACAAGTGCATCGGGCTTCATTTCGCCGGGATGCAGGTCAAGAGCGTCCTGCACCAATGGCTCCTGCGGTATCGGTGGAGCGTGCCGGGACGGTACACGTGGCCGCTGGACACGACGTCCCTGCCGTCGCCGAAGGACGGGCTGCCCGTCCGGCTCGACCCGCTGGAGGCGTCATGAGCAAGGTCATCGCGATCACCGGGGCCGCGCGCGGCATCGGGTTCGCCACCGCCCGCGCGCTGAGCGACCGGGGCGCGCATGTCGCGCTCGGCGACGTCGACGAGGCGGCCGTCCGGGCGGCGGGGGACCGGCTCGGCGCGCCCGCGTTCGCGCTGGACGTGACGGCGCGCGCGTCCTTCACCGCCTTCCTGGACGCCGTGGAGGACGCCTTCGGGCCCCTGTCGGTGCTGATCAACAACGCGGGCATCATGCCGATCGGGCCGCTGACCGAGGAGAGCGACGAGGACGCCCGGCGCTGCCTGGACGTCAACGTCCACGGCGTCATGCTCGGCACCAAGCTCGCCGTGGCGCGGATGGAGCCGCGCGGCCGGGGGCACGTCGTCAACATCGCCTCGCTCGCGGGCGTCCTGCCGACGCCGGGCCTCGCGCTCTACAACGCGAGCAAGGCCGCCGTCGTCGCGTTCACCGAGGCCGCGCGGCTGGAGGTGCTCGACCGGGGGCTGCACGTCAGCGCCGTCCTGCCGTCGTTCACCGCGACCGAGTTGATCGCCGGGACGCGCAGCCCGAAGGGGATGCCGAACAACACGCCCGAGGAGGTCGCGGCGGCCGTCGTGGACCTGGTCGCCCGGCCGCGCCCGCAGGTCGTCGTGCCGCGCCGGCTCGCGTCCCGGGTGCGGCTCGGCGCGCTGCTGCCGGACCGGGTGCGGCGCGCGGCGGCCCGCCGGTACGGGCTGGACACGCTGTTCCTCGACTACGACGCCGAGGCCCGCCGCGCCTACGACGAGCGCATTCGGGGCGGCGCATGACATACGTCACATCCCCGCAGGTCGGACGGTGACCTAGGCTCGCACCCGAACGGCGTTCAGGTGCGGGGAGGCGGGCAATGGAGTCAGCGGTCGTCCGGACGGCGTACGGCCTGGTGCGGGGCACGTTGCGCGACGGTGTCTCGTCCTACCTGGGCATTCCGTACGCGGCGCCGCCGTTCGGCCCGAACCGGTTCCGTCCGCCGCAGCCGCCCGAGCCGTGGGACGGCGTCCGCGACGCCACCGCCTACGGCCCGACGGCGCCCAAGCCCGGCTACGCGGGCGTCTTCCGCACGCTGCTGCCCGACCCGGACATCCCCGGCGACGACTGCCTCAACCTCAACGTCTGGACGCCCGACCCGGGCGCGGCCGGGCTGCCCGTCCTGGTGTGGATCCACGGCGGCGCGTTCCGCAACGGGTCCGGCGCGGTCGGCGTGTACGACGGGTCGGCGTTCGCCCGCGACGGCGTCGTCTGCGTGACGATCAACTACCGGCTCGGCGTCGAGGGCTTCGCGCACCTGCCCGGCGTGCCCGACAACCGGGGGCTGCGCGACCAGATCGCCGCGCTGGAGTGGGTCCGCGACAACATCGCGGCGTTCGGCGGCGACCCCGCGCGGGTCACCGTGGCGGGCGAGTCGGCGGGCGCGATGAGCGTGGCGACGCTGCTCTCCCTGGACCTCGGGCTGTTCCGCCGGGCCGTCGCGCAGAGCGGCGCGGCCCAGATCGCGCAGGCGCCCGCGGACGCGCTGCGCGTCACCGCCGAGATCGCCGCGCGCCTCGGGATCCCGCCCACCGCCGAGGCGTTCGCCGCGCTGCCGCCCGGCAAGATCCTCCCGGTGCAGGACGCGGTCGGGAACGAGATCTCGATGCTGCCCGCCCCGGACCGCTGGGGGCCGACGACGGCGGCGAGCGGGATCGCGTTCATGCCCGTCCTGGACGGCGACGTCTTCCCGCGCCGCGCCGACGAGGCCATCGAAGCCGGGGCGGGGCGCGACGTGGACGTCCTCGTCGGGCACACCCGGGACGAGTTCAACCTGTACGTCGTCCCGAACGGGCTCATCGACCACATCACCGACGACCTGTTCGACCTGGTGACGTCCGGGCTCGGGGTGTCGGCCGACGTCCTCGCCGCGCACTCCGCCGCGGGGACGCCGGGCGAACGGCTGTGCGCGGTCGTCACCGACCACATGTTCCGCCGCCCGGCCCACCGCCTCGCGCGCGGCCACGCCGGACGGACCTGGATGTACGAGTTCGCCTGGCCGTCGCCCGTCCACGACCTCGGGGCGTGCCACGCGCTCGAACTGGGCTTCGTGTTCGACACCCTCGCGAGCCCCCACGGCCGTCCGCTGACCGGGGACGACCCGCCGCAGCCGCTCGCCGACGCGATGCACGGCGCCTGGGTGTCCTTCGCCGCCGATGGCGACCCGGGCTGGGCGCCCTACGACGCCGTCCGGACGTTCGCCTGACCGCCTACCCGACGATGTGCTCGGCGATGGCCAGCGACGACGTCGCGGCCGGGGACGGCGCGTTGCGGACGAGCGTGACCGGGCCCCGCTCGGTGATGCGGAAGTCGTCCACCAGCGAGCCGTCGCGGTCGACGGCCTGCGCGCGGACGCCCGCCGGCGCCGGAACCAGGTCGGCGGCCGTCACCTCGGGCACGAACGCGCGGGCGCGCGCCGCGAAGGCCCGCTTGGAGAACGAGCCGTACAGCTCCTCGGCGCCCGTCCGCCAGTGCCGCCGCGCCAGACGTGGGAACCCCGGCCAGCGCAGCGTCTCCAGCAGGTCCGCCGGACGGACGTCGCGCCGCCGGTACCCCTCGCGGGCCAGCGCCAGGACGGCGTTCGGCCCCACGTCCACGCCGCCGTCCACCCGCCGCGTGAAGTGGACTCCGAGGAACGGATACCGCGGATCGGGCACCGGATAGATGAGGCCGCGGACGAGGTCCGTCCTGGCCAGCCGGTAGTACTCCCCGCGGAAAGGCACGATCGCGGGCGCCGGGCCGTCCCCGGCGAGCCGCGCCAGCCGGTCCGACCAGAGCCCCGCGCACACGACGAGCCGGTCGAAGACCAGCTCGTCGTGCGGCGACCCGACCGCGACCCGGTCCCCGAGCGGACGCAGCCGCCGCACCTCGAACCCCAGCCGCAGCGCGCCGCCCGCCGCGACCACGTCGTCCGCGAACGCCCGCGCCACGGCGGCGAAATCGACGATCGCCGTCGTAGGCGAGTACAGCGCGGCGATCCCGGCCGCATGCGGCTCGACCGCGCGCAGCTCGGCGCCGTCCAGCCGCCGCAACCCGGGCACCCCGTTGGCCGCAGCCCGCGCCTCAATGTCGAGCAGCGCGGCGAACTCGGCGGCATTCCGCGCCACGACGAGCTTCCCGACCTCCCGATACGGCAGCCCGCGCTCCGCGCAGTACTCCTTCAGCAGCCCGATCCCGCGCCGGCACAACGTCGCCTTCAACGACCCGGGCTTGTAATACAACCCGGCATGCGCGACACCGCTGTTGTGCCCGGTCTGGTGCGCGCCGACCCGGTCCTCCTTGTCGAGAACCGTGACCACCGCCCCCGGCCGCGTCGCGGCGAGCCGCCGCGCCACCGCCAGCCCGACGATCCCCGCCCCGACGACCCCGATCCGCTCCACCCCGGGCACACTAGCGCGGGGGTCAGCTTCCGATGCGTTTGCGGGCCTGGCGGTTGACGCGCTTGCGCTGCGACGGGTCGAGCAGCAGGTATCCGGCCACCGGCAGGCCGATCGCGCCGAGGATGATCAGCGTGCTCAGCCACCAGGGGAAGACGAACAGCGTCAGGAATCCGACGACGACTCCGCCGATGGCGATCTTGGTTCCGGTCGACATCTCCACCTACCTTCGCGAGGGACCGCCCACCTGCCCAACGGACGGGCGCGGGCCGTCGTTCCGATCCACGATATGTCGCGACGGTGGATCCGTCACCTGGGACGACGTCAGCGGACGATGGAGAGGGGGCCGCCGCCGAGCGCGCGCAGGACCTCCGCGTGCAGCAGGCCGTTCGTGCAGACGACGCTGCCGCCGTCCGGGCCGGGGCGGCCGGACAGGTCGGTGAACATGCCGCCCGCCTCTTCGACGATCACCTGGAGCGCCGCGAGGTCCCACAGGGACACCTCGGGCTCGCAGGAGACGTCCACGGCGCCCTCGGCGACCATCATGTGCGACCAGAAGTCCCCGAACGCGCGCGTCCGCCACACCGAGCGGGTCAGGTCGAGGAACTTGTCGAGACGGTCGCGCTCCTCCCAGCCGCTCAGGCTGGAGAACGACAGCGAGGCGTCTTTCAGGCCGGACACCGACGACACCTGCATACGGCTCGCGCGGGTCAGGCTCCGGCCCGTCCACGCGCCGCCGCCGCGCGCCGCCCACCACCGCCTGTTCAGCGCGGGCGCCGAGACGACGCCGACGACGACCTCCTCGCCGTCCATCAGCGCGATCAGCGTCGCCCAGACCGGGACGCCCCGGACGAAGTTCTTCGTCGCGTCGATCGGGTCGATGATCCAGCAGCGCTGCCCGTAGCCGGTGCGGCCGTACTCCTCGCCGAGGATCGCGTCGCGCGGCCGGGCCCGCCTGAGCGTCCCGCGGATCTGCTCCTCGACGCTGCGGTCGGCGTCGCTGACCGGCGTCAGGTCCGGTTTGGTGTCGATGGCCAGATCGAGGGCGCGGAAGCGCCGGCTCGTGATGTCATCGGCCCCGTCCGCCAGTACGTGCGCGAGACGCAGGTCATCGGAATAGCCCGCCACGGCGAGCCACGGTACCGGACGCCCTCGCCGGAGCGCATCGCCCGCATTCCTCCCGCCGTGTCCGGGCGGCTACGCCTCGTCCCCGCCCTCCCGGGCGCGCAGCAGCCGCCGCAGCGAGTCCAGGCGGGCCCGAGTGGCGTGGCCGTCGGCGACCCACCCGTCCAGACCGCAGTCGTCCTGGAGATGGTCGCACTGCGGCGGGCAGCGCTCGGCGGCGCCCTCCGCCAGGTCCTCGAACGCGCCGATCACGTTCTCCGGCGTGACGTGCGCGAGGCCGAAGCTGCGCACCCCCGGCGTGTCGATGATCCAGCCGGCGCGGTCCGGCAGCTCCAGCGCCAGCGCCGACGACGAGGTGTGCCGCCCCCGCCCGGTGACGGCGTTGACGTGGCTCACCGCGCGCTCGGCGTCCGGCACCAGCGCGTTGACCAGCGTGGACTTCCCGACGCCTGAGTGCCCGACGAGCACGCTCACCCGGCCGGACAGGTGGCCGCGCAGCTCCGCCAGGTCCCCGCCGCGCTCGGTCACGACGAACGGGACGCCGAGCGGCGCGTACTCGGCCACCAGCGCGTCCGGCCCGGCCAGGTCCGCCTTGGTCAGCGCGAGCAGCGGGTCCATCCCGGCGTCGTAGGCCGCGACGAGCGTCCGGTCGATCAGCCGCGGACGCGGCTCGGGATCGGCCAGCGCCGCCACCACGACGAGCTGGTCGGCGTTGGCGACGATCACCCGCTCGAACGGGTCGGTGTCGTCGGCCGTGCGGCGCAGCGCCGAGGTGCGCGGCTCGATCCGGACGATCCGGGCGAGCGCGTCCGGCCCGCCGCTCAGGTCCCCGACGAGCGCCACCCGGTCCCCGACGACGACGCTCTTGCGGCCCAGCTCGCGCGCCCGCATCGCCGTGACCGGACGCTCGTCGTCCGTCCCGGCGTCCACCAGGCACCGGTACCGGCCCCGGTCCACGGCCGTGACCAGCGCGGCCACCGCGTCCTCGTGGGCCGGCCGGATGCGCGTGCGCGGGCGCGAGCCCCGCCGTCCGGGCCGGACCCGGACGTCGTCCTCGTCGTAGTCGCTCGTTCGCCGTGCCAGGGTCCTACCCCCGTCCGCACGGGGAGGCAGCGAGATCAGCGGGCATGGCGCTCAGATTATCGGTTCATGTCGCGGCTCACCGTCCGGCCAGGGACAGCACCTTGCCGACGGGCTTCACCGCACCGGACGCCTTGCCCGACTTGCGAGCCGCCTTCCAGTTCGCCTTCTGGGCCGCCTTGACGGCCTTGGCCGCCTTGCGTCCGCCCGCCTTCCCGGCCGCGCGCCGCGCGTCCCGCACCTGGCGGGCCAGCTCGCGCTGCGCGTGCCGCAGGTCCGCCGCCGACTGCGCGCGCCGCACCCGCGTCTCCGCGACGGCCTGCGTCTTCGCCTGCTTGACCTGGTGCTTCAGCTTCTCCGCGCGCGTGCCCGGCGCGGCCGCCACCATGAGCAGCGCGCCGAACAGCCCGGCGTTCTTCAGCAGGTGCGAGCGTTCGCTGACGCGGCGCTCGGGGTCGTCCTCGGTCCAGTAGCGGTGCTCGGTCGCGAGGGCCGGGACGAGCTGCGCCGCGAGCACCAGGCTCGTCAGACGGCGGAACCGTCCGGCCAGCAGGAGCGCGCCGGTGCCGAGGCTCACCGCTCCCTCGATGCGGACGAGCGTCACCGGGTCCTTGGTGGGCATCCAGTCGAACCGGTCGGCGAGGTTCTTCAGGGCGGGGCCGGCCTGTTCGGCGCGCTGCTGCGGCCTGCGCAGCGTCTCCAGCCCGGCGACGAGGTACGGGGCCGCCACGAGCGGGCGGGCCAGCAGGGTTATCGGTGTGCTGATGGGTCGCATGCCGGTCTCATGCCCATCAAATGCCTGATCAAGCACGCGGCGCCCGCCGCTCTGGACGGCGCGGGGCGCGGAATGTCGGAGGGGGCGGGCAAGATGGCGTCCATGTGCGGTCGCTACGCCACGGCGCGGGCCCGGCAGGAGCTGCTGGACCAGTTCGCCGTCGGCCTCGATGACATCGACGGGGATCTGGAGCCCGACTACAACGTCGCGCCCACCAAGCAGGTCCCGGCGGTCCTGACGCGGGCTCCCCGCGACGAGCCCACCGAGGCCGTCCGCGAGCTGCGGACGCTGCGGTGGGGGCTCGTCCCGTCCTGGGCCAAGGACCTCGCGATCGGCAGCCGGATGATCAACGCGCGGTTCGAGACCGTCCACGAGAAGCCCGCCTACCGCCGCGCGTTCGCCCGCCGCCGCTGCCTGCTGCCCGCCGACGGCTATTACGAGTGGTACAAGACCGAGGGCGAGGGCAAGCCGCGCAAGCAGCCGTTCTTCATCCGCCCGCAGGACGGCTCGATCATGGCGATGGCCGGGCTCTACGAGCTGTGGAAGTCGCCCGCCGACGAGTGGGTCTGGACCTGCACGGTCATCACCACCGACGCGCCGGACGCCCTCGGCCGCATCCACGACCGGATGCCGATGATCGTCCGGCGCGACCGCTGGGACGCCTGGCTCGACCCCGCCCTGTCCGACGCCGACGAGGTCCGGGGCCTGCTCGTGCCCGCGCTCGACGGCTCGCTCGCCACCGCGATGGAGGCGTTCCCGGTCGGGCAGGCGGTGAGCAACGTCCGCAACAACGGGCCGCAGCTCATCGAACCGCTCGCCGACGACACGACCGGCCCGGCCGGCCCGGGGGAGGGAGCCCTGTTCTGAGCCCCCGCCCCGTACCCCCGCGCCGTTCGGGTCCGCGCCGTTCGGGTCCGCGCCGTTCGGGTCCGCGCCGTTCGGGTCCGCGCAGTTCGGGTCCGCGCCGTTCGGGGCCCGTGCGCGTGCCGGCGGCCGGTCGCCTGGCAGAGTCCGGCGTCCGGCGGACGTGCCGTCAGGCGTCCGGGCGGCGGGCGGACGCCAGCAGGTGCACGCCCAGCGAGTCGTCCCCGGCGGGCGCCGACAGCTCGGTGTTCACCAGGCGCGGCAGCGTCGCGGGCGACCGCGTCAGCATGTGCTCCACCGTGGACGGCGACAGCACCGTCCGCGGTCGGATCCACTCGACCTCCAGGCCCGCCTCGGTCAGCAGCTCGCGGAGCTGGTCGGTGCCGAAGCAGCGGGTGATCGTCCCGTCCGGCCAGGGGACGAGCAGCACCTCCGCCGCCGGGACGTCCGACAGGTGCGCCCACCGGTTCTGCTCGGCCAGCAGCGCCATCCCGAGCGTCAGCGAGTCCACCGAGACCAGCAGCTTGCCGCCCGGCCGCAGCACCCGCGCGATCTCCGCGACCGCCGCCTCGGTCACCAGATGCCGCGACAGCGCGCGGTTCTCGGCGATGACGCCGTCCACCGACCCGTCCGTCAGGTACTGGAGCCGGTCGGTGTCGGCGATCAGCGTCCGGACGCCGCTCGGCCGCGACTCCGCCCGGACCTCGGGTTTCGCCGCGTCCGGCGCGGGCTCCACCACCTCGATCACGCGGTGGCCCGCCCCGGCGGCCTGCGCGGCGCTGCGCCCGTCGTCGCCGGAGACGTCGAGCAGCCGCCCCGGCCGCCGGGGCAGCCAGCGCGCGAGCTGCGCTTCGGCCACGGCCCAATAGAACGCCCAATAAAGCGCGAGCGGCTCGTCGTCAGCCGCAGGTGCTCCCGCGTCATGGCCGCGGCGGCCGGTCGTGCTGGGAGGCTCGGGAGGTCGCGCCGGCACCGGTAGCAAGGCCGCTCCTGTTCTCGCCGTGTACGTCAACTTCTTCCCCGTCGCGCCCGGCGTCACCCTCCGCGGAACGGGTCGCCGCGCGCCGGTTTCTGGGGCGGTCCCGCGCGGGGGTCGGCGCGCGGGACCGGACGCGTCCACGGTCCGGTCGGGAATCCGGACACGCCCTTCGGTGTTGCACCGTCTCACAGGATGCGAGGAGGTTCCCTTCGATGACCACAGTCGTTGCCGAACGCCGGGGCGGGTCCGTCCCGACGCCGCCCGGCCTGGTGCCCGCCCCCGGCGGAGTGCCGCGGCGACGCGGCCCGCTATCGTCGGTCGGGGACGACGCCACCGGTGTCGCCACAGCCAAGGGGGTGGGTCAGGTACAGGGGACCACTGAGACCGTCGAGCAGCGCCAGGAGCGGTTCCAGCGCGATGTGCTCCCGTACTTGGATCAGCTTTACTCGGCCGCGCTGCGGATGACGCGCAACCCCGCGGACGCCGAGGACCTCGTGCAGGAGACCTTCGCCAAGGCCTTCGGATCGTTCCACCAGTTCAAAGAGGGAACGAACCTCAAGGCGTGGCTCTACCGCATCCTGACGAACACGTTCATCAACACCTACCGCAAGAAGCAGCGCCAGCCGCAGCAGTCGGGCGCCGAGGAGATCGAGGACTGGCAGCTCGCGCGCGCCGAGTCCCACACCTCCAGCGGGCTGAAGTCCGCGGAGGCCGAGGCGCTGGAGCACCTGCCGGACTCCGACGTCAAGCGGGCTCTGCAGGATCTGCCCGAGGAGTTCCGCATCGCGGTGTACCTCGCCGACGTCGAGGGCTTCGCGTACAAGGAGATCGCCGACATCATGGGCACTCCCATCGGTACCGTGATGTCGCGGCTGCACCGCGGCCGGCGTCAGCTGCGGGGGATGCTGGAGGACTACGCCCGGGAGCGGGGGCTCTCCGGGGCGAGCGGAAAGGGTGAGTGACGCATGAGCTGCGGCGAAGCGCATGAGACCCCGTGCACCGAGGTATTGGCCCGCGTCTACTCCTATCTGGACGGCGAGCTGGACCAGGGCGGGTGCGGCGAGGTCCGTCAGCATCTGGACGAGTGCGGGCCGTGCCTGCGGGAGTACGGGCTGGAGGAGTCGGTCAAGAAGCTCGTCCACAAGTCGTGCGGGTGCGAGCCCGTCCCGTCGGACCTGCGCTCCCGGATCCTCGGCCGCATCGAGCAGATCTGCGGCGAGCTGAAGGACGCCGAGGCGTCCCCCGCGGGGAGGCCCGCCGGAACGGGCTGACCGGGTCGGAGCGCCGGTGCGCTTGTATCGTGCTGCAATGCGCGTACTCGTCACCGGCGCCGCCGGGTTCATCGGCTCCCATCTCGTCGACCGGCTGCTGGCCGACGGCCACGAGGTCGCCGGTCTGGACGACCTGTCCTCGGGCGGGAACGTCCGCGACGACGTGGAGCTGTGGGAGCTGGACGTCGCGGACCCGGCCGT
The DNA here is from genome assembly GCF_009831215.1 of Actinomadura rayongensis. Lineage (GTDB taxonomy): Bacteria > Actinomycetota > Actinomycetes > Streptosporangiales > Streptosporangiaceae > Spirillospora > Spirillospora rayongensis. The sequence continues at coordinate 942,231 of NZ_WUTW01000001.1, forward strand.
CGCGGCACGGGTCGCGGCGTTCCGTCCCGAGGCGGCGTGCCACCTCGCGGCGCAGGTGAGCGTCCGCGCGAGCGTCGCCGACCCCGCGCACGACGCCCGCGTCAACGTGCTCGGCACCGCGAACCTGCTGGAGGCGATGCGCGCGGCGGGCGGACGCAAGGTCGTGCTGACGTCGAGCTGCGCGGTCTACGGCGTCCCCGACACTCTGCCCGTCCCGGCGGACGCCCCGCTGCGCCCCGCGTCGCCGTACGCGGCGTCCAAGGTGGCGGGCGAGGTCTACGCGGGCATGTACCGGGCGCTGCACGGCCTGGACTTCACGACGCTGACGCTCGCGAACGTCTACGGCCCGCGCCAGACGCCCGAGGGCGAGGCGGGCGTGGTCTCGATCTTCACCGACGCGCTGCTCGCGGGCCGCCCGACCCGCGTGTACGGCGACGGCACCCAGACCCGCGACTACATCTACGTGGCCGACGTGGTGGACGCGTTCGCCCGCGCGATCGGCGAAGCGGGCAGCGGCCGACGCTTCAACGTCGGCACGGGCAGCCAAACCACCGACCGAGCCCTGCACACGCTCGTCGCGAAAGCCGCAGGCGCCCCGGACGCTCCCGCGTTCGCCCCGCCCAGACTCGGCGACCTCCCGACGATGGCCGTCGACCCGTCCGAGACGAGAACGACGCTCGGCTGGGAACCCTCCACCGCACTCCAGGACGGCCTGGAGAAGACGGTCGAATGGGCCAAAGGCCGCACCCGCCAGCGGTCCTGACAGGCGCCTTCACCGCTCCGCGGGTGGGCACGTGCAGATTCGCGTGCAAGCAAGGCGTGCAAGTGCATTGTGCGCGTACGCAGCGTCGACAAAAGAACCCGCAGCGTCACCCACCGTGGTCATTAGTTCACGCTTTGCTCACGATTCGCAGCATCCCTGTGTGGCTTAGTACACCCACGTTAGGCTTGGCCCAGAATCAGTTAAGGGATCCTGGGGTGTGCGTCCTGTAAGGTGCGCGCCCTTCCCGGGCCTGTCCCGGAGGGCTCCAGGGCACGTGGGGGGAGACTCGTGACCATCACCAAGACCACCGAGCGCACAAAGACGACCAAGCGCGGCATTTCCTGGGTTTGAGGGCGTTGAGCAGCGACCCCGACCGTCACGCGAGTGCGTTAACTGAGCGCCCGGGGACGAAGCCGAAGGCGAGTCCCCGGGCGGGAAGATCGCGAAGCGATGCAGCACTCGCCCAAGGTCCGGTTGCGGAGCGAGCGCCAGCGAGCGGAGCAGGCCGGAACTTGAATAAGTGGAGCGGCGATGCGTGAGCTGCCCGCGGCTGCGTGGGTGTTCGTGTGCGGGGTGGTCGCGCTGGCGGCGGGCATCGTCGTCACCGCGCCGTTCACCGGTCTGGACTGGGCGACCCTCGCGGTCCTCGTCGTCCTGTTCCTCGTCTGCGACTCCGCTCCGGCGCAGCTCACGGTGGAACGCGCCCGGGTGTCGCTGGGTTTCGCGGCGAGCCTGGCGTCCGTGGTGATGCTCGGCCCGGCGGGCGCGGCGCTGCTCGGGCTGAGCGCCGTCGTGACGGGTCAGCGCATGTTCGCGCCGGTCAAGCGGATGTTCAACGCGGCGCAGTTCGCGCTCGGCGGGTTCGCGGCCGGGGTGGTGTTCGACCTGCTCGGCGGGTCGAGGTTCCCGCCGGGCGGGCCGGCGTGGGTGGAGCACGTGATCGGCCCGTTCGTCGCGGCGGCGATCACGTTCGTGCTGGTGAACCTGGCGCTGACGACCGGCATCCTCGTCCTCGCCAGGCAGGCCACGCTGCGCGCGATGCTCCGCGAGAGCGGGCGCCTGGTGTTCGGCTGTCTCGGCTACAGCATGTTCGGCCTGCTCATCGCGGGTCTGTGGCCGGGGATCCGGGCGTTCGCGGCGGTGCTCGTCCTGCTGCCGCTGTTCATCGCGCGGTGGGCGCTGGAGCAGGCGCACGACCAGCAGCGCGCGCACGCGGCGACGCTCGCCGCGCTCTGCCAGGCCGTCGAGACGAAGGACTACTACACGCGCGGCCACTCCGAGCGGGTGTCGCGCGGCTCGGTGATGATCGCGCAGCAGATCGGGATGCGGCCCGCGCGCGTCGAGGCGATCCGGTACGCGGGGATGCTGCACGACGTGGGCAAGCTCGGCGTCCCGACGACCGTCCTGCAGAAGGACGGCCCGATGACCGAGCACGAGCTGGCCGCGATCCAGCTCCACCCGATGCGCGGGCTGGAGATCGTCCGAGAGATCGGGTTCCTGGACGAGGCCCTCGCCGGCATCATGCACCACCACGAGAAGATGAACGGGCGCGGCTACCCGATGGGCCTGGCCGGGGACGAGATCCCCGAGTTCGCGCGGGTCATCTCGGTCGCGGACGCGTTCGACGCCATGACGTCCAACCGGTCCTACCGCGCCGCGCGCAGCATCGAGGAGGCGGTCGCCGAGCTGCGCCGCTCGTCCGGCGACCACTTCGACCCCGTCATCGTGGACGCCTTCCTGCTGGCGCTGGAGCGCGAGGGCTGGGACCCGCCGGGCCCCGTCGCGCCGCCGGAGGACGCCGCGCAGACCACCGCGCAGGACCACGACGACCCGACCGCGCCGATCCGCGTCACCCGCGACGGGGCCGCCCGATGAGCGCTGAGGCCGGGTACCGGCGGCCCGGCTGGCAGACGATCGACCCGGGGCAGGCGCTGTTGATGGCGACGGCCGGGCTGGTCGTGCTGGTGGCGGTCACCGAGGTCGCGGCGGTCCGGCTCGTGCAGCCCGACATGGCCGTGTTCTTCGGCGTGCTCATCGCGCTCGGCGAGCTGTTCCGGATGGTGATGCCGGGCAACCGCGAGGTCGCGCCGGTCGGCACCGCGGGCGCGCTCGGCTACGCGCTGCTCGCCGGGGTGGGGGGCAGTCCGGACGGGCGCGAGGGCGCGGGCTTCCTCGACGTCGTCCCCGCGACGCACTCGCCGTTCCAGGTGATCGCGGTCGCCGCCGCCGGGATGCTCGTCGGGACGCTCCCGCACCTGGCCGTCGGGCGCTCGCCCCGGCCGGACGCGATGGCGCGGCGGCTGCTGACGGTCGCGATCGTGGCGTTCCTGTTCCGTCCGATCCTCGGGCTGCACCCCGCCTGGCAGGTGCTGCTGGCGGTCATGGGCGTCGTGGTGGTGCTGTCCTGCTTCCTGGAGGTGCTGGTCACGGCCGTGCTGCGCGCCGAGTCGGTGCGGTTCGGGATCGCCGTCCGGGACGAGATCCGCGCCAAGCTCGCCCTGTGCGCGGCGACGAACGCGACCGCGATGCTCATCGCCGTCGCGACGACCGTCATGGGCCCGGCCGCGCTGCTGGTCTTCACCGCGCCGATCCTCGTCACGCAGTTCGCGTTCCGCCGCTACGCCGGGATCCGCGCGACGTACCTGCAGACCGTCCGGGCGCTGTCGCGGGTCACCGAGGTCGGCGGGTACGTCGAGACCGGGCACTCGCGGCGCGTGTCGCGGCTCGCGGTCGCGATGGGACGCGAACTCGGCATGTCCGAGGAGGAACTGCTCGAACTGGAGTACGCGGCGCTCATGCACGACATCGGGCAGCTCGCGCTCGGCGACCCGATCCCCGGCGGCGCGACCGTCCTCGCCTCGCCCGCCGAGCAACGCCGCATCGCCGAACTCGGCGCCGAGGTCATCAAGCAGACCGGCGTGCTGGACCGGGTCGCCGACATCGTGCGGCTCTCGTCCCACCCGTACCGGACGGGCCGGGGCGACGCCGAGCCGTCCCCGCCGCTCGCCGGGCGCATCATCAAGGTCGCCAACGCCTACGACGACCTCGTCGGCGACTCCCGCGACCGGGACCGGGGCGCGGCCGTCCTGGAACGGCTCCGGCTGGACTCGGCGGCCGAGTACGACCCGGCCGTCGTGGAGGCGCTGTCGCGCGTCGTGGACCGCCGCCCCCGCCACTGACCGGCATGTCCGTCGCGCCGGGGTGTGCCGGGTGAAGGGCGGGTACCGACAAAACCACGCGCGGGTATTTGTCGTCCGCGCCGCCGCCCGGACGGCCCGGACCGGGCTAATCTCGGCGCGAAGACGTGCCGAAAGACGAGAGGGAGTCGTTTCCGTGTTCGAGTCCGTCCTCGTGGCCAACCGCGGCGAGATCGCCAGCCGGGTCGTCCACACCGTGCGCGCGATGGGCCTGAAGGCCGTCGCGGTGTACTCCGAGGCCGACGCGGAGACGCCGTTCGTCGCCGAGGCCGACGAGGCGATCCTCATCGGGTCCGCCGACCCGTCGCGCAGCTACCTCGACGGCGCCGCGATCCTGGAGGCCGCGCGCCGCACCAACGCGCAGGCGATCCACCCCGGCTACGGGTTCCTCGCCGAGAACGCCGCGTTCGCGCGCGCCGTCGCCGACCGGGGCCTCGGCTGGATCGGCGCGCCGCCGCTCGCCATCGCCCGGCTGCGCGACAAGATCAACGCGCGGAACCTCATGAAGGAGGCGGGCGTCCCGGTCTGCCCCGGCGTCTGGGAGCCCGTCCCGGACGAGGACACCGCCGTCGAGGAGGCCGAGCGGATCGGCTACCCCGTCATGGTGAAGGCCGCGGCGGGCGGCGGGGGCGTCGGGATGGGCGCCGCGCACGCCGAGGACGCCCTGCGCGCCGCCTACCGCACCGCCCGCAGCCGCGCCGAGCGGTTCTTCGACGGCTCCGACATCCTGCTGGAACGCTTCGTCACCGGCGCGCGGCACGTCGAGATCCAGATCCTCGGGCTCGCGGACGGCACCGTCGTCGCCCTCGGCGACCGCGACTGCTCGGTGCAGCGCCGGCACCAGAAGCTCGTCGGCGAGTCCCCCTCGCCCGCGCTGGACGCCGAGCTGCGCACCCGGATGGCGGACGCGGCCGTCCGCGCGGGCGAGGCCGTCGGCTTCCGCGGCGCCGGGACGGTCGAGTTCCTCGTCGCGCCCGCCGCCGGCGAATTCTACTTCATCGAACTCGGCGCGAGCCTGTCCGCCGAGCATCCCGTCACCGAGCTGGTCACCGGCATCGACCTGGTCGAGCAGCAGCTCAGGGTCGCGGCGGGCGAGCCCGTCACGTTCACCGGCACCGCGCCGCACGGCCACGCGCTGGCGTTCCGGATCTACGCCGAGGACCCCAAGTGCTTCCTGCCCGGCCCCGGCCGCGTCCGGGTGTGGGAGGAGCCGGTCGGCGACGGCATCCGCATCGACGCCGGATACGCCGAGGGCGGCACGGTCTCGCCCGTCTACGACCTGCTCATGGCGAAGCTGTGCGTCCACGCCGCCGACCGTCCGGCGGCGCTGGAACGGGCGCGCGCCGCGCTCGGCGCGTTCCGCGTCGAGGGGCCGCGCTCGAACATCCCGTTCCACCTCGAACTGCTCGACCGTCCCGAGTTCCGGGACGGCGGCCACGACACCGCGCTCGTCGGGCGGATGCGGGACGGCTGACCGGCCGGCCCCGCCCCGGGCGCTACTGCGATGAAGGGAGCCCGCCGTGACCGAGGTCCGCGCGGAGATGGTGGCGAAGCTGCTGGAGGTCACGGTCGCCGAGGGCGAGCGTGTCAACGAGGGCGACACCCTCGTCCTGCTGGAGTCGATGAAGATGGAGATCCCCGTGCAGGCGGAGGAGCCGGGCGTGGTCACGCGGCTCGCCGTCACGGCGGGCGCGCAGGTCCAGGCGGGCGACCTGCTCGCGGTGATCGAGTAAGAGTAAAGTGCCGCCGTGGAGACGACGACCTACTGCGACCGCTGCGGCCGTCCGGACGCCGACGGCCCGCACGACGCGTGCCGCGCCGCCCGCGCGATGGAACCGCCGCGCTACTGCCCGGCGTGCCGCCGCCGCATGATCGTCCAGGTGACGCCGCTCGGCTGGACGGCCCGCTGCTCCGAGCACGGCGAGACGCGCGGCTGATCCGCGGCTGATACAAAGTCCGGCCCGCCAACACTGTGGGATCCGGCAGCGACAGCGGTTTAGGGGTGCGCGCTAGTGTGCCGCACGTGAGTGTGCTCGTGGTGACCGGTACTTGTACCGGAGTCGGGAAGACCGTCGTCACCGCCGCCCTGGCCGCGCTGGCGGCGGCGCGCGGGGCCTCGGTGGCGGTGGTGAAGCCCGGCCAGACCGGCGTCGAGCCCGGCGCGCCCGGCGATCTCGACGACGTCCGGCGGCTCGCCGGCGTCACCGACCTGCACGAGTGCGCGCGCTTCCCCGACCCGCTGTCGCCCGCGGCGGCGGCGCGGTACGCCGGTCTCCCGCCGGTGCGGCTGCCCGAGGTGGCCGGGGAGGTCGGGACGCTCGCCAAGTCCCGGTCCCTGGTCCTGGTGGAGGGCGCGGGCGGGCTGCTCGTCCGGTACGACGACGAGGGCCGCACCATCGCCGACCTCGCGCGCTGGCTCGGCGCGGCCGTCCTGGTCGTCGCCCGGCCCGACCTCGGCACGCTCAACCACACCGCGCTGACGCTGGAGGCGCTCGCGCACCGCGGCGTCCAGCTCGCCGGGGTCGTCGTCGGGGCGTGGCCGGACGACCCGGACCTCGCCATGCGCGCCAACCTGCGCGATCTGGAGACGATCGCCGCCCGTCCGCTCGCCGGGGCGCTGCCCGCGGGCGCGGGGGCGCTCGACCCGGCCGAGTTCCTGCTCGCCGCGCGCGGGGGCCTGGCCCCGGCGTTCGGCGGAGTGTTCGACCCCGTGGCGTTCCACGCGGCCCACGGTCTGCCCCAGAAGGAGATCCCGTGACCGACATCCTCGACGTCGCCCGCCGCCAGGTGCTCGACGAGGGCCGCGGCCTGTCCGCGTCCCAGGTGCTCGACTGCCTCAACCTCCCCGACGACCGGCTGAAGGACCTCCTCGCGCTCGCCCACGACGTCCGGATGCGCTGGTGCGGCCCGGAGGTCGAGGTGGAGGGCATCGTCTCGCTGAAGACCGGCGGCTGCCCGGAGGACTGCCACTTCTGCTCCCAGTCCGGGACGTTCCAGTCGCCCGTCCGGTCGGTGTGGCTGAACATCCCCGAGCTGGTGGAGGCGGCGAAGGAGACCGCGAAGACCGGCGCGACCGAGTTCTGCATCGTCGCGGCGGTGCGCGGCCCGGACGAGCGGCTGATGAAGCAGGTCCGCGAGGGCGTCGCGGCGATCAACGCGGCCGTGGACATCAACATCGCGTGCTCGCTCGGGATGCTGACGCAGGAGCAGGTGGACGAGCTGGCCGCGATGGGCGTCCACCGCTACAACCACAACCTGGAGACCGCCCGGTCGCACTTCCCTAACGTCGTCACCACGCACTCGTGGGAGGAGCGCTGGGACACGCTGCGGATGGTGAAGGACGCCGGCATGGAGGTGTGCTGCGGCGGCATCATCGGCATGGGCGAGACGCGCGAGCAGCGCGCCGAGTTCGCCGGGCAGCTCGCCGAGCTGGAGCCGGACGAGGTGCCGCTGAACTTCCTCACGCCGCGTCCGGGCACGCCGTTCGCGGACCGTCCGCTGGTGGAGGGCGCCGAGGCGCTGAAGACGATCGGCGCGTTCCGCCTCGCGCTGCCCCGGACGATCCTGCGTTACGCGGGCGGACGCGAGCTGACGCTCGGCGACTTCGGCACCCGCGAGGGGATGCTCGGCGGCATCAACGCGGTGATCGTCGGCAACTACCTGACGACGCTGGGCCGTCCCGCCGAACAGGACCTGGAACTGCTGACCGAACTCGAAATGCCCATCAAGGCCCTGTCCAAGACCCTCTGACCCCGCACTTGGACAGCCGACGGCAGACCGCGCCGCAGGGGACCGCGTCCCCTGCGGCGCGCGTTCACCAGGTCGTCCAGTTGCTCGTGTCGATGTCGATGTCGAACGGCTCGGGCAGGTGGACGGTCTTGCCGAACTCCCATTCCTGCACGTCGAGATAGGCGCTCGAACCGCTGTCGGGCAGCGAGTACAGAAAAGTGCGGGCGACCTTGGGGTCACGGTCGATCAGCAAATAGTACGGGACGCCGACCTGGGCGTACGTGTTCCACTTGGTCGGCTTCCCGGCTTTCGGTGCGGCCTTCCGGGTTCTCCGGGCATTGCGCGGAGAGGTGACCTCACCGACGACCTCAACATGGTTCGAGTACACGGTGGGCTTGCCGGATCGGTCGAGCTCGGCGACGATCTCGGAATCGAAGACCATCAGGTCGGGGATATGCCCATCGCCTGTGTCGGCCATCCGCAGGTTGGTGCCGTGCCGGGCGTGCCAGCCGGAGCTGTCTCCGCGCACGTCCGCGTGAGTGAACGCGTGGAGGATGTCGTCGACGACGACGGCATGCTGACGTGTCGGTGCGGGGGAGACGTCGATGACTCCTCCGATGATTTCGACTCGGCTGTCGTCGCCGGCGACGCGCAGGAAGTCGTGCAGCTCGGCGCGCTCGAACATTGCGATGGGTGTGTCCGGGAGGACCACCTGGCGTTTCGGAACTTTCACGACAATCACGTTTTGTAGCCCTTCCCTTACGGCCTGCTCCCGTCATCGTAGGGTCGGGTTGAGACGAGCGTACCCAGAACGTGGGATCTCGTCGCGCTCTGTGACGTGCCGTCCGATGAAGGACGTCAGTCGCGGCGGAGGCGCGTGATGAACTTGTAGCGGTCGCCGCGATAAAGCGATTGTGCCCATTCGACGGGCTGGCCGGTGGAATCCACGGCGTGGCGGGAGAGAAGAAGCAGGGGCAGGCCGACGTCGACGGCGAGGAGCTGAGCGTCGTGCGGGGTCGCGAGGACGGTCTCGATCGTCTCTTCGGCCTCGGCCAGGTGGACGTCGTACGCCGTCGCGAGCGTCTCGTAGAGCGAACGGTGCCGGGGGAGTTCGCGGCGCAGGCCCGGGAAGCGGCGGGCCGGCAGGTGCGAGGTGTCGATGGACATGGCCTCGCCGTCGGCGAGCCGGAGCCGGTGGATGCGCAGCACCCGGCCGCCCGGGCGGATCGCCAGCAGGGCGGCCAGCCGCTCGTCCGCGCTGACGTAGCCGATCTCCAGGATGCGGGTCTCGGGACGCAGGCCGTGGTGGCGCATGTCCTCGGTGTAGGAGACGAGCTGGAGCTCCTGCGCGACCTTCGGCTTGGCGACGAACGTGCCCTTGCCCTGGATGCGCTGGAGGCGTCCCTCGACGACGAGTTCGGCGAGCGCCTGCCGGACGGTCGTCCGCGACGTCTCGTACTTCTCCGCCAGCGTCCGTTCAGGCGGCAGCGGGCTGCCCGCCGGGAGCGACTGGATCAGCTCGACCAGCAGCTCTTTCAGCTTGTAGTACTTGGGGATGCGCGGCGCGGGCGGGGTGTGGTGCTTGCCCAGGTCCGCGAGGGCGGCGCGGTCGTAGGGGTGTTGCGCGCCGTCCCCGTGCCGGGGGCCGCCGCCTCTGACCTCCGTCACGGTCTCTCCTCACGTTCATCACCGGTTCTCCCGATGTTACGTGTGCAGACTACGGCCGGTGGAACGTGCCACGGTGCGAAGGGCGTCCCCGAGTGTCGTGAAATCCGCCTCTCCGAGGGTCGCACGGGCCGTGACGCGCAGGCACGCGCGCCCCTTGGGGACCGACGGCGGACGGAAGCAGCCGACCCGCGCGCCGTGGTCGCGGCAGATCCGCTGCGCCTCCAGCGCGGCGCGCGGCTCGCCGAGGAACACCGGGACGACCGCGGCGGCCGGGTCGGCGGTGGCCAGGCCCGCCGCGTGCGCGAGGTCCCGGACGCGTAGCGCGTTGGCCCGCGCCCGGCCGGGCAGGTCCGGTTCGGCGGCGAGGACGTCCAGCGCGGCGAGCGCGGCCCCGGCGGCGGCCGGGTTCAGGCCGGTGTCGAAGATGAACGCCCGTCCGGTGTCGACCAGGTGCTCGATGATCTCGGGCGCGCCGAGCACCGCGCCGCCCTGCGCGGCCAGCGACTTGGACAGCGTGAGGGTCAGGACGACGTCCGGCTCCCCGGCGATCCCGGCGGCGTGCGCGGCGCCCCGCCCGCCGGGGCCGACGACGCCGAGCGCGTGCGCCTCGTCCACCACCAGCAGGGCGCCGTGCGCGCGGGCCGCGCGGTGCAGGTCGGCGAGGGGCGCCAGGTCGCCGTCCACGGAGAACACCGCGTCGGTGACGACGAGCGCGTGCTCCTCCTCGCGGGCGGCCAGGACCTCGGCGACGGCCGCCGCGTCCCGGTGCGGCGTCACGACGACGCGGGACCGTGACAAGCGGCACGCGTCCACGATCGACGCGTGGTTGACCTGGTCGGACACGACCAGCACGCCCGGGCCGCCGAGGCCCGCGACCGCGCCGAGGTTCGCCAGGAACCCCGAGGAGAACACCAGGCCCGCCGCGCAGCCCGTCAGCGCGGCGAGGCGCCGGTCCAGCTCGGCGTGCAGCGCGGTCGTCCCGGTGACGAGCCGGGAGCCGGTCGAGCCCGTCCCCCACTCCCGGACGGCCGCGATCGCCCCCGCCGCCAGCCGGGGGTCGCCGTTCAGCCCGAGGTAGTCGTTGGACGCGAGGTCGATGAGCCCGTCGTGATCGGCCGTCCGGGGCGCCAGCGCGCGGCGCAGCCCCGCCTCGGCGCGGACGGACGCGGCGGCGCGGAACCGGGCGAGCGGATCGGTGACGTCGGTCATGCCCGCATCCTGCCATGATGGGGTTGTGCCCACCTTGAGCGATCTGGTCCGTGACCATACCGATCTCACCGAGGCGGACCTGGAATGGCTGCACGCCCTCGTCTCGGACTGGCAGCTCCTCGCCGACCTGTCCTTCGCGGACCTGCTGCTGTGGGTGCCGCTGCGGTCCGCCGACGCGCTGCCCGACGATCCGCGCCGCCGCGCGCCCGCGCCGTCCGGTGACACGGTCGACACCGTCCCCGGCTGGGTCGCGATCGCGCAGATGCGGCCGACGACCGGCCCGACCGCCTACTCCGAGGACCTCGTCGGCCGCGTCGTGCGGACCGGACGGCGCGGGCTCATCGACGTCGCGTGGCGCGAGCGCCGGATCGTCCGCGAGGGGGACCCGGAGTGGGGGAGCGGCATCCCCGTCCGCGAGGAGTCGATCCCCGTCCGGCGCGGCGCGAAGATGCTCGGCGTCATCCAGCGCAGCACCAACCTCAGCTCCGCGCGGACGCCGTCGCGGCTGGAGCTGACCTATCTCCAGAGCGCCAGCGACCTCGCCCAGATGATCGCCGACGGGCGGTTCCCGGTGCCGGGGGAGGACCCGAACCTCGTCCGGTCCCCGCGCGTCGGGGACGGGCTGATCCGCCTGGACCGCGCGGGCCGCGTCGCCTACGCCAGCCCCAACGCCCAGTCGGCCTACCGGCGGCTCGGGTTCCAGGCGGACCTGGTCGGCGCGTCGCTCGGCGAGGTCACCGCCGCGCTGTGCGACACCGGGGAGCCGCAGGAGGAGGCGCTGAGCGTCGTCCTGTCGGGGCGGGCGCCGCGCGAGGTCGAGGTGGAGGCGCACGGGACGGTCCTGCAGATCCGGACGATCCCGCTGGTCGTCGGCGGGAACCGCATCGCGGCGATCGCGCTGTGCCGGGACGTCACCGAGCTGCGCTGGCGCGACCGCGAGCTGATGACCAAGGACGCGACGATCCGCGAGATCCACCACCGCGTCAAGAACAACCTCCAGACCGTCGCGGCGCTGCTGCGGCTCCAGGCGCGGCGGCTGCGCGTCCCCGAGGGACGGGCGGCGCTGGACGAGGCCGTGCGGCGCGTCGGGTCCATCGCGATCGTCCACGAGACGCTGTCGCACACCCCGGACGAGCTGATCGACTTCGACGACATCGCCGACCGCGTGATCATGATGGCGGGCGAGGTGTCGACGCCCGAGACCCGCGTCGAGCCCAAGCGGACCGGCAGCTTCGGCGTGCTGCCCGCCGAGATCGCGACGCCGCTGGCCATGGCGCTGACCGAACTGCTGCAGAACGCGCTGGAGCACGGCCTCGCCAACCGGTTCGGGACGCTGGAGGTCGTCGCCGTCCGGTACGGCGAGGGCCCGCCGCCGGACGCGTCGCCCGCCGGGGCGGCGCTGCCGAGCGTCCGGGTCTGGGGGGAGTGGCCGGGCAGCGAGGGCGGGCCGCCGAGCCGCGCCGTCCCCGCCGACGCCGACGGGCGGCGGCTCGTGGTGGTCGTCCTGGACGACGGCGCGGGGCTCCCGCCGGACTTCGACGTGGAGAGCAGCAACAGCCTGGGCCTGCAGATCGTCCGCACGCTCATCGTCGGGGAACTGGGCGGACGGCTGGAGTTCCACCGCCGGGAAGAAGGCGGGACGGAAGTCGTCGTCGACGTGCCGCTCGACCAGCAGCATCGTCCGGGTCCGCCGCCGCGCTGAAAAGCCGAACGCCCGTGGAAAGGTCCACGGGCGTTCTTCGGTGCTGTCGGCGTCGCGCTCTCCGGCCGAAGGGTTCGGAGGCCGCGCCGGGAAATGCGGCTGGTGTCAGAGTCCCGCGTTCGCGCGGGCGCGGGCACGGGCGGCGCGGCGCTTGACGGCGCGGCGCTCGTCCTCGCCCATCCCGCCCCAGACGCCGGCGTCCTGGCCGGATTCGAGCGCCCAGCGCAGGCACGCGTCGGTCACGTCGCAGCGGCGGCAAACCTGCTTGGCCTCTTCGATCTGCAGGAGCGCGGGCCCGGTGTTCCCGATCGGGAAGAAAAGCTCGGGGTCCACGTCACGGCAGGCAGCGCGGTGGCGCCAGTCCATGCGGTCCACTCCTTCGTCGCGGTGGTGGAAGACACTCAACTTGTGAACGGTTTCACATGTCGCGAACACCCCGAGACGCAAAAAGTTTGGTCAGGTGGATTGTTCGGCGGCGTTCCGGCCGTGCTCGGGGTGGCGACGTTGCGGCCCCGGCGGAGAACGCACTTTGAGCGTGGCAGGGCCCCGCAGGACGACGCAAGACCCTTGAGAAATGTTTCTCAAGGTATGGATGTCGGATGTGTCACATCAGTGGGTCCGGGCGGTTGCTTTCCTGTTAACGGACGCTGTGACCAGCCTCATATGACGATCCGCACGGCTTTCGGCACGGCGCGGAACGTGATCGTCGTGTGTTCGCCCAGGTAGTCGCCGTCCAGCTCGAACGCCACCGGACGCGCGGCCCGCAGCGTGACCCGCTGGGCGTCGTGCACGTTCACGATCTGCCGCCCGCCCATCGGCCGCGACCGCGCCACGAGCATCTTCGCGAACGCCGAGAGCACCGTCCCGGCGCTCAGCGAACGCGTTCCGAACACGTCCAGGCCGAGGGCGAAGTTCGCGCGCGGGCTCGGATTGAGCGGAAGCGGACCGAGGAAAGTCCACGGCGCCGTGTTGGAAACGAACGCGAGAAAGACCCCGGAAATCGGCGCGACGCCCGGGGCCTCGACCGTCAGCGCCGGGCGGCGCCGGTCCGTTCCGGAGAAGAATTGGCGCACCGCCGCGCGCACATAGAGTGACGGGTCGGCCCTGGCGCCGGCCAGCCGCCGCCGCTCGACCTCCCGCACGACCTCCGCGTCCAGCCCGACGCCCGCGCAGAAGGTGAAATAGCGCTCGGTGCCGTCCGGCAGGGAGGCCGCGCCGAGCCCGACCGTCCGGTGCCGTCCCGCGCGCAGCGCCGCGAGGACGTGCCGCGTCGCGCCCACCGGGTCGCCCGGCAGCCCGAGCGCCCGCGCGAAGACGTTCGCGCTCCCCGACGGCAGCACCGCGAGGGCGGGCAGCTTCGGGTCCGGGCCGTCGGCGAGCAGGCCGTTCACCGTCTCGTTGACGGTCCCGTCGCCGCCGAGCGCGATGACGACGTCGAACCCGTCGTGCGCCGCCTCCCGCGCCAGCTCCGTCGCGTGCCCCCGGTGCGCGGTCTCGGCGAGGACGAGGTCGAGATCGCCGGCGAACGCCCGGACGAGAGTGTCCCGGGCCTGCCGCGTGGTGGAGGTCGCCTTCGGATTGGCGATCAGCATGGCGCGCACGGCGCCAGGTTATCCACCGTGGTCCGTGCGCCGAACGGACAACCCGGCTTGGAACGTGCCGAAGACGTCGTCGCGTTCCCCGGTCGGCCGCACCCGGACCGGACGAGTAGGGTTTCGGATGTGTCCCAGCGACCCGCTCTCGCCCACGCCGCCGCCGCGCTCGAAGCCGTCGAAGGGCTCACGGCCACCGGGATCGGCGTGTTCGTCGGCGTCGAGACCGCCGTCGGCCGGCCCGTCGACGCCGCGAGCGCCGTCGGCGTCACCGTCCTCGCGCTGATCGGCGGCGTCGCCATGCTCGCCGTCGCGCGCGGGATCCTGCTCGGCGACGCCCGCAGCCGCGCCCCCGGCGTCCTCACCCAGCTCTTCGCGCTGCCCATCGCGTGGTCGCTGTGGCAGAGCGGACGGCCAGAGATCGCGCTCCCGCTCGGCGCCGTCGCGCTCGCCGCCCTCGTCGCGCTGCTCAGCCCGGCCAACACCGCCTGGCTGTCCCGCGAGGTGGACGACGACCGGGAACCCGCCGGCACCGACTCCTGACCCGGACCGGCCCGAAACGACGGGACGGGCACCGCGCCGTCGCGCTGCCCGTCCGGTCCTACTCGTCGGCCGTCAGCCCGTCGCGGAGCTGCGCCAGCGTCCGCGCCAGCAGCCGCGACACGTGCATCTGCGAGATGCCCAGCTCCGCCGCGATCTGCGACTGCGTCATGTTCCCGAAGAACCGCAGCAGCAGGATCCGCTTCTCCCGCGCCGGAAGCTTCTCCAGCAGCGGCTTCAGCGACTCCCGGTACTCCACGCCCTCCAGCGACTCGTCGATCATGCCGAGCGAGTCCGCCACGGCGGGCGCGTCCTCGTCGCCGGAGTCGGGCGCGTCCAGCGAGACCGTGGAGTAGGCGTTGGCGGACTCCAGGCCCTCCAGCACCTCCTCCTCGCTCATCTGCAGGTGCGCCGCCAGCTCGCTGACCGTCGGCGCGCGGCCCTCCCGCTGCGCGAGATCGCTGATCGCCTTGGTCAGCGACAGCTTCAGCTCCTGGAGACGGCGCGGCACGCGCACCGCCCAGCCCTTGTCGCGGAAGTGCCGCTTGATCTCCCCGACGATCGTCGGCGTCGCGTAGGTGGAGAACTCCACCCCGCGGCCGAGGTCGAACCGGTCGATCGACTTGATCAGCCCGATCGTCGCGACCTGGATCAGGTCGTCCAGCCACTCGCCGCGGTTGCGGAACCGGCGCGCCAGGTACTCCACCAGCGGCAGGTGCAGCTCGACGAGCTGGTCGCGGATGCGCTGGCGCTCGGGGTCGCCCTCGGGCAGCTCGGCGAGCCGCTCGAACAGCGCGCGGGCGCGGGCGCGGTCGGGGACCGCGCTGTCGGAACGCTCGTTGCCGGTGCTGTCCCCGGCCACCGTCGTCTTCTCCGTCACAGGGCCAGGCCCCCCGACCGGCGCTTCTGCAACGTGACGATCACCCGGTCGTCCGCGGCGGCCTTCGCGTCCACCTCGCCGGCGAGCGACGACAGCACCGTCCAGGCGAACGTGTCGCGGCTCGGGACGGCGCCGTCCACCGTGAGCACCGACACGGCGATGCTCATGGCCTCGTCGGTCAGCTCGAACTCGCAGGTCAGATCGGTGCCCGGCACGGCCTGGGGCAGCAGCATCGCGCATGCCTCGTCGACCGCGATCCGCAGATCCTCGATCTCGTCCAGCGTGAAGTCGAGCCGGGCGGCGAGTCCGGCCGTCGCCGTGCGCAGCACCGACAGGTACGCGCCCGCGGCCGGGAGCTTCACCGTCACGACGTCACGCACGGAATCCTCCGTACTGGCCGCCATCGCGGCGGTTTCCTCGGTCACGTCACTCCTCGTGGGATGGTCCGCTGTCTCCGAAACTACCGCTAATCACGACCTCGGCGAGCATCGCCGCGCGTGAGGTTCCGGGTGATCTTCCGTCGTGCGGTGAGCCTCGGTGTCCGGTTCGCCCGGGTGCGTCGGTGATCATGAACTCTGGCCGCTCGCCGCGGCCCGCAGCGCGTCGCCGGTCAGCCGGTAGACGGTCCACTCGTCCTGCGGGCGGGCGCCGAGGGCCTCGTAGAAGCCGATCGCCGGAGCGTTCCAGTCCAGCACCGACCACTCGACCCGGCCGTAGCCGCGCTCGACCGCGATCCGCGCCAGCTCCAGCAGCAGCGCCCGGCCGTGGCCGCCGCCGCGCGCCTCGGGACGGACGAACAGGTCCTCCAGATGGATGCCCGGACGCCCGAGCCAGGTGGAGAACGTCCGGAACCAGATCGCGAAGCCGACGGGCTCGCCGTCCCGCTCGGCGATCAGCGCGGACGCCGCCGCGTCCGGGCCGAACAGGTGGGCGCGCAGGTCGTCCTCGGTGGCCCGCACCTCGTGCGGCGCGCGCTCGTAGGCGGCGAGCTCGTGGACGAGCCGCAGGACGAGCGGCACGTCGTCGGGGGTGGCCTCGCGGATCATGCTCCGAGGTTATCCGCGAATCGGCACGCTGCGTCACCACCGGGAATGACGGAGGCCCGCCCACGGACGGGGCGGGCCTCCGGAGTGCGGGAGGTCACAGGCTCAGGCCTGCTTGGTCTCCCAGAAAATCTTGTCGATCTCGGCGATGCGCGCGAGCAGGTCGTCGGCGACCTTGACGTCCAGGCCGCCCTTCGTGCCGGCCGCGCCCGCGAGCTTGGTCGCCTCGTTGAAGAGCGTGTGCAGCTGCGGGTACTTCTCGAAGTGCGGCGGCTTGAAGTAGTCCGTCCACAGCACCCACAGGTGCTCCTTGACGAGGTTGGAGCGCTGCTCCTTGATCACGATCGCGCGGGTCCGGAACGCCGGGTCCTCGTTCGCGTGGTACTTCTCGATGATCGCCTTGACCGACTCGGCCTCGATACGGGCCTGCGCCGGGTCGTAGACGCCGCACGGCAGGTCACAGTGCGCGGAGACCGTGGTCCTGCGGCGCAGAAGGCTGACGAACACCAGTGATTCCCTTCCTTGTAACGGATCATGCTCAGGGCACCGACACTACTCTGATGAGACCGGGCGGGATCGCCCAGGGCGCTCGGTATTTCGGCCTAAGCCCTGCCCGCTTTCTGACCGCTGTGGCGGCGCTTATGCGGGGGGACGGCCATGGACTGGGCAAAGATCATCAAGGGGCGGGCGCTGATCCGCGCCGAGGTCACGGGCCCGTCGATGCTGCCCGCGCTGCGTCCGGGGGACCGGCTCGTCGTCCTGTCCGGCGGGGACGTGGCGGCCGGCGACCTCGTGGTCGCGCGGCGGCCGGACGACCCGGAGACCGTCATCGTGAAGCGCGCCACGTTCCGCGACGGCGACGGCTGGTGGCTGGAGAGCGACAACCAGGACGCGCCCGGCCGCCGCGACAGCTGGGACTTCGGGGCCGTCCCGGACGGCCAGGTGCTGGGCCGCGCGGTGGCCCGCTACCGTCCGCTGCGCCGCGCCGGACTGCTGCGCCGCGGCTGAGCCCGCGCCCCCGGGAGCCGGGGACGCGGGCGCCGGAGACCTCAGATCCGGTTGACGCCCTCGGCGCGGGCCTGCGCCGCGACGGCGGCGGTCACGGCCGGGGCGACCCGCTCGTCGAACGGGTTCGGGATGACGTAGTCGGGCGAGAGGTCCTCGCCGACGATGTCGGCCAGCGCCGACGCGGCGGCCAGCTTCATGCCCTCGGTGATCGAGTGGGCGCGGACGTCCAGCGCGCCGCGGAAGATCCCCGGGAACGCCAGCACGTTGTTGATCTGGTTCGGGTAGTCGCTGCGGCCGGTCGCGACGACGCGGGCGTGCCGCCGGGCCACCTCGGGGTGGACCTCGGGGGTCGGGTTGGAGAGCGCGAACACGATGGCGTCGTCGCTCATCGTGGCGATCGACGCCTCCTGGACGGTGCTGCCCGACAGGCCGATGAAGACGTCCGCGCCGCGCAGGGCCTCCTCGGTGGAGCCCTTGAGCAGCGACCGGTTGGTGATCGCGGCGATCTGCTGCTTGATCGGGTTGAGGCCGTCGCGGCCCTCGTAGATCAGGCCCTTGCTGTCCGACAGCGCGATGTCGCCGATGCCCGCCTCGATGAGGATCTTGGAGACGGCGATGCCGGACGCGCCCGCGCCCGCGACGACGGCGCGCAGGTCCGACAGCGGCCGGCCGACGAGCCGGGCGGCGCTCTTGAGCGCGGCGAGCGCGACGATCGCGGTGCCGTGCTGGTCGTCGTGGAAGACGGGGATGTCGAGGGCGGCGCGCAGCCGGTCCTCGATCTCGAAGCAGCGGGGGGCGCTGATGTCCTCCAGGTTGATGCCGCCGAAGCTCGGCGCCATCCGGATGACGGTGTCCACGATCTCGTCGGTGTCGGTGCAGCTCAGCGCGATGGGCACCGAGTCGACGCCGGCGAACTCCTTGAACAGCAGCGACTTGCCCTCCATGACCGGCATGGACGCGGCGGGGCCGATGTCCCCGAGGCCGAGCACGGCGGTGCCGTCGGTGACGACCGCGACGACCTTGGACGTCCAGGTGTAGTCGTAGGCCAGCTCGGGACGCTCGGCGATCGCGGTGCAGACGCGGGCCACGCCCGGCGTGTAGGCGAGCGACAGGTCGTCGGCGTCGCGGACGGGGATGGTGGAGCGCATCTCCAGCTTTCCGCCGCGGTGCAGCCGGAACGCCGGATCGTCGTCGAATGAGTGCGGTTCGGTGGGGAGAGGTTGAGCGGACACAGCGACCCCTGTCAGAGAAATGGGAATTCTGTGATGCCGCCGCGGTGGTGATGGTCTGGTGGCCGACCACTCGGGGACATCTCGCGACGTAACGGGGGTCACCCGTTACCTGATTGTGCCACATGGGCGTCGCGGCGCCCCGGGACGGGACGGGTGGTGGACGTCACGTGACGCCGTCCAAAACGGGCTGCTCAGCGTCCGCGCGGCCCGTCCCGGGCGGGTGCCCGGGTCGCCGCCTTGGTCACCCAGTGTCCGAATCGTGTCTCCGCGTTTAACCGGATCGAAACTTTCGCAGTGGAAAAATGCCCTCTGACCTCGCTGATCTCGATCCGACGCACTCCCCTGGAGGGAAGCCTGTGAAGACCGGTTCTCTGTACCGCCGCGCCGCTGCGGTCGGGTCCCTCGTCCTGGCGGGCGCCCTCGCGCTGTCGGCCTGTGGCGGCGACGACGGCGCCGACAGCGGCTCCACGGCGCCCGGCAAGGACGTCGGCGACGTCTTCGCCGCGATCAAGCCGGACCCGGCTCTCAAGGCCAAGCTCGCTCCGTCGATCGCGTCGGCGGGCAAGATCATCGTCGCGACCGACCCGTCGTACGCGCCGAACGAGTTCTACTCGTCCGACAACAAGACCATGATCGGACTGGACCTGGACCTCGGGAAGGCGCTCGGCAAGAAGCTCGGCGTCGAGTTCGCGTTCCAGAAGGCGGGCTTCGACGCGATCATCCCCGGCATCAAGGCGGGAACGTACCAGCTCGGCATGTCGTCGTTCACCGACAACAAGGACCGGGAGAAGACGGTCGACTTCGTCACCTACTTCACGGCCGGGTCGGCGCTGATGGTGAAGGCGGGCAACCCGTCCGGGCTGAAGCCCGACGACCTGTCGCTGTGCGGGAAGAAGGTCGCGGTCGAGAAGGGCACCGTCCAGCTGGACGAGCTGTCGGACGTCATCGACCCGGCCAAGGGCACCGGCGCGCGCACCAAGAAGTGCAAGGACGCCGGCAAGCCCGCCCCGGTCGCGCTGCCCTATCCCGACCAGAACGGGGCGAACCTGGCGCTGTCCAGCGGGCGCGCGGACGCCGTCCTCGCCGACTCGCCGGTGATCGACTACGCGGCCAAGCAGTCGAACGGCCAGTTCGAGGTGTCCGGCGCGACCTACGACACCGCGCCGTACGGCATCGCGGTCGGCAAGAGCCTCGGGACGACCAAGGACGCCCTGCTCGGCGCGCTGAAGGCGCTCCAGGCCGACGGCACCTACGCCAAGCTGCTCCAGAAGTGGGGCGTCGAGAGCGGGTCGCTGGGCTCGCCGGGCATCAACGGGGCGCAGAGCTGATCCGATGACGAGCCTCGTCAAGGACACCGAGCCTGAGGGGCGGCCCGAGATCCGGGCCGTCCCCGTCCGGCACTACGGCCGGTGGGTCGCCGCCGCGCTGATCCTCTACGTCGCGGTGTGGGCCGTCTACAGCGTCGCGCACAACGAGCGCTTCGGCTGGGACGTGATGGGCCGGTACTTCACGGCCGACGCCGTCCTGTCGGGCATCGGCACGACGCTCGGCCTCACCGCGATCGCGATGGTCATGGGCGTCGTCGGCGGCGTCCTGCTGGCGGTGATGCGGCTGTCGCCGAACCCGCTGATCTCCGGGACGTCCTGGCTCTACATCTGGGCGTTCCGCGGCACGCCGGTGCTGGTGCAGATCCTGCTGTGGGGCTTCATCAGCGCGCTGATCCCGCGCTTCTCGATCGGGATCCCGTTCGGCCCGACGTTCGCCGACTTCAGCGCCAACTCGGTGATCACGCCGTTCGTGGCGGGCTGCCTCGGGCTCGGGCTGAACGAGGCCGCGTACATGGCCGAGATCGTCCGGGCGGGCATCCTGTCGGTGGACCCGGGCCAGGACGAGGCGGCGTGCGCGCTCGGCATGAGCCGGACGAAGTCGATGCGCCGGATCGTCCTGCCGCAGGCCATGCGGGTGATCATCCCGCCGACCGGCAACGAGACGATCTCGATGCTCAAGACGTCGTCGCTGGTGTCGGTGATCGCCGTCGCGGACCTGCTGTACTCGGTGCAGATCATCTACGGCCGGACGTACCAGACGATCCCGCTGCTGCTCCTGGCCAGCGCCTGGTATCTGGTGATGACGTCCGTCCTGACGGTCGGCCAGTTCTACCTGGAGCGCTACTTCGGACGCGGCGCGGCGCGGCGGCAGACGATGCTGGAGCGGCTGTGGGCGAACCTGCGGACGGCGCGGCCCGCCGGGAAGGGGACCCGATGACGGACGCGGAGACGCCCGAGTTCATGGTGCGCGCGGAGAACGTCCACAAGCGGTTCGGCCGGACGGAGGTGCTGCGCGGCGTCGACCTCGCGGTGCGGCCGGGCGAGGTGATGTGCGTCATCGGGCCGTCCGGCTCCGGCAAGTCGACGTTCCTGCGCTGCGTCAACCACCTGGAGAAGATCGACGGCGGGCGGCTGTGGGTCAACGGGCGGCTCGTCGGCTACCGCGAGAGGGGCGGGCGCCTCTACGAGCTGCGGGAGAAGGACGTCGCCCGGCAGCGCCGCGAGATCGGCATGGTGTTCCAGCGGTTCAACCTGTTCCCGCACATGACGGCGCTGCAGAACGTGATGGAGGCGCCCGTCCAGGTGAAAGGACGGGGCCGGGCGGAGGCGCGCGAGCAGGCCCGGGCACTGCTGGAGCGGGTCGGGCTCGGCGACAAGACCGGCAGCTACCCGGCCCAGCTCTCCGGCGGGCAGCAGCAGCGCGTCGCGATCGCCCGCGCGCTGGCGATGGAACCGGCGCTGATGCTGTTCGACGAGCCGACGTCCGCGCTGGACCCGGAGCTGGTCGGGGACGTCCTGGAGGTCATGAAGCGGCTCGCCCTGGACGGCATGACGATGATCGTCGTCACGCACGAGATGGGCTTCGCCCGCGAGGTGGGCGACTCGCTGGTGTTCATGGACGACGGCGCGGTCGTGGAGGAGGGGAATCCGCGCGAGGTGCTGGCCAACCCGTCGCATCCGCGCACGCAGGACTTCCTGTCACGGGTGCTGTGATTCCGGCAGGGCGCCGCTGCGTAGGGTGGGCGCCATGTTCGCTGTCACGGCCGCGCGGTTCGACGCGGAAGAACCCCTGAACGGACTGGAGCTGGGCGAGCGGCCCGCGCCGGAGGCCCCCGCCGGCTGGACGACGGTGACCGTCCGCGCCGCCGCGCTCAACCACCACGACCTCTGGTCGCTGCGCGGCGTCGGGCTGCGCGCCGAGCAGCTCCCGATGGTCCTCGGCTGCGACGCGGCCGGCGTGGACGAGGACGGCAACGAGGTCATCGTCCACGCGGTCGTCGCGGACGCGGCGCGCGGCGGGGGCGACGAGACGCTGGACCCGAAGCGGACGCTGCTGTCGGAGTTCCACCCCGGCACGCTCGCCGAGAAGGTCGCGGTGCCGCGCCGCAACCTCGTCGCCAAGCCGCCGGAGCTGACGTTCGAGGAGGCCGCGTGCCTGCCGACGGCGTGGCTGACCGCCTACCGGATGCTGTTCACCAAGGCGGGCGTGCAGCCGGGCGCGTCGGTGCTGGTGCAGGGCGCGGGCGGCGGCGTCGCGACCGCCGCGATCGCGCTCGGCTCGGCGGCGGGCCTGCGCGTCTACGCGACGAGCCGCAGCGCCGCCAAGCGCGAGCAGGCGCTCGAACTGGGCGCCGTCGCGGCGGTCGAGCCGGGCGCGCGGCTGCCCGAGCGCGTGGACGCCGTCATCGAGACGGTCGGCGAGGCCACCTGGTCGCACTCGCTGAAGTCGCTGCGCCCCGGCGGACGCGTCGTCGTGTCCGGCGCGACGAGCGGGCAGCTGCCCCCGGCCGAGCTGAACCGGGTGTTCTTCCTGCAACTGGAGGTCGTCGGCTCCACGATGGGCACGCGCGACGAGCTGGACCGGCTCGCCAAGTTCCTCGTCGCCACCGGGACGCGCCCGCGCATCGACCGCGTCCTGCCCCTCGCCGAGGCGCGCGACGGGTTCGCGGCGATGGCGAAGGGCGACGTCTTCGGCAAGATCGTCTTCGTGCCCTAGCGGTCCTCGGGACGCCGGAACGCCTCGGCGAGCAGCCGCTCGCGGGCCTCGTCCAGGATGGCGCGGGCACGGTCGAGACCGCCCTCGGCCAGGCCCGCGCCGGCGGCCTCCGCGCGCACCTCGGTCACGAACGTGCTCAGCAGGCGCTCCAGCTTGAGGCGGGCGACGTCCTCGCGGGAGCCGGTGGCGGTGCGCCAGGCGTCCTCCCAGTTGCGCCGCCACTCCTCCTTCCACGCCTGCGTCTGCTCCTTCCAGTGCTCCTTCTGGCGCTTCCACTCGCCCCGGGTGGACCCGGCGGTCTCGCGCCAGGCGTCCCGGGCCGTCTCGGCGGTCTCGCGCCACGCGTCCCGGGTGGTCTCGGCCGTCTCGCGCCAGGCGTCGCGGCCGGTCTCCGACGACTCGCGCCACGCCTCGCGGGACGCCTTCTGGCCCTGCTCGCGCACCGTCCGCGCGGCCTGCGTCAGCTCCTCGCGCAGCGACCGGACGGTCTGCCGCACGTCCTGCTGCACCTCGCGGGCGAACTGCTGCGCGGACGCGGCGATCTCGTCCTCCAGCTCGGCCAGCTCGTCCATGCGGCGCTCCAGCTCGGCGCGGCCCGCGTCGGTCAGCGAGTAGACCTTCTTGCCCTTGACGATCTCGTGCGTGACCAGGCCCTCGGCCTCTAGCCGCGCCAGCCGCGGGTAGATCGTTCCGGGCGACGGCGAGTAGACGCCGAGGAACCGGTCCTGGAGCAGCCGGATCACCTCGTAGCCGTGCCGCGGGCTCTCCTCCAGCAGCTTGAGCAGGTACAGCCGCAGGCGGCCGTGGCCGAAGACGGGACTCAACGGGGGTTCTCCGATCCGGGGA
Source organism: Actinomadura rayongensis (assembly GCF_009831215.1). Taxonomy (GTDB): domain Bacteria; phylum Actinomycetota; class Actinomycetes; order Streptosporangiales; family Streptosporangiaceae; genus Spirillospora; species Spirillospora rayongensis. The sequence continues at coordinate 965,684 of NZ_WUTW01000001.1, forward strand.
CGGTGATCTCGGACGTGTCGCCGGTGGCGCGGCCCAGCAGCGTCACCGAGCCGGAGACGGTCGTGACCGACACCCTGCCCGCGCCGTCGCCGATCGTGCCGCCGATGTTCTTCATGATGCCGACCTCCTGCCGCCGCAGCCCGGCGAAGGTCGTGTCGATGACGCCCGCGGCGCTGTTCAGCGCGACGGACGCGCCGGTGCTCTCCGGCACCCGCAGCGCCACGTCGCCCGACACCGAGTGGACGTCGATCCGCCCGGCCGCGAGCAGCCCCACGTCGGCGGTGACGCGCCCGCTGACCGTGCGGGCGCCGAGCCGCGCGACGGTGCCGCCCGCGAGCGCGAGGTCGCCGGAGACGGACGTGAACGAGACCGTCCCGTCCAGGTCGGTGGCCTCGACGGCGCCGGACACCGTGTTGGCGTCCACGTCCCCGGTGACGCCGTCGAGCGTGACCGTCCCGGACGCGCTCTTGATCGACGCGCGGGCGCCGAGGCCGGTGAGCAGGCCGTCGGCGGCGACGAGGTTGAGCGTGACCGGGCACTCGCGGGGGACCGTCACCGTCATCTCGACGCGCGTCTTCGGGGCCCGCAGCAGGCCGAACAGGTTCTCTACCAGCTTCTCCTGCGTGATCGTCAGCAGCCCCGCCTCATGGACGATCACCAGCGGCGGCCCGGAGACCTCGTGGACGACGACCGAAGGCTTCAGCCCGGGCGCGTCGCTCGCGAGCACCGCGACGCTGCCGGACAGGACGGTCGCCCGCAGCGTGACCACGCCGTCGAAGTCCAGTTCGACGGGCTCCTCGATCGTCCAGCGCGTCATCTGTGCCGCCTCTCAGGTCCCGGGCCGCCCGCGTCGCGGCCCCGCCGACAACACGATATGTCGCGATTGGGGAAAGTCAAGATGTATCGCGTTGGTCACTCGTCCTCGTCGTCCAGCCGCGCCAGCCATGTCGCCAGGCGCTCCACCGGCGTCTCGAACTCGGGGTTCAGGTCCACGAACTCGCGCAGCCGCTCCGCCAGCCAGGCCAGGCTGACGTCCTCGCCGCCGCGCCGGTCCGCCAGCTCCTCGATGCCCCGATCGGTGAAGTACATGCCGTCCCCTCCCGGAACGGCCGGGGGCTCCGGTGCGCCGTCGCGCCCCGGAGCCCCCGGCTCGTCCACCGCTATCCGAACAGGCGCTCCAGCAGGGCCTCCTGCTCCGCCTGGTGCACCTTCGCCGACCCCACCGCCGGCGACGACGACGCCCGCCGCGACACCCGCGACAGCCGCAGGCCCTCGATCTGGTGCGGCAGCTTCAGCGCCATGAACGGCCACGCGCCCATGTTCGCCGGCTCGTCCTGCACCCACACGACCTCGGTGTGGTTCGGGTACTTGGCCAGCTCGGCGCGGATCTCGTCCACCGGCGGCGGGTACAGCCGCTCGACCCGCACGATCGCGGTGTCGGTGCGGCCCTTGGCGTCCCGCGCCTTCGCCACGTCGTAGTAGATCTTGCCGGTGGTCAGCAGCACCCGCGTCACGCCCGCCGGGTCGACCGCCGGGTTCGTCTCGGGGATGACCGGCTGGAACCGGCCCTCGGTGATCTCCGCGACGGGCGACGTCGCCGCCTTCAGCCGCAGCAGCGACTTCGGCGTGAACACCACCATCGGCTTCTCGCGCCCCGACAGCGTCTGCCACCGCAGCAGGTGGAAGTAGTTCGCCGGGGTCGTCGGGTACGCGACCGTCATGTTGTCCTGCGCGCAGAGCTGCAGGTACCGCTCGATGCGGGCGGACGAGTGGTCCGGCCCCTGGCCCTCGTAGCCGTGCGGCAGCAGCAGCACGACCGAGGACCGCTGGCCCCACTTCTGCTCGCCCGACGAGATGTACTCGTCGATGACGGACTGGGCGCCGTTGGCGAAGTCGCCGAACTGCGCCTCCCACGCCACGAGCGCGTCCGGACGGGTCATCGAGTAGCCGTACTCGAAGCCCATCGCCGCGTACTCGCTGAGCAGCGAGTCGTGGACGTAGAACTTCGACACGCCCTTGCCGAACTGCTTGAGCGGCGTGTACTCCTCGCCCGTCCTGCGGTCGACCAGGACGGCGTGCCGCTGCCCGAACGTCCCGCGCCGGCTGTCCTGCCCGACGAGCCGCACCGGACGGCCGTCGATCAGCAGCGACCCGAACGCCAGCAGCTCGCCGGTCGCCCAGTCGATCGCGTCCTCGCCGACGGACTGGACGCGCCGCTGCAGGATCGGCTGCAGGCGCGGGTGCACGCTGAAGCCGTCCGGCAGGTTGACCTGCGAGTCGATGAGCAGCTTCACCTCGTCGGCCGGGATCGCGGTCGGGACCGACGCGTGGTCGATCGGGATGCGCTCCTCGACGTCCGGCTTCACCACCGAACCCGGCTCCAGCGGCTTCTTCACCGCCTCGCGCGTCTCGGTGAACGCCCGCTCCAGCTGCTCCTGGTAGTCGCGCAGCGCCGCCTCGGCCTCCTCGACCGTGATGTCGCCGCGGCCGATCAGGGCCTCGGTGTAGAGCTTGCGGACCGAGCGCTTGGCGTCGATCAGGTCGTACATCAGCGGCTGCGTGAACGACGGGTTGTCGGACTCGTTGTGCCCGCGCCGCCGGTAGCAGACCATGTCGATGACGACGTCCTTCTTGAACGTCTGCCGGTACTCGAACGCCAGCCGCGCCACCCGCGCGCACGCCTCCGGGTCGTCCCCGTTGACGTGGAAGATCGGCGCCTGGATCATCCGGGCCACGTCCGTCGAGTACACGCTGGACCGCGAGTACTCCGGCGCCGTGGTGAAGCCCACCTGGTTGTTCACCACGACGTGGACCGTGCCGCCCGTGCGGTAACCGCGCAGCTGCGACAGGTTCAGCGTCTCGGCGACCACGCCCTGCCCGGCGAACGCCGCGTCCCCGTGGATCAGGACGGGCAGGACCGTGAACCCGGCCTCGCCGACGTCCAGCAGGTCCTGCTTGGCGCGGACCACGCCCTCCAGCACCGGGTCGACCGTCTCCAGGTGGGACGGGTTGGCGACCAGCTCGGTGTGGATCGTGGACCCGTCGGCGGCCGTGAAGTCGCCGGACGCGCCGAGGTGGTACTTCACGTCGCCCGAGCCCTGCGCGCTGCGCGGGTCCAGGTTGCCCTCGAACTCGCCGAAGATCTGCCCGTAGGACTTGCCGACGATGTTCGCGAGCACGTTCAGCCGGCCCCGGTGGGCCATGCCGATGACGACCTCGTCCAGCTTCGACGTCGCCGCCGCCGAGATCACCGAGTCCAGCAGGGGGATCAGCGACTCGCCGCCCTCCAGCGAGAACCGCTTCTGGCCGACGAACTTCGTCTGCAGGAACGTCTCGAACGCCTCGGCGCTGTTCAGCCGCCGCAGGACGTGCAGCTGCTCCTCGCGCGACGGCTTGTCGTGCGGGACCTCCACGCGCTCCTGGATCCAGGCGCGCTCCTCGGGGTCCTGGATGTGCATGTACTCGATGCCGACCGTCCGGCAGTACGCCATCCGCAGCACGCCGAGGATGTCGCGCAGCTTCATCGTCGGCTCGCCGCCGAAGCCGCCCGTCGCGAACTCGCGCTCCAGGTCCCACAGGGTGAGGCCGTGCTGCAGGATGTCCAGGTCCGGGTGGCGGCGCTGCTTGTACTCCAGCGGGTCGGTGTCGGCCATGAGGTGGCCCCGGACCCGGTAGGCGTGGATCAGCTCGTGGACGCGGGCGACCTTCGCGACGTCGTCCTCGTGGGACGCCGAGATGTCCTTCACCCAGCGCACCGGCTCGTACGGGATGCGCAGGGCCTCGAAGATCTCGTCGTAGAAGCCGTCCGCGCCGAGCAGCAGCTCGTTGATGCGGCGCAGGAAGTCGCCGGACTGCGCGCCCTGGATGATCCGGTGGTCGTAGGTGGAGGTCAGCGTCATGACCTTGCTGATCCCCATCCGGGACAGCGTGTCGCCGGACGCGCCCGCGAACTCCGCCGGGTACTCCATCGCGCCGACGCCGACGATCGTCCCCTGGCCCGGCATCAGGCGCGGCACCGAATGGACCGTGCCGATCGTGCCCGGGTTCGTGAGGCTGATCGTCGTGCCCTGGTAGTCCTCCAGGGTCAGCTTGTTGTTGCGCGCCTTGCGGACGATCTCCTCGTACGCCGCCCAGAACTGGCGGAAGTCGAGGGTGTCGGCGGCCTTGATGCTCGGCACGACCAGCTGCCGCTGGCCGTCGGCCTTCTGCAGGTCGATCGCGAGGCCGAAGTTGACGTGCTCGGGCCGCACCAGCACCGGCTTGCCGTCCACCTCGGTGTAGGCGGCGTTCATCTCCGGCATCGCCGCCAGCGCGCGCACGATCGCGTACCCGATCAGGTGCGTGAAGGAGACCTTGCCGCCGCGTCCGCGCTTGAGGTGGTTGTTGATGACGATGCGGTTGTCGATCAGCAGCTTCGCCGGGACGGCCCGGACGCTCGTCGCCGTCGGGACCGCGAGGCTCGCCTCCATGTTCGCCGCCGTGCGCGCCGCGACGCCGCGCAGCCGCACCTCCTCGGCGCCCGCCGGGACCGGCGTCGCGGCCGGCTTGGCCGCCACGGCCTTGTCCTGCGCCTTCGCGGCCGGCTGCTCGGCCGTCCGGACGGCGGGCTCGGCCGGCTGCGCGGGGGCCGGGGGTGTCGGCGGCGCCGCCGCCGTCGCCGGGGCGGAACCGTTCGCGGGGACGCTCGCCTCGGGGGAGGCGGTCGCGGCGGGGCGGGAGCCCGGCCGGTAGTCCGCGAAGAAGTTCCACCAGGCCTCGTCAACGGAGGTCGGGTCTTCGAGGTACTTGTGGTACAGCTCGTCGACCAGCCACTCGTTGGCGCCGAAGTCTGGGTGCATGGGGTCGGCACTTGATTGCGACGACTCTGTCGACACGGCGGAGATCGCCCTCTTCCGCAGCTCGCAGGTGAGTTCTGAAACACGTCAAGGCTACTCGCACTGACGCCGCACATCTGCCAGCTCATCGCCCGTGGGCGGTGGATCCCCATCCCTCCCGGGCAATACACACCACACCGTCCGATCTCACCCCGCGCCCCCCGGCCCGGCAAGATCACTCACCCCACACCCGCCGCCCCCCACAAACCCGAGGCGCGGCGACTCGCCTAGCGGCTCCCCACCGCGCCGACACGGCGCCCGCCCACCCGGTCAGCATCCGCGCGCGGCCCTGCGTCCCCGCGGGCGGCCCGCGTCCACGTGCGTGATCCACGCGGGGTCTGTGCTCATGCGGGCGCCCGGCCTGCGCGCACGAGGGCAGCTCGTGCGGGCGGGCCGGGCGCGCGCCGGGTGCTTGGGGTGGGGTCAGTGGGTGTGGGTGGGGACGGTGGGGCCTTCGCTGGCCTGGACGAGGACGAAGCCCTGGCCCTGGAAGGAGAGCTGCACCGCCTCGCCGCTGCCGCGGCCGATGAGGGCGGCGGCCTTGATCGTGCGGTTGACGCCCGTCTGGAGGGACGTGCTCCAGGCCACGGCGGACTGGGCGTCGGCGAAGGTGGGGGCGCGGCCCGCGTCCAGCAGGACGGGGGTGCCGTGCGTGTGCAGCGCGACCCAGCCCGAGCCCGTCAGCGTGGTGTTGAACAGGCCGCCCGCCATCATGCCCGCGCCCTGCACCCGCTTGATGTCGGTGGCCAGGTGCGAGTCGTAGGCGAGGATGTTCGCGCCGTTGACGGTCAGGGACTCGTTCTCCAGGTAGAACAGGTGGATGTCCTCGGCGTTGTGCGCGAGGAACAGCAGGCCCTGGCCGGTGGCGCGCATCAGCGGCGCGCCCTCCTGCGTGATCATCTTCTTGATGAACTTGCCGACGCCGCCCGCGCCCTGGTACTCGAAGTCCATCTGGCCCTGGAACGCCACCATCGCGCCCTGGCGGGCGATCACGTCGCCGTTCAGGTGGACGCGGAGCATCTTCGGGTTCTGCAGGACGAAGTGACCGGGGACCTGCCCTTGGTCCATGTTGTTGAAGAACGGGCTGCGCATGGCGCTCCTCGCTGGGGTTTCGGACTCGGAGAAGGTCAGCCTAGGGACGTCCGGTGACAGGATCCGTCCTCCTGAAGGCTGATCGGGTCCCCCTCCGAGACGACGAGAGTCGTCCCTGCGGTGGACCCCGGCAATCCTCCCGCAAGGGGAAGGACCGGCGGAGACCCCCGGCTACGATGGCGAGTGGGCCGAATCCGGGTCCGGGGGAAGCGGACGCACGAGGGCTCGGGGGGCCTGATGCTGGAGAACTTCAACGCCCTGGTGGACGGGCTGCCGCCTGCGGTGGTCTACCTGATCATCGCCGCGCTCGTGTTCGCCGAGGCGGCCCTGTTCTTCGGGTTCCTCTTCCCGGGCGAGACCGCGATCGTGGTGGGCGGGGTGCTCGCCGCGAGCGGCCATCTGTCGCTGCCGCTGCTGCTCGTCATCGCGGTGGGCTCGGCGATCATCGGAGATTCGGTCGGGTACGAGATCGGCCGAAAATACGGGACGCGGCTGCTCGCCACCCGGCCGATGGAGAAACACAAGGCGAAAGTGGCGAAGGCGCAGGACCTCATCCGCCGCCGGGGCGCGTTCGCGGTCTTCCTCGGCCGGTTCACCGCGCTGCTGCGCGCCCTGATGCCCGCGCTGGTCGGCGCCTCGCGGATGCCGTATCCGCGCTTCCTGGTCTTCAACGCGATCGGCGCGGTGTCCTGGGTCGTCGCGTACACGCTCGGCGGCTACTTCGCCGGGCAGGCGTTCGACCGGGCCGCGACGATGGTCGGCCGGGGCCTGGCCATCGCGCTGGCCGTGCTGGTCGTCGTCGGCCTCGTGGTGTGGAGCGTCCGCAAGCGCCGCCGCGAGGCGAAGGAAGAGGACGAGGCCCGCGAGGACGCCGAGCACGACACTCCCGTCCCGCGCTGACGTTCTTCGCGCACGTCGATCGCGCACGTCGATCGCGCACGTCGATCGCGCACGCCGTTCGCGCACGTCGACCGCGTAGGCCCTCCAGACAGGGTGCGGGCCGTGTGGGCGGGGTCGTTACCGAGTCGGATTCGGTCAGGTGGTACCACTGGGTAACCCTTTGGTGGTTACCTGGGGGACGTTCGGCGGGACGACCGGCGGACGACCGCAGTGACTCGGCGATGTGAGGAGACAGGGATGTCGGAACTGCGCTACGACGGGCGGGTCGCGATCGTGACCGGCGCCGGGCACGGGCTCGGCCGCCGGCACGCGCTGGAGCTGGCCGCGCGCGGGGCCAAGGTCGTCGTCAACGACCTCGGCGGCGACCGGTCGGGCGTCGGCGCGTCGGCCGGTCCGGCGCAGGAGGTCGTGGACGAGATCACCAAGGCCGGCGGCGAGGCCGTCGCCGACCCGGGCAACGTGGCCGACCCCGAGGGCGCGGCGGGCATCGTCCGGACGGCGCTGGACGCGTTCGGCAAGATCGACATCGTCGTCAACAACGCCGGGATCCTGCGCGACAAGTCGTTCAAGAACATGACCGTCGAGGAGTTCGACGCGGTCATCGCCGTCCACCTGCGGGGCTCGTTCCTCGTCACCAGCGCCGCGTGGCCGCACCTGCGCGAGCAGGGCTACGGCCGCGTGGTGAACACCTCGTCCCCGGCGGGGCTGTTCGGCAACTTCGGCCAGGCCAACTACGCGACGGCGAAGATGGGCCTCGTCGGGTTCACCAAGACGCTCGCCCACGAGGGCGCCAAGTACGGCATCCGGGCCAACGCCATCGCGCCCGTCGCGTGGACCCGCATGACCGAGGACCTGCTGCCCGCCGACTTCGCCGCCGCGCTCGGCGTCGAGCAGGTGACGCCGCTGGTGGCGTTCCTCGCGCACGAGAGCGTCGCCGAGTCCGGGCAGGTCTACACGGTCGGCGGCGGCCGGATCGCCAAGATCTTCGTCGCCGAGGGGCCGGGCTGGGGCACCAAGGAGACGCTGTCGGTCGAGTCCGTCCGCGACCACTGGGACGCGATCAACGCCGCCGAGCCCCTCGCGGTCTTCAACAACGTCGGCGAGCAGATGGGCCCGCTGATCCAGCAGCTCACGTCCTGACCCGCCCGCGGGACGGGACGCCGCCGAGCACCCCGTCCCGCGCCGCCGCGCACCCGCCGTGCGGTGTCGCGCACGCCGTGCGCTGGGCCGTGCGCCGCCGCCCCGGCCCGGGACGTCTGGGGCGGGGCGGCGGGTGCGGGCGGTCAGGTGGTGAGGGCGCCGGCCAGGGCCTCGACGTAACGCAGGGCGGCGAGGCGGGCCAGGGCCGGGTGGGCGCCGATCGGGGCGGAGTGGCCGGCGCCGAGCGCGGCGGCGGCCTCGGCCAGCAGGGCGATCTCGGGTTCGTGGCCGATGAGGTGCGGGGCGATCGCGACGGAGGCCGCCCCCGACGCGCGCAGCCGGTCGGCGGCGGCGCGCAGCGCCGCCGGGTCGGCCAGCGACGCCGTGAAGACCGGGCTGGCCAGCCGGGACGCCAGCAGGACGGCGGTGACCTCGGCCTGCGCCGCCGCGTCCGCGCCCGGGCCCGGCGCGGCGACGATCACGCCCCCGGCGGCCGTCACCATCGTCATCATGCGGATCCGGTCGGCGCGGGCGAGGCCCGCGTCGGCGAGCCGGTCGTGCAGCGCCTCGGCGAGCAGCGGATGCGGGCCGAGCGGTTCGGCCGCCACGACCGGGACGGGCGCGCCGGCCGCCGCCGCGCCCACGGCCGCCGCGACGTCCGGATCGGGCAGCGCGGCGAACGGCACGACGACCGCCGCGGGCTCGTCCGGCCGATGCCGCGTCAACCCGGCCAGCAGCGGGCCGAGCGCCGCCCGGTCGCCCGCCAGATGGCCGATGTGCGCGGGCTGGCCGGTGTGCTCGATCTCCACCAGCCGGGCGACCTCGGCGGCGATGGCCGCGCCGGGGCCGTCCGCGGGTCCGGGGACCGCGAGGACCAGGGCGGGGGAGTCGGGGGGCAGCAGGAAGGATTCGTCGCCGCGGTGCCGTCCGCCGCGCGGGGTGCGGCGGCGACGCGACGGAAGTGCCTCGGATGCCTGGCTTTCGGGACTCACGGCGGGAATCGTAACGCCGCGCGGCCCGCCACGGACATTCCGCTGCTCCGCCGACGCGAAGTGTGGCGCGCCCGACCCCGGGCGGAACCGGGTTATTTATCGGCGTACGGCAGAAATCGCGGAAGACGTCGCTTCCCGGCGCCGCGTGCTTCGCCGGGCGTCCACGGCGACGTAGTAGGCTCCGCAGATCCCCGCACGCCCGTCTCGGGAGGGATCCCCCCGCATGTCGCGCCATTTCGTCGCACAGCCCCCGGCCGGCGGCCCGACCCGCGAGCCGCGATGAAGGGGCGCCTCTCCTCGATCCGGGCGCGGATCACGCTGCTGACCCTCGTCCCGCTGCTCGCGCTCGGCGGACTGTGGGTCTTCGCGACCGGGATCACCTATGGCGAGGCCGACCAGCTCCTGCGCAGCCGCACGTTCGAGCAGAAGTCGCTGCTGCCCACCCAGGGCCTCGTGGCCGCCCTCCAGAAGGAGCGGCGGCTGTCGATGTGGCGGGCCGGCGCCGGACGCGCGACGCGCGCCGAGGACGCCGACCTGGCCGCCCGCCGCCGCGACACCGACCAGGTCCGCGAGAAGGTCCGGACCAGCGCGAACGACTCCGGCCTGCGCGACGTCGCCGGGTCCAACCCCGCGCTGCTCGCGCACATCGACGCGCTGGTGCGCGGCCTCGGCGCGCTCGACGCCATCCGCCGCGACCTGGACACCGGACGCGCCGGGCGCGCCGACGTCCTGCGCGAGTACGACGGAATGATCGACGCCGCGTTCGGCGTGTACTCCTCGGTCGTCGCCCCGGACGGCCGCATCACCAGCGACGCCCGCGCCCTCACCGCCATCGGCCGCGCCCACGAGTACGTGGCCCGCGAGGACGCCCTGCTCACCGGCGCGCTCGCCGCCGGGCGCCTGACCGGCGCCGACCGCGCCGAGTTCGCGCAGCTCGTCGGCGCGCAGCGGTACACCTACCTCGACGCCGTCCCGAACCTGCCGGGCCCCGACCGCGCCCGCTACGGACGGCTCGTCGCCGGGCCCGAGTTCGCGCGGCTGCGGCTGTGGGAGGACGAGATCGTGCGCGGCGCGCGGACCGTCCAGCCGGTGGCGCGCAAGCCCGCGCGGACCCCGGCGGCGCGCGAGCCGCTGACGGTCCGGCAGTGGTGGGCCACCGCCGACGCGGTCGAGCACGGCCTCTACACGTTCGAGAACGGGACGCTCTCCGGCGTCACCGAGCGCGCCACCGACATCGCGGTCGGCGCGTTCGCGCGGCTGGCCATCGCGGGCGGGCTCGGCCTGCTCGCGGTGATCGCGTCCGCGCTGCTGGCCTACCGGGTCGGACGGCGGCTGCTGCGCGAGTGCCGGACGCTCGCGGACGCCGTCGTCGACTTCGCCCACCGCAAGCTGCCCGATCTGTCGGCCCGCGTCCGGTCCGGGGAGACCGTGGACCCCGAGGACGTCGACCTCTCGACGCCCGACTTCACGATCACTGAGATCGAGCGGATCGCGGCGGCGTTCGTCGTCACCCGCGACGCGGTCCTGCTCGCCGCCGCCGGCGAGATCGCCGCGCGGCGCGGGATCAGCGAGGTGTTCGTCAACCTCGCCCGGCGCAACCAGTCGCTGCTGCACCACCAGCTCAGCCTGCTCGACCGCATGGAGCACCGCACCGAGGACCCCGCCGAGCTGGCCGACCTGTTCCGCCTCGACCACCTCGCCACCCGGATGCGGCGGCACGCCGAGGGCCTGGTCATCCTCGCGGGCAAGACGGCGGGCCGCGGCTGGCGCCATCCCGTCCCGCTGGTGGACGTCGTGCGCGGCGCGGTCGCCGAGGTCGAGGACTACCCGCGCGTCCGGGTGCGCCCGCTGCCGCGCGTCGCGCTGCTCGGGACGGCCGTCGCCGACGTCGTCCATCTGCTCGCCGAGGTCGTGGAGAACGCCACCGCGTTCTCGCCGCCGGGGTCGCCGGTCGTCATCGACGGGCACCGCGTCGGGCAGGGCTGCGCGATCGAGATCGAGGACCGCGGGCTCGGCATGGAGGAGGCGGCGATCGCGGCGGCCAACGCGCGGCTCGCCGACCCGCCGGAGTTCGACCCGTCCGACAGCGCCCAGCTCGGCCTGTTCGTCGTCGCGCGGCTCGCGCGGCGGCACGGGATCCGGGTGACGCTGCGCGCGTCGGCGTACGGGGGCGTCACGGCCATCGCGCTCATCCCGGGCGAACTGCTGGTGGCGGTGCCGGAGCCGGAGCCCGCCGTGCGGCGGTCCGGGCCGCTGGCGCTCACGCCCGGCCCGGCGATGGCGGTCGCGGCCGAACGGGAGGAGAAGGGCGTCGTGCGGCTCGTCGCCGAGCCCGTCCCGGACGAGCCCGAACCCGAGCCCGCGCCCGAACCCGAGCCCGCGCCGGTCGCCGAGCGGCCCGCCGTCCACGAGGCGACGGACGCGGGGCTGCCGCGCCGCCGCCGTCAGGCCAACCTGGCGCCCGCCCTGCGCGAGCGCCTCGACGCGCGCGACGACGGCGGGGCGGGCCGACACCGCGCCCCCGTCGCCGCGCCCGTCGCCGAGGCGCCCGTCCCGCTCGCCGCGCCCGTCCCCGACGACGCGGCACCCCCGCAGGAACCGCCGCGCTCACCCGAGGCGATGCGGTCCAAGCTGTCCGCCATGCAGCGCGGCTGGGAGCGCGGCCGGTCGGAACCCGGCCCCGCCCCCGACGAGCCGATCCACCCCGAGGAGGACGAGACCCGATGACACAAGCCCAGCAGGCCGGTCCCGAGACCGCGGGCGCCGACGACCTGAACTGGCTGCTCGACAGCCTCGTCCAGCGCGTCGCCCAGGTGCAGAACGCGGTGGTGCTGTCCAGCGACGGGCTGCGCATCGCGTCGTCCAGCGGCCTGGACCGCGCCCAGTCCGACCACGTCGCCGCGGTCGCCGCGAGCTTCCAGAGCCTCGCGCGCGGCGCGGGGGAGGCGTTCGGCGGCGGCGCGGTGCGGCAGACGATCGTGGAGATGGAGTCGGCGTTCCTGTTCGTCACGGCGGCCGGGCGCGGCGCGTGCCTCGCGGTCCTGTCGGACGCCGACGCCGACCTCGGCCTCATCGCCTACGAGATGGCGATGCTCGTCACCCGCGTCGGACGCCATCTGTCCGCCGACCCGCGCACCGCCGACCCGGACGCGTGACATGCCCGGTTCCGCCTGGTTCGATGACGACGCCGGTCCGGTGGTGCGCCCCTACGCGCTCACCGGCGGCCGGACGAAGTACGACGGCGCGGACGTCTTCGACATGGTCGCGCTGATCGTCACCCGGGACGACGAGGACGCCGAGGCGGACGGGGAGGTTCGTCCCGTTCCGCCCGGTGCGCCGCCGCCGATCTGGTCCCCCGATCCCGAACATGAGATGATCTTGGGCTTTTGCCGCACTCCGCTGTCGGTGGTCGAGATAGCGTCGGAACTGGAACTCCCCCTCGGGGTCGTCCGGGTTCTGCTCGGCGACCTGCTCGACCGCTCGCTGATCGAGGTCCGGCGGCCCGCGCCGGTGGCCCGGTTCCCCGGCGAACGCGTACTCAAGGAAGTGATCGATGGAATCCGTGCGCTCTGACCCAGGCCCCCGGCAGGGCGATTCCGCGTTGACCGTGAAGATCCTGGTCGCCGGCGGCTTCGGCGTCGGCAAGACGACCCTGGTGAGCGCGGTCAGCGAGATCCGGCCGCTGCGGACCGACGAGGCGCTCACCGAGAAGAGCATCGGGATCGACGACACGTCGGCGGTCTCGCAGAAGACCACGACGACCGTCGCGATGGACTTCGGGCGCATCACGCTCCCGAACGGCCTCGTGCTGTTCGTGTTCGGCACGCCCGGCCAGGACCGCTTCTGGTTCATGTGGGACGAGCTGGCCAAGGGCGCGCTCGGCGCGGTCGTCCTCGTGGACACGCGGCGGCTCGCCGACTGCTTCCCCTCGGTGGACTACTTCGAGCGGCGCGGCGTGCCGTTCATCATCGGCGTGAACCGGTTCGACGGCGCGGGCGCGCACACGCCCGAGCAGGTCCGGGACGCGCTGGACCTGCCCGCCGACATCCCCGTCATCGACTGCGACGTGCGCGACCGCGAGTCGGCCAAGCACGTGCTCATCACGCTGGTGGAGCACATCATGCGCTCCATGAGCGGCAAGCAGGCGAGCCGCATCTAGCGGCCGTTCTTCGCCCGGGGACGCCGAGAGCGGCCCCGGGCGGTCGTTCGTCTCGCGGCTAGGCGCGGAAGTCGGCGAAGTCGAAGCCCGGGGAGACGATGCAGCTCACCAGGACCTCTTGGGCGGTGGCGGGGCGGGCGGCCTGCCAGTGGCCCGCCGGAACCAGGGCCTGGAAGGCGTGGCCCGCCGCGAGGTCGGGGCCAAGGGTGAACGGCGTCGGCGGGCCGGGACGGTCTCCGGTGCCGCCGAGCAGCAGCGTCAGCGGGCCGCCGTGGTGCCACAGCCACAGCTCGTCGGAGCGCACGACGTGCCACATCGACTCCTCGCCGGGCGGCAGCAGGAAGTGGATGCCGGTGGCCGACGCGCGTTCGCCGGGGTAGCCGGACGGCGTGAAGCGGTGCGCGGTGCGCCACGTCTCGCGGAACCAGCCGCCCTCGGGGTGGGGGAGCAGGTCCAGGGCGGCGGCGGTGTCCGGACGGTCCAGCAGGGCGCTGTGGCGTCCGTCCGGGGCACGGCGCAGGTAGCGCAGCGCGGCGTCGTCGAGGGCGGCGACGTCCACGGCGTCGGCCGGGACGGGCGCCAGGTCGGCCGCCACGACCTGGCCCGCCGGGAAGGCGGCGTCGGCGGCCTCCAGGGCGGCGGCGGGCTCGTCCGGCGCCCAGACGGGGTCGGCGAGCGGGAGACGGGATGCGGCGGCGGTCCGCCAGTTGTCGAGCGTCGTCAGGAGCACGGGTCCAGCCTAGGGGCGTGGCCGGAGGCGGTCTCGGGAACGGCGGCGGCACGGGCGGACAAGTTACGATACATCTCGACTTCCGGCGTCCGGCCGGTGAGTCGCAGGCCGCCATCCCCGCTCCCGGAGGAACGATCATGAGCCTGGACACCCCCGCCGACCCCCGCGCCCGCGCGTCCGACGGCGACCGCGACGCCGTGCTCGTCCGGCTGCACACCGCGTTCGCCGAGGGCCGCCTGGACGAGCGCGAACTCGACGAGCGCATCGAGCGGACCCTCGCCTCCCGCACGCACGGCGAGCTGAGCGTCGTTTCCGCCGATCTGCCCGCCGCGCCCGCCCAGGCGTCCGGCCCGTCGCCCTCGGCGGGACGCGGCGCGCGGCTCCATCTGGCCTACAAGGGCGCGCTGAGCCGGACCGGACGGTGGACGCTGCCGGAGCGCGCGACGGTCGTCGTCTACAAGGGCTCGGGCGTGCTGGACCTGACGTCCGCCGAGTTCGCCGGGGCGCTCACGCGGCTGCGCGTCATCGCCTACAAGTCGGGCGTCGAGCTGATCGTGCCGCCGGGCGTGCGGGTGGAGGCGGGCGGCGTCGGCGTGTCGTCCGACGTGCGCGGTGCGGTGCGCGACGGCGCCCCGGTGCTGCGCGTGAAGGGCCTCGGCTACAAGGGGTCGATCACCGTGAAGGATCACGCCGCCCGCGCCTGAAGTGATATGAACCTTTCCGGCGAGTCGTGGGGTGATGTTCGCTCTACTGCTCGCCTGAACCGGGTTCGGCGTGATCGGCCCGTGCGGGAGTAATGTGCCCCGGAACACAGGCCGACGGGTGGAGGAGCGGGAGTGGCAGCGAGGATCCCCCAGGACGGCTCCGCCCGGGTCGGCGCGGACGCTCCGGGGTCGCGGCACGTCCGGCGCCTCCTGGCCTTCGGCGACGCCCCCGCCGACGCCCCCGCCGACGACGACGGGCGCTCGCCCTGGCGCCGCTCCCACGACGCCTGGCAGGACGCGGGCATCAGCTGGCACGACGGCCCGGCCCTCGTGACGTCGCGCCCCGCGCCCGCCGCCCCCGTGCAGGGCCCGGCCCGGCAAAGGCCCGTCGCGCGGCGCGGACGGCTCGTGACCGGCGCCGTCGCGGTCGTCGTGCTGGCCGCCGGCGGCGCGGCGTACGCGCTCACGCGCGGCGGTCCGGACGCCCCGCCGGTCCCGGCCGCGCGCCCGGCGGACGCCCTCTTCACGGCCGACGCGACGCTCCCCGACGGCCTCGTCCAGGACCTGCGGGCCGTCGCGGTCGCGGGCCAGGTGATCGTCGTCGCGGGCGCCGAGACCGCCCCGGGGGCGCAGGCCGCGCGCGCCGAGTTCCTCGTCTCCCGCGACGCCGGACGCGCCTGGACGCTCGCCGACGTCCGCACCCCGGACGGCGCGGAGTCCCCGCGCGGGCCCGCGCCCGTCCTGCTCGCCGGGGCGCCCGGCGCGTGGGCCGCGCTCGGCGCCGACGGCACCACGCTGTGGACGAGCCCCGACGCCCGCACCTGGACGCTGCGCGGCTCCGGTCCCGGCGGGCGCGTGTCCGCCCTGGCCCGCACCGCGCAGGGCTTCGCGGCGGTCGGCACGGACGGGACCCGCGCCGTCGTGTGGACGTCGCCCGACGGCCGGACGTGGCAGCACGCCGCCGCGCCGCAGGCGACCGCCCTGGACGCCGTCGCCGCGTCCGGGACGACGCTGCTCGCGCACGGCACGACCGTCACGGCCAGGCGGGTCAAGAAGCGCACCGTCCGCACGACCGCCGAGGGCCTGTGGCGGTCCGCCGACGCCGGACGGTCCTGGACGCCCGTGACCGTCCCGCAGGCCGACGGCTCGGCCGGGCCGGTGCGCGGGCTGACGGCCGGTCCCGGCGGGTTCTACGCCGTCCGCGACGCCCGCCGCGCGACCGGGTCGAAGAAGCGCCGCAGGACGGTCGCCGACGCCGTCGTGTTCGCGGCCCCCGACGGCGCCCGCTGGGCACCGGCCGGACGGCTTGCCGTGGACGGCCTGGAACGCGTCGAGCGCTTCGGCGGCGCGGCGGGCGGCCTCGCGGCCGTCGTCCGGGCCAAGGGCGCGCTCACCGTGCTGCGCAGCACCGACGGACGCACCTGGAGCCCCGGCGCCGTCCCCGGGACGGCCCCGGCCGTCGCGGGCCTCGGCGTGACGGCGGGCGGCGTGCCCGTCCTCGCCGGACGCGCCGCCGACGACCCCTACCTCGCGGTCGGCGCCCCGGTGGACCTGCGGGCCGTGCCGGGCGCGATCGGGGTCCGCCGGGACGTGGCCGCGCTCGCCGCCGTCCCCGGCCGCGTCGTCGCGGTCGGCGGGACGAACGGCGCGGCGGCGCTGTGGACGTCGGCCGACGGCGTCCGCTGGATCCGCGCGGCGCGGCCGGACGTCCCGGCGACCGCGCTGACCGCCGTCGTCCACGGCCCCGCCGGGTGGCTGGTGGCGGGCCGCAACGACGCCCGTCCGGCCGACTCGGTCCTGCTGACGTCCGGGGACGCGCTGACCTGGCGCGCCAAGGCGGCCACCAACGCGCGCGTCGCCGCCGTCGCCTACGGCCCGGCGGGCTATGTGGCCGTCGGCACCGGGTTCGGCACGGCCGCCGCGTGGCGCACGACCGATCTCGTGAGCTGGACGGGCGCCCCGACGCCCAAGGGCGTGGCGAAGGGCTCGTGGCTGGCCGGGGTCGCGGCGACGGCGTCCGGCTACGTCGCGGTCGGCGGGCGGCGCACGGCCGGCCGGGACGCGCCGGTGCTGTGGACGTCCCCGGACGGCCTGACCTGGACCCAGGCCACCCCGCCGGCGCTGCCGCCGGGCCTGGTCACCGGCTCGTTCACGCAGGTCGTCGCGGTGGGGAACAGGCTGGTGGCGGTGGGCCGGGGCACGACGGCGTCCGGTCCTGCGGGGTTCGTCGCGTCCTCGGCGGACGGCGGCGCCCACTGGACGGCCGCGCTCCGCCCGGAGGCGAACGTCACGGCCGCGGCGACGCCGCAGGGCTTCGCGCTCGCCGGAACGTCCGGCGGACGGCTCACGGTGCTCGTGTCGCCGGACGGCACGGCCTGGCGACGCGTCGCGGCGAAGGGCGACGGGACGGTCACGGCGCTGACGGTCGTCGGCCGCGACCTCGTCGCCGTCGGGAGCGCGGCGGGCCACCGGGGGGACGTGCCCTTCCTGTGGCGCGCGCCGCTCCCGTCCCGCTAGCCGTTACAGCGGCAGCCGCAGCCCTTCGGGCAGGAGCAACCGCTGGCGTGTCCGCAACTGCATGCACCTTTGCTCATGAGTGGGAAGTTAGCTGCGGTTTGTCCGAACCGTCTATGACTGCCGCAGTAAGGCGACCCTCACTCACCGAAGGCGATGCGGACGAGCGCGGGATCCCGGTCCCCGTCGCTCTCGGCGAACTCCGCCACGCGGTGGACGACGTCCGCGCCCGTCACCCGTCCGGCCAGGGAGGGGCTGACGAGGATGTGGTCGAGCTGCCGCGCGATGCCCCCGCCCACCGACGTGTACCGCCGCCGCGCCGGGATCCGCGCGGCCGTGTCGGTCAGCCCGCCGTCATGGACGAGCGTCCGCACCGCGCCGCCGGACGGCGTCTCGTTGAGGTCCCCGGTGACGATCACGGCCGCGTCGGAGTCCGCGCGCCGCACCGCCCGCACGAACCCCGCGATGACCTTGGCCTGCGCGTCCCGCCGCCACGCCGACGGCCGCGCGGGCGGCTGGCGGCGCCCGTACCAGGGCTGGTCGTCGGACGTCGTCGGGAACCACTGCGTCGTCACCACGATGATCTGGTGCCCGCGCCAGGTGATCTCCCCGGCGAGCGGCTTGCGGGTGGCGTTCCACGCCGGGTCGGCGGGCTCGACGCGGCCCGGGCTGCGCGACAGCCGCACGCCCTTCCCCGCCGGGACGACCCGGACGGGCGTGCGCGGCAGCTCGCCCGGACCGTCCCCGAGCGCCCCGGCGGGCGGCCCGGCCGGACGGTCGGTGAACGCGAGCCCCCGGTCCGTCCGGAACAGGAACCCGAGGCGCGCGTTCTCGCCCGGCCGACCGCCGTCGGCGTTGTTGCGCGGATCGACCGATCGCCAGTCGTAAGCGGGGCCGCCGAGCGCGCTGATCGCGTTGATCAGCTCGGCGACGGACTGGTCGGCGGCGGTCGTGCCGTCGTCGTCGGCGCCGGTGTTGTCCTGGAGGCCCGAGACGGTGATGAGGTCGGGCGCGTTCAGGCCGTGGACGATGTCGGCGGCGAGCGCGACGAGCCGGTCGGCGGGGGTGTCGGGGTTGACGCCGTCCAGCGCGAGCGTCGCGACCGCCAGCTCCCCGGGGCGCTGGGCGCGGGTCGTCTCGCGGGACGGCTCGGCGGCCACGCGCGGCGGCGTCGCGGTGAGCAGCAGCGTGTAGTCGCCGAAGCCGTAGTCCAGGACGCCGTCGGACGCGCCGGGCAGCCGGTCCCCGACGTCCAGCGAGGGCAGCGGGGCGAGCGCGTCGTCCAGCACGATCCGGGCGGGGGACGGGCCGGTCTCGCTGCGCACGCCGCCGCGCGCCGTCCGGCCGGGGACGCCCCGGCCGTTCGCGGGCAGCACCGGCACCTCGCCGCCGCGCGACGGGCCGACGGCGACCGCGTCGTTCACGCGGACCCGCATGCCCTCCAGCGCCTCGTAGAAGTCCAGGGCGTCGCGGCGCGGGTTCAGCCGCGCCGTTCCCTCGGCGGCCCGGGCGGGTCCCCGGTAGAGCGCGGCGGGCGGGCGGCGCCCGCCGGGACCGACGACGACGGGCGGCGGCAGCGGCACCCCGTGCCGGTCCACCGCGACGGCCGCCGCCTCGATCTGCGTCCGCGACAGGTAGGCCGACGCCGGGCCGCCCGGACGGTACTCGACGGCCCGTCCGTTCACCCGCACGGCGTCGCCGACGGTCGCGCGCGGCGGCGTGCCGGTGTGGACGAACACGCCCTCGGACGTGGCCTCGCTGCGGTCCGGGTGCTCGTCCTGCATCCAGAACCCGTTCGGGACGACCGCCGTCACGACGCCGGGGACGCCCTGCACCGTCCGGCCGTCCAGCGGCGACACGGCCCGGTCGCCCTGGACGTCGTGGATCCGGACCTGCCGGGGCGCCGCGGCGGCGGGCGGGCTCGGCACGAGCGCGGCGGGCAGGCCCGCGACGAGAGCCGCCGCCACCAGCCGCCGTCCGCGTGGACGCTCCACCCCGCCTCCATGATCACTTCGTAGGGGCGTCCATTCCAGCACGGACGCCGCCGCCCCGCATCGCGCGCGGCGCAGGGAAAAACGGCGCGCGCGCTCAGCGGCGCAACATTCCGCGCCGGGACGTGCCACGCAGGATAAGGGGGACACGGGCGAAACCGGGGCGAACCGGGTCGGCTAGAGTTCCCGTCCGGAGGTCCGATGACTGAGAGCACCGCGTCCGCGCCCCCGGCCGCCGAAATTCCCGCCGACCTGTTGCGCGCGGCGCGGGCGGCCAAGGGGTTCATGCCCGACGACGAGGGCCGCGCCCTGCACGCCGCCGCGCTGGAGTACGGCGCGCGCGTCGCCGGGCCGCTGCTGGAGGTCGGCACCTACTGCGGCAAGTCGGCGATCTACCTCGGCGCGGCGGCGCGGACGCTCGGCTCCACCGCCGTCACCGTGGACCACCACCACGGCTCGGAGGAGAACCAGGCGGGCTGGGAGCACCACGACCCGTCCCTGGTGGACCCGCTGACGGGCCGGATGGACACCCTCCCCACCTTCCGCCGGACGATCGGGAACGCCGGGCTGGAGGACGAGGTCGTCGCGATCGTCGGCGCGTCCGCGACCGTCGCGCGGTTCTGGAACACGCCGCTCGCGCTGCTGTTCATCGACGGCGGCCACGCCGAGGAGTGGGCGCAGGGCGACTACGCCGCCTGGGCGCCGCACGTCGCGGTCGGCGGCGCCCTCGCGATCCACGACGTGTTCCCCGACCCGGCCGACGGCGGGCAGGCGCCGTACCACGTCTACCAGCGGGCGCTGGCGAGCGGGGCGTTCGCGGAGCGCCGCGTCCAGGGCTCCCTGCGGATCCTGGAGCGGGTCTCCGCCGCCGACGTCCGCTAGGCGAGGACCGGGGCGGCGCGCGTCCGCTAGCGGCGGACGGGGGCGAGCGCGCAGCCGCACGCGTCGGGGTCGGCGGGCGCGGACGGGCCGAGCCGCCGCCCCGCGATCTCCTTGAACAGCCGCGCGCCCGGCGACGCGTCCGCGAGGACGTCGGCCGCCAGGATCACCGCCGCCGCCGTGTACGTGGACCGGTCCCCGGGGAAGTGGCGCTGGTTGGCGAACTGCCAGCCCGTCCAGTACGAGCCGTCCTCGTGCCGCAGGTGCTGGATCTCGGTGAACAGCTTGAGCGCCCGGTCCCGCTCGCCCGCCGCGTCCAGCGCCATCACCAGCTCGCAGCTCTCCGCCGCCGTCACCCACGGCTGGTCGGACACGCAGCGGCAGCCGAGGCCCGGGACGACGAAGGTGTCCCAGCCGTCGGCGAGCCGCGCGCGGGCGTCCGGCCCGCGCACCGGGCCGCCGAGCACCGGGTAGTACCAGTCCATCGACCAGCGGCTCTTGTCGGCGAACGCCTCCGGGTGGGCCGCGACGACGTGCCCGAGCTGGTCGGCGGCCAGCTCCCACTCCGGCCGGGGCTCGCCCAGCCGCTCGCCGAGCGCGACCGCGCAGCGCAGCGACTGGTAGATCGACGAGCAGCCGGTCAGCAGCGCCTCGTCGGCCGCGACGCCGTTCTCGTGCCGGATCCACAGGATCTCGCCGCGCCGGGTCTGGAGTTCGAGCGTGTACTCGATCGCCCGCCGGACGGTCGGCCACATCGCCTTGGCGAACTCCTCGTCGCCCGTCATCTCCAGCTCGTGCCACGTCCCGACCGCGACGTACGCGGCCTGGTTGGACTCGCCGCCCGGCTCGGTGACCTCGCCCAGCACCCACTTGGCGGGCCAGGACCCGTCCGGGCGCTGGACGCTCGCCAGCCACGTGTAGGCGCGGCGGGCGGGCTCGTGCAGCCCCGCCACCGTCAGCGCCATCGCGGCCTCGACGTGGTTCCAGGCGTCCACGTGCCCCGCGACGCCCCCGGTGGGGGTGAACCACGGGATCGCTCCGGACGGCTCCTGCTGGGCGACGATGCTGCGCGCCGTCGCGACGACGTCGTCGGCGGTCAGCACTCCGGGGACGGACGGCGGCACGGGCGGCGGCGTGGACGCGGCCTCAGACCGCATCCGCGATCTCCCTGTCCGCCTCGGCGGGACGTTCGGGAGTCGCGGGCTTGGTGACGTACACGACCACGCTCTTGCCGATCAGCGGGTTCAGCGCGCGCTCGGCGAGCCGGGTCGCCAGCGGGCGCTTCATGATGTCCCAGACGAGCACCTGGTGGTACGCCTTCGCCAGCGGGTGCTTGTCGTTGTTGACGCCGACCGCGCACTTGATCCACCAGTAGGGCGCGTGCAGGCCGTGGGCGTGGTGGTGCCCCCCGACCCGGAAACCGAGGGACTTCAGCTTGGCCTCCAGCTCCGCCCGCGTGTAGATGCGGACGTGCCCGCCGGGGGCGGTGTGGTAGTCCTCCGACAGCGCCCAGCACAGCCGCTCGGGCAGCCAGCTCGGCACCGTCACGGCGAGGTGCCCGCCCGGCTTGAGGACGCGCAGCAGCTCGCGCATCGCCCGCATGTCGTCGGGGATGTGCTCCAGCACCTCGGACGCGATGATCTTGTCGAAGTGGTCGTCGGGGAACGGCAGGTCGAGCGCGTCGCCCTGGACGGTCGTCGCGGACGCGCCGGCGGGCACCTCGCCCTCCAGCCGCATCGCGCCGAACATCTTCTCGACGCCGTCCAGCTCCCCGGGGTCGAGGTCGAAGGCCACCACGTCGGCACCCCTGCGGTACAGCTCGAACGCGTGCCGTCCGGCGCCGCAGCCCATGTCCAGGACGCGTTCGCCGGGTGCCACGCGGAACCGCTGGAAATCCACGGTCAGCAGGGTCGTGCTCCTTCCGTACGGGGGCCGCCGGGGCGGCCCCTCCAACTCAACGCGCGGCCGTGCGCCCGGCCGCGGCCCGCCGCAGGTAGTCCCGCCGCTCGATCGCGGCGCGGTAGTGGTCGACGGTGGCCTGCGCCACGGCGCGCCAGGCGTAGCGTTCGAGGACGCGCGCCAGGCCCGCCGCGCCGACCCGCTCCCGCTCGGCGGGGGAGTCGTGCAGCCGCAGCAGGACCGCCGCCAGCTCCTCGACGTCGCCGGGCTCGACCAGCGGCGCCGCGTCGCCCACGACCTCGGGCAGCGCGCCCGCCCGGCTCGCGACCAGCGGCGTCCCGGACGCCATGTGCTCGACGGCGGGGAGCGAGAAGCCCTCGTACCGGGAGGGGACCACCGCGATCTCCGCGGAGGCGAGCAGCTCGCCCAGCTCATCGTCGCTGATGCCGCTCACGAACCGTACCCGATCGGTGAGGGCCAGCTCGCGGACGAGGCGCTCGGTCGGGCCGTCCTCGCGGGGCCGGCTGACGACGACGAGATGAACGTCACGCTCGGTGGCGACCTTGGCGACGGCGCGCAGCAGGACGTCCACGCCCTTGATCGGGGCGTCGGCGCTCGCCATCGCCACGATCCGGCCGGGGACGCGCTCGCCGCGCGGGTGGAAGACGGAGGTGTCGACGCCGAGCGGAAGGATCTCGATGTCGGACGGGTCCACGCGGAAGTCGCGGACGATGTCGAACTTGGACGAGCCGGACACCGTCAGGACCGGGCCGACGCGCCGCGCGACCCGCGCCTGCATCCCGACGAAGCTGTAGAAGCGGCGCTTGCCGAACCTGGCGAGACCGTTCTCTGCGGCCTCCAGCTCGATGCGCCGGTCCACGCTGATCGGGTGGTGGATGCTCGTGACCATCGGCAGGCCGGTGCGCGGGATGGCGAGGTTGCCCCAGCCGAGGACCTGGTTGTCGTGGACGACGTCGAAGTCGCGCCGCCGCCGACGCAGCTCGCGCAGCACCCGGAGGCTGAAGGTCAGCGGCTCGGGGAAGCCGCCGGTCTTCATGTGGGCGAACTCCAGGACGTCGATCCAGTCGCGGAACTCCTCGCGCGCCGGCGTCCGGAACGGGTCCTCGTCGCGGTACAGGTCCAGCGACGGGACCTTGGTCAGGGTGATCTCGTCGCGGTCCAGGTCCGGGTACGGCTGCCCGGAGAACACCTCGACGCTGTGCCCGAGATCGACCAGTTCGCGGCTCAGGTGCCGCACGTACACGCCCTGGCCGCCGCAGTGCGGCTTGCTCCGGTAGGAGAGCAGGGCCACGCGCAGTGGACGATCCGACGGCTCAACTGCCTCAGCCACGCAAGCCCCTTGTCACGAGTCACTCCCGTCCGTCGCGTGGCCGCCCTGCACGTCCGCACAGGCGTCCCCGTGAGTGGATGTTGAAATCAGACCTTACGGTACCCGGCGACCCCGTATTGGGCAGGGTGTCTAAGAGTGTTTGGAAGGCCGGACGCAACCCGGGTGGTCCGGAAGGCCGGAAACAGTCGTTTTCCGTCAAGGTTGTGCCCGGGCGCTACGGGAGGTCGGCCGAGGTTCGTTGGTCGGCGGACAGCAGAGCGACGAAGGTCACATTCACGCGTACGCGACGGGGAACGCGCGGATGCCGTTGACCCACGGCGAGCGCATCCGCTCGGGGCGTCCGGCGGCGCGGACGCCGGGCATCCGGTCGGCGACGGCCTCGAAGATCAGCGCGACCTCCAGCCGGGCGAGGTGGGCGCCGATGCAGTAGTGGGCGCCGCCGCCGAAGGCCAGGTGGGGGTTCGGGTCGCGGGTGATGTCGAACGTCCCGGGGTTCTCGAAGACGTCCTCGTCGAAGTTGGCGGAGCTGTAGTACAGCGCGAGGCGGTCGCCCGCCCGGATTGGGACGCCGCCCAACTCGGTGTCCTCGGTGGCCGTCCGCTGGAAGGCGGTGACGGGCGTGGCCCAGCGGATGATCTCGTCGGCCGTCGTGGCGGGGCGCTCGGCCTTGAACAGCTCCCACTGGTCCGGGTCGTCCAGGAAGGCGATCATGCCGTGGGCGATCGCGTTGCGGGTCGTCTCGTTGCCCGCGACGGCGAGCAGGATCATGAAGTAGCCGAACTCGTCGTCGGTGAGGCCGCGTCCGTCCACGTCCGCCTGGACGAGCTTCGTCACGATGTCGTGCGCCGGGCAGGCCCGCCGCCGCTCGGCCAGGTCCATCGCGTAGCCGACCAGCTCGGCGGCGGGCACGGCCGGGTCCGCGTCGCCGAGCATCCGGTCGGACCAGTCGCGCAGCTTCCCCCGGTCGTCCTGCGGGACGCCGAGCAGGTCGGCGATCGCCTGCAGCGGCAGCTCGGCGGCCACCTCGGAGACGAAGTCGCCCCCGCCGCGCACCCGCGCCGCGCGGACGATCCGGTCGGCGCGCTCGGCCAGCGCCCCGCGCAGCCCGTCGATCACGCGCGGGGTGAAGCCGCGCGCGATGATGCGGCGGAGCTTGGTGTGCTTGGGCGGGTCGAGATTGAGCAGCAGATTCTCCCGCTGCAGCGCCAGCTCGTCGGGATCCACGCCGTTGAACCGGACGACGACCCCGTTGGCGTTGGCGGAGAACAACGCGTGGTCCCGGCTGATCTCCCGGACATGCGCGTGCTTGCTGACGACCCAGAACCCGTCGTCGTCGAATCCGGTCTCACCGCGCGGCTGCGCATTCCACCAGGGCCGCCCGGACGCCCGCAGCGCCGCGAACTCGGCCAGCGGAACACGCTCGGCCAGCAGATCGGCGTCAGCGAAGTCGAAGCCCCGCGGAACGCCGGCGGACTCGGTCATGGGACGACCCCCTCCCGGGATGAGACGCGAGTCTAGTCTTGAGTATCGTCGATTTCCACCCCTGAACCACGACGAACGGCCACAAGGCACCCGCCCGTCCGGCCTCCCGCCGCCCGGCGCGGGCTCCCGGCCGGTTTCGGCCCCAGGAAACTCGCTCAAAAATCACTGCCTCGGGTTCGTGGCGGACGGGGTTGTGGCGGCGCGGTGGTGCCGGGATGCTGGGCCGATGGCGGTGTGGGGATTTGGGCGTGTAAGCGTGGTTTTGGCGTTGGTCGGGGTCATGTCGGCGGCGTTGTGGTTGGCGCGGCCGTTGGAGGTGCCCGAGTCGCGGGGGGACGCGGCGGGTGCCGGGCGGACGGTGGATCCAGGGGCGCCGTTCGCCGGGATGGATGCGGCCCGGTATGCGGACGGGGAGTTCGGGCTGGTCACGCCTCGGGCGCGGGCCATGGGCGGGTTCACTCGGGAGGAGTTGGAACTCGCTTACTGGCATGTGCGGCGGATGCTGTCGGCCGCGAGTCTCGATTCGCGCACTGTTTATCGGGGTGATGTCGGGCCGCTCGCCGGGTTGTTGGAGCCTGCGCAGCGGCGAGTGCTGACGCATGGGCGCGGGCGGGCTTGGGTGACCGCGTTCGTTCCGGGGTCGGCGGTTTCTGCGGCCGAGACCGTCAAGGTGCGGGGGACGATCAGTGCGCGGCGGGCCGGGGCGGGGGTCGTGCGGGTGCGGGCGGACCACGCGTACGTCTACGCCGTCCGGGCGCCTCATGATGCCGGGACGGTGCGGCGTGTGGTCGTCCGGCGCGTCACGGTGATCACGATTCGGCGGGCGGGGCCGGGTGTCGTGCTGCGGCTGGAGCGGTCGTCGTTCAGTGCCACGGGCGCGACTTGTGCCGGGGTGCGGCTGCGGCCCGACTTCGGGCCGGCGGCCGGCCGCCGCGCGGCGCGGTGCCGGGCGGCGGCCTGAGCGGGCGTCAGTCGCTGACGTGCGGGTCCCGGGGCTCGGCGTCGCGCGCCATGTCCAGGGCCTGGCTCTCCTCGGCCTGCTCCAGCGGCTCGCCCGGCGGGTCGTCCTGGACGGCCGCGCGGTCGGTGTCCTCGTCGGTGTAGTTCAGCGCCTTCTCCTCCGGTCCCGCGCCGAGCGCCCCGCCGGGCAGCTCGCCCGCGAGGACCTGGCCGTCGGCGGACGGGTCTGGCTCGATCCGGCTCGGCGGCGGCTCGGTGTCGGACGCCCACGCGTCGTCCCCGGGGGCGGCCGTGTCCAGGGCCGGGTCGGGTTCCTCCTGCCAGAACCGCTGGTCGAGGGTCTCGCCGCTCTGCTGCTCGCCCGCCGTCGCGCCGAAGCGCTCGGCGGTGGACCAGCGGTCGGGGACGGTGATCCCCTGGTCGAGCGGGTCGTCGTCGGGCGTGCCGTCCAGCGTGAGGCCGGGATCGAGGATCCCGTCGTTCACGAACTCGGGATCGTCGTTCTGTCGTGCCATGTCTGCGTGCCCTCCCTTCGCATCTGCCCTCTCCCTCGCCGCCAGACGGCGGCGCAAACTTCCGGGAGCGCGGGGAGCGGGGAATTCGCGTCCGGGAAAGGGCGGACGGACGCGCGGACGGGGGTCCGCCCGCGCGTCCCCGACGTCGCACCGCCGCGAAACGGTCGCCGACCCAGGAAATCCCCTAGGTTTCGCAAAAACGGCGGGAGGTGCCGGGCCGTGCCCGTTCAGTTCCGCCCCGAACCATTGCACTCCGGACATGGCACCTCGACCGGAGCGTCCTCCTCCGTTTCGGCGCGTATTCCCGTTCCTTCGCACTCCGCGCATTCCTCCGGCTTGCTGTGCTTTCCCAAGTCCCCGCTCCTCTCCGAAAAGTCGTGGACACAGTAAATGCTTTCGGGTCGACACGACAAGACCCCGTCACCTGGGGTCGTCCAGGGCCGGGACGGACGAAGGCGGACGCCCGTGCGATGCGATGTCGGATTTGGCGCGCACGCGCTTCGGAGGCGGGAAATATCGTGTTCTTTTATCTTGTTTTCGGGGCCGGCCGCCGGGCGGCGGCGCCGGGTACGGGGGGCTCTGGTGGGGTACTCAGGTCTTGTACTCAGGGCAAACCGGGTTATTTTGCGTACTCGTCCCTGCGTCCCGGTGCTCTGCCGCCGGACGCGCGGTCCGGCGAGGGTGTCAGCGGCGGTATCGAGCGGCACCGAGCACGAGGAGAACGACCCATGGGCCCGACCCCGAGAGGCCGAGCATGAGAGCGCGCATCACCGCGGCGGCGGCGCACCTGCCCGCGACCACGCTGACCAGCGCCGAGGTGGAGGCCCGCGTCGCGGCGGCGAGCGGAGGGTTCCGGCCGCTGCCGACGATCGTGGAGCGGATGACCGGGATCCGGTCCCGGCACGTCCTGGCCCCCGGCGAGCAGGCGTCCGACCTCGCGGTCGCCGCCGCCCGCACGGCCCTCGCCGAGCGCGGGCTCACGCCGGACGGCCTCGACCTGCTCGTCTTCGGGTCGGCGTCGCAGGACCTCATCGAGCCGGCGACCGCGCACATCGTCGCGGCCAAGCTCGGCGCGTCCTGCCCGGTCTTCGACGTCAAGAACGCCTGCAACAGCCTGCTCAACGGCGTCCAGACGGCGGACGCGCTGATCCGCACCGGCCAGGCCGAGCGCGCGCTCGTCTGCACCGGCGAGTCGCCGTCGCGGGCGATCCGGTGGAACGTCGCCGACCGGGCCGCGTTCGTGGACGCCTTCGCGGGCTACACGCTGTCGGACGGCGGCGCGGCCGTGCTGCTGGAGGCCGCCCCGGACGGCGGGATCTTCTACCGGGACTTCGCGGCCGTCTCGTCCGCGTGGCAGGTGGGAACGCTCCCGGGCGGCGGGTCCATGCACCCGCGCGACCCCGAGTTCACCTACTTCAGCGGCGACGGCCGCCGGCTGAAGGACGTCTTCGTCGCCGCCGGGCCGGAGATCTTCCGGACGGCCCTGGAGAAGACCGGCCTGACCTGGGACGACTTCGCGATCGTCGCCGTCCACCAGGTGACGATGCCCTACCTGGAGCTGCTGCGGACGATGCTGGAGATCCCGGCGGGCAAGCTCGTCGTCACGCTGCCCGAGCACGGGAACCTGGCGTCGGCGAGCCTGCCGTTCCAGCTCGCGACCGCGCTGCGGACGGGCCGCTGCCGTCCCGGCGACCGGGTCGCGCTGCTCGGGCTGGCGGGCGGCGTCAGCCTCGGCGTGCTGTTCGCGGAGCTGTGATGCGGCTCTGGGTGGTCGTCCCGGCCTACGACGAGGAACGGTCCATCGGCGCGACGCTGGCGCGGCTGGCGGAGCAGACCGATCCGGACTTCACCGTGCTGGTGGTGGACAACGGCAGCCGGGACGGGACGGCGGGCGTCGTCCGCGCGTTCGCCGCCGCGCACCCGAAGCTGGACCTGCGGCTCGTCGGCGAGGCGGAGAAGGGGACGGGCTCGGCCGCCGACACCGGGATGCGGCACGCGATCCGCTCCGGCGCGACCCATCTGGCCCGCACCGACGCCGACTGCCTGCCGGCGGCGGACTGGGTCGCGGCCGTCAAGCGCGCGTTCGACGGCGGCCTGGAGATGGTGAGCGGCCCGCTGCGTCCGCGCACCGACGAGTTTCCGCTGCGGCTCTGGGAGCGGCGGCTGCTGCCCGCGGTGATCGGCGTCGCCGCGCTGTTCGGGCGGCTGCGGCCCGGCAACCGCGACCCGCTCGCGCTCGGCCCGTACGTGATGATGCCCGGCTGCAACATGGCGATCACCGCCGCGCTGTACGAGCTGTCGGGCGGGTTCCCGCGCACGCGGATCGAGGACGTCCACGAGGACCGGGCGCTCGTCAACCGCGTCCGCCGCCTGACCTCGGCCTACGGGCTGCGGCCGGACGTGGTCGTGCACGGGTCGGTGCGGCGGCTGCGGGCGTTCGGGCTGGTCCGGACGCTCGGCTGGTACGCCGACCACCGCTACCGGCCCGACGTCGTGGACGTCCGGTGAACCGGCCGGTGAACTGGGAGCGGCGGCTGTACCTGGCCGCGCACCCGGTGGCGTACCCGTTCCTGCGCGGGCTGGCGAAGGCCGGGCCGGTCGTGCGCGTGCCCGGCGTCGGCGTGGTGGTGAACGACGCGGCGGCGGCGCGGGACGTCCTCATGAACGGAACCGTGTTCCGGAAG
Source organism: Actinomadura rayongensis (assembly GCF_009831215.1). Classification (GTDB taxonomy): domain Bacteria; phylum Actinomycetota; class Actinomycetes; order Streptosporangiales; family Streptosporangiaceae; genus Spirillospora; species Spirillospora rayongensis. The sequence goes on from NZ_WUTW01000001.1 coordinate 994,550, forward strand.
GACGGCCCCGGCTCGCCGGGCGACCTGTGGACGCCGGTGCTCGGGCCGTCCGTCCTGCTCAACATGGAGGGGGAGGCGCACCGCGCGCTGCGCGCCCGGCTGACGGGGCTGTTCACGCCCGCGTCCACGGCCGCGCTGTGCGGGCGCGTGCTGGCCGGGCCGCTCGCCGACCTCGCCGCCCGCCTCGACCGGGGCGACGCCGTGGACCTCGTGGACGTCGCCAAGACCGTCGCGGGCGCCGTGATCGCCACCGTCATCGGGCTGCCGGACGTCGACCACCGGCGGCTGTTCGCCGACGGCGAGCGGATCGTCGCGATGGTCTCGCTCCGCACCCGGACGCTGTCCCCGGCGCAGGTCGCCCGCGCCCGCGCCGTCCTGGACCCGCTCGGCGAGGCCGCCGCCGCGTCCTACGCCGCCGGGGACGACCGGACGGTCATGGGCCGGATGCGCTCCCTCGGCCTCTCGGCGGACGAGGCGCGCGGCGCCGCCGGGGCGTTCTTCCTCACCGGCACCGAGACGGTCGCGACGCTGCTGCCGCGCCTGTTCGCCCTGTTGCACGACACCGGGACGCTCACCGCCGTCGCCCGCGACCGCGCCCTGCTGGACCCGGCGATCGACGAGGCGATGCGCGTCACCACGCCGACGCCGGTGATGCTCCGGAGCGTCGCGCGTCCGGCAAAGATCGGCAAAGTGGCGGTCAAGCCCGGCGACCGGGTGCTCATCGCGACCCACAACTGCTGCCGCGCCTACGGGCCGTTCGACCTGGACCGGCCGCACCCGCCGGAGCTGCGGCGGCTCTGGTTCGGCGCCGGGCCGCACTTCTGCCTCGGCTACCCGCTCGCGCAGGCCGAGATCCGCGCCGTCGCCGGGACGCTGCTGGACGCCGGCCCGCTCACCGTCACCGCCCGCACCGCCGCCCGGCGCGTGCTCATCCCGGCCTACCGCCGCCTGCTCGTGCAACGCCGCACCACCCCCGCGCCGTCCGCGTCGTTCGGGACGGAGGCTGGGTCGTGACGCTTGTTCGTCGGCTGCTCGATCAGGCCGCCGCCGCGCCGGACGCCGTCGCGCTCGTCGCGGCCGACGGGACGACGTTGAGCTTCGGGGAGCTGCGGCGGCGGGTGCTGGCCGTCCGGCACGGGCTGCTCGCGGCCGGGCTGCGCGACGGCGACCGGATGCTGTTCTCGGTGCGGCCGTCCCCGGAGTCGCTGGTGCTGGCGCTCGGCGTCGTCGCGGCGGGCGGCGTGGTCGTGTTCGCCGACCCCGGCGCCGGGCCCGAGATGTTCGCGGCGCGGCTGCGGCTGGCGGGCCCAAGGTGGTCGGCGGCCGAGTCGTTGCTGTACGCCGGGACGCGGCTGGCGCCCGTCCGGGCGTGGGCGCGGCAGCGCGGGCTGCTGCTGCCGAACCTCGCCGACCTCGGGATCCCGCACCACGTCCGGGCCGGACGCTGGCTGCCGGGCGTGCCGCGCGGCGCGTTGTCGCTGGCGGCGCTTCAGCGCGGCCCTGCGCCCGAGCCCGGAGCGGACGGGGACCCGGACGCCCCCGCCGCCGTGATCTTCACCTCGGGCACGACCGAGCACCCGCGCGCGGTCGTCCACACGCAGGGCTCGCTGGCCGCCGCGCTCGACCTGTTCCGGGCGCGGCTGCCGCTCGGGCCGGGCGACGTCGTCCACACCGACCAGCTCATGCTGGGCCTGCCCGCGCTGATCGCCGGGGCGCGCTGGTCGCTGCCGCCGCTCGGCGGGTCCCCGGAGCGGTTCGCGCGGGACCTGGCCGCGCGCGGCGCGACGCACACGTTCTGCGTCCCGGTCCATCTCGCCGAGATCCTGGACGTCGCGCCCAGGCTGCCGGATTCGCTCCGGTACGTCCTGCTCGGCGCGGCGCCCGCCCCGGCCGCGATCCTGCGCCGGGCCGTCGCCGCCGCGCCCGCCGCCGAGGTGCTGTCGGTGTACGCGATGACGGAGATCCTGCCGGTGGCGCTCGCGACGGCCGCCGAGAAGCTGGCGCACACGGCGTCCGGCGCGGACGGCGACCTGCTCGGCACGCCGCTCGCGGACGCGACCCTCGCCGACGACGGGGAGCTGCTGCTGTCCGGCCCGAACCTGTGCCGGGGCTACCTCGGCGACCCGCCGCTGGACCGGCTCGCGACCGGCGACCTCGCCCGGCTGGACGCGGGACGGCTCGTCCTCACCGCCCGCAAGAAGGACATGCTGATCCGCGGCAAGTTCAACCTCTACCCGGGCCTGTACGAACCGGCGGTCGCGGCGCTGCCCGGCGTGGACGAGGCGGCGATCACGGGCGTCCCCGACCCGGAGACCGGGGACGAGCGGGTCGTCCTCGCGATCACCGGGACGGCGACCCCCGCCGCGCTGCGCCGCCGCCTGCCGGACGTCCTCGACCACGCCGCGCTGCCCGACGAGATCGTCGTGCTGCCCGCCCTGCCGCGCGCCGGACGGTCCCGCAAGCTCGATCGCGCCGCGCTCCGGGAGCTGGTCCGATGAGGGTCGCGGTGACCGGTGCGTCCGGGTTCGTCGGCGGGGCGGTGTGCCGGGCGCTGGCCGGGCAGGGCGTCGCGGCGCTCGCGTTCGGGCGCCGCGCCCGCGTCCCCGCCGCGCATCTGGGCGGCGCGCCCTACCGGTCGTGGGACATCACCGCCGGGCCGCTGCCGGACGCGCCGGACGTCGACGCCGTCGTCCACTGCGCCGGGAGCGTCACCGACTGGGGGAGCGCGGCCGGGCTGTTCGCCGCCAACCTGCTCGGGACGCGCCGGGTGCTCGCGGCGTTCCCGGCGGCGAGGTTCGTCCACGTGAGCACGGCCAGCGTGTACGACCCGCGCCGCCCGACCGTCCGCGCGAAGGAGCACGAGGCGCCCGTCGCCCGCTACCCCGACGCGTACGGCGCGTCCAAGGCCGCCGCCGAGCGGGCCGTGCTGGCCGCGCGGCCGGACGCGATCGTCCTGCGCCCGCACGCCGTCTACGGCCCCGGCGACACGACGCTGCTGCCGCGCGTGCTGGCGGCCGTGCGCGGACCGGTGCTGCCCGCCGTGGGGACGGGCCGCCAGCGCATCAGCCTGACCTCGATCGACACCCTCACCGCCGCGTGCGTGCGAGCCGCGACGGGACCGGCCGTGCGCGGCGTCTTCAACGTCGCCGACGCCGAGCCAATGGCGCTGGACGACGCCCTGCGCGCGGTCCTCGCCGAGCGGGGCGTCCGCGCACGTCCGGTCTACCTGCCGCACGCCGCGCTGCGCCCGCTCGCGGCGGCGGCCGAGGGCGCGTACCTGCTCGCCGGGCGCGGCGAACCGCCGCGCCTGACCCGGTACGCGATCGCGCACCTGGCCGTCGAGCGGACGCTGGACCTCACGGCGGCCCGGACGGTCCTCGGCCTGCGCCCGGCCCCGACGTCGTTCGCGGGCGCCGCGCGCTGGTGAGTCAGCTCGTCTCGATCGAGTTCTGCTGCCCCGGATAGCCGGGCTTCTGGCCCGGCAGGCCGACGCGCTCGTCGTAGAGATCGCCCGCCGTCGCCGGATGCTCGGGCGGATCCGCGGCGGGCGCGGGCGCGGCGGCGGGCGGCGGCGGGGCGTCGATCGGCGGGCCGGCGTTGATGCCCTGCGTCTCGATCAGTCCGTCGCTCTCGCCCTGGACATGGGCATGGCGGCACTTGTGGTGCGGCGTCTCGTGCGGCATGGACGGCCCCTACCCCGTGAGCGCTTGGAGCAACGCACGAAGCGCGGCGGCACGCCGGCGGCGGGTTCGGAAGTTCGTCCCTCGACGCGAACGCCCGCGCGGCGATCTACTGCAGGTAGACAGGGAGGAGGGACGTTCTTGACCGAGCCTGCGGGAGTGGACGCGTTCAACGCGCTGCCGGGCGACGCCGCCCACGCCGCGCTGCTCGCCTGCTGCGCGTCCCCGGTGTTCGCCGCCGAGGTGACCGCCCGGCGCCCCTACAGCGACGCCGCCGACCTGCACCGCGTCGCCGCCGCCGCCCTCGCCCGGCTCGACTGGGACGACGTCGCCGACGCCCTCGCCGCCCACCCCCGCATCGGCGAGCGCGCCGCCGGACCCGACCGCGAGGCCGCCTGGTCGCGCGCCGAGCAGTCCGGGATGGACGCCGCCGACGACGCCCTGCGCCGCGCCCTCGCCGAGGGCAACCGCGCCTACGAGGCGCGGTTCGGCCACGTGTACCTGGTGTGCGCCAGCGGACTCGGGCCGGGCGCGCTGTTCGCGGCGCTGCGCGTCCGGCTCGGCAACGACCCCGGCGCCGAGCGCGCCGTCGTCCGCGCCGAACTCGCCAAGATCACCGCGCTGCGGCTCGACCGGATCACCGGAGGGGGCCGATGACGCTCTCCACGCACGTCCTCGACGCGGCGGCCGGACGTCCCGCCGCCGGGGTCCCGGTGACGCTGGAGCGCCGCTGCGACGACCGGCGTGACGGCTGGACGGTCCTCGCGACGGCCGTCACCGACGACGACGGACGGGTCCGCGACTTCGGACCGGTCCACCCGGGCGTCCACCGGCTCACGTTCGACACCGAAGCCCTCTCGACGTTCTACCCGGAGGTCGCGGTCGCGTTCGTCGTCGCGGATGAAGGGCACCACCACGTCCCGCTGCTGCTGAGCCCGTTCGCCTACTCGACCTACCGAGGGAGCTAGGAATGTCCATCGTTCTCGGTCCGAACCGCTACGGGAAGGCGGAGACGCGCGTCGTCCGCGTGGACCGCGACGGCCCCGTCCACTCCCTCAAGGACCTCAACGTGAGCGTGGCGCTGGCGGGGGACCTGGACGAGGTGTTCCTGTCCGGCGACAACGCGCCCGTCCTGCCCACCGACAGCCAGAAGAACACCGTGTTCGCGTTCGCCCGCAAGCACGGCATCGGGGAGATCGAGGACTTCGCGCTCCTGCTCGCCCGCCACTTCGTCGACTCCCAGCCCACGATCCACCACGCCCGCGTGGAGATCGAGGAGTACGCGTGGGAGCGCGTGCTCGTGCCGGGCAGCGAGGAGCGGCACTCGTTCGTCCGGGCCGGGACGGAGGTCCGCACGGCGCTCGTCCACAGCGAGGGCACCGGCGGGGCGGAGACGGTCGTGTCGGGGCTGAAGAACCTGGTCGTCCTCAACTCCACGGCCAGCGAGTTCCACGGCTACGTCGAGGACGAGTACACGACGCTGCCGCCCACCCGCGACCGCGTCCTCGCGACCGAGGTCACCGCGACCTGGCGGCACCGCGGCACCGCGACCGCCGACTACGGGGAGTCGTTCCGCGAGACGCGGCGCTGCCTGCTGGAGGCGTTCGCCGGGACGTACAGCCTGTCGCTCCAGCAGACGCTGTACGCGATGGGACGCAAGGCGCTGACGGAACGCACCGAGCTGTGCGAGGTCCGGATGGCGATGCCCAACAAGCACCACTTCGACGTCGATCTCAGCCCGTTCGGCCTGGACAACCCGAACGAGGTGTTCTTCGCGGCGGACCGTCCGTACGGGCTGATCGAGGGAACCGTCCTCACCGGCGACGCGCCGGACGCGTCGTTCGCCTGGAACTGAGGAAAGCTGGACGGTATGGAATTCCTGCGGCCCACGACCTGGGACGACGCGCTCGCCGCCCGCGCCGCCCACCCCGGCGCGCTGCCGATCCAGGGCGGCACCGACGTCATGGTCGAGCTGAACTTCGACGTCCGGCGCCCGGCCGCGCTGCTCGACCTGACCGGCGTCGCCGAGCTGCGCGGCTGGGACGCCGACGGCGACGCGATCCGGATCGGCGCGGGCGTCCCGTACGCGCGGATCATCGCCGAGCTGGGCGGACGGCTGCCGGGCCTCGCGCAGGCGGCGCGGACGGTCGGCTCGCCGCAGATCCGCAACCGGGGCACGGTCGGCGGCAACCTCGGCGCGGCGTCCCCGGCGGGCGACAGCCATCCGCCGCTGCTGGCGTCCGGCGCCACCGTGGAGGCCGAGTCCGCCGCGCGGGGCGTCCGCGAGATCCCGGTCGGCGAGTTCTACACCGGGCCGAAGCGCAGCGCGCTGGAGCCGGACGAGCTGATCCGCGCGATCCGCGTCCCGACGGCGCCCGGCCCGCAGTACTTCGCCAAGATCGGCACCCGGAACGCGATGGTGATCGCCGTGTGCTCGTTCGCGGTCGCGCTCGACCCGGCGCGGCGGCGCGCGGGCACCGGCATCGGCTCGGCCGGGCCGACGCCGCTGCGGGCGCGCGAGGCCGAGGACTTCCTCGCCGCGCACCTGGACTGGGACGGCGGCGGCCCGCTGGACGACGTCGTCGCCCGCAAGTTCGGCGACCTCGTCGCGGGCGCCGCGTCCCCGATCGACGACGTGCGCGGCACCGCCGCGTACCGCGGCCACGCGCTCGGCGTGCTGGCCCGCCGCACGCTGGGCTGGGCGTGGCGCGAACATACCGGCCAGACGCGAAGGGAGGCGTCCTGACATGCGCGTGAACGTCACCGTGAACGGGTCCGCCGCGACCGTGGACGACGTCTGGGAGGGCGAGAGCCTGCTCTACATGCTCCGCGAGCGGATGGGGCTGCCCGGCTCGAAGAACGCCTGCGAGCAGGGCGAATGCGGGTCCTGCACGGTCTATCTGGACGGCCTGCCGGTCTGCTCGTGCCTGGTCGCGGCGGGGCAGGCCGAGGGCCGCGCCGTCCGGACGGTGGAGGGCCTGGCGGGCGCGGACGGGCTCGACCCCGTCCAGCGGGCGTTCGTGGACGCGGGCGCGGTGCAGTGCGGCTTCTGCACGCCGGGCCTGATCGTCCAGACGCACGACCTGATCAACCGCGTCCCCGACCCGGACGACGCCGAGATCCGCGAGGCGCTGGCGGGCAACCTGTGCCGCTGCACCGGCTACGAGAAGATCCTCGACGCCGTCCGCCTCGCCGCCGCGCGCCGGCGGGAGGACGCATGACCGTCGTCATCGAGAACGCGCACGTCGTCACGGTCTCCGGCGCCGAGCACCCCGGCGGCCATGTCGTCATCGAGGGTGACCGGATCACGGCCGTCGGCCCCGGCCCGGCGCCGGTCACCGGCGGCGAGCGGATCGACGGCACCGGCTGCCTCGCGACGCCCGGCCTCGTCAACACCCACCACCACCTGTACCAGTGGGCGAGCCAGGGCCTCGCGCCCGACGCGACGCTGTTCGAGTGGCTGAAGACCCTCTACCGGCCGTGGTCGAAGATGGACGCCGAGGTCGTCGCGGGCGCCGCGACGGCCGGGCTGGCGTGGCTGGCCAAGTCGGGCTGCACGACCACGACCGACCACCACTACATCTTCCCCAAGGGACGCGGGGACCTGTTCGCCGCCGAGATCGACGCGGCGCGCGAGGTCGGCGTCCGGTTCCACCCGTGCCGGGGGTCGATGGACCTCGGCGCGTCGCGCGGCGGCCTCCCGCCGGACGAGATCGTGGAGGACCTGGACACGATCCTCGAAGAGACCGCCGCCGCGATCGACGCCCACCACGACCCGTCGCCGGGGTCGATGCTGCGGGTCGCGGTCGCGCCGTGCTCGCCGTTCTCGGTGACGAAGGACCTGCTCGTCCGGTCGGCGGAGCTGGCGCGGGACAAGGGCGTCCGGCTGCACACCCACCTCGCCGAGACGCTGGACGAGGAGGACTACACCCGCCGCGAGTTCGGCCTGACCCCCGTCGAGTACATGGAGACGCTGGGCTGGCTCGGCCCGGACGTGTGGCTGGCGCACTGCGTCCACCTGCACGACGACGACGTGAAGCGGCTCGCCGACACCGGCACCGGCACCGCGCACTGCCCCAGCTCCAACGCCCGGCTCGGCTCCGGCATCGCCCGCGTGGCGCACCTGCTGGAGGCGGGCGCGCCGGTCGGGCTCGGCGTGGACGGGGCGGCGTCCGCCGAGTTCGTCCCGCTCGCCGGCGAGATCCGCCAGGCGGTCTACATGCAGCGCGCCCGCTACGGCCCGCGCGCCCTCACCGCCCGGCAGGCGCTGGAGATCGCGACGCTCGGCGGGGCGCGCTGCCTCGGCCGGGCGGACGAGATCGGCTCGCTGGAACCCGGCAAGCTCGCCGACGTCGCGCTGTGGCGGGTGGACGGGTTCCACGCCGCCGCCGACGATCCCGTCCTCGCCTTCGCCTACGGGGCGACGCCGCCGCTGGAACGGCTGCTGGTCGGTGGCAGGACGGTCGTACGCGGCGACGAACTGGTCACCATCGCGCAGGACGAGGCCGGACGGCGCGGCGCCGCCGCCCACCGCCGCCTCATGACGCTCGCCCGGGAGGTGCTCTAGATGGCCGCTCCCGTGAAGGCGCCGGGCCGGGTCGACGCGCCCGGCCGGGGCCGCGTCGGCGACAGCCCGCCGCGTCCGGACGGCACGCTCAAGGTCACCGGCGAGTTCGCCTACGCGTCCGACCTGTGGATGAGCGGGATGCTGTGGGGCGCGACGCTGCGCAGCCCCCACCCGCGCGCCCGGATCCGGTCGCTGGACGTCGGTCCCGCGCTGGCGACGCCCGGCGTCCACGCCGTCCTGACGCACGAGGACGTGCCCGGCGCGAAGGTGTTCGGCTTGGACCTGCCCGACCAGCCCGTCCTGGCGGTGGACGAGGTCCGCTACCAGGGCGAGCCGGTCGCGCTCGTCGCCGCCGACCATCCGGAGATCGCCCGCCGCGCGCTGGACCGGATCGTCGTGGACTACGAGGTGCTGGAGCCGGTCACCGACGCGCGGGCCGTCGTCGCCGACCCCGAGCGGTACCGGGTGCAGGAGAACGGCGGGATCGTGCGGCACCAGCCCGTCCGGGTCGGGGACGTCGACCGGGCCCGCGCGGAGGCGGAGGTCGTCGTCACCGGCGAGTACGAGGTCGGCATCCAGGACCAGGCGTTCCTCGGACCGGAGGCGGGGCTCGCGGTGCCCGCCGACGACGGCGGCGTCGACCTGTACGTCTCGACGCAGTGGATCCACCGGGACGTCGAGCAGATCGCGCCCTGCCTGGACCTGCCCGCCGAGAGGATCCGGATGACGATGGCCGGGGTCGGCGGCGCGTTCGGCGGGCGCGAGGACCTGTCGATGCAGATCCACGCCGCGATGCTCGCGCTGCGCACCGGACGCCCGGTGAAGATGTCCTACAACCGGCGGGAGTCGTTCTTCGGGCACGTCCACCGGCATCCGGCGTGGATGCGGTACGAGTACGGCGCCACGAAGGAAGGGCGGCTGCTGTACGCGGACGTCCAGATCGTCCTGGACGGCGGCGCGTACACCTCGTCGTCCATGAACGTGGTCGGCAACGCGGCGTCGCTCGGCGTCGGGCCGTACGAGTTCCCGAACCTCCGCATCGACGGGTACGGCGCGTACACCAACAACCCGCCGTGCGGCGCGATGCGCGGGTTCGGGGCCGTCCAGGCGTGCTTCGCCTACGAGTCGATGATGGACAGGCTGGCCGCCGCGTGCGGGCTCACGCCCGTCCAGATCCGGCACCGCAACGCCGTCACGCAGGGGTCGCGGCTGGCCACCGGGCAGATCATCGACTCCCCGGCGCCGCTCGCGCCGATGCTGGAGCGGCTGGAGGCGATGCCGCTGCCGCCCGTCGCGGACACCTCCGACCTGCGGAACCTGCCCGGCGGCGTCGCGCAGACCACGCACGGCGAGGGCGTCGTGCGGGGGATCGGCTACGGCGTCGGGATCAAGAACATCTGCTTCTCCGAGGGGTTCGACGACCTGTCCACCGCGCGCGTCCGGCTGGAGGCGATCGGCGGGGAGCCGACCGTGCTCGTCCACACCGCCGCCGCCGAGGTCGGGCAGGGGCTCGTCACGCTCAAGGCGCAGATCGCGCGGACCGAACTCGGCGTGGACCGGGTGACGATCGCCCCGGCCGACAACGCGGTGGGCAACGCGGGGTCGTCCAGCGCGTCCCGGCAGTCGTACATGACGGGCGGCGCGGTGAAGGCCGCGTGCGAGGCGGTGCGCGCGGAACTGCTCGCGCGGGCCGCGCGCCGGACGGGCCGCGGCGACCTGTCGGTGCGGAACGGCGTGATCGTGTCGCGCGCGGCGGGCGAGGTCGCGACGGTCGCGGAGATCCTCGGGGACGACCCGATCGAGGAGACCCGCGAGTACCACCACCGGCCGACGACGCCGCTCGACCCGGTGACGGGCCAGGGCTCCAGCCACACCCAGCTGGCACTGTGCGTACACCGCGCGGTCGTGGACGTGGACGTCGAACTCGGCCTGGTCAAGGTGGTCGAGCTGGCCGCCGTCCAGGACGTCGGACGGATCATGAACCGGCAGTCGCTGGAGGGCCAGATCCACGGCGGCACCGCGCAGGGCCTCGGGCTCGCGGTGATGGAGGAGATCGTCGTCGCGGACGGGGCGATCCGGAACCCGTCGTTCACCGACTACCTCATCCCGACCATCCTCGACATGCCGCCGATGCGCCTGGACATCGTGGAATATCCGGACCCGCACGCCCCCTACGGCTTGCGCGGCGCGGGCGAACCGCCGACGCTGTCGTCCACGCCCGCGATCGTCGCAGCCCTCCGCGACGCGACCGGCAAGGCGCTCACGCGGGTGCCCGTCCGGCCGGAACACCTCGTGGGCTGATGGGAGGCCCGCCGTGAGACGCTTCGCGGTCAACTGCTCGATCCTGTTCACGGAGCTGCCGCTCCTGGACCGTCCGGCCGCCGCCGCTGCGGCCGGGTTCCGCGCCGTGGAGTTCTGGTGGCCGTGGCCGGGCGTGCCCGTGCCCGGCGCCGCCGAGGTGGACGCGTTCTGCGCGGCCGTCACGGACGCCGGGGTCGAGCTGGTCGCGCTCAACGCCTACGCGGGCGACATGCCCGCCGGGGAGCGCGGCGTCCTCGCCCATCCGGGCCGGGTCGCCGAGTTCCGGTCCAGCCTGCCCGTCCTCGCCGGGATCGCCGAGCGGACGGGCGTGCGCCGCTTCAACACGCTCTACGGGCAGGGAGAGGCCGCGACGGCGACCGCGAACCTCGTCCACATGGCGGGCGTGGTGCCGGGGACCGCGCTGATCGAGCCGCTGGCCCGCGAGTTCAACGGCGGGTACGCGCTGGCCACGGCCGCCGAGGCGGTGGCCGTCGTGGAGCGGGCGCGGGACGCGGGCGCCGATGCCGCGTTCCTGCTGGACACCTTCCACCTCGCGAGCAACGGCGACGACCCGGTGAAGGCGGCGCACGAGCCGACGCTCGGGCACGTGCAGGTCGCGGACGCGCCGGGCCGGGGCCGTCCGGGCACCGGCACGGTGGACTTCCCGGGCGTCCTCGCCGCGCTGGACGACGCGGGCTACGACGGCTGGATCTCACTGGAGTACGTCGGCCCCGCCGACTTCGGCTGGCTGGCGGCCTGGTGAGCGGGACCATCCTCGTCGCGCCCGACAAGTTCAAGGGCACGCTGACCGCCGCCGAGGCCGCCGCGCGCATCGCCGACGGGCTGGCCGGGCTGGGCCTGCCGGTCGTCCCGCTGCCCGTCGCGGACGGCGGCGACGGCACCGTGGACGCCGTCGTCGCCGCCGGGTTCGCCCGGCGCACCGCGACCGTCACCGGCCCGGCGGGCGCGCCCGTCCACGCGTCCTACGCGGTGCGCGGGACGACCGCCGTGATCGAGCTGGCCGAGGCGTCCGGGCTGCGCCGCCTGCCGGGCGGGCGGCCGAGCCCGCTGACCGCCACCACGCGCGGCACCGGCGAGCTGATCGACGCGGCGCTGCGCGGCGGCGCGACCCGGATCGTCCTCGGCCTCGGCGGCAGCGCCACCACCGACGGCGGCACCGGGCTGGCCGCCGCGCTCGGCGCCCGGTTCCGCGACGCGGCCGGGCATCCGCTGCCGCCCGGCGGCGCCGCGCTGCGCGACCTCGCCGCCCTCGACCTCGCGGGCGTCGCGGCCCGGCTGCGCGGGGCGGAGATCGTCGTCGCGACCGACGTGGACAACCCGCTGCTCGGCCCGGACGGCGCCGCCGCCGTCTTCGGCCCGCAGAAGGGCGCGACGCCCGGCGACGTGGCCGTCCTGGAGGCGGGCCTCGCCCGGCTCGCCGTGCTGGCGCCCGACCCCTCGGTCGCCGACCGGCCCGGCGCGGGCGCGGCGGGCGGCACGGGCTTCGCGGCGCTGGCGTTCCTCGGCGCGACGATCCGGCCCGGCATCGACTACCTCCTCGACCTGCTCGGGTTCGCCGACCGGCTCGCGGACGCGGCCGTCGTGATCACCGGCGAGGGGTCGCTGGACCACCAGTCGCTGCGCGGCAAGGCCCCCTACGGCGTGGCGCGCGCCGCCGCCCGCGCCGGGGTGCCGGTCGTCGTGCTCGCCGGGCGCAGCGAGCTGAGCGAGGCCGAGGCGCGGCAGGCCGGGTTCGCGGCCGTCCACACGCTGACCTCGCTCGTCCCGGCCGGCGCCGGGGACCCGCTGGCCTGGATCGTCGCCAACGGGCCCGGCCAGATGCTCCGGGCGCTCGCCGCCTCGATCGCCCGCGACCTCCCGGGAGGACCCTGGTGACCCACGACCTCGTGCTGCGCTCCCGCCGGACCGTGCTGCCGGACGGCGAACGGCCCGCCGCCGTCGCCGTCCGCGCCGGGACGATCGCCGCCGTCGCGCCCTACGACGCCGTCCTGCCCGCCGCCGCCGACCGCGACCTCGGCGACCTCGCGCTGCTGCCCGGCCTGGTGGACACCCACGTCCACATCAACGAGCCCGGCCGCACCGCGTGGGAGGGCTTCGCGACCGCGACCCGCGCGGCGGCGGCCGGGGGCGTCACGACGCTGGTCGACATGCCGCTCAACGCCCTGCCGCCCACCACGACCGTGGAGGCGCTGCGGATCAAGCGCGCGGCGGCCCGCGACAAGATCGGCGTGGACGTCGGGTTCTGGGGCGGCGCGGTGCCGGGCAACCTGCCCGACCTGCGGCCCCTGCACGACGCGGGCGTGTACGGGTTCAAGTGCTTCATGTCCGACTCGGGCGTTCCGGAGTTCCCGCCGCTGGACGCCGAGCGGATGGCGGCGGCGTTCGCGGCCGTCGCGGCGTTCGACGGGCTCATGATCGTCCACGCCGAGGATCCGGGCGTCCTCACCGAGCCCGCGTCCGGGGAGTACGGCGCGTTCCTGGCGTCGCGTCCGCCGTCCGCCGAGCGCCGCGCGGTCGAACGGGTCATCGCCCTCGCCGAGCGGACGGGCGTCCGCGCGCACATCCTGCACCTGTCGGCCGCCGACTGCCTGGAACCGCTCGCGGCGGCGCGGGCGCGCGGCGTCCGGATCACCGCCGAGACCTGCCCGCACTACCTGACGCTGTCGGACGCCGACGCCGTCACGCCCGCGTTCAAGTGCTGCCCGCCGATCCGCGACGCCGCCAACCGCGACGCGCTCTGGGACGGCCTGGCGGCCGGGGTGATCACCTGCGTCGTCACCGACCACTCGCCCTGCACGCCCGACCTCAAACAGGGCGACTTCGCGACCGCGTGGGGCGGGGTGTCCTCGCTCCAGCTCGGGTTCGCGGCCGTCTGGACGGCGGCGCGCGAGCGCGGGCGCACGCTCGCCGACGTCACCGGCTGGATGGCCGCCGCGCCCGCCGCCCTCGCCGGGCTGCCGCGCAAGGGCGCCATCGCCGTCGGGAACGATGCCGACCTCGTGGCGTTCGACACCGGCGCCGTCCGCGTCGTGGACCCCGCCGACCTGCACCACCGCAACCCCGTCACCGCCTACGCGGGCCGGACGCTCGCCGGCCGCGCCGTCACCACCTGGCTGCGCGGCGTCCCGGTGGACGACGTCCCGCGCGGCGCCCTGCTGACCCGGAACGGAGCCCCGTGAGCGACTTCCCCGACCTGCCCGACCTCGCCGTCCGGACCCTCGGCGGCTCGGTCGTCGCGGCCAGCGACGAGTCCTTCGAGGAGAAGGAGAACCTGATCAACCCGTGGGCGCCGGAGTTCCGCCCCGCGACGTTCGGGCCGAAGGGCCAGGAGTACGACGGCTGGGAGACCGCGCGGCGCCGGCCGGGACCGGACGGCGACTACGGCCACGACTGGGCGGTCGTCCGGCTCGGGCTGCCCGGCGTCATCCGGGGCGTCGTGATCGACACGGCCTGGTTCACCGGGAACTACCCGCCGCACGCGTCCGTCGAGGCGTGCGGGGTCGACGGCCACCCGTCCCCGGACGAGCTGGCCGCCGCCGAGTGGACCGAGATCGTCCCGCGCGCCGCGCTCCAGGGCGGCACCGCCCACGCGTTCCCGGTGGCGGTCGCGCGGCGGTTCACGCACGTCCGGCTCAACATCTTCCCCGACGGCGGGGTGGCGCGGCTGCGCGTCCACGGCGACGTCGTGCCCGACCCGCGCCCGCTCACCGGCCTCACCGTCGACCTCGCCGCGCTGGAGAACGGCGCCCGCGTCGTCGAGTGCTCCAACAGCTTCTACTCCGCGCCCGACCGGATGCTGTACCCCGGCTCGGCGCGCGACCAGTCCGAGGGCTGGGAGACCGCGCGGCGCCGCGACGGCGGGCACGACTGGGCGGTCGTCCGGCTGGCCGCGCCCGGGACCGTCCGGCTCGCCGAGATCGACACGACCCACCTCAAGTTCAACGCGCCCGGCCACGTCACCCTCGACGGCCGGGACGCGCGCGCCGGCGACCCCGACGACTGGACGCCGCTGCTGCCCCGCACCCGCGTCCAGCCCGACGGACGGCACCGGTTCCGGCTCGACGGCGGGCCCGAGGTCACGCACGTCCGGCTCGGCCTGCACCCCGACGGCGGGATGTCCCGGCTGCGCCTGTTCGGCGACCTCACGCCCGCCGGGGAGCGGGCCCTCGCCGACCGGTTCGCCGCGCTGACCCGCCGGGAGGGCTGACACCTCCCGGCGGGACGGGATCAGCCGTTCTCGGCCGGCTCCTCCAGCAGGTCGTCGAACTCGCCGTCCTTCACGCCCGCGATGAACGCCTCCCACTCGGCCTCGGTGAAGTAGAGGGTCGGCCCCTCGTCGTTCGTCGCGCGCATCACGACGGCGCGGTCACCGAACTCCTTGTGGTTCACGGGGACGTCCTTGCCGTCGATGAACTCGATGATCAGGCCGTCGCTGATGAACGGCTCTCTCTCGCTCACTGGCGCATCCATTTCCGTTCGGCTTGCTGAGGGTCGTCTCCAGAGTAATGGCCGAAGGCTTCACGGGACCCGGTGTTTGGCGTGCGGCGGAACGGGGGAGGCGGGGCCGGACCCGTCGACCGGAGGAGGCACGCCATGCCGATGGACCCGCGGACGAAGCAGACCGTGCGCGCCCTGCTGGACCGGTACCCGAGCGGCTACGCCACCGAGGAGGCCGGGTTCACGGTGACGGACTCGCCGACCGGGATCTTCCGGCTGCTGTGCCTCGGGATCCTCGCCGACGACAGCACGCCGTCCGAGGGCGCGATGGCCGGGATGCGGGCCATGCTGCGCCGGGGCTTCGACGCCGTCGCCCCGCTTGCCGAGGCCGACGAGCGGGAGGTCGGCGACGCCCTCGCCCGCGCCGGGCACCCCGATCCCGAGTACGGCGCGCGGAACCTGTGCGCGGCGGCCCGCCTGGTGCGCGACCGGTGGAACGGCGACGTCAACGCGATCCACCGCGAGGACGGCGGCGACGCCCGGAAGCTCGACGCCCTGCTCGGCGAGATCCCCGGGATGGACGAGGCGGGCCGTGCCGTCTTCCTGCGCGAGGCGCAGATCTTCTGGCCCGAGGCCGGGCCGTTCCTGGACGCGCACGCCGCCCGCGCCGCCCGGCGCCTCGGCCTGCCCGACCGCGCCGACACGCTGCTGACCGACGTGGCGCGCGGCGAGCGCGAGGAGGAGCTGTCCTGGCTGGTCGGCGCGCTGGCCCTGGTGGACGCGCACGACGAGTACGGCGAGATCGAGGCCGCCGTCCGCTGATCAGCCGGGCCGTCCGGCCTCGTCGATCAGGGCGGCGAACGCGTCCGACAGGGCGTCGGCGAGCGAGGTGTAGCCCATCGCGTCGTCCTTGACGCCGATCAGCGCGGCCTGGAACACCGCCACCATCGTGGACGCGAGCACGTACGGCCGCAGGTCGGACGCCGCGTCCGCGCCCGTCCGCCGCGCGATGATCTCGGCGATGTCGCGCAGCCCGCGCTGGGCGTGCTCCAGGCTCCCGGCCAGCAGCCCGCCGCCGTCGCCGAGCAGCTTCAGCAGCAGCCGGAACCGGTCGCGGTCCGGGCCGGGGACGCCGCACTCGTGGAGCCGCGTGACCGCGACGACCGCGTTGCGCAGCGCCGTGAGCGGCGGTTCCTGCGCGGGCCGGGCGGCGAGCGCGGCGAGCAGGGCCGTCCGCTGCTCCTCCTGGACGGTCAGCGCGACGTGCTCCTTGGACGCGAAATACCGGAAGAACGTCCGCGCGGACACGTCCACGGCGTCGGCGATCTCCTCGACCGTCGTCGCGTCGTAGCCCTTGGCCGCGAACAGCGTGAAGGCGGCGTCGATGAGGGCCTCGCGGGTGCGCTGCTTCTTGCGTTCCCGCCGGCCCGCCGTCCCGGCGGGGCCGCCGGTGCCGGGCGCGCTCGCGATCATGGACGCATGCTAGTCACCCGGCGATCACGATCCAACCATGACAAGCCGGATGACCTGCGCAAGCCTCCGGTCAGCCGCCCGAGGGGGCGGGCGCCGGGTCGCCGGTCGGCGCCGTCGGCGGGTCGGACGGCGGCGGGTTCGACGGCGGGTCGCTCGGCGGGTCGCTCGGCGGGTCGCTGGGCGGGTCCGACGGGGGGTCGGACGGCGGGTCGCTCGGCGGATCCGACGGCTGCCCGCTCGGCGGCGGGTCCGACGGCGGCGGGTCCGAGGGCGGCGGAGTGGTCGGCGTGCCGGAGGCCGGCGGCGTCGTGGGCGCCTCGACCGTGTCCGGCTTGTTCTTCTTCTTGTCCTTCTTGGGCGGCGCCTGGTGCCCCTGGCCCGCCGCCGGCGGGACGATCGGCGCCGGGTCCTGCTCGTACTGGGTGAGCGGCCCGCCGTCGTGGGTCGGCGTGGGCTTGCCCGGCGTCGGGTCGTTGGCGGCCGTGTTCTGGATCGTGTGCGACGTCGTCGGCGTCTCGCCGTTCCCGGCGGACGGCAGCAGCGCGCTGACCCCGGCGGTCTTGCCGCCCGGCCACGCGGCCAGGATCCCGATCGCCGCCGCGACCGAGGCGGCGACGCCCGCGACGGCGCCCGCCGCCCGCGGCACCGCGCTCTTGCGCGCCTTCGGCGCCGGGCCGGGGCCGATGAGGACGACCGGGTTCGGGGCCGTCATCCGGGGGAGCGCCAGGGCGTCCTCCGGGCCGAGGTCGACCAGGCGGTCGCGCAGGCCGGGCGGGGCGGTGTCGGGGGCGCGGCGCGCGAGCAGGTGCGGCAGCCGGCCCTCCTCGAACGCCTCGATCAGGTCGAGGTCGGCGGGGGCCGCCCCGCGCATGAGGACGTCCAGCACCAGCGCTTCCAGCCGGGACCGCGCCCGCTGGAGGAGCTGGTGGGCGGTGTCGGGCGCGACGCCGAGGACGCGGGCGAGGTCGGCGACGTTCAGCCACTCGCCGGCCCACAGCAGCAGCGCCTCGCGGTGGTCGGCGCGCAGGGCCGCCGCCGCGCGCAGCAGCGGGTCCGAACCGGCGCCGGCGAAGGCGGGCGGGGTGCCGTCGAAGGCGCCGCGCTCGGCGCAGGCCGAGCGGGCGAGCGCGTACAGCCACAGCACGTCGTCGCCGCGCGGCGGGTGCTGGAGCGTCGCGACGAACGCGTCCGCCACGGCGTCGGCCGCCCGCCGGTCGCCGAGCAGCGACCAGGCGTAGGCGTGCAGCCGTCCGGCGTGCGCGTCGAAGAGGGAGCCCAGGTCCCCTCGCATGTGGCCTCCGTGCTGCGTCCGGCGGGTGAAACTGCTGGGTATCGCGGACTCTAACGGACAGGGTCAAGTCTGAGAAGCCCGTCCCAGCGTTCCCGCTTGTCTTTGAAGTTTCATGACAAGTCGTGATTCCTGATCCGGTTCAGCAGGGAAGGCTCCTCCCTCGTTGGAGGAGGGATGCGATGACCCGACTGACGGTGGACGGTGTCTACCAGTACATATGCGGTGTTTGTTTCAAGAAGGGGCCGCCCGGGACGGTCGGTGCGGAGACCGAATGGCTCGTCCGCGCCGTGGACGACCCGGCGGCCCGTGTCGACGCGTCCGGGGTCCGCGCGCTGGTGGCGGCGGCGGGCGCCCCGCCGGGCGGCAGCGCGGTCACCTACGAGCCGGGTGGGCAGGTGGAACTCAGTTCCAAGCCGTTCCCGAGCCTCGGCGAACTGCACACGGCGCTGTCGCGCGACGTGACGTTCCTGCGCGAGACCCTGGCCCCCGCCGGGCTCGCGCTCGCCGGATACGGGGTCGATCCGGTGCGCGGTCCGGCGTTCCAGGCCGAGCATCCCCGTTATCACTGCATGCGCGATTATTTCGTCGCCGGTGGCTTCGAGGACGCGGGCCTCACGATGATGTGCACGACCGCCTCGGTTCAGGTGTGCGTCGACATCGGCGCGGACGCCGCCGACGCGGCCCGGCGCTGGCGGCTCGCGCACGCGCTCGGCCCGGTGCTGGTCGCGGCGTTCGCGAACTCCCCGGTCCGCAGGGGCCGCAGGACGGGCCTGCGGTCCACCCGGCAGAGCGTTTGGAACGCTCTCGACCCCAGCCGGACCGGGTCCGTCCTGCGCGACGGCGAGGCGCCCGAGGAGTCCTGGACCCGCTACGCGCTGGACGCCCGCGTCATGGTCGTCCACACCGACGCGGGCGACTGGGTCGCCGACCCCGGCATGACGTTCGGCGAGTGGCTGGCCAAGGGCGAGCCGACGCTGGACGACCTCGTGTACCACCTGTCCACGCTGTTCCCGCCCGTCCGGCCGCGCGGCTGGCTGGAGCTGCGGATGATCGACGCGCTGCCGGTGCGGTACTGGCCCGTCCCGGTGGCGGTCGCGACCGCGCTGCTGGACGACCCGGTCGCGTCGGCGGTCGCCGAGGCGGCCGTCGAGCCCGTCCGGGAGCGGTGGGAGCAGGCCGCCCGCGACGCGCTCGGCGACGCCCCGCTGGCCGCCGCCGCCCGGACGTGCCTGGCCGCCGCGCTGGACGCCCTGCCCCGCCTCGGCGCGGACGCGCTGCGCCCGCTCGTCGCCGAATACGCCGACCGCTACGTCGACCGGGGCCGCTGCCCCGCCGACGACGCCCTCGGCGCCCTGACCCCCCGGGAGGCCGTGTCGTGACCGACGACCACGCCCTGAAAGAACGCATCGCCGAGGAGCTGGGCGCCGTGCGCGACCGCAGCCTCGGCCTGACCACCGACGTCCTGGACGACGCCGCGCTCACCGCGCAGGTGTCGCCGCTGATGTCCCCGCTCGTCTGGGACCTCGCCCACGTCGGCAACTACGAGGAGCTGTGGCTGCTGCGCGCGGCGGCGGGCGCGGACGCGCTGCGG
Organism: Actinomadura rayongensis; assembly: GCF_009831215.1. GTDB lineage: Bacteria > Actinomycetota > Actinomycetes > Streptosporangiales > Streptosporangiaceae > Spirillospora > Spirillospora rayongensis. Next base: position 1,013,911 of record NZ_WUTW01000001.1, read on the forward strand.
CCCGAGATCGACGGGCTGTACGACGCGTTCGAGCACCCGCGCGCCGAGCGCCCGTCGCTGCCGCTGCTGCCGCCGCGCGAGGCCCGCGCGTACATCGAGACCGTCCGGGCGAGGGTCCTGGACACGCTGGACCGTGCCCGGTTCGACACGCCCGACCCGCTGACGGCGGGCGGGTTCGTCTACGGGATGGTCGTCCAGCACGAGCACCAGCACGACGAGACGATGCTCGCCACCCACCAGCTCCGGGCCGAGGGCGCGGCGCTGCTGGAGGACGGCGTCCCAGCGGCGCCCGGCGCGCCGGCCCCGGCGGACGAGGTCCTGATCCCCGCCGGGCCGTTCACGATGGGCGTCTCGGACGATCCGTGGGCCTACGACAACGAGCGTCCCGGCCACATCGTGGACCTCCCCGCTTATTACCTGGACGTTGAGCCCGTCAGCAACGCGGCCTACCAGGCGTTCATCGACGACGGCGGCTACGACGACCCGCGCTGGTGGGATCCGCGCGGGTGGGAGTGGCGGCACTCGTCCGGCAAGCGCGCGCCCGCGTTCTGGACGCGCGAGGACGGCGCCTGGACGCGCCGCCGGTTCGGCCGCGTCGAGCCCGTCCCGGCCGACGAGCCCGTCCAGCACGTCTGCTGGTACGAGGCGGACGCCTACGCGCGCTGGGCGGGCCGCCGCCTGCCGACCGAGGCCGAGTGGGAGAAGGCCGCCGCGTGGGACCCCGAGTCCGCGCGGTCGCGCCGCTACCCGTGGGGCGACGCCTACGAGGAGGGCCGGGCGAACCTCGGCCAGCGGGCGCTGCGGCCGTCGCGGGCGGGCGCCTACGCCGAGGGCGCGTCCGCGTACGGGGTGCGGCGGATGGTCGGGGACGTCTGGGAGTGGACGTCCTCGGACTTCCACGGCTACCCCGGCTTCCGCACCTTCCCGTACAAGGAGTACTCCGAGGTGTTCTTCGGCCCCGAGTACAAGGTGCTGCGCGGCGGGTCGTGGGCGACGCACCCGGTGGCCGTCCGGACGACGTTCCGGAACTGGGACTACCCGATCCGCCGCCAGATCTTCACCGGCTTCCGCACGGCCCGGGACGCCCGCTGATGTGCCGCCACCTCGCGTACGTCGGCCCGTCCCGCACGCTGCGGTCGCTGGTGTTCGACGGCGACCACTCGCTGGAGCACCAGTCGTACGCGCCGCGGATGAACGTCGGCAACGTGCTCAACGCGGACGGGTTCGGCATCGGCTGGTACGGCGACGGGCCGGCGCCGTCCCGGTTCCGGCGGCGCGACCCGCTGTGGACGGACGTCTCGTTCCGGGAGATCGCCGGTTCGGTCGCGACGGGCTGCGCGGTCGCGGCCGTCCGCTCGGCGACCGTCGGGTTCCCGGTGGACGAGAGCTGCGCCCAGCCGTTCCGGGCCGGGACGCGGCTGTTCAGCCACAACGGGATCGTCCAGGGCTTCGCGGGCGTCGAGGGCAAGCTGCGCGAGCTGGCCGCCGGGGGCCCCGTCGAGCCCGACGCCCGCGCGCCCGTCGACTCCGCCCTGCTGCTCGCCCTCGCCGCCCGCTACTGGGCGGACGGCGCCGACCTCGGGACCGGGCTCGCCGAGGTCGTCCGGACCGTCACCGGCCTCACCGGCGGCCGGTACAACCTGCTCGCCGCCGACGGCACCGGGCTCGCCGCGACGACCTGCGGCGACTCGCTGTTCGTCCGGGAGACGCCGGGCGCCGTGGAGATCGCCTCCGAGCCGACCGACGGCGCCCCCGGCTGGCGTCCCGTCCCCGACCGCGCGCTCGTGCGCGCGACCGCCGCGGGCGCCGTGACCACCCCACTCGAAGGAGACACGTGGACCGCTTCCTGACCGACGACGACCTCGCCGCCGCGCTGCGCCGCGACGTCCGGGCCGGGCTCACCGCCGACCCGAAGACGCTGCCGCCCAAGTGGTTCTACGACGAGCGCGGCAGCGCGCTGTTCGAGAAGATCACCGAGCTGCCCGAGTACTACCCGACGCGGCGCGAGCGCGAAATCCTGACCGCGCGGGCCGCCGACATCGCCGCCGCGACCGGCGCGGCGACGCTGCTGGAGCTGGGCGCGGGCTCGGGGGAGAAGACCCGGATCCTGCTGGACGCCCTGGCCCCGGCTCTGCGCACGTATGTGCCGGTGGACGTCAGCGGGGACTTCCTCGCCGACGCGGCCGGGAAGATCGCGGCCGACCATCCGGCGCTGACCGTCCGGCCCGTCGTCGCCGACTACGAGCGGCACCTGACGCTGCTGCCGGCCGGGGAGCGGCGGCTCGTCGCGTTCCTCGGCGGGACGATCGGGAACATGCCGTCCGACGCGCGGATCGCCTTCCTCGGCGGGCTGCGCGCCACGATGGGGCCCGACGACGCCCTGCTGCTCGGCGCCGACCTCGTCAAGGACCCCGGGCGGCTCGTCGCCGCCTACGACGACGCGGCCGGGGTGACCGCCGAGTTCAACCGGAACGTCCTGCGGGTCATCGACCGGGAGCTGGGGGCCGACTTCGACCCGGACGCGTTCGAGCACGTCGCCAAGTGGAACGCCGAGGACGAGCAGATCGAGATGTGGCTGCGCTCGCGGCGCGACCAGGACGTCCGGATCCCGGCGCTCGACCTCGCCGTCCGTTTCGCGCGCGGCGAGGAGATGCGCACGGAGATCTCGGCGAAGTTCCGCCGGGAGCGGCTTTCCGCCGAGCTGGCGGCGGCGGGGCTCGCGCTCACCGAGTTCTGGACGGACGCGGCGGGCGACTTCTCGCTCAGCCTCTCGCGTCCGGCCTGACCCGGTTCAGCGGCCCCGCTGCGGGTGGGTGAGCCCCAGCCGACGCAGGTCCTGGACGAGGCGGGCGGCCACGTACCGGCCGCCCGCCACGGTCGGGTGCGTGCCGTCGGGGAGGATGTAGCGCGGCGCGTTGCCCGTCCCGTCGGCGTGGTTCCCGGTGATCCAGCCCTCGGAGATCGGGTCCACGAACGGGATCTTGGCGTGCTCGGCGGTGAGCGCGAGGGCGTCCCGGACGGCCAGCGCGTCCGGCGGCGGCGATCCGTTGCCCCACAGCGGGCCGATGAGCAGCCGCCGCGTCCCCGGCCAGCGCTGCGCGGCGAGGTCGAGCAGCTCGCGGGCCGCCGCCGCGACCCGCTGCGGCGGGAACCGGGCGTCGTTGTGGCCGCCGGAGATGATCAGCAGGTCCGGCGCGGGCCGCCAGCCGAGCTGGCTCTCGAACAGCGGCTTGAACGCGACCGTGCCGGTGCCGGTGGAGACGAAGCCCGTCCCGGCGCGTCCGGCCAGCACGACCTGCCAGCCGAGCAGCCGCGCGGTCGCCGCCGCGTAGGTGTTCTCCGGGAGCGTCCCCTTCTTGCCGACCGTGTAGGAGTCGCCGAAGAACATCACGACCGGTGCCGCGCTCGCGGGCGCCGGGCTGACCGCGGCGCGTTCGGCGCCGCCCCGGACGTCGGTGCCGAACGCCGAACAGCCGGTCAGCGGGAGGGCCGCGCACAGGGCGGCGGACGCGGCGGCACGGCGCGCGCGGCGAGATCGCATGTGGGGGACTCCGCCGGGGTGGTTTCGGGGGGAAATACTGAGCCGAATCCTACTGTGGCGGAACGTTCACGATGTGCCGATCCGCCGGGCTCCGCCCCGGATCGCAGGGGGCGGAGCCCGGCGGGTCACCCGGCGGGCTCCGGGTCGTTCGCCGGGTCGTTCGCGGGCTCGTCCAGCGGGCGCAGCTCGTCGGCGTAGCTGACCGACACGCGGCGCATCACGCCCGACGGGCTCACCGAGTACTGGCCGAGGCGCCACAGCGGCGGCGAGTAGGCGTGGATGGACACGCTCGCGTCCGCCGCGCCGACGAGCCGGTGGATGTGGTCCGGGCCGAAGCCGAACGACGTCCCCTCGCCGACGCGCACGGTCAGGTGGTCGCCGCCGATGCGCGGGTTGTTCTCCTCCAGCGCGCCCTGCACGACCCGGACGGCCCCGGACGAGACGTCGTGGTCGTGCCAGCCGGTGTCGTTCTCGGGCGTCCAGCACAGGAGCCAGACGTCCACGAACTCGTCCCGGTACAGCGAGGCGTAGTGCCGCTGGTCGTCGGAGAACGCCACGTGCTGGCGCCAGACGCCCGGTTCGTCGGCCAGACGGTCGACCAGCTCCCGCAGCTCCTCCCGGTCCAGGGCGCGCGCGGGCAGGCCGTCCAGACACGAACCGCCACCGATCGCTGGAACGGCGTGGTCGAGCAGGTCACGCGGCATGGGTTCGCTCCTCTCCGGTGAGCAGGCGGTGCGGGTTGGAAACGCGGAACCCGTGCTGTGCGGCCTCGCCGAGCGCGAGGTCGCGGGGTCCCGCGTAGGGCCGGTCGGTGCCGTGCACGACGACGTCCACGCCGAGCGCGCGGACGGTCGCGTCGGCCGCCTTCGGGCCGTAGGACGAGGTTTCGAGGAACGCGTCCGGATCGACCGCGCCGCGTCCGCCGCCGCGCGCGGTCAGCCGTTCGCCGTGCAGCGGGGCGAGCCCGGCGAGCATGGCGAAGCAGACGCGCAGGCGGGGGTGGCGGGGGCGGCCGAAGGCGCGGAACGCGTACCAGGACGCGTGCATCTGCTGGACGTACGGGACGAGCGCGGGCCACCAGCCGGGCACGTCCCCGGCGGGCGCGGCGGGTCCGGGGTGGACGAACAGCGGCAGGTCCCGGTCGTCGAGCAGGTCGAGCAGGGGCGTGCAGCGGTCGAAGCCCTCCGGGTCCGCCAGGGCGGTGGCGGGCAGCTGGAGGCCGACGAAGCCGTGGTCGAGGGCTTCGGCGGCGGCGTCGGCGTCGACGGTGTGGACGTTCGCGGCGGCCCAGGCGCCGAACGGCGCGGGCAGCGCGGCGGCGCCCTCGTGGTAGGCGTCCAGCAGCGGCCGGGCCTCGCCGGGCGGCAGCGCCTCGATCCCGAGCGGCGTGGACAGCGAGACGAGCGCGCGGCCGAGGCCGTCGGCGCGGGCCAGCTCCGCGCGGGCCGCGACGTCGTGGTCCTCGGGGTGAACAGTGAAGGGCGGCTCACCGTCGAGATAGAGAGTCCACTCCTTGAGGTAAGGCGGAGTGGAGCGGGCGCGGAGCGCGGCGAGGAACGGGGGGCTCCAGAGGTGCTGGTGGACGTCGACGGCCTGCGGGCCGTCCCCTTCCCCGTTTCCGGACATGCTCCACCCCCTCCGCCGGACCTCGCGGTGAACCGGTTCAGTGAACCGCTTCAAAAGCCTACCATTCAAGTTGGAAATATCAAAAGCGTCGGAGGCGGCGCCTAGTGTGGGGAGCGTGGCGGACAAGCGGAAGCGGGCGACGATCCGGGAGGTGGCGCAGGCGACGGGCCTCTCCCCGGCGGCCGTGTCGTACGCGCTGCGCGGCATCCAGACCTCCGAGGAGACCCAGGAGCGCGTCCGCGCGGCGGCCGAGGAACTCGGCTACGAGGCGCATCCGATCGCCCGCGCGCTCGCCAGCGGGCGCACCGGCATGGTCGGGCTGCTGTGCGGCTCGTTAGAGGACTACTGGCAGCAGTCCCTCGCCACCGGCATCGGCCGCGCGCTGCTCGCCCGCGACCGCTACGCGCTGATCGTGGACGCGGGCGGCGACCCCGACCGCGAGCGGGCGCTGGCCCGGCGGCTGCGCGACCAGCGGGTGGACGGCCTCATCGTCCAGCCCCTGGACCCGGCGGCGGGCCTGTGGGCCGAGCTGGCGGACGCGGTGCCCGTCGTGTCCATCGGCGACTCGCTGCGCGGCGGACGGGCGCAGGGCGAGGTCGTGTTCGACAACCGGCGCGGCGTCACGCTCGCGCTGGAGCACCTGCGCGACCTCGGCCACGAGCACATCGGCGTCCTCACGCCGACGCGGGCGAGCACGCCGGACCGTCCGGCCGACGTCCACGTCCACGCCGAGGCGCTGCGGCTCGGGCTCCGGGTCGACGTCGCGGTCGCCCCGCAGGCGCTGGACGGCGCGACGGCCGCCGCCCACGCCCTGCTGGACCGCCCGGACCGGCCGTCCGCCGTGTTCTGCTTCTCCGACGTGATCGCCTACGGCGTGTACGCGGCCACGCGCGACCTCGGGCTCGCGGTCCCGGACGACCTCGCGGTCTGCGGCTACGACGCGCACCCGATGTCGGCGCTGCTGACGCCGCCGCTCACCACGGTCGACTGGGACATCGACGGGATCGTCCAGGCGGCGGTCGGGCTCGTCGTCGAGGTGATCGACGGGACGCCCGCGACGCGCCGGGTCGTCCGGGAGCCCTCGCTGCGCGCCCGCGCGTCCACCGTGCGCTGACGCTCCGCTATGGCGATCGTCACGTCGCTGCGGGGTGCCCGCGGGTGGCCGATACATGCCCTTCGGTGGCGAATCGGCGGTTTCCCAGCGGGGTTGCGGTAGGTTCTTGGCAATCCTGGTCGAATTGCACAAGATTTGGCGGGTCTCGGTCACGCAGGGTGTCCAAAAGATCGGGAATGACTAGTCTGGGCATAGAGCTGGGTGGACACCCGACGGAACGACGGCGCGACCGGCGCCGATGAGGACGTGAGTCGTTTGATCACCTTTGCGGGCGTGACCAAGCGCTACGCGGACGGCACCGTCGCCGTCGACCACCTCGACCTGGAGATCCCGGCCGGGAAGATCACCGTGCTCGTCGGCCCGTCCGGCTGCGGCAAGACGACCACGCTGCGCATGATCAACCGGATGGTCGAGGCCACCGAGGGGACGGTCACCGTCGACGGGCGCAACGTCCGCGACGTCGACCCGCCCACGCTGCGGCGCGGCATCGGCTACGTCATCCAGCAGGCGGGCCTGTTCCCGCACCGGACGATCCTGGACAACATCGCGACCGTCCCGTTCCTGCTCGGCCGCGACAAGAAGCAGGCTCGCGCCGAGGCCCGCGCGCTCATGGACCGCGTCGGGCTGGACCCGGCGTTCGCCGGCCGGTACCCCGCGCAGCTCTCCGGCGGGCAGCAGCAGCGCGTCGGCGTGGCCCGCGCGCTCGCCGCCGACCCGCCGATCCTGCTCATGGACGAGCCGTTCAGCGCCGTCGACCCGATCGTCCGGGCCAGCCTCCAGGACGAGTTCCTGCGCCTGCAGAGCGAGCTGGAGAAGACGATCGTGTTCGTCACCCACGACATCGACGAGGCCGTGAAGCTCGGCCACCGCATCGCGGTCTTCCAGGTCGGCGGGCGGCTCGCCCAGTTCACCGCGCCGGACGACCTGCTGGCGGCGCCCGCGAGCGACTTCGTCCGCGACTTCCTCGGCGGCGAGCGCGGCATCCGGCGGCTCCGGTTCACTCAGGAACTCGACGCCGAGCGCGACGCCGAGCGCGAGGCCGAGCGGGCGGGCGAGCGGTGACCGCGTTCGGGACGGGCGGCGAACCGCTGCTGCGGTGGAGCTACGTCCGCGACAACTACGACGGCGTGATCTGGGAGGCGCTGAAGGAGCACCTGGTGCTGTCCTTCACGCCCGTCCTGCTCGGCCTCGCGATCGCGCTGCCGCTCGGCCTGGCCTGCGCGCGGTGGCGGCGGCTGTACCCGCCGGTGCTGGCGGCGACGAGCGTCCTCTACGCGATCCCCGCGATCGGGCTGTTCGTCGTGTTCGTCGCGTTCACCGGCCTCACCTACACGACCGTGGTCGTCCCGCTGGCCCTCTACACGCTGTCGGTGCTCGTCCCGAGCGTCGTGGACGGGCTGCGCTCGGTGCCCGAGCACGTCCGGCAGTCGGCGGTCGCGATGGGCTTCGGGCCGCTGCGGCGGCTCGTCCAGGTGGAGCTGCCGATCGCGCTGCCCGTCCTGATGGGCGGGCTGCGCGTCGCGACGGTCGCCAACATCAGCCTGGTCAGCGTCGGCGCGCTCATCGGGATCGGCGGGCTCGGGCAGCTCATGGTCACCGGCATGAAGTGGCCCGGCGGCGCGTACCCGACGCCGATCGTCGTGGCGATCGTCCTGATCGTCGTGCTGGCGCTGCTGGCGGACCTGCTCCTGCTGCTCCTCCAGCGGTTCCTCATGCCGTGGGAGCGCGTCCGGCGGTCCCGGCGGCCCGCGGAGGTGACGCGGTGAACGCCCTGTGGAACGCTCTCGGCTGGTTCGGCGGCGCGGGCCGCTGGTCCGGGTCGGACGGCATCCCGAACCGGATCGCCGAGCACCTCTGGTACTCGCTGCTCGCCTTCGCCATCACCGTGGCGATCGCGCTGCCGCTCGGGCTGCTGCTCGGCCACCTGCGGCGCGGCCGGCCCGCCGCCGTGTCGGGGTTCCTCGTCCTGTCGTCGGCGAACGCGGCGCGGGCGCTGCCGACGCTCGGCCTGCTCATCCTCGTCGTCGTGGTCTCGACGGCCGGGGACATCGTCCCGATCCTCGTGCCGCTGGTGCTGCTCGCGGTGCCGCCCGTCCTCGTCAACACCTACGCCGGGGTGCAGCAGGTCGAGGCTGGCCTGCGCGACGCCGCCGAGGGCATGGGGATGCGCGGCCGGCAGGTGCTGTTCCAGGTCGAGCTGCCGGTGGCGCTGCCGCTCATCCTGCTCGGGCTGCGCACGGCCCTCATCCAGATCGTCTCGACCGCCACGATCGCCGCCTACGTGGGCCTCGGCGGCCTCGGCCGCTACATCGTGGACGGCTACTCGCGCCAGGACTACGACAGCATGGCGGGCGGCGCGATCCTCGTGATCGTCCTCGCCGTCCTCACCCAGGCCGCGTTCGCCGCGCTGCACCGGTTCGCGGTGTCGCCCGGCGTCCGCCGCCGCGCCGCGTCGGACTGACGCCCGCACGCTTGCCGACCGGGCGCGGGACCGCGCCCCCGGAGGAAGGAAACCCAACATGTCCCGGATCATCCGCGGCGCGGCCGTGCTCGCCGCCGCCGTCCTCGCACTGGCCGCCTGCGGCGGAGGCGGCGACGACGACCCGCTGGGCGGGGGCAGCGGCGGCGGCGGAGGCGCGGTCGTCATCGGCGGCGCCGACTTCCCCGAGAGCGGCCTGATCGGCGAGATCTACGCGCAGGCCCTGGAGGCCAAGGGCGTCAAGGTGCAGCGCAAGTTCGGCATCGGCTCGCGCGAGGTCTACATGAAACAGGTCCGCAGCGGCGCCATCCAGGTGTTCCCCGAGTACAACGGGGCGCTCCTGTCGTTCCTCGACAAGAACGACGCCGCCACGACCAGCGACGCCGTGGACGCCGCGCTCAAGCAGAAGCTCCCGGCGGACCTGACGATCCTGAACCCCGCGCAGGCGGAGGACAAGGACACGCTCGCCGTGACGGCCGCGACCGCCGCCAAGTACAAGCTGAAGACGATCGAGGACCTGAAGCCCGTCGCGGGCCAGCTCGTCCTCGGCGGCCCGCCGGAGTTCAAGACCCGCAAGCAGGGCGTGGTCGGCCTCCAGTCCGTCTACGGCCTGACGTTCAAGGACTTCAAGTCGCTCGACACCGCCGGCCCGATCAGCGTGGCGAACCTCAAGGACGGCAAGGTCCAGATCGCCAACCTGTTCTCCACCGACCCGGCGATCAAGAAGAACGGCTTCCTGTCGCTCACCGACCCGAAGAACGTGTTCGGCGCGCAGAACGTCGTCCCGCTCATCAACAAGACGAAGGTGGACACCAACGCGCAGGCGGCCCTGAACGCCGTCTCCGCCAAGCTGACCACCGACGGCCTCCTGGCCATGAACACCGAGATGGCCGACAAGAAGGCCGACCCCGCCACGGTCGCCAAGAAGTGGCTCACCGACAACGGCCTGATCTGACCCACCGGGCCGCGCGACCCCACCGGCCGCGCGGCCCGCACCCGCCGCCCATGCGTGTACGTGCATAGGCGTTGACCGGCGCGCGGGCGCTCCCTAGCGTCGTGGTCACGTTCACGCAGGAGCGGAGGTCGCGATGGAGCCGGTCGAGCTGACGCGTCTCGCGGGTACCTGCACCCGTGGAGACTGTCCGACGGTCTACCGCACGGACAGGGGGACGCTCGCCGTCCAGGGGAATCATCTCTCCGGCAACGAGTCGCCCGCCGGAGAAGCGATCGTCGAGATTCCCGACTGGTTGCTTCTGGAGGCGGCCCGTGCGCTTGGAGGGTGACGACTGGACGCGTTTCTTCGACTCCTTCCACCGGGACGCCTTTCGGCTGGAGACACTTCCCGCCTACGGCGTCGCGAGCGAAGAGACGGAGTACCGGATCTGGCGGGAGACCGGACGCCTCGACGTCCCCGCCGACGATGAATGGCTGGTGCGCCTGCGCGCGTTCCGGTCGGCCGGGCGGACGATCGGCCGCGTTCGCGTTCTCGCGCGCCCGCTGACGCAGTACATGAGGTACCAGTTCGCTTTTTACCCGTACAGTTCGGCGGCCGGCGAGAGCATCCGTATTCTCGATGTCACCGGTCGCGCCAATCCGGTCGCCGGCGCACAGGACTTCTGGCTGTTCGATGAATCGAAAGTCGTCCTCATGCACTACGCGGACGATGGGACGCAGACCGGACGCGAACTGCTTGAGGGTGCGGATCCGGCGCCTTATGTGGAGTGGAAGCGGCGCGCGCTCAGAGACTCGGTACCGTTCTCGGAGTACCGCGACGCGTGACGCTGGATCCAGGGCGGGCCGGAGCCGACCGCAGACAACTCGCGGCGGCCCGCCGCGACCTGCGCTCGGCGTCGGGCCTGTCCGGCGAACGGCTGGCCCGGCGCTGCCACATGAGCCAGTCGAAAATCTCACGGATCGAGAACGGCAGAACGCTGCCTTCGATCACGGACGTCGAACGCATACTCCACGCACTCGGCGCGGACCGTGATACCGGAGAGGAACTCGTCCGCCTCGCGCGGACTGCGAACACGGAGTACCAGGACGTCAGGGCCTCGGTCCGGCAGGGCTTGCACCACCGGCAACGCGAACTGGCCGGACTCGATGCGGACGCCCGAAGGCTGAGCTTTTTCCTTCCCGCCCTGATCTCCGGGCTCCTTCAGACGCCGGCGTACATGAAAAGAGCGATGGACATGGCCGTGGAGCCCGCTCAAGGCGACACGGCACGCGCCATAGCGCTCAAGCTCGAACGCCAAGCGGTCCTGCATGACGCGTCGAAAGCCTTCGATTTCCTGCTGACCGAGCAGGCCGTCCGGTGGCGGCTGTGTCCGCCCGAGACCATGTGTGAGCAGATCGACCGGATCATCGCCCTCTCGCGGCTCGACAACGTGCGCATCGGAGTCGTTCATCCGGGCCGGGACGTCGAAGTCGGGCCGATGAACACGTTCACGGTTTACGACGACCGATTGGTGACCGTGGAGATCTTCACCGGACGTGTCGTGCTGCGCGATCCCAAGGACATCGCCTACCATCGGCGGCTCTTCGCCTATTTCGAGCGTCACGCCCTCTGGGGAGACGATGCGAGGGCGCTGCTGGCCGATTTCTCCCGAGAATTCATGCGGGAACGTGACTGAACCTGCAGCCTTCGTCACCGGCGGCCTAGCGTCGTGTGCGAACGCTTCGAGGTGAGGAGTGCGGCGTGGGGAAGCATGCGGGGGACAAGCCGGTGGACAAGCCGTTCGAGCCGATCAAGCCGAGTCCGGACGGGGACCGGCCCGACAAGGGCGGCGCGCACGAGAAGGGCAAGTGAGGCCGGTGCCGGGCGCGGGCGCCGGGTGGGCGGACGGGGCATGGCGGGCGGCGGTCGAGGCGGTGCCTCGGGAGTTGTTCGTGCCGGAACGCGGGTGGTGTGTTTCCGGGGACGGGGTGGGGCGGCTCATCGACCGGTCGGCTGATCCGGAGGGGTGGGCTGCGGCGGCTTACGCGGATTGCTCGGTCGTCACGCAACTGGACGACGGCGCGAGTGACGTTGCGACGGGAGTGGGCGAGTACAGCTCGTCGCTCTCCGCGCCGGGTGTCGTGCTGGCGTTTCTGGAGCTGCTGGACCCTTACGACGGTGACGAGGTGCTGGAGATCGGTACGGGCACCGGGTGGACGGCGGGGTTGCTGGCGCAGCGTCTCGGGGACGGGAGCGTCACCAGTGTCGAGGTCGACCGGGCCGTCTTGGAGGTGGCGGCCGGGAATCTTCGGCGGGCCGGGCGCTCGCCCCGGCTCGTCCTCGGCGATGGGGCGGACGGATGCCCGGACGGGGCTCCTTACGACCGGGTGCACGTCACGGCGGGGGTTCGCCGGGTGCCGTACGCCTGGCTGGAGCAGACGCGGCCCGGCGGGATGATCGTGTTTCCGTGGATGCCGGGGTGGGAAGGCGGCCACCGCACCCGGTTGACCGTCGTCGGTGATGGGACCGCTGTAGGGCGTTTCCATGGCGGCAGCGCGTTCATGATGCTGCGGTCCCAGCGTCCTCCCGCGCCCGCCGTGGACGGCGAGGTGCGACGGTCGTCCACCGACCTGGATCCCCGGCGCGTCGTGCGGACCTCCGCCGGAGCGGACGTGGCCGTCGCGGGCGCCCTGCCCGACGTCTACGGCAACCACACGGCCGCCGAGGACGGATCGTTCGATCTGTGGTTGTGGGCCGGTGATTCCAGCGCGCACGTTCATTACGCGCCCGACTACCGGCGGTCGGCGGTGGCGCAGCGTGGGCCGCGCGATCTGTGGGACGAGCTTCGGGACGTCTTCCTGCGCTGGGTCTCCTGGGGCGGCCCCGGGCGCGACCGGTTCGGCATGACGGTCACCGCCGACGGCGACCGCATCTGGCTGGACGACCCGCGCGACGTCCTCTGATCCCGCCCGTGCGGCATGAGGAACCCCCGCCGGGGCGGGGGTTTCGGGTGGGTCAGAGGTCGAGGGCGCCGGTGCGGGCGGCGGTCAGGACGGCGGCGAAATGGGGGGCGGGGAGGATGATCGCGCCTGCCTGGCGGTCGGTGGTGTCGCGGATGCCCACTCGGCCCTGGTCGGAACCGGCCTCGACGCAACTACCGTACTCACCGTTGGAGTGGCGGGACTTGCGCCAGTTGCGGGGTTCAAACGTGCTCACAAAGACTCCCGAATATTCTTCAGCAGTTGGTGGCTCTCCTCGGTGGACATGGCCTTCGACCTGATGAGGTCGTAGGTGTCCACCAGGTCTGCGATGATATCGGGGTCTTCGATAACCCGGCCCAGCTTGCCGACCGCGCTCTGCCAAGCGGCCAGCGAACTGCCTTTGCGGGGTTCCATGAGCTGGAAATCGCCGTGGAGGCCGGGGTAGGTGACGTTCGTCTGCGCGACGATCTGAACCTGAACGTTCCACTGCTCGGTCCGCTTGAGGATCGCGTCGATCTGGTCACGGGCGAGATCCGGCCGGTTCGCGAGGCGCCGGAACACTCCTTCGTCCATGATCGCCAGGAGCCTGGCGGGGTCCTCGCCGTCCAGGATCCCCTGACGGCGGACCCGCTCTTCGGCGACGCTCTCTGCGGCCAACGGGATCAGGCCGTCGAGGGCGAGCGCCTTCACGTAGGACTCCGTCTGCAAGAGTCCGAAGACAGCCGCGAGTGAAAACGCCTTGATCGTTTTGGACGCCTTCTCGTGGTACGCGAGCGCCCGGGCCTGCTCGGGGATGCGGGAGACGTTGGCGACCTCGCGGTGACGGGTGAAGTAGTCGCCCGTCCCGAACAGTTCGTCTAGGAGTCGAGCCGTCGGCGGCTGTGGGGTGAGGTAGCCGAGTTCGTAGCGGCTGACCTGGGAGTCGTCGCAGATGAGCTTCGCGGCCAGCTCTCCCTGCGTCCAGCCCTTCTTCTCCCGATTTTCCCGGATCTCGTTGCCGTAGTACTGGGCGAAGGACTCGTTGGGGGTTGTCTTCTTCGGGGGGCGGGCCATGTCGCTTTCCTTTCGGGGGTTCCTCGGCCGTCCTTGCGGAGACTACGGCAGGAGGCCGCGAAAGGGATGGAAGTTCTGCGAAAAAACCGAGATCCCGGCTGAAGGCAAGCGTTCTGCGGAAATGCTGCGAGGCGGTTTTTCCTAACTTTCCTTTCTGTCCAATCTTTAGCACCGCACTGTGCGTGGACGGTTATTTCCACGGCCCACTAACGGGTGGGCGGCCGGTGAGGCGGGTCGTCAAAGACGCGGCGGCGGCCTTTACCGGCGCCGCCAGGTCGGGCCAGGTTTCCGGAGGACGGGCGGCGCGGCGGAAGGTAACGGTGATAGCCGCCGCCGGGTGGCCCGTGTGGTCGAACGCGCAGGCCGCGATGCTCGCGAAGCCCTCGGTGACCAGGCCGTCCTCGGCGGACCAGCCGCGTGCGGCGTCCTCGCGCAGGTCGCGGCGCAGGGCGGTCAGGGTCATCGGGGCGCGGGTCGTCCGGGTGACGAGCGGCGCCGGGAACAGGGCTCGGAGCTGGGCGGGCGGGAGGTGCGCGAGCATGGACCGGCCGCTCGCGGTGAGGTGCGCGGGGATGCGGACGCCGACGTCCGTGACCAGGGTCGCGTGCCGGGGCGGCTGCTCTTTCAGCAGGTAGAGCGTGTCGGCGCCGTGCAGGACGCCCAGCTGGACGATCTCGCCCGTGCGGTCCACCAGGCGGCGCAATAGCGGGCGGGCCAGGCGTTCCAGCGGGCCGTGCCGCAGGTAGGCCGAGCCGACCTCGAACGCTGCCACGCCTAGGCCCCAGCGGCGTTCTTCGGGGAGTGGGACGACGAAGCCTTCGGCGGCCATTTCCGCCAGCAGGTGGTAGGTGCTGGAGCGGGGCAGGCCGAGTTCGCGGGCGATCGTGGAGGCGGGCAGGGGTCCGGCCGACGCCGCGAGCAGGCGCAGCACCGCGAGGGTCCGCCGGGCGGCGGGTACCTGGTCCACAGGGGCGATTGTCTCGTATCCGAGACAGATCGAGGCTCGCGGGGCTCGTGCGGGGGCGCGTCGCATCGGTCCAATGGTGGGTATGACGTCCGTTATGGGGGCACACAGCATCGAGGTGGGGACGGCGCCGCCGTCGCCCGCCGAGGTCGTGGCGGTGGCGCGGGACGGTGCGCGGGTCGGGCTGTCGGCCGCCGCCGAGCGCGCCATGGCCGCGTCGCGGGCGCACATCGAGGAGCTGGCGGCGCGGCCGACGCCCGTCTACGGGGTGTCGACGGGGTTCGGCGCGCTCGCGTCCCGGCACATCCCGCCGGAGCTGCGGACGCGGCTCCAGCTCAACATCGTCCGGTCGCACGCGGCCGGGACGGGTCCGGAGGTGGAGCGCGAGGTCGTCCGGGCGATGATGCTGCTGCGGCTGAAGACGCTCGCCACCGGCCGCACCGGCGCGCGGCCCGAGACGGCGCGGGCGCTCGCGGCGCTGCTCAACGCGGGGATCACGCCGGTCGTCCACGAGTACGGCAGCCTCGGCTGCTCCGGGGATCTCGCGCCGCTCGCGCACGTCGCGCTGGCGCTGCTCGGCGAGGGACGGGTCCGGGACGCCGACGACCGCCTCATCCCCGCCGCCGACGCGCTGAAGCGGGCCGATCTGCGTCCCGTCGAACTCGGCGCCAAGGAAGGGCTCGCGCTGCTCAACGGCACGGACGGGATGCTCGGGATGCTCGTCCTCGCCCTGCACGACCTGCGCGGCCTGCTCACCGCCGCCGACATCGCGACCGCGATGAGCGTGGAGGCGCTGCTCGGCACCGACCGCGTCTTCGACGCCGACCTCCAGGCGCTGCGCCCGCATCCCGGCCAGGCCGCGTCGGCGGCGAACCTGCGGCTGCTGCTCGCCGGGTCGCCGATCGTGGAGTCCCACCGGGGGCCGGAGGACACGCGCGTCCAGGACGCCTACTCGCTGCGGTGCGCGCCGCAGGTCAACGGCGCGTTCCGGGACACCGTCGCGCACGCCGCGCTGGTCGCCGACCGCGAGCTGGCGGCGGCCGTGGACAACCCGGTCGTGCTGACGGACGGACGCGTCGAGTCCAACGGCAACTTCCACGGCGCCCCGATCGCCTACGCGCTGGACTTCCTCGCGATCCCGCTCGCCGACGCCGCGTCGATGGCCGAGCGCCGCACCGACCGGATGCTCGACAAGGCCCGCTCGTTCGGGCTGCCGCCGTTCCTCGCGGCCGACCCCGGCGTCGACTCCGGCCACATGATCGCCCAGTACACGCAGGCGTCGATCGTGGCGGAGCTGAAGCGGCTGGCCGTCCCGGCGAGTGTCGACTCCATCCCGTCGTCGGCGATGCAGGAGGACCACGTGTCCCTCGGCTGGAACGCCGCCCGCAAGCTGCGCCGGGCCGTGGACGGGTACGCGCGCGTCGTCGCGATCGAGCTGTTCACCGCCGCCCGCGCGCTGGACCTGCGCGCCCCGCTGCGCCCCGGTCCCGCGACCGCGACCGTCCTCGCGGCGCTGCGCCGGCACGTCCCGCCGCCCGGCCCCGACCGCCACCTGTCGCCCGAGATCGACGCCGCGACCGCGCTCGTCCGGGACGGGACGCTCGTCGCCGCCGCCGAGTCCGTCACCGGCCCGCTCGCCTGAAGGAGCCCCGCCATGTCCGGTCCCCGTCCCGTCCGCGCGCCGCGCGGCTCCGCGCTCACCGCGCGGGGCTGGCCGCAGGAGGCCGCGCTGCGGATGCTCCAGAACAACCTGGACCCCGAGGTCGCCGAGCATCCGGACGAGCTGGTCGTCTACGGCGGCACCGGACGGGCCGCGCGGAGCTGGGACGCGTTCGACCGCATCGTCGGCGCGCTCTCCCGCCTGGACGGGGACGAGACGCTGCTCGTCCAGTCCGGCAAGCCCGTCGGGATCTTCCGGACGCACGAGTGGGCGCCGCGCGTCCTCATCGCCAACTCCAACCTCGTCCCGGAGTGGGCGACGTGGGAGGAGTTCCGGCGGCTGGAGGCCGACGGGCTCACGATGTACGGGCAGATGACGGCCGGGTCGTGGATCTACATCGGCACGCAGGGGATCCTCCAGGGCACCTACGAGACGTTCGCGGCCGTCGCGGCGAAGCGGTTCGGCGGGAGCCTCGCCGGGACGATCACGCTGACCGCCGGGCTCGGCGGGATGGGCGGCGCGCAGCCGCTCGCCGTCACGATGAACGGCGGCGTGGCGCTGTGCGTGGAGTGCGACCCGTCCCGGATCGACCGGCGGGTCGCGCACGGCTACTGCGACGTCCGCGCCGACTCGCTGGACGAGGCGCTGCGGCTGGCCGAGACGGCGAAGGCCGGGCGGCGGGCGCTGTCGATCGGGGTGCTCGGGAACGCGGCGGACGTCGTCCCGGAACTGCTGCGGCGTGGCGCGCCCATCGACGTCGTCACCGACCAGACCAGCGCGCACGACCCGCTCGCCTACCTGCCGCGCGGCGTCGCGTTCGACGCCTGGGCGGACGAGCGCGACCGCGACCCCGCCGGGTTCACCGCGCGGGCGCGCGAGTCGATGGCCGAGCACGTCGCGGCGATGGTCGGGTTCCAGGACGCGGGCGCCGAGGTCTTCGACTACGGCAACTCGATCCGGGGCGAGGCGCGGACGGCCGGATACGCGCGGGCGTTCGACTTCCCCGGGTTCGTCCCGGCGTACATCCGGCCGCTGTTCTGCGAGGGCAAGGGGCCGTTCCGGTGGGCGGCGCTGTCGGGCGACCCGGCGGACATCGCCCGCACCGACCGCGCGATCCTCGACCTCTTCCCGGAGAACGAACCGCTCGCGCGGTGGATCCGGATGGCGGGGGAGCGGGTGCGGTTCCAGGGGCTTCCGGCGCGGATCTGCTGGCTCGGGTACGGCGAGCGGGACAAGGCGGGCGCGGTGTTCAACGATCTCGTCGCGCGCGGAGAGGTGAGCGCGCCGATCGTCCTCGGCCGCGACCATCTGGACTGCGGGTCGGTCGCGTCGCCGTACCGGGAGACCGAGGCGATGGCGGACGGCTCGGACGCCATCGCGGACTGGCCGCTGCTGAACGCGCTGCTCAACACGGCGTCCGGGGCGACCTGGGTGTCGATCCACCACGGCGGCGGCGTCGGGATCGGCCGGTCCATCCACGCGGGCCAGGTCTGCGTCGCGGACGGCACGGACCTCGCCGCGCGCAAGCTCGAACGGGTGCTGACCAACGACCCGGGCACGGGCGTCATGCGGCACGTGGACGCGGGATACGAACGGGCCGCCGAAGTGGCCGACGAGCGAGGCGTTCACATCCCGTGAACTTCGACGCGATGTGGGCGGAGCTGCTGCCCGTCGGCCGGGACCCGGCGGGCGGCTACCGGCGTTTCGCGTTCACGCCGCCGGAGCTGGAGTGCCGCGCGTGGTTCCTCGAACAGGCGCGGCGGCGGGCGCTGGACGTCGAGCGGGACGCGAACGGCAACCTGTTCGCCTGGTGGCTCCCGCCGGACGGGCGGCGCGACGGGGCCGTCCTCACCGGCAGCCATCTGGACTCCGTCCCGGGCGGCGGGGCGTTCGACGGGCCGCTCGGGATCGTGTCGGCGTTCGCGGCGATCGACGTCCTGCGGGAGCGGGGCGCGGTGCCGGCCCGGCCGGTCGGGGTGGCGGCGTTCGCCGAAGAAGAAGGCGCGCGGTTCGGCGTCGCGTGCCTCGGGTCGCGGCTGCTCACCGGGACGATCGACCCGGAGCGGGCGCGGGCGCTGCGCGACGGTGACGGGCGCTCGTTCGCGGCCGTCCTCGCCGAGCACGGCCTCGACCCGGCGCTGATCGGCCCGGACGACGACCTGCTCGGCCGGTGCGCCTGCTTCGTCGAGCTGCACATCGAGCAGGGCCGGGCGCTGGACGTCCCGGTGGGGGCGGCGAGCGCGATCGTCCCGCACGGCCGCTGGCGGTTCGGCTTCACCGGCGCGGGCGACCACGCGGGCACCACCGCGCTCGCCGACCGCCGCGACCCGATGCTGCCGTTCGCGCGGACCGTCCTCGCGGCGCGGTCGGCGGCCGAGCGGTTCGGCGCGGTCGCGACGGTCGGGAAGGCGGAGATCGTGCCGGGCGGGGTGAACGCGATCCCGTCGTCGGTCACGGCGTGGCTGGACGCGCGCGGGCCGGTGGACGACGCCGTCCGCCGCACCGTCGCCGAGGTCGAGCGCGCCGCGCGGGACGCCGCGTCCGCGCACGGCGTGACCGTGGACGTCGCCGAGGAGTCCTACAGCCCGGCCGTCGCGTTCCGGCGCGAGCTGCGCGACCGGATCGCCCGGGTGCTCGGCGGGGTGCCGGTGCTGCCGACCGGGGCGGGGCACGACGCGGGAGTGCTCGCCGCGCGGCTCCCGACGGCGATGCTGTTCGTCCGGAATCCGACCGGTGTGTCCCATGCGCCCGCCGAGCACGCCGAACCGTCCGACGTCGGGGCGGGCGTCGCGGCGCTCGCCGCCGTCCTGGCCGACCTGGCGGAGGCGTGATGCGGTGGTTCGCCGAGTACGCGTGGGTGGACGACGCCGTGCTGCCCGGCGTGCTACTGGAGGCCGACGGCGACCGGTTCGCCCGGATCGTCCCCGGCGAGGCGCCGCCGCCGGACGCGCGGCGCCTGCCCGGCCTGACGATCCCCGGCCTCGCCAACGCCCACTCGCACGCCTTCCACCGGGCGCTGCGCGGCGGCGTCCAGTCCGGCCGGGGCACGTTCTGGACGTGGCGGGAGCGCATGTACGCCGTCGCCGACCGGCTCGACCCCGCGTCCTACCGGGCGCTCGCGACGGCCGTGTACGCCGAGATGGCGCTCGCCGGGGTCACCTGCGTCGGCGAGTTCCACTACCTGCACCACCGGCCCGGCGGCGGCGCCTATCCGGAGCCGAACGCGATGGGCGACGCGCTGCTCGCGGCGGCGTCGGCGGCCGGGATCCGGATCACCCTGCTCGACGCCTGCTACCTGACCGGCGCCCCGGGCACGCCGCTCGCCGGGACGCAGCGCCGGTTCGGGGACGGCACCCCCGGCGCCTGGCGCGACCGAGTCCGCGCCCTGCTGTCCCGGGCCGGGCCTGACGTGCGGATCGGCGCGGCGATCCACTCGGTGCGGGCCGTCCCGCGCGCCGCGCTGCCGGTCGTCGCGGACTTCGCGCGCGAGCACGGCGTGCCCCTGCACGTGCACGTGTCCGAGCAGCCCGCCGAGAACGCCGCGTGCCTGGACGCCTACGGGGTCACGCCGGTGCGGCTGCTCGGCGACGCGGGCGCGCTCGGGCCGCTGACGACGGCCGTCCACGCGACCCATCTCGACGCCGCCGACGTCGCGCTGCTCGGCGGGACGGACACGACCGTCTGCCTGTGCCCGACGACCGAACGCGACCTCGCCGACGGGCTCGGGCCGTCCGGGGACCTCGTCCGCGCCGGCGCCCCGCTGTGCGTCGGCTCCGACCAGCACGCCGTTGTGGACCTCCTGGAGGAGGCCCGCGCGGTCGAACTGCACGAGCGGCTGCGGACGGGCGAGCGCGGGCACTTCCGGGCGAGCGCGCTGCTGGCCGCCGCGACGTGGCACGGGCACGCGGCGCTCGGCTGGCCGTCCGCCGGGCGCCTGGAACCCGGCGCGCACGCCGACCTCGTGACCCTGCGCCTCGACTCGCCCCGCACCGCCGGCTGCGCGCCGTCGCCGGAGACGGCGGTGTTCGCCGCGACCGCCGCCGACGTGACGACCGTGGTGGCGTCCGGGCGCGAGATCGTCCGCGACGGCCGCCATCTGACGATCGACGTCCCGTCCGCCCTCCGGGAGGTCCTATGAGTCTGGTGATTCATGGGATCGGGGAGTTGGTCACGGCGGATCCGGCGGCGGGGGACGGGCCGCTCGGGGTGCTGCGGGACGCGGCGGTCGTGTTCGACGGCGGACGCGTCGCGTGGGTGGGCGCGTCGGGTGCCGCGCCTGCCGCCGATGAGGCTGTGGACGCGCGCGGGCGCTGCCTTCTGCCGGGGTTCGTGGACTCCCACGCGCATCTGGTGTTCGCGGGGGACCGGGCGGACGAGTTCGCCGCCCGCATGACGGGGCGTCCGTACGCGGCGGGCGGGATCCGGACGACCGTCGAGGCGACGCGCGCCGCGTCCGACGACGCGCTGCGCGCCAACCTGCGGCGGCTCGTCGCGGAGATGGCGCGGCAGGGCACCACGACCGTCGAGTGCAAGTCCGGGTACGGCCTGACGGTCGAGCAGGAGCGGCGGTGCGTGCGGATCGCGGCGGAGGTGACCGGGGAGGTGACGTTCCTCGGCGCGCACGTCGTCCCGCCCGAGTACGACGGCGACCCGGGCGGGTACGTCCGGCTGGTGTCGGGCGCGATGATGGCCGCGTGCGCCCCCTACGCGCGCTGGATCGACGTGTTCTGCGAGCGCGGCGCGTTCGACGCCGCGCAGGCCCGGACGGTCCTCGCGGCGGGCGCGGCGGCGGGGCTCGTGCCGCGCGTCCACGCCAACCAGCTCGGGCCCGGCCCCGGCGTGCGGCTCGCGGTCGAGATGGGCGCGGCGTCCGCCGACCACTGCACGTTCTTGGCCGACGCCGACGTGGACGCCCTCGCCTCGTCCCCGACGGTCGCGACGCTGCTGCCCGCCGTCGAGTTCTCCACCCGTCAGCCGTATCCGGACGCGCGCCGCCTGCTCGACGCGGGCGCCGCCGTCGCGCTCGCCACCGACTGCAACCCCGGGTCCGGCTACAGCTCCAGCATGGCGTTCTGCGTGGCGCTGGCCGTCCGGGAGATGGGGATGA
Organism: Actinomadura rayongensis; assembly: GCF_009831215.1. GTDB lineage: Bacteria > Actinomycetota > Actinomycetes > Streptosporangiales > Streptosporangiaceae > Spirillospora > Spirillospora rayongensis. The sequence goes on from NZ_WUTW01000001.1 coordinate 1,035,370, forward strand.
GCCCGGCGGAAGCGGTTCTCGCGGCGACGGCGGGCGGGGCGCGTGCGCTGCGGCGCGGGGACGTCGGACGCCTCTCGCCCGGCGCCCGCGCGGACGCGCAGCTCCTCGACGCGCCCAGCCACATCCACCTCGCGTACCGTCCGGGGGTGCCGCTGACGGCCGCCGTCTGGAAGGACGGCGTCCGGCAGGTGTGAATCGCGCAGGGCGGGTACGACGGGTCGCGTCCATCCGACCGGGCACGGGGAGGCGCGAATGGCCGAGTTCCTGACCGACATGAAGGTGCTGCGCGAGCGGGCGCGCGAGGAGATCGCGAAGGGGCCGGTGACGTCGGCGTACGGCGCGGACGTCCAGCGCGTGATCCAGGTGCTCAACGAGGCGCTGGCCACCGAGATCGTGTGCGTCCTGCGGTACAAGCGGCACCGGTTCACCGCGACCGGCATCCACGCCGAGGGCGTCGCGGCCGAGTTCGCCGAGCACGCCGCCGAGGAGCAGGAGCACGCGGACCTGCTCGCCGAGCGGATCGTCCAGCTCGGCGGCGAGCCGGACTTCGCGCCGGACACGCTGACGTCCCGCGCGCACGCCGAGTACGACGCGAGCCTGGACCTCGCCGAGATGATCAAGGAGGACCTGGTCGCGGAGCGGATCGCCGTCGCGTCCTACACCGAGATCATCCAGTGGCTCGGCGACGACGACCCGACGACGCGGCGGCTGTTCGAGCAGATCCTCGCGCAGGAGGAGGAGCACGCCGACGACCTGCGCGGCCTGCTGGAGCGGCTGCCCGCCGCGCTGGAGTCCTAGGGTCAGAGCACCGGGAACCGCAGCGTGAGTTCCAGCCCGCCGCCGGGGTTCGGCCGCGCGTCGACGGATGCGCCGTGCGCCTGCGCGATGGACGCGACGATCGACAGGCCGAGGCCCGTCCCGTCCGCCGCGGAGCGGTCGGCGTGCAGGCGGCGGAACGGCTGGAACAGCTCGGCGACGCGGTCGGCGGGGACCTCGGGTCCGGTGTTGCGGACGGTGAGCGTCCCCGCCGCCGACAGCGCGAGCAGCACCGTCCCGCCCGGCCGGTTGTACCGGACGGCGTTGCCGAGCACGTTCGCCAGCAGCCGGTTCAGCAGCACCGGATCGCCCGCGACGACGGCGCGCTCGGTCGTGAGCGTCACCGTGACGTCCCCGGCGGGCAGCTCCTCGGCGGCCTGCCGGGCGAGGACGTCCAGCGCCACCGGCTCGGTCCCGTCCAGCCCGTGCTCGGCCTGCGCGAGGATGAGCAGCGCGTCGATCAGCCGTTCCGTCCGGCGGTTGGCGGTGAGCAGCTTCGTCCGGACCGGGACGAGCCGGTCGGGCAGCGGGTCGTCCAGTCCGATCTGGATCGCGGCGCGCTGCACGGCGAGCGGCGTCCGCAGCTCGTGCGCCGCGTCGGCGATGAACCGCCGCTGCGCCCGCACCGACCGGTCCAGGCGTTCCAGCATCGCGTCGAAGGTGTCGGCGAGGTCCTTCAGCTCGTCGCGCGGGCCGTCCAGCGCGATCCGCTCGTGCAGGTTGGACAGCGACAGGTGGCGCGCGGCGGCGGTGATGTCGTGCAGCGGGCGCAGCATCCGCCCGGCGATCCACCGGCCGAGGACGAGCGACACGACCGCCAGCACCGCCAGCGTCGCGCCCGTCACGCCCCACTGGTAGTGCAGGACCTGGTCGGGCAGTGACTGGATGACGGACGTGCCCGCGAGCATCCGCGGCGGCGGGACGACGCCGCCGGGCGGCGGGATGTCGCCGCCCTGCTTGATGAGCCCGTCCACGCGGTGTTGCAGCATCTCCCGCAGCAGCACGTTCACGACCGTCAGCGCGATCAGCGACGTCAGCAGGTACAGGCCGCTGGAGAACAGCGTGAGCCGCATCCGGACCGTCCGCAGCGGCCCCGGGATCACAACCGGTATCCGGCGCCCTTGACGGTCTCGATGCACGGCGGGTCGCCGAGCTTGGCGCGCAGCCGGCTCATCACGACCCGGACGGCCGTCGTGAACGGGTCCGCGTGCTCGTCCCATGCCTGCTCCAGCAGCGTCTCGGCGCTCACGACCGTCCCGTTCGCGCGCAGCAGCACCTCCAGCACGGCGAACTCCTTCAGCGACAGCCGCAGGAACCGGCCGTCGCGGAACGCTTGCACGCGCCGCGGGTCCAGCGTGATGCCGCCGCGCCGCAGGACGGGCGGGGACGGCGTGTGGCTGCGCCGGCCGAGCGCCTGCACGCGCGCGACCAGCTCGCCGTAGTCGAACGGCTTGGGCAGGTAGTCGTCGGCGCCGAGCCCGAGGCCCGCGACGCGCTCGGACACCGACGCGGCGGCCGTCAGCATGAGGATCCGCGTGCGGGCGCCGCTCTCCACGAGGTCGCGGCAGACGGCGTCGCCGTGGATCCCCGGCAGGTCCCGGTCCAAGACCAGGACGTCGTAGTCGTTCACGGACAGGCGCTCGACGGCGGCGGTCCCGTCGTGGGCGACGTCCACCGCCATCGCGTGCCGCCGCAGGCCCTCGGCGACGAGATCCGCCAAGTCCCGTTCGTCCTCCGCCACGAGCACTCGCATGCCCCGAAGTCCTACCGCGCGGGACGTAACACCACCGTTAACGCCCGCGTTCACGGCCGCGCAAACGTCCGCGCGCCAGGGTGGGCGGCATGACCACCAAGAGGATCGCCGTGCTGCTCCCCGTCGCGCTGCTGGCCGCGGCGTGCTCGGGGAACGCGCCGGGGAAGGCGGTGCCGAGCCTGAAGGCCGCGAAGCCGTCCGCCACCGCCGCGACGGGCAAACCGGACCTTCTGGCGTTCGCGCGGTGCATGCGCAGCCACGGCGTGCCCGACTTCAAGGACCCGGACGCGTCCGGCGGCGTCGGCGTCACCCGCGCGCAGGCGCAGTCCCCGGCCTTCAAGGCGGCGGACAAGGCGTGCCGCGCCTACGCCGGCGCCCCGCCCGGCGGCGGCCAGCAGCCGCACATGGAGAACCCGTGGCCCGCCGCGCAGCAGCTCAAGTACTCCCAGTGCATGCGCGCCCACGGCTTCCCGCAGTTCCCGGACCCGTCCGGCGACGGCAGGCCGCCGATGATCGACGAGGACTCGGGCATCGACCCGAAGTCGCCGACGTTCCAGGCGGCGGACAAGGCCTGCGCCGCCTACCGCCCGAAGAACGTGGGCAAGGCGGGCGGCCCGAAGGGCGTCCAGCCCGGCCCCTGACCCGGCGCGGGGACGGGCCGCCACGGGGGCCCCGTCCCCGCGCCCTCTGATAGACCGTTCCGCATGGCCGTCGACTTCGGGGTGCGCGAGTTCCAGTTCACGCTGCTGCCGCGCATGGCGGACCTGGCGCCCGACCGCGTAGAACAGGCCCTGACCGACCTGGACGCGACACGCGCCGAGATGCGCGCGGCCTACCGCCGCTGGCTGGCGATGGCCCACGCCCGGCGCGCCCCCCGGGGCCTCACCCGCTACAAATGGGCCCTGGGCCCGCCCGCGACCACGACCCGCCGCCGCTTCGGCGACCTGACCTGCGGCGTGGCCCGCTGGCCCCTCCCGCTCTGGCCCGACCTGCTGTTCGAGGTCCTGACCGGCCCCGACGGCGACGTCTGGAACGACTGGCTGATCCGCCCGCCGTCCAGCCCGCCCCCCGACCTGCCGCCCCCACCGGACCTGACCCCTTGGTCCTGCGTGGTCTCCGACGTGACCGAGCGCTTCCCCGACGCCCGCGACCAGGAGGGCTCAGCCCCGACCCGCTGGACCGTCCTGATCCCCTGGCACGACGGAACCCACCGCGCCGATTTCGTCCACGGCCTCCTCCAACACGTCACCCCACCCTGACGTAGTGGTGGTTGACGCGGAGGAGGGGGGTTCTCGCGGACGGGGCGGGGTCGATGGCGAGGACGTCGGCGATGAAGAGGGTGTGGTCGCCGGCGGGGACGCGGTCGCGGGTCGCGCACTCGAAGGCCGTCACGCCGCCGTCGAGGATCAGGGCGCCGGACGCCGGGCCGCGGTGGTGGGGTTCGGCGGCGAGCAGGATGCGGGCGCCGGGGCGGCCGGGCATGGCGAAGCGGCCCGCCAGGGCGCGTTGGTCGGCGGACAGGATCGTCGCGGCCCAGCGGTCGCGGCGGGTCAGGACCTCGGCGAGGTAGGACGTCGTCGTCAGGCTCGCGAGGACGGTCGGGGGGTCGGCCGACACCGACAGGAACGACGAGACCGTCACGCCGTGGTCGTCGCGGCCGTCGCGGACGGTCAGGACGACCACGCCGGTCGCGAACCCGGCCATGGCCGCGGTGAAGTCCTCGCGCGCCGGGCGGCTCGCGGTCAGCGGAACTCCCAGTGGCCGGGGAGGGTCAGCGGGCCCGCGGCGGGCAGGCCGAGCCGGGCCGCGACGCCGCGCAGCGCGCCCCAGCCGGAGAACGCGTCGAACCGCGCGGCGGCGGCCGTGCGGTCGTCGCTGGACTCGGGCGGACGCAGCCGGTCCAGCGGCGAGGTGTGCGGGAACGTCCGGACGGGCGCGTCCGCGCGCAGGCCCGCGCGGGAGCGGGCGAGGTCGAACGCGCGCTCCAGGCCGCCGAGTTCGTCCACCAGGCCGTTCTCGCGGGCGTCCGCGCCGGTCCAGACCCGGCCGCGCGCCAGCTCGTGGACGCGGTCGCGGGACAGGCCGCGCCCGTCGGCGACCTTGCCGGTGAAGTCGGCGTAGATCGCGTCGAGGGAGCTGTCGATGCGCGCCCACTCGTCCTCGCTGAACGGCTTGGTCGCCGAGAACATCCGCGCGTGCTCGCCGGACGCGACGTGCCCGAGCCCGACGCCGAGCCGGTCCAGCAGGTCGGTGACCACGGCCTTGCCGACGACGACGCCGATGGACCCGGTGATCGTTCCGGGCTGCGCGACGATCGTGTCCGCCGCCATCGCGACGTAGTAGCCGCCGGACGCCGCCACGTTCCCCATCGACACCACGACCGGCTTGCCCGCCTCGCGCGCGAGCACGACCTCGCGCCAGATCGCGTCCGAGGCGACGGCCGACCCGCCGGGGCTGTTCACGCGGAACACGATCGCCTTCACGTGCTCGTCGCGGACGGCCGCGCGGAACGCCGCGCCGATCGTGTCCGAACCCATCGCCGGTCCCTGCGACGGGAGCGGTCCGCCGCGTCCGCTGCGGCCGAGCCGGATCGGGCCGATGCCGTTGATGAGCGCGATCCCGTCCCGGCGGCCGGGCTGGGGGAGGCGGCGCGCGACCGACTGCGTCCGCTGGTAGCGGGTGACGTACCGCAGCAGCGGCTCCCCGCCGACCTTCGCGCGGACGTGCGCGTACACCTCGTCGCGGTACCCGAGCCGGTCGACCAGGCCGGTGGACAGCGCCTCGGACGCCAGCAGCGGCCCCGAGTCCACGCACGCCCGGACCTCGGCGGCGGACCGGTTCCGCGCCGCCGCGACGTCCGCCGTGATCTGCTCGCCGAGCGACTCCACGAGCCGCCGCGACGACTCCTCGTGCTCGGGCGTGTAGCCGCGCTCCATGAACGTGTTCGCCATGGTCTTGTACTCCGACCGCTTGGCGAACTGCGGCCGGACGCCGAGCTTCTCCGCCGCGCCCGCGAAGAACGGCTCCTCCAGCGCGACGCCGGTCAGCCCGAGTTCGCCGGTCGGCTGCATCCACACCTGCTCGAACGCGCTCGCCAGGTAGTACGGGACGGTCCCCTGCCCGCCCTCGCCGAACGTCTCCGCCCACGCCACGGTCAGCTTGCCCGCCCTGCGGAACGCGGTGACGGCGTCGCGCAGCTCCTGCGCCTGCGCGAGCGCGACGCCGGGGACGACCTTGGCGACGAGCGCCTTCACGCGGGGGTCGGTGCGGGCGCGGCGCAGGCCGTCCAGGATGTCGCGCAGGTGCGTGCGGCGCATCGACAGCAGCGCCGAGACCGCGTCGGGCGGCGACGTCTCGACCAGACCGTCGGTCAGGTCGAGTTCGAGGACGAGCGGGGCCGTGCGCCGTTCGCGCGCCTGCCGGACGAGGGTGACGACTGAACCGGGGTCCACCATGGCTCCCAGCCTATGCAATGCCGTCGCGGCGCCCGCCGGGGTCACCGGCGCAGGGTGCCGGAGATCGCGACGAGCGTCCGGCCGGAGTACGCCAGGCCCGCGCCGGTGCGGGTCAGCGTGACCGTGCCGCCCGCGCAGGCCGCCCGGTTCGTCCGCCCGCCCGGCGGGGACTCCTGCGCGGTGAGCGTGTCGCCGCTGACCGACAGGACGGCCAGCGCGTTCGTGCAGCCCCACGCGCGGTAGGCGATCGTGCCGCGTCCGCTGCCCGCCCGCAGCGTGAGCGTCGCCTCGGTGCCGGACGCGGGCTCGCCGAACCCCTCGGCGCGCCGCATCGTCCCGGTCCACGTCCCGGCGAACGCGGCGGTCGCGGCGGCCACCGGCTCGACCGGGTCGCCGGACGTGGTCACGGTCGTGGACGACGAGGAGTGCGTCGTGCTCGACACGACCGCCGCCGGTCGTTCGCGGTGCGGTTTACCGCCGCCGTCCGGCCAGACCGCCTGCGCGCCCCAAGCGGCGCCCGCGACGAGCGCGCACGCCACGAGCCACCGCACCGCCCGGCCGCGCCGCGCAGGCACCGTGCGCGCAGCCTCCGCCGGGCGCGTCGCCTCCGCCCTGCGCGCCGCCTCCGCTGGGCGCGTCGCCTTCGCCGCCCGCGTGGTCTCGGCCGGACGCGTCGCCCCCGCTGGGCGCGTCGCCTCGGCTGGGCGCGCCGTCTCGGCCGTCCGCGTGGTCTCGGCCGTCCGCGTGGTCTCGGCTGGGGGCGGCGCCTCGGCTGGGGGCGTCGCCTGCGCCGGGGTCTCCGCCGGGCGGGTGGTCTCGGACGGGTCGACGAGGCGGGTCATGAGGCGACGGGCGTCGGGGCGGCGCGCCGGGTCCTTGTCCAGGCAGTCCGCCAGCACCGCGCGCAGCGGTGCGGGGACGCCGTCCAGGTCGGGTTCGCCGTGCGCGATGCGGTGCAGGACGGCCGGGATGGTTGCCGCGCGTCCGAACGGCGGCCGTCCCGTCGCGGCGAACACCATCGTCCCGGCCCAGGCGAACACGTCGGACGCGGCGGTCGGCGCGGCGCCCTCCAGCCACTCGGGCGCGAAGTACGCGGGCGTCCCGACGAGCCCGGTGCTGGTGTCGGCGTCGACGGCGCGGGCGATGCCGAAGTCCACGACGCGGGGACCGTCCGGGCCGAGCAGGACGTTGGCGGGCTTGAGGTCGCGGTGGACGATCCCGGCCGCGTGGATCGCGGCGAGCGCGCCCGCGGCGGCGACGGCGAGCCGGTGCAGGTCGTCGCCGTCCAAAGGCCCCCGGGCGGCGACGCGGTCGGCGAGGGACGGGCCGTCCACGAACTCCGACACGAGGTAGGGCAGCGGGCCGTCGGCGGACGCGTCCAGGACGGCGGCGGTGCAGAACGGCGCGACGCGGCGGGCGGCGGCCATCTCGCGCGCGAACCGGGCCCGCGCCGCCCGGTCGGCGGTCTTCAGCACCTTCACGGCGACGCGTTCGCCGCCCGGGCCGGTCGCGAGGTAGACGACGCCCTGGCCGCCCTCGCCGAGGCGTCCGGTCAGGCGGTAGCCGCCGATCTCGGGCGGATCGCCGGGGTCCAGCGGAGCGGCCATGGCGACCTCGAATCGGGGGGCGGCGGCACAAGATCACCGCCACGGTACACGGCCGGGCGCGCCACCGGCCGTGCACCGGCGGCTAGGCGGCGGCGGGCGCCGGCTGCGCCGCGCGCCGCGACAGAAGCCCGTCCAGCGCGAACGCGCCCGGGCCGGTGAAGACGAGCAGGAACAGCGTCCAGCAGAACATCGCGGCGGGCTCGCCGTGGTTCTGGATCGGCCAGAACGCGTCGGGCTGGTGGACCTTGAAGTAGGCGTAGGCCATCGAGCCCGCGGCGACGAACGCGGCGGGCCGCGTCGCGAGGCCGAGCAGCACGAGACCGCCGCCGACGAGCTGGATCACGGCCGCGTACCAGCCGGGCCAGGTCCAGGCGTCGATCGAGCCGCCGCCCTGGGCGCCGCCGAGGACGCCGAACAGCGAGGCGGCTCCGTGGCAGGCGAACAGCAGCCCGACGACGATGCGGAACAGGCCCAGCACATACGGCTGAGCCTGGGTGAGACGTGCGTTCATAGTGGGGGGACTCCTTCGGTCGGCAGAACAGTCGGCGGAAGTGAGCGCCCCAAGATTAGGTAGCCCTTACCAATGTTGAAAAGTACATCGACATGTGATGCCAGTCTCCCTGACTCCGGTGGTTAGGGTCGGGGGATGGCGGACGGCGATGGCGACGGATGGGCCCGCTGCGGGCAGGGGCACACGCACTGGGGGCGGTTCGGGGCGTCCGGTCTGCTCGTCTTCCACCGCGACGACGACGGGACCGTCCGCGTCCTGCTCCAGCAGCGCGCGTGGTGGGGGATCGGCGGCGGCACCTGGGGCATGTTCGGCGGCGCGCTGCACAGCCATGAGGACCCGGTGGCCGGAGCGCTGCGCGAGACGTCCGAGGAGTGCACGCTGGACGTCGCGTCGGTGCGGCTGCACGGCGCGTCCACCGACGACCACGGCGGCTGGTCGTTCACGTCGGTGATCGGGTCCGTCGCCGACCGCGCGGACGTGGGCGCCGCGTCGCGCGAGACCCGCCGCGCGAAGTGGGTGCGCGTGGACGCCGTCGACGGCCTCCGGCTTTTCCCGCCCTTCCGCCGCTCGTGGCCGCCGTTCCGGGACGCGCTCGTCCGCGTGGAACTCGTCGTGGACGCCGCCAACGTCGTCGGCGCCCGCGCGGACGGCTGGTGGAAGGACCGCGCCGGAGCCAACGCGCGGCTCCGCGACGACCTCGCCGCGCTGGCGTCCGGGGTGCGCGGGCTGCCCGCCGGGCTCGTCCCGTACACCACCGTCATGCCTGACGTGGTGCTGGTCGTGGAGGGTCAGGCGCGGACGGTCGCGGGCGAGCCGTTCCCGGGCGTCCACGTGACGGCCGCGCCGGGCAGCGGCGACGACCACATCGTCGACCTCGTCTCACGCCCGGACCCGGGCGCGCGGCGCGTCGTCGTGACCGCCGACCGCGAGCTGCGGGCGCGCTGCGAGGCGGCGGGCGCGTCCGTCCTCGGCCCGCGCTGGCTCCTCGACCGCCTCCCGCCCCGCACCCGCCCCGCCCGCTAGCCGCCCGCGCGGAGGACGCGGACCGCGCACCGCTCGCACGCCCGCCCGGCGGCGCCGGCCGCGTGCGCGGTCGGCCGCCCGGCGGGGCTAGCCGGGGCGGACGACGAGGCGGTGGCCGGCGTCGGCGAGGACGCGCGCCGCCTCGTCCGCGCGGTGCTCGGGCACCAGCACCAGGTCCGCGTGGTAGGTGGACGCGACGAACACCGGCACGCCCGCGGCGGCCAGCGGGCCGACCAGCGCGGCGAGCATCCCGGGCACGTCCGTGCCGTGCGGGGAGTCGCCGTAGAAGCCCGTCCAGTGCTCGGCCTCCGACCACGGCGGCGCCTCCCGGACGACCGTCAGGCCCTCCGGGGCGCGCACGAGCGCGATCCACTCGTCGTCCTCGGGCAGCGTCGCGTGCGCCAGGTGCTCGACCACGAACCGGCCGGGGACGCGGTGGAGGCGCTGCGCGGAGACGTCGGGGACCATGCCGCGCAGCCTAGTGCGCGGCGGACGGCCGGGTGCGACCGCACGGACCCTCCCACGCGGGGGTCGCGCCGATGCGGGGTCCGTGCGGCCACGTTCTCCTGTCCCGCGCGGTGAGGACCACCCCGCCGACCGGGACTCCACTCCTTGCTCACCGGGACGCCAGACGTCGCTGCCGTCCCGGCCGATCGCGCCGGGCCGCGGCCCGGTCGCGTCGGCCCGGTCCGCCCCCGCTCGCGGACCGGGCCGCCCGCCGTCCACCGCCACGGTCAGCCGTCCTCGGCGGCGAGCCGGGACCGCAGGCCCGCCGCGTCGTCGGCGGACAGCGTGGTCGCGGCACCGGATCGCAACCGCTCCTCGGTCAGGTCCCCGCCGCGCGTCGCGTACCAGCGCCCGGCGTCGCTGCGCCAGACGAGCCAGCCGGGGAACTCACGTTCGATGGCCGCCTTCTGGTCCGCGAAGTCGCCCATCAAGGTCGTCCTTTCCCCGCGGAGGTTCTTCTGTATACAAAAGTCGTACTCGGTCAAAGGAGTGTCAAGCTATCCGTAAGCGGACCGTCTCCCTCGGGATAGCGCCCGGAGCGTTCGCGCCCGCGGCGTGCCTGCCGGGACGAAGGAGGTGACGCCGGTGGCAGAGCGTCCGGCCTACCAACGCATTGCCGACACGTTGCGCGCGGGGATCCGCGACGGCCTGCACCCGCCCGGCGAGCGGTTGCCGACGTTCGCGCAGCTCAGCGCGCGGCACGGCGTGTCGGAGATCGTCGTCCGGCAGGCCGTCGCGCTGTTGCGCGGCGAGGGCCTGGTGGAGACCCGGCGCGGCGGCGGGACGGTCGTGCGGGCGTCGCCGCCCGTCCGGCGCGTCGCGATGGACCGGTACCGGCGGTTCGCCGGGGCCGCGCCCGAGCCCGCCCCCGAGCCCGCGACGACGTTCACCCACGACCAGCGCATCGCGTGGAACGAGTACCGGCTCGACCGCGAGTTCACGCGCGTCCGCGCCGCGCCCGACCTCGCCGCGCTGTTCGAGCTGCCCGCGCGGACCGAGCTGCTGCGGCGCCGGTTCGTGTTCTACTCGCGCGGCAAGCCGCACCAGATCTCGGTGAACTACCTGCCGTGGTCGCTCGTCGGCGGGACGCCCGTCGCCGATCCCGACCGCGAGCCGTGGCCCGGCGGGACGCTCGCGCAGCTCGGCTTCCTCGGCCGCGCGGTCACCCGCGTCGAGGAGTCGGTCGGCGCGCGGATGCCGACGCCCGAAGAGGGCGAGACGCTGCGCATGGCCGCCGGGACGCCGGTCGTCACGATCACGCGGCGGCTGATCTCCGACGGACAGGTGATGGAGGTGTGCCGGGACATCGTCATCCCCGCCGACCGCGTCCTGCTGGACTACGCCATCGACCTCTGACGGACGGCCGGGCAGACCGTGCCCTCCCTTTCGATCGCGCGGGGGGCCCGGAAAGTTCGCGGCAAAGGGGGAACTGGCCGAGTTCGGTCGTTTCCCCTCGGCCCGTCGCGGCCGACGCCTAGGCTTTCGGCGTTGGCCGCCCCGCCATGCAATGAACGGCCACCCGTGGTGACAGGGGAACGTCGCGCGGGCGTCCCCGTGGTGGACGGCGGCGTCGACCCCCCTTTCACCGGCGATCAGGAGGACCGGGCGGCATGCGGACCGGACCGGGGCGGCTGAGGGCCGCCGCGCGGCAGTGGGCGCGACCGCGGGAGTTCCGCATCAGGCCCGCGCCGTGGCCCGACGACGCGCTCGCGGTCCTCGCGGACCTCGTCCGCGCGATCGAGGCGGAGACGGCGGCGCACCGGGCGGCGCTGGACGCGCCCGGACCCGAGCGGCCGGTGGACGCGCTCGAACCCGAGCGGCCGGCGGACGCGCCCGGACCCGCGTGGGCGGTGGACGCGCCGGAACGCGACGCCGCGCCCGCCGCGGACGGCCTGCCCGGCTCGTCGGCCGCCGACCTCGCGACGAGCGTGTGGCGGCTGCGGGCGAAGCTGGCGGCCACCCCCGACGCGCCGCGCGCGCTCGTCCGCCATGTGGACACCGCCTGGGACACGCTCGCCGACGCCGGGATCGTGATCCGCGACCACCTGCACGAGCCCTTCGACCCGGGACTGTCGATCTCCGTCGCCGCCTACGAGGCCACGCCGGGCCTGCGCCGCGAGGAGGTCATCGAGACCCTGCGCCCGAGCGTGTTCCTGCACGGGCGGACCCTCCAGATGGGCGAGGTGATCGTGGGGACGCCGGAGAAGTCCGAGGAGAAGGCCGGAGCGGAGGAAACGCACACCCGATGACCAGGACCACGATCGACTTCGGTATCGATCTCGGCACCACCAACAGCGCCATCGCCAAGATCCAGGGCGTCGGCGCCGAGATCATCAAGAACAACGCCGGCTCGGACACGACGCCGTCGGCCGTCATGGTCGACCGGCGCGGACGGCTGTCGGTCGGCCGCGCCGCCAAGGAGCGCAGCGAGGTCGACACGGAGAACACCTGTGTCGAGTTCAAGCTGCGGATGGGGACGACCGGCCAGCCCAAGCTGTTCAGCGCCGCCAACCGGACGATGGAGCCGGAGGAGCTGTCGGCGGAGGTGCTGAAGTCGCTGCGCCGCGACGTCGCGATGGCCACCGGCGAGGAGATCACCTCGGCCGTGATCACCGTCCCGGCCGCGTTCGAGCTGAGCGCCTGCGACGCCACGCGCCGCGCCGCCGAACTCGCCGGGCTCACCTACGCGCCGCTGCTCCAGGAGCCGACCGCCGCCGCGCTCGCCTACGGGTTCCAGTCCGAGGAGGACGCGTTCTGGCTCGTCTACGACTTCGGCGGCGGAACGTTCGACGCCGCCGTGGTCAACGTGCGCGACGGCGAGTTCACGGTCGTCAACCACCGGGGCGACAACTTCCTCGGCGGCAAGCTCATCGACTGGGCGATCGTGGAGAAGCTGCTGATCCCGGCGCTCACCCAGGACCACCGCGTCTCCGACCTGCGGCGCGGCAACGAGCGCCGCACCGGCATGATCGCCAAGCTGAAGGGCGCCGCCGAGTCGGCGAAGATCGAGCTGTCGCGCGCCGAGTCCGCGGCGATCGTCCTGGAAGACCTGCTGGACGACGCGGGCCGCGAGTTCGACTTCGAGTACGACCTGCGCCGCGCGGACGTGGAGCGGTTGATCGAGCCGTTCATCGTCCGGTCGGTGAACCTGTGCCGCAAGGCGCTCACCGAGAGCCGCCTCGGGCCCGGCGACCTGCAGAAGGTCCTGCTCGTCGGCGGCCCGACGCTCACGCCGTACCTGCGCGAGCGCCTCGCCGACCCCAAGGAGGGCCTCGGCATCCCGCTCGACCACAGCCAGGACCCGATGACGGTCGTGGCGCGCGGCGCGGCGATCTTCGCGGCGGGCCAGCGGCTGTCGGAGGCGGCGCTGCCGGTGTCGGCCCCGGTCGCGCCCGGCGCGTACGCGGTCGAGCTGGAGTACAAGCCGATGGGCCCCGACACCGAGCCGTTCGTCGGCGGGAAGGTGACCGGCGGGCCGGTGGCGGGCTGCACCGTCGAGTTCGTCAGCGACGCGCTCCCGCCGTGGCGCAGCGGCCGGATCCCGCTCACCGACGACGGCGCGTTCACCACGACGCTGTGGGCCGAGCGGGGCCGCGCGAACACGTTCACGATCGAGTTCTCCGACGCGACCGGCGCGCCGCGCGACATCACGCCGAACACGCTGACCTACACCGTCGGCGTCGTCGACACCCAGCCGCCGCTGACCCACTCGATCGGCGTCGGCCTCGCGGGCAACGAGGTCGAGTGGCTGATCCGGCGCGGCACGCCGCTGCCCGCGCGCCGCCGCGTCCTGCTCCGCACGACGGTCGGGCTCAGCCGGGGCGCGTCCGAGGGCATGATCCGGATCCCGGTGCTGGAGGGCGAGCACCACCGCGCCGACCGCAACCGGCGCATCGGCCGGCTGGAGGTCGACCCGCAGCAGGTCCGCCGGGACGTCCCCGAGGGCAGCGAGGTCGACCTGACGCTCGTCATCGACGAGTCGCGGCTCGTCGTCGCGCGCGCCTACGTGCCGATCCTGGACGAGGAGTTCGAGCACGCCATCAACCTGCAGACCGAGACCGTCCCGACCCACGAGGAGCTGGCGCGCGACGCGGCGGCCGAGAAGCAGCGGCTCGCGGCGGTCCGGCGGCAGGCCGACGAGTACCGCGACGAGCGCGCCCGCGAGGTCCTCGCCCGGATCGACGCGGAGAACATCGTCGCCGACATCGACGCGATGGTGGACGCCGCCCGCGTCGACCCCGACGCCGCCACGACCTGCGGGAAGCGGCTCCTCGACCTCAAGGCCGCGATCGACGAGGCCGAGGACGAGCTGGAGTGGCCGCGCCTGGTCCAGGAGGTCCGCGAGATCACCGAGGCCGTCCGGCAGGTCGTCCGCAACAGCGGCGGGCCGAACCACGCGCGGATGCTCGCGTCGGCCGAGGAGGCCGTCGAGGCGGCGATCACCGCGCACGACGCCGACCTGCTGCGCCAGCGCGCCGAGGAGATGCGGCAGCTCGCGCTGCGCGTCATGGACGAGACCGGCGAGCTGGCGCTGCTGGCGTTCGACGAGCTGCAGTCCCTCACCGGCGAGATGAACGACCCGCACGAGGCGCGGCAGCTCGTCGAGACCGGACGGCGCGCCGCCGCCAACCGCGACATCGCGACGCTGCGGCACGTCAACGCGATGCTCAGCCGGCAGCTCCCGACGCCGCCGCCCGCGCCGGACCCGTTCAGCACCGTGCGGCGGGGCCGATGAACGAGCTGCACGCCACCGCCCGGCTCGCCGCCCGGGAGGTCGCGCTCGCGCAGGCGACGCGCCTCGCGCGGGCCGGGCGGCTCGCCGAGGCGCGCGACCTGCTGGAGCAGGCGTTCCCCGACGGCGAGCGGACGGCGCCGGTGCTGGACCTGCTCGCCCGCGTCCGCGCCCAGCAGGGCGACCTGGACGCCGCCGACCGGCACTGGGCCGAGGCCGAACGCCTCGCCCCCGGCGACCCGGACGTCATCGCGGCCCGCGCGCGCGTCGCGGCGCTGCGCGGGCGGCGCGTCACCCGGTTCGGGTGGCCGGCGGCGGCCGGGATCGCGCTCGTGCTGGCGCTCGTCGCGGGCGGCGGGGCGTTCGCCGTCACCCGCGCGTCCGACTCCGACCCGGTCGCGGTGGCGCCCGCCGCGCCGCCGCCCCCGCCGTCGCTCGCGTCCGGGTCGCCGCTGGACGCCCTGGACCTGCGCGTCCCGGGCGTCCGCGTCGTGCGGCAGGCCGGGGAGCTGTCGGTGACGTTCCGGCGCGGACTGTTCGACAAGGGCGCGACGCTGTCGCCGCGCGGCCGGGCCGTCCTCGCCGCGCTCGGCCGGCGGCTGCGTCCGGAGGCCGACCGGCTGCGCGTCTCGATCATCGGGCACACCGACGGCGCGGGCGGCGACTACACCGCCAACGCCGAACTCGGGTCCGTCCGGGCCGCAGTCGTCCGGGAGGCGCTGCGGGCGTCCGCGGGCATCCCGACCAGTCGGTTCGCCGTCTCGTCGCTCGGCGGCGAACTGCGGCCCTTCAAGGGCGCGGCCGGCGACGCCCGCAACCGGACGGTCACCCTGCGGATCTCCGCGACGGGAGGATCGTGAGCACCGACACCGACGCCGGGATGTTCTTCGCCGAGGCGGGACCCGATCTCTACGCACAGAACGCGTTCCGCGTCACCGGCCTCGCGGTGACCGCGACGGCCCGCGACATCCGCAAGCATTCGGAGCAGCAGCGCGTCCAGGCCCGGCTCGGCACCGCGTCGGGCTCGGGCTCACCCCTGCTGCCGCTGCCCGAGCCGCCCGACCAGAACGCCGTCGAGGAGGCCCTGCAACGGCTCCGCGACCCCGTCCGGCGGCTGGAGGACGAGTTCTTCTGGTTCTGGCCGATGGACCGCAGCGGCCGGGACGACGCCCTCGACGCGCTCCGGCGCGGCGACTTCGCCGCCGCCGAGGCGGCGTGGCGCGCGGCCGACGGGGGCCGGGCGGCGGCCGTCGCCGTCCACAACCTCGCCGTCCTCGCCCACGCCCGCGCCCTGGACGCGCGGCGCGGCGGCCCGTTCGACGACGAGCAGGGACGGCTCTGGACGGCCGCCTACGCGTCCTGGCGGCAACTCCTGACCGAGGCCACGTTCTGGCCCCTGCTGGACGCCCGGATCGCCGACCTCAACGACCCGCGCCTGGCCAACGTCACGTCCGCCGACCTGCGCCGCGACCTGCCCGGCGCGCTGCTGTCCATCAGCGCCCGGCTCGCCGCCGAGAGCGCCCGCGACGGGCAGCGCCGCACCGCCGCCGCCCACATCGGCATCGCGCGGCGCAGCGGGTTCGACGGCGCGGTGCTGGACGACGCCGTCCGCGCCGCCGTCGCGCCCGACACCGCGCTCGTCCGCAGCCTCGCCGACAACGCGCTGCGCGCCGCGCAGGCCGACGTGTCCCGGGGCGCGGAGGAGGCGCGGCGGCTCCTGGACCAGGCCGAGCCCGTCCTGCACGGCCTGGTGGAGCTGCTGCCCGCCGACCACCCGCTGCTGCAGGGCGCCCGCGACGACGTCGCCGGGAGCGCGATGCGGTGCGTCGTCATGCACGTCAACGACACCAAGGACTACGGGACGGCCGTCGCGCTCCTCGAACGCGCGCGGGCCGGCGCCGCCACCGACGCGACGCGGACGCGCATCGAGGAGAACCTGACCACCGTCCGCAACAACCTGACGTACTCGCGCTGCTGGTTCTGCAAGGAGCGCCCCTACGACGAGCCCAGCACGTTCAAGCAGGGGATGCACTCGAACGTCCAGCGGCAGTACGTGGCGGGCGGCACCCGCACGACCTGGCAGAAGAAGACGCTGGAGATCCCGCGCTGCGCCGCGTGCAAAGCCCGGCACGACAACAACAAGCGCACGTCGCTCGGCTTCGGCTGCGGCGGCGCGGTCGTGCTCCTCGGACTGGCCGTCGCGTTCTTCGCGTCCGGCATCCCGCTCGGCGGCGTGATCATGATCGGGGTCGCGATCGCGGCCGGGTTCCTCGGGACGCACTTCTCCGGCAAGTACGGGATCCCGAACGAGGAGCACCGGACGATCGAGGAGTTCGAGCCCGTCCGCGAGCACATCAGGGCGGGCTGGAAGTACGGCGAGAAGCCGCCCGGAGTGAGCTGAGTCAGCCGTCCCCGGCGAGCGCGTCGTAGGCGGGGGCGAGGACGTCCGCGAGGTCGCGGCGCCGCACCTTCACCGGGGGCGGCGCCGCGACCCGCAGGACCAGGCCGGGCGGGGCCGGGGGCGCGGGCGGCGGGTCGCGCAGCGCGGCGAGGCCGAGGTCGGCCGTCCAGAAGGTTTCGGCGTCGAGGGGTTCGGCGTCGTCGTCCTTCTCGGGTTCGGCGGGTCTCCGGCGGAGGGCGGTCAGCAGGTCGTTCCGGGCGCGCCCGTTCCACTCCAGGATGAGGAACGGGTCTTCGTCGAACGCGTCCGCCAGCGCGCGCAGGGCCGCCGCCGCGTGCGCGCACGGGCCGTCGCCCCAGTCGTCGCAGTCGCACATGACGTGCAGGGCGCCCGCGTGCATCGGGAACAGCGGACGGCCCGTCTCGGCGAACACCACCTCGATCTCCGGCGGGACGTCCCCCTCCAGCAGCCGCGCCCGCACCACCGGATGCGCGGCCAGCGCCGCGTCCACCGCCGCCCAGCCCGCCGGATCGACCGTCTCGACGCCGAGCGCGACGTCGTGGCCGTCGACGCGCGCGGTCACCTCGCCGGGCGCTACGCGCAGGTTCCGCACGTCGCCTTCGCCGTCGGCGTCCACGAGGCTCAGGAACCTGCGCGACCACCAGCGGTCGGGCGCCATCAGCCGCTCACCGCGTCCGGGGACAGGCGCAGGACGTCCCGCAGCTCCGCGACGGACAGGTCGGCGAGCCAGTCCTCCCCGGTGCCGACGATCGCCTCCGCCAGCGACTTCTTGCGCTCGATCATCTCGTCCACGCGCTCCTCCAGCGTCCCCGCGCACACGAACTTGCGGACCTGCACGTCCCGCGTCTGCCCGATGCGGAACGCGCGGTCGGTCGCCTGGTCCTCCACGGCCGGGTTCCACCAGCGGTCCACATGGACGACGTGGTTCGCGGCCGTCAGCGTCAGGCCCGTCCCGGCGGCCTTCAGCGACAGCAGGAAGATCGCGGGCTCGGGATCCTCCTGGAAGTGCCGGACGAGGTCGTCGCGCGCCTGCCGGGACGTCCCGCCGTGCAGCCACAGCACCGGCCGCTCCAGCCGCGCCGCGAGATACGGCCGCAGCATCGACCCGAACTCGGCGTACTGGGTGAACACCAGCGCCTTCTCGCCCTGCGCCAGCACCTCCGCGCAGATCTCCTCCAGCCGCTCCAGCTTCCCGGACCGTCCCGGCAGCCGCGACCCGTCTTTAAGGAGTTGCGCCGGATGGTTGCAGACCTGCTTGAGCTTCGCCATCGTCGCGAGGACGAGCCCCCGCCGCTGCTTCGCGTCGGCCTCCGAGATCTGGAGCAGCATGTCCTCCAGCGTCGCCTGGTACAGCGACGCCTGCTCGGCCGTCAGGTTGCAGTAGACCTTCATCTCCTGCTTCTCCGGCAGATCCGAGATGATCGCCGGATCGGTCTTCAACCGCCGCAGCACGAACGGCTGCGTGATCCTTCTCAGCGCGCGGGCGGCCTGCTCGTCGCCGTCCTTCTCGATCGGCACCGCGAACCGCTCCCGGAACGCCGCGCGCGGCCCGAGCAGCCCCGGATTGGCGAACTCCATGATCGACCACAGCTCGGTCAGATGGTTCTCGACGGGCGTCCCGGTCAACGCGATCCGCGTCCGCGCCGGAATGCCCCGCACCGCCCGAGCCTGCCGCGTCCCACTGTTCTTGAGCGCTTGCGCCTCATCGCACACGACCCGCCGCCACGCGACCCCCGCCAACACCTCCGCATCCCGCGCCGCCGTCCCATACGTGGTCAGCACCAAATCGACATCCCGCACCGCCTCCGCCAGCCCGTCCCCGCGCCGCCGCCCACCCCCGTGATGCACGTACACCCGCAACTTCGGCGTGAACCGCGCCGCCTCCCGCTGCCAGTTCCCCACCAACGACATCGGGCCGATCAGGAGCGTCGGCCCCGGCTTCTCGCCGTCCGCCCGCTCGGACGCCAGGAGCGCGAGCGTCTGGGCGGTGTTGTGGCAGAGCATTCCGCCGGCCACGTAGTTGTGGTGCTCGGCGACCTCGAAGTCGTAGACGTAGCCCTCGTAGTCGATCTCCTCGACGGAGACGACCGTCGCGTAGAACACCTCGCGCTCGGCCCGCGCGTCGAGCCGGTCGCGGATCGCGCGCAATGCGTCGCGATCGAGCCGTTCGTAGGCGGCGAGCGTGCGCTCCGTCCACTTGCTCCGCTTCAGCGCCGCGTACTCCACCGCCGCCGCGCCGGACAGGATGCGGTCCATGCCCTGGACGGCCTGCCGCGCGACGTTCCGGCCGAGTTCCTGCGTTCCGTTGAAATAGACGCACGGCACGCCGAAGTGCAGCATGGGCAGACCCGTGACGTCGCGCGCCTCTTTGAGGAGGTCGCTGCCGGGGACGCCCTCGACGTTCGTGTTGTGCGGGCGGTCGCAAACGGCTTCGAGCTTGGCCTGCTTGACCGGATCTTCGATGCCGATGTGGTCACGGAAGGCGCGGAGCCCCGGCCCGCCGATGATGCCGACCTGGTAGGGGCGTTTGATGCGGGTGCCGTTCGTGGCGTGCTTCCACTTGGTTGTGAAGCGAAGCCACACTCCAAACCGCCGCAACATCACGGATAGCTGGTGCATAAGGAACGGTGACGCGGAGGAAATCTCGACGACCCGCATTCTTTCGTTGACCGAACATTCTGCGGCGAAAAAATTTCGGAGAAAAAGTCGCAAGGTCGGCGCGTCGGCGGAGACGACGGATTCTGGAATCTTCTTGTGTGGTGAGTTGTGTCCCCAGCGGTAGTCGAGATCGTGTTCCAGGAAGTGGCGATAATCTCTACTGCAGAAAATCAGCCGAGCTGCTGTCTTGCCTGGGATCTGTATCAAGTCGCAGCGGCCGATTTCGAGGCCGAACCGCGCGCCGACCGCCATCAGTCTTTCGCGCAAGTCGAACAGCACGGCCGTGTTGTTCTGGGTGATGGATGCCGTGTTGTGCGAAGTCTCATGTCCTTCGGAAATTTGCCAGGCGAGCAGGACGGTCAGGTCGGGATCGACGGGATGGCCCGCATGGTCGAGCCGTGCCGGCACGCAAACTTTCATTCCTGGCTTCAGGTCCCGGGTCCATTCGTCGATGCCAAGAAGGCGGTGCCGTCGTGTGATGGTGATTTCACTGCCATCGTCAAGACTCACGCGGCGGACTCGCTCGCTGACGTGTTGCCGGTAAAGACGTGCAACTTGAGTCGTCGCCATACGGCCGGACTTGTCCAGGGAGTTGATGGTCACCGGGCGGGTCGGCGTGGCCCATTCCCCTTGGCCGTCCCATTCGGGTGTCCCGGCGAAACGGCCCCATGCGTCGCATGCGCGGATGGGTGTGCCATTAATGAGTACAAGATCATTTTTAATAATGCATTTACCAAGTCCCATCATATCTGCGAGAATCCCGCCAAGTCCGATATCGTCCAGGAATTTCAACCAGGCCAGGCCGCGCTCTTGGAATGGCCGGAGCGTTCCGTTGAATCCGGACGGGGTGGGCTGGGGGGTCAGGCGGTGGTCGGCCTCGCCGGAGAGGAGGTCGCCGAAGGGGCCGTCGGCGTCGACGGTGTGGAGGGGGAGGGACGGGTCGCCGGCGTGGACGGCCGCGCGTAGGGCCGCTGCGACGGGCATGCGGGTCTGGCGGGGGCGGCGGAGGAAGTCGAGGGCGGCTTCGAGTTGTTCTTCGTCCAGTTCGACCCAGCGGCCCCGCAGGCGAACGAGCGGGGCTTTCAGGCGGGCCAGTTCTGCCAGTTCGTCTTCGTCGATCGTCTCGTCGCCGAGGGCCAGGTCCCAGCGGACGTCGACCATGTCCTGGAGGCCAAAGCCCGAGGACGTCGCCGCGCCGGGTTCGGGGTCGGTGCGGGCGGTGAGCTTGAGGCCGAGGCGGGTGCGGCCCGCCCAGGTGGGGAGCAGGACGCCGAAGCCCGCCGCCTGGAGGACGGGTGCGGTCTGGCGGAGGAAGCGGAACGCGCCCGCTGTGGTGAGGGGTAGGTCGGTGGGGGTGGGGGTGTCCAGGGCTTGGGCCAGGTCGGGGAACAGGCGCAGGGCGCGGGCCAGGCCGGTCAGGAGGGCGTCTCCGGCGGCCGTGAGGGTGGGGGCCTCGCCTGCCCAGATGAGGGACGCGGGGACGTAGAGGCTCGGGTCGTCGGCGCTGCGCAGGGCGAACTCGACGCGCCAGGCGTCGGCGTCCTCGGCGCCCGGTTCGGCCAGCCGGAAGCACACGCCGAGGGGGCCGGACGGGCGTCGCGCCGCCGTCGCCCAGGCGTCGAGGTCGGCGATGAGGTCGGCGGGGTCGTCGCCGGGTTCGCGGGCGACGGCCGGGTCGGGGCCGGTGAGCGCGGCGATCCAGCGTTCGGCGAGCGGCACCCGGTCGGGTTCGCGGCCCCGGCGCGCGGGCAGCAGCGGGTGCGGCACGACGCCTCGGACGGCCGTGTCGGTGAGGCCGTCGAGGGCTTCGCGCAGGACGTCGGCGGCGGGGCGTCCGCCGTCGGCCGCGCGGCAGGCGCCGGGCATCGCGCGGACGAGGTCGCGGAGCCGGGCGGCGTCGTCCAGGACGGGGCGCCAGCGCGCGGCGAGGTCGCCGTCCTCGCGGACGAGCGCGGGCAGCACCCGGCCGCGCGCGGCGAGTCGGCCGGCCTCGGCGGCGAGCAGGCAGAGGTAGCGCAGGTCGGAGCCGGGGACGACGTCGCCCGCGTCCTCGGCGGCGTGCAGCAGCGCGGTCGCGGCGAACGGGTCGAGGACGAGCGCGGGGACGCGCCACGCCGCGAGCCCGGGGTCGCCGTCGTGCGGGCGCGGTCCGAGTTCGGGGGAGGGGAGCGGCAGGCCGTCCAGGGTCGGCAGGGTCAGCGTGAGCGTGACGCGGGGCGCCCCGGCCACCAGCGGCTCGTAGGACGTCCCCCGGAACGCGCGGGTGGCGAACGGGTGCGTGCCGCCGCCGCCGTCGTCGGGCGGCCCGGTGCGCTCGGCCCACAGGCACAGCGCGCCCCCGTGCCAGGCGGCGTGCGCGACGAGCATGATCGGCGGTTCCCGGAGGTCGAGGGGTCGTGTCGCACGAGCCTGCCACAGGCGTCCGACAGAACGCTCGTTAAGCTCGCCGCGACGGTGACCGTGACGATGACGAGCGTGCGGGAAGGGGCGGACGTGGGCGAGTTCGTGCGGGTGGAGATCGAGGACGGCGTCGCGACGATCCGGCTGGACCGGCCGAAGATGAACGCCCTGAACGCGCAGATGCAGGCGGAGCTGACCGAGGCGGCGGCCCAGGTGGGCGACGACGACGCGGTGGCGGCGGTCGTCCTGTACGGCGGGGAGCGGGTGTTCGCGGCGGGCGCGGACATCAAGGAGATGGCCGCGCTGTCGGCCGCCGACATGGCGGGCGCCCGGTCCCGGCGGCTCCAGGAGTTCACGACGGCCCTCGCCGCGATCCCCAAGCCCGTGATCGCCGCGATCACCGGGTACGCGCTCGGCGGCGGCCTGGAGGTCGCGCTGACGGCCGACTTCCGCGTGGCGGGCGAGGGCGCGAAGGTGGGGCAGCCGGAGATCCAGCTCGGCATCATCCCCGGCGCGGGCGGGACGCAGCGGCTCGCCCGCCTCGTCGGGCCGTCCCGCGCCAAGGATCTCGTCTTCTCCGGACGCCACGTGACGTCGGACGAGGCGCTGGCCATCGGCCTGGTGGACCGGGTCGTCCCCGACGACCGCGTGTACGCCGAGGCGGTCGCGTGGGCGCGGACGTTCGTCGGCGGCCCGGCGGCGGCGCTGCGCGCGGCCAAGGAGGCGATCGACACCGGGCTGGAGGTCGATCTGGCGACGGGCCTGGAGATCGAGCGCGTCCAGTTCGCCGCGCTGTTCGCCACCGAGGACCAGAAGATCGGGATGAAGGCCTTCACGGAGAAGGGCAAGGCCGAATTCACCGGCCGCTGACGAGAGAAGCCGGAGCCGTCCGAGATGTACCGCAAACATCCCGGACGACCCCGGCGTCCAGAGCCCTCAACCCTCGCGTTCGGGGTTACCCGCTACTTTCCCGGTCAAACCTGTCCCCGGTCGGTAGCATCAGCCGCCATGCGACAGGCGTACCGATCGGCCCTCGTGACGGGCGCGTCCAGCGGCATCGGCGAGAGCTTCGCGCGGCTCCTCGCCCGGCGCGGCACCGGCCTCGTGATCGTCGCGCGGCGCGGCGACCTCCTGGACGCGCTCGCCCGCGACCTGGTCGAGCGGTACCGCGTCGCGGTCGAGGTCGTCGCCGCCGACCTCACCGATCCCGAGCAGCGCGCGGCCGTCGAGGAACGGCTGCGCACCGACCCGGTGGACCTGCTGGTCAACAACGCGGGCTTCGGCGCGTTCGGCGGGTTCGCCGACACCGCCCTGGACGACCAGCTCCGCCAGATCGAGCTGAACGTGACGGCGCTCGTCCGGCTCACGCACGCCGCTTTGCCGGGAATGCTGGAACGTGGCAGGGGCGGCGTGCTGAACGTCGCGTCGATGGCCGGTTACACGCCGTCACCGGGCAGCGCGACGTACGGCGCGACCAAGGCGTACGTCACGGCGTTCTCCGAGAGCCTGCACGCGGAGGTGGCGGGACGGGGCGTCCACGTGACGGCCCTGTGCCCCGGCTTCACCCGCACCGACGAGGAGACCCCGCCGAACCTGCTCTGGCTGCGCCGCGAGGACGTCGCGCACGCGGGCCTCGCGGCCGTCGAGGCGGGCCGCGCGCTGTGCGTGCCCGGCGCGCAGTACAAGGCGGCGCTGCCCGCGCTGCGGCTGATGCCGCGTCCGCTGCTGCGCGCGGCGGCGAACCGGATGTGGCGGCAGGCCGCCGCGACCCAGTCCGGAAGCGCGTAGACGCGCACTCGGCGACGGGTCGCGCGCCGCCTGTTTGCCGGTGGGCTACAAGAAAACCGGGTTTCGCTTGTGGTCGGGGAGCTTGACGGGGATTGCCCCGCCTCGCGACCATCAACCTACGCTTTAGTAGGTTGCGCGGCCGGTCCCCTCCGACGGCGCGGCGCCGTCCGGAAGCGGGGAGCCCCGCCCCCGCCGTCCACCCAGCGAAGGAACAGCATGTCCGTCACCCCCGAGGAGAAGTTCCAGACCGGCCTGATGCTCGAACTGGAGCAGGTGGCCGAGAAGGAGCTGAACCGGCACCTGTCCACCGCGGACGAGTGGTTCCCGCACCAGTACGTCCCCTGGTCGCTCGGCCGTGACTACGACGGCCCGCTCGACGGCGACGGCTGGACGCCCGAGGACTCCACCCTCAGCACCGAGGCCCGCGAGTCCCTGATCGTCAACCTGCTCACCGAGGACAACCTGCCCGGCTACCACCGCGCGATCGCCAACGTCTTCGGCAACGAGGGGGCGTGGGGCACCTGGGTGAACCGGTGGACGGCCGAGGAGAACCGGCACGGCATCGTCATCCGCGACTACCTGACGGTCACCCGCGCCGTCGACCCGGTGGCGTTGGAACGCGCCCGCATGAAGCACATGCAGCTCGGCTACGAGGCCGCGCACGGCACCGCGTTCCTGCACGGCAACGCCTACGTCTCGTTCCAGGAGCTGGCCACGCGCGTCGCGCACCGCAACACCGGCAAGGCTTCCGGCGACCCGGTGTGCGAGCAGATGCTCACGCGCGTCGCCAAGGACGAGAACCTGCACATGATCTTCTACCGGAACCTCATGGGCGCGGCGCTGGAGATCGCGCCGAACGAGACGATGCGGGCGATCACCGAGGTCGTCAAGGAGTTCCAGATGCCCGGGTACGGCATCGACGGGTTCCTGCGCAAGTCGGTCATCATCGCCAACGCGGGCATCTACGACCTGCGGCTGCACCACGACGACGTCCTCACCCCCTGCCTGCGCAAGTGGGGCGTGTTCGAGCGGACGTTCACCGGCGACGGCGCCAAGGCCCGCGACGAGCTGGCCGAGTTCATGGAGCAGCTCGACGCGGCGGCCACCAAGTTCGAGACGCGCCGCGAGGAGCGCCGCGCCCGCCTCGCCGCGCGGGAGAACTGACCCCCCGGAAACCCTTCCCTTACCCCGCGCCGGAACGCATCGGGCTTCCGGGACGTCCAACAGTCCGTGGGGACACGGGGGCATCGTGACCGCGCCGCGGACGCGGCGGACGCCGGGCGCCGGGGGGCGCCGGGTGGAGACCGCCGCGCGCGATGCGCGAGGGTAGGGTTTCGGAAACGATGAAGGGGGCTGTCACGTCCGGGGAGATGATCGGCGAGTACCGCGTTCTCCAGACCCTCGGAGAAGGCGGCATGGGCGTCGTCCACCTCGGCGCCGACCCCGTCGGGCGGAACGTGGCGATCAAGGTCCTGCGGCCGGCGGTCGCGGGGGACGCGACGGCGCGGCGGCGGCTCGCCCGCGAGGTCGACTCGATGCGGCGCGTCCACAGCCCGCACGTCGCGGAGATCCTGGACGCCGACGTCACGGCCGAGCGGCCCTACATCGTCACCCAGTACGTCCCGGGGCGGACGCTGGAGGAGATCGTCGAGGAGCGCGGCCCGATCGACCCGGCGGGGCTGCAGCGGCTCGCGCTCGGGCTGGCGTCGGCGCTGTCGGCGATCCACGGGGCGGGCATCGTCCACCGCGACATGAAGCCCGGCAACGTCATGCTGGTGGACGGCGAGCCCGTCGTCATCGACTTCGGCATCGCGCAGGGCGCCGACGCGACCCGGCTCACCGCGACCGGCATGGTCATCGGCACGCCCGGCTACCTCGCCCCGGAGATCATCGAGGGGGAGGACGCGGGGCCGCCGTCCGACATACACGCCTGGGCCGGGACGGTCGCCTACGCCGCGACCGGACGGCCCCCGTTCGGCTCCGGCACCTTCGAGTCGATCTTCTACAAGATCATGTCGGGGACGCCGGACCTGGACGGCGTGCCCGCCGCGCTGCTGCCCATGCTGCGGTCGGCGATGGCGCGGCACCCGGCCGAGCGGCCGACCGCGGTGGACCTCGTCCAGATCGCACGGCGCATCCACATCGACTCCACGATCACCGACGGCACCCGGATCGACGACCACTACCCGGCGCGCAACACCGCCGGCCCGGCCGAGACGATCGTGGAGACCGGCAACGACCGGCCCGAGGCGTTCGCCGCCCCGGCGCCCGCGCCCACGCTTCAGCCGAAGGACTTCCGGGGGCTGCTGCCGCCGGTCGCGCCGCCGCCGCCCGTCCCGCCGCCCGGCCCCGCGCCGCACGAGACGGGACGGCAGTTCGGCCCGTCCGGCACGAACCCGTTCGACAACCCGTACAACCGGTCGGGGTATCCGCCCGCGACGGCGCCGACCCCGCCGCCGCAGCCGCCCGTCCCGTACGACCCGTACCGTCCGCCGCAGCAACCACCGCCGCAGCCGCCGCCGCACCAGCAGCGGCCCGGTCCGCACGCCGGCCCGGAGCCCGAGCGGCGCAAGCCGTTCGCGCTGTACCGGGTGATGAGCGGGCTCGTGCTCGTCGCGCTGCTCGGGTTCGCCCGGATGACGCCGGTGCTGGCCGTGCTGGTGACGATGACGGGCGTCCTCGTGCTGCGCGCCGCCGACAAGGCCGCCAAGGGCATGGAGGACCGCCGCACCCGGCGTGGACCCCGGACGGGCGACGCCGTCGGCGCGGCCATTCGCTCGCCGCTGCACCTGCCCGGCGCGGTGCTGACGACCGCGCTGCTGTCGGGGCTCAGCCTGTTCGCGGGGCTGGTGCTGCTGGTCGTGCTGATGTTCGTCAAACCGGACATGGGCGCGTCCACCGCCACCGCGTACGCGGCGATGCTGGTCATCCTGCTGCTGTCGCTCGCGCCGGGCAGCGGGGCGCCGCGCCGCCAGCTCGCCCGGGTGTGGGGCGCGCTGCTGCCGCGCTCGGAGGTCGCGCTCGGCGGGACGGTCGTGCTCGGCGTGTTCGCGGCCGTGCTCGTCGTGCTGTCCCAGGGCCGTCCGCCGGACACCACGCCGGTCGACGGGATGAGCCAGAGCCTGGACGACCTGCGCGGCAACGTCCGCGACCTCGTCGACGGCGGCATCCCGTTCATGTGACGCCATCGATCGATAGGGTGGCGGACCCATGAGCGGGGAGACACGGGAACGACTCGGCGACTACCGGCTGCTGCGGCCCCTGTCCGACGGCGCGCACGGCGGCTACCGCGCGGCCGGCCCGGACGGACGCGACGTGGCGATCCGCTTCCTGCGCCCGGACGCGCCGCCGCCGGACGTCGCGCGCCTCGCCGCGATCCGCAGCCCCTACGCCGCCGACGTGCTGGACGGGGGCGAGGACGCGGGCGCCGCCTACCTGGTGTTCCGGTTCGTCCCGGGCCGTCCGCTGGCCGCCGAACTCGCCGACCAGGGCGCCGTCCACGGCGCGGCGCTGCGGACGCTGGCGCTGGGCCTGGCCAAGGCGCTCGCCGCGATCCACGCCGAGGGCCTGGCGCACGGCGCCCTCGGCCCGGACACGATCGTGATGGTGGACGGCGCGCCGGTGGTGATCGACGTCGGGCTCGTTCCCGGCGACCCCGCCGCCGACCTGGCCGCCTGGGCTCAGGTGGTGACGTCCGCCGCCGACGAGCCGCCCGCCCCCCTCGCTGCCCTGCTCCGGACCGCGACCGAACCCGGCACGACGGCCGCCGCCCTGGTCACCGCGCTCACCGCCCTCGACCTCGGCACGCCCCCCGTCCCACCCCCACGCCCCGCCCCGACCCCGCCCGCGCCCACTCCGGCCGTGCAGGGAGTGGACGGGGTGCCTGCGCGGCCGGAGGGCGGGGTGCCGGTGCGGGGGGTGGACGACGCGCGGGCGCGGCATGAGCTGGCGGTCGCCCATGGGTGGGCGCGCTTGCTGGCCGTGCTGGTCGTGGTGATCGCGGCCGGGGTGAGCGTGCTCGCGCCCGTCCCCGGGACGGTGCTGTCGCTCGGCGCCGTGACGGTGCTGCGCGCGACGGGCGTCCGGCCGCGCGCGTGGGGCGCGGTCGCGGCGGTCGGCCGGACGGCGGGCGCGCTGCCCTATGCCGCCGCCGTCGCGGTCGCGGGGACACTCGGCCTGGTCGCGCTGGCCGTCGGCGGCGCCGCGATCGAGCCGCTGGACGCCGCCGCGCTCGGCGCGGGCGCGGGCACGGTCGCGCTGTGGACGGCCCCCGGCGCGTCCCTGCCCCGCAAGCGGCTGGAGCGGGCGTTCCTGCGGACGGCCCGCGTCCCGCACCGGATCGCGGCGGCCGGGATCGTCCTCGGCCTCGCCGCGTTCGTCGTCCTCGCGGCGGCGCTGTCGCTGCAGCCGAGCTTCGCCCCGCTCTACGGAACCCAGAGCTCGCTGGAGGCGTCGCTCGCACGGCTGCAGGCGCGGCTCGGGTGACTGTCCCGGCGGACATTTCCGTGCGCCCGTTGGCATGAAGTGAGCTGTTCGGGGGACTGTGTTCGCACAACGGAACAGTCGCCGTGGAGCGTGGGTAAGGTCTCACCGACCTGGATTTGCCACCAGGCTACCGATCGGTAACATCAGGATCGCACGGTCGAAACGAGGACCCCCGTCCGAAGCACGTTCGGGTCTTTGGCAGGCTGTGTTGCGACTCACGCGTCGACCCGCCCCGGGCGGCGCACCTCAGTCCGCTCCTCGGGCGGCCAATGGAGTGCAGGGAGGTCGGCCACCGGCCATGAACATCGTCGTCCTGGTGAAGCAGGTTCCCGATACGGAGAGCCCGCGCAAGCTGAAGTCCGAAGACAGCACGCTCGACCGCGCTGCCGCGGACGGTGTTATCAACGAACTCGATGAGTACGCCATCGAGGAGGGGCTGCGCATCAAGGAGGCCCACGGCGGCGAGGTGACCGTCGTCACCCTGGGCCCCGGCAAGGCCACCGAGTCCATCCGCAAGGCGCTGGCGATGGGCGCGGACAAGGCCGTCCACGTGCTGGACGACGCGCTCGCCGGGTCCGACGCGCTGCAGACCTCCTACGCCATCGCGCAGGTCCTCGGCCGCACCGGCTTCGACCTCGTGATCCTCGGCTCGGAGTCGACCGACGCGCGCACCGGCGTGCTCGCCGCCATGCTCGCCGAGCGGCTCGGCGTCCCGCAGGTCTCGCTGGCCAACAAGGTCGAGATCGAGGGCTCGTCCATCAAGGCCCAGCGGATCACCGACTACGGCTTCGACCGCGTCGAGGCGACCCTGCCCGCGGTCGTCAGCGTCGTCGAGAAGATCAACGAGCCGCGCTACCCCTCGTTCAAGGGGATCATGGCGGCCAAGAAGAAGCCGGTCGAGACGCTCGGCGTCGCCGACGCCGGGATCGACGCCGGCCAGGTCGGTCTCGCCAACGCGGCGACCGCCGTGGTCGACTTCGCCGAGGCCCCGCCGCGCGCACAGGGTCAGATCGTCAGCGACGAGGGTGACGGCGGCACGAAGATCGCCGACTTCCTCGCCGCCAAGAAGTTCGTCTGAGCGGGGAAGGGGAGTCAGGGAAGATGGCAGAGATTCTCGTCCTCGTCGATCATGTCGACGGCGAGGTCAAGAAGGTCACGCTGGAGCTGCTGACGCTGGCCAACCGGCTCGGCGAGGCTTCGGCCGTGTGGGTCGGCGCCGGCTACGACGGCGCGAAGGACAAGCTGGCCGAGTACGGCGCGCAGAAGGTCTACGTCGGCGCGGACGAGGAGCTGGCCTCCTACGTCGTCGCCCCGAAGGCCGCGCTGCTCGCGCAGCTCGTCCAGGAGAAGTCCCCGGCGGCCGTGCTGGTCGCCGCGACGGGTGAGGGCAAGGAGGTCGCCGGGCGGCTCGCCGTCAAGATCGGCTCCGGTGTCCTGACCGACGTCGTGGACGTGGCCGACGGCTTCGTCGCCGAGCACTCGATCTTCGGCGGCGGCACCATCGCGCACGCCAAGGTCACCACCGGCACGCCCGTCATCGCGGTGCGCCCGAACGCCGTCGCCGCCGAGGCCGCCCCCGCGACCCCGGCCGAGGAGCAGGTGACCGTGGCCCTGTCGGACACCGACAAGGGCACCAAGATCGTGGAGAAGGTCGTCCAGGAGAAGGGCGAGCGCCCGGACCTGACCGAGGCCGCGATCGTCGTCTCCGGTGGCCGCGGTGTCGGCGGCGCGGAGAACTTCAAGATCATCGAGGGCCTGGCCGACTCGCTCGGCGCGGCCGTCGGCGCCTCCCGGGCCGCGACGGACGCGGGCTGGTACCCGCACCAGTTCCAGGTCGGCCAGACCGGCAAGACGGTGTCGCCGCAGCTCTACATCGCGGTCGGCATCTCGGGAGCGATCCAGCACCGGGCCGGGATGCAGACCTCGAAGACGATCATCGCGATCAACAAGGACTCCGAGGCCCCGATCTTCGAGCTGGTCGACTTCGGCGTCGTGGGCGACCTGTTCCAGGTGGCCCCGCAGCTCACCGAGGAGATCACCAAGCGCAAGTGACGGTGGCTCCGCGCCCGACGCCCCGGTGACGTTCCCGTCGCCGGGGCTTCGGCGTTCTCAGGAGCGCCGTGGCGTCGGCGCGGCGGTGACCTGCGGGTTCACCAGGCCCGTCAGCTCGGCGTAGGGGACGCGCAGGTCGTCCTGGCCGCACGCGGTGATGCCGCCGAGCGCGACGAGGTCGACCATCACGTGCAGCGCGTCGCGCTCCAGGGCGAGCTGGACGGTGCCGTCCCGCCCTTCGACCTGCGCCCGCGTCAGGACGGCGGGCGCGGTCTCCTCCAGGCAGGCGAAGTTGGAGTCCGGCCGGGCGCGCAGGCGTTCCACGAACGTCCGCAGGCCGGACGCGGTGAGCCCGGCGGGCAGGAAGATCGCCGCCGCCGGGACGGCCCGTCCGGTCGCGAGGTCCACGGTGACCAGCCGCGACCGCGCCCACGTCGAGTGCGTCAGCACCGCGCCCTCCTGCGTGATGTCGTACTTGACCGACAGGTAGCGCGGCCCGTCTTGCAGGTAGCCGGACTTGACGATCATCTTCGTCGGCCTCGCGCCGTACTGCGCGAGGCCCCGGCGGTACTCGGCGGCGCGGGCGTCCACGGGCGCGCGCAGCGCCGCGTTGATCTTCTGCGCCAGGCCCGCGCGTCCGCCGGTGACGCGGGGGAGCCGCCCGGTGAGCGTCAGCGGGTTCCCCGGCTCGTTCAGCGCGACGGTCGTGTACGCGAGCGCGGGCGGGGGCTTGGTCTCGTCGCGGGTCGCCACGTAGACGGCGCCGCCGCCCGCCGCCGCGACGGCGACCGCCGCCCCGGCCGCGAGCGCCGCGCCCTTGGCCCCGCCGAGCCCGGCCAGCGCCGCGCCCTGCCCCGCCGCCCCGGCGCCCGCGCCGCCCGCCGCGCCTCCGGCCGCGGCGCTCCCGGCCGCCGCGCTTCCGGCCGGGGCGAGGCCGAGCGCGGCCAGCGGGAACGCCGCCGCGACCGTCGCGGCGGCCCCGGCCAGCGCGCGGACGCCCCGGTGCTCCCAGTCGGGCCCGTACGCGGCGCCCGCCGCGGCGGCCAGCTCGGCGGCGAACGCGGCGGCGCCCGCCGGACGGCTCCACGGGTCCTTGGCGAGCCCCCGCTCCACCAGCGGCCGGACGCCCGGCGGCAGCCCGTCCAGCGGCACCGGCGCGCCGAGGTGCGCGTTCATCAGAGCCGCCTGGTTCGGGGCGGAGAACGGCTTGTGCCCCGTCACGCACTCGTAGAAGACGGCCGTCGCGGCGTACACGTCCGTGGCCGGGGACGCGGGCTCGCCCCGCCACTGCTCGGGCGCCATGTAGGCGGGGGTGCCGGAGCGGTCGGCGGCCCCGGCGTCGGCGGCGATGCCGAAGTCGATGAGCTTGCTCAGCCCGTCCGCCCGGACGATCACGTTGGCGGGCTTGTAGTCGCGGTGGACGATTCCGAGCCCGTGCGCCGCCGCCAGCCCCCGCAGCGACCCGCTGAGGACGGCCAGCGCCGCCTCCGGGGCCAGCGGGGCGCGCTCGTCCAGCACGGTCCGCAGCGGCACGCCGTCCACGGCCTCCATGACGATCGCCGCGCCGTCGCCCGTCTCGACCAGCCCGTACAGCCGTGTGACGTGCGGGTGGTCGAGTCGGCTCAGCAGGCCCGCCTCGTCCCGGAGCCGGTCGCGGAACGTCGCGTCGGCGGCCAGGTCCGGGGCCAGGTACTTGATCGCGGCGGTGCGCCCGGTGGCGTCGTGCCGGGCGAGGACGACCCGTCCCTGGCCGCCCTGCCCGAGCACGCCCAGCTCGCTGTACCCCGGAACCCGCCAGTCCGTCATCGTGCCCTCTTTCCGTGGTCGACGTCCGTTTCTATCGGATGCCGGTCACGCGAGGACGGTTCAGGCGGCGACGGTGCCCGCCTCCGGCTCGGGGACGGGCAGCGGCTCGCGGGCCGCGACGTCGCGCCGTCCGCCGAGCGGGACGTACCGCGCCCCGAACCCGACGACCAGCGCCAGCAGCACCGCGACGCCCACGCCGAACCGCAGCGACGTGGCCTGCGACAGGAACCCGATCACGACCGGGCCGAGCAGCAGCCCGCCGTAGCCCATCGCGCCGACCTGGGCGACGGCCGCCGCCGGGGCGTCCGGCGCGGCGGACCCGGCCAGCGAGATCGTCGTCGGGACGACCGTGCAGATCACGAGCCCGGTGACGAAGAACCCGCCGATCGCGACCGGCGCGGACGGCGCGGTGACCACGACGGTCATCGCGGCGGCCGTGCCGAACCCGGCCCAGGCCAGCAGGCGGCGGGTGCCGAGCCGCATCCGCAGCCGGTCCCCGACGAGCCGGCCGAACAGCATGGCCAGCTCGAACATCGGGTAGCCGAGCGCGGCGACGGCCTGCGTGGTGCCCAGCTCGTCGTGCAGGAACAGGCCGCTCCAGTCGGCGATCGAGCCCTCGGTCATGAACGCGATGAACGCCAGGCCGCCGATGATGTAGACGGCCAGCGGCATGCGCGTCCGGCGCCGGGAGGCCGCGCGGGACGCGGCCCGGTCGGGCAGGTAGGTCGGGCCGAGCGCGATCCCGGCGGGCAGCGCGGCGAGCGCCGCGACGAGCACGGTCGGGGTGAACCCGAGCCCGGCGGCGGCGGTCGCGACGCCGAGCAGGCCGCCGCTCATCGCGCCGACGCACCAGCCGGCGTGCATCCCGCTCATCACCGACCGGCCGTACGCCTGCTCGACGACGCTGCCCTGCGCGTTCATCGAGACGTCGGTGACCCCGAACGCCATCCCGAACACGCCGACGGCGACGAGCAGCGCCGCGTAGTCCGGCGCGAACGCGACCCCGAGGTAGGACAGCGCGGTCAGCGGCAGCGACACCCGCAGGACGGCGCGGCTGCCGAAGCGGCCGAGGACCGTCCGCAGGCCCTGCATGGCGGCCAGCGCCCCGAGCCCCCAGACGAGGACGACGACGCCGACGGCGCCCTCGTCCGCGTGGAACTTCGCCGCCAGCGCGGGCATCCGGGCCGTCCAGACCCCGCAGAGCAGCCCGGCCAGCAGGAAGGTCAGGAACGTTCCAGCGCGGGCACGGAGCAGCATGGCTCACCTCTTTCTCTGATCGGCCGGGACGCGCCCGGAGACGTGCGGACGCCCGGCCTACCCGAGGCCGGGCGATTTCAAGGGTGGGTCAGCGGTCCAGCAGCGCGAGCATCCGGCGCTCCAGCGCGGCGAGCTGCTCGTCGTCGTAGAGGCCGGGGGCGTGGCTGACCACTTCCCACAGCCCCTCGGCGGCCAGCCGCACGATCGCCGACGCCGCCGGATCGGGATCGGACGGGTCGGGATGCCCGTGCCAGCGGCGCATCGCGGCGTTCAGCGGCGCGGCCAGCTCGGGGTCCGTCGCCGCCGCCATGATCGCCGACCAGCGCCGGTACGCCCGGGCCTCGCCGGTGAGGATCTCGAACGTCGCCCGGACGTAGGCGCGCGTGTACGCGCCCGGAGCGTCGTCGATGGACGACCCGATGAGGTCGTCGAAGTCCTCGATCACGCGGGCGACGAGCGCCTGGACCAGCGCTTCCTTGGTGGGGAAGTGGTAGAGGAGCCCGCCCTTGCTGACGCCCGCGCGGTCGGCGACGGCGGCGAGCGTGAGCGCCTGGGTCCCCTGTTCGGACAACAGGGACTCGGCGGCGTCGAGCAGGGCGTTCTTCCTCATGGCGGACTCCACTGTACCGACCGGACGGTACAGTTGCCAACACGCCCGGCGCCATGGTCATTCCCGGCGGAAGGGAACCGGTGCCGCGCGGCTACTGTTGGTGCTGTGGTGACCTACCTCGACCATGCCGCGACGACCCCGATGCTCCCGGCGGCCGTCGCCGCGATGACCGCCGAGCTGAGCGGTCTCGGCAACGCGTCGTCGCTGCACGCGGCGGGCCGCCGCGCCCGGCGCGCCGTCGAGGAGGCCCGCGAGATCGTCGCCGAGGCGTTCGACGCCCGGCCGAGCGAGGTCGTGTTCACCTCCGGCGGCACCGAGGCCGACAACCTGGCCGTCAAGGGGATCTACTGGTCGCGGCGGGCCGCCGACCCGCGCCGCCGCCGGATCCTCGCGGGCGCCGTCGAGCACCACGCGGTGCTGGACGCCGTCCAGTGGCTCGCCGAGCACGAGGGCGCGGTCGTGGAGTGGCTGCCCTGCGACGAGCACGGCCGGATCGCCCCCGAGACGCTGCAAGCCGCGCTCGGCGACGGCACGGACGTCGCCCTCGCCACCGTCATGTGGGCCAACAGCGAGGTCGGGACCGTCCAGCCCGTCGCGGACCTGGCCGCCGTCGCCGCCGAGCGCGGGGTGCCGTTCCACACCGACGCCGTCCAGGCCGCGCCGCACCTGCCCGTCGCGTTCGGGGCGTCCGGCGCCGCCGCGCTCACGCTGAGCGGCCACAAGCTCGGCGGCCCGCTCGGCGTCGGCGCGCTGCTGCTCGCCAAGCCGGGCCCTCGGCTGGACGCCGACCCGGTGCCCGTCCTGCACGGCGGCGGGCAGGAGCGCGACGTCCGGTCCGGGACGCTCAACACGCCCGCGATCGCCGGGTTCGCCGCCGCCGTCCAGGAGTCGGTCGCCCGCCGGGAGGCCGAGGCCGCGCGCCTGGCGGTCCTGCGGGACAAGCTGATCGACGCCGTCCGCGCGGCCGTGCCCGACGCCGTCCTCAACGGCCACCCCACCGACCGGCTGCCCGGCAACGCCCACTTCTCCTTCCCCGGCTGCGAGGGCGA
Organism: Actinomadura rayongensis; assembly: GCF_009831215.1. GTDB lineage: Bacteria > Actinomycetota > Actinomycetes > Streptosporangiales > Streptosporangiaceae > Spirillospora > Spirillospora rayongensis. Next base: position 1,070,301 of record NZ_WUTW01000001.1, read on the forward strand.
CGCGCTGCTCATGCTGCTGGACGCGCGCGGCATCGCCTGCTCCACCGGCTCGGCGTGCTCGGCGGGCGTGTCCCAGCCGAGCCACGTCCTGCTGGCGATGGGCGCCGGCCCGGCGCGGGCGCGCGGCTCGCTGCGGTTCACGCTCGGGCACACCTCCACCGAGGCCGACGTCGCGGCGCTCGCCGAGGCCATCGCGCCCGTCGTGGAGCGGGCGCGCCGCGCGGGCCTCACCTGACCGGCGCGTTTGCGTCCCCGCCAGGCGGGAACCCTGCCGCCGACGCGGGAGGAGAACGACATATGACGTCGACGCAGCAGGTCACGGCGGCGGCCGGGGACGGGTTCCGCCGTGCCGCCGGGCACCCCTGGTTCCACCGGCTGTCGCGCGCCGGGCTGGCGGCGCGCGGCGCCATCTACCTGCTGATCGGCTGGCTGGCCGTGCAGATCGGCCTCGGCGACGGCGGCGAGCAGGCGGACAAGAAGGGCGCGCTCCAGCTCGTCGGCGAGAAGCCCGGCGGGACGGTCGCGCTGTGGGCGCTGACGCTCGGCTTCCTCGGCCTCGCCCTGTGGCGGTTCGCCGAGGCCGCGTACGGGCAGCCGCAGGCCGACGGCCGCAAGCCCGTGAAGCGGCTCGCCTCGTTCGGCCGGGGCGTCTTCTACACCGCCGGTTTCGCCGGAATGCTCGGGTTCATCCTCGGCCAGGGCGGGCAGTCCAGCGACGAGCAGTCCCACTCCTACACCGCGCGAGCGATGGAGCACCCCGGCGGACGGTGGCTCGTCCTCGCCGTCGGGCTCGGATTCGTCGCCTGGGGCATCGGGAACATCGTCGGGGCCGTCCGGCGGACGTTCCTGAAGAAGCTGCGCCCGATGGGCCCGACGGCCGCGCCGGTCGTCAAGACGCTCGGGATCGTCGGACGCAGCGCGCGCGGCCTCGTCTTCGGCGGCGTCGGCGTCTTCCTCGCCCGCGCGGCCATCGCCTTCGACCCGAACCAGGCGCGCGGCCTGGACGGCACGCTGCGCGAGTTCGCCGGCACGCCCGCCGGGCCGTGGCTGCTCGTCGCCGTCGCGCTCGGCCTCGTCACGTTCGGCGCCTACTCGCTGTGCGAGGCGCGCTGGCGCAAGGTCGAGGCCGCCCGCTGAGCCGCTACGGCCGGTTGCTCAGGGACGGTAGGGCGCGAGGGCGCTCCACGCCGGGTCCGGGGCGGACGCGACCTTGGCCTTGCCCTCGTCCCAGCCCGCCGCGAGCTGGTCCAGCTCGGCCAGCACCGACGACCCCGGATCGGCGTACAGGTGGAAGACGCGCAGGCCGTCGCCGGTCTCGATGGCCGCCAGCACCGCCCGGTCGCCGAGCGAGCCGAACCGCTTCTCGAACTTGCGCAGCGCGCCCGACGACGGCTCCACCGGCAGCCGGTCGGGGTTGGCGTGCCGGTAGGGGACGGCCACCGTCACGTGCAGGTCGCACAGCGGATGGTCCTGCCGGTGCAGCGGGAACCGGACCATGACGCGGGACGGGTGCCCGCGCGGCGTCCGGCCCTCCCCGGTCAGCCACGCCTGGTCGGCGAACGGCTCGGCGACCTGCTCCACGACCGCCGCGAGCAGCGCGGGCGGCAGCGCGTCGATCGGGGCCTCCTCGGCCGTCGTGATCCGGCCGATCCAGCGGGCCGCGTCGTCCTCGCCGAGCGCCCAGTCCAGCAGGTGCCGCGCCACCTGGAGCCGCTGCTCCTCCGACACGAACAGGAAGTCGGGGTGGTAGGCGGTGATGTCGACGCGGGCGCGGGCCTGGTCGGCGCGCATCCCGAACCGCGCGTACTCCAGGTCGAACTCGTGGTCGCCGAGGACGAGCCGCTGCGCCAGCATCTCCGGGTCGGGCTGGCGCGCCGGGTAGTACCGCCAGTGCGCGCCCGCCGAGCGGGGGACGGCCCGGTGCCAGCGCTCGGCCAGCCCGCGCAGCGCCGGGTCGCCGCCGCCGGTGACGGTCAGCGCGGGGCCGCGGCCGTCCGAGCCGCCGATCTCCCACTCCAGGTCGGGATGGATCCGCCCGACGCGGTGCGACAGCTCCTCGACCAGTTCGGTCGGGAGGCCGTCGACGTCGTCCTCGTCCTGCTGCCGCTCCAGCGCGGACTCGATGGACGGGCGGGCCTGCGCCCACCACTCCCAGAACTCGCTGATGGCCGCGGGGGCGGCGGCGGACATGTCGCGGGGGCGGCGAAAGATTCCCATGGCGCGTCACATCGTACGCGGATCACGCGTTATTCCGAGGCCGCGTCACCAAGGTCACCGCCTACTCTGGAGGGGCTATGACTCTGCGCGTACTGGCCGCCATGTCCGGCGGCGTCGACTCCGCGGTGGCCGCCGCCCGCGCCGCCGAGGCCGGGCACGACGTCACCGGCGTCCACATGGCCCTGTCCAGCAACCCCCAGTCCTACCGGTCCGGGGCGCGCGGCTGCTGCACCCTGGAGGACGCCAGGGACGCGCGCCGCGCCGCCGACGCCATCGGCATCCCCTTCTACGTCTGGGACCTCGCCGAGCGCTTCCACCGCGACGTCGTCGAGGACTTCGTCAGCGAGTACGCGGCCGGCCGCACCCCGAACCCCTGCCTGCGCTGCAACGAGAAGATCAAGTTCGCGGCGCTGCTCGACAAGGCGCTCGCGCTCGGGTTCGACGCCGTCTGCACCGGGCACTACGCCCGCTCGGACGGGACGGTCCTGCGGCGCGGCGTCGACCCCGGCAAGGACCAGTCGTACGTCCTCGCGGTCTGCACGCCCGAGCAGCTCCGGCACGCGCTGTTCCCGCTCGGCGACACGACCAAGGCCGAGATCCGGCGCGAGGCCGACCGGCGCGGCATCCAGGTCGCGGCCAAGCCCGACAGCCACGACGTCTGCTTCATCGCCGACGGCGACACGCGCGGCTTCCTCGCCGAGCGGCTCGGCGCGGCGCCCGGGCCGATCGTGGACACCGCGGGCGCCCGCGTCGGCGACCACGACGGCGCCTACGCCTACACGATCGGGCAGCGGCGCGGCCTGCGCATCGGGACGCCCGCGCCGGACGGCAGGCCCCGCTACGTCCTGGACATCTCCCCGGCGACCAACACCGTCACGGTCGGCCCGCGCGAGGCCCTGGACGTCACCGAGATCACGACCGGCGCGCCGGTGTGGCTCGCCCCGCCGCCCGCCGGGCCGTTCGGCTGCTCGGTCCAGCTCCGCGCGCACGGCGAGGTCCACCCCTGCACGGTCGAGCCCGGCCCGGACGGCCTGCGCCTGCTGCTCGCGACCCCCGCGCGCGGCGTCGCCCCGGGCCAGACCGCCGCGCTCTACGACGGCGACCGCGTCCTCGGCTCGGCGACGATCGCCACTACGCTGCGCCCGTGACGAGTTTTTCGTGGGGGCCCGGGACGGCCACCGGCGTCGGTTCGTACCCGGGCGAGGACGGCGCCGAGGCGCTGCGCGTCGTCCTCGGCGAGCTGCCCGAACTGCCGCATCTGCCGGAACTGCCGGGACGCGGGGTCGGCGCGGACCTGATCGGGCGCACGGCCGGGCTGCTGGTCGACCTCGCGGTGCGGGTCGAGCCGTCCGGATGGCGCTTCGGGGACCGGCCGGGCCGCGACACGCGCCGCTCGCTGGACCACCTCGCGCGCGACCTCGACGTCCTGGAGGAGGTCGCGGGCGCGCACGACGGCCCGTTCAAGATCCAGGTGTGCGGGCCGTGGACGCTGGCCGCCGCGATCGAGCTGCGCACCGGCGACCGCGCGCTCAAGGACCCGGGCGCCGTGCGGGACCTCACCGCGTCGCTGGCCGAGGGCGTCGCCCGGCACGTCGCCGACGTGCGGCGCCGCCTGCCCGGCGCGACCCTGCTGCTCCAGATCGACGAGCCGTCGCTGCCCGCCGTCCTCGCCGGGACGGTCCCGACCGCGAGCGGCCTGTCCCGGCTGCGCCCGGTGGAGGAGCCGGTCGCGCAGGAGGCGTTGCGCTCGGTGCGCGAGCAGGCCGGCGACGTTTTCACCATCGCGCACTGCTGCGCGCGGCGCGTCCCGTACGGGCTGCTGCGCGGGGCCGGGTTCGGCGCGCTGTCGGTGGACCTCGCGCTGATCCCCGCGCGCGACGACGACCCGGTCGGCGAGGCGATCGACGCGGGCGTCGGGCTGTTCCTCGGCGCCGTCCCCGCCACCGACACGGCGCTGCCGCCGCTCGCGGCGACCGCGCGGCCCGTCCGGGACCTGTGGCGGCGGCTCGGCTTCCCGCCCGCCCGGCTGGCCGAGCAGGTCGTGATCACCCCGGCGTGCGGGATGGCGGGCGCGTCGCCCCGGTACGTCCGGACGGCCCTGAAACGCTGCCGCGACACGGCCCGGATGCTGTACGAGGCGGCCGACTGAGCCCGGCCCGGCAAGGTCGAAAAATGTCACTGGCACCGGCGACAATAGGGCCATGACCTTGAGCGATGGACTTCCCGACGGCGCCGCGGCGCGGCACGCCGAGCTCGCCGAGCGGATCGACGAGGCCAACTACCGCTACTACGTCCTCGACCGGCCGACGCTGAGCGACGCCGAGTACGACGACCTGATGCGGGAGATCCAGGCGCTGGAGGCCGCGCATCCCGAGCTGGTCACGCCGGACTCGCCGACCCAGCGGGTGGGCGCGCCGATCATCACCGAGTTCGCGACGGTCGCGCACCTGGAGCGGATGCAGAGCCTGGACAACGCGCGCAACGCCGACGAGCTGCTCGCCTGGGACGAGCGCGTCCTGAAGGAGGTCGGCGAGGTCGCGGCGTACCTGTGCGAGCTGAAGATCGACGGGCTGGCCATCGCCCTGGTCTACGAGAACGGACGGCTCGTGCGCGGCGTCACGCGCGGCGACGGGCGCACCGGCGAGGACGTCACGAACAACGTCCGCACGATCGACACGATCCCGGACCGGCTGACCGGGGAGGGCTGGCCGGAGCTGCTGGAGGTGCGCGGCGAGGTCTTCCTGCCCGTCGAGGGGTTCCAGCAGGTCAACGAGCTGCAGGTCGAGACGGGCCAGCCGCCGTTCGCCAACCCGCGCAACGCGGCGGCGGGGTCGCTGCGGCAGAAGGACCCGCGCGTCACGGCGCAGCGCCCGCTGGAGATGCTGGTCCACGGGTTCGGCCGGTGGGAGGGCGGCGTCCACCCCGACAGCCAGGCCGAGGCGTACGAGATGATGCGCGGCTGGGGCCTGCCGGTGAGCGACCGGTACAAGGTGCTGCCGGATCTCGACGCCGTCCGCGAGTACATCGCCCACTACGGCGAGAACCGGCACGAACCGTCCTACGAGATCGACGGCGTCGTGGTGAAGGTGGACCAGTTCCCGTTGCAGCGGCGCCTGGGTTCCACCTCGCGGGCGCCGCGCTGGGCGATCGCGTGGAAGTTCCCGCCGGACGAGGTCAACACCAAGCTCCTCGACATCAAGGTCGGCGTCGGCCGCACCGGGCGCGTCACCCCGTACGGCGTGATGGAGCCGATCAAGGTCGCCGGGTCGGTGGTCGCGTACGCGACGCTGCACAACGGCAGCGAGGTGAAGCGCAAGGGCGTCCGCATCGGCGACACCGTCGTGCTGCGCAAGGCGGGCGACGTGATCCCCGAGATCGTCGCGCCGGTGGCGGACCTGCGGGACGGCTCCGAACGCGAGTTCTCGATGCCCGAGAAATGCCCCGAGTGCGGCACGACGCTCGCCTACGAGAAAGAGGGCGACGTCGACATCCGCTGCCCGAACGCGCAGTACTGCCCGGCGCAGCTCCGCGAGCGGCTGTTCTTCGTCGCCAGCCGCAACGCCCTGGACATCGAGGCGCTCGGGTACGTCGCGGCGACCGCGCTGACGCAGCCGCTGGAGCCGTCCGAGCCGCCGGTGCGCAACGAGGGCGACCTGTTCCATCTGACGGTCGACGACCTGCTCCCGATCCGGTCCGTCGTCCGGGACCAGCGGACGGGCCTTCCCCGCATCGACGACAAGACCGGCGACCAGAAGATCGTCACGTTCTTCGCCACCAAGGACGGCGAGCCGAAGAAGACGGTCGAGAAGCTGTTCGAGGAGCTGGAGAAGGCCAAGAAGCAGCCGCTGTGGCGGGTGCTCGTCGCGCTGTCGATCCGGCACGTCGGGCCGCGCGCCGCGCAGGACCTGGCCCGCTCGCTGCGGTCGATGGACGCGATCCGCGCCGCCACCGAGGAGGAGCTGGCGACGGTCGAGGGCGTCGGGCCGACGATCGCGGCGTCCATCAAGCGGTGGTTCGAGGTGGACTGGCACCGGGAGATCGTCCGCAAGTGGGAGGAGGCGGGCGTGCGGATGGCGGACGAGGGGCCGACCGGTCCGCGTCCGCTGGAGGGCGTCAGCGTGGTGATCACCGGGTCGCTGGAGGAGTTCAGCCGCGACTCGGCGACCGAGGCCGTCCAGGACCGCGGCGGCAAGGTCACCGGCTCGGTGTCGAAGAAGACCGGGTTCGTCGTCGTCGGCGACAGCCCGGGGTCCAAGTACGACAAGGCGATCAAGCTCGGGGTGCCCGTCCTGGACGAGTCGGGGTTCCGGATCCTTCTCGACCGGGGGCCGGAAGCGGCCACGAACGCCGCGATCCCGCCGGAGGAATGACGCCTCGCGCCCCGGGCGGTCCTACCAGCGTAAAGTTACCCAAGCGTACCGCTGGGCGGGCTTTTCGGGGCGCATCACCACGAATCGGCATAACGGAACGTGCCCAATCGGTTTCGCGAGGTTGGTTCCAGGTCGTACCCTCCCAGTCATCAAGGTTCCCGAACCCCCCGAGATGGTGATGAAGGACCCGAACAACACGCGGAACACGCCGCCGCGCCGGGGCTCCCCGCTGTGGATCTACCTCACGACCGTCACCCTGCTCGGCTTCGCCGTGTGCGCGGCGGCGTTCGCCGGCCTCGGCGGCGGCGCGCGGGACGCGCTCGCGACGAGCCCCGTGTTCGGGATCCTCGCCTGCCTGGTACTGGCCGGGGAGCTGCGTCCGATCGTCACGCCGGGCTCCACCGAGGACAGCGGCGCCAGCACCGCGACGACCTTCTCGTTCGCCGCCCTGCTCTACGCGGGACTGCCCGCCGCGCTCGCGCTGCGGGCGGTCTCGCTGGTCGTCTGCGGCGGGCTGTGGCGCCGCGCCCCGCACCGCATCGGCTTCAACGTCGCCCAGTACGCGCTGAGCCTGGCCGCCGGGCAGCTCGTCCTGACGGCGTTCGGGACGGGCGGCTCCCCGCTCCACCCCTGGGTCCCCGACGGCGACGACCTCGTCGCCATCGCGCTCGCCGGGGCCGCGTACTTCGTCTGCAACGACGCGCTGGTCGCGGGGGCGGTCGCGCTGCACGAGCGGATCTCGCCGCTGCGCGCGGTGCGCGGCGACCTCGCCTACCAGGTGCTCGTCCATCTGGCGCTGCTCGGGCTGGCGCCGCTCGTCGTCACCGCGATGGACCGTTCGGCCGCGTTCCTGCCGCTGATCGTCCTGCCGTTCATCGCCGTCTACCTGAACGCGTCCGCGTCGGTGCGGCGCGAGCACCAGGCGCTGCACGACGGACTGACCGGCCTGCCCAACCGCAAGCTGCTCACGCTGCGGACCGAGGAGGCCCTGGCCCGCGTCCGCACGGCCGACCGCCGCGCGATGCGGGCCGTGGCGGGGCGCGCGGTGCCAGGGCGGCGCGGCGAGACACGTGCCCGGGCGGCGTTGTTCCTGCTCGACCTGGACCGTTTCAAGGAGGTCAACGACACGCTCGGGCACCTCACCGGGGACCGGCTGCTCCAACTCGTCGCGCACCGCCTCACCCACGCCGTCCGGCCCGGCGACCTGGTCGCGCGGCTCGGCGGGGACGAGTTCGCGGTGCTGCTGCCGTCCGTCCGCGACGAGGCCGCCGCCCGCGAGGTCGCCGCCCGGCTGCGCGCCGCGCTGAGCGAGCCCGTCCGGCTGGACGGCATGACGTTCGACCTGGACGGCAGCGTCGGCATCGCGCTGTGCCCCGACCACGCGCAGGACTTCGAGTCCCTGCTGAAGCGCGCCGACGTCGCGATGTACCACGCCAAGCAGACGCGCGGCGGCGTCGAGGTCTACGCGCCCGCGCAGGACCGCAACTCCCCGGCTCGGCTGCGGATGCTCGGCGACCTGCGCCGCGCCGTGGACCGCGGCGAACTGGAGCTGTACTACCAGCCGAAGGTCGCGCTGCGGGACGGCAAGCTCGTCGGCATGGAGGCGCTGCTGCGCTGGCGCCACCCCGACGAGGGGCTGATCGGGCCGGAGCGGTTCCTGTCGGTCGCCGAGCAGACGTACCTGATGCGGTCGATCACCGGCTACGTCGTCCACGCCGCGCTGGCGCAGACCGCCGCGTGGTGGCGGGAGAACCTGACCGTCCAGGTCGCGGTGAACGCCTCGGGCCGCGACCTGTTCGACGCGGGCCTCACCGAGGTCGTCGAGGACGGCCTCGCCCGGCACGGCCTGCCCGCCGCCGCGCTCCAGCTGGAGATCACCGAGCGGATCCTCATGAACGAGTCGGCGTACGCGTCCGAGACGGTCGGCAAGCTCGCCGGGCTCGGCATCCCGCTCAGCCTGGACGACTTCGGCACCGGCTACTCCTCGCTGGTGCGGCTGCGGCGGCTGCCCGTCGAGGAGATCAAGATCGACGCCTCGTTCGTGCGGCGACTGACCCGGTCGCCCGACGACGCGGTGATCGTCCGGTCGATCATCGATCTCGTCCGGACCCTCGGGCTGCGCTCGGTCGCCGAGGGCGTCGAGGACCCCGGCACCGCCGGCGCGCTGCGCGAACTCGGCTGCGACGCCGCGCAGGGCTACCACTTCGGCCGCCCGATGGACGCCGCGACCGCCACCGACTGGCTCCGCCGCCGGATGGAACGGGCCCCCGAGCCCGCCGCCTGACGCGTCCGGCTCAGCCGACTCAGTCCGCCGGGTCGCCGGTCCAGGAGTAGCGGTGCTCGGGACGTCCCGTGGACCCGTACCGCAGCCGCACCGACACCCGGCCGTCCGCCGCGAGGTCGGCGAGGTAGCGCTGCGCGGTGGCGCGCGACAGGCCGAGCCGGTCGGCGATCTCGGTGGCGGTCGTCGGCCGTCCGGCGGTCCGGACGGCGTCGCCGACGAGCCCGGCGGTGTGCGCGGACCGGCCCTTGCGGGCGCCGGAGTCGAGCCGGTCGCCCTGGTGCAACAGCCGGACGGCCCGGTCGATCGCGCTCTGGTCGAGCGGACGGCTCCCGTCCAGATGGGCGCGGTACCGGGCGTAGGCGGCGAGCCGGTCGGCGAGGTCGCGCTGCGTGAACGGCTTGACCAGGTAGTTCACCGCGCCGCCGGCGAGCGCCCTGCGGACGGTCGCCGCGTCCCCGGCCGCCGTCAGCATGATCACCTCGCAGCCGAGCGCGCCGATGATCTCGGTGCCGGACGTGTCGGGCAGGTACTGGTCCAGCAGCACGAGGTCGGGCCGGTCCCGGCGGGCGGCGCGCAGCGCGGCGGCGGCCGTGTGCGCGATCCCGACCGTCTCGAAGCCGGGGACGGCGGCGACGAACCGGGCGTGCAGGTCCGCCACGCGGTAGTCGTCGTCCACGACGAGGACGCGGATCATCGGGCCTCCTCCAGCGCGGCGGGCGCGCGGCCCGTCCCGGGCGGGACGGCGACCGCGCCGGGCAGGCGCGCCGCGAACGTCGCCCCGCAGCCGGGTCCGGACGCCCGGTCGAGCGTCACGTCCCCGCCCCGCGCCCGCGCGACCTGCCGGGCGAGCGCCAGGCCGATGCCGTGCGGGCGGTCCCGGTCGGCGCTGGTGCTGAACCCGTCCTCGAAGACGCGGTCGCGGGCGCCCGCGGGCACGCCGTCGCCGCTGTCGGCGACGGCCAGGTGCAGGTCCGCGCCCGCGCCGAGCACCGAGACCTCCACCCACGCCGGACGGCGGCGGCCCCGGCGCGCGGCGGTGACGGCGTTGTCGGTGAGGTTGCCGAGCACGGTGACGACGTCCAGGGGCTCGGCCAGCGGCTCGGGCAGATAGGACTCGGGGGCGAGCCGCAGCCGGACGCCGTGCTCGGACGCGACGGCCGTCTTGGCGGCGAGGAGACCGCGCAGGTAGGGGTCGCCGAGCCGCGTGTCGGCGCCGTCCTCGGTCGCCAGCGGATCGTGGGCGAGGTCGTGCAGGTAGGCGAGCGCCTCCTCGACGTGCCCGAGCCGCAGCAGCCCGGCGAGGGCGTGCAGGCGGTTGGTGTACTCGTGGGTCTGGGCGCGCAGCGCGTCCGACAGCGCCCGGACGACGCCCAGCTCCCGGGTGAGCTGGTCGAGTTCGGTTCGGTCGCGCAGGGTCAGGACGTGCCCGAGGTCGTGCGCGCCGTGCGCCACGGGTCGGGCCGTCACCACGAGGACGCGCTCCCCGGCGACCATCTGCGCCGCCCGCTCGGCGCGCCGCTCGGCGAGGGTGGCGCGCAGGCGGGGCGGCAGGCCGGCGTCGGCGAGCGGGGTGCCCGGCGCGGGGGCGTGGCCGAGCAGCCGCGCGGCGGCGTCGTTGCACACGGTCACCCGCCCGTCGCGGTCGACGGCGAGGACGCCCTCGTCCACGCAGTGCAGCACGGCCTCCCGTTCGCGGACGAGGTCGGTGAGGTCCACCGGCTCCAGGCCGAGGGTCTGGCGGCGGAGGCGGCGGGCGAGCAGCACCGTGCCCGCGCCGCCGGGCAGCAGCGCGAGGACGAGGAACAGCGCGGCCAGCCGGAGCAGGGCGCCGGACCGGCCGCTCACCTCGGCGGCGTCGATGCCGACGCTGACCTCGCCGACGATCCGCCCGTCCGCGGCGCGCAGCGGGACCTTGCCGCGCGCCGAGTAGCCGAGCGTCCCGCGCTCGGTCAGCGCGACCTCGCGTCCGCGCAGCGCCTCGGACGGGTCGGTGCTCACCGGCTGCCCGATGCGGGACCGGTCGGGGTGGGAGAAGCGGATGCCCCGGGCGTCGGTGACGACGATGAACAGCGTCCCGGTGCGGGCGCGCGCCGCCTCGGCCGCCGCCCGGACGAGCGCCGGGTCGCCCCGCAGCACGCCGGTCGCGAGCCGGGGTCGCTCGCGACCGCCAGCGTCCGCTGCTGGTACTGGTGCCGCATCTCCGACCGCAGCAGGACCGCCATGAGGGCGAACCCCGACCCCACGACGAGCAGCAGCACCGCGAGCTGGAGCAGCAGCGCCCGGGTGGCGAATCGGGGTGACCTGCGCAACATGCAAAGAAAGGAATGCCCGTATCCACCAGCAGGGGCAGGACAAGACACGCAGAACGGGCGTTATGCCTCTTTGTCAAAGAAGCGACATAAGGAAGGCCCGGCGGGAAAGGCCCGCTTACCGCCCGGACCATGTCGGAGACCACCGAGGCGAACGCTATACCCGAACGGCGCCGCGATCGAGCTGCGCGTCGCCACCAAGAGCATTCCCGCCCACGGGGGCGTCGAATGCATAGCCGACCGCGACGTCGACCAGCCCGTCGCGCCCGACGAGTTCGTCAGCGTCGTCGGGCCCACCGGCTGTGCCAAGTCGACGTGCATGTCGCTGATCTCCGGGCTCGCCGCCGCGACTACAGGGGACATCCGCGTGAACGGCGGGCCCGTTCGGGGCATCCCCGGCGGGCTGGGTTACATTTCCTGCTGCCGCAGCGGACCATCTCGGACGAAATCGCCGCAAACCATCGCTGCCTGGGCGCCTCCCGGTCGGCCGCCCGTGAGGAGGCCCGCGACTGGGTCCGGCAGCTCGGGCTCGGCGGCTTCGAGCGCTACTTCTCGCAGCAGCTCTCCGGCAGCATGTGCAAGCGGGTCACGCTCGCCCTGGCGCTGATCAAACGGCTGGCGACCCTGTTGATGGGCGAGTCGCTCGGCGCCTTGGCGTCCAGACCCATGAGTGTTCTAACGAACCCCGTGATTCTGCCGGGACCTGGCCGATAGCGTGGGCGTGTGCAGCTCCGGTACAACTTCCGTGTTTATCCGACGCCTGACCAGCGGGAAGCGCTGGCTCGGGCGTTCGGGTGCGCGCGGGTGGTGTTCAACGACGGCCTCCGTGCTCGTCAGGACGCGCACGCGGCAGGGCTGCCCTACATCTCGGACGGGGATCTGTCCAAGCAGGTGATCACCGAGGCGAAGAAAGCGCCGGGCCGGGCATGGCTTTGCGAGGTATCAGCCGTCGTCTTGCAGCAGGCTTTGGCGGATCTCAACAGCGCTTACCGGAATTTTTTCGCGTCCGTGAGCGGGAAGCGCAACGGTCGGAAGGTCGCGCCGCCTCGGTTCCGGTCTCGCAAGGATTCTCGGCAGGCAGTCCGGTTCACGCGCAACGCCGGTTTCGCGGTGACGGCGGGTCGCAAACTCCGGCTCCCCAAGATCGGGGACGTCCCGGTCCGCTGGTCGCGCGCGTTGCCGTCCGAACCGTCGTCGGTGACGGTGGTCCGGGACGCGGCCGGACGATATTTCGCTTCGTTCGTGGTCGATGCCGGTCACGAGTCGCTGCCGGAGACGACCGGCGAGGTCGGTATCGACTTGGGTTTGACGCATTTCGCGGTGCTGTCGGACGGCCGCAAGGTCACCAACCCCCGGATCCTGCGACGCGCGCAACGGCGTCTCCGCAAGGCGCAAAGAGCACTGTCGCGCAAGCAGAAGGCCAGCGCGAACCGGGCCAAGGCCAGGGCCCGGGTGGCGAGACTCCACGCCCGCGTGGCCGACACGCGCCGCGACCACGCACACAAGCTCTCCACCGCGTTGATCCGCGACAACCAAGCGGTCTACACGGAGGATCTGAGCGTGGCAGGTCTCGGACGCAGCCGATTGGCCAAGAGCGTCCACGACGCGGGTTGGGCGCAATTCGTTGCGATGCTGGAGTACAAGGCGAAGCGGTACGGGCGGACCTTCGGCCGGATCGGCCGATTCGAGCCGACGTCGCAGGTCTGTTCGGTGTGCGGGGCCAAAGACGGCCCGAAGCCGCTGAACGTCCGCGACTGGACGTGTCCCGCGTGCGGGACCGTCCACGACCGCGACGTGAACGCGGCAAGAAACGTGCTGGCCGCCGGACGGGCGGACAGGGTAAACGCCTGTGGAGCGCAGGTAAGACCGGAACTCGTTCCGGCACCGCGCCGCGAAGCAGGAACCCTCTCCCCGCCCACGCCCGCACGGGTGTAGCAGGGGAGAATCCCCTCTTTTTGAAGGGGAGGACGTCAAGACCACACCGTCGATCTCCAGACCAAGGGCAAGTGCATCCAGAGCGTCGTGCAGTTCGCCGACGTGCCCGGGGAGGCCGAGGTCGTCGCCGCCGGGAAGGCCGGGGCGGTCGCCAAGCCCGCCGACTTCGCGGGCAAGCGCCTCGGCGTGACGAGTTCGGGCTCGTCCACCGACTTCCTCACCCAGGCCCTCGCCGCGACCGCCGGGCTCACCCAGAACGACTACACGACGGTGAAGGCGGGCGCCGGACAGACGTTCGTCGCCGCGATCGAGAACGGCGGGATCGACGCCGGGATGACCACGGACCCGACCATCGCGCGGCTGACGTCCACCGGCAAGGGCAAGGTCCTGCTCGACCTGCGCACCGAGGAGGGGACGCGCGCCGCCCTCGGCGGCCTGTACCCGGCCAGTTCGCTCTACATGGACTGCGCCTGGGTGAAGGCCAACCCGAAGACCGTCCAGAAGCTCGCGAACGCGTTCGTCGCCACGCTCGGCTGGATCAAGGGGCACTCGGCCGCCGAGATCGCGGCGAAGATGCCGCCCGAGTACGCGGGGGGCGACCCCAAGCTCTACGAGAAGGCCGTCCACGACTCGATGGGGATGTTCACGCCCGACGGGATCATGCCGGAGGACGGGGCGAAGAACGTCCTGAAGGTCCTCTCGTCGTTCTCGCCGAACGTCAAGGGCAAGGCCGGGACGATCGACCTGTCGAAGACCTACACGACCGAGTTCGCGCGCAAGGCCGCCGCGAAGTCCTGAGCACCCGGGCGTCCCGCCGCCGGCGGGACGCCCGACCTGTCGGAGAGCGTGACCGCGGACCGCGCCCTAGGATGGGACGAAATAGCTCTCGCCAAGTTCGGGCCATGAGGCGCCTAGCACTGCCTCTGGCCTGGGGAAACTCCATCCAGGAAACGGTTCGCACATGTCCGCGATCACCCGTGCCGAGGTCGCGCACCTCGCCCGGCTGTCCCGGCTGGCGCTCGGCGACGACGAACTCGATCGTCTCGCCGCCCAGCTCGACCAGATCATCTCCGCGGTCGCGCGGGTGCAGGAGGTCGCCGCGGAGGACATCCCGCCGACCTCGCACGCCCTGCCGCTGACCAACGTCTACCGGCCCGACGAGGTCCGCCCGTCGCTGGCGCCGGAGCAGGCGCTCGCGGGCGCGCCCGCCGTGGAGGAGCAGCGGTTCCGGGTCCCGCGGATCCTGGACGAGGAGGCGTGAGCGTGAACGAGCTGGTCGGCAGGACCGCCGCCGAACTCGGCGCGCTGATCGCGGCGGGGGAGACCTCGGCGGCCGAGGTCGCCGACGCCCACCTGGACCGCATCGCGGCCGTGGACGGCGCGGTCGGCGCGTTCCTGCACGTCGATCCGGACAACGTCCGCGCGCAGGCCCGCGCGGTGGACGAGCGCCGCGCGGCGGGCGAGGAGCTGGGTCCGCTCGCGGGCGTCCCGATCGCGCACAAGGACGTCTTCACCACCACGGACATGCCCACCACCGCCGGGTCGAAGATCCTGGAGGGGTGGCGTCCGCCCTACGACGCGACGATCACCGAGCGGCTGCGCGCGGCGGGCCTGGTGATCATCGGCAAGACGAACATGGACGAGTTCGCGATGGGCTCGTCCACCGAGAACAGCGCCTACCAGGTCACCCGCAACCCGTGGGACCTGGCGCGGATCCCGGGCGGCTCGTCCGGCGGGTCGTCGGCGGCGGTCGCGGCCTACGAGGCGCCGCTGGCGACGGGCACCGACACCGGCGGCTCGATCCGCCAGCCCGCCGCCGTGACCGGCATCGTGGGCATGAAGCCGACCTACGGCGGTTCGTCCCGGTACGGCGTGATCGCGTTCGCGTCGTCGCTGGACACCCCCGGCCCGTTCGCCCGCAACGTCCTGGACGCGGCCCTGCTGCACGAGACGATGAGCGGCCACGACCCGCGCGACTCGACGTCCATCGACCGGCCCGTCCCGCCGGTGGTCGAGGCCGCCCGGCGCGCGGACGTCGCGGGCCTCACGGTCGGCGTCGTCAAGGAGTTCGCCGGGTCCGGCGGCGACGACGGCGTCACGGCCCGGTTCACCGAGGCCGTCGCGCTGCTGGAGTCGCTCGGGGCGAAGGTCGTCGAGGTGTCGTGCCCGCACTTCACCTACGCGCTGCCCGCGTACTACATCATCGCGCCGTCGGAGGTGTCGTCCAACCTCGCCCGGTTCGACGCGATGCGCTACGGCCTGCGCGTCGGCGACGACGGGACCCGCAGCGCCGAGGAGGTCATGGCGCTGACCCGCGCGGAGGGCTTCGGCGCCGAGGTCAAGCGCCGGATCATGCTCGGCACCTACGCGCTGTCGTCGGGCTACTACGACGCCTACTACGGCAAGGCGCAGCAGGTCCGGACGCTCGTCAACCGCGACTTCGACGCCGCCTTCGAGCGCGTCGACGTCCTGGTCTCGCCGACGACGCCGTCCACCGCCTTCCCGATCGGCGAGCGCGCCGACGACCCGATGGCCATGTACCTGGCCGACCTGTGGACGATCCCGTCCGACCTGGCGGGCAACGCGGCGATCTCCGTCCCGTGCGGCCTCGCCGACGACGGCCTGCCCGTCGGCCTGCAGATCATGGCGCCCGTCCTCGGCGACGACCGCGCGTACCGCGTCGGCGCCGCCGTGGAGCGGGCGCTCGAAGACCGCTGGGGCGGCCCCCTGCTGGCCAAGGCCCCCGACCTCGCGGAGGCTGCCCGATGAGCGCGCCCACGGTGACGACGTACGACGCGGCGCTGGCGAAGTACGAGCCGGTGCTCGGCCTGGAGACCCACATCGAGCTGGGCACGGCGTCCAAGATGTTCTGCGGCTGCCGGACGGACTTCGGCGCCGACCCGAACACCCAGGTCTGCCCGGTGTGCCTGGGCCTGCCCGGATCGCTGCCGGTCACCAACCGCGCGGCGATCGAGGGCATCATCAAGATCGGCCTGGCGCTGAACTGCGACATCGTGGAGTGGTGCCGGTTCGCCCGGAAGAACTACTTCTATCCGGACATGCCGAAGGACTACCAGATCTCCCAGTACGACGAGCCGCTGTGCGTCGACGGGTACCTGGAGGTCGAGGTCGAGGGCGAGACGTACCGGGTCGAGATCGAGCGCGTCCACATGGAGGAGGACACCGGCAAGTCGCTGCACGTCGGCGGCTCCACCGGCCGCATCCACGGCGCCGACTACTCGCTGGTGGACTACAACCGCGCCGGGATCCCGCTCGTCGAGATCGTCACCCGGCCGATCACCGGGACCGGCGACAAGGCCCCGCTCGTCGCCCGCGCGTACGTCACCGAGCTGCGCGAGCTGGTCCGCGCGCTCGGCGTCTCCGACGTCCGGATGGAGCAGGGCTCGCTGCGCTGCGACGTCAACGTGTCGCTGATGCCGCGCGGCGCCGCCGAGTGGGGGACGCGCACCGAGACCAAGAACGTCAACTCGCTGCGGTCGGTGGAGCGGGCCGTCCGGTCGGAGATCGAGCGGCAGGCGGGCGTGCTGGACGCGGGCGGGAAGATCGTCCAGGAGACCCGGCACTTCCACGAGGACACCGGCACCACCACGTCCGGGCGCAGCAAGGAGGAGGCGCAGGACTACCGCTACTTCCCCGAGCCCGACCTCGTCCCGATGGCGCCGTCGCGGGAGTGGGTGGACGAGCTGCGCGCCGCGCTGCCCGAGCTGCCCGCCGCGCGCCGCCGCCGGGTGCAGGCCGAGTGGGGCCTGTCGGACCTGGAGCTGCGCGACGTCGTCAACGCCGGCGCCCTCGACCTCATCGAGGAGACGATCACGGCGGGCGCGGACGCGGGCGCGGCGCGCAAGTGGTGGATGAACGAGCTGTCGCGGCGCGCCACCGCGCTCGGCGTGGAGCTGGCCGAGCTGCCGATCACGCCGGTGCAGGTCGCGCGCGTCCAGGCGATGGTCGCGGCGGGCGAGCTGAACGACAAGCTCGCCCGGCAGGCGTTCGAGGGCGTCCTCGCGGGCGAGGGCGAGCCGGACGAGGTCGTCGCCGCGCGCGGCCTGAAGGTCGTGTCCGACGACGGCGCGCTCGGCGCCATCGTGGACCAGGTGATCGCCGACAACGCCGCCGTGGCCGACAAGGTGCGCGGCGGGAAGGTCGCCGCCGCGGGCGCGCTCGTCGGCGCGGTGATGAAGGCCAGCCGGGGCCAGGCGGACGCGGGCCGCGCCCGGGCGCTGATCCTGGAGAAGCTCGGCGTGTCCTGACCGGCGCGTACCGCGAGGAGTCCCGTGGCGGTCGCCGGGCCGCCACGGGATTTCCGCCCGGACTGTCGGGGGCGGCGGCTACGGTTCCCGCATGGCAGTCATTCACCCCCCGTTTCCGTCCGTCCCGGACGGGCTCCCCGCGGGCGTTGTCGTCCGCGCGTGCGACGGATTCACCGAGCCGCGCTGGGCGGGCCGCCCGATCCTGTGGCTCACCGCGGACGAGCTTCCCGACGCGTCCGGGCTGTGGACGCGGCTCTACGGCGAACGCGAGAAGACCGGCCTCTACCCGCTGCTGCTGAGCGGCCTCAGCGGCGACACGACGCGGCCGTGGCTGGCCGAGGAGCTGGGCTTCGTCCCGGTCGACGACGTGGACGAGGTCGATCCGGGCGAGGCGCTGGCCGAGCTGTGGGCCGAGTACCTGGAGGACGACGGCCCGTCCGGCGCTTGGCCGGGCCTCGCGGCGCCCGGAACGATGGCGGGCGACCCCGACGAGGAGGCCCGCGAGCTGGCCCTGTTCCTCGGCGAGAAGCGGCGCGTCGGCCTGGTCCCGGTGGACCGGGGCGCGGACGCGCTCGCCATGTCGGGCTGGGACGGCCCGTGCAACCACACCAACGCCATCGGCGACCTCGCGGCCGTCGTCCGCTCCTGGGAGGACCGGTTCGGCGCGCGGGTCGTGGAGGTCGGCTTCGACACGCTGAACCTGTCGGTCGCGGCGCCGCCCGCGACGGTCGAGCACGCCCGCGCGGTCGCCGCCGAGCACTACGCGTTCTGCCCGGACAACATCGACCAGAGCGGCCTCGGCCTGGACGCGTACGCCGACGCGCTGGTCGACACCCGCTGCTGGACGTTCTGGTGGGATTGACCAGCGAAAGGGCGTGATGTCCGTCGCTGTGCGGTTCGGTGGCCCTGGCGGATCGGTACGGTCCACGGCCGCGCTCTCTGGCCCATGATCAGGGGGTTTGCCCGTCGGCGGGCGGTTCCGCGCCGCCCTTTGTCGCCGGGTGGAGGCTGAGCCTCAATCGCACCGTGACCTACGGAACGTACGGTGAACATCACGGTGATCCCGCACCGCAGCAACGGCGCTGGTCCGGCCTCGCGCGGTCCGGGACCGAGCGACCGCGCCACCGCGCCGGGCACGTCCACCCGGCTCCGGACGTTCGTCCGGGCGCCGGGCACGAATCACCGACAAATCCACCACCAGTCCCGCGAACGACCGTGGGACGCCCCTTCCCCGAGGGGCAGGAAGGGACACGAGGCGCGATGAGCGGCGGCTTTCCCAGGCGGGCACCGCGCGGCGCGGTGCCCGTCGCCCTGGTCGCCGCCGCGGCCGTCGTGTACGCGCTCGGCTCGGTGCTGGAGTGGGGCGGCGTCGCGTTCCTCGCCTGGACCGAGGCCGTCGCGGCGGGCGCCGCCGCCGCGTCCCTGCTGCTGGCCTCCCGGCGCCGTCCCGGGCCGCCGTCCGACGACCCCGAGCCCGCGCCGCCGCCCGTCCCGGCCAAGGCCGTCGCGCAGGCCGTCGCCGAGCCCGGTCCCGTCGGGGTGTTCCGGCGCGGCCTGCGGGCGGGGATCCCGCGCTTCGGCGGTGACCGGGCGTCCGGGGACCCCGAGCCCGCCGCGCCGCACCCGCGCCGCACGTCCTGGCGCTGGTTCGGGCTCGGCGCGGCGGCGTGGTGCGCGGGCGCGATCGGGTCGGCGATCTCCGCGACCGTCCAGTCCCGCAGCGCGCTGTCGCTGTCGGCGCCCGACCTGTTCTACCTCGGCGCGGTGATCGCGCTGGTCGCGGGGCTGATCGCGCCGATCCGGCCGCCGCGCGACGCCGGGACGTGGGTCCGCTACGTCGCCGACACCTACGTCTGCGGCAGCGCCCTGTTCGTCCTCGGCTGGGTCGCGCTGTTCGGGGACCTGTACCACCGGTCGGGCGAGTCGGCGTCGTCGTTCCTGCTGGAGCTGCTGTACCCGCTGATCGACATCGTGCTCGTCTGCGGGGCGCTGCCGTTCGTGCTCGGCGCCGCGCGCGGCGGGCGCCGCTCGGCGTGGATGGGCTACGGGGCGCTCGGCGCGTTCGCCGTCGCCGACATCGTGACGACCGTCGTCCGGCTGCGCGGCGGGGACCCGGCCGACGACCCGTCCGACATCCTGCGCATCGCGGGCCTGGCGCTGCTGCTGCTCGTCCCGTGGACGGGCCGCGCCGCCGAGCCCGGCGACCCGGGCGCCCCCGCCGAGCCGCCCGGCCGCATGATCGGCCCGGGCGTGGGCGTCGCGGCGGTGGCCGCGGCGGCGGCGCTGTTCGTGGCGGGCCGCTCGCTGACCGCCGAGCACGGCATGGAGCCGGTCGTGTCGATCGTCGCGGGCCTCGCGACGCTCGTGCTGCTGGCCCGGCTGGCGGCGCTGCTGCGCGAGAACGACGCGCTGCGCCGCACGGTCGCGGCGGGCGACGACGACTTCCGCGCCCTGTCGGAGAGCATCAACGACGCCGTGGTCATCTGCGACACCGACGGCGTCGTGCAGTTCGCGAGCGGCGGCGCGCTGCGGACGTACCGGTACACGCCGGACGAGCTGGTCGGCCGCTCGCTGCACGAGGTCGTCCACCCCGAGGACCTGCCGCGCGTCCGGGCCGCGTTCCTCTCCTTCGTCGGCACCGACCCCGACGCCGACGCCCCCGAGGCCGAGGACGCCGGGCCCGGCTTCGTCCCGCCCGGCTCGATGCGGGTGGCGTGCCGCGTCCGGGCGGCGGACGGCACCTGGCTGCCCACCGAGTCCACGATCTCCCGCTACGGCGGCCTCGGCGCGCCCAGCCTGCTGATCACGACCCGCGACCTAAGCGAGCAGGCCGCCCTCCAGCGCCAGGTCGCGCACCTGACCTTCCACGACGGCCTCACCGGCCTGCCGAACCGCGCGTACTTCGAGGAGCGCACCCGCGAGGTCCTGTCCCGTCCGGACGAGGGACGCGTCGCGGTGCTGTTCGTGGACATCGACGGGTTCACCGCCGTCAACGACTCGGCCGGGCACGCGGCGGGCGACCAGGTCCTCGCGCAGGCCGCGCGGCGGCTGCGCGGCACGGTCCAGGCCGACGACACGGTCGCGCGCTGGGGCGGGGACGAGTTCGCGGTGCTCGTCCAGCTCCCCCCCGACGGCCCGGGCGGCACGGACTCGCAGGCCGCGGTCGAGCTGGCCGAGCGGATGCTGCGGCTGCTGTCGGCCGAGCCGTACCGGGTGGGCGGCAAGGACATCGCGCTGTCGGCGAGCATCGGCATCGCGTTCGCGGGCGACGTCGGCGTCGGCGACGTGAGCGCGGGCGGCGGCGACCCCGACCGGGGGGACGCGGGCCGCAGGCTCCGCCGGGACGCCGCCGACCTCATCCGCAACGGCGACCTCGCGATGGCCCGGGCCAAGGAGCTCGGCGGCGCCCGCGTCGAGGTGTACGCGCCGCACATGCACACCGACGTCGTCCGGCGCCTCGAACTCGGCAGCGACCTGCAGCGCGCCCTCGCCGACGAGCAGTTCACCGTCGAGTTCCAGCCGGTGGTGGAGCTGGCGACGTCCCGCGTGACCGGCGTGGAGGCGCTCGTGCGCTGGTGGCGGGCCGGGGAGTCGGTGCCGCCCGAGGAGTTCATCGCGCCCGCCGAGGAGTCCGGGCTGATGATCCCGCTCGGCGACTGGGTGCTGCGCCGCGCGTGCCGCGAGGTCGCGCGGTGGCGCGAGGAGTCGTTCGAGGTCGGCCTGTCGGTGAACTTCACCGCCCGGCAGATCGCCGCGCCGCGCTTCGTGGAGTCGGTCGCCGAGGCGCTGGCCGAGACCGGGCTGCCGCCGCAGGCGCTGACGGTCGAGGTCCGCGAGGAGGTCCTGGTCGAGGACGGCGGGCAGAACGTCCGGCGGCTGTCGGCGCTGCGCGACCTCGGCGTCCGGCTGGCGATCGACGACTTCGGCACCGGGTACGCCTCGCTGGCCTACCTCGGGCAGCTCCCGGTCGACATCATCAAGATCGACCCGTCGTTCGTGGCGGGCCTCGGCTCGGACGAGACGCTGACGCTGCTGACCGAGACGATCGTCCGGCTCGGCCGCGACCTCGGGCTGACGGTGGTCGCCGAGGGCATCGAGCGGCCCGAGCAACTGGACCGGCTGCGCGCGATGGGCTGCCCGCGCGGGCAGGGGTTCCTGGTGGCCCGCCCGATGACGGTCGGCCGGGTGGAGCCGCTGGTGCGCACCAACCTGCGTCCGGGCCGCCCGCTCGGCGCGGACGGCCTCACCGACGCGGGGGAGCAGGCGGACTCGGCGGCCGGCTCGGCGCTGTCACCCGGCTGACCGGCGGTTTTCGCCCGGACGCGCCCCCGGCGGGATGTCCGTCTCACGAGCTGAGATATTGTGTCCACGGATTTGACCGTGGCGGCGAAGTCGGCGAGAGTGGCCTACGTGCAGAGCAGTCTCAACCTCATCGTAGTACTTGGTCGGCGCGCAGGCTGATCAAGTCTTCACCCCTGCGCGCGCCCCTCGACCGCCATCCGGCGGCGGGGGTTTTTTGTTGGCCGTGCTGCCTCTCCAGCCTCCGCGTTCGGAAGGCCCCACCCCTCCCCAAGGAAACCCAAGGACATGACGACCGAACAGATGACGGGAGCCCAGGCGCTGGTGCGCGCCCTGGAGAACGTCGGCGTCGACACCGTGTTCGGCATTCCCGGCGGCGCCATCCTCCCGGCCTACGACCCGCTCTACGACTCGGTGAAGCTGCGGCACATCCTCGTCCGGCACGAGCAGGGCGCGGGGCACGCGGCGCAGGGCTACGCGATGGTGACCGGGAAGGTCGGCGTCTGCATGGCGACGAGCGGCCCGGGCGCGACGAACCTCGTGACCCCGATCTCCGACGCCTACATGGACTCCGTCCCGCTGGTGGCGATCACCGGGCAGGTCGCGACGTCGCTGATCGGCACCGACGGCTTCCAGGAGGCCGACATCGCCGGGATCACGATGCCGATCACCAAGCACAACTTCCTCGTCACCGACGCCAAGGACATCGGCCGGACGATCGTGGAGGCGTTCCACATCGCCTCGACGGGCCGTCCGGGCCCGGTCCTGGTGGACATCGCCAAGGACGCGCTCCAGGCCACGTTCGACTTCGAGTGGCCCGTCCAGATGCACCTGCCCGGGTACCGTCCGGTGACCCGGCCGCACTCCAAGCAGGTCCGGGAGGCGGCACGGCTGATCACCGGGGCGGAGCGGCCGGTGCTCTACGTCGGCGGCGGCGTCCTGAAGGCGGGCGCGTCGGCGGAGCTGAAGGTCCTCGCGGAGCTGACGGGCGTCCCGGTCGTCACGACGCTGATGGCCAAGGGCGCGTTCCCCGACAGCCACCCGCAGCACATGGGCATGCCCGGCATGCACGGCACGGTCGGCGCGGTCGGGGCGCTCCAGCGCTCGGACCTGCTCGTCGCGATCGGCGCCCGGTTCGACGACCGCGTCACCGGGATGCTGGACACCTTCGCGCCGGACGCCAAGGTCGTCCACGCCGACATCGACCCGGCGGAGATCTCCAAGAACCGGCACGCGGACGTCCCGATCGTCGGCGACGCCCGCGAGGTCATCGCGGACCTGATCGTCGCGGTGCAGGCCGAGCACGACGCGGGCCGGACCGGCGACTACGCGGCCTGGTGGCGGCAGCTCAACGCCTGGCGCGACACCTACCCGCTCGGCTACGACCTGCCCGAGGACGGCTCGCTGTCCCCGCAGCAGGTCATCGAGCGGATCGGCGCGCTCGTCGGCCCGGACGCCTACTACGTCGCGGGCGTCGGCCAGCACCAGATGTGGGCCGCGCAGTTCATCAAGTACGAGCGTCCGGGCGCGTTCCTGAACTCCGGCGGCGCCGGGACGATGGGCTACGCCGTCCCGGCCGCGATGGGCGCCAAGGTCGGCGCGCCCGACACCCAGGTCTGGGCGATCGACGGCGACGGCTGCTTCCAGATGACCAACCAGGAGCTGGCGACCTGCGTCGTCGAGGGCATCCCGGTCAAGATCGCCGTCATCAACAACGGCAACCTCGGCATGGTCCGCCAGTGGCAGACCCTGTTCTACGAGGGCCGCTACTCCAACACCAAGCTGCACACCAACCGGGTCCCCGACTTCGTGAAGCTGGCGGAGGCGTACGGTTGCGTCGGGCTCCGGTGCGAGCGGCCCGAGGACGTCGACGCCGTCATCGCCAAGGCGATGGAGATCAACGACACCCCGGTCGTGATCGACTTCGTCGTCCACCCGGACGCGATGGTCTGGCCGATGGTCGCGGCCGGCACCTCCAACGACGACATCAAGATCGCTCGGGACCTGGCCCCCGAGTGGGAGAACGGAGACTGACCGCGATGACGCAGCACACCCTGTCGGTGCTGGTGGAGAACACCCCCGGCATCCTCACGCGCGTCGCGGCCCTGTTCGCCCGCCGCGGGTTCAACATCGAGTCGCTGGCCGTCGGCACCACCGAGCACCCGGAGATCTCCCGGATGACGATCGTGGTGAACGTCGAGGGCCTGCCGCTGGAGCAGGTCACCAAGCAGCTCAACAAGCTGGTGAACGTCCTGAAGATCGTCGAGCTGGACCCGGGGACCTCGGTGCAGCGCGAGCTGGTGCTCATCAAGGTCCGCGCGGACGCCGAGACCCGCTCGCAGGTGCTGGAGACCGTCCAGCTCTTCCGCGCGAAGGTCGTCGACGTCGCGCCGGACGCGGTGACCGTCGAGGCGACCGGCAACCGCGACAAGCTGGACGCGCTGATCCGCATCCTCGAACCGTTCGGCATCAAGGAGCTGGTGCAGTCGGGCATGGTGGCCATCGGCCGCGGCGCCCGCTCCATCACCGACCGGTCGCTGCGCGCGATCGAGCGCAGCGCCTGACCCCACGGACCCGGCCCGCCCGGCCGCGTGGACCGCACACAACGAAAGGCAGAGCAGCACAGTGGCTGAGATGTTCTATGACGACGACGCGGACCTGAGCGTCATCCAGGGCCGGCACGTCGCGGTCATCGGGTACGGCAGCCAGGGGCACGCGCACGCGCTGTCCCTGCGGGACTCGGGGGTGGACGTCCGGATCGGCCTCCCGGAGGGCTCCAAGAGCCGCGAGAAGGCCGAGGCCGAGGGCCTGCGCGTCCTCACCCCGGCCGAGGCCGCCGAGGAGGCCGACCTGATCATGATCCTGGCGCCGGACCACCTCCAGCGCGGGATCTACGAGAAGGACATCAAGCCCGCACTGGTCGAGGGCGACGCGCTGTTCTTCGGCCACGGCCTGAACATCCGCTACGGGCTGATCGAGCCGCCGGCGGGCGTGGACGTCTGCATGGTCGCGCCGAAGGGCCCCGGCCACCTCGTGCGCCGCCAGTTCACCGCCGGGCGCGGCGTGCCGGTGATCGTGGCCGTCGAGTCCGACGCGTCCGGGAACGCCTGGCCGCTGGCGCTGTCCTACGCCAAGGGCATCGGCGGCCTGCGCGCGGGCGGCATCCGCACCACGTTCACCGAGGAGACCGAGACCGACCTGTTCGGCGAGCAGGCCGTGCTGTGCGGCGGCGTGTCCGAGCTGATCAAGACCGGGTTCGAGGTGCTGATCGAGGCGGGCTACCAGCCCGAGGTCGCCTACTTCGAGTGCCTGCACGAGATGAAGCTCATCGTGGACCTGATCTACGAGGGCGGCGTGTCGAAGATGTACTGGTCGGTGTCGGACACCGCCGAGTTCGGCGGC
The DNA here is from genome assembly GCF_009831215.1 of Actinomadura rayongensis. Lineage (GTDB taxonomy): Bacteria > Actinomycetota > Actinomycetes > Streptosporangiales > Streptosporangiaceae > Spirillospora > Spirillospora rayongensis. The sequence continues at coordinate 1,095,385 of NZ_WUTW01000001.1, forward strand.
TACACGCGCGGCCCGCGCGTCGTGACGGCCGAGACGAAGGCCGAGATGAAGCGGATCCTCGCCGAGATCCAGTCCGGCGAGTTCGCCAAGGAGCTGATGGCCGAGTTCGAGGGCGGCCAGGCGCAGTTCGGCAAGTTCCGGCAGGAGCTGGCCGAGCACCCGATCGAGAAGACGGGCGCGACCCTGCGTCCGATGATGAGCTGGCTCAACGACTGACCGTCGGCTGTCGCACCGGGTCCGCCGTTCCCCTCGCCGGGGGCGGCGGACCCGCTGTTTTCGGGACGACACGCACCGTTCTGCATACGCGGTATTGCTCGCCGGATACGCGGTATGCATACTTGGCTGGCATGTCGATCCGTCACGGCCTGCTCGCGCTCCTGGCCCGCGGCCCCCGCTACGGCTACCAGCTCCGCGCCGACTTCGAGTCCTCCACGGGGGCGTCCTGGCCCCTGAACATCGGGCAGGTCTACTCCACGCTCGCGCGGCTCGAACGCGACGCCCTGATCACCCGGGTCGGCGCCGACCGCGAGGGCCGCCTCGTCTACCGCATCACCCCGGCCGGGCGGGACGACGTCCAGGGCTGGTTCGCCACCCCGATCGCGCGCGCCGACCGGCCCCGCGACGAGCTGGCGATCAAGCTCGCGATGGCCGTGACGACCCCGGGCGTGGACGTCGCCGACGTCGTCCGCATCCAGCGCGCCGCCACCCTGCGCACGCTGCGCGACCTCACCCGCGCCCGCGCCGACGCCGACCGCGCCCCCGCCGACCGGGAGGCCCGCGCGTGGGGCCTGGTGCTCGACTCGATGATCTTCCAGGCGGAGGCCGAGGTCCGCTGGCTCGACCACTGCGAGGCCGTCGCCGCGCCGCAGCCCGCGGGCGGCCCCGAACCCGGCCGCTGAGGGGCGGGACCGGACGCGCGCGCGGCGCCGGGTCCTGGTAGCGTCCGGGCACGTGGCCGAGGCGTTCACGGTGGGGGAGAGGCGGGCCGCGCGGTCCGGCCGGACGCCTCGCGCATCCCGGCCCCGTCCGGCGCTCGTCGCGCTCGTGGCCGGGGCGGCGGTCGTCTACACGGTCTACGCGCTGCTGCGCCTGCGGACGTTCCGCACCACCACCTACGATCTGGTGATCTTCGACCAGGCCGTCCGGTCCTACAGCCGGTTCGGGGCGCCGGTCGCGCCGGTGAAGGGCGTCCACAACGGCTTCGGGCCGGACTTCTCGATCCTCGGCGACCACTTCTCGCCGCTGCTGGCCGTCCTCGCGCCGTTCTACCGGCTGCACGACGGGCCCGCGACGCTGCTGACCGCGCAGGCCGTGCTGTTCGCGCTCGCCATCGTGCCGGTGTTCCTCTTCGCGGCGCGGCGGGTCGGCGAGCGCGCCGCCTACGCCGTCGCCGCCGCGTACGCGCTGTCGTGGCCGGTCGCCGAGGCGCTGGCGTTCGACTTCCACGAGGTCGCGTTCGTCCCGCTGCTCTCGGCGCTGATGATCGAGCGCTGGGACGCCGGACGGCGCGGGCAGGCCGTCCTCGCCGCCGCCGCGCTGCTGCTCGCCAAGGAGGACATGGGGCTGCTCGTCGCCGGGTTCGGGCTCGTCCTGCTGACCCGGCGCGGGGAGCGGCGCGCGGGCGCCCTGTTCGCCGGCTGCGGGCTCGCGGCGACCTGGGTGGCGTCCCGGGTCCTCATCGCCGAGTTCGGCGGCGACAACGCCTACTACTGGGCCTACGGGCGGCTCGGCGACGACCTTCCGGGCGTCGCGCGGCACGCCGTCACCCGGCCCTGGGACTTCGTGCTCGCGCTCGGCGCCCCGCCGGAGAAGCTCGCGACGATGGGGCTGCTCGTCCTGCCGTTCCTGCTGCTCCCGCTGCTGTCGCCGCTGACGCTCGCGGTCGTGCCGCTGCTGGCCGAGCGGATGCTCGCCGACCGGTTCGAGAACTGGTGGGAGCCGCACTACCACTACAACGCCTTCCTGGTCGCGGTCCTCGCGCTCGCCGCCGCCGACGGCGCCGCCCGGCTGCGCGACCGCGCGGGCCCGCGCTGGAACGGCCGGGCGGTGTTCGGGGGGATCCTCGGCGTGACGTGCGCGCTCGTCCCGGTCTTCGGGTTCAAGAAGCTGGCCGAGCCGAGCCTGTACGTCCGGGACGCGCGGGGCGCCGCCGCCGCGCGGGCCGTCGCGCACGTCCCGGCCGGCGTGGAGGTCGAGGCCGCCAACCACCTCGGCCCGGCGCTCACCGGGCGCGCCCGCGTCCTGCTGTGGGACCAGGTCCCGCGCGGGGCCGAGTGGGTCGCCGCCGACGTCGGGGCGCACGAGTTCCCGTTCGGCTCGGTCGAGCGGCAGCGCGAGCGCGTGCGGGCCCTGCGGGACGCCGGCTACCGGGAGGTCTACCGCGACGGGGGCTTCGTGATCCTGCGGGGCGACGCCGCCGCGCGAGAGCGGATGGCTCCGTGGAAAGAAATCCCTACCCATTTCGCGTTCTCTGACCGATAATTACAACAGAAGTCGTGAGGGCCGCGGCGCGTCTCGCAGCGCAGCAGCGTCACTCCCGTAGCCCGCGCCCCGAGCGGCGGTTGGGGCGAGGCTGGTGACTGATCGCGGAGGCCGGGAACGCGCGGTGGAGTTCGGAGTCCACCGCTATGAGACCTGCGGCGGAGCCTGGATCGGACTCCTGCGGCACGTGTGGGCGGCGGGCGAGGCCGGGATGGACGATCCCGGACCCGTCATCGAAGGGCCGCCGATCATGTTCGAGATCGCCTCCCTGAGCTGGGAGGACCCCGTCCTGCGCGAGTTCGGGGACCGGCGGCTGATCGCGCGGGCGCGCGACCGGGAGCCGGCCCCGCTGCCCGCCGGGACGGGCGGCGCGCACGGCGCGGGGCAGCTCCGCTGGGTGGTGGAGCTGCTGCGGGCGCGGCCGTGGACGACGAGCGCGTGGATCTCGCTGACCGTCCCGGGCGAGGCGATGCCGGGCGTGACGGCGCTGTCGTTCCGGATCCGGGGCTACCGGCTGGTCATGACGGCCATGTTCCGGACCCTGAACGTGAGCCTGGCGTACCTGACGTGCATCCCGCTGCACGCGGTCGGGGTGCGGGTGGCGGCCGAGCTGGGGCTGCCGCCGGGGCCGCTGCGGATCTTCGCGGACGTCCCGCACGTCGAGATCGGCGACATCGACCGGGTGGCGGAGGTCCTGGCGGCGCAGCCCGAACCGCATGCCGCGTGATTCCGGGAATTACGGATTTACACGGCATATAGGGTGTTCGGGTGTGTGTCACCGCAGTCGCGAACGGCTGCGCGCCCGGGGGATAGACTCGCTGGAGGCGAGCGCACGACGAGGTGGACTCGCGGCATCACAGCACCCCACAAGCCCACGTGTGTAAGGACTCTTCCTTGAGCAAGCCCGTCGTCCTCGTCGCAGAAGAACTCTCCCCGGCCGGCATCGCCGTCCTCGAATCGGACTTCGAGGTCCGGCACGTCGACGGCGCCGACCGCGGCCTGCTGCTCCCCGCCGTCGCCGACGTCGACGCGCTGATCGTCCGCAGCGCCACCAAGGTCAACGCCGAGGTGTTCGCCGCCGCCCGCAGGCTGCGGGTCGTGGCGCGCGCGGGCGTCGGCCTGGACAACGTCGACGTGGAGGCCGCCACCAAGGCCGGCGTCATGGTCGTCAACGCGCCCACGTCCAACATCGTCACCGCCGCCGAGCACGCCATCGCGCTGCTGCTGGCCACCGCCCGGAACGTGCCACAGGGCCACGCCGCCCTCAAGCAGGGCGAGTGGAAGCGCTCCAAGTACACCGGCGTCGAGCTGGCGGGCAAGACCGTCGGCGTCCTCGGCCTCGGCCGCATCGGCGTCCTCGTGGCCCAGCGCCTCGCCGCGTTCGACATGAACGTCGTCGCCTACGACCCGTACGTGCAGGCCGCCCGCGCGGCGCAGCTCGGCGTCAAGCTCGTCACGCTGGACGAGCTGCTGCGCGAGAGCGACTTCATCACCGTCCACCTGCCGAAGACGCCCGAGACCCTCGGCCTCATCGGCGACCGCGAGCTGCACCAGGTCAAGCCGTCGGTCCGCATCGTGAACGCCGCGCGCGGCGGGATCGTGGACGAGGCCGCGCTGGACCTGGCGATCAAGGACGGCCGGGTCGCGGGCGCGGGCATCGACGTGTTCAGCACCGAGCCCTGCACCGAGAGCCCGCTGTTCCACCACGACAGCGTGGTCGTCACCCCGCACCTCGGCGCGAGCACCCACGAGGCGCAGGAGAAGGCGGGCACGCAGGTCGCGCGCTCGGTCAAGCTGGCGCTGTCGGGCGAGTTCGTGCCGGACGCCGTCAACGTCCAGGGCGGCGCCGTCGCCGAGGACGTCAAGCCCGGCCTGCCGCTCGCCGAGAAGCTCGGCCGCATCTTCACCGCGCTCGCCGGGGGCGTCCCGGTCCGGCTGGACGTCGTGGTGCGCGGCGAGATCACCGCGCACGACGTCAAGGTGCTGGAGCTGGCCGCGCTGAAGGGCATCTTCCTGGACGTCACCGAGGAGTCGGTCACGTTCGTCAACGCGCCGCTGCTCGCCCGCGACCGGGGCGTCGAGGTCACGCTGACCACCAGCGAGGACAGCCCCGACTGGCGCAACGTCGTCCAGGTGCGCGGCACCATGGCCGACGGCGCGGTCGTCTCGGTGTCGGGCACGCTGACCGGCCCCCGGCACGCCGAGCGGATCATCGAGATCAACGGGTACGCGATGGAGCTGGTGCCCACCGCGCACATGGCGTTCTTCTCCTACACCGACCGGCCCGGCATCGTCGGCGCGGTCGGCAAGCTGCTCGGCGACGCGCAGGTCAACATCGCCGGCATGCAGGTCGGCCGGGACGCCAAGGGCGGCAAGGCGCTGATCGCGCTGACCGTCGACTCGGCCGTACCGACGCAGCTCGTGGACGCGATCTCGGCCGAGGTCGGCGCGGACATGGGCCGCCGGGTGGACCTCGAAGCCTGATCTCACCTGGTCGTACGGCCCTCGCGTCCGTCGGACGCGGGGGCCGTTTTCGTCTCAGCATGTGAGATAGGCGGACACCTGGTGGGACGTTCCGCCGCGCCGGAGGTACCGTGGAAGGGACCCGCGACGGCACGCGACCACCGTCCGCCCGCCCCGCCGGTCCCGTCCGGAGCCACGCCGTGCGATCCACGCAGCCGGCCCGGCGCCGCAAACCCGACACCGTTCGCCCGGATGGAGCACGCCATGAACCAGAACGACCACGACACCGACCGCGACCTGCGCTCCGCCCTGCAGAAGTCCCTGGACCGGCGCGGCTGACCCGGACGTCTCAAATTTTGAGACCAACGACCAATTCCTGAGACGTTTGCAGTAGAGTGCCGTCATGCCTTCCCGCAGCATCCGCCTCGCGGTCATCCCCGGTGACGGGATCGGCCCGGAAGTCGTCGCCGAGGGACTCAAGGTCCTCGCGGCGGTCGGCCCGGCGTCCGGTCTGACGTTCGAGCAGACGCACTACGACCTCGGCGCCGCGCGCTGGCACCGGACGGGCGAGACCCTGCCCGACGCGGTGCTGGAGGAACTGCGCGGCCAGGACGTCATCCTGCTCGGCGCGGTCGGCGACCCGTCGGTCCCGAGCGGGGTGCTGGAGCGCGGGCTGCTGCTGCGCGCCCGGTTCGAGCTGGACCACTACGTCAACCTGCGCCCGGTGAAGCTGTTCCCGGGCGTGCGGACGCCGCTCGCCGACGTCGGGCCGGACGACATCGACATGATCGTCGTCCGGGAGGGCACCGAGGGGCCGTACACCGGCGTCGGGGGCGTCCTGCGCAAGGGCACGCCGCACGAGATCGCCACGCAGGAGAGCGTCAACACGGCGTTCGGCGTGGAGCGGGTCGTCCGGTACGCGTTCGAGAAGGCCGCGGCCCGGCCCCGCCGCAAGCTGACGCTCGTCCACAAGGACAACGTGCTCACCTTCGCCGGTGAGCTGTACCAGCGGATCGTCAAGCAGGTCGGCGCCGAGTACCCGCAGGTCAGCGTGGACTACTGCCACGTCGACGCGGCCACCATGTTCTTCGTCAGCCAGCCGCAGCGGTTCGACGTCGTCGTCACCGACAACCTCTTCGGCGACATCATCACCGACATCGGCGCGGCCATCGCGGGCGGCATCGGGCTCGCCGCGTCCGGCAACGTCAACCCGTCCGGCTCCGCGCCGTCGATGTTCGAGCCGGTCCACGGCAGCGCCCCCGACATCGCGGGCCAGGGCAAGGCCGACCCGACCGCCACGATCGTGTCCGTCGCGATGCTCCTCGACCACGTCGGCGCGGCGGACGCGGCGCGCCGCGTCGAGCGCGCCGTCTCCGACGACCTGAGCGAGCGGGCCGGGCTCGGCGCCCGCTCCACCGCGCAGATCGGCGACGCCATCGCCAAGCGAGTATCCGGCTAGCGGCGCGCCTCCCCGCCGGGCGTCCGGCGGGCCCGACACTCCGGGCGCGCCCCCGCGGCGCGCCCGGTTTTCGTCGTGCGCCGTGGCCGCGAGGAGTCGATTTGGCAGATGATGGACCATGCCGCGGCGGCGAGGAGGCCGGGCGGCGACCCGCGAGAGGACCAACGCGATGAGCACCATCCCGGACTTCGACGTCACGCTGACCGAGCAGCCCGTCCCCGCCGCCGAGCGGGAGCGGATCCTGGCCGACCCCGGGTGGGGCCGCTCCTTCACCGACCACATGGTCACGATCCAGTACGACGCCGAGCGCGGCTGGCACGACGCGCGGCTGCGCCCGTACGGGCCGATCACGCTGGACCCGGCGAGCCAGGTCCTGCACTACGCGCAGGAGCTGTTCGAGGGCCTGAAGGCGTACCGGCAGGACGACGGCTCGATCGTCACCTTCCGGCCGTACATGAACGCCGCCCGGATGAACCGGTCCGCGCGGCGGATGGCGATGCCGGAGATCCCCGAGGACCTGTTCGTCGCGGCGCTGGAGCAGCTCGTCCGGGTCGACCGCGACTGGGTGCCGACGGCCGAGGGCTACAGCCTCTACCTGCGTCCGTTCATGTTCGCCACGACGCGGGCGCTCGGCGTGAACCAGCCCGCGCAGGAGTTCACGTTCGCGGTGATCGCGTCGCCGTCGGGGCTGTACTACCGGAACGGGATCAAGCCCGTCTCGGTGTGGCTGTCGCAGGACTACACGCGCGCCGCCGCCGGCGGGACGGGCGAGGCCAAGACCGGCGGCAACTACGCGGCGTCGTTCGCGGGGCAGGCGCAGGCCGTCGCCAACGGCTGCGAGCAGGTCGTCTGGCTCGACGCGGTGGAGCACCGCTGGGTCGAGGAGGTCGGGTCGATGAACCTCATGTTCGTCTACGGCTCGGGCGCGCAGGCGCGGCTGCTCACCCCGGCCCTCACCGGCACGCTGCTGCCCGGCGTCACCCGCGACTCGATGCTCACGCTCGCGCCCGACCTCGGCATCCCCGCCGAGGAGGGCAAGATCAGCATCGAGGAGTGGCAGGCGGGCTGCGAGTCCGGCCAGATCACCGAGGTGTTCGGCTGCGGCACCGCCGCGATCATCAGCCCGGTCGGCACGGTGAAGGCCGCCGACCGCGAGTGGACGATCGGCACCGAGCCCGGCCCGGTGTCGATGCGGTTGCGCGAGGAGCTGGTCGGCATCCAGTACGGCACCCGTCCGGACCCGTACGGCTGGGTCCACAAGATCGTCTGACGTCGGCGCCGCATGCCCGTCTCGCCAGCCGAGACGGGCATGTGACGGCGGTGTGATCGCTGTGGCACACTGGAACCATCATGCGCAGCGGCCAGATCATTATCGGCTGGCGCGTCGGCACCTGACGGGACATCGCCGGCGCGCAGACCTCTCACGTCCGTGGGGGGTCTTTTTGTTTGCCTCCAGCGCCTCCGTCTCCCGCCGGGAACATCCCCGAAAGGTCACCAGGACCCATGCAACGCGACGCCTTCCACCTCTACGACACCACCCTGCGCGACGGATCCCAGCAGGAGGGCCTGAACCTCACCGTCGCCGACAAGCTCGCGATCGCGCGGCACCTCGACGGGCTCGGGGTGGGGTTCATCGAGGGCGGCTGGCCCGGCGCCAACCCCAAGGACACCGAGTTCTTCCGGCGGGCTCTGACCGAGCTCGACCTGGAGAACGCGCAGCTCACCGCGTTCGGCGCGACCCGCCGGGCCGGAACGCGCGCCGCCGACGACCCCCAGGTGGCCGCGCTGCGCGACTCGGGCGCCGGCGTCGTGACGCTCGTGGCCAAGAGCCACGACCGGCACGTCGAGCTGGCCCTGCGCACGACCCTGGAGGAGAACCTCGCGATGATCCGCGACACGGTCTCCCACCTGCGTGCGGAGGGCCGGCGGGTGTTCCTGGACGCCGAGCACTTCTTCGACGGCTACCGCGCCAACCGGGCGTACGCGCTGGAGGTCGTCCGGACGGCCGCCGAGGCGGGCGCGGACGTGATCGCGCTGTGCGACACCAACGGCGGGATGCTGCCGGACGAGCTGGCCGACATCGTCCACGACGTCGTCGGGACGGGCGCGCGCGTCGGCATCCACTGCCACGACGACTCCGGCTGCGCGGTCGCGAACTCGCTCGCCGCCGTCCGCGCGGGCGCCACGCACGTCCAGGGATGCGCCAACGGGTACGGGGAGCGCAGCGGCAACGCCAACCTGTTCACGCTGGTCGGGAACCTGCAGCTCAAGCGCGGCATGGACCTCGTCTCGGGGGACCAGCTCGCCCGGATGACGCGGATCGCGCACGCCGTCTCGGAGATCACCAACGTGACGCCCAGCTCGCAGCAGCCCTACGTCGGGCTGTCGGCGTTCGCGCACAAGGCCGGGCTGCACGCGTCCGCGATCAAGGTGGACCCCGACCTGTACCAGCACATCGACCCGGCGGCCGTCGGCAACGACATGCGGATGCTCGTGTCCGGCATGGCCGGGCGGGCGTCGGTGGAGCTGAAGGGCCGCGAGCTGGGCTACGACCTGTCGGGCGAGAAGGCCAAGCAGGTCGTGGACCGGGTGAAGGAGCTGGAGGCCACCGGGCACACGTTCGAGGCCGCCGACGCGTCCTTCGAGCTGCTGCTGCGCGAGGAACTGACCGGCGTCCGGCAGCGGCACTTCGAGGTCGAGTCGTGGCGGACGATCGTGGAGCGCCGCGCGGACGGCGTCATGGTCAGCGAGGCCACCGTCAAGCTCCACGCCAAGGGCGAGCGGATCATCGCGACCGGCGAGGGCAACGGGCCGGTCAACGCGCTGGACAACGCGCTGCGGATCGCGCTCGGCCGCCTCTACCCGGAGCTGGCGACGATGGAGCTGGTGGACTACAAGGTCCGGATCCTGGAGGGCTCGCACGGGACGAGCGCGCGGACCCGCGTCCTCATCGAGTCCAGCGACGGCGCCCGCGAGTGGGGGACGGTGGGCGTCGAGGACAACGTCATCGCCGCGTCCTGGCAGGCGCTGGAAGAAGCCGTGAGCTACGGCCTGCTGAACGCGGGCTACGAGGCGGGCTGATCGCCGGGCACAATCGGGGCATGAACCGAACGATCACCGACAACGCCGCCGCGGGCCGGTACGAGATCCACCAGGACGGCGTCCTCGCCGGATTCGCCGAGTACCGGACGCGGCCGGACGCCGTCGTCTTCACCCACACCGAGGTCGATCCCGCCTTCGAGGGCCAGGGCGTGGGCGGGGCCCTGGCCCGGGGAGCGCTGGACGACGTGCGCTCCCGCGGGCTCGGGGTCGTGCCGCTGTGCCCGTTCATCCGGGCGTGGATCGAGAAGCACCCCGACTATCAGGACCTCGTCGTCCGGTAGCGGTCAGGCGCCCTTCGGCGCGGCGGTCTCCACGATCTCGAAGCTCCACAGCTCGGCGGCGGACGAGGCGGGGCCGCCGAGGCCGTGCCCGTGGCCGCTCTCGGCGGCGGCGCGGGCGTGGCCGTGCTGGAACGCCCGGCTCTCGGTCCAGGCGCGGAAGTCGTCCTCGCTGCGCCAGCGCGTGTAGACGAGGTAGCGGTCGGTGCCCTCCACCGGGCGCAGCAGCTCGAACCCCTCGAAGCCGTCGGCCGACTCCACCAGGCCGGCGCGTCCGGCGAACCGGCGCTCCAGCTCGTCGCGCAGGGCGGGGTCGACGGTCAGCACGTTGATCTTGACGACGGACATGATCTCCCCTTGGCTCGGCGGTCGGGACGACCATATCCGGCCGCGGCGGCTCGGTGTTCCGGGGCCGTGACCGGCTGTGACCTCGACGGATTGTTCGATTCGTATGAAAAATCCTGGGGGATTCGGGAGAAGTACTGGCATTTTTGTGCATCTGGCGCGACGATATGTGGCCCCGGCCGTGCCGTGCCGGAACCGAACCGCACCACGGAGTGATCGTCATGGACGTCCGATCCTGGAGCCCCGGCACGCCCGGGTCCGCCGCGGACGGACGCTACGCCGAGGCCGCGTTCCGCGTCGGCGAGGTCTGCGAACGCGCCGGAGACCTCTGGACGGCCGCCCAGTGGTTCCGCGAGGCCGCCGAGGCGGGCCGCCCCGGCGCGCGGCTGCGGCTCGGCGCCGTCCTCGGCCGGCTCGCCGACAGCCTCGCCGACCGGCCGGACGCCGGGACGCCCGACCCCGGCGTCCTGCTCGCCGAGGCCGCGCGCTGGCTCACCGGCTCGCCCGAGGCCGCCACGCCCGCCGGGATCGGGCTGATCACCGACATGCTCAACCGGCAGCAGCGGCAGGCCGCGCGGCGGGCGCTGGAGAACGCCGCGCCCCGGTGAACCGAACGCGCTCCGCCGTCGTCGGATGCAGGTGAGCGACCCTGGAGGATGACGACGTGAGCGGCGAGGAACCCGGATACGTCCCCCCGGACCACAGGACCACCGCCGAGTTCGCCGTGCCCGGCGCCCCGGCGGCCGACGAGACCCTGACCGACGAGGCGCCCGCGACGCTCGCCGACGCGCCGCCGACGGGCGCCACGGTCACCGACCTGCCCGAGGACGACGCCGAGCCGGACGAGGAGGCGCCGGCGACGATCGTGGACCGTCCGGTGCCCGAGCCCGGGCCCTGGACGGCCCAGTTCGGCGCCGAGGACGCCCCGGAGCCGCCCGCGCCGCCCGCGCCGCCGGTGTCGGTGGTGGCGGCCAGTGCCGCGCCGCCGCCTCCGCCGCGTCCCGAGGTGCCCACCGCACCGCCGCCGCGTCCCGAGGTCTCCGCCGCACCGCCGCCGCCCATGCCGCCCCGCCCTCCCGCCGTCCCCGTCCCGCCGCCTCCCGGGCCGCCCGCCGTTCATTCGGCGCCGCCGCCCGACGCGACGCTTCCGCCGGGACCGCCGCCCGTGCCGTCGCCCGTGCCGCTGCCCGTGCCGCTGCCCGTGCCGCCGCCGGGGCCGTCCGGCGGCCGTCGCGGGCTGCTGATCGGCGGGGGAGCGGCGCTGGTGCTGGTGCTGCTGCTCGCCGGGGGCGTGCTCGTGTTCATGAACCGGTCGGGGGACGGGACGCCGAAGGGCGGGCCGTCGGTCGCGGCGCCGTCCGCGAACTCCTCCGTCCCGCCGTCGCAGGAGCCGGGCGCGCCGTCGGCACAGCCGTCCGGCACACCGCCCGCCGCCGTGCCGACCACCGGCGCACCGACCGCGGGGTCGCCGCCGCCCGGGGTCGCGCCGACTCCCGTGCAGCCGCCCGCGCCCGTCGTCACCGGCACCGGCGGCGTGACCTACCAGCTCGTGGAACAGGACGCCGGGTACTACGAAGGCCGCATCGTCTTCACCAACACCACCGGCAAGCCGCTCGGGAAATGGAAGCTCACGTTCACCGCGCCGGACGGCAAGGTGAAGAACGTCTGGGGCGGACGGCTCGTCCACGGCGGCGCGAAGGCCGAGATCCAGCCGGCGCCCGGTGCCGCGCCGGTTCCCGCCGGTGCGTCCTGGGAAGTCCGCTTCGGCGTCGAGGGCGCGCCCGCCACGCCGCGTGACTGCCGGGTCAACGGACGGTCCTGCGGGTTCTGACCGGCCCGGATGTCCGCCCGAAGCCGCCCGATAGGCTGCCCCGCATGCGTATCGCGAGGTTCGCCATCGACGAGAGCGTGTCTTTCGGAGTGGTGGAAGAGAACACCATCGCCGCCGTCCGCGCCCACCCCTTCGGGGAACTGACCTTCACCGGGCACCGGTTCCCCCTCGCCGACGTGCGGCTGCTGGCGCCCATCCTGCCGAGCAAGGTCATCGCCATCGGCAAGAACTACGCCGACCACGCCCGGGAGATGGGCGCCGAACCGCCCGCCGAGCCGGTGCTGTTCAGCAAGCCGTCCACCGCCGTGATCGGCCCCGGCGAGGCCGTCGCCTACCCGGAGAAGCTGTCCGAGCGCGTCGACTACGAGGGCGAGCTGGCCGTCGTCATCGGCCGCCTGTGCCGCGAGGTCCCCGCCGCCCGCGCCGCCGACGTCATCCTCGGCTACACCTGCGCCAACGACGTCACCGCCCGCGACCTGCAGAAACGCGACGGGCAGTGGACGCGCGCCAAGGGCTTCGACACCTTCTGCCCCCTCGGGCCGTGGATCGAGACCGAACTCGACCCGTCCGACGTCGCCCTCACCACCCGCGTCAACGGCGAGACCCGGCAGGACGCCCGGACGTCGCAGCTCCTGCACGCGATCCCCGACCTCGTCGCCTACGTCAGCCAGGTCATGACGCTGCTGCCCGGCGACGTCATCCTCACCGGCACCCCCGCCGGCGTCGGCCCCCTGGAGATCGGCGACGAGGTCACCGTCACCGTCGAGGGCGTCGGCGACCTCACCAACCGCGTCGTAGCCCGCGAGTGATCCACCGCGCCGCCGCCCCGGACGCCCCGGGGCGGACGGCGTTCCCCCGTCGCCCAAACCGTTTTGGTCCGCGCCCCGGACTCCTGTATTCTCATCGAGGCGCGAGCGACCCGGCCGGTTCCACCGGAAGGCCAGCTCACGGCACTGGGGTATGGTGTAATCGGCAGCACGACTGATTCTGGTTCAGTTAGTCTAGGTTCGAGTCCTGGTACCCCAGCGGATCCCGTCAGGGACCAAGGCAAGCCCCCGTCGTCTAGTGGCCTAGGACGCCGCCCTCTCAAGGCGGTAACGGCGGTTCGAATCCGCTCGGGGGTACCCCTGTTCGTTGAGCTTCGGCTCACCTTCCCGCAGTTTCCGTGCTTGCCCAGGGGGACGACCCCCTGGAACCCCCGGTGTTCGGGCCTGGCGGCCCTCACCTGGTCGGGTGCGGGTTGTTGTTCTGTTCGGTTCTTTCTATGAGGAAAAGGCCCCGGCTTTCGCCGGGGCCTTTTTCTCATCTGGCGTCAGTGGGTGGGGTCCTGGGGGACTTCGCCGCGCCAGGAGCCGGTTTCGGTGCCGTGGCTCTCGACGAACGACTTGAAGCGCTCCAGGTCGCCCTTCGCGCGGTGCGGGATGAGCTTCAGGGCCTCACCGGCCTTCTCGGCCAGGCCCTCGGGGTCGTGTTCGAGCTGGAGCATCACGCGCGTCTTGTCCGGGGCCAGGCGGTGGAACGTCACGACGCCCGCCTGCTTGGGGCCGTCGGTGGACTTCCACGCGATCCGCTCGTCCGGGAGCTGCTCGGTGATCTCCGCGTCGAACTCCCGCGTGACACCCGCGATCTTCGTCACCCAGTGCGTCTTCGTCGACGTCGTCTGTTCGACGTGCTCCACGCCTTCCATGAAGCGCGGGAACTCCTCGAACTGCGTCCACTGGTCGTACGCCGTGCGCACCGGGACGTCCACGTCGATCGACTGCTCTACGGTGGCCATGTCTCCTCCCTCCGGGGGTCCGCCCATCGCGGACCGCTCCGTTTCCGACGTCCTCCCGTCTGCCCCTCTCCTCCGGGTGCAAACAACCCGGCGGGTCGTGACGCGGTTCGGGTGGTGGGTTGGATCCGCTAGGCTTGGGGGTGTTCGGACGATGCTTCGTCCGGGTCCTTGCGCCCCCGTCGTCTAGTGGCCTAGGACGCCGCCCTCTCAAGGCGGTAACGGCGGTTCGAATCCGCTCGGGGGTACCTTTTTTCGGGTCTGTTCAGGGGAGCAGGCCTTTTTCTTTTGCCAGGTCCCATGCTGCTCGTCCTGCCGGGGCCAGTTCGTTTCTTTCCGCCTTGGTCAGGTAGCGGATTTCGTTCACTTCTCCTGCTGGGCTCAGTGGTTCGTTGTGGTCTGCTGTGTAGCAGGTCATGCTGACGTGGGTGTGGTTCGGCTGGTCGTGGGCCTCTGCTCTGATCGTGCCCAGTTCGATGAATGCCGCTGGGGCGATCGTTGCCGACACTTCTTCTTGCACTTCGCGGGCCAGTGCTTCTCGGTCGTCTTCGCCCGGTTCTGCTTTTCCTCCCGGGAGGTAGAGGAGGTTTCTGCCTCTTGCGCGTACTGCCGTGAGGCGGCCGTTCACGACGTGGATCCAGGCGACGACGCGGAGATCGTTCATGGTCCTCAGTGTGGCGGACGCAGCGTCAGGTCCGTGCCCGGTGTGAGGTCGTAGTGGTCTGCCGCTGAGCCCTGGTTGATGGCCAGGGCCAAGGCTCCGGACGAGTCCGTGTAGAGGAGCGGGTCGCCCTTGGGGACGCTGCCGAAGGTTCGTTCGTAGGTGGCGCGGATGGCTGTTGGGGTCCCGTCTTTTGACGTCCACGAGACGGTCAGTGGGGTTCCGAATTCCTGTGCGTCCAGGTCGTCCGCCCGTGCCGACAGGATCAGGCTTCCGTAGCGGTCCACGTACAGGATCGTCGTGGTGAGAGTGCCTTCCCGAGCCCTGGTTGGAGTTGGGAGGTTCAGGGGGAGCGGCGTTATTTTCGGGCCCATGTCGGCTGGGTCCGCGCCGTTCAGAAGGTGGGCCGTGGCGGGGGCGAAGATGTCTCGGCCGTGGAACGTTGTCGACGGCTTTTCGAGTTGGTAGGCCGGGTTTTCCAGGGCGTGGGTCTCTTGTGCGCCGCCCAGTGCTTCTGCTGCGGGCATCAGCAGGCCGTTGTCGGGTCCTACCAGGACGTCGCCTCGTTCGGTGCGTACGGCTATCGGGCGTCGCGCGGTGCCTACGCCGGGGTCTACCACCGCCATGTGGACGCCTTCGGGGAGGTAGGGGAGGGCCTGGCTCAGGAAGAGTGCGCCTTCGACGATCGCGTAGGGGGTGATCTCGTCGGTCAGGACCAGCACTTTCGCCGTCGGTGCCAGCCGTTGCACCACGCCGGAGCAGATCGCCGTGTAGGCGGCGCCGAAATCGGTGGCGATGCTGGCGAACGGCGGCACGCGGATCCTCCTCAGCCCAGGGCGAAGACGATTCCCATCATGCCCAGTGCCAAGGTCACGGCCGTCATCAGGAGGACCGAACCCGGGTCTGCCACCGGGGCGCCGGTGTTCATCAGGCGGTGGCGGGTCGCGTGGCGGTGGCGTGTCCGGTGCAGGTGGACGGCCGCCGCCCCGCACACCACGGCCGCCGCGAGGCCGGCTGCTGTGCTGGACGGTGCGAAGCGGACGCAGATCAGGCCGCCGACCACTAACGAGAGGGTGGTGCGGGACCAGGCCAGTGCTGTGCGTTCCGGTTGTGCTCCTGGGTCCCGGACGGTCATCGGGTCACCAGCAGCGTCACCAGCGCGGCCACCGCCAGGGCCGCCAGGCCGTAGGACATGTAGGGGGCCAGCGCGGGCGGGGGGAGCGTCTCGGCGCGGCGCAGGGCGCGTTCTGTGGTCAGCCAGCGGCGGAAGGCGAGCAGGGCGGCCAGCGCGCCGGTCGCCGAGCAGCCCACGGCGAGGACGGTCCGCAGCGGGTCGGCCACCAGGTCGCCGCTCACGGCGAGGCCGATGCCGCCCGCGATGAGGGCCAGGGCGGTGCGGATCCAGGCGAGGAACGTCCGCTCGTTGGCCAGCGAGAAGCGCGGATCCGGGTCCTCGCCCTCGGCCAGCAGCCGTCCGGCCCAGCCGCCGGGGGAGTCCGACGCGGTCATTTCAGGCTCTTTCTGTGGATTACTCCTCTCTTCTCACGATACTTTCCAACCTTCCCAGTATTGATGCCGGAATGGTCGTGGGGCGGTCAGGACGCCCCGCGCCGCATCCCCTCGGTGATCTTCTCGGCGGCGGCGACGACCGGGCCGGCGTGCAGGCGCCCGGGGGAGCGCGTCAAACGTTCCAGCGGGCCGGACACCGAGACGGCGGCGATGACCCGTCCGCCCGCGCCGCGCACCGGGGCCGACACCGAGCCGACGCCCGGCTCGCGCTCGCCGACGCTCTGCGCCCAGCCGCGCCGCCGGACGGCCGCGAGCGTCGTCGCCTCGAACTTGGCGCCGCGCAGGCCCCGGTGCATCCGGTCCGGCTCCTCCCAGGCCAGCAGGATCTGCGCGGCCGACCCGGCGGCCATCGGCAGCGCCGCGCCGACCGGGATCGTGTCGCGCAGGCCGCTCGCGCGCTCGGCGGCGGCCACGCACACCCGGACGTCGCCCTGCCGCCGGAACAGCGACGCGCTCTCGCCCGTCAGGTCCCTGAGCTGGGTCAGGATCGGCTGGGCGATGGCCAGCAGGCGGTCCTCGCCGGCCGCGACGGCCAGTTCGGCGAGGCGCGGGCCGAGGATGAACCGGCCCTGCGTGTCGCGGTGGACGAGCCGGTGGTGCTCCAGCGCGACGGCGAGCCGGTGGGCGGTGGGCCGGGCCAGACCGGTGGTCTGGACGAGCTGCGCGAGGGACGCCGGCCCGGCTTCCAGCGCGTTCAGCACGAGAACCGCTTTGTCGAGTACGCCGACTCCGCTAGAGTTGTCCATGTCTTGATATTGCCGTCTCGTCATTTGAGATGCAAGTCAGGCGCACGGGACCCCGGCGCACCGACGCGTCCGGGGACGAGACTTCAGGTGAGGTGGAGCGATGGGCCGCACACTGGCCGACAAGGTGTACGACGCGCACGTCGTGCGACGTGCCGACGGCGAACCGGATCTCCTGTACATCGACCTGCACCTCGTCCACGAGGTGACGAGCCCGCAGGCGTTCGACGGGCTGCGCCTGGCGGACCGCAAGGTGCGCCGGCCCGATCTGACGATCGCGACCGAGGACCACAACGTCCCGACCACCGACCTGCTCGCGCCGATCGCCGACCCCGTGTCGCGGACGCAGGTCGAGACGCTGCGCAAGAACTGCGCCGAGTTCGGCGTCCGGCTGCACCCGATGGGCGACGCCGGGCAGGGCATCGTCCACGTCATCGGGCCGCAGCTCGGGCTGACCCAGCCCGGCATGACCGTCGTGTGCGGCGACTCGCACACCTCCACCCACGGCGCGTTCGGCGCGCTCGCCCACGGCATCGGGACGAGCGAGGTCGAGCACGTCCTCGCCACCCAGACGCTGCCGCAGGTCAAGCCGAAGATGATGGCCGTCACGGTGAACGGGGCGCTGCCCGCCGGCGTCACCGCCAAGGACCTCATCCTCGCCATCATCGCCGAGATCGGCACCGGCGGCGGCCAGGGCCACATCATCGAGTACCGCGGCGAGGCCATCCGGTCGCTGTCGATGGAAGGCCGCATGACGGTCTGCAACATGTCCATCGAGGCCGGGGCGCGCGCCGGGCTGATCGCCCCGGACGAGACCACGTTCGCCTACCTCAAGGGCCGTCCGCACGCCCCGCAGGGCGCCGCGTGGGACGAGGCCGTCGCGTACTGGAAGTCCCTCGCCACCGACGAGGACGCGGTGTTCGACAAGGAGGTCGTCATCGACGCCTCCACGCTGACCCCCTTCGTGACCTGGGGCACCAACCCCGGGCAGGGCCTGCCGCTCGGCGCGTCCGTGCCCGACCCGGCCGCGATCGAGGACGCCGTCGAGCGCCAGGCCGCCGAGCGCGCGCTGGAGTACATGGGCCTGACGGCCGGGACGCCGCTGCGCGACATCGCCGTCGACACCGTGTTCGTCGGGTCCTGCACCAACGGCCGCATCGAGGACCTGCGGGCCGTCGCGGACGTCCTGAACGGCCGCCGCGTCGCCGACGGGGTGCGGATGCTCGTCGTCCCCGGCTCGATGGAGGTCAAGAAGCAGGCCGAGGCCGAGGGCCTGCACGAGGTCATCGCCGCGTCCGGCGCGCAGTGGCGCGAGGCGGGCTGCTCGATGTGCCTGGCGATGAACCCCGACAAGCTCACGCCCGGCGAGCGCAGCGCGTCCACGTCCAACCGCAACTTCGAGGGCCGCCAGGGGCCCGGCGGGCGCACCCACCTGGTCTCGCCCGCCGTCGCCGCCGCGACCGCCGTCACCGGCCGCCTGACCGCCCCCGCCGACCTGTAAGGAGCCTCGGACATGGAAGCCTTCACCACCCACACCGGGCGCGCGGTCCCGCTGCGCCGCAGCAACGTGGACACCGACCAGATCATCCCGGCCGTCTGGCTCAAGCAGGTCAGCCGCACCGGGTTCGAGAAGGGCCTGTTCTCCGCCTGGCGCGAGGACCCGGCGTTCGTGCTGAACCAGCCGCAGTACGACGGCGCGACGATCCTGGTCGCGGGCACCGACTTCGGCACCGGGTCGTCCCGCGAGCACGCCGTCTGGGCGCTCCAGCAGTACGGGTTCCGGGTCGTCATCGCGCCGCGCTTCGGGGACATCTTCCGCAACAACTCCACGAAGATGGGGCTGCTGCCGGTCGTCCTGCCCACCGAGACCGTCGAGGAACTGCAGAGCCGCGCCGAGCAGGACCCGAAGGCGGAGATCACCGTCGACCTGGAGCGGCGCGAGGTCCGCGCGGGCGACCTGACCGTCCCGTTCGAGATCGACGACTACACCCGCTGGCGGCTGCTGGAGGGCCTGGACGACATCGGCCTCACCCTGCGCCACGCCGACGACATCGCGCGGTTCGAGGAGTCCCGGTCGCCGCTGCTGCCCACCACGGCCTGACCGCGCCGACCGAGCAACGCGCCCCCCGGCGTGCCGGGCGGCCCCGCGCACCGGCGACAATCGACGGTGAGCAGGGACGCACGGCACGCCGCAGGGAGGACGCGCACGCATGGTCGCACGCATGGTCCCCGAGCATGGACCGCAGTGGGACGACCCCGAGCTGACCCGCCTCGCGCGGCGGCTCCGCGACGCCCACCGGCTCGTCGCGCCCCTCCCCAAACAGGACCGCCGACGGCTGATCCGGCAGCTCCTGGTGATCACCGACCTGGCCAAACGCGACACCGCGCTGGCCGCCCGGCGGCTCGACGCGTTCCTCGCCGATTTCCGGCCGCCGCCCGCCGCCCGATAACGTGCCGGGTGGCCGGCGTTGATCCGGCGCCCGGGTGAGACGGGGGCGAGGCCGACAAAAACGCCTGCGACACGGAACGTTGCGCGTTCAGGTGATTGTGTCCTCGCCGAGGCTCCCTTAGTTTCGTTCGGGCAAGGGGGGAACAAGAGGAGTAACCCATGAACAAACGAGAGCTGGTCGACGCCATCTCTGACCGGCTGGGGAGCAAGAAGGCCGCAGCCGAGGCCGTCGACGTGATCCTGGAGACGATCCAGGCCACGGTCGCCAAGGGCGACAAGGTCGCGATCACCGGCTTCGGGTCCTTCGAGAAGGCCGACCGGCCTGCTCGTACGGCCCGGAACCCCGCAACGGGCAAGACCATCAACGTTCCCGCGACGTCCGTGCCCAAGTTCAAGGCGGGCGCGGACTTCAAGAACCTGGTCGCCGGCAACAAGTAGATCGCGACGCGCCAACGCGCCCGGTCCCGCCTCGTGCGGGGCCGGGCGTTCGTCGTTACGGGAGCGGGAAGGTCGCGAGCGTGACGGCGCCGATGCGGCCGTCGTCCTCCACGCCGAGCCGGACGCGCTGCCCGAGCCGCAGCAGCCGCAGGCCCCCCGCCGCGAACGCCTCCGCGTCGAAGTGCAGTTCCGTGCCGTCGTCGAGCAGCACGCTGCCCGTCTGGGTCGCCGCGTCGAACGTCCGCACCGTCGCCTGCATGGCGCCGACCTTATCGGGCGGGACGGGGCGCGTCGCCCGCGAGCCCGGGCAGCAGCGCCGCCACCGCCGCCGTGCGCGGGCCGGTGCCGAGGACGAGCGCGGCGCGCAGATCCGCCGGGGTGTCCACGTCACGGCGTACGCTGTCGGTACCGTCCAGCAGCAGCTCCCGCACGCCCCGCGCCCGGTGCGCGGCGCGCGAGGCGCCGCCGAACGCCGGGGCGAACACCGTGCCGGGACGCGCCGTGTAGAGCGTCGTCCCGACGGCCGCCGCGTCCGGCACGAACGCCTCGGGCACGGCCGCGGCGGCGGCCAGCACCGTCGCCAGCTCGGCGGGCCGCAGCGCGGGCAGGTCGGCCGACAGGGCGCCGACCCCGGCGGCGGGCGCGGCCTCGCGGGCGCGGCGGGCGCCGTGCGCCAGGGCGGGGTTCAGCCCGGCGTCCGGCTCGTCCGGGACGACGCGGGCGCCGAGCGCGGCCAGTTCGGCGGCGGGAAGGGGATCGTCGGTGACGACCGTCACATCGTCCACGAGCGGGCAGCGCAGCGCCGCCGCGACCGTGTCCGCCGCGACGGCCAGCGCCAGCGCCGCGCGGTGCGGCCCGGCGGCGGCGGACATGCGGGTCTTGGCCCGCGCCAGCACCTTGACCGGCACGACGAGCGACCAACGGAGTGAGGGCGCACCCTGCGCTGCTGTAGACATGGCGACTCGACACTATGCGGAGACACCCGCGACACTGGAGGACCCCCCGCGCCCCGGCGCGGCCGGGAGGAAGAAGGGACGGGCATGACCGACGGTTATTCGCCGACGTGGCGGAGGATCACGATCGTCATCCTGCGCCCGCTGCTCTACGGGCTGCTGCGGCGCGACTGGCGGGGCGCCCGGAACGTGCCGCGCGAGGGCGGGATCATCATCGCGGCCAACCACATCTCCGAGGCCGACCCGCTGGCCCTCGCCCACTTCGTCTACGAGGCGGGCCGCTACCCGGTGTACCTGGCGAAGTCGACGCTGTTCGACGTCCCGCTGTTCCGGTCCGTGCTGCGCGGGACGGGCCAGATCCCCGTCTACCGCGACCGCTCCGACGCGGCGCTGGCGCTGCGCGACGCCGAGGCGGCGCTGCGGCGCGGCGAGTGCCTGATGTTCTACCCGGAGGGGAGCTGCACCCGCGACCCCGAGCTGTGGCCGATGACCGGGCAGACGGGCGTCGCGCGGATGGCGCTGAAGACGGGCGCGAAGGTCGTCCCGGTCGCGTCGTGGGGCGCGCACGAGCTGCTGCCCTACACGAAGACCGAGCGGACGGGCCTCGCCGGAACGCTGCGCAAGGGCTTCCACCCGTTCCCGCGCAAGACGATGAAGGTGATCGCGGGGCCGCCGGTCGACCTGTCGAAGTACGCGGGGGAGCCGCTGACCAAGAGCGTCCTGCGCGCGGCGACCGACGACATCATGCGCGACATCGCCGGGCTGCTCGGCGAGCTGCGCGGCGCCGAGCCGCCCGCCGAGCTGTACGACCACCACAAGGTCGTCGCGCGGCGGCGGGCCGCCGCGGACGGGGAGGAACGGTCGTGACCGTCCGGACGGCCGTGATGGGCGCGGGCTCGTGGGGCACCGTGATGGCCAAGCTGTTCTGCGACGCGGGCGGCGACGCCGTGCTGTGGGGCCGCCGTCCCGAGGCCGTCGCGGCGATCAACGAGCGGCACGAGAACCCCGACTACCTGCCGGGGATCACGCTGCCCGAGACGCTGCGCGCCACGGTGGACCCGGCGGAGGCGCTGGACGGCGCCGACATCGTCGCGGTGGCCGTCCCGGCGCAGACGCTGCGCGCCAACCTCGCCGCGTGGGGGCCGCACCTGCCGCCGGACGCGCTGGTCGTCAGCCTGATGAAGGGCGTGGAACTGGGGACGTCCCGGCTGATGTCGGAGGTCCTGCGCGAGGCGGCGGACGTCCCGGCGGAGCGGATCGGGGTGTTCTGCGGCCCGAACCTGGCGCGCGAGATCGCGTCCGGGCAGCCGGGCGCGGCGGTCGCGGCGTGCGTGGACGAGGCGCAGGCGCGGCGGCTGCAGGCCGCGACGATGACGCCGTACTTCCGCGTCTACACGACGACGGACGTGGTGGGCTGCGAGCTGGGCGGCGCCGTCAAGAACATCGTGGCGCTGTGCGTCGGCATGGCGGTCGGGCTGGGGTTCGGCGCGAGCACGCAGGCGCTGCTGATGACGCGCGGGCTCGCCGAGATCGCGCGGCTCGGCGCGGCGCTCGGCGCGGACGAGCACACGTTCGCGGGCCTGGCGGGCATGGGCGACCTCATCGGGACGTGCTCGTCCCCGCTGTCGCGGAACCGGACGTTCGGGGAGAACCTCGGCCGGGGAATGACCCTGGACGAGGTGATCGCGGTGACGAAGCAGACGGCCGAGGGCGTGAAGTCGTCGGAGGCGGTGCTGGAGCTGGCGCGCAAGCACAACGTGGAGATGCCGATCGCCGAGGCCGTCGCGGCGGTGCTGTACCACGGGATGCCGATCAAGGAGGCCGCGATCTCCCTGATCTCCCGCAGCCCGAAGGCCGAGCGGTACGGCATGTGAGGTAACGCAGCCGAAACGATCTCCGCGCGCGGAGCAGATAGGGTCAGGAGCCATGTCCGAGGTTTCCTCCAAGATCCGCGTGGCCGTGGTGTTCGGCGGACGCAGCTCCGAGCACGCCATCTCCTGCGTCACCGCCGGTGCCGTGATGGCCGCGATGGATCCGGAGAAGTACGACGTCGTGCCGATCGGCATCGCCCGCGACGGCCGCTGGGTGCTGGTCGAGTCGGCGGCGTCGCTGGAGATCGCGGACGGCCGGCTGCCCGAGGTCGACGGGTCCGGCGGCGCGGTGACGCTGCCGATGGACCCGGGCATGGGCGGGCTGCTGGTGGTCGAGCCGGGCCGGGTGCCGGTCGCGCTCGGCGAGGTGGACGTGGTGCTGCCGCTGCTGCACGGCCCGTTCGGCGAGGACGGGACGATCCAGGGTCTGCTGGAACTCGCCGGCGTCCGGTACGCGGGCGCGGGCGTGCTGGCCAGCGCGGTCGGCATGGACAAGGGCTTCATGAAGCTCGTCTGGGAGGCGCGCGGCCTGCCCGTCGGCCCGTACGTGCTGGTCGGCGACCGCGAGTGGCGGCGCGAGCGCAAGCGCAAGCTGGACGAGATCAAGGAACTCGGCCTACCGGTGTTCGTCAAGCCCGCGCGGGCCGGGTCGAGCATGGGCATCACCCGGGTCGCCGACGAGGCGGACCTGGAGGCGGCCGTCGAGTTCGCCCGCGAGCACGACCCGAAGGTGATCGTGGAGGCCGCGATCACCGGCCGGGAGATCGAGTGCGGCGTGCTGGAGGGCCTG
This sequence comes from Actinomadura rayongensis, assembly GCF_009831215.1. Lineage (GTDB taxonomy): Bacteria > Actinomycetota > Actinomycetes > Streptosporangiales > Streptosporangiaceae > Spirillospora > Spirillospora rayongensis. The sequence continues at coordinate 1,118,592 of NZ_WUTW01000001.1, forward strand.
GACGACGGCCCGCCCGAGGCGTCGCTGCCCGCCGAGGTGCTGGTCGGCGGCGAGCACGCGTTCTACGACTTCGAGACCAAGTACCTCGACGGGACGACGCGGATGGCGATCCCGCCGGACCTGCCGCCCGCCGCCGTCGAGGAGGTGCGGCGCCTGGCCGCGCGGGCGTTCGAGGCGCTGGACTGCGAGGGCCTGGCCCGGGTGGACTTCTTCCTCACCCCCGGCGGCGACTGGATCCTCAACGAGATCAACACGATGCCGGGCTGCACGCCGACGTCGGCGTTCCCGCAGATGTGGAAGGCGAGCGGGCTGGACTACCCGGCGCTGGTGGACCGGCTCGTGCGGACGGCGCTGCGCCGTCCTTCGGGGCTGCGCTGACGCGGGCCACGCGGATGTTGACGCGCCGGTGAATGCGCCCTTACTCAAGCTTTCGATGAGCGAAACCCCGTGGTAACAGGTGTTTCGGCAGGATCATGAGTAGCATCCGCCGTTCCGGAAGGATCTGATCCGTGCTCCCGTCGTCCAGCGCCTCGACCCTGGCGCCGCCCGCTCCGGTCCCGTTCACGAGCACGGCCCGCGCCGTCCCCGGCCACGACCGCTGGCACCCGGACCTTCCGGCCGTCGCGGAGGTCATCACGGGCGGGTCGGTCCGGCTGGACTGCCCGGCCCGCGAGCGCGGCGCCGAGCCGCTGCTGTGCGGGCCGCTGGACGTCGTCGGCGCCGAGCCGGGCGACGTGATCGTGGTGGACGTGTTGGCGCTCGGCCGGGCGGACGGGCGGCCGGCGCCGTCCGGGCACCCCGGGGTGATCGGCTGCGCGCCGGACGCGGCGGGGCTCGCGGCGGCGGGCGGGTGCGCGCCGGGACCGGCGATGCTCGGCGGGCTCGTCCCGGGGACGGCGCGGCACGCGGCGGTGGCGGCGCGGGCCGTGCGCGGCGCGGACCGGGGCCGGGCCGTCGGGGGCTGCACGATCGCGCGGCTGACGGCGGGCTCGCGGATCCTGCTGCCGGTGCTGGTGGCGGGCGCGAAGCTGTCGGCCGGTGACCTGCACTTCCCGACCGCCGGACGCGACTGCGGGAGCGGCGCGGCGGCGGGCTGGATCGACCTGCGCGTCCACCTCACGCGGCGCGGGGTGGAGCGGTTCCGGATCACCGGGCCGATGCTGATGCCCGACCCGACGCCCGCCTTCTAGGAGCCGCCGGCCTCCAGCGCGACGACGCCGCCGATGACGAGCGCGACGCCCGCGATCTGGACCCAGGTGAGCGCCTCGCCGAGGAACAGCGCGCCGATCAGCGCGACGAGCGCGACGCCGCACGCCGACCAGATCCCGTACGCGACGCCGACCGGGATCCCGGCCTTGAGCACCAGCGACAGGAACGCGAACGCCGTGACGTAGCCGGCGACGACGACCACGCTCGGGACCACGCGGCTGAACCCGTCGGAGAGCCGCAGCGAGATCGTCGCGGTCACCTCGCTGAGGATCGCCCCCGCGAGCAGCAGCCAGGCCATGCGCGCCCCCTTCGCAATGATCACCCGCTCATTATCGGACGCCGCCGGTGTGCGTCCCGGTGACAAGCCTCACGAACTGGTCTGTTTGTTCGTGATAGGGGACAGAGGTACCGTTCTGGACGAGTTCTCAATAAGCCCTCGCTGACCCACCCCCGGGGGAGGCCCCATGACCGTACGGCCCGAGGAGCCGGAGGGCATCGTCCTCCAGGCCCGCGACGTGCGCTTCGACTGGACCGGTGTGCCCCTGCACTGGATCCCCCGCGACCCGGTGGCCTCCCACCTCATCAACGTGCTGCACCTGCTGCTGCCCGCGGGCGAGGAGTGGTTCATCCGCGTGTTCAAGCAGGCGCTCCCGTACATCCGGGACGACCGGCTCCGCGAGGACGTGCTCGGCTTCATCGGGCAGGAGGCCGTCCACGCCCGGTCGCACGACGGCGTCCTGGAGCACTTCACCGCGCAGGGCCTGGACGTCGGGCCGTTCGTCCGGCAGGTGGACTTCATGTTCGAGGGCCTGCTCGGCGACCGCGACCTCACCGGCGAGGCGTTGCGCGTCTGGCTGTTCGAGCGCGTCGCGATCATCGCGGCGATCGAGCACTTCACCGGCGTGCTCGGCGACTGGATCCTCAACGCGTCCGCGCTGGACCGCGCCGGGGCCGACCCGACGATGCTGGACCTGCTGCGCTGGCACGGCGCCGAGGAGGTCGAGCACCGGCACGTCGCGCACGACCTGTTCACGCACCTGGACGGCTCGTACGGCGCGCGGGTGCGGGCGATGACCGAGACGGTGATCATGCTCGGGTCGCTGTGGCAGCGCGGGCACCGGTACCTGCTGGCCGCCGACCCGGTCGTCCGGGGCCGCGTGCGGGGCGGGCTCGGCCATCTGCGGCGCACCGGCCCGGCCGGGCTGAGCCCGAGCCGGCGGTCGCTGCTCGCGGCGATCCGGCGGTACCTGCGGCGGGACTACTCCCCGCTGAACGAGGGCTCGACCGCGCAGGCGCTCGCGTACCTGGCGTCGTCCCCGGCGGCGCAGGCGGCGCTGCGGTGAGCGACGGCCTGAAGGACCGCATCCCGCCGTCGCTGTTCGGCCGGCGCTCCCGCGACCCGTTCTGGGTGGCCGTCCACACCGTGTTCACCGGGTTGGAGCGGGCCATGGCGCTGCGGACGGCGCCCGCCCCGCCGATCCGGCCGGTGGACCGGGGGCTGCGGCTGGTCGTCCGCGCGGTCGTGCCGGAGGCCGAGGACGTCGTGTCGCTGCGGCTCGCCGCGCCCGACGGCCGGGACCTGCCGCGCTGGTGGCCGGGCTCCCATCTGGACGTGCTGCTGCCGTCCGGGCGGCGCCGCCAGTACTCGCTGTGCGGCGACCCCGGCGACCGGACGTCGTACCGGATCGCCGTCCGGCGGCTCCCGGCGGGCGCGGGCGGCTCGCGGGAGATCCACGACGCGGTCGCGGCGGGCGACGAGCTGACCGTCACCGGGCCGCGCAACGCGTTCCCGTTCCTCGCGCGCGAGCGGTACCGGTTCGTCGCGGGCGGCATCGGCATCACGCCGATCCTGCCGATGGTCCGGGCGGCGCACCGGGCGGGCGCCGACTGGACGCTCGTCTACGCCGGACGGTCCCGCGCCTCGCTCGCGTTCCTCGGCGAACTCGCCGACCTGCCCGCCGAGCGGGTGATCGTCCGGACCGACGACGAGCACGGCGCGCCGTCCGGCGCGGATCTGCTCGCCGGAGTCGAGCCGGGCACGGCCGTGTACTGCTGCGGGCCCGCGCCCATGCTCGACGCGGTGCGCGGCGCGTTCCCCGACGGCGCCACCCTGCACTTCGAGCGGTTCGCGCCCGCGCCGATCACCGACGGGCGGCCGTTCGAGGTCGACCTGGCCAGGACGGGCGTCGTGCTGCCCGTCCCGGCGGACCGGTCCGCGCTGGACGTGATCCGCGAGGCCGTCCCGGAGGTGGCGTACTCGTGCCGCCAGGGCTTCTGCGGGACGTGCCGGGTCGGGCTGCTCGCGGGCGACGCCGACGAGCGCGCCGTCTCCGACGCGGCCGACGACGGGCTGCTGATCTGCGTCTCCCGCGCGTCCGGGGGACGGCTCACGCTCGACCTTTAATCCGTTGCGCCGGGTTCGTCCCGGCTGGCATCGTTGCGGACGTCGGCACACCGAGACCTGGGAAGGAGGACGCCGTGAAGCTACGACTGCGCCAGGCGTCGTCTCCGGTCTCCCGCCGCTATCGCTGAGCCGTCATCGGCCGCGCGGGACCCGGGGGCGACGCCGCCCCGGCACGACGCGCGGCTCTACCCCAATCGGCAGAGGGGCCATCCTCAGAAGGTGGACGTTCCGGGTTCGAATCCCGGGAGCCGCACCATCCCCCTTTTTCCGCGGGGCGGCGCCGACGTTCGGAGAGTCGGGCCTGCCTGTAAAGCAGGTGCCACAGCGCTGAGCGGGTTCGAATCCCGCCCGCCCCACTTTTTGCCCGCCCATCCGTGAAGTGTTGAACGAGCCCGGGAAATCTCCCCGGAACGGCGGAATGATCGGAGACCTTCGTCCGGGGGGTCGTGCCGTCAGCCGCGTCCGGACGGCTCAACGGTGACCTTGAGGTGCTTCATCAGCGGCTGGTCGCTCTGGGCGCTGTAGTCGCCGATCGCGCACAGGACGTTCATCTCGGGCATGTACCCGGCCGCGCAGCCCCGGGGGATGTCGTAGGGCACCGCGCGGTAGCGCAGCAGAGACCGGGTGCTCCCGTCCTTGGCGACGCTCGTGACGTCGACCTCGTCGAACTCGGCCAGGCCGCGTTCGCGCATGTCGTCGGGGTTCATGAAGACCAGCGTCCGCAGGTTCCTGATGCCCCGGTAGCGGTCGTTGTCGGAGTAGATCGTCGTGTTCCACTGGTCGTGCGACCGCATGGTGCCGAGCGCCAGCGTGCCGGGCGCGGGGACGACGTCCGGGAGGCCCGCCGCCGAGAACTCCGCGCGCCCGGACGCGGTGCGGAACTCGCGGTCGCGCGCGGGCTGGTGGATGCGGAACCCGTGCGGCTGCCGGACGCGGCGGTTGAAGTCCTCGAAGCCGTCCAGGACCTGCGCCATCGTGTCCCGGATCCGGTCGTAGTCCTCGACGTAGCCCTCCCACGGCGTCGCGCTGTCCGGCAGCGCCGCGCGGGCCATCCCGGCGATGATCGCGGGCTCGGACAGCAGGTGCGGCGACGCGGGGCGCTTCATGCCGGTCGACAGGTGGACCATGCTCATCGCGTCCTCGACCGACGTGGCCTGCACGCCCGCCGCCTGGTGGTCCTTCTCGGTGCGGCCGATGCACGGCAGGATCAGCGCGCGGCGGCCGTGTTCGAGGTGGCTGCGGTTGAGCTTCGTGCTGACCTGGACGGTCAGGTCGCAGTTCCGCAGGGCCTCGGCCGTGTAGGGCGTGTCCGGCGCGGCGAGCGCGAAGTTGCCGCCCATGCCGACGAACACCGTCACCTCGCCCCGGCGCATCGCCTCGATCGTCCGGACGGTGTCGAGCCCGTGGCGGCGGGGCGGCTCGATCCCGCAGACCGCGCCGAGCCGGTCGAGGAAGGCCGGGTCGGGACGGTGGTCGATGCCGCACGTCCGGTTGCCCTGCACGTTGCTGTGCCCGCGCACCGGGGACGGCCCGGCGCCCTCCCGGCCGATGTTCCCGCGCAGGAGCAGCAGGTTCACGATCTCGCGGACGGTGTCGACGCCGTGCTCGTGCTGCGTCACGCCGAGGCACCAGCTCACGATCGTCCGCTCGGCGGCGCGGTAGACGGCGGCCAGGGCGCGGATCTCGGCGACGGCGACGCCGGACTGGTGCTCGATCTCGGCCCACGACGTCCGGGCGCAGACGTCCCGGTACCGCTCGAAGCCGGTGGTGTGGGCGGCGAGGAAGTCGGCGTCCAGCGCGTTCGGGTCGGTCTCGGCCAGCTCCAGCAGCGCCTTCGCGACGCCCCTGACCAGCGCCATGTCCCCGCCGATGCGCGGCTGGACGTTCTTGGTCGACGTCGGCGTGGTGCGGAAGGCGGCCATGCGGGCGAACTCGTGCGGGATGATCGTCCGCGTCGCGCCCGCCTCGACCAGCGGGTTCACGTGGACGACCTGCGCGCCCCGCCGGCAGGCCCCGGCGAGCGCGGTCAGCATCCGGGGCGCGTTGGACGCGGCGTTGACCCCGAAAACGAACAGCGCGTCGGCGCGCTCCCAGTCGTGGACGTCGACCGTGCCCTTCCCGGTGCCGATCGCCGCCTTCAGCGCCCGGCCGCTCGCCTCGTGGCACATGTTCGAGCAGTCGGGGAGGTTGTTGGTGCCCAGCTCGCGGGCCATGAGCTGGTAGAGGAACGTGGCCTCGTTGCCGAGCCGTCCGGAGGTGTAGAACGCGGCCCGGTCGGGGCTGTCGAGGTCGCGCAGGGTGCGTCCGACCAGCGCGAACGCGTCCGGCCAGGAGATCGGGACGTAGCGGTCGGTCCCGGGGTCGTAGGACAGCGGTTCGGTCAGCCGTCCCTGCGCCTCCAGGTCCGTGTCGCTCCACTTCGCCAGCTCGCGCACCGGGTGGGCGGCGAAGAAGTCGCGGCCGACGCGCTTGCCGGTCATCTCCCACGTGACGTGCTTGATGCCGTTCTCGCAGACGTCCAGGTGGAGGCCGCCCGGATCGTCCGGCCACGCGCAGCCGGGGCAGTCGAAGCCGCCGTTCTCCTGGTTCATCCGCAGCAGGGCGCGCGCGCCGTCGATCGGCTCGCGCTGGCGCAGGATGAAGCCCGTGACGCTCTTGGCCGCGCCCCAGCCCGCGGCCGGGTGGCGGTAGGGCTTGAACTCCGGTCTCCGGCTGTCGCGCCGATCGTCCACCGTCACCCTCCCGCTGCCGCCGTGCGCCGATTCAAACACACCTTTGTCAGGGAAAAATTGAAGATTTCCTCGCGTGGCGGGGCTCACGCGGCACTTTGTGCGGCGCGACGAACATCTTTGGCGCGTCCGACGATCGGCTGCGCGCGACCGTCGGCCGCTTGACACTTCTCCGGACGGCACGTAGACCGTGGAGCATCGATTTCCGGACGGGGCGCACCCGTAATTCGGACCTCTTTTCAGGGAAGGCGGGCCGCGCCGTGGCGGAGGCGAGGGACACGGCCCCGGCCGAACTCGTCACGTGGGCCGAGGCCCGGCTGCCGCGCCTGATCGAGGACGTCCACGCGGCCGTGCTCGACCGGATCGCGCTCTACCGGGACGAGAAGATCGTCCCGCGCGCCGACCTGCGCCGCTCGATCGCGGTGAACCTGCGCTTCGTGGTCGCCGCGCTCGCCGGGACCGCCGCCCCCGACCAGGCCGCGCCCGAGGAGACGGGCCGCCGCCGCGCGCACCAGGGCGCGCCGCTGCCGGAGGTGCTGCAGGTCTACCGGATCGCCTGCGCGATGCTGTGGGACCTGCTCGTCCGGCACGCCCGCACCGGCGCGCGGGCGGACGCGCTCGTGAACCTCGCCGGGCTGCTCTGGCGCGTCACCGACGAGCACGCGGTGCGGCTCACCGAGGCGTACCGGGCCGCGAACGCGGACCTGCTGGTCGCGCAGCAGCGGCGGCGGTCCGCGCTGGCGGAGGCGCTGTTCACCGGCCACCGCGTCGCGGGCGCCGGGCCGTGGGAGGCCGGGAAGCTGCTCGGGCTGTCCCTGGACGGGCGGCTGGCCGTGGTCGCGGCGGAGACGCGCGGCCTCGCCGAGGAGAGCCTGGCCGGCGTCGAGCGGCGGCTCGCGCGGCTCGGCATCGTCTCGGCGTGGCAGCTCACCCCGACGCTCCAGGCGGGCGTGGTGTCGGTGCGCGACGAGCAGTTCGACCCGATGCTGGACGTCCTGCGGGAGACCGCCGTGGCCCGCACCGGCGTGAGCCCGCCCTACCGGTCGCTGACGGACACGCCCCGCGCCCTGCACCTCGCCCGGACGGCGCTCGCCGCCCTCCCGCCCGGCACGGCGCAGGTCCGCGCGTTCGGGTCCAGCCCGCTCGCCGCGTTCCTCGCCAACGACCCGGACGAGGGACGGCGGCTGGCGCGGGCGGTCCTCGGCGCCCTGCTGGACCAGCCCGCCGAGGAACGGGACTTCCTGCTGGAGACGCTGGACGCCTACCTCGGCAACGGCGGCTCGGCGGACCGGGCCGCGCAGGTGCTGCACTGCCACGCGAACACCGTCCGGTACCGGATGCGCCGGATCCGCGAACTCACTGGACGCTCGCTGACCGACCCGGGGTCCGTCGCCGAACTGGTGGCCGCCGTCCAGGCCCTGCGTCTCGGCCCCGCGACCTGAACCCCCGCCTGTTGCCTGGCGCGGGTTCCTCGACGCCCCGCCGCCGTGAGCGTCACACGTCGAGGTGGGGTTCCGGCTTCAGCGGGTCGTGGCCGAGGTTCATCAGCCCGTGCCGCCACGACTCGCGGGACGCGCCCTCGGCGGGCGGGTTCGCCAGGTAGTCGTGGATCCGGTCCACCACGCGGCGCATCGTGTCGACGTCCTCGCGGGTCAGGTCCATCTTCCGCTTGCGGAGGATGAGCGCGACGTGGCGGCCGAGGTCGGGCACGCCCGAGCCGGGGGCGGCGGGCAGCGCGTCCACGCCCGACGCGTCGGTGAGCAGCCATTCCCGCAGCTCCTCCGACGTCATGTTCACCGCCCCGTGGAACTCGTCCCACAGCTCTGCCACGTCCGGCGCGATCTTCTGCTTCACCCTGGCCTCCTTCGCACGGCTTCCTGTCCCGTTCCCGGCCGCCGCCCCGCGCAGAGTCCGGGGCGGGCCAAGGACTCTTGGTGCGCCCTTGCCCGACGGGCCGCCGGGTTCACGCCGTTGCGTCCGGGTAGGCGCGCGGCCATGGAGAGGCTGGAGCGGGAGCTGCGGGCGCGGGTGGCGGGCGAGGTCCGGTTCGACGCGGGGTCGCGGGCGATGTACGCGCACGACGCGTCGAACTACCGATGGCCTCCGCTCGGGGTGGTGGTGCCGGCCACGGTGGACGCGGGCGCCGAGGCCGTCGCGGTGTGCCGGGAGAACGGCGTCCCGGTCCTGTCGCGCGGCGGCGGGACGAGCCTCGCCGGGCAGTGCTGCAACACGGCCGTCGTCCTCGACTGGTCCAAGAACTGCAACCGGCTCGTCGCGCTGGACGCCGAGGCGCGGACGGCGATCGTGGAGCCCGGCGCCTGCCTGGACGACCTCAACACCGCCCTCGAACCGCACGGCCTGACCGTCGGCCCCCGGCCGTCCACGCACGCGACCTGCACGATCGGCGGGATGATCGGCAACGACTCGTGCGGCGCGACCGCGCAGGCGTACGGGCGCATGACCGCGTCGGTGGAGCGGCTGGAGATCCTGACCTACGACGGCGTCCGGACGTGGGTCGGCCCCACCGACGACGACGAGTACGCGCGGATCCTCGCCGCCGGGGGCCGCCGCGCCGAGATCTACCGGGAGCTGCGCGCGCTGCGCGACGACGGCCTGGCGCTGCTGCGCACCCGGTACCCCGACATCCCGCGCCGCGTGTCCGGGTACGGCCTGGACGAGCTGCTGCCCGAGAACGGCTTCAACGTCGCCCGCGCGCTGGTCGGCTCGGAGGGCACGCTCGTCACCGTGCTGCACGCCGAGATCCGGCTGTTCGAGGCGCCGAAGGCCCGGGCGCTGGTCGTCCTCGGCTACGACGACATCGCGGCGGCGGCCGACGCCGTCCCGGCCGTGGCCGCGCACGCGCCGCTGGCGCTGGAGGGCCTGGACGACGAGCTGGTCCGCCTCGCCCGCGCCGACCTGCTGATGAGCACCGACGTGTGGCGCGAGCTGCCGGAGGGCGCGGGCTGGCTGATGGTCCGGTTCGGCGGCCGGTCGCAGGACGAGGCCGACGAGCGCGCCGACGCGCTGGTGGACGCCCTGGCGACGGCGCCGAACCCGCCGAGCGTCCAGGACCGGCACGACCCGGCGGAGGAGCGCAAGCTGTGGAAGGTGCGCGAGGCGGGCCTCGGCGCCACCGCCTACCCGCCCGGCGAGCCGGACACGCACGAGGGCTGGGAGGACGCCGCCGTCCCGCCCGACAAGCTGGGCGACTACCTGCGCGACTTCCGGGCGCTCGTCAACGAGTTCGGCCTCGCACCCATCTCCCTCTACGGGCATTTCGGGCAGGGCTGCGTCCACACGCGCATCCCGTTCGACCTGTCCGACGACGCGGGCGTCGCCCGCTACCGCGCCTTCGTGCAGCGCGCGGCGCGGCTCGTCGTGTCCTACGGCGGGTCGCTGTCGGGGGAGCACGGCGACGGCCAGTCCCGCGCCGAGCTGCTGCCGCTGATGTTCGGCGACGCCATGGTCGAGCTGTTCGGCCGGTTCAAGGCGATCTTCGACCCGGACGACCGGATGAACCCGGGCAAGGTCGCGACGCCGGGCCGCAAACAGCGTCCCGAACGGCTGGACGACCACCTGGACCGGCACGGCTACCACCCGTCCGAGCCGAAGACGTACTTCTCCTACCCGCACGACCACCACCGCTTCACCCACGCCGCCGAGCGCTGCGTCGGCATCGGCAACTGCCGCGGCAGCTCCGGCGGCGTCATGTGCCCGAGCTACCGCGTGACAGGCGAGGAGAAGCACGCGACGCGGGGCCGCGCCCGGCTGCTGAACGAGATGATGCGCGGCGAGGTGATCCAGGACGGCTGGCGCTCCAAGGACGTCGCCGACGCGCTCGACCTCTGCCTGGCCTGCAAGGGCTGCCGCCAGGACTGCCCGGTCGGCGTGGACATGGCCACCTACAAGGCCGAGTTCCTGTCCCACCACTACGCGGGACGGATCCGTCCGCCCGCGCACTACGCGATGGGCTGGCTGCCGCTGTGGGCGGGCCTGGCGAGCGCCGCGCCGCGCGCCGCGAACGCGGTGACGCACGCGCCGGGGCTGTCCCGGGTCGTCAAGGCCGCAGGCGGCGTGGACCGGCGGCGCGAGCTGCCGCGCTTCGCCGCGCAGAGGTTCAGCGACTGGTTCCGGGGACGGCGCCCCCAGGGCTCCGGCTGGCGCGGCCCGGTCGTGCTGTGGCCGGACACCTTCACCGACTCGTTCCATCCGGAGGCCGGGAAGGCGGCCGTGGACGTGCTGGAGAAGGCGGGTTTCCGGGTGGAGGTGCCGCCGCGCCCGTCCGCGCTCGGGACGGCCCGCGACGGCCTGTGCTGCGGCCTGACCTGGATCTCCACCGGCCAGCTCGGCACCGCCGAGCGCGTCCTGCGCCGCACCGCCCGCGTGCTCGGCCCCCGGCTGCGCGCGGGCGAGGAGGTCGTCGTGCTCGAACCGAGCTGCGCGGCCGTGTTCCGCGCCGACGCGCCGGAGCTGCTGGAGGGCGACGCGGAGATCGGGCTGCTCCGCGACCGGACGCGCACGCTCGCCGAACTGCTGGACGAGCACGACGTCCCGTTCCCCAACGCGCACGAGCTGAAGGCCATCGCGCAGCCGCACTGCCACCACCACGCGATCATGGGCTTCAACGCCGACCGCGCCGTGCTGGCGCGCGCCGGGGTGGACGCCGAGGTGCTGGACGTCGGCTGCTGCGGCCTGGCGGGGAACTTCGGCTTCGAACGCGGCCACTACGACGTGTCGGTCGGGGCCGCCGAACTCGGACTCTGGCCCGCCGTGCGCTCCGCGCCGCCCGGGACGGCCGTCCTCGCCGACGGCTTCTCCTGCCGCACCCAGATCGAGACCGGCACCGACGCCGCCCCCCGCCACCTCGCCGAACTCCTCCGGGACGTGATGTGAGCGCCCCGGTCACCGCACTGGAGGCCGCCGCGTACACGATCCCGACCGACGCGCCCGAGGCCGACGGCACCCTGTCCTGGACGGCGACGACGCTCGTGCTCGTCACCGCGACCGCCCACGACACGACCGGCACCGGCTGGACGTACGGCCCCGCCGCGACGGCCGGGGTGGTGGCCGAACTGCTCGCCACCGTCGTGTACGGCGCCGACGCGCTGGCGACCGCCGCCGTCCACGAGGCGCAGTGCCGGGCGCTGCGCAACGCGGGCCGGCCCGGCATCGGAGGGAAGGCGCTCTCGGCGGTGGACTGCGCGCTGTGGGACCTGCGGGCGCGGCTGCTCGGCGTCCCGCTGCACCGGCTGCTCGGCGCGGCGCCGGACGCGTCCGTCCGGATCTACGGTTCGGGCGGGTTCACCACCTACGACGACGCCCGCACCCGCGAGCAGGTCGAAGGATGGCTCGCCGAGGGCGCCGCGGCCGTCAAGATCAAGATCGGTGACGACCCGGACCGCGACCTGCGCAGGCTGCGGCTCGTCCACGACCTTACGGCGGGCCGCGCCGAGCTGTACGCCGACGCCAACGGCGCCTACCGGCCGAAGCAGGCCGTCGCGATCGCGCGGGAGGCGCCGCCGCTCGGCTGGTTCGAGGAGCCGGTGTCGTCCGACGACCCCGACGGCCTGCGCCGCGTCCGCGCCGCCGTGGACTGCCCGGTCGCGGCGGGAGAGTACGGCTTCGACCTGCCCTACTACCTGCGGCTGCTGGACGCCGTCGACGAGCCGCAGGCCGACGTCACGCGCGTCGGCGGCATCACCGAGTTCCTGCGCGTCGCGGCGCTGGCCCGCGCGCACAACCGGCCGCTGTCGGCGCACTGCGCGCCGAACCAGCACGCCGCCGTGATGGCCGCGCTCCCGAACGCAAGGCACATCGAGTGGTTCCACGACCACGTGCGAATCGAGCGGATGCTGTTCGACGGCGCCCTGAAAGTCGAGGACGGCGTGATCCGGCCGCACGCCGACGCGCCCGGCCACGGCCTGACGTTCCGCGCCGCCGACGCGGAGCGGCACCGGGTCCGCTGACCCGGTGCCCGCCGGTCACTTCCCGAGCTGCTGGATCTTGTCCTTGAACAGCGTCGTCGCGATGGACGACCGGCGCGGCTGCCCCTTGAGGAACGCCTTGCCGAACTTCTTGGCCTGGTCGTACTGGATCTTGCCGGGCATCGGCGGCTCGTCCGGGTCGACCTGGACGTCCACCAGCGCGGGGCCGTCGTGGTTCAGCGCCTCCAGCACGGCCTTCTCCACGTCGCGCGGGTCGGTGACCTTCAGCCCGCAGCCGCCGCACGACCGCGCCCAGGCGGCGAAGTCGGCCACCGGCTCGTCGGAGTACCGGATGCCGAACTCGGGGTAGCCGAGGACCATCTGCTCCCAGAGGATCTGCCCCAGCGAGTTGTTGTTGTTGATGACCACCTTGATCGGCAGGCGGTGGTGGACGGCGGTGATGAAGTCCGCCATCAGCATCGAGAACCCGCCGTCGCCGACGTAGGCGATGACCTGCCGGCCGGGGAACGCGTGCTGGATCGCGATCGAGTACGGCAGGCCGGGCGCCATCGTGGCGAGGTTGCCCGACAGGTAGAAGCCCCGGTCGCCGCGGATCGTCCAGTGCCGCGCGGCCCAGGTCGCGATCGTGCCGCTGTCGCAGGTGAGGATCGCGTCGTCGGACGCGAGGTCGTCCAGCACGCCCATGACGTACTGCGGCGCGATCGGCGTGCGCTTGGGGTTCTCCAGCGCGTCCATGTCCTTGCGCCACTTGTCCATCGACTTCTGGAACTTCTCCAGGTGGCCGCGCTTCTTCTTGCGCTCCAGCAGGGGGAGCAGCGCCGCCAACCCCTCCTTCGCGTCGCCGATCATCGGGACCTCGGTGGGCATCCGCGCCCCGGCGCGCGACGGGTCGGCCTCGAGCTGGACGACCCGGACCTTGCCCGGCTCGGGCAGGTGCTGGGTGTAGGGGAAGTTCGTCCCGACCATGAAGAGCGTGTCGCACTCCTCGATCAGCTCCTCGCCGGGCCGGGTGCCGAGCAGGCCGATCCCGCCGACCGCGAACGGCGAGTCGTCCGGGATGACGGCCTTGCCGGGCAGCGTCTTGATCACCGGCGCGCCGAGCGCGTCCGCGACGGCCAGGACCTCGTCCCGGGCGTGCAGCGCGCCGACGCCGACGAGCAGCGCGACCTTGCTCCCGTCGTTGAGGACGTTCGCGGCGGCGCGCAGGTCGGACGCGCGCGGCACCCCCGGCGGCTCCAGGAACACCGGGGCCGTCGCGGGCGGCCGGGCGGGCGCGACGTGCGCGTACGGGTCGGCGTCGGCGTCCGCGACCTGGACGTCGTTCGGGAACGTCAGGTGCGCGACGCCGCGCCGGGCCAGGGCCGTCCGGACGGCGAGGTCCACCACGCCCGGAAGCTGCGCGGGGTTGTCGATGACGAGGTTGTACTCCGCGACGTCCGCGAAGAGGTGCTCGGTGTGGACCTCCTGCTGGTACCCGGTGCCGAGGACGGACGTCTCCTGCATCCCCGTGATCGCGAGGACGGGCGTGTGGTCGAGCTTGGCGTCGTAGAGCCCGTTCAGCAGGTGGACGGCGCCCGGCCCCGACGTCGCCAGGCACACGCCGATCTTCCCGGTGGCCTTGGCGTAGCCGGTGGCCATGAAGGCCGCCGCCTCCTCGTGCCGGACGAGCACGAACCTGATCTTGTCCTTGTGCCGGCGCAGGCCCTCCATGATGCCGTTGATGCCGTCCCCCGGGAGGCCGAAGATCGTGTCGACCCCCCAGTCGATGAGCCGTTCGATCAGCGCTTCCGATGCGATTTTCCCCATGTGGGGTCCCGTGCCCCTGAAATCGCCTTTGACACGGTGTTCGTTAGGGCGCGCCGCGCTCGGGTAGGCCGCCCGGACACGTCCGGCGGGAGGAAGGTGGAGCTCATGGCTCGGCAGCGAGCGCCGCGCGTCGTCGTCCTGACCGGGGCGAGCGGCGGCATCGGCCGCGCGACCGCGCGGCTGCTCGGCGCGCGGGGGGACCGGGTCGCGCTGCTGGCGCGCGGGGCGACCGGGCTCGGCGCGGCGGCGCGCGACGTCCGGGCCGCGGGCGGCACCGCGCTGCCCATCCCCGTGGACGTCGCCGACTTCGCGGAGGTCGACGCCGCCGCCGAGCGCGTCGAGACCGAACTCGGCCCCGTCGACGTGTGGATCAACGTCGCGTTCACCTCGGTGTTCGCGCCCTTCACCGAGATCGACCCGGACGAGTTCCGCCGCGTCACCGAGGTCACCTACCTCGGGTTCGTCCACGGCACGCGCGCCGCGCTGGACCGGATGCTGCCGCGCGACCGCGGGACGATCGTCCAGACCGGCTCGGCGCTCGCCAAGCGCGGGATCCCCCTCCAGTCGGCGTACTGCGGGGCCAAGCACGCCGTCCAGGGGATGCACGAGTCGGTGCGGACCGAACTGCTGCACCGGCGGTCGCACGTGCGGACGACGATCGTCCACATGCCCGCCGTGAACACCCCGCAGTTCGACTGGGTGGAGAACCGGCTGCCGGACCGGCCGCAGCCCGTCCCGCCGATCTACCAGCCGGAGGTGGCGGCGCGGGCGCTCGTCCACGCCGCCGCGCACCCGCGCCGCCGCGAGTACTGGGTCGGCGGCAGCACGGTCGGGACGATCCTCGGGAACCGGATCGCGCCCGGCCTGCTGGACCGCTACCTCGCCCGGACCGGCTACGGCTCGCAGCAGACCGGACGTCCCGCCGACCCGGACGCGCCCGCCAACCTGTGGCGGCCCGCCGACGACACCGGCGGCCACGACTTCGGCGCGCACGGCGACTTCGACGACCGCGCGCACCCGCGCAGCCTCCAGCGCTGGGCGTCCGAGCACCGGGGCCTGCTCGCCGCGGGCGCGGCGGGCCTGGCGGGCGTCGGCGGCGCCGCCTACCTGCGGACCCGGTGAGTCGCGCGTCCGGGATTCGGTCATGTGTCAGCCGCCGCGTCACTGGCAAGGGGCCGCACTTCGCTGAACCCGCTTACCAGGAGGCAACGCTATGAAGGCCGTGATCTGGCAGGGCGTCGGGGACATCACCGTGGAGGACGTGCCCGAACCGAAGCTCCAGGAGCCCGCGGACGCGATCGTCCGGATCACCGGGAGCGCGATCTGCGGCACCGACCTGCACTTCGTGCGCGGCACGATGCCGGGGATGCGGCCCGGGACGATCCTCGGCCACGAGGCCGTCGGCGTCGTGGAGGAGCTGGGGCCCGAGGTGCGCAACTTCTCCGTCGGCGACCGGGTGGTGATCCCGTCCACGCTCGGCTGCGGCCGGTGCGTCTACTGCCGCGCGGGCTACTACGCGCAGTGCGACGTGGTGAACCCGCAGGGCCGCGACGCCGGGACGTCCTTCTACGGCGGCCCGATCTCGACCGGGCCGTTCGACGGGTTGCAGGCCGAGTACGCGCGGGTGCCGTTCGCGCACACCAACATCGTCCCGATCCCGCCCGGGGTGACCGACGAGCAGGCGCTGATGGTCAGCGACATCTTCCCGACCGCGTGGTTCGGGGCGCGGCTCGCGCAGGTGACGCCCGGCGACGTCGTCGCGATCTTCGGCGCCGGGCCGGTCGGGCAGCTCGCCGCGCTGTCGGCGCGGATGCAGGGCGCGGGCCGCGTCCTCATCGTGGACGGCAACGCCGACCGGCTGGAGACGGCCCGGCTGCAGAACGCCGAGACGATCGACTTCAACGCCGAGGACCCCGTCACCTCGATCAAGGACATGACGGGCGGCATCGGCGCGGACCGGGTCATCGACGCGGTCGGCGTGGACGCGCAGCGCCCGTCCGGCGGACCCGCCGCCGGTCCGGCCGGCGAGCACATCGAGCAGTACGACGCGGAGGTGCACGTCGCGGCGCCCGAGACGAACGTCCAGGGCGACCTGTGGCGGCCCGGCGACGCGCCGAGCCAGGCGATCCGCTGGGCCGTGGACGCGGTCGCGAAGGCCGGGACGATCGGCATCGTCGGCGTGTACCCGCCCGGCTTCGACCGGTTCCCGATCGGGACGATGATGAACCGGAACCTGACCGTCCAGGCGGGGAACTGCAACCACCGCCGCTACGTGCCGGGCCTGCTGTCCAAGATCGCCACCGGGGCCGCCGACCCGACGACGATCATCACGCAGCAGGAGGCGCTGCCGCACGTCCTGGACGCGTTCGAGGCGTTCGACCGGCGCGAGCCCGGCTGGACGAAGGTGTCCCTGGAGGTCGCCGGGTGACGCCGGTGCCCGGCGGGCCGGGGCGCGGTGCCCCGGCGCGCCGCCGCCGGGCTCACGCGGCCCGGGGGAGGTCCGCCTCGTGGGCGGGTTCGGCGTTGGCCGCCAGGCAGGTGATGTAGGCGCCGATGCCGTGGTCGCGGAACGCGTCCACGCCGAACGACGCCGGGCTGCGCAGATGGCCGCGCAGCGCGTCGCACACCCGGACGAGCAGCGACGGCGGACGGGGGAGCAGCCGCCCCGACGCGTCGAAGTACTGCTCCAGCGCCACGTGCCGGTACAGCGGGTCGGGCGGGAGCTTCGGCACGATGTCGCTGTTGTTGACGAACCGGAACATCCGCCCCTTGAACGCCGTGTCGTAGGCGCGGGCGAGGACCGGGTCGCACGTCCGGGGCTGCCCGAACGTGTAGACGCCGTCCGCGAGCAGCCGCGGATCGGCGAAGTACATCCGCGCCGCCGCCAGCATCGCGAGGGCGCCGCCGAGGCTGTGGCCGGTGAACCACAGTTTCTGGTCTCCGGTGCGCAGTTCGCGGACGGCCGTGAGGATCTGCGGCCACACCGCGTCCAGCGCCTGCTCGAACCCGAGGTGGACCATTCCGTCGCCGCACGAGTACGGCACCATGAGGGCGCCGCAGTCGGTCAGCCAGTCGCGCAGTTCGCCGGGCTCGGTGCCCCGGAACGCCACGACGACCGTCTCCGCGTTCCCCATCGCGAACGCCTGCGTGTCCTCCAGCGGGAAGGGCACCTGGTGCGGGACGCAGAAGGTCCGCACGTCGGAATAGCCCCACGCGGCGGCCTGCCGCCGCACCGCGCCGGGTTCCTTGTAGGCGAGCCGCGCCGCCTCGGCGAGGTGGCGCGCGAACGGGAGCCGGGAGCGATCGAAGGGGATCACGTGCATCACGTGGCCTCCGTCTCTTCCTGATGACATGTCGCTATCGGATAATTACCCACAGTGGGATTATCGCTGTCGCGACAAATGACTCACCGAATGGCAAGCCGGGTGTCACCAGAGCAGGACGCCGCATCCGTCGCGGACCGCGTCGTCCAGCCAGGCCAGGCAGGCGTCGAGCCACGCGTCGTCCACGGCGGCGGCCAGGAACGACGCGAACCCGACCGGCGGCGTCACGTACGCCTTCTGCCCGCGCGGGACGCGGCGGTTCCACTCGCGCGCCAGCGCCGCGAACGGCGCGACCTCGAACGGCAGCGGCAGGCCGGCGGCGGGCGGGTCGTCCCAGCGCGGCGGGGGCGGCGGCTGCGGGACGGGCAGCGCGAGGATCCGCTCCCGGATCTCCGCCAGCTCCGGCCGGACCGCCCACGCGCTGGTCCGGTCCCGGGCCTCGAACGCGCGCTCGCGCAGCGGCGTCCACTCGTCCACCAGGTTGCGGACGGTCACGTGCGCGTGCCAGGCCCGCAGGTAGGGACGGTGCCGTCCGGCCCGCACCTCGGCGCGATGCCGCGTCCAGCCGCGCAGCCGCCGGGCCAGGTCGCCGGGGAGGTGGGTGCGGAACGCCGCGCGGCGCCACTCGGCCGGGAACACCGGGTTCAGCGCGAACGCCGCGACGCGGAAGCTCGACGTGCCGTCCCGCGCGACATGGCGGCGCAGCTCGGCCGGGTCGGCGCGCGGCTTGGGCGGGACGGGCAGATGCCGCAGATCGTCGGGCAGCGCCCCGGACGCCGCGTACCAGTCGGCCTGCGCCTCGACCAGATCGTCGAGCACGGCGCGGGGAACGCCCGGCAGCGGTCGCATCCTGACCCAGTCCACGCCCATCGCCGCCAGCGTAGCCGGACCGTTTAAAGCCGCCCCTCCGGCTTGGCGGGAATCGTCGCCGCGATCGCCTCGCCGAGTTCGATGAGCACGTCGCCGGGCGGCGCGTACTTCGGCGGGACGGTCACCTCGACGTACGCCTGGCGTCCCACGGCCGTCCAGGTGACCGGACGGTCGGCCGGGACCCCGAACCACGACAGGCCGTTGATGTCCTGGAGCTGGGACGTCGGCCGCAGCCCCGCCGGGAGCGGCACCCCGCAGCGCAGCGCGATCGCGGGCGACCCCCACGCGGCCGTCAGCGGCGACGCGGGCGAGGTGCCGCGCAGCTTCTCGCCGTGGACGCGCTCGGGCAGCCGCAGCCCCTCGCACAACCGGGTCGTCGTCGCGTCCGCCGCCGGGACGGGCACCGCGACCGCTCCCGCGCCGCACCCCGCGAGGGTCGTCGCCAGCAGCGGGACGGCCAGGAACGCGCGGGTCCTCCGCTCAGACACGGACGATCGGGCAGGTCAGAGTCCGGGTGATGCCCTCGATCCGCTGAACGCGCGAGACGACGAGCTTGCCCAGCTCGTCCACGTCCCGGGCCTCGGCGCGCACGATCACGTCGTACGGGCCGGTGACGTCCTCCGCCTTGATCACGCCCGCGATCCCGGAGATCTGGTCCGCGACGTCGGCAGCCCTGCCCACCTCGGTCTGGATGAGGATGTAGGCCTGCACCATCACGTCCTCCCCGGGCGGAGATTCAACGGTCGGACGGTCACCGTATCGTGTTGTGCGCCACTGCGGCCCCCCGGGGTCGAAGGCGGTCACACGGGACATAACCGGGAATCGGGGCGAGATGGGCGGGGCGGTCGAACGGGTCGGCGACCTCGGCGAGTTCGGGCTGATCGCCCGGCTCACCCGGGGCCTGCCGCAGGCGCCGGCGGTCGCGCTCGGGCCCGGCGACGACGCCGCCGTGGTCGCCGCGCCCGACGGCCGCGTCGTCGCCACCGCCGATCTCCTGGTCGAGGGCCGCCACTTCCGCCGCGACTGGTCCGGGCCCGCCGACATCGGGCACAAGGCCGCCGCGCAGAACCTCGCCGACGTCGTCGCGATGGGCGCGCGGCCCACCGCGCTGCTCGTCGGGCTCGCGCTGCCGCCCGAGACGCCCGCCGCGTGGGCCGAGGACCTGTACGCGGGGCTCGCCGCCGAGTGCGCGGCGGCGGGCGCGTCCATCGTCGGCGGCGACGTCGTGGGCGCCGACGCGGTCACGCTCGCGATCACCGCGCTCGGCGACCTCGGCGGCGCGCCGCCGCTCACCCGCTCCGGCGCGCGGCCCGGCGACGTCGTCGCGGTCCGGGGCGCGCTCGGGTTCTCCGCCGCCGGGCTCGACCTGCTGGAGCGCGGCGCGTCCGGCCCGGCCGAACTGCTCGCCGCGCACCGCCGCCCCCGGCCGCCCTACGAAGCGGGCGCGGAGGCGCGGGCGGCGGGCGCGACGGCGCTCATCGACGTCAGCGACGGCCTCGTGCGCGACCTCGGACACGTCGCGGCGGCGTCCGGCGTGCGCGTCGAGATCGACACGGCCGCGCTGCCCGTCCCGGCCGTGCTCGGCGCGGACGGGGTCCGGCACGTCCTCACCGGCGGGGAGGACCACGGGTTCGCCGCCGCGTTCCCGCCCGGCCGCGTCCCCGCCGCGTGGACGGCGATCGGCCGCGTCGCCGAGGGTTCCGGAGTCCGCGTGGACGGGCGCCCGTTCGACGGCGGCGGCTGGGATCATTTCCCGCGTCGTCCCAGGTAGCCGGGGTGATTTGGGGGTATGAAGCCGGGAGCGCGGTGGGCTGCGCGATTCCTCATCCGGTAGGCAGGGTTGAGGCGGCTTTGGTATACATCCTCTGATCGCGATGAGGAACGGGATGGGACGACACACCAGATTCGGGGAACCGGACGACGACCCGCCGCCCGGCGACGACGCGGCACTGCCGCCGCCGCAGCCCCCCGCGGACGAGCGCCCGCGACGGCGCGTCCCCGTCCCCCTGCTCCCGATCCTCGCCCTCACGATCGCGATCGGCGTCGTCTCCTACGCCTACAGCACCAAGCAGATCTCGCTGAACTTCGCCCCGCCCGCGCGCGAGCCGAAGGCCCAGGGCATCCACGACAGCCAGGTCTCCCAGCGCCGCCGCAGCGCCCGCGCCGACGGGCTCGTCGTCGACTTCGCACTGCTGAAGCGGCAGGCCGGGGCGTTCACCGCGAGCGTCACCGTCACCAACCGGGGCGAACGGGCCGTCCGGCGGTGGGCGCTGGCGTTCACCATCCCGAAGGCGCGCGTGGTGTCCGCGACGGGCGCGGAGGTCGTCGCGCTCGGCAGGCGGGCGTGGGTGCGCAGTCCCGGGACGGCGCCCGCGCTGGAGCCCGGCGCGTCGGTCCGGGTCGTGTTCCGCGCGACGGGCGCGCCGCACAGCCCGTCGACCTGCGTCCTCAACCGGGTCACCTGCGATCGGATCTGATCCCCGTAAAGTGGGCGGTATGCCGCAGAACTCGCCGCCGCTCGTCCTCTCGGTCGCCGGTTCCGACTCCGGCGGCGGCGCCGGGATCCAGGCCGACCTGAAGACGATGCTCGCGCTCGGCGTCCACGGGATGAGCGTCGTCGCCGCCGTCACCGCGCAGAACTCCGTCGGCGTCCAGGGGTACTGGGAACTGCCGCCCGAGGCCGTCCGCGCGCAGCTCGACTCGGTGCTGTCCGACATCGGCGTCCACGCGGTGAAGACCGGGATGCTCGCGTCCGCCGCGCTGGTCGAGACCGTCGCGGACGTGCTCGCGGACGTCGCGGCGCCTGTCGTCGTGGACCCGGTCGGGGTGTCCAAGCACGGTGACGCGCTGTTGCAGCCGTCGGCGGTGGACGCCGTACGGAACGTCCTGCTGCCGGTCGCGACCGTCGTCACGCCGAACCTGTGGGAGGTCGAGCAGCTCACCGGCGTCAAGGTCGTGGACGAGACCGGCCTGCGCCCCGCCGCCGAGGCGGTCAAGGCGCTCGGTCCCGCCTGGGTGCTCGTCAAGGGCGGCCACCTGCCCGGCGAGCCCGCCGACCTGCTGTTCGACGGCGAACGCGAGTACCGCTTCACCGCGCCCCGCCACGACAACCGGCACACCCACGGGACGGGCTGCACGCTCGCGTCCGCCCTCGCGTCCCACCTGGCGCTCGGCGCGGACGTCCCCACCGCCGTCGCGCGCGCCAAGGAGTACGTCACCGGCGCGATCGCCGCCGGGTTCCCGCTCGGCGCGGGCATCGGCCCGGTCGACCACGGGTGGCGAATCCGCGCGGAACGTCCCGGCTGACCGCCGGATTTACGCACTGACGGACAGTTCCGTGCCAGTAACATGCTGTTCGTGCCATGATGCCCCGGGCCGGGCGAATCCGGCGGGAAGGGCGGAGAGCAATGCTGGACGAGGCGCACGCGGGCACCGGGCGGCCGACGCGGCTCGCGGTGATCGTGCTGGCCCTGCTGCTGCTCGCCTGCGCGTCGGTGTTCGGCCTGCTCGCCCACGACGCCGGGCTGCTCGGCCGGGACGGCGGCCCCGCGCCCGCCAAGGTCACCCCGCCCCCGGCCGACACCGCGCCGGGCGTCCGGCTCGTCTCCTACCCGTGAACGCCCGGGAACACGACAACCGGCCCCGGACCGAAGGTCGACGGGGCCGGTGCGGACGTATCGGTCAGACGGACGGCTTGGTGACCTTGCCCGCCTTGATGCACGACGTGCACGCGTTGATCCGCTTGGTCCCGCCGTTCACGACGGCGCGGACGCGCTGGATGTTGGGGTTCCAGCGGCGCGGGGTGCGGCGGTGCGAGTGGGAGACGCGCATGCCGAAACCGGGTCCCTTGCCGCAGACGTCGCAGACGGAAGCCACGGAAACTCCAAGTGGGTGTCGAAGCAGTGAGGGCGAGCGGGCCGACGGTCGTCGCCGGGATGCTCGCAGCGGCGCCTCGGACGAGGCGCACGGACCAGACTAGCCGACCCCGGGACCGCGACGCGAATCGGCACGTTCCCGCTTCCCCCCGGCACGTCCGGCGCGGTACAGAGGGGAACGCGGGGGTACACGAGCGGAACCGGCGCGGGAGGGAGCGAGAGTGGGCGAGGTCCTCGGCGTTCTCGACGGGGCCGCGGTGCGGCGCTGGTGCCGGCTCGCCGCCGACGCCCTCGGCGGCGTGCGCGGCGACCTGGACGCCCTCAACGTCTTCCCGGTGCCCGACGGTGACACCGGCACGAACCTGCACCTGACCGTCCTCGGCGCCGCCGACGCCCTCGACGCGGTCCCCGCCGCCGGCACCGCCGAGACCTGGCGCGCCCTCGCGCGCGGCGCGCTGCTCGCCGCGCGCGGCAACTCCGGCGTGATCCTCAGCCAGGTCCTGCGCGGCCTCGCCGACCGGCTCGCCGACGCCGGGCCCGCCGACGGCCCCGCGTTCGGCGCCGCGCTGCGCCACGCGTCCGACCTGGCGCGGCGGTCGGTGGAGCATCCGGTCGAGGGGACGATCCTCAGCGTCCTCGCCGCCGCGGCGGCGAGGCGGGAGGCGCTGCTGGCCGACGCCGTCCGGGCCGCCGCCGCCGACGCGCGCCGGGCCCTGCGCGAGACGCCGCGCCAGCTCGGCGCGCTCGCGTCCGCCGGGGTCGTGGACGCGGGGGCGGCCGGACTCTGCGTCGTTCTGGACGCTCTCGTCGCCGTCGTCACCGACGAGTACCCCGAGCACTACGACGTCCCGGCGCGGGTGCCCGGGATCGTCCGCGCCGAGCCCGCCGCGCCCTCGCCCGTGCCCGGCTACGAGGTCATGTACCTGCTCGACGCCGCCGACGCCGCCGTCCCCGCGCTGCGCGAGACCCTGGACGGGCTCGGCGACTCGCTCGTCGTCGTCGGCGGGGACGGGCTGTGGAACGTCCACGTCCACGTCGACGACGCGGGGGCCGCGATCGAGGCGGGGCTCGCGGCGGGCCGACCGCACCGCGTCCGCGTGACGTACCTGCACGCGCCGCCGCCCGACGACGACGCCGCGCACCGCCCAGGACCGCACGCCGGACGCGCCGTCGTCGCCGTCACCGCCGCCGGGGGCCTCGCCGCGCTGTTCGAGAGCTGCGGGGCGCGGGTCGTGCGGCGCGAGCCGGGCGCGGTCCCGCCGCTCGCCGTCCTCGCCGAGGCGATCCTCGCGGCGGGCGACGAGGTGGCCGTCCTGCCCAACGAGCCCGAGGTCCTCGCGCTCGCCGAGGCCGCCGCCGAACGCGCCCGCGACGCCGGGGCGCGCATCGCGGTCGTCCCGACCAAGGCGTCGGTGCAGGGACTCGCGGCGCTGGCCGTCCACGACCCGCTGCGCCGCTTCGGCGAGGACGTCATCGCGATGACCCGCGCGGCGGGCGCGACCCGCTTCGGGCAGTTGCAGATCGCGGGGGAGGAGGCGATGACGTCGGTCGGGCTGTGCCGTCCCGGCGACGTCCTCGGCCTCATCGAGGGCGACGTCGCGCTGATCGCCGCCGACCAGGAGACCGCCGCGCGCAGCGTCCTGGACCGGATGCTGTCGGGCGGCGGCGAACTCGTGACGCTGATCGGGGGCGTCCACGCCGCCGCCGGGCTCGTCGGCGTCCTCGAGGACCACCTGCGCGACCGCCACCCGGACGTCGAGGTCGGCGTGTACGACGGCGGCCAGGTCCTCTACCCGCTGCTCGTCGGCGTGGAGTGACCGTCCCCGGGATGGGCTTGAATGGACGACGTGCCGAATCTCGACGAGCCGCTGCACAAAGTCATCGGGGACAAGACCGCGAAGGTGCTCGCCAAGGGCCTCGACCTGCACACGGTCGGGGACCTCCTGCACCACTACCCGCGCCGCTACGCGCACCGGGGCGAGCTGACGCCGCTCGCCGAGCTGCGCGACGACGAGCACGTCACGGTCATGGCCGAGGTCGTGAAAGTGCAGGGCCGCTCCCTGAACCGCAGTCCCGGCTACGTCCTGGAGATCACCGTCACCGACGGCACGGGCGAACTCTCGCTCAGCTTCTTCGGCCGCCGCGGCTCCTACCGCGCCGAGAAAGACCTGTCGCCCGGCACGCGCGGCCTGTTCGCCGGCAAGATCAGCACCTACCGCCCGCGCTCCGGCCGCCCCCGCCGCCAGCTCGCCCACCCGCAGTACAAGGTCGTCCCCGACCGCGCGGGCGAAGAGGCGGCGCAGGAGTGGGCGGACGAGATCATTTCGATCTACCCGTCCACCAAGGGCCTGGACATCGAGACGATCGGCAAGTCCATCGAGGTCGCGCTCAACCGCGTCGACCTCGGCCCGGACCCGATGCCCGCCGACCTGCTTGCGTCCCGCAACCTGATCGGCCTCGCCGAAGCCTACGAGGGCATCCACCGCCCGAAGGCCTGGGAAGAACTCGCCCGCGCCCGCAACCGCCTCAAGTGGGACGAGGCCTTCGTCGTCCAGATCGCCCTGGCCCAGCGCCGTCGCGCCGCCGCCGCCCTCCCGGCCGTCCCGCGCCCCGCGACCCCCGACGGCCTCCTGGACGCCTTCGACCGCCAACTCCCCTTCACCCTCACCGAAGGCCAGCGAGCGGTCGGCGCCGAGATCGCCGCCGACCTCACCCGCTCCCACCCCATGCACCGTCTCCTCCAGGGCGACGTCGGAGCCGGCAAGGCGCAGCCGCTCGACGCGCCGGTGCTCACGCCGCGCGGGTTCCGCCCGATGGGCGAGATGGCGGTGGGGGACGAGGTCGTCACGCCGTCCGGCGAGGTCACGGTCGTCACGGGCGTCTTCCCGCAGGGAACGCGCGACGTGTACGCGCTGGTCATGTCCGACGGCACGCGGGTCGAGTGCGACGACGAGCACCTGTGGCCCGTGAAGACCGACACCGGCTGGCATCGCGGCTCGCCCCTGAAGGTCCTGACGACCCGCGAACTCCGGCAGGACCTGCACCGGCGCAACGGGGGCAGCAAGTGGTACCTGCCGCTCGTCGAGGCACCGGAGCTGGACGGCCTCGACGCGCGTCCGGTGCCGCCGTACCTCCTCGGCCTCCTGCTCGGCGACGGCAGCGCGAAGTACGGCCGGGTCGAGATCTCGACGGCGGACGACGAGATCGTGCGGGCGGTCGCCGATCTCATCCCGCCGGAATGCCATATGCGGCAGAAGAAGGACCGGCCGCTGGACTGGCAGATCCTCGGCGAGCGGCGCGGCGCGGGCAACCCGCTCATCGCCGCCCTCCGCGCGCTCGGCGTCTACGGGCTCGGGGCCTATGAGAAGTTCGTCCCGGCCGGATACCTCGCCGCGCCGGTGAAGGACCGGCACGCGCTCCTGCAAGGGCTGCTGGACACGGACGGGACGCTCCGGGCGGAGGGCCGCGATGTCAGCTTCTGCTCGGCGTCGCGGCGCCTGGCCGAGGACGTCGCGTGGCTCGTCCGGTCGCTCGGCGGGTACGCGCGTTGCCGGCAGGTCACGAAGGTCGGCCGGCCGTACTGGCTGACGAGCGTCGCGCTTCCGAACGACGTCCCGCCTTTCCGCCTGGCCCGCAAGGCGGAAAGGCTCCGGCGGCGGTCGAAGTACGAGCGTCGCCGCAAGGCGATCCGCGCCATCGAGTACGTCGGGCGCAAAGAGGTGCAGTGCATCTCCGTCGCGCATCCCGACCGCCAGTACGTGACCGACGGCTGGACGCCCACCCACAACACGATTGTGGCGGTTCGGGCGATGTTGCAGGTGGTGGACGGGGGTGGGCAGGCGGCGTTGCTCGCGCCGACGGAGGTGCTCGCGCAGCAGCATTTCCGGTCGATCCAGTCGATGCTCGGGGATCTCGGGCGGGCGGGGGAGATCGGCGGGGCGGAGAGGGCGACGCGGGTCGCGCTCGTGACCGGGTCGCTCGGGGCCAAGGCGCGGCGGGCGGCGTTGCTGGACGTCGCGTCGGGGGCGGCGGGGATCGTCGTCGGGACGCATGCGCTGTTGCAGGAGAAGGTGGCGTTCGCCGATCTCGGGCTCGTCGTGGTGGACGAGCAGCATCGGTTCGGGGTGGAGCAGCGTGACGCGTTGCGGGAGAAGGGCGGCGCTGGGCGGCCTCATGTTCTGGTCATGACGGCCACGCCGATTCCGCGCACTGTGGCGATGACCGTGTTCGGGGATCTGGAGACGTCCGTGCTCGGGCAGCTTCCGGCGGGGCGGGCGGGCATCCAGACCGTCGTCGTGCCGCCGGAGAAGCCGAACTTCCTCGCTCGCGTGTGGGAGCGGATCGCGGAGGAGGCGCGCGGGGGGCGGCAGATTTATCTTGTTTGTCCGCGCATTGGGGACGGGGATGAGGGTGATGTCCCCTTGGACGACGGGGAGCGGCGGTCTCCGCTCGGGATCATGGATCTGCTGCCCAAGCTGGACGACCTGCTGCCCGGTCTGCGGATCGGGGTGCTGCACGGGCGGCTCGTCCCGGACGAGAAGGACGCCGTCATGGCGCGCTTCACGGCGGGCGAGCTGGACGTCCTGCTGGCCACCACCGTCATCGAGGTCGGCGTGGACGTCCCGAACGCCACCGTGATGGTCATCATGGACGCCGACCGGTTCGGCGTGTCCCAGCTCCACCAGTTGCGCGGCCGGGTCGGGCGCGGCGGGCTGCCGGGGTTGTGCCTGCTGGTGACGGACGCCGAGCCGGGAAGTAAGGCGCGGGAGCGGCTGGACGCGGTGGCGTCCACGACGGACGGGTTCAAGCTGTCGCGCCTCGACCTGGAGCAGCGCCGGGAGGGCGACGTGCTGGGCGCCGCGCAGGCGGGCCGGTCGTCCAGCCTGCGGCTGCTGACGCTGCTGCGCGACGAGGACGTCATCAACGCCGCCCGCGACGCGGCGTCCGCGCTGGTCGCCGACGATCCGGAGCTGGCGCGGCATCCGGGGCTCGCGGCGGAGCTGGCGGCGCTGCTGGACGAGGAGCGCGCCGGGTTCCTCGAAAAAGCCTAGTAATCCTACTTATTTGGTTGACTAAGGTCGGGCGAGGCGTCATCATGAACATGTGACTCCGAACGAGCTCCTGACCGCCCGCCGCCACGTGGACCTCCGGCGGCAGGCGAGCGACCTGTGTTCCCGTCGCTGATCCCGCACCGACCGACCGGATCCGACGGCTACCCGGAGACCCACCATGACCCTGATCGACCGCACCCGCACCGCCCGCCGCCGCCACCGCCACGAGCGGCCCGAAACCCGTGAGCACCGCGCGCCCGGCCTGCTCGACCGCGTCATCGAACTGCACCGCCTCGCCGACCCTGGCCTGGACGACCTGCGGCCCTACCTCGCCGACCGCGAACCCGAGGTCCGCGCCGCCGCGCTGCGGGTGCTCGGCCGGTCCGTCCGGCGCGGCACCGCGTCGCGCGCCACCGGCGACGCGCTGGCCTGGGCACTGAGCGACGACGACCCCGAGGTCCGCCGCCTGGCCGCCCGCCTCCTGCACGGCCTGCCCGAGCTGTTCCTCGGCGAGGAGGGCGTGGCCGCGCTGCACCTGGCCGCCGGGCGCGGCCTGGACGCGCAGACCCGCGAGTCCGCGTCGATGCTGCTCGGTCGGCTCGTCGGCGCCGCGCTGGAGCTGTACGCGCAGGGGCTGGCCGACGACGAGGTGCAGATCCGCGTCCAGGCCGTCCTCGGGCTGGTCGCGCTGCGCGCCGTCGCCGAGACGGCGCAGGCCGCCGACGACCCGTCCCGCGACGTCCGCGTCGCCGTGGTGGACGGGCTGGCGCGGCTCGCCGAGCCCGCCGCCGCCGGCGTCCCGCTGAGCACGCTCGCCCACCTGCTGGACGACCACGACGCCGTGGTGCGGATGGCCGCGCTCGACGCCGCCGCCGCGCTCGGCGTGCCCGAACCGCTGGACGCGCGCGTCGTCGCCGCGCTCGGGCACGGGAGCTGGCAGGTCCGGCGCCGCGCGGCGCTGGCGCTCGGCTCGGCCGATCCCGACACCGCCGTGCCCGCCCTCGTCCGCGCGCTGCGCGACACGATCGTGGACGTGCGGCGCGCCGCCGTCCAGTCGCTGGAGCAGTGGGCGGGCGAGGTCCCCAGCGCGGTGACCGCGCTGACCGAGACCCTCAACGACCCCGACCCCGGGGTCCGCACGCAGGCCCGCTGGGCGCTGGCATGACGCCGCGGGCCTGACCGCAGAGCCGCGGGCGGGGCGCCCTGGGGTGGGGACGCCTCGCCCGCTCTGTGTTCTCTCTAAGATTCACGGCATGAGCAGGGTCATCGCGGGCAGCGCGGGCGGACGGCGGCTGGCCGTCCCGGCCGGGCGCGACACCCGTCCCACCAGCGACCGCGCCCGCGAGGGCCTGTTCGCGACGATCGGCGCCCTGCTCGGCCCGCTGGACGGGCTGCGCGCCGCCGACCTGTACGCCGGGTCCGGCGCGGTCGGCCTTGAGGCGCTGTCGCGCGGCGCCGCGCACGCGCTGCTGGTCGAGTCCCATCCGCGCGCGGTGAAGGTCGTGCGGCAGAACGCCGCCGCGCTCGGCCTGCCCGGCGCGGAGGTCGTCGCCGACCGGGTGGAGCGCGTCGTCCGCCGCGCCCCGGGCGCCCCCTACGACCTCGTGTTCGCCGACCCGCCGTACGCGCTCGCCGACGCGGCCGTCCTGGACCTGCTGGCCGCGCTGCGCGACAACGGCTGGCTCGCGGACGGCGCGTTGGTCGTGCTCGAACGCTCCGCGCGCGGCCCCGAACAGGTCTGGCCGGACGGGTACGCCGCCGAGCGCGACCGCCGCTACGGCGAGGCCGTCTTCCGGTACGGGCGCGCCACGGGTTGATCGTTCGTTCCCTGGAGAGGATCAGACTGTGCTCCCCGGGGACGGAGGTCGGACATGGACGGCATCGACAGAGCCGTCAGAAGGGCGTGGATCCTCACCCTGATCATGGTCGTCGCGTTGCTCGTGAACGTGACGTACGTCCAGGGTTTCCAGGCCCAGGACCTGCGCGACAACGCGCTCAACGCCCGCCAGTTCCAGGACCGCAACACCACCGACCGGGGGCCGATCACGGCGGGCGGCGAGCGGCTGGCGTGGTCGGTGCCGGTCGGCGAGCACCGCTACGAGCGCCGCTACAAGGACAGCCTCGTGTTCTCGCCCGTCACCGGCTACTTCTCGCTGTTCGCGCAGACCGGCGTGGAGAACGCCGCCAACCACATCCTCGACGGCACCGACGCGCGGCTCGCGACGACGAGCTTCCTCGACAAGCTGACCGGCAAGCACGTCCCCGGCGGCACCGCCGACACGACGATCGACCCGGACGCGCAGCGCGCCGCCTACGCCGCCCTGCGCGGCAGCGGCGCCCGGCGCGGCGCGGCCGTGGTGCTGGACGCGTCGACCGGCGCGATCCGCGTGCTGGCCTCCTACCCGTCCTACGACGCGGGCGACGTCTCGACGCTGAACGCCAAGGCCGCGCAGCGGGCGTTCGACCGGCTCAACGCCGCGCCCCGCAAGCCGCTGCTGGACAAGGCCACCGGCGAGGTGTTCCCGCCGGGCTCGACGTTCAAGACGATCGTGTCGGCCGCCGACCTCGTGGGGGGCGCGACGACGGAGACGTCCGTGCGGACCGGGCGCAGCTACCTGCCGCCGGGCACGACCCGTCCGATCAACAACGACGAGGGCGACATCGGCGGCCTCTGCGACCGGTCGGCGATCTCGCTGCTGGACGCCTACGCCCAGTCGTGCAACACCACGTTCGCGCGCATGGGCGCCGAGGAGCCCGGCAACACCGCCATCGCCGACCAGGCGCGCAAATACGGCTTCTACGAAGGCATCCCGATCGAGAAGGGCATGACGTCCGCCGCCAGCTCGTTCCAGCGCACCGACCAGCCGTCGCTGAGCGCGCTCGGCTCGATCGGCCAGGGCAGCACGGTCGCGACGCCGCTCCAGATGGCGCTGGTCGCCGCGGCGACGATCAACGACGGCGCGGTCATGCGGCCCTACCTGATCGACAAGCTGCGCGGCGCGGACGGCAGCGTGGTCGAGGAGGCCCGCCCGCGCCGGATGTCGCGCCCGCTGACGAGCGCGCAGGCGGCCGACCTGCTGGCGATGATGCGCGAGGTCGTCCGGACCGGCACCGGCAAGACGCTGCGCGGCGGCCCGGTCGGCGGCGGCAAGACCGGCACCGCCGACATCGACGGCGCCTCGTACAACGACCGCTGGTTCATCGGCTTCGACTCCCGCGACCACCCGAAATACGCGGTCGCGGTCATGACCGAGGCGGACGGCTACGGCATCGAGTCCGGCCGCCTCGCCGCGCGGATCCTGGGCGCTTTGAGGGACTGAAGCCCGGGTGAAAGTCACTTGAGACGGATTTGGTACCGTCGCGCCGCAGGGTCCTCACCTGCACCAAGGCAGAGTCGCCAGGATGGGAGCCACCCCGTGCGCCGCGTCGTATGTCCCGGATCGTTCGACCCCGTCACCAACGGACACCTCGACATCATCAGCCGGGCGTCGCGGCTGTTCGACGAGGTCGTCGTCGCCGTCCTCATCAACAAGACGAAGAAGAGCCTCTTCACGATCGACGAGCGCGTCGCGATGCTCGAAGAGGTCACCCGGGAGTACGGCAACATCCGGATCGACACTTGGCACGGTCTACTGGTCGACTTCTGCCGCCAGAACGACATCCCGATGATCGTCAAGGGGCTGCGCGCCGTCAGCGACTACGAGTACGAGCTGCAGATGGCGCAGATGAACCACCGCATGGCGGGCGTCGAGACGATGTTCATGTCCACCAACCCGCTGTACTCCTACCTTTCGTCGAGCCTCATGAAAGAGATCGTCAAATACCGGGGCGACGTCACCGGCCTCATTCCCGAGATGGTCCACCAGCGCCTCGCCGAGCGCCTCCAGGAGTGACCGCCCGCCGAGTTGGGGGGCGCTCCCGCCGTCGGATACCCTGGTGTACCGGCCGCACGGCGGCTGCGATCCGCCGTGCTCGAACACCGGGCCGTCTCTTCCTCTTGAGCGTTGGAGTCTCCGCTGTCTCGCCTCGATCCAAGCGCCCCGCTGGTGCTCGACACCCGGGCTCTCGGCAGGCAGCCGGGCTCGTCCCGCCGGGAGAAGCACAAGGTGCCCGCCCCGGCCGACTTCGGCGGCGAGATGGTCGGCGTCCCCGAAGGCGCGGACATCGAACTGGACCTGCTGCTGGAGGCCGTCCTCGAGGGCGTGCTCGTCAGCGGCACGGCGTCGGTGCCGCTCACGGGGGAGTGCGCCCGCTGCCTGGACCCGATCTCCTCGACCTTCGAGGCGGACTTCCAGGAACTCTTCGTCTATCCTGACACCCGCTCCGGCGGGAACGCCGAGGACGACGAACTCCGGCTCGAGGACGACCTGATCGACCTCGAACCGGTGCTCCGGGACGCGGTGGTGCTCGCGCTGCCGCTGTCCCCGCTGTGCCGGGACGACTGTCCCGGCCTGTGCCCGGAGTGCGGTGCCCGGCTGGCGGACGCCGAGCCGGACCACCACCACGATGTCGCCGACCCGAGATGGGCGGCGCTCAAGGACCTGACCGGCGACGGCGCAACGCCGAACGCAGCGCCGGGCTCCTCCCCCGGGGGGAGCGGGGGCGAAGGCCCTCGCGGACCGATCGACCCACGAGAAGGAAAGCAGGAGGGCTGACGTGGCCGTCCCGAAGCGGAAGAAGTCCCGCAGCAACACGCGCCACCGGCGCTCGCAGTGGAAGGCCGTCGCGCCGACCCTCGTCGAGTGCCCGACGTGCCGCGACAAGAAGCTGCCGCACACGGCCTGCGCCACGTGCGGCACCTACGACCGGCGGCAGGTCATCAGCCCGTCGTCCTGAACGTCCGCGAGCACGGGGGACGGTCGCCCGACCGTCCCCCGTGACCGCGTCCGTCCCGGGCGGCGCCCGCCGTCCGGTCCGTCATCGGCGCTGACGCCGGTGCCACGGCCGTCTCCGGGGACCGCGCCCGGAGCCGTGGTACACGCCGGGCCCGCTCCACCACCGGCGCGCACCTCGTCTCCGCGGACCTTCCCAGACCGCCGGGCGTTCCGTCCGTCACGCGCCTCATCGGCGACCGCGGTCGCCGCTGCTCCCAGGAGGGCACGTGAGCGGGAGGAAACCCGGCCATGCCGCCGACACGGCGGAACTGACCCGCGCGCTCGGCGTCGCGGTCACCCCCGAGCTGCTGGACCGCGCGCTGACGCACCGCAGCTACGCCTACGAGAACGGCGGCCTGCCGACCAACGAGCGCCTGGAGTTCCTCGGCGACTCGGTGCTCGGGCTCGTCGTCACCGACACGCTGTTCCGCGGCCATCCCGACCTGCCCGAGGGGCAGCTCGCCAAGCTGCGCGCGGCCGTCGTCAACATGCGGGCGCTCGCCGGGGTGGCGCGCGCCCTCGGCGTCGGCGCGCACATCCGGCTCGGCCGGGGCGAGGAGGGCACCGGCGGACGCGACAAGGCGTCAATCCTCGCCGACACGCTGGAGGCGCTGATCGGCGCCGTCTACGTGGACCGGGGCCTGGACGAGGCCGCCGCGCTCGTCCACCGGCTGTTCGACGCGCTCATCGCCCGCTCGGCCGGGCTCGGCGCGGGCCTGGACTGGAAGACCTCGCTGCAGGAGCTGACGGCCGTCGAGGAACTGGGCGTGCCGGACTACCACGTCACCGAGAGCGGCCCCGACCACCAGAAGACGTTCCGCGCGTCGGTGCACGTCGGCGGCACGGCCTACGGGACGGGCGAGGGACGCAGCAAGAAGGAGGCCGAGCAGCACGCGGCCGAGGCGGCGTGGACGGCGATCCGCGCCGCCACCGTCCGCCGCGCCGCCGAAGCGGACTCCGCCGCCGGCGATGCCTGAGCTGCCCGAGGTCGAGACCGTCCGGCGCGGCCTGGAACGCTGGGTCGCGCGCCGGACGGTCGCCGCCGCCGAGGTCCTGCACCCGCGCGCCGTGCGCCGCCACACCGCCGGCGCGGGCGACTTCGCCGGACGGCTCGCGGGCGCCGAGGTCGCGGCCGTGCGGCGGCGCGGCAAGTACCTGTGGCTGCCGCTGTTCACCGGGGACGGCGCCGCACCGTCGGAGGCCCTGCTCGCCCACCTCGGGATGAGCGGGCAGCTCCTGGTCGGCGAGCCCGGCCGCGAGCGCGAGAAGCACCTGCGCGTCCGGCTGACGTTCGCCGACGGCGGCCTGGACCTGCGCTTCGTGGACCAGCGGACGTTCGGGCACCTGCTCGTCGCCGACCTCGTCCCGGACGCTCATGGCGCGCCGGACGAGACCGTCCCCGAACCGATCCGCCACATCGCGCCCGACCCGATCGAGGACGCGTTCGACGACGCCGAGTTCGTCCGCCGCCTGCGCCGCCGCCGCACCGGACTCAAGCGCGCGCTGCTGGACCAGTCGCTGATCAGCGGCGTCGGCAACATCTACGCCGACGAGGCGCTGTGGCGGGCGAAGCTGCACGGCGCGCGGCCGACCGAGACGCTGACGCGCGCCGAGTCCGAACGGGCGCTCGCGGGCGCCCGGGAGGTCATGGCGCTGGCGCTCGCGGCGGGCGGCACCTCGTTCGACCGGCTGTACGTCAACGTCAACGGTGAGAGCGGCTACTTCGACCGCTCGCTGGAGGCGTACGGACGCGAGGGCCAGCCGTGCCGCCGGTGCGGCGCGCCGATCCGCCGCGACGCGTTCATGAACCGTTCGTCCTTCACCTGTCCCGTCTGCCAGCCGCGCCCGCGCCGGGCGCGCTTCTGAGAGGACCGCCGATGACGACCGACGCGGCGCGGCTCACCGTCTGGGTGCGCGGGCACGTGCAGGGCGTGGGCTTCCGCTGGTGGGTGCGGTCGCGCGCGCTGGAGCTCGGCCTGGTCGGCAGCGCGTCCAACCTGCGGGACGGACGCGTCGAGGTCGTCGCCGAGGGGCCGCGCGCGGCGTGCGCGGCGCTGCTGGACGTGCTCGCCGCGCCCGACGCGCCCGGGCGTCCGGGAACCGTCGAAGGCGCGGCGTCCCGCTGGTCGGAGCCGCGCGGGGGCCTCTCCGGTTTCGTGGAGAGGTGATCGGGTAGGGAGACCCGGTTTAAACCTGCTAAACTGGAGAAGACAGGTTGTTACCGGCCCGTGATGTCCATCTTGACCCGGACACGCGCCGGTGCGACTCTAGATGAAACGCGCACCGACAACTCTTCTGCGGGCGCGATTCCTGCTGGTTACTCAGCGTGGAGGACCCTTAGTCATGGCGAAGGCTCTACTCGGCCACGTCGGCGGTCCCGACCCCCGGATGGTCGCGGAGATGCGGCGTCTTCAGCAGCGCGTACGGGATCTGGAAGCCGAGCTGGTACGGCTTCAGGAGGAGAACGACGAGCTCGCGACGGCGAACGGCGACGACGTTCTGTCGCTCGCGGTGAAGGACCGTGAACCGGCGCTGACCTGATCAGCGTCCAAACCGAGAACAACGACAGGGACGCCGCGACGCGGGCGTCCCTTTTGTTTGTCCCCATCTACACGTGCCTGCACGTGTTCGCCCGCCGTTCGCGCACCGGACGGCGGGCCGCCCGCTAGACGCCGCGGGCCAGCCGGCGACCGAGGAAGTCCAGGTGGCCGGGGGCGCGGCGCATCCAGTACGGCCCGTCGTGGCAGCCGCCGAACAGGCCGCCCGCGGGCTTCGGCCGCAACCGGTCGCGCAGGCGTCCGGCCAGTGGGGCGAACGTGTCGCTGGTGCCGCAGTCGATCCACGCCGGAACCGGGCGCAGTGCGTCCAGTCCGGCGAAGACGTCGTTGCGGGCGAAGTCGTCGGGGTCGTCGAACGCGGTGCGGTTGGCGCCGCGCGCGGCGGCCAGCGAGGTGAACAGCGCGGGCGACGACGCGGCGACGGCGGCGACACGCCCGGCGCCGAGCCGTTCGGCGGACAGCAGCGCGCCGTAGCCGCCCATCGACCAGCCGAGCAGACCGATCCGCTCGGTGCGCAGGCCGCGCCGGGCGAGCCGCGGCAGCACCTCGCCGGTGATCATCGCGAGCGGGTCGTCGCCGGTCGCGCGGCGGTGCCAGTACGTCGCGCCGCCGTCCACGCCGACGACGGCGAACGGCGGCGTGCCGTGCGCGACGGCGTGCGCGAGGTAACGGTCGAGGCGCAGCGCGAGGACGGCCCGGTGGTCGCCGCCCGCGCCGTGCAGCGCGACGACGACGGGCAGTCCGCGCGCCGGGACGCCGCGCGGCGTGACGACCGTCATCGCGACGTCGGTGCCGCGCGCGGCCGACCGCCAGCGCTCCTCGCGGACGTCCGCGCTCTCGTCCGGGACGGGCGGCGCCGACCCGCAGCGCCCGAGCGCCCGGTCGAGCCGCACCCGGCCCGGCAGGACGCGCGTCTCCACGAGCCCGAAGCCGCCGAGGCCGGCGAGACCGAGCGCCGCGAGCCCGCCCGCGCCGCCGAGCACCAGCCGTCTGCCGACCATCCGCGTCCCCCGTTCCGGCGCCGATCATGGCACGTCGCGCCGGTGAATCCCGTGTCCGGGGCCGGTCGCCGGTATCGTTCGACGGGTTCCCGGGGAGGAGGTCGACGGCGCCGTGTACCTGAAGACTCTGACGCTGCGCGGATTCAAATCGTTCGCGTCCTCCACGACGCTGCGGTTCGAGCCGGGCATCACCGCCGTCGTCGGCCCGAACGGGTCCGGCAAGTCCAACGTGGTGGACGCCCTCGCGTGGGTGATGGGCGAGCAGGGCGCCAAGTCGCTGCGCGGCGGCAAGATGGAGGACGTCATCTTCGCCGGCACCGCCAACCGCGCGCCGCTCGGCCGCGCGGAGGTCGTGCTGACGATCGACAACTCCGACGGCGCGCTGCCCATCGACTACTCCGAGGTCACGATCAGCCGGCTGATGTTCCGGTCGGGGCAGAGCGAGTACGCCATCAACGGCGACTCCTGCCGCCTGCTGGACATCCAGGAGCTGCTGTCGGACTCGGGCATCGGCCGCGAGATGCACGTCATCATCGGGCAGGGCCAGCTCGACCGGGTGCTGCACGCGGGTCCGGAGGGACGGCGCGCGGTGATCGAGGAGGCGGCGGGCGTCCTCAAGCACCGCAAGCGCAAGGAGAAGGCGCTGCGCAAGCTCGACGCGATGCAGGCCAACCTCAACCGCGTCACCGACCTCACCGGCGAGCTGCGCCGCCAGCTCAAGCCGCTCGGCCGCCAGGCGGAGATCGCGCGGCGCGCCGCCGTGATCCAGGCGGACCTGCGCGACGCCCGCGCCCGGCTGCTCGCCGACGACCTCGTCACGCTGCGGACCAGGCTCGACCAGGAGGCCGCCGACGAGTCGCGGATCCGCGAGCGCCGCGTCGAGACCGAGCGCGCGCTCGCCGAGACGCAGGAGCGCGAGGCCGTCCTCGAAGCAGAGGAGGCCGAGGCCGCGCCGCAGTACGCGCAGGTGCAGGACGTGTGGTTCCGGCTGTCGGCGCTGAAGGAGCGGCTGCGCGGCGTCGCCGACCTCGCCGCCGAGCGGCACCGCAACGCCGCCGAGGACCGCGCCGAGGAGCGCCGGGGCCGCGACCCCGAGGACATGGAGCGCGAGGCCGCCGAGGTCCGCGAGCGCGAGGAGATGCTGCGCGCCGCGCTGGAGGAGGCGCAGGACGGGCTGGACGGCGCCGTCCGGGAGCGCTCCGCCGCCGAGGACGCCCTGACCGCCGAGGAACGCCGCCTCCAGGCCGCCGCGCGCGCCGCCGCCGACCGCCGCGAGGGGCTGGCCCGGCTGCGCGGACGCGTCGAGGCGCTGCGCAGCAAGGCCCAGGCCGGGCAGGCGGAGATCGGACGGCTCACCGACGCCCGCGCCGAGGCCGAGCGCCGCGCCGAGATCGCGCAGGAGGAGTTCGCGGCGTTCGCGTCCGAGACGGCCGTCGACCCCGAGCTGGCCGCCGCGCACGAGACCGCGCAGGACACGCTGGCCGCCGCGCGGGACGCCGCCGAGGCCGCCCGCGCCGCCGTCGAGACGCCCCGCCGGGGCCTCCAGGACGCGCGGGCGGCCGTCGCGGCGGCCCGCTCCGCCGACCAGGCCGCGCAGAAGCACGTCGCCGCGCTCCAGGCCCGCGTCGAGGCGCTGAACCTGACGCTGGCGACGGCGGCGGACGGCGGCGAGGCGCTGCTCGCGGCGTCCGGCGACGGGTCGCTGCCCGGCGTGCTCGGGACGGTCGCGGCGCTGCTCACCGTCCGGCCCGGCTACGAGACGGCGGTCGCGGCAGCGCTCGGCGACGTGGCCGGCGCGGTCGCCGTCGGGTCGCTGGACACCGCCGAGGCCGCGCTCGCCCTGCTGCGCGACCGCGACGCGGGCCGCGCGGACCTGCTCGTCGGCGGGGGAGCCGGAGCAGCCGCCGACCGGGTCGACGGCGTGGACTACGTCATCGACGCCGTCACCGCCCCCGACGCCGTCCGGCCCGCGCTGGCGTACCTGCTCGGCGACGTCGCGGTCGCCGCCGACCTGGCCGCCGCCACGGCGCTGGTCCGGCGGCAGCCCACATTGCGCGCCGTGACCCGCGACGGCGACCTCGTCGGGGCGCACTGGGCGCGCGGCGGCGCGGCGGGCGGCGCGCAGGGCCTGCTGCAGATGCGCGCCACGCTGGACGAGACCGCCGCCGACCTCACCGCCGCCGAGACCGCCGCCCACGAGACCGCCGCCGCGCTCGCCGCGTCCACCGCCGCCGAGCAGGACGCGCAGGCCGCGCTGGACGCCGCGCAGGCCGCCGCCGCCGAGGCGCAGACCGGCGTCAACCACGCGCAGGCCGAACTGGACCGGGTGCGCGCCCGCGTCCGCGAGGCCGAGGCGGAGGTCGCGCAGGAGGCCCGCCGCGCCGCGCGGCTGGAGGCCGACGCGCGGGCGGCGCGCGGCGAGACCGAGCGGCTGTCCAAGGCGCTGGACGCCGCCACCGACGCGCTCGCCGCCGACACCGAGGCCGCCGAGGAGCTGGCGCTGCGCCTCGCCGAGGCCGAGGAGGCCGCCGAGGTCGCCGACGAGGCGGGCGACGACACCGCCGCGCGCGACGAGCTGAACGCCCGCTGCCAGGAACTGCGGTCGGTGGAGATGGAGGCGCGGCTGACCGTCCGCACCGCCGAGGAACGCGTCCAGGCCATCGCCGGGCGCGCGGACGCGCTGGAGCACGGCGCCCGCCGCGAGCGCGAGGAACGGGCCCGCGCCGCCCGCCGCCGCGCCCGCCGGGAGGAACAGGCCAAGGTCGCCGCCGCCGTCCACCGGGGCGCGCTGACCGCGCTGGAGCACATCGAGCGGTCGCTCGCCGACGCCGTCGCGCGGCGCGAGGAGGCCGAGCGCGCCCGCGCCGCCCGCGACGCCGAGCTGCGCGTCGTGCGCGGCCAGGTCCGGGAGCTGTCGAGCACGCTGGAACGGCTCGTCAACGTCGTCCACGGCAGCGAGGTCGCGCGCGCCGAGCAGCGGCTGCGGCTGGAGCAGTACGAGCAGCGGGCGCTGGAGGAGTTCGGTCTTGAGGTGGAGGCGCTCGTCGCCGAGTACGGGCCGGACCAGCCCGTCCCGCCGGGCCCGGAGGCGGCGGAGGACGCCGTGCCGCAGCCCTACGACCGGGCCGCGCAGGAGAAGCGCGCCAAGACCGCCGACCGGCAGCTCGCCCAGCTCGGCAAGGTCAACCCGCTCGCGCTGGAGGAGTTCGCCGCGCTGGAGGAACGGCACGCGTTCCTCACCACGCAGCTCGAAGACCTCAAGAAGACGCGGCGCGAGCTGATGAACGTCGTCAAGGAGGTCGACGACCGCGTCCAGCAGGTGTTCGGGTCCGCCTACGCCGACACCGAGCGCGAGTTCGTCCGGATCTTCGCGCGGCTGTTCCCCGGCGGCGAGGGCAGCCTGTCGCTGACCGAGCCCGACGACATGCTCACCACCGGCGTCGAGGTCTCGGCGCGCCCGCCGGGCAAGAAGGTGAAGCGGCTGTCGCTGCTGTCGGGCGGGGAGCGGTCGCTCGTGGCCATCGCGTTCCTCGTCGCGGTGTTCAAGGCCCGTCCGTCGCCGTTCTACGTGCTGGACGAGGTCGAGGCCGCCCTCGACGACACCAACACGCAGCGGCTCATCACGGTGTTCGAGGAGCTGCGCGAGTCGTCCCAGCTCATCGTCATCACCCACCAGAAGCGCACGATGGAGGGCGCCGACGCGCTGTACGGGGTGTCGATGCGCGGCGACGGCGTCACCCAGGTGATCAGCCAGCGGCTCCGCGACGCCGACGCCGTCTGACCGCGCCGCGACCGGCTCCTGTTCGGCGCGGCGCGGCCGGTCTGGAAAACTGGACGGGCTATGGAATACGTCATCCTCTTCGCCGTGCTCGCCGCGCTGATCGTGGTCGTCGGCGGCGTCATGTTCCTGCGTCCCGCGCGCCGCAGGCCGCGCCCACCCGTAGAACCGGAGGAACGGCCCCGCGCGGAGGCGGGGGAGGCCCCGGCGGCCACGGTCGAGGACGGCCGCGCGACCGCGCCGGTCATCGAGAAGCCGCCGCCCGTCCCGTCGGCCCGGGTCGAGCCGGAGATCGAGAGGCCGCCGCCCGGGGCGGGCCGGCTCGTCCGGCTGCGCGCGCGGCTCGCCCGCTCCCAGGGGACGTTCGGCAAGGCGCTGCTCGGCCTGCTGTCGCGCGACACGCTGGACGACGAGGCGTGGGAGGAGATCGAGGACACGCTGATCGGCGCCGACATGGGCGTCGCGGTGTCCCGGCAGATCACCGAGGACCTGCGCACCCGCGTCCAGGTGCTCGGCACCCGCACGCCGGACGAGGTGCGCGGGATGCTCCGGGACGAGCTGATCAAGCAGATCGGCCCGGACGTGGACCGCTCGGTGAAGACGGCCCCGCACGGCACCCGGCCCGCCGTCGTGCTCGTCGTGGGCGTCAACGGCACCGGCAAGACCACGACCTGCGGCAAGCTCGCGCGCGTCCTGGTCGGGGACGGGCGGACGGTCGTCCTCGGCGCCGCCGACACCTTCCGCGCCGCCGCCGCCGACCAGCTCGAAACGTGGGGGTCGCGGGTGGGCGCCCCGGTCGTCCGGCGCGACGAGGGCGCCGACCCGGCCAGCGTCGCCTTCGACGCGGTCAAGAAGGGCATGGACGACAAGACCGACACGGTCATCGTGGACACGGCGGGCCGTCTGCACACCAAGACCGGCCTGATGGACGAGCTGGGCAAGGTCAAGCGGGTCATCGAGAAGCAGAGCCCGATCGACGAGATCCTGCTCGTCCTGGACGCCACCACCGGCCAGAACGGCATGCAGCAGGCGCGCGTCTTCGCCGAAGTGGTGAACGTCACGGGCGTGGTGCTCACGAAGCTGGACGGCACCGCCAAGGGCGGCATCGTCGTCCAGGTGCAGCGGGAGCTGGGCGTTCCGGTGAAACTCGTCGGTCTCGGCGAAGGCGCGGACGACCTCGCCCCCTTCGAACCGGAAGCCTTCGTGGACGCGATCCTCGGCGACTGACCGTCCGCACGGCCTGACCCTCCGCCCGCGCCTTACCGCGCGGGCGGAGTGTTTTTGTCAGGAGCAGACGAGGAACCGCGCCCTGACACCGTCGCTCACTGGCAAAGTCTCCTAGCGTCAACCGGTTTGGTGATCCGTCCGAAACACTGCCGAAACACTCTCTGGTGTGGTTTCACACCATCGAAACATTGCCGCCCCCCTGGCGAAACGGCTGGGCCGGAGTCTCTGAGCCATCAGAATCATGTGGCCGAGGAGGGACAGCCCCCGAGATGAAAATCGACAGCGGCAACACTGCCTGGATGTTGGCGAGCACAGCGCTCGTCCTGCTCATGACCCCGGGGCTCGCGTTCTTCTACGGGGGGATGAGCCGAGCCAAGAGCGTGCTCAACATGATGATGATGAGCTTCGTCAGCATCGCCGTCGTGGGCATGGCGTGGGTCGTGTACGCCTACTCCATCGCCTTCCACGACGGCGGCGGGGCGAACAAGTTCATCGGCGGCCTCGACGACTGGGGTCTCGTCGGCCTGGAGAAGACCGCCACCCTCGATGACGGGACCGGCATCCCGAGCCTCGTCTTCGTGGCCTTCCAGGCGACCTTCGCCATCATCACGGTCGCGCTGATCAGCGGCGCGATCGCCGACCGCACCAAGTTCGGCGCGTGGGTGGTGTTCTCCCTCGTCTGGGTCACCCTCGTCTACGCGCCGATCGCCCACTGGGTCTGGGGCGGCGGCTGGATCATGGACAAGGTCAAGGCGCTCGACTTCGCGGGCGGCACGGTCGTCCACATCAACGCCGGCGTCGCGGCCCTCGCGGTCGTCCTCGTCCTCGGCAAGCGGCGCGGCTGGCCGAAGGACCCGATGCGCCCGCACAACCTGCCGTTCGTCCTCCTCGGCGCCGGCCTGCTGTTCTTCGGCTGGTTCGGGTTCAACGCCGGCTCCGCCCTCGCGGCCAACGACATCGCCGGCGTGGCGCTGATCAACACGATGGTCGCGACCTGCGCGGCGGGCTTCGGCTGGATCGTCGTCGAGAAGCTCCGCGACGGCGCGTCCACGACGCTCGGCATCGCGTCCGGCTTCGTCGCCGGGCTCGTCGCGATCACCCCCGCCTGTGCGTTCGTCACCCCGCTCGGCGCCCTCGTCCTCGGCCTCATCGCGGGCGCGGTCTGCGCCTTCGCCGTCAGCCTGAAGTACAAGCTCGGCTACGACGACTCGCTCGACGTCGTCGGCGTCCACATGGTCGGCGGCATCATCGGCGCCCTGCTCATCGGGTTCCTCGGCAGCACCGCCGTGAACCCGGCGGGCGCCAAGGGCCTGTTCGCGGGCGGCGGGCTGGACCTGCTCGGCAAGCAGGCGATCGCGGTCGTCGCCACGCTCGTCTACTCCTTCGTCGTCACGTTCATCATCGCCAAGGTCATCGACCTGACGATGGGCTTCCGGATCGACGCCGAGGACGAGATCTCCGGCATCGACAGCGCCGCCCACGCCGAGACGGCCTACGATTTCGGCACGGTCCACGCCGGGTCGGCGATTTCCAGCGGCACGCTCGCCGGCAGCGGCAGCGACCAGACGAAGGTGGAGGCGGAAGCGTGAAGCTGATCACGGCGGTCATCAAGCCGTTCAAGCTGGACGAGGTCAAGGCGGCCCTGGAGACGGCCGGGGTCAAGGGCCTCACCGTCAGCGAGGCCAGCGGCTTCGGCCGCCAGAAGGGCCACACCGAGGTCTACCGGGGCGCCGAGTACAAGGTCGACCTCGTGCCCAAGCTCCGCGTCGAGGTGCTGGTCGACGAGGCCGACGCCGACGAGATCATCGACGTGATCGTCAAGGCGGCCCGCACCGAGAAGATCGGCGACGGCAAGGTCTGGGCGGTCCCGGTCGACACCATCGTCCGCGTCCGTACCGGAGAGACCGGTCCGGAAGCCCTGTAGTGACCGTTTCCCCCGACTCGGCCCGCGCAGCCCTCGCGGCGGCGCGGGCCGAGCGCTGCGCGGAGCTGGACGGCTGGCTCGCGGGCCTGCTGGCCGCCGGGGACGGCGTCGTGCCCGAGGGCGTCGCGCTCGTCGCCGTCGGCAGCCTCGGCCGCCGCGAGCTGACCCCCGGCGGGGACCTGGACCTCGTGCTCGTCCACCGGGGCCGGTCCGACGTCGCCGCCCTCGCCGACCGGCTCTGGTACCCGATCTGGGACGCCGGGCTCCGCCTCGACCACTCCGTCCGGACGGTCGCCGAGGCCCGCAAGGTCGCCCGCGCGGACATGAAGGCCGCGCTCGGGCTGCTGTCGGCCCGCCGCATCGCGGGCGAGCACGCGCTCGTGGACGAACTGCGCGCCGCCGTCCTCGCCGACTGGCGCTCCGACGCCCGCTCCCGCCTCGCCGAGCTGGGCGAGATGTGCCGGGAGCGTTGGGAGTCGCAGGGCGAACTGGCCTTCCTGCTCGAACCCGACCTGAAAGAGGCGCACGGGGGGCTGCGCGACGTCAACGTCATGCAGGCCGTCGGGGCGTCCTGGGTCGCCTCGGCGCCGGACGAGCGCGTCCGCGCCGCCCACGACCTGCTGCTGGACGTCCGGCACGCCCTGCACGACCAGACCGGGCGCTCCGCCGACCGGCTCGTGCTGCAGGAGCAGAACCCGGTCGCCGCCGCGCTCGGGCTCGGCGACGCCGACCGGCTGCTGCGCGCCACCGCCGAGGCCGCCCGGACGGTCGTCCACGCCTCCGACCACCTCTGGCACCACGTCGACCGGTTCCTCGCGGCGCGCCGCCGCGGCAGGCTCCGCCGTCCCGCCGAGCGCCGCCCGGTCGCCGACGGCGCCGTCGAGCAGGACGGCGAGGTCGTCCTCGCGCGCGGCGCCGACCTCGCCGACCCCGCGCTCGTGCTGCGCGTCGCCGCCGGCGCGGCCCACGCCGGGCTGCCGCTCGCGCCCGCCACCGTGGACCGGCTCGCCGAGCACGCCGTCCTGCCCGCGGCGCCCTGGCCCGCGTCCGCCCGCGACGCCCTCGTCGCGCTGCTCGGCGCCGGGCCCGCCGCGATCCCCGTCTGGGAGGACCTGGACCAGGCCGGGCTCATCGTGCGGCTGCTGCCGGTGTGGGAGCGCGTCCGCAACCGTCCGCAGCGCAACCCGTTCCACCGCTACACCGTCGACCGCCATCTGGTCGAGGCCGCCGCCGGGGCCGCCGCGCTGACCCGCGAGGTCGCCCGGCCCGACCTGCTGCTCGTCGGCGGGCTCCTGCACGACATCGGCAAGGGCTCGCCCGGCGACCACTCGGTGACCGGCGCGGCGCTGGCCCGCGACATCGCCGCCGACCTCGGCTTCGACGCCGGGGACGTCGCCGTGCTGGAGGCCGCCGTCCGGTACCACCTGCTGCTGCCCGACACCGCGACGCGCCGCGACATCGACGACCCGGCCACGATCGAGACCGTGCTGACCGCCGTCGCCGCCGTCCCGGGGCGCGAGGCCGAGCTGCTGGACCTGCTCGCCGCGCTCTCCGTCGCCGACGCCAAGGCCACCGGGCCGTCGGCGTGGAACGCGTGGAAGGCCGGGCAGATCGCCGAGCTGACCCGCCGCGTCCGCGCCGCCCTGTCCGGCGACGCCCTGCCGCCGCCGCCCGCCCCCCGGCTCGCGCTCGTCCGGCACGACGGGGCCGCCGTCCGGATC
Source organism: Actinomadura rayongensis (assembly GCF_009831215.1). Classification (GTDB taxonomy): domain Bacteria; phylum Actinomycetota; class Actinomycetes; order Streptosporangiales; family Streptosporangiaceae; genus Spirillospora; species Spirillospora rayongensis. The sequence continues at coordinate 1,162,887 of NZ_WUTW01000001.1, forward strand.
GCGGGGTCGGAGATCACCATCGCGGCGCCGGACCGTCCGGGGCTGCTCTGGCGCGTCGCGGGCGTGCTGGCGCTGCACCGGCTCGTCGTCCGCAGCGCCCGCATCACCTCCGTGGCCGACCACGGGACCGCTGTGCTGGAGTTCACCGCGCTGCCCGAGTTCGGGACGCCGCCCGAGCCCGCCGCGCTGGAGGCCGATCTGCGCCGCCTGCTCGCCGACCGGCTGGACGTCGCCGAACGGCTCGAACGCCGCGCCCGGTCCGTCCGGGTCCGTCCCGGAGTGCCCGTCGCGCCGCCGCGCGTCACGGTCGTGGAGGACGCCTCGGCCGTCGCCACCGTGATCGAGGTCCGCGCCCACGACCGTCCCGGCCTGCTCTGGCGGGTCGGGCAGGCCATCGGCGCGTGCGGGCTCCAGGTCCGCGCGGCGCGCGTCGACACGCTCGGCGCCGAGGCCGTGGACGTCTTCTACGTCGTGGACGCCGACGGCAAACCGCCCGCCGACCCGGCCGTGCTCTCCGACGTCCGGCAACGCGTCCTCGCCGCGCTGCGCTGACCCGGCGATCTTCGACCGGGCGACCGGCGCGCGCGACCCGATAGTCTGAAGGGCGATCCCAGAAGCTTTCCAAGGACGGGTCCAGACACGTGTTCGAGACGCTCTCCGACCGGTTGACGACGGTCTTCTCGTCGCTGCGCAGCAAGGGCCGGCTCTCCGAGGCCGACATCAACGCGACGGCCCGCGAGATCCGTGTCGCGCTGCTCGAGGCCGACGTGGCGCTGCCCGTCGTCAAGGACTTCATCGCCCGGATCAGGGAGCGGGCGGCGGGGGCCGAGGTCTCGCAGGCGCTCAACCCGGCGCAGCAGGTCGTCAAGATCGTCAACGAGGAACTGATCACCGTCCTCGGCGGCGAGACCCGCGAGATCCGCTTCGCCAAGAACCCGCCGACCGTGATCATGCTCGCGGGCCTCCAGGGCGCGGGCAAGACGACCCTCGCCGGCAAGCTCGCCCGCTGGCTCAAGGCCGCCGACCACACGCCGCTGCTCGTCGCCGCCGACCTCCAGCGGCCGAACGCCGTCCAGCAGCTCCAGGTCGTCGGTGAGCGCGCCGGGGTGCCGGTGTTCGCGCCCGAGCCCGGCAGCGGCGTCGGCGACCCGGTGGACGTGGCGCGCCGCTCGATCGAGCACGCCAACCGCGCCCTGCACGACGTCGTCGTCATCGACACCGCGGGCCGCCTCGGCATCGACGCCGAGATGATGCAGCAGGCCGTCGACATCCGCGACGCCGTCAGCCCCGACGAGGTGCTGTTCGTCGTGGACGCGATGGTCGGCCAGGACGCCGTCAACACCGCCCAGGCGTTCATGGACGGCGTCGGCTTCGACGGCGTCGTGCTCACCAAGCTCGACGGCGACGCCCGCGGCGGCGCCGCGCTGTCGGTCCGGCACATCACCGGCCGCCCGATCATGTTCGCGTCCACCGGCGAGAAGCTGGAGGACTTCAGCGTCTTCCACCCCGACCGCATGGCCGGGCGCATCCTCGACATGGGCGACGTCCTCACCCTGATCGAGCAGGCCGAGCAGGCGTTCGACGCCGAGCAGGCGCAGCGGATGTCCACGAAGTTCGTCTCGGGTGAGGACTTCACCCTGGAGGACTTCCTCGAGCAGATGATGATGATCCGCAAGCTCGGGCCGATCGGGAACCTGCTCGGGATGATGCCCGGCATGGGCCAGGTCCGGGACCAGATCAGCCAGATCGACGACAAGGACCTCGACCGCGTCGCCGCGATCATCCGCTCGATGACGCCGGAGGAGCGGAGCAACCCCAAGATCATCAACGGGTCGCGGCGGGCGCGCATCGCGCGCGGCTCGGGCGTCGGCGTCGGCGAGGTCAGCAGCCTCGTGACCCGGTTCTTCGACGCGCAGAAGATGGTCCGGCAGATGGCGGGCGGCATGGGCCTGCCCGGTACACCCGGCCGCCGCAAGGCCAAGCAGGCCGCCAAGGCGGCCAAGAAGAAGGGCAAGCAGCGCAGCGGTGACCCGCGCAAGCGCGCCGCCGGACGCGCCGAGACGCCCGCCGGGGCGCCCGACGGCGTCCCCCCGGGCCTGCCGCCCGGCCTCGGCGGCGGTCAGCTCCCGCCCGGCTTCCAGATGCCCGATCTCGGCAAGCTGCAGGGCCGCAAGAAGAAGTGACGGCCGGGGCGTCCGCTTTGTTGTGACTTGCGAGGCGGACGCCACGCCCGGGGCGTCGCCGGGCCCGTGTGATTGCGTCACCGCTCGGATCGTCTGGCAGAATGTGACACTGGAAATCCCGGATCAGCGCGAGGCGCCCTCTCTCGTCCTGCGCGGCCGGAATCCTCTGCCCGCATGGCGCCGGTGTTCCCCACCTGGCCCGGATCGGGCACCTGTACCAAGTCTGGAGAACACCACACCCGTGGCAGTCAAGATCAAGCTCAAGCGTCTGGGGAAGATCCGGAACCCGCAGTACCGGATCGTCGTCGCCGACGCCCGCACCAAGCGGGACGGCCGCGCCATCGAGGAGATCGGGCTCTACCAGCCCAAGGAGGAGCCCTCGCTCATCCGGATCGACTCCGAGCGGGCGCAGTACTGGCTGGGCGTCGGCGCGCAGCCGACCGAGCCGGTGCTCAACCTGCTGAAGATCACCGGTGACTGGCAGAAGTTCAAGGGCGAGCCGGGCGCCGAGGGCACCCTCAAGGTCGCCGAGCCGCGCCAGGACAAGAAGGCCGTCTTCGAGAACGCCGTCAAGGAGTCCCTGGGCTCCGACGCCGGCGAGGCGCCCGCGCCGCGCACCCGTAAGAAGGCGGAGCCGAAGAAGCCGGCCGAGGCCCCCGCCGCCGACGACAGCAGCAGTAGCGAAGTCGAGGGCTGACGTGCTCGAAGAAGCGCTGGAGCACCTGGTGCGGGGGATCGTGGAGAGCCCGGACGACGTCCTGGTCCGCGCCCGCCGCATCAGGGGCGGCCGGGTCCTCGAGGTGCGCGTGCACCCCGATGACCTCGGCAAGGTCATCGGCCGCAGCGGACGCACCGCCAAGGCCCTGCGCACCGTGATCAGCGCCCTGTCCGGGGGCCGGTACGTGCGGGTGGACCTCCTCGACGTGAACGAGGTCCGCTGACCGTGCCGCCCCGCCGGGGCACGGCCCGGCCGTCGGGCGAGCGGCTCGTCGTCGGCCGGATCGGACGGGCGCACGGCGTGCGCGGCGAGGTCGCGATCGACGTGCGGACCGACGATCCGGAATCCCGGTTCGCCGTCGGCACCGAGATCGCCACCGATCCCGCCACCGCCGGCCCGCTCACCGTCGCCCAGGCGCGCCTGCACTCCGGGCGCCTGCTCCTGCGCTTCGCCGGGGTCGGCGACCGCACCGCCGCCGAGGAACTGCGCGGCGTGTGGCTGGTCGTCGACCCCGCCGACATCCCCGCCCCGTCCGACCCCGACGAGTTCCACGACCGCGACCTGGTCGGGCTCGCGGTGGTCACGGACGCGGGCGCGGACGTCGGCACCGTCACCGACGTCCTGCACCACGGGCAGGATCTGCTGGTCGTCGCGCGCCCCGGCGCCGACGACGCGCTGATCCCGTTCGTGTCCGCGCTCGTCCCCGAGGTCGACCTGACCGCGGGCCGCGTCGTCGTGACCCCTCCGCCCGGCCTCCTGGACGACGGGGCGGTCTGAGCCGGCGCGCGAGGAAGGCCATGAAACTCGACATCGTCTCGATCTTCCCGGAGTACTTCGCGCCGCTGGAGATCTCCCTGCTCGGCAAGGCGCGCCGCGCCGGGCTGCTGGACGTCGCCGTCCACGACCTGCGGCAGTGGGCCCACGACCGGCACCGGACCGTGGACGACACGCCCTACGGCGGCGGTCCCGGCATGGTGATGAAGCCCGAGCCGTGGGGCGAGGCGCTCGACGCGATCGCGCCCGGTCCCGAACTGCCGAGGCTCGTCGTCCCGACGCCGAGCGGACGTCCGTTCACCCAGGCCACCGCCGCCGAACTCGCCGGTGAGCCGTGGCTGCTGTTCGCCTGCGGGCGCTACGAGGGCATCGACGCGCGCGTCGTCGCGGACGCGTCCACGCGGATGCGGGTGGACGAGGTCAGCCTCGGCGACTTCGTCCTGGCGGGCGGGGAGGTGGCCGTGCTGGTCATGGTCGAGGCGATCGGGCGGCTGCTGCCCGGCGTGCTCGGCAACGCCGAGTCCGTCGCCGACGACTCGTTCGCGCCCGGCTCGATGGAGTCGCTGCTCGAAGGGCCCGTCTACACCAAGCCGCCCGTCTGGCGGGACCGCGCCGTCCCGGACGTCCTGCTGTCGGGCCACCACGGCGCGATCGCGCGCTGGCGGCGGGACGAGGCGCTGCGCCGTACCGCCCGGCACCGTCCCGAGCTGCTCGCCCGCCTCGCCGCCGGCGGGCTGGACGCCCGTGACCGGGCCGTCCTCGCCGACACCGGTTTTCCGGTCGACGGCGAAGATGTGGCACACTGAGATGTCCCGTGTGCCCTGCACACGGCGCGATCTTGTTCCGCCTCTCGCGGCGCGACGCCCCACCTCAGCGCAGGCACCGGAGCCTCTCGACGTCCGCGTTCGACCCTTGAGGAAGTCATGCACACCCTGATCCAGGAGATCGAGAAGGCCGCGCTGCGTTCCGACCACCCGGCCTTCCGTCCCGGCGACACGGTGAAGGTGCACGCGCGCATCACCGAGGGCAAGGTCACCCGCGTCCAGATCTTCGAGGGCGTGGTCATCCGCCGCCAGGGCGGCGGCGCCCGCGAGACGTTCACCGTCCGCAAGGTGAGCAAGGGCGGCTACGGCGTCGAGCGCACCTGGCCGCTGAACAGCCCGCACATCGAGAAGCTGGAAGTGGTCGTCCGCGGCGACGTCCGCCGCGCGAAGCTGTACTACCTCCGCAACCTGCGGGGCAAGGCCGCGCGCATCAAGGAGAAGCGGGACTTCTGACCGTTCGCCTGCGCCCCGGGAACACGGCCGTTTCCCGGGGCGTTGGCGTTTCGGCGGCGACACGCGCGTGCGCGCGGTGCGGGGGCGTGCGCGCCGCTAGGCTTTCGCCCTGATGACAAGCGAGAACGATCGGAGAGACGTGCGATCCGAGGCCGAGGGCGCGGTGCCCGAAGATGAGGAGACCGTGACCTCTGGCGAGGACACCGCCGCCGGGGACGAACCCAAGCGCAAGAAGCCGGGTTCGTTCTGGAAGGAGCTGCCGGTCCTGATCGTCGTCGCGATCGTGCTGGCGCTCGTGATCAAGGCGTTCGCCGTGCAGGCGTTCTACATCCCCTCGGGGTCGATGGAGAACACGCTGCAGGTCGGCGACCGGGTGCTCGTCAACAAGATCGTCTATCACACGCGGTCGATCAAGCCGGGCGACATCGTCGTCTTCAACGGGCTCGACTCGTGGGACCCGGAGACCACGGTGCCGAAGCCGTCGAACCCGGTCTCCAAGGTGCTGCGCGCGATCGGGTCCGCGTTCGGCGTAGCGCCGAACGAGAAGGACTACATCAAGCGGGTCATCGGGGTCGCGGGCGATCGGGTGCGGTGCTGCGAGGCGGGCCGTGTGACGGTCAACGGCAAGCCGCTGTCGGAGTCGTCCTATCTCTTCACCGATCCGGTGACGCACGAGCAGAACAAGCCGTCCGAGACCGCGTTCGACGTGACGGTCCCCAAGGACCACATCTGGGTCATGGGCGACCACCGGGACCTGTCCTGGGACTCGCGCAACCACCGGGGCGACCCGGGGGGCGGCGCGATCCCGGTCGACAAGGTGATCGGGCGCGCGTTCGTGATCGTCTGGCCGGTGGGGCACATGGGCGGGCTCGGGATTCCGGAGACGTTCAAGCAGCCGGGCGTCCGCGCGTCCTCGACCGTCCTGCCCGGGACGCCGCTCGCGGCGGGCTTCGTGGGCGCGGTCCCGGTGACGCTGCTGCTGCGGCGCATCCGCGTCCGGCGCCACCAGCGCTCCTGACGCGCCGGGGCGTGATCTCGGTCACGCCGCGCCGCGGCGTCCCTGGTCGCCGGGGTGCGGTGCGTCCGCGCTCCGGCGCGGGTGTCGGCGGGGGGACGTACGCTGCGGTGCATGGACCGTCCCCTTCGTTTCACGCCGCGCCGTGACGCGGGTCTGTACGCGTACGAGCGGTCGCTGGCGCACGCCGGCTTCCGCCGTGTCGCGGGCGTGGACGAGGCGGGCCGGGGCGCCTGCGCGGGGCCGCTGGTCGTCGGCGCGGTAATCCTGCCGTCCGGGCGGCGCGGCCTCATCGAGGGCCTGACGGACTCCAAGCTGCTCACCCCGGCGCGGCGCGAGGAGATCTACGCCGAGGTCGTGGCGCGCGCGGAGGCGTGGAGCGCGATCGTGATCCCGTGCCACGACATCGACCGCATCGGCGTCCACCGGTGCAACATCACGGGGATGCGCCGCGCGCTGGCGGCGCTGCCGGTCCGTCCCGACTACGTGCTGAGCGACGGCTTCCGCGTCCCCGGCCTGGACGTCCCGGGCCTCCCCGTCATCAAGGGCGACCGCGTGGCGGCGTGCGTGGCGGCGGCCTCGGTGGTCGCCAAGGTCACGCGCGACCGCATCATGGTGGACCTCCACGAGCGTTTCCCGGCGTACGGCTTCGACGTCCACAAGGGCTATGTGACGCGCGAGCACTCCGCCGCCCTGAGCGAGCACGGCCCGTGCCTGGAGCACCGGTTCTCCTACGTCAACGTCGACCGCGCGCTGCGCGCGAGCGAGCGCCGCGCCCCCGCGGACGAGCCTTTTCCGGCCCCGCTCGCCGAACCCGAACTGCGCTGACCCGGTTCCGTTCCCCGCGAATTGGCTGCGTTCCCAGCGGAACGAGAGCGGGCGGGAACTCCGGGTAATTCCCGGCCGCGCGGTAATGGCGGGAGGCGCGGAATTTGGACCGTTCGATCGTGCGGCCGTCTCTTGTCGTCGCGCTCGACGGCCCTTTTCGCCCGGTGACGTTGGGTGAGTCTCGGTAGCGGTACGGCGCCGTGGCCGGGCTGAAGGACGCGGCACTGTGGCCTTCGTCACCCCCGCATTGTCATTTCCGCCTTTTCCTACAATATTGACTCCATGGGGGATGGTGCAGGCGGTCGGCCGCCGGACGTGCGGTCGCGCGCGCCGGGGCGGGCGCCGCGCGCCCGCCGGGACGCCGCCCGCCCGGAAGCGCCGGGCGGCCCGTTTCTTCGCGGCCGGAATATCGGCGTCCCGAATAGCTCTCACTCATGGTGTGCGCCGGAGAACGCCGCGTTACTTAACTTGCCCTTTACTCTCGCTTGCTATCCTGTGCAAGGGTCACCGTACGAGGTTTCCTCGGCGAATACGCACTTCCCCAGTCGCCCGGCGCACTGATCTCAGGGAGGACCAGCGAGTTGTCGACCAGTCGCTCGTTTCAGGGAATGACGCTGACCGAACGGAGTGCGGAACTCTCGGTTCTCCGTGACGCCTTCCAGTACGGCACGGGGACGAGCACGGGCACGGTCGTCGCGATCGAGGGCCCGGTCGGAAGCGGCAAGACCCGGCTGCTGCGGGCCTTCGCCGCGGACGCGGCGGACGCGGCGGCGCTGGTGCTGAGCGCCGCGTGCTCCCGCCTCGAACAGGACATGCCGTTGGCGGCCGTCCACCAGTTGCTCCAGGACCGCGAGCCGCACGCGGCGGCCGAACCCGCCGTCCGGGCGCTCGTCGAGCGGGCCATGTCCGCCGTCGGCACCGAAGCCGAGGGGGCCCTCGTCAACGCGGCCTGCCGCGAGACCCTGGCCTTTTTCCAGCGCCTCACCGAGCGGTGCCCGGTGGTCGTCTGCGTGGACGACGCGCACCACATGGACGCCGCGTCGGCGCACTGCCTGCTTTTCGCCCTGCGCAGGCTCCGGCCGCCACAGTTCATCATGCTCCTCGCCCGGTCCGACGGCCCGGCCGCGGAGAGCGCGCTGACGCACGGGGAACTGCTGTCCCAGGCCGGGTACCGGTCGGTCCGGACGCGTCCGTTGTCGCCCGCCGGGGTGCGCGAGCTCGTCGGCGCCCGGCTCGACGGGACCGTCGACGTCGACGCGTTCGCGGCGGCCTGCCACCGGATCACGGGCGGCAGCCCCCGGCTCGTCGAGGCGATCCTCGACGACAACCCGGTCGGGGACCTGCTCGCCCGTCCCGACCGCGACGACCCGGTTCTCGGCGAGTCCTTCGACCGGGCCGTCCTGAGCTGCCTGTACCGCGGTTCGGAGCAGGTGGCCAAGCTCGCCCAGGGCATCGCGGTGCTCGGCGCGGCGCGCGCGTCCGTCCTGCCGGCGCGGCTCGTGGAGATGGAGCCGAACGCGGTCCAGGCGGGGATCGCCGAGCTGACCGGCATGGGCCTGCTCGACCGGGGCGGGTTCCGCGACGGCCGGGTGCGCCGGTCGGTCCTCGCGTCCATGGCGCCGCAGGCCCGCGCGGACCTGCACTGGCGCGCGGCGGAACTGCTCCACGACGCGGGGGAGTCCACCCGGACGGTCGCCGGGCACGTCATCGCCGCCAACCGGGCCGGGGCCCCGTGGGCGATCGACGTGCTGCACGCCGCCGCCCGCCTGGCGACGTCCGAGCACGACGCCGACACCGCCCGCACCTGTCTGGAGCTGGCGGCGTGGACGGCCGTCGAGGACGACCGCGAGGGCGGCCGGCGCGCCGAGACGCACGCGATGCTCCTGGACGTGATGTGGCGCGTCGATCCCGACGGCGCCGAGCAGTACGTCGCGAGCCTGACGGCGGCGATGGCGCACGGCGGGCTCGAAGCGAGCCACACGGTCACGCTGATCCGGCACCTGCTGTGGTGCGGGCGGATCAGCGAGGCCGCCGAGGCGCTGACGTCGCTCGCCCCCGCGATGGACGACCCGGCGGTGGCGTCGTCGCCGTTCGTCCGGATCCTCCAGTTGTGGTTGCTCCACTCGTTCCCGGTGCTCGCAAGGCTCCTGCCGCCGCCGGGCGGGGGAAGTGGGTGCCCTGGAACGCTCCTGAACGGCATCGACGTCCGGATGCGCTCCGCCGAGGCGCTGGCCGAGGTGCTGGCCAACGGCGCGGGACGGCACGTCCTGCTGCACACGCGCCAGGTCCTCCAGAGCCAGCTGTGCAGCGAGCTGAGCTTCGAGTCGGTCTATTCGGCCCTGCTCACGCTGCTGTACTCCGAGCAGTTCGCCGAGGCGGCGCAGTGGTGCGACAGCCATCTCGCCGTCGCGGCGCAGCGGGACGGGTCGCCCTGCCACGCGATGCTCCTCGGCCTGCGCGCCGAGATCCATCTGCGGACCGGGGACCTGGTCGCCGCCGAGCGCGCCGCCCGCCGCGTGACGGCGCTGTTCGCCGAGCGCCGCTGGGGCGCGGTGTCCGAACTCCCGCTGGGCTGCCTCCTCCAGGCGCAGATCGCGCTCGGCAAGCTGGACGAGGCGGCGGAGCTGGTCGAGCGGCGGGTGCCGCTCGGGTTCCTTCAGAGCCGCAGCGGGCTCGGCTACCGGTACGCGGTCGGGCGGTTCCGGCTCGCGACCGGCGACCCGCAGGCCGCGCTGGACGACTTCGTGGACTGCGGCGACCTCGCCCGCGCGTGGAGTCTCGACGCGCCGACCCTGGTGCCCTGGCGCGCCGGGGCGGCCGAGGCGCTGCTCCGGCTCGGCCGCCCCGAGCGCGCGCGGGAACTGCTCCAGGAGCAGCTCGCCCTCGTCGGCGACCGGTATCCGCGGGTGCGCGGGATGACGCTGCGCCTCCTGGCCCGCGCGGCCGACGTGCAGGAGCGGCGCGCCCTGCTCACCGAGGCCGAGGAGCTGCTGCGCGCGTCCGGCGCCCGGTTCGAGCTGGCCGGGACGCTGATGGACCTCGGCGCCGTGCACAGCTCGATCGGCGCCGCGCGGCGCGCCCGGGTGGAGACCAGGCTCGCCCAGGAGATCGCCCGGGACTGCGGCGTGGCGGCGCTGGCGCCCCGGCCCGACGCGGCGCCGGCCGGTTCGGACGCGGGCGTGGAGTCGCTGACGCACGCCGAGCGGCAGGTCGCGTCGCTGGCGGCGCGCGGCTACACCAACCGGGAGATCGCGGCGGAGCTGTTCGTGACGAGCAGCACCGTGGAGCAGCACCTGACGAAGGTGTTCCGCAAGCTCAAGGTGCGCCAGCGCGAGGAGCTGCCGGTGAGCCTCGGGCTGCGGGGCACGGGCCGGCCCGCGCGCCGGTGACGCGCGTGCGCACGCGAAAGGGCGGGCGGCGACCCCGATGAGGGTCGCCGCCCGCCCGGTGCGCGGCCGGGGACGAGCGGGAGGGCCCCCGGCGGACGGTCAGGGGCGCGGCGCCACCGAGAGCGGGTGGTGGAAGACGTTGAGCGGATCCCACCGGGCCTTCACGCGCTGGAGGCGCGGGTAGTTGTCCTTGTGGTACAGGACGCCGATCGGGATCGGTGAGGAGTTCCACTCGGGGCTGAGCAGGTCCAGGTCGGGCCAGTTCGGCGCGATGCCGTCGGTGTGGTCGTCCGGCTCGGGCACGCCGTGGGTCTCGGCGTGCAGGTCCCGGTAGAGCAGCCGGTTCCACGCGAGGTGCTCGGCGTCGCGGGAGGCGTCGTCCCACACGCTGTAGATGCCCGCGAGGATCGTGCCGCCGCGGTGCGGGAAGGCGGTCTCGTCCTCGGCGAGCGCGTTGATCTGCCCGCCGTAGGTCGTCAGCGACAGTCCCGAGGACGGGCTGGCGTAGTCGTCGCGGGTCAGGTGGCGGTAGGCGCGGGCGATCTGCTCGTCGGTGTACCGCGTCCGCAGGATGGCGATCTTGGACTTCCAGCGCGGCGGCCCGAGGACGCCCTGCGCGACGGACGAGTCCGGGAAGCCGAGCGCGGCGGTGAGCCACGGCCGGGTCGCGGACCGGCCGAACGTGGCCTTGGCGGGGACGCCGGCGGTGACCTCGCCGAGGAAGTCGTCCAGGAGCCGTTCGCTGCCCGGGACGGTCGGGTCGATGTGCCCGACGACCTGCACGATTCCCGCCTCGATCCGGCGCAGGCTCAGCGTGGCGTACAGGTGCGTGCCCGGGGAGCCGGGGGCGCTGTTGTTCTCGCACCAGGCGCCGAAGTTCGCCGCGAGCCGGACGACCGCCTCCTCCGTCATCGCCGACCAGTCGAACACCGCGTGCCCGGTCGCGTGGGCGCGCGGGGGCGTCGGCAGCAGCCGGGCCGGATCGGTGCCCTCGGCGTCGCGCGAGCGCATCCAGAAGCGCGTCGCGATGCCGAACGTTCCGCCGCCGCCGCCGACGTGCGCCCACCACAGGTCCCGGTTCGGGTCGGACTCCTCGCGGGTGGCGACGACGGCGCGCGCCCGGCCGTCCGCGCCGACGACGACGACCTCGACGGCGTAGAGGTGGTCGGCGATGAGCCCGAGGCGGCGGGCCATCGTCCCGAAGCCGTTGCCCGGGATGTGGCCGCCCGCCGCGACCGCGTTGCAGTCCCCGCCGGGCAGCGTGACGCCCCAGCCGAACTCCAGCCTGCGGTACAGCTCGCCCATCGTCACGCCGGGCTCGATCGCGAACGCGTTCATCTCCGGGTCGAAGGCGAGCGCGCGCATCTCGGCGAAGTCGATCAGCGCCCGGACCTCGTCGTTGCCGACGATGCCGTCCAGGCAGTGGCCGCCCGAGCGCACGCCGATCCGCCGGCGCGCCCGGACGGCGTCGTCCACGGCCGCGACGACGTGCTCGGTCGTCCCGACGACGTGGACGCGGTCCGGGCTGCCCACGGTCCGTTTGTTGTAGCCGCGGTCCAGCAGCTCGGCGTAGCGCCGGTCGTGCGGCGTGACCGTGACCGGGCCGACGGGCGACAGCGACGGTTCTCGGGATGTCTCACGCATGCGAACACCTTTTCGTGGGTGCCGGTCGGCACGGGAAGTCGATGCGGCGCGGCGCACGCCGCCGGGCGATCGGCGAAGGCCGGGGTCCGGGGTTCTCGGGCAGGGGGCGCTCGACTGCATGAAACCTCGCGGCGCCGTCCCGGCGGAACAACGCGATATTGTTCGTTATTGATTCGTTATCTCATGAGTAGAGCAAGAGGAAGAGTTCACGGGCCGAGGATCGGGGAAGGTCTGGAGGTCCGTGCCATGGGTGTTGCGGCTCATTGGACGCGTCCCTTTCGTTCGTGCGGGCAGGGGGGTCGAGTTGTGGTCGGCTTCGGGTTGTTGCCGCTCTGACCTGCACAAACGATGTACTGAACCGGTGCGGCGCAACAAATCGTCAGGGGCGCTAGGGGGTTATTGGGGGGTGGGTTAGGGGTTGTTGGCTCGCGGCGGCTGTTCACATCATGGAGCCCGAACGCCGCCGCACGGCGAAGATGCCGGTGCGGTCCGCGTCCACCGGCGCCACGGGCCATCGTTCTTTCCCGCCTCCCCGTGCGCGCTTTCGTTCTTGCTCCCTTGCGAAGGATGGTTATGGGCAGCCGCGCGACTGCGAATGACGGTCACTCCTTCGATCCCGAGGACGCGATCGCGATCGTGGGAATGGCCTGCCGTTATCCGGGCGCCGCGAATCCGGACGAATTCTGGGACCTGCTGCGGACGGGCGGGCAGACCGTCGCCGAGACGCCCGCCGAGCGGCGCGCGCTCTGGGCGTCGACGGGCGCGCCGGACGACGGCGACCGGTGGCCCCGGCACGGCTCGTTCCTGTCCGGCGTCGACCGGTTCGACCCGGCGTTCTTCCGCCTCTCGCCGCGCGAGGCCGCCGCGATGGACCCGCAGCAGCGGCTCATGCTGGAGCTGGGCTGGGAGGCCGTCGAGGACGCGCGCATCGTCCCGGCCGACCTGCGCGGCGCCCGGGTCGGGGTGTTCGTCGGCGCGATCTGGGACGACTACGCCCGGCTCGCCTACCGCGACGGGGCGCGGGCCAGCACGCAGCACACGATGACCGGCGTGCACCGGGGGATCATCGCGAACCGGCTGTCCTACGTCCTCGGCGTGCGCGGGCCCAGCATGGTGGTCGACAGCGGGCAGTCGTCGTCGCTGGTCGCGGTGCACCTCGCCTGCGAAAGCCTGCGGCGGGGCGAGGCGGACGCGGCCGTCGCGGGCGGCGTGAACCTCGCGCTGCTGCCGGAGTCGTCCGTCGTGTCCGGCGCGTGGGGCGGCCTGTCACCCGACGGGCGCTGCTACACCTTCGACGCCCGCGCGAACGGCTACGTCCGCGGCGAGGGCGGCGGCGCGGTCCTGCTGCGGCGGCTCGGCGACGCGCTGGCCGACGGCGACCGGATCTACTGCGTCGTGCGCGGCGGCGCCGTCAACAACGGCGCCGGGAGCAGCCTGACCACCCCGGCCGCGCCCGCGCAGGAGGACGTCCTGCGCGCCGCCTACCGCAGGGCGGGCGTCGCGGCGGCCGACGTCCAGTACGTCGAGCTGCACGGCACCGGGACCCCGCTCGGCGACCCGATCGAGGCGGCGGCGCTCGGCGCGGTCCTCGGCGCGGGCCGCGCGCCCGGCCGTCCGCTGCCGGTCGGCTCGGTGAAGACGAACGTGGGGCATCTGGAGGGCGCGGCGGGCATCACCGGGCTCATCAAGACGGCGCTGAGCCTGCGCCGCCGCGAGCTGCCGCCCAGCCTCAACTTCGCCGCGCCGAACCCGGCCATCCCGCTGGACGACCTCAACCTGTCCGTGCGGCGCGAGCCCGGCGCGTGGCCGGACGCGGACCGGACGCTCGTCGCGGGCGTCAGCGCGTTCGGCATGGGCGGCACGAACTGCCATGTCGTCCTGTCGGAAGGGCCGCGCGAGGCCGCCTCCGCCTCCGCGCCGCCGGCCCCCGCGACGGGCGTCCCCGTGACGCCGTGGATCCTGTCCGGACGGTCGGCGGAGGCGCTGCGCGGCCAGGCGTCCCGGCTCAGCGACGCGGCCCCGGCCGCCGCACCGGCGGACGTCGGCTGGTCGCTGGCCACGACCCGGACCCTGTTCGACCACCGCGCCGTCGTCCTCGGCGGGACCCGGGACGCGCTGCTCGCCGGCGTGGACGCGCTGGCCGCCGGGGATCCGGCGCCGGACGTCGTGTCCGGCGAGGTCGCGGGCGGCGGGCTCGGCGTGCTGTTCACCGGCCAGGGCGCGCAGCGCGCCGGGATGGGGCTGGAGCTGCACGCGGCGTTCCCCGCCTACGCGGCGGCGTTCGACGAGGTGTGCGCGCTGGCCGATCCGCTGCTCGGCCGGTCGCTGCGCGAGGTGATCGCGTCCGGGGACGGCCTGGACCGGACCGCGTTCACCCAGATCGCGCTGTTCGCCGTCGAGGTCGCGGCGTTCCGGCTCGTGGAGTCGTGGGGCGTGCGGCCCGCCTGGGTGTCGGGCCACTCGGTCGGGGAGATCGCCGCCGCGCACGTCGCCGGGGTCCTGTCGGCCGCGGACGCCGTCCGGCTGGTCGTCGCGCGCGGACGGCTCATGCAGGCGCTCCCGGCGGGCGGCGCGATGCTCGCCGTCGAGGCGCCCGAGGAGGACGTGCTCGAACTGCTCGGCGACGGCGGGCGCGTCGCCGTCGCGGCCGTCAACGGACCCGCGTCGGTCGTGGTGGCCGGGGACGAGCGCGAGATCGACCGGATCCGGGACGCCGTGCGCGCGCAGGGCCGCCGGTCCAAGCGGCTGAACGTCAGCCACGCCTTCCACTCGCCGCTCATGGACCCGATGCTGGACGACTTCCGCGCCGTCGTGGCGGACCTGTCGTTCGCGGCGCCGCAGATGACCGTGGTCTCGGCCGTCACGGGCCGGATCGCGGCGGACGAGCTGCGCTCCCCGGACTACTGGGTGCGGCACGCCCGCGTGCCCGTCCGGTTCCTCGACGCCGTCCGCGCGATGGAGGCGGCGGGCGCGGCGACGCTGCTCGAACTGGGGCCGGACGCGGTCCTCGCCCCGATGGCCGCCGAGTGCGCCGTCGCGCCCGGCGCGGTGCGGGCCGTGCCGCTGCTGCGCGCGGACCGGGACGAGCCGGGCGCGGCGCTGACGGCCCTGGCGCACCTCTTCGTCCGGGGCGTGGACGTGGCGTGGCCCGCCCTGTTCGCCGGGACCGGCGCCCGCACGGTGGACCTGCCGACGTACGCGTTCCAGCGCCGCCGGTACTGGGTCGACGCTCCGGCGCCGTCCGCCGATCCCGAGCCCGTCCGCGCCGCGACGGACACGGCCGGTCTCGTCGCCCGGCACGTCGCGGTGGCGCTCGGCTATTCCGCCGACGAGCGCGTCCCGTTCCGCACGTCTTTCTCCGACCTCGGGTTCGACTCGATGACGGCGGTGGAGTTCCGCAACGGGCTCGCCGCCGCGACCGGGCTCGCCCTTCCTGCGGGCCTGCTGTTCGACCATCCGACGCCCGACGCGCTGGCCGGGTATCTCCGCGCCCGGCTGGCCGGGGAGACCGGCGAACCGGACGATCTCGCGGACGTTGCGGGATCAGACGAGCCGATCGCGATCGTGGGCATGGCGTGCCGCTTCCCGGGCGGGGTGTCGTCGCCGGAGGAGCTGTGGCGCCTGGTCGCCGACGGCGGGGACGCGATCGGTGCGTTCCCGTCCGACCGGGGCTGGGACGTCGAGGGCCTGTACGACCCCGATCCCGGGCGTTCGGGACGCACGTACGCGCGCGGCGGCGGGTTCCTGCTCGACGCTTCCGAGTTCGACGCGGGCTTCTTCGGCATCTCACCGCGTGAGGCGCTGGCGATGGACCCGCAGCAGCGGCTCCTGCTGGAGACGGCGTGGGAGACGCTGGAGCGGGCGGGCATCGACCCGGCGTCGCTGCACGGAACGTCGGCCGGGGTGTTCGTCGGCGGCTACGGGCAGGACTACGGCCCGCGCATGGCCGACGCGCCCGAGAGCGTCGAAGGGCACGTCCTCACGGGCGGGACGTCCAGCGTGATGTCGGGCCGGATCGCCTACCAGCTCGGGCTGACCGGTCCGGCGCTGACGGTGGACACGGCGTGCTCGTCGTCGCTGGTGGCGCTGCATCTCGCGGTGCGGGCGCTGCGGTCGGGCGAATGCGACCTGGCGCTCGCGGGCGGCGTGACCGTGATGGCCACGCCCGGCATGTTCCTGGAGTTCTCGCGGCAGCGCGGGCTGTCGGCGGACGGTCGGTGCAAGGCGTTCGCGGCGTCGGCGGACGGCACCGGGTGGAGCGAGGGCGTCGGGTTGCTGGCGGTGGAGCGGTTGTCGGACGCGCGTCGCCGGGGGCATCGGGTGCTGGCGGTGGTGCGCGGGTCGGCGGTGAACCAGGACGGGGCGTCCAACGGGCTGACGGCGCCGAACGGGCCGTCCCAGCAGCGCGTCATCCGCCGCGCGCTGGCCGACGCGCGCGTCGCGGCGGCCGAGGTGGACGCGGTCGAGGCGCACGGCACGGGCACGGCGCTGGGCGACCCGATCGAGGCGGAAGCGCTGCTCGCGACGTACGGGCGGGGCCGGGCGGACGATCGTCCGCTGTGGCTGGGGTCGTTGAAGTCGAACATCGGTCATGCTCAGGCCGCCGCGGGCGTCGGTGGTGTGATCAAGATGGTGATGGCGATGCGGCATGGCGTCCTGCCGCAGACCTTGCACGTGGACGAGCCGACGCCGCATGTGGACTGGTCGGCGGGCGCCGTGCGGCTGCTGACCGAAGCGCGGGACTGGCCTGAGACCGGAAGCGTCCGGCGGTGCGCGGTGTCGGCGTTCGGCGTCAGCGGAACGAACGCGCACGTGATCTTGGAGCAGGCTGCCGAGGAGCCGGCCGAGGCCGTCGCGGACGATGCGCCCGTGGTGCCGTGGGTGGTGTCGGGCCGGTCGGAGGACGCGGTCCGGGCGCAGGCTTCGCGGTTGGCGGAGTTCGTCGCGGCGCACGACGTCCGGCCGGTGGACGTGGCCTGGTCGCTGGTGTCGGGCCGGTCGGTCTTCGAGCGTCGCGCCGTGGTGACCGGATCCGATCGTCAGGAATTGCTCGCGGGCCTGGACGCTCTGGCGTCGGGCGCGGCGCCGGTCGGAGCGGCCGAGTCGACGGGGCGCGTGGCGTGGGTGTTCCCGGGTCAGGGTGCGCAGTGGGCCGGGATGGGCGCGGAGCTGCTGGAGCAGTCTGCGGTGTTCGCCGAGGCGTTGGCCGAGGTCTCGGCGGCGGTGGAGGAGTTCGCGGGCTGGTCGGTGCTGGACGTGGTCCGGCAGGCCGAGGATGCGCCGTCGCTGGATCGGGTGGACGTCGTGCAGCCGGTGTCGTTCGCGGTGATGGTCGCGCTGGCCCGGCTGTGGGAGTCGCTGGGCGTGACGCCCGATGCGGTGATCGGCCACTCGCAGGGTGAGATCGCGGCGGCGTATGTGGCGGGCGGCCTGTCGTTGCGGGACGCGGCGCGCGTGGTGGTGTTGCGCAGCCAGTTGATCGCGGGCGTCCTGGCGGGCCGGGGCGGCATGGCGTCGGTCGCGTTGCCTGCCGGGCAGGTGCGGGAGCGGTTGTCGGGGTCGGTGCAGATCGCGGTCGTCAACGGCCCCGGCTCGGTGGTCGTCGCCGGGGATCCCACCGAGTTGGAGGCGCTGCTCACGGTCCTGGAGTCCGAAGGGACACGCGTCCGGCGCCTCCCCGTCGACTACGCGTCCCACTCCGCCCAGGTCGAAGCCATCGAGGACGACCTGCTGGCGGCCCTTGCCGAGGTCGAGCCGCAGGAGCTTCGGATTCCGATGCTGTCGTCGGTGACGGCCGACTGGCTCGGCGGCTCGCCGTTGGACGCCGCGTACTGGTACCGGAACCTGCGGCAGACCGTTAGGTTCCAGGACGCGGTGACCGCGTTGATCGAGGACGGCTTCTCGGCGTTCATCGAGGTCAGCTCCCATCCCGTGCTCGGCGTCGGGATCCAGCAGACCGCCGAGGCTCTGGACCGGACCGTGGTGACGGTCGGGTCGCTGCGCCGCGACGAGGGAGGATGGGACGCGTTCCTGTCGTCGGCGGCCGAAGCCTTCGCGCGCGGCGTGCCCGTCGACTGGTCCGCGGCGTGCGCGGGCGGCCGGTGGGTGGACGTCCCGACGTACGCATTCCAGCGGCAGCGTTTCTGGCTCGAACCCGGCCCCCGCACCGCCGGGGACGTGACCGCCGCCGGACTCGACGGCGTCGACCACCTCCTGCTCGGCGCGGCCGTGGAACTGGCCGGCGACCAGAGCGGCCTGATCCTCACCGGCAGCGTGTCGCTGGAGACCCATCCGTGGCTGGCCGACCACGCGGTGCTGGGAACCGTCCTGCTCCCGGGCACCGCGTTCGTGGAACTGGCGATCAGCGCCGCCGACCGCGCCGGATGCGGACGCGTCGAAGACCTCACGCTCTCCGCGCCGCTCGCCCTTCCCGAGCACGGCGACGTCCAGCTCCAGGTCGTCGTCGGCGCCCCGGACGAGGCGGGGCACCGCCCGGTGGAGATCCACTCCCGTTCCCGGGAGCAGGACGCCTGGACGCTCCACGCGTCCGGCCTCCTCGGCCCCGCCCAGGCGGATCCCGCGCCGCTCGCGGAGTGGCCCCCGGCGGACGCGGTCGAGGTCGACGTCCAGGACGGCTACGCCCGCGTCGCCGAGCGCGGCTACGACTACGGCCCGACGTTCCACGGGCTGCGCCGCGTCTGGAAACGCGGCGCGGAGACCTTCGCCGAGGTCGTGCTGGACGAGGAACGGCACGCCGACGCGTTCGCCGTCCACCCGGCCCTGCTGGACGCCGCCCTGCACGCCGTCCTGCCCGGCTTCGCCGACGAGCGCCGGGAGCTGAGCCTGCCGTTCGCCTGGTCGGGCGTCGAGGTCCACGCGGCGCAGGCCGCGTCGCGGCTGCGCGTCCGCCTCGCCCCGGCGGGCGCGGACGGCCTCGCGCTCCAGGTCGCCGACGGCGCCGGCGCGCCCGTCGCCACCGTCGGCGCGCTGGTCCTGCGGCCGGTGTCGCAGGACGCGCTGCGCCAGGCCACGGCCGCGCACCAGGACTCGCTGTTCCACGTGGAGTGGCGGCGGACGCCGACCGGGGAGGCCACGGCGGGCACCGGGCGGTGGGCGTCGGTCGGCGCCGCGCCGGTGACGATCGGCGGGACGCGCCTGCCGTCCTTCGCCGACCTGCCCGCGCTCGCCGAGACCGGCGACGTTCCGGACGTGGTGGTGGCGCAGCCGCCGGAACCGTCGGGCGACGTGCCGCACGCCGCGTGGTCGGTCGCGTCGGACGTTCTCGCGCTGGTGCGGGACTGGCTGGCCGACGACCGGTTCGCCGGCGCGCGGCTGGTCGTGGTGACGCGGAACGCGGTGCGCGCGGCGGAGGCCGACGCGGTCGAGCCGGCGTCGTCCGGCGTGTGGGGCCTGCTGCGCAGCGCACAGACGGAGAATCCCGGCCGGCTGGTGCTGGCCGATGTCGACGCGTCCTTGGACGGGCTGCCCGCGGCGGTGGCGTCGGGCGAACCGCAGGTGGCGTTGCGGGACGGCGCCGTGCTCGTCCCGCGTCTGGCCCGCGCGACCGTGGGCGACCCGGTGTCCTGGGATCCGGATGGCACCGTCCTGATCACGGGCGGGACCGGCGGGCTGGGCGCGCTGGCCGCCCGCCACCTCGTCGCCGAGCACGGCGTGCGGAGCCTGCTGCTGGTCAGTCGGCGCGGTCTCGAAGCTCCGGGCGCGACCGACCTGCGCGACGAGCTGGAGGCGTCGGGCGCGCTGGTGACGGTGGCGGCCGGTGACGTGGCCGACCGCGAGACCCTGTCGACCCTCCTCGCGGTGATCCCTCCCGAGCGTCCGCTGACGGCCGTGATCCACACGGCCGGAGTCCTGGACGACGGCGTGATCGGCTCGCTCACTCCCGAGCGTCTGGCCACGGTGTTCCGTCCGAAGGTCGACGCGGCGTGGAACCTGCACGAACTCACGCGTGACCTGGATCTGTCGGCGTTCGTTCTTTATTCGTCGGTGTCCGGGCTGATCGGCGGTGCCGGGCAGGCGAACTACGCGGCGGCCAACACGTTCCTGGACGCCCTCGCCGAGCACCGCCGCGCGCTGGGCCTGCCCGCCACGTCCCTCGCCTGGGGCCTGTGGGCCGACGCCGGGGGACTCACGGCGGCGATGTCCGCGAGCGACGTCCAGCGGATGGCCCGCTCCGGCGTCGCGACCCTGGACGCCGCCGAGGGCATGGCGCTGTTCGACGCGGCGACGGCGGCGGGCCGGGCCGCGGTCGTCCCGGTGAAGCTCGACGCCGTGGCCCTGCGGGCGCGGAACGCGGCGGTTCCTGCGGTGTTCCGGGGCCTCGTC
Organism: Actinomadura rayongensis; assembly: GCF_009831215.1. GTDB lineage: Bacteria > Actinomycetota > Actinomycetes > Streptosporangiales > Streptosporangiaceae > Spirillospora > Spirillospora rayongensis. The sequence continues at coordinate 1,183,058 of NZ_WUTW01000001.1, forward strand.
CGGACGCCGGCGCGGCGCGGCCGGGACGCGGGCACCTCGCCGCTCGCCGAACGCCTGGCCGGGCTCTCCGCCGCCGACCGGGCGCGGCAGCTGCTCGACCTCGTGCGGCGGAAGGTCGCGGACGTCCTCGGGTACGCCGATCCGGACGCCGTCGGCACCGACCGTCCGTTCACCGACATCGGCTTCGACTCGCTGACGTCCGTCGAGCTGCGCAACCAGCTCAACGCCGCCACCGGGCTCCGGCTCCCGACGACGCTGGTCTTCGACCACCCGACCCCGGCGGAGGTCGCGGGCCTCCTCGCGGCCGAGTTCGCCGACGGCCCCGACACCGCCCGTCCCGTCACGGCGACGACCGCGCGGACGGACGAGCCGATCGCGATCGTGGGCATGGCGTGCCGCTTCCCCGGCGGCGTGTCGTCGCCGCAGGAGCTGTGGCGCCTGGTCGCCGACGGCGCTGACGCGATCGGGACGTTCCCGACCGACCGGGGCTGGGCCCTCGACGAGCTGTACGACCCCGACCCCGGCCGTCCCGGACGCACCTACACCCGCCACGGCGGATTCCTGCGGGACGCGGGCCACTTCGACCCCGGCTTCTTCGGCATCTCGCCGCGCGAGGCGCTGGCGATGGACCCGCAGCAGCGGCTCCTGCTGGAGATCGCGTGGGAGACGCTGGAGCGGGCGGGCATCGACCCGGCGTCGCTGCACGGCACGCAGACCGGCGTGTTCGCGGGCCTGATGTACCACGACTACGCGCCGTCGGCGCGCGAGATGCCCGCCGACCTGGAAGGGATCCTGCTGACCGGCAACACCGGCAGCGTGGTCTCGGGCCGGATCGCCTACCAGCTCGGGCTGACCGGCCCGGCGCTGACCGTGGACACCGCGTGCTCGTCCTCGCTGGTCGCTCTGCACCTGGCGGTGCAGGCGCTGCGGTCGGGCGAATGCGACCTGGCGCTCGCGGGCGGCGCGGCCGTCATGGCGACGCCCGGGACGTTCATCGAGTTCTCCCGGCAGCGCGGTCTCTCTCCGGACGGTCGGTGCAAGGCGTTCGCCGCGTCGGCCGACGGCACCGGCTGGGGCGAGGGCGTCGGCCTGCTGGCCGTGGAGCGGTTGTCGGACGCGCGGCGTCTGGGTCACCGGGTTCTCGCGGTGGTGCGCGGCACGGCGGTCAACCAGGACGGCGCGTCCAACGGCCTGACCGCGCCGAACGGCCCGTCGCAGCAGCGCGTGATCCGTCAGGCGCTGGCCAGCGCCGGGCTGGACACCGCCGACGTCGACGCGGTGGAGGCCCACGGCACCGGGACGGCGCTCGGCGACCCGATCGAGGCCGAGGCCCTGCTCGCGACCTACGGGCAGGGGCGGGCGGACGACCGTCCGCTGTGGCTGGGCTCCGTCAAGTCGAACATCGGCCACACGCAGGCCGCCGCCGGTGTCGCCGGTGTGATCAAGATGGTGATGGCGATGCGGCACGGGCTCCTGCCGCAGACGCTTCATGTGGACGAGCCGAGCCCGCACGTGGACTGGTCCGCCGGAGCCGTGGAGCTGCTGACCGAGCCGCGGGACTGGCCGTCCGGGACGCGGCGCTGCGCGGTCTCCGGGTTCGGGATCAGCGGGACGAACGCGCACGTGATCCTGGAACAGGTCGCCGAGGAGCCGTCCGACCCCGTCGCGGACGACGCGACCGTGGTGCCGTGGGTCGTGTCGGGCCGCACGGAGGAAGCGCTCCGGATGCAGGCTTCCCGGCTGGCGGAGTTCGTCGCTGCGAGCGACGTCCGGCCGGTGGACGTGGCCTGGTCGCTCGTGTCGGGCCGGTCGGTCTTCGAGCATCGCGCCGTCGTGACGGGAGCTGACCGGCGGGAACTGCTGGCCGGGCTGGAAAGCCTCGCGGCGAACGGCCCGGGAGCGATCTCGGGTACCGCCACGTCGACCGGACGTGTGGCCTGGGTGTTCCCCGGCCAGGGTGCGCAGTGGGCCGGGATGGGTGCGGAGCTGCTGGAGCAGTCGCCGGTGTTCGCCGAGGTGCTGGCCGAGGTCTCGGCCGCTGTGCAGGAGTTCGCGGGCTGGTCGGTGCTGGACGTCGTCCGGCAGGCCGAGGACGCGCCGTCGCTCGACCGGGTGGACGTCGTGCAGCCGGTCTCGTTCGCGGTCATGGTCGCGTTGGCTCGGCTGTGGGAGTCGCTGGGCGTGACGCCCGACGCGGTGATCGGTCACTCGCAGGGCGAGATCGCTGCGGCCTATGTGGCGGGCGGGCTCAGCCTGCGGGACGCGGCGCGCGTCGTCGTCCTTCGCAGCCAGCTGATCGCGGGCGTCCTGGCGGGTCGCGGCGGCATGGCGTCGGTCGCACTGCCCGCCGGGCAGGTACACGAGCGGCTGTCGGGGTCGGTGCAGGTCGCGGTGGTCAACGGCCCCGGCTCGGTGGTGATCGCGGGAGATCCCACCGAGCTGGAAACGCTGCTGACGACGCTGGAGTCCGAGGGAACACGGGTGCGACGCCTCCCGGTCGACTACGCCTCCCACTCCGCGCAGGTGGAGGCCATCGAGACCGACCTGCTGACCGTCCTCGCGGACGTTGAACCGCAGGAGCCGCGGATCCCGATGCTGTCGTCGGTGACCGCCGACTGGCTCGGTGACTCGCCGTTGGACGGGGCGTACTGGTACCGGAATCTGCGGCAGACCGTCCGGTTCCAGGACGCGGTGACCGCGTTGATCGAGGACGGCTTCTCGGCGTTCATCGAGGTCAGCTCCCATCCCGTCCTCGGCGTCGGCATCCAGGAAACCGCCGAAGCGCTCGACCGGAACGTCGTGACGGTCGGGTCGCTGCGCCGGGACGAAGGCGGATGGGAGAGGTTCCTGTCCTCGGCGGCCGAGGCGTTCGTGAACGGCATCGCCGTCGACTGGTCCGAGGTCTGCGCGGGCGGCCGGTGGGTGGACGTCCCGACCTACGCGTTCCAGCGCGAGCGGTTCTGGCTCGAACCCGGCTCCCGCGCGGCCGGGGACGTGACGGCGGCCGGGCTGAACGACGTCGAGCATCCGCTGCTCGGCGCGGTCGTGGAGCTGGCCGGCGAGCAGGGAGGCGTGATCCTCACGGGCAGCGTCTCCCTCAAGACGCACCCGTGGCTGGCCGACCACGCGGTTCTGGGAACCGTCCTGCTCCCGGGCACGGCCTTCGTGGAACTGGCGATCACCGCCGCCGACCGCGCCGGATACGCCCGGATCGACGACCTCACCCTGGCCGCGCCCCTGCCGCTCCCCGAGCAGGGCGACGTCCAGCTCCAGGTCGTCGTCGGCGCCCCGGACGAGACCGGCCGCCGCCCGGTGGAGATCCACTCTCGTCCCCGGGAGCAGGACGCCTGGACGCTCCACGCGTCCGGCCTGCTGACCCGGGAGCCGACGGGCGCGCCGACACTGACGCAATGGCCCCCGGCGGACGCGGTCGAAGTCGACGTCGACTACGCCCGCGTGGCCGAACGCGGCTACGACTACGGCCCGACCTTCCAGGGCCTCCAACGCGTGTGGAAACGCGGCGCGGAAATTTTCGCCGAAGTGGCGCTGGACGAACCGGCGGACGCGTTCGCCGTCCATCCCGCCCTCCTGGACGCGGCCCTCCACCCACTTCTCCCGGGCATCGCCGGAGAAGAACGCGAACTGAGCCTCCCGTTCGCCTGGTCCGACGTCGAAATCCACGCCACCAACGCCACCCACCTGCGCGTCCACCTCACCCCCACTGGCACCGACGGTTACGCCCTCCACACCGCCGACGCCGAAGGCGCCCCCGTCGCGACCGCAGGATCGCTCGTCCTGCGCCCGGTGTCCGAGCAGGCGCTCCGCCGGGCCGCCGGCCCGCACCGCGACTCCCTGTTCCACCTGGACTGGACCGACGTCCCGGCGGCCGACGCGGCGGACGTCGCCGGTTGGGCGTTGATCGGCCCCGCGCCCGTCACGATCGGCGGGGCCGAGCTTCCCGCCCACCGCGACCTTGCGGCGCTGGCCGAGGCCGGAGACGTCCCCGGCACGGTGGTGTACGAGGTCGAACCCGCCGCCGGTTCCGTGCCCGAAGCCGTGCGGTCGTCCACGGCCCGCGTGCTGGACGTGGTGCAACGCTGGCTCGCCGACGAGCGCTTCGCCGACGCGCGCCTGGTGGTCGTCACCCGCAACGCGGTCCGGGCGCAGGACGCGGACGCGGTCGACCTGGCGTCGTCGGGCGTGTGGGGCCTGCTGCGCAGTGCGCAGACCGAGCAGCCCGGCCGGTTCGTCCTCGTGGACCTCGACGGCGACGCCCGGGACGCGCTGCCCGCCGCCGTCGCGTCCGGCGAGGAGCAGATCGCGGTCCGCGACGGCGCGCTGCGCACGCCCCGGCTCGCCCGCCCGGACGCGAGCCTCGTCCCGCCCGACGGGACCCCGCACTGGCGGCTCGGCCTGACCGCCCGGGGCACGCTCGACAACCTGACGTTCCTGCCCGCCCCCGACGCCGCGCGCCCGCTCCGGGCGGGCGAGGTCCGGATCGCGGTCCGGGCCGCCGGTCTCAACTTCCGGGACGTCCTCATCGCGCTCGGCATGTACCCGGACGAGACGGCGGTCCCGGGCAGCGAGGGCGCCGGGATCGTCCTGGAGACCGGCCCGGACGTCACCGACCTCGCGCCGGGCGACCGCGTGTTCGGTTTCCTCACCGGCGGGTTCGGGCCGGTGGCCGTCACAGACCGGCGGATGCTCGCGCCGATGCCGTCCGCGTGGTCGTTCGTCCAGGCCGCCGCGATCCCGGTGGTCTTCCTGACCGCCTACTACGGCCTGGTCGACCTCGGCAGGCTGCGGCGGGGCGACACGGTGCTCGTCCATGCGGCGGCCGGCGGCGTGGGCATGGCCGCGACGCAGATCGCCCGGCATCTCGGCGCGGACGTCTACGGCACGGCGAGCCCCGGCAAGTGGCCGGTGCTCCGCGCGGACGGCTTCACCGAAGACCGCCTCGCGTCGTCGCGCACGCTCGGCTTCGCGGAGGCGTTCGCCGCCGCGACCGGCGGCCGGGGCTTCGACGTCGTGCTCAACGCGCTGGCCCGCGAGTTCGTGGACGCGTCGCTGCGGCTGCTGCCGCGCGGCGGCCGGTTCGTCGAGATGGGGAAGACCGACCTGCGCGACGCCGCCGAGGTCGCCCGCGCGCACCCGGGCGTGGAGTACCGGGCGTTCGAGCTGATGGACGCGGGGCCCGACCGCGTCCAGGAGATGCTGCGCGAGGTCGTCGGCCTGTTCGAGCGCGGCGTGCTGCACGTGCCGCCGGTCACCACCTGGGACGTCCGCCGGGCCCCGGACGCGTTCCGGTTCCTGTCCCGGGCGCGCAACATCGGCAAGATCGTCCTGACCGTCCCGGCCGCGCCCTACGGGGACGGCACGGTCCTGGTCACGGGCGGCACCGGCGGGCTGGGCGCGCTGGCGGCGCGGCACCTCGTCACCGAACACGGCGTGCGGAACCTGCTGCTGGTGAGCCGACGCGGGCCGGACGCACCGGGCGCCGATGAACTGCGCGACGAGCTGACGGCGCTGGGCGCGCGGGTGACGATCGCGGCGGCCGACGTCGCCGACCGGGACGAATTGGCCGGGCTCCTGGCCGACGTGCCGCTCTCGGCGGTGATCCACACGGCGGGCGTGCTGGACGACGGCGTGCTCGACGCGCTGACTCCCGACCGCCTGGCCACGGTGTTCCGCCCCAAGGTCGACGCGGCGTGGCACCTGCACGAACTCACCCGGGACCGCGACCTGTCCGCGTTCGTCCTCTACTCGTCGTTCGCGGGCGTGGCGGGGACGGCGGGCCAGGCCAACTACGCGGCGGCCAACGCGTTCCTGGACGCGCTCGCCGAGCACCGCCGCGCCCGGGGACTGCCCGCCGTGTCCCTGGCCTGGGGCTACTGGGAGGCCGCCAGCGGCATGACCGGCCATCTCGACGCCCGCGACGTCCGGCGGATGGCCCGCGACGGCCTCGTCCCGATGCCGTCGCCGGCGGGCCTGGACCTCCTCGACCGGGCGCAGGATCTCGGGCTCGCCGCCGTCGTCCCCGCCCGGCTCGACCCGGCGGCGCGGCCCGGCGAACCGCGCGGCCTCCTGCGCGGCCTCGCGGGCGGCATCGTCCGCCGGACCGCCGCCGCGAGCCCGGACCGCACCGGGCCCGCCCTCACCGAACGGCTCGCCGCCCTGGCGCCGGACGAGCGGCTCCGCCACCTGACGGACGTGGTGCGCGACGAGGCCGCCGCCGTCCTCGGCCACACCGGACGCGACAGCGTGGACCGGGACCGGGCGTTCAAGGAACTGGGCTTCGACTCGCTCACGGCGGTCGAGCTGCGGAACCGGCTGAACGCGCTGACCGGGCTGCGCCTGCCCGCCACCGTCGTCTTCGACCATCCGACGCCCGGCGAGCTGGCGGCGGCCGTCGGCGCGCGCCTCGGCCTGGACGACACGGCGCCGGACGGCCCGTCCGTCCTCGCCGGCCTCACCCGCCTCAAGCCGGACCTCGCGTCCGGGGAGCACGACGACGACGCGCGGCGGCGGATCGCCGCGGCGCTGCGCGAACTGCTGGACCTCGTCGGCCCGGCCGGCGACGCCGATCAGGAAGACCTCGACTCCGCCTCCGACGACGAGCTGTTCGCGTTCGTCGACGAGCGCGCCTGACCCGGGAGCCCCCATGGCTGACGAAGAGAAGCTGCGCGAATACCTCAAGCGGTCCATCGCGGACGGCCGGGAGGCCCGCCGTCAGGTGCAGGCCCTGACGGACGAGCGGCACGAGCCGATCGCGATCGTGGGCATGGCGTGCCGGTTCCCCGGCGGCGTTCGGTCGCCCGAGGATCTGTGGGACCTGGTGGCCGCCGGGCGGGACGCCGTCGGCCCGTTCCCCGGCGACCGGGGCTGGGACCTGGACGCGCTCTACGACACCGATCCGGGCGCGTCCGGCACCTGCTACGTGCGCGACGGCGGGTTCGTCCATGACGCGGCCGAGTTCGACGCGGGCTTCTTCGGTATCTCGCCGCGTGAGGCGCTGGCGATGGACCCGCAGCAGCGGTTGTTGCTGGAGACGGCGTGGGAGGCGTTCGAGCGGGCGGGCATCGACCCGGGGTCGCTGCGCGGCAGCCGGACCGGCGTGTTCGTCGGCGCCGTCCCGCAGGAGTACGGGCCGCGCGTGCACGAGGCGCCCGAAGCGGTCGAGGGGCATCTGCTGACCGGCACGACGCTGAGCGTCACGTCCGGCCGGATCGCCTACCAGTTCGGGCTGACCGGGCCCGCGATGACCGTGGACACGGCGTGCTCGTCGTCGCTGGTGGCGCTGCACCTCGCCGTGGACGCGCTGCGGTCGGGCGAGTGCGAGCTGGCGCTCGCGGGCGGCGTGACGGTCGTGACGTCCCCCGGCGTCTTCGTGGAGTTCGCCCGGCAGCGCGGCCTGGCGCCGGACGCCCGGTGCAAGCCGTTCGCCGCCGCCGCCGACGGGACGGGCTTCGCCGAGGGCGTGGGCCTGCTGGCGGTGGAGCGGTTGTCGGACGCCCGGCGGCTGGGGCACCGGGTGCTGGCGGTGGTGCGCGGCACGGCGGTGAACCAGGACGGCGCGTCGAACGGGCTGACCGCGCCGAACGGGCCGTCGCAGCAGCGGGTGATCCGGCAGGCGCTGGCCAACGCCCGGCTGGAGACCGGGGACGTGGACGCGGTCGAGGCCCACGGCACCGGGACCACGCTCGGCGACCCGATCGAGGCGGAAGCGCTGCTCGCGACCTATGGACAGGACCGGGCGGACGATCGTCCGCTGTGGCTGGGGTCGTTGAAGTCGAACATCGGTCATGCTCAGGCCGCCGCCGGCGTCGGCGGCGTGATCAAGATGGTGATGGCGATGCGGCATGGCGTCCTGCCGCAGACGCTTCACGTGGACGAGCCGACCCCGCATGTGGACTGGTCCGCTGGTGCCGTCGAACTGCTGACCGAGGCGCGGGACTGGCCGTCCGAAACGCGGCGTTGCGCGGTCTCCGGGTTCGGGATCAGCGGGACGAACGCGCACGTGATCTTGGAGCAGGCCGTCGAGGAGCCGTCCGAGGTCGTCGCGGACGACGCGCCGGTGGTGCCGTGGGTGGTGTCGGGTCGGTCGGAGGAAGCGGTCCGGGCGCAGGCTTCGCGGTTGGCGGAGTTCGTCGCGGCGCGCGACGTCCGGCCGGTGGACGTGGCATGGTCGCTGGTCAACGAGCGGTCGTTGTTCGCGCACCGCGCGGTCGTCGCGGGTGCGAACCGGGACGAGCTGCTGGCCGGGCTGGAGAGCCTGGCGTCGGGCGGCGCCGCGCCCGCCGTCGTGGACGGCCGGGTCGGCGTGGTGTTCACCGGCCAGGGATCGCAGCGCGCCGGGATGGGCGCGGAACTCGCGAACGCGTTCCCGGTGTTCGCGGCGGCGCTGGACGAGGTGTGCGCGCGGGCGGACGCGTTGCTGGGGCGCTCGTTGCGCGAGGTGATCGCTTCGGGCGAGGAACTGGGGGAGACCCGGTTCACGCAACCGGCGCTGTTCGCTGTTGAGGTGGCGCTGTTCCGTCTCGCCGAATCGTGGGGGCTCCGGCCCGATTTCGTCGCGGGCCACTCCATCGGTGAAATTTCGGCCGCACATGTGGCCGGGCTGATCGGGCTCGATGACGCCGTCCGGCTGGTGGTCGCGCGCGGCGAGCTGATGCAGCGGCTGCCCGCGGGCGGCGCGATGCTGGCCGTCGCGGCGGGCGAGGACGAGATCGCGCGCGTCCTGGACGGCCACGAGCAGGTGGGCGTCGCGGCGGTGAACGGGCCCGCGGCGGTCGTGCTCTCGGGCGACGGTTCCGTGGTCGCGCGCATCGAAGAGGCACTGCGCGCCGAGGGACGCCGCGTGAAGCGCCTGACGGTCAGCCACGCGTTCCATTCGCCGCTGATGGATCCGATGCTGGCGGACTTCCGGAACGCGTTGGAAGGCGTGACGTTCGGGCGGCCGGCGATTCCGCTGGTGTCGGCGGTGACCGGGCGGCTCGCGGATCCGGACGAGATCGGTTCGGTGGAGTACTGGGTCCGGCACATCCGCGAACCCGTCCGGTTCCTGGACGCCGTCCGCAGCCTGGAGTCCGAAGGCGTCACCACGCTCCTGGAGCTGGGCCCCGACGCCGTCCTGTCGGCGATGGCGGCGGACTGTCTGGCGGACCCCGACGCGACGGCCCTGTTCTCCGCGACGCGCGCGGGCCGCCCCGAGCCCGCCTCGTTCGTGGCCGCGATCGCCGGGACGTTCGCGCGCGGCACCGGCGCCGACTGGACCCCGCTCCTGCCCGGCGCCCGCCGCACGGACCTGCCCACCTACGCCTTCCAGCGGGAGCGCTACTGGCTCGACGCCGGAACCGGCGCCGCCGACCTGGCCGCCGCCGGGATGAGCGCCGCCGGGCACCCGCTGCTCGGCGCCGCCGTCGAACTCGCCGCGGACGGCGGCCTGGTGCTGACCGGGCGGCTCTCGCTCCGCGACCACCCCTGGCTGGCGGACCGCGCGGTGTTCGGCGGCCCGCTCGTCCCGGACGCGCTGTTCCTCGAACTGGCCGTCGCGGCCGGGGACCGCGTCGGCTGCGACGGGGTCGCGGACCTGGCATCGGTGGCGCCGTTGCCGCTCGCGGAGGACGCGGGCGTCCAGGTCCAGGTGACCGTCGGTGCGGGCGACGCGGGACGGCGCCCGGTCGCGGTGCACTCCCGATCCGGCGACGGGTCGCCCTGGACACTGCACGCCTCCGGCACGCTGACGACCGCCGGAACCGGCGTCTCCGGCGCCGAACCGGCCGCGTGGCCGCCGCCCGGCGCCGCCGAGGAGGACCCCGCGGACGTCTACGCCCGGTGGGCCGACGAAGGGCACGAGCACGGCCCGGCGTTCCAGGCGCTGCGGCGCGTGTGGCGCCGGGACGGGGACGTCTTCGCCGAGATCGCCCTCCCCGACGGGCAGGACGCGGCCGGGTTCGTCCTCCACCCCGCGCTCTGGGACGCCCTGCTGCACCCCTTCCCGGGGAGCCTGCCGTCCGCGTGGTCGGGCGTGCGGGTGCGCGCGGCGGGCGCGGCGCGGCTGCGGGTCCGGCTGTCGGCGGTGGACGGCGGCGTGCGCGTCACGGCGGCCGACGACACCGGCGCCGAGGTTCTGACGGCCGAGTCGGTGCGCTTCCGCGCCGAGCCCCGCGAGTGGCTGCGCGCCGTCGGCGGCGCGCGGCCCGCCTCCCTCTTCCAGGTCGACTGGGTGCCGGTCGACGCCGAGCCGTCCTCTCCAGAGAACTGGGCGTCCCTCGGCGAGACAGGCTTGGACGGTGTCCCGTCCCACGCCGATCTGCCGTCGCTGGCGGACGCGGTTCCCGACGTCGTGGTCGTGTCCTCGCCGACGCCGGGGACGGACGACGTGCCGGGCGCCGTGCGTTCGGTGACCTCGGACGTCCTCGGGCTGGCGCAGGAATGGCTGGCTTCGGAGCGGTTCGCCGGGTCCCGGCTGGTCGTCGTCACCCGGAACGCGGTGCGGGCGACGGACGGCGACGCGGTCGACCTACCGCAGTCGAGCGTGTGGGGCCTGCTGCGCAGCGCGCAGACGGAGAACCCGGGCCGGTTGGTGCTGGTGGACGCCGACGGGTCGTTGGACGGGCTTCCTGCGGCGGTGGCGTCGGGCGAGCCGCAGGTGGCGTTGCGGGACGGCGCGGTGCTCGTCCCGCGTCTGGCCCGCGCGACCGTCGGTGAACCGGTGTCCTGGGATCCGGACGGAACCGTCCTGATCACGGGCGGGACCGGCGGGCTGGGCGCGCTGGCCGCCCGTCACCTCGTCGCCGAGCACGGCGTGCGGAGCCTGCTGCTGGTCAGCCGACGCGGCCTGGACGCTCCGGGCGCGGTCGAGCTGCGCGACGAGCTGGAGGCGTCGGGCGCGCTCGTGACCGTGGCCGCGGGCGATGCCGCCGACCGGGACGAGCTGTCGATGATCCTGGCGGCCGTTCCGGAGGAGCGTCCGCTGACGGCTGTGATCCACACGGCGGGCGTCCTGGACGACGGCGTGTTCGGCTCCTTGACCCCCGACCGTCTGGCGACGGTGTTCCGTCCCAAGGTCGACGCCGCATGGAACCTGCACGAACTCACCCGTGACCTGGATCTGTCGGCGTTCGTCCTGTACTCGTCGGTGTCCGGGCTGATCGGCGGGGCCGGGCAGGCCAACTACGCGGCGGCCAACACCTTCCTGGACGCCCTCGCCGAACACCGCCGGGCATTGGGCCTGCCCGCCACGTCCCTCGCCTGGGGCCTGTGGCAGCAGGCCGGGGGGATCACCGGCGAGCTGTCAGAGACCGACGTCCAGCGCATCGCCCGCACCGGCCTGGTGCCCCTCGACCCCGGCGAAGGGCTCGCGCTGCTCGACGCCGCCCGGACGCTCGGCCGGGCCGTCGCCGTGCCCGCCGCGCTCGACGTCCGGGCGTTGCGCGCCCAGGGCGACGCCCTCGCGCCGGTCCTGCGGGGCCTGACCGGCACGGCGATCCGGCGCCGCGCCGCGACCGGCGGCACCGACCTCGCGCGGCGGCTCGCCGACCTGCCCGAGCCCGAGCGCGGCCCGTTCCTCGCCGACCTCGTCCGCGCCCAGGCGGCCTCCGTCCTCGGTTTCGCCGACGCCCGGCGCGTCGACGCCGGACGCCCGTTCCGCGACCTCGGCTTCGACTCGCTCATGTCCGTCGAACTGCGCAACCGGCTCCGCGCGGCGACGGGCCTGCCGCTCGCGGCGGGCGTGGTCTTCGACCACCCGACGCCCACGGCCCTCGCGGACCATCTACTCGCCGCGCTGGCCGGGACCGTCCCCGACACCGGCGCAATCGCCGCCGCGCGGGCCGACGGCGAGCCGATCGCGATCGTCGGCATGGCCTGCCGGTTCCCCGGCGACGTGTCCTCGCCGGAGGACCTGTGGCGCCTGCTCGCGGACGGGACCGACGCGCTGACGCCGTTCCCGTCCGACCGGGGCTGGGACACCGACGCGCTGTTCGACCCGGATCCGGACCGTCCGGGCAAGAGCTACGTCCGCGAGGGCGGCTTCGTGAGCGGCGTCGCGGACTTCGACACCGCCTTCTTCGGCATCTCGCCGCGCGAAGCGCTCGGGATGGACCCGCAGCAGCGGCTTCTGCTGGAGACGGCCTGGGAGGCGTTCGAGCGGGCGGGCATCGACCCGGCGTCCCTGCGCGGCACGCCGACCGGCGTCTTCGTCGGCGGGAACGGGCAGGACTACGCGACGATCGCGGCCCGGGCGTCCGACGAGACCGAGGGCTACCGCGTGACGGGCAACGCGGCCAGCGTCGTGTCGGGCCGGATCGCGTACCAGCTCGGTCTGATCGGCCCGGCGCTGACCGTCGACACCGCGTGCTCGTCGTCGCTGGTCGCTCTGCATCTGGCGGTCCAGGCGCTGCGGTCGGGCGAGTGCGATCTCGCGCTCGCCGGCGGCGCGACGGTCATGGCCACGCCGACCGCGTTCGTGGAGTTCTCGCGGCAGCGCGGGTTGTCGGCGGACGGGCGGTGCAAGGCGTTCGCGGCGTCGGCGGACGGCACCGGCTGGGGCGAGGGCGTCGGCCTGCTGGCCGTGGAACGCCTGTCGGACGCGCGTCGCCGGGGCCATCGGGTGCTGGCGGTGGTGCGCGGGTCGGCGGTGAACCAGGACGGCGCCTCCAACGGCCTGACGGCGCCGAACGGCCCGTCCCAGCAGCGCGTGATCCGGCAGGCGCTCGCCAACGCCCAGCTCACCGCCGGGGACGTCGACGCCGTGGAGGCCCACGGCACCGGAACCACGCTCGGCGACCCGATCGAGGCCGAAGCCCTGCTTGCGACCTATGGACAAGCTCGGGTGGATCGTCCGCTGTGGCTGGGGTCGGTGAAGTCGAACATCGGTCACACGCAGGCGGCTGCTGGCGTCGCGGGTGTGATCAAGATGGTGATGGCGATGCGGCACGGCGTTCTGCCGCAGACCTTGCACGTGGACGAGCCGACGCCGCACGTGGACTGGTCCGCTGGTGCCGTCGAACTCCTTGCCGAGGCGAGGGAGTGGCCTGAGACCGGGAGCGCTCGGCGGTGCGCGGTGTCGGCGTTCGGCGTCAGCGGAACGAACGCGCACGTCGTGCTGGAGCAGGGCGACGCCGTCGAGCCCGTCGAGAACGACGCGCCCGGCGTGACGCCGTGGGTGGTGTCGGCCCGGTCGGAGGCGGCGGTCCGGGCGCAGGCGGCGCGTCTCGCCGCGTTCGTCCGCGCCGACGACGGCCTGCGGCCGGTGGACGTGGCGTGGTCGCTCGTGTCGGGCCGGTCGGTCTTCGAGCACCGAGCCGTCGTGCTCGGTTCCGACCGTCCGGAACTGCTCGCGGGCCTGGACGCTCTCGCCTCCGGCGCGGCCCCGGTCGGAGCAGCCGAAGCCCCGGGTCGCGTGGCCTGGGTGTTCCCGGGCCAGGGGGCGCAGTGGCCCGGGATGGGCGCGGACCTGCTGGAGCAGTCTCCGGTGTTCGCCGAGGCGCTGGCCGAGATATCGGCCGCCGTGGAGGAGTTCGCGGGCTGGTCGGTGCTGGACGTGATCCGGCAGGCCGAGGACGCCCCCTCACTGGATCGGGTGGACGTCGTCCAGCCGGTGTCGTTCGCGGTGATGGTCGCGCTGTCCCGGCTGTGGGAGTCGCTGGGCGTCACCCCGGACGCCGTCATCGGCCATTCCCAGGGCGAGATCGCCGCCGCGTACGTGGCGGGCGGGCTCAGCCTGCGGGACGCGGCGCGCGTCGTGGTGCTGCGCAGCCAGTTGATCGCGGGCGTCCTGGCCGGTCGCGGCGCGATGGCCTCCATCGCCCTGCCCGCCGAGCAGGTGCGGGAGCGGCTGTCCGGATCGGTGCAGATCGCGGTGGTCAACGGCCCCGGCTCGGTCGTGGCCGCCGGGGATCCCGCCGAGCTGGAAGCCCTGCTGGCGGCGCTGGAGTCGGAGGGAACGCGCGTCCGCCGCCTCCCGGTCGACTACGCGTCCCACTCCGCGCAGGTGGAAGCCATCGAGACCGACCTGCTGGACGTTCTCAACGGCCTCGCTCCTCAAAAGCCGCGGATCCCGATGCTGTCGTCGGTGACCGCCGACTGGCTGGGCGACGGGCCGCTGGACGGCGCGTACTGGTACCGGAACCTGCGGCACACCGTCCGGTTCCAGGACGCGGTGACCGCGTTGATCGAGGACGGGTTCTCGGCGTTCATCGAGGTCAGCTCCCACCCCGTCCTCGGCGTCGGCATCCAGGAGACCGCCGAAGCGCTCGACCGG
>NZ_WUTW01000001.1:1197422-1990735 GCF_009831215.1 Actinomadura rayongensis
TTCTCGGCGTTCATCGAGGTCAGCTCCCACCCCGTCCTCGGCGTCGGCATCCAGGAGACCGCCGAAGCGCTCGACCGGAACGTCATGACCGTCGGGTCGCTGCGCCGCGACGAAGGCGGCTGGGACAAGTTCCTGTCATCGGCGGGAGAAGCGTTCACCCGGGGCATCGCGGTGGACTGGTCCCGGGCCTGCGCGGGCGGCCGGTGGACGGACGTCCCGACCTACGCGTTCCAGCGGCAGCGGTTCTGGCTCGAACCCGCCGCCCGCACCGCAGGCGACGTGACGGCGGCCGGGCTCGGCCAGGTCGACCACCCGCTGCTCGGCGCGGTCGTGGAACTGGCCGGCGACCAGGGCGGACTTGTCCTGACCGGCAGCGTCTCCCGCAAGACGCACCCGTGGCTAGCGGACCACGCGGTGCTGGGCACCGTCCTGCTGCCGGGCACGGCGTTCGTGGAACTGGCGATCACCGCCGCCGACCGCGCCGGATACGCCCGCGTCGAAGACCTGACGCTCTCCGCGCCGCTCGCCGTCCCCGAGCAGGGGGACGTCCAGATCCAGGTCGTCGTCGGCCCGGTGGGGGAGACCGGCCACCGCGAGGTCTCCATCCACTCCCGCGACGACGCCGACGCTCCGTGGACGCTGCACGCGTCCGGCGTCCTGGCCCAGGAGCCGAACAGCGCTCCCGCGCTGACCCAGTGGCCCCCGGCGGACGCGATCGAACTCGACGTCGACTACGCCCATGTGGCCGAGCGCGGCTACGACTACGGCCCGACGTTCCAGGGCCTCCAACGCGTGTGGAAGCGCGGCGACGAAATCTTCGCCGAAGTGGCGCTGGACGAACCAGCGGACGCGTTCGCCGTCCACCCCGCCCTCCTGGACGCCGCCCTCCACCCGCTCCTCCCCGGCATCGCAGGAAAAGACCGGGACCTCAGCCTCCCGTTCGCCTGGTCCGACGTCCAAGTCCACGCCACCAACGCCACCCACCTGCGCGTCCACCTGACCCCCACCGGAACCGACGGCCACGCCCTGCACGCCGCCGACGCGACCGGCGCGCCCGTCGTCACCGCCGGTTCCCTGCTCTCCAGGCCCGTCGACATCACGGCGCTCCAGCGCGCCGCGACCACCTCCGACGACGCGTTGCTGCAGGTCACCTGGGTCGCAGCGCCGCTCGGCGAGCCGTCCGCCGACCGGCCCGCGATCGCGGTCCTCGGCGCGGGCTCCCTGGACGGCCTCCCCGACGCCCGCCGCCACGAGAACCTGGCGGCGCTGCCCGACCCCGTCCCCGCCTGGGTGATCGCCGCGGCCCCCGCCGCTCCCGGGCGGGACGTCGCCTCGGACGTGCGGTCGGTGACGTCCGGCGTCCTCGCGCTGGTGCAGGAGTGGCTGGCCGAGGAAAGGTTCACCGGCTCCCGCCTGGTCGTCGTCACCCGGAACGCGGTCCGCGCGTCGGACGCCGACGTGGTGGAGCTGGCGTCGTCCGGGATCTGGGGCCTGCTGCGGACCGCGCAGACCGAGAACCCCGGCCGGATCGTCCTCGCGGACGTGGACGACGCGTCGTGGGACGCGTTCCCGGCGGCCGTGGCGACCGGCGAACCGCAGTTCGCGCTGCGCGGCGGCGCCGCGCTGGTCCCGCGCGTCGCGCGCGCCTCGGCGCCGGGCGAGCCGGTGGCGTGGCGCGCCGACGGCACCGTCCTGATCACCGGCGGGACGGGCGGGCTCGGCGCGCTGACCGCCCGGCACCTCGTCGCCGAGCACGGCGTGCGGAGCCTGCTGCTGGTCAGCCGCCGGGGCCTGGACGCGCCCGGCGCGGCGGACCTGCGCGACGAGCTGCGGGGCCTCGGCGCGACCGTGACCGTGGCGGCGGGCGACGTGGCCGACCGCGACGAGTTGTCGATGATCCTGGCGACGATCCCGGAGGACCGCCCGCTGACGGCCGTCGTCCACACGGCCGGGGTCCTGGACGACGGCGTGTTCGGCTCCCTCACCCCCGACCGCCTGGCCGCGGTGTTCCGCCCGAAGGTCGACGCGGCCTGGAACCTGCACCGGCTCACCCGGGACGCGGACCTGTCGGCGTTCGTCCTCTACTCCTCGTTCGCGGGCGTGCTGGGCTCCGCCGGGCAGGCCAACTACGCGGCGGCGAACACCTTCCTGGACGCCCTCGCCGAGCACCGCCGCGCGCTGGGCCTGCCCGCGACGTCCCTCGCCTGGGGGTTCTGGGCGGAGTCCAGCGGGATGACCGGCCACCTCGGCGCGGTGGAGCGGCGGCGCCTGTCCCGTGACGGCATCGTCCCGCTGCCGTCGCGGCGCGGCCTCGACCTGTTCGACCGCGCCCTGGCGCTGGACGGGGCGCTCGCCGCGCCCGCCCACGTCGACGTCGCGGGGCTGCGGGCGCGCGGCGAGGTCCCGGCGATCCTGCGCGGACTCGTCCACGGCGCGTCCCGCCGGACCGCCGCGCCGGGCCGTCCCGCGCCGGGCCCGTCGCTCGCCGAACGCCTCGCCGGCCTGACCGCCGACGAGCGCGTCCACCACCTGACCGATCTCGTGCGGGCCGAGGCCGCCGCCGTCCTCGGCCACGCCGGACGGGACGCGGTGGGCCGCGACCGGGCCTTCAAGGAACTCGGCTTCGACTCGCTGACGGCGGTCGAGCTGCGGAACCGGCTGAACGCCCTGACCGGGCTGCGCCTCCCAGCCGCGCTCGTCTTCGACCACCCGACCCCGCACGCCGTCGCGGGCCATCTCGCCGCCCAGTTCCCCGCCACCGGCGGCTCCTCGCCCGCCGAGGAGATCGCGCGGTGGGAGGCGTCGCTGTGGTCGGCGCCCGCCGGGATCTCCGACCACGACGAGATCGCCGACCGGCTGGAGCAGATCGTCGTGCGGCTGCGCGGGACGGCGCGCAAGAAGCCAACCGGCGCGGCCGACGACATCACGACCGCGCCCGTCGAGGACCTTCTCGACCTCATCGACGAGGAGTTCAACCTTTCGTAGCCCCCCGCCCGTCCAGCCCGACGAGGAAGTGCAGTGATGCCGGAACAGCAGCAGGAACGGGTCGTCGAGTATCTGCGGCGGGTCACCGCCGACCTCCGCCGCGCGCACCGGCGCATCGAGGAGATGGAGTCCGGCGGACGCGAGCCGATCGCGATCGTCGGCATGGCGTGCCGGTTCCCCGGCGGCGTCCGGTCGCCGGAGGACCTGTGGGACCTGGTCGCGGACGGCCGGGACGTGATCGCCCCGTTCCCCGGCGACCGCGGCTGGGACCTGGACACCCTCTACGACCCCGACCCGGAGACGTCCCGCACCTCCTACGCCCGGGACGGCGGGTTCCTCTACGACGCGGCCGAGTTCGACGCGGACTTCTTCGGCATCTCGCCGCGTGAGGCGCTGGCCATGGACCCGCAGCAGCGGCTCCTGCTGGAGACGGCCTGGGAGACCTTCGAACGCGCGGGCATCGACCCCGCGACGCTGCGCGGCGGCGACACCGGCGTGTTCATCGGCGCGACGGCGCAGGAGTACGGGCCGCGCGTCCAGGCCGCGCCGAGGATCGTCGAGGGCACCCTGCTGACGGGCAGCACGCTGAGCGTCATGTCGGGCCGGATCGCCTACCAGATGGGGTTCGTCGGCCCGGCCGTGACGGTGGACACGGCGTGCTCGTCGTCGCTGGTGGCGCTGCATCTCGCGGTGCAGGCGCTGCGGTCGGGCGAATGCTCGGCGGCCCTCGCCGGCGGCGTCGCGGTGATGTCCACGCCCGCCGGTTTCATCGAGTTCTCCCGGCAGCGCGGGTTGTCGGCGGACGGGCGGTGCAAGGCGTTCGCCGCGTCGGCGGACGGCACCGGCTGGGGCGAGGGCGTCGGGCTGCTGCTGGTGGAGCGGTTGTCGGACGCGCGGCGTCTGGGCCACCGGGTGCTGGCGGTGGTGCGCGGGTCGGCGGTGAACCAGGACGGCGCATCCAACGGGCTGACGGCGCCCAACGGCCCGTCGCAGCAGCGCGTGATCCGTCAGGCGCTCGCGAACGCGCGGGTCGCGGCGGCCGACGTGGACGCGGTCGAGGCCCATGGCACCGGCACCCGGCTGGGCGACCCGATCGAGGCCGAGGCGCTGCTCGCGACGTACGGGCAGGGGCGGGCGGAGGACCGTCCGCTGTGGCTGGGGTCGCTGAAGTCGAACATCGGTCACACGCAGGCGGCTGCCGGTGTGGCGGGCGTGATCAAGATGGTGATGGCGATGCGGCACGGCGTCCTGCCGCAGACCTTGCACGTGGACGAGCCGACCCCGCACGTGGACTGGTCGATCGGTTCGCTGAAGCTGCTGACCGAAGCGCGCGACTGGCGGGCGGACGCCGACCGGCCCCGGCGGTGCGCGGTGTCGGCGTTCGGCATCAGCGGGACCAACACCCACGTGATCCTGGAGCAGGCCGAGCCGTCGCCCGCCGCGCCGGAGCCCGGGGCGTCCCCGGCCCTTGTGCCGTGGGTCGTGTCGGGTCGCTCGGCGGCGGCGGTGCGCGCCCAGGCGGCGCGGCTCGCCGCGTTCGCGGACGACGGCGTCCGCCCGGTGGACGTGGCGTGGTCGCTCGTCACCGAGCGGTCGTCGTTCGAGCACCGCGCCGTCGTCGTGGGCGCGGACCGGGACGAACTCCGGGCCGGACTGGAGAGCCTGGCGGCCGGCGGTCCCGCGGCGAACGTCGTCACGGGATCGGTGGTCGACGGTCGGCTCGGCATCATCTTCACCGGCCAGGGCTCCCAGCGCGCCGGGATGGGCGCGCGGCTGGCGGACGCGTTCCCGGTGTTCGCGGCGGCGCTCGAGGAGGTGTGCGAACGGGCAGACGCGTTGCTGGGGCGCTCGTTGCGCGAGGTGATCGCTTCGGGCGCGGAGCTGGGGGAGACCCGGTTCACCCAACCGGCATTGTTCGCCGTCGAGGTCGCGTTGTTCCGCCTGGTCGAGTCGTGGAGGCTCCGGCCCGATTTCGTGGCGGGCCATTCGATCGGCGAGATTTCGGCCGCGCATGTGGCCGGGCTGATCGGGCTTGATGACGCCGTCCGGCTGGTGGCCGCGCGCGGTGAACTGATGCAGCGGTTGCCGTCGGGCGGCGCGATGCTGGCCGTGGAGGCGGGCGAGGACGAGGTCGCGGCCCTTCTGGACGGCCGTGAGCGGGTCGGGATCGCGGCGGTGAACGGGCCTGCGGCGGTCGTGCTCTCGGGTGACGAGACGGTCATCGCGGAAATCGAGGCAAACCTGCGCGCCGAGGGCCGCCGCGTGAAGCGCCTGACGGTCAGCCACGCGTTCCATTCGCCGCTGATGGACCCGATGCTGGCGGACTTCCGTAACGCACTGAAAGGCATCGCGTTCGGTCGGCCCGCGATTCCGCTGGTGTCGGCAGTGACCGGGCGGCTCGCGGAACCGGACGAGATCGGTTCGGTGGAGTACTGGGTCCGGCACGTCCGCGAACCCGTCCGGTTCCTGGACGCCGTCCGCACGCTGGAAGCCGAAGGCGTCACCACGCTGCTGGAGCTGGGTCCCGACGCCGTCCTGTCGGGCCTGGCGGCCGACTGCGTGGACGACCCCGGACGCGTGTCCGCCGTTCCCATCCTGCGCGCCGACCGCGCCGAGCCCGCCGCCGCGCTCACGGCGCTCGCCGCGCTGCACGTCCGCGGCATCGCGCCGGACTGGACGGCGTACTTCGCCGACGCCGCACCCCGCCCCGTCGACCTGCCCACCTACGCCTTCCAGCGCCGCCGCTACTGGCTCGACGCCCCCGAGACCGCCGCGCGCACGGGAACGGCGTACGTCCCCGACGGCCCGTCCGCGGAACCGGAGCCCGAACCGGCGTCCGCGCTGCACGAGCGGATCGCCGGCCTGGCGGGCGCCGACCTGGACCGGGCGCTGCTGGAGTTCGTCCGCCCGTACGTCGCCGCCGTGCTCGGCTACGGCGACCCCGGCGACCTCGACCCCGGCGGCGCCTTCGCCGAACTCGGCCTCACCTCCGCCAACGCCGTCGAGCTGCGCACCCGCCTCGGCGCCGCGACCGGCCTGAAGCTCCCCGCCACGCTCGCCTTCGACGCGCCGACCACCCGGGACGTCGCCGCGCACCTGAAGCACCTGCTGGCCGGGGCGGACCCCGCCGTGGACGGCCCGGTCGCGCGGACGGCCGACGAAGACGAGCCGATCGCGATCGTCGGCATGTCCTGCCGCTACCCCGGCGGCGCCACGTCTCCCGAGGAACTGTGGCGGCTGGTCGCGGACGGGGTCGACGCCGTCACGCCGTTCCCCGGCGATCGCGGCTGGGACGTCGACTCCCTCTACGACCCCGACCCCGAGCGCTCCGGCAAGGCGTACACGCGCGAGGGCGGGTTCCTGCACGACGCGGGCGA
Organism: Actinomadura rayongensis; assembly: GCF_009831215.1. Classification (GTDB taxonomy): domain Bacteria; phylum Actinomycetota; class Actinomycetes; order Streptosporangiales; family Streptosporangiaceae; genus Spirillospora; species Spirillospora rayongensis. The sequence continues at coordinate 1,203,785 of NZ_WUTW01000001.1, forward strand.
GTTCGACCCGGCGTTCTTCGGCATCTCGCCGCGCGAGGCGCTGGCGATGGACCCGCAGCAGCGGCTCCTGCTGGAGACGGCGTGGGAGACGTTCGAACGGGCGGGCATCGACCCGGCCGCGCTGCGCGGCACGCCGACCGGCGTCTTCGTCGGCGCGTCCTGGCAGGCGTACGGGCCGCAGTTCCAGGACGCCCCCGAGAGCGTCGAGGGACGGCTGCTGACCGGCAACGCGCCGAGCATCATGTCCGGCCGCGTCGCCTACGAGTTCGGGTTCACCGGCCCCGCCCTGACCATCGACACCGCGTGCTCGTCGTCACTGGTCGCGCTGCACCTCGCGGTGCGGGCCCTGCGGTCGGGCGAGTGCGACCTGGCCCTGACCGGCGGCGTGACGGTCATGTCCACGCCCGGCTCGTTCATCGAGTTCTCCCGGCAGCGCGGCCTGTCCCCGGACGGCCGCTGCAAGGCGTTCGCCGCGTCGGCGGACGGCACGGACTTCGCCGAAGGCGTCGGGCTGCTGCTGGTGGAGCGGCTGTCGGAGGCGCGCCGCCGGGGCCACCGCGTCCTGGCGGTGGTGCGCGGGACGGCGGTGAACCAGGACGGCGCGTCCAACGGGCTCACCGCGCCGAACGGCCCGTCGCAGCAGCGCGTCATCCGGCAGGCGCTGGCCGACGCGCGTCTCGGCGCCGGGGACGTGGACGCGGTCGAGGCCCACGGCACCGGGACCACGCTCGGCGACCCGATCGAGGCCGAGGCGCTGCTCGCGACGTACGGGCGGGACCGGGCGGACGACCGTCCGCTCTGGCTCGGGTCGCTGAAGTCGAACATCGGCCACAGCCAGCACGCGTCCGGCGTGGCGGGCGTGATCAAGATGGTGATGGCGATGCGGCACGGCGTCCTGCCGCGGACGCTCCACGTGGACGAGCCGACGCCGCATGTGGACTGGTCCGCCGGGGCCGTCGAACTGCTGACCGAGCCGCGCGACTGGCCCGACACGGGCCGCGCCCGCCGGGCGGGCGTCTCGTCCTTCGGGTTCAGCGGGACGAACGCCCACGTGATCCTGGAACAGGCCGAGCCGGACGCCGCGCCGATCTCCGGCGAGGCGCCGGAGATCGTGCCGTGGGTGGTGTCGGCGCGGTCGGAGGCGGCGGTCCGGGCGCAGGCGTCGCGTCTCGCCGCGTTCGTCCGCGCCGACGACGGGCTGCGGCCGGTCGATGTGGCGTGGTCGCTGGCGTCGGGCCGGTCGGTCTTCGACCATCGCGCCGTCGTGACGGGCGCCGACGGGCGGGAACTGCTCGCGGGCCTGGACGCGCTGGCGTCGGGTGCGACGCCCGTCCGCACGGCCGCGTCCACCGGCCGCGTGGCGTGGGTGTTCCCGGGCCAGGGGGCGCAGTGGGCGGGGATGGGCGCGGACCTTCTGGAGCAGTCCCCGGTGTTCGCCGAGGCGCTGGCCGAGATCTCTTCGGCCGTGCAGGAGTTCGCGGGCTGGTCGGTCCTGGACGTGATCCGCCAGGTTGAGGATGCCCCGTCGATGGATCGGGTGGACGTCGTGCAGCCGGTCTCGTTCGCGGTCATGGTCGCGCTCGCACGCCTGTGGGAGTCGCTGGGCGTCACCCCGGACGCCGTCATCGGTCACTCGCAGGGCGAGATCGCCGCTGCCTGCGTGGCGGGCGGGCTGACCTTCCGGGACGCGGCACGCGTGGTGGTCCTCCGCAGCCAGCTGATCGCGGCCGTCCTGGCGGGTCGCGGCGCGATGGCGTCGGTCGCGTCGCCCGCCGATCACGTGCAGGAACGGCTGTCGGGGTCGGTGCAGATCGCGGTCGTCAACGGCCCCGGCTCGGTCGTCGTCGCCGGGGATCCCACCGAGCTGGAAGCGGTCTTGACGGCGCTGGAGTCCGAAGGGACACGCGTCCGCCGCCTCCCGGTCGACTACGCCTCCCACTCCGCACAGGTGGAAGCCATCGAGACCGATCTGCTGACCGTTCTAGGGGATCTCGAACCTCAAAAGCTGCGTATCCCGATGCTGTCGTCGGTGACGGCCGATTGGCTCGGTGACTCGCCGTTGGACGGCGCGTACTGGTATCGGAACCTGCGGCAGACCGTCCGTTTCCAGGACGCGACCACGGCCCTGATCCAGGACGGCTTCTCGGCGTTCATCGAGGTCAGCTCCCACCCCGTCCTCGGCGTCGGCATCCAGGAGACCGCCGAAGCGCTCGACCGGACCGTGGCGACGATCGGGTCGCTGCGCCGCGACGAAGGCGGATGGGACACGTTCCTGTCCTCGGCGGGACAAGCGTTCACCCACGGCGTCGCGGTGAACTGGCCGCAGGTCTGCGCGGCCGGCCGACGGGTCGACCTGCCCACCTACGCCTTCCAGCGGCAGCGGTTCTGGCTCGAACCCGGCCCCCGCGCCGTCGCAGACGTGACCGCCGCCGGACTCAACGACGTCGACCACCCCCTGCTCGGCGCGGCCGTCGAACTGGCCGCCGACCAGGGCCTCGTCCTCACCGGCAGCGTGTCGCTCAAGACCCATCCCTGGCTGGCCGACCACGCGCTCCTGGACACGATCACCGTCCCCGGCACGGTGTTCCTGGAGCTGGCGGTCACCGCGGCCGACCGGGTCGGATACGGCCGCGTCGAAGACCTCACGCTGGCCGCGCCGCTCGCCGTCCCCGAGCAGGGCGACGTCCGGCTCCAGGTCGTCGTCGGCCCGGCGGACGGGACGGACCGCCGCACCGTGGAGATCCACTCCCGCACCGACGACCGGGACGCCTGGACGCTCCACGCCTCCGGCCTGCTCGCCGAGACGCCGGCCACGGCCGCGCCGCTCGCCGAGTGGCCCCCGGCCGACGCCCGCGAGTCCGACGTGGACGACCTCTACGCGCGCGCCGCCGAACAGGGCCACGGGCGCGGACCCGCCTTCGCGGCCGTCCGCCGGATCTGGCGGCGCGGCGAGGAGACCTTCGCCGAACTCGCGCTCCCGGAACCGGACGCCGAGCAGCCCGGCGCCGCGTCCTACCTACTGCACCCGGCGCTGTGGGACGGGCTCGCGCAGCCGCTCCTGCCGCGCGGGCTGCCCGCCGCCTTCACCGACGTCAGCGTGCTCGCGACCGGCGCGTCCCGGCTGCGCCTGCGGCTGGAACCGGCCGGCCCGGACACGGTCCGGCTGACGGCGGCGGACGACACCGGAACGCCGGTGGTCACGGCCGGATCGGTCCGCCTGCGCGCGGTCACGCCCGAGGAGGCGCGCCCCGACCGAAACGGAACATTGTTCCGGCTCGACTGGGTGCCCGCGTCCGAGAGCGCCGCGCCGTCCGGACCCGCGAACTGGGCCGTCCTCGGCGACACCGCGCTCGCCGCGGCGCTGGACGCCGACGCGTACGCCGACCTCGGCGCGCTGCTCACCGCGACGGCCGGCCGGGAGGTGCCCGAAACTGTGGTTCTGCCCGTCGCGGCACCGGCGTCCGGCGACGTTCCCGCGGACGTCCGCCGGGCGGCGGGCGCGGTCCTCGACCAGGCGAAGACCTGGCTGGACGCCGGGGAGTTCGCGGACGCGCGGCTCCTCGTCGTCACCCGGAACGCCGCCGCCGATCCGGCGGGCGCGGCCGTCCACGGCCTGCTGCGCAGCGCGGCGGCGGAGAACCCCGGCCGGTTCGCGCTGGCCGACGTGGACGACGACGACCGCTCCGTCCGCGCCCTGCGCGCCGTCGCCGAACCGCAGACGATGATCCGTGCCGGGACGATCCTCGTCCCCCGCCTTGCGCGGGAGACGGAGGAACCCGGCACCCCGCCGCAGTGGGGCGACGGCACGGTCCTGATCACCGGCGGCACCGGCGGGCTCGGCGCACTCGCGGCACGGCATCTGGTGACCGAACACGGCGTGCGGGACTTGCTGCTGGTGAGCCGACGCGGCCCGGACGCACCGGGCGCCGGGGACCTTCGCGACGAGCTGACGGCGCTGGGCGCCCGGGTGACGATCGCGGCGGCCGACGTCGCCGACCGGGACGAACTGGCCGCGCTCCTGGCCGACGTCCCGCTGTCCGCCGTGATCCACACGGCGGGCGTGCTGGACGACGGCGTGCTCGGCTCCCTCACCGCCGACCGCCTCGACACCGTCTTCCGCCCCAAGGTCGACGCCGCGTGGCACCTGCACGAACTCACCCGGGACCGCGACCTGTCCGCGTTCGTCCTCTACTCCTCGGTCGCGGGCCTGCTGGGCGGCGTCGGCCAGGGCAACTACGCGGCGGCCAACGCGTTCCTGGACGCGCTCGCCGAGCACCGCCGCGCCCGCTGCCTCCCCGCCGTGTCCCTCGCCTGGGGCCTGTGGGGACGGGCCGGCGGGATGCTCGGCGGCCTGGCCGAGGCCGACTTCCGCCGCATGGCGAGGGCCGGGATCCAGCCGCTGGCCGACGACGCGGGCATGGCCCTGTTCGACGCGGCCACGGCGTCGTCCCGGGCCGTCCTCGCGCCCGCGCGGCTGGACGTCCGGGCGCTGCGCGCGCAGGGCGCGAACCTTCCGCCGCTGCTGCGCGGCGTCGCGGGCCCGATGGTCGTGCGCCGCGCGGCCGTGACGCTCGGCGGCGGCGACGGCGGCCCTGACCTGCGGACCCGGCTCGCCGGCCTCGCCCGCGACGAGAGCCGCCGCGTCCTCGCCGACCTCGTCCGCACGCAGGTCGCGGCGGTGCTCGGGCATCCCGACGCCCGGCTCGTCGACGGCGGCCGGGAGTTCCAGGCGCTCGGGTTCGACTCGCTGACCGCCGTCGAGCTGCGCAACCGGCTCCGCGCCGCGACCGGCCTGCCGCTGCCCACGACCCTCGCCTTCGACCACCCGACCCCGGACGCCCTCGCCGACTACCTCGGGACCCGCGTCCTGCCGGACGGGCCGCCCGAGAGCGACGAGGAGACCCGGATCCGCCGGATCCTCACGAGCATCCCGGTCAGCCGGTTCCGCCGGGCGGGCCTGCTGGACATGGTCCTCCAGCTCGCCGACGCCGACCCGGAGACCGACCCGCGCACCGCCGCGCCGGACGCCGGAGCGCCGTCCGCCATCGACGAGCTGGACGAGGAGAGCCTGCTGAAGCTCGCCATCGAAGGCTCGGGGGCCTGATGACGACGCACGCCGTGCGAAGGGAGACACCATGACCGCGTCCACCGACCAGTACGTCCAGGCCCTGCGATCGTCGCTCAAGGAGATCGAACGGCTGAAGGAGCAGAACCGGCGGCTCGTCGCGGCGACGGTCGAGCCCGTCGCGGTCGTCGCGATGGCGTGCCGCTTTCCCGGCGGCGTCCGGTCCCCGGAGGACCTGTGGCGGCTCGTCGCCGACGGCGGCGACGCGGTCGCGTCCTTCCCCGCGGACCGGGGCTGGCCCGCCGACCTCTACGATCCCGATCCCGCCGCGCCCGGGCGGACGAACACCAAGGAAGGCGGTTTCGTCTACGACGCGACCGAGTTCGACGCGGGCTTCTTCGGCATCTCGCCGCGTGAGGCGCTCGCGATGGACCCGCAGCAGCGGCTGCTGCTGGAGATCGCGTGGGAGACGGTGGAACGGGCGGGGATCGACCCGGCGTCCCTGCGCGGCAGCCGGACGGGCGTGTTCGTCGGCGGCAACGGCCAGGACCACCCGCTGCACCTGCTCACGACCGCACCCGACGAGGTCGAGGGCTTCGTGCTCACCGGCAACGCGGCGAGCGTCGCCTCGGGCCGGATCGCGTACCAGCTGGGGTTGATCGGCCCGGCGCTGACCGTGGACACGGCCTGCTCGTCCTCGCTGGTCGCTCTCCACCTGGCGGTCCAGGCGCTCCGGTCGGGCGAATGCGATCTGGCCTTCGCGGGCGGGGTGACGATCATGGCGTCGCCCGCGGGGTTCATCGAGTTCAGCCGACAGGGCGGGCTCGCCGCGGACGGCCGCTGCAAGGCGTTCGCGGCGTCGGCCGACGGCACCGGCTGGGGCGAGGGCGCCGGGCTCCTGCTGGTGGAACGGTTGTCGGACGCGCGGCGCCTGGGCCACCAGATCCTGGCGGTCGTGCGCGGCTCGGCGGTCAACCAGGACGGCGCGTCCAACGGCCTGACCGCGCCCAACGGCCCGTCGCAGCAGCGCGTGATCCGCCAAGCGCTCGCCAACGCCGGACTGGACACCGCCGACATCGACGCGGTGGAAGCACACGGCACCGGAACGACGTTGGGCGATCCGATCGAGGCCGAAGCCCTGCTGGCGACCTATGGGCAGGGGCGGGCGGATCGTCCGCTGTGGCTGGGATCGGTGAAGTCGAACATCGGTCACACCCAGGCCGCCGCCGGTGTGGCAGGCGTGATCAAAATGGTGATGGCGATGCGGCACGGCGTCCTGCCGCGGACGCTTCACGTGGACGAGCCGACCCCGCATGTGGACTGGTCTGCCGGATCCGTCGAACTCCTCGCCGAAGCGCAGGAGTGGCCCGAGACCGGGACCGCTCGGCGGTGCGCGGTGTCGGCGTTCGGCGTCAGCGGAACCAACGCCCACGTCGTGTTGGAGCAGGGCGAACCCGCCGAACCCGACGCCGTCGCGGGCGACGCGCCCGCCCTGATCCCGTGGGCGGTGTCCGGCCGGACGGAGTCGGCGGTCCGTGCGCAGGCGGCGCGCCTCGCCGAGTTCGTCACCGCGCACGACGTCCGACCGGTCGATGTCGGCTGGTCCCTGGCGAACCGGCGGACCGCGTTCGAGCACCGCGCCGTCGTCGTGGGCGCGGACCGTCCGGAACTCCTGGCCGGGCTCGGCGCCCTGGCATCGGACGAGGCCGCACCGAACATCGTGTCGGGATCCGTGGTCGACGGCCGGCTCGGCATTGTGTTCACCGGCCAGGGCTCCCAGCGCGCCGGCATGGGCGAACGGCTCGCCGAGACGTTCCCGGTCTTCGCGGCAGCCCTGGACGACGTGTGCGAACGGGCGGACCCGCTGCTCGGCCGCTCCCTGCGCGAGGTGATCGCTTCCGGCGACGAGCTGGGGGAGACCCGGTTCACCCAACCGGCGCTGTTCGCCGTCGAGGTCGCGCTGTTCCGCCTGGTCGAGTCGTGGGGAGCCCGGCCCGATTTCGTGGCGGGCCATTCGATCGGCGAAATCGCCGCCGCCCATGTCGCGGGGATCATCGGCGTGGACGACGCCGTCCGGCTGGTCGTCGCACGCGGCGAACTGATGCAGCAGTTGCCCGCAGGCGGCGCGATGCTGGCCGTCGCGGCGGGCGAGCACGAGATCGCGGCCCTTCTGGAAGGCCGTGACCGGGTCGGCGTCGCGGCGGTGAACGGGCCTGCGGCGGTCGTGCTCTCAGGCGACGAGACGGTCATCGCGGAAATCGAAGAAAGCCTGCGCGCCGAGGGCCGCCGGGTGAAACGGCTGACAGTCAGCCACGCGTTCCATTCCCCGCTGATGGACCCGATGCTGGCGGAGTTCCAGAACGCATTGAAAGGCATCGCGTTCGACCGGCCCGCGATACCGCTGGTGTCAGCGGTGACCGGGCGGCTCGCCGATCCGGACGAGATCGGCTCGGCGGACTACTGGGTCCGGCACGTCCGCGAACCCGTCCGGTTCCTCGACGCCGTCCGCACCCTGGAGGACGAGAACGTCACGACCCTCCTGGAACTGGGTCCCGACGCCGTCCTGTCCGGCCTGGCGGCCGAGTGCACGGACGACCCGGAACGCATCCTCGCCGTCCCCGTCCTGCGCGCCGACCGCGACGAGCCCCGCGCCGCGCTCACGGCCCTCGCCGCACTGCACGTCCGCGGCGCCGCGCCCGACTGGACGGCGTACTTCGCCGACGCCGCGCCCCAGCCCGTCGACCTGCCCACCTACGCCTTCCAACGCCGCCGCTACTGGCTCGACACACCGGCGAACCGTCCGCGCCCCAAGCCCGCACTCGACACCGAGGAAGAGACCCCCGCACTACACGCCCCCGATCTCACCGCCGCCGACCGCGCGCGGCTGGTCGAGGACCGCGTCCGCGCCGCGCTCACCGCAGTCCTCGGCCTCACCGCCGCCGACCTCGACACCGGACGGGCGTTCGGCGACCTGGGCCTGACCTCCCTCACCGCCGCCGAACTGCGCACCCGGCTCAACAAGGCCACCGGCCTCCGCCTGCGCACCGCCGAGATCTTCGACCACCCGACCGTCCCCGCCCTCACCCGACACGTCACCGAACAGCTCGACCAAGGCCTGGCCGACCGGGATCGCCCGAGCGGCGACGCGCCGCTCGTCGCGATGTTCGCCCGGGCGTGCGCGGCGGGCCGGATCACGCAGGGCCTGGACCTGCTCGCCGCAGCCGCCGACCTGCGCGAACCCGCGTCGGCCGGGCCGCCGGAGCCCGTGCGCCTCGCAAGGGGGGCCGCGCCCGGCCTCGTCTGCCTGCCGTCCCTCGTGGCTCCCGCCACCCCCTACCAGTACGCGCGCTTCGCCGGGACGTTCCGGGACGCCAGGGACGTCACCGCGCTAGCCCCTACCGGATACCGCCCGGGCGAACACCTTCCCGAAACCCTGGAAAACGCGATCGAGATCCACACCGAGGCGGTCCGGCGGACCGCCGGGACCAATCCCTTCACGCTCGTCGGATATTCGTCCGGCGGCTGGCTCGCCCACGCGGTCGCCCACGCTCTGGAACGCGCGGGAAACGGGCCGGAGAACGTCGTCCTGCTGGACACCTACGTCCCCGGCGACCCGGGAATGGCCGAACTCCAGAGCAGGATCTACCGCGAACTCGTCGGCAAAGAGGAACTGCTCGGCCTCGTCGACGACGCGAAACTCGCCGCGATGGGCCGCTACCTCGCCCTGTTCGCGGACTGGACGCCGCAGGAGATCACCGCACCGACCCTGCTCGTCACCGCAGACGGAAGCACGGCGAGCTGGCCGCTGCCGCAGCACGCCGTCCCGGTGCCGGGCAGCCACACGACCATGATCGAAGACCACGCGGACGCCACCGCCGAGGCGGTCGCCCGGTGGCTGACCGGGCGGCCCGTCCCGTCCGGAACGGCGGAAAGGAACGCGCCTTGTCCGACACTGTGAGCGACGTCGACCTGCTGAGCTGGGAATTCGCCCAGGACCCGCATCTGCGCTACACCGAGATGCGCGCGGACCCCGGCGTGCGCAAACACGTCGTGAAAACGCTCGCCACCGAACTGAACGCGTGGGTGGTGACCGGTTTCGAGGACGCGCGGTCCCTGCTGGCCGACCCCCGGCTCGGCAAGGACGTCGAACGGCTCCGCGAGGTCATGACCGCCAACGCCGTCAACCCCGCCGACACCATCGCCCGGACCCCGCGCAGCATGCTTTTCAGCGACCCGCCCGACCACACGCGCCTGCGCAAACTGCTCGGCAACGTTTTTACGATGCGCCGCGTCGAGCGGCTGCGCCCGTGGATCGAGGAAGCCACCGACGGCCTTCTCGACGCCGTCCCGCCCGGCGAGGAATTCGACCTCGTCGAGCGGATCGCGATGGCATTGCCGACCTACGTCATCGGCCGCCTCCTCGGCGTCCCGCAGGAACGGCACGACGACTTCCGGGAGTGGAACGGCACGCTGGCCAGCCTGCACACCACCGCCGCCGAGAAGGTCGAGGCGCACCGGCGGACGTTCGCCTACCTCACCGACCTCATCGCCGAGAAGCGCCGCGACCCCGGCGACGACATCGTCTCCGCGCTCATCGCCGCCCAGGACGACGGCGGCCGGATCGCCGACGACGAGCTGCTGTCGTCCACGTTCCTGCTGATGAACGCCGGCTACGAGACGACGGCCCACATGATCGGCAGCGGCGCGCTGGCCCTGCTGCGCAACCCCGGCCAGCGTGAGCTGCTGCGCCGCGACCCCGGTCTCGTGCCCGGCGCGGTCGAGGAGTTCCTCCGCTACGAGAGCCCGCTCAACATGTCCACGATCCGCTACACGGCCGATCCCGTCGAGGTCGGCGACGTGACGATCCCCGCCGGCGAGATCGTCTTCGTCGCGCTGCTGGCCGCCAACCGCGACCCCGCCGCGTTCGAGGACCCCGACCGGTTCGACGTCACCCGCACCGGCCGGAGCCACCTGTCGTTCGGCCACGGCATCCACCACTGCATCGGCGCCCCGCTGGCCCGCATGGAGGGCGACATCGTCTTCCGCCGGCTCGTCACCCGCTTCGCGACCTGGGAACTGGCCGTCCCCGCCGCCGAGCTGCGCTGGAAGTACAGCGCGCAGTTCCGGGGGCTGGAACGGCTTCCCGTCCGCCTGTCCTGACCGCACGACCCCGTCACCGAAGGAGCAAGGAATGTCCAAGAAGATCGTCGAACTGTTCATCGAGGCCAGCGAGAAGTCCGACCTGGAGACCGCCCTCGGCCTGTTCGCCGACGGCGGCGTCTGGATCGACCCGGCCGGCAAGGTCTACCAGGGCGACGCGATCGAGCCCTACCTCGTCCAGCAGATCGACCTGCTCCACCAGTTCAACGCGCAGGGCGTCACGGTCAACTACAGCGAGGCCGTCGAGGCCGTCGCCGGCGACGAGGACTGGGTCTACCTCGCCGCGACCGTCAACCAGGCCGACGGCACCGAGATCCGCCGCTTCGTGGACGTCTTCAAGCTGCGCGACGGAAAGATCGTCGTCAAGGACGTCTTCAGCAAGGAGTGACCGCCCACCCACGCAGGAGGTCCCCCATGACCGCTCTCCCCGAACCCCTGAACTACCCGTTCAACAAGGTCGAGCGCCTGGAGTTCGACCCCGGCTACGCCGAGGCGCGCGCCCGGGACGGCCTGACGCGCGTCCAGCTGCCGTTCGGCGAGCCGACCTGGCTCGTCACGCGGTACGAGGACGTCAAGAGCATGCTGTCCGACACCCGGTTCAGCCGGCAGCAGGCCCTCGGCGAGGACGAGGCGCGGGTCCTCGCCTACACCCACCGTCCCGACACGCTGCTGAACCTCGACCCCCCGGTCCACACGAGGCTGCGCCGCGTCGTGTCCCGCGCGTTCTCCCAGCGCCGCATGGAACGGCTCCGGCCGCGGATCCAGGCCATCGCCGACGACCTGTTCGACGAGCTGCGCGACAAGGGCGGCCCGGCCGACCTGTTCGAGTCGCTGTTCCGCGGCATGCCCACGATGGTCATCTGCGAACTGCTCGGCGCGGACTTCGCGGACCGCCACGCGTTCCACCAGTGGGGCGTGACGCTCGCGTCCACGGCGTCGGCGGGGACCACGCCGGAGGACATCGCGCGCGCCGACGCCGAGCTGCGCGCCTACCTCGGCGAACTGGCCGCGCGCAAGCGGGAGGAGCCGGGCGAGGACCTGATGACCGTCCTCGTCGAGTCGCAGGACGGCGAGGACCCGCTGACGGAGAAGGACGTCATCGGCCTGGCCTGGTCGGTGCTGCTGGCGGGCATCGGCACCACCACCAACATGATGGCCAACTCCGCCTATCTCCTGCTCACGCTGCCCGAGCATTTCCGGCAGCTCAAAGAACGTCCGGACCTCGTGGAACCGGCCGTCGAGGAAATGCTGCGGCACACCCCGTTCACGGTCTCGGCGATGTTCCCGCGCCGGGCGGTCGTGGACGTCGAGCTGGGCGGGACGCTCGTGCGCGCGGGGGAGACCGTCCTCGCGTCCCTGATGGCGGCCAACCGGGACGAATCGGTCTTCGAGGACCCGGACCGCCTCGACTTCACCCGCGCGAACAACCCGCACCTCGCCTTCAGCCACGGCATTCACCACTGCCTCGGCTCCCAGCTCGCCCGCACCCAGCTCCAGGTCATGATCCACGGGCTGGTGGAACGGTTCCCCGGCCTGCGGCTGGTGCCCGACCAGGAGATCCCCTGGCGCTCCGGCGTGACGCTGCGGGGACCGGCCGGGCTGGTGGTCGACTGGTGAGCGCGGACGTGACCGCCGGGCCGTGGGACGTCGAGGTCGACCGGGCCGTGTGCATCGGGTCCGGGGTGTGCGCGGGCACCGTGCCCGGGCTGTTCCGGATCGAGTCGGGCCGTGCCCGCGCCGTCCGGGAGAACGGGGTCCCCGCCGACGACCTGATCGTCGACGCGGCCCTCAACTGCCCCGCGCTCGCCATCACCGTCCGGCAGGCCGGGACGGGCACGGTGATCGCGCCCGACGACGCGGACGGCGGGTGATAGCGGCAAAACAGCACTGATCTGGGCAATCGCGGCGCCGGCGCCGCACTATCGTTGCGGGAACTGTGGTCCTGCGAGTTAGCGTCTCGGCATGCGGTCGCGGACGGGGGTCCCTTTCCTTTCGTCCCGCGGTTCGTCCGAGAAGTCGATTCGTAAAGGAAATTGGCGATGACGAATTCGCCCCCCGACACCGGCACCGATACGGAGACCGGCGCCGCGGCGCAGGAACCCGGGAAACCGGCCGGCATCGCGCTCGCGCTGATTCCGCTCGCGATGGCCCAGTTGATGATCACCCTGGACTCGACGATCGTGTCGGTGGCGCTGCCGACCCTCCAGCCCGACGTCGGGCTCACCAACGCGGCGCGGGCCTGGACGGTCACCGGCTACACGGTGGCCTTCGGCAGCCTCCTGCTGCTCAACGGCCGTCTCGGCGACCTGATCGGCCGCAAACGCGCGCTGATCATCGGCGCGATCGGGTTCGCCGTCGTCTCGGGCGTCGCGGGCGCCGCGGTGAACGCCGCGATGTTCGTCGGCGCCCGCGCGCTCCAGGGCGCGTTCGCGGCCCTCATCGCGCCGTCCGCGCTCGCGTTGATCAGCACCACGTTCACCGAGCCGCGCCAACGCGGCCGGGCGCTCGGCGTCTACGCCGCGACCGCGATGGCCGGCGGCGGCGTCGGCCTGATCGTCGGCGGCGCGCTCACCGACTATCTGAGCTGGCGCTGGTGCATGTACGTCAACATCCCGATCGCCGCGGTCGTGGCGCTCGGGACGCTGTTCACCGTGGCCAGCCCGCCCCGGCACCCCGGCCTCAAACTCGACATCCCGGGCGCCGTCCTGGTCACGGTCGGGATGGTGGGCCTCATCTACGGGCTCGCCGAGGCGGGCGAGTCGGGCTGGGACTCGGGGAAGACCATCGGCGCCCTGATCGCCGGGGCGGCGCTCATCGCCGCCTTCGCGGCCTGGCAGGCGCGCACGGCGAGCCCGCTGCTGCCGCTGCGCGTCGTCCTGCACCGGAGCAGTTCGGCGTCCTTCCTCGCCATGATGATCTCGGCGTTCTGCACGTTCGGCATGATGCTCGGGATGACCTACCAGCTCCAGACGGTGCTGAACTACTCGCCGATGAAGGCCGGGTTCGCGTTCATCGGCTTCGTCGGCACCGCGGTGGTGTCGTCCACTCAGATCGGGCGGCGGCTCGTCACCCGGCTGCGGCCCGGCGTCATGATGGCGCTCGGGCTCGTCCTGTACGCGGTGGCGCTGCTGCTGGTCACCCGGCTGACGGTCGGCTCGTCGTACTGGGTCGACATCTTCCCGCCGATGGCGCTGATGGGCATCGGCGTCGGCATCCTCACCGTCCCGATCGTGGCGACCGTCATGGCCGAGGCCGACGCGCGCGACTCCGGCGTCGTCGCGGCCATCGTCAACACGATGCAGCAGGCGGGCGGCTCGGTCGGCGCGGCGCTGCTCAACACCATCTCCGTCAGCGCGGCGGCGGCCTTCGTCCGCGACGGACGCGGAGACGCGGTCGCCGCGTCCATCCACGGGTTCATCCTGTCGTCCCGGTGGAGCGCGGCCATCGCGATCGCCGGGGCCCTGATCGCCGTCGTCGCCGTCAACACGAAACTGCCCCGCAAGGAGTAGCGCGAAAGCGGGGCCGCGCCGACGGCCCCGCTTCCGCGCGCCGACGGCCTCAGCCGATCGCGACGATCCCCCGATGGTGCTTGGGGGACTCGATCTCGTCGATCAGCGCGACCGCCAGGTCCGCGTAGGAGAACACCGGCGCGCCCTCGACCACAGGCAGCGCCCGCTCGTCGCCGATCCGGTACTTCCCGGTCGCCTCCGCCTCGGTGTCCAGCGCGACCGGCGGCGGCGCGAGGACGAGCCAGTCGATCTCGGTGTCGGCGGCGCGCAGCACCTCCAGTTCCGCCAGATGGCCGAGCGAGAACGCGCGCGCCTCCGGGGGGAAGCCGGGCGTGTCCTGGACGAGCAGGCCCGGCTCCGCCTCCAGGTTGGTGCCGATCCCGACGAGCACGAGCCGCCGCACCCCGCTCTCGCCGAGGCCGCGCAGCAGGGCGCGCGCCGAGTCCGGGAAGAACTCCTCCACCGGTAGGTCCTGCTGGTAGGCGGCCTGGACGGCGGCGTCGTGCCCCGCCGACACCTCCGCGATGCGTTCGGCGTCCAGGGCGTTCCCGGACACGACCGTGACGTTCTCCCCGGCCAGATCCTCATGCGCGGCGTGGTCCCGCACGACCGCGGTGACCTCGTGACCCCGCCCGGCGGCCTCGGCGACCACGCGCCGGCCGGCCCGGCCGCCGGCCCCGAAGACGACAATCCTGCTCATGAAAAACCTCCGTCCGAAAAGCCCTCATCAGAAGGGCTGCCGGACGAACGGTAGTTCCGGGCGCCCTAGTTTCCGCAACGATAGTCGTGTAGGCTCGGAGGGTGACCGAGCCGCTTGATCCAGCCATGTTCGACGGATGCAGCGACATTGATTTGCCCATCCGGTTCCGCAACAAGTGGATGGGCAAGATCCTCCTGTGCCTCGAAGACGGCCGACGCCGGTACTCCGAACTGCAAATCCCGCTGAAGGGGATCACGCCCAAGGTGCTCGCCGAGTCGCTGCGCGCCTTGGAACGTGACGGAATGATCACGCGTATCGCATATCCCGGCATGCCGCCGCGCGTCGAATACGAGCTGACCGAGCTGGGCCGCTCCCTGCGCGAACCCCGCGAGGTCTGGTGCAAATGGGTCGACGCCCACGTGCACGAGCTGCTGCGCGCCCGGATGGAGGCCGAGGGCGACCTCCGCGACCTCAACGCGAGCTGACGCCCACCCGTCACCCCGTCCCACAACATGGCAACCCAGCCATCCCCGGGCGCGCCCCCGACAACCACTGGCCGCAGCACACACCGGCCACACCGCGCACCGCCCCGGCGGACGGCACGACGAACTCTGACGTCCGCGCCCCGGCACCGCGTCATCGCTACACGACGACCAAGCTGAGCCGCTGGCTGACCATGCCCCACTCCCACCGCAGGCGCAGGCCGCACCGAGGCGACCTCCGAGCGCGTGCACGAGGTCACCCGGCGAGTCCGGAACGTTCGTGCAGTTTCTCGGACCCCCGCAGCAATGCCACGGACACTGGAGCGAAAAGACCAGCTCGCCGAGAAGGCGGCACCGCGAGCGGGCGACAATAAATCCGTCAATGCGTGGCGGACGGACACTCGTAGCTCCGCCAAGCAGTGGGTGGCAGTCGAACCACGCTCTGTTCGCGACGGGACAGAAAGCCTCGGATCCCGCGCCCTCTCTAGATGGGGCCGTTCCACCCAGAACCGCAAGGGCAAGGGAACGTGCGCCGATGCTACGCAACCCCGAGCTACGCAGAAACCCCCAAAAACCCTGTACCGGAACTCCCAGGTCACCCGCCGAGAAAACGTCAGACCGCTTTCACGGGTCTGCCAGAAGGTGCTTTCCCTGCCAGCCCGATCTCGCACCGTCTGCAAACCCGCCCCCGGCCGCCGCGACGGCCCTGGCCGAACAGTCGATGAGCGCACCCGCGAAGAGCACAGCCGAGGCGAACACCCGCGAAGCGCGGAGCCAGGCAAGGGAACCGGACGGCAGAACACCTCCAGCCCCACGTCCGGACGACTCGCACGGCTATGGAGCGCGGAGGACACGTTGCGGCCCCGCATTCCAGCCCACGCAGCTCCCTGACACCAGAAAGCGCGCACACGGGAGCAACACCCTCCAACGCAACGCCAGCCGAACCGGCGCTGCAGGTGCCCCTGACCAGGCACCCGGCCGCGCCACCGCCCACACAAGCCCTGGCATCACGGACAAGACGCCTCCCACAGAGCCAAGATCCGACCCGAAACCAAGCTCCGCGCGGCCCGACCACCCCACGAGATGTAGGAAGACTGCTGGAGGGCAGGATCCCTGGGAGAGCGGCCTTGTACGCTCTCCCAGGAGGTAAGTGTGTCTGCTGAAGACCTTGAGAAGTACGAAACCGAGATGGAGCTGCAGCTCTACCGCGAGTACCGCGACGTGGTGGGCTTGTTCAGCTATGTGGTCGAGACGGAGCGCCGCTTCTACTTGACCAACTCGGTGGACCTACAGGTCCGCAACACCGACAACGGCGAGGTTTTCTTCGAGGTAGCGATGCAGGACGCCTGGGTCTGGGACATGTACCGCCCAGCACGCTTCGTCAAGAACGTCCGCGTAGTCACCTTCAAGGACGTCAACGTCGAAGAGATCGCCAAGAGCGACTTCGAACTCCCATCCACCGACTGACCCGCCACAGGCCCCAAGTCCACCCCCACCTCCCGGCGGACACTAAGCGCCCCAACGCCAACGCCAAGACCCTCCTCGCCGTACGCGCGCGCACCCGCGAACCCACCCCGAGGCCGGTCACCCTTCAGTCCGGCAGGGCTTGGCCGGACCGGACGAGCACGAGGTCAGATGTCGCTAGGCCGTTTACCTCCCTGTCGGCTTGGCGGTGCTCGCGGAACAAGGCTTTGGGGGTCTGCTCTTGGTCGGGTGGAGGCGGTCGGGCAACGAGCCTTAGTTGGGACAGCTGTGGTGGGGTGAGTGAAAGGGCCTTCACGTTCTGAGGACGGGGATGCCTGGGGTGGGTGGTGCGGCTGCCGGTGAGGGACGTGCGGGTCCTTCTCGGATTCTTCGGCACGAATGGCCTTCCTGCTCGAGGGTGGAGTGGTTGCGGGGAAGGAGTGTTGTGGGTGGCTAGGAGCGGTCTTTGGCCAGAGGGGTGAGGCGCCAGCCTCCGTGGGTTCGTTCTACGAAGCCGCCTGCGGCGAGGAGGCCTAGTTTTGCGTTGACGGCGGGCAGGTCCAGGCCTGCGCGTGCGGCGAGCTGGGCGGGGCCTGCGGCGCCGCGGGCGGGCAGGGATTCGAGGACTGTTCGTGTGATCGGGTCCAGGCGGTCGCGGGGGAGTACGGGGTCGCGCGGTGGGGGAGCCAGGTCGGCGCCGAGGCGGCCGAGGGCCTCGATCACTTCTTCGGGGCGTGTGACGAGCAGCGCGGGTGGTGAGTCGCGCAGCAGTCGGTGGCAGCCTTCGGACGCGCCGGACGTCACCGGGCCGGGGACGGCCATCACCTCGCGGCCGAGGCGTCGTGCCCAGGACGCGGTGTTCAGCGCTCCGCTCCGCCACGCGGCCTCGACTACGACCGTGCCTCGCGTGAGCGCCGCGATGACCCGGTTGCGGACCAGGAAGCGGGACCGGCGCGGCGTCGTTCCGGGTGGTGACTCGCTCACCAGCAGACCGCGGCTCGCCAGTTCGGCGAACAGTCCTTCATGTAGGGCGGGATAGGGGATGTCCACGCCGTTGGCGAGGACCGCGAGCGTCGATCCGTCGGCGGCGAGCGCGCCGCGGTGCGCCGCCGCGTCGATGCCCAGCGCGCCGCCGGAGACGATCGTCCAGTCCTTCTCGGCGAGGCGCGCGGCGAGTTCGGCGGCGATGCGCGTTCCGTACGGCGTGGACGCTCGGGCGCCGACCATCGCGACCGACCGCAGACACCCGTTGCGAAGGTCACCGGGGCCCCGCAGCCAGAGCGCGTAGGGACGTTCGTCGCCGAGGTCCTCCAGCGTCGTCGGCCACTCGGGATCGCCGGGGCACACCAGCCGGACGCCGAGCTGTTCGGCGATCGTCACGTCCGCTTCGGTGTCCACGGTGGGCAGGCGGCGCCGCCAGTGTTCGAGCCGCGTCGCCGCCTTGTCCTTCTCTTCGCGGGTCTGCGCGATGCCGTCGGGGAGCGTCCCGTCCCGGATCGTCGCGAGCGCGCCCGGCGGTCCGCTCCAGTCAATGAGGCGGTTGAGCAGGCGGTCCCCGGGCTCGGCGAGGGCCGTCAGCGCGGCTCGTGCGATGCGCTCGTTCATGTGCCGTGTCCCATCCGTAGTGCCAGTGCTCCGCCGACGTCGTCGGCGTCGGGCTCGTCGCGGTCCGCCAGGTCCGCGATCGTCCACGCGACGCGCAGGACCCGGTCCATGCCGCGCGCGCTGAGGCTTCCGTTCTGCAGCGCGTCGTCGATCGCGCGCATGGCGTCGGCGGACGGTGTGAAGCGGCGCCGCAGTTCGGGTCCGGGAATCTCGGAGTTCGAGCGCCACGGGGTGTCCGCGAGGCGCTTGGCGGTGCGGTCCCGTGCCGCCGCCACGCGGTCGGCGACGACCTCGCTGCTCTCGGCGAAGTCCAGGTCGTAGCGGAGCTCGGCGCGACTGGCGGGCGAGAGTTCCAGCTTCAGGTCGACGCGGTCCAGCAGTGGCCCCGACAATCGCGTCTGGTACTTGCGGCGCAACGCGGGCGCGCAGGTGCAGTCCCGCCGGTGCGCCGCCGCGCACGGGCACGGGTTGGCCGCGAGGACCATCGTGAACCGTGCGGGGAACCGCGCCGTCCCTTCCGCTCGGGCGATTCGCACTTCGCCGTCCTCCAGCGGCTGCCGCAGGACGTCGAGGACGCCCTGCTTGAACTCCGCCGCCTCGTCGATGAACAGGACCCCGCGGTGCGCGAGCGACGCGGCTCCCGGCTGGAGCGAGCGGCCTGACCCGCCGCCGGCCAGTGCGGCCTCGCTCGCGGTGTGGTGCGGCGCGTGGAACGGCGGACGGGTGATCAGTGGTTGCCCGGGCGGCAGGGTGCCCGCCACGGAGTGGATCGCCGTCACCTCCAGTGCGGCGTCCTGTTCCAGCGGTGGAAGAAGGGTCGGCAGCCGTTCGGCCAGCATGGTCTTCCCGCAGCCCGGCGGCCCGGAGAAGTAGAGGTGATGACCGCCGGCAGCGCTGATTTCCAGCGCACGGCGCCCCTCGGCCTGGCCCCGGACGTCCGCGAGATCCACGCTCGGACGCCGATCGGGCGGGCGCGCCGGCATGCCGTTCGGGACGGCCGGGAACGACTCCGCTTCTTCGGGCGGCGGCGGTTCGTCCCGCAGGACGGCGAGCAGCCCCCGCAAGGTGTACACCCCGATGACCTCCAGGTCCGGCACCAACTCCGCCTCGGCCTGGTTCGCCTTCGGGACGACCGCGGTGCGGCAACCGCCCTTCGCGGCGACCAGCAGGGCGGGCAGGATGCCCGGGACGGAGCGGACACGGCCGTCGAGCCCCAGCTCCCCGATGACGACGAGATCCGCGCACGAGCGCGGCGGAACCGCCTCGGCGGCGGCGAGCAGCACCAGCGCGATCGCCAGATCGAAGAGCGAGCCGCGTTTCGGCTTACTCGCGGGGCAAAGGGAGACGGTGACATGGCGGTTGGGCCATTCCTCGCCCGAATTGAAGATCGCGGCGCGGACGCGGTCGCGCGACTCGCTCAGCGCGGTGTCGGGCAGGCCGACGAGATGCATGCCGGGAATGCCGCTGGTGATCGCGGCCTCGATGTCCACGACGAAACCCTCGACGCCGAGGAGGGACACCGATCGTGTTCTGGCGAGCGTCATGAAAACTCCTTGATCTTGTAGGGGAACCGGCGAACTTGATCGCGGAATCCGCGCAACCGGGCCTGCGAGCAACCGCAAGACCGTCCGCGAAGCTGCGGCGTGGGGCCTGACACCCCGCGACAGACCGCATGGGGTGTGGCGCCCCGCGACAGACCGCGCTCCGAGAAAATCCCCACACGTGGCCTGCCGCGCGGCTTGCACACCTAGGCCCCGCACAAGGCCCGGCCCGTAGCTCAGCGCCGGGCCTCAGCGCCGGGCCTCAGCGCCGGGCCTCAGCGCCGGGCCTCAGCGCCGGGCCTCAGCGCCCGGCTCAGCGCCCGGCTCAGCGCGTTGACGCAGGGCGCCGACTCAGTGCCTGGATTCGCGCTGCGCTGCGCGTTGGACGTCGCGCTTCGCGTTCGGTCCGCGAATCACGCTCGAACTTCGCCCGCGGACGCGGTCCGTATGTGCGGGCCCGCGTGCCCAGACGTCGTGCGTGATCCTGTCTGGACTGGGCGTGGTCTTGGTGCGTGTGAGGGCGGGTTGTCAGGGCGGCATGGCCGTGCGCTGATGGGGGTCGTCGTTGGACGGGACGGGCGAGTGCATCAGCAGATCTCTTGGACGTGGTCGATCAGGAAGCCGTCGTCGTCCGCGCGCAGCAGGCCGAGGACGTCGATCCGGACCTGCGTGATGGGCACCTGGTGCTCGGCGGCCCAGCGCTGGGTCAGGCGGCGCAGCCGTTCGGCTTTGCCGGCCGTGATCGCTTCCAGCGGATGGCCGAAACGCGCTCCGCTGCGCGTCTTCACCTCGCAGACCACGTAGCGCCGCCCGTCGTGGGCGATGATGTCCAGCTCGCCTTCCGAGCACCGCCAATTGCGGTCGAGGATGGTCCAGCCGAGTCGCGTCAGGTGCCGCACGGCGGCGACCTCTCCGCGTGCTCCCAGAACGTGCGCGGCATTGGTCTTGGTTGGCATCGCTCTCACCTCCGCCACCGACCCTTCCGAATCCCGCGCAGGGTCTCGAATAGAAAATGATTCTGGGGATAACTCGGCCCTGAGGTGGTCGAAATATAGGTCTATGAGTGGGATTGGACGTCGCGTGTGATGCGGCACCCGGCAAGGCGGTGGGGGATGGTGTCGGCGCTTGCAATCGGTGGCCGGAAAGTTCAGCGTGGGCCTGTGACGACCGACGACGAGGCTGGACCGCTGGACCGGGAGCTGCGGGAGTTCGAGCGCCATCTCCGCTCCGAGCGCGGACTGTCCCCGCACACGCTGCGCGCGTATCTCGGCGATCTTCGCGACCTCGCCCGGCACGCCGACGCGGTGGGGCTCGGTGGCCCGGACGAACTCGGCGTCGCCGTCCTGCGCGCCTGGCTCGCGCGGCAGCACGCCGAGGGCATGTCACG
Source organism: Actinomadura rayongensis (assembly GCF_009831215.1). Classification (GTDB taxonomy): domain Bacteria; phylum Actinomycetota; class Actinomycetes; order Streptosporangiales; family Streptosporangiaceae; genus Spirillospora; species Spirillospora rayongensis. The sequence goes on from NZ_WUTW01000001.1 coordinate 1,224,698, forward strand.
GGCGACGCTCGCGCGGCGGACGGCCGCCGCCCGCTCCTTCACCCGCTTCCTGCACCGGAAAGGCGTCCTCGCGGAGGACCCGGGCGTGCTGCTCGGCACGCCGCGCCTGACCCGGGAACTGCCTTCGGTGCTGTCCCAGGACCAAGCCGCGCACCTACTGGACACGGTGGACGCCGAAGGGCCGGAGGGATTGCGGGACCGGGCCATCCTAGAGGTCTTCTATGCGACCGGTGTCCGGGTGAGCGAACTCTGCGGCATGGACGTCGGCGACCTCGACACCGGACGCAGAACCGTGCGCGTCATCGGCAAGGGCGACAAGGAACGGACGGTCCCGATCGCGGAGACCGCCGTCCAGGCGGTAGAGGAGTGGTTGCGCGTGGGACGTCCCGTCTTCGCCGCCGAGCACAGCGGCGACGCGCTGTTCCTCGGAGCGCGCGGCGGACGGCTCCACGCGTCGATCGCGCGCCGGATCGTCCACGCGCGGATCGCGGCGGCCGACGACGTCCCCGACCTCGGTCCGCATGGGCTGCGGCACAGCGCCGCGACCCATCTGCTGGAAGGCGGCGCCGACCTGCGCAGCGTCCAGGAGATCCTTGGGCACTCATCGCTCCGGACGACCCAGCTCTACACGCAGGTGTCCGTCGAACGCCTCAAGAAGGTCCACCGGCAGGCACACCCGAGGGGCGCGGCGGACTCGTGATCGTTCCCGGCGGCCTGCGCGGGCTCGCCCGGGATCGCAGTCCTCGCCATGGCGATCCCGAGAGCGCATCCCTCTCCCCGGCGGTCGTCCTCGAGGAGCTGTGCCGGCGGCGCGACGTTCCCGGCCTTCTCGCTAGCGGTTGTTGTTGCGCGCGGCTCACTCGTGGCGCGTCGCCGTGCGATGGGCCAACCACCGTCGTGCGGCTTCTAACGTGAGCCGCTCCGCCGAGGCGCTGGCGGAGCGGCACTTCGGCCAAGTCATGCCGGACGGTCGTCTACGTCATGCCGACCGGCTGCCCGACTGCGCTGCATCGCGCGATCGCGCTGCGCTGCACCAGCTGCACAAATGAATCCACGTGCCTCCGCTCGCGTGCCTCCGCTCGCGTGCCTCCGCTCGCGTGCCTCCGCTCGCGTGCCTCCGCTCGCGTGTCTCCGCACACGGGCCTCTTTTCACGCGAATCCACGGGACTCGGCGGCGCGGATGATGCCTGACGCTCAGCGGGCTCGGCGCAGGCGCCGCTCGCGGGCCAGGTCGATCACCTGGGCGGGGGCGCGTCGCCGGACGAACAGGCCCCGGAGCCGCACCTGCCGCCACACGAACAACAGAACGAACGCCAGGACCATCCCCGTCACCAACGCGCCCCCGGTCGTCGCCGCCCGCAGCCCGGCCCGGGTGGGACCGGCAGCCGCGACGGCGTCCGGCGTCCGAGGCGCCGACCAGCGCGGCAGAAGACGCACCCGCCGCTGCACCAGATCGAGCGGATTCAGGTACACCGCCCCACGCCGCAGCCCCCAGTGCAGGCAGGCCAAAGCGCAATGCGGCGGCACCACATCCTCGACGACGCCGATCCGCGACCCCGCCGAGACGACACCGCCCACCCGCACCGACGGGACGACCGGCAGATACGTCGTCCGCAACTCCCCATGGCTGATCGCGACGACGCCGCGCCCGGCGAGCCGCCCCGCGTACGACACCCGTCCCGCTCCGGCCGCGAACACGGGCAACCCGGGACGCGCCGCCAGATCGACCCCCCGATGCCCGGCGCCCCACGGAAGAGCCGGCGGCGAGAACCCCCACACGACCGCGGGAGCAGGCGGACCGAGCGGCCACCGCCACCCACCGGCGTCGGCCGGAGAGCCGGGCGACGCGGTCAGCAGGACCAGGAAGAGCAACGCGAACGAAGTCATGCCGCCGAGCCTGCCGAGCCCCCTCCCGCCCCCGCCACCGCAAGACCGATCTGTGGATAACCCGCCTCCCGACCCGGCTGATTCCACTCGCACGGCGCTCATCCCATAGAATCGAAATACGGCTGCGTGGGTCCAGACCCGGGCGGCCGAATCCACGCGCTCACACGTCACCTGGTTCCGAGAGCCGGTGGGGTGCGATCCCTCGGTCCGCCCAGCGCGGTGGGGTCGTGCCGGAGCGCAGACCTAACCGAACCGCCCGGGAGCACGACCCGGGCCTCAGGAAGGAACAACGGGACATGGCACCCGTCGTCACGATGCGGCAGCTCCTGGAGAGCGGCGTCCACTTCGGCCACCAGACGCGTCGGTGGAACCCGAAGATGAAGCGCTTCATCCTCACCGAGCGCAACGGCATCTACATCATCGACCTGCAGCAGTCGCTGTCCTACATCGACCGGGCCTACGAGTTCGTCAAGGCCACGGTCGCGCACGGCGGCACGATCCTGTTCGTCGGCACGAAGAAGCAGGCCCAGGAGGCCATCGCCGAGCAGGCCGCGCGGGTCGGGATGCCGTACGTCAACCAGCGCTGGCTGGGCGGCATGCTCACCAACTTCTCCACCGTCCACAAGCGGCTCACGCGGCTCAAGGAGCTGGAGGAGATCGACTACGACGACGTGGCCGGCTCCGGCATGACCAAGAAGGAGCTTCTCGGCCTGCGCCGCGAGAAGGACAAGCTGGAGCGCACCCTCGGCGGTATCCGCGACATGGCCAAGGTGCCGAGCGCCGTCTGGATCGTGGACACCAAGAAGGAGCACATCGCGGTCAACGAGGCCAAGAAGCTCGGCATCCCGGTCGTCGCGATCCTCGACACCAACTGCGACCCCGACGAGGTCGACTACCCGATCCCGGGCAACGACGACGCGATCCGCAGCGTCAGCATGCTGACCCGGGTCGTCGCCGACGCCGTCGCCGACGGCCTCATCGCCCGCGCGGGCGCCGCCTCCGGCGGCGACGAGAAGCCCGCCGAGGGCGCCGGCGCCGAGCCGCTCGCCGAGTGGGAGCGCGACCTGCTGGAGAACAAGGAGCAGGCCGCCGCCGAGCAGCCCGCGGAGCCGGCCGCCGAGACCCCGGCCGCCCCGGCCGAGGCTGAGGCCGAGGTCGAGGCCGAGCAGCCCGCCGCGCAGGCCGCCGACGGCGCCGCCGAGCAGTCCTGACGACCCGCGGTCCCCGGGAGCGATCCCGGGGACCGGTCGCCCGCAGTCCTTCCACCACACAGAGACGAAAGAACGATGGCTGACTTCACCGCCGCCGACGTCAAGCGGCTCCGCGAACTGACCGGCTCCGGCATGATGGCCTGTAAGAACGCTCTCACCGAGGCCGAGGGCGACTTCGACAAGGCCGTCGAGATCCTGCGGCTCAAGGGCGCCAAGGACGTCGGCAAGCGCGCCGAGCGCACCGCCGCCAACGGCCTCATCGCGCAGTACTTCCAGAACCAGGGCGACGGCGCCCTGCTGGAGGTCAAGTGCGAGACCGACTTCGTCGCCAAGAACGCCGAGTTCATCGCGCTCGCCGACCGGATCGTCGAGTTCGCGTCCACCAGCGGCGCCGCGGACGCGGCGGCCCTGCTGGCCGCCGAGATCGAGCCCGGCAAGACCGTCGAGGCCCTGGTCCAGGAGGCCAGCGCCAAGATCGGCGAGAAGCTGGAGATCGGCCGCCTCGCGCACTTCAAGGGCGCGTACGTGGCGAGCTACCTGCACAAGTCCGACCCGTCCCTGCCGCCGACCACCGGCGTGCTGGTCGAGCTGGACAAGGAGAACCCCGAGGTCGCCAAGGACGTCGCGCAGCAGGTCGCCGCGATGTCGCCGAAGTACCTCACCCGGGACGACATCCCGGCCGAGGCGATCGAGAAGGAGCGGGCGCTCGCCGAGCAGCTCACCCGCGACGAGGGCAAGCCCGAGCAGGCGATCCCGAAGATCGTCGAGGGCCGGGTCAACGCCTACTTCCGCGACTTCGTCCTGCTGGAGCAGGCGTTCGTCAAGGACGGCAAGAAGACCATCGCCAAGGTTCTGGGCGAGGCGGGTGTCAACGTCGTCCGATTCGCCCGCTTCAAGGTCGGCCAGGCCTAGGTCCCCGAAACAACCGGGACCGAGTATTTCAGGACGCGACAGGGAGGCCGCCGACGTGCCGGAGAAGACCACCACTGACACGGCGGCGGCCCCGCCGTCCGCCCATGCCCCGCGTGCGGGCTGGAAGCGCGTTCTGCTGAAGCTGTCCGGCGAGGCGTTCGCCGGGGGCGACCCGCTCGGGATCGACCCGGCGGTCGTCCAGCACGTCGCCGAGGCCGTCGCCGAGGCCGTCCGGGACGGCGTGCAGGTCGCCGTCGTGTGCGGCGGCGGCAACATGTTCCGCGGCGCGCAGCTCGCCGAACGCGGCATGGACCGGGGCCGCGGCGACTACATGGGCATGATCGGCACCGTGATCAACTGCCTGGCGCTGCAGGACTTCCTGGAGAAGCTGGGCCTCGACACCCGCGTCCAGACGGCGATCACGATGAGCCAGGTCGCCGAGCCGTACATTCCGCGCCGCGCGATGCGCCACCTGGAGAAGGGCCGCGTCGTGATCTTCGGCGCGGGCCTTGGCCAGCCGTTCTTCTCCACCGACACCACCGCCGCGCAGCGCGCGCTGGAGATCGGTGCGGAGGCGGTGCTGAAGGCGACGCAGGTGGACGGCGTGTACGACGCGGACCCGCGGAAGAATCCGGACGCCGTCAAGTTCGACCGCCTGGACTACGGTGAAGTCCTGCAGCGGGGACTGAAGGTCATGGACGCCACGGCCATCAGCCTGTGCATGGACAACGCGCTGCCCATCGTCGTGTTCGATCTGATGGGGCAGGGCAACATCGTCCGGGCCGTCCGCGGTGAGAAGATCGGCACACTGGTCAGCCCGGCGGACGGCTGACCGCGTACGAGCGGGACATTAACGGACGACCTAAGGTGAACCGGGAGTCGAAGTGATCGACGAGACCCTCCTCGAAGCCGAGGAGAAGATGGAGAAGGCGGTCGCGGTCGCCAAGGAGGACTTCCAGACCATCCGCACCGGACGCGTCACCCCCGCCATGTTCAACAAGATCACCGCGGAGTACTACGGCACGCCGACGCCGGTCAACCAGCTCGCGTCGTTCACGCTGCCCGAGCCGCGGATGGTCGTCGTCCAGGTCTTCGACAAGTCGTCGTCCGCCGCGGTGGAGAAGGCGATCCGCGACAGCGACCTCGGCGTGAATCCGACCAACGACGGCAACGTCATCCGCGTGGTGTTCCCCGAGCTGTCGGAGGAGCGCCGGCGCGAGTTCATCAAGGTCGCGGGGTCCAAGGCCGAGGACGCGAAGGTGTCCGTCCGCAACATCCGGCGGCGCGCCAAGGACACGCTGGAGAAGCTCGCCAAGGACGGCGAGGCCGGCGAGGACGACGTCCGTCGCGCCGAGAAGGAGCTCGACGACGCGACGCAGCGGTACGTGGCGCAGATCGACGAGCTTCTGGAGCACAAGAAGGCCGAGCTGCTCGAAGTCTGATGGACGTCGACAAGACCGGTGACCTCGTGACGACCCCGGCCGGGCCGGACGACGGAGACAAGGCGCCCGCGCCGAAGAAGGGCGGCGGGCGGAACCTCCCGATCGCGTTCGCGGTCGGGATCTCGCTCGGCGGGCTGGTCCTGGTCTCCCTCTACACCGTGAAGGAGATCTTCCTCGCGGTGATGATCGTGTTCCTGTGCCTGGGGGCGCGGGAGCTGGCCGACGCCCTCAAGGCGCGCGAGATCCAGGTGCCGTTCCCGCCGATCGTGGCGGGGATGGCGGCCTCGCCGCTGGCCGCGTACTTCTGGGGCGCGAGAGGACTGGTGGCGGTCGTCGCGCTGACCGTCCTCGCGGTGATGATCGCGCGGATGCTCGCGGGAAGCGACGGCTATGTCCGGGACATGACGGCCGGTGTGTTCGTGACCGGTTATCTCGTGCTGATGGGCGGGATCGTCGCGCTGCTGATGCGGCCCGACGACGGCGACCACCGGATCGTCATCTTCATCGCCACGACGGTCGCGAGCGACATCGGCGGGTACTTCGCGGGCACGTATCTCGGACGGCACAAGCTCGCACCGAAGATCAGCCCGAAGAAGACCTGGGAGGGCGTCAGCGGTTCGGCGCTCACCTGCATGCTCGTCGCGACGTGGCTGCTGTGGTGGCTGCTGGACGACCACCGGGTGTGGCCGGGCGTGCTGGTCGGGCTCGCCGCCGTCGTCACCGCGACCGTCGGCGACCTCATGGAGTCGGTGATCAAGCGCGATCTCGGCATCAAGGACATGGGCAACCTGCTGCCGGGCCACGGCGGGGTCATGGACCGGCTGGACTCGCTGATCGCGACCGCGCCCGTGGTGTGGCTGCTGCTGGAGCTGTTCGTCCCCGCCTGATTTCTGTGGCCTGCGGGTCAGGAAACTATCCAGGACCGTCCCTGCTGGGCGAGCCGGCGGATCAGCGCCTCCGAGCCCTCGTTCTTGGCGTAGCGGTGCTCCTCCCCGGTGATGGGGACGAGCCACAGCCACTGGACGGGGTCGCCGTCGAACGACAGGCCCGTCAGGCCGGACGGGACGGGCCCGGCGAGGCGGCTCGGGTCGTCCAGGAGCAGGACGCCCTCCCATGCCGTGTCCTCGCCGCCGAGCGGGAATGTCCGGGCCTCGTGGTACCACTTGACCACGTCGCCCGGGGCGAACCACGTCACCGAGCGCCAGGGGTACTGCGCCAGCCACGGGAAGATGCTGCCCGCACGCCGGGTGGGGAGGGAGGTCGCCACCGCGAGTTCGATGCGCGCGTGCGGGGAGACGTCGTCCTCGTACAGCTCGATCGTGGGCATCCGCTGCCGGCTCATCCCGACGGTGCTCAGCACGGCGTGGTCGCGGCCGTGCTGCGGGGGACGCTCGCTGAGCCCGACCGTGGGGGCGGTGCCGCCGCCGGTGAGCCCGCGTCCGACGTCGTGCCAGTAGTGCCCGCCGGGGCCGAGGCGCTGCAGGAGGTGGCCGAGCACCGACTGCTGGAAGTCGGCCCAGGACTCGTCGGACGCCACGTCGTCCCAGTGCCGCCGGGCCCGCTCGATCCTGGCCTCGAACGCGTCGATCTCGTCGCTCAGCGGGAAGGCGTACGGGCTCTGCGCCGTCGCGTCACGGCTGTAACCGGGGATGCCGCGGCCGATGTCAGACCAGCCGGGGATGACGAACAGGAGCGCGCCGTCCTCCAGCACCGCGACGCCGTCGCCCTCCTCGAACCAGACGACCTCCAGGTCGTCGGCGGCGAGCGGGTCGCGTCCCGCGCGTGACCGGATGTGCGTGGCGGGCATGAGCGGGGCGGATCCGGCGTCCAGGCGGACCTGGTCGGGGCTCGCGGGTGCCTCTTCGTGGTTGGCGACCCAGACGGCGCCGACCACCTTGTCCTGCTTGTCCAGAAGGGACGCCGAGGTGACGATCCCGTCGCTCTGGATCACGAGCCGACGGGCGCCGTACGGGCTGGTCTCCGTCCGGACGGCCCCCGCCGTCGTGCGCCGCGCCGAAGCGGATCCCCTGCGCAATACCGACATGATCGAGACCTTAGCCCGCCCGGAGGCCCGCGGGTGCCGGAACGTGACCGGTCCCGGCCGTTGGCACGGCCTTTCCCGGCGGGGCGGGCGATGGCGCGGGCATCGGCGCGCGTTTGCGACACTGGGAGGACCATGTCTTCCCTCACCGAACCCTCCGGCGAGTCCGCCGCGCCCGCGAAGACCCCGGCCAAGCTGGTGTTCGCCGCGCCCCGGCGGGCCAGGCCGCCGCGGCACCTCGCCGACCTCAGCCTCGCCGAGCGCCGCGCGGCCGTCGCCGAACTCGGCGAGAAGCCGTTCCGCGCGGACCAGCTCTCGCGGCACTACTTCGCGCGCCTGGTGAACGACCCGGCCGAGATGACCGACCTCCCGGCGAGCGCGCGGGAACGGCTCGCGGGCGAGCTGCTGCCGCCGCTGCTGGACTCCGTGCGTGAACTGGCCTGCGACGACGGCCGAACGCTCAAGACGGTGTGGAAGGCGTTCGACGGCGTCCTGTTCGAGTCCGTCCTGATGCGTTACCCGGACCGCGCCACGATGTGCGTCTCGTCGCAGGCCGGATGCGGGATGAACTGCCCGTTCTGCGCGACGGGCCAGGCCGGGCTGACCCGCAACCTGTCCACCGCCGAGATCGTGGAGCAGGTGGCGGCGGGGGCGCGGGCGCTCGCGCGCGGACGCGTCGCGGGCGGTCCGGGACGCGTCTCCAACATCGTCTTCATGGGGATGGGCGAGCCGCTGGCGAACTACAAGGCGGTGCTCGGCGCGGTCCGGCGCATCACCGACCCGGCGCCCGCGGGCCTCGGGATCTCCCAGCGGTCGGTGACGGTGTCGACGGTCGGGCTCGTCCCGGCGATCGAGAAGCTGGCGGCCGAGGACCTGTCCGTCCGGCTCGCGGTGTCGCTGCACGCGCCGGACGACGAGCTGCGCGACGACCTCGTCCCGATCAACAACCGGTGGAAGGTCGCCGAGGTGCTCGACGCGGCGTGGGCGTACGCCGAGCGCAGCGGCCGGCGCGTGTCGATCGAGTACGCGCTGATCAAGGACGTGAACGACCAGGCGTGGCGCGCCGATCTGCTCGGACGGCTGCTGCGCGGGCATCTCGTCCACGTCAACCTCATCCCGCTGAACCCGACGCCGGGGTCGAAGTGGACGGCGTCGCGCCCCGAGGACGAGCGGGAGTTCGTCCGCCGGCTCGAAGCGCACGGCGTCGCGGTCACGGTGCGCGACACGCGCGGACGGGAGATCGACGGGGCCTGCGGGCAGCTCGCCGCACAGTCGGGCTGACGCATCGGCCGCCGGTTCTGTCGCGCCACTGGCCGGATGCGGTCAGCCTAAAAACGGTGACGGGCACCTTGAAGAATTGTCAATGAGCCCAAAGTGGGGCTTGTTTCCCCAGGTCATGGGCCATGTGACGAATCTCGTTCGGTGGCCGTCCGGGCCGTCCGGGGGCGGTGAAAACGCCGTGCCGGAGCCGTCCGCATGCGATCCGCGTGTAACGCCTCACAGATCGTGGGTTTGCCCATGAACGGCCGCCGCCGAGATCCGTGAGTTCGCTTGCACGGGTGGTCCGCGTCACGCAAGGCTGTTCCCGTCGCCCGCTCGGACGACGGAAAGTGGTGTACGGGGCCACCGCTGAATCAGGCGAACACTGCTGAGGAGCCGGATGACGGCGATAGCGAGAAAGCGCCTGCCTGTGGTGATGCGCGGTTACGACCGCGCCCAGGTCGACGCTTTGTTGGAGCGGATCACCCGTGCGCTGCGGGGCGAGAGGACCATGGCCGCCGACGAGGTGCGCGCGGCCCGGTTCGACGTCGTCGTGCGCGGATACGACCGGCGCGCGGTCGAGGCGCTGCTCGTCGAGTGCGCGACGGAGCTGGGCGGCGGACCGGCCTCGGGTTCCGGCCGGCCCCGCCGCGCCGTGATCGAGCCGGCCTCGCTGGTGAAGTGGATCCACAACATCCGGTTCACGGGCCATCGGGTGCGCGGCGGCTACGACGTGCGCGACGTGGACGCGTTCCTCGACCGGGTCATCGCCGGGCTGCAGGGGGCGAAGCCTCCGCTGTCCCCGCATGACGTGCGGGAGACGAAGTTCCCGGCCGTCCGGCTGCTGCCGAGCTACGACGAGCAGGAGGTCGACCGCTTCCTGGCGCAGCTCGCGGACGCGCTGGAGACTCACTGAGTTATCCACAGGTTCGGCGGGCGCTTGGCGGAGGGTGCTCGGCTGCTGAACGCTGAGTGGCATGGACCACATCACCGCTCAGCGCCGGCGGCTCGGCCGGCTGTTCTCCCTGCATCTCGTCCCCGAGGTCGTGGCGATCGTCCTGTCCCTGGCGCGGCCCGCGCTGCGGCTCCGCGCCGGGGCGGGGACGGCCGTGCGGTTCGGCGGCGCGCCGTCCCTGCCGCCCGGGGTGCTCCCTCCGGTGTCGGACGGGCGCCCGCTCGACCACCTCGCGACCCTGGACTGCGCTGCACTGGCGCCGGTCGCGCGCCTGCCGGGCCTTCCGGCGAACGGGTCGGCGTCCTTCTACTTCCGGGGCGCGCCGCCGCGCCCGTGGGGACGTCCGGAGGAACGCGACGGCTGGCGCATCTTCACCGGCGCCCTGGCCGTGGGGGACGAGTCGTCCGCGCCGTCACTCTCGTTCGGCGTCATGCCGTTCCTGTCCCTGCCCTCACCCCGCGAGCCGGTCGTCCGCAGCCTGGACAAGGTCTACGTGGGCTTCGCACCCGTCTACGAGGAACTGCACAAGGCGTGGCACCGCAGCCTCTGGTACGACGAGCCCGCGCACCAGCTCGGCGGCTGGCCCGCCCTGGTCGAGGACAGCGGCTTCCTGCGCCGTCCGGACGGCCCCGACGACCGGCAGCTCCTCCTCCAGCTCGACAGCGACCCGCGCCTGGCCTGGTTCTGGGGCGAGCCCGGCCGCCTGTTCTTCCACAGCGCCACGAACGACGACCTGACCGACGCGTGGCTGACCGTCCAGTCCGACTACAACCCCCGCCCCCGCCGCCGGAAGAAGACCACTAGCTGACCCTACCCAGCACACGACCGACCAAACCAACCAACCGCAAACCCCCGTCTACCCCCGCCCCTCAAGCCGACCCAAGCCAGCCAGTCTCCCAACCACCGGCCACGAACACGGCAAGCAGCCGATGCCAAGGCCCGAAAGGACGACCGATGACCCATAACCCGACCCGCACGCCGTACATCTTCACCGCCACCCATGGGACCGCCAGGACCGACGCTCCAACGTCAGAGACGCGAGGCCCGACGTAACACCGCACACCCCGTCCGGCGCAGTCGCGCATCGGACCGGGCTATCACCGGACGTCGCGCAGACCTAACACGTCGGGCAACCGTCATCCCCGAGCACGACGCAACGCCGCGCGGGCAATCCATACGCCGGCACACACAACGAAGGATTGCCTGCGCGGCGACGGACCCAGGGCGCAACGAGCCTGCACGAGCCGTCCGGGCGGCACAAGGCTTCCCACGGCGACGACTCACGGCGACGACTCACGGCGACGCGCCACGGCCGCCACGCGCCACGGCCACGCGCCACGGCCACGCGCCACGGCCACGCGCCACGGCCACGCGCCACGGCCACGCGCCACGGCCACGCGCCACGGCCACGCGCCACGGCCACGCGCCACGGCCACGCGCCACGGGCCACGGCCGCCACACGCCACGGCCACGGCCATGCGCCACGCGCCACGGCCACGGCCCACGGCCCACGGCCACGGCCACGGCCACGGCCCACGGCCCACGGCCACGGCCCACGGCCACGGGCCACAGCCACGGCCATGCGCCATGGTTGTGAGCCACGGGTACGGGCCCCGGGTACGAGCCACAGGCACGGACACGAGTACGAACCGCGGGCACGGATACAGGGCTGGGCGAGGCTGGCACGACCCTGCGTAGCGGCCTCCGGCCGGTGCCGACTCGTACGTATGAGGACTCCGCGGCCAAGCACGCCACCACTAGTCATCCGACGCGCCGCTGATCTGGGAAGGAGCATTGAGTCGCGCGAAAGGTGCATCGCGCGATGCCTGGCAGAGCAAGGACGTGCGCGCAGGCAAGCGCAGGGCTTGCTTCGCCGGAGGCTCGCGCCGCGGCGGTTCAACTGGTCAAGGCATCTAACAGGTGCCGATTCGGCCGTTGGCTGTTGCCCGTTGGCTGCTGCCCGCTGCCCGCTGCCCGCTGCCCGCTGGCCGCTGGCCGCTGGCCGCTGGCCGCTGGCCGCTGGCCGCTGGCCGCTGGCCGCTGGCCGGTGGCCGCTGGCCGGTGGCCGCTGGCCGGTGGCCGCTGGCCGGTGGCCGCTGGCCGGTGGCCGCTGGCCGGTGGCCGCTGGCCGCTGGCCGCTGGCCGTTGGGCGCTGGCCGTTGGGCGCTGCCCGCTGGGCGGTGGCCGGTGGCCGGTGGCCGGTGGGTGCTGCCTGTTGGGCGGTACCCGTTGGGCGGTGGGTGCTGGCCGTTGGGCGGTGGGCGCTGGGCGGTGGCCGGTGGCCGGTGGCCGGTGGGTGCTGCCTGTTGGGCGGTACCCGTTGGGCGGTGGGTGCTGGCCGTTGGGCGGTGGGCGCTGGGCGGTGTGCGCTGGTTAGTTGTTGGGTGGTTGTGGCGGGAGGGTGGGTGTGGCGTTGGTGGGCGGGTGTGGTGGGGGGTTGGGGGTGTGGGCTTGCGGGTGGGTTGGGGGTGGGTGTGGCTGGTTGGTGTCTCCCCGTGTTGGCGGGGTTCGGCTACGGTGGTAGTCCACGGATCATGACGAGGATGCCGCCACCGTGAATCTGCAGGAGATGATCGTTTACCGGGACTCCCGGTCGCGGGTCATCGACAAGTATCTGATGTCGTATGAGGGTCGGGTCATCGCGGTGCGTAAGCATCCGGCGGTGCTGTTGCCTGCTGCGTCCGGCGCGGTGGGGTCGTTGTTGGTTTGTGCTGCGGTGTCCGCGTTCACTGGGCTTTGGCTCGTGTGGTGGTTGTGGTTGTTGTCGCTCGGGCATCTTGTCTGGCGTGTTCTTGGGTGGTCGATCGACTTCTTTCTTGTTACTGAGCATCGGGTCATGGCTGTTTCGGGGATTTTGAATCGGAACGTTGGGATGGCTCCGCTCAGCAAGGTCACTGACATCACGTTGGAGCGGACTCCGCTTGGGCGGATCCTCGGGTATGGGGACTTCGTTCTGGAGACCGCCGGGCAGTGGCAGGCGCTCAAGGCGGTTGGGTATGTTCCGTATCCCGAGCAGCTTTATCTTGAGGTGTCTTCGGTGATCTTCGGGGCGGTGGACGGCTCGCCGGACTGATCGTCCTTCTCTCGGTCGGGCGGGCTTGCCGCCCTTCTTCCGGGTGCGTATGGGGTTGCGCTGTCGGGTCGTGTGGGCCGCCGCGTCGTGGCTCGATGTCGAGGTGGTCGCGGCGGGCGCTCTTGTTTCGCGGGATGTCACGCCCTTGTCGGTTCTTCTCTCGGCTGGATGAGAGGGTGCGGGCGCGTGAGGCGTCTGTGAGTGACCGGCGCCGCGCCCCGGGGGCGTCGCCGGGGCGCGGCGGACGGGTGGTGGCGGAGGCGGGCTGTGGGCGGGGACGGGCTGGAGACGGTGGCGAGGGCGGGCTGCGGCGGTTCGTTTGTCGTGGCTGACAGCTTGCGGACGTTTACGCGGTCTCGTGGTTGGTTGTGCTCGTCGCTCGTCGCTCGTCGCTCGTCGCTCGTCGCTCGTCGCTCGTCGCTCGTCGCTCGTCGCTCGTCGCTCGTCGCTCGTCGCTCTCCGGTGCTGTGGGGCGGGCGGCGGCGCAATTGGGCTCGTGGCGACGTCGCTGGGCTCGTGGCGGCGCGCTGGGCCGTAGCGTCGCGCCTGAGCCGTAGCGTCGCGCCTGGGCTCGCGGTGGCGTCGCCGGGCTCGCGGTGGCGTCTCTGGGCTCGAGGTGGCGTCGGTAGGGTGCGCGGTGCGCTCGTGCTGGGCGGCTTGCGCGTGCAGGGGGTGGTGTGCGGCCTGTGCGGGGGCGGGCGGCTGGGGTGGCTTATGGGTGCTGGGGCGGGTGCTCGGGCCGCGTGGGTTGGGCGGCTGGAGCTGCTGGGGCGGTGTTATTTGGGTGGGGGTTCGACGGGTTGTGAGGGTTTCTGGGTGCTTTGCTGTTCGGTCTCTTGGGAGCGGGCGGTGCGTTGGCTTGTTGGGGTGGGGTGGTGGGTTCTCTTGGTGCGTGTCCGTCTTGGGGGAGTTGGGGTTATGGGTTGGTTGTGAGAAAGACCGTGAATGGGGCGTGGGTCGTGTCCTCGCCCGTTGGGGTGGCGGTTGCGGCCTGGGCGTGGAGGTCGCGCTCGGCGCGGTCCAGGGCGGTGCAGAGAATGAACTCGGGTACGGTCCACCCGAGAAGTGCGGCGGCCTCGCTGAGCACCACGTGTTGTTCGGCGGAGAGGCGGAACTCGACGGACTCGTCGGGGTGGAAAGCGGGAACCGACTCGGACATGGCCGGTCTCCTTCCTGGCAGCACCAAAATACGACGGGTGAATGACAGGAGCCAATCCCCGCCAGGACACCGTGCGGCGATTCAAGGGATACGTGCGTGGCCGGGTCGCTGACCGCCGGATCGTGTGCCCGCGGGCGTGGCCGCTCTCGTCCTTCCCCCTGCCGCCGATGGCTTCGGCACTGCCTTCCCCGTCATGCCGCCGTCATGCGCGTTTCCCCGTCCTGACAACGTTCGGGGGGTGCTCCGAGATCCCGGCTCGTCTTGGTCGGCGTTTCTTGTGCTGGGGCCTGGTCGGCGGGGTCAGGGGTGGTTCAGGGCGGTGCTCAGGCGTTCGGCGTATTCGGCGGCTTCGGCCTCGGACGCGTACCTGTGGCGGGGCCAGAAGAAGCCTCGCAGGCCGTCCTTCGGGTTGCGCGGGACGACGTGGACGTGCAGGTGCGGGACGCTCTGGCTGATCCGGTTGTTCTCGGCCACGAACGATCCCGCCGCGTCCAGGGCCGTTTCCATCGCGGCGGCCAGCCTTCTCGCGTGGGCGAAGAAGGGGCCTATCTCTGGTTCCGGGAGGTCGATCAGCGTCTCGTAGTGCGTCCTCGGCACGAGGAGCGTGTGGCCTTTGAACAGGGGGCGCGTGTCCAGGAACGCGACCGCGTCGGGTGCGTCCAGGACTCGGTGGGCGGGTCGCTCTCCCCGGATGATCTCGCAGAACACACAACCGCTCATGATCCGGATTCTCCGCCTTCGCGTGCTCCGCCGCCCGCATCCACGCCGGGGCTGGACCATTGTGGGAGCTGGTGGTTGTTGCGGACGCGGACGGTCGTCGGTGCGGGCTTGATGATCCGCTTACGCGGGCGTCGTTAGCGTCCGGGGACTATGCGCCTCGATGACGTCGGCTTCCGCTACCACCGGCGCGGTCCGTGGATTCTTCGCGACGTGACGCTCGAACTGGCTCCGGGACGGGTCGTCGAGGTGACCGGCGCGAACGGCGCGGGCAAATCGACGTTCCTGCGCTTGGCGGCCGGGCTGCGGCGGCCACGGCGCGGGAGGGTGACCGGGCGTCCCGGCCGCATCGGCTACGCGCCGGAACGGTTTCCTGCCGCTCAGCCGTTCACCGTCCGGGCCTATCTGACGCACATGGCCGCGCTGCACGGACGGCGGGGCGACGTCGTCCGTACTTGGTCGGAACGGCTCGGGTTTGCTCACCTTCTGGATGTCCGGCTGTCCGAGCTGTCGAAGGGAAGCGCTCAGAAGGTCGGGCTGGCGCAGGCGCTCCTGCACGAGCCCGACCTGCTGATCCTGGACGAGCCGTTCGCCGGGCTCGACGCGAGGACCCGGGACGAGCTGCCCGCGTTGATCGCCGAGCGGGCCGCCGAGGGAGCGACCGTCGTCGTCAGCGATCACCAGCGCGTGCTCGGCCCGATCCGCGACCGGGACCGCCTCCTGGTGGCCGATCGGACGATCAGCGTCCTCGGCCCTCCCGAAGCCGGGGAGGTTCCCCGCGACTGCGCGACGATCCGGTCCTCCGGAGCCGGGGAGGTTCCTCGCGACTGGGCGACGATCCGGTCCTCCAGCGTCGGTCCTCCCGGAGCCGGGGAGGACCGAGGACGGTTCGCGCGGCTTGAAGTGACCGTCGAGGTCGCCGAGGCGAAGGAACTCGAAGAAGGGCTGCGCGCGGCGGGCCACCGGGTGCGGAGGTTGCCGTGATCGCCCTCGTCCGGTTCGTCCTCAGCGGCTATCTGCGCTCGTCGCGGATCCTCTACGCGCTGGTCCCGGCGCTGCTGCTCGTGCTCGTCGTGCTCACCCAGGGGCCCTCCGGCCCGGACACGGGCGCGCTCGGCGACGTGCCGGCCTTCCTGTTCCCGCTCTGGGCCTGGACGGCGCGCACCCTCATCGACACCCAGCCGGACGGTCAGCGCGACCTGGCGGCGCTGGCCGTCCGGCAACGCCACGTCGCCGATCTCGCGGCGGCCCTGCTCGCCAACCTCGCCCTCGGCGCGTTCGTGCTCGTCGTGCCGATGGCGCAGGCGATGAACGCGGGAGTGCCGGCGGAGGCGATGCTCACCGGGGCCGCCCTCGCGGCGCTGGCCTGCGCGGCGGCGACGGCTCTCGGCGCGTGGACGGCCCGCGTCGTGCTGCCCAGCCCGGCGGCCGGGCTCGTCAGCCTGCTGGCGCTGCTCACCGCCGCGATCCTGCTGGGGCTCGGCAGGCTGCGCCCGCTCGCCGTCCCCGTGCTCGCCTGGGAGAAGGCCGCCCACGACGGCGCGGACGTCTTCACGCGAGCGTTCCCCGGAATCGCGCTCCACCTCGCCCTGTGGACGGCGGTCGTCGCCGCCGCGTACCTGGTCGCCGTCCGCGCGCGTCCCTGATGGTCTTGTGCCGACGGGGGACGGGACGGAAGATGGGCGCATGAACGGCACGCAGGAGTCGTTGCCGCGCGGCGCCCGGGGGTCCGGCGGCGAGTTCGTCCCCGACGTCACGGGCCGTCCCGTCTGGCGGCTGCTCCTGCGCGGGCTCGGCGTGTACCTGCCGGGCTGGCGACCGCCCGCCGGGGCCGTGCGGGTGCCGGACGGCGGCGCCGGGCCGCCCGCGTTCCGCACCGAGGACGGGTTCGGCGTGCAGCTCGCAAGGCGGGCACGGGGGCTGGAGCCGGACCGGGAGATCTTCGTGCGGGGCCGCGACGATCCGAGCTTCGGGATCGTCATCGCGGGCCCCGCCGAGGCCGCCGGGACGCGCATCGTGGACGCCCGGGCGCTCGTGCGGTTCGCGCGCCGCCTCACGTTCGAGGAACTCGTCCGCGCCGACGACGCCGACTCGGTGCCGTACGCCGTGCGCGCCGCCCGCGCGGTGGAGAACGTCGTCCTGCTGGACCGGGCGGCGGGCGTCGGGCTGTGCGCGGAGGTGGACGTCCGGACGGGCATCCCGTCGTGTCCGGTGTTCCTCAGGATCGGGCCGCCGCACGACCGGACGGTGCGCGCCTACGCCCTCGCGCCCCAGGCCGTCAGGTCCCAGACCTGATGCGGCGGCAGGAGCCGTAGGCGCTGCGCGGCGGCGGCCGGGTCGAAGTACAGCTCGTCGTTCTCCAGCTCCAGGCCCTGGTCGGGCGTCAGGACGGCGCACAGCAGCTCGTCGCGCGTCCGGACGGCCAGCAGCGGCCCGATCTGCGCGACCGCGCCCGTGCACTCGAACACCGTGCGCAGCAGGGCTTTGAGCGCGGCCTCGTCCTCGGGCGCCGGGCCGGTGGGGCGTCCGCCCGAGCGCAGGTCCGCGCCGGTCGAGATCAGCAGCGCGGTGAACGTTCCACCGAGGTCCTCGACGCGGCGCCCGCCGAAGAAGTAGCGGCGGCGCTCGGCGGCGTCGGCGCGGAACCGGACCTCGAGACCGCTCGCGCGCACGGCCCGCTCGTACACCTCGGCGAGGATGTCGCGGACCTGGTCGTCGCGGGTCCAGAGGCGTCCGGTGGCGCGGACGGGCGCGGCGGCGGGCGTGCGGCCGGTGACCGCGCCCGCGACGGCGTCGTCCAGTTCGCCCTCGGTGAGGCGGAGGAGTTCGGCGACGACGTCCTCGACCTCCTCCAGCGTCCGGGTCAGCGTGCGCTGGAGGTCGAGGATCTCGCCGCCGCCCCGGGCGAGGTCGGCGAGCCGGTCCAGCGCGGTGTCGACCTTGCCCTCGACGACGCCGGTCCCGGCACGGTCCAGCGCGCGCACGGCGCCCTCCACCTCGCCGAGCTTGCGGCGCAGCGCGGCGAGCGTGACGCGCTGCTGCTCCAGGTCGTGCATCCGGCCCGCCTGCGCGCGGACGTACGCCTCGGCCTGCCGGACGAGGTCGGCCAGCTCGGCGACCCGCCCGGCGGTGTCGTTGACGCGCGTCTCCATGCCGGGCAGGACGTCGCGCTGGACCCGCGCCAGCTCGGCGGTGAGCTGCTCACCGACGGTCGCGAGCGCGTCGTTCTGCCGGGTGACCTGGTCCTGGAGGGCGTCGATGCGCCGGACGTACGCGCGCTCGCGGTCGCGGCCCTGCCGTCCGGCGTACAGCTCGAGAGCCCCGACCGCGACGCACATCATCACCAGGACGATGGTCGTCATGCCGCTCCCTCGGAACCCGGTTGATGGTCGCGACGCTAACGATCTTGAGTGACGTCCGGTACTTACGGAACAGCCTCATAACAGTGACCGTTAAGTCGAAAAGGTCCGTGGTATTAGTCGCAGCCCTCGAACTGTGGCACGGTCGTCGTCGCGCGCA
This sequence comes from Actinomadura rayongensis, assembly GCF_009831215.1. Lineage (GTDB taxonomy): Bacteria > Actinomycetota > Actinomycetes > Streptosporangiales > Streptosporangiaceae > Spirillospora > Spirillospora rayongensis. The sequence continues at coordinate 1,242,874 of NZ_WUTW01000001.1, forward strand.
GCCCGACCGGACCGAACCAGGTCCGCAGCAGGCGCGCGGCCGTGCCGTCCTGGTACATCGTCGTGATGGCCTTGTTGACGGCCTCGCAGCCGTCGATGTCCGCGCTGTTCAACCCGACGCCGTACGGCTCGTCCGAGATCGGCGCGCCGACGATCCGCAGCGGCGCGCCCCCGTCGCGGGCCGCCTGCGCGGCGAGCCCGGCGAGGATGAGGTCGTCGGTGGAGACCGCGTCCAGCTCCCCGGACCGCAGTTTCGCCAGGCACGCGCCGTAGGTGTCGGCGCGGACGGACACCGCGGCCACGCCGCGCTCGCGCGTGACGCGCGGGAACGACACCGAGCCGGGCACCTCGCACAGCCGCCGGCCCTTGAGGTCCCGGACGTTACGGATGCCGCTCTCGTCCTTGCGGACCAGGATGTCCTGGTGCGCCACGTAGTACGGCCCCCCGAAGATCACCTTCGTCTTGCGCTCCGGCGTGATCGAGTAGCTGGCCACGACCATGTCCACCGCGCCGGACCGCAGCACGCTCTCGCGCGTCGCCGACGTGATCGGCTTGAACGTCACCGTCGTGACGCCGAGGCGCCGCGCGATCTGCCGGGCGACGTCCACGTCGAAGCCGCTGTAGGTGCCGCCGGTGCGCAGGCCGAGGCCCGGCTGGTCGGCGTTGACGCCGACGACCAGCGCGTCCTTGCGGGTGATCGAGTCGCCGTCGGCGCCGGCCACCCCGCAGCCGGCGAGCGCGGCACCCGCCGCCAGGACGAGCGCCGTGATCCGCATCTGTCTCCTCCGCAACGTCATCACCGGTACTCCGCCAGCCGGGGCCGCACGCCCGCGAGGACGAGCGCCACGATCACCAGGCCCGCGACGGGCAGCCCGGCGTCCCAGTGCCGGGTGCCGCCGTCCCCGTCGCGGACGGCGTCGTCGAACGCCGCCCGGTGGATCCCGATCAGTTTCACCAGGGCCCGGTCGTAGGTGGCGAAGTCGCCCGAGGAGGCGCCCGCCGCCGCGCCGAGCCGGGCGCGGACGGCCTCGTCCCGGCGGCCCGCCGTGACGAGGTCCCGGATGCGGCGGTCGTCGGCCTGGTACGCCTTGTAGGTCGTCAGCACCGAGCCGAACGCCGCCTCCTGCCCGGGGACGCCGCGCCGCGCGGCCTCCGCGCCGAGGAAGCCGAGGAACCCGGTGCGCGCCGCCTGCCGTTGGACGGCCTGGTTGTAGGCGGCGAGGTTGCCCGCCTTCAGGTACAGGACGGACTGCGCCTTCGTCATGAACTGCTGCTCGTAGGTGTCGGCGCGCTCGGGGTCGAGCAGGAAGCGCGTCTGGTCGGCGTTGGCGCTGTTGCCGATCGCGCGCGCCCGCGACAGCGCGAGGACGGAGTCGAACCCGTCCACCTTGGCGCGCCGCAGGTCCGCGGCCTGGCCGGACAGGACCGCCGCGGCCGTCCCGGTGAGCGCCAGCGCGACGAGCGTCGCCAGCGCCAGCGCCGGGTTGAGCACCCGCCGGAACCGCCGCGTGAGGAAGACCTGGAGGACGACCAGCAGCGCCACCAGCAGCAGGCCCGTCACGACGACCGCGACGATTCCGTTGCGGACGGCCGCGCGCTCGTCCTCGTAGGTGTGCCGCACGAGCGTGCCGTCGTCCAGGGTCAGGTTGTACGCCTTCGGCAGGACGTCCAGCTTCATCAGGTCGGTCGCCTGCCGGTACAGGTCCAGGACGCGCGACGACGGCGGCCCGGCGGTGTGCCCGGCCTGCCGGTCCAGCAGCAGCGCCTGCCCGGCGATCCGCTCGTAGGAGCCGAGCGCCATGACGACGGCCTGCGCGGTCGCGGCCTCGGACGGCTCGTCGGCGAGCTTGGCGGCCTGCAGCAGCGCCGCCGCGGCCTTGGCGCGGTCCTCGTCGTAGCGGGCGAGGGCCTGGTCGCGGGTGACGCCGAGACCCTGGGACCCGCCGATGAGCAGCGCGGTCGCGAGCTGGGCGTCCATGTCGGTGAGCTGGAAGTACAGGTCGCTGGTCGCGACGACCTGCGGGCCCGCGTCGTGCCCGATGACACGCATGCCGTGCCGCGCGTCCGACACGGCGATCCACATCGCCGCGAGCGTCGCGGCCAGCGCGACGACGACGAGCGCGGCGAGCGCCCGGATCCGCGCGGCGGCGGTGCGCGGCGCGAACCGGCGCGGCCCGGGGCGGCGGCGCGGCTCCTGCCGGGTCGGGGGTGCCTGCTGGACGGCCGTCATCGGATCTCCCGGAGCGTGATCGTGGTCCAGGCGCCCACATGGATGCGGTCGCCGTCGCCGACCGGGACCTCGGTGTGGAACGGGACCGGGTCGACCGATCCGTTCACGCAGGTCCGGTTGGTGGAGCCCCGGTCGACGAGCGTCCAGCCGCCGGGCCGGGCGAGCAGCACCGCGTGCCGGCGGGACACGCCGGGGTCGCCGGGCGGCTCGCGCAGGTCGATCTCGGGGGTGTCGGAGCCGCCGCGCCGTCCGATGCGGACCTCGGGGCCGGTCAGCGGGACCGTCCGCTCCGGGGCGTGGGACGGGAAGGCGAGGCCGCCGGTGTCGGGGCCGTCCCCGGCGCGGACGGTCGCGAAGTAGGCGGGGTCGGCGGCGACGACCGCGACCCATCCGGCGGTGCGGGCGGGAGCGCCCCGGCCGGTCGCGAAGTCGTAGCCGCACACCTCGCAGAACCGGTCCACGCCCGGCGTGCCGCAGTCCGGGCAGACCGGGACCGGGGCGGGGGAGGGCGCGGCGCCGATCAGCTCGCCGCAGACGTCGCAGTAGTCGGCGGCGGCGGACGCGTGGCCGGCGGGGCAGACCGCCATCAGGCCCCGCCGCCGCGCGTCCGCACGGTCTTGGTGGACCGCGTGTCGAGCGACATCTCGTCGGCCTTGGCGACGTCGCGCTTCAGCCGGACGGTGCCGGTCGCGGCGTCCTCCACGTCCACGACCTTGCGCAGCAGCGCGGTGATCGGGTCGTTGCCCGCCTCGTCGGCGAGTTGGACGGCCCGGCCGAGCCGCGCGGTGGCGGTCGCGAGGTCCCCTTCTTCGCGGGCGCGCAGGCCCTGCTGGATGACGTCGGCGAGTTCGGCCTGCCCGGTGTAGTGCGCGACGCGGGCGTTGATGCGGGTGGACTCGGCCTCGTCGTCGGTCCACGCGGCGAGGACGTTCCCGGACGCCAGCACGCGTTCCTCCTGCCCGGCGCCGCCCGGCACGACGAGCTTCACCCACGCCGCGCGCAGCTCCTTGCCGACCTCGTTCGGCGCCACCTCGACGCAGAGGTGGTAGTCGCGGCTCTCCGCGCCCCACGCGCCGAGCGGGTAGTCGCCCGCCTGGGGGCCGGACTGCACGCGCCGCCCGGTCAGGTCCTCCACCGACGGCATGACCTGCTTGACGAACTTCAGCGTCGCGGTCTGGGGCGTCCACACGCGCAGCAGGACGTCCGCGACGGCCTTGCCCATCGCCGCCTCGGTCATCGCCTGGAAGTCGGCGACGAGGTCCTGTGGGTCGGCGACGATGTCCACGCTGCCGAGCAGCGCCGACGCGACCCGGCGCAGCTCGGCGACCTTCCAGTCGGTGCCGACGCCCCGGCAGTCGCAGACGAACCGCCCGCCGCAGCGGAACAGGACGGCGTCCAGCTCCTCGTCCGTCTCGTGCTGGTTCTTGCCGTCGGTCAGCAGGATCGCGTGCCGGACGCCGTCCTGGTGCGCGTCGAACAGCTCGTCCGCGAGCCGCAGCCAGGAACCGATCGCCGTCCCACCGAACGCCTTCAGCTTGCGCAGGGCCGCGCGAGCCTTACCGCGGGTCGCGTCGCTGGCCGTCACCAGTTCGTTCGACGCCGGGTACACCATCCGCGCGGTGTCGTTCCCCGCGATGATCGCGAAGTGGACGCCGTCGCGCAGCGTGTCCACGGCCGCGACCGCCGCGTCCACGGCCGACCGCAGTTTGGTCGCCGGATAGGACATCGACCCGGACGTGTCGATGATGATCACCTCGGCGGCGGCCCCGGGCGGCGCGGCCACCGCCCCGCCGCTCGCCTCCACCGACACGATCGCGTGGACCTCGGTCCCGCCCGCCGGCAGGTACTTGTTCTGGTCGACGCTGACGTCGAACCGCGGCTCAGACATGGCCACCCGCTCCGTTCCCGACGGTGACCGGCAGCAGGGTCACCGTGATGTTGTCGCGTCCGCCGGCCTCCAGCGCGTGCCGGACGAGCGTCCGGGCCGCCTCCAGGGGCGCGGCGTCACCGGCGACGGCCGCGAGTCCGTCGGCCGCCGGGACGTAGTTCCACAGGCCGTCGCTGCACACGAGGACGGTCCCCGGCCGGTCGACGGCGAACGTCCGCACGTGCGGGGTGACCTGCTCGGCGTCCGCGCCGAGCCAGCCGGTGATCACGTGGGCGTTCGGGTGCGCCTCGGCCTCGGCCTCGGTCAGCGCGCCGCGCGCCACCATGATCGCGGCCCACGAGTCGTCGTCGGTGAGCTGCCGGGACGGCCCGAGCACGCCGTCCGCGGCCGGTCCGCCGCCGGAGGCGAGCCAGTAGGCGCGGCTGTCGCCGACCCAGCCGACCGTCACCGTGCCGGGGCCGGTCACCGCCGACACGTAGGTGCAGGACGGCGCCTCCTGCGGCGACGGGGCGAGCGCCGCGACGGCCTCGGCGGCGCGCAGCACGGCCGCGCGCGTCGCGGCCTCGGGGTCCTCGCCCGCCGCCAGCCGCGCGGCGAGCGCCGCCGACCCGGCCTCGGCGGCGGCCCGGGACGCCCGGTCGGGGTCGGGGGACGAGCCCACGCCGTCGCACACGACCGCCGCGAACCCGCCGGGGGACGGAACCAGCGCGAGGAAGTCCTCGTTGCGGCTGTGCCGGCGGCCCCGGTCGCTGACGCCCGCCGCGCCCGGCACCTCGACCTCGAAGTGGTCGCGCGCGGCGGGCTGCTTCAGCCCGCACACGCCGCAGTAGCCCTCGGCGTCGACGGCGGGCGCGCCGCAGCCCGCGCACGCGCCCGCCGCGGCCGGTGCCGGGGGCGCCGCCGCGCCGCCCAGCCGGTGCCCGCACGCCTCGCAGAACTCGTCGCCGGAGTAGACGACCTCCGCGCAGGCGGGACAGAGCGCGTCCGCCGTCTTGCCCATGCCCTCGTCCTCCGTCACAGCAGCGTCCTCGGCCGGACCGCGTTGGCGGCGTCGATCAGCGCGCGCCGGTCCTCGCGGTCGCGGGTGTGCCGGGCGAGCGCCCGGTAGGTCTCCTCCAGGCGGCGGCGCAGCGGCTGCTCGGCCAGCGGGACGCCGAGGACCGAGCCCTGCGCCGTCCCGCCGCGCCGGACGGTGCCGAGCGCGGCCTCCAGGACCTCGGCGGCGAGCCGGTCGCGGCGCCGCTCGTCCAGGTCCAGCGCGGCGAGCCGGTCGCCCGCGCCGATCAGTTCGGCGGGCGCGGGCTCGCCGTCGGGCCGTCCGCGCACGGCCGTCGCGACCGCCGCCGCCTGCGCGTGGACGTGCCGGATCGACGTGCGCGGCACCGAGTCCAGCACCGCGACCGCCGACGTCCGGTCGCCCGCCCGCAGGTAGACGCGGGCGAGGCCGAACGCGGCGTTGATGTGGCCCTGGTCGGTGCGCCACACGAGGTCGTAGAGGCGGGCGGCGTCGCGCGGCGCCGAGACCTCGCGGCAGTGGGCGAGTGCGATCTTCGGCGCGGCCTCGCCGGGCACCAGCCCGTACAGCCGGTCGAAGCGGGGCTCGGCCTCGGCGAGGCGGCCCGCCGCCAGCAGTGCGACGGCCCGGTACCACTCGATGCGCCAGTCGCCGGGCAGCTCGTCGGCGACCTCGTCCAGGGCCGTCCACGCGCCCGCCGCGTCGCCCAGTTCGATCTTCACGCGGGCCAGCGTCAGCCGCACCTCGGGCGTCTGCCGGGGGCCCGCCGCGACGGCCGCCGCGAGCTGCGCGGGTTCGAGCGCGGTCAGGCCCGCGAGGAAGCCGGCCGCCGGGTCCGCGCCGTCCACCAGCGGGACGGGCAGCGCCGCGGCGGCCTCGGCGGGCGTCACCGGCGGCAGCGCCGTCCCCGCGTCGCCCTCGGTGCCCGGCACCGACCGCTCCGGGCCGAACAGCCCGGACGGCGCCGGACGCGGCCGGCCGTCCTCCACCGCCAGCACCTCGCGCAGCACGCCGGTGAGCTGCTCGGCCATCTCGGCGGCGTCCTGGAACCGCTCGGCCGGGTCGCGGTGCGTCGCGCGGCGCAGGAACCGGTCGAACGACTCGTGCCGCACCAGCAGCGGGATCTCGGCCCGCGGAGGGAGGCTCGTCGCGTACTTCCCGGTGTAGCCGCGGAAGGGGAAGCTGAGCACCGCGAGCGTCCGCCCGACGGTGTAGAGGTCGGACGTGACCGACGGCCCGACGTCGGAGATCTCCGGCGCCTGGTAGCCGACCGTCCCGTAGATCGCGCTGAACTGGTCGTCCACGCGCCGGACGCCGCCGAGGTCGATCAGCCGGAGCTGCTCCTCGGACTGGATGACGTTGTCGGGCTTGAAGTCGCAGTACAGCAGGCCCTGCGCGTGCAAGTACCCGAACGCCTGGAGCACTTCGAGCGCGTAGGCGATGGCCTGGCCGAGCGGGAGGGAGTCCGCGCCGGTCGCGCGCGTCGCCGACAGGATCTCCTTCAGCGACCGGCCGCCGACGTACTCCATGACGATGTAGCCGTCGCCCGCGTGCTGCACGAAGTTGTAGATCTTGACGATGTTGGGGTGCTCGACCTCGGCGAGGAACGCGCGCTCGGCCGCCGCCGCTGCCGCCGCGTCCGCGTCGCCGGTGTCCAGCAGGCCCTTCAGCACCACCCACCGGTCGCTGACGTTGCGGTCCTTGGCGAGGTAGATCCAGCCGAGCCCGCCGTGCGCGAGGCAGCCGAGCACCTCGTACTGCCCGCCGACCAGGTCGCCCGGGACGAGCTTCGGCGTGAACGAGAACCGCGTCCCGCACTTGGCGCAGAACCCCTCGGCGCGGCCGGGCCGGTCGCCGCGCCCCCGGCCGACGGGCTCGCCGCAGTTGCCGCAGAACCGCTTGTTCTCGGCGACCTCGGCGTCCGCGAGCACCGCCGTGGACGGGTCGCGGTAGGGGACGCGCGGGACCTCCACCAGGCCCGCGCCGAGCATCCCGCGCCGTCCGGACGAGCGCGACGACCCGGTGCGCGCGCTGCCCGTCCGTACCGAGCCGGTGCCCCGGCTGCCCCGGGACGCGCCGCTCGCGGGCGTGCTGACCACCGTCGGCGGCGCGGGCTCGGAGCCCTCGCCGGGCGGCATTCCGCAGACGTCGCAGTAGCCGTCGACGATCGTCCCCGCGCAGCCCGGGACCGTGCAGCGCTGCGCGCCGGACGGGGCGGACCGCGTCGTCGGCGGCGCCGGAGTGCCGGAGGAAGGAGGCATACCGCATATGACGCAGTAACCGTCCTCAATGTTGCCCGGACAACCCGGCTGGGTGCAGCGACTCAACGATCCGATCCCTTCGCCCGCGCGGAGATGGCCTCCTGGTAGCCCGACAGCGCCACCGTCGCCCGCCGCAGGTCGCACGGCGCCGACCACAGCAGCTCCCGGACCTCCGCGTACCGTCCGGCGAGGTCGGCGTCCTCGGCGTGGCCGAGCCTGGCCGCCTTCACCCGGTACGCCTCCAGCCGTCCGCGCAGCTCGTCGCGGCGCGCCGTGAGCCCGGCGGCCAGCTCGCGGGACTCGCGGACGCGGCGCAGCGCGTCGGCGGCGGCGTCCTCCAGGCCGGCGACGCGGTCGGCCAGCTCGCGCCAGCGGCCCGCCGTGCCGAGCCCGCGGACGGCCGCGCACCGGTCGGCGAGCGCGACGGCGAGCGCCGGGACGTCGGGCGGCGGCGGAGCGGAGACCTTGGCGAGGACGTCGGCGCGGGTGCGGCGGGCCGCGTCCTCTTCGGTGCGGACGAGCGCGACAGCTTCGTCCAGCGCGGCGAGCCGGGCCGCCGCCTCGTCGCGCATCCGGACGGCGGCGCGCAGCCGGTCGCGCAGCGCGGCGAGGTCGGCGCCCAGCCGGACCAGCGCCGGGGGCTCGGTCGCCAGCGGATCGGCGCGGACGGTCGCGGCGACGCGGTCCAGCGCGTCGGTCAGCCGCACGGCCTCGGGGTCGTCGCCGCCCAGCTCGCAGTCCAGCGCGCCGACCTCGCGGCGCGCGGCCTCGGCGTGCTCCAGCGCGGGCAGCAGCGCCGACCACGCGCCGTCCACCGCCGCGACGCGCCGGACGACGTCCTCGTACAGCGCGGTCATGCGCGCGACGACGGCCGCCAGGGTGAGCGGGGGCGGGGGAGCGGCGAGCAGCGTCCGGTCGGCGAGCGGGACCTCGCGCTCGGGCGGCGCGACGGCCGGCCCGGTCAGCAGCCGCGTCAGCTCGGCCAGCTCGGCGCGGCCCGGACGGCCGTGCCGGGCGCGCAGGTCCTCGGCGGCGCTCAGCGTCCGGGTGTACCGGTCGAACCAGTCCCACAGCTCGGCGGCGTGCGCGCGGACCTCGTCGCGCGCGCGGGCGGTCGCGCCGGTGACGGACGCCCCGGCCAGCAGCCGGTAGCCGGGCTGCGCCTCCAGGTCCAGCAGGGCCGCGCTCACCCGGTCGCGTTCGTCGCGCTGGACGCGCAGCGCCGCGTCCACGGCGTCGCGGTCCATCGGCGGGCGCGCGGCGGCCTCACTCACGCGACACACCCCCGTCGAACCCCGTCTTGCGCAGATTTGCGGATTTTAGTGGGTCAGTGTCCCGTACGGCCGTGATCTGCTCAAGTAGGCCGTCCACGGCCTGGGAAATGTCAGTACTCGAACATATAATCGAACCATGGCGAACGTTGCGACGCACCCCTCCGACCCGGCCGCCCGCCGGGTGAACGACAACGCGCTCACCGCCGCCGAGATCGCCGCGCTGGCGCTCTCCCTGGCCCACCTCGGCGCCGGCCCGCAGGCCGCGACCGCGCGCCGCGCCCTGCGCGCCCTCCTCGACGCCGAGGACGGCTTCGACGCGGTCGCCGCCGAGACCCTCGACACCCTCACCACGGCGCAGGACGCGGCCACCGCCGACCGCGCCCGCGTCGTCGCGTCGGCCATCACCGAGCACCGCGTCGTCCGGCTCTGCTACGGCGACGCGGGCGCGAACGTCACGATCCGCGAGGTCGAGCCGGTGACGTGCCTCGTCCACCGCGACCACTGGTACCTCGTCGGGTGGTGCCGGATGCGGCGCGGCATCCGCGCGTTCCGGTTCGACCGGATCCTCGCGGTCGAGTCCACCGGGCTGCCCGCCCGGCCGCGCCGCGCCGACCACTACCTGCCGTTCCAGGGCCGCCGGGCGGCCTGACGGGTTCTGGAGCCCCGGCCCCGCGCGGGGCCGGGGCTCCGGCGTTCAGAGCAGGCCGGCGTACTGGCCGCCGTCCACCGGGATCGCGGCGCCGGTGACGAACGCGGCCTGCCGCGAGCACAGGTAGGCGACGAACGCGCCGAAGTCCTCCGCCGACCCGGTCGTGCGCGCCGGGACTTCGCGGGCCGCCGCCGCCAGGTCGCCGTTGTGGAGCTGCCGCAGCCGGTCGGTCGCGTGCGCGCCCGGCTGGAGCGAGTTCACCGTGACGCCGTCGGCCGCGACCTCCCGCGCGAGCGTCTTCAGGAACGCCGTCGCCCCGGCCCGCGCGGTGTTGGACAGGATGAGGTTCGGGTTCGGCTGCCGCACCGCCACCGAGGTGATCGCGACGATCCGGCCCCAGCCGCGCTCGCGCATCTCCGGGACGGCCGCGTGGCACATCGCGACCACCGACATCAGGTTGAGGTCGAGCGCCGTGCGGTAGGCGTCCACGGGCGTCGCGGCGAAGCCCCCGGCGGGCGGGCCGCCCGCGTTGGCGACGAGGACGTCGATCCCGCCGAGCGCGGCGCGCGCCGCGTCGACGAACGCGGTCGCGCCCTCCGGGGTGCCGACGTCGGCGACGATCGGGTGCGCGCCGTGGCCGAGTCCGGCCGCCGCCGCGGTGATCCGGGCCTCGTCCCGGCCGCAGATGGCCACCTGCGCGCCCTCGGCGAGCAGCGCCCGCGCGCTCGCCAGGCCGAGGCCGCCCGACGCCGCCGCGACCGCCGCGCGGCGGCCGTCCAGTCCGAGATCCATGCCGGTGCGTCCCTTCGGAGATCGTCCCGGAATCCTAAGGGACGGCCTGATCAGCGCCGGGACCGCGGCCGGTCGAATCGGCGTCAATTCACAAGTGGACTAAACTCTCAAAACTGGACAAATTTCGTTCGCTCACCGTCGGTGGCGATCAGTGGACGCGCTGTGAAAATGCCCTGTTCGTCGGGTTTCTGAAGAATGTTTACCGTTGTTGGTTTTTGTCGTTAATCGTTGTCTTCATGGTATCGACAAATCATCGCCACGGCCATTGACTGACTCTGTGTCGGGCGACACAATCTGATTGTTCCAATTAAATGTGGCGAAAAAGATAAAGGGCCGTGCCGGCCCGCCGCAGGGGAGCCTGTTATGACCGCAGACGAGCACGCCGCGGAGGTCGAGGCACTCCGTCGCCGCTTCCCCGGATGGGCCGTCTGGTACGGCCCCTACACGGGCCACTGGTGGGCGCTGCCGCCCCGTGGGAGCGCCGACCGGACCTTCGTGGAGGCTCCGACCCCGCAGCATCTCATCGCCAGGATCGAAGGGACCGCGTCCACGGCGGGCTCCGTGGACCGGCCCCGTGCACCGGACGCGCAGGTCCAGGCGCGTCCGCCCGCCGACCCCCGGCGGGACGAGCGGCGTCCCTCGAACCTCCTCCGCATCGAGGGAGTCACACCGCCGCAGTCTCCCCGGGTCCCGGTGGTCGCGTGGCCGGGCAGCACCGAGAGGTGACCGCCGTTCCCCACCTCGCCACCGCCACCGGATAGCCGTCACGGCCCGGGGCCGGGCACCCGCCGCGTTCCCCTCCAGCGCACGGAACGCCGCGCGGACGCCGGCACCCACCGTCCACCCGGGCCGTGACGGCCGCTTCATAAAGGGCACATCCGATAAAGAGTGCACGGGGTGCCGGAAAATGCGTCCGGAACGGTCCCTTTCCGCTTTTACCCGGGTCATCGCCGCGCTTCCGCCCGGCATTTCGGTCGGACCGGGTCCCGGGGGCGCCGGAACCGCGCGGGCCGGAAGGCGCTACGCTGCGCCGATGGGGCGGATCGACGCGGGGATCCGGGGGAACGGAGCGGGAGCGACATGCGGCTGAAGGTCGGGCCGGGCGCCGCGCGCGGGGGGCGCCGGACGGGCGCGGCGGCGGGGCTGGCCGCGCTGGTCCTGGCGCTCGGCGGATGCGGCGGCGGCGAGGCGCGCAAGGCGGACGCCGCGCCCGTCGCCGGGACGGTCGGCGGCGGCGAGGGCGAACTGAACCTCGTCGTGCTGCCCGGCGACATCGAGAACGGCGGCACCGACCGCCGCGTCGACTGGGTCACCCCGTTCCAGGAGCGGACGGGCTGCACGGTGAGCTGGCGCACCGCCCGCGACGCCCAGGAGATGACCGACCTCGTGAGCAACCCGGCGCGGCGCTACGACGGCGTCCTCGCCCCGCCCGAGGTCGCGGGACGGCTCGTCGCGGGCCGCCAGGCCGCGCCGGTCAACACCGACCTCGTGGACGGCTACAAGAAGCTCGAACCGAAGCTGCGGAGCCTGCTGCGCCAGGACGGGAAGGTCTACGGCGTCCCCTACACGTGGGGGTCCAACGTCCTGATGTACGACGCGCGGACGGTCGCGCCGCCGTCGAGCTGGGGCGCGGTGTACGACCCGGGCCAGGCGCGGCGGTACGCGGGCAAGCTCGTCATGCGCGACACCCCGCTCAGCGTCGCCGACGTCGCGCTGTACCTGAAGCAGCACGACCGCGAGCTGAAGATCAAGGACGTGTACGCGCTGTCGCCGCGGCAGCTCGCGGCGGTGCGGGGGATCCTGGAGAAGCAGCGGCCGAGCGTCCGCGCGTACTGGAAGACCCCCGCGCAGGCCGTGTCGGCGTTCGCGGCGGACGGCGCGGTGCTCGGCGTCGGGTCGCCCTACCAGGCGGACGTGCTCGGACGCGCCGGGCACGGCGTCCGCACGGCCGACCCGGCCGAGGGCGTGACCGGCTGGGCGACGGCGTGGATGATCGGCGCCCGCGCGGCGCACCCGAACTGCATGTACGAGTGGCTGCGGTGGACGGCGACGCCGGACGTCCAGCAGCAGGTCGCCGAGTGGTCCGGCGTGGCGCCGGCGAACCCGCAGGCGTGCTCGGGGGAGCGCGCCAAGTCCGGCTTCTGCGTCGCCTACCGCGTCGGGGACCGCGACCGGCTCGACCGCATCGTCTTCGCCCGCACGCCCACGGCCGTCTGCGGCGGCGGCCCCGACAAGGGCGAGCGCAAGTGCACCGACTACATCGAGTGGACGCGCGTCTGGATCGAGGCCACCAAACTGGCGAAGTAGCCCTGGGAAACACTGCGGGGGTCCAGGGGGCGTCCCCCTGGGGAAGCATTGCGGGCTCCGGCGCGGCCGGTCCCGTTGGACCGGCGAGCGCCGGAGCCCGCCTCGGCACGACCGGCCGCCCCCAGCCGGTGTACCGCACGGGTGGCTCCGGGCCTCCCCCCGAATGCCCGGATCACCCTTCTTCCAGGAAAGTCCGCTGACCGCGCGGGGTCACCGCCCGTCGCGCGACCGCCCGCCGCGCTCGCCGGGACGGACCGGCACCCGGCCCGCCGCGACGGACGGCTCGTCGGGGCCGCGCTCGGGACGCCGGACGGTGCGGCCGGGCAGCATGGTCGCGCACTCGTCGCACGCGAACACCCCGCCGCCGCCGGGGACGTGGCCCACGCGCACGCGCGGCCGGGGCCAGCGCTTGCGGCAGACGACGCAGGCGTCGCCGTGGCGCTGCGCGGCGTCCAGCCCGGCCGGGTCGAACCCCGGTTCGTACGCTGCGGCCATCCGTCCCCTCCTCTCGCCGACGCTGTCAGTGGTTTCCTTTATATGTCGCCCCAAGTGTTACCTCTGTTACGGCCCGTACAAGCTCCGGCAAAGTCCACCGTCGCGGGCGGCGGGCCGCGCGGCGGGGACAGCGGCCGGTGACGTGCACGACAATGGGCATCGTGACGTCTCCTACCGACTTCAGCGCCGACCGCGCCGCCGGCATCACCCCCGCGCCGCAGGGCGGCCCCCGCCGCGCTCCCCGCGACGTCGTCGTCCTCGGCTCGACCGGCTCCATCGGCACCCAGGCCCTGGACGTGATCCGCCGCAACCCCGACCGGTTCCGCGTCGTCGCGCTGGCGGCGGGCGGCGGCCGGGTCGACCTGCTGGCCGAGCAGGCGCTGGAGTTCCGCCCGGACGTGGTCGCGGTCGCGCGCGCGTCCGCCGCCCAGGACCTCCAGCTCGCGTTCTACGCGGCGGCGAGCAAGGGCGGCTACGCGACCGGCGACCACCCGATCCCGAAGATCGTCGCCGGTCCCGACGCCGTCGCCGAGGCCGCGACGCTGCCGTGCGACGTGGTGCTGAACGGCGTGACCGGGGCGCTCGGGCTCGCGTCCACGCTCGCGGCGCTGGACGCCGGACGGACGCTCGCGCTCGCCAACAAGGAGTCCCTGATCGTCGGCGGCCCGCTGGTGAAGGAGCGCGCGCGGCCCGGGCAGATCGTCCCGGTGGACTCCGAGCACTCGGCGCTCGCGCAGTGCCTGCGCGGCGGCCGGGCCGAGGAGGTGCGGCGGCTCGTCCTGACGGCGAGCGGCGGCCCGTTCCGCGGCCGGACCCGCGCCGAGCTGGCCGGGGTGACGCCGGAGCAGGCGCTGAACCACCCGACCTGGGACATGGGGCCGGTCGTGACGATCAACTCGGCGACGCTGGTCAACAAGGGCCTGGAGGTCATCGAGGCGCACCTGCTGTTCGACGTCCCGATGGACCGGATCGGCGTCATGGTCCACCCGCAGTCGGTGATCCACTCGATGGTGGAGTTCACCGACGGGTCCACGCTCGCCCAGACCAGCCCGCCCGACATGCGCCTCCCGATCGCGCTCGGCCTGGACTGGCCGGACCGCGTCCCGGACGCCGCGCCGTCGCTGGACTGGACGTCCGCGCACACCTGGGAGCTGTTCCCGCTGGACGACGAGGCGTTCCCCGCCGTGGCGCTGGCGCGCCGCGCGGGCGGGCTCGGCGGGACGTTCCCGGCCGTCTACAACGCGTCCAACGAGGTCTGCGTGGAGGCGTTCCGCGCGGGACGGCTGCCGTTCACCGGGATAGTCGACACCGTCGCGCGGGTAGTGGAGGAGCATGAGGCCGGGCGGACGGGCGCGGAGCCGTCGCCGTCGCTGGACGACGTGCTCGCCGCCGACGCCTGGGCGCGGACCCGGGCCGGGGAGCTGACCGGGGCGGGCTGACCGGGCGCCGCGCCGTCCGTCCACGACGGGGGAGGCCCGATGGCCTACTTCTTGGGCGCGGTGGCGTTCGTGGTGGCGCTGCTCGTGACCGTCATGCTGCACGAGGGCGGCCACCTGCTGACCGCCAAGCGGTTCGGGATGAAGGCCACGCAGTACTTCGTGGGCTTCGGGCCGACGCTGTGGTCGTGGCGGCGCGGGGAGACCGAGTACGGCGTGAAGGCGGTCCCGCTCGGCGGGTTCGTCCGGATCGTCGGCTACACGCCGCTCGAGGACGTCCCGCCGGAGGACCGGGACCGCGCGTTCTTCCGGCAGCCGCCGGGACGCCGGGCGGTCGTCATCGGCGCGGGCGTCGTCGTGAACTTCGTGTTCGCGTTCGTGCTGCTCATGGTGATGGCGATGACGGTCGGCGTCCGCGATCCCGGCACGGCGACCGCCACGGCCGACGCGATCAGCACGTGCGTGCCCGCCGACCTGTCCGGCAAGTGCGGGCCGGGGCGTCCGCCGTCGCCGGCGCTGGCGGCGGGGATGCGGGCGGGGGACCGGGTCGTCCGGTTCGGCGGTCGGCCGGTGGCGGACTGGACGGACCTGCGCGCCGCCATCGGCGCCGCGCGGCCGGGCCAGACGGTGCCCGTGGTCGTGCAGCGCCAAGGCGCCGGGACGCTGACGCTGCGTCCCCGGCTCGCGGCGGTCGCGGGCGCGCCGTTCCTCGGGATGTCGGCGCGCGTCGTCGGCGCGGGCTGGGACCGGCGCGGGCCGATCGGCGCGATCGAGTTCGCGGCGGACGGCGTCGGCGGCACCGTCCGGGCGATGGGCACGGCCCTCGCCGACCTGCCGAACGCGCTGCCGCGCCTGTTCTCGCCGGAGCGGGCGCGGACGCCGGGCGGCCAGGTCGGCAGCGTGGTCGGCGCGACGCAGGCGTCCGGGCAGATCTTCTCCGCGCACGGCTCGTGGCGGGAGAAGATCGCGCTCTACCTGTCGCTGGTCGTGTCGGTGAACGTCTTCCTCGGGGCGCTGAACGTCGTCCCGCTGCTGCCGCTGGACGGCGGGCACCTCGCGGTCGTCGGCTACGAGCGGATCCGCGCCGCCGTGAACCGCGCGCGGGGCCGCCCCGACTCCGGGACGGTCGACCTGCGGCGCGTCATGCCGCTGACGTACCTGGCGGTCATCGTGCTGGTGGGGCTCGGGGTACTGCTGATCATCGCGGACCTCGTGAACCCGTTGACGGTGCCCGGGTGACCCCAAGGGACCGTAATCGGTCACTGTACGTTTCCGTGATGTCACCCCATTGGTCGGGCGTCCGCGTCATGTCACGCCGGCGGGGAGCTTAGGGTTGAAGGGGCGATCGGAGGAGAGGGATGAGCGTTTCACTGGGTATTCCGACGGTGCGCGGCGAGAGCGAGGGCACGAGGGGGCCTTCGGTTCCGCGTCGCGCGTCCCGTCAGATCATGGTCGGCAGCGTGCCGGTGGGCGGTGACGCTCCGGTCTCGGTGCAGTCCATGACCACGACGCTGACCGCCGACGTCAACGCCACGCTGCAGCAGATCGCGGAGCTGACCGCGTCCGGCTGCCAGATCGTCCGGGTCGCGGTCCCCTCGCAGGACGACGCGGACGCGCTCCCGGCCATCGCGCGCAAGTCGCCGATCCCGGTGATCGCCGACATCCACTTCCAGCCCAAGTACGTGTTCGCCGCGATCGACGCGGGCTGCGCGGCCGTCCGGGTGAACCCGGGCAACATCAAGAAGTTCGACGACAAGGTCGGCGAGATCGCGCGGGCCGCGCGGGACGCGGGCGTCCCGATCCGCATCGGCGTGAACGCGGGCTCGCTGGACAAGCGGCTGCTGGAGAAGTACGGCAAGGCGACGCCCGAGGCGCTGGTGGAGTCCGCGCTGTGGGAGTGCTCGCTGTTCGAGGAGCACGACTTCCGCGACATCAAGATCTCGGTCAAGCACAACGACCCGGTCGTGATGATCGAGGCGTACCGGCAGCTCGCCGCCGCCTGCGACTACCCGCTGCACCTCGGCGTGACCGAGGCGGGCCCGGCGTTCCAGGGGACGATCAAGTCGGCCGTCGCGTTCGGCGCGCTGCTGTCGCAGGGCATCGGGGACACGATCCGGGTGTCGCTGTCGGCGCCGCCGGTGGAAGAGGTCAAGGTCGGCACGCAGATCCTGGAGTCGCTGGGGCTGCGGCAGCGCGGGCTGGAGATCGTGTCGTGCCCGTCGTGCGGGCGCGCGCAGGTGGACGTCTACACGCTCGCCGAAGAGGTGTCGGCCGGGCTCAAGGGCTTCCCGGTGCCGCTGCGCGTCGCGGTGATGGGCTGTGTGGTGAACGGCCCGGGCGAGGCGCGCGAGGCCGACCTCGGGGTCGCGTCCGGCAACGGCAAGGGCCAGATTTTCGTGCGCGGCGAGGTCGTCAAGACCGTCCCGGAGGCGCTGATCGTGGAGACGCTCATCGAGGAGGCGATGCGGATCGCCGAGGAGATGGGCATCGAGGTCGGCGAGGACGGCTCGGTGTCGGGTCCCGGCGCGGAGGTGACCGTGGGCTGATCCGCCCGCCGTCGCACCGTACGTCCGGAACGTTCCCTCGTTCCGAGGTCATCGGCGCAGGCTCCGGTGCCATCGTCCGCAACGGACGGTGATGCCGGAGCCTTTCGCGTTTGCGCAGGTCGCGCCGTCCGGCCCCCGGGTCCGCCCGGGGGCCGTTTCCGTGGGCGCCGGACGCGCGCCTCACGGAACGGACTCCGTCGGGTCACGATCCCGCATCCCTTCCTTCCGGCCTCTGCCGCCACAAATGCCGGAATGACAAGGATCCTCCCGGAATGCGCATCGAGGTCCCTTCGCTCGGGGACCGCGCAGGAGGAGGATTCGTGAAGAAGTTCGTCAGCGCCGCGGCGGTGGCGGGGCTGAGCCTCACCGGGCTCGCCGGGGCCGCCGCGTCACCAGCCCTGGCGGCTCCGGGCGGCGAACCCGCGGCCGGACTCGCCTGGCATTCGTGCTCCGCGGACATCATCGCCGCCGTCAAGCCGTACGACGCGCTGAGCGATGTGAAGGTCTCCGAGACCATCCGCTGCGCGGAGCTGAAGGTCCCGCTGGACTACTCCCGGCCGAACGGCACCACGATCACGATCGAGGTGACCCGGACGCCGCACACCGGCTCCGGCCCGGCCAAGGGCGACCTCGTCGTCAACCCCGGCGGTCCCGGCGGCAGCGGCGCCCCCTTCGGCGCCCGCGTGTTCGCGCAGAACTCCCCGGCGATGAAGGCCGCCTACAACGTCATCGGGTTCGACCCGCGCGGCGTCGGCAGCAGCGTCCCCGCGCTGAGCTGCGACCCCGAGACCTACAACGCGCCGCGCCCGGCGTACGGGACCGGGGACCCCAAGTCGGTCGACATCTGGTTGAAGCGGTCCAAGGACTACGCGGCCAAGTGCGCGGCGTCCGACAAGATCGGGCTGCTGAACCACGTCACGACGATCGACTCGGCGCGCGACGTGGAGTCGATCCGCAAGGCGCTCGGCAACAAGAAGCTCGACTACTACGGCGCGTCCTACGGGACGTACCTCGGCGCGGTCTACGCCACCCTGTACCCCGACAAGGTCGGCAAGATGGTGATGGACGGCGTCGTCGGCCCGAAGGGCGTCTGGTACCAGGCGAACCTCGACCAGGACGTCGCGTTCGACAAGAACATCGACTACTACTTCGGCTGGATCGCCAAGTACGACTCGCTCTTCCACCTGGGCTCGACGCAGGCCGAGGTGCGCTCGTTCTACTACGGCCTGCGCAAGAAGCTCGCGACCGACCCGGTCCGCCAGACGCTCGACGGCCAGGAGGTCGCGGTCGGCCCGGACGAGCTGGACGACGTCGTGCAGAACGCGGCCTACCGGCGCAGCCAGGCCGTGTGGGGCACCTACGCGGCGGGCCTCGCGGCCTACAAGGCGGGCGACCTGGAGACGTTCGCCGGCACGTTCGGCGCGGGCACGACCGGCGGCGCGGACGACAACGGCTGGGCGATGTACCTCGCCACGCAGTGCACCGACGTCCAGTGGCCGCTGGACTGGAAGAAGTGGCAGCGCGACAACGACCGCATCAACCGCAGGCACCCGTTCCTGACGTGGAGCAACGCGTGGTTCAACGCGCCGTGCCTCTACTGGCAGGGCAAGGCGCGGACGCCGGTGGACATCGGCAAGGTCCGCAACTTCCCCGAGAACATCCTGATGTTCGAGGCGACGGCCGACGCGGCGACCCCGTACGCGGGCGCGCTGGACATGCAGCGGCGGCTCCCGGACGCGAGGCTGGTCGTGCAGGACGGCGACCGCACGCACTGCATCGTCCACCGGGGCTCGGCGGCCGTGGACGCCTACTTCGACGCCTACTTCCTGACCGGGAAGCGGCCGGACCGGCGGACAGTGCACGTGCCGCAGCTCGGTGACCCGGTCCCGCCGGGCGCCTCGGCGACCGCGAAGTCGGCGGCGAGGACGGCGACGCTCCCGCCGAAGCTGGACGTTCTGCGCTAGGAGTCACGAGTCAGGGCCCCGGGTCATCCCGGGGCCCTGAAACGTTCCCGGAGATCACAAAGTTTCACGAAGTTCGTCACGATTGCGCATCGCTTGCCGCAGGACCCTTCGGGTGAACTGCCCAACTCGCCACAATCCTCTCGGTTTGCGCACTATCAGCGTCCGCGGCGCGTCCGGCCCCCGCTCGTCCCGGGCGCCCGCCGACAAGGGGGTTTCGTGAAAAGGCTCGTAGTGATCACCGCCGCCGCGGCGGTCGCGGTGGGCGGCACGGCCGCCGTCGCCACCGCCGCCGCGCCCGCGGGCGCCCCGGTCCAGGCCGGGAAGGTGGCGTGGTCGGCCTGTCCCACCGATGTGACGGGCGGCGTTTATCTCAAGAACGCCGAGTGCGGCCAGGTGACCGTCCCGCTCGACTACCGGAAGCCGAACGGGAAGAAGATCTCCGTCGCGGTGTCGCGGGTGAAGCACACCGCGAAGGACTACCAGGGCGTCCTGCTCGGCAACCCCGGCGGGCCGGGCGGCTCCGGGCTGTACCTGTCCGGCGGGCTCGCGGCCTGGCTGCCGCCGGACGTCGCGGCCAAGTACGACATCATCGGCTTCGACCCGCGCGGCGTCGAGTCGAGCAAGCCGGCGCTGTCCTGCGTGCCGAACTACTCCGACCCGGTCCGTCCGGACTACGTGCCGTCCAGCGTGAAGGACGAGAAGGTCTGGCTGGCGCGTTCGAAGAAGTACGCGGACGCGTGCGCGAAGAAGTACGGCTGGCTGCTGCCGTACATGCGGACGACCGACGCCGCCAAGGACATCGACTCGATCCGCGTGGCCCTCGGCGCCAAGCAGATCAGCTACTACGGCTTCTCCTACGGCACCTACCTCGGCTCCACCTACGCCACGCTGTTCCCGACGCACGTCAAGCGCATGGTGCTGGACGGCAACGTGGACACGCGCGAGGTCTGGTACAAGGGCCAGCTCAGCCAGAACGTCGCGTTCGAGCGCAACATGAAGCTCTGGTGGGGCTGGGTCGCCAAGTACGACTCCCTCTACCACCTGGGCGCGTCCGAGAAGGCCGTCGAGAAGAAGTACTACGCGATCCGCGCGGCGGCCAAGAAGAGCCCGATCGGCAAGAAGATCGGCCCGGACGAGCTGGACGACACCGTCCTCAGCGCCGGCTACAACACCGGGTACTACATCCCGTTCGCCGAGGCGCTGTCGGCGTGGGCGACGAAGAAGGACCCCGCCCCGCTGCTGGACTGGCTGTCGGAGGGCGGCGGCGACAACGGCTTCGCGGTCTACAACGCCGTCCAGGCCGTGGACGCCCCGTGGCCCGCGAGCTGGAAGACCTGGCATGACGACGCGACGCGGCAGTACGCGTCGGGCATCCGGTTCAATTCGTGGTCGAACACCTGGTTCAACGCGCCGATCCACTACTGGCGCTACCAGGGCAAGAAGACGTTCCCGGTCGGGTCGAAGAAGGCCCCGTCGATCCTGCTCGTGCAGTCCACGCTGGACGCGGCCACGCCGTACCCGGGCGGCCCGCAGATGCGCTCGCTGTTCCCGTCCGCGCGGCTCATCGCCGAGAAGGGCGGCAAGACCCACGCGAACACGCTGAACGGCAACGCCTGCCTCGACGACCGCGTCGCCGCGTACCTGACGAACGGCAGTCTCCCGGCGCGCAAGCCGGGCCGGACCGCCGACCTCGTCTGCGCGGCGCTGCCCGCGCTGAACGACCCGGTGCCGGGCGCGACGGCCAAGGCCGCCGTCGCGGGCGCGCCGAGCAAGAACCTGCTCATCGGACGTCCGTAAGGTCCCCGGTGCGGGCCGGTCACGGGAAGCCGTGACCGGCCCGTTCTGTTTCCTTCGCATCTGTCGCGAATCGCGGGACTCGCCGCCTGGACGGGGATCCGGAGCGTCCACCGGTAGTAATCGACGGGTGCTGACCACCCTCGGCAAGGGCGCCCTCGGGGGCGCCGCCGCCTGCCTCGCCGCCGCGACCCTCACCTCCAGCCTCCCGGCCCGGGACGGCACGGCCGCCGCCGGCGCCCCGCCCGCCGTGGCGTGGGCGCCGTGCCCGAACCAGGACCCCGTCGAGGGCGCCCGGCTGCGCGGCCTCGACTGCGGGACGCTGCGCGTGCCGCTCGACCACGCCCGTCCCGGCGGCGCGACGATCACCCTCGCGCTGACCCGGCTCCGGCACACCGCCGCGCGGAGCCGGGGCGTCGTGCTGCTCAACCGGGGCGGTCCCGGCGCGCACGGCCGCGACATGCCCGCCGACTTCCGCGCCGCGTTCGCGCCCGACGTCGTCGCGGCCTACGACTGGATCGGCTTCGACCCGCGCGGCGTCGGCGCGAGCCGGCCCGCGCTCGTCTGCGACACGTCCTACCTGAATCCGGGCAAGCCGCGCGCGGACACGCGTCCGGCGAGCACCGCCGAGGAGAACGCCTGGCGCGCCCGCGCCCGCGCCTACGCGCGCGACTGCGCGCGCCGCTACGCGCGCTACCTCCCGCACCTCGGCACCGCCGACTGGGTCCGCGACATGGACGCGATCCGGGCCGCGCTCGGCGCGTCCCGCGTCAACTACCTCGGCTACTCCTACGGCAGCTACCTCGGCGCGGTGTACGCGTCGCGCTACCCCGGACGGGTCGGGCGCTTCGTCCTCGACAGCGTCGTCAAGCCGAGCGGCGTCTGGTACGCCGACAACCTCGGGCAGAACGTCGCGTTCGAGAAGCGGATCGGGCAGTTCTTCGCGTGGATCGCCCGCAACCGGGACGTCTACCGGCTCGGCGGGGACGCCGGGGCCGTCCGGGCGTCCTACGAGAAGGCGCGGGCGCGGCTGAAGGCGCGGCCCGCGTTCGGGCTCGTCGGGCCGTCGGAGCTGGACGACCTGTTCCTCAACGACGGCTACACCCAGACCACCTGGAGCCGCCACGCGCGCGCCCTGGCGGACTATCTGCGCGGTGACACCTCCGGGCTGCGGCGCGAGTGGAAGCCGCCGTCCCGGCTCGACCAGAACAACTTCGCCGTCTACACCGCCACGCAGTGCCGCGACGCGGCCTGGCCGCGCGACTGGCGGGTCTGGCACCGCGACAGCGCCCGGCAGTTCCGGCAGGGCTACCGGTTCGAGACGTGGGGCAACACCTGGTACAACGCGCCGTGCGCCTACTGGCCCCTGACCGGCGGTCCCGCGCCGGCGGTCGGCGGGACGGCCGCGCCGCTGCTCGTCCAGGCGTCCGACGACGCCGCCACGCCCTACGACGGCGCGCTGGAGACGCACCGGCTGTTCCCGAACTCGCGGCTGCTCGTCCAGGCGGGCGGCGGCGACCACGGCGTCACGCTCGGCGGCGACCGGTGCGTGGACGGCGCCGTCGCGGCCTACCTGCGCGACGGCACGCTGCCCCCGGCCGGTCCCGGCGTGGACGCCACCTGCACGGCCGGGCCGCCGCCCGCCGCGAGCCGGGCCGTCGCGCACTGACGATCGCCGACGTCATAGGCTTGACGTCGTGGTCATGACAGCGCTGAGGCCGCACGCGCCTCGGCTCCGCCGGAGCCGGTGACGATGCGGATGCTGGGGTCGCCGCCGGTGCGGCTCCTCGACGACCGGTACCGCGACGACGTGCTCGCGCTGCTGGACGCCGACCCGGTCGCGAACGTGTTCGTCGGGTCGCGCGTCCACGCCGCCGGGCTGGACCCGCGGCGCCTCGGCGCGCAGATGTGGGGCTACCTGCGCGAAGGGCGGCTGACGGCGGTCTGCTACGCGGGCGCGAACCTCATCCCGGTGAACGCCGGGCTCGCGGCCGTCCGGGCGTTCGCCGAGCGCGCCCACGCGCAGGGCCGCCGCTGTTCGTCCATCGTCGGGCCGGTGGACGCCGTCGGGGAGATGTGGGAGATCCTCGGTCCGTACTGGGGGCCGGCGCGGGCCGTGCGGGCGGCGCAGCCGGTGATGGCGACGTCCAGCCCGCCGCCGGTGCCGGGCGATCCGGCGCTCCGCCGGGTCACGATGGACGACTTCGACCTTATTTACCCGGCCTGCGTGAAGATGTTCACCGAGGAGGTCGGTATCTCCCCGAACGTCGGCGACGGCGGCGTGCTGTACCGGGCGCGGGTCGCCGAGCTGATCCGCGCGGGCCGCGCGTTCGCCCGGATCGAGGACGGCCGCGTCATGTTCAAGGCCGAGATCGGCGCCGTCACCCCGCGCGCCTGCCAGGTGCAGGGCGTGTGGGTGCCGCCGGAGCTGCGCGGGCGCGGCCTGTCGGTCGCGGGCATGGCGGCGCTGATCGGGGAGGCGCTGCGGACCGTCGCGCCGACCGTCTCCCTGTACGTCAACGACTACAACACGCGGGCGCGCGCCGCGTACCGCCGCGTCGGGCTGCGCGAGACGGGCACGTTCATGTCCGTCCTGTTCTGATCGGGGTAACGTCCGGGCCGTGGACTTCCCCGCAGCACTGCGCGACGCCGTCCACGAGTCCGGGCTGACCCTGGAGCGCATCCGGCACCGGCTGGCCCGGCGCGGCCTGACGGTGAGCGTCGCGACGCTCAGCCACTGGCAGCGCGGACGCACCCGGCCCCGGTCCCGTCCGGTCGTCGCGGCGCTGGAGGAGATCCTCGGGGTGGAGGCGGGCACGCTCACCGCCCGGCTGGACGACCCCGCGCCCGACTCGGCCGGGCTCTGGCCGGATCCGGACGGCTACACCCGGCTCGTCGCGCAGTTCGACCGGTCCGGGGACCGGCGCCTGGAGCGGCTGAGCGTCCACGACGTCCACCGGCTCGGCCCCGACCGGCGCGCCGCCGGGCTGACCGTGCGGGAGGTGCTGCGCTCCACCGGCGACGACGTGGACCGCGTCGTCTGCGTCCATCCCGTCCCGGCGGCGGGCGCCGAGCTGACCGGGCTGCGGTACTGCCGGCCGGGCCGCGTCCGGGGCGCGGGCGGCCTGCTCGGCTTCGAGCTGATCTTCGATCGGGTGCTCGGACCGGGGGAGACGGCGGTGGTCGAGTACGGATTGCGGCCGTCCGGCCCGGGCGGGCGCGGCGGGACGGCGCGGCGCTACCGGCGCGTGTTCCCCCGACCCGTCCGCGACTACCTCGCGATCGTCCAGTTCGACCCGGCGGTGCTGCCCGCCCGCTGCTACGGCTTCACCGGCGCCGACGGGCGCGCGCGGCACCCGCTCGGCGAGCTGTGGATCGGGACGTCCGGCAGCGCCCACCTCGCGCTCGCCGACGTCCGGCGGGGAGTCGCCGGGCTGGAGTGGGAATGGGATTGACCGCATTCGCTTGGTTTCCGCAGACCGCCGACTTACAGTGAGTGTCGACGGAGCAAGATCAGAAGTCAGGGGCCGTCACGGGGGCCGGCCGGACCCGATCCGGAGGCCGAAGATGCACGCCACCAGCGAGCACGACCTGTCGCACGACCTGTCGCAGGCCCTGCGGCACGGCCCGTTCAACGCGGCGCTGCACGCCGCGATCCAGGCGCGCGGGCTCAGCCTGGAGGCCGTCCGGCGCCGGCTGGCCGCCGAGGGGGTCGCGGTCAGCCTGTCCACGCTCAGCTACTGGCAGCGCGGCCGGACCCGGCCGGAGCGGTCGGACTCGCTGCGCGCCGTGCGCGGCCTGGAGACCATCCTCGACCTCCCGCGCCACTCGCTGGTGACGCTGCTGCGGCCGGTGCCCGAGCGCAGCACGGGCAGCTGGCGGTCGCTGGAGGAGCTGTGCCCCGAGCCGGTCGTCCGGGACCTGCTGGACGAGATCGGCGACCGGGGCGACCGCGGCGTCACCGGCCTCAGCCTGCACGACCAGTACACCCTCGGCCGGGACCGGCAGCTCGCCGAGAACCGCACCCGCGTCGTGTTCCAGGCGCAGCAGCGCGGCGTGGACCGGTGGGTCGCCGTCTACCACCACCCGCACGGGGCCGTCCCGTCGTCGCGGTGGGCGCGCGGCTGCCGGTTCGGGCGCGTCCGCGTGGACGAGACCAGCGGCCTCATCGCGGCCGAGCTGCTGTTCGACCGGGCGCTGCGGCGCGGCGAGACCTACCTGCTGGAGTACGGGTTCGGGTTCGAGGAGACCGGGCCGCCGATCACCGAGGAGGGGCGCGGCTTCCACACGCCGCAGCACGAGTACCTGATCGAGGTGCGGTTCCATCCGGCGATGCTGCCCGCCCGCTGCTACCGGAGCTGGCGCCCCGACGGGCGCTCCGACCTGCGCGACGACGCGGAGCTGCGGCTGTCGAGCTACCGCAGCGTCCACTTCATCGAGTTCGGGATGCCCGCCGGGTACCACGGGATCCGCTGGGAGTGGGACTGAGTCACCGGACGAGCCGCGCCAGCAGCCGGTCCAGCTCGGCGGCCGGGTCGTCGGTGAGGCCCGCGTGGACCGGGCCTGGCTGCACGACGGTGCTGCGCGGGGCCGTCAGCCAGCGGAACCGCGCGCCGGGGGGCTCGGCGGCGGCCTGCCCGGCCGCGTCGCCGCCCCGGCAGAGCGCGTCCACGCCGTCCAGCGAGCGGTGGACGGCGCCGAGGTCCAGGTCGGGGTCCAGGGCGCGCAGCCGGTCCCGGTCGAGTTCCGCGCGGCACGCGAGGTAGTCCAGCGCGCGGCAGTACAGGACGACGCCGACGTTGACGCCCTCGCCGCGCTCCTGGCACGGCACGACGCGCAGCGCCGCGTACTCGAAGACGGTGCTCACGCCGGGCCCCCGAGCCAGCCGGGACGGTTCGCGCCGCGCCGGGACGCCGTTCGGGGCCGGTTCACGGCGACGTCCAGGGACGGCAGCCACACGCGGGGCTCGGCGGCCCGCTTCAGCAGGATCTCGACGTAGGCGTCGCGGACGGCGTCCGGTCCGTCGAAGCCGGGTTCGCCGTCCAGCCACGCGTCCGGGACGAGTGCCACGATCTCGCGCAGCAGGTCCTCGGTGACGCGCGGCGCGAACTCGGCTTCGGCCGCCGCCAGCTCGGTCGCGCGGGGCGTGAGGACGTGGTCGTCCACGTCGTAGGGGCCGCTGAACAACCGCGCCGCGTTCGCCCACGCGTGGTGGAAGATGAGGCTCGCGCCGTGGTCGATGAGCCAGACGTCGCCGTGCCAGACGAGCAGGTTCGGGTTGCGCCAGCTCCGGTCGACGTTGCCGATGAACGCGTCGAACCACAGCACGCGGGACGCGAACGCCGCGTCGACCTCCCAGCCGAGCGGGTCGAACCCGAACGAGCGCGGCAGGTAGTCCACGCCGAGGTTCCAGCCGGTGCTGGCCTTGAGCAGGTCCTGGACGTCGGGGTCGGGCTCGTGCCGTCCGATCAGCGGATCGAGGTCGATGACGACGAGGCTCGGCACGCGCAGCCCGAGCCGGCGGCCCAGCTCGCCCGCGATCACCTCGGCGACCAGCGCCTTGCGGCCCTGCCCGGCGCCGTGGAACTTCATCACATAGGTGCCGAGGTCGTCGGCCTCGACGATGCCGGGCAGCGATCCGCCCTCGCGCAGGGGCGTCACGTACCGGACAGCGGTCACGAGCGGCAGCACGCCTGCACGCTATCGTGCGGCGGGTGGAAGCCGCCGAGCTGGTCGATCTGTCGGTCCCGCTGCGCACGGGGATGCCGGTGTACCCGGGCGATCCGGAGGTGGCGGTCGAGACCGCGCTGACGGTCGCGCGCGACGGCGTCAACGTGCAGCGGCTGCACCTCGGCTCGCAGTCCGGGACGCACGTGGACGCGCCGTTCCACATCGACGACGCGCTGCCCCGGCTCGACCAGCTCCCGCTGGAGCGGTTCGCGGGCCCGGCGGAGGTGCTGGACGCGCGCGGCCGGGAGCCCCGCGCGCCGATCGGCCCGGACGCGCTGCCCGCCGGGCTGCGGCCGGGGGTCGTGCTGCTCGTGCTGACGGGCTGGGCGGAGCACTGGGGCACCGACCGCTACCTCGCCCACCCCTACCTGACGCCGGAGACGGCGGCGGCGATCGTCGCGGCGGGCGTCCGGACGGTCGGGATCGACGCGCTGAGCGTCGACCGCACCCCGCCGCCCGGCGACGACTCCTTCGACCTCGCCGCGCACCGCGTCCTGTGCGGGGCGGGCGCGGTGATCGCCGAGAACCTGACCCGGGTGGAGCGCGTCGCGGCGGCGCGGGCGGCGGGCCGCGGCGCCGAGGCGCTGCTGTTCCCGCTGAGCCTGGCCGCCGACGGGTCCCCGGTTCGCGCGGTCGCCCGGCTCAGCGGATCATCCTCCAGCAGGTGAAGGTGGGCATGCGCCAGTAGTCGCCGCGGCCCGCCTTCACCGCCGCGAGGATGAGGAAGACGTACTGGGCGATGATGTGGAAGAGGAACAGCGGGATGAGGAGGAGGACCAGCGCGGGCGCGTCCATGACGATGGCCAGCGGGATCAGGACGATCAGCGGGACGAGGAGCTGGATCGTGACCGTGAGCTGGTAGTTCAGGGCCTGCGCGGCGTGGAAGCGGACGAATCCGGACTCGCGGCGCTTGACGAAGTAGATGACGAGCGGCGCGATGAAGCCCATGACGAGCGAGCCGATGTAGACGCCGAGGGCCCAGTTGACGTCGTCGCCCGCGACCGTGCCGCGCGGGCCGCCGGGGTTGCCGGGCGGGCCGTAGCCGTAGCGCGGGTCGTAGCCCTGCGGGGAGCCGTAGGAGTACCAGGGCGGGGGAGTCTCGCCCGGCGGCGGTTCGGGGTCGTGCACGGTGGAGTCCTTCCACAAGGGGACATGTCCGACGATCGTGGCATAACGTTCGGCCATGGCGACCGTGCTGGTGGTGGAGGACGACGCGGACGTCCGGGCCGCCCTCATCCGCGAACTGACCGCGCGCGGCCACGCGGTCCGCAGCGCCGGGACGGCGGTGGACGCGCTGCGCGAGGTCGCCGGGAGCCCGCCGGACGTCGTCGTGCTCGACCTCGGCCTGCCCGACCTGGACGGCGGCGCGGCGCTGCGGATGCTGCGCGGCGTGTCCGACGTGCCGGTCGTCGTCGCGACCGCCCGCGACGACGAGCCCGAGATGGTGCGGCTGCTCAACGCGGGCGCCGACGACTACCTCGTCAAGCCGTTCTCCGCCGAGCACCTGGTCGCGCGGCTGGCCGCCGTGCTGCGCCGCACCGGACGCGCCGGGGCCGCCGCCGACCTGCGCGTCGGCGGCCTGCTGCTGCGCCCCGACCGGCGGGAGGCGTCGCTGGACGGCGTCCCGCTCGAACTGACCCGCCGCGAGTACGACCTGCTCGCGTACCTGGCGGCGCGGCCCGGGCAGGTCGTCGCGCGCCGCGAACTGCTCGCCGAGGTGTGGCGGCAGACCTACGGCGGCGACCAGACGATCGACGTCCACCTGTCGTGGCTGCGCCGCAAGCTCGGCGAGACCGCCGCCGCGCCGCGCTACCTGCACACCGTGCGCGGGGTCGGGGTGCGGCTGGCGGCGCCCGCGTCATGAGGCGGACGCTCGTTCTCGTCTCGCTCGCCGTCACGTCGATGGTGGCGCTGGCGTTCCTCATCCCGCTGGCGCTGACCGTCCGGGAGATCGCGCGGGACCGGGCGCTCGCCGACGCCGTGCGGGAGGCGGGGGCGCTGCGCCGTCCGGTCGCGGCGGCCTGGTCGGGCGGCACCGGGACCGCCGACCGCGCCGCCCTCGCCCGCGCCGTCGCGGACACGCGGGCGGGCGCGGCGCGGCACGCGGTCGTCCATCTGCCGGGCGGCCGGACGGTCCCCGCCGACGTGCGCGGACGCGCCGGGGCCGCGCCGCTCGACGCGGTCGTCCGGGCGGGCGTCGCCGACACCGTCCGGGTGCGCGGCGGGTACGCCGTGCTGGACCCGGTCTGGCTCCCCGACGGCCGCACCGCCGTGGTCGAGGTGTTCGTTCCGGCGGCGACGGCGTCGCAGGGCGTCCCGGCGGCCTGGCTGGTGATCACGACGGTCGCGGTGGCGCTGGTCGCCGGGTCCGTCGCGGTCGCCGACCGGCTCGGCCGCCGGATGATCCGCTCCACCCGGCGGCTCGCGGGCGCCGCGACCGCGTTCGGGGCGGGCGACCTCGGCGTCCGCGTCGACCCCGACGGTCCGCCCGAGGTGGTCGAGGCGGCGCTGGCGTTCAACGCGATGGCCGACCAGGTCGTCCGGCTGCTCGCCGCCGAGCGCGAGATGGCCGCCGACCTGTCGCACCGGCTGCGCACCCCGCTCGCCGCGCTGCGCCTCAACGCCGAGGCGCTCGGGGACGGCCCGGACGCCGCCCGCGCCCGCGCGTCCGTGGACCGGGTGGAGCGGGAGGTCGACGAGGTGATCCGGGCCGTCCGGCGGCCCACCGCGCGCGGGAACTGCGACGCGGCGGCGGTGTTGCGCGACCGCGTGGCGTTCTGGTCGGTGCTCGCCGAGGACGAGGGCCGGCCGCTCGCGCTGACCGGCGCGTCGGGGTCCGCGCCCGTCCCGCTGCCCGCCGCCGAGCTGGCCGCCGCCGTGGACGCCGTGCTCGGCAACGTCTTCCGGCACACCCCGGAGGGCACGGCCTGCGCGGTCGCGCTCGGGCGCGGCCCCGGCGGCGTCGCGATCACGGTCGCCGACGGCGGCCCCGGCATCGCCGACCCGGGCGCGGCGCTGCGGCGCGGCAGCAGCGGCGGCGGCTCCACCGGCCTCGGCCTGGACATCGCCCGCCGCGCCGCCGCCGCGACCGGCGGCCGGCTCACGGTCGAGCGGTCCGCGCTCGGCGGCGCGCAGGTGCGGCTGGCGCTGCGGACCGGGTCGGTCGCGGCGCGGCGGCCCGGACGCTGGACGGCGTTTTGGGGAAGACATGGGCATGACCGTCCTTCGGGCGGGACACCCCAGCACATGTGAACCCACGCGCTCGCGGCCTGGTCGCGCTGCTGGCGGCCGGCGCCGTCCTCGTCGTCGGCTGGCCGCTGCTGAGCCGCGCGCTCGGCTCGTCCGCCGAGCCGCTGCGCGACGGATCGCGGCTGACGCTCGGCTCCGGGTCGGCCGAGGCGCGGTTCGCGGTCGGCCCAGGCTGGTCGCTGCGCAAGTCCGGCAGCGACCCCGCGCAGTCCTACAAGCTGGAGCGGGCGGGGACCGACCTCGCGATCTCGCTCGTCGCGCCGCCCGCCGGGACGAGCCCGGTCCGGCTCTGGGAGGGCCTGCGCGACGTCGTGCGCATCGGCGACCCGGACGCGCGGCTCGGCGTCCCGCGCCCGTTCCGGAACGGGCTGAGCGGGCCGCTGCAGGTCGGCGCCAACCTCGGTTCCGCGACCGTCCTGCCGAATCCCGACGGGACGGCGGCCGTCGAGGCGACCGTGCTCGGCGGAACCCCGGACGACCTGGACGCCGCCGCGCGGGTCGTCAGGTCGCTGCGCTTCACCGGGGCGGCGCGGTGACGGCGCCCGCCGTGCCGCTGCGGCGCGCGTCCCGGCCGGACGGGGCGTCGGTCGTCGCGCACGTCGTCTTCGGCGTCCTCGCGGCGGCGGGCGTGGTCGCGCTCTGGTCGCTGTACGCGGGGGCGATCACGGTGTTCCCCGGCGCGTTCGTGCTGGGCGTCGTGCTCCAGGGCGCGGTCGTGGTGATCGGGTTCACGCTGCTGGGACGGCTGCGCCCGATCCACGCGCCACCGTTCGGGACGTCCCTGGCCGCGCTCGTGTGGGGCGCGACGGCGGCGAGCGGCGCGTCGGTGATCGCCAACGACGGCCTGCTCGCGGTGTGGGCGAAGGTCGGGACGCTCGGCTTCTCCTCGGCGTGGGGCGCGGCGCTGTCGGCCCCGCTGAACGAGGAGCTGCTGAAGGCGGCCGGGATCGCGCTGCTCGCGCTCGCCGTCCCGCACGCCGTGCGCGGGCCGGTGGACGGCATGATCTTCGGCGCGCTGGCCGGGCTCGGGTTCCAGGCCGCCGAGAACGTGATCTACGGGCTCCAGGCGGTGCCGTCCGGCGGCGGCGTGGACCAGGGCGCGGCGGTCGTGCAGTCGTTCCTCGGCCGGGTGCTGGTCACCGGGCTCGGCTCGCACTGGACGATGTCGGCCGTCGCGGGCGCGGGCGTCGGCTACGCGCTCATCGGGCGGCGCTGGACGGGCGCGGGCCTGATCCTCGCCGCGATCGCGATGCACTGGCTGTTCGACGCGCCGTTCCTGGCGTTCTTCGCCGGGACGATCGCGAAGGTCGCCGTGAACTTCGTCGCGGCGGTCGCGCTGTACTTCGCCGTCCGGCACGGGTACCGCGTCCACGCGCGCCGGGTGCTGCCGCCGGGGGAGAGCGGGTCGCTGATCACGCGCCGCGCGCGGCGGCGGGCGCGCCGGGAGACGCCGACCGGGCCGATCCGCGCCCGGCTGGCCGCCTACCAGGAGTGGCGGCTCGCGCAGATCGACCGGACGCGGCCGGGCCGCACGCACGCCGTCGTCTAGGCCTTCATCGCATCGCCGAGCAGCAGCCGGACGGCGTCGGCGGTGCCCGCCGCGCCCTCGCCGGTGGCCAGGCGGCGCACCGCGAGCCCGTAGAGCAGCGCGACGACGGCCGGCGCGTGCCGCTCGGGCTCGGCCACGCCGAGCGCGGTGAGGACGGCGGTGGCGAGCCGGTCGTAGGCGGCGACCGAGCGGGCCGAGGTCTCCCGGACGGCCGGGTCGCGCGCGGCGTGCAGGTGCAGTTCGAGGTTGGCGATCTGCTCGGGGCCGTTGGCGAACTCGACGATCGCCTTCTCGACCTCCTCGGCGGCGTGCGCGGGGTCGGCGCCGCTCGCGCGCAGCTGCTCCACATGGGCGCGGATGCGCTCGATCTCGCCGTCCACGAACGTCCGCAGCGCCTCGCGCAGCAGGTCGGACTGGCTCGGGAAGTGGTAGGTCAGCGAGCCGAGCGACACCCCGGCGGCGCGGGCGACCGCGCGGTTGGTCACGGCGCCGACGCCCTGCTCGCCGATGAGGCGCAGCGCCGAGGCGAGGATGCGGTCGCGGGGCTTCACCCGGCCAGTCTTCCATTCGCGTCCCGCCCGGTCTATCGTTCGTACGAACGAACGACACCGGGAGGGCGCATGGACGGGCTGGGGCTGGCCGCGCAGGCGGAGCTGCTCGATCGCGGCGAGGTGTCGGCGAAGGAGCTGGTCACGGCGTCGCTGGAGCGCATCGACGCGCTGGCCGGGCTCGGCGCGTTCCGGGTCGTCCGCGAGCGCGCCGCCGCCGAGGCCGCGGAGGCCGACCGGCGGCGCGCGGACGGCGAACGGCTCCCGCTGCTCGGCGTCCCCGTCGCGGTCAAGGACGACACCGACGTCGCGGGCGAGACCACCCCGTTCGCGATCCGCGCCGACCACCGGCCGAAGACCGAGGACGCCGAACTCGTCCGCCGGCTGCGCGCCGCCGGGGCGATCATCGTGGGGAAGACGACGACCTGCGAGGTCGGGCTGTGGCCGTTCAGCGAGTCGCCCGGCTTCGGCGCGGCCCGCAACCCGTGGAACCCCGAGTATTCGCCGGGCGGTTCGTCCGGCGGGTCGGCGGCGGCGGTCGCGGCCGGGATGGTGCCCGCCGCCGTCGGGTCGGACGGCGCCGGGTCCGTCCGCATCCCCGCCGCGTGGACGCACCTCGTCGGCATCAAGCCGCAGCGCGGGCGCGTCTCGGGGTTCCCGCACCGCGAGCAGTTCCACGGCATCACCGTCCACGGGCCGCTGGCGCGCAGCGTCGAGGACGCGGCGCTGCTGTTGGACGTCCTCACCGGCAGCCACCCGGAGGACGTCCACCGCCTCGACCCGCCGGCCGCGCCGTTCGCCGCCGCCGCGCGCCGCGACCCCGGACGGCTGCGCGTCGCGGTCTCGTTCACGACCGCGTTCGGCGTGAGCGGGAGGCTGGACCCGCAGATCCGGGCGGCCGTCGAGCGGATCGCGCGGCGCCTCGCCGACCTCGGCCACCACGTGTTCCCCGCCGACCCGGACTACGGGCTGGTCGGGCTCGGGCTCGTCCCGCGCGGCACGGCGGGTGCGGCGGACTGGCTGGACGGCCTCACCGGCGCCCGTCCCGAGGCCCGCACCGCCGCCGAGGCGCGGCTCGGCCGGATCGTCGGCCGCCGGATGCTCCCGCTCGCGCGGCGGCTCGACCCGTCCTTCCGGCGGCGCGCGGGACGGATCTTCCGGTACGCCGACGTCGTCCTGACCCCGACGACCGCGCGGCTCCCGCTGAAGGTCGGCGCGTTCGACGGCGCGGGCTACCGGCGGACGCAGTCGGGCGTCGCGGCGGCGTGCCCGTACGCGTGGCCGTGGAACGTCCTCGGCTGGCCCGGCGTGAACGTCCCGGCCGGGCTGAGCGACGCCGGGCTGCCGATCGGCGCGCAGCTCCTCGGCCCCGACTCCGGCGAGGCCCTGCTGATCGCGCTCGCCGGGCAGCTCGAACGCGCCGAGGGCTGGACGGCGCTGCGCCCGCCCGAATCAGCGCAGCGCGTCGCGTGACAGCCGGTCCGCGCGGCGCGTCGTCTCCGGCAGCCGGTACCGGGGCGTGAGCGCGAGCGTCAGCGCGCACGCGGTGTCCAGGTCCATCCGGTGGCCGACGGACACGAACACCGGCTTGACGCCGTCCCGCGTGCGCAGGACGCGGCCGACCTCGGCGCCGTCCAGCAGCAGCGGCCCGCTGTCGCCGCGCCGCTCGCCGGGCGGCTCCCAGTCGCCGACGAACGCGGTCTTCGCGACGCCGAACGCGGGCAGCCCGGTGAGCACGCCGACGTGGCACGCCAGCCCGAACCGGCGCGGATGGGCGAGCCCGTAGCCGTCGCAGACGAGGACGTCCGGCGCCGCCGGAAGACCGCGCAGCGCGGCGAGCAGCGCGGGCACCTCGCGGAACGCGAACAGGCCCGGCACGTACGGGAACGCGGCCGTGCCGGTCGCGACGGACGACGCGACGACCTCCAGCGTCGCCGTCTCCAGCACCACGGCCGCCGCCGCGAGCGGGGCGCCGTCGCCGTCGCCCGCGTAGGACACGTCCAGCCCGGCGACCGTCGCGGGGGAGCGCGGTCCGGGACCGCGCAGGTCGAGGCGGGGGCGCAGCGCGTCCTGGACGGCCTCGGCCTCGGCGGGCGTGCGCGGCCAGCCCGGCGGCTCGGCGATCTCCATGCCCCGGGACGTTACGCCAGCGCGGAGTACGCGGCGTCCAGCAGCGCGACCGCGCGCGGATCCCCGGCGAGCTGCGCGCCCATCCGGTTCGGCAGGTAGGCGAACGCCAGCCCGGCCGCCGGGTCGCCGAGCCCGAGCGAGCCGCCCGCGCCCGGATGCCCGAACGCCGTCGCGCGGCCCGCCGCCGGGACCGGCAGCATCGTCGCGGGGCGCATGTAGCCGAGGCCGAACGCGGAGTCCACGACGAGCGTCCGGTCCGGGCCGTGGACGCGCGGGCGCAGCGCCTCGGCCAGCGTGTCCGGCTTGAGGATCCGCCCGGCGGCGAGGTCACGGTAGAACGCGGCCAGCGACCGCGCCGTCGCGATCATGCCCGCCGACGGCCAGCCCGCCCGCAGCACGACCGGGTTGTTGAAGCCGCCCTTGCCGGGCGTGGGCGCGCTGAGCGCCCGCACGAACGTGCTCGCCGGGTCGGTCATCGCCGCGCGCAGCTTCGCGAGGATCTCCGGGTCGTCGGTCGGGACGACGGGTCCTGCGTTCTCCTTGCCGCCCGGCGCGAGCCGCGCGGCCCGCCCGATGACGTCGTCCGGGGCGCCGACCCACAGGTCCAGGGCCCCGGCGAACTCGCGCCGCGCGTACGCGCCGACCGGCAGCCCCGCGACGCGCCGGACGATCTCCCCGGCCAGCCAGCCGAACGTGAGCGGGTGGTAGCCGTGGGCCGTGCCGGGCGTCCACTCGGGCTCCTGCGCCGCGAGGATCGCCGACGCCGTGTCCGCGTCGGCGGCCTCCTCGGCGCTCACCGGACGCGCGAACGCGGGCAGCCCGTCCTGGTGCGACAGCAGGTGCGCGGCGGTCGTGCCGTCTTTGCCGCCCTGCCCGTACTCCGGCCACCACGCCGTCACCGGGCCGTCCAGGTCGAGGCCGCCGCGCTCGGCCAGGTGCAGCGCGGCCGTCGCCGTGACGGCCTTGGTGCACGAGAACGCGAAGCAGGGCGTCGACTCCTCCCAGGCGCGGCCGGTGCGCCGGTCGGCGCTGCCGCCCCACAGGTCCACGACCTTGCGGTCGCCGACGTAGACGGCGACGGCCGCGCCCAGCTCGCGGCCCGCCGCGAAGTTGCGCTCGAACGCGTCCCGCACCGCCGCGAAGGCCGGATCGCAGAATCCCGTGACTGGCGACATGTCCGGTCCGTCCTCTCTGGAGGGTCGAAACCGAATCATGCTCGATCGGCGTCCGCCGGGACGACGCGGGGTCGGCCTCAGAGATGTCCGAGCCGTCCGGCGGGCTCGGGCTCGGGGAGAGGCGCGACGTGGCCCGGCCGCGTCCGCCCGAACTCCAGCGCGAGCAGCGCCGCCGCGACGGGCACGAGATCGGTCCAGGCGCGGAACAGCACGCAGCGCGGCTGGTAGTCCGGCCGGAACTTGCGGTTGAACAGGAACAGCGACTCGACCGCGATCCACGGGTCCAGCAGGTGCAGCGCCCGGTACCCGGCGCGCTCCAGCGGGCCGCGGTCGTCGGTCTCCAGCAGCTCGCGGAACGCCGCGAAGTTCAGCGACACGACGTCCAGGCCCCGGTCCGCCGCGTACGCGACGGTCTCGGCGATCAGCCGCTCGTTGACGCCGTTCGGGCCGCCGGGCCGCCGCCGCATCGCGTCCAGGCTGAGCGCGTTCCCGGCGCGGGCGTAGCGCTGGAAGCCGACCGGCTCGCCCGCGCGGTCGTAGGCGACGGCGACGACCGTGCCGGGGTGGCGGCCGGTCAGCAGCTCGTCCAGGTTCATCGAGAAGCCGCGCTCGGCGGCGCCGCCGAGGGACGAGCGGGCGACGTCCAGCAGCTTCGCGCGCAGCTCGGGGGACAGGTCCCGCTCGGCCAGCACCTCGGTCACGACGCCCGCGTTCACCGACCGCTGCACGGCCTGGCGGACGTTGCGCATCCGGCGTCCGGCCAGCGCGAACCCGGCGGGCCGCAGCAGCACCTCGTCGCCGATGCCGATCGAGCGCAGGCCGTCCCACGCGGGGACCAGCTCGGGCCGCGCGCCGAGCACCGCCGGGCGCCAGCCGGACGTCCGGCACAGCTCCAGGAACGCGTCGATCGCCGCGCGGTGCGACGCGGGGTCGCCGACGGGGTCGCCGCCCGCCGCCGCGATGCCGAACAGCACGCGGTACCCGATCGCGGCGCGGCCGTCCGGGCTGAACACGTACGACTTGTCGCGGCGCAGCGCGAACGGCGCCAGCGTGTCCGATCCCGGATGCGCGACGAGCAGTGCCACGCGGCGGCGCTCGGCGTCGTCGCCGGGCGCGGGCGCCGGGTCGGGCGCGAGCAGGGTCAGGACGAGCGCGAGCAGCCCGGCCCCGCCGAGCGTCGCGAGGACGCCGGGCAGCCAGTCCGCGCCCTCGATGTGCGCGCCCGTCGCGCCGAGCCCGGACGCCAGGTCGCGGCCCACGCTCCCGACCGCGACGCCCCCGAGCAGCACCGAGCCGACGGCGGCGACGACGATGAGCGCGCCGCCGACGACCGCCGCCGTCCGGACGCGCGCCGGATGCGGCCCGACCGGGTAGTCGCCGCGCCGCAGCCACAGCGCGACCAGCGCGGCGGCGAGCAGCGGGCCGCGCCACGGGGCGTCCTCCCCGGCGAGCACCGCGACGAGGCCGAGACCGGTCAGCGCGAGCACGCCGACGAGCGCGGCGCGGCGGCGCAGCAGGATCCCGCGCGCGACGAGCAGCAGCGCGAGCGCGAGGACGACGGCGTGCGCGGGCGCCAGCGGCTCCCCGGTGACCAGCACCGACGCCCGCCGCAGCCAGCCGGGCGAGCCCGGGACCGCCGGGACGGCGAGGAGCGCGGCCACCGTTCCCGTCCCCGCGCCGACGGGCCAGACCGGTCCGGGCGGCTTCGCATGCTCCACCAGAGACACCTCCGACCCGCGCAACCATGATCTCCGGGAACTCATTCCCCGTTTCGTACGTTAAGTCGCGTCTGTTCGGGCCGCTACGGTGATCCCATGAGCGGTTTCAGGCATGTGGTCGTGTTCCGGTGGAACGAAGGGACGACGGTCGAGCAGCAGGAGGACCTGGCGCGGCGGCTGCGCGCGCTCCCGGACGCGATCCCGGAGATCGCCGCGTACTCCGTCGGTCTGGACGCGGGGGTCAACGCGACGAGCTACGACTTCGCGGTCGTCGCGGACTTCGCCGACCGCGACGCCTACCTCGTGTACCGCGACCACCCGGCGCACCGGGCGGTCCTCGACGAGTTCGTCGCGCCGATCACCAAGGACCGGGCGGCCGTCCAGTACGCGTTCTAGTCGGCACTGGCCCGACACTGACCCGCGCGCGGGCGCTCAGCCGAGCGCCCGCGCGTTCAGGATCGCGTCGCGCAGCGTCTGCGGCGCGGCGGCCTCCAGCAGCCGTGAGCCCCCGCCCAGCGGGACGAGCGCCCACCACGACCGGGTGGCCTTGCCGTACCAGACGCGGACGCCAGGGAACTGTTCCTGCAGCCCGCGCACCGCCGCCGCCGTCGCGGCGGCGGTGGGCTCGTCGTCGAGACCCGCCGTGTCCCGCTCAGCCGTCATGTCGCCTCCCCCGTGTGCCTCTAGGTAACAGCGTGATCCGGACCCGAAACGTCACCGCTGATCGGCGAAATGTGACGAAGGACACGATGTCATCCCGAGCCCGCCCGTGCAGGCAGGACGCCGCGAAAAGCGGCGAAACAGCAGGAGAACGACGGCGCTCGGGACCGGGCGGACGGTTCAGCGCGCATGGACGCCGTCGAGAATGATCCCGAGGTGGTGCTCGGCGAGCCGCGCGGCGTCCGTGCGCTCGCCCCGGCCGGACCAGCGCACCGCCGCCCGCACCGCGTCGCGGATCATCCGGTGGGTCAGCTCGGGGTCGAGGTCGGCGCGGAACTGCCCGTCCCGCTGGCCCCGGCGGATCGTCTCGACCCACAGCGCCTCGATCTCGGCCTCCGACCGCGCGACGTAGGCGAACCGCGCCGTGCTCCGCAGATGGTTCCAGTCGTTCTGCAGCACCGTGATCGCCGCGCGGTGCGGCTCCAGCGACGCGAACGCCGCGTGGACGAGCGCGGTGAGCGTCGCGCGGGCGTCCTCGCCCGCCTCCACGGCGGCCCGCGCCGCCGCCGCGGTCTCCGCGAAGTACGCCGTCAGCAGCTCGTCCACGATCGACTCCTTGGAGTCGAAGTGGTGGTAGAGGCTGCCGGACAGGATCCCGGCCTCCTTGGCGATGTCGCGGACCGTCGTGGCCTGGAAGCCCTTCTCGGCGAAGAGGCCGGCCGCCAGGCGCACGAGGTGCTCGCGGCGGCGCGAGGCGAGGGCCGCGTCGCCGCGTCCCCGGCGGCGCCGCGCCGTGCCGGGACGCCCGGAGTTCGCAGTGGTCACCCGCGCCATTATGCCCGGGCATACCGGGCGCTCCGGCGTCCGCGACGCGGGTCCTAGAGTCGGGAGCATGCCCGACGTGATCGTGTTCGACCTCTACGGAGTCATCGCCCGCACGCAGTCCGACGCGGCCGTGCGCGCGATCGAGGACCTGGCGGGCGTCCGCGGCGCCCGGTTCTGGGACGCCTACTGGACGTGCCGCCCGGACTACGACGCGGGCCAGGAGAGCGCCGCCTACTGGGCGACGGTCGCCGACCGGCTCGGCGTCGCCTTCGCCGACGTCTCCGCGCTCATCGAGGCCGACCTCGCGAGCTGGACCCGCGTGGACGACCGCATGGTCGAACTCGTCGCCGACCTCGCTGAGAAGGGCCGTACGCTCGGCCTGCTGTCCAACATCATCGCCGACCTCGTCCCGCGCTTCGAGGCGCTGCACGGCGACTGGCTCGGCCACTTCGCCGAGCGCGTGTACTCGTGCCGGATCGGCGTCGCCAAGCCCGACCCGCGCGCCTACGCGATCACCGCGCGGCGGCTCGGCGCCGACCCCGCCGACGTGCTGTTCTTCGATGACTCCCCGGCGAACGTCGAGGGCGCCCGGCGCGCGGGGATGCGCGCCGAGGTCTTCGCCTCGCCCGAGCAGGTGCGCGCGCTCGTCGGCGCCTGACCCGTCACGGCTCGGCCGGGGGATCGACGGGCAGCGGCAGGTCGCCGCCCGCCTCCGCCGCCGCGGCCAGCCGCTCGCGCAGCGCCCGCACCAGCGCGTCGCCCTGCTCGGTCAGCCGCTCGATGGCCGGGATCGCCAGCTCGTCGCGCGTCGCGTCGGCGAGCAGCGCGTCGTACTCGTGCGCGTCCCGGGTGAGCGCCTCCAGCCGGCGTTGCGCGCGCAGCGCCTCGTCCGCCGCGACGGCCCGCTCGGCGTAGCGCTCCAGCGCCTCCACCCGGCGCGTCACGGCCGCCACCGACCGGTCCAGCTTCTCGCGCAGCGGACGCAGCGCCGCCTCGACCTCGGGCAGCTCGTCCTCGACGGCGTCGGCGTCGCGCGCCGTCCGCAGCCGCGCCTGCCGGGCGAGGATCTGCGCGATCTCCCACTCCTGGCGGGGCAGCGTCACCGTGTTGTCGATCGCGTCGAGCAGCCCCTCCCGGTGGACCTCGGCGGTCAGGACGGTGTCGATCGCCCGCTGCGCCCGCGCCAGCAGCGCCCGCGCCGGGGCGTCCAGGTCCTCGGGGACGACGTACCGGTCCCGCCGCCGGTCCAGCTCGCGGGCGCGGCGGGCGTCCAGCGTCACGCCCGGTACGATCGCCCACAGCAGCGCCCCGACCAGCGCCACCGGCACCAGCCACATGCCGAGCAGCGCCGCCGCCCCGGCGCCGAGCGCGAGCAGCGCCAGCGGCCCGAGCCACACCAGCGGACGGCCGCGCCGCACGATGCTGTCCAGGTCCGCGCGCAGCGTCGGGTCCGCGACCGGACGCGCCTCGCCCGGCAGCGCCCGCGCCGGCGGCCCGAGCGGCGCGCCCACCCGCTCCCAGTGCGACGCCACGTGCGTCTCGAACGCGAAGTCGGTGGGGGAGATGTCGACCTCGGCCGGGCCCGGCGGCAGCGGCCACGACCCGACCGGCTCCCCGCCGCCCGGCCCGGTGAACCGCACCCACCAGCCGCCCTTGGCCTCCGCGCACCGGTACCGGCCGGGCGCGACGTCGATCCCGACGAAGAACGTCCCGATGCCCGGCACCGTCTCCCCGGGCGCCGCCGCCGTCATGCCCGGCCCCCGGCCGGGTCGCCTGCTCGCTGCCGCGTCATCCGCCGCCCCCTCCGGAAGGCCCGTTGTCGCGCGCTGTCTCCGCCATTGTCCATCTCCGGGCCGTACGGTCGCGGTTCCCGCCCCGTCCGTCCGGCGTGGCGCCGCTCACCGGGGGTGGAATACTCCCCCCGTGCGACCCGAACACGACCCCCGCGACGACCCGCCGTGGGCCATGCAGCTCATCGTCCGCGTGGAGAAGGCGGACCCGCCCGGCCACGACGCGGTGTGCGCCGCCGCCGCGACGGCCGTCGCGCGGCTGCTCACCGACCCGCGCGCCGCCGCGCCGGACGGGGAGTGGCATGCGGCCGTCGCCGAGTGGGAGGCGCGGCGGATCCGCAAGGTCACCCGGCGGGCGCGCGGCGTCCGCTGGCCGGAGGCGCAGGGGCTGCCCGGCGTGACGGTGGCGTACGGCGGCGCGGAGGTCCGCGCGTTCGTGCCGTCGCCGGTCGCGGACGTGCCGCCCGAGCTGGCGAAGCTCCAGGTGGCGGGGCTGGACCTCGCGGCCGACGACGAGCCGCCCGTCCCGGCCGTCCCCTACGCGGCGATCGCGCTGAACCCCGGCGTGACGATCACGACCGGGAAGGCGGCGGCGCAGTGCGGGCACGCCGCCCAGCTCCTGCTGCGCGCCCTGCCCGGCCGGAAGCAGCGGGCCTGGACGGACGCCGGGTCGAATGTGCGCATCGTGCACGGCGTCCCGTGGGAGACGTCCGTGAAGCGCTCGCTGGTCGCCGTCCGGGACGGCGGGTTCACCGAGGTCGCGCCCGGCACGATGACGGCCGTGGCCTGGCTGGAGACCTGACCGTTACGGCTGCTGCGGCGGGTCGAGCAGCGTCTCGTCGGGCGACGGGCGCGGCGGCAGCGCCTGCGGCCGGGTCGGCGCCGGGTCGTTGGACGGCAGCGGATGCGGCATCGTCCGGTCCTCCGGCGCGGGCGCGGGTTCCGGCGCGGGCCGCTGCTGGCGCCACTTGTTCATCGCGGCGAGCGCGAGTTCCTGCGTGCGTCCGGGCAGCACCGGCAGCGGCTCCTGCTGCCCGGACGACCCGGCCGCGCGCGCCTTCACGCTGAGGCTGTAGGAGATCAGCAGCACCACGACGAACCCCGCCAGGTAGACCAGGTGCAGGCCGAGCGCGAGCCACTTGCCGCGGATCACGTCCAGCGCGGCGAACACGCCGTACCCGGCGGCCCAGGCGGCGAGCGCGGGCAGGAACCACACGTCCCGGCGCCGGGCCAGCGCGGCGGCGGCCACGAGGACGAGCGCGAACTGCACCGCCTTCACCACGACCAGCGCGGGCAGCCCGAGCCCGGACCCGACGTAGGCGGCGAGGTCGGCGCGGCGCCCGGCGACGTCCAGCGCGGTCGTCGCGAGCGTGCCGATGCCGAACGCCGCGAGGAAGACGCCGACCGGGTAGTGGAAGCGGTGCCAGTTCGCCGCCTCCTTGCCGGGCGGCGCCGGCGGCGCGGCGTCGGCGGGCGGCTCGGGGTAGGCCGGGGCCTCGGGATAGGCGGGCGGCGCGGCGGAAGGCCGCGCCGGCAGCGGCTGGTCGGGCCGGGTCCATTCCGGGTTCCCGCCGGCGCCCACGGTCATCGTGCCCCCATCCTCCGTGTACGTCAGTACGCGCAACTTACCGCGAACCACACCGAATCGAATGCCCTGTCTCGGCCAGATCGGGCGAACCGGTTGCCGAACCGCCGCTGACCTGCCGGAAGTGCTTGCGTGGAGCCCGGCCAGGGGGGAGGCTGAGCCGTTGTCGGGCCATGCGGATTCCACAGGAGCGACGAGGGATGACGCCTGACGAAACGGGAACAGCCGCGCTGCTGAAGTCGCGGATGGAGTATCTGGAGATGCTGGGCGCCGAGCTGGCCGGGCGCGGGTTCCGCGTGCGGATCACCCTGCCCCGCGACCAGGCGCCGAGCCTGCACGTGACCAATCCGGACGCGTCGGCCCTCTCGGAGAACATCCTCGCCGAGGAGGGGCCGGACGGCTGGTGGTTCTGGTGGTCGTGGGCGGAGCGCATCGCGCCCGCGGCCGACGTGACCGTCGCGGCCGAACGGGTCGCACTGGTGCTCGCCGTCCAGTGAACGACGTGATCATGCAGCGACGCTCCGGTCCGTCCCGGGACGGGAGCTGCATGATCACGGCCGCCGCCCGCCGCTGATCCCCGGCCCGCCGGACGCCGTCCGGATCCGGCAATCGTTGGCTCCGCGAACATATCCGGGGTCGCCCGCCCGTCGCCCCGCCCGGCTCGCCCATGCCCGCACGCGACGTACCGTGGCAGGCGTACGACCTCTTCGCCCAGGTGACAGGCCTGTTACTGGATTGTTACTGCCGACAACAAATTGGTCGGTTCGGACTCTGGCAATCCGCCGACGGGCGACATATGTTGCCGGGTACAACATACGGCCGATGTGATCTCGATCACCGGCCGGTCCCACCCCCTCCGGCCGCGCTCCGCGGTCGCCCCCAGAAAGGACCCGGGATCATGCGCAAGGGGATCCTCGGTTTCGCGGCCGTCTCGGTGGCCGCCGCCCTCTCGCTCACGGCCTGCGGAGACGACAAGGGCTCCGGCTCCGGGTCGGACGCCGCCGCCAAGGGCAAGATCGGCGTGATCCTGCCCGACACCAAGTCGTCCGTCCGCTACGAGAGCTTCGACCGCCCGCTGCTGGAGAAGGCGTTCAAGGCCGCCGGCGTCAAGTACGACATCCAGAACGCCGAAGGCTCGACGCAGCGCTTCCAGACGATCGCCGACCAGATGATCACCGGTGGCGTGACCGTCCTGCTCGTGGACGGCCTGGACTCCAACTCCGCCGCCGCCGTCCAGCGCAAGGCGCAGTCGCAGGGCGTCAAGACGATCGACTACGACCGGCTGACCCTCGGCGGCGTCGCCGACTACTACGTCTCGTTCGACAGCACGAAGGTCGGCGAGGAACTGGGCAAGGGCCTCCAGAAGTGCCTCGGCGACAAGAAGGCCAACATCGCCTACCTCAACGGCGCCGCGACCGACAACAACGCGACGCTGTTCGCCCAGGGCGCGCACAACATCCTGGACAAGGTCCCGAACTACACCAAGGTCGCCGAGCAGGCCGTCCCCGACTGGGACAACCAGAAGGCCGCGACGATCTTCGAGCAGATCTACACCCAGCAGGGCGGCAAGGTCGACGGCGTGCTGGCCGCCAACGACGGCCTCGCCAACTCGGCCATCTCGATCCTGAAGAAGAACGGCGAGGCGGGCAAGGTCCCGGTGACCGGCCAGGACGCGAGCCTCCAGGGCCTGCAGAACATCCTCGACGGCACGCAGTGCATGACCGTCTACAAGCCCGTCAACCAGGAGGCCGACGCCGCCGCCAAGCTGGCGCTGTCGCTGCTGAAGGGCGAGAAGGCCCAGACCAACAGCACGATCAACGACCCGCAGGGCAAGCGCGACGTCCCGTCGGTGTTCATCCCCGTGATCCCCACCTTCAAGGACGGGGTCAAGAAGGTCGTGGGCGACGGCTTCGTCAACAAGGCCGACCTGTGCAAGGGCGCCTACGCCAAGAAGTGCGCGGACGCCGGGATCCAGTGACCCATCCGCCGGTGAGCGCGCCCGCCCGCGCTCACCGGTGACGACCCCGCCCGGCGGACCTGTCCGCCGGGCGGGGCTCCCCACCGGACCGCAAGGAGGATCCGTGGCAGAGAACGGCGAACCCGTCCTGCGCCTGACCGGAGTGAACAAGAGCTTCGGGCCGGTCCACGTGCTCCACGACGTGGACTTCACGCTGCGCCAGGGCGAGGTGATGGCCCTCGTCGGCGACAACGGCGCGGGCAAGTCCACCCTGATCAAGTGCATCGCGGGCATCCACCCGATCGACGGCGGCACCGTCGAGTTCGAGGGCCGCCCGGTCCAGATCGGCAGCCCGCGCGACGCGGCCGACCTCGGCATCGAGGTCGTTTACCAGGACCTCGCGCTGGCCGACAATCTCGACATCGTCCAGAACATGTTCCTCGGCCGCGAGCGCACGCGGGGCCTGGTCCTCGACGAGGACTCGATGGAGAAGGCCGCGCGCGAGACGCTCGCGCGCCTGTCGGTCCGGACCGTGAAGTCGGTCCGCCAGCAGGTCGCGAGCCTGTCGGGCGGGCAGCGGCAGACCGTCGCCATCGCCAAGGCCGCCCTGTGGGACTCCAAGGTCGTCATCCTGGACGAGCCCACCGCCGCGCTCGGCGTCGCGCAGACCCGGCAGGTCCTCGACCTCGTCCGGCGGCTCGCCGACACCGGCCACGCCGTCGTGCTCATCTCGCACAACATGATCGACGTGTTCGAGGTGGCCGACCGGATCACCGCGCTCTACCTCGGCCGCGTCGCGGCGGAGGTCCGGCGCGAGGACGTCACGACCGGGCAGGTCGTGGAGCTGATCACCGCGGGACGGTCGGGCGACATCGGACTCGCCCCGGCCACCGCCGCAGAGACCATCTGATGGGGGACGCGATGTCCACTGACCTCCCTGCGAGCAAGGGGTCCGGCGTGAAGCTCGCCGACTCCGACTTCGCGGCCGACCACCGCAGCACCGACGTGCGGACCGCGGTCGGCGACTACTGGCTGCGGGTGCGGTCCGGCGACCTCGGCGCCATCCCGGCCATCCTCGGCCTCGCCGGGCTGATCGTCCTGTTCACCGCGCTGCGGCCGGACACGTTCCTCA
Organism: Actinomadura rayongensis; assembly: GCF_009831215.1. Classification (GTDB taxonomy): domain Bacteria; phylum Actinomycetota; class Actinomycetes; order Streptosporangiales; family Streptosporangiaceae; genus Spirillospora; species Spirillospora rayongensis. Next base: position 1,287,572 of record NZ_WUTW01000001.1, read on the forward strand.
GCAAGGGCAACCTCGCGAACCTGTCCACGCAGGCGCTGCCGGTGACGATCCTCGCGATGGGCCTGGTCTTCGTCCTGCTGCTCGGCGAGATCGACCTGTCGGCGGGCGTCGCGAGCGGCGTGTGCGCGGCGGTGATGGCCAAGCTCATCGTGGACTCCGGGCAGCCCTGGTACGTCGCGGTGCTCGCCGCCATCGCCATCGGCATCGTCATCGGGACGGTGCTCGGCTGGCTCGTCGCGGTCGTGCGGATCCCGTCGTTCGTCGTCAGCCTCGCGTTCTTCCTCGGGTTGCAGGGCATCACGCTGCGGCTGATCGGGGACGGCGGCACGGTGCCCGTCCACGACGACGTGATCGTCGCGCTCGCCAACAAGAACATGCCGCTGTGGCTCGGCTGGACGGCGGCCGTCGTGTGCGCCGCCGGCTACGCGGCGACGCAGCTCCGGCGCTGGCAGCGGCAGCGGTCGCGGGGCCTGGCGGCCAGCCCGATCGAACTGGTCGCGGCGCGCGTCGCGGTCGTCGCGGTCGTGCTGCTGGCCGGGACGTACCTGCTCAGCCTGGACCGCGCGCCGAGCCCGCTCGTCACGCTCGCCGGGATCCCGTGGGGCGTGCCGCTGGTGGCCGTCCTGCTGATCATCTGCACGTTCGTGCTCGGCCGGACGTCGTTCGGACGCCACATCTACGCGGTCGGCGGCAACGCCGAGGCCGCCCGTCGCGCGGGCATCAACGTCACGCGGATCAAGGTCGCGGTCTTCATGATCTCGTCCGCCCTCGCGGCGATCAGCGGGGTCGTCGCGGCGTCGCGGCTGAACTCGGTCGCCACCGACTCCGGCGGCGGCAACACGCTGCTGTACGCGGTCGGCGCGGCCGTCATCGGCGGGACGAGCCTGTTCGGCGGACGCGGCCGGGCGCGGGACGCCGTCCTCGGCGGCCTCGTCATCGCGATCATCGACAACGGGCTCGGGCTGCTCGGTACCAAGGCGTACGCGAACTTCCTGATCACCGGGGTCGTCCTGCTGCTCGCGGCCAGCATCGACGCCACCGCGCGCCGGCGCCGCTCGTCCACGGGACGGTAGTGCGGGCCGCCCGGTTCGGGGACGGATCGGCCCGATCCGTCCCCGAACCCCCCGATGCTAGGCTCACCGGCCAGGATCGTGCGGCACGGTGGGAGCCCCTCGGAATGTCACACGCAACGGCAGTGCGCCCCGTCCTGGAGCTCCGCGGCATCGACAAGAGCTTCGGGCCGGTGCGGGTGCTGCACGACGTCGCGCTCACCGCCCACCCGGGCGAGGTCACCGCGCTCGTCGGCGACAACGGCGCGGGCAAGACCACGCTCGTCAAGGGGATCGGCGGCGTCCACGGGTTCGACGCGGGGGAGTACCGGTTCAACGGCGAGCCCGTCCGGCCGCGCAGCCCCCGCGACGCCGCCGCGCTCGGGATCGAGGTCGTCCACCAGGACCTCGCGCTCTGCGAGAACCTCGACGTCGTCGAGAACATGTTCCTCGGCCGGGAGCGCAGCAACGGCCTCGCGCTGGACGAGACGGCGATGGAGGAGGCCGCGCGGCGGACGCTCGCGGGCCTGTCGGTCCGGACGGTCGGGTCGGTGCGCCGCCGGGTCTCGGAGCTGTCGGGCGGGCAGCGGCAGACCGTCGCGATCGCCCGCGCGGTCCTGTGGGACAGCCGCCTGGTCGTGCTGGACGAGCCCGCCGCCGCGCTCGGCGTCGCGCAGACGCAGCAGGTGCTGGAACTCGTCCGGCGGCTCGCCGACAAGGGCCTCGCGGTCATCCTCGTGTCGCACAACATGAACGACGTGTTCGCCGTCTCCGACCGGATCGTCGCGCTGTACCTCGGCCGGACCGCCGCGCAGGTCCGCACCGCCGACGTCACGCACCGGCAGGTCGTCGAGCTGATCACCTCCGGGCGCACCGGGGACCTCGGGCTGCCGGCATGAAGGCCGGGCCGTCGCCGGAGGAGATCCGCCGGCACAACCTCGGGACGCTGCTGCGGTTCGTGCATCTGCGCGGGCCCGCGTCGCGCGCCGTCCTCGCCGAGTCGCTGGGCCTGAACCGCAGCACGATCATGGCGCTGACCGCCGACCTGACGGCCGCCGGGCTGGTCCGCGAGGAGCTGCCGCGCCGTCCCGGCCGCCGCGCCGGACGCCCGTCGCTCGTCGTGCGGCCCGAGTCCACCCGCGTGTACGTGCTGGCGTTCGACGTCGGCGTGGACCGGCTGTCGGTCGCGCGCGTCGGGCTCGGCGGAACGGTCCTGGACCGCCGCAGCGCCGACCTCCCGCACGGCCCCGTCGACCCCGCCGAGCTGGTCAACGCGCTCGCCGGGGCGGCCCGGACGCTCGTCCGCAAGGCGGGCCGGGACGCGGTGTGCGTCGGCGCCGGGGTCGCGTTCCCCGGCATCGTCCGCCGGTCCGACGACCGGGTCGTGTTCGGCCCCAACATCAAGATGTACGACGTCGCGCTCGGCGACATGCTCGCCCGCCGCCTCGCGCTCGGCGTGCCGGTGACGGTCGGCAACGACGCCGACCTCGGCGCGCTCGCCGAGCAGCTGCGCGGCGCGGGTGTCGGCTGCGAGAACATCGTCTACCTGCACGGCGACGTCGGCATCGGCGGCGGGATCATCGTCGGCGGGCGGCTGCTCGGCGGCGAGGAGGGCTTCGGCGGCGAGATCGGCCACATGATCGTCAACCCGGGCGGCCGGGCCTGCGCGTGCGGGTCGCGGGGCTGCCTGGACAGCGAGGTGGGGGAGCGGACGCTGCTCGACTACGCGGGCCGCGTGCAGCCGGACGGCCAGACGGGGCGCGACGCCGTCCGCGCGGTCGTGGACGCCGCCGACCGGGGCGACGTCACCGCCCGCGAGGCGCTGCACCGCGTCGGGACGTGGCTCGGCTTCGCGGTCGCCAACCTCGTCAACGTGTTCAACCCCGGCATGGTGATCTTCGGCGGGACGCTGCGGGACGTCTACCTCGGCTCGGCCGCCCAGATCCGCAGCATGGTCGCGACCGGCGCCCTCGCCGCGCCGCGCGACCGGGTGAAGCTGCGCACCGCCGAACTCGGCGACGACGCGACGCTCACCGGCGCGGCCGAGTTCGCGTTCGCCGAGGTGCTCGCCGACCCGCTCCAGGTCCTCGCGCGGCTGCGGGAGCCGGAGGAGACGGCGCCCGTCCCGTGAGTCAGCCGGCGAACCCGCCGTAGCCGCCCCGGTAGAAGATCAGCGGGGCGCCGTCGTGGTGCCGGTCCAGCTCCAGCACGCGCGCCACGATGATCATGTGGTCGCCCGCGACGTGCTCCTGCTCCACCGCGCACTCGATCCAGGCGATGGCGCCGTCGATGACCGGGCTGCCGCCGGGCGCGCCGTCCCAGGTCAGGCCGTCGAACTTGTCGGCGCCGCGCGCCGCGAGCTGGCGGCAGACGTGCTCCTGCCGGTCGCTGAGGATGTTGACGCAGACCGTCGGCGCCGCGCGCAGCTTCGGCCACGTCGAGCTGGTGTGCGCGACGCAGAACGCGACGAGCGGCGGGTCCAGCGACACCGAGGTGAACGCGTTGGCGGCGAGCCCGGTCGGACGGTCCGTCGCGGGGTCCACGCCGGTGATCGCGACGACGCCGGTGGCGAACCGGCCGAGGATCGCGCGGAAGCGCGCCTGGTCGATCGCGGTCACCGAGGCCCGCGTCCGGTCGCCCGTCCGGTCGTCGGGGCCGGGCGCGGGGGTCGCGTCGCTCGCCGTCGCCGCCGTCCCGCCGTCGGCCATGTCGCTGCCCTCTTTCCTCGTCGGCCCGTGCCCGGACGTGCGGGCGGTCCGTCGCCGGTGTCCGTCGTGACCATTGAAGCTTGACCATCTAAACCGGTCTTTCACCGGGTTCCTTACCGGTATGCCGGAATATGGGACCAAAGTCGCGGTCCGTCTCGGTCCAGCGACCGAGGCGCGTCAGGGGCGGCGGACGTCCGCCGAGGTCGCGACCGGTGCGCAGAGCTGCGTGCGGCCGAGGTCGGCGAGCGCCGCGCACAACGCCTGCGCGGCGCGTCCGGACACCGCCCGCACCCGTGCGGGCACCCGCGGCCCCTCGTGCAGGACGAGCCACGCCCCCCACCCGATCGCGACGATCGCCCAGTAGGACGCGACCCGGTAGACGGCGACGGCCGCGGCGGCGGGGGCCAGCGCCGCCCCGAGCGCCACCAGCGACGCCGCCATGCTGCTCTCGATCGCGCCGAGCCCGCCCGGCAGCACCGGCAGGACGCTGCCCGCCGCCTGCGCCGCGAAGTAGACGATCGTCGCGGCCTCCGGCGACACCGGCACGCCCACCGCGCGCGCCGCCGCGTACAGCGCGAGGATGTCGAACGCCCAGTTCAGCAGCGCGAGGACCAGCAGCGCGCCCCAGTCGTAGCGGGTGGGCCGCAGCATCTGGAACCCGTCGCGCAGCCGGGCCGCCCACGGCGCGACGCGGGGGTGGGACGTCGCGGCGCGCCAGACCCGTCCGGCGAGCGCGGCGAGCAGCGCGCGCGACCGGGGCCGCCACAGCGCGATCCCGACGGCGACCGCGCCGGCGCCGAGGCCGGCCAGACCCGCGAGGGCGAACGCGCGGGCGTGCGGCTCGGCGACCAGCGCGACCAGGCCGATGATCGTGTACGCGGTCGTGGTGACGATCCCGCCGAGGATGATCACGGCGGTGGCCAGCCGCGCGGGCGCGCCGCCGCGCCGGAACTGGTGGAAGGTGTAGACGACGCTGACCGCCGGGCCCGCCGGGAGCGTCGTGGACAGCGCGTTGCCCGCGTAGGTGATCGCCGCCGCGCGGCGCAGCGAGATCCGCAGCCCGCCGATCCGCAGCATGCGCCGCTGGAGCCGCGCGAACATCCCCATCGAGGCGAGCGAGCCGGCGACCACGACGAGCAGCCAGCCGGGGCGGGCGCGGGTCGCGGCCGACCAGGTCGCGCCGACGTCGGGCAGCTCCTCGTACACGAACGGCAGCGCGGCCAGCAGGCCCGCGATCATCGTCCAGTGCAGGACGCGGGTGAACCGCGACGTCCGGCGCCGGGGCGCGGGGGTCGTCACGGGAGCTTCCGTCAAAGTAGGGGTGGCCGTCAGTGTTGTCTCGGTCATGGTCCGGTCACCTCGCACGCTCGCCCGACGACGGCAACCCCTGCCTGAATGTGGTCATTCCCGTTCGGCGGTCAAGAAATCGTCACGTTCAGGGTGCCGGGGACGTGCTGTAGCTCACGTTGTCAGCGGGCTGACAGAGGCGGCGCGGATCTCGCGCGTCCGGAACAGGGCCGGATCCGGCGGCGGTGCGTAGCGTGGACGGCCCCGTCCCCCGATCGGAGCCGCCGCCATGCCGACGCTCAGCCGCGAACGCCGCCTCACCCGCGCCGACCACGAGCGCATCGCCGAGGAACTGGACGCGCTGCGCCGGGAGGTGACCGCGTCGCTCGGCGCCCGGGACGCCGCCTACATCCGGCGGCTCATCGCCGTCCAGCGCGGCCTGGACGCGGCGGGCCGCGTGCTCCTGCTCGGCGGGCGCCGCCGCCCGCTGTGGATCGCCGGGACGGCCGCGCTGGCGGTCGCCAAGATCCTGGAGAACATGGAGATCGGGCACAACGTCATGCACGGCCAGTGGGACTGGATGCGCGACCCGAAGATCCACTCCACGACGTGGGAGTGGGACGCGGTGTGCCCGTCGTCCCAGTGGAAGCACTCGCACAACGTCGTCCACCACACGTACACCAACGTGCTCGGCAAGGACCGCGACGTCGGCTACACGATCCTGCGCGTCACGCCCGAGCAGGAATGGCACCCGGCCCACCTCGCGCAGCCGCTCTACAACGTGCTGCTGGCGCTGACGTACGAGTACGGGATCGCCGTCTACGACCTCGACCCCGACGCCGTCGAGGCGGGGGAGAAGTCGCCGGAGGAGTTCGACCGCCAGGTCCGCGAGATCAGGCGCAAGCTCGGCCGCCAGGCCGCCAAGGACTACCTGGTGTTCCCGCTGCTGGCGGGCCGGGGGTTCGTGCCCGCGCTGCTCGGGACGCTCACCGCGAACGTGCTCCGCAACGTCTGGGCGCACACGATCATCTTCTGCGGGCACTTCCCCGGCGACGTCGAGGTGTTCCCCGAGGACCGGCTGGCGGGCGAGACGAAGGGCGAGTGGTACGTCCGGCAGCTCACCGGCTCGTCCAACATCGAGGGCGGACGGCTGTTCCACGTCCTCAACGGCAACCTCGGTTACCAGATCGAGCACCACCTCTTCCCGGACATGCCGAGCAACCGGCTCGCCGAGATCGCGCCGCGCGTCCGGGCGCTGTGCGCCAAGTACGACCTCCCGTACAACACCGGACGGCTGTCCAAGCAGGTCGCGAGTACCTGGACCAAGATCATCAAGCTGTCGGCGCCGCCGCCCGGCGCCTGGCGGGCGAGACGCGGAAAATAGGAGGAGCCGCCGGGTATACCCGGGTTACGATCCCGGGCGTGGCGATCGAAGCGGTGATCTTTGACTGGGGCGGCACGCTCACCCCGTGGCACGACGTCGACGTGGCGGCCCTGTGGCGCGGCGCGTGCGCGTCCTCGGGCCTCTCGGCCGAGCGGCTGGAGGAGGTCGCGGCGAAGCTGCACGCCGCCGAGGACGAGGTCTGGCGGCGCTCGGTGTCCGAGCACCGCAGCGGCACGCTGGAGGAGGTGTTCGCGCTCGCCGGCGTCGAGCCGACCGAGGCCCTGCTCGCCGCCGACTTCGACGCCTGGACGCCGCACACCTTCATCGACCCGGCCGCCCCGCCGCTGCTGCGCGCCCTGCGCGAGCGCGGCATCCGCGTCGGCATCCTGTCCAACACGCTGCGGTCCCGCGACTGGCACGAGCGGGTCTTCGAGCGCGACGGCGTCCTGCCGCTGATCGACGGCGCCGTCTACAGCAGCGAGATCCCTTACACCAAGCCGCACCGCGAGGCGTTCCAGGCGGCGCTGGACGCCGTCGGCGGACCCGACCCGGCGGCGTGCGTGTTCGTCGGGGACCGGCCGTACGAGGACGTCCACGGCTCCCAGCAGCTCGGGATGCGCGGGGTGCTCGTCCCGCACAGCAGCGTCCCCGCCTGGGACTGCACGCCGGACGCGGTCATCGCCGAGCTGGGCGAGCTGCTCGGCCACGTCGACCGCTGGTCGGCCTGACCCGCCGCGTCAGTCCCGCGGGCCGTCCGCGCGCGGCCGGCCCGCGACCCGCATCAGCTCCTCGACCTTCGCCGCGACCCGCGCCAGGTCCGCCCGCGCCACCGACGCGGCGGCCCGCGCGGCGAGCGCCTGCCGCCGCGCCTCGTCCCGTTCCGACCGGAGCCGGGCGATCTGCGCCTGGTACGCGTCGCGCAGCTCGTCGAGCGCGCGTGCCTCTCCCATCGCCATGCGGTGGTCCCTCCCCCGAAGTCCCTTCCCTCGACATTAACTCGCGGCGGGGACCGCATGGTTCCCGGCCCGCCGCGCGGCGCGCAGGCTTTGCGGGCGGGGGAGCGCCGGGACGGGGCGCGGCACGGGCTCGTCCCTTTTTCCGAAAAAGGCGCCCGGAATGTCCGGGCCGGGGCGATGCGCCGCGTCCGGAACGCGGCGCATCGTCATTCCGTAATTTCGGTCAGAGGCAGAAGAGGCAGTGCACGACCGATTCTTGCGACTTCTTGGCCGCCGCGTGCGCCGCGATGGTCTGGAGGGCGGCGCTGAGCGTGACCGGCGAGCCCAGTTCGATCACGGCCACGATTTCCCGGGACTCGGCATGGACGATGCCGCTCTTGAACGTCTTTTTCGCGTCCGCCGTCAGCTCGATCTCGGGCTGCTGCGTGTACGGGCCGTTCCACAGCGCGCGCTGCGGGTTCCGGTCGAGGATGGGCTTCGCGTCCACGTGGGTCGGGTCCGTCAGGGCGCTCTGGAGCCGGAACGCCTCGTCCATGTCCATCCCCACGCCGAACTTCTGGTAGAACCGGACGCTGACGCCCTGCGGAATCGTCGTCTTCTTGTCCCACTTCGGCTCGCCGTGCGAAGAAATGATGTAAGTCCCCATGCTGTCTCCCGTCCTCGGCGACCGGCGGCACGGCTCCCTGCGCGCGCCCGGTCGGTTGCGAGTATCCCCGCGCGCCCACGCCCCGGCAATATCCCGACCGGCTATTTCTCGCGAAAAGGAACTGACGATCTTTCTTCGGGCGTCGCCATAACATCGGGCGAATAACGCGTCAATGGCCGGAAAAGGCCGCGCGGTCAGGCGTCGGGTTCGCCGCCGGGCTGCGGCTTGGGCGCGAGCGACGCGGGCGGAAGCCCCGGGAACGCCGCCGCCGGCGGGGCCGTCGTGCCCGCCGTGCGCCGCCAGCGCACCGCGCGCCGCACCGCCTCCTGCATGGCGCCCGCCGCGAACGTCCGCACCGCGGGGTCGGACGCGCCCGCGAGCCCCGCGTACCCGGCGACCACGCCGTCCTCCAGCAGCGCCGCGAGCCGCGCCGCCGCCGTCGGCGACGCGGGTTTCACCGGCAGCGCGTACGCCGGGGCGGCGGCGGGCGCCCGCGCCCCGAGCGCCGTGAGCCGCGCCGCCAGCGCGTCCCGCGCCGCGCGGTGGGCGTTCCACGCCGCGACCGCCGTCACGCGCGCGGGGCCGCTCAGCCGCGCGCCGAGCACCCCGTAGCCGTAGACGGCCGCGTGCTCGGCCTCCAGCGCCGCGCCCAGCTCGTCCGCGAGGCTCACGCCGGGCTCCCCAGCACGGCCGCGTGGCCCGCCTCGCACGCCCCGATCGACGCCAGCACCTGCGCCAGGCCCGGATCGGCCCGCGCCACCGCGGCCAGCCGGTCCCGCGCGGCCCGTGTTTCGGCCGCGCGCAGCTCCGCCAGCACCCGCGACCGTCCAGACGGCACGGTCTTCGGAGACGGCGACGGCACGACCCCGCCCTCGCCCGCCCGGCTCCCCGAGCCCGGCACGTACAGCTTCTGCAACGCCGCCAGATGGGCGCGGTGATGGGCCAGGATCGGGTCCAGGCGCGCGGCGGGCAGCGCGCCCGCCTTCCGCGCCGCCTCATAAAGCGCCACAAGATCCTGCTCGGCCGCGATCGCGCCGACGAGCACCGTGACCTCCGCCCGCACCGCCGCCGGACGCTCCGGCTCGCGCGGCGCGCAGGCCGCCAGCGGCAGCGCCAGCCCGGCGCCGAGGACCGCGCGGCGGACCATCGGGACGCTCGCGTGCGGCAAGGTTTCCCCTCGTCGGGCGGGTACGGGACCGGCCCGGGGCGCTGCGCCGCACGGGCCGTCCCCAGCATTCCACACCCGCCGCGCCGGGGACGCGCCGGAAAGACCGACGGGGTCTCGGCGGGTCGATAGTCTTGACGGGCCGGTCACGACCGGCCAGCGACACATCTGAACGCCCGACGGACTTGAGGAGGTCCCATGAGCGCCCCTTCCGGCGACGACCGCGCTCAGCGGGGCCGCGGCGGCGGCCGTCCCACCCGGGACGAGGCCGCCGCCGAGATCACCCGCCTGCTGGAGCCCGCGGTCACGGCCGCGGGCTTCGATCTGGAGGAGGTGGACGTCCGGCCCGCCGGGCGCCGCCGGCTGGTCCGCGTCGTCGTGGACGCCGACGGCGGCGTCGCGCTCGACGACGTCGCCGAGCTGAGCCGCACCGCCTCCGAAGCGCTCGACGCGTCCGGCGTCATGGGCACCTCGCCGTACGTGCTGGAGGTGACCTCGCCCGGCGTGGACCGTCCCCTCACCGAGCCGCGGCACTGGCGCCGCGCGACCGGGCGCCTCGTCGTCGCGCCGCTCACCGACGGCGGCCAGGTCGAGGGACGGGTGGTGAGCGCCGACGACGCGTCGGTCGTCCTCGACGTCGTCCCGGCCCGCAAGGGCGCCGCTCCCAAGCGCCGCGCGTTCGACTACGCGGCGCTCGGCCGGGGCCGGGTCCAGGTGGAGTTCCGCCGCACGGACGAACCGGACGAGGCGGACGAGCCCGCGGACGAGGCCGCCGCAACGCGTTCTCCGGCCGAGCCGGACTAGAGGGGGGAACCTCGTGGACATCGACATGACCGCCCTGCGGAGCCTGGAGAGCGAGAAGGACATCTCGCTCGACGTGGCCGTGAAGGCGATCGAAGACGCCCTGCTGATCGCCTACCACCGCACCGAGGGCGCCGCCCCGCGCGCCCGCGTCGCGCTGGACCGGGCGACCGGGCACGTCACCGTGTGGGCGACGGAGCTGGACGACGAGGGCCAGGCCGTCCGGGAATACGACGACACGCCGAGCGGTTTCGGACGCATCGCGGCGACGACGGCCAAGCAGGTCATCCTGCAGCGCCTGCGCGACGCCGAGGACGAGCTGACGTTCGGCGAGTACGCGGGCCGCGAGGGCGACATCGTCTCCGGCGTCATCCAGCAGGGCAAAGACCCGCGCAACGTGCTGGTCGACCTCGGCCGCATCGAGGCGATCCTGCAGCCGCAGGAGCAGGTGCCCGGCGAGCGGTACGAGCACGGCGAGCGGCTGCGCGCCTACGTCGTGCAGGTCCGTAAGGGCCACCGCGGCCCGTCCGTGCAGCTCTCCCGGACGCACCCGAACCTCGTGCGCAAGCTGTTCGCGCTGGAGGTGCCCGAGATCGCCGACGGGACGGTCGAGATCTCGGCCATCGCCCGCGAGGCCGGCCACCGCACCAAGATCGCGGTCCGGTCCCGCAAGGCGGGCGTGAACGCCAAGGGAGCCTGCATCGGCCCGCTCGGCAGCCGCGTCCGCAACGTGATGGCCGAACTGCACGGTGAGAAGATCGACATCGTGGACTGGTCGGACGACCCGGCCGAACTCGTCGGCAACGCGCTGTCGCCCGCCCGCGTGTCGGCCGTGCAGGTCGTCGACGCGGACGCGCGGGTCGCCCGCGTGATCGTGCCGGACTACCAGCTCTCCCTGGCCATCGGCAAGGAGGGCCAGAACGCCCGGCTCGCCGCCCGGCTCACCGGCTGGCGGATCGACATCCGCGCCGACACCGAGGCGCCGGACGACGGCGGGACGGCGTCCGACACGCCGGGCACTTCGGGCACAGCGGACGCGGCCGTCGAACCAGGCGAAACACGATCAACGACATCGGGAGACCATGCGACAGGTCCCGCCGACGCCTCGGCGCGGTAGACTCGACTCACGTGGCCGTGCGGTCCCGCAGCGTACCTGCGTGGGCTGCCGGGCACGCACGGCCAAAACCGAGCTGTTGCGCCTGGTGGTGGTCGAGGGCGTCATCGTCCCCGACACCGATGGGCGGCTGCCGGGACGGGGCGCACACCTGCACCCCGCCCTGGAGTGCCTCGAACTCGCCGAGCGGCGACGGGCCTTCCCCCGGGCGTTCCGCCTGGCGGGTCCCCTCGACGCCGGTCCGGTTCGGGCCCGGCTTGCGGCGACAGCCGCACGGCAGCAGGATGGCTGACCGAAAGTTCCCCGCGCTCGCGGGGCGTTCCGCGACGTCTAGCCGGAAGCAGGTCGAGATTGCGATGAGCACTCGATGAGCACGCCGCTATGAGTACGGCAAGGTAACGACGGTCCGGAGGCCCCACCCCCGGACCAGTAGGGAGTGCAGTGGCCAAGGTCCGGGTATACGAGCTCGCCAAGGAGTTCGGTGTCGAGAGCAAGGTCGTCATGGCCAAGCTCCAGGAGATGGGCGAGTTCGTACGTTCGGCGTCCTCCACGATCGAGGCGCCGGTCGTCCGCAGACTGACAGAAGCCTTCAACACGTCCTCCGGCAAGGCCGGAGGGAAGCAGGCCGGGAAGCGACCGCAGGGTCCGCGTCCGGCCGCCCCCCGCCCCGGTCCGCCCGGCGGCGGCGAGGGAGCACGTCCGGCGCCGCGCCCGGCGCCCCGGCCGGCCGGCCCGTCCGGTCCGGCCGCCCCGACCGGCGGCGCGCCCGGGCCCAAGCCGGGTCCGGCGGGCGGCGCCCGTCCGGGTCCGGCGCGTCCGGTCCCGCCCGCGCCCGGCATGCCGGCGACCCCGGCCGCGGCGGCGGGTCCGCCCGCGGCCCCGCCCGCCCCGCCCGCTCAGCCTCGGCCGAGCGGCGGCGAGCGCGGTGGTGAGCGCGGCGGCGACCGCGGCGGCGCGGCTGCGCCCGGCGGTCCGAAGCCGGGCCCGCGCAGCCCGAAGCCCGGCCCGCGGCCCAGCCCGCGTCCGGCGGGCGAGCGCGGTCGCGGCGGCGGCGCTCCGCGTCCCGGCAACAACCCGTTCAGCTCGACCAACACCGGCATGGGCCAGGCGCCCAAGCCCGGTCCGCGTCCCGGCCCCCGGCCCGGTCCCGGCGGCGAGCGGCCCGGCGGCGAGCGCGCCGGCGGTCCGCGTCCCGCGGCCGGCCGCGGTCCCGGCGGTCCCGGCGCGGGCGGCCCGCGTCCCGGCGGTCCCCGGCCGAGCCCCGGCGGCATGCCGCCCCGTCCGGCGGGCGGTCCGCGGCCGAGCCCGATGAACATGCCGTCCTCGCGGCCCGCGGGCGCCCCCGGGCGCGGTGCGGGCGGTCCCGGCGGCGGTCGCGGTCCCGGCGGCGGCGGTCGTCCCGGAGGTGGCGGCGGCGGTCGCGGTCCCGGCGGCGGCGGTCGTCCCGGCGGCGGTGGCGGCTTCGGCGGTGCCCGCGCGGGCGCGGGCGGCGGCGGTGGCGGTCGTCCCGGCGGCTTCGGCGGGCCCCGTCCCGGCGGCGGCGGTCGCGGTCGCGGCGGCACGCAGGGCGCCTTCGGCCGTCCCGGCGGACGTCCGACGCGCGGTCGCAAGTCGAAGAAGCAGCGGCGCCAGGAGTTCGACAACATGCAGGCGCCCGCGGCCGGAGGCATCTCCGCGCCGCGCGGCAACGGCAGGGCGATCCGGCTCCCGCAGGGCGCCACGCTGACCGACTTCGCCGAGCGGATCGGCGCCAACCCGGCGTCGCTCGTCGCGATCATGATGCACCTCGGCAAGATGGTCACCGCGACGCAGTCCGTCGACACCGACGACCTGCAGCTGCTCGGGGCCGAGCTGGACTTCGACGTCCAGGTCGTCAGCCCCGAGGACGAGGACCGCGCGCTGCTGGAGTCGTTCGACATCGAGTACGGCGAGGACGAGGGCGGCGAGGAGCACCTCGTGGCGCGTCCGCCGGTCGTGACCGTCATGGGTCACGTCGACCACGGCAAGACGCGCCTGCTGGACGCCATCCGCAACGCCAACGTGGTCGCGGGCGAGGCCGGCGGCATCACCCAGCACATCGGCGCCTACCAGGTCGAGACCGAGGTGGACGGCGAGGAGCGCAAGATCACCTTCATCGACACCCCGGGTCACGAGGCGTTCACCGCCATGCGCGCCCGCGGTGCCGACACCACCGACCTGGTGGTGCTGGTGGTCGCGGCCGACGACGGCGTGAAGCCGCAGACCACCGAGGCGATCGACCACGCCACGGCGGCCGGGGTGCCGATCGTCGTGGCCGTCAACAAGATCGACAAGGAGGGCGCGGACCCGCAGCGCGTGCGGGCCCAGCTCACCGAGTACGGCCTGGTGGCGGAGGAGTACGGCGGCGACACCCAGTTCGTCGACGTGTCCGCCCGCGAGGGCATCAACATCGACGGCCTGCTGGAGTCGATCGTCCTCACCGCCGACGCGGCGCTGGACCTCAAGGCCAACCCCGACATGCCCGCCCAGGGTTCCGCCATCGAGGCGCACCTGGACAAGGGCCGGGGCGCGGTCGCGACGGTCCTGGTGCAGCGCGGCACGCTGCGGGTCGGCGACTCGATCGTCTGCGGCGTGGCGCACGGCCGCGTCCGGGCGATGCTGGACGAGAACGGCAACAACCTGGAGGAGGCCGGTCCGTCGCGTCCGGTGCTCGTCCTCGGTCTGACGGCCGTTCCCGGCGCGGGCGACAACTTCCTGGTCGTCGACGACGACCGGGTCGCCCGGCAGATCGCCGACAAGCGGACCGCGCGCAAGCGCAACGCCGAACTGCTGCGCAGCCGCAAGAGCAGCTCGCTGGAAGAGCTGTTCAAGGACCTGGAGCGCGGCGAGCGGGACGAGCTGCTGCTCATCCTCAAGGGCGACGTGTCCGGTTCGGTGGAGGCCCTGGAGGACTCGCTCCTCAAGATCGACGTGGGCGACGAGGTCAGCCTGCGGGTCATCCGGCGCGGTGTCGGCGCGATCACGCAGGACGACGTCAACCTCTCGCTGGCGTCCGAGGGCGCGGTCATCATCGGCTTCAACGTCCGGCCGGAGCGCAACGCGCAGGAACTGGCCGACCGCGAGGGCGTCGACATCCGCTACTACTCGGTCATCTACCAGGCGATCGAGGAGGTCGAGGCGGCCCTCAAGGGCATGCTGAAGCCGGAGTTCGAAGAGGTCCAGCTCGGCACGGCGGAGATCCGCGAGATCTTCAAGGTGCCGCGGATCGGCAACGTCGCCGGTTCGATGGTCACCTCGGGCATCATCCAGCGCAACGCCAAGGCGCGGATCGTCCGGGACGGGGTCGTGGTGTCCGACAACCTCACGGTGTCGTCGCTGCGCCGCTTCAAGGACGACGCCACCGAGGTCCGCGAGGGCTTCGAGTGCGGTATCGGCGTCGGCTACAACGACATCAAGCTCGGCGATGTCATCGAGTGCTTCGAGATGCGGGAGAAGCCCCGCGCCTGACGCACGGTGAACGGGTTCCGGCCGCGTGCGGCCGGGACCCGTTCGGCTGATCGAAACCGGTGGGCGACGGCGCCCGCCGGCCGCGGGCGGTGCCCGCGGCGCTCCCCGGACGGCTCCGGGGTTCCGGCACGGGCGGGACGGTCCGCCCGTGCCGGTGACCGCGTTCCGTGACCGTCCGGCGCGGTGCGCGGGAACAGGCGGCGTCCCCGCCGTCGTTCTCATTGACGAGACGGAACCCGAGGTGATCCGCCAGGTGTACGTGGGTGCGCTGACCATCGACCTGCTGCTCGGCGACGTGCGGTCGCTCAAGCAGAAGCGGTCGGTGATCCGGCCCGTCATCGCGGAGGTGCGCAAGCGCTTCCCCGGGGTGGCGGTCGCCGAGACCGGGGCCAACGACCTGCACCGCCGGGGCGAGATCGGGATCGCGGTGGTCTCCGCCACCGCCGCCAACTGCTCCGAGGTGCTGGACGAGTGCGAGCGGACGGTCGCCGGACGCCCCGAGATCGAGGTGCTGTCGGTGCGCCGCCGCCTCTACACCGGCGAGGACTAGGTTCTGCGAGACCGAGAGAAGGAGTGCGATCATGGTGGACGCAGCGCGGGCGCGCAAGCTCGCCGACCGCATCCAGCAGATCGTCGCCGAGATGCTCGAACGGCGGATCAAGGACCCGCGGCTCGGCTTCGTGACCATCACCGACACGCGGATCACCCATGACCTGCGCGACGCGACGGTGTTCTACACCGTGTACGGGTCGGAGGCCGAGCGGGCGGAGACGGCGGCGGCGCTGGAGAGCGCGAAGGGCGTCATCCGCACCGAGGTGGGGAAGCGGACCGGGGTCCGGCACACGCCGAGCATCACGTTCACGCTGGACGCGCTGATGGAGAACGCCGCGCACATCGACGACCTGCTGGCCCGCGCCCGCGCGCGGGACGAGGAGGTCGCGGCGGCGGCGCGGGGCGCGAGCCCGGCGGGCGACGCCAATCCCTACAAGGAGCCGGCGGACGCCGACGGCCTGGACGACGACGGGGACGACGCGGACGGCCCCGCGGAACACCGGTCCTGATGCGCCGCACGATGCCGGGCTGCGGCGGGATGCACGCCGCCGCGCCGGGCGGTGCCGGCGGCGGGGCGAACAGCTGGCCGCACCGCCCCGACGGCGCCCGCCGTCCCGGTCTGGACTGGGACGGCGCGGTCCGGCTGATCCGGTCCGCCGACGAGATCGTGCTGGCGTGCCATGTGGTGCCCGACGGTGACGCGCTCGGCTCGATGCTGGCGCTCGCGCAGGCGCTGCGGGGCCTCGGCAAGCGCTGCACGGCGTCGTTCGGCGAGCCGTTCACCGTCCCGCACAGTCTGCGCTTCCTGCCGGGCCAGGAGCTGCTGGCCGAGCCGTCGCGGGTTCCCGCGGTGCCCCGGCTGATGATCGCGCTGGACTCGGCGGGCCCGGAGCGGCTGGGCTCGCTGGCCCGTCCGGCGCGCGCCGCCGCGAACCTCATCGTCGTGGACCACCACGCCACCGGCGCGGACTTCGGGACGGTCCGGCTCGTCGACCCGTCCTCGGCGGCGACGGCGGTGCTGGTGGACGAGCTGATCCGCCGGCTCGGCGCGCCGCTGACCCCGGCCATCGCCCAGGGGCTGTACGCGGGGCTGGCCAGCGACACCGGCTCGTTCAAGTACCCGTGCACGACCCCGCAGGTCCATGATCTGGCGGGTCGGCTGCTGGCGGTCGGCGTCCGGCCGGAAGAGGTCAGCCGCGAACTGTGGGACCGCGCCCCGTTCGGCTACCTCCAGGTGCTCGCGGGCGCGCTGACCCGGGCCCGGCTGGAGCGCGACGCGGCGGGCGGCATGGGCCTGGTGTGGACGACGATCGGGCAGGCCGACCGCGACGCCCGCGACGTCCCCTACGACCAGCTCGAAGGCGTCATCGACCAGCTCCGCCGCACCGACGAGGCCGAGGTCGCCGTCGTGCTCAAGGAGGACGACGCGGGCGACTGGTACGTCTCGACCCGGTCCAAGGGCCGGGTCGACGTCGGGCGGGCGTGCGCCCTGCTCGGCGGCGGCGGGCACCGCGAGGCCGCCGCCTACACCGCCTCCGGCGAACCGGAGGACCTCATCGACCGGCTGCGGTCCGCGCTGCGCACCGCCGACGACACCCACCCCCCGGAGAACACCCCGTGACCGACCCCGACACCGCGTCCGGCCTCGTCATCGTCGACAAGCCCGGCGGCTGGACCTCCCACGACGTCGTCGCGCGGGTGCGGCGGCTGGCGCGGACGCGCCGGGTCGGCCACGCGGGCACGCTCGACCCGATGGCGACGGGCGTGCTCGTCGTCGGGATCGGGAAGGCGACGCGGCTGCTCGGGCATCTCGCGCTGACCGAGAAGGGGTACGACGCGACGATCCGGCTGGGCGCGTCCACCAACACCGACGACGCCGAGGGCGAGATCACCGCGACCGCCTCGGCGGCCGGGGTGGGCGACGCGGAGCTGGCGGCGGGCGTCGCGGCGCTGACCGGACGCATCGAGCAGATCCCGCCGCAGGTCAGCGCGATCAAGGTGAACGGCGAGCGGGCGTACAAGCGGGCGCGGGCGGGGGAGGACGTGGCGCTGAAGGCCCGTCCGGTGACCGTGTCGGCGTTCACGGTCACGGCCGTCCGCCGGACCGGCGACTTCGTGGACGTGGACGCGTCGATCGCGTGCTCGTCCGGCACCTACATCCGCGCGCTCGCCCGCGACCTCGGCGCCGCGCTCGGCTGCGGCGGGCACCTGACGGCGCTGCGCCGCACCCGCGTCGGCCCCTACATCCTGGACGGCGCGCGGACGCTGGACGAACTCGCCGCCGACCTCGCCGTCCTGCCGATCGGGGACGCGGTCGCGGCGGCCTTCCCGCGCCGCGACGTGTCCGAGGACGACGCGCGCAAGGTCGTCCACGGCGGCAAGCTCCCGGCGGCGGGCCTCGGCCCCGGCCCGGTCGGGGTGTTCGGCCCGGACGGGACGCTGCTCGCGCTGGTCGAGGAGCAGGGCCACGGCGCGAGGCCCCTCGCGGTCTTCGCGGGCTGAGGCCGCGGGCACCACGTTACCGACGAGTAAAATCCGGTGGCGCGGGGTCTTCGGGCGACCCCCTCACTCGGCGTCCCGGGCCGCGCATGGCAGTCTGGAACCCGACACACGGCAGCAGTCCGACACAGGGAGAACATGGTGCGGCGCTGGAACGGCCTCGAAGAGGTTCCCGCCGACTGGGGCAGGTCGGTCGTCACCATCGGCGTGTTCGACGGCGTGCACCGCGGCCACCAGCGGATCGTCGGGGCCGCGGCCGACCTGGCGCGCGAGCGCGGGCTGAAGTCCGTGGTGATCACCTTCGATCCGCACCCGGACGAGGTCGTGCGGCCCGGCACCCATCCGCCGCTGCTCGCCACGACCCGCCGCCGGATCGAGCTGCTGGAGGGCCTCGGCACCGACGCGGTCGTCGTCGTGCCGTTCACGCACCGGCTCTCGCAGATGCCGCCGGACGAGTTCGTCCAGTCCGTCCTGGTGGACCGGCTGCACGCCGCGCACGTGATCGTCGGCGAGGACTTCCGGTTCGGGCACAAGGCCAAGGGCGACGTCCCGCTGCTCAAGGAACTGGGCGAGAAGTACGACTTCACGGCCGAGGGCGTGCCGCTCGTCGCGAACGGCGACACGATCTCGTCCACGTTCATCCGCGCCCGGCTGGACGCGGGCGACGTCGCGGGCGCGGCGGCGGCGCTCGGCCGGCCGCACCGGGTCGAGGGCGTCGTCGTGCGCGGCCACCGGCGCGGCCGGGCGCTCGGCTTCCCGACCGCGAACCTGGAGACGACGCCGCACGCCGCGATCCCGGCCGACGGCGTCTACGCGGGCTGGCTCGTGTGCGACTCGGCGCGCTACCCCGCCTGCCGGTGGCCCGCCGCGATCTCGATCGGCACGAACCCGACCTTCGAGGGCCCCGCCGAGCGCACCGTCGAGGCGTACGCGCTGGACCGTGACGATCTCGACCTGTACGGCGAGCACATGGGCGTCGACTTCCTCGCCCGCATCCGCGACACGCTGAAGTTCGACTCGGTCGACGCGCTGGTCGAGGAGATGCACCGCGACGTGGCGCGGGCCCGCGATCTGACGGCCGGGAACGGAAGCTGACCAGGCACGACGCGGCCGTCACCGTCCGTGCGCCGGCCGGTCCGCTCGGCTCGGGCCCCGTGGTACGGTGAAGAATCACCGGGCACGGGTCCGGTTGCGATGAGCTGCACCCTCATGCGGCTCGTCCGTTCCCCACGCACCATGCGGACGGCCTGCCCGTGGCAGGTCTCGATCTGCGGGTGACGATCTCATCGAAGGAGCCACGTGTCGCTCGACACCGCCACGAAGAACAAGATCATTGCCGAGTACGCGACCACTGAGGGTGACACCGGTTCCCCGGAAGTCCAGGTCGCGCTCCTCACTCGGCGGATCAACGACCTCACCGAGCACCTCAAGGAGCACAAGCACGACCACCACAGCCGCCGCGGCCTCCTGCTGCTGGTCGGCCGTCGTCGTCGGCTCCTGAAGTACCTGTCCAACAAGGACATCAACCGCTACCGAGCGCTCATCGAGCGGCTCGGCCTGCGTCGCTGACGCACCGGGGGAGTGGTCGCCGGACCGCTCCCCCTTTCCGTATGTCCCGGTAGGGCATACGTCCCCGGCGGGACGCCGGGGACGGACAACTGAACGACCAGACCCCGCGGACACCGTTGGTGCGGCCGGTCCTCGGTAGTGGCGTCCGGATCACGACGATCCGGGTGCTTCGATCGAAGACCGGCACTGCGAGAAAGCCACGGGCAACGGCCGCGGGAACACCAGGAACCAAGGAGGTTTCCCGTGACAGAAGCTCCGCGCATCGAAGGCGCACTGAGCACCGAGGCAGTGATCGACAACGGCCCGTTCGGGACCCGCACGATCCGCTTCGAGACGGGCCGGCTGGCCCGTCAGGCGGCCGGTTCGGCCGTCGCCTACCTCGACGACGAGACGATGGTCCTGTCGGCCACCACCGCGTCGAAGAAGCCCAAGGAGAACCTGGACTTCTTCCCGCTCACCGTCGACATCGAGGAGCGGATGTACGCCGCCGGGCGCATCCCCGGCTCGTTCTTCCGCCGCGAGGGCCGTCCGTCGGAGGACGCGATCCTCACCTGCCGGCTGATCGACCGGCCGCTGCGCCCGTCGTTCGTCAAGGGCCTGCGCAACGAGATCCAGATCGTCGGGACGATCCTCGCGCTGCACCCCGACCACCTGTACGACGTCGTCGCGATCAACGCCGCGTCGATGTCCACGCAGCTCGCCGGCCTGCCGTTCTCCGGCCCGATCGGCGGCGTCCGCGTCGCGCTGATCGACGGCCGCTGGGTCGGCTTCCCGACGCACCCCGAGCTGGAGCGCGCGACCTTCGACATGGTCGTGGCGGGCCGCACGCTCGCCGACGGCGACGTCGCGATCATGATGGTCGAGGCCGAGTCCACCAAGGACACGATCAAGCTCGTCGGCGAGGGCGCCACCGCCCCCACCGAGGAGGTCGTGGCCGCGGGCCTGGAGGCGGCCAAGCCGTTCATCCAGGCGCTGTGCGCCGCGCAGAGCGCGCTGGCCGCCGAGTCCGCCAAGGAGACCGCCGAGTACCCGATCTTCCTGGACTACCAGGAGGACGTGCTGGAGGCCGTCACCGCCGCCGTCAGCAAGGACCTCGCCGAGGCCCTGACGATCGCGGGCAAGCAGGAGCGCGAGTCCCGGCTGGACGAGATCAAGGCCGCCGCCGCCGAGCGCCTCGCGGGCGACTTCGAGGGCCGCGAGAAGGAGATCTCCGCCGCGTTCCGCGCCGTCACGAAGAAGCTGGTCCGCGAGCGGGTCGTCCGCGACGGGCTGCGCATCGACGGCCGCGGCGTGAAGGACATCCGGCAGCTCACCGCCGAGGCGCACGTGCTGCCGCGGGTCCACGGCTCGGCGCTGTTCGAGCGGGGCGAGACGCAGATCCTGGGCGTGACCACGCTCAACATGCTCCGCATGGAGCAGACGATCGACACGCTCAACCCCGACAAGACCAAGCGCTACATGCACAACTACAACTTCCCGCCGTACTCCACCGGGGAGACGGGCCGCGTGGGCTCGCCCAAGCGGCGCGAGATCGGGCACGGCGCGCTCGCCGAGCGCGCCCTGATCCCGGTGCTGCCGACGCGCGAGGAGTTCCCGTACGCGATCCGGCAGGTGTCGGAGGCGCTCGGGTCCAACGGCTCCACCTCGATGGGGTCGGTGTGCGCGTCCACGATGTCGCTGCTGGACGCGGGCGTCCCGCTGAAGCAGATGGTCGCGGGCATCGCGATGGGCCTGATCCACGAGGGCGGCGAGTACGTCACGCTGACCGACATCCTCGGCGCCGAGGACGCGTTCGGCGACATGGACTTCAAGGTCGCCGGCACCCGGGACCTGATCACCGCGCTCCAGCTCGACACCAAGCTCGACGGCATCCCCGCCTCGGTGCTGGCGGCGGCGCTGCGGCAGGCCAAGGGCGCGCGGCTGGCGATCCTGGACGTGATGAACGAGGCCATCGAGGCGCCCGCCGAGATGAGCCCGTTCGCGCCGCGCATCATCACGATCAAGGTCCCGGTCGACAAGATCGGCGAGGTCATCGGCCCCAAGGGCAAGATGATCAACTCGATCCAGGACGACACCGGCGCCGACATCTCGATCGAGGACGACGGCACGATCTACGTCGGCGCGACCGACGGCCCGTCCGCCGAGGCGGCGCGGCAGGCGATCAACGCGATCGCCAACCCGCACATGCCCGAGGTCGGCGAGCGGTTCCTCGGCACCGTCGTGAAGACCACGACGTTCGGCGCGTTCGTGTCGCTGCTGCCCGGCAAGGACGGCCTGCTGCACGTCTCGCAGATCCGCAAGCTGCACGGCGGCGTCCGGATCGAGAACGTCGAGGACTTCATCAAGGTCGGCGACAAGGTCCAGGTCGAGGTCACCGAGATCGACCAGCGCGGCAAGCTCTCGCTGGTGCCGGTCGAGGTGGTCGAGCGCGAGGCCGCGGCCAAGGCGGACGGCGGCGACGCCCCCGCCGAGGCCCCCGAGGCCGAGGACGGCGGTGAGGCGCGCGCGCCGCGCCGCCGCCGCACGCGCCGTCCGGCCGACGACGGCGGGCAGCGCAACTCCTGACCGCCGCGAGCGACGATCGGCCGGCCCGTCCGCAACCGGACGGGCCGGTCGGCCCGTTTCTCCCCTTCCGCCGATCCCTTCGAGATTGCGAGAACGACGTGACGCAGTCCGCGCGGGCGCAGGAGCCCGGCACCACTGTGACGCTGCACCCCGGTGACGACGGTTCCGGCGCGGTCCGCCGGACGGTGCTGCCCGGCGGCCTGCGGATCATCACCGAGGCGATCCCGTCGACCCGGTCGGCGTCGTTCGGGATCTGGGCGGGGGTCGGCTCGCGCGACGAGACGCCCGAGGACGCGGGCGCGAGCCACTACCTCGAACACGTGCTGTTCAAGGGCACGCGGCGGCGGTCGGCGCTGGAGATCTCGGCGGCGCTGGACGCGGTCGGCGGCGACCTCAACGCGTTCACCGCCAAGGAGTACACCTGCTACTACGCGCGGGTGCTGGACGCCGACCTGCCGATCGCGGTGGACGTCGTCAGCGACATGGTGGCGGCGTCGCTGAACCGTCCCGAAGACGTCGAGGCCGAGCGCAACGTGATCCTCGAAGAGATCCACATGCGCGACGACGACCCGGGCGACCTCATCCACGACGAGTTCTCCACGGCGCTGTTCGGGGACGTGCCGATCGGCCGCCCGATCCTCGGCACCGTCGACTCGATCAACGCGCTGTCGCGGGACCGGATCCACGCCTACTACCGGCGGCACTACGTCCCGTCCCGGCTGGTCGTGGCGGCGGCCGGCAACGTCGACCACGAGGCCGTGGTGCGGCTGGTGACGACGGCGTTCGCCGAGCTGCCCGGCGTCGAGGGCGACCTGCCCGCCGAGCCGCGCATCGGCGGCCCCGCGGTGCCGACCGCGCCGACCGTCCGGGTCGTCGACAAGGACACCGAGCAGGCGCACATCGTCCTCGGCACGGCCGGGCTGTGCCGCACCGACGACCGCCGGTTCGCGCTCGGCGTGCTCAACGCGGCGCTCGGCGGCGGCATGTCGTCGCGGCTGTTCCAGGAGGTCCGCGAGAAGCGCGGCCTGGCGTACTCGGTGTACAGCTACACCGCGCAGTACGCCGACACGGGCCTGTTCGGCGTGTACGCGGGCTGCCAGCCCGGCAAGGCCGACGAGGTCCTGTCGATCTGCCGGGACGAGGTCGCGCGCGTCGCCGAGACGTCGCTGACCGAGGAGGAACTGGAGCGCGGCAAGGGCCAGCTCCGGGGCGGGATGGTCCTCGGGCTGGAGGACAGCGGGTCGCGGATGAGCCGGATCGGCAAGAGCGAGCTGGTGTACGAGTCGCTGCTGCCGGTGGACGAGGTCCTCGCCAAGATCGACGCGGTGACGTTGGACGACGTGCGCGAGGTCGGCCGGGACGTTCTGACCCGTCCGGGCGCGCTGACGGTCATCGGACCGTTCGGGGACCGCGACTTCACGCTCTGATCCCCGCGTATCCGCTCCGCCGCCGGGTAGGCGGTGATCATGAGGATTCTCATCCGGGTCGTGGTCACGGCCGTCGCGCTGTGGGTCGCGACGGCGGTCGTGGCCGGAGTGGACGTGACGGCGGGCAGCGGCGCCAAGCGGGCGCTGACCTTGCTCGTCGTCGCGGTGATCTTCGGCGTCGTCAACGCGGTGCTCAAACCGCTGATCAAGGTGTTCGGCTGCGCGTTCTACGTGCTGACGCTCGGGCTGTTCGCGTTGCTCGTCAACGCGGCGCTGCTGATGCTGACGAGCTGGATCGCCGGAAAGCTGGACGTTCCCTTCCACGTGGAGTGGTTCTGGCCCGCGTTCTGGGGCGCGATCATCGTCGGCGTCGTGAGCTGGCTGCTCGGCCTCCTGGTGCCCGAGAACGACCGGGACGACCGGTAGGCTCGTCCCCGGATCCGAGGTCGGGAGGACGAAGTGATCAAGGTCGGGGTGCTGGGCGCGCGGGGCCGGATGGGCGCCGAGGTCTGCCGGGCGGTCGAGGGCGCGGACGACCTGGAGCTGGCCGCCACCGTGGACGACGGCGAGGCGCTGGACGCGCTGGAGGCCGCCGACGTCGTGGTCGACTTCACCCATCCCGGCGTCGTCATGGACAACCTGCGCTGGTGCGTCGAGCACGGCCTGCACGCGGTCGTCGGGACGAGCGGGTTCGACCCGGGGCGGCTGGACGCCGTCCGGTCGTGGCAGACCGCGTCGCCGGGCGCGAACGTGCTGATCGCGCCGAACTTCGGGATCGGCGCGGTGCTGATGATGGACTTCGCGCGGCGCGCGGCTCCCTACTTCGAGTCCGTGGAGATCGTGGAGCTGCACCACCCGAACAAGAAGGACGCGCCGTCGGGCACCGCGTACCGGACGGCCGAGCTGATCGCCGCCGCACGCGCCGAGAAGGGCGTGCCGAAGTCGCCGGACGCGACCGAGTCGGAGCTGCCGGGCTCGCGCGGCACGGACGTGGACGGCGTGCGCCTGCACGCGGTGCGGCTGTCGGGCGCGATCGCGCACCAGGAGGTGCTGCTCGGCGGGCACGGCGAGCTGTTCAGCCTCCGGCACGACTCGATGAACCGCGAGTCGTTCATGCCGGGCGTGCTGCTCGGCGTGCGGCGGGTCGCGTCCCTGCCGGACCGGCTGACGGTCGGCATCGAGTCGCTGCTCGACCTTTGATGGACTTCGACGCCGAGCCGTGGGACTACCTCGGCGCGGACGAGGCCGTCGACGTCGAGCACCCGGTCGTCCAAACGCTCGCGGCGCGACTGCGGACGGGCGACGACCGGGCGTTCGCCGAGGCGGCGTTCCGGTACGTCCGCGACGAGGTGACGCACTGCGTGGACGCGGGGGACCGCCGGGTCACCTGGCGCGCCTCGGACGTCCTGGAACAGGGCACGGGCTTCTGCTACGCCAAGGCGCACGCGTTCGTAGCGCTGCTGCGGGCGGGCGGCATCCAGGCGGGCCTGGCCTACCAGCGACTACGCGACGGCGACCGATTCGTCCTGCACGGCCTGGCGGCGGCCCTCATAGACGACCGCTGGGTGCTCCTGGACGTCCGCGGCAACAAGCCGGGCATCGACGTAGAGTTCTCCGCCGACGAGGACCGTCTGGCCTTCGTCCCGGACGCCGCGCTGGGCGAGCGCACCTACCCGACCGTCCACGCCGCCCCGCACCCCGTCGTGCTGGACGCCCTGCGCTCGTCCGACGACGCCCTGGCCCTCGCCGCCTCCGGCCTCCCCGGCGAACTCTGAATCAGTTCCAGGTGTCCCACTCGTCGGTGGCGAAGGAGAATCCGAGCGGCGCGGGCAGCTCGACCTTCTCGCCGAACTTCCACTCGATCGCGTCACCGTACTCACCGGCCGCCCGGTCGGGCTCGGAGAACAGCGTCACCGTCGCGACCTTCGGATCGCGGTCCACCAGGAGATAGAACGGGACACCGACGCGCGCGTACTCGTGCCACTTGGTCGGTGCGGTGCGCCGGGGACCGGAGCGGCGGTCGGTAGGGGCATTCGTCGGAGAGGTCACCTCGACCACCAGCTCCAGGTGTTCCGGCCGGAGCTTGCGGACCTTGTCGCGCATGGCGTTCACGTAGGCATCGCGGGGAAGGACGCACAGGTCCGGGATGTACCCGCTGTGGAGGTCGCTCAGCGCGAGGTCCTGACCGGTGACGCATTCCCAGCTGAAATCCGGCTGGGCGATCTGCGCGGCGTGAAGCCCTTTCTGGATCTCCCAGACGACGGCGTTGTGCTCGAACAGGGGGGTTGGCGACACGACGATCTCTCCACCGATGATTTCAACGCGGGTACCGTCGTTCGGGAGGTCCATCGCCGTGGCGAGCTCGTCGCGCATCCACAGGTTGTACGGGGTGTCGGGGAGCGTGTAATAGGTGCGAGCCACGGCAAGGATGCTCACTTCGGGTGTTCCTTCCCTCACGATCAGCTCCCATCATCGTAGGGACCGCCCTGACTCAGCGTACCCGGAACGGCACAACTCCCGGCGAACCTTCACACGGCGTGGCAACTCCATGCCCCGCCATGTCGGCGGTGGGGGTGCGGCGGTCACAATGCCGGGATGGACGCTTCCTATGCCCGCACCCTCTGGCGGGTCATCGAACCGGTGCACATCATCAGCTACTTCGCTCCCGAGAGTGTCGCGGCGGCCAAGGAGATCGGGCTGCGTGGCTACTGGATGGGTTATTTCGCGATGCGCGCTGCGCCGCTCGGGCCGGTCGGGCCGGGGGTGGTGGAAGCGACGTTCCATGGGTTCCATCCGAAGCGCGTGCGGCGGGCCATCCCGGACGCCTGGACGTTCGCCGCGCACGCTGACGTGCTTGCGGCGCGCTCGGCGGCGGCTGCGGCGGCGCTGCGCCGGGCGCTGCCGGAGATCGACGGGATGGCGCCGCCGATCACCGAGCTGCTGCGGCGGGCCGTGGACGCCGCCGACGGGACGGGCCGTCCGCTGTTCGCCGGGAACCGCGACCTGCCGTCCCCGGACGACCCGGTGGAGGCGCTGTGGCAGGCCGTCACGGCGCTGCGCGAGCACCGCGGGGACGGGCACGTCGCGATCCTGACCGCCGAGGGCCTGGACGGGCCGCAGTCCAACGTCCTCGCGTCGGCCGTCATGGGCTCGCCCGGGCAGTGGCTCAAGGACTCGCGCGGCTACTCCGACGACGAGTGGGACGCCGCGCACGCCGCGCTGGTGGAACGCGGGCTGCTCGCGTCCGACGGCACCGCGACCGAAGAGGGCCGCGTCTTCCGGCAGGCGATCGAGGACCGCACCGACTCCCGCGCGGCCGGGCCGTACCGGGTGCTGGACGACCCGTCCGCCCTGTACGACGCGCTGCTGCCGGTGGCGGAGGCGGTCATCGCGACCGGCGAGATCCCGTTCCCGAATCCGGTGGGCGTGACGCGTCCGGCGTGAGTCAGGGCGGGGAGGCGGTGCGGGGGACGCCGGCCGCCTCGTAGGCGGCCTCCTCGTCCAGGGTCTCCTGGTCGAGGAGGGTCTGGGCGAGCGATTCCAGCTTTTCGCGGTTCGCCCGGAGGAGGCGCAGGGCTTCGGCGTAGCAGTCCTCGACGATGCGGCGGGTCTCCTCGTCCACCACGTCGAGCGTGCCCTGCGCGGCGTATTGCGCGCCGGGGTCGGCGCCTTCGCCGGGGAGCACGGACAGCGGGCCTACGCGGTCGGACATGCCCCAGCGGCCGACCATGCCGCGCGCGATCCGCGTCACCTGCTCCAGGTCGGACTCGGCGCCGGTCGTGACGACGCCGAACACCAGTTCCTCGGCCGCCATCCCGCCGAGCGCGCCGATGATCCGGCCGCGCAGGTAGGTCTCGTCCCAGGCGTAGCGGTCGGCCTCGGGCGTGGAGACCGTCACGCCGAGCGCGCGGCCGTGCGGGACGATCGTGACCTTCCGGACGGGGTCCGCGCCCGGCAGCAGCATCCCCAGCAGCGCGTGGCCCGACTCGTGGTACGACGTGCGGCGCCGCTCGTCCGGCGGCATGACCAGGGCGCGCCGCGTGCCGAGCTGGATCTTCTCCAGCGCGGTGTTGAAGTCCGTCATGTCCACGCGGTCCTTGCCGCGCTTCACGGCCAGCAGCGCCGCCTCGTTGACGAGGTTGGCGAGGTCCGCGCCGGTCATGCCCGGGGTGATCCGGCCGACGGCGGTGAGGTCCAGCTCGGGGTCCAGTGGCACGTCGCGGGTGTGGACGCGCAGGATCTCGACGCGTCCGTCCAGGTCGGGCGGGGACACCGAGACCGTCCGGTCGAACCGGCCGGGCCGCAGCAGCGCCGCGTCGAGGATGTCCGGACGGTTCGTCGCCGCGATCACGACGACGCCCTCGGACCCGGAGAACCCGTCCATCTCGGTCAGCACCTGGTTCAGCGTCTGCTCGCGCTCGTCGTGGCCGCCGACCGAGGCGCCGCTGCCGCGCGTCCGGCCGATCGTGTCGATCTCGTCGATGAAGATGATCGACGGCGCCGTCCGGCGGGCCTCGGTGAACAGCTCGCGGACGCGCGCCGCGCCCACGCCGACGACCATCTCGATGAACTCCGACGCGGCGGCCGAGTAGAACGGCACGTCCGCCTCGCCCGCGACGGCGCGCGCCAGCAGCGTCTTGCCGGTGCCGGGCGCGCCGGTCAGCAGCACGCCGCGCGGCACCCGCGCGCCCATCTTGCGGTACTTGCCGGGGTCGCGGAGGAAGTCGACGATCTCGGTCAGCTCCTCTTCGACCTCGTTGATCCCGGCGACGTCGGCGAACGTGGCGCGCTTCTCGTCCGGCGTGACGGGCCGCGGCTGCCGGCCGAAGCCGCCCATCAGGCCGCCCGCGCCGCCGCCTCGCGACATGCGCCGCTGGATCCAGACCAGCGCGACCACCCACAGCCCGACGAACAGCAGCACGGGCAGCAGCGACAGCAGCAGGTTCGCGAGCAGCCCCCGGTCCTGGCTGACCGGACGCGCCTCCACCACGACGCCCTTGGCGACCATCTGCCCGTAGACGTCGTCGTTGGCGAACGCGGGCCGCAGCGTCTCGAAGCTGTCATAGGTGACGTGAGGGTCGTTCTGACCGGGCACCTGTCGAGCGTGCTTCAACCGGCCCTGGATCTGGAAGCCCTTGGTGTAGACGTCGCGGACGTTCCCGGCCGCCACCTGCTGCGTGAACACCGTGTACGGCAGGCTCTGGCGCTCGTGTCGCCCGGTGAGGTGCATCGACAGGTAGCTGAGCCCGAACACGACGGCGAGCAGCAGCCAGAAGAACACCGTGCGGTTGGGCCGGTAGCCGCGTCCGCGCGGGCCGTCGGGCGGCCGGTCCCCGCCGCCGGGGACGCCCTCGGACCGCCACGGGCGCTCGGGCCGCCGGTCCGGCGGCGCCGGCCGGCGCTTCTCCTGATCCCGCGGTGGCGTGGACGGCACCTCGAACTCCCCCGTACCCGGCACGAACACCCCCGACCGGATGATCGGGAACGTGCCCGCTCGATGCCGGGCGAAAACGCTCCGTCAGTGGACGGCGCCGGGCGGTGAGAATCCGTACTCGGCGAACAGGCGCGCCGCGTCCGTGCCGGTCAGCCAGGTGAGGAACGCCGCCGCGCGGTCCTCGTGGCCGCCCTTCACGACCGACGCGGCGAAGGCCGCGACGACGTTGTCGGCCGCCGGGATCGGCACGCTGTCGGCCGCCGCGCCCGCCGAGCGCAGGTCGGTGACGTAGACGAGCCCGGCGTCGGCCATGCCGGACCGGACGCGGTCCAGGACGGCCCGGGAGCCGACCTCTTCGGCCGTCCACCGCACCGGCAGGCCGGACCGGGTGAACACCTGCCGCGAGTAGCGTCCGATGGGCGTCACGGCGGCGCCGACGACCACGCGCAGCCCCGGCCGGGTCAGGTCCGCCAGGCCCTGGAGACGGCGCGGGTTGCCGGGCGCGACCGCGATCGTCAGGCCGGTGCGCGCGATGATCCGGCGGCGGCCGGTGAGGCGGTTCTCGGCGGCGTTCAGCGCCGTCTCGTCGCCGGTGACGAGCAGGTCGGCGGGCTCGCGGTCGGCGACGCGCCCGGCGACGTCCGCCGACGCGCCGAACCGCGCGTCGATCCGGACGCCCGGATGCGTCTGCCCGTACCGCGCGCCCAGCTCGCCGAACACCTCGGTGAGCGACGACGTCGCGAACACGGTCAGCGTCGTCGGCCCCGAAGACCCGCATCCCTGGACGGCCCAGGAGAGCCCGCAGAGCAGCAGGACGAGGGCGGTCCGGCGACGGAGGGGGGAATCCGGCATATGGCGGCATCCTAGAGGCTCCGCGAAAGGACCCGTCGTGTCGGTGGGGGTCGCTAGGGTCGATGCCGCTGGTCCGAAACGTTCCGGAGGCCCCCCGATGACGCTTGACCTCGTCGAGTCCCTGCCCGCCGACTGGCGCGCACGGCTCGAACCGCTGCTCGACCCGATCTCCACGGCCGCGCTGAGCGCGTTCGTGGAGCAGGAGTACGCGCAGCAGACCGTCTACCCGCCGCGCGAGGACCTGTTCAGCGCGTTCCGGCACTGCGCGTTCGACGACGCCCGCGTGCTGATCCTCGGCCAGGACCCCTACCACGGGCCGGGGCAGGCGCACGGGCTGAGCTTCTCCGTCCGGGAGGGGGTGCGGCTGCCGCCGTCGCTGCGCAACATCTACAAGGAGCTGGCCGCCGACCTGGACGTCCCGCCCGCGACGACGGGCGAGCTGATCCCCTGGGCGGACCAGGGCGTCCTGCTGCTCAACGCGGTGCTGACCGTCCGGGCGGGCGAGGCGGGCTCGCACGCGGGCAAGGGCTGGGAGGACTTCACCGACGCGGCGATCCGGGCGCTCAACGACAAGCCGCGGCGCGTCGTGTTCGTGCTGTGGGGCGCGTACGCGCGCAAGAAGGCCAAGCTGATCACCGGGCCGCAGCACACCGTGATCGAGTCGGCGCACCCGAGCCCGCTCAGCGCGAAGAAGTTCTTCGGGACGCGTCCGTTCAGCGCGGTCAACAAGGCGCTGGCCGACGCGGGCGAGCCGGAGATCGACTGGAGCCTCGGACGCTGACGGCTCAGAGGGCGAGGCCGACCGCGAGCAGCGCGCCGTAGGCGATCTGGAGGCGGCCGGTCTCGCCGAGCACCGGGATGAGGAACGGGCCGTTCGCGCCCTGGAGCACCTTCTGCGTCGGCGGCACCGACAGCGGCGCCGAGAGCAGCGCGATCAGCGCCCACGGGTGGACGACGGACAGCGCGACCACGAACAGGTACGGCAGCGCGGTGCACATCGCGTAGAGGATGCGGGTGTTGCGGTCGCCGAGCACGACCGCGAGCGTCCGCTTGCCCGCGATCTCGTCGGTCGGGATGTCGCGGACGTTGTTGGCGACGAGCATCGCGCACGCCAGCAGCCCGATCGGCACCGCCGCCGCCCACGCCTCGGCGGGCAGCCGTTCGAGCTGGACGTAGGCCGTCCCGACGACCGCGACGAGCCCGAAGAACACGAACACCGAGATCTCGCCCAGCGCCCGGTAGCCGTACGGCTTTTTGCCGCCGGTGTAGAACCACGCGGCGAGGATCGCGAACGCGCCGACGAGCAGCAGCCACCACGTCGTCACGGCCGCGAGGACGAGCCCCGCCACGGCCGCGATCCCGAAGCACGCCAGCGCGGCGGCCAGCACGTGCTTGGGCTTGGCGACGCCGGAGCCGACGAGCCGCAGCGGCCCGACCCGGTCGGCGTCGGTGCCGCGCACGCCGTCGCTGTAGTCGTTGGAGAAGTTCACGCCGACCTGGAGGATCAGCGAGACGACGGCCGCGAGGGCGGCGCGCCACCAGACGGCGCCGCCCGCGCCGACCGCGACGCCGGTGCCGACGACGACGGGGACGAGCGAGGCGGGGAGGGTGCGGGGCCGCGAACCGGCGACCCACTGGGAGAGCGTGGCCACAGTTACCGCTTGTTTCGTTGGGGACGACAGGGGAACTACGCCGATTCTTCCGGACGCCCGGGACGGCTCGGACGCAGCCGCAGCGACAGGGCGAGGCCGCCCGCGAGGATCGCCGCCGTGACCAGGGACGCGTCCCGCGCGGCGGCGGCCAGGGCGCGGTCGGCGGCGCGGGCCTCGACGGCGCGGCGCGGGTCGGCGTGCAGGTCCCGCGCGTACGTCCCGGCGCTGTGCCGCAGCTCGTGCGCGACGGCGGCGGCGTGCGCGGCGGGGACGCCCGCGTCGGCGAGCCGCGCGGTCACGGTCCGCCCGAGGCTCGTGGCGAAGACCGTCCCGATGAGCGCGATGCCGAGCGCGGCGCCGATCTGCCGGGCCGTGGACTGCGTCCCGGACGCCTGCCCGGACCGTTCCGGCGGCACGTCGGCGAGCGACACGTTCGTGAGCTGCGCGGCGGTCAGCCCGAGCCCGACGCCGTAGAGCAGCATCCAGGGCGCGACGCCGAGCCCGCCGGTGGACGGGGACAGCGTCACCGCGAGCCCGAGGACGGCCGCGACCTCCAGCGCCATGCCGCCCTGCACGATCCGGTGCGGGCCGACCCGGCGGCCGAAGCGCCCGGCGGCGGCCCCCGAGAGGAACGCTCCGAGGGCGAGCGGCAGCAGCGCGAGGCTGATCTGGACCGGGGACGTGCCGTGGACGCCGAGCAGGAACAGCGGCAGGACGAACACGATGCCCAGCTCGCCGACGTTGACCAGCGCGGACGCCAGGTTGCCGTGCCGGAAGTTCGGGACGCGGAACAGCGCGAGGTCGAGCATGACGGGCCGTCCGGCCGCCGCGCGGGCCCGTTCCACGAGCACCAGGGCGACGAGGAGCACGGCGCCGAGGACGAGCGCGACCGGCACCGGCGACAGCCCGCGGTGCGGGGCGACGGCCGTCCACCAGCCGTAGGTCTGGCCCTCGATGATCCCCCAGACGAGCGCGCCGAGGCCGAGGGCCGACAGGGCGCCGCCCGTCCAGTCGATCTCGGCGAGCGGGCCGCGCGCGGTGGCGGGTCGGCCGCGCGTCTCGGGCATGAGCGCGAACGCCCCGGCGATCAGCGCGGCGCCGAGCGGCAGGTTGAGCCAGAACGCCCAGCGCCAACCGCCGCCGGTCGCCAGCGCGCCGCCGAGCAGCGGGCCGAGCGCGGCCATGCCGCTGAGGATCGAGCCCCAGATCCCGAACGCGACGTGCCGGTCGCGTCCGGTGAACAGCGTGTTCAGCGTGGACAGCGCGGCGGGCATGATCATCGAGGCGCCGACGCCCTGGACCGCCCGCGCCGCGACCAGCGCGCCGCCGCTCTGCGCGGCGGCGACGCCGAGGCTGGCGAGCGTGAAGACGACGGTGCCGAGCAGGAACAGGCGGCGGCGGCCGAACAGGTCGCCCGCGCGGCCCGCCGGGATGAGCAGCGCCGCGAACACCAGCGCGTACACCGAGGTGATCCACTCGGCGCCGGCCGTGGTGAGCCCGAGGCCGTCCACCATCTGGGGGAGGAGGACGCCGACGATCGTGGCGTCCACGATGATCAGCGACACGCCCAGGCTGATCACGCACACCCCGAGCCAGCGGCGGCCGGAGGGCGGCGCGACCGGGGCGGCGGGCGGTGTCAGGGTCGTCTCGGGCACGTCCCCACAGTACGGCCGGGCCTTCCGTGCCCCTCACCGACCCCGCGTTTCCTCCCCTTTAGAGCGCCGTGTGCAGCCGTACCTGGCGGACCGGCTCGCCCATGTCGAGCGTCCGGGCCGCGCCGTCGGGCGCCCAGCCCGCCGAGACGAGGAACCCGCGCAGGACCGTGTCGCCCTCGAACGCCCAGGTCAGCAGCGTGGTGACGGCGTCCTCGCGCAGGACGTCGGCGGTGGCGGCGAGCAGGCGGCTGCCGTGCCCGGCGCGGGTGTGGAGCGGGTCGACGTGCAGCGCGAGCAGTTCGGCGACGGACGGGTCGCCGCCCGCGTCCTCGGCCGGGCCGTGCGCCGCGAAGCCCGTGACGAGCCCCTCGGCGACCGCGACCAGCACGCGGTGGCGCGGGGACGGCGGTCCCGTGATCGACTCCGCCCAGCGCTCGCGCCACGCCGCCTGTGCCGCGTCGCCGGTCACCTCGGCGAGGACGGCGGCGGGCAGCAGCTCCCGGTAGCCGTTCCGCCAGGACCGCACCTGGATCTCCGCGATCGCGGCGGCGTCGGCGCGGCGCGCGGGCCGCACGCCCACATCGGGCCGGACGGGCGTCTGGGGCATGGCGCCCACCCTAGCGGCGGTCCGGCGCGGCGCCGTCCGGAGCGGCGCGGCGGGCGCGGTAGGCACGGGTCTTGGTCCGGTTGCCGCAGACCCGCATCGAGCACCACGTCCGGGACCGGTTCCGGGACGTGTCGAGGAACGCCCACGCGCACGCCGGGCAGATCTTGAGCCGGTGCCAGGTGCCGTCGGCGACCGCGGCCATGACGGCGGCGGCGAGGCGGGCGAGCGCGGCGGCGGCGCCGTGCCCGGCCGGGACCAGCACCGGGTCCGCGCCGGGGACGACCGCGACGCGCAGCGGCAGGCCCGCGAGGACGCCGTCGAGCGCGCGTCCGGGGGCGGCGTCGTCGTGATGGGCGCGCAGCGCGTCCCGCAGGCCCTCGCGGAGCGCGACGGCGGTGCGCAGGTCGGCCCGCCCGGCGACGGCGCCGGACGGCAGGAGGTTCTGGGAGCGCAGCCAGGCGGTGAGCCGGTCGGGGGCGGCCAGCTCGTCGGTGCCGGTCTCGGCGTCGAGCGTGTTGACGAAGTCGCGCAGCAGCAGTGCGGCGTCATGGGCCGTCATCATCCCGACACTACCAGCGGAGACACCGGTCATCCGGAAACGACGGTTTCCGACACCATCGTTCTGGTTTCACCGGTGTCGTCCGTGGTAGGAACGGACGCATGAAGGTGACGCACGTGGTGTTCGACTGCAATGACCTGGACGTCGTGGCCCGGTTCTGGGGCGCGCTGCTGAAGCTGGAGACGACGCAGCGCGACGACGGCTGGCTGGACCTGGAACCGCTCGGCAAGGACGGCCCGGTGCTGTCGTTCCAGCTCGTCCCGGAGGGCAAGGCGGTCAAGAACCGCGTCCATCTTGACCTCGACGTCCCCGACATCGCGGTGGCGGGGGAGCGGGCCCGCGCGCTCGGCGCGACCCCGGCGAGCGAGCCGATGGGCGAGAACCCGGAGCGTCCGTTCCAGGTCTGGTACGACCCGGAGGGCAACGAGTTCTGCTTCTGCACCGAGTGAGGCGTCAGGGCAGCACGCCCGCGAGCCGCCGCACCCCCTCGGCGATCTCGGCCTCCGACGCCGCCGCGCCCCAGCTCAGCCGCGCGTACGGCCCGTCGGCCTCGGCCGGGAAGTAGGGGCGGCCCGCGCTGACCCGCACCCCGGCGCGCGCCGCCGCCTCCGCGACCGCGCGGTCGTCGGTCCCGGCGGGCAGCGGCACCCAGGCGTGCAGCCCGCCGGACGGCCGACGCGGCGCCGCCCCCAGCTCGCGCGCGACGGCCGTGAGCAGCGCGTCGCGGCGGGCCGTCAGCGCCGTGCGGACGGCCGCGAGATGCCGCGTCCAGCCCGGCGCGCCGACCAGTTCCAGCACCGCCTCCTGGAGCGGGCGCGCGGGGAAGAAGTCGGTGACGAGCTGCGCCGACCGGATCCGCTCGGCGACCGGCCCCCGCGCGATGACCCCGGCGATCCGCACGCTCGGCGCGGTGACCTTGGTGAGCGAGGCGATGTGGACGACGCGCCCCTCGGTGTCGGCGGTGACCAGCGGCGGCGGGACGGGCTCGGCGACGAAGTGCCGCGCGTAGTCGTCCTCCACGACGAACGCCCCGGCCGCCCGCGCCACCGCGAGCACCCGCTCGCGTCGCTGTGACGGCATGACCGCGCCCGTCGGGTTGTGCAGCGTCGGCTGGCAGTAGACCGCCCGGGCGCCCGTCACGCCGAACGCCTCGGCGAGCAGGTCAGGGCGCAGGCCGTCGGTATCGACCGGGACCGGCACCGGCTGGAGCCCGATCATCCGCGCGAGCGCCAGCACGCCCGGATACGTCGGGGACTCCACCAGCAGCGGCGACCCCGGCGGCAGCAGCGCCCGCAGCACGGTGGCCAGCGACTGCTGCCCGCCGCCGGTGACGGTCACGTCGTCGGGCGTGAGGTCGGGGCCGGTGGCGCGGGCGAACCACGTCCGCAGCCCGGCGAGCCCGGCGGGCGGCGGCGCCTCCCAGGCGTCCGGGCGCCGCGCGGCGCGGCCCATCGCGGTCGCGAGCGCGCGGGACGGCTGGAGCGAGGCGTGCAGATAGCCGCCGCTCAGCCGGATCATGCCGTCCGGGACGGGGCTGACCAGCTCGCGCACGGTGCTCGCGTCGACCGTCCGGTCGCCGAGCGCGACGGCCTGCCAGCCGAAGTCGGGCGGGTCGGCGCGCGGCCGGGGCCGCTCGGCGACGAACGCGCCGCTGCCCGGCCGCGTCACGACCAGGCCCTCGGCGGCGAGCTGCCCGATCGCCCGCGTCACCGTGACCGGGCTGACGCGGTGCCGTTCCATCAGCGCGCGGCTCGACGGCAGCCGGGCGCCCGGACGCAGCGCGCGGATCTCGACCCGCAGTGCTTCGGCCAGAGATGCCCCACTGCTATCGTTTTTCATGAAGAATGATGATAGCGCTACCGATGACGGCCGGATAGCGGTCACCGGGACCGGACTCGCCGCGCTCGGCGTCCTCGCGTTCTCCTTCACGTTCCCGGCCAACGTCCTCGCGCTGGACGGGCTGCCGCCCGCGCTCATCGGCGTCGGCCGCTGCGCCGTCGCGGCCCTGCCCGCCGGGCTGCTGCTGCTCGCCGTCCCCGGCCCGGCGCCCCGGCGCGGCGACTGGGCGGGCCTGCTCGTCGTCGTGGGCGGCGTCCTGCTCGGCTACCCGGTCCTGACGTCGCTCGCGCTCGCGCACGGGTCGTCCAGCGCGCACGCCGCCGTCATCATCGGCCTGCTGCCCGGCGCGACCGCCGTGTGCGCGCTGGCGCGCGGCGGCGAGCGGCCGTCGCGCGCGTTCTGGCTCGCCGCGGCGGCGGGCGCGGTCTGCGTCACCGGGTTCGCGCTGGTCCGGGGCGGCGGCGGGCTCGGCGCCGCCGACCTGCTGCTGCTCGCGGCGCTGGTCGTCGGCGCCGCCGGATACGCCGAGGGCGGCCGGATCGCGCGGACGCTCGGCGGCCCGCGCGTCATCTCCTGGGCGCTCGTCCTCGCCGCGCCCGTCGCGCTCCCGGCGACGTTCGCGATGCTCGCCGACGCCGGGCCGCACTGGACCGGACGCACCGTCGCCGGCTTCGCGTACCTGACGTTCGGCTCGTCGTTCCTCGGGTTCTTCGCCTGGTACGCGGGGATGGCCCGGACGGGCATCGCGCGCGCCGGGCAGGTCCAGCTCGTCCAGCCGCTGCTGACGCTCGCCTGGTCGGCGCTGCTGCTCGGCGAGCACGTGGACGCGCTCACGGCGGGGGTCGCGGTCGCGGTGCTGGTGTGCGTCGGGGTCACGCAGCGGGCGCGGATCCGGCGGGCGCCCGTCCCCGCCCCGGCGGAACGGCTCGACGTCGCCGCCTGACGATGCCGCCTGACGACGGCGGGGCTCGCGGACCCCGCCGCCTCCTTTCGGTTCCCGTCCCGGCGGCCCGGAGGCCGCCCTTCTCAGTCGCGGACGATCTGCGCGAGGAGCGTCACGACGCCGACGGCGGTCCCGATCGGGATCGCGGTGCCGGGCCTGACGACGGAGAAGACGGCCGCGCCCACGGCAGCCAGCAGGATGACCAGGGCGCGGGTACTGAACAGCGGCGCCGGATCGCCCGCCGGCCGTCGCATCGGACGGCGACCGCGCGACGCGCGGCCCCGGATCTCGTCCCGGCGGACGGTCCGCCGGTGCTCGGCGCGCCGGCCCGTCCGGCGCGCCTCGGTCTGGTTCGGTCCTCGCATTGGTCTGACGACCTCCATCCCTAACGGAGATCCCGACATTGAACGGGTTCCGTCTGCGACCAAGTGAACACCCTGCGTGTCCGGTTCGGTGGGCGACGTCCGGAACAATGACCGTTTCTTGATCGTTCGGGTTCCCTGTCCTGGGATGCGCCTGGGATCATCGCGGGATGCGGGGACGGGGGGAACGGCGCCGGCGGATCCTGCGCGGCGTCGCCTGGGCCGCCGTGTACGTGCTCGGACTGGTGCTGCTCGTCCCGTCCGGGGCGTGGATGTGGTGGCAGACTCCGCCGTCCGCGCCGGGCACCGACGTGAACGCCCTGTGGGCGCGCCACCAGTGGGTGGGGGAGCCGCACACGGACGCCGAGTACCGATCGTTCGCGGACTTACTCCGCCGCAACCGCATCACCGACGTCTACTTCCACGCCGGCCCGTTCGAGGCGGACGGAACCGTCCCCGCGAACCTTTATCGCAACGCCCCCGCACTGCTGGCCGCCCTCCACCGTTACGCCCCGACCGTCCGGGCGCAGGCGTACCTGGGCCAGATCCGGAAAGTGGACGGGCACGGAATCATCGACCTGGACGACCGCAACGTCCGCACCAACGTCCTGGCGACGGACCGAACGTTCCTCGACCTGGGATTCGCCGGAGTCCACTACGACTTCGAGCCCATCTATCCCGACGACGCCGCGTTCCTGGCCCTCCTGGACGACACGCGCGCGCTGACGAAATCCAGGGGAAAGCTCCTGTCGGTGGCGATCGAGCAGAAAACCCTGGTGGACGCCGCCCAGCCGATCTTCAAGGCGCTGCTGCCGCGCACGGGCGGCTTCCGCTACCCGGCCCGTCCGACGGCGACGTTCCTGCGCGCGCTGGCCGCCCGCGCCGACCAGGTCGCCATCATGGCCTACGACACGCAACTCTGGACGAAATCCCTGGTCGGGCTACATTTCGCGAAACACGCGCAGTGGACCCTCGACCTGATCGGCGACCGCACGACGGTGTTCCTCGGCGTCCCGACCTACCGGTCGTCGACCGGCTGGGCGGAAGACCTCCCGACCGCGCTCCGCGGCGTGCGAAAAGGAATCGACGCCCTCGGAAGGCAGCCGAAGAAGCCGTTCGGCGTGGGCATATACGCCGACTGGACGACGTCCGAAAAAGATTGGCAAGACTACCGAAAGGAATGGCCGCCGAAAGCGCCCGCGGGCCGCGCGGCGCAGGAACAGGGCTGAGCCGGGGCGCCGGCGCGGGCTTGCCCGGGCCATCCCGTCGGGATGACCGGTAACGAAGGCTTTACCACGACCGATGGCTGAGGAGAGGGTCGCCGTCGTGTCCCCCCGAGCATGGCGGCGACCTTCCCATGTTCTGGTCCGCTCCGCACGGGCTGAGGGTCCCCGGCATGCGTCCGGACCGGTACCGTTCGGTGCATGGCACCGAGCACAACCGCGGACGCCCCGTTCGGGCGGATGCTGACCGCGATGGTCACCCCGTTCCTGCCGGACGGCGGGGTCGACTACGACGGGGCGGCGCGGCTCGCGACCCACCTGGTCGAGGAGCAGCGCCACGACGGCCTCGTCGTGAACGGCACGACGGGCGAGTCGCCGACGACGAGCGACACCGAGAAGGAGCGGCTGCTGCGCGCGGTCGTGGAGGCCGTCGGGGACCGCGCGGTGATCGTGGCGGGCGCCGGGACGAACCACACCGAGCACAGCCTCCAGCTCGCCCGGCAGGCCGAGGCCGCCGGAGCGCACGGGCTGCTCGTCGTGACGCCGTACTACAACAAGCCCCCGCAGGAGGGCCTGGTCCGGCACTTCACGGCCGTCGCCGACGCGACCGGCCTGCCGAACATGCTCTACGACATCCCCGGCCGCGCGGGCGTCCCGATCCAGGGCGACACGCTGCGCCGCCTGGCCGAGCACCCGCGGATCGTCGCGGTGAAGGACGCCAAGGCCGACCTGTTCGAGTCGTCGCAGGTGATGGCGGGCACCGATCTCGCCTTCTACTCCGGCGACGACCTGCTCAACCTGGCGTGGCTGTCGGTGGGGGCGGCCGGATTCGTCAGCGTCGTCGGACATGTCGTCGGGGCCGACCTGCATGAGATGATCGACGCCTATCGCGCCGGAGACGTGGCGCGGGCGCTGGCGATCCACCGGCGCCTGCTGCCGGTCGTCGGCGCCATCATGACCCGTACGCAGGGCGCCATCGCCGTCAAGGCAGCGCTGAACCTGCTGGGCCTGCCGGGCGGCGGCGCCGTGCGCGCGCCGCTCGTGGAGGCCCCGCCGGAGTTCGCGGCGCGCCTGCGTGAAGACCTGATGATGGGGGGAGTCAAAGTGCCCGAGTCGAGCATTCCGGAGGTCGACAGGTGACCGCCGCGCGGCGGGCGCCGCGTCGGTACGGGGACGGGACCGTTCCCGCCGTCCCCGCGGGGGGACGCGCGTGAGCCACCCGCACCCCGAACTGCCCGATCCGCCACCGCTGCCGCCGGAGGGACTGCGCATCGTCGCGCTCGGCGGCCTCGGCGAGATCGGCCGCAACATGACGGTCTTCGAGTTCGGCGGCCGGCTGCTGATCGTCGACTGCGGGGTCCTGTTCCCCGAGACCGAGCAGCCGGGCATCGACCTGATCCTGCCGGACTTCGAGTACATCCGGGACCGCCTGGACGACATCGAGGCCGTCATCCTGACGCACGGCCACGAGGACCACATCGGCGCCGTCCCGTACCTGCTGCGGGAGCGGCGCGACATCCGGCTGGTCGGGTCGAAGCTGACCCTGGCGCTGCTGGAGGCCAAGCTCACCGAGCACCGGATCAAGCCGGTCACCGAGGTGGTCGTGGAGGGCGAGACCCGGGACTTCGGGCCGTTCTCCTGCGAGTTCCTGTCGGTGAACCACTCGATCCCCGACGCGCTGGCGGTCGCGATCCGCACGCCCGCCGGGCTGGTGCTCGCGACCGGCGACTTCAAGATGGACCAGCTGCCGCTGGACGGCCGGCTCACCGACCTCGGCGGGTTCGCGCGGCTCGGCGCCGAGGGCATCGACCTGCTCATGTCGGACTCCACGAACGCGGAGGTGCCGGGGTTCGTCACGAGCGAGCGCAACATCGGCCCGGTCGTGGACGAGGTGTTCCGCACCGCGAAGGAGCGGCTGATCGTCGCGTGCTTCGCGTCGCACATCCACCGCGTGCAGCAGGTCCTGGACGCGGCCGTCGCCAACGGGCGGCGCGTCTGCTTCGTCGGCCGCTCGATGGTCCGCAACATGGGCGTCGCCCGCGAACTCGGGTACCTGTCGGTGCCGGACGAGATCATGGTCGACGTCAAGGACCTGGAGAACGTCCCGCCGGACCGGCTCGTACTGGTCTGCACCGGGTCGCAGGGCGAGCCGATGTCGGCGCTGTCGCGGATGGCCAACCGCGACCACCAGCAGATCCGCATCACCGACCGCGACACCGTCATGCTGGCGTCGTCGCTGATCCCGGGCAACGAGAACGCGGTGAACCGCGTGATCAACGGGCTGACGCGGTGGGGGGCGCGGATCGTCCACAAGGGCAACGCGCTGGTCCACGTGTCGGGGCACGCGTCGGCGGGCGAACTGCTGTACGTGCTCAACATGACCAAGCCCGGCAACTTCATGCCGATCCACGGCGAGTGGCGGCACCTGCGGGCGCACGCCAAGCTCGCGGCGGCGACCGGCGTCCCGGACGAGAACATCGTCATCGCCGAGGACGGCGTCGTCGTGGACCTGGTGGACGGGCAGGCGAGCATCGTCGGCGCCGTCCCGGCCGGGTACGTGTACGTGGACGGCCTGTCGGTCGGCGAGGTCACCGAGACGTCCCTGAAGGACCGCCGGATCCTCGGCGAGGAGGGGTTCATCTCGATCGTCGTCGGGATCGACACCTCCAGCGGCAAGGTCGTGGCCGGGCCGGAGATCCACGCGCGCGGCGCGGGGATCGGCAACGCGGACTTCGACGAGGTCATCGACCGGATCGAGGCCGCGCTGGCGGACGCCGGCGGCAAGGGCGTCAACGACCCGCACCAGGTCAGCCAGATCATCCGCCGCACGGCGGGCAAGTGGGTGAGCGAGAACTACCGGCGCCGCCCGATGATCATCCCCGCGGTGGTCGAGGTCTGAGCCGCGCGCCCCGGGCGTACGACACGCCCGGGGCGCGCGTCCTGCCGCCGAACCGGCGTGTCTCTTGGTTAGGCTCGGCAGCATGGCCACACGTGCGTCCGGTGGGGCGAAATCCTCCTCGCGTGCCGGGGCCGAGCAGGCCCGGGGCAGAACGGGCGGCGACCGGCCGCCCGCACCGCGCCGCACCGGCGGCGGAACGAAGGCGGCGGCCAAGAAGCCCGCCGCCCGCGGCGCCGCGCCCAAGAAGGCCCCGGCGAAGAACGGCGGCAAGGGCGGTGGCAAGGGCGGCGCGCCGCGCAAGGCGCCCGCGAAGGGCCGCCCGCCCGCGCCCGATCCGGTGCCGAACCTGTTCCTCGCGTTCTTCGGCCTGCTGTTCAAGCTCTACCACCTCGCCGCCGTCGCGGTCGGGTCGCTGTTCCGCGCGTTCGGCAACGGCGCCCGCAACCTCGACACCGAGCACCGGCGCGACGGCCTCGGGCTGGCGCTGCTCGGCTCGGCGATCGTGCTCGCGTCGGTCACCTGGTGGACGCCGCGCGGCGTCGTCACCAGGGCGCTGGAGCAGGTCGTGCGCGGCGGGATCGGGATCCTCGCGATGGGCGTGCCCGTCGTGCTGGCGGTGCTCGCGTGGCGGACGCTGCGGCACCCCGACACCAACGAGGACACCGGACGCGTCGCGATCGGCCTGACCGCCCTGCTCGTCGGCGTCGTCGGGGTCGTCCACATCGGCTCGGGCCTGCCGTCGCCCGCCGACGACATGACCGGCGTGCGCGACGGCGGCGGCGTGATCGGCTGGCTCGTGTCGGCGCCGCTGGCCGCCGCGCTGAGCACGTGGGTCGCGGTGCCGCTGCTCCTGCTGCTGTCGGGGTTCGGGCTGCTGGTGGTGACGGCGACGCCGATCGCGCGCGTCCCCGAACGCCTCGCCGACCTGTGGGCCGTCGCGACGCTCCAGGGCCGCACCGGCGCGCCCGCCGAGACCGACGAGAACGCGGAGCCGAAGCCCAAGCGCCGCCGCCGGTCCCGCGCAGCCGAGGGCGGCGAGGAGGGCGTCGAGCGCGGCGAGCACTCCCGCCCCTACGACACGCCGCTGCTGGACGAGGACGCGCCGCGCCCGGGCGCCTCCCGCGACCTCGCCGACGACCTGTTCGAGCCGGACCCGTTCGGTCCGCC
This sequence comes from Actinomadura rayongensis, assembly GCF_009831215.1. Lineage (GTDB taxonomy): Bacteria > Actinomycetota > Actinomycetes > Streptosporangiales > Streptosporangiaceae > Spirillospora > Spirillospora rayongensis. Next base: position 1,329,972 of record NZ_WUTW01000001.1, read on the forward strand.
GCCCGAGCCGCCCGCCGAACCGCCCGCCGACCTGCTGCCGCCCGATCCGGTGGACGACGCGCCGCCGCCGCAGCCGGCCGTCCCGGACCCGACGCCCGCGCCGCGCCGCAGCGAGCAGCTCCCGCTGTCGTCGTCGGGGGAGATCTACGAGCTGCCCGAGCCGTCCGCGCTGCGTCCCGGCAGCGTCGCCAAGCCGCGCACCAAGGCCAACGACCAGGTCGTGAACTCGCTCACCGGCGTGCTGGAGCAGTTCAACATCGACGCGCAGGTCACCGGCTTCACGCGCGGCCCGACGATCACCCGGTACGAGATCGAGCTGGGCCCGGCGGTCAAGGTCGAGAAGATCACCGCGCTGACCCGCAACATCGCCTACGCGGTGAAAAGCTCCGAGGTCCGGATCATCTCCCCGATCCCGGGCAAGTCGGCGATCGGGGTGGAGATCCCGAACGTCGACAAGGACATCGTCAGCCTCGGCGACGTGCTGCGCTCGCCCGCCGCGACCGGCGAGCACCACCCGATGGTCGTCGGACTCGGCAAGGACGTCGAGGGCCGCACGGTCGTGGCGAACCTCGCGAAGATGCCGCACATCCTCATCGCGGGCGCGACCGGCGCGGGCAAGTCGACGTGCATCAACGGGCTCATCACGTCCGTGCTCATGCGCGCGACGCCCGACGAGGTCCGCATGATCCTGGTGGACCCCAAGCGCGTCGAGCTGACGATGTACCAGGGCATCCCCCACCTCATCACCCCGATCATCACCAACCCGAAGAAGGCCGCCGAAGCCCTCGAATGGGTCGTGGGGGAGATGGACCGGCGGTACGACGACCTGGCCGCGTCCGGGTTCCGGCACATCGACGACTTCAACAAGGCCGTCCGGGCGGGCAAGCTCACCGCGCCGCCCGGCAGCGAGCGCGTCTACACCCCGTACCCGTACATGCTGGTCATCGTGGACGAGCTGGCCGACCTCATGATGGTCGCGCCGCGCGACGTCGAGGACTCGGTCGTCCGCATCACCCAGCTCGCCCGCGCCGCCGGAATTCACCTCGTGCTCGCCACGCAGCGCCCGTCGGTGGACGTCGTGACCGGGCTGATCAAGGCGAACGTGCCGTCCCGGCTGGCGTTCGCGACGTCCTCGCTGGCCGACAGCCGCGTCATCCTCGACCAGCCGGGCGCGGAGAAGCTGGTCGGGCAGGGCGACGCGCTGTTCCTGCCGATGGGCGCGAGCAAGCCGATGCGGCTGCAGAACGCGTACGTGTCGGAGAAGGAGATCCACGAGGTCGTCGAGCACTGCAAGACGCAGATGCAGGCGGTCTACCGGGAGGACGTCACCGAGACGTCCGGCCCGAAGAAGGAGATCGACGAGGACATCGGCGACGACCTCGACCTGCTGCTGCAGGCGATCGAGCTGGTCGTGTCCACCCAGTTCGGTTCGACGTCGATGCTCCAGCGCAAGCTGCGCGTCGGGTTCGCCAAGGCCGGGCGCCTCATGGACCTCATGGAGAGCCGCGACATCGTCGGCCCCAGCGAGGGCTCCAAGGCGCGCGACGTCCTCGTCAAGCCCGACGAGCTGCCCGGCGTGCTCGCCGACGTGCGCGGTTCGGCCTGAGACGCCGTCCCGACGCACGGCGGACATGTTCCGTCGGTACGCCCGTGGGCGGATTGATGCGAAATCTTGGCCGGTCCAGAACGTGTCGGGCGTCGCGCAGCGGGCATGGCCGTTTCTAGACTGGAGTCCAACCGGAGTGCCGGGAGGGAGAACTCGCGTGGGTATCGGTGAGACCTTGGCGGAGGGGCGGAAGCAGGCCGGTCTCACGATCACCGAGGTGAGTCTGCGGACCCGCGTCCGCGAGAGCGTGATCCGCGGCATCGAGCGCGACGACTTCGCGCCCTGCGGCGGCGACTTCTACGCCCGCGGCCACATCCGCACCATCGCCCGCGTCGTCGGCGTCGACCCCGAACCGCTCGTCCGCGCGTTCGACGACGCGCACGGCGGCGCGCCGCAGCCCTCGTCGGCGACCGGCGGTCCGTGGGAGACCGACCGTCCGCTCGTGCCGTTCCGCGAGCGCCGCAGCCCGAACTGGAGCGCGGCGATGGCGATGGCGTTCGCGGCGCTGGTCGTCGTGGCGGGCGTCCAGTTCTTCGGCGGGCGCGGCGGCCAGCACGCCGCGCGGCAGGTCGCGGAGAAGCCCGCGCAGGCGGCGGCGTCCCCGCACCAGCAGCAGCCGCGGCGCGCGGGCGACCCGGTGGCGGCGGCGCCGCGCAAGAACGTCGAGCTGCGGCTGAAGGCGCGCCGCGCGACGTGGGTGAACGTCCGGGGCGACAAGGGCCGCACCCTCTTCAGCGGGACGCTGCGCAGCGGGACCGTCCGGGAGTGGAAGGCCAAGAAGAAGATCAGCATCCTGATCGGCAACGGCGGCGGCGTCCGGCTGACGGTGAACGGCAAGGACCTCGGCACGCCCGGGCAGAGCGGGAACGTCGTCCACCTGGACTTCACGCCGTCCGACCCCGAGGCCGCGTGAGGTAGGGGCGGGCTCGGGTCCGTCCGGCGGCGCGGGGCCGTTACCTTAGGGGGCATGCCCACACGCCGCACCGTCTCCCTCGTCACGCTCGGCTGCGCCCGCAACGAGGTCGACTCCGAAGAGCTGGCCGCCCGCATGGAGGGCGCCGGCTGGGATCTCACCGAGTCCGCCGAGGGCGCCGACGTCGTGGTGGTGAACACCTGCGGGTTCATCGAGGCCGCGAAGAAGGACTCCATCGACACCCTGCTGGCCGCGCACGACTCCGGGGCGAAGGTCGTCGCCGCCGGGTGCATGGCCGAGCGGTACGGCGCCGAGCTGGCCGCCGCGCTGCCCGAGGCCGACGCGGTCCTCGGCTTCGACGACTACGCCGAGATCGGGACGCGGCTGGACGACGTCCTCGCGGGCCGCCGCCGGGACGCCCACACCCCGCGCGACCGCCGCACGCTGCTGCCGATCAGCCCGGTGGAGCGGCGCGCGTCCGACGTCGCCGTCCCGGGACACGGCGAGCTGCCGGACGGCCTGGCGCCCGCGTCCGGGCCCCGCGTCCTGCGGCGGCGGCTCGGCGGCGGGCCGGTGGCGCCGCTGAAGCTCGCGTCCGGCTGCGACCGGCGCTGCACGTTCTGCGCGATCCCGGCGTTCCGCGGCGCGTACGTGTCGCGGCCCCCGGCGGAGGTGCTGGAGGAGGCGCGCTGGCTGGCCGGGCACGGCGTGCGGGAGGTCGTGCTCGTCAGCGAGAACTCCACGTCCTACGGCAAGGACCTCGGCGACCTGCGCGCGCTGGAGAAGCTGCTGCCGCAGCTCGCGGCGGTGGACGGGATCGAGCGCGTCCGCGTGAGCTACCTCCAGCCCGCCGAGCTGCGGCCCGGGCTGATCGAGGTCATCGCGGGGACGCCCGGCGTCGCCCCCTACTTCGACCTGTCGTTCCAGCACGCGAGCGGCCCGGTGCTGCGCTCGATGCGGCGGTTCGGCGACCGTCCGCGCTTCCTGGAGCTGCTGGACCGCGTCCGCGACCTCGCGCCCGAGGCGGGCGTCCGGTCCAACTTCATCGTCGGGTTCCCCGGCGAGACCGAGGACGACTTCGCCGAGCTGGCCGCGTTCCTGGAGGACGCCAGGCTCGACGCGATCGGCGTGTTCGGCTACTCCGACGAGGACGGCACCGAGGCCGCGTCCCTGCCCGGCAAGGTCGACCCCGACGAGGTCGCGCGCCGCACGGCCGAGCTGACCGACCTCGCCGACGAGCTGACCGCCCAGCGCGCCGAGGACCGCGTCGGCACCGAGCTGCGCGTCCTCGTGGAGGACAAGACCGACGACGGCGCCTTCGAGGGCCGCGGCGAGCACCAGGCGCCCGAGGTGGACGGCACGGTGCTCGTGCGGGGCACGGGGCTGGCGCTCGGCGACCTCGCGACCGTCCGGGTGACGGGCAGCGACGGCGTCGATCTGGTCGCGGACCTCGCGTGACGCCGGGCTCCCCCCGGCCGGACGATCCGCCCAGCCTCTACAACGTCGCCAACCTGCTCACGATCGTCCGCATCGCCCTGGTGCCGCCGTTCCTGTGGCTGCTGCTCCAGGACGGCACCGGCTGGCGGCTCGCCGCGTTCGCGGTGTTCGCGGTCGCGTCCGTCACCGACAAGATCGACGGCGATCTGGCGCGCAAGCACGGCCTCGTCACCGACTTCGGCAAGATCGCCGACCCGATCGCCGACAAGGCGCTGACCGGCGCGGCGCTCATCGGGCTGTCGGTGCTCGGCGAGCTGTGGTGGTGGGTGACGATCGTGATCCTCGTGCGGGAGATCGGTATCACCCTGCTGCGGTTCGTCGTCATCCGCTACGGGGTGATCCCGGCGAGCAAGGGCGGCAAGCTCAAGACGATGCTGCAGGTCCTCGCGATCGGGTTCTTCATCCTGCCCGGGCCGCTGGACCCCGTCCGGTTCGTCCTGATGGGCGCGGCGGTGGTCGTCACGACGGTGACGGGCGCGGACTACCTCGTCCAGGCGTGGCGGCTGCGCCGGGCCGCCCGCGCCGCCTGACGGCGTATCTTCGACGCCTGAGGACCACCGACAGGCGGGAGTGCCGATGCGCGTCGAACTGCTCACGATCGGGGACGAGCTGCTGATCGGCGACGTGGTCAACGGCAACGCCGCCTGGCTCGGCCGGCGGCTCGCCGACCACGGCGTGGACGTGACGCGCAGCGTGGTCGTGGGCGACGAGCTGGACGTCATCGTCGCGGCCGTCGAGAGCGCGTTGAGCCGGGCCGACGTCGTCATCACCACCGGCGGCCTCGGCCCCACCTACGACGACCTCACGCGGGACGCGCTGGCGAAGGCGGCGGGCGCGGCGCTCGTCCGCGACCCGGCGCTGGAGCGGCGGCTGCGCGAGCGCGTCGCGGCGGCCGGACGGACGCTGGAGCCGATGGCGCTGCGCATGGCCGACGTCCCCGAGGGCGCCCGCGTCCTGCCGAACTCCGAGGGCAGCGCGCCGGGGCTGCGGTTCGACCTGCGCGGCGGCGTGGTGTACGCGCTGCCGGGCGTCCCGTACGAGATGCGGACGCTCATGGACGCGACCGTCCTGCCCGAGCTGGAGGAGCGCGCCGGGCTGCCCGCGGTCGCGCGGCGCACGCTGCGGACGGCCGGGATCTGGGAGTCGGTCGTCGCGACGCGGCTGGCCCCGGTGGAGCGCATGGACGGCGTGCGGCTGGCGTACCTGCCGTCCCCGAGCGAGGTCCGGATCAGGATCACGGCGGCGGGCGAGAACCCCGAAGCTCTGCTCGCCGAGGCGGAGCGGGCCGCGCGGGACCTGCTCGGCGACGCCGTCTACGGGACGGGCGACGAATCTCTCGACCGGGTCGTCCACCGCCTGCTGGCCGAGCGCGGCGCGACCGTCGCCACGGCCGAGTCGCTGACCGGCGGGCTGATCGGGGCGGAGCTGACCGAGATGCCCGGTTCATCGGCGACCTACGCGGGCGGCGAGGTCGTCTACGCGACGGAGTTGAAGCACCGGCTGCTCGGGGTCCCCGCCGAGCTGCTGGAGCGGCACGGGGCCGTCCACCCGGACGTGGCCGCGCTCATGGCCGTCGGCGTCCGGGACCGGATCGGCGCGGATTATGGCCTCGCCGTCACCGGCGTGGCCGGTCCGGACCCCCAGGACGGGCAGCCGGTCGGCACGGTCCACGTCGGCGTGGCCGGACCCGGCACCGAACCCGTCGTGATCAGTCCGCGACTCCCCGTGGCCGCCGGTGGGCCGGAGGCGCGGGGCGTCGTGCGCCGGATGACGGTCGTCCAGGCCCTTGAACTGCTCCGGCGCACGATTCTCGGGCTTGACGCCGAGCCGGGAACCCAGCACGCTCGTAAAGATCCGGAAGAGTAGGGCTGATTACAGCGTTACGTTCCGAGCGAACACGAAATCGCCGGTCTGCCATGCCCGCCCTCCGGGCGGGTACGGTGGAAGCGGTAGATGGTCCGAACTGAGGGAGGGAGCGAGACGATGGTCCTGCTTCGCCAGCTGCTCGGTGACGTACTGCGGCAGCTGCGGCTGCGCCAGGGACGCACCCTCCGCGAGGTGTCCGCGGCGGCACGGGTTTCCCTCGGATACCTGTCCGAGGTCGAGCGAGGGCAGAAGGAAGCCTCGTCGGAGCTGCTCGCGTCGATCTGCAAGGCGCTGGGCGTGCCGCTGTCGCACGTCCTGCGCGAGGTCGCGGACGCACTGGCCCTCGCCGAGCTGCAGCACGAGCCGGTGATGGCGGGCGCGCCCGAGCACGAGCGGCTCACCGAGAAGATCCCGGCCACGCCCGAGGAGATCACCGGCGAGTTCCGCGCCGACATGGTGGCCGCCTGACGGCGGTCGCACGTGGGGTACCCGGGACGGTGCGTCGTGCGCCGTCGCCCGGGTCCGTCCCGCCCTGTGGGCGGTTTCACGCGTATGCGCGGCATATGCGGGCAGGTCTGACGTTGATAACGGACGGACCGGTTACGACGGAGGGAGTCCCACGATGGCGGCGATCAAGAGCCCGCTGAGCGAGTCGGCGCAGAAGGTGACGGGGGACGCGCTGCAGGGGGCGCTGGTCGATCTGATCGATCTGTCCCTGTACGCCAAACAGGCGCACTGGAACCTCACCGGCCGCAACTTCAAGGTCGTCCACGAGCACCTGGACGAGATCGTCGATCTCGCCCGGCAGGCGCAGGACGACGTCGCCGAGCGCGCGATCGCGATCGGCGTGAACCCCGACGGCCGCGCGCGGACCGTCGCCGACCGCACCGAGATCCCGCAGCTCGAATCGGGCTATCTGGACGACGACAAGGTCGTGGCGGCGGTGACCGACGCGCTGGCGCAGATCATCGCGCGCTTCCGGGAGCGCGTCGCGGCGACCGACGAGCCCGACCCGATCACCCAGGACCTGCTGATCGGCATCACCGCGAGCCTCGAAAAGCAGCACTGGATGTTCCAGGCCCAGTCCTGATCATCGACTCGCACGGCCCCGGCCCGGACAGGGCCGGGGCCGTCCTGTTCAGGACGGCTGGCAGGCGGGGCACCAGAAGGTGACGCGTTCGCCGACGTCCGACGCCTGGTCGGCGCGGCGGACGGGCGTGCCGCAGCGGCGGCAGGGGCGTCCGCCGCGGCCGTAGACCCAGTGTTCGCGGCCCGGCCGGCGGTCGCCGGTGGTGATGTGGCCGTGGCGGGCCTTGTTGGCGTCCAGGAGGCGATGGGAGAGGTCCACGACGGCCGGGAGGTCCGGGACGTCCCGGACGGCCGTCCACGGGCTCACGCCGCGCAGGAACAGGATCTCGGACTTGTAGACGTTCCCGATCCCGGCCAGCACCCGCTGATCCAGCAGCGCCTCGCCGATCGCGCGCTCGGGCGCGGCGCGCAGGTTCCGGACGGCCTCGTCCGCCAACTCAGGGCCCCAGGACGGGTCGAGCAGATCAGGACCGAGGTGCCCGACGACGCGGGACTCCTCGGCCGTCGGGAGCAGGTCGAGCTTGCCCAGCGACGTCCCGACGGCCAGCGCGTCGCGGGTGCCGAGCACCAGCCGTACCCGGTGGCCGCGCGGCGCGGCGCCGGCCGCGCCGACGTGGAACCGCCCCTCCATCAGCAGGTGGACGTGGATCGTCAGCCCGCCCGACACCCGGATGAGCAGGTGCTTGCCGCGCGAGGCGACGGACACGACCGTCCGCCCGCGCAGGTCGGCGGTGGCGTGGCGCGGCACGCGCAGTTCGGCGCGCGTCAGGGCGTGCCCGGTGAGCGCCGCGTCCAGGAGCGCGGCGGTCAGCCGGACGGTGTCGCCTTCGGGCACGTCAGAGGAAGGACGGGCTTTCCCAGGCGGCGGGGTCCTCGGTCAGCTTCTGGACGGGATCGGGCAGGCGCCCCTCGGCGATGTGCTGGAGCGACACGGTCTCCAGGATGCCGCGCTCGCTGGCGCGCAGCGCGATCCACACCTCCTGCAGCGAGCGGGCGGGACCCTCGTACCCGACGTGCTCGGGGCGCTCGCCCCGGACGCCGAGCAGCGGCCCGTCGATGGCGCGGATGATGTCGGCGAGCATGATGTCCCCGGCGGGCCGGGCGAGCCAGTAGCCGCCCTCCGGGCCGCGCTGGCTGCGCACCAGGCCGGACCGGCGGAGCTGGCCGAGAATGTTCTCGAGGAACTTGGGCGGAATCTGCTGCGCTTCCGCGAGCTGGACCGCGGTCACCGGACGGTCTCCGGCGACGGCGAGTTCGGCGGCGGCGCGCAGGGCGTAGTCGACCCGGGCGGACAATCGCATGCTCGTATTATCCCTTGTCGATCTGACTGGTCTGGCTTACCTCCCCGCCAAGGGCCGGTGCGGTCCGGCGCCCCCGTGGCCGGACCGCAGGTCAGCGGGCTTTACGCGGCGGTAAGTTCGAGCAATTCGGCGGCGGCGCGCGCGTTCGCGGCGGCGGCCCCGTAGGTGGCCACGTGGACGGCCCCCTCCGGCCGCCAGACGGGCAGTCCCATCTCCACGAGGACGGCGTCCGGACGGGCCGTGAGCAGCGCGGAAGCGAGCGCGCGCTGTCCCGCGTGCCGGTGCGCGTCCCGCAGGACGATCACCAGCCCGCGCCCCCGGGCACGTTCCACCAGGCCGGCGGCCTCGGCGGGGGAGCCGTCGGCCCGGACGGCGTCCGGCGCGTACGGCCCGAGCCCCCACGGCGTCGGCCCGACCGCGATGTTGCCGTCCGCCGACAGCTCCACGACGAGCGGCGGCGCGGCGAAGACCGGGAGCGTCCCGGTGACGCGGAGGGCGCGGCGGGCGGCGTCCAGCCCGGCGGCCCGGTCCGGCCGGACGTCCGGCGTGCCGGGCGGACGCCGGAGCGCCTCGGTGCGGGACGCGGCGTCGGCGAGCCGTTCCAGCGGCAGCCGCCCGGACCGGACGGCCCCGGTGATCGCCGCCAGGACGGCCCGGACGGAGTCGGCGTGCTCGCGCGGCCCGAGGCACAGCAGGTCCGCGCCCGCCAGCAGCGCCCGGACGGCCGCCTCCGGGATCCCGATCGCGCCGCTCGCCCCCTTCATGTCCAGGGCGTCGGTGACGATCACGCCCCGGTAGCCGAGATGCTCGCGCAGCAGCCCGGTGATCACGGCGGGGGAGAGGGTCGCGGGCACGCCGCCGGTGATCGCGGGCAGGTCCAGGTGGGCGGTCATCACGGCCCGGGCGCCTGCCGCGATGGCCGCGCGGAACGGCACCAGCTCGCGCCGGTCCAGCAGGTCCAGGTCGGCGTCCACGATCGGGACGCCGAGATGGGAGTCCTCGACCGTCGCGCCGTGGCCGGGGAAGTGCTTGGCACAGGCCGCGACGCCCGCCTCCTGCGTCCCGGCGACGGCGGCTGCGGCGTGCCGGGCGACCAGTTCGGGGTCCGAACCGAACGAGCGGGTCCCGATGACGGGGTTGGCGGCGGCGGTGTTGACGTCCACCGACGGCGCGAAGTTGACGTTCACCCCCACGGCGGCCAGCTCCGCGCCGAGCGAGCGGTAGACGCGGCGGGTCAGGTCCGGGTCGTCCACGGCGCCGAGCGCGGCGTTGCCCGGGTAGGGGCTGGCCGCGAGGTGGCCGCCGAGGCGGGTGACGTCGCCGCCCTCCTCGTCCATCGTGACGATCGGGGCCGCGACCTCGCGCAGCCGGGCGGTCAGCGCCGCGAGCGCGTCCGGGCCGGGGACGTTGCCGTTGATCGCGAACAGGGTGACGCCGCCGAGGCCGCGGTCCAGCTCGTCCAGGAGCCAGCGCGGGGCGGTGGCGCCCGCGAAGCCCGGCAGCAGCGCGGCGCGGGCCAGCCGGGACAGTTCGTCGCTCATCCCTTCACCGCCCCGGCGGTCAGCCCGGACACCATGCGGCGCTGGATCGCGAGGAAGAACACGATGACGGGGAGCGTGAGCAGCGTGGACGCGGCCATGATCGAGCCCCAGGCGTTCCCGCTGTGCCCGAAGAAGTACTGCATCATGATCGGCAGGGTCGCCTTGTCCTGGTCGTCGAGGAACGTGAACGCGAAGAGGAACTCGTTCCAGGCGGTGATGAAGGAGAAGATGCTGGTGGCGACCAGTCCGGGCGCGACGAGCGGGAGCAGGACGCTGAAGAACACCCGCACCGGGCCGGCGCCGTCCAGCGCCGCCGCCTCCTCCAACTCCTTCGGGATCGCCGCGACGAACCCGCGCAGCATCAGCACCGCGAACGGCACCGAGAACCCGATGTAGACGAGGGCGAGGCCGCTGAGGCTGTTCAGCAGGTCCAGCCGCCGCAGGTCCAGGAACAGCGGGATGACCAGGGCCTCCAGCGGCGCCATCTGGACGATCAGCAGCAGCACGAGGAACGTCGTCCGGAAGCGGAACCGGAACCGGGCGACGGCCGTCGCCGCGAGCAGCGCCAGCAGGCCGGACGCCACGACGGTCACCAGGGCCAGCACCAGGCTGTTACGGAAGTACGTCCAGAAGGACACCTCCGCGACCGGGTTGCCGAGGACGTCGCCGAAGTGGCTGAGCGTCGGGTGCAGCGTGATCGGCTTCGGCGTCGTGCTGAAGATGGCGTCGTCGGGCTTGAACGCGGTCGACACCATCCAGAAGACGGGGAACACCGCGAGCGCGAACACCGCGAGCCCGAGGACGTTGAACCCCGCCGCGCGCAGTTTCCGGTGCCTCATGCCGTCTCCCCCTGCCGGACCATGACGCGGACGTACACCGCCGTGACGACGAGCAGGATCAGCGTGAGCACCACCGCGATGGCCGAGCCCATGCCGAGCTTGGGGTTCAGCGAGCCGAACGCCTCGGAGTAGGCGTAGAGCGACAGGTTGAAGGCGTCGCGGTTGGCGAGGCCGGACATGACGAACAGCTGGGTGAACACCTTGAAGTCCCAGATCACCGACATGACGATCAGCACCATGAAGATCGGCTTGAGGAGCGGGACGGTGATCGTCCAGAACGACCGCCACGGGCCCGAGCCGTCCACGCGCGCCGCCTCGTACAGCTCGCTCGGGACGCTCTTGAGCCCGGCCAGCACCGACACGGCGACGAACGGGCACGCCTGCCAGACCACGCACACCGTCAGCACGGTGTAGGTGGACAGCGGGGTCGCGAACCAGTTGTGGTCGGGCCAGCCGCCGCCGACGAGGGCGTCGGGGAGGCGGTCCAGCAGCCAGTTGACGAGGCCGCCGGTCGTGCCGAACAGCCAGGAGAAGATGATCGCGGCGGTGACCGGCGGCGTCGCCCACGCGACCAGCACGCCGCCCGCGACCAGGTTGGCCATGCGGCGGCCGAGCCGGTTGAGCAGCAGGCCGATGAGCGTGCCGACGGTCATCGTCAGCGTCACGGCGACGGCCGCGAACAGGACGGTGTGGCGGAGCGTCTGCCAGAAGAACGGGTCGGCGAAGATCGTCCGGAAGTACTCCAGGCCGACGTGCTCGGCGGGCTCGCCGCGGAGCTGCCGGTTGCCGATCTTCTGCAGCGACATGACGCCGATCTGGCCGATCGGCCACAGCATCAGCACGGCGATGACGGCCAGCGCGGGCAGGATCAGCAGATACGGCCCGGGGCGGAGGCGGCGGGAGCGCGCCGGACCGGGATCGCCCCGGTCCGGCGCCTTCCCCACCGCGGACGCGGTGTCGAGCATCTCGTCCCCTTACGGGTTGAGGAGCGTGTTGGCCTGCTCGTCGGCCTTCTTCAGCTCGTCGTCGATCGGCTTGCCCTGGACGATCGCCTTCAGCATGTTCGGGACGACCTTCTTGCTCTGCTCGAACTCGCCCCAGCCGGAGCTGATCGGCGCGAACTTGGTGTTCGCGGCGATGTCGGTGAACACGGCGAGCCTCGGGTCGGAGAACCGGACGTCCGAGCGCATCGAGGAGAAGCCGCTGATGTCGGCCCACGCGGCGGCGTTCTTGGCGTTGTTCAGGACGGTGGCGTAGTCGAACGCGGCCTTCGGCGCCTTGGTGTCCTTCCAGACGGCGACGTCCGAGCCGCCCGCGAGCGCCGGGGCGTTGCCGCCGTTCTTCGCCGGGATCGGGAAGACGGCCCACTTGTCGGCGTTCTTCGGAGCGATCTTCTTCATCTGGGCGAAGGCCCAGCTGCCGTCGATGTACATGCCGAGCTTTCCGAGCGCGAAGTCGGTCTGCGGGCCCTGCAGCTCGTTCTTGCCGACGTACTTCTCCGGCGCGACCTTGTCCGTCGTGATCAGGCCCGTGTAGTACGACACGGCGTCCTTGACCTGCGGGGACGTGAACTGGCCGACCCACTTGCCGTTCTGCTTGGCCGCGATGTCGCCGCCCGCGCCCCAGACGAAGCTGAGCAGCGCGTTGGTCTGGTCGGTCGGGACGCCGATGCCGGGGACCTTCTGGGCGTCCTGGACCTTCTTGGCGGCGGCGGTCAGCTCGGCCCACGTCTTGGGCGCGGTGATGCCGGCCTTGTCGAACCAGTCCTTGCGGTACCAGACGCCGCGCACGCCGCCGTACCAGGGGAGCGCGTAGGTCTTGCCGTCCGCCTTGTCGTTCTCCAGGGCGGTCTTGTTGAGCTTGCCCGCGTCGGCCCAGCCCGCGACCTGGTCGGTGATGTCGAGGAGGTTGCCCTGCTCGATGTGGGACTGGACGTCGGTGTTGCCGAGTTCGGTGACGTCCGGCCCCTCGCCGCCGGCGGCGGCCTTCTGGAACGTGGTGGCGACCTGCGGCCATGGGACGTACTTCACCTGGACGTCGGTGTTCGGGTGCTTCTGCCGGAACTCCGTCTCGACCTGGTCGAGGAACTTGGTCTGCTCGGGCGTGCCGTCGCCCATCATCCAGACCTTGAGCTGCGCGGGGTCCTTGCCCGCGTCCGCGCCGTCCTTCTTGTCGCCGCCGCAGGCCGAGGCGGCCAGGGCGATCGCGACCGTCGTCGCCGCGATCCTGGTGTATTTCACTGGGGGTTCCTTTCCGGCATCGCCCGCCCGGCCTGCAGTGCTTCGTGCCCCGACGCGGAGAACCCGTAGGGTCCAGCCATGCCGTGGTCGCCGTCGCACCGCTCGCGGGCGCCCTGCTCGCCAGTGGCGCTCGGTGCGCCTCCCCCGGGGGACCGGGTCGGGCGCCTGGGGCGTAAACTAACAAGAAAGTTTCCTATTTAAAACGGCTCGTTAGCGGATTGAGACATCGAGGTGGTCGAAGCATGACCCGACGGCCCGGAACACCGCGTTTGCTGCGCGAGCTGAACGACCGCGCGGCGCTGGACCTGCTGCTCAGCCGGGGACCGCTCACGCGGGCGCAGATCGGCGAGCACACGGGGCTGTCGAAGGTCACCGCGTCGCAGCTCCTCGCGCGGCTGGAGGAGCGCGGGCTGGTCGAGGTCGCGGGCGAGCAGGCGGGCGGCCGGGGGCCCAACGCGGCGCTGTACGCGGTCGTGCCGTCGAGCGCCTATGTGGCGGGGCTGGAGGTCGGGCCGGACGGGGTGACGGCGGGCGTCGCCGACATCACGGGCCGGGTCGTCGCGCGGGTCACCGTCGACCCGAACGGGACGGACGCGCCCGCGCCGCTCGTCCACGACGCCGTCGTCAAGGCGTGCGCGTCGGCGGACGTCGCGGTGGGGCGGCTCAGCGCGTTCGTCATCGGGACGCCCGGCGTCGTGGACCCGCGGTCGGGGGACGTGCAGTTCGCGTTCGACCTGCCCGGCTGGCACGCGGGCGTGCTCGCGGCGCTGCGGTCGGACCTGCGCGCGCCCGTGACGCTGGAGAACGACGTCAACCTCGCCGCGCTCGCCGAACGGGCCTACGGGGCGGCGGCGTCCGCCGAGGACTTCGCGCTGGTGTGGCTGGACCGGGGCATCGGCCTGTCGGTGATGCTCGGCGGACGGCTGCACCGGGGACGGTTCGGCGGCGCGGGCGAGATCGGCTACCTGCCCGTGCCCGGCGCGCCGCTGCCGGTGGGCACGGCGCGCCGCGCCCCCGACGCCGCCGAGGGCGTCACCGAGTCGACCTCGTGGGGCATTCCCGCGCTGGCGGGCGGTTACGGCTCGCTGGTCGGCGCGGACGCGGTGCGCCGCCTCGCCCACGCGCACGGCTTCACCGAGCCGACCGCCGTCGCCTGCGTCCGGGCCGCCGCCGCCGACGAGTCGCGCGGCGCCGCGTTCCTGGACGAGCTGGCCGACCGCATCGCCTACGGCGTGACCTCGGTGAACATCGTGCTGGACCCGGGCCTGGTCGTCCTGTCAGGCCGCCTCGGCGTCGCCGGCGGCCGTCCGCTGGCCACCCGGATCGAGGGCGTGGTCGGACGCATCAGCCCGACCCGCCCCGCCGTGGCGGTCAGCGAGGTGGAGGGCCCGCCCGTCCTGCGCGGCGCCCTCCACGCCGCCGTCGAACAGGCCCGCGACGAGGTCTTCGCCTCCTGACCCGCCCGACCTCCCACACCCAGGCCCCCGAACCCGCACCGCGCAGCCGCCCTGCGCCGTGCGGGGGCGGCGGCGCGCGGGTTACTTCTGCGGCTGCGGTGCCGTGGCCGCGACCGGTGGGACGCGTCGCGGGTCGTGCAGGGCACGGTCCAGGACGGTCCGGTTGATGATTTCGCGCTTGCGTCGTTGCGCGGCGGCCCAACGTGCCGTCGGTGTCATGGCGACTCCTGATTTCCGCGGCGGGCTTTCCCCGTCCCGCCGCAAACCCCGTATGACCTCATCTTCCCAGCCCCGTCTGGCACGCCGGATCCACCCAGAGGACGAATTCGCGGTGCGACCTTCGGCCGACGCCCCGGGGGCGGAACGCGCGGGCGCCGGCCGCGCGCGTTACCTTCGGGGCGGGGCGAGTCCGCGCGGCCGGCGGCGGCTCGTCCGCCCTCCCGGCGGCGCCGCGCGGGAGGCCCTGGAACCCGGCGAGGAGGACGCATGGCCCTGCGGGAGCGCCTGCGCAGGTTGGCGCAGCGGCCGGGGAGCGCGGACATCGGCCCGCTCCAGGCCGTCGTGGCCGAGGCGGGACGCCGTGAGGACGACGTCCGCGCCCTCGACGACGCGGCCCTCACCGCCGCCGTCGCCGAGCTGCGCGAAACGGGCCTGCGCGCCGACGCCGACCTCGCCGCGTTCTGCGCGCTCGGCCGGGAGGCGGCGCGGCGCGCGCTCGGCGAGCGGCCGTTCGACGTGCAGCTCGTCGGCGTCCTCGCGCTGCTGTCGGGACGGGTCGCCGAGATGGCCACCGGCGAGGGCAAGACGCTGGCCGGGGCGCTCGCCGCCGCGGGCCACGCGCTGCGCGGACGGCGCGTCCACGTCCTGTCGGTCAACGACTACCTCGCCCGCCGCGACGCCGAGTGGATGCGCCCGCTGCACGCGCTGCTCGGCATGACGTCCGGCTGGGTCGTGCAGGAGTCCGCGCCGGACGAGCGCCGCGCCGCCTACGCCGCCGACATCACGTACGCGCCGGTCAGCGAGGTCGGCTTCGATCTGCTGCGCGACCGCCTCGCCACCGACCCGGACGCGCTCGTCCTGCCCGAGCCCGGCGTCGCGCTCATCGACGAGGCGGACTCGGTGCTGGTGGACGAGGCGATGGTCCCGCTCGTCCTCGCCGGAAACGCCGACGACGAACCCACCACCGATACCGCAGTGTCCCCCGACGAACCGACCCCGACCGACCTCGCAGTATCCCCCGACCAACCGACCCCGACCGACCTCCCGGGCGACCACGCCGAGCTGGTGCGGCGGCTGCGGCCCGGCCGCGACTACACCACGGACGAGGAGGCGCGCAATGTCCAGCTCACCCCGGCCGGCGCCCGCGAGGTCGAACGCGCGCTCGGCGGCATCGACCTGTACGCGCCCGCGCACCTGCCGACGCTGACCGCCGTCAACCTCGCCCTGCACGCCGAGGCGCTGCTGCACCGCGACGTCGACTACATCGTCCGGGACGGCGCGGTGAAGCTGATCAGCGAGTCCCGGGGCCGCGTCGCGCTGCTCCAGCGCTGGCCGGACGGCCTGCACGCGGCGGTCGAGGCCAAGGAGCGGCTCGCGGCGTCGCCCGGCGGGGAGATCCTGGACTCGATCACCGTCCAGGAACTGATCGGCCGCTATCCGGTGCGGTGCGGCATGACGGGCACCGCGCTCGCCGTCGCCGGGCAGCTGCGCGAGTTCTACGAGCTGGACGTGGTCGTCGTCCCGCCGAACCGGCCGCGCATCCGCGTGGACGAGCCCGACCGCCTCTACGCCACGGCCGACGACCGCGACGTCGCCGTCGTCGAGGTCATCGCCGACGCGCACGCCGCCGGACGGCCCGTGCTGGCCGGGACGCCGGACGTCGCGGCGTCCGAACGGCTCGCGCGGCGGCTGCGCCGGGCCGGGCTGGACCCGGTCGTCCTCAACGCCAAGAACGACGCCGCCGAGGCCGCGATCATCGCCGAGGCGGGCGCGTACGGGGCGATCACCGTGTCCACGCAGATGGCGGGGCGCGGCACCGACATCCGGCTCGGCGGCGCGGACGGCGCCGACCGCGACCGGGCGGCCGAGGCGGGCGGCCTGCTGGTCGTCGGAACGGGCCACTACCACAGCAGCAGGCTGGACGATCAGCTCCGCGGCCGGGCCGGACGCCAGGGCGATCCCGGCGGCTCGGTGTTCCTCACCGCGCTGACCGACGACCTCGTCACCCGCTACGCGCCCGACCAGACCTACGACGGCCCGACCGCCGACGACGGCCTGGTCACCGACAAGGGCGCGCACTGGATCGCCGGCCACGCCCAGCGCGTCGCCGAGGGCGTCGACCTGGAGATCCACCGCAACACGTGGCGCTACAACCACCTGATCGGGCTGCAGCGCGAAGACGTCCTCGCCGAGCGCGACCGCGTCCTGCGCGGCGACGCGGGGGACGCCCTGATGCGCGACCGCGCCGCCGCGCACCACCGCGAGCTGACGGACGCGGCGGGGGAGGACGCGGTCGCGGCGGCGGCCCGCCAGCTCGTCCTGTTCCACCTCGACCGCACCTGGTCGCGCCATCTGGCCTACTTGGCGGACCTGCGCGAAGGCATCCACCTGCGGTCGCTCGGCCGGGGCCTGGACCCGCTGGTGGAGTTCAACCGCGAGGCCGTCCCGGCGGGCAAGCGCCTGCTCGCCGACGCGCGGGACGCCGCCGTCGAGGCGTTCAACGCCCTGCCCCCGGACGTGGACCTGACGGCAGCGGGCGTCCGGCGTCCCACCGCGACGTGGACGTACATCGCGCACGACAACCCGTTCGGCACGCTGGACGAACGGGCCTTCCGCGGCCTCGTCGCAATGTTCACCGGCCGCCGGGGCCGCTCGTCCTGAGCGGCCCCGGACGGGCGGGTCAGCGCAGGTCGAACCGGTCGAGGTTCATGACCTTGTCCCACGCGGCGACGAAGTCCGTCACGAACTTCGCCCGCGCGTCGTCGCTGGCGTAGACCTCGGCGAGCGCCCGCAGCTCGGAGTTCGAGCCGAACACCAGGTCGGCGCGGCTGCCCGTCCAGCGGACGGCGCCGGACGCGTCCACGCCCTCGAACGTCTCGGCGTCCCCGGCCACCGGCCGCCACGTCGTGCCGAGATCCAGCAGGTTGACGAAGAAGTCGTTCGTCAGCGCGCCGGGCCGGTCGGTGAGCACGCCGAGCGACGACCCGCCGTGGTTCGCGCCGAGGACCCGCAGGCCGCCGACGAGCACGGTCAGCTCCGGCGCGCTCAGCGTCAGCAGGTTCGCCCGGTCGACCAGGAGGTACTCGCCGGGCAGCCGCTGGTCCTTGCCGCGGTAGTTGCGGAAGCCGTCCGCCGCCGGTTCGAGCGCGGCGAAGGACTCGACGTCGGTCTGCTCCTGCGACGCGTCCGTGCGGCCGGGCGTGAACGGCACCGTGACGTCCTGCCCGGTGTCGCGCGCGGCCTGCTCGACGGCCGCCGCGCCCGCGAGGACGATCAGGTCGGCGAGCGAGATCTTCTTGCCGCCGGTCTGCGCGGCGTCGAACGCGTCCTTGATCCCCTCCAGCGTGCGGAGGACGACCGCCAGCTCGTCGGGGTCGTTGACCTCCCACGCGTTCTGCGGTTCGAGGCGGATCCGCGCGCCGTTGGCGCCGCCGCGCTTGTCGCCGCCCCGGAACGTCGACGCCGACGCCCACGCGGCCTTGACGAGCTGGGACACCGTGAGGCCGGACGCGAGGACGCGCGACTTGAGGTCCGCGACGTCGGCGTCGTCGACGAGCGGGTGGTCCGCCTCGGGGAGCGGGTCCTGCCAGATCAGCGTCTCGGACGGGACCTCGGGGCCGAGGTAGCGGACGACCGGGCCCATGTCGCGGTGCGTCAGCTTGAACCAGGCGCGGGCGAACGCGTCGGCGAACGCGGCGGGGTCGGCGGCGAACCGGCGCGAGATCGGCTCGTAGACCGGGTCGAACCGCAGCGCGAGGTCCGTGGTCAGCATCGTCGGGGCGTGCGTCTTGGACGGGTCGTGCGCGTCCGGGACGGTCCCGGCGCCCGCGCCGTCCTTCGGCCGCCACTGCCACGCGCCCGCCGGGCTCTTGAACTGCTCCCACTCGTAGGCGAACAGCGTCTCGAAGAAGCTGTTGTCCCAGGTCGTGGGGGTGGGCGTCCAGATGCCCTCCAGCCCGCTGGTGATCGCGTCGGCGCCCTTGCCGGTGCCGTAGGAGTTCTTCCAGCCGAAGCCCTGCTCCTCGATCGGGGCGCCCTCGGGCTCGGGGCCGACGTGGTCGGCGGGCCCCGCGCCGTGCGTCTTGCCGAACGTGTGGCCGCCCGCGATCAGCGCGACGGTCTCCTCGTCGTTCATCGCCATCCGGCGGAACGTCTCGCGGATGTCGCGCGCGGCGGCGACCGGGTCGGGGTTGCCGTTCGGGCCCTCGGGGTTGACGTAGATCAGGCCCATCTGGACGGCGCCGAGCGGGCTCTCCAGCTGGCGGTCGCCGGAGTAGCGCTCGTCGTCGAGCCACGTCGTCTCCGGGCCCCAGTAGACGTCCTCCTCGGGCTCCCACACGTCCTCGCGTCCGCCCGCGAAGCCGAAGGTCTGAAAGCCCATCGACTCCAGCGCGACGTTGCCCGCGAGGATCATCAGGTCCGCCCAGGAGAGGCTCTGGCCGTATTTCTTCTTGACCGGCCACAGCAGGCGGCGTGCCTTGTCGAGGTTGCCGTTGTCGGGCCAGCTGTTGAGGGGGGCGAAGCGCTGCTGGCCGGATCCGGCGCCGCCGCGTCCGTCGCCGATGCGGTACGTGCCCGCACTGTGCCACGCCATCCGGATGATGAACGGGCCGTAGTGGCCGAAGTCGGCGGGCCACCAGTCCTGGGACGTCGTCAGGACCTCGGCGATGTCCCGCTTCACGGCGGGCAGGTCGAGTCCGCTGAACGCCGTCGCGTAGTCGAAGTCCGCGCCGAGCGGGTTCGCGACCGCCGGGTTCTTGGCGAGGATCTTCAGGTTGAGCCGGTTCGGCCACCAGCCGCGGTTGCCGCCGCCCTGGACGGGCTCGGGGGCGCGCTCGTGCGCGACCGGGCAGCCGCCCGCGCTGTCGGTGTTCGTCTGGTAAACGTCGCCTTCGTTCTCGGACATGCCGTTTCCCTTCCGGGGGCGGGGGTGGTCGCGGGTCAGGAGTCCCGCGGTGTGGAGCAGTCGGGGCACAGGCCCCAGTAGATGACCTCGGCCTCGTCGATCGAGTAGCCCCGGTCGTCCGACGCCGTCAGGCAGGGCGCCGCGCCGACCGCGCAGTCCGCGTCGGCGATGGCGCCGCACGACCGGCACACGACGTGGTGGTGGTTGTCGCCGACCCGCGCCTCGTAGCGGGCCAGGGAGCCGTTCGGCTGGATGCGCCGGACGAGCCCCGCCTCCGTCAGCGTGTGCAGGGAGTCGTACACGGCCTGGTGGGAGACCTTCGGCAGATGCCTGCGCACGGCGGCGATGATCGTGTCCGTGTCGGCGTGCGGATGGGCGTCCACCGCGCCCAGCACCGCCACCCGGGGACGGGTCACCCGCAGCGCCGCCGAGCGCAGCATCCGCTCGAAGTCCGAGGTCGTGGCCATGACCCCAGCCTGCGTCATAATCTTGAATGAGTCAAGAAAACGGGGTGAACTTACCCGCGCAGCCGCAGTCCGCGCGGCGTCGGGTGGAAACCGGCGCTCTCCAGCGCGCCGGCGAGCGGGGAGTCGTTGATCGACGTGCCGTCGGCGCGCTCGACCGTGAGCTTGCCGAGCGCGCCGTCCCGGACGGCCAGCGCCAGCGCGTCCACCGCCGGTTGCAGGGTCTCCCGGTCGTCGGTCCAGGTCAGGAGGGTCTTGCCGCCGCGTTCGACGTACAGGACGAGCCGTCCGTCCACCAGCACGACGAGCGCGCCCGCCTTGCGGCCCGGCTTGTGGCCGGACACGGCCTCGCCCGCCCGCTCGGGCCACGGCAGCGCCGCGCCGTAGGGGTTCGCGGGGTCGGCGGCGGCCAGGACCAACGCGCGGCGGGCCGCGTGGCCGGGCGGGTCGGCCGGCGTCTCCCACAGGACGCCGATGTCGGCGGGCGGCCCCGTCTCGGCGGCCGGACGCAGGGCGCGCAGCCGGTCGACCGCGCCGGGCAGAGCGAACTGCGCCGCGCCGAGTCCTTCCACGAAGTAGCCGCGGCGGCAGCGGCCACTGTCCTCGAACGCGCGCAGCACCGGGTAGACGGCCGCGAACCCGCCCGGCGTCCGCTCGGCCGCGACCGCGCCCCGGATCACGATGCCGTACCGCTCCAGCAGCGCCTCGGCGAGCGCGTGGGCGCGCGGCGTCGCCGCCGTCGCCCGCTCCGGGACGGCCCACCAGCGTCCGGCTGCCGTCGGCGGGCCCGTCCGCGACGGCAGCACCGGCCGCCCGCGCCGGGACGGACGGGCGCGGTGCGCGGGACGTCCCGCGCCGATCGCCGCCCGCAGCGGGGCGAGGGTGTCGTTGGTGAGGCGTCCGGCCCACACCAGATCCCACAGGGCGGCCAGCAGTTCCTGGTCGTTCACCTGCGGCTGCACCCGCTCGGACAGGGCGCGGAAGAACAGCGCGCCGCCCTCGCCGAGAATGTCCAGCACCGCCTGGTGGACGGGCGTCAGCGTGATCTCGCCCGGATCGGGGAGCAGCAGCGGCGCCGTGTCCGCCAGGTACAGCGCCACCCAGCCGTCCCCGCCGGGCAGGCCGCCCTGACCGGCCCAGACGACCTCGCCCGCCGACGTCAGCTCGTCCAGCAGGGCCGGGGTGTAGCCGGGCACCCGGGACGGCAGGATCAGCGACTCCAGCGCCGACGCCGGGACCGCCGCGCCCTGCAACTGCTCGACGGCCTGCACGAGCGCGTCGATCCCGCGCAGTCGCGAGCCCCCGGACACGCCATGCCAGACCGGGAGGAACCGGCCGAGCGCGTCCGGCGGCGACGGCTCCACCTCGGCGCGCAGCCGGGCCAGCGACCGGCGGCGCAGCGTCCGCAGCACGCCCGCGTCGCACCACTCGCCGGTCAGCGGGCCGCGCGCCGCCTCCACGGGCAGGAACTCGCCCGCGACGACGCGTCCCGCGCCCGCCAGCCGCCGCAGCGTCTCGACGACGACCGCGACGCCGAGCCCGAACCGCTCGGCGACCTCCTCGGCGCGGAACGGGCCGTGCGTCCGGGCGTGCCGGGACACCAGATCGCCCAGCGGGTCGTCCACGACCTCCAGGAACGCTTCGGGGATGCCGACCGGGAGCGGGGCGCCGAGCGCGTCCCGCAGGCGTCCGGCGTCCTCGATCGCCGTCCAGCGCTCCGCGCCGCCCACCCGCACCCGGATCGCCCGCCGGGACGCCTCCAGCTCCACCAGCCACGCCGCCGGATCGGCGGCCGACCGCGCCGCCGCCTCCGCCGTCGTCAGCGGGCCGAGGGCGCGCAGCAGGTCCGCGACGCCCTCCAGGTCGCGGGCGCGGCGGTCCTCGGCGAGCCGTTGCAGCTCGCGCTCGGTGTCCGCGACGACCTCCGCGTCCAGCAGCTCGCGCAGGTCGGCCTGGCCGAGCAGTTCGGCCAGCAGCGCCGAGTCCAGCGCGAGGGCCTGCGCGCGGCGCTCGGCGAGCGGCGAGTCGCCCTCGTACATGAACGCGCCGACGTAGTGGAACAGCAGCGACCGCGCGAACGGCGACGGCTGCGGCGTCTCCACCTCGACCAGCCGCACCTTGCGGCCCGCGAGGTCCCGCAGGACGTGGACGAGGCCCGGGACGTCGAACACGTCCTGGAGGCACTCGCGCATCGTCTCCAGCACGATCGGGAACGACGGGTACCGGCTCGCGACCGATAGGAGCTGCGCCGCCCGCTGGCGCTGCTGCCACAGCGGCATCCGCCGGTCCGGACGGCGGCGCGGCAGCAGCAGCGACCGGGCCGCGCACTCGCGGAACCGGGCCGCGAACAGGGCCGAACCGCCCAGCTCGTCCACCACGATCCGCTCGATCTCGTCGGGGTCGAACACTGCGAGGTCCAGGCTCGGCGGCTCGTCCATGTCCGGAATGCGCAGGACGATCCCGTCGTCGGCGTGCATCGCCTGCGCGTCCACGCCGTAGCGCTCGCGCAGCCGGCCCGCGATCGCGAGCGCCCACGGCGCGTGGACCCGGCCGCCGAGCGGGGAGTGGACGACCATCCGCCAGTCGCCCAGCTCGTCGCGGAAGCGCTCCACCACGAGCGTCCGGTCGTCGGGGACGTGGCCGGTCGCCTCCCGCTGCTCGGCCAGGTAGGCGACGAGGTTTCCGGCGGCCCGCTCGTCCAGGCCCGCCGCCGCGACGCGCTCCCGCGCCTGCTGCTCGGGCAGCCCGGCCAGCTCGCGGGTGAACGCGCCGAGCGCCCGGCCCAGCTCCGCCGGACGGCCCTGCGCGTCGCCGTGCCAGAACGGCAGCTTGCCCGGCTGGCCCGGCGCGGGCGACACGAGCACCCGGTCGGGCGTGATGTCCTCGATGCGCCACGAGCTGGCGCCGAGGACGAACACGTCCCCGACGCGCGACTCGTAGACCATCTCCTCGTCCAGCTCGCCCACGCGCGAGGACTTCTCGCCCACCAGGAACACGCCGAACAGGCCGCGGTCGGGGATCGTCCCGCCGCTGGTCACCGCGAGCCGCTGCGCGCCCGGACGGTCCCGCAGGACGCCCGTCACCCGGTCCCACACGAGGCGGGGGCGCAGCTCGCCGAACTCGTCGCTCGGGTACCGGCCCGCCAGCATGTCGAGCGTGGCCTCCAGCGCCGAGCGCGGCAGCGTCGCGTACGGGGCGGCGCGCTTCACGACGGTCTCCAGCTCGTCGACCGTCCACTCGTCCAGCGCGACCATCGCGACGATCTGCTGGGCCAGCACGTCCAGCGGGTTGCGCGGGTAGCGCAGCTCCTCGATCTCGCCGGAGCGCATCCGCTCGGCGACCACGGCGGTCTGCACCAGGTCGCCGCGGTACTTCGGGAAGATCACGCCGCGCGACACCGCGCCGACCTGGTGCCCGGCGCGGCCGACCCGCTGGAGCCCGCTCGCCACCGACGGCGGCGACTCCACCTGGACGACGAGATCCACCGCGCCCATGTCGATGCCCAGTTCCAGGCTGGACGTCGCGACGACGGCGGGCAGCCGGCCCTGTTTCAGCGCGTCCTCGATCCCGGCCCGCTCCTCTTTGGACACCGAGCCGTGGTGGGCGCGGGCGATCTCGGCGGGGACGCCGCGCGCCGCGCCCGCCTGCGCCATCGTCTCGGCCGGGGAGCGGACGGCGCGCGCCACGTCGTCCGGGCCGATCTTCGCCAGGCCCTCGCCCTCGGGGGCCGCCGCGCGCTCGAACGCCAGCTCGTTCAGCCGTCCGCACAGCCGCTCGGCCAGCCGCCGCGAGTTCGCGAACACCAGCGTGGACCGGTGCTGCTCGATCAGGTCGAGGACGCGGTCCTCCACGTGCGGCCAGATGCTCCGCTGCCGAGGGTCGGCGGTGCCGGTGTCGTCGGTGAAAGCACCGATCTCGCCCATGTCCTCCACCGGGACGACGATGTCGAGCGCGAACTCCTTGTCCGCCGGGGGCTGCACCGTCCGCGCCGGGCGGGCGCCGCCGAGGAACGCGGCCACCTCGTCCACCGGACGCACCGTCGCCGACAGGCCGATGCGCTGCGCGGGGCGTTCCAGCAGCGCGTCCAGCCGCTCCAGCGACAGCGCCAGATGCGCGCCGCGCTTGGTGCCCGCGACGGCGTGGACCTCGTCCACGATCACCGTCTCCACGCCCCGCAGCGCCTCCCGCGACTGCGCGGTGAGCAGCAGGAACAGCGACTCCGGCGTCGTGATCAGGATGTCGGGCGGACGGGTCGCCATGCGCCGCCGCTCGTCCGCCGGGGTGTCGCCGGACCGGATCCCGACCGTGATGTCCGGTTCGGGCAGGTCGAGGCGCCGCGCGGCCTGCCGGATGCCGGTGAGCGGGGCGCGCAGGTTGCGCTCCACGTCCACCGCGAGCGCCTTGAGCGGCGACACGTACAGGACGCGGCACCGGTGCCGGGGATCGTCCGGGACGGGCGCGGACGCCAGCCGGTCCAGCGACCACAGGAACGCCGCGAGCGTCTTGCCGGACCCGGTCGGCGCGACCACGAGCGTGTTCTCGCCCGCCGCGACCGACGTCCACGCGCCCTCCTGCGCCGCCGTGGGCGCGGCGAAGGCCCCCGCGAACCACGCCCGGGTCGCGGGGGAGAAGCGTTCGAGCACGTCAGCCGTCATGCCCCCATCCTGCCTCGCGGGTCCGACAGAACGGCAGGACGGGGCGGTCCCCGCCCTCGGCTACGGTGGGGCCGTGCGCCTCACACAGTTCTGGGAACGGATGGACCGGCAGTTCGGCGCGACCTACTCCCGGAGCGTCGCGAAGGACCACGTCCTCGCCGAGCTGGGCGGCCGGACGGTCGACCAGGCGTTCGCCGACGGCGAATCGGCCAAGACGATCTGGGCGGCCGTCGTGGCGTCCTTCGACGTGCCGTACGAGCTGCGCTGACGCCCGCTCAGCCCGTGATGCGGTGCGGGACGAACGACGACGTGTCGTCGGTGATCAGGCCCGCCGTCTCGCGGATCCCGAGGCCCGCCGCCTCGTCGGCCACCAGCCACGCACCGAGCACCGGGTGCTCACCGTCGAAGTCCGGCAGCGGATGGAACTGCTGGAAGACGTAGCCTTCGTGGCCGTACTCGCCGTCGGTGCGCTGCTCGCGTCCGTCCGGCGTCACGATCCGCATGCTCGCGCCCTCCCGGCCCAGCAGCGGCTTCTGGACGTAGGACGTGAGGTTCCCCGGCGTGTTCAGGTACGCGGGGAGCAGGTTCGGGTGGCCGGGGAACAACTCCCACAGCAGCACCAGCAGCGCCTTGTTCGACAGGACCATCTTCCAGATCGGCTCGATCCACGCCGTCGGCGCGTGCGGGACGTTGCGGCCGAACGGCTCGGCGACGATCCACTCCCACGGGTAGAGCTTGCACAGCGTGCGGATCTCGTCCTCGGCCAGGTCCACGAACCGGCCCCGGCCCGCGTGCCAGCCGATGTCCTCCATCGCGATGCCCGTGCCCGTCAGGCCCGCTTCCTCGGCGGTCTCCTGGAGGTAGGCGATCGTCATGACCTCTTCGCCGGTCTCGTCCTCGGTCGTCCACGCGAAGTGGACGGGACCCGGGCCCAAGGACATCTCCTTCCACCGGTCCACCAACCGTTCGTGGATCGAGTTCCACTGGTCGTCGCCCGGATGGACGTCCTGCAGCCAGTACCACTGGACGACCGAACTCTCGACCAGGGACGTCGGGGTGTCGGCGTTGTACTCCAGCAGCTTCGCCGGGCCCGAGCCGTCGTAGCAGAGGTCGAACCGGCCGTACAGGTGCGGGTCGCGGCGCCGCCACGACGCCTCCACCAGCGGCGCCACCCAGTCCGGGATGCCGAGGACGTGGTACCGGCCGGTCGTGACGACGTGCTCCACCGCCTGGAGGCACATGCGGTGCAGTTCCTCGACGGTCTCCTCCAGCGCCAGCACCTCGTCCATGGAGAAGACGTAGTTCACCGACTCGTCCCAGTACGGACGGGTGAGGTGCGGGGGATGGGCCGTCTCGTGGAACGCCAGACCGTGTTCTTCCACCTTCTCGGCCCAGCCCTCACGGGGGACCGACCGTTCGCGCCGCATCGGTCAGCTCCCGCTCTTGCCGTGGCCGCCGAACCCGCCGCGGCTCAGCGTCGTCCCCGACCCGGACTTGATCTTGCCGCCGCTCGGCCCGCGCACACTGCCGCCCGTGACGAACCCGTTGCTCCCGCGCCGGCCGCCGTAGTACCAGAAGTAGCGGCCGTACCCGACCGTCCCGTTGTCGATGTCCGAACGGTTGCAGTACGAATCCGGGACGGTGCGGTAGCCGCTCTTGGTATTGGTGAACCCACCGCTCGACGTGCGGTCCACGCACCACGCGGTCGTGGACTTCGAGCTGCAGGCCACGAGCGTCAGAGAGAGGGCGCTCACCATGCCGATCTTCACGGCGCGGGAGCTGAGCCTGCGGGCCGGATCCTGTTCAGGGGGCAACGGACGTTCCTTACTGCGAGGGGACGTGGTCCCTTCGACGGGGCCGGACCCCGTTCCGGTTTCATTCCGGAACGGGCAGATGAGCGTACAGATCCATCGGATCGACCGTCACCGGCAGATCGCTGACCTGACCGTCGCCGACCTCCACGACGCGCCACGCGCCGTCCCGGCGCTGTGCCAGGTCGGTGGTGATGAACCGGCAGCCGAGCGCCCGGACGGCCGGCGCCACGTCCATCAGGTCGGGCTCGGGTTCGACTCCGGGGCTGTCGGGATGCGGCCCCACGAGCACGGGCTCGCCGTCCACCCACCACACGCGCGACTCGCCCGCGCCGTCGAACTCCTCGAACTCGCGCACGACGACGCCGCCCGCCAGGAACTCCTCCTGCAGCGCGACCATCTCCGTCACCACCGCGCGCAGCGCCGCGACGTCCTTCACGTCCGGGACGAAGCACGCCGCCTCCCACTCGTGCTTGCGGGACTTGACGTAGTCCTTCACGACCGCGGGCCCGGGCCGCAGCGGACGCACCAGGTCCGCCAGGTCGCCGACGTCGCCGCCGGGGGACAGCGGACGCCACACGCTGGCCGGGGTGATGCCCGCGAACGTGTCGTGCCAGCCCGGCAGCTCGTGCGCGCGCCGGTAGTCGTCGGGATGGGTGAGCAGGGTCGTCCCGCGTTCGCGCAGGGCCTTGGCCAGGGCGGCGTACGCGTCGCCCGACAGCATCCACCCTCGGTACCAGGCCGGACCGAGGTCGCGCGGCACCGCGCGGACGGCGGCCCCGGCGTCGCCCCGGACGAGCGCGTCGTGGTCGATGAGGGCGATCTCGCCGTAGTGGTCCCGGACGGCGCCGGCCTCGCGGGCGAAGTGCCGGTCGACGACCCGGGGGCGGAGCGGATCGCCGCAGAAGAGGACGGTCAGCGTCATGTTTCGGAACCCCCCGGGGACCGCGCCGGACTGCGCCAGCGTACGGCGTCGGACTCTCCGATGCACGGAGATTCCCGGCGGAATCGGTACACGCGGCCATGGTCGAACGAATGTTCGGTACGCTGGTCCCGGCGCGCGGCGTTATCCACAACCGCCCCGTCGACTCGAAACTGTCGGCGGCTCCTCGTAACGTCGCTTCCGACACCGCCGCCACGGGCGGGGCGAGAGCCACCGGGCCGGCGACAGCATCAGACGAAGGGGCAGACATGGCAGCGAACGACCGGGAGAAGGCTCTCGAAACCGCCCTCGCCCAGATCGAGCGGCAGTTCGGCAAGGGCTCGGTCATGCGGATGGGCCAGGAGGCGCGCGCCCCGGTGGAGGTCATCCCGACCGGCGCCATCTCCCTCGACATCGCGCTCGGCATCGGCGGCCTGCCGCGCGGGCGCATCGTGGAGGTCTACGGGCCGGAAGGGTCCGGCAAGACGTCCATCGCGCTGCACGCGGTGGCGAGCGTCCAGCGCAAGGGCGGCATCGCGGCGTTCGTGGACGCCGAGCACGCGCTGGACCCCGAGTACGCCGGCAAGCTCGGCGTCGACATCGACGCCCTGCTGGTCTCCCAGCCGGACACGGGCGAGCAGGCGCTGGAGATCACGGACATGCTGATCCGCTCCGGCTCGATCGACGTCGTCGTCATCGACTCGGTGGCGGCGCTCGTTCCCCGCGCGGAGATCGAGGGCGAGATGGGCGACAGCCACGTCGGCCTCCAGGCCCGGCTGATGTCGCAGGCGCTCCGGAAGCTGACCGGCGCGATCAACCAGACCAAGACCACCGTGATCTTCATCAACCAGCTCCGCGAGAAGGTCGGCGTGATGTTCGGCTCGCCCGAGACCACGACCGGCGGCAAGGCGCTGAAGTTCTACGCGTCCGTCCGGCTGGACGTGCGCCGCATCGAGACGCTGAAGGACGGCACCGAGGCGGTCGGCAACCGCGTCCGGGTGAAGGTCGTGAAGAACAAGATGGCCCCGCCGTTCCGGGTCGCCGACTTCGACCTGCTCTACGGCCAGGGCATCTCCCGCGAGGGCGGCCTGATCGACCTCGGCGTCGAGCACGGCTTCGTCCGCAAGTCGGGCGCCTGGTACACCTGCGACGGCGACCAGCTCGGTCAGGGCAAGGAGAACGCCCGCAACTTCCTCAAGGCCAACCCGGACATGGCCGACGGGATCGAGAAGCGGATCAAGGAGAAGCTGGGGATCGGCCCCAAGGTGGACAAGGAGGCGACGGAGACCGCCGAGGCCGCCAAGCCGGTCGACGCCCCGGCCGTCCCGGCGCCCGCACCCGCCACGGGCCGCAAGAGCCGCGCCGCCAAGGCCGCCGCGGTCGAATCCTGACGGCCGATCCACCGGGAAGGGTGACGTCCGACGGTCGGCTGAGCGATGATCCCTGATGTGGGGCGGCGGCGCCCTTCCCGGTCCCGCGTGGGCGGCGGCCGGACCTTCCCCGAAGGCGCCGCCCCTCACGACGTCCCCGGGACACGCCCATGACGACCGACGACCCACCCGTCCCCGACGACCCGCCCTCGAAGCCCCGCCCCGCCGCGAACACAGCCGGGCCGGACGCGACCGCGCGCGATGCGCGTTCGCGAGATTCGGTCTCCGGGGACGCGGAATGGGCCGCAGCGGCCGAAAGCCCGTTCGCTCATCTGGCCGGTCCCGGCACGCGCCCGGCGGAGAACCCGTTCGGCCACCTGGCGCCGCCGTCCCGCCCGGGGACGGGCGCCGAGTCGCCCTTCGCGCATCTGGCGAAGCCCGCAGGTGAGCGCCCCGACTCGTCCACGAACCCGTTCGCGCACCTGACCGGCGCGGCCGGGCCGCCCGCGCCCGAACGCACCGAGCCGTCCGCGCCCCAGAACGCCGAGCCGTCTGCGTCCCCGTCCTCTGGGACGGGTGCCGAGCCGTCCGTGCCCGGGGGCGCCGAGGCGTCCGCGTCCCAGGGGCCTGAGCCGTCTGCGTCCCCGTCCTCCGGGACGGGCGTCGAGGCGTCGTCGTCCGTGGAGCCCGGAGCAGTGGGTGCGGGGCCGTTCGAGCATCTGCGCTCTGCGGAGGAGAAGGCCCGCCGCGGGGCGGAAAATCCGTTCGGCCGTCTGGCGCCGCGCGGCGGCGCCTCCTTCAGCGCGGGCGGACGCGGGCAACGCGGCGCCGGTACGCGGAAGCGTTCCGGGGAACGCCGCGCATCGTCCGCGCGCCAGAAGGCCGGGGACGACGCCCGGACCCGAGGCCCGGCCGGAGGCGAGACCGGAGACCTGGACGAGTCCCGGGGCAGGCCTGCCGCCGCTGACCGCGTCGGAGCCGACGGCCGATCTCCAGTGAGAGACCTGGTCGACGGCGACGCCCAAGGCGAGCGCACGCCCCCGCGCGGCGCCGAGCCCCGAGGCCGAGGCGAGCGCACGCCCCCGCGCGACGGCGAGCCCCGAGGCCGAGGCGGGCACGCGTCCCCGCGCGGCGCCGGGCGTCGGCGCGCCGCCGGGCCGCGGAGCGATGCCGGATCTCCGAGCGTCGCCGGAACGCAGGGTGACGCCGAGCGGCAACGCGATGCCGGGGCGCAGGACGGTACCGACCGGTTCCAGGAGGGCGCCGGGCGTGAGGGTGGCGCCGGGCGGCGGCGCGGCGGCGGGGCTCGGCGTGGTGCCGGGTGGGGTGATGGCGAGGGGTCGCGGGACGGTGGGAGTGATGGCGGCGGGCGGGGGACCGGGCGGGGGGCGCCGGTTGATCCGGAGGCGAGGGCGCGGGAGGTCTGTCTGCGGTTGCTCGCCGCCGCGCCGCGTACGCGGGCGCAGCTCGCCGACGCGTTGCGGCGCAAGGACGTCGAGGACGACGTGGCCGAGCGTGTGCTCGGCCGGTTCACCGATGTCGGGCTGATCGACGACAAGGCGTTCGCGCAGGCGTGGGTGCGTTCGCGGCACGCGGGGCGGGGGCTCGCGCGGCGGGCGCTGGCGGCGGAGCTGCGGCGGCGCGGCGTCGACTCCGAGACCGTCGGCGAGGCCGTCGAGGAGCTGGATCCGGACGAGGAGGCGCGCACGGCCCGTGCCCTGGTCGACCGCAAGCTGAGGACGACCCGTGACGTCGACCCGGTGAAGCGCACCCGGCGACTCGTCGGGATGCTCGCCCGCAAGGGATACCCGCCGGGCACCGCCTATCGCGTCGTCCGCGAGGCGCTGGAGGCCGAGGGGGCGGACGTGCCGGACGGCCTCGACCACCTCGACTGACCGGGGCGACGAGGTCGGCGGCCGGTCCCGGGCCGGGGCGGTGGGGTCCGGGAGCCGGTGCTGCGGTGCGTCAGCCGAGGTCCAGGGCGGGGACGTCGCGGGGCTCGAAGCCGAGCGTCTGCCCGTAGAAGGACAGTTCGGCCTCCAGGGCGGCCCGGACGGTCTCCGCGCGCCGGAAGACGTGCGTCTCGTCCGCGAACGTCAGCCGGGCGTGGCGCACCTTCTTGTCGGCCAGGGCCGCTGCGAACGTCTCGGACTGGGCGGCGGGCACCACCGGGTCGTCCGCGCCGTGCAGGAGCAGGATCGGGCACGCGTTCGACTCGACGCGCTGCAGCGGCGACCGCTCGTCGTAGGCCCGCTCGAACCCCGGCAGCGGCCCGATCAGCCCGAACAGGTGCTGGGACTCGAAGTCGTGCGTGGTCGCGGCGAGGTCCTTCGGGTCGCCGATCCCGGCGTAGGCGGTCGCGGCCTTGAAGACGTCGGTGGCGGTCGCGGCGGCGAGCGCCGTCCAGCCCGACCCGCGGACCGCGAGACGGCCCGGGTCGGCGAACCCGGCGTCGGCGAGGGCGCGCGCGGCGGACACGGCGTCCTCCACGTCCACGACGCCCCACTGCCGTCGGATGCGCTCCCGGTAGGTGCGGCCGTGGCCGGTCGAACCGCCGTAGTTGACGTCCACGACGCCGATGCCCCGGCTCGTGAAGTAGGTGCGGACGAGGTCGAGCCGCCGCGACGCGCGCCGCGCGGGACCGTCGTGCACGAACACGATGTACGGCGGACGCTCGTCCGCGGGCCCGTCGACGACGGGGTTGGCAGGCTCGTAGACGTAGGCGTGGACGGCGCGCCCGAACGTCCCGTCGAGCCGGTCCTCGCGCGGCGGCGGCAGGTAGCCCGCGTCGGGCAGCTCGTCCAGCTCGCTGCGCAGCACCTCGGCCGTCCCGGTCGCGGTGTCGACGCGGACGAGCGACGTCGCGACCCCCGGCCCGCCGCCGATCCCGACGACCGTCGAGCCGGACGCCGACAGCGACGGCGCCCAGTCGTCGTACCCGAGGTCCAGGTCTTCGAGGTCGAGGGTGTCGGGGTCGTAGAGGCCGAGCCGCTGGTCGCCCTCGCCGTGCAGGACGGCGAGCCGGCCGTCCGCCAGCAGCGCGTACGGCTTGCCGCCGAGCTGCCACGGCGCGTCGGCGAACTCCTCCTCGGCCGGGTAGAGCGCCTGCGGCGACTCCCCGTACAGGCCGACCTGGTAGACGTTCCACCAGCCGGGCCAGTCGGACACGACGTAAAGCGCCTGGTCGCTCGCCCACACCGGCGCGAGCGCCGACTCGGTGAGGCCACCCTTCACCGTGCGCGGCGTGACGGCCTTGCCGTCCTCGATGGCGGCGACGCGGACCTCGGTGCCGTCCCACGGCATCCGGGGGTGGCTCCACTGCACCCAGGCGAGGTGCCCGCCGCCCGGCGACGGCGTCGGGGAGGCGAAGAAGTGCGCGCCGGTCACGAGTTCGCGGATCGCGCCGGGGTTCTCGGCGGCGGACCCGTCCAGCGGCACCGCGACGATCGCGCGCCGGATCCCGTCGGGCGTGTGGCCCTCGCAGACGCACCAGATCTCGGTCCCATCGGGCGACAGCACATAGTCGGCGTAGCGCAGGCCGGCCGGACGGGCCGGTTCGGGCGTCAACGGGCGCGGTTCGGCGTCACCGGGGGCGAGCAACCGCAACCGCTGGTCGTCCGCGTGCGAGAAGACGAGGGAATGGCCCGACTCGGACGCGATCGGAAGATAAGAGCGGCCACCGTATTCATGGACGCGCGTGCAGGCGTTCCAAGGAGCGGGCAGGAGTTCGACCGGACGGCCGTCCGCGGCCAAATGCATGACCGTGGTCCGGCCGCCCTCGGCGGGACGGGTCTCCTGCCACCACACGTGGGGACCCGAAACGGTGGGGAAACTGAGGCGCACCCGGGCGCGGGCGACGTCGGCGGCGGAGATGGGGGAGGGCCAGGAGCCGTAGGGGAGGGTCGCACGAGCGGTCATATGCGAATGGTCCCGCATCGAGGGATCGGTTGGGGCCATGACGGGGCAGTTGACCTCCAAAAGAAACAAGCCTCGCGAGCGGGAGGGTCTCAGACTCCCGTGACGATCTCCGCACCCGGCGCGCGCGTCCCGCCGAGCGCGCCGCCGAGCATGGCGGCGATCTCGCGCACGGCCGCGCGACCCGCCCGGTTCGCCCCGATCGTGCTGGCCGACGGCCCGTACCCGAGCATGTGGACGCGCGGGTCGGCGGCGACGCGAGTGGTGAGCGCGCCGTCCAGCGCGACGCCGCCGCCCGGCCCGCGCAGGCCGAGCGGCGCGAGGTGGTCGAGCGCGGCGCGGAACCCGGTGGCCCACAGGATCACGTCGGCGTCGAACGCGGTGCCGTCGGCCCAGACGACGCCGTCCGGCACGACGCGCGCGAACATCGGCCGCCGGGCGAGCACGCCGCGTTCGATGCCGTCCCGCACCTCGGGCGTCAGCGCGAGCCCGGTCGCGCCGACGACGCTGCCCGGCGGCAGCCCGGCCCGGACGCGCTCGGCGACGCGCGCGACCGACGAGCGGCCCGCCTCGGCGTCGAACGGCCCGTCCCGCCACACCGGCGGACGGCGCGTGACCCACGCGGTCGCGGCGGCCACGCCCGCGATCTCCAGCAGCGCCTGGACGCCGGACGCGCCGCCCCCGACGACGACCACGCGCCGTCCGGCGAACGCGTCCGGCCCCCGGTAGTCGGCGGTGTGGAGCTGACGGCCCCGGAACGTCTCGCGGCCCGGGTAGTAGGGCCAGAACGGCCGCTCCCAGGTCCCGGTCGCGTTGATCAGGGCGCGGGCGCGGTACGGCCCGCCGGACGTGCTGAGCAGCAGCCGCCCGTCCGGTTCGCTCGTGACCAGGGAGACGTCCACCGGGCGCCGGACGTCGAGGCCCATCTCCCGCTCGTACCGGCCGAAGTACTCGGCGACGACGTCCGCGGCGGGCCGGGACGGATCGGGCACGCCGAGCGGCAGGCCCGGAAGATCGTGGATGTGGTGCGTGCGGCCGAGCGTGAGCGTCGGCCAGCGGTGGCGCCACGCGCCGCCGGGGCCGTCCGCGTGGTCGAGCACGACCGACGACAGGTCCGTGCGGCGCAGGAAATAACCCGCCGAGAGCCCGGCCTGCCCGGCGCCGATCACCGCGACGTCCACGTTCATGTCGGCCAGAACCGCACGGGGCGCCGCCGGATTCCCCGGCGGCGCCCCACGGCTCAGTCGGCTCCGGTGGCCGTGCCCGTCGCGGACATGCCCGGCGCGGGCGGCGCCCCGCCCGCGCCCATCGTCGGGGCGGCCGTCCGGCGGCTGCCGCGGCTGCGCCGCTCCAGCCAGACCGCCAGTCGGCTGATCGCCAGGTTCAGCGCGATGTAGATCGCGCCGACGACGATCCCGGCCTGGAGGATGTTGTTGTGGAAGTTCGGCGGGATCTCGCGGAACGCCTGCTTCAGCAGCTCCGGGTACGCGATGATCACGCCGATCGCGGTGTCCTTGAGCAGGACGACGATCTGCGCCACGATCGCGGGCATCATCACGGTCACGGCCTGCGGCAGCAGGATCCGCAGCAGCACGCCGCTCTTGCGCAGCCCGATCGCGTACCCCGCCTCGGCCTGCCCCTTCGGCACCGCGTTGATCCCGGCCCGGACGATCTCGGCGAACACCGAGCCGTTGTACATGACCAGGCCGAACACCACGGCGGCGAACGCCGGGACGGTGACGGTCCCCGCGTTGATCTCCACGCCGAAGATCGAGAAGAAGTTGTCGACCAGGACCCGCTGCAGCGTCCCGAACGACGACTCGGCGATCACCGGGCTGATCTTGTTGGGCAGGAAGAACGCCAGGAAGATCATGATCAGCAGCGGCATCGCGCGGAAGAACTCCACGATGACGCCGCAGGGAACGCGGATCCACCAGTGGTCCGACAGCCGTCCGATGCCGAACAGCGCGCCGAAGATCAGCGCGAGCACGGTCGCGACGGCCGCCGCGCCCAGCGTGTTCTTGAGTCCGGGCAGGATGAAGTTGCGCCAGATCTGGCCCTTGAGGAACGGGTTCCACAGCTCCCCGGCCCACTGCCCCTTGGCGTTCATCCGCCACACGAACAGGGCGGCGAGGCCGAGGAGCAGCAGCGACGCGACGACCGTGATGATCCGGTTGCGCGCGCGGGCGCGCGGCCCGGGGACGTCGAAGAGGACTCCGGCGCTCATCGGGCCACCGCCGTTCGCTTGGCCAGCCAGCCGAAGAAGTACCCGGTCGGCAGGACGAGGATGAGGAACCCGGCGGCGACCCCGAGGAACAGCGGGATCGCGCCGCTGGTGAAGGACGGCAGGTCCAGCAGCGTCTTCATCTCGGTGACCACCTCGGAGTAGCTCGCCGCGGTCGCCACCGTCGTGTTCTTGATCATGGCGATGAACACGCTGCCGAGCGGGGCGATGACGGCCCGGAACGCCTGCGGCAGGATGACCATCCGCAGCGACTGGGAGAACGTCAGGCCGATCGACCGCGCCGCCTCGGCCTGGCCGATCGGGACCGTGTTGATGCCCGACCGCAGCGCCTCGCAGACGAACGCGCCGGTGTAGCCGGACAGGCCGAGCACCGCCCACCAGTAGTACGTCGTGCCGCTGTCGTCGGAGAACGTCAGCCCGAGGGTGTCGTTCAGCCCGAGGGAGCACATGATCAGCACGAGCGTCAGCGGGGTGTTGCGGACGATGTTGACGTAACCGGTCCCCGCGGCCCGCAGGACGGGGACGGGCGAGACGCGCAGGCTCGCCAGGACCGTCCCGATGACCAGCGAGAACACCCCGGCGAGCGCGGCCAGGCGGATCGTCGCCCAAAAGCCCCGGAGGATGGCGTCGATGTTGTCGAAGAACGGGCCGAAATCGAGCAGGTCGGAGAGTGACATGGCGTTCCAGCGGGTGAAGGCCGCACCGGCGCGCGCCCGCGGGTCGGGCGGGGCGCGCCGGGGCGGCGGGCCTCAGTTCCGGATCAGGCGCAGGTCTCGAACGGAGGCACGGTGGTCACCGGCTTCAGGCCGGTCCCGCCGAAGTACTTGTCCAGGAGGGTCTTGGCCGTGCCGTCGGAGTACATCTTCGTGATGGCGTCGTCGACGGCCTTGCAGGTCGCGGTGTCGCCCTTCTTGATCCCGACGCCGTACTTCTCGTCGGTGAACGGCTGGTTGATGACCTTGAACGAGCCCTTCTGCTGGCTCGCGAACCCGGCGAGGATCAGGTCGTCGGTGCTGACGGCGTCGACCGCGCCGGTCTTCAGCTTGGCGGCGCACTCGGAGTAGCCCGACGCGTCCACGAGGTTGACGCCCTTGATGTTGAGCTTGCCGTCCGGCGGCGGCTCGGTGACGCGGCGGAACGAGTTCGACCCGGCCGCCTTGCAGAGCTTCTTGCCCTTGAGGTCCTGCGGCTTGGTGATCGTGTTGTCGTCCGCGCGGACCATCGTGTCCTGGTGCGCGATGTAGTACGGGCCGCCGAACGTGATCTGCTGCTTGCGCGCGTCGGTGATGGAGTAGGTCGCGATGACGAGGTCGACCTGGCCGCCGCCGAGGAAGGCCTCGCGGTTCTCCGACCGGGCCTCCTTGAACGTGATGCCGCTTTCCGGGACGCCGAGCTGCTTGGCGATGTACCGGGCGACGTCCACGTCGAATCCCTCGAAGGTGCCGTCCGGCTTCTTCAGCCCGAGGGCGGGCTGGTCGTACTTGATGCCGATCGTGATCTTCTTGGAGTCCTTGGCCTTCTGGACGACGGATTTGGCGTCCGTCTTCTCCGAGTCGCTGCCGCAGGCGGTCACGGCCAACGACAGGGCGGTCGCCGCGCCGATGAGGGCGCCGAAACGACGAAGTCGCATGCTTTCGCTACCTTTCACTTCTGTCGGCTTGCCGACGAGTCACGCGGGGGCTTCGCGGGCTCAGTGGGTGAGGATCTTGGACAGGAAGTCCTTGGCGCGGTCGCTCTGCGGATTGGTGAAGAACTCCTCCGGGGAGTTCGCCTCCACGATCTGACCGTCGGCCATGAAGACCACCTGCTGCGCGGCGCGCCGCGCGAAACCCATCTCGTGGGTGACGACGATCATCGTCATGCCGTCGCGGGCGAGCCCGGTCATGACGTCGAGGACCTCGTTGATCATCTCGGGGTCGAGGGCCGAGGTCGGCTCGTCGAACAGGATGACCTTGGGACGCATGGCGAGCGAGCGGGCGATCGCCGCGCGCTGCTGCTGCCCGCCCGAGAGCTGCGCCGGGTATTTCTGCGCCTGATTGGCGATCCCGACGCGGTCGAGCAGTTCCATGGCCCGTTTCTCGACCGTCTCCCTGCTTTCCTTGCGCACCTTCAGCGGCCCGAGCGTGACGTTCTCCAGGATCGTCTTGTGGGCGAAGAGGTTGAACGACTGGAAGACCATGCCGACGTCCGCGCGCAGCCGCGCGAGATCGCGGCCCTCCTGCGGAAGGGGCTTTCCGTCGACGAGGATGGTGCCGGAGTCGATGGGCTCCAGCCGGTTGATCGACCGGCAGAGGGTCGATTTACCGCTGCCGGACGGGCCGATGATGACGACGACCTCGCCCCGGGCGACGGTGAGATTGACGTCCCGCAGGACGTGCAGTTCCCCGAAGTGCTTGTTGACGTCCCTGACCTCGACCAGGGGGCCGTCCGCCCGGTCCGTGCCGCCGGGCACGGACGGTTCCGCCCCGCCTTTGCTGTCCGTCATGCCGCGTGACTCTACGGGACGGGTATTACCGGCCAGGCCACCAAGGGGTCCCGATCCGATCACAAATCTGCACGTCGGCGCCCTTCATCGTGTATTCAAGAGAGACACTTTACGATTTCTTGGTGTTCTGGCCGGGGGATGACCGGGGCGCGCCCGGGCCGCCGTGCCGCGTACCCTGGACCGGTCATGAGTGCCCCTGTCGAGAGCGGCCCCCGCACGTACGAGATCCGTACCTACGGGTGCCAGATGAACGTCCACGACTCCGAACGGCTGTCCGGCCTGCTGGAGGACGCCGGTTACGTCCGCGCGGGCGACGGCTCCGATCCGGACGTCGTGGTGTTCAACACCTGCGCCGTCCGCGAGAACGCCGACAACCGCCTGTACGGCAACCTCGGGCGGCTGCGCCCGGTGAAGGCCGGCCGGCCCGGGATGCAGATCGCCGTCGGCGGCTGCCTCGCGCAGAAGGACCGGGACGCGATCGTCGCCCGCGCGCCCTGGGTGGACGTCGTGTTCGGCACGCACAATCTCGGCGCCCTGCCCGTCCTGCTGGAGCGTTCGCGCGTCCAGGACGAGGCGCAGGTCGAGATCGAGGAAGCGCTGGTGACGTTCCCCTCGACCCTGCCGACGCGCCGCGAGTCGCCCTACGCGGCCTGGGTGTCGGTGTCGGTCGGCTGCAACAACACCTGC
Source organism: Actinomadura rayongensis (assembly GCF_009831215.1). GTDB lineage: Bacteria > Actinomycetota > Actinomycetes > Streptosporangiales > Streptosporangiaceae > Spirillospora > Spirillospora rayongensis. The sequence goes on from NZ_WUTW01000001.1 coordinate 1,368,000, forward strand.
ACGTTCTGCATCGTCCCGTCGCTGCGCGGCAAGGAGCGCGACCGGCGGCCGGGGGAGATCCTCGCCGAGGTGCGCGCGCTCGTCGCCGAGGGCGTCCTGGAGATCACGCTGCTCGGGCAGAACGTCAACGCCTACGGCAGCGGGTTCGGGGCCCTGGCCGCCGCGCCGGACGACGTCCGGGAGATGACGGCCGGCGGGCAGTCGGCGTTCGCCGGGCTGCTGCGCGCCTGCGGGGACGTCCCCGGGCTGGAGCGCGTCCGGTTCACCTCGCCGCACCCGAAGGACTTCACCGACGACGTCATCGCCGCGATGGCCGAGACGCCGAACGTCGTGCCGTCGCTGCACATGCCGCTGCAGTCCGGGTCGGACGCGGTGCTGCGCGCGATGCGCCGCTCCTACCGGCAGGACCGCTACCTCGGCATCATCGAGAAGGTCCGCGCGGCGATCCCGGACGCGGCGATCACCACGGACATCATCGTCGGGTTCCCCGGCGAGACCGACGCCGACTTCGAGGAGACGCTGCACGTCGTGCGCGAGGCGCGGTTCGCGAGCGCGTTCACGTTCCAGTACTCCAAGCGCCCCGGCACGCCCGCCGCGACGATGGACGGGCAGGTGCCGAAGGAGGTCGTCCAGGAGCGGTACGAGCGGCTGGTCGCGCTGCAGGAGGAGATCTCCTGGGCGGAGAACCGGCGGCTGCTCGGCCGGACGCTGGAGGTCCTGGTCGCCGAGGGGGAGGGGCGCAAGGACGGCGAGACGCGGCGCCTGTCGGGACGGGCGGCCGACAACCGGCTGGTCCACTTCCGCGCGCCCGACGAGCCCGTCCGGCCCGGCGACATGGTCACCACCGAGATCACCTACGCGGCGCCGCACCACCTGGTCGCCGACAAGCCCGCCGCCGGGGTCCGGCGGACGCGGGCGGGCGACGCGTGGGAGGCGCGCCGGGCCGCGCCGCAGGGCGTCGCGCTCGGGATGCCGTCGGTGGGCCGTCCGGCGCCGGCGCCCGCCGCCGGCTGCTCGACCTGCCCCTGATGCTGGCCTCGGCGGCGATCTGCCCGCATCCGCCCCTGCTCGTCCCGGAACTGTCCGGCGCGGCGCCCGGCGACGACCTGCCCGCGCTGCGCGCCGCGTGCCGGGACGCGGTCGCCCGCCTGTCCGGCGACGTCCTGGTCGTCGTGGGCGGCGGCGACCGGACGCGCGCGCACGACGGCGGCGCGTCCGGGACGCTGCGCCCGTACGGGCTCGACCTCGTCCTCGGCGACGCCGCGACGCCGGAGCTGCCGCTGTCGCTGACGGTCGGCCGCTGGCTGCTCGGCCGCGCGCCCGACCTCTACCAGGAGATCGCGTTCGACGCGCCGCCCGGCGAGTGCCTGCGGGTGGGCGCGGACCTCGCCGGACGCGGCGCCCGCGTCGCGCTGCTGGTGCTCGGCGACGCGTCCGCCAGCCGGTGGGAACTGGCGCTCGGCGACGCCGAGGGACGCGCCGCGCCGTTCGACGACGCCGTCGCGAAGGCGCTCGGCTCGGCCGACGCCGCCGCGCTCGCGGCCCTGGACCCCGCGACCGCCCGGGCGGTGCGGTCGGCGGGCCGGGCCGCCTGGCAGGTCCTCGCCGGGGCGGCCGGCGCGGCGCGCTTCCACGGCGAGCTGCTGGCGGCGACGGCGCCCTACGACGTCACGTACCTCGTCGCGTCCTGGACGTCCTGAGCGGGCGTCAGGTGCCGCGCGGGTCGGACCCGCTGCGGGAGCGCTCCTGGGTGCCGATGTAGTCGTTGGCCTTGTTCTGGGCCTTGTCGACCTTGTCGGCGTACTTGCCGCCGGTCTTCCGGTCGAACATGTCGCCGCCGCGCTCCACGCCCTGCCGGGCCTTGGCGGCGTTCTTCCCGAGCATCTCCTTGACCTTGTCCATGAACGACACGTGGTCCTCCGATCGTCGGGTCCGTTCGGTCCGTCCCCTCCCCGATGGCGTCACAATTAAGCGCGTGGCAGCATCTGAGGTGATCGCCGTCGTCGGCCCGACGGCGTCCGGGAAGTCCGATCTGGCCGTCGAGCTGGCGCTGCGCCTCGGCGGCGAGGCGGTCAACGCGGACTCGATGCAGCTCTACCGGGGCATGGACGTCGGCACGGCGAAGCTCACCCCGGCCGAGACGCGCGGCGTCCCGCACCATCTGCTGGACGTGTGGGACGTCACCGAGACCGCCAGCGTCGCCGAGTACCAGAAGCTCGCGGCGGACGTGATCGAGGACGTCCGGGCGCGCGGCCGGACGCCGGTCCTCGTCGGCGGCTCCGGGCTCTACGTCCGCGCCGCGCTGGACCATCTGGAGTTCCCCGGCACCGATCCCGCCGTCCGCGCGCGGCTGGAGGCGGAGCTGGCCGAGCACGGCCCGGGCGTCCTGCACGAGCGGCTGCGCGGCGTGGACCCGGCGGCGGCGGACGCGATCCTGCCCGGCAACGGCCGCCGCGTCGTCCGGGCGCTGGAGGTCGTGGAGATCACCGGACGCCCGTTCAGCGCGACGCTCCCCGCGCACCGGTACCGGTTCGACGCCGTCCAGATCGGGCTGAGCGTCCCGCGTCCCGAGCTGGACGAGCGGATCGCGCTGCGCGTCGACCGGATGTGGGACGCGGGCCTGGTCGACGAGGTCCGGCGGCTGGAGAAGGCAGGCCTCCGCCGGGGCGTCACCGCGAGCCGCGCGCTCGGCTACCAGCAGGTGCTGCGCTTCCTCGCGGGCGAGTGGAGCGAGGAACGGGCCAAGGACGAGACGATCCGGCTCACGCGGCGGTTCGCGCGCCGCCAGGAGTCGTGGTTCCGGCGCGACCCGCGCGTCCGGTGGCTGCCCTACGACGCCCCCGACCTGGTGGACCGCGCCCTGGCCGCCGCCTGACGCCTACGATCGGGACATGCGCTTTCTCAAGGGCCACGGGACCGAGAACGACTTCGTCATCCTGCCCGACCCGGACGGCGAGCTGGAGCTGACGCCGTCGTTCGTCGCCCGGCTGTGCGACCGCCGGGCGGGGATCGGGGCGGACGGCGTGCTGCGCGCCGTCCGGGCGAAGGCCGATCCCGAGGCCGCCGGCCAGGACGCCGAGTGGTTCATGGACTACCGCAACGGCGACGGCAGCGTCGCGGAGATGTGCGGCAACGGCGTCCGGGTGTTCGCGCGGTACCTGGTCGACGCGGGCCTGGCCGAGCCCGGCGAGTGGAACGTCGCGACGCGCTCGGGCCCGCGCCCCGTGGCGCTCGGCGCGGACGGCGACGTCCGCGTGGACATGGGCGTCCCCGACTATTTCGGGACGAGCGTCGCGACCCTCGGCGACCGGGAGTTCCCGGGCGTCAGCGTGTCGGTCGGCAACCCGCACCTGGCGTGCCGCGTGGACGAGCCCGTCGCCGTCCTGGACCTCGGCACGGCCCCGGGCTTCGACCCGGCCGTCTACCCGCACGGCGTGAACGTGGAGTTCTTCCGCCCGGTCGGCGACCACCACGTCGAGATGCGCGTCCACGAGCGCGGGGCGGGCGAGACGCGGTCCTGCGGCACCGGGACGGTCGCGGTCGCGGTCGCGGCGGCGCTCGGGCTTGCGGGCGCCGAACCGGTCCCGCCGGGCCGCTGGACGGTCGACGTCCCCGGCGGCCGGGTGACCGTCACGCTGACCGGGGAGACGGCCTTTCTCGCAGGTCCGGCGGTTCTCGTGGCCGAGGGCGAGGTCGATCCGGCGGCCCTGTCCACCAGCTGAGACGGAGGTCCCGGCAGAGACGGGACCTCGGTCCCTCCGCCCCGGGACCCGGACCGCGTAACTTCATTCGTGCACACCCTCTGGTGGAAGGCCCCCGGAACACGGGATGGGAGCCCCGGGTTCCGGCGGAGCCGAGGGTCGGTGGCGACCTTCTTGGCGGGGGGCGGCCACCGACCCTCCTGCCACCGGCGGGAGGGTCCGGTCAGCCCGCGAGGGGAAGGCCGCTGAGCGGGAGCCGCGCGCTGACGAGCGTGCCGCCGCCGGGAGCGGGCCCGATCGTGCAGGAGCCGCCGAGTTCGGCCGCGCGCTCGCGCATCGAGGACATGCCCACCCCGGCGCGGGAGCGGCCGTGGACGCCGACGCCGTCGTCGCCCACCGAGACGTGCAGGTCGCCGTTGAGGCTCAGCCGGACGACCGCCTTGTCCGCCTTGGCGTGCCGGTAGACGTTGGTCAGAGCCTCCTGGACGATCCGGTACGCCGCCACCTCGGCCGCGGCGGGGAGCCGGTCGAGGTCGCCGTCCACCTGGACGTCCACGCGCGGGCCGTCGCCGGTCGAGACGACGCCGCCGAGCGCGCGGATCGCCCCGGCGAGGCCGAGGTCGTCCAGCGCGGGCGGGCGCAGGCCGTAGACGAGGTCGCGGATGTCGCCGATCGCCTGGCCCATCGTGGTGCGCAGGTCCTCCAGCAGCCCGTCGGCGGCGTCGGGATCGGTGCGCAGCGTGATGCGGGCGGCGTCCACGGTCATCGCGATGCTGGCGAGGGTGGGGCCGAGGCCGTCGTGCAGGTCGCGGCGCAGCCGCCGCCGCTCCTCCTCGCGGGTGCGCAGGATGCGCTCGCGGGAGCGCTGGACGTCGATGGCGAGCCGGGTCGCGCTGGCCAGTTCGGCGAGGTTGCGGGCGAGGACGGCCGCGATGCGCGGATCGTTGCGCCGCGTCACGCCGACGACGAGCCGCCCGACCGGCTCGCTGTGCCAGACCAGCGGCACCGACTGGGCGCGCTCGCCGGGATCGCCGCAGGTCACCGAGACCGTGTGCCCGTCGCGGTCCACGACCTCCAGCAGGACGCCGGTCGCGTGCAGGGCCTCCTTGACGGTCGTCGCGGCGGTGGCGAGCGCGGCGCGCGGGTCGGAGATGCTCTGCAGCCGCCGGTTGAGCCGGTCGGCGATGCGGTAGGGGTCGCGTTCGCCGTGCATGAGCCGGTCCACGGCGCGCTGGAGCCGCCGCCGGGCGGGCTCGAACACCGCGCCCGCCGCGATCGCGCCGACCAGGCCCGCGACGGGCAGGTGGTCGGCGGCGACGTGGCTGGCGACGGCGACCAGCGCGAAGTAGACGCCGGTGATCACGGCGACGAGGCCGGCGTAGACGAGCGTCCGGCTGAAGACGAGGTCGATGTCGTACAGCCGGTACCGGGTGATGGCGATGGCGATGCACAGCGGTACGGCCGCGATGACGAAGTCGCGCGTCGCGTCCCCGATCGGGACGGCCTCGCCGATGAACGTGATGCCCTGCGCGAAGACGCCGGGGTAGATCACCCAGGCGATCTGCCGCCGCACGTCCGGGGTGGACCGGACGAACCGGATGCCGAGCGCGAGGAAGCCGAGCGCGAGCGGCCCGAGGATCGCCGCGCTGATGAGGAACGGCAGGTCCTGGAACGGGTAGACCCAGACGCCGTGGTCGTACTGCCGGACGCCCGGGTGGACGGTCAGGTGGACGCAGACGATCACCGGGACCGCGCAGGCCACGGCGAGGACGGGCCGGAACCAGCGGGAGACGAGCCGTCCGTCGGGGAAGATCAGCGGCAGGACGAGCGTGAGCGCGTAGGTGTCGAGCGCCCACAGCCAGGTGCTCACCCAGTGGACGAACCCGGCGCCGGGGACGTGGTGCTCGGCCAGGAACGGCGCGAGGTTCAGCAGCAGCACGTAGATCGCGGCGCACAGGCCCGAGCCGAGCATGAGCCAGCCCACGCGCAGGTTCGGCCGGTGGCGCAGCAGGACCGCCGCGACGGGCGTCCAGAACACCGCGACGACGATCTCCGGATGCCACCACACGAGCCGTCGCGGGTCCTCGACCCAGTGGCCGAGGACGAGCGCCGCCGCGACGGCGCCGACGGCTGCGGCGGCGATGACCCGGGCCGCGCGTGCGGCCCTCGATCGGTCGACCACGGTGCCCATGCGCGCTCCCCGAAAGAAAAAAGTAAATGAATCGTAAAGCTTGCAGCCGGGTGCCGTGGTCGTCGCGGGCGTCCGCCCTTGGACAGGACAGCGTGATGTGGCGTACGGGACGGGGTCAGCCGCGTGCGGCGCGGAGGTCGGGACGCACCAGCGCGCCGACGCCCGTCGCCAGCTCGTCCGGCGTGATGTCGCCGAGAACGACCGTCTGGAGCAGGAATCCGGGCATCAGCCCGAACATCGCCTTGCCGACCGCGACGTGATCGGTTCCGGGCGGCAGCGCGCCGGTTTCGGCCAGCCGCGCGGCGTAGCCGATCCACAGGTCGCGGATCATCGCCATCGTCTCCCGGACGTGGTCGCCGAGCCCGGGGTCCGACAGCGCGAGCGCCCACGCCTGCGGGGCGAGGCACAGCGGCCCTCCGTCGCGCGCCAGCTCGGCGATGCGCGGCGCGACGGCGGCGATGACCTCGGGGAACGGCGCGGGCGGGTCCTGGGTGATGAGCGGGCCGAGCGTGGCGTTCATCGCGGCGCTGGCCTCGGCGGTGATGGCCTTGATCAGCTCGTCCTTGCTCGGGAAGTAGCGGTAGACCGCCCCGGCGGACAGGCCCGACTCGGCGAAGATGTCCTGCATCGACGTCTCGTGCAGGCCCTTGCGCAGGAAGCAGGCCAGCGCGGCGTCCAGGATCTGGCGCCGGCGGCGTTCGCGGTGCGCGGCGCTGACCTTGGGCATGAGCGGAATGTAGAACGAGCGTCCGTTTCTTGACAAGCCGATCCGGCCGGTGTCACGCTTGCGACGGTAAAGAGAAGGAACGTTCGCTTTTTTGGAGTGGCCATGCAGTCCTCCCCGGTCGTGCGGGCCGTCGGTGTCGGCCTCCTCGGCGCCGTCCTGCAGATCGTCATGGTGATCGCGTTCGCCTGGCCCGCCGCGCGCACCGCCCCGCGCGACGTCCCGCTCGTCGCCGCCGGGCCGGGCGCCGCCGCCGTCGCGCAGCGGCTGGAACGCGAGCGGCCCGGCGCGTTCGACGTCACGACCGTCCGGGACGAGGCCGCCGCCCGCGCCGCGCTGACCGGCCGCGACGCCTACGGAGCGCTCGTCACCGGGCCGTCCGGCGTGCGGGTGCTCGTCGCGTCCGGCGCGTCGCCCGTCGTGGCGCAGCAGCTCGCCCAGATCGCGCAGGGCGCGCCCGCGCACGTCGAAGACCTCGCGCCGCTTCCGGCGAGCGACCCGCGCGGCGCGGGGTTCAGCGCGCTCGTCCTGCCGCTCGTCATGTCGGGCATCGGGGCCTCGGTCCTGTTCACCTTCCTGCTGCGGTCGGCCGCGTGGCGCGCGGCCGGGGTCGCGGTGTTCGCGGTCGCCGGAGGGCTCGGCTCGATCGCGCTCGCGCAGGGCTGGCTCGGCGTGCTGCCCGGGTCGTACGCGCCGGTCGCGGCCTGCACCGTCCTCGCGGTCGCCGCCGTCGCGGGCACGATCACGGGCCTGGCGTCCCTCGGCCGCGCCGGGCTCGGCGTCGGCGCGCTGACGTTCCTGCTGCTCGGCAACCCGCTGTCCGGCGCGGCGTCGGCGCCCGAGCTGCTGCCCGCGCCGTGGGGCGCGATCGGCCAGTGGCTGCCGCCCGGCGCGGCCGTCACGCTGCTGCGCTCGGTCGCGTTCTTCGACGGGAGCGGCGCGGGCCGTCCGCTCGCGATCCTCGCGGGCTGGACGGTCGCGGGACTGCTCCTGCTCGCCGCCGGGGCCGTGCGGGTCGGCAGGCGCCGCGTTCCCGTCGCCGAGCGCTCGCCCGTCCTCGCGGTCTGACGGGCACGGCGCGCGGCCGGACGGGACGGTCTTTACGCAGTCCAGCGATCCACCCCATCATTCCGTGACCAGGCGGTAGCATTTCGTTACCGTCCTGTGGGTGAAGGGGAGGGATGGGGAGCTTTCTGCTGCGCCGGCTCGCGGGGCACACGGTGCTGGCCCTCGTGGCCGTGAGCCTCGCCTACCTGCTCGCGGCGGCGGCGCTGCACCCGTGCGAGCCGCCCGCGCCGCCGCCGGCCGCCGCGTCCGCCGGCGCGTGCCGGAGCGCCGGGGAACCGCTCGCCGGGCGCTACCGCGCGTGGGCGACCGGCGTGCTGCACGGCGACTTCGGCCGGACGCTGGACGGCGAGCCCGTCGCGGGCGAGCTGTGGCGGCGCCTGTGGGTCAGCGCGCGGCTCCTGCTCGCCGGGACCGTCCTCGGCTGCGCGGGCGGCGTCCTGCTCGGCGTGTACGCGGCGGTCCGCCGCGACGCCGCGCCCGACCGGATCATCACCGCCGGGACGTTCCTGCTGCTCGCCGTGCCGGTGTTCGTCCTCGCCGTGCTCGCGCAGATCGCCGCCGCGGAACTGGACGAGGCCACCGGCGTCCGGGTCGTCGCGTGGGCCGGGGAGCCCGGCGGGACGTTCGGCGCCCTCGGCCGCGCCGCCGACGGCCTGCGCCACCTCGCGCTTCCCACCGCCGTCGTCGCGCTGTCGCAGCTCGCGGTGTACTGCCGCTACCAGCGCGGGGTGACGCTGGACGTCCTCGGCGCCGACCACGTCCGCACCGCCCGCGCCAAGGGGCTGCGCCGCCGGGACGCGCTGCTGCGCCACGGCCTGCGCGCGGCGCTCGTCCCGATGACCACCTACTTCGCCTACACGGCGGGCCTCGCGCTGCTCACCGGCGTGTTCACCGAGCAGGTCTTCGGCTGGCACGGGCTCGGCGAGTGGGTCGTCGCGGCGATCGTGCGCGGGGACGTCAACGTCGTCGCCGCCGCCAACTGCGTCGCGGCGGTCGCGGTGGTCCTCGCGGGCCTGGCGTCCGACGCGGCGCGCTGCCTGCTCGACCCCCGGGTCCGGACTCCGGCGCCGTGACCCGCCGCCTGCCGGGCAACCGCCGCACGACGGCCGGGGCCGTGCTGCTGACCGCGCTGTTCCTCGCCGCGTTCCTCGGCCCGCTCGTCGCGCCGTGGGACGGCGAGCGCATCGACTACGCGGCGTTCCGCGCGCCGCCGTCGGCCGCGCACTGGCTCGGCACCACGCAGAGCGGACGCGACGTCCTCGCGCTCACGCTCCAGGGCATGCGCACGTCGCTGCTCGTCGGGCTGCTCGTCGCCGTGCTGTCCACCGGGTTCGCCGCCGCCGTCGGGATGACCGCCGGGGTGCTCGGCGGCTGGGCGGACCGGCTGCTCATGTTCGGCGCGGACCTGCTGCTCGTCCTGCCGTCGTTCCTCGCCGTCGCGGCGCTGGCGCCGTCGCTCGGCGGCGGGCCGGGGCTGGTGCCGCTCATCGCCGCATTCCTGTGGATGATCACCGCGCGGATGGTGCGGGCGATGACGCTGTCGCTGAACCGGCGCGACTATGTGCGCGCCGCGCGGTACCTCGGCGTCGGGCCCGTCCGGGTGGTCGTCCGGCACATCCTGCCGCACCTGGCGTCGCTGCTGATCGTGGACGCGGCGCTGAACGTCAGCCTCGCGATCCTCACCGAGAGCGGCCTGGCCTACCTCGGGTTCGGCGCGCAGCCGCCGGACGTCTCGCTCGGCACGCTCATCGCCGACGCCCGCGCCGCCGCGCCCGTCTACCCGTGGCTGTTCGCGGCGGCGGCCGGGCCGCTCGTGCTGATCGTCCTCGCCGTCAACCTGCTCGGCGACGGCCTGCGCGACGCCCTGGACCCCGCGATCGCGAGGTGCTCGTGAGCGTCCTCGTCGTCCGGGACCTGCACGTCACCTACCCGCCGGACCTGCCCGCCGTCCGGGGGCTCGACCTGACCGTGGCGGGCGGCGAGATCGTCGGCGTCGTCGGCGAGTCCGGGTCGGGCAAGTCGGCGCTCGCGCTCGCCGTCCTCGGCCTGCTGCCGCCGGGCGCGCGGGTGCGCGGGTCGGTGCGGCTGCGCGGCGCGGAACTGCTCGGCCGGTCCGACGCGGAACTGGCGCGGGTGCGGGGCCGCGACCTCGCGATGGTGTTCCAGAACCCGCTGTCGGCGCTCACGCCCGCGCACCCGGTCGGCGACCAGATCGCCGAGACGATCCGGCTGCACGCGGGTGCGACCCGCCGCGCCGCCCGCACCCGCGCCGTCGAACTGCTCGACCTCGTCGGGATCCCGGACGCGCCGCGCAGCGCCCGCGCGTACCCGCACGAGTTCTCCGGCGGGATGCGGCAGCGCGTGATGATCGCGATGGCCGTCGCCAACGACCCGGTCGCGATCGTCGCCGACGAGCCGACGACCGCGCTCGACGTGACCGTCCAGGCCCAGATCCTCGGCCTGCTGCGCGCCGCGCGGGACGCCACCGGCGCCGCGATCGTCCTCATCACCCACGACCTCGGCGTCGTCGCCGAGGTCGCCGACCGCGTCGTCGTGCTGTACGCGGGACGCGAGGCCGAGTCCGGGCCGGTCCGCGACGTGTACCGGCGCCCCCGGATGCCGTACACGATCGGGCTGCTCGGGTCGCTGCCGCGCCTGGACGGCGCCCGCCGGCCCGCGCCGATCCCCGGCGCCCCGCCGCCCGCCGGGGGACCGCCCGCGCCGTGCGCGTTCCGGCCGCGCTGCCCGGTCGGCGGCCCGGCCTGCGACGTCGCGCCGCCCGAGCCGGTGCTCGTCGGCGTCGGGCACCGTGTGGCCTGCGCGGACCCGGCCGCGACGCTCGACCCGTCCCGGGTGTTCCCGCCCGCTCCGGCCGCGCCGCCGCGTCCGCCGGGCGACCGGCGCCCGCCGGTGCTGCGCGTGACGGGGCTCGTCCGGCACTTCCCGCCGCGCCGGACCCGGCCGCGCGGCCGGCCCGTCCGGGCGGTGGACGGCGTCACGCTGGAGGTCCGCGCGGGCGAGACGCTGGGGCTCGTCGGCGAGTCCGGCTGCGGCAAGACGACCGTGCTCATGGAGATCCTGCGGCTGGACCGGCCGCAGCACGGGCGGATCACCGTCCTCGGCCGCGACACCGCGACCCTGACGGCGTCGCACCGCCGGGCGCTGCGCCGCGATCTGCAGGTCGTGTTCCAGGACCCGCTGTCGTCCCTGGACCCCCGGATGCGCGTCCGCGCGATCCTGGCCCAGCCGTTGCGGACCCACCGCGTCGCGCGGGCCGCCGTGCCGGGACGCGTCGCCGAGCTGCTGGACCTCGTCGGGCTGGAGCCCGCGCTCGCGGACCGGTATCCGGGCGCGCTGTCGTCGGGCCAGCGGCAGCGGGTCGCGATCGCCCGCGCGCTCGCGCTGGAGCCCCGGCTCGTGCTGCTGGACGAGCCCGTCGCGTCGCTGGACGTGTCCGTCCAGGCCCAGATCATGGACCTGCTCCAGGACCTCCAGGCCCGGCTCGGCCTCGCGTACGTGTTCGTGTCGCACGACCTCGCGGTGGTGCGCCGCATGGCCGACCGGGTGGCCGTCATGTACAACGGGCGGATCGTGGAGCAGGGCGCGGTCGGCGCGGTGTACGGATCCCCGGCGCACCCGTACACGCGGGCGCTGCTGGACGCGGTGCCGGTGCCCGACCCGTCCGCGCGGGACCGGGCCGACGGACGGCAGCGGACGCTGCGCGGCGATCCGCCCGACCCGTCCGCTCCCGTCGCGGGCTGCCGGTTCCGTCCGCGCTGCCCGGCGTTCCCGGCGCTGGACGCCGCGACGCGGCGGCGGTGCGAGCGGGAGGAACCGCCGGCCCTGCCCGTCGTCCCCGGAACGGACCAGGACGCGGCCTGCCACCGCGTGCCCCGGTGAGGGCCCGGACCCTCCTGGCCGTCGCTCCGCTGCTGGTCGCCCCGCCCGGCGGCTGCGGGGAGGCCGCCGGGCCGCCGCCCGTCCCGCCGCCGGCCGACGTCAACCCGGCCCCGCGCGCCGAGGTCCGGACGGGCGGGACGCTGCGCTGGCCGCTGCCGGAGTTCCCGGTCCAGTGGAACGTGAACCACGCCGACGGGAGCCGGAGCGCGGTCGGGACGGTCGTCCGGGCCGTCCTGCCGGTGCTGATGCGCGCCGACGCCCGCGCGGTCGCGCATCCGGTGCCGGAGTACCTGCTGTCGGCGCGCGTGACGCGGCTGCGTCCCCGGCAGGTCGTGACGTACCGGCTGAATCCGGCGGCGCGCTGGTCCGACGGCCGCAGGCTCGGCGTCGCCGACTTCGCCGCGCAGGCCCGCGCGCTGTCGGGCGCCGACCCGCGCTTCCGCGTCGCGACCGTCACCGGGTACCGGCAGATCGCGCGGGTCGAGGCGGGGACGGCGCCCGGCGAGGTGCGCGTCGTGTTCGCCCGCCCGTACGCCGACTGGCGCGGCCTGTTCAGCCCGCTCTACCCGGCGTCGCGGACGGCGGCGCCCGACGCGTTCAACCGGGCCTGGACGAACCGGATCCCCGTCACCGCCGGGCCGTTCCGCGTCGCGCGGATCGACCGGATGCAGCAGACCGTGACGCTCGTCCGCGACTCCGCCTGGTGGGGCCGCCCCGCCCGGCTCGACCGGATCGTGTTCCGCGCGCTGGACGGCGCCGCGCTGCCCGGCGCGTTCGCCGCCGACGAGATCGACCTGATCGACGTCGGGACGGACGCGGCGGCGCTGCGGCGCGCCGCGGCGGCGCCGAGCGCGGCGGTGCGGCGGGCGGCCGGGCCGGACTGGCGGCACCTGACGCTGAACGCGGCCCGTCCGGCGTTGGCGGACGTCCGGGTGCGGCGCGCGGTGTTCGCCGCCCTCGACCGCACCGCGCTCGTGCGGGCCGACCTCGCGGGGCTGGACTGGCCCGTCCGCCCGCTCGGGAACCACTTCGTCGTGCCCGGCCGTCCCGGCTACCGCGACAACGCGCCGCCCTACGACCCGGCCGCCGCGCGCCGCCTGCTCGACGCGGCGGGCTGGCGCCTCCACGGCCGCCACCGGACGCGCGGCGGACGGACGCTCGTGCTGCGGTTCGTCCTCCCGGCGGGCGTGCCCGGCGCCAAGCCGGAGGCCGAGCTGACGCGGGCGATGCTGCGGAACGTCGGGATCGGAGTCGACGTCCGGATCGTCCCCGTGGCCGATCTGTTCGACCGGTACGTGGCGCCGGGCGCGTTCGACATCGTCCCGTTCACCTGGCTCGGGACGGCGTTCCCCGCCTCGGCGCTGCGCTCGGCGTTCGCGCGTCCGTCCGGCGGCGGCCTGCTCCAGAACTACGCCCGGCACGGCACCGCCGCCATCGACCGGGCGATGGACCGCGCGGCCTCAGCCGCCGGAGACCCGCGCCGCGCCCGCGCGCTCCTCGACAAGGCCGACCGGCTGCTGTGGCGCGAGGCGACCGTGCTGCCGCTCTACCAGCGCCCGCAGATCGTCGTGGTGCGGCGCGGCCTGGCCAACCTCGGCGCGAACGGCTTCTCCGAGCCCGCCTACGAGGACATCGGCTTCACGCGTCCCTAGGGGAAGTCGAGCGGGACGCCCTTGCGGTCGCTGGTGTAGCGGGCGTTCCAGACGTACAGCCGGATCTCGTCCGGGCGCAGGCCGGGGCGGACGGGCAGGTCGGTCGCGATCCGCACGACGTAGGAGGCGCCGGCGGGGATCATCGTGTCGCCGTCCTCGGCGTGCGGGGCCGGGGCGTCGCCGAGCCGCGCGGTGACCGCGCTGTGGTTCGGGAGCGTGCACATCGACGTGGGGATGCCCGGCTGCGGCATGCAGCGGGAGCGGTACCGCGCGTCCACCTGCGAGCGCGGCAGGAACAGGTCGGCGGGGTAGTCCAGCAGGACGGGACGGCGCTGGGTGTTGGTGAGCACGTACTCGGCGTAGGCGTAGCGCGCGCCCCGGGCGGCCTTCTCTGCGGTCTTCGGCGGCGTCGCGGTGACGCCCGCGCGCGCCGCGCCGAGCGCGTAGCCGTAGCCCTCGGGGGTGTTGAAGGTCTGCGCCGGGCCCGTGCGGGGCCTGCGCGCCGCCGGGAGGCCGCCGGGTCCCGAGCCCTGCCCGGCGAGCGAGGGGGGCGGGGACGTCGCCGGGCCCGCGTCGTCGCCCGGCCGCAGCCAGACGATCGCGCCCGCGACCGCCGCGATGCCGACGACGCCGGTGACCGCGCCGGCGAGGCCGAGGCGTCCGGCGCCGCCGCCCTGCTTGCGACGGCGGTGGGAACTGCGGGGGCCGGGGGTGGTCGGCGTGGGCATGGTGGTTCCCGTGCTCCCTCAACTGGCGTCCGGAACAGGGCTGGACACGATACCGGAAGTACGGATCGGTGGGCCAAGTGCTGCTATGTGATAAATACGGCGGCGATTCTTCGTGTCCAGGGATGAAAGCGCCGGTCAGTCGGCCAGGGCGCGGGCGAGCGCCAGAACATCGGACACGATGAGGTCGACGCCTGCGGGCGGGTCGACGGGACGCGCGTCCGGTCCCCACTCGTACGGCCGCGGGAGGTAGGCGGTGCGGAATGCCGTCCCGGCCGCCGCTTCGAGGTCGTCGGGGTGGCAGGCCGTCAGCAGGATCCGGCGCGGCTCGACGTCCAGGAGTTCGGCGGCCCGGCGGTAGACGCGCGGGTCGGGCTTGAACGTCCCGGCCAGCTCCGCCGACAGCACGCAGTCGAACCGCAGGCCCGCGCGCTTGGCCAGGCGCGTGAGCAGGCCGACGCCGCCGTTGGACAGCGTGCCGGTGACGAGCCGTCCCGCGTGCAGCCGCTCCAGGCCGGGCGCGGCGTCGGGCCATGGACGCAGCCGGTGCCAGGCCCGGACGAGCCCGGCGCGGTCGGCGTCGCCGAAGCCGGTCACGCCGTGGTCGGCGAGCGCCGCGTCCAGCGTGAACCGGTGCAGGGCGTCGGTGGAGCGCAGCGACAGGTCCCCGGCGAGCGCCCGGTGGATCGCGGGCCGGTAGTGCCGCCGCCACGCGGTCGTGACGGCGGGCCAGTCGGCGTCGATCCCGGCGGCGGCCCCGGCGTCGGCGAGTTCGCCGCTCACGCTCGTCCACCAGTCGGTCAGCGTGCCGAAGACGTCGAACAGGACGACGTCGATCTCCTTCGGTTCCACGTGCGCCCTTTCAGAGCAGCGCCGCGCGGCCGAGACCGCGCAGCGACGCGTCCAGCACCTGCGCGGTGTGCGCGACGGCGATGTCGGTGCCCTGGCGGCGCAGCGCGGTCGCGATCTGCAGCGAGCAGCCGGGGTTGGCGGCGACGAGCAGTTCCGCGCCGGTCGCGCGGACCGTCCCGGCCTTGCGGTCGCCGAGCTGCGCGGCGGCCTCGGGCTGGAACAGGTTGTAGGTCCCGGCCGAGCCGCAGCAGACGTCCGGGTCGGCGATCTCCCGGACGGTCAGCTCCGGGATCCCCGCGAGCAGCCGCCGGGGCTGGCTCCGGATCCGCTGCGCGTGGGACAGGTGGCACGCGTCGTGGTAGGCGACGGTCGCGGGAACCGGGTGGCGTTCGGCGCGCGGGCCGAGTTCGTCCACGAACTCGGCGAAGTCGCGGGTCTTGGCCGCGACCGCCGCCGCGCGCCGCGCCCACGCCGGGTCGTCGGCCAGGACGTCCGCGTACTCCTTCATGGACGACCCGCAGCCCGCCGCGTTCACGACGACGACGTCCACGGACTCGAACGTCTCGATCGTCGCGCGGGCGAACGCGGCGGCCTCCTCGGCGCGTCCGGAATGCAGCGACAGCGCGCCGCAGCAGCCCTGGTCGCGCGGGATGACGACGTCGCAGCCCTCCAGCGCGAGCACGCGCGCGGTCGCCGCGTTGACGCCCGGGAAGAACTCGCCCTGCACGCAGCCGGTGAGCATCCCGACGGTCGCGCGCCGACCGCCGCGCGCCGCGACGCGCTCGGGCAGCCGGGGCGCCGGGCCGAGCGGCGGCGCGAGCCGTTCCATCGCGGCCAGCGTCGGCGAGATCCGCTCCAGCACGCCGCTGCGGCGCACCAGCGCGGGCAGCCCCGACCGCTGGTAGAGGCGCAGCGGCCCGCGCACGGCCCGCAGCCGCCGCCGGTACGGGAACAGCCGGAACACCGCCTCGCGCAGGACGCGCTCGCGCAGCGGCCTCGGGTGCTCGTCCTCCACCTCGGCGCGCGTCGTCTCGATGAGCCGGTCGTACTGGACGCCGGACGGGCACGCCGTCACGCACGCCATGCACCCGAGGCACTGGTCGAAGTGCTGCACCATCGGCGCGAGCGGCGCGCCCTCCTCGCGCTGCGCCATGAGATGGATGCGCCCGCGCGGGGAGTCCATCTCCTCGCCCCACAGCACGTACGTGGGACACGTCGGGAGGCAGAATCCGCAGTGGACGCAGTCGCCCAGCAGGTTCTGCCTATCGCGCGGCGTCTCGGCGACCATCAGATTCCTCCCGCGAAACGCCCCGGCGACAACCGGTGCTCCGGATCGAACTGGTCCTTGACGCGCCGCATCAGCGCGAGCGCCGGGACGGGGCCCCAGACGTCCACGGCGGCGCGGACGTCCTCGGGCGCGAACCGCACGACGGCCCCGCCGATGCTCCGCAGTGCCGCCAGAACTTCCGCGACGCGTTCGGGCGGGGTTCCGGCGGGCAGCGCGGCCCAGCCGTGGCCGCTCGCCGACCAGGTCAGCGCGGCGGTCGCCGCGTGCGGGCCGGTGAGCAGGTCCTTCAGCGACGCGGGCGGGACGGACGTCTCGATCAGCGCGGAGCCGTCCGGGTACGCGCCCCAGCCGTCCGGGGCCTGTTCCGCGACCGTCCCGCCGATCAGGGACGCGACGCGGTCGGAGCGCGCGGGCAGCGCCTCGGCGACGCCCTCCAGCAGGACGTCCACGCGGTGCCCCGCGCCGGGCGCCGTCGCGCACTCGATCGCCGCCGCGTCGGCCTGACTGTGCAGCACCGCGTGGACGGCGTCGTAAGCCTCCGCCGCGCTCCCGTAGGTCTGGGAGACGAACGCACGCGCGGGGGGCAGCGGGTGCAGCCGGAACGTCGCGGACACGATGAGGCCGAGGGTGCCGAACGAGCCCGCGAACAACCGTCCGAGGTCGTAGCCCGCGACGTTCTTCACGACCTTCCCGCCCGAGCGCGCGACCGTCCCGTCCGCCCGGACGATCGTCAGCCCGATGACGAGATCGCGCGGCGTCCCGTAGCGCAGGCGCAGCGGCCCGGCGGCGCCCGCCGCGACCGTCCCGCCGACCGTGCTCCCCGGCGGACCGTCGAGCGCGAGCCGCTGGCCGTGCGCGCCGAGCGCCGCGTTCAGGTCGTCCAGCGGCACCCCGGCCTCGGCCGTCGCGACCAGGTCGCCCGCCGCGTGCTCCACGATCCGGTCGAGGCGCCGCGT
The DNA here is from genome assembly GCF_009831215.1 of Actinomadura rayongensis. Lineage (GTDB taxonomy): Bacteria > Actinomycetota > Actinomycetes > Streptosporangiales > Streptosporangiaceae > Spirillospora > Spirillospora rayongensis. The sequence goes on from NZ_WUTW01000001.1 coordinate 1,385,057, forward strand.
GTCCACGAGCAGGTCGCAGCGCGTCGGCGGCGGACCCCAGTCCAGGCGGGTCTCGCCGCCGCGCGCGACCATGGCGAGTCCGTGTCCGGCCGCCGCGCGCAGCAGCGCCGACGCCTCCTCGACCGTCGCGGGGGCGGCGACGTACCGGGGGGCGACCCCGAGCACGCCCTCTTCGGGCTCGGCGGGGCGGACGTCGGCGCACGCCCCGGCCAGCGCGTCCAGCGCGTCCATCAGAACAGCTCCGCCTTCCCCTCGGCGACCAGCGGATGCGGTCCCTTGCGCACGCCCGGGACCTCCCCGCACAGCCGGGGCGTCGGGAACACCTTCCCGGGGTTGCACAGGCCCGTCGGGTCGAAGCCGCACCGGACCATCTGCATCGTGTCCAGGTCCTCGGCGGTGAACATGCGCGGCATGTAGCGGGCCTTGTCCACGCCCACGCCGTGCTCGCCGGTGATCGACCCGCCGTGCTCGACGCACAGGTCGAGGATCGCGCCGGACACCTCTTCCGCGCGCTCGGCGGCGCCCTCTTCGGCGTCGTCGAACAGGACGAGCGGGTGCAGGTTGCCGTCGCCCGCGTGGAACACGTTCGCGACGCGCACGCCCGACGCCGCCGACAGCGCGTCGATCCGCGCGAGCACGCCGGGCAGCGCGGTGCGCGGGATCACGCCGTCCTGGACGAGGTAGGCGGGGCTGATCCGGCCGACGGCGGCGAACGCGGACTTGCGGCCCGTCCAGATCAGCGCGCGCTCGGCGTCGTCGGCCGCGACCCGGACCTCGAACGCGCCCGCGTCCCGGCACAGCCGCTCGACCTGGTCGAACTGGTGGGCGACCTCGCCGTCCGGGCCGTCCAGCTCCACGATCAGCACGGCCCCGGCGCCCGCGGGATAGCCGCAGCCGACGGCGGCCTCGGCGGCCTCGATCGCGAGCGCGTCCATCATCTCGATCGCGGCGGGCACCACGCCCGCGCCGATGATCGCCGACACGGCCGTCCCGCCGGACTCGATGGAGTCGAACGCGGCCAGCAGCGTCCGGACGGTCTCGGGCACCCGCGTCAGCCTGACCGTGATCTTGGTGGTGATGCCCAGCGTGCCCTCGGCGCCGACGAACACGCCGAGCAGGTCGTAGCCGGGCCCCTCGCCGAGCTTCACGATCTCGCCGTCCGGCGTGACGACCTCGCACGCCGTCACGTGGTGCGCGGTGAACCCGTACTTCAGGCAGTGCGCCCCGCCCGAGTTCTCCGCGACGTTTCCGCCGACGGAGCAGATCTGCTGGCTGGACGGGTCCGGCGCGAAGTAGTACCCGTGCGGCCGGACGGCCTTCGACACGTCCAGGTTGATCACGCCGGGCTCGACCACCGCGCGCTGGTTCGGGATGTCGATCTCCAGGATGCGGCGCATCCGGGACGTCACGATCAGGACGCCGTCGGTGCGGGGGAGCGCGCCGCCCGACAGGCCCGTCCCCGACCCGCGCGCCACGTACGGCACGCCCTCGGCCGCGCACGCCCGCACGACCGCCGCCACCTGGTCCGCCGACTCCGGTAGAACCACCAGGCCCGGCGCCGCCCGGTGGGTCGTCAGTCCGTCGCACTCATACGTGCGCAGCCGCACCGGATCGCCGATCACGGCGTCCGGGCCGAGGAGCGCCGCGCACCGCGCGGCCAGCCGATCCAGCGAAGTGCTCATGCTCGCCTTCCGGGGGGCTTGCGGGCGCCCGGCCGCCCGCGACGGGGCGGCCGGGCGGCCGGGTGCGGCTCGGCGTTACGGGAACCGCACGTACGCCGGCGTCGTGAGGAACTCGGAGTACTCGTCGGCGAGCGTGACCTCCTTGAACAGCGCCACCGCCTGGTTGTAGCGCGGCTCGTTGAACGCGTCGCCCAGCTCGGCGCGGATCTTGGCCAGCTCCTCGTCGAGGATCTGCTCCACCCACTCCTTGGTGATCTTCTGGCCCTCGGCGGTCGCGACGCCGTTGTAGATCCACTGCCAGACCTGCGAGCGGGAGATCTCGGCGGTCGCCGCGTCCTCCATCAGGTTGTGGATCGCGACGGCGCCCGCGCCGTCCAGCCAGGTGGCCAGGTAGCGCAGCGCCACGTCGACGTTGCCGCGCAGGCCCGCCTCGGTGATGTCGCCCGGCGTGGCCTTGATGTTCAGCAGGTCGGCCGCCGAGACCTTGACGTCCTCGCGGAGCCGGTCGCGCTGGTTCGGCTTGTCGCCGAGGACGCCGTCGAACACCTCGCGGCAGACCGGGACGAGGTCGGGGTGCGCGACCCACGAACCGTCGAAGCCGTCGCCCGACTCGCGCGTCTTGTCCGCCCGGACCTTCTCCAGCGCGACCTTGTTCACCTCGGCGTCCTTGCGGGACGGGATGAACGCCGCCATGCCGCCGATCGCGTGCGCGCCGCGCTTGTGGCAGGTGCGGACCAGCAGCTCGGTGTAGGCGCGCATGAACGGCGCCGTCATCGTGATCGCGTTCCGCTCCGGCAGGACGAAGTCCGCGCCCCGGTCCCGGAACTTCTTGATGACCGAGAACAGGTAGTCCCAGCGGCCCGCGTTCAGGCCCGCCGAGTGGTCGCGCAGCTCGTAGAGGATCTCCTCCATCTCGAACGCGGCCGGGATCGTCTCGATGAGGACGGTCGCGCGGATCGTGCCGCGCGGGATCTCCAGCTCGTCCTGCGCCAGGTTGAAGACGTCGTTCCAGAGGCGCGCCTCCAGGTGGCTCTCCATCTTCGGCAGGTAGAAGTACGGACCCTTGCCCTTGGCGAGCTGGCGGCGCGCGCAGTGGAAGAAGTAGAGCGCGAAGTCGAACAGCGACCCGGAGATCGGCTCGCCGTCCACCAGGACGTGCTTCTCCTCCATGTGCCAGCCGCGCGGCCGGACGACGATCGTCGCCAGCTCCTCGTCGGCCTTGAGCGCGTAGGACTTGCCCGACTTCGGGTCGGTGAAGTCGATCGTGCGGTCGAGGGCGTCGCGCAGGCTGAGCTGGCCCTCGATCATGTTGTTCCAGAGCGGGGTGTTGGCGTCCTCGAAGTCGGCCAGCCAGACCTTCGCGCCGGAGTTGAGCGCGTTGATCGTCATCTTGCGGTCGGTGGGACCGGTGATCTCGACGCGCCGGTCCTCCAGGCCCGGGCCGGGCTCGTTCACGCGCCAGGAGTCGTCGGCGCGGACCGCGGCGGTGTCGGGCAGGAAGTCCAGCGTGCCGCCCGCCGACAGGCGCTCCTGCCGCTCGGCGCGCGCCTTCAGGAGTTCCTTGCGGCGGGCGCCGAACTCGCGGTGGAGGACGGCGACCAGGTCGAGCGCCTCGGGGGTGAGGATCTCGTCGTAGCGCTCCCCGAGGGGGCCGGTGACCTCAAGCCCGTCGCGTGCAGCCATCTGCCTGCCCTTTCGTATCGCGAAATTCCACTTCTGTTATGTGGAGAACGGTACTCGGGGCGGTGCGGCGGGGTCAAAGGCCCCCATCCGTCCGGGACCTCCCCGCACGTCCGGCCGCTAATCGGATGGCCCGGCGTCACCCCCGCGTGAGACCATCCGGGGGAAGAGACAGCCGCCCCGCGGCGTTACCAGAGGACATATGACTCAGACTTTCAACGAAGACCTCGAGCCCCTGACCGGCGAGCTGGACCTGGAGGACCGCCGCGCACTGCGCCGCGTCGCCGGGCTCTCCACCGAACTGACCGACGTCACCGAGGTCGAGTACCGGTCCCTGCGGCTGGAGCGCGTCGTCCTCGTCGGCGTCTGGACCGAGGGCACCGCCGAGCAGGCCGAGAACTCGCTGCGCGAACTGGCCCTGCTCGCCGAGACCGCCGGCTCGGAGGTCCTGGAGGGCCTCGTCCAGCGCCGCACCCGGCCCGACCCCGCCACCTACATCGGCTCCGGCAAGGCCGCCGAACTGCGCGACGTCGTCATCGCCACCGGCGCCGACACCGTCATCTGCGACGGCGAACTGGCCCCCGGCCAGCTCCGCCACCTGGAGGACGTCGTCCAGGTCAAGGTCATCGACCGGACCGCCCTCATCCTCGACATCTTCGCCCAGCACGCCAAGAGCCGCGAGGGCAAGGCGCAGGTCGAGCTGGCGCAGCTCGACTACCTGCTCCCGCGCCTGCGCGGCTGGGGCGGCAACCTGTCGCGCCAGGTCGGCGGACGCGCGGCGGGCGGCGTCGGCATCGGCGGTCGCGGCCCCGGTGAGACCAAGATCGAGCTGGACCGGCGGCGCATCCGCACCCGCATGGCCAAGCTGCGCCGCGAGATCGCCGAGATGTCCAAGTCCCGCGACACCAAGCGCGGCGAGCGGCGGCGCAACGCCGTCCCGGCCGTCGCGATCGCCGGGTACACCAACGCGGGCAAGTCGTCCCTGCTCAACCGGCTCACCGGCGCCGGGGTCCTGGTGGAGGACGCGCTGTTCGCCACCCTCGACCCGACCGTCCGGCGCGCCGAGACCGAGAGCGGACGGGCCTACACGCTCGCCGACACCGTCGGGTTCGTCCGGCACCTGCCGCACCAGCTCGTCGAGGCGTTCCGCTCGACGCTGGAGGAGGTCACCGACGCCGGGCTCGTCCTGCACGTCGTGGACGGCTCCGACCCCGAGCCCGAGGCGCAGCTCGACGCCGTCCGGGAGGTGTTCCGCGAGATCGGCGCGGACCGGCTGCCCGAACTCGTCGTCGTCAACAAGGCCGACGCCGCCGACGACCTGACGATCGCGCGGCTGCGGCGGCGCGAGCCGGGCTGCGTCGTCGTGTCCGCGCGGACCGGAGCGGGCATCGCGGAGCTGCGCGCCGCGATCGAGGAGAACCTGCCGGGCCTCGAACACGAGATGCACGTGCTCGTGCCGTACGGGCGCGGCGACCTCGTCGCGCGCGTCCACGAGCGCGGTGAGGTCCACTCGGCCGAGCACCTCGCCGAGGGGACCGCGCTGCACGCGCGCGTCCCGGCCGCCCTCGCGGCCGAACTGGCGCCCTACGAGGCGCTCGCCGCGACCTGACCCGCGGACGGAACGGCCCGGCCCGGTTTTTCCCCGAGCCGGGCCTGTTTCCGATCGGTGACATCTTCCCGATTCCGCTTGACCCCGCGACGGCCCTCCGTAAGGTGAACAACGGATTCCGCACGGTCGTCGTGGTGGTCACCTCACCCGTTCGCGGCCGGTGCCCTCCGTCCCACCGGGCGGGGCGGCCCGTGATGAGGAAGGTAGCCCGTGAAGGTCACGCCGCGTCGCCGGTTCCGGCACCCTTCCTCGCGGCGCGCGCGGTCCTCCGGGCCGGGAACCCGCGCTCTCGCGCGGTCGTTCTCCGGCCAGAGGTTGTCGGCCAGGCCCTCAGTACACTACCGTGACGAAACCGATATCTACGGTCTCGTTGCTCGTGGTGGTCGGCCGACCACCCGTCCCTCCAGTGGTGGTTCGCCGGCACCCAGTCGGCGCTCCGGATCGAGAGCAGGTGGCCCTCTCATGGCAGGTCCAGGATCGAGAGCGGGCGGCGTCCTCCACCTCCCGCCGGTCACGTCCACCGCGCGCCGCGGCGCCCTGCCTCCCTCCGGCCGGTGATGACATGACGGTACGGCTGTTGACGAACATCGGCAGGCTCTGGACGGGCACCGACGTCTGCAGCAACGCCGCCGTCCTCATCCACGACGACCGGATCGTCTGGGCCGGGCCCGCGTCGGACCTGCCGCAGAGCGTCCCCGGCATCATCGACGACATCGTCGACGTCGACCATGTGGAGAACCTCGGCGGCGGCCTCGTCACGCCGGGCCTGATCGACGCGCACTCCCATCCCGTCTACGCGGGCAACCGCTGGGCCGAGCTGGCGATGCGCACCAGCGGGTCGTCCAACTCGGCGATCACCGCGGCGGGCGGCGGCGTGAACTCCACCGTCACCGTGACGCGCGGAACGGACCCGTGGACGCTGTGCAACGGCGTCCGGGAGCGGCTGCGGCAGTGGATCCTCGCGGGCACCACGACCGTCGAGGCCAAGACCGGCTACCACCTCACCCGCGACGGCGAGCTGGCCGACATCCGGATGCTCCGGTCGCTGGAGAGCGAGCCGTCGATGCCCCGGATCCACGCGACGTTCCTCGCCGCGCACATCCTGCCGCCGGAGTTCTTCGGCCGGCGCCGCGACTACATCGAGGCCGTCCGGCTGTGGGCGGGCGACGCCGCGCAGGCCGGGGCGGACTCCATCGACGTCTACTGCGACGAGGGCCACTTCAGCGCGGAGGAGGCCCGCGCGCTGCTGCTCACCGGCAAGCGCGCCGGGCTGAAGGCGCGGATGCACGCCTGCGCCCACGAGCGCGTCGGCGGCGCGCAGGTCGCGGCCGAGGTCGGGTGCGCGTCCGCGGACCTGCTCACCGAGGCCACCGACGACGACATCAAGGCGCTCGCGCACGCCGGGGTCACCGCGACCGTCTGCCCCGGCAGCGGGCTCAACACCTCGCGTCCGCCCGCGCCGGTGCGCGCGATGCTCGACCGCGGCGTGACCGTCGCGCTCGGCACCGACCACAACCCCGGCCAGTGCGGCATCACGTCGATGCCTTTGGTCATCGGCCTGGCCGTCGCGCGGTACCAGATGTCGGTGACCGAGGCGCTGCGGGCGGCGACGCTCGGCGGCGCGGCGGCCCTGCACGCCGGGGACCGCGGGTCGCTCGCGCCCGGGATGATGGCCGACATCGTGCTGTGGGACGCCGACCACGAGGGCGCTTTCGCCTGGTCGTTCGGGTTGCGGGCCCTGCGGGTGTGGCGCGGCGGAGTTCCGGTCCAACCGTAACGAGCCGGAAATCTCCGGTTTGGGTACGCTCCCTGCATGGGAAGTGCCCGGCGCACCGGGGTCGCCGTCATCACCGATTCCACCGCCTACCTGCCGCCGGGGCTCGCCGAGCGGCACGGCGTGACGGTCGTCCCGCTGCAGATCGCGGTGGGCGGCACGGTGCGCGACGAGAACGACATCACGACCGCCGAGGCCGCGCAGGCGCTGCGCGAGTGGCGGCCGGTGACGACGTCGCGTCCGGCGCCCGAACGGTTCGCCGACACCTACCGTTCGGTGGGGGAGGGCGGTGCCTCGGCGATCGTGTCGGTGCATCTGTCGGCGGAGATGTCGGGGACGGTGGAGGCCGCGCGGCTCGCCGCCGCGTCCGCGCCGGTGCCCGTCCAGGTCGTGGACTCAGGGACGATCGGCCTCGGCCTCGGTCTCTCCGCCCTGACCGCTGCCGCCGCCGCACTGCGCGGCGCGTCGGCGTCCGAGGCCGCCGCCGCCGCGCTCCGGCGGGCGGACGAGTCGCGTTCGCTGTTCTACGTGGACACGCTGGAGCACCTGCGGCGCGGCGGGCGGATCGGCGCGGCGGCGACGCTGCTCGGCTCGGCGCTCATGATGAAGCCGCTGCTCGGGATCGAGGACGGGCGGATCGCGCCGCTGGAGAAGGTGCGGACGTCGGCGCGGGCGCTGGCGCGGCTGGAGGAGCTGGTGGTCGCCGAGGCCGGGGACCGGCGGGTGGACCTTGGGGTGCAACATCTGGCCGCAGCTTCGCGCGCTGAGGCGCTGGCGGCGCGGCTGCGGGCGCGGCTGCCGGGGGTCGAGGACATCTACGTCGGCGAGGTCGGGCCGGTGATCGGGGCGCACGTGGGGCCGGGGATGCTCGGCGTGGTGGTCGCGCCTCAGCTCTGAGTTATCCACAGTTCTTCCGCGCGGTGGCGTCGCGCTGGTCCGGCTACTTAGCGTGCTGGGCATGCGACTCTCTGAACGTCTCCGATCGGCGCTTCCTCCATCCGGGCTGCTGCGCTCGGGGCCGGAGCCGCCGGGACGCGCGCTCGGGCCCGGCGGCGCACGGGTGCTGATCGTGGCCGGGGTGCTGGCCGTGGCGGTGGCGTGCGGGTACCTGTGGCTGGCGCGTCCTCGGGCGGAACCGGACCGTGCGCCGCCGGTCGCCGTGTCGTCGGTGGCGCTGGTGGCGTCCGCGCCGTCGTCGCCCGCGGGGCTGCTCGTCCACGTGCTCGGCAAGGTGCGGCGCCCCGGCCTGGTGACGCTGCCCGCGGGCGCGCGGGTGGCGGACGCGATCCGGGCCGCCGGGGGGACACGTCCGGGCGCGACGACGGGAGCCTTGAACCTGGCCCGTCCGGTGGTGGACGGCGAACAGATTCCCGTGGGCGTCGCGGGAGCGTCCCCGTTGCCACTCGCCTCCGGTCCCGCCCCACCAGGCGCCGCCCCCTCGGACGCCCCGGTCAACCTCAACACGGCGACGTCCGACGACCTGCAACGCCTCCCCGGCGTAGGCCCCGTCCTGGCCGCCCGCATCCTCGCCTACCGAACCGAACACGGCTCCTTCCGCTCGGTCGACCAACTCCAAGAGGTCTCGGGCATCGGGCCGCGCCGCTTCGCCGACCTGAAATCCCAGGTCCGAACATGAAGCGACTCGCTGACCAGCCCGACGCCGTGGTGGGCGACACCCCAGCCGCAATGCCCGCCATCCCGCCGACCGGACAGGACGCCAGGCCGACCGCACCGGCGGACGGTGCCACGTCCAGCGGGACGGACGTGCGTCTGGTGCTTCCGGCGCTGGCCGTATGGGGCACGGCGGCGTTGACACTCGGGGCGGCCGTCGCGGTGATCTGGAGCCTTGCGGTGGTCGCGGTCGCCGGGGGAGCAGTGCTGCTCGTCCGGGGACGCCGGGCGGGACGGTTAACGGCCGGGACGCTGCTCGTCTGCGTGGCGGCATCAGCGGCCGGGGTGGGCGTGCGGGTCACGGCCGTCCGCTCCGGGCCGGTGCGCGACCTGGCGCGGCACGGCGAGCGGGCCGTCGTGGACGCCGTCATCACGAGCGACCCGGTCGAGCGGCGGCGTCCGGGACGGGTGACGTTCGTCGTCCGCGCCCGCGCCGAGGCCGTTGTGGTGAACGGACGTCGCGTGCCAGCCCGCGCCAAGGCCGTGGCGTGGGACGGACGTCGCGCGGAAGCCCGCGCCCAACCCGTGGCGCGGGATGGACGTCGTGTGCATCCTCGCGCCGGGCCCGTGGCGCAGGATGGGCGTCGCGAGCGGGTGCGCGCCGGGCCCGTGGCGTGGGACGGACGTCGGTCGCTAGCCCGCGCCGAGCCGGTGGCGCGGGAGGGACGTCGGGTGCGGGTGCGCGTTCCGGTGCTGCTCCTCGCGACGGACGCGCGTTGGGCGCGGACGGGGCCGAGCGTCCGGGTGCGGTTGGCCGGACGGTTCACCGAGCCGCGCGGCGGCGACCTGACGGCGGCGGTCGTGATCGTCCGGGGGCCGCCCACGGTGCTGCGCGGACCGTCCCCGCCGCAGCGCTTCGCGGGGACGATCCGCTCCCGCCTGCGCGCGGCCGTCGCCCGGCTGCCGCCCGACCAGCGCGGCATCCTCCCCGCCATGGTCGTCGGGGACGTGTCAGGCCTCGATCCACGGCTCGCCGCCGACTTCCGCACGGCCGGGCTGACGCACCTGCTCGTCGTGTCCGGCGCGAACCTGGCGATCGTCATCGGCGCGGTCCTCGCCCTCTGCCGCCTGGCCGGCCTAGGCCGCCGTGTCGCGCCCGTCCTGGCCGCGGGCGCCGTGCTGCTGTTCGTGCTGGTGGCACGTCCGGAGCCGAGCGTCCTGCGCGCGACGGTCATGGGCATGGTCGGCCTGGTCGCACTGCTCGGCGGCCGAGGCCGCCAGGGACTCCCAGCGTTGGGGGCGGCGGTGATCCTGCTGGTGCTGCTCGATCCGTCGCTCGGCCGGTCGGCGGGGTTCGCGCTGTCCGTCCTCGCGACGGCGGGACTGCTCGTGCTCGCGCCGGCCTGGCGCGACCGGCTGCGCCGACGCCTCCCGGCGCCCATCGCGGACGCGGTGGCCGTCGCGGCGGCGGCCGAGGCGGCGGTCGCGCCGGTGCTCGTCCTGATGTCGGGCGAGCTGGGCGTCCTGTCGGTCGCGGCGAACCTGCTCGCCGCACCGGCCGTCGCACCGGCGACGCTCCTCGGCGCCATGGCGGCCCTGACCGCACCGATCGCACTGCCCATAGCGCGCTTGATCGTCGTCCCGGCGGGGTTCGCGGTCGGCTGGGTCGCGTTCGTCGCCCGCACGACCGCACGCCTGCCCCACGCGTCCATCCCGTGGCCGGACGGCCTGGCGGGCGCGGCCAGCCTGGTCGCCGCGATGGCGGCAGGCGTCCTGGTGATCCGCTCACCCAGGCTCCGCGTCGCCGCAGCCGGAATCGCGGCGGGCCTCCTCCCGGGCGTGATCCTCCTGCGCCTGGTGTCGCCAGGCTGGCCGCCGCCGGGCTGGCGGATGGTCGCATGCGACGTCGGCCAAGGCGACGCCCTCGCCCTTGCGGCGGGCCCGTCCCGCGCAGTGGTGATCGACGCGGGCCCCGACCCCCGCGCGGTGGACGGCTGTCTCGACCGCCTGGGCATCAAGGACGTCCCCTTACTCGTCATCACCCATCCGCACGCCGACCACATCGACGGCATCCCAGGCGTCCGAGCAGGACGAACGACGCACCTACTCCTGACCACCCCACGCGACCCGGGCCGCACAGCGAGGCTCACCGGCAGGCTGGCGACGACAAGGGCGATGCCCGGCCAGATCTGGCGGATCGGGAACCTGACCCTGACCGTCCTGGCGCCCACGTCCGCCGACCCGCCCCTGCTCCCGTCCGACGACGGAACCACGATCAACAATGCGAGCGTCGTGCTCCTGGCACGCAGCCCGGACTTCAGCGCCCTCCTCCCCGGCGACATCGAAGAAGACGCCCAACACGCCCTCGCTCCCGCGATCCCACCCGTCGACGTCCTGAAAGTCCCGCACCACGGCTCCCGCAGCCAGGACCGCACCTTCCTGGCCGCAGCCAGGGCACGCCTCGCCCTGATCTCCGTAGGCCGCGACAACGACTACGGCCACCCGGCCCCCACGACCATGAACCTGCTCCGCGACCTGCACGTCCGCACCTACCGCACCGACCGGGAAGGAGACATCGCCATAGCCCGCGCGAACTCAGGACTAGTCGAGGTGTCCCGACGCTGAGCCGCACCCCACGCCGGGCCGTCCGCCGCGCCGCTCGGGCGCGTGCGCCAGTACGCCTACGGCGTCGCCGCCGCCTCGGCGCGGGCGAGCAGCTCGTCGCCGCCCTCGTCGCCGACGAGCGCGACGGCGGTGTCCGGCGCGGCCGTCTGGAGCGGGGCGGCGGATCGTCAGGAGGGGGTGCGGAGGGTTTTGGCCAGTTCGGTGGGGGTGAGGCGGCGGGGGCCGACGTAGTAGATGATCGAGGTTGCGGGGATGTCGGTCTGCCAGCTCGGGTTGACCAGCAGGACGTCGCCCGCGCGGGCGGCGAGCATGGTGGCGCCGTAGGTGCGGCCGAGGACGGTCTGGCAGTGCTCGACCGGGACCGCTCCAAGGGATTCGGGCAGGCGCACCGAGTAGGTGTCCGCGCCGCCGTGGCTCATCAGCTCGGTGTAGACCTCGGAGAGGCCCGGGTCCTTCAGTTCTTCGGTGATCATGCGGGGGCTGTGCCACTGGACGCACTGGAGCTTCTCGTCCACGTAGTGCATCTGCTGCGCCCGGGAGATGTCGCGCAGCGCGACGACCATGTGGGCGCCCGCCGCGACGTGGTCGGCGGTCACCGCGACGGCCAGGGCCTCGTTGTCGTCGCGGGCGTCGATCAGGACGCTGTGGGCGCGCTGCACCCCGGCGCGCCGCAGCACGTCGTCGTCGGTCAGATCGCCCCGGACGAACAGGACGTCGCGGTCCGGCATCGGGTGCGCCGGGACGTCGTCCCACGCGCACAGGACGACCTTGCGCGCGTGGTCGGCGAGCAGTTCGTCCACCATCGCCTCGGTCCGGCCCGGCGTGTAGCCGAGCACGACGAAATGGTCCGAGACGTCCACCGTGACGGCGCCCTGCATCCTGCGTCCCCTCGCTTGTTCCAGCAGCGTCGCGAGCCGCGCGAACACCGTCGTCAGCGCCGCGATCCCGCCCACGATCACGAGCACGCCGACCACCCGTCCGGCCGCCGACGACGGCGAGACGTCGCCGTACCCGACGGTCGACGCGGTGACGACGAAGTACCACCAGTAGGTCTCCGGGCGGACGATCTCGCTCCCGGCCGGCTCGGCGAGCGCCATCAGCGGCCAGCTCGCGCAGAACACGCCGCCGAAGACGAGCGCCGGCGTCCACCACGAGACCCGGCCCCGAACGCGCGCCCACAGTCGGGTCACCAGGACCAGCACAGCGCCTCCCACTTCCAAGTTCCGACACCCTAGCGGGACGAATCCCCACAAGTCCCCAGATTCGCGACAACATCCCCGTCCCCACCAGCCCGAACGCCCCACGGAGCAGCGCGGGATCACCCTGATGCGCGAGGACGACGCGCTCGGGTCGGGCCGGCGTGCAGGGCGGCGTGTAGGGCGGCGTGCGGGGCGAGCGTGCAGGGCGGCGTGCGGGGCGAGCGTGCAGGGCGAGCGTGCGGGGCGGGCGGGCGGGCGTGGCATGCTGGGGGCATGGCGCCGGAGGCTCTTTCGTTGATCGTCGGGGACGAGGAACTGCTCGTGGACCGGGCCGTCGGCGAGGTGGTCGCGGCGGCGCGCGCGGTCGACGCCGAGACCGAGGTCGTCGACCTCGGGGCGGGCGGCCTGGAGCCCGGACGGCTCGCCGAGCTGACCTCGCCCTCGCTGTTCGGCGGCGCCAAGGTCATCGTGCTGCGCGCCGCGCAGGACCTCGGCAAGGACCTGTCCGCCGAAGTCCTGAAGTACGCCAAGAACCCGGCCGACGACGTCTACCTCGTCGCCGTGCACCACGGCGGCGCCAAGGGCAAGGCGTTCGCGGACGGGCTCGCCAAGGCCGGCGCCCGCAAGATCGCGTGCCCCAAGGTCACCAAGGCGGGCGAGCGGATCGACTTCATCCGCAACGAGATCCGCCGGGCGGGCGGGAAGATCTTCCCCGACGCCGCCCGCACGCTGCTGGACGCCGTCGGCAACGACCTGCGCGAGCTGGCGGGCGCGTGCAGCCAGCTCGTCGCCGACACCGGCGGACGGGTGGACGACGCCTCCGTCGCCCGCTACTACCAGGGCCGCGCCGAGGTCAGCGGGTTCACCGTCGCCGACAAGGCCGTCGAGGGCAACCTCGGCGAGGCCCTGGAACAGCTCCGCTGGGCGCTGGCGACCGGGGTGCCGCCGGTGCTGATCGTGAGCGCGCTGGCGCAGGGCGTCCGGGGGCTGGCCAAGGTCGGCGGGGCGCCGCGCGGCGCCCGCGCGGCGGGGCTCGCCAAGGAGCTGGGCATGCCGCCGTGGAAGATCGAGCGGGTCCAGCGGCAGCTGCGCGGCTGGTCGGGGGACGGCGTGGCGCGCGCGATGACGGCCGTCACCGAGGCGGACGCGGCCGTCAAGGGCGGCGCCGCGGACCCCGCGTACGCGCTGGAGCGGACCGTCTCGACCATCGTGGCGGCCCGCAACGCCCGCTGAGCCGCCTATGCTTCCTGCATGACAGGACAGCGATCGCAAAAGTCGAGCGGTTACCGGGAGCGGAACTCCACGGCGGAGCGGGCTCTCGACATTCTGCAGCTCTTCGACGACGACCGGCTCGTCGTCGGCGGACAGGAGGTCGCCGACGCGCTCGGCGTCGCACGGTCCACCGCCTACCGCTACCTCCAGAGCCTTTCGGCCGCGGGCTTCATCGAGGAGCACCGCCCGGCCGGCTACCGGCTCGGCCCGCGCGTGTTCGAGCTGGCAAGGCTCGCCCGCAAGGGCCTCGGGCTTTCGGAGATCGCCCGGCCGCTGATGCGCGAGCTGGTCGAGGAGGTCGGCGAGACGGTGCTGCTGACCCGCCGCGCGGGCGCGTCCGTCGTGTGCCTGGAGCGCGAGGAGACGGGCCACCCGGTGCGGCTCTCCTACGAGCGCGGGCACGTCCTGCCGATCAACGCGGGCGCGTCGGCGCTCGTCCTGCTGGCCTGGGCGACGGACGAGGAGGTCGCCGACGTCGTCGCCAAGCACGGCCTGCCCCGGTTCACCGGCGCGACCGTCACCGACGAGGGCGTGCTGCGCGAGCGCCTGGCCCGGATTCGCACCGACGACGCGGCGGTGACGCGCGGCGAGCTGGACGCCGACGTCCTCGGCGTCGCCGCCCCGATCCGGGACGTGGACGGCGCGGTCGTCGCGGCGGTCAGCATCGCGGCGCTGTCGCACCGGGTGCCGGAGGAGCGCGTCCCCGAGGTCGTCGCCGCCGTCCGGCGGACCGCCGGACGGATCACCGACCGCCTGGCCGTCCTCGCCTCCTGATTTTTTACCGAAGCCCCCGAACCTCCGAATCCGGACATCTTCCCAGGTCAGAGCATGTCTCGTATGTTAGGAAGTGAGTTCTTCAAAGTAGGACTGTGAGGTAGCTAACTTGCAAGCCTTGCCCTGACCTGCTCCGACTTGCATAATTCAGGACCACTGTCCCAGTTATCGGGACAGTGTCCGAGGAGGAGGATCAGATGGGGCTCCGTCTGTTGCAGCAGTGGAAGCCGGCCCTGGCGGTCGCACTGGTCGCCGGGGTCGCGGCGGCCTGCGGGGGTTCGGGCGGGACGGACGAGTCCGCCACGAAGGCCGCCGAGGCCGCCAAGACCCGCCTGGCGAACAACCCGGCGCTGAGCGCGATGGTCGCCGCCGCGAACAAGGAGGGCGCGCTCAACCTCAACTGGGGACTGGACGGGCGCAGCACCCTCAAGAACCTGACCGACGCCTTCAAGACGGCGTACGGCCTGAACATCAAGGTCACGCTGACCCCGCAGCAGAACATGCCGACCAACGCCGGCAAGCTGGCGCAGGAGTACCAGGCGGGCAAGCCCTCCTCGACCGACGCCTTCCTCGGGAACCCGGAGTCGACGTTCGGCGTCGGCCCGAAGGGCAAGAACGCCCTGAAGACGATCGACTGGGCGAAGACGGCCCCGTGGACCAAGGGCCTCGCCAACTCCGACAACACGGCGCTGACCTGGGTGGACCAGATCCCCGGCTTCACCTACAACACGACGCTGATCCCGAAGAACGAGGTCCCGAAGACCGCCCAGGACGTCCTGAAGCTCACCAAGCCGATCGCGAGCACGCCCTACGCGGCGCAGTTCAACGCGCTCGGCTCCAAGCAGGCGATGGGCATCGACGGCGTCCGGTCCTACCTGCGCAGCTTCAAGCCGAAGGGCTACCTCGGCTGCGGTGAGCTGAACCGGATCGCGTCCGGCGAGTTCGCGGCCCTGTGGGTCTCCTGCGGCGTCAACATCGGCGACATCTTCGCCGCGCAGGGCGCCCCGGTCGCGACGACCGTCCTGAAGGACGCGGCGATCATCTCGACCCGCTACATCGGCATCCCGAAGAACTCGGCGCACCCCAACGCCGCCGAGCTGTGGGCGACCTGGCTGCTCACCCCCGAGGCGCAGCAGATCATGTACAAGGGCGACTTCAACGACAACATGCGCCTGCCGGGCAGCAAGACCGCCAAGCAGATCGCCGGGTACGAGGCGCAGGGCACCAAGTTCATCAAGCTGGACTACGAGTTCGCCGCCGCCAACCCCGAGCTGTACGACGGCCGCTTCAAGGGGGAGCTGATCAAGCTCCTGACGGGCAAGTGACCGCGACCGCGCTGCGGGAGCCGCCCGCCGTCGCCGCCGAGCCCGTGCGGCAGCGGCGGCGGCCGGCCGCGACGGGCCTCCTCGCGGTCGTCATCACGGTCCCCGCACTGGTGATCGTCGGGCTGCTGGGCGTGGTCGTCTACCTGGGGTTCCGCGCCCACGGCACGCCGGACGGCGCGCTGACGACGAGCAACTTCACCGTCCTGTTCGGCGACGCCGAGGTCTGGTCGGTCGTCCGCAACACGGTCGTGTACGTGCTGGTCACCGTGGGCGTGGCGCTGTTCTTCGGGACGGCCCTCGCCCTGCTCGTGGAGCGTTCCGATTTCGGCTGGGGACGGACGATCGCCACCGCGATGGTGCTGCGCATCCTCGTCCCCGGCTTCTTCACCGCGATGGGCTGGATCTTCCTGTTCCACCCGCGCATCGGCGCCGTCAACCAGTGGCTGATGGAGTGGTTCCACCTCGGGCACGCCCCGGTGAACATCGTGTCGCTCGTCGGCATGGGGTTCGTCGAGGGCCTGGCGCTGTCGGCGCTGGTGTTCGGGATGGTGTCGGCGAGCCTCGGCGCGCTCGACGGGTCGCTGGAGGAGGCCGCGCGGGCGTCCGGCGCGGGACCGCTGCGGGTGCTGTTCCGGGTCACGCTGCCGCTGGTGCGGCCCGGCCTGCTCGGCGCGGGCCTGTTCGCCGGGACGATCGCGGTGTCGTCCCTGGACATCCCGCTGATCATGGGCCTGTCCAACCGGACGTACGTGTTCAGCAGCTACCTGTACGTCGCGACGAACCCGTCCGCTGGGACGCCCGAGTACGGCGTCCCGGCGGCGTTCAGCGCCGTGATGATCCTGCTCGGCGTCGCGTTCACGCTCTGGTACCAGCGCGTGCTGCGGTCCGGGCGGAAGTACCAGGTCGTCGCGGGCAAGGGCCACCGGCCCGCGCGGATCCGGCTCGGCCGCTGGCGGTGGGCCGCGTGGCTGTTCGTCGGCGGGTACTTCCTGTGGTCGACGATCCTGCCCGTCCTCATGGTCGTGTGGATCTCGCTGCTGCCGTTCGTCCAGAAGCCGTCGGCGGCGGCGTTCAAGGTCGCGTCGCTGGACAACTACCGGCAGCTCGACTGGTCGTTCGTGGAGCGCGGCCTGACCACGACGATCAAGCTGATGGTGATCGCGCCGACGCTGGCCGTCCTGATGAGCCTCGCGTTCTCGTTCGTGGTCGTCCGGGCGCGCCGCCGCTACCGGATGGTCTACGACCTCGTCGCGTTCCTGCCGCAGGCCGTGCCGACCACCGTCTTCGCGTTCGGCGCGATGATCGCCGCGCTGTACTGGACGCGCGGCTGGTACGGCCTGTACGGGACGCTCGCGCTGCTCGTCGGCGTGACGGCCCTGGTCCAGATCGCGTTCGGCACCCGCATGTTCAACGCGGGCCTGCTCCAGATCCACGTGGAGCTGGAGGAGGCGGCGGCGATGTCGGGGGCGTCGTCGTGGACGGCGCTGCGTCGCGTCACGCTGCCGCTGCTGCGCCCGGTCGTCACCTACACCTGGCTCTGGCTCGCGCTGCTGAGCCTGCGGGACCTCACCGTCCCGACCCTCATCGGAGGACAGGACACGCTCACGCTGTCGGTCGCGTCCTGGACGCTGTTCAACAGCGGCCAGGTCGGGGCGTCGTCGGCGCTGACGCTGCTGATGATCCTGTTCATGGCGCCGGTGGTCGTCCTGTTCCTCCTGCTCACCCGCAAGAACGAAGGGAAGGCCCCCGTATGACGGGCACGCCGCTGGCGGTCGAGGGACTGCGCAAGGGGTTCGCCGATCGCGACACCGTCGTGAAGGCGATCGACGACGTCGGGTTCGAGGTGAAGGAGGGGGAGGTCTACACGCTGCTCGGCCCGTCCGGCTGCGGCAAGACCTCCACGCTGCGGGCGGTCGCGGGCCTGGAGCGCCCGGACGAGGGCCGCATCGTCATCGACGGGACGGCCGTGACCGGCGACGGCGTGTTCGTCCCGCCGAACCGCCGCGACATCGGCATGGTGTTCCAGAGCTACGGCATCTGGCCGCACATGACGGTGTTCGAGAACGCGGCGTTCCCGCTGCGGGTGGCGCGGCCGAAGGTGCCGAAGAAGGAGATCGCGGCGCGGGTGGAGAGCGCGCTCGCCGCCGTGCACCTGGGCGGCTTCGAGGGACGCAACGCCACCCAGCTCTCCGGCGGCCAGCAGCAGCGGCTCGCGCTCGCGCGGGCGCTCGTGCGGCGGCCGAAGCTGCTCCTGCTGGACGAGCCGCTGTCCAACCTGGACGCCAAGCTGCGCCAGGCGATGCGGGCCGAGCTGGCGTCGCTCCAGCAGGAGACCGGCATCACGACGCTGTTCGTCACGCACGACCAGGACGAGGCGCTGAGCATGTCGTCCCGGATCGCGGTGATGCAGGCGGGCCGGATCGTCCAGGAGGGCCGGCCGCGCGACATCTACCAGCGGCCGGAGACGCGGTTCGTCGCGGACTTCGTCGGGACGACGAACTTCCTGCCCGGCCGGGGCGCGGACGGCGCGCGGATCACGACCGAGGTCGGCGAGTTCGCGGTGAAGGACGCGCCGCACGCGGCGGGGGAGGACGTGCTGCTCGCGGTGCGTCCCGAGTCGGTGCTGCTGCACCTGTCCGAGCCGTCCGGGACGCCGAACGTGGTGCGCGGGCGCGTGGACCGGGTCATGTTCGTCGGCGAGGCGGTGGACTGCCACATCCGCGTCGGCGACGCCGTCTGGGTCACCCGGCAGGACCCGCACCTGGCGGCCGTGTCCGGCGACGAGGTGTGGCTCGAACTGCCGGCCGACAAGATCGCGGTGCTGGCCTGACGGTGACGGCCCGGGGCGCACGGCCCCGGGCCGTTCCGTCACTGGACCGGCTGGTAGTCCGGGCCGCCGTCGCGCAGGAGGCGGTCGGCCTCGGCGTAGATCTCCTCGGCGGGCAGCCCGAAGTCGATCGACTTGCGGAACGGCTGCCGGACGTCGCGCTCGACGCGCAGGTAGACCTCGTTGCGGTTGCCCTCGGGGTCGAAGAAGTAGATCCCGAAGGCGTTGCCGTGGGTGACCTCCTGCTGGACCTCGACGCCCTCCTCCTGGAACCGGCGGTGGAACGCGCGGATGTCCTCCAGCGACTGGACGCGCCAGGAGATCTGGTGCTGCTGCTTGGCGCCGGGCTCGGCGGTGCGGCCCTTCTGCAGGACGAACTCGTGGTGCTCCTCGTCCGGGCGGGCGCTGAAGAAGACGATCCCGAGGCCGGCGTCCTCGTCGGTGACGGTCAGGCCGAGGACGCGTTCGTAGAAGTCCCGCATCTTGGGCAGGTCGAAGACCCACAGCCCGGTGTGGCCGAGTCCGGTGATGGCCATGCTGGCTCCTTGTCTCGTTTTTCAGGAACGTGATCCTGCTTAATGGGACAAGCCTAGTCGAGCCAACGCGGGTGATCCAGAGCTGGCGTGTCGCGAATAACAGGATGTATGCTCTGCAAATCAGGACAGAGACAAGGAGTCGGGGATGCGATTCGTTGCGTATCGGGACCAGGACGGCGCCGAGGCGCTGGGCAGGCTCGACGGGGACCGGGTGCACCGGCTGCACGGCGTGCGCCGGATCGACCGTGAGGTCACGTCCGACGGCCTGCGGGACGCGTCCGCCGACGACGCGGGCACGCGCCTGGACGGCCTGGAGCTGCTGCCCGTCGCGCGGCCCGGCAAGATCTTCTGCGTCGGGCTGAACTACCGGTCGCACATCGAGGAGACCGGCCGCGAGCTGCCGACCTACCCGGTGCTGTTCCCGAAGTTCGCGTCCAACCTCATCGGCCACGACGCGGCGATCCTGCTGCCGCCCGAGTCGTCGCAGGTGGACTACGAGGCGGAGCTGGCGGTCGTCATCGGCAAGGGCGGTCGCCGGATCGCGCGCGCGGACGCGTTCGACCACGTCCTCGGCTACACGATCTGCAACGACGTGACGATGCGCGACTTCCAGTACAAGACGCACCAGTGGACGCAGGGCAAGGCGTGGGACGACTCCACCCCGCTCGGACCCGTCCTCGTCACCCCCGACGAACTGGACCCGGGCAAGCTCGCGATCTCCCTGCGGCTGAACGGCAAGGAGATGCAGGCGTCCACCACGGACCGGCTGATCTTCGACATCCCCGAGCTGATCGCGGTGACGTCGCAGTTCACGCGGCTGGAGCCGGGCGACGTCATCCTCACCGGCACGCCGGGCGGCGTCGGGTTCCGCCGCGACCCGCAGGTCTTCCTCGCCGACGGCGACGTGGTCGAGGTCGAGATCGAGGGCATCGGCGTCCTGCGCAACACGGTGAAGGCCGAAGCGTGAACCCCGTCGACGTCCGGATCCTGTGTCCCGGGAACAACTGGATGAACATCGGCAGCCTGCTCGCCAACGGGATGGGCGGCTACCGCAGCCCGCTGCCGGACGGCTCCACGATCGCCGCCGTCACCGGCACGCCGCCCGCGCTGCTCGGCATGGACGGCCCGCGCCTGGTCGCCGAGGGCCGCTACCAGTTCGGGATCACCACGCCGACCTGGGCGCTCGCGATGGCGCGGCTCGGCCGCGGCCCGTACGCCGAGCCGCTGCCGGTGAAGGCCGTCGCGGCGTTCGCGCACGACGACCGGCTCGCCCTGGCCGTCCGCCGCGAGACCGGGATCACGAGCCTGCACGAGATCGCCGAGAAGCGGCTGCCGCTGAAGGTCTCGATGCCGGGCCGGGAGATGGGCCACCCCGCGCGCTGGGTGATGGACGAGATCCTCGCCCAGTACGGCTTCTCCGAAGAGGACCTGGTGAGCTGGGGCGGGACGCGCCTGGACGACCGCCCGCGCGCCCAGAACGCCCCCGACGTCGTCCCCGCCGACCCGTCGTTCGACGCCGTCTTCGACGAGGCGATCATGACGATGCGGTGGCAGAAGCTCACGACCCAGTACGACCTGCGGTTCCTGCCGCTGGACGACGACGTCCTCGCGCACTGCGCCGAGATCGGGATGCCCGCCGGCGTCATCGAGAAGGACCGGCTGCGCGGCGTGGACGCCGACGTCCCGGCGATCGACTTCTCCGGCTGGGTCCTCTACTGCGCCGACGACCTGCCCGACGAGCTGGCCTACCTCGCCGTCCGGGCGCTGGACGAGCAGAAGGGCGCGATCACGGCGCGGTTCACCGGCCCGACCCGTCCGCTGACGAGCCCGGTGAACCTGCGCGAGTGCTGCCGTGACCTGCCCGTCCCGCTGCACCCGGGCGCCGAGGCGTACTACCGCGAGCAAGGAGCACTGACATGACGAACGTCCGCGAGCGGTTCGAGACGTTCCCGTTCGACGTCCCGGCCCGGATCTTCGAGCGGCGCGAGGACCTGCTGCTCGCCGAGCCGATCCCGTCCGCCGACGGGCGCAAGCGGCACCGCGACCACCCGCCGCTCCAGGTCGTCCACTTCCCGCCGGAGTACATCGCCCAGCCGTTCGCGCACCCGCGCGGCGTCTACGAGAGCGAGTTCCTGCGGCTGGAGTGGCAGACGATGAACAACCGTCAGCCGTTCTACCACCGCAACTGCGACGTGGACGAGATGTCGTACCAGGTCACGGGCGTGCGGACGCTGATGACCGACCTCGGGAGCATCGACCTGCACCCGGGCGACTTCTCCCGGCTCCCGGTCGGCGTCGCGCACGACAACTACGGCCGCGAGGACATCCACATCCTGTTCTACGTCCCCGCGCCGGTGGCCGAGGCGCTGCCGCCCGCCCGGACGGCCGAGGTCGTGATCCCGCCGTTCGAGGGCTGGGAGCCGGTGATCACCAACGAGCTGATCACCGAGTGCCTCGGCGGGACCGGGCACGACATCGTCATGGCGCCGGTGGACGAGCTGATGCTGCTGGAGCAGGGCAAGAACGAGGGCGAACGGCTCCAGGTCCTGCACCCGGACGCGACCGCGCCCGGCACGACCTGGCTCTACACCTCGCGGGACGTGTGGATCGGCCGGACCTACGCCGCGTCCGGCGACGGCCTGACCTACCGCCGCATCCGCAACGCCGAGGAGATCCAGTACCAGATCAGCGGGCACCGGCACCTCGTCACGCAGCGTGGAACGGTCCGGCTGGAGCCGGGCGACTTCGTGCGGATCCCGGTCGGCGTCGCCGCCACGAGCATCCACGACGGGCCGAGCGCGCACATCACGCTCGTGTCCGGCCGCGAGCTGCCGCAGGTCGCCGAGACCGCGCGGACCGCCGAGCGGCTGGACGTCGCCGCGATCGAGGCGCTGCGATGACCGCCATGCTCGCCGCCCGCGCGCACGCCGGGGCGGACGCGCTCGCGCTGGAGAAGATCCCGGTGCCCGAGCCGGGGCCGGGGGACGTGCTCGTCCGCGTCGCGTCCGCCGGGCTCGCGCCGAGCCTGATGAAGCTGCTCGCGCGCGGCTCGTTCCGGTACCTGCCGAGCACGCCCGGCCACGAGATCGCCGGGACCGTCGCCGCCGTCGGCCCGGACGCCGACGCCTCGCTCGTCGGCAAGCGGGTGCGCGTCCACCCCGGCCTGTCCTGCCGGGACTGCGTCTACTGCCGCACCGACCGCGAGCAGATGTGCGCGTCCGCCGCGATGCTCGGGTCCGGCGCGCACGGCACCGGGCCGATGCCGCTGTACGAGCGGTACCACGACGGCGGGCTCGCCGAGTTCGTCCGCGCGCCCGCCTGGCTCGTGGACGTCCTGCCCGACCGCGTCGGCTTCGACGTCGCCGCGAAGGTGCAGGACTTCGGCAACGCGCTGCGCGCCGTCCGCACCGCCGACCTGCCGCCCGGCGGGACGCTCGTCGTCACCGCCGCGACCGGCACGATGGGCACCGCGACGGTCAAGCTCGCCCCGCACCTCGGCGCGTCCCGGCTGATCCTCGTCGGACGATCCGCCGAGCGCCTGGCCGCCGTCGCCGCGATCAGCCCGCTGCCCGCTCGGACGGTCGCGCTGGACGACCTCGGCGCGGACTGGGAGACGTCCGGCGGGCTCACCCGGCGGCTGCTGGACCTCGCGCCCGGCGGCGCCGACGCCGTCGTGGACTACCTCCCGCACGGCGCGGGCACCGGCCAGGCCACCGCCGCCCTCGCCACCGGCGCGACGCTCGTCGCGATGGGCGGCAACCGCTCGCCGTTCCCGCACACCGCCCGCGACCTCCAGCACCACTGCTGGCGCGTCGCCGGGACGCGCGGCTGCACCCGCGCCGACACCGCCGCCGTCCTGGACCTGCTCGGCTCCGGCGCGCTCACCGCCGACGAGCTGATCACGCACCGGTTCCCGCTCGCCGACGTCGACGCCGCGCTCACCGCGCTCACCGACCGGACCGAGCCGATCTGGATGGCGGTGGTGCACCCGTGACCGCCGACCTCGCGATCCGCGCCACCCGCGCGCTCGCCGCCGCCGGGCAGGCCGACATGGTCTGGGGCCACGCCGCCGTCCGCGATCCGGACGGGCGCGGCATCTGGATCAAGGCGCCCGGCTGGGGACTGGAGGAGGTGGACGCCGACCGCGTCCAGCTCGTCTCCTTCGACGCCGACGTCCTCGAAGGCGAGGGCAAGCCGCACAAGGAGTGCCACATCCACCTGGAGATCATGCGGCGGCGGCCCGACGTCGTCTGCACGATCCACACCCACGCGCAGGCGGCCGTCGCGTTCGCCGCGCTGGACACGCCGCTGCTCCCGATCTCCCACGAGGGCGCGCTGTTCGGCGGCGCGGACGTCCCGCGCTTCACCCGCACCGGCGGCCTGGTGGAGAACCCCGACCTCGGCCGGGCGCTCGCCGACGCGCTCGGCGACGCGCCCGCCGCGCTCATGCCCAAGCACGGCCTCGTCGCGGCGGGCACCGAGGTCGGCGCGGCCGTCATGCACGCCGTCCTGCTCGACCGCGCGTGCCAGACCCAGCTCATGGCCATGGCCGCCGGGCCCGTCCGGGTCTTCTCCGACGCGGCGGAGGCCGCCGCCAAACGCCTCCAGTGCTGGCCGCCGGGGCAACTCGACGCCGGCTGGAACTACCTCGACCGAAAGGGCTCCTCCCGATGACCGCCATCACCGTGACCACCGCCGACGGGCCGATGGACGTTTACGTCGCCCGTCCGGACACGCCCAACGGACGCGCCGTCGTCGTCCTCCAGGAGGCGTTCGGCGTCAACGCCCACATCCGCGACATCGCACAGCGGTTCGCCGAGCGCGGCTACCTCGCCGTCGCGCCCGACCTGTTCCACCGGACGAACACCGGCGAGATCGGCTACGACCAGCACGCCGAGGCGATGGGGCTCATCGGCGCGCTCGGCCCGGACCAGACCATCACCGACGTCCGCGCCGTCGTGGACCGGCTGGAGAGCACCGAGGACGTCGCCCGCCCCGACATCGCCGTCGTCGGGTTCTGCTTCGGCGGGCGCGCCGCGTTCACCGCCGCGACCGCGCTGCCGGCCCTCGGCGCCGCCGTCGTGTTCTACGGCCCCGGCATCGCCGCCGGACCGTTCGCCGTGCTCGACCGCGCCGCGTCCATCACCGCGCCGCTGCTGCTGCACGTCGGCGCGGACGACCCGACGATCCCGGCCGAGCAGGTCCAGGCCATCGACGCCGCCCTCGACAAGGCGGGCGTGGACTACGAGCAGCACGTGTACGCGTCCGCCGGGCACGCCTTCGCCTGCGACGCCCGCCCCGCGATGTACCGCGCGGACGCCGCCGCCACCGCCTGGGACCGCACGCACACGTTCCTCGCCGAGCGCCTCCGGGTGACCCGATGACGCCACCGCCCGTCCTGATCGTCGGCGCGGGGCCGGTCGGGCTGACCGCCGCGAACCTGCTCGCGGCGCGCGGCGTCCCGCTCGTCCTCGTCGAGCGCAACCCCGCCACCAGCGACGAGGCCAAGGCCATCAGCCTGGACGACGAGTCGCTGCGCACGCTGCAGGCCGCCGGGCTCGCCGAGACCGTGCTGGAGATCGTCGTCCCCGGCACCGGCACGCGCTACTACGACCGCAAGGGCCGTCCGCTGTTCCACGCGCGCGGTCCCGAGCCCTACCGGCTCGGCTACCCGTTCAAGAACCAGTTCGCCCAGCCCGAGCTGGAGAAGGTCCTGCTGGACGCGCTGCGCGGCCGGCCCGGCGTGGACGTCCGGTTCGCGACCGAGCTGGTCGACGTCAAGGACTCCGGCCACGGCGCGACCGCGACGCTGCGCTCCGCCGACGGCGACGTGAGCCTGGACGTGAGCTGGGTCCTCGGCTGCGATGGCGGGCGCAGCACCATCCGCGAACTCCGGCGCATCGACATGACGGGGACGAGCCACCGCGACGTCTGGCTCGTCGCCGACACCACCGGCGACGCCCACGACGAGCGCTACGGCATGCACCACGGGCGGCCCGACCGGCCCACCGTGATCGTCCCCGGTCGCGACGGCCGCTGCCGCTACGAGTTCCGCCTGCACCCCGGCGAGGGCGACGGCGGCACCCGGCCGGACTTCGCGACCATCGAACGGCTCGTCCGTCCCTACCGGTCCATCACCCCGGACCAGGTGGAGCGCTGCACGAACTACACGTTCAACGCGGTCGTCGCCGACCGCTGGCGCGACGGACGATGCTTCCTGCTCGGCGACGCGGCGCACATGATGCCGCCGTTCGCCGGGCAGGGCCTCAACTCCGGGGTCCGCGACGCCGCCAACCTCGTCTGGAAGATCGCCGAGGTCTGGCACGGCCGCGCGGACGAGGCGCTGCTCGACACCTACGAGCCCGAGCGCCGCCCGCACGCCACCGCGATGGTCGCGTTCTCCGAGCGGCTCGGCCGGGTCGTCATGACGACGAGCCCGGCGCGGGGCGTGCTGCGGGACGCGACCGTCCGGGCGCTGCTGGCGACGCCGTGGGGCCGCCGCTACCTGCGCGAGATGCGGTTCCGGCCGCGCGCGGTCCACGAGGCCGGGCTCGTCGCGGGCGGGCACCGGCTCACCGGGACGCAGCTCCCGCAGCCGCGCGTGCTCGTCCCGCCGAGCCTGCACCCGCGTCCGCTGGACGAGGTGCTCGGCGACGGGCTCGCGCTGCTCGGGGTGAACGTTCCGGCGGCGGCGTGGGACCGCGTCGCGCGCGACCTCCCGCTCGACGGCCTCACCCTGGTGGACGTCGCGCTGGACGAGCGGCTGCCCCGCCCGAACCCCGGCCGCCGCGCCGTCGCGGACGCCGACGGACGCCTCCAGGCCGCGCTGGCGAGCGCCCGGGGCCGGTTCGTGCTCGTCAAGCCGGACCGGTACATCGCGGCGGTGTTCTCCCCGCTCCAGGCGAGCGTGGCCGCGCCGCTGCTCGCCCTGTGCGCACGGGACGCCGCCGACGCGGAGCGCCGCGCCGGCTAGCCCGGCACGTGCGCGCGGACGGCGGCGAGCAGGTCCGCGCACGCGGGATCGGTCCGGCCGGGGACGTGGACGGCGTGGTACGGGACCGGCGGAAGATCGGTGATCTCCCGCCGGACCAGCTCCGGCGGCGTCCGGACGCAGCCGTTCACCACGGCCGGGCCGACGCCGAGCGCGGCGAAGTGGAGCAGCAGCGGCCAGCCCGCGGCCTCGACCGCGACCGTCCACGGCACGTCGGCGGCGCGCAGCGCGCGTTCCAGCGCGACGCGGTGCGGTCCCGGGGCGGGCGGGACGACCAGCGCCGACCCGGCCAGGTCGCGCAGCTCCACTTTGGCGCGCGCGGCCAGCGGGTGGTCCGGCGGCACCACGAGCACCTGCGGGTACCGGGCGAGCAGGACGGTCTCCAGGTCGGCGGGCAGGACGTCCAGCACCGCGACGCCCACGTCGGCGCGGCCCGTCCGGACGGCGGCGAGCGTGCGCGCCCGGTCGCCGTTCAGCAGCCGCAGCCCCGGCACCGCCCGCACGACCTCGCCGAGCAGGTAGAGGTAGGCGCCCTCGCCTGCGGCGAGCACCGGGCGGCGGGCCGGGGCGGTGCCGCGCAGCTCGGCGAGGAACCCGCCGACCCGCGCGTCCAGCTCGCGCGCGAACCGGGCGACCTGCTCGCCCTCGCGCGTCAGCGTGAGCGTCCGCCCGCGCCGGATGTACAGCGGACGGCCCAGCGACGCCGCGAGCCGCGCCACCTTCGCGTGCAGCGACGGCTGCGAGATCGACAGCTCCGCCGCCGCCCGCGTGAAGTTGCGGTGCTCGGCGAAGACGGCGAACGCGGCGAGCGCGTCGGTGGACACCCGCTCCAGTTCCATAGGCTGAGCCTATAGCTTGTGGGGCTTTATCTAGTTCTCTTCGAGTCCTCGGCCCGCGACGCTGGACGCCATGAACGCACTGGGAATCGACTTCGGCCGCGTGATCATGGGCGGCGTGCACGTCACCGGCGAGCAGGACACGGTCTTCCTCGACGGCACCCTGGAGGACGCCCTCGCCTCGCCCGCCATGCCGGGCATGTGGGAGGCGGTGCCGCGCCTCGTCGCGCTGTTCGACGGACGCGCCTGGATCATCTCCAAGTGCGGCGACCGGATCCGGCAGCGGACGCTCGCGTGGCTCGACCGGCACGACTTCTACGCCCGGACGGGGCTGGATCCGGGGAACGTCCGGTTCTGCCGCAAGCGGCCGGAGAAGGCGGTGCACTGCGCGCGGCTCGGGATCACGCACATGATCGACGACCGTCCGGACGTCCACCGGGCGCTGGAGGGGATCGTCCCGCACCGCTACCTGTTCGGGCCGCAGCGCGGGCCGTCCGCGCTGCCCAACCCGCTGACCTGGTCAGACGCCGAAGAGATGATCACGGCGGCGGTGCGAGGAAGCGCGGCGGGACGGCCGGCACCAGCCACACGCCGTTCGCGCTGACGCGGAACTCGTGCCCGTCGGCCGCCATCCCGGCCGCGTCCACCGTGAGGACCACCGGACGGCCCCGGCGGGCGCCGACCCGCTCGGCGGTGGCCCGGTCGGGCGACAGGTGGACGGCGTGCCGTCCCATGGGAAGCAGGCCGTCGCGGCGGATGCCGTCCAGCGCGCGCCGGACCGTCCCGTGGAACAGGACGGGCGGGGGAGCGGCCACCGGCAGGCCCAGCTCGACCGGCACCGAGTGCCCCTGGTTGGCGCGGATCCGCAGGCCCGCCGCGTCCAGCGCATAGCGGCCCTTGGCGTCGGCGGCGACGACCGCGTCCAGCTCGGCGCGGGTGACGGGGAAGCCGTGCCGGGCGGCGGCGGCCAGGAGCGCGTCCACGTCCGCCCAGCCCGCCGGGTCCAGGACGAGCCCGATCGCCGCCGGGCGGTGCCGGAGATGGCGGGCGAGGAAGCGGGAGATCGCGACCGTCCGGTCGTCCACGGCGCCTCTTTCGGAAACGGCGAAGCCGCGGCCCGCGGGCCGCGGCTTCGCCGGAAGCGCCTACTTCGCCAGCGCGGCGGCCTGCTTGGCGATGGCCGACTTGCGGTTGGCGGCCTGGTTCTTGTGGATCACGCCCTTGCTCGCGGCCTTGTCGAGCTTGCGGGCGGCGTACTGCTGCGCGGCGACCGCCTTCTCGACGTCACCGGCGTCGGCGGCCTCGCGGAACTTGCGGATGGCCGTCTTCAGCTCCGACTTGACGGCCTTGTTGCGCAGCCGAGCCTTCTCGTTCTGCTTGTTCCGCTTGATCTGGGACTTGATGTTAGCCACGTCGTAGTGCCTCAGCCTTGGTCGTGAGTTTCGCCTGCCGCTGGCGCCGGGCAGGCATCCAACGAATGAGAACGGGGGCGGACGGTGCCCCCCAGGGCACGACTACGCCACACGCAGACGCACAGCCTACCAATGGCGGACGCTTAACTCGAACCGGAGCCGCTGCACGGAGCATCCCGGGTCGCGTGGGACTATGGAGAACGGCGGCCTGTGCCGCCGCGACCCCAATCCCATCTGTGATTTTGCGAACGGAACCCGGTGGCAGCGCCTGAGCCGAGCACGACCGACCCCGCGATCATCCGCAACTTCTGCATCATCGCGCACATCGACCACGGAAAGTCGACGCTCGCGGACCGGATGCTCCAGCTCACGGGGGTCGTCGAGGAACGCCAGATGCGCGCTCAGTACCTCGACCGCATGGACATCGAGCGCGAGCGCGGCATCACGATCAAGAGCCAGGCCGTCCGGCTCCCCTGGACGCACGGGGACCGCGAGCACATCCTGAACCTGATCGACACGCCGGGCCACGTCGACTTCTCCTACGAGGTGTCGCGGTCGCTGGCGGCGTGCGAGGGCGCGGTGCTGCTGGTGGACGCCGCGCAGGGCATCGAGGCGCAGACGCTCGCGAACCTGTACCTGGCGCTGGAGGCCGACCTCCACCTGATCCCGGTCCTCAACAAGATCGACCTGCCGGCCGCGCAGCCGGAGAAGTACGCCGAGGAACTGGCCGGGATCATCGGCGGCGATCCGGCGGACGTGCTGCGCGTCTCGGGCAAGACGGGCGAGGGCGTCCGCGAGCTGCTGGACCGGATCGTCGAGACCGTCCCGGCCCCGGTCGGCGACCCCGAAGGACCGGCCCGCGCGCTGATCTTCGACTCGGTGTACGACACCTACCGGGGCGTCGTCACCTACGTCCGCGTCATCGACGGCAACCTGTCGCGCCGCGAGAAAAGCCTGATGATGTCGACCGGCGCCGCGCACGAGACGCTGGAGGTCGGCGTCATCTCGCCCGAGCCCAAGCCCGTGGGCGGGCTCGGCGTCGGCGAGGTCGGCTACCTCATCACCGGCGTGAAGGACGTCCGGCAGGCGCGGGTCGGCGACACCGTGACCGGCGCGTCCCGGCGGGCCGCGACGGCGCTCGGCGGCTACCGCGACCCGAAGCCGATGGTGTTCTCCGGCCTCTACCCGATGGACGGCGACCAGTACCCGGACCTGCGCGACGCGCTCGACAAGCTGCGGCTGAACGACGCCGCGCTGGTGTACGAGCCGGAGACGTCGGCGGCGCTCGGGTTCGGGTTCCGCTGCGGCTTCCTCGGGCTGCTGCACATGGAGATCGTCCGGGAGCGGCTGGAGCGCGAGTTCGGCCTGACGCTGATCTCCACCGCGCCGAACGTCGTCTACCGGGTGGTGATGGAGGACGGCACCGAGCACACCGTCACCAACCCGAGCGAGTTCCCCGAGGGCAAGATCGGGACGGTCTACGAGCCGGT
This sequence comes from Actinomadura rayongensis, assembly GCF_009831215.1. Classification (GTDB taxonomy): domain Bacteria; phylum Actinomycetota; class Actinomycetes; order Streptosporangiales; family Streptosporangiaceae; genus Spirillospora; species Spirillospora rayongensis. Next base: position 1,414,700 of record NZ_WUTW01000001.1, read on the forward strand.
CGTGAAGGCGACGCTGCTGTCCCCGAGCGAGCACATCGGCGCGATCATGGAGCTGTGCCAGGGCCGGCGCGGCGCGCTGCTCGGCATGGACTACCTCTCGGAGGACCGCGTCGAGATCCGGTACACGCTGCCGCTCGCCGAGATCATCTTCGACTTCTTCGACCAGCTCAAGTCGCGGACGCGCGGGTACGCCTCGCTGGACTACGAGCCGAGCGGCGAGCAGGAGTCCGACCTCGTCAAGGTGGACATCCTGCTGCAGGGCGAGTCGGTGGACGCGTTCAGCCAGATCGTCCACAAGGAGAAGGCCCGCGACTACGGGCTGATGATGACGTCGAAGCTCAAGGAGCTGATCCCCCGGCAGCAGTACGAGGTGCCGATCCAGGCGGCCGTCGGCGCCCGGATCATCGCCCGGGAGAACATCCGCGCCATCCGCAAGGACGTCCTCGCCAAGTGCTACGGCGGCGACATCTCCCGCAAGCGCAAGCTGCTGGAGAAGCAGAAGGAGGGCAAGAAGCGGATGAAGACGATCGGCCGGGTCGACGTCCCGCAGGAGGCGTTCGTCGCCGCGCTCTCCACGACCGAGCCCGCCGAGAAGACCAAGAAGTGACGGAGTCCCCTCCCGCGCCGGGAGGGGAGTCTCACTTCAGCAGCGGCCAGGCGAGGACGGCCGGGACGCGCCGGAACTCGCCCTTGTTCGCGGCCCGTCCGGCGTAGACGAGGAACACGAACAGCGCCGCGGTGAACACCACCGGGATCCAGACCAGGATGCCGACGAACTGGGACAGCAGCAGGCCCACGATCCAGACGACCGCGCCCGCGACGCCCATGTTGAGGCCCTGCGCGGCGTGCCGGCGGACGAACGGGCTGCGGATCCGGCCGAAGTAGACGATCGCGGGCGCCAGCGCGCCGATGACGAACTGGCCGATGTAGGCCATGAGCGCCCAGTTCAGCTCGTGGGCGTCGGCCGGTCCCTGGTCGACGGGCGGGGGCGGCTGGGGCTGCCAGCCCGGCTGCTGCTGGGGCGGCTGCTGCTGCTGCCAGCCCTGCTGCTGTGGAGGCTGCTGCCACTGCTGCGGCGCCTGCTGGTGCGGCTGCTGCCACTGCTGCTGCTGCGGGGGCTGCTGCCAGGGGCCGGGGCCGGGCTGCGGAGGAGGCCCGTAGGCCATGCGCGACGTCCTCTCTGGGGTGGCCGGGATGTCCGGTACGAGTATGACGGTTCACCGCGCGCGATGGTTCGCGGCTAGAAGAAGCGCCACGGCGCGGCGGACGGGTCGGGATGCTCCAGCGTGAGCCCGGCGAAGTGCCGCGTGTCGTCGCCGGAGCGGCTGAGGCTCAGCCCGAGGCCGGGCAGCAGCACCTGCGCGTGCCGCTCGGCGACGTCGTGCCCGAGGTCGCGGAACAGCGTGACGACGTCGGCGGCGGGCTCGTGCAGGAGGTCGATGCCGTCCAGGCGGAACCGCAGCTCGGGGTTGCCGCCCCAGCCCGCCGGCCGGTTGCCGAAGATCGTCCGGACGCGCTCGGTGCCGTCCGGGTCCCGCATGCAGCCGACGCCGAGATGCCCGCGTCCGATCCGGACGGACCGGTAGCCGCTGTACCCGCAGATGAACGCGCCCGCCGGGGCGGGGGAGCCGAGCCGGGCGGCGACCGCGTCCAGGGCGCACCACGCCTCGTCGGGCCCGGCGGTGAACAGGACGTCCGCCTCGGGCAGGACGGCGCCGCGCTCGGGCTCCAGCGTCACGACGTACGGCGGGACGTTCCCCGGATACCGGGCCGGATCGGGCTCGCGCAGCGTGACCAGGCCCTCCCAGGAGACCGGGTCGTCCACCGCGAACCACGCGACGTCGGCCTCGACGCCGAGATCGGTGAAGGCGCGATCGGTGACGGCCTGCTCCACCCGCTCGCGGAGGGCGGCGGCGTCGGCGGCGAGGCGGCCCCGCCACCAGGCGGGCTCGCGGCCGTGCGGGCCGTTCCAGGTGACGCCGGAGCCCGCCAGGGGGAGGCGGTCGCGGCCGTCCTTGTCGTCGATGATCTCGCAGTGCCAGCCGTCGTCCCGCCCGAGCAGCAGAACCCGCGCCGGTACCCGTCCGTACCGGGGTGCTCCGAAATCCACCCGGTGACCTTATCCGGCGAGACGCGCCGTGCCGGGCCGGACACGAAACCTGGGGCGAACGTCCGGTGTGTCCCGGATCGTCGGGGGGTGCGGACGCGACACGGCGCACGTCCCGTCCCGCGCGCGGACCTCCGGGTACGGTCGGACACCGGACCGCGGCCGATGCCGCCTGACTGCCCGGGAGGTGCCCGCGATGACGTCCGCCGACCAGGTGCTGCGCTCGGCCCGTGAACGGGAGCTGGTCGGCGCGGCCGTCCGGGCGCTGCGGGCCGCGGCGCCGTTCGGGTGGGAGCGGCTCGGCCTGGAGTTCCGCGCGACGGTCGTGATCGACAGCGTGCTGTTCGAGATCCGCGACGCCCACGGCCGCAGCCGGACCGCGATGCCGCCGGGACAGGCCGTCGGCAAGATGGACGAGCTGCGCCGCCGCATGTACCGGCGCGGCAAGGGCGCGTGGTTCACCGCCCGGCTGGACGTGGAACGTTCCGGACGGTTCAGCGCCGAGTTCGACTACGACGGCGAGCCGGACTTCTCGCCCCCGCTCACCGGCGACGTCTACCGCCTCGACCTGGACCGCTTCCCGCGCGCGGCCGAGCACATCCCCGGCTGGCTGCGCGCCCGCCTCGCCGGGTCCTGACCACCGGTCGCCGCACGGCAGACTGGGGGGATGCCCGCCACCCTTCCCGACGGCGACGCCGTGCCCGCGAGCGGGGAGCTGCCCGCCGCCGCGCTGGACGGCCTCGGCTCCCGGCCGCTGGCGTTCTACGTCCACGTCCCGTTCTGCGTCACCCGGTGCGGCTACTGCGACTTCAACACCTACACGGCCACCGAACTGGGCGAGGGAGCGACCCGCGAGTCGTACGCGGAGACGGCGGCGGCCGAGGTGCGGCTGGCCCGCCGCGTCCTCGGGGACGCCGCGCCGCCCGTCTCGACCGTGTTCGTCGGCGGCGGCACCCCGACGCTGCTGCCGCCGCGCGACCTCGGCGCGATCCTCGCCGCGATCGACGCCGAGTTCGGGCTGGCGCCCGGCGCGGAGGTCACCACCGAGGCCAACCCCGAGTCGGTCGACCGCCGCTACTTGGACGAACTGCGCGCGGAAGGCTTCACGCGCGTCTCGTACGGGATGCAGAGCGCCCGGGAGCACGTCCTGCGCGTCCTGGACCGGACGCACACGCCCGGCCGCGTCCCGCAGGTGGTCGAGTGGACGCGCGCGGCGGGGTTCGAGCACGTCAACCTGGACCTGATCTACGGGACGCCCGGCGAGACCGACGACGACTGGCGCGCCTCGCTGGAGGCCGCGCTCGCCTGCGGCCCCGACCACGTGTCGGCGTACGCGCTGATCGTGGAGGACGGCACCCGGCTCGCCGCCCGCGTCCGCCGGGGCGAGATCGCCGCCCCCGACGACGACGCGATGGCCGACCGCTACCTGCTCGCCGACGAGCTGCTGAGCAAGCACGGCCTGACCTGGTACGAGATCTCCAACTGGGCCGCGTCGGACGACGCCGCCTGCCGCCACAACGTCCTGTACTGGACGGGCGCGGACTGGTGGGGCGTCGGGCCCGGCGCGCACTCGCACGTCGGCGGCACCCGGTGGTGGAACGTCAAGCACCCGGCGGCGTACGCGGCGCGGCTGGCCGGCGGCGGCACGCCCGCGCACGCCCGCGAGATCCTGACCGGCGACGACCGGCGGCTGGAGCGGATCATGCTGGAGCTGCGGCTCGCCACCGGCTGCCCGGCCGAGCTGCTGGACGCGGCGGCGGTGCGCCGGGCGATCGGGGCGGGGCTGATCGAGCCCGGGCCGTGGGAGCGCGGACGGGCCGTCCTGACGCTGCGCGGGCGGCTCCTCGCGGACGCCGTCGTCCGCGACCTCACCTAGACGATCACGGGGCCGTCACGAAGTCGATCAGCTCCTCGACACGGCCGAGCAGCGCCGGTTCCAGGTCGGTGTAGTCCGACACGCAGCCGAGGATGCGCTTCCACGCCGCGCCCGTGTCGTCGCCCCAGCCGAGCGCGGCGACGACGCCGTCCTTCCACGGGATCCCGCGCGGCACGTCCGGCCACGCGCGGATCCCCACGGCGGACGGCTTCACGGCCGCCCAGATGTCGATGAACGGGTGGCCGGTCACGAGGACGTCCGGCGACGTGATCTGCGCCGCGATCCGGCTCTCCTTGGACCCGGCGACCAGATGGTCCACGAGGACGCCGAGGCGGCGGCCCTCGCCGGGATCGAACTCGTCCACGATGGCGGGCAGGTCGTCCACGCCGCGCAGGAACTCCACGACGACGCCCTCGACGCGCAGGTCGTGGCCCCAGATCTTCTCGACCAGCTCGGCGTCGTGCAGGCCCTCGACGTAGATGCGGCTCTCGCGCGCCACCCGCGCCCGCAGCCCCTGGACGGCGACCGACCCGGACGCCGACCGCGCCGTGCCCGCCGGCCCCGGCGCGGGCCGGACGAGCGTGACCGGCCGTCCGTCGATGAGGAACCCGGCCTTGGTGAGCGGGAACACGCGCCGCTTGCCGAACCGGTCCTCCAGCGTGACGCCGAGCTTGTCGCAGCCGACGACGGCACCGCAGAAGCCGCTGTCCGGATCCTCCGCGACAAGCCCGATCTCCGCTGGTATCTCGGGAATCTGGCCTTTGCGGGGGAGCCGCCAGTCGCCCGCGAGGACGTCGTCGCCGTAGTCTCTGCTCCGCACGCATCCGCACTCTAACGAGGACGAGACGCCCCGGCACCTTCGGTCGACCCCGCGCGGGCCGTACACTTGGCACTCCAAGGTAAGGAGTGCCAGTACGGGGGCAGGGGAGGTGACCACGTGCTCGACGACCGGAAACTCGCGGTCCTGCGGGCCATTGTCGAGGACCACGTCTCCACCAACGAGCCGGTCGGCTCCAAGGCTCTGGTGGACCGCCACAACCTCGGCGTGTCGTCGGCGACCATCCGCAACGACATGGCCGTCCTGGAGGACGAGGGCTACATCACCCAGCCGCACACCAGTGCGGGCCGCGTCCCGACCGACAAGGGCTACCGGCTGTTCGTCGACCGGCTGTCCACGATCAAGCCGCTGTCGTCGGCCGAGCGCCGCGCGATCGAGACGTTCCTCGGCGGCGCCTACGACCTCGACGACGTCGTCGGCCGGACGGTGCGGCTGCTCGCGCAGCTCACCCGCCAGGTCGCGGTCGTGCAGTACCCGTCGCTGTCGCGCTCGACGGTCCGGCACGTCGAACTCGTGCCGGTCGCCGAGAACCGGCTGCTGCTCGTGGTGATCACCAACACCGGCCGGGTGGAGCAGCGGGTGATCGACGCGCACGGCGTGACGGCCGAGGAGTCGATCGGGCGGCTGCGGACCCTGCTCAACACCTGCCTGGACGGGTGCGGGCTCGGCGACGTCGCGCACGCCGTGGCGAACCTGCCCGACCAGCTCCCGGCCAACGAGCGCCCGCTCGCGGCGGGCGTCCTGTCGGTGCTGCTGGAGACCCTGGTCGACAAGGCCGACGAGAAGATCGTCTTCGGCGGCGCCGCCAACCTCGCGCACATGGACTTCTCGCAGGGCCTGCGCGAGGTGCTGGAGGCGCTGGAGGAGCAGGTCGTCCTCATGCGCCTGCTCGGCGAGGCCGGCGACTCCTCTACTGTTACCGTGCGGATCGGCACGGAGAACCCCGACGCGGGGTTCCGCTCGACCTCCGTCGTCGCCGCCGACTACGGCGTGGGCGACATCACCCTGGCCCGGCTCGGAGTGCTCGGGCCGACACGGATGGACTACCCCAGCACGATGGGAGCGGTACGGGCAGTGGCACGCTACGTCGGACAGATCCTGGCGGGCTCGTAAGTGGCCAACGACTACTACGCGACCCTCGGCGTCCGGCGGGACGCCAGTCCGGACGAGATCAAGAAGGCTTATCGCCGGCTCGCCAGGGAACTCCACCCGGACGTCAACCCGGATCCGGAGACCCAGGAGAAGTTCAAAGAGGTCACCCAGGCCTACGAGGTCCTCTCCGACCCGCAGAAGCGGGAGATGTACGACATGGGCGCCGACCCGTTCGCGCGGGGCGGCGGCGCGGGCCCCGGCGGGTTCGGCGGCGCCGGGTTCCCGTTCAGCGACATCATGGACGCCTTCTTCGGCACCGCCACCCAGCGCGGACCGCGCAGCCGCGCCCGGCGCGGCCGGAACGCCACGCTGCGGGTCGAGCTGGAGCTGGCCGAGGCCGCGTTCGGCACCACGCTGGAGCTGAACCTCGACACGGCCGTCGCCTGCGGCACCTGCCGCGGCGAGGGCGCCGCGCCCGGCACCCACCCCGAGACCTGCGCGACCTGCCAGGGACGCGGCGAGGTGCAGCAGGTGCAGCGCTCGTTCCTCGGCCAGGTCATGACGGCCCGGCCGTGCCCGGCGTGCGGCGGTTTCGGCAGCGTCATCCGGCACCCGTGCCCCGAGTGCTCGGGCGACGGACGGGTCCGCACGCGCCGTCCGGTCAAGGTCAAGATCCCGGCCGGCGTCGAGAACGGCATGCACATCCAGCTCGCCGGGGAGGGCGAGGTCGGCCCCGGCGGCGGCCCGCCCGGCGACCTGTTCCTGGAGATCGTCGAGAAGCCGCACCCGATCTTCGACCGGGAGGGCGACGACCTGCACTGTACGGTCGAGATCCCGATGACGGCGGCGGCGCTCGGCACGTCGGTCACGCTGGAGACCCTGGACGGCGCCGAGGAGATCGACATCCGTCCCGGCACCCAGTCCGGGCAGGTCATCACGCTGGGCGGGCGCGGCGTCCGGCACCTGGACGAGAACGGCCGCGGCGACCTCAAGCTCCACGTCACGGTCGAGACGCCGAACCGGCTGGACGACGAGCAGGAGGCCCTGCTGCGGCGCCTCGCCGAACTGCGCGGCGAGGAGCGGCCCCCGGGCAAGTTCGCCCCCGCCCAGCGCGGCGTCTTCTCCCGCCTCAAGGACGTCTTCAACCAGCACTGAGTCGGTACTGAACGGCCGCGCGGCCCGCCGTTGGTGCGGGCCGCGCGCACGAGGGGGGACGGCCGTGACGGCTCCGGTTTTCCTGGCGGAGGCGGGGATGCTCGACGCCGACCGCGTCGTGCTGGACGGTCCGGAGGGCCGCCACGCGGCCACCGTGCGGCGGCTGCGCGCCGGGGAGCGCGTCGACCTCACCGACGGCGCCGGGATCCTCGTGGAGGGCGTCGTCGCGGCGGTGGCCAAGGACGCGCTGACCGTCGACGTCCACGTCCGGCGGGCCGTGCCCGAGCCCGTGCCCCGGCTCGTCGTCGTCCAGGCGCTGCCCAAGGGCGACCGCGGCGAGCTGGCCGTCGAGACCATGACCGAGGCCGGGGTGGACGAGATCGTCCCGTGGGCGGCCGAGCGGTGCGTCACCCGCTGGAAGGCCGAGCGCCGCGACAAGGCCCTCGGCCGGTGGCGCTCGACCGCCCGCGAGGCCGCCAAGCAGGCCCGCCGCGCCTGGCTGCCCGCCGTCGCCGACCTGGCGACCACCGCCGACGTCGCCGCGCGGCTCGACCGCGCGTCGGCCGCCGTCGTCCTGCACGAGGAGGCCGCCGCGCGGCTCAGCGCCGCCGCGCCCCCGCGCGACGGCGAGATCGTCGTGGTGGTCGGCCCGGAGGGCGGCATCGCCGACACCGAGCTGACGGCGTTCGCGGCGGCGGGCGCGGACCCGGTGCGGCTCGGCCCGACGGTCCTGCGGACGTCCACGGCGGGCGTCGCGGCGCTCGCCGTCCTCGCCGCGCTCACCGGCCGCTGGTAGGAGCCCGCCAGGCGTCAGCACACCCTCGCCCGCGCGGGTCGCCGACAGGTTTCGGGGGGACCCGTCTCGCGGGTCGTCGGCCGGGCGTCAGGGCGCGCTCGGCGCGCCGCCCGCCCCATCGTTGTTGCTGGTCGCGGGCTCGGACGGCGCCGTCGTCGGCGTCGGCGTCGCGGGCGGCGGGCTCGTCTGCGTCGCCGGCGGGGTGGTCGGCGGCGTCGTCGGCGGGACCGGGGTCGGCGTCGGGCACGTCGCGCGGTGCGGCTTGGCCGTCTTCTCCGCGCGGGTCTTCTTCGCCGGGTCGACGGTCGGCGTCGGCGGCGGCACCGGCGGGCAGGTCGGCGCGCCCGTGGACGAGGCCGTCGTCGGCGGCCCGGTGAAGCTCGGCGTCCCGAGCGCGGTCTGCCCGTCGGACGGCACCAGCGACGTCCCCGGCGAGCCCGGCACCTGACCGGGCACCACGCCGTCCCGGACCGCGTTGCCGCCGTGCTTGGCGGGACCGCTCATGCCCGCCTGGATGAACCCGATGGTCTGCGGGGCCGCCGTCACCCCGAACCCGGCGACCGCGACGGCCGCCGCCACGGCGATCGCCGGACGCACCCAGCCGCCCGCCAGCCACGGCAGGCCGAACCGGCGGAGCCGCCGCTCGTTGATCCGCTCCCGGACGCGTTCCAGCCCGTCACCGCGCGGTTCGACCTCCTCCGCCTCCGCTTGCAGGGCGCGGCGCAGGATCTCGCCGAGCTCGTCGTCGCGGTCGGTGGTCATGTGAACTGCTCCAGTACGTTGCGCATCGCGGCCATTCCGCGCGCGGTGTGGCTCTTGACGGCCCCCCGGGAGATCCCCATCGACTGGGCGATCTCCGCCTCGGACAGGTCGGCGTAGTACCGGAGCACCAGCGCCTCCCGCTGGCGGGCGGGCAGCCGGTGCAGCGCGTCCACGACGGCCGAGCGCTCCAGCTCGCCGATGGCCCCCGCCTCGGCGCTCGGCGCGTCGGGCAGCCCTTTCGGCGCGTACTTCTCCACGACCGCCCGGTGCCGGAGCACCGACCGCGACCGGTTGACCACCGACTGGCGCAGGTAGGACAGCGCCTTGTCGGGATCGCGCAGGCGGCGCCAGCCGCCGTGCATCGCGACGAAGGCGTCCTGGACGACCTCCTCGGCCGTCCCGAGGTCCCGGACGAGCATGGCGGCGAGCCGAACCAGGGCGCGGTAGTTGGCGCTGTAGAGCGCGGTCACCGCCTGGTCGGCGTCCCAGACGACGGACATCGCGCCCGTCGTCGTTCCCCTGGCCACGAGGGTCTCGGTCACGTCTGTGGGACGCGCGCCCTCGTCGTCCGGTTTACGGAAGGGCATCTCCTGCCTAGCCTCGGTCACCTGTCCGCCGCTTCAGACGCGGCGTCCGGACGGTCGGAGCCACATCGTGGATGGGTGTTCCCTACCGGTTCAGGCGGGACGGCGACGAGCCGGGGGGAACGTCTGGGTTGCCAACCCTAAAGGGTCAGGACCCGTGTTGCGGGCCAACCGCCGCAGGTTGATCCACGTGTCCTGAAGGGGACCGAGGTCCGTCGCCCGCGCCCGCCGCTAGGATCCGCGTGTATCCGGTGGGAGGAGAGGGATGACGGACTGCCTGTTCTGCAAGATCGTCTCGGGGGACGTCCCGGCCGAGATCGTCCGCGAGTCCGAGCGGGCCGTGGCGTTCCGCGACATCAACCCGCAGGCGCCGACGCACGTCCTCGTCATCCCCCGCGAGCACCACCCGAACGCCGCCGCGCTGGCCGCCGCCGACCCCGCGTCCCTGGCCGCCGTCGTGAACCTGGCGCAGGAGGTCGCGGTCGACGAGGACGTCGCGGGCAAGGGCTACCGGATCGTGTTCAACACCGGGCCCGAGGCCGGGCAGACCGTCTTCCACGTGCACGCCCACGTGCTCGGCGGGCGCGGCCTGAACTGGCCTCCCGGCTGAGCGCCGGCCGACCGCCGTTCCGGTGCCGCGTCCCCGGCCGCGCGCCGCGAAAACGCGAAAGCGCGCGGCCGTCCCCGCCCGGTAGCATGGAGGCGACAGGCGTTCCTCCAGCACAGAAGGCAGGTCGGAGAGGCCGCAAGGCCGGCTGATGGTCCACTCAACTCACAGGCGCGACGACCGCGCCGGCGAGCGCTCGCAGCTCAAGATCGTGGTGCCGGACGACCATTCGATGGTGAGCCTGCTGGGCTCCCGGGACGAACTGCTCCACACCGTCGAGCGCGCCTTCAGCAGCGACATCCACGTGCGCGGCAACGAGATCACCGTGACCGGCCCGGCCGCCGAGACCGAACTGGTCGGACGGCTGTTCGCCGAGCTGATCGAGCTCCTGCGCAGCGGCACCCAGCTCACCCCCGACGCCGTCGAGCGCAGCGTGGCGATGCTGCGCGACACCGGCGGCGAGCGCCCCGCCGAGGTGCTGACCCTCGACATCGTGTCGAGCCGGGGCCGCACGATCCGTCCGAAGACCCTCAACCAGAAGCGCTACGTCGAGGCCATCGACCGGCACACGATCGTGTTCGGGATCGGCCCGGCGGGCACCGGCAAGACCTATCTCGCGATGGCCAAGGCCGTCCGAGCGCTCCAGGACAAGAAGGTCAACCGCATCATCCTCACCCGGCCGGCGGTCGAGGCGGGGGAGCGGCTCGGCTTCCTGCCCGGAACGCTCTACGAGAAGATCGACCCGTACCTGCGCCCGCTGTACGACGCGCTGCACGACATGGTCGACCCCGACTCGATCCCCCGGCTGATGTCGGCGGGCACGATCGAGGTGGCGCCGCTGGCGTACATGCGCGGCCGGACGCTCAACGACTCGTTCATCATCCTGGACGAGGCGCAGAACACCTCGCCCGAGCAGATGAAGATGTTCCTGACCCGGCTCGGCTTCGGCTCGAAGGTCGTCGTGACCGGCGACGTCACGCAGGTCGACCTGCCGTCGGGGCAGCAGAGCGGGCTGTCGGTCGTCCAGGACATCCTCGACGGCGTGCCCGACATCGACTTCTGTCGGCTGACCAGCCAGGACGTCGTGCGGCACAAGCTCGTCACCGAGATCGTCGACGCCTACAACCGGTACGACGAGACGCGGCTGCCCGATCTGAACCGGCCGCCCGCGCGCAGGCGGGGGCGCTAGGTGACGATCGAGGTGCTCAACGAGTCGGGCGCCGACGCCGACGAGAAGCGGCTCGGCGAGCTGGCCCGGCACGCGCTGGACGCGCTGCGGGTGCACCCGCTGGCGGAGCTGTCGATCCTGCTGGTCGACGAGGACGTCATGACCGAGCTGCACGTCAAGTGGATGGACGAGCCCGGCCCGACCGACGTGCTGTCGTTCCCGATGGACGAGCTGCGCCCCGGCCACGCCCCCGACGAGGACGACGAGGACGATCCCGCGCTGCTCGGCGACGTCGTGCTCTGCCCGTCGGTCGCCGCCCGGCAGGCCGCCGACGCGGGCCACTCCACGGCCGACGAGCTGGAGCTGCTGACCGTCCACGGCATCCTGCACCTGCTCGGCTACGACCACGCCGAGCCCGCCGAGCACAAGGAGATGTTCGGGTTGCAGGCGGAGCTGCTGGCGTCGTGGCGGGAGGCGCGGCGGCGGCCGTGAACGACACCGCATGAACACCGCACAGGGCTGGCTGGTGGTGCTGGCCGTCGTCCTCATCGGGCTGGCGGGCCTGCTGGCGAGCGCGGAGACGGCGCTGATCCGCGTGTCGCGGGTCAGCGTGGCCGAGCTGGTGCGCGAGGGACGGCGCGGCGCGGACCGGCTGGCCGAGGTCGTCGGGGACCCGGCGCCCTACCTCAACATGTTCCTGCTGCTGCGGATCGGGTGCGAGGTCGTCGCGACGGTCGCCGTCGCGGACCTGTGCATCGAGTGGCTGGACGACACCTGGCGCGCCTATGTCGTGGCCGCCGCGATCATGGTGCTGGTCAGCTACGTCGCGATCGGCGTCGGCCCCCGGACGCTCGGGATCCAGCACGCGCCCCGGGTGGCGCTGGCGGGCGCGGCGCTGATCCGTCCGGTGAGCCGGGTGTTCGGGCCGCTGCCCCGGCTGCTGATCCTGCTCGGCAACGCGCTGACGCCCGGCCGGGGCTTCCGCGAGGGGCCGTTCGCGACCGAGGCGGAGCTGCGCGACCTGGTCGACCTCGCCGAGCAGCGCAGCCTGATCGAGCCGGACGAGCGCGAGATGATCCACTCGGTGTTCGAGCTGGGCGACACGCTCGTCCGCGAGGTCATGGTGCCGCGCACCGACATCGTGTTCATCGAGCGCGGCAAGACGCTGCGGCAGGCGCTGTCGCTGGCGCTGCGCAGCGGGTTCTCGCGCATCCCGGTGGTGGGCGAGAACGAGGACGACGTGATCGGGCTCGCCTACCTGAAGGACATCGTCCGCCGGACGCAGGAGAACCGCGACGGCGAGCTGACCGAGCGGGTCGAGTCGGTGATGCGGCCCGCGAGCTTCGTCCCCGACAGCAAGCCCATCGACGAGCTGCTGCGCGAGATGCAGGCCAAGCAGACGCATCTGGCGATCGTCATCGACGAGTACGGCGGCACGGCGGGCCTGGTGACGATCGAGGACATCCTGGAGGAGATCGTCGGGGAGATCGCCGACGAGTACGACGTCGAGTCGCCCCGGATCGAGGAGCTGCCCGACGGCGCGGTGCGCGTCACCGCGCGCCTCCCGGTGGAGGACCTGGCGGAGCTGTTCGGCGTCGAGATCGAGGGCGAGGACGTCGACACGGTCGGCGGGCTGCTCGCGCACGCGCTCGGCCGCGTCCCGATCGAGGGCGCGACGGCGACGGTCGCGGGGCTGTCGCTGCGCGCCGAGAGCATCGCGGGGCGCCGCAACCGGATCGGGACCGTCCTGGTCCGGCGCCTCCCCGACGCCTAGTCCGACGCCTAGACGGTCGTGCGGAGGGCGCCGTCGGGGCCGGCGACGAGCACGGGGGCCTTGGGGCCGAGGTCGCGGACGGCCGCGACGTCGCTTTCGGCGGGCGCGTCGGCCGCGGTGACGAGCGCGGCGGCCTCCAGGTCGTCCGCGCCGCTGGACACCGCCATCGCCACCGCGACCTGCAGCGCCGTCAGCTTCAGCGACGGCAGGTCCACGCTGGTCCCGGCGTAGGTGCGGCCCGTCTCGTCGCGGACGGCCGCGCCCTCGGCCGCGCCCGTGCGCGCCCGCGCGGACCGGGCCAACGTGATGATCTTGGTGTCCTCGGCGGAAAGCTCGCTCACGGGACAAGCCTAGACGGGCCGGGTCCGCAAGTCGCTCGCAAGTGCCCGCCAACCGCCCGGCGTGACGATTCCGGCGTCAACGGAACGCCGGAAGGATCAACATGTCGGGTCTGCTGTACCGCCTCGGGAGGGCCGCCGCGCTGCGGCCCTGGCGGTTCGTCATCGGCTGGGTGCTCGTCGTGGGGGCCGTCGCCGGGATCGCGGCGGCCGTGGGAGGCGCGACGCACGACGACTACCGGCTGTCGGGCACCGGCTCGCAGCGCGCGACGGACCTGCTGGCCGAGCGCTTCCCCGCGCTGTCGGGCGCGGACGCCCGGGTCGTCGTCCACGCGCGGACGGGCACGGTCGACGCGGCCCGCGTCGCGGCGGCGCAGAAGAGGATCGCGACGCTGCCGCACGTGTCGTCGGTGGAGGTCGCGCCGCCCGCGCCGGGCGGACGGACGCAGCTCGTGACCGTCCGCTACGACCGCAAGGTGACCGATCTGGAGCCCAAGGAGACACTGGACCGCCTCAAGGGCGCGACGGTGGACCTGCGCGCGGCCGGCGACCAGGTCGAGTTCGGCGGCCAGGTCCCCGAGAACGTGACGGCCCCGAACGGCGTCGCGGAGATCGTCGGGATCGTCGCCGCGCTGGTGATCCTGCTGCTGGCGTTCGGGTCGGTGGTCGCGGCCGGGCTGCCGCTGGTGGTGGCGCTGACCGGGCTCGGCGTCGGCGTCACCGGGATCTCGCTGCTCGCGGCCGTCACCGACATCGCGACGACCGCGCCGACGCTGGCGGTGATGACGGGCCTCGGCGTCGGCATCGACTACGCGCTGTTCATCCTGACCCGGCACCGCGAGGGCCTCGGCGCCGGGCTGGACGCGCCGGAGGCGGCGGGCCGCGCCAACGCGACGGCCGGTCTGTCGGTGCTGTTCGCCGGGTTCACCGTGCTGCTGGCGCTGTGCGGGCTCGTCCTGTCGGGCGTGCCGGTGTTCATGACGATGGGCTTCGCGACGGGCCTCGTCGTCGCCGCGACCGTCGCGAGCGCGCTCACCCTGCTGCCCGCCGTACTGGGGCTGGCGGGCCGCCGGGTGCTGCGCCGCCGCGACCGCGCCGCCGGGACGGTCACCGGCGCGGACGCCCGCTGGGTGCGCGCCTGGGCGGACCGGATCGGGCGGCGTCCGCTCGTCTGGCTGATCGCGGGCGGCGCGCTCATGCTGACGCTCGCCGCGCCCGCGCTCGGGATGCGGACGTGGCCGAGCGACGCGGGCAGCGAGCCGGAGTCCAGCACCGTCCGCAAGGCGTACGACCTCGTCGCGGCCGGGTACGGGGAGGGCGCGAACGCGCCGCTGCTCGTCGCGGTCGACCTGAACCGCACCGGCCGGACGGCCGTCGACGGGCTGGACGCGCGGCTCGCCCGCGTGCAGGGCGTCGCGTCCGTCGCGCCGCCCCGCACGTCACCGGACGGCACCGCCGCCGTCATCGTCGTCACGCCCCGGTACGGCCCGCAGGACGCCCGCATGACCGGCCTCGTGGACCGGATCCGCGCGGACGTCCTGCCGTCGGGCGCCGACGTCACCGGCCTCACCGCCGTCTACGCCGACCTCAGCCGGGTGCTGGGCGACCGGCTGTGGCCGGTGATCGGCGCGGTCGTGGCGACGTCGTTCGTCCTGCTGCTGATCGTGTTCCGGTCGCTGCTCGCGCCGCTCAAGGCCGCCGTGCTGAACCTGCTGTCGATCGGCGCGGCCTACGGCGTCCTGACGGCGGTGTTCCAGTGGGGCTGGGGCGCGAAGCTGCTCGGCCTGCCGCACGGGGTGCCGGTGTCCAGCTTCATCCTGCTGCTGATGTTCGCGGTGCTGTTCGGGGTGTCGATGGACTACGAGGTGTTCCTGCTGTCGCGCGTCCGGGAGGAGTGGAAGCGGACGGGCGACGCGCGCGGCGCCGTCCGGACCGGCCTCGCCTCCACCGGCCGCGTCATCACCAGCGCCGCGCTGATCATGGTGGCGGTGTTCCTCGGGTTCGCCGCCGACCCGTCGCTGGTGATCAAGCAGATGGGCCTCGGGCTCGCGGTGGCCGTGGCGCTGGACGCGACCGTCGTGCGGCTCGTGCTCGTCCCGGCGACGATGACGCTGTTCGGCCGCGCGAACTGGTGGCTGCCCGCGCCGCTGGCCCGCATCCTGCCGGAGTTCGACCCGCACGGCGGCCCCGCCGAGCCCGCGCCCGCCGCGCCGGAACCCTCGCCGGTGTGAGATCCCTCGCCGCACGGGACGCGGCCCGCCTCGGGCGTCGTAGGCTGGCCGCGTCATGGCGAACGTGCGCGTGCTCGGGCCCTTCGAGGCGACGGTCGGGGAGACGCGGGCCGATCTCGGCGGCCCCCGGCAGCGGTCGGTGCTGGCCCGGCTCGTCGCGGCGGGCGGGGACCTGGTCACCGCCGACCGGCTGATCGCCGATCTGTGGCCGGGGGAGGCGCCGCCGCGCGCCGCCGCCGGCCTCCAGTCGTTCGTGTCGCACCTGCGGCGGGCGCTGGAGCCGGACCGGCCGCCGCGCACGCCCGCCCGCGTCCTCGTCACCGCCCCGCCCGGCTACGCGCTGCGGCTCCCCGACGACCAGGTGGACGCGTGGCGGTTCGCCGCGCTGACCGACCGGGCCGGGACGCACCTCGCGGCGGGCGAGGGCGACGCGGCCCTGCGCGCCGCCCGCGCCGCGCTCGCCGAGTGGCGCGGCCCCGCCTACGCCGAGTTCGCCGACCTGCCCTGGGCCGCCGCCGAGGCGGCGCGGCTGGCGGAGCTGCGGCTGCTGGCCGTGGAGCGCCGGGCGGGGGCGCTGCTGGCCGTCGGGTCGGCGGCCGAGGCCGTCCCGGACCTGGAGGCGCACACCGCCGCGCACCCGCTGCGCGAGGACGCGTGGCGCCTGCTCGGCCTCGCCCTCTACCGCGCCGGACGGCAGGGCGACGCGCTCGCCGCGCTGCGCCGCGCCCGCGCCGTCCTCACCGAGGAGCTGGGCGTGGACCCCGGGCCAGCGCTGCGCGACCTGGAGCGCGACATCCTCGCGCAGTCGCCGGAGCTGGCGCCCGCCCGGCCCGCGCTGACCGTCGTCACCGAGACCGTCCGCCGGGACGCGACGTTCGTCGGCCGCGCCGCCGAACTCGACCGGCTCGCCGACGCCGCCGAGCAGGCCCGCGCGGGCCGCTGCACGCTGGTGCTCGTCGCCGGGGACGCGGGCATGGGCAAGACCGCGCTCACCGAGCGGTTCGCCGGGACGCTGACCGGCTGGACGCGGGCGTTCGGCCGCGCGCCCGAGACCGGCGGGGCGCCCGCCGCGTGGCCGTGGGCGGAGCTGCTGCGGTCGCTCGCGGCCGGCGCGCCGCCCGATGACGACCTCGCGGCCCGGCTCGCGCCGCTGCTGGACGACGTCCCGTCCGGCGGCGACGCCCAGACCGGCCGGTTCCGGCTCAACCTCGCCGTCGCCGCCTACCTCGGCGGGCTCGCCGCGCGGACGCCGCTGCTGCTCGTCCTGGACGACCTGCACTGGGCCGACGAGGAGACGCTGACGCTGCTCACCGAGCTGCCCGGACGGCTGCGGGACCGTCCCGTCCTGCTGGTCGGCGCCTACCGCGGCACCGAGATCCCCGCCCGGCTGGCGACCGCGCTCGCCGCCCTCGCCCGGCACGAGCCGCACCGGCTGGACCTCGCGGGCCTGTCGGCGGGGGAGACCGCCGAACTGCTGCGCGCCGCGTGCGCGACCCGGCTGGACGCCGCCGCGGTGACCGCCATCGCCGAGCGGACCGGCGGCAACCCGTTCTTCGCCCGCGAGACCGCCCGGCTGCTGGACGCCGAGGGCCCGGACGCCGCCGCCCGCGAGGTCCCCGCCGGGGTCGGCGACGTCCTGCGCCGCCGCATCGCCCGGCTGCCCGACGCGGCCCAGCACGTCCTGCGCGTCGCCGCCGTCGCGGGCCGGGACGCCGACCTCGACGTCCTCGCCGACGCGTGCGACGCCGACGAGGACGCGGTGATCGACACGGTCGAGGCCGGGCTCGCCGCCGGGCTCGTCACCGAACCGGGGCCGGGACGCGTCCGGTTCGCGCACGCGCTCGTCCGCGACACGCTGCTCACCGGCCTGTCCCAGGCGCGCAGGACCCGGCTGCACGGCGTGCTCGCCGCCGCGCTGGAACGCCGCCGCCCCGGCGACGCCGCCGCGCTCGCCCACCACCATCTGGCCTGGGGCGGCGACCCCGGCCGCGCCGTCCGCCACGCGCGGCTGGCCGCCGAGGCCGCCGAGGCGCGGTTCGCGCACGCCGCCGCCGCCGACCTGTGGTGCCGCGCCGCCGACCTGCCCGGCGACGTCCGCGACCGGCTCGACCTGGAGGCCGCCGCGATCCGCGCGTCCGCGCTGGCCGGCAAGGTCGAGGACGCCCGCGCCCGGCGGCAGGCCGCGCTGCCCGCCGCGCTCGCGCTCGGCGACCCGGTCGTCCTCGCCCGCGTCCTCGTCGCATTCGTCACCCCGACCCTGTGGACGACCCACGTCTACGGGACGGTCGACACCGAGATCGTCGCCGCCGTCGGCCGGGCGCTGGACGCGCTGCCCGCCGCCGAAGGCGCCCTGCGCGTCCGGCTGCTCACGGTCCTGGCGATGGAGACCGAGGGCGAGCCCGGCGACACCGGCCCGCGCGCCGCCCGCGAGGCCGTCGCGCTCGCCCGCGACCTCGGCGACCCAGAACTGCTCGCCGTCGCGCTGAACGGGCAGTACCTCAACTGCTACCAGGACGCCGCGCAGCGCGAGGACCGGTGGGAGATCGCGACCGAGCTGCGGGCGCTCGCCGCCGGGCACGGGCTGCCCGCCTACGAGAGCCTCGCGCACCTGCTGCTGCACCAGACCGCCGTCGCCCGGCTCGACCTCGCCGCCGCCGCCGAGCACGCCGCCGCGGGCCGCCGCCTGTCGCGCGAGTACGGGCTGCCGCTGCTGGAGGCGCTCGGCGGCTGGCACCGGGGCCTCGCCCACGTCGTCGCCGGACGCCTGGACGACGCCGAGCGCGAGTACGTCCGCACCGGCGAGCACACCTCCCGCAGCACCGTGTGGAACAGCGCGCGCGGGATGCAGATGGCCGCGCTGTTCGGGATCCGGCTCGTCCAGGGCCGCGTCGCCGAGACGGCCGACGCGGCGGGCTGGCTCGCCGAAGAGTGGCCGCACGTCGGCGCCGTCGCCGACATCCACGCGCTCGCCCTGCACGCGCGCGGCCGGACCGCCGACGCGCACCGCGTCGCCGCGCGGGCGGGCCGCATCCGCCACGACTACCTGCGGGACCTGTCGCTCGGGCTGCGCGGCCTGCGGGCGCTCGCGCTCGGCGACCGCGCGACGGCCGCGGCCGTCCACGCCGATCTGCTGCCCTACCGGGACCAGCTCGCGGGCGGCGCGTGCGCGGTCGTCGCGATCGGTCCCGCCGCGCAGATCCTCGGCGACCTCGCCGCGTTCCTGGACCGCCCGGACGAGGCCGCAGGTCACTACCGCGCCGCCGCGTGCGTCTCGGCGGCCGTCGGATCGGCGCGCTGGGAGCGCGACGCGGCCGAGGCGCTGCGGGCGCTCGGCGTTCCGGCGGCCTGATGGACGACGCGTCCACCGGCGTGGGCGACAATTGACAGGTGACAGCGCTGGGAGACATCACCGAGACGCCCGCCGGCTTCCGTTCCGGGTTCGCCTGCTTCGTGGGACGGCCCAATGTGGGCAAGTCGACGCTGATGAACGCCCTCGTCGGCACGAAGGTCGCGATCACCAGCAGCCGCCCGCAGACGACCCGCCGCGCGATCCGGGGCATCGTCCACCGGCCGGACGCGCAGCTCGTCGTCGTGGACACCCCCGGCCTGCACAAGCCGCGGACGCTGCTCGGCGAGCGGCTGGACAGCCTGGTGCGCTCCACGCTCACCGAGGTGGACGTCATCGGCTTCTGCGTCCCCGCCGACCAGCCCGTCGGCCCCGGCGACACGTTCATCGCCCGTGAGCTGGCCAACGTGGGCAAGACGCCGGTCGTCGCGATCGTCACCAAGACCGACCTCGTGTCCCGCGACCGCGTCGCCGAACAGCTCGTCGCCGTCGGCGGGCTCGGGACGTTCGCCGACATCGTCCCGTGCTCGGCCCGCGACGGCTTCCAGGTCGGCCTGGTCGCGGACCTGCTCATCGGCCGCCTCCCCGAGGGGATGCCGCTCTACCCCGCGGGCGACCTGACCGACGAGCCCGAGCAGGTCCTCATCGCCGAGCTGATCCGCGAGGCCGCGCTGGAGGGCGTCCGCGACGAGCTGCCGCACTCCATCGCCGTCCTGGTGGACGAGATGGAGCCGCGCGCGGGCCGCGACGACCTCGTGGACGTCTACGCGCACCTGTACGTCGAGCGGCCCAGCCAGAAGGGCATCGTCATCGGGCACCAGGGCGCGCGGCTGAAGGAGGTCGGCGCGGCGGCGCGGCGGCAGATCGAGGCGCTGCTCGGCACCCGCGTCTACCTGGACCTGCGCATCAAGGTCCTCAAGGACTGGCAGCGCGATCCGAAGCATCTGCGCCGTCTCGGCTTCGACGACTGAACCGCTCGCCGAGCGGGCGCACGGACGCGAACAGCACCAGCAGCACCGCCGCGCCGAGCGCCAGGTACCAGCCGTAGCCGAGTTCGACGGTGTAGGAGCCGAACAGCGAGTCGCGGTGGAGCAGGTCGCGGCGCGCTCGGTCCAGCCGCAGGACGAACAGCAGGCAGCCGAGCGCCGACAGGGCGCCGGGAACGGTCGCGAGCGCGCCGATCCGCGTGTCCCGGCCCGCCAGCCCCCACGCGATCATGAGGACGGCGGCGAGCGCGAGGACGGGGATGACGAGCACGGTGCCGTCCGCGTCGATGCCCGCCGCCGTGCCCGCGTCGCGGCGGATCTCGCGCCCGAAGAAGTCGACGCTGTAGGTCGCGGTCACCCACGGCAGGAACGCCGCGACGAGCATCACCGCCGCCGCGACCAGCGCGAGCACCGGCCACACGACGGACCCGCGCGGCGGACGGGCCGGTTCCGGCCGCGCCTCCCGCACGCCGGCGGGCGCGGGCCACGGGCCGTGCGGCTCCTCGGGGGGCAGGAACTCGGGCCGCTCCGGGGGCGCGAGATCACCGGTCATGGCACTCCTTGCCGGGACGGGCGGGCCGGGCGCCCGCGCGGACGAGAGGAGACGGCGGGACGGCGCGCGGCCCGGCTCTGACGTATTGTGCCCGATGCGGCACGGACGGTGAGCGCGCGACCCGCGCTCTCCGCGCGGCCGGGGCTACGCTTCGGTAGGCCGGGAACCCGCCCGGCGCGGGACCGGCAGGAGGGAACGGCCGATGGCACGCGCTCACTCCTTCACGCTTCCCCGGCGCGGTGCCCCTTGCACCCGCGCGGGCGGCCGGTGAGCGCCGCGCGCCGGACGGCGCTCGTGCGCGCGCCCGGCCCGCGCCTGGCCGACGGGCTCGTGTCCTTCGCGGCGCGGCGGCCGGTGGACGTCGGCCTCGCCCGCCGTCAGCACGACGCCTACACGGCCGCGCTGCGCGCCGCGGGCTGGACCGTGCGCGCCGTCCCGCCCGCCGACGCCTGCCCGGACGCGGTGTTCGTGGAGGACGCGCTGGTCGTGTGCGGGGACGTCGCCGTCCTCGGCCGGGCCGCCGCGCCGTCGCGCGCCGGGGAGGCGGCGGGCGCCGACCGGGCCGCGCGCGACCTCGGCCTGCGCGTCGAGCGCATCGAGCCGCCGGGCACGCTCGACGGCGGGGACGTCCTGCAGACCGACCGCGCCGTCTACGTCGGGCTGAGCACCCGCACCAACGAGGACGGCATCTGCCAGCTCGCGCGGCTGCTCGGCGGCCGTCCGGTCGTGCCCGTCCGGGTGACCGGGGCGCTGCACCTGAAGTCGGCGGTGACCGCGCTGCCGGACGGGTCCCTCATCGGCCTGCCCGACGCCGTCGACGCCACCGCCCTGCCCTACCTGCGGGTGGCGCCCGACCCGGCCGGCGCGCATCTGGTCGTCCTCGGGCCGGACCACGTCCTGCTCGCCGCCTCGGCGCCGCGCACCGCCGCCCGGCTCGCCGCCGACGGATTGCGCGTCACGACCGTCGACATCAGCGAATTCGAAGCCCTTGACGGTTGTGTCACCTGCCTTTCGGTGCTCGTTCCCTGACCCGCAGTCGCGGTGAGCCTTTCGTCATGCATTCGTAACAACGCGGTCGCGACGCGGAAATCTTTTTCCGGAGACTTGGCACAGGAAACAATCCGACCGGGACTGTTCTGTGAGGAGTCGATAGTTGCGCAAGCCATTTCTGCGCCCGTTGGCCGCAGTGCTCCTGCTGCCCGTGGCAATGCTCACGGGGTGCGGCGGGGATTCCAAGGACGGATCGTCCGGCGGCGGCGCCGGCGGCAACACCGTCAAGGTGGGGATCCTGCATTCGCTGAGCGGCACCATGTCGATCAGCGAGGTCACGGTCAAGAACTCCGAACTCATGGCCATCGACGAGATCAACGCCAAGGGCGGCGTACTCGGCAAGAAGATCCAGCCGGTGGTCGAGGACGGCGCGTCCGACTGGCCGACCTTCGCGCAGAAGGCGCAGAAGCTCATCAAGAAGGACAAGGTCGCCACGGTGTTCGGCGGCTGGACGTCCGCCAGCCGCAAGGCGATGCTCCCGGTCTTCGAGCGGAACAAGGCGCTGCTGTGGTACCCCGTCCAGTACGAGGGACTGGAGAGCAGCCCGTACATCTTCTACACCGGCGCGACCACCAACCAGCAGATCGTCCCGGCCCTGGACTATCTCAAGGAAAAGGGCAAGAAGCGGATCTACCTGGTCGGCAGCGACTATGTCTTCCCGCGCACCGCGAACAAAATCATCAAGGCGTACGCCAAGGCCAACGGAATGACGATCGTCGGTGAGGAGTACACCCCGCTCGGCCACACCGAATACAGCACGCTCGTCAACAAGATCGGCACGGCGAAGCCGGACGCGGTCTTCAACACGCTGAACGGCGACAGCAACGTCGCGTTCTTCAAGCAGTTCAAGAGCGCCGGATTCGACGCGGCCAAACTCCCGGTGATGTCGGTGAGCATCGCCGAGGAGGAGGTCAAGGGCATCGGCGTCGCCAACGTCCAGGGCCAGCTCGTCGCCTGGAACTACTACGAGACGACCCCGGGCGCGGTGAACGACGCGTTCGTGAAGGCCTTCCAGGCCAAGTACAAGGGCGCCGTCACCTCCGACCCGATGGAGGCCGGGTACAACGCCGTCCACCTGTGGGCCGCCGCCGTCCAGAAGGCCGGGACGACCGACGTCGCCGCCGTGAAGAAGGCCGCCGCCGGGATCTCGCTGGACACCCCCGAGGGCAAGGTCACGATCGACGGTGAGAACCAGCACGTCTACAAGACCGCGCGGATCGGCGTGATCCAGCCGGACGGGCTGATCAAGGAGGTCTGGTCGTCCGGCAAGCCGATCAAGCCGGACCCCTACCTCAAGACCTACCCCTGGGCGACCGGGCTGTCCTGACCGGCGCGGGCCCCCGGCGCACCCGCCGGGGGCCCGCGGCGAGGACCACCCACGGCGCGTTCGAGGAGGCGGCATGGAATCACTGCTCAACCAACTGCCGGTCGGCCTCAGCATCGGTGCGGTGCTGCTGCTGATCGCGCTCGGCCTGACGTTCACGTTCGGCCAGATGGGCGTCATCAACATGGCGCACGGCGAGTTCATCATGGCCGGCGCCTACACGGCCTACATGCTCCAGGACTGGTTCCACGGCCAGGCCGTGATCGTCGCGCTGCCGGTGGCCTTCGTGGTCGCCGGGACGCTCGGCTGGATCCTGGAGCGCGCGGCGATCCGGCACTTCTACGGACGTCCGCTCGACACCCTGCTGCTCACCTGGGGCGTCAGCCTCGTCCTGCAGCAGGCCGCGCGGGACCTGTTCGGCGCCCCGAACGTGCAGGTCACCGCGCCGTCCTGGCTGTCGGGACGGGTCGAGCTGCTCGGCGGCAACCTGCCCTACGCGCGGCTGTTCATCATGGGGCTCGCGACCGCGTGCGTCGTCGGGATCTGGGCCTACATGAACCGCTCCCGGCAGGGCCGCCGGATGCGGGCCGTCATGCAGAACCGCGAGCTGGCCGCCGTCAGCGGCGTCGCGACCGGCCGCGTGGACCAGCTCACGTTCTTCATCGGCTCGGGCCTCGCGGGCGTCGCCGGGGTCGCGCTGACGCTGATCGGCCCGGTCGGGCCGTCGCTCGGCACCTACTACATCGTGGACGCGTTCCTCGTCGTCGTCGCGGGCGGCCTCGGCCAGCTCCGCGGCGCGGTGATCGCGGCGCTCGCGCTCGGCATGCTGAACTCCTACGGCGAGTTCTGGACGGACGCGAGCCTGGCGAAGGTCATCGTCTTCGTCGTCATCGTCGGGTTCCTGCAAGTCCGTCCGCAGGGGCTGTTCGTCCTCCGCTCGCGGGCGCTGACATGAGCGCGCGGCTGCGCGGCTACGCGCTCTTCGCCGGCGTCGCGGCGCTGTTCCTCGTCGTCGCGCCGCTCGCCCTGCCCGCCTTCCGGCTGGACGAGCTGGCCAAGTACCTGTGCTTCGCCATCGCCGCGCTCGGCATCGGCCTCGCCTGGGGCCAGGGCGGGATGCTCACGCTCGGACAGGGCGTGTTCTTCGGCCTCGGCGGCTACGCGATGGGCATGTACCTCAAGCTCCACGACGCCGGCGGCGACCTGCCCGACTTCATGGTGTGGAGCGGCGTCGACAAGCTCCCGGCGCTGTGGAAGCCGTTCGGGAACCCGGTGTTCGCCCTCGCGGCCGTCGTGGTCGTGCCGGTCGTCATCGCGACGCTGCTCGGCGTCCTCGTGTTCCGCCAGCGGGTGCGCGGCGCGTACTTCGCGATCCTCACGCAGGCGCTCGCCGCCGCGTTCGTGATCCTGCTGGTCGGGCAGCAGGGCCTCACCGGCGGGACGAACGGGCTGACCAACTTCTACGACTTCTTCGGCCAGGACCCCGAGGCCGACAGCACGCAGCGGACGACGTACTTCGTCACGGCGATCGTGCTCGGCGTCCTGTACCTGCTGGCGCGGCAGCTCGTGAAGAGCCGCTTCGGACGGCTGCTCGTGGCCGTCCGCGACGGCGAGGACCGCGTGCGGTTCCTCGGCTACAACCCCGCCACGGTCAAGACGATCACGTTCGCGATCTCGGCGGGGATGGCGGGCATCGCGGGCGCGCTGTTCGTCCCGGTGGTCGGGATCATCTCGCCGTCGCTGCTGGACGTCGTGCCGTCCCTGGAGCTGGTCGTCGCCGTCGCGATCGGCGGCCGGTACACCCTGGCGGGCGCGGTGCTCGGCGCGGTGGCCATGAACTACGCCAAGACGTCGTTCAGCGAGCAGTGGGCGGACGGCTGGCTCTACCTGGAGGGCGCCCTGTTCATCGGCGTCATGACCCTGGCGCCGCGCGGCGCGGTCGGGGTGTACGAGCAGGTCAGGGACGCGATCGCCCGCCGCCGCAAGCCCGTCCCCGCTCCGCCGACCGCCTCGGAGGTGCCCGCATGAGTGCATTGCTGGAGATTCGTGGCCTGGAAGTCGTGTTCGACGGGTTCCGGGCGCTCGGCGGGGTCGACCTGACCGTCGAGCAGGGGGAGCTGCGGTTCCTCATCGGGCCGAACGGCGCGGGCAAGACCACGCTCATCGACGTGGTCACCGGGCTGACCAGGCCCGCGTCCGGAACGGTCCGGTTCGCCGGGACCGAACTCGGCGGGCTGCGCGAGCACAAGATCGTCCGGCTGGGGATCGGCCGGACGTTCCAGACCTCGGTGGTGTTCGAGGAACTGACCGTCGTGGAGAACCTCGACCTCGCCGCCGGGTTCCGCCGTCCGCTGCCGACGCTGCTGCGGCAGCGGCGCGGCGTGTCGGACACGGTCGCGGCGGCGCTCGACACGATCGGGCTCGGCGACCTCGCGGACCGTCCGGCGGGCGTCCTGTCCCACGGGCAGCGGCAGTGGCTGGAGATCGGGATGCTCATCGCCCAGAAGCCGCGCCTGCTGCTGCTGGACGAGCCCGTCGCGGGCATGAGCCGCGACGAGCGCGACCGCACCGGCGAACTGCTCACCGAGATCGCCCGCGACCACACGGTCGTCGTGGTGGAGCACGACATGGAGTTCCTGCGCCGGTACGCGTCCCAGGTGACGGTCCTGCACGAGGGGAAGGTGCTGGTCGAGGGCGACGTCGCGACCGTCCAGGCCGACCCGCGCGTCCAGGAGGTCTACCTCGGCCGCACCAAGAAGGAGGCCGCGTGACAGCGCTCTTGCAGGTCACGGGACTGGAGGCGGCGTACGGGCGGGCGCGGGTGCTGTTCGGGGTGGACGCCGAGGTCGAGGCGGGCAGCCTGCTGTGCGTCATGGGGCGCAACGGCGTCGGCAAGACCACGCTGCTCAACGCGATCATGGGCGTGCTGCCGCCGACGGGCGGACGGGTGATCTTCGACGGCGAGGACGTCACCCGGCTGCCCACCCACGAGCGCGTCCGGCGCGGCATGGGCTACGTCCCGCAGGGCCACGAGACGTTCCCGCAGCTCACCGTCGCCGAGAACCTCCAGGTCACGCTGGACGCGACCAAGCACCGCGACCGGTCGGCCATCGACGCGGCCCTGGACGTGTTCCCCCGGCTGGAGGAGTTCCTCGGCCGCCGCGCCGGGTTCCTGTCCGGCGGCCAGCAGCAGCAGCTCGCGATCGCGCGGGCGCTGGTGACGCGGCCCCGGCTGCTGATCCTGGACGAGCCGACCGAGGGCATCCAGCCGTCCATCGTCGCCGAGATCGAGGCGGCGATCGAGCGGCTGCACCAGGAGGACGGCCTCGCGGTGCTTCTGGTGGAGCAGTACCTGGAGCTGGCGCTGCGCCTCGCCGACGCCTTCGTGATCATCGAGGGCGGTGTGGTGCGGCGGGCGGGCGGTGCCGAGGACCTGCACGACGACGAGGTGAAGCGCTTGCTCGCCGTCTGAAAAGTGGCTAAGGTCACATCTGGGTCCGTCGCCGGTACGGGCGGCAGGGCCCGCCAACGTGCGAACGGCCGGGAAGAGGCGATGCCCTCCCGGCCGTTCTGTTGTGCGACGGCCCGCGGTCCCGGCGTCTCAAATTCCGGACGGCGTTACCGCGCGCCGGTCCGCGTCTGTTAGTTTTGCGGTTGTGTTGCGCGAGCTGCTCCTCCTTAGTGGCCGCAGCGGGGGTCCATAACCGGCCGGCCCCCTCGCTGCGGGACCGCAACCTGCCGTGACGTGGTCGTCGGCCGCAGGATCCGAGCAGAGGGAATTCCACCCATGTATCCGCAGCAGAAGCCGTCCGGCATGCCCTTCCAGCGCTACCGCCCGTTCACGCCGGTCGCCCTCCGGGACCGCACCTGGCCGGACGAGGTGATCACCGAGGCCCCGCGCTGGTGCGCGGTGGACCTGCGCGACGGCAACCAGGCCCTGATCGACCCGATGGATCCCCAGCGCAAGCTGCGGATGTTCGAGCTGCTGGTCCGGATGGGCTACAAGGAGATCGAGGTCGGGTTCCCGGCGGCCAGCCAGACCGACTTCGACTTCGTCCGGCAGATCATCGAGGAGGACCGGATCCCGGACGACGTGGTCGTCCAGGTCCTGACGCAGGCCCGGCCCGAGCTGATCGAGCGGACGTTCGAGGCGGTGCGCGGCGCCAAGCAGGCGATCGTCCACCTCTACAACTCGACCAGCACGCTGCAGCGGCGCGTGGTGTTCGGCCTGGACCGCGACGGCATCACCGCCATCGCCGTCGAGGGCGCCAAGCTGTGCAAGAAGCTCGCCGAGGACATGGGCGACACCGAGATCTACTTCCAGTACTCGCCGGAGTCGTTCACCGGCACCGAGCTGGAGTACGCGGTCGAGGTCTGCAACGCCGTCAACGACGTGTGGAAGCCCACGCCGGACCGCAAGGTCATCGTCAACCTGCCCGCGACCGTCGAGATGGCGACGCCGAACGTCTACGCCGACTCGATCGAGTGGATGCACCGCAACCTGGCCTACCGGGACTCGATCGTCCTGTCCCTGCACCCGCACAACGACCGGGGCACCGCCGTCGCCGCCGCCGAGCTGGGCTACATGGCCGGCGCGGACCGCATCGAGGGCTGCCTGTTCGGCAACGGCGAGCGCACCGGCAACGTCTGCCTGGTCACGCTGGGGCTGAACCTGTTCACGCAGGGCGTGGACCCGCAGATCGACTTCTCCGACATCGACGAGATCCGCCGGACGGTCGAGTACTGCAACCAGCTGCCCGTCCACGAGCGCCACCCCTACGGCGGCGACCTCGTCTACACCGCGTTCTCCGGCTCCCACCAGGACGCGATCAACAAGGGCTTCGACCACCTGCGCCGGGACGCCGACGCCGCCGGGGTGCCGGTGGAGGAGTTCGCGTGGGAGGTCCCGTACCTGCCCATCGACCCGCACGACGTGGGCCGCACCTACGAGGCGGTCATCCGCGTCAACAGCCAGTCCGGCAAGGGCGGCGTCGCGTACATCATGAAGACCGAGCACGCCCTGGAGCTGCCGCGCCGCCTCCAGATCGAGTTCTCCCGCGTCGTGCAGCAGTACACCGACGGCGAGGGCGGCGAGGTCACGCCCGAGCGGATGTGGGAGATCTTCGAGGACGAGTTCCTGGTGGGCGGCCCCCGGATCGGCCTGCTGGCGCACCGCACGACGTCCCGCGTGGACGAGAAGGACGCGCTGAGCTGCGACGTCCGCGTGGACGGCGAGATCCGCGAGATCGAGGGCGTCGGCAACGGCCCGGTGTCGGCGTTCGAGGACGCGCTCGCGGGCATCGGCGTGCGCGTCCACGTCCTGGACTACGCCGAGCACGCGATGAGCGCCGGCGGCGACGCCCGCGCCGCCGCCTACGTCGAGTGCGACGTGGACGGCACGTCGGTGTGGGGCGTCGGCATCGACGGCAACATCGTCACCGCGTCCCTGAAGGCGATCCTGTCGGCCGTCAACCGCGTGGCCCGTACCTCCTGACGCTGAACCCCGGCGCCCGGCGAGCTACGTGCTCGCCGGGCGCGACGCGTTTCAGGGGGCCAGCATCCCGCGCAGGGCGTGGTCCAGCAGGCGGTCGGCCTGCGCGGCGGACTGCGCGCGGGTCCAGGCGGCGGCGGTCGTCAGGGTGAGCACGTCGGACGACGTGACCTCGGGGCGGACGGCCCCGGCCGCGTGCGCCCGGGCGAGCAGGCGGTCGGTCAGCGCGGACATGCGGGCGCAGTCGTCGTGCAGCTCCGACGCCTCGTCGTCCAGCCCGGCCGCCAGCATCTCGGCCAGCCCGCCGTAGACGGCGGCGTGCTCGGCCACGGCCCGGATCCAGGCCGCCAGCGCGGGACCGGGCGGATCCTCGGCGAGGCGGTCGCCGCGCGCGAACAGCGCGTCGTGCCGCTCGCGCAGCAGTGCGCGGGCGAGGGCGCGGCGGTTGGGGAAGTGTCCGTAGAGCGTGCCGATGGCCACGCCGGCGCGGCGGGCGATGGGCTCCAGCGGGGCGCCGGTGCCGTGGTCGCGGAAGGCGGCGTCGGCGGCGTCCAGGAGCTTGCCGACGTTGCGGCGCGCGTCGGCGCGGCGAGCGGGCATGGGCTGTCCCTTGTTAAGTCGAGGGTCCCTCGATATGTTTCCCGAGGCACCCTCAGTTTAGCGACGGAGCATTCCCATGATCCTTGTGACCGGAGCGACCGGCTCCATCGGACGGCATCTCGTCCGGCGGCTCACGGCGGACGGCGCGCCCTTCCGGGCGCTCGTCCGCGACCCCGCGCGCGGCGCCGACCTCGGCTGCGCCCAGGTCATCGGCGACTTCGACGTCCCCGAGACGCTGCCGCCCGCCCTGGACGGCGTCGAGCAGGTGTTCCTCAACGCGGGCGGCGCCGTCCCCGCCGACGGCGAGCAGCCCATGGTCGGCCAGCAGAAGGCGCTGATCGACGCGGCCCGGCGCGCCGGCGTCCGCCGGATCGTCAAGGTGTCGGTACTGGGGGCCCGGGAGGGTGGACGGCTCGCCCAGGGCGCGCACTGGGAGATCGAAAGGCATCTGGCGGCGTCCGGCATCCCGGCGGCGGTGCTGCGGCCGGGCGGGTTCATGCAGAACTTCCGGACGGGCGAGGGCGCGTTCACCGCCGACGGCGACCTGCTCGGCGCGTACGGCGACGCCCGCGTGTCCT
Source organism: Actinomadura rayongensis (assembly GCF_009831215.1). GTDB lineage: Bacteria > Actinomycetota > Actinomycetes > Streptosporangiales > Streptosporangiaceae > Spirillospora > Spirillospora rayongensis. The sequence goes on from NZ_WUTW01000001.1 coordinate 1,443,956, forward strand.
ATGTCGACTGCCGGGACATCGCCGACTGCGCGGCGGCGCTGCTGCGCGACCCGTCCCGCACCGGCACGTTTGTCCTGACCGGCCCCGAAGCGCTCACCCACGCCGAGATCGCGGAGAAACTGAGCCGCGCGCACGGCCGGACGGTCCGCTACGTCGACCTGCCGCCGGACGAGTTCGCCGCGACCCTCACCCGCCAGGGCCTGCCCGCCGCGTTCGCCGCCGACGTGGCCGCGCTGTTCGCCGAGGTCGCCGCGGGCGCGCAGGACACGGTGACCGACACCGTCCGCGCGCTGACCGGCCGTCCGCCCCGGGACTTCGACGACTTCCTGGCCGCCTGAGCCGTCAGCGCGGACGGTTCAGCACGTGGTGGACGAGTTCCCGCAGCGGCCCGCTGAGCTGGCTCTCGCCGACCGTGGCGCTCGTGCCGTCGATGTCGATGTCGTACTGGTACTGGTCCGGGATCCGGCCGGGCGGGGACAGCGCGCCGAGGTCGACGCGGTCCACCAGCCCGGCCAGCACCGGATCACGGGCGCTGTCGGATTCGCCGTGCCGTTCGATGCCCGCGAAGCCTCCGCTCCGCACGACCCGCACCTTCACGACGCCTCCTCGCCCCCGGGGTCAAATGCGCACGCCGACCTTCGACCAGCCGTCCTTGACGGCCTTGGTCTCGGCGGCGGTGTCGCCGTAGAGACGGGCGGCCGTGGCCGAGGTGGCGCGGGCGAACGCCTTGAAGTCCGCCGTGCTCGACAGTTTCCCTCCCGTCAGGGTCTCATACCAGATCTTCCCCGCCTTCTCCCAGGCGTTGCCGCCGATGGCGGTCGCGACCAGGTAGAAGGCGTGGTTGGGGATCCCGGAGTTGATGTGGACGCCGCCGTTGTCCCGGTAGGTCTCGACATAGTGGGCCATGTCGCCGGGCTGGGGGTCCTTGCCGAGGTTCGGGTCGTCGTAGGCGGTGCCGGGCGCCTTCATCGACCGCAGCGCCTTGCCGTGGACGCCGTCGGCGAGCAGCCCCTCGCCGATGAGCCAGTCGGCCTGGTCGGCGGTCTGCTTGAGGTGCCACTGCTTGACCAGCGATCCGAACACGTCCGACAGCGACTCGTTCAGCGCGCCGGACTGCCCGTAGTACTCCAGGTTCGCGGTGTACTGGGTGACGCCGTGGGTCAGCTCGTGGGCGCTGACGTCGAGGGGGCCGGTGAAGTCCTTGAACAGGCGGCCGTCGCCGTCCCCGTAGACCATCTGGGAGCCGTCCCAGAAGGCGTTGTCGTAGTCCTTGCCGTAGTGGACGGTCGACAGGAGCTTCAGCCCGGCGCCGTCGATCGAGTTGCGCCGGTAGGCGGCCTCGTAGAAGTCGAACGTCACGCCCAGCCAGTCGTAGGCGTTGTCGGCGGACTTGTCGCCGGTCGGGGGACCGCCCTCGGTGCGGACGGTCTTGCCCGGCGTCTCCTCGCGGTGCCCGGCGTCGGCGATCGTCCGGTTCGGGACGAAGTCCTCGTTCGGAGCGGCGGCCTCGGCGGGGAACATCCGCCGTTCGGTGCGCGCGCCCGAGCTGAGGACGAGCGTGCGACGGGCGATGTCGCGCAGTTCGGGGTCGCCGGCGGAGGCGACGCGGTCCAGGATGTGCGGCGGCACGATGGTGCATCTCATGGCTCCACGTTGACACTTTCGCCTGACACCGGCCAGCGACTCGCGCTCACTCGCACGTCCTGTACCGGTCACCTAACGTGATCGTCAGCGTGTTTCGCCGGGTGTGCCCGGGATCATCCATCGGGATCAGTGCGCGAGAATGAAACCGTGACCCTGTACCGCGACGAAGGCGTCGTCCTGCGCACCCAGAAACTGGGCGAGGCCGACCGCATCGTCACGGTCCTGACGCGCCGGGGCGGACGGATCCGCGCGGCGGCCAAGGGCGTCCGCAAGACCAGGTCCAGGTTCGGGGCGCGGCTGGAGCCGTTCACCCACGTCGACCTCCAGCTCTACGAGCGGCGGTCCCTGGACCTCATCACGCAGGCCGAGACGCTGCGTCCGTACGGCGAGGGCCTCGTCACCGACTACCCGCGCTACACGGCGGGCACCGCGATGCTGGAGACGGCCGAGAAGCTGACCAGCGAGGAGGGCGAGCCCGCGCTGCGGCAGTTCCTGCTGCTCGTCGGCGGGCTGCGCACGCTGGTCGAGCGCGCGCACGACCCCCGGCTCGTCCTGGACGCGTTCCTGCTGCGGTCGCTGTCGGTGGCGGGCTGGGCGCCCGCGCTGGACGAGTGCTGCCGCTGCGGCGACCGGGGCGGCCTGCGCGGCTTCGCCATCGCGGCGGGCGGCGCGGTGTGCGCGCGGTGCCGCCAGCCGGGCGCGGCGACGCCCGCGCCGCCGACGTTCGCGCTGATGCTGGCGCTGCTGCGCGGCGACTGGGAGTACGCCGACGACAGCGAGCCGCGCCACCGCGCCGAGTGCAGCGGCCTCGTCGCCGCCTATCTTCAGTGGCATCTGGAGCACGGGATCCGCTCGCTGCGCCACGTGGAGCCGGAGGACTCCGCCGCGTCCCGGCCGGGACGCGGGACGACCGATGACGATCCGAACGACCGGGAGCCTGTGTGAGAAGGGCCGTTTCGCCGCCGTACCCGCATCCGGACGGCGCCCAGCCGCCGAAGATCCCCGCCGAGCTGGTGCCGCGCCACGTCGCCATCGTCATGGACGGCAACGGCCGCTGGGCGAAGGAGCGGGGGCTGCCGCGCACCGAGGGGCACCGGCGCGGCGAGGACGCCCTGTTCGACGTGATCATGGGCGCGATCGAGCTGGGCGTCCCGTACCTGTCGGCGTTCGCGTTCTCGACCGAGAACTGGCGGCGGTCGCCGGACGAGGTGAAGTTCCTCATGGGCTTCAACCGGGACGTCATCCGCCGCCGCCGCGACCAGCTCCACGAGGCGGGCGTGCGGGTGCGCTGGGCGGGCCGACGGCCGAAACTCTGGCGCAGCGTCATCAAGGAGCTGGAGTCCGCCGAGGAGATGACGCGCGACAACGACGTCCTCACGCTGCAGTTCTGCGTGAACTACGGCGGCCGGGCCGAGATCGTGGACGCGGCGGCGGCCATCGCGCGCGACGTCCGGGACGGCAAGCTCAACCCGGACCGCCTCAATGAAAAGATTTTCGCCCGTTATCTGGACGAGCCAGACATTCCGGATGTCGATCTCTTTCTCCGCTCGTCCGGCGAGCAGCGGATCTCCAACTTCCTGCTCTGGGAGTCGGCCTACGCCGAGATGGTCTTCCTTGACACGCTCTGGCCCGACTTCGACCGCCGCCACCTGTGGCACGCGTGCGAGATCTACGCGTCCCGCGACCGGCGCTACGGGGGAGCGGTGCCCAATCCGGTCGAGCCGTCGGCCGCGCGACCCTGACTCAACCGTTAATTCCTACTTGAATAGTTTGCTTTTCGGGCGCGCGCTGCATACGTTCGTCACATGACGTCACCGGTGCTGGACCCCGTCCGCCGGACGCGGTCCCCGCGGATCAAGCCCGTCGCCGGCCTGATCGGCGCCGAGGTCTGTCGGCTGCGCCTGGCCGGCCGGCACGACCGCGCGACCGTCGCCGTCCTGCGCGACGCGCTGCTGCGCCACCGCGTGCTGTTCTTCCGCGGCCAGGACGACCTGGACGAGGCCGGGCTGACCGCGTTCGCCGCCCTGCTCGGCACCCCGGAGACGATCGCGGACGCCGAGCCGGGCGGCACCGCGTTCCACACCGAGGAGTCGTACGCGTCCCGTCCGCCGAAGGCCGTCGTGCTGCACGCCCTGGACGTCCCCGCGCACGGCGGCGACACCGTCTGGGCCAACACCGTCGCGGCCTACGACGCGCTCCCGGCCGAACTGCGCGACGTCGCCGACCGGCTGTGGGCGCGGCACGCGCGCGGCGGACGCGAGGCCGAGCACCCGCTCGTGCGCGTCCATCCGGCGACGGGGGAGCGGTCGCTGCTGCTCGGCGGGTTCGCGCGCGCCATCGCCGGGCTCAGCGCGGAGGCCGACTCCGAGGCGCTGATCCGGCTGTTCCAGGACCAGGTCGTCCGGCTGGAGAACACCGTCCGGTGGCGGTGGGCGCCGGGGGACGTCGCGCTCGCCGACAACCGCGCCACGCAGGTCCGCGTCGTGCGGGACTTCGGCGACGCGCCCCGGCGGCTGCGCCGGATCACGCTCGCGGGGGAGACGCCGGGGCCGGTCCGCGCCCGGCCGCCGCGCCGCTGATCGGGCGGCGGGACGGCGTGGACCGCCCCGCCGCGAGGGTCAGACGAGTTCCGCGTCCAGCGTGATGGTCGTGCCCGTGAGGGCCTTGCTGACCGGGCAGTTCTCCTTGGCGCCCTGCGCCGCCGCCGCGAAGTCCTCGGCGGAGATGCCGGGGACGCTCGCCCGGACGGTCAGGACGATCCCGGTGATGCCCTCGCCCGGCTGGAACGTCACGTCGGCGCGCGTGTCCACCGACGCCGGCGGCGTGCCGGCCCCGGCGAGCGCGTGCGACAGCGCCATCGAGTAGCACGTCGAGTGCGCCGCCGCGATCAGCTCCTCCGGGCTGGTGCGGCCGGCCGGGTCCTCGGCGCGCGACGCCCACGTGACGTCGTACACGCCCAGCCCGGACGAGTCCAGTGAGACCTTCCCCTCGCCGCCCATCAGCGGCCCTTCCCAGTGCGCGTTCGCGGTGCGTGTCGTAGCCATGCTCCGATTCTCCCGCATCGCAGGTCACGAACGGCGCGCGACGCACTCCCCGCACGTCCCGAACACCTCGACGGTGTGGGTGATCTCCACGAAGCCGTGCTCGGCGCCGATCGCGTCCGCCCAGGACTCCACGGCGGGCCCGGCGACCTCGACCGTCCGGCCGCACTCGCGGCACACCAGGTGGTGGTGGTGCTCCTCACTGCGGCACGCCCGGTAGACGGCCTCGCCGTCGTCGGTGCGCAGGACGTCCACCTCGCCGGCGTCGCTGAGCGCCTGGAGCGCCCGGTAGACGGTGGTGAGGCCGATCTTGGAGCCGTCGGCCCGCAGGTCGGCGTAGATGTCCTGGGCGCTGCGGAAGCCCTCGCGGTCGGCCAGCGCCTGCCGTACCGCGTCGCGGCGGGTCGTCGTCATCCCCCCAGAACCTCCGGTTCGGCGTCCATGCTCACGTCCCGGACGTCCACGCGCCTCGCGGCGCGCGCGTCCCGTGCGGCGGCCGACGCCGTGCGGCGGCGGCGCAGGACGGTCCCCGTGCCCACCGCGGCCAGGAAGACCGCGAGGGCGAGCAGCACGATGGACGGCCCCGGCGCAAGATCGTACTCGTACGAACCCGCCAGTCCCGTCACCGCCGACAGTACACCGGCGGCCATCGCGGTCAGCATCGTGCCGAGGAAGCCCCGCGCGACCTGCTGCGCGGCGGCCACCGGCACGATCATCAGGGCGCTGACCAGCAGCAGCCCGATCGCCCGCATCGAGATCACGACCGTCACGGCGGCGGTCGCGGCGATGAGGACGCTGAGGAACCGGACCGGCAGCCCGGCGGCGCGCGCCAGGTCCTCGTCCTGGCAGAGCAGGAACAGCTCCCGGCCGAAGATTGCGAGGATCAGCAGTACGGCCGCCGACAGACCCGCGACGATGTACAGGTCGGTCGCGGTGACGCTGCTGATCGACCCGAACAGGTACGACTGGAGGCTCACCTGCCCGCCCTCGCGGCCGGTGAGGACGACGCCGCCCGCGAGGCCGCCGTAGAACAGCACGGCGAGCGCGACGTCCGCGCCGCTGCGGCTGCGGGCGCGCAGGGCCTCGATCGCGACCGCCCCGAGCACCGACACCACCAGTGCCGCGAGGACGGGCGAGGACCCGGTGACGAGGCCGAGCCCGATCCCGGTGAGCGCGATGTGGCCGATGCCGTCGCCGAGCAGCGACATCTTCCGCTGGACGACGAACGTCCCGATCACGGGCGCGGTGAGCCCGATGAGGACCGCCATCGCGAACGCGATCCGCATGAAGTCGAGCTGGAACATCTCCATCAGGCGGTCTCCTCGGCGGCGACGCGGCCGTGCTCCAGGCGGACGGTCCGGGTGACGAGCGGGGCGAGCGGGCCGAGTTCGTGCGCGACGAGCACGACCGTCCGGCCGCCCGCGACGAGCTCGGCGAGCACTTTGGCGAGGGCGGTCTGGCTGCCCGCGTCGACTCCGGCGGTGGGCTCGTCCAGGACGAACGCGTCCGGCTCCCCGGCGAGGGCGCGGGCGATGAGCACCCGCTGCTGCTGGCCGCCCGACAGTAGGTGCGCCGAGTCGCGGGCGCGGTCGGCGAGGCCGACGGCGTCGAGCGCGCGGTCGACGGCCGCGCGGTCCTCGGTCCGGTCGGCGGGGCGCCAGCGGGACCGGCGGGCCACGCGGCCCGACGCGACGACCTCGCGGACCGTCGCGGGCACCCCGCCGCCCATCGGCAGCCGCTGCGGGACGTAGCCGACGCGCCGCCAGTCGCGGAACTTCGCGGGCGGCGTGCCGTAGATCTCGGTGCGTCCGGCGGCGAGCGGCAGCAGGCCGAGCAGGGCCTTGACCAGCGTGGACTTGCCCGCGCCGTTCGGGCCGAGCAGCGCGACGACGTCCCCGGCGGCGACGCGCAGGTCCACGCCGTCCAGGACCGCGCGGCCCTCGCGCCGGACGACGCCGCCGGTCATGGCGAACGGTACGTCGTTCATGGGCACCCCAGGGCGGCGCGGAGGACGGTCAGGTTCGTGCGCATCACGGAGAGGTAATCGTCGCCGGACCCCTTCCGGATTCCCTCCAGCGGGTCCAGAACGGCCGTTCTCGCCCCGGCCGCGCGGGCGAGCGCGGCGGCGACCTTCGGGCTGGCCAGGGTCTCGGTGAAGACGGTCGTGGCGCCCGTCTCGCGGACGAGCGCGGCGAGGTCGGCCAGGCGGCGCGGCGACGGCTCGGCGGACGGGTCCACGCCCGCGACCGGCACCTGCCGCAGGCCGTAGCGGGCGGCGAGGTAGCCGAACGCGGCGTGCGCGGTGACGATCGTCGTGCGGGCGCACTTTCTCAGGCCCGCTTTGAACGCGGCGTCCAAGGCGGTGAGCTGTCCGGCGAGGGTCCTGGCACGTTCCCGGTAGGCGGCGGCGTGCGCGGGATCGGTGTTCGCGAGTCGGTCGCCGAGCGCGGTGGCGAGGACGGCCATGCGGCTCGGGTCCAGCCACAGGTGCGGGTCGGTGCCGGGGCCCTCGGTCGCGGGCAGCAGCGGGACGAGCGCGCCGGCGTCGAGCGCGCGGTGCCCGGCCTGGTGCCGGACGGCGTCGTCCACAGCGGGCTGGAGGCCATTGACGTAGACCGTGAGGCGGGCCTTCTTCACGTGGCCGATCTGCTTCGGCGTCAGTTCCAGGTCGTGCGGCTCGGCGCCGGGCCTGGTCAGGGTGCTGACCTGGACGTCCGGGCCGCCGACGCGGGAGGCGAGGAAGGCCATCGGGTAGAAGGAGGCGAGCACGTCCGCGCGTCCGCCGGTGCCGCCGTCGCCGCACGCCGTCAGCCCGGCGGCGGCCAGCGCCAGGGCGGCGGCGAGCACGGCGGGACGGGAGCGGAAGGCGGGCATTCCTCCAGTATGGACGAAGATGAAAATGGTTGTCAAAATCAGGCGAAACCGGGCGTTCGCGCGTCCGTGCGGGAGGATGGCCGGATGATCGCGATCACGCGCTACCGCGTGCCCGAGGCGGACGCGCCCGGCTTCGCCGCCGAGATGACCGCCGTGCTGGAGACCCTCGCCGCCTGCCCCGGCCACCGCTCGGGACGGCTCGCGCGGACCGTGGACGATCCGTCGCTCTGGGCTCTCGTCACCGAATGGGACGGCGCCGGATATTACCGCAGGGCCCTCGGCGCCCCCGGCCTGCGCGCCCGGTTCATCCCGCTGTCGGCGCTTGCGGTGGACGAACCCGGAGCGTACGAGGTCGTCGCGTATTCCTGAGCGGGCGCGTCCCGGACCGGTCAATGGCCGGGAAAGACGCGCGTCCGCCCGTTTGCCCCGGTGCGCCGTCGGTGATCACCGCCCTAGCTGATCATGGATGGCCAGGGAGACGTGATGCGGAATGCGGTGGTCCTCGGAGCGGCGTGCAGCGTGGCAGCGGCCCTCGTCGTCGGGCTCGGGCCGTCCGCCGCGGGGACCCCGGGCGGGGCGTCCGCCGCGCTGAACCCCGCCGCGCGCGCGACGGTCGTCGCCTACCGGGGCGTCCGGGTGCCGGTCCCGGCGGGCTGGAGCGTCCACCGGCTGGACCGGGAGCCGACGCGCTGCGTGCGCTACGACGTGAACGCCGTCTACGTGGGGCGTTCCAGCTCGTCCGCCGAGCCGGACTGCCCGGCCCGCGTCATCGGCGGCGCCACCGCACTTCACGTCGAGCCGCTGGACACGGCCGCCGAGCGCCGCCGCACGCCCGTCCGCCCCGACCGCCTCGCGCACTACGCCGTCCGCGCCACACCCGAGCACCGGACCCAGGTGGTTCTCCCCGAGGCGGGCGTCACCCTGTCCGGCGTCTACGGCACCGACCCCGCCTCCCTCCAGGACGCCATCCGCCGCACGCGCCTCACTCCGTCCTGGCAACCCTCCCCAAGCCCCACCACCGCCCCGCACGGGACGCCAACCGCCGCATCGAGCGGCAAGCCTGCCGTGACGTCGTCGCAGAAGCCTGTCGCCCGGCCGGGAGTCGCGTCGGGTGGGAAGCCTGCCGGTGCGGGCGGGGGTGGCGTGCAGGGTGGTGGGGCGGTGAAGGCCGTCGGCGAGCCGGTGCGGGAGAGCGCGCGTCCGCACTGGGTCCGGGGACGGGCGTTCGACACGTGCGCGGCGCCGGGTCTCGCCACCATGCGCGCCTGGCGGTCGGCCTATCGCATCGCGAACATCTACATCGGCGGCGTGTCGCGCGGGTGCGCGCAGCCGCATCTGACGCGCGGCTGGGTGCGGAACGTCCGGGCGCTCGGCTACCGGCTGATCCCCACGTACGTCGGGCCGCAGGCGCCCTGCACGCGCTACCGCGCGCGGTTCACGCGGCACGACGCGCGGGCCGAGGGGGCGCGGGCGGCGGCCGACGCCGTCCGCCGGGCGCGGGCGCTCGGCATCCCCGCCGGCAGCCCGATCTACGCCGACCTGGAGGACTACGACAGCGGAAACGCGTCCTGCCGGGCCGCCGCGCTGGACTTCGTCGAGTCCTGGACGCGCGCGCTGCGCACCCGCCACTACGTCGCGGGCCTGTACAGCAGCGCTGCGTCCGGCATCCGGGACCTCGGACGGGCGCCGCGCAGCAGGGCCAAGCCGCCCGTGGTCTGGTTCGGGCACTGGGACGGCCGCCCGTCGGTCTACGACAGCCGCTACCTGAACCCCGCGTGGTGGCCGCCGCACCGCCGGATCAAGCAGTACCGGGGATCGCACCGCGAACGCCACGGAGGTGTGGCGCTCCGGGTGGACAGCAACGCGGTGGACGGCCGCGTTTACTGAGGAGCGTCCGCGTTCCGGGGTGCCCTAAGCTGGGCACCGGGCCACCGGACGCAGGCACGGCCGCGTCCGCGTCGACGCCCGACCGGGGATGGAACTCGCCCCGCGCCCGCGGGGACCACCGACAGTCCCGCCGACCGCCAGTTGGATGGAGAACACGTTATGGCACGCCGTTCCGACGTGATGGACGCGATCGTCAACCTCGCCAAACGCCGGGGTCTGGTCTACCCGTCGAGCGAGATCTACGGCGGTCTGCGCGCGTCGTGGGACTACGGCCCGCTCGGCGTGGAGCTGAAGAACAACGTCAAGCGCCAGTGGTGGAAGTCGATGGTGCAGGGCCGCGAGGACATCGTCGGCCTGGACTCCTCGGTGATCCTCGCCCGCGAGGTGTGGGAGGCGTCCGGCCACGTCAACGCCTTCGTGGACCCGCTGACCGAGTGCCAGTCGTGCCACAAGCGCTTCCGCGCCGACCACCTGGAGGAGGCGTTCGAGGAGAAGCACGGCCGCGCCCCGGCCGCGCTCGCCGACATCACCTGCCCGAACTGCGGCGTGAAGGGCGCGTTCACCCAGCCCCGCATGTTCAACGGCATGCTGAAGACCTACCTCGGCCCCGTCGAGGACGAGTCGGGCCTCGCCTACCTGCGTCCCGAGACCGCGCAGGGCATCTTCATCAACTACCTCAACGTGCAGCAGTCCGCGCGCCGCAAGGTCCCGTTCGGCATCGGCCAGATCGGCAAGTCGTTCCGCAACGAGATCACGCCGGGCAACTTCATCTTCCGGACGCGCGAGTTCGAGCAGATGGAGATGGAGTTCTTCGTCCGTCCGGGCAGCGACGAGGAATGGCACCAGTACTGGATCAACGAGCGTTACCAGTGGTACCTGGACCTCGGCATCACCAAGGACAACCTGCGACTGTTCGAGCACCCGGCCGAGAAGCTGTCGCACTATTCCAAGCGCACGGTGGACGTCGAATACCGCTTCGGCTTCATCGGCAGCGAATGGGGCGAGCTGGAGGGCGTCGCGAACCGCACCGACTACGACCTGACGACGCACTCCAAGGCGTCCGGCACGGACCTGTCGTTCTTCGACCAGGAGTCCGGCGAGCGGTTCGTCCCGTACGTGATCGAGCCGGCGGCGGGCGTGGACCGCTGCACGCTGACGTTCATGATGGACGCCTACGCCGAGGACGAGGCCCCGAACGCCAAGGGCAAGCTGGAGAAGCGGACCGTCATGCGCCTCGACCGGCGCCTCGCCCCGGTCAAGGTCGCGGTGCTGCCGCTGTCGCGCAACGCCGACCTGTCCCCGAAGGCCCGCGACCTCGCCGCGCAGCTCCGCCGCAACTGGAACGTCGAGTTCGACGACGCGAGCGGCATCGGCCGCCGCTACCGCCGCCAGGACGAGATCGGCACCCCGTTCTGCGTCACCGTCGACTTCGACACGCTGGAGGACGACACCGTGACCGTCCGCGAGCGCGACACGATGAGCCAGGAGCGCATCGCGATCTCGCAGGTCGAGGGCTTCCTCGCCGCCCAGCTCGTCGGCTGCTGAATCCGGGGCGTCCACGGACGCCCCGGATTTGAGTACGCGTACTCAGGCGACCGGGAACGCCGTCCGCCAGCCTTGTCCTCATGACGAAGCGCGCGCGGGCGGCGGCCCTGGTGGCGGGCGGCTACGCGGTGGTGGTCATCGCCGTGGCGGTCGACGCGGTGATCGAGCTGAGAACCGATGATTCCGGGCTCAGCGCCCTCTGGCTGCTGCTCGTCACCCTGCCGCTGGGCGCGGTCGTGACCGGGGTGACGGACTCCCTTTTCGGTGCTTCCCTCGACGGCCTCAAGCCCGGGCTTCCGGTGCTGATGTTGGTGGCGAGCGGGTTCGTGCAGGCGGGGCTGCTGCGGGTTCTCATCGGGGGGCGGTGGAATCGGCGGGGGCGCTGAGGCTTCCATTTGTGGGGGAAGCCCCAGCGCTTTCGTCTGTCGGGGTGGGACAGGGGACGCGTTCTTACATCAGGCCGGGACGGCGCTCCTCTTCCTCGGCCCGGATGACCTGCATGACCGCGTTGATGAGCGCGAGGTGGGTGAACGCCTGCGGGAAGTTGCCGAGCTGGCGGCCCGTGTGCGGGTCGATCTCCTCGGCGTAGAGCTGGAGAGGACTGGCGTAGGACAGCAGCTTCTCGCACAGCGTCCGCGCGCGGTCCAGCTCGTTGATCATGACGAGGGTGCTCACCATCCAGAACGAGCAGATGGTGAACGTGCCCTCCTCCGACTCGAACCCGTCGTCGGTCTCGGTGGCCCGGTACCGCTGGACGAGGTCGTCCTCGGTCAGCTCGTCGGCGATGGCGAGGACGGTCTCCCGAACGCGCTTGTCGTCGGCGGGCAGGAAGCCGAGGAGCGGGATGAGCAGCGCCGACGCGTCCAGCGCGTCCGCGCCGTAGTGCGCGACGAACACGCCCCGCTCGTCCACCGCGTTGGCGAGGACGTCGGCGTGGATCTCGTCGGCGGCGCGCTGCCAGCGCTCGGCGCGGCCGTGGTCGCCGCGGATCCGCGCGAGCCGCGCGCCCCGGTCGGCCGCGACCCAGCAGAACACCTTGGACGAGGTGAAGTGCTGCGGTTCCCCGCGCACCTCCCACATGCCGCAGTCGGGCGTCCGCCAGTTCTCCAGCGCGTCCTCGACCTGCTTCACGACGATCTTCCAGAGCCGGTCGTCGAGGCGGTCGCGCTTGCGCACGAACATGTAGATCGACCCGATGATGGCGCCCCACACGTCGTGCTGCGCCTGCATGTACGCCTCGTTGCCGATGCGCACCGGACGGGCGTTGTCGTACCCGCTGAGGTGGTCGAGCGTGGACTCGGGGAGTTCTTCCCGTCCGTCCAGGCCGTACATGATCTGGAGCTTGCCCTCGGCGGCCTCGGCGACGTCGGTGATGAAGTAGAAGAAGTCGTTGGCCTCCCAGTCGTATCCGAGCGTGTAGAACGCCCACAGCGCCATCGTGGAGTCGCGGATCCACGTGTAGCGGTAGTCCCAGTTGCGGTCACCGCCGGGCGTCTCGGGCAGCGAGGTCGTCGCCGCCGCCGCGACTGCGCCGGACGGCCCGAACGTCAGGCCCTTGAGCGTGAGCGCGCTGCGCTGCAGGTGGCTGCGCCACGGGTGGTCGGGGAACTGGCCCCGGTCCAGCCAGTGCTGCCAGTGGTGGACGGTCCACACCAGCCGCTCGTGCGCCTCGGCGTAGTCGGCGGGCGGCGCGTGCTCGCTCCACGACAGCGCGACGAACCGCGCGTCGCCCTGCTTGAGCAGCGTCCGCGACGTGGCCAGCGACCCCTCGAACCCGACGTTCAGGTCGGTGTTGAGCCGCAGGTTGATCCCGTTCCCGCGCGCCACGGCCTCGTGGTAGCCCTGCCCGGTGTGCTCCCAGCGGGCCGGCGTGAGCCCGTAGTCGAACACCGGCATGCAGTCCAGCCGGATCTGCGCCTGGCCGTTCACGCACCGGATCATGCGCAGCAGCACATGGTCGGCGTCGTAGTCCGTCGGCGCCCTCCGGTGCGTGTGGGACCGCTCCGTCTCGTGGTGCCACGGACCCATCAGCAGCGCGTCGGTCACGACGACCCACCCGCCATGGAGCCACCACGTGGTCTCCATCACCATCGTGCCGGGGATGTAGCGCTGGGCTGCGGGCACCTCGACACCGGCGGGACCGAGCCGGAAGTATCCGGCGTCACGGTCGAGGATGGACCCGAACACGCTCGGCGAGTCCATCTTCGGCAGGCACATCCACTCGATGTTCCCGCTCGGCGCGACCAGGGCCGTCGTCTCGCAGTCGGACAGGAACCCGTAATCGGCGATCGGGGCGAACGGATCCCCCGCCCGGCCACCGGCGACCATCGGCCTCACAACCTCACCTCCTTGATCCATCATTCCCTTTCGATGGCGATGCGCACTCCGTCCCGGGACGTGATCTGTGCCCCGTCCGGTCGCGGATCGCCGCTAGTGGAATAGACCACTACAGGTGGTCTGACCTGGTCTTTTTCAGCCTGGGGCGGGGGGCGGGCGGAAGATCACCGCCACGCGGGTACAGTCCCCGCCAACGGGAGACGAGGTCCGCGACCGGCCGGCCGCGATGAGGCGGCGTGCCGGACGCGGGTTTCCCGTCCCCCCGATTGGTCATCATCGGAGCGAGAAGGAGCTCCCCGTGCCAAAGTTCGTGTACGACTTCACTGAGGGCAACAAAGACCTCAAGGACCTGCTGGGCGGCAAGGGCGCCAACCTGGCCGAGATGACCAACCTGGGCCTGCCGGTTCCCCCCGGCTTCACCATCACGACCGAGGCGTGCCGGCACTACCTGGAGCACGGGACCGTTCCGTCCGGACTGCAGGACGAGATCGACGCGCACCTGGCCGCGCTGGAGTCGTCGATGGGCAAGCGGCTCGGCGACCCGTCCGACCCGCTGCTGGTGAGCGTGCGGTCCGGGGCGAAGTTCAGCATGCCGGGGATGATGGAGACCGTCCTCAACATCGGGTTGAACGACGACTCCGTCCTCGGCCTCGCGGCTCAGGCGGGGGACGAGCGGTTCGCCTACGACTCCTACCGGCGCCTCATCCAGATGTTCGGCAAGACCGTCCTGGACATCGACGGCGAGCTGTTCGAGGACGCGATCGAGGCGGCGAAGAAGGCGCGCGGCACGACCGACGACGCCGGGCTCACCGCCGACGACCTGCGCGGCCTCGTGGCGACCTTCAAGGGCATCGTGCAAGACGAGGCGGGCCGCGCGTTCCCGTCCGACCCGCGCGAGCAGATGGACCTGGCCGTCAAGGCCGTCTTCGACTCGTGGAACGCCGAGCGCGCCATCCTGTACCGGCGGCAGGAGCGCATCCCGGTCGATCTCGGCACCGCCGTGAACATCTGCTCGATGGTGTTCGGCAACCTCGGCCTGGACTCGGGCACCGGCGTGGCGTTCACGCGCGACCCCGCGTCCGGCCAGCAGGGCATCTACGGCGACTACCTGCAGAACGCGCAGGGCGAGGACGTCGTCGCGGGCATCCGGAACACGGTTCCGCTGACCGAGCTGGAGACGATCGACAAGGCGTCCTACGACCGGCTGCTCCAGATCATGGAGACGCTGGAGAACCACTACCGCGACATGTGCGACATCGAGTTCACGATCGAGCGCGGCAAGCTGTGGATGCTCCAGACCCGAGTAGGCAAGCGGACCGCCGCCGCGGCGTTCCGCATCGCCTGCCAGCTCCTGGACCAGGGGCTCATCGACGCCGACGAGGCCGCCCAGCGCGTCACCGGCGACCAGCTCGCGCAGCTCATGTTCCCGCGCTTCGACGACGCGCGGCTCGACGGCGTCACCCGACTCACCCGCGGCATGAACGCCTCGCCGGGCGCGGCCGTCGGCACGGCCGTCTTCACCTCCGAGCGGGCCGTGGAGCTGGCCGCTCAGGGCAAGGACGTCATCCTCGTCCGCCGCGAGACCAACCCCGACGACCTGGCCGGCATGGTCGCGGCGCGCGGCGTGCTCACCTCGCGCGGCGGCAAGACCTCGCACGCCGCCGTGGTCGCGCGCGGCATGGGCAAGACGTGCGTGTGCGGCGCGGAGGAGCTGGAGGTCGACGTCAAGGCCGGGACGCTCACCGCGCCCGGCGGCGTCGTCGTCCGGGAGGGCGACGTCGTGTCGATCGACGGGACGTCCGGCGACGTCTACCTCGGCGAGGTGCCGGTGAAGCACTCGCCGGTCGTGCAGTACTTCGAGGGCGAGCTGTCGGCCGAGGACGGCGGCGAGCTGGTCGCGTCCGTCGACCGGCTCATGGCGCACGCGGACGCGGCGGCGCGGCTGAGCGTCCGCGCCAACGCCGACACCCCCGAGGACGCCGCGCGGGCGCGCCGCTTCGGCGCCCGCGGCATCGGCCTGTGCCGCACCGAGCACATGTTCCTCGGCGACCGGCGGCAGCTCGTGGAGCAGCTCATCCTCGCCGAGGACGGCGCGGAGCGGCAGGCCGCGCTGGACGCCCTCGAACCGCTCCAGCGGGAGGACTTCACGGGGATCTTCGCGGCGATGGACGGGCTGCCGGTGACGATCCGGCTCATCGACCCGCCCCTGCACGAGTTCCTCCCCGATCTGACGGACCTGGCGGTCAAGCTGGCCCTCGCGGGCGACGCGGCCGACCCGAAGGACCGCCGGCTGCTGGAGGCGGTCCGTCGGCTGCACGAGCAGAACCCTATGCTGGGTTTGCGAGGTGTGCGGCTCGGTTTGGTGATTCCCGGACTTTTCGCTATGCAGGTGCGGGCGATCGCCGAGGCCGCGGCCGACCGGCGGAAGGCGGGCGGCGACCCACGGCCGGAGATCATGATCCCGCTAGTGGGCGCGGTGCAGGAGCTGGAGGCCGTCCGGGAGGAGGCCGAGAAGGTCCTCGCGGACGTCGCGGAAGAGACCGGCGTGGACGTTCCGGCCCTGATCGGCACGATGATCGAGCTGCCCCGGGCCGCGCTGACCGCCGGGCAGATCGCCGAGGCCGCCGAGTTCTTCTCGTTCGGCACCAACGACCTCACCCAGACGACGTGGGGCTTCTCCCGCGACGACGTCGAGGCAGCGTTCTTCTCCCGCTACCTCGACCTCGGGATCTTCGGCGTCTCCCCGTTCGAGACCCTGGACCGCGACGGCGTCGGACGGCTCGTCCGGATCGCCGCCGAGGAGGGGCGCCGGGCGCGGCCGGGCATCAAGCTCGGCATCTGCGGCGAGCACGGCGGCGACCCCGACTCGGTCCACTTCTGCCACGAGGTCGGCCTGGACTACGTGTCCTGCTCGCCGTTCCGCGTGCCGGTGGCGCGGCTGGAGGCGGGCCGCGCCGCGATCGAGGCGGTCGGCAGCGACCACCGCTGAGCGTCGGTCACCCGGCCGCTCCGGCGGCCGGGTGACACAATCCGGTCGAACCGGGTGCCCGCACGCGTGAACCGGCAACGGTCCGGCGCTCGTCTGACTACCGTGGCGAGTGCGATGACGATGGAGATCGAGACACCGGACCCGGACCGGTGGGACGACGAATCCGGCCCTTCCGACGACGACGGCGGACGCAAGCGGCGGCGGCGACCGCGGTCCCGCGTGTTCGGCATCAGCATGATCATCATCGCGGCGGTGCTCGCGACGGTCGTGCTGACGCCGCTCGCGGTGTGCTGGCGCGTCTGGTACCAGGCCCGCCAGGACGAGCGGCCCCGCTCGGACACGATCATCGTGCTGGGCGCGGCGCAGTACAACGGCGTCCCGTCGCCGACGCTGAAGTGGCGGCTCCAGCACGCGCTGGACCTGTGGCGGCTCGGCGTCGCGCCGCGCATCGTCACGGTCGGCGGGAAGGCGCCCGGCGACAACTACACCGAGGCGGAGTCGGGACGGCGCTGGCTCGTCGAGAAGGGGCACGTCCCGGCCGACAAGGTGGTGGCGGTGCCGTCCGGACGGGACACGCTGCAGAGCTTCCAGGCGCTCGGGCGCGTCTACAAGCAGCGGCACTGGTCGTCCGGCGTGATCGTCACCGACCCGTGGCACGGGCTGCGCTCCAAGAAGATGGCGGAGGACAACGGGATCACGGCGGCGTCCTCGCCGACGCGCAGCGGGCCGAGCGTCCAGACGCGCGACACCCAGTTCCACTACATCGTCCGCGAGACGGGCGCGTACCTGTCGTACGTGCTGCTCGGCAAGAGCGTCCGCGTGCCGGGCGAGACGATCGAGAACGCGCCGATCACCGACCCCGCGGAGCAGTCGCCCCGGCCCCGCTAGGCTGGGCAGGACCATGAACGACTACTCCGACCGCGACCGGCGGCGTTGGGCGCCCGAACCGCCGAAGCGGCGGGGCCGGGGCGCGTTCGAGCGGGACCGGGCGCGGGTGCTGCACAGCGCCGCGCTGCGGCGGCTCGCCGCCAAGACGCAGGTCGCCTCGCCCGGCGCCGAGCCCGAGAACAACGTCCAGAGCCTGCGGACGCGGCTCACGCACTCGCTGGAGTGCGCCCAGATCGGGCGGGAGCTGGGCCGCTCGTTCGGCTGCGATCCCGACGTCGTCGAGACGGCCTGCCTGTCGCACGACATCGGGCATCCGCCGTTCGGGCACAACGGCGAGGCGGCACTGGACGAGGTCGCGCGCGCCTGCGGCGGGTTCGAGGGCAACGCGCAGAGCCTGCGGGTGCTGACGCGGCTGGAGCCGAAGTCGTTCGCGCCGGACGGTCCGCCGATGTACGGCCGCAGCGTGGGGCTCAACCTGACGCGCGCGTCGCTGGACGCGGCGATGAAGTACCCGTGGTCCCAGGCGAACGCCGTGAATGGGAAATTCGGCGTCTACCAGGACGACATGGACTACGCCGGGTGGATCCGGGAGGGCGCGCCCGACGACCGCACCTGCTTCGAGGCGCAGGTCATGGACTGGAGCGACGACGTCGCCTACTCCGTCCACGACCTGGAGGACGCGTTCGTCGCCGGGCACATCGACGTCGCGCTGCTGGCCGACCCCGCCGAGCGCCGGGCCGTCGCGGCGACGGCCGTCGAGCTGTACTGCACGGAACGGTCCGGCGAGCACCCGGTGCCGCGCGCCCGGCGTCCCGAGCGGGCCGCGTCCCCGCTGGTCGCCGAGCCCGCCGAGCTGGAGGAGCGGTTCACGGCGCTGCTCGCCGAGCCGTACTGGCCCGTGCGCTACGACGGCACCGCCCGCTCGCTCGCCGCGCTGAAGAACCTGACCAGCTCGCTGATCGGCCGGTTCTGCCTGGCCGCGGAGAAGGCGACGCGGCACGAGTTCGGCGACCGGCGGCTGACGCGGTACGGGGCGGAGCTGATCGTCCCGCGCGCGCAGCGGCTGGAGTGCGCGGTGCTCAAGGGGATCACGGCGCACTACGTCTGGATCAGCCACGAGCGGGAGCGGGCGCGCCAGCGGGAACTGGTGCTGGAGCTGGCCGACCTGATGCTCGCGGGCGCCCCGGCGACGCTCGATCCCGCGTTCCGGGAGGCGTTCACCGGCGCGGCGGACGACGCGGCGCGGCTGCGGGCCGTCATCGACCAGATCGCGTCCCTGACCGACACCTCGGCCATCGCCCGGCACGCCGCGCTGACGGCCGGACGGAACGCGACGATCATCGCGGCGCCCTGAGTCGTTCGTCCGTTTCGCGGGCGGGTACCGTCGGTCACGATGGTGGCCCGGACGATCTCCACGACGGTGCCGCGCCGGGCGCGCGGCGCCGTGACCTCGGCGTTCGCCGTCCACGGCCTGATCTCGGCGGCGTGGCTGCCGCGCATTCCGCAGATCAAGGAGCACCTCGGGCTGGGCGCCGGGGTGTTCGGCGTGGCGCTGCTCGGCGCGCCGCTCGGGGTGGCGTGCGCCGTCCGCGCGGCGGGCTGGTGCGTGGCGCGGTGGGGGAGCCGGGCGGTGGTGCTCGGGGCCGGGTCGGTCGCGTCCGTCGCGCCGTTCCTGGTCGCGCTGAGCGGGAACCTCGGGTGGCTGCTGGCGGCGCTGCTGCTGTTCGGTGCGTCCCTCGGGCTGATGGACGTCGCGATGAACGCGCAGGGCGTCGCGGTCGAGCGGGCGTACCGGCGGCCGATCATGTCCGGGCTGCACGGGTCCTACAGCGTCGGGGCGCTGGCGTCGGCGCTCGCGGGGTCGGCCGCCGCGCAGGCGCGGGTGCCGGTGCCGCTGCATCTGGCGGTGGCGTCGGCGGTCATCCTCTGTCTGCTCTGGACGTTCTGCCGTCCGCTTTTGGATCGTTCCGCCGAGGTGTCGCCCGTGGCGTCCGGGCCGCCGCGTTCTGTGCGGACGCATCGGGCGGCGTTGTTCGTGCTCGGCGTCATCGCGCTCTGCTCGTTCGTGGGGGAGGGCGCGATGGGCGACTGGAGCGCCGTCTACCTGCGCGAGACGCTCGGGACGGGCCCTGGGGCGGCCGGCCTCGGGTATGCCGGGTGCGCGGTCGCGATGACGTTGGGCCGCGTCGCGGGGGACCGGGTGGTGGCGCGGTTCGGCGCCGTGGCGGTGCTGCGTGCGGGCTCTCTGGTGGCGGCGCTCGGGCTCGGTGCGGGGCTGCTGGCGCGTCATCCGGTCGCGGCGGTCGCCGGGTTCACCCTGTTCGGGCTGGGCGTCGCGGTGGTCGCGCCGGTGACGTTCAGCGCGGCGGGCAACCTGCCGGGCGTGCCGGCCGCCGCCGGGATCTCGCGGGTGACGGCGCTCGGGTATCTCGGGCTGCTGGGCGGTCCGCCGGTGATCGGGTTCGTCGCCGAAGGGGTCGGGCTGGGGTGGGCGCTGGGTGTCCCGGTGGTGCTGGCGGGGACGATCGCGGTGCTCGCGGGCGCCGTTTCGTCCGCCCGGCGGTGACCTTCCGTACTGATCGTTTTTTCCCCGGGGTAACCTCTCGGGCGCCTCCGCCGCTCGGGTAAGGTCTGGGCGAGTGAGCACCCTGCAGCGGTCGAGACCGGTCAAAACGGTCAAAACGCTGTCCGATTACCGGACATTCGCCCGTGAACTCCTGACGTTCGGTTTCGTTGGGTTCCTGGGCACGGTGATCACCATCGGGGGCGCGAACGTGCTGCGGCACGTGCTCGGCGGCGGGCCGCTGACGAGCGTGATCGTCCCGACCGTCGTCTCGACGATCACGTCCTACCTGCTCAACCGGCACTGGACCTTCCGGCACCGCGACAGTGACGGGACCGGACGCGAGTTCGCCCTGTTCTTCGGCCTCAACGGCGTCGGCATGGTCATCCAGGTGCTCTGCACCGGCTTCACCTATTACGTCCTGAACCTGCACGGCAGCGTCTCGTACAACGCCGCGCTCGTCGGCGGAATGGCGCTGGGTTCCTGGTTCCGCTACTGGTCCTACCGGAAATGGATCTTCACTCCGGCCGTCGCGTGACGGACCCGCGGCTGGAACGCGAGTGGCCGACGCACCGACCGGCCGTGTTCGGTGCCGCATACCGCATCACGGGCAGTGTCGCGGACGCCGAGGACGTCGTCCAGGACACCTGGCTGCGCGCCGCGTCCCGCGACCTCGGCGACGTCCGCGACCTGCGGGCCTGGCTCGTCACCGTCGCCGCGCGCCGCGCCCTGGACGTGCTGACGTCCGCCCGCGCGCGCCGGGTGGACTACGTCGGGCCGTGGCTGCCCGAACCGCTGCTGACCGGGCCGGACGCCGCCGAACCCGTCCTGCTGGACGAGACGGTCGGCACCGCGATGCTGGTCGTCCTGGAGGAGCTGACCCCTGCCGAGCGGGTCGCGTTCGTGCTGCACGAGGCGTTCGCGGTCGATTACGCGCGGATCGGTGCGGTGCTCGGACGGTCCGCCGCCGCGTGCCGCCAACTCGCCGCGAGCGCCCGGCGGAAGGTCGCCGCGCGGCACCGTCCGGCCGCGCCCGCCGCCGAGCGCGACCGGGTGCTGGCGCAGTTCCGCGCGGCCTACGAGAACCGCGACGAGACCGCGATGCTCGCCCTGCTGGACCCGGACGCGACGCTGACCACCGACGGCGGCGCCGCCGAGGGCCTGTTCGCCGCCCGCAAGATCATCTCCGGAATGGAGCGCGTCGCACGAGTGCTGGTGAGGGTGACACGACGCAACACGCTGACCCTCACCCCGGCGGAGGTCAACGGCGAGCCGGGGTTCCTGATCGTCCGAAACGGGCGCGTGATCGGCGTCGACACGGTCACCGTCGCGGACGGCCGGATCGTCGCCTACCGGCGCGTCCTCAACCCGGCGAAGCTGGGGCATCTTTCTCGCTGAGGGACCTCACATTCGGGCGGCCTGTGTCGTCTTCAAGGTGAGACCACCTTGAAGGAGGAGAACGATGGGACGAAGGCTCGACTTCGGCCACGCCGCGGGCGACGTGTACCGCGCGTTCATCCAGGCCGACCGCGCACTGTGCGAAGGCCCACTCGACACCCGCCTCTACCACCTGGCCAAACTCCGCGCCTCACAGATCAACCAGTGCGTCTTCTGCGTGGACATGCACGTG
This sequence comes from Actinomadura rayongensis, assembly GCF_009831215.1. GTDB lineage: Bacteria > Actinomycetota > Actinomycetes > Streptosporangiales > Streptosporangiaceae > Spirillospora > Spirillospora rayongensis. Next base: position 1,465,354 of record NZ_WUTW01000001.1, read on the forward strand.
TACGAACTCAAGGAGATGGGCGAGACCGACGACCGACTGTTCCAACTCGTCGCCTGGCGCGAGTCCGAACTGTTCGACGCCCGAGAACGCGCGATCCTCGCCTACACAGAGTCCGCGACCCGCCTGGGCGACGACGGCGTACCGGACGACGTCTGGGCCGAAGCAGCCCGCCACCTGGACGAAAAAGAACTCGGCGCCCTGGTGGGCGCGGTAGCCCTGATCAACGCCTTCAACCGCATCAGCGTCCCCACCCAGAACCGCCCCCCAATCCGCACCTGACCCACACCGCACACGGAAAGGCGCTCGGCCCGCACCCACCCCAGCACTGGACGCGGCCCGCCCACACGAGACACCACTCCGCCCCATACGCGCCCCCCGGCGGCGGACGCCGCACGGGCGGGCGGGACGGCCCCGTCCCGTACCTGCCCCCGGGCACCGGGCGCCGCGCGGTTGCGCGGGGCGGGGCTCCGGCCAGTGCGTGAGCCCCGGCGGCGGATGCCGGACGCTTGTGCGGGAGCGCTTCGGCGTGTGTCGGCGGGAGCGAGTGGCGGTCCGGGTGGGGTGGGTCAGCGGCCGGTGGGGACGAGGTCCTTGACCTGGGCGTGGGCCTCGGCGAGGACGGGTGCGAGGTCCTGGCCGGTGGCCTGGGAGAAGATCACGTGGTCGATGCCGGCCTCGGCGAGGCGGCCGATCGTGTCCACGGCGTGCTGCACCGAGCCGTCGGTGATGGAGAGGGAGGTCTTTTCGATGTCGGCGTAGTCGCGGCCTTCGGTGTCGCAGTGGGCGCGCAGGACGTCGAGCTTGCGGGGCAGTTCTTCGGAGTCGAAGATGTTGCAGGCGTCGGCGTACTTGGCGACGAACCGCAGCGTCTTCTTCTCGCCGGAGCCGCCGATGAGGACGGTCGGGTGCGGGCTCGACACCGCCGCCGGGACGTTCAGCGGGCGGTCCGCGCGGTAGTGCTCGCCCTCGAACGGCTTCTCGTCGCCCTTCCACATCTGGTGGGCGAGGCGCAGCGCCTCTTCGAGCTGCTCGAAGCGCTGGGCGACGGGCGGGAACTCGAACCCGTAGCCGCGCGACTCCTCGTCGTTCCACGCGGCGCCGATGCCGAGGTAGGCGCGTCCGCCGGACAGGACGTCGAGCGTCGTGACGGTCTTCACCAGCAGCGCGGGGTTGCGGTAGATGACGCCGGTGACCATCGTGCCGAGCTTGATCCGCTCGGTCAGGGCGGCGGCGTAGCCGAGCGTGGTGTACGCCTCCAGCATCGGCTCGTCCGCCGCCCCGACCTGCTGAATCTGGAAGAAGTGGTCCATGACCCAGAGCGACTCCAGCCCGCCCTGGTCGGCGTCGCGGGCGATGCGGGCGAACTCCGGGCCGATGCGGTCGCCGAAGGAGGTGAAGCTGGGCACTTGCAGACCGACGCGCATGCGCGTTCCTCTCTGAACGGCCGACGTGAGTTGACGGGCTCCACTCTGCGACCTGGAGCGCGCTCCAGGTCAAGTCCGTCGCCCGTGGACCTTCCCGCTTGACCTGGAGCGCACTCCAGCACAAAGGTGGGCGCGTGACGTCCTACACCCCGGGGGAGACCGCAGAGAAGAGCGGCTTCTCCCTCGACACGCTGCGCTACTACGAGAAGATCGGCCTCCTCTCGGGCATCGCGCGGGACACGGCCGGCCGCCGCGTGTTCACCGACCACGACCTCAGCTGGCTGCACATGATCCGCTGCCTGCGCGAGACCGGAATGCCGCTGGCAGAGATGGTCCGGTACGCGGAGCTGACGCGCGGCGGCGAAGGAACGGTCGCCGACCGGCTGGAACTGCTACGGGACCACGACCGACGCGTCGAGGCGGAGATCGCCAAGCTCCGCGCCCAGCAGCGCCAGATCCAATGGAAGATCACCCTCTACAGCGGCACCCTGGAAGGCGCCTGCTCACCCAAGCGCACGCCACCGCCCGCCGAGACACCGGCGAAAGCCCCCGCAGGCGCGCAGGCAGGAGCCCCCGCAGGAGCGTCGGCGGGGACGCCTGCGGGCGCGTCAGCCGGGGTTTGAACGCAGTGCTAGCGCGGGGGTACTAGCCGGGTGTGAGCGCGCGCTGGCCCGTGCGTCGGCTTTGTGCGTCGCGGAGACTGCGGTGAGGCGTCGGCAGCGATCTGAGCAGAGGTGCGAGCGCGGGGGTGCTAGCCCGGGTGTGCGGCGATGGTCGCCAGTGTGGGGGCGGGGGTGTCGGGTGGGGTTTGCGTGCGGGCGATCGTTTCGCCTGTGTGGAGTCTGCGGCGGAGGAGGGTTGAGTCCGGTGCCGTTGCTGTGATCAGGACGGCTGGTTCCGCCAGTGGTAGCACTGCCAGGCCGTCTTCGGTGTGGGGTTCGCGGCGCAGGTTGCTGTCGACGAGCAGGATGCTGCCGACTGTGCGGGCGCCGGCCAGCACGGCTGCCGAGTTGTACACGGCCGGGTCGTCCAGGATGAGTTCGTGGCGCAGCAGTGGGCGGCCGTTGCACGTCACGTCGAAACGGCTCATGTGGCGTCCGGGCGCCTCGCCGTGTCGGCCGAGGATCAGTTCCTCGCGCCAGCGCAGCGTGGCGTCCGCCGCCAGGTCGACCACGGCCGTTGCGCGGTGTCGGCAGCCGCGCGCCGCGACGGTCGGCTCGGGTGCGTAGTCGAGTCGGCCGGCTGCGCCGACCGACGCGTGGACGGTCATGTGCGACTCGCCCGCGCCGGGGAGTGCCAGGGTTGTCGCTGACGATCGGATCGCTAGGACGGCGCCTGGTCCGACGGTCAGGTCCAGTTTTAGGTCGTCGCCGCCGAGCGGGCTCGCTGCCGCGCCTACCAGGTAGACGGCGTCGGGCGTGGCTCGGACGGCGAGGGGGCCGTCCGAGCGCAGCCGTGTCAGCCGGGTGCGGCCGGACGCGTCCGCCTCGGCGGTGACGGCGGCGCGCGGTGCGTAGCCGCGGGTCATGAGGCCGCCGCGTGTGCCGCGCCTACGGCCGCGCGGACCCAGTGCGCGATCTCGGTCGCGGCCGGGTCCGTCCGCAGCGAGTTGAGGACGACCGGGCGCCCGTCGCGCACCCGCGCCGCGTCCGATGCCATGAGGTCCAGGTCGCTGCCGACGAAGGGGGCCAGATCCGTCTTGTTGATCACCAGCAGGTCGGCGGCGGCCACGCCGAGGCCGCCCTTGCGCGGGACGTCGTCGCCGCCCGCCACGTCCAGCACGAAGATCTGCCGGTCCGCGAGGCCCCGGCTGAACAGCGCGGTCAGGTTGTCGCCGCCGCTCTCGATGATCACCAGCTCCAGGCCGGGGTGCCGGGCCTCCAGCGCGTCCACCGCGTCCAGATTGGCGGAGATGTCGTCGCGGATCGCGGTGTGCGGGCACGCGCCCGTCCGGACGGCCGTGATCCGGTCGTCGGACAGCACGGCCTCGCGGCGCAGGAAGTCGGCGTCCTCGGTCGTGTAGATGTCGTTGGTCACGACGGCGAGGTCCAGCTCGTCGCGCAGCGCCCGGCACAGCGCGGCGGTCAGCGCGGTCTTGCCGCTGCCGACCGGGCCGCCGATGCCGAGCCGCAGCGCGCGCCCCCGCACGGGCGCGGCGTCGTGGACGTCGTGTCCGTGTCCGAAATGTCCGCCCATAACGTCCTCCTCAGGATTCGAAAAGTCGCAGGTTCGCGCGCGCGTGCCGCTCGGCGTCCAGGTCCAGCACCGGCGCGGACGCGGCGGGCAACTCCGCCCACGGCCGCCCGGCGTACCCGGCGGCCTCGGCCGCCACGGCGTCCATGACGTCCGCGAGCCCGGCCAGCGCCGCATGGACGGCGAGCGGGTCGAGACCGAGCAGCCGCACCGCCGCCGACGCGCCCCCGCTCACCGTCCCGAACACCGCGACCGACGCCGCCTCACGCGGCCCGCCGCCCGCCACCGCCGTCGCGGCGCCGAGCACGACCGGATGGTGCGGCCCGAGCGGGACCAGCGCGTCCAGCACCGGCGACGGCCACGCCGCCCGCACCGCCCGCAGCAGCGACCGTCCCTGCGCCCGCGACGCGCGCCGCTGCGCCGGCGACGGCGTCCGCGCGTCCGCCTCACCGTCCAACACCTCCCACCCGCCACCGACCCCCGCGCCGGCAGCGACGTTCGCCGCCGCGCGGCGTCCGCACCCGGAGTGGGTGTGAGCGGCGATGGTGTTGGACGCGGTGGCGTCCGGCGTCCTTGTGCCGAGTTCGTGGGTGGCGTGGGTGTTCGCGGCGGCGGCCAGGGCGGCGGTCACCAGGCCGGACGTTGTCAGGCGGCCGTGCAGGAACGCCAGGAGGGTCGGGACGTCGGTGATCGCGCCCGCCGTGACGGCCGGCTCCACGCCGCCGGAGTGGGCGTGGGCGCCGGCCGGGAGGCGGGCGTCGGCCAGCAGGAGCAGGGAGGCGTCCATCAGAACAGGAAGTACCGCTGCGCCATCGGCAGTTCGGCGGCGGGCGCGGGTTCGATCTCGTCGCCGTCGATCGTGACGGTGAAGGTGTCGGCGTCCACGCGGATGTCCGGTAGGGCGTCGTTCAGGGGGAGGTCGGTTTTCCCCAGGCGGCGCGTGTCCTTGACGGGGACGAACGCGCGGCGGACCTCGGGCAGTCGCTCGGCCAGGCCGTCGTCCAGGGCGGCGGGGGAGACGAAGTGCAGGGACGTCGCGGCGGCGGCCGAGGGGGCGGCCCCGAACATCGGGCGCGGCAGCAGCGGCTGCGGCGTCGGGATCGAGGCGTTCGCGTCGCCCATCGCCGCCCACGCGATCATGCCGCCCTTCAGGACGACGTGCGGCCGGACGCCGAAGAACGCCGGGTCCCACAGCACGAGGTCGGCGAGCTTGCCGGGCTCCACCGAGCCGATCTCGCCGTCCAGGCCGTGCGCGATCGCCGGGTTGATCGTGTACTTGGCGACGTAGCGGCGGGCGCGCAGGTTGTCGGCCGGGCCGTCGCCGGGCAGCGACCCGCGCCGCCGCTTCATCGCGTGCGCGGTCTGCCAGGTGCGCAGGACGGTCTCGCCGATCCGGCCCATCGCCTGAGAGTCCGAGCCGATGATCGAGATCGCGCCGAGGTCGTGCAGGACGTCCTCGGCCGCCATCGTCGTCGGCCGGATCCGGGACTCGGCGAACGCCAGGTCCTCGGGCACCGACGGGTTCAGGTGGTGGCACACCATGAGCATGTCGAGGTGTTCGTCCAGCGTGTTGACGGTGTGCGGACGCGTCGGGTTCGTCGAGGACGGCAGCACGTTCGGATGCGCCGCGACCGTGATGACGTCCGGCGCGTGCCCGCCCCCCGCGCCCTCGGTGTGGTAGGCGTGGATGGAACGTCCGGCGATCGCACCGAGCGTCGACTCCACGTACCCGGCCTCGTTCAGCGTGTCGGAGTGCAACGCGACCTGCACGCCGGACGCGTCCGCGACGCGCAGGCACGCGTCGATCGCGGCGGGCGTCGACCCCCAGTCCTCGTGCAGCTTGAACCCGGACGCGCCCGCGCGGAGCTGCTCCCACAGCGCGTCCGCCGAGACGGTGTTGCCCTTGCCGAGCAGCGCGACGTTGACGGGCCAGCCGTCCAGCGCCTCCAGCATGCGGTGCAGGTACCAGACGCCCGTGACCGTCGTCGCCTTCGTGCCCTCGGCCGGTCCCGTGCCGCCGCCGATGATCGTCGTCACGCCCGCGCCGAGCGCCTCGGGCAGGAGCTGCGGCGCGATCAGGTGGACGTGCGAGTCCACCGCGCCCGCCGTCAGGATCCGCCCGTTGCCCGCGAGGACTTCGGTGGTCGGGCCGATGACCAGATCGGGGTGGACGCCGTCCATCGTGTCGGGGTTGCCCGCCTTGCCGAGCGCGACGATCCGCCCGTCGCGGATCCCGACGTCCGCCTTGATGATCCCCCAGTGGTCCAGGACGACCGCGCCGGTGATGACGAGGTCCAGGGCGCCCTCGGCGCGGGTCGCCATGGCCTGGCCCATCGACTCGCGGATGACCTTGCCGCCGCCGAACACCGCCTCGTCGCCCGCCCCCGCCGGGCCGCGGCTGCGGTCCTCGGTGACCTCGACGAACAGGTCGGTGTCGGCGAGCCGGATCCGGTCCCCGGCGGTCGGGCCGTACAGCTCGGCGTACCGGGCGCGCGTCAGCTCAGCCATCGAGGCCACCGCCCGCGCGCAGGCCCGGGACGACGCGGCGCCCGCCGAGCGGGACGAGCGCGACCTCCGCCGTCATGCCAGGCTCGAACCGCACGGCGGTGCCCGCCGGGACGTCCAGCCGGGTGCCGCGCGCCGCGTCCCGGTCGAACTCCAGCGCGGCGTTCGCGGCGGCGAAGTGGTAGTGCGAGCCGACCTGGACGGGCCGGTCGCCGGTGTTGGTCACGGTGAGCGTCACCCGGGGGCGTCCGGGGTTCAGCTCGACGGGCGCGTCCCCCGTCACGATCTCTCCTGGAACCATGCCGCGCTCCTTACGGGATCGGCCGGTGGACGGTGACGAGCTTGGTGCCGTCGGGGAACGTCGCCTCGACCTGGACGGAGTCGAGCATCTCCGGGATGCCCTCCATCACGTCCTCGCGGGTGAGGACGGTGCGGCCGGACTCCATCAGCTCGGCCACCGACCGTCCGTCGCGGGCGCCCTCCAGCAGGTGGACGGCGATGATCGCGGTGGCCTCGGGATGGTTCAGCAGCAGCCCGCGCGCCTGGCGCTCCCGGGCCACGCGCGCGGCCACGTGGATCAGCAGGCGCTCCTGCTCGTGGGGTGAGATCAGCACCCGCCCGACGCTAGTGCGCCCTGACCTGCGGCGGGAATGGCGCGACCGCCTATTTAACAGGCATTTCACATCGGAAACACGACTGTCATTCGGACGCTCCAGCACCCGGACGACGTGCAGCGTAGCGATGATTTCCGCCCCGCCGGAAGGTCGTGAACAGCGGGGTAAGGAGTGATGATGACGACGTACGTACTGATCCACGGAGCCTCCTCGGATTCCTGGTACTGGAACCGGGTCGCTCCGCTGCTGCGGGCGCGCGGCCACGCCGTGGTCGCGCCGGACCTGCCGTCCGACGACGAGACCGCGGGCCTCGCCGCGTACACCGACGCGGTCGTGGACGCGATCGGCGACCGCACCGGCCTGGTCCTGGTCGCGCAGTCGATGGCGGGTTTCACGGCGCCGCTCGTCTGCGAGCGCGTGCCGGTGGACCTCATGGTGCTGGTCGCGGCGATGGTGCCCGCGCCGGGGGAGACGGCCGGGGAGTGGTGGGAGAACACCGGCCAGCCCGCCGCGCGGCGCGCGTCGGACGAGCGCTCCGGCCGCGACCCGGACGCCCCGTTCGACATCGAGACCGGCTTCCTGCACGACCTTCCGCCCGACGTGCGCGCCGAGGTGCTGGCGCGGCCCGAGCGCGGCCAGGCCGGACGGCCGTTCCACGATCCGTGGCCGCTGGAGCGCTGGCCGGACGTCCCGACGCGGTTCCTGCTCTGCCGCGACGACCGGATGTTCCCCGCCGCGTTCCAGCGCCGCGTCGTCCGGGAGCGGCTCGGGATCGTCCCGGACGAGATGGACGGCGGGCATCTCCCGGCGCTGGCGCGTCCCGCCGAACTCGTGGAACGACTGGAGGCGTACCGGACGAATCTGGTCGCCTGACCGGCGACGAGACCGGGAAACTCGGGACATCTTCCGCCGCCGGGAAGGTTCGGAGAAATGCTCGCTCCGCGCGTCCGACGGGAAAAAGTTACCGGCCGTGCGGTCGCGTTCCGTCTTGCCGTCCGAAACGCCAGGGTCGTACGGTGGCAAGGTAGGTGGAAAACGACAGTTGTGACACCGGGGAAATCCCCGCTGATCTGCGGATCCGCTGCCGTGATGTAACCGTTCGCGTTCGGACGGCGAGGACGGGTCACTAGGATCTGGGGCGCGGTGGCCGACGTCGCCCGCGCGCCGGTGACCGCGTGCCACCCGAATGCCTGGCGTCAGGGGAGAGAATGCTCATCGCGAAAGATCCGGGCGGGACATCGAACGGCGTGCGGAATCTGCTCGGCCGGTTGCGACGCCGCCGCCAAAGGCCGGGAGACGCGCACACCGGAGTGCGGCCCGCCGACTGCATCTTCTGCCGGCAGGACGACCCCGAGATCAACACGGTGATGTGCGAGAACGAATCGTTCTACGCGCGTTACGACAATTTCCCGGCCAATCCCGGCCATGTCGAGATCGTGCCGAAGCGGCACGTCGAATCGTTCTTCGACCTGGACGAGCGCGAGGTCGTGAGCGCCTACGCGCTGCTGCGCGAGGCCAAACTGCGGCTCGACGACAAGTACTTTCCCGAGGCGTACACGATCGGCGTCAACGAAGGAAAGGCCGCCGGGCGGTCGATCGACCACCTGCACATCCACCTCATCCCGAGGCATCACGGCGACGTGGACGACCCGCGCGGCGGGATCCGCCGGGCCGCGCCCAACTGCGACCCCGACGCCTGGCGGTGAACCGGGCCGTCAGCGCGCGCCGAGCGCGACGAACCAGCCCGAACGGCCCGCGCGGCGGATCCGGACGCCGGTGAAGCCCGCCGCCGCGAGGCGCCCGGCGAACGCGTCCGGCTCCACGAACGTGAACCAGCGCGTCCCGGCCAGCGACCCGCCCTCCCGCCAGCCCTCGCCCGCGCCGTCGCGCATGCTGATCGCGGTGATCCCGCCGGGAACGGTGACGCGGTGGATCTCCGCCAGCGCCTCGTCCATCCGGGCCAGCGGCAGGTGCAGCAGGCTCGCCGACGCCCAGGTGCCCGCGATCGAGGCGTCCCGCAGCGGCAGCGCGAGCGCGTTCATCCGCACGAAGCGCGGCGCGCGCCCGGCACCCGCGGACCGGTCGCGCGCCCAGGCGAGCATCCCGGCCGCGTAGTCGCCCGCGACGACCGTCCGGCCGAGCGCCGCGAGCAGCCGGCTGTCGCGCCCGCCCCCGCAGCCGAGGTCGAGCACCGGGAGGCCGGCGGGCGCACGCTGCGCGAAGTCGGCGACCTCGTCCCGCAGCCCGGGAAACCGCGCGTAATCCTCGGAGCTTTCGCCATAGGCCTCGGCGGCGTTGTCATAAACGGCGCACGTCGCGCCGGTGATCTCCGCGACGGAGTCAGGCATTCTCAAATCCGTCCTGGCCGAGAACGAAACTCAGGGAATTGAGCACGTGCCAGACCCGCTGCACGTCCAGGTCATCGTAGCCGTGCGCGACGTCGAAGCTGACGCAACCCGTGAACCGCGACCGGGCGTTCCGGACGGGACTCGCGAAGACCGCTCCGCGATGGGCGTAACGCTGGAATTCGACCCAACTGAACCCCATGACGGCGTCCGCGTCTTCCTTCTCCCGGTACGCGTCGAAAGCGGCCTCGTCAAGCAGCCCGGCGACGAGCCTCTCGACGTTCACCCCGAACTCGCGATCATGCTTCCAGCACAGGCCGACGACGCCGACGCCGCGCGCCGGGCGCAGTTTCCGGGTCACGGGGGAGACGCCGAGCCGGTAGGTGGCCACCCGCGCGAGTTCACCGCGGACCGGGTGCCGTAACGTCCTCTTCTTCTGTCAGAAATGTAGGCCGGGATCGCTCGCGGCGCTCGGCGGGCTGATCGCCGCGCAGATCTCCAGAAGTTGTCCGAAGGCGGTCAGGATGTGGCGCCGCAGGACGACGCGCCGCTCCATGCGCACGCGCTGGGAGAGCGCCTCGAAGGGCGTCGCGAGGCCGAACAGCCCGGCGATGACGATCAGGCAGATCAGCACGGAGGAATGCGGCCTCTCCCCGATTCTTCCCAGAGTGCGGGCAGCGTGTGATCGGGGAATCGTCAGCCACCCCGCCCCGCGCCTTGCGGTCGTTCGCAGGAACGGGAATCGTGCTGATCGGATAACGGTCGAGGTGACCAGTGCCGGACCACCAAGCCTTCTGCTCCGGGGCCGACTTCTGCCAGGAACTCGCCGGCCGGACCGATACCGCCTTCCATCGCGTCTACGCGGGCGTCCCGCCGACCCGGACCATCGCCCGCGGACGCGCGGTGAGCCTCCTCGCCGACATGTCACCGCTGGCCGAAGGGCATTTACTGCTCGTTTCCAACATCCATTACGTGAGTTTCGGGCAGGTCGTGTCCGAAGCCGACGCGATTGCGCACGGTCATCGGCCCGATGTTCGCCGGGCAGTCCGGCTGGATCGGGAAATTGCTCGACGGCGCCACGGCGGAACTGGTCGCCGGTGCCGACGCCCAGGACGACTGCGCCGTGTTCCGCGCGTCCGGCCCGATGGAGATCGTCGTCGGCTCGGACTACGTTCGCGGCCCGAAGTTCCAGTTGTACGAATCGGGTCATCTGTCGAACTTCGACATCGGCTACTACCTCGCGACGGCGAATCTCAGCGACATCGCCGCGATGGGCGCCCTGCCGATCGCGCTGCTGACGGTCGTCCGGTACCCGCGCTCGCTGAGCGACGCCGACTTCGCGGCCGTCATGGCGGGCATCGACGCCGCGTGCCGCGCGGTCGGCACGGTGAACGTGGGCGGCGACATCGGCACCGCCGAGCGGATCATCCTGTCCGGGTCCGCCGTGGGGATCGTGGAGCCCGGCGGGGCGCTGCTGCGCACCGGCGCGCGGCCCGGCGACCGCCTGTGCGTCACCGGGCCGACCGGCCTCGCCGCGTCCGCGCAGCGCTACTTCGGGGCGGCGGGGCCCGGCGCGGGCGCGCTCGCGGCGGAACGGGAGGACGAGCTGATCGCGTCCTGGCGGCGGCCCCGCGCGCTCGTGCCGCAGGGCCGCGCGCTCAGCGCGAGCGGCGTCGTGACGAGCTGCCAGGACACCTCCGACGGCCTGAAGGCGGGCGTGCAGTCCCTCGCGGCGGCGAGCGGCGTCGGGTTCGTGGTCGACGAGGAGGCGCTGCCCGTCGCGGGCCTCGTGGCCGAGGTCGCCGCGCTCACCGGCGGCGACGTCACCGCGACCGTCCTCGGGGACTCGGTCGATTTCCAGCTCGTCTTCACCGTCCCGCCGGACGGCTTCGCGCGCCTCCCGGAGGACCTGGCCTTCCACGAGATCGGGCACGCCACCGAGGAGCGCGCGGTCGTTCTGCGGCGCCGGGACGGCACGGTCGAGGACCTGCCCGGCGTCCCGTGGCGGCACGAGGTGTGACCGCTCCCCGTCGGACGGGCGGGAGTGTCGGCCCGCGACATTAGACTCCGTGGTCGTGGCAGGCCGGATTCGCAATGAGGACATCGCGCTCGTCCGCGAGCGGTCGTCGATCGCCGACGTGATCGGGGAGCATCTGCAGCTGCGCAACGCGGGCGGCGGCAACCTCAAGGGGCTGTGCCCGTTCCATGACGAGAAGTCCCCGTCGTTCAACGTGACGCCCGGACGCGGCCTGTACTACTGCTTCGGCTGCGGCGAGGGCGGCGACGTCATCAAGTTCGTCCAGGAGATCGAGCACCTGTCGTTCGGGGAGTCCGTCGAACGACTCGCGGCCAAGGCGGGCATCCGGCTCCGGTACGAGGAGGGCGGCTACACCCAGCGGCAGGACGGCGGGCAGCGCGCGCGGCTCATCGAGGCCCACCGCGTCGCGGCCGAGTTCTACGCCGGGCGGCTCGCGTCGCCCGAGGGCGAGATCGGCCGCCGGTTCCTGTCCGAGCGCGGCTTCGAGGCCGCGGACGCGACGCGGTTCGGGGTCGGGTTCGCGCCCCGCGAGTGGGAGGCGCTGGTCCGCCACCTGCGCGGACACGGTTTCACCGACCGCGAGATGATCACCGGCGGGCTGGTGCGCGAAGGGCGGCGCGGCCCGATGGACCGGTTCCGCGGCCGGCTGATCTGGCCCGTCCGGGACCTGTCCGGCGACGTCATCGGGTTCGGCGCGCGCAAGCTGTTCGACGACGATGACGGCCCGAAGTACCTCAACACCCCCGAGTCGCCGCTGTTCCACAAGGGCTCGGTGCTGTACGGCGCCGACCTGGCCAAGAAGGAGATCGCGCGCCGCCGCCAAGCCGTCGTGGTCGAGGGCTACACCGACGTGATGGCGTGCCACCTCGCGGGCGTCACCACCGCCGTCGCGACGTGCGGGACGTCGTTCGGCGACGAGCACATCAAGATCCTGCGCCGCCTGCTCATGGACCAGGACGAGTTCCGCGGCGAGGTCGTCTTCACCTTCGACGGCGACTCGGCGGGCCAGAACGCCGCGCTGCGGGCCAGCAAGGACGAGCACAAGTTCGTCACGCAGACGTTCGTGGCCGTCCAGCCCGACGGCCTGGACCCGTGCGACCTGCGGATCCGGCACGGCGACGCGGCCGTCCGCGACCTGGTGGCGTCCCGGACGCCGCTGTTCGAGTTCGCCGTCCGCGCCCGCATCGAGCAGTACGACCTGGACACCGCCGAGGGACGGCTCGCCGCGCTGGACGCCGCCGCGCCGATCGTCGCGGGCATCAAGGACCGGTCGCTGCGCCAGATGTACGCGGTCAGCCTGGACCGCTGGCTCGGGATCATGGACGAGCAGTTCGTGCTGCGCCGCGTCCGGGAGCTGTCGGTGCGGGAGAACGCGCGGGCGGCGCGCGCCCCCGAGACGGCCGCCGCGCCCCCGCCGCCGCGTCCGGAGTACGACCCGAACGATCCCGAGGTGCTGCGCGAGCGGGAGCTGCTGAAGCTGGCGCTGCAGCGTCCGGCGGTGCTCGGCCCGCTGTTCGACGGGCTCCCCGCGGACGCGTTCCTCGCCCCGCCGCACCAGGCGGTGCGCGCGGTGATCGCGACCGCGGGCGGCTCGGCCGCCGCCGCCGACCCCGCCGACTGGGGCGCCCGGCTTCGCGACATCGCGCCGAACGACCAGGTCAGAGAGCTGATCACGCAGCTCGCGGTGGAGCCCGTGCACAGCTCTCAGGATTCGGACGACCGATATGCCGTCGAGCTGCTGGCCCGAATCCAGGAACGCCAGCTCACCCGGCAGATCGGCGACGTCAAGGCTAAACTCGGGCGGCTGAATCCGGTCGAGCGTCCCGACGATTACCACCGCCTCTTCGGTGATCTTGTGGCGCTTGAGCAGCAGAGACGGGTGTTGCGCGAGCGCGGGCTTGGAAGCCAGTAAGGCAAGGGACTCCGAAATGGGCCTGTGATCTGGTCCCTTCATCGCGCAGACTAGTGGTGTGGGCCTTTCGGTGCTGCCTAGCGAGGCGCCATCTCTCGACCAGGTGGCGGATCTCGTCGCGCGTGGCAGGGAACAGGGCGGTGTCACCGTCGAGGACGTCGCTGCCGCGATCGACCGCTCGGAACTGCCGGACGACTCGCTGGAGCGCGTCGTCCGCCTGCTCGCGGAACAGGGGGTGGACGTCCTCGAAGCCGCACCCGAGGTCGAGGACGCCCCGCGCGCGGGCGAGGGACGGGCGCCGACCAGCGACCTGGTCCGGATCTACCTGCGGGAGATCGGCCGCGTTCCGCTGCTGACGGCAGAAGAGGAAGTGGAACTGGCGAAGTCGATCGAGGCGGGGCTGTTCGCCGCGGACAAGCTGGCGCACATCGCCGTCGCGTCCCCGGAGGAACGGGTGGAGCTCCAGCAGCTCGCCCGGGACGGGAACCGCGCGAAACAGCGGCTGGTCGAGGCGAACCTGCGGCTCGTCGTCTCCATCGCGAAACGGTACGTGGGCCGGGGAATGCTGTTCCTCGACCTGATCCAGGAGGGGAATCTCGGGCTCATTCGCGCGGTCGAGAAATTCGACTACACGAAGGGCTTCAAATTCTCCACCTACGCCACCTGGTGGATCCGGCAGGCGATCACGCGCGCCATCGCCGACCAGGCGCGGACGATCCGCATTCCGGTGCACATGGTCGAGACGATCAACAAGCTCGTCCGGGTGCAGCGCGCCCTGCACCAGGAACTCGGCCGCGAGGCGACGCACGAGGAGATCGGCCGGGAGATGGGGCTGCCGCCCGCCCGGGTGGCGGAGATCCAGCGGATCTCGCAGGAGCCGGTGTCGCTCCAGTCGCCCATCGGCGAGGAGGACTCCGACCTCGGCGACTTCATCGAGGACTCCGACGCCGTCGTCCCGATCGAGGCCGCCGCGTTCATCCTGCTCCAGGACCAGCTCGGCGACATCCTGCAGACGCTGTCCGAACGCGAGCAGCGGGTGATCGGGCTGCGGTTCGGGCTGGCCGACGGGCATCCGCGCACGCTGGAGGAGGTCGGCCGGGAGTTCGGGGTGACGCGCGAGCGGATCCGGCAGATCGAGTCCAAGACGCTCGCGAAGCTGCGCCACCCGTCCCGCGCGCAGCTCCTGCGCGAGTACCTGGACTGAGGGCCCGGCCCGTCCGGGCGCCGGACGGGCCGGTGGACCGGTCCGTGCCGAACCCTGGCCGACAACGGCACAAACCCGTCCCAGCATGGCGATGCGCTCCGCGAGGGATTACCGTGGGCGCATGCTGATCGTCACGACCGACGGGCTGGCCGGCTACGTCATCCGCAACGTGCTCGGCGAAGCGCTGGGAACGTCCGTCCATGTCGATCACGGTCCGGGCGCCCCCACGCCGCCGCCCGGCTCCCCGAGCAGCGCGACGTTCCGCGTCGCGGGGGAGGGTCTCGGCGGGACGCGCCGCGCGGCGGTCGAGCGGCTGGCCGAGGACGCGCACCGCAAGGGCGCCAACGCGGTCGTCGGCATGTGCTTCGAGACGGTCCCGCTGTCGGGCGGCGGCCACGAGGTGTGCGCGTACGGGACGGCCGTGTGGGCCGAGCCGCAGCACGGCGCCCCGCCCGCGCAGCAGCAGCCGCCGCAGCACCAGCAGAACTACTCGCACCACAGCCAGAACGTGCAGTACACCGAGCCGCAGCCGGGCGGGCCGCCGATGGCCGCCCGCAACCTGACGATCGGGCTGCACGACCAGCCCCGCTGACGCGGACGAACTCCTCGTAGGTGGCATAGCTCACGATGCCCACTTCTTGACGCGGTGAGGTTAGCCTTGGCTAAGTTGGCTCGGCTGTTCCTCACCCGTCCTGGAGTCCCCCATGCGCGTCGCCCCCTTCCTCGCCGCCACCGGCGTGGCCGCCGTCTCGATGACCCTGCTCGCGGCCTGCGGGGACGGTGACGGGGGGAAGACCGCGGCGGGCGCCATCGCCGTCACCGCGACCGACAAGTCCTGCACCGTCGCCAAGACGGACCTGACGGCCGGCAAGGTCACCTTCGAGATCACCAACAAGGGCTCGGAGGTCAACGAGTTCGAGGTGCTGCGCCCGGACGGCTCCATCCTCGCCGAGCGCGAGAACATCGGCCCCGGCACCAAGACCGACTTCGTCACCAAGCTGAACCCGGGCTCCTACACGCTGCTGTGCAGCGCGGGCCAGACCGGCAAGGGGCCGACGACGACCGTGACCGTGACCGGCGCGTCCGCCGGCGCCGGGGACCCGCGCCTCGCCAAGGCCGCCGCCGAGTACAAGACCTACGTCCTCGCCCAGATCAACGACAGCTACACGCGCACCGAGGCGTTCGTCGCGGCCGTCAAGGCGGGCGACGTCGCCAGGGCCAAGGAGCTGTACGCGCCGTCGCGGCTCGGCTGGGAGTCGATCGAGTCCGTCGCGGAGAAGTTCGGCGACCTCGACCCGCGCATGGACGCCCGCGAGGCCGACCTGAAGCCCGAGGAGCGCAAGAACTGGTCCGGCTGGCACCTGCTGGAGAAGGCGCTCTGGAAGGACGGCTCGGTCAAGGGCAAGGAGAAGTACGCCGACCAGCTCCTGAAGGACCTCGGCGAGGTCCGCACGCGCCTGAACACGCTCACGCTCGACCCGGTCAACGACATGGCGGCGGGCGCCAAGAGCCTCATGGACGAGGTCGCCACCGGCAAGGTCACCGGCGAGGAGGAGGCGTTCAGCCACACCGACCTCGTGGACTTCAAGGGCAACGTCGACGGCGCCAAGAAGGTCTACGAGCTGCTCAAGCCGATCGTCCAGGAGCGCGACGCCGCGCTGGCCGCCGACCTAGACGCCGGGTTCAAGACCGTCGACGACCTGCTGGCGCGGCACGAGAAGAACGGGTCCTACGTCTCCTACGACACGGTCGGCGAGGCCGACCGCAAGAAGCTCTCCGACGCGGTGAACGCGCTCGGCGAGCCGCTGTCCAAGCTCGCGAAGGTGGTGGCGGGATGACCGGCGAGACCGACAACGGCACCGACAACGAACGGCGGCGCGAACGCATGTCGCGCCGGTCCATGCTGGGCCTGTCGGGCACCGGCCTGATCGCGGGCGCGGCGGCGGGCGTCGGCCTGGACCGCACCGCGTTCGCCAAGGAGGGACGCCCGGTCTCCGCCGAGGCCGTCCCGTTCTACGGCGCGCACCAGGCGGGCATCGCGACGCCCGTCCAGGACCGGCTGCACTTCGCCGCGTTCGACGTCATGACCGAGGACCGGGCCAAGCTCGTCCGGCTGCTGAAGGAGTGGACCGAGGCCGCCGCCGCGATGACGGCGGGCCGCCCGGTCGGCGACGGCGCGGTCGGCGGCCTGTCGGTCGCCCCGCCCGACGACACCGGCGAGGCGCTGGGCCTGCCCGCGTCCCGGCTCACGCTGACGATCGGCTTCGGCCCCGGCCTGTTCGAGAAGGACGGCAAGGACCGCTTCGGCCTGCGCGCCAGGCGCCCCGCGCCGCTGGTCGACCTGCCGCACTTCCCCGGCGACAACCTCGACCCGGCCCGCAGCGGCGGCGACATCGCCGTGCAGGCGTGCGCGGACGACCCGCAGGTCGCCGTCCACGCCATCCGCAACCTCGCCCGCATCGGGTTCGGGACGGTCGCGATCCGCTGGTCGCAGCTCGGGTTCGGCAAGACCTCGTCCACCACCCCGGACGCGCAGACCCCGCGCAACCTCTTCGGGTTCAAGGACGGCACGGAGAACATCGCGGGCACCGACGCCGACCTGCTCGGCAAGCACGTCTGGGCCGGACGCGGCGACGGCGCGCCGTGGATGGCGGGCGGCTCCTACCTCGTCGCGCGGCGCATCCGGATGCACATCGAGATCTGGGACCGCACGCCGCTCGGCGAGCAGGAGGACATCATCGGCCGCGACAAGGGCGAGGGCGCCCCGGCGGGCGCGGCCCGCGAGCACGACCCGGTCGTGCTGGAGCGGCTGAAGCGCGACTCGCACGTCCGGCTCGCCCATCCCGGCAGCAACGGCGGGTCGCGGATCCTGCGGCGCGGCTACTCGTTCACCGACGGCACCGACGGTCTCGGGCGCCTGGAGGCGGGCCTGTTCTTCCTCGCCTACCAGCGCGACCCCCGGACGGGCTTCGTCCGGATCCAGCAGTCGCTGGCGTCCGACGCGATGAACGAGTACATCCAGCACGTCGGGTCCGGGATCTTCGCGTGCCCGCCGGGCGTCCGCAAGGGCGGCTACTGGGGCGAGACCCTCTTCTCCTGACGGGACGCTCAGTGCTGACCGGCGCGTTCGGAGCGGATGCGGGCGACCACGTCGCCCGCCGCCGTCCGGACGGCCTCCAGCTCGGTGAGATAGGCCCAGTAGTCGGGGTGGGCGCCGCGCAGGCCGGACGGGGCGCGCTCCAGCCGCTCCACGAGGCCGTCCAGGACCCGCGCGTGGTGCGGTGCGGCGCCGCCCGGCTGGGCCATCGCGAGGCGCTGCGCGTCGCGGACGGCGAACCGCGCGGTCTCGGCGGCGCCCTCGGGGTCGGCGGCGACGGCGGCCAGCTCGGCGACCCGTCCGGTGACCTGGCCGGCGCGGCGGTCGGCGGCGTTCAGCTCGGTGCGCGCGGCGGTCAGCGACCGCTGGGCGTCGCGCCAGCGCGCCGCCGCGACCTGCCCGGCGGCCTCGTCCAGCCGCTCGCGGGCGCGCGCGACGCCCGCCTCGATCGCCTCCGGCGCGCCCTTCAGGTCGCGCCAGCAGCCCTCGGCGTACTCGCGCAGCAGCGTCCGCATCGCGTCCCGGACGGGCCCGGACCGCCCCGCGACGACCTCGACCCGCGTCCGCACCGACGCGAGCGCGTTGCGCGTCCGCTCGGCCTCCTTCGGCAGGTCTTCGGCGGCCTCCCGGACGGCGGCGGCGCGGCGGGCGACGTCCTCGGCGGCGGTCAGCGCGCCGTCCAGCCCGAGCCCGCCGAGGCCCGCCGAGCCGAGCCGCGCGAGGTCCGCGCGGACGGCCGCCAGCTCGGCCTCCTCGGCGCTCGCGTCCAGTCCTGCGTCGCGGGCCGCGGCGACGGCGGCCTCTGCGGCGGCGGTGGCGTCGCGGGCGGCCGTCAGACGGGGCGGGAGCCGGTCGAGCGCGGCCTCCAGCCGGGACAGCGACGCGGCGATCGTCGAACCGAAGCGCTCCAGCCGCGCGTTCATCTCCGTCATGCGGTCGGTGACGGCCCGGAACGCCCGCGCGACGCCGTCCCACTCGGCGGGGGAGCGCGGCCGGCCGTCGAACGGATGCGCGTCCACGACGGCGATGTAGGACGCCGACGCGGCCGTCGCGGCCTCGCCGAGCGCCGCGAACTCCCGCTCGGCGGGCGCGGCGGCGGCCTTGTCGAGGTCGGCGAACACCGTCAGCCGCCCGCGCAGGTACCGCTCGGCCTGGTCCATGTCGTAGAAGGCGGTCGCCGCCGCCTCCTTCGCCGTGTTCGCCGCCGTCTCGGCGGGCGACACCCGGTTCCGCCGGTCGCCCCGCACTCCGGTCTCCTCTCTGCCGCCTCCAGTCTTCCGCAACCGGGCGGGAGCGGGCACCGGCGGGCTTGTCCGGGCAGCCGATCGGCGCGGACGGGAACGGATACCATCACTGCTACGTCGGTACAAGAGGGACGCCGCCTGGCGTACCGTACGTCACGTCATCATGGAGGCACAGTGGGTGTCAGTCTGACCAAGGGCGGAAACGTCTCGCTCACCAAGCAGGCGCCGGGCCTCGCGGCCGTCACGGTCGGCCTCGGGTGGGACCTCCGCACCACGACCGGCACCGACTTCGACCTCGACGCGTCCGCGCTCGTCCTGGACGCGTCCGGCAAGATCCTCACCGACCAGCACTTCGTCTTCTTCAACAACCTGCGCTCCCCGGACGGCGGCGTCGAGCACACCGGCGACAACACGACCGGCGCGGGCGAGGGCGACGACGAGCAGATCAACGTCAACTTCGGCGCGCTGCCCGACAACGCCGAGCGGGTCGCGTTCGCCGTGTCCATCTACGACGCCGACGCGCGCGGCCAGAACTTCGGGCAGGTCCGCAACGCGTTCATCCGCGTCGTGAACCGCACCGACCGCGCCGAGCTGGCCCGCTACGACCTCACCGAGGACGCGTCCACCGAGACCGCGATGGTGTTCGGCGAGCTGTACCGCAGCACCGGCGACTGGAAGTTCCGGGCCGTGGGCCAGGGGTACGCCTCGGGTCTGGCCGGCATCGCCACCGACTTCGGCGTCAACCTCTGACCGGACCGAGCGACAGGAGTCGATCATGGGAGTATCGCTCGCCAAGGGCGGCAACGTCTCGCTGACCAAGGCCGCCCCGAACCTGACCCGCGTGTCGGTCGGGCTCGGCTGGGACGTCCGGGCGACGACCGGCGCCGACTTCGACCTGGACGCGTCCGCGCTGCTCCTGAACGGCTCCGGCAAGGTCATCTCCGACCACCACTTCGTGTTCTTCAACAACCTGCGCAGTCCCGACGGCTCGGTCGAGCACACCGGCGACAACCTCACCGGTGAGGGCGAGGGCGACGACGAGTCCATCAACGTCGACCTGTCCGGTGTGCCGGCCGAGTGCGAGCGCATCGTCTTCCCGGTCTCGATCTACGACGCGGAGAACCGCGGGCAGAGCTTCGGCCAGGTCCGCAACGCGTTCATCCGGATCGTCGACCGCTCCGACGACAACGAGCTGGCCCGGTTCGACCTCACCGAGGACGCGTCCACCGAGACCGCGATGGTGTTCGGCGAGCTGTACCGGCACGGCGGCGAGTGGAAGTTCCGCGCCGTCGGCCAGGGGTACGCCTCCGGTCTCGCCGGGATCGCCCTGGACTTCGGCGTCAACGTCGGCTGACCGCCGGCCGCGCAGCCCGCCCCGCATCGACAGAAACCAAGGCCATGATCCTTCGCACCTTCCGGTGGTCGTTCCTTCTCACCCTCGTCGGCCTCGCCGTCGCCTTCGTGTACGACAAGGGGAGCGGGCTCGCGCTCGTCGCCGTCCTGGCGATCCTCGAAGTGTCGCTGTCCTTCGACAACGCCGTGGTCAACGCCAAGGTGCTCGACCGGATGGCGCCGTTCTGGCAGAAGATCTTCCTGACGGTCGGCATCGCGGTCGCCGTGTTCGGGATGCGGCTGCTGTTCCCGCTCGTCATCGTCGGCGTCACCGCCAAGCTCGGCCCGGTCGAGGCGTTCGACCTCGCGCTGAACGACCCGTCGCGCTACCACCACCTGATGAACGACGCGTATCCGATGATCGCGGCGTTCGGCGGGATGTTCCTGCTGATGCTCTTCCTGGACTTCGTGTTCGAGGAGCACGACGTCCGGTGGCTCGAATGGGTGGAGAGGCCGCTCGCCCGGATCGGGAAGCTCGACCAGCTCCCCGTCGTCGTCGCGGGCGGTTCGCTCGCGCTGGTCGCGGGCCTGTGGGCGGAGCACTCCGGCGAGGTGATGATCTCCGGCGTCCTCGGCATGGTCACCTACATCCTCGTCAACGGCCTCGGCGAGCTGTTCTCCGAGCCCGAGGACGTCGCGGACGAGGCGGCCGACGCCCGCTCGGGCGGGCCGAGCGCGCTGGCGCTCGCGACCGGCAAGGCGGGCTTCTTCCTGTTCCTCTACCTGGAGGTCCTGGACGCGTCGTTCTCCTTCGACGGCGTCATCGGCGCGTTCGCGATCAGTACCGACCCGATCATCATCGCGCTCGGCCTCGGCATCGGCGCGATGTACATCCGGTCGCTGACCGTCTACCTCGTCCGCAAGGGCACGCTCCACGAGTACGTCTACCTGGAGCACGGCGCCCACTGGGCCATCGGCGCGCTCGCGGCGTGCATGCTCGTCAGCATCGCCCACCACGTCCCCGAGTGGCTGACCGGCGGGCTCGGCGCGGGCCTGATCATCGCGGCGTTCGTCAGCTCGGTGCTGCGCAACCGGACGTCGGGGGAGACCCCGACCGTCGAGGTCGGCCCGGGCCGCGACGCCGACGAGGACAATCTGCACTCGACCGGGGTCTGACCCCGCCGATCCCCCCGCGAGCGAAGGAGCCGATGATGTCGATCTCGCTGCAGAAGGGCCAGCGCGTGTCGCTGGCCAAACCCGGCGGCGGCACGCTGAGCCGCGTCCGGATGGGCCTCGGCTGGGACGCCGTCGCCAGGCGCGGCCTGTTCGGCAAGGGCAAGTCGCAGAACATCGACCTGGACGCGTCCTGCCTGCTGTTCGACGCGAGCCGCAACCTGGCCGACGCGGTCTGGTTCCGCCAGCTGCGCAGCAAGGACGGGTCCGTGCTGCACACCGGCGACAACCTGACCGGGGAGGGCGAGGGCGACGACGAGGTCATCAACGTGGACCTGCCGTCCCTGCCGGAGAACGTGACGCAGCTCGTGTTCACCGTGAACTCCTTCACCGGCCAGGACTTCTCCCAGATCGCCAACGCGTTCTGCCGTCTCGTGGACGAGACCACAGGCCAGGAGCTGGCCCGCTACGACCTCACCGGCGCGGGCCGCCACAACGCGCAGATCATGGCGAAGGTGACGCGCGACGGCGCGGGCTGGGCGATGACGGCGATCGGGGCCACCGCGACCGGCCGCACGTTCCAGGACCTCCTCCCGGCGGTGTCGGCGCACCTGTAGCGATCGGGCGCGACGGGTCCCGGCGGACGGCCGGGGCGGCGCCCGGCGCTCCCCGTTTCCGGGGGCCGCCGGGCGCCTGACCTCGTCCTCGGCACCTTTACCCTGATACCTGCCCGATCAGGGCGGGAGCGTTCGACCCGGGGGGACCCACGTGCATGCGGCACTTTGACCATATTGATGCGGCGCTGCGCAAGCACCTGTTCTTCCGGCATCCCCGACGCTTCGACCGGCACGACGATCCGGCCGTCCTCGCCGTCGCCCTCGGCGCCACGCTCTACAGCCCGGCCATCCGGCCGAACCTGGCGGACGACATCCGGAAGGCGGCCCGCGCCGGGGTGACGAGCCTGGTCGTGTGCCTGGAGGACTCCATCGCCGACGCGGACCTGCCCGCCGCCGAGGAGAACGCCGTCCGGCAGCTCCGCGCGCTGCACGCGGGGGGCGCGGAGGCGCCGCTGCTGTTCCTGCGCGTCCGGAACCCGTGCCAGATCGGCGACCTCACCGTCCGGCTCGGCGCCGCGGCCGAGCTGATCACCGGGTTCGTCCTGCCGAAGTTCACCGCCGCGACCGGCGGCGCCTACCTCGACGTGCTCGCCGAGACGGGGGAGCGCAGCGGACGGCGGCTGCTGGCCATGCCGGTGATCGAGAGCCGTGACGCCGTCCACGTCGAGACGCGCCGGGCGATGCTGGGGGACGTCGCGGAACTGCTCGCCAAGCACCGCGACCTCGTCCTCGCCGTCCGGATCGGCGCGACCGACCTGTCGTCGGCGTACGGGCTGCGCCGCCCGCCGGACCTGTCGATCTACGACATCGCGCCGGTCGCGGGCGCGATCTCCGACATCGTCAACGTGCTCGGCCGCGCCGACGGGACGGGCTTCGTCGTCACCGGGCCCGTCTGGGAGTACTTCTCGGCGGGCGAGCGGATGTTCAAGCCGCAGCTCCGCGAGTCCCCGTTCCTCGCCCAGCGCGCCGCGCCGCTGCGCCGCAGCCTGATCGTGTCGGACGTGGACGGCCTCATCCGCGAGGTCCACCTCGACAAGGCCAACGGGCTGACCGGCAAGACGGTGATCCACCCGTCGCACGTGTCGCCCGTCCACGCCCTGTCGGTCGTGACGCACGAGGAGTACTGCGACGCCGCCGACATCCTCGGCGTCGCCGGGGGCGGCGCGATGGCCAGCGCGTACGCCAACAAGATGAACGAGGCCAAACCGCACCGCGCGTGGGCCGAGCGGCTGATGCTGCGCGCGCGGGTGTTCGGCGTGGCGGCGGAGGGGGTCACCTTCGTGGAACTGCTCGACGCGGCGGGGAGCCGGTGAGCGGGCGCGGCCGGTGGCCGGGCGAGTGGGTGGCGCACCGGCTCGGCGTGCGGACGGTGGACGGCGCCGCGCCCGGCGGCGTCCGGCTCGGCGCGCTGACCGGGCTCGCCGTCCGCCGCAACCCGCGCCGCGCGCACCTGCTCGTGTCGGGGGTGCTCGGCAAGCACGTCCCGGCCGATCCCCGGATCGTCCACGGTGCTGGCCTGCTGCTCGGCGAGCTGGTCCGGCTGCGGCTGCGCGGCCGGGAGAGCACCGCGGGGCCGTACGGGGCGCTGCTGGCGAACGCGCTGCACGGCACGCGCGGGTCGGCGGCGGCGCTGCGGGACCGGCTGCGCGAGCCTAAGGGCGCGGTGGACGCCGTCGTCCTCGGGTACGCCGAGACCGCGACCGCGCTCGGGCACTCGGCCGCCGACGCGCTGGGCGGCGCGACCTACCTGCACTCGACGCGTCGCCACGTGCCGGGCGTCGTGCCGTACGGCGGGTTCGAGGAGGAGCACAGCCACGCGACCGGGCACCTGCTGCTGCCGTCCGACCCGTCGGTTCTGGACCGGGATGTTCCTTTGGTCCTTGTGGACGACGAGATGTCCACCGGGCGGACCGCGTTCAACACGCTGCGGGCGCTGCACGCCGTCCGGCCGCGCGACCGGTACGTGCTGGCCTCCCTGGTGGACGTGCGCGGCGAGGCGGACCGCGTCCGGATGCGCAACCTCGCCGGGGAACTGAACGCGGGCATCGACGTCGTCACGCTCGCGACCGGCCGGGTGGAGCTGCCGCCCGGCGTGCTGGACGCCGCGCAGGCCGTCGTGGCGGAGATGTCCGGCCGCGACCGCGAGATCGACTACCGCGTGGACCACGGCGCGGTGCGCGTCGGGCTGGGCTGGCCGCCGGGGCTGCCCGAGGGCGGACGGCACGGCTTCACGCCCGCCGACCGGCGGCGGCTGGAGAAGGAGCTGGCGCCGATGGCGGCCGTCCTCGCGTCCGCGCTGCCGGACGGGGCGTCGCGGGTGCTCGTCCTCGGCACCGAGGAGTTCATGTACGTGCCGCTGCGGCTCGCCGAGGCGCTGGCGGACGCCTTGCCGTGGACGACCGTCCGGTTCTCGACGACGACGCGCTCGCCCGTCCTCGCGGTGGACGACCCCGGCTACGCCATCCGCACCCGCCTGGTGTTCCCCGCGCACGACAACCCGCCGGACGGCGCGACGAAGCGGTACGCCTACAACGTCGACCCGGGCGGCGACCCGTCCCGCGCCTTCGACGCGATCGTGCTGCTCGTCGACGACCAGGGCGACACGCCCGACCTCGTGGACGGCCTGCTCGCCGTCCTGCGCACCCTCGCCCCCGTCGTCCTCGCCGCCCTCCCCGGAGCCCGCGCATGAACCGTCCGCCCGACCGCGATCCCGGCGAGCGCGTGACCCGTCCGCCCGGGGGCGCGGGCCTGAAGCGGGCGTCGCGGGGGCCGCGTCCGCCCGGGGGCGCGGGCGTGAAGCGGGTGTTGCGGGGGCCGGAGTTCGGGAGTTACGCGGCCGAGGACGTCGGCTGGCTGCTCACCGACCTGTCCGGCGCGGCGCTGGAGGCGCCGACCGAGGATCGCGAGGCCGCGATCCAGGCGGGCCGCGCCCACTACGCCGAGTCGCTGCCGATCGAGTACCGGCCCGGCGCCGCGTACCGGAAGCTGTTCGAGGAGGCGCTGGACGCGTCGGCGGACCGGCTCGCGCACGCCGTCGGCCTCGTCGGCGAGCTGGTGCTGGCCGCGCGCGGGCCGGGCGCCGTGCTCGTGTCGCTGGCGCGCGCCGGGACGCCCGTCGGGATCCTGCTGCGCCGCTGGGCGCGGTTCGCGCACGGGCTCGACCTGCCGCACTACGCGATCAGCATCGTCCGGGACCGGGGGATCGACGCGGTCGCGCTGGATTACCTGGCCGCGCATCACGACCCGGCGTCGGTGATCTTCGTGGACGGCTGGACGGGCAAGGGCGCCATCGCGCGCGAGCTGGCCGCCGCACTAAGCGGAACAATGTTCCGGGCGGACTTGGCCGTGCTCGCCGACCCCGGGCGCTGCACGCCGCTGCACGGCACCCGCGACGACTTCCTCGTCCCGTCGGCGTGCCTGAACTCGACCGTGTCCGGGCTGGTCAGCCGGACGGTCCTGAACCGCTCCCTGATCGGCCCGGGCGACTTCCACGGCGCCAAGTTCTACGCCGAGCTGGCCGCCGAGGACGTTTCGGCCCGGTTCCTCGACGCCGTCGCGGCCCGCTTCCCGGCCGTCGCGGACCGGGTCGCCGCCGACGCCCCCGCGCTGCTCGCCGCCGACCGGTCCGCGGACTGGTCGGGCTGGGCGGCCGTCCGGCGGATCGCGGCCGAGTACGACGTGCCCGACCTCAACCTCGTCAAGCCCGGCGTGGGGGAGACGACGCGGGTGCTGCTGCGGCGCGTCCCGTGGAAGGTCCTCGCGCGCGCCGACGCCGGGGCCGAGCTGGCGCACATCCGGCTGCTGGCGGACGAACGCGGCGTCCCGGTGGTCGAGGTCCCGCCGGACGCGCTCCCGTACGCCTGCGCGGGCCTGATCCATCCGCGGTTCGCGGGCGGCGCGGCGCAGTGACCGTCCTCGTGTGCTCCGACCTGGACCGGACGCTCATCTACTCCGCCGCCGCCTTCGGCCCCGGCCCCCTGCCCGAGCTGGAGTGCGTGGAGATCTACGACGGCGCGCCGCTGTCCCACATGACCGCGAACGCCGTCCGGGAACTGGCCGCGCTCGCCGCCGAGACCGTGTTCGTGCCCGTCACGACCCGCACGCCCGAGCAGTACCGGCGCGTCCGGCTGCCCGTCGCGCCCGCCTACGCGATCTGCGCCAACGGCGGGCACCTGCTCGTGGACGGGGTGGACGACGCCGCCTGGTCCGCCGCCGTCCGGTCCCGCGTCACCGACGGGGCCGCCCCGCTCGCCGAGGTGGCCGCGCGGCTGTCCGGCGGGGACTTCGTGCTGCGGCGGCGCACCGCGTCCGACCTGTTCGCCTACGCCGTCGTGGACCGCGCCGCGCTCCCCGCCGACTGGATCGACGACCTCGCCGGCTGGTGCGCCGAGCGCAACTGGCGCACCTCGCTCCAGGGCCGCAAGGTCTACTGCCTGCCCGCCGGGCTCACCAAGGCCGCCGCCGCGGCCGAGGTCGCCCGCCGCACCGGCGCGACGGTGACGCTCGCGGCCGGGGATTCGCTTCTCGACCGTGACCTTCTGGACAGCGCGGACGCCGCCGTCCGCCCCGCCCACGGCGAACTCCACACCGCCGGCTGGACGGGCGCCGACGTCACCGCCGCCGCCGGAATCCGGGCCGGGGAGGAGATCGTCGGCTGGTTCCGGACGCGCGCCGCCCGGGAGATCGCCCGAAGGGACTCGCGCGTTACGCGCGATCCGTAGAGAATCGCGGTAAATCATCCGGAAGGTCGAACGGGGGTTCGCGCGCTGTTCAGGGACGTCCGGCCGATCGGCGACGAGACCGCGCTGTGGGACGCCGCGGCGCGGGTTCTGGACGCCAACTGGACGGGACGCGCCACCGTCCCGTCCCCCGGCCTCTATCCCCACCAGTGGGGCTGGGACTCGCTGTTCGTCGCCCTCGGCCTCGCCCGGCACCGCCGCGACCGCGCCGAGCGGGAGCTGCTGTCGCTGTTCGCGGGCCAGTGGTCGGACGGGTTCGTCCCGCACATCGTGTTCAACGACGACCTGCCCCGCGACGCCTACTACCCGGGTCCCGAGCTGTGGCGCAGCGCCGCCGACCCGCGCGCGCCGCACGCCGTCCGGACGTCCGGGCTGATCAACCCGCCGCTGCACGCCCTCGCCGCGCTGCGCCTGTACGACGGCGAGCGCGGCCGTTCGTTCCTCGCGCGGTTGTACCCGGCGCTGGCGGCCCATCATCGCTACCTCGCGTCCGTCCGGGACCTGGACGACAGCGGGCTCATCGCGATCTGCCACCCGTGGGAGTCGGGGCAGGACAACAGCCCGGCGTGGGACCGTCCGCTCGGGGACCTGCGTCCGCCGCCCGCCGCGTACGCGCCGTCCCATCCGCTGCACGGCCCCGCCACCGGGGAGGACCACGATCGGTACGCGTGGCTCGCGGCCGTCCTGCGGGACGCGGGGTACTCGGCGGGCCATCTGCGCGACGAGCATCCGTTCGCGGTGCAGGACCCGCTCGTCAACGGGGCGTACCTGGCGTCGCTGCACGCGCTCGCGGAGATCGCGGCGCTCGTCGGCGCCGATCCCGTCCCGCACCGGGAGGCGGCCGAACGCGTCCACGCCGCTCTGCTGGAACGCTTGTGGGACCCGGCCACCGGGTGCTTCCGCGCGTACGACCTGCGCGGCGGACGGCCGCTGCCCGTCGTCACGATCGCCACTTTCGGGCCGCTGCTGGACCCGGATCTGCCCGCGCCGATCCTGCGGCGGCTGGCGGACCTGCTGCTGTCCTCGCGGTTCGCCGGCGCCGCCGGGTATCCGGTGCCCGCGTGCGACGTCCAGGCCCCGGCGTTCGACCGGGGCGGGTACTGGCGCGGGCCGACGTGGATCAACACCAACTGGCTCGTCTGGCACGGCGCGTGCCTCCAGGACCTGCCGGTCGTCGCGGACCTGCTGCGCGGGGCGACGCTGCGGCTCGTCCGGCAGTCGGGGTTCCGCGAGTTCTTCGACCCGTTCGACGGGACCGGACGCGGCGGCCACGACCACAGCTGGTCGGCGGCGCTCGTCCTGGATCTGCTCGGCGCGCGGTGATCGCCTACCGTGGTGGGATGCGCTTGTCCCGGCACCGTCTGCCCGCGTCCGCCCGCGACTCCCTCGCCCTGGAGCGGGGGGAGCGCGTGCTGGCGTTCGCGCCCACGCTCGGCGGCTCGCACGTCGTCGCGACGTCCACCGCCCTGCACGTGCCGGTCGTCGCCGGCGGGACGGCGCGGATCCCGTGGGAGCGGATCGAGCAGGCGTCGTGGCGGGACGGGCGGCTGCGCGTCCAGGAGATCCTGGGCGGCCCGGCGCACGAGATCGGGCTCACCGACGCCGGTTCGGTGCCCGAGACGGTCCGCGAGCGCGTGACGTCCACCGTCGTCGTGAACCACCAGGCGCCGCTGCCCGGCGGCGGCTCGGTGCGGATCGCGGGCCGCCGCCCGGCGACGGGGGGAGAGGTGCGGTGGTCGCTCCAGTTCGACGCCGGGGCGGACCCCGACGACCCGGGCCTGCGCGCCCAGGCCGAGCAGATCCTCACCGAACTGCGCGAACGCACCGGCCTCTGATCAGTTCGGCGGCACCGCGACGGGACCGGGGGCGTCCTCGTTCCGGCGCCGCAGCGCGTCCGCCTTCTCCTTCGCGGCCCCGGCCAGGCCGGCGCCGCGCTCCTTCAGCGTCTCCGCCTTCTCCCGGACGGCCGGGCTGCCCGAGAACTTCGCCCAGCCCGCCCTGATCTGCTCGTACCGCTCGCGCCCCGCCTTGGCCCCGAGGACGTACCCGACGGCGGCTCCGGCGAGGAACGTGGTGCGGATCTTCATGTCCACCTCCGCTCGACTGCCTGCCCAGCCGTCCCTACCCGCCCCGACGCGCTCCATCCCGCGCCCGCCGGATATGCGTGCGCGAACCGCTCGCCGGATGCGCTAACCTAATCCTGCCCGCAGGGGACCGCAGGTCCCGCAGGCAGAAGCGATCCCGCGTAGCTCAATTGGCAGAGCAGCCGGCTGTTAACCGGCAGGTTATTGGTTCGAGTCCAATCGCGGGAGCCCCATGCGCACTACTGGAACTTTTGCCCGAACGGACATCGGCTGGCAGGGCGTGCAGACCATGAGCAGGCCTCTCCTTGTGACCAGGGAGGGGCCTGCTGCTGTTCGTGTGGTGTGTGGTGTTGCTGCCGGTTCGTGCGCGGCGCCGGGAAGCGCTGGGCGCTGACGGGACGGGCTTGGTGTCGGCGTCCGGCGGGGGCGAGTCTTGGCTGTCGTCCTGCAGCGCGTGGAGGCTGGCGAACGGCTCTTGGAGGAGCTGGGACAGCTTGCTCACTCCCACCCGCTTGGCGGCGCCGTTGCGCGGCCGGGTGCGCAGGCCGCAGTCGTAGAGTTCCTCCCGGCAGGTCGGCGAGCGTCCAGTCGCCGGTGGCGTACAGCTCGAAGGCCAATCGCACCAGCGATCTTTGACAGCGGGACCACCCAAGACGACCTGCGGGTGATCGGCCTGGAAGCCGAACGGGTCTCCTGCGTGGGAAAAGATCCCTCGCCGCAAACCGCTCTTGGCGTCTACGCGGCGATCACCGCTGCGGTCTGCCATCTGCGGGGCACCCGCGATCTGACGGGTGTGCGAGCAGCCGTGCAGGGTGTCGGGCATGTCGGCGAGGCGCTCGCCCGGCTGCTGGCACGTGATGGCGCGGAACTGGTGATCAGCGACGTGCGGGCAGAGGCGGCGGGCGAACAACGTGCTCGCCGCGCCGGAACACGGCGTGGAGCTGCACCGCAGGGGAGTCCTTTATGCGCCCGACTACGCGGCCAACGCCGGTGGGATCATCTACCTCGCCGAGGAGCTGCGGGGTCATGACCTTCCCACGGCCGCGCGCCGGATCATGGCGATCGGTGAAACCTTGACCAAGGTCTGGCGAACCTCCCGCGAGCAGGACCTGCCGCCGGAGGAGGTCGCCGATCGCATGGCGGAGCAGCGCATCGAGGCCATGCGCCGGCTGAGCCCCCGCCCCTTGCCGGCGCGGGCCGTGTACTAGCGATCACGTCAAGTGCCTGCTCTCGCCCGTCGCGCCCAAGGCGCGACGGGCTGGGGCGTTACGGTCGGGTCGCCGTAGGCCGCGCCGTTGAGCATGCCGAAGGCGCGGGGCTTCCCTAGGAGCGCCGCTCGGTGGACCCTCGCAGAAGCAGACAGTCGACAAGGAGGACTGAATTGTTCGAGGAAGCCCAGTACTTCGCTCCTGTGACGCGGGACGAACACGGGGCGGTGACGGTAGAGCTGGCGCAGACTCACCCGGGTTTCGCCGACCCGGTCTACCGTGAGCGCCGTAACCAGATCGCTCATCTCGCACTCAACCATCGGCGCGGCGAGCCGATCCGGCAAGCCCGCTACACCGCCGAGGAGCATGAAGTGTGGCGGCTCGTCTCGGCCGAACTGAAGGCCAAGCACGAGGTCTACGCCTGCGCCGAGTACCTGGACGCCAAGGACCGCCTGGACGTGCCCGCCGACCGGGTGCCGCAGCTGGAGGAGGTGTCCCGGCTGCTGGAGCCGCTGACCGGGTTCCGCTACCTGCCGGCCGCCGGGCTGGTCCCGCTCCGCGACTTCTACGGGTCCCTGGCGGACTCCTACTTCCACTCCACGCAGTACATCCGGCACCACAGCGTCCCGTTCTACACGCCCGAGCCGGACGTGATCCACGAGGTGATCGGGCACGGCAACGCCCTGGCGTCCGACCGGTTCGCCGCCCTCTACCGCGCCGCCGGAGGGGCCGCCCGCCGCGTCGAGACGACCGAGGCCCTGGAGTTCGTCTCCAAGGTCTTCTGGTTCACTCTCGAGTTCGGCGTGCTGTACGAGGACGGCGAGCTGCGCGCCTACGGTGCGGGGATCCTGTCGTCGTACGGCGAGATCGAGGAGTTCCGGCACATGCACATCCACCCGCTCGACCTCAAGATCATGGGTTCGACGCACTACGACATCACCAAATACCAGGACCACCTGTTCGCCGCCGACTCCCTCGCCCAGGTCGAGGACGTCGCGGGCGCCTTCTGGGACACCTGCACCGACGACTCGATCGCTGCACTCAGCAGGTAGGGATGCAGAACTGACGCGCGGCTGACGTCCTCTCACGCCCGGGGTGATGGGGTGGGTGCCGGGCAGGATGTGAAACCCGGCATGGATATAGCGATGGCGGGCACCGCAGAATAGGGGAAGCGGTAGGGGCGGGACCGCTGCGCGCGGAACTCGCCGATCTCGCGACGGCCCGAGGCATAGCCACCTCTCGCACCGCTGAGCGCCTTACCGAGGATGCCGGTAGGGATCTCAAGCGGTCACCCACGCCGTGGAGTTCGCGTGTGCCCCGACCATGCGGGCCGATGAGCAGCACACGGATCAAGACCTCCGCCTTGCCGTGCTGACGAGAACCTTCGGGACAAGGCTTATTTGGACGCGCTGCGGACTGTGCTGCTGGAGGTCGCGAGGATCGCGACGCAGAGCATCGTCGCGGCGAGCGCGGCGAGGGTTGGCTCGGCGCCCATCGATTCCACCAGCCAGCCCGCGACAATCGATCCCAGGGGAATGGTCCCCCAGGCGACGAGCAGAATGCCGCTTTTCACTCGGCCGAGGAGGCGGGCGGGAATGATCGTGTATTGATAGCTGACGACGACGACATTCCACAGCGTTCCGACGAACGCCATCATGAAGACGAGCGCACTGAGTGCGAGCGGATGCGAGAAGGTGAACTGGAGGACGAGGAGTGCGGTCCACCCCCAGGTGGCGCCGATGACG
The DNA here is from genome assembly GCF_009831215.1 of Actinomadura rayongensis. Classification (GTDB taxonomy): domain Bacteria; phylum Actinomycetota; class Actinomycetes; order Streptosporangiales; family Streptosporangiaceae; genus Spirillospora; species Spirillospora rayongensis. The sequence goes on from NZ_WUTW01000001.1 coordinate 1,496,828, forward strand.
ATGGTTCCCGGACGGGCCCGGCGCTGGAACGACGGTGCGGCGAAAGCGCCGGCCATGCCCCCCGCGCCGAGGCAGCCGAGGACCAGTCCGATGACTCCGCCCGAATCTCCCCGGTCGCGCATGAGGACGATCAGCACCAGGGTGAGAGCCTCGAAGACGATGTTGACGATGCCGACGAGCAACACCGAAAGGCGGATGAAGGGCTGCCGCCACAGGAACCGCATGCCTTCGGCGAGTTCATGGAGCGGTGTGCCCGATCTGTCCTCGCGTTGAGGCCCGAGGCGTGACCTGATCGCCGCCAGCGTGAGCAGCGATACCGCGTACGACACGGCGTCGACGAGGAACGGCACGCTGCGCGAAAGACTGAACATCCACCCGCCGAGCGTGCGGCCGACCCATCCCGCGGCTCGGTCGCGTGCCTCGTTGACCGACAGCGCCCCGGGTATCTGGGCCGCCGGCACGATCATGGGCAGGGACGCCTTTTCCGCGACGCTGAAGAACACGAACGCCGTGCCCTCCACGAATCCCACGAGCAGGATCTGGCCGAAGGTGAGGCGATCCAGGAACAAGGCGGCGGGGATACTACCGAGCGCCACTGCGCGGCTCGCCTCGCAGAGGAACATGAGGCGCCTGCGGTCGCACCGGTCGACGACGACCCCGGAGGGCAGGAAGAAAAGCAGGTACGGCAGCGTGGCGACGAAACCGGCAACTCCCGCCTTGCCCGCCGACTGGGTCTCATTGAGGACGAGCAGCGGGAAGGCGACCGACGAGGCCCGCGATCCGAGCACGGAGACCGTCTGACCGCACCAGAGGAGAAGAAAATCGCGGTTGCGGCGCAGCGGTGTTAACCGATCCGGTCGACCGTCGACTCCCCGTGCGATCAGATGCCTCCTCGGCCTCCGCGCCGGACACGACCGGACTCATGATACGGCCGCATTCCTCGATCAGCATTGGCTGGCGGGACGTTGCGGACCATGAGCAGGCGGGGGCGTCAGGCTTTGGCGCGCTGCTCCTTGAGGCGGAGTTCTTCCTTGCGGACGTCGGCCTGGACGGCCTGCTCGCGTTCCAGCCAGTCGGGCTTCTCGGCCTTCAGCTTCTCGATCTCGGCCGTGGTGAGGAAGTCCGTGATTCCGGCGCGGGCCAGGCCCGAGACGGAGACGCGGAGCTTGGCGGCGGCGACCTGGCGGGGGTGGGGGCCCTCGCGGCGCAGGGTCGTGAGCCATGCGGGCGGGTCGGCTTGGAGCGCGTTCAATTCGTCCCGGGAGACGAAGCCTTCCTGGAACTCGGCGGGTGCTGCCGACAGCAGGATCCCCAGCTTCTTGGCCGCGGTCGCGGGCTTCATGGTCTGCGGGGTCTTTGCTTTGGACGTGCCCATGGCCTCAAGGGTAGTCAGTTGTGGGGGACTCCCCGGACGTGACTAGGGTTGCGGCGTGACCGACGGTGAGTTCCGGCTGGCCTACGTGCCGGGGGTGACGCCCGGGAAATGGGCCGGGGTGTGGGCCGAGCGGGTCCGGGAGGTGCCGCTCCGGCTGCTGCAGACGTCGGCGGCGGAGATCGTCCCCCTGCTGCGGAGCGGCGGTGCGGACGCCGCGTTCGTGCGCCTGCCCGTCGACCGCGAAGCCCTCCACGTGATCCCGCTGTACACGGAAATGACCGTGGTCGTGGTGCCCAAGGATCACGCGGTGGCCGCAGTGGAGGAGCTGGTGCTCGCCGATCTCGCTGACGAGGACGTCTTCGATCCTCTCGACGACGTCCTGACCTGGGACGACCGGCCCGGCCAACCTGCCTTCACCCGTCCTGAGAGCACCGCCGCCGCGATCGAGCTGGTGGCGTCGGAAGCCGGCGTCCTGCTGCTCCCGCAGTCTCTGGCCCGCCTCCACCACCGCAAGGACCTCACCTACCGGACCGTGACGGACGCGCCCCAGTCCCAGATCGGCCTGGCCTGGCTCGACGCCGAAACGACCGACCTCATGGAAGAACTGATCGGCATCGTCCGCGGTCGCACCCCCAACAGCTCCCGTGGCCGCGCCCCCCGGCAACAGCCGACACCGAAGAAGCCACCGCAACAACGCCCGACCTCCAAACACCGCCCCCAAAAGCGCCGCCGGAAATGACGAGCGTCCTGCTCGCCTTGTATCCCGCGCCGCGATGATCCTCCGTCGGCCGACGCTGCGGCGCGCAACGCCCTGGTCCCCGGTGCTCGGGCTCTCTTCGGTCGGGGCCAATCGGGCGTGCTCGTGAACGCTTTCATCGGTTCGGGGAGTTGCCCACGGCCCTTTCCGGTCGCCGGTGGTGTGCGCGGGGAGTCTTGCTTCTGAAGGGTGAGATTTTCGTGACAGTCTTTGCGGAATGAATGTATCGCCAGCACGGCGCGTACCGTCTATGCTGCGATCGAACCCCGCTCGGAAGGATTTCCGCATGGCACAGAAGGTCAAAGTCCTCCTCGTTGACGACATCGACGGAGGAGAGGCGGATGAGACCGTCGGCTTCGGGCTGGACGGCGCGCTGTACGAAATTGACCTGAGCGACAAGCACGCCGCCGAACTCCGCGACCTCCTGGAACCGTTCGTCCGGCACGCGCGCCGGGCGCGTCCCAAGAACGCCCAGGGTGCGCGGCCCGCGCGGACGCAGTCGAACCGCGACCGGTCCGCCGAGATCCGCGAGTGGGCGAGGTCGCGCGGCATCCAGGTCAACGATCGCGGCCGTATCCCGGCGACCGTGATCGAGCAGTACGAAAACGCCCATTAGGGTCGGCCGGTAGATTGGCCGCCGGTCGTCCGGCGGCCGGTCCCGCCGAATTGAGGGCGTCGCCCGGCGGTGATCGAGCCGTCTAACGATGGCGCGATCACCGGCCGGCGTTGCGCGGGCGTTCCGGAGTATTGCCGGATCCGGCGGCCGGCTCATTCATCGATTGCGTTCATGCGGGCGCCGCACCGGAGAGTGTGCGCCTTTGCGCCCGGCCGGGACGGCTCCCCGGCGGCGCTGTGACACGCCGTGCTCGGGGTTTCCGGAGAACCGTCCCGGGTTCGGGCAGGACGGGACGGAAGGCGTCGTCACACCGCCGTACCACTGCCTGAGTCACAATTTGTACCACACAGTGCGCTCGGTCCCATGTGTAATCCATGACACGTGATCAACAGGGACCGCCCGCCGAGTCGTCAGGCGTCGCGGCGGAGCAGGGCGAACGCGCCCAGGGCGAGGGCGGCGGCGGCCCACGCGGCGAGCACGGCGAGTCCCTTCCACGGCCCGATCGGCAGGCCGTCCACGTGCAGCGACCGCACGGCGAGGCCCGCGTTCATCGGCGTGATCTGCTCCAGATGCCGCCGCCAGGCCGGGTCCCGGACGAGCGGGACGAGCACCGGCGACAGATAGAACAGCCCGAGTACGACCCCCGACGCCGCCGCTGCGTCCCGCACCGCGACGGCGATCCCGAGCGCGAGCAGCGCGACCAGCACCAGGAAGAGCGTCGATCCGAACGCCGCCCGCAGCACCGCGCCGGACGGCCCGAGATCGAGCCCGAGCCACCGTCCGGCGAGCAGCGCGCCCGCCGCCGCGACCGCCCCGGCCAGCGCGACCGGCCCGCCGAGCACGACTGCCTTGGCGGCGAGCACGGCACTACGGCGCGGCGTCGCGGCGAGCGTCGTGCGGATCATGCCGGTCGCGTACTCGGCGCCGACCGGCAGGGCGACCAGGAGCGCGACGATCGCGGGCCCGAGGTCGAGCCCGGCGAGGGCGGCGCGGCCCGGGTCGGCGCCCGCCTTCGCCGTCCCGGCGGCGACCGCGCCGAGTCCCACGATCGCCACGGCCAGCACGAGCGGGGCGAGCAGGATCCCGCCGCCGGTGCGGAGCTTCGTCCACTCCGCGTGCACGGCGCGCCTCATGCGTCCCTCCGGCGCAGCAGGACGACCGCCGACCCGAAAGCCACTGCCGCCCACCCGCAGAGCACCGCGAACCCCGCCCACGGGGCGAGCGGGTAATAACCGGTGGCGGGCGTGTACTCGCTCCACACGTGCCCATAGCGGGGAAGCGTCTGCTGTATCGCGAACCCCGCCGCAGGGCTGACCCGCAGCACCCAGTTCGCGGCCCCGGCCGGTAGCACGGCGCTCATTGCGAGGATGTACGGAATGACGATGAGGACGACGAGGCCCGTCACCGCGACGGCACCGCGCCGCAGCATCGTCCCGGCTCCGAGGGCGAGGATCGCGGCGGCGGCCAGCAGCAGCCCGGTGCCCGCGACGGCCCGAAGTTCGGTGAGCGCGGGCACGGTGAAGATCGCGTAGCCGTCGGCGCGGACGCGATTCTCCCCGATCCGGACCGCGACGAGCGCGGCGGCCGTCCCGACGGTGAACGCGACCGCCCCGAGCACGACGGCCTTCGCCGCCAGCACCCGGCCGGGATGCGGCGTCGCGGCGAGCGTCGTGCGGATCATGCCGCGTCGGTACTCGGCGGTCATGGCCGTCGCCCCGAGGACGGCGAGCGCGATCAGCCCGGCGAACGCGCCGACGAGGAACGCCTCGACCGGGAAGGCGTTGCCGAGCGCCGGGCCGCCGACGAGCGGGGCGATGTCCCCGGCGCCGGTCAGCGCGAACGTCCCGCCCGCCGTCCGGAACCCCGGCCGCATCTCCGGGCCGTAAGGGGCGCCGCCGATCTGCTCGCCGCGCCACGCGCCGCCGAACCCGCCGCGCACCGAGACGTGATCGAAGACGGCGGTGGCGACGGCCGGGTTCTCGGTGACCGAACGTCCGCTCGTGTGGAAGGACGCCGGCGACGTCGCGAACATCCCGGCCCCCACGGCGCCCGAACGGACCCGCGCGGTACCGATCGTCGTCCAGTGCACGCCGTCGGCGGACTCGGACCCGGTGACGACCGACCCCGTCCGGACGAGCCGCAGCCAGCGCGACCCGGCGCCGGGCCGCCCGGCCCGGTCGTGGGTGAAGTCGTGCTGCATCCGCGTGCCGTGCGCGCCGGTGAGCAGGACGGCGGCGTAGGACGACCCCGGACGCGTCCCCGCCTTCACGAGGATGCCGCCCTTCGCCCACGGCGTGAGGCCCGCGCCGTCCGCCCCGGTGAGAGAAGCGAGACGCACGGTGAGGCTTCCATCACCGGTGAGCGTCCGGTGGACGAAGAAGAACGTGTCGCTCACCGCCTCCCCGCCCGGCCCGACCGGCAGCGGCTCCGCCGAGCCGTGCGGCAGCTTGGTGCCGCCCGTGCCGAGCAGCCCGACGAGGACGGTCGCGAGAAAGGCGACGAGAGCGCCGACGACCCAGCCCCGGACGGTCCGGAACTTCGTCCACTCGGCGTGCAGGAGCTGCGCGAAGACCGTCACAGCGCGGCCCCCCAGTACTCCACGGCGTCGCGGGTGAGGGCCATGTACGCCTCTTCGAGCGTCGCGCGGTGCTCGGCGACCTCGGAGAACGGCACCCGCTCCGCGCCGAGCACCGCCACGACGCGTTCCGCCGCGAGGTCCGCCACCGACAGCGCGCCGTCCCGGACGGTCACGGCGGCCCCCGCGCGCTCCAGCGCGTGCGCCGCGTCCGTCGCCGCCGTGGTGCGCACGAGGACGCGCCCGCCGCCGGCCGCCGCGAGGAGGTCCGCGACGCCGGCGTCGGCGAGGACCCGGCCGCGTCCGACGACCACGACATGCTGGGCGATCCCCTGCAACTCGCCCATGAGGTGCGTGGACACCAGCACCGCGCGGCCTTCGGCGGCCAGCTGCGCGAGCAGCCCCCGAATCCACACGAAGCCCTCGGGATCCAGGCCGTTGAAGGGCTCGTCCAGCAGGACGGCGGCCGGATCGCCGAGCAGCGCGGCGGCGATCCCGAGGCGCTGGCGCATCCCGAGCGAGTAGCCGCCCGCCCGGCGCCGCGCGACGTCGGTCAGCCCGGCGAGCGCCAGGACCTCGTCCACCCGGCGGGCGCCGAGGCCCTGCGAGTGCGCCAGCCACAGCAGGTGGTCGCGGGCGCGGCGGCTCGGCTGGAGGGCTCCGGCGTCCAGCAGCGCACCGACGTGCGTCAGCGGACGCGGCAGGCTTCGGTACGGCCGCCCACCGATCAGGGCCGTCCCGGCGTCCACGGTGTCCAGCCCGAGGATCGCGCGCAGTGTCGTGGATTTCCCGGCCCCGTTCGGGCCGACGAAGCCGGTGACCCGTCCGGGGGCCACGGCGAAGGTCATGCCGTCCAGCGCGAGGGTGCGCCCGTAGCGCTTGCGCAGATCGGTGACGGTGATGGTCGCGTCGTTCATGCCGCAGACATTCGCGCGGGCGTCGTAACGCGGGCCGAACGACGGCCGTCACACCGCTGTTAGGCGCATCGGTGCATTCTGGACACCATGCGTACGGTCAGGCAGCGCTTCACCGCGCTCTACAGCACCGTGTTCCTCGGCTCGGCGGCGGTGCTGCTGCTGATAGCGAACGTGGTGGCGTCCAACCGATCCGCCGCCGTGCGGACGGCACCGGACGGTACCGCGTCCGTGCCGAGCGTCCAGCTCGCCGACGCGCAGGCCCAGATCGCCACGTTGCAGGCCCAGCTCAACGCGCAGGAGGCGGACACCGCCCGGCGGCTCCTCGTCGGCTCGGTGGTCGCGCTGGCCGTGATGGCGCTGGCGTCGATCGTGCTCGGCCGGTTCGTCGCGGGCCGCGTCCTGCGCCCGCTGCGCGCGATGACGGCCGCGACCCGCCGCATCTCGGCCGACAACCTGCACGAACGGCTCGCCGTGCGCGGCCCCGACGACGAGGTCAAGGGCCTCGCCGACACGATCGACGCGCTGCTGCACCGGCTGGAGGGGGCGTTCGCGGCCGAGCGCCGGTTCGTCGCCAACGCGTCCCACGAGCTGCGGACCCCGCTGGCGACGATGCGGGCGTCGCTGGACGTCGCCGCCGCGAAACCGGACCGGGCCCCGCAGACCGTCGCCCTCGCCGACCGGCTGCGCACCGAACTCGACCACATGGACCGGCTGCTCGAAGGGTTGCTCGTGCTGGCCCGCGCGCAGAACGGCGAACTGCCGGAACGGGCGACCGTCGTACTGGGCCGGGTCGTATCCAGCGCGCTCGATGCCCGCGCGGACGAAATCGCGGCACGCGGCTTGGACGTCCACGCCACGGGCGACGACGTGCGCGTCCGCGGTAACCGCACGCTCCTGCTCCGCATGGCCGACAACCTCATCGACAACGGGATCCGGCACAACGACCCGGGCGGTTGGATGCGGGTCGCTGTGAACGGCGACGCGACGAAAGCCGTCCTCGTCGTCGAGACCGGCGGACCCGAACTGGACCCCGCGCAGGTCGCCGCGCTGGGCCGTCCCTTCCGGCGCCTCGGCGGGGACCGGATCGGCGCGGGCACCGGGCTCGGGCTGTCGATCGTCCGCGCCGTCGCCGCCGCGCACGGCGGCGCGCTGGAGCTGCGCGCCCGGCCCGGCGGCGGGCTCCGCGCCGAGGTGGCGCTGCCCGGAACGTCCGCGTGAGGGTGCTCGTGGTCGAGGACGCGCGGACGCTCGCCGACGTCGTGGCCGAGGGCCTGCGCGACCAGGGCATGGCCGTGGACGTCGCCCACGACGGTTTGGACGCCGCCGCGAAACTGGACGTCAACGCCTACGACGTGGTGGTCCTGGACCGAGACCTGCCCGGAATCCACGGCGACGCCCTCTGCCGGATCATCACCGAACGACACGAGCGCGTCATGGTGCTGATGCTGACGGCCGCGGCGTCGCCGGGGGACCGGGTGAGCGGGCTCGGTCTCGGCGCCGACGACTACCTCACCAAGCCGTTCCACTTCCCCGAGCTGGTGCTGCGCGTCCGGTCGCTGGCGCGGCGCCAGCCGTCCGCGCGGTCCCGGACGCTGCGCGCGGCCGGGATCGAGCTGGACCCGCTGCGGCGCGTCGCGACCCGCGACGGGCGCCACCTGGACCTGTCGGTGAAGGAGTTCGCCGTCCTGGAGGCGCTGCTGCGCGCGAGCCCGGCGTTCCTCAGCACCGAGGACCTGCTCGAACAGGTCTGGGACGAGAACGCCGACCCGTTCACCAACACGGTCACGGTGACCGTCGGCCGCCTGCGCCGCAAGCTCGGCGAGCCGCCGGTGATCAGGACGACGCCGGGCGTCGGCTACCGGGTCCTCGGGGCGGCCGACGAAAATGTCGGAGGGGCTCGGTAGCTTGGAGTGACCAGAAGATCGCTTCGAGCGACGGGGGTGTCGCGGTGACCCGCTTCGGGTTCCACGCCTCGCACGAGCAGTTCGGGCCGGGGGAGCTGCTCGACGCCGTGCGCGCCGCCGAGCAGGCGGGTTTCACGGCCGCGATGTGCTCGGACCACTTCGCGCCGTGGAGCGCCCGGCAGGGACATTCCGGGCACGCCTGGGCGTGGCTCGGGTCGGCGCTCGCCCTGACGGAGTTCCCGATGGGCGTGGTCGCCGCCCCCGGCCAGCGCTACCACCCGGCCGTGTTCGCGCAGGCCGCCGCGACGCTCGCCGAAATGTACCCGGGACGACTGTGGGTCGCGCTCGGCACCGGGCAGGCGCTCAACGAGCACATCACCGGGGACCCGTGGCCCGCCAAGGACGTGCGGGAGCGGCGGCTGACCGAGTGCGTCGCGATCGTCCGGGCGCTGTTCGACGGCGAGACCGTCTCGCACGACGGGCTCGTCCGGGTGGACCGGGCGCGCCTGTGGACGCTGCCGGAGACGCCGCCCGCCCTGGTCGGCGCGGCGGTCACGCCCCGGACGGCCGCGTGGACGGCGTCCTGGGCGGACGGGTTCATCACCGTCAACCAGCCCGGCGACGCCCACGCCGACGCGCTGCGCGCCTACCGGGACGCGGGCGGGCGCGGCCCCGCGACCCTCCAGGCGCACGTGAGCTGGGCCGACGCCGAGGACGAGGCGCTGGCCAACGCGCACGACCAGTGGCGCGAGGCGATCTTCGGCAGCACGGTCGGCTGGGACATCCCGCTGCCCGAGCAGTTCGCGGAGGCGGCGCAGTTCGTCGACCCGGAGCAGCTGCGGCCGTACGTGCACGTCTCGGCGGACCTCGCGGCCCACGCCGCGTGGCTCGCGGCCCAGGCCGCGCACGGGTTCGACCAGGTGATGATCCACCAGGTCGGACGAGACCAGCGCGGGTTCATCGACGCGTTCGGGACGTGGGTCCTGCCGGAGCTGACGTCATGAGCCCCCCGCCCCTCGGCGCCTACGCGTTCCTGTCCGACTGCCGCACGGCCGCGCTGCTCGGCCCGGACGGCGCCGTCGAGTGGTGGTGCGCGCCCCGGTTCGACGCGCCCGCGGTGTTCAACCGGATCCTGGACCGGCGGATCGGCGGGGCGTTCGAGCTGCTGGTCGAGGGCGCGGACGAGCCGGCGCGGCGGTACACGGGCGCGTCGCTGGTGCTGGAGAGCCGGTGGACGGGCCCGTCCGGGACGGTCGTCGCGCACGACTTCCTCGCCGTCCGCGCCCCGGAGGCCGGGGACGAGCGCGGCATCGTGCCGGTGGGCGTGCTCGTCCGGCGGGTGACGTGCGAGCGGGGCACGGCGCGGATCCGGGCGCGGGTGCGCGCGACGCCCGACCACGCCCGCACCCCGCCGCGCTGGGCCGCCGTGGACGGGGCCTTGGCCGAAAGCGTGTCGGGGCTCGTGCTCGGCGGCGATCCCGCGCCGGTCCTGCGCGGCGAACCGTGCCTGGACGCCGAGCTGACCGAGGGCGACGTCGCCGAACTGCGGCTGGCCCACGGCGATCCCGCGCTCGCCCGCGCCCCCGCCGGGCCCCTGCTGGACGCGACGCGCCACGCCTGGGACGCGTGGTCGTCCCGCTCCGGCTACGACGGCGTCGGCGCCGAGGACGTGCGGCGCAGCGCGGTCGTCCTGCGCGGCCTGCTCGACAGCGAGAGCGGCGCGCTGCTCGCGGCGCCCACCGCGTCGCTGCCCGAATGGCCCGGCGGGGAGCGCAACTGGGACTACCGGTACGTGTGGCACCGGGACGCGGCGCTCGTCGTGCTCGTCCTGCTGCGGCTCGGCCATCCCGAGGAGGCGGGCCGCTACCTGCGGTTCCTGCTGCGGAACTGGTCGGCCGAGCACGGTCACCTGCGGCCCATGCTGACGCTGGACGGCGGGACGCGCGTCGCCGAGGAGACGCTCGGCCACCTGGAGGGGTACGCCGGGTCCCGTCCGGTGCGGATCGGGAACGAGGCGTTCGATCAGGTCCAGCTCGACGTCTACGGGCAGGTGCTGGACGCGGCGCTCGTCTACCAGGAGGTCGCCGGGGACCTCACCCCGGACGAGGCCGCCGGGCTGTTCGCCGTCGTCGACGCCGCCTGCGCCCGGTGGCGCGAGCCCGACCACGGCATCTGGGAGGTGCGGACCCGGCTCCGGCACTGGACCAGCTCGAAAATGTACGCGTGGGTCTGCCTGGACCGGGGCATCAGGCTCGCCGCCGCGCTCGGCGACGAACGTCCGCCGCTCGACCGGTGGCGGCGCGAACGCGACGCCGTCCGCGCGAGCCTGCTCGCCCACGGCTACCATCCCGGCGTCGGCGCGTTCACGCAGGTCTACGGCGAACCGGAGCTGGACGCGTCCCTGCTGCGGCTGCCGCTGCTGCAGTTCCTCGACGGCCGCGACCCGCGCGTCCGCGCCACCCTCGACCGGATCGACGAACGGCTCGGCGAACCCCTCGCGGGCGGCGGCCGGCTGATCCACCGCTACGACCCGCGCGCCACCGGCGACGGCCTCGACGGCCCGGAGGGCGCGTTCCTGCTCTGCTCGTTCGACATGGTGTCGGCGCTCGTCCTCGCGGGCCGGACGGACGAGGCGCGCCGCCGCTTCGCCGCCCTGTGCCCGCGCGGCGGCCCGCTCGGCCTGTTCGCCGAGGAGATGACGGGCGACGGCACGATGCTCGGCAACTACCCGCAGGCGTTCACGCACCTGGCGCTGATCGAGGCGGCGCTGAACCTCGACGAGGCCGGCCGCACCGAGGCCCTCCACGCCTGGGCGCGCGATGCGGAGTGAGCGCCGCGCCCGGTCAGACGCCGTAGCGTTCGGGCTTGGGGGAGCGGGACATCAGGGCCGCCGCCGCCTCGCGCACGTCCAGGTCCTCGTTGACGACCGCCGCGACCGTCTCGGTGATCGGCATCTCCACGTCGTGCTCGCGCGCCAGCGCCAGGACCGAGCCCGCCGACGTCACGCCCTCGGCGGTCTGCCGGGTCACCGCGACGACCTCGTCCACGCTCATCCCGCGGCCGAGGTTCTCACCGAACGTGCGGTTGCGGCCGAGCGGCGACACGCACGACGCGACGAGGTCCCCGAGACCCGCCAGGCCCGCGAACGTGTGCTCGGCCGCGCCGAGCGCCGCGCCGAGCCGCGCCATCTCCGCGAGGCCGCGCGTCATCAGCATCGCCTGCGTGTTGTGGCCGAGGCCGAGGCCGACGGTCGCGCCGACGCACAGCGCGATGACGTTCTTGACCGCGCCGCCCAGCTCGCAGCCGACGACGTCCTCGACCGTGTAGACGCGGAACGACGACGTCATGCACGCCTCCTGCACCCGCCGGGCCGTCGTCGCGTCCGCGCACGCCGCGACGGCCGCGCCCGGCTCCCCGCGCGCGACCTCGGGGGCCAGGTTCGGGCCGGAGACGACGGCGATCCGTCCCGGCGGCGCGCCCGTCACCTCGCCGATCACCTCGGACATGCGCCGTCCGGTGCCGCGCTCGATGCCCTTCATCAGGCTGATCAGGACGGCGTCGGCGGGCAGCAGCGGCGCCCAGCCGGCCAGGTTGCCGCGCAGCGTCTGCGCCGGGACGGCCAGCGCGACGAGCGCCGCGCCGTCCAGCGCCCGCGCCGGGTCCGTCGTCGCGGTGATCCCGTCCGGCAGCGCGACGCCCGGCAGGTACGCGGGGTTCTCGCGCCGCTCGTTGATCGCCGCGACGATCTCCGCGCGGCGGCCGTACAGGGTCACCGCGCAGCCCGCCTCGGCGAGGAGCAGGGAGAACGCCGTCCCCCACGACCCCGCGCCGAGCACCGCGGCCCGCGTGACGTCCTGCATGGACGTCGCCTAACCGGCCGCGTCGCCGTCCAAACGCTCCAGCGCGGCCAGTTTCCGCGTCATCTCCAGCGCGGACGCGGCGAGCGCGCGGCTCTCCTCGTCGATCCCGGCGAATCCGTCGGCGGCCCGGGCGAGCGCCGCGCAGGCGTCCGGCAGGCGGCCCGCGTCGACGAGACCGAGGCCGAGCGCGTGCAGCGCGGACGCCTCGCCGTGCCGGTTCCCGGCCTCCCGGTGCAGCGCGGCGGCCCGCGGCAGGACGGTCAGCGCTTCGTCCCGGTTCCCGGCGGCGATCAGCGTGCGCCCCCACTCGAACCGGGCGACCGCTTCCGCCGAGAGTTCACCGGAGTCGTGCAGCGCCTCGACCGCTTCGACGTAGCGGCGCACGGCCGCCGCCTCGTCCCCGGTCCCGCGCAGCGCCAGCGCGAGATTGCCCAGCACGATGCCCTCGCGGTACCGGTCGCCGGTCTCCCGGCACGCCGCGACCGCCTCCTCGCACGCGCGGACCGCCTCGGCATGGCGGCCGATCTTCCCGAGCGCGACGCCGAGGTTCGACAGCGCGGCGCCCGCGCCGTGCCGGTCGCCGATGCGCCCGTGCAGTTCGGCGGCCTTGCGGTGGACGGCGACGGCCTCGTCCGTCCGGCCGGCCTCGTCCAGCGCCGCGCCGAGGTTGCCGAGCGCGAGCGCGTGGCCCTGCCGGTCGGCGGCGGCGCGGCACAGCCGGACGGTCTCGCGGCAGACGCCGATGGCCTCGTCCACGCGCCCGATCCGCTGCAGGGCGCCGCCGAGGTTGCTGAGCGCCGTCCGCTCGCCGAGGTCGTCGCCGTTCGCGCGGGCGAGTTCGGCGGACCGGCGGAAGGCGGCGACGGCCTCGGCGGACCGTCCGGTCGCGTCCAGGACGAGCCCGACGCTGGTGGTCGCGACCGCCTCGTGGTGCCGGTCGCCGACCCGCTCGGCCGTGTCGCGCGCCAGCACCGCCAGCGCCTCCCACTCGGCGAGGAGCCGGCGCCGTTCCAGGTAGCGGGCCAGGTTCAGCGTGAGCAGCAGCGCGAACGACGGCTTGCGTGCGGACGCGGCGAACGCGGCGGCCGACAGGTTCGGCAGCTCCGCGTCCAGCCAGGCGAACGCCTCAGTGCGGGACGCGAAGCCCTGCGCGCCGGGATCGTCGGCGGCGAGCGGGTTGACGTGGGCGAGCGCCTTCTCGGTGGTCGTCAGGTAGTGGTCGAGGAGACGGTCCCAGGCGCCGGCCGCGCCGTCCTCGGCGCGGTGCGCGCCGGCCGTCTCGGCGGCGTAAAGCCGGACGAGGTCGTGCATCCGCCACCAGCCGGGCGTGGTCCACGGCTCGATCAGGTGCGCCTCGGCGAGTTCTTCCAGGTCGCGGCGGGTGGAGCGCTCGTCCGTCCCGGCGAGCACGGTCGCCGCCGCCGTGGACACGCGCGGCCCCCGGTTCACCGCGAGCAGCCGGAACAGGCGCCGCTGCCCGTCCGGCAGGGCCCGGTAGGACAGGTCGAACGCCGCGCGCACGGCCCGCCGCCGGTACTCCAGCGTGCTCAGCCGGGTGTGCTCGGCCGCCAGCTCCTCGGCCAGCTCGGCGAGCGGCTTGGCCGGACGGGCGGCCAGAAGCGCCGCCACGATCTCCAGCGCGAGCGGCAGCCCGCCGCAGAAGCCCGCGATCCGCCGCGCGTCGCCGGGATGGTCGGCGACGCGGGTGTCGGCGGGGCCACGGCGCAGCGTGATGAGGCGGCGGAGCAGTTCGACGCCGTCGTCGTCGTCCAGGACGTCCAGGTCCAGCAGCCGTCCGGGCAGCTCGGCCAGCGCATGCCGGGACGTCACCAGCACCGGCCCGCGCCCGGGCAGCAGCCGGTCGACCGGCGTGGCGGGCGCGGCGTTGTCCAGGACGACGAGGACGGGACGGCCGCGCTCGGCGTACGCGCCGAGGACCGTCCGGTACAGCCGCTCCTTCTCGTCGTCGCCCGGCGGGATGTGCTCGTCGGGGACGCCGAGCGCGCGCAGCAGGCTCGCCAGCGCCCGCGCCTCGTCCAGCCGTTGCCGCGGGTCGTAGCCGTGCAGGTCGATCATCAGGACGCCGCCGGGGAACCAGCCGAGCTCGGTCGCCGCGTGCGCGGCCTGCACCGCCAGCTCGGTCTTGCCGACCCCGCCCATCCCGGCGACCGCGGACACGCGCACGACGCCCGCGCCGCCGTCGCGGGGGTCGATCAGCGCCAGCACCTCGGCGAGGACGGCCGTGCGTCCGACGAACTCCGCGCCGCGCGCCCGCACGCCGCCGAGCCCCGCCGGGACGGTCGCCGGCAGCCGCAGCGTGACGTCCCGCGCCTGGATGACGGGCCCGGTCGCCACGCCCTCGAACCTGTTGCCCTCCATGGCGGAACCCTAGGAAGATCCACAGCCCGGCACGGCCGATTGGCCAGGGCCGGACGCCGTGCCACGATCATGGCGGACGAGGGGAGCGTGACATGGGACATCCGGCGTTCGGGCGCCTGGAGCCTCTGCTGGGCGAGTGGCGGACGGAAGCCATCGTCGGCGGACGGTCGATGGGCATCGCCGCCACGCGGTTCGCGTGGACCGAGGACGGCGCGTTCCTGCGCCAGCGCACCGAGGACGCCGAGTCGTTCGACGCGGACTGGGCGGCGCACTCGCCGCTGCCGGTGACGGCGCTGATCGGGCTGGACGACACCGCCGACGCGTTCACGATGCTCTATGCCGACGCGCGCGAGGTGTTCCGCGTCTACCGGTTCGACGTGCGCGGCGGCGTCTGGACGATGAGCCGGGACGCCGCCGGCTTCAACCAGCGCTTCTCCGCCACGTTCGCCGCGGACGGCCGCACGATCGAGGGCGCCTGGGAGACCTCGCCGGACGGGACGGCCTGGACCAAGGACTTCGACGTGCGCTACACCCGAGCGTCCTGACGGTGGACGGCAAGCTCGTCCGGGACCGCATCCCGGAGATCATCCGCGCGTCCGGCGCCGAACCCGTCACCTACATCGCCGACGAGACCGAATACCGGCAGCGCCTGCGCGACAAACTCCGCGAAGAGACCGCCGAAGCCTGCGCGGCCGACCCCAGCGACCTGCCCGGCGAACTCGCGGACGTCCTGGAGGTCGTCCACGCTCTCGCCGCCGCGCACGGCCTCACCCCGGCCCGCCTGGAAGAGATCCGCGCGGCCAAGTCCGCCGCCCGCGGCGCCTTCACCGCCCGCACCGTCTGGACGGGCAACCGCCCCTGACCGCCTGGCCGAATCCGGTCAAATCGGGAGTGGAAGCGCGGTCGCCGTTTTAACGATCATGGACGGACGCCCCCGTCCATGATCGGAGACTCCCGTTGACCAAGCGCCGGTTCGGCCGTCGCGGCAAGGGCGGCCACGGAGGCGGTCGCGCGGGCGGCGTCTTCGGCAAGATGGCCGGGCACCTGTTCCCGTCCGGCGGGCGCGGTCGGCACGGCGGCCACGGCGGCGGCCCCGGCGGACGGCGCGGCGCCGAACCCCGGCGCGGACGGCGGCGCGGCGGGACGGAGCAGTCGCAGGCGCGGCCGAACGACGTCAAGTCCACGTCCGACGACCCGATCGACGTCGTCACCGGCGAGGTGCTGCTGACGCAGACGGACGTGTCGCTGCCCGGCGTCCTGCCGCTGCTCCTGCGCCGGACGCACAACTCGTCGTACGCGGCGGGCGGGCTTTTCGGCCGCCGGTGGGCGTCCACGCTGGACCAGGCGCTGGAGATCGACAGCGCGGGCGCGCACTTCCTCGGCGAGGACGCGACCGTCCGGCGTTATCCACAAGTCCTGCTGCCGAACGTGGAGTTCCGCCCGACGGCGGGACCGCAGCACCCGCTCGTCCTGACGTCGGACGGCGGCTACCGCCTCACCGACCCGCAGTCCGGCACGGCGCTGCACTTCCCCGCGCCGGGCGAGACGACGGGCTGGACGCGGCTGCCCGTCACGGCGATCACCGACCGCAACGGCAACCGGATCGACTTCGTCTACGCCGACCAGGTCCTCACCGAGATCCGCCATTCGGCGGGCCACCGGATCACCGTGGACACCGCGCCGCTGGACGACACGGGCGAGCGGCGCGTCACCGCCCTCCGGCTGGACGACGTGACGCTCGTCCGCTTCGGATACGACGCCGAGGGCAATCTCAGCGAGGTCTACAACTCGTCCGGCCTGCCGCTGAAGCTCAGCTACGACGACGAGGACCGCCTCACCGGCTGGGAAGACCGCAACGGCTTCTGGTACCGGTACGAGTACGACGACGAAGGCCGCGCGGTGCGCGGAACCGGCTCGGACGGCTTCCTCGACAGCACCCTGTCGTACGACCCGGAGAACAACCGGACCGTCCTGACCGACGCCCTCGGCCACGCCACCGAGTACCGCTACAACGACTCCGGCCAGGTCATCGAGGAGATCGACCCACTGGGCGGCGTGATCCGCTCGACGTGGGACCGCTTCGACCGCCTCCTGTCCCGGACCGACCAGCTCGGCGCGACGACCCGCCACACCTACGACGAGCACGGCAACCTCACGTCCACGACGTACGCCGACGGCACGACCGCGACCGCCGTCTACGACGACCGCAATCTGCCCGTCGAGATCACGCGTCCGGACGGGACGGTCTGGCGGCAGGAGTACGACGAGCGCGGCAACCTCGTCCGGCTCACCGATCCGCTCGGCGCCGTCACCGCGCTGACCTACGACGAGCGCGGCGCGCGGACCGGCGTCACCGACCCGCTCGGTGCCGTCACGCGCGCCGAGAACGACGCCAACGGCCTGCCGGTCGCGGTGACCGACGCGCGCGGCGCCGTCGAGCGCTACGCCTACGACGCTCTCGGCCGCGTGACCACGTACACCGACGCGGCGGGGAACCACGTGCGCTTCGGCTGGACGGTGGAAGGCCGCCAGACGTTCCGCACCCTGCCGGACGGCGCGACCGAACGCTGGGAGTACGACCCCGAAGGCAACGAGGTCGCCTACACCGATCCGCTGGGCCAGGTGACGCGTACCGAGTACGGGCCGTTCGACACGCCGACCACCCGGACCCGTCCGGACGGGTCGCACCTGACGTTCACGCACGACGCCCGTCTCACGCTGACCGCCGTGACGACGTCCGGCGGCCTGACCTGGCGCTATGAGCACGACGCGGCGGGTCGCCTGGTCGCCGAGACGGACTTCAACGGCCGCGTCCTCCGCTACGCCACCGACGCGGCGGGCCGTCTGACGGCGCGGACGAACGGTGCGGGCCAGACCACGACCTACACGCGCGACGCCCTGGGCAACACGCTGGAGAAGCGCGCGGGAACCCAGACCACCACGTTCGCCTACGACGCGATGGGACGCATGACCCGCGCGGTCAACGCCGACGCCGACCTGGCGTTCTCCCACGACGCCGCGGGCCGTGTCATCGCCGAGACGTGCAACGGCGCGACGTTGACGCTCACCCGCGACCTTGCCGGCCGGGTCACCGCCCGCCGCACGCCGTCCGGCGCGGAGAGCCACTGGACGTACGACGCGACGGGCCGACCGTCCCGCCTGGAAACGGCCGGGCAGACCCTCACGTTCACCCACGACGCGCTGGGCCGCGAAACCGAACGCCGCATCGGAACGGACACGATCCTGTCCCAGCAGTGGGACGTCAACGACCGCCTCACCGCCCAGTCGCTGTGGGGCGCGCCGAGCCGTCCGGAAGATCAGGCCCGGCTCCTCCAGCACCGGACCTACACCTACCGACCCGACGGCCACCTCACCGCAACAAACGACCGTCTCAACGGGAACCGCACCTACACGCTGGACGCACGAGGCCGCGTCACCAACGTCTCAGCCCAGAACTGGACCGAACGCTACGCCTACGACGACGCAGGAAACGTCACCCAGGCCGACTGGCCCACTGCACCGGACGCCGCCGACGAAACCGGCCCGCGCACCTTCACCGGAACCCTGATCCGCAACGCCGGCCGCACCCGCTACGAACACGACGCCCAAGGCCGCATCGTCCTCCGCGAACAGGTCACCCTCTCCGGCAAGCGCCGCCGCTGGCACTTCCACTGGGACGCCGACGACCGCCTGATCGGCGTCGAAACCCCCGACAACACCCGCTGGCGCTACCACTACGACGCCCTGGGCCGCCGCACCGCCAAACAACAACTCACCCCCGACGGCCGAACCGCCCACCAGACCTACACCTACACCTGGGACGACACCCGCCTGGTGGAGGAGACGCACCGGACGTGGGATCAGGGAGCGGCCGGCTGGAACACGGTCGTGACGACCTGGTCATTCCTACCGGGCTCGCGTCGTGTGGCGGCACAGGAAACGGCTGTCTCGCCGGTCGATGGCGCGCGGACTCACGTCGTCCGCCGTGTTGCGGCGGTCATCACCGACCTTGTCGGAACGCCGCGTGAGCTTGTGCACGTCGATGGCACCGTAGAGCACGGCCGTCAGACTCCCCTGTGGTCGGGCGGCGCCGGAATCGGATGTCCGCTGCGGTTCCCCGGGCAGTACGCCGACCCTGAAACGGGACTGCATTACAACCTCCATCGCTACTACGACCCGGCGACCGGCGCGTACCTGTCCGCCGACCCACTGGGGTTCGCGGCCGGGCCGAACCCACACGGCTATGTGCCCAACCCGATGCGATGGATCGACCCCCTCGGCCTCTTCAACTGCCACGACGAACGCGACGAGGACGGACGCCTCAAGCTCTACCGGGCACCCGGTCACGGCAACCGGGAGGCCGAGCGTTATGGCCCGGACCCGGCGAATCATCAGGGACACGGCAGCGACGTGCATTTGGGCAATAGTCCCAAGGTCGCGCAGCAATACGCGGAACAGGGTACGCACGAAGACGGATACTATGAGTACACCATGAAGCATGGGTTCGAAGACGCATTCCCGCGCGATGAATACTTCCGCACCCATGACAACAAGCCGGGGGAGTATCAGTGGATCATCCCCCGGGAGAAGATTCCGCAGTTTAATTCTTATATCGACCACGATAGAACGCGCTGGTGGAACTATCGCCAGGGATATTCATGGGAGGACTAGGTCGTGCAGGCCGACGAGGAGTTCCTCGCGTCATTGAGGGTGGGCGAGGAGCGGTCGGGGACGGTGGTGCGGACGGAGAGCTTCGGGGCGATCATCGACCTTGGCGGACCCGTCGAAGGCGTGGTGTCCGTCGTCAATCTGGCGTGGCGCAGGTTCCGGCATCCGTCGGAGGTGGTGTCCGTGGGCGAGCGCGTGAAGGTGCGAGTGCTGGACATTGACGTCTCCCGGCGGCGCATCTCGCTCTCGCTCAAGGATCCGGACGGTGATCCCCTGCTCGCGCTCGCGGAGCGCGTCGGTGACGTAGTGGTCGGGACGGTGGCCAAAGCTGCGCCGATCGGAGTTTTCGTGGCGCTCGAGAAGGACGTGGAGGGGCTGTTGCCTCGCATCGGCGATGCAGTGCCTCCGCCGGTCGGCAGCGAGGTCCAGGTTCGCATCGTTGACGTGAACACGGAAGATCGTCGCGTTTCTCTGGCGCCGGCCGACAGGTGAGCCTTTTTTAAGGGCGTTCTGATCTCGGCGGATCAGGCGAGGCGTTGGTGTGCGTGGGAGGCCAGGGTGGTGGGGAGCCAGCCGCGTGATGCTAACTCGTCCACCAGTTGTAGGTAGGTTGCGTCGAATCGGCCGGGGGCGTGCGGGTCGATCGTTGCGCTTATGCGCACCATTTCGGCTGCTACGTCGGCTAGTCGGTGGGTGGGGGAGAGGGCCCATGCGGCGAGTATTGCTGCGCCTAGCGCTGGTTCTGGACGAGTGGGCAGCGTCACCGGGCGGTTGAGGATCGACGCTCGCAAGGAGCACCAGTACGGGCTTGCCGTGGCGCCGCCGGTGAAGGTGAGGGCGCCGTCGATGGGGGCGCCTAGGAGGTCTAGGTAGTCCAGACATAGACGCTCGATGTAGGCGACGCCTTGGAGTAGCGCCGCGTAACGGTCGTCCGGGCCGAAGTCGCCGAGGACGAAACCGCGGGCGGACGGTGCTGCGAACGGGAACCGTTCCCCGGACGCCGTCAGCGGATAGGCGAGTGCGCGTGCGGGCTCGTGCAGCGACGCGCGCCGGTCCAGGGCGGCGAGGTCGCGGCCGGGGAAGTCGCGGGCGAGGACGCCGCCGCCCGCGCCGGACGCCCCGCCGGGCAGCCAGCCGCCGTCCGGGCCGCGATGGGAGTAGACGATCCCGGACGGGTCCTGCACCGGGTCCGTCGTCACGCCCTTGAGGACGAGCGTTGTTCCCAGCGCGGAGTTCCACGAGCCCGCGCCGACCCGTCCGGACGCGAGCAGCGCCGCGCAGCCGTCCGTCGTTCCGGCGACGACGGGCACGCCGGGCGGCAGGCCGGTGGCCGCGGAGCCCGCCGCGCCGACCGCGCCGATCACGGTGCCGGGGCGCACCAGGTCCGGCAGCGCCGACGCGGGCACACCGAGGGCGTCGAGGACCTCGTGCGGCCAGCGGACGTCCCGCGTGTGCGCGCCCGTCTTCAGCGCGCTGTTGACGTCGGTCGGCACGGCGTGGCCCACGAGACGACGGTTCACGACGTCCACCGGGTGCGCCGCGCGACCGGACGGGTGCCGGTCGAGCAGCCACAGCAGCTTCGGCAGCGCCCACGCGGCGTGCATCCGCCGGTACCCGAGCGAATCCCACACCGCGCGGCCCACCTCGTTGACGCGCTCGACGTACGCGGTCGCCCGCGTGTCGTCGTACATCAGGGCGGGCGTCAGCGGACGGCCGTGGCGGTCGGTCAGCAGGATCGTCCCGGACGTCCCGTCCACGGCCACCGCACGCACCGAACCCGCGGGCACCGAACGCAGGGCGAGACGGCACGCCTCGACAGAAGCAGTCCACCACGCCGCAGGGTCCTGCTCGTGGCGCGGGCCGTCGCGCGAGCCGGTCAGCGGCACCGCGCCGTGTCCGGCGAGCGCGCCCGCGCGGCTGACGGCGACCGCCCGGACGCCCTGCGTCCCGACGTCCACGCCGAGGAAGACGTCCATCGCGCCCGATTATTCCTCGGTGTGCGGCGACCTCCCGGCGGCGACCTCGGCGAGCAGGTCCTCCTCGGAGTCGCCCTTGCGCCAGTAGCCGGTGAACGTCACCGTCCGCCGGTCCAGCCCGCGCTCCCCGACGAGATGGCGGCGCAACGCCCGGACGGTCCCGGACTCGCCGGCGATCCACGCGTAGTCGGGCACGGCGAACGCGGCGGCGGGGACGGCCTCGACCAGCGCGTCCGTCGCGCCGCGCACCAGCCACCGGACGGACGCGTCCGCGCGCGTCACAAGCTCCTGCCGGTCGTCGGCGTGGCGGACCTCGATCCACACGTCGGCGGCCGTCCCGGCGGCCAGGTGCTCCAGGATCCCGCCGATCGCGGGCAGCGCCGTCTCGTCGCCCGCGAGCAGGATCCGCGCGGCGCCCGGCGGCGGACGGAAGTCCACCCCCGCGTTGTCGCGCTCGGTCGGCCCGAGCACGGTCACGCGGTCGCCGGGCTGCGCCAGGCACGCCCACCGGGACGCGGGGCCGGTGTCCCCGTGCAGCGCGAAGTCCACGTCGATAGAGCCGGGCCGCTGCGCGCGGACGGTGTACGTCCGCATGATCGCCCGCTCGCCGGGATCGAGCCCGCGCCACGCCCCGAACCAGTCCTCCTCGGCCACCGGCACGAGAGGGGCGGCCTGGTGCCGGTGCGGCAGGAACAGCTTGATCCGCTGGTCCCGGCCGCCGGACGCGAGGCCGTCCACCCCGGCGCCGCCGAACGTGACGCGCCGCATCGTCGGCCCGAGCCGGACGCTCCGCAGCACCCGTAGATCAAAAAACGCGTACGTCATGCCACCTTCTTCGCGTTGCGGATGGTCGTGGCCAGGCGCTCCAGCAGCGGCGCGCAGCCCGCGTAGGAGAAGCGGGGCTCGGCGTCCCACGGGACGACCTGACCGGCGCGCACGGCGGGCAGCCGCTTCCACGCCGCCTTGGACCCGAGGTCCTTCGGCTGCAGGGCCTGGGTGCGCGCGTCGAGCAGGACGACGTCGGCCTTGTACTTGTCGGCGTTCTCCCAGCTCAGGTCCTCGAAGTAGCCGTCCTTGCCGACGTGGTCGGGCTGGATCAGCTCGACGCCGAGCTGCTTGTAGTAGAGGAGGTCGCTGTTCTTGCCGGGGTTGGACGCGTAGAACAGGTCGGGGCTCGCCGACGCCGCGAGGACCTTGACGCCGGGGTTGGCGCGCACCGCGTCCCGCACCGCCTGGACGGCCTTGTCGAACCGCGCGCGGGCGGCGGTGACCGCAGGGGACTTGGTGTCGGCGCCGAGCGCGCGGGCCAGCGCCGCGTAGTGCTCGATCGGGGTGGGCAGCGGCACCGCGCCGGTCGCGATTCCGGCCGACGGCGCCAGCTTGAAGATCTTGTCCTTGCTCTCGGCCGGGACGTAGAACAGGTCCGGCTGGACGAACACGTGGTCGACCAGCAGCTCGGGGCGCAGCGCGGCGTACTTCTCGATGTTGAACTCGCCGTACGCGTTGCCGATGATCGTGACCTTGTTCACGTCGACCTCGCCGACCTGCGGGTCGCGGCTGCCGTCCTTGCGCTTGGCCGGGCCGTAGACCCCGACGATCTGGTCCACGACGCCGAAGTCGTGCAGCGCGGCGGCGGCCCCGACGTAGGCGACGACCCGCTTCGGCCGCGCCTTGAGCGAGATCTTCGTCCCCCGGTCGTCGGTGAACGTCCAGCCCGCGCCGCCGGACGCGTCGGAGCCGCCGTCACCACAGGCGGCGAGGAGGGCGGCGAGGGTCAGGCCGCCGCCGGCGGACAGCAGGCCGCGGCGGGTGAGGTGTGCGGGCATGGTGCGTTCCAATCTCGTGCCGATCCCGGGGCCCGGTGCGGACCCCGGATGGCGAGTTAGGTTAACCTAACCTAAATCTGATCACCACGGGCAGCCCCCTCGGAGCACCATGTCGTCCCTCGTCCCGTCCGTGCGCGCCCCCGCCGCCGGACCCGCCGCCGCGCTGGCGACGCTCGCCGCGGTCGTCGCGCTGAGCCTCGCGGTCGGCGCGCGCCCGCTCTCGCCCGGCGACGTGTGGGCGGGCCTCACCGATCCGGCGTCGCCCGCGTACACCGTCGTCCACGACATGCGACTGTCGCGCACGCTGCTCGGCCTGCTCGCCGGGACGGCCCTCGGCCTCGGCGGCGCGGTCATGCAGGCGCTCACCCGCAACCCCATCGCCGACCCGGGGCTGCTCGGGATCAACGCGGGCGCGTCCGCCGCCGTCGTCAGCGCGATCTCGCTGCTCGGCGTGACGTCCTTCCTCGGGTACGTGTGGTTCGCGTTCGCGGGGGCGGGGATCGTCGCCGTCCTGCTCTACGCGGTCGGCGGCGGACGCGGCGCGACGCCCGCCCGGCTCGCGCTCGCCGGGGCCGCGCTGAACGCCGCGCTGTACTCGTACGTGAACGCCGTCGAACTGCTCGACACCGCGTCGCTCGACAAGATGCGGTTCTGGACGGTCGGCTCCCTCGCCGCCGCGCAGGGCTCGACGATCTGGCGGGTGCTGCCGTTCGTGCTGGCGGGAACGGTCCTGGCGCTGGCGCTCGCCCGGCCGCTCAACGCGCTCGCGCTCGGCGACGACACCGCGCGCGGCCTCGGCGCCGACCCCCGCCGCGCCCGGCTCGCCGCGATCGTCGCGATCACGCTGCTGTGCGGGTCGGCGACGGCCGCGTGCGGGCCGATCGTGTTCGCGGGCCTGATGGTGCCCCACCTCGTCGGCGCGCTGACCGGGCCGGACCTGCGCCGCCTCTTCCCGTACTGCGCGGTGCTGGCGCCCGCCGTGCTGCTCGGCGCGGACGTCCTCGGACGCGTCGCCGCCCGGCCCTCCGAACTCCAGGTCGGCGTCGTGATGCTCGTCGCCGGCGGGCCGTTCTTCCTCTACTTCGTCCGGCGGCGCACATGACCGTCCTGCGCACCGGAAACGTCGCGGTCCGGTTCCGTCCGCGTGCCCTGGCGGTGACGGTCCTGTGTCTCGCGGGCGCGGCCGTCCTCGCGATCGTCATGATCGGCAGCGGCGACTACCCGATCGGGTTCGGCGCGGTCGTGCGGGTGCTGGCCGGGCACGGCGACCCGGCGGACGCGTTCATCGTCCGCGAGCTGCGGCTGCCGCGCGCCGTCACCGCGCTCGCCGTCGGCGCCGCCCTCGGCCTCGCCGGGGCGGTGTTCCAGTCGCTCGTCCGCAACCCGCTCGGCAGCCCGGACATCCTCGGCTTCGGGCAGGGCGCGGCGACCGGCGTCCTCGCGACGATCGTGCTGACCGGCGCGGGCGGGCTCGCGGTCGCGGGCGGCGCGGCGGCGGGCGGCGCGCTCGCCGGGATCGCGATCGCGCTGCTGGCCGGACGCGGCGGACTGCACGGGCAGCGGCTCGTCCTCGTCGGCATCGGCGTCGCCGGGATCCTGACCGGCGTCAACGGCTACCTCATCACCCGCGCGCAGATCATCGACGCCGCGCGCGCCGCGCTGTGGCTCACCGGCAGCCTGGACGGCCGGGACCTCGGCGACGCGGGCCCCCTGCTCGTCGCCCTCGCGGTGCTCGTCCCGCTCGTGCTGGCGTTCGGCGCGCGTCCGCTGCGGATGCTGGAGATGGGCGACGACGCGGCGCGCGGGCTCGGCGTGCGGGTCCGGGCCGTCCGGGGCGGGGCGCTCGCGGCGGCGGTGCTGCTCGTCGCGTTCGCGGCGGCGGCGGCCGGGCCGGTCGCGTTCGTCGCGCTCACCGCGCCGCCGCTCGCGCGCCGCCTCACCCGCTCGGCCGGGCCGAACCTCGTCGCGTCGCTGGCGATGGGCGCGCTGCTGCTGGTGGCGAGCGACCTCGCCGGGCAGCGCGCGGTGCCCGGCCACCAGGTGCCGGTCGGGGTCGTGACGGGCCTGCTCGGCGGCGGGTACCTCGTCTGGCTGCTGGTCATCCAACGCAAGTCCGGAAGGATCTGACATGAACGCGCGGCTGCGCGGCGAGGCGCTGACCCTCGCCTACGACCGGCGGACGATCGCCGAGAACCTCGACGTCGCCGTCCCGGACGGCTCGTTCACCGTCATCGTCGGCCCGAACGCGTGCGGCAAGTCGACGCTGCTGCGCGCGCTCGCCCGGGTGCTGAAGCCCGCGGCGGGCGCCGTCCTGCTCGACGGGCGCGCGGTCGCCGACTGGCCCGCGCGCGAGCTGGCCCGCACGCTCGGCCTGCTGCCGCAGTCGCCGATCGCGCCCGAGGGCATCACGGTCGCCGACCTCGTCGCGCGCGGCCGGTACCCGCACCAGGGCCTGCTGCGGCAGTGGTCGCGCGAGGACGAGACGGTCGTCGCCGAGTCGATGGCGGCCACCGGCGTCGCCGCGCTCGCCGACCGGTCCGTGGACGAGCTGTCGGGCGGCCAGCGCCAGCGCGCGTGGATCGCGATGGCGCTCGCGCAGCGCACCCCGATCCTGCTGCTGGACGAGCCGACCACGTTCCTCGACATCGCCCACCAGATCGACATCCTCGATCTCTGCGCCGACCTGCACGAACAGGGCCGGACGGTCGTCGCCGTCCTGCACGATTTGAACCACGCCGCCCGGTATGCGACGCATCTCATAGCGATGGCCTCCGGCCGGGTCGTCGCGGCGGGGCCGCCCGCCGAGGTCGTCACGTCCGCGCTGGTGGAGGACGTGTTCGGGCTGCCGTGCCAGGTGATCGACGACCCGGAGACGGGGACGCCGCTGGTCGTCCCGGCCGCGCGGCGGCGGTCGGCGGCCCCGGCGAAATAGTTGTAGGAGTACGATGGTTATGTGAATAAAACCATCTAGGGAGCGCCGATGCCCGACCTCAGCCCGCGCCGCCGCCTGCTCGTCCTCGCCCTGTGTTGTTCCAGCCTCCTGATCGTCAGCCTCGACAACACGATCCTCAACGCCGCGCTGCCCGCGCTGCGCCGCGACTTCGACGCCTCGATCTCCGGGCTCCAGTGGACGATCGACGCCTACCTGATCGTCCTCGCGTCCCTGCTCCTGCTGTCGGGCGCGACCGCCGACCGCGTCGGCCGCCGCCGCGTCTTCCGGACCGGGCTCGTCCTGTTCACCGTCGGGTCGCTGCTGTGCAGCCTCGCGCCGGGCCTCGGCTGGCTCGTCGCGGCGCGCGTCGTCCAGGCGGTCGGCGGGTCGATGCTCAACCCGGTCGCGATGTCGATCATCACCAACGTCTTCGCCGAACCGCGCGAACGCGCCCGCGCGATCGGCGTGTGGGGCGCGGTCGTCGGCGTCAGCATGGCCGCCGGGCCGATCGTCGGCGGGCTGCTGGTGGACGGCGTCGGCTGGCGCGCGATCTTCTGGCTCAACCTGCCGATCGGGATCGCCGCGTTCTTCCTGACCGGGCGGTTCGTCCCCGAGTCCCGCGCCGAGCAGCCGCGCCGCGCCGACCCGCTCGGCCAGCTGGGCGCGATCGTCCTGCTCGGCGGGCTCTCCTACGCGATCATCGAGGGGCCGGGCCTCGGTTGGACGGACCCGCGCGTCCTCGGGGCCGCCGTCGCCGCGCTCGCCGCCCTCGCCGCGTTCGTCGTCCACTCCCACCGCGCGCCCGAACCGCTCATCGACCCGCGCTTCTTCCGCAGCCTGCCGTTCAGCGGCGCCACGCTCATCGCCGTGTTCGGGTTCGCCGGTTTCGCCGGGTTCATGTTCCTCAGCAACCTGTACCTCCAGGGCGTCCGGGGCATGTCCGCGCTGCACGCCGGGGTCTACCTGCTGCCGATGGCCGCGCTGAGCGCGCTGCTCGCCCCGCTGTCGGGACGGCTCGTCGGCACGCGCGGCCCCCGGCTCCCGCTCCAGATCGCCGGCGTGTCCCTGCTCGCGTCCGGCCTGCTGTTCGCCGTGTTCGACGCCGCCGCGACGACCGGGCTGCTGCTGACCGCGAACGTCCTGTTCGGGATCGGGTTCGGGATGCTCAACGCGCCGATCACCAACACCGCCGTCGCCGGGATGCCGCGCTCGCAGGCCGGGGTCGCGGCGGCCGTCGCGTCCACCAGCCGCCAGGTCGGCCAGGCGCTCGGCGTCGCGGTCGTCGGCGCGGTCGCGGGCGGCGTGTCGGCCGATTTCGCCGCCGCCGCCCGCCCGGCATACTGGGTGCTCGCCGGCTGCGCGACCGCGGTCCTCGTCCTCGGCACCGTCACGACGGGACGCCGTGCCGAGCGCACCGCCGCCCGCACCGCCGCGCTGTTCGAACCGTCCCCGATCCCGGTGAAGGCCCCGTGACCGATCCGCACGACCTCGACCCCGCGACGCGCGCGTGGCGGAACCTGCGCGTCCTGTTCCACGAGCGCAACGACATGCGCCGCGAGGTGACCGAGGAACTCGGCATGAGCTTCTTCCGGATCAAGGCGCTGCGCCGCATCGCGAGCGAACCCCGCACGCTGCGCGACCTCGCCGTCGAACTCGCGACCGACCGGCCCTACACGACGCTGCTCGTCGACGACCTCGCCGAACGCGGCCTGGTCGAGCGGCGGCCCAACCCCGCCGACGGCCGGTCCAAGATCGTCACCGTGACCGAGGCGGGCCGGGCGGTCGCGGCCCGGGCCGAGGAGATCCTCGGCACCCCGCCGCCCGCGCTGCGCGCCCTGCCGCCCGAGGACCTGGCCGCGCTCGACCGCATCGCCGCGCGGCTCGTCGGCGAGGACTGACCGCGCGTCAGGACGGGCGGCTGTTGCCCGCGTCGGTGTCCATCCGCGCCCAGTCGGCCTCCCACAGCCGGTACCGGACGCGGTCGCACCGCGCCCGCAGCGCCCAGTACGCCAGCCCGACCGGCACCACCGCGCCGAGCCCGCCGACGACCCCCGCGTACGCGGCGTCGGTCACCGTGCGGCTGTGCGGACGCGGCCGGACGGTCGGCATTCCGTCCCGGTCCATCCAGACCAGGCGGCGCTCGCCGACCTCGGCGTCCTTCCAGGCGGGGAGCGTGCCGGTGCGGCGCTGCCCGTCCGGACCCGTCCAGACGCCCTGCACGGTCTCGTGGACGTACCGGTCGCCCGTCGTGCCGAGCCCGCCCGTCGCGGTGACCGTCACCGGGACCCGGGTGCGGCCCGCGCGCTCGGCCCGCTCGGCGTCGCGGCCCGCGACGTAGGCCCAGCCGCCGAGCCAGACGGCCGTCGCCGGGACGATCACGAGCGCGAACAGCAGCAGCCCGGCGGCGCAGTACTGCTGGACGCGGTCGATGTGGCGGAGCAGGGGGTTGCGGGTGAACCCGAGAGCGCGACGGAACCGTCCGCGCCGGACCCGCCGCAGCGCCCGCCGCGCGCGGCGCCGCTCCGGGCCGTCACCGGAAAAACGCATCGCCCTCACCTCCCCGGGGAGTCTCCCGGTAAGAGGCATGTTGCCTTCTTCTCCCAGAGTATTCCGGCCGGCGCCGAACGAACAGGCCCAGCGGACAGGGGACCGTGCCCGGAACGTGACGCACCGGCGCGCGTCAGGCGGCGGCGGTACGGCGGATCCGGCGGCGGCGCCGTACTCTCGGCGCCGGAACGGCCGCCGGGACGGTGTGCTCCCGCACGAAGGCGCCGACCTCGTGCAGCGCCGCCAGCCCCTCGGGGACGAGATCGGCGAACACCTGGAAGACGTGGACCTGCCCCTCCCACACCTGGAGCCGGCACGGCACCCCCGCCGCGGACAGCTTCGCCGCCATCAGCTCGGCGTCCGGCAGCAGCATCTCGGTCGACCCCACCTGGATCAGCACCGGCGGCAGCCCGGACAGATCGGCGTTCACCGGCGAGAGGGCCGGGTCCAGCGGCACGACGCCCTCGGTGAGCAGTTCGGCGAGCCGCCGCACCCGGCGCGCGGGCAGGTAGGCGTCGGTCCGCGCGTTCGGGTGCGCGGCCTTGGCCGTGTGGTCCAGGTCGGTCAGCGGCGCCATCGCGACGATCGCGGCCGGGCGCGGCAGGCCCTCGTCCATGGCCCGCAGCGTCGCCGCGAACGCCAGGAACCCGCCCGCCGAGTCGCCCGCGACGACGATCCGCGCCGGGTCGTGGCCCTGCTCCAGCAGCCAGCGGTAGGCGTCCACGCAGTCCCGCACCGACACGGCGAGCGGCGCCGCCGGAAGCTGCCGGTAGGCGACCGACAGCGCGGACGCGCCCGCCGCCGCCGAGATCCGCGCGACCATCCGCCGGTGCGTGCGCAGCCCGCAGCAGAAGAAGCCGCCGCCGTGGAAGTACAGGACGACCCGGTCGTCGGAGGCGCGCGGCGCCCGCACCCACTCGGCGCGCACGTCCCCGGCCCTGACACGTTCCACGCGCGCCCAGCGCGGCGTCGGCAGCGCGACCGGGGCGGCGAGGTCGAGGGCGAACGCCGGGCGCAGCCCGCGCTGCCCGAGCGGCCACAGCGCGAGGACGGGGGCGGCCGTGAGCTTCAGCCCGCGAGCGGTCAGCCGGGCGCGGACCGTCGTCCCCGGCCTGTGTTCCACGAGCGGATCCATCGGCGTTCTCCCCCGTGAGCGGACGGGCCGACTGACCCCTCGGTCAGCCGGATCGCAAGCCTGAACCCGCTGTCACGGGCCTGTCAAGAGCTGATCGGCCGACGGCCGGGGCGCCGGGACCTCCGCGCGGCGGCCGGGTGCGGCCAGCGCGACCACCGCGCCGAGCGCGCACAGCGCCGCCGAGATCCAGAAGATCTCCTGGTACTCGGTCCGCAGCGCGTCCTGGAGCTTCTGCGTGTAGACGGCGAGCGCGGCGTTGTACTCGCTCTTGGACATGAACAGCGGCAGCGGCGGCTGCAGATGGGCCGTCAGCGTGTGGAACCGGCGCAGGCCCCACGCCGTGAGCGCGGAAATGCCGAGGAGCATCCCCATCATCCGCGCGACGACGACCGCCGCCGACGCGATCCCGAACTGGGCGGCCGGGACGGTCCGCAGCACGGCCGAGGACACCGGCGCGATCACCAGGCCGAGGCCGAGTCCGGTCACGACGAGATCGACCGCCATGCGGGGGAGCGGGCCGTAGGACGCGGCCGTCATGTCGGCGGGCCAGTTCGCGATGAGCGCGTACCCGCCCGCCGCGACGGCCATCCCGACGACGAGCGGGGTGCGCTCGCCGATCCGAGCCGTCACGAGGCCCCCGAGCACCGCCGCCACGAGCAGCGCGCCGAGGAACCACGCCAGCCTCAGCGCGCCGCCGAGCGCGTCCTCGTCCAGCAGCGTCTGCGCGACGAGCTGCACGTCCACCAGCGTGACGATCAGCGCCGCGCCGGACAGGAAGCTCACGCCGAGCGTCGCGAACAGCGGGCCGCGCCGGGTGCCGGTCAGGTCGAGCAGCCGCGTCCGGGCGCGGATCTCCCACAGGACGAACAGCGCGAGGACGACGGCGCCCGCGACCAGCGTCGGGACGCCCCAGGACGGCAGCGCGGACTCGTCCGGCGCGGGGTTGTAGACGCCGACGACCAGCAGGCCGAGCCCGGCCGCGAGCAGCACGCCGCCGACGACGTCGATGCCGGGCCGGTCGGCGGGCGCGGGCCGTCCGTTCGGCACGGTGAAGTGGACGGCGACCAGCGCCAGCACGACCACCGGCACGTTGATCCAGAAGATCAGCCGCCAGCTCGCCGCGCTCGCCAGCGCCGCCCCGTACAGCGGGCCGAGCGCGCTGCCCAGCTCCTGCGCTGACCCGATCGCGCCGAGCACGACCGGACGGCGCTTCTCCTCCCACAGGTCGCCCGCGAGCGCCATCGTCACCGGCAGCAGCGCGCCGCCCGCCATGCCCTGGACGGCGCGTCCGATCGTCATGACGAGCACGCCGTGCGGCGCCGCGGCCAGCGCGGTCACCACCGAGCCCGCCGCGAACACGACCAGGCAGGCTTCGATGACGCCGCGCCGCCCGAGCCGGTCCGACAGGCGGCCGAGCAGCGGCATCGCGGCGACGTAGCCGAGCAGGAACCCGGTGACGACCGGCGTGATCCGCTCCAGGTGGTCGACCGGGAGCTTCAGGTCGCGCAGGACGGTGACGAGGATGGTCGTGACGACGTAGGCGTCCAGCGCGGCGACCAGGACCACCGCGCCGCCGACGCCGATCGCCAGCCGCCGCCGCTCCATCACTTGGGCGCCGTGAACTTGTACGGCTTGTCGAACTCGGTGAAGTCGATCGTGAGCTTGCCGGTGCCGCCCTTGGCGCCGGGCAGGTCGCCCGTGATGCGCAGGAGGCGGTGGGTGCCGTCGCCGATCCAGAGCTTGCCGGTCACGTCCTTGTCGATGCCCGGGATGAGGCCCGCGAGGACGCCCTTCGGCAGCGCCCCCCGCACCCGGTGCGCCTGCTCGCCGTTCACCTTCTCGGTGCCCTCCTCCTTCGGCGCGGTCACGGAGGTGAGCAGCTTGGCCAGGCCGCGGTTCGGGTCCAGGACGGCCGACGGGTCGTACAGCGACGCCGCCATCGTCTTCGGGACCGTCCGCCAGCCGCCCGTGACGGCCTTCAGGTAGAAGCTCTGGCCGACGGACACGATCCGCATCTCGACGACCTGGCTCGACTGGGCGATCTGGAGCGTGCCGTCCGCGTCGCCGTTCTTGAGCAGCTTCATCTCGCCGCCCCGGACGATCACCTGCGGCTCGCCGTCCGTCGTCAGCTTGAACCCGATGCTGGACAGTCCGGACATCGTCTGCGCCGCCTGCCGCAGCGTCCCGGACGCGTCCGGCTCGTTCGCGGTGGCGTTCCCGCCGTCGCCGCCGTCCGAGCAGGACGTGACCGTGACCAGGGCGATCATCAGTGCGGCGGCGCCGGCGAAGCGGCTTCGGAGTCTCGACATGGCCGGGACCTTACCGGCCGGTCGTGTCCCGCGTCACTCCGCGTGAAGGACGATGCGGGGTCATCCTCAAGGGCTACCCGGCGGCCGGGCGGAGGCGGCGGGCCCGGAAGCCCGCCGCTCCGCGACGTAGGGCGGGTGGGACTTGAACCCACGACGGGCGGATTATGAGTCCGCTGCTCTGACCGGCTGAGCTACCGCCCCAGCAACTGTTCTCTGACCTGTGCGGACAGAGCGACGGGCCGCCGTCGCGCCGAGGAACACGGGTGAGCGAGCACAGTATTTCGAACCCCGAGGGCTCGCGCCGAGTCTAGGAGACCGGAACGTGCAGGCGCCATTCGGCGGATCCCGGCTATTGCGCACCAGAGGACGGAAAAAGTGTCCGACCCTCGTCGTACCGTGGTACGCGGGGTTCAGGGGAAGGGGGCCGGCCTTGAAGCTGCTCACCGCTACCAAGATCACGCAGGGGTACCGGCAGAACGACTTCGACTGGTGCGTCGAGGGGGAGCTCGTCCACATCGGGGTCGTGTGCGCGCGGGACGAGGGGGATCCGGACGGCGGCTGCGGGTGCGGGCGCGCGTTCGCGGGGCTCAACTCCCATCGCGCGACGACGACCGCGATGGTCCGGGAGGTGCCGGGGTTCACCGAGGAGGACTATACGGAGGCGGTGCGCAGCAGCCTCGAACAGCAGGGGTACGACGCGTCCAACGCCGAGCACGAGGCGGCCGGGCTGCGGGCGCTCGTCCGCGACTGGCCGGTGGGGGCGATCGTGGAGCGGCGGCTGGACGAGATCGTGGTGCGCCAGGTCGCCCGTCCCTGATCGTCAGCCTGACCGTCAGGTCGTCGCGCGGCGTAGGTCGCGCAGCGGGGTGAGCAGGAGCGGCGCCAGCAGAGCGAGCGCCGCTCCGGCCAGCGCGGCGGACGGGTCGGGCCCGGCGCCCGCGACATGGGCCAGGACCGCTCCGGCGTCGGCGGCGGTCGCCGCGAGCAGGACGAGCACGCCGAGCCGCAGCCGGGCGGGCCGGGGCGCGACGACGGCGTCCGCGCCGAGCACGGTCACGAGGCGGCAGCACTGCAGGGCGCCGAGGGCGAGCGCCGTCCACCAGCACGCGAGGACGGCCCCGCGCGCCCAGCCCGGCACGCCCGCCGTGTGGCCGGCCGTGGGGCCGGACGTGTGGACGACCGCGACGGCCAGGGCCGCGAGCGCGGCGGGCGGGGCGCCCCGGACGGTCGCGTGCCGGGCGAAGGCGGCGAGCGCGGCGGGACGCGGCAGCGGCACGATCAGCGCGAGCCCCGCCGCCATGCCCAGCGTGCTCGCGGTCAGCGCCGCCGAGCGGCCGGTGCCGCCGAGCGCGTCGTCGGTCTCGGTGGCGACGTGCGTGACGAACCAGCACAGCGCGGTGACCGTCACGGCCATCGCGGACGCGCGCAGCCGCCGCTCGGCGGGCGACCGCGCGGGCCAGACCGCCGGATGCAGCCACAGGTCGGCGGCGCGCAGCAGGGCGTCCGGCCAGGAGCGGCGGCCCGCCGCGCGGATCTCGTCCTCCAGGCCGGGTCCCCAGCGCTCGCGGACGGGCGGCGGGTAGAGCGCGGCGAGCAGCCGGGCGGGGGTCATGCCCGCGGTCATGACGGCGCCACGCCGAGGCTGCGGAGCCCGGCCGCCGCGACGCGCGCCATCGCGCGCAGCTCCTCCTCCAGGACGCCGCGGCCGGCGTCGGTCAGCCGGACGGGCCGCTGGCGTCCGTCCCCGTCCAGCGCCTCCACCAGGCCCTTCGCCTCCAGCCTGGTCAGCGCGCCGTAGAGGCTGCCCGGCCCGAGCCGCCGCCCGGTCAGCTCCTCGATCGCGGTGTTGACGGCGTACCCGTGGCGCGGGCCGTCGGCGAGCACGCACAGCACGAGCGTCTGCGCGTCGTTGATCTGCATGGCGACGATGTTACTACGCGCCAAGTACTACGCGCCGTGTACTATGGCGGGCATGGTCGAGACTTCGCCGCGCGGCGCCGTCCGCGCGCTCCTGATCCAGCTCGTCACCGCCCTGGCCTTCACCGCGTTCGCCGTCGCCACGACGCAGGTCGACGCCGTGCGGGCCGGCAGCCCGTGGCGGGACGACCCCTACACCGGCGTGGTGGCGTTCACCCAGTTCCTCGTTCCGGTCCTGGTCGCGCTCGCGGGGGCGCGGGCGCTGCTGCGTAGCGGCGACCCGCGGCCGGGCGCGCGGCTCCGGCAGCTCGTGCGGGCCGGGATCGTCGCGTCGGCGCTGGCCGGCGCGACGGTCGCCGTCGACTGGATCGCGGTGGCGCTCCGCGCGGACCGCGCCCTGTGGAACGGCGTGACGCCGTGGCTGGTCGCCGCCCTGGCGGTGCTGTCCGCGCTGGTCGTGGCCGGTGTCGTGGCGGGGCTCCGGGTGCCGGACGGTCCGGACGACGGCGACTGGCTCGACGACCTGCCCGCGCTGACCGCCCTCGTCGCGCCGCGCGTGCCGCGCGTCCTCCGGGCGCCGGTCGTGGGGCTGGGCCGCCCCGGCGCGCTCCGGTTCGTCCGCGCGCACGCCGCCGGGCTCGCGGTCGCGGCCGGGTTCGCGGGCGGGCTCGCGGCGGCGACGGCCCAGGCGGTCGGCGAGCACGGGACGACCCCGGTCCTCTTCCTCACCTTCGTCGCGATCGGGACCGGCGGGTTCTCCGGCGCGGCGCTGCTCGTCAACCGGGTGCTGCGGCTCGTCCGGCCGACCGCCCCGGCCAGGCGCGCACCGGCGGTCGCGGCGGTCGCCGCCCTGCTGGCCCTGCCCGGCGCGGCCGTGCTGCGGGACCCGCTGCGCGCGGCGGCCGGGCTCCACGGGCCGGTCGACACGCCCGCTCAGCTCGCGGCGGTCACCGTCGTGGGCGCCGCCTGCGCGGGAGTGCTCGCGTTCGCGGCGGCGTCCGTCCTGCCCCGGGCGGGCCGCCGGGCGTGACGTACAGTGCGGGGCGTTGACCCGGGACGGAAGGAGGCGGGCGGATGCTGGTCGCGTTCTCGGTGACCCCGCTCGGCACCGGCGAGGACGTCGGCGAACTGGTCGCGGAGGCGGTGCGGGTCGTGCGCGCGAGCGGGCTGCCCAACCGCACGGACGCGATGTTCACCACGATCGAGGGCGAATGGGACGAGGTGATGGCCGTCGTGAAGGCCGCCACCGACGCGGTCGCCGCCCGCGCGCCCCGCGTGAGCCTCGTCGTGAAGGCCGACCTCCGGCCCGGGACGACCGGCGCCCTCGACGCCAAGGTCGCCACGATCGAACGCCACCTCGCCGGCTCCTGACCCGCGTCAGGCGGGCAGGAGCAGGTTCGTCAGCTGGGCGGGGAAGTCGGGGTCGGGGCGGAGGCCGCGGAAGACCACGCGGGACCAGATCGTCCCGATGACCGCGTCGGCCAGCAGGAGCGGGTCGGCGGCGGGCGGCAGCTCGTCGCGGGCCACCGCGCGGGCGAAGACGGGGTGCTCGGGGCCGAGGCGCGTCGCGAAGAAGGCGCGGACGTGGAACGCCAGCTCGGGATGTTCGGCCGCCGCGCCGAGGATCGCCAGGGCCGCGTCGGCGGCGGGCGGCGTGGTGAGCAGGTCAAGGAAGGCGCGGGCCAGGGCGGCGAGGTCGGCGGCGAGCGAGCCCGCGTCGGGGACGCGCAGGTCCAGCGGCATCTCGCGGTCCAGCGCCGCGCCGACCAGCGCCGCCTTGGACGGCCACCACCGGTAGATCGTCGTCTTGTTGACGCCCGAGCGCGCGGCGGCGCCCTCGATCGTCAGGCCCGCGTACCCCCGCTCGGCGAGCAGGGCGAGGACGGCGTCGAAGATCGCCGAGGCGTTGCGTGGCGGCATGGCCGCAGCCTAGCGAGAACGCCACGCAACGTTGCGTCGCGGCGCCGGGCGCACCCGCCCGGCAGCGGCGCCGCGAGCTGTTCGTCCCGCCATGTCGGCGTGAGCGCAGCGCGACGGGTGCCGTGTCATCCGCGCGCTACCGGGCTCAGCCGCACCGGAGCGGCGCCGCGAGCCGTTTGTCCCGCCGTGTCGGTGCGAGCGCAGCGCGACGGGCGCCGTGCCGTCCGCGCGCTAGCGGGGTCAGCCGCAGGGGAGCGGCGCCGCGACCTGTTTGTCGTGCCGTGTCGGGCCGTGCGAGCGCAGCGCGACGGGCGCGCCCGTGACGGCGGACGCAGCCTCGGCCGGGTCGCCGAGCGCCGCGTACACCGGACGGGCCCGCAGCAGCCGCGCCGTCAGTTCCCGCGCGGGGAGCGCGGGGAGGCGGGTGACGTGTTCGGGGCCGTCCGGGCCGGGCCAGGTGTAGGCGGTGCAGCGCAGCAGGTCGCGGCGGCGGGCGGCGACGTCGAGGTGGGTGACGGCGAGCGCGTCCACGCCGCCGCAGGCCGTGACCGCGTAGCGCAGCGCGACCTCGTCCAGATGGCCGACGCGGAAGACGCCCTGCCAGAGGCCCGTTCCGTTGTGCGGGTCGGGGAGCCCGGCGGTCAGGGCCGGGTCCTCGGTGACGAACGGGCCCGGGCCGTGCCGCGTCGCGTAGGCGCGCAGGACGCCGAGGCGGACGGCGTCCGCGCCCGCCTCGGCGAGCAGGGTCTCGGCGTTCGCGAACGTCGTCGTGGACCACGTCGTGTAGGGGTCGAAGCCGTGGTGCTCGTCCAGCAGGACGCCCTGCGCGCCCTCGAACACCACCGGTCCCGAGCGCAGCAGCCCGGTCAGGAACGACGCGTCCACCAGCCGCACGCGGGCGCCGAACGCCTGGAACGCCGCCGCGCAGTCCTCGACGGGCGGGACGGGCGCGCCGCCGGGGAACTCGGCGAAGTACCGGTCGCGCAGCAGGGTCAGCAGGCGGCGCAGCCGGGCGGGGGAGCGGCAGTCGGCGGTGCGCGGCGCGTCGTCCGGGGCGGCCAGGGCGTACGCGGCGGTCTCGCCGACGCCCATGCCGCAGGAGCCGTGCCGTCCCGCGCCGCGCGCCGTCTCGCGCGCCCGGTTCAGCGCCCGGTGGTACGGCGTGGTGAGCAGGGCGGCGGCGTCGACGGTCAGCCGGTCGAGCGCGTCGGGGACGCCGACGGACGCCAGGTGCGCCGCCTCGGCGGCCAGCGCCAGCGGATCGACCAGCATGAACCGCGACAGGTGCGTCCGGACGCCGGGCGTGAACGTCCCCGAGCCGAACTGCGCGAACGTGTGGTGCCGTCCGTCCGGCGTCACGACGTTGTGCGCCGCCTGCGCGCCGCCGTTGAACCGGACCACCGCCGTGACCGGCCCGGTCGCGCAGAGCCGGTCCACGACGGTGCCCTTCCCGGCGTCGCCGAACCCGAGGTCGACGACGATGACGTGCCGCGTCACAGCCGGGTCGTCGCGGCGGGGCCGGCGTCGGGGTCGAGCCCGGGCGGCGCGGACGACCGGACGACCGGCGCCCGCGACGCGTCCAGCCGCGCCAGCGCCCGCGACACGGCCGGACCCGCTGCCGATCCCTGCTCGGCGAGGTGGTCGAGGCCCGCCGCGAGGTCGATGGCGTCCTCGCCGAGCCCGACGGTCAGCGCGATCGTCTCGCAGACGGCCTCCGGATCGTCCAGGTAGAGGACGTTCTGCCCGAGCAAGTCCTGCCAGAAGTCGCGCAACCGCGGGTCGTCGGTGTGGAAGGCGCCCTCGGGGATGATGAAGTACAGGTCGTAGAGACGCTGCACCTCGCGGATCGTCTCCTCGATCGGAATGTCGGCGCCGAGGCGCGTCCCGATCAGCTTGGACACCTCGCGCGCCTTGACCTGCGGGTACGCCAGCTCGTCCCCGATGAGGAACAGGTAGCCGCGCTTCCCGCGCTTCTCGACGCAGTCCAGCGCGGTGTGCCGGGCCATGAAGTGCAGCGCCAGCTCGTACGACTCGCGCATCTGCCCGCCGCCCCCGCCCTCCAGCAGGATGCGGCCGAGGTCGTCGTCCATGCGGTTGTCGGCCTCGAACTGGCCGATCTGGAGCGGCGCGCGGTCGCAGGTCGCGTCGCCGACCGCGCCGAACAGGATGTGCGGATCGGTGACGTAGCCCTTGCGTAGCAGCAGGCCGAGCAGCCCCGGCAGCTTCTGCTGGAGGGCGCGCGGGACGGCGCCCATCGAGCCCGTCACGTCGAACAGGACGCCGATCGCCAGCGACTCGGGGTGGTCGTCGGAGTCGCGGCTCTCGCGCAGGACGACGCCCTTCGGGTCGAGCGACGGGTGGGTGCGCGCCGCGCCCGAGTCGCTGTAGGCGAACGCGCTCGCGCCGGTGGACCGGCGGTAGTTCTCGGCGGCGGTGTAGACGTCGGTGGACCAGTGTCCGCTTCCCATGGGGGTCTCCTTACTTTCCGGGCATCGTGAACGGGCGGAACCGGCGGGGGCCGTAGAGCCGTTCGAGGACGTCGTCCAGTTCGCCGAGCAGGCGCCAGGCGTCGTCCGGACGGGCGGTGGGCGCGGGCAGGGTGCAGCCGCGCGCGAACCGGACGAGCGCGTCCGGCGCCGCGTCGCCCATCAGTTCGGTCATGCAATGTGTGGCGAGGTAGATGTCGGTGGCGGGACCGGCGGGGAGCTTCCCGATGACCTCCGGCGGGTACCGATCGGCGTAGCGGGCGACGAGCGCCGGGATGCGGTCGCCGTCCGCGGCGCTGTAGCACCAGTCCACGAGCACGACGCCGTGGTCGGCCGGGTGGATGAGGACGTGCTCGGGCAGCACCGCGCCGTGGACGACGCCCGTCCGGTGCGCGAACCCGAGCCCGACGAGCAGCCGCCGCCACATCCACGCGACGTCCCGGGCGTCGAGGCCGCCGGGGTGAGCGGTGCGGACGTCGGCAAGCGTGACGAACCCGTCCAGCCGGGCGAGCGCGTTGACGCGGCGGTCCGCGCCGGTCGCGGCGTCGCGGTGCCGGAACGACTCGACGAGGCGCGGCACGTACGCGCGGTACTTGCGCTCGCCGCGCGCGAGGCGGCGCAGCGCGTCGGCCTCCCGTTCCAGCAGGTCGGAGTCGGCCGGGTCGCGCGGCATCTTGAGCAGGACGTCGTCCGCCTCGTACAGCGCGCACAGGTCGCCGCGCGCGGCGAGCGGGCCCAGCCGGTACGTCCGCTTCGGGGTCGTCAGGACCTCGCCGTGGTAGCGCCGCCACAGATCGCCGAGCCGGACGAAGCCGTGCCGGTCGCCGCCGCCGGGCGCGTCCGGGTGCAGGACGCGGGCCAGCCGCCGGTAGACGCGCGCCGCCTCCGCCTCGTCCGCGCCGAACACCTCGCGCGGGTCGTGGTCGAGCAGCCGCAGCGCCTCGGGGACGGTCATCGGACCTCGTCCTCCCGGCCCGGCCGCAGCAGCGCGGGGTGCAGCAGCCGCGCGTCGCCCGCGCGGTAGAGGCGCGGACGGGGCCCGCCGCGCCGTCCGGGGGCGTCCGAGGTGCCGCCGGTGCCCGCCACGAACCCCGGGACGGACAGGACCTTCCGGTGGAAGTTGCCCGCGTGCAGTTCCTCGCCCCACACCGCCTCGTAGACGGCGCGCAGCTCGGGGATCGTGAACTCGGGGGCGCAGAACGCGGTCGCGAGCGGCGTGTACTCCAGCTTGGCGCGGGCCCGCTCCAGGCCGTCGGCGAGGATCCGCGCGTGGTCGAACGCCAGCTTGCGCGTGGTGCCGGGCGGCTGCGCGCCGGTCTCGGTGAGGCGGAGGTCGGCGATGGGCGTCCAGGCGGCGTCGGCGGCGTCCCCGCCCGCCGCCGGGCCGGGCAGCTCGGGCGCGAACGCGAGGTAGGCGACGGACACGATCCGCATCCGGGGGTCGCGGCCCGGCGCGCCGTAGGTGCCGAGCTGTTCGAGGTGGACGCGGGCGAGGGCGCCGTCGCCCGCCGCGAGGCCGGTCTCCTCGCCGAGTTCGCGGACGGCCGCGTCCGGCAGGTCCTCGCCGTCGGCGACGACGAACCCGCCCGGCAGCGCCCACTGGCCGGCGAACGGCGGGTGCCCGCGCCGGACGAGCAGCACCGCGAGCGCGCCGTCGCGGATCGTCAGCGCGACGACGTCCACGGTCACCGCGACGGGGTCGTAGGCGCGCGGGTCGTAGGACGCGAGGAAGTCCGCCTCGTCCATGTCGTTCTCTCCTTGAGTCTAACTCGAACTGAGAACAACATAGCGGCCGGGTGTGACGGATGTCCAGTCCGTTCCCCGCTGGCGGCGGCCCAAGATCAATGACACGGTGGAGACGCCGCAGGCCGTACTTTCCAGGAGGAACCGCGTGTCCCTTCGTACGCTTCGACTCCCGGCGCTCGCCCTCGCCGCCGGAACCGTCCTGGCCGCCGCGCTCGCCGCGCCGTCCGCCGCCCGGGCGCCGGACAAGCAGCCCGTCGCGACCGGCTACGGCGGCGCGGTCGCGACCGTCGACCTCGACGCCAGCCGCAGCGCGCTGGAGGTCCTGAAACAGGGCGGGAACGCCGTGGACGCGGCCGTCGCCGCCGCCGCGACGCTCGGCGTCACCGAGCCGTTCGTCGCCGCGATCGGCGGGGGCGGCTACCTGACGTACTACGACGCGCGGACCCGGACCGTCCACACGTTCGACGGCCGCGAGACCGCGCCGCGCGCGATGGGGCCGGACGCGTTCGTGGACCCCGCGACCGGCAAGGCCCTCCCGTTCGACGAGGCCGTGACGAGCGGGCTCAGCGTCGGCGTCCCCGGCACGGTCGCGCAGTGGGACCGCGCGCTGCGCGCTTATGGCTCCCGCAGCCTCGGGACGCTGCTGCGCCCCGCCATCCGCGTCGCCGAGCACGGCTTCACGGTGGACCAGGAGTTCCACGACCAGACCGCGATCAACCAGGCGCGGTTCGCCGACATCGTTCCGACGCGGAAGCTGTTCCTGCCGGACGGTCAGCCGCCCGCAATCGGAACAACGTTCCGGAACCCCGAGCTGGCCGCGACCTACCGTGAGCTGGCGCGGCGCGGGCCGTCCTGGCTGTACGGCGGCGAGCTGGGCCGCGA
Source organism: Actinomadura rayongensis (assembly GCF_009831215.1). Classification (GTDB taxonomy): domain Bacteria; phylum Actinomycetota; class Actinomycetes; order Streptosporangiales; family Streptosporangiaceae; genus Spirillospora; species Spirillospora rayongensis. The sequence continues at coordinate 1,537,555 of NZ_WUTW01000001.1, forward strand.
GATCGCCGCAACTGCCGCGAACCCGCCCGTCGACCCGAAGGCGACGCGCAAGGTCCGCCCCGGCCTGATGACGACGGCCGACCTCGCCGCGTACCGGGCCCTCGCGAAGGACCCGACGCACGTCACCTACCGGGGCCTGGACGTCTACGGCATGGCGCCGTCGTCGTCCGGCGGCTCGACGGTCGGCGAGGCGCTGAACATCCTGGAGAACTTCAAGCTCAGCCCGAAGGACCCGGTCGCCGCGCTGCACGCGTACCTGGAGGCGTCCAAGCTGGCCTTCGCCGACCGGGGCCGCTACGTCGGCGACCCGGCGCAGGTGGACGTCCCGCTGAAGCAACTGCTGTCCAAGGGCTTCGCGAAAGAACGCGCCTGCCTCATCGACCCGGCCAAGGCGGCGCCCGCGCCCGTCGCGCCCGGCACCCCGGACGGCGCCTACGGCGGCTGCGCGAAACCGGCGGCGCAGAAGGCCGCGCTCACCTACGAGGGCCCGCAGACCACCCACCTCGTCGTGTCCGACAAGTGGGGGAACGTGGTCGCCTACAACGTGACGATCGAGCAGTTCGGCGGCAGCGGCCTGACCGTCCCCGGCCGCGGGTTCCTGCTCAACAACGAGCTGACCGACTTCTCGCTCCAGCCGCCCGCCCCCGGCGCCGCGCCCGACCCGAACCTGCCCGGCCCCGGCAAGCGCCCCCGCAGCAGCATGGCGCCGACGATCGTCCTGGACCACGGCCGGCCCAAGCTCGCCGTCGGCACGCCCGGCGGATCCACGATCATCACGACCGTCCTGCAAATCCTGCTGAACCGCCTCGACCTCGGCATGGCCCTCCCCGAGGCGCTGGCCGCCCCCCGCGCGACGCAGCGCAACACCCCGCAGGTTTTCGCCGAGCCCGCGTTCATCGACCGGTACGGCAAGGCGCTGGCCGCGCTGGGCCACGACGTGCAGCTCTACCCGAGCCCGCCCGTCGGGACGATCGGCGCCGCGACCGGCCTGGAGTTCCTGCGCCCGGGCGTCGTGCAGGCCGTCGCCGAGCCGACGCGGCGCGGCGGCGGAAGCGCCCTGGTGGTCCATCCGGCGCGGTGACGGAGGCCGGGCCCTCCGGTGCGGCTTCGGGTCGCGCCGGAGGGGAAGGACTCCCGGCATGGCACGGGCGTACGTACAGGTGACGACGACGACCGACTCGCGGGGCGAGGCGGCGGAGCTGGCGCGCTCGGCGGTGGCCGAACGGCTCGCCGCCTGCGCGCAGCTCGTCGGCCCGATCGCGAGCACCTACTGGTGGGAGGGGGCGATCGAGTCCGCCGAGGAGTGGCTGGTGCTGTTCAAGACCACCGCCGACCGGTTCGACGAGCTGGCGAGCCTCATCACCGAGGTCCACTCCTACGACAGCCCGGAGATCATCGCGACGCCGATCTCGGCGGGCAGCCTGGACTACCTCGCCTGGATCGCCGAGCAGACCGAGCAGGCGCCGGGCGACGACGAGGACGGCACGCCCCTGCCCGTCCCCGAGTGACCGGTGGTGCCGCAGTAAGTCATCGGTTACCGTGAACGGGTGGACGAGGACTACGGGCTGTTCGGTCCCGGATCGGTGACCTGGCACGTCATGGGCGAGCCGGTGCTGATCGTCGGCGGGATCCGCGCGCTGCTGCTCCAGGCGCTGCACCCCCGGACGATGTGGGGCACCGCGCAGAACTCCGAGCTGATGGACCCGAGCGCGGCGTGGGCGCGGCTGGCGCGGACGGTCGAGTTCGTCCGCGTCCGCACCTACGGGACGACCGCCGAGGTCGACCGGATCGGGCGGCGCGTCCGGAACCTGCACTCCCGGCTCACCGGCGTCGACCCGCGCACCGGCGCGACCTTCCGGGTGGACGAGCCGGAGAACCTGCTGTGGGTCCACCTCGGCGAGGTCGACTCCTACCTGGACATCGCGCGCCGCGCCGGGGTGCCGCTGACGACCGCCGACGCCGACCGGTTCGTGGACGAGCAGCGCCGCGCCGCCGCCGTCGTCGGACTCGACCCGGCGGACGTCCCGGCGAGCGTCGCCGAGATGCGCGACTACTACGCGATGATGCGCGGCCACATCTTCGCGTGCGACGAGGCCCGCGCCGGGCTCCGCCGGATGTTCAACCCGGCGGTGCCGCGCCGGATGCTGCCGCTGAAGCTGGCGGGCCCGCCGCTCGGGACGTTCATCGTCTCGACGCTGCCGCGCTGGGCCCGCCGGATGTACGGGCTGCCGGGGCTGCCCACGTCCGACCTGGCCGCGACGCTGGCGCTGAAGGGGCTGTACCGGACGTCGCGGGTCGTCCCCGAGCGCTACCGCTACTCCCCAGACGCCCGGCGCGCCCGCGAGCTGACCCGCGCCCGCTGACCGCGGGCGTGCGGGCTGTCCCGGGCGCGTTGACGGCGGGCGCGCGGGGCGCCCGCCGTCGGACGGATCAGACGTCGGCCGTGATCTCGGCGAACGTCTCGGCCCTGGCCTCCTCCGGGAGGGGCCGCGTGCCGCGCCGGGGGAGCAGCAGCGCCGGGACGATCAGCACCGCCGTCAGCGCGAGCGCCACCCAGAACGGCGTGTGGAACGCCTCGGACAGCAGCGGGGCGATCCGTTCGCGGACCGCGTCCGGCACCGCGCCGAACCCCTCGCCGCCCCCGCCCGGGATGCGGTCGGCGATCCCGCGCGACAGCAGCACGGCCAGCAGCGCCGAGCCGAACGACCCGCCGAGCTGCATGAGGATGTTCAGCGAGCTGGTCGCCCGGGCCACCGAGCGCTGCGGGAGCGTCGCGATGGCCGAGCTCATCGTCGGCATCATGGTCGAGCCGAGGCCGAGGCCCCGCACGAACAGCATGGCCGCGAGCAGCGCGTAGGACGTGTGGTCCGACACCTGCGTGAGCCCGATCGTGCCGAGGACGAGCAGCACGATCCCGACCGGGACCACGCGTCCGGCCCCGATCCGGTCGGTGAGCTGCCCGGCGAACGGCATCGCGAGCGCCGCCCCGATGCCCTGCGGCGCGATCAGCAGGCCCGCCGCGAACGCGCTCTCGCCGCGCGCCGTCTGGTAGTAGAGCGGAAGCAGCAGCAGCGAGCCGATGAGCGCGACGCCGACGAGCAGGACCGCGAGCGAGGCGTTGGCGAACGTCCGGTCGGCGAACAGCCGGACGTCGATCAGCGCCCGCTCGCCCCGCGCCAGGCTGTGCGCGACGAACAGCGCGATGAGCACCGCTCCCGCCGCGACCCAGCCGAGGACGGCGGCGTTCCCGAACCCGCCGTGGCTGCTGGCGTTGGACAGCCCGTAGATGAGCAGCGCGAACGCCGGCGGGAGCAGGAACATGCCGCGCAGGTCGAGCTTGGACCGTCCGTTCGATCCCCCGGAGCCGGCCGGGACGCGCCACCACGCGAGCGCCAGCGCCAGCGCGCCGATCGGCACGTTGACGAGGAAGATCCAGCGCCAGTCGGTGTTGTCGACCAGCCAGCCGCCGAGCGCGGGGCCGAGGATCGGGCCGAGCAGCATCGGCACGCCGACGATGCTCATGACGCGTCCCATCCGCCGCGGACCGGCCGCGACGGACAGGATCGCCATGCCGGTCGGCATGAGCATCCCGCCGCCGAGCCCTTGCAGGACGCGGAACACGATGAGCGACTCGATGTTCCACGCCGCCCCCGACAGCGCGGATCCGGCCACGAACAGGACGATCGAGGTCATCCAGACCCGCCGTCCGCCGAACCGGTCGATGGCCCAGCCGGTCAGCGGGATGACCGTGCCGAGCGCGAGCATGTAGCCGGTGACGACCCACTGGATCGTGGACAGGCCGGTGTCGAAGTCCTTGCCGAGCGTCTGGAGCGCCACGTTGACGATCGTGGTGTCGAGGATCGCCATGATCGTCCCGGCGACGATGACGAGGCCGAGGACGAGGACGCCGCGATCGAGCCGGTCCGACCCGGCCTGCGGCGGGGGTGGGCTTTCGGACATGGTGAGCCCCCTTTTCAGTGCGCCCCGTGATCCCCCGGAGGGGAAGCCTTGAACTTCAAGGTATTGGCAGTGCACCACGAAATATGTTGAACTTCAAGTCATGAGCCCACCGAATTCTTCCCCGCCGCCCGACGAGGACGTCGTGACGCTGATGCGGCTGCTCGGCCGCATCGTCAAGGGGGTCAAGAAGCACGGCGGGCCGAGCGGGCCGCCGGAGCTCCTCCAGCGCGCGCGGGACGCGGGGCTCGCGCCCCGGCACATCCCGGTGATGGTCACACTCGCGATGTTCGGCTCGGCCGCCGTCGGGGAGCTGGCCGGGCGCATCGGCCTCGAACCCGCCACCACCAGCCAGCTCGTCGGCGAACTCCAGCGCGCCGGGCTCGTCACCAAGGAGGCCGACGAGCGGGACCGCCGCCGCACGGTGATCAGCGTCGCCGAGCCCTGGCGCCCGGTCGTCGACGACTTCGCGCGGACCAAGCTGACCGCCGCGCGCCGCACGATCGACGCCCTGTCCCCGATCGAGCGCGAGCACTTCCTGCGCGGGCTCCGGCTGCTCGCCGACGCGCAGGACGAGATCCTCGCCGAGGCCCCGACCGCCGACCCGCTGCCGGACCCGCGGGCGTGAGCGCGGTCAGCCGCGCCGCATGAGCCGCCCGACGGCCGCCATCAGCTCGGTGGACATCTCGTCGCCCTTGCCCTCTTCGGCGCCCTCGGCGACGCAGTGCCGGACGTGCCCGTCCAGCAGCCCGAGCGCCACCTTGTCCAGCGCCGCCTGGACGGCCGAGATCTGCGTGAGGACGTCGATGCAGTACCGGTCGTCGTCGACCATGCGCTCGATGCCGCGCACCTGGCCCTCGATCCGGCGCAGCCGCGTCTGGAGCTGGTCCTTGGTGGCGGTGTAGCCGCGGATCGGGGTCTGGCCGGTCGTCATCGTCGTCCTCGCAATCGTGCCGGGCGGGCCGTGCGCGCCCACTGCCGTCGGGTTCGCCGCCGGTCGCCACCGCCGTCATCCTATGCGGCTCCGCCCGGTTTCCCGCTGATCGCGAAGACCCGCCGGGGTCAGCCCGGCGGGACGTTCCAGGACGCGATCACCGGCCGTCCGTGCTCGGCGCCGAGCCGGGAGACCGTGCCGGTGTCCAGGGCGAACAGCCGTCCGAGCGCCGGGTCCAGGCCGAGCCAGCGCGCCGTGAGGATCCGCAGGACGTGCCCGTGCGCGACGAGCGCCACGTCCCCGTCGGCCAGCACCGGACGGCACCGCGCGAGGACGGCGTCCACCCGTTCCCCGACCCGCTCCACGGTCTCGCCGGGGTGGTCGGCGTCGCCGGGGATCACGCCGTCGTCCCACAGGTACCAGCCGGGACGCGTCTCGCGGATCTGAGCCGTCGTGATGCCCTCGTAGCCGCCGTAGTCCCACTCCCACAGATCGGGGTCGACGGCGTCCACGGCGAGCCCGGCCAGCTCGGCGGTCCGGCGGGCGCGTCCGGCCGGGCTGGCGACCACGCGGACGACCGCGTCCAGCCCCGGGGCCTTGCGCAGCGACCGCGCCTGCTCCTCGCCGCGCTCGGTGAGCGGGACGTCGGTGCGCCCGGTGTGGCGCCTGTCCCGGCTCCACGCGGTCTCGCCGTGCCGGAGGAGGATCAGTTCGCCCATGGGGCACCACTCTAGGGCGCGCCGGTCACGACGCGAGCACCACCTCCAGCGGTGTGCGCTCCAGCCCGTGCGCGTCGGCGACCGGACCGTAGACGATCCGCCCCGCGTGGGTGTTGAGCCCGAGGGCGAGCGCGGGGTCGGCGCGCAGCGCGTCCCGCCAGCCGAGGTCGGCGATCCGCAGCGCGTACGGCAGCGTGACGTTCGTGAGCGCGTAGGTGGACGTGTTCGGCACCGCGCCCGGCATGTTCGCCACGCAGTAGAACACCGAGTCGTGGACGCGGTACGTCGGGTCGTCGTGCGTCGTGGGACGCGAGTCCTCGAAGCAGCCGCCCTGGTCGATCGCGATGTCCACGAGCACCGATCCGGCCTTCATGTGCGCGACGAGGTCGTTGGACACGAGCTTCGGCGCCTTCGCGCCCGGGATCAGCACCGCGCCGATCACCAGGTCGGCCTCGCGGACCTCCCGGTCGAGCGTGTAGGCGGTGGACGTGAGCGTCCCGAGACGTCCCTGGTAGGCGGCGTCGATGTCGCGCAGCCGGTTGACGTTCACGTCCAGGATCGTCACCGACGCGCCCATCCCGACCGCGATCCGCGCCGCGTTCAGCCCCGCCACCCCGCCGCCGATCACCGCGACCCGCGCGGGCGCCACCCCGGGCACCCCGCCGGGCAGCACGCCCCGGCCGCCGTTGAACTTCATGAGGTTGTAGGCGCCGACCTGGGCGGCGAGCCGTCCGGCGACCTCCGACATCGGGGCGAGCAGCGGCAGCGAGCCGTCCGCGAACTGGACGGTCTCGTACCCGATCGCCGTGACGCCCGCCGCCAGCAGCGCGTCCGTGCACTCCCGCGACGCGGCCAGGTGCAGGTAGGTGAACAGCGTCTGCCCCGGCCGCATCCGGTGGAACTCGGGCGCGATCGGTTCCTTGACCTTGAGGATCAGGTCGCCCTCGCCCCACACCTCGTCCGGCCCGTCGACGATCTTGGCCCCGGCGCCGGCGAACTCGGCGTCGGCGACCGCCGAGCCCGCGCCCGCGCCGCGCTCCACGAACACCTCGTGCCCGTGGCGCGTCAGCTCGTGGACCCCCGCCGGGGCGATCGCCACCCGGTACTCGTGGTTCTTGATCTCGCGCGGAACGCCGATCTTCATGACCCCTCCAACCGTCTCCCGGACTATGCCCCGGGACGGCGGCGGGCAGTCAGGGCAGCCACTCGTCGGCGATCGCGACGGTCAGCTGTTCCAGCAGGGGACCGGCGTGCCGCATGGAGCGCCCGACGTCCCGCTCGATGTCGGCGAGCGCGTAGACGGCCTGGATCCGGCTGCGGCGCAGTTGCTCCCCGGTGAGGCCGCGCCGTCCGGTGACCGCGACGACGGGCGTCCCCGACCGCGCCGCCGACCGCGCCACGCCCGCCGGGGTCCGGCCGCGCAGCGTCCGCGTGTCGAGCGCGCCCTCGCCGGTGACGACGAGCCGCGCGCCGCGCGCCCGGCCGGCGAAGCCGAGCAGGTCGAGCAGGAAGCCCGCGCCCGGACGCGGCGTCGCGCCGAGCAGCGCCAGCGCCGCGAACCCGGCCCCGCCGCCCGCGCCCGCGCCGGGCCGGTCCCGGGCGGACCGGCGGACGGCGGCCTCGGCGACGTCGGCCCAGCGCCGCAGGCCCGCGTCCAGCGTCCGGACGCCGTCGCGGCCCGCGTCGGCGTCCGCGCCCGCCTCGCGCGCCGCCGCGGGCGTCCCGGCGCGGCCGAGCAGTGCCCCGGTCACGTCCCCGGCGAGGACGAGTTCCACCCGCGACAGGTCCGGCAGGCCGCGCAGATCCACGGCGTGCAGGGACCGCAGGGCCGCGCCGCCGGGCGGAAGGTCGCGTCCTGCGGCGTCCAGCAGCCGTCCGCCGAGGCCCTGCACCAGCCCGGCGCCGCCGTCGGCGGCGGCGCTCGCGCCGAGCGCGAGGACGATCCGCCGCGCGCCGCCGCGCAGCGCGTGCCCGAGCAGCTGGCCCGCGCCGAGGCTCGTCGCGGTGAGCGGCCGGGGCCGGCCGCCGGGGAGCAGGCGCGGCGCGCACGCCTCGCCGAGGTCCACGACGGCCGTGTCACGCTCCACGGCCAGCACGGCCCGCACGGGACGTCCGACGGGCCCGCTGACCTCGGCCTCCACCCGCCGCCAGCCCGCCGCGACCGCCGCCTCGGCGAGGCCGTCGCCCGACGACGGGACGGGAAGTTCGACCACCGGGACGTCCGGCCGGACCCGGCGCAGCCCGGCGGCCAGATGCCGGGTCACGGCGGCGGCCGACAGCGAGCCCTTGAAACGGTCGGAGGCCAGCAGGACGTGTCCGCGGCCACCGGGTCCGGGAGTGTTGTCCGCGGACGCCACACCACAGCCTTTCGCACCGAGCGGAGGGATGGCGTGAACGCCTTCCCTCCGTTTATGTCATCTCGGTGCTATTCCACACCCAGGGCCTGCTCCACGATGTTCAAACCGAAGTAGAGGATGAAAACGATCGAGACGATCCACAGGAGCGCGCCCGCCTCGCGCGGCCGGCCCCGGGCGATCTTGATGAGCGTGTAGGAGACGATGCCCGCGCCGATGCCGTTGGTGATCGAGTACGTGTAGGGCATCACGACGATCGTCAGGAACGCCGGGATCGCGAACCCGAGGTCGGACCAGTCCACTTTGGCGACCCGTGTCATCATCAGCGCGCCGACCAGGACGAGCGCGGGCGCGGCGGCCTGGGCGGGGACGACGGCGGCCAGTGGCGTCAGGAACAGCGTCGCCGCGAACAGCGCGCCGGTCGCGAGGTTCGCCAGCCCGGTCCGCGCGCCCTCGCCGACCCCGGCGGCCGACTCCACGAACACCGTGTTGGCCGACGAGCTGGTCACGCCGCCGAGCGCGGCCGAAAGACCGTCCACCGACAGGATCCGGCCGAGCCGGGGCACCTGGCCGCGCTCGTCCACGAGCCCGGCCTCGTCGCTGATGCCGAGGATCGTGCCCATCGCGTCGAAGAATCCCGACAGGACGAGCGTGAACAGAACGACGAGCGCGGTGAGGACGCCCGCCTCGGCGAAGCCGCCGAACACGTCCACCTTGCCGAACAGCCCGAAGTCGGGCGCGGAGAAATAGCGGTCGGGCAGGTCGGGGGTCACCGTGCCCCAGGAGCCCGGCCCCTTGGCGGGAATGTGCGCGTTCTTCTGGATGATGACCGCCACGACCGTCGCCACGATGATCCCGATGAGGATCGCGCCCGGCACCCGCCGCACGTACAGGACGATGATCAGCAGCAGCGCCAGCACGAACACCGCCGACGGCCAGGTGGCGAGCCGTCCGCCGAGCCCGAGCGTGAGCGGCGGGCTGGTCGCGCTGGACGTGATGAACCCGCCGTCCACCATCCCGACGAGCGCGATGAACGCGCCGATGCCGACCGCGATCGAGTGCTTGAGCGCCAGCGGGATCGCGTTCATGATCAGTTCCCGGACGCCCGTGACGGCCAGCAGGACGATCACCAGGCCCTCCAGCACGACCAGGCCCATCGCCTCCGGCCACGTCATGTGCGGCGCGGCCTGGAACGCGACGACCGCGTTGATGCCGAGCCCGGCGGCCACGGCCATCGGCGCGTTGCCGACCAGGCCCATGATCACCGTGGCGATCGCCGCCGACAGCGCGGTCATCGTCGTGAGCTGCGGGATCGACAGGACGTGCCCGTGGACGTCCTTCGCCCCGCCGAGGATCAGCGGGTTCAGCAGGATGATGTACGCCATCGCGAAGAACGTCGTGATCCCGCCGCGGATCTCGCGGGCCACGGTCGTGCCGCGCGCCGTCAGCTCGAAGAAGCGGTCCACCGGGCCGCGTGCGCCGAGGGACGGCGGCTTGGCCGCGCTGGGCTGGGACATCGGGAGCGCTCCAGGGCAGAGTCGGGAAAGAACCGGCACACAGTAACTGCCCGTGCCGGGTTCCGGCCGAACCGGCGTCCCCGTTCCCGTCCGGCCGGAACCCGCAGGTCACCCGCCCCGGTACGTCGAGTAGCCGTGGGCCCCGAGCGCCAGCGGGACGTGGTGGTCCTCGCCGCCGTCGGCCGCCGTGAAGATGATCCCGATCTCGGGGTAGAAGGTCGGCTCGCCCAGCTCGGCGAAGTACGCCCCCGACCCGAACCGGAGGCGGTAGGTGCCGGGCGGGGTCCCGGCGTCCGGATCGCGGGGGGCGGCGCTCCACCGGCCGTCCTCGGCGGTCGCGCCCTCCGCCACCGGCTCCCAGGTGTCATTGTCGTAACGATCGAGCCGGACCGGCAGGCCCGCGGCGGGCCGCCCGCTCCGGGTGTCGAGCACGTGCGTGGAAACGGTCATGGCGCCAGTACAGCAGCACTCAGGGTGTTGATCCGACTGCCGCCGACGACCCGTCCGCTATAGCCTTCGGTGGTGCGTATGTGAGAGACGACGGAAGGGCCACGGATGGATCGGGAGACCCTCGGGCAGCGCATCCGCGCGCTGCGGATCCGGCAGGGAATCAGCCAGGCTCAGCTCGCCTATCCCGAGCTGTCCGACAGCTACATCTCGCTCATCGAGAGCGACAAGCGGATCCCCGCGCCGAGCGTCGTCGACCTCCTCGCCGGGAAGCTCAACTGCTCGGCGACCTACCTCGTCAGCGGGGTCAGCGAGGACGTCGTGGACGAGCTGCGCGTCACGCTCGACTACGCCGAGATCGCGCTGCGCAACGGCGCGCCGGGGGAGGCCCGCGCCCGGTTCGCCGACGTCCTGGCCAGCAGCGACGCCGTCGCGCTCCCGGACATGCTGCGGCAGGCCCGGTGGGGCCACGCGCTGGCGCTGGAGGCCGCCGGGGAGCTGGACGCCGCCGTCGAGGAGCTGCGGTCCCTCGCCGACGAGCTGCCGGTCGACGGCGACCTCGCGCAGTGGTCGCGGCTGCACGTCGCGCTGAGCCGGTGCCTGCGCGAGCGCGGCGAGCTGGGCGAGGGCGTCCGGGTCGCCGAGGACGCGCTGCGCCGCCTCATCGCCGCCGGGGCCGACTCGACCGACGCGGCCGTCCGGCTCGGCGCCGCGCTGCTCGCGGCGTTCGTGGAACGCGGCGACCTGGTGCGGGCCGGGCAGCTCGCCGACCAGCTCGTGGAGCGCGCCGAGCGGGTGGGCGGGCCGGGCGCCCGGCTCGCCGCCTACCGGGAGGCCGCGCACGTCGCCGAGATCCGCGGGGACTACGAGGCCGGGGTCGCGCTCGCCGAGCGGGCGCTGCTCAGCGCGGGCGAGGAGGAGGACCCGCGCGTCGTCGCCCGCGTCCGGATCACCTACGCGTCGCTGCTGCTGCGGGCCCGTCCGGCCGAGGCCGCGCAGGCCCGCGACCTGCTCGCCAAGGTGCGCGGCGAGATCGGCGTCGGGGAGTCGGGGGAGGCGCTGGTCGCGGCGTGCCTGACCGAGCTGGCCCGCGCCGAGACCGCGCTCGGCCGCCCGAACGAGGCCGTCGCGCTCGCCGAGGAGGCCCTGGACCTGCTCGGGGACACGCCGCGCCGCGCGACGGCGTGGGCGCTGACCGTCCTCGGGGAGGCGTGCGTCCGGCTCGGGCGCCGCAACCGGGCCGTGGAGGTCCTGACGCGGGCGGCGGAGCACCTGGAGCGGCTGGAGTCGTCCCGGGAGGCCGCGCGGACGTGGTTCGACCTCGCCGAACTGCTCGCCGAGACCGGCGCGGACGACACGCCCCGCCTGGACGCCTACCGCCGCGCGCTGACCTCGGCAGGGATCTGAAACCGACCAGCCGGAAGGGCTCAGTAGGGTGGAGGCGCCTCTGTCTCCACCGAAGAAATCCGGCCCTTCCATGATCTCTCGCATGCCCCGTCCGCGCCGTCTCGCCGCGCTCGGTCTGTCCGCCGCCGCGCTGTCGGGGGCCGGGGTCGCGTTCGCGGCCCCGGCGTCCGCGCACACCCGGCTGGTGTCCAGCACGCCCGCCGAAGGCGCGTCCGTGGCCGCGCCCGCGCAGGTCACGCTGACGTTCAGCGACGAGATCCGGGTCGCCAAGGTCGTGGTCAAGGGCGCCGACGGGACGCAGGTCCAGGACGGCGCCGCCACCCGGTCGAAGACGACGGTCGCGCAGAAGCTCAAGGCGGCCGTCCCGCCGGGCCTCTACACGGTCGCGTACCGGGTCGTCGGGGCGGACGGGCACCCGATCACCGCCGAGGCGCAGACCTTCACCGTCGCCGGCGGGGACGCGCCGCTCGAACTGAGCCCGGCGGAGAGCACCGGGCAGCCCGTCGCCGCCCGGCCCGCCGCGAAGGCGAAGGACTCCGGCGGCCCGAGCTGGGCGTGGATCGTGGGCGGCGGCCTGCTCGGCATCCTCATCGGCGTCGGGATCGTCGTGCGCGCCAAGCGCCGGCACCCGGTGGACGCGGGAGGCCGCGGCGATGGCGACGACTAGCCGTCCGGCGGCGGCGCGCGAGGGCGTCCCGGCGGTCGTGCGGGCCGCCGCGCTGGCCTCCGCCGCGGCCGTCGCGGCGCTGGTCGTGGCGTTGCTGGCGGGGGGCGCGGTCACCGAGAAGGTCGTCCCCGGCCTCGGCGACGCGGGCGCCACGACGCGCTGGGGGCTGCCGTTCGCGCGGCTCGTCATGAACCTGGCCGCGACGCTGACCGTCGGGGCGCTGCTCGCGGCCGTCGTGCTGCTGCCGATGAACGCCCGCCGCGCGGGCAAACGCGGCAAGGCCGCCGAGCCGGGCGCCGCGCCGCTGACCGCCGACGCGATCGGCTACCTGCGCGCCGCGTCCTGGTTCGCGGCGACGTGGGCGGCGGCGGCGGGCGCGACGCTCGTCCTCACGGTCGCCGACGTGCTCGGGCAGCCGGTCCTGGACGTCCTCACCGGCAGCGAGCTGAGCAGCTACGTCGGGTCGCTGACGCAGGGCCGGGCGCTCATGCTCGTCGTCCTGCTCACGGTGGTCGTGGCGCTGCTGGCCTGGACGACCACCACCCCCGGCGCGGCGGCCGGGCTGCTCGCGCTCGCGGTGGTCGCGGTGCTGCCGCCGCCGCTCACCGGGCACTCGGCGTCGGCCGCCAACCACCAGGTCGCCACGACCGGCGTCGCGCTGCACGTCGTGGCGATCGCGCCGTGGGTGGGCGGGCTCGCGATCGTGGGCGTCCACGCGCTGACCGGCCGGGCCGGGCTCGGCGTCATGACCGCGCGGTTCAGCCGGATGGCGCTGTGGTGCTACGTCGTCGTCGGCGCCAGCGGCATGGTCAACGTGATCGCCCGGCTGCCCGACCCGGCCGAACTCGTCACGACCAGCTACGGGCGGCTGGCCCTCGGCAAGATCGTCGCGTTCGCGCTGCTCGGCGTCGTCGGCTGGTACCACCGGGAGAGGACCGTCCCGGCGGTCGAGGCCGGCCGGCCCCGCGCGTTCGCCCGGCTCGCCGTCGCCGAGGTCGCGATCATGGCGGCGACGATGGGGCTGGCCGTCGCGCTCGCCCGCTCCGCGCCGCCCGCGCCGACGACCGAGGAGTCGGCCGTCGAGACGCTGCTCGGCTACGCGATGCCGCCGCACGTGACCGCGTCCCGGCTCGTCACGCTCGGCGTCTTCGACCTGTTCTTCGCGGCGCTCGTCCTCGCGCTCGGCGGCCTGTACCTCGCGGGCGTCGTGCGGCTGCGGCGGCGCGGCGACCGCTGGTCCCTGCCGCGCACGGCCGCGTGGCTGGTCGGGCTGGTCAGCATCCTCGCGGTGACGCAGACGGGCGTCGGACGGTACGCGCCGATCCTGTTCAGCGTCCACATGGCCCAGCACATGGTCCTCAACATGCTGACGCCGATCTTCCTCGTCGCGGGCGCGCCGGTCACGCTGGCGCTGCGCGCGCTGAAGCCCGCGCGGGTGCGCGGCGACCGGGGGCCGCGCGAGTGGCTGACGATCGCGCTGCACAGCCGGTTCACCGCGCTGATCACGCATCCGGCGGTGGCGACGATCCTGTTCGTCGCGAGCACGTTCGTCCTGTACTTCACGCCGCTGTTCGAGACGCTGATGCGCAGCCACCTCGGGCACATCGCGATGATGACGCACTTCCTGCTGACGGGCCTGCTGTTCTTCTGGGTCCTGATCGGCGTGGACCCGGCGCCGCGCACGCTGCCCTACCCGGGACGCATCCTGCTGCTGTTCGTCACGATGCCGTTCCACGCGTTCTTCGGCATCGCGCTCATGAACCTCGGCGAACCGCTCGCCCGCGCCTGGTACACGGCGGTGCACCCGGCGTGGGGGACGTCGATCCTCAAGGACGAGCACACGGCGGGCGCGATCGCGTGGGGCTTCGGGGAGATCCCGACGTTCATCGTCCTGATCATCCTGGCGTTCCAGTGGTTCTTCGACGACCAGCGCCGCGCGCGCCGCGAGGACCGCAGGGCCGACCGCGCGCAGGAGGCCGGGGGCGACCCGGCCGACGACGAGCTGGCCGCCTACAACGCGCGGCTCGCCCGGCTGGCCGAGCGGGACCGCGAGCGCTGATCCCCCGCGCGGGGGAGGGCGTCTGCCGTCCGATCTGCGAAAATAGCGGCATGCGTCGGGTTTTCCGGAGCGTCGTGGCGCGGGAGACGTGGCGGCGGTGGGCCTACCTCGTCGTCGGCGGGGCCCTGCTGCTGCCCTACTTCATGCTCGCGATGACGGTCCTCGGCCCGATTCCGATGGCCGATCTCCCGAAGACGGTGCTGGTCCTGCTCGCCTGCCCGGTCGCGGGGGCGTTCGTGACCGGGCTCGTCCCGGCGGTGCGGCTGCTGGAGGGCACGGCCGTCCGGGAGCTGGTCGGCGGGCCGCTGGTCGCGCTGCCGCCGTCGGCCGCGCGGTCGACGGGCACCCGCGTCCGCACCGGCGCGTGGTTCACGCTGCACCTGTTCACCGGGTTCGCCGTGTCCGGGCTCAGCCTCGCGGTGCCGCCGTTCGGGGGCGCCCTGCTGCTCACGGCGTTCGTCGACTGGGACCTGCGGAACTACCTCGGCCCGTTCGGCGGCGGCCCGCTGCGACCGCTGCTCGTCCCGATCGGGCTGGCGTTCCTGGCGGGCGTCCTCGCGGTGATCGTCGTGGCCGGACGGCTGACGGCCGCGTTCGCGCCCCGGTTCCTCGGCCCGTCGCCCGCCGAGCGGCTCGCCGACCTGGAGGCGGCGGCGGTCCGGCTCGCCGAGCGCAACCGGCTGGCCCGCGAGCTGCACGACTCGGTCGGGCACGCGCTGAGCGTCGTGACGCTCCAGGCGGCAGCGGCGGGCCGCGTCCTCGCCGCCGACCCGGCGTTCGCCAAGGAGGCGCTGGGCGCGATCGAGGAGTCCGCGCGGACGGCCCTGGAGGACCTCGACCACGTCCTCGGCCTGCTGCGCGAGGACGGCCGGCCCGCCGCGACCGCGCCGCAGAAGACGCTGGACGACCTGCCCCGGCTCCTGGAGCAGGCCCGCATCGCGGGCGTGACGCTGGACGCCCACGTCGATCCGGACCTCGCGCGCGTCCCGGCGGCGGTGTCCCGCGAGACCTACCGCATCGCGCAGGAGTGCCTGACGAACGCGCTCAAGCACGCCGGGCCGGTGCCGGTCCGGTTCCGGCTGGAGCTGCGCGGGGACCGGCTGGAGCTGGCGGTCGGCAACCCGCTCGCCGACGCCGGGCACCGTCCGGGCGCGTCCGGGGGACGGGGCCTCGCCGGAATCCGCGAACGCGTGACCGTCCTGCGCGGCACGCTCACCGCCGGGCCCGCCGACGGACGCTTCGAGGTGGCCGTCTCGCTGCCGGTAGGTTCGCACGCATGACGATCAAGGTCCTGCTGGTGGACGACGAACGCCTCATCCGCGCGGGCCTCGCCGCGATCATCGGCGCCGAGCCCGACCTGACCGTGGCGGGCGAGGCCGACGACGGCGCCGAGGTCCTGGACGCCGTCCGGCGGCTGCGGCCGGACGTGGTGCTGATGGACGTCCGGATGCCCCGGCTGGACGGCATCGAGGCCACCCGGCGGATCCTCGCGGCCGTCCCGGACCCGCCCAAGATCATCGTGGTGACGACCTTCGAGAACGACGAGTACGTCTACGACGCGCTCAAGGCGGGCGCGGACGGCTTCCTGCTCAAGCGGGCCCGCCCGGACGAGATCCTGCACGCCGTCCGGATGGTCGCGGGCGGCGACACGCTGCTGTTCCCGGCCGCGATCCGCGCCCTGGCCGCCGCGCACGCCCCGCGCGGCGACGCCGCCGCCTGGCACGCCAAACTCACCGAGCGCGAGGCCGACGTCCTGCGGCTCATGGCGCGCGGCCGGTCCAACGCCGAGATCGCCGCCGAGCTGTTCGTCAGCCCCCAGACGGTGAAGACGCACGTCGGCAATCTGCTCGCCAAGCTCCAGGCCCGCGACCGCACCCAGGCGGTGATCCTCGCCTACGAAACGGGCTTCGTCGTGCCCGGCTGAGCCGTCGCCCGGCCGGATCAGCCCGCGATCCTCGATCGGCTCTTACGCACCATTTACCTCGGGCTCGTTACAAAGGTGACAGCAGTGAGGGACGACTCGATCGGGGGACCATGAACGCCGTAACCCTGTCCGACCTGCGAAAACCACGCACGTTTCCGGCCGTTTCGGTGCTGATGCCCACGCACCGGGGGGCGCGCGGCGCCCGCGCCGACCAGATCCGGCTGCGGAACCTGCTCACCGAGGTCCGGCGCCGTCTCCAGGCGGACGCGCGCGTCGCGCCCGACGCGGTGGACGAGGTCGTGCGCGGGCTGGAGGCCGCCGCCGGGGAGGCGGACCTGCGGCACGCCGAGGACGGGCTCGTGCTGTTCGCGACGCCGGACGGCGAGCACCACGCGTTCATGATCGACCAGCCGGTGGACGAGCGGGTCGTCGTGGACACCACGTTCGCGACCCGCGACCTGCTCGCCGCCGACGCCCGGCGGCCGAGCTACTGGATCCTGTCCCTGTCGGACCGGTGCGCCCGGCTGTGGGACGGCCGCGACGGCGAGCTGGCCGAGCACACCGGCGACGGGTTCCCGCTCGACGCCGCCGCGCCCGACGAGCAGCGGTCCGGCGCCGCCGAGGAACGGCACCGGCAGGTCGTCCGGGACGCCGTCCACCGGCTGGAGGCCGTGCTGACGCGCGACGCCCGGCCCGTGCTCGTCGCCGGGGTCACCCGCCACCAGGCGCTGTTCGACGAGCTGGCCGGGCCGCAGATCACGATCGCGGGCCGGGTGGACGGCGCGCACGAGGGCACGCCCGCCGCCGTCCTCGCCGAGCTGGCGCGGCCCGTCCTGCACGCCTACGAGGACCTGCGGGAGGTCGCCGTCCTCGCCGAGCTGGAGGCCGCGCGCGGGCTCCAGCGGTACGCGGCCGGACTCCAGGAGGTCGCGCGGCTGGTCGAGGCGGGCCGCGCCGAACACCTGGTCGTGGAGCGCGGCTACTACGCCCCGGCGGTGCGGACGGACGGCGAGGTCGTCCCGGTCGACGGCCCGCCCGGCGCGCTGCGCGGCGCGGACGTGGTGGACGACCTGGTCGACGACCTCATCGAGACCACGCTGGAGTACGGCGGCGAGGTCACGTTCGTCTCCGACGGCTTCCTCGTGGACCACGACCGGATCGCGGCGGTGGTCCGGTTCTAGCTCAGCCGCGCGTCAGCCAGCGCGCCCCGATGTCGCCGAGCACCGACCGCATCGCGAGGACCGCGACGCCGAGCGTCAGGACGGGCGCGACGACCCAGCGCTCCACCTTGCCGTCGGTCGTCGGGACCAGCGGAATGTCCAGCCGCCACGGGATCGGCCACAGGAGCGGGCAGCCGCGCGGCGTCAGGCAGTCCCCGGCGAGGTGGGCGAGGCAGCCGAGCGCGACCGCGTAGCCCGCGAACCCCATGTCGAGGTCGTGCATGAGGTAGACGGCGAGCCCGGCGAGGACGCAGTCGGCGATGGCCGACTGCGGCTCCTTGCCCTCGAAGTCCAGCCCGATGCCGCGCAGCCCGAACCCGACGATGACGAACAGCGCCGCCCACCAGCCGTAGACGAAGTTGGTGGCGAGCCACGTCATCGCGAAGCCCATGAGGACGGCGAACAGGATCGAGTGGGTGCCCTGCCGGTGCCCGCCGGAGACCTTGCCGACGTACTTGCAGAACACCTTGGTGATCGGGCCGAACGTGTTGGCGATGCGGCCGTTGTGGTGGTCGATGTCGGGCAGCAGCGCGGCCCCGGCGCACACCACCGCGCCCGCGAGGAGCTGCTTGGGGGACAGGTCCACCGCATGGCTGCCGAGCAGCTTCTCGCTCCCCAGCACCGGCGCGGCGGCCAGCCATGCGAGCGCGCCGCTGAGCGCGTGGGTCTTTCCCATCATCTGTGTCGATCACCGCTTTCGCCCCGATCCGGCCACGCCGGACTCTAGCCCGCGCAAAGGCTGCGCAACGGGCGGCGCGCCGATGGTGGATCGCACGGATCAGACGGCGGCTCCGACCCCCGGGTTCCCCGCCTGTTCGTCGTGCCGGTCGCGGGCGGCGAGCACCGCGCCGACGTTCGCCTCGGCCCAGTCGGTGACGGCCCGGATCGGCGCCCGGAGCGAGCGGCCGAGCGGCGTCAGGCGGTACTCGACGCGCGGCGGGATCTCGGCGAAGACCTCCCGGGCCACGAGCCCGTCGCGCTCCAGCACCCGCAGCGTCTGGGTGAGGACCTTCGGGGTCACGCCGCCGATCCGGTCGCGCAGGACGGTGAAGCGCAGCGGCCCGTCGGCCAGCAGGAGCACGACGAGGACCGACCACTTGTCCCCGATGCGGTCCAGGACCAGCCGGGTGGGGCAGTCGGGGTCGAAGGCGTCGCCCGTCAGTCCGTTGACGTCCATGGTTTCTCCAAGGTGCTCTCGGCACGTTGAGGTAATCAGTATCCGATGGATACCGTCAAGCTCAGCAGCGCTTTCTAAGGAGATGGTCATGAAGATCCTGCTGATCGGGTCCACCGGCGTGATCGGGTCGCGCATCGCGGCCGAGGCGCGGAACCGGGGCCACGAGGTCACCGGCGCGACGCGGAGCGGCACGGACGGCGTGGTCCTCGACGCCGCCGACGAGGCCGCCGTCGCCGAGGCGGCCAAGGGCCAGGACGCGGTGGTCGTCGCCGTCACCCCGCCCCGCGACGGCACGCCGCCCGCCCCGCACATCCTCGCCGTGGGCCGCGCGCTGCTCGGCGGCGTGCGCGCGGCGGGCTCGGGACGGCTCGTCATCGTGGGCGGGGCGGGCAGCCTGGAGGTCGCGCCGGGCCTCCGCCTCGTGGACGCGCCGGACTTCCCGGAGATCTACTACGCCGAGGCGACCGCCCACGCCGACCTTCTCGACCTGATCCGCGCCGACGCCGACGGCGTGGACTGGACGTACATCTCGCCCGCCGCCGAGATCGCGCCGGGCGAGCGCACCGGCCACTACCGGCGCGGCGGCGACGAGCTGATCGTCGACGCGGACGGCAACAGCCGCATCAGCGCCGAGGACTTCGCGCTCGCGCTGGTGGACGAGCTGGAGACCGGCCAGGCCCACCGGGGCCGCATCACGTTCGCCTACTGACCGGCGGGAAGCAGCCGCCAGTCGGCGGACGCCTTGCCCGGACGGTAAGGGGAGTCCAGCCGTTTCGCCACGATCGCGGCGAGCCCTTCCCGGCGCGCGGCGTCCAGCACCGCCGCGCCCGGGTCGTCCCCGCCGGGGAACCAGGGCGCGGTCCGGTGCCGGGCGCCGTCGAGGCCGAGCGCGTCCAGGCGCTCCCGGCGCTCGCGGTAGGGAACGTCCAGCAGCGGGCGGCCGTCCAGGTGCAGCAGGTCGAAGATCAGGTACACCTCGGTGCCGGCGACGCGGGCTACCTCGCCGTCCAGCAGGGCCGTCCGGACGCCGAGCGTCCCGCCGAGCGCCGACCCGACGCCCGGCGGGGCCTCGGCCGGACGGCCCGCCGCGTCGGTGCAGCGCGTCCGTCCGCCGCTGATCCGCGCCAGCAGCCGCCGGCCGCCCCAGGCGAACTCGTACGCCCACGCGTCCTCGTCCTTGGGCAGCCGCTTGCGCTCCTGAGCGAGCATCGGGCGCAGGCCCTCGGGCGGCGGCACGGCGTCCGGGTCGGCGGGCGGGTCCATGCGGTGGATCATCCAGTTGTCGCCGCGCGTCCGGAACAGCACGTAGCGGCCCTGGACGCGCGTGCCGTGGAAGACGACCTTCACCTCGCGGTCGGTCCACTTCTCGGTCTCGTACGTCCCGCGATCCCACAGCAGGGACTTCCCGGCGCCGTACTCGCCCGCCGGGATCTCGCCCTCGAACGCCGCGTACTCCAGCGGATGGTCCTCGGTGTGGACGGCGAGCCGGTTCTCCCCGGGGTCGGACGGCACGCCCTTCGGCACCGCCCACGACACGAGCACCCCGCCGCGCTCCAGCCGCAGGTCCCAGTGCAGGCTGCGCGCGTGGTGCTCCTGGATCACGAACGTGTCGTCGTCGCCGTGGGGGAGCGGCGCCTCGTCCGGGACGGGCTCGGGGGTGCGCCCCGCGTCCCGGCGGCGCCGGTACTCCGCCAGCCGGTCGTTCTTCGTCACCCGCCGGGTCCTACCCGGCCGATCACCGCAGGAACAGGCCGTACTCGGCGACGTCCTCGGTGATCGCGGGCGGCAGCGCGACCACGGCCGCCATCTCCTCCGCCGACATGAACCCGCCCGTCTCCGCCCGCACCCGGACGATCCGCTCGGCCAGTTCGGCGGTCACGCCCGGCAGCAGCGTCAGCACCTCGGCCGGGGCGTGGTTGACGTCGATGAGCCCGCCGTCCTTGTACTGCCGGGGCAGGTCGGGCCGGCCGATGCGCAGCTCGCGCGCCAGCCGGGGGTCGGACGCCGCCAGCTCCCGCGCCTTGTCGCGCAGGATCCGCTGCCGTCGCACGCGCTCCACCACCGCGTCGTTGCCGACCCCGGCGAGGCCGTCGGGGTCGAACACCTGCCGCCGGATCAGGAACGCGTGCGCGCAGCCCACGATCGACAGCAGGAACGTGAACGGGCCGAGCAGCGTCCCCGTCAGGACCATCAGCGCGAACACCGTCCCGTACACCGCCGTGGACACCAGCAGGTGCGCGGTGCGCCGCCACAGCAGCGCCGCCCCGAACGTGAACGGCGTCAGGAAGCCGAGCGACAGGAACGGCAGCGCCGCCCAGGTGACGCTGAGCGCCGCCCGCCCCTCCGACATGCTGTCGGACGGGACGCGCGGCTCGTAGGGCTCCGGAACGTTCACGATGCTCTCCCGGGCGGGACGGGGCGAATGTCCGACGGCGACGTTCCCCGGCCGGTCAGGGCAGCGTGAGGATCTCGTGTCCGTCGTCGGTCACGACCAGGGTGTGCTCGAACTGCGCGGTGCGGCGGCGGTCCTTGGTGACGACCGTCCAGCCGTCGTCCCACATGTCGTAGTCGAACGAGCCGAGCGTCAGCATGGGCTCGATCGTGAACGTCATGCCCGGCTCGATGATCTTCGTGGCGCGCGGGTCGTCGTAGTGCGGGACGACGAGCCCGGAGTGGAACGTGGTGCCGATGCCGTGGCCGGTGAAGTCGCGGACGACCCCGTACCCGAACCGCTTGGCGTACGACTCGATGACGCGGCCGATGACGTTCAGCGCCCGCCCCGGCCGGACGGCCCGGATCCCGCGCATCATCGCCTCGTGCGTGCGCTCCACCAGCAGCCGGGACTCCTCGTCCACGTCGCCGCACAGGAACGTGGCGTCGGTGTCGCCGTGGACGCCGTCGACGAACGCCGTGATGTCGACGTTGATGATGTCGCCGTCGCGCAGCACCGTGTCGTCGGGGATGCCGTGGCAGATGACCTCGTTGATCGACGTGCACAGCGACTTGGGGTAGCCCCGGTAGCCCAGCGTCGACGGGTAGGCGTCGTGGGCGAGCAGGAACTCGTGGCCGATCGCGTCCAGCTCGTCGGTGGTGACGCCGGGCCGGACGTGCTTGCCGACCTCCTGGAGCGCCTGCGCGGCGATGCGGCCCGCGACGCGCATCCGCTCGATGGTCTCGGGGGTCTTGACGTCCGGCTCACCGGTTCTGGGAGTCTTCTTCCCGACGTACTCCGGCCGCGGGATGTGCGCGGGCACCTTCCGCAGGGGGGAGACACGGCCGGGCCGGAGAAGGTGCGTCGTCATGGTCATGGAGTGTAGTCAGCATGGACCGGCGATGGACGGGGCACGAATGGCTGTGCCCGCGTGATCAACGGCGCGATCGGAGGACCCAGTGAGCGAGCAGACCGGAGCCGACGACGGCGACTGGTGGTTCTGCCTGCGGCACATGAAGGTCGAGCACGGGCCCGGCTGCCCGGACAAGGACCGGATGGGCCCCTACGGCACCGAGGCGGACGCCGCGGGCGCGCTGGAGCAGGCGCGCCGCCGCAACGAGTCGTGGAACGCGGCCGACGACGACTAGTCGCCGACCGTCGGCCCGCTGACGGTCTCCAGCAGCCGGGCGAGACGGTCGCGCAGGCCGGGCCGCCGCGCCGGGGCGGCCTCCCCGGCGGCGGCGCTGACGAGGTGCTGGGCGCCGTCGAAGGTCAGCATCGGCTGGTCGGACGGGACGGTCAGCGCCTCGTGCGCGAGCCCGCCGAGCTCCCGGTCGCCGTCGTCCAGGGCGAGGATCGTGGCCCCGGTGCGGCGCGCGTCGTCCACCCGTTCCAGCAGCGGGACGGGCGCCTCCCCGGCGGCGACGACGAACAGCGTCTCGCCGCGTCGGGCCGCCTCCAGCCGCTCCAGCCCGACGCGCAGGTGCGCGGGCGCGTCCGGCGGCGGCGACCAGCGCACGAGCGTGGGGGACAGGCCCGGCAGGTCGTTCAGGCGGCTCTCGTCGTCCAGGTGGGCGGCCAGGTGCCAGGGTTCGCCGGCTGGGGTGCCGACCAGCAGCAGGCCGCCGGGCGTGCGGGCGCTGCCGCGCAGGGCCCGGCCGAACTCGCGGGCGCGGCCGAGCCAGCCGGTGGCCGCGAGCACTTCGCGCAACATCATGACCTGGTCGCCGTCCACGGACCCCATGGTGCCGTACCGGAACGTCCCGCCACGGCGGTTTCGCGATACCCCGGGCGGCGGGGTCGCCTGTCCTGCGGGTGAGGAAGGTTTGGCAGACTCGGGATCATGACTGAGCAGCGCAAGTCCCCCCACGACCTGCCGGACGTGAGCGGCCTGACGATCGGCATCCTCGGCGGCACCGGCGACCAGGGCAAGGGCCTCGCCCGCCGGTTCGCGCTCGCCGGGCACCGCGTGCTCATCGGCTCGCGCCGGGCCGAGCGGGCGCAGGAGGCGGCCGACGACCTCGGCGGCGACCTGCCGGTGCGCGGGGCCGAGAACGCCGTCGCGGCCCGCGAGTCCGACGTCGTGATCATCGCCGTGCCGTGGGACGGCCACCGCGCGACGCTGGAGTCCGTGCGCGCCGAGCTGGCCGGGAAGATCGTCGTGGACTGCGTGAACCCGCTCGGCTTCGAGAAGGGCAAGGGCATGTTCGCGCTGCCGGTCGAGGAGGGCAGCGCCGCGCAGCAGGCCGCCGCGCTGCTGCCCGACAGCCGGGTGGTCGCGGCGTTCCACCACGTCTCGGCCGTGCTGCTGCTGGACCCGGGCGTGGACGCGATGGACCTGGACGTCCTCGTCCTCGGCGACGACCGTGACGCAACAGACACGGTCCAGGCGCTCGCGGGCCGAATTCCGGGGATGCGGGGCGTCTACGGGGGCAGACTCCACAACGCGCACCAGGTGGAGGCGTTCACCGCCAACCTCATCTCCATCAACCGCCGCTACAAGGCGCACGCCGGACTGCGCGTGACGGACGTCTGATCCCGCGCCGACCGGACGCGAGCGTGGTTCACTGGTGTTTGCCGCGTTTGTCGCCTTTCATTCATGCGAAGGAAGGGGGAGTCCGTCCGTGTGTAACGGGGAAGTAACGGGAGCGCCAGCGGACTTCCACGCGTCAGAGTGGTGGTGTGGGGAAGGACGCGCCCTCCGCGTCCGGCGACGCCGCCCCGGTCGCGGATCCGGGGATCCCATCGGTGTTCCGCCGCCCACCGGCCGCCCTCGCGGCCTACGATCGACCGGTCGGACAGGGACAGGGGACAGGTGACCCATGAGGCATAACCATTCGGCGGATCCGTGGAGCGCGTTCCTCGCGCCGCGGCGGCGCGGCGAAGGGCTCGCGTCGGGCGCCACCGGTGTCTCGCGGTCCGAACCGGGCGAACCGGGCGGTCCGCGCGGCGAGGGCGGCGAGTCCGACGCGTCGGGCGGGTCGCGCCCGAGACCGGAGGACCCCGACCCCGCACAATCCCGCCGCCGCGTCCTGGACCAGCTCGCGTCCGGCCACGGCCCGCAGACCTTCGCCGAGATCTGCCGGGGCACCGGGCTGCGCCTGCTGGACGTCGCCGACGCGGTCGAGCGGCTGCGCGACGACGGCGTCGTGACCGTCGAGCACACGGGCGGCCACACGGGCGGCCCGGCCGCCGCGGACGAGGTCGTCCGGATGGTGCGGGGCCGCGCCGCGGGATGACCGGCTATCTCGTCACGATCTCGCTGAGCTGCCTGGTCGGCGTCGCCGAGCTGGTCAGCCGGTACCGGGACCGTCCCGTCGCGCTGCTGCGCGTCGTGAGCACCTGGGTCTACGTGCTGATCAACGGCGGCGCCGGGGCCGCGTCGCTGCTGCTCATGCGCACCTACGGCTGGAAGTTCGGCGTCCACTCGCCGTCGGTCGTCGGCGCCACGCAGGTGCTCGTCGCGAGCCTCGGCTCGATGATGGTGTTCCGCAGCGCGGTGTTCACCGTCCGGGTCGGGGACGAGGACGTCGCCGTCGGCCCGAGCACGCTGCTCACGTCGCTGCTGGCCGCCGCCGACCGGGGCGTGGACCGGATGCAGGCGAGCACGCGCGCCGAGGTCGCCGGGCAGATCATGCGCGGCGTCTCGTTCAAGCTGGCGCAGCTCGCGCTGCCGACGTACTGCCTCGGCCTGCTGCAGAACGTGTCCGCCGAGGACCAGCAGGCCCTGCGCACGGCCGTGGACGCCCTCGCGGGCAGCGACATGACCGACCGGCAGAAGGCGCTCAACCTCGGCCTGCTGCTGATGAACATCGCCGGGCCGGACGTGCTGCGCGCGGCCGTCCGGACCCTCGCCGACGAGATCAGGAAACCGCCCGAGGAACCGGAGGTCCCGGGGCCGCGGGACGGGGAGCGGCCCGCCGGCCAGCTCCCCGCGCCCGCGCCCTGATCAGTGATAGGCGTGCTCGGGGCCGGGGAACGTCCCGGCCACGACCTCGCGCGCGTACTCGGTGGCGGCGGCGGCGAGCACCGCGTCCACGTCGGCGAACTTCTTGACGAACTTGGCCGTGTGCGGCGTCAGCCCGGCCATGTCCTGCCAGACGAGGACCTGCGCGTCGGTGCCCGCGCCCGCTCCGATCCCGATCGTCGGGATCGACAGCGCGGCGGTGACCTCCCGCGCGACCTCCTCGGGCACGCACTCCAGGACGACCGAGAACGCGCCCGCCGCCTCCAGCGCCTTGGCGTCCGACAGCAGCTCGGCGGCGGACTCGCCGCGCCCCTGGACGCGGTAGCCGCCGAACACGTTGACCGACTGCGGGGTCAGGCCGACGTGCCCCATCACGGGGATCCCGGCCGCGACCATCGCCTCGGCCTGGGGGGCGACGCGCCGGCCGCCCTCCAGCTTGACGGCGTGCGCGCCGCCCTCCTTGAGGAACCGCGCGGCGTTGGTCAGCGCCGTCGGGACGTCCGCCTGGTAGGAGCCGAACGGGAGGTCCGCGACGACGAGCGCCCGCTTCGACCCGCGCACGACGGCGGCGGTGAGCGGGATCAGGTCGTCCACGGTGACCGGGATGGTGGAGTCGTAGCCGTAGACGACCATCGCGGCCGAGTCCCCGACGAGCAGGACGGGGATGCCCGCCGCGTCGAACACGCGGGCGGTCTGCGCGTCGTAGGCGGTGAGCATGGGCCACTTCTCGCCCCGCTGCTTGGCGAGGGCGATGTCGCGGACGGTGACGCGCCGTCCGCCCGTCCCGCCGTAGAGGGCGGACGGCTGGCCGGTGCCGGTTGCAGAAGACATGAAGATACCTCCGGTCTTGAGGCGCCACGGTGGCGTACCCAGACCTGAACGATCGTGCCACTAACAGAACGATTCGGGTACCCCCGGCGATTCCAGGAAGGCAATCCGAGGGTTCACAAAAGCCCGTAAACGCGTGCTTCCAGGGCGGTAAGCGTGGTCTTCTCCCCTCCGCCCGCCAGATGCTCCATACTGACGCGGAGGACAGGTCCGACGACTGGCTGTGGGAGCGCGTCAGGTGAAATCCGTCATGGCCCCGCGCGGCGATGCGCCCACCGACGACTCGGCCTCGCGGACGCTCGTGCTGGGCGTCGACGGCGAGCGCCGGATCGTCCAGTGCGGCCCGAACGCCGAGCAGGTGGTGGGGCGCAGACCGGCGGAGCTGATCGGCCGCCCGGCGGCCGACCTGGTCGACGGGGACGCCAAGGACGACCTGGAGGCGCTGCTGGAGGGCATCGGCGCGCGCCAGGAGCGCACCGCCGTCCTGTCCGTGCGGCGCGGCGAGGCGGGCACGACCGACGCGGTCGTCACCGCGCAGCCGATGGTCGCCGAGGACGCGGGCGGCGCGCCGTCGGGGCTGCTGTTCGTCCGGGTGGCGCTGCCGCCGAGCGAGCGCTACCAGGACCCGGCCCGGATGCGCCGCGCGCTGATGGACGACCAGCTCACCCGGTTCGGCGCCTCGCTGGACCTGGACCAGAGCGCGCGCGGGCTCGTGGACGTCGTCGTCCCGCACTACTGCACCTACGCCGAGGTCCTGGTCCTGGAGAGCCTGGTCGCGGCCGACGAGGTCCACGCCGAGAGCGGCGCGGCCGTGCTGCGGCGCCTCGCGGTCACGTCCGACGACGGGAACGAGCTGTGGACCGCGACATTCCCCGAGGGGGAGGTCCTGGTCTTTCCGGACGGCACGCCGTACCGGGAGGTGCTGGAGACCGCGCGGCCCGTCCACCTGCCCGTCCTGGACGCCGACGCGGCCCGCGAGATCGCCGGACGCTGGCGCCGCGCGCCCGCCGAGGAGCTGCTGACCGGCGTGTCGATGGTCCTGCTGCCGCTCGTCGCGCGGGACACGCTGCTCGGCTTCATCGCCTGCTCGCGGATCCCGGGCTTCCGCCGGTTCGACGCCTACGACGTCGAGATCGGCATGGAGTTCGCCAACCGCGCCGCGATCGTCGTCGACAACGCGCGCCGGTTCAGCCGCGAGCGCGCCACCGCGCTCGCGCTCCAGCGCAGCCTGCTGCCGACCGGGCTGTCGGCGCCGTCGCCGGTCGAGGTCCGGCACCGCTACCTGCCGGGCAGCAAGCTGGTCGAGGTCGGCGGCGACTGGTACGAGTCGATCGCGCTGCCGGGCGCGCGGGTCGCGCTGATCGTCGGGGACGTCGCGGGCCACGGCGTGAAGGCCGCCGTCACGATGGGACGGCTGCGCACCGCGCTGCACACGCTCGCGAACCTGGAGCTGCCCCCGGCCGACGCGCTGCACGTCATGCACGAGCTGATGATCGAGCTGGGCGAGCAGGAGCCGCACTTCGCGACCTGCCTGTACGCGGTGTACGACGCGACGTCGGGGACGCTGGAGATCGCCTCGGCGGGCCATCTGCCGCCGCTGCTGGTCGCGCCGGACGGCACCAACGAGTACCTGGCGATCCCGCCCGCGCCGCCGCTCGGCGTGGCGGGCGGCGCGACGATCGAGAGCCGCGAGTTCGCGGTCGAGGACGGCAGCGTCTTCGTCATCTACACCGACGGCCTGGTCGAGAACCGGGGCCGCGACATCGACGACGGCCTGGCCCGGCTGCGCGGAATCTTCGGCGCCGACACCGCGACGCGGCCGATGGAGGAGATGGCCAAGGCGATCCTCGCGGGCGTCTACGCCGACCAGCACCGCGACGACATCGCCGTGCTGATCTCGCGGCTGCGGCGGCTGCCCGAGGACCGGTTCGCGTCGTGGGTGGTGCCCTCCGAGCCCGCCGCCGTGCGCCGGGCGCGCGGGTTCGTCCGGACGCAGCTCGACGCGTGGGGCCTGTCGGACCTCGTCTACAGCACCGAGCTGCTGGCCACCGAGCTGATCACGAACGCGATGCGGTACGCCAAGGACGCCAAGGGCCCGATCGAGCTGCGGCTGCTCTACGAGCGGTCGCTCGTCTGCGAGGTCCTGGACGGGTCGGCGGCGCTGCCCCGGCTCCGGCACGCCGACGACGACGAGGAGGGCGGGCGCGGCCTGCTCGTGGTGAGCCAGCTCGCCGACCGGTGGGGCACGCGCCGGACGGCGGCGGGCAAGGTCGTGTGGTGCGAGCAGGTGGTGCCGGGGCAGGACGAGAAGGCCGACGAGCCCGTCCCGTCCTGGCCCGGCGAGAACCACCACCGCGAGTAGCGGCGGGTCACTGCGCGGACGGCTCCCGCCACCGGTTGGTGATGGGGAGCCGCCGGTCGCGGCCGAAGTTCTTCGGGGTGATCTTCGGCCCCGGCGGGTACTGGCGGCGCTTGTACTCGGCGAGGTCCACCAGCCGGATGATCCTGTCGACGAGGTCCGGGTCGTGCCCGGCGTCGATGAGCGCGTCGTGGCCGAGGTCGCGTTCGACGTAGTCCACGAGCAGCGGGTCCAGCTCGTCGTAGGGCGGCAGGCTGTCGACGTCGCGCTGGCCGGGCCGCAGCTCCGCCGACGGCTCCTTGACGATGATCTCGTCCGGGATCGGCTCGACCGGGAACGGGTGCAGGAACGGCACGTCCGTCCCGACGGCCGTGTTCCGCCACCGCGCGAGCGCCCACACGTTCGTCTTGACGAGGTCCTTGATCGGCGCGAAGCCGCCCGCCGAGTCGCCGTAGAGGGTGGAGTAGCCGGTCGCCAGCTCGCTCTTGTTGCCGCCGGTGAGGACGAGGTGGCCGTGCTCGTTGGACAGGCCCATCCAGACGTTCGCGCGGATGCGGGCCTGGAGGTTCTCGGCGGCGAGGCCGTGCAGGTCGAGCTGCGCCTCGAACGCCGCGACCATGTCGGCGATCGCGACCGTCCGGGCGTTGAGGCCCTGCCGCTTGACCAGTTCCTCGGCGTCGCTCACCGAGTGCGAGGTGGAGTACCGGCTCGGCAGCAGGACGACGTGGACGTTCTCCGGCCCGATCGCGTCGGCGGCGATCGTCGCGACCAGCGCCGAGTCGATCCCGCCGGACAGGCCGAGGATCACCGAGCGGAAGCCGTTCTTGCGGACGTAGTCGCGGGTGCCGGTCACGAGCGCGCCGTACATCTCGGCGAGGTCGTCCAGCGGCTCGAAGACCTCGGCCGGCTCGGGGCCCGCGGCGCCGGGCGCGGCGGCGTCCAGCGCGTACCGGTCGATGGTGATCGTCGTGCCGTCGCTGTCGTCGTGGGCGCTCGCGGTCGTGTCGCCGGACGCGGCGGGCAGGTCCAGGTCGGTGACGAGCAGGTGCTCGACGAACTGGGGCGCGCGGGCGAGCAGCGCGCCGTCCGGGCCGACGACGACCGAGTCGCCGTCGAAGACCAGCTCGTCCTGGGCGCCGACCGCGTTGACGTAGGCGAGCGCGCAGCCCGCCTCGCGCGCCCGCGTCGCGCACAGGTCGAGCCGGACGTCGTCCTTGTTCCGCTCGTAGGGCGAGGCGTTGAGGGCCAGCAGCAGGCCCGCGCGGGCGGCCCCGGCGGCGCTCGCCGGGCCGCCGTCCTGCCACAGGTCCTCGCAGACGATCGTGGCGACGTCCACGCCGTGCAGCCGCACGACCGGCAGGCGGTCGCCGGGGACGAAGATGCGGTACTCGTCGAACACGCCGTAGTTCGGCAGGTGGTGCTTGGCGGACCGCACCGCGACCTCGCCCCGGTGCAGCCACGCGGCGGCGTTGAGCGGGGCCCCGGCGGGCTGGCCGAGGCGTCCGCCGGTGGCGTCGGCGCGGCGGTCCAGGTAGCCGGTGACGACCGGGAGGTCGCCGAGCCCTTCGTCGGCGAGCCGCCGCGCGACCCGCTCCAGCGCCCGCCGGGACGCCGTGACGAACGACCCGCGCAGCGCCAGGTCCTCGACGGGGTAGCCGGTGAGCATCATCTCGGGGAACAGGACGAGGTGGGCGCCGCGGTCGGCGGCGCGCTTCGCCCATTCCACGATGAGGCGGGCGTTGCCGTCGAGGTCGCCGACGGTCGGGTTCACCTGCGCGAGCGCGATCCTGAGCTGAGGCACACGATCAGCCTAGATCACCGGCCCCCGGTATCGTCAAACTGACGAGAAGTGGCGGCGGCGGATCGCCGGGGCGAGCGCGAGCTGGCCGAGCGCGGCGGCCAGGCCGAGGCCGCCGCAGGTCAGCCACAGCACGGGCGCGCCGAGGCCGAGGAGCTGGGTGCCGCCGAGCGGCGCGATCAGGTAGCCGCCCGCCCACGCGACGCCGTACGCGGCGTTGTACCGGCCGCGCAGGTGCGGCGGGGCCAGGTCGGCGATGACCGCCTGAAGGACGGCCGAGGAGATGATCTCCCCGCACGTCCACAGCAGCACGGTGACGATGTAACCGGGCAGCGAGCCGACGAGCGCGGTCAGCCCGATCCCGACCCCGGCGAGCGCGTTGCCCGCGACCAGCACCCGGGAGTGGTCGCGGCGCGCCAGCCAGGTGTTCACCAGCGGCTGCACGACGACGATCAGGATGCCGTTCGCCGCGACGGCCGCCCCGTACGCGCCGGGGCCGAGACCGTCGGCCCGCATCGCCAGCGGCATCGTCGTCATGCTCTGGAGGATGACGAACACGTAGACCGCGGACAGCCCGACGTAGGCCACGAGGACGCGGTCGCGCAGCACGTCGCCGAAGCCGCCGCCGGCGTCGTCGCGGGTCCGCTCCGGACGGGTCTCCGGGACGGCCCGCCACACCAGCAGCCCGTACGCCGCGCAGGTCAGCGCGTCGATCCAGAACAGCAGCAGGTAGCCGTGCGCGGCCAGCACGCCGCCGAGCACCATCGCGGTCGCGAAGCCGAGGTTGACGGCCCAGAACAGCAGCCCGAACGCGCGCGGCCGGTCGCCCGGCCCGATGACGTCGGCGACGACGGCCGCCGACGCGGGCCGGTGCATGTCGAGGAAGAACCCGCAGGCCAGCGCCGCGACGATGATCGCCGGGACACTGCCGGCGTAGCCGACGGCCAGCATCGCGGCGCCCGCGCCGACCGTCCCGCCGGTCAGCGTGACGCGGCGGCCGATGCGGTCGGCGAGGTACCCGCCCGCGAGCTGCCCGGCGAGCGACCCGACGCCGAGCACCGCGACGACCGCGCCCGCCGCGCCGACCGACAGGCCGCGCGTGGTGACGAGGTAGAGCCCGAGGAACGGTTCGACCATCGTGCCGAGCCGGTTGATCAGCGTCCCGGCCCAGAGCACCCAGAAGACGCGCGGGAGCCCGCCGATCCGGGGCGCGAGGAACGCGGCGAACCGGCCGGGCGAGGCGGCGGGGGAGTCGAGGGAGGCCACGTCCGCGATCCTGCGCGACGGCCGGGCGCCCGCCCAACTGATTTAGCCTGGACTGAAAGGAGGAGGTCGGGTTGATCGAGTTCGGCTTCGCGCCGGGGGACGTGGCGCGCGTCCGGTTCGCGTTCTCCCCGCTCTGGGAGGCCGTGCGGAGCCTGCGCGTGCTCGCCGACCCGTCCGGGCACGCCCTGCACCTGCCGTGGGTCCGGACGGTCGCGCCGAAGCTGCGCGGCCTGGACCTCGCGCCGCTGCGCGCCCTGATCCCGCCGACCGGGTACATTCCCGACTTCCTCACCCCGCCGCCGGGGAGCCCGCTGCCCGACTTCGCCGCCGAACTGGCCACGGTCGCCGCCACGCCGCCCGCCACGGTCGCGGAGGAGATCGGCGAGCTGGAGCCCGTCCGGGGCGCGCGGGCCGCCCGCGCCGCGCTCGCCGCCGACCCCGCCGCGACGCTCGACCGTGTGACCGGGCTGCTGGAGCGGTACTGGGAGATCGCGCTCGCGCCGTCCTGGGAGCGCGTCCGGGACCTGCTGGAGGGCGACGTCCTGCGCCGCACCCAGGCGCTCGGCGTGCGCGGCGCCGAGGGCGTGTTCGCCGACCTGCACCCGGGCGTGGCGTGGCGCGACGGCGTCCTCACCGTCGACCGCGAGTGGGACTACCGCGTTCCGCTGCTCGGCCGGGGCCTGCTGCTCGTGCCGAGCGCGTTCGTCTGGCCGCAGGTGTCGGTGATGATCCCGCCCTACCAGCCGATGCTCAGCTACCCGCCGGTCGGCGTCGGGACGCTCTGGGAGACCGCGCCCGCCGCGCCCCCGGACGCGCTCGCCGCGCTGATCGGCCGGGGCCGCGCGGCCGTCCTCGCGGCGGTCGCGACGCCCGCCGCGACGACCGACATCGCGCGCCGCCTCGGCGTGACGCCCGGTGCGGTCAGCCAGCACCTCGGCGTCCTGCGGGCCTGCGGGCTCGTCACCGGGCACCGGCTCGGCCGCCGCGTCCTCTACGCGCGGACGGCGGCGGGCGACGCGCTCGCGGCGGCCGGGGGCTGAGCCGTCAGAGCGCGGCGGACGACAGGTCCGCCCAGAGGAAGTCCAGGTACCGGCCGGACTCGCCGAGCCAGTCCAGATGCGCGCGGGGCGCCTCGCGCAGGACGCGGGCGACGCGCTCCACGGCGGCGCGGTCCTCCGGCGCGCACCCCACGACGTCCAGCGTGCCCGGCATCCCGCGCGCGGCCCGCGCGACCTGCTCGGTCCGCGCCTCGATGCGGTCGGCGACCGCCGCGCCCGCCTCCTCCGGGCCGAGCCCGTACGCGGCGGCCAGGACGGTCAGGAGGTTGTGGACGTCGCCGTCCCGGCTCTCGCGCGGATAGGACGCGACGTCGTTGCACCAGGCCAGGACGTCGGCCGTGCCCTCGATCAGCGTCGTCCAGCACGGCGTGCCGAGCACCGGGCGCGGCAGCTCCACGCCGAGCACCGGCTCGATCAGGTCGAACAGGAACGGCGCCGCGGCGCGCCGCCGCAGCTTCGGGTACGCGCGCGGCGTGGGCACGTCGCCCATCCGGCGGTCGACGGCCTCCTGCGCGCAGCCCGTCCGGTGGTCCTCCAGATGGGACACGAAGCGGCGTCGCCACGTCCGGCTCATCAGCGGGCCGGTCGCGCGCCACAGCTCGGCGAGCGACTCCTCCAGCGGACGCGCGCCGGGCCGGGCCGCGCCGCGCCGCAGCGCGCCGAGCAGGTCGGCGTAGAGCGAGTGGACCGCGTTGGCGCTGCGGCCGACGGGGTCGGTGTCGGTGATGTCGTCCAGGGCGAAGGCCCAGACCGTCCAGCGCGCGAACAGCTCGACGCGGTCGGCGGGCGCGGCCGGGAACAGCCGGACGGCCAGCCGTTCGCAGCGCGACAGCGACCGGACGCCCGCGCCGAGCCCGCGGGCGCGCGTCCAGTCCTCCAGGCGCTCGGCCAGGGCGTGCGCGTCGGCGCGCGGGACGACCGGACCGGCCGGTGCGGTCACGCGGTCGCCGAGCGAGTGCAGCAAGGAGGAGACGTCCACAATGTTGATCATGGTAAGGAGCGGTCGTGGACCGGCGCCGCGATCGCCACGTCAAGTTCCGGGAAAGGGAACCGGGGACGGGCGGCCCCGCGGCCCCCGCCCTTCGCCTTCCGCCACGGACCGTGGCAGAGTGCGTTGATCTTCGTGAACCGAAGGAGGCTCCCGATGCCCGGACGCAGACCCGTCCGCACCGCGCTCTGCGCGGCCCTCGCCGCGCTCACCCTGGCCGCCGCCACGGCCTGCGGCGACGACTCCGCCACCGTCCAGGGCGCGCACCTCGTCAGGAAGGGCGCGCTCACCACCTGCACGCACCTGCCCTACCCGCCGTTCCAGTCCGAGCAGGGCGGGAAGATCGTCGGCTTCGACGTCGACCTCATCGACCTGGTGGCCAAGAAGCTCGGCGTCAAGCAGAAGATCGTCGACACGCCGTTCGAGACGATCAAGACCGGCTCGGCGCTCAACGCCGGCAAGTGCGACCTCGCGGCGGCGGGCATGACGATCCGGCCCGACCGCGCCCGGTTCATCACCTTCAGCGCGCCGTACTTCACCGCGACGCAGGCGCTGATGGGCAAGAAGGGGCAGCGGTACGGCACGCTCGCCGAGGTCAAGGACGCGGGCGTGAAGGTCGGGTCCCAGGCGTCCACGACGGGCGAGGAGTACGCGCGCTCGCAGAAGGTCGACACGGTCTCGTTCAAGGACTCGGCGTCGCTGCTCAACGGCCTGCGCACCGGCCGCGTCGACGTGATCATCGAGGACTACCCGGTGATCCAGGGCTGGCTGAAGGACCCGGCCAACGCCGCCTACGCGCTGGACGGCAACTTCGACACGGGCGAGAAGTACGGGTTCGCCGTCCGCAAGGACCAGAACCCCGGCCTCGTCACGATCATCAACCAGGTGATCGCCACGGCCCGCGCCGACGGCTCCTACAAGCGGATCTACGAGAAGTGGATCGGCCCGATGCCCGCGGGGAGCTGACCGTGGCCACCGGACCCACCACGGCCCTGCGGGCGGGGGCGGCGCGGCGCCGGCGGCGGCGTCTCG
The DNA here is from genome assembly GCF_009831215.1 of Actinomadura rayongensis. Taxonomy (GTDB): domain Bacteria; phylum Actinomycetota; class Actinomycetes; order Streptosporangiales; family Streptosporangiaceae; genus Spirillospora; species Spirillospora rayongensis. Next base: position 1,571,664 of record NZ_WUTW01000001.1, read on the forward strand.
TGCGCGGCGCGGAGTACGCCGTGTTCGCCGCCGTGATCGCGGCGCTCGCCGTCCTCGCCGACTGGGGCTCGCTGCGGACGAACTTCTTCAACACCGACGTCATCGGCGGCCTGTTCCCCGACATCATCACCGTCGGGCTGCGCAACACCGTCCTCTACACGGCGATCGGGTTCGTCCTCGGCCTGGCCGCCGGGCTGCTCATCGCGCTGATGCGGCTGTCGAGCGTGCTGCCGTACCGCTGGTTCGCCGTCGCGTACGTCGAGGTGTTCCGGGGGCTGCCCGCGCTGCTGATCTTCATCTTCGTCGGCGTCGGCGTCCCGCTGGCCTTCCCCGGGACGAACCTGCCCGGCGGCGTCTACGGGCAGGCCGGGCTCGCGCTCGCGCTCGTCTCGGCCGCGTACATGGCCGAGACGATCCGGGCGGGCATCGAGGCCGTCCCGCGCGGCCAGATGGAGGCGGCCCGCTCGCTCGGCATGTCGCACGGCCGCGCGATGCGGACGATCATCATCCCGCAGGCGCTCCGGACGGTCATCCCGCCGCTCACCAACGAGCTGGTCCTGCTGTTCAAGGACTCGTCGCTGGCCCTGTTCATCGGCGTCTCCCTCGGCCAGCGGGAACTCGCCAAGTTCGGGCAGGACCTCGCGAGCGAGAAGGGCAACACGACCCCGATCGTCGTCGCCGGGCTCTGCTACCTGCTCATCACGATCCCGCTGGGCCACCTCGCCCGGCGGCTGGAGACACGGCGGCGCGGGGAGGCGCGATGAACGCGATCGAGATCACCGGGCTGCGCAAGGCGTTCGGGGACGAGGAGGTCCTGCGCGGGATCGACCTGACCGTCGCGGCGGGCGAGGTCGTGTGCGTCATCGGCCCGTCAGGGTCGGGCAAGTCGACGCTGCTGCGCTGCGTGAACGTGCTGGAGGAGCCGACGGCCGGGACGATCCTCGTCAACGGCGCCGAGATCACCGACCCCGACGCCGACCTCGACGCCCTGCGGCGCGGCATCGGCATGGTCTTCCAGCAGTTCAACCTCTTCCCGCACCTCACCGCCCTGGAGAACGTGATGGTCGCGCCGATGAAGGTTCTGCGACGATCACGTGACGACGCGGAGCGCATCGCGCGCGACCATCTCGCCCGCGTCGGGCTCGCCGACCGCGCCGACGCGTTCCCCCGGCGCCTGTCGGGCGGCCAGCAGCAGCGCGTCGCGATCGCGCGGGCGCTCGCGATGGGGCCGGACGTCATGCTGTTCGACGAGCCCACGTCCGCGCTGGACCCCGAACTCGTCGGCGACGTCCTCGGCGTCATGCGCAAGCTCGCCGAGGCGGGGATGACCATGCTCGTCGTCACCCACGAGATGAGCTTCGCCCGCGAGGTCGCCGACCGCGTCGTGTTCCTGGACGGCGGCGTCATCGTGGAGTCCGGACCCGCCGCTCAGGTCATCGCCGAACCCCGGATGCCGCGCACCCGCGAGTTCCTCGCCCGCGTCCTGGACCCCGCGTCGGCGGTGGATCCGGGACGCGCGTCCGACTCGTCCGCTGACAGCGGAACCGGCCCCGGTAAGGACTGACGCACCCGACCGCCGGTGTGGCGCGGGCCGTTCGTATGGCAAAGTTTGTCCTAGTCGCGCCCGGGTTGCGCACCGCGTCCCGTGGGGCGGTCCCGGGCCGCCGGAACGGACGTAACGTCGCGGTAACAGCGGCGGGGCATACTGCAAGCGAGGCGTACCTGTCGGCACCAGCGCCACGTCATCGGGGGTCCCGGCCCCGCGTTAGGCCCGGAGGCCGCGCGGGAAGGGGCCGGGGGACCGGTGAGCGCCGGCCGGCACCGCACCACCGAGGGAGAAGGCATTGGACCGTCAGCAGGAGTTCGTGCTCCGCACGCTGGAGGAGCGCGACATCCGCTTCATCCGGCTGTGGTTCACCGACGTGCTCGGCTTTCTGAAGTCCGTCGCCGTCGCGCCCGCGGAACTCGAAGGCGCCTTCGGCGAGGGCATCGGCTTCGACGGGTCGGCGATCGAGGGCTTCGCGCGCGTCTACGAGGCCGACATGATCGCCAAGCCGGACCCGTCGACGTTCCAGGTCCTGCCCTGGCGCAGCGAGAGCCCCGGCGTCGCCCGCATGTTCTGCGACATCCTCATGCCGGACGGCACGCCGAGCTTCGCCGACCCCCGGTTCGTGCTGAAGCGGACGCTGGCCCGCGCCGCCGACCTCGGTTTCACCTTTTACACCCACCCCGAGGTCGAGTTCTTCCTGCTGTCGGACCGGCCCGAGGACGGCCGCGAGCCCACCCCGGTGGACTCGGGCGGCTACTTCGACCACACCCCGCACAGCTCCGCCCACGACTTCCGGCGCAACGCGATCACGATGCTGGAGGCCATGGGCATCTCGGTGGAGTTCAGCCACCACGAGGGCGCGCCCGGCCAGCAGGAGATCGACCTGCGCTACGCCGACGCCCTCACCACCGCCGACAACATCATGACGTTCCGGCTCGTCATGAAGGAGGTCGCGCTCGAACAGGGCGTGTACGCGTCCTTCATGCCGAAGCCGTTCACCGACCACCCCGGGTCGGGGATGCACACCCACATGTCGCTGTTCGAGGGCGACCGCAACGCGTTCTACGAGCCCGGCGCCGAGTTCCAGCTCTCCAAGGTCGGCCGCGCGTTCATCGCGGGCCTGCTGCGGCACTCCGCCGAGATCACGGCCGTCTGCAACCAGTGGGTGAACTCCTACAAGCGGCTGTGGGGCGGCGTCGGGTCCACGGCGGGCGCGGGCGGCGAGGCGCCGTCCTACATCTGCTGGGGGCACAACAACCGGTCCGCGCTCGTGCGCGTCCCGATGTACAAGCCGCACAAGGGCCACGCGACGCGCGTGGAGTTCCGCTCGCTCGACACCGCCGCCAACCCCTACCTCGCGTTCGCGGCCATGCTCGGCGCCGGGCTCAAGGGCATCGAGGAGGGCTACGAGCTGCCGCCGGGCGCGGAGGACGACGTCTGGGCGCTCACCCCGGCCGAGCGCCGCGCGCTCGGCATCGAGCCGCTCCCGCAGGACCTGGACGACGCCATCCACGCGATGGAGCACAGCGAGCTGATGGCCGACGTCCTCGGCGAGCACGTCTTCGACTTCTTTCTCCGCAACAAGCGGCAGGAATGGGAGGAGTACCGGCGCGAGGTGACCCAGTTCGAGCGCAAGCGGTTGATCAGCATCCTTTGACGGCGCGGCCGGATCGGGCCGATTTGAGATCGGCTCGTAAGGCCGTCCGGCCGTCCGTACGGGGCTTCGCGGGTTTACGGTTGACGCCGTGAGCGAGTCGTGGACATCTGAACGCCGCCCCTCTTTGACCGGTCGCCTGGCGCGGCTCGGCTTCACCGACGCCGCCCGGGCGGAGCGGCTGCTGGCCGAGGCCGACCGCGGCCCCGGCACGCTGCCGGGGGACGAGCTGATCGGCGCGCTCGGCGGCACCGCCGACCCCGACCTCGCGCTCGGCGGCCTGCTGCGGCTGTTCGCCGCGGCCGACGAGCGGGGCATCGGCGCCGCGCTGCGCACCGCGCTCGGGGCCGAGCCCGACGTGCGGGACCGGCTGCTGGCCGTCCTCGGCGTGAGCGACGCGCTCGCCGACCACCTCGCCCGTCACCCCGGGCACTGGACGGTCCTGCGCGCGACGCCCGCCGACTTCCCCGCGACGGCGGGCCAGGGCGCGCTGCCCGGGGACGAAGACGTGGAGCCGTCGCGGGAGCTGCGCGCCGCCGAACTGCGGGCCGCGCTGCTGCGGGCCGTCGGCGCGGACCCCGCCGCCCCCGACCCCGTCGCGGCCGGCTCGGGCGGCGACACGCTCGTCGCGCTGCGCGCCGAGTACCGCCGCCAGCTCCTCGCCCTCGCCGGACTCGACCTCACCGGCGCCGCCGACGTGTCCGGCGTCGCCGCCGACCTCGCCGACCTCGCCGCCGCCGCGCTGGCGGCCGGGCTCGCCGTCGCGCGCGCCGAGGTGCCCGAGCACGCGTCCTGCCGGCTCGCCGTCATCGGCATGGGCAAGGCGGGCGGCCGGGAGCTGAACTACGTCAGCGACGTCGACGTGATCTTCGTCGCCGAGGCCGCCGACGGCGTCGAGGAGGACGCCGCGCTGCGCGTCGCCACCCGGCTCGCGTCGGCGATGATGCGGGCGTGCTCGGCCAGCACCGTCGAGGGCTCGCTGTGGGAGGTGGACGCGGCGCTGCGGCCCGAGGGGAAGGCCGGGCCGCTCGTCCGGTCCCTGAACAGCCACCGCGCGTACTACGAGCGCTGGGCCAAGACGTGGGAGTTCCAGGCGCTCCTGAAGGCCCGTCCGCTCGCGGGCGACCCCGGGCTCGGCGAGCGCTACCTCGCCACGATCACGCCGCTGGTGTGGAAGGCCGCCGAGGGCGAGAAGTTCGTCGAGGACGTCCAGGACATGCGCCGCCGGGTCGAGGCCGACCTGCATCGGCGCTCGGCCGAGGCCGAACGGCAGCTCAAGCTCGGCCCGGGCGGGCTGCGCGACATCGAGTTCGCGGTGCAGCTTCTTCAGCTCGTCCACGGCCGCGCCGACGAGTCGCTGCGCAGCCCCACCACGCTCGACGCGCTCGACGCCCTGTCGGCCGGGGGCTACGTCGGGCGCGACGATGCCGCGGCGCTCGCGTCCGCGTACCGGTTCCTGCGCCGCGTCGAGCACCTCGTCCAGCTCCACCACCTGCGGCGCACCCATCTCGTCCCGGACGACGAGGCGGACCTGCGGCGCCTCGGCCGCGCGCTCGGGCTGCGCGCCGAACCGGTCGGGGAGTTCACCGCGCTGTGGCGGCGGCACGCCCGCGAGGTCCGCCGCATCCACGAGAAGCTGTTCTACCGGCCGCTGCTGCGCGCCGTCGCCAAGCTGCCCGGCGAGGAGGCCCGGCTGACGCCCGACGCGGCGCGGACGCGGCTCGTCGCGCTCGGCTACCACGACCCGGCGGGCGCGCTGCGGCACATCGAGGCGCTGACGTCCGGGGTGTCGCGGCGCGCGTCGATCCAGCGGACGCTGCTGCCGGTCATGCTCGGCTGGTTCGCCGACGCGCCCGACCCCGACGCCGGGCTGCTGGCGTTCCGCAAGGTCAGCGACGCCCTGGGCGCCACGCCCTGGTACCTGCGGCTGCTGCGCGACGAGGTCACGGTCGCCGAGCGGATGGCGCGCGTCCTCGGCACCAGCCGGTACGCGACCGACCTGCTGCTGCGCGCGCCCGAGGCCGTCACGATCCTCGGCAGCAAGGCGGAGCTGACGCCCCGGCCGCTCGCGGCGCTGCGCAGCGAGGTCCTGGCGGGCGTCCGCCGGCACACCGGGTCGGACGGGCAGCCCGTCGCCAAACAGGGCGGGGCGCTGCCCGCCGAGGACGCCGTCGCGGCGGCGCGGGCCGTCCGGCGGCGCGAGCTGTTCCGGGTCTCGGTCGCCGACGTGCTCGGCCTCACCGAGATCGAGACGGTCGGGGAGTCCCTGACCGACATCACGACCGTCACGCTGGAGGCCGCGCTCCAGGCCGCCACCAGCAAGATCGAGATGGAGCGCCGGACGCCGCTGCCGACCCGGCTCGCCATCGTCGCGATGGGCCGGTTCGGCGGCCACGAGATGGGCTATGGCAGCGACGCCGACATCATGTTCGTCCACGACCCGCTGCCCGGCGCCGACGACGCGGACGCGGGCCGCGCCGCCCACGCCGTCGCCGAGGAGACGCGCCGCCTGCTGGCGCTGCCCGCCGCCGACCCGCCGCTGGAACTGGATCCGAACCTGCGCCCGGAGGGACGGCAGGGGCCGCTGGTCCGCTCACTGGCGTCCTACGCCGCCTACTACGCGCGCTGGTCGGCGCCCTGGGAGAGCCAGGCGCTGCTGCGCGCCGACCCGCTCATCGGGGACGCGGAGCTGAACGAGAAGTTCCGCGCCCTCATCGACCCGATCCGCTGGCCCGAGGACGGCATCGACGACGACGCCCTGCGCCAGATCCGGCGGCTGAAGGCGCGCATGGAGTCCGAGCGGCTGCCGCGCGGCGTCGAGCGCCGCCTGCACATGAAGCTCGGCCCCGGCGGCCTGTCGGACGTCGAGTGGGTCGCGCAGCTCCTCCAGCTCCAGCACGCCTGGGAGGTGCCCGCGCTGCGCACCACCCGGACGCTCGCCGCGCTGGACGCCGCCGTCGCCGCGCACCTGCTCGACGCGTCCGACGCCGAGGCCCTGGCGGACGCGTGGCGGCTGGCGTCCCGGCTGCGCGGCGCGATGATGCTCGTGCGCGGACGTGCGTCCGACCTGCTGCCGACCGACCACCACAACGAGCGGACGTCCATCACCCAGATGCTCGGCTACGCGGCCACCGGCGAACTGCTGGAGGACTACCGGCGCCGCGCCCGCCACGCCCGCGCGGTCGTGGACCGCGTCTTCTACGGCGTCGAATAGGCGACGGGCGCCCCGGGGAGAGCCCCGGGGCGCCCGGTGTCTCAGGCCGCCGACGACTCGCGCGGCGTGCCCGGAGCCGAGGCGTGCTGCTGGCGGAGCCGCGCCAGCGCCCTGCCCGGCAGCCCCGACCAGCGCGCCGGGCACCGGTGGTAGGCGAGCCACGCCAGGCCGAGCGACGCGCCGATGAGGCCCATCCCGACGACCGCGTCCAGCACGTAGTGGTTGGCGGTCGAGAGGATCACGAACAGCGTCGTCGCCGGATACAGCAGCGCCGCGACCCGCACCCACCGGCGCGAGGCCAGCCGCGCGACGACGAACCCGCACCACAGCGCCCAGCCCGCGTGCATCGACGGCATCGCCGCGTACTGGTTGGTGAGCGTGCCGGACGCGTCGCTGGCGTACAGCCCGAGCGAGTGCAGGGCCGTCACCGGGTCCACGAAGCCTTCGGCGTGCAGGAAGCGCGGCGGCGCGAGCGGGTACAGCCAGAAGCCGAGCAGCGCGACGGCCGTCGCGGTGATCAGCGACGTCCGCAGCCACCGGTACTCGGCCGGACGGCAGCGCCACACCCACACCACCACCGCGATCGTGATCACGAAATGCGCGGTGGCGTAGAAGACGTTGGCGGTGCGCGCCAGCCAGGGGACGTGCAGCAGCGTCTGGTTGAGGCCCAGTTCGACGTCGATCCCGAGGAACCGCTCGAACCGCAGGATCTGCTCGGCGTGCCGGAAGGCGGGGGCGGTGCCGTCCGACACGAGCACGAGCCGGGTCAGCGTGTAGCCCGTGTAGAAGACGACGATGAGGAGCAGCTCGCGCCAGACGGCGGGAGCGGTGGCCGGGCCGGGCCGGGCGTCGCGGTCGCGACCGCCGGGCCGAGGCTGGCCTCTGGGGGGTGCTGGGGCGGTTTGGGCCATGCTACCTATCTTTGCCGTGAGGTCACCGGCTTGAGATCACCGCGACGGACGGTCTTCATCTCAGCCTTGAGTAGTAGGTCCCTGAGGCGGCGTCCGGACCTTCGGTGGAGGCGGTCTAGAACCGTCGGTGGGGCGGGCCGTCCCCGGCCCGGCGAACGCGGTGCTCACGCGGCTCCCTCCGCCGCCGCGGGGGGATGCGGCGGCGTCCGGCCCCTACCCGGTCCGTCGTCGATCATGACGGTCGCGGGTCAGGAGACGGCCGGGAGGACCTGTTCGACCGTCGTCGGTTCGCGCAGCGCCGTGCCGACCGTGCAGTACCGGTCGTGGACGCGGTGCGCGACGGCCGCCAGCACCTCGGCGGCCTTCTCGTCGCCCTCCGGCAGCTCCACGTCGTAGGCGAGGGTGATCGTCCCGAGCCGGTTGGACGCCACCTTCTCCGCCGACACGGTCGCCGCGAGCCGCACCATCCGGTGGCCGCGCTGCGCCGTCAGCGGCTCCACGGTGACCAGCTCGCAGCCGCCGAGCGCGGCGAGCAGCAGTTCGACCGGGCTGAACACCCCGGCCTCGTCGGGCGCGCCGATCGCGACCCGCGCGCCCCGGTCGTTGACGGCCTCGAAACCGTCCTCGGTGCGCCGCACTTCCACGCCGGCCATGAGATCTCCCTTGATCGTCCTGCCCCGGCACAACGCGTCCCCGCCGCGTGATCTTCCCGCCGGACGGCCGGTGTTCCCTTCGTCACCCCCGGCCGTTCACGCCCCGAAGACGCGGAAGGGCCGCCGGCCGTCCGCGATGGACGGCCCGACGGCCCCGGGCTCGGCCGGACGCGCCGGACCTTCGGGCCCGGGCCGTCCGCCGGCGGATCACACGTCGAAGTAGATCTCGAACTCGTGCGGGTGGGGGCGGAGCCGGATCGGGTCGATCTCGAACTCGCGCTTCATGCCGATCCAGGTCTCCACGAGGTCGGGCGTGAACACGCCGCCCTCCAGGAGGTAGTCGTGGTCGTCCTCCAGCGCCGCGAGCACGGCCTCCAGCGACCCCGGCACCTGCGGGATCGCGCGGGCCTCCTCCGGCGGCAGCTCGTAGAGGTCCTTGTCCACGGGCTCGGCGGGCTCGATCTTGTTCTTGATGCCGTCCAGCCCGGCCATCAGCATCGCCGAGAACGCCAGGTACGGGTTGCAGGACGGGTCCGGCACGCGGAACTCGACGCGCTTGGCCTTCGGGTTGGACCCGGTGATCGGGATCCGGATGCACGCCGAGCGGTTGCGCTGGGAGTACACGAGGTTCACCGGCGCCTCGTAGCCCGGGACGAGCCGGTGGTAGGAGTTCACCGTCGGGTTCGTGAACGCCAGCAGCGACGGCGCGTGGCGCAGCAGGCCGCCGATGTAGTACCGCGCGTTGTCCGACAGGCCCGCGTAGCCGACCTCGTTGTAGAACAGCGGCGAGCCGTCCTTCCACAGCGACTGGTGCACGTGCATGCCCGAGCCGTTGTCGCCGAAGATCGGCTTCGGCATGAACGTGACCGCCTTGCCCGCCGCCCGCGCCACGCTCTTCACGACGTACTTGTAGAGCATGAGGTTGTCGGCGGTCTTGAGCAGCGTGTCGAACCGGAAGTCGATCTCCGACTGGCCCGCCGTCCCGACCTCGTGGTGCTGCATCTCCACGTGGATGCCCACGTTGAGGAGCTGGGTGACCATCTCCGAGCGCAGGTCGGTGTAGTGGTCCATCGGCGGGACGGGGAAGTACCCGCCCTTGTACGGCGGCTTGGCCCCGAGGTTGCCGCCCTCCTCCTCGCGCCCGGTGTTCCACGCGCCCTCGATCGAGTCGAGGAAGTAGTAGCCCGCGTTCTGCTTCGTCTCGAACCGGACGTCGTCGAAGATGTAGAACTCCGCCTCCGGCCCGCAGTAGACGGTGTCGGCGATGTTCGTGCCGCGCAGGTAGTCCTGGGCCTTGCGGGCGACGTTGCGGGGGTCGCGGCTGTAGGGCTCGCCGGTCAGGGGGTCGTGCACGAAGAAGTTGAGGTTCAGCGTCTTGTGCTGGCGGAAGGGGTCCACCACGGCGGTCGCGGGGTCAGGCAGCAGGAGCATGTCCGACTCGTGGATCTCCTGGAACCCGCGGACGGACGAACCGTCGAACATCAGCCCGTCGGTGAACACGTTCTCGCCGAAGCTCTCCACGGGGAACGTGAAGTGCTGCATCTTGCCCGGCAGGTCGACGAACCGGCAGTCGACGAACCGAACATCCTCGTCGCGGATGAAGCTCAGGACCTCATCGGCACTGCTGAACATTCAGCCTCCTTGGGGCGCTCTTGGGCTGGGTCCCAGGCTAGGCGCGCCGCCGTTTCCCGGCCGTGTCTGATGTGTATCCCCTGTGTTACATATCACGTCGTGACTTCGATCACGACCACTCCGCCCAAGAAACGACGGCGGGAAGGGACGGCGGGCTCCGGTCCGCGCCGGGCGCGAATCACCCATACCCCGGAGCAGATAGCGTATTCCCATGAGCAGTGACGGGCGGCGCGGCGCCACGCCGCGATGGACGCAGACCTGGCTGACCGGCACCCGGTCGGCGGGCGTGGACCTCGGCGAGCCCGGGGAACGCCTCGGGCTGCCCGCGAGCGGGAGCGGTTCGGCCGCCGGATACGGCCGCCGGCTCGGCGCGCTGTTCGTCGACTGGGCGCTGTCGCTGCTCGTCGCGACCCTGCTGACGCGCGCGTTCGACCTGGACCCGTCGCAGCGCAGCCTCGTGACGCTCGCGGTGTTCGCCGTCCAGGCGTGGCTGCTGACCGGCCTGCTCGGCGTCACGATCGGCAAGCGGCTGTTCGGCGTCCGGGTGGCGCGGCTGGACGGGCGTCCGCTCGGCCTCGGCTGGGGCCTCGCCCGCGCGGTGCTGCTCATCGCGGTCGTCCCGGCGCTCATCTGGGACCGCGACCAGCGCGGCCTGCACGACCGCGCCGCCAACACCGTCGTCGTCCGCCTCTGACGCGACACCGACCGCGCCGCGCGGCGTTGCCGCGCGGGACGGGTCAGCGCGTCTTCGGCTTCGGGCCGCGCGGCATCCGGGCGCCCTTGGGGATCGGGCCCTTCGGCATCTGCATCGAGCGGGGGAGCGCCTGGAGACGGCCGTTCAGCTCCGCCACCTGCGGCTTGGTGAGGTTGCGGGGCAGCTTCATCAGGTGGCGCTGGAGCTTGTCCACCGGGATCTGGCCCTCGTCGTCGCCGACCTGGATGTCATAGATCGGCACCTGCTGGGCGGCGCGGGCGATGCGCTTCTTCTCCGCGCCGAGCAGCGCGCCCACGCGGCTGCGCGGCCCCTCGGAGACGAGCACGACGCCCGGACGGCCCACGGCCCGGTGCACCATGTCGAGGTTGCGGTTGCCCGCGACGGCCTCGGTGACCGTCCAGCCGCCCCGCATGTTGTTGAGGATGGCCGCGGCGGCGCCCGGCTGCCCGGCGATCACCTTGTACTGCGCGCGCTGCGCGAGCTGGCCGAACAGGACCACGCCGACCGCGAACGCCGCGAGCAGCGCCAGCGGGACGAACAGCCAGAGCTGTCCGACCAGCAGCCCGATGAGGACGACGACGGCCAGCGTGCCGAGAGCGGCGGCGACGACGATCGGCAGGGCCTTGGGGTCCGTCTGGCGCAGGATCTTGACGACCATGCGGATCTGCTGCAGGCGTCCCGGATTCTCCTGAACCCCGTCCACGGGCTTTTTCGACATGCGCCCAAGGATAGTCGCGCGCCGCCCCGCGCAGCGCCGCCGCCCGTCCCCCGGTCAGGCCTCGCGCGCCGCGATCGCCTGCTGGTAGAGCCGTCCCGCGCGGTAGCTGGACCGCACCAGCGGACCGGACATGACGCCCGCGAACCCGATGCTCTCGGCCTCGGCGGACAGTTCCACGAACTCCTCGGGCTTCACCCAGCGCTCCACCGGGTGGTGGCGCGGCGACGGCCGGAGGTACTGCGTGATCGTGATCAGTTCGCAACCGGCGTCGTGCAGGTCGCGCAGCGCCTCGGACACCTCCTCGCGCGTCTCGCCCATGCCGAGGATGAGGTTGGACTTGGTCACCAGGCCGTCCGCGCGCGCCCGCGTGATGACGTCCAGGGAACGCTCGTACCGGAACCCCGGGCGGATCCGCTTGAAGATGCGCGGCACGGTCTCCACGTTGTGCGCGAGCACCTCGGGACGGGAGCCGAACACCTCGGCGAGCTGCGCCGGGTCGGCGTTGAAGTCGGGGATGAGCAGTTCGACGCCGCAGCCGTCGATCGCCGCGTGGATCTGCCGGACGGTCTCGGCGTACAGCCAGGCCCCGCCGTCCTCGAGGTCGTCGCGGGCGACGCCGGTCACCGTCGCGTACTTCAGGCCCATCGACGCGACCGACTCGGCCACGCGGCGCGGCTCGTCGCGGTCCAGCGCGGCGGGACGGCCGGTGTCGATCTGGCAGAAGTCGCAGCGCCGCGTGCACTGGTCGCCGCCGATGAGGAACGTGGCCTCGCGGTCCTCCCAGCACTCGTAGATGTTGGGACAGCCCGCCTCCTGGCAGACGGTGTGCAGGCCCTCGGACTTCACCAGGCGCGTCAGCTCGCGGTACTGCGGGCCGGTCTTCAGCCGCGTCTTGATCCAGTCCGGCTTGCGCTCGATGGGGGTCTGGCTGTTGCGGGCCTCGATGCGGAGGAGTTTGCGCCCCTCAGGTGTCGCCGTCGTCACCGCTCCAGACTACGTCGCCCGCCGAGGTCACCGGCACGGCGGCCGTCATGTACCGATGGGGACTCGATTGGCCGCTTTTCTCCCCTGAACACCGTGGATCTCTCTAGGGTGACTCCCTGTCGTCACGCCGACCCCCGCTATTCCACGCCGCAGGAGGACCACCGTGGGCCTTGCCATGTCGTTTCTCAGGGTGCCGCCCGTGCTCGACGGCGCGGCCGACCCCGCCGTCGTCGCGCGGCGGCTGTTCGGCGCGGGCGGCGCGCGCCCGGCCGCGACGGCGCTGGACCTCGGCGGAGCGTGGCAGGCCGTCCACTACCTGCTCACCGGCGACCCGTGGGACGGCCCGCAGCCCGAGGGCGACGTGGTGTGCGGCGGCCGGCTGCTGACCGAGGACGGCGCCGACGAACTCGGCCGCGACGTCATCTACCTGGAGCCCGCGCGGGTCGCGCCGATCGCGGCGTACCTGGCGGCGACGCCGTTCCGCGCGATCGCCGGACGGTTCGACCTGACGGCGATGAAGGCGGCGCACGTCCAGGACGCCGACGCGTTCGACGACGGCGTCCTGGACCGCGTGCTGGCGCCCGCCTACGACGCGCTCGGCCGGTTCTTCCGGCAGGCGGCGGACGCGGGCGAGGCCGTCTACAAGGCGATGGAGGAGCGCTCGGCGCGCTGAGCGGCGGCGTCGACCTGCGCGACGGTGCGGTGCAGCGTCCCGGCCGCGCCGAGGACGGCGGCGAGATGGCGCTCCACCACCGGCAGCACCTCGGCGACCGGGACGCGGCGGCCCGTCTCGCGCGTGAGGTTGGTGGAGCCCGCGTCCCGGATCCCGCACGGGACGATCCGGTCGAACCAGCTCATGTCATTGTCGCAGTTGAGCTGGAAGCCGTGCATGGTCACGCCGCGCGACACCCGGATCCCGATGGAGCCGATCTTGCGGTCCGGCGTGCCGGGCACCCAGAGCCCGCTGCGGCCCTCGACGGTGACGGTCTCGAGCCCGAACTCGGCGCACACCGCCATCATCATGCGCTCCAGAAGCCGGACGTAGGCGACGACGTCCGCCGGGTCGGGCAGCTTGACGATCGGGTACCCGGTGAGCTGCCCCGGCCCGTGCCAGGTGATCTTGCCGCCGCGGTCCACGTCCACGACCGGCGCGCCCGCGTCGCCGAACGGCCGGTCCGCCGCCTCGGTGCGCTTGCCGGCCGTGTAGACCGGACGGTGCTCCATCAGCAGGACGGTGTCGGGCAGCAGGTCGTCGGCCCGCAGCGCGTGGGTGCGGCGCTGGAGGGCCCAGCCGTCCTCGTACGGGACGGCGGCGTCCCCGAACCCGGCGTGGACGACGATGAGGTCTTCGGCGAGATCTTCGGCGGCGGAGGCCGGGGGTCGCCCGGCCGTCTCGCGTGCGTCCAGTTGTGTCACGACGTCCAGACTATGCCCCGCCCGTGAGCAGGCGCGGAACGATCGGCGTCTCCTTCGCGCCGCCCGTTCCGTCCGGTTCGATCCGGTACGCCCGGGCCTCGTCGCGGAACGACACCGCCTGGACGAACTCCGTCCCGACGTAGTGCAGCGCGACCGACTCCTCGGCGGCGTACCCGGCGGGCAGCGTCCCGTCCCCGACGAGCCGGTGCAGCAGCGGACGGCGGCGCGGCTCGCTGTCGTAGTGGACGCCGCACGCGTACGGCAGGAACCCCAGCCCGTCGGTGAGGGCGGTCAGCTCCGGGCCGAACGAGTCGGTGTTGCCGCCCTCGTGCCAGCACAGCGCGCCCGCGCTCTGCCCCGACAGCACGACGCCGCGCTCCCACGCCTCGCGCAGGACGTCGTCGAGGCCGTGCAGCCGCCACAGCGCCAGCAGGTTCGCGACGCTGCCGCCGGTGACGTAGACCAGGTCCTGGGAGAGCAGGTGCGCCCGGACGTCGGCGAAGTTCGGCATCGGGAACAGCGCGAGATGGCTCACCTCGGCGTCCAGCCGGGAGAACGCCTCGTAGCAGGTGCCGAGCACCCGGTCGTCGTCGCCCATCGCGGTCGCGAGGAAGCAGACGCGCGGCCGGTCCTGGCCCGTCAGGTCCGCCGCGTACCGCAGCAGCGGGCTCGGCCAGATGCCCTCGCGCTCGTCCCTGCGGAACGAGCCCCCGCCGATGGCGAGGATGTGCGGCTGCCCGTCGGTGCTCATCCGTGGTGCTCCATTTCTGTGGTGCCGTGGGTCAGGCGTCACGCTAGGACCGTCGTGCCCGGACGTGTCCGCCTTTAGGAATTCTTGGAAGAGAACGCCGGACGCGCCCGGGGACCGCCCCGCCGCTACGCTCGGGGCATGGCGAAGATCCCTTCGGCGGCCGTCGCCGCCTCCGGTCTCATCGGCGGTTATGCCGCCGCCCGTTTCACCCGCCGGCGCGAGCTGGGCGGGGTCGTGCTCGCCGCGGCCGGCGCGTGGTGCGCGCGCGAGTGGGCACGCGCCGCCGGGCCGAAGGGGGCGGCGGGGCTGCTGACGGTGTACCTCGCGGGATTCGGCGGGTCGCACCCGCTCGCGAAGAAGGTCGGCGCGTGGCCCGCCGTGCTCGGCGTCGCGGCCGTGACGGCGGGGGCGTCCTACGCGGTCGCCGACCGCCGGGCCTGACCGCACGGACGCGGACGCCCCCGCCGGAGGCCGGCGGGGGCGTCGTACGGGACTCGTCAGAGGCCGAGCTCGGCCTCGAAGTTGCCCTCCTCCAGGCGGTGCTTGACCGTCCCGAGGAAACGGGCGGCGTCGGCGCCGTCGATGAGCCGGTGGTCGTAGGTCAGCGCCAGGTAGACCACGGACCGGACCGCGATGACCTCGCCCAGCGCCGGGTCGTCGATGACGGCCGGGCGCTTCACGACCGCGCCGGTGCCGAGCATCGCCACCTGCGGCTGGTTGAGGATCGGCGTGTCGAACAGCGCGCCCCGGCTGCCGGTGTTGGTCAGCGTGAACGTGCCGCCCGACAGCTCGTCCGGGCTGACCTTGTTGGTCCGGGTCCGCTCGGCGACGTCGGCGATCCGCTGCGCGAGGCCGCCCAGGTTGAGCTGGCCCGCGTTGTGGATCACCGGGACCATCAGGCCGCGCTCGGGGACGTCCACCGCGATGGCGAGGTTCTCGACGTCGTGGTAGGTGACCTCGTCGGTCTCGCTGTTGATGACGGCGTTCAGCTTCGGGTGCGTCTTCAGCGCCTCGATCGCCGCCAGCGCGAAGAACGGCAGGAACGACAGCTTGACGCCCTCGCGCGCCGCGAAGTCGGCCTTGGCGCGGTCGCGCAGCCGCGCGATGCGGGTGATGTCCGCCTCGACGACCGTCGTGAGCTGCGCCGAGACCTGCAGCGACTCGACCATCCGGCGGGCGATCGTCTGCCGGATCCGCGACATCTTCTCGGTCGTGCCGCGCAGCGCGAGCTGCTCGGCGGGCGCCGCCGCCGGGGCGGGCGCGGACGGCGCCGGACGCGCCGCGGGCGCGGCGGCCGGAGCGGGGGCGGCCGGGGCCGGGGCGGGCGCCTGCTGCCGCGCGCGGGCGGCTTCCAGGACGTCCTGCTTGCGGATCCGTCCGCCGACGCCGGTGCCCTCGACCGTGCTCAGGTCCACGCCGTGCTCGCCGGCGAGCTTGCGCACCAGCGGCGTGACGTACGGGCCGTCGCCGGACGGGGCCTCGGGCTTCGGAGCCTGCGCCGCAGGGGCGGGCGCGGGAGCCGGGGCCGGGGCCGGGGCCGGACGCTGCGCGACCGGGGCGGGTTCGGGCGCCGCGGGCTGCTGCACCGGGGCGGGCTGCGCGGGCGGCCACGCCGACGGCGGCGGGGCCTGCTGCGCCGGGGCCGGAGCGGGCTCCGGCTCGGGCTGCGCGGCCGGGACGGGCGCCGCCTCCTCGGCGGCGGACTCGGCGGCGGGCGCGCCGCCGCCGGACGGGGCGTCGCCCTCGTCCCCGATGACCGCCAGTTCGGCGCCGACCTCGACGGTCTCGTCCTCGGCGACGGTGATGCTGGTCAGGATGCCCGCGGCGGGCGAGGGGATCTCGGTGTCGACCTTGTCGGTCGAGACCTCGAGAAGCGGCTCGTCGGTCTCGACGCGCTCACCCTCCTTCTTCAACCAGCGGGTGACGGTGCCCTCGGTGACGCTCTCGCCGAGCTGGGGCATGGTGACGGAGACCGGCATGGCTCTCTGCGACTCCTTCAATTACTGTGCCGGCGTTCAGCCGTGCACGTGCAATGGCTTGCCGGCGAGAGCCAGGTGTGCCTCGCCGACCGCTTCGGACTGGGTCGGATGGGGATGGATCAGCGAGGCGACCTCGCTCGGCAGGGCTTCCCAGTTGTAGATGAGCTGCCCTTCCGCGATGAGTTCGCCGACACGTGCCCCGACCATGTGCACGCCGAGGACGGGACCGTCCACGGCCGCGACGACCTTGACCTCGCCCTGCGTCCCGAGGATCTTGCTCCGGGGGTTGCCGGCGAGGTCATAGGCCACCTCGTTGATCTCGTGTCCGCGCTCCCGCGCCGCCCGGGTGGTGAGTCCCACCGAGGCGACCTCGGGGTCGGAGTAGGTGATGCGCGGCACGCCGTCGTAGTCGATCGGACGCGGGCTGAGCCCGCCGAGCCGTTCGGCCACGAGGATGCCCTCGGCGAAGCCGACGTGCGCGAGCTGCGGCGTCGGGACGAGGTCCCCGACGGCCGAGATGGTGGGGACGTTCGTCCGGCAGAACTCGTCCACGGTGACGAAGCCGCGGTCGGTCGCGACGCCCGCCGTCTCCAGGCCGATTCCGGCGGAGAGGGGCGCGCGGCCGATCGCGACGAGGAGCAGTTCGGCGTCGAGCGCGGTGCCGTCCTCCAGCGCGACGGAGACGCCGCCGGGGGTGGGCTTGACGCCGGAGACCTTCGTCCCGAGGTGGAAGCCGATGCCGCGCTTGCGGAAGGCGCGTTCCAACCGCTTGGACGACGATTCTTCTTCCAGCGGGAGCAGGTGGGGCAGGGCCTCGACGATCGTGACGTCCGCGCCGAACGACTTCCAGACGCTGGCGAACTCGACGCCGATGACGCCGCCGCCGAGCACGATCACCGACGCCGGGATCCGGCCGAGGCGCAGCGCGTGGTCGCTGGAGACGACCCGCTCGCCGTCGATCGTGAGGCCCGGCAGGGAGCGCGGCTCGGACCCGGTGGCGAGGACGATGTGCCCTGCGGTGAGGGTGCGGTCGCCGTCGGCCCCCGTCACCCGGACGGTCGTGGGCCCGGTGAGGGTCCCGGTGCCGGCGACGACGTCGATGCCCCGGCTCTTGATCAGCCCGGTGAGGCCCTTGACGGTGCTGGAGACGACCTTGTCCTTGTAGGCGTGCACGGCCGCGATGTCGACGCCCTCGAACACGGCCTTCACGCCCACGGCGGCGGCCTCGCGCGTCTGGTCGGCGACCTCGGCGGCGTGCAGCAGCGCCTTGGTCGGGATGCAGCCGCGGTTCAGGCACGTCCCGCCGAGCGCGTCGCGCTCCACCAAGGCCACGGAACGCCCGAGTTCGGCCGCGCGCAGCGCGCACGCGTACCCGCCGCTGCCGCCGCCCAGGACCACGATGTCGTAGGCGCCGCCGTCCACCACCGAGCAGACCCCCTCAGTTTCTCCCGGTATCCGCGCTCAACCTATGGGCTCGGAACCCCGTGCGGGACCGGAAACGTCGCACGGGGCACCCGCCGGGGCCCTCAGAGGATTCCGGCGGCCACGTCCTCGGCGATCTGTACCAACGTACGCGTCGCGGCGCCGGTGCCGCCCTTCGGGGTGTACCCGTAGGGCTCGCCCTTGTGGAACGACGGCCCGGCGATGTCCAGGTGCGCCCAGCGGACGCCGTCCGGCACGAACTCCTTGAGGAACACGCCCGCGACCAGCATCCCGCCCCAGCGCTCGCCGCTGATGTTGGCGAGGTCGGCGACGGGGGAGTCCAGGCCCTTGCGCAGCTCGGCCGGGAGCGGCATGCCCCACGCCGCCTCGCCCGCGCGGCCCGCGGCGGCCACGACGCCCTCGCGGACGGCGTCGTCGTTGGCCATGACGCCCGTCGTGCGGGTGCCGAGCGCGACGAGCTGCGCGCCGGTGAGCGTGGCGACGTCCACGATGAGGTCGGGGTCGTCCTCGGCGGCGCGGACGAGCGCGTCGGCCAGCACGAGGCGGCCCTCGGCGTCGGTGTTGAGCACCTCGACCGTGGTGCCGCCGTAGATCGTGAGGACGTCCGAGGGCCGCTGCGCGGTGCCGCTCGGCATGTTCTCGGCCATCGCCATGTAGCCGACGACGTTCACGGCGGGCTTGAGCGCCGCGATGGCCGCGAGCGCGCCGAGCACCGCGCCCGCGCCGCCCATGTCGGACTTCATCCAGTCCATGCCCTCGGCGGGCTTGAGCGACAGGCCGCCGGAGTCGAACGTGATGCCCTTGCCGACGAGCGCGAGCGTCCGCGTCGCGCCGGGGGCGGTGTAGGCGAGCCGGACGAGCCGGGGCGGGTTCGCCGAGCCCTGCCCGACGCCGGTGATGCCGCCGAAGCCGCCCTCGGCGAGTTCCCGCTCGTCCAGGATCTCGGCGGCCAGGCCCGTCTCGGCGGCGATCTCGGCGGCCTTGCGGGCGAAGTCGTCGGGGGACAGGTGGGACGGCGGGGTGTTGACCAGGTCCCGCACGAGCGCCACCGACCGTCCGAGGACCCGGGCGCGCTCGACGGACGCCGCGTGGTCCGCGTCGCCCGCGACGACGATCTCGGCGACGGGGTCCTTGGTCTCGCCCGTCCGGAACGTCGTGAACGCGTAGGCGCCGAGCAGCGCGCCGGTCGCGACGGCCTCGGTCTCGGCCGCGCCGCTCGCGGGCAGCGCGACGAGGACGCGCCGGACGCCCGCCAGCGACCGCACGGCCGCGCCCGCCGCGCGCCGCAGCGCCTCGGCGTCGGGATCGGCGCCGAGGCCCGCCGCCACGACGAGCCGCGCCGGGACGGCGCCGAGCGTCGGCAGCCGGGTCAGCTCCCCGGCCTTGCCGGTGGCGCCGAGGGCGGTGAGGCCCGCGGCGAGCCGGCCGCCGAGCGCCGCGTCGAGGGCGTCCGCCGCCGGATGCCCGGCGGGCCGCGCCGCGTCCGGCGCGTCGCCGGGGGTGACGCCGATCACGATCGCGTCGACGTCGAGGTCGGCCGAAGCTTCGCTGTCAAGGCTGATGCTGGTCACGTGGGTTGATGTTAGTCCCACCCGGCGTCCCGTTTCGCCCTCGGGGATCAAGGTCCGCCCGCGGCCTGCGTCACGAGGGCGACGGTCGCGGCGATCTCCACGAGCGCGCCGAGGACGTCGCCGGTGACGCCGCCGAGCCGCCGCCGGGCGTGCGCGAGGACGGCCAGCGCCGCGCCCACCGCCGCGACGACCGCGAGCGCGGCGTGGACCGGACGGCCCGCGACGAGCCCGGTCGCGACCGCCGCGGCGAGGACGGCGCCGGACACGGCGAGCGCGGCGCGGGTGCGGACCGTCCCGGCGACGAGCGCGCCGAGCCCGCCCGGCCGCGCCGACGGGACGGCCGTCCGGCACGCCCACGGCAGCGCAAGCCGTCCCGCGACGGCCGCGACGAGCGCCGCGACGGCCGGATGCGGGGCCGACGCCAGCGCCGCCGTCTGCGCGCCGAGCGTGAGGACCAGCGTCACGACGCCGAACGGCCCGATGTCGGACCGCTTCATGATCGCCAGCGCCTCGGGGGCCGGCTTGGCGCTGCCGAGTCCGTCGGCGAGGTCGGCGAGACCGTCCAGATGCAGCGCGCGGGTGAGCGCGGCCGACGCGGCGACCGCGAGCACGGCGCCCAGCAGCCGCGACAGTCCCGCCAGTTCGGCGACCAGCAGGACCAGCGCCGCGCCCCCGCCGACGATCAGCCCGACGAGCGGCGCGAACAGCATCGCGGCCCGGGCGGCGTCCCGGTCGACCCGCCCCGCCCGCACCGGGACGACCGTCAGCAACGTCACCGCCAACCGCAACCCACTGCTCACGGCAACTCCAGGACGCGGCCCGCGACGACCAGGGCGACGTCCTCGGACGCGTCGGCCAGCCGCCGGTTCAGGGCGCCGAGCAGGTCGCGGAAGGCCCGTCCGGACGCGGTCGCGGGCACCACCGACAGGCCCACCTCGTCGCTGACCACGATCACCCGCGCGGCCGTGTCCCGCCAGGCCGCGACCAGTTCGTCCACGCGGGGGGCGGCGGCGGGGGCGGGGTCGTCCCAGGCGTCCGCCGCGTCTATCGCGCCGGTCAGCCAGGAGCCGAGGCCGTCCACGAGCACCGCGCCCCGCGCCGACCGCAGGACGGCCGCGACGTCGCCGGTCTCGACGGTCGTCCACCAGGACGGGCGGCGCTCGCGGTGCGCGGCGATCCGCGCGGCCCACTCGGGGTCGTCGGCGCCGGTGCGGCCGGTCGCGACGTAGGTGACGTCCGGCGCGGCGGCGAGGCGCAGCTCCGCCTCCGCCGACTTGCCCGACCGGGCGCCGCCGAGCAGCAGCGTCCGGTGCGGCGCGGGCGCGGGGTCCAGCCAGTGCCGCAGGCGGCGGTCCAGCTCGGCGGGGGAGCGCGTCCGGTGGTCGCGGTGGACGGCCAGGACCCGCGTCGCCGCCGTCACCGCGCCCGTCCGGCGCAGCAGCCCGAGGTGGTCGGGACGGTCCGCCAGATCGAGCAGGACGGCCCCGTAGACCGTCCCCGGCGACGGCTCGGGCACCGCGCCGGGACCGGCGGCGACGAGCAGCACCCCGCCACCGGGGGCGCCCGCCTCGAACCCGCCGGGCACAGCGCGGCGCGGCAGATCGTCCAGCGGCACGCCGTCCACCAGCACGTTCAGCAGCGCGCGCGCCGCGCCGGACGTCCGCAGCGCCGCGCACGACGCGCAGCGGCAGCCCGCCGCCGGCCACCCGCCGGGGGCGGCGTCCCCCAGAACCTCGATTCGCATGGTGATCAGAGACTCTAGGCGGGTGCGCCCGCCCGGCGGACGAACGGTTAGTCTCACCGCGACGGGGTGGCGGATCGAGCGGAGGCGGCGGGATGGCCTGGAGCTGGAAGCTGGAGAAGGCGGACGGGCAGGACGCCGGGGCGGCGGAGGAGACGTTCCCGACCCGGTCCGACGCCGAGTCGTGGCTCGGGGAGAACTGGCGCGACCTGCGGGCGGACGGCGTGGAGCGGGTCGTGCTGCTGGACGACGGCGCGGCCGTCTACACGATGTCCCTGGACGAGGCCTGAGCCCCGGCCGGGCGGCGCGTCCGCCCGGCCGGAGCGGTCCAGATCAGGGCCGGGTCAGGGCCGCTGACGCGGGCTGACCGTCTTGGCGGGGTCGCGGATCACGACGTCGCCGAGGATCTCGTCGATGCGGGCGAGGACGTCGGCGTCCAGCTTCACCCCGGCCGCGCGCACGTTGTCGCGGACCTGCTCGGGACGCGACGCGCCGACGATCGCCGCCGACACGTTCGGGTTCTGGAGCGTCCACGCCACCGCGAGCTGCGCCATCGTCAGCCCGAGGTCGGCCGCGACGGGCTTGAGGTCCTGCACGCGCGTGAGCAGTTCGTCGTCCAGCATCTGGCGGATGAAGGTCGCGCCGCCGTTCTCGTCGGTGGCCCGCGACCCGGCGGGCGGCGGCTGCCCCGGCAGGTACTTGCCGGTCAGGACGCCCTGCGCGATGGGCGACCACACGATCTGCCCGATGCCCTCCCGCTCGCACAGCGGGACGACCTCGTCCTCGATCACCCGCCACAGCATCGAGTACTGCGGCTGGCTGGAGACGATCCGGTCGAAGCCCATCTCGTCGGCGATCTTCAGCGCCCGCTCGATCTCCTCGGCCCGCCACTCCGAGACGCCGACGTACAGCACCTTGCCCTGCCGGACGAGGTCGTCGAAGGCGCGCAGGGTCTCTTCGAGGGGGGTCTCGTGGTCGAACCGGTGCGCCTGGTAGAGGTCCACGTAGTCGGTGCGCAGCCGCCGCAGGGACCCGTGGATCGACTCGAAGATGTGCTTGCGCGACAGCCCCCGGTCGTTCGGGCCGGGGCCGGTCGGCCAGTACACCTTGGTGAAGATCTCCAGGCCCTCGCGCCGCTGCCCGTCGAGCGCCCGGCCGAGGACCTCCTCCGCGCGGGTGCCCGCGTACACGTCGGCCGTGTCGAACGTCGTGATGCCCTCGTCGAGGGCCGCCGCGACGCACGCGCGCGCGGCGTCCTCCTCGACCTGTGAGCCGTGGGTGAGCCAGTTGCCGTAGGCGATCTCGCTGATCTTGAGGCCGCTGCGGCCCAGGTGTCGGAACTCCATGGACCGCACCCTAGAACTCCGGCGCGGGACGTCAGGCGGCGGGACGCTCCCCGAGCTTCACCTGCGGCGGCGGCTGGCGCAGCCGCCGGATCTGCATCGCGCGCAGCGCCGCGTACATGCCGACGCCGCGGGTGCTCTCGTTCGGGAAGCGCTGCGCCGCGAGCCGCTTGACGCCCACGTTCAGCACGAAGCCCTCGACGAAGACCGCGAGCAGCAGCACCGGCGGCGCGAACAGCCCGAACAGCCGCGCCGCCGGGATCGGCAGCAGGCTGAGGACGACGATCGCGAACAGCACGTACATCAGGTACGAGCCGATCGTCCGCCGGGAGTCCACGTAGTCGCGGGCGAGGCGCCGCACCGGGCCCTTGTCGCGCTTGAGGAGGTACTTCTCCTCACCGCGCGCCATGCCCTCGCGCATGCGGGAGCGTTCGGCGGCCTGCCGCTCGCGGACGCGCTTGTACGCCTCCTTGCGGTCGGCGGGCGGCGCGGTGATGGGCTGGAGCCGCTTCTTCTGCGCTTCCGACCGCTTGGGCGTGGGGCGCCCCTTGCCTCCCGGCTTTGCTACCTGAGGAGGATCTTCGGGGGCTTCCTGGGTACGACGTCCGAACACGAGGATCAGCCTACCGGCTGCGAACTCCGTGACCGCCTCGCGCGTTAACGCGTAGGGTGATAGAAGCCCAGCAGTGGCCATTGAGCCCAGTTTGCGACTGGGCAGCACACGAAGGGACCGGCGCCGGCGCGATGAGCGTGATGAAGAGAATGTCGATGATCTTCAAGTCCAAGGCCAACAAGGCCCTGGACCGCATGGAGGATCCGCGCGAGACACTGGACTACTCCTACCAGCGCCAGCTTGAGATGCTCCAGAAGGTCCGCCGGGGCGTCGCCGACGTGGCCACCTCCCGCAAGCGGCTGGAACTGCAGATCAACCAGCTCGAACAGCAGCAGAACAAGCTGACCGAGCAGGGCAAGAAGGCGCTCCAGGTCGGCCGCGAGGACCTCGCCCGCGAGGCGCTGACGCGCCGCGCCGGCCTGGACTCCCAGCTCGGCGACCTGCGGGCCCAGTACCAGCAGCTCCAGGGCGAGGAGGAGAAGCTGACCCTCGCCTCGCAGCGGCTGCAGGCCAAGGTCGACTCCTTCCGCACCCGCAAGGAGACGATCAAGGCCACCTACACGGCGGCCGAGGCGCAGACCAAGATCAACGAGGCGTTCACCGGCATCTCCGAGGAGATGGGCGACGTCGGCCTCGCGATCCAGCGCGCCGAGGAGAAGACCGAGAACATGAAGGCCCGCGCCGGGGCCATCGACGAACTGCTGGAATCCGGCGCCCTGGAGGACTTCTCCGGCCCGCGCGACGACATCCAGGCCGAGCTGGACCGCATGGGCTCGGGCCCCGGCGTCGACCTGGAGCTGGAGCGGTTGAAGGCCGAGCTCGGCCAGGCGCCCGCGCCCAAGCAGCTCAACCCCGGTCAGCAGCAGGCCCCGGGCCAGCAGGCGGCGTCGCCGCAGCAGGTGCAGTGGCCGCAGCAGCCCGGGGGTGGGCAGTGATCGTCCGGATCATGGGCGAGGGGCAGCTCGACGTCGCCGACGGCGACCTCGCGGCGCTCAACGCGCTGGACGACCGCCTCGAGGCCGCCATCGACAGCGGCGACGAGTCGACCTTCCGCACGGCGCTGAAAGAACTGCTGGAGAACGTCCGGACGGTCGGCAAGCCGCTGCCGCCCGACAGCCTGGAGCCGTCGGAGCTGATCCTCCCGCCGGTGGACGCCGCCATCGACGAGGTGCGGCAGATGCTCGGCGACGAGGGACTGATCCCGGACTGAACCGGGGACCCGCCGGCCCCGCGCCGGCGGAACGACGCGGCCCGCGCGGTCGCCGGGACGCCCGTCGTCCCGGCGCGCGGCAGGCCGCGGGCGGCCCCCGTCCCACGCGGACGCGGGGACCGCGAAAGGGGGGATGAGGGATGGCACGGACCCGCTACGCGCCGGACCGCGGGCTCACGTCCCGCATGCTGGTGACGATGTTCCTGCTGGGGCTGGTGTACGTCGCGTTCGTCGGCGCCTTCTTCGTGCTGGTGCCGAAGTGGGGCGTGATCGCGCTGGTCGTCGCCGCCGTGTTCCTGTTCGCGCAGTACTTCCTCAGCGACAAGCTGACGATCTTCGCGATGCACGGCCGCGTGGTGACGCCGGAGGAGGCGCCCGAGCTGCACGGCGTGATCGACCGCATCTGCGCGCTGTCGGACGCGCCCAAGCCCCGCGTGGCCGTCGCCGACACCGACGTGCCGAACGCGTTCGCGACCGGGCGCAACCAGAAGAAGGCCGTCGTCTGCGTGACGACCGGGCTGCTGCGGCGGCTCGACCCGGTGGAGCTGGAGGGCGTCCTCGCGCACGAGATGGCGCACGTCGCGCACCGGGACGTGGCCGTCATGACGATCGCGTCGTTCCTCGGCGTCTGCGCCGGGCTGCTGACCCGGTTCGGCCTGGAGGCCGGGCTGTGGGGCGGCTTCAACCGGCGCGACAACGACCAGAACACCGGGCTGATCCTGCTCGCGGTCGTCGCCGTCAGCGCGGTGGCGTACGCGATCAGCTTCGTCCTGACCCGCGCGCTGTCGCGGTACCGGGAGCTGTCGGCCGACCGGGCGGCGGCGCTGCTGACCGGCCGCCCGTCCGCGCTGGCGAGCGCGCTGACCAAGGTGACCGGCGAGATGGCGCGGATCCCGAGCCGCGACCTGCGCTCGGCCGAGCCGTTCAACGCGTTCTTCTTCGCCCCGGCGTTCAGCAAGGGCGCCAGCGTCGCGACGCTGTTCTCCACGCACCCGTCGCTGGAGAAGCGGCTCGCGCAACTGCAGAAGATCTCGGGCCAGCTCGGCCGAGGGGAGTGACATGGGGTTCCTGGACGCGCTGCTCGGCCGGTCCAAGCCGGCCAAGCCCGACCTGGACCGGCTGTTCGGGCTGTCCACGGCGGCGGTGACGCTGGAGGCCGCGACCGGGTTCACCCCGACCGGGCTCGGCTCGGTGAGCTTCCGGGCGGCCGAGGGCGGCGCGTTCGCCCGGCTCCAGCGCGACGTCCAGGACCTGCTGGACGCCGACCAGGGCCCGCGCGTGGAGATCAGCGAGGACTCCTACGGCTACACCTGGATCCTCGCGACGCACGACCCGTCGGACGTGCCGGGCCTGGTCACCGACCTGCACGCGGTGAACTCCACGCTGGAGACCAACGGGTTCGGGCCGCACCTGCTGTGCTCGCTCGTCGGGTTCCGGGGGCCGGACGGGCGGCGCCTCGGGCTCGTCTACCTCTACAAGCGCGGCACGTTCTACCCGTTCGCGCCGCTGCCCGGCGACCGCCGCGACAACGCGCTGGAACTGCAGGTGCGCGGCGCGGTCGGCGCGGACCTGCCGTTCGAGGACGACCTCGGCCGCTGGTTCCCCGTCTGGGGAGCCCCCGGCCTGTGAGCTTCCGGGACGGGCCGCACTGGCCGCACGAGGCGTACTGCGCCGCGGCCGAGGCCGAGATCGCGGCGTACGCGGCGGCGCTGGCGGACGCGCCGCCCGGCGTGGACGTCCCGTCCTGCCCGGGCTGGACGGCCGCCGAGCTGACCCGCCACCTCGGCGGCGTCCACCGCTGGGCGCGCGGCCTCGTGGCGACCCGGGCGCAGGAGGCCGCCGGACGCCGGGAGATGGGCGTGACCTGGCCGGACGACGACGCCGACCTCGGCCCGTGGTTCGCCGAGGGCGGGCGCGACCTGCTCACCGCGCTGCGCGACGCGGGCCCCGACGAGCCCGTCTGGACGTGGGGCGACGGCGGCACGGCCGGATGGTGGGCGCGCCGGATGCTGCACGAGACGGCCGTCCACCGCTGCGACCTCGACCTCGCGCTCGGCCGGGCGGCGCGCGTCCCCGCCGGGGTCGCGGTCGACGGCGTCGGCGAGCTGCTCGCCAACCTGCGCGCCGCCGCCGCGTTCAGCCCGAACGTCAAGGAGCTGCGCGGCGCCGGGACGCTGACGTTCGCCGCCGCCGACGCCGGGGCCCGCTGGAACGTGCGGTTCACCGCCGACGGCTTCACGGCCGAGCGCGCGGACGGCCCCGCCCCCGCCGACGCGACGGCGTCCGTCACGGGCGCCGCCGCCGACCTCTACCTGTTCGCGTGGGGCCGCCGCGCGCCCGGCGACCCCGCGCTCGCGTTCACCGGGGACGCCGCGCTCGTGGCGCTGTTCGCCGGGAACGCGGCCGTCCAGTAGACCCGCCTTACGGCAGGGCGAGCATCCGGTCCAGGGCCGCGCGGGCGTAGTGCGCGGTCTCCGGGTCGACCTCGATGCGGTTGACGACCTCGCCGCGCGCCAGCGACTCCAGCGACAGGACCAGGTGCGGCAGGTCGATCCGGTTCATCGTGGAGCAGAAGCAGACCGTCTTGTCGAGGAACATGACGTTCTTGTCCGGGTGGGCGTTCGCCAGCCGCCGGACGAGGTTCAGCTCCGTCCCGACCGCCCACGACGAGCCCGCCGGGGCCTCCTCGATCGCCTTGATGATGAACTCGGTCGAGCCGATGAGGTCGGCGGCCGTCACGACCTCGTGCTTGCACTCGGGGTGGACGAGCACGTTCACGCCGGGCACCCGCGCGCGGACGTCGTTCACCGAGTCCAGCGAGAACCGGCCGTGGACCGAGCAGTGCCCGCGCCACAGGATCATGCGGGCGTCGCGCAGCGCCCCGTCCGGCAGGCCCCCGTTCGGCCGGTGCGGGTTGTAGACGACGCAGTCCTCCAGCGCGAAGCCCAGCTCCAGGACGGCGGTGTTGCGGCCGAGGTGCTGGTCGGGCAAGAACAGGACCTTCGAGCCCCGCGCGTACGCCCAGTCCAGGGCGCGCTTGGCGTTGGACGAGGTGCAGACCACGCCGCCGTGCCGTCCGACGAACGCCTTGATGTCGGCCGAGGAGTTCATGTAGGTGACCGGGACGACGTCGTCGGCGATCCCGGCGTCCTCCAGCGCCTCCCAGCACTCCTCGACCTGGTCGAACGTCGCCATGTCGGCCATCGAGCACCCGGCGGCGAGGTCGGGCAGGACGACCTGCTGGTGGTCGGCGGTGAGGATGTCGGCGGACTCGGCCATGAAGTGGACGCCGCAGAACACGACGTAGGGCGCCTCGGGCCGGTCGGCGGCGAGCCGGGCCAGCTTGAACGAGTCGCCGGTCACGTCGGCGAACTGGATGACCTCGTCGCGCTGGTAGTGGTGGCCGAGCACGAACACGCGGTCGCCGAGGGCGGCCTTGGCGGCCCTGGCGCGCTCCACGAGATCGGGGTCGGACGCGGGCGGCAGCTCGCCGGGGCAGTCGACGCCGCGCTCGCTCGCGGGGTCGGCGCCGGTCCCGAGAAGCAGCAGCGGGAGGTCTACAGGGCGAGGGTCCTGCACGGGGGTGGTCACGGGAGTCTCCCTCCTGCGACGTGACTTATCGTCGCTCTGACGACTAATCAAAGCACACGAAACGGGATGTCCCGCCCGGCGGGGTGGTGTGCGCCCGCCCACACCCGGCCCGCGACGGGGACGAACGCGACGTGAAACACTGGTGGACGAAGGGAATGGGCGTACTGCGAGGTACGTTGTTCTTCGAGAAGAGGCGTGGCCACGCGTCCCACGAACAGACAGGGCGCCGCCCGGGCGGGCGGCCCGCAGCGAGACCCGGGAGCTGAACAATGACGGTTTCGAGCGAGACGACGCAGGACACCGCGCAGGGCGTGATCCTCACCGCCGCCGCCGCCGAGAAGGCCAAGGGCCTTCTCGAGCAGGAGGGCCGGGACGACCTGGCGCTGCGCGTCGCGGTCCAGCCCGGCGGCTGCTCCGGCCTGATCTACCAGCTCTTCTTCGACGAGCGCGAGATGGACGGCGACCAGGTCCAGGACTTCGACGGCCTGAACGTCCGCGTCGACCGGATGAGCGCCCCGTACCTGACCGGCGCCACGATCGACTTCGTGGACTCGATCGAGAAGCAGGGCTTCACGATCGACAACCCGAACGCGTCGGGCTCCTGCGCCTGCGGCGACTCCTTCAACTGAGGTCGACCTCAGCCGTCGCGCGAGTGCGTTAACTGAGCGCCCGGGGACGACGCCGGAGGCGAGTCCCCGGGCGGGAAGATCGCGAAGCGATGCAGCACTCGCAAAGGCACGGTTGCGGGGCGAGCCGCTAGGCGAGCCCCGCAGGCCGGGGCTTACGCTGTACGCGTCCGTCACCCCGACCCGCCGACGAGGAGAGCGACGCAGTGCGCATCGCCGTCACCGGCTCCATCGCCACCGACCACCTGATGACCTTCCCGGGCCGGTTCACCGACCAGCTCATGCCCGACCGGCTCGACCGCGTCTCCCTGTCCTTCCTGGCCGACGAACTGGTGATCCGCCGCGGCGGCGTCGCCGCGAACATCTGCTTCACGATGGGCGTGCTCGGGCTGCGGCCCGTCCTCGTCGGGTCGGTCGGCGACGACTTCGCCGACTACCGGTCCTGGCTGGAGCGCCACGGCGTGGACACCGAGTCCGTCCACGTGTCCGAGCTGAAGCACACCGCCCGGTTCCTGTGCACCACCGACGACGACCAGAACCAGATCGCCACGTTCTACGCGGGCGCGATGAGCGAGGCCCGCGACATCGAGATCGGGCCGATCGCCGACCGGACGGGCGGGCTCGTCCTCGTCCTCGTCAGCCCCAACGACCCCGAGGCGATGCTGCGGCACAGCGACGAGTGCCGGACGCGCGGCATCCCGTTCGCCGCCGACCCGTCCCAGCAGCTCGCCCGCGTGGGCGGGGAGGACGTCCGCCGGCTCGTGGACGGCGCCGCCTACCTGTTCACCAACGAGTACGAGAAGGCGCTCTGCGAGGAGAAGACCGGCTGGTCCGACGCGGACGTGCTGGCGCGCGTCGGCGTCCGGATCACCACCCTCGGCGCCAAGGGCGCGCAGATCGACCGGGCCGGTGAGGAGGGCGTCCACGTCCCGGCCGTGGTGGTCGAGAACGTCGTCGACCCGACCGGCGGCGGCGACGCGTTCCGCGCCGGGTTCCTGTCGGCCGTCCACTGGGGCCTCCCGCTGGAGCGCGCCGCGCAGGTCGGCAACGTCGTCGCGGCCTACGTCCTGGAGACGGCCGGCCCGCAGGAGTACACGATCACGCGGGACGGGTTCCTCGACCGCCTGACCGGCGCGTACGGCGCGGACGCCGCCGCCGAGGTCGCCCCGCACCTGCCCGCCTGACGGCCCCGGGCCCCGGGCGGCGTGCCCGCCCGGGGCACCGGGTCAGTACGTGCGGCGGATGTGGAAGCCCCAGCCGCGCGGCAGCGTCTCCTCCCACACGAAGTCCTGCGACTTCATCCGGCACCACGCGGGCACGTCGGTGCGCGCGGCGACGTCGTCGGCGAGCACCGCGATGATCGCGCCCACCGGGACCTCCCGGATGCGCTCGGCCAGCATGATGATCGGGATCGGGCACTTGCGGCCCAGCGCGTCGATGACGAGCGCCGGCGGCGGCCCGGCCGGCGCCTCCGGCACCGGGGCCGGGAGCGGCTCGGCGGCCTCCCGGCGCGTGCGGCCTCGGAACCTCATGGAAGCGTCCGCCTCCCTCTGTCGGCGTGGAACGGGGCGTCGGCGCGGACCGCGCGGCCCCGGCGGCGGACCGCGCTCATGCGCCGCCCACCCCCGCCGACCTGCGCAGGCGGGTCACGGTACCGGGAAGGACGGCCAGGAACCGGTCGACGTCGCCGGCCGTCGTGCCGTGCGGCAGCGACACCCGGACGTTCCCGTGGGTGAGCACTCCCATCGCCTCCAGCACGTGACTCGGTCGCAGCGTATCGGCCGTACACGAACTTCCCGACGAAACCGCGAATCCCAGCCGGTCGAGTTCGGTCAGCAGCGCCTCGCCCGCCACATAGAGGCAGGAGAACGTCACCAGATGCGGCAGGCGCGCGACCGGATCCCCGACGACTTCCACGTCCTCGATCGTACGCGCCACCTCGGTCCTGATGCGCTCCACCAGCGCGGACAGGCGCGGCCCCTCGGTCGCGCGCGCCGCGTCCAGGGCCGTCAGCGCGGCGGCGGCGGCGACGGCGCCCGGCACGTTCTCGAAGCCCGGCACTCGGCGCGCCTCGCGCTCGTCGTCGGGGAGCGGGGAGCGCCACCGCGTCCCCTTGCGGACGGCGAGGACGCCGACGCCCGGCGGCCCGCCCCACTTGTGCGCGCTCGCGGTGAGCAGCGACCACCCGGCCGGGACGTCGACACGCCCGGCCGACTGCGCGGCGTCCACCAGCAGCGGCACGCCCGCCGCGCGGCACGCCGCCGCGACCTCGGCGACCGGCTGGACGGTCCCGACCTCGTGGTTCGCCGACTGCAGGCACGCGAGCGCGGTGTCGGGCCGCAGCGCCGCCGCGAACGCGTCCGCGTCCACCCGGCCGAGCCGGTCCGCCCCGACGACCGTGACCTCGCCGCCGTCGGCCTCGTGCCGCTCGGCGGTGTGCAGGACGCTGGAGTGCTCGACCGCGCTCACGACCAGGTGCCGTCCGACGCGCCGCCGTCCGCCGAGCGCGCCCAGCATCCCGAGATGGACGGCCTGCGTGCCGGACGCGGTGAACGCGATCTCGTCCGGGCGGGTCCCGAGAACGCGGGCGACGTCGGCCCGCGCCCGGTCCAGCGCGAGCCGCGACCCGCGCGCCGCGCCGTACAGCCGCGCGGGGTCGGCCCACGCGCCGTCCAGCGCTCCGAGCAGCGCGGTGCGGGCGGCGGGGAGCAGCGGTTCGCTCGACGCCGCGTCCAGGTAGACGCCCGGCCGGTCGGCGTGCGGGCCGTGTGTAGCCACGCGAGAACACTAACCGGCACCCGATCGGGGCTCGGCGCGACCCTCGCGCTAGTGTGTCCCTCGCACGTGTGACAACTGATCTCTCCGCCCGGACGACCGGGCGTTCATCCGTGGGGAAGGCAATCCGTGAGTCCGACCCGCTCTAGGGAGCGGCGTACGCCTGTGCGCAGTCGCCGCGCTTTGAAGGGCGCCGGCGCGCTGGGCCTGCTGGCGCTGACCGCCACCGGCTGCAGCGGCGAGGCGTCCCGTCTCGGGATGCCCGAGCCGATCAGCGACCAGGCCGAGCGCATGCTGAAGCTGTGGCAGGGCTCCTGGATCGCGGCGTTCAGCGTCGGCGCGGTCGTGTGGGGCCTGATCATCTGGGCGGTGCTGTTCCACCGCAAGCGCTCGGAGGACCTCCCGCCGCAGGTGCGGTACAACCTGCCGATCGAGATCCTCTACACGGCGGTCCCGTTCGTCATCATCGGCGTGCTCTTCTTCTACACCGCGCGCGACGAGAACTACGTCGAGAAGACCACGAAGAACCCGCAGGTCACGGTCGACGTCACCGCCTTCCAGTGGAGCTGGCAGTTCGACTACAAGGAGAAGGTCGGCGGGCAGGAGCAGACGGTCGCGTCCGTGGTGGGCACCCCGGTGAACCCCAACGGTCCCGCGCCGCGCAAGCCCGTCCTGACCATTCCGACGGGTGAGACGGTCCGCGTGCGGCTCCACTCCAACGACGTGATCCACTCGTTCTGGGTCCCGGCGCTCCTGTACAAGAAGGACGTCATGCCGGGCTTCACGAACGAGTTCGAGTTCACGGCGAA
Source organism: Actinomadura rayongensis (assembly GCF_009831215.1). Lineage (GTDB taxonomy): Bacteria > Actinomycetota > Actinomycetes > Streptosporangiales > Streptosporangiaceae > Spirillospora > Spirillospora rayongensis. The sequence goes on from NZ_WUTW01000001.1 coordinate 1,603,562, forward strand.
GAAGACCGGCACCTACGAGGGCCGCTGCGCCGAACTGTGCGGTGTGGACCACAGCCGGATGCTGTTCCAGCTCCGCGTCGTGACGCCCGCGCAGTACCAGTCGTACATCAACAATGCCAAGGCCCAGGCCAAGGCCGCGGGGGGTGCCCAGTGACAGCGGTCAGTCACGCACCGAGCGCGCCGATCGCCGCGTCGCGGACGACCAAGGGGCGCCTGATCGCCTCCTGGATGTCGTCCACCGACCACAAGGTGATCGGCTATCTCTACCTGATCACGTCGTTCGTGATGTTCCTGATCGGCGGCGTGCTCGCGCTGCTGATGCGCGTCGAGCTGTTCAAGCCGGGGCTGCAGTTCCTCAGCAACGAGCAGTTCAACCAGCTCTTCACGATGCACGGCACGATCATGCTGCTGATGTTCGCGACGCCGCTGTTCGCGGGCTTCGCCAACGTCATCATGCCGCTGCAGATCGGCGCCCCCGACGTGGCGTTCCCGCGCATGAACATGCTGGCGTACTGGCTGTTCCTGTTCGGCAGCATCATCGTCATCGCCGGGTTCCTGACGCCGGGCGGCGCCGCCAGCTTCGGCTGGTTCGCCTACTCGCCGCTGTCGGACTCGGTGCGCTCGCCGGGCATCGGCGGCGACATGTGGGTCATGGGCCTCGCGATGTCGGGCTTCGGCACCATCATGGGCGCCGTCAACTTCATCACGACGATCCTGTGCATGCGCGCCCCCGGCATGACGATGTTCCGGATGCCGATCTTCACCTGGAACATCCTGCTGACCTCGATCCTCGTGCTGCTGGCGTTCCCCGTCCTCGCGGCGGCGCTGCTGGCGCTGGAGGCCGACCGCAAGTTCGGCGCGCACGTGTTCGACGCCTCGCACGGCGGCGCGCTGCTCTGGCAGCACCTCTTCTGGTTCTTCGGCCATCCCGAGGTGTACATCATCGCGTTGCCCTTCTTCGGCATCGTGACCGAGATCCTGCCGGTGTTCAGCCGCAAGCCGCTGTTCGGCTACGTCGGCCTGGTGTTCGCGACGATCAGCATCGCGGGCCTGTCGATCACCGTGTGGGCGCACCACATGTTCGTCACCGGCCAGGTGCTGCTGCCGTTCTTCTCGTTCATGACGTTCCTGATCGCGGTGCCGACGGGCGTGAAGTTCTTCAACTGGATCGGCACGATCTGGCGCGGGCAGCTCACGTTCGAGTCGCCGATGCTGTGGTCGATCGGGTTCCTCGTGACGTTCCTGTTCGGCGGCCTGACCGGCGTCATCCTCGCGTCGCCGCCGATGGACTTCCAGCTCTCGGACTCCTACTTCGTGGTGGCGCACTTCCACTACGTCGTGTTCGGGACGGTCGTGTTCGCGATGTTCGCGGGCTTCTACTTCTGGTGGCCGAAGTTCACCGGGAAGATGCTGAACGACACGCTCGGCAAGGTGCACTTCTGGCTGCTGTTCATCGGCTTCCACGGCACGTTCCTCGTCCAGCACTGGCTGGGCGCCGAGGGCATGCCGCGCCGGTACGCCGACTACGCCAAGGAGTTCCAGGGCCTGAACGAGCTGTCCAGCGTGTTCTCGTTCATCCTGGCGGTCTCCCTGCTGCCGTTCTTCTACAACGTGTACATCACGGCGAAGAAGGGCCGGCGCGTTGAGGTCGACGACCCGTGGGGCTATGGCAACTCGCTCGAATGGGCGACGTCCTGTCCGCCGCCGCGGCACAACTTCAACTCGATCCCGCGGATCCGCTCCGAGCGGCCCGCGTTCGACCTCCACCACCCGCACGTCGGGGCGAAGTCCGTGACGGCCGGGACGAAGGGAGAGTAGTCCGATGCGCGTTCAGGCGTTCATGTTCTACGGGTGCGCGATCTTCTTCCTCGTCACCGACGTCGTCTACTGGCTGTGGTCGGGGGACTGGACGGGCACCACGGCGATGGCGCTCGCGGTCGGCCTCGCCGGGCTGATCGGGTTCTACATCCACTTCACGATCCGGCGGCTGGAGAACTCCAACGGCGGCCCGCTCTACGAGGACGACCCCGAGGGCGAGATCGCGGACGCGGCCGGCGAGCTGGGCTTCTTCAGCCCGCACAGCTGGTGGCCGCTGTTCGTCGGGCTGTCGGCGGCGGCGATCGCGCTCGGCGTCGTGTTCGGCTGGTGGCTGGTGTTCCTCGGCGTCGCGGCGATCCTGATGTCGACCATCGGGTTCGTTTTCGAGTACTACCGGGGACACTTCGCCCACTAGTCGGCAAAGACACTCCCAGGGGGCCGGTGTTTCGCGTTCTTCGCGAGCATCGGCCCCCTTCTTGCTGGGCAAGATCGCTGGCACCAAGGGGTGACAACGGGGGAGTTGACGGTGCGAGTCGGCGTCTCAGCAGGAAAGGGAAAAGGCCGCTGGGCCACCGCGGCGGCGATGGGGGGCGTTCTCGTGGCGGGGACGGCCGGCTGCGCGGGAACGAAGGTCGTCCGGGGCGATCTGCTGGAACTGGCGGTGTCGCCCGCGCAGAACGGCGGCGCGGCGGTTCCGCCGGACCGTCCGATCACCGTGCGGGCCAAGAACGGAACGGTCCAGAACGTGACCGTCACGTCGGCGGGCGAGCAGATGATCGGGGACGCGTCCCCGGACCGGACGAGCTGGCAGTCGCGGTGGACGCTGACGCCGAGCGCGGACTACCAGGTCACGGTGACGGGCCTCGGCCGTGACGGGCGGACCCGCACCATCACGAGCAAGTTCCGGACGGCGAAGGCCGGGCCGTCGCTGGCGTCCTCGCTGGAGGCGCCGAACAACCGGGAGACGGTCGGCGTGGGAATGCCGGTCATCCTCAACTTCGCGAGCCCGGTGACCGACAGGGCGGCCGTGGAACGCGGGCTGGAGATCCAGTCCAGCAAGCCCGCGGAAGGCGCCTGGCACTGGTTCGGGGACCAGACCGTCGTGTTCCGCACGCGCCGGTACTGGCCCGCGCACACCGACGTCACGTTCCGCACGCATCTGGCGGGCGTCCGCGTCGCCAAGAACCTGTGGGGCGGCAAGAACCAGACCGTGCGGTTCCGGGTCGGCGACGAGCACATCAGCAAGGCGAGCGCGAAAAGCCATTACATGGTCGTCATGAAGAACGGCCGGAAGGTGCGCCGCATTCCGGTGAGCATGGGAATGGGCGGGTCGCGGGAGCACACGACGACCAACGGCGTCCACCTGACGATGGAGAAGGCGAACCCGGTCATCATGGACTCGTCCACGACGGGCTGCGGGCCGGGCTGCCCCGGCTACTACCGGCAGACGGTGTATTCGGCCGTGCGCATATCCAACAGCGGCGAATACGTCCACGCGGCGCCGTGGTCGGTGGGGTCCCAGGGCAACAGCAACGTCAGCCACGGCTGCGTCAACGCCAGCGACGAGAATGCGGCCTGGTTCTACAAGTTCTCCTACCGCGGCGACCCGTACACGATCACCGGGACGAGCCGGGAGCTGGAGCCCGACAACGGCTGGGGCTACTGGCAGCTCTCCTGGACGAAGTGGCTGAAGGGCAGCGCGCTCAACAAGTCGTCGCAGACGGGCCCGCGCGCGGGCGCGCCGGCGGCGGAGGCGGGCGCGAACGCCGGGGGCGGCGGCGGGACGCCGGCGGGGTCGGAGGCGGGCGCGGTGTCGCGTCCCCCGGCCTGAGCCGACGCACTGTCCGGGGCCGCCCCCGTTCGCCCGCGTTCAGCGGTGGGCGAGCGGGGGCGGTTCCGTGTGCCGGTGCAGCCGGGACCAGGAGCGGGCCATCGCGATCCGCTCGGCGCCGGACGGGTGCGTCATCCACAGCAGCCGTTCGAGCACGTCCGGCCGCAGGTCGTCGATGTTGCGGACCGACAGCTCGTGCTGCATCTCCACGAACGTCGCCGGGTCGCGCGTGAGGTCGAGGGCGTGCGCGTCGGCGCGGGCCTCGATGCGGCGGCTGACGAGGTTCTCGGCGGGCGCGGCGAGCTGCGTCCCGGCCGCGACGAGCGCGAGCACCAGCGCGAGGGCGCGCGGATCGGCGGCGGCCCGGCCCGGCGCGGGCGGGTCGAGCCCGGCGCGGCGCAGCAGGCGCGGCGACGACAGCAGCACCGCGAGCAGGCACACGCCGCCCGCGACGGCGAGCCCGCCGACGAGCGTCCCGTACAGGACGTCGCCGTGCTCGGCGTGCCCCAGCTCGTGCGCGACGATCGACCGGACCTGCGCGGGCGGCGACGCCAGCAGCGTGTCGTAGACGACGATCCGCCGCGTCGACCCGAACCCCGAGACGTAGGCGTTGAGCGTGGTGGTGCGGCGGGACGCGTCGGCGACGAGCACGTCCTTCACCGGCACGCCGTCCCGCGCCGCCATCGCCATGAGGTCGGTGCGCAGCTCCCCGGCCGGGAGCTTGTGGAAGGAGTTGAACAGCGGCTCCACGGCGACCGGGTAGGCGAACGAGCCCGCGACGACGAGCAGGAACGCGCCGAGCGCCGCGCCCGTCCACCAGTAGCGCGGGAAGCGCCGCAGCAGCGCGAACAGTGGCAGCAGCGCGACCGTGTAGATCACCCAGGTGACGGCGAGGGACTTGCCCTGGTCGGCGAGCCACGCCGGGACGGCCTGGGTCGACAGCCCGTAGCGGTCCAGGACGTCGTGGCTCCACAGCCGGAACGGCAGCCCGATCAGCCGCAGGACGGTCGTCAGCACGACCACGCCGAGCAGTACGCGCAGCGGCCACGGGCGGACGCGGGCGGCCGTCGCGCGGAGCAGCCGCGCGCCGAGCGGCGTCAGCCCGAGGACGAGCACCGCGAGCAGCCCGAGGCCGAGCGCGAGGTAGGCGGGCGGGTTGATCGCGGCGTCGAACGCGCGTGCGCGGGCGATCTCGGGGGCGGAGAAGTCCAGCGCGGGGTCGGGCCGGACGTGCGGCGCTCCGGCGGGCAGCGTCCGCCACGGCGTGGTCGCGGCGAGGACGGCGGCGACGGCGAGCAGCAGCAGGGCGGCGGAGACGGCGGCGGCGATCCGGGGACGGCGTGGGTCCGGTTCGCTCAACGCAGTTCCCTCCGCAGGTAGTCGCGCCAGGCGGCGGTGAGCTTCGCCCGGCTCGTCCCGAGGACGTCGCGCACCGCGGCGCCCTCGTCGTGCCGTCCGGCGGCCCGGTAGAGCCGGACGAGCGTCGCCTCACCGTACCGCTCGGCGATCATGCGGCAGGCGAGCCACGCCTCCTGGTACGCCTGCGCGAGGCCGTCCGAGCCGGAGCCGAACGCGGCGCGGGACGGGAGGGCGGCCGGGACGCGCCCGGCGCGGACGTCGGCGGCCAGCTCTCCGGCGGCGGCCCGGACGGAGACCTTCGCGTCCCGGTACCCCACGTAGTCGGCGAAGCCCTCGATGAGCCAGAGCGGGGTGCGGCCGTCGTGCGCGCCGCCGGTCGCGACGTGCGTCAGCTCGTGGGTGAGGACGACGCGGCGGCCGAGCGGGTTGAGCCGGTCGAACGTGCCGGGCGAGATGAGGACGCGGTCGTTCCCCGGCGACCCGTCGTCGCCGGGCGCGACGGTCGCGAGCGCGGCGATCTGGCCGAGGTCCTGGTCGTCCCCGGCGAGCGCGGCGGCCACGGCCGGCCGGGCGGGGGCGAGGGCGACGACGCGGCGGGCCCAGTCGCGGCCGGTGACGGCGGTGACGGCGGGCACGGCGCGGTCGAGCAGCCCGGCGATCTGGTCGAGCCCGGGGGCGTCCCCGACGACGAGGCTGGACGCGCCGCGCACGACGGTGAGCGGGCCGCCGTCCCAGATCTCGGGGGCGTCGCCCGTGCCGGACCCGACGATCACCCACGCGCCGGAGCGGAACGCGAACCTCAGATGGCGCTCGCGGACGACGTCGGCGTGGTCGTAGCCCGCGAACCGGTACCGGACGGTGATCGCGACGGTCGTCCCGTCGGCGCTCTCGTAGTGCTCGCCCCAGGTCGCGAGCGGGAGGCGGCGCAGGTTGTCGAAGACGCGGCCCTGGGCGTCCTGGAACGCGGCGGGCGCGGACGCGACGGTCGCGAGGAAGCGGGCGCGGTCCCCGGCCCGGACGGCGGCGGCCCGGTCGGCGAGGACCGTCCGGACGTCGGCCGGACGCGGCGCGCGGGCGGCGGCCGGGCTCGGCGCGGCCACCGGCGCCGGGCGATCGTGCCCGCGCACGGCGAACGCGTACGCCGCGAGCAGGCACAAAACGACGCAGAGCCCCGCGCCGAGGGCGATCCGCCGTCGGGCGGACGCCGGGCGCGGGGCTCCGTCGCCGGAATCGTCGCCGGGATCGTCCGTCATGCGGGCGATCCTAGTGAGCTTCACCGAAGGTCCGGCTCACCGCCGGTAGTTCGGGTAGCCGTAGCCGACCACCGAACCGGTGTCGCGGGTCTCCTTGCGGACGGCGTTGCCCGCGTTGCCCTCGACGGTGTCGATCGTGCCGTTCCGGTTGTCCTTGACGACCATCCCGACGTGCTCGATCCCGTTGATCGAGCCGCCGCCGCTCCAGTCGAAGAACACGATCGCGCCGGGCTTGGGCCTGGTGCCCCACCGGCCGTTCTCCTTGAACCAGTCGGCGTGCTCGACGGTCCACGCGTCCGACCCGAACTGGTCGGAGAACCCGATCTTCTCGCCGACCCAGGACACGAACATGTCGCACCAGTTGGCGCCCCGGTAGGCGCCGACCGAGCCGCCGTCGCGGCGGACGGTCTCGCGGGCGCGGTCGGTGGTCATGTACCAGTCCTGGAACTTGGTGTTCCCGTGGCGGCTCTCGGAGATGCCGACCTGGGACTCGGCGAGCCGGATGGCGTCGTGCGCGGTGGGCCGTCCGGTGCTCGGCGCGTCGGTGCCGCCGTCGCCCTTCTTGGACGGAACGTCGGCCTTCGGTGCGTCGGTCTTCGGTTCGTCCCGCTGGACCTTCAGCTCGCGCGGAAGGTCCACCGGGCCGCCCTTGGGCTGGACGGCCGTCCCGGCGACCGACAGGGCGCCCTGCGGGGCGTCCTTGCCGGGGACCGGCACGGCGGCCTGCGCGGTCGCCGCGACGGTGCCGACGAGCGCGGCGCCCGCCACCAGGGCGCCGGTCGTGCGCGCCGCGACGGTGAGCGGACGGGGTTTGCGATGCTTGCCGTTCATGAGCGGGTGTACTCCTCGCTTCCATGACCGCCTGCCGGGTTAGCTGACGGGTTCGGGCGTGGAAGCCGCCCTACGGCCCGTGAAGGCCGATTCACCCCGGATGAGGACACAGTGGGTCCCCGGCTCCGCGGGAACGCCGGACGGGCGTTCCCGCGGACTCGGCGGTGGGCGCGCCGGTGCGCGCCCGATGATGGTTCTGGGCTTTTCCTCCGGGCGTCGGTCGCCGGGAGGGGGGCCGGGAACGGCCCCGGATGAGGATGCGCTGTCGCGTCACGGGACGCGCGGTCTGCGCACGGCCCCTCGCGGGGCGGTGGGATCAGTCCGCGCCGGTGGTCCCGTGGACGGAGCCGCGCGCTGCGGTCCGCTCATGGACTCCGGTTCCCGGCACGGCCGGGAGCGCGGTGCCCGCCGGTGCGGCGGGTCTGGGGGAGGGGTCGGACGGTGCCGTGATCGGTGCACGGCGGGACATGGTGACGGCTCTGCTGGACAGGGTCGCTCCTTCTTCCAGACGCCTGCCGGGTTAGCTGTCGGGTTCGGGCGTGGAAGCTGCCCTACGGCCCTCGAAAGGGCCGATTCACCCCGTGCCGCGCTGTCCCTGCTCGGGTGCGCGGCGGATGGGTCCCCGGTTCCGCCATCGCGGATTCGGCGCTGCCGCTTCGCCTCTGTGGGGCGTGATGGGGCCCGTGCGGTCCGCAGGTTGCTGCGGGGGCGAGCGGCGCTGACATGTGGTCGTGGACGGCGCTGAACCGTCCGGGCCGGAATCCCGTTGCTGGCCGTCGTGGCGCGCTCTCGGCGCCATGCACGCGTCGGGCGTGCGCACGCGGCCGGGCCGGCCGTCCTGCGGGGCGCGACGGCTGGGAGGCGCCGCACCGGGGCCGCGGCACGTGGGACGTGTCGTGACCTGCGCCGATGACTGGCTGACACCGACAAGTCGCACTCAAGGTACCAAACGCCCCCGGAAAGGCAAATCTTCCACAAAAACCACGACGGCCCAGGTCAGAGCGCCTGGGCCGTCGGTCGTCCGGAAGCGGTGCCGTCAGGGGCGTCCCGCGCCGTAGTAGCCCGACATGGACGACAGCGGCACGATCTTCACCACGGTGCCGGTGTGCGGCGCGTGGATGATCTTCCCGCCGCCGACGTACATGCCGACGTGGCCGAGGCTGTTGAAGAACACCAGGTCGCCGGGCTGCAGGTCGCTCTGCGAGACGCGCTTGGTCGCGGCCCACTGGCTGTTCGTCGTCCGGGTGATGTTGACGCCCGCCGCGCCCCACGACCGCATCGTCAGGCCGGAGCAGTCGTAGGAGTTCGGGCCCGCGGCGCCGTACACGTACGGCTTGCCGAGCTGCGCGTAGGCGAAGTTCAGGGCCGCCCGCGCGCTGCCGGACGCCGGTCCGGTGTACGTCCCGCCCGCCCCGGTGCCGGGCTTGTCGTTCTTGACGCCGAACTTCGCCAGGATCTTCTTCTGCTGGGCGAGCTGCTTCTCGACGTTCTGCTTCTGCTGGCGGGCGTCCTTCGTCTTGGCCGTGTAGTCGTCGTACGCCTGCTGGGCCTGCTCCTGCTCGCGCTTGAGGCGCTGCACGGCCGCGACGTACTGGGCCAGCTCGGCGTCGCGGTTCTGCGACAGGTGCGTCAGGATGGACGACTGGTCCAGGATGGCCTGCGGGTCCTTGCTCCCCACGAAGCCGGCCAGCCCGTCGGTGTCGCTGTTCTTGTACGCCGTCGCCGCCAGCTCGGCGATGTGCTGGCGCTCCTTCTCGAACGCCTGCTCCTCGGCCTTGCTCGCCTTGCGCGCCGCGTCGAGCTTCTTCTTCGCGGCCTTCAGCCGTTCGGTGGCCTGGTTGTAGCGCTCGACGGCCGCGTCGGACTTCTCGTTGAGCTTCTCGATCTTCTTCTTCGTCTCGGCCTCGGTGGGCTTCGGCGCCGCCTGGGCGGTCATCGGAAGCGGCAGGGAGAAGGCGACCGTCAGACAGACGGCGGCCGTCAGACGGCGCTTGCGGCCTCTCCGGCGTACGTCCGGCGCGCTCCGCGTCACCACGGAGCCCCGGGTGAGATCGTCTTCGGCCACGATTCGGCTTCGCCCCTCTCGATCCACGACGTCAGCGGCCGACCCTAGCGAGACCCCACACCACCTACAACCGATTCCTCACTAATAACCAAAAATCAAGCCAATTGTCCGCGAGTGGTGAGCACATGATCACCTGAAGTGACGATCCGCAGCTCGAACACGGTAGCGGTCAGGCCCGGCCGAGGCGGTGCAGGAGCAGCCGAGACGGCGCCGGACGGGCCCCCGCGCGGCGCGCCGCGTCCGCGACCTCCCGGTCCGCCGAGACCACCACGACGGCCCGTCCCGGCGGCTCGGCGCGGACGAGTTCGCCGATCAGCTCGTCGGCCGTCGTCCCGGGTGGACTGAACTTCACCCGCACCCCGCGCGGCGCCGAGATCGGCACCGGCGCGTCGAGGTCCGCCCCGTCGAACACGCAGGTCACCTCGGCGCGTGTTTGCGCGGCGAGGCCGCCGAGGCCCGACAGCAGCCGGGCGCGCTGGTCGGCCAGCGGCAGCCCGCCGTAACCGGTCTTGGTGACGTTGTAGCCGTCCACGACCAGATGGACGCGGGGGAGCGCGAGCAGCCGGTCGAGCAGTTGCGGATCGTCGTCGGCGAGGGCGCGGCCGGGCAGCGACGCGGGCGTCGGCGGACCCGGGTCCAGGCCGCGCACGGCGTCGGCGGGACGTTCGATCATCGTCGGCAGCGCCAGCTCCCGGCGCAGGCCCTGCGCGGCGTCCACCAGGGCGTCCAGCAGCACCCGCAGCCGCACGTCGTCGGCGTTGCGGCCCTCGCGCGCCGCGCGCCGCGCCGCCTCCACGGCCGCCTCGGCGCGCTCGGTCCGCACCCGCATCCGGCGCAGCTCCTTGTCGGCCGACGTCGCGGCGTCGCGCGCCGTCGCCCGCTCCGCGCCCGCCTCCGCCGCGAGCGTCTCGGCCCGCGCCTGCTCGGACTTCAGCCGCAGCCGCGTCTCGTGCAGCCGCCGCCGCAGGTCGGCGTTCTCGGTCTTGGCCGCGCGCAGGTCGGCGCGCAGCCGCTCGGACTCGGCGGCCCGCTCGGCGCGCGCCGCCGCCAGCTCGTCGCGCAGCGCCTGCAGCTCGCGCGCCGCCGCCCGCTCGCGCGACTCGTCCCGGGACGCCGCCAGTTCGGCGTGGACGGCGTCGACCGCCTCGGTCCAGTCCGCCGGGCGCAGCAGGTACGCCAGCATCGCGACCTGCACCGGATCGGCCGCCGGCGGACGCTCCCCGGCCTCCACCGCCGCGACCAGCTCGGGCTGCGCGCCGCGCAGCGCCTCGGCGACCCGGCCCCGGAAGTCGGCGTCGGCGTCCAGGACGGCCGCGATCGCCGACCCGCCGAGCTTGCGGCGCTTGCGGCGCTCGAACCGGGCGAACGGGCGCAGCCGCGCCGGGACCGCGTCGGCCGGCAGGGCGCCGAGGACCTCGGCCGCGGCCTCCACGACGCGCTGCCGGACGGCGTCGGGCAGCGGACGGTCCAGCCGTCCCTCCGCATCCGGACCGCTGTCGATGATCCCGCTCCTCTCGGACCCGCCACCGGTACGCAGAGCACTTCCCTGCGGTGGCACCTGCTAACCGGGAAGTGAACACCCTAGCGCCGCCGTCGGCGACCCCCGATTCCGCATGTCGGCGCCCCGCCGCGCCGCATGGACGGCCGTTTGTCGGTGGCGTCCTTTACCGTCGCCGTCATGCCGCCTGCCAAAGCCGTTCCTCCCGCGCCGAGCGGCGTCCAGGGCACTCTGGACGACCTCGGGACCCCCCTCGCCGACGTCACGTTCGTCGTCGTCGACCTGGAGACCACCGGGGGATCCGCGCGGGACTCGGCCATCACCGAGATCGGCGCGGTGAAGGTGCGCGGCGGCGTGGAACTCGGGGAATTCGGCACGCTGGTCGACCCGGGCGCGCCCATTCCGCCGTTCATCACCGCGCTCACCGGCATCACCCAGCAGATGGTGTACGCCGCGCCGCGCATCGCCGAGGTCCTTCCCGCATTCCTGGAATTCGCGCAGGGCTGCGTTCTCGTCGCCCATAACGCGCCGTTCGACATCGGATTCCTGAAGGCCGCGTGCGCGGAACGGGAACGGCCGTGGCCGGGCTTCCCCGTCGTCGACACCGTGGACCTCGCCCGCCGCGTCCTCACCCGCGACGAGGTTCCGAACTGCAAGCTGGAGACGCTGGCCCGGCACTTCCGCGCCGCGACGACCCCGAACCACCGCGCGCTGGACGACGCCCGCGCCACCGTCGACGTCCTGCACGGCCTCATCGAGCGGCTCGGCTCGTTCGGCGTCACGTCGCTGGAGGAGCTGCGCGGGTTCGCCAAGGCGCCGACGCCCGAGCAGCGCAGCAAACGGCACCTGGCCGACGACGTCCCGAGCGCGCCCGGCGTCTACCTGTTCGAGGACGCGCGCGGCGAGGTGCTCTACGTCGGCAAGAGCGGCGACCTGCGCAGCCGCGTCCGCAACTACTTCACCGGCTCGGAGACCCGCTGGCGCGCCCGCGAGATGGTCGGGCTCGCCGAGCGCGTCCGGCCGATCGTGTGCGCGACGGCGCTGGAGGCCGAGGTCCGCGAGCTGCGGCTCATCGCCGCGCACAAGCCGCGCTACAACCGGCGGTCCAAGTTCCCCGAGCGGGTCGTGTGGCTGAAGCTGACCGTCGAGCCGTTCCCGCGCCTGTCGATCGTCCGGGAGCGCCGCCCGGACGGCGCCGCCTACCTCGGGCCGCTCGGCTCGCGGCGCCAGGCCGAGGAGGCGCGGGCGGCGCTGCACGAGGCCGTCCCGCTGCGCCAGTGCACGCAGCGGCTCACGCCCGCGCTGGTGGAGCGCGGCAAGGCCCAGACCTGCGCGCTCGCCGACCTCGGCCGCTGCGGCGCGCCCTGCACCGGGGACGAGACGCCCGAGCGGTACGCCGCGCACGCCGCCGCCGTACGGTCGGTGTTCGCGGGCGACGTGCGTCCCGTGGTCGCCGCCGCCACCGCCCGCATCGACCGGCTCGCCGTCGAGCTGCGCTACGAGGAGGCCGCCGCGCAGCGCGACCGGCTCGCCGCGTTCGTCCGCGCCGCGTCCCGCGCGCAGCGGCTCGGCGCGCTCGCGGGCTGCGCGCAGCTCGTCGCGGCCCGCCCCGCCCCCGGCGGCGGCTGGGAGGTGTCCGTGGTCCGGCACGGCCGCCTCGCCGCCGCCGGGGCCGTTCCGCGCGGCGCCCACCCGCGGCCCTACGTGGACGCCCTGATCGCGACCGCCGAGACCGTCCTGCCCGAGCTGGGCGCCGGCCCGGACGCCATCCCCGCCGGGGCGGAGTCGGGCGGTGCGGGCGCGGAGGAGATGGAGTGCGTCCTGCGCTGGCTGGACGGTCCCGGGGCCCGCCTGGTCGAACTGGACGGCGTCTGGACGTGCCCCGTCCACGGCGCCGAGCGGCTGCGGGCCCGCATCGACCGGGCGTACGCGCCGGTCGAGCCGTCCGCGCCCCGGCCCCGGCGCCCACTAAGGTGACGGGATAAATCCGTCGATGGGGGAGGACGTCCCAGATGGCGCTGCCGCTGTACGACAGCCAGCCCGCCCGCCGGGTGCCCTGGGCGACGTACCTGCTGGTGGCCGTCAACGTGGTCGTGTACCTGTTCACGCCGATGGCCAGCTTCGCCACCTGGTACGGCGGCGACAGCGGCGTCCGCGAGTGCCGGGCGACCGAGTTCACCCTCCACTACGGCGCGATCCCGCACGAGCTGACGACCGGGAAGCAGCAGCCCGCGCCCGCCGACGTCGTCCAGCGCTGCGGCGAGACGACCTTCGCCAAGCGGCCGTGGACGTCCGCGTTCACCTCGATGTTCCTGCACGCCGGGGCGCTGCACCTGCTCGGCAACCTCGTCGCGCTGTTCGTCATCGGCATGGGCGTCGAGGACCGGCTCGGACGGCTCCGCTATCTGCTCAGCTACCTGCTGTTCGGGCTCGTCGCCGTCTACGGGTTCGCCTACACCTCGCCGGACTCGGGCGTGCCGCTCATCGGCGCGTCCGGCGCCATCGCGGGCGTGTTCGGCGCGTACCTCGTGCTGAACCCGCGCGGACGGATCGTCAGCCTCGTCCCGCCGATCGTCGTGCGGCTGCCCGCCTGGGTGCTGCTCGGCACCTGGTTCGGCCTGCAATGGCTGTCGCTCGGCGACAAGGAGAGCAACGTCGCGTTCGTCGCGCACATCTACGGCTTCGTGGCGGGCGCCCTGTTCGGGCTGCTCGCGCGCCGCGCGGGGCCGTCCCGGCGCGCCGTCGGCCTCGCCCGCGGCTAGAGTCTCGGACGGATCCGTCTACCGGGGAGGGCCGTCCGTGGTCACCGCCATCGTTTTCGTCAAGGCCGAGGTCGCGCGCATCCACGAGGTCGCCGAGGCGATCGCCGCGCTGGACGGCGTCAGCGAGGTCTACTCGATCACCGGCGAGCACGACCTCGTCGCGATCGTCCGCGTCCGCCGCCACGACGACCTGAACGACGTCATCCCCGGCCGTCTCAACCAGGTCCCGGGCATCCGCGGCACCGAGACCCACATCGCGTTCCGCACCTACTCCCAGCACGACCTGGAGGCGGCGTTCTCGCTCGGCCTGCCCGAGTGAGCGCTCAGCCGCGCAGCGCCCGCGCCGTCGACACCCAGCGGTCCAGCAGCGCCGACACCGCGCCGGAGTCGACCGACGCCGCCGCGCGGCCGTAGGCGTCGCCGAGCGCGGCCGTGAGGTCCGGCGCGGCCGGGACGCCCTCGAACGCGACCATCACCGCCGCCGCGTTCAGCAGCACCATGTCGCGCACCGGGCCGGGCACGCCCTCGAACACCTCGCGGGCCACCCGCGCGTTGTAGGTCGCGTCCGCGCCGCGCAGGTCGCCCGGACGGGCGGGCGCGATGCCGAGGTCGGCCGGGTCGAACACGGTCTCGACGCTGGTGCCGTCCCGCACGACCCAGACCGTGGACGTGCCCGTCGTCGTCAGCTCGTCCAGGCCGTCGTCGCCGCGGAACACCAGCGAGCTGTTCCCGCGCTCGGCGAACACGCCCGCGACGATCCCCGCCATGCGCGGATGGAACACCCCGACCGCCTGCGCCGACGGACGCGCCGGGTTGGTGAGCGGGCCGAGGAAGTTGAACACCGTCGGCGTCCCCAGCTCCTTGCGCGGACGCGCCGTGTGCCGGAACGCCGGGTGGTAGAGCGGTGCGAAGCAGAACGTGATGCCGACCTCGGTCGCGACGCGCGCGGCGGCCTCGGGCGCCAGGTCCAGCGGGACGCCCAGCTCCTCCAGCAGGTCCGCCGCGCCGCACGACGACGTCGACGCCCGGTTGCCGTGCTTGACGACCGTCACCCCCGACGCCGCCGCGACCACCGCCGCCATCGTCGAGATGTTCACCGTGTGCGCCTGGTCGCCGCCGGTGCCGACGAGGTCGGCGATGGGTCCTGGCACCGTGATCGGCGTGGCGTGCGCGAGCATCCCGTCGGCGAGGCCGGAGACCTCCGCGACCGTCTCGCCCTTGGCGCGCATGGCGACCGCGAAGCCGCCGATCTGCACGTCCGTGGCCTCGCCCGACATGATCTGGCGCATCGCCCAGGACGTCTCCTCGCTCGACAGCGAGTCGCCGTCGATCAGGGCGCCGAGCAGGGCGGGCCACGTCGTCCGCGCGTCCATGTGCGTGGTCCTCCCGGGAATCGTTACAGGACCGGCAGACGGCTCGCCGCGCGGCGCCGCATGAGGTCGGCGACCGAGCGCGCCACGGCCATCGGGTCCAGCGGGAGCGCGACGACCGCGTCCGCGCGCGACCAGGTGGCGAGCCAGCCGTCGTCGCGGCGCGCGATGATCGCGAGCACCGGCGGGCAGTCGTAGACCTCGTCCTTGGCCTGCCGGCACACGCCGAGCCCGCCCGCGGGCTGCGCCTCGGCGTCCACCACCGCGACGTCGATGTCGCCCTCGTCCAGCCGCGCGACGACGGCGGGCTGGGTCGCGACCTCGACGTACTCGACGGCCGGGAGGTCCGCGGCGGGACGGCGCCCGATCGCGAGGCGCACCTGCGCGCGCACGTTCGCGTCGTCGCTGTAGACGAGGACCTTCATCGGGCTCTCCGGGGCGGTGCTCATGGCACCGAAGAGTACCGGAGCGGTGTCGCCCGCACGAGATGCGATTCACGTGTTAACAAGCGGCGCCTTTCGGATATACCGGTTGATGTCGCCGACGTCCGTCCCGTCCCGCGCCGCGCCGCCGCAGGGGCGGCCCGCCGCCGTGTCCGAATCGTGCCCTGCCCGTCCGGGCCCGCCTCGAAGCCACCCCGTCGCAGCCGGGAACCGCTGGTGCGACGGCCCTCCCGGCCCCCGCGCGGGGCTCCGCGCGGCGACCGCGCGGACACGCTCGAGGTGCGCTGGAGGGGGGTCATGCGCGGGTCGCCGACCGGGTGACGTAATAATGCTGCCCGTGGCAACGGCATCCGCGATAGAGACAACACCGCACGCTCGGGAGAATCGTCCCATCCTGGTCAGCGTGGGGACGATCGTCTGGCTGTCGTCCGAGCTGATGTTCTTCGCGGCGCTGTTCGCGATCTACTTCACGATCCGCTCCGTGACGATCGGCCAGGACGGCTCCCACGCATGGCCGGGGGCGGACCTCAATCTCCCGCTGTCCGCTGTGAACACCACGATCCTGGTCCTGTCCTCGGTGACATGCCAGATGGGCGTGTTCAAGGCGGAGAACGGCAAGGTCGGGCGCGACGGCGGCCTCCTCAACGTGAAGCGCTGGGGCCTGCGCGAGTGGTACGTGCTCTCGTTCCTCATGGGCGCGTACTTCGTCGCCGGGCAGGCGTACGAGTACTACTCGCTCGTCACCAAGGACGGCCTGACGCTGTCGTCCTCGGCGTACGGGACGGTCTTCTACATGACGACCGGCTTCCACGGGCTTCACGTGACCGGCGGGCTCATCGCGTTCCTCTTCGTGCTGGGACGCACCTACGCCGCCAAGCGATGGACGCACGAGCAGGCGACCAGTGCCGTGGTGGTCTCGTACTACTGGCACTTCGTGGACGTGGTCTGGATCGGCCTCTTCGCGACCATCTACCTGCTCGACCTCCACTGACCAACGACGACATGACCCGAACGGGGATTTCCGTGAAAAGGTTCACCGCATGGCGACGGCGCCCCTGGGCGGGCTACGCCGTCGTGCTGGCGGCCCTGGCGGCGATCGGCGTCATCTACGCCGGCTTCTCGCCCCGGGCCGACCGCGCCGAGGCGGCGAACGCGACCCAGGCGGCCGCGGACCTGAAGAACGGCCAGCAGCTCTTCAACAAGAACTGTGCGAGCTGCCACGGCCTGAACGCCGAGGGCACCAAGGACGCCAAGGGGCACGCGATCGCGCCGAGCCTGCTCGGCGTCGGCGCCGCGGCCGTCGACTTCCAGGTCTCCACCGGCCGCATGCCCGCGATGAACCCGGGCGCGCAGATTCCTCGTAAGAGGCCGATCACGGACTTCGACACCACGATCAAGACCGACTACGAGGACCCGGCCAAGCGCAGGGCGGCCGAGGAGCAGAAGGCGCGGGCCGAGAAGAACCTCGCGGACCTGCGCAACTACATCACCTCGCTGAGCGCCCAGCCCGGCCCCGGTGTCCCGGCCGGTTCCGAGGTGGACCCGAGCAAGGGCAACGTCGCGCTCGGCGGCAAGCTGTTCCGCACCAACTGCGCCCAGTGCCACAACTTCACCGGCCAGGGCGGCGCGCTGACGGGCGGCAAGTACGCGCCCGAACTCGCCAAGAGCGACGTCACGCCCACCCAGATCTACGAGGCCATGCTGACCGGCCCGCAGGCGATGCCGGTGTTCAACGACACCACGCTCACCCCGCAGGACAAGCAGGCGATCATCGCCTACCTCGTCCAGACGCGTGAGGAGCCCAACCCGGGCGGCAGCGGCCTCGGCCGCATCGGCCCGGTGACCGAGGGCCTCGCGGGCTGGCTGGTCGGGATCGGCCTGCTGGTGCTGGCCGCCATGTGGATCACCGCGAAGAAGCCGAAGAAGCTGAAGAAGTCATGAGCGACAACAACGAGACCGAGCCCGTCCCGGAGGGGACCACGCCGCTGCGGACCGGCGCGACGCCGTCGCCCGCGCAGGACACGCGGCTCCTCGCGCAGGACGACATCTCGGCGCCCGCCGGGATCGGCGAGGAGATCGACGAGCAGGCGGCCAAGCGCGCCGAGCGCATCGTCGCCACGTTCTTCCTGCTGGCCTTCGCCGCCAGCGTCGGGTTCCTGGTCTACTTCATCGGCTGGAGCGGCCGGCACGGCGGCATGCACGGCGTGGACCGGGCGCGCGAGTCGAACCTGTGGTTCGGCGGCCTGATGGCGCTGTCGTTCCTCGCGATGGCCTTCGGCGTCACCATCTGGGTGCGGCGCCTGATGACCAGCAAGCCGATCGTCCAGGAGCGGCACGCCATGAACGTCGGCGCGGAGGACCGCGCCTCGTTCACCGCCGCCTTCCTGGAGGGCGCCGAGGACAGCGGGATCACCAAGCGCCCGCTGCTGCGCCGCACGCTGCTGCTGGCCGCCGCGCCGCTCGGCATCGCGCCGCTGTTCCTGCTGCGCGACCTCGGCCCGCTGCCGGAGAAGAAGCTGCGGCACACCTACTGGGCCGACGCGGTGCGCAAGGCGAAGGCGGAGGGCAAGAAGGGCGTCCGCCTCGTCGTGGACGGCACCAACCAGCCGCTCAAGGTCAGCGACTTCGCCAGCCCCGGCGGGATGATCACCGTCCTGCCCGAGGGCATCGAGGAGAACCTGCCCGAGGACGAGGTGCTGACGCAGACCGCCAAGGTCGTCACCATCCTCCTGAACATCCCGGCCGACGAGTTCAAGCCCGTCAAGGGCCGGGAGAACTGGCACGTCAACGGGATCGTGGCGTACTCCAAGATCTGCACGCACGTCGGCTGCCCCGCGGCCCTGTACGAGCAGACCACGCACCACATCCTGTGCCCGTGCCACCAGTCCACGTTCGACGCCACCGACGGGGCGCGGGTCGTGTTCGGCCCGGCGGCGCGTCCCCTGCCGCAGCTCCCGCTGAGCGTGGAGGACGGCTACCTCGTGGCCACCTCGGACTACACCGAGCCGATCGGCCCGAGCTTCTGGGAGCGCGGATGAGCGAGGCCACAGCCCCGAAGGCGGTCGAAGGACCGCTGAACTTCCTGGACGACCGCCTGGGGTCCACCGGGTTCCTCAACCGGAACCTCAAGAAGGTCTTCCCGGACCACTGGTCGTTCATGCTGGGCGAGATCGCCCTCTACTCCTTCATCATCCTGCTGCTGACCGGGACGTTCCTGACGCTCTGGTTCAAGCCCAGCATGATGGAGGTCGTGTACGACGGGTCGTACACCAAGCTCAACGGCGTGAAGATGTCGGAGGCCTACGCCTCGACGCTGCACATCACGTTCGACGTGCGCGGCGGACTGCTCATGCGGCAGATCCACCACTGGGCCGCGATCCTGTTCATGGCGTCGATCCTGGCGCACATGCTGCGGGTGTTCTTCACCGGCGCGTACCGCAAGCCGCGCGAGCTGAACTGGCTCATCGGCATCACGATGTTCGTCCTCGGCATGCTGGAGGGCCTGTTCGGCTACTCCCTGCCGGACGACCTGCTCTCGGGCACGGGTCTGCGGATCACCCAGGGCGTGCTGGAGTCGATCCCGGTCGTCGGCACGTACGGGTACATGTTCCTGTTCGGCGGGGAGTTCCCCGGCCAGGACATCGTGCCCCGGCTGTTCACGCTGCACATCCTGCTGATCCCCGGCCTGATCCTCGGCCTGGTGACGGCCCACATGATGATCATGTGGCACCAGAAGCACACCGCGATGCCGGTCAAGAACCAGACCGAGGAGCAGGTGTACGGCTACCCGTTCTACCCGGTCTTCATGGCCAAGACGGGCGCGTACTTCCTGTTCACCTTCGGCGTCCTGGCGCTGCTCGGCACGTTCGCGCAGATCAACCCGATCTGGCTGTTCGGCCCGTACGACCCGGGCGCGATCTCCGCGGGCTCCCAGCCGGACTGGTACATGGGCGTCCTCGAAGGCGCGCTGCGCATCATGCCGAACTGGGAGATCACGGCCTGGGGCCACACGCTGAGCCTCAACGTGCTGATCCCGGCGCTGGTCCCGCTCGGGATCATCTTCACCGGCGCCGCGCTGTGGCCGTTCATCGAGGCGTGGGTGACGGGCGACAAGCGTCCGCACCACGTCAACGACCGGCCGCGCAACGCCCCGGTCCGCACGGGCGTCGGCATGGCCGCCGTGACGTTCTACGGCCTGCTGTGGGTCGCGGGCGCCAACGACGTCGTCGCCGACAAGTTCCACGTGTCCCTGTACGCGACCACCTGGTTCTTCCGGGTCACGTTCTTCGTCGGGCCGGTCATCGCGTACATCATCACCAAGCGCGTCTGCCTCGGCCTCCAGCGCAAGGACGCCGAGACCGTCGCGCACGGGGTGGAGAGCGGCACGATCCTCATGTCGCCGGACGGCAAGTTCTCCGAGCGGCACGAGCCGATGCGCGACGAGCAGCGCGCGGTGCTGCTGTCGAAGGAGAACGCGCGTCCGGAGGCCCCGGCGGTGGACGCCAACGGGATCCCGGCGCCGAGCACCAAGGGCCCGGTCGGGCACCTGCGGTCGCGGCTCCAGCGGGCCTGGACGTTCGACGACATCCCGGTCGAGGAGCACGAGCACGGCCACGACGAGGTCGAGGGCGGACGGAAGCCCGAGCAGATCGAGCACTGACGCCGTCGCGGACGAGGCCCGCCACCGGACTTCCGGTGGCGGGCCTCGCCGTATTCTGGGGGGGCCGATGACCAGGACTCTCGTCGTGACGAACGACTTCCCGCCGCGTCCGGGGGGCATCCAGGCGTTCGTCCACAACCTCGCGGTGCGGCGTCCTGCGGGGTCGGTGGTGGTGTACGCGCCGGCGTGGGAGGGCGCGGCGGCGTTCGACGCGGCGCAGCCGTTCCCGGTGGTGCGGCATCCGACGTCGCTGATGCTGCCCGAGCCGGGCGTGCTGCGGCGCGCGGCGGACATCCTGCGCGCGGAGGACTGCGACTCGGTGCTGTTCGGCGCGGCGGCGCCGCTCGGGCTGCTGGCCCCGGCGCTGCGGGCGCGGGGCGCGCGGCGGCTCGTCGGGCTGACCCACGGGCACGAGACGGGCTGGGCGGCGCTGCCGGTCGCGCGGCGGCTGCTGCGCCGGATCGGCGACGGGACGGACGCGCTGACCTATCTCGGCGAGTACACCCGGTCGCGGCTGGCGCGGGCGCTGTCGGCGGACGCCGCCGCGCGGCTGGCGCGCCTGGCCCCGGGCGTGGACGAGACGCTGTTCGCGCCGGGCGCGGGCGGCGCGGAGATCCGCAAGCGGCACGGGCTGGCGGGCCGTCCGGTGGCGGTGTGCGTGTCCCGGCTGGTGCCGCGCAAGGGCCAGGACACGCTGATCCGGGCGTGGCCGCGCGTGCGCCGCGCGGTGCCGGACGCGGTGCTGCTGCTGGTCGGCGGCGGCCCGTACCGGCGCGATCTGGAGCGGCTGGCGGACGCGGCGGGCGTCCGGTCGTCGGTGGTGTTCACCGGGTCCGTCCCGTGGGACGAGCTGCCGGCGCACTACGACGCGGGCGACGTCTTCGCGATGCCGTGCCGGACGCGCCGCCGGGGCCTGGACGTGGAGGGCCTCGGCATCGTGTACCTGGAGGCGTCCGCGACGGGCCTGCCGGTGGTGGCGGGCGATTCGGGCGGCGCGCCGGACGCGGTGCTGGACGGCACGACGGGCGTGGTGGTGCCGGGCCGTTCGGCGGAGGCGGTCGGCGACGCGGTGGCCGGGCTGCTCGACGACCCCGTCCGGGCGCGCGCGATGGGCGCGGCGGGCCGGGCGTGGGTGGAGCGCGAATGGCGCTGGGAGTTGCAGGCCGCGCGGCTCGGCGCACTGCTCTCCGACTGACTCATCCCCGTCTGGGCTTTATATACCGATTTGTTCCCCGCGGCCCTGGCCGGAGCGCGCCGATGGGCGCTCCCGTCGCCGGATCGGTGCCGCACGGGTGGCAGGATGCGAGGCATGGCGGACGTCGAGGACATGTGGCGGCCGGTCGCCGGCGAGGCGGTCGGCTGGCTCGCGGAGATGGATCCGGAGCACTGCTACTCGGGGTTCGAGCCCCCGGGACGGCCCGATTCCGTCTGGCTGCTGCACGCGATGTACGTGTGGCGCGACGGCCTGGTGACGACGACCCACGACGACGTCTACCGGTCGGTGCGCGCGGCGGGCCTCGCCGGCGCCGACGGAACCGAGGCCGAGGTCGGCGAGCTGCTGGAGGACGCCGTCGTCACCGGCAGCAGGCTCGGCCGCAGCGGGCACCCGGGGACGGGCTGGCGGCGGCTGCGCTGGTCGGAGCTGGCGGCGGGGTTCGGCGGTCCGGTCGTCCCGGACGGCGAGTACCCGGGCCACCGCTGCCTGCGCCAGGCGCACCCGACCGGGAGCTGGTCGGCGGCCGTGGAGCCGCCCGCCGAGGGCTGCCTGGACCGGGAGGGCTGGCGGCGGCTGACCGGCGTCCTCGCCCGGCACAGCCCGGACGGCCCCGACACGCGCTGCCTGGCCTACTACTGCCCGCTCGTCACCGCCGACTGGGACCGGGAGACCGTGTACGCCGGACGGGTCGGCGACGCGGCGGACCTGTACGACCATCCGGCGATGACGAGCTGCCCGTCCAACCTGTGGGCGGCGGACCGGTCCTGGGTCGTCTACTGCGACTGGGACCTGTGGGGGACGAAGGTCGTCGGCCCGCGCGCCCTGATCGAGGACCTGCTCGCCGATCCCGAGCTGGAGGCGCTGCGCCTGCCCTGGACGGTGTGACGGGAGCGGTGTGACGGCCGAGCCGTGTCCGGCGTCCGAGACGCCGGACACGGCTTCCGCGGACCGGGCGGCGCAGGGCGGGGTCTGCGGGGAGCCGGATCGGGCCGACCCGTGACCGTCGCTCGGGCGGCCGGGGAGCCCGGCTCCGTCGCGGCCGGTCCGGTTCCGACGCTAGGCCCGGTCCGCGCGGACGCCGAGCCTCTTAAGGCCCCGTTAAGGGAGTCATCAGGCGCCGTTGAGCCCGCGCCGCGCGGCGCGCACGAGCCCGGCCGCGACGGCGAGCAGCGCGGCGAGCGCGAACGCGATGAGGGTGAGGCCCCGGCCGGCGAGCGCGGCGGCGAGCTGCGGCCCCGCGCTGGCGCCGACGAACATGAGCGCGGTGAACAGGGAGATGGCCGGGGCGCGGTGCGCGCCCGCCCGTGACCCGATGAGGTCGATCATCCCCGGCGCGGTGACGCCGATCCCGGCGGTGACGGCCATGAGCAGCAGCGCGAGGAGGGTCGTGCCGGGGGCGAGCAGGCCGATCAGGGCCGTCCCCGCGGCGGCGAGGACCAGCGCGGCGGCCGTGCGGGCAACCGGGTCGAGCCGGGCGAGCCGGGGCGTCGCGAACGGGATCGCGAGGATCACCGGGAGTGCGCTCGCGCGCAGGCCGAGCAGCCCGTCGGTCCCGGTGAGCTGGAGCCCGGTGTAGATCGCGACGAACGAGCCGAGGACGACCGGCACGGCGAGGTAGAGCGTCCGCAGGCCGGGCGCGGCGAGCAGGCGCGGCATCGCCCGGTACGCGGCGGCGGGGGAGACGCCGGGGCGCGGGACGTCCGGGAGCAGGAGCGCGCGCAGGGCCAGCGCGGCGACCGCGAACAGCACGGCGCCGAGGCCGAAGAACGAGCGCCAGCCGAGCAGCGCGAGCATCCCCTGCGCGGTGAGCTGCCCGACGACGGCGGACGACAGGAACCCGGTGGTCATCGCGGTGACCGTCAGCAGGCGGCGGTGCGGGGCGACGCGCTCGCCGACGTAGGCCATCGCGACGGGCGGAAACGCGCCGATCGTCACGCCCTGGAGGACCCGCAGGACGAGCGCGGCGGCGAGCCCCGGCGCCAGCGCGACGAGCGCGGTGGTGACGGCGGTCGCGGCGACGCCCGCGACCATGACGCGGCGGCGGCCGAGCCGGTCCGAGAGCGGGCCGAACAGCAGGAACCCGGCCGCGTAGCCGAGGCCGAACGCGGTGACGAGCCAGGTGAGCGGGCCGGGGCGGGTGCCCCAGTCGTCGGCGGCGGCGCCGAGCAGCGGGATCGCGCCGTAGAGCTGGGAAGTGGCGAGCAGGGCGGTGGCGGCGAGGACGGCGGCGGTGCGCCCGAACGGCGCGACGGCCGCCGGGCGGGGGGCGGCCCTTCGGGGCGCGGTGGTGGTCATGGCGGGAACCGTAGCCAACCAACCGGTTGGAAGTCAACCAACCAGTTGGCAGCGGTAGACTCGGCCCATGCCGAACCAGACCGAACCGCCGCTCACCGGAGCCGCCGCCACCCGCGCCGCGCTCCTCGCCGCCGCCCGCGCGGAGTTCGCCGAGCACGGCGTCGCCGGCGCCCGCGTCGACCGGATCGCCGCGAGCGCGGGGGTCAACAAGGAGCGGATCTACGGCTACTTCGGCAGCAAGGAGAAGCTGTTCGACGCCGTCATGCAGATCGCGCTGGACGAGGTCGCCGAGGTCGCGGCGTCAGCCGGCGACGACCCCGTCGAGTACGTCGGCGGCATGTTCGACGTGTACCTGCGGCGTCCCGACCTCGTCCGGCTGCTGATGTGGGAGTCACTGCACCACCGCGACGGGTCGCTGCCCGAGCAGAGCTGGCGCGGGCAGCGCTGCCGCGACAAGGCGGCGGAGATCGGGGCGCGGCTCGGCCGGGAGCCGTCCCCGGAGGACGCGCGCCTGCTCCTGACGCTGAAGGGCCTCGCGCTGATCCCGCTCGCCCTGCCCCGGCTCGCCGACCTGATGGGCCTCGGCCTGGACGACGACCCCGACGAGCTGGCCGCGATGCGCGACACCCTCACCGCCTTCGCCCGCGCGGCCCTCACCGCGCCCGCCTCCCTGCCCGCCTCCGGGGACGCCGCGGACCGGTCCGTAGGATCGTGACCATGGACATCGTGATCGCGGGCGGGCACGGCAAGATCGCGCTGCGGCTGGCGCGGCTGCTGACCGCCCGGGGGGACACCGTGCGCAGTCTCATCCGCAACCCCGACCACGCCGGGGACGTCGCCGCGACCGGCGCCGAGCCCGTCGTGGCGGACCTGGAGAAGATCCCGGCCGACGAGCTGGCCGAGCGCGTCGAGGGCGCCGACGCGGCCGTCTTCGCCGCCGGGGGCGGGCCGGGCAGCGGCGTCGCCCGCAAGGACACCGTGGACCGGGGCGCCGCCGTCCTGCTCGCCGAGGCGGCCGAGGGCGCCGGGGTGCCGCGCCTCGTGCAGATCTCCGCGATGGGCGTGGACCGGGCGCCGGCTCCGGACGCGAACGACCAGTGGGCCGCCTACGTCGCCGCCAAGCACGCCGCCGAGGTGGACCTGCGCTCCCGCGACCTGGACTGGGTGATCGTCCGTCCGGGCCGGCTCACCGACGACCCCGGCACCGGCCGCGTCACGCTCGCCGACCCGGACGTGGGACGCGGCGACGTGACGCGCGACGACGTGGCCGCCGTCGTCGCCGCGCTGCTCCCGTCGCCCGTCCGCCACCGCACCCTGGACCTGCTGAACGGCGAGACCCCGATCGACGAGGCCGTCGTCGCCCTGGGCTAGGTGTAGATCGACTCGATCTCGTCGGCGAAGTCCTTCATGACGGCGTGCCGGCGGACCTTGAGGCTCGGCGTCATGTGGCCCGCCTCCTCGCTGAAGTCCACGCCGAGGATCCGGTACTTCTTGATCGCCTCGGCGTGCGAGACGGACTTGTTGGCGTCCGCGACGGCGGCGTCGATCGCGGCGATGACGTCCGGGTCGGTGCGCAGTTCGGCGACGGTCATCGCGGCGGGCTTGCCGTGGCGCTCCTTCCACGGGCCGAGCGCCTCCTCGTCCAGCGTGATCAGCGCGCTGATGAACTTGCGGCCGTCGCCGACGACGAGGCACTGGCTGATCAGCGGGTGGGCGCGCAGGCGGTCCTCCAGCGGCGCGGGCGCGACGTTCTTGCCCGCCGCCGTGACGAGGATCTCCTTCTTGCGGCCGGTGATCCGCAGGTAGCCGTCGTCGTCCAGGGCGCCGAGGTCGCCGGTGCGGAACCAGCCGTCCTCGACGGCCTCCTTGGTCGCGGTCTCGTTGTTCCAGTAGCCCTTGAGCGTGTTGACGCCCCGGACCAGGACCTCGCCGTCGTCGGCGATCCGGATCGTCACGCCGGGGATGGCCTGGCCGACGGTTCCGATCCGCAGCGCGCTCGGACGGTTCACCGTCGCGGGCGCTGTGGTCTCGGTGAGGCCGTAGCCCTCCAGGATCGTGATCCCGACGCCCCGGAAGAAGTGCCCGAGCCGCTCGCCGAGCGCCGCGCCGCCCGACACCGCGTACTGGACGCGTCCGCCGACGGCCGCGCGCAGCTTGCCGTAGACGAGCACGTCGAACACCTTGTGCCTGGCGCGCAGTCCCAGGCCCGGACGGCCGTCCTGGAGCGCCCGGCTGTAGGCGATCGCGGTCTCGGCGGCGGCGTGGAAGATCTTGCCCTTGCCCTCGGCGGCGGCCTTCTGCTCGGCGCCGTTGTAGACCTTCTCGAACACGCGCGGGACGGCGAGCAGGAACGTCGGCCGGAAGGACGCGAGGTCGGGCAGCAGGCTCGGGATGTCGCTGTGCGCGAGGACGATCCCCGCCTCGATCGTCGCGACCTCGATCAGCCGGGCGAAGACGTGCGCGAGCGGCAGGAACAGCAGCGTCGAGCTGCCCTCGACGGCGACCTCGGAGATCGCGCCCTGGATGGCGTTCCTGGACGTCGCGACGAGGTTGCCGTGGGTCAGCTCACAGCCCTTGGGACGCCCGGTGGTGCCCGAGGTGTAGACGAGCGTGGCCAGGTCGTCGTAGGCGGCGACCCGGCGGCGCTCCTCAACGGTCGCGTCGGCGATCTCCGCACCGGACGCGGCCACGTCGGCGAGGTCGCCCGCGTCGATCGTCCAGACGTGCTCCAGGCCCGGGAGCCGGTCGCTGGCCTGGGCCACGGTCGTGCGGTGCTGCTCGGTCTCGGTGAACACCGCGCGGGCGCCGGAGTCGCCGAGGATCCACTCGACCTGCTCGGCGGAGGACGTCTCGTAGATCGGGACGACGACCGCGCCGGCCGTCCAGATCGCGTAGTCCAGGACCGTCCACTCGTAGCGGGTGCGCGACATCAGGCCGACCCGGTCGCCGGGCTCGATCCCGGCCGCGATCAGGCCCTTGGCCAGCCCGGTGATCTCGGCGGCGAACTCGCGCGCGGTGACGGCGCTCCAGCCCGTCGCGGTCCGGCGGCGCAGCACGATCGCGCCGGGTGTCGCGGCGGCCCGCGCGAACGGCGAGTCGGTCAGGTTGGTGGTGCCGGGCACCTCCGCCAGGGCGGGGACGCTGAACTCGCGCACGGCCACTCCTCAAGGATTTGTCACTGCGGGGCGGGGAAGACGGTACCGGTTCCTCACTGGCCGATGGTACCCGCGAGTAGCAAACGGTCCGCGCGGTGCTCCGCGCCAACGCGGGCCTGCGCACCAGCCCGGCCGAGCTGGACCGGCTGCGCCGCGCCGCCGCGTCCCTGGCCGCCGCCGGGGCGGACGGGTTCGCGTTCGGCTTCCTCGGCGCGGACGGCCTCGTGGACGTGGCCGCCGTCACCGCGCTCGCCGCCGCCGTCGCGCCCCGGCCGTGGACGTTCCACCGCGTCCTGGACCACGCCGCCGACCCGGCCCGCGCCTGGGAACAGGTGTGCGCGCTCGTCCGCGTGCCCGGCACCGCGCCGGACGCCGTCCGCTCGGCGGGCTCGCCGCGCGGCGTGGACGCGGGCCTGCCCGTCCTCGCCCGCCGCGCCGCCGAGCGCCCGGCGGCGCCGATCCTCGCGGGCGGCGGACTGCGGCGGCGGCACGTCGCGGCCCTCGCCGCCGCCGGGATCACCGCGTTCCACGCCGGGACCGCCGTCCGCCGCGACGGCTCCACCGGCGCCCCGGCCGACGCCGCGCTGGTCGCCGAGTGGCGGGCGCTGGTCCGCGCGGCGACCGGCGGGTGAACCGGACGCCCGCGCGCGCACTACATTCGAATCATGCGGATCCATGTGGTGAGCGACGTCCACGGGCGGGCCGACGCGCTCGCGCGCGCCGCCGACGGGGCCGACGCGCTCATCTGCCTCGGCGACCTCATCCTGTTCCTCGACTACGACGACCACGCCCAGGGGATCTTCGCCGATCTGTTCGGCCAGGACGCCGCCGACCGGCTCATCGAGCTGCGCACCGGCAAGCGGTTCGCCGAGGCCCGCGCGTTCTCCGAGGAGCGGTGGGCGTCGCTCGGCGGGGACGCCTGGCCGCACATCGAACGGGCCGTCCGCGAACAGTACAAGCGGCTGTTCGAGGCCATGCCCGAGCCCGCGTACCTCACCTACGGGAACGTGGACGTCCCCGGCCTGTGGGCCGAGCACCTGCGGCCCGGCCACCGCGTCCTGGACGGGGAGGTCACCGAGATCGGCGGGCTGCGGTTCGGGTTCGTCGGCGGCGGGCTGCGCACCGAGTACCGCACGCCCTACGAGCTGGACGACGACGCCTACGCGGCCAAGGTCGAGGCGCTCGGCCCGGTGGACGTCCTGTGCACCCACATCCCGCCGGACGTCCCCGACCTGCTGTACGACACGGTCGCGCGGCGGTTCGAGCGCGGCAGCCGGGCCCTGCTGGACTTCATCGAGCGGACGCAGCCGAGGTACGCGCTGTTCGGGCACGTCCACCAGCCGCTGGCCCGGCGGCGGCGGATCGGGCGGACCGAGTGCGTCAACGTCGGCCATTTCCGCGCCCGCGGGATGCCGTTCGCGCTCTCGGTGTGAAAGATAGGACCCCGACAGGCGACGAGGCCGGAGGGACGGCAGGCAATGGCGGAGCGGACGAAGTCCACGATCCTGATCGACGCGGCGCCCGAGACGATCATGGCGGTGATCGCCGATCTCGGCGACTACCCGGCGTGGGCGAGCGGGATCCGGAGCGTCGAGATCGACGCCACCGGCGCGGACGGACGGGCCGAGCGCGCCCGGCTCACCTTCGACGGCGGACCGTTCAGCGACACGGTCGGGCTGGAGTACACCTGGGACGACGACCGGTCGGTGACGTGGCGGCTGGTGGACTCGGGCACGGTCGTGACGGGCCTGCACGGCTCCTACACGCTCGTCCCTTCGGGCGGCGGAACCGAGGTCACCTACGAGCTGGCGGTGGACGTCCGGGTCCCGATGATCGGCATGGTGAAGCGCAAGGGGGAGAAGCGGATCATCGACTCGGCGCTCAAGGGGCTGAAGCGCCACATCGAGAGCGCATAGCGCGCCGCGGGCCCGCCGCGAGTAAGAGCTTCGTTACCGGCATGGGTCGATACCGTTTCGCGGCGTCGACACGTGGAAAATGTTCTGATGACCGAGCAGCAGCCAGGCGACGTCCCCGGAGCGGCAGAGCGGCCCCTCCACGTCCTGCGGCGGCGGTGCGCGGGCGGCGCGAGCCGGCCCGGCCGTCGCCGGTGACGTGCGGAGCCTGACCGCCGCGGGGGCGCCGCGCATCGCGACAGGGGCGTCCGCATGCCGATACTGCCCCGTCGCGCGCGGGGCCGCGCGGCGGACCGTCCGCGCGGTGTGCCGGTCGCGGCGAGCGGCGGCGCCGGGCGTCGCCGCCGCGTTCGAGCGGACCCGGGGCGGTCGGGCGCCCGGTCCGGCGGAGCCTTCCGCGCGGATCCGGCGGGGCGGCCCGCGCGCCGCCGCGCCCCGCGACGGCTTCCCCATGACCGGACAGTGCGCCGATCCGCTGGGGAGAACACAGTGGAGGAGGAGCGTCCATGGGCCTGACGATCGGTGTCGACGTCGGCGGAACGAAGGTGGCCGCGGGAGTGGTCGACGACGACGGCGCGATTGTGGAGAAGGTGCGGCGTCCGACCCCCTCCACCGACCCGGAGGAGACCGCGCACGTCATCGCCGAGGTGGTGGACCTTCTCAAGGGCAAGTACCCGGACGTTTCGGCGGTCGGCCTCGGGACCGCGGGGTTCGTCGACGAGGACCGTTCCACGGTGCTGTTCGCGCCGAATCTCGCCTGGCGCGACGAGCCGATCAAGAAGAAGGTCGAAGGGCTCGTCGGGCTCCCGGTCGTCGTGGAGAACGACGGCAACGCCACCGCCTGGGGCGAGGCCCGCTACGGCGCCGGACGCGGCCAGGACTTCATGGTCTGCATCACGCTCGGCACCGGCATCGGCGGCGGCATCATCGTCGACGGCGAGCTGAACCGGGGCCGGTTCGGGATCGGCGCGGAGTTCGGCCACTTCCGCGTCGTGCCCGACGGGCGCCGCTGCGGCTGCGGCAACCGGGGCTGCTGGGAGCAGTACGCGAGCGGGAACGCGCTCGTCCACGAGGCCCGCGACCTCGCCCGGGTGGCGCCCGCGATGGCCGGGCGGCTGCTGGAACTCGGCGAGGGCAGCCCCGAGCGGATCCACGGCCCGCAGATCACGCAGGCGGCGCGGGAGGGCGACGCCGCCGCGCTGGAGTGCTTCAAGACCGTCGCGCAGTGGACCGGGCAGGGCCTCGCCGACCTCAGCGCGATCCTCGATCCGGGCGCGTTCGTCATCGGCGGCGGGCTGTCGGAGGCGGGGGACCTGCTGCTCGACCCCGTCCGGGACGCGTTCGGCGCGGCGCTCACCGGCCGCGGGCACCGGCCGCTGCCGGAGATCCGCATCGCCGAACTCGGGCCCGCCGCCGGGATCGTCGGCGCGGCGGACCTGGCCCGCATCTGACCGGCGTGCCGTCCGTCCGGGTCCTCGGCTACAACGTGCGGTCCCTGCGCGACGACGCCGACGCCGTCGCGCGGGTGATCCGCGCCCTGGACCCGGACGTGGCGTGCCTCCAAGAGGTTCCGCGCTTCGGCGACTGGCGGGTGCGGCGCCGCCGGCTGGCGCGCGCCTGCGGGATGCGGGTCGCCGCCGGGCGCCGCGCCTGCGGGCTCGCGGTGCTGGCGGCGCCGCGCGTCCGTCGCGTCGCGCGCGAGTTCCACCTGCTGACGCGCGTCCCGGGGCTGCACCGGCGCGGGCTGGCCGTCGCGGTGCTGGAGGTGGACGGCGCGCGGTTCGCCGCCGCGAGCACCCATCTCGACCTGCGGCCGGAACCGCGGCTCGCGCACGTCCGGGAGGTGCTCCGGCTGCTGGACCGGGCGGCGGACGTCCACCACGCGCCCGTCGTGCTGTCCGGGGACGTCAACGAGGAGCCCGGCGGACCGTCCTGGACGCTGCTGAGCGCGGACCTGCGCGACGCGCACGCCGTCGCCCCGGCGGGGGAGAGCGCGACGTTCCCGGCGCGCGACCCGCACCGGCGCATCGACGGGATCTTCGCCGCCGCGCCGTTCGGGATCACCGGCTGCGGCGTCCCCGGCGACCCGGCGCTCGCGCGCGACTACCCGCGCGCGACCGACCACCGGCCGGTTCTGGCCGACCTCACGCTCCCCGGTTAGACGACGGCGCCGCCGTCGGGGTCGCGGGGCTCGTCGCCCATCCGCAGCACGAGCGTCACGAACCCGCCGATGAACGCGGCCACCGCGAGGAACGCCGCCCAGCCCGGGACCTCCCAGTCCAGCAGGACGGTCACCAGCAGGTACAGCGGGCCGCCGACGAGCGCGATCCACGCGCCCTTGGTCACCGGGTCGGCCTGCGGCAGCGGCGCCGGGGGCGGCGGGACGTAGTGGCCCTCGTCGTCGGCGGGCGGGAACTCGTCCTCGTCCTCGTCGGCGGGATCGAGCACGCGGGCGCGCGGGAGGCGGCCCGCGCGGTCGTCGCCGGGCGGGCCGGACGGCTCGCGCAGGTTCTCCTCGTCCGGCCACGGCACCCGCTCGCCCTCGGGCACCTCGGCGTCGAAGCCCGCGACGATCTCGGCCCAGATGGCGTCCTCGTCGCGGACGGCCGCGCCGCCCTCGGGCTCGGTCTTCGGATCGGGCGCGGGCTCGGGCGCGGCGGGCAGCGCCCCCGCCGGCTCGGGCGGCTCGCCACCGCCCGCGTCGCGCAGCCGGGTCAGATGGACGCGCAGGACGCCCTCGGCCGTCGGCTTCATCGCGACGTCTACGAACAGCCGGTCCAGCGGTTCGCCGTCGCCGGGCTCGGGGGCGTCCGGCGCGACGTCCGGCAGGGCGCCGAGCGCCGCGTCCGGGTCGCCCGCGCCGCCGCCCGTCGCGTACGCCGCCACGCCCGCGTCGCGCAGCGCCGTCAGCATCGCGTCGGCCAGGTGCGGCGCGAGATCGACGAGCGGCGCGTAGGCGTCCGCGGTAAGTCCGTTGCCTCGGCGATTCACGGGGCCGGTTCCTCCGTCGATTCCGCGGCGACCGCCAGCACCGGCATGGTTCGGCCCTCCGCTCCGCACAGAAAAGATGAGTCCCACGGTATGCGCTGAGCCGCCGGGGACAACCCCCCGGGGCGACGAACGCACGGCCGCGTCCTCTCCGAGCCTACGTTCCCGCGCGGCCCGCCGGGACGGCGAACGCCGCGCGCCTCGGTGCGCGCCTTGGTGAGCGCCTTGGTGAGCGCTCGGGCGGAGGCCGTTGGGAGCGCGCGGACGGGGATGGGAAGATGTCCCGCAACCCCCTGGCGCGCGGGGGGCCGTGACGGTGTGCGCCGCGACCCCGGGCGGACGGAGGAAGGTGTCGGAATGCTGTGGTTCTGGATCCTGCTGAGGATCGTCCTGTCGCCGATCCTGTACGTCGTGTGGCGGCCGAGGAACGCCGGCGTCGGCAACGTTCCGAAGCGCGGCCCGGCGCTGCTGGTGAGCAACCACCTGTCGTTCGCCGACCACTTCTTCGGCCCGCTCCCGGTGATGCGCCGGATCTTCTTCATCGGCAAGGCGGACTACTTCACGGGGAAGGGCGTGAAGGGCCTGTTCAGCAAGGCGTTCTTCACCGGCGTCGGCGTCGTCCCGGTGGACCGGACGGGCGGCAGCGCCGCCGAGGCCGCGCTCGACACGGGCCTGCGGATCCTGCGCGAGGGCAAGCTGCTCGGCATCTACCCCGAGGGCACGCGCGCCCCCGACAACCGGCTGTACCGGGGCAAGACGGGCGTGGCGCGGCTGGCGCTGAAGTCGCGGGTGCCGGTCGTCCCGATGGCGATGATCAACACGTTCGAGCTGATGCCGCCCGGCAGCCGCGCGCCGAAGGTGGGCGTGCGGCCGGGCGTCCGGTTCGGGAAGCCGCTGGACTTCTCGCGGTACTACGGCCAGGAGGACGACCGCGAGGTCCTGCGCAAGATCACCGACGAGATCATGCAGGCGATCCGCGCGCTGTCGGGCCAGGAGTACGTCGACCGGTACGCGGCGGAGGTCAAGGCGGAACTGGAGGGCCGGACGCCGCGCCCCTCCGATGACGACGACTGACGCCCGCGCGCCGGGCGGGCTGGAGTCCGCGCTGTGGCGGGCCGTGGCGGTGTACCGGTGGCTGGCGCTGGCGTACGCCGCCGTGATGATCGTCCGCAACCACGGCGAGTACGCGCGTCCGGCGGGCGGCTGGGCCGCGCTCGCGGTCATGGCCGTCTGGACGGCCGCCGCGACCGCCCTGTTCGCCGACGCGCGGCGGCGCGGCCCGGCGCTGCTCGCCGCCGACATGGCCGTCGCGCTCGGCTGCCTGCTGGCCACCGCCTATGTCGAGACGCCCGAAGGGATCGCCGCCGGACGGCCCACCCTCCCGGTCTCCTGGGTCGCCGCCGCCGTGCTGGCCTGGGCCGTGCACGGCGGACGGCGGTGGGGCGTCGCGGGCGCCGGGGTCCTCGCCGCCGGGAACGCGCTGCTGCACGTCCTCGCAGGGTCCGACGGCACGCACGGGACCGCGATGTTCAACGGGATCGTGCTGCTGTTCCTCGCCGGGCTGGTCGTCGGGCACGTCGTCCGGCTCGCCCGCGAGGCCGAGGCGCGCCTCGCCCGCGCCGTCGAGCTGGAGGCGGCCACCCGCGAGCGGGAACGGCTCGCGCGCGGCATCCACGACTCGGTGCTCCAGGTTCTCGCGATGGTCCGCCGCCGGGGCGCCGAACTCGGCGGGGAGGCCGCCGGGCTCGGCCGGCTCGCCGGGGAGCAGGAGGCCGCGCTGCGCGCCCTCATCGGCGCCGCCGCGCCCGCGCCGCCCGCCGGGACCGCCGACCTCGGCGCGCTGCTCGCCGCGCACGGCTCGACGACCGTGTCCGTCGCGGCGCCCGCCACGCCCGTCCCGCTGCCCGCCGCCGTCGCCCGCGAGATCGACGCGGCCGTCGCCGCCGCGCTCGACAACGTCGCCCGGCACTGCGGGCCGTCCGCGCCCGCGTGGGTGCTGCTGGAGGACGACCCGGACGCCGTCGTCGTCAGCGTCCGCGACGACGGCCCCGGCATCGAGCCCGGTCGCCTCGCCGCCGCGCAGGAGGCCGGACGGCTCGGCGTCGCCCAGTCGATCGTCGGCCGCGTCCGGGACCTCGGCGGCACGGTCGAGATCGCGTCGGCGCCCGGCGCCGGGACGGAGATCGAGATCAGCGTGCCCCGGCATGGACGCGATCTCGCCCGTAAGGTGGGGCCGTGACCGATTTGCCCCCCGGCCCGCTGCGCGTCATGGTCGTGGACGACCACCCGATGTGGCGCGACGCCGTCGCCCGCGACCTGGCCGAGGCCGGGCACGAGATCGCCGCGACGGCGGGGGAGGGCCGCGCGGCCGTCCGGATCGCCGCCGCCGCCCGGCCCGACGTCGCCGTCGTGGACCTCCAGCTCCCCGACATCAGCGGCGTCGAGGTCACGCGCCACCTGGCCGCCGCCGACCCGCCCGTCCGGGTGCTCGTGCTGTCGGCGAGCGGCGAGCAGCAGGACGTCCTGGACGCCGTCAAGGCGGGCGCCACCGGCTACCTGCTGAAGTCGGCGGGCCGCGACGAGTTCCTGGACGCCGTCCGCCGCACCGCCGCCGGCGACGCCGTGTTCACCCCCGGGCTCGCCGGGCTCGTCCTCGGCGAGTACCGCCGCCTGGCCGCCGCGCCCGCCGGGCCGGACGCCGACACGCCGCGCCTCACCGACCGCGAGACCGAGGTGCTGCGGCTCGTCGCCAAGGGGCTGAGCTACAAGCAGATCGCGGCGCGGCTCGTCCTGTCGCACCGGACGGTCCAGAACCACGTCCAGAACACGCTGCGCAAGCTCCAGCTCCACAACCGGGTCGAGCTGGTGCGGTACGCCATCGAACGCGGCCTCGACCAGGACGGCTGATCCGGCTTCCTACCGGCTCGTACTCCCTTCCCTTCCCTCGTTCACGCACTATCGTCCAGACGAGGGGCTGTGTGACGGGCACCACTTTCGAGGAGGGAGCACGGTGGCTGGAGAGGGAGAGGGCATGCGCGTCGGAGTGCTGACGGGGGGCGGGGACTGCCCCGGCCTGAACGCCGTCATCCGCGCCGTCGTGCGCAAGGGCGTCCAGGTCTTCGGATACGAGTTCGTCGGCTTCCGGTCCGGCTGGCGCGGCCCGCTGGAGGGCGACACGATCGCGCTCGACGTGCCGGCCGTGCGCGGGATCCTGCCGCGCGGTGGAACGATCCTCGGCTCGTCCCGCACCAACCCGGTCAAGGTGGAGGGCGGCATCGAGCGGATCAAGGACAACCTCGCCGGGCTCGGCGTGGACGCCCTGATCGCGATCGGCGGCGAGGACACCCTCGGCGTGGCCCAGCACCTGCACGAGAACGGCGTCCAGGTCGTGGGCGTCCCGAAGACCATCGACAACGACCTCAACGCCACCGACTACACGTTCGGCTTCGACACGGCCGTCAACATCGCCACCGAGGCCATCGACCGGCTCCACACCACCGCCGAGAGCCACCACCGCGCGCTGATCTGCGAGGTCATGGGCCGGCACGCGGGCTGGATCGCGCTGCACGCCGGGATGGCGGCGGGCGCGAACGTCATCCTCATCCCCGAGCGGCCGTTCGACATCGAGCAGGTCGTCGAGTACGTCGAGAGCCGGTTCCGCACCCGGTACGCGCCGATCATCGTCGTGTCCGAGGGCGCGCACCCGATCGACGGGCAGATGCAGATCCAGACCGGCGAGCTGGACGCGTTCGGGCACGTCCGGCTCGGCGGGATCGGGCAGCGCCTCGCCGACGAGATCGAGAAGCGCACCGGCAAGGAGGCCCGCGCGACCGTGCTCGGGCACATCCAGCGCGGCGGGACGCCGAGCGCGTTCGACCGCGTCCTCGCCACCCGGTTCGGGCTGTCGGCGATCGACGCCGTCCGCGAGGGCGCGTTCGGGACGATGGTCGCGCTGCGCGGCACCGACATCGTCCGGGTCGGGCTGGAGGAGGCGGTGAAGGAGCTGAAGACCGTCCCGCCGGAGCGGTACGCCGAGTCCGAGGTGTTCTTCGGCTGAGCGGCGGGTCCCCGCCGGGCCGCGCGCCCGGCGGGGAACATCCGCGCCGGTCGCGGCATTGGGGGAAGTGGGCCACACTGGACCCCTGCCCCCTTTCCGGTCCCGCTGGAGGATTTCCCCATGACGACGCTCGACACGGCGCCCGCCGACGCGGTGCGGGAGAACGCGCCGGTCGACGGTGAGCCGTGCGTCCTGATCAAGCTCGGTGAGGTCGTCCTCAAGGGCAAGAACCGCGAGCTGTTCGAGCGGCGCCTCGCCGACAACGTCCGCGCCGCCGTGCGGCCGATCGCCCGGGTGGACGTGATCCGCAGGCACGGCGTGTTCATCGTCCGCACCAAGGACGCCGACGTCGCCACCGTGGACCGGCTCGCCGCCCGCATCAGCGACGTGATGGGAATCGTCTGGGCCCATCGCGCCTGGCGTGTCGGCAAGGACGTCGCGAGCGTCGAGCGCGCCGCGCTGGAGCTGATGGACGGCCTGACCGGCTCGTTCGCCGTCCGGTCGCGGCGGCGCGACAAGCGGTTCCCGATGACGTCCACCGAGCTGGACCGCCACGTCGGCGGGCGGATCGCCGACGCCTACGGCCAGCCCGTCCGGCTCAAGAACCCCGACCACACGCTGTCCATCGAGGTCGACCGGGACGAGGTGTTCGTCTTCTCCGGCGGGCTGCCCGGCCAGGGCGGGCTGCCGGTGGGCATGAGCGGGCGCGCGCTCGTCCTCATGTCCGGCGGCATCGACTCGCCGGTCGCCGCCTACCGGATGATGCGGCGCGGCCTGCGCGTCGACTACCTGCACTTCTCCGGGATGCCGTTCACCGGCCCCGAGTCGATCTACAAGGCGTACGCGCTGGTCCGCGAGCTGGACAAGTTCCAGGGCGGGTCGCGGCTGTTCGTCGTGCCGTTCGGCAAGGCGCAGCAGCAGATCAAGTCGTCCGGCGCGGACCGGCTCGCGGTGATCGCGCAGCGGCGGCTGATGCTGCGCACCGGCGAACTGCTCGCCCGGCGGCTCGGCGGCGGCGCGCTGATCACCGGGGACGCGCTCGGCCAGGTGTCCAGCCAGACGCTCGCCAACATCACCGCGCTGGACGACGCCGTGGAGCTGCCGATCCTGCGCCCGCTCGTCGGCATGGACAAGATCGAGATCATCGAGCAGGCGCGGCGGGTCCGCACCCTGGAGATCTCCGAGCTGCCCGACGAGGACTGCTGCACGATGCTCGCGCCGCGCCGCGCCGAGACCCGCGCCAAGATCGACGACCTGCGCCAGATCGAGAAGCGCCTGGACGTCGGCGAACTCGCCGAGCAGCTCGCCGCGTCGGTGCAGGAGCACCGGCCGGTCTACGGCGACGCGGGCGCCGCTTAACGCATCCGGGCGTCGGCCGGGCGCGGCGGCTCGGGGCCGTCCGGTCCCGCCAGCGCGACGCGTTCGATCCGGACGATCCGGAACCGCCGCCCGGCCGCCTCGACGCCGTTGCGGCGGCTGCCGTCGTCCAGCAGCGCGGCGGCGTAGGCGTACTCGGCCCGCGCCGTCGGGTCGGGCGCCTCGATCGCCGGGACGACGTGCCGGAAGTAGGTCGCGAGGGCCGTCCGCGCCCCGCCGGGCAGGTCGTGCAGGCGCCCGCTCGGGTGCCAGCGGTCCGCGCGGCGCTCGGCGACGGTGAACATCGGGCTCAGCGGGACCGGCGTCCGGTACGCCCGGGACGGCTCGCGGCCCGCCCGCGACAGCGCGGCGAGCAGCGGGCCGCGCAGATCGTCGGCGCCGGGGTCGTCGCGCAGCACGTCCCACGGCCGCGCGGGCGGGACCGGGAACACCTCGGGCCGCGGGTCGGGGTCGCTCGGCCGGGGCGGTTCGGGGCCGTCCTGGCCGGTCCGGACGAACTGCTCCACCCGGACGACCCGGAACCGCGACCCCGCCGCGCCGATCTCGTCGTCCGGCGCCGCGCGCAGGTGCCGGGCCGCCGCCAGGTACGCGGTCGCCTCCTCGTAGCTGAGCCCGAGGAGCGCGGCGCGGTCGGCGAGGACGTCGGCGAGCACTTCGCGGGCGCCGCCGGGCAGCGGGTCGCACGCGCCGACGATCCGCCACCCGTCCCCGGTCCGCTCGGCGGGCGCGAACAGCGGCCCGACGGCGACCAGGTCCGGGTAGGCGACGGCGGACCGGCACGCGTCGGCGAACCGCACCGCCCCGACGGGATCGAGGCGGTCGAGGTCGTCGGGGAAGAGCCTGCCGCCGGCGTCGCCGTCGCCTGTGGTCATGCCGAGCATCATCCCCGCCGGGGCCCGGTTTGGCGAGTGGTTCAGACCAATTCCGGTCGGATTCGGCCATCGCCCGGGCGGCGCCGGGCGGGCACCACCAGCACGACCAGGCCCGCCGCGAGCAGCGCCAGCCCGGCGAGCGCGAGGCCGCCGAGCCGTTCGCCGAGGACGGCGACGCCGAGCAGCGCCGCGACGGCCGGTTCGGCGAGCGTCAGCGTCGTCGCGGCGGCGGCCGGGGTGGCGCGCAGGCCGCGCGCGAACAGCGTGTACGCGACGGCGATCGTGACCAGCGACAGGTAGGCCGTGACGGCGAGGCCCGTCCCCGACAGCAGCCACGCCGGGCGCTGCACGGCGAGCGCGGGCAGCAGGACGAGCGCCGCACCGCCGAACAGCACGCCGGTCACCGCCCGGTCGTCGGCGCCCGCCCCGACCAGGCGGCTGATGATCGTCGTGTAGCCGGCGTAGACGAGCCCGCACAGCAGCGCGAGCACGACGCCCACCGGTTCGGCGCCCGCCCCGGCGCCCGCGCCGACGAGCAGCGCGCAGCCCGCGACGGCGCCCGCCGTGGACGCGTACCAGCGGCCCGTCAGCCCGTGCCGCTGGAGCAGGCCCGCGAACGCGGGTGCGCTGCCGATCGCGACGACGGTCGCGACGGCGACGCCGGTGCGTCCGACGGCGGTGTAGTACGCGGTCTGGTACCCGGCGGTGCAGACGACGCCGAGGACGAGCGTCGCCCGCGTCCGCCCGCCCCGGCGCAGCAGGGCGCCGAGCGCGGCGCGGCGGGAGCCGGTGGCGGCGACGGCGAGCAGCACCAGCCCGCCGAGCGCGACCCGCAGGCACGACACCGCGACCGGCGAGGTGTGGGCGGGCGCGAGCGTGGACACCGGCCCGGCCGTGCCCCACAGGCAGGCGGCGAGCAGGATCTCGGCGGCCCCGCGGGGCAGCGCGAAAGAACTTCTGAGCATGGAGAGACCTGACTCCTGGACTCGAATCGGAAGGGTGATCCGTGTCCGGGGCGGGTCTCAGAGCAGGACTCGACGGGCCGTCGGCGCGGACGCGCGCGAGGCCGAAAGGACCGCACCCCGGGTCAGGGGCTCGGCGGTCCGCAGTTCGGAGTCCAGTAGTCCATGCCCCGACGATACCCGCGCCGCACCGGTGCCCGGTGCGGCGCGGGGCGGCGCGTCAGGCCGGGACGCCGTCCGGGGCGGTCGTCAGCGTGCGGCCGACGACGGGCGGCAGCGTCCGCACGAGCTTGGCCAGCTCCCGCAGGTCGCCGTTCACGAGGGCCTGCGGGCCGTCGCACAGCGCGGTCTCCGGGTGCGGGTGGACGTCGATGATCACGCCGTCCGCGCCGACCGCGATGGCCGCCCGGGTCAGCGGGAGAACGAGGTCGCGGCTGCCGCCCGAGTGCGACGGGTCCACGATCACCGGCAGGTGCCCGAGCCGCTGCGCGACCGGGACGGCGGAGATGTCGAGGGTGTTGCGGGTCGCCTTCTCGAACGTCCGGATGCCGCGCTCGCACAGCACGATGTCGAGGTTGCCGCGCTGCGCGACGTACTCGGCGGCCATCAGCCACTCCTCGATCGTGCCGTTCATCCCGCGCTTCAGCATGACCGGCTTGCCGGACTCGCCCGCCGCCTGGAGCAGCGCGAAGTTCTGCGCGTTGCGGGTGCCGATCTGGAGCATGTCGGCGTAGGACGCGACGAGTTCGACGTCCCCGGCGTCCACGACCTCGGTCACCACCGGCATCCCGGTCTCGGTCCGGACGTCGGCGAGGATCCTCAGGCCCGCCTCGCCGAGGCCCTGGAACGCGTACGGCGACGTCCGGGGCTTGAACGCCCCGCCGCGCAGCAGCGTCGCGCCCGCCGCCTGCGCCATCTGCGCGGCGGCCAGGGTCTGGTCGGGCGTCTCGACCGCGCACGGGCCGGCGATCAGCGTCATCGTGCCGGGTCCGATCGGGACGCCGCCCACCCGCACGACCGTCCGCTCGGCGTGGTGCTCGCGGCTGACCAGCTTGTACGGCGCGGAGATCCGGACGACGTCGGCGACGCCGCGCTGGCCGCGCAGGTTGAGCGTGCCGAACCGGGTCACGTCACCGACCAGCCCGACGATGGTGCGCTCCACGCCCCGGCTGACGAAGGCGTCCCCGCCCGCCCGCTCGACGAGCGCGACGACGCCCTGGATGTCTGCCTCGGTGGCCCCCGGGGCCATGACGACGACCATGCTGGTTCCTCTTTCTCTGCGCGCGCCGGAGCGGCGCGCGCGGGGTGGATGCCGGGGGCGGTCCCGGAACGACGAGAGCCCCGGGCCGCGTGGCCCGGGGCTCTCGCCTTGGTGGTCTGTCAGCGCAGCGTCTGGCAGACCAGCCCGCCGGACCGGTCGTGCCAAAAGAAATAGCTCGCGTTGCGCATGCGCCTCAGCGTAGCCGATCGCGGCGGGGGCGGGGGACCGGGGGCCGAATATGGCTCAGCTCACCCCGGATGGCAGGATGGCGCGCGACATGGCGCCCTCCGATGAGCCTCCCAGCGACGGACCGAGCGACGGGTCCGGCGGCGAGTCCGGCGTGGACGACCGCCTCCCGCCCGGCCAGTACGTCCCGCGCGGCTTTCCCGTCCTGCACTACGGCCCGGTGCCGAAGTTCCGCCCGGACGTGTGGGACCTGCGGGTCTTCGGCGCCACCGCGACCGGCGGGCAGTACGCCTGGACGTGGGAGCAGTTCGACGCCCTGCCGCGCACGACCGTCGTCGCCGACTTCCACTGCGTCACCAAGTTCACGATCCCCGACAACCGGTGGGACGGCGTCCCGGGCACGGCGCTCGCCGAGCTGGCGCCCCCGCACCCGGACGTCACGCACGTCATGGTGTGGGCGGAGTACGGCTACAGCGCCAACATCCGCATGAGCGACTTCCTCGACGCGGGCACGCTGCTGGCCACCCACCGCGACGGCGAGCGGCTGACCGCCGACCACGGGTACCCCGTCCGGCTCGTCGTGCCGCGCCTGTACGCGTGGAAGAGCGTCAAGTGGGTGCGGGCCGTCGAGTACATGATCGGGGACCGGCGCGGGTTCTGGGAGGAGCGCGGGTACCACAACGTCGGCGACCCGTGGACGGAGCAGCGCTACTCCTACCAGGAGGATCCGGACGACGCGCCGCCGCCCTGATCCCGGAGCGCGGCGAGATCGCCTGCGAAGCCGGGTCCGGTGGGGTTACGGTCGGTCGTCATGGTCGCACCGTCCGTCCTCGACCTCGCCGGGTACGGCGCCGCGCTGCTCGGCGGCGGCGCGCTCGGCCGGTGCGCGCTGCGCCGCCGCGTCCGCCGCCCCCCGGTCCCGGCGCCCGACGACGCCACCGCCGCCGCGCTGCACACGCTGCTGCGCGCCGCGCCGCCGCTGCGCTCCGGGCTGACCCGGGCGTCGGCGCGGCGGGCCGCCCGGCCGCTGCGGCACCTGCTCGGCGCGGAGGCCGTCGCGATCGTCGGCGTGCCGCCCGACGGCGACGCCGAGCCCGACGACGGCGACGGCGGGGGCTCCGGCGGCGGTCGGCTGCTCGTCTGGGACGGCACCGGCGCCCACCTGCACGCGGGCGAGGTCCTGGCCGACGCCCTGCCGGTGCTCGGGTCGGGCCGCCCGCGCGTCCTGCCGCCCGAGGCGCTGGACTGCGACGTCCCGCTGTGCCGGATCCGCGTCGGCGTCATCGCGCCGATCGCGGTGGACGGCCGGGTCGCGGGCGCGCTCGCCGTCTACGGCAGGACCGCCGCGCCCGGCCGGGTGCGCGCCGTCGGCGAGGTCGCGCGCTGGCTCGGCAACCAGCTCGAACTCGCCGACCTGGACCGCGCGCGGACGCGCGCCGCCGAGGCCGAGATGCGGGCGCTGCGGGCGCAGATCTCGCCGCACTTCGTCTACAACTCGCTGACGACGATCGCCTCGTTCGTCCGGACCGACCCCGAGCGGGCGCGCGAGCTGCTGGTGGACTTCGCCGACTTCGCCCGCTACTCGTTCCGCAACCCGCGCGACTTCACCACGCTGGCCGACGAGCTGCGCTCCATCGACCGGTACCTGCTGCTGGAGCGGGCGCGGTTCGGGGAGCGGCTGCACTTCACGGTCGAGGTCGCGCCGGAGGTGCTGCCGGTCGAGGTGCCGTTCCTGTCGTTGCAGCCGCTGGTGGAGAACGCGATCCGGCACGGGATGCACGGGGCGTCCGGGACCGTCCACATCGAGATCGTCGCCCGCGACGCCGGGTCCGAGGCCGCGATCACGGTCGAGGACGACGGCGTCGGCATGGAGCCGGGGCGCCTCCGCGAGATCCTGGCGGGCGGGACGCGCGAGCGCGGCGGCGGGGGCGGCATCGGCCTCGCCAACGTGGACGAGCGGCTCCGCCAGGTCTACGGCGACGAGTACGGCCTCGTCGTCGAGACGGCCCGGGGCGCGGGCACGCGGGTGCGGCTGCGGGTGCCCAAGTTCCGCCCGGCGATGTTTCCCGCCTGAGGCGATCCGACCGCTTACGTGGTGGAACCGATTGCGAACGGAACGTGATCGGTGCAATCTCTTTCCATGCTGCGCGTCCTGGCCGTCGACGACGAGGTCCCCGCCCTGGAGGAGCTGACGTACCTGCTCCGGGAGGACCCGCGCATCGGGGACGTCACCGGGGCGAGCGAGGCGGCGGCGGCGCTGCGCGGGCTCAGCCGGATGCTCGCGGCGGGGGAGCGGCTGGACGCGGTGTTCCTCGACGTCCGGATGCCGGGCCTGGACGGCCTGGACTTCAGCCGCCTGCTCACCGGGTTCGCCGCGCCGCCGAAGGTCGTGTTCGTGACCGCGCACGACGACTTCGCCGTCACCGCCTACGAACTCGGCGCGGTGGACTACCTGCTCAAGCCCGTCCGGCCCGAGCGGCTGGCCGAGGCGGTGCGGCGCGTCGCGGACGCCGTCGGCGCGGCGGACGGGCCGCCGGGCGAGGACGACGACGAGCTGATCCCGGTCGACCTCGGCGGCCGGACGCGCCTGGTGCCCCGCAGGACCGTCACCCACGTCGTCGCGCACGGCGACTACGTGCGGCTGCACACCGCCGAGGCGCGCTATCTCGTGCGGATGCCGCTGGCGTCGCTGGAGCGCCGCTGGGAGGAGGCCGGGTTCGTGCGCATCCACCGCAGCACGCTGGTGTCGTCCGCGCACATCACCGAGCTGCGGTTCGACGGCGGCCGGGCTCTCGTGCAGGTCGGGGACGAACTTCTGCCCGTCAGCCGCCGCCACACCCGCCAGGTCCGGGACCTGCTCGTGCGCGGATTCCGCGCCGCCGAGCCGGCCGGCGACCTGGACGGCTGAGCGGGACGACCGTTCGTCGCGCGAAATCGACCGCTCGTCGTGCGGCTACGGAACGTATAGCGATGACTACCCACCGTTTACCGAGCCTTGTGGTGCAAGGGTCCCGATCGGTATCCGTCTCCCTCTAGTGTTCTCAGTGGCGGCAGTCGCCACGGGAGGTCACTCCGGTGCTGCGGCGCCCCGCACAGGACAAAACTGGAGATCCGCGCCGTGAGCGATCACGCCGGATCAGTCGCCGCATTCCGTACCGGGGGGGTGGGATGCGGTGACCTCGCGGCCCAGGCCGCCGCTGAACAGTCGGGGGGTTGTTCAGCGGCGCCTGGGCCTTCTTCTTCGCGCCCCGCCCGCGGTCAGGCGACGCGCAGGCGCTTGAGGACGTCGATGTCGGCGCGGTGCGGCTCGGCCCCGCGTCCCGGCGTCTCGATGACGAACGGCACGCCCGCCACTTCCGGGTGCCGCAGCAGCGCGCCGAACGGCTCGGCGCCGATCTGGCCGGCGCCGATGTTCTCGTGCCGGTCCTTGGCCGAGCCGCAGGCGTCCTTGGAGTCGTTGGCGTGGACGAGCTTGAGCCGTCCCGGCCCGACCGTCGCGACGAGCGCGTCCACGGTCGCCGCGACGCCGCCGGGCGCGGCCAGGTCGTGGCCCGCCGCGAACGCGTGGCAGGTGTCCAGGCACACGCCGAGCTTCGGATGCCGGTCGAGCCGCTCGAAGAACGGGCCGAGGTCCTCCACGCGGGCGCACAGCATCGCGCCCTGCCCGGCCATCGGCTCCAGCAGCAGGTCCGGGCCGTCGTCGGGGATCTCGTCCAACAGCGGCAGGACGTGCGCGCGGACCTGGTCCATCGCCGCCTCGTAGCTCTGGCTGACCGCCGACCCGGTGTGGACGACGACGCCGCGCGCCCCGATCGCCCGGCCCCGCTCCAGCGAGTGCCGGACGGTCGCGATGGACTTGGCGAGCGTCTCGGCGCTCGGCGACCCGAAGTTCACCAGGTAGGGCGCGTGGACGAAGACCGGCAGGCCCTCCTCGCGCAGCCGGGCGTCCTCGGCGGGCTTGCCCGCGGGCAGCGCCCATCCGCGCGGGTTCGCCACGAACACCTGGACGGCCTCCGCGCCGATCTCGGCGGCGTACTTCAACCCGCCGGACGCGAGCCC
Source organism: Actinomadura rayongensis (assembly GCF_009831215.1). Taxonomy (GTDB): domain Bacteria; phylum Actinomycetota; class Actinomycetes; order Streptosporangiales; family Streptosporangiaceae; genus Spirillospora; species Spirillospora rayongensis. Next base: position 1,647,793 of record NZ_WUTW01000001.1, read on the forward strand.
GCCCGCCACCGGCACATGGCCCCCGATGGGGCTGAAAGGTGAGGTCATAGCGTCGGCGAGCTTAGCCGCTCGCCCTGGCAGCCTCAGCCGTAGACCGTGATCACGCTGCCGCGCTTGGCCTGTGCGTCGGGGATCGGCGTCTGGCCGATCACGCGGTCGCCGACGCGGGTGCCGATCCGCATCTGGAAGCCGGAGCTCTCGATGGCGCGGCGCGCGTCGTCGAACGACTTGCCGATCACCGAAGGGACGGGGATCTTGTTGCCCTCGTCGCCCTTGCCGTCGTTGCAGAACCAGTTGCCGATCAGGCAGTCGCGCGGCGTCACGTACAGGGTGACCTGGTCGCCGCGCGAGACGCCCGAGCCGGGTGCGGGGTCCTGGCCGACGACGGTCCCGCCGGGCTTTCCGTCCTGCTTGCGGTCCTGGGTCTTCACGTCCAGGCCCATCGACGTCAGCGCGTTCTTCGCGTCGCCGGTGGACCAGCCGGTGAGGTCGGGGACGGTCATCCCGCTGCTCATGACCAGCGCGATCGGCTGGTCGGTGGAGACCTTCGTCCCGGCGGTCGGCTTCGTCCGGATCGCCCGGCCCTTCGCGACGGTCTCCGACGGCAGCGAGCTGACCCCGCCGACGCGGAAGCCCTTGCTCTCCAGCAGGTTCCGGGCGTCGGACTCGGTGCGGCCCTTGACGTCCGGGACCTCGCGCGGCACATGCCCCTTCGACACGTGCAGCGTGATCGTCATGCCCTGGGAGACGCGGGCGCCCGGCGCGGGGTCGGTCGCGGCGACCTCGCCCTTGTCCACGCGGTCGCTGTAGACCGTGTCGCCCTGCCGCACCGCGAGGCCGTGGCCGCGCAGCTCCTTGGTCGCGGCGGCCGGCTTCATCCCGATGATCTCTTCGGGGACGTGGTCGTACTGCCCCGAGAACTGGTACCAGACGGCCCAGCCGAGCACGATCGCGGCGACGGCGGCCACCGCGACGATCGCCCAGCGGCGGCCGGACCCGCCGAACGCCCCGCCGCGCGGCGGGGGCCCGGCCGGGGTGCCGTCCGTCGGGTCCAGGACGGCGGTGCGCCCGTCGCCCGGCGGCGCCGGGGTCTGCAGGACGGCGGTCGGACGGGGCCCGGACGCGGCCAGCCGCGCGTCGAAGTCGGGCGCGAGCCCGCCGTGGACCTCGGCGACGGCCGCGAGAAAGGCGTTGGCGTCCTGCGGGCGCTCGGCGGCGTCGCGGGCGGTGGCGCGGGCGACGAGCGCGTCGACCGGCGCGGGCAGCCCCGGGACGAACTCCGACGGCGCCGGGACGGTCCCGTTGGCGTGCTGGTAGGCGACCGCGAGCGGCGTGTCGCCCTCGTAGGGGAGCCGCCCGGTCAGCAGCTCGAACAGCATGACCCCGGCCGCGTACACGTCGCTGCGGACGTCGGCGTGCCCGGTCAGGACCTGCTCGGGCGCGAGGTACCCGACCGTCCCGATGATCAGCCCGGTGCGGGTCATCTTGCCCGCCGTCTCGGCGCGGGCCAGCCCGAAGTCGGCGACCTTGACCTGCCCGTCGGCGGCGATCAGGACGTTCTCCGGCTTCACGTCCCGGTGGACGAGCCCGGCCCGGTGCGCGGCGCCGAGCGCGGCCAGCACCGGCTGCATGATCTCCAGCGCTTCACGAGGGCCGAGCCGGGTCCGCTCGGTGAGCAGGTCGCGCAGCGTGCGGCCGTGGACCAGCTCCATGACGAGGAAGACGTGCTCGCCGTCGGTCCGCTGGTCGTAGACGGCGACGACGTTCGGGTGCGACAGCGCGGCGGCGGCCTTGGCCTCGCCGATGAAGCGGCGGACGAACTCCTCGTCGGCGGCCAGGTGCGGGTGCATGACCTTGATCGCGACCGTCCGGTCGAGCCGGAGGTCGCGCGCGACGTAGACGGTCGCCATGCCGCCGCGGGCGATCCGCGACTCGATGCGGTACCGCCCGTCGAGCACGCTCCCGACGAGGGGGTCCGCGGTCGAGGTATCCATCGGACCGAGTTTATGCGGGATCCCGAAAACCTCTCATCACCCCTGAGGATGACTCAGGTGCCGGTCCGTCCTTCGAAGGGCGACGACGCCTGCGCGTAGCGGCGCCGGGGGATCCGGCCCGCCAGCCGCGCGAGGCGCCCGGCCGCGACGGCGTGGCGCATCGCGCGGGCCATCAGCGCCGGTTCCTGCGCGCGGGTGACGGCCGTGGCGAGCAGCACCGCGTCGCAGCCCAGCTCCATCGCGAGCGCCGCGTCGCTGGCGGTGCCGATCCCGGCGTCCAGGATCACCGGGACGCCCGCCGCCTCCACGATCAGCTCGATGTTGTGCGGGTTGCGGATTCCGAGACCCGAGCCGATGGGGGAGCCGAGCGGCATGACGGCCGCGCAGCCGACCTGTTCGAGCCGCCGGGCCAGCACCGGGTCGTCGTTGGTGTACGGCAGGACGGTGAACCCGTCGGCGACGAGCTGTTCGGCGGCGTCGACCAGCTCGATCGGGTCGGGCAGCAGCGTCCGCTCGTCGGCGATGACCTCCAGCTTCACCCAGGACGTCCCGAGCGCCTCGCGGGCCAGCTTGGCGGTCAGCACCGCCTCGCCCGCCGTGAAGCAGCCCGCCGTGTTGGGCAGCACCCGCACGCCGCAGTCGCGCAGCACGTCCAGCACCGAGCCGTGCGCGGACGGGTCCACGCGCCGCATCGCGACCGTGGTCAGCTCGGTGCCCGACGCCGTCAGCGCGTCCCGCAGCACGGCGAGGCTCGGCGCGCCGCCGGTGCCGGTGATGAGCCGCGAGCCGAACGCCTCGCCCGCGATGACCAGCGGGTCTTCCCGTGGGTTCGCCATGGTCGTCACCCTCCCTGCACGGCGGTCAGCACTTCCAGGCGGTCGGCGTCGGCGAGCGCGGTCGCCGTCCACCGCGAGCGGCCGACGACCTCGTCGTTCAGCGCCGCCGCCACCCCGGACGGGGCCGCCGTGACGAGCGCGACGGCGTCGGCGACGGTCGCGCCGGTCGGCAGCTCGCGGGGCTCGCCGTTCACGATGATCTTCATGCGCGCACCTCGAAGCGGTCCGGGACGAACGGGCGGCCGATCTCCGGGACCTCGCCGTCCAGCAGCGCGGCGGTGAGGATTTCCGCGCTGACCGGGGCGAGGAGGATCCCGTTGCGGTAATGGCCGGTGCCGAGGACGAGCCCCGGCAGCGCCGCCGGACCGAGCAGCGGCGCGTTGTCCGGAGACCCGGGCCGCAATCCGGCCGTGACCTCGGCGAACTCCAGCTCGGTGATGCCGGGGACGAGGTCGCGGGCGTCGCGCAGCAGCTCCCAGACTCCGCCCGCCGTGACCCGCGTGTCGAAGCCCAGCTCCTCCTGCGTGGCGCCGACGACGACCTCGCCGTCCGCGCGCGGCACCAGGTACACCGCCGAGCCCCGGACGAGGCCGCGCAAGGTGCGGGTCAGGAACGGCCCGGACGTCCGCAGCCGCAGCACCTGCCCCTTCACCGGCCGGACGGGCGGCACCGCGCCCGGCGGCAGCCCGCCGATCCCGCCCGACCACGGCCCGGCGGCGAGCAGGACCCGGTCGGCGGGCAGCGCGGTCCCGTCGTCCAGCCGGACGCCCGTCGCGGCCCCGCCGGTCACGATCACCTCGGCCGCGCGCCGCCGGACGATCCGCACGCCCAGCTTCTCCAGGGCGGCCAGCAGCGCCGGGACGAGCCGCCGGGGATCTACGGACCCGTCCTCGGGGGCGAGCAGCCCGCCCCGGACGCCGGGCGCGAGCAGCGGTTCCAGGCGCCGCGCCTCGCGTCCGGTGAGGGTCTCGGCGGGCACGCCCAGCGACTCCTGGAAGCGGCGCGCGTCGTCCAGCCGGGCGAGGTCGTCGGCGTCGAAGGCGACCTGGAGCGAGCCGTCGCCCCGGAAGCCCGTGGACAGGCCGGTCGCGTCCTCCAGCTCGGCGGTGAACGCCGGATAGAGATCGCGGGACGCCAGCCCGAGCCGCAGCAGTTCCTCCTCGCCGTAGGCCAGCTCGCCGAGCGGGGCGAGCATCCCGGCGGCGACCGAGGTGGCGCCACTGCCCGGCGCGGGGTCGATCAGCGTGACGGCGGCGCCCCGCGCGGCGGTGCGCCAGGCCGTCGCGAGACCCACGACGCCCGCGCCGATGACGGCGATCTCCATGCGCGCTCCCTTCGCCGGCATGATCCGGATCAGGTCCCGACGGTCGGCGGCCCCGCGCCCGCAGCGCGTCCCAGCCGCCCTCTCAGCCCGGTCGTGCCGGACTCCCGTGCTTTGTCCAGTTTTACTGTACGGCCGGGCAGGGGGCGCCGGGACCGGCGCGGCTAGGGTGCCGGGCATGGACCGTGTGATCATCGTCGGCGGCGGCCTGGCCGGCATGCGCGCCGCGGAAGCCCTGCGCGCCCGAGGGTTCGCGGGCGCGCTGACGCTCGTCGGGGCCGAGGCGCGGCGTCCCTACGACCGGCCGCCGCTGTCCAAGGCCGTCCTCGCCGGGGAGACCGACGCCACCGAGCTGACCGCCGACTGGGACGCGCTGCGCTGCGACCTGCTGCTCGGCGAGCGCGCCACCGGCCTGCGTCCTGCCCCCGGACGCGGCGGGACGCTCGCGACGACGGCCGGGGACCTCCCGTTCGACGGGCTCGTCATCGCGACCGGCGCCGTGCCCGTCCTGCTGCCCGGGCCCGGCCGCCAGCACGTCCTGCGCACCCACGAGGACGCCCACGAGCTGCGGGAACACCTCGTCCCCGGCGCCCGGATCGTAATCGTCGGCGCGGGCTGGATCGGCGCGGAGGTCGCCACGGCCGCCGCGAAGAAGGGCTGCCGGGTGACGGTCGCCGAGGCGGGCGACGCGCCCCTCGGCCAGGCCCTCGGCGCGGACCTCGGCGCGCGCACCGCCCCCTGGTACGCGGCGGCGGGCGTGGAGCTGCGGACGGGCGTGCGCGTCGCGTCCGTCGAGCACGACGGTCTCCTGCTCGCGGGCGGGGAGCGCATCGGCGCCGACGCCGTGGTCACCGGGATCGGCGTCCGGCCCGACGTCGGCTGGCTCGACGGGTCCGGCCTGGACGTCGAACGCGGCGTCCTCGCCGACGCCGCGCTGCGCGCCTCGATCGGCGGGGTGCCCCGGCCCGACATCGTGGCCGTCGGCGACTGCGCCGCCTGGTGGTCGCACCGGTACGGCCGCCGCCTGCTGGTCGAGCACTGGGACGCCGCGCTCAACGCCCCCGAGACCGCCGCCGCGACCCTGCTCGGCGAGGACGCCGCCTACGACGCGATCCCGTACTTCTGGTCCGAGCAGTTCGGGCATATGGTCCAGTACCTCGGGCGGCACGAGAACGCCGAGCGCCGGATCGACCGGGGCGACCCGGCGGGCGCGTCCTGGTCGTCGGTCTGGCTCACCGGGGACCGGATCGACGCCGTCCTCACCGTCGACCGGCCGCGCGACCTCGTGCAGGCCCGGCGCCTCATGACCGCCGGGACGCCCGTGGACCCGGCCATCGCCGCCGATCCGGACATTCCGCTCCGGCAGGCCGTCCGGGACCGACCGTCGTGACGCCGGGTTTGAGCACTCTTCGGACGTGGTAGCAAGGGGGCGTGACGCAGATGCACGCTACCGTTGACAAGGTCGCCGACCCCCGCACCGACGCTCTGATCGGAGAGTGGCTCTCCCTCCAGGAGGCCGCCGACAGCCTCGGCATCAAGCCGAACCGCGTCCGTCAGCTCCTCAGCGAGCGCAAGCTCCTCGCCGTCCGGCGCGACGGCCGGCCCGTCGTTCCCGCCGCCTTCATCCGCGACGGCCAGGTCGTCAAGGGCCTCTCCGGCACGCTCACGCTGCTGGCCGACGCCGGGTTCGACGACGAGGAGACGCTGCGCTGGCTGTTCACCGCCGACGACACGCTCCCCGGCACGCCCGTCCAGGCGCTCACGGAGAACCGCGGGACGGAGGTCCGCCGCCGCGCCCAGGCCCTCGCCTTCTGAGCCTGGAAGGATGGCGCGGGCCGGCCGAAGGCCCGCGCCGTCCACAGGAAAGGAAACCCCCGCCCCCGTGTCCAGGCACCTGCCCTCCGAGCGCGCCGTCGCGCTGCGCGCCCGGCTCGACCGCGCCCGCCTCTACCTCTGCACCGACGCCCGGGAGCGCCAGGGCGACCTGCCCGCGTTCCTCGACGCCGTCCTCGCGGGCGGCGTGGACGTCGTCCAGCTCCGGCAGAAGGGCCTGGAGGCCCGGCAGGAGATGGCGCATCTGGCGGTCTTCCGGGCGGCGTGCGACCGGCACGGCGCGCTGCTGGCCGTCAACGACCGCGCCGACATCGCCCACGCGGTCGGCGCGGACGTCCTGCACCTCGGCCAGGACGACCTGCCCGTCGCCGCCGCCCGCGCGATCGTCGGCGAAGACGTCCTGATCGGCCGCTCCACGCACGCCCCCGCCGAGGCCGACGCGGCGGCGGACGAGCCCGGCGTCGACTACTTCTGCACCGGCCCCGTCTGGCCCACGCCCACCAAGCCCGGCCGCGCCGCGCCCGGCCTCGGGCTGGTCGAGCACACGGCCGCCCGGAACCCGGCCCGGCCGTGGTTCGCGATCGGCGGCATCGACGGCGACCGGCTCGGCGCGGTGCTGGCGGCGGGGGCGCGGCGGATCGTGGTCGTCCGCGCGCTCACCGATGCCGCCGACCCCGGCAAGGCCGCCGCGGAACTGGCCGCCGCGCTGCCGCCCGCGTGACCGCGGGTGCCGACGTGACGAAGGCCGCGTGAACATCTGCCCTACCCGCGCACGCCGCGCGCCGCGATGGCCGACAATGGAGCCATGAGCAGTGGACCCGAGGTCCCCGACGACGACCGCACCGTCGAGCAGGACGACGAACTCGTGATCCTTCCCGACGTCACCGGCGACGAGACCGACGTCGGCTGGGGCGAATGGCGCGGCGACGCGTCCGACGACGACCGCCTGCTCGCGGACCGGCCCCCGCACTGGTAGGCCGGACGGGCGTCAGACCAGGACCCCGATGACGAACCCGAGCGCCACGACCGTCGCGAGCGCGATCATCATCCGCCACCGGTAGCGGGGGATGCGGGTCGGGCGCGGCCTCGGCTCGGGCGCCCGGTCGTCGCGCAGCGCCCGCACCAGCGCCGCCGCCGTCGGCCGCGCCGCCGGGTTCTTGTCCAGGCAGCGCAGCGCGAGGTCGCGCAGCGGGCCGTCCAGCGTCCCGAGGTCGGGACGGCGGGCGGCGATGCGGCGCGCGGCGCCGGGACCGGTGCCGAACGGCGGCCGTCCGGTCGCGGCGAACACGAGCGTCGCGGCCCAGGCGAACACGTCGGCGGGCGCGCCGACCGGCTCGTCCTCGATCTGCTCGGGCGCCAGGTAGGCCGGGTCGCCGGGCGGCGGGACGCCGAGGCCCGCGAGCCTGGTCCCGTCCGGGCCGAGCAGCACCGCGCGCGGCCCGCACCCGCCGTGGACGAGGCCCGCCCGGTGGACCGACGCCAGGCCCGCCGCCGTGCGCAGCGCGACGTCGCGCAGCGCCGCCCCGGCCAGCGGGCCCCCGGCGGCGACGGCCGCCGCGAGCGACGGGCCGTCCACGAACTCGGTCACGACGAACGCGCGGCCCTCGCTGACCCCGGCGTGCAGGACGTGCGCGACGTGGCGTCCGGTGACGTCCTGGAACGCGGCGGCCCGGTTGCGCGCCCGGCCCGCCGCGCGTCCCTCGCCGCGCAGCCGCCGGACGGCGACCGCCGCGCCCTCGGGGGAGCGGCCGAGGAACGTCTGGTCGTCCAGCCGTCCGGCGAGGCGGTAGCGCCCGATGCGGCGCGGGTCGTCCGGGCCGAGCGGAACGCCCCGTTCGCGCGGCCCGCGCTCGGGGCGCGGCACCGCGTGCAGGCGGCGGGGGGCCGACCGCCGGGAGGAATCGTGCGGCACAGGACGCTCCGGCTGCGGGGGGACGGGAGATCGCGCTTATTTGTACCGTGCCCGGCCGCGCACCGGCAGCCGAACCCCGATGATCATCGGCAGGGCGCGCCGCCCCGCCCGAACGCCCCGGTCAGCGGCAGGTCCCGGGACGACGCGCCGACCGCGACGCGGTAGCAGCCGGGCGCGACCTTCCACGCGTCCGCGCCGGTGTCCCAGTACGCCAGCGACCGTTCGGTCAGCGGGAACGTGACGGTCGCGCTCTGCCCGGGCGCGAGCGCCACCTTCTGGTAGCCCTTGAGCTGGCGCGGCGGCTGCGGGACGGACGCCCGCGACGGCAGCTCGAGGTAGAGCTGCGGGACGGCCGTCCCCGCCCGGGCGCCGGTGTTGGTCACCGTGACCTGCACGCCGGTCGGTGACACCTTCAGGCCGTCGTAACGGAAGGCGGTGTACGACAGGCCGTACCCGAACGGGTAGCGCGGCGTTATGCCCTTGGCGTCGTAGTGCCGGTACCCGACGTTCACGCCCTCGCTGAAGACGGCCTTCTTGTCGGTGCCGGGGACGGCGGGCGCGTCCTTCTCGTCCACCGGGAACGTCAGCGGGAGGCGTCCGGACGCGTCCACGTCCCCGTAGAGCACGCGGGCCAGCGCCGTGCCCGCCTGCTGTCCCGGGTACCAGGCCGCGACGATGCCGCGCACCCGGTCGGCCCACGGCATGAGCACCGGGCCGCCGGTCTCCAGCACGACGATCGTGTTCGGGTTGGCGGCGGCGACGGCGGAGATCAGCGCGTCCTGGTCGCCGCGCCACGGGTCGCCGCAGGCCAGCGTCAGGCAGGACCGGTCGAAGAACTCGCCCTCGCTGTCGGTCGCGAACACGATCGCCACCTTGGCCTTGCGCGCCGCCTCGGCCGCCGCGCGCACGTCCCGGCCGTCGGCGTAGGTGACGGACGCTCCGGCGCGCGCGGTGATGCCGCGCTCGGGCGAGACGGACGAGAACGGCTGCACCTGCGCCGACCCCGAACCGCTGATCGGGTCGCGCGCGCCGTGCCCGATCAGCGCGACCGGGTCCCCGGCGCGCAGCGGCAGGACGCCGCCGGAGTTGCGCAGCAGCGTGATCCCGGCCTCCTCGATCTCCCGGGCGGCGGTCTCGCTCGCCGTCCGGTCGACGCGGGCCAGGTCGTTGGGGTAGGCGTCGCGGTCGAAGACGCCGAACGCGAACATCGTCCGCAGGATCGCGCGGGCGTGGCCGTCGATCGTCGCCTGCTCCACCTTGCCCTGCTCCACGGCCCGCTTGAGCAGCCACGCGTTGTACTTCGCGCCGATCGGCAGCTCCATGTCCAGGCCGTTGTTCGCCGAGCCGATCTCGCTCTGCACGGCCGTGTGGTCGGACGCGGTGAACCCGGTGAAGCCCCACTCGCCGCGCAGGACGCCGTTGAGGACGCCGCCGTCCTCGCACGCCCAGCGCCCGTTCACCTTCCCGAACCCGCACATGACGGTCGCCGTGCCGCCGTCGCGGACGGCCGCCTCGAACGGGGGCAGGTAGATCTCGCGGAGCGTGCGCTCGTCCACCGTCATGTCCAGGGACAGGCGGTCGGTCTCCTGCGTGTAGACCGCGAGGTGCTTCACCGACGTCATCACGCCCTGCTGCTGCGCGCCCTTCACCCACGGCGCGGACAGGCTCGCCGACAGGTACGGGTCCTCTCCGAAGCCCTCGAACGACCGGCCGTCGCGCGGCGTGCGCAGGACGTCCACGGTCGGCCCGAAGATCACGTCGTTGCCGCGGTGCCGCGCCTCCCACGCCACCGTCGCGCCGTAGCGGGCGGCGGCGGCCGGGTCGAAGCCGGCGGCCAGCGCGATCGGGGCGGGCAGCGCGGTGGCGTTGCCCTGCCGGACGCCCGCCGGGCCGTCCGCCATGTACAGCGGCGGGACGCCGAGCCGGGGGATCCCCGCGTTGGTGTCGGCGTGCGCGCCGTCCCAGAACCCGCCGAGCGGGCCGCCCAGCGGGTCGTCCGACGACAGCAGCGCGATCTTCTCGTCGTCGGTCATCTTCGCCAGGACGAGCCCGGCCCGCTTGTCGGGCGCCAGCGACCGGTCGCACCACGGACGCTCGGCGACGCTCCCGCAGCGCGTGTCCGTGCGCGCGTCCGACGGGCCGGCGCCGAGCGCGAGCGCGCCGCCCGCCAGCGCGGCGACGAGCCCGGCCGCCGGGACGCGGCCGATCCTCACGACCGGTCCTCGACCTCGACGCCCAGGGAGTTCAGCGCGAACGCCGTGAGCTGGTAGAACCCGACGAGCAGCACCAGCTCGATCAGCTCCCGCTCGTCGAACCGCGCGGCGAGGGCGGCCCAGGTGGCGTCGCCGACCGCCCCGTCCGCGTGCAGCTCGTCGGCCGCCGCGAGGACGGCCCGGTCGGCCTCGTCCCACGGGTGCGCGTCCAGGTCGCGGCGCAGCGCGGCGACCTCGTCCTCGGTCAGGCCCTCCTGAAGCCCGAGCGCGCTGTGGTGGAACCACTCGTACTCGCTCCGCCGGTGGTGGGCGACGCGCAGGATGGCCATCTCGCGGACGCGGCCGTCCAGCAGCCCCTCGGTCAGCAGCTTGGTGCCGAGGCCGAGCCAGGCGCGGAACAGGTCGGGGTGGCGGGCGAGCGTGGTGAAGACGTGGAGCGGGCCGGTGGCGGACACGACGGCCCGCAGCTCGTCGGTCCACGCCTCTTCGGGGAGCGGGGGGATCCGGGGCATGGTCCCCTTTCTGCCACTCATCGGTGGCGAAATGCTAGTCCATGCGGGGTTTGTGGCCGGATTGTGCCAATCAGGCGCTGCGGGCGATGGCCGCGACCGCCAGCTCCGACAGCGCCGCCTGCGCGTCCGCCGCGATCGGCGCGTCCGCCAGCACCGCCGCCGCCTCGCCCGCGTACCGGTCGATCAGCGCCTCGCAGGCCGCCAGCCCGCCGGTCTCGGCGATGATCGTGCGCAGCGCGTCCACCCCGGCGGCGTCCAGCCCCGGATCGCCGAGCAGCCGCCCGACCGTCGCGGCCTGCGCCGGGGTCGCGCGCTCCAGCGTGAGCGCGACCAGGACCGTCCGCTTGCCCTCGCGCAGGTCGTCGCCCGCGGGCTTGCCGGTCTCGGCCGGGTCGCCGAACACGCCGAGGACGTCGTCGCGGAGCTGGAACGCGATGCCGACGGGCATCCCGTAGCCGGTGAGCGCGGCGCGGACGTCGTCCTCGCCGCCGGCCAGCGCCGCGCCGAGGTGCAGCGGGCGCTCGATCGTGTACTTGGCGCTCTTGAACTCCACGACCCGCAGCGCCTCGGCGACGGACGCCCGGCCGCGCGCCCCGACCATCAGGTCCAGGTACTGCCCGCACATGACCTCGGTGCGCATGACGTCGTAGACGCGGCGTCCGCGCGCGAGGCGGTCGTCGGCGAGGCCGCTGGTCTCGAACATCTCGCCGGACCACGCCAGGCACAGGTCGCCGAGGACGATCGCCGCGCCCTCCCCGAACGCGGCGGCGCCGGACCAGCCGCCCCGGGCCGCGAGCGCCTCGAACCTGCGGTGCGCGGACGGCTGGCCGCGCCGGGTGTCGCTGGAGTCCATGACGTCGTCGTGGATCAGCGCGCTCGCCTGGAGCAGCTCCAGGGACGCGGCGGCGTCGAGCAGGCCGGGCTGGGCGCCGTCGCCGCCCGCCGCGCGCCAGCCCCAGTAGCAGAACGCGGGGCGCAGCCGCTTGCCGCCCGCGAGCAGGGCGTCCAGGGCGTCCAGGAGGCCGGTGAGCTCCGCGTCCACCGCGAGCAGGCCGGGTCGCTGCCGGTCGACGAAGGCCGCGAGCGCGTCGTCGATCTCCTTGCGGACGCGGCTGAGGGGCATGCCGGGAATCGTATACAGAATGGGCTCTTAGTACATAGAGGGGTAAGTCGTGAGATTAGCGATATTAAGGCTAATGGTGGTTTTGCTGGGACGTGACGCCGCCCCCGGCCCGGCGGACGCTCGCTGTAGTCTGGAGCAATGCCCATCGTGCGCCCCGACCGAGCCCCCACGATCCGCGAACTCCTCGCCGCCGGCGGCCGGACGTTCTCGTTCGAGTTCCTCCCGCCGAAGACCGAGCAGGGCATGCGCAATCTCTGGCGCGCCATCCGCGACCTGGAGCCGCTCGGGCCGTCGTTCGTGTCGGTCACCTACGGCGCGGGCGGCAGCACCCGCGACACCACGGTCGACATCGTGGAGCGCATCGCGACCGAGACGACGCTCACACCGGTCTCGCACTTCACCGCCGTCAACCACACGGTCGCCGAGCTGCGCCACCTCGTCGGACGGTTCGCCGACGCGGGCGTCCGCAACATCCTCGCCCTGCGCGGCGACCCGCCGGGCGACCCGCTCGGCGAGTGGGTCAAGCACCCGCAGGGCCTGGAGTACGCGGCGGAGCTGGTCCGGCTGATCCGCAGCTACGGCGACTTCTGCGTCGGCGTCGCGGCGTTCCCGTACAAGCACCCGCGCTCGCCCGACATCGAGAGCGACACGCGGTACTTCATCCAGAAGTGCCGGGCCGGGGCCGACTACGCCATCACCCAGATGTTCTTCCGCGCCGACGACTACTTCGCGCTGCGCGACCGCGTCGCGGCGGCGGGCGGCGACGTGCCGATCATCCCGTGCGTCATGCCGGTCACGAAGCTCAGCACGATCGAGCGGTCCGAGCAGCTCTCCGGGGCGCCGTTCCCGCCCGAGCTCCGCGCGCGGTTCGAGGCCGTCGCGCACGACCCGGAGTCCGTCCGGCGGCTCGGCGTGGAGCACGCCGCCGAGATGTGCCGGACGCTGCTCGACCAGGGCGCGCCCGGCATCCACTTCGTCACGTTCAACCGCTCGACGGCGACCCGCGAGGTCTACGAGCTGCTGGAGGCCGACCGGTACGCGGCCAGCGGCAGCGCGCCGCCCATCACCGCGTAGGGCGGGCCGCCGCCGGGGAACGCGAACCCGGTCAGCAGATCCGTCAGACCGACGGAACGGTACAAATTACGCGCCGGGGAGTCCGGGTCGAGGTCCAGGGTGGACAGCACCACCGTGGCCTCCTCCCGGCCCTCGCACAGCGTCGTCAGCAGCCTGCGCCCGAGCCCCCTGCCCTGCGCCTCCGGACGGACGTGCAGCTCGGCCACCTCGAACGAGTCCCCCATCCACCGGTCGGCCAGCTCCGGGCCGCCGCGCCGCTCCAGCTCCCGGTACACGACGTCGTGCCACCACTGCCCGCCGCCGCCGTGGAACCCGTAGGTGAACCCGGCGATCCGGCCGCCGAGCACGGGGAACCGCGCCGGGTCCTCCGCGACGAGCGCCCGGAACCGCGGGTACCGCGCGTGCCGCGCCATGATCGTGTTACGGCCGGGAAGCTGGTCGTCGGGCGGGCGCATCGCGGCGGCGTACACCCGCAGGATCGGGTTCAGCCGACGCTGGAACGCCCGCTCGTCCAGCTCGCGGAGCTTCGGGTCCTTCACCCGTCCGAGCCTAGACGGACGGGATGGTCCGCGCGGTCGCTACGAGGCGGTCGTAGACGTCCCAGAGGATGTGGTCGGCGGCGCGGCGCAGGGCGGCCTGCTTCGCCTCCAGCTCGGCGCCCCACGTGCGCGCCTCGGGGCCGAGCCAGGCGTCGGTGCTCCCGAACGTGCGGACGGCAGGGTCCAGGGCCGTCCGGACGCGGTCGACGCTGCCGTAGGCGTCCACGTACGCCTGGTAGAGCGTCCGGTACTCGGGGTTCGGGCGCTGGCCGGGCGGCAGCTCGGCGGCGGCGATCGCGTCCAGCGGCGGCGGCAGGCTGCCGGGCGGCGGCGGGACGCTCATCGCACCGTCCCGGCGGGCGCGCCCAGGTCCAGTTTGGCGAGCGCGGCCTTGGACTTCGCGCTCAGCGGCGCGCCGGTCAGCACGGCGACGGCGGCTGATCCGGCGCCGTCGCGGCGGGCGTCGGCGAGGAACGTCCGCATCCAGGCGGCGTCGATCGTCGTGTGGTGGCTCGCGACGCCCAGCGACTCCCGGATCGCCGCCAGCCTCCCCTGGTCGCCGCCCGCGCCCGCGACGAGCGCCGCGACGCCGGACGGCCCCAGCTGCTCGTACAGCGCCTCGGCGTAGTCGGGGTCGCCCGCGTCGGCCTTCAGGTGCGCCCAGACGTCGGCCGGGACGCCCTCGCCCTTCTCCAGCGCCGTGAGCAGCGCCCCGGCGTCGCCGCGGGCCGCTTTCAGGGCGTCCTCGCGTGTCGGGAAGTTGCCGAGGTCGCCCGCGCCGTGCGGCGTGACGGCGTGGACGGGGGACAGGCGCGGAACGTGCGGGGCCGGGGCGTGGCCGCCGCCGCCCGTTCCGCCGCTGCCGCCGCCGGACCTCGGCGCGGGCGCGGCGGGCGGCGTCCCCACCCCGCCGGCCGGGTCCGGATGGGTGATCGCGAAGCTGTAGCGGCGCGACAGCATGCCGAACTGGGTCGTCAGCCAGACCGCGACCTCCTCGGCCTCCCGGTAGCCCGTCGCCGCGACGCCCGGCGGCGGCCGGTGCCCCGCGAGCCACCCGGCGATCGCGGACCGCGCGTCCTGCACCTGCCGGACGAGATGGTCCAGCGCGGGCGGGTCGATGGCCCGGAAGTCCGGATCGCGCCGGGCCGCGGCCCGCATGTCCGTCATCGCGCCTCCCTGCAGCCCCGGTCAACTCCCCAGAATCACACGCGTGTCACGCACTGTCGAGGGCCTTGCGGACCGATTCGGGGTCCCGCGCGACCACGGCGGCCACGTCCGTCACGATGATCGGCCGCTGGATCAGGACGGGGTGCTCCACGAGCACCGCGATCCACTTCGCGCGGTCGTGTTCGAGGTCCTTCAGGCCCAGCTCCTTGGCGACGGGCTCGGCCAGGCGGGCGGCGTCCCACGGCTCCAGCCCGGCGGCCGTCAGGACCCGGTCCAGCTCCTCGGCCGTCGGCGGCGCGTCCAGGTAGCGGCGCTCGGTGTAGGCGACGCCCGCCTCGTCCAGCGCGGCCTTGGCGGCGCGGCTCTTGGAGCAGCGCGGGTTGTGCCAGATCTCGGTGCTCATGTCACTCCACCTCCACGGGGTCGCCGCCGGTGACGCGCACCAGCTCGGCGAAGGTCGTCGGGAACACGGTGTGCGGGATGCCGCCCGCGGCCCACACCTGCTCGTACCGCTCCAGCCAGACGTCCACGAGCGTGCGGACCGGCGCCGGATGCCCGAGCGGCGCGACGCCGCCGATCGGCTGGCCGGTCGCCGCCCGCACGAACTCCGGCGTCGCGCGGCGCACCTTCGCCGCCCCGACGAACGCCGCCACCTTCTTCGTGTCGACGCGGTGCGCCCCGCTCGTCAGGACGAGCAGCGGCTCCCCGTCGGCGTCGAACACGAGGCTGTTGGCGATGGCGCCCACCGCGCAGCCGAGCTTGTCCGCCGCCGCCTGCGCGGTCGGCACCGCCTCGCCCAGATCGACGATCTCCCCGGCCGCGCCCCGCTCCCGCAGCGCCGCGGCCACCCGCTCCACATTCGCATGCACCCCAGCACTGTAGAGCCGCGCGGCACCGTCCGGCGCACCGGTCAATTGAGCGCGGACCGTCCGGGCGGCACGCTGGGCGGCGACGGTGGACCTCTTATTGAAGCGGCCCGCCGCCGATTCCGGGTGACGGAAAGGCGTTGTGCCAGTCAATTGCCCGGGGTGCGGGATCCTGTCACGCTTGACTCCGATGGTGGCGCTCTGTCGTCCGCCGCCGTCGACGACCGAAAGGCCCCCGCCGGGATACGGCGGGGGCCTTCTCTTTCACTGGGAAAGGAGGTGCGGTGACGGAATCGACGGAGGTCCCCGCGGCGGCGGTCTTCCCCGACATCGAGGCGGCCGTCGGCGGATATCTGGCCGCGCGGCCCGAGCTGGCCGGCGTCCCGGTCGGGCCGGCGCGCCCGGCCGCGTTCGACGGGACGACCCCGCTCGTCGTCCTGATCAGGGACGGCGGGGGATACCGGGAGGACGAGATCCTCGACGAGGGCTGGCTGCGGATCGAGACCTACGGGCCGTCGGTCACGGCCGCGCACACGCTGCTGCGGACCGTGCGCGCCCTGCTTCCGGGACTGACCCGAACGCAATTCTCCGGATTCACCGTGGCCGATGTGACGGAGGACGAAGGGCTGCGCGGCCTGCGTCGCCTGACCGACCGTAATCACCCGGAGTTCACCCGCTACTGCCTGAACGTCCGCCTGCTCATTCATTTGCAGTAATCAGAGGAGTAAACATGTCTGGATGGAACGCGACCGAGATCCGCGTGGCCGGGACCGGCCATGTCTTCATCGCGCCGAAGAACACCGACCTCGCCGTTCCGGACGCCCCTCTCGCGGCGGACTGGAAGAACCTCGGCTACACCACCAACGACGGCATCAAGTTCACGAAGAAGGACAAGCTCGACCCCGTCGACGTGTGGCAGTCCTCGGCGGCGGTGCGGTTCCTGCAGAGCGACCGCGACCTGACCGTCAAGTTCCAGCTCATGCAGATCAACGCCGACACCCTCCCGTTCTTCATGGGCGAGGGCCAGCACCCGCTGACCCCGACGGACGGCGTCCTGCGCTACGACATCTCCGCGAGCCCGCAGCCGGTCGAGTTCGCGCTCGCGGTGCAGTTCACCGACGGCGGGAGCATGAACCGCTTCTACATCCCGCGCGCGGTCGTCACCGAGACCGACGAGGTGCAGTTCGCCAAGACGGCGCCGGTGAAGCTCGGCGTCACGGTCAACGCCATCGCGTCCGACGCCGTCCCGTCGCTGCCGCTCGCGAGCTGGATGGCCAAGTGAGCGGCCGGTACAGCGTCAACGCGGCCCGCGCGCAGCGGCTGGAGGCGCTCGGCCGCGAATGGGAGTTCGAGATCGACGGCGAGGCGTACGCGCTGCCGATCGAGCTGCCGCACGAGGTCGTGCGCGAGCTGGGCGACCTGGACGCGTCCGACGTCGCGGGCATGCTGCGCCTGCTGCTCGGTCCCGAGCAGTACGAGCGGTTCCGGCGACACCGGGTCAGCGTCCAGGACGTCCAGGCGCTGGTCGAGGCGTACGGCCAGGAGTCGGGCATGTTCCCGGGGGAAGACTCGGCCTCGACGAGCTCCTGACCGAGCACGCCGAGGCGATCGAGGCCGATCTGCTCCGTTACTACGGGGTCGACCTGCTCGATCACCATCGCGGGACGCTGTCGGCGCGGCGGGTGTGGGTGCTGCTCAAGCACCTGCCGCGCGACAGCGCCTTCGCGCGGGAGCTCCACGGCGAGGAGTCGGCGTGGGGCCTCGGCGAGCACCTGCTCGCGTCGGTGATCGACCACCTGGCGATCGGCAACTGGCTGTTCACGTCCGCGCACACGGCCGAGGGGGAGAGCCCGCCGGATCCGCCCGTCCCGGTGCCCCGGCCCGGCGTGGCGGACGAGGAGGACGAGACGCCCGCGGCGTCGGCCGGAGAGCAGGATCTCGCCTGGTTCTTCGCCGACCTTTAGGGGGTCGCGCCTGGTCAGGGCGGTTCAGTCACGTGACACGGACCTCGCGCCGGGACTAGCCTCGAACGTATGTTCTATTGCGTGAGGTTCTCCTCCTCCGCCGCGGCGGCGCGCAGCCGGTGCCGGACGCCCTCCCAGCGCACGGCCCGGCGGCGCCGCCCGGTGCCGTCGGCGGCGGGCGGCGCGGTCTCCAACGCGAGCACGACCACGCGCAGCCCCTCGCCGAGCTCCACCACGTCGGAGTCGAAGAGGTCGTGCTCGGCCAGTTCGTCGCGGATCCGGCGGGGGAGCCGGTCTGGCCAGTCGTCGCAGGGCGCGCCGCGGGACCCGGGCGGCAGGCTCTCGGGCGGCTGGCCGCCCGCGCTCAGCGTCTCGAACGAGCCGGGCGGCCAGCCGAGCGCGCGTTCGACCAGAGGCCACTTGGTCGGCCGGCCGCCGATGCGGCCGGCCTCGATGTTGCGGATCGTGGTCTCGGACACGCCGGCTTCGCGTGCCAGATCGCTCTGACGCAGACCGAGGCGAACGCGGCGGGTCGCCACCGCGTTTCCGATGGCCGCGTGTCTCTGCAGGGGCATCGCGTCATTCTGTCGCAGGAGGGTGACGCATCGGTGCCGGTTCGCCGTCAAAGGTGATGTCCGTCTCGTCCCAACATCACCGCATGTGAACGGGGGTGGGCGGTTTAGGTTTACCCGGTTTGTCGGATTGACATGTGATGACTATCACAGTGGAGCGTCAGAAACCTACCGGTATTTGACGCGGAAAGTTGCCTATATTTGCCGCCATGAAACGTCATGATCTTGTCTGGGTGAACGGGGCGGAGCTGCGCGCGCTCCGGCTCGGGATGGGGCTGCGCCAGGCCGATCTCGCAGTCCTCGCCGGGATCGACACGTCGTACCTGTCGATGCTGGAGACGGGCCGGCGGCCCCGCGCCTCCGTCGGGGTGGCCACCGGCCTGGCCCGCGCGCTGGCGGTTGACCCGACGTCAATAATCGTCAGTTAGCAGTAGTTCTCCGTACCCGAACCGTCCTGGGGGAGTGATCGCCATGCCTCTTGCAGGGAGACCGGTGATGTTCGAGACCGCCGCGCCCTGGCACGAACGCGCCCGGTGCCGCGACGCCGATCCCGACCTGTTCTTCGCCCTGGCGGGCCAGCGCGCCGCCATCGCCGCGGCGAAGCAGATCTGCGCCGCGTGCCCGGTGCGCGCGGCCTGCCTCGACCAGGCCCTCGCCGACGAGTCCCTCGAAGGCGTCTGGGGCGGGACGACCGAGCGGGAGCGGATGGCCGTCCGCGTCCGCGCGCGGATCGCCGCCCGCCGCTACGACGTCCCCGCCTGACCCGCCGCACGTCCCCGCCGTGCGGACCCGCACCGCACACATCCTCATTCCACCGTCCTCTGAGGAGTCTCATGTCCGCCTGCCCGGGTCCGTGCAACGCTCCACACCGAGGTCCGCGCCGCCGCCCCGCTCCCGCCCCGACCGCCGGCGCCTCGATCTGGTGCGCGCCGTGCAGCTCCCTGCTCCGCGCACGCCTGGCGGAGCTGACCGACCTGGCGGCCCGCGTGGGAACGTCCCTCGACCGCCGCGCGACCGGCCTCTCCGAACGCGTCTCCGGCACCCCCGGCCGTCCGTCCCCGTCCCCCGCGGTAGACGACCTGGACGAACTCCTCCAGACCCTCCTGACCTGGGAAGACGCCTACCGCGAACTCCGTAACTTCGCCCCCCGCCCCCGCCGAGGCCGCTACACCCCGACTCTCTCCGCCTGCATAACCTGGCTGACCACCCACCTGGACGGCCTCCTGACCTTCGACGGCGCACAGGACTTCGGCCAAGAAGTCCTCTCCCTGCACCGCCGCCTAAGAGCAAGAGCCTCCCTCGACGGCCCCCCGCGCGAACTCACCAACCCGTGCCCGTCCTGCGACCTGCTCACCCTGAAGCACGACCCGACGGCCGACGAGATCCACTGCCAAGCCTGCGGCTGGACAACCCCCGCACAACAACGCCACCCCCTCAGGAGCGCGTCATGACAGACCTGGCACGCACCTACCTGACGGTGCCCCAAGCAGCAACCCGAGTAGGCGTGGCCCCCGCAACAATCCGCCAGTGGATCCACCGAGGCCACCTCCCCGCCCTCCGCATCAACCGCCGAGTCTTCGTAACCGAACTGGCCCTCCTCAAAGCCGAACGAGCCACCCGCCAAAGAGGCGCCACCCGCTCCCACTGACCGCCCCGGCGCGGGTCCCTGACCCGGACCCGCGCCATGCCGGATCGTGTGACGTCACATATTTGCCGCCATCAATGCCACGTGTGTCCATACCCCGGCACAGATTCCGCCGATCGCAAATATCACGTTCAAGGCGGTGATCAGCAGGTCGGAACGGCCCGGATGCCACTTGTTGTCGGCTCGGTCGAACTCATGGCGTTCGGGTGGCAGTGCAGCCGAGTTCGATTGGACTATTGACGCGCGCCGGGAATGGTGGTCGTTCCAGAGCAGGTGGTGCGCGGACGAGATTCTGAGCCACCATGCGAGATCCAGAAGCAAGGCCACGAGGGCGATCGGCGGAATTATGCCGATGAAAAAGCTGAACTCTCCGGCACCGAGCATGGATCGGTGATCTGCGTACGAGGTGGCGAACACGGTCGCGTAGGCCACCAGTGGCACCACTCGATCAATTTCGCTTCTGGTTTTCGGCCGCACGTCGGCATGCCTGAATGCGAAGGCGAGAGCGACCGCCGCCGCCAGGACGTACACGCCCGCGATCGGGTAGAAGCCGTCCATCGAGCAAGATCTGTGCCCGGCGCCGTTTTGGCAAGAGGCGCCGGACGTCGTGGCGGCGAGCCCGGCGAGGCCGACCGTCGTGCCGTAGGCGAATATTGCAATCACTAGAAGGTGGGCGCCGATAATCGCCACCGTCGATGGCGGATTCTTGTGTTCGGGAACGTTCACGTGGATCTCGCTCCATCGATTTCTGTCGCCGACATCGCCATTTGATGGTGATCCTAGAAAGGTTGATAGGTCGATGACTCGTTCGATCCAGCAGATCGATAGCGCAGTCGCCGAACTGGAGAAGGGTGCCAAGGACTATCAGGATTGGCGCAAAGAGGCGTCGTCGCTCAAGACCGAGTTCACCGCTTTCGCGATCGCCGCAGGGGTCGCCAGTGCCGATATCAAGCTCTTCAAGGCGGATTGGGCGTTGTTCGATTTCACGGACAAGCTCAAGCGGTTCACGTTGAACGCTCGCGGCGATATCGACCTCCAGCGCGAGGCGGCGAAGCGGAGGCTCGAAGCCGCGACGAACAGTCGGAATCAAATTAACACGATCCGGCAGGACGCGCAGCGGCACAACATCGATGTCAACGACCGATCTAGACTGCAGGACGAGTTGCGAAAACTCGAGCAGCAGGCCGTAAAGGCCGAGGCCGCGGCAGAAAAGCATATGGCGAGAGTGGTGAAGCTTCGCATGGAGGCAGAACGGACGACCAATGCGGTCAGCACCCTGGAAGAAAGAATGATGCGGGCGGCGGGTGGCATGGGATCGCTCGCTTAGTCGCACTACGGGTAAGGAATTCTCATGTCAGGATCTTTGTCTCGCGTCGCGCAGGGCCTTGCAAAGGTACGCGGTTCTGCGCTGCGCGCGTCAACTGCTTTCGAGCGGCTTAATCAGTCTGCTCGGCATGTCGGTTCCGGCCTGTCCAGCGTTCAGGGAGGTGCGAGGCGAGCGGCGGCCGGGGCGACCGCGATCAAAGGGCAGGTCTCTGCTGCCGGGACTGAACTGGGCAATCTTGAGAGGAAATCGAAAGGGGCCGGATCCGGTGTCGCTTCGATGCAGAAGCAATTCGGCACAAGCGGCAGGTTCATGTCCCTGTTCAAGAAGAACCTTTCTGACACGGGGATGGAGGCCACCAAGAGCGGGAAACAGCTCGGGAACGCCGGCAAGGGGATGAAGGCGATGGGGCCGGCCGGGAAGATCGCCGGTACGGGGCTCAAAGGCCTCGGGGCCGGGTTCAAGGCTGCGCTCGGGCCGGCGGGGCTCATCTTGATGCTGCTGCAGCCGTTCCTGGAGAAGCTGGTCGAGAGCGTCATGAAGTCCAAGACGTTTCAGAAGATCGTGTCGCAGGCCATGAAGATCGTGTCGAACTCGATCAAGTGGGTGAAGGACGCGGCCAAGGTCGTCTGGGACTGGATCAAGCAGAACTGGCCGCTGCTGCTCGCCATCATCACGGGGCCGTTCGGCATCGCCGTCTATGTGATCAAGAAGTACTGGAGCAACATCAAGGCCGGGGCGATCGCCGCCAAGGACTATGTCGTTGAAAAGTTCCAGGCGCTTGTCGGGTTCTTTCGCGCGCTGCCCGGCAAGATCCTCAGCGGGATCGGGAACGTCGGCAGGACGCTCTACAACAAGGGCAAGGACCTGATCATGGGGTTCGTCAACGGCATCAAGTCGATGGCGGGCCACATCGTGGACGTCATCAAGAACACCGTCACCGACAAGATTCCCGGATTCGTCAAGAAGGCGCTCGGGATCAACTCGCCTTCGCTGGTCATGATGGCGCTGGGTGAGGGCGTCGGTGAGGGCATGGCGCTCGGGATCGACGGTAGCAAGAAGCACGTCGACAAGTCGCTCGGCAAGCTCGTCGACGTCCCGAAGACGCAGGCCGTGCGTGCTCAGGGGTCCGTGCTCGGGAAGGCCGTCGCCGGGTCGGTGGCGTCCGCCGGGCGGGGGAAAAGCGCCGGGGCTTACGAGTTCCACTTCCACGGGGCCGTCAAGGATCCCAAGGAGACCAGCCGACAGTTCGCGTCCCGGCTGCGGAGCTGGGAAATCCTCAACTCTGTGAGGTAGATCGTGCCGATTCTGTACACGGAGCCGCATGCTCCCACCGGCCCCCCGGTCTCGGCGGAACGCGAGGTCGCGACCGTCACCTGGACGTCCAGTTCGGGTGTCGAGACCATTCTGTCGAACTGGCGGAGCGGGTTTCTGCTGACCGCCGGGTCCAAGGGTCTCGGTATGCCGCAGTACCAGCTCTACCTGCGCGAATCGGGGGCGGTGGACGGTGATGTCGTCACCGGCGTCCGCGCCAAGCCGCGCGAGATCTTCCTGCCCATCGCCGTCTACGGGAACGACCGGGCGGACGCGCTCGCCAAGCGGGCGATGCTCGCGTCCGTCTTCGACCCGCTGACGGTGAACGGCGGCGGGGAGGGCGTGCTGACGGTCGCCGAGCCCGGCGCCGAGCCGCGGTCCATTCGCGCCTACTACACCGAGGGCATGGAAGGCGCCGAAGGAAAGGAGGAGGCGGGCCTCAACTGGGCGAAGTTCGGCATCACGCTCCACGCCTCCGAACCTTACTGGCAGGGCGTCGAGACGTCCCGGCTGTGGAGTATCGGGCAGACCTCGGAGACGTTTCTGCCGATCGGCCCGCCGAAGTACCTGAAAGTTCGGACGGCGCAGGTCATCGGGACGGCCATGACCGTCGACTGCCCCGGCGACACCCGGTCGTATCCGCGCTGGACGATCCACGGCCCCGTCGCGGCGGGCGCGAGTTTCGTCAACCGCACGCTCGGGCTGACGTGGAAGCTCAACCGCGCGCTTTCCGCCACCGACGTCGTCGTGGTGGACACGCGTCCGCGCCGTCGGACGATCGTCCTGAACGGCACGGACAATCTGTGGCCGTCGCTGGAGCCCGCGTCCGACCTGTGGCCGCTCGCGCCCGGCGCCAATGTCGTGGACATGAACCTCGGGGGCGCGGGCGACGCGACGAGCGTCCAGCTGACGTTCGTTCCGCTCTACAAGACGGCGTACCCGACCGCCGCCCCGCAGACGCTCGCGGCGAGGACGGCGTGAGCGGCTGGCAGATCCTCGTCCGCGACGCGCAGCGCAGGATCGTCGGCGAGGTCGCGGGCGAGGCCACGATGGAGATCATCGACCGGCACCTCGCGCTCGGCTCGTGGACGATCACCGTGGACGCCGCGTCCCACGACGCCGCGCTGCTGCGCGACAACGCCGGGATCGTGTTCGTCCGGGACGGCCAGATCGCGTTCTCCGGGCCGACCCGCCTGGTCGAGCGCGAGCACAACGTGGACGACGGCGGCCATGGCACGCTCACCGTGTCCGGCCCCTGCGACAAGGGCTGGCTGACCCGGCTGGTGTACCCCAATCCGGCGGTGGACTGCGTCGCGTCCGGCACGCTCTACAGCACGGCGAACTACGTCGTCGCGCAGCCCGCCAAGGCCGAGACCGTCCTGCACCGGCTCGTGAACGACCACGCCGGCCCGAACGCCCTGGCGTCGCGCCGGGTCCCCGGGCTGCGGCTCGGGACGGACGGCGGACGCGGCGCCAACACCGGCGTCAAGTCCCGGTTCGGGGTCCTCTGGGACGAGATGGTCGACGTCGCCACGCGCGGCGGAGTCGGCTTCGACGTCGTCCAGACCTGGGACGGCGCCCTGGAGTTCGGCGTCTACCAGCCCCGCGACCAGTCCGCTGCGGCGCGGTTCTCCATCGAACTCGGGAACCTGCGCTCCTACCAGTACACGCTGAACCCGCCCGAGGCCACCTTCCTCGTCATCGGCGACAAGGAGGGCGACACCCAGCGCAAGTTCTACGGCGTCGAGGAGAGCGACCCGGCCTGGTCCGGCCTGCGGATCGAGGAGTTCCTGGACGGCACCGACTCCGGCGACGGCCAGGACTCGCTGACCCCCGCGCAGATGGCCGCCGGACGGTTCGAGGAAGCGCGCGGCAAGGCCAGCATCACGTTCGAACCGATCGACACCGACGCCGTCGTCCTCGGTCGTGACTACCGCAAGGGCGACACGGTCACGGTCGAGATCGACGGGATCCCGTGGAGCGACGTCGTCCGCGAGGTCCGCTACACGCGCAACGCCGACGACGGCGAGGTCGTCACGCCCGTGATCGGCGACGACGAGGAGTCGCCGCGCATCTACCGGCGGTTCGCCGAGCTGCGCCGCAAGGTCCACACCCTGCAGACGAGGAGATGAGATGACCGAGAAGTCCGGAGTGTTCGAGACCAGGCCGATCGCGACGGAGATCGAGCTGGCCCGCCTGTTCCAGGGGTTCCAGCTCGACGGCGTGCGCGGCAACCCGTCCGGCGCGGACTGCAAGGTCGCGCCGTCCGGCGGCATGGCGGTGAAGATGTCGCCCGGGTTCGCCCACGTCGGCGGCTACTGGTACGAGTCGACGGGGGCGGGGGAGACCGTCACGGTCGCCACCGCGTCCGCCCAGGCGCGCACGGACCTGGCCGTGCTGCGCGCCGACCCCGCGGCCGACGCGGTGACCTTCGCGGTGCGGAAGGGCACGGCCGGCACGCTCACGGCGCCCGAGCCCGTCCGGACGCCCGGCGGGGTCTGGGAACTGCCGCTCGCCACGATCCGCGTCGGCGCGAACGCCACCACGCTCGGCGTCGACGACGTGAAGGACGCCCGCGAGTTCGCCGGCGTCGGCGTGGCCCCCAGCTTCTCCGGCAACCGTCCCGACAAGCCCGCGATGGGCCAGCTCGTCTACGAGAGCGACACCGCGCGGTGGGTCGGCAACACCGGCGGGACGAACTGGCGCGTCGTCGCCGAGGACACCGGCTGGGTCGACCTGCAGCCCGCGTGGCCGTCGGTCTGGGAGACGAGCTGGCAGGTCAAGGTCCGCCGGGTCAACGGCGTCGTCCATCTGGCGGGCGCGCTGCGGCGCATCAACAGCGTCTACGGCAAGGCGGACGCGGACGGCACGCTGCTCGCCGTGCTCACCCGGCGGGAGTTCCTGCCCGCGTTCCGGCACTCGCCCGCGGTGGTCTGCGACAACGGCACCAAGGGCGGCTATGTGGTGCCAGGACGCCTTTACGTGGACCCGAGCACGGGCGAGGTCCGGCTCCAGCACGTCGCCGCCGACATTCCGATCGGCCACCACGTCTACCTGTCGAACACCTGGCTCGGCGCCTGACCGAACCCTTCTCCAAGCCCCGCGTCGCCGGGGCTTTTTGCATGTCCGGGAGACATCGAATGAACAACCAGTTGCGCAAGGCAGGGGTGGTCTGAATGGCGAGGCATTCGTTCGGCGGAGGCATCGCCGACTATGTGGTGACGCAGGGCGAGTCGGGCGAGCTGAAGCTCGCGCCGAACGTCGCGGTGACGTTCTGGTCGGCGGCGACCGGCGGCGCGCAGATCACCGGGCTGCTCGACACGACGGGCACGGCGATCCCGAACGACGCGGTCCTCTCGGACGCGTCCGGCGCGATCCCCGCGTTCGGCACCGCGCCCGACGGCATCCGCGCGATGTGGGCGTCGGCGTCGCTGGACGGCTCGGGCGCGCGGCGGCTCATCACCGCGACCGACCTCGGCGCCGAGGTGGGCGACGTCGCGACGCGGCTGGCCGCGCTGGAGGCCCGCCTGTCGGGCGTCGGACGGCTCACGGCGTCCCCGACGGCCCCCGCGAACCCCGGCACGGGCGACGTCTGGTTCGACACGTCCGCGCCGACGGGCGGGAACCCGATCGCGTTCCGCGCGGCCAACGGCGTGTTCACCGCGGCGTCCACGGTGACCTGCGCGCTGCCCGCCGGCCTGGTGCCGGGGGACTACCTCGTGGCCGTCGTCGTGTTCGCCTCCGGCGCCGGTGAGCTGCTGTCCGCGCAACCGGACGGCTGGACGATCCTCCAGGCGTCCCAGCAGTTCGGCGGGGACACCCGCATCGCGATCTACGGGAGGGTCTACGCGGCGGGCGACACGGCGCCGTCCTGGAGCTTCGCGACGGCGACCCAGACGTCCGTCACGGCCCGCGTGTCGGCCGGCATCGTCGCGTACGCGAACGCGGCGAGCACCCCGCAGGTGGGCACCTACGCGATCCGCTCGGGCACGGGCAACAACAGCGACGCGCCGTCGATCACCACGGCGGTCCCCGACGCGCTCGTCCTGTCGATCTTCGGGGAGAAGTCGCCCGGCGTCCCGACGTCCGTGACGGACCCGGCGGGCACGACGCGGCGGCTCTACCAGACGGGGACGGGCACCAGCCTGGTCCCGTCGGTGCTGGTCTGCGACTTCGCGCAGCCGGTCGCGGGGCCGTCCGGGGTCAGGACGGCCTCGTTCCAGCCCGCTTCGGACAACGGCTTCGGCGTGCAGATCGGCCTGACGCGGAGGCAGAACTAGATGGCCGGGCTCTCCTACGGCTGGGTCGGGGCGACGACCGAGTCCGCGGCCCGCTTCACCGTCCGGACGTCCGGCGCGGCGAGCGTCCGCGTGCTCGTCTCGGCGAGCGCGGACCTCGCGAACCCGGTGGCGTCGTCCGCGCAGGCTCCCGACGGGCGCGGGCTCACCAAACACGAGATCTCCGGCCTCGCCGTCGCGACCGCGTACTTCTGGGCCGTCGAGGCGGACGGCGTCGTGCTCGCCGACCAGGGCCGGTTCCGGACGCTGCCCGCCCCCGGCGCGCAGGCGAACTTCGGGTTCTGCTTCGCCGGGGACCGCATCAGGTCGTCCAACCACGTCGTCTACGACCAGATCCGCTCCATGAATCCGCTGCAGTTCCTGTTCATGGGCGACATCCACTACTCGGACATCGACTCCGCGGACCGGACGCAGTACGACTCGGCGTTCGAGGACGCTTACTCGACCGCTCGGTACAGTCGGCTCCTCCGCGAGGTGCCGACGGTCGCCACCTGGGACAACCACGACTTCACCGGACGTTTCGGCTGGTCGGGATCGGTCGGCGCGGCGCCCGCGCAGGAGTCGATGCGGGCGCACGGGACGTTCTACCCGCTGCCCGAATCGGGTCTGTACTGCACGTGGGTGGTCGGACGGTGCCGCTTCATCCTGCTCGACACCCGGACGTTCCGTTCCAACACGACGGACCCGGAGGGCGCGAGCAAGACCATGCTCGGCGCCGAGCAGAAGCGGTGGTTCCTGGACCTGCTGCAGACGTGCGCCGAGCCCGTCGTCTTCCTCTGCGAGTCCATCCCGCACCGGATGACGGCCGTCGGCGGCGACCGGTGGGGCGACTACCAGACCGAGTTCGCCGAGATCAACGCGTTCGTCAACGCCTACGGGCTGGGCGCGAAGACCGTCGTGCTCAGCGCGGACATGCACGCCATCGCCGCCGACGACGGCCGCAACTCGCGGATCGGCGCGATGGAGCTGGTCGCCGCGCCGCTCGACCAGACGTCCAGCGGGTCGGGGACGTGGCAGATCGGGCCGATCGTCGCGCCCGCCGGGACGGGCCAGTTCGGGCACGTCCAGGTCACGGACGCCGGCAACACGATCACGGTCGCGTTCACCGGGCGCGACCACACCGGCCAGGTCCTCGCGCAACTGTCGAAGACGTTCGACGCGTCCGGCTACCGGCCGGAGCCCGACACCACGACCGAGGTGTGGACGGACGACGGCGTGTGGGCGCGTCCGACCGTGCGGGTCGGGGCGTCCGCGCAGGCCGACGCCCGGGTCTGGCAGGGCGACACGTGGACCTGATCAGCGGAGAGGAGGAAACG
The DNA here is from genome assembly GCF_009831215.1 of Actinomadura rayongensis. GTDB lineage: Bacteria > Actinomycetota > Actinomycetes > Streptosporangiales > Streptosporangiaceae > Spirillospora > Spirillospora rayongensis. The sequence continues at coordinate 1,675,616 of NZ_WUTW01000001.1, forward strand.
TCGTGCCACTGGTGATCATGAGGACGGCCGAGCCGGACGTCCCGGAGACGGACGCCGATGACTGAGCCGATGACCCCGCCGCCCGGCGTGATCATCACGGCCCGGGACATCTACGACAAGCTCGTCGCCCTGGGCGGCAAGGTGGACGGGATGCTCACCACGTTCGAGCAGATCCGCGCCCAGCTCGCCGACCACGAGCAGCGGCTGCGCGCGAGCGAGCGGTGGCGGTACGCGCTGCCGCTGTCGGTCGTGCTCGGGCTGCTGTCGGCGGTGGCGTCCATCGTCGCGGGTCTCGCCGGGTCCTGACCCCGGCCGCCGCCGCGCCTCGCCAGGGGCGCGGCGGCGGCCTTTTCGGAGGTTCTGGTCGCGGGGCGTGTGCTGCTCGGTGCGGGTGTGGTGCGGCGGGTGCCGCGTTACGGGTGATGTTCGTTCGAACGGGTGTCGTGCCTGGTCAGATGGGGTTTTCGGGGGAGGTGGTGACGGTGGGGAGCGGTGTCCGTTCGAACACATTGACGAATCGTCGCGGGGGCGGTTAACTGGTGTGGCATCGAACTTTTGTTCGATGTGGTGCGGTACTCGCGGACCGCACCAGGGCCATCGGGTCCGCCGCCGTATGCGCGACGGCGGCGGACCCGGCCGGCCGGGCGGGGAGAGGGGAAGCTCCGCGCCCGGCCGGGCGCCCGCGCCCGGAAGGAGGCACCATGTCCGGAACGACACACGACACGACCGTGACGCGCGGCGCCCACGCGCCCGCGCGGCCCGGACCGGCGCCGACGGCGACGCCGAACCCCGCGCCGAGTCCCGCGCCGAGCCCACGCCCCCGTCCCCTCCCGGCCCCCCGTACGGCGCACACGGCCGTCAGCCAGTTGCACGCCGCGCGGCGGAGCCTCGCCGAGGCCGCCGAGGCGACCTCGCCCGCCCTCCGGTACGTCCACGCCCACATGGCGGCGCTGCGCGCGGCGGCGGCCGTGCTCGCCGCGTCCGAGCCCCTGGAGACCCACCGGCGCGGACGGCCGCGCAGCGTGTGGGTGCTGCTGCCCGAGGCCGACCCGGCGCTGCGCGAGTGGGCCGCGTTCTTCGCGGCGGGCGCCGACAAGCGCGCCGCCGCCGAGGCCGGCCTGCCGCGCGCGGTGACGCCGCGCGAGGCCGACGAACTCGTCCAGGACGCCGACGTGTTCGTCTCCCTGGTCGAGGACACCCTCGGCGTCCCCGGCCAGTCGATGCTGTGAATACCGGTCCCTCCGGCGCGGGAGTTCGCCCCCGCGCCGGAAGGACGCGCGCGCGGCGGCCGAGGTGACCTGGCGGCCGGTTCAACCCCCCCCGGACCGGCCGTCGATCCGGCCGGGGGCGCGGGTTCGCCCCTTGGCCCGCGCCCCCGGTCCCCGGAAAACGCCGGGGGCGGGGACGGATCGGATCCGTCCCCGCCCCCGGCGAACGCGCTAGAAGGACTCGACGGCCCGGCGGGCCTCCGGGTCCAGGACGCCCCAGCCGATCAGCTCCTCGGTCAGCTCCGTCGGGGACTTGTCGTAGATCACGGCGAGGGAGCGCAGGTCCTCCTGCCGGATCGACAGGACCTTCCCGTTGTAGTCGCCCCGCTGGCTCTGGATCGTCTGGGCGTAGCGGGCGAGGGGCCCGGCCTTGTCCTTCGGCAGCTGCTGCAGGCGCTCCAGGTCGATGACGAGCTTGGGCGTCGGCCCGAGCGGACTCGGCGCGGCGCCCCCGGGCAGTAGCTCCGACACCGGCACGCCGTAGAAGTCGGCGAGCTCGGCGAGCTTCTGCACGGTGACGGCTCGGTCGCCCCGCTCGTACGAACCCACGACGACGGCCTTCCAGCGCCCTCGCGACTTCTCCTCCACTCCGTGCAGGGACAGGCCCTGCTGGGTGCGGATGGCGCGCAGGCGCGCACCGAGAGCCTTAGCGTATTCAGACGGCATTTCGCGGCCCCCCAGGCTCACTTTCATCGTCGTTCAACGGCCCCGGGCGAACGCTGCGGATCGTCCCGGGGGGAGACAGGTCAGGGGGCCGGTTCGGGCCTCTAGAGACTGCCTCCAGGGATGGTTACGGACAGTGACGGTAAAACGGGGACGGCCGAAGGTCAAGCCGATTGGAAAAAAGCGGTCTAATCCGCTGCTCTTCCCGGGGTCATGCGGTAGGGCGCCGGGCGCCCGTGCGCACCGTCCCGGCCGCCCGTCCGCACGCCGGCCCGTGTCCGCTCTGTATACCCACGTGTGACGCCTCTCACCAGGCAAGACGGTCGGACGCCGGGTGCGGGGCGGTCGGCGGCCCCTGCTACCGTGAACGGGACAAGGCGTCCTTTAAGACCCGTCCTGTGAGGCGGGAAAGGGGGTTCGGCGGTGAATGCTGCCTTCCGCGAGCCCGGTTCCGGGCGCGCGGCCGACGGTCCCGGGGCCAAGGCCGTCCTGGAGGGACCGGACATCCGGCGCGCGCTGACGCGCATCGCGCACGAGATCCTCGAACGCACCAAGGGCGGCGACGCCGTCGTCCTGCTCGGCATCCAGACCCGCGGCGTGACGCTCGCCGAGCGCCTCGCGGGCGCCCTGGAGGAGGTCGAGGGCCGCGCGTTCCCGTGGGGCTCGCTCGACGTGACCATGTACCGCGACGACCTGCGGCTCAAGCCCGCCCGCGCGCTCGGCCGCACCGAGCCGCCGCCGGAGGGCGTGGACGACCGCGTCGTCGTGCTGGTGGACGACGTGCTGTTCTCCGGCCGCACCGTCCGCGCCGCGCTCGACGCGCTGAACGACCTCGGCCGGCCCCGCGCGGTGCAGCTCGCCGTCCTGGTCGACCGGGGCCACCGCGACCTGCCCATCCGCGCCGACTACGTGGGCAAGAACCTGCCGACGTCGATGCGCGAGACCGTCCGCGTGCTGCTGGCGGAGAACGACGGCCGCGACGCTGTCCTGCTCGGACCCGTCGCCGGAACCGCCGAGGAGGACGAGTGAACCGCCATCTGATCTCGGCGGCGGACCTGACCCGCGACGACGCCCTGCTCGTCCTCGACACGGCCGAGGAGATGGCCCAGGTCGCCGACCGGACGGTCAAGAAGCTCCCGACGCTGCGCGGCCGGACGGTCGTGAACCTCTTCTACGAGGACTCCACCCGCACCCGCATCTCGTTCGAGGCCGCCGCCAAGCGCCTGTCCGCCGACGTGATCAACTTCTCGGCGAAGGGCTCCAGCGTGTCCAAGGGCGAGAGCCTGAAGGACACCGCGCTCACCCTGGAGGCGATGGGCGCGGACGGCGTGGTGATCCGGCACGGCGCGTCCGGCGCCCCGCACCGGCTGGCGCGCTGGGTCCAGGGCAGCGTCGTCAACGCGGGCGACGGCACGCACGAGCACCCGACGCAGGCGCTGCTGGACGCGTTCACGATGCGCCGCCGCCTCGGCGACCTGGACGGCCGCCGGGTGACGATCGTCGGGGACGTCCTGCACAGCCGCGTGGCCCGTTCCAACGTGCTGCTGCTGGCCACGCTCGGCGCGGAGGTCACCTTGGTGGCGCCGCCGACGCTGTTCCCGGTCGCGGTCGGGTCGTGGCCGTGCGAGATCTCCTACGACCTCGACGCGGTGCTGCCCAAGAGCGACGTCGTGATGATGCTGCGCGTCCAGCAGGAGCGGATGAACGCGGCGTACTTCCCGACCGTCCGCGAGTACAGCCGCCGCTACGGCCTGGACGCGCCCCGCATGGCGCGGCTGCCCGAGCACGCGATCGTCATGCACCCCGGGCCGATGAACCGGGGCGTGGAGATCGCGGCGGAGGTCGCCGACTCGGTGCGGTCCACGATCGTCGAGCAGGTCGCCAACGGCGTCAGCGCCCGGATGGCCGTGCTCTATCTGCTGCTCGGAGGCTCCGAGCCCGCCATCGGCAAGGAGGTCCCCGCGTGACCGCGTACCTGATCAGGAACGGCCGGATCCTCGGCGGCGAGGCGGCGGACGTCCTCGTCCGCGACGGCGTGATCGCGGCGGTCGGCCGCGGCCTGGACGCCGGCGACGCCGAGGTCGTGGACGCGACCGGCCTCGTCGTGCTGCCCGGCCTGGTGGACCTGCACACCCACCTGCGCGAGCCCGGCCGCGAGGACGCCGAGACCGTCGAGTCCGGGACGAAGGCCGCCGCGATGGGCGGGTACACGGCCGTCCACGCGATGGCCAACACCGACCCGGTGGCCGACACCGCGGGCGTCGTGGAGCAGGTCTGGCGGCTCGGCCGCGAGGCGGGGTACTGCGACGTCCACCCGGTCGGCGCGGTCACCAACGGCATCCGCGGCGAGCAGCTCGCCGAGCTGGGCGCGATGGCCGACTCGGCCGCCCGCGTCCGGGTGTTCTCCGACGACGGGCACTGCGTGTCGGACGCGGTGATCATGCGGCGGGCGCTGGAGTACGTGAAGGCGTTCGACGGCGTCGTCGCGCAGCACGCGCAGGAGCCGCGCCTGACCGAGGGCGCCCAGCTCAACGAGGGCGAGATGTCGGCGGCGCTCGGGCTGCGCGGCTGGCCGGCGGTCGCCGAGGAGGCGATCATCGCGCGGGACGTGCTGCTCGCCGAGCACGTCGGGTCGCGGCTGCACGTCTGCCACGTGTCCACCGCCGGGTCCGTCGAGATCATCCGGTGGGCCAAGAGCCGGGGCTGCCAGGTCACCGCCGAGGTGACGCCGCACCACCTGCTGCTGGACGACACCCGCGCCTGCGGCTACGACCCGATCTTCAAGGTGAACCCGCCGCTGCGCACCGTCGACGACGTCACCGCGCTGCGGCACGCCCTCGCCGACGGCACCGTCGACTGCGTCGCCACCGACCACGCCCCGCACCCGGTCGAGGCCAAGGAGACCGAGTGGGCCGAGGCGGCGATGGGGATGATCGGGCTGGAGACCGCGCTGCCGGTCGTCCAGGAGGCGATGATCGAGACCGGCCTGCTGGACTGGGCCGGCGTCGCCGACCGCATGTCGTTCGCCCCCGCGCGGATCGGCCGGCTGGACGGGCAGGGCCGCCCGATCGAGCCGGGCGCGCCCGCGAACCTCACCGTGTACGACGCGTCGCCGCGCCGCGCCGTGGACCCGGCCGCGATGACGTCCAAGAGCCGCAACACCCCCTACGCCGGGCTCACCCTCCCCGGCCGGGTCGTCGCGACGTTCCTGCGGGGCCGCCCCACCGTGCTGGAAGGAAAGCTGCAGTGACCGACACCGCAATTCTCGTCCTGGAGGACGGTCGCGTCTTCCGGGGAACGCCGTACGGGGCCGTGGGGGAGACGCTCGGCGAGATCGTCTTCAACACCGGCATGACCGGCTACCAGGAGACGCTGACCGACCCGTCGTACGCGCGCCAGATCGTCGCGATGACGGCCCCCCACATCGGCAACACGGGCGTGAACGAGGAGGACCCCGAGTCGTCCCGCATCCAGGTCGCCGGGTACGTCGTGCGCGAGCCCGCGCGGGTCGCGTCGAACTGGCGGGCCACCGGGTCGCTCGGGTCGGCGCTGCGCGACCAGGGCGTCGTCGGGATCGCGATCCCCGGCACCCGCGCGCTGACCCGCCACCTGCGCGACCGCGGCGCGATGCGCGCCGGGATCTTCAGCGGCCCGGCGGTCGCGGACGAGCGCGAACTCGTCGCGCGCGTCCAGGCGGCCCCCGGGATGGAGGGCGCGGACCTGGCCAAGGAGGTCTCGACGCGGGAGCCGTACGTCGTCCCGGCGATCGGGGACAGGCGGTTCACCGTCGCCGCCGTGGACCTCGGCATCAAGGCGATGACGCCGCACCGGCTGGCCGAGCGGGGCTGCGAGGTCCACGTGCTGCCCGCCGACGTCACCGCCGCCGACATCCTCGCGCTGCGCCCCGACGGCGTGTTCTTCTCCAACGGCCCGGGCGACCCGGCGACCGCCGACGGCGCGGTGGCCGCGCTGCGCGGCGTGCTGACGGCCGAGGTCCCGTTCTTCGGGATCTGCTTCGGGAACCAGATCTTCGGCCGCGCGCTCGGCCTCGGGACGTACAAGCTGCGGTTCGGGCACCGGGGCGTCAACCAGCCCGTCCAGGACCGCGCGACCGGACGCGTCGCGGTGTCGGCGCACAACCACGGCTTCGCGGTGGACGCGCCGACCGACGGCCCGTTCGACACCCCCTACGGCCGTGCCGAGGTCAGCCACGTCAACCTCAACGACGGCTGCGTGGAGGGCCTGCGGCTGCTGGACCGGCCCGCGTTCTCCGTCCAGTACCACCCGGAGGCGGCGGCGGGCCCGCACGACGCCACCGGCCTGTTCGACCGCTTCTGCGACCTGATGACGAAGGGAGCGGAGTGATGCCGCGCCGGACGGACCTCTCCAGCGTTCTCGTGATCGGCTCCGGGCCGATCGTCATCGGCCAGGCGGCCGAGTTCGACTACTCCGGCAGCCAGGCGTGCCGGGTGCTGAAGGCCGAGGGCCTGCGGGTCGTGCTGGTCAACAGCAACCCCGCGACGATCATGACCGACCCCGAGCTGGCCGACGCCACCTACGTCGAGCCGATCACCCCCGAGGTCGTCGAGAAGATCATCGCCAAGGAGCGCCCGGACGCGCTGCTGCCCACGCTCGGCGGCCAGACCGCGCTGAACACCGCCATCGCGCTGTTCGAGAGCGGCGCGCTGGAGCGGTACGGCGTCGAGCTGATCGGCGCGGACGTCGAGGCGATCCAGGCGGGCGAGAACCGCGAGCGCTTCAAGGGCGTCGTCGCCAAGGTCGCCGCCGAGCAGGGCCTGAACGCCGAGTCCGCGCGGTCGATCATCTGCCACACGATGGACGAGTGCCTGGCCGCCGCCGGCGAGCTGGGCTACCCGATGGTCGTGCGGCCGTCGTTCACGATGGGCGGCGCCGGGTCCGGCTTCGCCCACGACGAGGACGACCTGCGCCGCATCGCCGGGTCCGGCCTGGCCGCCAGCCCGACCAGCGAGGTGCTCCTGGAGGAGTCGATCCTCGGCTGGAAGGAGTACGAGCTGGAGGTCATGCGGGACCGGGCCGACAACGTCGTCATCGTCTGCTCGATCGAGAACCTGGACCCGATGGGCGTCCACACCGGCGACTCGATCACCGTCGCGCCCGCGCTGACCCTGACCGACCGCGAGTACCAGAACATGCGGGACGTCGCCATCGCCGTCATCCGCGAGGTCGGCGTGGACACCGGCGGCTGCAACATCCAGTTCGCCGTCCACCCGGGCACCGGCCGGATGATCGTCATCGAGATGAACCCGCGCGTGTCGCGGTCGTCGGCGCTGGCGTCCAAGGCCACCGGCTTCCCGATCGCCAAGATCGCGGCCAAGCTCGCCATCGGCTACACGCTGGACGAGATCCCGAACGACATCACCGCCGAGACGCCCGCGTCGTTCGAGCCGACGCTCGACTACGTGGTCGTCAAGGTGCCCCGGTTCGCGTTCGAGAAGTTCCCCGGCGCGGACGCGTCGCTGACCACGCACATGAAGTCGGTCGGCGAGGCGATGGCGATCGGCCGCAACTTCGCCGAGGCGCTCCAGAAGGCGCTGCGGTCGCTGGAACAGAAGGGCGCCCCGTTCTCCTGGGCGGGCGACCCCGGCGACCCCGTCGCGCTGCTGGAGTCGGCGGCCAGCCCGCACGACGGACGGCTCCGCGACGTCCAGCGGGCCCTGTGGGCGGGCGCGACGATCGAGGAGGCGTACGCGGCCACCTCGATCGACCCGTGGTTCCTCGACCAGATCGCGGGCCTCAACGCCATCGCCGAGGAGATCCGCACGTCCAGCGACGCGCTCACCCGCGACGCGCTGCTGCACGCCAAGCGGCACGGGTTCTCCGACGCGCAGATCGGAGAGATCCGCGGGCTGTCGGAGGAGGTCGTGCGGGAGCTGCGGCACGCGCTCGGCGTCCGGCCCGTGTACCTGACGGTCGACACTTGCGCCGCCGAGTTCGCCGCGCGGACGCCGTACCTGTACTCGTCCTACGACGAGGAGACCGAGGTCCCGCCGGGCGACAAGCCCAAGGTGATCATCCTCGGGTCCGGGCCGAACCGGATCGGGCAGGGCGTGGAGTTCGACTACTCCTGCGTCCACGCGTCGTTCACGCTGGCCGACGCGGGCTACGAGACCGTGATGGTCAACTGCAACCCCGAGACCGTCTCGACCGACTACGACACCTCGGGGCGGCTGTACTTCGAGCCGCTGACGCTGGAGGACGTCCTGGAGGTCGTCCACGCCGAGCAGGAGACCGGGACGGTCGCGGGCGTCATCGTCCAGCTCGGCGGGCAGACGCCGCTCGGCCTCGCGCAGCGCCTCAAGAACGCGGGCGTGCCCGTCGTCGGGACGTCGCCCGAGAGCATCCACCTCGCCGAGGACCGGGGCGCGTTCGGGCGCGTCCTGCACCGCGCGGGGCTGCTGGCGCCCAAGCACGGCACCGCGACGTCCTACGAGGACGCCCGCGACATCGCCGCCGAGATCGGCTACCCGGTGCTCGTCCGGCCGTCCTACGTGCTCGGCGGGCGCGGCATGGAGATCGTCTACGACGACACGACGCTGCGCGACTACATGGCCAAGGCGACCGAGGCCAGCCCCGACCACCCCGTCCTCGTGGACCGGTTCCTGGACGAGGCCATCGAGATCGACGTCGACGCCCTGTTCGACGGCGAGGAGCTGTACCTCGGCGGCGTGATGGAGCACATCGAGGAGGCCGGGATCCACTCGGGCGACTCGGCGTGCGCGCTGCCGCCGATCACGCTCGGGCACGACGACGTCCGGCGGATCCGCGAGTCCACCGAGGCGCTGGCCAAGGGCATCGGCGTGCGGGGGCTCATGAACGTCCAGTACGCGCTGTCGGCGGGCGTCCTGTACGTGCTGGAGGCCAACCCGCGCGCGTCGCGGACCGTCCCGTTCGTTTCCAAGGCGACGGCCGTGCCGCTGGCCAAGGCCGCCGCGCGCGTCATGATGGGCGCGACGGTCGCCGAGCTGCGCGCCGAGGGGCTGCTGCCGGCGTCGGGGGACGGCGGGTCGCTGCCGCTGGACGCGCCGATCGCGGTCAAGGAGGCGGTGCTGCCGTTCGACCGGTTCCGCGACCGGGGCGGCGAGTTCGTGGACACCGTCCTCGGCCCGGAGATGCGCTCGACCGGCGAGGTCATGGGCATCGACGAGGTGTTCGGCACCGCCTACGCCAAGTCGCAGCAGGCCGCGTACGGGTCGCTGCCGACGAAGGGACGCGTGTTCGTCTCCGTCGCCAACCGGGACAAACGGCACATGATCTTCCCGGTGAAGCGGCTCGCGGACCTGGGCTTTGAGATTCTTGCCACGGAGGGGACCGCCGAGGTCCTGCGCCGCAACGGCGTGCGTGCCAAGATCGTCCGCAAGCACGGCGCGGGTCCCGGTCCGGACGGGGAGCCGACCATCGTGCGGCGCGTCCTCGACGGCGAGGTCGACCTCATCGTCAATACTCCGTTCGGCGGCCCCGGCCAGTCCGGTCCCCGGCTCGACGGCTACGAGATCCGCACCGCGGCGGTCCTGCGCGGCGTACCGTGCGTCACCACGGTGCAGGGCCTCGCCGCCGCCGTCCAGGGCATCGAGGCCATCACCGGCGGCCATGTCGGCGTCCGCTCCCTCCAGGAGCACGCTGAGCGGCTGCGCGGCGCGCCGGGGCGGGAGTGAGCGCGCCCGCGTAGCGACGACGAGAGGGAGCTTGTGTCCGACTCACCGGTGCAGACGTCGGCGACGGTCCTGACGGTCCGCGGGGTGCAGGACTACCACGCGATGACACTGGTCGCCCCGGCCGTCGCCGAACGGTTCCGGCCGGGGCAGTTCGTGGCGCTGGCGGTCGGCGGCGACCACTCGTCCCGGCTGATCCGCCGCTGCTTCGGCGTCTACGAGGTGAAACCGGACTACGGCGGGACGGTCGAGGTCGTCTTCGCCGACACCGAACCCGGCACCGCGTGGCTGGCCGGGCGCCGCTCCCGCGACAAACTCGACGTCCTCGGGCCGCTCGGCCGCCCGTTCCGGCTGCCCCGCGACCCCGTCACCTGCCTGCTGGTCGGCGGGGGACCGGGCGGCGCCGCGCTGTTCGCCCTCGCCGACACGCTGCGGCGGCGCGGGTGCCACGTCCACTTCGTCCTCGGCGGGACGACCGGACGGCACGTGTTCGGCTCCCGCATGGCCCAGCGCATCGGCGACAGCGCGACCGTCACGACCGAGGACGGCTCGACGGGGGAGCGCGGCACCGTCCGCGAGATCCTGCCCCGCGTCGTGGCCGAGACGGGCGCGGACGTCGTCTACGCGTGCGGCCCGACGCCGCTCCTGCGGGCCGTCACGCGCGTCGCCGCCGAGTTCGGCCTGCCCTCGCAGGTGTCGGTGCAGGAGTTCCTCGGCCGGACGGGCGCGTGCGGCATCGGGGCGTGCATGACGTGCGTCCTGCCCGTCCAGGGCGAGGACGGCGTCACGCGCATGGTCCGGGCCTGCGCCGACGGGCCCGTCCTGCGCGGCGACCGCGTCCGCTGGGGCGACCTCGGCACGATCCCGTTCGACGCCCTCGGCGCGCCGCGCGCCGCCGCACTCCCCGACGGAGGCGCCCGGTGAGCGACCGCCTGCGGACCGTCCTCGGCCCGCTCGACCTGTCCGCGCCGCTGCTGACCGCCGCCGGGTGCGGCGGCTCGGGACGCGAGCTGGCGCAGTTCTTCGAGCTGTCCAAGCTCGGCGCGTTCGTCACGCCGTCGGTGACGCTGCGGCCCCGCGCCGGACGGCCCACGCCGCGCGTCGCCGAGGCGCCGAGCGCTTTGCTGACCGCGATGGGACTGCCCGGGCCCGGCATCGAAGGCTTCCTCGACCGGGACCTGCCGTGGCTCGCCGAGCAGGACGTCCCGGTCGTCGTGTCGCTCGCGGGCGACAGCGCCGAGGAGTTCGGCGAGCTGGCCGCCCGGCTGCGCGGCGCGCCCGGCGTCGCGGCGATCGAGGTCAACGTCGCCTGCCCGAACGTCGAGGACCGGGGGCGGATGTTCTCCCGGCACCCGCGCTCGGCGGCGTCGGTCGTGCGGGCCGCGCGGGCCGGGGCGGCGCCGGGCACGCCGGTGCTGGCCAAGCTCGCGCCGGACGCCGCCGACCTCGCGAACGTCGCGCTGGCGTGCGTGGACGCGGGCGCGGACGGCCTGACGCTCATCAACACCGTCGAGGGCATGGCGATCGACACCACGACGCTGCGGCCCACGCTCACCGGCGTGTCGGGCGGGCTGTCGGGGCCGGCGATCCGCCCGATCGCGCTGCGGTGCGTCTACCAGGTCCACGCCGCGCTGCCGGACGTGCCGATCGTGGGGGTCGGCGGCGTCACGTCCGGCCTGGACGCCCTGGAGTTCCTGCTGGCGGGCGCGTCGGCGGTCGCGGTGGGCACGACCCTGTTCCACGATCCCGGGGCCGTCCCGCGCATCCTGCGCGAGCTGGAGGAGGCCCTGGCCGCCCGCCGGCTCGGCCGCGTCGCCGACGCCGTCGGGCTGGCCCACAAGCCCGCCGGGTACGTCCCGCCGCTCGCCGGGATCGACGTCCCGCCGCCCGCGGCGCCGGCCGAGCCCGAACTGAAGGAGACCCTGCCATGACCCGCGCCCCCGTCGCCGTCGCGCTGGACGCCCCCGAGCTGGACACGGCCGCGCGGTGGGCGTCGCTCGTCGCGCCGCACGTCAGCACGCTCAAGGTCGGTCTTGAGCTGTATTTGCGCTACGGCACCGAGGCGGTCACTCGCGTGCGGGACGCGGGCGACGCGGACCTTTTCCTGGATTTGAAGCTGCACGACATTCCGGCGACCGTGGCGGGCGCGGCGCGGTCGGTGGCGCGGCTGAAGCCCGCGTACCTGACCGTCCACGCGGCCGGGGGGCCGGACATGGTGCGGGCGGCGGTGGAGGCCGCGCCCGACACGCGCGTCGCCGCCGTGACGCTTCTCACATCGCTGGACGACGCGGACCTCGCCGCGCTCGGCGTCGCCGGCCCGGTGCCCGCCGCCGTGCTGCGGTTCGCGGTCCTCGCCGTCGAGGCGGGCGCGCGGGCGCTCGTGTGCTCGCCGCGCGAGGCGTCGGCGGTCCGCGACGCCGTCGGGCCGGACGTCGTGATCATCACGCCGGGGGTGCGGCCCGCGGGGGCGGACGTTCAGGACCAGGCGCGCGTCGCGACGCCCGAGAGCGCGCTCGCGGCCGGGGCGGACCTGGTCGTCGTCGGGCGTCCGATCACGCGGGCGGACGATCCCGGCGCCGCCGCCGCGGCGCTCGCCGCCGGGCTCCGCGCCGCGCGCTGAGCGCGCTCCGCCGAGCGGTCGCCGGGGGTTCGCGGGGCATGAATGGAACGCTCCATAACGGGCGTGCCGACTCTCCGCCGGGGGCCTCGGTCAGGGTGACGAGTCACACATTCCGGGCCGCAGTGGGCGGTTTTCCACGATCATGCGAAAGTCCCAGGATGGCGGGGGGTTGGGTGCCGGACCGGCCCGAGTTGTGTACCCTCTGTATTCGGGACGCTTCAAGGAGTGATTTTCGTGATTTTGTGGCGGGCTAAACGGGCTTTCACGTTGCCTTATGGGGCGTGAACTCGCTAGTTTCCCGTCCCGTCCGACTCCGTCGAGTGGAAACCTGAGGTGACCCGGCGTGGCTCTTCCGCCCCTGACCCCCGAACAGCGCGCCGCAGCCCTGGAGAAGGCTGCCAAGGCCCGTAAAGAGCGGGCCGAGGTAAAGAACCGGCTCAAGCACGGGGGGACCTCGCTCGCCGAGGTCCTCAAGGAGGGTCAGGCCGACGACGTCATCGGAAAGATGAAGGTGTCGGCCCTCCTGGAATCCCTGCCCGGTGTGGGCAAGGTGCGTGCCAAGCAGATCATGGAGCGCCTGGGCATCGCCGAATCCCGCCGCGTGCGGGGTCTCGGCGCCAACCAGCGCGCCTCCCTGGAGCGTGAGTTCGGCGGCGGTGGAAACCGCTGACCCGCGCTCCGTGGACGGGCGTGACGGCGATGCCGTCGCGGCCGGTCCGGGTGTGCCCGGCGCCGGCTCCATCTCGTCCGGTTCCGAGGCATTCATGACTGCTTCGGAAGGCTTCGACGTGCAAGCTCCCTCCCACCGGCGGCTGACGGTCCTCTCCGGCCCGTCAGGCGTCGGGAAGAGCACGGTCGTCGCCGAGATCCGGCGTTCGCATCCTGAGGTGTGGCTGTCGGTCTCGGTGACAACCCGGTCTCCCCGGCCGGGAGAAAAGCACGGTGTGCAGTACTTCTTCGTCGACGATGCCGGTTTCGACCGGCTCGTCGCCGAAGGGGAACTTCTTGAATGGGCGGAATTCGCCGGAAATCGCTATGGAACTCCGCGCGGACCCGTCGTCGAACGCCTCACCCGGGGCGAGCCCGTCCTGCTGGAGATCGATCTGCAGGGCGCCCGCCAGGTCCGCGCCGCGATGCCCGAGGCGCGCCTGGTGTTCCTCGCGCCGCCGAGCTGGGACGAACTCGTCCGCCGCCTGACCGGGCGCGGCACCGAACCGCCGGACGTCATCGAGCGCCGGCTCGCCGCCGCCCGCGTCGAACTCGCGGCCGAGAAGGAGTTCGACCTCACGCTCGTCAACACGTCCGTCCGGGACGTGTGCGCCGAACTGCTAACCTTGATGGTCGTCCACCCTTAGCTTCGATCGGAAGGCCACCGCGTGGCAGCCAGCAACGAAGGCATCACCAACCCGTCGATCGACGAGCTGCTCGAAGTCGTCGACACCAAGTACGGCCTCGTGAGCATCGCGGCCAAGCGCGCCCGGCAGATCAACGCCTACTACGCCCAGCTCGGCGAGGGCCTGCTGGAGTACGTCGGCCCCCTGGTGGAGACCCAGGTCCAGGAGAAGCCGCTGTCGATCGCGCTCCGCGAGACGCGCGAGGGGCTCCTGCACGCCGAGCCCGTCGAGGGCTGATCCGGCCCCGGATGACTCCGCACGACGGCGGTCCCGCCGCGTCCGCCCGGCCCCGCGTGGTGCTCGGCGTCGGCGCCGGCATCGCCGCCTACAAGGTCTGCGAGCTGCTGCGGCGGTTCACCGAGTCGGGGCACGACGTCACGGTCGTGCCCACCGCGGACGCGCTCCGGTTCGTCGGGGAGCCCACCTGGGCGGCGCTGTCGGGCCGTCCGGTCGCGACGCGCGTCTGGGACGGCGTCGCCGACGTGCCGCACGTGCGCATCGGCCAGACCGCCGACCTCGTGTTCGTCGCCCCCGCCACCGCCGACCTGCTGGCCCGCGCGGCGCACGGGCTCGCCGACGACCTGCTCACCAACACGCTGCTCACCGCGCGGTGCCCGGTCGTGTTCGCGCCCGCCATGCACACCGAGATGTGGGAGCACCCGGCCACGCAGGCGAACGTCGCGACGCTGCGGGCGCGCGGGTCGATCGTCGTGGACCCGGCGTCCGGGCGGCTCACCGGCAAGGACACGGGCCCGGGGCGGCTGCCCGACCCGGAGGCCCTGTTCGAGGTGGCGCGGGGCGTGCTGGCCCGTGGGGCGCTGCCGCGGGATCTGGACGGGCGGCACGTCGTCGTCTCGGCGGGCGGGACGCGGGAGGCGCTGGACCCCGTCCGGTTCCTCGGCAACCGGTCGTCCGGGCTGCAGGGCTACGCGCTCGCCCGGACGGCGGCGGCGCGGGGCGCGCGGGTGACGCTGGTCGCCGCGAACGTCGCGCTGCCCGACCCGGCCGGGGTGCGGGTCGTGGTCGTCGAGTCGGCGTTGCAGCTCCGCGAGGCCGTGCTTTCGGCGGCTGATCGGGCCGACGCCGTCGTGATGGCGGCGGCCGTGGCGGACTTCCGGCCCGCCGGGTACCGCCCGTCCAAGATCAAGAAGCGGGACGGCGCTTCGGCCCCGTCGATCGAGCTGGTGCAGAACCCCGACGTCCTCGCCGAGCTCGGCGCCCGCCCGCACGCCGGGCAGGTGATCGTCGGGTTCGCCGCCGAGACCGACGACGTCCTCGCCAACGGCCGCGCCAAGCTCGCCCGCAAGGGCTGCGACCTGCTCGTCGTCAACCAGGTCGGCGCGGACCTCGCGTTCGGGCGCCCCGACAACGCGGCCGTGGTGCTCGGCGCGGACGGCTCGTCGGTCGAGGTGCCGCGCGGCCCGAAGGAGGCGCTCGCCGACGTCGTGTGGGACCTCGTGGCCGCCCGTCTCGACGGCTGAGACGCGGCCGGGACGCGCCACGCCGCCGGAGAGCCCATCCCTATAGACTTCCTCGGAAAACCGAACCCCGGGCGGGGGCGGGCGTAACCCCCGGCCGTGCCGACCACCACATCCGCTCTGCGACATCAGTCAGCAGCCGCTGCAAGGAGTCCACGCAACGTGTCTCGCCGTCTGTTCACCTCCGAGTCCGTCACCGAGGGGCATCCGGACAAGATCGCTGACCAGATCAGCGACACCCTCCTGGACGCGATGCTCAAGGACGACCCGCGCAGCCGGGTCGCCGTCGAGACCCTGATCACCACCGGGCAGGTCCACGTCGCCGGTGAGGTCACCACCGAGACCTATGTGGACATTCCCGGCGTGATCCGGGAGAAGATCCTGGAGATCGGCTACGACTCGTCCAAGAAGGGCTTCGACGGCCACTCCTGCGGCGTGTCGGTGTCCATCGGCGCGCAGTCCCCCGACATCGCCCAGGGCGTGGACGACGCCTACGAGACCCGCGAGGGCGAGGGCTCCGACGACCTCGACCGGCAGGGCGCCGGCGACCAGGGCCTCATGTTCGGCTACGCCACCAACGAGACCCCCGAGCTGATGCCGCTGCCGATCACGCTGGCGCACCGGCTCGCGCAGCGCCTGTCGGCGGTCCGCAAGGGCGGCGTGGTGCCCTACCTGCGTCCCGACGGCAAGACCCAGGTCACGATCGAGTACGACGGCGCCCGCGCCGTCCGGCTCGACACCGTCGTGGTGTCCAGCCAGCACGCTCCCGACATCGACCTGAAGGAACTGCTGACGCCGGACATCAAGGAGCACGTCGTCGACCCGGTCCTCGCCGAGTTCGACATCGACTCCGACGGCTACCGCCTCCTCGTCAACCCGACCGGCCGCTTCGAGATCGGCGGCCCGATGGGCGACGCCGGCCTCACCGGCCGCAAGATCATCGTCGACACCTACGGCGGCATGGCCCGCCACGGCGGCGGCGCCTTCTCCGGCAAGGACCCGTCCAAGGTGGACCGCTCCGCCGCCTACGCGATGCGCTGGGTCGCCAAGAACATCGTCGCGGCGCAGCTCGCCGACCGCGCCGAGGTCCAGGTCGCCTACGCGATCGGCAAGGCCCAGCCCGTGGGCGTCTTCGTCGAGACCTTCGGCACCGAGAAGCTGCCCGTCGCCAAGATCCAGGAAGCCGTCCTCGACGTCTTCGACCTGCGTCCCGCCGCGATCGTCCGCGACCTGGACCTCCTCCGCCCCATCTACTCCCAGACCGCCGCCTACGGCCACTTCGGCCGCCGCGAGCCCGACTTCTCCTGGGAGTCCACCGACCGCGCCGACGCCCTCGCCTCGGCCGCCGGCCTCTAACAAACCCCACGCAACCCGAAAGGTCCGCTGTCCCGGCACAACCGCCCACGACAGCGGACCTTTCGCACCCCACCCCAACCCCACAACGTCCCACCCCGCACCCACACCACACCCGCGCCACGCCACGCGCGCGTGCCATTCCACGCCCGCACCGCGCCACCCCCGTGCCATGCCGCACTCGCGCCGCATCGGCGCTGAGTCCGCGCTGAGTCCCCGTCGGGTCGGGCCCGCGCCTGCGCCGCGCGGCACCCGTGCCATGCCTGTGCTGCGCCATGCCTGTGCTGCGCCATGCCTGTGCTGCGCCATGCCTGTGCTGCGCCATGCCTGTGCTGCGCCATGCCTGTGCTGCGCCATGCCTGTGCTGCGCCATGCCTGTGCTGCGCCATGCCTGTGCTGCGCCATGCCTGCGCTGCGCCATGCCTGCGCTGCGCCATGCCTGCGCTGCGCCATGCCTGCGCTGCGCCATGCCTGCGCTGCGCCATGCCTGCGCTGCGCCGCGTCCGCGTTGCGCTCCGCGCGTGCCACGCCCGCGCCGTCCCCGCGCGCCGGGCGGGTCGAGCGCGGGCGCGCGGGTGACTTCCCGCCGGGCCGCTCGCCTGGCGGCTCGCGTCCCGGCGAGACTGCGCCTGTACACGGCAAGACGCCGACCACGCCGTGCGCGCGTCGCGCGAAGAGGCGGGCTGGGCGCCGAGCAAGCCCGCGCGCCAAGGCGGCCGAGCGCCGCGCGCAAAGCGCCCGGCCCGCTCCCGCGCGCAAAGCGCGCCCGCGCGCCAGGGCGCGCCGCACCCGGGACGCGTCAACGCGCCCAGGCCCGGCGTTACCCCGCGCCTGGCGCACTCTCGCGCGCGAAGCGCCCGGCACGCGCCCGCGCGCGGGAGCGCGCCACACCCGGGACGCGTCGACGCGCCCAGGCCCGGCGTTACCCCGCTCCGGGCGCACTCTCGCGCGCAAAGCGCCCGGTACGCGCACGGGCGCTGGGCGCACCACAGCCGGGGACGCGTCAACGCGCCCACGCCTGGGCGTTACCCCGCGCCTGGCGCGCTTTCGCGCGCTAAGCGCCTGGCACGCGCACAGGCGCAGGGCGCGCCTGCGCGCTAAGGCACGCCGCACCCGGGGATGCACCAATGCGCCCACGCCTGGGCGTTACCCTGCTCCGGGCGCGCTCTCGCGCGCGAAGCGCCCGGTATGCGCGTGGGCGCAGGGCGCGCGTGGGTGCAGGGCACGCCTGCGTGCTAGGGCGCACCGCTCCCGGGGACGCGTCAATGCGCCCACGCCCGCGTTACTCCGCGCCTGGCGCGCTCTCGCGCGCTAAGCGCGCCTGCGCGCCTGGGCGCGCTCCGCTCGAGGACGCGGGAACACGCCAGCGCTCGGGCACCACCCGGCGCGCGGCGCCGTTCCCCGCCGGGACGCGAGCCGCTAGGCGAGCGGCCCGGCGCCAGACCGTGCGCGCGCCCGTGCAGTGGCGCCGGGGGCGTGCGGGCACGGGAGGTCGCGGGCGCGGCAAGGCGCGGACCGCGCCGTGCGCGCGTCGCGCGAAGAGGTGGACTGCGCGCCGAGCATGCCTGCGTGCCAAGGCGGCGGAGCGCCGTGCGAAGCGTCTGGCGCGCGCCCGCGTGCAGAGCGCCCGGCGCGCGCCCGCGGTAAGCGCGCTGCGTGCACAGCGCGCTTGCGCGCTAGGGCGTGCTGCGCCCGGGGACGCGTGAACGCGCCCGTGCGCGGGCATCAGCGCGTGCGTAGCGCCGTTGCCCGCCGGTAGGCGAGCGGCCCGGCGCTAACCATGCGGGCGGGCCTGCGCTTTGGCTCCACGGCGTGCGTGCGTGCGCGCGAGCCCGCACTCGCGTCGCGCTGGGGGTGGGGTGCTTCTGTTTGTGGCTTTTGGGTGGGTTAGTGGGGGCAGGGGGTGCCTCGGGGGACGGTGTAGTGGGCTCCGATGCGGTAGCGGCCGGGGCCGGGGGCGTGAAGGCGGACGAAGGTGCCGTCGCGTTCGAGGCAGCCGCCGCCCGAGCCGTGGTCGGTCGAGACGCTCAGCCAGGGGGACCAGACGATCCGCAGGAGGACTGAGCCGCGGGACGGGACGTCCACCGCCAGCTCGTCGGAGTGGATCCAGGCGACGGTCGAGGGGAGTTCTACCAAGGGCACCGGGTCTGTCACCTGGTAGAGGCGCCAGTACTGGTCGCGGTAGACCTCGTGCAGGTAGGGCTGGCCTGCGCGGACGAGGTCGGCCTCTTCGTGGGCGGCCCAGTCCGTCTCGTCCTCGGGCAGGACGACGAAGCGGACGGCCCACTGCCGCAGCCACGCGTGGTAGGACGCCGGGGTGAGCGCGCCGTCCTTGTAGAAGATCGGGTGGCGTTCGGCGTCCACCTGGCGGTTCCAGCCGCGTGCGAGCGTGTAGTTCCGCGCCAGGCCCGACGTCTCCCAGTGGGAGCGCAGCGGCACGACCTCGATCCGTCCCCGGGCGGCGCCGTAGCGGTCGAGTTCGGCGCGCAGGCCCGCGACGGTGCCGGCGGTGGCGGCGGCCGGACGGGTGTGGATGATGTCGTCCACCGGCTTCACCATCATCCAGCCCGCGGTCACGACGAACGCGACGCTCAGCGCCACCAGCCGCCACGGACGGGTCGTCGCCGCGACCGCCGACAGCAGCACCGTCCCGCCGAACAGCAGCGACAGCCGTTCGACGTTGCTGCCGATCGGTGACGGGATCAGGAACGTCAGCACGATGCCCGTGAGGTACACGCCCGCGCCGACGCGGACGAGCGTCCACGAGCGCGGCGCGCACAGCAGCACGGCGACGACGCTCGTGATCGCGGGCGCGACGATCGAGAACAGCCCGATCGGCTGCACGCCCGTGAACGGGAACAGAGCGGTCGTGACGCCGACGACCAGGGGCGGCCCGGCGGCGATGGCGAGACCGGCGCGGCGGCGGCCGGTGAGGAACAGGGCGGCGGCGACGACCAGCAGGAACAGTCCGGCGACCGGGGACGCGAGCGTCGCGACCACCGCGAGCCCGAACATCAACGCGGCGCGCGGGACCGGACGCCCGCGCGGCGTGAACGCGACCAGCACCACGCCGAGCGCGAACACCAGGCCGAGGCCGAACGTCACGCGTCCCGATCCGGCGTTGCAGGAGATCGCGAACGCGGCCCACAGCGACGCGGCGAGCGTGGCGGGCGCGCGGAACCGGACGAGCAGCAGCGCCGTCAGCGTCGCCGACAGCGTGCCCGCGACCGTCGCGACCGTTCGGATGCCGAACCATGACATGACATACGGCGACAGCACGCTGTAGGACACCGGATGGATGCCGCCGTACCACGCGAGGCTGTAGGCGGAGCCGGGGTGGTCGCCGGCGAAGTGCGTCCAGAACGCCTGCGCGGCCAGGTCGCCGCCCTCGGCGGCCAGCCACCGCGCCCAGACCAGGTGCAGGACGGCGGCGAGCAACGTGGCGGCCGTCACCGGGTTGCGCGGGTCGGCGTAGCGGCGCCAGGCCGGACGGCGCGGGGGACGCTCGGGGCCGGTGGTGTCGAGGCGCTCGGGAATGTGTGCTGTGGTCACGGTGGGCCTGCTCGTCCTTCGCGAACGGTCGTGCGGGTCGCCGCGCGGCGTCGGACCGTCCCCGGCGTCTGGTAGGACGGGACGGTGACGAGCGACGGCGGGGGCACGGGCCTGATCCCGGGATTGCACGAGGTCGCCGCGCGGCCCGGTCCGACCCTACCGTCCGGCGGCACGGCGGCGGCGCCCGCGACGCGAACGGCCCGCAAGGGGGAGCGGCGCCCGGCGGCCGAACTGCCGGTGGCGCGGGTGGCGGTGGACGTCCCGCTGCCGCACCTGGATCGTCCGTTCGACTACCTCGTCCCGGACAAACTGGACACCCAGACGGTGCCCGGCTGCCGCGTCCGCGTAAGGTTCGCGGGCCGGCTCGTGGACGGCTACGTGCTCGAACGCGTCGAGGAGAGCGAGCACGACGGCCGCCTGCTGTACCTGGAGCGCGTCACGTCCCCCGAACCGGTGCTGGCGACGGAGATCGCCGCGCTGGCCCGCGCGGTCGCCGACCGCTACGCCGGGACGATGGCCGACGTCCTGCGCCTCGCGATCCCGCCCCGGCACGCCCGCGTGGAGGCCGAGCCGCCCCCCGAGCCGCAGGAGCACGAGGACCTGACGACCGGCCCCGGCCCATGGGCGAAATATCCGGCAGGCCCGTCCTTCCTCGCAGCACTCAGGGAAGGACGAGCCCCAAGGGCCGTCTGGTCCGCGCTCCCCGGCCGCGACTGGCCGGACGCCGTCGCACGCGCGGTGGCGGCAACGCTGGCAGGCGGACGAGGCGCCCTGGTCGTCGTCGCCGACGGCCGCGACGTCGCCCGCGTCGACGCCGCGCTGACCGCCGAACTGGGCGACGGACGCCACGTCGCGCTCACCGCCGACCTCGGCCCGACCGTGCGCTACCGGCGGTGGCTCAAGGTGCGGCGCGGGAACGTCCGCGCGGTCGTCGGCACCCGCGCGACGATGTTCGCCCCGGTCGAAGACCTCGGCCTGGTCGTGCTGTGGGACGACGGCGACGACGTCCACGCCGAGCCGCACGCCCCCTACCCGCACCCGCGCGAGGTCCTGGCCCTGCGGGCGCACCGCGTCGGCGCGGGCGCGCTGTTCGGCGGCTTCACCCGCACCACCGACACGACGCGGCTCGTCGAGACGGGCTGGGCGCACGCGCTCGCCGCCGACCGCGCGCAGGTCAGGGCGGTGATGCCGCGCGTCAGGCCCGCCGGGGAGGACGGCGAGCTGGCGCGCGACGCGGCGGCCCGCACGGCGAGGCTCGGCGAACTGGCGTTCCGGACGGCCCGCGCCGCGCTCGCCGACGGCCCGGTGCTCGTCCAGGTCCCGCGACGCGGCTACGTCCCGGGACTGGCGTGCGGCCGGTGCCGGGAGGCCGCGCGCTGCACCGCGTGCCAGGGCCCGCTGATGCTGATGTCGTCGCACGCCGCGCCGTCCTGCCGCTGGTGCGGGCGCATCGCGGGCGACTGGCACTGCCCCGAGTGCGGGCACTTCCAGGTCCGCGCGGTCGCGGTCGGCGCGCGCCGGACGGCCGAGGAGATGGGCCGGGCGTTCCCGGGCGTCCCGGTGCGGACGTCGGGCCGCGACCAGATCCTCACCGAGGTCGGCGCGGAACCGGCGCTGGTCGTCGCGACGCCGGGCGCCGAGCCGGTCGCGGCGGACGGCTACGCGGCGGCGCTGCTGCTGGACGGCCGCGTCCTGCTGGCCCGCCCGGACCTGCGGGCGGGCGAGGAGGCGCTGCGGCGCTGGATGAACGCCGCCGCGCTGGTCCGCCCCGGCGGCGCGGTCGTGGTCGCGGCGGACGGCGCGCTGCGCCCCGTCCAGGCCCTCGTCCGCTGGGACCCCGCGACCTACGCCGAACTGGAACTGGCCGAGCGGCGCGAGGCGGGGTTCCCGCCCGCCGCGCGGATGGCGTCGCTGACCGCGTCCCCCGCCGCGCTGCGCGAACTGCTCGCCGACGCCCGGCTGCCGGACGGCGCAGAAGTCCTCGGCCCGGTCCCCGTCGAGGACGACAAGGAGCGCGCCCTCGTCAGGGTGCCGCCGGGGGCCGCGTCCGCGCTGGCCCGGGCCCTGCGCGCGGCGGCGGCCGTCCGCAGCGCGCGCCGCGCCGACGAGGTCGTCCGCATCCGGATCGACCCGCTCGAACTGATCTGACGGCCCGGCGCCCGCCCGTGCTCTAGGGTGCTCGGGTGGCCGAGGACTGGGTGGAGCGCACCGCCGACGATCTGCGCCGGTGGACCGACGAACACGACGAGCCGGTGGACGTCCAGGGCGTCCGGCTCCTGCTGGACCTGGCCCGCGAGGAGATCGACCTGACCGGCCCGGACGCGCTCGACCCGGCCGCGCTGCGCCGCCTGCTGCTCGAGGCGTTCCCGGACGCCGTCGTCGCCGAGGCCGACGAGGTCCCCGCGATCCTCACCGCCGTCGGCCACCTGGTCGCCTACCTCGGCGCGCGCGGGCACGCCGACGGGCCCGCGCTGACGGCGGCGCTGGCCGAGATCGCCCCCGAGTTCGCCCGGGCCGTCGCCGGCGCCGAGTCCGACGAGCGCCGCGCCGCCGCCGAGATCATGACCGCGCTGATGCGCGCGGACGGCGTCGACCCCGCCGACCAGGACGCCGCCGACGGCTGGGTCGCCGCGTTCGAGGCGCTGCCCGAGCGCGAGCGCTACGCCCGTGTGGACGCCTACCTGCGCGAGCACGGCGACGACCTGGTCGTCCCGCCGGTGCGGCTGCCGTCCCGCGACGAGCTGGCCGTCGCCGCCGCCGAGTCGGGGCTGACCAGGCAGGCGCTCGCGCTCGCGGCGTGGGCGGTGAACCGGCGGCTGACCGCCGGGGCCGAGCCGTCCGCGCGGGAGGCGCTGGCCGCCGTGGACGCGATCGGCCTCGCCATCCCGCGCCGCGCCGCGACCGTCGCCGCCCTGTCCGATCTGCCGGAACTGCACCGGCTGTGGTGGGCGGCGGTGCGCGCGGATGTGCTGGACACGTCCGGCGGCGTCGGCGCGCCCGGCCCGGCGCAGGCCGCGCTCGCCGGGGACGACGTCCTGACAGCCTGGCTCGGCCTGTTCGAGCACGCCGTGGCCGCCGCCGACGCGCCCACGGGCCAGGACGCGGCGGGGCTCGTCCGGGCGGAGCTGCCCGGCGTCCTGCTCTACCTGTACGAGCAGGGCGGGCCGGTGCCGCACACCGCCATCGCCGCCGCGCTCGCCGAGCACGTCGCCGAGACCTACGCGATCACCGACGGCGCCGTCGTCACCGAGGCGCTGACGCTGGAGCTGGCCGACCTCGCCGCGTGGGGCGTCGCCGTCCGCGCCGGGGACGGCTGGACGCTCACCCCGCTCGGACTCTGGGGCGTCCGCGAGATGCTGCTCGCCGACGGGTACACCGCGCCCCTGGACGGCGAGGCGTCGCCCGCGCTGTGACCGGCGCGACCAAGGTCACGGGCTCCGTAGACTGGACCCTCGAACGCCCGCCTGTGAAACGGAGTCCGCGTTGGCCGTCAAGCCCATCCGCATCTTCGGCGACCCGGTGCTGCGCACGCCCGCCGAGCCGGTCCGGGATTTCGACAAGGAGCTGCGGCAGCTCGTCAAGGACCTCACGGACACGATGATCGACGCGCCCGGCGCGGGCCTCGCGGCGCCGCAGCTCGGCGTGGGGCTGCGGGTGTTCACCTACTACGTCGACGACGTCCTCGGCCACGTCGTGAACCCGACGCTGGACCTGTCGGACGAGCAGGAGACCGACGACGAGGGCTGCCTGTCCCTGCCCGGCCTGGCGTTCCCGACGCCGCGTTCGGTGCGGGCCGTGGCGCGCGGGTTCAACCAGCACGGCGAGCCGATCACGCTGGAGGGCACGCATCTGCTGGCGCGCTGCGTCCAGCACGAGACCGACCACCTGGACGGGATCATCTTCATCGACCGGATGGACCCCGAGCAGCGCAAGGCCGCGATGAAGGCGATCCGCGAGGCCGAGTGGTTCGGGGACGGGCCGCCGGTCGTCCGGCAGTCCCCGCACCCCACGTTCGGGAAGGCCATCTGAGTGCGTCTCGTCTTCGCCGGAACGCCCGCGACCGCGGTGCCCGCCCTGGAGGCGCTGCTGGCGTCCGGGCACGAGGTGGCGGCGGTCGTGACCCGTCCCGACGCGCCCGCCGGACGGGGGCGGCGGCTCGTCGCGTCGCCCGTCGCCGAGCGGGCCGCGGACGCCGGGATCGAGGTGCTGAAGCCCGCCAAGGTCCGCGACCCGGAGTTCCTGGACCGGTTGCGCGCGCTCGCGCCGGACTGCTGCCCGGTCGTGGCCTATGGGGCGTTGATCCCGAAATCTGCTCTGGACATTCCGGTTCATGGCTGGGTGAACCTGCACTTCTCCCTGCTGCCGGCGTGGCGGGGGGCGGCGCCCGTCCAGCACGCGATCCTGCACGGCGACGACGTCACCGGCGCCGCGACGTTCCAGATCGAGGAAGGGCTCGACACCGGGCCGGTGTTCGGGGTGCTGACCGAGCCGATCCGTCCGGACGACACGTCCGGGACGCTGCTGGAGCGGCTGTCGCTCGCCGGGGCGCGGCTGCTCGCGGACACGATGGACGGCATCGAGGCGGGCGCGCTGTCGCCGCGTCCGCAGCCCGCCGAGGGCGTCTCCACCGCCCCGAAGATCACCCCGGACGACGCGCGGATCGACTGGCGCACCCCCGCCCGGCACGTGGACCGGCTCGTGCGCGCCTGCACGCCCGCGCCCGGCGCCTGGACGACGTTCCGGGACGCGCGGCTCAAGCTCGGCCCGGTGCGGCTCGTCCCGGACGGGCCCGCGCTCGCGCCCGGCGAGCTGCTGGCCGGGAAGAAGGACGTCCTCGTCGGCACCGCCACGCACCCCGTCGTGCTCGGCGAGGTCCGGCCCGAGGGCAAGCGCCTCATGAACGCCGCGGACTGGGCGCGCGGCATCGACGTGACCGGTAAGGACGCGCTGCACTGATGGCCCGTGACCACCGCGCCCACCGGGGCCGGGACAGCCGCCGTCCGGGAGGCCCGCGCCGCACCGGACGCCCCGAGGACCTCGTCCGGCGCACCGCGTTCGACGTGATCCGCGCCGTCGAGACCCGCGACGCGTACGCGAACCTGCTGCTGCCCGCGCGGCTGCGGGACCGGCACCTCACCGGCCGCGACGCCGCGCTCGCCACCGAACTGACCTACGGGACGCTGCGCGGACGCGGCACGTACGACGCCGTCCTGGCGCTGTGCAGCGACCGCGAGCTGCGCCGCATCGACGCGCCGCTGCTGGACGTCCTGCGGCTCGGGACGCACCAGATCCTCGCGACGCGGATCCCGCCGCACGCCGCCGTCGGCACCGCCGTGGACCTGGCCCGCTCGGTGACCGGCCCCGGTGGCTCGAAGTTCGCGAACGCCGTGCTGCGCAAGGTGGCGGCCCGTCCGCTGGACGCGTGGCTGGAGATCGTCGCGCCCGCCGACGCGGACCTGACGACCCGGCTCTCCATCGCGCACAGCCACCCGAAGTGGATCGTGTCCGCTCTGCGCGACGCGCTCGGCCCGGACGCCTCCGAGATCGCGGAGCTGCTGGCGGCCGACAATGCCCGTCCGCGCGTGACGCTGGTGGCCCGCCCCGGCCGCGCGACGGTCGCGGAACTGACCGACGCGGGCGCCGCCCCCGCCCCCTACTCGCCGTACGGCGCCGTCCTCCCCGAAGGCGACCCCGCGACCCTCGCGGCCGTCCGCGAGGGCCGAGCGGCCGTCCAGGACGAGGCGAGCCAACTGGTGGCCGCCGCCCTGGCCGCCGTCCCCTTGGACGGCCCGGACGCCCGCTGGCTGGACGTCTGCGCCGGCCCAGGCGGCAAAGCCGGGCTGCTGGCCGCCCTGGCCGCGCCCCGCAACGCCCACTTGCTGGCCGCCGACCTGCAACCCCACCGCGCCGCGCTCGTGCGCCGCACAGTGGACACCCGCACAGCCGTCATAGCCGCCGACGGCACAGCTCCCGCGTGGCGCCCCGCGTCCTTCGACCGCATCCTCCTGGACGCCCCCTGCACCGGCCTGGGCGCCCTCCGCCGCCGCCCCGAGGCCCGCTGGCGCCGAGGTCCCAGCGCGGTGGCCGAGCTGGGCACGACCCAACGCGCCCTGCTCCGCGCGGCGTTGGACGCCGTCCGCCCCGGCGGGGTGGTCGCCTACGTGACCTGCTCCCCGCACGTGGCCGAAACCCGCGTGGTCGTGGACGACATCCTCCGCGAACGCGACGACACCGAACGCCTGAACGCCCCAGCCGTCCTCACCGACCTGGCCCCCTCCCTGACCCGGGTGGCGGTCGGCGAAGACGCCCAGTTCTGGCCCCACCGCCACGGCACCGACGCGATGTTCCTCTCCCTGCTCACCCGCTCCTGACCCGCCCGCCGTATCGTCGGACCGCGATCATTCGCCGATGAGTGTTTGTCCTGGTTGCGGGCTTGACCTTCCCGGTGCGCGTGAGGGCGCGGGCTCGGCGTACAGGGCTTCCCCGGAGTGCCTGGAGCTGTACGGCGAGGTCATCGCGTTCGGCATGGCTCACCCGGCGGAGCTGGGACGGTGGCACCAGACCTGCACGGACGCCTACCGGCTCCAGCACCTTGCGCCGTCCACGAAGCCGATCACCACGGCGTTCGCGTTGAACGCGCTGTACCTGGTCTTCGAGCGGGGCTTCACCGGCGTCCAGGCGCGGGAGGCCCACGGGTACCTGGCCGACACGGTCGCCGCCTGGCCCGAGTTCGAGCGGGCACCGAGCGTCGGCGCCGTCACGGTCTTCGATGTAGCGATGGCCGGGACGGTCGCGGAGCACGCCGACCGCGTCCAGGAGTGGGGCCGCTCGGTCTGGGCCGCCTGGAGCCATGTGCACGCCGACGTTGCCGCGATGACCGACCGTCAGCTCGACGGCTGGCGCCCGACCGCCTAGGCAGTGTTTCAAAGCTCGTTCGGCGTGCTGGTCCGCGCTGTCGGCGGGCCAGCCAGAAGGTCAGCCAAAGACCGCCGGGCGGGCCTGGGCGCAAGGTCGGCCACATGGCCGACGCACCCGGCTACGACGGCGGGCATCTCATCGCCGCCACCTTCCACGGCGTGGACGAACGCTACGACAGAGGAACAGTCACAGGAGCCGCCGGTGGCTTCCTCGGCAGGGGAGCGGGGAGCACACGGGATCCGCCGTCGACGCCGATGGTCACGACGCTTGCCGGATCCGATGCCGGTAGCGCAGGGGCGCCTCGCCCACCTCGCGTTTGAAGGCGGTGCTGAAGGCGCTCTCCGAGGTGTAGCCCAGTTGCGCGGCGAGGGCCCCGATCCGGACGTCGTCGTCGCGCAGCGCCCGCCGGGCCAGCAGCATCCGCCAGGAGTTGAGGTAGGTCAGCGGAGGGACACCCGCCACGGAGCGGAAGCGCACGGTGAACGACGTCCGTGACATCGCTGCCGCACGAGCCAGCTCCTCCAGTCCCCAGGGCCGCCCGGGGTCGCCGTGCATGAGAGCCAGCGCAGGACGCAGCCGGTCGTCAGTCAGCGCCCGCAGCCATCCCGGCGGCAGCTCGGCCTGGCCGAGGTAGGCCCGGAACACCTCCAGGAGGAACAGCTGGGCGTGCTGGCGCACCGCGAAGGCAGCACCCATACGCTCGCCCGTCACCTCCTCGACCAGCCGATCGACGCACGCGCGCAGGGCGGGCGCGGCGGAATCGGATGCTCGGATGAGCGCCACGGCCGGCAGCGCCTGCGTCAACAGCGCCGCACCGGCCGGGTCGAGCTCGACGTGGCCGCCGAGGATGACGTCGTCGACGGCGAAGTCCGCGCCGCCGACGCGCAGGGCGTACTTCCCCGCCTCGGGCTCGAACTCCACGGGCGGACCGTCACCGGCGCCGCCCTCGGCACGCAGCCACGAGCGACCGGT
Organism: Actinomadura rayongensis; assembly: GCF_009831215.1. Taxonomy (GTDB): domain Bacteria; phylum Actinomycetota; class Actinomycetes; order Streptosporangiales; family Streptosporangiaceae; genus Spirillospora; species Spirillospora rayongensis. The sequence goes on from NZ_WUTW01000001.1 coordinate 1,703,525, forward strand.
CAGGACCGCGACGTCGCCGGCCTCCATCTCGATCGGGGCATCGAGCCCGTCGGTCGACAGCCGGCACCGGCCGCGAACCATCACCGACAGCTTCAGCGGGCTCGCGATGACGGACTGCGTGACCCAGTGTCCGCGCACGGCGAACGCGCCGGAGATCTGGCCGCGAACCTCGATGAGATCGAACACCTCGGACAAATGATCGATGGCCACGGCCGAACTCTCGCGAAGAAAAACCGTCCTGTCAAGCATTCTCAGTTCAACCGAACGAGCGCAGACTGGAGCCATGACCAGCACCTTGGGAAACCAGCAGCCGCTCGGCCCCTGGTCACCGATCACGGTGCGGGCGGATGTCCGGTCCACCGAGTCGGCTGTCGCGTGGCTGCGGATCTTCGCGATCACGCGGCTCGAGGTCGTCTCGAACGCGTCGTTGTGACACCTCTCGTGCCGCACCGCCTTTGACGCGCCACCGACCTGGACGTCGCAAACAACTAAGAAGGAGTGCTCCGTGGAACGCAACGATTCTGCGAAAGACCCGTCGACGTATGCCGCCGGGATCCCGGTGACGAGCCCTACGCCCGTCTCCTCCTACCATCCCGTCCTGATCGACGTTCCGGGGCGGCCGATTCCGCTGGCGGTTCGCGTGTCGGCTCCGGCCGTCGGCGGCGATCTGCCGGTCATCGTTCTCTCACACGGGCACGGCCCATCGAACTTCATTCCCTCCTTCTACGGTTACGGTCCGATGGTGAACTTCTGGGCCGCGCACGGGTTCGTCGTGATACAGCCCACGCACCTGGACGCCACGTTCCTCGGCCTACGAGAGAGCGATGACCCGGACGCACCGTTGTACCTGAAGTCACGAGCCGAAGATCTTCGCCAGGTCGTGGACCACCTCGGCGACATCGAGCGCACCGTTCCGGGACTGGCGGGGCGCCTGGACGCCGGCCGGATCGCCGCTGTCGGTCACTCGGCCGGTGGTCACACGGTCGGCCTGATCTCGGGCCAGACCATCATCGACACGAGCGACGGGTCGACGGTGGGAGCCGTCGACACACGCTTCGGCGCCCGTGTCATGATTGCCGCTCCCGGTCGCGGCGAGGACTTGAACGGCCCGGCGGCGGAGCCTTACGCGGTGCTCACCAGCACCAATTTCGACGGCATGACGCCGAAGGTCCTCATCGTCGTCGGAGAGAAGGACTGGATTCCGTACTTCTCCGACCGGCAGGACTGGCGAAACGATCCCTACACCGCGGCTCCCGCGCCGAAGACCCTGCTGGAGTTTTTCGACGCGGAGCATGGGCTGGGCGGTATTTCGACCTTCGACGCAGCCGAGACCACCGACGAGAACCCCGACCGTGTCGCTGCCGTACGAGCGCTCATCTGGGCTTATCTGCGTAGCGAGCTCTACCCCGAAGATCCAGCCTGGGCGCGGGCCACTGCAGCTCTCACCGGCAGCACAGCACCGATCGGACGCGTCGAGTCGAAGTAGACCCTCCGCGCACGCGACAGCACCACAAGGACCAGCGACGACGTGGCGTTCTGCCCGGCCGGCCCGCTGGCCCGACAGAACGCGGCCCTCGGGAAGTATTTGGACGGCAATCAGCGAACTCGCCCGCTCACCACGTTCCGGATGGTGGTATCCACCAGCCGCAAAGTAGGTCGTGGGTACCGGGGGTCGTCGTTGCCGAGCGGGCGCCGGGCACGGCGGCGGGCCCCCGCCCACACCGGGCGGGGGCCCGCTGACTGTCTGTGTCAGAAGGGTTCTTCACCTTCGCCCAGCACGCAGCAGATCGAGCACTTCACGACGGAACTCAGGGGGATAAATCCTGGGCACCAGAACGATCTCCTGCACAAGATCGCCGAACCCTGCCTCTCCCAACATCCGTGCCCGCCGAACGGGGGCAACATCAAGGTGTCCGCCCAGAGTCCGGGGCGGCGGTTCAGCGCACCAGGGGCAGGAAGATCGTGTCGACGATCTCTTCGAGGACGTGGTCGGGCGCGGGGGCGAAGGTCGTGAGGAACTCGTGCCGCAGCAGGTCGAAGGGCAGGGTCTTGATGCGCTCGGTCAGGCGTTCCGGGTGGATCTCGCCGCGGTCGACGGCGCGGGCGAACAGGGCGTCGACGGCTTCCTTGCGGCCCGTCACCGTTGGGTCGAACAGATCGCCGGGGTCGGCCCCGGTCTCCTGGCGGTACCCGGCCAGGTGGGCGTTCATGACGACGACGAGCTGGAAGCGGGTGGCGTTGATCTCCCGCAGCAGGGTGAGGACATCGCCCCGCAGGCTCCCGGTGTCGGGGACGTCCAGGATGTTCTCCCGGGCGACGTGGATGATGGTCGCCCGGACGAGCGCGTCGCGGTCGGGCCAGCGCCGGTAGAGGACCGGAGGGCTGGTGCCCGCCCGCTTGACGACGGCGTCCATGGTGAACCGGGCGTAACCGCCTTCGGTGAGCTCCTGCCAGGCCGCGTCCAGCAGCGCCTTCTCCAGCGCCGCGCCGCGGCGTCGCTCGGCCACGAGAACTCCTCCTAGATAGATTTGCCTATCTAATCCTAACCGCCTAGTCTGGGCTCCGTAAGATAGAGTCGTCTATCCTAAGGAGCGCTCATGGCCACCGAAGCCACGACATCACCGCCTCCCACCTCCGCGGACTCCGGCCGCGTCGACCCAGCCCTGCGGCGGATGATCATCGCGCTGATCATCGGCGCGCTCGCCGTCATCTTCGACACCACGATCATGAGCGTCGCCGTCGACGGCCTCGCCGGGCGGCTGCACGCCTCGCTCGGCACCGTCCAGTGGGTGACGACGGCCTACCTCCTGGCCCTGTCGGCCACGATGCCGGCGGTCGGGTGGGCCCAGTCGGTCCTGGGCGGCAAACGCCTGTGGATCGCCGCCCTGGCCCTGTTCTTCGTCGGGTCGCTGCTGTGCGCGGGGGCGTGGAGCATCCATAGCCTGATCATGTTCCGGGTCGTCCAGGGGGTCGGCGGCGGCATCATGATGGTGCTGATGACCACGCTGATCATGCAGGCGGCCAAGGGCCGCAACATCGGCAGGGTCATGTCCCTGATCACCGTGCCGACCGCCCTCGGCCCGGTCCTCGGCCCGGTCCTGGGCGGCGTCCTCCTGCACCTGGGCGACTGGCGCTGGATCTTCCTGTTCAACGTCCCCTTCTGCCTCGCCGGCGGTTACTTCGCCCGGCGCGACCTGCCCGCCGACGAGTCCCGCCCCGTTCCCCGTCCCCGCCTGGACGCCGTGGGCATGCTGCTGCTGTCGCCCGGCATCGCCGCCGCCGTCTACGGTCTGACCCAGCTCGCCGGATCCGACGGGCCCGACCTCAAGGCGGCGCTGCCCCTGGCCTGCGGTCTCATCCTGCTCGTCGGCTACGTCCTGTGGGCGCTGCGCCGCGGACCCGCCGCCCTGCTCGACGTCCGGCTGCTGCGCCACCGCTCCCTGGCGTCGTCCACGGCGCTGGTGTTCCTGTCCGGCGCCACGCTGTACGGGACGATGCTCCTGCTGCCGCTGTACTGGCAGCAGGTTCGCGGCGAATCCGCCCTGGACGCCGCGCTGCTGCTCATTCCCCAGGGCGTGGGCACGTTGCTGTCCCGCACGGTGGCCGGACGGTACATGGACCGCTTCGGGGCACGTCCGGTCGCCCTCGTCGCCCTCGCCGCCTCGTTCGCGGCCACCGTGCCGTTCGGCCTCATCACCGCGTCCACGAGCAACGTCACGTTGATGGCCGTCCTGTTCGTGCGCGGCATCGGACTGGGCGCGGCCATGATCGCCATCATGGGGGCGGCGTTCGTCGGCATGCCGCGCGAACAGATCCCGGCCGCGTCCAGCATCAGCCGCGTCACCCAGCAGGTCGGCGGTTCCGTGGGCGTGGCGGCCCTCGTGATGATCCTGCAACGCGCCACCGCCGGTGCCCACACGCCCGCCGCCCTCGCGTCCGGCTTCGCGGACGCCTTCTGGTGGTCCGCCGCCTTCACCGCCGCGGCCATTCCGCTGTGCCTCCTGCTGCCCGGCCGACCCGGTGAGCTGTCAAGCTGAGTGCGTTGATCCCCGGCCGTTGGAGGGTTCGATGCGTGCAGGCGTTGTGGTCACCGCGCAGCCCGGTGTCGAGGACCTTGCCGTACAGGCCGAGGAACTGGGCCTGCACAGTTTCTGGGTCAACGACACCCCGATGGTCCACGGGGACCCTTTCGTCGCCCTGAGCCTGTGCGCCAAGGCCACCCGCCGCATCAGGCTCGGCATCGGCGTGACGTCGCCGGCGCTGCGTTCGGCACCGGCCGCCGCGAGCGGGTTCGCCGGCCTCAACGCGCTGGCGCCGGGCCGGATCGTCTGCGGCGTCGGAACGGGGAACACCGCCCGCCGCACGCTGGGCATGCGACCGACCACGGTGGCCGAGCTGGAGACGTTCACCGCCGCGTTGCAGGGCCTGTGCGCCGGGGGCACCGTCGAGTACCGCGAGGGCGACCGGGCTCGCGACGTCCGTTTCCTGCACGCCGGAGGGCAGGTGAACACGGCGGACCCGATCGAGTTCGTCGTCGCCGCCCTGGGCCCGAAGGCCGCCGCCGTCGCGGGCCGTCGCGGCACCGGCCTGATCTCGTTCGGCCTGCTGGACCCCGCCGCCTGGCGGGCGCTGCACGACGCCCGCCGTCGCGCCGCCCGCACGCCGCCGGGCGCGCACGCGGACTCCTACCTGGTCACCGCGCTGCACATCCTGGACGAGAACGAAGACCCCCACGGCGACGCGGCCCGCGACGCGACCGGCCACCTCGTCCTCTCACTGCTGGCCTTCGCGGCCGACACCCTTGCCTTCGCCGACCAGCTCGGCCCCGCCGAACGCGAGGCGGTGCGGCTGCTGCTGGACCGGCGCGGCACCGGCGCCACCGCACCCGACCGGCACACGAAGCTCTATCCCAACTACCTGGGACGCATCGCACCGCAGGACCGCGACCTGATCCTGCCCTCGCTGATGAACGCCCTCGCCCTGGTCGGCGCCCGCGACGACCTCCGCGCCCGCATCGCCACCCTGCACCAGGCCGGTATCGACGAACTGCTCATCCAGCCGGTGATCGACCCGCCCGCCGAGATGGCCCAGTTGGCGGACCTCCTCGCCTGAACGGAAGAAGCCGGGGGATCCAGCGGCGGACCTCACGGATGGGCGGCCCCGGGCGCGTGCCCGGGGCCGCCCTGACGCGCGCCCGCTACTTGAACTCGAAGTTGGCGGTGTGGTCGGTGCCGTCGGTGAGGACGAGGTGGAAGGTGCGGCAGGTGCCCTTCCACGCCTTGTCGGTCTGCCACACGTAGGTGTACGTCTGGCTGGAGGGATCGTAGGTGAGGCCGGCCTTGCTGGTCGTGGTGGTCTCGATCGGGTCGGCGGAGCCGGTGCCGCAGGTGACGTTCTGGGAGGAGGGTGAGCCGGGCGCGAGAATGTTCAGGCCCTTGTCGCCGCCGAGGCTGAACTTCACCGGCACCGACCGTCCGGCGTTCATGACGTTGACGGCGGGCGGGTTGTCGACGGGCTGGAAGAAGCCGGTGAAGTCGAAGGGCGGCGTGCCGGGCCGGACGGCCACGGCGTAGGGGGAGTGGCCGACCGGGACGGTCGCCGTCACGGTGTTGGCGGCCGTGTCGATCACCGAGACGGTGTTGCTGTCGAAGTTGGTGACGTAGGCGGTGGTGCCGGTGACGGCGACCTCGGCGGGCGAGTTGCCGACCGGGATGGACGCGGTCACCGTGTTGGTCGCGGTGTCGATCGCCGACACGCTCGTCCCACCGAAGTTGGTCGCGTACACGGTGCTGCCGGACGGGGTGACCGCCACCCCGTTCGGGAGCTGACCGACGGGCACGGTCGCGACCGCCGTGTTGGTCGCGGTGTCGATCACGGAGACGGTGGTCGTGGCGTTGTTGGCGGTGTAGGCGGCGCCGCCGGAGGGAGTGACGGCCACCCCGGCGGGCGCGCTGCCGACCGGGATGGTCGCCGTCACGGTATTGGTGGCCGTGTCGATGACCGAGACGGTGTTGTCAACGTTGTTGGTGACGTACGCGGTGGCGCCCGAAGGAGCCACGGCGACCTGGTTCGGTGCGGTGCCGACGGAGATGGTCCCGGTCACGGTGTTGGTGGCCGTGTCGATCACCGAAACGACGGACGTGCCGTTATCGGTGACATAGGCGGTGCTCCCCGAGGGCGTGAACGCCACGCCGAGAGGGTGACTGCCGACCGGAATGGTGGCGGTCACGGTATTGGTGCCGGGGTCGATGACCGAGACGCTGTTGCCGTTGAAGTTGGTGACGTAGGCCTTGTTTCCGGACGGGCTGAAGGCCACGCCGTCCGGACTTGCCCCGACCGGAATCGTCGCCGTCACCGTGTTGGTGGCCGGGTCGATGACCGAGACGGTGTTGTCGTCGTTGTTGGTGACGTAGACCAGCGTTGTCACCGAGGCCCGCGCGACCGTCCCTAACGGGCCCGCCACCACGAACACCGCGGACAGCAGCACCGCCGCCAGGGCGGACCGAACCCGCCCGACACGGCGCGGCAACGCTCGCGCGGCGGACGATTTCAACATGCGATCGGACATACCAGGAACCCCTTCCAGGTCCTGGCCGCGCCCGCAGTCCCTTGCCCGATGGCACGGGACGCCGACACGGCCATGTCGCTCACTGCCGCCCGAGGCGTGGACCGGCAGTGGCGACCCCCGGCTTTGCGCATGTCCGTCCTGTGAACCGGATCAGGCCCCCGGTCTTCACACGAACGGATCATCCGTTCACCGGGAGCCACCACCCGATTTTCACACTTTGAGCCGCCCGATGTCGGGGACCGCTAATCGCCCCGTTGACCGAAAGCGGACACCGTCTCCGCGGGTTCGCCAAAAAGGTCCATTGATACGCGGCCGGAAAGTTCATGAGGCACCGGCGTGCCGATAAAACTTCGGAGACACCACAATGCCCTACCGCGACCGCCACTTGGCGTCCCGGCCAGGCGGGTGAACGAATTCGCCGGCCAGCCCGCCGTCCACATCACCGCCGTCAGCGAATGGCTCGGAGCAACCTTGGAACAGGCCCTGGCGGACCCCTCGCCTGAGCGGCCGGTGAGTCACTGGGTGGGTCGGCCGTGTTCGAGGTAGCGGACGGTGTTGGTGTGACGGGCGGTGTGGGCTTGGGTGAGGCGCCAGGCCAGGCGGGGGATGGTGAGCTTGTCGATCTGGGCGACGTCGTGGAATTCGTAGCCGACGATCTCGGCGGGGTCGGGCTTGATCGAGGTGAGGTGTTCGTGTGCGAGGACGCCGCCGTCGAAGAGGAAGAGGAGCTTGTCGCCCTCGGTCTCGTTGGGCGCCCAGTCCGCGACCAGGAGGCGGCCGATCGGCGGGCTGATGCCGAGTTCCTCGCGGACTTCGCGTGCGGCGGCCTGGGTCGGCGTTTCGCCGGTCTCGATGTATCCGCCGGGAATGTCGCGGTAGTCCTTGTAAGACGGGACGACCAAGAGCACACGGTCGTGTTCGTCCCAGAAGAGGACACCGGCTGCGACGCGGGGACGAGCGAAGCTCTCGGTCGGGTCGGTGGTCACTCAGCCGACTCTAGGGGCGCGTCAGGTCGCGGGTGGTGCATGTCGCGGTAGTCCCACAGGGTCTCCACGCTGGCGCGGTGCTCGGCCGGAATCGTGCTCGTCATCGGTGCCTAGCCGTTGAGGGCCGGGCGGAGCGGACGGGCGGTGTTCCAGAGTTCGGTGACGTGGTGCGCGTAGCGGTCGTACAGGCCGTCACTCTGGGTGCGATGGAGGTGCAGGACGGGCGAGTCGTGCCCGACGAGGTTCGCCAGGTGTGTGCTGACGAGCATGTGGTCGTCGAAGGTGAACACGCTCATCGCGATGTGCTCGTCGCTGAGGCGGGTCTCGATGCCGGGCGGGTCGCCGAGCTTGGCCAGCTCGTCCAGCGTGATCTTGATGCGGGTGCCGACCGTGAGGGGGACGGCCTCCTTCTCTTCGCGCCGCCGGGTGACCTCGCTGTCGGGGTCGCCGAGCAGGAACCGGACGCGGCAGCCGTGCTCGGCCTTGCGGCGCAGGACCGCGCGGAGGTTGGGGATCTCCAGCCAGAAGAAGTAGTTGGTGTACCCGGCGAACGTGAGGTCGGTGGTCGCGTCGCTGATGAGCGTGCGCCACAGGGACTTGGGGACGGCCGAACGGTAGGGGTAGGCGGTGACGATCTCGCGGTCGGCACCGGTCTTGACGTTCTTGCGGATCGCCTCGGGCCACAGCACGGTCTGATCAACTCCTAGAGCCTGTCCGGCGGCCCACCGATGCCGAGGATGAGGAACCCGATCCTCCTCGGCCAGCCAGCGGGCCACCGTCTTCACATCGACCTCGCAGCGCTCCGCGAGGTCCTGCGGTGTCAGTTTCGCATCGTCCATTGCCTGGTGAAGAGCGAGGTTGACCACTGCGTCGACCTTTCGATCGGGACGTCTGTGACGTTCACAGAAGCTAGCGCGAGAACGTCCCGAACGTCCTCCGAATGCGGTGCAGATGTCTCATCGGCGCTCGGACACTGGAAGTGACGAAAGATCGCACGCCCGGCAGAAATCTGGTGATTTTATGCATTTGGGCCGATCTCGACCGCAGAATTCACGAGGAGGAAGATCGGCCATGCACGCTTCACCGCCCGGTCCTGCCGACCCGGGCAAGCTCACCAACCAGCGCGTCGTCTTCTTGGAGGCGTTGAGTCTGACGCTCAGGGAGCGGTACTCGGACGTCTCATGTGAGATCTCGCGGCTCACGGCCGGTCTGCCGCCGACGCTCCGGGTCGAGCGGCAGGAGGTCGCGGAAGACGTCGGGTGTGACCTCTCCGTCGATGGATGGGCGTTCGTGTGGGGTTTCGACCCTCGCAACGTCATCGGTCCGGTCGCTGATCTGCGGCGCGCGGCCTTCGCCGTCGCGAACGTCCTCGGCATTCGGCACCACCCCGATCACTGACACCGGCCGGATGAATTCCCGTTATCGCGGCCGGCCATGTCGCCCGAGGGGATCGCACGGGAATCGCCCGGCCCGGCGCTGGTTCGCGCCATCTTCTGGCCGGGCCCTGGCCTGGGAACTCCTCCGGGTGGGGCGGGTCGGCGCGGCCGTCCGCCGGTCCTGGTGAGGGGGCTCCACCCGGAGGCCCCGCCCGGTCGCCGCGTTCGCGGCATTCAAGTGTCTCTGGGCTGCGCATGGCCTTGCTGGTCGGCGTGGGTCGGAGGTTTGTCCGAAGTACGAACCGTCTCGAACGAAAACACATGGCGATGAGCGAAGACAACGAAGGCAAGCAGCCGACCCTCTACACGCCCTCGGAGGTGGCGCAGTTTTTCCGCGTCGACCCGAAGACCGTCACGCGGTGGGCGCGGATGGGGACGCTGAACCCGATCACGCTGCCGTCGGGTCACCGGCGGTATCCCGCGGCCGAGATCCACGAGCTGCTCAAGGTGGGGAACGTGAAGGAGCCCGCCGTCCCGCGGGAGGAGGCCGAGTTCGTCCCCGGCCTGCGGGCGCTGGCGGTGCTGCAGAGCGTCGTCCGGGACTACTTCGACGGGGACCCGTCCGCCGTCGTGAAGGCGCTCGGCGGCGATTGAGCGTCCGCGGCCCTCTGGCCGGGCGGTTCGTGCGCCCGGCCGGAGGGCTTTCCGGCGGCCGGGTCACCCGTACTCTCCCTCGGGCGGGTGAGGAGGGGCGGGACGGGCGCATCTAGACTTTCGGCATCATGGCTCCGCAGATCTCACCCAGCATCCTGTCCGCCGACTTCGCCCATCTGGCCGACGACGTCAACCGCGTCGCCGAGGCCGCCGACTGGGTCCACGTCGACGTCATGGACAACCATTTCGTCCCCAACCTCACGATCGGGCTGCCGGTCGTGGAGGCGCTGCTCCGGACGAGCCCGATCCCCCTCGACTGCCACCTCATGATCGAGGACCCGGACCGGTGGGCGCCGCAGTTCGCCGAGGTCGGGGCGGGCAGCGTCACGATCCACGCGGAGGCCGCCAAAGCGCCCATCCGGACGCTCCGGGCCATCCGCGCGGCCGGGGCCCGCGCGTCCCTCGGGATCAACCCCGCGACGCCCATCGAGCCCTACGCGGACCTGTTCGGCGAGATCGACATGCTGCTGCTGATGACCGTGGAGCCCGGCTTCGGCGGCCAGAAGTTCCTGGACGTCGTCCTGCCCAAGGTCCGCCGCGCCCGCACCCTCATCAAGGACCGCGACCTGCCCGTCTGGCTCCAGGTAGACGGCGGCGTCAGCGCCGAGACCATCGAGCGCTGCGCCGAGGCCGGCGCGGACGTGTTCGTCGCGGGCAGCGCCGTCTACGGCGCCGACGACCCCGCCGAGGCCGCGCGCCGCCTCCGCGCCCAGGCCGAGAAGGCCACCGAAGCCGCCGGCTGGGCCTGACCGCCCCCGCCGGACGGCCGGGGCGCCGCACCGTCCGCGCCCGCCGGACGACCCAGCCCGCGCGGGCCGGACCGCACTGATCGGACGCGCCGCGCCCGCGCCGATGCGTCGGCGAGCCGCCGGGCCGGACGTGACGAGCCCGGCCGCGTCGCGCGGACGGGCTCACAGGCCGCGTGCGCTGAGTAACGGCTCGCGCCGCGCGAGCCTGCGGTCCTGCGCGGTGCGTCGTGTGCGCTGGCGCGGCGTGTCGTGCCACGCGTGCGCGCGGGTTGCGCGTGCTGAGATGTCGCGCCGCGCGAGCCTGCGGCCCTGCGCGGCGGGTCGTTTGCGCTGGTGGGGCGGGGTGCGCGGTGCGGTTTGGGGGCAGGTGGGTGGAGACGGGTCGTGTGTCCTGAATGTTTCATCGTGGTGAATCCCACATAGGGACGGGAATGTCGGGCGTGGCACACTGGTTGGCAAGCAGTGAAACGCGTGCTCCGGGGTCGGTGAAAGTCCGAACCGGCGGTGACAGTCCGCGACCCGGCCGAAGCCATCGGCCGGTTGATCCGGTGGAATTCCGGGACCGACGGTGAAAGTCCGGATGGGAGGCAGCGCGCGAGTCACCCCTGCGTACCAGGGGTGACGTGTCCTCGCATCATGCGGGAAAGCATCCCCGGAGCCTCGCCTGGAACGGTCAGGAGGCCCGGGAGACATGTTCACCGGCATCGTCGAGGAACTCGGCGAGATCACGGCGGTCGAGCCGCTCGCCGACTCGGCGCGGCTCGCGATCCGCGGCCCGCTCGTCACCGAGGACGCCGTGCACGGCGCGTCGATCGCCGTCAACGGCGTCTGTCTCACCGTCGTGGAGACGCGCGACGGGATCTTCACCGCCGACGTGATGAAGGAGACCCTGGACCGGTCCTCCCTCGGCGCGCTGAAAGCGGGCTCCCGCGTCAACCTGGAACGTCCCGTCCGGCTGAACGACCGGCTCGGCGGCCACCTCGTCCAGGGCCATGTGGACGGCGTCGGCACCCTGATCTCCCGCGAGCCCGGCGAGCGCTGGGACGTCGTCACGTTCTCCCTCCCCGAAGACCTCGCCCGGTACGTCGTGGACAAGGGCTCCATCACGGTCGACGGCATCAGCCTCACCGTCGTGCAGGCGACGAACGACCGGTTCAGCGTCTCGCTCATCCCGACCACGCTCGAACTCACGACGCTCGGCCACAAGGGCCCCGGCGACCCGGTGAACCTCGAAGTGGACGTCGTCGCGAAGTACGTCGAGCGGATGCTCGGCGCGAGGGTCGCGCCGTGAACTGGCTCGGCGCCGGGTTCTCCCTGTTCGGCGAGCACGTCTTGTGGACGGACCTCGTCGGCAACGTCCTGTCGCTGGCCGTCGTGTGGCTCGCGATGCGAAGGACGATCTGGACCTGGCCCGTGCAGTTCGCCGGCGCCGCGCTGCTGCTGGCCGCGTCCCTGCACGCGCACGTCCCCGGGAACGCTCTCAAGCAGGTGCTGTTCGGCGTCCTCGCGATCTACGGCTGGGCCATGTGGACGCGCGGACGGCGCGGCGGCGGCGACCTCGTCGTCCGCAAGGCCACCGCGCGCGAGCGGATCGTGCTGCTGGCCGCCCTCGCGGCCGGGACGGTCGCCGTCGCGCAGATCTTCGCCCACCTGACCTGGCTGCACGTCACCTGGTCGCCGTGGGCGAACGCCTACATCTTCGTCGGCAGCGCCGCCGCGACGTTCGCGCAGAGCCGCGCGCTCGTCGACTTCTGGATCATCTGGGTCCTCGTGGACCTGGTCGGCGTCCCGCTGGCCCTGAAGTCCGGGCTGTACGTGTCCGGGCTGGTCTACGGGATCTTCTTCGTCATGGTGCTCGCGGGGTTCCGCAACTGGCTCCGCGAGGCCAACCCGCAACACTCGGAAAGCAGGACGGTGACCACATGAGCGATGGCATCTTCGATCCGATCGAGACGGCGGTCGCGGCCATCGCGGCAGGTCAGCCGGTGGTCGTGGTGGACGACGAGGACCGCGAGAACGAGGGCGACATCATCTTCGCCGCGTCCGCCGCGACCCCCGAACTCCTCGCGTTCACGATCCGGTACACCAGCGGCGTGATCTGCGTCCCGATGACCGGCGACGACCTGGACCGCCTCCAGATCCCCCTGATGACGGCCCAGAACGCCGACAAGATGCGCACCGCCTACACCGTCAGCGTGGACGCCGCCGCGGACGTCAGCACCGGCATTTCGGCCGCCGACCGCGCGAACACGATCCGCAAGCTGGCGGACGCGGCGTCCGTGCCGGGGGACTTCACCCGTCCGGGCCACATCTTCCCGCTGCGCTACCGCGAGGGCGGCGTGCTGCGTCGGCGCGGGCACACCGAGGCCGCCGTGGACCTCGCGCGGCTCGCCGGGCTGCCGCCGGCGGGCGTCCTCGCCGAGGTCGTCAACGACGACGGGACGATGGCGCGGCTCCCCGAACTCCAGGTGTTCGCCAAGGAGCACGGGCTCGCGCTGATCTCCGTCGAGCAGCTCGCCGAGTACCGCCGCCGCACCGAGCCGACCGTCACGCGCGTCGTCGAGACGCGGCTGCCGAACCGGTACGGGGAGTGGCGCGCGGTCGGGTTCTCCGGCGTCGTGGACGACGGGGAGCACGTCGCGCTCGTCCTCGGCGACCTCGGCGCGGGCGACGACGTGCTGGTGCGCGTCCACTCCGAATGCCTCACCGGGGACGTCCTGCACTCCGCGCGCTGCGACTGCGGCGCCCAGCTCGACGCCGCGATGGAGCGCATCGCGGCCGAGGGACGCGGCGCCGTCGTGTACCTGCGCGGGCACGAGGGCCGGGGGATCGGCCTGCTCGCCAAGCTGCGCGCCTACGCCCTCCAGGACGACGGCGCCGACACCGTGGACGCCAACGTCGAACTCGGCCTGCCGGTGGACGCCCGCGAGTACTCCAACGCGGCGCACATCCTGCGGGACCTCGGCGTCCGGTCCGTCCGGCTGCTGACCAACAACCCCGACAAGATCGCCGCGCTGACCGGGCTCGGCATCGACGTGCGCGGACGCGAGGCGATGCCGCCCGCCGTCACCGAGCACAACGTCCGCTACCTGGCCGCCAAGCGCGACCGGCTCGGCCACCAGATCGGAGCGCTGGCGTGAGCGGCGAAGGACGTCCCGAGGACCGCACCGTCGACGCCGCCGGGCTCACGCTCGGCATCGTCGCCGCGCGCTGGCACGGGCAGATCACCGACCAGTTGCTCGCCCGGGCCCTGGACGCGGCCAAGGCGTGCGGGGTGGACGCGCCGGTCGTCGCGCGCGTCGCGGGCACTTTGGAAATCCCGGTCGTCGCGCAGCAGCTCGCCCGCGACCTGGACGCCGTCGTGTGCCTCGGCGCCGTCATCCGGGGGGAGACCGCGCACTTCGACTACGTTTGCGATTCCCTGACGTCCGGTGTGACGCGCGTGGCGCTCGACGAGTCCACACCGGTGGGCAACGGGGTCCTCACATGTGACACCATTGACCAGGCGCTGGACCGCGCCGGGCTGCCGGGCAGCCACGAGGACAAGGGATGGGAGGCGACTGTGGCCGCACTCGACACGGCACTGACCCTGCGAGGGCTGCGGCATCACGGTCATGCCGGGCACGGCGCGGAGCATCTGGGCTCCTGATCGCCACCGGTTCCTGCTCGTCCCGTCTGTGAAAGGCTCATCCACCGTGCTGTCTCTCGTTCTGCCCAAGGGGTCGCTGGAGAAGGCGACGATGGCGCTGTTCGACGCCGCCGACCTCACCGTCCGGCGCACGTCCGACCGCGACTACCGCGCGTCCATCGACGATCCCCGCATCGACCGCGTCCGCGTCCTGCGTCCGCAGGAGATCCCGACCTATCTCGAACAGGGCCTGTTCGACCTCGGCATCACCGGGCGCGACTGGATCACCGAGACCGACTCCGACGTCGTCAGCCTCGGGCAGCTCCAGTACTCCAAGGCCACGTCCAACCCCGTCCGGGTGATCATGGCGGTGCCGAACGACGCGCCGTGGCAGGCCGTGTCGGACCTGCCCGAAGGCGTCCGGATCTCCACCGAGTTCCCGGAGATGACGCGGCGCTTCCTGGAGAAGCACGGGGTGAAGGCGAAGGTCGTCCCGTCCTACGGCGCGACCGAGGCCAAGGTCCCCGACATCGTGGACGTCATCGTCGACCTCACCGAGACCGGCTCGTCGCTGCGCAAGAACGGCCTGCGCATCCTCGACACGCTGCTCACCAGCCACACCGAGCTGGTCGCCAACCGCGAGGCCTACGCGGACCCGGCCAAGCGCGCCGCCATGGAGGACATCGCGCTGCTGCTCCAGGGCGCGATCCGGGCGCGCGGCAACGTGCTGCTGAAGCTGAACGTCGCGCAGGAGAACCTGCGGGCCGTCCTCGACATCATGCCGTCGCTGTCGTCGCCGACCGTGACGTCGCTGGCCGGCGGGGACAACGCCGTGGAGGGCGTCGTCGCCAAGCGCGGCGTGAACACGCTGATCCCGGCGCTCAAGGCGGCCGGGGCGCACGACATCCTCGAGATCCCGATCTCCAAGATCGTTGACTGACGGTCCGTCGCTGCCGGTCGTGTGGCGTCCGCGCACGACCCGTGTCATCGCCTACGCCGCGGCGGGCGTGCTCATGCTCGGCATGGTCACGCTCGCCGTGGTGGTGGCGCCGCAGTTCAAGACGTTCGACCGGGTGATGCTCGTCCTGTTCGGGCTGCTCTGCGCGTGGGTGCTGCACATGCTGGCGCGCTGCCGGGTCGTGGCGGACGCGTCCGGCCTGACGGTCGTCAACGCCTTCCGCACCCGCCGCCTCGCCTGGGCCGAGGTCGTCGCCGCCGACATGAACGTCGGCGACCCGTGGCCGACGCTCGACCTCGCCGACGGCACGTCGATCAGCGCGATGGGCATCAACGGCGCCGAACGCACCCGCGCCGTCCGCGACCTCCGCGAACTCCAGACCCTCCTCCACACCCGAACTCCCGAGCCGTCCTGACCTTGCGTCGGACTGTTCCGGGACCGGCCGTTAGCGGACGGTGATCGGGTGGCGGGCTACGGCGCCGAAGAGGTAGCCGAGGGTGTTGTAGGGGGCGACGTCGGGTTGTGCGGTGCCTGTTTCGTCGGTGGCGCGGGCTAGGAGTTCGTAGCGGCCCGGGGTGGGGTGCCAGGGGAGGGTCCAGCGCGTCCAGGCTCGGGCGGTGCCGGGGCCGTGGAGGTGGGCGGGGCGCCAGGACGCGCCGCCGTCGGTGCTGACCGAGACGGCCGTGATGCGGCCGGTGCCGGACCAGGAGCGTCCGTGCAAGGCGCTGATGTCGCTGATTTCTCCGTCCCATGGCAGTTCGAAGGTGCTCTTGGTGTTCACGCGTGTTAGTGGCGCGCTGCCTTCGGGCGGGTAGCCGGGGCCGAAGAAGCGGTAGTAGCGCGTGTTCCACGGGGACGCCAGCGGTGTCGTGGAGACCTGGATGTCGCCTAGCCACTTGATGGACGCGATGCCGACCCAGTCCGGGACGACGAGCCGCGCCGGGAAGCCGTGGTCGGGCGGCAGCGGGCGGCCGTTCATCTCGTAGGCGACCAGGACGTCCTTGCGGGCCTTGGCGACGGGCAGCGGACGGCGGACGCGGCCCAGGTTCTCGCCCGCGTCCACGTAGTCGGCGTCGAGGCCGCGCGGCAGGAGGTCCACCGCGTCCGGCGTGATCCCGGCGCGTTCCAGCAGGACCGACAGCCGGACGCCGCGCCAGCGGGCCACGCCGACGGCGCCGAGCCCCCACGCGGTGCCCGACACCTTCTGGCCCTGCTGCGTCGTGAAGAGGGAGCGGGCGTTGCCGGTGCACTCGATGCGCGCGGTGATGGTCTCGGACGGCAGCCGCAGCAGGTCCCGGTAGCGGAACTCGACCGCGCGGTCCTCGCCGGGCGCGCCGCGCAGCCCGTCGCCCCACAGCCGCAGCCGCCAGGTCGCGGCGTCGATCCGGGGCGTGGCGACGTGGTTGCGGACGAAGAACCGGTCGATCGGGGTGAGGTACCCCTGCCCGGCCATCGCCTCCCAGCGCGTCTCGGCGTTGGTGCCGCGCGGGACGAACAGCTCCGGCGGCAGCGGCTTGACGATGCCGCTGTCGGCGCTGGCGGAGCCGGGGGCGAACGGAAGCGCCAGCGCGCCGCCGGCCCCGGCGGTGATCTGGAGCAGGCGGCGGCGCGGCAGGCCCGGCGCGCTCGTGTCGGGGGCGGTCATGGCTCGTATGGTGCTGAGCCCGTTCGCAGAAGTCAACATTGCCTACCAATTAACATTACTTCGATGGGTAGATTGAGCGCATGCGTGATGTGCTCGGCGATCTCGCCGCGTGGTACGACGCGGGGCGGACGTTCGGGCTCGCCACCGTCGTGGGAACGTTCCGAAGCGCGCCTCGGCCGCCCGGCGCCGTGATGGCGGTCGCGCCGGACGGGGAGGTCGTCGGCAGCGTGTCCGGCGGCTGCGTCGAGGGCGCGGTGTACGAGCTGGCGCAGGAGGTCGTCGCGTCCGGGCGGCCGGTCGTGCAGCGGTACGGGGTCAGCGACGACGACGCGTTCGCGGTCGGGCTGACCTGCGGCGGGATCCTGGACATCCTGGTCGAGCCGGTCGGTCCCGCCACGTTCCCGGAGTTCGGGGACGTGGCGGCGGCGGTCCAGAAGGGCGAGCCGGTGGCCGTGGCGACGGTCGTCGCGGGGCCCGGACGGATCGGTGCGCGCCGCGTCGTCTGGCCGGATCGGGCGGCCGGCAGCCTCGCGCCCGGCGCCGCGCACGAGGACCGGCTCAACGCCGCCGTGGACGACGACGCGCGCGGCATGCTCGCCCAGGGCCGCACCGGCGATCTGCGGTACGGGCCGGAGGGGGAGCGGCGCGGCGACGACCTCACGGTGTTCGTCCGGGCGTTCGCGCCGCCGCCGCGCCTGCTGGTGTTCGGCGCGATCGACTTCGCGGCGGCCGTCGCGCGCGTCGGGAAGTTCCTCGGCTACCGCGTGACGGTGTGCGACGCGCGTCCGGTCTTCGCGACCGCCAAGCGCTTCCCCGACGCCGACGAGGTCGTCGTGCAATGGCCGCACCGATACCTCGCCGAGACCGAGGTGGACGAGCGGACCGCCATCGCCGTCCTCACCCACGACCCGAAGTTCGACGTCCCGCTGCTGGAACTCGCGCTGCGCACGCAGGCCGGGTACGTCGGGGCTATGGGCTCGCGTCGCACCCACGACGACCGGATGGCGCGGCTGCGCGCGGCGGGCCTGACCGACGCCGAGCTGGCGCGGCTGCGGTCGCCGATCGGCCTGGACCTCGGCGCGCGGACGCCGGAGGAGACGGCCGTGTCGATCGCGGCGGAGCTGGTGCAGACGCGCTGGGGCGGCTCGGGACGTCCGCTCGGCACGACCAGCGGGCGCATCCACCGGTGATCATCGGGCTGCTGCTCGCGGCGGGCGGCGGGCGCCGGATGGGACGGCCCAAAGCGCTGATCGAGATCGGCGGCGAACGCCTCGTGGACCGGGGCGTCCGGACGCTCGCCGACGGCGGCTGCACGAAGGTGCTCGTCGTGACGGGTGCGGCGGACGTCGGGGTACCCGGAGCGGAGATCGTGCGCAACGACGCCTGGGAGACGGGCATGGGCTCGTCGCTGAAAGTCGGCCTCGCCGCGCTGCCCGACGAATGCGACGCCGTAGTCGTCGCGCTCGTGGACCAGCCCGACGTGACCGCCGAGGCCGTCCGCCGCCTCGTAACCGCCCACGCGAACGGCGCCGAAATCGCCGTAGCGACCTACGACGGCAAGCCGCGCAATCCAGTTCTCTTCACACGCCGACACGTGGCAGAGATCGCGGCACAAGCGCACGGCGACCGCGGCGCCCGCGCGTTCCTGCGAACCCGTCCCGACCTCGTCACGCCCGTGCCCTGCGACGACGTCGCCTCGCCCGCCGACCTGGACACGCCGGCCGACCTCGCCGCCTACCGCGACCGCTAGGCGCGGCGCGCCTCGGCGGACGCGCGTTCGTACGCGGCGATCGTGGCGAGGAACGTCGCGCGTTCGGCGGGGGAGAGCGGTTCGAGCGCGGTGCGCCAGGCCGTCGCGCCGACCGCGAGCCAGCCCCGGATCGCCGTTTCGTGCGCGGCGGCGATCGCGACGATCGTGCGGCGCCGGTCGGCCGGGTCCTCGTTGCGCTCCAGGATGCCCTGACGGCTGAGGTCGCCGACCATGAGGCTGACCGTGGCGGGGGCGACCTCCAGCCGCTCCGCCAGCGCGTTCACGCCGGTCGGCCCGTCGAACAGCAGATAGGACAGCAGCGACAGGTGGCGGGGCGCGAGGTCGAAGGAGCGCAGCTCGTCCGGGACGCGGATCTTCTTCGCGGCGGCGACGATCCGGGGCATGAGCAGCAGCATCGCGCGCACGCCGTCCTCCACGCTCGGCCCGGTGGCGGTCTCGTCGGTTGACATGCCTCTGCTTCCAAAATAGCTTTGCTTGCAAAGCAAAGATGTTCGTGCCGTACCCAGCAGGATAGGAGAGCGCGCCGTGAACGACGTCAACCGGCCGGTCATCGAGGAGTTCCGGGCCAACGGCGGACGGGTCGGCGGGATGTTCGAGGGCGCGTCCCTCGTCCTGCTCACCACGACCGGCGCCCGCTCGGGCCGCGCGCACACCACGCCGCTCGGAAGCATGACCGAGGGCGGACGGCTGTTCGTCTTCGCGTCCAACGCGGGCCGGGACGCGAACCCGGCCTGGTACGCCAACATCCGCCGCGACCCGCGCGTCACGGTCGAGACCGGCGCCGAGACGTACGCGGGCGCCGCGCTGCCGGTCGAGGCGGCGGAGCGCGACCGCCTCTACGCGCTCCAGGCCGAGCGCGTCCCGCCGTACGCCGAGTACCAGAAGATGACAGACCGGGTCATCCCGGTCGTGGAACTCGTCCGCGCGGGTGACGCGCGGGGCGGACCGGTCGGCTCCCTGCTGCTGAGCGTCCACGCCGAGCTGCGCGCCGACCTGGCGGCGTTGCGCGACGACGTCCTCGCGGCGCTGGACGGCCGCGCCCCCGCGCCCGACCTCGCCGCGCAGCTGCGCGCCCGCTGCCGGACGGTCTGCGACGCGCTCGGCGAGCACCACGACAACGAGGAGACGCGCGGCTTCCCGGGCGTCGGCGCGGCGTTCCCCGGGCTCGCGCCCGTCCTGGAACGGCTGCGCCGCGAGCACGTCGCGGTCACCCGGCTGCGCGGCGACCTGGCGGGGCTGCTGGACGCACTCGGCACCGCCGACCCGGCCGTCGTCCGCGCCGGACTGGACCGGATCACCGCCGACCTGGACGCCCACTTCGCCTACGAGGAGGAACAGCTCGTGGCCGTCCTGGACGCCGCCCTGCCGCGCCGGAGCTAGTCGGCGGGGGGCAGGACGCTCTCGTCCAGGGCGCCGCAGTCGACGGCGCGGCGCAGGCGGCCGGTCAGGGCGCGGATCGTCGCGGGCTCGTCCAGGACGCCGCTGCCGCTCGCCGCCTGCTCGTGCCAGGCGCGGACACGGCCGATCACCGAGTCCACGCCGTCCAGGTGGAACGCGTAGACGGCCGCGTACCGGCTCGGCAGGTGCGCCGGGTGCAGGTCCCAGCCCTGGTAGAAGCCGTGGCTCAGCGAGTGCCGGACGTGCGCCGCGTGGACGGCCCACGTCTGGTTCACCTCGTCCGGCCCGTCGTTACGGGGGATGACGTTGCTGGAGCCGTCCGACAGGCGGATCCCGGTCCCGGCCAGCGTCACCTGCATCAGGTGGCGGGCGAAGTCGCACGCCGGGTGGTCGAGACGCTGCTCCTGCGGCGGCAGCCCGAGCGCGGCCGTGTAGTCGAACACGCCGAAGTGCGCGGCGGTGATGCGGCCCTGGCCCGCGTCCGCGATGGCGCGCAGCCCGGAGCGGCCGTCGGCGTCGATCACCGAGCCGGGCGTCTCGATCTGCACCTCGAAGCGCAGGATGCCGGACGGCAGGCCGAGCGCCTCCTCCAGCCCGTCCAGGTACTCGGTGAACAGCGCGACCTGCTCGGCCGCGACGATCTTCGGGAACGTGATCGTGAACCCGCCGGGCAGGCGGCCGAGGCGGTCGCGCAGCGCGGTGAGGAACCCGTCCAACGTGCGCATCGCGCGCTCGTGGCCGCCGTCGGTGAACGACTTGACGCGCAGGCCCCAGTAGTGCGGCAGCGTCTTGGCCTCGTACGCGGTGGCGACGGCCTCGACGACCTGCGCGGCGTGGCCGTCCTCCTCGGCGTCGGAACGGGTGCCGTAGCCGTCCTCGAAGTCGATCCGGACGTCCTCGACGGGCTCGCTCGCCAGTTTCGCCGCGACGCGCTGCCGGACCGTCCCGGCGAGTTCCGGGTCGAGGCCGAACGCGCCCCCGAACGACCCGTCGCCCGGCGTGTGGGTGTTCAGCAGCCGCAGCGCCTCCGCGCCGAACTCGGCGGGCGTCGACCGCGAGAACCGGTCCGCCGGGACGTACACGGTGTGGACCGGCTGCCGCCCGGCCGCCGGGCCGGGGAACCGGGCCGCGTGCTCGGCGCGGACGGACTCGATGCGAGCGGACAGGTCCTCGATCGCGGAGAAGCTGAGATTCACCCCGCCATGATCCCCCAATCCGGGTCCAGTTGGACACAAGATTCGCCGTGAACGGCCAGATCACGCGGTGGCGCGGCGCGCGTGCGGCACGGCGAGCGCGAGCGCCGCGCGGGCGCCCGCGACGACGCCCTGCGCGAGGTCCGCGCCCGAGGTGTGCCCGACCGCCAGCAGCCGCCGCAGCGCCGGGACGGGCGGCTCCCGGCCCGCGACGCCGCGCAGCAGCGCCCCGACCTCCGCGCTCGTCTCGCCGCGCGCCGCGCAGTGCAGCAGCGTCGCCGACAGGGACGTGGTGCGCGTGTCGGCGTCCTCGGTGACGGCCGCGCCCAGCCACTCGGCGAGCCGCACCGCCCGCGCGCCGTCCCGCAGCGCCCCGCCGACGAGCCGTAACGCCGCGAGCAGCCCGGCGAGGATGTCGTCGCCGCTCGGCGTCAGGCCCGGCCCGAGCCCGACGATCCGCTCGGCCGCCTCGACCGCGCCCGCCAGGTCGTCGCCGGCGCACCGGCCGGCGAGCAGCGCGGGCGCCGGATGACCGTCCAGCCCGCCCGCCGCGCCCGCCAGCGCCCGCTCGACGGCGCGCAGCCCGAGCGCGACCGTCGCCGACGACGGGGCGCCGAGCGCCGGACGCGGGTCGAACCGCCGCCGCGCCCGCACGACCAGCCCGCCGGCCTCGACGCGTCCCTCGCCGACCCGCGCGCCCGCCCGGTCCCCGACGCGCAGGAACGGACGATCCCGCGCCGCCGCCGCGAGCACCACCGCGTTCGGCGGCCGGGCCGCGTCGGACGTGACGACCGCGACGACCTTCGGCTCGCCCGGCCCGCGCAGCTCCAGATAGAGCGCGGTGGGAAAGCGCGCGAGAACCCGGGCGGCACGCGGCGGCCCGTCCAGCACACCCCGCAGCGCCGTACTCGCCGCACCAGGCAGCGGCGCCGGACAAGACGATTCACTCACGGTGTTCCCCGCTCGCCTGCGGCGCGCTCGAAGCCGCGCGCTTCCCTCGTCGCGTGCTCGCTCGTTCCTCGCTGCGCGCGCTCCTCAGTCCAGCGCACGGCGCGCGCCTCCGGCTCACTCACGGTGCAACCTCCTGGGAGCGGGAGTCGGGAGTGCCCTCGGGGCGCACGCTAGACGGGTGGCGCGCCGCCCGCGTACGGGCAAATCTGCCAAGCCCTGTTGTCAGCGTTGGCGTTTGTTGTCAGTCTTGATCAGGTGCCGGCCCACCCGGCGCCGAACGCTCCACCGGCGAGGTGACCCCCCGCATGAGCCACAGTCCCGTCGAGCCCGGCCCACCGGTCCTCCGGCTCGCGAGCACCGGAACGCTGACCCCCGGCCTGTCGGTCGCGGAGGTGCTGGGCGTGCCCAGCCTGGCCGGCGCGCGCCTCGCGGCGGGACGGGCGGGGCTCGGCCGGGTCGTGCGGCGGCTGAACGTGCTGGACGCCCCGGACGTCCGGGTCAAACCGGACGAGCTGCTGCTGGCGTCCGGCCGGGTGCTGCGCGCCGTGCGGCTCGCCGACCTGGCCGCGCGGGGACTGGCCGCGCTCGCCGTCCGCGCGGGCCGTCCCGGGGAGGCGCCGCCCGCGCGGCTGATCGCCGAGGCCGACCGGCTCGGCGTCCCGCTGATCCTGCTGCCCGCCGGGACCGGGTTCGACGAGGTCCTCAACCAGGTGCTCACCGGAATCCTGAACCGGCAGGCCGCCGTCCTCGCCCGCACCGAGGAGGTCCACCGCGCGCTCGTGCAGATCGTCCTGTGCGGGGGCGGGGTGCAGGAGGTCGTGGCCGAGGTCGCGGCGGTGCTCGGCGTCCCGGTCGCGCTGCTGGACGGCGACGGGCGCGTCCTCGCCCGCGCGGGCCGCCCCGACCTCGCCGCCGCGCCGCCGGGGTCGCCGGCCGTCCCGGTCCTCGCGGGCGGGTTCGACCACGGCCGGATCGTCGCGCACGGCGCGCTCGGCGACACCGACCTCGGCATCCTGGAGCGCGCGGCGACCGTCGCGGCGCTGGTCGTGACGAAGCAGCAGGCCGTCGCGGCGGTGGAGAGCAAGTACCGGGCGGACTTCCTGCGCGACGTCCTCGCCGGACGCGCCGGAGACGACGACCAGATCACCGCCCACTGCGCCGGGTTCGGCTGGGACCTGGACCGGCGGCTCGCGGTGGTCGTCGCCGAGCTGGACGCCCGTCCGGACGGGACGACGCAGACGCGCGCCGACGAGCGCGCCGCGCAGGACCGGCTCACGGCGGCGTGGACGGCGGCGGCCCGGCGCCGCGACCCGGGCGCGGCCGTGGCGAGCTTCGCGCACGAGGTCGTCGCGCTGGTCGGCACGGACCAGGGCGTGGACGAGGACGCCGCCGCGCTCGCCGCCGCCCTCGCCGCCGAGGCCGCCGCCCAGTTCACCGAGCAGGGGACCACGGCGCGCACGTTCTCCACCGGCGTCAGCCGGACGGTCGCGGGGCCGTCCGGCCTGCCCGAGGCGTACGAGCAGGCGGGCACGGCCGTCCGGGTGGGACGGCGGCTCCACGGCCCCGGCGCCCGCGCCCACTTCGACGGCCTCGGCGTGTACCGGCTGCTCAGCCTCGTGCCGGACCCGGCGGAGCTGCACGCGTTCGTCCGCGAGACGCTCGGCGACCTGGCCGCGGGCGACGACCCCGAGATGGAGGACCTGCGCCGCACGCTCCAGGAGCTGCTGGAGACGAACCTGAACGTCGCCGAGACGGCGCGGCGCCTGCACTTCCACTACAACACGCTCCGCTACCGCATCGGGAAGCTGGAGCGGATGCTCGGCCCGTTCACCCGCGACGCGAATCTCCGGCTCAACCTGACGCTGGCGCTCCACGTGCTGCGGATGCGCGGCATCTGACCGCAGGGTCATAGAGTTTTCCCAGGTCGGGAGGAGACAGCGGATGACGTTCGGCTGGAAGCTGCACGGTGACGGGAGGACCCCGCCGCCGGGCGAGGTCGTCGGCCCCGGGGAACGGCTGACGTGGCCGCGGACGGCGGGCATCGGCGTCCAGCACGTCGTCGCGATGTTCGGCGCGACGTTCGTGTTCCCCGTGCTCATGGGCCTGGACCCCAACCTGTCGATCATGATGTCGGGCGTCGCGACGGTGCTGTTCCTGCTCGTCGTGGGCGGCCGGGTGCCGAGCTACCTCGGGTCCAGCGCGTCGTTCGTCGGCGCGGTCGCGGCGATCCGCGCGGCGGGCGGCGACAGCGCGACGGTCACCGGCGCGATCCTGGTGTCGGGCGCGGTGCTGGCGGCGGTCGGCGTCGTGATCCACGTGCTCGGGGCGCAGGTCGTCCACCGGGTGTTCCCGCCGGTGGTGACGGGCGCGGTCGTCATGCTCATCGGGTTCAACCTCGCGCCGGTCGTTGCGACGACGTACTGGCCGCAGGACCAGTGGGTCGGGCTGGCGACGCTGTGCGCGGCGGTGCTGGCGAACGTCCTGCTGCGCGGTTTCTGGTCGCGGGTGTCGATTCTGCTGGCGCTGGTGTTCGGGTTCGCGCTGTCGTGGGTGCTGGACCATACGGCCGGGAAAATTACGTCGGTCCTGCCCGGGCAGCATCTCCTGGACGCGGCCGGGAAGCCGTGCCCGGCCGAGGGGCCGTACTGCGTCGCGACGGCGTTCCCGCACTACCGGGTGGACTTCTCGGCCGTCCGGCACGCCGACTGGTTCGGCTTCCCGAGCCTGCACGCGCCGAGCTTCACCACGTCGGCGATCCTGCTGGCGCTGCCGCCGGTCATCGCGCTGATCGCGGAGAACACCGGGCACGTCAAGGCCGTCGCGGCGATGACGGGCGAGGACCTGGACCCGGTGATGGGCCGGGCGCTCGGCGCGGACGGCGTCGCGACCGTCCTCGCCACCGGCGTCGGCGGCTCCCCGACGACGACCTACGCCGAGAACATCGGCGTCATGGCCGCGACGCGGATCTACTCCACGGCCGCCTACCTCGTCGCGGCGGCCGTCGCGGTCCTGTTCGGGCTGTGCCCCAAGTTCGGCGCGCTCGTCGCCGCGACGCCCGGCGGGGTGCTCGGGGGGATCACGGTCGTCCTCTACGGGATGATCGGGCTGCTCGGCGCGAAGATCTGGGTGGAGAACCGGGTGGACTTCGGCGACCCGGTGAACCTCGTCCCGGTCGCGGCGGCGCTGATCCTCGCGATCGGCGGCGTCACGCTGGCGATCACCGACGACTTCCCGCTCGGCGGCATCGCGTTCGGGACGATCGCCGTCCTCGTCGGGTATCACGTGCTGAACGGGCTGAGCGGACGGTGGTCCCCGGGCGACACCGGCCGGGGCATCATCGCGCCCGCCGAGGACGACAGCGGCGGGCCGGTGCGCCCGCCCGTCTAGGGCGTCGCGGGCGGCGCGTCGGGAGCGTTCCCGCCGAGCGAGCGCGGCAGGTACTCCTGGACGGCCGCGGGCCGGAACCCCTGCTGCTTGATCCACCCGAGGATCGTCTGGAACTGCCCGGCCAGGCCCTTGCGGTAGTGCATGAGCACGATGTCGCCGGGACGGAATCCGGTGCCCGCGCCGTCGCCGCGCGCGAACCCGTTGAACCCGACGCCGGGGCCGCTCGTCCCGTTGTAGAACTCGGCGGACCACAGCAGGATCGCCTTCATCCCGCACGCCTTGGCCGCCTGCCGCGTCAGCGTGTTGTAGCTGCCGAACGGCGGACGGAACAGCATCGGGCGGCGGCCGTACTGCGCGGCGATCGTGTCGGCGGACTGGCAGATCTCGCGCTGCTGCGACTCCAGCGGCAGCGTCGCCATGTTCGGGTGCGTGACGGTGTGGTCCTCGATCTGCGAGCCCGCGTTGCGCATCGCCCAGAAGTACTGCGCCTCGCCGCGCACGTACGTCGTGGTGAGGAACGTGAGGATCGGGACGCGCTCCTTGCGGACGATGTCGACGAACTGCGAGTCGTACTCGTAGCCGTCGTCGATCGTGAGGAAGACGACCTTGTCCTGCGTGTCGATCTTGTTGATCACGGTCGGGAGGCCGTCGACGGCCGGTTTCGGGGGCGTCCACGAGCCCGGCTTCGGCGCGGGCCAGCGCTGGTCGGCGAGCACCGCGGCGAGCTGCGCCGACATGGACGGCCCGGACGACCCGCCCGCCGAGCCCACGGCCGGACCGGCCGCGGCGGCCACCCCGACGATCGCGGCGGCCACGGTGGCGGCCACGGGCGTCTTCCCTCGCATCGGCGGTGTTCCCCTGTTCCTCGTTCGGTTCCTCGCATGGATGGACGGCCGCGCACGCGTCGCGGTTCGCTCCGAACGAGGATTGCCGGGACATATCTGACCATGTCCGGCGTCCGGGACCGGGGAGCGACGCGGTTTCCGCTCGTCCTTTCCCGGCCAGGGGAGTCTGTCAGGCGTCGCGGGACTGGAACAGGACCGCCGCGACGGCGAGCACGACGGCCGTGTAGAGCGCGAACATGCCGAGGCCCGCCCACGGGGCCAGCGTGCCCGCCTGCCGCGTCGGCGACAGGATCGCGCCGCCCGCGTTGGACGGCAGGTACTCGCTCAGCGTCGCGCCCCACGACCCCGGCAGGAATCCGCCGACGATGCCGAGCACGAACAGCACGACGAACACCGTCACGACCGCGCCCGCCGTGTGCCGGACGATCACGCCGACGCCGAGCGCCATCAGCGCGATGAGCGCGAGGAACAGCCCGCCGCCGAACACCGCGCGCAGCACGCCGCGCTCGCCGAGCGAGCCGTCGAAGCCGTGGACCGACAGGATCGGCTGCGACACGAAGAACGAGGCGAACGACACGAGCACCCCGACGACCAGCACGACGCCGCCCACCACGACGGCCTTGGCCGCCAGGTACTCCGGACGGCGCGGCATCGCGGTCAGCGCCGTGCGGATCATCCCGCTGCTGTATTCCCCGGTGATGACGAGCACGCCGAGCACCCCGAAGATCACCATGCCGAAGTAGAACGCGATCTGCATCGGGGACGTCGGGCTCACCGACGCGCGGTCGGCCTCGGTCATCTGGTGGTAGCTCGCGACGAACGCCCACGACCACAGCGCCGAGAAGCCGATGACGACGATCGCGCCGGACAGCAGCGTCCAGAACGTCGACGGCACCGTGCGGATCTTCGTCCACTCCGACACGACGACGTTGGCGAACGACGCGCGCGCCTCCTGCGCCTGCGCGGGCGCCTCCCGCGCCGGGGCGCTCACGGCGCGTCCCCCGGCGCCGGGGCCTCGGGCGGCGGCGGCGCCGGACGCGGCTCGCCCGGCGGGACGGGCGGACGCGCCGACGGCCCCGCGTGGTACTCGACCGTGTCGCCGGTCAACCGCATGAACGCCTCCTCCAGGGACGGCCGGACGGGCGCCAGCTCGTGCAGCCGCAGCCCGTGCTCGGCGGCCAGGTCGCCGATCGCCGCCGCCGACGCGCCGTGGACGGCCAGGGCGCCGTCCCGGTCGGCGGGCTCGACCCGCCAGCCGCGCGCGGTCAGCAGCGGCGCCAGCTCGCTCAGGCGCGGCGACCGCACCCGGACGTGGCTGGTGGCGTTGGACTCGATGAACTCGCTCATCCCGGTGTCGGCGAGGATCCGGCCGCGTCCGATGACGACGAGGTGGTCGGCGGTCAGCGCCATCTCCGACATCAGGTGGCTCGACACGAACACCGTCCGGCCCTCGGCGGCGAGCTGCCGCATCAGCGTGCGGATCCAGAGGATGCCCTCGGGGTCCAGGCCGTTGACGGGCTCGTCGAACATCAGGACGGGCGGGTCGCCGAGCAGCGCCGCCGCGATCCCGAGCCGCTGGGACATGCCGAGCGAGAAGCTGCCGACCGTCTGCCCCGCGACGGCCTCCAGCCCGACCAGGCGCAGGACGTCGTCCACGCGCGCCTCGGGGATGCCGTTGCTCTGCGCCAGGCACAGCAGGTGGTTGCGGGCCGTCCGGCCGCCCTGCGCGGCGCGCGCCTCCAGCAGCGCGCCGACCTCGCGCAGCGGCGCCCCGAGCCTCTCGTACCGGCGCCCCCGGACGGTGACGTCGCCCGCCGTGGGCCGGTCCAGCCCGAGGATCATGCGCATGGTCGTGGACTTCCCGGCGCCGTTCGGCCCGAGGAACCCCGTGACGTGCCCGGACTCGACCGTGAACTCGACGTGGTCCACCGCGGTCTTGTGCCCGTACCGCTTGGTCAGCCCCCGCGCCTGGATCATGTCAGGTCGATACCGACGCGTTCGCCCCCGGAAACGACGAAGACGGACGACCAGGAAAAACTTCACCCCCCAATGGCCCACCTTTTGACCACCCCCGCCCCCGCGCCGAGACCCCGCCGGGACCGCGCCGCTTCGCGCGGGCTGCGGCGCTTCGCGCGGGCTGCGGCGCTTCGCGCGGGCTGCGGCGCTTCGCGCGGGCTGCGGCGCTTCGCGCGGGCTGCGGCGCTTCGCGCGGGCTGCGGCGCTTCGCGCGGGCTGCGGCGCTTCGCGCGGGCTGCGGCGCGCCCTGCGGCGTGCTTCGTGCTGTCTTCGCGCGGTGTTCAACTTGCGCGGCGCGCGGCACACGCCTTGCGCGCGTCGCGGGTCCCGCGCAGCACGCGCGTCCTGCGGCGTGCCTTGCGCCGCTTTTGCGCGGCGTGCTTCTTGCGCTCGCGCGGCACGCGCTTCGCGCGGCGTGCGTCTTGTGCGGGGGGAAGTGCGCGGCTTGGGGGCTTGCTGTGCGTGGGTGGGGGTGGATGCGGCGCGAGCCGTTAGGCGAGCGCCGCATCCTTTGGTTACTTCACCGCTACGAGGTCCACCACGAAGATCAGGGTCTCGTTCGGCTTGATGGCGGGGCTGGGGCTGCGGGAGCCGTAGGCCAGGTGCGGCGGGATGACGAGCTTGCGCCGGCCGCCGACCTTCATGCCGGCGATGCCCATGTCCCAGCCCTTGATGACGCGGCCGGCGCCGATTTCGAAGTCGAACGTCTGGCCGCGGTTCCAGGACGCGTCGAACTCCTCGCCGGTGGAGAAGCTCACGCCCACGTAGTGCATGGAGACGGTGTCGCCCTTGGCGGCCTCGGCGCCGTCGCCGACGGTGATGTCGGTGATGTCGAGGTACGCGGGCGGCTGTCCCTCGGGGAAGTCGATCTCGGGGCGTTCAAGCGCCATGTCGCGGGCTCCATGCAGGGTCGTCGGTCGTGCGGACGGCGTTCAGCGTAGCCGCCGTCCGGGCCCGCCGAGCGGCGGGCGGACCCGGACGGCGGGTCCGGGGGTCAGCCGAAGCGCAGCAGGGTGCCCGCGTCCCCGGCGGCCCAGACGGTGCCGGTGCGCGGCTCGCGCGTCAGGTCCCACAGGTAGCCGGGGGTGGACGGCTTGGCGACGCGCGTCCAGGACGTCCCGTCGAAGTGCAGGAACGCGTTCTCGCGGTTGTTCTGGAGCCAGACGCCGCCCGCGCCGTCGAGCGTGATGTCGCCGAGGAAGCCGGGGTCGGCGACCTGGGCCGTCAGGCCGCCGGAGCCCGGCGCGGGGATCTTGTGCTCGGTGAACACGCCGTCCTTCCAGTGGACGAGCGCGGGCCCGGAGAACAGCGGGTCCAGCGGCATCTCGTAGAACCAGACCTCGTGCGCCGAGACGGGCGCGATCTGCATCACCCAGCGGCTCCACGTGCCGGGCCACTCGACGCGCGTCCAGGCGGAGCCGTCGAAGTGGTACAGCGCGGTCGGGTCGGTGGACGACGACGCCAGCCCGCCCGCCCAGACGTCGCGGGGCGAGCGCGCCGCGATCGCGGACAGCGTGGTGCCGGCCGGGAGGTCGAGGGACTTCTCCCACGTCCCGGCGCGCCGCCGGTAGACGGCCGAGCCGTCGTTCTCGTTGAAGTTGACGCCGGTGACCCACGGCTTGCCCGCGCCGTCGACGGACACGGCCATCGGGGTCAGCAGCGGCAGCTCGACGGGCTTCCAGCGGCGTCCGTTCCAGTGGACGGCGCGGGCCGGGACCCGGTCGTCGAGGACGCGCTGCCCGACCGCCCACACGTTGGCCGCCGAGCCCGCCGCGACGTCCACGAGCTTGGGGACGATCCCGGCGGGCGCGGGGTCGCGCGTCCACACGCCGTTCACGCGGCGCAGCAGGACGGGCGCGGTCTCTCCGGCCTCCATCCCGACCGCGAACGCGTGCGCGGGGTCGGGCGCGGCGACGCCGTGCAGGGACGACGGCGCGGTGAGGGCCGGGGCGGGGGTGGCGGTCCACGTGCCGGGCGGCGGCGCGGCCTGCGCGGCGGGCAGACCGCCGAGCGCCAGGACGGCCGTGAGCGCGGCGGCGGTGAGGGCGGAGCGGCGGGTCAGCGTGGGTTGCATTGGGGGGATGCTCCTCGCGGGGACGACGAATTCCGCCAGTATCCACTGGCAAAATGCCGTCGTGCGCGGCCTCATCCGGCCACGCCGAAGTCCTCCCCGATCAGGGACGCCCCGTCCACGAGCAGATCGGCCGGCCCGGCGCCGGACGTGAAGTAGCGCTCCTCCTTCAACGCCCACGCGTCCCACGCCGCCGCGAACTGAACGCCGTCGCGGCGCAGGACGCGGTCCCGGCGCAGCGGCCGGGGCGCGTCCACGAAGATCCGCAGCGCGACCGGCGCGTCGCGCAGGCCCGCGCCGACGCCCTCCAGGACCAGCTCCGGCGCCACAGGGACGTCCTCCTCGGGGCCGCGCGCGCCGCGCTTCCAGTCGTAGCGGGCGAGCCGACCGGGGCGGCCCGCGCGCAGCGGCTCCAGGACGTCCCGCCGCAGCCGCGTCCACCACACGAGCGGGTCGGCGTCCCACGGCACCGGGAAGTCGTCGGCCGCGACCAGCGGCGCCCCGCCGAGCGCCGCCGCCAGCCGCCGCGCGAACGTGGACTTGCCCGCGCCGCTCGGCCCGTCCACCGCGACGACCCGGACGGGCCCGCACGACGGCGGCAGCGCGCGGATCCGCGCGGCCAGCTCCGGGTAGCTCAGCGTCGCCTTAGCCATACCGTGCATACTGCCCGTGAGCCGACGGCGAGCGAACGGGAGCACGCGTGACCGACCTGCTGGGCGCCCTGACCGGGGACGCCCCCGCCGTGACCATCGGGGACGAGACCCTGTCCCGCAAACAGCTGTTCGGCCGCGCCGCCGCCGTCGCCGCCGAGATCGCCGGGGCCAGGGCCGTCGCCGTCCACGCCGACGCGTCCGCCGCGACGGTCGCGGCCGTGGTGGGCGGGCTGCTGGCCGGGGTGCCGGTCGTCCCGCTGCCGCCAGACTCCGGTCCCGCCGAGCGCGCCCACATCCTCGGCGACTCCGGCGCCGCGCTGCTGCTCGCGACCCGCGCGAACGCCCCGGCGGACGGGCCGCCGCTCGTCCCGCTGGACGACCTGCCGTCCGCCGCCGTCCCGCCGACCGCGCCCGCACCGGACGCCACCGCGCTCATCCTCTACACGAGCGGGACGACCGGCGCGCCGAAGGGCGTCCTGATCTCCCGCCGCGCCATCGCCGCCGGGCTCGACGCGCTCGCCGCCGCCTGGGACTGGACGGCGGACGACCTGCTCGTCCACGGCCTGCCGCTGTTCCACGTCCACGGCCTGGTCCTCGGGGTGCTCGGCGCGCTGCGCGTCGGGTCGCCGGTGATCCACACCGGCCGCCCCCGCCCCGACGCGTACGCCGAGGCCGCCGGACGCGGCGGGACGCTGTTCTTCGGCGTCCCGACCGTCTGGTCCCGGCTCGCCGCCGACCCCGGCGCCGCCGCCGCGCTGCGCGGCGCCCGGCTGCTGGTGTCGGGGAGCGCGCCGCTCCCGGTCCCGGTGTTCGAGCGGGTGGCGGAGCTGACCGGGCACCGGCCCGTCGAGCGGTACGGGATGACCGAGACGCTGATCACCGTCAGCGCCCGCGCGGACGGCCCGCGCCGCCCCGGCCGGGTCGGGACGCCGCTGCCCGGCGTCCGCACCCGCCTCGCCGCCGAGGAGGGCGCGCCCGTCCCGCACGACGGCGAGACGCCCGGCGAGCTGCACGTCCAGGCCCCGACGCTGTTCGACGGCTACCTGAACCGCCCCGACGCGACCGCCGAGGCGTTCACCGCGGACGGCTGGTTCCGCACCGGCGACATCGCGGCCGTCGAGCCGGACGGGACGCACCGCATCGTCGGCCGCGCGTCCACCGACCTCATCAAGAGCGGCGGCTACCGCATCGGCGCGGGCGAGATCGAGGACGCGCTGCTCGCCCACCCCGGCGTCCGCGAGGCCGCCGTCATCGGCACCCCGCACGACGACCTCGGCGAGCAGGTCACCGCGTTCGTCGTCGCGGACGGCGCGAGCGCGGGGGAGCTGACGGAGTTCGTCGCGAGCCGCCTGTCGATCCACAAGCGCCCGCGCGCGGTGCACCTGGTGGACTCCCTGCCGCGCAACGCGATGGGCAAGGTCGTCAAGTCCCGGCTGCGGTGAGCGGGTTAGGCTCGGAGGCGTGACGGAGCCGTTGGTCGAGCGCATGCGGGGATTCGGGACGACGATCTTCGCGGAGATGACCGCGCTCGCCGTCCGGACCGGGTCGATCAACCTCGGCCAGGGGTTCCCCGACACCGACGGGCCGCCCGGGATGCTCGCGGCGGCCGTCGCGGCGATCGAGGGCGGCGGCAACCAGTACCCGCCGGGCCCTGGCCTGCCCGAGCTGCGGGAGGCCGTCGCCGCGCAGAAGAAGGAGCGCTACGGCCTCGACTACGACCCCGAGACCGAGGTCTACGTCACGGTCGGCGCCACCGAGGGCATCGCGGCGGCGGTGCTGGCGCTCGCCGGGCCGGGGGACGAGGTCGTCGCGTTCGAGCCGACCTACGACTCCTACGCCGCGACGGTCGCGCTCGCGGGCGCGCGGCTGCGGACGGTCCTGCTGCGTCCCGTCCAGGGACGGTTCACCTTCGACCCGGACGAACTGCGCGCCGCCGTCACGCCCCGCACCAAGGTGATCCTGGTCAACTCGCCGCACAACCCGACCGGGACCGTGTTCACCCGCGACGAGCTGGCCGAGATCGCGGCCGTCTGCCGGGACCGCGACGTCACCGCCGTCACCGACGAGGTCTACGAGTACCTGACGTTCGACGGCGCCGAGCACGTCCCGCTCGCGACGCTGCCCGGCATGCGGGACCGGACGGTCGTCGTGTCCTCGGTCGGCAAGACGTTCTCGGTCACCGGCTGGAAGACCGGCTGGGTCACCGGCCCGGCCGCGCACGTGCGGGCGGTCCAGACCGTCAAGCAGTTCCTGACGTACGCGACCGGCGGGCCGTGGCAGCACGCCACGGCGTACGGGCTGCGCGCGGAGCTGCCGTGGGTGGCGGAGCTGCGGGCGTCGCTGGAGCGCAAACGGGACCGGCTGATCACCGGGCTGGAGGCCGCCGGGTTCGTCGCCTACCGGCCGCAGGGGACCTACTTCGTCCAGGCCGACATCCGGCCGCTCGGCTACTCCGACGGCGTCGCGCTGGCCCGGGCGCTGCCGGACGCGGCGGGCGTCGTCGCCGTCCCGACCCAGGTCTTCTACCAGCGGCCCGAGGACGGCGCGGCGTTCGTCCGGTTCGCGTTCTGCAAGCGGGACGAGGTCATCGACGAGGCCGTCCGCCGGCTCGCGGGCCTCGGCCGGGACCGCGCCCGCGCCTGACACCGGCCGTGTTCGCGGAGTGGCGCTCCGCTGTCGCCGGGAGGCTATAGCCTTGCGCGGGTGTCCGGTAAGACCATTCCCCAACCCCAGTTCCCCGACGACGACGGCGCCGCCGACCCCGGCCTCGGCGCGGCCCTGACCGCCTACGCCGCCGGCCGCGCCGGCGAGCACGCCGTGCTGCGGGAGCTGCACGGCGCGCGGCTGCTGGTGCCGGTCGTCGCCGTCCTCACCGAGGAGGAGGCGGTCGAACCCGGCGAACTGCGCCGCGAGAAGTCCAGCGACATGGCCCTGCCGACGCTCGTCGGCGCGGACGGGCGGCGCGGCGTGCTCGGCTTCACCTCCACCGCCGCGCTCCAGGCGTGGCGGCCGGACGCGCGGCCCGTCGCCGTCACCGTCCGGCAGGCGTGCCTGGCGGCGCTGGACGAGGGCGCCGACGCGCTCGTCGTGGACGTCGCGGGCCCGGTCCCGTTCGCCGTGGACGGCCTGCGCCTGCACCTGCTCGCCGAGGGCCGCCTCATCCCGCCGCCGCACGAGGACCCCGACGTCCTCGCCGCGATCGACGCCGCGTTCGGCTCGGACCCGGCGGTCGCGGGCGTCCGCGTCGCCCGCGGCGACCGCGCCGAGCTGGCGGTGCGGTTCGCGGTCGTGGACGGGCACGACGAGCGCGTGACCGTCCAGCGCGTCTCCGACCGGCTCGCCGAACTGCTGCGCGGCCGGATCGTCGGCGGCGTCGAGCTGAGCGTCCTGCGCCGCTGACGGTCCCGCGCGCCCGCGCGCAGGGCTGCGCGCGGCGCCATGTGCAGGGCTACGCGCAGGGGTCGCATAAGGTTCGCGGCGTGAGCGACTCCGCGCCCCCCACGCCACCCCCGAACCCGTCCGCCGCGCCGCCCCTGCGGCCTGTGGGCCCGCCCGCCGCGCGGCCCTTGGACCCGGACGCTGGCCTGGCGGACGTGGGGCCTGTGGACCCGGACGCCGCGTCGCCGCAGGATGCGTCTGGTGCGCTGCCTCCGGGGGCGGACGACGGTCCCGGCGGGCCGCCGTCGGACGCGGAACCGGCGGCGGAGGCGACGGTGTGGTCGTGGCGGGCGGACTGGACCGCGCCGCTGTGGCGGCGTCCGGCGCTGACGGTCGGCGCGTGCGTGCTCGCCGCCGCCGTGCTCGGCGCGCGGACGTTCGCGCGGCCCGAGCTGGCCGCCGTGCTGTACCTGGGCGTCGTCGGCGCGCTGCTCGTGCTGGTGGACCTGAAGCTGCACCGGCTGCCGAACCCGCTGACGCTGCCGTCCTACCCGATCGCGCTGGCGCTGCTGGGCGTCGCGGCGGCGGTCGAGGGGGACGCGCGGCCGTTCGTCCACGCCCTGATCGGGCTCGCGACGCTGTGGGCGCTGTACGCGGTGCAGTGGTTCCTGCTGCCCGGCCAGATCGGGTTCGGGGACGTCAAGCTCGCCGGGGTCCTCGGCCTGTACCTCGGCTGGTACGGGTCGGACGCGTGGGTGACGGGCGTCTTCCTCACGTACCTGTCCGGCGGCCTCGTCGCGATCGGGCTCCTGCTGGCGCGCCGCAGGGGCCGCCGGGACGCCATCCCGTACGGCCCGTTCATGGTCGCCGGGACGTTCGCCGCGATCCTGGCGTTCGCCGGCTGACGGATCTTGGGCCGTCCATGACCCGTCCGGCGCGGCGCGGGTCCCCGGGGAACGGCGTTCCCGGTCCTAGGGTGACAATCGGTCACCACTCGCTCACCCTGGGACGTCATGCTGCTCCTGCTCGCCGCGCACAGCCTGGCCGCGCTCGCGGCCCCGGCGCTCGTCCGCTGGTGGGGCCGCGACGCCTTCCTGCCGCTCGCGCTCGTCCCCGCCGCGATGGCGGCCTGGGCGATCCCGGCGTGGATCTCCGGGGCGGCGCCGCGCGAGGAGCGGCACGCGTGGATCCCGGGACTGCACCTGTCGCTGGACTTCCGGGCCGACGCGCTGTCCTGGATGATGGTCATGATCATCGGCGGCGTCGGGGCGCTGATCGTCGCCTACTGCGCCCGGTACTTCCAGACCGGCGAGCCGGGCCTCGGGTTCTTCGCGCTGCACATGCTGGCGTTCGCCGCGTCGATGATCGGGCTCGTCCTCGCCGACAACCTCATCCTGCTGTACGTGTTCTGGGAGCTGACGACCGTCTTCTCCTACCTGCTCATCGGGTTCGACGCGCGCAAGCGGGCGGCGCGCGGGGCCGCGACGCAGGCGCTCGTCATCACGACGTTCGGCGGCCTGGCGATGCTGGCCGGGCTCGTCCTGCTCGGCAACGCGGCCGGCACGTACCGGATCTCCGACATCATGGCGCGCCCGCCCGGCGGGGGAGTGATGGTGGCCGCGCTGAGCCTCGTCCTCGCCGGGGCGCTGTCGAAGTCGGCGATCATCCCGTTCGGCCTGTGGCTGCCCGGCGCGATGGCCGCGCCGACGCCGGTCAGCGCGTTCCTGCACGCCGCCGCGATGGTCAAGGCGGGCGTCTACCTCGGCGTCCGGCTCGGCCCGGCGTTCGTGCACACGATCACCTGGGGGCCGATCGTCGTCTCGCTCGGCGCCGCGACGATGGTGTTCGCGGGCTGGCGCGCGATGCGCGAGACCGATGTGAAGCTGCTGCTCGCCTACGGGACGGTCAGCCAGCTCGGCTTCATGATCACGCTCGCGGCGGCCGGGACGCGGACGGCGGCGCTCGCGAGCATGACCGTCCTGCTCGCCCACGCGCTGTTCAAGGCCGCGCTGTTCCTCATCGTCGGGATCATCGACCACGCCACCGGGACCCGCGACCTGCGCGAGCTGAGCGGGCTGCGGCACAGCACGCCGGTGCTCGCGGGCGCGGCGACGGTCGCGGTCGCGTCGATGGCCGGGATCCCCGCGACGCTCGGCTTCGTCGGGAAGGAGGCCGGGTACGAGGCGTTCGCGCGCGAGGACCACGTGCTGCTCGTCGTGCTCGTCGCCGGGTCGGCGTTCACCGCCGCGTACGGGCTGCGGTTCCTGTGGGGCGCGTTCGCCCGCAAGGACGGCGTGCCCGACACGCCCGTCCACCGGCCCACCCCCGGCCTGCTCGCGCCGCCCGTGCTGCTGGCGGTGGCGGGCGTCGTGCTCGGGCTCGCCGCGAACGTCCTGGACGCGCCGCTGGAACGCGAGGTCGCCGGTTATCCCGGCCCGCACACCTACCACCTCGCGCCCTGGCACGGGTTCGGGCTGCCGCTGTGGCTGACGGCCGGGTCGCTGGCGCTCGGCGGCCTGCTGTTCCTCGCCCGCGAACCGCTCGCCCGGACGCACCGGCGCCTCGTCGTGTTCGAGCCCGCCGCCGTCTACCGCGCGATCATGGACCGGACCAACGACACCGCGATGCAGATCACCGGATCGGTGCAGCGCGGCTCCCTGCCCGGCTACCTGCTCGTCATCGCGCTGACCGCCGCGGTCGCCATGATCTCCGCCGCAGCCGCCGCCCGGCCCTGGACGCAGCACGGCGGCTGGCGGCTCTGGAACGGTCCGTTCCAGGGGACCGTCTCGCTGATGATCATGCTGGCCGCCGTCGGCGTCGTCCGCGCCCGCAACCGGGGCGCGACCGTCGTGCTCGTCGGGGCCACCGGCTACGGCGCGGCGACGCAGTTCTTCCTGCACGCCGCGCCCGACCTCGCCCTCACCCAGTTCCTCGTGGAGACGGCCAGCCTCATCGTGTTCGTGCTCGTCCTGCGCTCGATGCCGATGGGCTTCCCGGCCACCCGCCCGGCGTCCCGACGCGCCGTCCACGTCGTCGTGGCCGTGCTCGTCGGCGCCTCGGTCACCGCGGCCGTGCTCATCGCCGGCCACGCGCGGACGGCCGCGCCGATCTCGGGCGCCTATCCGGCCGCGGCGGCCGAGGCCGGGTCGAAGAACGTCGTGTCCGCCGTGATCGTCGACATCCGCGCCTGGGACACGCTCGGCGAGACGTGCGTCATCGCGCTGGCCGCGCTCGGCATCACGAGCATCGTGTTCGCCCGGCGCCGCGCCGGATACCGGCCGCGGCCCCCCGAGGGCCGGGGCGCCGACGTCTGGGCCGTCGAGGGGTTCGAGTCGGTCGATCAGCCGGAGCCCGGCACGCCCCGGCGCGGCCAGCGCGACTGGCTGCAGGGGGGCGGCACGCTCGCGGCCGAGCGCCGGTCGCTGATCTTCGAGGTCGTCGCGCGGTTCATCTTCCACACCGTGCTGCTCATGTCGCTGTACCTGCTGTTCGCCGCGCACTCCTCGCCGGGCGGCGGGTTCGCGGGCGGCATCGTCGCGGGGCTCGCGGTCGTCGTCCGGTATCTGGCGGGCGGCCCGTACGAGCTGGCCGCCGCCGCGCCGATGAGCGTCGGGACCGTCCTCGGCACCGGCCTGATCTGCACCACCGGGACGGCGTTCGCCGGGTTCGCGTGGGGCGGCGCCGTGCTGAAAAGCGCGCTGGTCGACGTCACGCTGCCGGTGTTCGGCCACCTGGAGATCTCGACGTCGCTGCTGTTCGACGCCGGCGTGTACCTGATCGTCGTCGGGCTCGTCCTGGACGTCCTCATCACGCTCGGCGCCGAGGCCGACCGCGAGGCCGAGGCCCCCGGGGCGGTGGTGTCGTGAGCGCGGACCAGACCCCGCCGATCCTGCTGACGCTGTGCGGGGGCGTGCTGGTGTCCTGCGGCGTCCTGCTGATGCTGGAGCGCAGCCTGACGCGGCTCGTCGTCGGGACCGTCCTCATCGGGAACGGGGCGAACCTGCTGATCCTGTCCACCGGCGGGAAGCCCCGGCACGCGCCGATCCTGGACGGGAGCCACGGCGGCGGCCCGTTCAGCGACCCGCTGCCCCAGGCGATGATCCTCACGGCGATCGTGATCACGCTCGCGTCGTCGGCGTTCGTGTTCTCGATCTCCTACCGCAGCGGCCGGATCACCGGCGACGACGAGGTCCGCGACGACATCGAGGACCGCCGCGTCACCCACGTCGACCAGCGGCTGCGCACCGAGGTCCGCGAGCAGCGCCGCGAGTTCCGCGCCTGGTCGCGGCGGCAGCGGCGGACGATCCGGCAGGCGCGCCGCGACCTGCGCGCCCGGATCCGCGAGGACCGCCGCCGCCGCGCCACCGACGACCCGACCCGCGTCGAGGACTACCCCGAGCATCCCGAGGCCCGCGACGGCGGCCCCGACGAGCCGCCGGAACGGGGGCTCGGGGCGTGAACGCGCTGCTGCCGCTGCCGGTGCTGCTCCCGATGCTCGCCGCCGGCGTCAAGATCGTCGTCGGGCCGCGGCATCCCGTCGTGCAGCGCGTGATCAGCGTCCTCGTGCTCAGCACGGTCGTCGTGGTCGGCGCGGTGCTGCTCGTCACCGCCGACCGGCACGGGCCGCAGACGACCCAGATCGGCGGCTGGCCCGCCCCGGTCGGGATCACGCTGATCGTGGACCGGCTGTCGGGCGCGATGCTCACGATCTCCGCCGCCGTCACCCTGTGCGTGATGATCTACGCCATCGCGCAGGACATGGCCGACCGCGAGCCCGTCACGCCGCTGTCGGTGTTCCACCCGACGTTCCTGCTGCTCGTCTCCGGCGTCGCCGACAGCTTCCTCGCGGGCGACCTGTTCAACCTGTTCGTCGGCTTCGAGATCATGCTGACGGCCAGCTACGTCCTCATCACGCTCGGCGGCACGCCCGCCCGCATCCGCGCCGGGATGACCTACATCATGGTCGCGCTGATGTCGTCGATGCTGTTCCTCGTCGCCATCGCCGTCCTGTACGCCGCGACCGGGACGGTGAACCTCGCGCAGCTCGCCGTCCGCGTCCGGGACCTGCCGGACGGCGTGGCGCGCATCGCCGAGGTCATGCTGCTCGTCGCGTTCGGCGTCAAGGCCGCCGTGTTCCCCCTGTCGATGTGGCTGCCCGACTCGTATCCGACGGCGCCCGCGCCCGTCACGGCCGTGTTCGCCGGGCTCCTCACCAAGATCGGCATCTACGGGATGCTGCGCACCGAGACGCTGCTGTTCCCCGGCCACGCGCTGCGCGTGCCGCTGCTGATCTTCGCGTTCGCGAGCATGCTCGTCGGGGTGTTCGGCGCGATGGTCCAGGTGGACCTGAACCGGCTGCTGTCGTTCACGCTGGTCAGCCACATCGGCTACATGATCTTCGGGCTGGCGATGAGCACCCGCTCGGCGCTCGGCGCGACGCTGTTCTACGTCCTGCACCACATCACGATCCAGACGTCGCTGTTCCTCGTCGCCGGGCTCATCGAGCGGCGCGGCGGCAGCACGTCGCTGCGGCGGCTCGGCGGGCTCGCCCGGTCGTCGCCGCTCATCGGCGCGCTGTTCTTCGTCCCGGCGATGAACCTCGGCGGGATCCCGCCGCTGTCGGGGTTCCTCGGCAAGCTCGGGCTCGTGGACGCGGGCCTCTCGCTCGGCGGGCCGCTGGTCTGCGCGGTCGTCGCGACGGCCCTGCTCACCAGCCTGCTCACGCTCTACTCGCTGGTGAAGGCGTGGAACCAGGTGTTCTGGCGGGCGCCCAGGGACGCGTTCCGCACCGACGAGCCCGCCGTGGACGTCCCCGAGGAGGACGCCGCCGACTGGCCCGTCGGCACCGCCAGGCTCGCCCCCGGCATGGTCGGCGCGACGGTCGCGCTGATCGCCCTCAGCCTCGCCTACACCGTCGCGGGCGGGCCGCTCGTGCGGCTCACCGACCGGGCCGCCGACGAGATGTCGCAGCCCGCCCGGTACATCGACACCGTCCGTCCCGCATCGAACGGAGACACCCGGTGGATCGTTCCCGGCTGACCGTCCGCGTCGGCGGGCGCGTGGCCCGGCTGCCGATCGTCGCGTGGCTCGCGCTGGTCTGGGTCCTCGTCTGGGACCGGATCACGCTCGCCAACGCGATCTACGGCTTCGTGCTCGGCCTCGCGCTGCTGCTCGCGTTCCCGTTCCCGGCGGTGGACCCGGGCGTGCGGCTGCGCCCGGCCGGGCTCGTCCGGTTCGGCGCGCGGTTCGCGCTCGACCTCGCGCGCAGCGTGCTGCCGCTGGCGTGGCAGGCCGTCGGGTCCAACCGTCCCGGCCGCGCCAACTCGGTGATCGCCGTGACGCTGCGGACGCGGTCGGACGCCGTCTTCGTCCTGACGGCGGTCGCGCTGTCGGCCGTGCCCGGCACGCTCGTCCTGGACCTGCGGCGCGCCACCGGGACGCTGTTCCTGCACGCGCTCGGGGTCTCCGACGACGCCACCGCCGATCTCGCCCGGCGGCAGGTCCTGGACCTGGAGGCCCGGGTCGTCCGCGCCATCGGGACCCGCGCCGACCTGCGCGCCCTCACCGGGGAGGAGAACCCGTGAACATCGTCTACGGCGTCGTCGCCGGCACGCACGTCCTCGCCGCGCTGCTCGTCGGCGTGCGGCTGGTGCGCGGGCCGTCGATGCTCGACCGCGCCGTCGCGCTCGACGTCCTGGTCGCGGTGATCATGGCGGGGCTCGGGCTGCGCGCCATCATCGCCGACGAGCCGTGGGAGCTGGTGCCGATGCTCGTCGTCTCGCTCGTCGGGTTCACCGGCTCGGCCGCGTTCGCCCGGTTCATGCTCTACCGCGACGACCAGGTGGCGGACCCGTGAGCGCCGTCGCCGACGTCGCCCTGGCCGGCTGCCTGC
Source organism: Actinomadura rayongensis (assembly GCF_009831215.1). Classification (GTDB taxonomy): domain Bacteria; phylum Actinomycetota; class Actinomycetes; order Streptosporangiales; family Streptosporangiaceae; genus Spirillospora; species Spirillospora rayongensis. The sequence goes on from NZ_WUTW01000001.1 coordinate 1,744,704, forward strand.
TCGTCGGCGCGTTCGCCGCGCTCAGCGCCGGGCTCGGCCTGCTCACGCTGCCCGACCTGCTCACGCGGATGCACGCCGCGACCAAGCCGCAGGCCGTCGGGGTCGTCCTCATCCTCATCGCGGTCGGCATCCGGCACCCCACGGTCGACGTGATCACCACGCTCGTGCTCATCGCCCTGCTGCAGCTCACGACCGTCCCGGTCGCCGCGCACCTGGTCGGACGGTCCGCCTACCGCACCGGGCAGGTCCGCAGCGATCTGCTCTACACCGACGAGCTGCGCGACGCCCTCGACCGCGGCGCGCCGCCCGAGGATCTGGACTGACCGATTTCTCACCGGTTGGACACGTGCCCGGGGACGTCCCGCGACTCAATAGGATCGGCACCATGCTGCGCTGGTTGACCGCGGGGGAGTCGCATGGCCCGGCCCTCACCGCCATCGTGGAGGGCCTTCCGGCCGGCGTGCGCGTGACCTCCGGCGACATCGCCGAGGAACTGCGCCGCCGGCGGCTCGGGCATGGGCGGGGCGCCCGCATGAAGTTCGAGCAGGACCGGGTGACGATCCTCGGCGGCGTCCGGCACGGCGTCACGCTGGGCGGCCCGGTGGCGATCGAGGTCGGCAACACCGAGTGGCCGAAATGGGAGACGGTCATGTCGGCCGACCCCGTGGACGCCGACGTCCTCGCCGCGCAGGCGCGCAACGCCCCGCTGACCCAGCCCCGGCCCGGTCACGCCGACCTCGTCGGGATGCAGAAGTACGGGTTCGACGACGCCCGTCCCGTCCTCGAACGCGCCAGCGCCCGCGAGACGGCCGCCCGCGTCGCGCTCGGCACGGTCGCCAAGGCGTTCCTGGAGCAGGCGCTCGGCGTGTCGGTGCTCAGCCACGTCGTCGCGCTCGGCGAGGTCGAGGCGCCCGACGGCGAGCTGCCCGGCCCCGGCGACCTCGCGGCCGTGGACGAGAGCCCGGTCCGCTGCTTCGACGCCGCCGCGTCCGCCGCGATGGTCGCGCACGTGGACGACCTGAAGCGCGCGGGCGACACCATCGGCGGCGTCGTCGAGGTCCTCGCCTACGGGCTCCCGCCGGGCCTCGGCAGCCACGTCCACTGGGACCGGCGCCTCGACGCGCGGCTCGCGGGCATCCTCATGGGCATCCAGGCGATCAAGGGCGTCGAGGTCGGCGACGGGTTCACCACCGCGCGCCGTCCCGGGTCCCGCGCCCACGACGAGATCGACGCCACCCCCGACGGGGTGCGCCGCCGCACCAACCGGGCGGGCGGCATCGAGGGCGGCATGACGACCGGCGAGGTCCTGCGGGTGCGCGCGGCGATGAAGCCGATCTCGACCGTCCCGCGCCGCCTGGACACGATCGACACCGCCACCGGCGAGCCCGCCAAGGCGATCAACCAGCGCAGCGACGTCACGGCCGTCCCGGCGGCCGGGGTGGTCGCCGAGGCGATGGTCGCGCTCGTCCTCGCCGACGCGGCGCTGGAGAAGTTCGGCGGCGACTCGGCCGAGGAGACCGCGCGCAACCTGCGGGGCTACCTGTCCTCGCTGGCGATCAAGTGAAGGGCGCGGCAGTGACGACCAGGCCCCGCGCAGTGATCATCGGGCCGCCCGGCTCGGGCAAGTCGACCGTGGGCGCGGCGCTCGCCGACGCGCTCGGCGTCGGCTTCCGCGACACCGACGCCGACACCGAGGCCGCCGCGGGCAAGCCGATCGGCGAGATCTTCGTGGACGACGGCGAGGAGGCGTTCCGCGCCCTGGAGCGGCAGGCCGTCGCCGCCGCGCTGACCGGGCACGACGGCGTCCTCGCGCTCGGCGGCGGGGCCGTCCTCGCGGCCGAGACGCAGGAGCTGCTGGCCGGGCACACGGTCGTGTACCTGAAGGTCGGGCTCGGCGAGGCCGTGAAGCGGATCGGCCTGGACGGCGCCCGCCCGCTGCTGGTGCTGAACCCGCGCAGCCAGCTCCGCAAGCTGCTGGACGAGCGCCTGCCGATCTACGAGCGGCTCGGAACGCTGCACGTCGCCACCGACGGGCGGGAGCCCGCCGAGATCGCGGCGGAGATCGCCGCCGCGCTGGAGGAGCGGTCATGACGGTCGTGCGCGTGGGCGGGGCCGAGCCGTACGACGTCGTCATCGGCACGGACGTCCTCGGCGACCTGCCCCGGCTCGTCGGTCGGCGCGCGCGGATCGTCGCGGTCGTCCACGGCGAAGGCCTCGCGGCGCTGGCCGAGCCCGTCCGGGAGGCGCTGGAGAAGGCCGGGTACACCGCCCTGCCGATGCCCGTGCCCGACGGCGAGGCCGCCAAGGAGGCAGGGGTCCTCGCCGGGCTCTGGTCGCGGTTCGCCGCCGCCGGGATGACCCGCACCGACGTCGTCGTCGGCGTCGGCGGCGGCGCCACCACCGACCTCGCCGGGTTCGCCGCCGCGTCGTTCCTGCGCGGCGTGCGCGCGGTGCTCGTGCCGACGACGCTGCTCGGCATGGTCGACGCGGCCGTCGGCGGCAAGACCGGCATCAACATCCCCGAGGGCAAGAACCTCGTCGGCGCGTTCCATCCGCCGGCCGGCGTCCTGTGCGACCTCGCGACGCTCGCGACGATGCCGCACGAGGACTACATCAGCGGGCTCGCCGAGGTGATCAAGGCCGGGTTCATCGCGGACCCGGTGATCCTCGACCTGGTCGCCGCCGACCCGGCGGGCGCGGCCCGGCCGGACGGCCCGCACACCCGCGAGCTGGTCGAGCGCGCCGTCCGGGTGAAGGCGGACGTGGTCGCGTCCGACCTCAAGGAGAGCGGGCTGCGCGAGATCCTCAACTACGGGCACACGCTCGCGCACGCCATCGAGCGCGCCGAGGACTACCGGTTCCGGCACGGGCACGCGGTCGCGGTCGGCATGGTCTACGCGGCGGAGCTGGCGGTGCTCGCGGGGCGGCTGGACCCGTCCGTCCGCGACCGGCACCGCGACGTGCTCGCGTCGGTGGGGCTGCCGACGTCCTACGCCGCCGCCGCGTGGCCCGAGCTGCGCGACGCGATGACGATCGACAAGAAGTCGCGGGGCGCGACCCTGCGGTTCGTGGTCCTGGACGCGCTCGCCGAGCCCGGCCGCCTGGAGGGCCCGGACGAGGACCTGCTGCGCACCGCCTACGAGAGGGTGGCCCGGTGACCGACGCCCGCCGCGTGCTCGTCCTGAACGGGCCGAACCTGCGCCGCCTCGGCGTCCGCGAGCCGGACGTCTACGGCGCCGCGACGTTCGCCGACCTGGAAGAACTCTGCCGGGACACCGCCCGGCGGCTCGACCTGCACGCCGAGGTGCGCCAGACCGACGACGAGGCCGAACTCGTCCGGTGGATCCACGAGGCGGCCGACGAGCGGATCCCGGTCGTCCTCAACCCGGCGGCGTTCACCCACTACTCCTACGCGCTGCACGACGCGATCGCGCAGCGCACGGCCCCGCTGGTCGAGGTCCACATCACGAACCCGGCGACGCGCGAGGAGTTCCGGCACACCTCGGTCGTGGCGTCGGTCGCGACCGGGACGATCGCGGGCTTCGGCTTCACGTCCTACGTGCTCGCGCTCCAGGCCATCGCGGCGGAACTCGCCGCCTAGTCCTCCGCTGCGGCGGCCACGAGGGTCTTCAGCTCGCCGACGACGTCGTCCAGCGGCTCGACCGTGCGGTGCGCGCGGCACAGGATCGTGGCGCCCTCGACGGACGCGACGACGAGCCGGGCGAGCCGCGCCGCCCGCCCGTCCGGGACGCCCGCGTTGCCGAGGCCGGTCGCGAGCGTGTCCTCCCAGCGGCCGAACGCGCGGGCGGCGGCCTCGGCGAGCTGCGGGGCCTCGTCGTGCGACTCGACGGTCACCGCCGCGACCGGGCAGCCCGCGCGGAACTCGCTCTTGATGAGCACCTGGCGCCACCAGCCGGTGAACGCGTCCACGGCCGCCGCCGCGTCGCCGCCCTCCACGGCCGCCTGGATGCCCGCGTTCAGGAAGTCCCCGGCATAGCGGACGGCCTCCTCGGCGAGCTGGACCTTGCCGCCGGGGAAGTGGTGGTAGATCGAGCCGCGCGGGGCGCCGCTGTGGACGATGACGTCGCGGAAGGCCGTCCCCGAGTAGCCGCGCTCGCGGAAGAGGTAGGCGGCGCTGCGCACCATGCGTTCCCGGCTGTCGGTCCCCATGGCACTGATTATGACATTCGTCATAAGCAACGCGACTTGACTATGACGGACGTCATAGGAAGCCTGGTCTATGACGGCCGTCATACAGAGAGGACTTCGGGATGGCGGAGACGGCGGGCCTCGCGCAGCTCAGGAGCGCGCTGGAGGCCAGCGCCGAGAGCGGGACCGGGATCGGCCCCCTGCTCGGTATGACGGTCGAATCGCTCGAACCGGGCCGGACGGTCTTCGGTCTCAACACGGGCCCGCAGCACGGCAACCCGATCGGCTCGGTCCACGGCGGCGTCCTGTCGACGCTGCTGGACTCGGCGATGAGCTGCGCCGTCCACACCGCGCTGCCCGAGGGCGCCGGGTACACGACGCTCGAACTCAAGGTGAACTTCGTCCGGCCGGCCCGGACCGACGGCGGCCCGCTCCGCTGCGAGGGCACGACGATCCACCTCGGCCGCCGCGTCGCGACCTGCGAGGGGCGCGTCACCGACGCGAACGGGAAGCTCGTCGCGCACGGGACGGCCACCTGCATGATCTTCGGTCCGAATACCGTTCAGTAGGGTTCGGGGCAGGAACCGACGAAGGAGACCGGAGATGATCGACCTCCAGCGCGACGGCGCCGTGTTCGTGCTGCGCTTCGACCACGGCGAGAACCGCTTCCACCCCGACTTCCTCGACGCCGCGCAGGCCGCGCTGGACGAGGTCGAGAAGGCGGACGGGCCGCGCGCCCTCGTCACCGTCGGGACCGGCAAGTTCTACTCCAACGGCCTGGACCTGGAGTGGCTCGGCGCCAACCGGGACAAGTTCGAGGAGTACCTCGGCACCGTCCACGCCCTCTACGCGCGGCTGCTGGAACTGCCCGCGCCGACCGTCGCGGCCGTCAACGGGCACGCGTTCGCGGGCGGCGGGATGCTCGTCCTCGCCCACGACGCCGCCGTCATGCGCGACGACCGGGGCTACTTCTGCCTGCCCGAGGTCGACCTCGGCATGAGCTTCACCCCCGGGATGAACGCGCTGATCCAGGCGCGGCTGGCCCCGGCGACCGCGCACGAGGCGATGATCACCGGCCGCCGGTACACCGCCGGGCAGGCGCTGGACGCGGGGATCGTCGGGCGCACCGCCGCCGAGGCCGACGTCCTGCCCGCCGCCGTCGAACTCGCCGCGTCGCTGGCCGGCAAGGACGGCTCGGTCGTCGCCACGATCCGCAAGGACCTCTACCGGGGCGCCCTCGCGGCCCTGCACGGCCCGGCGCTGCCCCCGGCCGCCGAGTAGGCGTACGTTTCCACAGAACCGAGTTCGGTCGACGAAGGGATGCCGGATGCGCATCGGGATGGCACTCAACTACGCGGGCGGCTTCAAGGAGACCGTCGACGAGCTGGCCGAGTACGAGAAGGCCGGGCTCGACATCGTCTACGTCGCCGAGGCGTACAGCTTCGACGCGGTGAGCCAGCTCGGCTACATCGCCGCGAAGACCGAGCGGCTGGAGATCGCGTCCGGCATCCTCCAGATCTACTCCCGGACGCCCACCCTGCTCGCCATGACGGCGGCGGGCCTGGACTACGTCTCGGGCGGACGGTTCACGCTCGGCATCGGCGCGTCCGGCCCGCAGGTCATTGAGGGCTTCCACGGCGTCCCGTACACCGCGCCGCTCGCCCGCACCCGCGAGATCATCGACATCTGCCGCAAGGTGTGGCGGCGTGAGCGCCTCCAGCACGAGGGCACCTACTACAACATCCCGCTGCCCGCCGGGCAGGGCACCGGCCTCGGCAAGCCGCTGAAGCTCATCAACCACCCCGTCCGCGCCGACATCCCGGTGCTCGTCGCCGCGATCGGCCCGAAGAACGTCGAGCTGACCGCCGAGATCGCCAACGGCTGGGAGCCGATCTTCTACCTGCCGGAGAAGGCGGGCGAGGTGTGGGGCGAGGCGCTGGCGGCCGGCAAGGCGCGGCGCGACCCGGCGCTCGGCGAACTGGACGTCGTCGGCCAGGCGGCCCTGGCGATCGGCGACGACGTCACCGACTACCTGGAGTTCGGCCGTCCGATGGCCGCGCTCTACATCGGCGGCATGGGCGCCAAGGGCAAGAACTTCTACAACAACCTCTGCCGCCGCTACGGCTGGGAGAAGGAGGCCGAGGAGATCCAGGACCTCTACCTCGCCGGCAAGAAGGACGAGGCGGCGGCCAAGGTCCCCTACGAGCTGCTGGAGAAGATGTCGCTCATCGGGCCGGAGGGGCACGTCCGCGAGCGCCTCGCCGCGATGAAGGAGTCCGGCGTGACGACGCTCAACGTCACCCCCGTCGCCGGGGACCACAAGGGCCGCCTCGCGCTCATCGAGAAGGTCAAGGAGATGGCCGCCGACCTTTGACCCGGCCTGTTCCGTAGTTCACATACGTCCGAATCCTTCTGTGGGACGATCCGGTCGCCCGGTGATCGGTGACGACGGAAGGGCCCGATGGGTTTCGGCTGGGACGCGCTCGGCGCGGTCGCCGGAGTGGTGGCGGCCGTGCCCGTCGTCGGGGTGGGGCTGCGCGGCGTCCTGCGGCGCCCGGCCCGCCTGCCGCCGCCCGACCCCGGACCCGAGCGTCCCGGCGGGACGTCGGTCGCGCCGCCCACCGGAGCGCTGCCGCGCCGCCTGCTCGGGCGCGCCGCCGAGCGGCGGGCCCTGCGCCGCCGGGGCGGCGCGGTGATCGTCCTCGCCGGGCTGGGCGGCCAGGGCAAGACCACGCTGGCCGCCGACCTCGCCGAACGGTGGCGGCGCGGGCGGCGGCGCGACGTCTGGTGGGTGTCGGCCGCCGACGAGACGACGCTGCGGGCGGGCCTGGTCACGGTGGCGCGGCGGCTCGGCGCGTCCCCGGCGACCGAACGCGCGCTCGCGGGCGGCGCCCCGGACGCCCCGGACCTGCTCTGGGCGCTGCTCGACCGCGCGCCCCGGCGCTGGCTGCTCGTCTTCGACAACGCCGACGTCCCGTCCCTGCTCGCGGCCCGGCCGGGCGCCGCGCCGGGCGACGGCACCGGGCTGCCGCGCGCGTCGCGGCGCGGCCTGACCGTCGTGACGACCCGCGACGACAGCGCGGAGACCTGGGGCCGGCACGCCCGCGTCCTGCGGATCGGGCCCCTGGACGAGGACGACGCCGTCCGGCTGCTGCGCGACCTCGCGCCGCGCGCCGGGTCCGACGACGAGGCGCGCGCCCTGGCCCGCCGTCTCGGCCGCCTTCCGCTGGCGCTCCAGCTCGCGGGCCGCTACCTCGGGTCGCCCGCCCCGCGCTGGAGCACGTTCGCCGCCTACCGCCGCGCGCTGGACGACGGCGCGGGCCTCACGCGGCTCTCCGGCGGCGACGATCCGCGATCGGCCGCGATGTGGACGTGGGAGATCACCCTCGACCATCTGGCGTCGTCCGGACATCCCGAGGTCAGGCCGCTGCTGCGGATCCTCTCCTGCTGCGCCGCCGCCACCCCGGTGCCGCGCTCGGCGCTGTTCGCGGTCCGGCTGGACGTCCCGCCGGACGAGGCGGACCGTCGCGTCGAGGCAGGCGTGGAGCTGCTGCGGCGGTACGGCCTGGTCGAGGTCGGGGACGCGGCCGTCCTCGTCCATCCGCTGGTGGCCGACGCCAGCCGCGCCCATCTGCCCGGCGAGGACTGGGCCGGGACCTGGCGGGCGGCGGTCGGCCTCGTCGTGCGGACGCTGGACGGGCTCGACCCGCTGAGCCCGGCGGACTGGCCGCGCTACGTCGCGACGGAACCCCATCTGCACGCCCTCGTCGCGACGATGCCGGACGGCCTCGACGCCCCCGGCGACCTCCTGGAGATTGCGCGGGCGACGGGCGAGGCGCTTCGGCTGAGCGGCGCGGTCGCGCCGGGGGAACGGCTCTGCGCGGCGGTCCTCGGGCGGGCGGGCGACCTCGACGAGGTCCGGTTCCGGCTGGAGCACGAGCGCGTCAGGGCGGTCGGCCTCCAGGGCCGCTGGTCGGAGGCACGGGACGCGGCCCGTGCCCTGCTCGACGACGGGGCGGGACTCCTCGGGCGCGACCATCCGGACGTCCTGGCGCTCCGGCACGACCTCGCGTGGGTGACGGCGATGCTCGGCGACTTCGCGGCGGCCGAACGGATCTTCCGCGCCGTCCTCGCGGGCCGGGAGCGTCGGCTGCCGCCCGATCACCCGGACACGTTGCGGACCTGGAACGAGGTGGCCTGGGTGGCGGGCTGCCAGGGCCGCTGGGCCGAGGCGGAGCAGGGATACCGGGAGGTCCTGCGCGAGCGGCGCCGCGTTCTCGGCGACCGCGATCCCGAGGTCCTCATCACCGAGCACGAACTGGCCTGGACGATCGCGAACCAGGAACGGTTCGCCGAGGCGGAAGAGGCCCACCGGGTCATCCTGGAACGCCGGCGGGAAATGCTCGGCCCCGATCATCCGCGGACGCTCGGCAGCCGCCACGAACTCGCCTGGCTCGCGCTGCGGCAGGGCCGTCCGCGCGAGGCCGAGGCCCAGTACCGCGACCTGCTCGCGGACCTGCGCCGGGTGCTCGGCGACCACCATCCCGACACGCTCGTCGCCGCCTACGAACGGGCGCTCGCGCTGGCCGCCCGGGGACGGCGGGAGGCCCTGGCCGCGCTCGCCGACGTCGCCGCCGCCCGCGAGCGGGCCTGCGGCGCCGACCACCCGGACACCCGCGCGACCGCGAAGGCGATCCGCGATCTACAGGACGGCCGCGACCCCGACCCGCCGCGCCACCTGAGCTGACCGCGAGCGAACCCCCGAGCCGATGAGGAGAACCATGACCGTCGCCCCCCAGCAGCTCACCGACGCGATCACCGAACTCGGCCTGGACGGCCGGGCGGTCATGGTGCACGCCTCGCTCCGCTCGTTCGGCACGCGGGTCGAGGCGGACGCGCTCCTCGACGCGTTCCTGGCGCGCGGCTGCACCGTCCTCGTCCCGGCGTTCACCGAGCCGCAGTTCGGCGTCGCGCCGCCGCCCGGGATGCGCCCGGCGCGCAACGCCGTCGACTACGACGCGCCGTCCGGGCCCGACACCGACGCGATCTACGACGTCGCCTGCGGCGTCGTCAACGACGGAATGGGCGCGCTGCCCGCCCGCCTCGTCCGGCGCGCGGGCGCCCGACGCGGCGACCACCCCCTCAACTCGTTCGCCGCGCTCGGCCCGCGCGCCGACGACCTCGCCCGCGTTCAGACGCCCGCCGACGTCTACGCGCCGATCCGCGCCCTCGCGGACGAGGACGGCGCCGTCCTGCTGATCGGCGTCGGCCTCGACCGCATGACCGCGCTGCACCACGCCGAGGAGCGCGCGGGACGGCGGCTGCTCGTCCGCTGGGCGCGGCGCCCGGACGGCGCGGTCGGGACCGTCGAGACCGGCAGCTGCTCCGACGGGTTCCCCCGCCTCGAACCGCGGCTCGGCCCGCTCGCCCGCACGACGACGGTCGGCGCGTCCCGCTGGCGCGCGTTCCCGGTGCGCGCCGCGCTCGACGCCGCCGAGGCCGCCATGACCGACGACCCCGAGATCACCCGCTGCGCCGCCGAGGGCTGCGCGCGCTGCGCCGACGCGATCGCGGGCGGGCCGGTCGCGATGAACTAGAGTCGCGGACGTGGGGGAGGAACACGAACGGCGGCTCGGCGCGCTCGCCCGGCTCGTCGCCGACAACGGGGCCGACGCGCTGCTCGTCACGCGGCTCATCAACGTCCGTTACCTGACCGGGCTCGACAGCTCCAACGCCGCCGTGCTCGTCCGCGCCGACGGCCCGGCGGTCCTGGCGACCGACGCGCGGTACGCGGGCATGGCCGCCGAGCTGTGCCCCGGGCTCGACCTCGTCGTGGAGCGCCGCGCCGCCGCCGCGCTGCTCGGCATCGCGGCCGACGGCGGCGCAGGACGGGTCGGCTTCGAGGCGCACGCGCTGACCGTCGAGCGGCACGCCGAACTGGCCGCGCTGGACGGGGGCGTCGCATTCGCCCCGCTCGGCCGCCTCGTGGAGGAGCTGCGGTACGTCAAGGACGAGACGGAGATCGCCCTCATCGCCGAGGCGTGCGCGATCACCGACCGGGCCTTCGACGCCGTCCTGCCCGCGCTGCGGCCCGGCACGACCGAACGGGAGATCGCGATCGCGCTGGAACGGGCGATGATCGACCAGGGCGCGGACGAGATCGCGTTCCCGTCGATCGTCGCGTCCGGGCCGAACGGCGCCGTCCCGCACCACCACCCCGGCGCCCGGCCGATCGCGGCAGGCGACCTCGTGACGATGGACTTCGGCGCCCGGTACCGGGGCTACAACGCCGACATGACGCGGACCGTCGCGATCGGGGAGCCCGCCGCCTGGCAGCGCGAGATCTACGACCTCGTCCTGCGCGCGCAGCTCGCGGCCGTCGCGGCGGCCGTTCCGGGCACGGACGTGCAGGCCGTCGACGGCGCCGCGCGCGAGGTCATCGCCGCCGCCGGGCACGGCGACGCGTTCGCCCACGGCGTCGGCCACGGCATCGGCCTGGAGGTCCACGAGGCTCCGCTCATGGGCTACGACGGGACCGGTAAGCTCAAGGACCGAGTTCCGGTCACCGCCGAGCCCGGCGTGTACCTGGCCGGCCGGGGCGGCGTCCGCATCGAGGACACGCTCGTGGCCCGCGAGGACGGCCCGGAACGCCTCACCAGGACCACCAAGGAACTGCTCGTGCTCTGACGCCCGGGCGGTCCCTCGACGCAGGAGAAGGACGCGCGTGGCGACCACCAACGACCTGAAGAACGGCATGACGCTGAACATGGAGGGTCAGCTCTGGACCGTCCTCGAATTCCAGCACGTCAAGCCCGGCAAGGGCGGCGCGTTCGTCCGCACCAAGCTCAAGAACGTGCTGTCGGGGAAGGTCGTCGACAAGACCTTCAACGCCGGCACCAAGGTCGAGGTCGCGAACGTCGACAAGCGGGACATGCAGTACCTCTACCGCGAGGGCGAGGACTTCGTGTTCATGGACACCGAGACCTACGACCAGCCGCACATCCCGGCCGCCGTCGTCGGGACGGCCGCGAACTTCCTGCTCCCCGAGCAGACCGCGGTGATCGCGTTCAACGAGGAGAACCCGCTCTACGTCGAGCTGCCCGCGGCCGTCGTCCTGGAGATCACCGAGACCGAGCCCGGGCTGCAGGGCGACCGCTCCACCGGCGGCAGCAAGCCCGCGACGCTGGAGACCGGCGCGCAGATCCAGGTCCCGCTGTTCATCACGACCGGCGAGAAGGTCAAGGTCGACACCCGCTCCGGCGAATACCTCGGCCGCGGCTGATGGCCGACCTTCTTCCCCCGGGGCGGGCGCGGTGAGCGCCCGCTCGAAGGCCCGCAGGCTCGCCCTCGACATCCTCTTCGCCGCCGAGCTGCGCGAGGAGCGCCCGACGGACGTCCTGGCGCAGCGGGGCCGTCCGAACCAGGACGAACTGGCCGAGTTCCAGCACGCCGTCCGGATCATCGAGGGCGTCCAGGAGAACCGCGAGCGCATCGACGAGCTGATCGCGACGTACGCGACCGGCTGGACGCTGGAGCGGATGCCCGCCGTCGACCGCAACATCCTGCGGATGGGCGCGTTCGAGCTGCTGTGGCTGGACGAGATCCCCGACGGCGTCGCCGTCAGCGAGGCCGTCGCGCTCGCCACGGACCTGTCCACCGACGAGTCGCCCCGGTTCGTCAACGGCCTCCTGGCCCGGCTCCAGCGGCTCAAGCCCACGCTCAGCCTCTGACGCGGACATTGTCGGAGGCTGCGCGTAGGGTGGACGCGTGGCGGAGGAGACGAGAGCGGCGGCCGTGACGGCCCGGCAGGGGCGGCGCGCCGCCGGCGGCGGACGCGGCCGGGTGCGCAGCGCGGTCCTGTGGGACGCGGTGCTGGCGCGGGTCACGGCCGAAGGGCCGCGCGACGTCGTGGACGTGGGCGGCGGCACCGGCGGGTTCGCCGTGCCGCTCGCCGAGCGCGGCCACCGGGTGACGGTCGTGGACGCCAACCCCGACGCGCTGGCCGCGCTGGAGCGGCGCGCCGCCGAGGCGGGCGTGGTCGTCCGCGCGGTGCAGGGCGACGCCGTGGACCTGCCCGGTCTGCTCGGCCCGGCGACGGCCGACCTCGTCCTGTGCCACAACGTGCTGGAGTTCGTCGACGACCCGGCCGCGGCGATGGCGGCGCTGACCGCCGCGCTGCGGCCGGGCGGGACGCTGAGCGTGCTCGCCGCCGGGCGGCTCGGCGCCGTCCTCGCGCGGGCCCTCGGCGGGCACTTCGCCGACGCGCGCGCCGCCCTCGCCGACCCGTCCGGACGGTACGGCGCGCAGGACCGGATGCCCCGCCGCTTCACCCGCGAGTCGCTGGCGGAGCTGGCGGCGGGCGCGGGGCTGCGGGACGTCGCGCTGCAGGGCGTCCGGATCTTCGCCGACCTGGTGCCGAGCGGGCTCACCGACGGCGACGCCGAGTCCGCCGAGGCGCTGCTGGCCCTGGAGGCCGCCGCCGCCGTGCACCCCGTCCTGCGGGACCTGGCCGCCCAGCTCCACCTGCTCGCCGACCGGCCGTGAGCCGCAAGCAGCAGCTGCACCGGCCGGGACCGCCGCCCGGGCCGCCCGCCGACGACACCGGCTGCGGCGTGCTGCACGTGGACATGGACGCGTTCTTCGTCAGCGTCGAGCTGCTGGAGCGGCCCGAGCTGCGCGGCCGTCCCGTCATCGTCGGCGGGACGGGCGGGCGCGGCGTCGTGTCGGCGGCGTCCTACGAGGCGCGCAGGTTCGGCGTCCACTCGGCGATGCCGATGTCGCGCGCCCGGCGGCTCGCGCCGCAGGCCGTCGTCCTGCCGGTCCGCCACGAGCGGTACGCGGCGGTGTCGGCGGCGGTGTTCGAGCTTTTCCACACCGTGACGCCGCTGGTCGAGGGGCTGTCGCTGGACGAGGCGTTCTTGGACGTCTCCGGCGCGCTGCGGCGGCTCGGCCGCCCCGCCGAGATCGCCGCGAAGATCCGTGCGGACGTCGCCGAGCAGCAGGGCATCACCTGCTCGGTCGGCGTGGCGACCACCAAGTTCGTCGCGAAGCTGGCCTCGACGCGCTGCAAGCCCGACGGGATGCTCGTCGTCCCGGCCGACGGCGTCCTGGACTTCCTGCACCCGCTGCCCGTCGCGGCGCTGTGGGGTGTGGGGGAGCGCACCGAGAACGCCCTCTTCCGGCTCGGCCTGCGGACGGTGGGTCAGCTCGCCCGGACGCCGCTGGAGCGGCTGCAGCGCGAGCTGGGCACCGCCGTCGGACGCCATCTGCACGAGCTGTCGTGGGGACGCGACCCGCGTCCGGTCGACCCGGACGGCGTGGACAAGAGCGTCGGCGCCGAGGAGACGTTCCCGACGGACGTGGACGATCCCGTCGTGATCCGCCGCGAGCTGCTGCGGCTGGCCGAGAAGGTCGGCGAGCGGCTGCGCCGGGGCGGCCACGCGGGCCGGACGGTCACCGTCAAGCTGCGGCGCGGCGACTTCTCGACGATCACGCGGTCCCGCACTTTGCCGGATCCGACCGATCTGACGCGTGTGATCTACATCACAGCATGCGAGCTGTACGAGGCGTCCGGACTTGAACGGGTACGTCTCCGGCTGATCGGCGTCCGGGTCGAGAACCTGGTCACCGCCGGAGCGGCCCCCCGCCAGCTCGCGCTCGACGACGCCGAGGACGGCTGGCACGCGGCCGAACGGGCGGTCGACCAGGTGGCGCACCGGTTCGGCCGGGGTACGCTGCGCCCGGCGGCCCTGGTCCGACGGGACGGACCCGGCGTCGCCGCCGCGACGGGAAGAAGAGATGATGAAGGGAACGACGCCAGAGGAAGGTGAGATGACCGGCACAGGGACCGCGGTCGGCCGTTCGCTTTCGTGTCCTCGCCCCGCCTCGTATTCTGGGCATATCACCGTTGAGGTCCACGTCCTGCACCGGGTCACCCGCCGCGGGGCCGTCGATGGGAGGCGCCGTGCCGCTCTCTGATCACGAGCAGCGCATGCTCGACCAGATCGAGCAGGCGTTGTACGCCGAGGATCCCAAGTTCGCGCAGGCCGTGCGCAACAAGGATCCGCGGGTGCACTACAAGCGGCGGATCGTCAAGGCCGCGCTCGGCTTCGTCGCCGGCGTCTGCGCCCTGATGGCCGGCCTGATCGTCAACGCCGGAGCCGTCACCATCGTCGTCAGCGTGGCCGGGTTCCTGCTCATGGTGGCGTGCTGCGTGTGGGCGTTGACGAGCTGGAAGAAGATGACCGGGGGAGCGCCCGCGCCCGCCGGTCCGCAGGGCCGCCGCAAGCGGTCCCGCGCGGGTTTCATGGAGCGGATGGAAGAGCGCTGGCGCCGCCGCAGCGACGAGCCCTGACCCGACCCGCTCCCGCTCTCTGACAAGGGCCGCCGTCCGCAGGCCCCGGCCACTCCGCCGGGGCCACCCGCCCGGGACCCGCGCCCCCACTGCCTCCGCACGCCCTCCCAGACGCCCACCCGTGCGCGCCTCCACAACCTCGGCGCCGCCCGCACGCCCGGTCCAACCGCCGCGCGGCCTCCCGCACCAGACGTCCTCGTCACGGTCCGCCTGGACCCGCGCCCACGCACGCCCGGCATCACCTTCGCGTGCTGCCCCGCGTGCTGCCCCGCGTGCTGCCCCGCGTGCTGCCCCGCGTGCTGCCCCGCGCGCTGACCCACGTGCGGGTCAGGTGCGGAAGCGGTTGCGGGCGCGGTGGGCGGCCTCGCGGGCTGATGCGGTGAGGGCGGCCAGGCGTTCTGGGACGCGGCCGGACGGTGTGCGCAGGCCCCGGCGTGCTAGTTCGCGGCCTAGTTCCCGCGCGGACGCGCGGGCGGAGTCGCGGGCGGTCTCCAGGGCCGAGGGCGGCAGGACGCGGGCGCGCCAGCGCGTCCGGCGGGGGACGGCCGCCGCGAACGCCGCGCGGACGGTCCGGACGTCGGCGCGCAGCGCGCCGCGCGGCACCCGCACCCCGGAGCGCGAGTAGCGGGCCAGTTCTTCGGCCATCGCGATGCGTCCGAGCGCCTCGCGGGCGGGCGAGGGCAGTTCCAGCGTCTCGGTGAGGCGGCGGGCGGTGGCGCGGGGCGACTCGTTCGGGAGCCAGGGCAGGCCGTGGTCCAGGGCGTCCGCGCGGAGTTCGCGCCAGGCGGTGTGCGCGGCGCCGGGCGTCGGCTCGCGGGGCGTCGGCACCGGGCCGGGGCGTGGTTCGGGCGGCGGCTCGGCCGCGGCCCAGCGGCGGCGCCGGATGAGCACCCGCACGACGGTCGGGGCGGCCAGCAGCAGCAGGACGAGCACGCCGAGCCCGATCCACCCGGCGGGCACGCCCCGGCCGTTCTCCTCGCGGGTGTTCTCAGGGGAGTCCAGCAGGTCCCGGCGGCCGGACGCGCTGCCGGACGGCGTGCTGGTCGGCTCGTCGCCCGCCGACGGCTCCTCCACGGTCGTCCGCGAGCCCGACGGGTCGTCCGCGCCCGGGTCGGTGCGGGCGGTGTAGACCGGCGGGACGGCCGTGCCCTGGCCCGCGATCCCCGACGGCGTCGGCTCGAACCGGATCCAGCCCGCGCCGGGAAAGTACAGCTCGGGCCAGGCGTGCGCGTCGCGCGACCGGACGACCCACCGCCCGTCCTCCTCGGTCCCCGGCGTGTAGCCCATCGCGACGCGCGCGGGGATGCCGAGGATCCGCGCCATGAGCGCCATGGACGCCGCGAACTGCTCGCAGTAGCCGCGCCGGTTCTTCACGAGGAACGCGAGCAGGTCGCTGCCGTGCTGCGGCGGGGGCGCGGACAGGTCGTAGGTGAACCCGCCCGTCTCGGTGAACCACCGCTGGAGCCGCACGGCCTGCTGGTAGGAGCTGGTCGCGCCCGCCGTGACCCGGTCGGCCAGGTTCCGGACGATCGCCGGCACGTTCTTCGGGTACGCGGTGTACCGGCCGACGATGTCGGCGGGCAGGGCGCCGCCGACCGACAGGTCCGCCGCCGTCGGCTCGGGGCGGACGCTGTCCACGGTGTAGGCGCGTCCGCCGGCCGAGTCGCGCAGCGAGTACACCATCAGCGACTCGGGGTGGACCCGCCAGTCGCCGGACACGGTCACCCGCGCGGGCGCGTACGGGACGGGCAGGAACGTCATCCGCCGCACCTCCGGCCGCACGGACACGCGGGTCCGGACCGTCCGGGTCGGGACGAGCGTCATCCCCGGCGGCGCGGGCAGCGGCGCCTTGGTGATCTTGTCGCGGGGCGTGCTCCGCAGCGGGTCGTAGGTCCACCGGTCGCCGTCGAACCGGTCGAGGGCGTAGAGGCGCAGGTAGTCGGGCTGGGCGTCGCTCGTCCGGTAGGTGAGGACGACCGAGTCGTCCGGCCGGGTCAGCTCCCGCTTGAGGCTGACCAGCGGGTCCGGCGTGGTGACGGTCCGGGAGCCGCCGCCCGCGTCGTCCCGGCCGAACACGCCGTTCGGGTGCAGGCCGGGCAGCGCGAGCGGGACGAGCACCGCGATCGCCACGGCGGCGGCGCCGATCCGCCGTCCGCTCGCCGCCAGCGCGCCCGCCGGGACCCGGTCGCCGGGCCGGGGCTCGTCCGCGCCCGCCAGCGGCACGTCGCCGCCGAACCGGGGGGCGAACACCGCGCGGCCCCAGCCGCCGACCTGCTCGCGCGCGTCGGACGTCAGCAGCATCAGGAAGCCGAGCGCGCCCGCGCCGAACGCCAGCCAGCTCACGCCCTCCTCCCGCACCGCCGCCGGGACGCTGTACATCGCCAGCAGCGGCAGCCCCGCGAGCGCCGCCCGCCGCAGCCGGACCGCCAGCAGGTCCACCAGGACCGCGACCAGCCCGACGCCCGCCGCGACCAGCAGCGTGATGCCGTGGACGAGCGGCACCGGCGCCGCGTACTGGTTGACGGCCCGCCACCCGTCCGAGCCGAGCGCCACCAGGTGCCGCAGCGACCCCGGCGTCGGAACGACCCACAGCAGCGCCTGCGCGTGCGCGAACACCGCCGTCAGGTACAGCAGCAGCGCGGCCAGCCCGCCCGCCGCGCCGATCGCGGCGGAGAACCGCAGCCGCCGCATGAGCAGCCCGCCCGCCGCCGCGCACGGCACCGCGCCGAGCACCGCCCAGAACCAGCGGCCCGAGGTGAACAGCGGATGCAGCCCGGCCGAGCCCGCCAGCGTCGCCAGCACGGCCGTCACCGTCATGCGGATCCTCATGCGCCGCCTCCCGCCATCCGCTCCGCGCCGACGTCGCCGAGCGCGGCCCACGCCGCGGGAAGCTCCGCCGCCGCGCCGATCACCGCGACGCGCCAGCCCGCGGCGCGCAGCGTCCGCGCCGCGCCCGCCGCCGTCCCGCCGCCGCGCTCGACGAGGATCGCCAGATGCACCGCCGCCCCGCGCCGCGCCGCCGCGACCGCGCGGGCGTCGTCCCCGCCGAGCGCCCCGAACACGCCGACGACCAGCGCGTTCTCCCGGCCCGCGCCGTGCAGGGCGCCGAGCCCGGGGACGAGCGACCGGACGTCGGACCGCCGCGCGACCGCCAGCGCGTCCAGCAGCGGGCCCGTGAAGTCGTCCGACGTCGGCAGCGCCTCGCCCTCGTCGGTCGCGTACCGCAGCCGCATCCCCGCCTCCGCCAGATGCGCGCCGACCGACGCCGCCGCCGACACGGCCTGCTCGAACGTGGGCGGCGCGTCGCCGGGGAACGCGCGGCGGCGCGTGTCCAGGAACAGCGTCGCGGCGCTGTGCCGCTGCTGCTCCTCGCGCCGCACCATCAGCTCCCCGCGCCGCGCCGTGGACCGCCAGTGGACGCGCCGCAGGTCGTCGCCGTGCCGGTACTCGCGCGGCGCCGCGTCGTCCTCGCCCGCCGCCGCGAGCGCCCGCGCCGGCCCGTCGCCCCCGCCGGGCGGCCCGCCGTCCGGACGGCCCGGCGGCAGCGGCACCACCTCCGGCGTCACGACGAGCGTGTCGGACAGGCTGAACGACCGGATCAGCTCCACCATCCCGAACGGGTCGGTGAGCCGCACGACCAGCGGGCCGACCTGGTAGCGCCCGCGCACGTCCGAGCGGATCCGGTAGCTGAGCTGCCGCGACCCGCGCGGCTCGATCCGGTCCAGGACGAACCGGGCGCGCCCGCCGAGCGCGTACGGCACCTGGTCCTCGACCATGAGCAGCCCGCTCGGCAGCCGCGACACGTTCTCCAGCCGCAGGTCCGCGCGCGCCTCCCGGCCCGCCGGCAGCCGCGCCGGGCGCAGCCGCCGCGCGCACGCCAGCCGGTACCGCGTCCGCGACACCGCGAACGTGCACAGCAGCGGCAGCGCGAGGACCAGCACCCCGGCGCGCAGCAGGTCCCGCTCGCCGAGGACGAACGCGCACACGATCGCGGTGGCCCCGGCGGCGACGAACGACCGTCCGCGGGTGGTCAGCCCGGCCAGCGCTCTTCTCACGTCCCGCGAGTCACTTCCCCGCGGCGGGCACGGGCAGCCGTTTCACCAGGTCGGCGACCACGTGCTCGGGGCGGCGCCGCTCCATCCGCGCCTCGGCGGTCGGCAGCAGCCGGTGCGCGAGGACGGGGACGGCGAGGTCCTGGAGGTCGTCGGGCAGCACGTAGTCGCGCTCGTCCAGCGCCGCGTACGCCCGCGCCGCCCGGACGAGGTGCAGCGTCGCGCGCGGGGACGCGCCGAGCCGCAGGTCCGGGTGGTTGCGGGTCGCGGTGACGAGGTCGATCGCGTACTGCCGCACCGACGGCGCGACGTGCGTGCCGCGCACGACGGAGATGAGGCGCCGCACGTCCGCCGCGTCCGCGACGGGGGCGAGGCCGTCCAGCGGGGAGCGCCCGCCGTGGACGTCCAGCATCTCCAGCTCGGCGGCCGGATCGGGGTAGCCCATCGAGATCCGCGCGGTGAAGCGGTCCCGCTGGGCCTCGGGCAGGGGATAGGTCCCCTCCATCTCGACCGGGTTCTGCGTCGCGACGACCATGAACGGCGGTTCCAGCGGGTACGTCGTCCCGTCCACCGTGACCTGGCGCTCCTCCATGCACTCCAGCAGCGCCGACTGGGTCTTCGGGGACGCCCGGTTGATCTCGTCGCCGACGACGATGTTCGCGAACACCGGCCCCGGCTTGAACTCGAACTCGCGCAGTTCCTGGTCGTAGGCGCTGACGCCGGTGATGTCGCTCGGCAGCAGGTCGGGGGTGAACTGGACGCGCCGCACCGAGCAGTCGACCGACCGCGCCAGCGCCTTGGCCAGCAGCGTCTTGCCGACGCCGGGGACGTCCTCGATGAGCAGGTGACCCTCGGCGAGCAGGACGGTCAGCGCCAGCCGGACCGCGGACGCCTTCCCCTCCACGACCGACTCGACGGCACGCCGGATCGCCCCCGCGACCCGGGCCAGGTCATCGAGTCCCGCGGCGGCCTCCATGACCGGCTCGCCGTCGTGCGTCCCAACTGCCACCTGCGACCCTCCTCGCCCACAGCTCCGCCGCCCGCCCTCGCGCGCCTCGAACGACAGTACGTCCTCGGCGCGGGCGCCGCGTTGTTCCCGGGGAACGGGTGCCCATTGTGCTCTACGGAAACCGCTGCCATTCCCCGCCTCTTCTCCGGCCCATTTCGGCCTCGTGGCGCCGCGCGACCGTTCCGCGTCTTGACCGGGTCGACGGGGCCGCGCGCCCCCCACTCCGCACCACCCCTTCTGACCTGCGCAATCTCCGATGATCTCGCGGCGTGGGACGCGTTTTCGCGGTTGACGGTGGGGAAGAGTGGAGTACAGTGGAGCGCCGTGGGGCGCAGTAGCGACTCATGCGGTGCGGGAGGTGGGAGCCGGTGTTCCTCGGCACCCACAATCCGCGCCTCGACGACAAGGGACGGCTGTTCCTGCCTGCGAAGTACCGCGAGGAGCTGTCGGGGGGATTGGTGATCACGAAGGGCCAGGAGCGCTGCCTGTACGTCTTCCCGACGGCGGAGTTCCAGCGCATCACCGAGGCTCTGCGCGCGGCGCCGGTCACCGACCGCTCCGTGCGCGCCTACAGCCGCGTCTTCTTCGCCGGGGCCTCTGACGAGGTCCCCGACAAGCAGGGGCGCGTCACGATCCCGGCCCCGCTGCGGGCCTACGCGGGCCTCAGCCGCGAGTGCACGGTCATCGGCGCGAACACGCGCCTGGAGATCTGGGACACCGCGGCCTGGGAGACCTACCTGGAAGCCGAGGAACCGGCGTTCGCCGACGTCTCCGAGGAGGTGCTGCCAGGGATCCTGTGACCACGCGCGCCGGTCCGCGACCGGCAACGGGCCCACGTTCGGCCAGGTCTCCAGCCGCTCTCCGAGCCCTCTGGCGCAGCTTCCCCGGTGCCAGACGGCGACCCCCCGCGTCGCGCACGCGGATCACTTCCTCAGGGCAGCGGATGGGGACCTGGCCGGACGAGGCCGCCGGACGCACCGGGGGGCCGTGCGGCACCGGCGAGCCGCGCAGAACACCGCGAGCGCGGCGGCTTGCTACAAGGGGGTAGAGGACTTGACCGTGGGCGACCACGCGGCCGAGGCCGGTCACGTACCGGTCATGCTCGACCGCGTTCTGGAACTCGCGGCACCCGCCGTCGACCGCGTCACCGGCCGCGCGCCGGTCCATCTGGACGCGACGCTCGGCATGGGCGGGCACGCCGCGGCGATGCTGGCCGCCCATCCCGACCTGCGCCTCATCGGGCTGGACCGCGACACCACCGCGCTGGAGCGCTCCGCGCGGCGGCTCGAACCCTTCGGCGACCGCGTCACGCTCGTCCACGCCGTGTACGACGAGATCCCGGACGTGCTGGCGCGCCTCGGCGTGCCCGCGCTCGACAGCGTCCTGTTCGACCTCGGCGTCTCGTCCCCGCAACTGGACGAGGCCGACCGCGGCTTCGCCTACTCCTACGACGCTCCCCTCGACATGCGGATGGACCGCACCCAGGACCTCACCGCGGCCGAGGTCGTCAACGGCTACCCGCCCGCCGAGCTGGCGCGGATCCTGCGCGAGTACGGCGAGGAGCGGTTCGCGCAGCGGATCGCCGCCGCGATCGTCCGGGCGCGGACCGAGGCCCCGCTGGACTCGACGGCGAAGCTCGCCGACCTCGTCCGCACCGCGATCCCCGCCGCGACCCGCCGCACCGGCGGGAACCCGGCCAAGCGAACGTTCCAGGCGCTGCGGATCGAGGTGAACGGCGAACTGGAGACCTGGCGCCGCGCGCTGCCCGCCGCGCTGGACGCGCTGCCGGTCGGCGGCCGGGTCGTCGTCCTCAGCTACCACTCCCTGGAGGACCGCATCACCAAGCGGCTCCTCGCCGCCCAGGCGGCCGACACGACCCCGCCCGACCTGCCCGTCCCGCTGCCCGAGCACCAGCCGCGCTTCCGGCTGCTGACGCGGGGGGCCGAGCTGCCGTCGGACACGGAGACCACGACCAACCCGCGTGCCGGATCGGTGCGGTTGCGCGCCGCCGAGCGGGTCCGGGAGGCGACATGACCACGACGACGCGTCCGCCGGGGGCGCAGGACGAGCGACCGCGCGGGCGCGCGCGGGGCCGTGCGGCGGCCACGGCGCGTCCGGCCGCCCGGACGGCGCCGCGCGCCCGGCCCGCGGCCGAGCCGCGCCCGGAACCGCGCACCGAGCCGCGCACCGACGCCCGGACCGAGGCCCGCACCGACGCGCGGGTCGAGCCGCGCGTCGAGCGGGCGGCGCGGCCGGCGCGCGGGTCGGCGCCGCGCGCGCCGTTCGTGCTGCTCATCGTCGGGCTGCTCGGCGGCGCGCTGGTCAGCCTGCTGCTGCTGAACACCGTCCTCGCCGAGGACGCGTTCACGCTCACCCGCCTCCAGCGCGACAACAAGATCCTCGCCCAGCAGAAGCAGGGCCTGGAGGAGGAGATCGCGCGCGAGGAGTCGCCGGAGAGCCTGCGCAAGAAGGCCGAGCAACTGGGGATGCGCCAGCCCGACACGCTGGCCTGGCTGGACGCCGACACGGGCCGTCCGATCGGCGGGTCGATGCGCCCGGTGCCGAGCGCCGCCGCCGCGGCGGCCGGGGCGGCGGGCGTGCTCGGCATCCCCGGCGCGGTGGTGCCGGGCGACGGCGTCCCGACCGCGCCGGGCGGTGCGGAGACCCCGTGATCCGGGACGGGCGGAGAAGGACGGCATGAGCAGGAGACCGGCGGGACCGCCGTCCGGCGGGGGCCGCCGGACGCCCCGGCCCGGCGGGCGGGGCGCCCCGGGCCGCGACGACCGCGCCGGGCCGCGCGCGTCCGGACGCGGCGCGGGCGACACCGGCAGGACGCCGGGCGCCCGGCCGCGCCGTCCGGCCCGCGAGGCGCCGCCGCCGCCCCGCACCGGCACGCCGGGCCCGGGCGAACCCGGCACGGGCACGGGTAAGTCCGGCACGGGCAAGTCCGGCACGGCCAAGCCGGGGACGGCCAAGCCCGGGGTGCCCAAGCCCGGCACGAGCAAGTCGGGCACGAGCACGTCAGGCACGGGCAAACCGGGCAAGGGCCGATCCGGCACGGGCAAGTCGGGCACGGGCACGTCGGGCACGGGCCGATCCGGCACGGGCCGATCTGGCACGGGCAGGGCCGGCGCCGCCAAGCCCGGCGCGGGCCGGGCCGCCAAGGCGGGCGCGCAGCGCGCGGGCGGGGGCGGCGGTCCGCGCGGCCCGCGGTCCGGCCCGCCGCGCCGCCCCGCGCGCCCGAAGACGCCGTTCCGCCGCCGCGACCCGCTGAAGCGCCTCAACGGGACGCTGCTGGTCGTCGCGTTCGTGCTGTCGCTGTTCGCGGGCCGCCTCGTCCAGCTCCAGACGATCGAGTCCGGCAAGTACACCGCGCAGGCCCGCAAGCAGCGCCTCCAGCCGATCGAGCTGCCCGCCGTCCGGGGCGACATCACCGACGCGCAGGGCAACCCGCTCGCGATGACCGTCGAGGCCAAGGCGATCGTCGCCGACCCGAGCGTGATCAAGCCGGAGAAGCGGCAGCAGGTCGTCGCGGCGCTCGCGCCGATGCTGTCGCTGGACCCGGCGACCGTCCTCAAGCGGATCAGCGCGCCCGACAGCCGGTTCGAGTACCTCGCGCACGGCGTCCGGCCCGACCAGGCGCGGCTGGTAATGAACCTGGACCTGCCGGGCATTCGCACCGAGCAGGAGTACCGGCGCGAGTACCCGAACGACTCGCTCGCGGCGGGCGTGATCGGGTTCGTCAACGCCGAGGGCGAAGGCGGCGCCGGGCTGGAGAGCGCGCTGAACTCCTCGCTGGCCGGACGCGACGGCTGGCAGCGCGTCGAGATCAGCACCAACGGCCAGCACATCCCGATGGGCGAGGACCAGAAGAAGCCGCCCGTCCCGGGCAAGGGCGTCCGGCTGACGCTGATGCGCGACCTGCAGTTCAAGGCGCAGCAGGCCATCGAGAAGCAGGTGCGGGCCACGGGCGCGCGCAGCGGGACGGTCATCGTCATGGAGCCGAGGACCGGACGGCTGCTCGCGCTGGCGTCCGCGCCGGGCTACAACCCGAACGAGTACACGAAGGCGAAGTCGTGGGGGAGCCCGGTCGTCCAGGAGGCGTACGAGCCGGGCAGCACCGGCAAGGTGATCACGGCGGCGGCGGTGATGGAGAAGGGCGGCGTCCGGCCCGACACCCCGTTCCACGTCCCCGACCGCGTCAAGTTCTACGACACGGTCTTCCACGACTCGCACCCGCACCCGCCCGAGGACCTGACGTTCGCGGGCGTGCTCGCCACGTCCAGCAACGTCGGGACGATCCTCGCGAGCCAGCGGATCAGCCCCGAGACGCTGTACGCGTACGAGCGGGCGTTCGGGTTCGGGCAGAAGACCGGGATCGGCCTGCCGGGCGAGACGCCGGGCGTGCTGCGCCCGCCGTCGCAGTGGTCGGGGACGGACCGGTACCCCATCGCGTTCGGCCAGACCCTGTCGGTGAACGCGGTGCAGATGGCGAGCGTCTACGCCACGATCGCCAACGGCGGCGTCCGGGTGGCGCCGAACCTCATCGCCGGGAGCGTGGACGAGAACGGCGGCTTCACGGCGGCGTCGGCGCCCGCGCAGCGGCGGGTCGTCAGCGCCGAGACCGCCCGGCAGATCCGTGACATGCTGGAGGGGGTCACGACCAAGGAGGGCACCGCGCCCCTCGCCCAGATCCCGGGCTACCGGGTGGCGGGCAAGACGGGCACGGCCGAGATCGCCAACCCCGCGTGCGGGTGCTACCGGGGCGCGGGGTTCACCGCGTCGTTCGCGGGGTTCGCCCCGGCGGACGATCCGCAGCTCGTCGTGCAGGTCGTCTTGCAGCGGCCGACGAAGGGCAGCCACTTCGGCGGGGACGCCGCGGCGCCGGTGTTCCGGGACGTGATGGAGGCCGCCCTCGCCGCCCGGAAGATCCCGCCGACGGGCAGCAGGCCGCCGAAGGTGCGGATCCACGTCCGGGACTGACGGCGCGGAGTAACCTCTGTCGCCGTGAGTTCTGGACCGGGCTCACCGGAAAAATCGTTCAATTCGTGCTGAAAGAGACGCCATGCGCCCCACCACGAGTACACCCCGGTCCCTGTCGGGGCTGGCGGCGCTGCTCGGCGCCGACGACCCGTCCGCCGGCCCGTCCGCCGGCGCGGTCGAGCTGACCGGGATCACCCACGACTCGCGCGCGGTGCGTCCCGGCGACCTGTACGCCGCGCTGCCGGGCACCCGCGCGCACGGCGCGCAGTTCGCGCCGCAGGCCGCCGCCGCGGGCGCCGTCGCGATCCTCACCGATCCGGCCGGGCGGACCGCCGCCGAGGCCGCCGGCCGGCCGGTCCTGGTCGTGGACGACGCGCGCGCCCGCCTCGGCGCCGCCGCGTCCTACGTCTACGGGGACCCGGTGACCGACCTGACGCTCATCGGCGTCACCGGCACCAGCGGCAAGACCACGACCGTCTACCTGCTGGAGGCGGGCCTGCGCGCCGCGGGCGTCGAGACGGGCGTGATCGGCACCGTCGAGATGCGCATCGGCGACCGGCGCGTCCCGAGCGCGCTCACCACCCCCGAGGCCACCGACCTGCACGCGCTGTTCGCGATGATGCGCGAGCAGCACGTCGGCGCGGCGGCGATGGAGGTGTCCAGCCACGCGCTCGCGCAGGGACGGGTCGGCGGCGCGCGCTACGAGGTCGCGGTGTTCACCAACCTCTCGCAGGACCACCTGGACTACCACCCGACCATGCAGGACTACTTCCTGGCGAAGGCGAAACTGTTCACGCCGGAGTACAGCAAGGTCGGCGTGGTCAACGTCGACGACCTCTACGGCCGCGAGCTGGTCGAGATCGCGTCGATCCCGATCACGACGGTCTCCGCGCAGGGCGACCCGGCCGCCGACTGGCGGGCCGAGGACGTGCGCGGCGGCCCGGCGGGCAGCGCCTTCCGGATCGTCGGGCCGGGCGGCGTCGAGGCGGACGCGTCGGTCGCGCTGCCCGGGCCGTTCAACGTCGCCAACGCGCTCGCGGCCGTCGTGGCGCTCGTGGAGGCCGGAATCGGCCTGCCGGCGGCGGTGCGCGGCGTCGCGTCGCTGCGCGGCGTCCCCGGACGCCTGGAGCCGGTGGACGAGGGCCAGGAGTTCGCCGTCCTCGTGGACTACTCGCACAAGCCCGGCGCGGTCGAGGCCGTGCTGACGGCGCTGCGGCCGGTCACCGAGGGACGGCTCGCGATCGTCCTCGGCTGCGGCGGCGACCGCGACCGGGGCAAGCGCCCGCTGATGGGCGAGGCGGCGGCGCGGCTCGCCGACGCGGCCTATTTCACGAGCGACAACCCGAGGTCGGAGGATCCGCTCGCGATCCTCGCCGCTATGGTCGAGGGCGGGCTCAAGGTGCCGCAGCCCGAGCGGGCGCACATCGTGGTCGAACCCGACCGCGCCGCCGCGATCGGGCTGGCGATCGGCCGGGCCGGGCGCGGCGACGTGATCGTCGTCGCGGGCAAGGGCCACGAGCAGGGACAGTACGTGGCCGGCGAGGTCATCGCGTTCGACGACCGGGAGGTCGTGCGCGCGGCGCTGCGCCGGGCCGGCGCCGCCGGGGGCGGGCCGGAGGGCCACCTGAGAGGGGACGGGACGCAGGCGTGATCCCACTTCCACTGGCGGCGGTCGCGGAGACGACGGGGGGCGTCGCGCACGGCGATCCCGCGACCGTCGTGGCCGGGCCCGTCGTCATCGACTCGCGGGCCGTCGAACCGGGCGCGCTGTTCGTCGCGCTGCGCGGCGAGCGCGCCGACGGGCACGACTTCGCGCCGGCGGCGCTGGCCGCGGGCGCGGCGGCGGTGCTGGCCGAACGGCCGGTCGAGGGCGGCCCGTCCGTCGTCGTGCCGGACGCGCAGGAGGCGCTCGGCCGCCTCGCGCGCGGCGTGCTGGCACGGCTGCCGGACGCGCGCGTCGTCGCGGTCACCGGGTCGGCGGGCAAGACGTCCACCAAGGACCTCATCGCGCACCTGCTGGAGCGGTCGGGGCCGACGGTGTGGCCGCCGGGCTCGTTCAACAACGAGATCGGGCTGCCGCTGACGGTCCTGCGCGCGGACGCCGCGACCCGGCACCTGGTGCTGGAGATGGGCGCGCGTGGCGTCGGTCACATCGCCTACCTGGCCGGGATCGCCCCGCCGCACGTCGGCGTCGTGCTGAACGTCGGCACCGCGCACCTCGGCGAGTTCGGCAGCCCGGAGGGCATCGCGCGCGCCAAGGGCGAGCTGCCCGAGGCGGTCGGCCCGGACGGCACGGTCGTCCTCAACGCCGACGACCCGCTGGTCCGGGGCATGGCGGCGCGGACGAAGGCGCCGATCGTGCTGTTCGGGCGCGGCCCCGACGCCGAGGTCCGCGCCGTGGACGAGCGCCTGGACGACGCGGGCCGCCCGGTGTTCACGCTGGTGACGCCGGAGGGGAGCGCCCCGGTCGCGCTGCGGCTGCACGGCGCCCACGCCGTCCTGAACGCGCTGGCCGCCGCGGCGGCGGCACGCGCCTCGGGCGTCGGCCTGGCGGACATCGCGGCGGGGCTGGCCGACGCCGTCCCGGCGAGCCGGTGGCGGATGGAGGTCACCGAGCGCGCGGACGGCGTCACGGTCGTCAACGACGCCTACAACGCCAATCCGGACTCGACGCGCTCGGCCGTGGACGTCGTCCGGCACATGGCCAGGGGCCGCCGCGCCTTCGCGGTTCTGGGCGAGATGGCCGAACTCGGGGACTCTTCTGTGGCGGAACATGCCAAGATCGGGCAGCATGTCGCGCGCAGCGGATTCGACGGCCTGATCACGGTCGGCGGCGCGGCGTCGGCGATGGCCGAAGGGGCCGGGCAGGTGGCGTCATGGACGGGAGAGTGCGTACAGGTGGATGACGTCGGCACGGCGGTGACCGTGCTCAGCGAGCGGCTCCGGCCGCGAGACGTCGTGCTGGTGAAGGGCTCTCGCGTCGCCGGGCTGGAACGGGTCGCGGAGGCCCTGCTGGCGGACGGCCGGCCGGCCGCGGGAGGCGGGCGCCGATGACCAACATTCTCATCGGAGCGGGCATCGCTCTGCTGTTCAGCATGCTCGGCACCCCGGTGTGGATCCGGATCGTCCGGCGGCTCGGCTACGGCCAGATGATCCGCGAGGAGGGCCCCGAGGCCCACCTCAGCAAGCGCGGGACGCCCACGATGGGCGGCGCGGTGTTCATCGTCGGCTCGCTCATCGGGTACGCGGCGGCGCACCTGTTCACCGGGACGCCCCCGACGATCTCGGGCGTGCTGGTGCTGTTCCTGATGACCGGCCTCGGGTTCGTCGGCTTCGTGGACGACTACATCAAGGTCTTCAAGCAGCGCAGCCTCGGCCTGCGCAGCGGCGCGAAGATGATCGGGATCGTCCTGATCGGCGTGGTGTTCGCGGTCGGCGCGCTGAACTTCCCGAACGGCTACGACGTGACCCCCGCGTCCCCGCGCCTGTCGTTCCTGCGCGACTTCGGCCCGACGATCGGCCCGTACCTGTTCGTCCTGTGGGCGCTGCTGCTGATCGCGGCGATGTCCAACGGCGTCAACCTGACTGACGGGCTGGACGGCCTGGCCGCGGGCCCGGCCGCGATGGTCCTCGCCGCCTACGTGATCATCGGGAACTGGCAGCTGCGCAACAGCTGCTTCGACGGCGCGCTCGCCCAGAACTGCTACAGCGTCCGCGACCCCCTCGACCTCGCGGTCGTCGCGGCGACGATGCTCGGCGCGGTGCTCGGCTTCCTGTGGTGGAACGCCCCGCCCGCCAAGATCTTCATGGGCGACACCGGCTCGCTGGCCCTCGGCGGCGTCCTGGTCGGCCTCGCGATCCTCACCCGGACCCAGTTCCTGCTGGCGATCCTGTGCGGCCTCATCGTCATGATCACCCTGTCGGTGATCATCCAGGTGGGCGGGTTCAAGCTCACGGGCAAACGCGTGTTCAAGATGGCGCCGCTCCAGCACCACTTCGAGCTGTCGGGCTGGGTCGAGACGACGATCGTCGTGCGATTCTGGCTGATGTCGGCGCTGTTCACCGGCATCGGACTCGGCCTGTTCTACCTGGAATGGATGCCCAAGAAGTGACGACGGGGGAGTGGTCCGGCCGGCGCGTGTGCGTGGCGGGCCTCGGCGTGTCCGGCCGCGCCGCCGCGCGCGTCCTCGCCGAGCGCGGGGCGCGGGTCACGGTGGTGGACGGCGGCGACGACGAGCGCCGCCGCACCGACGCCGCCGAGCTGGCCGGGCACGGCGTGGACGTCCGGCTCGGCGACGGCGACACGCTGCCCGACGGCGCCGATCTCGTCGTCACGTCCCCGGGCTGGCGGCCGGACGCGCCGCTGTTCGCCGCCGCCCGCGCCGCCGGGATCGAGGTGTTCGGCGAGGTCGAGCTGGCGTGGCGGCTGCGCGGCCCCGGCGCCGCGCCGTGGCTCGCGCTGACCGGCACCAACGGCAAGACCACCGCCGTGCGGATGCTCGCCGCGATCCTCACCGCCGCCGGGCACGACACGCTCGCGGTCGGCAACGTCGGCACCCCGATCGTGGAGGCCGTGCTGGAGAAGCACGACGTCCTCGCGGTCGAGCTGTCCAGCTACCAGCTGCACTGGTCGTCCACGGTGACGCCGCACGCGGCGGCCGTGCTGAACATCGCGCCCGACCACCTGGACTGGCACGGGTCGCTGGACGAGTACGCCGCCGCCAAGGCCAGGATCTTCGCGCCGGGGACGATCGCGGTCGTCAACGCCGACGACCCCGGCTCGGCGGCGCTCGGCGGCCCGGACGCGCGGGCGTTCACGCTCGGCGTCCCCGCGCCCGGCCAGGTCGGCGTCGTGGAGGACCTGCTCGTCGACCGCGCGTTCGTCCCCGACCCGGTGACGGCCGCCGAAGAACTCGGGCGGACCTCCGACGTCCGGCCGTTCGCGCCCCACAACGTCGCCAACGCGCTCGCCGCCGCCGCGCTGGCCCGCGCGTTCGGCGTCCCGTCCGAGGCGGTCGGCGCGGGGCTGCGCGCGTTCGTCCCCGACCCGCACCGCATCGCGCACGTCGCGACCGTGGACGGCGTCGACTACGTGGACGACTCCAAGGCCACCAACCCGCACGCCGCCGTGTCCTCGCTGGCCGCGTGCGCGTCGGCGGTGTGGATCGCGGGCGGCCTGCTCAAGGGCGCGGACGTGGACGACCTCGTCGCGTCCGTCGCCGGGCGGCTGCGCGGCGCGGTCCTGCTCGGCGCCGAACGGGACCGGATCGCGGCGGCACTCGCGCGACACGCGCCGGATGTCCCGGTCGTGGACGTCCCCGACACCGACACTGGGGCGATGGACCGCGTGGTGACCGCAGCGGCCGGGCTGGCCCGCCCCGGCGACACGGTGCTGCTCGCCCCCGCCGGGGCGTCGTTCGACATGTTCCCGAACTACGGCGCGCGCGGCGACGCGTTCGCCGCGGCGGTGCGGCGGCTGGCCGGGTCCCGGTAGGGGGTGCGATGAGCGCCGTACCCGCGGAGGACGGCCGCACCCGTCGGCCCGGGCTGCGCGAGCAGGTCGTGGCGGCCGTGGGGCTGCTCGACCGGCCGCTGACCTCCTACTACCTCGTGCTCGGCTGCACGTTCATGCTGCTGGCGCTCGGGCTGACGATGGTGCTGGCGGCGTCCAGCGTCAAGCAGCTCCAGGAGACCGGCTCGGCGTACACGCTCGTGCAGAAGCAGGCCATGTGGATGGTGCTCGGCGTGCTCGGCATGTGGGGCGCGTCGCGGCTGCCCGTCCGGACGTTCCGGACGCTCGCCTACCCGCTCCTGCTGCTGTCGGTCGTGGCGCTCGCGCTCGTGCTCGTCCCCGGCCTGAACCAGTCGGCGAACGGCGCGACGCGGTGGATCAGCTTCGGGCCGGTGCAGCTCCAGCCGTCCGAGCCCGCCAAGCTCGGCCTCGTGCTGTGGGGCGCGGACATCCTCGCCCGCAAGGAACGCCTCGGCCAGCTCACCGAGTGGCGCCCGCTGCTCATGCCGCTGCTGCCGGGCGCGGGCCTGCTCGCCGTGCTCGTCATGCTCGGCGACGACCTCGGCACCACGATGGTGCTGCTCACGATCCTGCTCGCGCTGCTGTGGGTGGCGGGCGCGCCGGGACGGCTGTTCGTCGGCGTCGTCGGGCTCGTCGCGATGGTCGTGTCGATCCTCGCCGTCGTCAGCCCGTACCGGATGGCGCGGCTCACCGGCTTCCTCGACCCCGAGGGCAACGCGCACGGCAGCTACTACCAGGGCATCCAGGGGCTGTTCGCGGTCGCGTCCGGCGGCTGGTTCGGCACCGGCCTCGGCGAGGGACGCGCCCAGTGGGGGTTCCTGCCGCATCCGGAGACCGACTTCATCTTCGCGATCGTCGGGGAGCAGTTCGGGCTCGTCGGGACGCTCGTCGTCCTGCACCTGTTCGGGCTGCTGGCCTACGCGGGACTGCGCATCGCCCGCCGCGTCAAGGACCCGTTCACCCGGCTCGCGGCGGCGGGCGCGACGTCGTGGCTGCTGGTC
The DNA here is from genome assembly GCF_009831215.1 of Actinomadura rayongensis. Lineage (GTDB taxonomy): Bacteria > Actinomycetota > Actinomycetes > Streptosporangiales > Streptosporangiaceae > Spirillospora > Spirillospora rayongensis. The sequence continues at coordinate 1,775,785 of NZ_WUTW01000001.1, forward strand.
CAGGCCATCGTCAACATCGGCGCGGTGATCGGCGTGTTCCCCATCACAGGGATCCCGCTGCCGCTCGTCTCCTACGGCGGTTCGGCGCTGATCCCGACGCTGATCGCGCTGGGGATGCTGCTGGCGTTCGCGAAGCGCGAACCCGGCGCGCGGCAGGCGCTGGCCGCGCGCGGCCCCGGTCCGGTGGTGCGGGCTCTAAGCTGGCTGGGCCTGGCACGGCGCTGAATCCCCCGACAAGCAGGCGCACCGGAACAGTTGAGGAGTTGTCAAGGAGCATGAGGGTTGTCCTCGCCGGCGGCGGCACCGCCGGACACATCGAGCCCGCACTGGCCCTCGCCGACGCGCTGCGCCGCGACGACCCCCAGACCGGGATCACGTGCCTCGGCACCGAACGCGGCCTGGAGACCCGGCTGGTGCCGCAGCGGGGTTACGAGCTGGCGCTGATCCCGCCCGTCCCGCTGCCCCGCACGCTCACGCCGCAGCTCCTGACCGTCCCGGGACGGCTGCGCGGCGCGATCAACGCGGCGGCGAACGTCCTGGACCAGGCGCAGGCCGACGTCCTCGTCGGGTTCGGCGGCTACGTCGCCACGCCCGGGTACCTCGCGGCTCGCAAGCGCAAGGTGCCGATCATCGTCCACGAGGCCAACCCCAAGCCTGGTCTCGCCAACAAGCTCGGCTCGCGGTTCACCGACAACGTCGCGGTCTCCCACCACGACTCGCCGCTGCCGAACGCCCGCTATGTCGGGATCCCGCTGCGCCGCGAGATCGCCGCGCTGGACCGGCTCGCGGTCGGCGACAAGGCGCGCTCCTACTTCGGCCTGCTGCCGGACCTGCCGACGCTGCTGATCTTCGGCGGGTCGCAGGGCGCCCGGTCGCTGAACCAGGCGGCGGTCGCGTCCGCCCCGGCGTTCCGGCAGGCCGGGATCCAGGTCCTGCACATCGTCGGGCCGAAGAACACCGAGGAGCCCGAGCCCGCGCAGGGCGGCCCGCAGTACGTGACGATCCCGTACTGCGACCGGATGGACCTCGCCTACGCCGCCGCCGACATGGCGATGTGCCGGGCCGGGGCGATGACGTGCGCCGAGCTGGCCGCCGTCGGGCTGCCCGCGGTGTACGTGCCGCTGCCGATCGGGAACGGCGAGCAGAAGCTGAACGCCGAGCCGATCGTCGCGGCGGGCGGCGGGATGCTCGTCGACAACGCCGACCTGACCCCCGAGTGGATCGTCCGGCACCTGCTGCCCGTCCTCGCCGACCCGGGCCGGGTCGCCGCGATGTCGGAGGCGGCGGGGCGGATGGGACGGCGGGACGCCGACGTGGCGCTCGCCCAGATGGTGTACGAGGTCGTCCGCGCCGCCCACGGGCGGGGCGGGGACCGGTAGTCCCGCCGGCGTGCGGAGCGGGAGACGAGGGGACGCCACCCGATGAGTTCGATCAGCCCCGGCGCGGCCGTGCCCGCCGGTGACCTCGGCAGGGTCCATTTCATCGCGATCGGCGGCGCCGGGATGTCCGGCGTCGCGCGGATCATGCTGCGGCGCGGCATCGCGGTGTCGGGCAGCGACGCCCGCGACGGGGAGCTGCTCGGCCAGCTCGCCGCGCTCGGCGCGCGCGTCCACGTGGGCCACGACGCCGCGCACCTCGGGGACGCCGACACGGTCGTGGTGTCCACGGCCGTCCGGGAGAGCAACCCGGAGCTGGCGGCGGCGCGGGAGCGGGGGCTGCGGGTCCTGCACCGGTCGGAGGCGCTGGCGTCGCTGATGGCGGGACGGCGCGCGGTCGCGGTGGCGGGCACGCACGGCAAGACCACGACGACGTCCATGCTGACGGTCGCGCTCCAGCGCGCGGGCGCGGACCCGTCGTACTGCATCGGCGGCCAGCTCGTCACGACCGGGCTCGGCGCGGACGAGGGCTCGGGGGACGTGTTCGTCGCCGAGGCCGACGAGAGCGACGGCTCGTTCCTGCGGTACGCGCCCGAGATCGCGATCGTCACCAACGTCGAGGCCGACCATCTCGACAACTACGGCGGGTTCGAGAAGGTCAAGGAGAACTTCGTCCGGTTCGTGGACCGGATCGTTCCCGGCGGCACGCTGGTCGCGGGCGCGGACGACCCGGTCGTCGCCGAACTGGTCGAGCACGCGCGGGCCCGGGGGCTGACCGTCCGGACCTACGGCGAGTCGGCGGACGCGGACCTGCGCGTCACCGGCTTCGTCCCGCGCGGCCTCGGCTCGGAGTTCACGGTGCCGGGCGTCGGCGCGGTCGCGCTCGGCGTCCCCGGACGGCACAACGCGCTCAACGCGACGGCGTGCGTGGCGGTCGCGCAGGCGCTCGGCCTGGACCTCGGCGCCGTCCGCGAGGGGCTGCGCGAGTTCGGCGGCGCGATGCGGCGGCTGGAGCGCAAGGGCTCGGCGGCCGGGGTCGACGTGTTCGACAGCTACGCCCACCACCCGACCGAGGTGATCGCCGACCTCGACGCCACCCGCGACTACGTGGCGCAGCGCGACGGCGGCGGACGCATCGTCGCGGTGTTCCAGCCGCACCTGTACAGCCGCACCCGCTTCTTCGCCGCCGAGTTCGGCGCCGCGCTCGGCCGCGCCGACGTCGCGGTCGTGCTGGACGTCTACGGCGCCCGCGAGGACCCCGAGCCCGGCGTGACCGGCGCGCTCGTCGCCGACGCCGTCCCGGCCGACGTCGAGACGGTGTACGCGCCCGACCAGGAGACCGTCCCGGCGACGCTGGCCAAGCTGGCGCGCCCCGGCGACGTCGTGATCACGCTCGGCGCCGGGGACGTGACGCGGCTCGGGCCGAAGATCCTCGACGCGATCTCGGCCGCGTCCTGACCGTCCCGGCGTGGGATCCCGCACCGGCGGGCGCGGTCCCGCCATCCTGGGGATCATGACGGAGGCGGGGACGGGACGGTCGGCACGCGACACGACGGCGCGGCGCGCGCGCCGTCCCGACCGGTGGAAGGCGCTGTTCGTCGGGCTGCTGGTCGCGGCGGTGCTGGGCGCGTCGGGCTGGGCGCTGCTCGGGTCGCGGCTGCTGGTCGTCCGGCACGTCGAGGTCACCGGGACGAAGCTGCTCACGCCCGACCGGGTCGCGGCGGCGGCGGGCATCCGGCTCGGGCTGCCGATGGTGCGGCTGCACCCCGACGACGTCAAGCACCGCGTCGCGACCCTGCACGAGGTCGCGTCGGTGCGCGTGGAGCGGCACTGGCCCGCGACGGTGCGGATCGTGGTGCGCGAACGCGTCCCGGTCGCCGCCTACCAGCGCGGCGGGCGCTACTACCAGGTCGACACCGGCGGGTTCCCGGTGCGGGACGGCACGGCGGTCCCGGACGTCCCGCTGCTGACGGTCGGGGCGCCGTCCCCGACCGACCCGCCGACGCTCGCGGCGCTGCGCGTCGTCGGGGAACTGCCCGGCGGGCTGCGCGCGAAGGTCGTCGAGGTGACCGCGCCGACCGTGGAATCGGTCACGTTGCGGCTGCGCGGCGGGCTCACGATCGTGTGGGGCTCGCCGGAGCGATCGGCCGAGAAGGCCCGCCTCGCCGAGGCCCTGATGCGCACCCCGGCCGGGCGCGGACCCCGGACGATCGACGTCGGCTCCCCGGACGTGATCACCACCCGGTGACGGCCCGGCCCGTGTGTCGGGGCGATTCCTGCGTCCGGATCGGGCACGCTTGAGCCTCGGACGGAAACGGCGGGACCACCGCGCCGGCCGGGGCGCGCAGGCGCCCCAACCGGGCAACTCGTGCGGTCTGCGACACGCCGGTGCAGTTGGCGGCAGGTTAGTTGACCCTGGTGGAAGCCCGCCCTACTGTCCGTATCAGTCCTCAGGTTGACATAACTGTAAACCTCACGTTGAGGGTGAGGGTTGGCGACGGCCTCGGCCGCCGCGCTCCCGAGCAGGCGACGTGGGCAATGGTCAGGAACACCGCGGCGGAACCGGTCCCAGTGGACCGTCTCCGACCGGTCGGCAGAGCGAGCGGAAAGGCCCCTCGTCGTGGCAGCACCGCAGAACTACCTCGCGGTCATCAAGGTCGTCGGCATCGGCGGCGGCGGCGTGAACGCCGTCAACCGGATGATCGAGGAGGGACTCAAGGGCGTCGAGTTCATCGCGATCAACACGGACGCCCAGGCGCTGCTGATGAGTGACGCCGACGTGAAACTGGACGTGGGCCGCGAGCTGACGCGCGGCCTCGGCGCCGGGGCCAACCCGGACGTGGGCCGCAAGGCCGCCGAGGACCACCGCGAGGAGATCGAGGAGGTCCTCAAGGGGGCCGACATGGTCTTCGTCACCGCCGGGGAGGGCGGCGGCACCGGCACCGGCGGCGCGCCCGTCGTGGCGAACATCGCCCGGTCCCTCGGCGCGCTGACGATCGGCGTCGTCACCCGTCCGTTCTCCTTCGAGGGCAAGCGCCGCGCGATGCAGGCCGAGGCCGGCATCGAGACGCTGCGCGACGAGGTCGACACGCTCATCGTCATCCCGAACGACCGGCTGCTGTCGATCTCCGACCGGCAGGTCAGCGTCCTGGACGCGTTCAAGGCCGCCGACCAGGTGCTCCTGTCCGGTGTCCAGGGCATCACCGACCTCATCACCACGCCCGGCCTCATCAACCTGGACTTCGCCGACGTCAAGTCGGTCATGTCCGGCGCGGGCTCGGCGCTCATGGGCATCGGCTCGGCGCGCGGCGACGACCGCAGCGTGGCCGCCGCCGAGATGGCGATCTCCAGCCCGCTGCTGGAGGCGAGCATCGACGGGGCCCACGGCGTGCTGCTGTCGATCTCCGGCGGGTCCGACCTCGGCCTGTTCGAGATCAACGAGGCGGCGCAACTGGTGTCCAACGCCGCCGCCACCGACGCCAACATCATCTTCGGCGCCGTGATCGACGACGCCCTCGGCGACGAGGTCCGCGTCACCGTGATCGCCGCCGGGTTCGACGAACTGCACCCCGGCAAGCCCGCCGAGGCCGAACCGCGTCGGCTCCCGCCGCCGCCCCGGCCCACGCCGCCGCCGGTCGCGGCGACACCGGTCAACCCGATCCCGAGCCGGATCGGGCGCGCCGAGCCGCCCGTGCCGCCGCAGACCATCGCGCAGGCCGCCGCCGCGCCCGTCCCGGCGCCCGCGCCGGACGCCGAGGCCCGGCCCGCGAGCCCGCCGCCCGGCCGCCGCGAGCCCGAGTCCCGGCCCGAGCCGCCCGCGCCCGCCGACCGCGCGGACGCGGCCGAGCCCGACCCGGCGCCGTCCGGCGACGGTCCCGAGGGCGCGCGCCCGCCCGCGCCGCGCCCGGCCGACCCGCCGGCCGGCCGCGCGCACACGGGGGAGGGCGACGGCCCGGCCGCGTCCTCGCGGGGCCGCCGTCCGGTCGTGTTCGACGAGGACGACGACCTCGACGTCCCCGACTTCCTGAAGTGATCACGCCGGTGCGGCTCGGCGCCGGGGTCGGCGCCGCGTTCACCGGCCGGTCCGGCGGCGTCAGCTCCGGCCCGTACGGCGCGCTGAACCTCGGCGGCGCCGTCGGCGACGAGCCGCGCGCGGTCGAGGCCAACCGGCGCCGCGCGGCGGCCGTGCTCGGCACCGACCCGGCGCGCACCGTCTGGATGCGGCAGGTCCACGGCGCGGACGTCGCGCACGTCACCGCGCCCGAACCGGACCTGGCCGTGGACGCGGTCGTCACGACCGTCCCGGGGCTGGCGCTCGCGGTGCTCGTCGCCGACTGCGCGCCCGTCCTGCTCGCCGATCCGGCGGCCGGGGTCGTCGGCGCCGCCCACTCGGGCCGGCCCGGGACCGCCGCCGGGGTCGTGCCCGCGCTCGTCGCCCGCATGGTCGACCTCGGCGCGGACCCGGCGCGCATCACCGCGTCCATCGGTCCCGCCGCGTGCGGGTCCTGCTACGAGGTGCCCGCGGCGATGCGCGACGAGGTGGCGGAGGTCGTCCCCGAGGCGCATGCGACGACCCGGCAGGGCACGCCCGCGCTCGACATCCGCGCCGGGATCGCCGGGCAGCTCGCCCGCGCCGGGGTCGCCGACGTCCACACGGACCCGCGCTGCACCCTGGAGACGCCGGACCTCTTCTCCTACCGCCGGGACGGCACGACCGGGCGGTTCGCCGGGTTCGTCTGGCTCGCCGGATGACGCCCGAGGAGCGGACGGCCGAGCTGGCCGCCAACCTCGCCGACGTCCGCGCCCGGATCGCCGCCGCCTGCGCGGCGGCCGGACGGTCGCCGGACGACCTCACGCTGATCGCCGTCACCAAGACCTTTCCCGCGTCCGACGTGCGGCTGCTCGCCGGGCTCGGGATCGCCGACGTCGCCGAGAACCGCGACCAGGAGGCCCGCCCGAAGGCCGAGGCGACCGCCGACCTGCCGCTGACCCGGCACTTCGTCGGGCAGCTTCAGACCAACAAGGCCCGGTCGGTCGCCGGGTACGCCGACGTCGTGCAGTCGGTCGACCGGGTCCGGCTCGTCCGGGCCCTCGCCGACGCCGCCGCGCGCACCGGACGGCCGCTGCGCTGCCTCGTCCAGGTCTCGTTGGACGACGAGGCGGGCCGGGGCGGCGCCGCGCCGGACGACGTCCCGAAGATCGCGGCGGAGATCGCCGCGGCCGGGGACCTCGAACTGGCCGGGGTCATGGCGGTCGCCCCGCTCGGCGGCGACGCGCGGGCGGCCTTCGCGCGACTCGCCGTGATCGCCGCGCGACTGCGCGCCGATCATCCCGCCGCGACGGTGATCTCTGCCGGAATGAGCGGGGATCTGGAGGACGCGATCGAGTGCGGCGCGACACACCTGCGGATCGGTACGGCGTTGCTCGGAGGCCGACGGGCAATCGTCAGGTAATGTCCCACCCAGTGGCACCTGCTCAAACGGGGGCCGCGCGAATGCACCGTCCGCGAGCGGCGTCCGGGGCGCCGGGGGCCTGGGCCACAGGAGGAGCGTATGGCCAGCGCGATGCGCAAGATGGCGGTCTACCTCGGCCTTGTGGAGGACGACCGCTACGGCGACTACTACGATGACGACGTCTACGACGACGAGGCCGACGCCGCTGCGGGTCGCCGCCCGGGCGAGGAGCCCGGCGGTCAGCTTACCCGAGCCGACGACGCGGTGGACCGTGATCACCACGTTCCCGCGACCGAGCGCCGCCCCGTCGCTTTGTACGAGTCCGGCACCACGGACCTCGCGCGCATCACTACGCTGCACCCGAGGACCTACAACGAGGCGCGGACCATCGGCGAGCACTTCCGCGAGGGGACGCCGGTGATCATGAACCTCACCGAGATGGTCGACAGCGACGCCAAGCGTCTCGTCGACTTCGCGGCGGGTCTGGTGTTCGGGCTGCACGGGAGCATCGAGCGTGTTACGAACAAGGTGTTCCTCCTCTCGCCCGCCAATGTCGAGGTGACGGCGGAGGACAAGGCCCGGATGGCGGAACGCGGGTTCTTCAACCAGAGCTGACGGCCACAGACGAAGGTAGTACGTGCGAATCCTCGAACAGGTGCTCGTCGCCCTGCTGTATCTCTTCCTCCTGTTCCTGGTCGGAAGGCTGGTGCTGGAGGTGCTGCAGTCGTTCGCGCGGTCCTGGAAACCGCGCGGGCTGCTGCTGGTGATCGCCGAGGCGACCTACACGATCACCGACCCGCCACTGAAACTCTTCAGGCGTTTCATACCGCCGGTCCGTCTGGGTAACGTGGCCTTGGACCTCAGCTTCACCTTGCTCATCCTTGTGGTCTGGGTCCTGATCTGGGTCGTGCAGGCGGTGATCCCTTGATCATCTTCGTGTGGAGGCTCTGATCGGATACCGTCCTAACGGACAGACTCCAAGCGCGCCAAGGAGACCAACATGCCGCTGACACCCGCAGACGTGCGGAACAAGCAGTTCAGTACCACCAGGCTGAGGCCGGGGTACGACGAGGAGGAGGTGGACGCCTTCCTCGACGAGGTCGAGGCCGAGCTGGACCGCCTCATCCAGGAGAACGAGGAGCTTCGCGCGAAGCTGGCCGAGTGCCTGCGCGGCAAGGTCCCGGCGATGGCGGCCCCGATCGTGGAGCCCAAGCCCGACGTGCAGAAGCTGCCCGAGCCCCCGCGCCCCGAGCCGCAGCAGCAGGCGCCGCAGCCCCAGCAGGCGCCGCCCCCGCCGCAGCCCGAGCCCGAGCCCGCCCCGCTCGGCCTCGGCATGGGCGGCGCGCCCTCCGGCGAGGACAACATGGACACCGCGGCGCGCGTCCTCGCGCTCGCGCAGCAGACCGCCGACCAGGCCATCGCCGACGCGCGGCGCGAGGCCGACGAGACGCTCGGCCGCGCCCGCCGCGAGGCCGAGGAGATCCTCGGCAAGGCCCGTCGGCAGGCCGACCAGATCGTCACCGAGGCCCGCTCGCGCGCCGAGGCCCTCGACCGCGACGCCCAGGAGCGGCACCGCCAGGTCATGGGCTCCCTCGTGCAGCAGCGCGAGGAGCTGGAGCGCGAGGTCGACAACCTGCGCGCGTTCGAGCGCGAGTACCGCAGCCGCCTGAAGGTCTACCTGGAGGGCCTGCTCCGCGACGTCGAGGCGGGCGGCACCGAGACGGGCGGATTCCCCGTCCCGGCGTCGAACCTCGGAAGCGTCACGGGTCCGCAGACCGGCCCGCAGAACACTCTGGGCCACGGCGAGAACCGGCAGGGTGGGACGAACCCGACCGGCGCGAACCCGTTCCCGCCGCAGGCCGAGCCCCAGCACGCCCAGCAGCAGGTCCAGCACTCGGCGACGGGCGCGTTCCACGCGGGCGGCGACAATCCGCCGCACGAGCGGCGCTGACCGAGTCCGGACAGGCGGTAGTGTCTTCCCGGTCGCCGCGCCGTGGATGGCCCGCGTGCCATCCCGGCGGCGCGACGGCACGTCGGTGGACCCGCCCCGAACCGTCGCGACGGCTCGGGGAACGCCTGTAGAGCGGAGTTACCTGTGATCATCCTGAGTGGCGTCCTGGTGGTGGCGGCGATAGCCCTGCTCGTCGCGGGCATCGTCGCCGGCGAGGGAACGAGTGCCCAGGTCTTCGGCGTGGACGCGCTGACGGTGATCTACGTGTCCATCGGCGTCAGCATCGTCTCGCTGCTGTGCCTGATCGTCGGGGTGATCCTGCGGCGCAAGGAGCTGTTCGGCTCCGGCGCCTCCGCCGCGGCGGCCGACCGCCGCCGCAGGGAGCGCACCAAGGCCGAGCGCAAGGCCGACCGCAAGGCGGCCAAGGACGGCAAGGACGCCGACGACGAGGACGGCGCGGTCTCCGGCCCGGCCCCCGAGGTCCCGGCCGACGCGGTCGTCCATGTCGTGCGGGGCCGCAAGCGCTACCACCTCGACACGTGCCGGCAGCTCGCCGGGCGGACCGGGGAGGAGCTGACGTACGCCGAGGCGAAGGAGGAGGGGTTCAGCCCCTGCACCGCCTGCATGCCCGACACCGCGCTGGCGGCGCGCGCCGCGGTGTCGGTCCCGGCGGCCTCCGCCGAAGGCGCGGCCACCGCCGAAGGATCCGCCGCGACCGCCGTCAAGGAGTCCGGCGCGGGGGACGGCGCGGCCCCCGCCCCGCTGCCGACCCGGCGCTCGCTGCTCAAGTCCGGCGGAACGGACGGCCCCGACGCCGAACCCGCCGCCGACCCGGCCCCCACGGCGTCGTCGCCCCCGGTGTCCTCCACGGCGTCCTTCGCGGCCCTGCCCGAACCTCCGGTCCCGGCCGAGCCCCAGCCGGCGCCCGTGCCCGCACCGCAGCCCGAGGCCCGGCCCGAACCCCGGCCCGAGCCGCCCGCCGAGCCCCCGGCGCCGCACGAGCCCGACCCGCTGGGCGCGCTGGAGTCCGACCCGTCCGCGTCCGGCCCGGTGCCGTCGGCGTGGCCCGTCCCGGGCGGACCGCCCGCGGCGGAGCCCGCGTACGAGGCGCCGTACGAGCCGAGCTACGACGCGTCGTACGAGACGCCGTACGAGCCCGTCCGGGAGCAGCCGGCCTATGAGCCGGAGCCGCGCGCGGTCGACCCGCTCGCCGGGCTGCCGCCGGAGTCGTTCCGTCCGGCCGCACCTGACCCGCTGACCGACCCGCTGACCGACCCGCTGGCCGCGCTGCCGAGCGAACCGCCCCGGCGCCCGGATCCGCTGACCGACCCGCTGCCCGGGTCGTTCGACGACCCGCTGGCGTTCCCGGGATCCACGAACGCGCCGCGTCCGCGCGTGTCCGACCCGGCGGCGACGCACGACGACACGCCCGTCCACGCCGGGCGTTCCGCGCCCGCGGGCGGGACTCCCGCGGCGGGCGGCGACGACGAGCCCGTCCGCATCCTCAGCGGCACCAAGCGCTACCACCGGATCGACTGCGCGCTCATCGAGGACATCGGCGACGAGGCCGACGACCTGGAGGCGCTGTCGCGGGCGGAGGCCAAGGCCCGGGGCTGCACGCCCTGCCTGGTCTGCCAGCCCGACCGCGAACGCGCGCGCTGACCCCGAGAACAGCCCGCCGACGGCCGCCTCCCGCTCCGGGACGCGGCCGTCCGCCGTCTCAGCGGGCCTCGCGCCGTTCGTCGCGCTCCCGGCGCCGCTCGGCCAGCCGTTCCTCCCGCTCCGCGCGCCGGTCCTCGATCCGGCGGCGGTGCTCCTCGCGGCGCTCCCGGCGCAGCGCGGCGCGGCTCGCGCCCACCTCCCGGCGCCGCACGGACACGCCGCCGAACAGGACGAGCCCGGTGAGCCGGATCGTCGGGGCGTCGGGGTCCAGCTCGTCCTCGACGGGCTCGACGCCGCCGAACACGGTCGCGACCGAGCTGACCACGCGCACGCCCGGCGGGACGGTGATCTCCACCCCGCCGAAGATCGCGGTGATGTTGACGGTGACCTCGCGCTGGGACAGGACGGCGCGCCGGAAGTCCAGCTCGATGCCGCCGAACACGCAGGTCGCGGACGTGTGCGGTTCCACGAGCCAGCGGCCCTTGCGCTCGGCGCCGGAGAAGATCGCGATGAGCGCGCTGGACTGCGGCGCGGGCGGCGGCGCGGCCTCGGGCTCCTTGCGGAGCGAGACGGCCGGAGCGGGCGGGTCGTTCGGGGCGGGCAGGTCGTGGAGCACGGGCTCCAGCTCGGCGTACGTCCGGGCCCGGTAGACGGCGTCGATCCGCTCGGCGTGCTCCTCCGGGGTGATCCGGCCCTCGGCCAAGGCCTCGCGGAGCCGGTCGGCGACGCGGTCGCGGTCGGCGTCGGACGCGCGCAACGACGCCGGGCCGGCGGGGGCCGGATCGGGCGTCGCGGGGTCTTCGGGAAGGTTCACCCCGCCATCATCGCAAACACGATGTGTCGCGTTGAACCCCTTGCCGAAGATCGGGGCGGCCGGTTCGCGCGGCCGGCCGCCCCGTCCGCCGGGCTAGCGGGCCTTGCGCAGCCAGAAGCCGAGGCCCAGCTCGTCGTCGCGGCGCTGGGTCAGCTCCTCGTCCGGACGGCCCTCGCGGACGGCCGTGGCGAGCACGTCGCCCGCGACCTCCCCGCCGTGCGCGCGCAGCGCCTCGGCCAGGTCGTCCCCGGCGGCGTGCCACCACAGCTCGATCCGGTCGGTGATCTCCAGGCCCTCGGCCTTGCGGGCGTCCTGGACGAGCCGGACCACCTCCCGCACCAGCCCCGCCCGGCGCAGCTCCGGCGTGACCGTGAGGTCGAGCGCGACCGTCTCGCCCGCCGCGCTCTCCACGGCCCAGCCGCTGCGCGGGCGCTCGGTGACGATCAGCTCGGCGGGCGCCAGCTGCACCGGGCCGACGCCGGGGACGTCCAGCGGCGCGGCCCCGCCGGCGCGCAGCGCGGTGACGAGCGCGGCCGGGTCGGCGGCCTTGACGGCGTTCGCGACCTTCGGGGTGTCCTTGGCGAACCGGCGGCCGAGTTCCCGGAAGTTCGGCTTGACCTCGTACTCGACCAGGTCGCCGCCGACCGAGGACAGCTCCTCGAACGCCGCGACGTTCAGCTCGTCGGCGATCTGGCCGCGCAGCTCGGCGGGCAGGTCCGCCCAGCCGGGCGCCCCGACGAGCGCGCGGCCGAGCGGCTGCCGGGTGCGGACGCCGCTCGCCGCGCGGGCCGAGCGGCCGAGTTCGACGAGCCGCCGGACGAGCGCCATCCGCTCGGTGAGGGCGGCGTCGAGCAGGGTCTCGTCCACCTCGGGCCAGGACGTCAGGTGGACGGACTCGGGCGCGTCCTCCTCGCGCAGGACGTCCCACACGTGGTCGGTGATGAACGGGACGAGCGGCGCCATGAGCCGCGTCAGCGTCTCCAGGCACTCGTAGAGGGTCGCGAACGCCGCCGCGCCCTCGGGGGACTCCGGGCCGTCCCAGAACCGCTTGCGGGACCGCCGGACGTACCAGTTGGACAGGTCGTCCACGAACTCGGCGAGGCGGCGGCCCGCGCGGGCGGTGTCGAAGACCTCCAGCGCGTCCCCGACCTCGCGGACGGTCCGGTGCAGCTCGGCGAGCGCCCAGCGGTCCAGCAGCGGGCGGTCGGCGGGCGCGGGGGCCTCGGCGCGGCGGTCGGGCGTCCAGGCCCGTCCGCCGCCCTGCGCCGCCGCGTTGGCGTACAGGACGAAGAACGACGCGGTGTTCCAGTAGGTGAGGAGCACCTTGCGGACGATCTCCTCCAGCACCCCGTGCCCGACCCGCCGCGACGCCCACGGCAGCCCGCTGGCCAGCATGAACCAGCGCAGCGCGTCCGCGCCGTGCTGGTCCATCAGCGGGATGGGCCGCAGGACGTTGCCGAGGTGCTTGCTCATCTTGCGGCCGTCCTCGGCGAGGATGAGGCCGAGGCAGACGACGTTCTCGTACGACGAGCGGTCGAACACGAGCGTGCCGACGGCCATCAGCGAGTAGAACCAGCCGCGCGTCTGGTCCTGCGCCTCGCAGATGTACTGCGCGGGGTAGGACGCGTCGAACACGTCCTTGTTGCGGTGCGGCGCGCCCCACTGCGCGAACGGCATGGACCCCGAGTCGTACCAGGCGTCGATGACGTCCGGGACGCGGCGGGCCTCGGCGCCGCACTCCGGGCACGGGAACGCGACGTCGTCCACGTAGGGGCGGTGGGGCTCCAGGGTGGTCAGGTCGCGTCCGGCCAGCTCCCCGAGTTCGGCGAGCGACCCGACGCAGGTGACGTGCGCGTCGTCCTCGCCGCACACCCACAGCGGGAGCGGCGTGCCCCAGTACCGGCTGCGCGACAACGACCAGTCGACGTTGTTGCGCAGCCACTCGCCGTACCGGCCCTCCTTGACGGTCTCGGGGAACCAGTTGGTGCGGGCGTTCTCCTCCAGCAGCCGGTCCTTCACGGCCGTGGTGCGGATGTACCAGGCGGGGAGCGCGTAGTACAGCAGCGGGGTGTGGCAGCGCCAGCAGTGCGGGTAGCTGTGCTCGAAGTGGCCGCCGCGGAACAGCAGGCCGCGGGCGCGCAGGTCGGCGGTCAGGGGCTCGTCGGCGTCCTTGAAGAACGCCCCGCCGACCAGCGGGACGTCGGCGGTGAAGCGCCCGTCGGGGCCGACCGGGTTGACGACCGGCAGCCCGTAGTTCTTGCAGACGGTCATGTCGTCGGCGCCGAACGCGGGGGCCTGGTGGACGAGCCCGGTGCCGTCCTCGACCGTCACGTAGTCGCCGAGCACGACGAAATGGGCGCCGGGGATCGGTACGAAGTCGAACGGCCGCCGGTACGGGGTGCGCTCCAGCTCGCGGCCGGACAGCGTGGCGAGCCGCTCGGCGTCCGCGCCGAGGACCTGCTCCAGCAGCGGCTCGGCGACGACCAGGACCTCGTCGGACCCGGCGGGACGGGCCGCGACGTAGGTGACGTCCGGGTGGACGGCCACGGCGGTGTTGGACACGAGCGTCCACGGCGTCGTCGTCCAGATCAGCAGCGAGGCGTTCAGCTCGGCGAGCGGGCCGTCGGTGACGGGCATCCGGACGTACACCGACGGGCTCGTCACCGTCTCGTACCCGCCGGGCTGGCCCAGCTCGTGGTCGGACAGGCCGGTGCCGCAGCGCGGGCAGTACGGCGTGATGCGGAAGTCGCGGAACAGCAGGCCCTTGTCGAAGACGACCTTGAGCGACCACCAGACCGACTCCACGAAGGACGGGTCCATCGTCCGGTAGGCCTGGGACATGTCGACCCAGTAGCCCATCCGGGCGGTCATCTCCTCGAAGGCGTCCACGTGGCGCTGGACGGACTCGCGGCAGCGGTCGTTGAACTCCGCGACCCCGTACTCCTCGATGTCCTTCTTGCCGGTGAGGCCGAGTTCCTTCTCCACGGCGACCTCGACGGGCAGGCCGTGGCAGTCCCAGCCGGCCTTGCGGGGCACGTGGTACCCCTGCATGGTCTTGAACCGGGGGAAGATGTCCTTGAAGACGCGCGCCTCGACGTGGTGGACGCCGGGCATCCCGTTCGCGGTCGGCGGGCCCTCGTAGAAGATCCAGCGCGGGCCGTCGGCGGTGCGCTCCAGCGAGCGCTCGAAGATCTTGCCGTCCTGCCAGCGGCGCAGCATGTCCCGCTCCAGCGCGGGAAGATCGACCTGCGCGGGCAGGGGCCGGAACTGACGGGTCACGGTGGCGGGCCTCCGGATCGACGCGGACAACGCACGAGGACCGGAGGGACGAGACCGAAGGCCCCGCGGTACCACCCTCCTTGGCCGCGCGACGCGGCCCGCTTCGTTCCAGTCACGGCTGCCGGTTCTACTCCGGCGCGCGCGCCGTTTCCTCCGGCGGCTCCGGGGTGATCAGGACCGCCGCGCCGACCGCCGGGCTCGCACCGTCCCCGGATCGCTCATGGCCGCGCACGGCGGCAGGCGTCCCCATCACGGCCTGCCGCTCAGACTGCTGCTGGCCACTGTAACGCACGCGAACCGGTCCCTCTTCCCGGCGGTGCCGGCCCCGGACGGACCTACCCCGACCTCCCGTGTCGCCCCGACCGACCTCCCGGGCGTCTCGCCGTTCTCTCGCCGGAACGCCGGGTTTTCCTTTGCCGGACGCGAGGGCATATGAGAGCCACCGCAGCTCGTTGCCCGTCCGGTGAAAGGGGACCCCATGCTGCCCGCAGTGCCCGTCGACAAGAGCGGCGCCGACGCGACCGCCGAGGCCGAGAAGGCCCGCAAGGGACGCGCGTCCGCCAAGGCCCCGGCCAAGCCCGCCCGCAAGCCCGCGGGCAAACCGGCCGCCAAGCCGGGGACGGCGCGACCCAAGGCGAAGGCCTCGGCCCGCACCGCGAAGGCCAAGGTGAAAACGGCCACGGTCACCGCGCGGACCGCCGAGGAGGCGCCGGTGACGGCGGTCGCCGAGGTGCTGCCCGTCCGGGAGGGCGAGGAGCGCTGGACCGAGTCCGAGCTGTCGGTCGTCCGGGCCGGGCTGCAGGCGGAGATCGACGCGCTCCAGGCGCAGATCACCGTCGCGGCCTCGCAGATCGCCGAGGGCGACTCCGCCGACGGCGCGGGCGACGACCAGGCCGACGCGGGCGCCAAGACCTACGAGCGCGAACACGAGCTGGCGCTGTCCTACAATGCGCGTGACCTGCTCGCCCAGAACGAGCGGGCCGTCCAGCGGATGGACGCCGGCACGTACGGCGTCTGCGAGTCGTGCGCCCTCCCGATCGGGAAGGCGCGCTTGCAGGCGTTCCCGCGTGCCACCCTGTGTGTGACATGCAAACAACGCGAGGAACGTCGCTGAGCGACTCAACTGACCCGAAGAAGGGCGGGGCCGAGGGATCCGGGGGATCGCCTCGGCCGCGCCGTGTCGGCGTGCTGGTGGCGGTGGCCTGCGCCGCGCTGGCCCTGGACGTCATCTCCAAGATCATCGTCGTGGCGACGCTGCAGGACCGGGCGCCCATCCGGCTGCTCGGCGGACTGCTGACGCTGCGCGAGACCCGCAACAGCGGGGCCGCGTTCTCGATCGGCACCGGCTACACGATCATCTTCACCGTGATCGCGTGCGGCGTGGTCGTCGCGATCGTCCGGACGGCGCGCAACCTGCGCAGCGTCCCGTGGGCCGTGTGCCTCGGGCTGCTGCTCGGCGGCGCGCTCGGCAACCTCGTCGACCGCGTCCTGCGCGCCCCCGCGCCGTTCCAGGGCCATGTGGTCGACTGGATCGAGTGGCCGCACTGGCCGGTGTTCAACCTGGCGGACTCGGCGATCGTCTGCGGCGGCGTGCTGGCGGTGCTGCTGGCGGCGCGCGGGCTGCAGCTCGACGGCACCCGCGTGACGGGCCGCGACACGACCGACGACACGACCGACGACGCGGCCGACGACGCGACGGACGAGCGCGACGGCGCGCCGGAGGAGAAGACCCGGTGAGCGACGTGCGGAGCATGCCCGTCCCGGACGGGCTGGAGGGCGAGCGCGCCGACGCGGCCCTGTCCCGGCTGTTCGGCCTGTCACGCGGCCGGGCGGCCGACATCATCGCGGCGGGCGACGTCCTGCTGGACGGCCGCGAGGTCGCCAAGTCCGACCGGCTGCACGCCGGGGCCTGGCTGGAGGTGACGCTGCCGCCGCCGCCCGCCCCGCCCGCGCCGGTCGCCGAGCCCGTCGCGGGCCTCGGGATCCTCTACGAGGACGACGACATCGTCGTGGTGGACAAGCCGACCGGCGTCGCCGCGCACCCGACCACCGGCTGGACGGGCCCGACCGTCCTCGGCGGCCTGCTCGGCACCGGGCGGACCGTCGCGACGAGCGGCGCGGCCGAGCGGCAGGGGATCGTCCACCGGCTCGACGCGAACACGACCGGCGCGATGGTGGTGGCCAAGAGCGAGACGGCGTACTCGCGGCTGAAGCGGGCGTTCAAGGAGCGGACGGTCAAGAAGCGGTACCAGGCGCTCGTGCAGGGCCATCCGGACCCGTTCCGGGGCACTGTCGACGCCCCGATCGACCGGCACCCGTCCGGCGACGGCCGGTTCGCGGTGGTGGCGGGCGGGCGCCCGTCGGTCACCCACTACGACACGGTCGAGGCGTTCCGGGCGGCGACGCTGCTGGACGTCGACCTGGAGACCGGCCGCACCCACCAGATCCGGGTCCACATGTCGGCGATCCGGCATCCGATCGCGGGCGACCTGGCCTACGGCGCCGATCCGACGCTCGCGGCGCGGCTCGGGCTGCGGCGGCAGTGGCTGCACGCGGTGCGGCTCGGGTTCGAGCATCCCGGGCACGGCGGCTGGGTGGAGTTCGAGAGCCCCTACCCCGACGATCTGGCGCGGGCGCTGGACGCGGTCGCCGACGACGGCTGAGCGGCCGGTCACAGGAGCCGCAGCCCGGCGGCGACGACGGCGGCGGTGACGAGGGCGACGAGGAACGGGGCGCGCAGCAGGAACGCGATCCCGGCCGCCGTGACGCCGGCGATGCGGGCGCCGTCCAGGCGCAGGTCGCCGGCGGTGGTGACGGTCTGCACCGCGACCAGGGACGCCAGCAGCGCGACGGGGACGAGTTCGGTGAACCGCCGCACGCGCGGGTCCTCCAGGACGCGCTGCGGGGCGACGAGCCCGGCGAGCTTCAGCAGGTAGCAGCCGACGCCGGTGACGGTGACGGCGATCCAGACGTTCATCGGACCGGCTCCTTCACGCGCTCGCGCTCGCGTTGCCGCTCGCGCAGCCCGAGCAGCGCCGCGAACGCCGCCACCATGATCGGCACGCCGGTCGGGAGCACCGGGACGGCGAGGACGGCGATCAGCGCGCCGAGCACGGCGACGCGGACCTCGGTGGCCCCGGCGGTGAGCCGGGGCCACAGCAGGCCGAGGAACATCGCCGGGCCGAGCAGGTCGAGCCCGTACCGCTCCGGATCGCCGAGCCGGGTCGCGCCGATCGCGCCGATGAACGTCGTGATGTTCCACAGCGCGTAGGTGGGGATGCCGGTCGCGAAGAAGCCGACGCGGGCGCTGGCCCGGTCCGGCTGCGCGGTGGCGACGGCGGTGGTCTCGTCGATGACGAAATGCGCGCAGACCGCCCGCCGCCAGCCCTGCACGCGGAGCAGGTCGGCGAGCCGCAGGCCGTAGAGGGCGTTGCGCCCGGCGAGCATGACGGCCCCGAGCGTCCCGGTGAACAGCGCGCCGCCGCCGCTGACGACCCCGGCGATGGCGAACTGGGACGCGCCGCTGAACGCCAGGATGCTCAGCGCGCACGCCTGCTGGACGGACAGCCCGGCCGGGATCGCCGCAGCACCCCAGGCGAGCCCTGACATTCCGGAGGAGAAACCGATGTTGAGCCCGTCCCTGACGGCATTAGCCTCGCGGGTTCGCGTTCCGGTCTCACCTGCCGCATACTCCGCAGCACTCATGACACCGAAGGCTAAAACAAGCACGGTGACCCCGGTATTGAACCACCGTGCACTCTCGTCCCAGGGATGGCTTCAAGTGACCACCCGGACAGGTTCTTGCCCGTCCCGCGTACGGTATTGCTCCGGAATAACGGATCAAACGGGTATGTCGATCGGGCCTCGGGGTGGCGCCGGGGTGACATTTACGCAGCTCACAAGGCCATCAGGGGATGAGTCACGCGTTTCGGGCGGGGTGTTCTGGATCTTCGGCACTGTGCCGTCCGGGCCAGTTCCGCGATTTTCCGAGTTCGCCGCGCGAGCTGAATTCGGCGCCCCTCGCGACGTTCCCGATAACGCCTGGGAGGCAGGGGCTAGGAATGGCGCACTGGATCGGTGGCGCGATTTTCAGGCGTTTTCGAGACGGCGGCGCATCCAGATGTGGGGGATGCCCGCCTCTTCGTCCTCGGCGCCGAACGCCGCGTATCCCAGCCGTTCGTAGAAACCGCGCGCCGCGAGCTGCGCGTGCAGCTCGACGGCCGTCAGGCCCGCCGCGCGGGCGCGGTCCTCGACGGCGCGGACCAGCGCCGCCCCGAGGCCGGTGCCGCGCGCCTCGGGCAGGACGGCGAGCCGCCCGAGCACGCCGGTGCCGTCGCGGCGCAGCAGCCGGACCGTCCCGACCGGACGGCCGTCGATCCGGGCCAGCAGATGGTCGGCGGCGGCGTCCGCCGCGTCCAGCTCGATGTCCTGCGGCACGCCCTGCTCCCGGACGAACACCGTAAAACGGACGGAGTAGGCGTGCTCGCGGTCGGCGGCGGACACCACCGGTACGATCTCGGCGCTCATGGCCGTCAGGTCTACCAGCCGCGCGGGATCAGTGCCGGATCAGTGCCGGACGGCCGTCAGCTCCGCCTCCCAGCCGGCGAACCGGCCGCGCGCGTCGAAGTGGGCGCGGGCCGGGCCGCCCGGCGGACGCGCCTCGATCGACGTCTCGGTCTCCCGGTACGGGACGCGGTGGCGGCTCAGCAGCCGCGCCAGCGTCAGCCGGGGGTCGGCGGGGAACAGGCTGACGGCGTTGGTCAGCAGGCGCGCGACGGGCACCGGGTCCCACGCGGCGGGCGGCGCCTGCGGGTCGTCCACGTGCAGGTAGGCCGAGCCGCCGTCGTATCCGGCGCCGATGTACCCGCCGCCGCCGAGCACGCCCCCGGCCGCCATCGCGACCAGCTCGCCGCCGTGCCCGGCCGGTCCCTCGTACCAGCCGAGGTCGACCTCGGGCGTGGTGAACTCGGGGATGCCGAGCCGTTCGCCGAGCGTCCGGATGCCGAGGGTCGGGACGACCGCCGGGTGGTCCGCGCCGAACTGCGGGTTGGCCCAGCCCCACAGCCAGGTCCGCTCCCGCGCGGCGTAGCTGCCGAGCAGGGAGACCCGGACGGTCACGCCGCCGCTGGTGTACGTCCGGGCGGTGAGGTCGGCGCTCCAGTCCTCGCGCGGCAGGAACTCCGCGAGCGTCTCCTGCTGCTGCAGGACGACGGCCGCGAGCGCTGCGCCGAGACGCTCGAAGGCGGGGCTGAATCCGGACATGTCGGGCACATTATCCCAGGGATCGGGCCGTTCTGGGGTGGGAATCGGGCACCTGCCGGTTGTCGTTCGGGTCACCAGGGCGGGCTAGGCTTTCGTCGTCGGGAACGGGACGTAGACAGGAGCGTACGAGGTGCGGGCACCGGTCGTGAGGGCCTTGCGCACGTGGATCGCGACCTGTCTCCTCGTCGCCGTCCTCGGACCCCTCGCGGGCCTGCTGTGGCGGGCCGTCGCGCCGACCGTGAAGTACGTCGTCGTGGGCGGCGCGCCGTATCTCGCCGACCCCGAGAGCCGGGGCCCGATCGGCACCGACATGCGGTTCGCGCTGATCGCCGTGATCGCCGGGCTCGGCTGCGGCGCCGTCGCCTACCTCCGGGGCGGACGCGGCAACGACGTCCCGCTGCTGCTCGGCCTCGCCGCCGGAGGGGCCGCGGCGGCCGTCCTCGCCTGGCGCACCGGCCACATGATCGGCCTCGGCTCCTACCACCGCGCGCTCCGGCACGCCGCCGACGGCGCGACCGTCACCGGCGTCGCCGACCTGCGCGCCACCGGCCTGCTCGTCTTCTGGCCGATCGCGGCCGTCGCGCTCTACGGCGTGCTGGAGCTGTTCGTCAAGCGGCTATCCCCGCGCGACGGCGGCGAGGACGGCGCCGGAGAGCCGGACGAGGTCGCCGGGGGCCAGCTCGATCTGGAGCCCGCGCCGCCCCGCCGAGACGTAGACGGTCGCGAACCCTGACGCCGACGCGTCCAGCACGGCCGGCAGCCGCCGCCGCTGCCCGAGCGGGCTGATCCCGCCCACCACGTAGCCGGTCGCGCGCTCGGCGGCGCGCGGATCGGCCATCGCGGCCCGCTTCCCGCCCGTCGCCGCCGCCAGCGCCTTGAGGTCCAGCGTGGCCGACACCGGGACGATCGCGACGGTCAGCGCGCCGTCCACCTCGGCCACCAGCGTCTTGAACAGCCGCTCGCGCGGGACGCCGAGCGCGTCCGCCGCCGCCTCCCCGTAGGACCCGGCGTTCGGGTCGACGGTGTACTCGTGCAGGGTGAACGCCACGCCCGCGCGCGCCGCCGCGACCGTCGCGGGGGTGCCGCCCTTGTTCTTCGCCGCCATGGGCGACCAGTCTGCCCGGTCAGTTGGGGTGGAACGAGCCGTCCAGGAACGCGGTCCCGGGGAGGGCCGGGAAGGCGCGCAGCAGCCGCGTCTCGCGCCGGATCATGGTGCGGGCGGCGCGCAGGCGCTGCGCGGCGTCCTCGGCGGCCAGCAGGCGGCGCTTGTCGTGCCCGTCCAGGACGGCCGCCGCCGCGATCTCGTAGGACAGCCGCACCCGGTCGGCGGGCGCCGTCGGGTCCGTGACGCCCGCCCCGGCGGCGGCGAGGGCGCGCCGGTACCGGCGGAACGCGGACAGGGCCGCGACGGCCGCCGCGTCCACGTCCGCGCCCTCCTCCTCGGGCAGGTACTCGACCTCGGCCCGCAGATACGGACGGGACGCATCGGTGCCTTTCATTCGGAACCGTCGGCCGCCGACCGCCGCGACGTCGTACTTGCCGTCCGGCTGGATCGTCGCGTCGCGCAGCTCGGCCACGCACCCGACCTCCGCCAGCCGCAGCGCCGCGCCCGGCCCGACCTCGTGGCCCAGCTCGATCGAGACGACGCCGAACCGGCGCGGCCCGGGGCCGTCCAGCAGGTCGCGGACGAGCGCGAGGTAGCGGTCCTCGAACACCCGCAGCGACAGCGCCATGCCCGGGAACAGGACGGTCCCGAGGGGGAACAGCGGCAGCCGCTCGGTCACGGGGGACCTCCGTCGTCGGTTCGGGGGACGCCGCCCAGGGTACGGCGGGGCCGCGACGGGACGAACCGTCGAAATCTCACATGCTGAAGCTCCGCTAGCCTCGCGGCCATGAGGATCTCCGTCGTGGACGCCTTCACCGACCGGCCGTTCAAGGGCAATCCCGCCGCCGTCTGCCTGCTCGACGCCCCCGCCGACGAGACGTGGATGCAGGACGTCGCCGCCGAGATGCGGCATTCGGAGACGGCGTTCGTCCGGCCCGCGGACGACGGGACGTTCGAGCTGCGCTGGTTCACGCCGCTGAACGAGGTGACGCTGTGCGGGCACGCGACGCTCGCGTCCGCCCACGCGCTCTACCACGGCGGGGTCGTGCCCGCGGGGGACGAGATCCGGTTCCGGACGCTGCACAGCGGGATCCTGACCGTCCGTCCGGGGGCGGAGGGGACGCTGGAGATGGACTTCCCGGCCCGTCCGCCGGTCGCGGCGCCAGCGCCCGCCGAGTTCACCCCCGGGCTGCGCGCGCCGCTCGGCTGGACGGGCCGCAACACCCTGGCCGACTGGGTCGTGGAACTGCCCGACGCGGCGGCCGTGCGGTCCGTCGCGCCCGACATCGCCGTCCTGGCCGACGCCGAGGCCCGGCTCGTGATCGTCACCGCGCCCGCCGAGGCCGGAGCCGACCACGACTTCGTGTCCCGCACGTTCGCCCCGCGCTCCCTGCCCGGCGACGCCGAGGACCCCGTCACCGGCTCCGCCCACTGCGCCCTCGCGCCGTTCTGGGCGGAGCGCCTGGGCCGCGACGCCCTCACCGGCTACCAGGCGTCGGCGCGCGGCGGACGGGTCGGCGTCCGGCTCGCGGGGGACCGCGTCGTCCTCACCGGACGCGCCGTGACCGTTCTCTCCGGAGACCTCCTGGTATGACGGTCCGGGGTGACGGTCTCGGCACGTGAGACGAGGCGCGGCGGCGTCCCGGGGCTCCGTAGACTGGGGCCGTGATCTCCCGTATCGACCTGCGCGGCTCGCTCCCGGGCGACCTGCGCTCCGTGCTGCCCCGCGCCGATCTCGACGTCGAGGCCGCCCTGGACAAGGTGCGGCCCATCTGCGACGACGTCCGCCATCGCGGCTCGGCGGCGGTCCGGGAGCACACCCGCGCGTTCGACGGCGTGGACCGCGAGCGCAGCCGCGTCCCGGTCGCGGAGGTCCACGCGGCGCTCGCCGCGCTGGCCGCGCCCGTCCGCGACGCGCTGGAGGAGTCGATCCGGCGCGCCCGGCTCGTCCACCGCGACCAGCGCCGCACGGACGTCACCACCAACGTCGTCCCGGGCGGTACCGTCACCGAGCGGTGGATCCCGGTGGACCGCGTCGGCCTGTACGTGCCGGGCGGACGCGCCGTGTACCCGTCCAGCGTCGTCATGAACGTCGTGCCCGCGCAGGAGGCCGGGGTCGGCTCGCTCGCCGTGACCTCGCCCGCGCAGAAGGAGTTCGGCGGCCTGCCGCACCCGACGATCCTCGCCGCGTGCGCGCTGCTCGGCGTCGAGGAGGTGCACGCCGTCGGCGGCGCGCAGGCGATCGCCATGTTCGCCTACGGCACCGACGAGTGCCCGCGCGCCGACCTCGTCACCGGGCCCGGGAACGTCTACGTCGCCGCCGCCAAGCGGCTGCTCAAGGGCGTCATCGGCATCGACTCCGAGGCCGGGCCGACCGAGATCGCGATCCTCGCCGACGCGACCGCCGACCCCGTCCACGTCGCGGCCGACCTGATCAGCCAGGCCGAGCACGACACGCTCGCCGCCGCCGTCCTCGTCACCGACGCGCCCGCGCTCGCCGACGCCGTCGAGACCGAGCTGAAGGCCCAGGTCGCCCGCACCAAGCACAGCGAGCGGATCACCGCCGCGCTCGCCGGACGCCAGTCGGGCATCGTGCTCGTGGACGACGTCGCGGCCGGGCTGAAGGTCGTCGACGCCTACGCCGCCGAGCACCTGGAGATCCAGACCGCCGACGCCGACGCGGTCGCCGCGCGGGTCCGCAACGCGGGCGCGATCTTCGTCGGGCCGCACGCGCCGGTGTCGCTCGGCGACTACCTCGCCGGGTCCAACCACGTCCTGCCCACGGGCGGGTGCGCCTGCCACTCCTCGGGGCTGTCGGTGCAGTCGTTCCTGCGCGGCGTCCACGTCGTCCGCTACGACGAGGCCGCGCTCGCCGACGCCGCCGCGCGCGTCGTCGTGCTCGCCGACGCCGAGGACCTGCCCGCGCACGGCGCCGCCGTCCGCGCCCGCTTCGACTGGAAGGTCCCGTCGTGACGTCCCTGGCCGACCTCCCGCTGCGCGACGACCTGCGCGGCCGGGAGCCGTACGGGGCGCCGCAGCTCGACGTCCCGTACGCGCTGAACACCAACGAGAACCCCTACCCGCCGTCCCCGGCGCTGGTCGCGGCGCTCGGCAAGGCCGTCGAGGACGTCGCGGGCGGCCTCAACCGCTACCCCGACCGGGACGCGACGCTGCTGCGCGCCGACCTCGCCGACTTCCTCAACGCCGACACCCCCGGCGCGGGCCGCACCGGACGCGACGTGTGGGCGGCGAACGGGTCCAACGAGATCCTGCAGCAGATCCTCCAGGCGTTCGGCGGGCCGGGACGCACCGCGCTCGGGTTCGAGCCGTCCTACTCGATGCACCCGATCATCACCAAGGTGTCCGGGACGGCCTGGGTCGACGCCCACCGCGACGAGGACTTCGGGCTCGACCCGGCGGCGGCCGTCGCCGCGATCGAGAAGTACGAGCCGAGCATCGTGTTCCTGACCTCGCCCAACAACCCGACCGGCACAGCGCTGGACCTGGCGACGATCGAGGCCGTCCTGGACGCGGCGCCCGGCATGGTCGTCGTGGACGAGGCGTACGCCGAGTTCCGGCGCGGCGGCACGCCGTCCGCGCTGAACCTGCTGCCCGGCCGCCCCCGGCTGATCGTCACTCGGACGATGTCCAAGGCGTTCGCGATGGCGGGCACCCGGCTCGGCTACCTCGCCGCCGACCCCGCCGTGATCGACGCGCTGCTGCTCGTCCGGCTGCCCTACCACCTGTCGGCCGTCACGCAGGCCGTCGCGCGGACGGCCCTCGCGCACCGCGCCGAACTGCTCGGCACCGTGGACGCGCTGCGCGCCGAACGCGACGCGCTCGTCGCCTGGCTGCGCGGCGAAGGGCTGACCGTGGCCGACTCCGACGCCAACTTCGTCCTGTTCGGCTCCTTCTCCGACCGCCGCGCGGTGTGGGAGGGGCTGCTGGAGCGCGGCGTGCTGATTCGCGAGGTCGGGCCGCCCGGCTGGCTGCGCGTCAGCGTCGGCACGCCGGAGGAGACGGCCGCCTTCCGCACGGCCCTGAAGGAGGTCCTGTGATGCGCAAGGGACGCGTGGAGCGCGCGACGAAGGAGACGTCCGTCCTGGTCGAGATCGACCTCGACGGCACGGGCGAGGTCGACGTCGCGACCGGCGTCGGGTTCTTCGACCACATGCTGGCGCAGCTCGGCAAGCACGGCTCGTTCGACCTGACCGTGAAGACGCAGGGCGACCTGCACATCGACGCCCACCACACGATCGAGGACACCGCGATCGCGCTCGGGCAGGCGTTCCGGCAGGCGCTCGGCGACAAGGCGGGCATCCGGCGCTTCGCGGACGCGTCGATCCCGCTGGACGAGGCGCTGGCGCAGGTCACGGTGGACGTGTCGGGGCGGCCCTACCTCGTCCACTCCGAGCCGGACGGCCTCGCGCCGATGATCGGCCCCGAGTACGACACGACGATGACGCGGCACATCCTGGAGTCGTTCGTCGCGAACGCCCAGGTGGCGCTGCACGTCCACGTCCCCTACGGCCGCAACGCGCACCACATCGTCGAGGCGCAGTTCAAGGCCCTGGCCCGCGCCCTGCGCGACGCCGTCGCCTTCGACCCCAAGGTCCGCGGCATTCCGTCCACCAAGGGCGCGCTATGACTTCCATCGTCGTGCTCGACTACGGGTCGGGGAATCTGCGGTCGGCGGAGCGGGCCGTCGCGCGGCACGGCGTGGACGTGACCGTCACCGGGGACTGGGACGCGGCGCTCGCGGCGGACGGGCTCGTCGTGCCGGGCGTCGGGGCGTTCGCGGCGTGCATGGAAGGGCTGCGCGCGATCCGCGGCGACCAGATCATCGGGCGGCGGCTGGCCGGCGGCCGACCCGTCCTCGGTATCTGCGTCGGCATGCAGATCCTGTTCGGCAAGGGCGTCGAGCACGGCGTCAGCACCGAGGGCTGCGCGGAGTGGCCCGGCACCGTGGAGCGCCTGGACGCGCCGATCCTGCCGCACATGGGCTGGAACACCGTCGACGCGCCCGAGGGGTCCGCGCTGTTCGCGGGCCTGGACGCCGGGACGCGCTTCTACTTCGTCCACTCCTACGGCGTGCGCCGCTGGGAGCTGGAGCCCGACGCCAACGGCAACCTGCGGCCCCCGCTCGTCACCTGGGCCGAGCACGGCGACCGGTTCGTCGCGGCCGTGGAGAACGGCGCGCTGTCGGCGACGCAGTTCCACCCGGAGAAGTCCGGCGACGCGGGCGCGCAGGTGCTCGCGAACTGGCTCGCGACCGTCCGCTGACGGCCGCCCACCCCCATCGGTTCCGACAAGGAAGTTCCATGACACTGACGCTCCTTCCCGCCGTCGACGTCGCGGACGGCAAGGCCGTCCGGCTCGTGCAGGGCGAGGCGGGCACCGAGACCTCCTACGGCGCCCCGCTGGACGCGGCCCTGGCCTGGCAGAAGGCGGGCGCGGAGTGGATCCATCTGGTCGACCTGGACGCGGCGTTCGGGCGCGGCTCCAACCGCGAGCTGCTCGCCGAGGTGACCGGACGGCTGGACGTCAAGGTGGAGCTGTCGGGCGGCATCCGCGACGACGCGTCGCTGGAGGCCGCGCTCGCGACGGGCTGCGCGCGCGTCAACATCGGCACGGCCGCGCTGGAGAACCCGGAGTGGTGCCGCAAGATCATCGCCTCGCACGGGGACCGGATCGCCGTCGGCCTGGACGTGCGCGGCACGACGCTCGCGGCGCGCGGCTGGACGCGCGAGGGCGGCGACCTGTGGGAGGTGCTGGCGCGGCTGGAGGACGACGGCTGCCCGCGCTACGTCGTCACCGACGTCACCAAGGACGGCACGCTGCGCGGCCCGAACACCGAGCTGCTGCGCGAGGTCTGCGCGCGCACCGACAAGCCCGTCGTGGCGTCCGGCGGGGTGTCGTCGCTGGACGACCTGCGGGCGCTGGCGGAGCTGACCGGCGACGGCGTCGAGGGCGCGATCGTCGGCAAGGCCCTCTACGCGGGCGCGTTCACGCTGGAAGAGGCGCTGGAGGCGGTGCGCTGATGGGCGTGGCCGTGCGCGTCATCCCCTGCCTGGACGTCGACGCGGGCCGCGTGGTGAAGGGCGTCAACTTCCAGAACCTGCGCGACGCGGGCGACCCGGTGGAGCTGGCGCGCCGCTACGACGCCGAGGGCGCCGACGAGCTGACGTTCCTCGACATCACGGCGTCCAGCGGCGACCGGTCCACCACCTACGACGTGGTGCGCCGCACGGCCGAGCAGGTGTTCATCCCGCTGACGGTCGGCGGCGGCGTCCGCACGGTGGACGACGTGGACCGGCTGCTGCGCGCGGGCGCCGACAAGGTGTCGATCAACACGGCGGCCATCGCGCGCCCGGAGTTCCTGCGGGAGGCCGCGCACCGGTTCGGGTCGCAGTGCGTCGTGCTGTCGGTGGACGCCCGCCGCGTCACGGGCGGCACGGTGACCGCGTCCGGCTACGAGGTCACCACGCACGGCGGACGGCGCGGCACCGGCATCGACGCGGTCGAGTGGACGCGGCGCGGCGCGGAGCTGGGCGTCGGCGAGATCCTGCTGAACTCGATGGACGCGGACGGCACCAAGGCCGGGTTCGACCTGGAGATGCTGGAGCGCGTCCGGGCGGCGACGACCGTCCCGGTGATCGCGTCCGGCGGCGCGGGCGCGGTGGAGCACTTCGCCCCGGCCGTCGCGGCGGGCGCCGACGCGGTGCTCGCCGCGAGCGTGTTCCACTTCGGCGACATGACGGTCGGCGACGTCAAGACGGCCCTGCGCGCGGCCGGCAACCCCGTCCGCTGACGGTCCGCCGCGCGGGGAGCGGCGGACCGGGACGGCGTCACCGCTCGCGGGCGGGCTCCGGCTTCTTGCCGAGCGCGCCGACCTGCGCGTGGAAGACGCCCGCCAGCAGCACGCCCACCGCGCCCGCCGCGAGCGCGGCCACCGGATGCGCGCCGATGTGAGCGAGCCCGCCGAGGTAGACGGCGATGACGAGCAGCGGCCAGCCGAGGAGCAGGTTCACGATCGGCGCGGTGCTGAACGGGTTCGCGAACTCCTCCTTGCTGATGCCCTTCACGAAGTGGGGGAAGCCGTTCGCGCCGAGCAGGCCGGCCAGGAACGCGTAGACGAGGGTCGAGGTCATGGGGGCGACTCCTGATGCGCTGGTCGATGGATGCGGTCAGACGGCGAGCAGGACGGCGCCGACGGTCCGCCTGCTCTCCAGGTCGAGGTGGGCCAGGACGGCGTCCTCCAGCGGGTACACCGCGTGGACGCGGGTGGTGAGGTCGCCGGCGACGGCGGCGGCGAGCGCCCGCTCGGCGTCGGCGCGCTGCTCGTCGAGCGGCTTGGCGAACGCGATCCCGAGCGGGCCGACGACCGACAGGCCGCGCCGGACGATCTCGATCGCGTCGAGCGGCGTCCAGGCGCCGGACGCGAAGCCGTAGATCCCGAGGCGCCCGCCGTTCGCGGCGGCGGCGAGCGCCTGCGCGCCGACGTCGCCGCCGATCGCGTCGACCGCGACGTCCGCGCCCCGCCCGCCGGTGGCGTCCCGCACGGCCTCGACCCAGCCGGGGTCGCCGTAGTCGACGGTGACGTCCGCGCCGAACCCGGCGGCTGCGGCGAGCTTGCCGGGGCCGCCGACGCCGCCGATGACGGGTTCGGCGCCGAGCCGCTTGGCGAGCTGGACGAGCACGGACCCGATGCGCCCGGCGGCGGCGGTGACGAGCACGCTCTCGCCCGCCCGGACCCGCATCGCCGCCAGGACGCCGACCGCCACCGCGCCCGCCTGGAACACCGGGACGGCCCGGTCGAGCGTCAGGCCGTCCGGCACGGCGAACACGTTGCCGGCCTCGGCGACGGCGACCTCGGCGTACCCGCCGGTGTTGCCGAGCGTCGTCGCGACGACCCGGGCGCCGAGCAGGGACGGGTCCACGCCCGGCCCGACCTCGGTGACCCGGCCGCCGACCTCGATGCCCGGGTCGTAGGGGAGCGGCAGCGGGTAGCGCCCGGAGCGGACGATCGTCTCGGCATAGGTCGCCCCGGCCACCTTCACGTCCACCGCGACCTGGCCGGCCGCCGGACGCGGCGCGTCGGTCTCCTCGATCCGCATGACCTGCGGCGCGCCGAATTCGCGCACGCGGACGATACGCATGTTCCATTCCTCCAGAGCCCGGGCGGTCCAGTAGTTCGTAGCGCGAATATGTCGTCGCGCTGCCCGGTGCTTGAAGCGTGCCGTCCTGCGGAGAGGTGCGGCAAGTATCAGTCCGGCCGCGATGGCTCAGTCGAGACAGCTGGCGGAAACTGTCACGCTGAGGCGGGCGGCCAGCTGTTGACCTCGTGCACCACCGCGGTCGCGATCCTGCCGAACCGGTCGGCCATCTCCGCGGCCGTCGCGGGCCGGCCGTTGGCCAGCCACCACGCGATCGACTGGACGAACAGGGCCGAGATCAGCGTGGGCACCAGGCCCGCCCCGGCCGGGCCGCCGCCCGGCGGCCCGGCGGCGGACGCGTCGGGCAGGTGCGCGGTGATCAGGTCGGTGAGCCGCGCGCGCATCCGGCCCGCGAACCACTGGCCGCCCGAATCGCCGAGCAGCGCCGCGTAGATCCGGTGGTGCTCGGCGAAGTGCTCGAAAAAGGCGATCCACCGCCGCTCGACGGGCTCGTCGTTTCCGTCCGGCGGATGCGCGGTGAGAAGGGCGACCGCCTCGGCGAAAATGGTCTCCACCAGATCGTATTTGTCCTGGTAATTGCGGTAGAAGGCGGCCCGGCTCACCATCGCGCGTTCGGTGATGGCGCTCACGGTCGTGCGCTCGAAACCGCGCTCGGCGATGAGTTCGGTCAGCGCCTCGCGGAGGAGCTTGCGCGTCCGCCGCGTGCGCACGTTCTCGGTCGGCCCGGCCATCGCTACGGCCGGACGGACCGGGCCAGGTGGCGGGCGATGACCATGCGCTGGATCTGGTTGGTGCCCTCGAAGATCTGCATGACCTTCGCCTCGCGCATGTACCGCTCGACCGGGAAGTCGCGGGTGTAGCCGTAGCCGCCGAGGACCTGGACGGCGTCGGTCGTCACGCGCATCGCCGCGTCCGTCGCGACGAGCTTGGCCACCGACGCCTGCCGCGCGTAGGGCAGGCCCCGGTCGCGGCGCCGCGCCGCCTCAAGGTACGTCGCGCGGGCCGACTCGACGGCGGCGGCCATGTCGGCGAGCAGGAACCCGAGGCCCTGGTGCTCGATGATCGGACGGCCGAACTGCGTCCGCTCCGCCGCGTAGGCGACGGCGTGGTCCAGCGCGCCCTGCGCGAGGCCGGTCGCGCACGCGGCGATGCCGAGCCGGCCCGAGTCCAGCGCGGCGAGCGCGATCGGGAAGCCCTGGCCCTCGGCGCCGATGCGGCGCTCCGCCGGGACGGGCGCGTCGTCGAAGTGGAGCTGCGCGGTCGTGGAGCCGGTCAGGCCCATCTTCCGCTCGGGCGGCCCGAACGTCAGGCCGGGCTGGTCGCCGTCGACCAGGAAGCACGAGATCCCCCGGCCGCCGTCGTCGGACGTCCGCGCGAACAGCACGTAGAAGTCCGCATCGCCGCCGTGCGTGATCCACATCTTGGTGCCGGTGATCCGGTAGCCGTCGCCGTCGCGGACGGCCCGGGTCGCGAGCGCCGCCGCGTCCGACCCGGCCTGCGCCTCCGACAGCGCGTACCCGCCGAGCAGGTCGCCGCCGAGCAGGTCCGGCAGGCGCCCGCGCAGCTCCGCCGACCCGAACGCGTGCGGCGCGAAGCACGCCAGGCTGTGGACGCTCACCCCGACCGCGACCGACGCCCACACGGCCGCGATCTCCTCCAGCACCTGGAGGTAGACCTCGTAGGGCTGGCCGCCGCCGCCCGCGTCCTCGGGGTAGGGGAGGCCGAGCAGCCCGGCGCGGCCGAGCGTCCGGAACACCTCGCGCGGGAACGCGCCCGCCTCCTCGGCGCCGGCGGCGCGCGGCGCCAGCTCCTTGCCGACGATCTCGCGGGTGAGGGCGATCAGGTCCTCGGCCTCGGGCGTGGGGAGCATCCGTTCAGCGGGCATGGACCCATCCTCGCGCGTCAGGCGGACAGCTCGCGTTCCAGGGGCGTGCGGAAGCGCGGGACGGCCCGGATGGTCCCGTAGAACGCCGCGGTCCGCTCGGCCTCGGCGGCCACCGCCGCGCGGGCGTCGGCCCCGGCGTCCTCCAGGAACCGGACGGCGATCTCCCCGTCCGCGCGCTGCGCCCAGCCGCCGACGATCCGCCCGTCCCACCAGACGGTCGGGCCGATGTTGCCGTTGCGGTCGAACAGCGCGGGCGCGTGCGGGCCGAGGAACCAGTCGCGCTCCTTCCAGCCCATCGGCGTCGGGTCCAGCGCGGGCAGCAGCGCCGCCCACGGCTCCGGCGCGGCGACCGGGTCGACGTCGTCGGCGAGGACGAGCCCGGGAACGCCGTCCAGGTCCACCTCGACCGTGGCGATCTCGGCGAGGGCCGACTTGACCTCGGCGACGGTCCAGCCCGTCCACCACTTGATGTCGCTGACCGGCGCGGGGCCGAACGCGCGCAGCCATTCGCGCACCAGCGCGGCGCGGGCCTCCTTCGCGGGCATGACCGGGACGCCGCCGGGGATCCACTCCTCGATCGGCTGCCACACGTACTGGCTGCTGATCCACGACCCGTTCGGGCGGCCCCGCACGATCCGGCCCTGGAGCCCGAGCGTGACGAGCACCCACGTCGTGATGCTCGTCGGGGTGGAGTACGACTTGCCGGGCGCGAGCTGGACGGTCGTCCGCAGCGCCGGGACCTCCTTGGAGAGCTGCGCGCCCGTCGCCCTGCCGAGCTTCAGCAGCGTCGCGTGGGCCTCCTCGGCGGTCGCGGCGAAGAACGCCCGCGCGTCCGGGACGCCCGACTTCTCCATGTACCCGCTGTACTTGGCGAGCTGTTTGGCGGCCAGCGCGTCCGCGCACGACGCCTGGAGGACGGGCGCGAGCTCGACCGGCACCACGAACATCGTCCGCCGCATCGCGAGCAGCCGCAGGAGCGTCCGGTCGTCGTACAGCGCCGCCTCCAGCGCGGACGGAACGAGGTTCCGGCTCCGCGCCGCCGCCGACAGGTACACGGTGGCCGGATCGGTGGCGTGCAGCGCCACGAGCGACCGGGCGGTCTCGGCGGGGTCGTCGGTGCGCCGTCCCGGCGCGAGCCGGTGCCGCAGCGCGAGCCGCGCGCGCCGCTCGTCGGTGCTGATGGTCCGCATGATCCGCAGGGTAACGGCCGGGTCCGACAGTCAGACGAGACGGGCCGCCGACGCCGCGCGCACGCCCGGGTCCTCCGCCTCGTCCAGATGCAGGCGCCGCAGCCGGACGCGGGTGTCGTCGGTGAGCGGCGCGGTCTGGACGGCGATCGCCCGGACGGCCTCCTCGCAGTCCCACAGGCCCTCGGCGGTGAACGCCTCGGCCGTGTGCGGGGCCGTCCGGGTGAGCGCGGTCAGCACGCGCGGGCGCAGGTAGGAGTACGACGACTCCGACCACGCCGTCTTCAGCAGCGGGACGGCCTCGCCCGCCCGCAGCCGCCCGAGGCCCTCGATCGGGGCGGCGGACGCGGCCCAGTCGCGGCGCTCCAGGGCGTCGTCCAGATGGTTCATGAGCAGCGGGATGTCCTCCCGGGTGCCGTGCCGGGCGAGCAGGCCGAGGCCGACGCCCCGGCAGCCGCCGCGCTCGGCCGCCCAGTCCCGCGCGCGCGGCAGCGTCTCGGGGCCGTAGTCCCACAGGGCGCGGGCCACCGCGCCGCCCCACCGGCTCGGCCGGGCCAGCAGTTCTTCGGCGAGGTCCAGCAGGACGGGCGCGCGCCGCCGCCCCAGCTCGAAGATCGCGGCGATCGAGCCGTCGTCGCGGCGCCGCGCGAGGTCGAGCAGTTCGTCGTCGGTGCGGTCGCGGCGGGACCGCGCGGCGGCCACCGGCGGGACGGGCCGACCCCGGCCGCGGCGGCGGTCCAGCGCGGCGGCGATCCGGGGGGAGCGCGCCGCCCACGCCGCCGCGACCGGGCCGCCGGAGCCGGCGAACAGGTCGGCGAGCGCGTCGTCGTCGCAGCGCGCCGCGACGAGCGTCTCCAGCCCGTCGGTGAGCCGGGGGTCGCCGAGCCGGACCAGCGTCTCGACCGCCTCGAACCAGTGCGCGCCCTCCTCGGCGTACCGGCGCAGCGCGGACGCGGCCTCGCGGCGGCTGAGCCGCACGAGGTCGGCGAGGACGTCCAGCGCGAGCCGGACGCGCGTCTCGTCGCCCTCGGCGTGGTCGTCCGGGTCGAACAGGTGCTCGGCGACCGGGCCGACGGGCAGTTCGAGGTCGACCATCAACCGGGCGTAATACAGGGAGCGGTCGTCACAGCGCGCGTCCCACCGGGGATCGCGCCGGACACAGTCGTACACGTACTCGCCCGCGCCGGGGCGGTCCGCCGCCCGGCGGGCCGCCCGTCCGAGGCCGCGCTGCAACTGTCCGTGCAGCGTGGTCGCCGCTTCCCTGATGTCGCTCACCTCGCCAGAATGCGCAGCCGACCAGAATCCGGGCAAGTGTTTTGTTCCCTCCGCCGGAGCGGTCGCCCGTCCCATTACAGCTCACGCTGGGCCGTCCACGACGCGTAGAGGTCGGCGTAGACGCCCGGGACGGCCGCCAGCTCGGCGTGCGGGCCGCGCTGGACGATCCGGCCCGCCGCGAAGACGATCACCTCGTCCGCCGCCTCCGCCGTGGACAGCCGGTGCGCGATCGACAGGGCCGTCCGGCCGCGCGTCAGGCGCTCCAGCGCCCGCTGGATGCGGATCTCGGTGGCCGGGTCGACCGCCGACGTCGCCTCGTCCAGCACCAGCAGGTCCGGGTCGGCGAGGTAGGCGCGGACCAGCGCGACGAGCTGCCGCTCGCCCGCCGACAGCGACTCGCCGCGCTGCCCGACCGGGGTGTCCAGGCCGCGCGGCAGGCCGTCCAGCCAGCCCGCGAGGCCGAGGTCGGCGACGGCGCGGCGCACGTCGTCGTCGGACGCCTCCGGCCGCCCGTACCGCAGGTTCGCGCCGAGCGCGTCGTCGAACAGGAACCCGTCCTGGGGGACCATGACGATCCGCTCCCGCAGCGAGGAGAAGCGGATCTCGTCCAGCGGCACGCCGTCCACGAGGATCCGGCCGGACACCGGGTCCATCAGCCGCGTCAGCAGCTTGGCGAACGTCGTCTTGCCCGACCCGGTCTCGCCGACGACCGCGATCCGCGAGCGCGGCGCGATGACCGCGTTCACGTCGTGCAGGACGGGCGGGCCGCCGGGGTAGGCGAACCCGACGTCCTCGAACCGCACCTCGATCGGGCCGCGCGGGAGCGTCCGGCCGCGCTCGCCGGGGTCGGCGACGTCCGGCTCGGTGTCCAGGACGCCGAGCACCCGCCGCCAGCCCGCGATGGCGTTCTGCGCGTCGTTCAGCACCTCGGTCGCGGTCTGCATCGGGCTGACGAACAGCGTGACGAGGAACAGGAACGCCACCAGCTTCCCGGCGCTCAGGTGCCCGCCGATGCCGAGCAGGGTCCCCGCGACGACGACCGCCGCCGTCGCGACCGCCGCGACCAGCTCCGACGTCGGGAACGTCAGCGCGACCGTCGCCTGGGCGCGGGTCTGGGCGGTCTTGTGGCCGTCCACGGCCGCGTCCACGCGCCGGGCCGTGCGCTCCTGGGCGCCGTACGCGCGGATGACCGCCGCGCCGACGACCGACTCGCTGACGGCGGCCAGCAGGTCGCCCATCCGCTCGCGGACCCGCGTGTACGCCGCCGAGATGATCCGCTGGAACCGGCGCAGCGCGAACCCGAGCGGCACGAACGCCGCCCAGACCAGCAGCGCCAGCGGCCAGGAGTAGACGGCCATCAGCACGGTCGCGACGACGAGCTGGCCCGTCGCCATGATCATCATCAGTCCGCCGTACTGCATGAACTGGCTGATCTGGTCGACGTCGCCGGTCACGCGGGACACCAGGGCGCCGCGCCGCTCACCGCTCTGCGTCAGCATCGACAGGTCGTGGACGTGCCGGAACGCCCGCACGCGCAGGCTCGTCAGGCCGGTCTCGGACGTCCGGTACAGCCGCACGTTCATCGCGTACGCGCACACCGCCGTCAGCAGCACCGCCCCCGCGCACGCCAGCACCATCAGGCGGACGAACGCCAGGTCCGGGCCGTCGTCGCCGCCGAGGCCCCGGTCGATCGTCTGCTGCACCGCGACCGGGACGACCACGCGGCCCGCCGTGGCCAGCAGCGCCAGGACCAGCGTGACGGGCAGGCCCGCCGTGAACTCGGGGCTGAGGCGCAGGCCGCGCCGCAGCGTCCGCAGCGCGCCCTCGGCGTCGGCCGCGCCGCTCAGCCCGGTCACGGGCGCGGTCACCGGGGCGGTCATCGGACGGCCTCCTCGCCGCTCGCGTCCGCCGCCCGCTCGGCCTCGGCCCGCTCGTAGGCGGTGACGAGGTCGCGGTAGCCGGGGGAGCGCTCCAGCAGGTCGGCGTGGGCGCCGCGGGCCTGCGCCGCGCCGTGCTCCAGGTAGACGACCTCGTCGGCGAGCGCGATCGTCGCCTTGCGGTAGGCGACGACCAGGACCGTCACGCCCGCCGAACTGTCCCGCAGGCCCGCCAGGATCCGCGCCTCCACGCTCGGGTCCACGCTGGACGTCGCGTCGTCCAGCACCAGCAGCCGGGGCCGCCGCACGAGCGCCCGCGCCAGCGCGAGCCGCTGCCGCTGCCCGCCCGACAGCGTCGTGCCGCGCTCGCCGACGCGGGTGTCCAGGCCGTGCGCGAGGCCGGCCACGAACCCGTCGGCCTGCGCCAGCCGCAGCGCCTCCCACACGCGGTCGTCGGTCACGTCGGCGCCCAGCGCGACGTTCCCGCGGACCGTGTCGTCGAACAGGAACGCGTGCTGGGGGACGAGCGCGACGTTCGCCGCGAGGACGCCGGGGCCGGTCTCGCGGACGTCCACGCCGTCCAGCAGCACCGCGCCATCGTCCGGGTCCACCAGCCGGACCAGCAGGTTCGTCAGCGTGGACTTGCCCGCGCCCGTCGGCCCGACCACCGCGACCGTCCGGCCCGGCGCGACGTCGAACGACACGTCCCGCAGGACGTCGCCCGCGCCGTACCCGAACCGGACGCCGCGGACCTCCAGCGCCGCCGCGCCGTCGCCCGGGACGTCCCGGTCGCCGTGCGGCATCGTGTCCCGCTCGTCCAGGACGGCCCGGACGCGCCGCCACCCGACCACGCTGCGCGGCACGTCCGCCAGCACCCAGCCGAGCGCGCGGATCGGCCACGCCAGCAGCGTGAACAGGTACGCCACGCTGACCAGGTCGCCCGCCGTCATCGCGCCGCCCTCGACGCGCATCGTCCCGACCAGCAGGACGGCCAGCACGCCGAGGTTCGGCAGCGCCTCCAGCAGCGGGTCGAGCAGGCCGCGGACGCGTCCGACGGCGATGTTCGCGTCCCGCAGCTCGGTCGCCCGCCGCGCGAACCGCTCGGTCTCGGCGGCCTCCCGGCCGAGCGTCTTGACGACCAGCGCGCCCTCGAAGCTCTCGTGCGCGACCTCGCTCACCCCGGCCCGCAGCCGCTGCGCACGCGTCGCCGCCGGGGCCAGCCGCCGCTGGTAGAAGACGTTCAGCAGCGCGACCGCCGGGAACACCAGCAGCGCCACCAGCGCCACCACCGGGTCCACCAGCACGATCGCGACGGCCGCGATGACCAGCATGAACGCGACCCCGATCGCCATCGGCAGCGGCGCGAGCGGCGCCCACACCGCCTCGACGTCGGCGTTGGCGTTCGACAGCAGCTCGCCCGCCGGGTGCCGCGCGTGCCAGGCGGCGGGCAGCTCCAGGTAGCGGCGCGTCACGGCCCGGCGGTAGGCGGCCTGCATCCGGTACTGGACGAGCCCGGCGTAGAAGCGGCGGCCCGCCACCCCGAGCGCCTTGAGGAACGCGACCCCGACGATCGCGGCGGCCGACGCCGTCAGCGCGCCCGCCGTCGTCCGGCCCGCCGCGAACGCGGGCAGCACGACGTGCTCGGTCACGCGGCCGAGCACCTGGGCGGTGCCGACGGTCGTCGCGGCGTACAGCGCGCTCGCGCCCACGGCCACCGCGAACGCGCGCGGCTCGGCCCGGACGGCGACCCCCATCACCCCCAGCCCCTCCCGCAGCATGCGCGGATCGACCCGGCGCGGGGCGTTCTGCTTCTGGGACGGCGCGCTGGGCGGAGCGTTCGGTGGCACGGCGGACTCCTTCGTCGTTCTCGGCGCACGGCACGAGCCCCCGCGAGGCGCTTCGCGGGGGTTTCGGCCTGGTTATGCCTACCATCCGACGATGACGGCTATTCCCGGCTTGATCCGCGTACGATCGGAGCAGGGGGTTCGTGCGCGTACTCTCGTCCGGGGCACGGTCCCGGTCGCGCGCCGGGCCGTCCGTCCGCTCCCGTCCGACCGCATCGAGGCTTCCGAACCGCCACTCACCTCCCGGCCCGCGCGCCGTTCCCGCCGCCGATCCGGCCGATTCGCCGCCGACCTCCCGCGGCGTGCCCGGGCGTGCGTTCCGAAGTGGACGAATGGGCCATCAACGCCGGGTTTCTTGTTCATCACGGGGACATCGCGGCCGTGCGGCGGGGCCGCCGCCGGGCGCCGGTCGACGCGCGCCCGGGGAAACCTTGTGGGCGCGTATCAAAATGGTCCGTTTTGTCCTAAGAAAAGTGAGCACCTGCGGGGCGACGTGCGGCGTCGTCCCGGCGTCCTGCGGCGCT
This sequence comes from Actinomadura rayongensis, assembly GCF_009831215.1. Lineage (GTDB taxonomy): Bacteria > Actinomycetota > Actinomycetes > Streptosporangiales > Streptosporangiaceae > Spirillospora > Spirillospora rayongensis. The sequence continues at coordinate 1,813,456 of NZ_WUTW01000001.1, forward strand.
CCGGACATCGGTGTTCATCGCGAACCTGGCAGGTCGTGCGATTGTGCGCGGCCGTGCGGGCCGGACGTCCGGAACGCCCCGTACGCGGCGGGCGGACGGCCGTCGGGCGCGTCCGGCGAGAGGCTCCCGACCGGCGCGGTCAACGCCCTGACGGAGAAGGGTCGGGGATTTTGGCGGGGCAGTTCGCCGAGAGGTGAATCACGGGCCTTGCCGCCCCTCCGTTTTACGCGGAACCGGTGATACGGTGGGGTCGTCGGTTGCAGTCGTGGTTCTCGATCGTTTGTCCAGACGCCCGCGGACTGATGACAGCGGGCGTTTTGGCTTTTCCGGGACCGTACCGGAGGCGAGAGCGTTCCGCGGCGACCGCACTGGGTCCGCGAGGTGTGGACCCACGTTTTGCCGCAAGGAGAAAGACATGCCCCAGCAGGGCACCGTGAAGTGGTTCAACGCCGAGAAGGGCTTCGGCTTCATCGCCGTGGACGGCGGCGGGCCGGACGTCTTCGTGCACTACTCGGCCATCCAGACCTCCGGGTACCGCACGCTGGACGAGAACCAGCGCGTCCAGTTCGAGGTGACGCAGGGTAACCGCGGCCCGCAGGCCGACCAGGTGACCCCCCTGTAACACCGCCCACAGTCGTCGAAACGGCCCGCGTCCCGGCCAGGGACGCGGGCCGTTTTATGTTGCGCCGCCCCGGCCGGGCCGGGGCCCGGGGACGACTCCGGGCGGGTGCCGCCGGGGGCACGGCACAATAGGGAGCATGTCTTCCTCGTCCAACCTGGACCCCAAGATCGCCGAACGTCTCAAGCGGGACCCCAACGGGCTGGTCCCGGCCATCGCCCAGCAGTACGACACCGGCGAGGTGCTCATGCTCGGGTGGATGGACGACGAGGCGCTGCACCGCACCCTCACCACCGGCCGCTGCACCTACTGGTCGCGCAGCCGCCAGGAGTACTGGGTGAAGGGCGAGTCGTCCGGGCACCAGCAGTGGGTGAAGTCCGTCGCGCTCGACTGCGACGCCGACGCCGTCCTCGTCAAGGTGGACCAGGTCGGCGGCGCGTGCCACACCGGCGACCGCACCTGCTGGGACGCCGACGTCCTGGACGCGGTGGTGGGGGAGCGGCCCGCCGTCTCGTCATGAGCGGGCGCGAGGGCTCGGCGGCGCGCGAGCGCGGTCTCGCGGCGCTGCTGTGCGCGGCGGGCGCCGGGCTGACGCTGCTCGCGGCCGGACGGCCGTGGGCCGCGGTCCGTGCCCGCGGCGCCATCACGCCGTTCACCGGGCATCTCACCGGCGGCGACCTCGGCTGGGCGGGCGCGCTCGGGTGGGCCGGGCTCGCCGGGCTCGCCGCGCTGTTCGCCGTCCCGGGACGCGGCCGGTCGGCGGTGGGCGCCCTGCTCGCGGTGTTCGGCGGGCTGATGGTCTACGCGTCGGTCACCGCCGTCGGGCACGCGCACGTCATCGCCGTGGCCGGGGAGAAAAGCGCGCTGCTGCGGCTCGGGGCGCGACCGGAGGTCACGACGTCGCTGTGGTGGCTCGCCTCGGCGGCGGGCGGCGTCCTGCTGGCCACGGGCGGGCTGGTCGCGCTGGTGCGCGGGGCGCGCTGGCCGGGCATGTCGGCGCGGTACGAGCGCGCCGCCGTCGCGCGTCCCGAGGCGTCCGACGACCCCGCCGCGCTGTGGAAGTCGCTGGACCGGGGCGAGGACCCGACCGCCGCCGACGACACCGCTGACGACGCCGAGCGTCCTGCGGGCCGCCGGCGGTGACGGGCGGCGCCGACCTGGTTTTGGTCGCCGAGCACGATCCGGCGGTCGCCGAGCTGGAGCGCCGCTACCTGGCCCGCGAGGGCTTCGAGGTGGAGATCGAGCGCGACCCCGAGCGGGCGGCGGGACGGACGGCGCGCGCCCGTCCCGCCGCCGTCGTCCTGGACCTGTCGGTGTCCCCGGCCCCGGCGGCGCTGGTGCGGCGCGTCACCGACGCGGCGGGGGCCGCGCCCGTCCTCGCCGTGACCGGGCCCGGCCCCGGCGATCTCGGGCCGCACCGGCTGACGCGTCCGTTCGGCCCCCGCACGCTCGTCGCGGCCGTGTTCGCCGCCCTGCGCCGGGACGACGGCGCGGAGCCGCTGCGGGCGGGCGCGCTCGTCCTCGACCCCGCCGCGCGGACGGCCGGAATCGGTGAGCATCCGGTGGCCCTCACCGCCACAGAATTCGATCTGCTGCGGTTCCTCGCGGGCAGCCCGGGCCGCGTCTTCACCCGGGAGCAGCTCCTCGCGGGCGCGTGGGGTCCGGCGTCGTCGTCGGGCAGCCGGACGGTCGACGTCCACATCGCGCAGCTGCGCGCCAAGCTCGGCGACGGCGGCTCGATCCGGACGGTGCGCGGCGTCGGGTACGTCCTGGACGCCTAGGCTGGAGCGGTGAGCCGAACGCTGACCGCGCGCCGTCCCGTCCCGCGCGCCCTCGCCGGGCCCGCGGTCGTCGCGGCGGTGACGGTGGGCGCGGTGACGCTCATCGGGCTGGTCGATCCGCACGAGCACGGCCACTACCCGTCCTGCCCGTTTCTGGCCATCTCGGGCTACTACTGCCCCGGCTGCGGCGGCCTGCGGATGGTGAACTCGCTCGTCCACGGGCACGTCGGCGCGGCGTTCGGCTCGAACCCGCTCGCGTTCCTGCTGCTGCCCGTCGCGCTCTACCTGTGGGGCCGCTGGACGTGGCTCGCGGCGCACGGCGAGCGGATGCGCTCCGCGCTGTTCACGCCCGCCGCGGGCTGGACGGCCTTCGGCATCGCGCTCGTGTACTGGATCGTCCGCAATCTGCCGTTCGCACACGTCCTGGCGCCGTGAGTGAATCCGGGCGGTCCGGCGCCGCCCCGACGTTCGGGAGCGTCGGACCCTGCGGATACGATCGGGGCCACCGATCGACCGAGTCTGGGGGCCTACCGTGAGCGTGCTCGACGAGATCATCGAAGGCGTGCGTGCCGATCTCGCCGAAAGGCAGCGGGAGACGTCGCTGGACGACCTCAAGGCCCGCGCCGAGCAGGCCCCCGCCCCCCGGGACGCCCTCGCGGCGCTGCGCGGGCAGGGCGTCGGGGTGATCGCCGAGGTCAAGCGCAGCAGCCCGTCCAAGGGCGCGCTCGCCGCCATCGCCGACCCGGCCGCGCTCGCCCGCGACTACGAGGCGGGCGGCGCGAAGATCATCAGCGTGCTCACCGAGGGCCGCCGGTTCGGTGGCAGCCTCGCCGACCTCGCCGACGTCCGCGCCAGCGTGGACATCGCGGTCCTGCGCAAGGACTTCATCGTCACGTCCTACCAGCTGTGGGAGGCGCGGGCCTACGGCGCCGACGTCGCGCTGCTGATCGTCGCCGCGCTCGACCAGGACGCCCTGGTGTCCCTCGTGGAGCGCGCCGAGTCGATCGGGCTGCTGCCGCTCGTCGAGGCGCACACCGAGGAGGAGGTGGCCCGCGCGGTCGACGCGGGCGCCAAGGTCATCGGGATCAACGCCCGCGACCTGAAGACCCTGCGCGTGGACCGCGACGTGTTCGCCCGGCTCGCCCCGCTCGTCCCGAAGGACGTCGTGCGGATCGCCGAGTCCGGGGTGCGCGGCCCGCACGACCTGCTCGCCTACGCCTCCGCCGGGGCCGACGCCGTCCTGGTCGGGGAGAGCCTGGTCCGCGGCCGGGACCCGCGCGCCGCCGTCGCCGACCTCGTCGCGGCGGGCGCGCACCCGGCGCTGCGGCAGGGCAGCTGACGGGGAACCGGTAGGGTACGGGCATGCTGATGGAGCCGCTGCGCGAGCGATGGCGGGCCGTCCCGACGTCGCACTGACCGGACCGCCTTCCATCGCCTGACAGGACGCACTCTTCGATGACCATCCATTCCGAGCGCGGCTCCGCCGTGCCCGCATCCGTCCCCGACGCGGCCGGACGCTTCGGCGTCTACGGCGGGCGCTTCGCCCCCGAGGCCCTGATGGCCGCGCTGGACGAGCTGACCGCCGAGTTCGAGGCCGCCCGCCGCGACCCCGTCTTCACCGCCGAGCTGACCGAGCTGCTCACCACCTACGCCGGCCGGCCGAGCCTGATCACCGAGGCCCGCCGGTTCGGCGCCGAGGCGGGCGGCGCGCGGGTCCTCCTCAAGCGCGAGGACCTCAACCACACCGGCTCCCACAAGATCAACAACGTGCTGGGGCAGGCGCTGCTCGCCCGCCGCATGGGCAAGGCCCGGCTGATCGCCGAGACCGGCGCGGGCCAGCACGGCGTCGCGACCGCGACCGCCGCCGCCCTGCTCGGGCTCGAGTGCACCGTGTTCATGGGCGAGGTCGACACCGAGCGCCAGGCGCTCAACGTCGCCCGGATGCGGATGCTCGGCGCCGAGGTCGTCCCGGTCAAGGCGGGCAGCCGCACCCTCAAGGACGCCGTGAACGAGGCGTTCCGCGACTGGGTCGCGACGGTGGAGAACACGCACTACTGCGTCGGGTCCACGATGGGCCCGCACCCGTTCCCGATGATGGTCCGCGAGTTCCACCGCGTCATCGGCGTCGAGGCCCGCGCGCAGGTCATGGAGCTGACCGGGAAGCTGCCGGACGCCGTCCTCGCCTGCGTCGGCGGCGGCTCCAACGCCATCGGCGCCTTCCACGCGTTCATCCCGGACGCGTCCGTCCGCCTCATCGGCTTCGAGGCCGCGGGCGACGGCGTCGAGACCGGACGGCACGCCGCGACCGTCACCGGCGGGTCCGTCGGCGTCATCCACGGCATGCGCACCTACCTCCTCCAGGACGAGGAGGGCCAGACGATCGAGTCGCACTCGATCTCCGCCGGGCTCGACTACCCCGGCGTCGGCCCCGAGCACTCCTGGCTGCACGACACCGGCCGCGCGGAGTACCGCCCGATCACCGACGCCCAGGCGATGGAGGCGTTCGCGCTGCTGTGCCGCACCGAGGGCATCATCCCGGCGATCGAGTCGGCGCACGCGCTCGCGGGCGCGCTCCAGGTCGGCCGCGAACTCGGCCCGGACGCGACGCTGCTCGTCTGCCTGTCGGGACGGGGCGACAAGGACATGCACACGGCCGCCGCGTACTTCGGCCTGATGCCCGAGGGGGAGGCCAAGTGAGCGTCAAGGCCGCCTACGACCGGGCCCGCGCCGAGAACCGCGCCGCGCTCGTCGGGTATCTGCCCGCCGGATTCCCGTCGGTGGACGGCGCCATCGAGGCCGCCACCGCGATGGTGGAGGCCGGCTGCGACGTCATCGAGATCGGCCTGCCCTACACCGACCCGATGATGGACGGCCCCACGATCCAGGACGCCGTCCACCGGGCCCTCGTCGGCGGGGCGCGCCTGGCCGACGTGTTCCGGACCGTCGAGGCCGTCGCCGCCACCGGCGCCGCGACCCTCGTCATGACGTACTGGAACCCCGTCGACCGCTACGGCGTGGACGCGTTCGCCCGCGACCTCGCCGCAGCGGGCGGCACCGGGCTGATCACGCCGGACCTCACGCCGGAGGAGGCCGGTCCCTGGCTGGAGGCGTCCGACGCGCACGGCCTGGACCGGGTGTTCCTCGTCGCGCTCAGCTCCACCGACGAGCGCATCGACAAGATCACGAACGTGTCCCGGGGCTTCGTGTACGCGGCGTCGCTGATGGGCGTCACCGGCACCCGCACGGCCATCGACACCGGCGCGCCCCGCCTCGTGGAGCGCACCCGCGCGATCCTCGACAAGAACGGCCGGGACCTGCCGGTCGGGCTCGGGCTCGGCGTGAGCGACGGCGCGCAGGCCGCCGAGGTCGCCGGGTTCGCCGACGGCGTCATCGTCGGGTCGGCGTTCATCCGGCGGCTGCTGGACGCGCCCGACACCGCGTCCGGCGTCGCGGCCGTCCGCGCCCTCGCCGCCGACCTGGCGGCCGGGGTCCGCGCGGGACGCGCCTGAACCGTCCGCGCGTCGCCGTACGCGGACCTTATCCGGGGTCCTCTAGGGTGTGTCCGGGTCGCGGAGCGCCGCGGCCCGGACAGGTCGTCGCGGTCGCGGAGGGGAACAGGATGGCGCAGCGCGTGGAGACCGGCAGGGACGGCGCGTCCGGCCGGTCCGGACCGCCTCCCGTCGCGCGGTGGTTCCTCTACCCGGCCTGGGCGCTGACGCTCGTCGGGCTCGGCATCTCGGTCTACCTGACCGTCGCGCACTACCGTCCGCGGGCGCTGGTGTGCTCGGCGAGCGGCGTGATCGACTGCAGCGCCGTCACGACGAGCAAGTACTCCGAGCTGCTCGGGATCCCGATGCCGCTGCTCGGGCTGGCGTTCTTCGTCGGCTTCGCGGTGCTGATCACGCCGCCGCTGCTGCGGTCGCCGCTCCCGCTGCTGCGGTGGAGCAGGCTCGCGGCGGTGTCCGTCGGCGTCCTGTTCGTGGTCTATCTGATCACCGCCGAGGTGATCCTCCGGCACCTCTGCCAGTGGTGCACCGGGGTCCACATCGTCACTATCCTGCTTTTCGTCCTTGTCCTTTCCGATGAGTTCCGGCGGATCGGCCAGATCGAGGAACCCCCGAGGAGAACTCCATGAGCAAGGCCGCACGTGAGCGGTCGGCGCGCGACCGGCTGGCCGCCGAGCGCGCCCGTCAGGCGGCGCGCCAGAAGCAGGTCCGCCTGCTCGCGCTCGTCGTCGGCGCCGTGGTCGCGGTCGCCGCCGTCGTCGCGATCGTGGTCGTCGTCGCGGACCAGAAGAGCAAGCGCAACCAGGTCGCCCACGGCTACACGGGACCGCAGGCGCCGCTCACCCGCGAGTCCGACGGGTCGATCGTGATGGCCAAGGCCGGCGTCACCAAGCCCGTGCTGGAGATCTTCGAGGACTTCCAGTGCCCGGCCTGCAAGCAGTTCGAGCAGTCCGAGGGCAAGACGGTCAAGCAGCTCGCCGCCGAGGGCAAGGTCAAGGTCGTCTACCGGCCGTTCCACCTGTTCAGCCAGCAGCAGGACCCGGTGAAGGCCAACTCGCTGCGGTCGGCGGCGGCGGCCCTGTGCGTCCCGGCGCCGCAGTGGCTCTCCTTCCACGACGCGCTGTACGAGTTCCAGCCCACCGAGGGCACCGACGGCTTCGCGCCCAAGGACCTCGTCGCGTGGGGCAAGGACGTCGGCGTGACGGACGCGAACTTCGCCAAGTGCGTCACCGACCAGCAGAAGGTCCCGCAGGTCACCGCGATGACCGACTACGCGCGCCAGAAGCGCCAGGTCGACTCGACGCCGACGCTGTTCCTGGACGGCCAGAAGATCAACGACCAGCAGCTCGCCGACCTGCCCGGCACGGTCGCGAAGGCCGCCGCCGGCAAGTAGCGGCCCCCGGCGCCACCGGACGGAGCACCGTCCGGTGGCGTTCGGCTTTCCAGGGTTCCGGGACGGCCGTGGCACCGTCCGGAAAGCGGTAACGTCATCGCTCATGCAGCCGCTCGCGTTCATCCCGAGCCCCTCACAGGGTGTCTGGCACCTCGGGCCGTTCCCGCTCCGGGCCTATGCCTTCATGATCATCATCGGCATCGTCATCGCGGTGTGGGTGACCGAGCGGCGCTGGACGGCGCGCGGCGGCGAGCCCGGCGTCGTCGTGGACGTCGCGGTGTGGGCGGTGCCGTTCGGGCTCGTCGGCGGACGGCTCTACCACGTCATCACCGACTGGCAGCGCTACTTCGGGTCGGGCGGCGACCCGCTGCGGTCGCTGATGATCTGGGAGGGCGGCCTCGGGATCTGGGGCGCGATCATCCTCGGCGCGGTCGGCGCGGCGCTCGGCTGCCGCCGCCGGGGGATCTCCGCGCTCGCGCTGGCCGACGCGGCGGCGCCCGGCGTCGCGCTCGCCCAGGCCGTCGGACGGTGGGGCAACTACTGGAACCAGGAGCTGTACGGCCGTCCGCTGGACACGTTCTGGGCGCTGAAGATCGACCCCGAGCACCGCGAGGCCAAGTACGCCGACGTCGCCACCTACCACCCGACGTTCCTGTACGAGTCGATCTGGTGCGTGGGCGTCGCGATCCTCGTGGTGTGGGCGGGCCGCCGCTGGAACCTGACGCACGGCCGGACGTTCGCGCTCTACGTCGCGGCGTACACGGCGGGGCGCGGCTGGGTCGAGGCGCTGCGGGTGGACGAGGCGCACCACATCCTCGGCCTGCGGCTCAACGACTGGACGTCCATCGTGATCTTCCTGCTGGCCGTCGCGTACCTGTACCTGGCCCGGAACCGCTCGGGTCCCGAGCGCATCGGCGCCGTGCCCGACGGCGGCGGCCCCGCGTCCGCGACGACCCCCGACGAGCCCGCGGACGCCACGAAGGCCGACGAGCCCGCCACGAAGGCCGACGAACCCGCGCCCGCGACCGACGCCGAGCCCCCGACGGTCGCCGACGAGCCCGCACCCGAGCAGGACGCGGAGCCCGCCACGGCGGCCGACGAGCCCGCGGATGCCGAGCCCACGCCTGCGAAGGACGCGGAGCCTGTGACGGCGGCGGACGAGTCCGCGCCCGCGAAGGAAGCCGAGCCTGCGGCGGCGGTGGACGAGCCCACGGCGGCCGACGAGCCCGTGAAGGACGCGGAGCCCGCGGCGGCGGCCGACGAGCCCGCGCGCGCGGACGACCCCGCCGACGCGGAGCCGCGCGGCGACAAGGAGGCCGAGGCGGGCGGGGCCCGTCCGGAGCCCGTGAAGGACGCCCCCTGAGCACCCGATTCGATATCTGGACGAAACCGCCTTTTGGGAGCGAGCGCCCCGCCGCTGACGCTAGGCTCCCGGTGTGATCGAGGCGCGTGACTCAGGTGCGTCCGGGACGACGTCCGGACGTGGCGGAAAGGACTTCTGGCCCGCCGAGGACCAGGCTCCCGGCGGCGGGAACCGCAGGCCGCTGCTGCTGTACGGCGGGGCGGCCCTGGCCGTCCTGCTGGTGCTGGCCGGGGCGGGCGCCTTCTTCCTGACCCGGGGCGGCGGCGACAAGCCCGTCCCGCACCTCAGCCCCACGGCCTACACGCCCGAGTACGACGGCGAGGGCACGTCCGCGATCGCGCGGCGCTCGGCCGACCCGCGTCCGGTCACGCTCGCCGAGGTGTTCGGCGACGACGTCAAGACCGTCGCGTCCAACGGCTTCACCTACACGCTCGCCGGGACGGACCTGAAGGCCGACTGCAAGGCGGCGACGTGGGGCGCGGCGCTCCAGGCGCAGCTGGCGAAGTCCGGGTGCCGCGCGGTGGTGCGCGGCGCATACGTCAGCAGGGCGCAGGGGTTCGTCGGGCAGTTCACCGTGCTGGACCTGGCCGACGCCGACGGCGTCCGGCAGGTGCTGCGGATGCTGGACCCGGCGACCGGGTCGGGGTTCGTCCTGCCGTTGGCCGCGCCGGGCGCCCCGGCGTTCGCCAAGGGGTTCAGCGCCGCCTACGCCCAGGCGTACGGGCACTACGCGGTGGTCTGCTGGGTGCAGAAGTCCGGAGGCGGGCTGCCGAAGTCGCTGGACCAGGCGGTCAGCGCGAGCCTGCCGGTGGAGAAGCCCGCGTTCTTCGTGTGGGCGCGGGTGCAGATGGCCGACGGGGCGGGCAAGTGACGGCCCGCGCCGCCCGGCGGTAGCGCGGTCCCCGTGGACGACGAGGACCAGGGACGCGGCACGGCCCGTCCGCGACCGGCCCGGCCGACGCGGCCGGTGCGGCGCGCGGGTCCCCGTCGCGACGCCCCGGCCCGCTCCGCGCGGACACGGCGCGCCACCGGCCAGGGCCGCCCGAAGGCGCCGCGCGAGAAGCCGCGGCCGGCCCCGGCGCCCGCACCGCCGAAGGCCGTACGGCGGCCCCGGCGCAACACCACCCTCGCGAACCTGGACCACCGGCTGTACTTCGCGGCTGCGGCGGCGCTGCTGGCCGTCGTCGTCCTGCTGATCGCGGTCGTCGCGTCCGGGGGCGACGACCCGCGCCGCGCGGCGGCGCCGGACCCGGCCGCCCGGAACGTTCCCGAGGACGGCCCGTCGCCCGCGTCCTACTCCAGCACCGCCAACACCCCGGCGTTCGCGGCCATCGCGCAGCGGTCCAGGGACGCGGCGCCGCTGACGGCGGGGGAGGCGTTCCCGTCCTACGCCCGCGAGATCCGCACCGACGGCGGCGCGCGGCTGACCCTGCGCGCCAAGCGGCTGGAGGGCTGCCCGGCGGCGGTCTGGGGCGGCGGCTTCGCGGCGGACCTGGCCCGGTCGGGCTGCACGCAGGCCGTCCGGACCCTCTACACGGCGCGCGACCCGAAGCCCGGGTACGCGCTGGCCGTGACGGTGCTCAACCTGGCGGGCGCGGCCGACGCCGACCGCCTCGTGCGGGGCCTGGACGCGGGCCGGGCCGCCGGGTTCGTCCGCCCGCTGGACGGCGCGGCGTTCGGCGGCGGGTTCAGCATGGCGCGGGGCCTCGCGGTCGGCCACTACGCGGTGATCGCGTGGGCGGAGCGCCTGGACGGCTCGGGCGACGCGTCCGACGCGACGCTGCTGGCCCTGCTCATCGAGGGCGGCAAGGCCCCGGCCGCTCTCGGCCGCGCGGCCGACGCGGGCTGACCGGCCGCTTCCGGGGCGGCGGGCGCGCGGCGACGGCCCGTACGTCCGTCCGGACACCGCCGGACGGCAGTTTTTACCGCCGTGTTGCCCTGGACGCGCGTTAAACATCCGGGGCCGGTGATGATGATCACGCAGGTCAGCCCGTTAGCGTCGCTTTAGGCGACTGTATGCTGGTCTATACCACTGGTCGCGCCCGTGGGTTCCGGGATGTCCACGAAGTTTCGCGTTCCGGTTGAGTCGGGCATGTTCCCGGCAGTGATGTAAGGTCTTCACACCGCAGCAGGGCCAACGTCGTCCCGGGACTGCACTGACCTCGAAGCAGTGACACGACGACGACGGGAGGGTTGATGGCTGCTGCTGCCCTCACGCCGGGCCGCCCCCAGGACCAGGGGCTGTACGACCCGGCCAACGAGCACGACGCCTGCGGCGTCGGGATGGTCGCGGACCTGCACGGCCGCAAGAGCCACGACATCGTGCAGAACGCCCTGACCGTCCTGAAGAACCTGGACCATCGCGGCGCCGTCGGCGCCGAGCCCGACGACGGCGACGGCGTCGGCATCCTCGTCCAGATCCCGGACGCGTTCTTCCGCGAGGTCTGCGACTTCGCGCTTCCCCCGGTCGGCTCCTACGCGGCCGGCATCGCCTTCCTCCCCGCCGACGGGCGGGAGCGCGCCGACGCCGTCGCGCGCATCGAGGAGCTGTGCGTCGAGGAGGGCCTGACCGCCCTCGGCTGGCGCGAGCTGCCCTTCGACCCGACGTTCGCCGGCCCCGCCGCCCGCCGAGTGATGCCCCACTTCGCGCAGTTCTTCGTGACGGCCGCCGCGGCCGGCCCGCACGCGGGCAAGACCGGCATCGAGCTGGACCGCGTCGTGTTCTGCATGCGCGAGCGCGCCGAGCAGGACGTCGCGGTGTACTTCCCGAGCCTGTCCAGCCGCACCATCGTCTACAAGGGCATGCTGACGACCCCGCAGCTGGAGCCCTTCTTCCCCGACCTGTCGGACCGCCGCTTCGCCAGCGCGATCGCGCTCGTGCACTCGCGGTTCTCGACCAACACGTTCCCGGCGTGGGAGCTGGCGCACCCGTACCGGTTCGTCGCCCACAACGGCGAGATCAACACGGTCAAGGGCAACCGGAACTGGATGCGCGCGCGCGAGGCGCTGCTGAAGTCCGACCTGTTCCCCGGCGACCTGTCCCGGATCAACCCGGTCATCGACATCGAGGCCAGCGACACGGCGTCCTTCGACGAGTGCCTGGAGCTGCTGCACCTCGGCGGCCGGTCGCTGCCGCACGCCGTGCTGATGATGATCCCCGAGGCGTGGGAGAACCACACCGAGATGGACCCGGCGCGCCGGGCCTTCTACGAGTTCCACTCCACGCTGATGGAGGCGTGGGACGGCCCCGCGAGCGTCACCTTCACCGACGGCACCGTCGTCGGCGCGGTCCTGGACCGCAACGGCCTGCGCCCCGGCCGCTACTGGGTGACCGAGGACGGGTTCGTCGTCCTCGCCAGCGAGGCCGGCGTGCTGGACATCCCGGCCGAGTCGGTCGTCCGCAAGGGCCGCCTGCAGCCCGGCAAGATCTTCCTGGTCGACACCGCCGCCGGGCGGATCGTCGAGGACGACGAGGTCAAGGCCGAACTCGCCGCCGAGCACCCCTACGGCGAGTGGCTGCACGAGGGCCTCGTCCGGTTCGAGGAGCTGCCGCGCCGCGAGCGCGAGATCCCGACGCACGAGACGCTCGTCAAGCGCCAGCAGACCTTCGGGTACACGCTGGAGGAGCAGCGGATCATCCTGTCCCCGATGGCGCGGACCGGCGCCGAGCCGATCGGGTCGATGGGCACCGACACCCCGATCGCGGTGCTGTCGGAGCGCCCCCGGCTGCTGTTCGACTACTTCAAGCAGCTTTTCGCGCAGGTCACGAACCCGCCGCTGGACGCGATCCGCGAGGAGCTGGTCACCAGCCTGCAGTCCACGCTGGGCCCGGAGGGCAACCTGCTGGACCCGGGGCCGCACTCCTGTCGCCGCCTCGTGCTGCCCACCCCGATCCTGGACAACGACGAGCTGTCCAAGATCATCCACATTGACGACGAGGGCTCGCTGCCGCACCTGCGCGCGCACGTCGTCCACGGCCTGTACGAGGTCGCGGGCGGCGGCGAGGCGCTGCAGGCGCGGCTGGAGGAGATCTGCTCGGAGGTGTCCCGCGAGATCGTCGCGGGCGCGCGGATCATCGTCCTGTCCGACCGCGGGTCGGACTCGGCGCTCGCGGCGATCCCGTCGCTGCTGCTCACCGGCGCCGTCCACCACCACCTGATCCGGGAGAAGACCCGCACGCAGGTCGGCCTGGTCGTGGAGACCGCCGACGCCCGCGAGTGCCACCACATGGCGCTGCTCATCGGGTACGGCGCGTCGGCGATCAACCCCTACCTCGCGATCGAGACCGTCGAGGACCTCGTCACGACCGGCGCGCTCACCGGCGTGGACGCGCCGACGGCCGTCCGCAACCTCGTCAAGGGGTACGGCAAGGGCGTCCTGAAGGTCATGTCCAAGATCGGCGTCTCGACCGTCGCGTCCTACACCGGCGCGCAGATCTTCGAGGCGATCGGCCTCGGCCGCGAGGTCGTGGACCGCTGCTTCACCGGCACCACGTCCCGGCTCGGCGGCGTCGGCTTCGAGGTCATCGCCACCGAGGTCGCCGAGCGGCACCGCCGCGCCTACCCGCCGGGCGGGAACGAGGCGGCGCACCGGACGCTGGAGGTCGGCGGCGAGTACCAGTGGCGTCGCGAGGGCGAGGTGCACCTGTTCAACCCGGACACGGTGTTCAAGCTCCAGCACGCCACCCGCACCCGCCGGTACGAGATCTTCAAGGAGTACACCGGCCGCGTGGACGAGCAGTCCGCCAGGCTGATGACGCTCCGCGGCCTGTTCCGGCTCAAGGAGGGCGTCCGCCCGCCGGTGCCGATCGACGAGGTCGAGCCGGTATCGGAGATCGTCAAGCGGTTCTCCACCGGCGCGATGTCCTACGGGTCGATCTCCGCCGAGGCGCACGAGACCCTCGCCATCGCGATGAACCGCCTCGGCGGCAAGTCCAACACCGGCGAGGGCGGCGAGGACCCGCGCCGCTTCACCCCGGACGAGAACGGCGACCTGCGCCGCAGCGCGATCAAGCAGGTCGCGTCCGGCCGGTTCGGCGTGACGTCGGAGTACCTCACCAACGCCGACGACATCCAGATCAAGATGGCGCAGGGCGCCAAGCCCGGCGAGGGCGGCCAGCTCCCCGGCCACAAGGTGTACCCGTGGGTCGCCAAGACGCGGCACTCCACGCCCGGCGTCGGCCTCATCTCGCCGCCGCCGCACCACGACATCTACTCCATCGAGGACCTCGCCCAGCTCATCCACGACCTGAAGAACGCCAACCCGGCGGCGCGCGTCCACGTGAAGCTCGTCGCGGAGGTCGGCGTCGGGACGGTCGCGGCCGGCGTGTCCAAGGCGCACGCCGACGTCGTCCTGATCTCCGGGCACGACGGCGGCACCGGCGCGTCCCCGCTCACCTCGCTGAAGCACGCGGGCGCCCCGTGGGAGCTCGGCCTCGCCGAGACCCAGCAGACGCTGCTGCTCAACGGGCTGCGCGACCGCATCGTCGTGCAGGCCGACGGGCAGATGAAGACCGGCCGCGACGTCGTCGTCGCCGCGCTGCTCGGCGCCGAGGAGTTCGGCTTCGCGACCGCGCCGCTCGTGGTGTCGGGCTGCGTCATGATGCGCGTCTGCCACCTGGACACCTGCCCGGTCGGCGTCGCCACGCAGAACCCGGTGCTGCGCGAGCGGTTCTCCGGCAAGCCCGAGTTCGTCGTGAACTTCTTCGAGTTCATCGCCGAGGAGGTCCGCGAGTACCTGGCGGCCCTCGGGTTCCGGACGCTGGACGAGGCCATCGGGCACGTCGAGCTGATCGACGCCCGCGAGGCCGTCGACCACTGGAAGGCGTCCGGGCTGGACCTGTCGCCGATCCTGCACCGTCCCGAGCTGCCCGCCGGCGCGTCCCTGCGGCAGGTCACCGTGCAGGACCACGGGCTGGAGAAGGCCCTGGACAACACGCTGATCCAGCTCGCCGAGGGCGCGCTGGCGTTCGGCGACAAGGTCAAGCTGGACCTGCCGATCCGCAACGTCAACCGCACGGTCGGCACCATGCTCGGCCACCGCCTCACCGCCAAGTGGGGCGGCGAGGGACTGCCCGACGACACCATCGACATCGCGTTCACCGGGTCGGCGGGCAACTCCTTCGGCGCCTTCATCCCGCGCGGCGTCACGCTGCGGCTCACCGGCGACGCCAACGACTACGTCGGCAAGGGCCTGTCGGGCGGCCGGATCACGCTGCGTCCCCCGGCGGAGGCGCCGTTCACCGCCGAGCACCAGATCATCGGCGGCAACGTCATCCTGTACGGCGCGACGTCCGGCGAGCTGTTCGCCCGCGGCGTCGTCGGCGAGCGGTTCTGCGTCCGCAACTCCGGCGCCACCGCCGTCGTGGAGGGCGTCGGCGACCACGCGCTGGAGTACATGACGGGCGGGCGCGCGCTGATCCTCGGCGCGACCGGACGCAACGTCGCCGCCGGCATGTCGGGCGGCGTCGCCTACGTCCTCGACCTCGTCGCCGAACGCGTCAACCCCGAGATGGTCGACCTGGAACCGCTCGCCGCCGACGACGCCGCGCTCGTCCGCGACCTCGTCGAACGGCACCTCGGGGAGACCGGCTCGGCCGTCGCCGAAGCGCTGCTCGCGGACTGGGACGCCGCGCTCGGGCGCTTCACGAAGATCATGCCGCGGGACTACCGGCGGGTGCTGGACGCGGCCGAGGCCGCCCGCGCCGAGGGCCGCGACGTCGACGAGGCCATCATGGCCGCCGCCAAGAGCTGAGAGGGGGACCACCATGGCCGACCCCAAGGGATTCCTGACCGTCGGGCGCGAGCTTCCCCGCCGCCGCCCGGTGGACGTCCGCATCAAGAGCTGGACCGAGGTCTACGAGACCTTCGGCTCCGACCGCCTGGAGAAGCAGGCCAGCCGCTGCATGGACTGCGGCATCCCGTTCTGCCACCAGGGCTGCCCGCTCGGCAACCTCATCCCCGAGTGGAACGACCTCGTCTACCGGCGCGACTGGCGTGAGGCCATCGAACGCCTCCACGCCACCAACAACTTCCCCGAGTTCACCGGGAAGCTGTGCCCCGCGCCGTGCGAGAGCGCCTGCGTCCTCGGCATCAACCAGGACCCCGTCGCGATCAAGCGCGTCGAGGCCGAGATCATCGACCGCGCCTGGTCCGAGGGCTGGGTCCACCCGCAGCCGCCCGCCGTCAAGACCGGCAAGCGGGTCGCGGTCGTCGGCTCCGGGCCCGCCGGGCTCGCCGCCGCCCAGCAGCTCACCCGCGCCGGGCACGACGTCCGCGTGTACGAGCGCGCCGACCGCGTCGGCGGGCTCCTGCGCTACGGCATCCCCGAGTTCAAGATGGAGAAGCGCCACCTCGACCGCCGCATCGCCCAGATGCGCGCCGAGGGCACCGAGTTCAAGACCTCGGTGAACGTCGGCGAGGACGTCACGGCCGACGACCTGCGCGAGCGGTACGACGCCGTCGTCCTCGCGGGCGGCGCCACCGTCTGGCGCGACCTGCCCGTCCCCGGACGCGAGCTGAACGGCGTCCACCAGGCGATGGAGTACCTGCCGCTCGCCAACAAGGTGCAGGAGGGCGACGCCGACGTCCCGGCCATCACCGCCGAGGGCAAGCACGTCGTCGTCATCGGCGGCGGCGACACCGGCGCCGACTGCATCGGCACCGCGATCCGGCAGGGCGCCGCGTCGGTCACGCAGCTGGAGATCATGCCGCGTCCGCCGGAGGCCCGTCCGGGCGGCCAGCCGTGGCCGACGTACCCCATGCTGTTCAAGATGGAGAGCGCCCACGAGGAACTGGCCGCGCAGGGCGGCGAGCGCGTCTACGCCGTCAACACCGTCGAGTTCCTCGGCGACGCCGACGGCAACGTCCGCGCTCTGAAGATCGTCGAGGTGGGCGGGCCCGAGACCGGGTTCACGCCCGTCCCCGGCACCGAGCGGGAGCTGCCCGCGCAGCTCGTCACGCTCGCGATGGGGTTCCTCGGGCCGCAGAAGCAGGGGCTGCTGGAGCAGCTCGGCGTCGAACTGGACCAGCGCGGGAACGTCGTCCGCGACCGCGACTACCACACCACCGTCCCGGGCGTCTTCGCCGCCGGGGACATGGGACGCGGCCAGTCGCTCATCGTCTGGGCCATCGCCGAGGGACGCGCCGCCGCGCACGGGGTGGACGCCTACCTCTCCGGCACCGGGCACACCGCGCTGCCCTACCCGATCCCGCCGACCGCGCGGCCGATCGCCTGACCCGTCCGCCGCGCCCCGGGACCCCCCCGGGGCGCGGCGCCGGTCACTCCACCGGTCACGTCGCCGGTCGCCCTGCCGGGCGCGTGGCGATCACCCCGCCGGGCGCGCCGCCGGTCAGCCTGCCGGGCGTGCTGCCGGTCACCGCGCCGGTCAGCTTGCCGGGCGTGCGGCGATCAGGCAGTACGTCCCGCCCGCCGGGTCTTCCATGACCGTCCACCACGGCAGTTCGCGCAGCGCGCGGGCGCCCAGCTCCTCGTGCCGGGCGCGCGTCGCGGCCCGGTCGGGGCAGGCCAGGTCCAGGTGCGCGCCGGGGCCGCCGTCCTCCAGCCGCTGGATCAGCAGGCGGAACGGCATCGCGTCCGGGGGCTGGACCACCGCGAACTCGGGCCGGGCCGCCTCCCGGGAGGGCCAGCCCGTCCAGCGGGACCAGAACGCCACCTCTTCGTCGAACGCCGCCGCCGGGACGTCCACGCAGACCTGGAACACGTCTGCGTCGCCCACGACCGGCGACCGCTCGGCCGCGCCCGACCACTGCTCCAAACGGAACACGGTTCCGCCCGGGCTCCGGACGACCGCCTCGGTCTCGCCCGCCTCGATCGCCTCGGCGCCGAGCGCCCGCGCCACCGTCAGCGCCGCCTCCACGTCCGCCACCTCCAGGGCCAGCGCCGCGCCGGACCGCACCTCCACGTGCGCGTCGCCCTTCGCCGGGACCAGCAGGCCGCCGTCGGCCGGCTCCGTGCCCGTCACCGCCGCCCAGAACCGCACCGCCTCCGCCCGCAGCTCCGCCGGACGGTCCACGAACGCCCGCATCCATCCGATGATCACGTTGACCCCTGTTCCCGTTGCCCGGACGACGAGGCTACTGGGAACGCCTGTCCCAAATCCGGCATCTCACCGGAACGCGCCGAGCGGCGCGCCGCCCAGCTCCCGCACCTCGTGCGCCAGATGCGTCTGGTCGGCATAGCCCGCCGCCTGCGCGACCTCCGCGAACGGCGTGCCCGCTCTGGCCAGCCGCAGCGCCCGCTGGAAGCGCAGCACCCGTTGGACGGTCTTCGGGCCGTAGCCGAACGCGTCCACCGCACGGCGCCGTAACTGCCGTTCGCTGAAGCCCAGAGCGTCCGCCGCGTCCGCCACCGAACCGCGCGCCAGCGCGGGGATCAGGCCGGGGACCAGGGGATCGGGCGGGGGAGCGGCTGCCGCCCGCGCCAGCAGCGCCGAGGTCAGCGCCTGCTCCGGGGCTCCGGTAGCCGCCTCGTGCTCCAGGCGCTCGGCGTCCGCGCCCCACAGGTCGGCCAGAGGCATCCGCGCGTCCCGTACGGCCGCCGGTGGGACGCCGAGGACCCGTCCCGCCATGCCCGGACGGAAACGCACGCCCGCGAACCGGTCGCCCGGCATCATCGGCGCCGGATTCGGACCGGTGTCCGGGCCCGCCACGAACACGCGGCCCGCCCGCTCCGACCAGTAGACGTCCACACAGCCGTCCGGGACCACGCGCTGCACGAACGGACCCGCCGCCGAGCGCGGCAGCGCCGACGTCCACACGCACGCCAGGCCCGCACCGCGCGGCGTGGCCCGCTCCCGGTATCCGGACGGATTCATGAATCCCTGCATACCACCCGAAAGCACGGGAAGGGGCTGCGCAACCGGACGATCAAGGAGGCCACCATGGCGCACGACCTGAAAGGCAAGACCATCGCCGTCCTCGCCGCGCCCGAGGGCACCGAGCAGGTCGAACTCACCGAACCCCGCGACGGGCTCCGCGAAGCGGGCGCCGACGTCCGCCTGATCTCCACCACTGACACCGAGATCCAGATGTTCAACCATCTCGACAAGGGCGACACCCTCGCCGTCGACGCGCCGCTCTCGGCCTCGGTGCCGGACGCGTTCGACGCGCTCGTGCTCCCCGGCGGCGTCGCCAACCCCGACTTCCTGCGCACCGTCCCGGAGGCCGTCGCGTTCGTCCGCGCCTTCTTCGACGCGGGCAAGCCCGTCGCCGCCATCTGCCACGCGCCCTGGCTGCTCGCCGAGGCCGACGTCGTGAACGGACGCACCCTCACGTCCTGGCCGAGCCTGCGCACCGACCTGACCAACGCCGGCGCGCTCTGGCGGGACGAGGAGGTTCAGGTCTGCGAGGCGGGGCCGAACACGCTCGTCACCAGCCGCAAGCCCGACGACCTCCCCGCGTTCGTCAAGACGGCCGTCGATGTGTTCGCCGCCTGACCGATCCCGGCGAGGGTTTCGGCCCGAATCCACCGATTCCGTGGTGGTCTAGACCTTTGGGCTGGACCACTGCGTGAATCGTGGATGGCCACATCCTGCACGAATATCCATACCAGCAAGTAACTAAGTAGTTTTGTGTCCGTGACCCGTCGAGCGAAGATCGTCAGCACCATCGGCCCCGCCTGCTCCAGCGCCGAGCAGATCCGCGCCCTCGTCGACGCCGGCGTCGACGTCGCCCGCCTCAACATGAGCCACGGCGACCACGCCGCCCACGAAGAGGTCTACCACCGCCTCCGCGCCGCCTCGGCCGCCGCAGGACGCGGCGTCGGCATCCTCGCCGACCTCCAGGGCCCCAAGATCCGCATCGGCCGGTTCCCCGACGGCCCCGTGCGCCTCACCCTCGGCGACGCGTTCACCATCACCACCGAGGACGTCCCCGGCACCCGCAAACAGGTCTCCACCACCTACACCGGCCTCCCCGGCGACGTCGCCGCCGGCGACACCGTCCTCATCGACGACGGCCGCGTCGCCCTCGAAGTCACCGCCGTCGACGGCCCCCGCGTCCACACCACCGTCACCGTCGGCGGCATGGTCTCCGACAACAAGGGCCTCAACCTACCCGGCGTCCCCGTCAGCGTCCCCGCCCTCACCGACAAGGACGAAGAAGACCTGCGCTGGGCCCTGCGCCTCGGCGTCGACCTCGTCGCCCTCTCCTTCGTCCGCACTCCCGGCGACGCCGACATCTGCTACCAGATCATGGAAGAGGAAGGCGTCCGCGTCCCCCTCATCGGCAAGATCGAGAAGCCCCAGGCCGTCGACGCCCTCCCCGAGATCGTCGCCGCCTTCGACGGCATCATGGTCGCCCGCGGCGACCTCGGCGTCGAACTGCCCCTCGAACAGGTCCCGATCGTCCAGAAACGCGCCATCGAACTCTGCCGCGAAAAGGCCCGCCCGGTCATCGTCGCGACCCAGATGCTCGAATCCATGATCTCCTCGCCCCGCCCCACCCGCGCCGAGACCTCCGACGTCGCCAACGCCGTCTTCGAAGGCGCCGACGCCGTCATGCTCTCCGGCGAGACCAGCGTCGGCCAATACCCCATCCTCGCCGTCGAGACCATGAGCCGCATCGTCTGCACCGCCGAGGAATCCACCCTCCACGCCACCCACACCCTCAACCGCATCCCCGAGACCGTCGGCGGCGCCATCGCCCGCGCGGCGGCCGAAGTCGGCGCCACCGTCGGCGCGCAGGCCCTCGTCGCGTTCACCATGTCCGGCGAGACCGCCCGCCGCCTCTCCCGCTACCGCTCGCCGATCCCGCTGCTGGCGTTCACCTCCGTCCCCGCCATCCGGGGCCGCCTCGCGCACGTCTGGGGCGTCGAGACGTTCATCGTCCCCGAGGTCAACCACACCGACGAGATGGTCCGCCAGGTCGAGCAGGCGCTCCTCGAAATCGGCCGCTACCAGAAGGGCGACCGCGTGGTCGTCGTCGCGGGCTCCCCGCCCGGAACCCCCGGCTCCACCAACGCCCTGCGCGTCCACCGCATCGGCGACGCCATCGCCGGCCACTGACACCCTTCCCGGCGGCCGGACACCACCGGCCGCCGGTCCCCGCGATCAGTACTTCGGCCCGACGAACGCGTCCAGCCGCGCCACCGCCTCCCGCCGCGCGACCGAGATGTTCCGAGCGCTGTTCTGTTTCCAGGCGATCCCGAGCCGGTCAAGAGCGTCGGTGTACAGCGTCCGGATGTCGTCGGACGCGTTCGTGAAGAAGTACCGGGGGTACTCGTACCAGACCGTCTCACCGTTCCGGACGTGTTTGATGCGGTTCATCGCGCGACAGCCGTCCGAATGGATCAGACCCCGAACGAACTTCTCGGTGAACTCGTCCACGATCTCCCGCTGCCATTCGGCGAGCGCGATCTTGCGCGTGTGCTTCATGCCCGGTCCGTGCTGGGGGAAGATGCACGGCCAGTGCTTCGAGTAGGCGCCGATGTTGGTGCAGCCGATGCTCGCCCTGCGGCCGATCTTCTGGCCGGGCATGACGACGGCGAGCGCTTGCGCGGCCTCCTCGCTCAGGCCGGGCCAACTGTCCGCGCACGTGATCTCCATGCGGTAGATCCCCGCCTTGGGCGCGTTGGCGATGTGGCCGTCCCCGAGGTACAGCCCGAGCAGGTAGGAGTAGGCGGGTCGATCGAGCGCCCGCTCGTGGCACCTGGGGCAGGAGGGCACCACGCGCGCGGCGGCCTTATCTGGGTCTTTCTTCCAGTTGTAGAGCGTCTGCCGTGAAATTCCGGTCTGGCGGCTGATCTCCGTGAGGGAGAAGCCCTCACGGAGCAGTCGGAGGGCGAGGGGGCGTTGTCGTGGATCGTACATGCGCCGATCGTCACAGGCGGGTATGACAAAAACCGCCATCCAATAGCGGATGGCGGTTCGGGGGCTAGTGCAAGTGCCGGGAGCGGGACTCGAACCCGCACGCCCTTTCGGACAAATCCTTTTGAGGGATCAATGTCTGCCTATTCCATCATCCCGGCATTTATCCAATTTTTTCGGACATTCCCGCCTGGTTGTGTCCCGTGCGGGAAGTCCCACCTGGCTCCGACCATGCTAGCCGGTCCCGGTAGTCTCGGGGGCGTGACGGAGACCGCTCGGCGAGTTGTGATCGCAGAAGACGAGGCCCTCATCCGGCTGGACCTCAAGGAGATGCTCCAGGAGGACGGGTACGAGGTCGTGGGCGAGGCGGGGGACGGTGAGACGGCCGTCCGGCTGGCCGCCGAGCACCGGCCCGACCTCGTGATCCTCGACGTCAAGATGCCCGTGCTGGACGGCATCTCCGCCGCCGAGCGCATCGCGGCGGACCGGATCGCGCCGGTCGTCATCCTCACGGCGTTCTCGCAGCGGGAGCTGGTGCAGCGGGCGACGGACGCGGGCGCGATGGCCTATCTCGTCAAGCCGTTCAGCAAGACGGACCTGACGCCGGCGATCGAGGTGGCGGTGAGCCGCTACACCGAGCTGCGGGCGCTGGAGGCGGAGGTCGCGGGGCTTTCGGACCGGTTGGAGACGCGCAAGGTCGTCGACCGGGCCAAGGGGCTGCTGCAGCAGGCGCACGGCTGGACGGAGCCGGAGGCGTTCCGGTGGATCCAGAAGACGTCGATGGACCGGCGGTTGACGATGCGGGCGGTGGCGGAGGCCGTGGTGGCGGGCGCGTCGAAGGGGTCGGGTCAGGACGGCGGGTCCGACGCGGCCGGCTGAGGCCGGATGCCGGGTTTCGGACGGGCCGTAATCGACGACACCGCCCGTAACACGGCTGTCATGCGGGTGAAACGGTGTTGACAAAAAGGCCGGGGAATCCGTCCGGAACCGGTCGGGAGCCCCGGCGGCGGGGGCCGAACCGGCTTCACTTTCCGTCATCGTCGCTGGCCGTGGCGCTGCGCGAATGGGCACGGGGGGATAACGAGTGAGTAACCCTTCGTGTGCCGGGTCCTGTTACCTCTCGGCCGGGAGGTGTACGACATACCTGGTCCCGGAGTGACCGTTTTCAGCGGGAGAGCGTTCACCGGGCTCGGACTCGTACCTGATCCCCCCGGATCCGGATGGAAAGGTGACACCTTGCGGCGCAACATCATGCGGGCCACGGGCGCGGTGGCCCTCAGCGCGGTGCTCGCGGTCAGTGCCTCCGCCTGCGGCGGCGACTCGGGTGGTTCGGGCGACAAGAACTCGGTCACCATCGGCTTCATGGGCGACCTGACCGGTGAGAGCGCGGGCATCGTCATTCCGCCCAAGCAGGGCGCGGCGCTGGCGATCGAGGAGTACAACGCGACGAACCCGAAGGTCAAGATCAAGTTCAAGACCTACGACAGCCAGGGCAAGGGCGAGCAGGCCGTGCCGCTGGCGAAGACGGCGCTCACCAAGGACAAGATCGTCGGTCTGATCGGGCCGGCGTTCTCGGGCGAGTCGCAGCAGGTCGACCCGGTCCTGGAGGAGGGGAAGGTCCCGTCGATCTCCCCGTCGGCGACGAACGCGGCGCTGTCGAAGAACGGGTGGAAGTTCTTCCACCGGATCGTCGGCAACGACGACGTGCAGGGGTCGGGCATCGGGACGTTCATCACGAACGGTCTCGGCGCGAAGAAGGTCTTCGTGGTCCACGACAACTCCGAGTACGGGAAGCCGCTCGGGACGACGGTCGAGAGCACGGTGAAGGCGGCGGGCGCGACGACGCAGGTCGGCGTGATCGACCCGAACGCGTCGGACTACTCGGCGACGGTGAACCAGGTGAAGGCGTTCGCGCCGGACGCGGTGTTCTTCGGCGGGTACTACGCGCAGGCCGGCAAGCTCGTGAAGCAGCTGCGGCAGGCGGGCGTGAAGAGCCGGTTCCTGTCGGGCGACGGTTCGCTGGACCCGGGTCTGGCGAAGGGCGCGGGCGGGACCGTCGCGGACGGTTCGGTCATCGGCTGCCCGTGCCTGATCGACCCGACGGGCAAGGCGAGCCCGGCGTCGAAGAAGTTCTCCGAGGCGTACAAGGCGAAGTACAAGACGGACACGGCGATCTACTCGGCCGAGGGCTATGACGCGGCGAGCGCCTTCATCGCGGCGATCAAGGCGGGGAACACCAAGGCGGAGGACATCAACAAGTTCCTCTCGACGGTGGACGTCCCCGGCGTCTCGAAGCAGATCAAGTTCACGCCGACGGGCGACCCGGCGAGCAGCGCGATCTACGTCTACGAGATCAAGGGCGCGACGCTTCCGCTGGTCGGCGACGCGAAGACGGCGAAGCTGAAGTAGCGGGACGGCCCGCTGCGGCGGGCGGTTCCCGTCGACGCGCAGGGGCGGGGGCGCGCATGCGTTCCCGCCCCTTCTGACGAAGGCGGCTCATCGTGCAGAACTTCCTGGATCAGTTTTGGCCGTCCACGGTCGACGGTCTTTCGCTCGGCGCCATCTACGCGCTGGTCGCGCTCGGCTACACGATGGTCTACGGCGTGCTGCGGCTGATCAATTTCGCGCATTCCGAGATCTTCATGATCGGCACGTTCGCGGTGGTGGGCGCGGTGGAGGCGCTGGGCATCAATTCCCCGGTGGGGACGCTCGCGCTGATCGGCCTGATCGTGGTCCTGGCGGTCGTGGCGGCGGTCGCGGCGGGCGGTTCGGCGGTGCTGCTGGAGCTGGTGGCGTACCGGCCGTTGCGGCGGTCGGGCGGGTCGCGGCTGGCGGCGTTGATCTCGGCGATCGGCGCGTCGTTGTTCCTGCAGCAGTTGTTCGCGATCGTGGTGATCCCGCGGTTCTTCGACCGGCCGCTGGCGGGTGGGCATCTGCCGGTGCAGTCGAACGATTTCACCGATCCGGTGAACCTGTTCTCGATCGGGTCGGTGGATTTCCGCAGTGACAAGGTCATCATCTTCGTCGGCGCGCTTTTGATGATGGTGGCGCTGGACCAGTTCGTGAGCCGGACGCGGCTCGGCCGGGGGATCCGCGCGACGGCGCAGGATCCGGAGACGGCCGTGCTGATGGGCGTGAACATCGACCGGATCGTGATGGCGACGTTCGCGCTGGGCGGTGCGATGGCGGGTGTGGCGGCGGCGCTGTACATGATGCGTTTCGAGGAGACGGTCTATACGGTCGGGTTCCTGCTGGGCATCAAGGCGTTCACGGCGGCGGTGCTGGGCGGGATCGGGAATCTGCGCGGTGCGCTGATCGGCGGGATGGCGCTGGGGCTGCTGGAGATGTACGGGTCGTCGATCTTCGGTGCGGAGTGGCGGGACGTGGTGGCGTTCAGCGTTCTGGTCCTGGTGCTGATGTTCCGGCCGACAGGGATTTTGGGCGAGTCGTTGCAGCGGGCGCGCGCATGAGCGGCGCGAAGACGAGCGGAGGGGGACCGATGGCGTCGCTGCGGGCGGTCACCGGCACGGTCGCGCGGGTGCGCGACGGCTGGGCGTCGGCGCCGGGACGGGTGCGGTGGCCGGTGTACGCGCTGCTGGTCCTGGGCGCGCTGATTCTTCCGGCGGATTCGATCGGCAGTTTCATGTCGCCGTCGAGCAACTGGTCGGACTTGTTGTTCTTCCCGATCGGCGGGTACATCCTGCTGGCGATCGGGTTGAACGTGGTGGTGGGGCAGGCGGGCCTGCTGGATCTCGGGTATGTGGCGTTCTTCGCGATCGGCGCGTATTCGATGGCGGTGCTCGGGAAGCTGCACGGCTGGGATTTCTGGGCGATCGTGCCGGTGGGCATCGTGATCGCGGCGGCGTCGGGGGTGATCCTGGGCGCGCCGACGCTGCGGTTGCGGGGCGACTATCTGGCGATCGTGACGCTGGGGTTCGGGGAGATCATCCGGATCGTGGCGCAGAACACCGACTCGATCGGCGGGCCGAACGGCATTTCGGGGATTCCGCACCCGCCGACGCTGACGGAGTGGGCGGTGCCGGACGTGCAGCCGTTCTCGGGTCTCGGTCTCGGCGGTCTGCAGCCGTTCACGTACGGGGCGCTGGATTCGCGTCCGTACTACTACCTGATGCTGCTGGCGATCATCGTGGTGATCGTGTTCGTGGTCCGGCTGAATCGGAGCCGGGTGGGACGGGCGTGGGCGGCGATCCGTGAGGACGAGGACGCGGCCGAGCTGATGGGCGTGCCGACGTTCAAGTTCAAGCTGGCGGCGTTCGCGATCGGCGCGGCGATCGGCGGCCTGACGGGCGTGATCTACGGTTCGCAGGCGACGTCGATCATTCCGAAGAACTTCGAGTTCATGGTGTCGGCGCTGATTCTGGCGGCCGTGGTGCTGGGCGGTTCGGGGAACCTGCCGGGGGTGATCCTGGGCGCCTTCCTGGTGGCGTGGCTGCCGGAGCGTTTCCGGGCGCTGAACGATTACCGGGTCCTTTTCTTCGGGCTGGCGCTGGTGGTGATGATGGCGCTGCGTCCGGAGGGGCTGTTGCCGTCGCGGCGGCGGAAGGCGGAGCTGCAGGAGGGCACGGGCGGCATGGGCGGTCTCGGCGCGGAGGTCGCGGGGCCCGACGGTGATCCGCACGAGGCCAAGGCGGAGGTGACCGGATGAGCGGGCAGGCGGGCCTGCTGGAGCTCCAGCAGATCACGATGCGGTTCGGCGGCGTCGTCGCGATCAACGGGCTGGACCTCGCGGTGCGCGCCGGGGAGATCTTCGCGCTGATCGGCCCGAACGGCGCGGGCAAGACGACGGTGTTCAACGTGATCACCGGCGTGTACCGGCCGACGGAGGGCGCGGTCGTGTTCGACGGCGACCGCATCGACGGCCGCAAGCGGTTCGCGGTGACCAAGCGCGGGGTGGCGCGGACGTTCCAGAACGTCCGGCTGTTCCACAACATGACCGCGCTGGAGAACGTGATGGTGGGCGCGGACGCGCATCACCGGACGGGCCTTGCGGGCGCGTCCCTCGGCCTGCCGTGGCACCGCCGCGAGGAGCGCGAGGGCCGGGAGAAGGCGCGGGAGCTGCTGGAGTTCGTGGGCGTCGCGCACCGGGTGGACGAGAACGCCAAGAACCTGCCCTACGGCGACCAGCGGCGGCTGGAGATCGCGCGGGCGCTGGCGACCGAGCCGAAGCTGCTGCTGCTGGACGAGCCGGCGGCGGGGATGAACCCGGCGGAGAAGATCGAGCTGCAGGACCTGATCCGCCGCATCCGCGACTCGGGCCGGACGGTGCTGCTGATCGAGCACGACATGAGCCTGATCATGGGCATCAGCGACCGGATCGCCGTGCTGGACTTCGGGCAGAAGATCGCCGAGGGCCTGCCGGCGGAGATTCAGAACGACCCTCGGGTCATCGAGGCGTACTTGGGGGCTCCCGCCGATGCTTCTTGAGGTCGAGGACGTCCACGTCCACTACGGGAAGATCGCGGCGATCCGGGGCCTGTCGATCGAGGTCGCCGAGGGCGAGATCGTCACGCTGATCGGCGCGAACGGCGCGGGCAAGACGACGACGCTGAAGACGATCTCGGGGCTGCGTCCGCTGTCGCGGGGCCGGATCCGGTTCGACGGCCGCGACATCAGCCGGATGCCGGGGCACAAGCGCGTGCTGGCGGGCATCGGGCAGTCGCCGGAGGGCCGGGGCGTGTTCCCGGGCATGACGGTGGCCGACAACCTCGCAATGGGCGCGTACGCGCGGCGCGGGGACACCGCCAAGGAGCTGGCGGAGGTCTACGAGCTGTTCCCCCGGCTGGCCGAGCGCAAGGGCCAGATGGGCGGGACGATGTCGGGCGGCGAGCAGCAGATGCTCGCGATCGGGCGGGCGCTGATGGCGCGGCCGAAGGTGCTGCTGCTGGACGAGCCGTCGATGGGCCTGGCGCCGATGCTGGTGCAGCAGATCTTCTCGATCATCGAGGAGATCAACCGGCGCGGCACGACCGTCCTGCTGGTGGAGCAGAACGCGGCGCAGGCGCTGCAGATCGCGCACCGGGCGTACGTGCTGGAGACGGGGCGGATCGTGAAGTCGGCCCCGGCGGCGGAGCTGCTGGACGACCCGCAGGTGCGGGCGGCCTACCTCGGCGGCGGGACGGACGTGGCCGAGGCGGAGCAGCCCGGGGAGGCGTGAGCCGGGCCCGTCAGGGGAGCCGGATGTCGGCGGGCGGCGCGGTCGGGGTGACGGACCCGAGCGGCGCCGTCCCGACGACGCGGAGCGCGGTGGGCCGCGCGGTCGCCGGGATGTCGTACCAGAGGTCCATCTCGACGCGCATGGCCGCGCCGATCTCCAGGTCCTCGGCGGGCTGCCGTTTGATGAGGGTGGCTTCGAGGTCGCGGGTGTACTGGGCGCCGTCCGCGGTGAGGAGTTTCTGGTTGCGCGCGTCGTAGGCCTGGTCGGTGCGGCTGGTGTTGACCACGACGATGCGGACGCGGGTGTAGCGGCCCCGCGGGGACCGGTCGGCGTGGCTTCCGGCGAGCCCGGTCATGCCGGTGGTGAAGCCGATGACCTGGAAGGTGAGTTCGCCGCTGGCCGTCGGCGGCGCGTGGACGGCCGTCTCGTCGGGCCGGACGGTGCGGGCGGGCAGGTCGTAGACGGCGGGACGCCGGTCGTCGTGTCCGGAACACCCGGAGAGGACCAGCACGAGGCCGAGGAGAGCGGCGCGGGGGCGCATCCCCGAACGGTAGGCGCGCGCACCATGCGCGGGGAACGGCCGCGACCGAACCGTGCCCGGAAAGATGCCGGGCCCGGGATCGCCTTTGGGGCCGTACGGCCCGTCTCCGGACGCGTACGTTGTCTACTCGGCGATCCCGAGCCGTTCTCATCAACGGTAGCGAGAGGGGACGGTCCACCGCAAAGGGGGCGACTCAGATCACGGAGCGTCGCGCAGCATGCAGGTCAGGCGGGCGGTGCAGACCCGGCGGTCCCGGTCGTCGGTGATGACGATCTCGTAGGTGGCGAGGCTGCGCCCGCCGTGGACGCGGGTGGCGACGCCGGTGACGGTCCCCTCGGTCGCCGACCGGTGGTGCGTGGCGTTGATCTCGATGCCGACGGCGATGCGCCCGGCGCCCGCGTGGATGGCCGCGCCGACCGAGCCGAGCGTCTCGGCGAGGACGCAGGACGCGCCGCCGTGCAGCAGCCCGTACGGCTGGGTGTTGCCCGCGACCGGCATCCGGGCGGTGACGCGCTCGGCGGACGCCTCCACGAACTCGATCCCCATGGTCTGCGGGAGATCGCCCTTGGCCCCGTTGAGCAGCGCGGTGAGTTCGCGCAGGTCCTCTGCCATCAAGCCTCCTCGAACTGTCGTACGCGCAGACTAGAGTCAAGGCGTGGCCACGACAGTACCGACCCCTGACAAGCCCCGGCTCCTGCTGCTGGACGGGCACTCGCTCGCCTACCGGGCGTTCTTCGCGCTGCCGGTGGAGAACTTCTCCACCACCGACGGGCAGCCGACCAACGCGGTCTACGGGTTCACCTCGATGTTGATCAACGTCCTGCGCGACGAGCAGCCGACGCACATCGCGGTGGCGTTCGACCGGTCCGAGCCGACGTTCCGGCACGAGGCGTACGTCGAGTACAAGGCGGGCCGGCAGAAGACGCCCGACGAGTTCCGCAGCCAGGTCAGCCTGATCTTCGAGGTGCTGGACGCGCTGCGGATCCCGCGGCTGTCGGTCGCGGGGTTCGAGGCCGACGACATCATCGCGACGCTGTCGGTGCGGGCGACCGCGGCGGGCATGCAGACGCTGGTCGTCTCCGGCGACCGGGACGCGTTCCAGCTCGTCGACGAGAACGTCACCGTGCTGTACCCGGTGCGCGGGGTGTCGGAGCTGAAGCGGATGGACCCGGCGGCCGTCGAGGAGAAGTACGGGGTGCCGCCCGAGCGGTACCGGGAGCTGGCGGCGCTGGTCGGGGAGTCCAGCGACAACCTGCCCGGCGTGCCCGGCGTCGGCCCGAAGACCGCCGCCAAGTGGCTGGTGAAGTACGGCGACCTGGACACGCTCGTCGCCAAGGTCGACGAGATCAAGGGCAAGGCGGGCGAGAGCCTGCGCGAGCACCTCGGCGACGTCCTGCGCAACCAGCAGATCAACAAGCTGGACTGCGACGTCGAGCTGGACGCCGCCCCGCTGGACCTGAAGATCGGCCAGTGGGACCGCGACGAGATCCACACCCTGTTCGACTCGCTGCAGTTCCGCGTCCTGCGCGAGCGGCTGTACGCGTCGCTGTCGGCGGTGGAACCCGAGGCCGAGGAGGGCTTCGAGATCCGGCTGGACGAGCTGGAGCCCGGCGCGCTCGCCGCGTGGCTGGCCGAGAACACCGTCCAGGGCCGCACCGGCGTCGCGGTCACCGGCACCTGGGGGCGCGGCACCGGGGAGCTGACCGGGATCGCGCTGGCGGCGGCGTCCGGCGCGGCCGTCCGGCTGGACCCGGTCGAGCTGATCGCCGACGACGAGCGGGCACTGGCGGCCTGGCTCGCCGACCCGTCCCGGCCCAAGGCGATGCACGAGGCCAAGGGGCCGATGCTCGCGCTGTACGCGCGCGGCATGGAGCTGGAGGGCCTCACCAGCGACACCGCGCTCGCGGCGTACCTGGCGCTGCCCGGGCAGCGGACGTTCGACCTCGGCGACCTCGTCCTGCGCTACCTGCACCGGGAGCTGCGCGGCGAGACCGAGGACTCCGGGCAGCTCACGCTGGACGGGTCGGGCGAGGAGGAGGCCGCGCGCGACCTCGCCGTCCGCGCCCGCGCCGTCGGGGAGCTGGCCGACGTCCTGGACCGCGACCTGGAGCGGCGCGGCGCGACGCGGCTGCTGCACGAGGTGGAGCTGCCGCTGGTGCGCGTCCTCGCCGGGATGGAGCGCGCCGGGATCGCGGTCGACGCCGACCATCTGGCGGGCCTGTCGGCGTCGCTCGGCGGCCAGGTCAAGCAGGAGGAGCAGGACGCGCACGCCGCCGTCGACCACGAGTTCAACCTCGGCTCGCCCAAGCAGGTGCAGCAGGTCCTGTTCGACGAGCTGGGCCTGCCGAAGACCAAGCGCACCAAGACCGGGTACACCACCGACTCCGAGGCGCTGACGAACCTGCTCGCCAAGAGCGAGCACCCGGTGCTCGCGCACATCCTGCGCTGGCGCGAGGTCGCCAAGCTCAAGAGCATCGTGGACTCGCTGATCCCGATGGCCGACGACGCGGGCCGCATCCACACCACGTTCAACCAGATGATCGCGGCGACCGGGCGGCTGTCGTCCACCGACCCGAACCTGCAGAACATCCCGATCCGCACCGCCGAGGGACGCCAGATCCGCGAGGCGTTCGTCGTCGGCGCCGGCTACGAGTCGCTGCTCACCGCCGACTACAGCCAGATCGAGCTGCGGATCATGGCGCACCTGTCCGGCGACGAGGCGCTGCTGGAGGCGTTCGGGTCCGGCGCGGACTTCCACACGATCACCGCGTCGCGGGTGTTCGGGCTGCCGCCCGAGCAGATCGACTCCGAGCTGCGCGCCCGCATCAAGGCGATGAACTACGGGCTGGCGTACGGGCTGTCGGCGTACGGGCTGTCGCAGCAGCTCCGCATCCCGCCGGACGAGGCGCGCGGGCTGATGGAGGAGTACTTCCAGCAGTTCGGCGGCGTCCGCGACTACCTGGAGGGCGTCGTCGCGCAGGCCCGCCGCGACGGCTACACCGAGACGATCCTCGGCCGCCGCCGCTACCTGCCCGACCTGACGTCCGACAACCGGCAGCGCCGCGAGATGGCCGAGCGGATGGCGCTGAACGCCCCGATCCAGGGCTCGGCGGCCGACATCGTCAAGGTCGCGAGCCTCAACGTCGACCGCGCGCTGCGCGCCGGCGGGTTCCGCTCCCGGATGCTGCTGCAGGTCCACGACGAACTGGTGCTGGAGGTCGCGCCCGGCGAGGCGGACGCCCTGCGGGACCTCGTCCGCGAGCAGATGGCCGGCGCCTACGCCCTCAAGGCCCCGCTGGAGGTCTCCATGGGCACCGGCGGCACCTGGCAAGATGCCGCGCACTAGCGGCCGGGCTTTGGGGGAGGGTTTGCCGGAGCGGGGCGGGTTCGGGTGTGTCGGATCCCTGTTGTGGCGGGCCGCCGGGTCGTACGCTGTCGTTCGATCATGACGGTGTTCCGATGACGGGAGGCCCGTGCCGCTCCTCCACAAGCTCGCCGCGGTCCTCGTCGTCGTGGCCGTCGTCCTCGGGCTGACGCTGCCCGGGGACCGGGACGCGCGCCGGGCCGCGACCGCCGTCCGGGCCGCCGCTGGGGAGAAGGCCGCGGCGGGGCGCCCGCCGGTGCCGTCCGTCGCGCCGGGGAGCCCTCGGGCGAGCGGGACGCCGACGCCGACTCCGTCCGTGACCGCGCCGATCCCGCCCGCCACCGCCGAGGCCGCGCGCGTGCGGGCCGACGAGCTGGGCATGGTCCCCGTGCTCATGTACCACCGGATCATGAAGAAGCCCGAGCTGTCGCTCGACCGGTCGGTGCAGGAGTTCCGCGACGAGGTGAACCGCCTCGCCGACGAGGGCTACGCGCCGATCACCGCCGCCGAGTTCGTCGCGGGCCGGATCGACGTCCCGGCGGGCCGCCACCCCGTCGTCCTCACGTTCGACGACAGCACGCCCGGGCATTTCGGGCTGGACGCGGCGGGCAACCCCGCGCCCGACACGGCCGTCGCGATCCTCCAGGAGGCCGCCCGCACCCATCCGGGGTTCCGGGCGACGGCGACCTTCTACCTCAACAAGGACATCTTCGGGCTCGGCGACCGCGCCGCCGACGGGTTGAAGTGGCTCATCTCACACGGCTACGAGATCGGTAACCACACCGTCACCCACGCGGATCTCTCGCGGCTGTCCAAGCAGGGCGTCCGGGCCGAGATCGGCGGCATGGAGGACCAGATCGTCGCCCTGACCGGCGCGCACACCACCACGTTCGCCTACCCGTTCGGCGCCGTCCCGCGCAAGAGCGAGTGGGCGCGGGCCGACGGCGCCCGGTACGGGTTCAAGGGCGTCTTCCTCGCGGGCTGGAAGCCGTCGGCGTCGCCGTTCACCACCGGCTTCGACCGGTGGGCGATCGACCGCGTCCGGTCCGAGGGGAAGATCAAGGAGAACGACTGCCGTCAGTTCTGCTCGACGGCCTGGTTGGACTACCTGGACAAACACCCGATGGAACGCTATACATCGGACGGGGATCCGGCGACGGTGACGTTCCCTGCGGCCGAGGAGAAGCGGCTCGCCCCGTCGTTCCGGCCCTACGGTCGTCGGTACTGACCGTTTCGTCCGGCGCTGCGGCCCGGAGATTGACCGGGTGCGGTCGCTGTCATATGCTGATCGCTGCGCTGTGGGCTTGCGCGTGCTTCGGACGGAGCAGGCTCGCGCTCGGTCAGGTCGTCGACATCGGTTCGGTTCTTCGACGCGGTGAACCCGCGTCCCTACCCGGTCCTCGGCAGGGCGGAAAAAGGCCCTCCGCGCGCGGAAGACACCGACTATGTCCGTATCCGGAGCCAGCCGACACATGACGAGCAGCACCGAGGCCACCTCGACCACCCCGCAGGTAGCGGTCAATGACATCGGGTCCGAGGAAGCCTTCCTCGCGGCGATCGACGAGACCATCAAGTACTTCAATGACGGCGACATCGTCGAAGGCACCGTCGTCAAGGTCGATCGAGACGAGGTCCTCCTCGACATCGGCTACAAGACGGAAGGTGTCATCCCCTCCCGTGAGCTCTCCATCAAGCACGACGTCGACCCCAACGAGGTCGTCGCCGTCGGAGACCACGTCGAGGCCCTTGTTCTCCAGAAGGAGGACAAGGAGGGCCGGCTGATCCTGTCCAAGAAGCGCGCCCAGTACGAGCGCGCCTGGGGCACGATCGAGAAGATCAAGGACGAGGACGGCATCGTCACCGGCACCGTCATCGAGGTCGTCAAGGGCGGCCTCATCCTCGACATCGGGCTGCGCGGCTTCCTGCCGGCGTCGCTGGTCGAGATGCGGCGCGTGCGTGACCTGCAGCCCTACGTGGGCCGGGAACTCGAAGCCAAGATCATCGAGCTGGACAAGAACCGCAACAACGTGGTCCTGTCCCGCCGGGCGTGGCTGGAGCAGACGCAGAGCGAGGTCCGCCAGACCTTCCTCAACACCCTGCAGAAGGGTCAGGTCCGCAAGGGCGTCGTCTCCTCCATCGTCAACTTCGGCGCCTTCGTGGACCTCGGCGGCGTGGACGGTCTCGTCCACGTGTCCGAGCTGTCCTGGAAGCACATCGACCACCCGTCCGAGGTCGTGGAGGTCGGCCAGGAGGTCACGGTCGAGGTCCTGGACGTCGACATGGAGCGCGAGCGCGTCTCCCTGTCGCTCAAGGCGACCCAGGAAGACCCGTGGCAGCAGTTCGCCCGCACCCACCAGATCGGCCAGGTCGTGCCGGGCCGCGTCACCAAGCTGGTGCCGTTCGGCGCGTTCGTCCGGGTCGAGGAGGGCATCGAGGGCCTGGTCCACATCTCCGAGCTGGCCGAGCGCCACGTCGAGATCCCCGAGCAGGTCGTCCAGGTCGGCGACGAGATCTTCGTGAAGATCATCGACATCGACCTCGACCGGCGCCGGATCAGCCTGTCGCTCAAGCAGGCCAACGAGAGCGCGGCCGGCGTGGACGAAGAGGACTTCGACCCCACGCTGTACGGCATGCCCGCCGAGTACGACGACCAGGGGAACTACAAGTACCCCGAGGGCTTCGACTCCGAGACCGGCGAGTGGCTGGAAGGCTTCGACGAGCAGCGCGAGACCTGGGAGCGGCAGTACGCCGAGGCCCGCGCCCGCTTCGACGCCCACCGGCGCCAGATCGAGGAGGCCCGCAAGGCCGAGGCCGAGGCCGAGACCGGCGGTGCTCCGACGAGCAGCGGCGCCGAGACCTCCTACTCGGGCGGTGCCGACGAGGAGCAGACCGGCGGCGCGCTCGCGACCGACGAGGCCCTCGCCGCCCTGCGCGAGAAGCTCTCCGGAGGCCAGTAGTAGTCGCCGACGGGCGGCGAGCAGGGGTCATCCACCCTGCTCGCCGCCCTTCGGGGTGAGTTTTGTTGCTCGCTGTTGCGGCGGCCTCGTTCCGGGGCCGCCTTTCGGCTTTCCGGGCCGGACGCGCCGGGATTCGCCGCGGGTGAACCGGCCGGGCGGGGTGTTCGCGGACGCCGCGCGCCGTGCGATGGCAGGATGAACACGGTCGGAGGCCGATCCGGGACGGGTCGGCCGGCCGTGACCCGTTTCCCGCCCCCACGACCCCCTCCCGGAGCGTTCGTTCCATTGGCCAGCACCGAATCCGAATCCCGCACCGGCGCCACCCCGCCGACCGCCCCCGCACCGCGACCCGGCGGCCCCGCGCCGTCCGGGCCGTCGATCGTGCCGCGCGGTCCGGCGCGCCTCACGCTGATCGCGGTCACCGTCGCGGTCCTCGCGCAGATCGTCCGGTACGCCCTGCCGCAGCTCGACCACGGGGACGGCGCGGGCGCGGGATCCGCCGTGGTCGCGGTCCTCGTCGTCCTCGCCGCCGGGGCGCTGTCCCCGCTGGTGCGCCGCGCGGCGGGCGCGCGCGGGCTGCTCGCGGCCGGGATCGGCGGGCTGCTGCTCGTCCGGGTCGCCGCGCAGGCCGCCGGGCCGCAGGCGTGGCTGGCCGTCGCGGGCGCCGTCGTCGGGACGGTCGCCGTCGCCGCGCTGTACGAGGGCGCGCGCGGTCTGTCCGGCGTCGGGTTCGCGACCGCGACGGTCGCGGGCCTGGCCGCCGACACCGCCGTCCGGATGGCGTTCGGGACCTGGGACCCGATCTGGCAGGACGGCGTCGGGCCGTGGCTCGTCTGCCTGGTGTTCGCCGGGCTCGGCGCGGCGGCGCTGTACCGGGAGATCGCGTCCGGGCCGGTGCCGCCGCCCGGCGTGACGTGGCGGGACGCGCTCGGCGCCGCCGCGTTCGGCCCGTTCCTCGCGCTGCAGATCCTCGTGCTGTCCAGCCCGGCGTTCGTGGCGTCGGCGGGCTGGAAGTCGCTGACCGTCGCGCACGTCGTCGTGGTCGTCGGGCAGGGCCTCGCGCTGGCGTTCCTCGCGTCCGGGCTGGCCGTGCGGGCGGTGCCGGGCGGGGTGTGCGTGCTCGGCGGGACGCTGCTCGGCGTCGGAGCGGGCGCCATCGCGGGGACGTACGCGGTGTCGGGCGTCGAGATCCTGCCGGTCGTCGTCGGCGGGCAACTGCTGGCGGCGTGGCTGCTGGCGGTCGCGTGCCGCGCCCCGCTGCGCCGCGCCGGGACGGGCGGCGCCGTGTGGCGGGTGGACCTGACGGCGGGCCTCGGCGCGTTCCTCGTCGCGGTCGTGCTCGTCGCGTACCAGGTCAGCGCGGTGAAGGCCGTGCCGGTCCCGAACAACGTCCTGCCCGGCCTCGCCGGGATCCTGCTCGGCGGGCTCGCGGCGATCGCGGCGGCGCGCGGCGGTCCGCTGCCCGCGCGGGCGCCGCTGCGCGCGGTGACGGCGGGCGGCTCGGCGCTCGTGCTGCTCGCCGGGACGGCCGTGTACGCGGCGGCGTCCCCGTCCGGCGACGCGCCCTCCGCGCCCGGCGGCGGACGCGTCCGGATCACCACCTACAACATCCACGACGCCGTCGACGGCACCGGCCGCCTCGACCCGGACGCGGTCGCGACGGCCATCGCCGCGCAGCGCCCCCAGGTCGTGCTGCTCCAGGAGACCGGACGTGGGTCGCTGCCGTCCGGCACCGCCGACGTCGCGGTGTGGCTGTCGCGGCGGCTCGGCATGAAGCTGCTGTGGGGACCGGCCGCCGACGGCCAGTTCGGCAACGCGATCCTCACCTCGCTGCCGGTCCGCCGCTCGGGCACCGGGCGGATGCCGCGCGCCGACTGGTCGCAGATCCGCGGGTACGTGTGGGCGCGGCTCGCCGTCGGGTCCACGACGCTGGACGTGTGGTCCACGCACCTGGCCTACGGCGGCCCGGGCGAACGGCTCGGCGAGGCGTCGTCGCTGCTGCGCGCCTGGTCGCGGGCGCCCCGGACGATCATCGGCGGCGACCTCAACGCCGAACCCGGCTCCGACGAGATCATCCGGCTGACGACCGACACGGGCCTGCGCAGCGCCGGGACGGGCGACGGCGCCCCGACCGGCCCGCACGGCACCCGCGTCGACTGGATCCTCGGCACCGACGACCTGGCGTTCGACGACTACCGGGTCGCGCCGGGCGGCCCGTCCGACCACCGTCCGGTGACCGTCACGGTGCGCGTCGCGGGATGAGCGACGTGGAGATCGCCGTCGCGGACCCGGCGGACGCGGGGGAGATCCTGACCGTCCAGCGCGCCGCGTACGTCACCGAGGCGCAGCTCTACGGCGACCCGTTCATCGCGCCGCTGGTGGAGTCGCTGGACCAGATGCGCCGCGCGGTCGCCGACGCCGACGCGGTCGTGCTCAAGGCCGTGTCCGGCGGCCGGATCGTCGGCGCGGTGCGCGGCCGGGTCGCCGGGAGCACCTGCCTGGTCGGACGGCTCGTCGTCGCCCCCGACTCCCAGGGCCGGGGCACCGGACGGGCGCTGCTCGCCGCGCTGGAGGCGGCCGTGGCGGAACGCGCCGACGCGTGCGTCCTGTTCACCGGCCACCTCAGCGACGCGAACCTGCGCCTCTACCGCCGCGCCGGGTACGCCGAGACGCACCGCGAGCGCGTCGCCGGGCACCTCACGCTCGTCCACCTCCGCAAGCCCCTGGACGCGGCGCCGCGCACGCCGTGAGTACGGTGGGTCCCGTGCTGACAGTGGGACTCACCGGCGGGATCGGTTCGGGCAAGAGCGAGGTGTCGGCGCGGCTCGCCGCGCACGGCGCCGTGGTGGTCGACGCGGACCGGATCGCGCGCGAGGTCGTGGAGCCGGGCACGCCGGGCCTGGCCGCCGTCGTCGCCGAGTTCGGCGACGACGTGCTGCTGCCGGACGGCGGCATGGACCGGGAGAAGGTCGGCTCGATCGTCTTCGCCGACCCCGACCGCCTGAAGGCGCTCAACGCGATCGTCCATCCGCTCGTCGCCGAGCGGTCGCAGCAGATCATGGACGCGGCGCCGCCGGACGCGATCGTCGTCTACGACGTCCCGCTGCTGGTCGAGAACGACCTCGGCGCGCTCTACGACGTCGTCGTGGTCGTGGACGCGCCCGTCGAGACGCAGCTCGAACGGCTCACCGGCAGGCGCGGCATGACCGAGGAGGCCGCGCGGGCGCGGATCGCCGCGCAGGCCACACGGGAACAGCGCCGCGCCGCCGCCGACGTCGTCCTGGACAACTCAGGCCCGCTGGACGCCCTGCACGCGGCGGTGGACGCCCTGTGGGACGACCTCCGCCGCCGCGCCGGAACGATCACCTCGGCCTAGAACGGCGCCTCCAGGGGGATCCGCCGGACCTCGGGCAGGTAGGGGTCGAGTTCGCCGGGCTCGAACCGGACCATCCCGATCGCGTACCAGAACTCGCCCCCGGCGGTGCCCTCGGACTTGTACCGGCCGTCGGGCGCGAGCGCGGCCCAGCCCTCGGGCAGGCCGAGCAGGGTGACGCGGCGGAACGCGGCGTCGCGGTCGGCGACGTCCCACAGGATGACCGCGCCGTCGTCGCCGGCGGTGGCGAGGGTCGTGCCGTCGGGGGAGAACTCCGCCGACCAGATCCGGCGGGTGTGGCCGGACAGGGTGCGCAGGTGGCGGCCGGTGCGGGCGTCCCAGAGCCGGACGACCAGGTCGTCCCCTGCGGTGGCGAGCAGGGATCCGGACGGGGCGAACGCCGCCGTCCACAGCCGCCCCGTGTGCCGGGTGAGGACGTGCCGGGTGCGGCGGGCCTCGACGTCCCAGATCCGGACGGTCCCGTCGTTGCCCGCCGTCGCGAGCAGTTCCCCGGTCGCGTCGTAGGCGACCTGGTACACGCGGTCGGAGTGCCCCGCGAGGCTCGCGAGCAGCGTGCCCTCCTCGGGGTCCCAGATCCGCACGACGCCGTCGTCGCAGCCCGTCGCGAGGGTCGCGCCGCCGGGCGCGAACGCGATGGACCGGACGCGGCCCCGGTGCTCGGCGAGGTTGGAGACCTCCCGGCCCGTCGTCCAGTACCAGACGCGGACGGTGTCGTCGTCGTTGGCGGTCGCGAGGACGTCCCCGGCCGGGCCGAACGCCTGCGCCCACACGTGGTCGGTCTCGACGTTCACCTCCCGCTCGAACACGCCCGCCGCCGCCTGCCACAGGTGCACGCCGCCGTCGTTGGTCGCGGTGGCGAGCTGCACGCCCGCCGGGTTGAACGCCGCCGAGGTGAGGTTGTCGGCCGGGCCGTGCAGCTCGCGCACCATCCGCCCCGTCCGGGGCTCCCAGAGCCGGACGACGCCGTCGTTGCCGCTGGAGGCCAGCAGCCCGCCGTCCGGGCTGAACGACACCCCGGTGAGGCGCCGCCCGTGGCCGCGCAGGACGACGCGGCAGTCGCCCGTCCCGGCGTCCCACAGCCGCGCGGTGCCGTCGTTGCTCGTCGTGGCGAGCTGCGCGCCGTCGGGACGGAACGCGAACGGCCACACCGCGCCCCGGTGCCCGGCGAGGGTGAGCCGCTGCGCGCCGGTCGCCGGATCCCACAGCCGGACCGAGCCGTCGCTGTCGGACGTCGCGAGGCGCGTCCCGTCCGGGCTGAACGCCGCCTGGTAGATCGCGGCGGTGTGGCCCGACAGGGTGCGGCGGTGGTCGCCGTCCTCCCACAGTCGCAGCGACCCGTCGGTGTCGCCGGTGACCATCAGCCGGCCCTCGGGGTGGAACGCGATGGCGTAGATGCGGCCGGTGTGCCCGAGCAGTTCGTCGGCGATCTCGCCGGTCGCGATGTTCCACAGCCGGACGACGCCCGCCTCGTCGCCCGCCGCCAGCAGCGCCCCGCCGGGATGGAACACCGCGCGGAACACCGCGCCCCGGTGGCCGGTCAGGGTGCGGCGCAGCTCGCCGGTGGCGACGTCCCAGACCCGCAGCGTGCCGCCCGCGTCGCCGGTGACCAGCAGTGTGAGCGTCGGGTCGAACACGGCGGTGTAGACGGGCGCGGTGTGGCCGGGCAGCTCGCGCAGCAGCGCGCCCGTCCCGGCGTCGAAGATCCGCAGGACGCCGTCGGCGGCGCCCGCCGCGATCCGCGCGGACCCGTCGCGGGCGGACCCGGCGACGATCACCGGCCACACGCCCTCGGGATGGACGGTCAGCGTGTGCGCGCACGCGCCGGTCGCGAGGTCCCAGACGCGGACGGCGCCGTCCGCCGAGCCCGTGACCAGCAGGGAGCCCGCCGCGTCGAACGCGACCGCGTACGTCCGGTCCCGGTGGCCCTGGAGGGTGCGCAGCGGGGCCCCGGTGACGGCGTCGCAGACGAGCACGCCGCCGTCCTCGGCGCCGATCGCGACGATCGCGCCGCCCGGGCTGTAGGCGAGCGGCTGCGGCAGCCGGCTCTGCCGGAAGTGGAAGCCGTACGGGACGCCGACCGCCGCCGGGGCGAGCTGCGTCTCGATCGGGCTGCCGGGCGCGATCGCCGCCTCGTACAGCTCGGGGGCGCGGGCGATCCGGTCGGGGACGGTCGCGCCGATCAGCGCGGCGCGCGTCCACTTGCCGCCCTCCACCGCGACGTCGCGCAGGTCGGCGCGGGCGAGCCGGGCCCGCGACAGGTCCGCGCCGCGCAGGTCGGCGCCGGTGAGGCGGGCCTCGTCCAGCCGCGCCCCGGCGAGCGTCGCGTCGCGCAGCACCGCGCGGGACAGGTTCGCGCCGACGAGCCGCGCGTCGGTCAGGTCCGCGCCGGTGAGGTCGACGTCCTGGAGGTCGCGGTAGGACAGGTCCTCGCCCGCGAGGTTCGCGCCGCGCAGGTCGGCGCGGGCGGGGGTGCGCAGCCGCGTCGTCACCTTGATCGCGTTGGCGCGGGCGGCGTCCCCGGCGGCGGTGTCGGCGAGGACGCCCGCCGCCCACTCCTGGAGCGCGCGGGTGTCGGCGAGGTCGCACAGGAAGTCCACGGTGAGCTGGCTCAGCGCGCCGCGCGCCAGCTCGTCCGGGACGCCGTCGGCGAACCCCGCCGCGATGTGCCGCGCGACGAGCCATTCGGCGACGGACGCGTGGATGAACCCGAACAGCCCCTCGTCGGTCCGGACGAGCAGGCTCCCCGCCCCGACCGCGTGCGCGGCCTGCTGCGGCGACATGCGGTCGCGGCTCAGCCCGGCCAGCGTTTCGGCGACGTCCGACAGCTCGCTGAGCCGCAGGACCTGCTCGTTGCCCTCCCAGGACCGCAGCGCGAGCGTCGTCACGGCCCGCCACATGTCGTCGACGTCCAGGCCGGGCGCGCCGCCCGCCGGACGGGCCCGCGCCGCCTCGAACCGCAGCCACGTCGTCAGGATCTCGCGGTACAGGTCGGCGGGGCTGACGGTGTGCCGGGCCTGCGCGACGGCGCGCAGCCGCTCCTCGGGCAGGTCGGCGATGAAGCTCAGCATCCGCGGGTTGGCGGTCAGGCCGAGCAGTTCCTCGACGCCCTGCAGCAGCCGCAGCCGCTCGTCGGCGGCCTGCTCGTCGCCGTACCGGTTGACCAGGTACGTCCGGACCTGCGCGGGCGAGAAGTCCTCCAGGCCGAGGACGCGCCGGTGCGGCAGCACCCCGACCCGCTCGCCGAGCGCGGTGAGCACCTGCGCCTGCGACTTGAAGTGCTGCGTCCGGCCCGCGACGACGATCTTGGCGTTGTCGGTCGCGGCGCGCAGCAGCGTGTCGAGGTGGTCGGCGGCGCGGTCGTAGGAGACGCGGGTGACCAGCTCGTCGAACCCGTCGAACAGCAGCGCGATCCGGCCCTGCCGCAGCATGTAGTGGAACGCCTTGAGGTCGATCAGCTCCTCGCCCTGGCTCGCCAGGTGCGCGGCGACGAGGGCGTCCACCGAGTGCGCCTTGTCCAGCGCCCGCAGCTCGATGAGGATCGGGACGACGTGCGGCAGCTCGGCCGGGATGCGGCGGGCCAGCTCGCGCAGCGCGAACGTCTTGCCGCGCCCGAAGTCGCCGAGCAGCAGCAGGAACCGGCCGTGGTCGGCCGACAGCAGCCGCAGCATCTCGGCGACGGCGTCGTCCCCGGCGCGGTCGGCCTCGCCCGTCACCCGGTCCAGCTCGCGGAACCGCTGCGGGACGTACAGCGCCGGCGGGTACAGGCCGCCCGACGTCAGCCGCGCCGTCTGCCCCGCGACGTACTCCGACAGGTCCAGCAGGCCCTGGAACTCGGTGAAGCTGCGCAGCCTGATCCCGCGCCGCAGCGCGTCGTCGCGCAGCGCGCGGGGCGGCGGCGGGCCGAGGAAGACCAGCTCCGAGCCGTGGTCGGCGCCGTCGGCGTGGACGTGCCGGACGAACGCGTCCACGTCGTCCTCGGCGAGCGGCCCGACGTGCGCGCCGATCCGGTACTGGCGGACGAACCCCGACTCCAGGTGCGTCAGCAGCAGGTGCGGCGGGTCGGCGTCCACCCGGCGGATCGTGGCGCGCTCGAACCGCGTCTCGCACGCCTCGGCGATCCGGTCCAGCAGCCGCGCGGTCGGGTCGGGGCCCGGCGTGTCGCGGACGTCGCGGCGCGGCTCGGCCGACGTCTCGGCGCCCGGCGGCAGCGCGGGCGGCTCGGCGGCGCGCGGGGCCGGGAACGTGCCGCCCGCGTCGACCCACACGCGGTCGATGACGGTCGGGCCCGGACGTTCCGCCGACGGGATCCAGCGCCGCAGCCCGTCCCGGCCGACCACGACGATCTGGTGCCGTCCGGCGCCCGGCGACGGGACCGACGGCGCCCCCGACGCCAGCTCGGGCACCGCGCCGAACTCGGCCCGCGCGTCCTGGAGCAGCAGGTTCAGATGGCGGCCGAGGACGGCGTCGAGGTCGCCCGCGTCGCGCACCGCGTCCGGCTCCCCGGCGGCGGGGGAGTGCGCGACCGCGCCGATCCGCAGCCACCCGTCGGCCTCGAACCGGCGCAGCCGCTCGGTGAACCACGCCGCCTGCGCCCGGCCGACGAGCCCGTACCGGTCCTCGGGGCGGTGGGTGAGCGCGAGCGTGGAGTTCAGGCCCGCCACGACGACCTTCAGGTCCGTGACGGGGAACAGCGTCCACGGCTGCGCGCTGTCGAAGATCAGCTCGTCCAGGCCCTGGTAGAACTCGGCGAACAGGCCCGCGAAGTGCCGCCACTTCGGCCAGTACGGCGGCTGCGGCTCCACGTCGTCGGCCTCGCAGCTCGCGAAGTACGCCTGCGACGCCGCGCGCGTCACGTCGTGCTCGCCCGGGACGACCACGACCCGGTGCGCCTCCAGCCCGAGCAGCGCCCGCAGGCTCGTGAGGAACGACAGCGCCTCGGTGAACTCGCGGCGGCTGCCCGAGTGCGTGAGGTTGCCCGTCACGACCAGCAGCTCCGGGCGCGGGACGCCCTGGTCGGCGAGGCGCGTGACGTCGCTCCACACGCGGTCCTGGAGTTCGGTCGCGGTCGTCGGGTCGTCCGGGCCGCCGAGCGTCCGGCCGAAGCGCGGCCCCGGCACGTGCAGGACGCTCAGCGTCTCGCGCGGCCCGTCCGCGCCGTCCTCGGCGGCCGGGAAGTGCGGCGCGCGCACCGGGATCCGCCGCGTCGCGCGCTCCCCGGTGAGCGGCGGGCGCTGCGTGCCGGTCTCGGCCGCCGCCAGGCCCGTCGGGGACCGGACGATCCGGGGCGCGGGCGCGTCCTGCGCGGGCGGCGGACCCGGCGGCACCGGCCCGCCGGGGAACCCCGGCCCCTCGAACGGGCGGGCGTGCCCGGCCAGCGCCTCCTCGATCCGCCGCATCAGCAGCGCCCGCGCCCGCGCCGGGTCGTCCACGCCGACGAGGTCCACGTAGGTGATCGTGGACAGCAGGCCGTCGATCGGGCAGTCCTCGATGCGGACGGTGATGAGCTTGCGCGCCGGGTCGTCGGGGTCGGCGCGCAGCGCGGTCATCCACTCCCACCGCCCGTACCGGGACCGCAGGTAGTTGCGCGACAGGACGGCGATGACGACCTTGGCCTCGGTCAGCCCGCGGTCCATGAAGTCGATGAAGTTCGTGCCCGGCACGAAGTCCCACGCCTGCATCATGGTGCGGTGCCCCGACGTTTCGAGCTGCCAGGCGATCCACGACGCCCAGCGCTCGTCCGCCGGGGAGTAGCTGATGAAGAAGTCGGTCGGACGGTCCTGTCCGCGCGCGTCGCCGGGGGAACTCATGCGCTCAGTATCGCGTGACGCGCCGTCCCCGCGCGGGCCCCGCGGGCGACGTGCGATCATGGCCGCCGTGTCCTCCCGGCTGAGCGTGCTCGACGCGATCCGCCTCGGCGTCCTCGCCCTCGGCGTCGTGTTCGTCGCCACCGGGCTGCTCCCCGCCGCCGACGCCCGCGCCAGCCTGGACCGCATCGCCCCGATCCTGCTGTTCCTCGTCAGCGTGATCGTCCTCGCCGAGCTGACCAAGGCGGCGGGGGTCTTCGACCGCATCGCGGGCGCGCTGGCCCGCGCCGGACGCGGACGCTACCCCGCGCTGTTCCTGCTCTGCGTCGCGTTCGCGGCCGTCCTCACCGCGTTCCTCAACCTGGACACGACGGCCGTGCTGCTCACGCCCGTCATGCTCGCGCTCGCCGCCCGCGCCGGGATCGCCGCGCTGCCGCTCGCCATGACGACCGTGTGGCTCGCCAACACCGCGAGCCTCCTGCTGCCGGTGTCCAACCTGACGAACCTGCTCGCCGCCGACCGCGTCGCGCTGGAGACGCCCCGGTTCGCCGCGCGGATGTGGGCGCCGCAGCTCGCCGTCCTC
Organism: Actinomadura rayongensis; assembly: GCF_009831215.1. Taxonomy (GTDB): domain Bacteria; phylum Actinomycetota; class Actinomycetes; order Streptosporangiales; family Streptosporangiaceae; genus Spirillospora; species Spirillospora rayongensis. Next base: position 1,857,762 of record NZ_WUTW01000001.1, read on the forward strand.
GCGGTGACGATGGCGCTGCTGTGGTGGTTCTTCTGGCGGCGCGGCGAGCGCGGCGCCGACCGCTACGACCCGCCGCCGCCCGCGCCCGCCGGGGACCGCGTCCTGTTCGGCGCGACGTCGCTGGCGTGCCTGCTGTTCGTCGGCGCGATCCTCGCGGGCGTCCACACCGGGTTCCAGCTCGGGATCGCCGCCGCCGTCGCCGCGGTCATCGCGGTGGCCGCGTTCGCCGTCCGGGACCGGCGCGCGCTGCGGCCCGCGCTGATCCCCTGGCAGCTCCTCGTGTTCGTGACGGGCCTGTTCCTCGTCGTCCCGACGCTGGAGCGGTTCGGACTGGACGACGCGATGGCCGCGCTCGTCGGCCGCGACGACGGCGTCGCGGGCGCGCTGCGGGCCGCGTTCTCCGGCGCGGGGCTGTCCAACGTCCTCAACAACCTGCCCGCGTACGTGGCGGGGGAGGCCGCCGTCCCGGCCGCCAACCACGACCAGCTCCTGTCGCTGCTCATCGGGACGAACGTCGGGCCGGTCATCGCGCCGTGGGGGTCGCTGGCCACGCTGCTGTGGTTCGAGTGGTGCCGCCGGTTCGACGTCAAGGTGCCGATCGTCCGGTTCCTCCTGGCCGGGACGGCCCTCGCCGTGCTCGGCACCGCCGCCGCGACGTGCGCGCTTCTCCTGACCTAGAACCTTTTCACTGACCATTCGTGTCGATGTCACTACTCTCCGCGCGGTCATGCGTCATGCTCGGGCACGGCGTGCTCCTGCTGAGAAAGGCGTGACCCGTGCTGAAGAGGTTCACTTCCGGTGCCCTCGTGGTCGTCGTGGGCGGGGCGGCGCCCGCCTGGGGCGGCGGCCCGCCGTCCGCCCGGACGTGGGACGGCGCCGGGTCCGGCGAGCGGCCCGACGCCCGCCGGACCGTCACGTCCGCGCGGGCCGTCGTCGCGCCGCGCTACACCGCCGCGGCCCGGATCGCGCCCGGCGCGGTGCTGCGGACGTTCGAGACGTCCGGGTCCGCCGGGAAGGTCCGCGGCGTCCTGGTCGAGGTCGACCTGCGCGAGCGCCGCGTGCGCCTCGGGCTGCTGCACCCGCCCGCGGTCGCCGCCCGGCGGACGGTCTCGGCGATGGCCGCGTCCCGGCGGGCCGTCGCCGGGATCAACGGCGACTTCTTCGACATCACGACCACCGGCGCGTCCAACGGGCCCGAGATCGACGACGGGCGCCCGCTCAAGGCCGCCGTCCCGGACGGGCAGCGGTTCGGGCCGCAGCCCCCGCCGGCCGCGACCACCGAGGACGTCCTCGGGGTCAGCGCGGCCCGCCGCGCCTACGTCACGCGCCTGCACCTCACCGGCAGCGTCCGGTCCGGCGGGGTGCAGGTCGCGCTGCGCGGCCTCAACCAGTACGCGCTGCCCGTCGGCGGCGCGGGGGCGTTCACGTCCGCGTGGGGCACGGCGTCGCGGCGGCGCGCGGTGTGCGGCACCGACTCCGACCGGCGCGGGCCGTGCTCGTCCGACACCGCCGAGGTCGCCGTGCGCGGCGGACGGGTCGTCACCGTGAAGGTGGGCGTGGGCGGCGGCGCGATCCCGGCGGGCACGACCGTGCTCGTGGGCCGCGACGGCGCGGCGCGGTCGCTGCGCAAACTGCGTCCGGGCGACCGCGTCAGCGTCGGATACCGGCTCACCGGGCCGCACAAACTGCGGTTCGCCGTCGGCGGGTTCCCGATCCTGCGCGACGGCGCGCCGTCCGACGGGCTCGTCCCCGGAGGCGCGGCGCCGCGCACGGCGGCGGGCGTCAGCCGCGACGGCCGCCGCGTCTACCTCGTCGTCGTGGACGGACGCTCCGAGGACAGCGGCGGCCTCACCCTCGGCGAACTGTCCGCGCTGCTCGCCCGCGCCGGCGCCGACGACGCCGTCAACCTCGACGGCGGCGGCTCGTCCGCGCTCGTCGCCCGGGCGCCCGGCGCGCGCGGCACGACCGTCCGCAACCACCCGTCCGACGGGTCCGAACGCGCCGTCGCCAACGGCATCGGCGTGTTCACCCGCTGAGGCCCGCGAGCGCGGCCCGCGCCACCGTCCGCAGCGCCGCGCCCTCGCACGGCCGCCGCGCCACCCGGTGCGCGGCGCCGCCGAGCGGACCGAGCGACAGGTTCGGCAGGCCGGGCCGCTCCGCCCCGAGCGCGATCGTCGCCGCGCCGTCCGCGGCGACGACGCTCTCATGGAACACCCCGGCCCGCAGCCGGTACACCGCGCCCGCCCCGAACCGCTCGGCCGTGCCCGCCGCGTGCCGGACGGTCCGCTCCGTGGGGCGCAGCTCGTCGCCGTCCGGGCCGCTGGTCACCGCGAACAGCCGGTGCGTCGGACGCCCGTCCGGCGCCAGCTCAGGCAGCCGGTTCCCCACCGCGCCGAACAGCACGTAGCTGTCCAGCTCCCAGCTGTGGCAGTGGATCGCGGACGTCGTGGGCGCCGCCGCCGGAAGCTCCGACGTCCACACGTGCAGGCACACGCCCGCGCCGCCGTCCCGCTCCACCGGCAGGCACACGAACCCGAGCGGATGATGGACCGCCGCGACGCCCGGACCCGCCGCCCGCTCCAGGATCTCCCGCGCCCACGCCCGCAGCGCCCCGTGGTCGGGCGTCCCGGACAGGTGCGCGGCCAGCTCGTCCCGTTTCACGCGCCTCCTCCGGACCGGTCACGCGGGCGACGGCGCCCCCGGACGCAGCGCCTTGCGGACGATGTCGATCACGTCGCGGTCGGTGTACGAACGCGGGACCGGCAGGTCCAGCACCTCGAACAGGCGGCGGATCTCCTCGATCGTCGGCTCGTCGCCGAGCGGCACCGTCCGCGCCCGCTCCAGCGGCACCCGCCGCGCCTGGTCCAGGCTCGTCTGCAGCTCCGCCGCGCACCAGCCGTAGTAGAACTTGCCGCTGTCCACGACGAGCACGTCGCTCGCCGGGTTGTCCCGGGTGACGATCACGTGCGACGCCGACAGGTCGTAGCGCAGCGTCGTCATCGTCCGGGACAGGCCGAGGTCGATGTCGAGCATCGCGAACCGCTGTTTGTGCCAGCACGCCGCGAGGATCGTCGCCATGACCTCCTTGCGGACCCGCTCGCCCGTCCACCGGCCGCCGACGTCGCCCGGACGCGGCTCGGGCAGCGACGCCTTGTGCCGCGCCAGCGTCTCGCACACCACGTCGTCGGTCGGATCCACCAGTTCCACCCGGAACAGCAGCGTGCGGCGCTCGCGGCGGGCCTCGGCGACGCAGTCGGGCAGCGTCCGGTCCCGGAAGTACGAGCCGGTGCCGCCCTTGTAGAACCATCGGTCGGTGCGGCGCCGCGCCTCGTCCAGCACCTGGTCGACCTGGGCCCGGCTCACCACGCGGACGACGGACGTCTCGTCCAGCGCGCGGCGCGCCCCGTCCACGACGCCCTCGAACCGCTCGATCTGCTCCATCCGCCCGGCCAGCTCGGCGAGCGTCCGCGTCGAGTCCCGCAGGGAGTCGCGGACCTCCTCCTCCACCGGCCCGCGCCGCGCCCGGTCCCGCAGGACGGACGTGGCCATCAGCCCGACCACCGCCAGCACCGCGCTGTTGGTCACCTCGGTCTCGTGCGGAATGTTCACCCCGAGCCCGAGGACCGCGACCACCACGGCGATCACGAGGGCGACGAAGGCGTCGGCGTTCTTCCCGAGCCACACGGCGAATCGGGTCATGATTGGCGGCATCCCCGTCCTTGTCGGCGCCGACATCGTAACCACGGCCGGGGACGCGGGCCACCGGCCGCGGGCGGGCGGCGGCCCGGGCCGCGCGGGGTCCGCGCCGGTTCAACGGGGGTTATAGGGTCCTGACCATGCACGGGCGGGGGTTCGACGCACCGTCCCGGGCGGCAGCGTCGCCGCCGGGGCGTTCGCCTGCCCGTGCCCGGATCCACGCCGTCCTCGCCCCGTGCGCCCGCGCGCTGCGGTGGCCGACGGTCCGGTCGGCGGTCCTGGACGTCGCGCTCGCCGTCGGGTTCGCCGTCGTGGACGGTCTGTTCCTCTACTTCGCCTACCAGCACTTCTGGCTCCCGCCCGGCGTCGTCGCGGCGTGCGGGGCGGTCGGGGCGCTGGCGATCGTCGTCCGGCGCCGGTTCCCGGTGACGCTCGCGCTGTTCTCCCTGGTCTTCGGGACGGTCACCGGCGGCGCGGGCTTCGCCGTCCTCGTCATCCTGTACTCGCTCGGCGCGTACGCGCCGTCACGGCGGACCGCCCTCGCCGTCACCGGGGTCGGCTACGCGGTGTCGCTGGTGTTCACCGGCCCCACGGACGCGGACGGGTCGTTCGTCGCGCAGGCCGGGTTCGGGCTGGCGTTCACCGCGCTGCCGCTCGTCCTCGGCCTCTACATGGGCGCGCGCAAGCAACTCCTCGCCTCGCTGCAGGAGCGCGCCGCGCGGCTGGAGCGCGAGCAGGGGCTGCTCGCCGAGCGCGCCCGCGCCGAGGAGCGGACGCGCATCGCCCGCGAGATGCACGACGTCGTCGCCAACCGGGTCAGCGTCATGGTCGTCCACGCCGGGGCGCTGCGCGCGATCGCCCGCAACGACCCCGAGCGGGCCGCCGAGACGGCCGCCGTGATCGGCGAGATGGGCCGGCAGGCGCTCCAGGAGCTGCGGCAGGTCGTCGGGGTGCTGCGGCAGGGCGAGGAGGCCGTCGCGTCGGACGTCCCGGGCGTCGCCGAGGTCCGCGACCTCGTCGGGCAGTCCGGCGCGACCGGGCTGCGGGTCGAGCTGGACGTCCACGGGGAGGAGCGGCCCATGCCGCCCGCCGTCGGACGGACGGTCTATCGCATCGTCCAGGAGGCGCTGACGAACGTCCACAAGCACGCCGGGGACGCCGCCACGTCCGTCGCGCTGCGGATCCTGCCCGAGGCCGTCGAGGTGGAGATCGTCAACGAGCCGCCGCGCGACCGGCCCCGGCACGGCCTGCCGAGCGGCGGGAACGGCCTGGTCGGGCTCCGCGAGCGGGTCACCGCGCTCGGCGGCCGGTTCGCCGCCGGTCCCGGGGCGCGCGGCGGCTACTCCGTCACCGCCCGGCTGCCGCTACCCGCCTCCTGACCTGCGGAAATAATCGGCCGACCGGGATTGTCGTACCTCTTGCATAGAGTGTGGGGAGCCGGTTGCCGGAACGTCCGGAGCGGCCCGCGCGGGAGGGTGGTCATGCGGCCTGTCACGGACCTGAAGCGCCGTGTGGCGCCCATCGAGGTCGTCACCGAGATGAAGCCCTCGGGCGACCAGCCCGAGGCGATCCGGCAGCTCGCCGAACGCGTCCGGCGCGGCGAGAAGGACTCGGTGCTCCTCGGCGCCACCGGCACCGGCAAGACCGCCACGGTCGCCTGGCTGGCCGAGCAGGTGCAGCGGCCGATGCTGGTCATGCAGCCGAACAAGACGCTCGCGGCCCAGTTCGCCAACGAGCTGCGCGAGATGCTGCCCAACAACGCGGTCGAGTACTTCGTCTCGTACTACGACTACTACCAGCCCGAGGCGTACATCCCGCAGACCGACACCTACATCGAGAAGGACTCCTCGATCAACGACGAGGTGGACCGGCTGCGCCACTCGGCGACGAACTCGCTGCTCACCCGGCGGGACACGATCGTCGTCGCCTCGGTGTCGTGCATCTACGGCCTCGGCACGCCGCAGGAGTACGTGGACCGGATGGTCACGCTGCGGGTCGGGCAGGAGATCGAGCGCGACCAGCTCCTCCGCGACCTCGTCGCGATGCAGTACACCCGCAACGACCTGGCGTTCACGCGCGGCACCTTCCGCGTCCGGGGCGACACGATCGAGATCATCCCGCAGTACGAGGAACTGGCCGTCCGGATCGAGATGTTCGGCGACGAGATCGAGAAGCTCGCCACCCTGCATCCGCTGACCGGCGAGGTGCTGTCGGAGGACGAGGAGCTGTACGTCTTCCCCGCGTCGCACTACGTCGCCGGGCCGGAGCGGATGGAACGGGCGATCCGCGACATCGAGGCCGAGTTGACGGAGACGCTGGCCGTCCTGGAGGCGCAGAACAAGCTGCTGGAGGCCCAGCGGCTCCGGATGCGCACCACCTACGACATCGAGATGATGCGGCAGGTCGGCACCGCGTCCGGGATCGAGAACTACTCGCGGCACATCGACGGCCGCGCGGCCGGGACGGCGCCGAACACGCTGCTGGACTACTTCCCCGAGGACTTCCTGCTCGTCATCGACGAGTCGCACCAGACCGTCCCGCAGATCGGCGCGATGTACGAGGGCGACGCGTCCCGCAAGCGGATGCTGGTCGAGCACGGCTTCCGGCTGCCGTCGGCGATGGACAACCGGCCGCTGAAGTGGGAGGAGTTCCTGGAGCGCATCGGGCAGACGATCTACCTGTCCGCGACGCCCGGGCCCTACGAGATGGGCCGGGTCCAGGGCGACGTGGTGGAGCAGGTCATCCGCCCGACGGGCCTGGTCGACCCGCAGATCGTCGTGAAGCCCACCAAGGGGCAGATCGACGACCTCGTCCACGAGATCCGCGAGCGCACCGAGCGGGACGAGCGCGTCCTCGTCACCACGCTCACCAAGAAGATGGCCGAGGACCTCACCGACTACCTGCTGGAACTCGGCATCCAGGTCCGCTACCTGCACAGCGAGGTCGACACGCTGCGGCGGATCGAGCTGCTGCGCGAACTGCGCTCGGGCGACTTCGACGTCCTCGTCGGCATCAACCTGCTGCGCGAGGGCCTGGACCTGCCCGAGGTGTCGCTCGTCGCGATCCTGGACGCCGACAAGGAGGGCTTCCTGCGGTCGGAGACGTCGCTGATCCAGACGATCGGCCGCGCGGCGCGGAACGTGTCCGGCCAGGTCCACATGTACGCCGACAAGGTCACGCCGTCGATGCAGCGGGCGATCGAGGAGACCGAGCGGCGCCGCGCCAAGCAGGAGGCGTACAACGCCGAGCACGGCATCGAGCCGCGCGCGCTGCGCAAGCGCATCGCCGACATCCTCGACTCCCTCGCCCGCGAGGACGCCGACACCGAGACCCTGATCGGCGGCGGGGGCCGACAGCAGAGCCGCGGCAAGGCGCCCGTGCCGGGGCTGGCGTCGCGCAGCCGCGAGGCGGGCCGGCACGCCGCCGACCTCGTCGGCGAGCGTCCGCGCGCCGAGCTGGAGTCGCTGATCGAGCAGATGACCGAACAGATGCACCAGGCCGCCGCCGACCTGCAGTTCGAACTCGCCGCCCGCCTGCGCGACGAGATCAAGGAACTGAAGCGCGAACTGCGCGAGATGAAAGAGGCCGGTGTGAGCTGACCCCGCGTCCGCTGTGAGTGTTCCTGATACGACCGGAGGAATGGGCGGGATGACGGCGGCGATGCCCACGCAGGACGACGTGCTCGGGTACTTCGACACGTTGTCGAACTGGGGGCGCTGGGGCGACGACGACGAGCGCGGCACGCTGAACCACATCACCGACGACGTCCGGCTCGCGGCGGCGCGGGCGGTGCGGCACGGCCGGAGCGTGTCGTGCGCGTGGGAGATCGCCGTGCCGGACGAGATGGAGCGGTCGACCACGGCGTGCCCGTGCGCCGCCGACATGCCGGGCGCCGAGCACATGCCGTCGCCCACGTTCGCCAACGACCGGCGCTGGGGCTTCTCGTCCGAGCGGCTCGGCCTGATGTTCCACGGCAACACCGTCACCCACGTCGACTCGCCGTGCCACATCTTCTGGGACGGCGCGATGTACAACGGGCGGTCGCACGCGCTGGTCGACCCCGCCACGGGATCGGGGTGGGCGGCCGTCACGGCGGCGGCGGACGGGATCGTCACGCGCGGCGTCCTGCTGGACGTCGCGCACGTCCGCGGCGTGCCGTGGCTGGAGCCGGGCGAGGGTGTGTTCCCCGAGGATCTTGAAGCGGCCGAACGTCGGCAGGGCGTGCGGGTCGGTCCCGGCGACGCGGTGCTGCTGCGGACCGGGTACGGCCGGTTCCGGCACGAGAACGGCGCGGGCGGCGGCCACACGCAGGCCGGATGGCACGCGTCCTGCCTGCCCTGGCTTCACGAACGCCGGGTCGCGCTGATCGGCGCCGACACCCCGCAGGACGTCCAGCCGTCCGGCTACCGGGACGTGCTGATGCCCGTCCACGCGGTGGGCCTCGTCGCGATGGGCCTGTGGCTGCTCGACAACTGCGACCTGGAGGCGTGCGCGGCGACGGCCGCCGACCTCGGCCAGTGGGACTTCCAGCTCGCGGTCGCGCCGGTCCGCTTCGCCGGGACGTCCGGCAGCCCGGTCAACCCGATCGCCACCTTCTGACCGGCAAGACCGCCGGGCGCGACCACCGGGCGCGGTCAGGGCTTCTGCCAGAGCAGGGAGTAGCCAGAGCAGGCGGCGGCGGAAGCGGCTGCCGGGCAGGACGCGGCGGGACGTCCGGCGCATCTCGCCCCAGGACTCGCGGGGGTCCCGGACCCCGGTGCGAACAGCTCCGGGTGGGTGCCGGGGAAGCCCGTCTCGGCGAAGCGCGCGTGCGGGAGATCGCCGCAGTGGGCGCGCGCCGCCGCGATCATCTCCGGGGAGCGGTCGACGCCCGTCACGTGCCGCGCGCGGGCGGCGAGCTTCCGGATCAGTGTTCCGTCTCCGCAGCCGACGTCCAGCGCGCGCCCGCACCCGTCCGGCACGAAGCCGAGCACGAGCGGGTGGTAGTGGACGTTGTGGTTCCACTGCTCGTCCATCGGCCGGACTCTACCGGCGCGTCACCGTTTGAACAGGAACGTCAGGAACGCGATCGTCGTGAACGCCACGAGGATGTAGAAGAACACGTACATCATCAGCGCCACCGCCGCGAGCACGAGCACCGCGAACACGATGATCGACACGATCGTGATCACGGCCGTCCCGACGATCAGCCCCGCGACGTTCGCCACCGCGCCCTGCGCGAGCGACCCGGCCGTCAGCTCGCCGGGCGATCCCGGGTCGGGCAGCGCCACCGACACGGCCGCGATCACGGCGAACAGCAGCAGCCCGTCCGCCGACGCGAAGAACTTCAGCACCTCCCACAGGGCGGTCACCGGCCATTCGAGCGCCCAGGTGTTCAGGGCGTCGTGCAGCCACGGCGTCCGGATCGCGAACGGTCCCGCCGCGATGGCCGCCGAGTGCTCGTAGATCGCCTTCCACCCGAACAGCACGCCGAGCACGATCGCGTAGACGATGAACCGCAGGACGCGTCCCGGCGGCACCGCCCCCGACACGATCAGGCCGCCCGCCAGCAGCGGATACCCGATCATCACCGCCAGGCCGAGCAGCAGCACCAGCAGATACGCCGGATACAGGAACGTCGCCCCGATGACGTTCACCTCCAGCCCGATGCGCGGCAACGCGTAACCGAACGCCAGGTTGTTGAACACCGGCACCCAGGCACCGAGAGACAGGACGGCGACGATCCCCCCGGCGGGCTGGGGGATCTGGACGCCGATCCAGACGAGCAGCACCGCGACCGCGACGAAGCACGCCACGAAGATCACCATCAGCCAAAGCGGCCCCATATGGGCGGAATCGTTGCTCGTGCAGTCGGGGTTGTCCCCGAAGCAGTCGAACAGCGCCGACCGGTTCGCCCCGGCATCGCCGCGCTTCCACCGGTGGTCCACCGACTGGTAGGCGACCGTCACCTTCAGCGCGGCCGACGTCGCGACGACCCGTCCCGCCGACGACAGCAGCACCGCCCGGAACTCCTCGTCGGAGTCGAGCCGGGAGAACAGCACGCGGAACGAGCCGTCCCGGGCCGTCGTGACGTTCGCGGCGGCCTCCCACTCGCCGCCGAACATGCCGCCCTCCCGCTCCAACCGGACGTCGCGTCCGGACCCGGCGCCGGGGAACCGCCCGCTGACCGTCACGGGTTCGCGGTTGTTCGGGTGCGCGGGCGAGACGTGCAGGGACGGCCCGTCGCCGCGCGCCCCGGCCGGGGCCAGGACGAGGACGCTCAGCGCGACGAACAGCCCCGCGAGCAGGGCGAGGACGCGCGGCATGCCGGAACGGGGCACGCGGTCTCCTTCGTGAAGGGCGGCGGGAGCGGCCGGCCCGGGGGTCAGGCGGGGGGACGGTCGGTGAGGCCGAGGGGCTCCAGCCCGAGGGCCCGCTCCAGGTCGGCGGGGGAGTGGTCGCGCAGGTAGGCGGCGAACTTCGCCTTCACCTGGTCCATGTAGCCGGCGGCGGTCTTCTCGGTGAGGAACAGCCGCCCGGCGATGCCGCGGAACGACTCGCCGCGCGCCCGCCCGGCGAGCACCTGCCGTTCGCGCGGCGACAGCGACGGCAGCGCGCCGCGCCGTCCGGCCAGCTCGGCGAGCCCGGTCAGCGCCGGCGTGATGACGATCCGCCCGGCGGCCACGTCGGCGGCGGCGGTCGCGAGCGCGTCCAGCGGCTCGGCCTTGTGGACGATCCCGCGCGCCCCCGCGTGCAGGCACGCGACGAGCACCGCCCGCCGCCGCTCCCCGGTGTAGACGAGGACGCGGAACCCGGCGCGCGCGACGGCGGCGACGGCGTCCGGGCCGCGCGGGCCGGGCCGGGCGCCCGTCCCGGCGAGCGCGAGGTCGAGCAGGACGACGTCGGCGGCCGGGGCGGCGGCGAGGAAGTCGGGGACGCCCGCGAACGCAGCCACAACGTCCAGGCCGGGGACGAGCCGCGCCAGCCCGTCCCGGATCAGCGTGTCGTCGTCGATCGCGACGGCGCGGACGCTCACCGCAGCGCACCGCGCAGCGTGACGCGCGTCCCGTCGCCGGGCACGGCCGGCCGGGACGGCACGGGAGGTCGGTCGGGGTCGGTTGGTCGGGGTGGCACGGGAGGTCGGTCGGGGTCGGTTGGTCGGGGTGGCGCCGAGTGGACGTGGACGGTGACGCCGTGCGCGGCGAGCGCGGACCCGGCCGTCACGCCGAGCCCGAACCCGCGCGGCGCGGCGGCCGGGTCGAAGCCGCGCCCGTCGTCGGCGACCGTGACCTCCCACTCGCCCTCGTCGGGGTCGGCGTCGGCGTGGACGACCACCGACGTCGCGCCCGCGTGCAGCCGGACGTTCGCCAGCAGCGTCGCCACGGCCGCCCGGACGGCCCGCGCCGTCGCCGGGTCCAGCACGACGCCGTCCGCGAGGTCGGTGACGACCTCCAGCGGCAGGTCGGCGTACTCGCCCGCCGCCGCGCGCACCGCCCCGACGAGGGTCGCGCCGTCGGGGACGCGGTCGGGCTCGTCCAGGAACGCGCGGACGCGGTTGGCGAGCGCCTCGGCCTGGGCGCGCAGCGGCCCGTCCAGCGCGGCCGGGACCGTTCCACCCGCGAGCAGCCGCAGCACGCCCACGTTGTCGTGCAGCAGGACCCGCTGCCGCTCCAGCTCGCGCAGCCGCGCCGTCTCGGCGGCGGCCCGCGCCGCCTCGGCCCGGGCCCGCTCGGCGTCGGCGGCGAGCCGCCGCAGGTAGCCGGTGAGGAGCCGGCCGAGCGCCGCGAACCCGGCGTAGGCGACGGCGTTGCCGAGCACGGTGGAGCGGTGGACGGCGGGGACGTCCAGCGACGTGCCCAGATAGCACCCGGCGAGCAGCACGACGACGAGCGCGGTCTCCCGCCGCCGCCCGAACGCGACGGCCGCGCCGACGGCCGTGCTCAGCGTGCAGGCGAACCCGAAGGCCGTCCAGCTCCCGGTGCGGTCGGCGGCGGAGCTGAACGCGGGCTGGGCCAGCAGCACCAGGCAGGCCGCGCCGGTGTCCGCCCAGGCCAGCGGGCGGTTGCGGTACGAGCCGGCGCGCAGGACGAGCACCGCGACGACCGCCGACTCGGCGAGATAGCCGCCGAGCACGGCCGCGAAGACGCCCGGACGGGTCGCGTGCGCCTGCGCCTGCGGGAACGCGACGGCGAGCTGGGCCAAATTGACCGCCCGGACGCCGACGACCACGGCGACCGCGCACCACTCCACCCCGGCGGGCGTGGTCGGCAGCGCGCCCTGCCCGTCCCGCCACCGCCGCAGCGCGGCCCGCCCCGTTCCCATGACGACGCATCCTGTCCCACGCCGCGCGCCGCCGCCACCCGGGAAATCCCGGTGGTCCCGGTTCGTCCGGCGGCCTACGCTCGGCCCGGACGGACGCGCAGCTCCGCCGGGCCTCCCGAGGGCCCGGCGGTGGAGCGTTCCGTTCTGAGTGCGCCGTGCCGTCCCGCAGCCCGGCGCGGACGGTCAGGTGGCGGTGAAGGCGCGGGCGCGCTCGATGACCGGAGCGTCGTCGGCGCAGGCGTAGACCGCGCCGCCGCCGGCCACGCGGCCGACCCGGACGGGCGGTGCGGGCCAGCGCTTGCCGCAGACCACGCAGGCCCGTCCGGTGCGCTGGGCGGGCGTGAGGCCGGACGGGTCGAAGCAGATCTCGGTGGCGGTGCCGTCGCTCGCGTCGTGGGGCGTCAAGGTCGATCCCTTCCGGGGCGGGGAGCGGCCGGGTCGGACGCCGAAGCACCTACCGGCCTTCAGCGGCTATTCCCGGCTAGTCCGCATTCAACCATTTCGCCAGAGTTTGTGCGTAGGGGCCAGCGGAAGAGAAATATTCTTCGGGACGACGCGGGGAACTTTTCAGAACCCGACAACGTCTGCGTTCACGAACGGGGGAGGGACGACGATGACGGGACCGGCCGCCTGGGCGCACCGCGCCCGCGAGCGCTTCGGCGAACGGGCCGTGACCGCCGTCGTCCTGCTGGCGCTCGTCCTCGCGGCGATCGTGCCGCTGGCCGTGTTCCCCGCCGCGCGCTGCGAGATCTTCGGCGCGGGCTGCCGGGCGCCCCTGGCGAGCGTCCACGGCGACGCCCCCCGCGCGCGGCAGGCCCTGGCGCCCGCCGTCGCCGCCGCGTCCGGCGGGTACGCGGCGCTCGGCGACTCCTACTCGGCGGGCGTCGGCGCGGAGACGACCGTCGCCGACCAGAACCCGCTGGCCCGCTGCCACCGGACGTCCAACGCCTACTACCACGCGGTCGCCGGCGCGTTCCGGTTCACGAGCGCCGGGTTCTTCGCCTGCTCGGGCGCGACGGTGAACGACGTCCTGCACGGACGGTTCGGCGAGCCCCCGCAGATCGACCGCGTCCACGCCGACACCACGCTCGTGACGCTGAGCATCGGCGGCAACGACATCGGCTTCTCCAAGATCATCGCGGCCTGCGTCGTGAAGCTGCCGTGGAGCGGAAGCTGCACCGACCAGGGCGGCGCCATCGCCAAGCGGATGGCGACGCTCCGCCAGACGCTCCCCGACCTGCTCGACCAGATCACCCGCAGGGCACCCCGCGCACGCGTCCTGATCATGGGCTACCCGCGCGCGTTCTCCGAGGTCAACGGCGCGGCGGGCGACAACATCAGCGTGTCCGAGCAGCAGTGGCTGAACGCCGAGACCCACGACCTCGACGCGCTGATCAAGCAGGCCGCCGCCGAGGCCGACGACCGGATCGACGCGGCGGGCGGCGCCGGCAGCGTCGAGTACGTGGACGCCTACAGCGCGTTCGCGGGCCACGAGGCGGGCAGCGGCGACCCGTACATGAACGGCCTCGCGGTGAACCTCGCCGCGCTGGAGGCCGAGCCGCGCAGCTTCCACCCGACCGTGCGCGGCCAGCAGGCCCTCGGCGCCCTGTTCGTCGACCAGGTGAAGAAGGGCCCGGGCCGCGCGCTGCACCCGTACGGCTGAGCGGTCAGGCCGGACGGAACAGAAGGTACGCCTCGCCCTCGTCCGGATGCTCGAACACGGCCGTGAGCGGCAGCCCCTCGCGCGGCGCGTCCACGCCGGTGAGCCGCGTGTAGAGCCACGGCCCCTCGGCCAGCTCGACCAGCGCGAGCAGCGCGGGCGGCGGGACGGTCCCGTCGGCGGCCGGACGGCCGTGGACGGTCGTCCAGGTCACGAGCGTTCCGGCGCCCGACGCCTCCGCCCAGCCCGGGTCCTCGTCGCCGCAGCCGGGGCAGCACGCGGCGTCCGGCGCGAGCCACCGGTCGCACGCCGCGCAGCGCCGGACGACGAGCCGGTCCTCGGCCGCGCCGTCGAAGAACGGGTCGGTGCGGAAGTCGCGGCGCAGCACGCCGATCTCCAGCGGCATCGGTCAGGCCCCCTTCGCGTGCGGGCTGAGGATCAGCGTGGAGTGGTGGTCGAGGATGCCGCCGTTCCCGCTGACGAGGATGACGTCGTTCGCGGGCGCCTGCCGCTCCCCGCCGTCGCCGCGCGCCTGGATGACGGCCTCCGACAGCGGCGTCATGCCCCACATGTAGTAGCCGGAGAGCTGCCCGCCGCCGGTATTGGTCGGCAGCGACCCGCCGGGCGCCAGCGCGCCGGACGCGGCGAACGGCCCGCCCTCGCCCTTGGCGCAGAACCCGTAGTCCTCCAGGGAGACGAGGACGGTGTAGGTGTAGCAGTCGTACAACTGGCAGACGTCCACGTCGTCCACGGTGACGCCGGCCATCTTCATCGCGACCGGCCCGGACACGGCCGCGCCGGTGGTCAGCCCGAACCCGCTGCCGCGCTCGCGCCGGTGCCCCGGGTGCCCCTGCCCCCACCCCCACAAATGGACCGGCGGACGCGCGAGCGACGCGGCCCGGTCGGCGCCGGTGACGATCACGGCGATCGCCCCGTTCGACACCAGGCAGCAGTCGAGCAGGTGCAGCGGCTCGGCGACCCACCGCGACGCCTGGTGGTCGGCGAGCGTGATCGGTTCGCGCATCTGGGCGAGCGGGTTGCGCGCGGCCCACTGCCGGGTGCCGACGGCGATGGCGCCGAGCTGCTCGCTCGTCGTCCCGTACCGGGCCATGTGGCGCTGCGCGGCGAGCGCGTAGTAGGCGTTGACGCTGCGCAGCCCGAGCGCGGCGGTCATCCCGCCGAACCCGTACCACTCGCGGGCGTCGCGCTGGTAGGCCGCCCCGGACGACTGCTGCGGCTGCAAGGGAGCGTCCGCGAAGACACAGGCGACCGTCGTTGCGGCGCCGCTGAGGACGGACATCGCCGCGTACGACACCATCGCCCCGGCCGTCGCGCCGAAGGAGTCCATTGTGGTGAGCAGGCGCAGGTCGCGCAGCCCGAGCGTCTCGGCCAGCTCGATGCCGGGGGAGCCGCCGAGGCCGTGGCTGACGACGAGTCCGTCCAGGTCGGCGAGGTCCAGCCCGGCGTCGGCGGCGGCGAGCCGGACGGCGTCGGCGGCGAGGCGGCGGGGGCTGCGCCCGAAGACCTTGCCCAGCTCGGTCATGCCGAGTCCGGCGATGGCGGCGTTCACGACCTTCCTCCCTTTCCGTCGGTCGCCGCCACCGTACCGAATCCAGTTCGGCTGAGCCGCGGCGCCCCGTCAGGTCGCGAGGACGGCCTGGAGGAAGTCCCGCGTCCGTTGTTCCGTCGGCTCGTTGAAGATCTGGTCCGGCGGCCCCTGCTCCACGATCTGCCCCTGGTCGAACATCAGCACCCGGTCGGAGATGTCGCGGGCGAACCGCATCTCGTGCGTGACGCACAGCAGCGTCAGGTCGGACTCGCGCGCGATGTCGCGCAGCAGGTCCTGCACGCCGACGACCAGCTCGGGGTCCAGCGCGGACGTGACCTCGTCCAGCAGCAGCACCTTCGGCTGCATCGCCAGCGCCCGCGCGATCGCGACGCGCTGCTGCTGCCCGCCCGACAGCCGGGTCGGGTGCGCGTCGGCCTTGTCGGCGAGGCCGACGAGGTCCAGCAGGGACGTCGCCCGCTCGACGGCCTCGTCCCGCGACAGGCCGAGCACCCGCACCGGCGCCTCGGTGAGGTTGCGCAGGACGCTCATGTTCGGGAACAGGTTGAACTGCTGGAACACCATCCCGACCTGCTTGCGCATCTCGTGCAGGTGCTTCTGGTTGGCCGGGACGCGCTTCCCGCCGCGCTCCCTGTGCCAGAGTGTGTCGTCGCCGATCCAGATCAGCCCGCCGTCGGGCCGCTCCAGCGTCATCAGCAGGCGCAGGATCGTCGTCTTGCCGGACCCGGACGGCCCGATGAGCGTCACCCGCTCGCCGGGCGCGACCGCGAAGTCCAGCTCGCGGAGCACGGCGTTGGCGCCGAAGCGCTTCACGACCTTCTCGAACTTCAGGCCCGGCGCCTGCCCGGCGGGCAGCGCCTTCTTCTCAGTCGGTGGCATGGCTGCGCCTCTCCAGGCGGCGGACGAGAACGGACGACACAACGCTGACCAGCACGAACAGGACGCCGACCAGCGTGATCGGCTCCAGGAACCGCAGCGTGTGCGTCCCGGTGGTGTACGCGGTGTTCAGCAGCTCGGCGACGTTGATGCCGAGCAGGAGCGGGGAGTCCTTGAACATCGCGATCAGGTAGTTGCCGAGGGTCGGCACGACGCGGCGGATCGCCTGCGGCAGGATCACGTCCAGCCAGGTCCGCGACCGGGGGAGGTTCAGCGCGACGGCCGCCTCCCACTGCCCGCGCGGGACGTCGTCGATCCCGCCCCGGTAGACCTCGGCGGTGTAGGTGGAGTAGTGCAGGCCGAGCCCGATCACCCCGGCGGTGAGCGGCCCGAGCGTGATCCCCCAGGTCGGCAGCACGTAGTAGAGGAAGAACAGCTGCACGAGCAGCGGCGTGCTGCGGACGAACTCGGTGACCCACCGGACGGTCTGGTTGACGACCGCGCTCGGCGTGCGGCGCAGGAGCGTCCACACGAGCCCGAGCAGGACGGCGATGACGTAGCCGAGCAGCGTCGCGGTGACGGTGACGCGCAGCCCGTCCAGCAGGTCGGGCAGGATGTCGCCGGTGTAGTGCCAGTCCCACTCCATCAGGTCGCCTCCGCCCGGCGGCCGAGCATCCGGTCCACGCGCCGTTCGGCGAGCCGGACGAGCGACTGCAGCGCCTGCGCGATCACGAAGTAGATCAGCAGGATCGCCACGTACGTCCACAGCGTCTCGCCGGTGGCGTTCTGGATCTGCTTGGCGCGGAAGGTCAGGTCGCCGATGGTGATGAGCGAGACCACGGCCGAGCCTTTCATCAGCTCGATGACGAGGTTGCCGAACGGCGGCAGCATCAGCGCGACGGCCTGCGGCAGGATCACCCGCCGCATGCGCTGCACCGGCGTGAAGTTGAGCGCGACCGTCGCCTCGTACTGGGCCTTAGGGACGGCCCGGACGGCGCCGCGCACGACCTCCGCGCCGTACGCGCCGATGTTGAGGCCGAGCGACAGGACGGCCGCGGCCATCGGCGTGAACCGGAACCCGACGAGCGGGAGCGCGTAGAAGAACCAGTACATGAGCACGAGCGTCGCCATGCCGCGGAAGAACTCCACGTACACGCGGCCGACCGCGCGGACCCACGCGCTGCGGGCGGTGCCCGCCAGCCCGAAGACCAGCGCGAGCACCAGCGCGAGGACGCTCCCGTACACGGTGAGCTGGACGGTCGTCCACGCGCCCCGCAGGAGCTGCGGGTAGGCGTCCAGGACGTCGGACATGACGGATCAGCTCGCGCAGAACTTGGCGGCGGTGTCGCCGGCCGTCGGCATCTCGGCCTGCGTGAACCCGAACGGCTGCAGGATCGGGAGCAGCCGGTTCGCCGACTTCAGCTCCGCGAGCTTGCCGTTGAACGCCTTGACGAGGTCGGCGTCGGCCGGACGGAACGCGAACGCGCCCGCGCCGAACTGCTCCTTGCCGCCGATGACCGGGCCGAACGGCGCGGTGACCTCGAACGGCGCGCCCTTGTGCTTGGCGAGGACGTCGGCGAGCGAGATCCGGGTGAGCCAGACGCAGTCGACCCGTCCGGCCTTCAGGCCCTCGTAGGCGCTGGCCTGGTCGGTGAACGTCTTGATGTCGCCCGCCTTCACGCCGAGCTTCGCGGCGTAGTCGGCCTCGACCGCGCCGGTCAGCACGCCGACCTTCACGCCCTTCTTCCCCGGGTCCGTGGCCTGGACGAGCCCCTTCGGGTTGCCCTTCGGGACGAGGAACGCGCTCTTGGCGACGTATTCGGGGTCGGCGAACGCGACCTCCTTGCAGCGGTCGGGCGTGACGAACATCCCGGCGGCGATGGCGTCGAACCGCTTGGCCTTCAGCCCGCCGATGAGGCCGCCGAAGTCCACCTGGACGCCCTCGACCTTGCCGATCCCGAGTTCCCTGAAGATGACCCGGGCGAGTTCGGGGGCCTCGCCGGTCAGTTTGCCGGACGTGTCGGTGTAGCCGTAGGGCGCCTCGTTGGCGAAGCCGACGCGGATCGCGCCGTCCTTCCTGGCCCGCTCCAGCGTGCCGCCGCCGGTCCGCTCCTGCTCGGGGTCGGTGGTCGAGCAGCCCGCCGCGGCGAGGGGCACGGCCGCGCCGAGCAGCGCGGCGGTGCGCAGAAAATCACGTCGTGAGGACGTCATCGTCGATCTCCTTGAGGGGGTGGGGGTCCGCGCCCGCCGTCGGCGGCGGGGGTCCCGGCGGGCGCGGAGTCGGGGTTGGACGCGGTTGTTACACGACCGGGGTGAAGTCGCGGGCGCCGATGAACTCCGGGCGCCGGCCGGGCGCCGAGAACGGCTCGGCGCAGGCGTTGTCCACGCTGTTGAACACGATGAACACGTTGGACCTCGGGAACGGCGTGATGTTCCCGTTGGACCCGTGCATGCAGTTGCAGTCGAACATCGTCGCCGAGCCCGCCGGGCCGGTGAACAGCTCGATGCCGTGCTTGTCGGCGAGGATCGACAGGCTGTTGGGGTCGGGCGTGCCGATCTCCTGGCCGACCAGCGACTCCTTGTAGTGGTCCGCGGGCGTCGCGCCGACGCAGGACACGAACGTCCGGTGCGACCCCGGCATGATCATCAGGCCGCCGTTGTGGACGAAGTTCTCCGTCAGCGCGATCGAGATGCTGACCGCGCGCATCCGGGGCATCCCGTCCTCGGCGTGCCAGGTCTCGAAGTCCGAGTGCCAGTAGAAGTCCTTGCCGGTGAACCCGGGCTTGTAGTTCACGCGGCTCTGGTGGACGTAGACGTCCGAGCCGAGGATCTGCCGGGCGCGGCCGACGACGCGCGGGTCGCGGACCAGCGCGGCGAACACCTCGCTGATCCGGTGCACCTCGAAGATCGACCGGACCTCGCGGGTGCCGCGCTCGGTGACCGTCCGCTCGTCGGCGAGGATCCGCGGGTCGGACGCGAGGCGGCGCAGCTCGGCGCGGTAGGTCTCGACCTCGTCGGGCGCCAGCAGCTCGTCCACGGTCAGGTAGCCGTTGGCGTCGTAGGACCGCAGCGTCTCGGCGTCGATCGGGCCGTCCTCGGGACGGCCGTACACGACGGGGTCCTGCCGGTACAGCAGCGCCGCCTCGCCGGACTTGCGGGTCGGGTAGGTGTCGTCGATCGACGGATGGGACTCGATGACGCTCACGCGTCCTCCTCGGTCAGCAGGGGGTAGGCCCCGTTCTCGTCGTGCGTCTCGCGGCCCGTGACGGGCGGGTTGAAGACGCAGACGGTGCGGACATCGGTGATGGCGTGGAATTCGTGGTGGTCGTGCTTGTCGAGCAGGTACATGACGCCCGGCTCGATCCGGTGCGTCTCGCCGGTCTCCTCGTCGAGCAGCTCGCCCTCGCCCTCGACGCAGTACACGGCCTCGATGTGGTTCGCGTACCACATCCGCGTCCGGGTACCGGCGTAGAGGATCGTCTCGTGCAGCGAGAAGCCGACCCGGTCCCCGGCGAGGACGAAGCGGCGGCTGCACCAGGTCTCGGCCTGGACGTCGCGGTCGGTGCCGATGATGTCCTTCAGGGAGCGGACGATCACGGTGGCGTTCTCCTTTCGGGTGCGGGTCAGACGGTCACCGCGTCGCGGACCGCGCTCACCGACGCGGCGATGATCTCCAGGCCGCGCGACAGGTCCGCCTCGGACGTGGTCAGCGGCGGCAGCAGCTTCACGACCTCCCCCTCGGGCCCGGACGTCTCCATGAGCAGGCCCCGCTCGAACGCCTCGGCGCAGACGCGCGGCGCCAGCTCCGGGTCCCGCATGACGAGGCCCCACGCGAGGCCCCGGCCGCGCACGGTCTCGACGGCGCCGGCGTTGAGCAGCGCGATCTCGTCCAGGCCCCGCTCGACGAGCCGGCCCTTGGCGAGGGTCTGCTGCTCCATGCCCGGGTCCGTCCAGTACTCCTCCAGCGCGCCGACGGCCGTGACGAACGCGGGGTTGAAGCCGCGGAACGTGCCGTTGTGCTCGCCGGGCTCCCACACGTCGAGGTCGCGGCGCATGAGCGTGATCGCGAACGGGAGGCCGTAGCCGGACAGGGACTTGGACAGGCACACGATGTCCGGGACGATCCCGGCCTCCTCGAAGGAGAAGAACGCGCCCGTCCGGCCGCAGCCCATCTGGACGTCGTCCACGATGAGCAGGATGTCGTGGCGGCGGCACAGGTCGGAGAGCCCGCGCAGCCACTCGGCGGTCGCGGCGTTGATGCCGCCCTCGCCCTGGACGGTCTCGACGATGACGGCGGCGGGCTTGTCCAGGCCGCTGCCGCTGTCGTCCAGCATCGTCTCGAACAGCAGGAAGTCGGGCGTGCGGCCGTCGAGGTAGTTGTCGTAGGGCATCGCGACGCCGTGGCCGAGCGGGACGCCCGCGCCGGTGCGCTTCATCGAGTTGCCGGTGACGGCGAGCGCGCCGAGCGTCATGCCGTGGAAAGCGTTGGTGAAGCTGACGACCGTCTCGCGCCCGGTGTACTTGCGGGCCAGCTTCAGCGCCGCCTCGACCGAGTGGTTGCCCGCCGGGCCCGGGAACTGGACCTTGTAGTCCAGCCCGCGCGGCTTGAGGACGATCTCCTCGAAACGCTCCAGGAAGGTGCGCTTGGCGGCCGTGTACATGTCGAGGCTGTGGACGATCGAGTCCCCGGCGAGGTACTCCATCAGGCGCTGTTTCAGCAGCGGGTTGTTGTGGCCGTAGTTGAGCGTGCCCGCCCCGGCGAAGAAGTCGAGGTAGGTGCGGCCGTCCTCGGCGGTCATGTGGCTGCCGCGCGCGGTCGTGAACACGGCGGGCCAGCCGCGGCAGTAGCCGCGGACCTCGGACTCCAGGCGGGCGAAGACGTCGGTCATATCTGCCTCCGGGCAGGTAGGGGCGGAAGACGATGGGCGGGGGGACTCGTGGCGGGAGGACGTTGGGCGGGGGGACTTGCGGCGGGGGGACTTGTGGCGGGGGAGCGCGCTCAGCGCGAGGCGCGGCGGGGGACGGGGAGCGGGCCGATGCGGAACAGGACCTCGGGCTCGTGGTCCTCGGGGAGGTGCTCGACGCCGAACAGCGGCGTCCGGGACAGCTTGCAGCCGTGGTCGCGGGCGAAGGAGGTGAACATCGCGGTGGACGCGGTGTTGCCGGGCGTGACGGTCGCCTCCAGGAACCGGTGGCCGCGACCGCCGAGGCGGGCGCCGAGCCGGTCCAGCATGAGGCGGGCGAGGCCGCGGCCCCGGTGGGCGTGGTCGACGGCGACCTGCCAGACGAAGAACGTCCCGGGCGCGTCGGGCCGGACGTACCCGGTGACGAACCCGCACGGGCCGTCGTCGTCCTCGGCGACGACGGAGGTCGCCGCGAAGTCGCGGCACCAGAGCGCGTAGCTGTAGGGGGAGTTGACGTCGAGGGCGCGGGAGTCGCGGGCGATCCGCCACAGGGCGGGACCGTCCTCGGGGACCGGCTCCCGGAGGCGCACCTCGGTGCCGCCGGTGCGCCGGACGGGTGATTCCAGGGGTTGCGCTGCCATGTTCAGTAAACGTAGCGAACGCCGGACGGTGGCCGTTATAGATTGTTATACGGCGAATGTTTGGGTCCGAGGCGGGTCGGGTATGACGATTCGCTTGCAAATTCCGGGTACCCGGGGTGCGTCATTTCGCCCGTGTTAACTCGCCCGTTCGCGTGTCTGTGCAGGGCGTATCCGCGCGGCGGCCGTACGGCCCGGATCAAGCGTTTGCGTCCGCAACTTCCCTCATGATCGGCGGTGCGGCCGGATCTTTTCGGTCTCATTTATGTGAGGTGAATCACAGCAAGGCGCGGTCAACGCGACGGCGGTGCCCTGCGTCACGTCGGATTGAGCGAGGTCAGTGGGGGTAGGAAAGTCCTTCCACGCTCCGTCGGGCGCCCGCGACGGGCGCTGCGCGCGGTGCCGCGCGGCCCCCGCGTGCCGTCCGCCGTCGCCCCAGGCGGCCGGGGCGCGTGTTTCCACGGGCGAACTCCGCGCATTCCACGGCCTATTCTTCCCGCGCACGCGCGCGAGAAGAATAGGCCGCCACGGGAAAAGGGCGCCGCCCGGGGCGCCCTCCTTCAGAGCCGTTCGGCGAAGCGGTCCGTCGCCTCGATCAGGCGGTGCAGGATGCCCGGCTCGGAGAACGCGTGGCCCGCGTCGTCCACCAGATGGAAGTCGGCCTCCGGCCACGCGCGGTGCAGATCCCACGCCGTCGCCGCCGGGGTGCAGACGTCGTAGCGGCCCTGGACGATCACCGCCGGGATGTGCCGGATGCGGTCCACGTTCCGCAGCAGCTGCTCGTCCTCCAGGAACCCCTCGTTGACGAAGTAGTGGTTCTCGATGCGGGCGAACGCCACCGCGTGGTCGTCGTCCTCGAACGGCGCGACGACCGCCCGGTCCGGCCGCAGCGTCAGCGTCCGCGCCTCCCACTGCGCCCACGCCCGCCCGGCGCGCACCCGCGTCGCCCGGTCGGGGGAGTTCAGCAGCTCGTGGTAGGCCGAGATGAGGTCCTCGCGCTCGTCCTCGGGCACCGGCGCCAGGTAGTCCTCCCACAGGTCGGGGAAGATCAGCGACGCGCCCTCCTGGTAGAACCAGTACAGCTCGAACGGCCGCAGCGTGAAGATCCCGCGCAGCACCAGCGCCGTGACCCGCTCCGGATGCGTCTGCGCGTACGCCAGCGCCAGCGCGCTGCCCCAGGACCCGCCGAACACGAGCCACCGATCCACGCCGAGATGTTCCCGCAGGCGCTCGATGTCCGCGACGAGGCTCCACGTCGTGTTCGCCTCCAGCGACACGCCCGGGTCCGCGGCGTGCGGCCGGCTCCGGCCGCAGTTGCGCTGGTCGAACAGCACGATCCGATACTTCTCCGGATCGAACTGGCGGCGGTGGTCGGGCGTGCAGCCGCCGCCCGGGCCGCCGTGCAGCATCACGGCCGGGACGCCGTCGGGGTTTCCGCAGACCTCCCAGTACAGGGTGTCGCCGTCGCCGACGTCGAGCATCCCGGATTCTTGGGGCTCGATCGGCGGATACAGGGTGCGCAGCTCCATGAGCTGTGATTCTTTCACTGGGGACGGCGCTGTCCGAGGGGGCGCCGCGCCCCGGCCGCGCGCCGCCGCGGCGGCGGGGATCACGAAACTAAACCCCAAACAGGGCAAACGTTCTCGCGGTCCGGCACTAGAGTGCCTTCCGTGAGCCGAGCGGCCGACCGGCGCGGCGTTGCAGCGAACAGGCAGGCGAACAGGCAGGGAGACAAGTGAGCGAGCTGAACGGATCCGGTGGTTCGCGGAGCGTCCCGGACGCGTCCTCGCCCTGGCCGATGGGACGCCCGCCCGAGCCCAAGTCCGGCGTTCCCGCGCCGCGGCGCCCGCTGAAGGCGTCCCGGCCCGGCGAGCCCGAGGGCGACGGCCTGGAGGTGCAGCCGTGGGACCTCGTGGAGCGGCTGCGCCAGATGGCCGACCTGATCGGCGACGCGCTGGCGGCCGGTGAGCGCAAGGTCACCGAGGCGCAGAGCGAGGTCGCGACGCAGGTCGCCGCCGCGCAGGCCGAGAAGGAGTCGGCGCAGCGCGACGCGGCGGCGGCGTGGGGCGAGGTGCAGCGGGCCCGGGGACAGGCCGAGCAGGCCGACCGGCGCGCCGTCGAGGCCGAGCGCAAGATCACCGAGGCGCAGAACGACGCCGCCGCGCAGGTCGCGGCGGCGCAGGCCGAGAAGGAGTCGGCGCAGCGCGACGCCGCCGCCGCGTGGGGCGAGGTGCAGCGGGCGCGCGGGCAGGCCGAGCAGGCCGACCGGCGCGTGGTCGAGGCCGAGCGCAAGGCCGCCGACCTGGAGCGCCGCATCGCCGAGGTGCAGTCCGAGGCCGTCACGCAGATCGCCGCGCTCCAGGGCGAGAAGGACAACGCCCAGCGCGACGCCGCCGCCGCCTGGAACCAGGCCCAGCAGGCCCGCGCCCAGCTCGACCAGGCGCAGGCGCAGGCCAAGGCCCAGGTCGAGCAGGCCGAGCGGCGCGTCGCCGAGACCGAGGCGACCGTCCGGCAGGCCATCACCCAGCGGGACGCGATGAGCGAGGCCCGCGACGACGCCCTGCGCGCCGTCGAGGACGCCGTCACCGCCCGCCGCGCCGCCGAGAACGAGCGCGACCGCGCCGTCGAGCAGGCCGCCGAGCTGTCGCGCGCCCTGGAGGTCGCGCACGGCGAGCTGGCCGCGCTGCGCGCCAAGCTCGCCGACGCCGACCGCAAGGCGCAGAACCTCCAGCACGCCGTCGCCGCCAAGTCCAAGGAGGCCGACGAGGGCCGGATCCGCGCCACCGCCGCCGAGGGCCGCGCCGGCGAGCTGGAGCGGCGCGTCCAGGAGGCCGAGCTGCGGGCCAAGGGCGCCGACGGCCGGGCCGCCGACGCCGAGCGCCGCGTCCAGGAGGCCGACCGCCGGTCCGCCGACGCCGAGCGGCGCGCCGCCGAGGCCGAGCAGGAGCGCCAGCAGGCGCTGGACACGGCCGCGCAGTCCCTGGAGGCCGCCAAGAAGGCCGAGCGGGCGCTGGACGGCGCCGTGCAGGCCCGCGAGAGCGCCGAGCGCGCCCGGGACACGGCCGTGCAGAGCCAGACCCGCGCCGAGTCGGAGCTGACGATCGCGCGCGGCCGGGCCGACCAGGAGGCGCGCGAGAAGGACAAGGCCGTCGCGGGCCTGCGCCAGCTCGCCGCCGAGCGCGACGCCGTCGCCGAGAAGCTCGCCGAGCGCGACCAGTGGGTGGACCAGCTCGCCCAGGCCGTCACCGAGCAGCGCGCCGCGATCGCCGAGCTGTCCCAGGAGCGGGACGCGGCGCGGCAGGCCGCCGACCAGGCCCGCTCGCTGATCGACGAGCTGACGCGCCAGCTCCGCACGATCATGCCGACCGCGGTGCCGCGTTCCTGACCGCCGTTTCTTCGGTGCGGGCCCCCGTCCGGCGTGCGCAACGTCGTCTCCGGCGGGGGCCGGTGCCCTTGCGGGAGGCCGCGCGCATGTGATCATGCGCGTCCCGGACGCCGGGGTCTCCGCCTCCTGTTATTCTGGTGGCCCGTGGACAGTGCTGAACCGTCCGCCCAGCAACGACCACGGGAGCGTTTCAACTTGCCTTCGGCAGCAACGGGTAGGGCTCGGCCCACCAAGCACCTCTTCGTCACCGGCGGTGTCGCCTCCAGCCTGGGCAAGGGCCTGACGGCGTCCAGCCTCGGCCGCCTGCTCACCCTGCGCGGCCTGCGGGTCACCATGCAGAAGCTCGACCCCTACCTCAACGTCGATCCCGGCACCATGAACCCGTTCCAGCACGGTGAGGTGTTCGTCACCGACGACGGCGCCGAGACCGACCTGGACATCGGGCACTACGAGCGGTTCCTCGACACCGAGCTGCACGGCTCGGCGAACGTGACCACGGGCCAGGTGTACTCCAACGTCATCGCCAAGGAGCGGCGCGGGGAGTACCTGGGCGACACCGTGCAGGTCATCCCGCACATCACCAACGAGATCAAGGACCGCATCCGCGGCATGGCCGACACCGCGGTCGACGTCGTGATCACCGAGGTGGGCGGGACGGTCGGCGACATCGAGTCCCAGCCGTTCCTGGAGTCGGTCCGCCAGATCCGGCACGAGATCGGCCGGGAGAACTGCTTCTTCCTGCACGTCTCGCTGCTGCCCTACATCGGCCCTTCGGGTGAGCTGAAGACCAAGCCGACGCAGCACTCGGTCGCCGCGCTGCGCTCCATCGGCATCCAGCCCGACGCGATCGTCTGCCGGTCCGACCGGCCGATCACCGACGGCCTCAAGCACAAGATCAGCATGATGTGCGACGTGGACCGCGAGGCCGTCGTCTCGGCCGTGGACGCGGCCAGCATCTACGACATCCCGAAGGTCCTGCACGCCGAGGGCCTGGACGCCTACGTCGTCCGCCGCCTCGGCCTGCCGTTCCGCGACGTGGACTGGGGCGCCTGGGACGAGCTGCTGCGCCGCGTCCACCGCCCCGCACGCGAGGTGACGATCGCGCTGGTCGGCAAGTACATCGACCTGCCCGACGCGTACCTGTCGGTCACCGAGGCGCTGCGGCACGGCGGGTTCGGCAACGACGCGCGGGTGAGGATCCGCTGGGTGAAGTCCGACGACTGCGAGACCCCCGAGGGCGCCGAGCGCGAACTCGGCGGCGCGGACGGCATCCTGATCCCCGGCGGCTTCGGCGTGCGCGGCATCGAGGGCAAGGTCGGCGCGATCACCTACGCGCGCGAGCACCGCGTCCCGCTGCTCGGGATCTGCCTCGGCCTCCAGTGCATGGTCATCGAGGCGGCGCGGTCGCTGGCGGGACTCGCGGGCGCGGGCAGCGCCGAGTTCGACCCGGCCGCCGCGCACCCCGTCATCGCGACGATGGCCGACCAGCTCGACGTCGTCGCCGGCGAGCGCGACATGGGCGGCACGATGCGGCTCGGGCTGTACCCGGCCGACCTCGGCGAGGGCACCATCGTCCGGGAGCTGTACGGCGAGGCCAAGGCGTCCGAGCGGCACCGGCACCGCTACGAGGTGAACAACGCCTACCGGGGCAAGCTGGAGGACGCGGGGCTGCGGTTCAGCGGCCTGTCGCCCGACGGCCGCCTCGTGGAGTACGTCGAGCTGCCGCGCGAGGAGCACCCGTTCTTCGTCGGGACGCAGGCGCACCCGGAGTTCCGGTCCCGTCCGACGCGTCCGCACCCGCTGTTCGTCGGGCTCGTCGCGGCGGCGCTGGACTACGCGGAGCGCTCGTGACGGCCGCGCCCGGTCCCGGGGACGTCCGGGACGAGCCCGAGCGCTGGGAGGTCACCGCGTCCGCCCGGGCGTTCGAAGGGCCGATCTTCGCGATCCGGCGGGACAAGGTCGTCATGCCCGCGTCCGGCGGCGGCACCGAGGCCGTCGGCCGGGACGTCGTGGAGCACCAGGGGTCGGTGGCCGTCCTCGCCCTCGACGCCGCCGACCGCGTCCTGCTGCTGCGGCAGTACCGGCACGCGGTCGGCGCGAAGCTGTGGGAGATCCCGGCCGGGCTGCGGGACGTGGCGGGCGAGCCCCTGCGCGACCTCGCCGCCCGCGAGCTGCTGGAGGAGAGCGGCTACCGGGCCGAGCGCTGGGACACGCTGGTCGACGTCTACCCGTCGCCGGGCATGTCCGACGAGCGGTCCCGCGTGTTCCTCGCCCGCGACCTCGCCGAGGTGCCCGCCGACGAGATCGACTTCGAGCGGGTCCACGAGGAGGCCGACATGCCGGTGGTGTGGGTGCCGCTGGCCGACGCCGTCCGCAAGGTCCTCGCCGGGGAGATCCACAACGCGCTCGCCGTCCAGGGGATCCTGGCCGCACACGCCTACCGGGGCGGCGCGGTCGAGGGGCTGCGCCCGGCGGACGCGCCCGAGGAGTAGCGACCGGTTCGTCCGGTTGCCGACACGGGGTCCCGACATGCCGGGCGCGGGAACGGGCCGCGGCGGGCGCGAGCGGGCATGATGGGCTGATCGTCCCGCCCCTTCGAGGAGGTGCCGCGCTGTCCTCGCCCGCGACACGCCCCGGCACGTCCGCCGGCGCACTGGAGGCGGCCGTGCGCGGCTACCTCGGACACCTGGCCGTCGAACGGGGCCTCGCCGCCAACACGCTCAGCTCCTACCGCCGCGACCTGCGCCGCTACACCGACGCGCTGGCGGCGCGGGGCCGCGCGGCGATCGGCGAGGTCACCGAGGACGACGTCCGGGCGTTCCTCGCCGGGCTGCGCGAGGGCGACGCCGACCACCCGCCGCTCGCGGCCGGCTCGGCGGCGCGCGCGGTCGTCGCGGTGCGCGGCCTGCACCGGTTCGCGCTGCGCGAGGGGCTGGCCGACGCCGACCCGGCCCGCGACGTCCGGCCGCCCGCCCCGCCCCGGCGGCTGCCCAAGGCGATCTCGCTGGACGACGTCGAACGCCTCCTCGGCGCCGCGCAGGGCCCGGCGGGCGACGCCGGGGACGCCGCGCGCGGCCTGCGCGACCGGGCGCTGCTGGAACTGCTGTACGGGTCGGGCGTGCGGATCTCCGAGGCCGTCGGCCTGGACGTCGACGACCTCGACCTCGCCGAGGGCTTCGCCCGGATCCGCGGCAAGGGCGGCAAGACCCGCGTCGTCCCGGTCGGCGACTACGCGCGGCGCGCCGTCGAGGCGTACCTGGTGCGGGCGCGGCCCGAGCTGGCGCGCGCCGGACGCGGCGGCCCCGCCCTGTTCCTCAACGCGCGCGGCGGTCGGCTGTCGCGGCAGGGCGCGTGGATGGTGCTGCGCGCCGCCGCCGAGCGCGCGGGGCTCAGCGATGTGTCCCCGCACACGCTCCGGCACTCGTTCGCGACGCATCTGCTCGACGGCGGCGCCGACGTCCGGGTCGTCCAGGAACTCCTGGGGCACGCGTCCGTCACGACGACGCAGGTCTACACGCTGGTCACCGTGCGATTGCTGCGCGAGGTGTACGCGACGTCGCATCCTCGGGCGCGCACCCGCCGGGTCCGGTGACAAATCGCGCCTAACGTCGCGCGTCGGCTTGAGCCCCGCCTTGACAGCGCCTAGAGTCCCGGTTCTGGATGGCAGAAGCAGCCGTCGGGGAGGGAACTGGTGAAGAACACGCAGGCTCCGGGAGGTGTTCTCTCTTCGGCGACCATCGAGACCGACCCGCAGCGCAGTTTCGGTCCGACGCAGCGCCCCGTTCCCGTCTTCCCGGAACCGGAGCCGCTCGCCGAGCACGGGCCCGCCCGGATCGTCGCGATCTGCAACCAGAAGGGCGGGGTCGGCAAGACCACCACCACCATCAACCTCGGCGCGGCGCTCGCCGAGTACGGCCGCCGCGTCCTGCTCGTGGACTTCGACCCGCAGGGCGCGCTGTCGGTCGGCCTCGGCAAGGGCGACCCGCGCCAGCTCGACGTCACGGTCCACAACATGCTGCTCGAACACGACACCGAGTGGGACGACGTCGTCATCGAGACCGGCGTCGAGGGCATGGACCTGCTGCCGAGCAACATCGACCTGTCGGGCGCGGAGGTCCAGCTCGTCCACGAGGTCGGGCGCGAGTACATCCTCGCGGGGGCGCTGAAGGGCGCGGTCCCGCACTACGACTACATCCTCATCGACTGCCAGCCGTCCCTCGGCCTGCTCACGGTGAACGCGCTGGCCGCCAGCGAGGGCGTGCTGATCCCGCTGGAGTGCGAGTACTTCGCGATGCGCGGCGTCGCGCTGCTGATGGAGACGATCGACAAGGTGCAGGGGCGCATCAACCCCGGCCTGGTCATCGACGGCGTCCTCGGCACGATGTACGACTCGCGGACGCTGCACACCCGCGAGGTCCTGAGCCGGATCGTGGAAGCGTTCGGCGACAAGGTGTTCCACACCGTCATCAACCGGACGGTCCGGTTCCCCGACGCGACCGTCGCGGGCGAGCCGATCACCTTCTTCGACCCGAACTCCATGGGCGCCAACGCCTACCGCAGCCTGGCCCGCGAGGTGCTCGACCGGTGGTCCGCCGCCGAGTGAGCGCGCGTCGGCGCGGACGGTTCCGCGCCGTGGGAACATGGGACCGGTGAGCATCGGGGAGGCGACGGAGGCCGTCGCCGGCGAGGACGCCGCGGGCGCCGGGAAGTTCCGCGTCCACCTCGACAACTTCGAGGGGCCGTTCGACCTGCTGCTCGGCCTCATCGCCAAGCACAAGCTGGACATCACCGAAGTCTCGCTGCACAAGGTCACCGACGACTTCATCGCCCACATCCGCGCGCACGGAAAAGACTGGGACCTCGACCAGGCCAGCCACTTCCTGCTCGTCGCCGCGACCCTGCTCGACCTGAAGGCCGCGCGGCTGCTGCCGTCCGGCGAGGTGGACGACGAGGACGACCTCGCCCTGCTGTCCGCCCGCGACCTGCTGTTCGCCCGGCTGCTGCAGTACCGCGCGTACAAGGAGGTCGCCGGGTACCTCGCGGCGCGGATGGCCGACGCCGCCCGCCGCTTCCCGCGCACGGTCCCGATCGAGCCGAAGTTCGCGAACCTGCTGCCGGAGGTGCTGCTCGGCCTCGGCCCGGACCAGTTCGCGCGGCTCGCCGCCAAGGCGCTCGCGCCGAAGGCGCCGCCTGCGGTGTCGGTCGAGCACATGTACCAGCCGAAGGCGAGCGTCAAGGAGCAGGCCGCGCTCGTCGTGGCGATGCTGCGGCGGCTGCGGAGCACGACGTTCGCGGTGCTCACCGCGGACTGCGAGGGCACGTTCGAGGTCGTCGCGCGGTTCCTGGCGCTGCTGGAGCTGTACCGCGAGGCGGCCGTGACGTTCGAGCAGGCCGAACCGCTCGGCGCGCTGCACGTCACCTGGACCGGGGCCGACGACGGCGACGTCGAGGTCGGCGACGACTACGAGGGCACCCGCCCGCCGCCCGGCGAGGGCGGCGCCGGGGCCGGGGAGGACGGCGGATGACCGACACCGTGACCGAATCCGCGACCGAGGGGCCGGGCCTGCGGGCGTCGGTCGAGGCGATCCTGCTCGTCGTGGACGAGCCCGTCCCGGTCGTGAACCTCGCCCATCTGCTGGACCGGCCCGTCCCCGAGATCACCGCGACGCTCCGCGAGCTGGCGGCGGAATACACCGCCGACGGGCGGGGGTTCGACCTGAGGGAGGTCGCGGGCGGCTGGCGGTTCTACACGCGGGACGTCTGCGCGCCCGTGGTCGAGCGGTTCGTCACCGACGGGCAGCAGGCGCGGCTGACGCAGGCGGCGCTGGAGACGCTGGCGGTCGTGGCGTACCGGCAGCCGGTGAGCCGGGCGCGGGTGTCGTCCATCCGGGGCGTCAACAGCGACGGCGTCATGCGCACGCTGACCCTGCGCGGCCTCATCGAGGACGCCGGGCAGGACCCCGAGAGCCAGGCGCACCTGTACCGGACGACCGGGTACTTTCTGGAGCGGCTGGGCCTGCGCGATCTGGACGAGCTGCCCGACCTCGCCCCCTACCTTCCCGATGACCTTCCGGACGAGATAGTTGAGGACACGTGAGCGATAACCAGGGCCGCGCCGACGAGGACGTGCAGGAGGTGCGGCTGCAGAAGGTGCTGGCGGACGCCGGGATCGGCAGCCGCCGGCACTGCGAGGAGCTGATCGGCGAGGGCCGGGTGACGGTCGACGGCAAGAAGGTCTTCCGGTTCGGCGAGCGCGTCGACCCCCGCCGCGCCGTGATCCATGTGGACGGCCGCCGGGTCGAGACCCGCGCCGAGATGCGGTACTACATGATCAACAAGCCGCGCGGCGTGGTGAGCACGATGGCCGACGAGCGGGGCCGCAAGTCCCTCGCCGACTACGTGGAGGTCCCCGAGCGGCTGTTCCACGTCGGACGGCTCGACACCGACACCGAGGGCCTGATCCTGCTCACCAACGACGGCGAGCTGTCGCACCGGCTGATGCACCCGTCGTTCGGCGTCGACAAGACCTACCTCGCCGAGATCCACGGGCCGATCCCGCGCGACCTCGGCCGCCGGTTGCGCAAGGGCGTCGAACTGGAGGACGGGTTCGCCAAGGCGGACGGGTTCCGGATCTTCGACCAGGTCGGCCGCCGGGTGCTGGTGGAGATCACCCTGCACGAGGGGCGCAAGCACATCGTGCGGCGGCTGCTGAAGGAGGTCGGCTTCCCCGTCCAGCAGCTCGCCCGCGTAGAGTTCGGCCCGGTCAAGCTGGGCCAGCTCAAGCCGGGCGGGATGCGGGCGCTGACCGTCCGCGAGATCGGCGAGCTGTACAAGGCCGTGGGCCTGTAGATGGGTCTGTAGGAGCGCCGGGCGGCGCGCGACGAGGAGGACGAGAGTGGCGGTACACGCGGTGCGCGGGGCGATCCAGGTGGACGCCGACGACCGTGAGGAGATCCTGTCGGCGACGGCGGAGCTGGTCACCGCCGTCATGGAGCGCAACGCGCTGACCACCGACGACGTGATCAGCGTGCTGTTCACCGCCACTCCGGACCTGACCGCCGAGTTCCCGGCCCTCGCGGCGCGCAAGCTCGGGTTCCACGACGTCCCGCTGCTGTGCGCGGCGGAGATCGCCGTCCCGCACGCGCTGCCCCGGGTGATCCGGCTGATGGCGCACGTCAGCGCCGACCGGCCGCGCTCGGACATCCAGCACGTCTACCTGCGCGGGGCGACCGCCCTGCGCCTGGACATCGCCCAGTAGCGAGCGGGCCGGAGCCCGCGCGGGCACGCGCTAGGGTGGCGGGATGGCAGACGAGGGAGCGCCCGGGCGCGTCGTGGTCGTCGGCACCGGGCTGATCGGCACGTCCATCGCGCTCGTCCTGCGGGCGCGGGGCGCCGAGGTGCTGCTCGCCGACCGGGACCGCGCGGCGCTGGACCTGGCCGTCGGGCTCGGCGCCGGCACCGAGCTGCCCGCCGGGGACGGCCCGCCGCCGGGCGGTCCCGCCGACGTCGCGGTGCTCGCCGTGCCGCCCGCCGCCGTCGCCGTCACCCTGCTGGACGCGCAGAAGCGCGGGCTCGCCCGCGTCTACACCGACGTCGCGAGCGTCAAGGCGCTGCCGCTGCGGCAGGCCGCCGAGCTGGGCTGCGACCCGGCGTCGTTCGTCCCCGGGCACCCGCTGGCCGGACGGGAGCGCTCCGGCCCCGCCGCGGCCCGCGACGACCTGTTCCTCGGCCGCCCGTGGGCGCTGTGCCCGACCCCGAAGACGTCCCCGGCGGCCGTCGCGGCGGTCGAGGCGCTGGCGCGGACGTGCGGCGCCGAACCCGTCGTGGTCGAGGCCGACGAGCACGACCGCGCCGTCGCCCTCGTCTCGCACGCCCCGCACGTCGTGTCGGCGGCGGTCGCGGCGCGGCTGACCGGCGCCGACGACACCGCGCTCGGCCTCGCCGGGCAGGGCGTCCGGGACGTCACCCGCATCGCCGCCAGCGACCCGCGCCTGTGGATCGGCATCCTCAGCGCGAACGCGGCCCCGGTCGCCGACGTGCTGGAGGCCGTCGCGACCGACCTCGCGGTGGCCGCGTCGCTGCTGCGCGACGGCAGCGAGGGCGCGGCGGGCCACGTCGCGGACCTGCTGCTGCGCGGCAACGCCGGACGGTCCAGGATCCCCGGCAAGCACGGCGGTCCCGGCCAGGCGTTCGCGACCGTCACCGTCGTCATCCCCGACCGTCCCGGCGAGCTGGCGATGATCTTCCAGGCGGCCGGGATCGCGGGCGTCAACATCGAGGACGTGACGATCGAGCACTCGCCGGGCCGTCCGCTCGGCGTGCTGGAGATCGCGGTGCAGCCCGAGGCGGCCGAGACGCTGGCCGCCGAGCTGCGCGCGCGGGGCTGGTCCGTCCCGGGCTGAACCGACGCGCACCGGCCCGAACCGGGCCGTCGCGGTGCGTGCCTACCGGTACGCTGAACGGCCGGGGCCGCCCGCGATCCGGGGCGTTCGGCGCGGCCCCGTCCGCCCGCCGTCGCGGGCCTTCACCCGAACGTGAGAGAGGGAGCGATCGTGTCGCTCGTCATCGCCATGGACGGCCCTTCGGGGTCCGGCAAGTCCAGCGCGTCCAAGGGCGTCGCCCGCGCGCTCGGCCTGCGCTACCTCGACACGGGCGCGATGTACCGGGCCATGACCTGGTGGATGTTGCAGAACGGCGTCCCGGTGGACGACCCGGAGGCCGTCGCGGCGCGCGCGGCCGACCCCGTCCTGGAGGTCGGCACCGACCCGTCCGCGCCGACGATCACGGTGGACGGCACGGACGTCTCCGAGCCCATCCGCACCCGCGAGGTCACCAACGCCGTCAGCGCGGTCAGCGCGGTTCCGGCGGTCCGGGCGCGGCTGGTGGTCCTGCAGCGTGAGATCATCGGAACCGGCGGCATCGTCGTGGAGGGTCGCGACATCGGCACGGTCGTCGTCCCGGACGCGCCCGTCAAGGTGTACCTGACCGCCAGCGAGCAGGTGCGCGCGCAGCGGCGCGCGAAGGACCTGGCCGCCGACCCGGCCGCGTCGGTGACCGTCACGCTGGACGAGCAGGCCCGCCGCGACCGGCTCGACTCGACCCGCACGACGTCCCCGCTGACCAGGGCGGCGGACGCGACCGAGATCGACTCGACCGAGCTGGGCCTCGCCGAGGTCGTCGAGGCGGTCGTCCGCCTCGCGAAAGAGCAGACGTGAGCGGACCGGCCGCCGCGCCGGACCGTAGGGGACTTGCAGTGAGCGAACACGACTTCCACCTCGGCGTCGACATCGACGCGGACTTCGACGCGCCGCCGCCCGACGCGCCGCCCGCGCCGGTGGTCGCGGTGGTGGGCCGCCCGAACGTCGGGAAGTCCACGCTGGTGAACCGCATCCTCGGCCGCCGCGAGGCCGTCGTGGAGGACGTTCCCGGCGTCACCCGCGACCGCGTCGCCTACGACGCGACGTGGAGCGGGCGCCGGTTCACCGTGGTGGACACCGGCGGCTGGCTGCCGGACGCGCGCGGCCTGGCCGCGTCGATCGCCGAGCAGGCGCGGCTCGCGGTGGACCTCGCCGACGTCGTCATGTTCGTGGTGGACGCCACCGTCGGCGCGACCGACGTGGACGAGGCCGTCGTGGAGATCCTGCGCCGCTCCGGCAAGCCCGTCGTGCTCGTCGCCAACAAGGTCGACGGCGTCTCCGCCGAGGCCGACGCGGCGCTGCTGTGGAACCTCGGGATCGGCGAGCCGCACCCGGTGAGCGCGCTGCACGGGCGCGGCAGCGGCGACCTGCTGGACGCGGTGCTGGCGGCGCTGCCGGCCGAGGCGCCGCCGGAGACGTTCGCCGAGGCGGGCGGGCCGCGCCGCATCGCGCTGGTCGGCCGCCCGAACGTCGGCAAGTCCAGCCTGCTGAACCAGCTCGCGGGGGAGACCCGCGCGGTCGTGGACGCCGTCGCGGGCACCACCCGGGACCCGATCGACGAGGAGATCACCCTCGGCGGGCAGGTGTGGCGGTTCATCGACACCGCAGGGATCCGCCGCCGCCACCGGGAGAACCAGGGCGCCGACTTCTACGCGACGCTGCGGACGCAGTCGGCGCTGGAGCGCGCCGAGGTCGCGGTCGTGCTGGTCGACGCGTCGGAGTCGCTGGCCGAGCAGGACCTGCGGATCATCTCGATGGTGGTCGACTCGGGCCGCGCGCTGGTGATCGCCTACAACAAGTGGGACCTGCTGGACGAGGAGCGCCGCCACTACCTGGAGCGCGAGATCGAACGGCAGCTCCACCACGTCCGGTGGGCGCCGCGCGTGAACGTCTCGGCCCGCACCGGACGGCACATGGAGAAGTTCGTCCCGGCGCTGGAGACCGCGCTCGCCGGCTGGGACCAGCGCGTCCCGACGTCCAAGCTGAACCAGTTCTTCGCCGACCTCGTGAACTCCCACCCGCACCCGATCCGGGGCGGCAAGCAGCCGCGCGTGCTGTTCGCGACGCAGGCGGGCGTGCGCCCGCCGCGGTTCGTGCTGTTCACGACCGGTTTCCTGGAGGAGGGCTACCGCCGGTTCATCGAGCGGCGGCTGCGCGAGGAGTTCGGGTTCGCGGGCGCCCCGCTGGACGTCACGATGAAGATCCGCGAGAAGCGGGCCCGCAAGAAGTAGCGACGAGACCCGTCCGGGAGTCTTCCCGGACGGGTCCCGCCGTGTCAGGATCGGGCGGACCGGATCTTTCTCCACCGTCCCCCGCCCGGGACGGCCCGGGCGCGCGAGGTGACATGAAGCTCCTGATCCTGCTGGCCGTCGCTGCCGTCTGCATCGCCCTCAGCTTCGTCTGGCACGCGCCGTGGATCGGCGGCGTCGGACTGCTGGTCGCCTTCGTCGGCATGTTCACCGACCGCGACGACGTGGACGTCCGCGACGACGGCGGCTACGAGACCAGCAAGACGGTGCGCGACATGCGCCGGTCCCGCGGCCGTTGAGCCGCGCCGTACCGGCGTCAGTGCCGGTCGCGCAGTTCACCGGCGGCCCGTTCGCTGGAGTTGCGTCCGGCCCGTCCGTGCGCGGGGACCGGCCGGCCGCGGTTCTCGCCGGTGCGCTCCCACTCCGGCGCGGCGCCCTGGCGCGGCGCGCCGCGTTCGGCTCCGGCGCCCGTCCCGGCCGCCGCGGCGGCCTCGGCACGGCGCGCCTCGCGGAC
Source organism: Actinomadura rayongensis (assembly GCF_009831215.1). GTDB lineage: Bacteria > Actinomycetota > Actinomycetes > Streptosporangiales > Streptosporangiaceae > Spirillospora > Spirillospora rayongensis. Next base: position 1,893,969 of record NZ_WUTW01000001.1, read on the forward strand.
GCCGACCACGGCGAAGCGGCCGAGGGCCAGTCCGGCGAGCATCGTGATCAGCGCGCCGAGCCCGGTGGTCAGCGAGAGCACCACGGCGACGCGGTGCCCCAGGCTGTCGCCGAGCGGAGCGCCGAGCCCGCCGCCCCACAGCGCGGCGATCGTCCCGCCGGCCACGAACCACAGCCCGCCGGCCGCGGCGAGCCAGCCGCCGAACATCGCGACGGCGCGGTTCGCGGCGAACATCAGGATCAGCCCGCCGATGATCGTGGCGACCGCCGGCAGGATGATCAGCCAGAGCCGGTCGGTGGTGAAGTGCCAGGCGCTTTCGGGTGCGAACCCGAAGTAGGCGTACGGCCCGATGAAGGGCATCAGCCCACCCCACAGCCCGAGCAGCGTGAGAAGCATTCCGCTGAGGGCACCCCTGGTGCGCGGTGCCCGCATGGTCCGATTCATGGTCACCCTCCGGGGTGAATTAGGTGCGTTCTGCTTGGCGCGCCCCCTACCCCCGGCCTCCCGGTCCGAACATGCGCGAAACGAAAGGCGGATCGTGAACGCCGAGGTCAGCGTCGTGTTCGCCCCGCAGGAGCCCCCGGACGCGTGGGCGGCGGCGGTGTTCCTGGCGGGCCCGTCGCCGCGCGCGGCGGACGTCCCGTCGTGGCGTCCGGCGGCCGTGGCCGAGCTGCGGCGGCGGTGGAAGGGGCCGGGACGGCTGGTCGTGTTCGCGCCGGAACCGCAGGACGGGTGGCACGGCGACTACCTCGGCCAGGTGGACTGGGAGGAGCGCTGCCTGCACCTGGCCGACGAGGTCGTCTTCTACGTGCCGCGCGACCTGGACACGCTACCCGGCTTCACGACGAACGTAGAGTTCGGGATGTGGCACGCCAGCGGGCGCGCGGTGTTCGGCGCGCCGCCGGACGCCCCGAAGAACCGGTATCTGCTGCACCACGCCGTCCGGTCGGGGATGCCGGTCGCCGAGGATCTGCCGGGGACGGTCGCGGCGGCGCTGGAGCGGATCGGGACGGGCGCCGTCCGGTCCGGGGGCGAGCGCGAGGTGCCGCTGCTGGTGTGGCGGGAGCCGTCGTTCCGGCGGTGGTACGCGGCGCAGCGCGGCGCGGGGAACGTGCTGCTCGGGGCGCGGCTGGTGTGGCGGCTGCCGGTCAAGGGCCGTCCGGCGGCGTTCTGGGCGCTGAGCGTGCGGGTCCTGGTGGCCGCCGAGGACCGGGTGAAGGACGGCGAGGTCGTGCTCGGGCGCCCGGACGTGTCGGCGGTCGTGCTCTACCGGCCGCGCCCGACCCTGGACGAGACCGAGATCGTGCTGGTCCGCGAGTTCCGCGCGCCGGGCGCGGCGCCGGACGGGTTCGTCCAAGAGCCGCCCGGCGGGTCCGGTCCCGGCGGGCCGGTGGAGACGGCGCTCGCGGAGGTCGTCGAGGAGACCGGGCTCGTCCTGGCCGCGGACCGGCTGCGGCCGTGCGGGACGCGGCAGGTCGCGGCGACGCTCTCGGCGCACCGCGCGCACGTCTACGCCGCCGAGATCACCGACGCCGAGCTGGCGCGGCTGCGCGCGGCGGGTCCGCTCGGCGTCGCGGCGGACGGCGAGGTCACCCAGGTGGAGATCACGACCTACGGGGAGCTGTGCCGCGACGGCCGCGCCGACTGGTCCGTCCTCGGGATGGTCAGCGCGGCGCTGCGCTGAGCGCCCGCCGCACGAACCGGCCGACGTCGCGGATGGACGCGCGGGACTCGGGCAGCAGCGGGCCGAACATCTGGAACACGTGGATCTGCCGGTCCCAGACGTCGAGGACCACGGGGACGCCCGCGTCCGCGAGCCGCCGCGCCATCTCGGCGGAGTCGCTGTACAGCAGCTCGGTGGAGCCCGCCGTGAGCAGCGTCGGCGGCAGGCCCGTCAGATCGGCCCGGACGGGCGAGATGTCCGGATCGGACGTGTCGAGGTGCCCGGCGAACGCGTCCACCAGCCGCTGGAGCAGTTCGGCGGGCGCGGACGGGTCGAGCCGGACGTTCTCGTGCGCGAGCTTGGCCGTCAGGTCCAGGTCCAGCGCGGGGGAGAGGCCGACGAGCGCGGCGGGCATCGGCAGGCCCTCGGTGCGGGCGCGCAGCGCGGTGGCGAACGTGAGGTGGCCGCCCGCCGAGTCGCCCATGATCACGACGTCGGCCGGGTCGCGGGACGCCAGCAGCCACCGGTAGGCGGCGACGCAGTCCTCGACCTCGCGCTCGAACGGGACGGCCGGGTACATCCGGTAGTCCACCGACAGCGCCGGGACGCCCGCCGCCGCCCCGAACCACGCGACCATCCGCCGGTGCGTGTTGAGGCCGCAGCTCACCCATCCGCCGCCGTGCAGGTAGAGGATCGCGCGGCTGCGGTCCGGCCCGACGCCGCGTCCATGGACCCATTCGGCGCCGAACCCGTCGAACCGGACGGGTTCGCAGGACACGCCGCGCGGCGTTCCGGCCCGTCCGGCGAGCCGGTCGATCCGGGCGACGCGGCGCAGCGCGCGGTCGTCCAGCGGGCGGGCGGCCAGGCGCGCGAGCCGGGGCCGGACGACGCCCCGGACGCCGCCCGCCACGGCCCGCGACCGCAGGCTGGCCCGGCCGCGCCGTTCGATCACAAGGTTCTCCACGCGTCCTAACTACCCCGCCGCAGTCCGCGCGGCCAAGGGCCCGCCGCCGGGCGGCGTGCGGCAGTTGCCACCTCTGGATCGCGGTCACGGTCGCATCTCGAAGGGCAGAGGCGACTATAGGGTGGTATCTGCGCATCGGTAGGGTTTGCTCGTGACGACGTTCCGGATCAGTGAGGCCGCCGCGCTGCTCGGCGTCAGCGCCGACACCGTCCGGCGGTGGGTGGACGGCGGGCGCCTCGTCGCCGACCGGGACGAGCACGGGCACCGGCGGATCCCCGGCGCGGCCCTCGCGGAGTTCGTCCGCGCGCAGGCGGCGGGCGGCGACCAGGCCGAGCGGTTCTCCTCGGCGCGCAACCGGATGCGCGGCATCGTCACGGCGGTGATCCGCGACGGCGTCATGGCGCAGGTGGACGTCCAGGCCGGGCCGTTCCGGATCGTCTCGCTGATGAGCCGCGAGGCGGCCGACGAGCTGGGCCTCGAAGTCGGCGTCGTCGCCGAGGCCGTCGTGAAGTCCACCACCGTCGTCGTCGAACGCCCCGACCCCCCTGGAGACGCACGATGAAACGCATCCTGAGCGCGGCCGTCGCGGCCCTGACCCTGCTGACGGCCGCCGCGTGCGGCGACGACGGCGGCAAGAGCGAGGACAGGACGCTGACCGTCCTCGCCGCCGCGTCCCTCACCGAGACGTTCACCGCGCTCGGGAAGACGTTCGAGCGGGCCCATCCGGGCGTGAAGGTGCGGTTCAGTTTCGGGGGGAGTTCGGCGCTCGCGCAGCAGATCGTCCAGGGCGCGCCCGCCGACGTGTTCGCCGCCGCGAGCCCGGCCACGATGAAGACGGTGACCGACGACGGCGACGCGTCCGGCGCGCCGCAGGTCTTCGCCAGGAACCGGCTGGTCATCGCCGTGCCGAAGGGCGCCGCGAAGGTCCACGCGCTCAAGGACCTGGCGGCGAAGGGCAACAAGGTCGTGCTCTGCGCCGAGCAGGTCCCGTGCGGCGCCGCCGCGAAGACCGCGCTCGCCGCCGCCGGGCTGACGGTGCGGCCGGTGTCGCGGGAGCAGGACGTCAAGGCCGTCCTGACGAAGGTCCGGCTCGGCGAGGCCGACGCGGGCCTGGTCTACCGGACCGACGTCGGCGCCGCCGCCGGCCAGGTCACCGGCATCGACTTCCCCGAGGCCGCGCAGGCGATCAACGCCTACCCGATCGCCGCGCTCGCCAAGGCGCCGCAGCTCGCGCTGGCCCGGCAGTTCGTCGCTTTCGTGCTGTCCCCGGCGGGCCAGGACGCGCTGACCAGGGCGGGTTTCGAGAAGCCGTGACGCGCCGCCGGGACGGGAACCGGGGCCGGGCACCGCTGGTGCTCGTGCTCCCGGCCCTCGTCGGGCTTGCGTTCCTCGTCCTGCCGCTCGTCGGCCTGCTCGCCCGCGCGCCCTGGACCACGCTCGGGACGCGCCTCGCCGAACCGCAGGTCCGCGAGGCGCTGCGGCTCAGCCTGGTCACCGCGACGCTCGCGACCGCGCTCTGCGTCCTGTTCGGCGTGCCGCTGGCGTGGCTGCTGGCGCGCGTGCCGTTCCCGGGCGTCCGGCTCGCGCGGGCGCTGGTCACCGTCCCGCTCGTGCTGCCGCCGGTGGTCGGCGGCGTGGCGCTGCTGCTCGTCCTCGGGCGCCGGGGGCTGGTCGGCCGCTGGCTGGACGACGCGTTCGGCGTCACGCTGCCGTTCACCACGGCCGGCGTCGTGCTCGCCGAGACGTTCGTCGCGATGCCGTTCCTCGTGATCAGCGTCGAGGGCGCGCTGCGCGCCGCCGACCGGCGCTACGAGGAGGCCGCCGCCACGCTCGGCGCGGGCCGCTGGACGGTCTTCCGCCGCGTCACGCTCCCGCTCGTCGCGCCCGGGATCGCGGCGGGCGCCGTGCTGTGCTGGGCGCGGGCGCTCGGCGAGTTCGGCGCGACGATCACGTTCGCGGGCAACTTCCCCGGCCGCACCCAGACGATGCCGCTGGCCGTCTACCTGGCGTTGGAGAACGACCCGCAGGCCGCGATCGTGCTGAGCCTCGTCCTGCTGGCGGTGTCGGTGGCCGTCTTGGCGGCGCTGCGGCGGCGGTGGGTGAGCGCGCCGTGAGCGGGCTGGACGCGCGGATCGTCGTCCACCGCCCGGGGTTCGCCCTCGACCTGGCGCTGACCGCCGCGCCCGGCGAGGTCGTCGCGCTGCTCGGCCCGAACGGCGCGGGCAAGTCGACGGCGCTGCGGGCGCTCGCCGGGCTCGTCCCGTCCGGCGGGCACCTGTGCGTGGACGGCGCCGACCTGTCCGCGCTGCCCGCCGACCGGCGCGGCATCGGCATGGTGTTCCAGGACTACCTGCTGTTCCCGCACCTCAGCGCGCTGGACAACGTCGCGTTCGGGCTGCGCTGCCGGGGCGCGCGCAAGGCGGCGGCGCGCCGGGAGGCGACGGGCTGGCTGGACCGGATGGGCCTCGCCGCGCACGCCGCGTCCCGGCCGCGCGCGCTGTCGGGCGGGCAGGCGCAGCGGGTCGCGCTGGCCCGCGCGCTCGCGGTCCGGCCCGGCCTGCTCCTGCTGGACGAGCCGCTGTCCGCCCTCGACGCCCACACCCGGCTGGAGGTCCGCGCCGCGCTGCGCCGCCATCTGGACGGGTTCGCGGGCGCGGCGGTGCTCGTCACCCACGACCCGCTGGACGCGATGGTGCTCGCCGACCGGCTCGTCGTGCTGGAGGCCGGGCGCGTCGTGCAGGAGGGCGCGCCCGCCGAGGTCGCGCGACGGCCCCGCACCGGCTACGTGGCGCGGCTGGTCGGGCTGAACCTGTTCCGGGGACGCGTCGAGGTCCGCGAGCACGGTCCGGTCGCCGTTGTCCAGGACGGCCCGTCCATCGACATAGCGACCTCACTGCGAGGTGAGGTCTTTCTTTCCTTTTCGCCAGCCTCGGTCGCGCTCTACCGGACCCGGCCGGACGGCAGCCCCCGCAACCTCTGGCGCGCGACGGTCGGCGGCGTCGAACCGCAGGGCGACCGGGTCCGCGTGCGCCTGGACGCTCCCGGCCGCACCGTCGCCGCGGACGTCACCCCGGCCGCCGTGGCGGACCTGGGACTCGTCACCGGGAGTGAGGTCTGGACATCGGTCAAAGCCACAGAGATCCAGGTATACCCGGCATGAACGGCCGCGGACAGGACCGTGCCAAGGCCCCTGAGCAGGGGTTTTGTCCGTGATAAGCATCACAAATGGATGCCGGATCACCCAAAACCGGGCGTGATTGGTCCAGACCAAATGGAAAAGACGTTCGGTTTTGTTCATGATGCGAGGATCCTGCGAACAGCAAGAAGGAGTTGCCCGTGTCCCACCAGGTTGCTGCGTCGTCCGCCTCTTCACACACCGACCAGGCCCCGACCAGCCACGCCGAACTCGTGGACTGGGTACGGGAGATCGCCGAGCTGACCCAGCCGGACAGGATCGAATGGTGCGACGGCTCCGACGCGGAGTGGACGCGCCTGACGGACCTCCTCGTCGAGCAGGGCACCTTCAAGCGGCTCAACGACGCCAAACGTCCGAACAGCTTCTACGCCGCGTCCGACCCGAGCGACGTCGCCCGCGTCGAGGACCGCACCTTCATCTGTTCCGAGAAGGAGGAGGACGCGGGGCCGACCAACCACTGGGTCGCTCCGGCCGAGATGCGCCGCACCTTCGGCGAGATCTTCAAGGGCTCGATGAAGGGCCGCACCATGTACGTGGTGCCGTTCTGCATGGGCCCGCTGGGCGGGAACATCTCCCAGCTGGGCGTCGAGATCACCGACTCGCCGTACGTCGTGGTCTCCATGCGCATCATGACCCGGATGGGCGAGCCCGCGCTGCGGCTGATCGAGGAGCGCGGCTCGTTTGTGAAGGCCGTCCACTCGGTCGGCGCGCCGCTGGAGCCGGGGCAGCAGGACGTCCCGTGGCCGTGCAACTCCACCAAGTACATCTCGCACTTCCCCGAGACCCGTGAGATCTGGTCCTACGGCTCCGGGTACGGCGGCAACGCGCTGCTCGGCAAGAAGTGCTACGCGCTGCGCATCGCGTCCACGATGGCGCGCGACGAGGGCTGGCTCGCCGAGCACATGCTGATCCTCAAGCTGACCCCGCCGCAGGGCGAGGGCGAGGCGCGGTACGTCGCGGCGGCGTTCCCGTCGGCGTGCGGCAAGACCAACCTCGCGATGCTGGAGCCGACCGTCCCGGGCTGGAAGGTCGAGACCATCGGCGACGACATCGCCTGGATGCGGTTCGGCGAGGACGGCCGCCTCTACGCGATCAACCCCGAGGCGGGCTTCTTCGGCGTCGCGCCCGGCACCGGCGCCGACACCAACGCCAACGCGGTCGAGACGTTCTGGGGCAACAGCATCTTCACGAACGTCGCGCTCACCGACGACGGCGACGTGTGGTGGGAGGGCCTCACCGAGCAGCCGCCCGCGCACCTCACCGACTGGAAGGGCAACGACTGGACGCCGGAGTCCGGCACCCCGGCCGCCCACCCGAACGCCCGCTTCACCACCCCGGCCGGGCAGTGCCCGATCATCGCGCCGGAGTGGGAGGACCCGAAGGGCGTGCCGATCTCGGCGATCCTGTTCGGCGGGCGCCGGGCCTCGGCCGTCCCGCTCGTCACCGAGTCCTTCGACTGGCAGCAGGGCGTCTTCCTCGGCGCGAACATCGCCTCGGAGAAGACCGCCGCCGCCGAGGGCACGGTCGGCGAGCTGCGCCGCGACCCGTTCGCGATGCTGCCGTTCTGCGGCTACAACATGGGCGACTACTTCGGCCACTGGCTGAAGATCGGCCGCTCGACCGACGCCGAGAAGCTGCCGCGGATCTACTACGTCAACTGGTTCCGCAAGAACGCCGACGGCAAGTTCATCTGGCCGGGCTTCGGCGAGAACAGCCGCGTCCTGAAGTGGATCGTGGAGCGCCTGAACGGCCGCGCCGACGCCGTGAAGACGCCGATCGGGCACCTGCCGACCCGCGCCGCCCTGGACACCGACGGCCTGGTCATCGACGACGCCGACCTCGACACGCTGCTGTCGGTGGACGGCGAGGTCTGGAAGCAGGAGGCCGCCCTCGTCCCCGACCACTTCAACACCTTCGGCGACCACCTTCCGAAGGAGCTGTGGGACGAGTACAACGCGCTGGTGAACCGCCTGGCGGAGTGACGCCGCGCACCGGATCCGGAACGGGACCGCGCCCCCTCGACGCAACTCGCCGCAGGGGACGCGGTCCCGTCCGTTTTCGGACGGTTTTTCATGTTCTAGCGCTCGGTGATCGGGTAGACCCTGTCCGCCCCTCCGCACCCACCCCTGGAGCCATGATGGCCGTTGAATGGCGCACGTCGAGCCTCAGCCGGAGCGTCGGGAACTGCGTGGCGGTCGCCGCGCTGCCCGGCGGCGTCGGCGTCCGCGACAGCAAGGCCCCCGAGCAGGGCCACCTCCTGCTGTCGCGCCGCGTGCTGGCCGGCGTCCTCGCCCGGATGAAGGACGGTGACCTCCGCCCCTAGCTCCCGGCGCCGGGGCCCGCGCGGGCCCCGGCGTCACCCGGCGGGCGTGACCGCGACGAGGTCCGTCACGCGGGCGCGCAGGAAGTCGTGGTAGATCGGGACGGCCGTCCGCAGCGTCCCCTCCGGCGTGTACGCCAGGTACGCGCGGTCGACCAGTTCCGCGAGCGCCGCCTCCCCGCCCGCCCGCACCGCCCGGTGCACCGACAGCGTCTTCCCCGTCGTCGGCATCTGCGCGAACTGGACGAGGATCCGCCGCTCGTCCACGCCGAACAGGTCGTGCCGCCGCCGCTCCTGCGCGTCGAGTTCGGCGCCGTCGTCGATGACGGTGCTGAGGTGCGGGTCCTCGACCACGAGCCGGTCCAGGTACCGGCGGACGTCCTGCGCCGTGACCAGCCGCGTCCCGGCCCGGTCGTCGTGGACGTGCCCGTCCAGCCCGTTGCGCAGCCGCGCCCAGAAGTACGGGCGCAGCCCGATGCGCGGGACGATCTCGGTCGCGAAGTGGCGCGGCGCGACCCCCGCCCGGCGCGGCCATACGACGCGCGGCCCGGCCGAGCGGTCGGCGAGCGGGCCGAAGAAGTACGTGACGCCGTCGGCCCAGGACAGGTCGGCGGGGCACTCGACGGCCTGCCACGTCTTGAACTCGTGGACGGACCGGTGGAAGCGCTGCACCGTCCCGATCAGCACGAGGTTGCGGGGGGCGAGGTTGCCGAGCCGGCCCGCCGTCCGGCGGCCCGCGCCGCCCTGCTCGGGCAGCAGCAGGACGTCCAGCTCGTCCAGCACGACCGCGACCGGCTTACCGCCGTCGAGGGCGTCGTCCAGGTCGGCCAGCAGCTCCACGACGTCGCCCTCGGACGGGTCGAGCGCGATGCCCAGCTCGCGGCGGGCCTGGCGGGCGATCGTCCGGCAGACCGAGCGGTTCCAGGCGGCGGCGTCGGTCACCGAGGTCGGCGTGTCGCCGAGGTCGATCCAGAGCCGTCCGCGCAGCCGGTCGTCCCGGCTGATCTGGTAGGCCAGCGACGACTTCCCGGCCCGCCGGGTGCCGAACACGAGGCTCCCGGCGCGCGGCCCCGACCCGCCGATGACGCGCCGCAGCCGGGCGAGCTGCTGCTCGCGGCCCCGGAACAGGTCGGCGGGCAGCGCGGGGAGCGTGACGTCGGCGCCCTCGTCCAGCGGAGACCGGACGGCGTCCAGCGGCACGCGCTCCGACCCGACCGTGAGCCGGCCGTCGGAGGTCGTCGGGCGGACGGCGCAGTAGTTGAACGCGCCCTCCTGCTCCACCGCGCACGGCGCGAGCCGGATCGGCTCGTCATCCAGCCGCACGTACAGCCCGGCGTGCGGGGACAGGTTCGTCAGCAGGACGCGCGGGGACTCGAAGTCGTCCACCCGGACGACCAGCAGGTGCGCGGTGTCGGTCTGGTCCTCGATCGCGTCGGCCAGCCGCCGCCGGACCGCCGCGTCGAGCGCGGGCGGCAGCGTCAGCGCCTGCGCCATGCGCGCGGACTGGCCGGGGTCGTGCAGCAGCGGGCCGAGCGCGTCGGCCAGCTCGCCGAGGACGGCGGGCGCGACGGCCGGGCCCCGGTAGAGCTGCGCGAACCGGGGCGGCAGCGGGACGTTCCGCACCGCCATGTCCGAGCTGTGGCGCCGCGTCCCGGTCATGACGGGCTCCTGGCGCGGACGCAGCAGCGTCAGCAGGTCCACGACGTCGGCGGCGGTGACCGCGACGCCGTTCGGCGGGTCCAGCGCGGGCCGGGCCACCCAGCGGATCCACGGGATGCGCTCGGCCAGCCGCTCCCACTCCGGGCGCACCGCCTTCGGCAGCGCCTGCTCCGACAGGGTCGGCTCGCGCCGCTGCGGCTGCCGCGTGCGGCCGAGGTACTCGCGCAGGTGCCGGACGATCCGCTGCCACGCCCACGGCCACGTCTCGGTGGACGCCTGGTTGAGCGCGACGAGGTAGGCGGTCAGCGCGTCGGCGAAGACGGCCGGGTCGGTGGCCTTGCGCTTGAACCGCCGTTCCAGCTCGCGTTCCAGGACGAGCAGCGCGACGGCCTGCGTCCCGTAGTGCCGGTCCTCCAGGTCCTCGACGCCGACGCGGGGGAGCGCGCTCTGCACGGCGGGCAGCGTCGGCGGGTCGGACTGGTTGCGCAGGGCGGTCGCGACGACGTGGTCGACGGCGTCCCGGTCGAGCGGCGTGCGGCGCGCGCCGAGCCATTCCACGGCGCGCCGCCGGGTGGCCGCGACCGCCGCGTCCGACCCGGCCCAGGTGTCGTGGGCGGCGACGGCGTGTCCGGCGATGCCCGCGGTGAGGACGATGAGCCGGTCCAGGGCGGCCCGGGTGTCGGCGCCCGGGGCGGTGTCGTGGACGAGCGTCAGCCCGTCCGCGCGCAGGGCCACCCGGCGGACCGCGCCCCGGGGCGGCGCGGCGGGGTCGAGCGTGACCGCCCAGCCGCGGACGTCGCGGGCGACGAGCACGCCACCGACGAGGGTCCAGCCAGCGTCCTGCTGGACGAGGAGGCCGTCCGGCCCGTCCGGCGGGACGGCGATGCCGCCGGCCAGCGCGAGCGGCGCGCCGATCGGGACGACCGGGCCGCCGTCCTTGGCCGTCGAGCGCGCGCCTTCCAGCGCCGGGGACGCGGCGTCCAGGACGTGGACGGTCCCGCAGGCGGCGCTCCGGTCCCACACGAACGCCATCGAACCGTCCGCCGGGACGTAGGTCTGGGGCGCCCGGTCGCCGACGCGGCGGTAGAACGTCCCGTCGTCGCGGGCGGCGGCCGTGAACAGCGGCTGCTTCGCCAGGACGGCGGTGAGGGCGGCGATCGCGGCGGGTGCCGTCCGGGTGAACAGGGCCAGCAGGAGCAGCAGCTCGGTCGCGGCCACGGCCGGCGCGACCGGCGTCCCGGACCGGTGGTGCTCCACGACGCAGGGGCCGGCGGCGTCGTCGGTCCGGAGCGCGACCGAGGCGAGCGCGGCGGGCTCGGCCCAGCGCGGCGGCGCGAGCGCGGCGTCGTACCAGGCGCGCTGCGGCGCGACGACGGTCCCGGTCGCGGTGCGGACCGTCCAGACCGGGCCGGCGGGCTCGGCGGGCGGCAGGGCCGCCAGCCGGGCGAGGACGTCCCCGGCCGGGACGGCGTCGGCGAACCCGGCGAGCAGCGGATGGTCGACGTCGATCATGACCAGGCGCCGTTCCGCCGCCGTGTCCCACACGGCCAGCACCGACACGGTCGCCCAGGCCAGCACGGACGGCTTGGCGGCGCAGAACTTCCATCCGTGCAGGACGGCCGCCAGCCGGTCGAAGCCCGTCACCGCTCGCCGCCGGGCGGGTTGCGGCGCCGCACCTCCGGCGGGCGCCGCTCCTTGAACGTGTGCTCGATCAGCCGGCCCTCGCCCGCCAGGCGCCGCCGCAGCGCCGTCGACGCCGCCCACGGCGTGCAGACGGTGACCTGGTCCAGCGCGCCGACGACGTCGAGGATGAACGGCGCGTCGGCGTCGCCGGTGGCGAGCACGAACCGGGCCAGCGGGTTGCGCTGCGCCTCCCGGGCGACCTCGGCGGTCATGAGGTTGTCGTCGCTGCCGTTCTTCCCGCTGCGCGCCTTCTTGCGCAGCGGCGCGGGCGGGTACAGGCGGCGGCCGGGCGTCGCGGCGCCGACCGTCCGGTCGATGCGCTCCTGCGACCGGCCGACGAGCCACACGTCGTCGGCGGCGACGCGGTGGGCCGCGCACAGCCGCCGCAGCCAGGCGCCGACGCGCGGTTGCAGGTAGGCGTCGACGTCGCCGCCGTAGCGGTCCGGCGCGACCTCGGCGTGCCGCTGGAACGGCATCCGCAGGTTCTCGGTGTCCACGACGAGGAACCGGCGGGTCAGCAGGTCCCGGACGAGCGGCGCCGGACGGCCCGGATCGTCGAACGCGTGCGGCAGCCCGAACGCGGCGGGCTCGCGCAGCCGGTCCAGCTCCCGCACCAGGTAGTCGAGCGGCGCGCCGCCGAGCACCCGGACCTCGGGCCGCGCCGCGAGGCTCGGCAGCAGCCCGGCGTCCAGCAGGGCGGGCAGGCGGCCCTCGCGGACGTCGCGCTCGGCGTCGGGCGTCCAGCCGCCGTGCGCGTGCGCCGCCGCCGCGGCCTCCCGCAGCAGCCAGGGCCAGCCGCCGCACGCGTCCGCCGCCTTGCGGGCGTCGGCGGCGGCCAGGCCCGCGCCGCGCAGCAGCGCCTCGCTCTCGGCGCGGCCGAGCAGCGGGAAGCGCTCGGCGGTGAAGGCGCGCGTGACCAGCCGGGACAGCCGCTCGAACGTCGGCCGCTGGACGGCCCGGGTGAAGTACTCGAGGTCGGTGACGTCCGGCAGCGAGGTGACGAGCACGAGGCCGAGGCAGGCGGCGCCCGCGCGGGTCGTGGCCTGGCCGAGGCAGAACCGGACGAGCTGGTCCAGCACCTCGTAGCAGCAGTCGGGGACGGTCGTGCCGCGCCCGTCGACGGCGGCGTCCCAGTCGTCCACGACGAGAACCGGGCCGTGGTCGAGGAGGTCGAGACGGTCCTCCAGGTCGTCCAGGGGGTCGCCGCCGGTCGGTTCCACGTCCAGCACGGCGAACAGGTCGGCCCACACCTCGTCCATCGACCGGGCCCGCGCGACGCGGCGGACGTCCCACAGCGCGACGGCCTTCGGGTCGGCGTCGGCGAGGCTCCGGAACCAGGTCGTCTTCCCGGTGCCGCGCGCGCCCACGACGGCGGCGTGGACGAACCCGCCCCGCCGCGTCACCGCGTCCCACCACCGCGCGACCGCGCCTTCCGACGATTCCGACGACATCGGACTACTCCCTGTGAACGTGCGGGTTGGCGGGGAGATGCACACCTTATGGGTGTCCGGTGGGAAACGGCCGTCCGCTTCCGCGCGGACGGCCGGTTCCGGAAAAAGCCCGGACACGACGACAGAGCGATCGGGCCGCCGGGGGTAAAATCCCGCGCCCGACCCCGGGGGAAAGGGGGAGAATGCTTGGTTTTATCCGTGCGCGGCTGCGGCGAGGACCGTCCGCATGGGGGACGCAAGCAGCAGGGACGCCGTGGCCGGTTCGATGTTCAGCGACCCGTTCCGCGGATTCGACTCCCTGACCGGACGGCCGTTCGAGGCGCCCGAGGCGTGGCGCGCCGACCTCGGCCGGTTCCTCAGCGACACCGGCCGCGACCTCGTCCGGCGCGGTCTGGAGCACGCCGCCCGGCGCGGCGCCGCCGACCTCGACGTCGTGGACCTGCTCGGCGCGGCGGCCCGGGAGGACCCCGCGCGGGCGCTGCTGCGCGCGGCGGGCGCCGATCCGGACGCGCTGCTGGCCCGCATCGGCGACCTCGTCGACGGCGAACCCGGCGATCCGCCCGTCACGCTGACCCCGGCGGCCAAGCGCGCGCTGCTGGACGCGCAGCGCGTCTCGCGGGCGCTGGAGGCCGGGTATCTCGGCCCCGAGCACCTGCTGCTCGGCGCCGCCGCCGGGACGGACACGCCGGCGGTCCGGCTGCTCGGCGCGCAGGGCGTCACCGCCAACGAGATCCAGAACGCGCTGCTGGCCCGTCCGTCGCTCGGCGGGCCGGGGCGCGGGCAGGGCGCCGGGCCGTCCCGGACGCCGGTGCTCGACTCCTGCGGACGCGACGTCACCGCCGCCGCCCGCACCGGCGCGCTGGACCCGGTCGTCGGCCGCGAGGAGGTGATCGCCGAGACGGTCGAGATCCTCGCCCGCCGCACCCGCAACAACCCGTGCCTCATCGGCGAGCCCGGCGTCGGGAAGACCTCGGTGCTGGAGGGCGTCGCGCAGCGGATCGTGGACGGCGCCGTCCCCGAACCGCTCAAGGACCTGCGCGTCCTCGACCTCGACCCGTCCCGGCTCGCCGCCGGGAACCGCGCCGAGTCCGCCGACCGCGTCGCGCGGATGCTGGAGGAGATCCGCGCGTCGTCCGGCGAACTCGTGGTGTTCGTGGACGGCGTCGACCTGCTCGCCGGGTCCGGGGACGCCGCGAGCCTGCTCATGCCCGCGCTCGCCGACGGGGACGTCCACGTCGTCGCCGCCGGGACGACCGCCGAGTACCGCCGCGCCGTCGGGCGCAACGCGGCGCTGGACCGGCGGTTCCAGCCCGTCCTGGTCGCCGAGCCCACCCCGGACGGGACGGTCGAGATCCTCGCCGGGCTGCGCGACAAGTACGAGGCGCACCACCAGGTGAAGATCGCCGACAGTGCGCTCGACGCCGCCGCGCGGCTGTCGGGCCGGCACGTCCACGGCCGGTTCCAGCCCGACAAGGCCGTGGACGTCCTGGACCGCGCCGCCGCCCGCGTCCGGCTGCGCGCGCTGTCGCCGCGCGACGACGTCCGCGAGCTGGAGCAGCGGCTCGGCGCGCTGCACCGCGACAAGGAGCAGGCCGTCGCCGACGAGGACTTCCCGCGCGCCGAACGGCTCCGGATGGAGATCGAGGAGCTGCGGCCCCAGCTCGACCGGGCGCGGCGCGGCCGTCCCCGCGACTGGCGCGAGCACGACGACGACGGCGCGGTGTCGGAGGGCGCGCCCGAGGTGACGGCCGCCGACATCGCCGACGTCGTCGCGCAGATGACCGGGATCTCCGTCGACCGGCTCACCGAGGAGGAGCGCGGGCGGCTGATCCGGCTGGAGGAGCACATCGGCGAGCGGATCGTCGGGCAGGAGCAGGCCGTCGCGGCGATCGGGGAGACCGTCCGCCGCGCCCGCGCCGGGCTCGCCGACCCCGACCGCCCGCTCGGGTCGTTCGTGTTCGTCGGGCCGCCGGGCGTCGGCAAGACCGAGTCGGCGCGGGCGCTCGCCGACGTGCTGTTCGGCGGGTCCGGACGGCTCACGCTGATCGACCTCGCCGAGTACGGGGAGGCGTTCACGGTGGGGCGCCTCATCGGCCGTCCGCCCGGTTACGTCGGCTACGAGGAGGAGGGGCAGCTCACCGAGGCCGTCCGGCGGCGCCCGCACGGCGTCGTGGTGCTGGACGCGATCGAGCGCGCGCACCCGGCCGTCCGCGAGGTGGTGCTGCGCGTGCTGGACGAGGGCCGCGTCACCGACGGGCAGGGCCGCACGATCGACTTCGGGACGACCATCGTCGTCCTGACGACCGGGGTCGGCGGGCAGCGGGTCCTGGAGGCGGGCCGCGACAGCCCGGACCTGCGGCACGAGGTGCTGGACCTGCTCGTCGCCGAACTCGGGTCCGAGCTGATCGACCGCGTGGACGAGACGATCGTCTTCGCCCGCCTCGACCATCCGCAGCTCCGCGCCGTCGTGGACCTGTTCGTGCGCGGCACGAAGGACCGGCTCGCCGGGCAGGGCGTCGGGCTGGAGGTGACCGAGGCGGCGCGCGACCTGCTCGCCGAGCACGGCCACCGGCCCGGCGCGGGCGCCCGGCCGCTGCGCGGGACCGTCCGGCGCGAACTGGACGGCCCGCTGGCCCGGATGCTGCTCGGCGGCGACCTGACGGAGGGCGACACCGTCCACGTCGACCGGACCGGCGACGACGTCGCGATCTCCGTCGAGCCCGCGGGCTCCTAGGCGCGCTCGGCGCGGGCGCGCGCGATCCGCTCGGCCGCCAGGGCCTCCGCGGTCGCGGGGTCGCCGGTGAAGCTCAGGATGGCGGCGAGCGGGATGACGCCTCCGCGTCCGCCCCAGTGCCCTTCGGGGATCTCGGTGGGGAACACCCAGACGCGGGCGGGGTCGCGGGGCCAGTGCCCGCGCTCGGCGTCGAGGACGGCCTCGGTCACCGCCGCGACGACCGCCGCCCGGCCGTCCGCGTCGAGCTGCCCCTCGGGATAGGACGGGACGATCTTGTACCGGGGCGCGTCGGCGGGCTCGCCGCCGACCCGGATCGCCGCCGGACGGTGCAGGAACGCCCAGGACGCCGCCCGCGTCGCCGGATCGGCGGGGTCGAAGCCCTCGTGGGTGATCAGCACGTCGGTGATCCGGCGCAGCAGCTCGTCCTCGACGTCGGGGTCGAGGGCGCCTTCCGGGACGTACACGTCGAGCATCGGCATCGCGGCCTCCTGGGCCGGCTCTGCGGCCCGGCTCATCGCCCCCGGCTGATCGCGGCCGGGGGAACGTAGGATCCGATGGCATGTCGCGTCTGGAATTCCGGGTCAACGAGCTGACCGTCGGGCAGCTCGCCGAACGGAGCGGGGTCGCCGTCTCGGCGCTCCACTTCTACGAGTCCAAGGGGCTCATCGAGAGCCGGCGGACGGCGGGCAACCAGCGCCGCTTCGCCCGGGACACGCTGCGCCGCGTCGCGTTCATCAAGGTGTCGCAGCGCGTCGGGATCCCGCTCAGCGACATCCGCGCCGCGCTCGACACGCTCCCCGAGGGCCGCACGCCGACGTCGGCGGACTGGAAGCGGCTGTCGGAGCTGTGGCGCGCCGACCTGGACGCCCGCATCGACCAGCTCCAGCGGCTGCGCGACGACCTGGACGACTGCATCGGCTGCGGCTGCCTGTCGATCAGGAAGTGCGCCCTCGCCAACCCCTACGACCGGCTCGGCGACGACGGGCCGGGGCCGCGCCGGCTGCTCACCGGCGCGGCGCCCAGCCCGGCTCCCAGCGCGGCGCCCAGCCCGGCTCCCAGCGCGGCGCCCAGCCCGGCTCCCGAGCCTGCCGACGCGAAGGAGCCGACCCTGCCGGACGGCTGCGCGTCCTGCTGACCGTCCCCGCTCAGGACGGCGCCGGGGACCGCACCTCGTGCCCGCGCGGGTCGATCCGGCGCGGCGCGGGCTCGCGCCCGGCGGGCTGCGTCGGCGGCTCGCGCGGCGGCAGCGGCGGGATCGCGATCTCGGCGGGCTCGTCGCCGAGCGTCAGGTCCGTCGCGTGGTGGACGAGCTTCAGCCCCGGCCCCTCTAGCAGCTCGTAGCGGGCCTTGTCCGCCGTCACCGTGACCTTGATCCGGTTGTCGCGGTACCGCATCCGGAACGCCAGCCGGCTGATCCCGCCGGGCAGCCGGGGCGCGAACCGCAGCAGCCCGTCGCGGGCCCGCATCCCGCCGAACCCGGCGACCAGGCCCGTCCACGCGCCCGCGAGCGCCGCGATGTGCAGGCCGTCGCGGGTGTTGGCGTTCAGGTCGTGCAGGTCCACCAGCGCCGTCTCGCCGAGGTAGTCGTGCGCCAGCTCCAGGTGCCCGACCTCGGCGGCGATCACCGCCTGCGTCTGCGCGGACAGCGACGAGTCCCGGACGGTCAGCGTCTCGTAGTACTCGAAGTCCCGGGCCTTCTGCTCCGCCGTGAACGCCTCTTCGCAGAGGTGCAGCGCGAGCACCAGGTCGGCCTGCTTCACCACCTGCTTGCGGTACAGGTCGAAGTACGGGTAGTTGAGCAGCAGCGGGTAGTTCTCCGGCGGCGTGTCCTCGAAGTCCCACGGCGCGTGGTTGGTGAACCCCTCCGACTGCGGGTGGACGCCGAGCCGGTCGTCGTAGGGGATGAACATCGCCGCCGCCGCGTCCCGCCAGGACGCCGCCTCCTCCGACGACACGCCGAGCCGGTCGGCGAGGTCGGGGTGGCGCATCGCCATCCGCGCCGCCTCCTGGAGGTTCCGGCGGGCCATCAGGTTCGTGTAGATGTTGTTGTCGGCGATGGCGCTGTACTCGTCCGGGCCGGTGACGCCGTCGATCCGGAACACGCCCTCGACGTCGTGGTGGCCGAGGCTGCGCCACAGCCGCGCCGTCGCCACGAGGATCTCCAGCCCGACCTCGCGCTCGAACTGCTCGTTGCCCGTCGCGTCCACGTACCGGACGACCGCGTCCGCGATGTCGGCGTTGATGTGGAACGCGGCCGTCCCGGCGGGCCAGTAGCCCGAGCACTCCTGGCCCCGGATCGTCCGCCACGGGAACGCGGCGCCGTCCAGGCCGAGCTGGCGGGCGCGCTCGCACGCCAGCGGCAGCGTCATGTGCCGCCACGACAGCGCGTCGGCGGCGGCGTCGGGCTGGGTGTAGGTGAGGACGGGCAGGACGTACGTCTCGGAGTCCCAGAACGTGTGCCCGTCGTAGCCCGGCCCGGTCAGCCCCTTGGACGGGATCAGCCGCCGCTCCGCGCGCGCCCCCGCCTGGAGGATGTGGAACAGCCCGAAGCGGGCGGCCTGCTGGAGTTCGGCGTCGCCGTCGACCTCGACGTCCGCGCCGCGCCAGAACTCGTCCAGGTAGGTGCGCTGCTCGTCCAGCAGGCCGTCGAACCCGGTCTGCCGCGCGCCCGCGAGCGCCCCGACCACCTGGTCGTGCAGCGCGGGCCGCGACCGGCGCCCCGACCAGCCGTAGGCGACGTACTTGACGATCCGCAGCTTCTGCCCGGGCTCCAGCCGGGTCGCGATCGTGGTGCGGCCGACGTCCTCGCTGGACTCGTCGTCCACCGACAGCCGGCCCGGCGCCTCGATCTCGTGCGCCATCCCGGCCGCCATCCGCAGCCCGCTGACCCGCGTGCCGTGGACGAGGACGACCTTGTTGTGCCCGGCCATGTGCTCCTCGCCGACGAGCGGGGCGCGCAGCGCGGCCGTGCCGCGCGGGTCCCGGCCGTCGCCCTCGGGCAGCGCCTCGTTGGCCACCAGCTCCGACTGCACGACGACCCGGACGGGATGACCCACCGGCTCGACCTCGTAGGAGATCGCCGCGACGGCCCGCTGCGTCAGCGACACCAGCCGCACCGACGTGACGCGGACGGTCCGGTCGGCGGGCGACGTCCACTCCAGCTCGCGCGTCAGCGTTCCCGCGCGCAGGTCCAGGACGCGTTCGTGCCGGTGCAGGCGCCCGTAGCGGACGTCCAGCGGCTCGTCGTCCACCAGCAGCCGGATGATCTTGCCGTTGGTGACGTTGATGACCGTCTGCCCCGACTCGGGGTTGCCGTACGCGGCCTCCGCGCTCGGCAGCGGACGCGCCTCGTAGAAGGAGTTCAGATACGTGCCGGGCAGCCCGTGCGGCTCGCCCTCGTCCAGGTTGCCGCGCAGCCCGAGATGGCCGTTGGACAGCGCGAACACCGACTCGGTCTGCGCGAGCCGGTCCAGCCGCAGGTCGGTCTCGCGGACGACCCACGGCTCCACCCGGAACAGCGGCCGCTCCGGTTCCTGGTCGCTCACCCTGCGTCCCCCGTCAGCTCGGAAAGATCGTCCACGACGCGGTCGGCGCCGTGCGCGGCCAGCGCGGCGGCGTGCTCGGCGTCCACCCGGTTCACCCCGACGACGTACCCGAACGCCCCCGCGCGGCCCGCCTCGACGCCCGCCAGCGCGTCCTCGAAGACCGCCGCCCGCGCCGCCGGCACGCCGAGTTCCCGCGCGCCCTCCAAGAACGTGTCGGGCGCGGGCTTGCCCGGCAGCTTGCGCTCGGCGGCGACGACGCCGTCCACCCGGGCGTCGAACAGGTCCTCGATGCCGGTGACGCGCAGCACCTGGGCGGTGTTCGCGCTGGACGACACCACGGCCGTCTTCAGCCCCGCCGCCCGCGCCGCCCGGACGAACGCGACCGAGCCCTCGAAGACCTCGACGCCGTCCTGCTCGATCAGCGCGAGCACCAGCGCGTTCTTGCGGTTGCCGAGCCCGGCGACGGTCTCGGCGTCCGGCGGGTCGTCCGGCGCGCCGGCGGGCAGTTCGATGCCGCGCGAGGCGAGGAACGAGCGCGTGCCGTCGGCGCGCGGCTTCCCGTCGACGTAGGTCGCGTAATCGTTGCGCAGGTCGAACGGGCGGAACGGCTCACCCGTCCGCTCGGACCGTTCCTTCAGGTAGGCGTCGAACATGCGCTTCCACGCCGCGGCGTGGACCGCGGCCGTCCGCGTGAGGACCCCGTCCAGATCGAACAGGCAGGCCGTCACCTCGTCGGGTAGTCCCAGCATGGTCTCACTTTCGTCGGCTGCCCCGTCTCCCCGATGATTGCGCTTCTTCCCTCCGCCGGGGCGGGCATTCCCGTGAACTCGCCGTGATCGGCCCGGGGGCGCCCCGGGTAGGGTCCGGAGGGACACGGGGAGGCATGCAATGGAGCAGGCACAAATCGGCGTCACGGGGCTCGCGGTCATGGGCCGGAACCTGGCCCGCAACTTCGCCCGGCACGGCCACGCCGTCGCCCTCCACAACCGGACGGCGGCGCGCACCCGGGAGCTGGTCGAGCAGTTCGGGGACGAGGGGACGTTCGTCCCCACCGAGACCGCCGAGGAGTTCGTCGCGGCGCTGGAGCGGCCCCGCAAGCTCGTCGTCATGGTCAAGGCCGGGGCGCCCACGGACGCGGTCATCGAGGAGTTCGCGCCGCTGCTGGAGCCCGGCGACATGATCATCGACGGCGGCAACGCGCACTTCCTCGACACCCGCCGCCGCGAGGCCGACCTGCGCCGCCGCAACCTGCTGTTCGTCGGCACCGGCGTGTCCGGCGGCGAGGAGGGCGCGCTGAACGGCCCGAGCATCATGCCCGGCGGGTCGGCCGAGGCGTACGCGTCGCTCGGCCCGCTGCTGGAGGACATCGCCGCGACCGTGGACGGCACGCCGTGCTGCACCCACGTCGGCGCGGACGGCGCCGGACACTTCGTCAAGATGGTCCACAACGGCATCGAGTACGCCGACATGCAGCTCATCGCCGAGTCCTACGACCTGCTGCGGCACGCCGTCGGGCTGGAGCCCGCCGAGATCGCCGAGGTGTTCCGCACCTGGAACACCGGGCGGCTGGAGTCCTACCTCATCGAGATCACCGCCGAGATCCTCGACCACGCCGACCCCGCGACCGGGCAGCCGTTCGTGGACGTCGTCCTGGACCGTGCCGAGCAGAAGGGCACCGGACGCTGGACGGTCCAGAGCGCGCTGGACCTCGGCGTCCCCGTCGCGGGCATCGCCGAGGCCGTGTTCGCCCGCTCGGTCTCCGGCCACACCGGGCTGCGCGCGGCGGCGGCCGGGCTGCCGGGGCCGCGCCCGAACTCGGCGGACGCGTCCGAGCCCGGCCTCGCCGACGCGATCGAGAAGGCGCTGTACGCGTCCAAGATCGTCGCCTACGCGCAGGGGTTCCACCAGATCGAGGCGGGCGCCGCCGAGTACGGCTGGGAGATCGACGCGGGCGCGATGGCGACGATCTGGCGCGGCGGCTGCATCATCCGCGCCCGGTTCCTCGACCGCATCCGCGCCGCCTACGCCGCCGACCCGCACCTGCCGACGCTGCTCACCGACGAGCACTTCGCGCAGGCCCTCGGCGACGCGCAGGACGCGTGGCGCTCGGTCGTCGCCGCCGCCGCGCGGGCCGGCATCCCCGCGCCCGGGTTCTCCAGCGCGCTGGCCTACTACGACGCGCTGCGCGCCGGCCGCCTGCCCGCCGCGCTCACCCAGGCCCAGCGCGACTTCTTCGGAGCGCACACCTACCGCCGCACCGACCGGGACGGCTCCTTCCACACGCTCTGGGGCGGCGACCGCTCCGAGGTCACCGCCTGACGCGTGGCGCGGGCAGTGGGCGTTCGGGGGCAGGATGGAGGGGTGACCCTCCTCGATCAGCTTCCCACCGGTGACGACCTCGGCCCCGACTCGCTCTACGCGGCGTTCGAGAGCTGGGTGTCCGGCCGCGGCATCACCCTGTACCCGGCGCAGGAGGAGGCGCTGATCGAGGTCGTGTCCGGCGCGAACGTCGTCCTCGCCACGCCCACCGGGTCCGGCAAGAGCCTCGTCGCGGCGGGCGCGCTGTTCACCGCGCTCGGCCGCGAGGAGGTCGCGTTCTACACCGCGCCGATCAAGGCCCTCGTCTCGGAGAAGTTCTTCGACCTGTGCGAGATGTTCGGGCGCGAGAACGTCGGGATGATGACCGGCGACGCGTCCGTCAATGCCGACGCCCCGATCATCTGCTGCACCGCCGAGGTGCTGGCCAACATCGCGCTGCGCGACGGCGCGGACGCCGACATCGGCGTCGTCGTCATGGACGAGTTCCACTTCTACGCCGAGCCCGAGCGCGGCTGGGCCTGGCAGATCCCGCTGCTGGAGCTGCCGCAGGCGCAGTTCCTGCTGATGTCGGCGACGCTCGGGGACGTCGAGTTCTTCCGCACCGACCTGACGCGCCGCACCGGGCGTCCCACCGCCGTGGTGTCGTCGGCGGAGCGGCCCGTCCCGCTGATCTACGACTACCGCGTGACGCCGCTGCACGAGACGATCGAGGAACTGCTCGCCGAGCGCAAGGCGCCGATCTACCTCGTCCACTTCACGCAGGCCGCCGCGATCGAGCGGGCGCAGTCGCTGATGAGCGTGAACGTGTGCAGCAAGGAGGAGAAGGCGCGGATCGCCGAGCTGATCGGCGGGTTCCGGTTCACGACGAAGTTCGGGCGGAACCTGTCGCGGTTCGTCCGGCACGGCATCGGCGTCCACCACGCCGGGATGCTGCCGAAGTACCGGCGGCTCGTGGAACGGCTCGCGCAGGCCGGGCTGCTCAAGGTCATCTGCGGGACGGACACGCTCGGCGTCGGGGTGAACGTCCCGATCCGGACGGTCGTGTTCACCGCCCTGTCCAAGTACGACGGGACGCGCGTGCGGCGCCTGCGCGCCCGCGAGTTCCACCAGATCGCGGGCCGCGCCGGACGCGCCGGCTACGACACCGTCGGGTTCGTCGTCGCGCAGGCCCCCGAGCACGTCGTGGAGAACGAGAAGGCGCTCGCCAAGGCCGGGGACGACCCGAAGAAGCGCCGCAAGGTCCAGCGCAAGAAGGCGCCGGAGGGCTTCGTCGGCTGGGACGCCGAGACGTTCGCCAAGCTCCAGACCGCCGCGCCCGAGGTGCTGCGGTCCCGGTTCCAGGTGAGCCACGCGATGCTGCTGTCGGTGATCGCGCGTCCCGGCAACGCCTACCAGGCGATGAAGCGGCTGCTCACCGACAACCACGAGGACCCGGCCGCGCGCCGCCGCCACATCTCCCGCGCCATCGCGATCTATCGGTCGCTGCTGGCCGGGGGAGTGGTCGAGTCGCTGCCCGAGCCGGACGCGCAGGGCCGCTGGGCGCGCATCACCGTGGACCTCCAGGAGGACTTCGCGCTCAACCAGCCGCTGTCGACGTTCGCGCTCGCCGCGTTCGAGATCCTGGACCCGTCCTCGGCGAGCTACGCGCTGGACGTCCTGTCGGTGATCGAGGCGACGCTGGACGACCCGCGCCAGATCCTCGCCGCGCAGGAGAACAAGGCGCGCGGCGAGGCCGTCCAGGCGATGAAGGCCGAAGGGATCGAGTACGAGGAGCGGATGGAACTGCTCCAGGACGTCACCTACGCCAAGCCGCTGGAAGAGGAGCTGGAGGCGGCGTACGAGGTGTACCGGGCTGGGCACCCGTGGGTGGGGGACCACCCGCTCAGCCCGAAGTCGGTCGTCCGCGACATGTACGAGCGGGCGATGACGTTCACCGAGTACATCGGGTACTACGAGCTGGCGCGAGCGGAAGGGCTCGTCCTGCGGTACCTGTCGGGGGCGTACAAGGCGCTCCAGCAGACCGTCCCGGAGTCGATCAAGAACGACGACCTCATCGACCTCATCGAGTGGCTGGGCGAGCTGGTCCGCCAGGTGGACTCCAGCCTGCTGGACGAGTGGGAGCAGCTCGCCAACCCGGCCGCGTCGCCGGACGAGATCGTCGAGGAGCGCGTCACCCGCGTCACGGCCAACGCGCGGGCGTTCCGGGTGCTGGTCCGCAACGCGCTGTTCCGCCGCGTCGAACTGGCCGCGCTCGAACGCTACTCCGACCTCGGCGCCCTCGACCCGGAGTTCGGCGCGGACGCGTGGGCCGACGCGATGGACGCCTACTACTCCGAACACGACGAACTGCTCACCGGACCGGACGCGCGCGGCCCCAAGCTCCTCCAGATCGAGGAGGTCCCGGCGGACGGCCTGTGGCGCGTCCGCCAGGTCTTCGACGACCCGGCGGGCGACCACGACTGGGGCATCAGCGCCGAAATCGACCTGGCGGGCTCCGACGAAGCGGGCGAGGCGGTCCTCCGCGTCCTGGCAGTGGACCGCCTCTGACCCTGGGTCACGCGGCGCGGGCCTCCAGGCGGCGGGTGACGTCGGCGGCGAGGACGGGGACGTCGACGCCCTCGTCGATCAGCAGCAGGACGGAGGCGTAGCGGCCGTCCATGAGGACGGCGAGCAGCAGGTGCTCGGCCTCGATGCGTCGGCCGCCCGTCCGCAGGCACAGGCGCAGCGCGTTCTCGATGGACTTCTTCGCCTCGTGGGTGAGCGAGACGTGCTTGCCGCTGCGGCGGGGCCGGGACGCGGGGGCGTCTAGGGCGCCGGGGCCGAACGCGGCTTCGGCCGCCTCGCGGACGGCGGCCAGGTCCACGCCGATCGAGCGCAGGGCTTCGGCGTCCAGGACGTCGTCCTCGCGCTGGACGGCGTCGCGGAGCCGGATCGGGGTGGCGCCCGCCGCGCGCAGCGCCTCGGCGGCCTCGCTGTCGCCGTCGGCGAGGGCGAGCAGGAGATGCTCGGTGCCGAGCCGCCGCGCGCCGGTGGCGCGGGCCGCCTGCTGCGCCTGCACGACCGCCTCGCGGGCGGACTGCGCGAACTTCTCGAACATTCAGTCCTCCCTGCGGGACGGGCGGCGGCTGCCGCCGCTCCCGTGCTTCTTGTGGACGGCCTGCCGGCTGACGCCGAGGAAGACCGCGATCTCCTGGAAGGACCAGCCGTGGTCGCGGGCGTTCGCGACCTGCAAGGACTCCAGCCGGTCGGCCAGCTCCCGCAGGGCGCGGACGGCGCGCAGGCCCACCGCCGGGTCCCCGCTGCTCGCCTCGCGGGCGAGCGTCGCTCCATCGCTCATGGCCGTCAATCTAGGTTGACGGGCGGTGCGGTGTCAACTCATGTTGACGGCTGGCGGTGGACGAGCAGGGTGGCCAGCAGGTCGTCCAGGCTGATCAGCCCCACCGGGCGGCCCGCCGCGTCCGCGACCAGCCCGAGGTTGCTGTGCGCGGCCCGCAGGTCCGCGACGGCGGCGGCCACCGGCGTCCGCTCCGGCAGCATCGGGACCGGGTGCGCCAGCTCGCCCGCCGGGGTGTCGCGGTCGCGCGCCCGCGCCAGGTAGGCGTCCCGGACGTGGACCATCCGGGGCGTGCCCGCGCCGCGCACCATGAGCCGCGTCCGGCCCGTCCGCGCGGCCGTGTCGATGATCTCCTGCGGCGACGCGCTCTCGTGGACGGCGATGATGTCGGCCAGCGGCACCACCAGGCCCTTCAGCGACGCGCGCGGGGCGTCCAGCGCGGCCGTCAGCACCCGCAGGTCCGCCTCGTCGATCAGCCCGAGGCGCCGCGACTCCTCGGCGAGGTCGCGGAGCTGCTCGGGCGTCCGGGAGATCTCCGCCGCGTCGCGCGGCCGGACGCCGATCGCGCGCAGCAGCAGGTTCGTCACCGCGTTCAGCGTCGTCAGCACCGGCCGGACGACGCGGGTGAACGCGCGGAACGGCGGCGCCAGGATCTCCGCCGACCGCTCCGGCCGGACGATCGCCCACGACTTCGGCGCCATCTCCCCGACGACCATGTGCAGGAACGTCACGAGCGCGAGGGCCAGCACGAACGCCACCGCGTGCCCCGCCGCGCGTGGCAGCCCGACCGCGTGGAACAGCGGCAGCAGCGCGTCGGTGATCACCGGCTCTGACACCAGGCCGAGCCCGAGCGAGCACATCGTGATGCCGAGCTGCGCGCCCGCGAGCATCAGCGACAGCTCCCGGATCCCCGCGATGGCGGACGCGGCGGCGCGCGACCCCTCCGCCGCGTCCCGCTCCAGCCGGGGCCGCTTGGCCGCGACGAGCGCGAACTCCGCCGCGACGAAGAACCCGTTGCCCGCCAGCAGCGCCAGCGTCACCGGGGCGCCGATCCCGAGGTTCACGACGCGTCCCCGGCGGGCTCGACGCGGATCCGCACCAGCTCGGGCACGTGCCGGTGGACGGTCATGACCTCGACCACGGCGTGCAGCGGCGGCTCGTCCAGCCGGGCCGCCAGCTCGACGTCCACCACGTCGCCCGGCTCGGCGACCCGGCCGAGCCGTTTCAGCAGCAGCCCCGCCACGGTCTCGTAGTCGCCGCGCGGCAGCTCGACGCCCGTCTCGTGGGCGGCCTCGTCGATGCGCAGGCCCGCGTCGATCGTCCACCACTCGCCGCTGCGGATCGCGAGTTCTTCGATCGGCTCGTTCTCGTCGGAGATCTCGCCGACCAGTTCCTCGGCGACGTCCTCCCAGGTCAGCAGCCCGGCGAAGCCGCCGTACTCGTCCACGACGCAGGCCAGCGGGGCGCGCATCGCCTGGAGCTGCGCGACGACCTCCGGCAGCGGCAGCGTCGACGGCAGCATGAGCGCGGGCCGCGCCAGCGACCGGACGGTCGTCCGCGCGGCCTCCTGGGGGCTCAGCGTGATCAGCTCGTCCAGGCCGACGATGCCGACGACGTCGTCCACGCCCGTCCCGACGACCGGGTAGCGGGTGTGGCCGCTGGCGATGATCACCTCGCTGAGCGCGTCGGCCATGTCGCCCGCCGCGACGGTCACGACGTCCACGCGCGGGACCATGACCTCTTCCGCGCTGCGCTCGGAGAACACCAGCGCGCGTTCCAGCAGGTCGATGTGGCCCTCCTGCAACTGCTCGCCGGACTCGCCGATGATGTGGCCGAGTTCTTCCAGCGTCGCGCCGTGGTGCAGCTCCTCGACCGGCTCGATCCCGGCCGCGCGCACCAGCCGGTTCGCCGCCGCGTCGAACAGCCGGATCAGCGGCCCCGCGACCGCCAGGTAGGCGAGCGTGGACGCCGCGAGGAACCGGGCGAGCGGTTCGGCGCGGGCCAGCGCGAGGTTCTTCGGGAACAGCTCGCCGAGCACCATCTGCACGATCGTCGCGAGGACGAACCCGAGCGCCACCCCGGCGCCGTCCGCCATCGCGGCGGGCAGGCCCAGCGCGTCCAGCGCCGGACGGAACAGCCCGGAGAGGGCGGGCCGGGCGATGAAACCGACGACCAGCGCCGTCACCGTGATGCCGAGCTGCGCGCCCGACAGCATGAACGACAGCCGGTTCATCACCTCGACGGCGCGGGCGGAGCGCCGGTCGCCGTCGCGGGCGCGGTGCTCCAGCTCCAGCCGGTCGGCGGTGACGAACGCGAACTCCTGGGCGACGAAGTAGCCCGTCGCGGCCGTCAGCACCAGCACCGCGAGCAGCCCGAGGCCGGCGTTCACCCGCGCGGCCCCTCACCGGTCACCATGCACCCTCCTCACCCGCGTACCAAGATCCTTACCCCGTTTCCCGCAGGGCACGACCCGCGCGGGCGCTCAGGGACGGTCGGGGAAGAGAAGGCGGAGGTACATCGCGGTGACGTCGTCCAGCGCCCGTTCGAACGAGGCCGGGCCGTCGATCGTCCGGGCGAACCGGTCGATCATCGCGTACGCGGCCTCCGACACCGCGCGCGGCGACGCGGCCGGACGCGCCTCGCCGCGCGCCGCGAGCCGTTCGACGTAGCGCGTGCTGCGGCGCAGCGGACGCTCCCGGATCTCCGTCATGATCGCGGCGATCGCGGGATCGGCGAGCGCCTGGTGTTCGAGGACGGTCAGCAGCTCGCGGTGCTCGGCGGCGGCGGTGAGGAACGCGGCGATCGACGCGCGGGCGAGGACGTCCGGGCCGCCCGCGTCGGGGATCTCGTGGGCGGCGAGGAACGCGTCGCGGACCCGTCCCGCGATGGCGCGGAACACGTCCGCGCGGGAGGCGAAGTAGACGTAGAACGTCGCGCGGGACACGTGCGCCTCGGCCGTGATGTCGGCGACGGTCGTGCGCGCGTAGCCGAGCCGGGCGAAGACCTTCGCGGCGCAGGCGAGCAGGAGCGTCCGGGTCTCGTGGTCGCGGCCGGCCCGGGCGGTGCGGGCCGCCCACGGGGCCTTCGGCTGCGTCATCGCTTCAGCGTAGCGTCGGCGGTCCCGGCCGACCGCCGAACGCGGGACGTCCGGGCGGCTCCGGCGGCGGTCCGGCCGCGGCCACCGGGGTGCTCCGGGGGCGGGCACCAGATTCACAAGCCGGTCAATCTTCCGGCAAGACACCTGCGGGGTCCGTCCGCGACCCCGGCCCGCCGGGTAGCCGATCAGCGACGGGCGAGCGCACGCGTGCCCGGGCTGGGAGGACGATCATGGCAGGGAACGAGCACCGCCCGGTCCTCGTGGGGACGGACGGATCGCCGGGCGGCGCCCGCGCCGTCGAGTGGGCCGCCGACGACGCCGCGCGGCGCGGCCGGGAACTGCACGTGCTCTACGCCGACGGCGAATGGCCGATGGGCGTGGAGTCGCCGCCCGACCGGCCCGAGGGCCGCGAACTCGGCGACGGTCGCACCAAGGTGATCGAGGAGGCGCGCGCGATCGCCGCGCACCGCCAGCCGGGACTGAGCGTCTCGGGCGAGGCGCTGACCGCCGACCCGGTGCGGGCGCTGCTCGCCGAGTCGCCGCGCGCGTTCGAGACCGTCATCGGCAGCCGGGGCCTCGGCGGGTTCGCCGGGATGATGCTCGGCTCGGTGGCGCTGCGCGTCGCGGGCCGGGCCGCCGGACCGGTCGTCGTCGTGCGCGGCGAGAAGCCGCCCGAGGGCGGGCACCACGAGGTGATCGCGGGCGTGGACCTGTCCGAGCGGACCCACGACGTCCTCGAATACGCCTACGAGGCCGCCGAACTGCGCGGCGCGCGGCTGCGGATCGTCTGCGGCTTCCACGCGGCGCCGTCGCTGGTGGCGTCCGGCCGCTTCGTGGACATCGACGGCGTCGAGGACTCGCTCCGCGCCCAGATGAGCGACGTGCGCCGCGAGTTCGGCGAACAGCGGCCCAAAGTGGACGTGGTGGACGTCCTGGTCCGCGACCACCCCGTCCACGCCCTGGCCGAACGCTCCCACGAGGCCGACCTGGTCGTCGTCGGCGCCCGCGGCCTCGGCCGGATGCGCTCCATGCTGCTCGGCTCGATCAGCCACGGCGTCCTGCACCACGCCCATTGCCCGGTAGCCGTCGTGACATCCCGCACCGAACCCTACGAATGACCCACGCGCGTTCCACCGGACCGGGCAGCCCGTTCAACGCCGCCCGCACGCCGCGCCGGTTCAGGCGGGCCGTTCGACCTCCGCCCACAGGCTGGGCAGGTTCACCACGATGCCCTCTTGCGTGCTGCGGGCGATGACGACGACGGCCTCTTCGTCCGGCGACGGGTTCTCCTCGCGATGCGGCACGTAGGGCGGCACGAAGATGTAGTCGCCCGGCTCGGTCTGCACGCGCACTTCCGCGTCGCCGTCGGCGAACACGAACACCGGACGGCCGGACACCACGTAGATCGCCGTCTCGGCCTCCCCGTGGTGGTGGTCGCCGGAACCGGTCGCGGGCGCGACGTGCGTGCGGCCCATCCACAGCCGCTCCGAGCCCACGGTCTTTCCAGAGACCGCCTCGAATCTCACCATCCCGGACGTCTGCGCCGTGTCCGGCGTGAGATCACGCCCTCGCACATGCTCGATGCGCGCATGCCAGGCCGCGTCGCCCGCCGAGGTCTCGCTGCTTGAGGTCACGCCTCATGGTCGCACCGGCACGGTCGCGTCGGCATCGCCGCGCCGACCTTCTTGCGCTCACCTCGTTGCGCTCACCTCCTCGCGCTCACCCCCTCGTGCTCACTTCCTCGCGCACGCTCCCTCGTGCTCACTTCCTCATGCTCACTTCCTCGCGCACACCGCGTCACGCCGGCATGGTCGCGTCCAGCTCGTCGCGCTCAGCTCGTCGCGTCCAGCTTGCGTCCAGCTCGTCGGGGCGGTGTGGGGGCCGGAGCGGCCGGGTGGCCGCTCCGGCGGGAGGTGTCAGGGGGCGACGTAGCCGTGGTGGCCGCCGGGGCCGTGGACGACGCCGGTGCTCGACGGGAGGCCCGGGCGTGCCGGGCCGCGGTGCACGTACGGGCCGTGGTGCGCGTGCGGGCGGCCGTGCGGCTGGCCGTAGGGGCGGCCGTGCTCGTGGTGGCCGGGCGCGTACGGCCGGTGCGGGCCGTAGGGGTGCTGGTACACGTGGTGTCCGTGCGGCCGGTGCGGTCCGTTGGGCCACGGCGACGCCGAGGCCGGAGCGGCGAGCGCGAGCCCCGTGGCGGCGGCGACGGCCGACGCGACGAGAATCCTGCGCATCCTCATGGGTCCTCCCGATGTGAACCGTGGCGGTCTGCCACGTCTCACCGCAGAACGTAGTCGTTTGACTACGGAAGGGGAATAGGTGCAGGCAGAGAGTGGTGTGAAGTGCCGGAACTACCGCCTCGCGGTCAGCCCGCCCTTTCCCTCGCGCCTCATCCGCACCGCCGACCCCGTCCGCCCCGCGGATGACGCCCGCCCACCGCGTGCCAAGATGAAAGGCCCGATCCCGATTCGTGAGGGGGCCCGATGTCGCTGCGCTACGGCCTGCTCGGCCTGCTCGCCGAGGGACCGGCGAGCGGGTACGACCTGGCCCGGCGCTTCCAGGAGGTGCTGAGCTCGATCTGGCCCGCGCAGCACCCGAAGATCTACGCCGAACTGCGCCGGCTGACCGCCGAGGGCCTGATCGAGGTCGACAGCCAGGGGCCGCGCGGACGCACCGCCTACCGCATCACGGGGGACGGCCTCGCCGCGCTGCGGCACTGGCTCGCCGAGGAGGACGTCGACCGCACGATGCGCCTCCAGCCGCTCCTGCGCTCCCTCTTCTTCTGGCTCATGGACCCGGACGAGCTGAACCGCCACCTCGCCCGGGAGGCCGAGTACTACGCGGGCATGGCCGAGGCCTACCGCGCGTACGCCGCCCGCAAGGACGCGGGGGAGTTCGGGGACGCGCCGCCCGTCCAGTCGATGCGGGTGACGATCGAGGCCGCCGTCCGGCTGTTCGACGCCCTGGCGGACTGGGCGCGGTGGGCGGCCGACCGTCCGCCGGCCGCCGCGCCGCCGGGCGGGCAGGGCTAGGGTCAGCCGCCCGCCGGGACCGCGTGCAGGCCCAGCGCGCGCCGGACGAGCCGGGACCGCACCGCGTAGGGGAGACGCAGCAGCAGCCCGACGGCCCGCACCTCGCCGGACACCGCATAGTGCCGCCGCGGCCTGCGCGCCTCGACGGCCCGCACCACCACCCGGGCCGTCGCGTCCACCGCCGCCGGCCGCCGCCGCTCCGCCGCCCGCTCGAAGGCCGTCCGGTGCGCGGCGTAGAGACGCGCGCGCTCGGGATCGGCCGCCGCGAGCGCCGCGGCGTCCGCCGCCGCCGCGCGGGCGAAGATCTCGGTCGCCGTGTTGCCCGGCTCGACCAGCGCGACCGGGACGCCCCAGGCGAGCAGCTCGCCGCGCAGCGCCTCCGACATCGACGCGAGCGCGGCCTTGCTGCCCGACAGGGCGCCGAGCATCGGGAACGGCATCCGCGCGGTGGGCGCGCTGATGTTGACGATCCGTCCGCGCGCCGCCCGCAGCAGCGGCAGGAACGCCTGGGCCACGAACACCGGCCCGAACGTGTTGACCTCGAACTGGCGGCGCAGATCGGCGGGCGGGACGAGTTCCAGCGGCCCCTGCACGATGAGCCCGGCGTTGTTGACGACGGCGGCCAGTCCGCGTCCGTCCAGCTCGGCGGCGATCAGCCGGGCGGCGGCGGACGCGCTCGCCGGGTCGGCCACGTCGAGGCGGACGGTGCGCACGTTCGCCAGGCCGTCGAAGACGTTGGTGTCCGCGCGGACCCCCGCGTAGACGGTGTGACCCCGCTCGGCCAGGGCCGTGACGATCCCCGCCCCGATGCCGCCGGCGGCCCCGGTGACCAGGATGGATTTTTGCTCGCTCATGGCGCTCTCCTTAACATGACCTAAGGGACATGTACCTAAGACCATGTCCGCGCCTGGCGGGGCTGTCAAGGCGGCGAAGATCACGCATGTCCGTCGTGCGCCGGGTAGGACGGCGAACGCAGCAACGGACGAACGACCTGGAGGAATTCATGACCGCCGACCTTCCGGCCCCCCGCGGCCCGCTCAGCGAAGCCCTCCTGGAGGTGCTGCGCGGCCCGGCCGGAACTCCGGCGGCGGAGAAGGCGCTCGGCGCGGCCCCGGCGGCGGACGACCCGTTCGGCGACGACCTCCACCTCGCGCTGCACCTCTGCTACGAGCTGCACTACCAGGGGCTCACCGGCGTGGACGCCGGGTGGGAGTGGGATCCGGCGCTGCTCGGGCTGCGCGCCACCCTGGAACAGGCGTTCCTCGCAGAGCTGCGGGACGGGACGCCCGGCAAGGACGTCCACGACGTCCTGGACGCCCTCCTCATCGAGCACCTGGACGCCCGCGGCCCCTCCCACCACCTGCGCGACAAGGGCGAGATGTGGCAGATGCGGGAGTACCTGGTGCACCGGTCGATCTACCAGCTCAAGGAGTCGGATCCGCAGGCGTTCGCCGTCCCGAGACTGGCAGGCCCGCCGAAGGCTGCGCTAGCGGCCGTCCAGTACGACGAGTTCGGCGGCGGCAACGCGGAGAGGATGCACGCCCGGCTGTTCGCCGACCTCATGGAGGAGGCGGACCTCGACCCGTCCTACGGCGCGTACGTGGACGTCGTGCCCGCGCCGATGCTCGCCATCACGAACATGATGTCGCTGTTCGCGCTGCACCGGGCGCTGCGCGGCGCGATCCTCGGCCACTTCGCGGTCCTGGAGATCACGAGCAGCCCGGGCTCGGAGCGGATGTGCCGGGCGCTGCGGCGGCTCGGCGTCGCCGAGCGCGGCGTGCGGTTCTACGCCGAGCACGTGGAGGCCGACGCCGTCCACGAGCAGGTGCTGCGCCGGGACGTCATCGGCGGGCTGCTGGACGCGGAACCGGAGCTGGCGCCGGACGTCGCGCTGGGCGCGGAGGCGACCGTCCTGCTGGAGGACCGGCTGGACGGCCACCTGCTCGGCTCCTGGGACGCCGGCCGCACGTCCCTGCTCCGCCCGCTCTGACCGGCGACGGCCGCTCGGGCGGCGGCGGACGGGGGCTAGCCGTCGTCGCGGACCTTGCGCCGGTGGCTGGTGTCGCAGAACGGCGCGGTGCGGCTGCGGCGGCACGTGCACAGCGCGACGACGAACCGGTCGGACCGGACGGTCGTCCCGTCGTCCATCTCGATCTCCACCGGCCCTTCCATGAGCAGCGGCCCGTCCTTCACCTGCGTCACCTTGTGCACCATAAAGCCCGACATACCCGGGGAGCACTGGCAAAACGGTGATGCATCGCATACCCGGACGAGCAAGGACAAGGATCGTTTGCCGAGGCCGTGACCCGCCATGGCCGATCCGAGTTGACTCCGCCCGGACGCCGCGCCAATCCTGAAAGTGCGCCCGTCGGCAGGACCGCCGCCGGGCGCGGGGCCCGCGGCACGGCCCGCACGCGAGACGGCGCGGCGGGACCGGAAGGCGGCGGGGGCCCCGGCCGCGGCCCGATCCGGGTGAACGTCACCCGGCGGACCACATCCACGAGAGCACGCGGCGTTCCCGAAGAACGTCCGCGTGATTCACGGCCTCTTCGGCGGTGATGACCCGACCGGTCAGCGTCCCGCAGGGAGGAACTTTCCGCTCATGACAGCTTTCACGAGTCCCACGAACCTTCGTACCGACCCGCGTACTGACACGGCGGACCGGCCCGGCCCGGACGAGACCGGACCGACGATCGAGGAACGCCTCGCCGAACTGCGCGCGCTGACCGACGGGCCGCGCCGCGACCGGATGCGCGAGGAGATCATCGTCTCGTGCGTCCCGACGGTGCAGCGGATCGCGCGCCGGTTCGCGTCCCGCGGCGAGAGCGTGGACGACCTCTTCCAGGTCGGGATGCTCGGCCTGATCTCGGCGGTGGACCGCTTCGAGCCCGATCGCGGCACCCGCTTCTTCGCCTACGCGACGCCGACCGTGGTCGGTGAGATCAAGCGGCACTTCCGCGACCGGGGCTGGGCGGTGCGCCCGCCGCGCGGCGTCCAGGAGCGCTGGGCCGAGCTGAACGAGGCGCGCGGCCGGCTCAGCCAGTCGCTCGGCCGGTCCCCGACGATCGCCGACCTCGCGGCCGACCTGGACACCGACGAGGAGGAGATCATCGAGGCGATCCAGGCGGGCGACGAGTACCACCTGTGCTCGCTGGACCGCAGTGTGGACGACGACCCCGACAGCCCGACCGTCGCCGAGACGATCGCGACGCTCGACACCGAGCCGGAGGTCATCGACTCGCGGGAGTCGGTCAAGCCGGTGCTCAACCGGCTCGCCGCGCGGGAGCGGCAGATCCTGCTGCTGCGCTTCTACGGCAACAAGACGCAGCGGGAGATCGCCGCGATCGTCGGGCTGTCGCAGATGCACGTGTCCCGGCTGATCCGCGACAGCCTGGCGCTGCTGCGGGCCGCCGCCGAGGGCGAGGACGACCCCGGCCCGGCGGACGAGCGGCGTCCGCGCGCGGCCCGCCGGACGCGGTCGGTCCAGACCGTCACCGAGACCACGCGGACCACCACCCGGACGACCGCGCGGACCACCGCGGCCCGGCCGAGCGGACGCGGCAAGGCCCGGCGGAAGGCGCATAGCGGACGTCCCGCGGGGTAGGCGCGCCGACGGACACCGACCGACGAGGAAGGACACCGCTATGAGCCAGCAGATCCGCGAGATCATGACCAAGTCCCCGCAGTGCGTGCAGCCCGACACCGTGGTGACGGATATTGCGGGGACGATGCGAGATCAGGACGTCGGAGCGGTGCTGGTCACCAACGACGGCCGGCTGCTGGGCGTCGTGACCGACCGCGACCTGGTGACGCGCTTCCTGGCCGACGGGGGCGACCCGGGGACGACGACGGCCCAGGCCGTCGCCAGCTCCGCCGACTACACGCTCGCGCCGGACGACCACGTCTCGCGCGCCGTGGACATCATGCGGGACCAGGCCGTGCGGCGGCTGCCGGTCGTCGAGGACGGCCGTCCCGTGGGCATCGTGTCGATCGGGGACCTCGCGATCGAGCGGGACGAGCGCTCGGCCCTCGCCGACATCAGCGCGGCCCCGGCCAACAAGTGACGGGTCCGTCCGCCGGGGGGCCGCGCGCCCCCCGGCCCGGCGCGGGCACGACGGTCGTCATCGCGACCCGCGACCGCCGCGACGAGCTGCTGCGGACGGTCGCCAGGCTGCGCGCCCTGCCCGAGGAGCCCGAGGTCATCGTCGTGGACAACGGGTCGCGGGACGGGACGGCCGACGCCGTCCGCGCGCTCGGCGACCCCGGCACGACCGTCCTCGGCCTGGCCCGCAACGTCGGCGCGCCCGCCCGCAACCTCGGCGTGGCCGCCGCCCGCACCCCGTACGTCGCGTTCAGCGACGACGACTCCTGGTGGGAGCCGGGCTCGCTCGCCCGCGCGGCGGCCGAGTTCGACGCCCATCCCCGGCTCGGGCTGATCGCGGCGCGCACGCTCGTCGGCGCCGCCCGCGACCCCGACCCGATCAACGCCGCGATGACGGACACGCCGCTGCCGCCGGGGCCGCGCCCGCTGCCGGGCCCGCCGGTGCTCGGCTTCCTGGCGTGCGCGGCGGTCGTCCGGCGGGAGGCGTTCCTGTCCGTCGGCGGGTTCAGCACGGTGCTGTTCTTCGTCGGCGAGGAGCGGCTGCTCGCCTACGACCTGGCCGCCGCGGGCTGGGACCGCTGCCATGTGCCGGGCGTCGTGGCCGTCCACGACCCGTCGCCGCGCCGGCAGGGCGCGGGGGCGCGGCGCAGCGCCGAGCTGCGCAACACCGTGCTCACCGCCTGGCTGCGGCGGCCCGCCGCGCTGGCCGCCCGGGAGACCGCCCGGCTCGCCGCCGCCGCGCCCGGCGACGGCGACGCCCGCCGCGCCCTCGCCGGGGCGCTGCGCCGGCTGCCCGCCGCGCTGGCCCGGCGCCGCCCGCTGCCGCCGCCGGTGGAACGCGCGGCCGGGCTCATCGACCGGCATGCGCCGGAGCCGGTGCCGTGACCGATCCGCGGATGACGGTCGTCATCATCACCCGCAACCGGTGCGGCGAGCTGCTCCACGTGCTGGGGCGGATGACGTCCGTGCCGGAGCGCCCGCCGATCATCGTCATGGACAACGGGTCGACGGACGGCACCGCGTCCGCCGTCGCCGATGCGTTCCCGCAGGTCGAGGTCACCGCGCTGCGCGACAACCTCGGCGCGGTCGCCCGCAACCTCGCCGTCGAGCGCGTCACCACGCCCTACGTCGCGTTCTGCGACGACGACACCTGGTGGGAGCCGGGGTCGCTGGCCCGCGCCGCCGACCACCTCGACGCCCATCCGTCGGTGGCGTCGGTGACGGCGCTGATCCGCGTCGAGCCGGACGGCGCCGAGGACCCCATCACGCCCGAGCTGCGGCACTCGCCCGTCCCCGGCCCCGACAGCCTGCCCGGCCCCGCGCTGCTCGGCATCCTCGCGGGCGCGTCGATGCTGCGCGTGTCGGCGTTCCGGGAGGCGGGCGGGTTCTCCGAACGGCTCGGCTTCGGCGGCGAGGAGGAACTGCTCAGCCTCGACCTCGCGGCGGCGGACTGGTGGCTGTGCTTCACCGAGGACGTCGTCGTGCACCACGCGGCGTCGACCGTCCGGGACCCGCGCAGCCGCCGCCGGCGCGGCATCCGCAACACGCTCTGGACGACCTGGCTGCGGCGGCCCGGCCTGGACGCCGTCCGCCGCACCGGGACGCTCCTGCGCTCGGTGCCGCGCGACACGGCGAGCGCGGCGGCCGTCGCCGAGGCCGTGCGGGGCCTGCCGTGGGTGCTGCGCGAGCGGCGGCCCGTCCCCGCGCGCGTGGCGTTCGGACTGCGGCTGCTGGAGGACGCCCAGCGGCGCTCACCCGCGCGCCGGTACGTCGGCTGACGCGTCGAGCAGCGCGGACGCGGCGGCCAGCACCTCCGGCACGGTGATCGCGAGCAGGCGCGGGTCGGGGTCGGCGCCGTGCGGGTCGCCCGGACGTCCCGCCGCGCCGCCCTTCCACAGGACCTTGTGCCGGGGGAGGTCCGGCGGCCCCCACAGCGCGGGGGACACCGGGCCGAACAGCGTCACCGACGGGGTGCCGCACGCCGTCGCCAGATGCGCCACGCCGGTGTCGCCGCAGATCACGAGGTTCGCGGCGGCGACGGTGGCGGCGAGGTCGGCGAGGTCCGCGTCGGCGAGTACGTCCAGGCCGTCCGCGACCTGGGCCGCGAGCGCGCGTTCGGCGTCCCCGCCGGTGACCAGGACGCGGTGGCCCGCGTCGGCGAGAGCTGCGGCGACGGTCGCGAACCGCTCGGGCGGCCAGCGGCGGCTGCCCGACGCGGCGCCCGGATGGACGATCGCCGCGGGCTCCGCGCCGGGCGGCGGCGACAGGCCGAGCGCGGACGGGTCGGCCGGGATGCCGTTCAGCTCCAGCAGACGGCACCAGCGCGCGACCTCGTGCTCGTCCTCGTCCCACTCGGGGCCGTAGACGATCGTCCGGTCCGCGCCCAGCGCCTCGACGATCCGGTGGCTGGCGGGGCCGTTGCCGTGCAGGTCGATCGCGACGTCCGGCGGCGGGCCGTCCCAGGGGACCGGCGCCAGCTCGGCCGTGGGCAGCAGCCGGTCGAGCCCGTCGCACAGCGCGGCCAGCGGCGCGAGCGCGGCGGGCGCGGCGAGGACGATCTCGTGCCCCGGGAACGCCGCCCGCACGGCCCGGTAGGCGGGCACGCCGGTGAGGAAGTCCCCGAGCCCGAGCGCCCGCAGCAGCAGGACGCGTCTCACTGCGCCGCCGCCGGGAGGATCGCCTCCCAGTCGGCGAGGAACCGGTCCAGGCCGTAGCGGGAGAGGGCGGCGCGGCGCGCGGCGGCGCCGCGTTCGGCGGCCTCGGCCGGGTCGGCGAGCAGGCGGGCGACGGCGTCGCGCAGCACCGCGCGGTCGGTGGACACGACGCCCGCGTCCGGCGGGACGGCCTCGGCGACCTCGGTCGTCCCGAACGCCACGACCGGCATCCCGAGGTGCATGGCTTCGAGCAGCGACAGGCCGAGCGACGTCCACCGCACCGGGTGCAGGTAGACGCGGCGGCGCGCCAGCTCGGCGTGCATCCGGTCCTGCGGCAGATCCTCGAACGCCTGGGCGCCGGGCAGGCCGAGGCGTTCGGGGACGTCCGCCACGCCCATCCCGAACACGTCCAGCGGCCCGGCTTCGGCGAAGTAGGGGAGCAGGTCGGCGCCGACGTAGCGGCCCCGGCGCAGCGGCTCGTTGGTGACGACGGCCGTCCGCGCCAGCTCGCCCGTCCACAGCGCGCCGGGATCGACGATGCCGTGCTCGACCACGCGGGTCGGCGTGCTCCCGCAGTCCCACAGCAGGTCGTTGAAGTGGGTGACGTGGACGACGAGCGCGTCCGGCCGGTCGGCGAGCGGGTGGCGGGTCAGCGGGACGTCGCCGTCGGGCGCGTTGTGCTCCAGGTAGACGAGGGGAAGATCGCGTCCGGTCCACTTCCGGGCCAGCTCGGGCTCGTGCGGACGCTGCGCGATGACGATGTCCACGTCCAGGTCGCGCAGCTCGTCCGGCGACACCTCCTTCACCGTGCCGGGCCACTCCCACGTGCGGGCGCGGCCCAGCCCGTCCGGCCCCCGCTCGGGCGTGACCGGCACGAGATAGGTGTGCGGCCCCTGCACGAACGCGGTCGTCCAAGAGCCGTGGACATGCCAGATCAGAATGTTCATGAGGCGGTCTCCGCGATCAGTTTCTCGACGGCGTCGGCCGCGTCGGCGGCGGTGACGCTCGTGAGGCAGGGATGGCCGGGGACGGGGCAGTCGCGGGCGCGGGTGTCGCGGCACGCGGCGCGCTGGTCGCCGAGCAGCACGTGCGGGACGCCGTAGGGCCCCCACCGCGCCGCCGGGACGACCGGCGAGAACAGCGACACCACCGGCGCCCCGACCGCCGCCGCCAGGTGCGCGGGGCCGGTGTTGCCGGTGATCACCGCGTCCGCGCCCGCGAACACGGCCGCGAGGCTCGGCCAGTCGGTGCGCCCGCCGAGGTCGGTGCCGAGGCGGCCCGCGACCAGGGTCGTCAGCGCGCGCTCGTCCGGGCCGCCCGTCACGACCGGGCGCAGGCCGCGCGCGGCCAGCTCGCCGACCGTCTCGGCGCACCGCTCGGCGGGCCAGCGCCGCGACCGCACCGACGCGCCGGGATGGACGATCACGTACGGGCCGTCCCCGGCGAGCGCGGCGACGTCGGGCAGCGGACGCCGCACCGCGAGCCGTCCGTCGTCGCCGGGCGGCGGCGGGAACCCGGCCGCCGCCGCGAGCGCCAGCGCCCGTTCGGGCTCGGGCAGGTCGGGGTCGCCGCGCAGCCGGACGTCCAGCAGCGAGCCCGGATGGTCCACGCTGATGCCCGCGATGCGCCCGACGCCCGCCATCCGCAGCAGCAGCGCGGCGGGCAGCGGCGACTGGTGGAACGACGTCAGGATCACCGCGTCGGTGAACCGGCTCGCGGCGAGGCGGCGGACGAGCGCGTCGGTCGCCGGGCCGTCGAACGCGGGCGGGACGAACCCCGACCACGGCGCGTCGTAGACCACGACGTCGCCGACGCCGGGCAGCAGCCGTCCCGCCGCCGCGCCCTGCGGACCGGCCAGCAGCGTCACCGGGCCGCACCGCGCCGCGACGGCGCGGATCGCCGGCCCGGCCAGCAGCACGTCGCCCGCGTTGTCGAGCCGGACGACGAGCGCGGTCACGCGTCCTGCCAGAGGCCGGCGCGGGCACCGTCCAGCAGCAGCGCGACGGCCGCGCCGAGGTCGGCGGCGCGGCGCGCGCCGGTCAGCTCGCCGGGCAGCGTCCGCGCGGTCGGGACCAGCACCGCACGCGCCCCCGCGGCGTGCGCGGCGGCCACGTCCCCGCCGATGTCCCCGATCACCGCGCACTCGTGCGGCGCGGCGCCGAGCCGTCCGGCGGCGCGCAGCACCAGGCCCGGCGCGGGCTTGCGGCACGAGCAGCCGTCGCCGGGGCCGTGCGGGCAGATCTCCCACGCGTCGAACGGGCCGAGCAGTTCCTCGGTGCGCCGGTTGACGGCGTGCGCCTGCGCGGCGGTCAGCAGCCCCCGCGCGATGCCCGACTGGTTGCTGACGACCCCGATCCGCAGGCCGCGCGCGCGGGCGGCGTCCAGCGCCTCGCGCGCCCCCGGCATCGGCTCGACCAGCGCCGGGTCGCCGTTGTAGGGGACGTCGCGGATCAGCGTGTCGTCCCGGTCGAACAGCAGGACGCGCGGTTCGGGCGGCCACGGCCGGGCGGCGCGCGCCGCGAGCGTCCCGCGCGCCCAGTGCCACACGGCGGCGGGCGGGATCGCGGCGCTCGTCGCGAGCATCGCCGCGATCTCGCGGGCGGTGCGCGGGCCGGGCGCGATGCGGGCGGCGGCGAACTCCCCGACGCCCGCCGCCGTCAGCGCGCCGAGCAGCGCGGCGGCGCGGCGGTGCCCGGTCAGCGCCAGCGTCAGCGCGGACGCGCCCGCCGCGACGATCCCGAGATGCCGCGACCGGCGGCCCGGCGTCTCCCCGGCGCGCTCGTACCAGTCCGCGCCGTGCAGCCGCCGCATCAGCGCGTCGTCGGCGTTGCCGCGCTGCGCCCGCAGGCTCGCCCACGGCCCCGCCGGACGGACGGGGTGCTCGGTGCGCCGGATGCCCGTCTCCAGCCGCCACCCGTCGGCGAGGACGCGCAGCGCGAGGTCGGCGTCCTCCCGGAACGCGCGCGGGAACCGCTCGTCGAACCCGCCGGTCTCGATCAGCGCCGCCCGCCGGTACGCCATGTCGGCGGTGATCCAGCGGGCGGACGCGAGCCCGGCCGTGCCGCGCTCCCAGTCGGTCGGCGGACGGTCCCGCGGCAGCGGCACGCTGACGTCGCCCTGAACCCCGCCGACGTCGCGCGCCGCCGACTCCAGATCGGCGGCCAGCTCGTCGCGCCAGCCGGGACCGACGCGGACGTCGTCGTCCAGGAACACGACCCACGGCGTCCGCGTCCGCCGCCAGCCGAGGTTGCGCGCCCCCGCCGGCCCGACCCCGCCGGACGCGACGATCTCCGTCCGGTCGGCGAGCGCCTCGGGCACCTTCGGCGCCGCGTGCGGCCCGCCCGGACGGTCGTCCACCAGCACGATCTTCTCCGGCGCGGGCCCGAGCGCGGCGGCCAGCGACTCCAGCGCCGCCCGCAGACACGGCCGCGCCAACGTCGGCATCACCACCGAATACCCGCTCACGGGCGCCTCACGGTGAACGGACCGATGGCGAGGAGGTCGACGGGGCTGGAGCCGAAGCACTCCAGCGCGTCGCGAACGTCGTCGACCATCGGGCGGCCCGCCGTGTTCAGGCTCGTGTTGACGACGACGGGCAGGTCCGTGCGGCGCTCGAACGCGTCCAGCATCCGGGCGACCAGCGGCTCGTGCGCCGGGTCGACGGTCTGCACGCGCGCCGTCCCGTCCACGTGGACGACGGCCGGGATCCGGTCCTGCCAGGCCGGCGCGACGTCGTGGACGAACAGCATGTACGGGCTCGGGTGCGGCCCCCGCGTGAAGATCTCCTCGGCACGGTCCAGGCGGACCATCGGCGCGACCGGGCGGAAGCTCTCCCGCCCCTTCACGTCGTTCATCCGGTCCAGGTTCGCGCGGCGGCCCGGATGCGCCAGCAGTGACCGGTGCCCGAGCGCGCGCGGCCCGAACTCCGAGCGGCCCTGGAACCACGCGACGATCCCGTCGGCGGCCAGCGCCTCGGCGACCTCCTCGGCGACGTCGGCGGGCCGTTCGTAGGGGACGCGCGCGGTCCGCAGCATCGCCTCGATCTCCTCGTCGGCGAACCCGCGGCCGAGGTCGGCGCCGGTCATGAACCAGGCGGGCTCGTCCAGCGCGTGCGCGACGTGCAGGCCCGCGCCGAGCGCCGTCCCCGCGTCGCCCGCGGCGGGCTGCACCCACACCTGCTCGAACGGCCCCTCACGCGCGAGGACGGAGTTCGCGACGCAGTTCAGCGCCGTTCCCCCCGCCATCGTCAGCATGGACTCGCCGGTGCGTTCGTGCAGGTCGAAGGCCAGCTCGATGAGCACCTCCTCCAGCCGCCGCTGCACGCTCGCGGCCAGGTCGGCGTGCGCGTCGCCCCACGGCGCGTCGCCGGGCGGCGGCGCCAGCTCGCCCCAGTCGACCGGCTCGGTCACGAAGCCCCCGTCGCCCGTGACCCGGATCTTGGAGCGCAGCAGGTCGAGATGGCGCGGCTTCCCGTAGGACGCCAGCGCCATCACCTTGTACTCGTCGGACGAGCGCAGGAACCCCAGATGTTCGGTCAGGTCCTCGTACAGGAGCCCGAGCGAGTGCGGCAGCTCCTGCGTCGAGTGGACCTCCAGGTCCCCGTCGCGGTAGTGGCCGGACAGATGGGAGTGGCGTTCACCGCGCCCGTCCGACACGAGCACCGCGCTCGACCGCGCGGGCGCCGCCAGCCCCGCCGACGCGGCGTGCGCGACGTGGTGCGGGACGAACCGAACTTTTGCCGGATCCAGCCCCGGCAGCGCGTCGGCGAGGAAGCTCGGCGCCTCGTGCGCGTAGGTCGTCCGCAGGTGGTCCCACGGGTCGAACAGGCCCATCTCCTCGGCGGGGCGGGTCAGGTCCGGGTCGTAGGAGAAACCGACCGCGTCGACGTCGGCGGGCGTCAGCCCCGCCTGCTCCAGGCACCACCGGGCCGACAGGACGGGCTGCTCCCACGCGGCGAACGGGACCGGCCGCTTGCCGTGCTTGCGGCGGCTGAACCGCTCCTCCTCCGCCGCAGCGACGACCTCGCCGTCCACGACGAGCGCGGCGGCCGGATCATGGAAGATCGCGTTGATTCCGAGCACACGCAACTGGCGTCTCCTCCCTCACCTACGTGATCGCGCCCCTCCCCGGCCGTGACCTGGCGAAACATGGCGGCCGACGTGCGTCCCCGGCGCCCGGGCGGGTAACCGACGGTCCATGCGAGTCCTGATGACCGGGTGGTTCAGCTTCCTGAACGGCGAAGCGACGGCGGGCGACGTCCTCGCGCTCGCCGCCGTCCGCGACCGGCTCGACGCCGACGGCGTCGCGTGCGACACGGCGTGGAGCCCGGTGTTCCGTCCGGGCGCGCTCACGCTGGACGACGCCGACCCCGGCGACTACACGCACGTGGTGTTCGCGTGCGGCCCGCTGCACGGCCCCGACATCGCGGCGCTGCACGAGCGGTTCGCGCACTGCCGCCGCATCGCGGTCGGGGTGTCGGTGCTCGACCCGGACGACCCCGCCGCCGCCGGCTTCCACACGATCCTCGCCCGGGACGGCCTGGACGGCGTCCGGCCCGACCTCGCGACCGTCCCGCCGATCGCGTCCGTGCCGGTCGTCGGCGTCGTGCTGTCGCTCGGCCAGGGCGAGTACGGCGCGCGGCGGCGGCACGAGGACGTCGCCGACCGCATCACCGGCTGGCTCGCCGAGATCGACTGCGCCCGCCTCCCGATGGACACCCGCCTCGACAGCGCCGACTGGCGGCTCCCCGCCACCGCCGGGCAGCTCGTCGCGGCCCTCGCGCGGCTGGACGTCGTCGTCACGACGCGGCTGCACGGGCTCGTCCTCGGGCTGCGCGCCGGGACGCCCGTCCTCGCCGTCGACCCCGTCGCCGACGGCGGCAAGGTCACGGCGCAGGCGGCGGCGCTCGGCTGGCCCGCCGTGCTGTCGGCCGCCGACGTCCTCGCCCCCGGCGGCGCCGACCGGCTCGCCGACCTGTGGGCCTGGTGCCTGTCGGGACGCGGCCAGACCGCCGCGCGGATCTTCTCGCCCGCGCCGAACCCGTTGCTCCCCGCACTCGACGATGCGCTGCGTAGCCAGTCGTAGCGCGAACCGTGTTTGAGTCGTCGCGGCCCCGGCTAGGTGGTCGCCGCACGCAGAACCGCGTGCCGTCGCAGGTACGGAGGACAGCGTGATCATCCATATGGTGTCCGAACACGCCAGCCCGCTGGCGCCGCTCGGCGGGGCCGACGCGGGCGGGCAGAACGTCCACGTCGCCGCGCTCGCCCGCGCGCTCGCCGCCCGCGGGCACCACGTCCGGGTGTTCACCCGGCGTGACGACCCCGACCTGCCCGTCGAGGTCACCCCGGCCGGGGGCGTGGTCGTCGAGCACGTGGACGCCGGGCCGCCCGAACCGGTCCCGAAGGACGACCTGCTCCCGTACATGCGGGAGTTCGGCGCACGGCTGCGGGAGCGCTGGCGCGCCGGACGTCCCGACCTCGTCCACGGGCACTTCTGGATGAGCGGGCTCGCCGCGCTGGCCGGCGCCCGGGACCTCGGGATCCCGGTCGCGCAGACCTTCCACGCGCTCGGCGTCGTCAAGCGCCGCCACCAGGCCGAGGCCGACACGAGCCCGGCCGAGCGGTCGGTGCTCGAACCGCGCGTGGCGCGCGAGGCCGACATGGTGATCGCGACGTCGTCGTCGGAGCTGCCCGACCTGCGGACGTTCGGGGTGGACGACGAGCGCGTCCGGATCGTGCCGTGCGGGGTGGACACCGACCGGTTCCGTCCGGACGGCCCGTCGCTCGCCCGGCCGTCGCGGCCCCACGTCCTCAGCATCGGCCGGCTCGTCCCGCGCAAGGGCGTCGCGACGATCGTCGAGGCGCTCGCCCAGGTCCCCGACGCCGAACTGGTGATCGCGGGCGGGCCCGCGGCGGGCGGCCTGGACACCGACCCGGAGGCGCAGCGCCTCGCGGCACTGGCGGAACGTTCCAACGTCGCCGACCGCGTCGTGTTCCTCGGCGCCGTCCCGCACGACCAGGTGCCCGCGCTCATGCGCGCCGCCGACGTCATCGTCAGCGCGCCCTGGTACGAGCCGTTCGGGATCGTGCCGGTCGAGGCGATGGCGTGCGGGACGCCGATCGTCGCGTCCGCCGTCGGCGGCCACCTCGACACCGTCCTGGACGGGACCACCGGCCTG
The DNA here is from genome assembly GCF_009831215.1 of Actinomadura rayongensis. Classification (GTDB taxonomy): domain Bacteria; phylum Actinomycetota; class Actinomycetes; order Streptosporangiales; family Streptosporangiaceae; genus Spirillospora; species Spirillospora rayongensis. Next base: position 1,938,896 of record NZ_WUTW01000001.1, read on the forward strand.
CTCGTCCCGCCGCGCGACCCGGCCGCGCTCGCCGCGCGGCTGCGGACGCTGCTCGCCGACGAGCACCGCCGCACCGCGCTCGGCCACACCGGCGCCGCGCACGCCCGCGCCCGGTTCTGCTGGTCGGAGATCGCGGCGCGCACCGAGGCGGCCTACACCGAACTCATCGCGGGCCGCGTCGCGCGCCCCGCGTACGCGCTGGCGCAGGGAGGCTGACATGGGCATGGAGAACCATCTGCACGACCTCGCGCAGGCCCTTGTGGACTTCCGCGCGGACGCCGCCGTCCTGGACCGCTGGGGCCGCGACCTCGCCGGCCTGCTCGACGCGGGCGGACGCCTGCTGGCCTGCGGCAACGGCGGCAGCGCCGCGCAGGCGCAGCACCTCACCGCCGAGCTGGTCGGCCGCTACGACGGCGAGCGTCAGCCGTTCCCCGCCGTGTCGCTGCACTGCGACACCTCGGCGGTCACCGCGATCGTCAACGACTACGGCGCCGACGAGCTGTTCGCCCGCCAGATCCGCGCGCACGGACGGCCCGGCGACGTGCTGGTGTGCCTGTCCACGAGCGGGTCCAGCGGGAACGTCCTCGCCGCCGCGCGCGCCGCCGCCGACCTCGGCGTCCGCACCTGGGCGCTGACCGGACCGGCCCCGAACCCGCTCGCCGCCGCGTGCGACGAGGCGGTCGCGGTCGACGCGCCGTCCACCGCGACCGTCCAGGAGATCCACCTGGTCGCGGTCCACATGATCTGCGAGTCGCTGGACGCGGCGGCGCGCACGCCCGCCGCCCGCCCGGTGGACGAGGCGGTGGCGTCGTGACGCGGCGCGGCGGCCCGCTCGTCGTCGTCGGCGACGCGTTCCTCGACATCGACCTGGACGGGACGTCCGAACGCCTCGCGCCGGACGCGCCCGTGCCGGTCGTGCAGGACGTCGCCGAGCACGTCCGCGCCGGGGGAGCGGGCCTGGCGGCCACCCTCGCCGCCGACCTGGAGCCCGGCGCGATCGTGCTGGTCGCGCCGGTCGCCGGGGACGCGCACGCCGCCCGGCTCCGCGCCGCGCTGCCCGGCCTCGTCCGGCTCGTGCCGCTGCCCGCGACGGGGGAGACGGTCCGCAAGGTCCGCGTCCGGTCCGGCGGGCGGCCGATCGTCCGCATCGACCACGGCGACGCCCGCGCCGCGCCCGGCCCGGTGCCCGGCGACGTCGCGGCGGCGCTCGCGTCGGCCGGCGCCATCCTCGTGTCGGACTACGGACGCGGAACCACCGCCCATCCCGGGATGCGGGAGCTGCTCGGCCGCCTGGCGCGGGAGATCCCGGTCGTCTGGGACCCGCATCCGGCGGGCGCGCCGCCGGTGCCGGGCGTCCGCGTCGCCACGCCGAACCAGCGGGAGGCGCGCGGGTTCGCCGCCGCGCTGCCCGCCGCCGCGTCCGCCGGGGAGCGCGCGACCGGCGAGCTGGACCGCGCCGCCGCCGACGCCGCCGCGCTCGTCGCCGAGTGGGGGACGGCGGGGATCGCGCTCACGATGGCCGAACGCGGCGCGCTGCTGTCGGTCGGCGAGGACGTGCCGCGCATCGTGCCCGTCCCGCCCGCCGCCGCGCCGTCCACCGGCGCCCCGCCCGACCCGTGCGGGGCCGGCGACTGCTTCGCCGCGACGGTCGCGCTCGCGCTGCGCGACGGCGCGCTGCTCGGCGACGCCGTCGCCGCGGGCGTCGAGCGGGCCTCGGCGTTCGTCGCGACCGGCTGCGCGACGCCGCGCCGACCGGGCGCCCGGGACGCCTGGGACGTCGTCCGCCGCACCCGCGAGCGCGGCGGCACCGTCGTCGCGACCGGCGGCTGCTTCGACCTGCTGCACGCCGGGCACGTCGAGCTGCTGCGCCAGGCGCGGGCGCTCGGCGACTGCCTGGTCGTGTGCCTGAACTCCGACGCGTCGGTCCGCGCGCTGAAGGGGCCGGGACGGCCGCTCGTCGCGCAGGACGACCGGGTGCGCGTCCTCGCCGCCCTCGACAGCGTCGACACCGTGATGGTCTTCGAGGAGGAGACGCCCGTGCGGATGATCGAACGGCTGCGGCCCGACGTCTGGGTCAAGGGCGGCGACTACTCGGCCGCCGAGATGCCCGAGACCGCCGTCGTGCGGCGCCTCGGCGGCGAGACGGTCCTGCTGCCCTACCTGGCGGGACGGTCCACGACGCGGATCGTGGAGCGCGCCGCCGTCCGGACCCGGGAGGACGCCCGATGACCGGTACCGAAGGACGCGCCGTCGTGACGGGCGGGGCCGGGTTCCTCGGCTCCCACCTGTGCGAACGGCTGCTGGAGAACGGCTACTCGGTCGTCTGCCTGGACAACTTCCTCACCGGCGACCCCGGCAACGTCGGGCACCTGATCGGCCGGCGCGGGTTCCGGCTCGTGGAGTGCGACCTGACGGAGTTCGTCCACATTCCGGGCGACGTCGACCTCGTCCTGCACTTCGCGTCGGCCGCGTCGCCGGTGGACTACCTGAAGCTGCCGCTGGAGACGCTCAAGGTCGGCGCGCTCGGGACGCTGCACGCGCTCGGCCTCGCCAAGGAGAAGGGCGCGCGGTTCGTCCTCGCGTCCACCAGCGAGGTCTACGGCGACCCGCTCCAGCACCCGCAGCGCGAGGACTACTGGGGCAACGTCAACCCGGTCGGGCCGCGCAGCGTGTACGACGAGGCCAAGCGGTACGCCGAGGCGCTGACGACCGCGTACCGCAACACGCACGGCATGGACACCGGCATCGTCCGGATCTTCAACACGTACGGGCCCCGGATGCGACCCCACGACGGCCGCGCGATCCCGACGTTCATCCGGCAGGCGCTCACCGGGCTGCCGCTGACCGTCGCCGGGGACGGCTCCCAGACGCGCTCGATCTGCTACGTGGACGACACCGTCGCCGGGATCCTCGCGATGGCCGCCAGCGCCGAGCCGGGCCCGATCAACATCGGCAACCCCGACGAGATGACCGTGCTGGCGCTGGCCGAGACGATCCGCGCCATCGCCGGGTCGGACTCGGAGATCGTCTTTGTGGAGCGTCCGGAGAACGACCCGGCGGTGCGCCGCCCGGACGGCACGCTCGCCGCGACCCGCCTCGGCTGGCGGCCGTCGGTCCCGAGCGACCGGGGCCTGCGCCGGACGGTCGACTGGTTCGCCGACCTGCTCGCCGTCACGGGCGAACGGGAGGAGGCCGCCGTCTGACATCGGGGTTGACCGTAGGGGCCCGAACCGCACCGAACGCGTGCCGGTCGTTGCTTACGGTCAAAGTACGTAGTTTTGCGGACGCTTTCCTTCGCCGGTGCTGCAAGGCTGGGGGCCACGGAACGCCGCGGGCGGCGGCGCACGCTAATGCTCCCTAAGTGAGGCGTCGTGAGATACGAGATCCTTGGTTCTCTGCGCGTGGCCGACGGAGAGGTCACGATCACCGCACCCAAGATCGAGGTCGTGCTGGCCACCCTGCTGATCCGCTCCGGCGAGGTCGTGTCGGTCGACCAGCTCGTCACCGAGGTGTGGGGCGGGGAGCCGCCGCAGCGCGCGACGGCGGCGCTGTACGTGTACGTGTCCCAGCTCCGCAAGCTGCTCCCGCGCGACGAGAGCGGCGCGCGTCCCATCGAGACCCGCTCGCCCGGCTACGTCCTGCGGGCCGACGAGGGGCAGCTCGACCTCCACCTGTTCCAGCGGCTCGTCCGCGAGAGCCGCGCCCACGTCCGCGCGGGCCGCTGGGACGAGGCCCGCGTCGGCCTGGAGGAGGCCCTCGGCCTCGCGCGCGGCCCCGCGCTCGCGACCCTGCCCGGCGGCCCGGTCATCAACGGGTTCGCGCGCTGGGTGGAGGAGGTGCGGCTGGAGTGCCAGGAGACCCTGGGCGAGATGAAGCTCCGCCTCGGCCGGCACCGCGAGATGGTCGGCGTCCTCAGCGGGCTCATCCGCGAGCACCCGCTGCACGAGCCGTTCTACGGCCAGCTCATGCTGGCGCTGTACCGCTGCGACCGGCGCGCGGACGCGCTCGGCGTCTACCAGACGGCCCGCGAGACGCTGAACCGCGAGCTGGGCCTGGACCCGGGCCGGGGGCTGCGCGAGATGCAGCGGTCGATCCTCGCCGCCGACGAGGTGCTGGACGTCCGTCCGGCCGTCTGACCGCCGCGAAGAACCCCGGGTCCGCGCGGGCCCGGGGTTCGCGCCGTCTACGCCGACCGGGCCAGCAGCCGCGCCAGCACCGCCCGCGAGCTGATGTTCAGCTTGCGGTAGATGCGGGTGAGGTGGACGTCGACCGTCCGCGGGCTCAGCGACAGCTCGGCCGCGATCTCCCGCGTCTTCAGCCCGGTCGCCGCGATCGTCGCGATCTGCCGCTCCCGCTCGGTGAGGGCCGACAGGTCGGGACCGCCGGACGGCGGCCCGTCGTCGGGCAGCCGGCTGAGCCAGCGCTCGGCCTCCTCCACCGCCCGCGCCGCGCCGTGCCGCCGCGCCAGGTTCTTCGCCGTCACCAGCAGGGCGGTCGCCTGCTCGCGGCGGCCGAGCCGGACGAGTTCGCACGCCGCCGTGATGAGCGACGCCGTCATCGCGTGGATCATCCCCGCCTCGCCGAACAGCTCCGCCGCGCGCTCGAACAGCCGCACGGCCTCGGCGAGGTCGCCGTCGGCGCGCCGCGCCAGGCCCTCCGCCAGCCGCGCGTAGGCGCTCGGCGCGGGCCGGCCGAGCCCGTCGGCGGCGCGGGCGGCCCGCTCCGCCCAGTCGGCGGTGGGGCGGCCCGCCTCCACCGACGACTTCAGAATGATCATGAAGACGAGCGGCCGGAGGAACACCGGGATCCGTGGGAGTTCCGGCCCCCGGCCCGCGTCCAGCAGCACCGTCACGCACCGCGCCGGATCGCCCGCCAGGCACACCGCCTGCGCCAGCGCCATCGACGCGCAGAACGCCCAGTAGAACGAGCCGGGCCGCATCGCGGCGAGCGCCCGTTCGGCCAGCTCCACCGGGACGGCCGCGTGCTCGGGCTCGGCGAGGCCCGCCGTCAGCGACTCCAGCGCCAGCGCCAGCCCCGTCAGGTACCCGGCGCCGGTCTGCTCGGCCAGCTCGCGGGACTTGGCGGCGGTGCGGCGCGCGTCGTCCAGGTCGCCGACGTGCCGCTGGACGTTCCCGAGCCCGAGCAGCAGGACCGGCAGGATGTGCTCCTGCCCCGACGTCCGGACGATCCGGATCCCGCGCAGGAAGTGCCGCTCGGCCCCCTGGAACTGCCCGGCCAGCGTCTCCGCCCAGCCGAGCATCGCGACGAACTCCGGATGCGGGGCCAGTTCGGCGTCCGACAGCCGGTCCAGGGCGGTGGCCGCCGCCGCGAGCGGCTCCCGGGTCCGTCCGGTGTCGGCGAACGTCGCGGCGAGCGCGCCGAGCACGAGCGCGCCGCTCTCGGCGACCCGGTCGCCGTGCCGCCGGGCCAGCCGCAGCGCCAGCTCGGCCCCGGCGGGGTCGGGCGCCCGGCCGTCGAACGCGCCGACCAGCCCGTGCTCGATGAGCAGCACCGCCGCCTCGCGCGGCGGCTCGGCGTCGCCCGCGATCCCGGCGACGCCGTCGGCGAGCAGCGCCAGCGCCTCGGCGAAGTTGCCGAGCAGGCACTCCACCAGCGCCCAGAACGCCACCGCCGACGCGCGCAGCGCCTTCTCCTCCGGCGGCAGGTCGCCCATCACGCGGTGCAGCAGGTCGCGGCTCTCGGCGAGCCGTCCCGCGCGGCCGAGCGCCTGCGCGCGCAGCACCCGCAGCTCGGTCCGCGTCCGGTCGTCGAGCAGGTCGTCGGAGAAGCCGTGCAGGGCGAGGTCGAGCCAGTGCGCGGCGCGGCCCGGGTCGGTCAGCAGCGCCTCGGCGGCGGCCTCGCGCAGGATCCGCAAGTGTTCCGGATCGGTCGGGGCGATGGCCCGTTCCACCTGGTCAGCGAGGGTGGCGGGCGGTGCGCCGTACTCGGCGAGGACCCGCGCGGCCGACCGGTGCGCCGAGCGCCGCCACGCCGACGCCGTCCCGTCGTAGACGACCTGGCGCAGCAGCCGGTGCCGGAACTCGAACTTCGACGCGCGCGCGGCGGGCCGCAGGATGTCGCGGGCGAGCAGGTCGTCCACCGCCGCCTCGACCTCGAAGCAGCGCAGGCCCGTCACCCCCGCGAGCAGCGTCGCGTCGCAGTGCTCGCCGAGGACCGCCGCCGCCGACGCGACGAGCGCCTCAGGACCGGCCAGCGACGTGACCTCGCCGAGCAGCAGCCCGGCGACGTGCGCGGGGACGCGCCCGCCCACCTCGCCCGCGAGCGCCGCGAGGTACAGCGGGACGCCGTGCGCCTCCAGATGCAGGTCCAGGACGCGCGGGTGGTCGGCGGGCATCCCGAGCAGGCGGCCCGACTCCTCCAGCGTCAGCGGCCCGAGTTCGATCTGGGTCACCGTGCCGAGTTCCACGCCGTGCGCGAGCGTGGCGCGCAGCCGGGGCGACGCCTGCCGGGGCCGGTGGACGATCACCAGCAGCAGCGGCGCCTCCAGCGGCCCGCGCACGAGCTGGTCGATCAGGTCGAGCGACTGGGGGTCGGCCCAGTGGACGTCCTCCAGGACGACCACCGCGCCGTCGCGGGCCGCGTGCTCCAGCACCGAGCGGACCGCGCCGCAGATCTGGAACCGCGACCGCTGCGGCACCCCGGCCGGGTCGACGGAGCCGCGCGCGAGCGCCTCGCCGACGACCGCGCGGTCCTCGGGGGGCGCGAGCAGCCGCCAGTCGCGCAGCGGCGGCTCGCCGAGCAGCAGCGCGACGGTCCGGTACGGGGTGCGGCGCTCGGCCGCGGTGCAGCGGACGTGCGCGATCGGCAGTCCCCGGCGCTCGGCGTCGCCCAGCATCTCGGCGAGCAGGCGCGTCTTGCCCGTGCCGGGGTCGCCGGTCAGCTCGACGATCCGGCCCTCGCCGAGGGCCAGCGCGTCCAGGGACGCGCGCAGCCGGCGCGCCTCGTCGTGCCGCACGGCACGCGGCCGGTCGCCGAGCACGGGTGTCGCATGGCCAGCCAAGAACGATTCCCTCCCGCTGTGATCCCCGAAGTGCGGTCGGTCTCCCTCATTCCCGTTCGGATGAGGAAATATTGCTACACGCAGCGCATATACGGTGTTACGTTCGCATTAAAAACGGATGGCGCCGGAAGGTGATCCCGGCGCGTCGCGGACAGGCGATTTCCCCGGTTCCGTACCGCCGACCGATAAACAGTGATCGGCGACTCCGAGTCAGAACACGTGTTCTGTGACCGTCCGCTCCTCGGTGATCGCTTTGGGTGACATCGCATCTCGTCGGCCCTGCCTTGGGTGTCCCAATCTTGTTCCCGAGTATATAGGTAGGAAAAGTTGGTCGACGAATCCGCGCCGGTGGCCGGTTTCGGCCAATTCGGCGTCGCGCACATCACGGTTCGGCATTTTCCCCGTCGCGACGATCATGGTAGTGGGCACGGAAGTCGTGTTCACGCGCACCATGTTACAGGCCGTGGAATTCACTGCGCGCTGACCGGCTAATTGCAACTTCAAGCGTCCTCGCCTTTCTTGGCGCCGACGGCTCGGGAGGCACCGGCGTAGGTTTCGAGTTCGGCCAGGTAGGCGTCTTTCGCCGCGCGCGGGAGCCAGGCCGCCTCGAACGCGTTGCGCTCCAGGCGGACCAGTTCGTCCCGGGTGAGGTCCAGCTCGCGCCGGACGACGTCCAGGTTCTCCGCGACGTAGGCCCGGAAGTAGGCCGGGTCGTCGGAGTTGATCGTCACCCGCAGGCCGAGGTCGAGCATCCTTCGGATCACGTCGGCCTTGGGGCCGTCGGTGACGAAGCCGTTGGACACCGGGCAGACCGTCAGCGCGAGCCCCCGTCGGCCGATCTCCGCCGCCAGTTCCGGGTCGTCGAGCGCGTTGACGCCGTGGTCGATGCGGTCGACGCCGATGACGTCCAGGCACTGGCGGATGTGCGCGGTGCTGTTCTCCTGGTCCACGTCGCAGTGCATCGTCAGCAGGTAGCCCTCCCGCCGCGCCCGCGCGAAGACCGCCGCGAACTTCTCCGGCGGGTTGCCGCGCTCGTCGGAGTCCAGGCCGACGCCCACGATCCACTCCCGGTACGGCAGCGACTCCAGCAGCGTCGCCATCGCGAACTCGGCGGACTGGTCGCGCAGGAAGCACAGGATGAGCTGGGCGCGGACGCCGTGCAGGCGCTCGCCGTCCAGCAGCGCGCGGCGCAGGCCCCGGATCACCACGTCGAACGGGACGCCGCGCGCGGTGTGCGCCTGCGGGTCGAAGAAGATCTCGGCGTACCGGACGTTCTGCGCGGCGGCCCGCGCGAGGTAGGCGAGGGCGAGGTCGTAGAAGTCCGGCTCGGTCCGCAGGACGGCCATGCTCTCGTAGTAGCCGACGAGGAACGAGCTGAGGCTGTCGAAACGGTAGGCGTCGCGCGCCTCCTCGACCGTCCCGTACGGCAGCTCGACGCCGTTGCGGCGGGCCAGCTCCAGCTTCAGCTCCGGTTCGAGCGTGCCCTCGATGTGCAGGTGCAGTTCGCACTTGGGCAGCCCTGCGACGAACGGATCCACGGTCCCTCCCGCTTCGCGTGCTCTCCCTCTATGGACGCGGGAGGCCGGTCCGGAGTTCGCGTGCGGCGACACTGCGTTCGTCCGGCGCGACCCTCGGTGGCGCTTCCGGGCGGGCGGGGACGGCCGGAAGACGGCGCGTCGGGCCCTCTACGATCGTCGCGGCGTTACGTCGGGCGGGCCTGGTCCGTCAGTACCACGACGGAACCGACGACCGGGGGAGAGCCGATGGACGAGCAGGTACTGCAGGCCGAGCGCTTCGAGGAGCACCGTCCGCGGTTGCGCGGCGTCGCCTACCGCATGCTGGGGTCCCTGCACGAGGCGGACGACGCGGTGCAGGAGGCGTGGCTCCGGTACAGCCGCACCGACACGAGCGGGATCGAGAACCTGGGCGGCTGGCTGACGACCGTGACCGGGCGGCTGTGCCTGGACATGCTGCGCTCGCGGGCGTCCCGGTCCGAGGAGCCGCTGGAGTGGCACGTTCCCGACCCGGTCGTGAGCCCGGCCGACGGCGCCGACCCCGAGCAGGAGGCGCTGCTGGCCGAGTCGGTCGGCCTCGCGCTGTACGTCGTGCTGGACACGCTGGCGCCCGCCGAACGACTCGCGCTCGTCCTGCACGACACGTTCGCGGTGCCGTTCGAGGAGATCGGCGCGATCCTCGGCCGCTCGCCGAACGCCGCCAAACAACTCGCGAGCCGGGCGCGCCGCCGGGTCCGCGCGGCGGAGACGACGCCCGACGCCGACCTCGCCGGACAGCGCGCGGCGGTCGACGCCTTCTTCGCGGCGGCCCGCCGAGGCGACCTGGCGGCCCTCGTCGCGGCCCTGGACCCGGACGTCACGCTGCGCGCCGACGGCGGCGCCGCCGGCCTGTCCGCGCTGGTCGGCGGCGCCGCGCAGGTGGCCGGCCGCGCGCTGATGTTCGCCCGGCCGGACGCGCGCGTGCACCCGGCGCTCGTGAACGGCGCGGCCGGCGTCGTGGTGACCGTCGCCGGACGGCCCGTCTCGATCATGGCCTTCACCGTCACCGCCGGCCGGATCACGGCGATCGACGCGCTCGGCGACCCGACCCGTCTCGCCTCCCTCCGCCTGCCCGCCTTCCCGTCCTGACCGCTTCCGTGCGTTCTCCCGGCAAATTCCGGAAGAACGCACGGCCGCTGTCGCCGACCGGAATCAGAACCCGCCCGCACCAGCCGGGTCAGGTTCCGTTTGCGCCGGGGGGAGGACCCAGTCGCGCGAGCCGGGGTCCGGACCCGCTCGCGCCAGCCGGGTCAGGACCGGCTCGCGCCAGCCGGGTCAGAACCGACTTGCGGTCGGCGGGGTCAGGACCAGGTCGCGCCGGACTGCGCCCGGACCGTCACGTTGAGCCTGTTGAAGAGGTTCGTCGTGGCGATCATGAGGATGATCGCCGCGAGCTGCTCCTCGGTGTAGTGGTCGGCGGCGGCGTCCCAGACGGCGTCGGGGACCGCGTCCGGGCGGTCGCTCAGCCGCGTCGCCGCCTCGGCCAGCTGCAGCGCCGCGCGCTCGGCGTCGGTGAAGAACGGGGTCTCGCGCCACGCGGCCACCGCGAAGAGGCGCTCGTCGGACTCGCCCGCCTTCCGCGCGCTCTCGACGCCCCCGTGGACGCACGGGCCGCAGCCGTTGATCTGGCTCGCCCGCAGGTGGACGAGTTCCAGCGTCGCCTGCGGCACTCCGCCCTTGTGCATCGCCTTGAAGAGGTTCTGGATCCCGGTCATCGCGTCCGGGAGCACCTGGACGGGGTTCTTCATGCGCTCGGCCATCTCGCGTCCTTTCCGAAGTGGTGTGTCACCGCTATGACGGAGCGGACCGCCGCGAGGTATCACGCGGCGGAGAGAACGTCGCGGCGGGCTCGCGGGCGATCCGGCGCCGGGCCGGGACGCGCGCGACCGTCTCCGCGCCCTTGACGTGATCTGGCGCACGTGCTGTCCTATTAGACGCGCTTTATAACAGAGTGTCCGAGGCAGGGAGGCCGACGATGGCCGCTGACCGGCGCACGTCCCGTGCGGACCGGCCGGACACCGAGGTCGCGATCATCGGCGCGGGGCTGAGCGGGCTCGGGATGGGCATCGCGCTGCGGCGCGCCGGATGGGACGACTTCGTCCTGCTGGAGCGCGCCGGGGACATCGGCGGCACCTGGCGCGACAACACCTATCCGGGCGTCGGCGTGGACGTCCCCGCCCAGGCGTACCAGTTCAGCTTCGCGCTCAACCCGGACTGGAGCCGGGTGTTCGCGCCGGGCGCCGAGGTCAAGGCGTATCTCGACCGGCTCGCCGACCGGTACGACCTGCGGCGGCACGTCCGCTGCGGCACCGAGATCGTCGAGCGCGCGTGGGACGCCGACGCGCGGCTCTGGCGGCTCGCAATCGCGGGCGGGGGAGAGGTGACCGCGCGGTTCGTGGTCAGCGCGATCGGCCCGTTCGTGGACCCCAAGCCCGTCGACATCCCCGGCGTCGGCACGTTCACCGGCACCGTGCTGCACTCGGCGCGCTGGGACGACGCCTGCGACCTGACGGGCAAGCGCGTCGCGGTCGTCGGGACGGGGGCGAGCGCGGTGCAGCTCGTCCCGAAGCTCGCGGCCCGCGCGGCGCGACTGGACGTCTACCAGCGCACGCCCATCTGGGTCGCGCCGAAACCGGACCTGACGATCCCCCCGGCGCTGATGCGCCTGTACCGGCGGGCGCCCCGCGTGCAGGACGCGGTCCGGCGGGCGGCGACGCGCGGCGTCGAACTGATGCTGATCGACGCGGTCGTCCACCACGGCCGGGCGCCCTACCTCACGCGCGGCGCCGCTCGACTGCTGCGCGCCCTCTGGTACCGGTGGCAGATCCGCGACCGGGAGACCCGGCGCGCCCTGACGCCGCGCTACGGGCTGGGGTGCAAGCGTCCGTCGGTGTCGAACACGTATCTGCGGACGTTCAACCGCCCGAACGTGTCACTCGTGACCGACACCATCGAGCGCATCACCCCGGACGGCGTCCGTACCGTGGACGGACGCGAACGGACGGTGGACGCGCTCGTCCTCGCCACCGGCTTCCGGCTGGCCAGCGACCCGGAGAACTTCCGGCGCACGCCGGTGCGCGGCCGGGACGGGTTCGACCTCGCGACCGCCTACACCGACCACCGGCTGGCGTCCTACGAGGGCGTGAGCATCCCCGGCCTGCCCAACCACTTCATGATGTTCGGCCCGTACGGCTGGGTCGGCGGGACGTGGCACCAGCTCGTGGAGACGACGTCGGCCCACGTCGTGCGCGTCCTCGAAGAGGCCCGCCGACGCGGCGCGGACGTGGTCGAGGTGCGTCCCGGGCCGACCGAGCAGTGGACCGCGCGGATGCGCGACCGCCTCGCGGGCTCGCTGTGGAGCGCGCCCGACTGCGCAGCCGCGAACAGCTACTACTTCGACCACCACGGCGACACCCCCTATCTACGGCCGACGAGTTCGGCGCAGGCCAGGCGCGCCAGCACGACCTTCCCCCTGGACGACTACGCGTACTCGGCTCCCGACGCCCCGGCCGTGTCCGGGGACGTACCGGGAGCCCGCCCCGAAAGGGCCGAGAGGACGGCATGACGATCTCCGAGCAGCCCGCATCCCAGCCGGTCCCGCACCGCGCCCTCCGCGTCCGGCGCGTCCGCTTCGCCCATCCCGCCGGGGCACTGCGCCGCCACTACGCGGACGGCGACCTGATCATGAGCCACACCGTCGCGGTGCTGTCGGCGACCTTCCCGCCGGGCGAGGACTTCTTCGTCCGCTCGGTGCGCCACTACCGCGACCGGATCACCGACCCCGAGCTGGCCGCCCAGGTGCGCGGCTTCATCGGCCAGGAGGTCGTGCACAGCCGGGAACACGACCACCTCAACAAGGCGCTCCGCGACCTCGGCTACCGCACCGACTGGACGCACCGGTTCATCGAACACGCGCTGGCGGTGGCCGACCGGACCCTGCCGCCGCGCGTCCGGCTGGCCTTCACCGCCGGCCTGGAGCACTACACGGCGACGATCGCCGAACAACTGCTGACCAGCAAGCGGGCGCAGGCGATGCTCGGCGACAACCAGGCGGGCCGGATCCTGCTCTGGCACGCGCTGGAGGAATCCGAGCACAAGGCCGTAGCGTTCGACGTGTACCGCGCGACCGGCGGCGGCGAACGCCTGCGCATCTGGTCGATGCGCGTGATCAGCACACTGCTCCTACTGCACGTCGTCCTAGCCACGACGCTGTCAGTGCTGGGCGACCGAGCGACCTACACCCCGTTCCGCCTGCCGCGCAGCCTCGCCCGCATCCCCCGTTCCCCCTTCGTCGCCCGCGACGTGATCCGTCGGCTGCGCGCCTACAACCGCCCCGGTTTCCACCCCGACGACTTCGACAACACCGCCCTCCTGGAACGCTGGCGCACCGAACTGTTCGGCCCCGAAGGCACCCTCGTCGCCCACGCCAACTACCGCGACGCCCCCGAACCCCCGGACACCCCCGAACCCCCTCCCGGCGATTGAGACGCGGGTGCACGGCGAATTCGGGCAGGATGACGGTATGGAACGTGTGCTCGGCATCGGCGGATACTTCCTCCGCGCCGCCGACCCGGCGGCACTGGCCGCGTGGTACCGCGAGTGCCTGGGCCTGGACGTCGACGAGAACGGCCTGTGGAACCAGGAAGCCGGCGGGACGGTGTTCGCGACGTTCGAGCCCGAGACCGACTACTTCGGCTCCCGCACCCAGCAGACGATGCTCAACTTCCGCGTCCGCGACCTCGACGCGATGCTCGCCCAGTTGCGCGCGAAGGGAGCGGACGTCGCCGACGAGACGCAGGACCTCGACGGCGTCGGCCGCTTCGGCTGGGTCACCGACCCGGCAGGCAATCGCGTCGAACTCTGGCAGCCCGCCTGACGGCCTCGACCGCGCCGCGGTCGCGCTGTCCGCACCCACGGCGGACGGGAATGCCGAGCTTGAGGCCGAGTACCGGCTGTGGGTGCTGCCCGCCGAACCGGATCGGGCCACGAGACTTGTGCCTGGTCCGCCTGCCGTCCAGCTCCCGACGTCGAGCGACGCGCTCGAATCTCCGTCCGGCGCCTGACGCCGAGTGCCACGACGCGCCCGCACTCCCGTCGGGCGCCTGTCTTCGAGTGCCGTGCCTGAACCTCCTTTCGGCGCCTGCCTTCGGGGGCCGCGACCCGCCTGGACCCCGTCTGGGAGCTGAGTTCGAGTGCAGCGGCGCGCCGCACCCTCGTCTGGCATTTGACTCGGGGCCGATGAGTTCTGCTCGGCCCGATGGTCTGAACTGGCGACCGGCCGAGTGAGCCGGTCGAGTGGCGGACGCGGACCGGCGATGAGCCGGTGCGTCGTGCGGAGCGTTGGGCTTGCGCCGGGACGCTCCCGGCTCAGGCGAAGCAGTGGGAGGCATCGATGCGCAAGCTGATTCTGGGTTTCTACGTTTCGCTGGACGGTAAGAGCGCGGACGCGGACAACGGGATCCGCGACGTCATGATGAGCATCGACGACCCTGAGCAGGAGGAGTACTTCGTCCGTCGGCTGTGGGACGCCGGTGCCTTCCTCATGGGACGGAACACCTACGAGAGCATGGCCGCGTACTGGCCCGGCTCCGACCACCCGTCCGCCAAGCCCATGAACGAGATCCCCAAGGTCGTGTTCTCCCGCACCCTCGACTCGGCCGACGCCTGGCCCGAGACCCGAATCGCCCGCGGCGACACCGCCGAGGAGATCGCCCGGCTCAAAGCCGAGCCCGGCAAGGACCTCGTCGCCGCTGGCGGCACCGCGTTCCTCCACTCCTTGATCAAGCTCGGTGTGGTGGACGAGTACCGGCTGTGGGTGCTGCCCGCCGTCACCGGCAAGGGCGCTCCGCTGTTCCCCGAACTGGCTCAGGCCACGAAACTTCGTCTGGTCACCTGCACCTCCTTTTCCTCGGGAATTCTCGAACTCGTGTACGTCCCCGCCAGCAGCTGAGCCCGCCGAGCGGACCCCGCTACCCCGGCATCGGGCCGCACCTTGCCGGGAACTGAGCCCTGGCGAGCGGTAGCCCGTCACCTGGGCACTGGACCGGGCTCCGCTGGGAGCTAAGCCCCCTGCCAGTGAACCCCGCCGCCCGGTACCGGCTCGGGCCCTGCTCGCAGCTGAGGCCCGGCGAGCGGTAGGCCGCTACCCGGGGCACCGGACCGGCTTCGCTGGCAGCTGAGTCCCGGTGAGTGGTCGGCCGTCGCCTCGGCATCGGGCCGGCCCCGCTGGGAGCTGAGGCCCGGTGAGCGGTGGGCTGCCGTCCTGGCGTTGGGCCGGGCTCGGCTTTGTTTGTGGTCAGGTTGGGGTGGATTCGAGGGCTAGCAGGGTCTCCTTGGCTTCGGGGCCGCCGACGTAGCCGCCGGACGTGCCGTCGGAGCGGACCACGCGGTGGCAGGGGACGACGACGGGCAGTGGGTTCTTTGCGCAGGCCGTGCCGACGGCGCGGACGGCGCGGGGGCTGCCTACTGCGGCGGCCACCTCGGCGTAGCTTTCGGTGTGGCCGTAGTCGATGTCCGACAGGTGGGTCAGGACGCCGTGGCGGAAGCCCCTGGAGAGCCGCCAGTCGAGGGTCAGCTCGAAGCGGGTTCGGCGGCCGGTGAAGTACTCGTCGATCTGGCGGGCCGCTTCGTCCAGGCGGGCGGGCGCGTTCATGATGCGCGGGCTGACGTCTGCGGCGAGTTGCTGTAGGACGGCCTCGTGGTCCTGTGTCGGGTAGGCCACTTTGACGAGGCCGTCCTCGGTCGCCGCTAGCAGCAGTTCCCCTACCGGGGTGTCCACGGTGCTGTAGGCGATGTCGAGCAGGCCTGCGCGCTCGGCGTGGTCGCGCAGGCGCTCGCGCAGGCGTTCCAGCAGTGGGCTGTCGTCCTCGGGGATTTCCGTCGGCAGGCGGCGGGGTTCGGATTCGGACGCGGTCGTCATCGGGCCGCCCCCCTTTCTTCGATGGGTCCGCGATAGATCGCGCGCAGGGTCTTCATGCCGTCCGCGGCGGCGCGGCGGGCGGCGTCGGTCGTCGTCTCGGTGATCGCGGCGATGTCCCGGTAGGGCAGGCCCGCCAGGTAGTGGTACGCCACCGCCCGCCGCTGCCGTTCGGGCAGGGTCCGCAGCGCCGCCCACAGGTCGCCCTCCCAGTCCTCGGGACGGCCGTCGGGCGCGGCGCCGTCGGGGACGTCCCCGACCGGCACCGCCCGGCGCGCGGCGGCACGGGCCAGGTCGACGGCCTTGCGGTGCGCGACGGTCACCAGCCACGCCTCGACGTTCGCGTCCGGCCGCAGTTGCGGATAACTCCGCAGCGCGGCCAGGAACGTCTCGGACCAGGCGTCCTCCGCGTCCGCCGGGCCGACGACCGCGCGGCACACGCGCAGCACCATCGGCCCGTGGTCGGCCACGATCTGCTCGAACGGTTGCAGGCTCACATCTGGTAAACGTCCGGGCGGCGCGAAACGTGAGATCCCGATCGCAAGATCTTTTCGCGGCGGCGCCCCGACGACCGCGACGGGCCCGAAGAACACGAACACCGAGGTCTCGCCCGGCGCCCGGTAGCGCGCCCCGGGCTCCCGGCGCGCGGCCGGGAGCCCGAAGCGATCAGCGGCGCCGGTTCCGCAGCCGCGCGAGCAGGCCGCGCGCCCGCTCGCGGTTGCGGGGGTCGCGCGCGACCCCCTCGACGCGGGCGCGGGCCTGGCGTCCCTGCGGGCTGTTGAGGAATCGCCGGATCCGTTCGGTGAGCGATGGCATGGGCTCTCCTCGGCCGTCCCGGCGGCGATGGGATCACCGCCGCCTCGACCGGTCCAACGAACGGGCCGCCCGATCCGTTCGGAACGATCACTCAGAGCAGGCCCGCGACGACCTCGGCGAGCGCCCGGCCGAGCCGCACGTTGGCGGCGGCGGTGAAGTGCACGCCGTCCACGCCCTCGGTCGCGACGACCTGACCGGCGTCGAAGAACGCGGCGCCCGTGAAGTCGGCGAGGGCGCCGTAGACGCGCGGCAGGTCGACGGTCTTCGCCCGCGACCCCCGGAACACCTCGGCGAACCACGGATCGGAGATGACGCCCAGCGGCGGCGGCGCGACGATCAGGGTTTTCGGCGCCGGATACGACGTTCCGACGTCGTTCCCCGAACGGGCCACCTGGTCGACGAGACGCGCCATCCCCGTCGCGATGTCGAACGGCGTCCGGTTGAAGTACGTCTTGGTGTCGTTCGTGCCGAGCATGAGAACGACGACGTCCAGCGGATGGTGGCTGGCGAGAGCCGTGGGCAGGTAAGCGCTGCCGTTGAGGCGCGGGTCGAGCGGGTCGTCGGCGTCGGTCGTACGGCCGCTCAGCCCCTCCTCGACGATCTCGTGGCCGGGGCCGAGCGCGGCGGCGAGCGCGCCGGGCCACCGCTCGGCGGCCGGGTAGCGGCGCGTCGGCACCGTCCCGGGGACGGGCACCCAACCCCAGGTCAGGGAGTCGCCGAAGCACAGGATCCGTCTGGTGTCGGACACGGGCGACTCCCCTTCTCGCGGACGCGGACGCTCAGCCTGCCATGCCGTCCCGGCGCGGCGCCTCCGGCGGGACCGGCGTTTCGTACGGAAGGTGGGGCGCGGGCGACGGCGGCGGCAGGGCCGCCGGGGGAGGCGGCGGCGGGATCTGCCGGGCGTCGCGGCGGTCGCGGTAGGCGTCGCGGACCCGGCCGCCGAAGCGCCGCCCCGCGTCCTGGACGCGCTGGGCGCGGTCGCCGGTGAGCGCGTCGCGCATCCGGTCGGCGGACTGGCGGCCGAGGTCCTGCATCCGGCGGGCCTGCTCGGACTCCAGCGCGCGCCGCATCCGCTCGGCCTGCGCGGCGGCGCTCTCCCGGACGGCCCCGCCCGCGATCTGCCCGGCCGCCTGCGTGCCGTCCCAGGCCCGTCCGGCGCCGTCGCGGGCGGCGGCGACGGCGCGGCGGTAGGTCCCGGCGCGGACGACCACGGTCCCGGCGACGAGGTCGGCGAGCGTCCGGCGCCGCCGCCCGAGCAGGGCCGGGACGCTCGTCGCGAAGAACGCCGCCAGCGCCGCCACCCACAGCACGACCGACAGGAAGAACTGGCCTTCGAGCAAGAGGATCCAGGCCAGGCAGTACAGACCCGAACTACCAGCCGTCGTGACGACCGACCGCCGGAGCGCACGGCCCGCGCCGGGCCGGGCGTCGGCGGACGTCCGGACGCGCAGGTCCATCGCCGCCTTCCCGACCGTCCGCCCGAGCCACGCCTGCCCGGCGAACTGGTACAGCAGCTCGGCCAGCACGAGCAGCAGGAACGCCTCCTCGACGGCGGCGGTGAACGACCCCCACACCGAGGTGCCGAAGTCCGACGCGGCCCGTCCGACGTCGCCGGACGTCAGGAGCGTGCCGCCGGCGCCGAGGGCCTTCCCCCAGAGGCCGTCGACCGCGAGTTCGTGCAGCCGCCCCCACGTCATCAGCGCGAGCAGGCAGGCGACGCCGAACAGCAGGAGCGCGTCGATGCCCCGTGCGGCGAGTCGGCGCCCGTGCGGCGCGCGGTCTGGCGCGGGCGCAGGCACGGGCGCGGGGACGGGAGCGGGCAGCGGCGGGTGGGGCGGCGGGCCGTACACGGGCACCCCTCACGGGTCACGCGGAGCTGGCGGGAACGCCAGATTCTAGGGCGATCCAGGCTGATCATGCGACCCGTTCCGGAAGGCCGGGATCGGCCGCGCCACCGCCGCGCCGCGCTCTTGTCGGACGCGGGGCCGACTGTCAGGCTGCGAAAATTGACCGTCTCCTGACTGGAGGACCGGAATGGCAAGTAAGACCGCTTTGGCGGTTCTGGCGGCCGTCGCCCTGGCCGCGACGCCGCTCACCGCCGCGCGGGCCGACGCGCCCCCGTCGAAGCTGGCCCGGCTGGTGACGCTCCAGGACGTCCGCCGCCACCAGCTCGACCTCCAGAAGATCGCGGACGCCAACGGCGGCAACCGCGCCGCCGGACTCGCCGGGAACACGATCACGATCAAGTACATCGTCGACCAGCTGAAGCGCGCCGGGTACACCCCGACCGTCCAGAACTTCACCTTCGACTTCTGGCAGGAGCTGAGCGAGCCCGTCCTCGCCGAGACAGCCCCGGAACCGAAGACGTTCGCCCCCGACACCGACTTCGCGACGCTCCAGTACTCCGGCACCGGCGACGTCACCGCCCCCGCGACCCCGGTCGACCCGGCGGCGGCCGGCGCGGGCAGCGGCTGCGAGGCCGACGACTTCACCGGCTTCCCGAAGGGCCACGTCGCGCTGATCCAGCGCGGCGGCTGCTTCTTCGCCGACAAGGCGGGCAACGCCGTCGCCGCCGGGGCGAGCGCGGTGGTGATCTACCAGCGTCCCGACGTGGACGGCCCGGTCGCGGGCACGCTGACCCGCGCGTTCGACGTCCCGGTCGTCGGCCCGACCAACGCGATCGGCACCGACCTGGTCAAGAAGGCCCAGAACGGGGGCGTGACCCTCCACGTCAAGACCGACACCCTGAACCAGAAGCGCACCACGGCGAACGTCATCGCCGACACCAAGCGCGGACGAGCCGACAACATCGTGGTGGTCGGCGCCCACAACGACAGCGTGACCGAAGGACCGGGCATCAACGACGACGGCTCCGGCACCGCGACGCTCCTCGCGACCGCACGGCAGATCGCCAAGCTCGGCGGCAAGCTGCGCAACAAGGTCCGGTTCGCGTTCTGGGGCGCGGAGGAGGAAGGGCTGCTCGGCTCCCAGCACTACGTCGACAGCCTCACCCCGGACGACCTGGGCAATATCGCGCTGGATCTCAACTTCGACATGCTCGCCTCGCCCAACTTCGTCCGGTTCGTCATCGACGGCGACAACAGCGCGGGCCAGAACAACGTCGAGGCGCCCGCCGGGTCCGGGGCGATCGAGAAGACGTTCACCGACTACTTCGCCGCCCGCAAGCTGGCCACCGAGCCCACGGCGTTCGACGGACGGTCGGACTACAACGCGTTCATCGGCGCGGGCATCCCCGCCGGCGGCGTGTTCACCGGTGCCGAGGGCGTCAAGACGGCCGCGCAGGCGGCCACGTACGGCGGTACGGCCGGTCAGCCGTACGACCCGTGCTACCACCAGTCCTGCGACCGCTATGACAACGTGAACCTCACCGGCTTCCGGCAGATGATCGGTGCCACGACGTCCGCCATCGAGGCGTTCGCGTACAGCACCCTCACCGTGAACGGCAGCGCGCGGACCCGGCGGCAGGCCGTGACCACGGCCGCGCACCCCGGCCCGTACGCCGCACGCTAGAAAACCGCTGGCCCCGGCCGCGACACCGCGGGCATCCTGGGCGTCATGCTGGACGACGCCCGGATCGACGCCTTCGTCCGGGACGGTTTCGTCCGGATCGAGGGCGCGTTCCCCCGCGACGTCGCGGCCGGGTGCCGCGCGGCCATCTGGCGCGACCTGGCCGTCGACCCGGACGATCCGGACACCTGGCCGGGACCCGCCGCCGCGCTCCCCGGCTCGGCCGAACCGCCCTTCCGGGCCGCCGCGAACACCCCGTGCCTGCACGCCGCGTTCGACGCCCTGGTGGGCCGGGGACGCTGGACGCCGCGCGACGCCCTCGGCGGCATCGTTGTCCGGTTCCCCGGCGGCGGCCCCGCGCGCGTGGACGGCTGGCACGTCGACGTCAGCTTCCCCGGCGACGACTCAACGCCCGATGACTACATGACGTGGCGGGCGAACGCCCGGTCCCGGGACGCCGCGCTGCTCATGCTGTTCCTGTTCTCCGACGTCGGCCCGGACGACGCGCCCACCCGGCTGCGCGCCGGATCCCACCGGGACACGGCGCGGGTCCTCGAACCGGCGGGGGAGCGGGGCCTGGACGCCCGCACGCTGGCCGGGCGCGCCGAGGCCGCCTCCCGGCACCGCCGGATCGCCCCCGCGACGGGCGCCGCGGGCGACGTCTACCTGTGCCACCCGTTCCTCGTCCACGCCGGGCAGCCGCACCACGGGACGCGCCCGCGCCCGCTCGGCCAGCCGAAGCTTCTCCCGGCCGGGCCGCCCGCGCCCGACGCGCCGGTGACGCGCGCGCTCGACGCCTGACGGGGCCTTCCGGAGGAACGCGAGCCCTGGAATTCTCCCGTCCCCCCGGAAGGTGTACCGAAGTATGTATCACACAGTCGCGCGGCGCTAGGCAGGGAATGAGCGTGTCCCGCCGCCTTCTTGTCACCGCGCCGCGAGGCGGGACGCGTCGGGCCGCCGGCGACGGGGAACGATCACCGCAGGCCGCCGCGACGAAGGGGGGACGCCGTGCTCGGCCTCGAACTCGTCGTCGTCCTCGGCGCGGCGGTGCTGGCGGGCAACGTCGCCGGACGGCGGCTGCACGTCGCCCCGCCGGTGCTCCTGCTCGCCGGCGGCGTGCTGCTCGGCTTCGTCCCGGCGCTGCGGCGGGTGCACCTGCCGCCCGAGGCGGTGCTGCTGCTGTTCCTGCCCGCGCTGCTGTTCTGGGAGAGCCTCACGACGTCGCTGCGCGAGATCCGCAGCAACCTGCGCAGCATCGTCCTGCTCGGCACGCTCCTCGTCTTCATGACCGCCGCGATCGTCGCGTCCACCGCGCACGCGCTCGGTCTCCCGTGGGGCCCGGCGTGGGTGCTCGGCGCGGCCCTCGCGCCGACCGACGCGACGGCCGTGGGCGTCCTCGCGCGCTCGCTGCCGCGCCGCGACGTGACCGTCCTGCGCACCGAGAGCCTGATCAACGACGGGACGGCCCTCGTCATCTACGGGATCGCCGTCGGCGTCACGGCCGGGGACGAGCACTTCGAGGCGCCGCGCGTCGGCGCGCTCCTGCTGCTCGCCTACGGCGGCGGGACGGCGGCCGGGCTCGCGACGGCGTGGCTCGGCGTCCGGATCCGCCGCCGCCTGGACGAGCCGCTGCTCGCGAACGTGACCATGCTCCTCACCCCGTTCGCCGCGTTCCTGCTGGCCGAGAGCATCCACGCGTCCGGCGTCCTGTCGGTCGTGGTGTGCGGGCTGACGGTCAGCCAGTCCGGGCCGCGCGCCGGACGGGCCGCGACCCGCCGCCAGGCCGAGGACTTCTGGTCGCTGGCCGCGTTCCTCGTCAACGGCGCCCTGTTCGTCCTCGTCGGGCTGGAGGCGCAGACCGCCGTGCGCGGCCTGACCAGCGCCGACGTCACCGACGCGCTGCTGCTGGTCGCGGCCGTCTCGGGGGTGCTCATCGGCTCCCGGTTCGCGTGGCTGTTCACCGCGCCCTACCTCGTCCGGCTCCTCGACCGGCGTCCGCAGCAGCGGAGCAGGCGCGTCGGGTACCGCGTCCGGATCGTCAGCGGGTTCTCGGGGTTCCGCGGCGCGGTGTCGCTGGCCGCCGCGCTCGCCGTCCCGCACACCGTCGCGTCGGGGCGACCCTTCCCTGACCGCGACATACTGGTGTTCGTCACCTTCGGGGTCATCGTGGTCGCGCTGTCGCAGGCGCTCGTGCTCCCGGCCGTCGTCCGCTGGGCCCGGCTCCCGCACGACACGGGCGCGCGCGACGAGCACCGGTTCGCGCAGGTCGCGGCGATCGAGGAGGCGCTGGACGCGCTGCCCGGCCTCGCGGCCGACCTCGGCGCCGACCCCGACCTCGCCGACCGGCTGCGCCGCGAGTACGAGGACCGGCTCGACCTGCTGCGCGCCGGCGACCCGGACGATCCCGCGCTGCACCGCGAGGAGCGGGCGACCGCACTGCGCCTGGCGCTGATCGCCCGCAAGCGCGCGACCGTCGTCAAGCTCCGCGACGAGCGCCGCATCGACGACCTGGTGCTGCGCGAGGTGCAGGCCGCCCTCGACATCGAGGAGATCCGGCTGGAGCGCCGCCGCTGACTACGGTTCGGCGGACGGCGAGTCCGGCAGCGTCAGTCCGCCCTCCCGCTCCCGTCCGCGCAGGTACTCGGTGTGGTCGCGCAGCCGCTGCGCCTCCGCCGCGTACAGGTCGTCGGCGGTGCGCGTCAGCGACGCCGCGATGAGGTCGAGCTGGCTCAGCAGTTCCTCCGACGCCGTCCGGTGCCCCGCGCGGCGCAGCGCGTACCAGCGCGGCAGGTTGAGGTAGGTCTCGAAGCTCGTCGGGAGGTCGGTCCGGATCGCGCGGGAGATCTCGTACAGCGGGTCGGGCGCCGCCGTCAGCACCTCCGGACGGCTCAGCAGGTCGCGCAGCATCCCGGCGATCGCGTCCAGCCGCGCCAGCGCCTCGGGCGGGGCGCGGTGCGCGCGGACGCGGCCGACCAGCCCCGCCAGGTCCGCGCGCAGCCGCCCGGTCTCGGCGACCGTGTCGTCCAGCACCAGCGCGACCTTCTCCGGCGGCGCGAGCAGCGCCCCGGCGGCGTACAGCCCGGCGACGACGGCCGGCGAGTACGGCCCCGCCACGCCGGTGAAGTGCAGGCCGAGCCCGACGAGCCCCCCGACGCAGCCGACGAGGTTCTTGACCGAGCCGAGGTAGCGGACGATCCGGTCACTGATAGCCACGGATCTCCCTGAACACGCTGGACAGCGACTGTGTCCGCGCGTCGAACGTCCGGCCCCGGGTGAGCGTTGCGAGGTCGTTCATCTCGCCGGTCGCCGACTCGCCGAACAGGATCGGGAACACCGGGACGCCGCGCAGCGCGGCGGGCCGCGTCCCGTACCAGGCGCGGAAGTCGCCGGCGTCCGCGCCCGCGTTGCTCTCGCCGTCGGACATGAGCACGATCGAGGTGAGCCGGTCGGGCTCGCGCGCCGCCTGCTCGCCGACCACCGCGAACGCGCGTTCCAGGCTGTCGTAGATCGCCGTCCCGCCCCGCGCCCGCAGGCCGCCCGCGTAATTGCGGATCCGCGCCAGTTCGGCGCCCGGGTTCCGCTCCGGGACGACGTAGGTCGCGGGCGGGCCCGGCTTGTCGCTGAACGGCAGGAGCGTGACCTCCTCGCGGTCGTGGAAGCGCTGGAACCGGCCGGACAGCGAGGTGTCCGCGCCGGTCAGGGCCGTCAGGGCGGACTTCAGCGACGCGAGCCGCGAGCCCTCCATCGAACCGGACACGTCCAGGACGTAGACCGTGCGGGACGGCCGCCGCAGCCGGTTGAAGTAGGCGTCGATCAGCGCGTCGGCGGCCTGCCGCCGGGCCGGGAACGGCAGCTCCGGCGGCTCGGGGCCGAACCCGGCGGACGGCCGCACGCCCGGCACGACCGGACGGCGGTGCGTCGCGTCCATGATCTTCCGCTGGACGGCGGGCCGCAGCAGATACGCCGTGAGCCTGCGGAACGTGTCGGAGGCGTTCCGCGGCGCGGACGACAGCAGCGTCAGCGGATAGTCGGCCGTGACGACGCCGTCGCTCGGGTAGACGAGCGTCAGCGGCTCCGGCAGCTTCCCGGACGCGTTCAGCGTCAGCAGCACCGACTCGTAGTTGACCAGCCCGTCCACGCGGCCCGGGTCGGCGGCGTAGGTGTCCGACAGCCAGCCGGACGAACCGGACGTCAGCCGCTGCGCCGCGAAGAACCCGCGCAGCTTCGGCGCCACCCGGTCGACGGCGGCCGTGTCCAGGGCCGCGCCGGTGTCGGCGAGCGCGGCCGTGACGCCCACGAGCGCGGAGAACCCCGAGTTGGACGACACCGGGTTCGTCATCCCGTAGGTGAACCTCTTCGCCCCGGCGGCTGCGGCGATGGCGGCCCACGTCGGGCGCGTCCGGTCCCACCCGAGGCCGTGCGCGACGGACGCCCGCAGCCCCAGCACCACCGGCGACGCCATCGTCTTGACCGACGGGCCGAGCGCGGCCCGCGCACCCGGCTGGAGCGCCAGGTAGCGGTTGGACGAGAACCAGATCGCGTCGTGCGCCCGCTCGGCCGTGCCGTCCACGACCTGCTGGACGCCATCGATCGTCCCGGTGTAGTCCAGTTTGACCGTGACGCCGATGTCCTTGCGCGCCGCCGCCAGCACCGGCCGCAGGTCGGCCAGCTCGCTGCTCGCGAGGATTCGCAGCGTCCCGCCGCTTTCCGCGCCGGTGGCGTCGCACCCGGCGGCCAGCGCGAGGACCGCCGCGGCCAAGACCGCCGTGCCGCGTCGCCTCACGCGCTCTCGTCCCGCTCGTGGGCGCGCGCCAGGTAGGCGCTCGCGCGGTTCAGCTCGCCGTCGAGCGCGTCGACCGTGCTCTGCATGTTGGTGATGGCCTGCGCCTTGTAGGTGTCGATGGCGTCGATCGTCCGGTAGATCTGCTCGAACGACGACCGCAGCGTCTCCAGGCCGACGGCGGGCTCGGCCGCGATCCGCTGGATCTCGCCGCTCTGGCCGTCGAGCATGTCGGCGTTGAGCCGGATGATGTCCTCGGTCGTGCCGCGCAGCGCGGTGACCTGCTCGATGACGAGCTTCTGGTTGGACAGCGCCGCCGCGATCGTGACGGCGATCCGCAGCGCCGAGACGGTCGTGGACGCCGCCCGGTCCACGCCCCGGATCAGCTCGTCGTTGTTGCGGCGGACGGTGTCCAGCGCGAGATAGCCCTGCGCGCAGACCGCGAGCTGGGTGAGGATGTCCTGATATTTCCGGCGGACGGGGAACAGGACGTCCACCCGCAGCGCGGTGGCCCGCTCCTCGTCGGCGGTGTCCGCGACCCGCTGCTCGACGGCCTCGTCCAGCGCGCGGGCCAGCACCGCGTACTCCTGGAGCTTGCCCATCGTCGCCCACAGGCTCGCGCGCTCGTTCTGGATGGCGGCGTTGTCGCGGCGCAGCTCGTCCTGGCCGGACCGCAGCACCGTGACGATCTTGTTGATGTGCACGTTCGCGGACTGGTACCGGTTCACGAAGTCGCGCAGGGACCTCCCGAACGGCAGTTTGGACAGCAGTCGCCGGCCAGTGAGCCTGCCCGCGTCCTTCGGGTCGAGGTCCTCGACCGTGCGGCGCAGCTCCAGCAGGCCGCCCGCGACGCGCTTCTGGGCGTCGGCGGCGTCGCCCCTGGCGCCCGCGAGCGCCGCCACCGAGCGGTTCAGCATCCGGTTCGCGGCCGCGGCGGACGCGCGCATCTCCCCGTCGCCGAGCCCGGCGATCTCCCCGATCTTCGCCAGGAACGCGGGGGTGCGGGGGTCGAGGCGCGCCAGCTCGTCCACGTACGTCCGGGCCCGCTCGGCGAGCGCGTCGCGCGTCGCGTCGTCCAGCGGGATCAGCGTCTCGGCGCGCTCGGCCGGGACGGGCGCCACCGGCTCGGGCGGCGTGAGGAGGAGGTCCCCGTTCTGCGTCATCGTTGCTCCTTCTTCGGCCCCGTCACCCGTACGCCTTGGCGACCCCGGTCAGGAGGTGTTCGAGGGTGTCGTAGGAGGGGGTGTCGACCACGTCGATGAGGTCCGGGGCGACGGGCACGCGGCGCTCCCTCGCCACCGCGGCGAACTGCGCGGGGTCGGCGGTGCGGAAGCCGTGCCGGGCGGCGAGGCGCTGGAGTTCGGCGTCGGTGCTCAGCAGGCGGCCGACGCGGTCGCCCCTGCCGTCCAGCGGGATCAGCGTGTGCTTGGACAGCACGGTCGGCGACGGGTACATCAGCACCATGCCGGGCTTGAGCCGGCCGCGCACGGCGGCGTCCACGAACTGCGCCTCGTATGCGCAGACCAGCGGCGTCTTGCCCATGCCGAGCGCGAGGTAGTCCGCGAACGGGCCTTCGGACGAGTTGTCGGTGTAGCCCTGGTCGAGGAACAGCCGCGACAGCGCGGGCAGCACCTTGCGCTCCTCCGCCGGGTTCCGCACGACCGCGTCGCCGTTCGCGACGTACGACGCGATGGCCAGGTACATGGCGGCGGAGTTGGAGCTGCGCGGATCGGTCGTGGAGACCAGGATGTTCTTGCGGACGGGGTAGGCCGTGTTGCCCCGGAGGCCGTCCCACCGGACGTTCCGCGCGACCAGGTCGAGGTAGCGGGCGACGTCGAACGTCCACACCGGGGACCGCTTGACGACGCCCGCCTTCTCCAGCAGCTCCGCGATCGGCTGGAACGTCGCGACGACCATCGGCGACGAGAACGGCGTGTAGCGCCCGGCCTGCCGCCGCTGGCGGATCTTGTCGGCGGCGGGCGAGCTGGACGGGAACGCGAAGTCGTACTTCCCGAGGTCGACGGACGTGGCGATCTCCCGCGACCCCGCCGGGTCGACCTCGACTTTCAACCCGTGCCTGGCCAGCACCCTCCGCACGGCGGGATCGTCGAAGAACGCCTGCTTCTCCGAGCCGATCACCCCGCGCACGGTCACGGTCCCCCCGGACGAGCCGCGCCCCTGAACGATTGCGATCACGACGCCGACGATGAGAGCCCCCGCCAGCACGATCGAGAATGTGCGCCTCATGTGGGCGCGAGTCTGTGAGTCCCGGGTGTCGGGAAGGTGTCCGAACCGCTGCCGCCCGGTGACTGGAGTCTGGCGCTTGGGCGGTTCCACGGGGCGGCGTGAACAGGGGGCGAACTTCAACAGACGTTGATGTCTTCTCGATCGTTCCCGGCCGGCATGGGCGCGTGCGCCGCGTCCGTCCTCCTGGTCGCCAGGCCCACGGCGAGCGTCGTGCAGACGCCGCCGAGGACGGCGAGCAGCAGCGGCACCGTCCGCACGCCGGACACCTCGATCACCGCCCCGAGCAGCGGCGGGAACGCGACGCCGCCGACCATCGACGCGGCGACGACGAGCGCGCCCGCCCCGCCGCCCGGCGCGCTCCGGCGCAGCCACGGCAGGCCGGTCGGGAAGATCGGCCCGATCGCCAGGCCGACGCCCGCGTACGCGAACGGCGCGGCGCCCGGGACGGCCGCGAGCAGCAGGAACCCGGTCATCCCGGCGCAGCACCAGGTGACGATGGCCGCGTCGGAGAACCGCAGGCTGAGCGGGATCGCCAGGAAGCGCCCGGCCGTCATCGCCAGCCAGAACCCCGACGTCGCGACCGCCGCCGTGGCCGCGCCGAAGCCGACGGTCTCCAGGTGCGTGGGCTCCCAGCCGCCGACGCCCGTCTCGATAGCCACGTGCAGCACGTAGATCACCACGAACGCGAGGACGAGCGGCAGGACGCGCGGCGACCGGTCCGGCGCGGGCCGCGCGGCCTCGGCCGGACGGCCCCGGACGCCCGCGAGGCTCGGCAGCAGCGCCAGGCAGACCAACGCGCACCCCGCGAACGCCCAGGGGTAGCGGGCCGCGTCCAGCTGCCCGAGCAGCGCGGGGCCGAGGATCGCGCCGACGCCGAAATGGGCGTTGAGCAGGTTGAGCATCGCGGTGCCGCGCGTCCCGAACCCCACGGCGAACAGCAGGTTCAGGCCGTAGTCGACGGCGCCGAAGCCGAGCCCGGTGACGAACGCGCCCGCCAGCGCGGCCGGCCAGGACGGGGCGAGCGCCACGAGCAGCGACCCGGCGGCGATCAGCGCGTAGCCGCAGCCGAGCGGCAGGCGATCGCCGGTGCGGGCGCGCGCCCGGTGGAACGCGCCCACGCCGAGCAGCGCCCCGGTGAAGTGCGCGCTCAGCGCGAGCCCGGCGGCGGACGGGCCGAGCCCGAACTCCGCGCGGAACGCGGGGATGGCCGGGCCGTACAGGGCCTGGAGCGCGCCGATGACGACGAACCCGAGGCACGAGGCCGCCGCGGCGGAACGCGTGAACATCCGGCCTCCTTCATTCGCACATGTAGGATGTTCAAACAAACATCACGAATGTTCTTCTGTCAACCGGCAGAATGGGCGCGGGAGGTGCGGATGAACGTCCGGGAGAGGCACCGGCTCATCGTGGCGATCCTCGCCGAGCGCAACCGGGCCACGGTCGCCGAGCTGGCGAAGGCCGCCGGGACGTCGGAGATGACCGTCCGGCGCGACCTGGAGCAGCTGGAGGCGCAGGGCGCGCTCCGGCGCGTCCACGGGGGAGCGGTGAGCGCGCTGCTGAGCGGCGTGGAGCAGCCGTTCGCGCTGCGCGCGCTGGTCGGCGCCGACGCCAAGGCCCGGCTCGCCGCCGCCGTGACGGACCTGCTCGAAGACGGCGAGACGGTCGCACTGGACACCGGCACGACGGCGGTCGCGGTGGCGACGGCGATGGCGGCGCGGCGGCTCACCGTCACGCCGCTGTCCCTGCACGCGGTGCACCCGCTGGAGGGCGCGGACGGGATCCGGCTGCTGCTGCCCGGCGGCCAGGTGCGCCCCGGGGAGCTGTCGTTCCACGGCGACCTCGCGGTCCGGACGTTCGCGGACCTGCGCTACGACACGTTCGTCCTGAGCACCTGCGGGATCGACGCGTCCGTCGGCGCGACCGCGCACGACCTGGACGACGTCCACGTCAAGCGGGCGGCGATCCGCGCCGCGCAGCGGACGGTGCTGGTGGCGACGGCGGAGAAGCTCGGCCGGGTCGCGTTCGGCCGCGTCTGCCTGCCGCAGGACCTCAGTCTGGTCATCACCGATGCGCGATCGGACAACCAGAATGTTCAGGATCTGCGCGCGGCGGGCGTCGCGGTCACGACGGTCTGACGCGCGTCAGGCCGTCCAGAGGGCGGCGACCTCGTCCCGGAACTCGGCGGCCTGCCGCAGGCCCGCGTCGTAGGCCGAGTACCGCAGGTTGGGCTCGAACAGGCCGAGCGTGAACAGCTCGGCGGCCTCCCGGTCCGGGCACAGGACGGTGACGCGCGCCGTGCCGAGGTCCGCCAGCTCCGCGTCCAGCTCGGCGCGCGGCAGCATATGGCGCAGCGGCGCGAGGACGATCACGCGGTCGTGGCCCCGGGCGAGGTCGGCGCTGGTCGAGGAGTGGACGCCGCCGTCGATGTACGGCCGCCCGTCGATGGCGGTCGGGACGTACAGCACCGGCCACGAGCAGCTCGCGCGGACGGCCTCGTGCAGCGTCGCCGCGCCGCCCCGCCGCCACACGGTCCGCTCCCCGGTGTCCGCCGCCACCGATGTGAGCAGCAGCTCGCGGTCCGGCCAGTCCGCGACCGGGAGCCGTTCCATCACGCGGTCCAGCCACGGCGTCATCGACGGGTACCCGGTGTCCCTGGCCATGTCGCCGAGCATGCGGCGGCGGGTCCGCGCGGGGACGGACGTGTCGGACAGGATCTCGATCGTCCGGTACAGCAGCCCCTGGTCGATGTCGGGGGCGGGGTCGACGTGGTGCTCCTTGATCAGGTCGAGGATGAGGCCGGAGACGTCCGCGTCGGCGGCCAGGCAGGCGCCGATGTACGCCCCCGCCGCCGTCCCGACGATCAGGTCGGCGGCGCCGAGGTCGGTCCCGTCGCGGCGGAGGCCGTCGACCAGCCCGGCCGCCCACGGCCCGGCGACGCTTCCGCCGCCGCCCAGCACCAGTGCTCGCGTCACACGCCCTCCTCTCCTTCCTGGGAAGTACCCGGGCAAGGTCTCGGTCTGTACAGCCGCGGTTCAAAGGCGTGTTGCACGGGTCGAGGGGATGCGGCACCGTACGGGCAGGGACATGGACCGGCGGGAGTGGGTGCGTGAGTCAGGTTCCGGAGACGCGCGGACCGGACGGAGACGTCCGTCCCGCGCACGAACTGAGCCCCGCCGACTACGAGCGGGCCGTGGCCGACCTGGTCCGGGCCTCCGGGCACGAGGTGCTGGACTGGCGCGTCGCGCACCTGGACCCGGTCCCGGGCACCGACGGTACGTACGTCATCGACGTGACCGTGCGGTTCCGGCTCCTCGGCGCGGACTTCCTCATGCTGTTCGAGTGCAAGCGCCACGCGGCGCCCGTCAAGCGCGAGCACGTGCAGGTGCTGAACGACAAGCTCCGCGCGACGGGGGCGCACAAGGGGGTCGTGGTCGCGTCGTCCGGTTTCCAGAGCGGCGCGTTGGAGTACGCCCGCGTGCACGGCATCGCGTGCGTGCGTCTGGTGGACGACTCCTGGACGTACATGACGCGCGACGGCGGTGAGACGGCCGGACCGTCTCCGCAGTACGCGGCGTATCTCAGCCGGGCTACCGATGCGGGGCCGGTGAGCGTGCTGCTGACCGATCGTCCGGACCGTCTCCGGACGTTCCTCTTCGACCGCTAGGCCCCGGCGTGGATCTGCCCCGCCCACAGGGTCGGGGCGTCCAGGAACGCGGCGCGGACGCGGCGGAGCGCGTGGTGGAGGGCGAGCGCGGCGCACGCGGTGTCGGGGGGACGGGCGCCGCCGTCGGTCAGCGCGGCGTAGACCTCCTCGGCGACCTGGGTGGCGACCCGATCGCTGAGCGGCCAGAGCGTCCCGATCGTCGTGCGGTACCCGGCGAGCTGGAACGCGGCGGTGATGTGGACGGCCTCGTCCACCAGCCGGGGATGGGTGTCGGACGTCCCGCACGCGGACAGGTAGGCCAGGTCGGCGCCGGTCAGCCGCTGCCGGGAGATCTCCGCGACGGTGAGCGGCCGGACGGCGTGGTCGTGCAGCAGCAGCCGGTTCGCGCCCGGATCATCCCAGTCCGTGGCGGTGTGGCAGGCGAAGTGGACGACCGAGTGGTCCGGCAGCGCTTTCAGGACGGCCTTCCGCGTCGCCGCCCGCGTCCGCAGAACGGTCGGGTCCGCGAGCAGCCCCGCCACGCGGTGCGCCTCCGCGTCCGCGCCCGGCAGCGGGGCCATGTCCGGCGTCTCGGGCATGGCGACGATCAGAGCCGAACCGTTCTCACGTTCCGTCTCCCGCCGCGCATAAGCCAGCGCCCGGATCGTCGGGGTATAGGACGAGACGACCCGGTCCATGACCGTGCGCGGCGGGACGTCGGCGACCAGGTCGTGGTGGTGCCCCGCCGCGTGCAGCGGCAGATACGCCAGGACGCCGACCGGGCACCACCACACCCGCGGCCACGCCCCCCGCGGGACCCCGGTGTACCCGAGCGCGTCGAGAACCGGCGCCGCCACCGTGTCCCACAGCCAGCCGAGGACGTCGTGCAACTCGTCCTCCGCGCGAGCCCGCCCGTCCCGCCCGCCGAGCGCGACGCGCCGCGCGGCGAGGAACCGGTCACCGTACGCGCGCACGGCCGCATCGGTGAGCCCAGGCAACGGCACATGCCGCACCCGCCCCCCACCCGCACCGGAACCGGCGTCCGCGCTGGGACCCGCGCTCGCGCCGAAGCCCGTGCCCGCGCCGCGTCCCGTGCCCGCGCCGGAACTCGTGCGCGCGCCGGAAGCGGCGTCCGCACTGAGACCCGCGCTCGCGCCGGTGTTCGCGTCCGGTGCGGTGCCCGCGCTCGCGCCACTGCGGTCGCCCGCGTCCGTGGCGGTTGTGTCGGCGCCGGGGGTGGTGAGGATGAGGGCGTCGCCTCGGTCGTGGTCGGCTGTGACGAGGATGATCGGTCCGGGGCCGGTCTGGTGGAGGAGCGCGTTGATCGAAGGCGGGGCGAGGAAGTCGGTGAGGCCGTCGCGGGCGCGGATGCGGCTGAGGAGCGCGTCCCATTCGGAGGCGGCGGCGCGGCGGCGGGCGGCGAGCGCGCGGTCGCCTTCGCGGCCGTCGGTCGGCGGGTCGAGGCTGGCCATGCGGTCGCGGAGGCGGACGAACGCGTCGGCGAGGTCGGGTGCGGCGGCGCGCAGGCGGTCCACCTCGGTGCGGGCGTCCATGTCCTCGGTGAGCAGCAGGCCGCGGGCCTGTTCGAGGAGTTCGACGGCCCGCTCGGGACGGCCGGCGGCGAGCGCGGTCCCGGCGGCGCGCGCGGCGATCCCGGCCGTCTCGCCGAGGCGGTGCTCGCGGTCGGCGCGGCGCAGGTCGCGCGGCGCGACCAGCGGCAGCAGCGCGACCACGGTCTCCATCGCCGCCAGCGCCGCTTCGGTGTCGCCCGCGAGGGAGCAGGCCGTGGCGAGGGACCGTCCGGCGGTGATCCGGTCCTCGGCGGTGGCGGCGGGCAGGGCGGCGGCGCGGGCGAGGACGGTCCGCGCCTCGGCGAGGTCCCGCCGGTCCCCGGACAGGGCGAACAGGCGCAGCAGCGCGCGGCCCAGCGTCGCCAGATAGCCCGACAGCTCCGACCAGGCGCCGTCGGCGGCGGCCACGGCGGCGCGGCCGGTGGCGACGGCCTCGCGCAGCGGCTCCGGGTCGCCGGTGCTCTCGTGGAGCAGGACGAGCGCGACCGCGAGGTTGGACAGGTTGCGCGCCCGGACGGCATGGCCCTCCGGCGTCGCGGCCACGGCCTCGCGCGTCAGATCGACGCCCTCCGCGAGGACGCCCGTGTCGTCGGTGCGCTCGGCGAGCGCGAACAGGCTGTTGCCGAGGCTCGACAGCAGCGCGGCGCGGCCTGGGTGGTCGGCGGGCAGCGCGGCGACGGCCGTCCGGCCCGCCCGGACGGCCTCGGCCAGCGCCGCCGCGTCGCCCGTCCGGTCGGCGAGGGCGCGCAGCGTGTTGGCGAGGTTGATCAGGCGCCCGGCGCGCAGCGGATGCCCGTCCGGGGTGGCCGCCGCGCAGGCCCGGTGCGCCTCGACGGCCTCGTGCAGGTCGGCGAGGGAGCCGGTCAGCTCGAACGACGTGCGCAGCGAGACCCCGAGGTTGGCAAGTCCCACCGCGCGATGTGGATAGTCCGGGGGAGCGTCGTCCACAGCTCGGCGGCCGGTGGTGATCGCCTCGCGCAGCGCGTCCGGGTCGCCCGTTCGCTCGAAGAGGGTCTGGAGCGCGCCGGCGAGCCCGGCCAGGCGTCCGGGCAGGTCCGGGTCGTCCGCGCCGGTCCGGCGGACGGACGACCGGTGCGCGGCGACGGCGTCGTCCAGCGCGGCGGGGTCCCCGGTCTGCTCGTACAGGCGGCGCAGCAGGCCGCCGAGCTCGTTGAGGTCGTTGGCGTCCGCGCCGGGCGTGCGGCGGAGCGCGATGGCCTCGCGCAGCGCGCCGAGGTCGCCGGTGCGGTCGAAGAGCATCCGCAGCGCGGCCGAGAGGTCCTGCACCTCGGCGGGGTCCTCGCGGGCGGCGACGCGCAGGACGGCGACGACCTCGCGCAGCGGCTCGGGGTCGTCGGAGTCGTCGTGCCAGGTCCCGAGCGCGCTGATCAGGTTGGACCGGCACAGGTCCCGCTTCGGATGCCCCGGCGGCACGGCGTCGAGCGCCGCGCGGAACAGGCCGATCGCCGCCTGGAGCGCGTCGGGATCGCCCGTCCGCTCGTACCACTCCATGAGCGCGACGCCCTGGTCGGTGAGGATCGACGGCTCGGTGTCGTCGTCCCCGCCGAGCACCAGGTCCTCGGGGATGAAACGCTCGTCGTCCTCGGCGGGGACGAAACGCTCGTCGACCTCGCCGGGCATCAGGTCTTCAGGCACGAAACGCTCGTCGTCGACGGCGGCCGGCTCCTGCGCGTAGAACTCGCGCAGCGGCTCCGGCACGGCCGAAGGCTCGACCGCGAAGACCGGCCGGAACATCATGACGGCGAGCTGCAGGTCGTCGTCCCACTCGCCGGGCGGGAGCACCTGGACGCGGAGCCAGCACAGCCATCCGAGCGCGTAGAGCACGTCGACGTCGGGCTCCCCGGCCGAGTCGACGAACGCGAGCAGCGCGTCCATCTCCGCGAGCGCGTCCGGTTCCAGGACGGCGCCGGGCTCGCCGCCGGACAACGCGCGTTCGAGCCGCGCCCGGACCGCCGCGAGAAGCCGCTCCTGCACCGGCCCGCCCTTCCTGCTCGCCCGCCGTGCCCGGATCGCCGTGAGCAGTCTGTCCCGCACCGGCCCGTCCTCCCTGCCCTCGCCGCGCCCGACCCTACCGACCAGAACCCCCGCGAGACCGGCGAATCGGTCGGGTCAGGGCTGGAAGCGGTAGCCCATCCCCGGTTCGGTGAGCAGGTGGCGCGGACGGGCCGGGTCCGCTTCGAGCTTGCGCCGCAGCTGCGCCATGTACTGCCGCAGGTAGTGCGTCTCCTTGACGTAGGACGGCCCCCACACCGCCGTCAGAAGCTGCCGCTGGCTGATCAGCTTGCCCGGATTGCGCAGCAGGAGTTCGAGCAGGTGCCACTCGGTGGGCGTGAGGCGCAGCGTGCCGCCGTCGGCGCCGGTGGCGGTCTTGTCGGCCAGGTCCACGCTCCACGCCCCGACGGTCACCACGCGGACGGACTCCTCGGGCCCGGCGCGGCGGGTGACGGCGCGGATCCGCGCGACCAGCTCGTCCATGTTGAACGGCTTGGTGACGTAGTCGTCGGCGCCCGCCTCCAGGGCCTCGACCTTGTCGCGGCTCCCGGCCCGGCCGGACAGCACGATGATCGGGACGTTCGTCCAACCGCGCAGGCCCTGGATGACGTCCACGCCGTCCAGGTCGGGCAGGCCGAGGTCCAGGACGACGAGGTCGGGATGGAAGTCCCCGGCGAGCCGGAGCGCGGCGGTGCCGTCGGCCGCGACCTCGACGGCGAAGTCGCGGGCGCGCAGGTTGATGCGCAGCGCGCGCAGCAGCTGCGGTTCGTCGTCCACGACGAGGACGCGGGTCATGGCGCTCCGTTCCCGTCCGCCCGGAGGGAGACGATCATCGTGAGGCCGCCGCCGGGCGTGTCCTCGGGGACCAGCGCGCCGCCCATCGCCTCGGTGAGCCCGCGCGACAGGGCGAGGCCGAGCCCGACGCCGGTGTGGTTGTCGCGGTCGTCCAGCCGCTGGAACGGCTGGAACACGCGGTCGCGCCGGTCGGCGGGGATGCCCGGGCCGCGGTCGGCGACGCGCAGCTCGACGCGGTCGCGCAGCGCCCCGGCGGAGACGAGCACGGGCCGGTCGTGCGGGCTGTAGCGCAGCGCGTTCGCGACGAGGTTGGCGAGGACGCGTTCGAGCAGCGCCGGATCGGCCCGGACGGCGGGCAGATCGGCCGGGACGTCCACCGTGACGCGCTCGCGGCCGGGCCCGAGGTCGTCCAGGGCGCGCGGGACGACCTCGTCCAGCGCGAGTGGCTGCAGCACCATCCCGAGCGCCCCGGCCTGGAGGCGGCTCATGTCGAGCAGGTTGGCGACGAGCCGGTCGAGGCGGTCCAGGGACTCGGCGGCGGTGTCGAGGAGTTCGGCGCGCTCGCCGTCCGTCCAGGCGATCTCGGTGTTGCGCAGGCCGTCCACCGCCGCCGTCGCGGACGCGAGCGGGGTCCGCAGGTCGTGGCTGACGGCGTTGAGCAGGGCCGTCCGCATCCGGTCGGCGGCCTCCAGCGGACGCGCCCGCTCGGCCTCGGCGGCGAGCCGCTGGTGCCGCAGCGCGACGGCGGCCTGGACGCCGAACGCCTCCAGGATGCGCCGGTCCCGCGCGGGCAGCGGACGGCCGCGCAGCGCCAGGACGAGCCCGTCGTCGATCGGGATGCCGGTGTCGGCCTCGTCGGGCGCGGTGCAGGGCCGTCCGCCGACGGTCGCGACGACGCGCCACCCGCCGGACTCGGGCGGACGCTCCAGCAGCGTCACCGAGGCGAGCCCGAACGTCTCGCGGAGCCGCCGGAGCAGGTCGTCCAGCGCCCGCTCGCCACGCAGGACGTTGCCCGCGAGCGTCGACAGCACCTCCGCCTCGGCGCCGAGGTCGGCGGCCTCGCGGGCGCGCCGCGCGGCCCGGTCCACCACCGCGCTGACCCCCGCCCCGACGAGCACGAACACCACGAGCGCGACCCAGTTGCCCTGGTCGGCGATCGTCAGCCGGTGGAACGGCGGCGTGAAGTACCAGTTCAGCAGCAGGAACCCGGTCACGGCGGTGAACAGCGCGGGCCACAGGCCGCCGAGCAGCGCGACGCCGACGACCGCCGACAGGAAGAACAGGATGTCGCCGGACAGGCCGAGGTCGGCGCGCATCCGGGTCAGCGCGAAGGCCAGCAGCGGGAGCCCGGCGGCGGCGAGCGCGAACGCGCCGAGGCGGCGGGCGGGCGGCACGCCGGTCGCGCGCGCGGGCCGCTGCCGTCCGCGCCGGGCCAGGTCGTGGGTGACCATGTGGACGTCGATCGACCCCGACAGCGCGGTCGTCGTGACGCCGATGCCGGGCCGCAGGAGCTGCGCGGACCGCCGCCGCCGGGACACGCCGAGGACGAGCTGCGTCGCGTTGACGGCGCGCGCGAAGTCGATCAGGGCGCG
Organism: Actinomadura rayongensis; assembly: GCF_009831215.1. GTDB lineage: Bacteria > Actinomycetota > Actinomycetes > Streptosporangiales > Streptosporangiaceae > Spirillospora > Spirillospora rayongensis. The sequence goes on from NZ_WUTW01000001.1 coordinate 1,975,371, forward strand.
CGGCACGTCGTCGCCGACGACCTGGTGGTACGTCCCGCCCAGGCTCTCGACGATCTCCCGCTGCCGCGCCAGCGAGCCGGGCCGGGCGCCCGCCAGGCCGTCCCCGCGCGCGACGTGCACCGCCAGCAGGTCGGCGCCCTTGGTGCGGGCCGCGATCCGCGCGGCGCGGCGGATGAGCGTCTCGCCCTCCGGGCCGCCGGTGAGCGCGACGACGACCCGCTCGCGCGCCTCCCACGTGCCGGAGATGCCGTGCTCGGCGCGGTAGCGGTCGAGCTGGTCGTCCACCTTCCCGGCCAGCCACAGCAGCGCCAGCTCGCGCAGCGCGGTGAGGTTCCCGACGCGGAAGTAGTTCGACAGCGCGGCGTCGACCTTCTCGGGCGCGTAGACGTTCCCGTGCGCCATCCGCCGCCGCAGCGCCTCGGGCGCCATGTCGACCAGCTCGATCTCGTCGGCGCGCCGGACGACCTCGTCCGGGACGGTCTCCCGCTGCGGCACGCCGGTGATGTCGGCCACGACGTCGTTCATCGACTCCAGATGCTGGACGTTCACCGTCGTGATGACGGTGATGCCCGCGTCGAGCAGGTCCGCGACGTCCTGCCAGCGCTTCTCGTGGGCGGAGCCCGGGACGTTCGTGTGCGCCAGCTCGTCCACCAGCACCACGTCCGGCGCCCGTTGCACCACCGCGTCGACGTCCAGCTCGGTGAACGTCGCGCCCCGGTAGGCGACCGTCCGGCGCGGGACGACCTCCAGGCCGTCGAGCAGGGCGGCGGTCCGCGGCCGGTCGTGGGTCTCGACGTAGCCGACGACCACGTCGGTGCCGCGTCCGGCCCGTCGCGCGCCCTCGGCGAGCATCGCGCAGGTCTTGCCGACGCCGGGCGCGGCCCCCAGGTAAATGCGCAGCCGGCCCCTGGACATCCTCTTTTCCCTTCCGGGCGCCGCCGGGGCGCCCGTCACGATCACGGTACCGCCGGGGCGCTCCGGCCTGCGGGAACGCGCGTCAGGGGCGCGTGAAGAAACGCCTCGAAGGCGTAGGAAACGCGTCAAGACCCGCCGATTCACGACGTGTCGGGTATTTCCTCGGCAGCGGCCCGGACGGATCCGCCGCGGGCCCTCCCACCCCCTTCCTGGAGTCGGACGCCATGGCAGACCTGGTCCTCGTCGTGCTGACCATCGCGGTGTTCGCGGTGCTCGGCCTCATCGCCTCGGCGGTGGAACGCCTGTGAGCGCCGACAACGCCGTCGGGCTGGTCCTGGCCGTCGGCCTCATCGTGTTCCTCGTGGCGGCCCTCCTGCTTCCGGAGAAGTTCTAGATGAACCCGACGACGGCGGGGATCCTCTTCCTCGCCTCCCTCATCGTCGCCCTCGCGGTGGTGCACGTGCCGCTCGGCGACTACATGCACCGCGTCTATACGGGGACGAAGCACAACGCCGTGGAACGCGGCGTCTACCGGCTCGTCGGCGTCGACGCGGACGCCGAGCAGCGGTGGCCGGTCTACCTGCGGAGCGTCCTGGCGTTCTCGGTGGTCTCGGTGCTGTTCCTGTACGCGTTCCAGCGCGTCCAGAGCCACCTGCCGTGGAGCCTCGGCTTCGCGAACGTGCCGGACCACGTCGCCTGGAACACGGCCGTCAGCTTCGTGACGAACACGAACTGGCAGGCGTACGCGGGCGAGAGCACGATGGGCCACCTGGTGCAGATGGCGGGCCTGGCCGTGCAGAACTTCGTGTCCGCCGCCGTCGGCATGGCCGTCGCGGTCGCGTTCGTGCGCGGGCTCGTCCGGCGGCGGACGGGCGACCTCGGCAACTTCTGGGTCGACCTCGTCCGGGGCACGGTCCGCGTCCTGCTGCCGATCGCGGTCGTCGGCGCCGTCGTGCTGGTCGCGGGTGGCACGGTCCAGAACCTGGCCGACCCGCACACCGTCCCCACGCTGACGGGAGGCACCCAGACGATCACCGGCGGGCCGGTCGCCTCGCAGGAGGCCATCAAGGAGCTGGGCACCAACGGCGGCGGCTTCTTCAACGCCAACTCCGCCCACCCGTTCGAGAACCCGACGGCCTGGACGAACTGGATCGAGATCTTCCTGCTGCTCGTCATCGCGTTCTCGCTGCCGCGCACGTTCGGCCGGATGGTCGGGCAGAAGCGGCAGGGGTACGCGATCGTCGCCGTCATGGCCGTGCTCGCGCTGCTCAGCGTCACGGCGACGATGACCGCGCAGGGCGTCCACCACGGCACCGTGCCGACGGCGGCCGGGGCGGCGGCCGAGGGCACCGAGCAGCGGTTCGGCGTTCTCGACTCGGCGGTGTTCGCGACCGCGACGACGCTCACCTCGACGGGCGCCGTCGATTCGGCCCACGACTCCTACACGAGCCTCGGCGGCGCGGCCCTGCTGCTGAACATGATGGTCGGCGAGGTCGCGCCGGGCGGGACCGGCTCGGGCCTGTACGGGATGCTGATCCTCGCGATCATCACGGTGTTCGTGGCGGGCCTCATGGTCGGAAGGACCCCCGAGTACCTGGGCAAGAAGATCGGCGCGCGGGAGATGAAGCTCGCGTCGCTGTACTTCCTCGTCACGCCGGTGATCGTGCTGACCGGCGCGGCCGTCGCGATGGCGTTCCCCGGGCCGCGCGGCGCGATGCTGAACTCCGGCCCGCACGGCTTCTCCGAGGTGCTGTACGCGTTCACCAGCGCGGCGAACAACAACGGGTCGGCGTTCGCCGGGATCACCGTGAACACGCCGTTCTACGACACCGCGCTCGGCCTCGCGATGGCCCTCGGGCGCTTCCTGCCGATGATCTTCGTGCTGGCCCTGGCCGGGTCGCTGGCCGCGCAGGGCGCCGTCCCGGCGTCCGCGGGCACGCTCCCGACGCACCGGCCGCAGTTCGTCGGTCTGGTCGCGGGCGTGACGCTCGTCCTCGTCGCCCTCACGTTCTTCCCGGCGCTGGCCCTCGGCCCGCTGGCAGAAGGGATCCACTAGCGATGCCGGTGACCCTCCGGGCGCCCCGGGCGCGCGTCGCGCGCGGGATGCTCGACCCGAAGCTGCTGCTCACCTCCCTCCCGCTGGCGTTCCGCAAGCTGGACCCGCGGGTGATGTGGCGCAACCCCGTCATGCTGATCGTGGAGATCGGCGCGCTGTGGACGACGGTCCTCGCCGTCCGCGACGTCTCCGCCTTCTCCGTACTCATCGCGGCCTGGCTGTGGCTGACGGTCGTGTTCGCCAACCTCGCCGAGGCCGTCGCCGAGGGACGCGGCAAGGCGCAGGCCGCCACGCTCCGGCGCGCCAAGAAGGACGCCACCGCCCGCCGCCTCACCGGCTGGCCCGGCACGCCGGCCGAGGAGACCGTCCCGGCCGCCGAGCTGCGGCGGGGCGACGTCGTGGTGGTCGAGGCCGGGCAGATCGTCCCGGGCGACGGCGACGTCGTCGAGGGCATCGCCAGCGTGGACGAGTCGGCGATCACCGGCGAGTCCGCCCCGGTCATCCGCGAGTCCGGCGGCGACCGCTCGGCCGTGACCGGCGGCACGAAGGTCCTGTCGGACCGGATCGTCGTGCGGATCACCCAGCGGCCGGGCGAGTCGTTCATCGACCGGATGATCGCCCTGGTCGAGGGCGCGTCCCGGCAGAAGACCCCGAACGAGATCGCGCTGAACATCCTGCTCGCCGCGATGACGATCATCTTCCTGGTCGCCGTCGCCACCCTCCAGCCGTTCGCGATCTTCGCCAGGGCGGGGGATCCGGGGGTCGCCGACACGGCCGCGCTGGACGCGCACGGGGTGACCGGCATCGTGCTGGTCTCCCTGCTCGTCTGCCTGATCCCGACGACGATCGGCGCGCTGCTGTCGGCGATCGGCATCGCGGGGATGGACCGGCTCGTCCAGCGCAACGTCCTCGCGATGTCGGGGCGGGCCGTGGAGGCGGCCGGCGACGTCGGCACGCTGCTGCTCGACAAGACCGGCACGATCACGCTCGGCGACCGGCAGGCGGCCGAGTTCGTCCCGGTCGGCGGGACGACGATCGAGGAGCTGGCCGACGCGGCGCAGCTGTCGTCGCTGGCCGACGAGACGCCCGAGGGACGCTCCATCGTCGTCTACGCCAAGCGCGCGCACGGCGTGCGGGAGCGCCGTCCCGGCGAACTCGCGCACGCCGAGTGGGTCCCGTTCACCGCGCAGACCCGCATGTCGGGCGTGGACCTGCCCGGGCGGCGGCTCCGCAAGGGCGCGGCCACCGCCGTCGCCGACTGGGTCCGCGACCACGGCGGGACCGTCACGGCGGAGCTGGGCGAGATCGTGGACGGCATCGCCGCGGGCGGCGGCACCCCGCTCGTCGTCGGCGAGATCGCCGGGGACGCGGCGCGCGTGCTCGGCGTCGTCCACCTCAAGGACGTCGTCAAGCCCGGCATGCGGGAGCGGTTCGCCCACATGCGCGCCCTCGGCATCCGGACGATCATGGTGACCGGCGACAACCCGCGCACGGCCGAGGCCATCGCCGACGAGGCGGGCGTGGACGACTTCCTCGCCGAGGCCACGCCCGAGGACAAGCTCGCGTTCATCCGGAAGGAGCAGGAGGGCGGACGGCTCGTCGCGATGACCGGCGACGGCACCAACGACGCCCCCGCGCTCGCCCAGGCCGACGTCGGGGTGGCGATGAACACCGGCACGTCCGCCGCCAAAGAGGCCGGGAACATGGTCGACCTGGACTCCGACCCGACCAAGCTCATCGAGATCGTGGAGATCGGCAAGCAGCTCCTCATCACGCGCGGCGCGCTGACGACGTTCTCGATCGCCAACGACATCGCCAAGTACTTCGCGATCATCCCGGCGCTGTTCGTGCCGCTGTTCCCCGGACTGGACCGGCTCAACGTCATGCGGCTGGCGTCGCCGCAGAGCGCGATCCTGTCGGCCGTCGTCTTCAACGCGCTGGTCATCGTCGCGCTCATCCCGCTGGCGCTGCGCGGCGTGCGGTACCGGCCGGCGAGCGCGTCGCGGCTGCTGAGCCGCAACCTCGGCGTCTACGGGCTCGGCGGCGTCGTCGCCCCGTTCGCCGGGATCAAGATCGTCGATCTGTTCGTCCAGTTCATCCCGGGGATCTCCTGATGCGCACCCTTCCGAGCCTGCTCCGGCGGCATCTCGCGGCGCTGCGGGCGCTGCTCGTCCTCACCGCGGTCTGCGGCGTCGCCTACCCGTTCGCGGTCCTCGCGGTCGCGCAGCTTCCGGGGCTCCGGCACAGGGCCGACGGGTCGTCGGTGACGGTCGCGGGCCGCGCGGTCGGCAGCTCGCTGATCGGTCAGTCGTTCACCGACAAGGACGGCCGTCCGCTCAAGCAGTACTTCCAGTCCCGGATCTCCAACGCGGGGGACGGCTACGACCCGACCGCCACGGCCGCGTCCAACCTCGGCCCCGAGGACGTCGTGGACACCCGGACCGACAGCCTCCTCACGCGGGTCTGCGCGGCGAGCCTCGCCGTCGGACGGCTGGAGGGCGTGGACGGCTCCCGGCCGTTCTGCACCGCCGACGGGCGCGGCGCGGTCCTCGCGGTGTTCGGGCCGCGCGACCGGACGGGCGAGGTCGTCCGCCCGACCCGGGTCGTCAGCGTGAACCAGGCGTGCCCGGCGAAGCCGTTTCTCGTGGTGTACCGGGGCGTCCGGGTCGAGTGCGCCGCGCGTGGCGCGGACTACTCCGCCGGGCGGATTGTCCCCATTCGCGGGGACGCGCCCGCTCGTCCGGTCGTGCCGACCGACGCGGTCACCGGCTCGGGCTCCGGCCTCGACCCGCACATCTCGGTGGCGTGGGCGCGGCTCCAGGCCGATCGGGTCGCGCGGGCGCGCGGCCTGCCCGTGGCGCGCGTGCTCCACCTGATCGACGTCCACACCACCGGGCGGGCGTTCGGGTTCATGGGGGAGCCGTCGGTCGACGTCCTCGGGCTGAACATCGCGCTCGACCGGGGCTGACGGCCGTCAGGCGCCCGTCAGGATCCGGGCGGCGGGCGTAGCGGTCGCATAAGGACGCTTTCGCGGTGTGGCCAGGGATTTCTAGCGTTTTCGTCAGGTGGGCGTCTCGGTCCGGGACGCCCCTCGCGGCGGGGAGGAACGATGGATCTTTCGGCGGAGGAACGGGTGCTGTTCGTCCCGGTGCGGACGAGCGGCTGCGGCGCGGCGAGCCTGCTCCTGGCGCGGCTCGCCGGGGGCGGCCGGGTCGCGGTGGCGTTCAGCTCGGCGGAGCGGCTGGCGGCCGTGCTCGGCGCGCGGCAGCCGGCCGTCCGGCTCGCGGTGCCGGCGCTGCGGGCGATGCTGCGTCCGCTCGGCGTCGACCGGGTCCAGATCGACCCGGACGCCGTGGCGGAGATCCCTTCGCACCCGGGCGCGCTCGCGCCGGTGCCCGCGTGAGCGCCGGGACGGTCCGGGACGCGGACCTCGCGGTGTGGCCGCGCACCGCGCGCGTCACCGGCGGCGGCGAGATCGTGGTCGGCGGCGTCGGGCTGAGCGCGCTCGCCGCCCGGTTCGGGACGCCGCTGCACGTTCTCGACGAGACCGACGTCCGGGAGCGGTGCCGCGCGTTCCGGGCGGCGTTCTCCGAGGTCGTCTACGCGGGGAAGGCGTTCTTGAGCCGGGGGATGGCCCGGTGGGTCCGGGACGAGGGACTGGGCCTGGACGTCTGCTCCGCCGGTGAACTCGCCGTCGCGCGGGCGGCGTCGTTCCCGGCGGAACGCGTGGTGCTGCACGGCAACGGCAAGACCCCGGACGACCTCAGGGCGGCGTTCGCGTACGGCGTCGGCCGGATCGTCGTGGACGGCGCCGGTGAGATTTCCCGGCTGTCAGTGCTGGCCACCGGCGCCCCGCAGAAGGTGCTGCTGCGCGTGATCCCGGGCATCGACCCTGGGACGCACCCCGCGATCAGCACCGGCGCGGAGGACCAGCAGTTCGGGGTGTCGATCGCGTCCGGCGCGGCGGCCGAGGCCGTCCGGCGGATCCTCGGGCAGCGGCGGCTGCAGCTCGCCGGGCTCCACTGCCACCTCGGCTCGCAGATCGCCGACCCGGCCCGGTACGAGCGGGCCGTGGCGGTGCTCGTCGGGTTCCTCGCGCGGATCCGGGACGAGCACGGCGTCGTCCCGCCCGAGCTGGACGTGGGCGGCGGGTTCGCGGTCGCGGCCCGTCCCGGTGACCCGGTGTGCGCGCCGTCCGACGTCGCGGGGCGGATCACCGGCGCGCTGGCGGCGGCGTGCGCCGCGCACCGGCTGCCAGTGCCCCGGCTCGCGGTGGAGCCGGGACGCGCGATCGTCGCGCGGGCGGGCGTCACCGTGTACCGGGTCCTCGGCGTCAAGCGGAGCGCGGGCGGCCGGGTGTTCGCGACCGTGGACGGCGGCATGAGCGACAACCCACGGACCGCCCTGTACGGCGCCCGGTATACGGCCCTGCTGACTGGCCGCCCGTCCACGGCCGAGCGGCCGGTCACGGTCGTCGGCCGCCACTGCGAGGCCGGGGATGTCGTGGCCCGCGACGTCCCGCTCCCGGCGGACCTGCGTCCCGGCGACCTGCTCGCCGTCCCGTGCACCGGCGCGTACCACCACGCGATGGCGTCCAACTACAACATGACGCGCCGGCCGCCCGTCGTGGCGGTGCGGGACGGCGCGGCCCGCGTCCTGATCCGCCGCGAGACCGAGGACGACCTGCTCCGCCGGGACGTCGGCTGACCCGTCCGGGGGAATAGGTACCTCATCGAGAGAGAGGGACGCACCCGTGGCCACTCCCATCACCGTCGGCGTGGACGGCTCGGCGAACGCGCGGCAGGCCCTGGACTGGGCGGCGGACGAGGCACGGCGGCACGGACGGCCGCTGCTGCTCCTCCACGCCTGCCGGGCGCTCCTGCGCGACGGCACTCTGACCGACCTGGACTACGAACGTCTGGACGAGGACCGAACGGCCCTGCTGGAGGACGCGCGGCAATATGTGCTCAAGCAGGCGCCGGACGCGGACGTCACGACCGAGCTGGCCGCCAGCGAACCCGACGACGCCCTGGTCGACGCGAGCGCCCGCGCGGGACTGCTCGCCGTCGGCGCGCGGGGCGCGGGCGGATTCGCGGAGCTGCTGTTCGGGTCGGTGGCGCTGCACGTCGCCGGGCACGCGCGCTGCCCGGTCCTCGCGGTGCCCGCCGGGGCCGCGCACCCGGCGGACGCGCCGCCGGAGGTCCTGGTCGGCGTCGACACCGCCCACCGGCAGGACGCCGTGCTCGGGTGGGCGTTCGAGGAGGCGTCGCTGCGCGGGGCGCGGCTCACCGCGCTGCACGCCGTCAGCGTGGATCAGGGGTCGCCGCGTCTGCGCGACATCGCCGACCGGGACCTGGCGGAGGCGCTGATGGGCTGGTCGGACCGCTATCCGGACGTCGTCGTCCGGCCGGTCGTCGCGGACTCGGGCGCGGCTCGCGCGCTGGTGCTCGCGTCGGGGGAGTCGGCGCTGGCCGTTCTCGGGACGCGGGGGCGCGTGGGGCGCGTGGGTCACGCCGTGTTGCACCACGCGCGCTGCCCGGTCGTGCTCGTCCCGGTCACCGGTTGACGGCCGCCAGGGCGCGTCGGGTCCCGGCGGCGACCTCCAGGTCCTCGCGGGCCTGGACGACCAGCGTCGTGACGGGCGCGCCGGGCGCGCTGACGTCCTCGATCGGCGTCTTTCCCGCGTCGGCGTTGCGGCTTAGGTCGAGTGCGACGCCGAGGAACGCCAGGCCCTCGGCCGTCGCGGCGCGGACCGGGACGGCGTGCTCGCCCACGCCGCCGGTGAATACCAAGACGTCGAGGCCGCCGAGGGACGCGGCCATCGCGGCGATCCCCGCCCGGAGCCGGTGGAGGTAGACGTCCACGGCCAGGCGGGCGGTCTCATCGTCGCGGGCGAGGAGGTCGCGCAGGTCGCCGGTGCCCGCGAGTCCGGTGAGGCCGGAGGCGTGTTCCAGGTCGTCGGCGACCGCGTGCGGGTCCAGGCCGGCGTGGGTGATCAGCCAGAGCAGCAGGCCGGGGTCGACGCTGCCGGACCGGGTCGCCATGACCAGGCCTTCCAGCGGGGTGAAGCCCATGGTGGTGTCGACGCTTTGGCCGTCGCGCACCGCGCACAGGGACGCGCCCGCGCCGAGGTGGGCCACGATGATCCGGGATCGTCCGGTCGCCTCGGCCGCCGTCCGGGATGCGTAGGCGTGCGACAGCCCGTGGAACCCGTAGCGGCGGATCCCGTACCGCTCGCGCCAGGCCGCCGGGAGCGCGTACGTCGCGGCGGCGTCCGGCAAGTCGGCGTGGAACGCGGTGTCGAAGCACGCGACGGCGGGCACGTCGGGCAGTGCGGCGCCAACGGTTTCGATGCCCGCCAGGGACTTCGGCTGGTGCAGTGGGGCGAGGTCGGTGAGCGCGCGCAGCCGGTCGAGGACGTGGTCGTCCAGCACGGTGGGCGCGGTGAACTCCGTCCCGCCGTGGACGACGCGGTGCCCGACCGCGTCCGGCGGCGGGCGGGACGCGAGCAGGTCCGCGAGCGCGTCCCGGTCCACCGCGCCGCCGCGCGTGGGCCGGGACGCGGCGGCGAGCACGGTGTCGTCGTGGTCGAGCAGGGACAGCTTGACGCTGCTGGACCCGGCGTTGACGACCAGGACGCGGGTCACCGGCCCGCCTCGGGCCACGTCCAGTCCCGGACGGCGGCCGGGTCCTCGCCGTGCTCGCGGGTGTGGGCGCGGGCGCGCAGGCGTTCGTCCGCCATGCGCTGGCGCAGGTGCGCGGCGCGGGTTTCGAGGCCGTCGACGCGGTCGATGGCGTCCATGACGAGGTGGTAGCGGTCGAGGTCGTTGAGCATGACCATGTCGAACGGCGTGGTGGTCGTTCCTTGTTCTTTGTAGCCGCGGACGTGGAGGTTGTGGTGGCCGTGGCGGCGGTAGGTGAGGCGGTGGATGAGCCAGGGGTAGCCGTGGAAGGCGAAGATGATGGGTTTGTCGGTGGTGAACAGGGTGTCGAATTCCCGGTCGGGCAGTCCGTGCGGGTGTTCGGTGTCGGGTTGCAGCCGCATCAGGTCCACGACGTTGACGACTCGCACTTTCAGTTCCGGCAGGTGCTCGCGCAGCAGGGCCACGGCGGCCAGGGTCTCCAGGGTGGGGATGTCGCCCGCGCAGGCCATCACGACATCGGGGTCGTCGCCGTCGTCGTTGCAGGCCCAGTCGAACGTGCCGAGGCCCCGGGTGCAGTGCGCGACGGCCTGCTCGGCCGTCAGGTAGGTCAGTGCGGGCTGCTTGCCCGCGACGATGACGTTGACGTAGTCCCGGGACCGTAGGCAGTGGTCGGCGACTGACAGGAGCGTGTTGGCGTCGGGCGGTAGGTAGACGCGGACGACTTCGGGGCTCTTGTTCATGACGATGTCGAGGAATCCGGGGTCCTGGTGGGAGAACCCGTTGTGGTCCTGGCGCCAGACGTGTGAGGTGAGCAGGTAGTTCAGGGACGCGACGGGTCGTCGCCAGGGGATGCGGCGGCTGGTCTCCAGCCATTTGGCGTGCTGGTTGAACATGGCGTCGACGATGTGGATGAAGGCTTCGTAGCAGTTGAAGAGGCCGTGTCGTCCGGTGAGCAGGTAGCCCTCCAGCCAGCCCTGGCACAGGTGCTCGCTCAGGACCTCCATCACCCGGCCGTGCGTCGCGAGATGGTCGTCGCCGGCCAGCCGCGCCGCGTTCCACGCCCGGTCGGTGACGTCGAAGACGGCCTGGAGCCGGTTGGACGCCGTCTCGTCCGGCCCCATGATCCGGAAGTCGTCGGGGTTGGCGGCGATCACGTCGCGCAGCAGCGCGCCGAGCACGCGGGTCGCCTCGCTCGTCGCGGTGCCGGGTTCTTTGACGTCCACGGTGTAGGCGTGGAAGTCGGGCAGCTCCAGGTCGCGCAGCAGCAGCCCGCCGTTGGCGTGCGGGCTGGCGCTCATCCGGCGCGACCCCGACGGCGGCAGCTCCCGCAGTTCGGGGACAGGGACGCCGTCGGCGTCGAACAGCTCGTCCGGGCGGTAGGAGCGCAGCCAGTCCTCCAGCAGCCCCAGGTGCTCCGGGTTCGTCCGGACGCCGGTGACCGGCACCTGGTGGGCGCGCCACGTCCCCTCGACCGGCAGCCCGTCGACCTCGCGCGGTCCGGTCCAGCCCTTCGGAGTGCGCAGGACGATCATCGGCCAGCGCCGACGGGTCGTGTCGCCGTCCACGCGGGCGCGGCGCTGGATCGCGGCGATGTCGTCCAGGGCGTCGTCCAGTGCGGCGGCCAGCGCGCGGTGGACGGTCACCGGATCGTCCCCGGCGACGACGATCGGCCGATGGCCGTAGCCCTCCAGCAGGCGCAGCAGCTCGTCCTCGGGGATCCGCGCCGGGATCGTGGGGCCGGCGATCTTGTAGCCGTTGAGGTGCAGGATCGGGAGCACCGCGCCGTCGGAGACCGGGTCCACGAACTTGGTGGAATGCCAGCTCGCGGCGAGCGGCCCGGTCTCGGACTCGCCGTCCCCGACCACGCACGCCACCACCAGGTCCGGGTTGTCGAACGCGGCCCCGTAGGCGTGCGCGAGCGAGTACCCCAGCTCGCCGCCCTCGTGGATCGACCCCGGCGTCTCGGGCGCGACGTGGCTGGGGACGCCGCCGGGGAAGGAGAACTGCCGGAACAGCCGCTCCATCCCGCGCGCGTCCCGCGTGACGTGCGGATACACCTCGGTGTAAGTGCCCTCCAGCCACGCGTTCGCCACCGCCGCCGGACCACCATGCCCCGGCCCCACCACCATGATCATGTCCAGCTCACGGGCCTCGATCACCCGGTTGAGGTGGGCGTAGCAGAGGTTGAGGCCGGGCGAGGTGCCCCAATGCCCCAGCAGACGCGGCTTCACATGCTCGGGCCGCAACGGCTCACGCAGCAGCGGATTGGCCATCAGGTAGATCTGACCCACCGACAGGTAGTCCGCCGCACGCCAGTACGCGTCGATGCGCGCCAGTTCCTCGTCGTCCACCGTGATCCCTCCCCCTTGGCTGACTGCCCCGCCCGGCGCGGTCCATGCTCGGCGGCCGTCCGCCGGCGTCCCAGAGGCGAAGGTCCCCGGCGGCTCTTATTCGCGCGTCAAGAGCGGTGCCTAGGGTGGGGACATGCCGAAGAACCGCCAGCAGATCCCCCGGGCCGAGCGCGAGGCCGCCATCGTCGAGCAGGCCGGACGCCTGTTCGCCGCCCAGGGGTTCCGGGGCACGAGCGTCGCCGAGGTCGCCCGTGCCGCCGGGCTCGCGCCGGCCGCCGTCCACTGGTACTTCCCCACCAAGGACGACCTGTTCGCCGCCGTGCTCCGCGCGGGCATCGGCACCGTGCGGCGGCGCGTGGAGCGCGCCGACCCGGACCCGTTCCGGCAGCTCGTGGACTTCCTCACCGCGCTGGAGCCGTTCCGGGCCCTGCACCGCGAGGCGTACGAGCGGACGGACGAGTCCGCCGCCGTCCTGATGGACAATCAAGAGGAGGCCCCATGCGCGCTCTCTACGGCGGCGGGGGCGGCGCGCCGCACTTCCGCGACGTCCCCGCCCCGGAACTCGGCTCCGGCGTCGCGGCGCTCGTGCGCCCGCTGGCGGTGGCGCTCTGCGACCTGGACGTCGCCTACCTCGCGCACCTCCTCCCGACCGGTGAGCCGTACGCCGTCGGCCACGAGTTCACGGCGGAGGTCGCGGCCGTCGGCGCCGACGTCGCGACGCTGCGGCCCGGCGACGTCGTGGCGGTGCCGTTCCAGATCTCCTGCGGCCACTGCGACCGCTGCCGGGGCGGACGCAGCCTGTACTGCCGGTCCGTCCCGCCGCTGTCGACCTTCGGCCTCGCCCCGTTCGGCGGAGGGGACTGGGGCGGCGCGGTCGCCGACCTCGTCCGCGTGCCCTACGCCGACGCCATGTGCGTGCCGGTGCCGGACGGCGTCGACCCGCTCGGCGTCGCGGCCGTGTCCGACAACGCCGTGGACGGCTACCGCTGCGTGGCCCCGTACGCGCGGGCGGGGGACGACGTCCTCGTCCTGGGCTCGGCGAGCGTCGGCCTTTACGCGGTCGCGACCGCGCGGGCCCTCGCCGTGAACTGCACGTACGTGGACGACGCCCCCGAACGGCTCGCCGCCGCCGAACGCCTCGGCGCGACCGTCGTCGAGGCCGCGCCGGACGGCACCGGCTTCGGCGAGTTCCCGACCGTCGCCGCCTGCGTCTCGACGCCGGACGGCCTGCTCTCGGCCCTCCGCTCCACCGAGCCCGGCGGGACGTGCGTCTCGGCGGGCATCCACTACTTCCCGGTCGAACCGCCGCTGTACGACCTCTACCGGCGCGGCATCACCTTCGTCACGGCCCGCGCGAGCGCGCGCGATGACATGCCCGCCGTGCTCCGCCTCATCGCCCAGGGACGGCTCGCCGTCGCGGACCTCACGGCGCGGACGGCGACGTTCGCCGACGCGCCGGACGTCCTGTCCGGCCCGCTCCCGCACAAGACCGTCCTCACGGCCGACTAACGGCCATATGCCGACTTGCTAATGTCGCAGCACGGGCAAGGCGGCCACGGTTCAGGCCGGTGAAAGGGGATCGGTCACGGTGAGCGCGCCGCTGTACCAGTTGAAGGCCGAGTTCTTCAAAACGCTGGGGCACCCGGCGCGGATCAGGGTGCTGGAACTGCTCAGCGAGCGCGACCACGCCGTGGCCGAGATGCTGCCCGAGGTGGGGATCGAACCGGCGCACCTGTCGCAGCAGCTCGCGGTGCTGCGCCGGGCCGGGCTGGTGGTGTCGCGCAAGGACGGCTCGTCGGTGATCTACTCGCTCACCAGCCCGCGCGTCGCCGAACTGCTCGCGGTGGCGCGGGCGATCCTCACCGGGGTGCTGTCGGAGCAGGCGCAGCTGCTGGACGACCTCCGCGCGTCCTCGCACCACGAATGACCGCGCACGGGCGGACTTTGGCATCCCTTTGAGTTGCTAAAGTTGTTAATTGCGCAGGATGTCCCTGCGGTCGTCCTGGGAGCCCCGTGAGCGCATCCGCCGTCCCGCCCCGGCCGTCCGTCGCCGAGGTCGAGGCCGCCGACCTGCCCGGCCGCGCCGCCGCGCTGCTGGCCGACGGGCACCGGCTCGCGCTCACCACCGTGCACGAGAACGCCGCGGGGCACGCCGTCCACCTGTTCACCCGGCCGGCCACCGCCGACGAGCCCGAGCGCCGCGCCGAACTGCACGTCCGCCCCGGCGGGACCGCCCTCCCGGCAAGCCGCAGGGGCCGCGCGGAACTGTTCCACCGGCGGCTCCCCGCCGACGCGCTCCCGCTCGCCGAACGCGTCGTCCGCGACACCGCCGTAGGGCACGCGCTCGCGTTCTGCCTAGCCGTCGAGGACGCGGCAGGAGTCGAGGTGTCGCCCGGCGTGCAGCGGTCGAGGGCCGTGCTGCTCGAACTGGAACGCCTCGGCAACCACGTCGCCGACCTCGGCGCGCTGTGCGAAACGGCCGGACGGCCGAACCTAGGCGCGCGGTTCGCCCAAGTCCACGCGACCCTGCTGCGCCTCAACGCCTGCGTGACCGGACACCCGCTGCTGCGCGGGGGAGTGCTGCTGGGCGGGGCCGTCCTGCGCGCCGTGCCCGACCCGCGCCTGCTGGCCGCGATCGAGGCCGACGTCGAAAAAATCGCCGACAGCGCCCTCGCCCAAACCGCCGTCGCCGGCCGGTTCACCGGAACAGGCCAGCTGGCCCCCGCAGCCGCACGCGACCTGAACGTCCTCGGCTACGTGGCGCGCGCGAGCGGCCGAGACGTGGACGCCCGCCGCGACCACCCTTTCACCGACCTGCGCCCAGCTCTCGCCGTGGCCACAGCGCTGCACGGCGACGTCCTGGCGCGCTTCCGGATCCGCGTCCGGGAAATCGCGGCATCCGTGGCGATCGTCAACGACCTGACCTTCGGAATGAACCCGGGCCTAACGTCATATTGGCCGCCGCTGGCCCCAAGCCACGGCCCGGCCTCAGGGATCGGAATCGTGGAGGGATGGCGCGGCACGATCGTCCACCGCGTCGAGCTGACACCCGGCGGCACACTCGTCCGCGACACGATCGTCGACCCGACATTCTTCAACCGCCCGGCGCTACCGCTGGCGCTGACCGGCACGAACACGTCCGACGTCCCACTGATCGAGCGGAGCTTCAACCTCTCCAACGCCGACGGCGCCCTCTGACCGCCCACCCAGCGGCACCGCTCACCCGGAACTCTGGAAGACCGGCGAAGCCCTGACCCGCTAAAGGAGGGGGCGCGGGGGCGGAGCCCCCGCATCGGGGGGTTCGGGGGGTCGTCCCCCCGATAAACACTGCGGGCCCTTGCGGAAGGTGCGCGAAGCGCACCGACCACAAGAGCCCGACTCGTGGGCGATACTGGGATT
>NZ_WUTW01000002.1:0-1210904 GCF_009831215.1 Actinomadura rayongensis
CCCGACAAAACCCAAGCAGTCCTGGACGCCGGCGCGGACGCCGTCGTGAACTACAAAGACCCCGACGCCGCCGCCCACATCCGCGCACACACCGGCGGCACCGGCGTCGACACCGTCCTGGACAACGTCGGCGGGCCGATGGTCCCCCTGGCGATCGAGGCGGCGCGGCTCGGCGGACGCATCGTCCTCTCGGCGATCATGGGCGGCCGGACCGTCGAACTGCACATCAACGACATCTTCTCCAAGCACCTCGACATCCTCGGCACACGCGCCGCCACGCGGCGGGAGCAGGAACTCGTCCTGGACTTCGCCGCGCGCGGGCAGATCGCTCCCGTGATCGGCGCCCGCTATCCGCTCACCGAAGCAGCCGACGCGCACGCAGCCCTGGACGCGGGCGCGCACGTCGGCAAGATCGTGCTGGTGCCGTAACACGCCCACGGCGCCGGGGATCTACTCCGGCGCCGGGGCGAGCGTGCGGGGCAGCAGCGCGACCACGGCCGCGCCGAGCACGGCCGGGATCATGAACGCGACGAACCCCGCGCGCGGCGAGACGACCAGCGCGGTGGCCGCCGACACGTACGACGGGCCGACGATCGCGCCGAGCCGTCCGACGCCGAGGCCGACGCCGAGCGCGGTGCCGCGCAGGTGCGGCCGGTAGAACGCCGACATGCACGCGATGATCATGTTCTGGCAGCCCAGGGACCCGAGCCCGGCCAGCGCCGACACCACCAGCAGGACCGGCCGGGGCTGGTTGGAGCTGAGCGCGAGCAGCGCCACCGCGGCGAGCGCGAACGTCCCGGCGGTGACCGCCTTCAGATGCCCGCGGTCGGCGAGCAGCGCGACCAGCAGGCCGCCGAGGCTCGCGCCGACGGTGAACGCGGTCAGGAACTCCAGGGACGAGCCGAGGTTGTAGCCGTTCTTCACCATGACCGTCGGGAGCCATGCCGTCGTGCTGTAGACGAGCGCCATGCTCATGAACGTCGCGACCCAGAGCAGAACGGTCCCGCGCGCGGTGGTGCGCGTGAACAGCTCGGCGGCCTGCGCCGTGACGGAGACCCGCGCGGACGGGCGCAGCGCCCCGGACGGCACGATCCGCCAGATCAGCGGAATCAGCAGGATGGGCAGCACACCGATCCAGAACAGGGTCTGGAACGGGTGGCCGGGCAGCAGGATCCGGCCGAGGAGCGCCGAGGCCGTCCCGCCGACGCCGATGGAGCCCAGGGCGATGGCGAGATGGAGCGTGCGGCGTCCGGCCGGGGCCGTATCGGCGACGAGCGCCGACACCAGCGGCGCGAGCGCGCCGATCCCGATGCCGGTGCAGAACCGCGCGGCGCCGAGCTGGACGAGGTCGGACGCAAGTGCCGCGCCTAGCATCGACAGCGAGATCCACGCGGCGGCGACGGTCATCGGCAGGCGGCGGCCCCGGCGGTCGGCGGCCCAGCCCGCGAGGACGGAGCCGAACGGCATGCCGAGCGCCGTCACGCTGCCGAGCGTTCCGAGCGTGGACGGCGACGCGCCCCACGACCGGTCGTGCAGCAGGCTCGGCCCGATCGTGCCGAGCGCGAAGAGGTCGTAGCCGTCCACGAGCAGGACGAGGCACGCCAGGACGAGGATGCCCGCCTGTCGCCGCCGCGTCGCGGGACGGGTGAGGGTCGCGGTCACGCAGACCTCCTTGAGCGTGGCCCCGCTTCGGAACAGGGTGGGCGAAGCGGGGCCGGGATGAGAACGGCTACTCCGGATGACCGATCGCGCGCCGCAGGATCTGCCGCGCGGTGCCCGGCGTCCCGGCGGCCCAGGCGACGTGCTGGTCGGGCCGGACGAGCGCGAGGCCCGCCGCCGGGTGGTGGAGCAGTTCCAGCGGGACGCCCGCGTCGTCCGCGGCCTTCGCGAACTCCGCGACCTCCGGCCGTCCCATGTCTCCGACCAGCGTAAATTCCCGGCCGAGCCGGTCGTACAGGGACTCCCCCGGACCGAGCCACGCGTGCGCGAGCCGTCCGCCCGCCGCTCCGGCGACGAGCGGCGAGCCCTGGTAGGTGTAGCCGAGGACGAGGTCGAGGCTGTGGAACTCGCCGTCCTTGGACGTCTGCACGGCGCGGGCGACGGCGGGCCGGGCGGCGGCGAACTCGGCGTCCGTTCCGGTCAGGCGCGGATCGGCCAGTTCGGGCGCCAGCGTCGCCATGTTGCGGGCGGCCTCCTCGATCGTCCGCGCGGCGATCGGGCGGCGTTCGGCCTCGTAGCTCGCGAGCAGCGCGGCGGGCGCCCAGCCGTTGCGGACGGCGGCGAGCTTCCAGCCGAGGTTGACCGCGTCGCCGATCCCGGTGTTGAAGCCGTGCCCGCCCCACGGCGGGTTCAGATGCGCGGCGTCGCCCGCGAGGAAGACGCGGCGCGTCGCGTACCGCTGAGCGAGCAGCATCTTGGCCGTCCACGGGTCGGTCGCGACGATCTCGGCGTCGACGGCGTCGCCGACCAGCGCGCGGACGAACCGCAGCGGGTCCGCCTCCCCTTCCTCCCGTGTGACGCCCTGAGCGATGCACCACCACAGGTCGTTCAGGTCGAGCCGTCCGACGAGGCCGGGCTGCTCCGCGTTGAGCACCCAGTAGTGGACGGCCGGTCCGTGCGGGACGCGGTCGGCGAGGCCGGGCGCGCGGAACACGATGTTGAAGTTGGGCCGCTCGTCCGCGCTGCCCTCGTAGACGACGCCGATGGCCTCGCGGACCTTGCTCCAGGCTCCGTCCGCGCCGACGACGTAGTCCGCGCGGATCTCGCGCGCCGTCCCGTCGGTTCCGGACAGGACGGCCGTGACGCCGTCGTCGTCCTCGGCGAGCGAGACCAGGGACCAGCCGGTCTCCAGCCGCGCGTGCGGGGACGCGGCGATCGTCTCGCGGAGCACCTGCTCGATCGCGGGCTGCCCGATCTGCTGCCCCGGCTCGGCGGCGCGGTCATCGCCGGCCAGGTCGAGGCCGAAGCAGCCGTGGAACCGCGTGATCTCCCGGCCGAGCAGCGCGGTGGCGAAGACGGCCTGGTCGGACCAGGAGACGGGCAGCGCCGCCCGGTCCCGGACCCGCCCGGCGATCCCCCACCGGCGGAACAGCTCCATCGTGCGCGCCGACGTCGTCTTGGCGCGCGGCCGGAGCCACGACACCTCCGCGCGCGGCTCGACGACCAGCGCGGGCACCCCGTGGTGCGCCAGTTCCAGCGCCGTCGCCATGCCCACCGGCCCGCCTCCGGCCACCAGGACCGGAACGTGCTCGTTCATGCTTCTCCACTCGTCGTCTCGGGCCGTGCCGGCGAGCCCTGGACCGCCACGGGCGCGGCGGTGGCGGCCAGCAGCTCGTCCACGGTCACGCCGGGCGCGGTCTCGACCAGTGCGAGGCCGTCCGCCGTGACGTCCAGGACGCCGAGGTCGGTGATGATCCGGTCCACGCACGCCCGTCCGGTGAGCGGCAGCGAGCACTCGGCCACGACCTTGGGATTCCCCGCGCGGTCCCGGTGTTCCATCACGACGATGACCCGACGGGCGCCGTGGACGAGGTCCATCGCTCCGCCCATGCCTTTGATCATCTTGCCGGGAACGGTCCAGTTCGCCAGGTCCCCCGCGGCCGAGACCTGCATCCCGCCGAGGACGGCCGTGTCGATGTGGCCGCCCCGGATCATCCCGAACGACAGCGCGGAGTCGAAGAAGGACGCGCCCGCGAGGACGGTCACGGTCTCCTTGCCCGCGTTGATCAGGTCCGGGTCGACCGCGGACTCGTCCGGATACGGGCCGGTGCCGAGGATCCCGTTCTCGGAGTGCAGCACCACCTGCACGCCGGACGGCAGGTGGTCGGGGATGAGCGTCGGCAGGCCGATGCCGAGGTTGACGTAGGTGCCGTCGGCCAGCTCGGCGGCGGCGCGGGCCGCCATCTCGTCGCGCGTCCAGGGCATCAGGACGTCCTCCCGGCGGCGACCGTGCGGCGTTCGACGGGCTTGTCCGCCGCCTGCTCGGGGGTGAGCGGCAGGACGCGCTGCACGAAGATGCCCGGCAGGTCGACCTCGTCGGGGTCGAGCGCGTCCACGAGGTGCTCGACCTCGGCGATCGTGATCCGTCCGGCCATTCCCACGACCGGGTTGAAGTTGCGCGCAGACCGGGCGAATGCGAGGTTCCCGTACCGGTCGCCGCGCTCGGCACGGACCAGCGCGAAGTCACAGACGATGGCGGTCTCCAGGATGTAATCGCGGCCGTCGAACACGCGGACCTCCTTGGGCGGGGACGCGACGGCCACCGACCCGTCCGGCCCGTACCGCCAGGGCAGGCCGCCGTCGCCGATCTGGGTGCCGACGCCGGCGGGCGTGTAGAACGCCGGGACGCCGACGCCGCCCGCGCGGAGCCGTTCGGCGAGCGTCCCCTGCGGGACGAGTTCCACTTCGAGTTCCCCGGCGAGGTACTGGCGGGCGAACTCCTTGTTCTCCCCGACGTAAGAGCCGGTGACGCGGGCGATGCGGCCCGCGCCGAGCAGGATCCCGAGTCCACGGTCGTCCACGCCGCAGTTGTTCGACACCACGCGCAGGTTCGTCGCGCCCGACGCGTGGACGGCCCGGATCAGCGTCTCGGGGACGCCGCAAAGCCCGAACCCGCCGACCGCGATGCCCGCGCCGTCACCGATGTCGGCGACCGCCTCGGCGGCCGAGCCGATCGTCTTGTCCATCGTCATCGGCTGTGCGCCCCGGTCATCAGCGCGGCCAGGTCGTCGGGGCGCAGGAAGGACGGCGGGGGCGGCGGACCCCAGTTGAACAGCCCTTTCGCGCCCTCTAGGACCTCGGGCGTCCAGAGCTGGTCGTCCAGGATCGTGTCCATGTCGGAGTAGTACTCGGCGAAGTTGCCCGCCGGGTCCTTGAGGTACCAGAAGAAGTTCGACCCGGCGTGGTGGCGGCCCAGGCCCCACACGTGCCGCTCGGGGTGGCCGTCGAGCATCGCCGAGGCGCCGCGTCCCACGTCGTCGATGTCGTCCACCTGCCAGGACGTGTGGTGCAGGAAGCCGACGGGCGCGGCGAGCACCAGCACGTTGTGGTGGTCGGTGGAGCAGCGCAGGAACGCGCCCGCGTCCTTGATCTGGTCGCTCGTCTTGAAGCCGAGGCCGTCGCGGAAGAACACGGTCGTCGCCGCGAAGTCGGTCGTGCCGAGGACGGCGTGGCCGAGCTTGCGCGGGCGTACCGGGTCCGTCCGCAGGATTCCCGGGGCGCGCGCGCCCGCGCGCTCGATGCGGCCCGGCCCGTTGTAGCGGGTCGCGGGGATCTCCGGCTGGACGTTCCTCGGCTCCACCTGGAGGACGGCCCGGACTCCGGTGACCTGCTCGTGGACGGTGAGCGTTCGGTCGTCCGACGTCACGGCGACGCCGAGGTCGCGCAGGCGCGCGGCGGCGCGGTCCAGGTCGTCGCGGTCGTCCACGCCGACGCGGAGTTCGACCAGCCGCCGGGTCGCCGCCGGAACGATGCGGAGCTGGTCCCCGCCGTCGCGCGTCGCGAACCAGCCGTCGTCACCGGCGGCGAGGCCGAACTCGGCGTAGTACCCGGCGGTCTCCGCGACGTTCGGTACCCCGATGGTGACGGAACTGAGGCGGTGCAGAGCCATCGTTCCTCCTGTCAGGCCGTGACGAACGTCTGCCGGAGTTCGCCGATGCCCGCGACGTGGCTGACGAGTTCGTCGCCGGGCGCCAGCCAGCGCTGCGGGCTGCGGCCGAGCCCGACGCCGGCGGGGGTGCCGGTGAACAGCAGGTCGCCGGGGAGCAGCGTCACGATCGCCGACAGCCGCGCGATCAGCGTCGGGATCGGGAAGATGAGGTCGCGGGTGCGGCCCTTCTGGACCTCCTCGCCGTTGATCGCGGCGCCGAGTTCCAGGTCGTCGCGGTCGGCGAACTCGTCGGGGGTGACGACCCACGGGCCGGTCGGCGCGAAGCCCGGGAACGACTTGCCGAGGCTGAACTGCGGGGCCGGGCCGGCGAGCTGGGAAACGCGCTCGCTGATGTCCTGTCCGACGGTCAGGCCGGCGACGTGGTCCCACGCGTCGGCCTCGGCGACGTGGGACGCCGTCTTGCCGATCACGGCGACCAGCTCGACCTCCCAGTCGGTGTGGCCGCCCGGGGGCAGCGTGACCTCGGTGACCGGGCCCGACAGCGCCGTCACGAACTTGGTGAACACCGGGGGCAGTCCCTCGGGCGCCGAGAAGCCCGACTCGGCGGCGTGGTCGCGGTAGTTGAGGCCGACCGCGACGATCTGGCGCGGCGCGGGCACCGGCGCGGCGAGCGCGGCCTGGTCGAACTCGGCGCCGCGCGGCAGCTCGGCGGTCGCCGCCCACCGCGTGAAGGCGTCCCAGTCGGTGTAGACGGCCTGGGGATCGGAGCCGAAGCGCCCTCCGCTGGCGTGCTCCACATCCACCGCCCGTCCCTGGTCGACCAGGACCAGACGGCCGGCGAGGTTGGCAATGCGCATCCCTGACTCCAATCGAGCATGATGAATAGGTTTGATTGTGCGCGCAGTCACAGGCGGACGTCAAGAGCTTGCTCGGTAATGAGCATGATGAATGCGCTGGTTAGCGCATCGGCCTGGGGCCGCATCCGACATGACCCGGCCGGCCGCGCCCGGGGCCTGCGACGCGCCAGGCGCGCCACCGTTCACCACGGCGAGGCCCGCGACCCCCGAATCCAGGGGCCCGGGACCGCGTCTCCACCGATAACGCCGACTGCGGATCACCCCCTATGGGGCGCCCGCCCAGATGCCTCGACGCGCGCGAGCGTTGGGGCGAACCGCCGCTCGTTCGGCCCGCGCAAGGCCGGTCGACTGCCCTCACGCCCCGCACCCGGCGCTTCGACGCCGCGAGCGACGTGGCCTCCCGGCGTTGGGCGTGACCGCCCCGCGCCCGATGACACAGGCCAGAAGAGGTCTCGTTTTTCAGGACATCATACCCGACATGCGGGACATGAATCTGGAACGTTGGCGATCCAGGTCCACACATGCGCCATTGTGCTTCCACTTTCGCGCAATAACACGCTTCACACCCAAATCTTCCCTTCGCGAGATCTCACCAGCACGGCACCTTCGGCAGCGAACAGAGCCACCCAGTCACCCATTAAGCTGTCAATTGACCAGCGCCCTCAACGGGCGACGAGTACATATAAGAAAACTCGGAACAGAAGGGAGATTCAGGCACTATGAATGGCCGAGTTCAGGACGCGCCGTCGCTACGTGCGAGGCGGCGCGTCCGGCTGACCGCCGCGCTCGCCGGCAGCGCGCTCGGCGTGTTCTTCCTGCTCGCCGGGGCGCGCAAGCTCTACGGCTGGGACTGGGCGATGCACGTCTACCGGCACGACCACCCGGTCTGGGTGTACTACGCGTCCGCCGTGGGCGAGGTCGCCACCGGGATCGGCCTGCTGCTCCCCCGCCTGCGCTTCGGCTCGGCCGTCGCGCAGCTCCTGCTCATCGCCTGGGTCACGTTCGTTCCCCTGCGTCCGCCCGATCCCTCCACCGCCGGCCCGGCGGTCGTGACGACCGTGCTGCTGGTCGCGGTCGCGGTCATCACCCGTCCCGCGACGCCGCGCGCCTAGCCGCCGATCTCGATGACCGGTTCAGCGCGGGTGAGCCTCAGAACAAGTCTAAATTCCGCCCTGATATACCGCGCACACCACCAGTGAGCGGGACTTCATGACTTTTTAGCAACAAGACCTTATTCATACATTTCGCAACTTATACGGCCGCGGCCATCGCGATCCGATGCCGGTGGCTCCCGGCTGCACCTCCAGCGGCATGGGCGCGTGCTGTCGGTGCGCGACGCGCTCCGGGGCGCCCTGACGCCTACCGGACCGCCCGTGCGCGGGCGCGGGTCGCCAGATCGGCGGCGATGAGCGCGCTGTTGATCGAGATCTCACCGCGCATTCCGGGCGCGGCGACCATGTCCCCGACCAGGTAGAGGCCGTCGGCGCGCTCGACGGCCGGGCGGTCCCGCCATGTCCGTCCTGGCAGGTCGAGCGCGCCGGTGCGGCCCCGGGCCACGGCGGTGCGCTGGAAGGTGACCCGGTCCGCCCAGCCGGGCAGGAGCTGGTCGGCGAACGCGCGTAGCCGCTCGTGGGCCTGCGCGTGACGTTCACCGTCCCGGATCGGCATCTGGAGCTGGAACAGGGACTCGCCGCGCGGCGCGATGGAGTCGTCCTGCATCGTGTAGCTCTCGTGGAACCCGCCTTCGTCGAGGTCGAACGCCAGCGTGCGGTCGCGCCGGTGGGAGCGCACGGCGACATCGAGC
Source organism: Actinomadura rayongensis (assembly GCF_009831215.1). Lineage (GTDB taxonomy): Bacteria > Actinomycetota > Actinomycetes > Streptosporangiales > Streptosporangiaceae > Spirillospora > Spirillospora rayongensis. Next base: position 8,270 of record NZ_WUTW01000002.1, read on the forward strand.
AGGGCGGCGTGGCCGCTCGGCCAGGTCAGGCTCGGGTCGTCCAGGAGGCGGGCGGCCGAGGCCAGGTCCGTCGCGACGATCACCGGGCCGTCCGCGGGCAGCGCGTCGACGCGGGCGCCCGTCTCGATCGCCACGCCCAGTTCGGCGGCGCGGGCCGCCATGCGGTCGATGACGGTCTGCCAGCCGCCGCGCACCCACCGGACGGCGGGCCTGCGCGGGCCGAGCACCCGCTGGAACAGGTCCCAGACGAACGCGGCGGACAGGCGTCCGGTGTCGGCGTCGTAGGTGACCACGCTGATCGCGTTCGCCAGGTGTCGCGCGGTGGCCTCGCCCCAGTGGTCCGACGCCCAGGTGCGGAAGTCGACGTCCACGGGCGCTTTCAACCACCGGCGGGACTGCGCGCGCAGCATCCGGACGGGCGGCACGCGGCGCAGACGGCCGTCGACGCGGAACCCCGCCTTCGCGAACGCGGCCGGGGACGGCCAGCCCAGCCCCGCCACGAAGCCGCGCTCGGCCAGCCACCGGTAATGCGGACCGTCGGCGTAGAAGACATGGGCGCCGTCGTGCGCGACGTAGGGCTTGGACGTCGCCCGGCCGCGTCCGCCGAGCGTGCGGTGCGCCTCGTACAGGCGGACGGGCGCGCCGGCCTCCGCGCAGGCGATGGACGCGGTCAGGCCCGCCAGCCCGCCGCCGATGATGGTGATGTGGGTCGTCATGCCGACAAGGACGCGGCGACCGCCGATCCTGTGACACGGTTCAGGCCGAGTTGTTCGCCGACCGGTCCGTCCCTGACGATGCCTGCGGCGGCGCCCCGAACCTGAGGAGAACCCGTGAGCTACGACCCCCCGGTGCAGGCGGCCGAGAACGTCTTCCTCGGAACCGGCACGGACGTCAACTGGGTCCTGCTGCGCGACGGCCGCGACCTCACCCTCATCGACGGCGGCTATCCGGGGGACCTCGCCGCGGTCGTGGCGTCCATCCGCGCGGTGGGCCACCGGCCCGAGGACGTCCGGGCCATCCTGGTCACGCACGCGCACGTCGACCACCTCGGCGCGGTGAACCCGTTCCACGCCCGCTTCGGGACGCCCGTCCACCTGGCCGAGGCCGAGGTCCCGCACGCCCGCCGCGAATATCTCCAGCAGCTCACGCCGGGCCGGTTGCTCGCCCAGCTCCACCGGCCGGGCGTCCTGCCGTGGACGTTCCGGATCCTGCGCGCCGGTGCGACGCGCGATGTTGCCGCGCCGCACGCCCTGCCGTTCGCGTCCGCCGGTGCGCTGGACCTGCCCGGCGCGCCCGTCCCCGTGCCGACGCCGGGCCACACGTCGGGGCACACCGCGTACTTTGTCCCGTCCGCCGGCGCGGTGGTGACGGGCGACAGTCTCATCACCGGACACGCCGTCTCGCGTCGCCGAGGCCCCCAGCTGATCGCGCCGTGGTTCAACCACGGCGACGACGCCGAAATCGTGGCCGCTCTCGACGCGCTGGAGCGCCTTGACGCCGACACGGTGCTCCCCGGCCACGGCCCGGTCCACCACGGCTCGATCCGCGCCGCCATCGCCGACCTCCGCACCTGACCGCACGCCCCCGGCGACAGACCGACCGCGCGACACCTTCTCCTGCGCAACACCGATCACATGCGCTCGCCGACGAGAGTGGCCGTGTCCAGACCCGAGCGCCTGCGCTGTCTCGCGGCAGCGGGCTCGGGGCCTCGGCAGGCGACGTCGATCCGTCGCAGTGCACCATGGCGTTCGCGGGCGGCGCCATCGCTCATGCGAGCCACGCCGCCACCCACTCGCGCCAGGCCAGGGGGCACCGCACGGGCCGAACCCGCCTCGCCGGACCGCGCACCCCGTACCTGGCTACCGCGCGGCGGACGACATCACGCTCGTCACGTCCGAAACGATGATGTTGTTGCTCGACGCCTGCATGGCGTTAGACCCGTCGGCGATCCCGCTCGACGCGCCTCGCCGATCACCGCGCTTGGGCGGGCGACCGGCCGGCGTGCTGCACAGGGTGCTGAGCTTCTGGACGTGGCTGCACGGCGTCCTGTCTCTGGAACTCGCGGAGCAGTTCGCCGGGATGGGCTTCGACCCGGCGCGGCTTTCGCTGCCGAACTCGCGGACGTCCTGGCCGGTTGATTACTCCGCCGCGAGCGGGTGCCCGGTCTCGCGCAACCGCCAACGGCCGCCGTCGCGGGACAGGACGGTCAGCGACAGCGGCGCCGTGTCGATCCGCCAGAACCCGCCGGGCGGCGCGGCCAGCACGTGCAGGACGGCGGCGCGGATCAGCGCGGGATGCGTGACGGCCGCGATCCGCTGCGGACCCGTCGGCAGACGCTCCAACCACGCCGCCATGCGCGCCATTGCCCGGGACAGCGGCTCACCGCCGTGCGGAGCCGCGTCCGGGTCGGACATCCACGCGACGAGGCCCGCCGGATCCTCCGTCTCCAGTTCGGACAGCGCACGGCCGCGCCATCCGGCGACGTCCACGTCGGCGAGAAGCGGGTCAGGGGACGCGTCCAGGCCCAGTGCTCGGGCGGTCTCGCGGCAGCGGGCCTCGGGGCCTCGGTAGGCGACGTCGATCCGCCGCAACGCGCCGTGGCGTTCGCGGGCGGCGGCCAGGCCGTGTGCGGTGAGTGGTTCGTCGTCCGGGAAACGGGCGGAGCGGGTCGCCTCGGTCGGTGCGTGCGCGACGAGGAAAAGCCGGACCGTCACCGTCCGGTGACCGAGACGGACGTGAACAGCCTTTCATTGACGGTTCGACGCGCGGAGCTTAAGGTCACGACGGTAGATGGTAGGGGAAGCCGGTGGAAATCCGGCACGGTCGCGCCACTGTGATCCGTCCCGTCCCGGGATCGGAGAGTCAGACCTCCGCCATCGCTAACGGTCCATCGAGCGCGGGACGCAGGATCCCCGGGAGGCCCCTCATGAGCACGTCCACCACCCTTGACGGTGCGCGCACCGGCTCCACCCCCGTCGTCCTCGGCGGGACGCGCGCGGCGCTGTGGCTTTTCGGCACCGTTCTGCTCGGTGTGGCGCTGTACTACTTCATCGGCATCGACCAGGGCGCCACCTCGGTGTTCGGCAACGACACGCACGTGCACGAGTTCGTCCACGACGCGCGGCACTTCCTCGGTTTCCCCTGCCACTGATCCACGGCACCGGACACAACTGAAGGAGCGGGCCGTGGAACGGCAATTCATCGTGCGCGGAATGGCCGTGGGCGCGATCGGCGGGCTGCTGGCCTTCCTGTTCGCCCGGATTTTCGCCGAGCCGCAGATCCAGAAGGCGATCGACTACGAGAGCGGTCGCGAGGCTGCCCAGTCCCTGCTCGACAAGACGGCCGGAATGCCCGTCGAGCATGAGCACGCCGAACCGTTCAGCCGCGCTTTCCAGGGCAACGTCGGGATCGGCGTGGGAATCATCGCGTTCGGCATCGCCATGGGCGCGCTGTACGCCGTCGCTTATGCGCTGGCCTGCGGACGCACGGGCAAGGTCAGGCCGCGGACGCTCGCGCTGCTGGTCGCGGGGGGCGGCTTTCTCGCCCTGTACCTGATCCCGTTCGCCAAGTACCCCGCCAATCCCCCGGCCATCGGCCACGAGGACACGATCCGGGAGCGCAGCGGGCTCTACCTGCTGATGGTGGGGATCTCGATCGTCGTCCTGGTGGCCGGGACATGGCTCGGGCAGCGGCTTCAGGCCCGCTTCGGGACGTGGAACGCGACGCTGCTCGCCGTCCTGGCCTGCGCGGTGGTTCTCGGCGCGGTGATGCTCGTCCTGCCCTCCTTCGGCGAGCTCAGCGCGAACGTCGAGGCGTACGGGCATCACGCCACCGAGACTCCGCTGCCCCTGCGGGACGCGCAGGGACGCATCGTCTATCCCGGCTTCCCCGCCGACACCCTGTTCGCCTTCCGCTTCTTCTCGGTCGCGGCGCAGGCCGTTCTGTGGGGGACGATCGGGCTGTGCTTCGCGCCGCTCGCCGAGCGCCTGCTCTCGCCTCGTCCGGACACGAGCGCGGCACCCGCCACCGCCTGACCCGCCGTCGCGGACGGTGTCCCGCTCACGTGCGCGCACCCACGCCGCCCGCTGCGCTCAGAACATGCTCGGCGCGGAGCAGCGGGCGGCCGGGAGCAACGCGTCTGCCTCGCTCGGGTCGGCGCGGCGCATGGCCGGGGTTGACGCGTCGGCCCTGCTTGGCGCGGAGCGGCGAACGACCCGGAGGGACGCGTCCGCCCTGCTCAGGGTGGAGTCGCGCATGATCGGGAATGACCCGTCCGGCCTGCTCAGCGCGGAGCGGCGCACGGCTGGGAACGACACGCCCGCCCTGCTCAGCGCGGAACGGGGAAGGGCCCGGAGTGACGCGTCCGCCCTGCTCGGGGCGGAGCGTGGCGGGCCGGGGGAACGCGACCGTCCTGCTCGGGGTGGAGCGGCGCACGGGCCGGAGTGGCACGTCCGGCGTGGAGTGGCGCGGGGCGTGATGCGTCCGCTGTGTTCCCGTCCGTGGGTCACCCGGTGGTTCAGGCTTGCCGGACCGCACATGTGGCTGGATGGCCACAGTTGTTAAGCGCCGTGGCGGTCGGATTCTTGCCGACCAGGAAGCCGGGCGGCGCGGAAAGGGCGAGCGGGTTGAGCAGTGCGTTGCTGGTCGATGCGCCTTCTGAGCGACGCTGATGTCGTGACGATCCGTTTTCGGTCGCCTAGCGGGTTAGTGCCGGCGGGCGTGCGGACGTGGTGTCAGGTCAGGGGCTGACCGTCGGCGAAGAGGCCTCCGGTAGGTCCGTCGGCGGGCAGCGTGGCTGCCCAGACGACGCCTTCAGCGCTTTCGGCGGCTGGACGGTCGTCGGTGTCGTCGCCGCGCTCGGGGTGGGTGGCGGTGCTGCCGGGGTCGACGGCGTTGACGAGTATCGGCGTGTCCTTCAGCGCGCGGGCGAGCACGCCTGTCAGGGCGTTGAGCATGTACTTCGCCATCGAGTGCGCCGGGGCGCGCAGGCTGGCGCCGAGGTCGAGGCCGGTGGCGACCTGTAGCGCGGAGAGGCTGGAGACGTTCACGATCCGCGCGGCGGGGGCTGCGGTCAGCAGGGGCAGCATCGACTGGGTCAGTGCCCACGGGCCGAGCACGTCGACCTCCATGGCGGAGCGCACGGCGTCCATGTCGGCGTCGAGCGCGGACAGGACCGTGAAGTCGGGCATGTCGCTGGCGTTGTTGATCAGGACGTCCAGGTGGCCGAAGGTCGTGGCGAGGTACCGGGCGGCTTCGTCCATGCCGGCCCGGTCGGTCAGGTCCAGGCGCAGCGCGGTCGCGGCGTGGCCGTCGCGGCGCAGTTGCTCGGCCAGCGGCTCGGCCCGGGCGACGTCGCGGGCGGTGAGGACGACGTGGTGGTCGAGTTCGGCGAGTCGGCGGGCCACGGCGAAGCCGAGTCCGGCCGGTCGGCTGGTCCCGGTGATCAGGGCGGTCTTGACGGTCATGACGGTCATGACGGGGGTTCGTCCTTTCGATCATGTGAAGGCCGGTCGCGACGACGCGGAGCGGGTATCTGGGCGCCCGCCTGCAACCCCGGCTTGGGGAGTCTGAGGGCGTTGAGAATCAACGGCCTCGCTGGGTACGTCTCGAGCCCGGGCAGGAGCGGGATCGTCTTCGGGCAGGAGCCCCCGCCGGGCCGGACCGGCCCGAGCAAGGGACGAGGCCGGCCAGTACGGGCCAGGCCATGGTGGTCCTGGGCTAGCGATGGATGAACTTTGTTCACTGTGAACGATCAAAGTTCTATGCAACGAACTTAGTTCATGTCAAGTTATAGTGCGACGCATGGCGATCGATCCCAAGCTTCGCCGGGCGGCTCGGCACGCCCAACCCGGCGCCACGGCCGAGGCCACGACGGCTCGCAAGGTGCCCCTCACGGTCGAGCGGATCACCGACGCCGCGCTGCAGGTCGTGGCCGCCGAGGGCTACGACGCGCTGACGATCCGCAGCGTGACGAAGGTGCTCGGGACGGTCCCGTCGTCCCTCTACGCCCACATCGTCAACAAGGCCGACCTCGACGATCTGCTGATCGGTCGGCTGTGCTCCCAGATCACCTTGCCCGAGCCCGACCCGGCACGGTGGCGCGAGCAGATCCGCGATGTATGCGTCCAGCTCCGCGACCAGTACCTGCAGTACCCGGGCATTTCCCGCGCAGCCCTCGCGGTGGTCCCGACCAACCTTGAGGCGTTGAGAGTGAGCGAAGGAATGCTCGCCATCCTGCTCGCCGGAGACGTCGAACCGCAGGCCGCGGCCTGGGGCATCGACGCCCTATCTCTCTACATCGCCGGCTACGCGCTGGAGACCTCGATGGTCCGGCAACGGCAGAAAGACCCGGACGCGGCCTGGGTCGTGAGCCAGGACGAACTCATCCGCCGCTTCACCGCGCTGCCCGAGGAAACGTTCCCGCACACCCGGGCACACGCGGTCGAACTGACCTCGGGAGCCGGGCATCAACGTTTCGACTTCGCTCTCGGGCTGCTCATCGACAACCTGGCCCAACGGGCTACTTAGCCGCCGACCGGGAAGGCGACCATGGCATTGCGTGTCGGCACGAGCGTCCTTCGGCGCACGTCGTCCGGTCGGCAACGGCACGGCGCGAGAAACCGGGCCACGATGCACGTGAGGGGAATCGCCGTCGCCATCGTCGTGTCCGCGCTGGCCGCCTGCAGCGCGGGTACCTCCAACGCGACCCGAGACCGGGCTCCCGCGACCAGGGCATCGTCGACGGAATTCATCTCCTCACCGGACGAGGAGGATTGCACCGGCCGACCGTGGCGTCCCCAGAACCCGGCTTTCGCCGGGCCCGGCCCGCACCTCATCGCGCCCATCCCGCTCACGGAAGGAAGTCCGGACGACGTCGCGGTCACTTTCACGGGCCAGGCCCACGAGCCTTACGTCAGCGGGAGTCTCCAGCAGGACAGGGGCGCAGACCCGTCCGTCCTCACCTGGAACGACAGGCTGGAACAGGTGCAGCTTCTCGCCTGCATCACGGCGGCGAAGGGCGCCGGGCCGATCGGAAAGGTGACCTGCACGTTCACCGATCCCCCAGGAACGGCCCACAGATTCCCGCTCTACAGCGGCAACTACTCCGTGACGCTTCGCGAAGCCCGCACAGGACGCGAAGTAGAAACCCTGACCGTCCCCGGCACGCTGAACGGCACCGACAACTGCCCGAGCGTCGCCACCGACACCGACATATTGCTGCGCGCACTGGACTGGAAGGAGGTCAGCGACAGGCTCCGCCCGCTGTCCAGCCAGCCCGCGCCCCGCTGACCCACAGCCCGGCCCGACGACGGGAGCACATTCGCTCACCCGATTCCGCTCGGCTGCGGAGTGCGCGGCTGATCGGCCAGCGGGTCCACACCGGTCGCGGTTCCGCTCGGTCAGGTGATCGCCTGGACGAGGTAGAGGACGGCCAGCGCGGTGGCCAGGCAGCCCAGCGTGAGCCGCAGCGCGGTTTCGGGAAGCCGGGGTTGCAGGCGGGCGCCCAGATACCCGCCGACCAGGCCGCCGAGGCCGCAGGTCAGGCCGAGGGTCCAGTCGGGGGCGATGTCCCCTTGTGCGGTGCGGGAGAGCACGGCGTAAGTCGCGGCGCCGGTCAGCGAGGTCAGGAACGTGGACGCCAGCGCGGCCGGGGCGACCTGGGCGACGGGCGTCCCGCGGCCGACGAGAACGGGCCCGAGGATCGAACCGCCGCCGATGCCGTAGACGCCTCCGACGGTCCCGACCGCCAGCGCGAGCGCGGTGACGAACCGGGTGGACGGACGGCCGTCGGCCCCACGGGACGGACGCAGGGTGCGGGCGCACAGCCACAGGCCCAACGGCAGCAGGAGCAGACCCACCAGGACGCGGAAGACCGCGGGACCGGGAACGACGAAGACCCGCAGGGCCGCGCCCGCGACGACTCCGGGCAGCGTCCCGGCGATCAGCAGCCGGGTCAGCGGACCGCCAAGAGCGCCCTGCCGGTAGTACCGGACCAGCGCGCCGGGACCGGCGACGACGTTGAACAGCAGGTTGGTCGGCGTGACCGCGGGGTTCGGCACGTTCAGCACGCTGAGCTGGACCGGGAGCAGGAACACCGCCCCCGACACCCCGACCGGAGCGGTCACCATCGCGATCAGCGCACCGACGGCGAACCCGAGCAGTTCGACCTGCCCGGTCACGTCCGCAACTCCGCTCGCATCACGCACAGCATGCCCTACCCCGAGCGGCCACCGGGCGTTCGGCCGTCGCCGTCGGTGCGGACGACGCGCTGTGAGGTCGGTGGCCGCTCGGCCGGTCCCGACGTGATCGTCGGGACCGTGCGGCCCAGAGCCGTGGCGATGGTCGACGACGCCACGCCCCCGGGCCCGCAGCGGCTAGGGCCGGCCCGTCCCGGTGCGGGACGGGCCGCCAGGCGGGCGGGTCAGGCGGACGGAAGCAGCCCGATGGCCGCGTCGAACGCCCCGGCCCGCGCCTTGTCGACGAGGTCCTGGAACTGCCCGGCGCTCATCTGGATCTTCTGTCCGAAGTCGTCGGTGATGACGACGCGCTTGTCGGGCTCGGCGTGCGGCGCGACGAACACCTCGGGGCAGCCGCAGTCGCACTTGCCGCAGAGAGTGGCGACATGGGTGAGGGAAGCGGAGGTCATAGTCAGTGCCCTTCGTAGGTCGACGGGCGGGGATTCCGGTCGGAGCCGCCCGGTTGCGGGGTGGGGGCCGCCACTGCGATGTGCGGACGGCCGGTCAGAGGGTGTGGGCCGACGTGGGCGCGGACGCCGAAGACGTCCTCGATGAACGACGGCGTGAGGACGTCCAGCGGCGGCCCGTGCCCCACGACCCGGCCGGCGCGCAGCACGACGACCCGGTCGGCGTGCGCGGCGGCCTGGTCGAGGTCGTGCAGCGCGGCCAGCAGCGTGAGGCCGAGCGAGCGGACGAGGTCGAGCAGGTGCAGTTGGGAGCCGATGTCGAGGTAGTTGGTGGGCTCGTCCAGCACCAGCAGCGGAGCCTCTTGCGCCAGCGCCCGCGCCAACAGGACGCGCTGCCGCTCGCCGCCCGACAGCGTGGACATCAGCCGGCCGGCCGCCCAGAACATCCCGACCCGGTCCAGCGCCGCGTCGACCGCCGCCCGGTCGGCCCGGGTCTCCCGGTCCAGCGCGCCCTTGCGGCCGGTGCGTCCGACGGCCACGGTCTCGGCCGCCGAGAACTCGCCGCTCACCTGGTTGTGCTGGGGCAGGACCGCCCGGTGCCGCGCGGCCGTGCGGGGACGCATCCGCCACAGGTCCGCGCCGCCCAGGTGGACGACGCCGCCGGACGGCCGCAACGTCCGGTACACGGTCCGCAGCAACGTGGATTTTCCGCTGCCGTTCGGGCCGACGAGCGCGACGAACTCCCCCGGCTCCACCGTCAGGTCGACGTCGGCGACGATGGGACGCGCGTCGATCCGGACGCTCACGCCGGCCAGGTCAAGGCGCATCGTCGCCTCCCGCGGCACGGCGGCGCAGCAGCCACAGGAAGAAGGGGACGCCGAGCCCGGTGGTGAAGATCCCGACCGGCAGCTCGTCGGGCCGGTCGGCGGTCCGCGCGGCCAGGTCGACGAGCACGGTGAACAGCGCCCCGGCGAGCAGCGCGACGGGCAGGACGCGGCGGTGGTCGCCGCCGACGACGAACCGCGTCGCGTGCGGGACCATCAGCCCGACGAACCCGATGCCGCCGACGACGCTGACGACCGTCGCGGTGAGCAGCGAACCGACCACCAGCAGCGTCACGCGCAGCGCCGCGACCGGGACGCCGATGCCGGTGGCCGCGTCCTCCCCGGCGAGCAGCGCGTTCAACTCCCGTGCCCGGACAAGCAGGAAGCCCCCGCACAGGCAGATCAGCGCGGCGGGAACGCCGAGGTCGCTCCAGCTCGCCCCGGCGACGCTGCCCATGAGCCAGAACATCATGCCCTGCAGCTCGGTCGGGTTGAGCCGGAGCTGCACGAACGTCGTCGCGGCCGTGCACAGGTAGCCGATGGCGACGCCGGTCAGCACGAGCCGCGAGTCCAGCAGCCGTCCGGCCCGCTGCGCCAGCAGGTAGACGACCGCCGCCGACCCGATCGCCGCGACGAACGCCGCGCCCGTCACGCCGAGCGCGCCGACCAGGCCGCCGGCCGCCGTCCCGCCGAGCGCCGGGACCAGGACCGCGCCGAGCGACGCGCCGGACGAGACGCCGAGCACGTACGGGTCGGCGAGCGGGTTGCGGACCAGCGCCTGGAACGCCGTCCCCGCCACCGACAGGCCCGCCCCGGCGAGCGCCGCGAGCAGCACGCGCGGCGTGCGGATCTGCCAGACGACCTGGTCGAGCAGCGGATCGGCGTCGCGTCCCGACAGGTGCGCCCGGACCACGCCCCAGACGTCGCCGGGCGGCAGGTTCACCGAGCCGATCGAGATGCCCGCGACCAGCGCGCCGCCGAGCGCGCACGCCAGGACGGCGAGCAGTACGCCGGTCCCGCGCCGTCCGGCCACCGGGTGCGGGCCCCGCCGTTCCGGGCGGACGTCAGCCACCGGAACGCACCGCCTCGGCGATCTTCTCCACTCCGGCGGCGTTCAGCGGGCCGAGGTAGACGCCGTCCGAGACGACCGTGTAGGTCCGCGTTCTGGACGCCCGCCACTGCGGGTACGCGGCGAACAGCTTCGCCGCCTCGGCGTCCCCCTTCTCCTGCGGCGTGAACAGCCCGACCACGAGGACGTCCACCTGCGCCGCCGCGAGCTGCTCCCGGCTGAGCGTCCGCGTCAGGTTCTCGCCCTGTCCGGAGAACGCGTTGACGCCGCCCGCCGCCCTGATCACGTCGTCGTAGATCCCGCCGGTCATGACGGCGGGCAGGCCGTTGGCGTTCATCATCGCCATGCCGGGATAGGCGATCAGCACCTTCTTCCGTTGGCTCGCGACCCGTCTGCGGACCGCGTCGACACGGGCGCGGAGCCCGTCGACCAACGTCGTCGCGCGCTGCTGCACGTCGAAGATCCGGCCCAGCAGGAGCAGGAACTCCAGCGACGAGTTGATCGACTGGTTCTTGTGGGCGGTCTTCTCGGCGGGTGTCGCGTCCGGCTTGCCCGAGGCGCAGTTCACCGGGTTCACCAGCGAGGTGATCCCGGCGGCGGCGAGCTGCTCGCGCGTGGCGAAGCCCTTCTTGGCGTCGAAGCCGCCCGACCAGGTGGACACCACCAGGTCCGGCCGGAGCTTCAGCACCTGCTCGGCGGGGACGTCGAAGTTCCTGTTCATCGTCACCCCGCCCGTCGGCAGCGCCTTGATGCGGCCGATCATCGACGGGTCGTCGGAGACGCCGTAGGACTGGGCGTTGGCGACGACGGTGCCGCCGAGGCCGAGCATCAGGAAGCTCTCGACCTCGCCCACGGACGTGCCGTTGAGGATCAGCACGCGCCGGGGCGACCTGCGGAACGTCACCTTGGTCCCGCAGTTGTCGAACGTCAGGGGGTAGGCGGTCGGCCCAGCGGGACCGGACGCGATGGGCTCGCCGGTCGTTTCCGCGTCCGACGCGCCGCAGGCGGAGGCGGACACGACGGCGATCGCGCTGAGCACGGCGGCCAGGGGCCGCCGGAGATGGACGTGCATTGAGGTCTCGTCTCCGTTTCGTGTGAAAGCGTCCGGGCGGGGCGGCCCGGCGGCAAGATCGCCCGGGAAGCCGACAGGACGGTCGTCACCGGGCCAGGGCAACGCCGCGTCCCCCGGGAGGGCGCGTGCTGCGGCGGGTGAAGTCGGCCGCGACCGGGACTGGGGGTCCAAGGTCGGTTCACGTTTCCAGCAGCTCCCGGCCGACGTAGTCGCCCGGTTCGGCGCCCGGTGGGACCGCGAAGACCGCGCTGGACTCGTGCCGGATGAACCGGGTGAGGTGGTCGGCTCCGTCGAGCTTGCGCTGGACCTGGACGAAGCCGGTCGTCGGGTCGGCCTGCCAGGCGACGAACAGCAGACCCGCGTCGGGGGTGCCGTCCGGGCGGAGACCGTCGTGGTAGGAGAAGCTCCGGCGCAGCATCGTCGCGCCGCCATTGGACTCGGGCGCGGCGACGCGGACGTGCGCGTCGGCGGGGATGGCCGGTGATCCGTCGGGCCGGACGCTCACCAGGTCGGGCGCGGTCGTCTCGGTGCCGCCCGACAGCGGTGCCCCGTTCGCCTTGCGGCGGCCGATGACCTTCTCCTGGCGGTCGAGCGGCAGGCGGTCCCAGTCGTCCAGCAGCATCCGGATCCGGCGGACGACCGCGTACGAGCCGCCGCGCATCCAGGTGTCGGGGGCGTCCGGGCCGACGAAGATCGCGGCGTCGAAACCGGTGTCGCCGGGGCGCGGATTGCGCGTGCCGTCGATCTGGCCCATGAGGTTGCGTGCGGTTCGGGGCCGGTCGGTCGCGCCTCGTGCCCGGTTGAAGCCGCTCATCTGCCAGCGGATCCGCGCCGTTCCTGCCGCGCGCCGCTGGAGCGTGCGCAGGGCGTGGAACGCCACCGGGGCGTCGTCGGCGCCGATCTGGATCCAGAGGTCTCCCCCGCCGCGCCGCGGGTCGAGCGCGTCCGCCGCGAAGGGCGGCAGCGGTGCCAGTCCGGCGGGCGGTTCGCGGTCGATTTTGGGGAAGAGCGTGCGGCCGAATCCGAACGTCACGGTGAGCGCGCATGGTCCCGCGTCGAGCGCGATCTGGTCGTCGTCGTCCGGTGTCCGGCCCGCCGTCATCGCCGCCGCCGCGTCCGACCACCGGCGCAGCAGCGCCGCGGTCGCGCGGCGGTCGGCGCCCGCGGCCAGGTCGAACGCGACGAGGTGGCCGACCGCCTGCGCGCGCGTCGTGATTCCCGCCTGCCGTGCGCCGTGGAACAGCACGGCCGTCGCGCCGATGGCCGTCAGCGGAACCGGACGGCCGTTGCGCAGCGGTACGGACGCCGCACCGCCCGCGACCAGGCCCGCGAGTCCGGTGCCGCCCGCGGTGCGCAACAGCCGACGTCGGGACAGGCGTCCCGTCTCGGTGTCGTCCATCACATGCCCTGGTCCGTGCCGCCCGCCGGCTTCACCGGCGCGTGCACGACGATCTGCCCGGACTTCGCGAACCGCAGGACGAACTCGACGGTCTCCCCGGCCTGGGGCAGCCGCTTGAGCCCGTCCAGCATCAGGTGGTTCGCGCCGACCCGGAACGTCAGGCGGCCGTGGGCGGGGATCGGGAACGCCGCGACGGCCTTCATCTGCCCGGCGTCCGTCGTGCTGTGCATCGTCACCTCGGCGGCGACGGCGCTCGTGACGCCGGTCAACGTGTCGTCGACGCCTCCGGAGTTGACGATCGTGAGGTAACCGGCGGCCATGTCCGCCATCGGCGGCTGCGGCACGTAGGCGCCGGTCACGGTCAGCCTCGGTCCGGCCGTGGAACCGGAGCATCCCGTCAGGGCGACGGCCGCCCAGCAGGCCAGGACGAGGGGAACGAGGCGCCTCATGCCGTCCCGCCCTTCAGGATCTCGGGCAGGGCCGCCGCGTACTGCCGCGCCGGCACCCCGGCGGTGAAGATGAGGTGGGCCTTGTCGTCGGTGGGGAAGAACGCCAGGACCTCGGCGCCGTGGCTCACGGTGTAGCCGCCGTCCGCGCTCTTCACCGGGGGCTCGATCGAGACCCCGACGGTCCGGGCGGCACGTCGGACGCTCGCGAAATCGCCGGTGAGCCCGACGAAACGCGCGTCGAACGCTGCCAGCCAGTCCTTGAGGCGCTTCGGCTTGTCCCGAGCGGGATCCGTGGTGACGAAGACGACGGAGAACTTCGTGCGCTCGGCGGCGGGCAGCGTCCGGACCGCGTTGGCGACGTCGGCCATCGTCGTCGGGCACACGTCGGGACAGTGCGTGTATCCGAAGTACAGCAGGGTCGGGCGGCCCTTCGTCCGCTCGACGAGGTCGAAGCGATCGCCGTTCTCGTCGGTGAGGACGAGGCGCGGCTTGGGCAGCGGCCGATCCGGCCGGAGCACGCCGGACTCGGCCGCCCTCGGCGACGCCGCGGACGTGGCGGCCGAGGACCGGCCGTCTTCCGACGAACCGCAGGAGGTGAGGACGGCCGTGCCGACCGCCACCAGTGCCAGGCCGCCGACGACGCGGCGGCGCCGCACGTCGGCGGGGAGGATTGAACGCATGGGCGACTCTTCTCGGGGCGTCACGGAACTCCGCGCCGGCGTCGGCGGCGGGGACGCGCCGCGCGAACGCCGAGGGCCGGAGCGGAGAAGGGAAGGACCGGGCCGGAGCCCGGCAGCGTGAACGCGACGGCCGGACCTGTGCCCGGCGCGAGAAGGGTGGAAAGTGTCCGGGGTGCTCAGACCGTCGCGAGACGGCGCGGCGGTCCCCGCCTGATCACGGCATGCGCGAGGACGGTCGTACCGCGACCCTCGCGGTCCTCCGCCCGCCGGACCCGGCGCACGGCGAACACGGGCGGCGCGCAGACCGAGACCAGCGCGACGGCCGCCAGGAGAAGGGCCAGGACGAATTCCGAGACCGCGTCGATGCCGCGCTCGGACAGGCGCACCAGAGCCCACAGTGCCGCGCCGCCACGCCGCAGGACGAGCCCGAAGGCCAGCGCGGCGGCCAGGTGCAGCACGAACATCGTGGGCGACGGCATGAAGGGCCACGCGCCGCCCATCCCGGCGTGATCCGGCATCGGCGGCGGGCCGGCGGTTTTCGACGCGTCCATCCCGCACTGACCGGCGGAGAAGATGATGTGCGTCAGCACTTGGCCGCACAGCAGGATCACGGCCACGCCCCGCGCCGTGCGCTCACGCCCGACGAGCGGAACGGTGAACGCCGCCGCGAACGGCAGCGCCGCGGCCAGCGTCCCGGGTGGGACGGTCCGGTGGGAGGCGAGCGCGTGCGCGGCGGCGGAGAGCGCGACGCAGACCACGGAGAGCACGCCGGCTCTCAACAGCCTCATTCCCGCGTCCGCGCGCGTCGCCTCGCCCATCGCGGTCATCCTCCCACCCGTCCGCGCGCGTCCCGCTCCAGGGTCGAGCGAACCGCGTCCGCTCGGGCAGCGAGTCGCAAATGCGAGGAATATGCAGTTATGGACGTGGCGGGTTACAGTGACCGCGTCGTGGTGATCGGGAAGACCGGTGTGAGACCGGAGCGGCCCTCGCCACTGTGATCGGGGAGTTCGCACACCGTCCGAGAGGCGTCACTGGCCGGGTTCGTCCGGCCGGGAAGGCGAGGTGCGCGGACGCGGGACCCGTCAGCCAGGAGACCGGCCACGGCACAGCGTGACGACCATCCACGAGGTGCTGGAGAGGCGGTCATCCATGGCGATGACGGACGTTCGCGCGCGCCGGTTCGGGCGCGCCGACTGGATCAGGACGGGCGTGCTGCTCGGCGTCATCGCGGTGATGCACGTCGTCGCGTTCGGCGTCCTCGTGCTCATGGTGTCGCCGCGCGGCTACACGGTCGGGACGCAGGTGTTCAGCATCGGGCTGGGCGTCACCGCGTACACGCTGGGCATGCGGCACGCCTTCGATGCCGACCACATCGCGGCCATCGACAACACCACGCGCAAGCTGATGGCGGACGGTCAGCGGCCCGTGGCGGTCGGGTTCTGGTTCGCCCTCGGGCACTCCACCATCGTCGTCGCGATGGCGGCCCTGGTCGCCGCGGGCGCGCAGGTCGCCGGGACGCTCGTCAACGAGGACTCGGGTGCCCACGCCGTTCTCGGCCTGATCGGCACGACGGTCTCGGGTGTCTTCCTCTACCTGATCGCCGCGCTGAACCTGATCGCGCTGGCCGGGATCCGCCGCGTCTTCCGCGCGATGCGGTCGGGCGAGTTCGACGAGGCCGAACTGGAACGCCACCTCGACAACCGGGGCGTCATGAACCGGATCCTCGGGCGCTTCACCCGCTCGATCAGCCGGTCGTGGCAGATGTACCCGGTCGGTGTGCTGTTCGGCCTGGGCTTCGACACCGCCACCGAGGTGGCGCTGATGGTCATGGCCGGATCGGGCGCCGCCGCGGGCCTGCCCTGGTACGCGATCCTGGTCCTCCCGCTGCTGTTCGCCTGCGGGATGAGCCTGTTCGACACGCTCGACGGAACGCTGATGAACTTCGCCTACCACTGGGCGTTCGCCAACCCGGTGCGCAAGGTCTACTACAACCTCACGATCACCGGGCTCTCGATCGCCGTGGCCTTCGTCATCGGCACGATCGAACTCGTCGGCGTCCTGCACGACAAGCTCGGCCTGCGCGACGGCGTCACCGGCTGGATCTCCGGCCTCGACCTGGGCAGCGTCGGCTACATCATCGTCGCCCTCTTCGCCGCCGTATGGCTGTGCGCACTCGCCTACTGGCGCATCGCCAAGGTCGAACACCGCTGGACGACACCCGGCGCACCCTAACCCCCATCGGCCTCCGGCGCGCAGTCGTGGCTCGTCTCCCGTGTAGATGGACGAGCCTGTGCAGCCGCAGGACGGTCACCGGCCCGGATCGGCACGAGGCCGCACGTCGACGCGATGGCGGTATTGGCCGGGGTCGGTGGTCTGCTTGACGGCCGCCTTGGCGACCCGTGCGCCCGCGCGGACCATCGTGCGCAGCCCCGGGGCAGCATCCGTGCGGGCTAGTCCAGAACGAACGGCGTCGGCCGGGCCAGTCCCCCACGTTGACGGCGCCGACGGCGACCAGAACCCCGAGGTAGGCGGCGTGCGCAATCCGCCAGCGAGTACGACCGGAAGCAGGCGGTGAGCATGACCAGCAGCAGCGCGAGATGATCGCGCAACATTTCCGCTGATCACACGACACCTTGGCTCCCACCCGCTGACGCCCTTGCCGTCCGCCCCGGCATAGAGCGGCTTGACCGCGTCGGCGGCGTCTCGGCTGTCGCCGTCAGCCGGGGCGTCGCAGAACGGGGCATCCGCGTGCCTACCAGCGCCACAGTCGCCTCGACCGCTAGGACTGTCGCGCCTGCCGATCATGGTGCGGGCTTGCGGCGCGGTGCGGGCTTGCGGCGCGGTGCGGGCTTGCGGCGCGGTGCGCGGCATGCGGTGCGGGCGAGGCGCCAAGGCCCCGAGGCCGCCGACCGCTGCGCCGAGATTGTTTCCGCGCCAAGGCCGGTGCATGGGCTGCGCCCGCCGGATCGGCGCAGATCCGGCGGGCTTCCGGGTGCCGAGCATCCGGACGTACCCGCAGGTCGAGTACGCCTGGCCGGCCGTGATCGCGCAGCGAACTGTGCGTCTGGCGGCCGTCGTGATCGCCCGCGTTCGCGGCGCCTGCCGTGGCCGGGAGACGGTTGTGCGGTGGCTGGACGGCTGGGCTGGCCGCCGGTGCTCCGGGTGCTCGGGTGGCGCCTGGGCGGGCTCAGCAACGGAGTCGGACCGGCGGGTCGGGTGAGTGTTCGCCGTCGTATGCGGGGTCAGGCGTCGGCGGTGACCAGCGCTGTGCAGAACCGGCAGCGGCGGGCCTTGATCGGGATCTCGCTCAGGCACTCCGGGCACTCGTGCTCGGTCTTCTCCTTGCCGCGGTCGAGGCGTTCCAGCAGCTTGCTCATCGGGAGGACCACCAGGAAGTACACGACCGCGGCGGTGATGGCGAACGAGAGCGCCGAGGTCACGAAGTCCCCGTACGGGAAGGTGGTGTCCGCGATCTTGAACGTCAGGGCCGTGTAGTCCGGCTTCCCGCCGAACAGGGCGATCAGCGGCGTGATGAACGAGTTCGCGAAATCTTTCACCAGCGAAGCGAACGCGGCGCCGACGACGAACGCGACCGCCAGATCGACCAGGTTCCCGCGGATGAGGAACTTCTTGAAGCCGCCCATGATGGAGTCTCCAGCACATGTCGGGGGTGTGACGACCACACTTTCTACCCGAATCGCTCGGGTACTGTGCGTGAGATCGCGAGGATTCCCCGTGTTCGTCGCGGCTCAGTCCGGCTCGATCGTGACCGAGAGAACACCTCCCGCCCCGGCCAGCGCAGCCGCCTGCGAGCGGTCCGTCGCCACGACGACGAGTGCCCCCTGACCTGCCGTCTCCCGGCTTCGCGGCACGGCGAGCACGGTCACGCCCGCCGCGACCAGCCGGGCATGCGCCCCCGAACCGCCCGTCAGCATGGACGCTCCTTGGTAGGCGTGCAGGGCGGCGATCTCGCCCTCGTACGCCGCGCGGCCCGGCCTGATCTGAAGCCGGGCGCCGTGCCCGGATTCGACTGCGCGGCTCGGGCAGATGCGGAGCCCGGTGCCCAGCCCGGCTTCGGCTGCATGGCCCGGCCAGATGCGGAGCCTGGTCGTGTGCCCGGCTTCGACTGCGTGGTCCAGCCTGAGGTCGGCTAGGGCCGTCCGCGTGGTCGGCGCGGGTTGGGGAGGTGCCGTGGTCGTCCTGCCGGAGGGGCGGGGGAACGGCGGGGCTGGGTCGGGTGCGTGCGTCCGCTCGGACGGTCGTGGCGCGGTTCCTCGATCCGGGTGCGGTGTAGTGGTCGCGCCGGGCTCCTGCGGCGGTGTCGGTGAGGGTGATGTGGGCGGCGGGACGGACGGGCTCGGCAGCGGTCCGGGATCGGCCGGGTCGGACGGCGTCAGCTCCGTGGACGCCGGCTCGGCGGCTCCCGGCGCACTCGCCGCGAGGATGTCGATCCGGTCCCCGGGCTGCAGCAGGCGCACGGCGTCGGCGTCCGCGATCCGGACGGGCGTCGCCACCGTCCCCGCCGGAAAACCGCGCAGCAGACCGGCGGCATCGACCAGCCGCGCGTCCGTGAACGGCTCGCCCTTCCGCATGGCGCCCGCGACCACCCGTCCGGCCGGTGACGAGCGCGCGGCCCCGGCCGGGACGGCGTCCGGCGGCACCGTCGCCCGCCGCACGTCGGACGGCCGCAGCGTCGCGCCCGCCGGAAGGTCCCGCGCGGCCGTGAGGATCTCGACCCCGCCGGCCCCCGCCGGACGGAGCGCGAGCAGCCCGAACCCGGCGCCGAACGCCGCGAACAGCGCCGCCGCCGCGCGCCGGTGCCGGACCCGCCACCGCAGCAGGGAGCGCAGCCCGTTCACGGCAGCTCCAGCGGAAGTTTCATGCCGT
This sequence comes from Actinomadura rayongensis, assembly GCF_009831215.1. Classification (GTDB taxonomy): domain Bacteria; phylum Actinomycetota; class Actinomycetes; order Streptosporangiales; family Streptosporangiaceae; genus Spirillospora; species Spirillospora rayongensis. The sequence continues at coordinate 27,294 of NZ_WUTW01000002.1, forward strand.
CGAGCGCGTTGGGGCACGGGCACGGACGCTCGGCCGGAAGGCGCGTCACCACGTCACCGACGAGCGCCCGCAGTCGGCCCACGTTCGCGCGGAAGACCTCCAGCACCTCGGCCATCGTCACGCCCTCGCCCGTGTCGACCCCGGCGTCCAGGTCCGTGACCAGGCACAACGGCGTGTAGCAGAGCGCGAGCTCGCGGGCGAGCACGGCCTCGGGATGGCCGGTCATCCCGACGAGCGTCCAGCCCTGGCCGCTGAACCAGCGCGACTCGGCCCGGGTGGAGAAGCGGGGGCCTTCGATGACGACGAGCGTGCCGCCGTCCACCGGGTCCCAGCCGGTGTCGCGCGCCGCGTCGACGGCGGCCCGCCGCCCCGCCGCGCAATACGGGTCCGCGAACGGCACGTGAATGGCCGCGCCGGTCTCGTAATAGGTCTGGGCGCGGCCGGACGTCCGGTCCACGAGCTGGTCGGGCACGGCGAGCGTCCCGGGGCCGTGCTCGGCGACCAGCGAGCCGACGGCGCTCGGCGCGAGCACCTGCCGGACGCCGAGCGCCCGCAGCGCCCACAGGTTCGCCCGGTAGGGGATGGCGTGCGGCGGGAACCGGTGGTCGCGGCCGTGGCGCGGCAGGAACGCGACACGGCGGCCGTTCAGCTCCCCGACAGCGACCGGGTCGCTCGGCGCCCCGAAGGGCGTGTCGACCCGGATCTCCTCCGCATCGTCGAGAAGGGAGTAGAAGCCCGAGCCGCCGATGACGCCGATCTCGGCGGCCGGCTCCGGAAGGGTCTGCGAAGTCGTCATGCGGCCGACCCTAGGCAGCCGCCGCACCGCCCCGCGAGCCCCGCCGCGAACTGTGGATAACTCCCGCGCTGATCCCCGGGCGCCCCACCGCTCGCGGCGCGGTCAGGCCACCTTCTCCGACGAGGAGGAGGACGACGACGTGGTGCTGGACGACGAGGACGACTCGCTCGCACCGGACGAGGCCGACGAGGACGAGTCGGACTTCGCGGTGTCCGACTTGCCCGTGTCCGTCGACTTGGAGGACGACGACACCGAGGACGACGACCCCCGGCTGTCGGTGCGGTAGAACCCGGACCCCTTGAAGATGATCCCCGCCGCCGAGAAGACCTTGCGGAGTTTGCCCTGGCAGGCCGGGCACTCGGTCAGCGCGTCGTCGCTGAAACTCTGCACGACCTCCAGAGGCTCGCCGCACTCGGTGCAAACGTACTGATACGTCGGCACGGTTCCTCCTCGCTGACTCAGCCCGGACCAGCGGGCTGGCACTCAGTTGAAACGACTGCTAATGGTACCGATGTTGGCAACGGGATTCTCCTCCGGGCTGTTCCCCGGATCAGGCCCCGGTCTCCCCGAACCAGCCCGCCAGCTTGCCGCGCCGGCTGATGGCGCGCAGCCGTCGTTCGGTCAGTTCCCGGACCTCCTCGGTCGCCACGACGAGCAGCGTGTCGCCGCCGCGCAGCGCGGTGGTCGAGCCGGGCACGAAGCTGGCGCCGTCGCGGACGACGAGCGTGATGGACGCCCCCGGCGGCAGTCGCAGCTCGAACAGCTCGACGCCGCCGAGCAGGGAGTCCGGCGGGACGCGGATCTCCAGCAGTTCGGCGTGCAGTTCCTCCAGCGGCGCGGCCTCGACGCCCAGTTCGCGCGGGTTCTCGTCGTCCCTGAGCCGGCACCAGCGGGCGACGAGCGGAAGCGTCGGCCCCTGGAGCAGCGTGAACACGACGACGATGTTGAACACGATCGCGAACAGCCGGTCGGCGCCCGCGACCTCGTTCACCATCGGGATCGTCGCGAGGATGATCGGTACGGCGCCGCGCAGCCCGGCCCACGAGGCGAAGAGTTTCTCGCCCCAGCCGAGCCGGAACCCGAAGGTGGACAGGACGACCGAAAGCGGCCGTGCCACGAGCAGCAGGACGAACCCGATGATCAGCGCCGGGACGATCTGCGCCGGCAGTTCGTCGGGCGAGGCGAGCAGCCCGAGCATGACGAACAGCCCGATCTGCGCGAGCCAGCCGATGCCTTCGGCGAACCCCCGCGTGGCAGGACGGTGCGGAAGACGCGAGTTGCCGAGAACGAGCGCGCTCACATAGACCGCGAGGAACCCGCTGGCGTGCGTCTGCGCAGCCACGCCGTAGGCCCCGACGGACAGCGAGAGCACCGCGATCGGGTAGAGACCGGACGCCGGCAGCGCGACGCGCCGTAGCCCGTACGCACCGAGCCAGCCGATCAGGAAGCCGATGAGACCGCCCGCGATCAGCTCGTACACCATGACGCCGAACAGCTCGAACAGGTTCGGCGCCGACGCGTCCGTGGTGCTGAGGGCCACGACGATGATGACGACCGGGGCGTCGTTGAAGCCCGACTCCGCCTCCAGCAGGCCGGTCAGGCGCGAGGGCAGGGGCAGGCGGCGCAGGACGGAGAAGACCGCGGCGGCGTCGGTGGGCGCGAGCACGGCGGACAGCAGGAACGCGAGCTGCCAGTCCATGCCGAGCAGCCACATCGCGGCGCCCGCGACGACGCCGATGCTGATCAGCGTCCCGGCGACGGACACCGAGATCGCGGCGGGGACCGAGTCGCGGACGCGCCGCCAGTCGGTGGTGATGCCGCCCTCGGCGAGGATCAGGACGAGTGCGGCGAGCCCGAGGATCTCGGCGAGTTCGGCGTCGTCGAAGTCGATGCCGAGCCCGGCCTCGCCGACGAGGAGCCCGAGCGCGATGTAGATGAGGAGGCTGGGGAGTCCGGCGCGGTAGGACAGCCGGACGGCGACGATCGCACTGAGTACGAGCGTGGATCCGAGGAGTAGCCAGAGTTCGAGATGCACATCCCTCCCGGTGGGGCCGCGACGAGTGATCGTTTAGGAATCCTACAGATTTAGCCGTAGATCGCATACTTTCAGTGACCTCTCGGGACGGTCACCGAGGGTCGATCGCCGCGAAAACACCCATCTGAGCTGCACAGATGCGGTGATTGTGATTTTTGTGGCTGTTCGCACTCCGTTGCCGGGTTCAGCACCTCGTCCGGCGGGTGCCCGCGAAAATGTCAGACCCCTCCGCGACGATGGACGCGTTCCGTCACCGGTCCGTCACGGAGGCAAAAATGATCAAGAGAAGCGCACGAGACCCGCGGACGGGGTCACCGCCGCCCGCACCGGGCGGTCATGCGGTTCCGCGGGCAGGGCCTCCACCAGTTCGCCGTCGTACAGCAGCGCCACCGTCAGGATCGCCGGACCCACCCGCGCCAGCGCCCGGTCGTACGAGCCGCCGCCCCGGCCGAGGCGCGTGCCCGTCCGGTCCACCGCGAGCGCCGGCGCCAGAACCACGTCCGCGCTGGCCACCGCGCCCGGCCCGCGCGGCGGCTCGGACGGCTCCAGCGTTCCGCGCGGCCCCGGCCGCAGGGAGTCCGGCCCCTCGTACGAGGCCCAGTCCAGATCGCCGTCCGGAAGGAGAAGGGGCAGCAGGACGTACGCGCCGCGCTTCCACAGCGCGAACAGCAGGCCGCGGGTGTCGGGCTCGTCGCCCACCGACGCGTAGGCCGCGACCGTCCCCGCCATCTCCATCTCGGGGGCCGCCAGCAGCGCGTCCCGCAGCGCACGGGCGGCGGACGTCCGCGTCGAGGGGTCGAGCGCGGACCGCGCCGCCAGTGCGGACGCGCGCGCCGCGCGTTTCGCGTCGATGTCGATCTCGATGTCGCTCACGATCTTCTCACCGTCGGTGGCTAGGGTCTCACCATGGCCGACAACGCACCCGTACTCAAGGCCGTCGTTCCGGCGGCGGGTCTCGGAACCCGATTCCTGCCCGCGACGAAGGCGACGCCGAAGGAGATGCTGCCGATCGTCGACAAACCGGCGATCCAGTACGTCGTCGAGGAGGCCGTCGACGCGGGACTCACCGACGTCCTGATGATCACCGGCCGCAACAAACGCTCGATCGAGGACCACTTCGACCGGGCCTACGAGCTGGAGGAGGCCCTCGACGCCAAGGGCGACGCCGAACGCCTGGCCGCGGTCCGCGAGTCCGCGGATCTCGCGATCATGCACTATGTCCGGCAGGGCGAGCCGAAGGGTCTCGGGCACGCCGTGTACTGCGCGCGCCAGCACGTGGGGCGCGAGCCGTTCGCGGTCCTGCTCGGCGACGACCTCATCGACGCCCGCGACGACCTGCTGCGCCGCATGATCGAGGTCCGGCAGCGCTACGGCGGCAGCGTCGTCGCGCTGATGGAGGTGGAACCCGAGCAGGTGTCGGCCTACGGCTCGGCCGCGATCGAGGCGACCGACGAGGAGGACGTCGTCCGGATCACCGACCTGGTCGAGAAGCCGCCGTCCGGGGAGGCGCCCAGCAACTGGATCATCATCGGCCGCTACGTCTGCGACGCCGCGGTGTTCGACGTCCTGGAGAAGACCCCGCCCGGCCGCGGCGGGGAGATCCAGCTCACCGACGCGCTGCGCACGCTCGCCGAAACCCCCGCCGACCAGGGCGGCGGCGTCTACGGCGTCAAGTTCCGCGGACGCCGCTACGACACGGGGAACAAGCTGGAGTATCTCCGCACGGTCGTGATGTTCGCGTCCGAGCGGGAAGACCTGTCGGCGGAGTTCCTCGCCTGGCTGCGCGACTTCTGCGCCGAGCGGGGCGGTGCGGGGAACGGGTGACCGGCCACCGGACGGGGGAAGCGTGGGCATAGCGTGGGCATGAGGACGGTCGAGGAGCATCTCGCCGCGATCCTGGCCGAGATCTCGGTGCTGGCGCCGCGGGACGTGGCGCTGGCGGACGCGGCGGGCACGGTCCTCGCCGAGCCCGTCGCGGCGCCCGTCGCGCTGCCGCCCTTCGACAACTCGGCGATGGACGGCTACGCGGTGGTCGCGGCGGACATCGCCGGGGCCACCGAGGCGTCGCCGGTCGTCCTGCCCGTCCGCGGCGACATCGCCGCGGGCGTGCCGGGCGTCGCCGAGATCGACGCGGGCGGCGCGGCGCGGATCATGACGGGCGCGCCGCTGCCCGCCGGGGCGGACGCGGTGGTGCCCGTCGAGTGGACCGACGGCGGCGTGCGCAGCGTCAGGGTGCTGCGCGCCGCGCCGCCGGGGAACTACATCCGGCGGTCCGGCGAGGACGTGGTCGCCGGCCAGGTCGTCGCGGACGCGGGGACCCGGCTCGCCGCCGCGCAGATCGGGATGCTCGCCGCCGTGGGCCGGCCCCGGGTGAGCGTGCGGCGCAAACCCCGGGTCGTCGTCCTGTCCACGGGCAGCGAACTACGCGAACCGGGCAGCGAGCTGGAACCGGGCCAGATCTGGGACTCCAACAGCTTCATGCTCGCCGTCGCCGTGGACGAGGCGGGCGGCACGGGACGGCGGCGGGCGATCGTGGCCGACGACCCCGCCGACGTCCTGCGCACCCTGCGGGACCTGGCCGGGGACGCCGACGCGATCGTCACGACCGGCGGGGTCTCGATGGGCGCCCGCGACGTCGTCAAGGAGGTGCTGACCGGCGTCGGCACGATGGCGTTCCACAAGGTGCGGATGCGGCCCGGCAAACCGCAGGGTTTCGGCCTGCTCGACGGGACGCCGGTGTTCACGCTGCCCGGCAACCCCGTCAGCGCGTACGTGTCGTTCCAGGTGTTCGTTCGTCCGGCGCTGCGGGCGATGCAGGGCCTGCCGCCCGAGTCCCTGCCGACCGTCAGCGCCGTCCTCGGCGCCGACGTCCGGTCGCCCGCCGGGATCCGGCACTACCAGCGGTCGCGGCTCAGCGAGAACCGCGGCCACCCCACCGTCACGCCCGCCGAAGGGCAGGGCTCGCACCAGCTCGGGTCGCTGGCGGGCGCCGACTCCCTCATCGTCGTGGACGAGGAGGCCGAGGCCGTCCCCGCCGGCGCGCACGTCGAGGTCATGAGGTTGCCGTCATGAGCATGGGATCGGAGTTCGCCGAGTTCAGCCATCTCGACGCGTCGGGCAAGGCGCGGATGGTGGACGTCTCGGCGAAGAACGTCACCGACCGCACCGCCACCGCCGCGGGCTTCGTCGCGCTGTCCGCGCGGTGCGTCGCCGCGCTGCGCGCCGGGGACGTCCCCAAGGGCGACGCGCTGTCGGTCGCCCGCATCGCCGGGATCATGGGCGCGAAACGGACACCGGACCTGGTACCGCTGTGCCATCCGATCGCGCTGCACGGTGTCGCCGTCGACCTGACCGTGGCCGACGACGGCGTCGCGATCCTCGCCACCGCCCGCACCGCCGACCGGACGGGCGTCGAGATGGAGGCGCTGACGTCCGTCACCACGGCCGCGCTCGCCCTGATCGACATGGTGAAGGCGATCGACCCGGCGGCCACGATCACGCAGGTCCGCGTCGAGGAGAAGACGGGAGGCAAGACCGGGACATGGCGCCGAACGGGAGATCGCTGATCCGCGCGATGGCCGTCACGGTGTCGAACCGGGCCGCTGCGGGCGTCTACGAGGACCGGTCCGGGCCGCTGCTCGTCAGCTTCCTGGAGGACCTCGGCTGCCAGGTGGACGGTCCGGTCGTCGTGCCGGACGGCGAGCCGGTCGCCGAGGTCCTCGCCGACGCGGTCGCCGCCGGGTACGACGTCGTGGTCACCACGGGCGGCACCGGGCTCAGCCCGACCGACGAGACACCCGAGATGACGCGCCGCATCATCGAACGGGAGGTTCCGGGCATCGCCGAGGCGATCCGGCAGGACGGACGCGACGTCGTGCCCGCCGCCGTCCTCTCGCGCGGGATCGCCGGGACGGCGGGCCGCACGCTCATCGTGAACCTGCCGGGCTCGACGGGCGGGGTGCGCGACGGCATGGCCGTGCTCGGAACCGTCCTGCGGCACGCCGTCGACCAGATCGCCGGCGGCGACCACCCCCGTCCACCCCAGCCGTAACACGCGCCCTCCGGGCCGCGCCATCGCTGGCCATCGCCCAGGCGCGGCCCCGGCGTGACGCAGTCCCGGCCGCCACCGTCGGCCATCGCGCGGGCGAAGCCCGGGCATGACCCACACTGCCCGGGACGCCGCCGTTGGCCACCGCGCGGGCGAAGCCCGGACGTGATACGCGCCGTCCCGGACGCCACTGCTGGCTATCGCGCGGGCGCGGCCCAGACGTGATGCGGGCTGCCCTGGACGCCGCCGTTGGCCATCGCGCGGGCGCGGCCCGGGCGTGACGCGGTCTGTCCCGGACGCCATCGTTGGCTATCGGACCAGCGCGGACCCGGCGTGACACGTGCCGCCCTGGACGCGGCCGTTGGCCATCGCGCGTGCGCAGCCCAGGCCTGCGCACGCTGTTGCGGACGCCATCGTTGACCATCGGACGGGCGCGGCCCAGGGGTGACGCGCGCTGGCCGGGACGCCGCCGTTGGCCTTCGCGCGGGTGCGGCCCGGGCGTGACGCACGCTGCGCGGGACGCCGTCGTTGGCCATCAGGCGGGTGCGGCGCAGGTGTGACGCGTGCTGGCCGGGGCGCCATCGTTGGCTATCGGGCTGGTGCGGTCCGTCTGGCGATCTTGCGGGTCCGGCGGGGGCATGGACGGTGCTTGGTGCGTCTGATATGACCGTTTCGTCATGCTGGACGGGGTCGTCCGCTCGGTGGGCGGCCTCGGCTTGGTGGTCGGCGGTCGTTTGGGGCTCTGCGCAGGTGCGTCGGTCGGCCGTCGGCGCGTGCCGGACGGAGCGCGGCGGACGATCTGGTGGACAATTGATGGCGTCCGGGCACGCGAAAAGGGAATCATGGAGTCGTGGAACGCATGCGGGGTTGGCCGGTCACACTGACCGAGGGACCGGTCGGGCTGCGCCCGCTGCGGCATCGTGACGCCTCGATCTGGCGCGACATGCGCGTGCGCAACGCCGAGTGGCTGCGCCCCTGGGAGCCCACCAACCCCGAGACGCCCCTGTTCCGCAGCGGTCTCGGCCCGTACTTCACGATGGTCCGGACGATGCGCCGCGAGGCCCGGCAGGGACTGGCGCTGCCCTGGGTCGTCACCCACGAGGACCGGTTCGCCGGGCAGCTCACGATCGGCGCGATCGTCTGGGGCTCCGCGCGGTCCGCGCAGATCGGCTACTGGGTCGACCGCCAGGTCGCCGGACGCGGCATCATGCCCACCGCCGTCGCGCTCGCCGTCGACCATTGCTTCTTCACCGTCGGACTGCACCGCGTCGAGGCGAATATCCGTCCGGAGAACGCCGCCAGCCGCCGCGTCGTGGAGAAACTCGGCTTCCGCGAAGAGGGAATTCGGCGCCGTCACCTGCACATCGACGGAGCCTGGCGTGACCACATCTGCTACGCGCTGACCAGCGAGGACGTCCCCGTCGGGCTGCGCGCGCGCTGGCTCGCCGCACGGAGACGAGCATTTCCCCACTCGCCGTCGTCACCCTGACATTTGAGCGGACGGTGACGTCCGGGCGTTCGCCGCGCCGTAAGTTTCCTGCGCTCGCGAAGGCTCGGCAAACGGAGAGTAACCAAGAGAACGATCTCGCGACACACCGCCCCTTATGCTCGTCAACCGTTGACACCGACTCGTACCGTGCGGGCGTGACCCTGCTCCCGATGCACGTGCGCGCGCCGTTCCGCGGCGCGTTCCTCCGCCGTGCCCCGGGGCGTTCGCGGCCCGCTGGGGTCGCCGCGTGAGCAGTGCCGTCCTCTATCTCGCGATCGTCGCCGTTTGGGCCGTCGTTCTCGTGCCGATGTGGCTCCGCCGGGACAACAATGAGTCTCCGGGAGTTTCTCGTTTCCGTCCTCGCCGCGGCGAGGAAACGGATGAGTTCTATCTCGACGAGACGCCGGTCACATTCGAGACGGAGGACGACGCGGACATCCACGAGCCCTCACCCGTCCCGCAGCCGCGCCGCCGCCCGGGCCGCGCGGCCGTCATCGCGCGCCGCCGGCGCCGCACGACGGGCCTCACGCTGCTGTTCCTGACGACGATCGTCCTCGCCGCGACCGGCGTCGCCCCCTGGTGGACGACCGTCCCGGCCCTGCTGCTGCTGACGGGCCACCTGGCGCTGCTGCGCGTGGCCGTCGGCGTGGACGCCGCCCGCCGCGCCGACGCCGCGCACCGGGCGCGCGTCCGCCGCGCCGCCGAGCTGGAGGCCGAGGCCGCCGCCGTCGCCGCGGCCCACGCCGAGGTGATCGAACTCGTCCCGGCCCCCGAGGAGGAGGTCTTCGACCAGTACGCCGCCGACCGCCGCGCCGTGGGCGAGTGAGGCGCTTTCCGGTTACGCGAACACCCCGAGATCCTGCTAACCTGACGGAGTCGTTGGGGCTGTGGCGCAGACCGGTAGCGCACCTCGTTCGCATCGAGGGGGTCAGGGGTTCAAATCCCCTCAGCTCCACGAGTCGGGCCATCGTGGTCGGCGCAGCTGCGCCTTCCCGGTGGCCCGCAGTGTTTATCTGGGGGACGACCCCCAGACCCCCGGTGTGGGGGCTCCGCCCCCACGCCCCCCTCTGGCCGAGGTCGCCGTGCGGCTTGCTCATCGTGCGGGTTGGGTTCGAGTAAGCCCTCGTTAGATCCACCCTCGAAAAGGCCGCCCGTCAGCGTTCGCGCTCACGGGCGGCCTTCTTGTTGCTCTGTGCCATCGGTGGTCGGCTACGGATTTCCGGGGTCTGACAGGTCGATACGGCGATCGCCTAGACGTTTGGTCGGCGGTCCTGGCTTGTCATCGTGCGCCGCGGAGCAGGAGGCGTTCGGCGTTGCGGTGGGCGATTTTTTCGCGGTCGTGGACGCTCAGTGGGGCGGTTCGCAGGAAGTGCGCCGCTTCTGTGCTGGACTCGAAGGGGTAGTCGATCGCGAACAGCACCGCGTCCGCGCCGACCGCCAGGACGGCTGCTGCGAGGGTTTCGGGTGAGTGGATTCCGGACGTGGTGATGAGCACGTTGTCCCCGAAATATGCGGACGGTGGGCGCTGCAGTCTTGTCTCGCCGGCCTGGCGGTAGCGGGCGTCGAGCCGGGCCAGCTGGAACGGCAGGCCCTCCCCCATGTGGCCGAGGATGATCCTTGCGCCGGGGTGGCGGTCGAAGATGCGGGCGTGGACGAGCCGCGCCGCTAGCGCGGCAGTTCGTGCGCCTAGGCGCAGGGCGTGGATCGCCGCGTCCGCCGCCCAGCTCCCTTCGTCGTCCGGCGTGATGTCCGCCGGGTCGATCTCGGGTGCGCCTGGATGGAGGTAGAGGGGGACGTTGAGGTCGGCCAGCGTCCGCCAGAGCGGGTCGTACTCGGGGCGGCGGAGCCGGGCGACGTCCGGGCCGTGGTCGTTGACGAGCGCGCCCACGAAGCCTAGGTCGTCCACCGCGCGTTGGAGTTCGGTTACGGCGGCGTGCGGGTCCTGGAGTGGGAGGGCGGCGAAGCCTTGGAAGCGGGCGCCGTGCTCGGCGATGACGGCCGCGAGGAAGTCGTTGGCCGTGCGGGCGTCCGCGACGGCCGTCGCCGCGTCCGGTTCGCCCTGGATGCCGGGGGTGGTCAGGGACAGTACCTGGACGTCCACCCCGGCCGCGTCCATCTCCGGCAGCCGGTGGTCGGCGAAGTCCGCGAGGCGGGCGGCGAAGTCGCGCCGGTAGATCTCCTGCCGCCGGGCCAGTTCGGCCTGGACGACCGGGGACGTGACGCGCCGGGCGAACGCCGCGCGGCGCCGCTCGTCCAGTTCGGGGAGGGAGAACGCCTCCTCGATCGCGATCAGCACGGTCACCGCCCGTCGTCGGGGTCGTCGGCCGCGTCGGCGAGCCGGCGCATCCGGGGCATGAACAGCGAGACCAGCAGGCCCACCGCGCCGAGCGCGGCGAGGAAGTAGTAGCCGTTGGTGAACGCCTGGTCCCGGTAGAAGGCCGTCCCGTGGACGATCGACCGGTGCGTCGAAAGGACGGTGAACAGCACCTGGTAGCTGATCCCGCCGACGACCTGGAGCAGCAGGTAGGCCATGCCGTTGACCGACGCCTGGTGCCGCGCCGTGATCACCGAGACGATCATCGCGGTGCCGCAGGCCATGACCGTCCCGCCGCCGAGGCCCGTCACGACGCCGCTGACGATGACCTCGCCCGCGCTCCCGTGGAACTGGGAGAACAGCAGCAGCCCGCAGATCAGGACGGTCGTGCCGGCGAGCCACAGGGCGCGCGGCGGATGCCGGCGCAGCAGCGCGCCCGCCGCCAGCCCCGCCGCGACGGTGGCGACGCCCGCGGGGATGCCGACGAGCGCGTAGTGCGTGGTGGACCAGCCGAAGCTGTCCGAGACGCCGGGGATGTGGGGGAACTGGGCGAGGAACGACAGGATCGCGGGCGAGATGACGAACGCGAACTGCGCGAACGCGGCGGCGGCGATCACGGTGGCGACCGGCCGGCGGCTCAGCATCCGGACGTCCACCACGGGCCGCGCCGCCCGCAGCTCGACCGGGACGAAGCACGCCAGGGCGGCGAGCCCGGCGAGGATCGGCCCGCAGGTCTGCAGGGCGGTCCAGCCGTGGCCGTTCCCGCGTCCGACGCCGAAGACGATCAGTGCGACCCCGGCGCCGAGCAGCAGCCCGCCGGCCCAGTCGAAGTCGGCGCCGAACCGGCCGCGCCGCCGGGTCTCGGGCATCCGCCAGATCATGAGGGCGGCGAACGCCGTCAGCCCGGCGAGCAGCCACATCCCGCCGCGCCAGCCGTGGGCGTCGACGAGCCGTCCGGTGGCCGGCGGCCCGGCGAGCGTGATCACGCCGATGGAGCCGGTGACGACACCGTACGCGGTGGCGATGCGGCGGGGCGGGAAGTACTCGCGGACGGCCGCGTGGATCAGGGCGACGACCGGCCCGTACAGCCCGGTGATCATCCGGCCGGCCAGCAGCACGGGATAGCTGGGCGCGAGCGCCGCGACGACGTCGCCCGCGAGACCCGCGACGGCGAGCAGCAGCATGACGCGCCGCTTGCCGTAGATGTCGGCGAACTTCATCGCGAACGGGACGGACACCAGCGTGACCAGCGCCGACGCCAGGCTGAACCAGGCGATCTCGGTGGTGTGGAAGTGCTGGGCGATGTGCGGCTGGACGGCGCCGCCGATGATGCCGGTGATCGCGAGGAGCTGGGCGGGGATCACCATGGCCAGCATGAGCGGCAGGCCGTGGGCGGGTGCCGGGGCGACGGTGGGGGTGGGGTGGGGGGTGGTGGACATGAGGACGCGCCTCCCTGTCGTTCAGATCCGCAGCAGCCGCTGGGCGTTGCGGTGGGTGATGCCGTCGCTCTCGGCGGGGCTGAGCGGCGCGGTGCGGATGAACCGCACCGCCTCCTCGGTGGACTCGAAGGGGTAGTCGACGGCGAACATGATCGCCTCGCTGCCGAGCGCGAGCAGGGCGCCGGTGAGCGCGGCGTGCGAGCACACGCCGGACGTGGTGATGAGGATGTTGCGCCCGAAGTAGGCGGACGGGACGCGGCGCAGCCGCCGGGACGGGTTCTGCCGGTACCGGGCGTCGAGCCGGGACACGAGGAACGGCAGGCCCTCGCCCATGTGGCCGAGGATGACGCGTGCCTTCGGGTGCCGGTCCAGGACGCCCCCGAACAGGATCCGCAGCATGTGCCCGGAGACCTCGGCGCCCCAGCTCCACGACGGGCCGACGAGTTCGGGATGGCCGTTGAGGACGTGCCAGCGGTCGACCGGCGGCGCGCCCGGGTGGAGGTAGAGCGGGACGTCCAGGTCCTCCAGCGCGAGCCAGAACGGCTCGAACTGCGGTTCGTCCAGGTAGCGGCCGAGGGTGTGGTCGTTGACGAGCGCGCCGACGAACCCGAGCTCCTCGACCGCGCGCCGCAGTTCGGCGACGGCGGCGGCCGGGTCCTGCAGCGGCAGGGCCGCGAAGCCCCGGAACCGGTCGGGGGCCGCGCGGATCGCGTCGGCCAGGTGGTCGTTGGCCTCGCGGGCGTCGCGGCACGCCTGCGCGGCGTCCGCGACGGCCTGGATGCCGGGCGTGGTCAGGGAGAGGACCTGGACGTCGATGCCGTGCTCGTCCATCTCCGCGATCCGGCGCCCGCCGACGTCGTGGAGCCGGGGGACGAGTTCGTCGCGGAAGAACGCGTGGCGGCGGGCGAACTCCGCACGCAGTTCGGGGGTGGGGAGGCTGTCTCGGACCTTCTGCATGGTGCGCGCCTCACGCGCGTCCCACCGGGGCACCGAGAACGCCTCTTCGATCGCGATGAGCATGCGGGTCCTCAGAGGCCGAGCAGGGCGGCCATGTTGCCGCCGTTGAACCGGTCGCGGGTGGCGGCGTCGTAGCCGGCGAGGTGCCGGTCGAAGTAGTCCCAGTCGCTCGCGATGCCCTCCAGGTGCGGGTAGTCGGACGCGTAGCAGACGAGGTCGGGCCCGTGCCGGTCGATGACGGACGCGACGTCCTGGTCGCGCAGCGGCGTGAACCGCAGGTTGTTCGCGAGGATCTCCTCGGGCGCGGCCTTGTGCTCCCAGGGGAAGAAGAGGTTCGGCAGGGTGTCCAGCCAGAGGTCGATCCAGTCGAGGTTGAACTCCTGGACGCACACCTTCAGGTCGGGGAAGCGGTCGAAGACGCCCCGATAGACCAGGTGGGACAGGACGGTCTGCGGCAGCGTCCGCATCAGCCCCGACCCCATCCGCATCATCATCTGCGAGCTGATCTGACCGTCGATCCGCAGCCAGTCCAGGTCGATGCGCGGCCAGCCGAACCCGACGTGCAGCAGCGGGATCATGTCCAGGTCGAGGGACGCGGCCCAGAGCCGGTCGTAGTGCGAGTCGCCGAGGCCGCGTCCGCCCGTCGGGTTGAGCGGCATCGCCCACGTGCGGGACCCGAGCTCCCGGGTGCGGCGCAGTTCCCCCACGGCCCAGTCGACGTCGTCCAGCGGGACGACCGTGGTGAACAGCAGCCGGTCGGTGTACCCGTCGACGGCGGACCCCGCCCACGTGTTGTACGCCTCCGCGACGCGCAGCCCGAGCCCGGTCTCGGCGCGCAGCGCGGCGCGGACGGCGGCCATCGCGAGGTTCGGGTTGACGATCTGCACGTCGATGCCGTGCCGGTCGAGGATCTCGATGCGCTCGGCGCCGCCCTTGCCGCCCGGCGGGTCGAACATGACCTGGACGGACGGGTCGTCGAAGACCTCGGTGTCCTCGGCGCCCGCGCGGCCCTCGAAGCGGTCGAAGACCTGCTTGAGCTTGTCGGGGATGAACTCCTCGGCGGGCGGGCGCTCGTCCACCGGGACGGACTCGAAGACCTCGGCGATCAGGGCGTGGCCGGTGGCCGTCGGGGCCTTCTCGGTGACCTCGGCGCCGAGCGCCGGGTCCATCAGCCGGACGAAGTCCAGCGGTTCCATGAAGTGGCTGTCGGCGTCGATGACCAGGGGCTTCATGCGTTCTCCTCGGTGCGGTGGGGCAGGATCTCGTAGCGGCCGACGTCGGTGCGGGCGGCGCGGCGCACGGTGTCCACGTGGGCGCGGAACCGCTCGTCGGCGAAGGCCGCGCGCAGGTCGGCCGCGTCCCGCCACTGGACGAGCTCGATCAGCTCGCCGGTGGCGCGGCCGGTCAGGAAGGCCGTCCCGACGAAGCCCGGCAGGTGCCGGATGTGCTCGCGGGTCTCGGCGACGTTGAAGTCGAGCGCCCAGGACGGGCGGTCGGCGGTGATGAGGTTGAGCAGGGTGGTCCGGCCGTCGCCGGGGGCGGGGACGAGCGGCGCGCCGCCCGCCGTGATCACCTCGGCGACCGTGTGGGTGGCGTCCGGGCCGGCCGCCGGGGTGATCTCCACGAGCCGGTCCTCGGGCGGGCCGGGCGTCCCGAACCGCTCGCGCAGCAGGAGCCGGAGCCCTGTTCCGTCCCCCTCGCGGAGGGAGACGGCCACCTCGCGACCGACCTGGAAGATGTCTCCGGCCACGGCGACCTCCTGTCCTGCAAGGCGCTACATCTGTCGTGAATTTCACGCCTCGATCGTTGTAGTACGGGACCGTATCGTTACGAAAATCACACGTCAACCCCCCGGCGACCAGCGCTTTCGCCGGTTGTGGCTTGTGTCATGTGTTCTGGCCGGGTGGTCATCGGTACGATTACGTACACTGACACCGAGAGCTGAGGAGCTGACACCGTCATGTCACCGGACCCGGCGAAGACCCCCGTGGGCCGCGGGGCGGCCCGGACGCGGGCCATCCTGGACGTCACCCGCGAGCTGCTCGGCGAGGTCGGCTTCGACCAGCTCTCGATCGACGCCGTCGCCGCCCGCGCCGGGTCGAGCAAGACGACGATCTACCGCCGCTGGGCCGACAAGAGCGAGCTGGTCCGCGCGGCGCTGCTGGCGCGCGGCGCGGACGTCCCGCTGCTGCCCGCCGACGCCCGCGACCTGCGGACCGACCTGCTGCGGCTGGTCGAGGCGCTCGCGCACATCGCGCGGGAGGAGGACGCGGCGGCGTTCGCGAGCCTGCTCGCCGCCGCGCAGAAGGACGCGGCCATCGCCGAGGCCGTCCGGGTGAGCGCCCTGGACCGCGCCCGGCAGGACTGCCGCGACGTCGTCCAGCGCGCCATCGGCCGCGGCGAGCTGGCCGACCCCGCGCTCGCCGCGCGCCTGTTCGACCTGGTCATGGGCCAGGTGATGGTGAGCTACGTGCTCGGGACGGGCGACCTGGACGCGCCCCGGCGGGAGGCGTTCGTGGACGAGGTCCTGGTCCCGGTCCTCACGCGCCGGTGAACCGCACCCGCTCGCGGAGCTGGCCGACGAGGTCGTGCAGGTCCGCCGGGGTCGTGGCGGCGCCGAACAGGTAGAAATCGGGCCGGATGACGGCCGCGACGTGGCCGTGGTCGCGCATGTGGGGCAGGTAGGCGTCGTCGGCGTCGGTGTACGCGCCACCCTCGCCCGGCGGGCTCAGCGGGACGAGCGTCGCGCCGATCGCGCGCAGGAACGCCCGGTCGGCCGCGTCGAGGGCGGCGCAGGGCGCGTCGCCGTCGGTGAGGACGACGAAGCCGCCGCCCGTCAGCTCGTCCAGCAGGGCCGTCCGTCCCGCGTGGCCGACGCGGTACTGCGGCGTCAGGTGCCCGACGTTCGGATGGCGCGTTCCGTCCGCGTCGTGCTGGAGGACGCCGTCGCCGAGCACGGGCGGCGGGGTGGGCGGCAGCGCTCGCGCGGGGTCGGCGCCGGCCGCGATCATGCGCGCGTCGCGCTCGGCGGCGGCGTCCTCGTCGGACACGCAGATGACGCGGCCGAGCGCCATCGACATGCCGATCGCGTGCTGGACGTGCTCGACGCGCTCGCTCGTGTAGGTGTCCAGCAGGTCCGGCGCGGCCGTGCCGGTCAGGACGAGGTCGAGCTTCCACGCGAGGTTCCGGGTGTCGCGCAGCCCGGAGCACATGCCCTGGCCCGCGAACGGCGGCATCAGGTGCGCGGCGTCGCCGGCGAGCAGGAGGCGGCCGGCGCGCCAGCGGTCCGCCCAGCGGGCCTGGAAGGTGTAGACGGCGTGCCGTTCGAGGACGGTGTTCTCCGGCGTCCGGCCCCACGGCGCGAGCAGCCGCCACGCGGACTCGGGCGTGTTCAGGTCCGCGACCGTCTCGTCCGGCAGGCGCATGAACTCCCAGCGCCTGCGGCCGGGCCCGCCGGACACGATCGTCGTCGGACGGCGCGGATCGCACAGCTGCCAGTTCATCGGCGACCAGACCGTGTCGGTGTCGCGCGGGACGGTGTCCACGATGAGCCAGTCGTAGTAGAAGCCGAGATCGGTGAGGGCGGAGCCCATCCGCTCGCGCACGAAGCTGTTCGCGCCGTCCGCGCCGACGACGTACCGCGCCGCGAAACTCCGCTCGGCGCCGTCCTTCGTCCGGGCCGTGAGGACGACGCGGTCGCCGTGCTCGTCCAGGCCGGTGACCTCCAGGCCGCGCCGGACGTCCACGCCGGGCAGCTCGGCGACCGCCGCGGCGAGCACGCCCTCCAGCTCGGGCTGGGAGAAGAAGTTCGCGGTCGGCCAGCCGGACGGCCCGTTGCCCGACCAGTCGATGCGGACGAGCGCGTCGCCCGCGCGGTTGCGCCATTCGTAGTGGTCGGGCACGGGCTCGGTCACCGCGCGGACCCGGTCGCCGACCCCGGCCGCCTGGAAGATCCGGCCGATCTCGTCGTCGAAGTGGACGGCGCGTGGGAGGGCGTACGGCCGCTCCCAGCGTTCGAGGACGAGCACGTCGTGGCCCGCGCGGGCGAGCAGCAGCGACAGGAGCTGGCCGACGGGGCCGAAGCCGACGATCGCGACGTCGGCGGTGGGACGGGGCTGCGGGTCTTCAGCGTTCATGAACCACTTCCTGTCCTGCATGGCGATACACATGTCCCGGAGGGTGCGTCTGTCCGGCACCGTACCGATGCGGAAATGGGCCGTCAAGGCTTCAAAATCGGGCTTTGGCCAGCTAGAGCGCGCCCCCCAATGCCACAACGGTACGAATACGTACACATGACAGTGGTCGCGTCGGCGACCCCCTCCGGCTTGCCACGATCCCGAGCGCTCACTATGTTTCGATAAACAGGACGAAGTTCCTGAAAATCAAGACAGGAGTGCGCATGGCCACACCGACCACCGCCGCCGTCGCGCGGACCGGCGCCGACACGCTGCACTGGGAGAACGTCCGGCTCGACGAGCCCTCGGCCGGTGAGGCGCTCGTCCGGATCGTCGGCGCGGGCATCTGCCACACCGACCTGTCGGTCCTGGCGGGACGGCTCCCGGTGCCGCTCCCGGCCGTCCTCGGGCATGAGGGCGCCGGAATCGTGACGGCCGTGGGCCCGGGCGTGACCGGCGTCCGGCCCGGCGACCAGGTGGTGCTGTCGTTCAACTCGTGCGGACTGTGCGCCAAGTGCCGGACGGGCCGTCCCACCCAGTGCGCGACGTACTGGCCCCTCAACTTCGGCGCGGCCCGCCCCGACGGCACCACCCCGGTCGTCGGCGCGGACGGCGGCCCGCTCGGCGGCCTGTTCTTCGGCCAGTCCTCCCTGGCCGCGCACGCGCTGGTCGCCGAGCACAGCATGGTCCGCGTGGACGCGGCCGACGAGGACGAGCTGGCCATGCTCGCGCCCATCGGCTGCGGCGTGCAGACCGGCGCGGGCGCGATCCTCAACGTCCTGCGTCCGGCGCCGGGCGACACGGTGGCGGTGTTCGGCGCGGGGGCCGTCGGGCTGTCGGCGGTGATGGCGGCCCGCCTCACCGGAGCGCGCCGGATCATCGCGGTGGACGTCGTCGCGTCCCGCCTCGCGCTCGCCGCCGAACTGGGCGCCACCGACGGCATCGACGCCGGCCGGGAGAACCTGGCCGAACGGCTCGCGGCGCTCGCCGGGCCGACCGGCGTCACCCACATCGTGGAGTCGACGGGCGTGGCGGCGCTGCTGGAACTGGCGATCGAGGCGGTCGCCGCCGACGGGACGGTCGCGGTCATCGGCGCCCCGGCGGCGGGCACCCGGGCGTCGTTCAACGTCAACGCGCTCATCGACGGCCGCACCATCCGGGGCGTCACCGAGGGCGGCAGCGACCGGGTGACCTTCATCCCCGCGCTGGCCGACCTCGTCCGCCAGGGCCGGCTGCCCGTCGACCGGCTGATCCGGAGCTACCGGCCCGACCAGCTCGCCGAGGCGATCGAGGACGCCCGCTCCGGCCGCACCGTCAAGCCCGTCATCCGTTTCGAGGGAGCCCTGTGATGCCGCACGTCCGCAATCTGATCGCCGGCGAGTGGCGCGACGGCCACGCGGTCGGCGAGTCCCGCGACCCCGCCACCGGGGAGGTGCTCGGCACGTTCGCCGACGCCGGGGCCGTCACCGCGCGCGCCGCGATCGACGCCGCGCGGGCCGCGTTCACCGACACGTCCTGGGCGCGCGACCGCGACCTGCGCGCCCGCGCGCTGCTGCGGCTCGCCGACCGGATGGGCGAGCGCCGCGACGAGCTGGTCACGACCCTGTCGCGCGAGAACGGCAAGAAGCGCGCCGACGCCGCGATGGAGATCGACGCGACGATCCCGAAGCTCCGCTACAACGCCGCGCTCGCGCTCACCGACGCCGGGCGGGCCGGGGAGTTCCGCCCCGGCGCGTACTCGATGACGCTGCACCAGCCGCTCGGCGTCGCCGCCGTCATCGTCCCGTGGAACTCACCGGTCATCCTCGCGGTGCGGTCGTTCGCGCCCGCGCTCGCCGCGGGCTGCACGGTCGCGATGAAGATGCCCGCGCAGACGGCGCTGACCAACGGGCTGCTGTACGAGCTGGTCCGCGAGTGCCTGCCGCCGGGCGTCCTCAACGCCTTCACCGAGTCCGGCAACGACGGCGCCCCGCTGCTCGTCTCCGACCCCGGGACGGACGTCGTCAGCTACACCGGCAGCACCGCCGTCGGCCGCGTGATCATGGCCGAGGCCGCCGCGCGGCTCAAGCCGGTGTCGCTGGAGCTGGGCGGCAAGAGCCCGATGCTGGTGTTCGACGACGCCGACCTGGACGCCGCCGTGCCCGTCCTGACGGCCGCGGTCACGACCTTCTCCGGGCAGTTCTGCATGGCGGGCAGCCGCGTCCTGGCCCAGCGCGGCGTCGCCGGGGAACTGCGCGCCCGGCTCACGGCGGCGCTGGAGGCCGTCCGCGTCGGGCCGGGCGACGACCCCGGCACCGACATGGGGCCCGTCGTCGACCGCGCGCAGGCGCTCCGGATCGACGGGCTCGTCGCCGACGCCGCCGGGACGGTCCTGGTGCGCGGCGGCCTGGTCCACCCCGGCCCCGACGCCCGCGACGCGCTGCTGCGGCCCGCGCTGGTCGAGGTCGCCGACGTCGCCGCGCCGATCGTCCAGCGCGAGGTCTTCGGCCCCGTCGCCACGTTCGAGGTGTTCGAGGACGAGGCCGACGCCGTCGCGCGCGCCAACGCCACCGAGTACGGTCTCGCCGCGTCGGTGTGGACGCGGGACGTCGACCGTCCGCTGCGCGTCGCCCGCGAACTGGACGCCGGAACGGTGTGGACCAACACCTGGGGCGTCATCCACGACCAGATGGAAGAGGGCGGCTTCAAGCAGAGCGGCGTCGGCCGCCTCAACGGCCCCCGGGCGCTCACCGAGTTCCAGGAGATCAAGCACGTCGTGCTGAACGGGTGACGTCAGGGTTCCGTACCCGTTGAGCCGTTGGCGCTGCGGCCGAATTCCCAGTGCCACGGCTCGAAGGGGTTGCTGTAGGCCCAGGCGGGATGGAACCAGCCGAATCTGCGGGAATTGGCCTCCATCCAGTTGAACTGGGGGGAGCCCTGGTTCTGGACGCCGCCGCAGACGTCGACCGCCTGGCCCTTGCCGTGGTTGCTCGTGCCGGGAACGGCGGCGAAGGCCGGGCGCTGGGCGTAGATGCGCTGTTGCTCGGCGAGGCTGCGATAGGAGTCCGTGAGGCACATGTTGCGGCCGAAGCGGCGTTTGTAGGCGGCGTTCAGCTTGTAGAAGGCCAGGGCCGCGTCGGGGCGCAGTTCGCGGTTCTTCTGCGGAAGCGGGCACAGGTATTTATCGGGGATCAGGCCGTTGGGGAACGTTCTCGCCTTCGCGGCCAGGCCCTTGTCGCAGGACATCTCCAGGCGACGCTGGTCGTTGACGTCCAGCTTGTTCAGCATCGTCGTGAGCCGGCGGGTGAGGTCCGCCGACTTCTGCTTGAGCTGCTCGACCTGCTGCTGCACCTTCGTCTGCTCGACCGCGTTGCGCGACTGGAGGTCCTGCGCCGCGGACGCCAGCTGCGCGCGGCGGCGCTCGTACTGACCCGCCTCGTCGATCACGCGGCGCTGGTCGGCGGCCAGGTGGTCGACGTCCGCCGACGAGCGGAGGGCCTGTTCGGGGGTTCCGCCGCCGAAGACCGACAGCGCGCCCACCGCGTTCTGCTGCTGGTAGCTCGCGTTCGCGAGGCTGGCGAGCGGGCCGCGGATCCGGTTGAGGTCGGTCTCGGCCGCGGCGAGCTGACGGAGCGTGTCCTGGAGCTTGGCCTGCGACGCGGTCAGGTCCTTCTGCCGCTGCTGAAGCCGCGCGGTCGCGGCCTCCAGGTCCGACCGGGCCTGGGCGGCCTGGCGGCGCAGGGCGTCCAGCGGGTCCTCACGCCCGGCGGCCCGTCCCGGTGGTGCGCCGATCACCGCCATCACCAGGAAGACCGCGGTCAGCACCGCCGCCCGGGGGGTTGGCACGGTGGTTTTCCTCCTGATGCCCAATACCAACAGCGCCTGGAACGCTACTACAGGTTCATGCGTCCCTCCGGCGGGTCACCGGCGTACGAACGGACGCCTTCCGCACCACCGGTCGAAGAACGGGAGGTTCCAGAAGCCGGGCGGGCACGGGCCGTACCGGCGGCGCGGCTGCCGCTGCACCGGGCGCGGGGACGCCTTCGGGCGCGCGGGCGGCCGGACCGCGCGCGGCGCCGGACGCGGGACGGCGCGCGGCGGGACGGACTCGCCGTACGTCGGCTGGACCTCCGGGCTCGTCCGCGGCCGGGCGACGGACGCCTCCGCGGGCGGCGGCTGCGGATCGGCCTCCCCGCCGCCCCGGCCGCCGAACGCGACGACCCCGCCGACGACGAGAGTCGCGGCGACCCCGGCGACGGCCAGGGCCGGCGGCCGTCTGACGCGTCTGTCCTCGGCGCGCTCGTCGACCGTCCGGACCTTCCCCCATTTCCGTCCGTTCACGGGAGGGAAGCGTACAGATCTCGCCAACCCAGAACGAGTCGCGTCGCTTTGGACGAGCGCCCGGACGCCCCGTTCCCTTACCCTGGACGCGTCGTCCGCTACGCTCCTGTACCGGACGTCACCAGCCTCCGTAGCTCAGGGGATAGAGCACCACTCTCCTAAAGTGGGTGTCGCAGGTTCGAATCCTGCCGGGGGCGCCCCCACCCTCTCCTGCCGCTCGTCCGTCCTTTCGGCTCGGCGGCCCGTGGTATCAAGCGCTGGTGACCGACAAGCGCTCCACCTATCACCACGGATCCCTTCCCGACGTGCTCGTCACCACCGCGCTGGAGTTGCTGGACGAGGGCGGGACGGCGCGGGTGTCCGTCCGGGAGACGGCGCGGCGGGCCGGGGTCTCGCCGGGGGCGCCGTTCCGGCACTTCGCGGACCGGGAGGCGCTGCTGACGGCCGTCGCCGGGCGCGTCCTGGACGAGTTCCTCGCGTGGCAGCGCGCCGCGCTCGCCGACGCGCGTCCCGACCGGCCCGCCATGTGGTCGTTCGGACGGGGCTTCGTGACGTACGCCGCCCGCCACAAGTACCGGTTCGAGCTGCTGCGCAAGACCGTCTACAGCGGGCAGCCCGCACCGGAGCTGCACGCGGGGCTGGCCGAGATCGACCGGCTCGTCACGGGCGTCGTCACGAGCGGGCAGGACGCCGGGGAGCTGCGCGCGGGCGATCCCGGGCTGGTGACGCTGACGTCCCACGCGCTGGTGTACGGGCTGTCGCAGATGATCGTGGACGGCTTCCTGCCCGCCGAGCACGCGGACCGGCTGGTCGACCACGTGCTCGACACGTTCGGGGCGGGCATCGTCCTGCTGCCGGAGGAGAAGCGTTGACCGTCGCCGCGGCGCCCTGATGTAATCACCGATTACATTCACCCGACGGAGGGCCACCCCCATGCTGTACGACAAGCCCATGGCCGTCGGCCGGATCGCGATCGACGCGCCCGCGGCCGACGTCTACCGGATCATCAGCGACCCGCCCGTCATGATCACCTTCGCCGAGGAGGCGTACCGCGCCCACTGGCTCGACGGCGCCGCGGGGGCCGCCGTCGGCGCCCGGTTCCGCGGCCACAACCGCAAGGGCCGCCGCCACTGGTACACGAACTGCACCATCCTCGAGGCCGAGCCGGACCGCAGGTTCGCCTACCGCGTCGACACCGCGTTCCGGCTGCCCATCTCCCGCTGGGAGTACGACATCGCGCCCACGGCGGACGGGCGGGGCTGCGTCGTCACCGAGACCAACTGGCTGCGCGCCCCGCTCTGGTTCATCCCGATCGCCCTCCTCATCACCGGCACGTTCAACCGGCCGGGCGCGAACCGGCGCCACATCGTCACCACGCTCGAACGGATCAAGCGGCACCTGGAGACGCCCCAGGCCGCGTGATCAGAGGTCGGTGATCGGGCAGGTCAGCGTCCGGACGACCCCGGGCGCGGCCTGCACCGAGTCCACGACCGTCCGGCCGAGCACGCCGACGTCGGCGGCCTCCACCTGCGCGATCACGTCGTACGGACCGGTGACGGCGACGACCTCGCCGACCCCGGGCGCGCCGCGGACGTGCTCGGTCACCTCCGCCGCACACCCGGCGTCGGTCTGGATGAGCACGTACGCGCGGACCATCAGGGCACCTCGGTCTGCGGGCTGTAGCCCTCGTCCTCGCCGCCCGGCGCGTCGGCGGGCGCGTTCGCCGGGGACGTCGGGCCGGGCGCGTTCTCCTCGGCGAAGTCGTACTCGTCGTCGGGCACGGCGTCGCCGGGGTCCGCGCGCCGGTCGGCGAGCGGTCTGTCGTCGTCGGGTCGTTTCATAGCCCCTACGTGACCGGCAGGAGCCGGGTGAAACGGCGACCCTCCGGCGGGTCGCGGCGCGGGCGGGTGACAATGGAGAGATGCCGAAACCCGCTACGTCCCCGCGGACGCCGGTGTCCTGCCCGTGCGACCCGCGCATGGCGTACAACGCGTGCTGCGGCCGGCTGCACCGCGGCGAGGCGAGCGCCGCGACCGCCGAGCAGCTCATGCGCTCCCGGTACAGCGCGTTCGCGCTGAAGGACGCCGAGTACCTGCTGCGGAGCTGGCATCCGCGGACGCGCCCGCGCCGGATCGGCTTCGACCCCGGCCTGGTCTGGACGGGCCTGACCGTCCTTGGCACGACCGGCGGAAGCCCGCTGCACACCGCCGGGACCGTCCACTTCAGCGCGACGTTCACCGAGGACGGCCGGGCGGGGCGGATGAACGAGAACAGTTCGTTCGTCCGCAACGACGGCGACTGGGTCTATCTCAACGGCGTCATCATCTGATGCCCGGCAACTGATCATTTTTCGGTCGGGCGCCGGTAGCCGCGGCGGCGGCCCGGGAACGCCCACCGCATGTTCCTGCTCACGGTGATCTTCACGCTGGCGACGGCCGGCGTGTTCCTGACGGCGGGCCTCGGCAAGCTCCAGGGCGTCCCGCGGCAGGTGGACCTCGCGACGCACCTCAACGTGCCGTGGGACGGCTACCGGCTCGTCGGCGTCGCCGAGATCCTCGGGGCGTTCGGGCTGCTGGTCGGGCTGTGGGCGTCCTGGCTCGGCATCCTGGTCGGCTTCTGCCTGTTCGTCCTGATGGTCGGCGCACTCGTGACGCACAGCCGCGCCGAGGACTCGGCCGCCCGGACGGCCCCGGCGATCGTGGTGGGCGGCGTCGTCCTGATCACGCTGCTGCTGCGCGTCGCGACGCACTGACCTCTCCCACGACGGCCCGGTTTACGCCACTATTGGACGCAGGGCCGGTTGCGTACGCGTCATCCTCTGGCGATACGGTATGCCCCAGGTCTCGATTGCTTCACATTTCTCCCGCGCGCCCCAGCGCGGCCAGACGGGACAGTAGGGTCTGCTCCGACCCAAAGGGGGATACAAAGTGCGGAAAGGGACCGACGCTCTTCTCGCGATCGGCAGCATCGCCCTCGTCACGATCGTGCCGACGGTGCTCGTGCTGCTGCCCTCGGGGAAGGACGACAGCGATCCCGGCCACCTGCCCGACCCGGCCGCCGCGCAGCTCAACGGGCCGATCAGCACGAACACCTCCCCCGTCCCGACGCTGAGCGCGCCGACCGTCAACGGCAACCCGGCGCCGACGAACCCGAACCCGCTCCCGACGCTGAACGTCCCGCAGCTTCCCGGCACGCCCGCGCCGCCGCGCAAGACGGCGCCGCCCGCGTACCTGCCGTCCGACGACGGCTCGAAGATCACCGCGGTGAAGTGGCTGGACAAGCGCAAGACCGAGGCCGACATCACGGTCAACTCGACCGGGCTCGGCAAGTCGGTGAAGGTCCGGCTGCTCGTCCCGAAGACCTGGAGCGCCACCGCCAACCGCACCTGGCCGACGCTGTACGCGTTCCACGGCGGCAACGACACCTACGTCTCCTGGACGCGCAGCACCGACATCGAGAGCGTCGCCGCCAAGTACGACACGCTCGTCGCGATGCCCGACGGCGGCCGGAACGGCTCCTACACCGACTGGTACAACGGCGGACGGGGCGGCACCCCCCGCTGGGAGACCTTCCACACCGTCGAGGTCCGCGAGCTGCTGGAGCGCAACTTCCGCGCCGGGCCCGAGCGCGCCGCGATCGGCATCTCGTCCGGGGCGCAGGGCGCGATGACCTACGCCGCCCGGCACCCGGGGCTGTACCGGTTCGCGGGATCGTTCAGCGGCGTCCTGTCGATGCTCAGCCCGGGCATCCCGGCGCTGCTCCTCTACGCGAACACCCGGCCGGGCACCACGCCGTCCGACATCTGGGGCGACCCCATCCTCAACCGGTCGAACTGGGCCGCGCACGACCCGACGACGCTGCTCCCCCGGCTGCGCTGGACGAAGATCTACGTGTCGTCCGGCAACGGCTCCACCGGCCCGTACGACAACCCGAACGCGGCGCCGTGGGACATCCGGTACCTGAGCGAGAGCCAGGTGTACCGGGCGTCCAAGGACTTCGTCGCGCAGGCGCGGCGGCTCGGCGTCCCCGTCACGGCCGACTTCTACGGCAACGGCTCGCACTCGTGGAAGTACTGGCAGGACGAGCTGCACAAGACGTTCCCGCAGGTCATGGCCACACTGGGTGCCCGTAAGCTCTGATCGCCGGAAAAAGTTTCGGCGCGGATGTCGAAACCCGTCCCCGCCGGACGACGCGTCGGTGAGAGGCCGGGACGGAACCGGCCGGGAACCGAAGGGGCGACCATGCGCTACCTCATGATGACCACCGACGACTCCTCCTCCGCCGGCGGGCCGCCGGACGAGGCGATGATGGCCGAGATGGGCAGGTTCATCGAGGAGATGACCCGGGCGGGCGTCCTGCTCGCGACGGGCGGCCTGGAGCCGGGCGGCAAGCGGATCACCTCCAGCGGCGGCAAGGTGACGATCACCGACGGGCCGTTCAGCGAGGCCAAGGAGCAGGTCGTCGGGTTCGCGCTGGTCGAGGTCCGCGACGAGGCCGAGGCGATCGAGCTGAGCCGCCGGTTCTGGGCGATCGTCGGGGACGGCCAGGGGACGATCCAGCGGGTGTTCGGCCCCGAGGAGGACTTTCCCGGCTGAGTTGCGCGGCCGGCGGCGCTGATGCTGTCATCGGCCGTGTGACGAGTGAGGCGCACCGGACGGCGGAGACGGTCTGGCGGCTGGAGTCGGGCCGGATCATCGCGGGCGTCGCCGGGGTCGTCCGGGACGTCGGCCTGGCCGAGGAGCTGGCGCAGGACGCGCTGGTCGCCGCGCTCGAACAGTGGCCGGAGTCGGGCGTCCCGGGCAACCCGGGCGCCTGGCTCATGACCGTCGCGCGCCGCCGCGCCGTGGACCGCATCCGCCGCGACCACCGGTACGCCGAACGGCTCGCCGACATCGGGCACCGGATGGAGACCGCCGAGACGGTCGAGGCGGACCCGGAGCGCATCGAGGACGACATGCTCCGGCTCATCTTCACCGCGTGCCATCCGGTGCTGCCCGAGCCGTCCCGGGTGGCGCTGACGCTGCGGATGCTCGGCGGGCTCACCACGACCGAGATCGCGCGCGCGTTCCTCGTCCCCGAGCCGACGGTCGCGCAGCGGATCGTGCGGGCCAAGAAGGCGCTCGGCGACGCCGGGGTCCCGTTCGAGGTGCCGTCCGGCGCGGACCGGGCGGACCGGCTGTCGTCGGTGCTGGCCGTCCTCTACCTGATCTTCAACGAGGGGTACGCGGCGACGTCCGGCGACGACTGGCTGCGCGGCGACCTGTGCCGCGAGGCGCTGCGGCTCGGGCGGCTGCTCGCCGGGCTGATGCCGCGCGAGGCCGAGGCGCACGGGCTGGTCGCGCTGATGGAGATCCAGGCGTCGCGGGCGCGGGCGCGGACGGGGCCGTCCGGCGAGCCGGTGCCGCTGCCCGCGCAGGACCGGGCGCTGTGGGATCCGCTGCTCGTCCGGCGCGGGTTCGCGGCGCTGCTGCGGGCGCGGGAGGTCGGCGGGCCGCCCGGCCCGTACGTCCTCCAGGCGGGCATCGCGGCGTGCCACGCGCGCGCCGCGACGGCCGAGGACACCGACTGGACGCAGATCGCGGCCCTCTACGACATTCTGGCGGGCGTCGCGCCGTCGCCGGTGGTGGAGCTGAACCGGGCGGTCGCGGTGGGGATGGCGCGCGGCCCGGCGGCGGGCCTGAAAGTGCTGGACGCGGTGGCCGCGGACGCGTCCGTCCGCGACCGGCACCTGTTCCCGAGCGTGCGCGGCGACCTGCTGGAACGGCTCGGCCGCGACGCCGAGGCGCGGGCGGAGTTCCGCCGCGCGGCGGAGCTGACCGCCAACGAGGCCGAGCGGCGGGCGCTGCTGCGCCGCGCCGGGGCCTGAAAAGGGGCGCGGCCCGGACGGGATTCGTGGGAGGAACCGTCCGGGCCGCGCGAGGGGGAAGGGTCAGCAGGTGCTCTTGACGTCCTTGCCCAGGAACCGGTCGTTCAGGAAGCTGGTCACGTCACCGGCCGCGCCCCAGTCCGTGGACAGGTGCTCGGTCGGGTAGGTGTTCTTCCAGGTGGTGTTGATGCCGGCCTTGCAGTAGGCGTTCTTGGTGCCGTCCTCGGTCTCGTGGGGGATGATCTCCTCCAGCCAGCCGCGGTACTGGAACACCGGGAAGCCGATCTCGTACTTGGCGCCCGACCCCGCCGGGCCGATGTCGACGCCCAGCTTCTGGTCGTCGATGATCTCGCCGCCGGTGCGGCCGTTGGACGCCTTGACCTGGTACAGCTGGTCGAGCGTGAGGTGGTTCGTGGAGAAGTTCTCCACCTTGGCGCCGAGGAACACCGCGAGGGTGCCGAAGAGGCAGTTGGACTTGACGTCCTTCTCGGCCTGCCGGCCCGCGTCGTTCATGAGCTGGTCGAACGGCAGCTCGGGGTACTGGTACTTCAGCCCGATGAGCGCGTCGGCGAGGAAGCCGGCGAAGAAGCTGCCGTTGAGCTGCTTGGCGGTGAGCTTGAGGTCGCCGGGCACGCCGCCCGCCGCCGCGCCGACCACGTTCAGCTCGGGCGCGTAGGACTTGGCGAGCTGGGCGCCCCACAGCGCGGCGTGGCCGCCCTCGGAGTAGCCCGAGATGCCGACCTTGCCGTCGGCCTTGAGGTCGCCGCCGGGGATCTGGCGGGACGTCCGCACGATGTCGAGCAGGGAGTGCCCGGCGTCGGCGCCGTTGACGTACGGGTGGACGGCGTTCTTGATGTAGCCCATGCCGTCCGTGGCGGCGATCGCGTCGCCGGCCTGGAGGAACAGGGTCAGGTTGGCGCCTTCGTACATGTCGACGAAGTGACCGGCGAGCTGCTTGGAGAACGCGCACTGCGCGCCCGAGCCGAGCGTGCCCGGGTTGAAGGCGACGGTCGGACGCGAGCCGCCCTTCGTCCACGGCGCCGTCGGGATCGCGACGGTGCCGGTGACCGGGACCTTCTTGCCCTTGGCGTCGGTCGAGACGTAGCGGACCTTCCATGCCTTCATCGGCACGTCGCCGGGGATGTTGCTCAGCTTCGTCTCCTGGCAGGCCAGGAGGTCTCCGTTCTGGCCGCTGAGGTTGGCGGGAGCCTCGGCGTAGATCTCGTCGTCGGACGCTGTGCAGCCCGTGGGCGCGGCTGACGCCGGCGTCGCCGCGACCACCGCGGGGACCGCCAGCGCGGCGCCGAACGCCGCGGTGGTCAGCAGGGACCGGAGTTTCATCACCACTCCAGGGGTGGGGAACCGGAAAGCGAACGCTGATGACTGTCCCGCAGGCCGATGCGCACAAGGAATGCACTTTCGTCACAGCCTCGGAATCCGATTTAGCAACCCGCCCACAAACGCGTGGCCACAGCAGGCCGCTCTCGCGCGAATCGCGCATGGTCAGACGAACGCCGCCGGGGACCGAGGCCCCCGGCGGCGTCGTCCGCGCGCGTCGTTCACTCGATGACGAGCAGCAGATCGCCCGCCTGGACGCGCGTGGCGCCCGGCACGACGACCCGCGCGACCGTCCCCGCGACCGGCGTGGTGATCGCGGCCTCCATCTTCATCGCCTCGATCGTCGCGACGACGTCGCCCGCCGCCACGACCGCGCCCTTCTCGACGCGCGGCGTCACCGAGCCGTCGAACGGCGCGGGAATCTGGCCGGGCACGGACGCGTCCGCGCGCTCGACCGGCGCGGTCTCGGCCACGACCGACCGGTCCCGGACCGACAGCGTCCTGAGCTGGCCGTTCACCGTGCAGATGACCTGCCGGATCCCGGCCTCGTCAATCGCGCCGACCGCCTCAAGGCCGGCGAGAACGCGCACGCCCGGCTCCAGGTCGAACGCGACCTCCTGGCCGGGCCGCAGCCCGTAGAGGAACGCGCCGGTCGGCAGCACCGACAGGTTCCCGTACGCGGCGCGGGTCTCGCGGTAGGCCTTGGCCGGGGCGGGGAACAGCAGGCGGTCGAGGGTGTCGCGGACGTCCGGGCCGTCCAGCGCCTTCTCCTCGTCGCGGGTCAGCTCGGCGCGCGCGGGCGTGTGCGCGCGGGAGCCGAGCGCCCGGCCGCGGAACGGCTCGGGCCAGCCGCCGGGCGGGTCGCCCAGCTCGCCGGCGAGGAACCCGATCACGCTGTCGGGGATGTCGAACTTCTCCGGGTTCGCCGCGAACTCGGCCGGGTCGGCGCCCGCCGCGACCAGGTGCAGCGCGAGGTCCCCGACGACCTTGCTGGACGGCGTCACCTTCACGAGGCGGCCGAGGATCCGGTCCGCCGCCGCGTACAGCCGCTCGATCTCCTCGAAACGGTCGCCGAGGCCGAGCGCGACGGCCTGCTGCCGCAAGTTGGAGAGCTGACCGCCGGGGATCTCGTGGTGGTAGACGCGCCCGGTCGGCGACGGCAGGCCCATCTCGAACGGCGCGTACAGCTTGCGGACGGCCTCCCAGTACGGCTCCATCTCCGTCAGGGCGTCCAGGGACAGGCCGGTCGCGCGCTCGGTGTAGTCGGTGTGCGCGACGATCGCCTGCAGCGGCGGCTGGCTGGTCGTGCCCGACAGCGGGGCGGCGGCGCCGTCCACCGCGTCCACGCCCGCCTCGATCGCGGCGAGGTAGGTGGCGAGCTGGCCGCCCGCCGTGTCGTGGGTGTGCAGGTGGACGGGCAGGTCGAAGCGCTCGCGCAGCGCGGTGACGAGCGTGCGGGCGGCGGGCGCGCGCAGCAGCCCGGCCATGTCCTTGATGCACAGGACGTGCACGCCCGCGTCGACGAGCTGCTCGGCGAGCCGCAGGTAGTAGTCGAGCGTGTAGAGCTTCTCGCCGGGGGACGAAAGGTCGCCGGTGTAGCAGAGCGTCCCCTCCACCAGCGCGTGCGTCTGCAGGACGGCGTCGATCGCGGGCCGCATCCGCTCGACGTCGTTGAGCGCGTCGAACACCCGGAAGATGTCGACGCCCGTCGCGGCGGCCTCGGTGACGAACGCGCGGGCCACCGAGTCGGGGTACGGCGTATAACCGACCGTGTTGCGTCCGCGCAGCAGCATCTGGAGGCAGAGGTTCGGCGCGGCCTCGCGGATCGCGGCGAGCCGGTCCCACGGGGACTCGCCGAGGAACCGCAGCGCGACGTCGTAGGTCGCGCCGCCCCACGCCTCCAGCGACAGCAGCTGCGACGCCGAGCGGGCCAGGTGCGGCGCGGCGGTGACGAGGTCGTACGTCCGGACGCGCGTGGCCAGCAGCGACTGGTGCGCGTCGCGGAACGTCGTGTCGGTGACGGCGAGGGCGTTCTGCGCGCGCAGCTCGGCGGCGAAGCGGGCCGGGCCGAGGGCGAGCAGCCGGTCGCGGGAGCCCTCGGGCAGCGGCGCGGACGCGTCCAGCGGCGGCAGCTTGACAGCCGGGTCCAGCGTGGTCGGGGCCTCACCGTGGGGCTTGTTCACCGTCACGTCCGCGAGATACCGGACCAGCCGGGTGGCGCGGTCGCCGCTGGACCGGGCCGTCAGCAGCCCCGGGTGGTCGGCGATGTAGGACGTCGTGACGCCGCCCGCGCGGAAGTCCGGCTCGTCCAGCAGCGCGAGCAGGAACGGGATGTTGCTGGCCACGCCCCGGATGCGGAACTCGGCGACCGCGCGGGCCGACCGGCGGACGGCCTCCTCGAACGTCCGGCCGCGCGAGGTCAGCTTCACCAGCAGCGAGTCGAAGTGCGGCGAGATCTCCGCGCCCGCGTACGCGGTGCCGGTGTCGAGGCGGACGCCCGCGCCGCCCGGCGACCGGTACGCCGAGATGCGGCCGGTGTCGGGACGGAACCCGTTCGCCGGGTCCTCGGTGGTGATGCGGCACTGCACCGCGAACCCCGAGACCGTGACGTTCTCCTGCTCGATCCCGAGGTCGAACAGCGTCTCGCCGCCCGCGATGCGCAGCTGGCTCTGGACGAGGTCGACGCCGGTGACCTCCTCGGTCACCGTGTGCTCGACCTGGATGCGCGGGTTCATCTCGATGAAGACGTGCTCGCCGCGGTCGTCCACCAGGAACTCGACCGTCCCGGCGTTGACGTACCCGATCTCGCGGGCGAACGCGACGGCGTCCGCGCACAGCCGCCGGACGATCAGCGGGTCCAGCCGGGGCGCGGGCGCGATCTCCACGACCTTCTGGTGGCGGCGCTGCACCGAGCAGTCGCGTTCGCGCAGGTGGACGGTGTGGCCGTCGCCGTCCGCCAGCACCTGCACCTCGATGTGCCGGGGACGCTCGACGGCCTGCTCCAGGAACACCGTCGGGTCGCCGAACGCGGCCTCGGCCTCGCGGCGGGCCGTGTCGACGGCGGCCGGAAGGTCCTCGCGGCGCTCGACCCGGCGCAGGCCGCGTCCGCCGCCGCCCGCCGCGGCCTTGACGAACAGCGGGAACCCGACCTCGTCGGCGGCCTCCAGCTCGGCGCCCGGCTCGGGGGTCACCGACCGCAGCACCGGCAGGCCCGCCCGGCGCGCGGCGGCGACCGCCTCGATCTTGTTGCCCGCCAGCCGCAGCACCGCCGCGGGCGGCCCGACGAACGTCAGGCCCGCGCGCTCGCACGCCTCGGCCAGCTCGGGGCTCTCGGACAGGAATCCGTACCCGGGGTAGACGGCGTCCGCGCCGACCCGGAGCGCGGTCGCCACGATGGCGTCCACGTCCAGGTACGCGCGTACGGGATGCCCGCGTTCCCCGATCTCGTAGGCTTCGTCCGCCTTCTGCCGGTGCAGGGACAGGCGGTCTTCGTGGGGGTAGACGGCGACGCTGGGGATTCCCAGCTCGTAGGCGGCGCGAAAGGCGCGGACGGCGATCTCGCCGCGGTTGGCGACGAGGAGCTTGTTGATCACGACCTGGCTCCCAGGAGTCAGCGAGAGTGGGCCGTCCCGAACTCGCGACGGCCCCCGGGCTCGGCGTCGAGCGGTCCCAACATAACCCGCCGTTCTAATGTCCCGAAGGTGCCGTCCGGCACAACCGGACGCCGCGTCCGCGACGAGCACCTAGGCTGTTCCGTCGGGCTGGTTCGACGGGTTTGGGCGACTTGAAGGGGGAACGTGGTGCGGCTACCGGAGCATCTGGAACTACTGGTCACCGATGAACCGGTGTGCGACCTGTACTTCCACGGCCCGTGGCGCGTGCCCGACGGCCTGTACGACGAGATCCGCGCCCGCATCGACAAGCTCGCCGCCGATCCGCGCGCCGCCGAGCTGACCACCGACGCCCAGCCGCTGCTGTCCCCGCCCGCGTCGCTCGTCGTCGGCGACCTCGTGCTCATCGTGGACTTCCTGTGCGGCGCGGCGGCCGTCAACTCCGGGACTCACTCGCGCCTGCAGTACCAGTTCTTCAACCGGTACATGCGCGAGCCGCAGGACCCGGTGCGCCCGGTGACGGGCTGGGGCGTGACGACGGGCGGGTTCCGTCCGCTCGAATGGCTGGAGGAGGCGCCCGACCAGGACGTCGCGCTCGCGCTGGCCCGCGAGTCGCTGGACGTCCTGGAGGGCATGGAGCCGTTGGAGCGCCGCCGCCAGGCGTTGATCAAGCTGTACGACGACCCGCCGCCCGCGCTGGACATCCGCGCGCCGCTGGACGAGCAGCGCAAGGTCTGGGCGGCGCACGCGTCCGAGGAGATCATCGCCGAGCTGCCCGAACTCGCCGGGCCGATCGGCTATCTGGACTGGGTGTGCTCGGGGCTGCTGCCCGTCCACGAGCACCTGGTCCAGGTCGCGCCGCACGACGAGAACGCCGTCGAGCTGGTCGTGGACCTGGTGCTGCAGGGCGGGCTCGAACAGGTGCCCGCCGAACTGTCGGGCGCGCTCACCCAGGACCAGTTCGGCGAGGTTCTGGAACGTTTTCCGATCGCGAAGAAGGCGTTCGAGCCCGCCGCCTGGTACAACCGGGCGCGCGCCTGGCTGGCGCGGGCGCTCGGCGCGGGCGAGGCCGACGCGTGCCGCGCCTGGCTCGACATGGCGATGCGGTTCACCGGCTGCGTGCAGGGCGCCCCCGACGACGCCCGCTACCCCGACCCCGAATGGATCCCGGTCGGCGAGTTCCAGGCCGACCTGCGGCGTCTCGCGATGCCCCGGCGCCGCCTGGTCAACCCCGTCGCGGCGGCGGTCGGCGCGGACCCGGCCCGGCCGCGCCGCCGACCGCGCGTCCCCGAGGTCGGCGCGGCGCTCGTCGGGCAGCCGGACGTCGTCGCGGCGCTGGAGGAGATCGCGGCGAATCCGTCCCGGCCGGTCCGGCTGATGATCGTCGGGCCGGACGGCACCGGCAAGCGCGACGCCGCCCAGGAGATCGCCCGCCTGCTTCAGGACCGCCTCATCACCGGGCCGCCGCTGTGGCTCGCCGACGACTTCTTCGCGGGCAAGGAGGTCTCGGCCGGGACGACCCACCTCCACATCGACGCGCGCGACTCCGCCGGGAACCGCCTCATGGTCATCGACGGCCTAGACGACGTGTCCCGCGACCCGCGCAGCGGCGAGGCGATCGTGGAGGAGCTGCACCGGGCGCTGGACGTCCACGACGACCTGCACGTCGTCGCGCTCTGCGAACCCGGCGGGGACGAGCGGATCCGCGAGGTGAACCCGGGGCTCGCGCTGCGGTTCCGGGTCGTCCACACCCGGCCGTTCGACGCCGAGGGGTACGCCGAGCTGTTCGAGCGGGCGCTGCGGCAGCGCGGCGCGCGGGCGCACAAGCGGGCGCTGACCGCCGCCGGACGGCTGCTGGCCGGGACCGCTCCCGTCCGGAACCTGCGCAACGCGCGGCTCGCGCACCGGCTCGCGGACGTCGTGGTGGACGCCGTCCGGGAGCGCACCCCTGCGGGCGAGGAACTGGTCGTGAAGCGTGCGGACATCCCGGCGGTGTTCAACGCGGGCCGCACCGGCGGCGACCCGTTCGCCGAGCTGGCCGAGCTGACCGGGCTCGCGTCGGTGAAGCAGGAGATCGAACTGCTCGCCGCCGGGGCGCGGGCGGCGCGGCTGCGCCGCGAGGCGGGGCTGACGGTGCCGTCCCCGGCCCGGCACATGATCTTCAGCGGGAACCCCGGGACGGGCAAGACCGTCGTCGCGCGGCTGCTCGCCCGGATCTACAAGGACCTCGGCGTGCTGTCGTCCGGGCACCTGGTGGAGGTGTCGCGGGCCGAGCTGATCGGCCAGTACATCGGCGAGACGGCCGTGAAGACGCGCGCGGTCGTGCGCCGCGCGGTCGGCGGCGTGCTGTTCATCGACGAGGCGTACGCGCTCACCCAGTCCGACCTCGGCGAGGACTACGGGCCCGAGGCCATCGCCGAGCTGATCAAGATGATGGAGGACCACCGCGACGACCTCGTGGTGATCGCGGCGGGCTACGAGCGGGAGATGCAGCGGTTCGTCGCGTCCGATCCGGGGCTGGCGTCGCGGTTCCCGACGACCGTCCGGTTCCCCGACTTCACCGACGGCGAGCTGGTCGAGATCTTCGCCGGGCAGACCGCGCAGGCGGGCCTCACCCCGGACGCGGCGGCGCGCGACAAGCTCGCCGGGCTGCTGCGCCGCGCCCCGCGCGGCCGGTCGTTCGGCAACGCGCGGCTCATGCGCAACCTCGCCGAGCGCGCGACCGCGCTCCAGGCCCGGCGCGTCACCGGGCTGGCCCGCGCGACGGCCGCCGACCTCGGCGCGCTCACCGCCGCCGACCTGCCCGACACGCTGTCGGGGACCACCCGCGCCACGCCCGCCGCCGATCCGCTGACCGCGCTGGACGGGCTCGTCGGGCTGCGCGACGTCAAGGCGGAGGTGCACCGGCTCGTCGCGGAGGCGCGGGCCGCCGAACTGCGCCGGCTCGCGGGACAGCCCGCGCCGTCGCCGTCCCGGCACATGGTGTTCACCGGCAACCCCGGCACGGCGAAGACGACGGTGGCGCGGCTCATCGCGGCCGTGTACGCCCAGCTCGGGCTGCTGTCGTCCGGCCACCTGGTCGAGGTGGGGCGCTCCGACCTCGTCGGGACGCACCTCGGCCAGACCGCGCCGCGCGTGCGGGCCGCCGTGGAGCAGGCGCTCGGCGGCGTCCTGTTCGTGGACGAGGCGTACGCGCTGAACGGCGACGCCTACGGCCAGGAGGCCGTCGCGACGCTGGTGAAGCTCATGGAGGAGTACCGGGGCGACCTGCTGGTGATCGTCGCCGGGTACGAACGCGAGATGCGCGGCTTCCTGACGTCCAACTCGGGCCTGGAGTCGCGCTTCCCGAAGCGGCTGCGGTTCCCCGACTACACCGACGGCGAACTCGTCGCGATCTTCGAGCACCTGGCCGCCGCCGAGGGCTTCACGCTCGCCCCGGAGATCCCGCAGACTCTGCAGGCGCTGCTGCGCAAGACGTCGCGCGGCCCGTCCTTCGGCAACGGCCGCCTGATGCGCAACCTCCTCGACGCCGCGACGGCCCGCCAGTCCGAACGCCTCACCGCCGCCGACGCCCCGGCCCCCGCCGACGTCCTCACCCTCCGCGCGTCCGACCTCCCCGACACCCTCGACACCACCCCCGACCACCTCGGCCTCTACCTCTGACCGGCATTGACGGCGGCGTCGGAAACTACCGCAAAGTGAACGACCGTGTTGTCTAGACTCGATCACGACCGGCAGCGCCGCGGGGCCGCCCGGTCGCGAAAGGGGACCGGTGTCCGGACGGGACTGGCAGAAGGCGGTGCTGCTCGACCTCGGGGCCGCGGAGGACGGGCTCACACCACCCGAACACCGCTCCCCCACCGTCCGCCCCCCTGACCCCGACCGCACCCCAACCCACGCTTTCCCCCGCCCCACCCCACGACCCACCACCACCCCACCACTCGTGCCCACCGCGCCACCACTCGCCACGTCGAAAACCCCCGCGCCACCGGCTGGCAATGCACCCGCCGCCCCGCCGGCATTCGCTTCGCCACCGCCCGCCGCGATGCCACACGCGTCCGGGACCACCACGCTACGGCCCGCCGAACCACCAGCCGCCGCATCGGCGCCCGCCGCGCCCCCGCCCCCCGCCGAACCGCCAACCGCCACGGCACCACCCGCCGCGCCCAGAGCCGTCGCGTCCGGGACCGCGCAACCGGCTGGCAAGCCGCCAGCCGCCGAACTACCACCCGCCGCGCCAGCATTCGCCGCACCACCGACCGCCGCCGAACCGCCAGCCGCTGCAGCACCACCCGCCGCGCCCGGAGCCGCCACGCCCGGGACCACCGCGCCACCGGCTGACGAGCCGCCGACCTACGAGCTGCCAGCCGCCCCGTCGACACCCGCCACGCCGAGGATCACCGCGCCGCCGGCCGCCGAAGCACCGCCCACCGAACCACCGGCCGCTGTGCCGCCATTCGCCGCACCACCGCGCGCCGCGTCATCACCCGACGCGTCCGGGGCCACCGCGCCACCAGTCGGCAAGCCAGTCACCGCCCGGCCGGCAGTTGCTTCGCCACCGCCCGGCGCAATGCCACCCGCGTCCGGGACCGCCGCGCCACCGCCTGCCGAACCGCCCGCCGCTGTGCCGCCATTCGCCTCGCCACCGCGCGCCGCGTCGCCACCCGCCGCGTCCGGGTCCTCCGCGCCACCGCTCACCACGCCGCCGGCCGACGAGCCACCGGTCGCCGCGCCGCCGGCTTCCGCGCCGTCGGCCGCCGCGCCCTACTCGGCGGAGGAGTTCGCCGTCCGCAACCCGCACGGCGACCCGGTGCTCCGCCGGTTCGGCCGGGGGATGCGGCGCAGCGTCGGAGCCGCCGCCGCGCGGGAGGCGCGGGAGACGGCCGCGCTCGTCGCCCAGCTCGGCGCGCCGGTGGCGTCGTGCCGGCGGATCGCGGTGACGAGCATCCGCGGCGGCGCGGGCAAGTCCACGATCGCCGCGCTCATCGCCGGAACCCTCTGCCGGCACCGCCGGGACCGCGTGGTCGCCCTCGACGCCGACCCCGGCGCGGGATCGCTGGCGCTGCGGCTCGGCGCCCGCGGCGACCGCTCGCTGCGCGACCTCGCCGCCGCGCGTCCGCGCACCTGGGACGAGGCGGCCGTCCACCTCACGCGGACCGACGAGAATCTCTGGGTGCTGCCCGCCGCGCCGCCGGGCCGCGTCGGCGACGACCTCGACCGCGCGACGTACGCGACGGGCGCCGGGGTGCTGGGCCGCTACTTCGCCGCGTCCGTCATCGACTGCGGCGCCGGCCTCGGCACGGACCTGCACCACGCCGTCCTCAGTGACGCGCACGCGCAGATCTTCGTCGTCCCGGGCACCGGCGACGGGGCCGTCAGCGCCCACGCCGCGCTGGACTGGTTCGCGCGGAGCGGTCACGGCCCGCTGCTGTCGCGGACGGTCATCGCGCTCGTCGCGCGCACCCCGTACGGCGACGCCGACCTCGGCAAAGCCCGCGAGGTGCTGGGCCGGGGCGGCGCACCGGTCATCGAGGTCCCCTACGACCGGCACCTCGCGGCGGGCATCGCGATCACACCCGACCACGTGTCCGCGAGCGTCCTGGACGCCGTCACGGAGATCACCGCCGAGGCGTTCGGCCGGTCGCTCTGGGGGGACGCGTCGTGAGCCGCGAATGGGTCGTCCTCACCCGCGACCGGCCCGACCTCACCGACCTGCCCGCCCTCCTCGGCGACGACCTCACCGCCGAAGCGGGCTGCGTCTTCGACACCGGCGACCGCCTGCTCGTCCGGCTCACCGCTCCGGTCCTCGTGCCCGTCCCGGGCGAGACCGAACGCCTCCTCGGCATCTCCTTCGCGTGCCCGGCCTGGTGGACCGAGATCCGCTCCGCCGCCGGAATCGACGCCGCCGAGAAGGCCGCCCGGCGCTGCGCCGACGGCCTGGCACAACGCCACTCCGGCACGGTCTGGAGCGGGGGCGCCCCATGACCGCGGGCGCGGACGTCCGCACGGCGCGCGCCGCGGTCCTCCTGACGGACCGTCCCGTCATCGCGCTCACCGCCGACCTGGCGGCCGACCTCGCCGCGTGCGCCGCGTCGGGCCGAGTGCTCCAGATCGTCTCCGCACCGCACAGCCGGATGACCCTGGCGCTGCGCTCGTCCATGGACGGCCGCCACGCCCAGTGGATCGTCGCCGACGCGACCGGCTACTACGAGGGCACGACAGGCCGTCCGATGCAATGGACCGGCGAGGCGTTCACCCCACTCCCCGACGCCGACGACTACGCGTCCCCTTTCGTCACCCCGCCGCGCATTCCGCTAGGAACCCACCTCGTCCTGACGTACCAGACGACCCACACCCCCGGCGCCCTGCTCGGCGGGCCGGTGGAGCGATTGACGACCTTGCTGACGGGAGCCGAGCCCGTCGGCTGGGGTGCGACCGAACCGCTGACACACCTCTGGTCGCAGGCCGACCTAACAGACTTCGCGGACGCTGCTCTCCAGCAAGGGCGAACAACCCGGCTCATCGTCCGAGGCGCAGGTCGCCGCACCCTCATGGCGTCGATCACCGTGACAGCGCACCCGACCATCCCCGGCGGCCTGGCCGAGTCAACCGTCGTGACCGCCGGCCACGAGCCTCACGACCCACCGCCGCTGGCCCATCTACCGCAACTAGTCGACCTGCTCGTCAAAGCGCACCCGATCGCATCACTGGTCGCGAGCCTGCGACCCGGAGCACCGGACCTCACGACCGAACCCCGCTGGACGGGAACGGCGTCACCTCTAGGACTGGCCGTCAATGGCGACCGCGAACCTCCGGCGAACTTCACCGCGACCCGTCTCGGCACCCCACACGCACCCGTGACCTGGTTCCCGCTAGGCGACGGCCAGAACCCCGAAGACTGGCACCGTCACAAGGAACTCCTCACCCGCCTTCACCCGATACGTTAACCGCACCCGCCTCACCCAACAGCACGCCGAACGCAGTTCCTCGCTAGCCAATTACAGCTTGTTCGTAGGCAGACTCGCCTCATTAACCGAACGCCAGGAACAAGCACGGAGCGACAACCGTACTCAACGATCTCAATGAAACGCGGCGGTCCGGCCGACCATGCCCCGCCCGGACGCCCGGCTGCCCCACGACCACTCAACCGCTCACGGCGACCAGGCGACTAGAATTCCGTCTTCGCCCGCCGCCCATTAGCAAGCACCCGCACAAGAGCCGCGACGGCAACGACGAGGCAACCGAACGCTACAACCAGCGCGGTCGCGCTGTCATGGATGACA
Organism: Actinomadura rayongensis; assembly: GCF_009831215.1. Taxonomy (GTDB): domain Bacteria; phylum Actinomycetota; class Actinomycetes; order Streptosporangiales; family Streptosporangiaceae; genus Spirillospora; species Spirillospora rayongensis. The sequence goes on from NZ_WUTW01000002.1 coordinate 66,965, forward strand.
CGAAACGCGATCATCATGACAGCCATCGATAGGTTAACGACTCCGAACGGCTTGCGCGGCCGGTCGAAACCTTTGGATCCGACCAGATTCCCGATGCCCGAGGAAATCAAGAACAAGACGAGTAGCACAAGAATCTGATCACGCACCCTGACGCTCCTTCCAAAAAATCAACGGATGGCCACCCCCGGTTCCGCCGTCGCCGAGAAGAACATCATACTTGATCTGCAAGCCGGTTCCGGCCAGGCCGATTTCTTCTCCCTGGCCATCAACAGAGGACCAGGAGCAGGACAAGGTTCGCCGGAACTCCTTCGCTTCCTCGGCAATCCCGCCCGGCTCTACTCGAATAACGTCCACAGCGTTACTAATGGATTGGGTATCCACGACTTCACAGGGATTGGGCGCGAATCCCCTGGCGCAGGGGACCGATTTCTACGCTAGTTCGCAGTGTTATACCCGAAGTTGCGAAAGGTTTTTTGCCAAATCAGAAGCGACACGCCACGACCGGTTTTCCAGTTCCTTCAACAACGCACTTCCATCGCCGTCCGGCCTGCTTGCGGACGCCGATACTTCGACCAGGACGTTGGCCACGCGAAAAACCACTATTGCGTCCACGAGCTGCGAGTTCTTCTGCAAAGACCGCACGGCCCGGTCTCCGAGCTTGACGTCGACCCAGTGCGCCGAACGGTCCCGGCGCCATTTGTCGAAATCTTCGACCGCGAAAGTTGTCGCCGTTTTCCCGGTCACAGCACCGTGCAGCCGAAGACTAATCTTCGTAAGCGCGCCATCACCGAAAGATCGGTCGGCGAATACCGTGCACACCCAACGGTCGATTGCATTATCGATCGGCATATGATCACACTGAAAATCCGCGCTACCGAATTTTGCATCTCGGCGCACATCAGGTGAAAGAAGTCCACGCGGGTCTGACACGAGTGAAATCTCACCCGCACGAAACCCGGATAGTTTGGTCCCGCGCAGGGGCGTGGCCGGCGACTGCAGTGGATGAGTTGGAGTGCTCTTCGTTTCAGCTCGGCCCGACGAGCATCCGGCCGACGTTCCCAGCACAACGGCGACCACAGCGCTAATTACACGCGATGACACACCATGGCGCACACCAAAGACCATTTTGGCCATTCCTAACGCTTCTCACCAGAGGGTCGGTAGGCGTCTTACCTGGCAACTATCCGCGAACCGAACGAGACTAGAGCCATCATTTCACGACCTTTTCCCCGTAGCTAGTTCAGCCAGTTCTCCGCCAACCCACTAATTGTTGAAACGGCGGATCCAACCTCCGAGATCGACGTGCCATACTTTTCCAATGCCGGGACACTTCCGATAAGGTCGCCGACCTCCTGCGCCCCACCACCGATCTTTTTCATTTTCTCGAGGGTATCGGCAAGGCCGACGCCAGACCCATCGAGCTTCTTCTGCTGATCCTCCGCCTGTTTCACCAGCCTGTCCATTATTGGTTTGTATTTTTTCATCTGATCCGTGTTCAGCAAACCTTTCGACTCTAGCGCATTCGATATGTTCTGACCGCGGAAGTACTTGATGACCTCACTGAACGTTGCCTCTACCACGGCGAGCTCAGCGGCCGCTTCGGCCCGGATCGATTCGGCCTGCTTCCAGCACTCTCGGAACAACTTGTCGAACTCGTCGAGCTTACCGACGTACTCGACGTGCCCAGGACCGGTTTTCGGCGCTCCGGGAACCTTGAATTCGTAGAAGCGGTCGTCTGCGACGAAGTATCCCTGCTCGAAACCGATCGACAGGCTTTCGCTCAGCCGACTCTCGAGTTGCGCCAGCTTATGCACGACATCACTTACCACCTCTGCGATGACCTGTGCCATTTTGCAGACGCTCGCGATCATATAAGCGTCCTGGCCATAAGCCCGGCGGAACATCGAAGCCGACTCTCCGTACCAGCCGCGATGACCACTGATGAGCCGATTGATCTCTTTGGCCAGATTCTGCGTCATTGGGCTGACGGCTTCGATGTACCTACCCATCTGATTGACCAAGTCGAAAAGCCCCGCGTAGTCGACGCCCAGATAATTCGTCCAATGCGGGGCAAGTGGACCCTGCGTCGGCGCAGTCGCCGTCGGCGGCATGTGCAGCAACGCGGGGGGCGGGTCTGGATTAGGGCCCATCGGGGTCTCCCGTTCAGTTTCGTTCGCCGTCACCGAACTTTGGCATATCGGTCGGCGAGGTAATAACGGTCAGCACGTCCTGGAATATTGCCGCAATCGAATGGCGCTGACCATCGTTATATTTTTCCGCGACGAGTTTCAGCTTTTCGCCGTGTTGCCACGTCGCATCGGCGATCATCGAGTGCAGCAGATTGAGCATTTGCAAAGTAGTGCCGAGAATATTGTCGAGTTCGCCACCACCCGTCGAAGGACGTTCGAATCCGTTCGCCGGCAAGCTGCCCTTGTACTCAACAGCAGTATTTTTGAATTTTTCACCGCCGTAGACCAACTGATCGATCGTGACCTGGAAACCTGTCATTTGCGCCCGCCCTCTCGCACATTAGTGGGCGGCACCACCGGCGCTGCTCGCTTCACCTACGAAGCGTCGGATCCACGATCAGCGGAGCGCGTGCCGCTACTTGCCGAATCAGATCAATGATATCGATTTCTACCCGCTGCTGGTTTGTTCCCAGCGCTTCGATGAGCAACTGCTCATCGGTGTACACCGGCAGCACGGCAGTACCGCTTGAGTGCTCCCTGAGCTGGAACTCGACCGCGCGCCGACCATCCCAGTGCGAATCCGCCACCTCTTGAATGGGGACGAACACGATCACCTCTGGTTTCGCGACGAACTGGGCGTGCTGATCGTCCGGCTGAGCAATCGCGCCATCCTCGGGTACGGCTATCGCCGACTCGACCGAAGCCGCGTTCTGAGCCGCGAGCCGATCACCGATCTCCGCTGCAGAGGTGGGAGGGTCGGCGATCTTCGTGTTCAGCAGGCTGCGCAAATGTTTTTTGGACTCATCTTCCATGTGATCGCTCCCTTGCCGTCTACTCCGTGTCCGTCCCAACGCGCGATCATTAGCTTCGTCTTCGCACGGTGAAAAGGAACCCAAGGAGGGCGACAGCTGCTATAGCCAACCCTCCGATCAGACCGATGAGCAGGCCAGGGCTTCCCTTCGGCTTCTCGGCTGAGGTGTTGGGGGCAGCGGGCAGGGCGGTCTGCTGGTTTGCTTGTTGCGGTGCTTTTCCTGCCGAGAGGTCGTCGATGCGCTTGTAGACGGGGTTGGGAGTGTTGCCGGGGATTTTTTCCGTCAGGGCGCGGTAGGGGACCACGGCGCCGTAACCGGTGAATTTGTCCCAGCCTTTCGGGCCTACGTCCCTGGTCGTGGCGAGGAGTCGGCGGACGATCTCTCGGGCCGGCATTTTCGGGTAGCGGGAGCGCATCACCGCCACGACTCCCGCGGTGAGTGCGCTCGCCTGACTCGTTCCGTTCGCCTTCGCCGTGAACGCCCCGCGTCGTCCGATCGAGCCGACGTCGGCCGCAGGTCCCGCCACCACGACGTTGGCACCCGCCGACGAATCCTTCCAGACGTTGAGATACGCGTCGAGTCCGGCGACCGCCACGACGCCGACGCAGTTGGCCGGTTCGCCGAGAGTCGCGTTGTCCGGGCCGTCGTTTCCTGTGCTCGCGACGACTACCACATCGTTCTTCAGCGCATAGTCGACACCACTTTGCGTGGCTTCTGTGCAGTATGCGAATTGCTGGGCCAGCGACATGTTGATGACTTTCGCGCCGTGGTCCACGGCATAACGGATCGCCGTACCGAGCAGCACGCCCTTATAAATCGAGAGAATCTTGGACTCCGGCGCGACACCCACCATTCCCGAGCCCCGACCCTGACCGACGATGAGGGCGGCCATGCCGGTTCCGTGACCACCCTTCTCGGTATCGTGATCAACCGAGTCGTCGACCACGCCGTCCGCCGTGATCCTCTTTCCGACGACCGAACCTCGCAGGTCGGGGAGGTCGGTCGATACGCCGGTGTCGATGAGCCCCACGGTGACACCCTTGCCGCGCGTCAAGGGCCACACCTTGTTCTCGATCTGCCAAGCTTCGAACCACCACTGCTCGGACCTTGGTCCCGGCAGTGCGGAAGCCGGCGGGGCGGCGGCCACGAGCAGCCCGCTGGCGGAGACGACGGCCAAGCACTGCCGCATGCGGATGGACTTGATCGAATACTCCTTCAGCACTCATCAGTCAGGGCGGCGGACACGTCTTCTCAGGCCTCACCGATGACCGGCGGTGCGACGGCCTCGTCCTGCCGCCATAGGTCGTCCTCGTCCTCCAACCAGATCGCGCGTTCGCTTCCGCCATCATCCGCGCTGCCGCGGCGACCGCCTGGTCCGCCGGAAATCGTGCCGCTCTCGATGGTGCCCGGGCGCGGTCGCGCATTCCCCGGCTCGCTGGCCGCGTTCTTGCCGATCACCTCGCCGGCCCCGGGCGAACGCATCGCACCCGGGAACTCCTCGGCGACAGGCGACGGGCCGAGCTTCTCGCGCGTGCCGCCGATGACTCCGCCGGACCGGAGCCCGCCCGATCCTCCGCCGGGCATCAGGCCGTTCCCCGGCCTGCCGCCCGGCCCTGGCACCGGTTCCGCAGGAAACTGCCGCGCCACCGACGGAGGCCGCAGCGTCGGCCTGCCGCCGACCGGTTCACCGGCGGACGGCAGACCGCCGGATCGCGGAGGCGTGATCCCGCCCACCAGCGGAGACAGGCCGGGTGTACCGCCGACAGGCCGGATGCCACCGGCGGAGCCGCCCGGGGTCAGCGTGAGCGGCGTGTCATTCCCCGGCGGCCCACCGCCCGGCCCACCAGGTCTGCTCCCTTCAAGGTCGGACGGGTTGCGCGGGCTCTGCCCTGACGGGTCCTCAGGCGTGGACGGCGCCCGGTGAGGCGTTTCCGGGCTGTTCGGATTCCCGCCGGAGTTTCGGGGAGCGTCTCGGTCACTCGAGGGGGTCGGTGATCCGCTGGGCTTTGTTGTCCGCGTTCCGCCCGGACCCGCCGTGGGCGAGGTCCCGCTCCGCGTCGGCGCGTCCCCGTTGAAACCGGCTTCGTTGGTCGACGCGCCGGTGGGTATTTCCAAACTGCCCGGAATCTCGTTGTAGGCGGAGACCAGGGACTCGTTCGTCCGGGCGAGATGTTCCTGGGCGGCTCGGTCGGCGGCGATCTGCTGCAATGGATCGAGGCGTGTTGATGGAAGCGTGCCGACCGGGGTGCTGACGGGGGGCGGCATCCCGGCGCGGCCCGTCATCAGCGCGGCGTGAGCCGCGTTCATCGCCGACCCGAAGTTCCGGCTCGCCGCGACGAGCGTGCTCGCGCCCGTGGTCAAGCCCCTGAGGTCCGCCGCGCTCAGTTCCTGGGACTCGGCCTCCCATACCGCGCTCAGTCGGCTCGCATGCTTGGGCAGGGAGCCTTCCGCCTGGGCGATCATCTGCGCGGCCTGGGCGTAGGCCTTGCTGAGACCGCTCAGCGAGTCGGCGTCCGCGCTTTTCAGGAACGACGCGATCTGTTCGTACCCGTACTGCGCGGGATTCCCCTCGCCCAGGTCACCGTGCCGGACGGGCTGCTCGAAGCCCTTGTGGCCCATCGGGCTCTCCTTCTCCGCTCGCGTCCTACCAGGGCTTCACATGGGCCGGCGGACGGTCATCACTGCCCGTCGTCTGCACTGCCGCAGTCGACAGCAGTTCGGCCTGGTCGAGGTTCGCGGCCGTCTGCTCGAGCTTGATCTTCGTCGCCTCGTAGGTTGCGCAGTATGCGTCGAGCGCGGCGATCATTCCCGCATGCGCGGTTCCTAGCTTCTGACCGAACTGGTGCGCGACGTCCCAGGCCCCGACCTGGCCGGGAGGCATCGCCTTGAGCAGTGCGAGTGCGGCGCGCAGATTCGCAAGATCGGCGTCCATCTCCTTGGCGACCTTGCGGATCTCGTTGCGGCGGGCCAGGACGGATCCGCCGGCGCGTGCGGGCGGCTTTTCCGGGGGAGCCATCGGGTTTCGTCCTTCTTTGTTCAGGTCCACATCGCGGTGTTGGCCTTCTCGGCGCCCAGGTGGATGTCGTGGGAGTCGCCGATGACCAGGCTCAGCTTGTTGGCGGCGGCCTGCATGCGGTCGGCGGCGCGGCGCCATTCGTCGGCCTTGCGCTGGTAGGCCGCGCGTGCTTCGCCGTCCCACTCCGACAGGTGGTTGCGGACCTGGGCGTCGAGTTGTTCCACGATGGACCGGTACTGCTGTGCCGCCTTCAGGAACTGCGCCTGGGCGTCCTTCATGCCGCCGAAGTTGACGAACGTCGTCTCGCTCATGTCGGTCTCCTCGTCGTTGGAGGGCGGTCAGCCGTTGATGGCGCCGCGAAGGCGGTTGACGGCCTCGATCCTGCGCTGTTCCGAGCCGTCGTACTTGACCTTGGTGTCGACCAGGCGCTGGTGGATCTCGTCCAGGTCCTTCTGGACCTTGGTGAATTCGCCCTCGAACAGGTTGTAGACCTGCGTGAACGCGTCGGCCGACTCGCCCTTCCACGCGCCCTGGAGTTGGGCGTGGTAGCCCGTGAGGCGGGTCTTGAGCTGGCCGATCTGCGCGTGGGCCTCCTCGATCTTTCCCGCCGCGGCCTGCATGTGCTGCCGATTGACGGACGACTGCTGCGACATCCTGCCTCCCGTGATCGCGATGACGTCACAGAACACCCGCGAGAGCCATCGTTCGGCCCGTTTAACGACACCCCGTGACAGCCGACAAGTCCGAGGTTAGATCAGACGATCTGGGTGGTCCATCGAATAGGCGAACCGCCGAACAGGGACTTTCGGCACAGAACGGTAAAATGTGCGTTCTACCAGCGGTGTCGCATGGAGTTCGGCAATCATCTGGCCGGAACCGGCCGCCGGGCCGCGTCCGATGCGAGCACCGGGCCGTCGCGGAATAGTTGCATCAGATTCGCCGGGACGGGCGCGGCGTCCGCCATCGAGTAGCCGAGTTTCGCCACGTCGGCGGCCGTCGCGACGGGATAGCGCACGCCCTGGTCGGTGATCAGCGCATAGGCCTGCGGACGGTGGCCCGGAAGGGCGAGCGTTCCGGCGAACGTTCCGCCGCCGGAGATCACCACCTGATCGAGACCGGCCGAAATCGAATTTCCGGTCATGGCCGGAAGGGTTGCGCCGACGGTGAATCGGGCATCCATCGACAATTTATCCGTTCCCCGGTAAACGACGCAGAGAGGTACCGACGACGCGTAACCGATCGGTCGGGGCGGGTCCTCGGGAAGGTCGTCGCTGTGCAGGTTCGTCCGGGACGGCCGCGCCGCGGCGACACCGGGCGGGATGACGCGCACCTGGCCGGGACCGTCCGGACGGGTTCCCGCCGCCTCCAGGAGCAGCCGGGCCTGTGTCTGGGAGATGCTGGACAGCCCGTCGCGGAGTTGCACGTACCAGCGCGCGGGGGTGCCGGCCACCGCCGCGACCTCGAACACCTGGCCCACCGGCGTGGGCGCGCCGTCCGGTCCCGGGGCGCGCGAGCCCCAACCGGGGACGGACGGTGCGGTGAAGTCCGGTCCCTGGGGAAGCCCGTTCAACCACCGGGCGTCCACGAGGACGGGTTCCTCCGCCGTGAGGGCGCGGGCGTCCTCGACGGAGATCCGCATCCGGCGGTCGTGCCACACCAGCCACGGTCGGCCGCCCGCGCGGACGAGCACCGCCTCGCCGTCGCTCAACCCGCGCCCCCCGACGTCCCGGCCGCCGACGAGGGAGACGACCGCGGCGCCGTTCGCGACCGTCCGCACGCACAGCGACCACGGCCCGCGGCCGAGCCGTGCGGGGTCCGGCAGGGACTCGGGCGCGCCTTCGATGCCGGTGAGCGGTCCGCGCGCGTACTTCGCCAGCGAGCGGGACGAGACCGAGCGGCGCTGAATCGACGCGTCCGGCATCGCCAGCCGCGCCGACGCATAGTTGACGAACGGGACCATCCGGCGCGTCTCGGCGCTGTAGGCGTAGCTGGCCCCGGTCTCCTTCTCGATGACGAGGACGCCGGGCCGTTCGAGTCCCCCGGCGCCGCCCTTGAAGATCAGTCCGGAGATCCCGAATCCGGCGGCGATGAGGACGGCGACCATGACGCCGCAGAGCGTCCCGACTCCGGTGCGGCGCAGCGGCGACTCGGCCGCGCTCGGCCGGCCTTGCAGGAGCGCGAGCGCGACGCGCTGCGTCGTCAGCCGGTACGCCTGGTAGAGGTCCTTGCGGGTCTGCATCAGCCGGCGAGCCCGCGCATCCGCGAGTACAGCCCCAGCAGGCCCACGGCCAGCGGGAACAGGCTGACGATCAACGTCATGTCGAGGATGTCGCCGGCCCGTCCCCAGAACGGGGACGGCTTGCGGACGGGCAGCCGTAGCGCCGTCACCGCCGCCACGGTCGCGGCGGCGAGGGCCGGGAGGACGACCGCGAGCAGCACCGTCCGGGGCGCGTGCGACCCCGCCGCGGCGAGGGCGAGCAGCACCGGACCGGCCGCGCCGGACCCGAGCAGCCAGAGCCGCTGCGGGCGCCGGACGAACACGCGGGCGCGCAGCAGCAGGACGGCGGAGACGCAGGCGCTCATCGTCGCGGGCATCCAGCCGTCCCCGGTCACGAGGAACGCCTGCGCGCCGAGGCAGACGAGGGCGACCGCCGCGACGAGCCCGGTGCCGAACCGGTCGGCCTCCCGGGTGCGGCGCAGCAGGGTGGGGCCGTCGAAGGTCTGGGCGTCGCGCAGTTCCTCGGCGGTCTCCGGGACCGGCGGCAGCGGCAGCCGCGCGAGCCGGAAGCTCATCGACGGGAGGAACGCGGTGAAGGCCAGGCAGACCGCCGCGAAGAGGGCGGCGGTGCCGCGGGCGTCCAGGCCCGCCCCCTGGACGAGCGCCGCCGCGATCGCGCCGAGCAGCGCGGTGAGCGCGCCGCCGAGGAACGCGGGGAGCCCGTCGACGACCGAGACGGCGCAGACCGCGGCGACGGCCGTGACGGCGGCGGACCCGGCGAGCAGGTGCGGCGCGCCCAACGAGGCGAGCCCGACCGGACGGGCGGGCGCCAGCAGGCCGCCGAGGAACGCGTACGGCAGGGCGGCCCAGCCGAGCACGGCCCCCGCCGCGGCGTCGCCGAGCGCGCGCGACAGGACGGCCGCGCCGACCGTCAGGGCGAGCGCAACGGCTCCCGCGACGGCGGCGGCCAGGCCCCACGGCGGTCCGGCCAGGGCGAGCGCGGCGGCCCCGGCGAGCAGGGCGACGGCGGTCCCGGCCAGGCCGACGCGGCGGGTCGTCTCGGGCCGCCAGCGGTCGGCGTACTCGTTGACGCCGGTCGCCACCACGTCCGCGACGTCGTCGAACGTGACCTCGGGAAGCTGGGCCAGTTCCGGCCGGAAATACAGCAGCTCGCCGTCCCGGACGCCGTGGTCGGAAAGGGAGCGCGACTCGTCCAGCGGCGGTTCGTCGAGGCGCTGCAGGATCCAGCTGGAATGGCGCAGCCCGCTGTCGGCCAAATCCGCGCCCGCGACCTGCAACAACGTCGGCAGCATGTGCGCGAGGGGAATGTCGGCGGGAAGGGAGAGGTCGATCCGGCGGTGCGGCGCGACGATCGCCACCCGGCACAGGTCCGACCCCGTCGTCGTGTACACGCGCTCTCCGGCCTCCCCTGGACATCACGCGATGACCGATCATTGCTTACCAGTCAGAACCGTCCCGCGCCACCTCGATGCGGGAATTCCCGCGGGCCGAACATTTTCCCGTGATCGCTCCCTAGAATGACGGGCCATTGAACGGTGTCGGCGGGCGGAAAGGAGCGACGGTGGGCCTCGTTGTCGTCCGGCGGCCGGAACGGCGCCCCCCGCCCCGGCTGCCCGAAGGCGAACTGGTGCTCGAACCGCCGCCCGAACTGCCGGAAACGATCGGCCAGGGTTTCGCGGGCGCGCTGATGTACGTCCCGATGGCGGCCAGCGGCGGCGCGATGGGCCTCATGTTCCTGGGCGGGGGCGGCTCGGGCGGCGGCAACCCGATCATGTGGGTGGCGAGCGGCCTGTTCGTCCTGTCGATGGTCGGGATGGGCTTCGGCCAGATGGGGCAGGGCGCGGGCGAGCGCAAGCAGCGGCTGAACGGCGCCCGCCGCGACTACTACCGCTACCTGGACCAGATGCGGGCGAAGGTCCGCACGGCCGCCGCGCAGCAGCGCGCGGCGCTGGAGTGGACGGGCCCGAACCCGAGGACGCTGTGGTCGGTCGCGATGAGCCACCGGCTGTGGGAGCGGCGCCCCGCCGACGAGGACTTCGGCCAGGTCCGGATCGGCCGCGGACGGCAGCGGCTCGCCCTGGAGCTGGTGGCGCCGGAGACCAAGCCGATCGAGGACCTGGAGCCGATGTGCGCCGGGGCGCTGCGCCGCTTCCTGTCGGCGCACGCGACCGTCCCGGACCTGCCCATCGCGGTGGCGCTGCCCGCGTTCGCGCGGCTGCTGCCCACCGGCGACCCGGACGCCGTGCGGGCGATGGTCCGCGCGCTCGTGGCGCAGCTCGTCACCTTCCACACGCCCGACGACGTGCGGCTCACGATCTGCACGGCGCCGGAGCGGATGCCGGACTGGGAGTGGGCGAAATGGCTGCCGCACTGCCTGCATCCGGGCGTCCACGACGCGGCCGGGCCGGTGCGGCTCGTCGGCCCGTCGCTGGCGGAGCTGGAGCGGCTCCTGGAGGACGAGCTGAAGGACCGTCCGCGCTTCTCCCCCGATCTCGACGCGCAGGACCTCCCGTTCCACGTCGTCGTCGTGGACGGCGGCGCCACCGCCGACGCGCAGATCGCGGCCGACGGCATCAAGGGCGTCTGCGTCATCGACCTCGACGGCCACTGCGCGCCGACGTCCGACGCGACGACGCTGCGGCTCCACGTCACGCCCGCCGGGCTGGAGATGCTGGAGCGCGACCACACCGGCAAGGACGTCGTGAGCCCGCTCGGCCGGGCGGACCGATTCGGCCCGGCGCAGGCCGAGGGCCTCGCGCTGCGCCTGGCCCCGCTGCGCGCCGGGGCGGCCGACGAGCCGGAGCAGAACGCGCTCGCCGGCGACCTGTCGCTGACGTCGCTGCTCGGCCTGCGCGGCGCGCACGAACTGGACGCGGACGTCGCGTGGCAGCCCCGTCCGCCGCGCAACCGGCTCCGCGTGCCGATCGGCGTGGACGCCGAGGGCCGGGCGATCGAGCTGGACATCAAGGAGTCGGCGCAGGGCGGGATGGGGCCGCACGGCCTGCTGATCGGCGCGACCGGGTCCGGCAAGTCCGAGCTGCTGCGGACGCTGGTGCTCGCGCTCGCCGCGACCCACTCCTCCGAGACGCTCAACTTCGTGCTGGTGGACTTCAAGGGCGGCGCGACGTTCCTCGGCATGGAGGGGCTGCGCCACGTGTCGGCGATCATCACCAACCTGGAGGAGGAGCTGCCGCTCGTCGACCGCATGTACGACGCGCTGCACGGCGAGATGATCCGGCGGCAGGAGCTGCTGCGCGCGGCGGGCAACTACGCCTCGCTGCGCGACTACGAGCGGGCGCGCGAGCAGGGCGCGTCGCTCACCCCGCTCCCGACGCTGTTCGTGGTGCTGGACGAGTTCTCCGAGCTGCTGTCGGCCAAGCCGGAGTTCGCCGACCTGTTCGTCATGATCGGGCGGCTCGGCCGGTCCCTCGGCGTGCATCTGCTGCTCGCGTCGCAGCGGCTGGAGGAGAGCAGGCTCCGGGGGCTGGACTCGCACCTGTCCTACCGGATCGGCCTGCGGACGTTCTCGGCGATGGAGTCGCGGGTGGTGCTCGGCGTTCCGGACGCGTACGAACTGCCGTCCCAGCCGGGCAACGGCTACCTGAAGGTCGACGTCAGCGACATGATCCGGTTCAAGGCCGCGTACGTGTCGGGGCCGGTGGGCGACGCGGCGCCGGTCCCGGACCGGGCGGGCGGCCCGGCCGCGCGGCGGCAGATCGTGCCGTACGGGACGGCGTACATCGCGCCGCCGCCGGTGGACGAGCCCGTCCGCGCGGCGCCGGAGACCCGGCCGGACGGGGAGACACTGTTCACCGCGCTCGTCGGGAGGCTCGCCGGCCGGGGACCGGCCGCGCACCGGATCTGGCTGCCGCCGCTCGACGTCCCGCCGACGGTGGACGCGCTGCTGCCCGCGCTGTCGGCGGCGCCCGGCCGCGGGCTGACCACCGCGGACTGGGCGGGGCGGGGTCGGCTGGCGGCCGTCGTCGGGATCATCGACCGGCCGTTCGACCAGCGGCGCGACCCGTTCTGGGTGGACCTGTCGGCGGCGGCCGGGCACGTCGGCATCGCGGGCGCGCCGCAGACGGGCAAGTCCACGATGCTGCGCTCGCTCATCGCCTCGCTGGCGCTGCTGCACACGCCCGAGGAGGTGCAGTTCTACTGCCTGGACTTCGGCGGCGGGACGCTCGGCCCGCTCGCCGGGCTCCCGCACGTCGGCGGCGTCGCCCACCGGCTGGACCCCGACCGCGTCCGGCGGACGGTCGCGGAGATGACGACGCTGCTGGAGCGCCGGGAACGGGAGTTCGCCGAGCACGGCGTCGACTCGATCGCGACGTACCGGCGGCTGCGGGCGTCCGGGGAGCTGCCGGGCGACGGCTTCGGCGACGTCTTCCTGGTCGTCGACGGATGGACGGCCTTCCGCCAGGAGTACGAGCGGCTCGAAGAGGTGATCACCGACCTGGCCGCGCGCGGGCTCGGCTTCGGGATCCACGTGGTCGCGACGGCCGGGCGCTGGTCGGAGTTCCGCATGGGCATCCGCGACCTGTTCGGCACCCGGCTGGAGCTGCGGCTCGGCGACCCCTACGAGTCGGAGATCGACCGGCGGCTCGCCGAGAACGTCCCGGCCGGGCGGCCCGGCCGCGGCCTGACCCGCGACGGGCTCCACTTCCTCGCCGCCCTGCCGCGCATCGACGGACGGGCCGGCGCCGACGACCTCGGCGCGGGCGTCGCCGCGATGGTCGAGGCGGTCGCGGCGGCGTGGGACGGGCCGGCGGCCCCGGCGGTCCGGCTGCTGCCCGACGTGCTGCCCGCGGCGCGGCTCGCCGACGTCCCGGCCGGGCGCTGGCAGGTGCCGGTCGGCATCGACGAGAACGCCCTGGCGCCCGTGACGCTGGACTTCGCCGCCGACCCGCACTTCGTCGTCGTCGGCGACACCGAGTGCGGCAAGTCGAACCTGCTGCGGCTGGTCGCCGAGGGGATCGTCGCGCGGCGCACCCCGGCCGAGGCCAAGCTGATCTTCGTCGACTACCGGCGGTCGCTGCTGGACACGGCCGACACCGACCACCGCGTCGGCTACGCGGCGTCGTCGTCGGCCGCCGCCGACCTGGTGGCCGACCTCGTCGACGCGCTCCACGACCGCCTGCCGCCCGCCGATCTGACTCCCGAGCAGTTGCGCGAGCGGTCGTGGTGGCAGGGCTCGGACGTGTTCGTCTTCGTGGACGACTACGACCTCGTCGCCACGTCGTCCAATCCCCTGCTGCCGTTGCTGGACCTGCTCCCGCAGGCCCGCGACATCGGCGTCCACCTCGTCCTCGCGCGGACGATGGGCGGGATGGGGCGCGCCCTGTACGACCCGGTCCTCCAGCGGCTGAAGGACATGGCCGTACCCGCGCTCATCATGTCGGGCAGCAAGGAGGAGGGGCCGCTGTTCGGGGAGGTCCGCGCGACGCCGTTGCCGCCGGGCCGGGGCACCCTCACCGGGCGGCGCACCGGGCCGCGCCTGGTGCAGACGGCGCTGCGGGACGGCTGAACGGTCAGGAACGGCCGCCGATCGTCCCGCCCTCGGCCGCGTCGGCGACGGGTTCCGCCGGGGGTCGCGCGACGGCGAGGTCCACCCGGCCGGGACGCCAGCCGCGCGCCCGGCCGCGCGGGACGACGACCCCGGCGAGCGCCGCGATTCCCGCGAGGCCGAGCGCGCCGCCCGCGACCGCGAGCGCGACCGTCCGGGTGCGCGCGTCCGGCCGGGCGGGCGCGGCGAACCGGGCCGGGCCGGGCGCCGGACGCGACGGGACGGGACCCGTCGCGGGCTCGCCGGGCAGCACGGCGGTGACGGCCTGCAGCGGGTCGATCATGCCCGCTCCGGTGCCGGGTCCGGCGGTGCCGTCGGCCGTGCGGACGATCCGGCGGACGACCTGCGCGGCGTCCAGCTCGGGGTGGCGGGCGCGGACGAGCACGGCGACGCCGGAGGCGAACGCGGCGGCGAAGCTCGTCCCGGTCGCCCGCGGGTTCCAGCCGCCGCCCGGCCAGGCGATCGGGACGTCCTTGCCGGGGGCGCCGACGTCCACGCGCGACCGCACGCTGGACGACGGGTCGCGCGTTCCGTCGGCGGTGAGCGACCCGACGGACAGGACGCCCGGATAGCTCGCGGGATACGCCGGCCCCTCGGATCCGCCCGGCCGGTCGACGTTCCCGGCCGCCGCGACCACGACCGCGTTCTTGGCGAGCGCGTAGTCGACGGCCCGCCGCAGCGCGGGCGCGTCCGCCGTGCGGATCGACACGTTGATCACGTCGGCGCCCAGGTCGGCGGCCCGGCGGATCGCGGCGGGCAGCCGGTCGCCGCCGCGGTCGTCGGTCTCGCCGTTCTGCTGTTTGACGATCAGCAGCCGGGCCGCCGGGGCGACGCCGCCGAGCGGGCTCCGGCGGTCGTGCAAAGTGCTCCCAGCGATGAGCGCGGCGACGCCCGTGCCGTGCCCGTAGCAGTCGCGCGCGCCGGTGCCGGTGAGGTCGACGGCGTCCGCGACGCGGCCCTTGAGCATCGGGTGGCCGGCGTCGGCGCCGCTGTCGACGACGGCGACCGTCACGCCGCCGCCCCGGGTCAGCGGCCAGACGCGGTCGAGGCCGAGGCGCCGCTGGGCCCAGGACTCACCGATCGTCCCCCGGTAGCCGCGGGCCGGATCGCAGGCCGGGGCGGGCGGTGGGGTGCGGCTCGGCCGGGGGGCGGGCTTCGTCGCGGAGGGGTGGGGTGAGGGGGCGGCGTCGGCCGTCCGTCCGACGGGGGCCGTTGCGGCGAGTGCGCATGCGAGGGCGACGACGCGTCTCGTCGCGCGGTTTCCGCCGTCGTAGCGCAGCGTTCTCTCCTCGTCCCGACATGCCTCACGACTGTGAGCAAGAGGAAGAGTAGGGACAGACCGGAGAAGAGGTCCACCGGTTCACCGGTACCGGCCGCCGCGGGTTGGGACGTTTCAAATCATATGCACGGGAATACATCTCGCGATCATGCCGTTGTGGCTGGTGACACCAACGGCCTGCACCGGGAGGTTCCCCCATGCCGAGCAGCATTCCGACGCGTCGCGAGTCCGGGCGCAAGCAGGTCAGGTCCCATTCGCTGCGCGCCCTCGCGGTCGCAGCGCGGATGGAACGGCAGCACGGGCACGCGGCCCCGCCGGGCGACCGCCGGACGGAGACGCCGCACGAGCGGCGCGCCGCCGACGCCGTCTGACCTGGACCTGACCTCCACAACCACGTTCACGGCCCCCGCAGGGCACTCCTTGCGGGGGCTTTTCGTGTTGTTCGTCCCGTTTCCGGTGCGTCCGGCCTGCCGGGGGCCACTAGTCTGGCCGGGACCCCGGTGACGATGGAAGTGAGCGGAGTGACGGACAGGACCATCCCCGACGCCCACCCGCTGCGCGCGGGCGACCCCGGGCGCCTGGGCGGCTACGAGGTGCTGGGACGGCTCGGCGAGGGCGGCCAGGGCGCCGTCTTCCTCGGCCGCCGCGCGGGCGCGACGACCGGCGGGCCCGACGACTACGTGGCCGTCA
The DNA here is from genome assembly GCF_009831215.1 of Actinomadura rayongensis. Taxonomy (GTDB): domain Bacteria; phylum Actinomycetota; class Actinomycetes; order Streptosporangiales; family Streptosporangiaceae; genus Spirillospora; species Spirillospora rayongensis. The sequence continues at coordinate 82,756 of NZ_WUTW01000002.1, forward strand.
AGCTCCTGCACGCCGATCTCAGCGGGGACGACACGGCGCGGTCCCGGTTCGTCCGGGAGCTGGCGGTCGCCAAGCGGGTCGCGCGGTTCTGCACGGCGCAGGTCCTCGACGCCGACGTCGCGGGCGACCAGCCCTACATCGTCAGCGAGTACGTGCCCGGGCAGTCGCTGCACCGGGTCGTCCAGCAGGACGGGCCGCGCTCCGGCGGCGCCCTGGAACGCCTCGCGATCAGCACGCTGACCGCGCTCACCGCGATCCACCAGGCGGGGATCGTCCACCGCGACCTCAAGCCGCACAACGTGATGATGGGGCCCGACGGTCCCCGCGTCATCGACTTCGGCGTCGCGCGGGCGCTCGGCGCGGCCGGGGAGACCCAGAACGTCGGCACCCCCGCCTACATGGCGCCCGAGCACTTCACCGGCGCGCCGGTCGGCCCGGCCGCCGACATGTTCGCCTGGGGCACGACGATGGTGTTCGCGGCGAACGGGCGTCCGGCGTTCGGGAACGACGACCTGGCCGCCGTCATGCACCGCATCCTCACCGGCGAGCCGGACCTCGGCGTGCTGCCCGAGCCGCTGCGCTCGGTCGTCGCGGCGTGCCTGGCCAAGGAGCCGGAGCGGCGGCCGTCCGCGCGGGAGGCGCAGGAGCGGCTGGTCGGCGCGGCCAGCGGGAACGACGTGCCCGCACCGCCGCCGTTCCCGTTCGCGTCGCCGGAACCCGCCGACTGGCCGTCCGGTGCACCGGGCGGCGGCACGCCGGGCGGCGGCACGCCGGGAGGCAGCGCGGCGGGCGGCGGCACACCGGCCGGGGGCTTGGCGGCCGGAGGCTTGGCGGCCGGGGGCTTGGCGGCCGGGGGCTTGGCGTCCGGGGGGACGTTGCCGGGCGTGACGGACCCGGCGACGCGGCCGGGGCCGCCGGGGGCACCCGGGGTGCCGGGGCCGGGGCCGGTTCCGGCCACGGGTCCGGGACGGCGCGGGATCGCCCGGCTGGCCCCCGTCCTCGCGGGCGCGGCGGTCGCGGCGGTGCTCGCGGGCGGCGCCGTCTGGGCCGCGACCGCACGCGGCGGCGACGAGGGCGGGCCGGGCGCCGCCGCGTCCGAGGACGGGCAGGCCACCGGCGGCTCCGCGGCGACCGCGCCCGGCGCCGGACGCGCGACGACGCGTCCGACCGTCGCCGGACGCACCCCGAAGGCGCGGCCGAGCGACGCCCCGCCCACGCCGGACGGGAAGAAGCCCAAGCGCGATCCGGGCGGCAGGCCGACCGCGACGGCGACCGGGGGCGGCGGCGGTGGGTCGCGTCCGGCGCCCGAACCGCCCAACAAGTACACGGCGCGGCAGGCGTGCGGCTCCGGGTACGGCGTCCTGCGGACGATGGCCGTCTCCGGCGGCACCGCGTACCTGCTCTACAGCAGCGCGACGGGCAAGAACTGCGCGGTGACGATGAAGACGTCGAACGTCGGCAAGAAGTCGCCCGTCTCGGTGTGGCTGCAGAAGCAGGGCGGGAGCCAGGTCACCGACAGCGGGTCCTACGCCTGGTACGCGGGGCCGGTGTACGTGGCGGCGAAGAACGTCTGCGTCCGCTTCGGTGGCAACGGCAGGACGTCGAGCTGGGGCAACTGCGGTTCGTGAGCGGCGGGGTTTCCGCGGGCCGGGCCGACGGCCCGCGGACGGAGCGCGTCAGTTGTCGGCGTGCGCGATCAGATGGTCGAACTCGCCGTCCTTGGCGCCGAGGATGAGCGCCTCGATCTCGGGACGGGTGTAGATGAGGGCCGGGCCCTCGGGGTGGCGGGAGTTGCGCATCGCGATCCGGTCGCCGGGGAGTTCGGCGATCTCGACGCAGTTCCCCTGGGAGTTGCTGCGACGGGACTTGAGCCAGCGCGCGCCTTGCAGGTCGGCCGCGCAGACGCCGTCGCAGTCGGTGGGGACGGGTGGGATCCGGCCGCCGAGCGGACCGGTGTCGGACTGGAGCATCATGCCTCTCTGAGGAGATCACCGAGAAGCTCGACGGTGCGTTCCGGGGTCTCGCTGTCGACGCACAGGCGTTCCATCACCTGGAGGTACGTGTCGACGTCGTCGCGCTTGTCGAGGTACATCGCGCCGGTGAGGTTCTCGACGTAAACCACGTCCGGCAGGTCCTGCTCGGGAAAGCGCAGGATGGAGAAGGCGCCTCCTTCGGCGGCGTGCCCGCCGAAGCGGAACGGCATGATCTGGATGGTCACGTTGGGGAGCTTGGCCATCTTGATGAGATGCTCGAACTGGCCGCGCATCACTTCCGGGCCGCCGATGGGCCGGCGCAGCGCCCCTTCGTCCAGGACGGCCCACAGGCGCGGGGCGTCCGGGCCGGTCAGCCGTTCCTGCCGCTGGAGCCGCAGGTCGACGCGCTGCTCGATCTCGTGGTCCGCCGCGCCCGCGTTGCCCTGCCGGATGACGGCGCGCGCGTACCCCTCGGACTGCAGCAGTCCCGGTACGAACTGCAGTTCATAGGTACGGATCAGCGCCGCCGACTCTTCCAGGCCGACGTAGGTCTGGAACCAGCCCGGCAGGATGTCGCTGTAGCGGTGCCACCAGCCCGGGGTGTTGGCTTCGCGGGCCAGTTGCAGCAGCGAGGCGCGTTCGGCCTCGTCGCGGACCCCGTACAGGGTGAGCAGGTCGTCGACGTCGCGTTCTTTGAAGCTGACCCGGCCGAGCTCCAGACGGCTGATCTTCGACTCCGACGCGCGGATGACGTATCCGGCCTCCTGGCGGCTCACTCCCCGCGCCTCACGCAGGCGGCGGAGCTGTGAGCCGAGCAGGATCCTGCGGACCGTCGACCCGGTTCCCGACGTCTCTGGAGTCACGCCCAACCTCCCGGCTACATGGCGGACAGCGAACCTAGTGTGCCATTGCGCTCAGTGTCCTGGGGGCTCCTCTCTTCCGCCGCCCGCGCGCCCGGTCCGCCACCCTGTGGAAAACCAGATGCACGTGCATTGGGCCTTGCATTCGCACGCTACGATGCGCAGGATAACGCACGAGACTTCCGAGCTGCGGCTGCACAACGAGATCACTCTGCGGGGTCCGGGGAATGACGTCACGCCACGCGCACGACGACACGCGGTGGAGGGTGGGTTCCGTTGTGGGGCCGCCCGTGGAACCACAGGACCATGCCGTGTACTCACGTCCGATACCCGAGTCGTCCGACCTTCCCCCGGCCCTGGACGACGCGCTCGGCCGCCTCATCGACCCGGCCGGACCTGTTGAGACCTTCGTCGTTCTGCCCGAACCGGAATCGGTCACCGCGGCGCGCCATTTCACGTTGTCCCGGTTGGCCGCCTGGGGCGTGCCCGGAGTCGGGGACGACGTGGGGCTCGTCGTCTCCGAACTCGTCACCAACGCGCTGCGGCACAGCGGGGGCGTGCCGCAGTCGCCGGCCGGGCCCACGCCGCTGCGCTGGAGCGGCCGGCCCGGGCCGGCGGACCCGCTCGGGTCCGCGCCGCAGCCCATCCAGCTCCGGCTGCTGCGCCGCTTCCCCTGGCTGCTCTGCGGGATCGTCGACGCCAGCCCCGCCGCGCCCCGCCGCAAGGAACCCGACTACATCGCCGAGACCGGACGCGGACTGCACCTCGTCGAGTCGTTCGCGACCCGCTGGGGATGGCGCGGACTGCCCACCGGAAAGGTCGTCTGGGCCCTGTTCCACGCGCCCTGACCGGGACCGGCCGCGCGGCGGCGCGGGGAACGCGGACGGATAACCGTCCGTCCTCGGGGTACGGGGTCATCTCCCCCGTCAACGGAGGCCGGGGAACGCAGGGAACAGGAGAACTCCGTGGGATTCGCCGTCGAGCACAGAACCGAGAACGACCTGACGGTCGTCACCGTCCACGGCGAGATCGACGTCTTCACCAGCCCGGGACTGCGCGAGACGCTCCTGGACCTCATCGACGGCGGCGCGCTGCACCTCGTCATCGACCTCGGCGACGTCACGTTCCTGGACTCGACCGGGCTCGGCGTCCTCGTCGGCGCCTACCACCGGCTGCGGGCGCGCTCGGGGACGATGGCGTTCGCGTGCGCCACCGACCGCGTCCAGCGCGTCTTCCGCGTCACCCAGCTGTCCAAGATCTTCACGTTGTACCCGACGCTGGAGGAGGCGGTGGACGCTCAGACGGCCGTCGTGTCAGCCGGAAGTCGCAGCCGTCCGCCGGAAGGCTGAACGAAGGACCCTCCTGCCGGTCGACATGGCGCGCGCCGCCGAAACGGTACGGTGAGACGGAGATCAAGCGCGCCGCCCGCCGGGCGCGCGGCGCCGCCGTTTCATCGTGTGTACCGACCGGACGGGAGCGCTTCGTGGCCCATCAGCCGCTGCACGAGCACACGCTCGGCAATGGCCTGCGCGTGGTGGTCTGTGAGGACCATTTCGTACCGCTGGCCGCCGTCAACATCTGGTACGGGGTCGGCTCCCGGCACGAGGTCGCGGGCCGCACCGGCCTCGCGCACCTCTTCGAGCACCTGATGTTCCAGGGGTCGGCGAACGTCGCCGAGGGCGAGCACGCCGCGGTCCTGGAGAGCGCGGGCGCCACCTTCAACGCCAGCACGTCGTTCGAGCGCACCAATTACTACGAGACGCTCCCGGTCAGCCATCTGGAGCTGGCGCTGTGGCTGGAGGCCGACCGGATGGGCACGCTGCCCGCCGCGCTCACCCAGGCCAACCTGGACAACCAGCGGGACGTGGTGAAGAACGAGCGCCGCCAGCGCTACGACAACCAGCCCTACGGGACGGCGTTCGAGCGGCTGTGCGCGCTGACGTTCCCGTCCGGGCACCCGTACGCGCACACCCCCATCGGGTCCATGGAGGACCTGGACGCCACCACGCTCGAAGACTGCACCGCCTTCTTCCGCACCTGGTACGCGCCGGGCAACGCGGTGCTGTCGATCGTCGGCGACGTCGATCCGGAGAAGGCCATCGCGGCGGTGGAGCGCTACTTCGGGGGGCTGCCCGCCGGGCCGACGCCGCCGCCCGCCCGGCCGGGCGACCTCGGCCCGCTGACCGGGATCCACGGCGAGGACGTCGCCGAGGAGGTCCCCTCACCCGCCTACTTCGCGATGTTCCCGCTGCCGTCGGACGGCACGGACGACGTCGAGGCCGCCGAACTGGCCGTCGAGATCCTGGGCGGCGGGTCCGGTTCGCGGCTGTACGACCGGATGGTCCGGCGGGACGAGATCGCCACCGAGGTCTGGGCCGGGGTGACCCGGCTCGCGGGCGGCCCGTCGCTGGCGATCGTGGACGCCGTCGGCCCCGACCCCGCCAAGATCGCCGAGGTGCTGGACGACGAGCTGGCCCGGTTCGCCGCCGAGGGCCCCGACGCCGACGAGGCCGCCCGCGCCACCGCCCAGGCCGAACGCGGCTTCCTGGAGCAGACCGAGACGGTCACCGGCCTCGCCAACGCGCTGTCGGCGAACGCCACCCAGTTCGGCGACCCGTCCCGCGTGTTCACCGCGCCCGAGCGGGCCGCCGCCGTCACCGCCGGGCAGATCAAGGACATGGCCGGACGCTGGCTCGCCCCCGGCGCCCGCACCGCGCTCATCTACGGAGGAAACGCGTGACCGAGCCCGCCCTCGTCCTGCAGCCCCGTCCGGAGCCGGGCGCGGTCCCCGGCTGGACGTTCCCTTCCGGTTCGGCGGGCCGCGTGCCGGACGGCCCGGAGACGCTGCGCGTCGACCTGCCCGGCCGCAGGCTCGCCTCGCTGCGGCTGGTGCTCGCCGCCGGCGCCGGGCGCGAGGCGCGCGGCAAGGAGGGCACCGCCACGCTCACCGCCCGCGCGCTGCTGGAGGGCACCCGGCCGGGCGGCGGCACCGAACTGACCGCCGCGTTCGAGCGGCTCGGCGCCAGCCTGTACGCCAGCGCCGACCTGACCGCGCTGCGGCTCGCGCTGGACGTGCCGGTGTCGCGGCTCGCGCCCGCGCTGGACCTGCTCGCCTCGGTCGTGCGCGGCGCCGCGCTGGACGACGGCGACGTGCGGCGGCTCGTCCGCGAGCGGCTGGACGAGATCGCCCAGGAGGACGCCGACCCCGGGACCCGCGCGATGCGCGAGCTGCGGGCCGTGCTGTTCCCGGCGGCGTCCCGCGCCCATCTGCCCACCGGCGGAACCCGCGCGTCGGTCGGCGCGCTCAGCGGGGCGGACGTCCGCGCGTTCTACGGGTCGGTGGCGCCGGGCGAGGCCGTCGCCGTCCTCGCCGGCGACCTGTCCGCCGACGACGCCGAGGCCGCGCTGGACGCGGCGCTCGCGGGCTGGACCGCGACCGGTCCGGAGCTGCCGGCGGCCGACGAGCTGCCCGCCGACGACGAGCCCCGGATCGTCATCGTGGACCGGCCCGGCTCGGTGCAGACCTATCTGAGCTTCGGGCACGGCGTCCCGGACCGGACCAGCGACGACTGGCCGCTGCTGACGGTCGCGTCCCATGTCCTCGGCGGCGGCCTCACCTCCCGGCTGAACGCGCTGCTGCGCGAGGAGAAGGGCTACACCTACGGGATGCGGGCCGGGCTGCTGCGGATGCGCGGGCGCGGGCTGTTCGTGGCGCAGGGCTCGGTGCACACCGAGGTCACCGCCGACGCCGTCGCGGACGGGCTGCAGGTGCTGCGCAGCATCGCCGCCGACGGGATCGACCCGGACGAGTGCGGGTCCTCGGTGCGCGCCCTCGCCGACCGCGCCCCCGCCGAGTACGAGACGGCCCGGGCGGTGGCCGCCGAGCTGGCCGACGCCGCCGCGAACGGGCTCGGCAGCGGCTACCCCGCCGCCTACCTCACGGCCGTCCGGGCGGCGGAGCCGGAGACGGTGGCGCGCGCCTACACCGGCCATGTCGACACCGACGCGCTCACGATCATCGCGGTGGGCGACGCGGGCGAGATCCGGGGGCCGCTGGAGGCGCTCGGCTACGGCACCGTGACCGTCACCGACCCGGGGGCCGCCGAGACCGGATGAGGCACTGAACGAACATCTCACCCCAATGATCTCCAACCGGGACCGAACGGATGGCAGGGTGGTGCACGTCCAAGTGGGCGGGGAAGCTTCCCCGCCGTAACACGAGAGGGGACGGCCGGTGTCCTACGGACCGATGGCGGACGGGCGGGCGCCCGGCGGGATCACCGTCGACGCCGTCCTCAACGCGCCCGACTGCCATCCGGGCGGGGTCGTCGCCGGGAAGGTCCTGCTGCGCGGCGGGGCGTCCGGGCAGGACGTCCGACACGTCACGATCGCGCTCATGCCGCGCATGGCCGACGGTCAGGGCGGGGAGACGGCCGGTCCCGAGGTGTACCGGGGCGCGCTGACCCGGGCGTTCCGGCTGGAGGCGGGCGAGGAGAAGGCGCTCGCGTTCTCGATCCCGCTGCCGTACGAGCTGCCGTTCACGACCGTCCTCGGCCGGGAGCTGCCCGGCTTCCGGATCGGGCTGTGCACCGAGGTGGACGTCGCCGACGGCGCGGACGCCCTCGACATCGACCCGATCTCGGTCGAGCCGCTGCAGTCGCAGCAGTGGGTGCTGGCGTCGCTGTCGCGGCTCGGGTTCCGGATCGAGACCGTGACGTTCGAGCGGGACGCGCTGCCCGGCGTGTCCCGGCACCTCCCGTTCCACCAGGAGATCCATCTGACGCCGCCGGGGCCGTTCCAGGGCGCGCTCGACCGGGTGGCGCTGGCGTTCGTCGCGTCCCCGCGCGCGGTGCGGTTCAAGCTGCGCGCCGAGGGACGGGACGCGCCCGACGAGGCGTTCGGCGTCTTCGAGGCCGCCCATCCGGAGGTCCCCGAGATCGACTGGCCGGGGCGCGTCCGGACGTGGCTGGAGGCGGCGACGCGACTGCCGCGCACCGCGCCGGACGTCCCCGGCGGCGGGGCCGCGCCGCTGCCCCCGCCCGGACACCGGGCGCCCGATCCGGCGGTCGCGTCCGGACAGGCGCCGCCGCCGCTGCCGACCGCGTTCGGCGGACGGCACGGCGAGCTGGGGCGTCCTTCGGGGGACGCGCACGGATCCGTCCCGCCGCCCGCCCCGGCGCCCGGCCAGGGCGCGCCACCGCCGCCGGGGATGCCCGCCGTCCCCGCCGCGGCGCCCCTGCCGGCGCAGCCCGCGGCGTCCGGCCACCCGGGCTTCCCGCCCGCCGGCGCGGGCCACCCCGGCGCCGACGCGCCCTACGGCGCGCCGCAGCCCGGACCGTACGGCGCGCCCTACGACCCGAGCGCCCCGCACCAGCCCGGCCCGCCGCCTGCCGCGCCGTACGGCGCACCCCAGCCCGGCCTGCCCAACAGCCCGGGAGCCCCGCCCTACGGCCCGGGCGCGCCGGGTCAGCCCGGTGGAACGCCGGGACAGGCGTACGGCGCGAACGTCCCGGGGCAGCCCGGCACGCCGCACGGCGCGGGCGCCCTCGGGCAGCCCGGCCTGCCCAACAGCCCCGGAGCCCTGCCGTACGGCGCGGGTGCGCCGGGACAGCCCGGCATGCCGCACGGCGCCGGAACGCCAGGCCAGCCCGGCTCTGCGCACGGCGCAGGCCAGCCTGGTGCGCCCTACGGCGCGGACGCGCGTCCAGGCGGCCCCTACGCTCCCGGCCAGCCCGGTTATCCGCCTGGCGCGGGCCAGCCGCACCACGCGCCGGGCTTCCCGCCCGGCACGCCGCCGGCGCCCGGCGCGCACGGGGCTCCGGCGTACCCGGGCCAGACGCCCGGCGCCGCGTCCCCGCCACCATTCCAGACGCCCGGCGCTGCATCTCCGCCGCCGTTCCCGGCACCCGGTGCCGCATCGCCGCCGCCGTTCCAGACCCCCGGCGCCGCATCGCCGCCGCCATTCCAAACACCTGGTGCCGCGTCCCCGCCGCCATTCCAAACGCCCGGCGCCGCGTCCCCGCCGCCGTTCCCGGCTCCGGCCGGTGCGCCTCCGGCGGGATTCCCGGCGCCCGGCGGCGCGTCGCCCGCGTACCCGCCGCAGCCCGGCCACGCTCCGCCGCCCGCGTACGGGCCGCCGCCGGGGCAGGACGCGACACCGGTGGCGCCGTACCCGCAGGCGCCGCCCCCGGCGTACCCGCCCGCCTATCCGCAGCACGGGGCCGTCCCCGCGCCGTATCCGGCCGGGTACCCGGCGCCGCACGGCCACCACCACCCCCGCTACCGGCACCACACGGGAGAGTGGGTCGCGGCGGGCGTGGTCGGCGTCGCGGCGGCCGGGGCGGCGATCGGCGCGGCGAACGGGGCGTTCGACGCGATGGACGCCGTCGGCGACGCGGTCGACGTCGGCAGCGCCGCCGCCGACATCGTGGGCGGCCTCGCGGGCGCGCTCGGCGACCTGTTCGGCTGACCGCGACCACGGCCCCCGCCCGGGACGACCGGGCGTATCGGACGAGATCCACGGGCCGTCGGCCGATCCCCCGCCGGATGGCTAGGGTCGGACGCAGCCCCGCCCCCGAGGAGCCCCATGACGACCGTCTTCCTGGTCCTGCTGTGCCTGGCCGTCGCCGGCCGCGAGATGTACCTGTCGTTCGACAAGCGCCTGCCGCGCGCCCAGGACGAGCTGACCCGGCTGCGCAAGCAGGTCAACGACCTGGCCGGACGGCAGGACGCGCTCGAACGCGACCGTCCCGAGCCGGTCCCGGACGCGGTCCCGGCGGCGCCGCCCGAGCCCGCGGGCCTGTCCGAGGGTCTGGCGGACCGGCTGGCGGACCGGATCGCGCGCGTGGAGGAACGTCTCGAAACGGTCGCGGCCCGGGTGGACGGCCTGGACCTGGACCGCGCGGCGCAGCGCTCCCTGGCCCGCTCGCTGGACGCCGTCGAGCAGGACGTCGGCGAGCTGCACCAGGAGATGCTGGAGCGCCTTGCCCGGCAGGAGGGCGTGGTCTCGGGCCTGCTGCTCAGCGAGGAGGGCGAGGCCGAGGCGCTGCTCGGCGAGGTCTACGAGCGGTGCGCCGCCGAGTACGGCCTACGCGTGCGGGTCCGCGACAGATACGCGGCGCGCGGAGTGGGCGGCTCGGCCTTCCTCGGGACGTCCTACCGCCTGTCGGGCCGCCGCCCGGACGCCCTCGCCGAGGAACTGTTCACCTTCGCCCGCGCCATGTACGACCCACAGGACCCGTCGGCGCTCGCCGCACTGCTCACCGAGCTGGGCCAGCTCCACGGCGGCGGCGTCACCCGGATCGGACCGTTCACGGCGGTACGGACGGCGAACGCGCTGGTCTGCGGACTCCTGCCGGACTCCCCGTCCCGCCCGATCCCGACCGAGCCGTGGGAACTGGCCGCCCAACTCCGCGAACTGCCCGAAGACCTGCAGTGCGACCTGTCCTGGCTACGCGCGGACGCCTGACCCCCCGAACGCCCACGTCCCCACCCCCGGCCGCCTGAGAACGTCTACGCCTTAGTGCATGGTCGCCTGCGGACACCCGCCACACGCCTGCATTCGCCCGCCGCGTGCGAAACAGCCATCGGCATCACGGCTGCCGCGCCTCCGCCGACGTTCCCCCGCCACCGGCGAGCGCCGACGACGGCCGGAGCGAGCGCGCGACCTTGACGGACGCTACCGGCGCTCTCTGCCGACAGCGCGACGGCGGCCAGGGCGCAGAGGGTCGACGGACGCGTCGGCACAGCCGAGCGTCAGCGCGGCCACTGGCGGCGGACCCCGCAGCCTGGACTGCCGTCGGCAAGCGCAGCCGGCAGCCGGAGCGAGCGTGCAAGCTCCACGAACGCCGCTGGCGCTCTCTGCCAGCAGCGCGAGGGCGGCGGAGAGCGCCGAGGCTCGACGCACGCTCGTCCGGGCGGCCGAGAGGCAGCACAGGTATCGGCAGCGGGCGCCTCGGCCTGGGGCGCTCAACCTGCCGTCGGCGAGCGCCGACGACGGCCGGAGCGAGCGCGCGGGCTCGACGGACGCTGCCAGCGCCCTCGGCGAGCAGCGCGACGGCGGCCAGACCACGCGGAGGCGCGACGGGACGGCTGTCTGCGCAGCCGAGCGTCAGCGACAGGCGACAGCGAATGCTGCCGCGTGGGTCCGGGGTTCAGGTGCTCGCGGCCGGAGCGCTTCACGTGTGCCCGGCCGGGCGTGGCGCCCGGCCGGGAGCGGTTCGCGTCAGAGGCGGACGAAGCGGGGGGTGGCGGCGCGGACGGGGTCGATGCCGAACGCCAGCAGGCAGCGCGGCGTGCGGGTGGCGTCCACCTCCAGGCAGACGCCGAGGCCGAGGCCCGGATCCACGAGGACCACGCGGCGCAGCGCCCGCAGCGCGTTCCGCACGCGCTCCCGGTTCTCGGCCCGCCGGACGTCGGTGCCGGACGGGTCGTCGGGGAACGCGGGATCGTCCGGCCGCGAGAACCCGCGCGACCGCTCGGCGCCCGGCGGCAGGTCCGGGTCCGTCGGCCCGGGCAGCAGCGTCGCCGTGACGACGCGGCCCGCGAAGCGCCAGAGCGCGGGCGCGTCCAGGATGCGGTCGCCCGCGGCGGTGAGGTCGGCGACGATCACGACGCCCGTGTCGTCGTCCTCCCCCGCCGGCCGTCCGGGGGACGCCTTGCCGCCGGGCGCCTGCGGCCCGCCCATCGCGCGGTGGTAGCGCAGCGGGTCGAGCGTGTCGATGACGAACGCCCCCGCGTACGGCCGCGACGCGCGGGACCGGACGGCGGCGCGCTCCCCGCTCAGCGCCTCCCCCGGCGGCCGGTGGGCGCTGAGGTCGAACACCATGCCGGACGCGTCGGACCACGCGGGCACGCCGAGCGCCGTTCCCCCGACGAGATCCAGAGCGTCGATGGACCGCCACAGGTCGTCGGTCCGTCCGGACAGCTCGGACGCGATCCCGAGCCCCGGGAACGCCCCCTCCAGCACGGCGAGCGTGGCCTGCCAGGTGGCGCCGCCGACGAACTCGGCGACGAATGCGTCCACGTGCGCCCGGCGCCGCGCGGGCTCGGCGAGCGGCCCGGCGGGTTCGGACGCGGCATGGCGCGGCTCGCGCGGACGCGGCACGAGATCGGCGGCCCACGGCTTGGGCCGCGCCCGACGCGGCGGCACGGCGGACAACCCCCCGCTCAGCGCAGTCGCCTCAGCGGGCCGAGCATGGGCACCGCCGGAAGCAGAACCACCGTCGGCGGCCGGAGGCTCGACGTCCGGCCCGGGAAGCGTCGGCCGGTCCGGCTCCACGCCCCGGCCAGCGCCACCGGACTCCGGCGGACGCACCGGTTCGGGCCCGCCCGGCTCACCCGAACCACCCGGACGTCCGGGTTCCGACACCGCACCGGCCACGCCGCCTCCTCTGGGATCCGCCGGTTCCGTCACCGGCCGCCATCCGGTCTCCGCGTCCGCCGGGGCCGCACCCCAGCCGGCCGGCGGCCCGCTCGGCGCCGCCGGCGCCTGCGGCGCCCCGGGAAGCCCATCATCGCGGCCACCGCCCGCCGACGCGCCGGGTTCCGCCGCAGACGCTCCCGGAACGCGAAACCCATCCGGAATAGTAGGACCGGCAAGCCGCCCCGGCGCGTCCCCAGCCCCCGAAGACAGCGGCGGCCGTCCCTCAGGCCCGACAGGCCGCCAGTCAGCAGGCACGCTCCCCTCACCCGACGCCGACGAACGCGAAACATCACGCGCCCCCGACGGACCACCGGATGTCTCTGACGCGCCCGACACCTCACCCCCGAGCGGCGTCCCACCCGGCGGCGCCGACGAACGCGGGTCCTCGCCCGGCGGCTGGGACGCGCGCGGCACAGCAGGGCGCGGCGCCTGCGGCGCGTCCGGCGGCTCGGGCAGCCGCCGCGTCCCACGCGGCGGCGCGGACGAGCGCGGATCGTCGCGCGGCGCCTCAGGTGCCTGCGACGCCTCGCGGGGCGGATCCGTCGGATGCGGAACACCATGCGGTCGCGCGGCCGGACGCGACGGATCGCCCGGCGCCTCAGGCACGCGCGTCCCGCGCGGCGGCGGCGACGAGCGTGGGTCGTCGCGCGGCGGTTCTGACGGACGCCGCGCGGTTCCGAACGGCGCACCGGAGTGCGGGTCACCCGGCGCCTGCGGCGGCTCGGGCAGCCGCGGTGTACCGCTGGGCGGCGCCGACGAGCGCGGGCTATCGCGCGGCGGGGCTGGCGGACGCGGCGCGGTGCCAGAGGGCGCGGCGAGGCGGGACGGGTCGCGCGGCGGCTCGGGTAGGCGTGGTGTGCCGCGCGGCGGCGCTGATGAGCGCGGGTCGTTGCGTGAGGGGTCTGGGGTAGGTGGACGCGGCGCCTCGGGCGGTGGTCCGGCTGGACGGGGCGTGCCGTGGGGCGGGGCTGGTGGACGCGGGGTGCGTGGGGGCTCGGTGGGGCGTGTTGGGGCGCGCGGCGGTTCGGGCAGGCGGGGGGTGCCGGTCGGCGGGGCGGATGAGCGCGGGTTCTCGCGTGTTGGGGCTGGTGGGCGTGGGGGCTCGGGTACGCGCCGGGGGTGCTGGGTGGGTGGTGGTTCGGGTGGGCGTCGTGTGCCGTGGCGCGGGGCTGGGGGGCGTGAGGGGGTGGGCGCGTTCGGGGGTGTTGGTGGCTGGGGTGTTTGGCGTGGTGGTCCGGCTGGGCGGGGGGTGCCTTGGGGTGGAGCTGGTGGACGCGGGGTGGTGCGCGGGGGCTCGGCGGGGCGTGCTGGGGCGTGCGGTGGCTCGGGTAGGCGGGGGGTGCCGTGGGGTGGGGGCGATGAGCGTGGGTTGTCGCGGCGTGGGTTCGGCCCGGGTGCCCGCTGGGCGGGGGGTGGCTCGGGTGGGCGTTGTGTGCCGTGGCGCGGGGCTGGGGGGCGTGAGGGGTTGCGGGGTTGGGGTTGTGGGGGGCTTTGGGGGGTTGTTTGTTGTGGTTCGGGGGTTTGTGGGCGCGGGGGGTCGGGTTGGGGCGGGGTGTTCCTGGGGCGGCCCGCCACTCTCACGTCGCCCGGGTGGGGGACGGATCGGTCGAGGGGCTCGGGCGGCACGGCGGGCTCCTCGGGGTCGGAGGGCGGGGTGTCGTGGGGACCGGCGCTCACGTCCTCGATCCTCTGTCGGGACGTGGGTTTCGGGCAAGACGGACGAAGGATGGCATGTTCAGCCGAACCTCTGGCGTGTTTCGCCGAAGAGGGCCGTGCAGAGGGTTTCCGGACGGTCCGGGCCGTCGTCGGCGGGGTGGACGGTCAGGACGGGCACCTCGTCGCCCGGGCCGGGCGCGGCGGGGTGCAGGCGGACGGCGATCTCGCGGCGCAGGATCTCCGTCTCGCCCGAAGCGGCGGCGACGTCCTGGAGGCTCACCGACAGCGTCGCCGGGATCTGGAGTTCGATGGGCGACTCGCTGTTGGCCAGTTCCTCCAGGTAGACGTCCAGGAGGCGGCGGGCCAGGCCGTTGAGCAGGCGGCCCCACGGGACGACCAGGTCCGCGGGAACGTTCTCGGTGCGGAGTTCGGGCAGGCCGAAGCGGGCCAGGCCGCGCGTCGTGAACCAGACCGTGTCGGGTCCGGCGGAGTGCGAGATCAGCATCCAGTCGGTGAGCCTCATGTCGCCCCGGGGGCCGGGGAGGGAGCGGCGCAGGTCGGGGCCGGACAGGATGCGGGGCGTGAAGACGTCCACGACGGGGGCCGAGGCCGCGGCGGCGACCGCTCCGGCGACGCCGCGGGCCGCCCATTCGTGCGCCGGGGGCCAGCCCGGACGGTAGGCGGCGCGGACGGCCAGCAGGTGCCCCGCCTCCGCCACGGCGGCCAGGTCGGCGGGGGCGGCCCCGTAGGCGGCGAGCAGGCCGGCGGGCAGGGGCGGGAAGTCCCCGGCCGGACGCAGGTCCAGGGTGAGCATGGGACTGTCCAGCATGCCGAGCACGAGCTCCCGCAAGGGTGAGCGGAACTGGGCGACGACCTCCCGGCGGACGGTGCCGCGCAGGTCCGCCGGCGGGCCGGTGAACGCCACGGCGTAAGTGGCCTGGAGGCGTTCGGCCACCGGCAGCGTCAAGGTCGCACCCAAATCCGGCCTCGCCCCCAAGGTCCCTCGGTCGGGCGCGGCGTCCCGAACGTTCGGTTCCGATGAGACCCGACGGCGGGCCGGGAGCGGATCTGTCGCGAACGGCACATTCCCCTACTGCAACCGGGACGGCACGAACGGCCCCCGGCAACGCCCGGCAAAGAACCCATTGCCCACCGGCGGGAACACGAACGCCGGACCAGCGGTTATACCCGGACGAGACGTGGACCGGGACGTCCGTTGACCCGTGCCCTATACCGCGCTGACCAGGGCGATCGCGCCTTGGGGCCGCCTTTTGTGACGGATGCCACGCAACCCGTCGGCGGCCGGTGCGCGTCTTACCTGGAGAGAACGCCTCCGACGAGGCGCACCGGCGGATCGAACGCGCCCGCGACGGGGGTCGCCCGGCACGACGATCACGACCGGTCCACCGGCCGCGCGTCCGCGGACGGCACCCGACTCGACCGTCCCGGCCCGTTTGACCGGCCGTCCCTGCGGAACGCGAACCCATGAGACCGCGTGCCAGGGGCGCATCTCCACGAGGGGCGGCGCGTCCGCCCGGTACCGGCCCGGCCCGCCAGGGTCCCGACGCAGGGGGGAAGCTGATGACCGCACCCGAGTACGCCACCGACCGCTATGTGCGGGACGTGATGCCGCTCGCCGAACCGCTGTTCGCGAGCGCCGTCCGGATGACCCGCAACACGGCCGACGCCGAGGACCTCGTCCAGGAGACCCTGGCCAAGGCGTTCACGAACTTCCACCAGTTCCAGGAGGGGACGAACCTCAAGGCGTGGCTCCACCGCATCCTGACCAACAACTTCATCAACACCTACCGCAAGAAGCAGCGGGAGCCGCAGCGCGCGGGCTCGGAGGAGCTGGAGGAGTGGCAGCTCGAACAGACCGAGGCGCACGCGTCCGGGTTCCGCTCCGCCGAGCGGGAGGCGCTGGACCGCATCCCGGACGGCCACGTCGTCGACGCGCTGAACGCCCTGCCCCGCGACTTCCGTGACGCGGTGTACCTCGCGGACGTCGAGGGCTACCCCTACAAGGAGATCGCGGAGATGATGGGCACCCCCATCGGGACCGTGATGTCGCGGCTGCACCGGGGCCGCAAGCAGCTCCGCGAGGCCCTCGCCGACCACCGCCCCGCGCACGTCCTCGCCGCCTGACCCCCCGGTCGTTCCCGGCATCCGCAACGAGCTGCACGAAGCGTCGCCATATCGCTACAGTGAGCGAGAAAAGGCCGACTGTCCAGCAGATCGTTCACCGGGGGATCCGATGCCGCATCTCGTCCACGCCGTCCTGACCGGAGCCGCCCTGGCGCTGCTCCCGGCCGTTCCCGCCGCCGCCGGCGCCCCCGCGCCGGCCGAGCTGCGGCTGAGCGTGCAGCGCGGCGCGGACGTCCGGACGGTCGTCCTGCGGTGCGGCCCCGCGGGCGGCACCCACCCGCAGGCGGCCCGCGCGTGCGCGGAGCTGGCGCGCGGCGGCGGCAAGGTCGACCGCCCCTCCGACGGCGTGTTCTGCACGATGGACTACGCGCCCGTCACCGCCTCCGCGCAGGGCCGTTACGGGCGCGGCTCCGTCCGGTTCTCGAAGGAATACTCCAACGCGTGTGTGATGCGCGCGAGGACGGGAACCCTCTTCGCGTTCTGACCCGGCGTCCGGGTCGGCTCCCGGGACGGGCCGGCGGCGGCGCGCCGAGTGAGGAGACGCCGAAAGGTACCCGGGGATGACACGCAAAGTGGGCGAGGTCATGACCTCCCGCCCTCGTTCGCTGCCGCTGGACGCCACGCTCTACGACGCGGCGCAGATCATGCGCGACGAAGGCATCGGCGACGTGCTCGTCACGTACGCCGGACGCCTGTGCGGCATGGTCACCGACCGGGACATCGTGGTCCGCGCCGTCGCCGAGAGACGTGACACTTCCGTCACCCCGCTGGGCGACGTCTGCACCGCCGACCTGACCACGATCCGTGCCGGGGACGACACCGCCGAGGCGCTGCGGCTGATGCGCGAGCAGGCCGTTCGCCGTCTGCCCGTGGTGGACGACGCGCAGCGACCGGTCGGGATCGTCACGCTGAGTGATCTCGCCGAGGCCGGGGACGGCCTGCTGGCCCCCCTGGCCGACATCCGGCGGGCGCCGCCGTCCCTTTGACCCGCCTTTGTGACGGAACTGGGGGTACCAGCACACGCGAGGGGCGGCTACCTTCGTCTTCGTGCCGACCACCGACGCCGTCCTCACCGACCGGCTCGCCGTCGAGATCGCACGTCTCGGCATCGTGGGCGAGTCGTCCGACGTGGGCACCCTGCACCGGGTGACCGCGCTGGCGAGCCGTGCCGTGCCCGGCTGCGCCGGCGCGACCGGCGTGCGCTGGGCGCTGCCGCACGGGCCGGACGAGCGTCCCGAGCCGCTGGCGTCGGCCGCGAGCCACCCCGACCTCGCCGACGCCGTGGAGCGCCAGCTCGCCCGCGGCCACGGCTTCATCTTCGACGTCGTCAACGAACGCCAGGCGGCGGGCACCGACGACGTCCTCGCCGAGGCCCGCTGGCCCGAGGCCATGGCGGACCTGCTGCGCTGCGGCGTCCGCTGCTTCTCCACCACGCCGCACCGGATGGGCCCGGTCCTCGTGACGCTGACCCTGTACGGGGTGCGGCCGAAGGCGCTCGGCGAGGGCCAGCGCGGGCTGGCCGCGCTGCTGGCCGCGCAGGGCAGCGCCGCGATGTCGAACTCCCTGCAGTACGGGGACGTCCACCGCACCGCCGTCCAGCTCCAGGAGGCCGTCGAGTCCCGCGCGATCGTGGACCAGGCGAAGGGCATCCTCATGCACGCGCTGGGCTGCGACGCCGACGAGGCGTTCGTCGAGATGCGCCGCATCTCCCAGACCCGGCACGTGAAGCTCACCGCGCTCGCCCAGCGGATCGTCGGCGCGCAGGGACTGCCCTGATCGGGGCATGTCAGACCTTGCCTCCGCATCCGCCCGTTCGGCATAAGCTTCGCTCGGCGGTTCGGTGAACCGCGCCGTCACGGCGTCGGCACCGGCCGCGCCCGCTGCACCCATGGAGTCCGTCCTTGTCCGAAGAGCTGGATCCCGGAACCGTGTTCCGGGAGGTCGCCGGTCTCGGCGAACGCGTCGCGGAGCTGCGGCGCGCGGCGGCCGTTCCCGGCACCGACCCCCGGCCCGCGCTGGACGCCGCGCTCGCCGAGCTGGAGCTGGCCGTCGAGGCGCTGGAGACGCTGGGCGCGGAGCGGTCGGCGGCGACCGACGGCGCGGGCGCGGCCGACACCGAGCGCCGGGTGCTGCGGACGGTGTTCCAGGACGCCCCCGTCCCGCTGTTCCTGCTCGACCGCGACAGCGGCGTCCGCCGGGTGAACCGGCAGGCGGCGGGGCTGCTCGGCACGTCCCCCGGCTATGTGTCGGGCAAGCAGTTCACGGCGTTCTGCGACCTGGCGACGCGCGGGCCGCTGCGGTCCCAGCTCGCGGCGGTGGTCCGGACGGGCCGGCGCCGCCGCGTCCCGGTCCGCTTCCTCGGCCGCGACACCCCGGTGGACGCCGTGGTGACGCTGGCCCGGGTGTGGATCCCCGGTGAGCCCGACCCGATGGTCATGGCGGTGGCGGGGCCGACGTCCACGCCCGTCGGGGAGGAGCCGCGCCCGGCCGAGCGGACCGCGCCGCGCGACGACGAGGCGGTCGCCGCGATCGTCCACCGGATGGACGTCCTCGCGGCGGTCGGCGAGCTGCTGCTGGACGAGCCGGTGTTCAACGAGACCGTCGCGGTCCGGCGCTGCGCGCGGCTGCTGGCCGCCGAGCTGGCGGACTGGGCGTTCATCGACCTGGCCGCCGCCGGCCCGGGCGGACGGCTCGGCGACCTGCGCCGCCAGGTGGTCGTCGGCCCGGCCGAGGACGAGACGACGCAGGAGACCGTCCGCGTCCTGGAACTGCTGGACCCCGAGGCCGGGACGCTGCCCGGCACGGTGTTCGCGTCCTGGCAGAGCGCCCTGCACCCGCACGTCGAGGACCTCGGCCTGCTCGGCGCGGACGAGCGCGGCGAGCCGGTGTGCGCGCTGATCCACGCGACGACGGTCCTGTGCGTCCCGATCGAGGACGGCGACCGCTGCCTCGGCACGATCACGCTGGCGAGCGGCGGCGAGAACGGCCCGTTCGACCTGCACGACCTCGCCGTCGCGGGCCGGATCGGGCGGCAGCTCGCGCTCGTGATCCGCGCGTCCCGGCTGTACCGGCGCAGCGCGGAGGTCGCCGACTCGCTCCAGCAGAGCCTGCTGCCCAAGCGGCTGCCGACGATCAAGGGCGTGGAGCTGGCCGCGCGGTACCTGACGGCGACCAGCACCGCCGAGGTCGGCGGCGACTTCTACGACGTGTTCCCGTTCGGGGACAGCTGGGGGCTCGTCCTCGGCGACGTGTGCGGCAAGGGCGAGGACGCGGCGGTCGTCACGGCGTCGGCGCGGCACGGCGTCCGGCTGGCGTCGCGGTGGAGCTCGGACCCGGCCGAGGTCCTGGCGATGGTGAACGCGTCGCTGCTGGAGGAGGACCGGTTCGTCACGGCCGTCCTCGCGGGCCTGGAGTTCCAGGGCGACCGCGTCCGCGCGACGCTCGGGACGGCCGGCCATCCGCCCGCGATCGTGGTGCGGGCGGACGGCGTGATCCGGTCGGCGTCCGACGGCGGCGTCCCGCTCGGCCTGTTCGAGGACTTCGCGGCGGGCTCGGACGCCGTCGAGCTGTTCCCCGGCGACACGCTGTTCCTGCACTCCGACGGGGTGCTGGAGGCGTGCGACCCGGGCCGCCGCGAGTTCGGGCGGCAGCGGCTGCTGGAGGCGCTGGCCGGGGTCGCGGGCGAGCCCGTCGCGGCCATGCCGGACGCGGTCGAGCGCGCCCTGATGGCGTTCTCCGACGGCGACCTGCGCGACGACGTGTCGATGCTCGCGCTGCGCGTGTCGCCGCCGGAGCCGCTCTAGCCGGTCAGTACGACCGGCCGAACAGGACCCGCTTGCCGTACGCGGACGGCTCGCCGCACCTGACGCACGTGCCGGTCTCCTCCGGCGCGTCCGCCGGGATGCAGCGGGGCGTCGCGGCGGTCTCGGCCTTGATGTCGTCCTCGCACGCGGTGCGCCCGCAGTGGAACGCCCGCGCCCAGCCGCCCGCGACCTGGGCGGCGAACGCGTCCCAGGTGTCGGTGGTGGCGGTGTGCTCGTCGCGGAACTTCTCCGCGCGGGCCAGCAGGAACGCCTGGAACTCGGCGAGGACGCCGGGCAGCAGCTCGGGCAGCTCGCCGAGCGGGATCTGCTCCTTGCCCTGGCCCTCGACGGTCGGCAGGCGCCGGACGAGCGTCGCGACGCCCGCCTCGATGTCCCGCCTGCCGAGTTCGATGCGGACCGGGACGCCGCGCATCTCCCACTCGTTGAACTTGAACCCGGGCGACAGGTTGGGCCGGTTGTCGTCCACGTGGACGCGGATGCCCGTCGAGCGGATCGCGGCGCCGAGCCTGCGGGCCTCGGCGGCGGCCTCCTCGCCCTGCTCCTTGCGCCCGATCGGGACGATCACGACCTGGTACGGCGCGAGCCGGGGCGGCAGGACGAGCCCCTTGTCGTCGCCGTGCGTCATGATCACGCCGCCGATCATGCGGGAGCTCATGCCCCAGGACGTGGTGTGCGCGTGGGTGCGCTGCTCCGCCTCGTCCTGGTACTGGATCTCGAACGCCTTGGCGAAGTTGGTGCCGAGGTAGTGGCTGGTGCCGGCCTGGAGCGCGCGGCCGTCGCGCATCATGCCCTCGATCGTGTACGTCCGGACGGCGCCGGCGAACCGCTCGCCGGGCGTCTTCTCCCCCGGCACGACGGGCATGGCGGCGAGGTCGCGGGCGAGCCCGGCGTAGGCGTCCAGCGCCCACATCGTCTCGCGCATCGCGTCGGCCTCGTCCACGTGGGCGGTGTGGCCCTCCTGCCAGTGGAACTCGGTGGTGCGCAGGAACATCCGGGGACGCATCTCCCAGCGGACGACGTTCGCCCACTGGTTGAGCAGCAGCGGCAGATCCCGGTGCGAGTCGATCCACTTGGCCATGTACTCGCCGATGATCGTCTCGGAGGTGGGCCGGATGACGAGGGGCTCGTCCAGCTCCTTGCCGCCCGCGACGGTGACGACGGCCAGCTCCGGCGAGAAGCCCTCGACGTGCTCGGCCTCGCGCTTGAGATAGGACTCCGGGATCAGCAGCGGGAAGCTGACGTTGTCGTGCCCGGCCTCCTTGATCCGCCGGTCCAGGTCGGCCTGGAGCAGCTCCCAGACCCGGTACCCGTACGGGCGGATGACCATCGTGCCGCGCACCGGCCCGCGATCGACGAGCTGGGCCTTCACGACCAGCTCGTTGTACCAGGCGGAAAAGTCCTCGCTCTGCGGCGTCACACCTTCTCGACTCACGGGAAAGAGGGTATCCGCTGCGGGACGCCCCGGTTTCCGTTTATCCGCGCCGTCAGATCTCCAGCAGCACGGCCGGGTCGAAGGTCACGGGGACGACGACGTCGGCGACGACCTCGGCGGCCAGCAGCAGCTCCCGGCCCGGAATGATCTTCGGCGCCGCGTCCAGGATCACCGCCCGCGCCACCTCGCGCGGCAGGACGAACACGTCCGGCTTGCGGATCCCACCCGGCGTGCTGACCTCGCACCCACCGCCGCCGCAAACGACCACGTCGGCTCCGGCCGCCGCGGGGCACCGGGACCGCCCGTGCCGGAGCGGTGCGGGTGGTCGGGGGCGACAGGCTTCCGTGCGGCTCGCGGGGATCGTGGTGGACCGGACGGGCGGGCCATCATTCCGCTTGGGCGCGGAAGAAAGGAGCGGGAGACGGTCCCGCTGCCGGTGATCTCTTCGTCCCCGCGCCCGGATGGAGATCGAAATGAAACGCTGTGCCGCCGTGTTCGCGGCCGTCGCCGCGCTGGCCGGAGGGGTGTTAGCCGGGGCGTCCGCGAGCGCCGACCCCGCTCCCGTGCTCGACCTCGGCTCGTCCGGCGCCGCCGCGTACGGGTACGGCCGGGTCACCGCGTCCACGCTGAACATCCGCCGCCATGCGACCACGAAGTCGCGCAAGCAGGGCGAGTTCACGCGCGGCACGACGATCCAGCTCAAGTGCTGGGTGCCGGGCGAGTGGATCCACGGCAACAACCACTGGTGGCTGCTCGGGCCCGGCAGCATCGCGCCGCCGCGCATCGGCTACGTGAGCGCCTACTACGTGCGCCTGATCACCGCGAGCCCGGGGCGCTGCCCGCGCTGAGCCGGCGCCGAGCCGACATCGAGCCGACACCGAGCCGACATCGAGCCGACACCGTGCGGACCGCCCGTGCGGGGAGCCGGGACGGACCGCCGTCCCGGCTCCGTTCCTGTGCGCACCGCACCCGGCAGCCGCGCGGGACGGCCGTCGTGGAGGCGGAGTGGTCAGCCGGTGTTCTGGAGGCCGGCGGCGACGCCGTTCACCGACAGGAGCAGCAGTTCTTCCAGGCGGGCGCGTTCGGTGTCGTCGGCGACGCCTTCGCGCAGCGCCGCGAGGGCGCGGAGCTGGAGGTGCGACAGGGCGTCGACGTACGGGTTGCGGAGTTCGACCGCGCGGGACAGCACGCGGCGGTTCTCCAGCAGCCGCGCGTGGCCCGTCACCGCGAGGACGAGCCGGCGCGTCCGGTCGTACTCGGCGAGCACCGTGTCCGTCAGGTCCTCCCGGCCGCCGAGCGCGAGGTAGCGCGCGGCGATGTCCCGGTCGGCCTTGGCGAGGCTCATCTCGGCGTTGTCCAGCAACGTTCCGAACAGCGGCCAGGACGCGTACGCCTCGTGCAGTTCGGCGAGGTCCGCGCCGTCGGACGAGACGGCCGCGAGGCCGCTGCCGAGGCCGTACCAGCCGGGCAGGTTGACGCGCGTCTGCGTCCACGCGAACACCCACGGGATGGCGCGCAGGTCCTCCAGGCCCCGCGCGGCCTTGCGCCGGGACGGCCGCGACCCGATCCGCAGCTCCGCGATCTCCTCCAGCGGGCTGACGCGGGAGAACCACGCCGCGAAGCCGTCCGCCTCGACCAGCGACCGGAACGCCGCACGCGCCGCGTCGCTGAGCTTGTCGGCCAGCGGCCGGAACCGCGCGGCGGCGGCCCGCGCCCGCTCCTCCACCTCGGCGGTGGACGCCAGCAGCACCGCGTTCGTCACCTGCTCGACGTGGCGGCGCGCGATCTCCGGATGCCCGTACCTCGCGAAGATCACCTCGCCCTGCTCGGTGACCTTGAAGCGGCCCGCGACCGAGCCGGGCGCCTGCGCCAGGATCGCGCGCCCGGCGGGACCGCCGCCCCGGCCGAGCGAGCCGCCGCGGCCGTGGAACATCGTGAGCGTCACGTCGTGGCGCGCCGCCCACTCCGCCAGCGCCTCCTGCGTGTCGTACAGGCGCAGGGTCGCGCTGGCCGGGCCGAGCTGCTTGGCCGAGTCGGAGTAGCCGAGCATGATCTCCATGCGGCGGCCGGACGCGTCCAGGCGGCGGCGGACGGCGTCGATCTCCAGCATCCCGTCCAGCACCGAGGGGGCGCGTTCCAGGTCCTCGCCGGTCTCGAACAGCGGGATCACGTCCAGGACGGGCGCGCGGTCGCCGAGGGTCGCCGCCAGCTCGTGGACGTTCGCGATGTCCCGCGCCGACCGCGTGAACGACACGACGTACCGGCGGCACGCCTCGACCCCGAACCGCCGCTGGATCCAGCCCACGACCCGCAGGGTCTCCAGGATCTCCTCGGTCATCTCGTCGCGCGGGCCGCCCGCCCGGACCTGCTCCAGCGCCTTCTCGTGCAGCTCGGAGTGCTGGCGGATCTCCAGCGAGGCGAGGTGGAACCCGAACGTCTCGACCTGCCAGACCAGGCCCTGGACCCGTCCGTACGCCTGCCGCCGCGCGCCCGCCTCGGCCAGGGAGTCCTGGACGGTCCGCAGGTCGGCGAGCAGCTCGTCCGGGCCCTCGTACCCGAGGTCGGCGTCGCGGACGCGGGTCGCCGCGATCCGCTCGGCCGCGAACATGAGGAGCTGCCGGTGCGGTTCGCCCGGCGACCGGCTCTCGATGGCGGCCAGCCGTTCGGGATGCGCGGTGCGCGCCGCCGCGAGCGCGTTGCACAGCGCCTCGGACGGCGGCGTGGTCGACTCGTGCGCGGTCAGTTCCCGGCCGATCCGCGCGCACGCCGTCTCCAGCGCCCGCAGCACGTGCTCGGCCTGGATGAGGATGGCGTCCCGGGTGACCTTCGCGGTGACGAACGGGTTGCCGTCGCGGTCGCCGCCGATCCAGCTCCCGAACCGCAGGTAGGCGGGCGCCGCGGGCGGCTCGCAGCCGGTCCCGGACGGGTTCAGCGCCGCGTCCAGGGCCCGGTAGATGCGCGGCACCACCCGGAAGATCGTCTCGTCGAACGCGGCCATCGCGGTGCGGACCTCGTCCAGCGGGTCCATCTGGGCGTGGCGGCGCAGGGCCGTCCGCCACAGCAGGTCGATCTCCTCGCGCATGCGGCGCTCGACGTCGGCGCGCTCGGCCGCGCCGGGACCGGCGTGCAGCGCCGACAGCAGGTCGCTGATCCGCTGGATCCCGGTGACGATCGCGCGCCGCCGCGCCTCGGTCGGGTGCGCGGTGAACACCGGGTGGATCTCCAGGCCCGCGACGGCCGCGTCGAGGTCGCCGTCCGCGCGGATCTGCTCGACGGCCGCCGCGACCGACGACGGCACGCTCGCGCCGGTGTCACGTTCCCGCAGCGTGCGGATGCGGTGGTGCTCCTCGGCGAGGTTCGTCAGGTGGAAGTAGACGGTGAAGGCCCGCGCCACCTGTTCGGCGCGTTCCAACGTCCAGCCGTCGACCAGCTCGGTGACCTCGGCGACGGCCACCTCGCCGCGCCGGGCCCCGATCACGGCGTGCCGGAGCCGTTCGACGTCGTCCAGCAGGTCCGGGCCGGCGTACTCCACCAGGCTGTCGCCCAGCATCGCGCCGAGCAGCCGGACGTCCTTGCGCAGCGGTTCGGGCAGATCGTGCCGCAGGAGGTCGCGCGTCTTGGTAGCCACGGGGTTCAGCGTAATCAGCGCGGGGTCCGGCGTCGCCGGGCGGGGCGGGCGGAATGTCGGGGCGCGACTGACGCGGATTCAAGCTGCGGTTACGCTGACCCGCATGGCGATGGAAGCTCCTGAACCCGTGGTGTCCCCGGACATCGACATCCACACGACCGCGGGCAAGATCGCGGACCTGGACCGGCGGCGGTTCGAGGCCGTCCACGCGGCGTCGGCGGCGGCGGTCGAGAAGCAGCACGCCAAGGGGAAGATGACGGCGCGCGAGCGCGTCGACGCGCTGCTGGACGAGGGCTCGTTCACCGAGTTCGACGAGTTCGCCCGGCACCGCTCGACCATGTTCGGGCTGGAGAAGAAGCGGCCGTACAGCGACGGCGTCGTCATCGGGCACGGGACCGTGGACGGCCGTCCGGTCTGCGTGTTCTCCCAGGACGTCATGGCGTTCGGCGGCTCCCTCGGCGAGGTCTACGGCGAGAAGATCGTCAAGATGCTCGACATGGCGCTGAAGACCGGCTGCCCGATCATCGGGATCAACGAGGGCGGCGGCGCGCGGATCCAGGAGGGCGTGGTCGCGCTCGGGCTCTACGCGGAGATCTTCAAGCGGAACGTCCACGCGTCCGGGGTGATCCCGCAGATCTCGCTGATCATGGGCGCGGCGGCGGGCGGGCACGTGTACTCGCCCGCGCTGACGGACTTCGTCGTCATGGTGGACAAGACGTCCCACATGTTCATCACCGGGCCGGACGTGATCAAGACCGTCACCGGCGAGTCGGTGACGATGGAGGAGCTGGGCGGCGCGCACGCGCACAACTCGCGCTCCGGCGTGGCGCACTACCAGGGCGCCGACGAGCAGGACGCGCTGGACTACGTCAAGGCGCTGCTGTCCTACCTGCCGTCCAACAACCTGTCCGAGCCGCCCGTCTTCGACAACCCGGCCGACCCCGCCGAGCTGGTCGAGTCGCTGGACACGCTCATCCCGGACTCGCCGAACCAGCCGTACGACATGCACACCGTCATCGAGGCGGTCGTGGACGACGGCGAGTTCCTGGAGGTCCACGAGCTGTTCGCGCCGAACATCATCGTCGGGTTCGGGCGCGTGGAGGGCCGGTCCGTCGGCGTCGTCGCCAACCAGCCGCTCCAGCTCGCCGGGACGCTCGACATCGACGCGTCCGAGAAGGCCGCCCGGTTCATCCGGACCTGCGACGCGTTCAACATCCCGGTGCTGACGTTCGTGGACGTCCCCGGCTTCCTCCCCGGCACCGACCAGGAGTGGAACGGCATCATCCGGCGCGGCGCGAAGCTGCTGTACGCGTACGGGGAGGCGACGGTCCCGCTCGTCACCGTCATCACCCGCAAGGCGTACGGCGGCGCGTACGACGTCATGGGCTCCAAGCACCTCGGCGCGGACGTCAACCTCGCCTGGCCGACGGCGCAGATCGCGGTCATGGGCGCGCAGGGCGCGGTGAACATCCTGTACCGCCGCGAACTGGCCGCCGCCGAGGACCCGGACGCGCTCCGCGCCCAGCTGGTCACCGAGTACGAGGACACGCTCGCCAACCCCTACATCGCCGCCGACCGGGGGTACGTGGACGCGGTGATCAAGCCGTCCGAGACCCGCGGCCACGTGGTGAAGGCCCTGCGCGCCCTGCGCGAGAAGCGCGCCACGCTGCCGCCCAAGAAGCACGGCAACATCCCGCTGTGACCGAGGAGCACGGATGAGCGAGGTTCGGCCGTTTCTGCAGGTCGTCCGGGGCGACGCGGCGCCGGAGGAGGTCGCGGCGCTCGTCGCGGTCCTGACGGCGCGGGCGCGCGGCGCGGCGGGACGCGGCGAAGAGGCGCGGCCCCGGTCGCGGTGGGCGGATCCGGCGCGGCTCGTGCGCGGAACACCGGCGGCGCGCCCCGGGCCGGGCGCGTGGCGGGCCGCGTTCGGACCGCGCTGACGCCCGACGCTGCGTAGTCGGGCGGGCGTGGCGGACGGCGTTCGGGCCGTGCCGGGACCCGACGGGGCGTAGTCGGGCGGGCGGTGCGGGCGTGCCGGGAAACGCCGTAGGGGTACCGTTTCGCCGGGCGGACGGTCACCGTGGGCAGTGCTGTGATTTCTCCTGGTGATTCGCGGTCGGCGGGTGTGGACGGAGCGCGACGGGACATGCTCAAGAGACATGTAACCGTGGATCGCGCCCGGAGAGGCGCCGGGCACGAATAAGGTGAAACGTCATGGCCACCTCGGAGTTCGTCCCACAGCCCGCTCGGTTCGCGATTTTCGTCGACGCGGGATACCTCTACGCGGCCTCCGGGGCGCTCCTGCTCGGCTGCGGGGCCCGGCGCGAGTACCGCGTCGCGGCGGAGAAGCTGATCAAGGCGCTGACCAGCCACGCCGACGACCAACTCCTGGGCGAGCTGCTGCGCGTCTACTGGTTCGACGCGGCGCCCAAGCGGCAGCCGACCGTCGACCAGCGCGTGATCGCCAACCTGCCGCTGGTGAAGCTGCGGCTCGGCAACCTGAACGCGCAGGGCCAGCAGAAGGGCGTGGACGCGCAGCTCCGCGCCGACCTCGAAGCCCTCGCCCGGCACCGCGCGATCACCGACGCGGTGCTGCTGGCGGGCGACGAGGACATGCTTCCGGCCGTCGAGGCCGCGCAACGTTACGGTGTACGCGTCCATCTGTGGGGCGTGGAACCGACACACGGCTCCAACCAGGCGGAATGGCTGGTGTGGGAGTCCGACACCGTCGAGGTGCTGGCGGCCGACTTCCTGCGGCCGTATTTCACGAAGTCCAAGGCGCTGCCCGTCCCGGCGCCGCCGGTGCCCGCGACGGGCAAGACGGTCACGGTGCCGTCGCCCGCCGAGGTGTTCGCCGGACGGGTGCCCGCGGTGCGGCCCGTCCCGGCGCCGAGCGGGACCCCGGCGACGCTGCCCGCCGCCGTCCCGAACAACGTGCCGAACAACGTGCGCGGGCCGTCCCCGGCGACGGTCGCTGCGTCGCTGAACGCGGCGGGCGCGGCGCTCGCCGAGACCAAGCTCGGGCCCGAGCGCGACCACATGCGCGAGATCGGCGAGCACGTCGCGCAGAAGTGGGTGTTCGAGCGCGGCCGGGACAACATCCGCGACCTGCTGCCCGGCCCGATCCTGCCGCCCGTCATCGACAAGGAGCTGCTGATCGAGGCCGAGAAGGAGCTCGGCTCGTCGCTGCGGCCCTACCAGGAGGCCCGCACCTGGCTGCGGGACGGCTTCTGGGAGCGCGTCTACCGCGAGTTCGGCATCGGGTACGGCACGTCCGATTAGCCCGGGACCCGGTGCCATTCCGGGACGAGTTCTTCCATCAGCGCCTCGGTCTCCGGCTGGAGCTGGTCGAACAGCGGGTCGCGGCCGAACCGGTCGCGCAGCTCGTCCACCACGGCCCTGACCTGCGCCTCGTCGCCGAGCGCGTGCGCGGCGCGCAGCAGGTCCCGCCACAGGCTCTCGTCGGCGGGCGCCAGCCGCAGGCCCGCGCGGGCGGCGCCCGCGGCGGCGCGCGCGTCGCCCTCGTCCAGCCGGATGAGGACGAGCCGGTGCGCGACGTCCACGATCCGCGCGGACGCCTCGTACTCCAGGTCGCTGGACGCCAGCCACCCGTACCGGCCGCGCGGACGGTCCGCCAGCAGCGGCCCGCGCACGAGGTCGAGCGCGTACGACATGTAGGCCGTCTCGGACGCCGGTTCCGCCGCCGACCGCCACAGCAGCCAGCGGAACACGGCCCAGTCGATGCGGACTTCGGAGCCGAGGCGGATGCGGCCCCGGTCGTCGTAGTAGAGGTTGGGCCGGCCGCGCGCGTCGCGGCCGAGCCAGTCCGAGACGCGGGCGACGGTCGCGTCGCGGACGCCGGTCGTGACGCCGCGCGGCCAGATCGCCCCGCCGAGCACGGTCGGGTGCACGCCGTTCGGGTGCAGCGCGAGGTACACGAGGACTTCGGTGCACAGGTCGCGGCGGCTGGCGTCCATCGGTCCCGGCGCGTCGATCTCGACGGGGCCGAGCAGCCGGATGTCCACCGCGGACTGGGACGCGCCGGGCGGCTCGGCCTCGGCGAGCGGCTCGGGCAGCGGCACCGACTCGCTGCGCGCGGCCGTGTCGAACAGCTCGAACACGCCCCGGTACTGGTCCTCGGGGACGAGCTGGGCGTCCACGTCGAAGCCGAGGACGCCGGCCTGGAGGCGGCCGGACTCGTCCAGGTCCCACGTCCAGGTGGCGCCCTGCACCTCGCCGGGGACGAGGTAGCCCGCCGCCATCCGGGTGCCGGTGCGGGCGAGGGCGACGAGCCGGTCCGCCTCGGCCGCGTCCGGCTCGTCCGCCATGATCAGGTAGTGCGGCATCCACGCCTCGCCGAACACGCCCCGGGACCGTCCGGTGAGCACCGAGTCCACTCCGGACGCGGCCAGCGCCTGCCGCACCTCCTCGCTGCGCCCCTCCAGCTCGGGCAGCGCGTCGACGAGGTTCGGGACGGCGCGGATCCGGTCCGGCGCGATCCGCGTCAGGCCCTCCCCCAGCTCCTGGTCGAACCCGACGAGCGTCACCCGCATGTGGTCCGACCAGCGGTTCGTCGCCAGTTCCAAGGCGAGCGCGGCGAGGACGGCGCGGCGTCCGCCCGACGGGCCGCGCAGCGCGATGAGCCCGTGCGCGGCCTCCAGGTCCACGAGGATGCGGCCGGTGTCGTTCGTGCCGATCGACACCAGGCCCGGGTAGGGAGCCAGGACGTCGCCGAGGTCGGCCGCCTCCAGCCCGCCGAGCGCGTCGGCGGTGAGCCGCCACACCTGGCCGTCGTCGAACGCCTGCCAGGGCGCGGGCGGGTTGCGGTCGGCGGGGGCGATCCACAGGTCGAGGCTGCCGTGGCCGAGGTGGACGCCGTAGACGGTCGGCAGCGGCCGTCCGCCCGCCGCCATCGACTTGGAGAGCTGGCGCAGGCCGAGGTCGAGCAGCCGGGCGGCGTCCTCGTCGGAGCCGAACCGCAGGGCGTGCTCGGCGAGCGCGGCGCGTCCCTCGGGCCGGGCGATGCGGTGCCCGAACGCGCGGCGCCACATCTGCTCGCGCCGGCGGCGGCCGAGGACGGCCAGCAGCCCGGCGGCCAGCAGGGACGCGGCGGCGAGGCCCTGCGGCCACTCCATATGGAACGACAGCGGGATCGTGTGGTCGCTCTCGTGCCCCGCCACCGGGGACGAGGCGGGCGTCTGCTCCGGCGCCTCGTGCCTGGGCGCATCGTGCTGAGGCGCGGGCTCCTTGACGGGCGGCGCGACGGGCGCCTTCTCGGGCGCCTGCTCGGCCCCCTTGGTGTGGGGCGCCTCGGTGTGCGGGGCCTGCGTCGGCTCCTGCGTGTGCGGGGCCTCGGTGTGCGGCGCGCGCTCGCGGTGCGGCTCCTGCACCGGGTCGTGCGCGGGCGGCTTGTCCGGCTCGGGCGCCGGGTGGTGGACGGGATGCCCGTGCCGGAAGTAGTCGTTCAGCTCCGACACCGGGATCGTCCTGGCGTGCTTGGCGTCGTGCGGCATCTCCAGCACCCAGCCGGGACGGATCAGGCTCGCGGTGGTCAGCTTGCTGCCGTCCGGCTGGACGTGCCCCTGGTTGAGCGCGTAGATCTCCTTGTACCTGCGGCCCTCGCCGAGGCACTTCTCGGCGATCTCCCACAGGCTCTCGTGGTGGCGGCCGTCCGGCGGCTGCACCCGGTAGATCTTCGTGGTGCGGTCGTGCGCCGGGGCTTCGGCGGGCGTCGCGGCGGTGTGCTCGGCCTGCTGCGGCGCGGCGGCGGGC
This sequence comes from Actinomadura rayongensis, assembly GCF_009831215.1. Classification (GTDB taxonomy): domain Bacteria; phylum Actinomycetota; class Actinomycetes; order Streptosporangiales; family Streptosporangiaceae; genus Spirillospora; species Spirillospora rayongensis. The sequence goes on from NZ_WUTW01000002.1 coordinate 113,470, forward strand.
ACCTGCTCGACCTCCGCGACGAGATGCACCGCGGGCGCGGGCGGCGCCTGCGTCAGCCCGCGCGCCGAGAACGCGGCGGGCACGACGGCGGTCGTCGCGGTGAACAGCAGCAGCGCCGTCACGACGAGCCGGTGGACGAGCGACTGCGTCCCGCCCGCCAGCGGCACCCGCGCGGGCACGCCGACGCCGCGCACGCCCGCGTACACCTCGACGGCGACGCACGCGGCGAACTGGAGCCACGCCAGCCACACCAGCGTCGCGAGGATCGGCAGCAGCGCGCTCGCGCCGACCGTGTGGGAGAGGTCGGACAGCGACGGCGGCCCGCTCGGCAGCGGGGAGCCGAACACCGCCAGCAGCGCCCAGGGCACGCCGACGAGCAGCGCGGTCAGCGCGAGGAGCGCGCCGACGCCCGCGAGCACGTCGCCGGGGGTGCGCGGGCGCCCGGTCCGCCGGGGGTTCATCGGTGTCTGTCGTGTCGCCATGTTCGTCGCCGCCGCGTCCCTAGCGTTCGCCGATCGCCGTCTGTGCCGAGTCCTGTCGGGGGAGCCGTGGGGGTGCCGTCCTCGTCATCGTAGACGTGCCCGTCGTCCGTTCAATGCCTTCCTGTACCGTGCGCGTCCGGTTCATGGCGCGTCGTTCCCGGTGACCGGCTCGGCGGTGGCCGCGGACGTCATCGTGAACGAGCCGAGCCCCGGCACGATGCCGAGGATCTGCGACCGCACCGTGAGCCGGACCGTCACCCGCACCTGCCGGGTGTCGGCCTCGCACTCGCGTCCGGTGACGGTCGCGTCGTAGTCGGTGACCATCGCGCAGGCCGCCGCCCGGGCCCGCGCCGGGTCCAGGACGGGCTTGCCGGTGCGCCGCAGCGCCGCGTCGTCGATCTGGTTCGCGCCCGCCCGCGCGGCCTGCTCGGCGATGTCGGCGGCGCGCTGGCGGGCGTGGATCGCGAGGCCGCCGTCCACGAGCAGCCCGGCCAGCAGCAGGACCGATGGCGCGAACAGCACGACGTACAGCGAGATCGTGCCCTCGTCGCGGTGCATCAGTCACCTCCGCGATAGGTATAGGTGTCGATCGGGGCGAGCGCGCGGCCCTGGAGGCGCTTGGTGCCGGGCAGGCCGATGAACGCCAGGTCGGCGAGGTCCACGTCGCAGCCGATCGTGACCGCGACGCGTCCGCCCGCGCGCCAGTCGCCGAGGTCCACCGCGACCGACGGGCCGCCCGAGCACCAGTGGTGCCCGCGCAGGTCGGCGGACGCGGCGGCCTCCGCCATCGCCCGCGCCCCGGACGCGCTGCGCGCCACCGACGCCGCCCGCGCCGCGTCGCGCGCCGCGCCGTCCACCTGGCTCTGGGCGTCGACCATCCGCCCGGCGCCCGCGAGGAACAGCAGGAACACGACGAGCAGCGGCGTGACCAGCACCATCTCCAGCGACATCGAGCCCCGGTCGTTCACCGCTGCGCCTCGCAGGCCGTGCCGGAGCCGACGTCCGGGCGGAAGCACTCGATCGGCCCCTGCGACCGCTGGGTCACCGAGAACGTCAGGAACGGCACGACGCGCACGGCCGTCCCGCTGACCTGGACCCAGCGCTCGTCGCCCTCCTGACCCGCTTGGACGGACAGGCCGTCGATGAGCTTCGGGCCGATCTGCCGGACGTCCGTCCCGGCCTTCTCCACCGCCCGGCCGCGCCAGTCGCCGCCCGCGTCGGTGCGCGCCACCCGCGCCCCGGCCTGCGCCGCCGCGAGCGCGACCTGCCGCGCGTGGTACACCATCGCGAACTGGACGGTCGCGAGCAGCACGAGCAGCAGCACCGGCGTGAGGATGGCGAACTCGATCGCCGACGCCCCGCCGTCCCGCCTCCCGCGCACGGCCGTCAGGTGCCGGTGTTGATGCTGTCGGCCTTGCTCTTGATCTTGGACATGATCGTCGCGCCGATCGCGAGGGCGATCGCGGCCAGGATGGCCGTGATGATCGCCCACTCGATCGCCGACGCGCCCCGGGTGCGGTCCTCCGTCCGCAGCCGGTGGACGCGCGTGCCGAGCACGGCCCGCAGGTAGACGAGGGTCGGATCGTTCAGCAGGTTCATCTGTTCCGCTCCTAGAGGGGATCGGTACGGACGGCGGGGAACGTTCAGGATCCCATCACCCGGATCACGGCGGGATAGGCCAGGAAGACGAGGAAGGCACCGCAGAGGAACAACTGCGCGACGAGCATCGACTGGGAGCGCTCGCCCGCCTTCCCCTCCAGCTCCGACAGCTCGCGGCTGCGCATGGACGCCGCCCGCGCGGACAGGGACTTGCGGACCTGCGCGCCGTCGTCGGCGACGAGCGCGAGCGCGCCCGCCAGGTCGCGCAGCTCGGCGACGTCCAGGTCCTCGCCGAGCGTGCCGAGCGCCTGCCAGGGCGTCCGGCCGGTGATGCGGGCGTTGCCGAGGGTGTCGCGCAGCCGCCGCATCGCCCAGCCGTCGCCGACGTTCGCGGCCGTCATCAGCGCCTCGGGGACGCCGCGTCCGCCCGCGAGGTTCATCGACACGAGGTCCAGGAACGCTCCCACGACGCGCCGGAAGTCGCCCCGCCGCGCGGCGGCCTCCTGCCGCAGCTGAAGGTCGGGGAAGAAGAAGAACACGACGGCGAAGATGACGCAGATCCACGCCGGGACCTGCACCGACATCCCGAGCCCGAGCAGCGCGAAGTAGGCGATGACCACCGGGACGAACAGCAGCGCGGCGGCCGGGAGCAGGAACTTGGTGGCGAGGAACGTCTCCAGCGACCGGTCGGTGATGTCGAGGTCCGCGCGAATGGACGTCATCCGCCACCCGCGCGCCTCGGTGAACCGGACCAGCTCGCGTCCGACCCGCGCCCGCAGCCCGCCGACGGAGTCCCGCGCGGGCGACGTCCGCCCGGCCCGTCCGGTCTGCCCGGTCTGCCCGGACCCGCGCCGCCGCGCCGCGTCGAACGCCGCCAGCCGCGTCGCCAGCCCCGGCCGAGGCGGGAACAACGCCCGCACCAGCGCGAACAACCCGAGCCCGGCGACGGCCCCAGCGAGCAAAGCAGCGTTCACTGTGTCCCTCCCGCGCGCCTGCGGCGCGCCGGGAAGCCGCGCGCTTCCCTCGTCGCTCTGGTCGCAAGCTCCCGCCGCTCCTCAGTCCAGCGCGCGGCGCGCGCCGCAGGCGCGTTCACTGCATGCCTCCCTCGCGGGAGCGGAGGGCGGTGGAGCGGGCGCGCCAGCCGGCGACGGTGGACGGGACCTCGCTCGGGACGCCGGGACGGTCCTCGCGGCCGGCGAGGAAGCGGTCGGGCAGTTCGTGGCGCGCCAGGCGCCGCAGCCACAGGAAGCCGAGCGCGTACAGGCCGATGACCACGCACAGGACGAGCTGCCCGAGGAAGTCGTCGTACGGCTCGACGTAGGAGTGGTTGAACACCGCGAGCGCGATGGCCGTCCCGACCGAGACGCCGACGACGATCCGGACGCTGCGCCGCGTCGAGCGCCGGTCGGCCTCCACGCGGCGCCGCATGTCCAGCTCGGCGCGCGCGGACGTCGCCAGCGCGCCGAGCATGTCGCGCAGGCCCGGGCCGCGCAGCTTGGCGTTCAGGATCAGGGCCGCGACGACGAGGTCGGCGGACGGGTCGTCCAGGTCGTCGGCGAACCGGCGCAGCGCCTCGGGCATCGGCACGCGGGTGTGCAGGCGGTCGACGAGGTCGCGCAGCGGGCGCTGGAGCGCGGGCGCCGCCGCGCGCAGCGACGCGGGGATCGCCTGCTCGAGCCCGACCGCGCCCGCGATCGTGTCGCGCAGCGACTCCGCCCACGCGGCCAGGCCCTCCAGCCGCGCCATCCCGGTCCGCTCCTCGGCGGCGCCGCCCGCCAGGCCGTTCCAGGCGAGGACGAGCGCGCCCGTCCCGAGCGCCGCCATCGGCCAGCGCGTCACGACGAGCACCGCGGCCCCGGCGAGCACGGCGACGGCGGTGCGGGTCGTGAGGGTGCGGATCATCTCCTCGCGGCGCCGCGCCCGGTCGGGGCCGCGCCGCACCGGCATCCCGCGCAGGCTCGCGACCAGCAGCAGGATCCCGCCGCCCGCGAGCGCGCCCGCCGCGATCGCCAGCACGACGTCAGCCGAGTACATCGCGCCCCCTCACCACGGGCTCCCTCACCACTGGACGGCCTCCCGCGCCGGGTCGTAGCCGTACTCGGCGAGGTCGTCGGCGCAGGCGATCGGCGCGTGCGGGACGGCCGAGCCGTCCGGGCCGAGCGCGAACACCTCCGACGACAGCACCCGCCCGTCGCTGCCCGTCACCTCCCGGACGCTCGCGACGTACCGGCGCAGCCGCCCGCCGCGCGCGTAGTCGTTGCGCTTCTCGATGAACACCACGAAGTCGATGGCGCCCGCGATGAGCATGTGCGTCGCCTCGACGGGCAGCCGCTCCTCGGACTGGATCGCGTACGTCGCGATGCGGTTGAACACCTCCGCCGACGAGTTGGCGTGGATCGTGGACAGCGAGCCGTCGTTGCCCTGCGTCATCGCGTTGAGCATCGTGACGATCTCGTCGCCGAGCACCTCGCCGACGATCACGCGGGACGGGTTCATGCGCAGCGACCGCCGCACGAGGTCCGCCATCGAGATCAGGCCCTGGCCCTCGGAGTTCGGCAGCCGCTGTTCGAACGCGACGACGTTCGGGTGCAGCTCGGGGAACGCGTCCAGCCCGAGTTCCAGCGCCCGCTCGACGGTGATCAGCCGCTCGTGCGGGGGGATCTCGTTGGCGATGGCGCGCAGCAGCGTCGTCTTGCCCGCGTTGGTCGCCCCGGCGATCATGATGTTCTTGCGGGCGTGGACGGCCGCGCGGAAGAACCGGCCCAGCTCGGCGCTGAACGTCCCGGTCCCGACGAGGTCGGCGAGGAACACCTTGCCGAGGCGGGCGCGGCGGATCGACAGCGCGGGCCGGACGGTCACGTCCATCACCGCCGAGAGTCGCGACCCGTCCGGGAGGCGCAGGTCCAGCTCGGGGTTGGCGGTGTCGAACGGACGCGACGACAGCCCGCTGTAGGCCGCGAGGATCTGGATCAGCTCGACCAGTTCCTCGTCGCTCTCGGCGACGGGCTCGCCCATGACCTCGCGTCCGTCGGCGTACCCGATGAACACGCGGTCGCAGCCGTTGATGTCGATGTTCTCGATCTCGGGGTCCTCCAGCAGCGGCTGGAGCCGGCCGACGCCGAACAGCGCCGCGTGGACGCCCGCGGCGAGCGCCTCTTCCTCCTCGGCGTTCGGCGGACGGCGCCCGGACGTGATCTCGCCGCGCGCGTACTCCTCCAGGACCTGCCCGATGAGCGCGCGGGCGAACTGGCGCTCGTCCTCGCCCGACATCGGCGCGAGGCCGTGCGCGGCGTCGAGGCGCCGCTGCTGGGCGAGCCGGTCGCCGACCTCCTGGCGGAGCCGTTTGACGAGTCCGTGGTCCACTAGCGCCTCCCGTCCTCGACGAGCGGCGCCGTGTCGGCGGGCGGCCGGGCCGTGCCGGCGACGACGCGTCCGGCCAGGTCGGCGGCGGCCTCGCGCGCGGAGCGGATGAGCAGCGAGCGGTCGAGCCGGCCGCCCCACCGGCCGCCGAGCAGGTCGGCGCCCTTGGGGTCGAGGGCGAGCCCGCCGAGGACGCTCACCGACGGCGCCGCCGGGCCGGGGCGCGCGGGGTCGGCCTGGCCCGCGAGGCGGCGGCGCGTCCCGGCGAGGATGCGGTCCACCTCGGCGACCGAGCCGCGGAACGCGCGCGGGTCGGCGAGGACGACCACCCCGAGCGGCGGCCCGCCGCGCAGCTCCTCCCCCAGCACCGCGACGCGTTCGCGCAGGTGGGCGACCTGTTCCAGGGTGGCGCGGGTGACGAGCACGACGAGGTCGGCCTCGCGCATGAGGTCCAGCAGCGGGCTGCCCGCGCCGAGCCGGCCGCAGTCGGCGAGGACGTCCACCGTCCCGAGCCCGGCGAACGCGCGCCCGAGCGGGCCCCACAGCCACGTCATCGCCTGCGCCTGCTCGGCGCTGGTCAGCCCGACGAGGACGTCGAGGCCGCCGACGAGCCGCTGGCAGTGCTCGGCGATCTGGTCGGGGCGCAGGCCGCGCCGGGCGGTCGCGGCGAGGCTGAGCAGGCCGCGCGACGGGTTGAGCATGCCGCCGTCGTCCTCGGCGGGCAGCCGGTAGACGAGGTCGCCGCCCGCCTGGTCGCACTCGGCGACCAGGACCGGACGCGGCCAGACCGCGCCGAGCGCCACGGCGGCCGTCGTGACGCCGGGCGCTCCCTTGTCGGCGGCGAGGGCGATGAGGGCCACGGTCAGTTCCCCGCGCTCGGGCTGACGCCGGTGTTCGGCGCGTTGCCCGTCGGCTGCTGGTTCTTGCCCGCCGGGGGCAGGTCGCCGCCGCCCTGCGTCGTCGGGATCCTGGTGCCCTGCGGCAGCAGCGCCACCGCGACCGCGCCGAGCGACGCGGCCTGCGCCACCTTCGCGGCCTCGTCCGCCGGGACGGCCACGTCCAGCGTGGTCTGGTCGCCGCCGCCGATCTTGCCGGAGTCGCCCCGGCTGAGGTCCATGACGATCGCGTCGCCGGACAGGACGGTTCCGGTGCGTCCCCCGCCCGACCCGCCCCCTCCGGCCGCGACCGCGTAGAGCGCGACCCGGGCGCCGACCGTCACGCCGCCGGGGAACTGGCCGGGTTTCAGCGCGAGCCCGACGACGACCCGGCCGCGCGCCGCGTCGTCGTCCCGGCTGACCATGCCGTTCGTCAGCAGCGCGCCCTTCACCAGCGGCACCGCCGCGTACGCCTGGATGACTTTGGCGCGCTCCGACCAGGCGATGAAGTAGTCGTCGCCGGTGTCGCCGACCTGGACCTCCTGCAGCGCGGACGCCGGGATGCGCTGGCCCGCCGCGACGGGCTGCGCGATGCGGATCGCCGACACCCGCTGCCCGCTGGCCATCACCAGGTACGCGCTGGTCAGGGCGCCGCCGAGAATGAGCAGGACGGCGAGGGCCGCGAGCGCGGGACGCCGTTCGCGCGGCGCCACCGGCAGCCGCTGGCCGCCCGCCGCGCCGAGCCCGGATCCGCCGAGGCCGCCCGTCCCGCCGGGAGGGTTCAACGAGACCCCGCCGCCGCGGGGGGAGTCGCCTCCCGCGACCGCCGACTGGTTGGACTTCATCGCGCTGGCCACCGCTCCTTCCCGTCCGGCGTGCGCCGCCGGCCGAGATTTGCCGCCTGTCGAGCGATCCATGCTCGCGGTGATCGCGAGGTCACGTCAATGCGTTCGGCGCGGCGAAGCCGGGCCGTGACGGAACGCACCGGTCTGACCAGTGCATTTCGCGGCCACACCGGTTCTGACCACCGGTGACATGATCCACTGACAGTCATCCGAATCCTAGACGCATTTGTCATGATCTGCTGGGCTTCGCGCAAATCGGGCCGGGAGGTCGGTCGGGGTCGGTTGGTCGGGGGAAAGCACGGGAGGGCGGCCGGGGTCGGCCGGTCGGGGAAACCCGAGGCCGCGCGACGGGACCCGCAGACCCGGCGGGGCCGAGTAATTAAGCTGACCCGAACGCCGGGGCTCCCGGCGGCCGGGGCGACGAAGGGGCTCGAATGCGGATCTCGTGTACCGCGCTCACCGGGGACGGTCCCCGGGACGTCGTGATCCATGTCGATTCCGAAATGACGGTCGACGGCGTCGCGCGCTCGCTGCACGGAACGCTGAATGGCGCCGCGTCCCCTGACGAGATCGTTTCCGCCGTTCCCGCGCCGCGTTTCGCCACCGACGCGCGTTCGGGCGGGGTCGCCGCCGCCCCGCCCGCGGGCAGCCCTGTCAAGGAGCGGCGCGCCCTGTGGATGGACGGCCGGATGCTCGACCCCGAGGCGCTGGCCGTCCGTGAACTGCGCGACGGCGCGGTGCTGGCCGTCGAGGAGCGCACCGCCGCCGCGACCGTCCTCACCGAGCCGACCGGGCTGGCCGAGATCCGCGTCGTCGGCGGACCCGCGGCCGGGACCGTCCACCGGCTCGGGCTCGGCGTCGGGACGCTCGGCTCGGGCGCGGCGGTCGACATCACCGTCCCCGACCCGGGCATCCCCGCCGCGTCGCTGCGGATCACCGTCGCCCGCGACCAGGTGCTGGTCGAGCCGTCCGCGCACACGACCGCGCTGCTGGACGGCGAACCGCTGCCGTCCGGCCGGTCGCACTGGCCGCCGGGCGGGATGCTGACCGTCGGCGCGACCGTCCTCACGCAGGTCCCGAGCGCCCCGCCGGACACGCATCTGGAGCCGCTGCCCGGCGGCGGGCTGGCGTTCAACCGGCCGCCCCGGCTGCGTCCCGCCGGACGGACCCGGTCGCTCGCGGTGCCGCGCCGTCCCGAGCGGGACCCGCGCGAGCGGCTGCGGCTGTTCGGCGCGCTGCTGTTCTCCGCGTTCGGCCTGGTCATGGCGTTCGGGCTCGGGCAGTGGTGGTGGGCGCTGTTCGCGCTGGCGTGGCCGCTCACGGCCGTCGGCGAATGGCTCGGCGACCGGCTGTACGGGCGCAAGTCGTACAAGAAGGCGCTGCGCGAGTACCAGGCGCGCGCCGACGCGTTCGGCGGCGAGCTGGACCGGCTGCGCCGCGAGGACCAGGCCGAGCGCCGCGCCGCGTCCCCCGACCCGGCCGAGATCCTGCTGACCGCGACCGGCCCCCGGCGGCGGCTGTGGGAGCGCCGCGCGGACGACCCCGACGCGCTGCACCTGCGGCTCGGCCTCGCCGACCTGCCCGCCGCGATCGACCTCCTCGACGCCGGGGAGGACGCGGACACCCGGGTTCCGCTCGCCCGGCTCGTCCCGGTCGCCCTGCCGCTGCCGGACTACGGCGTGCTCGGCGTCACCGGGCCGCGCGGCGCCGGTCGCGGGCTCGCGCGCTGGCTCGTCGCGCAGGCCGCCGCCCTGCACAGCCCGCGCGACCTGTCGATCGTCGTCCTCACCGCCGGGGACGCCGCCGCCGGGGACGCGTGGAACTGGGTGCGCTGGCTGCCGCACTGCTCGCCGCGCTCGGGCGAGGAGTGCGCGGCGCTCGTCGGGACCGACCCCGAGTCCGTCGCGCACCGCATCACCGAACTGGCCATCCACCTGACCGAGCGGCGCCGCGCCGCGCAGGCCGCCGGGGCGGGCGCGCCGCCCGTCTTCGGGAACATCCTGCTCGTGCTGGACGGCGCGCGGGCGCTGCGGCGCGTCCCCGGGATGCCGATGCTGCTGGCGCGCGGCGCCGAGTTCGGCATCCACGCGATCTGCCTGGACGACGAGGAGCGCCTGCTGCCCGAGGAGTGCTCCGCCGTCGCCGCCCTCGACCCGGAGAACCCGGTCACGCTGCGGCTGCGCGGCGACGGCCTCGACGCCGCCGCGACCGTCCTCGCCGACCAGGTCTCGGTGGCGTGGGCGGAACGGCTCGGCCGCGCGCTCGCGCCCGTCCGCGACGTGTCCCGCGACGACGGCGAGGAGGCCCTGCCCGGCGAGGTCCGGCTGCTGGACCTGCTCGACATGCCCGACCCGACCGCCGAGCACGTCCTGCGCGCGTGGTCGGCGGACGGCGGACGGTCCACGCGCGTGCCGGTCGGCGTCGGCGCGGACGGCGTCCACTTCCTCGACCTGCGCGCCGACGGGCCGCACGGCCTCATCGCGGGCACCACCGGCGCGGGCAAGTCCGAGCTGCTCCAGACGTTGATCGCGGGGCTCGCCGTCGCGAACCGGCCGGACGAGCTGACGTTCGTCCTCATCGACTACAAGGGCGGCGCCGCGTTCAAGGACTGCGCGAAGCTGCCGCACACCGTCGGGATGGTCACCGACCTGGACGGCCACTCCACCGAGCGCGCGCTGGAGTCGCTGGCCGCCGAGCTGCGCCGGCGCGAGGAGATCCTGCTCGCGGCGGGCGCCAAGGACCTGGACGACTACAACGACCTGCGCGCCGCCGATCCCGGACGGCAGGCCGTCCCCCGGCTGCTGCTGGTCATCGACGAGTTCGCCGCGATGATCGGCGAGCTGCCCGACTTCCTCGCCGGGCTCGTGGACATCGGACGGCGCGGGCGGTCCCTCGGCGTCCACCTGCTGCTCGCCACGCAGCGGCCCGCGGGCGTCGTCACCGCCGACATCCGGGCGAACACGAACCTGCGGATCGTCCTGCGGGTCACCGACGCCGAGGAGTCGCGCGACCTGCTCGGCACGGCCGACGCGGCGCAGATCTCCAAGGCGACGCCGGGACGCTGCCACGTCCGGTCGGGGGCGGGCGCGGCGAAGGCCGTCCAGTCCGCGCGCGTCGGCGGACGGCGGCCGGGCGCTGGGCCGTCCGGGCGGGGGCCGGTCGTCCGGCCGCTGCCGTGGGCGGGTCTCGGCCACCCGTTCCCGGGCGGCGAGGACCCGTCCGACGACGGGACGATGCTCACCGACCTCGCCGTGCTCGTCCAGGCCGTGGACGAGGCCGCGCGCCGGTCCCGCATCCCGCGCCAGCCGTCGCCGTGGCTGACGCCGCTGCCCGACCGCGTCCGGCTGACGCCGCGCACCGCCGCGGGCGGCTCGGTCGTGGACGTCCCGCCGATCCCGTTCGGGATCACCGACCTGCCCGCCGTCCAGTCCCGCGAGCCGCTGCTGCTGGACCTCGCGGGCGGCGGCCACCTCTACGTCGCCGGGACGGCCCGCTCCGGCCGCTCCACCGCGCTGCGCACGCTCGCCGGGTCGCTGGCCGGGTCGTGCTCGCCCTACGACGTCCACCTCTACGCGATCGACTGCGGCGCGGGCGCGCTGCTGCCGCTCGTGTCCCTGCCGCACTGCGGGGCCGTCGTCGGACGCGAGCAGCTCGACCGGTGCGAACGCCTGATCGTCGCGCTGTCGGCGGAGGTCTCCCGGCGGCAGCAGCTCCTCGCGGGCGCCGGGTTCGCGTCGCTCGCCGAACAGCGCGCCGCCGTCGCCGCGACCGACCGCCTCCCGTGGATGGTCCTGCTGCTGGACCGCTGGGAGGCGTTCGTCGCCGCGTTCGAGCACTACGACTACGGACGCCTCGTCGACCAGATCCTGCGCCTGCTGCGCGAGGGCGCCGCGGTCGGCCTGCGCGCGGTGTTCACCGGCGACCGCTCCGGCCTGGGCGGCCAGATCTCGACGGTGTTCGACCGGCGCCTGATCCTGCGGATGGCCGACCCCAACGACTACGGCTACGCGGGCCTCCAGCCCCGCCAGGTGCCCGCCGCGATGCCGCCCGGCCGCGCCCTGGAACACCTGGCCCCCGGCATTCCGCTGCGCGAATCCCAGATCGGGCTGCTCGGCGAGGACGCGTCCGGCGCCGCCCAGGTCACCGCGCTGCAGGAGATCGGCCGCGCGTGCGTGAGCCGCTACGGCAAGCTGCCCCGCCGCCAGCGCCCCCTGCACGTGGACGAACTGCCCGTCCGCGTCACCTACCGCGAAGCGATGGCCCTGGACCCGGACTTCCTGGCCCCGTCCGCCCTCTGGGCCCTGGTGGGCGTGGGCGGCGACACCCTGGCCCCCGTGGGCGTGGACCTCCTCAACGAGGGCCCGGGCTTCGTCGTGGCGGGCCCCCCGCGCACCGGCCGCTCCACGACCCTCTGGACGATCGTCTGCTCCCTGCTGGACCCCGCCGTGGCAGGCGGCTTGGTCCCCGTCGTCCTGGTGACCCCGCGCCGCTCTCCCCTACGCCAGCTGGCCGGACGCCCGGGCGTCCTGGCCGTCCTGGACGCCGACGCCACCGCCGAAGACCTGGAGGCCGCCGTCCAGGGCGAGCACCGCTACGTCGTGGTCGTGGACGACGCGGAACTCCTGGACGAGACCGAGCTGGACGACGCCCTGCGCGATGCCCTCCGCACCGCCCGCGACGGCGAACACGCGGTCGTCCTGGGCGGCACCACCGCCGACCTGAACCGCGGCTACCGGGGCTTCCTCCCCGAGGCCCGCCGCTCCCGCTCGGGCGTCCTGCTCTCCGTGGACACCCCGGAGGACGGAGAACTCTTCGGCCTGCGCCTCCCCCGCAACGCGTCCCTGGGCGGCCCGACCGGCCGGGGCCTCTTCGTCGCGACGGGCGTCACCACCCAGATCCAGGTGGCCCTTCCCCTGAGCTGACCGGCCGCGCGGGCGGGGGCGGGAAAGGGCGGATCCCGGCCTCGGGGGGATGGGCCGGGATCCGCGGTCTCGCGGGTCGGCTAGCGGGTGGCCGCCTCGATGTTCTGGCGGGAGCGGCGGATGTCCTGGCCGCCCTGCTCCAGGGCCAGGGCCATCTTGTCGAAGGCCGCCTTCGCCTCGGCCCAGGTGGAGCGGAAGCGGTCGGCGCCCGGGCCCCACCAGATCTCGGTGCTGCTCACGGTGCGTCCGTTGAGGTCTTTGATGAGGGCGTCGAGGTTGCGCGCGTGCTTGCTGAAGATGCGCGACAGCTCCTCGAGTTCCCCGATGCTCGCTCCGCGTCGGTCTCCGCTCATCGCCTCGGCCCTTTCGGTCGTCGCCCGCCGGGGGGCGGTCGTGGTGCCCCGTGCCGGACGCCGTTTTCCGGAATGGCGTCAGCCTACGCCCGCACGATCTCGGGAAGCCAGACGCGTTCGGCGATCCGGGCGTCCGTTCTGGGCGTTGAGCGCCGACTTTCGGTGGCCGGATCCGGCCAGGTGTGCCTTTTTAAATGATCTTGCTGAGTGGATGACGGTGAATCGGCGGGCGGAATATTGGGCGGTATCGCGCTGTTCGTCCGGTGTGCTGGTCGGGGCGCCCCGGTGCGCGGGAATGAAAACCGTTGTCGTATGGTTCACCCGGGTGCGCGGTGGAGAGGGGACGACCCTCGACGGACCCCGCCCGCCAGCACGACGTACGGGAGGAACCATGAAGAAGGACGTACACCCGGACTACCGGCCCGTGGTCTTCCGCGACCGGAGCGCCGACTACGCCTTCCTGACGCGCTCGACCGTCCAGTCCGACCAGACGATCGAGTGGGAGGACGGGAACACCTACCCCGTGGTGGACGTCGACGTCTCTTCGGCGAGCCACCCGTTCTACACCGGTCGTGGACGCGTCATGGACACGACCGGCGCGGTGGAGAAGTTCAACCGCCGCTACAAGAAGAAGAGCTGACGCGCGAAACGCCCCCGTCCGGAGCACCGGACCGGGGGCGTTTTCCGTGCGGCGAAGGTCAGCGGCCGAAGAGGGAGCCGTTCGGGTTGCCCGGCGCGTAGACCGTGATGCCCTGCGGCAGCGCCTTCAGCTCCTCGATCCGGGCGCACGTCGGGCACTTGTTGTAGCCGTCCTGGCGGGCCTTGTTCGCGGCGGCCTCGGCCCGCGCCGACGCCACCTTCGCCTGCGCCTCGCTGACCTGGGCGAACGCGGCCTGCGCGCGGTCCACGGCGTCCTGGACGCGGGTGGGCAGCTCGACGCGCACCAGGTTGAAGTGGATGTTGGTGACGAACGTCCCGCCGAGCGTGGAATTGAGGTCGGCGGCCAGACTCGTGTTGATCGAGGTCTGGACCTTGTTGATGTTGGCGTTGTTGCTCTGCGCGGGCGCGCCCTTCGCCGGGACGGTCGCCGACGCGTTCTGCACGAGCGCGCACGAGGAGACCAGCTCGGCGCACCGGAAGCTGTTGACCTGGCTGCGCAGCGCGTTGTCGATCACCGGCCGGATGATCTGGTCGAGCCACGCCGACCAGCCCGTGTCGCCGTCCCACGCGTAGTGCATGTCGCCGTCCGCGCCGCGGAACTTGCGGGTGCCGTACTTGTCGTCGAACGAGCGCAGCGTCGCGTGGTCGAGGTTGAGCGTGAAGTACAGCGTGCCCTCGATGCCCATGTTGACGCCGTCGGAGCTCGGCACCGTCACGACGTCCACGCCCGATTCGTCGCCCTTGGACGCCTTCGAGGTGATCGTGTAGAAGCGCTGCTGCGCCGGGTACTTGTGGACCTTGGAGTAGAGGCCGATCCACGTCCGTCCCGAGCCCGGGTCGATGATCTGGCGGATCCGGTTGTTGTCGAAGAACCCGCCGTTGCGCACGACCGCGACCTCGCCGCCGCCCGTCCGCTCGTACCCGCCGAACAGCGCGGTGAGGACGGGGATCCCGGCGACGGCCAGCAGGACGGCGAGGACGACGGACGTGCGGCGGCGCGACGTCCGCCAGGACGACACGGTGGGGCGCTTGGGGGCAGGCACGGGGGGCACTCCTTCCGGACGCCCGACTTTTTCGGGCGAACTCGGAAGATCAGACGCGCGCGACCGGTGCGCGGATCCGTGCCCTGCCCAGGGCACACATCATCACTTCAGAACGATTATCTAGACTGCGGTCCGAGGTTGAGGGAGGAGACCCAACGTGCGCAAGGTCCTGATCGCCAACCGCGGTGAGATCGCGGTCCGAATCGCCCGCGCCTGCCGCGACGCCGGGCTGACGAGTGTCGCGGTGTACGCCGAGCCGGACCTCGACGCGCTGCATGTGCGGGTCGCGGACGAGGCGTATTCGCTGGACGGCCGCTCGGCCGCCGAGAGCTATCTCGACATCGGCAAGCTGTTGAAGATCGCCGCCGAGGCGGGCGCGGACGCCGTCCACCCGGGCTACGGCTTCCTCGCGGAGAACGCCGACTTCGCGACGGCCGTGCTGGAGGCGGGCCTCACCTGGATCGGTCCGCCGCCGGCCGCGATCAGCGCGCTCGGCGACAAGGTGCAGGCCCGGCACATCGCGCAGGCCGTCGGCGCGCCGCTCGTCGCGGGCACCACCGACCCGGTGTCGGGCGCGGACGAGGTCGTGGCGTTCGCCAAGGAGCACGGCCTGCCGATCGCCATCAAGGCGGCGTACGGCGGCGGCGGACGCGGGCTGAAGGTCGCGCGGACGCTCGAGGAGGTCCCCGACCTGTACGAGTCGGCCGTCCGCGAGGCGGTGGCGGCGTTCGGACGCGGCGAGTGCTTCGTGGAGCGCTACCTGGACCGTCCGCGCCACGTCGAGACGCAATGTCTGGCCGACCAGCACGGCAACGTGGTCGTCGTCTCGACCCGTGACTGCTCGCTCCAGCGCCGCCACCAGAAGCTCGTGGAGGAGGCCCCGGCGCCGTACCTGACGGACGAGCAGGTCGAGCTGCTGTACACCTCGTCCAAGGCCATCCTCAAGGAGGCCGGGTACGTGGGCGCGGGGACGTGCGAGTTCCTCGTCGGCCAGGACGGGACGATCTCGTTCCTGGAGGTCAACACCCGCCTCCAGGTCGAGCACCCGGTGACCGAGGAGGTCGCGGGCGTCGACCTCGTCCGGGAGATGTTCCGCGTCGCGGCGGGCGAGGAGATCGGCTACGACGACCCGGTGCTGCGCGGCCACTCGATCGAGTTCCGGCTGAACGCGGAGGACGCGGGCCGGGGCTTCCTGCCCGCCGTCGGCACGCTGACCGCGTGGGAGCCGCCGTCGGGGCCGGGCGTCCGGCTGGACTCCGGCTACGAGGCGGGGCACACCGTCCCGCAGGAGTTCGACTCGCTGATCGCCAAGCTGATCGTGACCGGCGCGACGCGGCGGCAGGCGGTGGAGCGCGCCCGGCGCGCGCTGGCCGAGTTCGTCATCGACGGCATGCCGACCGTGCTGCCGTTCCACCGCGCGGTGCTGGACGACCCGGCGTTCGTGCCGGACGAGGGGCCGTTCACCGTCCACACCCGGTGGATCGAGACCGAGTTCGACAACACGATCCCGCCGTTCGAGGGCGCGGCGGCGCCCGGCACGGACGAGGGCGCCCGCGAGCGCGTCACCGTCGAGGTGGGCGGCAAGCGGCTGGAGGTCGTCCTGCCCGCGGGCCTCGGGGCGACGGCGGGCGGCGGGGCGGCGGCGTCCGCTCCGGCGCGGCGCGCCGCGGGCCGCAAGGGCGGCGGGGCGGCGGCGTCCGGGGACTCCCTGGTCAGCCCGATGCAGGGCACGATCGTCAAGCTGATCGTCGAGGACGGCGCGGCCGTCGCGGCGGGCGACCCGATCGTCGTGCTGGAGGCCATGAAGATGGAGCAGCCGCTCACCGCGCACAAGGCCGGGACGATCAGCGGCCTGTCCGCCGAGGTCGGGCAGACGGTGTCGTCCGGCGCGGTCATCTGCGAGATCAAGGACGCCTGAGCCGCGTCGCAAGCGGCCCGGCGCACCATGCGCCGGGCCGCTTTCTTTGCCCGTGGCAGGGAACGGACGGCGGGTCGCGTACGTCGTACGGAACGAGGAGGAAGACTGCGAACATGAGATCCCACCTTCGGTTCCGTCGGGGCGGCGTCCTCGCCGCCGTGCTGGGCGCGGCCGTCCTGCTGGTCTTCGGCGGCGCGGGCGCGGCGAGCGCGGACACCTCGGCCCAGATCGCGCACGGCCTGCTGAGTTCCCGTCTGTACGTGACGAGCAAGGTCGCGGGTTCGGTGTCGCCGGGCGATCAGGCGCAGATGCGCGCCGCGCTCGACAAGGCCGACAAGGCCGACATCCGCGCGGTGGTGATCGCGAACGACGTGCCGCCGGCGGCGACGCGGTCGATGCTCGCGCAGGTCGCCAACAGCGTCGGGAAGGGCGAGACGTACGTCGCGGTGTCGGCGGACGGCTCCGGGCTGTGGGCGATCTCCAAGAAGCTGTCGGCGTCCGACATCGACCAGCTGCAGGCGCGCGGAACACCGGGCGCGTCGGCGGCCGACCAGCTCACCGGGTTCGTGGACCGGGCCGAGAAGAAGGCCGAGGACCAGGCGCGCAGCGGCATGATCGGCGGGTTCGTCCTGCTCGGGCTGCTCGTGGTGGTCGTCGCCGGGGCGGCGGGCGCGTTCCTCGTGGTGCGGCGGCGCCGCCGTGAGCGCGAGGCGCGGCAGCTCGACGACCTCAAGCGCGGCGTCCAGGAGGACGTCACGCTGCTCGGCGAGGACATCGCCCGCCTCGACCTGAACGTCATGGACCAGGGGCTCGACCCGGCGGTCCGGGGGCACTACGAGGCCGCGATGAACTCCTACGACGCGGCGAAGGCGGCGATCGACGCCGCGCGCGTCCCGGCGGACATGGCGCACGTCGCGACGGCGCTGGAGGACGGCCGCTACAACATGACGGCGACGCGGGCGCTGCTCGCGGGCGAGCCGGTGCCCGAGCACCGCGCGCCGTGCTTCTTCAACCCCAACCACGGGCCGTCCGTGCAGGACGTCGTGTGGGCGCCGCCGGGCGCGGCGCCGCGCTCGGTCCCGGCGTGCGCGGCGGACGCGCAGGCGGTGCTGAGCGGGCGGGCGCCGGACTACCGGATGGTGCCCTACGGCGACGGACGGCGTCCGTACTGGGACGCGGGTCCGGCGTACGCGCCGTACGCGGGCGGCTATTACGCGTCCTACGGCGGTCTGGACCTGGTGAGCGGCCTGCTGATCGGCACGGCGCTCGGCTCGATGATGTCGGGCGGGTTCGGCGGCGGCTGGGGCGGCGGCTTCGACGGCGGCGGCGGGGACTTCGGCGGCGGGGGCGACCTCGGCGGCGGCTGGGACTTCGGCGGCGGCGACTTCGGCGGGGGCGGCGACTTCGGGGGCGGCGACTTCTGATCCGTCCCGTGGCGCCCGGGGTCCGGCCGGACCCCGGGCGTTCGCCTTTTCCGGGACCGGCTACCGGTCACGACCGGGTCACAGCGACGCGCACCGCACTGTGACCGGCCGTTGGCTAGAAAGGGGATCGGCCGAAGGCGACGACGAAAGGGAATTGCCGTGACCAATGACCGGGAATGGGGCCGGCGGGCCTTGCTGCGAGGCGCCGCCGTGGTGGCCGGAGCCGCCGCGACCGCGCCGCTGCTGGGCCGGACGGGAACGGCGCACGCCGACGACACCGCCGCCGACGCGTTGTTCAAGGCCGGGAAATTCGAGCAGGCCGGCCGCGCCTACGAGGAGATCCTGAAAAGCGATCCCGAGAACCTGCGCGCGGCGCGTCAGCGCGGCTATGTCGGCCTTCTGGCCAACAAGTTCGCCGACGCGGAGAAGTACCTGACGACGGCCCTCCGGATCGCGCCCGACGACAAGGAGACCAACGCGCTGCTGGGCGACTGCTACATCCGGCAGGACAAACTCGCCCAGTCCGCGCCGTGCTGGCGGGCGGCCGGTGAAGAGGGCTACGCGCAGTGGTTCGGGGCCGTCCGGGGACGGCCGTACGAGATCCACGGCGACGTCGGCCGCGCGCGCTGGCTCCAGACCGACCCGATGCCGGTGGTCGAAGCCTCGCTCAACGGCGGGCCGCCGAAGCGGTTCAGTTTCTACACCGGCGCGCCGAACCTGAACCTGACGGCGTCGGCGGCCGAGGCGGCCGGGCTGACGCCCGTCTACAAGGAGAAGTCCGAGTTCGAGGGCACCGTGATCTGGGTGTACTACGGGTACCTGGACTCGTTCGCGCTGGGCGGGATCGAGCTGCGGAACGTTCCGGTGGGCTGGTCGTCGACGGAGTCGGGCGCCGATGTCAGCGACGACGCCGACGGCCTGATCGGGACGTGGGTCTTCTACCACCTGCTGACCACGTTCGACTACGCGGGCCGGTCGCTGGTCCTGCGCCGTCCGACGCCCGCGGCGGCCCGCAAGGTGCGCTCCGACGCCGCGCGGGCGGGCGTCAAGCCCCTGCCGATATGGCTGTCGCGCGACCACGACGTCTCCAGCGTGGGCAGTGTCGCCGGATCCGGCGCGCGGGTGATGGGCGTGAACTTCGGCGGCACCTCCGGGGAGGCCGCCGCCGGACTGACCGGGGACGTGGCCGAGCGGCTGGGCGTTCGCACCGACCGCGACCGTCCGATCGAGACGTTCGCCCACAGCCACCCGACCGTCACCTATCCCTGCTATCCGAGCGAAATCCGTCTCGGCACGGCCGTCGCCAACGACGTCTACTGCGAATCGGACCCGAACATGCCGGTCAACGTGCCGTGGCCGTACGGGCCGGGATTCGACGCGATCGGCCGTTTCTCGCACTGCTTTTTCAAGCCGTTCACCATCACGCTCGACTTCACCGCCATGAATCTCTTCATCGCGCGCGGCAAGGCCGCCTGACCCGAGGACGCACGCAGTGACCGCTAGTGAGCCAGGACAGACGTTGGGCCGTCCGGACGAGCAGGAAACCCGTCCGGACGGCCCCGGGAACGGGCGCGTCCAGCGGATGAGGGATGCCGCGTCCCGGCCGGAGATCTGGAAGCGCGGCCCGGTCCTCGCCGCGCTGGCGGTGCTGCTCGGCCTGATGCTGCTGCTGCACGCGTGGATCCCGAACGCGATCGGCAACGTCGGCAGTCTGGTCGAGACGTTCCTGCCCTGGTTCGGGCTGTTCGTCCCGGTGCTGCTGGCCGGGGCGCTGTGGCGGCGCTCCGCGTCCGCCGTGGTCGCGCTGCTGGTGCCGGTCCTGGCGTGGCTGCATTTGTTCGGCGGGCTGCTCGGCGACCGGACGCACGCGGGCGGCGACCTGATGCTGGCCAGCCACAACGTCGGCGCCGCCAACCCGGACCCGGCCGGCACCGCCCGCAGGCTGGCCGCGTCCGGCGCGGACGTGCTGGCGCTGGAGGAGATCACCTACACGGCCCGGGGCGTCTACGAGAAGGAGCTGGCGAAGACGTACCCGTACCACACGGCGCAGGGGACGGTCGGGCTGTGGAGCAGGCTGCCGCTGACGGACGTCCGCCCGGTCGACACCGCGATGGACGCCGGGCCGCTCGGGGCGATGAAGCCGACCAGCGAGAAGATGACCTACAACCGGGCGCTGCGCGCCACGGTGGCCACGCCGCACGGCCCGCTGGCGGTGTACGTGGCGCACCTCGGATCCATCCGCGTCAACCCCCGGGCGGGCTTCTGGACGGGCGCGCGGAACCGGAACCTGGACGCGCTCGGCCACGCCCTCGCCGCCGAGAAGAACCCGCGGACGGTCCTGCTCGGCGACCTGAACGGCACCGTGGACGACCGCTCGTTCGCCCCCCTCACCGCGCACCTGCGCTCCGCCCAGACGAAGGCGGGGAGCGGCTTCGGGTTCACCTGGCCGGCGGAGTTCCCGATGGTGCGGATCGACCAGGTGCTGGTGCGGGGCGTGCGGCCGACGTCGTCCTGGGTGCTCCCGGCCACCGGCAGCGACCATCTGCCGGTGGCGGCGCGCATCTCCTGGTGACGGGCCTGGTCACGGGCTAGGCGCGCTCGACGGCGGGCGCGGGGGCCCGCTGGGCGCGGGCCAGCAGGTCCGCGCCCATCAGCGCGACGGCGACGAGCGCGCCGAGCAGGAAGCCGCCGACGACGTCGCTCGTCCAGTGGACGGCGAGGTAGACGCGGCTGACCCCGACGAGCGCCGCGCCCGCGACGGCCGCCGTCCAGGTCGCGGCGATCGCCGCCCGGTGCCGGAGCCGGCCGCAGACGAGGAACGCGAGGATCAGCAGCAGCGCCGCCGCCACGGTCGTGTGGCGGGACGGAAACGAGTACCCCGACTCGACGGTCAGCCAGTAGGCCTGCGGCGGCCGGACGCGGTCCGCGAGGTTCTTCACCGCGCCCGCCGCGAGGGCCGAGCCGACGGCGGTGCCCGCGACCAGCACGAACGGGCGCACGGACCGTCCGCGCCAGGCCAGGACGGCGGCGACGACGGCGCACAGGCCGAGCAGCGGGTACTCGGAGGCGTGCGTGACGCCCTCCAGGAACACGGTCAGCGCGTGCGCGCGGTGGTGGACGGCGTCGCCGAGCAGCGTCCGGTCGACCCCCGCCGTGCGGTGCGCGCCGACCAGCGCCGTGTCGGCGACGAGCCCGAGCGCGCACACGACGAGCGCGGCGGCGACCCGGGGCCGCCAGTTCGGGTGCGGCGGATCGGAAGACCACATGAACGCGAGACCACCTTCCGGCGAACAGCAGATGAAGGGCCGATTATCCCGCCGTCCCGGCCGCCGGAACCCCTTTACCACGATCGGCAAGTGTTCCATCACCGTCCGTCACTCAAATGAACAACCTCTTCCATCAGAGGACCGCGCCAGCGTAAGGTGGCAGCGTCGTCGTTCCCCCCTGGAAGGTGCCGGTCGATGGTCGCTGTCCTGCGGAAGTTCGGAGCCGTCGTCGCGGCGGCGGCCCTGGTGGCGGCGGCCGGTGCGCCGACGCGTGCGGACACCGGCTGGCACGAGGTCGGCCTGCCGTTCTTCTGGCCGAAGACGGGCATCAACGACATCGCCGCCGGCGGCGCCGGGAACGTCTGGTTCGCCGGCTACCAGGGCAGCCTGCCGATCTTCGCGCCGGAGCTGTCCACGATCATCTGGACGTCCGGCAACCCCGTCGTGCGGCGCTGGACCGGATCGGGCTGGAAGGAGTACCCGCTGAACGGGTTCTCCGGGACGGGCGCGCTGGGCGACGTCAGCGCCGGCGCCGAGACCTGGATCCTGAGCAACGCGTCGTCCGGCCCCTATGTCGCGCGGTTCGACGGGACGGCGTTCGCCCGCGTCACCGCGCCGTCCGACGTGGAGCAGCTCAGGACCGTCCACACCGGCCCGGCGGGCACCTGGCTGACGGCCTGGCGGCGCGACCATGCCGGCGAGGGCCTCTACCGGTGGCGGGACGGCGCGTTCGTCGCCGAGACGCTGCCCGCCGGCCTCAGCGGCCTCGCCACCCTCGTCCAGATCGGCCCGTCCGACGCCTGGCTCGGCGCGACGCGGCAGCAGGCGGGCGGCGGATCCGTCGCCACGACCCTGCACTGGACCGGGGGCGCGTGGACCGAGGTGCCGACGCCCACCACGTCGAAGGCCCTGCGCACGCTCACGGCCGGCGGCCCCGACGACATATGGGCGGCGGCGGCCGATGTCGTCTCCCGGTGGGCGCCCGTCGAGTCGCTCCTGCACTGGAACGGCACCGCGTGGTCACCGGTCGCGCTCCCGGGCGGCGGCTTCTCCGCGCGCGACGTCATCGTGGACGGCACCGGCCGCGCCTGGCTGGGGGGCACCGACGGCACGACGGGAGTCCTCTACCGCCGCGACGGCGACACGTGGACGAAGCAGACGATCCCGCTCCCGTCCGGCGCCAAGCGCCTGGACCTCTACCGCTTCGCCGCGATCCCCGGCACCGCGACCCTCTGGGCCGAGGGCACCCGCGACGACAACCCGGTCGTCATGACGAATCAGTAGGCGTGTTCGGTCATCAGGCGGCGGCCCGCCTCGGTGATGCTGCCCGACATCGACGGGTACACCGCGAACGTGTGGGCCACCTGGTCGACCGTGAGGTGCTGCTGGACGGCGATCGAGACGCCGAGGATCAGCTCGCTGGCGCGCGGCGCGACGATGACGCCGCCGAGCACGATGCCGGTGGACGGGCGGCAGAACAGCTTGACGAACCCGTCCTCGAACCCCTGCATCTTGGCGCGCGGGTTGGTGAACAGGGGCAGCATGACCGTCCGGGCGTTGACCTCGCCGGAGTCGACCATGTGCTGCGTCACGCCGACGGACGCGACCTCGGGGTCGGTGAAGATGTTGGACGCGACCCAGCCGAGCTTGAGCGGCTGGACGGCCTCGCCGAGCGCGTGCCACATCGCGATCCGCCCCTGCATCCCGGCGACGGACGCGAGCATCAGCACGCCGGTGCAGTCGCCGGAGGCGTAGATGTGCGGGACGCTCGTCCGGGAGACCTTGTCGACCTCCACGAACCCGTGGGCGCTCAGCTTGATCCCGGCCTTCTCCAGTCCGATGCCGCGCGTGTTCGGGACCATGCCGACGGTCATGAGGCAGTGCGAGCCCTCGACCTTGCGGCCGTCCTCCAGCGCGACGATCACGCCGTCGCCGGACCGCTCCACACCGGCCGCCCTGGACCGTGACATCACCTTCATGCCGCGCCGCATGAACACTTCCTGCAGCACGGACGCGGCGTCGGCGTCCTCGGTCGGCAGGATGCGGTCCCGCGAGGACACCAGCGTGACCTTGGAGCCGAGCGACAGGTACGCCCCGGCCAGCTCGGCGCCCGTCACGCCGGACCCGACCACGATCAGTTCCTCGGGCAGCTCGGGGAGGTCGTAGAGCTGGCGCCAGTTGAGGATGCGCTCGCCGTCGGGCGCGGAGCCGGGCAGGACGCGCGGGGTCGCGCCGGTCGCGAGCAGGATGATGTCGGCCTCGATGCGCCGGTCCCCCACGGACACGACGTGCGGCTCGACCAGCCGTCCCTCGCCCCGGACGATCTTGACCTCTTCATAGGCGAGGCGCTCGGCGATGTCGAAGGACTGGGCGCGGGCGAGGTCCTTGACGCGCTTGTTGACGGTCCCGAGATCGGCCTCCAGCGCGCCGACGACGCCGTCCGGGCCGCCGTTGAACCGCAGCCCGAGCCGCGCGGACTCGCTCATCACCGCCATGCGGGTGGACGTCGCGATCAGCGTCTTGGACGGCACGCAGTCGGTGAGGACGCACGCCCCGCCGGGCCCGTCGCGCTCCACGACGGTCACGTCGGCGCCGAGCTGCGCCGCGACCAGGGCGGCCTCGTAGCCGCCGGGACCTCCGCCGATGATCACAATGCGCGTCACCCTTCCATTGTGTCCCCTCGCGGGCAGTGATCCCGCCGGGGAGGGGTGGACGCGGCGGGTTAGGCTGGCCCGCGTGGCTCTGTACGCGGCGTACGCCTCCAATCTGGACCCCGAGCAGATGGCGCTCCGGGCTCCGCACTCCCCCATCCGCGGCACCGGCTGGCTGACCGGCTGGCGGCTCACGTTCGGCGGCCAGGACGAGCGCGGCGAGGGCGCGATCGCGACGGTCGTGGAGGACCGGGACGCGCACGTCTTCGTCGTCCTCTACGACGTGCCGCCCTTCGACGAGCAGGAGCTGGACTCCTGGGAGGGCGCGGCGATCGGCGTCTACCGCAAGACGCGCGTCCGCGTCCACACCCTGGACGGCGACGTGCTCTGCTGGCTGTACGTCCTGGACGACTACGAGGGCGGCCTGCCGTCCGCGCGGTACGTCGGGATGCTCGCCGACGCCGCCGAGAAGGCCGGGGCGCCCGACGACTACGTGAAGGATCTGCGGGAACGTCCCTGTTCGCCGGGCAGTTGAGCGCGGCGGTAGTGTCGGCCGGGTGAGCGACGCTTTCGTACGGGCCGCCGAGGCGGCGCAGGCGCTGCGCGAGCGCGCCGGGGTCGCGTCCTTCGACGCGGCGGTGGTGCTCGGGTCGGGCTGGGTGCCGGCGGCGGACGCGCTCGGCACGCCGTCCGCCGAGATCGCGGTGACCGATCTGCCGGGGTTCGCGCCGCCCGCCGTGGCGGGCCACGCGGGCCGGATCCGGGTGGTGGAGTGCGGCGGACGGCACGTGCTCGTCTTCCTCGGCCGCACGCACCTGTACGAGGGGCACGGGACGGACGCGGTCGTCCACGGCGTCCGGACGGCCCTGGCCGCCGGGGTCCGGACGGTCGTGCTGACGAACGCGGCGGGCGGGCTGCGGCCCGAGACCCAGCGCGTCGGCGAGCCCGTCCTGATCAGCGACCACATCAACCTCACGGGCGACCACCCGCTGACGGGCGCGACGTTCGTGGACATGTCCGAGGCGTACTCGGCGCGGCTGCGCGACCTCGCGCGCACGGCGGACCCGTCGCTCGCCGAGGGCGTGTACGCGGCGCTGCGCGGCCCGACCTACGAGACGCCCGCCGAGATCCGGATGCTCCGGACGCTCGGCGCGGACCTCGTCGGCATGTCGACGGCGCTGGAGACGATCGCGGCGCGGCGCGGGCTGCCGGACGCCGAACCGGCCGAGGTGCTGGCGTTCTCGCTGGTCACCAATGTCGCGGCGGGCCTGTCGGACCGGCATCTCGACCACGCCGAGGTGCTGGCCGAGGGACGCGCGGCGGCGGCACGGATGGGCGCCCTGCTCGCCACGCTGGTGCCCAAGCTGTGACCGACCCGCGCGCCTGGCTCGCGCAGGACCCCGACCCGGACACGCGCGCCGAGCTGGAGGCGCTGCTCGCCGCCGGGGACTCCGCCGCGCTCGCCGACCGGTTCGGCGCCCGGCTGGAGTTCGGGACGGCCGGGCTGCGCGGCGAACTCGGCGCCGGGCCGAACCGGATGAACCGGGTGACGGTCCTGCGCGCGGCGGCGGGCCTCGCGGCGCGGCTGCGGAACGAACCTCCGCGCGGCGGGGTCGTGATCGGGTACGACGCGCGGCACAAGTCCGAGCGGTTCGCGCGCGACACCGCCGCCGTGCTGGCCGGGGCGGGGCTGCGGGCGCGGGTGCTGCCGCGTCCGCTGCCGACGCCGGTGCTGGCGTTCTGCGTCCGGCACCTGGACGCGGCGGCGGGCGTGATGGTCACCGCGAGCCACAACCCGCCGCGCGACAACGGCTACAAGGTGTACTGGGGGGACGGGGCGCAGATCGTCCCGCCGCTGGACGCCGAGATCTCCGCCGCGATCGACGCCGTGGGCCGGGTGGACGAACTTCCGCTCGGCGACGCGTGGGAGACGCTGGGCGAGGACGTGGTCGAGGCGTATCTCGACGCGGTGACCGCGCTGCCGCTCGGCGACGCCCGGGAGATCGCGGTCGCGTACACGCCGCTGCACGGCGTCGGCCGGGACGTGCTGCTGCGCGCGTTCGCGCGGGCCGGGTTCCCGGCGCCCTTCGTCGTGGCCGAGCAGGCCGAGCCCGATCCGGACTTCCCGACCGTCGCATTCCCCAACCCGGAGGAGCCGGGCGCGCTGGACCTGGCGGTGGACCTGGCGCGGGCGCGCGGCGCGGACCTGGTGATCGCCAACGACCCGGACGCGGACCGCTGCGCCGTGGCCGTCCCCGACGGGTCCGGCTGGCGGACGCTGACCGGCGACGAGGTGGGCGGGCTGCTCGCCGAGCACGTGCTGCGCGCGACGTCCGGCGCCGACCGGCTGCTGGTGACGACGATCGTGTCGGCCACGCTGGTCGCCGCGCTGGCGCGCGAGCACGGGGTGCGGTTCGCGCCGTCGCTGACGGGCTTCAAGTGGATCGTCCGGTCCGGTTCGGGACGGCTCGTCCTCGGCTACGAAGAGGCGCTGGGCTACTGCCTGGGCGGCGACGACGGCCCGCCCGTCCACGACAAGGACGGCGTCGGCGCCGCGCTGGCCGTCGCCGCGCTCGCCGCCGCAGCACGCCGCGAGGGCCGCACGCTGCTCGACCTGCTGGACGACCAGGCGCGGCGGCACGGCCTGCACGCCACCGCGCCGCTGTCGGTGCGCGTCGCCGACCGCGCGCTGATCACGGCGGCGGTGGACCGGCTCCGCGCCGCGCCGCCGGACGCGCTCGCCGGACGCGCCGTCACCCGCGTGGACGACCTCACCGCCGGGGTCGACGGGCTGCCGCCCACCGACGGCGTGCGGCTGTTCCTGGACGGCGGCGCGCGCGTCGTGGTCCGTCCGTCCGGGACCGAGCCGAAGCTGAAGTGCTATCTGGAGGTCGTCCTGCCGGTCGGGGACGCGGCGGTCGCGGACGTCCGGGCCCGCGCCCGCGCCGACCTGGACGCCCTGAAGACCGCGCTCGCCGCCGCGCTCGGCCTCTAGACCGCCAGCAGGACCGCGAGCGCCACCGGCGGGACGACCAGCGCCGCGACCGTCGGCCACGACCAGGACACCGTGCCCGTCTCCGCGCCGTCCCCCCGGTGGCGGCGCGCGATCTCGTTGAGCCGTTCGGCCGTGTACGTCGCCGGGGTGCGGCCTTTCAGCGTGGCGGCTGCGACCTTGGCGGCGCTCTCCCGCGCGGTCTGCTTCTCGGCCTTGGCCTGCGCGCGCGGCGAGGTCTGGTCGATCCAGGCGCGGGTGACGAGGTCCCGGCCGTCCGGCCCGGCGAACCGGACCGTCAGCGCCGCGCCGCCCGCGACCTCCCGCACCGCCCGCCACGGCGCCCGCGTGTCCCGCAGCGGGTTGCGGACGGTCACGCCCGCGCCGTCGCCGAGGATCGCGGGCCGCAGCCCGAGCGCGTAGGCGAGCGCGCAGCCGAACAGCAGCGCCAGCGCGTATGCGGCGCCCGTCCGGTCGTGCCGGGCCGCGCCGGTGAACCCGACGAGCAGGTCGAGCAGGTTCAGCACGGCGAACACGACGAACGCCCAGCCCGCGACCCGTCCGGCCGTGGACCGCACCCGCAGTTCCGGACGCGCGCTCATGCGAGGGGCCGCGTCCACTTGGCCTGCGCGAACCCGGGCTTGATCACGCCGTTGATCAGTTCGAGGCGCTCGGAGAAGTCCAGGAACGCCGACTTCATCGCGTTCACCGTGAACCACTGGAGGTCGTCCCAGGTGTAGCCGAACGCGTCCACGAGGGCGGCGAACTCCTCGCTGAGCGTCGTCCCGCCCATCAGCCGGTTGTCGGTGTTGACGGTCACGCGGAAGTGCAGCGCCCGCAGCAGCCCGATCGGGTGCTCGGCGATCGACGGCGCCGCGCCCGTCTGGACGTTCGACGTCGGGCACATCTCCAGCGGGATCCGCTTGTCCCGGACGTAGGCGGCGAGCCGGCCGAGCCGCGCGCCGTCCCCGGTGACGTCGATGTCGTCGATGATGCGGACGCCGTGGCCGAGCCGGTCCGCGCCGCACCACTGGATCGCCTCCCAGATCGACGGGAGCCCGAACCCCTCCCCCGCGTGGATCGTGAAGTGGGCGTTCTCGCGCTGCAGGTACTCGAACGCGTCCAGGTGGCGGGTGGGCGGGTACCCGGCCTCGGCGCCCGCGATGTCGAACCCGGCGACGCCCGCGTCCCGGTACCGGACGGCCAGCTCCGCGATCTCCATGCTTCTCGGTCCCTGCCCCCGGCTCAGGTGCCGCATCGCGGTGACGAGCGTCCCGACGCGGATGCCGTGGTCGGCGCGGGCGCGGTCGAACCCCTCCAGCACGGCCTCGACGACCTGCTCCAGGCTCAGCCCGTTCTCGGTGTGCAGTTCGGGCGCGTACCGGACCTCGGCGTAGACGACGCCGTCGTTCGCCAGGTCCTCGGCGCACTCGTAGGCGACGCGGGTCAGCGCCTCCGCCGACTGCATCACCGCGACCGTGTGGCCGAACGTCTCCAGGTACTTCTCCAGCGACCCCGAGTGCGACATCTCGGCGAACCAGGCGCCGAGCGACTCCGGATCCCGGGTGGGCAGGCCGGCGTAACCGGACTCCCGGGCGAGATCCACGATCGTCCCGGGCCGCAGGCCCCCGTCGAGATGATCGTGCAGCAGCACCTTCGGGGCCTGCCGGATCCTGTCCAGCGAGGGACGTTCCTCCGCCATTCGCGCACCTCCTGCCCCGAATCTAGCGGTCGGCCGGGGCCGGGAGAAAAAGTTCCGGGCCGGATGTCGATCCGGGGTCGCGCCGGACGACGCGTGGGCGAGAACACCTCGTCGGAAGGAAGCACGCCATGACCGCTCTCGCCCCTGCCCCGTCCCCCGTCCTGCGCCGCGTCCTGTGGGGCGCGCAGATCCTGCTGGCGCTGTTCCTGCTCGTCGCGTCCGCGCTGCCGAAGTTCGCCGGGCAGAAGGACGCCGTCGAGACGTTCGCGAAGATCGGCTGGGGCCAGTGGCTCCGGTACCTGACCGGCGCGGTCGAGGCGGCGGGCGCGATCGGGCTGGTCGTCCCCCGGCTCGCGGGCGCGGCGGCCGTCGGGCTGATCGGGCTCATGATCGGCGCCGCGCTGACGCAGCTCCTCGTCCTGTCGCCCGCGTGGGCGCTGTTCCCGGCGGCGCTGGCCGTCGTGTTCGCGCTGATCGCCTACGACCGGCGGGCCGACCTGCTCCCCTGACTCACCGCTTGCGGGCCAGCCCGGCGTAGTAGTACGCCGCGTGCGGGTCCGCGGGCGGGGCGTCGGGACGCCACGCGACGAGCGGGACGGCGCCGGGCTCCAGCAGCTCCGCCGTCCCGAACAGCGCCTCGAAGGCCGTCCGGCTCCGGTCCACGAGCGTGATCCCGGCGGCCTCGGCGGCGGCCCGCGCCGCCGCGAACGCCGGGGGGTCGAAGTCGCCGGACGGATGGGAGATCGCGATGAGGCTGCCCGGGGCGAGCGCGTCCGCCAGCGTCGCCACCCACCGCTCGGGGCCCTGCTCGGGCGTGAAGTACATCAGCACCGCGACCAGCGTCAGCGCGACCGGACGGTCCAGGTCCAGCGTCGCCGTGAGCAGCGGGTCGGCGAGGATCGACTCCGGATCGGTCAGGTCGGCGTGCAGGTACGCGGTCGCGCCCGCCGGGTCGCTCGTCATCAGCGCGCGGGCGTGCGCGAGGACGAGCGGGTCGTTGTCGACGTACACCACGCGCGAGGACGGCTCCAGCGCCTGCGCCACCTCGTGCAGGTTCGGGGACGTCGGGATGCCCGTGCCGATGTCGAGGAACTGCGTCACGCCCTCGGCGACGACGTGCCGCGTCACCCGCTGCATGAACGCGCGGTTCGCCCGCGCCATGACCGGGAGGTTCGGGATGGCCGCGATCATCGCGTCGCCGAGCGCGCGATCGGCCTCGAAGTTGTCCTTGCCGCCGAGCCAGTAGTCGTAGACGCGCGCCTCGTGGGGGACGCTGGTGTCCAGTTCGGGGGTGTTCGCCATCGCCTCGACCTTCGCGGAAGCCGGCTGCCGGTCTGATCCTCCCATGTCCGGGTCGGCCCGAACGCCGGTTTCGGCTCAGTCCTTGCGGCCGAGACCGGCGTAGTAGTACGCGGCGTTCGGATCGGCGACGGGCTCGTCGGGACGCCACGTCACGAGCGGGACCGCGCCGGGCTCCAGCAGCTTCGCCGGGCCGAACAGCGTCTCGAACTCGGTGCGCGTCCGCGACACCAGCGTGATCCCGGCGCGGTTGGCGATGGCGTTGGCCTCCGCGACGGCCTCGGGGTCGAAGTCGGCGCTCGGGTGCGAGATCGCGACGAGGCTGCCCGGGGCGAGGGCGTCCAGCAGTTCGGTGACCCAGCGCTCGGGGCGCCGGTCGACCGGGAAGTACATGAGCAGCGCGACGAGCATGAGCGCGACCGGACGGTCCAGGTCCAGCGTCGCGGGCAGCAGCGGGTCGGCGAGGATCGTCGCGGGCTCGGTGAGGTCGCCCTCGGCGTAGGCGACGCCGGGGACGTCCTTGAGCAGCGTCCGCGCGTGCCGGGCGACCAGCGGGTCGTAGTCCACGTACACGACGCGGGCGTCCGGGTCGGCGGCGCGCGCGATCTCGTGCAGGTTCGGGGACGTCGGGATGCCGCTGCCGATGTCGAGGAACTGCGTCACGCCCTCGGCGACGATGTGCCGCGTCACGCGCTCCATGAACGCGCGGTTCGCCCGCGCCATGACCGGCAGCGTCGGGATCGCGGCGATCATCGCGTCGCCGAGCGCGCGGTCGGCCTCGAAGTTGTCGCTCCCGCCCAGCCAGTAGTCGTAGACCCGCGCCTCGTGCGGGACGGACGTGTCGAAATCCGGCGAATCGGCCATGCGCGGAAACCTCCAGCAAGATCGTCTCGCTCGATCCTCGCACCGCCGCCCGCCCGGCGGCACCCGTTCGCCCAGTCCGGACATCCTGACCCGCGAGTCGCCGCCCCTGTCGGACGCGCCACCCCGGCCTGGCGGAAATGTTCCGGATTGCGTGCTTTAGAGTCGGGCGCGTGGCGAAGCGTTCGAGTCCCGGCGGCTCGGTTCCGGATCCGCGCGGCGCGGCGGCGCTGCGGTTCGTCTGCGAGCTGATCGCGTGGGTCGCGGCGCCGTGGGCGCTCGCGCCGGTGAGCGTCCCGCTGGCGGTGCTGTCGGTCGTCGTCCTCATCGGGCTGCCGACGGTGTTCGGGACGCCCGGCGACAAGGCGCGGACCATCGTCGCCGTGCCCGGGTGGGCGACGATCGCGCTCGTCGTGCTCCAGCTCTTGGTCGCGGCCGTCGCGCCCTGGTTCGCGTGGCCGGTGCCGGTCGCCGTGGTCGCGACCGTCCTCGCCGGCGCCGCCGCCGTCGCCGAACTCCCGCGCTGGCGCGCCCTCGCCCGCCGCTGACCGCTCGGCGCTGATCGTCCGGCGCGGCGATCAGCGGGTGGGCCGGCGGACGGCCGGGCCCGCCCGGCGGGTCAGGCGATGCGGTCGATGATCAAGGGGAGCAGGTCGGGGGTTCCCGTGTCGGTGATCTCTATCGCGTCGGAGAGGGCTTCCAGGGCTCGGGGGAAGCGGGACGTGTCGTCGGCGTGGAGGGTCAGCAGCGGGGCGCCCTCGCGGACGGTGTCGCCGGGCTTGGCGTGGCAGATGACGCCCGCGCCGAACGAGACCGGGTCCTCCTTGCGCGCGCGGCCCGCGCCCAGGCGCCAGGCCGCCAGGCCGACCCCGTAGGCGTCCAGGCGGGTCAGGACGCCGGACGCCGGGGCGCGCAGCACGTGCTCCTCGCGGGCCACCGGGAGCGGCGCGTCCGGGTTGCCGCCCTGCGCGACGACCATGCGGCGCCAGACGTCCATCGCCGAGCCGTCCGCGAGGGCCGCCGCCGGGTCCTTGGCGGCCGTGAGGCCCGCCGCCGCCAGCATTTCGCGGGCCAGCGCGACCGTTAGTTCCACCACGTCGGGCGGGCCGCCCCCCGAAAGAACCTCGACGGCCTCGGCGACCTCGACGGCGTTGCCGACGGCCGCGCCGAGCGGACGGTCCATCGCCGTCAGCAGCGCGACCGTCCGCAGGCCGTGGTCGGCGCCGATCGCGACCATCGTCTCGGCCAGCTCCCGCGCCGGCGCCTCGGCCTTCATGAACGCGCCCGAGCCGACCTTGACGTCCAGGACCAGCGCGCCCGTGCCCTCGGCGATCTTCTTCGACATGATCGAGGAGGCGATGAGCGGGATCGACTCGACCGTGCCCGTCACGTCCCGCAGCGCGTAGAGCTTGCGGTCGGCGGGGGCGAGGCCGCCGCCCGCCGCGCAGACGACCGCGCCCGTCGCGGCGAGGACGTCCAGCATCTCGGCGGCGCTCAGCGACGCGCGCCAGCCCGGGATCGACTCCAGCTTGTCCAGCGTGCCGCCGGTGTGGCCGAGGCCCCGGCCGGAGAGCTGCGGGACGGCCGCGCCGCACGCCGCGACCAGCGGCGCCAGCGGCAGCGTGATCTTGTCGCCGACGCCGCCGGTGGAGTGCTTGTCGGTCGTCGGACGGTCCAGCGCCGACCAGTCCATCCGCTCCCCGGACGCGATCATCGCCTCCGTCCAGCGGGAGACCTCGGCGCGCGACATGCCGTTGAGCAGGATCGCCATCGCGAGCGCGGCCATCTGCTCATCGGCGACCGCGCCGCGCGTGTAGGCGTCCACGACCCAGTCGATCTGCGCGGGGCTCAGCGCGGCCCCGTCCCGCTTGGCGCGGATGACGTCGATGGCGTCCACGGCGTCCCCCTTCAGGCTCGGTCGGTCAGGTCGGCGGGGCCGAACGCGTCCGGCAGCAGCTCGGCGAGCGGGCGCACGCCGGCGGCGGTCTCCAGCAGCAGGTCCGGCCCGCCGTGCTCCCACAGGATCTGGCGGCAGCGTCCGCACGGCATGAGCGGATCGCCGTTCCGATCCACCACCGCGACGGCGACCAGCCGGGGGCTCTGCGGGGCGTCCCCGCCGAACAGCGCCGACACGAGGCTGCACTCGGCGCACAGCCCGACACCGTAGCTGGCGTTCTCGACGTTGCAGCCGGTGAGGACCCGGCCGTCGGCCGCGAGGCCCGCCGCGCCGACCGGGAAGCCGGAGTACGGAGCGTAGGCACGTTCCATCGCCGTCCGCGCGGACGCCCGCAGCACCGGCCAGTCGATCTTCGTCATGCGCCTAGCGTGCCTCACCCCGCCGGTAGCGCAAGCCGTCGGCCGCCGGCATGCGGAGCCTTTGGCTCGCGAGCGCGAGGACGAGCAGGGTCGTGAGGTGCGGGCTGAACGACACCAGTTCGCCCGGGACGACGTCGCTGTCGAGGAACCAGACGAGCAGCCCGACGGCCGCGACCGCCGCCAGCCCCGCCGCGAGGAACGAGCGCCGCCACGCCTGCCACGCCGCGACCGCGACGAGCAGGACGGCCACGAACAGCAGCAGCGCGTGCACGGCCTGCCCGCCGTCCCGGACGTTCATCGCGTCGGTGTACCCGAACAGCAGCGAGCCCGCCGCGAGCCCGCCGGGACGCCAGTTCCCGAAGATCATCGCGGCGAGGCCGATGAAGCCGCGCCCGGCCGTCTGGCCGTCCTGGTAGATCGGCGCGGCGACCGTCACGAGGAACGCGCCCGCCAGCCCGGCCAGCCCGCCCGAGATGAGCACCGCCGCGTACTTCATCCGGTACACGCGGACGCCCAGCGACTCGGCGGCGTACGGGTCCTCGCCGCAGGACCGGACGCGCAGCCCGAACGGCGTCCGCCACAGCACGAAGTAGCTCACCGGGACGAGCAGCAGCGCCACCAGCGTGAGCAGCGACATCTGGTGCGTCAGGCCGCGCAGGACGCCCGCGAGGTCGGAGACCAGGAACCAGTGGTGCTTCTCCAGCGACCCGAGCCAGTCGGGCGTGCCGCCGCCGCCCGACAGCACCGGCAGCGAGATCTTGGTGATCGGGTCGACCGGCGGCGACTGCCGGGGGCCGCCGCCCAGCTCCTTGGCGTGTCCGACGTTGAACACCAGGCCCGCGAGGAACTGGGTCAGGCCCAGCCCGAGGATGTTGATCGCGACGCCGGACACGATGTGGTCGACGCCGAACGAGACGGTCGCGACCGCGTGCAGCAGGCCGCCGAGCGCGCCGCCCGCGATGCCCGCGAGGACGCCGATCCACGGGCCCCACTGGTAGCCGGCCCAGGCGCCCGTCCACGTCCCGAGGATCATCATGCCTTCGAGCCCGATGTTGATCACGCCCGCGCGCTCGGCCCACAGCCCGCCGAGCCCGGCCAGGAAGATCGGCACCGCGAGGCGCAGCATGGCCTCGACCGTGCCGCTGGACGTGACGTCGTTCGCGCCGTCCACGACCCGCACCAGCGACAGCAGGACGAGCAGGCCCGCCGCGATGAGCAGGTAGTGCGGCAGCCGGAGCTTCTTCACGGCGTTCACCGTCCCTTCCCCGCCCGCGCGAGGTCATGGCCGGTCGCCAGCTCGCCCGCGACGGCCCGCTGCTCGCGCCGGATCTCGAAGCGCCGCACCAGCTCGTACACGATGACGACGGTCAGGACGACCACGCCCTGCATCACGCCGACGATCTCCTTGGGCACCTCGACCTCCTGCAGCACGTCGGAGGTCTGGTCGAGGAACGCGAACAGCACGGCCGCGAACGCGATGCCGAGCGGATGGTTGCGGCCGAGCAGCGCCACCGTGATCCCGGTGAACCCGAGGCCCGCCGGGAAGTTCAGCGAGTACTCGTAGGACGCGCCCAGCAGCTCCGGCATCCCGATCAGGCCCGCGATCGCGCCGGACGTGACCATCGTGACGACGATCATCTTCTTGGCGCTGACGCCGCTGGCCTCCGCCGCGCCCGGCGCGAGCCCCGACACCTTCAGGTCGAACCCGAACCGCGTGTAGTTCACGACGACCCAGAACACGATCCCGACGACGATCGCCACCGGCAGCAGCCCGTAGAGCCGTCCAGGCAGGTCGATCCCGATCGCCGACAACGCGCCGTTCAGCGCCCCGACCCGTCCGGACGACGGGACCTGCGGCGTCGCGATGTTGTTGCTGCCCGGCCGCATCTCCGCGAGCCGCTTGGGGTTCAGCAGGTAGGCGATGAGCCCGGTCGCGATCGAGTTCAGCATGATCGTGGACAGGACCTCGCTGACGCCGCGCGTCACCTTCAGCACGCCCGCGATCGCCGCCCACAGCCCGCCGACGACCATCGCCGCGACGATCGTCAGGATCTGCCCGAACGGCGCGGGCAGCGACAGCGCGCCCGCCAGCGCCGCCGCGAGCAGCGCCGCCAGCCGGTACTGGCCGTCCACGCCGATGTTGAGCAGCGCCATCCGGAACCCGATCGCGACCGCCACCGCCGACAGGTAGTAGCGCGTCGCCCGGTTGAGGATGTCGACGACCGAGTTCGGCGTCGTCCCGTAGTCGACCATGGCCTGCACGGAACTCACCGGATCGGCCCCGGTGACCCGCAGCAGCACCATCGTGATGCCGAGCGAGATCAGCAGCGCCAGCACCGGCGCCCCGATCCGCAACGCCATCCCCCGCGGCCCGAGCCCCCGCAACACCGCCTGCCACGCAGGCACCTTCTTGCTCATGAGACGGCTCCGGTCATTGCGGAGCCGAGGTCTTCGGGGGTGACCGAGCGGGGGTCGACCTCGGCGACGAGGCGGCCTCGCAGGATCACGTGCAGCGTGTCCGACATGCCGATCAGTTCCTCAAGGTCGGCGCTGACGAGCAGGACGGCCAGGCCCGCCGCGCGGGCGGCGCGCAGCGCGTCCCAGATCGCCGCCTGCGCGCCCACGTCGATGCCGCGCGTCGGGTGCGCGGCGACCAGCAGCTTCGGCGCGCCCGACATCTCGCGGCCCACGATGAGCTTCTGCTGGTTGCCGCCCGACAGGGCGCCCGCCGGGACGTCGATCCCGGGCGTCCGGACGTCGTACTCGGCCGCGATCCGGGCCGTGTCGCGGCGCGCGCCGCGCCGGTCGATCCACGGGCCGCGCGCGTTCGGGCGCTCGGTCTGGTGGCCGAGCATCCGGTTCTCCCACAGCGGCGCCTCCAGCACGAGCCCGTGCCGGTGCCGGTCCTCGGGGATGTAGGCGATGCCCGCCTCGCGGCGGCGGCGCGTCGGCCAGTGCGTCACGTCGACGCCGCCGTACCGGATCGTCCCGGACGCCGCCGGGCGGATCCCCATCAGCGCCTCGATCAGCTCGCCCTGCCCGTTGCCCTCGACGCCCGCGAGCCCGACGATCTCGCCGCGCCGGATGCGCAGCGACACGTCGTCCACGACCGCGCGGCCCTCCGGCGTCCGGACGGTCAGCCCCGCGACGTCGAGCTGGACCTCGTCGGTCACCGTGGACTCGCGCAGCTCCGGCGTCGGCAGCTCCGACCCGACCATCAGCTCCGCCAGCCGCCGCGCCGTGACCTCCGCCGGGTCCAGCCGGGTCGCGACGGTCGTGCCGCGCCGGATCACCGAGATCGCGTCGGCGACCGACAGCACCTCGTCCAGCTTGTGCGAGATGAACAGGACCGTCAGGCCCTCGGCGCGCAGCTCCCGCAGGTTGGCGAACAGCTCGTCCACCTCCTGCGGGACGAGCACCGCCGTCGGCTCGTCCAGGATCAGGACCTTCGCGCCCCGGTACAGCACCTTGAGGATCTCGACGCGCTGCCGGTCCCCCACGCCGAGCGGCTGGACGAGACTGTCGGGGTCGACGCGCAACCCGTACCGCGCGGACATGTCGCGGATCGCGGCGCGGGCCGCCGCGAAGTCGATCCGGCCGAACCGGCGCGGCTCGGCGCCGAGGATCACGTTCTCCAGCACGGTCAGGTTGTCGGCCAGCTTGAAGTGCTGGTGGACCATCCCGATCCCGCGCGCGATCGCGTCGGCCGGGGACCGCAGGACGACCTGCTCGCCGTCGATCTCGACGGTCCCCTCGTCCGGCCGCTGCATCCCGTACAGGATCTTCATCAGCGTGGACTTGCCGGCGCCGTTCTCCCCGCACAGCGCGTGGACCTCGCCGCGCTCGATCGTCAGGTCCACGTCGCGGTTGGCGACGACGCCGGGGAACCGTTTCGTGATGCCGGTCAGGCGTACGGCAGCGTCAGGCACCGGTCGCACCCCCCTGGTGATTGAGACGGGTGCGCTCCGGAGAGCGCACCCGGACGCTCTACTCGGTCGGGACGACGATCTTCCCGGCGACGATCTGGGCCTTGAGGTCGTCCAGCTGGGCCTTGATGTCGTCCATGTGGCCGCCGCTCACCGCGAAGCCGACGCCGTCATTGGCCAGGTTGTATTGCTTCGTCCCGGCCTTGAACGTGCCGTCGCCGACCGACTTCACGAAGTCGTACACCGACAGGTCCACGCGCTTCACCATCGAGGTGAGGATCTGGTTCTTCACCGCGGCCAGCGCGGGCTGCGCGTACTGGTCGGAGTCGACGCCGATCGCCCACTTGCCCGCCGCGCCGACCGTCTTGATCACGCCGAGGCCCGCGCCGCCGGCCGCGTGGTAGATCACGTCCGCGCCCTGGTCGAGCTGGCCCTGCGCGGCCTCGCTGCCGAGCGCGGGGTTCTTGAAGCCGTCGAAGTTCGGGGGCTGCGTCAGGTACTTGCCGGGGAGCACCTTGATCCCCGGCTTCACCTTCTTCGCGCCCGCGTCGTACCCGGCCTCGAACTTGTGGATCAGCGGGACGTTCACCCCGCCGATGAACCCGATCGTCCCGGTCTTGGACTTCAGCGCCGCCGCCGCGCCCACCAGGTACGAGCCCTGCTCCTCGGAGAAGCATGCGCCGAGGACGTTCGCGCCCGACACCTTGCACTGGTCGGCGTCGACGACGAGGAACTTGGTGTTCGGGTAGTCCTTGGCGACCTTCAGCACCGCCGCCGTGTAGGCGAACCCGATGCCGATCACCATCTGGTAGCCCTTGCCCGCCAGCAGGCGCAGCCGCGACTCCTTGTCGGCGTCCGGCTCGTCCTGCTTCGCCGAGATCTCCTCGGTGGTGACCTTGAGTTCCTTCTTGACCCGTTCCAGGCCGCGCGCCGCCGAGTCGTTGTAGGACTGGTCGCCCCGGCCGCCCACGTCGAACGCGAGACCGACCTTCACGGTCTTCTGGTCGGAGGTGGCGGCCTTCTTGCCGCCGCACCCGGCGGCGGTGAGCGTCAACGCGGTGCCCGTCAGCGCGACGAGCGATACCTTCAGACCACGGCGCAACGTGCGCTCCCTTCGTTCCCCCCGCCCGACGCGCGGCGGTGATTCCGGCCACTGGAATCCAGGGGAAGTTATCCCGCGAGCAGGGAAAAACGCCCAGGCGGCGTCGAACCGCAACGCGTCCGTTATCGGGGCGGGACCTGCCCGCCGCCGGGGGACCGAACGCGGTTACGAACGTGTTGCGACCTGGGCGTTCACCCGTCACCGGCAGGTCAGGCCAGGGCCGCCCCCGCCACCGGCTCGCCCGGACGGCGGCCGTCCCACAGGGCGGTCAGCGCCGTCGCGGTCAGGACGCGGACGCCGACCGGAATGCACCCCTCGTCCACGTCGAAGTCGCCCCGGTGCAGGTCGTAGTCGGCGGTCGAGCCCGGCGT
This sequence comes from Actinomadura rayongensis, assembly GCF_009831215.1. Lineage (GTDB taxonomy): Bacteria > Actinomycetota > Actinomycetes > Streptosporangiales > Streptosporangiaceae > Spirillospora > Spirillospora rayongensis. The sequence goes on from NZ_WUTW01000002.1 coordinate 151,437, forward strand.
GCGGACGCCGAGCCGCGCCAGCGCGCCCGGGACCGTCTCCAGGTACCAGCCGAAGTCCTCGCCGCCGAGGCTCTGCGGCGTCGGGACCGCGCCGTCCGGGCCGAGGACGAGCGCCGCCGCGTCGCGGAACATGTCCACGCTCGCCGCCTCGTTCACCGTCGGCGGGACGCCCCGGACGTACTCCAGCGACGCCTCCACGTCGTACGCGGCGGCGACCGACTGGAGCAGCGACCGCATCATCTCCGGCGCGCGGTGCCAGGCGTCGTCGTCCAGGCAGCGGACGGTGCCCTCGGCGATGCCGTCGTCGGGGATCGCGTTCGCCACCGACCCGGCCGACACCCGGCCCCACACCAGCGACAGGCTGGACCGGGGGTCCACCCGCCGCGACAGCGCCGCGGGCAGCTCGGTGACGATCTTCGCCAGCGCGTACACCAGGTCGGCCGTGAGGTGCGGACGCGCCGTGTGCCCGCCCGGCCCGGTCACCCGGACGTACACCTTGTCGCACGCCGCCGTGATCGCCCCGGCGCGCAGCCCCAGCTCGCCGACCTCGATGCGCGGGTCGCAGTGCAGCGCGAACACCCGGTCCACGCCGACCGCGCCGCCCGCCGCCAGCACGTCCAGCGCCCCGCCCGGCGACTCCTCGGCGGGCTGGAACACCAGCCGCACCCGGCCGGGCAGCAGCCCCGCCGCCGCCTGCCGCGCGAGGAACAGCCCGGCGCCGAGCACCATCGTCGTGTGGACGTCGTGCCCGCACGCGTGCGCGACGCCCGGCACCGTCGAGCGGTACGGGACGGCCGTCTTCTCGTCCTGCAGCGGCAGCGCGTCGATGTCGGCCCGCAGCGCGACCGTCGGCCCGTCCTCGGGCCCGACGTCGCAGAGCACGCCGGTGCCCTTCGGCAGGACGCGCGGCGCGAGCCCCGCCTGCCGCAACCGCTCCACGATCCGCGCCGTCGTGCGGTGCTCGGCGTACCCGAGTTCGGGATGCCGGTGCAGATCGCGGCGGAACTCCACCAGCTCGCCGCCGTGCGCGGCGAGGAACGCGTCGAGCTGCGGCCGAAGCGCCCCCGCCGTGTCCGGTCCGCCCGCCGGCGGAGAAGCGACGCCGGGCATGAGCCCGGGCCCTGGCTGCGTCATGTGCGCCCCCTGTGCGAGGGACGGACGGCGCACCGCCCGTCCCGAGACCTGTTCGGTGGCGTCCGGCCCGGTGGCGCCGGACGCGGTGGAGCCGGGCGCGGACCGCGGGACGCCCCGGCCGGGCTCGCGCCCGCCGTCCCGCCGGTCCTCATCGCCGGGCATGCGCGACCTCCGTGACGAATCTGTCCTCGGCCAGCTCGGCGACGGCCGCGTCCACCACGTCCTCCAGGGAGCCGCCCGCGGCGCGGATCGCGCGCTGGCGCTCGTAGGACGCCCCCCGGTCGAGGACCTCCGCCGCGACCCCCAGTTCGGCCGCGCAGCCGAGCCGCTCGGCGACCGGTTCCAGCTCGCGGACCAGCTCGTACAGCTCGTCGCGGAGCGGGGCGGTGCTCCCGCCGTCGTCGGTGATGACGACCGCGTCGAGACCGTAGCGGGTGGCGCGCCACTTGTTGTCGCGCACGACCCAGGCGGCGGGACGGGGCAGGGTGTAGCCGCGGTCGATCTGCTGCTCGAACAGCGTCACGAGGCTCTGGCACAGCGCCGCCGCCATGCCCACCTCGCGCAGGGTGGGAATGCCGTCGAACATCCGGATCTCGACCGTACCGAAATCGGGATGCGGGCGGATGTCCCACCATACCTCTTTGATGCTTCGGATCGTCCCCGCCCTGAGCAGGGTGGCCATGTAGTCCTCGAACTCCGGCCAGCCGTCCAGCAGGTGCGGGGGACCCGCCGTCGGGAGCTGGCCGAACACGATCGCGCGGCTGGACGCCAGGCCCGTGTCCGCCCCGCCCCAGTACGGGCTGGAGCCGGTCAGCGCGAGGAAGTGCGGCAGGTACCCGGCGAGCGCGTTGACGATCGGGATCGCCTTGGCGCCGTCGGTGACCCCGACGTGGACGTGGACGCCGAACGTCTGGATCCGCCGCGCGAGCCACTGCATCTGCTCCACCAGGTCGGCGTAGCGCTGCATCGGGGCCATGACGGCGTCCCGCCAGTCGCTGATCGGGTGGGTGCCGGTGCAGGCCAGCCCGATGCCGCGCGCCGCCGCCGCGCCGCGCAGCGCGCCGAGCGTCGCCGCGAGGTCGGCCTTGGCCTCCCCGACCGTGTGGCAGATCCCGGTGACGATCTCGACCGTGGACTCCATCATCTCGTGCCGGGCCTTGGCGTTCCCGCCGCCCTCGCTGAGGCTCGGCAGGTCGGCGAGGACCTCGCGGGCGTCCTGGCGCAGATGCCGGGTCTTGGCGTCCACGAGTTGAAGCTCCCACTCCACGCCCAGGGTCGCGCCGCGTGAGGGGTTGAAGTCAATGGCCACGGAGACCTCCGCTCGCAATCCTCGCAGGTCGGTGTACGGCACGGGGAGCAAATCCGTCGGCGGACCGGGAACCCTGCACGACGGAACCATCGGCGATCACCGTTATCGGCCATCGTTTCCGCCTTCGCCACCACCCGAACGGACTAGCTCTCGGCACCCGTCCGATCATTACCGGGGGGATAGCTCGCTTTTCACTCCCATGGGTACGGTTCTGTCGACACGTCGCTCACCGCTCGGGGAATCATGGGATCATCACGGGGACTTCCACGTCGCGCCGCGTTCGTCGCGACGGCCGCGCTCTGCGTATCGGCCGTGCCGGGGACGGCGACGGCCGCGCCGCCGGTCGGGGGCGAGCGCCTCGGCGCGACCGGGACGATCGTGGACGCCCCCGCCGGGTTCCGCGCCCCGCCGAAGATCAACGCCGCGTCCTGGGTGATCGCCGACGCCGACACCGGCCAGGTCCTCGCCGCCAAGGACCCGCACGGCAAGTACCTGCCCGCGAGCACGCTGAAGACGCTGACCGCGCTGACGCTGATCCCGAGGCTGGACCCGAACCGGCTCGTCCGGCCGTCGCAGAAGGCGTGCGACGTGGAGGGCACCAAGGTCGGCATGACGCCGGCGATGCAGTACAAGGTGTCGGACCTGTTCCACGCGCTGCTGATGATGTCGGCGAACGACGCGGCGGTGACGCTCGCCGAGGCCAACGGCGGCATGGCCCGGACGATCGCGGACATGAACGCCGAGGCGCGGCACCTGCACGCGTCCGACACGCTCGCCGCGTCGCCGAACGGGCTGGACGTGGACCTCGGGCTGAACGTCCGGACGCAGCACACCTCGTCCTACGACCTCGCGCTGATCCTGCGGGAGGGCATGAAGAACCCGGACTTCCGCGCGTACGTCCGGGCGCTGACCACGCACTTCCCCGCGCCGCCGACCAAGCGGCAGCGCAAGAAGGGCCGCAAGACCGGCGGGTACCCGATCTACACGCACAACCGGATGCTGGCGGGCCAGCCGCACGCCTACACCGGGATGCTCGGCGGGAAGAACGGCTACACGGTCGCGGCGGGGCAGACGTTCGTGGCCGAGGCCAAGCGCGGGAACCACACGATCCTGATCTCGCTGATGAAGGCGGACGTCCCGCCGTCGCCGTACGCGGCCAAGCTCCTGGACTGGGGGTTCGCGGCCGCCGGCAAGGTGCGGCCGGTCGGTGAGCTGGTGGCGCCGGGCACGCCCGCGAACGCCGGGGTCCAGGGCAAGTCGGCGAAGGTGCTGTCGTCGTCGCTCGGCTCGACCGAGAGCGGCCGGCGCTGGTGGCTGGTCGGCGGCGGCGCGGCGGGCGCGGTGATGGCCGTCGCGGTCCTGTTCGCGGTGCTGCGCCGCCGCCGCTCCCCCGCCGACGAGACGACCTGACCCGCGCTCAGCCGAGACCGGGGCCGCGCCAGTCCATGCAGAGGACGGTCGCGTCGTCGCGGAGCCGTCCGCCGACGGCCTGGTACACCGCGCGGGTCAGGGTCTGGGCGGCCTCGCGCGGGTGGAGGTGCCCGGTGTCGCGGATCAGGGCGGGGATTTCCACGGCCCCGGCCTCGCGCTCCAGCATCCCGTCGGTCACGAGGACGATCCGGTCGCCGGGCCGCAGCGTCAGGGTCTGGACGCCGTAGACGCCGGCGCCCGGCACGCCGAACGGCAGGTCCGGGACGAGTTCGAGTTCCTCCACCGCGCCGCCGCGCAGCCGCAGCGGCCACGGGTGGCCCGCGTTGACCAGCTCGCACGCGCCGTCCGCGAGCCGGACGCGCAGCAACTGCCCGGTGGCGAGCGCGCCGCGGCCGTGGTCGGCGACGGCGCGGTGCGCGTCGGTCGCCTGCACGGCGAGGCCGCCCCCGGCGCGGCGGACGCGCCGCAGCGCGCCGACGAGCAGCGTCGCCAGCAGCGCGGCCTCGATGTCGTGGCCCATCGCGTCGGTGATGGACACCTGGACGGTGTCGTGGTCGAGCGTGAAGTCGTAGGTGTCGCCGCCGATCCTGTCGGCCGGCTCCAGGGCTCCGGCGAGGACGAACTCGGCCCCCTCCAGCGTCGTCGCCGACGGGAGGAGCTGGTGCTGGATCTCGGCGGCGAGGTTGAGCGGCGTGGTCCGCCTGCCCCACTTGTACAGGTCGGTGAAACGGCTGTCGGTGACGACCATGTACGCGAGGGCGTGCGCGACGGCGCGGATCGCGCGCAGGGCCGGGTCGTCGGCGGCGGCGACGGTCAGTTCGAGCAGCCCGATGACGTCGCCGCGATTGCTGACCGGCACGATCAGCCGGACGCCGCCCGACGCCAGATCGTGCTCGGTGGCGGGACGCTGCGTGCGCAGGACCTTGTCGTACACGCTGCCGCGGAGCTCGATGCGGGGCGCCGCGCGGCCCGCCACCCCCGCGCTGCGCGGGCCGAGCCGGACGAGTTCGCGGCCGAGGATGTCGGCGAACAGGAACGAGACGGACGTCGCGCCGAACCGCCGCGCCAGCTCGTCCGTGACCACGTCGACGGCCGCCACCGGCGACGCGAGCTCCGCCGCGCCGAGAACGTCCCAGGATTCGGTGCTACCGGACACGCTCCGTGTCCTTCCCTGCCACCGCGCGGTTACGCGGCGCGCCTACTCACGCGGTGCGGGCGAGGGCGCGGAAGGTGAGGCGCTGGTTGAGCCAGAGCAGGGCGACCGTCCCGGCGGTCATCGCGGCGGCGAGGGCGAGGTGGGCGGCGGGGGCGGTGATCTGGAGGCCCAGCGCGGCGAGGACGGCGTGCAGGGCGATCCGGGCGGCGACGAGGGCGACGGCGATCTTGCGGGTGCGGCTGTTGCGCAGCATCGCGCGGGCGAGCTTGAGGCGGCGGCGCAGGACGGTCAGGCCGACGACCATGTTCACCGCCGCGAGGGCCAGGAGGAGCGCCCAGGCGCCGTGCCAGGCCTTGCAGAGGTCGAACGCGCCCGCCATCAGGCCCTCGAAGCCGAAGAACCAGACCGGGAGCGGGCGGACGTCGCGCAGGTCGTCCCACGTGATCTCGGTGCCGCGCCGCCGGGCGATGATGCCGTTCATGTCCGCTCCCTGGGGGTTCATCGGTTGACGTCCCCATCGTCGCGGCGGCGCGGCGGACGGCGGCAGAGCCGGTCCGCACCGGAAAAGGCAGGACAAATGTCCTAGTCGTGGCCCGTGCCGAACGTGAAGTCGCGGTCGCGGCGCCAGATGCCGTCCCGGCCCAGCTTGTAGAGCGCGAAGCCCCAGGCCTCAAAGTCCGCGCGGAAGCCCGAAAGCTCCTTGAACGCCCGGTCCATCACCTCGTCGGGCAGATGGTGGGCGATCGTCACGTGCGGGTGGTACGGAAACGTCGGGTCGCCCTGGAGCGGACCCGTCATGACGTTCGCCTGGACACGCTCGCAGCCTTCGATTCCTTCGGCGAGCGCCACGAAAACGACCGGGGAGACGGGACGGAACGTTCCCGTCCCCCGCAACCGGATCCAGAACCGGCGCTCGGCCGTCGCGACGCGCAGCAGATGGTCCACGACGCCCGGCAGCTCGGCGCACGGCACCACCGTCGGCGGCGCCAGCGTGATGTGCGCGGGGATCGAGGCGGCGAGCGGGTCGCCGAGGGACAGGCGCGCCTCGCACAGGCGCCGCCCGAACGGTTCGGGGACCGGGATCGAGATCCCGATCGTCACGGCGGCGCCGGGGGCGCGCCCGTCCCCAGGGTCAGCGGCCACGTCCGACGAATCCCACCCGGTCGCGCACGATCTCCATCGTCCGGGACGCGACGGCGCTCGCCCGCTCGGCGCCCCGGGCCAGCAGCTTGTCCAGCTCGTCCTCGTCGGCGAGCAGGGCCTGGGTGCGCTCGCGGATCGGGGTCAGCGCGTCCACCACGATCGCGGCCAGGTCCTTCTTGAACTGGCCGTAGCCGCTGCCCGCGTACCGGGCCTCGATGGCGTCGGGGGTGGTGCCGTCCAGCGCGGCGAAGATCCGCATGAGGTTGGTGACGCCGGGCTTCTCGGCCTCGTCGTAGCGGACCTCGGTGCCGGTGTCGGTGACCGCGCGCATGATCTTCTTGCGCAGCGGGCCGGGCTCCTCCAGCAGGTCGACGATCCCCTGCGGGGACGACGCCGACTTGCTCATCTTGACCGTCGGCTCCTGGAGGTCGGTGATCTTCGCGGCGGTCTTCGGGATGTAGCCGTCCGGCAGGACGAACGTGTCGCCGAAGCGGTGGTTGAAGCGTTGCGCGAGCGTCCGCGTCAGCTCCAGGTGTTGCCGCTGGTCCTCGCCGACCGGCACCTCCAAGCGCGCGCCCGCGCCGGGCTCGGGCGTGTAGAGCAGGATGTCGGACGCCATCAGCACCGGGTAGGTGAACAGCCCGACGGTCGTCGCCGACGTGCCCTGCTTGGCCGACTTGTCCTTGAACTGCGTCATCCGACCGGCCTCGCCGAACCCGGTGAGGCAGCCGAGCACCCACGCCAGCTCCGCGTGCTCGGGGACCTGGCTCTGCACGAACAGCGTCGAGCGCTCCTGGTCGATGCCCATCGCGAGCAGCTGCGCGGCCGACACCCGCGACCGGTGCCGCAGCAGCGCCGGGTCGTGCTCCACCGTGATCGCGTGCAGGTCCACCACGCAGTAGAACGCGTCGTGGCTGTCCTGCAGCGCCACCCACTGCCGCAGCGCGCCGAGGTAGTTGCCGAGGTGGAACGAGTCGGCGGTGGGCTGGATCCCGGAAAACACGCGCGGGGCGGCGGACGCAGGCGCTTCGGACATTCGCACGGATTCGATTCTCTCAGGCCCGTTACGGAACGGCGTCGCGGACCACGGGACCCTCCGGCCAGGATGGCCTCGCCCCGCGGTGACACCACCGGCACGGGGTGGTCGGGCGCAGCGTCCCCATTCTACGTCCGGGAGATCACCGGGCGTTTGACGGAGTGCACGGCCGCGGCCCGGACGCGGTGGGTAGCCTGAGCGGCGTCGTACCCGGCGTCCTGGAGGTCAGCTCGTGAAAGTTCTCGTCACCGGCGGCGCCGGCTACATCGGCGGCGTCGTGTCCGCCCGGCTCATCGCGGCGGGCCACGAGGTCGTCGTGCTGGACGACCTGTCCACCGGCCACGCCGACGCCGTCCCGCCGGGCGCCACGCTGGTGATCGGGACGCTGCGCGACACGTCCCACCGCGTCCTGTCCGAGGGCGGGTTCGACGCCGTGCTGCACTTCGCCGCCAAGTCGCTCGTCGGCGAGTCGGTGGAGAAGCCCGCGCTGTACTGGGACAAGAACCTCGGCGAGACGCTGGCGCTGCTGGACGCGATGCGCCGCACGGACGTCTCCCGCATCGTGTTCTCCTCGACCGCCGCGACCTACGGCGAGCCGGAGGCCACGCCGATCACCGAGACGGCGCCGACCCGTCCGACCAACCCCTACGGCGCGTCCAAGCTGGCGATCGACACGACGCTCGCCGAGTTCGCCCGGCTGTACGGGCTCGGCGGGGTGTCGCTGCGGTACTTCAACGTCGCGGGCGCGCTGCTCGACGACGGCCTGGCGCTCGGCGAGCGGCACACGGTCGAGACGCACCTCATCCCGAACGTGCTGAAGATCGCGCTCGGTCAGGGCGACGCGGTGAAGATCTTCGGCGAGGACTACCCGACGCCGGACGGCACGTGCATCCGCGACTACGTCCACGTGGTCGACCTCGCGGACGCGCACCTGCTCGCGCTGGACGCCGTCGTGCCCGGCACCCACACGATCTTCAACCTCGGCAGCGGGACGGGCTACTCCGTCCGCGCGGTGGTCGAGGTGTGCCGCGAGGTCACCGGGCACCCGATCCCGGCGCGGGCCGAGGCGCGGCGGCCCGGCGACCCGGCCGTGCTGGTCGCGTCGTCGGACGAGATCCACCGCACGCTCGGCTGGAAGCCCGAGCGCGACCTGACCGCGATGGTCGCGGACGCCTGGGCGTTCCTCAGCACCGGGCCGCGATGACGGGCGGCCGGTGGCGCGCGCCGGGCCGCGTCGTCCTGCTCGGCGAGGAGCACGACGCCGACGGACCGGCGCTGACCGTCGCGATCCCCGGCGGCGTGACCGTGGACGCCGTGCGCTCCGACACGCTGGACCTGCCCGCCGAAGCCTGGACGGCCCCGGCGGCGGACGCGGCCCGGCGGCTGGCCGCGGGCGGCGTCGCGGTGAAGGCCGAGACCGACCTGCCGCCGGGCCTCGGCGCCCCCGGCGCGCTCGCCGCCGCCGTCGTGCTGGCGCTGCGCGACCTGTACGGCCTGGACCTGGACGCACCCGCGCTGGTGCCGTTCGCAGCCGAGCCGGGCCGTCCGGACGCCGCCGCGTCGCTGCTCGGCGTCGCGGGCCGCGCGGTGCTGGTCGACCGCCGCACCTACGTTGCGGGCACGCTGCCGTGCGATGTGACGCGCGCCGGATTGGTCCTGTTCGCCGTGGACACCCACGCGGGCCCCGACCCGGGCCTCGCCGCCGCGCGCCGGGACGAGTGCGCGGCGGCGGCCCGGCGGCTCGGCGTCGCGTCGCTCGGGGACGTCCGCGACCTCGCCGGGGCGCTGGCGACGCTCCGCGACCCGGTCCTGCGGCGCCGCGTCCAGCACCTCGTGACCGAACGGCACCGGATCGACGCGGCGGCGGGCCTGCTGCGCGCGGGCGCCGTCGCGGAGCTGGGGGCGATGCTGAACGCGTCCCAGATGTCCCTGCGCGACCAGTTCCAGACGTCCTGGCCGCAGGCCGACGCGACCGTGGACGCGGCCCTGCGCGCGGGCGCGCGCGGCGCGCGGATCTCCGGCGGCCCCGGCGGCGCGGTGACCGTCCTGGCCCCCGCCGACCGCGCGCCCCGTATCCGGGACGCGATCACCGCGGCCTTCACCGCCCGCGACTGGCCCGCCCCCGCCTTCCACGACGCGACCCCGTCCGACGCCGCCGCCCGCCTCTGACCGCCTCTGACTCAGTCGAAGGACGAGCGGAGGTCGTCGCGGAGGCGGGCGGCGTGGGCGGCGGCCTCGGGCTCGCCCAGCTCGGTGAAGCCCGCGATCGCGGCCTCGACGGAGGCCAGCGCCTCGGGGACGCGGCCGAGGCCCGCGAGGATGCGGGCGCCGTCGTAGTCGACCAGGGCCGTCTCCCAGGTCAGCGCGGCGGCGTTGTCGGCGGGGAGATCGGTCAGGGCGGCGCGGGCCCGGGTCAGGGTGGCCAGGGCCGCGTCGCCGTCGGCGTCCCACCAGTGGCAGAGGGCGGCGCGGCGCAGCGTCCGCACCGCGCCGTAGGGGTCGCCCGCGACGACGTAGGTGTCGGCGGCGGCGGTGAACCGGCCCGCCGCCGCGTCGTCGCGGTCGTGCGCGGTCAGGATCTCGGCGGACTGCTCCAGCAGGTACGCCGTGCCGTGCGGGTCGCCGTCGGCGCGCGCCAGCTCGGCCAGGTCGGCGAACGCGTCGGCCGCCTGTTCCTCGCCGAGTTCGCGGCGGGCGTGCGCGACGAGCAGGCGGCAGCGGCGTTCGGCCTCGCGGTCGTCCAGCGCGGTGACGTCCGCCGCCGCCTGCTCGGCCACCTCCGCCGCCTCCAGGTGGCGGTCCGCGCCGTAATACGCACTGGCCAGGGCGATCCGGGCGCGCGTCGCGTGCTCGGTGTCGCCGAGGGCGGTATAGCCCGCGACGGCCTCGGCCAGGTCGGGCGCCGCGTCCGCCGGGCGCTCGCGCGACAGCAGCAGGTCGCCGCGCTCGGCGTGCGCGGACGTGCGGGTCAGCGCGTCGCCCGCGTGCTCGACGGCCTCGTCCAACGCGTCCAGCGCCGCCGCGAACCGCTCCTCGTGGCCGTCGGGACGCAGGTGGCCGAGCTGCGCGAGCGTCGCGCCGAGCAGCAGCGACGCCTCGGCGCGCAGCCCCGGGATCTCCGCCTCGCGGGCGGCGGCGCGCGCGGCGCGCCACTCGGCGACGGCGGCGTCCTGGTCGCCGGTGCCCGCGAGGATCCGGCCGCGCAGGATCGCGATCAGCGCGGTGTCGGACGCGTCGCCCGGCACCGCCCCGGCGAGGACGGCGAGGGCCGCCGCCGGGTCGCCGGCCGCCACGTGCGCGGTCGCCAGCCGCAGCCGCGCGCCCACCGCGCGGCCCGGCTTCACCGCGTGCGCGGACAGGTACTCGACGGCGGCCGTGAGCAGCGGGAACGCCACGTCCAGACGGCCCAGCATCTCGTGCAGGCCGCCGACCCGGCTGCTCGCCGCGTGGTGCCGCTCCAGGTCGCCCGCCGCGGCGTACAGCTCGGCGGCGCGCGTCCACGCCGCGACCGCCGCCTCCGGGTCGCCGGACGCGATGGCCTCGACGCCCCGGCCGTCCGCGCGGCGCGCCGCGTCCAGCGGGGTCACGTCCGGCGGGTTCCCGTCCGGGTTCACGTCGCCGACGAGCGCGTCGAACCGCCGCCAGGCGGCCAGCGCCGTCGGGACGTCGTCGCGCCGCCAGGCGTCCTCCGCGCGGTCCAGCGCCGCGCCCGGCTCGGTGACGTCCGCCAGGTCCGGCGCGGACGGCGCGGGCGGCCGGACGGTCCGCCGCCCCTGCGCCGCCAGCAGCGGCAGATGCTCCACCACCGGCTCGGCCGCCAGCAGCTCCCGCACCCGGTCGCCCTGCGCGGACGTGCCGTTGCGCGCGTCGAACAGCGCCGCCAGCTCGGTCGCCTGCGCGGCCAGCTCGGCCGCGACCGCCGCGATCGGCCGGTCCTCCCCCGGCCGCCGCGCCACCGTCTGCCCGCCGTGCCCGGCGCCCGCCATCCGGCCGAGCAGCAGCGCCGACGCCGCCGCGAACCGCATCGCGTCGAACGGGCTCGGCGCGCGGTCCAGCCAGGGCAGATGCCGCTGGACGATCTCCAGCCCGCGCACCTCGTTGCCCGTCCGCGCGCAGAACTCCACATGGTCGGCGATCTCGCCCAGCTCGCTGATCTTCGTCCGGATCAGCCGGTACGCCCGCAGGTGCGCGGTGCGGGCCTCGTCCAGCCGGCCCGTCCGCAGGTAGATCGGCAGCAGCGCGGTCAGCATCGTCTGCGGCTGCTCGGTACAGTCCAGCTCGGCGCTCAGCACCGGCGCGGCGACCGCGAGCGCGTCCGCGTCCCGGCCGCGCCAGGCCAGGTAGGCGGCCTTGCCGGTCGGGTCGCAGCCCTCGCAGTCCGACAGCCCGTCGCGCGGTGCCGCGTTCCATTTCGCGTACCAGTGAGCCGCGTCGTCGGCGTCGCCGAGGTGCATCGCCACCCGCGCCCGCCGCGCGTACACCGCGTGCAGGCTGTGCCCGCCGAGCGTGTACCGGCGCTCCATGTCGGCGAGGACGGCCCGCGTCCGGTCCAGCGGCACCTCGGGGAACAGCGTCAGCGAGTGGACGATCCACTTGAACTGCCACAGCAACCGCTGCTCGGCCGAGTCGTCCAGCTCGCCGGGCGCGCGGTCGAAGTCGGCGAGCGCCCGGGTGAACGTCGTGAACGTCTTGATCGGCTCGCCGCCGGACTGGTACGCCTGCCCCAGCTCCATGCGGACCTGGAACGTCAGCGCCGCGTCGCCCGTCTCCTCCGCCCGACGCAGCGCCTCCTCGGTGAGCACCGTCCGGGCCTCGCCGTAGGGCAGCGCGAACGCCCGTCCCATCAGGTCCCGGACGTGCTCCTCGCTCATCGCTGCTCCTTCCGCGTCGCCCACTCCAGCAGGCCGAGGAACGACCGGTTCAGGACGGCCGTGTCCGCCGGGCGCAGCGGATGGTGGCCGAGCAGCAGCGCCTGCCCGTACAGGCCCTGCACCGCCAGCTCGACGAGCGCGTCGTCGGTCAGCGCGGTGACGCGCCGGGTCAGCGGGTTGCGGTGGTTCAGGACGAGCTGCGGACGGTCCGCCGGGACGGCCCCGCGCAGCGCGCCGAGCACGTCCGCCCACAGCGCGTCCGACGCGTCCCGCGCGACCTCCAGCTCCGCCTGGTGCCGCGCCGACCGGCTCGCCAGGTACAGCGCGGGCAGCGACGCCGGGTCGAAGTCCCGCACGACGATCTCGCAGCCCAGCGCCTCCACGGCCCGCTGCGCCCGCGCGAGGAACGGGCGCAGCGCCAGCTCGGCGTCCGGGTCGGGCGTGCCGAGCCGGGTGGTCAGCTCGGCGGCGTCCAGCGGGCGCAGGTCACTGTCCGGATCGATGTTCCGCAACCGTTCGATGATCTCGACGTCGTGGACGTAACCGGCGTTGACCAGGCCCACGCCCTGCGCCGCCGCCACCGCCGACAGCCGCCGGAACTCCTCCACGCTCGCCGCGTACCGGCCGCCGGGGTGGCCGCTCCGGAACTCTGCGAGCGTCATCGGCCCCGCCGACGTCTCGAACTCCAGCCACCGGTCCACCACGCGCAGCATCTCGTCGTCGCCGACCGCCATCGCCTTCACGCCGAGCTGGTGCAGCCGCAGGAACCCCCGCAGCAGCGCCGGCTCGGTCTCGGCCAGCTCCACCAGCCAGCCGCGCAGCCGCTCGCCGAGCGCGGTCCGGGCCGCCTCCAGCAGCTCGTCCTCGTACAGCGCCTCGCGGGACGCCGTCGGCCGCAGCTCCCCCGCGTCCACCACGCACCGGACGAAGAACGCCCACTCCGGCAGCAGCCCCTCGACGCCCTCCGCCAGCAGCATCCGCTTCAGGTACACCCGGTGCGCGCGGCGCGACCCCGGCGGCACCGACTCCGGCACCACGAACGCGACGCCCGTCAGGCCCGCCTCGGGGACGTCCAGGTCGATCACGTCGAACGGCTCGAACCCGAACACCGACGCGCAGTACGTCTCCAGCGCGCGGCGGCGGCGCGCCGGGTCGGGGTACTCCGCGCGCCACGGCGGGCCGCCGGTCGTGATCAGCTCGCCGTCCACCGTGACCTCGACCGGCAGCAGCGACCCGTACGCGCGCGCCAGGTCCAGCACGGCCGGACGTTCCAGCAGCTCCCCCGCGCCCGGCCGCGACCGCAGCGTCACCGTCGTGCCCGGCTCGTCCCGTTCGCCCGGCTCGACCGTGTAGCTGCCGCCGGACCGGCCCGTCCACCGCACCGCCGGGCCGCCGCGCGCCGACCGCGTCACGACCTCGATCTCGTCCGCCACCAGGAACGCCGACAGCAGCCCGATCCCGAACTGGCCGAGGAAGTCGTGCCGGGCGAAGCCCAGCTCGTCGCGCTTGGACGACCGGCCGATCGTCGCCAGCAGCCGGTGGACCTCGTCCTCGGTCAGCCCGATCCCGTCGTCCTCCACCCGCAGCGCGCCGCCGCCGGTCGTGATCTGGACCAGGCCCGGGACGTCGCCGCGCGCGGTGATCGCGTCCACCGCGTTCTGCAGCAGTTCCCGCAGGTAGACGCGCGGACTGGAGTACAGATGGCGGCTGAGGAGGTCCACCACGCCCCGCAGATCGACCTGGAACGCCCGCTCCGCCACTCACGACCTCCCGATCGGCTTTTTCGCGATCAGTCAGCCTAGCGACCGGTACCCACGTTTCCGTCGCGTTTCCTGTAGTCGCCCCGCAAATGCGCAAGGCCCCCGGCGGGGAGCCGGGGGCCGTGCGGTGTTCGGTCGGACGTCGGCTCAGATGAGGCCGAGCTTGCGCACCGCGTCGCGCTCCTCGGCCAGCTCCGCCACGGACGCGTCGATCCGGCCGCGCGAGAACTCGTCGATCTCCAGGCCCTGGACGATCTCCCACTTCCCATCCTTCGTGGTGACCGGGAACGAGGAGATCAGGCCCTCGGGAACGCCGTAGGAACCGTCGGACACGACCGCCATCGACGTCCAGTCGCCGTCCGCCGTGCCGTTCACCCAGGTGTGCACGTGGTCGATCGCCGCGGACGCCGCGGACGCCGCCGACGACGCGCCCCGCGCCTCGATGATCGCCGCGCCGCGCTTGGCGACGGTCGGGATGAAGTCGTTCTCCAGCCAGTCGCGGTCGTTCACCGTCTCGGCGGCGTTCTTGCCCGCGATCTCGGCGTGGAACAGGTCCGGGTACTGGGTCGCGGAGTGGTTGCCCCAGATCGTCAGCTTCTTGATGTCGGTGACCGCGACGCCGGCCTTCTTCGCCACCTGCGCGATCGCGCGGTTGTGGTCCAGGCGGGTCATCGCGGTGAAGCGCTCGGCCGGGACGTCCGGGGCGTGCTGCTGCGCGATGAGCGCGTTGGTGTTGGCCGGGTTGCCGACCACGAGGACCTTGACGTCGTCGGCCGCGCCCGCGTTGATCGCCTCGCCCTGCGGCTTGAAGATCCCGCCGTTGGCCTCCAGCAGGTCCCCGCGCTCCATGCCCTTCGTCCGGGGACGGGCGCCGACGAGCAGGGCCACGTTCGTGCCCGCGAACGCCTTCGTCGCGTCGTCGAAGATGTCGACGCCGGACAGCAGCGGGAACGCGCAGTCGTCCAGCTCCATCGCGGTGCCCTCGGCGGCCTTCACGGCCTGGGGGATCTCCAGCAGCCGCAGCCGCACCGGTACGTCCGGGCCGAGCAGCGCGCCCGACGCGATGCGGAACAGCAGCGCGTAGCCGATCTGGCCCGCGGCGCCGGTGACGGTGACGGTGACTGGGGTGCGCGTCATGTCTGCTTCATCTCCTCGCGGCCGAGCGGCCGTGCGCTGTGGTCGTGCCTGCCGACGGGGGTCTCTCGCCGTCAAGATAATTCATGCGCCAGGCTACCGCGCGGCCGGGTGCCGCGCGGCGGCAGGTCGGAGAACGGCGAAGGCCGTCCCGGGATCGCCGGGACGGCCTGTTGCGTCTCCCCCGGATGGTCAGGGGGTCCGGTGCGGTGCTAGCCGACCTTCTTCTGGAGGTTGGTGTCCAGGGCCTCCAGGAACTCCTGCGTGGTCAGCCAGCCCTGCTGCGGCCCGACCAACAGGGCCAGGTCCTTGGTCATCTGGCCGCCTTCGACCGTTTCGACGCAGACCTGCTCCAGCTGGCGCGCGAAGTTCACCAGCTCAGGCGTGTTGTCGAGCTTGCCGCGGTGCTCCAGGCCCCGCGTCCACGCGAAGATCGACGCGATCGGGTTGGTGGACGTCGGCTTGCCCTGCTGGTGCTGCCGGTAGTGGCGCGTGACGGTGCCGTGCGCGGCCTCGGCCTCGACGGTCTTCCCGTCCGGCGTCATCAGCACGGACGTCATCAGGCCGAGCGACCCGAAGCCCTGCGCGAGCGTGTCGGACTGGACGTCGCCGTCGTAGTTCTTCGCCGCCCAGACGAAGCCGCCCTCCCACTTGAGCGCCGCGGCGACCATGTCGTCGATGAGCCGGTGCTCGTAGGTGATGCCCTTGGCCTCGAAGTCCGCCTTGAACTCGGACTCGAAGATCTCCTGGAACAGGTCCTTGAAGCGTCCGTCGTACGCCTTGAGGATCGTGTTCTTCGTGGAGAGGTACAGCGGCATCTCGCGGTCGAGGGCGTACCGCATCGTCGTCCGCGCGAAGTCGCGGATCGAGTCGTCGAAGTTGTACATGCCCATGGCGACGCCACCGCCGGGGAAACGGGCGACCTCCAGCTCGATCGGCTCGCCCTCGTCGTCGGGCTGGTAGCTGATCGTGACGGTGCCGGGTCCGGGCACCACGAAGTCGGTCGCGCGGTACTGGTCGCCGTGGGCGTGGCGGCCGATGATGATCGGCTTGGTCCAGCCCGGGACGAGCCGGGGGATGTTCGAGGCGATGATCGGCTCGCGGAAGACCACGCCGCCGAGGATGTTGCGGATCGTTCCGTTCGGGGAACGCCACATCTTCTTGAGGCCGAACTCCTCCACCCGGGCCTCGTCGGGGGTGATCGTCGCGCACTTCACGCCGACGCCGTACTGCTTGATGGCGTTGGCGGCGTCGACCGTCACCTGGTCGTCGGTCGCGTCGCGGTACTCGATCCCGAGGTCGTAGTACTTCAGGTCGACGTCCAGGTAGGGCAGGATCAACTGGTCCTTGATGAATTTCCAGATGATCCGGGTCATCTCGTCGCCGTCGAGTTCGACGACCGGGTTCGCTACCTTGATCTTGGGCATGTGCTTGCTGTCCCTTTCCTACACCGGCCAGCAGTCCTTGTAAGGCTCTGCTGAAGGCTATCCGGGCGCGGCCAAAGGTCTAGACCTCGCCCTGGTGGTCTGGCTGTTTCGGCAGGTGAGCCTAGGGGTGGGGGACGACGGCGGCGGTGGTCGCGATGGCGACGGCGAGAACCGTCATCGTCGTCACGTCCACCCACCGGCTGCGCGTCTCGAGCATCCCGGCCTGGCTCGGGGGCAGGACGAGCCGCGCCAGCGCGCCGAACAGCACCGCCGCGGCCATGAGACCGGATCCCTTGCGGAAGTAGTCGAGCGCGCAGAGCACCAGCCCGCCCGCGACGCCGCAGAGGACGATCGCGTACGGCAGGCGGCCGAGCCAGTGGGGTGCGGCGCCCCGGCCGCGCGGTGCGCGCCGCCGGCGTCGGTGCACCTCGGTACTCATCGGCACGCTCCTCGTTTTCCGGGCGTCCGCCCGGTCGGCTCCACCTCCCCACGTTAGTGGGAAATCCGGAGACCGACGACCGGGGGGCCGGACGAGCAGCCCAAATACCGTCCAAAACGACATTTCACGCACGACCGGACGAGTCCCCCCGACGAGACGGGAGAAGGCGGACGGGACGGACGTGGACCTCGCGAAAACCGTTACGCAACAGGCCCTACTCACCAGTAGGTGGGTGTGGCGTGCAGGCCTCCGGGTAACTCGCTGGACAGGGGTCGCTAACTAGCTGGGAGGACTGCCGTGGAGGGGCCGTTCATGCGGATCGAGGACAGCGGCATGGTGATGCCACTGCGCCCCGATGTCACGACGGTCGGTCGAGGACGGGGCGTGGACATCCGCCTCGACGACCCGAGTGTGTCCCGTTTGCACGCAGAGATCATTCGGCGCGGCCCGTACGTGTACGTGGTTGACATGGGACTCTCCCGTAACGGGACCCGGGTCAACGGCCGGCCGATCGCCCGACGCGTCCTGGAGGACGGTGACGTCGTCAGCTTCGGCACGGCGCGCTGCCGGATGGGGGGAATCCCCCGCGAGGAGGTCGATCCCGACGTCGAGCTGCGGCGCGCCGTCGCACCCGAGCTGACGCGCCGCGAGGTCGACGTGCTGACGTCGCTGTGCCGTCCGGCGCTCTCGGACGAGGCGTTCGTGGCCCCGGCCACCGCGCGCCAGATCGCCGAGGAACTGGTGGTGACGGAGGCCGCGGTCAAGCAGCATCTGCTGCGGCTGTATCAGAAGTTCCGCATCCCCGAGGGGGCGAACCGGCGCACCAGGCTGGCCAACGAGGTCATCGCGATGGGCCTCGTCCGGCCGCTGCCGCCGGTCCACGTCCCGCAGCAGAACCGTCCGGTGGACGGCCAGGGACCGGGCGGCGTCCGCCGTCCCGGCCCGCCCGGCGCCACCGCGCCGGGCCGCCACCTCACCGGCCCGGGCCGCCAGGCGACGGGGGTGGGCCGCAGAGCGAGCTGAGCCCGGCCCGGCCGCGCCCGCCCCGGCGAACACCGGGACGGGCGCGGCCCGGGCGGTCAGCGGGCGGCGTTCTCGGCGGCCTCGACGACGTTCGCCAGCAGCATCGCGCGGGTCATCGGGCCGACGCCGCCGGGGTTGGGCGCCACCCAGCCCGCGACCTCGCGCACGTCCGCCGCGACGTCGCCGGCCAGCTTGCCGTCGACGCGGGAGACTCCCACGTCCAGGACGGCCGCGCCGGGCTTGACCATGTCCGCGGTGATCAGGCCGGGGACGCCCGCGGCGGCGACGACGATGTCGGCCTTGCGGGTGTGGGCGGCCAGGTCGCGCGTGCCGGTGTGGCAGAGCGTGACGGTCGCGTTCTCGGTGCGGCGCGTCAGCAGCAGGCCGAGCGACCGGCCGACCGTGATGCCGCGGCCGACGACCGTGACCTCGGCGCCGCCGATCGGCACGTCGAAGCGGCGCAGGAGTTCCACGATGCCCTTCGGCGTGCAGGGCAGCGGGCCGGGCTGCTGGAGGACGAGCCGCCCGAGGTTGGTCGGGTGCAGGCCGTCGGCGTCCTTGAGGGGGTCGATGCGCTCCAGCACGCGCTGCTCGTCCAGGCCCTTCGGCAGCGGGAGCTGGACGATGTAGCCGGTGCAGGACGGGTCGGCGTTCAGCTCGTCCACCGCGCGCTCGACGTCCTCCTGCGTCGCGTCGGCGGGCAGGTCGCGGCGGATGCTCTCGATGCCGACCTCGGCGCAGTCGCGGTGCTTCATGGCGACGTAGGCGTTGCTGCCGGGGTCGTCGCCGACGAGGACCGTCCCGAGGCCCACGCCGACGCCGCGCGAGCGCAGGGCCGCGACGCGCGTCGCGAGGTCCGCGCGGATCTGCGCGGCCGTGGCCTTCCCGTCCAGGATCCGTGCCGTCATGTGAGGCCTCCGTGGTGATCTCGCCGGGCCGCACGGCCCGTGCGTGGTCCCCGGTCACCCAGGCGCGCGGTGTCCGGACTGCTCCGCTCCCCGGTGGTCGTGCCCACCTTGTCCGCGCCAGTCACGTGTGCGTCCATCGTACCGGGACGGGACGCGCGGGCCTCAGCGACCGCGCCAGGACAGGAAGCGGTCGGTGCCCTGCCAGCCGAGCACGCCGGCGAGCAGCGCCGCCGCGAGGGCCGCGGCGAGGCCGACGATCTCGCGGGCGTCCATGAGCAGCGCGTCGGCCTGGAGGAACACGCCGAACGCGTGCGCGAGGACCTGGTTCATCGAAGTCTCCGAGAGGGCGGTCGGCGCGCCGGGACGAGCCCGGCGCGCCGCCGGCCGGTCAGTGGAAGAAGTGCCGGACGCCGGTGAAGTACAGGGTCACGCCCGCCTTCTCCGCCGCCTCGATCACCTCGGGGTCGTGGATGGAGCCGCCGGGCTCGACGATCGCGCGGACGCCCGCCGCCGCGAGCGCCTCCAGCCCGTCGGGGAACGGGAAGAACGCGTCGGACGCGCCGACCGCGCGCGCGGCCCGCTCGGCGCCCGCCCGCGTCACCGCGAGCTTGGCCGAGTCGACCCGGTTGACCTGGCCCATGCCGACGCCGACGGTCGCGCCGTCGGCGGCGAGCAGGATCGCGTTGGACTTGACGGCCCGGACGGCCCGCCACGCGAACGCCAGGTCCCGCAGGGTCGCCTCGTCGGCGGCCGTGCCGACCTTCAGCTCCCAGGTCGACGGGTCGTCGCCGGACGCGTCCACCCGGTCGACGGTCTGGAGCAGCACGCCGCCGTCGATGCGGCGGAACTCGGTCGCGTTGGACGGCCCGGACGGGCAGCGCAGCAGCCGCAGGTTCTTCCAGCGTCCGCGCAGGATCTCCAGCGCGTCGGCGTCGAAGTCCGGCGCGACGATGACCTCGGTGAAGATCTCCTTGACGGACTCGGCGAACGCGGCCGTCACCGGGCGGTTCACCGCGATGACGCCGCCGTACGCCGACACCGGGTCGCACTCGTGCGCCTTGCGGTGGGCCTCGGCGACGTCCGCGCCGACCGCGATGCCGCACGGGTTGGCGTGCTTGATGATCGCGACGGCGGGCTCGGCGAAGTCGTAGGCGGCGCGGCGGGCGGCCTCGGCGTCCACGTAGTTGTTGTAGGACATCTCCTTGCCGTGGAGCTGCTCGGCGCCCGCGAGGCCCCCGGACGCGCCGGTGTCGGTGAACAGCGCGGCCTTCTGGTGCGGGTTCTCGCCGTAGCGCAGGACGGCGGACCGCTCCCACGTGGCGCCGAGGAAGTCCGGCCAGCCGGAGGACGCGGCCTCCTCGTCGGGGGCGTAGGACGAGGCGAACCACGACGCGACGGCCACGTCGTAGGACGCGGTGTGCGCGAACGCGAGCCCGGCGAGGCGGCGCCGCTCGTCCAGCGTGAACCCGCCCGCCTCGACGGCCGCGAGCACGGACCCGTAGGACGCGGGGTCCACGACGACGGCGACGCTCGCGTGGTTCTTCGCGGCGGCGCGGACCATCGTGGGGCCGCCGATGTCGATCTGCTCGACGCACTCGTCCGGCGCCGCGCCCGACGCGACGGTCGCCGCGAACGGGTACAGGTTGACGACGGCGAGGTCGAACGGCTCGACGTTGAGGTCGTCGAGCTGCTGGACGTGGTCGTCCTTGCGGCGGTCGGCCAGCAGGCCCGCGTGGACGCGCGGGTGCAGGGTCTTGACGCGTCCGTCCAGGCACTCGGGGAAGCCGGTCAGCTTCTCCACCTTCATGACGGGCACCCCGGCGGCGGCGATGCGCCCGGCCGTGGAGCCGGTGGAGACGATCTCCACCCCGGCGGCGTGCAGGCCGCGGGCCAGCTCCTCCAGCCCCGTCTTGTCGTACACGCTGATCAGCGCACGTTTGATCGCGACCCGGGTCACCGGTTCAGCTCTCCTTCTTCGGCGGCGGACGTGTTGCAGGTCCGGCATTTCATGGAGACCCGCCGCCCCTCGGCGGTCCAGCCGTCGCGGGCGAGCCGCCCGACGACGTCGACCAGGAGCCGGCGCTCCACCTGCTTGATGCGTTCGTGCAGGGAGTCCTCGTCGTCATGCCAGCGGACCGGGACGGCCTCCTGGGCGATGACGGGTCCGGTGTCCACGCCTTCGTCGACGAAGTGCACGGTACAGCCCGTGAGCTTGACGCCGTACGCCAGGGCGTCCCGGACGGCGTGGGCGCCGGGGAAGGACGGCAGCAGAGCGGGGTGGGTGTTGACGATGCGCCCGCCGAACCGTTCCAGGAACCGGGCGCCGAGGATCTTCATGAACCCGGCGGAGACGACGAGGTCGGGCCGGTGCTCGGCGACGGCGTCGGCGAGGGCGGCGTCCCAGGCGTCCCGGTCGGGGAAGTCGGGGATGCGCAGGGTGAACGCGGGCAGCCCGGCCCGGACGCCGCGGGCGGTGCCCTCGATGCCGGAGCGGTCGGCGCCCACGGCAACCACTTCGGCGCCGTACTCTGGATCCGCGCACGCGTCGAGCAGCGCCTGTAGGTTGGTCCCCGCTCCGGAGACGAGGACGACGAGCCGGGCGGGCACCATGACTCCCTGCTGGACGTTTCGAGGTGTGGGACGGGCGGCCCCGGCGTCGTCGCGCGGGCCTGCCAGCACGCAGCCTATCCGTCCCGCCGCGCGCCCCCGACGGCGCTCCGCCCCCGGCCGGAGGACGCCGCCACCGAACACGCAGGAGGAAACACCGTGACACACCAGGCGGGACCCGGCGAGGTCCAGGCCCCGCAGGCTCCCCCGCCCGGCGGCCGGCGCGGTCCGGCGTCGCGCCGGGCGCTGTGGCTGGCGATCGGCGGGCTGATCCTGGCGGTGCCGTTCTGGCCGCTCGGGCTGGTGCTCGGCATCGCGGCGATCGTGACCGAGATCCGCGCCCGCCGCGACCCGGCGGTCCCGGCGCGGCGCGGCCTGTCGGCGAGCCTCGTGGTCGGCGCGCTCGCCGTGCTGGTCGGGCTGTTCGCGATGACGAGCTGGATCGTCCTCGCGCCCGAGCTGTCGGACCGGCAGTCGTGCCTGGACGGCGCGAACACCGTCGCCGACAAGAAGGCGTGCGACGACGCGTTCTCCCGGCAGATCATCGACAAGTTCGACCTGCCGCCGGACACGAAGGTGTTCACCGGCTTCTAGTCGTCGGCCTCGTCGCGCAGGACGAAGATCGCGCCGCCCCGGTTCTCGGTGCGGTCGTCGCGCGGGCGGGGCTCGTCGGGCTCCGGCTCGGGGGGACGGGTGCGGCGCGCGGGCAGGACCGGCTCGGCGTCCTCGAACTCCAGCGGGTCCGGGACGGCCGGGACGGGCTTCGGCGCCGGTTCCGGCGCGGGCAGCGGCACGACCGGGTCCGGCAGCGGCTCGGTGAGCAGGACGGGCGCGGCGTCGCGGGGCGGCCTGGGCGGGCGGCGGCGCCGGCGGGGCTTCGGCTCGCCGGTGCGGCGCAGGGCGCGCCCGTTGGCGAGCCAGGCCGCGAGCGCCGCCGCGACGCCGACCTCCAGCGCCGCGAGCAGGCCGACCTGCCAGGGCGAGGGGCCGACGGTCCGGAGCCGTCCGCCGCCCATCGGCCCGCCCGACAGCGCGGCGAGCGCGGCCAGCACGAGGCCGGTCAGGGCGCCGGTCGTGAAGCCCCACAGCGGCGCGGTCTCGGCGGCCGGGCTCGGCAGCGCCCGGACGGTCAGCACCCCGCCGACCGCGCCCGCCGCGAACGGCGCGGCCAGCGCCAGCAGCGACAGGGCGGGCGCGGGGCCGGGGTCGGGCAGCGCGGCGAGCGGCGGGAACGCCGGGACGGTGTCGAGGAACACCCCGGTGACCGAGACGCTGGTGCCCGTCCCGACGGCGAATCCGGCGCCGACGGCGTAGGACGTCCCCCAGATGATCGCGTTCGGCAGGAACGCCAGCTCCACGACCAGCAGCAGGACGCCGCCGACGACGCCCGGCGCCAGCTCCCCGTACAGCCGGTTCGCCTCGGGCAGGTGGAAGGCGAGCGCGACGCCGACGAGCAGCGCGCCCGCCGCGAGCAGCACCGCCAGCGCCCCGGACACCCCGACGACCAGCGACCGCGGACGCTCGGGCAGCAGCCGCAGCAGCGCGCCGAGCCCGGACCGGACGCGGCCTCGGCGCGCGACGATCCCCCGCGCCGCCCCGAGCCCGCCCGCGACCAGCGCGACCGTGAAGCAGCACAGCAGCGCCTGCCACGGCGACGGGCGCACCGGCGGCTTGGTCGCGGCGAGCGCGAGCAGCCCGGCGAACAGCGTGTAGGGGACGGCGAGGGCGACGGCGACGTCCACGACGCCCCGGCGGGTGCGGCGTCCGCTCGTCCGCAGCATCCAGCCGCCGCAGCGGTACAGCAGCGCGCCGGGCAGCGCGACGACGCCGAGCGGGA
This sequence comes from Actinomadura rayongensis, assembly GCF_009831215.1. Taxonomy (GTDB): domain Bacteria; phylum Actinomycetota; class Actinomycetes; order Streptosporangiales; family Streptosporangiaceae; genus Spirillospora; species Spirillospora rayongensis. The sequence goes on from NZ_WUTW01000002.1 coordinate 174,652, forward strand.
GCAGCCCGACGCGGCCGTCCGGCAGCGACAGGCCCGCGTGGTGGGCGACGAGCCAGAACGTCACGGCCGTCCGGAACACGCCGGGCAGGCCGGTGCCGAGCGCCGAGCGCGGCGCGGCGATCCAGCCGACGAGGGTGACCGTGACGAGCACGGCCAGCCCGATCCCGACGCACCACACCGCGCCGACGAGGCCGGTGACGAGCAGTGGGCGCTGCGTCCCCGCGCGGTCCGGAGCCGTCCGCCGCTCCCGCGTCATGTCGCTCATCCGCCCCATGCTGGCAGGGGGCCGCCCCCGGGGTCCGCGCGTCGCCCGGCGTGTCGCCTTTGTCGTGGCGGATGTCGCGGTCAGGCGGGGAGCGGGGCGTCCATGATCCGCAGCAGGATCTCGGTGAGCGGGTCGCGCAGCGCGGGCAGTTCGTCCGCCCGGCCCGCGCTGACGTGGACGAGGATCAGCTCGGCGACCGCGCCGACCGCCGCCGTGAACGCGTGCTCGGGCGCGGGCGGCCACTCGGGGTGCTTGCGCGCGGCGTGCTCGCGCCAGCCGCGCAGGACGTCGGCGACGAGCCCGTAGCCCTTGAGGCGCCCGCGCAGCGCGCGCGGCCCGACGGCGGGCAGCTCCACGAGGATGCAGCGCGCGTACTCCGGTTCCCGCGCGCACAGCCCCAGGTACGCGCCGAGCGCGGCGCGCAGCAGTTCGCGGGACGAGGACGGCCGCCCGGCGTCGCGCGGCGGGGCCATCACCTCGGCGACGATCGCCTCCTGCGCCTCGGCCATCGCCGACAGGAAGCAGTCCTCGACGCCGGCGAAGTGGTCGTAGAACGCCTTGCGGGACACGCGGGCGCGCTGGACGACCATCGCGACCGTCGTGTGCGCGTACCCGGCCTCGGCGACCGCCGCGATCACCGCGCCGCGCAGCCGCCGCCGCTGCTCCTCCCGCACGACGGACGCGGGCAGGCTGCTGCGTCCGCGCGGCAGTCCCGGCCGGTCCGGGCCGTAGACGGCGGCCAGGCGCGGTTCGTCGCCGGGCGGCGTCGGGTTCTCGATCATCGGTGCGGCCAGCCTACCGACCCGGGCGAACGAAGGACGCCCGCGCCGCCGGGGCGGCACGGGCGTCCTTCGCGCGCTCGGTCAGAGCTTGTTCATGATCTCCCGCATGAGGACGGCGGTCTCGCTCGGCGTCTTGCCGACCCGCACGCCGACCTTCTCCAGCGCCTCCTTCTTGGCCTGGGCGGTGCCCGCCGAGCCGGAGACGATCGCGCCCGCGTGGCCCATCGTCTTGCCCTCGGGGGCGGTGAAGCCCGCGACGTAGCCGACGACCGGCTTGGTCACGTGCTGCTCGATGTAGGCCGCGGCGCGCTCCTCGGCGTCGCCGCCGATCTCGCCGATCATGACGATCGCGTCGGTCTCCGGGTCGTCCTGGAACGCCTGGAGCGCGTCGATGTGCGTCGTCCCGATGATCGGGTCGCCGCCGATGCCGACGCAGGTGGAGAAGCCGATGTCGCGCAGCTCGTACATCATCTGGTACGTCAGCGTGCCCGACTTGGACACCAGGCCGATGCGGCCGGGCGAGGTGATGTCGGCGGGGATGATGCCCGCGTTCGACTTGCCGGGGGACGCGATGCCGGGGCAGTTCGGCCCGATGATCCGGGTCGCGTTGCCCTTCTCGACCGCGTAGGCCCAGAAGTAGGCGGTGTCGTGGACCGGCACGCCCTCGGTGATCACGACGGCGAGGGGGATCTCGGCGTCGATCGCCTCGACGACGGCGTCCTTGGTGAACTTCGGCGGGACGAACACGACCGACACGTCCGCGCCGGTCCGCTCGATCGCCTCCTTGACCGTCCCGAAGACCGGGAGGGTGGTGCCGTCGAAGTCGACGGTCTGCCCGGCCTTGCGGGCGTTGACGCCGCCGACGACCTGCGCGCCGGAGGCCAGCATCCGCCGGGAGTGCTTCATGCCCTCCGAACCGGTGATGCCCTGAACGATGATCTTGCTGTTCTCGGTGAGCCAGATGGCCATGTTCACGCACCTGCCGCGGCGAGTTCGGCGGCGCGCTCGGCCGCATCGTCCATCGTGTCGACCTGCTCGACGCCGGGCAGCGCCGCGTCGGTCAGGATCTGGCGGCCCAGCTCGGCGTTGTTGCCGTCGAGGCGGACCGCGAGCGGCCGGTCGACGGTCTCGCCGCGCTCGGCCAGGAGCTTGTAGGCGCTGACGATGCCGTTGGCGACGGCGTCGCAGGCGGTGATGCCGCCGAAGACGTTGACGAACACCGACTTCACGTCCGGGTCCGACAGGACGATCTCCAGGCTGTCGGCCATCACCTCGGCGGACGCGCCGCCGCCGATGTCGAGGAAGTTCGCCGGCTTCTGGCCGCCGTGGTCCTCCCCCGCGTACGACACGACGTCCAGCGTGGACATGACGAGCCCGGCGCCGTTGCCGATGATGCCGACGGAGCCGTCCAGCTTGACGTAGTTGAGGTCCTTCTCCTTGGCGCGGGCCTCCAGCGGGTCGGCCGCGGCCTTGTCCTCCAGCCGGTCGTGCTCCTGGCGGAAGGCGGCGTTGTCGTCCAGCGAGACCTTGCCGTCGAGGGCCTTGACCTCGCCGTCGGCGGTGAGGATCAGCGGGTTCACCTCGACGAGCGTCGCGTCCTCGTCGGTGAAGACGGCCCACAGGCGCTCGATCAGCGCGGCGGCGCCGTCCAGGGCCTCCTCGGGCAGCCGCCCCTGCTCGGCGATCGAGCGGGCGGTGGCCCGGTCCACGCCGTGCAGCGGGGAGACGGGCACGAGCGCGAGGCGGTCGTGCGGGACCTCCTCGATCTCCACGCCGCCCTCGACCGAGCAGATGGACAGGAACGTGCGGTTCGCGCGGTCGAGCAGGAAGGAGAAGTAGTACTCCTGCGCGATGGCGCTGCCCTCTTCGATGAGCACCTTGTGGACCGTGTGGCCCTTGATGTCCATGCCGAGGATCTGTCCGGCGAGCGCTTCGGCCTCGTCGGCGTCGTCGGCGAGCTTCACGCCGCCGGCCTTGCCGCGGCCCCCGGTCTTCACCTGGGCCTTGACGACGACCTTCGAGCTACCCGCGGCGAACAGCTCCGCCGCGATGGCCCGGGCTTCCTGAGGTGTGTGGGCGACCTTGCCGGTAGGCACCGGTACCCCGTACTCGGCGAAGAGTTCCTTCGCCTGATGTTCGAACAGGTCCACGAGGCGTCCTTATACGGATCGACAGCCAATGACCGCTTCGAGTGGGGAACACGGGCGTCCGTGCGGCTCGCCACCCTGCGGTCCGCTCCGTCGATGCAGCCTAGTCCTCCCGCGTTCGTGGTCGCGCCGCCGGGGGCGGTCTCGCCGGATCTCACAACGGCCCAGGTAGAGCGGTGCGCGCGGCTACTCGCCGGTACCCGGGCGGGCGGTGTCGTTCGCCGGGGTTTGGTGTACTTGGTTACACGGCGTCGCGGTGATCCCGCGATGAACGCCGGTGCACGGTCGAGGGGAGTGCGGGTGACGCGACGGGGCGTCCGGGTGCGGCGGATCGGCGCGTTCCTGCTGGCCGGAGCGCTGGCGGCGACGTGCGGAGCGCGCGCCCTGCCGGACGCCGGGACGCCGTCGTGGGCGTCGCCGGGGCTCGTCGGCGGGGGCGGCTGGCCGTACGCGGGGGTGCCGCTGCCGCCCGAGGACGCGCCGGGCGCGTCCTACATTCCGGGCAGTTCGGTCGTTCGGCTGGCGGACGGGCGGGTGCGGCTGGTGCCGTTCGGCGGAGAGACGGCCGTCACTCTGGACGCGTCCGACCCCGGGGTCGTCGCGGCGGTGCGGTCGGACCGGGCGTGGCTGGCGTCGGGGACCGTTCCGGGGCGATTTTCCGACATGGCGTCGCGCGCGCTGCTGGACCTTCGGCTGCTGACGGGCGCGGAGGGCGCGTCGCTGGCGTCCTGGTTCGGCGCGTGGCGGTACGCGTGGCCGCGCGACTCGGCGTTCGCCGCCGCCGCGTTCACCGTCACCGGGCATCCGCAGGAGGCGCTGCGGATCCTGCGGTTCATGGCCGGCGTGCAGACGCCGTCGGGGCTGTGGGCCGCGCGGTACCGGCCGGACGGCTCGCCGGTGCTGGATGGCCGGTCGCCGCAGCTCGACTCGGTCGGGTGGATGCTGTGGGCCGCCTGGCTGTTCCAGCGGTCTGACCCGTCCGGGACGGAACTGTGGCCGATGGTGGAGCGCGGGGCGGACCGGCTCGCGGCGTCGCTGCGCCGGGACGGGCTGCCGCCGCCGTCCGCCGACTACTGGGAGCGGAACCCCGCGACCGAGCAGGACCCCGGGGCTCCGACGCTCGGCGTCGCCGGGCCGGTGCTGGCGGGGCTGCGGTCGGCGGCGGCGTTCGCGTCCGGTACCGGTCATACCGCCCGGGCGGCGGCGTGGCGGACGGCGGCCGACCGGGTGGCGGACGCGATCGGCGCGCGGTTCGCGCCGCTCGGCTATCCGCGCTCGCCGGTGCGCGGCGGCGCGATGGACACGTCCGTGACGTTCGTCGCACCGCCGTTCGCGCCCGCCGACCCGTTCGTGGCGGCGGCGGTCGCGACGGCCGCGCGGCGGCAGGCGCTGCCGAACGGCGGGGTGCTGCCGGGCGAGCGGTGGCCGGGCGATCCGTCGGTGGCGTGGACGCCCGAGACAGCCCTGTTCGCGCTGAGCGACGCGGCGTCCGGGCGGCGGGACGCGGCCGTCGCGCAGTTGAGCTGGCTCGCGTCCCACCGCACGTCGCTCGGCGCGCTGCCGGAGAAGGTCGACCCGGGCGGGCGGCAGGCGGCGGTGGCGCCGCTCGGCTGGACGGCGTCGCTGGTCGTCCTCGCGCTGACCGCGCTGGAACGCCCGCTGCCGGTGCCGGACTAGGCGAACTGCTCGGCGCCGAGCTTGAGGACGAGCGCCGTCACGACGCACAGCAGGACGGCGCGGACGAACCCGGTGCCGCGCCTGATCGCCGTCCGCGCCCCGAGCTGCGCGCCGACGATGTTGCACGCGCCCATGCCGAGCCCGAGCGCCCACAGGATGTGGCCCTGCGCGCCGAACACGAGCAGCGCGCCGAGGTTGGTGCCGGTGTTGATGATCTTGGCGTTGGCGGACGCGCGGACGAAGTCGGAGCCGAGCAGCGCGGTGAACGCGAGGACGAGGAACGTTCCCGTCCCAGGCCCGACCAGCCCGTCGTAGAAGGCGATGGCGACGCCCGGGACGGCGACGGCGGCGGCGATCCTGCGGCGCGTCCGCGGCACGTCGCGCGCCTCCCGGCCGAGCTTCGGATTGAGCACGACGATCACGGCGACCCCGAGCAGGACGGCGAGGACGACCGGCTTCAGCACGTCCGCCGACATCGCCGCCGCGCACAGCGCCCCGCCCGCCGCGCACACGACCGCGAGCAGGGCGGCCGGTCCCGCGACGCGCACGTCCGGGCGGGCGCGGCGCAGGTAGGCGACGGCGGCCGAGGACGTCCCGGCGATCGAGCCGAGCTTGTTCGTCGCGAGCGCGGCGACCGGCGCGGACGGCCCGAGCAGCAGCAGCGCGGGGAGCTGGATCAGCCCGCCGCCGCCGACGACGGCGTCCACCCAGCCCGCCGCGAGGGCCGCGAGCAGCAGCACCGCCAGATGGTCGACCGGCACCCGGCACTCCCTGGATGTAAGGGGATAAGTCCGGAATGACGGTAACACGGGGTGTCAGGCGTCCAGCGGCGTCAGGAAGATCCAGATGTGGGCGAACGGGTCGCGGAGCATCGACTGGCGGGCGCCGTAGGCCATGTCGGCGGGCGGCGCGAGCAGCTCGGCGCCCGCCGCCACCGCCCGCTCCGTCAGCGCGTCCACGTCGGGGACGTAGACGTGCAGCGCCACGGGCGTCGTCGCGCCGGGCGGCGCGAACGGGGGTTCGGGGTCGCCGAGCATGAGCGTCGAGCCCTCGATGGAGATCTCGGCGTGGACGATCCGGCCGTGCCCGCCGTCCAGCCGGAACAGCTCGGACGCGCCGAACGCCCGCGTGTAGAAGTCGATCGCCGCCGCCGCGTCGTCGACCATGATGTGCGGAATGACCGCGTGCTGGTAGTGCTCGGGAACGTCCATGCTCCGACGGTAGGCCGCGCGGGGGGCGCTCGGGATCGGGCGCGCGGGCCGGACTTTGGTCCTACGTCCTCCGGCGGCGGCGCCGGACGAGCGACCAGCCCGCCTTCTGGACCGCGAGCGTCGCCGTCCCGGCGAGGACCATGCCGAGCAGGTTCACGCCGAGCTGGACCGCCGAGCCCCGGATCTCGCCGTCGCGCGACAGCGCCGCCGCGACCGCGATGTTCCCGGCGGCGGGCACCGTCGTCACCGAGATGAACACGCCGACGAGCGCGGACGACTTCCCGGCCGTCAGCGACAGCACGCCCGCCGCGCCCGCCAGCACCGCGACGATGAACGACCACCGGTCGGGGTGGTAGACGAAGCCCGTCTGCGGGCGGGCGGCGGTCAGGGCGTCCGGGCCGATGATCCCGGTCCAGCGCGCGACCAGCGCGCACACGAACGTCACGGCCACCGCGACCGCGAACCCCGCCGCGAGCACGCCGAGCGCCCGCAGGATCCGGCGGCCGTCGCCGCGCAGCAGCCCGTGCGAGACCGCCGCGACCGCGCCGAACTCCGGGCCGAGCACCATCGCGCCGACGATGAGGATCGTGGAGTCGATGAGCGCGGCGATCCCGGCGAGCTGGGTCGCGAGCGCGAGGAACGCGACGAACGACCAGGTCAGCCGGGTCTCCTCGGCCAGGCGGCGGTCCAGTTCCTCCCAGACGACGGCGTCGTCGCCGTGGCCGGGCGCCCGTTCCTCCGCCGCGTCGGCCGCCGCCGAGATCGACACGTCGATGCGCTCCAGCGCGATCGAGCCGTCGCGTTCCAGGCCCAGGGCGCGCAGCGCGGCGATGACGTCGTTGGCGGCCTCGCGCGCGACGTCGCACATGACGACGTCGCCGGGCGGGCGGCGCGCCGCGTCCGGGAACACCATGACGTTCGTGGTGCCCGGGTCGTCGGCGAGGATCCGGCAGACCTCGTCCGTCCGGTCCTTCGGCGTGATGGCCCGCAGATGCAGCATCCGAACATCGTGCCGCAACTCGGGCGCGACGTCGCCGAACGTTGTTCACCTCACCGGACGCGCCTCGTCACGCGCCGCTCACCGGGACGGCCGATCGTGTTCCGGCGGGAGCACGACCGAGGAGGCGGCATGGCCGAAAAGCACGGTGTGGGACGCCGGCAGGTACTGCGCGGGCTGGGCGGCGCGGCCCTCGCCGCTCCGATGCTCGGCCGGCCGGGCACCGCCGCCGCGCTCGTGACGACCCCGGACGCCGCCGGCGCGCCGCGTCCCGAGCAGCTCCACCTCCAGTTCGGCGCGGACGCCGCGCACGAGATGACGGTGTCCTGGGCCGCGCCGGAGCGCGTCGCGCGTCCCGTCGTGCGGCTCGGCCGTCCCGGGCACGGCCTCGGGACGCTCGTCCACGCCGAGGAGCGCGTCTACACCGAGGCGCTGACGGGCGAGCGGGTGTTCACCTACCACGCTGAACTGCCGCGACTGGCGTCCGGTTCGTCCTACACCTACCGGGTGGAGCACCGGGGCGCGGAGCCGCTGGCGGGCGCGTTCCGGACGGCCCCGCACGGCCGCTCGCGCAAGTTTCGGTTCACCAGCTTCGGCGACCAGGCGATCCCCGCGAAGGTCGGCCAGGGCCTCGGCCCCGCGACGCCGAACGCGGGCTACATCGTGGACGCCGTCGACCGCCTCGACCCGCTGTTCCACCTGCTCAACGGCGACCTCTGCTACGCCAACGTGAGCGACGCGCCGGTGGAGACATGGCGGTCGTTCTTCGCGAACAACCAGCGGTCGGCGTCCCGGCGCCCGTGGATGCCGTGCGCGGGCAACCACGAGAACGAGGTCGGCAACGGCCCGCAGGGCTACCTGGCGTACCAGACGCGGTTCGCGCTGCCCGGCAACGGGACGCGCGACTTCGCCGGCAACTGGTACGCGTTCACCGTCGGCGCCATCCGCGTCATCTCGCTGAACAACGACGACGTCTGCCTCCAGGACGGCGCGTTCAGCGCGTACCGCCGCGACCACATCGCGGACTACGACGCCAAGGGCTACGACCCCTACATCCGCGGTTACAGCGACGGCGCCCAGAAGGCATGGCTGGAACGGACGCTCCGCGCCGCCGCCCACGACCCGGACATCGACTGGATCATCGTCTGCATGCACCAGGTCGCGATGTCCTCGGCGCACTTCAACGGCGCGGACCTCGGCATCCGCCAGGAATGGCTGCCCCTGTTCGACCGCTACGGCGTGGACCTCGTCCTGGCAGGCCACGAACACCACTTCGAGCGCACCTTCCCGGTGAAGGGCATCCTCCCCGGCAGCCCCCTCCTGACCCCCGCGCCACAAGACACTGACGCAACGGTCATCGACACCACCAAGGGCGCCGTCCACATGATCATCGGCGGCGGCGGACACTCGGCCGCCACCCCCTGGTCCGCCTTCGACGCACCGAACGACGGCGTCGTCATCACCGACGTGAACCCCGGCGACCCGCACCACCAGCGCACGTCCAAGACCACGACCGAACCCGCCCCCTGGTCCGCCTACCGCGACCTGAAGAAGCCCTACGGCTTCGCGTCCTTCGACTACGAGCCCCACGCCCCCGGCGGCCACACCGAGATCACCGTGACCCACTACGGCGCCGACCTCGGCTCCCCGACCTACGAAGAACTCGACCGCTTCACCCTCCGCAAGCCCCGCCACCGCTAGGCGGGGCCCGCGGAGCGTCCGTCAGGGGGTGAGGAGGGCGTTGATCTCGGGGAGGACGGCGTCGGCGACGGTGATCCTGCGCTGGATCAGGCCGTTGGCGTGGAAGAGGTCGGCCGCGTGCTGCTGTTCGGCGACGAAGTCGGCGTCGACCGGGTTCAGGCCCCAGGGGCGGGTGCGGATCGCGTGCTCCCAGGCGTGCAGTTCGCCGTCGTCGCGGGCGAAGTAGGTCGCCGCGTCGAGCGGGTTGTCGCGGATCCACGCGTCCGACTCCTGGAGCGCTGCGATGATCGCGGCCAGCTCGTCGCGGCGGGTCGTGGCGAACTCGCGGCTGGTGAACCACAGCGAGCGGTGGCTGAACAGGCCCTCGGTCGCGATCACCGTGCGGACCTCGATGCGGTCCTCGACGTCGGTGAGGTCGGGGTAGGAGCCGACCCAGGCGTCCACCTCGCCGTTCAGGAACAGTTCGGCGGCGTTGCCGTAGGCGTCGACGGGCTCGATGTCGCGCCAGGTCAGCCCGGCCTTTTCCAGCGCGAGCAGGAGAAGGGTCGTCTGCCAGGAGCCGTGGCCCAGGGCTACGCGGCGGCCTTTCAGGTCGGCGGGGCCCTGGATGGGCGAGGACGCCGGGACGACGATCCGCCCGTTCTCCACGCGCGGGCCCGACACCGCGACGTACACGATGTCGTGGCCCTTCGCCTGGGCCGTGACGGGCGGGGTGGAGCCGGTGCCGATGAAGTCGTAGCCGCCGTCGAACAGGTGGTCGCCGTGCGCCGACGGCAGCCCTTCGGTCGGCGCGGGGCGCTCACCGGCGGGCAGGTCGCGCAGGTCCACCCACTCCACGTCCGGGACGGCGCGCTCCAGCACGCGGCGGTGCCGCAGCACCCACAGCGAGTTGTTCTGCGGGAAGTACCCGACGCGCAGGCTCATGACAGTCTTCCTTTCAGCAGGGGCAGGACGTGGCGGCCGACGCGCCGCGCCTCTTCGAGATGGGGGACGCCCGCGAGGATGAACGCGTCCACGCCGAGCCGGACCAGTTCGTCCAGCCGCTCGGCGACCTGGTGGTAGTCGCCGACGAGGCCGAACAGCGGGCCGGGGCGCAGCCGGTCGAACCCGCCCCACACGTTCGGCTGGACCTCCAGGTCGCGGTAGGACGAGCCCGCGCCCTCGGTGAACGACCGGCCGCGCTTCCAGCCGACCGACTCCGTCCCGCCGGACGCGCGGTCGGACGCGCGCGCCCAGCCGCGCCGGATCTCGTCCCACGCCTCATCCTCGGTCTCGCGGGCGAGGACGTCCACGCGGACGGCGAACTTCGGCGGGGTGTCGCTGTGCGCGCGGACCTGAGCGAACTTCTCGGCGAGCGCGTCGAACGGCTCCAGCCACGACAGGTAGTAGTCGGCGTGGCGGCCGGCGGCGGCGATCGCGGCGGGCGACGACCCGGAGAAATAGACCTCCGGGAACGGCTGGCCGCGCAGCTCCGGCGGCAGCGCGCCGCCTTCGACGGTGTAGAAGCGGCCGTCATGGTCGTAGGGACCGTTCCACACGCCTTTCAGGACGTCCAGGAACTCCGACGTCCGGGCGTACCGGTCGTCGTGGTCCACGCGGTCGCCCCACCAGAGCTGCTGCGGCCCGCCGCCGCCGGAGATGATGTTGTAGACGACGCGTCCGCCCGTCGCGGCCTGCAGCGACGCCGACATGCGCGCCGCCTGCACCGGATGCAGGAACCCGGGCTGGAACGCGATCATGAAGCGGTAGGCGGACGTCTCCCCCGCCAGCGACGCGGCGGCGGCCCACGGGTCGTCGGTCTCGGGGAACGACGGCATCAGCCCGCCGACGAACCCCGCGCGCTCGGTGGCGCGGGCGACCTCGGCCATGTAGTCGAGCGGACCGTACCCGTCGTCCGCTCCGGGCGCCAGCGCGCCCGGACGGTGCGGGCCGAACCCGCCGCGCGTGATGTCGCCGAGCCGCAGCGCGGGCGCGTCGCCTTCCATCGCGATGCGCCAGTAGATGTCAACCGGCATTCCCCGCCTCCTTCGCGAGCCTCGGCAGGACGTGTTCGGCGAGCCGGTAGGCGTCGGCCACCGGGTCGGCGGGGTCGACGACGAACTCGGTCACGCCGTGCGCCTCGTACGTGCGGAGCTGGTCGGCGAACGCGTCGGCGTCCCCGGCGAAGCGCAGCCGGACGGCCGCCGCGACGCCGTCCGGGACGAGCGCCGGGTCGTCCCCGGGCGCCAGGACGTGGACGTCGGCGTGCCGGGCGGACAGGGCGAGCGCGTCCGGGGACGTCCCCGACAGCCAGACGCGCGGGAACGGACGGTCCACGCGCGAGTCCGGCAGCCCGCCGTCCAGGACGGCGAAGTGCGCGCCCTCCCGGCTGTAGCCGCGCCCGGCCCAGACGCCGCGCGCGATGGTCAGGAACTCGTCGGCGCGCTCGTAGCGGGCCGGGCCGGTCAGGACGTCGCCGTGCGCGCGGGCGACGGCCGGGTCCTGGTCGACGGCGAGCCACCACGCGAGGCGTCCGGCGTGGTAGCGCTGGAGCGACGCCGACAGCTTCGCCGCGTAGACGGGCGTCGTGACGGCGGCGGAGAACTCGACGGTCACGCCGATCCGCCGCGTGTCGCGCAGCACCGCCGCCGCGAGGACGAGCGCGTCGTGCCCGCCCGGGTCGAACGGGACGAGCACGCCGGACAGTCCGCCCAGCTCGGCGGCGCGTCCGGTGGCGCGGTGCTCGGGGCCGCGCGCGGGCGGCCGGACGTCGGTGACGAAGTCGGGCAGCGCGACGGGCGCGGGCGCGCGCGTCGGCGCCACCACGTGGACGCGGGTCATCGGACGGCTCCTTCCTCGACGGGTGCGGGCTCGCGGACGCCGAGGTCGGCGAGCAGCCGGCGGCGCAGCGCGGTGAACGCCGGGTCGGTGGCGTCGCGGGGCCGGTCGGTGGTGACGGTCTCGTCGGTGACCAGGTCCCCGTCCTTGAGGACGGCGACGCGGTCGGCGAGCCGGACGGCCTCGTCCACGTCGTGCGTGACCAGCAGCACGGCCGGGCGGTGCCGCCGGACGAGGTCGCCGACGAGGTCCTGCATCTTCAGCCGGGTCAGCGCGTCGAGCGCGGCGAACGGCTCGTCCAGCAGCAGCAGCTCGGGCTCGCGGACCAGCGCCCGCGCGAGCGCGACCCGCTGCGCCTCGCCGCCCGACAGCGTGTGCGGCCAGGCGCGGGCGTGGTCGGCCAGGCCCACCTCGGCGAGCGCCCGCAGCCCGCGCTCGCGGCTCGCGTCGCCGCGCGGCAGCCCGACGACGACGTTGCCGAGCACGCGCTTGGACGGGACGAGCCGGGGCTCCTGGAACACGATCGTCCGGGCCTCGGGGACGAGCACGGTCCCGGCGTCCGGCCGGTCCAGCGCGCCGAGGATTCTGAGCAGCGTTGTTTTCCCCGTGCCGCTGGCGCCGAGCAGCGCGACGAACTCGCCGCGCCGGATGTCGAGCGCAAGCCCGTCGAGAACCGAACGGGTCCCGAACGTCCGCCGCAACCCTTCAATATGCACCGCGACACTCATCGGGCCGCCTCCTTGACGCGCCACGGCATGAAGACGCGTTCGGCCAGGCGGGCGACCAGGTCGGCGCAGATGCCGAGGATGCCGTAGATGAGCACGCAGACCGACAGGATGTCCGTCCGCGAGAAGCTCTGCGCCTGCGTCATCAGGTAGCCGATCCCGGACGTCGAGTTGATCTCCTCGGCGGCGATGAGCGCGATCACGCTGAGCGTCATCGACAGCCGGAACCCGGCGAGCAGCGACGGCAGCGCCCCCGGCAGGACGACCTGCCGCACGAGCTGCCACCCGCCGAGCCCGAACGAGCGCATCGCCTCCAGCAGCCGCCGGTCCACGTTGCGGACGCCGCCCGCCGTCGACACGTACATGGGGAACGTCGTGGCGACCGCGATGAGGATGATCCGCGCCGACTCCCCGATCCCGAACCACACCATGAACAGCGGGACGAGCGACAGGAACGGCAGCGCGCGCAGCAGTTGCAGCGGCGAGTCCAGAAGTTCCTCACCGAGCCGCCAGAATCCGGTGACGACGCCGAGCAGCAGCCCGGCCGCGAGCCCGAACGCCAGGCCGAGGACGGCGCGGGTGAGCGAGACGCGCAGGGCGTCGGTGAGCTGGCCGTCGGACCACAGCTCGCGGGCGGCGTCCAGGACGGTCAGCGGGGACGCGAGGACGTCCGGGCTGAGCACGCCGGTCGCCGACGCGAGCCACCAGCCGCCGAGCAGGGCGAGCGGCCCGGCGGTCCGCAGCGCGAGCGTCACCTCGCGGCGGCGCGGACGCGGCAGCTTCGGGCGCGGGACGACCAGCCCGGGGAAGGACGCCTCGGTCATGACCCGGCCCCGGTCGGGTCGAGCACGTGCGGCGCCACGTCCACCGGCGCGGGCGTGACCTTCTGGTCGGCGAAGAACTTGGCGACGCTCGCGAAGTTGGCGAGGTCGGTCGCGCCGATCGGCTGGGCGGTGGCGCCCTTGCGGGCGTTGTCGAGCGTGAGCGCCAGCGCGGTGCCGCTCACGGCCTGCGGCCCGGCCTTGGTGAACACGTTGACGTAGGCGGTCGGGTTCTGGATCTGCTTGGTCCCGGCGTCGTGGAGGTACTGGTAGAACGCCTTGACGACCTCGGGGTGCTCCTTGGCGAAGCCCGTCCGGACGGCCCACACCGAGTAGTTCTGCGACCCGATCTGCCCGCCCGTGACGAGGAACCGGGCGCCCGCCGTCGCGATCTCGGGGATGGAGTAGTTGGCCCAGACGGCCCACGCGTCCACCTTGCCGGAGTTGAACACCGGCGCGGTCTGCGCGGGGTTGAGGTAGACGCGCGTGACCCGGTCCGCCGGGATCTTCTCCTGCTCCAGCGCCTTGAGCAGCAGGTACTCGGCCGTGCCGCCCTTGTTGACGGCCACCTTCTTGCCGACGAGGTCGCGGACGGTCCGGATCGGCGAGTCCTTGCCGACGAGGATGCCCTCCCCGAACCGGTCGGGCGCGATCGCGGCGAACAGCTTGAACCCGGGCTTCTGCCCGAGCGCGGCGACGGCCGAGGTGATCGAGCCCTGCGCCGCGTCCAGCTCGCCGGCGTTCATCTCCTGCGCGGCGGGGGCGAACGGGCCGCTGCTGCCCGTCCAGGCGATCTTGGCGTGGACGGCCTTGAGCGCTGCCGCGAGGCTGCCGTCCTTCTTGCCGAGCGCGAGCACGCCCGAGTTGCCGGGATCGGGGACGCGGAACGTCACGTCGCCGGACGCCGCGTCCGCGCCGCCGCAGCCCGCGGCGGCCAGCAGGACGGCGAGGACTCCGGCGATCAGGCCCGTCGGGCGGGCGGGGATGCGGGTCATGGCTGCTCCAGAGAGAGGAAGGGGAGGTCGGGGACGAGGCGCCGGGCGGCGGCCAGCGGCGCGGGGTCGGCCCAGGCGGACACGTCCACCGGGGCGTCGTGGAAGCCGTGCCGGCGCAGGAACTCCTCCTGTCCTGCGAGCAGGGTGAGCCGCTCGTCGGACAGGTCGGCGTGCAGGTCGGCGGTGTTCCGGTAGGCGGCGGCGACCCCGGCGGGGCCGGAGCCGGTCTCGGCGCCGAGGATGCGGGCGACCTCGGCGGGCCGGTCCCGCGCCCAGTCCGCCGCGCCGAGCAGCACGGCGAGGAACCGGACGACGAGGTCGGGGTGGTCGTCCAGCAGCCGCTGGTCGACCGTGATCGGACGGGGCGTGCCGTTGTTGACGCGGGCGCTCCGGTCGGGCAGCGCGTCGAGGTCGATGGCGACCTCGGCGCCGTAGCGGGCGGCGGTCTCCACGGCGACCGCGCCCTTGGTGTAGACGGCGTCCACGCGGCCGTCGCGCAGGGCGGCGAGTTCGGCCTCCCACTGGCCGGGCAGGACGTCGCCGTCCAGCTCGACGAGCTCGGCGTCGGCGAGGGTCAGCCCGGCCTGGCGCAGCGCGCCGTCGAAGCCGCGCAGCGCCATCGCCCGCCAGAAGTCGATCTCGATGGTCCGGCGCGGGACGGCGAGCCGCAGCCCCTTGAGGTCGCCGGGGCCGTGGACGCCCGCGCCGGGCCGCGCCACGACGACCTGCCGCTCCTCGATCCACGTCAGCCCGACGAGCCGGGTCGGCGCGCCGGTGGAACGTGCCCACAGCGCGGGCACGTTGCCGCCCTCGCGGATCAGCGTGGCGAGCCGGTGCCGGAAGTGCTCGGCGCGGCGGTCGCCCGCGTCCTCCTCCTGGAGCGAGCGGACGGCGACGCCGTCGGGGGCGAACGCCGCGGCGAGCCAGTTCTGGTCGGCGGCGATGCCGGTGGCGGTGGGGACGGGACAGCGGGTGTACCAGAGGGTGTCGGGTCGGGGTGCGGCCATGCCGGGGAGTATTGCCGACAATCCCGACCAATTCAACATGGTTCTCACCATGTGGTAAGGCGTCCGGACCGTCCGCAGGTCAGCGGAACCGCCCGTGCTGCCATGTGGCAGCGGCCCGGGCGCGACGTCGAGACGAAACCCGCGTCGCCGCCAGGGGTATGACACCCCGGGGCAAGGCGCCGCGCCCGCGACGCCCCTCGGCGCGGGCTTTTCCGCCGACCCGCGCGCGACCTTTCCGCAAACGAGCGCCGGTGCGGTTTAACGGCTTTTCTCCGGATTCTTTCGCGCCGTTCCGTCAACAAAGATCTCCCGGCCCGAAATAGGTCGCCGAACGCAGTGTTACCGTGACGGTCCGCGGGCGGCCCCGCTCCCGCGCCGTCCGCACCCCCAGGGACAGGAGGTCGATCGTGGAAAGGACCCGGACGGCGGCCGATCTCGAATTTCCGCCGCTCTACTGCCCCTTGGAACCGGCGACCAATCCGGCGGCGCCGCGCGTCGAACGGCGCGCCGTCGCATGGCTCGACGAATCGGGCCTGTGGGCCGACGCGCGGGAACGCGCGAAAATCATCGGCAGCCGCGGCGCCGACTTCTTCGCGCGGTTCGCGCCGGGCGCCGACGACGACCGCCTGCTCGCCACCGCACTCTGGGTGTACTGGGGTTTCGCCTTCCACGACGGCCGCTGCGACACCGGGCACTTCAGCATCCGCCCGGCCGAGTTCGTGCCGATGGCGGCCCGCGTCCAGCGCGCGCTGGAATGCCCGGCCCCGGCCGCGCGCGGCGACGCCTACGCGGTCGCGCTGCAGGATATCGGCGCGCGATTCCGGCGGCTCGGAACGCCGGTCCAGTTCCAGCGGTTCGTCGCCGCGCACCGCGCCTGGCTGACCGGCGTGATGTGGCAGGTGTCCTTTCAGGCGCGCCGCCACATGCCGGATCTCGAAGACTACGTCACGATGCGCCTCCATTCCGCCGGCGGCGCGCCCACCTACGCGATGCTGGAGATCGCGCACGGCGCCGAGGTGCCCGCCGCCGAGATGGACGCGCCCGCCGTCCGCGCCCTCACTGAAATGGCGATCCTGACCGCCGCGCTGGACGACGACCGCCATTCCTTCGCCCGCGAAGTGGACGTCGGCCGGACCGACCAGAACATCTACACCGTGCTGCTGGACCAGAACGGCGGCGACGTCCGGACCGCCGTCCGCACCGCCGCGCGCCTGCGCGACCGCGTGTTCCTGCGCTTCCTGCGGCTGCGCGAGCGGACCCGGCCCGGCCTCGGCGAGGCGGGCCGCGCCTACCTGGACGGCCTCGCCTACGGCATCCGCGGCAACGCCGAGTGGGGCCTGCGCACGCCCCGCCGCCCCGACCCGGACGAGCCGAGCGCCCCGGTCGTCTGGGCCGAGCGTCCCGCCGACCCCGGCGACGAGCCGGTCCCGCTTCCCTCCATCTCCTGGTGGTGGGACCTATGACGCACCGAACCGCCGCCCCTCAAGCGACCCACCCGCCCGAACGTCCGTCCTGAGGCACGCGCCACGGCGTGCGGCTACGTGTGCGGCTTGGTCCGGTACTCCGGGCCCATGTCGGGCGTGGACGGCACCTCGTGGACGAGCCCCGGCGGGTCGAGGAGTTCGTGGACGACGCGGCGGGCCTCGTCGGGGTCGATCCCGGCGCGTCCGGCGACGTCCTCCACGAAGCCCGGGGCGCCCTCGCCCTCCAGCGCCACGACGGCCGCGAACACCCGCTGCTGTTCCTCGTTCAGATCGTTGATGCGCATGGACGGTGCCTGCCCGCGCGGCCGTCCGTTCAATGATCGCGCCGTCAGCGGACGGGCTCGGGCGCCGGCGCGGCCGGTTCGGGGTGCTCGCTGCGGGTGTCGCGCGTCCGGAGCGCCACGACGGACGCCGCGAGCACGAAGCACGCGCACGCCAGCAGGGCGCGCCGGAACCCGCCGGTCAGCGCGTCCGGCGCCGGGCGTCCGGCCGCGAACAGGTCGCCGGTGCGGGCCGTCGCCAGCGCCGAGAAGATCGCGAGGCCGAGCGCGGCCCCGACCTGCTGCGACGCGTTGAGCAGCGCGGCGGCGAGCCCGGCGCGGTCGGCGGGGACGCCCGCGTTCGCGGCGGCGGTGACCGCGACGAACACCGGGCCGAGCCCGAGCGAGGCGACGAGCGTGCCGGGCAGGACGTCGGCGGCGTACGAGCCGTCCACCGGGATCCGCGCCAGCCAGAACAGGCCCGCCGCCGTGACGAGCAGCCCGCCGACGATCAGCGGGCGGGTGCCGACGCGGGCGATGAGCTTGGACGAGACGCCCGCCGTCACGGCGACGCCCGCGCACAGCGGCAGGTACGCCGCGCCGGTCTGCAACGGCGAGAAGCCGAGCACGTTCTCCATGTAAAGGCTGAGGAAAAAGAACATCGAGACGAAGCCGGCGATCGCGAGGAGCTGGGTCGTGTCGGCCGCCGCGAGGCCCCGGATCCGGAAGATCGACAGCGGCAGGAGCGGGTCGCGGGCGCGCAGCTCGTTGCCGACGAACGCCGCCAGCAGGACGGCGGCGCCCGCGAGGCCGCCGACGGTGCGGGCCGCGTCCCAGCCGACGTCCGGCGCCTTGACCAGCGTGAACACCAGGAGCAGCAGCGCGCCGGTCACGAGGACGGCGCCGGGGAGGTCGAAGCCGGTCGTCCGGGCGGCGGGCCGGTCCCGCTCGATCAGCGCGAACACGCCGAGCAGGGCGAGCACGCCGACCGGCGGGTTGACGAGCATGACCCAGCGCCAGCCGGGTCCGTCGGTGAGCAGCCCGCCGAGCAGCACCCCGGCGGCGGACGCGAGCCCGGCGACGCCGCCCCACACGCCGAGCGCCGTGTTCCGGTCGGAGCCCTCCCGGAACGCGGTGGTGAGGATGGACAGCGCCGCCGGGAGCATCAGCGCGGCGCCCGCGCCCTGGACGAGACGCGCCCCCACGAGCGTCCCGGCGTTCTGGGCGAGGCCGCCGGCCAGCGACGACGCGGCGAACAGGAGCGTCCCGGCGACGAGGACGCGACGGCGGCCGAGCAGGTCGGCGGCCCGCCCGCCGAGCAGCATGAAGCCGCCGTAGGTGAGCAGGTAACCGCTCGGCACCCACTGCAGGCTCTGGACGGAGAAGCCGAGGTCGGCGCGCATGGCGGGCAGCGCGACGTTGACGATCGAGGCGTCGGCGAAGTCGAGGAACGCGATCACGCACAGCAGGGCGAGCGTGAGCTTGCCGCGTCCGGTGGCGAGGAAGGACGGCATGGTCTCGGGCCTTTCGGGTCAGACGCCGGCGAGGGCGGGCAGGCGGGGGCCGCGCAGGTACCGCGGGCGCCACACCGCGCGGTAGACGACGCGGACGGGCGGCGGCAGGTGGCGGAGGACGTTGCGGCGGGTGGTCTCGTCGGCGCCGTCCAGCAGCCACGGGAAGAAGGACGCGGCGCCGCCGATCCCCAGCCGGCGGCGCTGCTCGTCGCCGAAGGCGTTCCACTCGTCCGGGGTCAGGAGGGTCTGGACGAGCGGGAGCGCCTGCTCCTCTTCGTGCTCGCAGTGCTCCGTCATCGCGGTGCGGAGCCATCCGGCGGCGTTCCGGGGGTCGTGCTGGAAGTCGTGGAGCAGCGTGGTCAGCTCGCGGTGCTCGCGTTCCATGCGCTCCAGGACGGCCTCGCCCGGTCCGCCCGCGACACGTTCCTGGAGGACGGGCCACAGATGTGTGTCCTCGGCGGTGTGGTGGATGTGGAGGAACCGGGTGAAACGGGTCCAGCAGGCGGCGACGTCCGGGGCGTCCAGGGGCGTCCCGCGTTCGGCCAGGTCCGCGAACCGGTCCATGTCGCGCTGGAACGCGTCATGGACGGCGTACATCATCGAGGTGTCGATCCGTTGGTCGCTCACGGCGATCCCTTCGTCGGTCGAAGACGTGCGCCATCCATGAGGGGTCGCGGTACGGGGAACGTGACACTGTGCGGCGCACGTCACATTCGCGGGCGCGATGTCACACTCCGCGCGCGGAACGCCTCTTAGGGGGCGAGCCGATGAACCGCAGGAGGACCGCATGCTCGATCGCACGGACGGCACCGAGGTGTTCGCCGACCACCGTGAGCTGTTGTTCTCGGTGGTCTACAACCTGCTGGGCGGTGTCGCCGACACCGAGGACGTCCTCCAGGACACGTGGCTGGCGTGGGCGGCGCGGTGCGCGGGCGGCGAACCGATCGAGAACCCGCGCGCGTACCTCGTGCGGATCGCGGTGAACACGGCGCTGGCCCGTCAGTCGGCGGTGAGCCGCCGCCGGGAGACGTACGTGGGGCCGTGGCTGCCCGAGCCGGTGGTGACGGAGCCGTCCGACGACCCGGCCGTCCGGGTCGAGGCGGTGTCGATGGCGCTGCTGGTCGTGCTGGAGACACTGTCGCCGCTGGAACGGGCGGTGTTCGTTCTGCACGAGGTGTTCGGGTACCCGCACGCGGAGATCGCGGCGATCCTGGACCGGACGCCCCCGGCCGTCCGGCAGCTCGCGCGGCGCGCCCGGGCGCACGTCCAGTCCCGGCGGCCCCGGTTCGCGCCGGACCGGCGGCTCCAGCGCGCGGTGACCGAGCGGTTCCTCGCGGCGGCGCTCGGCGGCGACCTCGCGGCGCTGCTCGACCTGCTCGCGCCGGACGTCACGATGTGGACCGACGGCGGCGGCAAGGCCAAGGGCGCCGCGCTGCGCCCGGTCACCGGGCGGGACAAGGTCGCGCGGATGATCAGCGGGGTCGCGGCGCGGCGGGCGCCCGCGGACCTGGAGATCCGGTACCGGACGGTCAACGGCGATCCGTCGGCCGTGCTGTTCGACCACGACGCGCCGTTCGCCGTGATGGTCATCGACCTCACCGCGGCGGGCGATCAGGTCGCCGGGATCTACGCGGTCACCAACCCGGACAAGCTCTCACACCTCGATGACCAGGACTGATCCGGGTTCCGTTATCGCGCGGTGACAATTCCGTTCTGGCAGGTGACTCACTCAGCGATATTGTGTGCGGCACACTGTATGGACAGACTGTGGGGAACCTGATCGGACAGCGAACGGGCCCACCGCAGCTGCTCGTCCGGACGCGCTGTCCACCGTTCGACCCGGAAGGCCGCCCCCATGCCAACGAAGACGAACCTCGGCCGGAGCGTCGCCCTGGGCGCGCTCGCCACCGTCGGCGCGCTCGCGTTCGCCGCGCCCGCCCACGCCGCGGCCCCGTCCGCCTACACCTTCACGACGACGGCGCAGACCAGCGTCACCGGGCTCGGCGCCGACTTCACGCTCGGGCCCGGCGAGGCCAAGATCCAGGCGGACCTGGCGTCGGGCGAGGTCTCCTCGGGGACGTTCACGCTGCCGGAGGCCCGCAGCGACTTCAACATGTTCGGCTTCCTGCCCACGCACGCCAAGGTCAAGATCACCCAGGTGGGCGACATCAAGGGCACGCTCAAGGACGGCGCCGTGGACGTCACCACGAAGGTGAACGTGCAGATCACCCAGGTCGGGCACTTCGGGATCCCGATCTTCGACTACCCCGACTGCAAGACCACCAAGCCGGCGGACCTGCACCTCACGTCCAAGGGCGCGTTCGACCCCGCGACCGGCGGCACCCTCACCGCCACCTACAAGCTGCCGGAGGTGAGCGGCTGCTTCATCGACACGCCGGTCATCAACTTCCTCACCGGCGGCAAGGACAACCCGCTCACGATCAAGCTGGCCGCCGCGCAGTAACCGGCGGCCGTCCGCCCCCGCTCTCACCCGCGGAGAGCGGGGGCGCGCCGTGTCCACGACCGCCGGACGGGGGGACGAGTGGTTCAGGTCGATGTGTTCTGGGCGTACGGCGTCGGCGCGGGCTTCGCGCTGGCCGCCGCCCATGACGTGCGCGACCGGCGCCTCACGGCGGTCGTCCTCTACTGCTCGGCCGTGTTCACGCCCGCGTGCGTCTGGCTGCTGTGGGGCTTTCCCGAGTGGGAGACGATGCAGGCCGGCGGGCGGTCCCTGCCCGCCTGGCTGGCCGCCGCGTTCACCGCCGCGAACACCGTCCAGGGGGTCGCCGGGTATCTGGTCGCGCGGTGGCTGATCGGTCGCGGTGCCGTTCGTTGGGCGGCGTTGCAGTTCGTCGCCGGTTATTACGCGATGTTCTTCGTCCTGGTTCACGGGTGGGACGGGACGGGGTATCAACGCGTCCTGTCCACCGACCGGGCCGACTTCCGGCGTTGGGGGGACCGGTCGTTCGTCGCGCACGTCGTCCACTGGGCCGGTTCGGACGTCGCGCTGACGCTCTACGGGGTCGGGACGGTTCTGGTCGTGTCGATGCTGGTGCCGTTGTACCGCGCTTACCGGGACGGACTGCGTTCCGTCGGCCGTCCGGGGCCCGGGCCCGTCGAACTGGCGGTCGTGGTGTTCGGTTCGCTGCTGCTGACGCTGGCGGCGGCCGTCTTCACCAGCCTGCTGATCCGGCTGTTCACGGGGTTCACGGGCGTGGTGGCGGGCTGGTCGCTGGGCGTGGCCGTCGCGGCGCCGTCGCTCTGGCTGGTCGTCGTCCGGCGGGGCGCGCTCGCGTCCGCGGTCGTCCGGCGGCTCGCGCTGCCCGCCGACCGTCAGGACGGACGGGCGGACGCGGCGGCGAGGCGGTCGCGCAGCCGCTGAAGGGCCCGGCCGTGCCAGTCGTCCAGCACGTCCAGGGCGGCGCGGGCGCGGTCGGGATCGCGCGTCTCCCAGGACGTGACGATCTCGTTCCAGAACCACACGTGCTCGGCCGGGTCGGCGTAGAGGGCTTCGAGGACGTCCGGGACCTCGCCGAGCATCGCGCCCATCGTGTTGAGCAGGCCGAGGGTGATCCGACCGCCCAGCGACGCGTGGACGGTGCGCAGGATCTGCAGGACGCCCTGGTGGACGTCCGCCGCGCGGACCGGCTCCGTCCGGGCGAGCAGTTCGAGCTGGTGCAGCGCGCGGCGCGCCGGGGCCGGGTCGACGGCGGCCGGGCTGTCGGCCAGCCTGCGGAACGAGACCTGGTAGAAGAGGTGCAGGTGCTCCAGGATCTCGCGGACGTTCTCCACCGTCAGGTCCGGGAGCGTGCCGGAGAAGCGGAACAGGTACCGCCACGTCTCGACGCCGCCGTAGAGCCGGATGTCGCGGACGATCACGCCGACGCCGTGGCGCGGCTCCACGAACCCGGCGGCGGTCAGCCGCTCGATCACCTGCTGGATCCGGGAGAGCGTGACGCCGTGCTCGGCGGCGAGCTTGCGGATGGACGGCAGGCCGTCGCCCGCTTTGAGCCGTCCGGAGGCGATCTGGAACGCGATGCGCTCGGTGACCTCCTCGACCACGCCGCCGACCGCCATCGCGCCCCTTCACCGTCCGCGCACCCGCCCGCGCGGTGCATGAACAGTGTATGCGCAGCGCTTCCGGCGTCCGGGTCAGCCTTTCGTCGTACGCGGGGACCGACTCGCGGTGGACGTTCCGGCAGCGGAAATGACGTCGTTCGGATGACGGGCTTTATGCCGCTCGGTCGATGTGGCGGAGCGCGAGCGCCGATTAGCGTTCCGTGATGTCAGGGCGGCGCTCGCTCGGGGTGCCGCGTCCGTCGTCGGCGTTGGAGTTGGTCGGTCATGGTCTGGTTTCTGCGCGCGTTCCGTCCCGGTGCGTTCACGCTGGCGGTCACCGTCGTGGGCGGCGTCGCCCCGGTGGCCGCGGCGCCCGCGTCGATCGCCTGGCACGACTGCCGCGCCGGTCCCGACGACGAGACGGGGGCGCAGCTCGCGGCGGTGGGGGCGCGCTGCGGCGAACTCGGCGTCCCGCTCGACCACGCCCGGCCGGACGGGCCGCGGATCACCGTGGCCGTGGCCCGCCGTCCCGCCACCGACACCGCGCACCGCCTCGGGACGCTGGTGGTCAACACGGGCGGTCCCGGCCCGTCGCGCGACGGGGTGGTCCTGCTGGCCGCGGGCCTTCCGCCGGCCGCCGAACACGGATCGCCCGCCGTCGCGGCCCGCTACGACCTGGTCGGGATCGATCCGCGCTTCTTCGGCGCGAGCACGCCGTTGACCTGCGACTGGCCCACCGGCCTCTACCTGCGCCACGCCCAGCTCGCGAGCCCGGACCGCGCCGCGTTCGCGCGCAGCACGGCCACCGCGCGCGACCTGGCCCGCCGCTGCGCGGGGCGCCGGGCGGTCCTGCCGCACGCGTCCACCCGCGAGATCGCCCGCGACATGGACGCCGTCCGCGCGGCGCTGGGCGAGCGGACGATCTCCTATCTCGGCTGGTCGTACGGCAGCTATCTGGGCGCGGTGTACGCGCAGATGTTCCCCGGGCGGGTCGGGCGCCTCGTCCTCGACAGCGCGCTCGATCCCGGCGCCTACGGGCCGTCCGTCACCCGGGAGACCGCCCCGGCCGACGCCGCCGCGCTGCGCGACTGGGCGGCCTGGGCGGCGCGCCGCGACGACCGGTACGCGCTCGGCACGACGCCCGCGCGGGTCCTCGCGGTGATCGGCCGCATCGACCGGGCCGCCGCGCGGCGCCCGCTCCGGGTCGGACGCCACCGGGTGGACGCGGCGACGATCCCGGGCCTGCTGCTCACCGTGGCGGACACCGACGCGGCGTACGGGGAGTTCAGCGCGCAGGTCCGCGTCCTGGCCGACGCGGCACGCGGCGCCCCGGCGGTCCCGACGGCCGATCTGGAGGCGAAACTGTCCCTCTACGAGAGCGGCGAGGTCATGCCCGCGTTCGGCTTCGCCGCGCTGACCGCGAACCAGTGCGCCGACCGCGCCGCCCCGCGCGACCCGGCCGTGTACTACCGCGACATCCGGCGGCACCGTGCCGCCGAACCGCTCTACGGGCCGCTGGCGCGGGACGTCACGCCGTGCGCGTTCTGGCCGTCCCGTCCCGCCGAGCCGCCCACCCGGATCACCACCGGCCGTCCGGCCCTGATCGTCGGCGCGGACGGGGACCCGGTGGCGCCGCGTCCCGGGCAGCTCGCCCTGCAGCGCGCGCTGCCCGGCTCCCGGATGGTCACGCTGGCGCACGCGTTCCGGCACGGCGTCTACCTCTTCGACGGCACACCGTGCGTCGACGAGGCCGTCAACGCCCACCTCCTCGGCGCCCCGCTCCCCCGGACGGACGTCACATGCGCGCGCCGGTGACGCTTGGCGGGCGGACGGCGTCAGGAGAAGTCGTTGACGAGGACGGCCGCACCGGCGAACCGGCCCGCCTTGAGATCGCGGAGGGCGTCCTGCGCACGCGACAACGGGTACTCGACGGTCGTCGCGCGGACGCCGTGCCGCGCCGCGAGGTCGAGGAACTCGCGACCGTCCGCGCGGGTGTTGGACGTGACGCTGCGCAGCTCCCGCTCATAGAACAGCTCGCGCTCGTACACGAGCGGCGGCGTGTCACTGAGGTGGATGCCCGCGACCGCGAGCACGCCGCC
This sequence comes from Actinomadura rayongensis, assembly GCF_009831215.1. Lineage (GTDB taxonomy): Bacteria > Actinomycetota > Actinomycetes > Streptosporangiales > Streptosporangiaceae > Spirillospora > Spirillospora rayongensis. The sequence goes on from NZ_WUTW01000002.1 coordinate 199,213, forward strand.
CCGGTCCAGGGCGCGTAGCGCGACCGGCACGAGGTCCCCGGCGGGCGCGAACAGGATCGCGCCGTCCAGCGGTTCGGGCGGCGCGTCGGCGGGCCCGGCGGCGGACGCGGCGCCGAGGTCGAGCGCCAGCCGCCGCGCGTCTTCCCCGCGCGTCAGGACGTGGACGGTCGTCCCCTGCGCCAGCGCGACCTGCGCGCACAGATGGGCGCTGCCGCCGAACCCGTAGATGCCGAGCCGCCCGCCCGGCGGCACCGACGCGCGGCGCAACGCGTGATAGCCGATGATCCCCGCGCACAGCAACGGCGCGAACGCCACGTCCCCGACCCCGGGCGGCAGCCGGTAGGCGAACGCGGCCGGGACGGTCGTGTACTCGGCGTACCCGCCGTCCGCGTCCCAGCCGGTGTAGCGCGAGTCCGGACACAGGTTCTCCGCACCGCGCCGGCAGAACCGGCACGTCCCGTCGGTATGCCGCAGCCACGCGACACCGACCCGGTCGCCGACCGCGAACCCCTCCGCCCCCGCGCCGAGCGCCGCGACCTCCCCGACGACCTCGTGCCCCGGCACGACGTGCTCCCGGTGGACGGGCAGATCCCCCTCGGCGACGTGCAGATCGGTGCGGCACACTCCGCACGTCCGGACATGGACGAGCAGTTCCCCCGCGCCCGGCTCCGGGATCGGCCGCTCCACCCGCCGCAGCGGCCCGTCCTCGATCGGCGCAGGGGCCGCCACCTCCCACGCCTGCATCGTCCCGGCCATGACCACGCACCTCCCCGACTCCCAGGACTCCTACCCGGAGAAGCCACTCGACCGAAACGCCCCCGCACGCCGCATCCGCCGCCCTATGATCATGAAAACCCGGCGGAGGGAAGACCGTGGACGAACGACCGGTTCCCGGCGGCATCGACGTCACCACACCCAACGTGGCCCGCATGTACGACTTCTACCTGGGCGGCAAGGACAACTACGAGGCCGACCGCGCAGCCGCCGCCGAGGTCCTGAAAAGCGCCCCCCAGGCACCCGCCCTGGCCCGCGAGAACCGCGCGTTCCTGGGCCGGGTGGTCCGCTACCTGGCCCGGGACGCGGGCGTCCGCCAGTTCCTGGACGTGGGCGCGGGCCTGCCCACCCAGGGCAACGTCCACGAGGTGGCACGCCGTGAGACCAAGGACGCGCGGGTCGTCTACGCCGACAACGACCCGGTGGTCCTCACCCACGGCCGCGCCCTCCTCGGCAAGACCCCCGGCACGGTCGTCATCCCCGGCGACCTGCGCAACCCGTCCGCGCTCCTGGCAGACCCGGACCTGCGAGCGGTCCTCAACCTGGACGAACCCGTAGCCCTCCTTCTCATCTCCGTCCTGCACTGCCTGGACGACGCAGAAGACCCGTGGGCGACCGTGGCCGAGTTCCGCGACGCCCTCCCGTCCGGCAGCCACCTGGCGATCTCCCACATCACCGCCGCCGACCACGGCGCCGCCGCGACCGCCGGCGCCCGCGTCTACCGCCGCGCCAACACCGGCATGACCCTCCGCGACCGCGCAGCCATCACCCGCTTCTTCGAGGGCTTCGACCTCGTAGACCCAGGCGTGGTCCGCCTCACCGACTGGCGCCCCGAGTCCCGAACCCGCAGCGACCTCCCCACCTGGTACTGGTGCGGCCTAGCCCGCAAACCCTGACCCTCACCTCCGAAGCACCGCCGGACTCAAACCCCGCAACTCCAACACCACCGCGCGGGTGGTGGGACCGGCGTGGGTGATGTGAGTGGCGTGCCCGGCGCGCGGGAGGAACGGCCGCTGTCAGAGGTGGCGGAGGACCTGGGTGCGGACTGGGCCGCTGAGTTCGCTGAGCAGGCGGTCCGGGTGGGAGGCGGCGCGCAGGAGCGTGGCGACGGTCGCGGGTGGGACGTAGCCGAGGATGTCGCAGGCTCGGCGGACCGGGAGGGCGTCCACCAGCAGGGCGGCCGTTTCGGGTGGGAGGGCTGTCAGGACGCCTGCTGCGGCGCGCAGGTCGGTCGCGGCGAGGATGCGGGCAGCGTCGCGGGACGGGAGGGCGGCGGTCAGGGCGGTGGCGGCCGGGGTGGTCATATAACCGAAGGCGCGCGCCGCCACCGTGGTGGAGAGGATCTGGACGATCGGTGCCGCCCGGTTCGGTGCCACGGCCATCGCGTCGAGGAGCGCGGCGGCGGTGCGGGCGCGCGCGGACGCCACGGTCTGCGCCGCCGCCTCGCGCGGCATCGCCAGCAGGATCGGGCCCGCCGCCCTGCCCAGCTCGGTGAGGACGTCCCGTATCGCCGCAGGCGCGTACCCGGCGAGCAGCTCCACCGCGCGCTCCGGAGGCAGCTCGCGCACCTGCCTGGCCAGCCCGGGCGCGGCGCGCGCCGCCGGCGCGGGCACGCCCCCGCGCGGCTCCCCATGGGGAACACGCCCGGTCAGATCGTCCCCGCGCCCCACACCGCGCCTGCGCCACCCGTCCCGGCGCTGCTCCGGGCGCCCGTCCGCGAGCGGCCCGGACGCGCCACGCCCTTCACCGCGCGGGCGTCCCTGATCGTCGCGCCCCTCCGAGCGCGCGTCCGCGTACGGGTCGGCTGCGGTGAAGTCGTCCGCGCGCGGCTCGCCGCCCGGGTCGGGTGCGGACCGCCGGTCCCGGCGCGCTCTTGAACGCGCGTCCTCTGGAGGGATGCGCGCGGTCGGGTCGTCCGGGCGCGCCTCACCACCCTGGCCCGGCTCGCGACGCCCGTCGCCGCGCCGCTCTGGGCGTTCGTCCGCGAACGGGTCGCCCGCGCTGCGGTCGCGCGGACCGCCGCCCTCTCCGGGTGCGGGGCGCCTGGCGCCGCGCTGCTCCGGACGGACGGCGCCGAACTGCTCGGGTGCGGCGCGGTCGGGTCGACGCGGCCCGCGCTCCGCGCCGGGTCCAGGACCCGCGTCACGGCGCTGTTCTGGGCGTTCGTCCGCGAACGGGTCGACCGCGCTGCGGTCGCGTGGACCGCCGCCCTCGCCGGGTGCGGGGCGCCTGGCGCGGCGTTGCTCCGGGCGGGATGCCCCGAAGGGGGTCGGCGCGTCGCGGTCGTCCGCGCGCGGCTCGGCGCTCGGGTCGGGTGCCGGGCTTTGGGGGCGGCGTGCTCTTGAGCGGGCGTCCTCTGGCGGGATGCGCGCGGTCGGGTCGTCTGAGCGGGCCTCGTCGCCCGGGTCGAGCGTGCGGCGCCTGTCGTCGTGGCGGCCCGGGCGGCCGGGCGCGAATGGGGTGGGTGAATCGCGGTTATCTGGGCGGGGGTCGCTGGGCGGGTCGGGTGCGGGGTGTTGGGGGCGGGGCGGGGGGTTGGGGGGTGGTCGGTCGCGGGCGGGTGGGGTTGGGGTGGGAGGGCGGGTGGGGGTCAGGGTTTCTTTTAGGGCGCGTTCCAGGTGTTCTGCGCGCATGCGGTGGGTCGGGTCTTTTTCCAGGAGGTGGGTTACGGCATCCGCGAGTGGGCCGGGGGTGGAGGGGTGGGGGGCCGGGGAGTTCATGATCGCCCAGATGGTGGCGGCGGCCGTGTCGTTCGAGGCTCGGAAGGGGGAGCGGCCTTCTAGGGCGAAGTAGAGGGTTACTCCCAGTGACCACAGGTCTGAGGGTGGGCCTATCTCGTCGCCTCGGATGCGTTCCGGGGCCATGAACTCCAGGGTGCCTAGGACTGTGTTGTCGGCTGTCAGGGCTGTTGCGCCGGTTATGCGGGCTATGCCGAAGTCGACCAGGTAGGCGCGGCCCGTGTCGTCCAGGAGGATGTTGGCGGGTTTCACGTCGCGGTGCAGGACGTTCGCGGCGTGGGCTGCTCGTAGGGCTCGTAGGACGCGCAGGCCTATGCGCGCCACCGTGCGTTCGTCGGGTGGGCCGGACGCCACCAGGTCGGCCAGGGACGGGCCCGGAATGTACTGCATGACGAGCCATGGGTCGCCGCGTTCTACCAGGACGTCGTAGATCTGGACGATCGCCGGGTCGACCGCCTGGGCCAGCGCGCGGGCCTCGCGGAGGGCGCGGGCGCGGCGCGCCTCCAGGTCCTGGCCGCCGTTCAGGTGGTGGGCGAGTTCCTTGAGGGCCACGGTCCGGCCGAGCACCAGGTCCTCGGCGGACCACACGCTGCCCATGCCGCCCGTGCCGAGCGGGCGCAGCAGCCGGTACCGGCCGCCGAGCACGCGTTCGCGTTCCGCCACGGGCAGGCGCTCAGTAGTCGTCGTTCTCGGGGTAGAGCTGGACGCGCCCGGACGTTTCGGGCCCGTCCCCCGCGAGAACGTCGTCGGGGTCGTCCATCTCGCGCAGCGCCGTGTCGTCCGGGGACAGGTGGTCGTCGGTCTCGGCCGGACGGTCGTAGCGCGTGGCGCCGTTCACCGGGCCCGGGTCGCCCGGCTCGGGCACGGCCGGGCCGCCGCCGCGGCCCCAGATCTCCTGGACGCTCGTCGGACGCCGTTCGGTCGGCGTCTCCGGCGCAGGTTCGGCAGGGGGTTCGGACGGCGGTCCGGCGCGTCCGCGCAGCCAGATGTCGCGGACCGTCCCGGCGGACTCGTCGCGCGGCCCGGGCACCGGATTGAGGCTGTCGCGGGCGTCGCGGTACTCGCGGCGCGCGGCGATCGCGAGGATCCGCTCGTAGTTGCCGGGCTTCTGCATCAGCTTGACGGTCACCGGCAGGCACTCGATGAGCAGGAACAGCAGGAACAGCAGGAACCGCGCCGAATTGAGCGTGAAGTCCTTGCCGGACGCGTCGTTGAGCGCCTGGAGCCGGATGAGCAGCCCGCCGTCTGCCCTGTTCTCGGCGTCGAAGGCGCGCTGCAGGTCCGCCTGCCGCCGCTGCGCGGTGTCGACCTGCTGCTGCAGTTTCGGCAGCGCCTCGCGGGCCTGCGCGACGCGGAACCGCTTGGACGCGTCGTCGCTGGCCGAAAGCTGCCGTTTGCGCTGGTCGATCTGGTCGTTGAGGTCGGCGACGGTCGCCTGCGCGCGGTCGTAGGCGCGCTTGCTGGCCTGCGCGAGCGGCCCGTCGCCCTTGCGCGGGCAATTCGGGCCGCCGTAGAGCTGGCACTGCCATTCCTTGTAACGGGCGGACGCGTCCTGCTGCGCCTTGTCGCGTTCCGCGGTCAGCGACTTCACCCGCGGATCGGTGGCCGGGTCGAGCGCGACGTCGCCGCCCGAGTCGATCACTTTCTGCTGGGCCGCGACCTGGGCCCGCAAACTCGCGATCTGTTTTCCGAGCGCGCCGTTCTGCTGCGTGCGCAGAAAATCGTCGGCGCGGTTCTGCTTGATCTCGGTGATCTGCGCGTTGATCTCGGCGTGGAAGATCTGCAGGACGAGCGGCGTCGACACGACGAAACCGAGCAGCAGCGCCATCGCGACGCGCGGGAGCGCGAACCGCCACCGGCGGGCGCCGTCGGCGGGCATCGACGTGACGAGCCACCGGTCGAGCGTGAGGATCGCGAGGCCCCACAGGACGGCCGGAACGACGGCGAGGACGGGGTTCACGCCGACGGCCGTGGACAGCGCGAACCACATCGAGATCGTCGCGAGCCCGCTGGTGATGAGCACCGCGCCGCCGATGCCCTCGAATTTCCCGCGTTCGGTGGGGCACTTGTCGAGGATCTCCGGCCGAGCCCCGGAAAGGCTGATCAGCAAGCCCTTCATTCATTCCCCCTCGAAGCCGGTTCGGGGCCAGGGCGGCGCATGGATCTCCAGCCTAGTCGGCGGGGGCCCGACGGCCACCCGATCGGTTGCCGACCGATCGGGAAGATGGCCATGTCCGGCCATTCACTGCCCTTGCCCCGGAAGCCGCGGAGGATAATCGCGAGGGAGGAGCCGGCCGGGTTTCGCGTCGCATCGGAATGATCCACAGCCGGGGAGGTCGGCCGTCGTTGAGTGAACCCGACGAGGTCCGCAAGGCCGCCGCCGGGGCCGTGGCGGACCTGACCGAGCGGAACGCGCTGCTCGTCGCGGACCTCGCCGCGGAGGGGCTCGTCCTGTGGGACCTGCGCCGGGACGCGGCGGGCACGCCGCGCGGCCGGTCGCGGCCGGTCCTGCCGTGGGACGAGCTGCTGAACGGCCCGGTGCCCCCGGCGCGGGCGCTGGAACGCGCCGTCCAGACCGACGGCCCGGCGCGGCTGCTGCTCGTCAACACCTTCCCCGACGGCCCGCACAACGCCTCCGCGCTCGACGCGCTGCGCCGCGCCCGTCCAGACGCGACCGCCCTGACCTGCGATCTGCGGCTCGGCGACCTGCTCGCCGAGGTCATCGCCGACACGCCGCTGAACCGCTGGTACGACCTCGTCACGCTCCAGCGCAACGACGACGGACGGCTGGAGCTGGCGTGCCGGCTGCTGTTCCCGACGGGCGCGCGGCGCGGGGAGAAGGCGCCGGTCGCGGTGGAGTGCGAGGCGGCCGACGAGCGCGGGACGGTGTTCGCCGTGGTGGCGTCCGCGCAGGAGCGTCGGTACACGCTCGTCACGCGGCGGACGATGCGCGTCCCACCGGGCCGGTACACGGTGACGGCCGAACTGGGCGGCCCGGGACGGGTGCGGTTCCGCGGCCTGCCCGCCGAGCCCGTCCCCGACGACCGGACGTGGGCCGAGCTGATCGGCGCGATCCCGGCGCGGCTGCCGCCGCCGGTGACCGCCGCGCACCTGGTCTGCGCGATCGAGGTGTCGGGCCCGCCGGAGCGGGTCGCCGAGCGGCTGGCGCGCGCCGACCAGACCATCGCGCACGCGGCGGCCGAGCTGCGCGACCGGCTGCGCGTGTCGCTGCTGGCGTACGGGCCGCACGCGTTCGAGCGCCGCGCGGTGGACGCCCCGGTGGAGATCCGGCTGTGGGCGGGCACGGCGGACGAGGCGCTGGACGAGCTGGAGAACCTGGCGGGCACGACCCACCCCGGCTATCCCCACGCGGCGGCGCTGGAGTGCGTGCTCGCCGAGGTCGCGGCACGGCTCGACCCGCCCGAGCCGGGCGCGCGGACGGCGGTGCTGGCCGTCGGCGGACGCCCCGCGTTCCCGCCGCGCGTCCACCCGTCGGAGATCCTGCCGTGCCCCGTCCGCCACGACTGGGCGGCGGCGGTGGACGTGCTGGCGGACCGGCCGGGGACGGCGCTCGGCGCGATCCACGACCGTCCCGAGTACGCCTCGGACGTGTGGCTGCGCCTGTCGGACGGAGCCCCGGCCGACCTGGCGGCGGTGGACGTGCAGCGGCTCGGCGCGTCCCTCGGCCTGGCGCCCGCCGCCGCGCAGCGCCTGCCGTTCCCGCTGGCCGGGAGCCCGTGATGCAGCCGACCGGACGAGTGAAGGAGAACCCGGGCATGGAACCAGAACGGGGCGCGCCGCCGGCCGAGCACAACATCGCGATGTGGGGGCCGCCGGGCAGCGGGAAGACGACGTTCCTCGCCGCGCTCACCATCGCGATGAACCGGCGGCAGGACGGCTGGAAGGTCGTCGGCGCGAACGGCCCGTCCACGGACGCGCTGATCAAGTTGACGGCGTCCCTCGCGACGCAGCGCCGGTTCCCCGCCGCGACGCGCGGCACCGAGCGGTACCGGTGGTACCTGATCGGGGCGGCGCGGGAGCGCCGACGATCGTTGCTGCGGCGGCGCGCGCCGGAGGACGTGCGGATCGGCCTGGACCTGCTCGACCCGTCCGGGGAGCTGTTCAACCAGGAGCACTCGGGCTACGCGGGCGCGCACGGCGAGCTGATCGACAACCTGGTGAACAGCCGCGGGATCGTGTTCCTGTTCGACCCCGTCCGGGAGTTCGAGGACGGCGACGCGTTCGACTACCTGCACGGCGTCCTGTCGCAGCTCGCGCACCGGATGCTGGACTCGCCGGAGTTCGCGGGCGGCCGGCTGCCGCACTACCTGGCGGTGTGCGTGACGAAGTTCGACGAGATCCGCGTGCTGGAGACGGCGGAGAAGCTGCGGCTCGTCACCTCCGACGTGGCGGATCCGCTGGGGTTCCCGAAGGTGGAGCCGGAGGACGCGCAGGAGTTGTTCCGGACCCTGTGCGAGGTGTCGGCGACGGGGAACGCGGAGATGGTCCACAACACGCTCGCGCAGTACTTCCGCCCGGAGCGGGTGCGGTACTTCGTCACGTCCGCGATCGGGTTCTACGTCGATCCGCTGATCGGCGCCTACGACCGGGACGACTACCAGAACCTGCTGCCCGAGGCCGAGTCGTCGCGGGCGGTGCGGATCCGGGGGACGGTGCATCCGATCAACGTGGTCGAGCCGCTGCTGTGGCTCGGCCAGAGTCTCGCCGCCGACCGGCGCGGACGGAGCGCCCGGTGACGCGCGACGACGCGGCGTCGGCCGCCGTGCAGTGGGCGCTGATCGGCAAGGAGCCGCACGGCTGGGGCTATGAGGTCCTGGAGTGCAGCGACGGCCTGTTCCAGCGCGAGGACTTCGCCGAGATGAACCAGCGCTACTCCCCCGGGACGCCCGAGGAGCTGCCGCAGGTGACGGTGGCGCGCGCGGCGTCCGGGGAGAACGCGCACCTCACGCTGGCGATCGAGGAGGAGTCCACGACGCGGGACGCGGGCGGCCGGGACGTCGTCGTGACGCGGCTGTACGCCGTCCCGTACGCGCGGCTCGCGGCGCGGGCGGTGTCGTACGAGGCGCTGTACCGGGCGTGCGCGCCGCTGGCGCTGCCGGTGCCGGGCCGGGCGACGCCGGTGATCGGGCTGCCGGCGCCGGACGTGTCGCCGTTCGTCGGCCGGATCGACGACACGGTCGTCCAGACGGCGGCGCTGCTGCTGACGGGCGCGCCGGTGCAGATCGTCGGGGCGGGCGGGCTGCCGCTGGACGAGCGGCTGCGCTTCCTCGACACGGTCGCGGCGATGCTCCCGTACGGCATCCGGACGAAGTTCTCGGCGTCCACGTGGACGAGCAGCACCGCGCAGCACCAGATCCGGCTGTCGTTCACCCGGCATCCGCGCGACAGCGCGCACACGGTCGAGTGGGGACGTCCCGCGGCGATCCCGCAGCAGGCGGAGCTGGCCCGCGCCTACCGGCAGCTCATCTCCCAGTATCACGACGCCGAGCTGCTGGAGCTGATGGCGGCCGAGACCGCCGAGCGCGGGTTCCGTCCGCCGGACCTGCGGGACCTGCTGGCCGTCCTGCGCCGGGGCAAGGGCCAGCTCCAGCTTCCGGCGGCGCTGCCGGCGCCGGGCACGTCCACGGCGGCGCTGCTGCTGGAGTGCGCGGACGCCCTGGACGGCACCGGCGACCTGGAGGACGCCACGGCCCGGCTCGCGCAGGCCACCAGCGGCGTCCCCGGCGACGCGGACCCGCACCACTGGGAGATCATCAGCGGCCGGCGGATGCTGGCGCCGCGCGCGGGGATCCCGGCCAAGCGGCTGCGTCCGCTGTACAAGCTGCTCGTGCCGCTGGCGTGCGGACGGCACATCCGCATCGGCCAGGTGAAGACCATCGAGGCGGTGGCGGGCGGGCTGCACCAGCCGCTGCTGGACGCGCTGTACGAGCTGCGCGCGCAGGCCGAGGCGGAGGCGCAGCTCTACCTCGGGCAGCGGATCGGCGGCGGGGTGCTGCGCAACGTCCTCAACGGCCTCGGCGACGCCGTGCTGGTGGAGGTCGCGCTGCGCACCGAGGACTGGACGACGGCCGACACCGTCCATCAGGCGCTGGTGCGGCGCGGGTCGTCCGGGCAGGGCGCGGAGCTGGCCGGGGCGCTGCGGCGCGGGGCGTTCCTCGCGCCGGTCTTCGCGCGGTTCCTCGACACGTCGCCGCCGGACCAGCGCTCGCGGCTCGCCGAGCTGCTGCGCGCCGCGTACGGAAAGGGGCCGCTCGGGCGGAGCGAGGCGGAGGAGGCGCTGAGCGGCCGTCCCGACCTGGTCACCCCGGCGCTGCTCGGCGCGGTGCTCGCGCTGTACGACGGGCCGGACGCGCGGGACGTGCTGGTGGACGGCTACCTCACGCCGCTGCTGGCGAACGCCGGGCTCGGCGAGGACACCGGCCCGCGCATCCTCGCGCGGATCGCGCCGCCGCCGCCCGCCCCGGCGCCGCCGGAACCGGCGACGATGCCGCAGTGGGTGCCCGGCACGCCTCCGCCGCCCGTCCCGCAGAAACCGCCGCCCCGGCCGCGCGGCGGGATCGTGTCGCGGGCGCGCCGGCGCCTGCCCGGCGGCGGGCCCCGTCCGGACGAGGGCGGCGCGCAGCAGAACGGCCCGCCCCCCGAACCGCGCTTCAGCGACACCGCGGGAATCCTCATTCTCTTCGGCGTGATCGTGATCGTGATCGTCGTGTACCTGGTCCTGCTCGTGCTCCCTCAGTTCGCCAGCCCGTAGCCCGAAGGTGGCCGCATGCCCCAGAAACCCCCGGTCCGGGTCGACGTGGAGTGGGCGCTGTGGGGCCGCTCGCCCGAGACGGGACGAGACGGTCTCCTCGCGTGCAGCGCCGGGCGGCTCGGCGTGGAGAACTTCGCAGAGATCATCGGCCGGTACGACCCCGGCACGCCCGACGCGCTGCCGCAGGTCACGGTCGCGTGGGCGGGCGCGGGCGACCGCTCCTACCTCACGCTCGCGCGGCAGGAGTGGTCGGCGGAGGAGGACCGCTACGGCCGCCGGACGGCGACGGTCCGGCTGTTCTGCGTCCCGTACGCGGCGCTCGGCGGGACGCCCGTCTCCTACGAGGAACTGCACGCGCGGTTCGCCGACCGCGCGCTCCCGCCGGACGGGTCGGCGCCGCTGAGCGTCGAGCTGGCCGGGCTGCGGCCCAAGGAGTTGGGCGACCGCGTCACCGACCAGGTCCGCGCGACGGCCGCGCTGCTGCTCACCGGGAGGCGCGTCTGCGTCATCCCCGACGCCGTGCTGTCGCTCGACACGCGGCTGCGGTTCCTCGACACGGTCGCCGCGCTGCTCCCGTACGGGATGCGGACGTCGCTGTCGGCGTCCACGTGGACGAGCGGGACGGCCGACCACCGCATCCGGCTGTCGTTCAGCGGCGCGGTGCGGTCCGGGTTCCACACCGTCGTGTTGAACGGCAGGACTCCGCCGCCGTTCGGCGAGGCGGCGAGCGCGTACCTCGACCTGCTGCGCGAGGCGTCCGACCTCACGCCGGTGATCCGCGCGCTGGCGGGCAGCACCGAGCCGCTGACGTTCCGGGACGGCGCGGACGAGGCGCTGCTGCGGCTGGAGCACGCCGTCCACGGCCGTCCGGCGGACGTGGCCGCGGCGCTCACCGCCTGCGCGGACACCATCGACCGGCGGCGGTGGGGCGTGCTGCGCGAGCGGCTCCCCCGGCTGGCGCGGCAGACCCGGGTGAGGTGGGATCCCGAGGCGCGCGAGCGGCACCGGGAGGTCGTGGAGGCGCGCGGGCTGCTGTCGGCGCGGTCCGTGCCGTCGGACGTCCGCGCCGATCTGTACGACGCCGTCCTGCTGCTCGCCTACGGACCCGCGCTGACCCACGCCGACGTCGCGCGGATCCTGGACTCCGTCGGGGAGCCGTCCGCCGATCTCGTCGCGGCGATCGTCCGGCACGCGGTGGCCGATCTGGACACGGCGCTGCTGCTCGGGGACCGGCCGGGCGGGGGCGGCGGCCGCGAGATCGTCCGGCGGGCCGACGCGGCGGACCTCGTCGCGTGGGTCGCCGCGCACCCGGACGAGCACGCGCCGGTGGACCGCGTCCTCGCCGAGATCCTGTCGCGCCGCCGCTCGGACGCCGGGGCCGTCCTCGCCGCGCTGCGCGACCACGACTACCTGGCGGACGCGGTCGCGGTCCGGCACGCCGACGACCACCGCGCGCAGGTCAGGGTGCTGCGCGACCTGCTGGTCGCGGCGTACGGCGGCCGGTATTTGACGGACGAGCAGCGCCGCGAGGTCGCCGAGCATCCCGCCGCCGAGTCCCACCCGGCGCTGCGCGAGGCCGCCGAGCCCCCGGAGGACGAGCCCGTGCGGCCGGCGTACGGGGCCTCGGCCGCGGTCGGCGTCAAGCCGCGCCTGCCCTTCGTTCTCAGCGACACGGCCCTCGTCCTGACGGTCCTCGCCGTCTTCGTCCTGGCGGTCCTCGGCGTCGTCCTGTTGATCTGGTTGCTGGCCTCTTAGCGGACGCGGACGACGAGCTTGCCCGTGGCGCGGTCGTTCTCCATGTCGTCGTGGGCCCGCCGGACCTGCTCCAGGCCGTCGTAGACGCGGTCGACGGGGAAGGTGAGCCGTCCGGCCGCGACCGCGTCCAGGATCTCCTGGAAGTCGGCGCGGGGCAGGTCGGCGGCGTCGCCGAAGTAGCCCGCGAGGCGGACGCCTCGTGGCAGGTACTCGTTCGGGGAGAAGTCCGGGATCGTCCACTGGTTGGACAGGCTGCCGCCGAAGCAGGCCGTGCCGTGGACGCGCACCGCGCGCAGCGTGTCGTGCAGGGTCGGCGCGCCGACGAGGTCCAGGGCGGCGTCGACGCCGTCGGGGTACAGCGCGCGGACGGCGGACGCGACGTCGCCGGTGTCGAGCAGCGGGTGGTCGACGCCGCGCTCCTTCAGGAACGCCAGGCGGTCCGGTTGCCGGGTGGTGGACAGCACCGTCGCGCCGCGCCATTTCGCCAGGGCTGCGGCGGCCAGGCCGACCGAGGACGTCCCGCCCCGGATCAGCACGGTCTGGCGCGGGCGCAGGTCCAGGCCGACGGTGAGCGAGCCGTACGCCGTCTGCACCATCTCCGGCAGGGCGCCCAGCACCTCCCACGGCAGGTCGGTGTCGACGGGGATGACCTGGGACAGGGGCACGGACGTGTATTCGGCGTAACCGCCGTCGTAGGTGCGTCCCATGTCGCCCATCATCGCGACGACCCGTTGCCCGGGGACCAGGCCGCTGCCGCGCGGGGCCGCGTCGACCGTCCCGGCGGCCTCGATGCCGGGCACGCGGGGGAAGGTGACGCCGACGCTCACGCCGAGCCGCAGTTTGAGCTCCGACCGGTTGACGCCGAACGCCTCGACACGGATGCGCACCCAGCCGTCCCGTTCGGGCGGGATCGGGAGCGTGGTCAGGCGCAGGTTTTCCACAGGCCCGGGTGCGGTGAGTTGGACGGCGCGCATCGTGGTCGTCAAGGGTCCGCCTTCCCTGGGGATCGGTCAGCGGTGGTCAACACGACGGCTCGTCGGGCGCATTCCCGGGGGTCTCGGGCATTGCCGCGCCGGCCCAGGGGCGGACGATCCGCTCGACCTGCTCGTCGGAGATGTCGGCCAGGGCGTCGAGGCGCAGGAAGTGCCGCGCGACGACCAGGCCGAGGATGGACGTGACCGTGAGGGCCGCGCGCAGGTCGGCGTCGGGGTCGTCGGTCGTGGCGGCGAGGTTGCGCGTGCGGTCGTCGAGGAACGCTTTCATCGCCGAGGTGGCTTCCGGCGCGGTGAGCATCGACCGGACGAGGGCGCGGACCTGGGGTGACGGCTCGTCCAGGCGCACGTCCAGCACGCGGGCGAGGTGGGCGGCGACGTCCTCGTCCGGCCATTCGGTGCCGAGGTTGATGGCGAGCGCGAACAGCTTGTCCTTGGACCCGTAGTGCTGGAGGACCAGCGACGGGTCGACGCCCGCCCGGCGCGCGATGGCCCGGACGGTCGTCGCCTGGAGGCCGTGCTCGGCGAACTCGGCGCGGGCCGCGTCCAGGATTCGCCGCGCCGTCGCTTCGCGCTTGGCGGCGCGTCCGGTGTGTTCCGCCATCCGTTCACTCTACAGCCGTTGAGCGACGTGCTAGATTCGCTCAACAGTTGATGAGCGAAAGGAACCGCCATGACCACGCACCCGACCGTCCTGCTGATCGGCGCCTCGCGCGGGCTCGGCCTCGCGCTCGCGCAGGAGTACCTTTCGCGCGGTGCGCACGTCGTGGCCACCGTCCGCGGCGCGCGGCGCACCCCGCTGCACGATCTGGCCGACGACCCGCAGTTGGAGATCGAGCACGTCGACATCACCGACCGCGCCCAGGTGGAGTCGCTGCGCGACCGGCTCGCGGGCCGCGCGTTCGACCTGCTGTTCGTCGTCGCGGGCATCACCAACGGGCGCTACGAGACGCCCGCCGACGTCGACCCCGACGTGTTCTCGCAGGTCATGACGACCAACGCGCTGAGCCCGATGCGCACGGTCGAAATCCTGCGGGACCTCGTGCGGCCGGACGGGACGATCGCCGTGATGTCGTCCGGGCAGGGCAGCATCGCGAACAACGAACGCGGCGGGTTCGAGATCTACCGCGCCAGCAAGTCGGCGCTGAACCAGCTCATGCGCAGCTACGCCGCCCGCCACCGCGACGACCCGCGCACCCTGCTGCTCGCCGCGCCCGGCTGGGTGCGCACCGAACTCGGCGGCCCGGACGCCGCGCTGACCGTCGAGGAGAGCATCCCGCGCCTGGCCGGCGTGATCGACGCCCAGCGCGGCCGCGGTGGGCTCCAGTTCCTCGACTACCGAGGGGAGACGCTGCCGTGGTGACGCCGCTGATCGCGATCGAAGAACACTGGATGCCGCCCGAGCTGGCGGCGGCGCTCGACGGCCGCGACGAGAGCCTGGCCCTCAGCCGGTTCGGCGACCACGAGCAGCGCCTCACCGACCTCGGCGCGGGTCGGCTCGCCACGATGGACGAGCAGGGCATCGACGTCTCGATCATCGCCCTGACCCCGCCCGGCACCCAGGCGCTCCCGCCGGACGAGGCCGTCCGGCTGAGCCGCGCGGCCAACGACGTCGCGTCGGCCGCCGTCGCGCGCCGCCCGGACCGGTTCCGGGCGCTGTCGACGCTGCCGCTGTCCGCGCCCGACGCGGCGGCCGACGAACTCCGCCGGGCCGCGTCCCTCGGGCACGTCGGCACGATGGTCTACGGCCACGCCGGACGGCTGACCCTCGACGACCCGGCGTACGACGAGCTGTGGGCGACGGCGGCCCGGCTGCGTCAGCCGGTCTTCCTGCACCCGCAGCTCCCGTCCGACGCGACCCGCGACGCGTTGTACCGGGGCTTCGACGCCATGACCGACCTCGCCCTCGCCACGTTCGGCTGGGGTTGGCACGTGGGCGCCGCCACCGCCGCTTTGCGGCTCATCCTGCGCGGCACCTTCGACCGCCATCCCGACCTGCAACTGATCCTCGGCCACTGGGGAGAGCTGCTGCTGTTCTGGCTGGACCGCGCCGACGGCCTCGCGCGCGCTGCTGGGCTGCCGCGAACCGTGTCCGAGTACGTCCGGTCGAACGTGTACGTGACGTCGTCCGGAATGCTCGACGCCGCGAAACTGTGCCACGTCCTGACGGTGACGACTCCGGACCGGCTGCTGTTCTCCACCGACTACCCGTTCCAGCACCCGACCCGCGACGAGATCAGCGCGTTCCTCGCCGTCTTCCCCGACCACGACCGGTCCCTGTTCACCACCCGCAACGCCGCAACGCTGTTCAACCTCGACCTCTGACCTCCCTCTCAGGTCCCGTGCGGCGGATCGCCATCGGGGGCGATGCGCGGTCGATCCGGCTCCGGCCAGGATCGCCGAGATCAGAACCCGCTCGAAAGGCGCCTTCCGATGGCACGCGCACTCCTTCGCACCTCCGCCGTGGTGACGGCCGCAGCGCTCTGCGCCGGACTCGCCTCCGCGCCCGCGTCCGCAGCCGCCGGGCGCGGCACGCTGGTCTCGGCCGAACACCTGCGGACCCTCTCGTCCAGCCAGGTTGCCGGACAGCTCGCGACCGCCGGATTCAGACACGACTCGGTGCGCAACGGCGTCGACACCTACCGGCTCGTGTACCGGACGATCGACGCGCACGGCAGGCCGACGACGGCGAGCGGACTGTTCGTCCTGCCGCGCACCGGACGGCACCGGCTCCGGACGGTCTCCTTCGACCACGGCACGACCAGCTACAAGGGCGACGCACCGTCCACGACCGACGACGGATTCGCCCCGGCGCCCGCCCTCACGTACGGCGCGGCGGGCTTCGCCGCCGCCGAGCCGGACTACCTCGGCCTCGGCCTGGGACCGGGCGTCCACCCCTGGATGGACGTGCCGTCGGAGGTGACCGCGTCAGTGGACATGCTCCGGGCCGCCCGCGCCTTCACCCGTCACCGAGGCCGCGAACTCGACCGCAAGGTCATGGTCACCGGGTTCTCCCAGGGCGCGTCGGCCGCCACCGCCCTGGGCCGGGCCCTGCAGAACGGGTCCGACCCGTGGTTCCGGCTCGGCGCGCTCGCCCCCGTCAGCGGCGGATACGCCTTCCGGACGGCCGAGATCCCGGCGCTGCTCGGCGGCGAGGTCGAGCCCAAGTCCGGCACGCTGTACGCGGCCTACCTGCTGGTCGCCTTCAACCGTCTCCACCACCTGTACGACTCCCCCGCACAGGTCTTCAAGGCTCCTTACGACGAGACCATCGAGCAACTCTTCGACGGCACCCACACCGGCGAGGAACTGTTCAACGGGACCCCGGGCACGATCAGCGACCTCCTCACCCCCGACGGACTGCAACTGCTCAAGAACCCGCCCGAGCGTTTCGCCGCAGCCCTGCGGGTTCTGGACGGCACCTGCACATGGACGCCCAAAGCCCCGACGCGGCTCTACTTCAGCCGGAACGACGAGCAGGCCGTCAACGCCAACAGCACAACGTGCCGAACTCAACTGGGCAAGCAGGTACCCCTCATCGACCTGGGAACCGAGACTTACCAGGGCTCCCGACACCTGGGCTCCAACGTGGCGGGCACCGCGGCGATCGTCCGCTGGTTCCTGACCCTGAAATGACCACGACCAGCACGCATGGGCCTACGCCCGCCCGGACGCGACGCACGCGGCCCGACTGTAAGGTCACCGCATGCGCACCGGTCACCCGCTCCGGGAACCCAAAGCACCGAGCCTTCCGAAGACCCTGACACCGGCGACGTTCGCCGATGCGAACGTGGAGCACGACGGAAAGTACCTCTCGGTCGCCTACGGCCCGGTGACGCTCACCGGGACCGCCGAAGACCCCGAGTTTGAGCGCTGCCGCTTCGACCAAACGCGGTTCTCAGGCGTCACGCTGCACCGCCCGGGATTCGCCGACGTGGAGTTCACCGGGGCCGACTTGGCGAACGCACGCCTGTTCAACTCCCGGATGTTCGCCGCGACCGTCGCCAGCTGCCGGATGACCGGCCTCCACCTTCCGGAATCCGGCCTGCGCGACGTCCTGTTCGACGCCTGCCGCGCCGACATGGCCAACTTCCGGTTCGCCCATCTGCGCGAGGTCGTCTTCCGCGACTGCAACCTGTCGGAGGCCGACTTCCAGAACGCCGAACTGGCCAACGTCCGGTTCGAGCGCTGCAAACTCGTCGTCGCCCAGTTCAGCAACGCCACCATGAACGCCGTGCGCTTCTCCGGCTGCGACCTCAACGGCGTGCGAGGGGTCACCAGCTTCGACGGCGCGATCGTGACCCCCGCCGACGCCATGGGCCTCCTGGACGCCCTGACATCGGCGCTGGGAATCACGATCGAGGACTAGCCCAGCGGCCCCGGTAGTCCGGGTGGACGGCGAAGTAGGCGGGCTGCTGGATCGTCCGCCCATCCGGCCCGGCCACCGTGGAAAGCGGCCCGACCGCGCCGACGATCCGGCCGTCGGCGACGGTCACGAGGACAGGCCCGTCCTGGTGCCCGGCCTTGAGGCGCTGATAGAGGAATTGAAAGCCGTCCGGGCCGACAGCGTCGGCGAACGCACCGGACGTCCCAGCGACCGGGCAGTCCACCAGGCCGTGGACGTCGTCGCGGAAGACCTGGTCAGCGCGGGCACGATGGTTTCCGCCGCCGTGTGGACGACCTCATCGAGGATGACGAACTCGTCCTTCGTGTCCATCCAGCGGCGGTCTTTGTCGAAACGCAGAAACCGACCCGTACGAGCAAGGCCGAGGACGGAGTCGAAGAGTTCCGCCTTGACCGCCCCAGGGGGCACCGGCCCGAGCGTCGGCACGTACGGCGCGCGCACCACGGGCTCAAGCCAGTCCCACCGGAATCGCATACCCCGAACGCTAGCCACGTCCCGACGCGAAAGGGCGCGAGTGCGGGCACGGCCCAGGATCGAGCACGCGAAGCGCGTGGGCGGAGGGTGGGCGTGGTGGGGGGTTAGTTCTGTTTTGGGTGCCAGGGCATTGCTTCTTGCCAGCCTTCGCGGTCGTGCGCCCAGGCGAGCATTGCTTCGGCTATCGGGCCTGGGCCGAACATCTCGAACGGTCTTGGGGCGTAGTGGGCCTGGAAGTGCTTGTCGGCGCTGCCTTCGCGGTATTCGACCTGGTAGGTCATGTCGTCGTTCAGGTATGCCTGCATGTAGTGCTGGTCTGCGGGTTCTCGGTCCCGTCGTTCCAGGATCACGAAGCGGTTGCGCAGGGTCATGTCGGCCAGGAGGTCGTGCAGGGCGTCTCTGGTCGGATCGTCCACGGCGTGTCCGGCTTCGTCGACTGCTCGCAGCAGTGGTCTCGCCATGGCCGCGACTGTAGTGGCCGAACAGCGCCGCACCACCTTCCGGTGGAGCAGTGCTCAGGAGCCGTTCGGGGGCGCGGGAATTCGACCGAAGCGGCCCGCGCCTCCTTCGGTCGGCTCGATTTGCCAGCCCGGCGGCGGCTCATGAGCGCCGGCAGCATCCGCCACGGTGGCCGACGTCATATCGATCCCAGCTTCGAACCTCGCCGCGCCGAACCAGGCGTTCCCGGAGAAGGTCGCATCGCGGAACCAGGCGTTCCCGGAGAAGGTCGCATCGCCGAACGAGGCGTCCCCGGAGAAGGTCGCATCGCCGAACAAGGCGGTCTCGGAGAAGGTCGCCGCGCCGAACCAGGCGGTCTCGGAGAAGATCGCCGCGCCGAACCAGGTGTCCCCGGAGAAGGTCGCATCGCGGAACCAGGCGTTCCCGGAGAAGGTCGCATCGCTGAACAAGGCGGTCCCGGAGAAGGTCGCCGCCTCGAACCAGGCGATCCCGGAGAAGGTTGCGCGGGAGAAATTGGCGTCGTGGACGGCGCAGTTGGCCAGGTTGAAGTTGATAAGGGTGGCGCCGGTTAGGTCCAGGGAGATGTTCGACCAGTGGTGTTGGTTGGTGCGTTGGAGGTGGGTGGTTAGGAGGCGTTGGGCTGTTAGGCGGACTTGGTGTTCTTCGCGGGGGTCTGGGGTGTGGGGGGTGGGTTGGGCGGGAGGGGGGCTGTTGTCGCGGGCGGCGTGGTAGCGGGCGGCGGCGCGGCGTGTCCTGTCGCGGTGTTCTTCCTCGGGGAGGTTGGTGGGGGGTGGGGTGTAGGGCATGCGCAGGTAGGCGCAGATGATGTTGACGATTGTTTGGCGGTGTCGCTCGTTGTCGTTGGCCAGGCGTTCCAGGGTGTAGAGCGCTGTTAGGCGGACGGGGGCTTTGTCTGAGCCGAGTTGTTCGGCGGCGGCGTTGTACAGCTCGGTGATGCGGCGCTCGGCTGCGTCGAGCTGGCCGAGGGCGGTCGCCAGTTCGGCGTGGCGTTGGCGTCTGAACGCCAGCATCAGGCCGACTGCTGCGCCTGCTCCGGCGCCGGCGGCCAAGCCGGTGCGGACCGCGTCTACGCGGATCTTGGCTCGGTCGGGGCCGGGTGGGGCGTCGTCGGCCACGTCCAGCAGCCAGGAGGTTGTCAGCCAGATCGCCAGCGCTGCTGCGCCCGCTGCGGCCAGCATCCAGAATCCGGCCGCCAACGGGCGCACGCGCAGCGGCCTGGCCTCACGCCTTGTCCGCGCCTGTGCCCAGCGCCGCCTTACTGGCTCCAGGCCCCGTTTCATACGCCCCTGCGCGCCGCGCGGCGCCACCTCGCCCACACCACTCAGACGCGGCCACCGCTCCCGCCGTTCACGATGTCGCGATCAGTGGCAACGCCCGCGTCCGGTCTGTAACGCAACAGGGGGCTGGGGGTGGGCCGCAGGGCTTGGTGGGGGTGGGTGGGGCGGTGGGGGCGGGCGGGGTCAGGGGCGGGGGGTTGATACTGCTGCGGCTACGGGGGCGAAGACTTGGTTGTCCAGTGCGTTGGCGCCGCCTGCGGCCCAGGCCAGGCTTATGGCCAGGCGGAGTGAGGTCGGGCCTAGGAGCGTGTATGGGCGGTGGCCGTCGTAGGCCAGGTTGAATTCGTCTGGGAGTAGTGCGCCAGCGTCATCTAGGTTGCCGTGTATGGCGATCAGGTCGCTGTGCCACAGGCTGACGTTCTTTCGGCTGCTCATGATGATGAGACGCTGGTCGGTCAGGTAGCTCGTCACTCCCCAGTGTTCGTCGTGGAGCACTGATCGGATCTCCTGGACTGCGTACGCGGAGCGCTGGTAGTAGCGCTCGGCGCCGAGGGCCATGATGATCTCGTCGGGGGTGAAGCTGACCACGGTTCGCCAGCCGATGTCGTAGTCGTGGAGGAAGACCACCTCGTCGTCGCGGACGAACAGGGTGGTGGGCTCTATGGGGAGGCTTCCGCCGTCTATCAGGGTCGCGTAGATCTCGCAGGACTCGTTCCAGAGGCGTGCCCGTTCGGCCCCGTAGTCCCGTCGGGCGCCGCCCTTGCCGAATACCGCCATACGAGTATTTCACCCGAGCGGCGGCCCGATGGGGCGGCCGGGTTCGGACACCCGGACGGCCTGTGCGCGGCGGTGGAGGTGCGGAACCCCCGGCTCGTCGGGGCTTGCCGGGGGTTCTTGGGTGGGCTTGCTTTACGCCCGTGCGTTCTTGACGCGCGCCAGGAGGGCGGCGAACGTCTCGGGAGCGAGGGTCAGGTGTCCGGCGTCCGGGTCCTTCGAGTCACGGACGCCTACAAAGCCGGACAGGCCCGCCAGCTCAACGCATGCGCCGTTGCGGCTGCCTTCGCTACGGCTCGACTTGCGCCACTGGATCATCCGTATCCTTCCATGATCGCTTTCATGAGAGCGATGGACGCGCTCCTGCTCTCAGCGACGTCGCCTATTTGGCGGAACCATACTTGATACTGGTCCACCTCCGAGGCGTCGATCACCAGCCGCCCAGGCCCGAGGGCTTCGGTGTAGGCGACGGTGGTCCCGCTCACCGTATACAGATCGAACCCGCCGTCCCGGCCGACGTGACCGCCCGCGTTGCGGCTGACGACGCGAACCGCCCAAGAGGGCGACTCGGCAAGCTCCAACAGCTTGGCAAGCTGCGCTCGCATGACCACCGGCCCGCCCACGGGATGCTCCAGCGCGTCCTGGTCCACGTAGAGCCAGACGAGCGGACGCGGACTCCGATTGAGTGCTTCCTGGCGTTGGAGAGCCTCCTTGAGGGCCGCGTCCACGTTCCGCCGACCGCTCTCGATGAGCTTCGCGTGAATGTAGTCCTCCGTCTGCGCGAGTGCGGGCACCCAGCCAGGCGCCCAGACGCAGATCTGGTCGGCGTGGGCTTCGCTCCGTTCTGCCTCCTTTCGCCACTCCGACGAGTGGCGAGACTTCGCCCATCGGATAATTCGCCCAAGGAGGCCGCCAGTCTCCCAAATCTCGTCAAGCCTGTCGGCGTCCTCCTCCTGGAGCCGGGATTCACCGGCCTCAATCTTGGAGAACAGCGTCCGATCCTTGTGCAGGATCTCACCGACGACGCGGTGCGACGCTCCGTGAACCTTGCGAAGTCTGAGCAGTTCGTAGGCTGCCCAGTCGTACATGTTCCGGTCGGGATCCAGCTCCCGTCGGTTCGCCATCCCACACGCTCCGCGTTTCTCCGGGGGGTGAAGCCAAGGATTTCGCCTAGGCAAGGTACCTCGCCGAGGGCCACTCTGGGAATCGTTCGGAAAAAAACTTCGACAGGTGAGGCGGCACTCGGAACAATCCGGGCATAGCTTCCGGGAAGGGGCCGATATGGTCCAATCGAAAGGTGTCGTCACGGCGGTCGAGATCGCCATTGTGATGTCCGTGGCGGGCATTGGTGTGATCACAGCTCTCATGACCTATCTGTCCATGCCGCTCGTCCGCCGCATGGCGCGCGGTCGCCATCGGAGGACGCGATGAACAACCCCGAGAAACGTCCGCAGTTCGTGCGGATCGATCATCGTGAGCCGCTTCCCGGGTACCGCGAGCCCGAAGGGCGGTGGTTGCAGCCTTACATCACGCTCGATGGGACGTGGAGATGCTGCCTGCGGCGTCCGCTCACCCACCAGCAGGAGCGGGCCGGGCTGCTCTACATCGTCGTCGCGCTGGACCTTCCGCGACTCAAAGCGCTGATGAAGCACGAGGACGACAAGGCCGCGCGGCTTCGCGCGGACGAACAGCAGGCGCGGGGCGGACCGGTCGGGGAGGGCGGTCCGCCAGACGCCACCGCCCTGTAAGGCACCCGAGAACAGAAATCCGAGACCCGAGAACCGGAATCCATCACCATGACCAACAAGGCCGAAGAGCCCCAGCAGCCGAACCTCTACACCCCCGCGGAAGTCGCCGGCTTCTTCCGCGTCGACCCCAAGACCGTCACCCGCTGGGCCAAGACCGGAACGCTCAACCCGATCACACTGCCGTCCGGGCACCGCCGCTACCACGCCGCCGAGATCCACAAGCTCCTCCAGGTCGGCAACGCCCCCGACCCCACCGGCCCCGCCGACGGCGGCACCGCGCCCGAGTCCAACCCGCGCGCCCGCGCCATCCTCAACGCCGTCATCCGCGACTACTTCGACGGCGACGCCACCGCCCTCATCAAGGCCGTCCGCGACGGACTCGGCTGACCCGCACACGCGAACGAGCCCGGCATCCCGAGGGGGGATGCCGGGCTCGGCGCGTCAGGCGGTTTCCACCAGGGGGAAAGGGAGCAGGTCGGCGGGGAGCAGGCCCAACTCGGCCACCACTCGGCGGGCGTCCACGGCGCCCAGCCAGGTCTGGGCGTCCGCGGACAGGGTGCGCCAGGCGTCGGTCGCGTAGGTCTTCGCGCCGGTCGCGGGCGGTTCGGGGTTGGCCACCAGGGGGATGCGTTCGGCGGCGAACTGGGACGGGGCGTCGCCGATCGCTCCCAGGTGCATTCCGCGGGAGCTGAGCTGGGCGAGTTCGCGTCGCCAGTCGATGCGTTCGGGGCACGGAAGGATCTCGGAGCGGACGTCGGTGCGCGGAGGGTGGGGCGGGGACGCGCCGACCACCAGCAGCGCCGAACGGCCGGGGCCCGGGGTGACGCGGCGGGCGACCGTCCGCAGCATGTCCTCGACCATCGCGGCGGATCGGTCGCCTCTGCCCCCGGTGTCGCGTCGCACGCGGTCCAGCGCCCGCATCGCCTCGTACGGCGGAACGGACCACGCGGGCACCGACACCGGCCGCTCGTCCCTCCGCCACCGGTCGAACGTGTGCCGCCCATAGGTCACCATCGACACCAGCGCCCGGCCCTGGAGCGCGTCGGCGAGCGCGCCGGCCACCTCCCGGGCGGCGTCCAGCCGCGCCGCCACCGTCTCCGCAGGCCCGCTGACCTCGACCGCGCACACCAGGTGCGCCGGGCCGGGCGGCGGGTTGAACGACTTCGGGACGGACGCGACCAGTTCCCGCCAGCTCCGGTCGTCGGGCACCGGACGCAGCGGGCCGTCCTGCGTCTTGAACTCGACACGGCCGGGCTGGCGCAACATCGCGGTCACCGTGTGGCGGCCGGGCGGCAAGATCGCCGTGCCCTTGTGGAGGAGCCGGGGCGACCGGTCCCGGACGGCGACGACCGCGAACACCACACCGCGCGGCCCGCCCGGCTCGCAGCGGACCGTCCGGCCCGTGACGTCGCCGCGCCGCGCGCCGGGCTCGAACAGCGGGAGCTGGTCGAGTTCGAGTTCGCCCGTCTCGGGATGGCGCCGCAGCACGACCAGCGCGTACCGCCGGGTGATCGCGGACGCGGCGATCGCCTCCCGGACGGTCGACGCGACGCTCACCCGGGGCGGGATCACCGCGCGCAGGGAGACCGCGCCGAGGTCGCCGGGCGCGTCGGCGCGGCCGAGGGCCGTGTCGGCGAGGGCGGTGAGCAGGCCGGGCGGCGCGCCGGTCGTGCCGAGGACGAACGCGCCGTCGCCGGGCGACCAGCCGGGGGGCCAGACCGTCCGGGCGGACCCGTCCCAGCGCGACGACTCGATCGCGTGCCGCGGGGTGCCCGCCCCGTCGCGCCGGACGGCGTGCGCCGCGACCCCGGAGCCGCCCAGCTCGAACAGGGTGAGCGGGGTGTCGCCGAGGCCGGCGACCAGCTCGTCCAGCGTGCTGCGGAACGCCTCGCGCGTCAGGCGCTCCTCGGCGCCGGACGGCACCGGAACGGGCGGCGGGACGCTCTCCGGACGGGTCGCCTCCGGGGCCTCGACGTCCGGGCCGGTGCCGAGGCCGGTGCCGAGGCCGGTGTCGGGGCCGGTGCGAAGGTTCGGGCCGGTGCCGCGTCCCCCCGTCTCGGCCGTCGAGGGGCCCGGGGAGTCGGCCATGAGCCCGAGCCGGACGGCGAAGTCGCGCGCGAACACCGCGAACGGACGCGCCCGCGGGTCCAGCCGGTCCAGGCCCGCGTCGTCGCGCAGCAGCGCGAGCATGTGGTCGAAGCCGGTCCCCGGCCAGTAGCCCTGCCGGACGCCGTGCGCGTACGCGGCGTTCAGCGCGTCGTACCGCTCGAACGCCGTCGCGCCATGCTGCAGCAGGTCGGCGACGCCGTCCCGGAACCCGTAGACGTCCGGTTCGACCTCCTCCAGCAGCCCGCCGACGAACAGCTCCGCGCGCTCCTCCAGCCCGGTGTCGCGGACGAGGTCGCGTTGCAGCGCGGCGATGAGCGGCAGGTCCAGCCGGGACGCGCCGGACAGCACCTCCGCCAGCCGCCGCGCCCCCGGCGACGCCCGGTGCCGGAAGGCGCGCACCCGCTCGTCCGGCGTGAGCGCGCGGTTCGCGACGGCGGGCCGCGCGGTCTCCGGCGGGCTCGGCAGCGGCACCGCGTCCGCCCAGCCGGTGCCCGCGACGACGGCGTCCGCCCACCGCCGCAGCGCGCCCGCCTCCAGCGACACGACGGGCAGCAGCGGGTCCTTGCTGTCCTCCACCCAGGGCGGATGCCGGACGGCGCACGCCGAGTTCGGCGCCCCCGGATGCTTGGCCTGGACGCCGTAGCCGGGCGCGCCGTGCGCGGTGTCGGGCCAGTAGCGGCGCGGGAGCATCTGGAGCAGCGCGGTCGGCATCTGCGCGGCCCACGCGCCGATGGCCTCCCAGCCTTCGCGGTCGTACCAGCCGTCGCCGACCGCGTCCGTCGCGACGAGCACGAGCCGCGACCCGGACGGATCGGCGAGCCGTCCCGGCGGGTGCTCGGCGCCGCCCGCGTCGGCGATCCGGACGTCCCCGCCGCGCAGCCGCAGCTCCCACCGGGTGACGGTCCGGAACGCGCCGACCTGCGCGAGGACGGCCTCCAGCGCGTCGAACGTCCGGCTCCACACGCGCATGGACGACCCGGCGTCCACGACCAGCGACAGGTCCAGGACGCGGACCTCGGGCCGGTGCGTCCGGACGGTGAACACCCGCGCCTCGGCGATCGCCTCCACGCTCGCCTCGATGTCGATCTCCGCCGGGCCGGGCCGGGTGACGCGCTTGAACCGGCGCAGCGACCGGGCGATGTCCAGCCCGCGCGGCAGCTCGGGCGCGGTGCGCAGGGCGACGCGGCCGGCGGACGGGGCGTCCGGCACGGTCCCCTCGGCGCGGTCGTCCGGACGGTAGAGGCTCGCCTCTCCGGCGGGCTCCATGCCGCCGGTGCCGGTCAGCGGTTCGTCGGGGACCTCGGGCGGCGGGACGACGTCGGGCCGCCCTGGCTCGTCCGCGCCCGGTCCGGGATCGTCCGGTGGCGGCGGGTTGCGGCACAGCCACAGCACGTCGCAGATCTCCCGGACGCTGAGCCGCTCGCCGTCGGCCAGCCTGACGTCGGCGAGCGCCCGGACCAGGCGGTCGTTCACGGTCCCGTCAGATCGCTGGTGAGGTTGTCGCGCAGCACCTTCTCCGCCGCCGGGCCCAGCTCCTGCCCCGTGACCAGGTGCAGCAGGTCCAGGAGCTGGTTGACCGCGATCGTCTCGCCGCTCTCCAGCCGCCGCGCGAACGACTCAACCGCCGCGTCGCCGGTCGCGTCGGCGCCGAGGTGCGCCTTGACGATATCCACCAGGGTCGCCCGGTCGGGATTGTCGATCGTGAAACGCACGCAGCGGCGCAGGAAGGGCGGCGCGAAGGTGCGTTCCTGGTTGCTCGTGAAGACGATGACCGGGAAGTGCTTGCGGCGCACGACCCCGCTCGCCGGAATATCGTACGGTTTCTGGTCGCTCCCGACCACCCGGAACGGCTCGACGCTGCGGACGCGGGCCAGCGGCGGGATCGTGAACTCGCCGTTCTCCAGCACGTCGAGCAGGTCCCCCGGCAGGTCCAGGTCGCTCTTGTCGATCTCGTCGATGAGGACGACGCGCGGCCGGTCCTGCGAGGCGAGCGCGGTGCCGAGCGGGCCGAGCGTGACGTAGTCGCCGATCTTCGGATCGCCGCCGCCCTGCCGCTGCGACTCGTGCAGACGGCCGAGCGCGTCGTACTGGAACAGCCCGTCGTCGCGGACGCTCTTGGACGTGATGTGCCACTTCAGCAGCGGTCCGAGCCCCAGCTCCTCCGCCAGCCGCCACGCCAGCGTCGACTTGCCCGACCCGGCCGGGCCGGTGAGCAGGAGCGGACGCCGCAGGTGCAGCGCCGCGTTCACCACGTGGTCGAGGCCCTTCGGCAGGACGAACTCCCACGGCTCGCCGTCCACCGGCTTCGGCGTCCGCCAGCGCGGCACCTCCGGCAGCTCCACCGGGCGCCCGTCGGCGGGCGGCCGACCGGAGTTGGTGAAGATCCGCCATGGCACGTCGCCGCTCATGCGCGCCTCTTCTCCGGGCCTTCCAGCCGTCCTCGCACGATCTCCCCGTCCTCCATTCTGACGCCTCCCCGGCCGTTCAGGTTGTTCCAGATGACCGAAGGTTTCTCGGCGGGGGCGAGGAACGCGACGAGACGCTCCGGCAGCCCGTCGTCCCGGCCGAGCGCCGCGTGCCTCTTCCAGCGGACGGACATCTCGGTCACGCGGGCGGCCGACGCGCCCTCGTCGTCGGCGTACCAGAGCACGTGGCCGTGGCCGCGGCCGAGGATCCGGGTGAGCGGGTCGCACCCGTCCCCGGCCGTCCCGCCGACCAGGCACGGCGCGCGGGTGGCCTCCTCCCGGTACAGCCAGGTCTGGAGCGCGCCGTCGTCGGCGGCGTGCTCGGCGGGGACGGCCAGCAGCGGCGCCTGCTCCCCCACCTGCCGCTCCCGCTCGCGCTGGACCTCGCGGCCCACCTCCGTCCGCAGGTGGTACCACCAGCGCAGCCGGGGCTCGTGCAGCGCGCTGACCGGCAGCTTCTCCGGCCAGGACGCGATCACCTTCCAGTGCTCGACGCGCCGGTCCAGCAGCTTGCGGGGCAGCACCAGGTCGACCACCAGCCGGTTCTTCGCCACCTTGCGGCGCAGGTCGGCGACCAGCTCGGCGAACGCGTCCGCCAGGTCCTCCTCGGAGGTGTAGCGGCGGCTCGGGACGTCGCCTACGGCCGGTTCGACGGTGACGCTGAGGGTCCGGGACGTCCAGTCCAGCTCGCCGTCGGGGCGGTTGCTCTCCTCGTCGAAGTCGATGAGCGCCCAGTGCGGGGTGTCGGCCAGCTCGGCGGCGTACTTGCGCGCGAACGTCTCGGCGTCCGCGCGGAGGAAGCCGATCCGGTCCGCCCAGTCGCCGATCGCCGGGTCCTGGACGCCCGTGCCGTTCTCGGCGGCCACGCCGAGGACGAAGTGGACGAGGGCGAGCGGGATCTCCCGGTCCACGTCCACCGACGCGGCCTCGACCAGCAGGACGTCCGCCGACGTGTACTCGGGGTCCCGGCCGACCGTCCAGAGGTAGACGGTCCGCAGGCGCTCGGCGTCCAGCCGCTCCACCCCGGCCGCGCGCAGCGCCGCCTTGGCGTTCAGCGCGGCGAGCAGCGACGCGCGGGCGATCTCGCCGCCGGCCTCCGGGCGCATCAGCGCGCGCGTGATGTGCCAGGCGTTCCACCGTTCGGGCGCGACGACGAACCGGTTCTTGTAGACCTTGGCCACCGACCCGTCGAACTCGGCGCCGTCGCCCGGGTCCTCGTCCAGTTCCTCCTGGTCGAAGATGCCGGCGAGCTGGTAGTACAGCGGGTCGACCAGCGTGACGCGCTCGTCGCTCGTGGCGGCGATCTCGGCGCGGCCCCGCGCGAGGGCGGTCGCGAACGCGGCGCCGCCCTCGGGGTCGGTGACGGCGAGGACGTCGACCGCGTGCGCCCGCTTGTTGTCGATGGCGTCGAGGAGCGCGAGCTTGTCGTAGTCGTCGTCGCGCGCGATCCCGGTGACGCCGAACGGGCGCGCGGCGGCGTTCAGCGCGGCGTTGTCCGTCTCGTCCGGGACGACGACGAGCGCGTGCGCGCCCTGCGGACGCCGCAGCAGCACGATGACCGGCCGCAGCCGCGCCGCGCCGCACATCCCCGCGAACATCAGCGACAGGTCCAGGCAGTTGCCGCGGCGCTCGCCGTGGACGAGGGCGGCCGGGTCGCGGACGAACTGCCAGTGGTCGTCGAACGACGGCGGCTCCTGGGCGGCCAGGATGCCTTCCGCGCGCAGGTTCGCGTAGAGGCTCTGGACGCGCCAGAGCGCGTCCGGCGCCGCCGCGGGCCGCTCCGGGACGGCGATCAGCGCCTTCCCGGCGAACCACTTCGTCAGGACGAGCGGCGCGAGGCGCTGCGGCTCCCCCGACCACCAGGACCACGCGTTCATGCGACCTCGACCACGTCCCGGAACAGCGCGGGGCCGTTCTCGTCGTCGGTGAGGGCCAGCGCGTGGACGCCGGGGGCGGCGGGGCCGAGGTGGGCGGTGAACGCGCCGTCCTCGGCGAGCGCGACCGGACGGGCGGCGTTCGTCCCGAGGCGCGCCCAGAGCTTGCGCCCGCCGCCCCAGGCCCGCGCGGTGCCGCCGATCACGACGGGCCCGGCGGACGGGTAGTAGTCGTCCACGTCCACCAGCAGCGCCGGTTCGGGCGCGCCCGGATCGCCGCCCGGACGGTCGGCCGCGCCGAGGAACGGGTCGTGCTCCAGGTCGTTCAGCACGGCGTCGATCATGAGGACGAGCATGCGGAGCGCGGCCGGCGCGCTGACGACGCCCTGGTGCGTCTGGTCGGAGTACCCGATGGACACGCCGGCCGCCCCGCCGGGACGCGCCGAGACCACGGGCACGGTGCCGTCGCCGCCGGACTCGTGCGCGGCGAGCAGGTCCGTCCCGCCGGACACGCGCAGCACGCGCCGGGCGTGGACGCTGTGCAGCGTGGCCTGCTGCGGCGTCGTGCGCGCGCCGAACCCGGCCACCGCGTCCAGCCGCCGCGCGAACTCGTGCTCGACGTTCAGGTCGCGCAGCAGCGCCGCGCCGTGCTCCACGAGGTCGGCGTCCAGGCCGAGCGCGGCGGCGAGGTTATTCGCGCGGCGCAGCCGGGGGCGCACGCCCGCGCGCCGGTCCGCCACGACGGGGTACAGCGGCAGCAGCTCGTAGACCGACGGGACGCGGCGCAGCGTCTCGGCCAGCACCGCGAACGGCAGGTGCTTGATCTCGACGCCGTTCACCAGGTAGCCGAGCGCCTTCACCGCGCCCCGGTGCGGCGTGCCGAGCGTGATGACGCGGGCGCAGTGGACGGCGCGGTCGTCGTTCTGGAGGTAGTGCCGCGCGATGAGGCCGCCCATGCTGTGCGCGACGATGATCACCTTGGCGTCGGCGCCGAGGGCCCGGCGGCGGGCCTCGACGGCGTCGCCGAGCAGCTCGGCGTTGTACGCGGCCGGACGGCGCCAGTCGTAGGGGAACTCCAGGTAGTTGGACGTCCGGTCCAGCGCGTAGCTCGCGTCCAGCCGGGCGCGCAGCCGGGTGTAGGCGCCCGCGAGGCGGGTCAGCGTCGGGATGGGGGCGGCGAGCAGGTCGTAGGGCTCGATGCCGTCGCGGTACCCGGGGTCGGCGAGGTCGGCGCCCTTCGGGACGAGCAGGCCCGGCACCCGGATCGGGTTGCGGGCGGCGGCGAGGCCCCAGACGACCGTGCCGTCCGCCGCGCGCAGCGCGCTGCCGCCGATGCCGGGCAGGAACACCAGCAGGCAGGGCATCGGCCGCCGCGTCCTGTGCTCGGTCAACTCCGGACACCCCCGTCGCAGGCCGGGACTTTCCTTCCTCGGACGGGCCGGAGCCGTCGGCCGTTCCCGTCAGCCCGATCGTAAAGTAGCCGTAAAGTCGGTGTGACCGGAACGGGTGGGAACAATGCCGCCGGGGGGCGCGTCCAGAACGGGACGAGAGCACATCCCGGCACAAAGAAAAAGGTATTACGCCGCACAACGCATGATCATGGCGAGGCGCGCGTCGCCCGCACCACCTCGGCGTAGACCCGCACCAGCAACGTCACCAGCGCGAGGACCAGCGTGCCCGCCAGAAGCCCGCGCAGCACGGCGCTGTCGCCGAACAGCCCGGCCAGCCCGAGCACGCACGCGCCGAGCCCGCAGACGAGCAGGAAAGCGAGCACGATCGTGTAGACGCGCACCCGTCCCTTCGTCCAGAAATGGACGCCGTGCACCGGGTCCTCGGCGCGGCTGCGGCGCTCCTGTTCGCGCAGGCCGTCCAGGTAGCGCGAATCCCAGAGCAGCGCGAGCAGCAGCACCGGATAGACCTGTGCCAGAGTCGTGTAAAACTCCTGATGGCCCATCCGGGGCAGCGTAGGGGGCGCGGATATCGGAACGGCATCGGGCGTTGACCGTTTCCGGCCGTCCGCGCCGCCCGCCCCGTCAGGACGGCAGCAGCTTCGCGATCCCGGGCGCGATCAGGTCGCGGACCTTCCCGTACGGCGCGCGCAGCGTGTCGTGGACGCACGCGCTGCCCTCCACCGAGTAGTTGACCTCGAAGTGGTCCGGCGCGAGGAAGACCGTCGCGGCGGGCGGCGGCGGCCCGGCCGTGGGGTCGCCGCGCTCGGCGGGGGCGAAGTCGCGCGGCGCCAGTTCCTGGCCCATGCAGCCGTCGGCGCCCCAGAAGCCCTGCTCGGTGCCGGTGAGGCGGGCGAACAGCGTCCGGACGCCGGACGCCGTCAGCGCCTCGGGCTTCAGGATGTCGGCGGCGGTCAGCGCGCGGCCGGTCACCAGGTCCACGCTGACGGCCCAGCCGGGCAGCGTCCCGTCGGACGGCATGCAGGTCTTGCCGTCGAAGGTGTAGAGCGCCGAGACCAGCTTCGGGCCCGCCAGGCCCAGCTTCGCCGTCGTGTTCACCGTGCTGTTCCCGACGCACTCGGACTTGAACTCCGCGTTGGCGAGCATGGTCTTCGTCGCGCTGCGCATCCAGCGGATGTGGTAGTCCAGCGGCGCGCGCAGCGCCCGGTTCAGCGTCTCCTGGACGCGCGGGTCGCGGTAGCCGGTGATGCTCGCGTACTGGGCGCGGACGGCGACCGGGAGATCCTTCAGCGTCTCGTTCTGCGCGACGATCTTCACGGTGCCGGTGGCCGGGTCCGCGCCGTCGCCGCCGCCGTTCGACAGGGCGACCGCGCCGCCCGCCGCGCCCGCGACCAGGACCGTCCCGGCGACGGCGAGCGCGGCCTTGCCGCCGACCGTCGCGAGGATCCCGCCGCCCGTCCCGGCCGCCGCCGCGCCACCGCCCGCCGCGCCGCCGCCCGCCGCCGCGCCACCGGCGCCCGCCGCACCGGCGGCGCCCGCCGCGCCGGCGGTTCCGGCGCTCGCGGCCAGCGGGAACAGCACCGCCAGCGCCGCCGCCGCGGACGCCAGCGCCCGCACGCCCCGCTGCTCCCAGTCGCGTCCGTACCCGGCGCGCGCCGCGCGCTCCAGCTCCTCCAGCAGCAGCAGCGCGCCCGCCGGACGCTGCTCGGGGTCCTTCGCCATCCCCGCCAGCAACAGCGGCCGGACCTGCTCGGGCACCTCGTCCACCGGGATCGGCGCGGACAGGTGCTCGGCGCGCAGCGCGGCCCGGTCCGCCGCGCGGTACGGCCGCCGCCCGGTGACGCACTCGAAGAACACGCACGTCGCCGCGTACACGTCGGCGGTGGACGTCGCGGGCTGCCCCTTCCACTGCTCGGGCGGCATGTACGCCGGCGTGCCGGACCGTCCGCCCTCCCCGGCGGGCGCGGCGATCCCGAAGTCGATGAGCTTGCTGAGGCCGTCCGCCCGGACGATCACGTTCGCGGGCTTGTAGTCGCGGTGGACGACCCCGACCGCGTGCGCCGCCGCCAGCCCCCGCAGCGACCCCTTGAGCACCACCAGGGACGCCTCGGGGCCGAGCGCGCCGTGCTCGTCCAGGACGCGGCGCAGCGGCACGCCGTCCACGGCCTCCATGACGATCGCGGCGCCGCCGTCGCCGCGCACGAACTGGTACAGCCGCGCGACGTGCGGGTCCGTGACGCGGCCGAGCAGGACGGCCTCACCGCGCAGCCGCTCCAGGTCGGTCGGGGAGGTCCCGGTCAGGTACTTGACGGCCACCGGCGTCCCGGCCGTCGCGTGCCGTGCGAGGACGACCCGTCCGTGGGCGCCCCGGCCCAGCTCCCGCACCTCGTCGAAGCCCTCGACCCGCCACTCGACCCGCTCGTCCCGCCGCTCGTCCATCGGTCGTCCACACTCTCCGGCCGTTCGTTCCTGGAAATCCACCGGTGTGATGGTGCCGACGCACGTCTGGTTCGCGGTGGTTCTACTGGTCGGACACCCTAGACGCGACGTCCGACAGCACCGAGGACGCAGCCGACCCGATCGGTGGCCGTGTCCGGCCGCCAGTCCGTCACCGCGACCAGACCCGGCTCGACGGGCGCGAACCCGGTGAGGAAACGGGCGATCTCGTCCGGTGTGCGGGGCCGCACCTCGGCGGTCGAGCGACGGTACACCGCGAGCGCCCGGTCCGCCGCACCGGGCTCCAGATCGCCGAACCACGCGTGCGTCACCGCGACCAGGCTGCCCGGCGGCAGCCCGGCCGTCAGCCGCTCCACCAGCGCGAACGGGTCCTCGGCGTCGGACAGGAAGTGCAGCACCCCGCACAGCAGCACGCCGACGGGCTCGGCGGGGTCGATCAGCTCGCGGAGCCGACGGCGGCGCCAGATCGCGTCCGGGTCGCGCAGGTCGCCGGAGACGACCGCGACGTGCGCGGAGTCCTCCAGGATCGCGCGGCCGTGCGTCAGCACCACCGGGTCGTTGTCCACGTAGACGACCCGCGCGCCCGGCCGCTCCGCCCGCGCGATCTCGTGGACGTTCCCGCGCGTCGGCAGCCCCGCCCCGACGTCGAGGAACTGGCCGATCCCGCCCTCGCCCGCCATGTACC
Organism: Actinomadura rayongensis; assembly: GCF_009831215.1. GTDB lineage: Bacteria > Actinomycetota > Actinomycetes > Streptosporangiales > Streptosporangiaceae > Spirillospora > Spirillospora rayongensis. Next base: position 232,401 of record NZ_WUTW01000002.1, read on the forward strand.
GGACGGCCCGGCGGACGAACGCCCGGTTCGCGCGCGCCGCGTCCGCCGCCGCCGGGACCGCCGCGAGGATCTCGCGGGCCGCGTCGCGGTCGACGGCGTAGTTGTCCTTGCCGCCGAGGAAGTAGTCGTAAATGCGGGCGGGCGCGGCGCGGCCCGTCGCGACGGCGTCCGAGCCGGGCCGTCCCGCGCGGGCCAGGGCCTTGCCGAGCACCGCGCGCAGCCGGTCGTGCCCCGGGTCGCACGCCAGCCAGTGCCGGACGTCGTCGATGACCGCGAACGGGCGCGCGGCGGCGAGCTGCATGTCGGCGATCTCCTCGCGGACGCGGCGCAGCTCGGCCAGCAGCGGGTCCCGGACGCTCGCGGGGACGTCGCGCGGCGGCCGTCCCGTCCACAGGTCGAGCGCCGCGCGGTAGTCGGCGAGGGACGCGGACGCGTCGTCGGACCGCACCGCCCGCGCCCGGCCCGCCAGGTCGCGGAACTCGTGCAGGTCGACGTAGCCGTCGGGGCCGAGGTCGAGGCGGCAGCCGTCGCGGTCGGCGGGCCGGACCGCGTCGGGCAGCGCGGCGCCCGCGGCCTCGACCACCGCGCCCGCCCGCTCGCCGAACAGCGCGTCCAGCTCCGCCGCGTCCACGCGGGCGCCGTCGCGCAGCGCGAGGACGCACAGCAGGTCGCGCGCGCCGGGATCGCGGACTTCGACGGACACGCCGTCGACCTGGACGTCGAAACGCTCGCCGAGAACCCGAAACCGCACCACGCGCACCCGCTCCGTTGCCTGCGATGTGATTAACGAGAACGTTAATCCACTCACGCATTTGACAACCCGGCCCCTGACCGCATCCGGCCAGACGCACAAGCCGCGCAGGTCGTGGAGCATTTCTTACTCAGAGGTATGACAGCTCCGTGACCTGCGGATAACACGGTCCACACCTCCCGGCAACCCGCCCGTCATACGACCGCCCGAAAATACCCCGCCGACGGAAAGGCGCCCCCATACCGGACAGGCAGGAGGGCGCCTTCGGGTCACGCGAGGTCGGCCGCGGTCACGTGCATTTCCTGGGCGGCGGCGGGCGTTGCGCCGAGGGCCGCCGCCGTCCGGCGGTACGGGACGGCGTCGGCCGCGCGGTTGCGGCGCTCCAGCGTGCGGGCCAGGGCCTCGTACGCCCAGCCGTTGCAGGGGTCGAGGTCCAGCAGCCGCCGGAACGCCGCCTCCGCGCGGGACAGCTGCGCGCTGTGGAAGTACGCGCGGGCCAGGAGTTCGGCCGTCGCCCGGTTGGACGGGTCGGCGGCGGCGATCGGCTCCAGGAGCCGCGCCGCCGTCGCGTAGTCCCGGGCGTCGAAGAACAGGGTCGCGCGCTGGAAGTCCTCGTAGGTGGTCACCGCAATCTCCCTTCGCGCGCGAGAACCCGCGCGGGAGGCGGTTTGTTCCCCTAGAAGTTCTCCAGCGCCCGGCTCAGCCGGCCCCGCTCCTCCTGGAGCGTCTGGACCTGGCTGTCGCGCTCGGCGCGGGCCTGGAGGTCCTGGCCGGCGTCGCCGAAGTCCTGCGGGTCGCTGTGGCCGGACTGGTCGCGGCTGCCGTCCAGTTCGCCGCCCAGCTCCTTCAGCGTCTCGTCGATCTCCCGGATGCGGTCGCGGATCTCGTTCACGTCGGGCACGGTGTCCTCCCCGGCTCAGATGCGGATCACGGTCTTGCCGCGCGCGCCGCCCTGCCGGTTGGCGGCGATCGCGGCGGGAGCGTCCTCCAGCGGGACCTCCCGCGACACCGCTACCCGGATCTTGGACGCATCGAGCATGTCCGCGATCGTCGCGAGCAGTTCCGGCGTGCCGGGCGTGTGGACGTTCACGCCCCTGAGCTGCTGCGACGCCAGCTTGTCGGGGTTGGCGGCGCCGATCGAACTCACGTACGCGCCGCCCGGCCGGAGCAGCCCGGTGAGCGCGTCCACCTCCTGCGGGCCGCTCACGAGGTCGATGATCGCGTCGATGCCGTCGTGGTTGGCGAGCACCTGCTCGCCGATGTCCGCGCGGCCGTAGTCGACGGTCTCGGCCGCGCCGAGGCGCCGCATCTCGGCGTCCATGTCCGGATGCGCGGTCGCGATGACGTGGGCGCCGAGGTTCATGGCGAACTGCACCGCGAACTGGCCGACGCCGCCCGTCGCGCCGACGATCAGGACGACCTTCCCGACGTCCAGATCGGCCTCGTGGACCATCGAGTAGCCGGTCATCGCGGCCAGCGGCACCCCGGCGGCCTGCGAGTAGATCAGGCCCTGCGGCATCCGGGCGAGCGGCGCGTCCTGGTCGATCACGGCGTACTCGGCGAAGCTGCCGCCGCCGCGCGCCAGGTCGCGGAACTGCCCGAAGATCTGGTCGCCGGGGGCGAAGCGCCCGACGTCCGGGCCGACGGACTCGACCACCCCGGCCCCGTCGGCGCCGAGGACGAGCGGGAACGCGGCGTCCACCGAGTCCTTGAGCATCCCGTCGGCGATCTTCCAGTCCACCGGGTTCAGGCCCGCCGCGACGAGCTTGACCAGGATCTCGCCCGGTCCCGGTTCGGGCAGCGGCAGGTCCGTCACGGACGGCGTGGCACCGTATTCGGACACGGCGATGGCTCGCATGGGTGGTCCCCCGATCCACTGAGCGGAAAAACGTGCCGCCCCGCCCTACCCGGTGGGACCGCCCGGTTAATCGCGCTCGTGGTCGCGGACGCGGTCGGCGAACGTCCGCGCCACCTCCCGCAGCTCCGCCTCGGGGTCGTGCCCGGCCGCGCGCGCCTCCCGCACCAGCGCGAACAGCCGCGCCCCGAACTCCGGCGCCGTGAACGCGTAGTCCGGCTCGGGCAGGTCGACGCGGGCCGCGCGGCGCTGGAGCTGCGCGGCGAGCGTCAGCGCGGGCTGCCCCATCGGGACACCGTCCAGCACGGAGGCTTCGGCGCCGCTCTTGGCCTCCCGCTCGGCCTTCTTGATCTGCTCCCAGTTGGCGTTGACCTCGTCCGCGCCGGACACCGCGACGTCGGCGAAGACGTGCGGGTGCCGCCGGACGAGCTTGTCCACGATCCCGCCCGCCACGTCGTCGATCGTGAAGGCCGTCTCGTCGGTCCGCTCGGACGCCACGACGGCGTGGAACGCGACCTGCATCAGCACGTCCCCGAGTTCCTCGCGCAGCGCCGCGAGGTCGCCGTCGGCGACGGTGTCGGCGACCTCGTAGGACTCCTCCAGCAGGTACGGGACGAGCGATTCGTGCGTCTGCTCCCGGTCCCACGGGCATTCGCGGCGCAGCGTGTCCATCACCGCGACGAGATCGAGCAGCCGCGCGCCCGGCAGGTCGTACGAGCCGTGGACGACCTCGACGTCCAGCGGGTCCGCCAGGACGAGCGTGCCGACGTCGCGCAGGAGGCGTTCGTCGCCGTCCTGCGCGGCGATCCACAGCGTCGACTCCTTGCGGGCGGACGCGATCAGCGCGGCGGGCGACGGGTCGGCGACCTCGTCCACCGCCACCCCGGCGTCCGCCAGGGACGGCAGCAGCGGGTGCCCCGGACGCGCCAGGACGCGCGCCGCCGAGCGCAGCGCCTCCCACGCCCGCCAGGTCAGCAGACCGGGCGCGACGCGATGGGTCGTCGCGAGCAGCAGCAGCGCCATGCTCAGCCGAGCCCCTTCTCGGTGCCCGACAGCCGCGTCGTGACCGGCCCGATCATGCCCTGGGCGCGGTCGAACGTCCCGTACCGCGGGTTGATCTCGATCCGCATCCCGGCGGCGACCCTGTTGATCTCCAGTTCGGCCTGCTGCCGCGCCTGGAGCACCTGCTGCGCGCTCGTCACGCGCGGCGGCAGCGAGCGGGCGGCGAGCAGGTCCCGGATCGCGAAGAACCGCGCGACGTCCCGGGCGTAACGGGCCGGGAGCCCGTTGGCGAGCGTGATCGCGGTGGCGCCGCCGGGCTGCCGGTCGAACCCGGCGATGACGGCGTCCGTCCGGCCCTCGGTGACCGCGACGCCCGCGCGCCGGGCCGTCTGGTCGGCCACGCGGAGCCGGACGAGCGTGCCGAGCGCCTGCCGGACGGCGTCGCCCGCGCTCCCGCCCGACTGCTCCTTCAGCGCGTTCGCGACCTCGTTGTCGCGGAACTGCCGCTGCCAGTCCCGGACGTCCCGGTCCAGCGACGCGATGGTGATGCGCTGGTCGCCGACGATCGCGGCGCTGCCCGCCTGCACCGGCGATCCCCCGCACCCGGCGAGCGTCCCGGCGGCGAGCACGACGGCGCCGGCGGACTTCACGAACCTCACAGGCCACATCCTCTCGGGTCAGTGCGCCAGCCTAGGACCGCGCGGGTTCCAAAAACAGGGCCTGGACGAGGTCCGTGGCCCACGCCAGCAGCTCCTGGTCGCGCAGCGGGCGCCCGCCGAGCGGCGCGGTCTTCGGCGCCGGGACGAGCAGCGTGTTCGCCGTGGTCTTCAGCAGGCTCTTGGGGTAGAGGCGCTGGAGCCTGACCTGCCGGGACTCGGGCAGGTCCACCGGGGCGAACTTGACGAACGTCCCCTGGAGCGCGACCTCGGTGAGCCCGGCGCGCCGCGCCAGCGCCCGGAACCGCGCGACCTCCAGCAGGTTGAGCACCGGGACGGGCGGCGGCCCGAACCGGTCCTTCAGCTCGTCGCGCACCTCGGCGATCTCGTCGTCGGAGGTGATCGCGGCGATGCGGCGGTAGGCGTCCAGCCGCAGCCGCTCGCCGGGGACGTACTCGTGCGGCAGGTGCGCGTCCACCGGCAGCTCGACCTTGGTGTCGGGCATCTCGGCGACGCCGCCGCCCTCCTTGAGGTCCCGGACGGCCTCCCCGACCATCCGGACATAGAGGTCGAAGCCCACGCCCGCGACGTGCCCGGACTGCTCCGCGCCGAGGATGTTGCCCGCGCCCCGGATCTCCAGGTCCTTCATCGCGACGTACATGCCCGCGCCGATCTCGGTGTGCTGCGCCAGCGTCGAGAGCCGTTCGTGCGCGGTCTCGGTCAGCGGCGCCTCGGGCGGGTACAGGAAGTAGGCGTAGGCGCGCTCCCGGCCGCGTCCGACGCGTCCGCGGAGCTGGTGGAGCTGCGACAGCCCGTACATGTCGGCGCGGTCCACGATGAGGGTGTTGGCGTTCGGTACGTCCAGGCCCGATTCCACGATCGTCGTCGCGACGAGGACGTCGTAGTTCTTCTCCCAGAAGTCGACCATGACCTTTTCCAGCTCATGCTCGTTCATCTGGCCGTGCGCGATGCCGATCCGGGCCTCCGGCACGAGCTGCCGGAGGTTCGCCGCGACCCGGTCGATCGAGCGCACCCGGTTGTGGACGAAGAACACCTGCCCCTCGCGCAGCAGCTCGCGGCGGATCGCGGCGGCGATCTGCTTGTCCTCGTACGGGCCGACGAACGTCAGGACCGGGTGCCGCTCCTCGGGCGGCGTCAGGATCGTGGACATCTCGCGGATGCCCGTCAGGCCCATCTCCAGCGTCCTCGGGATCGGCGTCGCGGACATCGCCAGCACGTCCACCTGCGTGCGGAGCCGCTTCAGCTCCTCCTTGTGCTCGACGCCGAACCGCTGCTCCTCGTCGATGATCACCAGGCCGAGGTTCTTGAACTTCGTCTGCGCCGACAGGATGCGGTGGGTGCCGACGACGACGTCCACCGACCCGTCGGCGAGGCCGCGCAGGGTCTCGTTGATCTCGGCGTCGGTCTGGAACCGGCTGATCGGCCGCACCGTCACCGGGAACGCGCCGAACCGCTCGGCGAACGTCGACAGGTGCTGCTGGACGAGCAGCGTCGTCGGGACGAGCACCGCGACCTGCGCCCCGTCCTGGACGGCCTTGAACGCCGCCCGCACCGCGATCTCGGTCTTGCCGTAGCCGACGTCGCCGCAGATCAGCCGGTCCATCGGGACGGGCTTCTCCATGTCCTCCTTGACCTCGTCGATCGCGGCGAGCTGGTCGGGCGTCTCGGTGTAGGGGAACGCGTCCTCCAGCTCCCGCTGCCACGGCGTGTCCGGGGAGAACGCGTGCCCGGGGCTCGCCATCCGCGCCGAGTACAGCCGGATCAGCTCGCCCGCGATCTGCCGGACGGCCTTGCGCGCCCGCGACTTGGCCTTCTGCCACTCCGCGCCGCCGAGCCGGTGCAGGCTGGGCGCCTCGCCGCCGACGTAGCGGGTCAGTTCTTCGAGCTGGTCGGTCGGGACGAACAGCCGGTCGCCGCGCGCGTACTCCAGGATCAGGTACTCGCGGGTGGCGCCCTGGACCGTCCGGCTCACCATCTCGACATAGCGGCCGACGCCGTGCTGCTCGTGGACGACGTAGTCCCCCACCTGGAGCTGGAGCGGGTCGATGCCGCCGCGCCGCCGGGACGGCATCCGCCGCGCGTCCTTGGTGGACGACCGCTGGCCCGTCAGGTCGGTCTCGGTGAGGACGGCGAGCTTGCGCGACGTCCAGACGAACCCGTGCTCCAGCAGCCCGGTCGTCACCGTCACGACGGACGAGCGCGGCTCGGCGTGGACCTCGGCGAGCGTCGTGCCGATCCCGGCCTCGCTGATGAGCTGCGCGAGCCGTCCGGCCGGGCCGGCGCCCTGCGTGACGAGCACGACGCGCCAGCCGCCGTCCATCCAGCCCTTGAGGTCGGGCATGACGCGGCCGGTGTCGCCCCGGTACGCCTCGGCGGGCTGCGCGTCGAGGCGCAGCGCCTCTTCGCCGGGGTTGAGGGTCGTGGCGGTCCAGCGCGGCAGGCCGAGGGACTCGTCGTGGAGCTGGACGTCCTCCAGCGTCCGGAACGCCGCCGCGCCGAGGTCGATCGGGACCGCGCCGCCCGCCGCCGCGTTGACCCAGCTCGCCTCCAGGAACTCCTGGCTCGTGCGGACGAGCTCGGCGGCGCGCGTCCGGATCCGCTCGGGCTCGCAGACCAGCAGCACCGAGCCCTTCGGCAGCAGGTCGGTGAGCAGTTCCATGCGCTCGGCGAGGACGGGCGAGAACGCCTCCATCCCCTCGACCGTGTCCCCGTCGGCGATGCGGCCGAGGACCTCGGCGAGCGCCGGGTGCTGGTCGGCGAGGCTCCGGGCGCGCTCGCGGACCTCCGGCGTCAGCGGCAGCTCGCGGCACGGCGGCGCCCACAGCCCGCCTCTCGCCACCTCCAGGGACCGCTGGTCGGCGGCCTTGAAGTAGCGGATCTCCTCGACGTCGTCGCCCCAGAACTCCACCCGCAGCGGGTGCTCCTCGGTGGGCGGGAACACGTCGAGGATGCCGCCGCGCACGGCGATCTCGCCGCGCTTCTCCACGAGGTCGACGCGGTGGTACCCGGCGTCCACGAGGCGGCGGACGGTGTCGTCCAGGTCGGCGGCGTCGCCCGCGCGCAGCCGGACGGGCTCCAGGTCGGCCAGGCCCGCGACGATCGGCTGGAGCACCGCGCGGACGGGCGTCACGACGACGTCCAGCGTGCCGCCGCGGCCCTCGTCGTCGTCGGCGAGGTCGGGGGCGTCGGGGCGGGCGAGGCGGCGCAGCACCGCGAGCCGCTGGCCCACCGTGTCCGAGCGGGGCGACAGCTTCTCGTGCGGCAGCGTCTCCCAGGACGGGAAGTGCGCGACGCGGCCGGGTTCGAGCAGGCTCGTCAGCGCGGCGGCCAGATCCTCGGCCTCGCGTCCGCCCGCGGTGACGGCGAGGACGACCCCGTCCCCCACCGAGCGCGTCAGCGCCGCCGCGAGCACCGGCCACAGCGCCGGGGGCGCCACGATTTCGCGGTCGGTCCGGGCGTCCGCCAGCGCGCGGCTCAGCCCGGGGTCGGAGCACGCGACGTCAACCAGTCCAGAAAGCGTCATCTTTGCCAGATCGTCCCAGAATCACGGAAAACGTACTGCCAACGCAGCACGAAAAACCGGAAACCCGATGGGTTCCGGTGTCGTTCCACCCTACGTCCTGCACGGCTCCGTCCGGCGCTCCCGGGTCGGAGGCGCGCTGGGAAGGAGTAAAGACCGGACAGTATGCATTCGGATGGTTACGCTGCGAGGTTGTGACGGAACTCCGATCGGACAGCGACGGCGACCTGTTCTCCGAACGCGCCCGCCAGTACGCCGCCGAACGGCCGCTGACCCGGCTGCACATCCTGGAGGCGGGCTGCGGCTGGGGCGCCGGGCTCCGCCTCGACGGGCGGGCGGACGGCGCGGAGCACCAGGTCACCGGCATCGACCTCGACACGCCCGCCGCGCGCGCCCACCTGCGGACCCGCGCCGACCTCACCGCCTGGCACCTCGGCGACCTGCGGACCGTCCCGCTCCCGCCGCGCGCGTTCGACATCGTCCACGCCCCCTACCTGATCGAGCGCGTCCCGCACGCCGAACTCGTCCTGGACCGCTTCGTCGCCGCCCTCAAGCCCGGCGGCCTGCTCCTGCTGCGGCTGCGCGACCGCGACAGCGCGCTCGGCTTCCTGGACCGGCGGCTGCTCGGCCTCGCCGCCCACCTCCCCGGCCGTCCCGCCACCGCGCCGCCGCCCGCCGGCGCCTACGAACGCGTCGCGTCCCGGCAGGGCCTCCAGTGGTACTGCGTGATGCGCGGCCTCGTCATCGCCGAAGAACGCACGTCCCGCGACGCCCTCACGTCCCTCGGCGCCGCCACCGCCCCGCTCGCCGCCCTGTGCCGCACGGTCGCCGCCTGCTCCCGGGGCCGCCTCACCGCCGCCCACACCGACGTCTCCCTCGTCATCCGCAAACCCGAGAACCGCTACGCCCGCCTGCTCTGACCGTCCGCTCCCGGCCAGGGACGGGCGTATCGGGGTCGCGCGACGGGCAAGAATGAGACAGTGCGCATCTGTCCGATCACACCGGGAGATCTCGCGGGGACCCGGCCGCCGCGCCCGTGCCCCCACGGGGCCGGGCCGGGTGTGCGAACACCCTCGGCGGCTCGGTATTTTTCTGCGGAATCCCCGACCGACGTGGATCCGTCCGGCCTGCCCGGACGGGAACGGAGACTGCGGTGACCGCCGAAGCCGGCCTGCCCGACACGCTGCGCGACCTGCCCGCCTGGACCCCGGGGCCGGTGGAGCTGGCCGATCTGGAACTGCTGCTCGCGGGGGTGTACGCGCCGCTCACCGGGTTCCTCGGCGCGTTCGACGCCGCGATGGTGATCGCGGGCGGGCGGCTGGCGGACGGGACGCCGTGGCCGGTGCCGGTCACGCTGACCGTTCCGGCGGAGCTGGCCGGGCATGCGCAGCTCGTTCTGCAGGATCCCGAGGGCGTGCCGCTGGCTGTGCTTACCGTTGCCGAGTCGTGGCAGGACCCTACGTCGGGGGCGCACTGTCTGGCCGGTCCCGTCGAGGCTTTGCGCGCGCCGGCGCACGGACCGTTCCATCGGATGCGGCGGCGTCCGGACGAGCTGGAGGCCGTCGACGGGCCGCTGCTCGCCGTCGCCGCCCGCGAGCCGCTGCACCGCAAGCAGCTCGGGCAGATCCGGCAGGTGGCCGAGCGGCTGGGGGCGTCGGTGCTCGTCCTGCCGCTGCTCGGCGGGCAGCACGACGAGGCGCTGGTGCGGGCGCTGCTGGCCGTCCGGCGCGATCTTCCGGAGGGGGCGCGGATCGTCCCGCTGCCGCTGCCGGAGCGGTCGCCCGCCGAGCGGGACGTGCGGCTGCGGTCCCATGTCGCCGCCGCCTATGGGGCGACGCACCTGCTGGCCGATCTGGACGTGGAGGGGACCGCCGTCCCGGTCGTCGTGCCCGAGCCGTGGGGATATGACGCGGACGTGGAGGTGTGGCGGCCCGTCGCGCGCATCGACCCCGACCACGTCCAGGCGGAGCTGACGCCCGAACGGCTCGGCGAGCTGCTGGACCGGGGCGAGCCGATCCCGGACTGGTTCACCCCGCCCGCCGTCGCCGCCGAACTCGCGGTGGCCCGTCCGCCCAAGCACCTGCGCGGGCTCACCGTGTTCTTCACCGGGTTGTCCGGGTCGGGCAAGTCGACGATCGCGCGGGGGCTCGCGGACGCGCTGGTCGAGCGGGACGGGCGCAACGTGACGCTGCTGGACGGCGACGTCGTCCGGCGCCTGCTGTCGGCGGGGCTGACGTTCTCGCGCGCCGACCGGGACCTGAACGTCCGCCGGATCGGTTATGTCGCGTCGGAGGTCACCCGGCACGGCGGCGTCGCGATCTGCGCGCCGATCGCGCCGTACGCGGCGACGCGCGCCGAGGTCCGCGCGATGGTCGAGGCCGTGGGCGACTTCCTGCTCGTCCATGTGGCGACGCCGCTGGAGGAGTGCGAGCGGCGCGACCGCAAGGGCCTCTACGCCAAGGCGCGCGCGGGGCTGATCCCCGAGTTCACCGGCATCTCCGACCCGTACGAGGTGCCTGCGGACGCGGCCCTCACGCTGGACACGACCGGGCTGACGGCCGACGAGGCCGTGGAGCGCGTCCTCGCGCTGCTCGTGGAGGGCGGCTGGGTCCGCCCCTGACCCGGCACGCCCCGGCCGCCGTCAGCGTGGGCGGTGTGGGCATGGATGGGGGGTTTCGCCTAGGCTGGTCGGCGGCCGGTTCCCCAGCATGTTGGTAGGGCATACGGATGGACTTCGATTGGACGATGGCCCTCGGGTCGTTCCTCGTCGCCATCGTCGTCGGGCTGACCGGCATGGGCGGCGGAGCGCTCATGACGCCGATGCTGGTCACGTTCTTCGGGGTGAGCCCGCTGGCCGCCGTGTCCAGCGACCTCGTCGCCGCCGCCGTGATGAAGCCCGTCGGCAGCTTCGTCCACTACCGGCAGGGGACGATCGACCTGCGGCTCGTCGGGTGGCTGTGCGCCGGATCGGTGCCCGCCGCGTTCAGCGGCGTCCTCGTCGCGCGGGCGCTCGGGGACGGCTCGGGCGTCGAGCGCTTCATCCAGATCGCGATGGGCGTCGCGCTGCTGCTGGCCGCCGCCGGGCTCGTCGTGCGCGGGATCCAGTCCCGTAAGCGGGACGCCGAGCTGGACGGCGCGGACCCCGGGCCCGTCGTCGTCCGGCCCGTCCCGACGCTGCTGGTCGGCGTCGTCGGCGGGCTCGTCGTCGGGATCACCTCGGTCGGCTCCGGCTCGCTGATCATCGTGGCGCTGCTCGCGCTCTACCCGGCGCTGCGCGCCAACCAGCTCGTCGGCACGGACCTGCTGCAGGCCGTCCCGCTGGTCTTCTCCGCCGCGCTCGGCCACCTGCTGTTCGGCGACTTCCGCATGGAGGTCACGGCCGCGCTGCTCGTCGGGTCGATCCCGGGCGTCTACCTCGGCTCGAAGATCTCGTCCCGGGCGCCGGGCGGGCTGATCCGCCGCGTCCTGGCGTTCGTCCTCGTCGTCTCGGCGCTCAAGATGTTCGGCCTCGGCGTGACGCAGCTCGCGTGGGCGATGGTCGCCCTCGCCGCGGTCGCCACGGCCGTCTGGCTGACCGGCCGCCGCCGCGCCAAAGACGCTGTTGCCGTGACTGAGCGGGAATCCGTCAGAACCGGCTGATCTCGGGATACTCTGCCCCGGACGGCGGCCTCCCCCCAGCCCTCCGCCGTGCTAGGAGATCATGAAAGCGCCCGGGCACGAGCGTTGGCGGCACGACACGGTGGACGTGCTCGGAATCCGGGTCAGCCGCGTGGACGCCACCGTCCTGCGGTCGTTCGTCGCCGAGGCGGTCGCCTCGCGCACGACGCTGACCATCACGTTCGCCAACCCCGACTACGTTCTCAAGGCGCAGAAGGACGACGAACTGCGCGGCCTGATGAACGGCTTCGACCTCAACCTCGCCGACGGGTGGGGCGTGGTGCTCGCCGCACGGGTGTTCGGCCGTCCGGTGCCGGGCCGCATGGCGAACGACGACCTGACCGACGACCTGTTCGGCCAGCCCGCGGCCGAGGGGTGGCGGGTGTTCCTCTTCGGGAACGCGCCGGGCGTGGCGGAGGCCGCCGCCGCGAACGTCCGCGCGTGGTACCCGGGCCTGACGATCGCCGGGACGCTGCACGGCCACTGGGCGGACGAGCACGGACGCATCCCCGCCGCGACGGCCGAACGCCTCGTCGACGAGATCAACGCCGCTTCGCCCGACATCCTGCACGTGGGTCTCGGCACCCCGCTCCAGCAGCGGTTCGTCGCCGAGTACCGCGACCGGCTGACCGCCCCGGTGATCATCACCTGCGGCGCGTACTTCGAGCACCTCGCCGAACGCCGCGACTACTACCCCACGTGGGTCCTGCGGCTGCGGATCGGGTTCCTCTACCGGCTGGCGCGCGAGCCGCGCCGGCTCTGGCGGCGGTACACGATCGAACTCGGGTCCTATCTGGTGCGCGTCCTCGCCCACCGCGTCCGGGCCCGCTGACCGACGACGCGGAGCCCGGCCGGCGTCACGAGGCGGCGGTCGGGCGTTCCGCCGCGAGCGCGTCCAGCAGATCCGGCACCTCGGGGTGGCGGTCGGCGTCGACCTTGCGGGCGAAGAACGCGGTGCTGGAGCGCAGGTCGTCCAGATGCGCGGCGGTGATGAGTTCGGGGTGCGGCTGCCGCGTGCCCCAGCGGATGAAGCGCTTGCTGTCGCGCGCGACGTCCAGTTCCGGCCGGACGTTGAGCGCCAGCGAGCTCACGAACGCCTCGTCCGGGATCGGGGCGAACCGCAGGTAGCGCAGCAGCCGTTCGGCCAGCGGCCCGGCGTCCAGCATCCCGTGCACGGCGCGGGCGGACAGGTTGAACCACATGTCGCCGACGTAGAGGCCGACGTCCCCCCGGAAAGGATCACGGCGCCGCATCGGCAACGGGACCGAACGGTGGCTGAACGGAAGGCGCCTCTTATACAGATAACGCCGCCGGGTGAGGCCCTGCCACGAAATTTCGTCGGTGGCCGGATCCGGTCCCACGAAAAAATGGCGAAGGTAAGCGTCGTGCGGGGACGCCGCGAGTTCCGCCTCGATGGCCGTCATCGGCCGAATGGGATAATCCTGACCCGATACCAGCAGCACCCACGAGAAGTCGGGGACATTGGCGCGCACCCAGTGCAGCGCCTTCCACTGGGCTTCGACGAGCGACAGCCGTCCCCATCTGCAGGCCACCGGGTCCGGCAGCAGCGCCACCGACGACGAGGGACGGAGGCGAAGCGGCTCCCCCGACGGATCGTGATGAATCACCGCCATTGAGTGAGCACCGGCGGTGATGCGTTCCACGAGCCTGGCCACCTGCTCGGAACCGCGATGAGAGAGCACAACAACGACAACGGTGCCCTGACCCATACCGTCACTCCAGGAAGTCGATCTACCGGAGGAAATGACCTTCGCGAACAGCGGTCAATCCCACCTCGTGCCGCTAAAGTACAGCAATGCTGACCGCTATCTTGCTCGGAGTGCTCGGAACACCGCTGGTGTTCGCGGGCGCCTTCCTCGTCGCACGCGCGCTTTCCGCCCGCTCCGTCGTTCCGCCCGCGCTGCTCGACGCCCGGGCGCAACTCACCGGCACGCTCGGACCCGGCGGCGCCGCGCTGACGCTGTACGGCGCCGGGGTGTTCCTGCTGACGGCCGTCGGGCTCGTTCTCGGCGAGATCTTCCAGCGCATCGAGCACCCGGTCGACTGGGCGGTCTTCCACTGGATCGAGGACGTCCAGCGGCACGGCTGGGCGGAGCCGATGCGATTCCTCGGCCAGATGGGCAACATTCCCGAGACCCGGGGCACGGCCGCCGTGGCCGCGGTCGTGCTCACCGTCGTCGCGGTGCTCCGGCGCGAGCGGTGGTGGGTCCCCGCCGTGATCATCGGCGGGACCGTGCTGGTGCAGAAGTTCGACAACGCCGCCCTGGCGAAGGTCGTGAACCGGGGCCACCCGCCGACGACGCTCGGCACCTACCCGTCCGGCGGCTGCGGTCGCACGCTGGCGATCTACGGCACGGTGGTGCTGGTCGCGCTCGCCTACACGCGCGCCGGACGGACGGTGCGCTGCGCGGCGTGGAGCCTGATCGTCACGATGGCGTTCATGGAGGGCTACACCCGCACCTACCTGAACAAACACTGGGTGACGGACGTCCTCGGCGGCTGGGCGGTCGGCGGCATGCTGCTCGTCGTGACGGTCTTCGCGTGCCGTGTGCTGCTGCCCCGAACCGATGGGGCGCCGAACGGCGGCGCTACCGATACGTTCGGACACGACCGGGTATCAACCCGTATCAGTTCCCCCGAACCGGACTCCTTGAGCCCGGAAGCGTGCTAAAAGTGCCGGGTCACGCGCCCTCGACCCGGAGACCCCCCATGCGCAAGCGCTCAATCACGGCGACGGTGACCGTACTGTCGGTGCTGACCACCACGCTCGTCCCCACGTTCACCGCAAACGCCGACATCGCACAGTCCGCCGTGGTCTCTGCGAACCCGGTGGACAACACGCCGCACGTCCTCGACGGGACCGTGCGCGCCATCGCCGTCGTCGGCACGAAGGTCATCGTCGGCGGCGACTTCGAAGAGGTCCGGGAGGCGAGTTCCGCCACCAAGATCAAGCGGCACAACCTGTTCGCCTACGACATGGGCACGGGTAAGATCGACACCGCGTTCGTCCCGAAGGTGGACGGCAGCGTCCACACCCTCCAGGCCGGGACGTCCTCGTCGGTGTACGCCGGCGGAACGTTCACCCACGTCGGCGCGACGAAGACCGGCACGCTGGTCCGGCTCAAGGCCACCGACGGCGGGATCGTCCCGACGTTCAAGCCCGCCGTGGACTACCGCGTCTACACGATGGTCCGCCGCGGTTCGCGGCTCTACATCGGCGGCACGTTCACGAAGGCGGGCGGCGCGGCCCGCGCCTCCCTCGCCCGGCTGGACGCCATCACCGGCGCCGCCGACCCGACGTTCACCCTCAAGGTCTCGGACCCGCGCCAGGGCGCGCTGAAGGTCTACCGTCTCGCCGTCAACCCGGCGGACAGCCGCCTGATCATCAACGGCACGTTCACCAAGGTCAACGGGCTCCGCCGCTACCAGATCGCCATGATCGACACCAAGTCGTCCCCGGCGAAGCTGACCACGTGGGCCACGGAGAAGTACGCGACGCCGTGCAACACCAGCTCGTTCGACACCTACATGCGCGGCATGGACTTCTCGCCGGACGGGTCGTACTTCGTCGTCGTCACCACCGGCGGCCCGTACGGCACCAGCCAGCTCTGCGACTCGGCCGCCCGGTGGGAGACCGACCGGACGGGCTCGGGGCAGAGCCCGACCTGGGTCGACTGGACCGGCGGCGACACGCTGCTGTCCACGTCGGTGACCGGCGTGGCCGTCTACGTGGGCGGGCACCAGCGGTGGCTCAACAACCCGTACGGCCACGACTTCGCCGGACCGGGCGCGGTGTCCAGGCCCGGCATCGCCGCGCTCAGCCCCACGACCGGCAAGCCGCTGTCGTGGAACCCGACCCGCACGCTCGGCCACGGCGTCGAGGCGCTCGTCGCGACGCCGAACGGCCTGCTGGTCGGCAGCGACACCGACCAGCTCGGCAAGGAGTACCACGGCCGAATCGGGATGTTCCCGCTCGGATGACTCGGAGTTACAGGACCGTCACTACAAGGAATTGACTTCGCCCAGACGGACATCATGAACTGAGAAGGCGACCGACGCAGAAAGGGGGGCGGTCCGTGCCGAACCGCGATCCCCGGGACCCGTCGCCGACGGGTCGCCACCATCGTCCCGACGCGCGCCGGTCCGGACCGGTCCCCCCGACCCGCCGCGCGGCGCCCGCGCGGCGGCGGGCGCTGTCCGGCCGGCCGCTGTTCACCGTGGCCTCGCTCGCCACCGCGGCGGTCGTCGCGGCCGGGGCCGTCGCCATCGCCCGCGACGGCCCCGGGACGCACGACGTGCGGGCCCGGGCGGCGGCTGCGCGGCGCGTCACCGCCGTCCCGGCCGTCGCCGACACCTACGTCGTGCGGGAGCGCCCCACGACGACGTACGGCGACGCGGCCAAGATCACCGCTTCGGTGTGGCCCGCGTGGCACACCGAGGCGTACGTCGCCTTCGACGTCCCCGAGAGCGCCAACGTCGCCGACGGGGCGCGCCTCGCCGTGACGTTCGACCGGTTCGACCACCGTCCCGGGCAGGTCGAGCTGCGGACGCTGCCCGACGGGTGGGACGAGACCGGAACCTCCTGGGACAACCGTCCGGTGCCGGGCCCGGTGATCGCGACCGTTCCCGTCACCGGCGACATGGCCGTCTTCGACGTCGGTTCCATCGTGCGCGCCCCCGGCCGGTACGCCTTCGCCATCACCAACGCCGAAGAGAACACGGGCGCTTCGATCCAGTCGCGGGAGGCCGACCGCGGCCCGCTGCTCGTCTTCGGCGGCGGTCGGCGCGGGCCCACCGCGTCGCCGACGCCCTCGCCGACGGAGCCGGAGCCGGCCGTGTCGGCGAGCACCGGGCCGTCCCCGACACCGACCCCGACGCCCTCGGACACGCCCTCGCCCGACCCGTCCAGGGAACGTCCCCGGACGCTGTGCGGCGCCTCGCTGAACTACCAGAACGGCGAGACGTCGCAGCAGGCGCTCAGCCGGATGGACCAGTACTACGGCGGGCTGGAGAGCGTCCGGCTGTTCTACCCGAGCGTCCCGCCGGCCTGGCCCGGACGGCCCGACGTCGGCAAGCGCACCGCGATCATCTCGTTCAAGCTCGACCCCCGCGCGGTGCTGTCGGGGCGGTACGACGAGGCCATGCGCCGCTGGTTCGCGACGGCCCCCGGCGACCGCGACGTCTACTGGGTCTACTACCACGAGCCCGAGGACAACATCGCCGCCGGGAGCTTCACCGCCGCCGACTACCGGGCGGCGTGGCGCCGGCTGCGGTCGCTCGCCGACGAGGCGCACAACCCGCGGCTGCACGCGACGCTCGTCCTCATGGGATGGACGCTCGACCCGCGTTCGGGCCGCGACTGGCGCGACTACTACCCCGGCAAGGACGTGATCCAGACGCTCGGCTGGGACGTCTACAACCTCGCCGACTCCAAGGGCCGCTACGAGACGCCCGAGGCGATGTACCAGCGGGTCATCGCGACGAGCGAGGGAGAAGGGCTGCCGTTCGGCGTCGCCGAGACCGGCAGCCTGGTGGTGCGGGGCGACGACGGCTCAAAGCGCGCCGAGTGGCTGCGCGCCACCAACTCCTATCTGACCGCGCACCGCGCCCTCTGGGTGGCCTACTTCGACCTGAAGTGGAGCAACGGCGACTACCGCCTCCTGGACGGCCCGAGCAGGCAGGCGTGGCGCGACTTCTGCTGACCGCGTCGCACGGCTGACAACGGAGAAGGCCCCCGGTTCGCACCGGGGGCCTTCGTCGTTCCCGCTGCCGGTGGCGGTCCCGGCCGGAGTGCTCCGGCCGGGACCGTCATCCGGTCACGGTTCGCGGATCAGGGCTTCCGCGCCAGGACGATCGTCCACATCTGCGCCCTGCTGGCCGCGTCGGTGGACGCGATCTTCCCGCCGTAGCCGCCGGTGGCCACCGAGCCGCCGCTGTCCACGGTGAGGCTGGTGATCCGTCCGCCGCCCGCGCCGATGCCCGTCCCGCGGGTCTCGACGCCGGCCGGGGCCGTCCAGGCGGTGGTGCTGGACGACTTGTCGGCCCAGTAGGAGATCACCCAGCTCCCCGGCGCCGCGACCGACGCGGTCGGCGACGGGTGGTCGGTGACCGCCGAGCCGTCCACGGCCTTGGCGACGGCCGCGACCGGGTCGTCCGTCGCGGTGCCCTGGTACGCCAGCAGCCGCAGGTCGGACTTGGTGATCGCGCTGAACGGGATCGTGATCTGCGTCCCGGCGTCGCCGGCCGCCGCGACCCGCTTCCACACCACCGACGTCGCGCCCGTGCTCGCCGTCTGGGTGTCCACCTGGGTCCACCCGGCGGGCGGGGTCATCGTGACGCCGCCGCTGTTGTAGGTCAGCAGCAGCAGCAGACCGTCGCCGGGTTCGACGGCGGGCGGGACCGTCACCTTGACGGACGTGGCGTTGGCGTTGGCGCCGTCCCCGCCCCGGTAGACGATGCCGGTGCTGTTCGGCGCCACGGTGACGGTGTCGGACTTCTCCGCGGTCGCGCCGTCGTCGTCGGTGACGGTCAGCTTGACGGTGTACGTGCCCGCCGCCGCGTAGGTGTGGTTCGCGGTCGCGCCGGTACCGGTCTGGCCGTCGCCGAAGTCCCACGCGTACGACGCGATGGTCCCGTCGGGGTCGCCGGATCCGGAGCCGTCGAACGCGCAGGCGAGCGCGCCGCAGTCGGTCGTGAACGACGCCGTGGGCTTCTCGTTCGGGACGCCCGAGTACAGGAAGACCGAACGTCCGCGCCAGTCGCCGGTGGCGACGACCGTCGCCGTGCCGGTCGGCACTCCGGCGGCGGAGAACCCGACCCGGTAGAGCTTCCCGTCGTTGTTGTTCACGTAGTACAGGTAGTCGCCGTCGACGAACATGCCGCCGACCTGGCTCCAGTTGGTCGCCGGCAGGTTGCCGGTCGCGACGTTCTCCAGCGCGCCGACGATGTTGCTCTGCGGCGTGAAGCCCCGGTAGTACAGCGAGGACTGGCCGCGCGTGTAGTAGACCCGGCCCTTCGCGAAGAACATGCCGTTGATGTTCGGCACCTGGCCGTGCCAGGTGGACATGTTCGTGAGCTGGTCGGCCTCGTTGATGACGGTCGGCGTGCCGAGCGTCGTGCCGTCGAACGTGCGGCGGTAGAACTTGCCGTCGTTCAGCCCGTAGAACAGCTCACCGTTGATCATGAACGAGCCGCGCGCGGTGCGCCAGTCGAACCCGGCGGTGCCGTCGGTGACCTCCGAACCGGCCGTGGTCCCGTTGAACGAGCGGTGCTTCAGGTAGTTCGGCGGGAACAGGAAGCCCGTGCCGCCGCCGTAGTAGACGTTGCCGGGCAGCGTCCCCGTCTGGTTCACGGCCACCTTGGTGCCGCCCGCCACCGGGAACATCGCGAGCCTCGGGTGGTACTCGCCGCCCTGGTTCTCGGTGTCGCTGCCGATCCACAGGCCCTCGTTCGTGGCGAGGAGGTCGAAGACGCCGACGCCGAGATCACGGCCCGGGTTCCACGTGTAGGGGACGCCGCTCAGCGGGTCGAGCGCGACCAGGCCGCGCCGCGAGACCGCGCCCTGGCCCGGGGAGTCCCCGGCGAACGGGTTGTTGGACCAGCGGAAGTGGCCGCCCGCGTAGACCGCGGTGTCGGTGATCTCGATGGCGTACGTGGTGTCGCCGCCGGTCCAGTTGACCCAGGTGGGCTGCTGGCCCGCGCCGGTCGCGGCCGTCTCCCAGCGGGCCTGCGAGTCGCAGAGCTTGGACGTGCCGCCGTACGCGCCGGTCGTGGAGACCACGAAGAACGAGCCGTCGGGCGAGAAGTCGACGTCGCGCATGTACGTGTCGAACGACTGCGAGCACTGGTCGGCGTACCGCGCCGTGTCCCAGTTGGCGAGCTGGGCGGTGGCGCCGGACAGGTCGATCATCGCGATCTGGTGCCGGGGGCTGCCGCCGACGGAGTTGAAGACGCCGATGATGACGAGCTTGGAGCCGTCCGGCGTGATGTCCATCTTGTAGACCTGGGTGGTGCCCGTCCCGGTCTGCGTGCCGGAGATCCCGAGGTCGACGAAGTCGTCGCGGGCGCCGGTCTGCGGGTTGATCGCGGCGAGGGCCGCGCGCGGAGCGCCGTCCACGGTGGAGAACGTTCCAGCCGCCAGCAAACGGCCGCCGGCGAAGCGCAGGTCGCGGACACGGGCGTCGAAGTGCGGCTGGAACGACGTGATCGGCGCGCCCGTCGTCGCGTTGACCCGGGCCATCACGAAGGTGCGGACGCCGTTGATGTAGCCGAAGTTGCCGCCGACGTAGAGGGAGTTGCCGTCCGGCGCGGGCAGCAGGACGCTGACCTCGTTCTTGTCGACGTCCGGCGTGAAGTTCGGGTCGATGGCGCCGGTCGCCGCGTCGAAGGCGAACATGCGGTTGCGCGTCAGGATCGGCTTGCCGCCCCCCGGCTCTTTGACCTGGGTGAAGCTGCCGCCGACGTAGATCTTGCCGCCGATCTTCACGATCGACTTGACCTCGCCGTCCTGGACCTGCGGCGTGTAGTCGACGGGGTCGGCGTTGACGACCTTGCCCTGGCCGGTTTCGGCCCCCGTCTGGTCGGCCTGGGCCGGGGCGGTGACGGCCGCTCCCGTCAGTCCCAGCGCCAGGATCACCCCCGCGACAAGGGCTCCGAGTCTGCGTCTGCCCATGCAGCGCCTCCTGCAAGTGTAAGGAGTAAAATCTCACCCAAAACAACGCCCTGGGAGCCCGGCGCCGGGCAAGCGTAACCGGAGCAGTCTGCGCAACACGGAACTTTCGTCAACATTTCGATATCAAGTTTCCGGCAACGGTCCACTCCGCTGATCTGCGGACTTGTCCCGACCAACGCCCGGAAGCACAGCACGCGAGGTACGCTTCCCGGGCGGAGCGACGTCCCGACCGGCCGCGAACCGGCCCGTCGCGACGGCCCCGGCGTCGCGGGTCCGCGTCGGCGTGGAAACTCAGAACGGAGCGGCGGTGACCGGGATGCGAGCGGTCGCGGGGGATGCCCGTTCCGCGGGTCCGCGGCTGCTGCCCTGGCGCGCGGAGCCCGACTGGCCCATCACGGTGGCCCTGCTCGGCTATCCCGTCTGGTGGCTGCTCGGCCTCGCCCAGGTCATGCCGATCCTCATGGCGGTGCCGATGGCGTTCGTCCTGTGGCGGCGGCGCGGCCGGCTCGTCGCGCCGAGCGGGTTCGGCGTCTGGCTGTTCTTCGTCGCCTGGGTCGTGCTCGGCGTGCTCGTCCTGTGGGCCGACGCCCCGGGCGCCGTGCCCGGCGGGGGCGCGAGCCGGCTGCTCGTGTTCGGCTGGCGGCTCGCCTGGTACCTGACGTTCACGATCGTCCTGCTCTACATCGGCAACCTCGGCGAACGGGAGCTGCCGAGCGGGAAGATCGGCCGGCTGCTCGGCTACATGTTCGTCGTCACGACCGCGGGCGGCCTGCTCGGCTCGTTCCTGCCGGGCGTCCAGCTCACGTCCGCGATGGAGCTGGTCCTGCCGCACGGGCTCAGCTCCAACTCCTTCATCCACAGCATCGTCCATCCGAAGACGGCCGAGATCGACACGATCCTCGGCTTCGAGCAGCCGCGTCCGATGGCCCCCTTCGCCTACGCCAACACGTGGGGCGCCGCGTACGCGTTCTTCCTGCCGTACTTCGTGCTGACGTGGATCGTCCGGGCCAAGCCGATCCGGCGGGTGTTCGGCGGGCTCATCGTCGTCGCCTCGCTGTGGGCGGTCGTGTACTCGCTGAACCGGGGCCTGTGGATCTCCCTCGGCGTGATCGGGCTGTTCGGCATCGCGAAACTCGTCCAGGTCGGCGGGCCCCGGCTGATCGCCTGGACGGGCGGCGCCATCCTCGCGGGCGCGATCGTGGTCCTGCTGTCGCCGCTCCCCGGGCTCGTCCAGGACCGCATCGACAACCCGCACAGCAACAACCGGCGCTCCCTGCTCGCCGAGGAGACGACCCGCAGCGCCCTCAGCGGCTCCCCGCTCGTCGGCTTCGGCTCGACCCGGGACGTCCAGGGCGACCTCGGCCAGGTCGGCGGCGGCGCCCTGCCCGGCTGCAAGGCGTGCGCCCCGCCGCCGCTCGGCACCCAGGGCCACATCTGGCTGCTGATCTTCGCGAACGGGATCGTCGGGACCGTCGCGTTCTGCCTGTTCTTCCTCATCCGCTTCGCCCTGCACTGGCGAGATACGAGCGCCTACTCGATCGCGGGGTGCTGCGTGCTGCTCGCCTGCGCGCTCTTCCTTTTCGTCTACGACCTGGTGGAGGTCCCGCTGTACACGGTGATGATCGCGGTCGCGCTGATGTGGCGCGCGAAGCGCGACGCCCGGACCGAGAACGGGCGCCGGGCCGGCCGCCGCCCCGCCCTCACCGAGGCCGCGTGATGGGCGCCGAGACGCATCAGGCCTGGGTCGGCGCCACGGCCGCGCTGTGGCCCGGAGCGCACGTCGCCGCCGTCGCGCCGGGCGAGTCCGCCGGGGCGCGGCGCGAGCTGGCGTTCCTCCCCGACGCCGAACGGCCCCGCCTGCTCGTCCCCGCCGGGCTGCCCCGCGCGGCGGCGACGGCGCTGCGCCGCTACAGCCACGACCTCGGCCTGCGGGAACGCGTCACGCGCGGGCTCGTCGCGACCGCCGTGCGCACCGGGCTGCCCGAACGGCGGCTCAGGGACCGGCTGCGCATCACCGGCGGCGGGCCGTCCGTCGAGGACCGTCTCGCCGACCTGCTCGGACGGCCGGTCGTGGTCAGCATCGGTCTCGGCAACGCGCGTGCCAACCGCAAGCCGATCCTGCACGTCCTCTCTCCAGGGGGTGAGCCGGTGGCGTTCGTGAAGGTGGGCGACAATCCCACGACCCGTGATCTCATCGCCCGCGAGGCCGCGGCACTCGCCTACCTGGCGGAGCACCCGCCCGCGGGCGTGCACGTCCCGCGCGTCCTGCACCACGGCGCGTGGGAGGGCATGGACCTGCTCGTCCTGGAGCCGCTGCCGACGAGCGCGCTCGGCCGACGGCCGCGCGGCGACGCGCCGGTCGCCGAGATGCGCGCGCTGTTCGAGGTCGGCGGCGCCGAACGGGCCGTGCTGCGCGACAGCCCGTTCTGGGCGAGCGTGACCGGGGACGCGGCTGCCATCGCCGACGCGGACCAGCGCGAACGGTTCACCGCGGTCGTCGCGGACGTCGAGAAGGCGCACGGCGGTCGCGCACTGGAGTTCGGGGCCTGGCACGGCGACTGGACGCCCTGGAACATGGCCTGGCACCGGGGCCGCCTCCGCCTCTGGGACTGGGAGCGGTTCGCCCGTCCGGTCCCGGCGGGGTTCGACCTGCTGCACTACCGGCTCCAGGAGGCCATGCGGGTCCAGCCGGGTCCCGCCTACGCGGCCTGGCCCGACGGCGCGGACGCCGCGCTCGCGCCGGTCGGCCTGACCGGCGCGGACGCCGACGCGACCGTCCACCTCTACCTGCTCGAACTGTGCCGCCGCTACCTGCTCGCGGCGCAGGAGCCCATCGGCGAACCGTTGCGCGCCGACGCCGACCGGCTCCTCCACCTGCTCCACGCCGGTCCCGGGAGGACTTCGTGATCTCACGCAGCGACGCGCCCCAGTGGGTCAAGGACGCGGGCCGCGCCGCCACCCGGACCGCCGGCCGGCTCACCGCGGGCGCGCGGATGCTGCCCGGCTTCCTCATGGTGGGCACGCAGCGCGGCGGGACCACGTCGCTGTTCCGCGCCCTCGCGCCGCACCCGTCCGTCGTCCCGCCGAACTTCCACAAGGGCGTCCACTACTTCGACGTCAACTATCCGCGCGGCCTCGGGTGGTACCGCGGCCACTTCCCCCTCCGGCCGATCGCCGGCCGCCCGGACGGCGCGGCGCGTCCGCTGGCGTTCGAGTCCGCCGGGTACTACATGCACCACCCGCTCGCGGCCGAGCGCATCGCCGCCGACCTGCCCGGCGTCAAGCTGATCGCGCTGCTGCGCGACCCGGTGGAACGTGCCTACTCGGCCCACAAGCACGAACTGGCGCGCGGGTTCGAGACCGAGCCGTTCGAGCGGGCGCTGGACCTCGAACCCGAGCGCCTGGCGGGCGAGGTCGAGCGCATCAAGGCCGATCCCGCGTACGTCAGCCACAGCCACCGCCACCACTCCTACATCGACCGGGGGCAGTACGCCGAGCAGATCGAGCGGCTGTACGCCCTGTTCGGACGCGAGCGGGTGCTCGTGACGTTCGCCGAGGACTTCTTCAGCGAACCCGAAGCCGTCTACGACCGGATCCTCGACTTCCTCGACCTCCCCCGGTGGCGCCCGCCGTCCTTCGAGCGGCACAACGCGCGGCCGGGCTCGCCCCTGCCCCCGCACCTCCTCGAACGCCTCACCGAGCACTACCGGCCCCACGACGACCGCCTCGCCGAGCTGATCGGCGAGGAACCGGCCTGGCGACGGGTCTGACCTCCGGGAACGCCATGAGGAAACGCCGCCTCGGTCCTTCCCGGGTGGAGGCCGAACCACCGCTCGCACCCGACGCCGTGCCCGTCACGCGGTACGTCGGCGCGCTCAAGCGGCACAAGGTCACGCTCGCCGCGGCGCTGCTGCTCGGCTTCGTCGGCGGGGCGGCCGTCACCGTGAGCCGACCGCCCGGGTACATCTCCACCACGTCCGTGCTCGCCCCGCCGGTCACGCTCCATCCCGGGCTCACGATCGGGTCGTCGTTCGACGACAACAGCCGTCCCCCGCGCGACGCCACGATGGACACCGAGGCGCAGCTCGCCTGGTCCGACGACGTCCTGCGCCGGCTCGCGACCTTCCCCGGCTTCGCCGGCCGGTCCCGCGCGGACCTCAAGTCCCGCATCGGGCTGACCGTGCCGGAGGGCACGCACGTCCTGACGATCTCCGTGCGCGGCGGGACGCCGACGGAGGCCCAGCGCGGGGCCGAGACCGTCGCCGACGCCTACCTCACGCTCCGGCAGCAGATCCTCGGCGGTGTGCAGCAGCGCAACCGCGAGGCGCTGGAGCAGTACGTCACGCTGCTCACCAAGCAGCTCAAGGCGCTGCCCGGCGACGAGAACGAGCCGACGCGCCTCACCGCCCGCACCCGCCGGCAGGAGATCTCCAAGCAGATCGGCACAGTGGAGAAGCAGCTCTCCCAGCTCGACAGCAAGGTCGTCCAGCCGGGCGAGGTGCTGCGCTCCGCGAGCCGCCCCGCCGCGCGCGACGGCTCCGACCGCGACGTCACCATCGCCGACGGCGTGGGCATCGGGTTCATGATCTGGGTGCTGTACGCGCTGGCGCGGGCCCGCCGCCCGCGCCGGATCCGCCGTCCCGCCGACATCCGCCTGCACAGCCGGCTGCCGATCATGGTCGAGGCCGCCGCGATGGACGGCGGCCACCGCGAGGTCTGCCGCCGGCTGCGGAACATCATCTTCGACGCCGAGGCGCGGACGGTCCTCGTCGCGGGCGCCCCGCCGGCGACCGCCGTCGCCGTCGCCCACGAACTCGCCGAACTCTGCACCGAGGGCGGATCGGCGACGACCGTGCTGCTCGTCCGCGCCGCCGGGGCCGACCGCGACATCGCCGAGGTCGTGACGCCTCCCCTGGGGTTCCCCGTGCGGTTCGTCCGGGGCGACGACGACCGGCATCTCGCCGCCGCGCTGCGCGCCGCGTCCCGCGAGTCGGCGCTCGTGCTCATCGCCACCCCGGACCTCAACGGCGCCGACACGATCAGCGCGGCCGTCGCCAGCGACCTCACGCTCGTCATCGTCGAACGGGGGCGGGCGCTCGACCGCGAGGTCGCGGCGGGCGTCCTCGCGCTCGATCTCGCCGCGACCCCCGCCCGTGGCCTCGTCCTCACCGCGCCGTCCCGCGAATGAGAGTCAACGTGAATGAATCCGCTATTCCACCAGACGCGGCTAAAGTCGTGACCTATCGGGCGACGTGCGCGGACAGCACCAGCAGAGGGGGCCATCGTGGCAGGTGAACCGACGGCCGAGCCGCAGGGGCAATTTCCCGCCCTGCTTCGACGGTACGCCGTCCTCCTCATCTCCCTCATCGTGATCTGCGGCGCGCTCGGCGCGGCGGCGGGGCTGTTCCTGCCGCAGCCGTTCAAGGCGACGGCGACCGTCCTCGTCAGCCCGCTGGACGGCAACCCCTACTCGCCCGAGGGCCGCGGCGACGACCTCATCAACCTGGAGACCGAGGCGCAGCTCGTCAGCACCGACACGGTCGCCAAGATCGCCCGGGCCCGGCTCAGGCGGGACATCGGCGGCTCCGTCTCGGTCGCCGTGCCGGCCAACACCCAGGTCCTCAACCTGACCTACACCGCGAACAGCGCCGCCGACGCCGGGGCGGGCGCGCAGGCGTTCGCCGACGCCTACCTGGAGTACCGGCGCCAGCGCGCCCAGGCCGTCGTCGACGGACGGCTCGGCAAGCTCAAGGCGCAGTCGGCGCGCGTCGAGCGGGCCCTGCGCGAGGCGAACCGGGAGCTGACCATCGCGCGCGGCTCCCAGCGCGCCTACCTCCGGCAGCGGATCACCGCCTACACCAACCAGCTCGGCGTGATCGACGAGCAGTCCAACGACATCGCCAGCACCCCGGTCGACCCCGGGCAGGTCATCACCCCGGCGGGCGCCGGGGACGACCCCGGCAAGACCCGGGCGCTGATGTACGGCGTCGGCGGGATCATCGGCGGGCTGCTGCTCGGGCTCGTCATCATGCTGCTGCGCGAGCGGTTCAACCAGCGCCTGCGCGACGCCGAGGGACTCGAAGGCCTCGGCGTCCGGGCGCTCAGCACCGTTCCGGCGGGCGCGGACGGCGACTCCCTCGTCCTCGTGGACGCGCCGCGCAGTCCCGCGGGCGAGGGCTACCGGCGGCTGCGCGCCGCCGTCGTGGCGACCGCCCCGCAGACGCCGGTGGCGCTGCTCGTCACCAACGCCACGCCCGGCGGCAGCGCGCGGCTCGCCAGCGCCAACCTCGCGGTGGCGCTGGCCTACGCGGGCGCCAAGACGATCATGATCGACGCCACCACCGAGGACGCCGACATCACGACGTTGTTCGGCGTCCGGCCCGGCAAGGGGCTGTCGGACACGCTCATCGGCGGCGCGGATCCGGCGACGCTGCTCATCCACACCGACTCCCAGCTCCGCCTGCTGCCGCGCGGGGCCCGGGCGCGGGAGGCCGCGCACCGCTTCAGCGGCCCGCGGATGCGCGAGACCGTGAAGACGCTCCGGCGGCGCAGCGAGTACCTGGTCGTCAACGCGCCGAGCCTG
This sequence comes from Actinomadura rayongensis, assembly GCF_009831215.1. Classification (GTDB taxonomy): domain Bacteria; phylum Actinomycetota; class Actinomycetes; order Streptosporangiales; family Streptosporangiaceae; genus Spirillospora; species Spirillospora rayongensis. The sequence continues at coordinate 259,138 of NZ_WUTW01000002.1, forward strand.
CACGACGCGGACGCGCAGGCGATCTGCACGTTCGTCGACGCGGTCGTCCTCGTCGTGGACCAGGACGTCACGACCCGCGAGGAGCTGCGGCAGGCCTACGTCGAGGCCGAGCGGGCCGGGGCCACCGTCCTCGGCGCGCTCCTGCAGCCGCCCGACCAGGGCCGGCCCGCGAAGCGGAGCGGCAAGAAGGAACCGGCGGCACAGACCCCCCTTCCCGGCCCGGCGGACGACCGGGACGCCTGGGCCGACGAGGAGCCCGTCGTCCACGGCGTCCCCGTCGACGAACGCGAGCATTGGCGGGATCGCGCCGAAGCCGGCGCTCCCGTCGACGACGCGGCGGACGGGACCGACGTCACCCAGACCCTGCGGGCGATCCCCGACCCGGAGCCGCCGGTCGTCGCGGACCGTCCGCCCCGCCGGTCGCGCGCCCGCTCGGCGACGCCGCCGCCCGGACCGACGCTGTCGGCGGCGGCGGCGACCCCCGAGGGCGACCTGCCGCTCGTGTCCGACCGTTCGCGCACGCACGGCCTGAAGCCCCGCGACGTCCCGGCCAGCGAGGTGGCGGGCTGGTCGGACCGGGAGAAGCAGCGCGCCGAGCCGCCGGACCAGCCGGTCGAGCCCGCGGCGACCCGGACGCAGGAGGACCTGACCCCCTATCTGGCCGACGAGCCGGACGTCCCGGACGACGCCGCGCCCGCCGAGGACGCCGGTCCCGTGAAGCCGCGCTACGGCAAGCCCGCGCGGAAGGCGGGCCGGCATGCCGGGTCCTGACGCCGGATCCGGCGGCGGCCCGAACCTCAACAAGCTGGCGCGCGGCGGCGCGCTGAACCTCGTGGGCGCGGGTTTCGCGGGCGTTCAGGGCATCGCGATCGTCTCGGTGATCGCCCACCTGTACTCGGCGCGGCTCGCGGGCTCGTTCTTCGCCGCCACGTCCCTGTTCCTCATCCTGTCGGCGGTGGCGGGGCTCGGCACCGACGCCGGCCTGCTGCGCTGGCTGCCCCGGCACCTGGCCCTCGGCGACCGGCGCGCGGCCGGCCGGACGGTGCCGATCGCGCTCGTCCCGGTGCTGGCGACGGCGGCGGCCGGCGGATTGGCCCTGGCGCTCGCGGCGCCGTGGGCGGCCGGGCACATCGGGGCCGACGACCCGGACCAGGTCGCCGGAATGCTGCGCGTTCTGGCCGCCTTCCTGCCGATCGCCGCCGCGCACGACGCGCTGCTGGCGGTGACGCGGGGGCACGGGGCGCAGCGCCCGACCGTCCTCATCGACAAGATCGTCCGGCAGGCGCTCCAGGTCGCGGGCGTGGTCGCCGCCGCGCAGGTCTCCGGGAACGCCGCGCTGCTCGCCCTCGCCTGGGTCGCGCCCTACCTGCCGTGCCTCCTGGCGGCGATCGTCTGGTACCGGCGGATCGCCCGGCGCCCGGTCCAGGCCGCCGGGGACGGTGCCGAGCCCGTCCCGTTCCGCCTGCTGGCGGGCGACTTCTGGCGCTTCACCGCGCCCCGGTCGATCGCCCAGATCTGCCAGACGGCGTTCCAGCGGGCGGACATCGTGCTCGTCGCGGCGCTCAGCTCACCGACGGAGGCGGCGATCTACACCGCCGCGACCCGGTTCATCCCGGTGAGCCAGCTCGCGACGCAGGCCGTGCAGAACGTCATGCAGCCCGCCGTCAGCCGTCTCATGGCGCTGGACGACAAGGCCGGCGCCCAGCGGATCTTCGCCGTCTGCGCGGCCTGGAACCTCGCGCTGTGCTGGCCCGTCCACCTGGCCATCGCCGTGGGCGCCCCGGTGTACGTCGGGTCGTTCGGCGAGCGGTACGCGGGCTCCGGCGAGATCGCGACCGTGATCCTGGCGATGGCGATGCTGGTCGCCACCGCGACCGGCGCGCGGGACGTCATGCTCCTGATGGCCGGACGCAGCGGGCTGAGCCTCGCCAACCAGGGCACCGCGCTCGCCGTGAACCTCGTGCTGAACGTCCTGCTCATCCCCCCGCTCGGGATCGCGGGCGCCGCGCTGGCCCGCGCCGGCGGGCTGCTCGTCCGGACGGCGCTGGCGCTCGTCCAGGTCCGCCGCATCCTCGGCATGAGCCCGGCGAGTTCGGGGCTGCTGTGGGCGGCGGGCTCGGCGCTGACCTGCTTCGGCGCGGTGCCGCTCGCCGTGCGGCTCGCGGCGGGCGACGGCGCCGGCGCGCTGTTCGCGGGCCTGGTGCCCGGAACGGTCCTCTATCTCGTCCTTCTCTGGTTCGGCCGCGAGCGGCTGGCCCTGACCGCCTTCACTTCTCTGCTGCCCGGACGCGGCGGCCAGAAGACCGCGATCGCGGTTCCCGACCCTGCATCTGCGAGGAGCATCCATGTCCCCGGGAATTGACCAGGTCCGCCGCAAGTCCCGCGCCGTGCTGCGCAAGAGCGGGCTCGCGCCGAGCGGGCCGGTGTACGGACGGCTCGTGGACGCGGGCCGTTCACTGCCGATCCCGGCCGCCGCGCGCGTCGCGGTGTCGTCGGCCGTGCTGCGCCGTCCGTGGCGCGTGCCGGTCCGGCTCGACCGGCTGCTCGTCGGGGCGCAGGGCGGCTGGACCGCCCGCGAGTTCGCCGAGCGCACCGACGACCTGCTGTGGCCGTCGACGCCGTTCCTGGACGGCCCGCACGTCGGCCTGCTGCGGCTCGCCGACGAACGCGGCGAGCTGACCGACGAGGAGATCCTCGCCAGCGGGTACGGCGCGCTCGGGCTGCGCTGCGTCGCGGCGGGCGGGAACTACTTCGGCGCCGGGGACGAGGCGGGGGTCGTCGCGGCGGCCCGCGCCTTCATCGCCCGGTACCGGGGCGAGAGCGCGCCGGACGCCGGGCCGCGCCCGCAGCAGAGCGGACCGCAGGACCCGGTCCTCGTCGCGCCCGTCCGCGGCTCGGACTACTACCAGATCCTCGACGGCCACCACCGGCTCGCGATCGCCGCGATGGGCGGGGCGACCGGCGCGCACGTCGTCGCCAAGTGGCTGCCGGTCACGACGCCGCTCCAGGACCTGCTGCTGCGCATGAGCTGGCTCGACGGCACCCACGAGCTGTACCAGCCGATCGACGCGCCGGAGCTGCGCGACGGGTGGACGACCGTCCGGCAGTGCACCGACCGCCTCGCCAAGATGCGGACGTTCCTCGCCGAGCGCGGCGTGACGGGCGGCCGGTACGTGGACGTGGCGAGCTGCTACGGCTGGTTCGTCGCGCAGATGGCCGCCGACGGCTTCGCGGCCGAGGGCATCGAGCGCGACCCGCTGGCCGTGCCGCTCGGCAAGGCCGTCTACGGGCTGCCCGCGGGCGCGATCAGCACCGGCGACTGCGTCGAGTTCCTCGGCGGCCGGGACGCGGGGGCGTTCGACGTCGTGTCGTGCTTCAGCCTGCTGCACCACTTCGTGCTGGGCCGGGGCTCGGTCGACGAGAAGGAGCTCATCCGCCTGCTCGACCGCGCGACCGGACGGGTCCTGTTCTTCGACACCGGCCAGGACAACGAGGCGTGGTTCGCCGAGTCGCTGCGCGGCTGGGACCCCGCGCACGTCGCGCGGTTCCTCCGCGAGAACACCACGTTCGACGAGATCGTGGACCTCGGCCCCGACGACGACGCCCGGCCGCCCTACGAGGACAACTACAAGCGGCATCTGTTCGCCTGCGTCCGCACGGCATGATCTCGGCGCTCCGCTCCCCCGCCGCGCTGGCGACCCTTCCCCTGGTCCTCGTCACCGCGGCGTGCGCGCCTCGTCCCATCGCCAAAGTCCCCCCGCCCACGCCCCGTCCCCCGGCCGGAGTGGCTGCGGCCACGACCGGGACCGTCTGGGCCAGCGGCCTGAACACCGACGGGCAGCTCGGCAGCCCCGCCGACGGGTCCGTTCCTTCGCTGACGCCGGTGGCCGGTGTGGGCGGCCGGGGACGGCTGACGGGCGTCCGGGCCGTCGCGGGCGGCGGGCGGCACTCGCTCGCGCTCCTGGACGGCGGCACGGTCGTCGCGTGGGGCTCCAACGACCACGGGCAGCTCGGCGACGGGACCGTCCGCGACCGGCCCCTCCCGGCCCCCGTCCGGGCGCCCGACGGCGGGCCCGGCGTCCTCGACGACGCCGTGGCGATCAGCGCCGACGGGGACTTCTCGATGGCCCTGCGCGCGAACGGCCAGGTCGTCACGTGGGGCGACGGCGCCGACGGGCAGCGCGGCATCGGGCGGCGTCCCGCGCCGCGCACGCCCACGACGGTGCTCGGCACGTCCGGCAAGCATCCGCTGGACGACGTCGCGGCCGTGTCCGCGGACGGGCGCACCGAGCTGGCCCTGCGCACGAACGGCCAGGTCGTCGCGTGGGGCTCGAACGCCTACGGGACGGTCGGCGACGGCACGCGCACGTCACGGCCGCTGCCCGTCCCGGTGCGCGGACCGCACGGCGCGGCGCGGCTGACGGGCGTCACGCGGATCGCGATGGGCGGCAAGCACGGACTGGCGCTGCTGCGCGAGGGCCGTGTCGTGGCCTGGGGCCGCAACGACCTCGGGCAGCTCGGCGACGGCACGCGCCGCGACCGGCGCACTCCCGTCGTCGTCGCGGGCGTGCACGGGAACGGGCGGCTCGTCGGCGTCACGGCCGTCAGCGCCGCGGACGAGCACAACTACGCGCTGCTCCGGGACGGCACGGTCGTCGCCTGGGGCGCCAACACGGCCGGCCAGCTCGGCGACGGCTCCTGGCGCCCCCACACCGTCCCCGTGCCCGTCGTCGCGGCGCACGGCCCCCTGCTGCGGGGCGTCGAGCAGATCGACGCGGGCGACGCGTACGGCGTCGCGGTCCTCACCGACGGCGCCCCGCTGACGTGGGGCGCGGGCGGACGCGGACAGCTCGCCGCAGGCAACAAGGTCTCGCGCAGCCGCCCCGGCCCGCTGGTGATGACACACGGCGACACAGTACGGCCCGTCCTGACCGTGGGCGTCGGCGAACGCCACCTCCTGCTCGTCCTACGCGACTAGCACCCGCCCACACCCGCCCCACGACCACCGCGTCCGCTCGCGCCACGCGACCAGCGCGTCGGCTCGCGCCACGCGACCAGCGCGTCGGCTCGCGCCACGCGACCAGCGCACGTCCGCACGCGCCGCGCGCTACGAGCGCGTGCCCCGCACGTGGTGCGCGGCAAGCGCGCGTCCGCACGTGCCGCGCGCGACTAGCGCGCGTCCGGTCGTGGTGCGCGGCTAGCGTGCGTCGGGGCCTGGGGCGGCGGGGGTGTCGGGGCCGGGGGCCGGGACGGGCGGCGGGGGCGTGTTCGGGGCGCCGTCTGCCGGGGGCGTGGGGGGCGGTCCGTCCTGTGCTGCCGGGACCGTGGTCGGCTGCGGTGCGGCGGTGCGGGACGCCGCGCGGCGGCGGCGTGCCAGCAGGAACGCCGCGCCGCCGCCCGCCAGCACCACGGCGACGCCGCCGCCGATGGCGTAGAGCGGCACGCCGCCGCCGTCCCGGTCGGCGGGCCGGTAGCCGCTGGCGGGCGCGGTGGGCTGCGACTCCGCCAGCGTCGTCCGCTTCGTCCCGGCCTCGGGTGCGGGCTTGCCGTTGTTGCCGGGCTTGCCGGGCGCGGGCGGCGCGTACTTGGACACCGGCAGGGTGCGGATGAACGCGACGAGCGCGCGGTCGGGCTTGCCGGGGTAGGCCTTGAGGGACCTGGCGTAGGCCCCGTTGACCTGCGCGGCGGGCAGCGTGTCGGACTTGACCCGCAGCTTGTTCCCGGCGAGCACCGCGTAGGTCCCCTTGCGCTCCAGCTTGCCCGGCAGCGCGGCGATGATCGCGTCCGGATCGTTCCCGGCGGGGACGACGGCGACGAAGACCGGCACGACGCGCGCCTGCGCCGAGCGCAGCAGTTCCTGGGCCCGGTCGGTGCGCAGGTAGCGGGCGTGCGCGTCGACGTAGTAGCCGCTCTCGATGATGTCCTCGGCGATGGCGTCGAGGTTCACCCCGGCGCGGGCCTCGGCCGACGACGCGAGCAGCGGGGTGAGGCCGAGGGCCGGGGCCAGTACCAGCGAACCGGAGAGGACGAGACGGCGAAGGGAGAGGTCCACGGTACGGCTCCAGGAAACGAGAGATGACGGGCCGACAGTACCGGCATGGACGACGAAACGACGGCAAATGACAGAAGCCGGACTAGATCCCGCGGCCCCGGGTGTGCAGGGCGAGGAGAACGCGTTTGCCGGACACGGCGCCCGACGCGACGGCGAGCGCGAACGGCACGCGCCGTTCGGCCGGATTGGCGCGCAGGGCGCGGACCGACCAGCGCAGCGCGTCCCGGCGGCGGCCGACCGTCGCGCAGCCGAACGCGAGCTGCCCGTAGACCCGGCCCGCCGCGCCCGGGATCCGGCCGATCTCGGGGTAGTGCTCCAGGAACCATTCGAGCGCGGCGACCTTGGTCTCCCACGCCTGCGCGTAGTACGAGGTCAGGCCCCACAGGACCCGGACGAGCGGCTCGTCCACGTTGACGACGGGCGCGCGGCGCGCGGCGCGCAGCGCCAGGTCCCAGTCCTCGCCCTGGCTGCCCGGGATCGACTCGTCCACCATGCCGATGTCGATCAGCGCCGCGCGCCGGGCGACATAGGTGGACGAATGCACGCTCATCATCCGGTCGCGCAGGAGCGCGTCATAGGTGACGCGCGTCGTCCCGGCGAGGCGCGGCAGTTCGCGTCCGTCGAAGTCGATGCGGATGCCGGAACTGCACAGCACCGCGTCCGGCTCCTCCTCCAGCGCCCGGACCTGGGCGGCGAGCTTGCCCGGCAGCCAGGCGTCGTCGTCGTCGCAGAACGCCACGAGGTCGGTGTCGAGGGCGAGGATGCCGCTGTTGCGGGCGCCCGCCAGGCCCGGCGAGCGGGTGTTGGCGAGCACCGACACGCGATCGGAGACGAGCGAGGCGTCAGGTTCGGCGCGGTCGAAGACGACCACCGCGCGCAGGTCGCCGTCGTACTCCTGGGCGAGCACCGAGTCCAGCGCGCGGCGCAGCAGTTCGGGCCGGTCATGCGTCGGGAGGATGACTCCGACTGAAGGCGACATGCGGCTACCTCAGGGGCTCAGGGAAGGTCTCGCGGCCATTCTCCCGCACAGCGGACGGCGAAATGGGCGTTTCACCACGTCGGCCCCGGTTCGTTCAGCGGCTTCCACCAGCGCGGGTTCTCCGCGTACCACGCGATCGTCGCGGGCAGGCCGTCGTCGAACGCGACGCGGGGGGACCAGCCGAGCGCCGCGAGCCGCGTCCCGGTCAGGGCGTAGCGGCGGTCGTGGCCCTTGCGGTCGGGGACGTACCGGACCATGTCCGGACGAGCGTCGCACAGCTCCAGCAGCCGCGCCGTGAGATCGCGGTTGCTCAGGGACGTCGCGCCGACGACGTGGTGGACGGCGCCGGGCTCCCCGCGTTCGGCGACGAGCTGGACGGCGCGCGCGTGGTCCTCGACGTGCGTCCACTGCCGGACGTTGCCGCCGTCGCCGTAGAGCGGCACCGGACGCCCTTCCAGCAGGTTCGTGACGAACAGCGGGATCAGCTTCTCGGGGTACTGGTACGGGCCGTAGGTGTTGCCGCAGCGCGTCACGCACACCGGCAGGCCGTGGGTGCGGGCGTAGGCGAGCGCGACGAGGTCCCCGCCCGCCTTCGCCGCCGCGTACGGGGAACTCGGACGCGGCGGGGCGTCCTCGCCGAAGGCCGCGCCGTCGTCGGCGCTGCCGTAGACCTCGTCGGTGGAGACCTGGACGATCCGGGGCACGCCCGCGTCCAGGCACGCCCGCATCAGCGTCTCGACGCCGAGGGTGTTGGTGCGGACGAACGCCGACGCGTCCTCGATGGAACGATCCACGTGGGACTCGGCCGCGAAGTTCACCACCGCGTCGTGGCCCGGGACGACCTCGGCGAGCAGCGCCGCGTCGCCCACGTCGCCGCGCACGAACGCGTACCCGCCGTCCACCGGGGCGAGGTTGGCGAGGTTGCCCGCGTACGTCAGCGCGTCCAGGACCGTGACGCGGGCGCCCGCGCACTCCGGGTACCGCCCGGACACCAGGTCACGGACGTACTGCGAGCCGACGAAGCCCGCCCCGCCCGTGACCAGCACCCGGCGCGCCACGCGGCTACCGCGCTCCGGTGATCATGCCGGCGGCGACCGTGTTGTTGGTGGCCTCGTCGATGAGGATGAAGCCGCCGGTGAGGCGGTTGCGGGCGTAGTCGTCCACGAACAGCGGCTGGGTGACGCGCAGCGAGACGCGGCCGATCTCGTTGAGGCCGAGGCTCTGCGCGGACTCGTCGCGGTGCAGCGTGTTGACGTCCAGGCGGTAGTTCAGCTCCTTCACCATCGCCTTGGCCGTCCGCGTCGTGTGCTTGAGGACGACCTTCATGCGCGGGGTGAGCTGCCGGTCGGGGGTCATCCAGCAGACCATCGCGTCCAGGTCCTGGGCGACCTCGGGCCGGTTGTTCGGGCGGGCGATCATGTCGCCGCGCGAGATGTCGATCTCGTCGGCCAGCCGCAGCGTGACCGACATCGGCGCGAACGCCTCCTCGACCGGACCGGCGGGGCCGTCGATGTGCGTGATCGTGGTGGTCAGCCCGGACGGCAGGTGGACGACCTCGTCGCCCGGCTTGAGCACTCCGCCCGCGACCTGGCCCGCGTAGCCGCGGTAGTCGTGCAGCTCCGGGTCGGTGGAGGCGTGCGGGCGGATCACGTACTGCACCGGGAACCGCACGTCGATCAGGTTGCGGTCGGACGCGATGTGGACGTGCTCCAGGTGGTGCAGCAGCGACGGCCCGTCGTACCAGGGCATGTTCACCGACCGCTCCACCACGTTGTCGCCGTGCAGCGCCGACAGCGGGATGAACGTCAGGTCCGCCACGTCCAGCTTGGAGGCGAACGCGGTGAACTCGTCCACGATGGATTCGTAGGTGCCCTGCTCGTAGCCGACCAGGTCCATCTTGTTGACCGCGACGACCAGGTGCGGCACCTTCAGCAGCGTCGTCAGGAAGGCGTGGCGGCGCGACTGCTCCAGGATGCCCTTGCGCGCGTCCACCAGGATGATCGCCAGGTCCGCCGTGGACGCGCCGGTCACCATGTTCCGCGTGTACTGGATGTGCCCGGGGGTGTCGGCGATGATGAACTTGCGGCGCGGCGTCGCGAAGTACCGGTACGCCACGTCGATCGTGATGCCCTGCTCGCGCTCGGCCCGCAGGCCGTCGGTCAGCAGCGCCAGGTTGGTGTACTCCTCGCCGCGGTCGGCGCTGGTGCGCTCCACCGATTCGAGCTGGTCCTCGAAGATCGACTTGGAGTCGTACAGCAGCCGGCCGATGAGGGTGGACTTGCCGTCGTCCACGCTGCCGGCGGTGGCGAACCGCAGGATGTCCATCTGCTTGGGGGCGGCCATCAGAAGTAGCCCTCCTTCTTGCGGTCCTCCATCGCGGCCTCACTGGCCCGGTCGTCGGCGCGGGTCTGGCCGCGCTCGGTGATCCGGGTCGCCGCGATCTCCTCGATCACCTCGTCCAGCGACACCGCCGACGACTTCACCGCGCCGGTGCAGGACGCGTCGCCGACCGTCCGGTACCGGACGGTGGCCTCGAACACCGGCTCGTCGTCGCCCCGGTTGGCGTACGGCAGGTCCGCCAGGAGCATCCCGTCGCGCTCGAACACCCGCCGCGAGTGCGCGAAGTAGATCGACGGAAGCTCCAGCTCCTCACGCCGCACGTAGTCCCAGATGTCCAGCTCGGTCCAGTTCGACAGCGGGAACACCCGGACGTGCTCGCCCTGCCGGATCCGCGTGTTGTAGAGGTTCCACAGCTCGGGACGCTGGTTCTTCGGGTCCCACTGGCCGAACTCGTCCCGGAACGACACCACCCGCTCCTTGGCGCGGGCCTTCTCCTCGTCCCGACGCGCTCCACCGAACGCCGCGTCGAAACGGTGCTCCTCGATCGCGTCCAAAAGCGTCGTGGTCTGGAGACGGTTACGGCTCGCACGCCGTCCGGTCTCCTCCACGACGCGGCCGTTGTCGATCGACTCCTGCACCGACGCCACCACCAGCCGGACGCCCAGCTCGGCCACCCGCCGGTCCCGGTACTCGATCACCTCGGGGAAGTTGTGGCCGGTGTCCACGTGCATCACCGGGAACGGGATCGGCGCCGGCGCGAACGCCTTCTGCGCCAGGCGCAGCATGACGATGCTGTCCTTGCCGCCGGAGAACAGCAGCACGGGACGCTCGAACTCCGCCGCCACCTCCCGGATGATCTGGATGGATTCGGCTTCGAGGACGTCCAACTGGGACAGCAGATAATCGCAGCGCTGCATCGTCTCGGGTCTCTCCACGCTCTCTGGCGGTCGCGCCGGTGGGGCGCCGGGCTTCCTGGGTCAACCCGGCAGGGCGTCGCTCACATCCCGGATGCCGGTCAGCAGCGTCGATGCCGACACGGGGTGGCACACCAGGATATCCGGCAAAGTGGGGTCCGGCCGGTTATACGCCAGTGGCGACCCGTCCACCCGGGACGCGTGGGCGCCCGCCGCGAGCGCCACCGCCGCCGGGGCGGCCGAGTCCCACTCGTACTGGCCGCCGGCGTGGACGTAGGCGTCGACCTCGCCGAGCAGGACCGCCGAGATCTTCGCGCCCGCCGAGCCGATGGGAACGAGCGTCACGTCGAGGTCGAGCGCGTCGGCGAGCCGCTGGACGAACGCCGGCGGCCGGGTCCGGCTGACCGCGATGCGCAGCCTCCCCGGCTCGGGCTCGGGGACGCGCAGGTCCTGCTCGCCCGCCTTCGCGCCGCCCACAACCGTGCGCAACGTCACACCCTGCGCGGGCAGCGCGACGGCTCCGGCGGCCAGTTCGCCCTTCACCCAGAGCGCCACGTGGACGGCCCAGTCCGCGCGGCCCTCCTCGGAGTACTCGCGGGTGCCGTCCAGCGGGTCCACGATCCAGACCCGGTCGGCGGCGAGACGGTCGGCGTCGCGGGTGTTGCCCGTCGGGGCCCGGTCCGCGCCGCCCCGTGAGCGCTTGCCCGCCGCCGACGCGCGGCCCTCCTCCGACAGGACCGCGTCGCCCGGACGGCGCTCGGCGAGGGCGGCCATCAGGTGCTCGTGGGCGCGCAGGTCGCCGGTGTCCTTGAGGGCGCGCGGGTCGCCGTGGCCCACCTCCTTGCGGACGGCCAGCAGCAGCCGTCCCGCCTCGGTGGCCAGGTCCGCGGCGAGCGCGTGATCGTCCGCCGCCGTGTGCTCCGTCGTGTGCGCCGTCATCCGCGCTCCGTCCCGCGTCCGCCGCGGGCTCGGCCGAACCCGCGGGCCCATTCTCCACGGAACAGGCAGGGAATGCGCCGCCGGGGCGGCGGCGACCAACTGGCCGTCAGTACGCGCCCGAGCCGCGCACCACGGCCGACCACGTCTTCCACATGATCTGGAGGTCGAGCGCGAGGGACCAGTTGTCCACATAGCGCAGGTCGAGGCGGACGGACTCGTCCCAGCTCAGGTCGGACCGGCCGCTGACCTGCCACAGCCCCGTCAGGCCCGGCTTCACCACGAGCCGCCGGTAGACGTCGCCGCCGTACCGGGCGACCTCGTCGGGCAGCGGCGGACGCGGGCCGACGAGCGACATGTCGCCGCGCACCACGTTGATGAGCTGGGGCAGCTCGTCCAGCGAGTAGCGGCGCAGCACCCGGCCGACGCGCGTGATCCGCGGATCGGACTTGATCTTGAACAGGACGCCGTCGTACTCGTTGCTCGCCAGCAGCTCGTGCTTGCGGGTCTCGGCGTCGGCGACCATCGTGCGGAACTTCAGGACGGTGAACTCCTCGCCGTCGCGTCCCACCCGGACCTGCCGGAACATGACCTGCCCCGAACTCGTGATCTTGATCAGCGCGGCGATGCACAGCAGCAGCGGGCTGAGCACGGCGAGACCGGCCAGCGCGAACGTCCGGTCCACGAGGCCCTTGAGGACCTTGCGCCCGCCCGCCAGCTCCGGGTGCTCCAGGTGCAGCAGCGGCAGGCCCGTCACCGGCCGGATCGAGATGCGCGGCCCGGCGACGTCCATGAGCGCCGGGGCGACGACCAGCTCCACGTCGTCGCGTTCGAGCTGCCAGGCGAGCCGCCGCAGCGCGACCCCGTCCATCTCGGGGCAGGCGAGCACCGCCACCGAGTCCGCGCCGACCCGCTCCACGACCGACGCCGCCGCGCCGAAGTCGCCGAGCACCGGCACGCCCTCGACGTCCCCGGCGGCGGACTCGCCCGGCGGAACGCACACCGCGACGATGTCCATGCCGTGGTAGGCCTTCCCGCGCAGCAGCCGGATGAGATCCGCCAGGGCCCCCAGGTGGCCGACCGCGACGACCCGCCGCATGCACTCGCCGCCCCAGCGGCGCTTGTGCAGCCATTTGCGCAGCCGGTACCGCATCAGCAGGTCCAGCAGCGTCCCGACCGGCAACGCGATCACGACGTACCCGCGCGCGACCTCGGTCTTGGTCGCGTAGGCCAGGATGGCGACGGTCGCCGTCAGCGCGAAGCCCGCGCGGACGACGCGGTGGAACTCCTCGTACCCGACCCCGACGAACCGCGGCTGGTAGGCGCGGCACAACGCGAGCGTCAGCAGCCACCCGAGCGGGAGCAGGACGCTGAAGACGAGGTAGGGGGTGTTGCGTTCGGTCGGCGTCCCGGGAAAGCGGACGACGTACGCCACCGCGCTCGCCAGCAGCATGGAGCCGAAGTCCAGCGTGATCGCGCGCCGGCGGTACCGCGCCGGCCAGGCCGTTGTCGGCCGCACGGTTGGTCGCCGCACCTCTGCGGTGAGCACGTCGGTACCGACCTTGTCGACGACGGCCATCTACGCCTCACCAGCCCCTTTGACGCGCCCACGCCCCACGATCCACCTCGAAGACGCCCGAACGCCACGTGAGGTTCACATGCGACGTCCGCTCCGCCGGTCGCCTGGATCTTACGGCCGGTTTATTTCACAACGAAGTCGCCGCACCATCGACTAGGACAGTCTTCTCTAACCAGAATTAATCGCCCATATAACCCGGGTTTGCCCGTCGCTCGCCGTGCGTTCACCTGACCCCGGCCGGAGGACCGAGCCGTCTACCACGCAAAACGCCGGAATCGCCCACGCGATGACGCCGTCCGCGCGAGCATCCGGACGCGGAGCGCAGCGCCCCGGACACCCGCGCAACACCGTGACCAGGTTCGGCCCGGCCCCTTACAGCGCCCGGACGTGAGGTCGCCGGTGGTCAGGTGGCGTGGAAGGCGTTCTGCGCGGCTTCCAGGGGGCCGGCCGTCAGCGCCTCGACGGCGTCGGCCGCGCGCTCGGCGTTCAGGTCCAGCTCGCGGCGCTCGGTGGTCGAGAAGTCGCGCAGGACGAACGTCGCCGGGTCCATCCGGCCCGGCGGGCGCCCCACGCCGAACCGCACCCGCAGGTACTCGCGGTCGCCCAGCGACTTCGTGATCGACCGCAGGCCGTTGTGTCCGTTGTCACCGCCGCCGCGCTTCAGCCGGATCGCGCCGTAGGGGATGTCCAGCTCGTCGTGGACGACGATCAACCGCCCCACCGGCACCTTGTAGAAGTCGCGCAGCGCCTTCACCGGCCCGCCGGACTCGTTCATCCACGAGCGCGGCTTGGCGAGCACGACGCGCTCGGCGCCGAGCCGTCCCTCGACGACGTCGGCGCGGGCCTTGTGCGCCTTGAACTTGCCGCCCGTCCGCCCGGCGAGGACGTCCAGCACCAGGAACCCGGCGTTGTGCCGGTTGCCCGCGTACGAGGGCCCCGGGTTCCCGAGCCCCACCACCAGCCACGGCTCAGCGGCCATCACTCCTCCGTTCCCCGGCCGGACAGCGGACGGCCCCCGCGGGACTGCCGCCCGCGGGGGCCGTGCGCGCGCGCCGCCCGGCGGGGGCGGCGCGGCCGGATCACTCTCCGGCGGACTCGGTCTCCTCGGCGGCCTGCTCCTCGGCCGCGGCCTCGGCGGCCTCCGCCTCCTCGGCGGCGGCGACCTCCTCCTCGGTCGGCTCGGCGGCCGGGCCGGCCTCCAGCGTCGCGTCCACGATCTGGGCGATCAGCGTGTCCTCGTCGACGGTGAGCTGGACGCCGGACGGCAGCGTCACGTCCTTGGCGAGGATCTGCGTGCCGATCTCCAGGCCGTCGGCCGACACCTCGACCGACTCGGGGATGTGCGTCGCCTCGGCCTCGACCGCGATCTGCACGACGGGCTGCTCGATGCGCGCCCCGGACACCGGCTCGCCGACGACGTTCACCGCGATGTCCACGGCGACCTTCTCGCCGCGCTTCACCAGCAGCAGGTCGACGTGCTCCAGGAAGCCCTTGATCGGGTCGCGCTGGACGTCCTTCGGCAGGGCCAGCTCCGCGCCCGACGCCAGGCCCTCGATGGTGAGGAGCACGTTCGGCGTCTTGAGCGCCAGCATGAGGTCGTGGCCCGGCAGCGTGATGTGCTGCGGCTCGGTGCCATGACCGTAGAGGACGGCGGGAACCTTGCCGGCCCGGCGGGTGCGCCGCGCGGCACCCTTACCGAACTCGGTGCGCGGCTCGGCGGCGATGCGTACCTCGGACACGGCGAAAACTCCTTGCTTTTTGCGATCCACGGCCGTCCGGCATGGACGTCCGCTGCGGACAGAGCTCGATCAGGCATGCTCGACGCGTCAGGCGCCTCGAAGATTGTTCGCGTTCCCCGGGGAGTGCGCGTCCCGTCGCACGGGACCGAACTGGGCGACCCGGGGCCTACGCGGATTCGACAAGTCTAACCGATCCCCGCCCCGCCCCACGCCACCCCCGGGCGCGCGCGAACGGCGCCCGCGCGGGGCGCTGGTGGCGAAGAGGGTGCTGCGCGCGCGCCGTCGGGCGCGCAGCGGGGCGGGGAGCGGAGGGGTCTAGCTGTGGCCGCCGAAGAGGCTGGTCACCGAACCGTCGCTGAAGACCTCGTTGATCGCGCGGGCGACGAGCGGGGCGATCGACAGGACGGTCAGCTTGTCGAACTGCTTGTCCTCGGGGATCGGAAGCGTGTTGGTCAGCACGACCTCGGAGATCCGCGAGTTCTTCAGGCGGTCCACCGCGGGCCCGGACAGGACGCCGTGGGTGGCCGCGACGACGACCTTCGTCGCGCCGTTCTCGAACAGCGCGTCCGCGGCCTTCACGATCGTGCCGCCGGTGTCGATCATGTCGTCCACGATGACGCAGGTGCGGCCCGCGACCTCGCCGACGACGTCGAAGACCTTCACCTCGTTGGCGACGTCCGGGTCGCGCTTCTTGTGGATGATCGCCATCGGGGCGCCGCCCAGCCGGTCGCTCCACCGCTCGGTCACGCGCACCCGGCCCGCGTCCGGCGCGACGACCGTCACCTGCGACAGGTCGAGCCGCGACTCGAAGTGGTCGGCCAGCAGGTCCAGCGCGAACAGGTGGTCCACCGGGCCGTCGAAGAAGCCCTGGATCTGCGCGGTGTGCAGGTCGACCGTGATGAGCCGGTGCGCGCCCGCCGTCTTGAACAGGTCCGCCATGAGACGGGCCGAGATCGGTTCGCGCCCGCGGTGCTTCTTGTCCTGCCGGGCGTAGCCGAAGAACGGCGCGACCACGGTGATCCGCTTGGCGGACGCGCGTTTCAGCGCGTCCACCATGATCAGCTGCTCCATGATCCATTGGTTGATCGGAGCCGTGTGGCTCTGGATGACGAACGCGTCCGACCCGCGCACCGACTCCAGGAACCGGACGAACGTCTCACCGTTGGCGAAGTCATACGCCGAGGTCGGCGTCAGCTCCATGTCGAGGTGGGCGGCCACCTCCTTCGCCAGCTCCGGGTGGGCGCGGCCGGAGAACAGCATCATCTGCTTCTGGCCGCTCGCCTTGATCCCACTCACCTGCGACAACTCCCCCTCTTAGGACTCACTGCGCCCGCCCTCGGGGAACGGACGCCGCCGGGGGCGGGCGACGGCGGTCATGTGCCGTCCCCGTCCCGCTCGGCGCGGGCGGCGCCGGCCGCCGTGGCGGACGGCGTGCCGGCACGCTTGCGGCCGACCCACCCCTCGATATTTCGCTGCCGGCCGCGGGCGACTCCGATCGCCCCCGGCGGAACGTCCTGGGTGACGGTCGAGCCCGCCGCCGTGTACGCGCCGTCCCCGACGCGCACCGGCGCGACCAGGACCGAGTTGCTGCCGACGAACGCCGCCGGGCCCACCTCGGTCCGGTGCTTGTTCACGCCGTCGTAGTTGGCGAAGATCGTCCCGGCGCCGATGTTCGCGCCCGCGCCGATCTCCGCGTCGCCCACGTAGGACAGGTGCGGGACCTTGGCCTTCTCGCCGACCTCGGCGTTCTTCAGCTCGACGTACGTCCCGGCCTTGGCGCCGCGCGCGAGGCGGGCGCCCGGGCGCAGGTAGGCGAACGGGCCGACCGAGACCTCGTCCCCGATCTCGGCGCCGACGCAGACCGCGTTGACGACGGTGGCGTCCGCGCCGACGCGGGTGTCGGTCAGCGTGCAGTTCGGGCCGACGGTCGCGCCCTCGCCGAGGTGGGTCGCGCCGTGCAGCTGCGTGTTCGGCAGGACGGTCGCGTCCGGCTCGGCGGTGACGCCCACGTCGATCCAGGTCGAGGCGGGGTCGACGATCGTGACCCCGGCGCGCATCAGGCGCTCCAGGATCCGGTCGTTGAGCTGGCGGCGCGCCTGCGCGAGCTGGACGCGGTCGTTGACGCCCTGCGTCCCGACCCAGTCGTCGGTGCGGAACGCTCCCACGCGGTGGCCGTCGCCGCGCAGGATGCCGACGACGTCGGTCAGGTACTCCTCGCCGCCCGCGTTGTCGGTGGTGAGGCGCTTGAGCGCGCCGTCCAGCAGGGCGCCGTCGAACGCGTACATGCCGACGTTGATCTCGCGGACGGCGCGCTGCTCGTCGGTGGCGTCCTTCTGCTCGACGATCGCGGTGACGGCGCCGTCGGCGTCCCGCAGCACCCGGCCGTAGCCGGTGGGGTCGGGCATGGGCGTGGTGAGGACGGTCGCCGCGTTGCCCTCGGTCTCGTGCGTCCGGACCAGCTCGGCGAGCACTTCGCCGGTGAGCAGCGGATGGTCGCCGTTGGTGACGATCACCGTCCCGGACAGGGCGCCGGTCTGCTCCAGCGCGACGCGGACGGCGTGGCCGGTGCCGCCGCGCCGCTCCTGCACGACGGGCTCGGCGGCGGGCGCGTGCTCGGCCAGGTGCGCGACGACCTGCTCGCGGCGGTGCCCGACGACGACGACGAGCCGATCGGGCTCCAGCTCGCCGGCGGCGGCCAGCACATGGCCGACCATGCTGCGCCCGCCCAGCTCGTGGAGCACTTTGGAGGTACGGGACTTCATCCGGGTGCCCTCACCTGCGGCGAGGACGATGACGGCGGCCGGGCGGCTCGCGCTCACGAAGAGGCTCCTCGGCATCGCGGACTGTTTGGAGTTCGGGGACGAACAACGGTGTTCACCTGCGAGAACAGGGCAGGCCGAAGCCACGCTCACCCGACAACCGAAGGATACCGCCCGGCGGCGGCGCCGAACCCGGCGGCATCGCCCCGGCCGGGCGCGCGCCGTGCGGCGGGGGCCGGGACGGGGACAAAACCGACAGCTCCGGCGCCTGGACTCGAACCAGGAATAGCGGGACCAAAACCCGCCGTGAATGCCAATTTCACCACGCCGGACCGCAAACCGGACATCCCGCGCTACCGGACCCGGTCCTGCCGCGCCCAACTTTACCCGGACTCCCCCACCGTCCGCCTCTCGGAATCACCCGAGCCACGCGGGCAGCGGCTCGTGCGCCGCGCGCCAGCCGGCCGGGACGGCGTCCGCGATCCCCTCCGGATGCGCGTGCGTGACCTCGGCGGAGCGGGCGGCCTGCTCGGCGGCGCGGGCCGGGTCGTCGGCGAAGTAGGCGCCGAGCGGCGCGACGCGCATCGCCGCGCCGTTGCCGTAGGAGCCGCCGTCGAACAGCTCGCGCGCGGCGGTCGCCCAGTGCGCGCCGCGCTCCAGCCGGTCCAGGAGTTCGAGCGCGCCCATCCCGTAACGGCGGCCGACGTCGCTGTATTCCAAAAGCCCCGGCCTGCGGCGCTCGCCTGGCGGCTCGCCCCGCAACCGTGCCTTGTGCGAGTGCTGCATCGCTTCGCGATCTTCCCGCCCGGGGACTCGCCTCCGGCTTCGTCCCCGGGCGCTCAGTTAACGCACTCGCGCGATAGCTGAGGCCACTTCGCCGACCGAAGGAGATTCGTGGGCGGAGCGGGCGGCGGGGGCGAGGTGCATGGGAGTCCGTCCGGAGAGAGTCGTCCTGAGGTCGTCGTTCGTTAAGAGGGAGTCTCGTCCCCGCAAATCCGGGTACGCGACCTTTTAATCGACCGGGCCCTGCCCAACCTACGGTCGCGTAGGTTACGGTGGCGTAGGTAGGCCCGCGACAGCAACAACAAGAAAGGGTGACGCATGACTACAGCCCCCGCAGTCGACTCTCCACGCCGTGAGGCACGGCCGGAGATCGACCCATCGCCGCGCGGCTCGGCGGAGAAGGTCCTGATCGCGGTGTTCACCGCGGTCCCGTTCCTGGCGCTGTTCGCGGCGGTCCCGCTCGCGTGGGGGCGCTTCCTCGGCTGGTCGGACGTGGTCCTGACCGCCGTCTTCTACTTCGTCTCGGCCGCGGGCATCACCGTCGGCTACCACCGGTACTTCACGCACGGCTCGTTCAAGGCGAACCGCGCGCTCAAGATCGCGCTCGCCCTGGCCGGCGGCCTCGCGATGGAAGGCCCGGTCATCACCTGGGTCGCCGACCACCGCCGCCACCACAAGCACTCCGACAAGGAGTTCGACCCGCACTCGCCGTGGCGGTTCGGCGACGACTGGAAGGCCCTCGCCAAGGGCCTCGCGTGGGCGCACTACGGCTGGCTGTTCAACGCCAACCGCACGTCCAAGCAGCGCTTCGCCAAGGACCTGCTGGACGACCGCGACCTCACCCGCATCCACCGCTGGTTCCCCGGCCTCGTCGGCGTCTCGTTCCTGCTCCCGGCGCTGCTCGGCGGCCTGATGACCTGGTCCTGGCAGGGCGCGCTGACCGCGCTGTTCTGGGCGGGCCTCGTGCGGATCACGCTCGTCCACCACGTGACGTGGTCGATCAACTCGATCTGCCACACCTTCGGCGCCGAGCACTTCGAGGTGCGCGACAAATCCCGCAACGTGTGGTGGCTGGCGATCCCGTCCCTCGGCGAGTCCTGGCACAACCTCCACCACTGCGACCCGACCTCCGCGCGGCACGGCGTCCTGCCGGGGCAGATCGACATCAGCGCGCGCGTCATCTGGGCCTTCGAGAAGGCCGGCTGGGCGCGGGACGTCCGCTGGCCGACCGCCGAGCGCGTGGCGGCGAAACGCACGAAGCGCCCCGCTTGAGCGTCACAATTGTCCCTGTGACAGAACCCGCCCCCCGGTCGCGCAGGAAGCGGATGACCGGCAAAGAACGCCGTGAGCAGCTCCTCGACATCGGACGGACGCTCTTCGCCGCGCGCGGCCTGGACGGCACGTCGGTCGAGGAGATCGCCGCCGCGGCCGGGGTCTCCAAGCCCGTCGTGTACGAGCACTTCGGCGGCAAGGAGGGTCTGTACGCGGTCGTCGTGGACCGGGAGTTCGAGAAGCTGCTCGGGCTCGTCGCCGAGGCGCTGACCTCGGCGATCCACTACCGCCGCAAGCTGGAGCGCGCGGCGCTGGCGCTGCTGGAGTACATCGAGGAGAACCCCGACGGGTTCCGCATCCTCGTGCGCGACTCGCACGGCGGGACGGGCACCGGCAGCTACGCGAGCCTGCTCAGCGAGATCGCGGGCGAGGTCGAGCACCTCATGGCCCAGGAACTCGACCGGCACGAGTACGACGACAAGTTCGCCCCGATGTACGCCCAGATGCTCGTGGGCATGGTCGCGCTGACCGGCCAGTGGTGGCTGGACGTCCGCAAGCCCCGCCGCGAGGAGGTCGCCGCGCACGTGGTGAACCTCGCGTGGAACGGGCTGTCGGGCCTGGAGCCGAAGCCGACGCTGGATCCGCGCCGTCGCCGCAAGGAGATGGAGCGGATGGAGAAGCGGGCCGAGAAGCGGGCGGAGAAGGAGCGCAAGGCCGAGGAGAAGGCGCAGCGCCGGAACCCGGCCGAGCCGTGAGCGGCGCCGGTGGCCGTCCGGAGTTCTTCCGGAGGGCCACCGGCAGGGGTCGCCGGTCTCGGGTCACGAGTCCGGGGTCGTCGGGATGCCGCCCACCGTGGAGGTAGGCACACCGCAGGGGAACGAGTCATGTCACTCCCACGGGGGCGGCATCCGGTCCTAGGGGCCGGCGCGTCCGGCCACGACGAAGACGCGCCTGAAGGGGAAGACCGTGCCGTACGGGGCGGCGGGGTAGGCCGTGCGGAGGCGCTCGGCGAGGACGTCCAGGAACGCGGGCGCCTCCGGGCCGAGCGCGGTGAGGACCGGCCGCAGCGCGGTCCCCTCCATCCACCGCAGGACGGGGTCGTCGCCGGTGAGGACCTGCGTGTACGTGGTCTCCCAGGCGTCCACCGCGCAGCCGTGCCGGGCGAGCAGGTCCAGGTAGCCGTCCGGGTCCAGGACGGGGTCGCGGCGGACCGTGCCCGCGAGGCGGTCGCGCCAGCGGGGTTCGTCGCACAGCTCGCGCAGCAGGACGTGGCTCGGCGCGTCGAAGTTGCCGGGCACCTGGAAGGCGAGGCGTCCGCCGGGCGCGAGGGCGTCGATCCAGCGCGGCAGCAGCTCGGTGTGCTCGGGCACCCACTGCAGGACGGCGTTGGAGACGATGAGGTCGGGCGGTTGCGCGGGGCGCCACGTCCGGACGTCCCCGACCGCGAACCGCACTCGCGCGGACGCGTGCGGACGGGCCGCGTCGATCATCTCCGGCGAGGAGTCGAGGGCTTCGATGTCGGCGTCCGGCCAGCGGTCCGCGAGCGTCGCGGTGAGTTCGCCGGAGCCGCAGCCGAGGTCGGCGACGCGGCGCGGGGCGTCCAGGGGGACGCGCGCGAGCAGGTCGGCGAAGGGCCGTCCGCGTTCGGCGGAGTAGGCCCCGTACCGCGCGGGGTCCCAGACGGCCGCTGCTTGTCTCGACATCAAGAAACAGCATGCCCCGGCCATATCTTGATGTCAAGAAAGACGTCTCGATATCGAGAAAGGTAGGGTGTCCGCATGCGGGACGAGGTGGACGGACTGGTCGAGGCCTGGGGCAAGGAGCGCCCCGACCTCGACGTGCAGCCGTTGTCCGTCCTCAGCCGCATCTCGCGGCTCGCCCGCCACCTGGACCGCGCCCGCCGCGCCGTGTTCGCCGCGCACGCGCTGGAGCCGTGGGAGTTCGACGTCCTGACCGCGCTGCGGCGCGCCGGCGACCCCTACGAGCTGAGCCCGGGACGTTTGCTGCGCGCGACGCTCGTCACGTCCGGCACGATGACCAACCGCATCGACCGGCTCGCCGCCGCGGGCCTCGTCGAACGCCATCCCGACCCCGCCGACAAGCGCGGCGTGCTCGTCCGGCTGACCGGCGCGGGCCTCACCCGCGTGGACGCGGCCTTCGCGGACCTGCTGCACCGCGAGCACGCCATCCTGGACGTCATGAGCGGCACCGACCGCGAGACGCTGGCCGGGCTGCTGCGGACGTTGCTCGTCCCGTTCGACTCGGGCGACTAGCCGACGTCCTCGGCGAGCATCAGCCACTCCTCCTCGACCTCGGCGGCCTCCGCCTGGAGCGCCTTGAGCTGCGCGTCCAGCTCCTGGAGGCGCGCGTAGTCGGTGGCGTGCGCGGCGAGCTGTTCATGCAGCTCGGCCTGCTGCCGGGTGAGCTTGTCGAGTCGGCGTTCGAGCCGGTCCAGCTCCTTGCGGGCCTTCCAGTCCTGGCCGCTCGCCGGCTTGGCCTGCGGTTTTTGCTGCGTTGCAGGCGTCTGGCCTTCGGCGCGGCGGCGCAGGTACTCGTCCACGCCGCCGGGCAGCATGGCGACGCCGCCGTCGCCGAGCAGCGCCACGACGTGGTCGGTGACGCGCTCCAGGAAGTACCGGTCGTGGCTGACGACGACGAGCGTGCCGGGCCAGCCGTCGAGCAGGTCCTCCAGCTCGGTCAGGGTCTCGATGTCGAGGTCGTTGGTGGGCTCGTCCAGCAGCAGGACGTTCGGTTCGCCCATCAGCAGCCGCAGCACCTGGAGGCGGCGGCGCTCCCCGCCGGACAGGTCGCCGACGGGCGTCCACTGCCGGTCGCCGGGGAAGCCGAGGCGCTCCAGGAGCTGGCTGGCCGTCCACTCGCGCTTCCCGACCGTGATGCGGCGGCGGATCTCCTCCACCGACTCCAGCACGCGCCGCGCCGGATCGAGTTCTTCCAGGTTCTGCGACAGGTGCGCGAGCTGGACGGTCTTGCCGCGCACGATCCGTCCGGCGCTCGGCGCCAGGGTGCCGTCCAGGAGCCGCAGCAGCGTGCTCTTGCCGCTGCCGTTGACGCCGACGAGCCCGACCCGCTCCCCCGGACCGAGCCGCCAGGTCACATGCGCGAACAGGTCACGATCCCCTACCCGGGCGGTGACGTCCTCCAGATCCAGAACGGTCTTGCCGAGCCGCGCCGTGGCGAACTTCGTCAGCTCGACCTCGTCGCGCGCCGGGGGCTCGTCGGCGATCAGGGCCTGCGCGGCGTCCACCCGGAACTTGGGCTTGGACGAGCGGGCCTGCGGACCGCGCCGCAACCACGCCAGCTCCTTGCGCAGCAGGTTCTGCCGCTTGGTCTCGGTCGCGGCGGCGATCCGGGCGCGCTCGGCCTTGGCCAGGACGAACGCCGAATAGCCGCCCTCGTACCGCTCGACGCGCCCGTCCACGACCTCCCAGGTGCGGTCGGTGACCTCGTCCAGGAACCAGCGGTCGTGCGTGACGACGAGCAGCGCGACACGCCGCGCCTTCAGATGCCGCGCGAGCCAGTCGACGGCCTCGATGTCGAGATGGTTGGTGGGCTCGTCCAGCACGAGCAGGTCGACGTCGGAGACCAGCAGCCGCGCGAGCGCCGCCCGCCGCCGCTCCCCGCCCGACATCCCGGCGAGCGAAGCATCGAGATCCACACCCGGCAGCAACCCGGCGAGAACGTCCCGCGCCCGGGTGTCCCCGGCCCACTCATGCTCGGCCCGCTCCCCGATCACCACGGACCGGACGGTCGCCCCTGCGGGAAACTCGTCCCGTTGCGTCAGCACCCCGAGCCGCAACCCCCGCGCATGCGTGACACGCCCGCTGTCCGGCTCGTCCACCCGAGCAAGGATCCGAACAAGAGTGCTCTTACCGCCCCCATTACGACCGACGACACCAATGCGGTCACCCTCGTCCAGCCCGAGCGACACGCCGTCCAACAGAGGCTTGGGCCCGAACGCCTTCCCGGCGTTCTCCACGTTGATCAGATTCACGACACCCCCAGCCTAGGCGCCCCCACCCCCAACCCGTTAACCGAACACCACGCGGCGCGGCCGGAAGCCGCCTCACGGGCGCGTGGCGGCCACCACCGCCGGGTCGCGAGCCGCTAGGCGAGCGGCCCTGCGTAAGACCCCGTGCTGGGGTGCGGTGAGTTAGGGGGTTGGGCCGCTGTAGGGGTTTTGGCCGGGGGGTGGCCAGGTGCCGGGGGGTGGTGGGGGTGGGGTGCGGGTGCGTGTAGCCATGAGGATCACGAACACCACCGCGCCTCCCAGTAGCGCTACGAGGAACAGTCCCAGCAGGAGCACCAAAAGTGTCATGTTCCGCCTCCTCCGGTGGTCACTGGATTGTCGCTCCGGCGGCGGGGCCGGTCGCTCGGACGGCGTCCCGGACGGTGTCCTCGGCGGCCAGCGCGGCGGCGAGGGCGTCGGCGTGGTCGGCGGTCTCGGCGAGGAACGCGCAGGTCGGGCCGGAGCCGGAGACCAGGGCGGCCAGGGCGCCGGCGCGGGTTCCGGCGTCCAGGGTGGCGCGCAGGGACGGGCGCAGGGAGAGTGCCGCGTCCTGAAGGTCGTTGCCCAGTGCCGCCGCCAGGGCCTTGGCGTCGCCTGCTTCGAGGGCGTCGGCCAGGTCGTCGGTCGTGGGCGGCCAGGGGAACGTGGCGGCGCCGCGCAGCCGGTCGCACTCGCCGTAGACGGCGGGGGTGGACAGGCCGCCGGACGCGGTCGCGAAGACCCAGTGGAACGTCCCGGCGGCGGGCAGCGGGGCCAGTTTCTCGCCGCGTCCGGTGCCGAGGGCGGTGCCGCCGGCGAGGGCGAACGGGACGTCGCTGCCGAGCCGCGCGGCGAGGTCCAGCAGTTCGGTGCGGCCGAGGATCGGGACGCCGGGCTCGTCCCACAGGCGGGCGCAGGCGACGAGCGCGGCGGCGGCGTCCGCGCTGCCCCCGGCCATCCCGCCCGCGACCGGGATCGCCTTGCGCAGGCGCAGCGCGACGCGCGGCTCCACGCCGAGGCGGGCGGCGACGAGGCGGGCGGCGCGGACGGCGAGGTTGCGGTCGTCCAGCGGCACGTCGTCCAGCGCGACCCGCGCGCCGGGCACGGCCTCGACGGTCACCGTCAGGTCGTCGGCGGGGACGACGGTGACCTCGTCGTTGAGCGAGACGGCATGGAAGACGGTGACGAGATCGTGGTACCCGTCGTCGCGGAGGGGGCCGACGCCGAGCCGCAGGTTCACCTTGGCCGGGGCGCGGACGGTCACAGCGGTCACGGCCGCCAGCCTAGGCCCCCGGCGTCATCGGCCGGGCGTGACCGGGACGTTCCGCGGGTTGAAGTACGGGAGCGTGGCCAGTTCGCGCAGCGCCGACACCGCGCGGGCGTCGCCGTCCACGGCGTACCGGCGGCGGGTGTCGCGGCGCTCCTCGGCCCGCTCGTCGGAGTCGAAGTAAAGGACGGCCTTGACCTGCGGGTTCTGCAGCACGACGGCCGCGCGCCGCAGCCATTCGGCGCGCCGCGTCCCGTAGGCGACGGGCGCGCCGAACTCGCCGATCATGACGGGCTTGGGACGGTCCTTGGCCCAGTCGAAGAACAGCTTGGTCGACTCCGAGAGATCCATGTAGGTCGCCGACGGGGTCGGCTCGGCGTCCGCGCAGATCCAGTCCACCTGGTCGTCGCCGGGGTAGTAGGACGGCGCGTTGCGCCCGGCGAACCCGTTCGCCGTCGGGCACCACACCCACGCGACGTTCGCGACGCCCTCCGCCGCGAAGATCGTCCGGACGTGCTTCCACGCGGCGACGAAGCTCGGCGCGTCGTGGACGCGGCCGGCGAGCGCGCCGGCGTCCATGTCCCGCCAGCGCAGGAAGACCGGCTTGCCGAGCGCCTTGATCGCGTGCGCGCGGGCCTGGATGAGCCGGTCGAAGCGGCCGGAGACGATCTCCTTGGTGTCCCCGCCCTTCCAGGTGATCATGAGCTGGCGGGGTCCGGCGGCGACGGCGCGGTCCTCGGGGGCGGGGAAGTCGGCCTTCCAGCCGTAGTAGCGCTGCACGATGTCGACCTGACGGCCGAGGCCGCGTTCCAGGGCCGCGACGGGCGCCATGCCGGGCGCGGTGGCGCCGCGTCCGGGCGCGAGGGGCCCGGCGGACGCGGGCGGTTCGGTCGGCGCGGGCCGTCCGTCCAGCGGCGGGGGCGCCGCCCAGACGCCGAAATAGGCGCCCTTGGCGGGCGGCTCGGGCGCGACGCCCGCGCGGGTGGTGGTGGTGATGCGGGGCTCGGCGCCGGCGCCGTCACCGCACCCGGCCGCCGGAAGCGTCCCGGCCAGCGCGACCGCCAGCAGCGCGGTCGTCCGCGCCCTGTGCCCCTTCAGCATGATCATCCGCCTTGCTCCCGTCCGGTGCGCCACCGAGACGATACTGTGCGATCCGGGCGAAGGCGGTCACGTCCAGGGCTTCGCCCCGCGCGCTCGGATCGACGTCGGCCGCCCGCAGCGCCCGTTCGGCGGCGGCGGGCGACCCGGCCCAGCCCGCGAGCGCGGCGCGGAGCGTCTTGCGGCGTTGCGCGAACGCGGCGTCCACGACGGCGAAGACCTCGGCGCGCGTCGCGGTGGTCGGCGGCGGGTCGCCGCGCGTGAACGCGACCAGGCCGGAATCCACGTTGGGAACGGGCCAGAACACGGCCCGTCCGACCGGCCCGGCCCGCCGCGCGGTGCCGAACCAGGCGAGCTTGACCGAGGGGACGCCGTAGACCCGTCCGCCCGGAGCGGCCGTCATCCGGTCCGCGACCTCGGCCTGGACCATGACGAGCACCCGCCGCAGCGACGGGAAGTCCGTGAGCAGCCGCAGCACGACGGGCACCGCGACGTTGTACGGCAGGTTCGCGACCAGCGCGGTCGGCGGCGGGCCCGGCAGGTCGGTGACGCGCAGCGCGTCGCCCCGGACGACCTCCAGCCGGTCCGCGAGGCCGGGCGCGCGCGCCGCGACCGTCACCGGCAGCGCGGCGGCGAGCGCCGGGTCGATCTCCACCGCGACGACGCGGCGCACGACGGGCAGCAGCGCGAGCGTCAGCGACCCGAGCCCCGGGCCGACCTCCAGCACCACGTCGTCGGCGCCGACCTCGGCGGCGCGGACGATGCGCCGCACCGTGTTGCCGTCGATGACGAAGTTCTGCCCGAGCGTCTTGGTCGGCCGGACGCCGAGCGCCCCGGCCAGCGCGCGGACGTCGGACGGGCCGAGCAGTATGTCCCCCACGCGTCCAGTCTGTCAGCTCAGGAGAACAGGAAGCGTCCGCAGTTCGGCCACTGGCCCTGCCACCGTCCGCCGACGCGCTTGTAGAGGAGCTGCGCGCGGTACGTCTGCTCGGCGGCGGGCGCGTCGCTGGGCTTGCCGCTCCCGCCGACCGACGCCCAGGACGGCAGCGAGAACTGGTACAGCCCGTAATAACCGGCGGGGTTGACCGAGCGGGGGTTGCCGCCCGACTCGCACTTGGCGAGCCCGGCCCAGTTGAGGTTCGCGACCGACCCGGTGGGCACGGTCTGCGGCCCGACGGCCAGGATCTGCGCGACCGGCTTGCTCTTGACCTTCTTGGCGAGGACGATCTCGACCTTCTTCTTGCCGCGCCGCGCGAACGCCGTCTTGACGATCGTCACGCCGGGCTTGGCCTGGCGCAGCACCTTCTGGGTGAAGGGCGGGAGCTTCTTGTCCTTCTTCTTCACGACCGGCAGCGCCGTCTTCACGACCTTGATCTTCGGCTTGGAGATCAGCCGGGTGATCTTGATCGTCTGCGCGGCGGGCTGGTCGGCGGCCGGCTCCACGAGGTCGTAGCGGCCGAGCTTCACGCCGGCCTCGGCGAGGACCTGCGCGACGGTCGTCCCGGTGGTCCTCGCGACCTGCTTCTTCTTGTCGATCACGATGGCGACCTCGCGCGCCACGGGCGCGGACGCGCGCGGCGCGTCGTTGACGGCCGCGGCCTTGGGCGGCGCCTTGGTGTCGCCGCACCCGGCCAGGACGGACACGGCGAGCAGGGCGCCGAGGGCCGCACGGTAGTGACGCACGATGGGGTTCCTCCAGAGGGCGGGCCGGGCGCGGGGGACGCCCGTCTCGACCCGCCGAACACTAGAGGCACCGGGCCCACGATCGCCACTTAACCCCCGAATCCGGCGGTCATCGGGCGTTCGGGACGGCGGTTCCGGCGGCCTACCAGGGGCCGAAGACGCGTTCGCCGTTCGCGTCGATCGCCGCCGCGAGGTCGGCGACGTCCAGGCCCTTGACGTCGGCCATCAGCCGGAGCGTGTGCGGGATCAGGTAGGACGCGTTGGGCCTGCCCCGGCTCGGCACCGGGGTGAGGAACGGCGCGTCCGTCTCGACCAGCAGCAGTTCGGGGGGCGCGGCGCGCAGGGCGTCGCGCAGCGGCTCGGCGTTCTTGAACGTGACGTTCCCGGCGAAGCTCATGAAGTACCCGCGATCGGCGCACGTCCGGGCCATCTCGGCGTCGCCGGAGAAACAGTGGAAGACGACCTTGTCCGGCGCGCCCTCCTGCTCCAGGAGCGCGAGCGTGTCGTCGTGCGCCTCGCGGTCGTGGATCACCAGCGCCTTGCCCGTGCGCTTGGCGATGTCGATGTGGGCGCGGAACGAGCGGTGCTGGGCGTCCTTCGGGGCCGAGTCGCGGTAGTAGTCCAATCCCGTCTCGCCGACCGCCCGGACGTGCGGGAGCGCCGCCAGCGCCGCGATCTCGTCCAAGACCGCCTCGGTGATCCCGGCGGTGTCGTTGGGGTGGATCGCGACGCCCGCGTACACGTCGTCGAACGTGGCGGCCGTGTCGGCGCACAGCCGCGACGACTCCAGGTCCACGCCGATCGTCACCAGCCGCGTGATCCCGACCGCGCGGGCGGACGCGAGCTGTTCCTCCACCGGCAGCCCGACCAAGTCCAGATGGCAGTGGCTGTCGAACACCGGCGCCGGGAGCGCGTCCGGCAACGGCGGGAACGCCCGCGCCCCGTCGCTCATGAGTCGTCCGCCAGGCGGGCGAGCTCCTCGTCCACGACGGACGGGTCGAGCTTGGTGAACAGCGGCGTCGGCTTGGTGAGCGGAACGCCCGGCTTGATGGGCACCGACTCCCAGCGCGCCTCGGTGCGGTAGTCGCCGGTGAGGACGGTGTAGTCCGGGCCGCCCTCCTCCGACACCGTCTCCAGGCGCGGCATCCCGCTCCACACGCCCTCGCCGCCGAGCATCTCGTACACCTTCTGCGACGAGTTCGGCAGGAACGGCGTGAGCAGGGACTTGGCGTCGTCCACCACCTGGAGCGCGACGTGCAGGATGGACTGGACGCGGTCGGGGTCGTCCTTGAGCTTCCAGGGCGCCTGGTCCGACAGGTACCGGTTGGCGTCCCGGACGACGTCCAGCGCCTCGGTGATCCCGTTCTTGAACCGCGACCGCTCCAGCTCGGCGCCCACCCGGCCGAACGCGTCGCGGCTGCGGGCCAGCAGCGCGCGGTCGGCGTCGGTCAGCTCGCCCGCCGCGGGGATCGCGCCGACGTTCTTGGCCGCCAGGTTCACCGACCGGTTGACGAGGTTGCCCCACGCCGCGACCAGCTCGTCGTTGTTGCGGCGGACGAACTCCGACCACGTGAAGTCGGTGTCCTGGTTCTCCGGCCCGGCGACGGCGATGTAGTACCGCAGCGCGTCCACGTCGTAGCGGGCGAGGAAGTCCTGCACGTAGATGACGACCTGCCGGGACGAGGAGAACTTGCGCCCCTCCATCGTCAGGAACTCCGACGACACGACCTCGGTCGGGACGTTCAGCGCGCCGAGCGCCCCCGGCGTCCCGTCCCTGCCGCCCTGCCCGCTGTAGCCGAGCAGCATCGCGGGCCAGATCTCGGCGTGGAAGACGATGTTGTCCTTGCCCATGAAGTAGTAGGACAGGGCCTCGGGGTCCTGCCACCAGGCGCGCCACGCGTCCGGGTCGCCGCTGCGCCGCGCCCACTCCACCGACGCCGACAGGTACCCGACGACCGCGTCGAACCAGACGTAGAGCTTCTTGGCGGGGTTGTCGCGCCAGCCGTCCAGCGGGATCGGGACGCCCCAGTCCAGGTCGCGGGAGATCGCGCGGGGCTGGAGGTCGTCCAGCAGGTTCGTGGCGAACTTCAGGACGTTCGGCCGCCACTGCCCCTGCTTGCCCTTCAGGTACCGGCCGAGGACGTCGGTGAACGCGGGCAGGTCGAGCATGAAGTGCTCGGTCTCCACGAACTTCGGCGTCTCCCCGTTGATCCGGCTGACGGGGTTGATGAGGTCGACCGGATCGAGCTGGTTGCCGCAGTTGTCGCACTGGTCGCCGCGCGCGCCGTCGTAGCCGCAGATCGGGCAGGTGCCCTCGATGTAGCGGTCCGGCAGGGTACGTCCGGTGGACGGCGAGATGGCGCCCATCGTCGTCTTCGGGAAGATGTACCCGTTGTCGTAGAGGCCCTTGAAGACCTCCTGCACGACCGCGTAGTGGTTGCGGGTCGTGGTGCGCGTGAACAGGTCGTACGACATGCCGAGGCCGAGCAGGTCCCCGGTGATGACGTCGTGGTACCGATCGGCGAGCTGACGGGCGGTGACGCCCTCCTTGTCGGCCTGCACCTGGATCGGGGTGCCGTGCTCGTCGGTGCCGCTCACCATGAGGACCTGGTTGCCCGCCATCCGCTGGTACCGGGCGAACATGTCGCTCGGGAGGGCGAACCCGGAGACGTGCCCGATGTGGCGCGGCCCGTTGGCGTACGGCCACGCGGGCGCGGTGAGAATGTGGCGGCTGGTCGACGACATGTCACCAAGGTTAGAGGGCCGCAGGCGGGGATCGGCACCGGATAACCGTCCGGCGTCGATAGCCTGACCGGACGGACGAAAGGCGTCCGGCACGCGGAGGTGACGAACCGGAATGCTCCAGACCACGGCCCCCTCGGAATCCGAACGGGACACGCCGGCCCGGCCGCGCCTGCGGCGGGTCGCGGGGCTGTCGGGCCTGGTCGCGGTGTGCGCGCTCGTCGCCCAGTGGGTCGTGAAGACGCCGCCTCTGTACTTCGACCCTTATTACGTGTGGCTCGGCGCGCGGGACTGGCCGCACATTCCGCTGAACCAGTGGCCGTTCTCCGAGGTCCCGCACCAGGTGACGCGGATCGGTCTCGTCCTGCCCGCCCGGCTGGCGCAGGAGGTGCTCGGCCCGGGGACGATCGCCTATTACACGGTCGCGTTCACCGGCGGCTGTCTGTTCTTCGTCGGTACGTACCTGGTGGTGCGGTCGCTGTTCGGGGACGTGGCGGGGCTGGCGGCGTCGCTGCTGCTGCTCGTCCACCCGTTCTTCACGCTCACCAACCCGTACGGGCACGAGATCACGTGGTCGATGGGCGTGATGCTGCCGGACATGCCCGGCGCGGGGCTGTTCGCGATCGGGATGGCCGGGCTCATCGTCGCGAGCCGCCGCACCGGACGCGCGCAGACCCGGATGCTGCTGCTCGCCGGGACGTGCCTCGGAACGTCGTTCCTCATCCGCGAGTTCCTGGCGTTCCTGTTCCTCGCCATCCCGGCGTACCTGGCGCTGCTGCGGATCCCGTGGCGGCGCAACGTCACGGTCGGGATCCCGATGGCGCTGATCCTGGTGTTCGACCTCGTCCACAACGCGCTGGTGTGGGGCGACCCGTTCGCCGGGATCCTGTCGGCGGCCGAGCACGGCGGCGTCTCCCGCGACTACGTGACGCGGCGGCTGGCGGCCGAGTCGTTCTGGCGCGCGATGCACGACTGGAACCCGCTCGGGACGGTCCTGGTGGGCGCGCTGGTCCTCACGATCGCCGGGTGGATCGTCACGCGGGACCGGCGGCTCGCGCTGTGCCTGGTGTGGTTCTTCGTCCTGGCCGTCCCGCTGACGCTGTTCGCCGGGACGCTCGACCCCGAGCACGTCACGCTGCGGGCCTGGCTGCTGCGGTACTGGTTCGGGGTCTTCCCGCCGCTGCTGGCCGGGGGCGCGGGAACGCTGATCCTGTTCGCGCGCCGCGTGCCCCTGTCGTTCCGCCGGGCCGGTGCGGTCGCGGCGGCGGCGCTGTGCGCGGTGTACGTCGTGGCGGCCGTGCGGACGGTGCCGAGCCTGCCGCGCGACACGGCGTGGACCGAACTGCGCGGCTATCTCCGGGGACGCACCGACCTGCCCGTCCTGGTCGCCGACCGGCGCCTCGCGCAGACCCTCACCTTCTACACGCGCTCCCCCGGCGGCGACGTGCAGTGGCACGGACGCATCGAGGACTTCCCGCACTCGTCCCCCGGCCCCGCCCCGACGGACGCGCCGATGCTCTACACCCGCTGGCGCGGCCAGGAGTCGCAGATCCTCGGCGGCTGGCGCCCGACCGCCCAGGCGGGCTGGACCCGGCTGTGGCGCTCGTCCGACGACGTCCTGGAAATCTGGGCACCCCCGCGCTGACACGCCCCGCCGACGACGACCAGACCGGGCGCCTCCAGGCGATCCCGGCCGGCGCCGCGCGGGGCTAGTGAGTCCAGGCGACGAAGCCCGGACCGTTCGGGTCGACGCCGTGGCGGACGGCCGCGACGCGCCAGCCCGCCGGGGCGCCGCCCCGCCACGTCGTCGCGGGGGCCTGACGGCCGTCCCAGACCGCGAAGACCACGCCCACGTTCGTCGGCGGCGGCGAATTCCAGCCCGCGTAGCCGGTCATGTCCGTCCACCAGACGCGGTAGCCGAGCGGCAACCGGACGTCCCACGGAATCGACCAGTCGATCGCCACGGACGGGTGCTGCCCGCGCGGCACGACGGCGCGGAGGTCGCTCACGGCGACGGACTGCCGGTTGAGCGGCCCGGAGATGCGGTCCAGGGCCGTCGTGACGATCGCCAGCCCGAGCGCCGCGTACAGCGCCGCGACGAGCGCCGGGCCGGAGCGGCGCGGCCGGGACGCCAGCAGCGCCAGCCCCAACAGCGCCAGCCCGGCCACGGTGGCGGGCCACAGCCGGAACTCCGTCCAGTTCCACGTCAGCAGGGACGTCTCGGGGAAGTCGTAGGGCTGGTAGTCGTAGGTGGACAGGCGGTCCCCCGCGAACCGGTCCACGACCACGGCCGTCCCGACCAGGGCGAGGGCGGTCGTGGCGGCGGGCCACAGCAGGCTCCGGCGCGGCTTTCGCAGCAGCGTCGCGACGCCCACCGCGAACAGGATCGGCAGCACCATCGCCAGATAGCGGGCGTAGACGTAGTTGCCGATGCGGTGCTCGTCCGGCAGCGCCGCCGACGTCGCCACCGCGACGCCCGCGACGATCGCGAGCAGCGCCAGCGCCACCGCGCGCAGCGGCCCGGGCGTCCGCCGCCGCACCGCGACGCGGCCGATCGCCAGCAGCCCGAGTCCGGCCATGCCGCCGGTGATCGCGAGCTGGCACCAGAGCTGGCCGGTGGCGAGGCCGAGCGTCCAGCCCCAGCCGTCCGGGCTCGTCAGCCGGACGGCGAGGTTGTGCCCCAGCTTGTTGTCGCCGTGCGGGTACAGGACGGGCAGCAGCCGCGCGTTCATCGCCATGCCCGCGCCGGTCACCGCCGCGAGCGCGGCCAGCCCGGCCGCCTGCGCCCGCCACGGCCGCCACCGCAGCGCCAGCGCCGCCAGCAGCAGCGCGCCCTGCGCGGCCAGCAGCAGCACCCCGCGCGTGTGGCAGGCGTAGGCGTACGCGGCGAGCGCCGACGCGCCGGCCGCCTGCAACGACGCCGCGCGTACCGATCCCGTCCCCGTCAGCCACGAGTGGACGCACAGCAGCCAGCCGAGCGTGACGACCGGGAGCACCGCGTCCGTCAGCGCGAACTCCGAGAAGAACAGCACCGCCGGAAGGACCGCCATGACGTGCCCGAACACGTACGCGCGGCGGCGGGTCAGCCCGAGCCGGCGCAGCAGCAGGTACCCGAGCGGCAGCATCAGCGCGCTGACCAGCGCGTTGATGACGAGCATGATCTCGTAGACGGTGTCGGGCCGGTGCGCGAGCCAGAACGCGGGCGCCAGCAGCAGCGGATAGCCGCCGCGATAGACCGTCCCGTAGGACAGGTCGGCGCCCGGGCCGCCCGTCAGGACGCGCGCCGAGAACAGGTAGCCCAGCTCGTCCGGCGACGCCACCGGCATCGACTGCCCGCGCGAGAACCACACCCGCAGCGCGACCT
Organism: Actinomadura rayongensis; assembly: GCF_009831215.1. Lineage (GTDB taxonomy): Bacteria > Actinomycetota > Actinomycetes > Streptosporangiales > Streptosporangiaceae > Spirillospora > Spirillospora rayongensis. The sequence goes on from NZ_WUTW01000002.1 coordinate 292,651, forward strand.
GCGCGACCCAGCCGAGCACCAGGGCGAGCGGCAGGCGGCGGGCGGCGAGCGCGGCGAACCGGCCGCCGCGCGCGGGCGGGGCCTGTTCGGCGGCGCGGACGGGAGCGGAGGGCGAGGGCGTCAGGGTCACGGGCGGTCCACCGGGGGAGGGACGGCGCCCCGGGCGCGCGGCCGGGCCGGGACGGGGAGCGAGAGCATGACCGGCCCAGCGTGCCACGCACTGATCGTCCGGCCCGTGGATCGGCCGAAACAGTCAGGAAGTTCTCGGATTCGCGGACCCATCGTGTCCACTACGTTACGAGACGTGCTGAAAGGACCGGTAACGCGGGTGTCACCGGTCGGCCGGACCCGGGGGGCGGAGCGGACGGCGCTCAGTCCCGCGCGGGCTCGGGGGCCGCGCCTTCGGCCGCGACCTTCTCCGCCGCCTCGTCCACGACGTCCGCGGCCTCTTCCGCCGCGTCCACCACGAGCGGGTGGCGGCGCCGGATGCCGAGGATGCTGACGAACAGCGAGGCGAACAGCTGCTGGAGGCTCATGACCAGCGCGGTCGCCGCCGGGACGACGATGCGCAGCGAGTGCCGCGGGTCCAGCTCGCCGAAGCTGTGGACGCGCCAGTGCATCAGCGACGCCACCAGGCCGCCGAGCCCGGCCAGGGCCAGCAGCCCGCCGAACACGAGCCCGCGCTCCAGGCTCCACCACCGCAGCAGCCGCCGGACGCGGGTGTCGTCGGGGAGGAACCCCTCCTCCATCGCGTACACCTTGGTGAGCAACCCGAACAGCACCGCCTGGAACCCGATGATCATCGCGGCGCCCGCGCCGACCAGCGTGTCCACGTCGAACGCGATGCTGCCGACGCGCACCGGCCCGAACGACAGCGCGACCCCGGCGACGAGCCCGACCGTCATGAAGACCAGGCCGGGGATGAGGAACAGCCAGCGCGGGCTGTACAGCATGAGGAAGCGCAGGTGGCGCCACCCGTCGCGCCAGGTGTTGAGGTGCGGCGGACGGGACCGTCCGTCCGGCGAGAGCGTGGTGGGACGCTCGCGGATGTCGTACTTGGCGAGCGTGGCCTTCACCACCATCTCGCTGGCGAACTCCATGCCGCCGGTCTGGAGCCCGAGCCGCAGGATCGACGCCTTGTTGAACGCGCGCAGCCCGCAGTGGAAGTCGCCGATCTTGCTGCCGAAGAACAGCCGCCCGACGAAGCTGAGGACGGGGTTGCCGAGGTAGCGGTGCAGCGGCGGCATGGCCCCGGGCGCGATGCCGCCCTGGAACCGGTTGCCCATGACGAGGTCGGCGCCGTCGCGCAGGTCGTCCAGGAACGGTCCGAGCGTCGCGAAGTCGTAGGAGTCGTCCGCGTCGCCCATCGCGACGTACTTGCCGCGCGCGGCGCGGATCCCGCCCATGAGCGCGTTGCCGTAGCCCTTGTCGGCGACCGGGACGACCCGCGCCCCCGCCTCGCGGGCCAGTTTCTGGCTGCCGTCGGTGCTGCCGTTGTCGGCGATGACCACCTCGCCGTCGATGCCGGCCTCGTCGAAGAAGGCGATCGTCTTGCGGACGCACGTCGCGACGGTTTCGGCCTCGTTCAGACATGGCATCACTACGGAGAGTTCCACGCGATCTCCTTCGCTACCGCTGTGACCCGCTGCGGTAGTTTCGACTACGCTCGCTGTCTTGGCGCCCGCCCCCGGCGGGCGAGGGCCGCACCGGCCGGACTCGCGGGGACCGCGAGCGGCACGCCAGGGGAACAAGCATAGGGGCACAGCCGCCTGGAAAGGTTGGAGCGGGTGACGCTCACCGGAAAGGGCACCGCCATCAGCGGAGACGCCACCGACGCGCCCGTCGCCGTCGCGCCCCCGGCCGCGCCGCGCGAGCGCGAGCGGACGGCCGTCGTCCGCGAGCGGGCCTCGGGGCTGTGGGCGCTCGTCCGCCGCCACCCGGTGTTCGCCGTGATCCTCACCGTCGCGGCGCTGCTGCGCGCGGACGCGATGATCGGCTACACGCCGGCCATGTACTTCAACGACAGCTTCGACTACCTGCACGTCGCGATGAAGCCGTACCCGCACCCGCTGCGGCCCGACGGCTACTCGTTCCTGCTGCTCGTCCTGAAGCCGTTCCACAGCTTCGCGCTGGTGGTGTTCGTCCAGCACCTCATGGGGCTGGCCATGGGCGTCATGATCTACGCGCTGCTGCGGCGGCGGTTCCGGCTGCCGAAGTGGGGGGCGGCGCTCGCGACCGTCCCGGTGCTGCTGGACGCGTACCAGATCGAGCTGGAGCACCTCATCCTGTCGGACACGCAGTTCGCGTTCCTGGTCGTCGCGGCGGTGACGGCGCTGCTGTGGCGGGACAAGGCGACCTGGCGCCTCGGCGCGGCCGTCGGTTTCATCATCGGCCTGTCGTGGCTGACGCGATCGGTGGGCGCGCCCGTGCTGCTGGGCGTGCTCGTGTACCTGGTGATCCGGCGGACGGGCTGGCGGGTGCTGGTGGCGACGCTGCTGGCGTGCGCGATCCCCGTCGTCGCGTACATGGGCTGGTACAAGCTCGACAGCGGCAAGTTCGCGATCACCGAGTCGAACGGGATCTTCCTGTACTCGCGCGTCTACAAGTTCGCGGACTGCCACAAGATCGACAATCTGCCGGTCGAGGAGATGCCGCTCTGCACCGAGCCGCAGAACCGGCTCCCGAACTCGCAGGACGGCATCTGGAACGCCAAGTCCCCGCTCAACCGCTATCCCGGGACGCGGTTCAGTCCCGAGCAGAACGCCACCGCCAACGACTTCGCCAAGCGCGCGATCATCGCCCAGCCCGGCGACTACCTGGGCGTCGTCGCGCACGACTTCTTCCGCGTCTTCCAGTGGCGCCGGACGGTCTTCCCCGACCCCGCGACGTACGCGCAGTACGAGTTCGGCAACCGCAGCGGAACGCTCCCCAACTGGCGGATGGACAGCGACTCGACCGCCGCCGACGAGGCCATCGCCTACGAGCACGGCGGCGCCCGCACCCGCGTGGTGGAGCCGTTCGCCACGGTGATCCGCGGCTACCAGGACGTCTTCTACCTGCGCGGGACGATGGTCGGCGCGATCCTGCTCGTCGGGCTCGCCGGGCTGCTCGTCATGTGGCGGCGGCTCGGCGGACGCGCGCTGCTGCCGTGGGTGCTCGCGACGGGACTGCTGCTGGCCCCGGCGGCGACGGCCGAGTTCGACTACCGGTACGTCCTGCCCGCGGTGCCGCTGGCGTGCCTGGCGGCCGGGATGGCGTTCTCGCCGGCCGTCCGGTCGCGCGTGTCCCGGCCGCGCCGACCGACCAGGTGGCTCACCAGGCGTGCAGGCGGCGCAGCCGGCTCATGAGCCGCGGGTCGCCGTCGTGGCGGGAGCGCGGGACGGCCGGGCTCCGCTGGTACGGCGCCGAGTAGAGGTTCCCGCTGTGGCAGTCCGGGCAGTCGTGCCCGGTCCACGGTGGGACGCACGGCCGTCCGTCGCTCGTGTAGACGGTCGCGGCCCGTCCGTCGTGGACCACGTCGAACTGTTCCTGCCAACGATTCCCGCAGCTCTGGCACTCGTAGGCCCATGCCTCGTGGCTCGTCCACGTCTCGCGCACGGCCGCCACCCCCCTTGTGAGACCGCCACTCCCCTTCCCTGGTCCGTTATTACCGGCCCGGCCGGACACATGCCCGAAAAGTCCGGTTTATTTGTGGGCGACCACGGCGTCATAGACGACGCGCTTCGGAACGCCGTTCTCCTTGGCGATGGCGGAAATTGCCTCTTTCCTGGGTGTTCCTTGGGCTTCGCGGTCCGCGACGGCGGCGGCCAGCTCCGCCGGATCGGTGATGGCGCCGGTCTCCCGCGCCCCGCCGACCACCAGCGTGATCTCGCCGCGCGCGTTCTCCTCCGCCCAGTCCGCCAGTTCGCTCAGCGGACCGCGCCTGACCTCCTCGTACGTCTTGGTCAGCTCGCGGCAGACGGCGGCGGGACGGTCCGCGCCGAACGCGTCCGCCATCGCCGCCAGCGTCGCCGCGAGCCGGTGCGGGGCCTCGAAGAACACCAGCGTGCGCGGCTCGGCGGCCAGCGCGGCGAGACGGCGCGCCCGCTCGCCCTGCCGGCGCGGCGGGAAGCCCTCGAAGCAGAACCGGTCGGTGGGCAGGCCCGACATGATCAGCGCGGTCGTCACGGCGGACGGGCCGGGGAGCACGGAGACGCGGACGTCCTTCTCCACCGCCGCCCGCACCAGCCGGTACCCCGGATCGGACACGCCGGGCATTCCGGCGTCGGTGATCACCAGGACGTCGCGGCCGGCGAGCAGCTCGTCCAGCAGCTCGGCGGCGCGGGCCGTCTCGTTCTGGTCGTGGTACGACACGATCCGCCCGGTGGGCGCGACGCCGAGGTCGCCGGTCAGCCGCCGCAGCCGCCGGGTGTCCTCGGCCGCGATGACCGGGGCGGTCTCCAGGGCGGCGCGCAGGCGGGAGGACGCGTCGTCCGTCCGTCCGATCGGCGCGGCGGCGAGCAGCAGCGTTCCCGTGTCGTCGTTCACCCGGCCATTCTCCCCGCTGGGTTATCCACAGGCCAAAGCCGCGCTGCCCGCTCCGGCGCCCGCGCCCCTACGATGTCGGAATGGCCACGACGGACTACGCACCCGCCGAGGGCCCGCCCCTCGGCCGGCCCCGGCCCCGCACGCTGCGCGACTGGGTCGTTCCGGACGTCCCGGGGGACGGGCTGCGCGGCTGGCTCGGCCCGCTGCTCGTGATGGTGTTCGCGGGCGTCCTGCGCTTCACCGGGCTCGGGCAGCCGAAGGCCGTCGTGTTCGACGAGACCTACTACGCCAAGGACGCGCTGTCCCTGCTGCGGTACGGCTGGGAGCACAACACCGCCAAGGACGCCGACAAGGCGCTCATCGCGAACCCGCACGCCGACATCTGGACCGACGGGCCGTCGTTCGTCGCCCATCCCCCGTTCGGCAAGTGGATGATCGCGATCGGCGAGCAGATCTTCGGGGCGACGCCGTTCGGGTGGCGGTTCGTCCCGGCGCTGGTCGGGACGCTGTCGGTGCTGATCCTGTGCCGGGTCGCGCGGCGGATGACGGGCTCGACGCTGCTCGGCTGCACGGCCGGGCTGCTGCTCGCGGTGGACGGCCTGGCGTTCGTGACGAGCCGCGCCGCCCTGCTCGACGTGTTCGTCATGTTCTGGGTGCTCGCGGGGTTCGCGTGCCTGGTCGCCGACCGGGACCGGTCGCGGCGGCGGCTCGTGGCGAAGATGGAGGCGGGGCACGCGTCCCGGTCCGGCCCGTTCCTGCTGCACGGCTGGCGGATCGCGGCGGGCGTCTGCCTCGGGCTCGGCCTCGGCACCAAGTGGACGGCCGTGTTCTACATCGCGGCGTTCGGCGTCATGGTGCTGATCTGGGACGTCGGCGCCCGCCGCGCCGCCGGGGTGCCCGCGCCGTGGGCCGGGATGCTGCGGTGGGAGGCCGGTCCGGCGTTCGTGCAGCTGGCCGTCGTCGGCGTCGTGACGTACTTCGCGACGTGGTCGGGGTGGATCTTCAAGTCCGGCGGGTGGGGCCGGGGCGAGGTGTCGTCCAACCCGCTGTGGCGCCCGTTCGAGGCGATCCCCCGGCTGTACGAGTACAACAAGGAGATGCTGAGCTTCCACACCGGGCTGGAGGCCAAGCACCCGTACCAGTCGTGGCCGTGGAACTGGCCGATCCTGAAGCGTCCGGTAGCGTTCTACTACACCGAGCCGAAGAACTGCGGGGCGGCGCGGTGCTCCCGCGAGATCCTCGGCATCGGGACGCCCGCGCTGTGGTGGGGGGCGGCGCTGGCGCTCGTCCTCGTCCTGTTCCTGTGGATCCGGATGCGCGACTGGCGCGCGGGCGCGATCCTGCTCGGCTACGGCGCGGGCTGGGTGTCGTGGTTCCCGTCGGCGTTCCAGCACCGGACGATGTTCCTCTTCTACACGACGCCGATGATCCCGTTCATGTGCCTGGCGCTCGTCCTGGTCTTCGGGTACCTGATCGGCCCTTCGCCCGAACCGGGTGTGATGGCCGCGCCGGACGGGTCGTCGCGCCTCGCGTCGCCGTCCGCGCGGCGGCTGGTCGGCGCGGCGACGGCGGGCGCGTTCGTCCTGGTGGTACTGGTGAACTTCGCGTACTTCTACCCGATCTACGCGGCCAAGATCATTCCGTACGACTCCTGGCACGCGCGGATCTGGTTCGACAGCTGGATCTGACGTCACGCTCCGGAGGCGTTCTGAACCGGCTGAGCTGGGCTTTCGGGCGTTCGGCTGCGGACCGTGATCGGACGGGCTTTCGCGAACGTTCACGGCTCCCTCACATCGGCGCCACGCGGCGGGACGGACGGCCGCTCTAGCTTCGTCGGGCCGGATGAAGCGAAGAGAGCCGAGGTCGTTCCCCATGTCCCTGCGTCGTGTCCTCGTCGGCCTGGCCGTCGTGCCCGCGCTGTTGGCGGCGCCCGCCGTCGCGCACGCGTCCCCGGGCGGCGGGCCCCGCCCGGTGCTCCCCCAGAAGACCCACTTCGACCTCCAGGCCCACCGGGGCGGGCTCGGCCTGACCACCGAGGAGTCGCTGGCGGGATTCGCCAAGGCGCTGCGGCTCGGCGTCAGCACGCTGGAGCTGGACGCCCACGTCACCAGGGACGAGAAGGTCGTCGTCAACCACGACCGGCAGATCAGCGGCGTCAAGTGCCGTGACACCGGCCCCGTCACGCCGGGCGACCCGATGTACCCCTACGTCGGCAAGTACATCAAGGACCTCACGCTGGCCCAGATCAAGACGCTGGACTGCGGCTACCAGCAGTTGCCCGGGTTCCCCGAGCAGGAGGTCGTGCGGGGGTTCCGGATGGCCGAGCTGAAGGACGTCCTGAACCTGGTCAAGTCCTACCGCGCCAAGCAGGTCACGCTGAACATCGAGACCAAGGTCGAGGCGGGCGCGCCCGAGCAGACGGCGCCGCGCGAGCTGTTCGTCCGCCGCGTGTTCGAGGAGATCCACGCCTCGGGCATCGAGGACCAGGTCACGATCCAGTCGTTCGACTGGGGCGCGCTGAAGGTCATGCACCGGCTCGCGCCGTCCTGGCCGCTGGTGGCGCTGACGAACTACGACTTCCTGCAAGTCGGCAAGCCCGGAGCCTCACCGTGGCTCGGCGGCCTCGACGCGGACGACTTCGACGGCGACTTCGTGCGGGCCGCCGCATCCATCCCCGGCGTCCGGGCGCTCTCCCCGGTCTACGGCTTCCCCCAGAACGGGAAGATCGGCGACCCGAACTTCCGCTTCTACGTCAGCCCCGCGATGCTCGCCGAGGCGCACGCACGCCGCCTGAAGGTCGTCCCCTGGACGTGCGACGACCCCGCCACCGTCGAGGCCCTGATCGACATGGGCGTCGACGGCATCATCACCGACTACCCCGACCGCGTCCGCAAGATCATGGCCGACCGCGGCATGCGCCTCCCCAAGCCCTACCCCCACCCCTGACCCCGTCCACAGCGCCCGGAACACCCGGCCCAACGCTCGCCGCTCCCCGCCAGCGCACGGACCCGCAACCCAACACCGCGCGGGCATAAGCCGCCGCGCGAAGACGCGCGCGGCGCAGATGCGCGGCGCGCGCAGGAAGGCGCGGCGCGCGCAGGAAGGCGCGGCGCGCGCAGGAAGGCGCGGCGCGCGCAGGAAGGCGCGGCGTGCGCAGGAAGGCGCGGCGTGCGCAGGAAGGCGCGGCGCGCGCGAGGGGCGTAGAAAGGCGTGGCGGGCTCGGCGCGCTCGGGATGCGTGGGCGCGGTGTTGGTCGGGCGGAGTGGGCCAGGCGCCCGTCGCGCGGGTGGTCGGTACCGCGCGGCGGTGCGTCTGGGTCGAATACTCGGGGGGTGGTTGTTCAGCGGGCTCGGGAGGCTCGGGGGCGGTGTTCGCCGGGTGGGCCGGTTCGGCCGTTGCGGGGGTGGGCGCTGCCGCGGGACGGTGCGCGTGGCGGGGCCAGGCGGCTGGCGACGCCGTGGACGGTCTGGCCCATCGCTATGTAGCGGGCGAGTCCGGTTCGCGTCATCATCACCCAGCAGATCCTGGGCGGGTGGGCGATGCCGAGGTCCCCGCCGCCCTCGCGCAGCGCCTTCCACAGGCGCACCACCGCGCCGATGCCGGACGAGTCGAGGAAGCCCACCTCCTCGAAGTCGAGCACGACCCGTGTGGGACGGTCGGCCGCCGTCCCGGACAGCCGGAAGAACTCGTCCACCAGCTCGTGCGCGTTCCCGAAATCCAGGTCGCCGGACACGTACGCCACGGTGCAGCCGCTGGAATGATTCGTCTCCAGCCGCACCTGGACGTCCCGTCGCATGGTTCCACCCCCGTCGCCTCCGAAGGAACAAGGCCGTACCCAAAGGCCACGAGGTCATTCCCGCCGCGCGCATTATGCCGATGACCTGGGACGATGCGGAAACGGCTATGAATGCCCGACGCATATCGGTATTGGACGCGGTCGCCGCCGTTCTGCTGTTGTCGTCCCATGCAGCGATCACTTCACCGGCGCGCGCTCCTCGCCTCGTCCGTCCTCGCCGCGTCCGTCGCCCTCGGCGCGGCGGGCTGCGGCGGGTCGTCCGCGCCGGCCGTTCCGCGGGCCGCGACCGTCCGCGCCGTCCCGTCCGTCACCGCGCGCATCGACGCGCTCGAACGCTCCTACGCGGGCCGCATCGGCGCGTTCGCGCTCGACACCGGCACCGGCCGGGTGGTCGCGCACCGCGCGGACGAGCGGTTCGCGTTCGCGTCCACCTTCAAGGCCGCGCTGGCCGCGACGGTCCTCCACAAGGCGCGCGTCAGCGATCCGGGCCTGCTCCACCGGCGCCTCCACTGGACGGCGGACGACCTGCTCCCCAACTCCCCCGTCAGCGAGCAGCACGTCGCGGACGGCCTGACCGCCGCCGAGCTGTGCCGCGCGGCCATCACCCAGAGCGACAACACCGCCGCGAACGTCCTGCTGAAGCAGGTCGGCGGCCCGGCGGGCGTGACGCGCTACCTGCGCTCTCTGGGCGACCCCGTCTCCCGCCTGGACCACACCGAACCCGCCCTCAACCAGTGGAAACCGGGCCAGCGCCAGGACACCGTCACCCCCGCCGCGATCGGACGCGACCTCGCGTCCGTCACCGTGGGCCGCGCCCTTCCCGCCCCCGACCGGGCACAGCTCAACGCCTGGCTGCGCGCCACCGTCACCGGCGACGCCCGGATCCGCGCCGGGGTGCCCAAGAACTGGCTCGTGGGCGACAAGACCGGCACCGGATCGACCTACGGGACGGCCAACGACATCGCCGTCGTCACGCCCCCCGGCCACGCCCCCGTGATCATCGCCGTCTACACCAACCGCAACGACCCCAAGGGCAGCCCGGACGAATCCGTCATAGCCCGCACCGCGACCCTCCTCGTCGAAGGGCTGGGCCTGACCTCCGGCAGCTGACGTCGCCGGGCTGCGGGACGGGGTCAGTCGAACCAGTCGGGGTCGCCGGACTCGATGAGGGCCTTGAGTTCCGTCCGGTCGTGCCAGGCGGTGCGCATCAGGGCGCCCAGGGCTTTGAGCGCGTCGGAATCTTCGCCATAGGCCACGAACATCCCGGCCTCGGGATCCAGGCCGAACCGGCCGTCGAGTTCCGGCGCGCGGGCGCGCACCGCCGAACGGGCCACGCCCGCCCAGCCGTACCCGTTGCCGTACTGGCCGCACTCCTCGAAGACGTCCTCCGAACCGCCCATGTGCTGGTCGCTGAGCATGAGGCAGTAGTGGCCCGGCTTGTGGTCGTACTCGAAGAAGATCAGCGGCGCGAAGGTGGTCCGATCGGTCATGCCGCGAACCTAGCGGGCGCCTCGGACATTCGGGGGGCAGTCCACTTCGTCCGAATTGGACCCTGGTAGATCGGTCATGGAGCGCATTGGATGGGTCCAATCGCGGCAGGAGGAAGGACGTGGGGACATGACCGGCCGGAGCGACCACCGCATGACGTCCGCCGACGCGCCGGAGACGGCCCCGCCCGGGCGGGACGAGGCCGGGACGGTGCCGACGGGACGGTTCGCACGGCGCGCGTGGGCCGATCTCGGCGGCGACCCGGCGCTCCTGGGCCTGATCGCGCCGCCGGAGGACGTGGTCCCGCTGCCGTCCGCGCTCCCGGTCGGCGAGCTGGCCGCCGACGGCGTGGGGGTCGCGTCGCTGGCGGCCAACGTCGTCCGGGCGCGGCGGTTCGGCGGGGACGTCGCCCCGGTATTTCTATCGGCCGACCGAATCGCCGCGTCGTACCAGAGCGAGCGCCTGTTCCGGCTGGACGGACGTCCCGGCGAGGCATGGGCGGCGCTCTCCGGCTTCTGGCGCGCGGACGACGGCTGGATCCGCACGCACGGCAACTACCCGCACCACGCCCGGCGGCTGCGGTCGCTGCTCGGCCTCGCCGCGGGCGTCCGGCCCGCCGAGTTCCGCGCCGCCGTCGCCCGCCAGAGCGCCGCCGACCTGGAGGAACGCGCGGTGGCGGCGGGCGCGGTCGTCGCGGCCGTCCGGACGCCCGAGCAGTGGCGCAACCACCCGCAGGCGGCGGCGCTGGCCGCGCGCCCGCTGGTCGAGATCGCCGAGATCGGAGCCGCCGACCCGCGTCCCTGGCCTCCGGCGCGCGCTGACGACCTGCCGCTCCACGGCGTGCGGGTCCTCGACCTCACGCGCGTCATCGCCGGCCCGGTCGCCACCCGCGACCTGGCGTTCGCGGGCGCGGACGTGCTGCGCGTCGACCCGCCCCGGCACCCCGAGATCGCCTGGCTGCACCTCGACACCGGCCAGGGCAAGCGCTCGGCGACGCTGGACCTGCGCGACCGGGGCGACCACGCCGTCCTGCACGGCCTGCTCGCGGACGCGGACGTCGTCGTCACCGGCTACCGGCCCGGCGCGCTGGACCGGTTCGGACTGGCCCCGGACGCGCTCGCCGCCCGCCACCCCGGCCTGGTGATCGCGCAGGTCAGCGCGTGGGGCGCCACCGGGCCGTGGAGCCGGCGGCGCGGCTTCGACAGCATCGTCCAGGCCGCCACCGGCATCGCGATCGCCGAGAGCGCGGACGGCGCGACGCCGGGCGCACTGCCCGCGCAGGCGCTCGACCACACGTCCGGCCACCTGCTGGCCGCCGCGATCATGACGGCGCTCGTCCGGCAGCGCACGAGCGGCGGCACCCCGCTGGTGTCCGTCGCGCTCGCCCGCGTCGGCCACGAACTGCTCGCCACCGACGGCGCGACGCGAGCGGAACAGAACCCCCACCTGCCGACCGTGACGGTGGACGGCGAGGCGGGCCGGATCACGTGCGCCCCGCCCGTCCTGGCGTTCGACGGCGCGCCCGCCGACTACGCCTGGGCCGGACGCCCGTGGGCCGCCGACGATCCGCGATGGGAACCGCGCGCCTGACCACATCGGTGTCGCCGAGCGATTACGGCATTCCGATCGAAGGGTCGATGAACTGCGTGGTGAACAGATCACTGCCCTTCAGACCGCTCGGAACCGCGCTGCCCTGAGCCGCGAGGATGGGACCCATTTCCTTGACGAACGCATCGGTGCGGTTCTTGTCGTATCCACCGACCGTGCCGTGCTCGGCTTCCACGAGACGGTCCTTCTTGAGTTCGGCCGCCGCGTAGTTGGCCTCGCCGATCGTGTACGGAATGTAGGACGAGTCGGAACCGACGACCTTGACGATGAGCCGGTTCGTCGCCGCAGGGTCGGTGATGTAGTTCGCCGTCGCCTGCTGGACGATCGGCACCAGCTTCTTCAAACACGGGGCGTACGACGTGAGCCGGTCGGCGCGAACGGACAGGTCGGCCGCGTACGGGTCGTAGCCCGCGTCGCGCAGGAGCTGGTACGACACCGGCTTCTTCCACGCGGAAATGGTGTGCTCGTACTCGTACGGCTCCGCGTCGCTGTACCCCTGCTGAATGATCTTCGGGTCGGCCACGAAACGCGCCGGGCTGCCAGCGTAGCTGGTGTCGATCTGGCTCTTTCGCACCAGCCCCTTCGCCACCAGCCAGGCGACGAAGGCCTGATCCTTGGCGACGACCACCGTCGCGCCGCTGGCGGCGAGCTTGCTGATCGTGAACGACGTCCCATAAGCGGCCGGGTCCCACATCAGGATGGTCGGCGAATGGGTCAGCAGTGGCGTGACGCCGACGACCTTCTGGTTCCCCGAGGCCGAGATCATCTGGTCCGCGTGGACGAGCCCGAGATTGATCGAGTCGTCGGCGTACATCTGCGAGGTCACCGACTGGAAGCCGATCGCCGGACCGCCCGCCCGCAAGGTCAGGCGGGTCCCGGTGTCCTTGCCGTCGACGACCAGGGGGCCGGTCACGGAATGCGTCCTGGTGTCGACCTTGTACCCGGGGCCGAGCAGGGAGAACAGCGCGCCCATGTCCGCCTGGGGCTGCCACTGCAGCTGCACCACGACGTTCTTGCCGCACACGTCGCCGAGGAACTTCTTGCCGGTCGCCTGGGCCAGGCCGCTCGTCGTCGAGGACGAACCGGGCGTCGCGCCGGACGAGCAGGCGGCCAGCGGACCGGCCAGCAGCAGCGCGCCGGTCGCGGCTGCCGCCCGGCGGACCGTGGGGCGGAATCGGGACATGGGGGACTCTCCTTGCGTGGTCGAAGGCCCGGGGCCGGGCGCTGGCGGCAACACTGACCGACCGCCGACAGAGCACACAAGACCCCGCGAACACCTGTAACAAACGCGCTATTGCATGTAACAAGCGCTTAACCGTGCAGGGGCTTGCGCAGCATTGCATGCAATCGCAGGATGGGAGGCAGGCGCTACGACGGGTGCGCCCCTGAGCGGACGGGAGCGTCATGAGCCGGACAGCGCGTCTGGTCGACACGATGCACGACGTCGACGCGAGCCACCTCACGCACGGCGTGGAGGTGGCGTTCCACGACCTGGATCTGACGTACGGCACCGGGACCCTGGCGCTGCACAAGATCACCTTGACCGTGCGGACCGGCGAGCTGGTCGCGATCGTCGGCCCCTCCGGTTGCGGCAAGTCCTCGCTGCTGCGGCTCGCCGCGGGACTCGAACGGGCGAGCGGCGGCAGCGTCGCGGTCGGGACCGAGTCGGTCGCCTTCATCTTTCAGGAACCGACGCTCCTTCCCTGGGCATCGGTGCGCCGCAATGTGGGGCTGCTCGGCAAGCTGGCGAAACTGCCGCACGACGAGCTGAGCGAACGCGTCGACGCCGCCATCCGCGCGGTCGGCCTGACCGACTTCGCGGACCAACTTCCGCGCTCCCTGTCGGGCGGAATGCGCATGCGGGTCTCGCTGGCGAGGGCGCTGGCGCTGGAACCCCGCGTCATGCTCCTCGACGAGCCGTTCGGAGCCCTGGACGAACTCACCAGGGAAGAGATGCAACTCCAATTGCTCGATCTCTACGACCGGCGCGGCTTCACCGCTCTCTTCGTGACCCACTCCGTTTCCGAAGCCGTGCTGCTCGCCGACCGGGTCGTCGTCATGTCCGCCCGGCCCGGCACCATCCGCGACGTGGTCCCCATCGACCTGCCCCGACCGCGCCATCGCGAACTCCGGTTCGACCCGGCGTACGTGGACTACGTCAAGACGGTCTCCGACCTGCTGCGAAAGGACGACCGATGACCACCGTGCCCGCTGTCGGTTCGTTCAAGGCGTTCGCCAAGGCCATCGGCGCCGGCCGTCTCCGGTCGCTGATGAAACGCGCGCTCAGAGCGCTCGTGATCCCCGCCGCCGTCGTCGCCATCGGCATGGGGGCCTGGTACGGGGCCACCCATTTCCTGCTGAGCCCGAGCCGCCGGTTCCTCCTGCCGCCGCCGCAACAGGTCTGGAGCCGTTCGTTCTCCGACCCGGCCCATCTGCGACCGATGCTCGACGCGCTCGCCGTCACGGTCAAGGTCGCCTCGCTCGGCCTGCTCATCGCGACCGCGGTCGGCGTCGCGCTCGGGGCCGTCATGAGCCAGGCCCGCTGGCTGGAAGGCGCCCTTTATCCGTACGCCGTCCTCCTCCAAGTGGTCCCGATCCTCGCGATCGTGCCGCTGATCGGCCTCTGGGTCGGGTACAGCACGTCGGCCCGGGTCCTCGTCTGCGTGCTGATCTCCCTGTTCCCCGTCATCACCAACACCAATTTCGGGTTCCGGTCCGTCGACCGCGGGCTTCACGAACTGTTCGACCTCGGGCGCGCCTCGTGGCTCCAGCGCCTCGTCCGGCTCGAACTGCCCGCCGCGCTGCCCTCAATTCTCACCGGCCTGCGCATCGCGTCGGGCCAGGCCGTCATCGGCGCGATCATCGGCGACATGTTCTTCGCCCGAGGAGATCCGGGCATCGGCACTCTGATCAACAACTACGTCGCGCAGTTGCGGAGCGAGGACCTCATCGCCGCGGTGCTGCTGGCCGCCGGATTCGGCGTGGCCGTCTTCGCCTTCTTCGCCGTCCTCTCCAGCGTGCTCGTCGGACGCTGGCACAACTCGGGCGCCCGCCGGTAACCGCCGATCTCCTCGACGCCACCCCCGGAACCAGAACAGGAGTCGCCATGACCTTCGAAGTCCCGACCATCGACATCTCCCCCTACCTCGCGCCGTCCGCCACCGCCGCCACCGACCCGGACTGCGCGCGCGTCGCCGCCGAGATCGACCGCGCGTGCCGCGAGGTGGGCTTCTTCCAGGTCGTCGGCCACGGCGTCGACGACGCGCTGGTCGAGGGCCTCAAGGACGCCCTGGACGAGTTCTTCGGCCTCGAACTGGAGACCAAGAAGCAGTACCGCCGCGAACCCGGCGCCAACCGGGGATACGCGCCGCCGAAGTCGGAGTCGCTGGCCAACAGTCTGGGCGTCACGCCGGCCAACCTGATGAACGACTTCTACGAGGCGTACACCATCGGTTCCGAGACGTCCTGGTACGACGACGTCGACCTTCCCGAGACCAGTTACGCACCGAACAACTGGCCCGACGCGGCCCCTCGATTCCAGCGCGCCACCCTGCTCTACTTCGCCGCCGCGCGGAGTCTGTCGCGCGTGCTCCTGCGGGCGTGCACGGAAGCGCTCGGCCTGCCGATCAGCTACTTCGACGGCCTCGTGGACCACTCGATCGACGCCATGAAGATGAACAACTACGCCCTGCCGGAAGGCGAGGTCGAACTCGCCGGCGAGCTGATGGGCATGGGAGCGCACACCGACTTCGGCATCCTGACGGTTCTGTGGGCCGACCGGGTCGCCGGCCTCCAGGTGCTCGGCGACGACGGCACCGGCGAGGAGACCTGGCACGACGTCATGCCCGGCGAGGGCGCCTTCCTGATCAACCTGGGCGACGCGATGGCCCGGTGGACCAACGATCGCTGGAAGTCCACCCTCCACCGGGTCAACCCGCCGCTCGTCGACGGCCGCATCATCCGCCGCCGCTCCGCCGCGTTCTTCTTCGACGGCAACCACGACGCCCTGATCACCCCGCTGCCCGGAACCGTCGCGGACGGTGAGACCGGCTACCCCCCGATCACCATCGCCGACAACATCGCGGCCAAGGTCGCCGGACTGAAGACCGGCCTCGCCTCCGGCGACAAGCCCGCGGGCGCCGAGCGGGAAGCGGCCCGTTTCCTCGCGGCGGCGGACGCGGGCTGAGCGCGAACCGGGCCGATTGAAGGGCATTCCATGGAAAAAATGACCGACATCCTGTCCGACGTCACGGTGTTCACGGACGGCCGCTGGCAGGACCATCGCGACATCCACATCACCGACGGAATCGTGACCGGCATTCATCCGTCGGTCTCGCGCGGCGACGTCACGCGTCACGTGATCCCCGGATTCGTCAACACGCACACCCATCTCCAGCAGTCGCTCATGCGCGGCATGGCCGAGAACACCGGCCTTCTGGAATGGCTCCGGCTGATCGGCACCGAGACGGTCCAGATCACGCCCGAACGCGCCTACCTGGCGACCGTGGCGGCGTCGTTGGAACTGTTGCGGTCGGGAACCACCACGGTGGTCGAGCACATGTGGCCCACCCCGTCCTCCGCGGTGCACGAAGCGGTCATCCGCGGTTTGAACGACACGGGAATACGCGCGGTGCTCGGGCGGGGCATCGCCGACCGGGCCGACGCCTCCCGACGTTGGGGCTTCGAGCCCGCGCTGTTGTCGCCGATCGACGACGTCTTGGCCCACGTCGCCGGCCTGATCGAACTGACGGCTGATTCGCGGATCTCGCCGGCGCTCGCCGTGCCCAATCCCCGGTCGATCACCAAGGAGGGCTTGGCGGCCACCCGCGCGTTCGCCGAGTCGCACGCCGTTCCGGTGATGATCCATCTCCTGGAGACCATTACCGACGACGTCATGTGCCACGAGCACCTCGGGATGAGCGCCGTCAAGTTCCTCGAAGCGGCCGACTTCCTCTGGCCACAGCTGCTCGCCGTGCACTGCGTGGAGCTTGATTCCTATGGCCAGGACATTCTGGCGGAGCGCGGTGTCGCAGTGGCCTACAACCCCGTCTGCAACATGCGGCTGGGCAGCGGCGTCGCGCCCGTCGTTTCCATGATGGAACGGGGAATCAAGGTCGGGCTCGGCGTCGACGGTGCCGCGAGCAATGACACCCAGGACATGTTCCAAGCGTTTCGCATCGGGGCGTACTTGCAGCGGGTCGCCAACAAGCGCGCCGATATCCTCACCTTCCCCGAGATGATCGACATCGCGTGCGGTGGCGCCAACGAAAATCTCGGTCTTCCGGCGGTCGTGGGCGGTGTTTCGGTCGGTGCGCCGGCCGATCTCACGGTGATCCAGTTCGACCGCGACTACGCGACGCTGCCCGTGCGCGACCCGGGCGCCATGATCCTCACCGCGGGCAGCGCGGCGATCGTCGATCGTGTCCTCGTCGACGGCGAGGTCGTGTACCGCGACGGAAAGAGCACGCGCGTGGACGAGGAAGAACTCATCGAGGGCCTGTCCCGGCTGACGACCTGACGCACCGGCCACGAACTCCGACGCCGTCGAGCAAGGAAGACGAGATGCTCCACGTCCCGACCATCGATATTTCGCCATACATCGACCGGCAGGGCTCGGTCGAGCAACGAGAAGCCGTCGCGCGAGCACTGGACGACGCCGCCTCGACCGTGGGCTTCATGCAGATCGTCGGTCACGGAGTGCCGAAATCCGCGATCGACGGACTCACCGCCGCGTTCGACGCGTTCTACGCGCTGCCCATCGACGTGAAGAAGCGCTACGTCCGGCCCGAGAACCGTGGATACAGCCCGCCCAAGAGCGAGTCGCTGAGCATGAGCCTCGGTGTGGCCAATGCCAACCAGATGAACGATTTCTTCGAGGCGTTCACCGTCGGAGCAGGCCGATCGGCGTACCCGGAACGGCCGGACCTGCCGGCGTCGAGTTACCCCGAGAACGTGTGGCCCGACGACGTCGCCCCGGCGTTCCGCGCCGGGGTGGAGGAATGGTTCGCCCACGCGCGGAAGGTCTCGCGGGTCCTGCTGCACGCGTTCACCGACGGCCTCACGTTGCCGACCGGCTACTTCGATGACCTGGTGGACCATTCGATCGACATCATGAACCTCAACAACTACGCGCTCGACGAAGGGGAGATCGCGCTCGCGGGCGAGCTGACCGGAATGGGGGCGCACACCGATTTCGGAATCCTGACGGTTCTGTGGGCCGATCAGGTTCCGGGATTGCAGGTGCTCGACGCTGACGGCGTGTGGCACGACGTGCAGCCCGCCGACGGCGCGTTGATCGTGAATCTGGGCGATGCGATGGCCCGGTGGACCAACGACCGCTGGCTGTCGACGATCCACCGGGTCGACCCCCCGATCGTCGACGGGCGGATCATGCGTCGGCGCTCGGCCGCGTTCTTCTTCGACGGCAACTTCGACGCGACGATCGAGACGCTGCCCGGCTGCGCCGACACCGACCGGCCCGGGTACTCCACGATCACCGTCGCCGAACACATCGAAGCCAAGCTGGCCGGATTGAAGGCAGGCGTCGCGCCCACCGGCGTGGAGCGCGAGGCCGAGCGCCTGGCCGCGGCCAGATCCGCGAGCTGACCGACCCGACCGTCCTCAACCCCGTCACACGAAGGGAACGCCCGCGATGTCTCAGGCCCCGTACACCCTGGACGAACTGAACAAAGAGGTCCGCATGGGCCAGCTCGGCACCGAGCGCGCCGACGCCGCCATCCCGAAGATCAGCCTGCACGACTTCGAAGCCCGGCGTGCCGAAATCACGGACGAACTGTGGGCCGCCGCCACCCAGGTCGGGTTCTTTCAACTCGTCGACCACGGACTCCCCCAGGACCTGATCGACGAGGCGTTCGCGTGGTCGGCCAAGTTCTTCGACCTGCCCCGCGGAGTCAAGGAACAGCTTCCGCTCCGCAAGACCGACAATGCGGGCTGGGAGTTCTCCAGCCAGGTGCGTCCCTCGGTCGGCGTCCCGGACCAGAAGGAGAGCTACCAGATCACCCGGCCCAGAATGGACGGCCTCTGGCCGGACGAGACCGACCTGCCCGGCTTCCGCGCCTTCATGGACGGCTTCGAGACCCGCTGCTGGGAGGTCGCCATGCGGGTGCTGTCCTGCTTCGCCGAGCGGCTCGGATTCGACCGCGACTTCTTCTCCGCGGCGCACGACCCCGCCAGCTCGGAGTACCAGTCGACCCTGCGGCTGATTCACTACTACGCGCTTCCGGAAGAGGCGGTCGGGACCCCCGGACTGTGGCGCGCCGGCGCGCACACCGACTTCGACTGCCTGACCCTGTTGTTCCAGCGCGAGGGCCAAGGCGGGCTGCAGGTCTGCCCGGGCCGTGACCTCGAAGCCCCGGAGTGGACCCCGGTGCCGCCGAGCGACGACGCGATCACCTGCAACATCGGCGACATGCTGATGCGGTGGAGCGACGATCAGCTGCTCTCGAACTTCCATCGAGTGCGCGCGCCTCAGCCGGGTGAGTACGCGGGGGCCCGCTACTCCATCCCGTTCTTCGCCCAGGCCAACCGGGACGTCACGATCACGACCCCGCAGGGCAAGTACGAACCCATCAACGCGCTGGATTACCTCAAGCAGCGCATTGCGGCCAACTATGCTGGCCCGCGCATGTGAGCGGGACGACGTGGCCCCGAAACGGCGGCGTTCGAGAGCCGGCCTCCACCCGGAGGCCGGCTCTCGCCGAGAAGAGGACAGCGTTGAAAAGCGGACTTGAAGCCAGCGGTGACGCGGTGCTGCTGGGCGATGTTGTCTACACCAAACTCGTCGACAGGATCTTCACTGGAGAACTCCAGCCCGGAGCCCAGTTGAGCGTGCCCGCGTTGGCCGGTGAACTGGACGTCAGCCGCAGCCCCGTCCGCGACGCGGTGCAACGGCTGATCGCCGAAGGTCTGGCGGTGCACGTTCCGAACGCGGGCGCGCGTGTGGCGTTCGTGGACGAGGAGACCATCGCGCAGGTCATGACCGTGCGCAGGCTCCTGGACGAGCACGCCGCGCGGGAGGCGACCGAACGGGCCACCGAGGCGGACGTCGCCCACCTGCGCGCGCTGATCGGCCACCAGGCGAGCCAGCTGGAGGACGAGCCGCACCCCCTGATCGACGCGCGGAACGACCTGGAGTTCCACACCGCGATCCGCGATCTCGCCCGCAACCCCACCCTGAGCGAAGCGCTGCACCGGCTCGACACGAAAGCCCACCTTTTCAACTCCGGGCTCTGGGCGGACCAGCGCAACCGGCGGATCGCCTTGGACGAACACCGGCGCATCGTCGCCGCGATCGAGATCGGGGACGCCGACGAAGCGGCCCGCGCGGCTGCCGCCCACGTCTCGTCCATTCTCATCCGAATGCGCCGTCGAGTTCGCGCAGAAGGGTGACCTAACGGCGGTCCGCCGACGGCGAGGGCGCGCCGACCTCCCGTCCGGCGGGGCCGCCCGCCGGGCGGATTTTTGTCACCCAGGTGCCTTGTGGGGCGCGTCGGCAGGCCGTTAGCGTCCAGGTTCCGCCGCTGACGTGAAGTCAATTCGCTTCCCCGCCCCCCAGGGAGCCCTCCCATGCTTCGCCGTCCCCTTCCCGTGGCCGTGCTCGCGGCCCTCACGCTCGGTCTCGCGAGCACGTCCGCGACCGCGCAGGCCCCGAGCCCGACGCCGGCCGCGTCCGCGCCGTCGGGCCTGGACTCGCTGCAACTGCCGAATTTCGACCGGCTCGACCCGTCCCCGAACCCGGTGAAACTGACCGAGGCGCCCCGCGACCTCAACGTCACCTACAGCTACAACGGCCAGAACCACACGCTGCAGGACTTCCTGAACCGGAACGCGCAGGGCCTCGTCGTCCTGGACGGCGACAAAATCGTGAAGGAATGGTACGCGGCCGGATACGACAAGGACTCGCTGTTCCAGTCCTGGTCGATGGCCAAGTCCTACACGTCCGTGGCGATCGGCATCGCGGTCGGCGAGGGCAAGATCCAGTCGATCGACGACACCGTCGGGAAGTACATTCCCGAACTGGCCAAGACCGCCTACGGCGACATCACGATCCGGAACCTGCTGCGGATGGCGTCCGGCATCGAATGGACGGAGGCCATCGACGACATCCCGATGCACGTCCTCGTCAGCCTCGGCCTCACCACCACCCTCGACTGGGCCAAGGGACGCAAGAAGGCCGTGCCGCAGGGCACCCAGTTCAATTACACGAGCATGAACACCGCCGTCCTCGCGCTCATCCTCGCCCGCGCGACCGGCACGCCGTACTACAAGTACGTCCAGCAGAAGCTGTGGAACCCGGCCGGAATGGCGTCCACGGCGTTCATCGGCAACGACTCGCACGGCAACTCGCTCGGCTACTGCTGCTACTACGCCCGGGACCGCGACTTCGCCCGCTTCGGCAAGCTCATGCTGGACGACGGCAAGGTCGACGGCCGCCAGGTCGTCCCGCACGACTGGGTGGCGCTGTCGACGGCCCCGGCGGGCAACGTCCCCCAGTACGGCCTGAGCTGGTGGATCGACGGGCCCGACGCCTTCTACGCGTCCGGGCTCGGCGGCCAGAACATCTACGTCGACCGCAGGAACCACGTCGTGATCGTGAAGAGCACGCTGCTCACGATCGACGAGGCCGAGGACATCCCCGCCTACCGGGCCATCGCCGCGGAGGTCGCCCGTACCCGCTGACGTCGTGTTTTTCCCCGTCGGCCCGCCGGGTAGGGCGCGTGGACCAGAGGCGAAGGAGACCCACATGGTCCGCAAGAAGATGGAGGGCAACGAGGAGCAGCGGCGCAAGGACGGCCGCGCCGCCCGGGCGGCGGGCTCCACGCCGAGCGCCCGGAGCGCCACGACCGGCTCGTCCAAGCAGACGCACTCGCTGCCCGAGCACGCGCCGCACCACCATGCCGAGCGGCTGGAGGACGTCCACCGGGGTAAAAACCCGGACATGTCCCCCAAGCCCCGGCCGGGGTACGGCGTGTCCGCGTCCAAGCGGCACCGGGGCTGAGAGGGAATCGGGGTATCGCCATGCAGCACGACAAACTGATCGGACAGGTGCAGGCCCGTGCCCGGCTCGCCAGCCGGGGCGAGGCGGAGACCGCGTGCCGCGCCACGCTGGAGACGCTGGGCGAGCGCGTGCCCGAGGGCGTCGCCGACCATCTGGCCGCGCAGCTCCCCCGGGAGATCGGGGAGAACCTGCGCCGCACCGAGGTGTTCGGCGGCGCCGGGACGGGCGAGCGCTTCGACCGCCACGACTTCGTGGAACGCGTCGCCCAGCGCGCCCATGTGGACGAGCCCCGCGCCGCCTACCTGGCGCGCGTCGTCTTCGAGACGGTCGGCGAGGCCACCCAGGGCGGCGTGATGGACAAGGTCGCCGCTTCGGTGCCCGACGACATCCGTCAGTTGATCACCGCGGGCAGCACCGGCTGACCCGTCTGCCGCGCAGGCCCCGGTCGGTTGGCGACCGGGGCTTTCGCGCTGGTCAGAGCAAGTCCAGCCAGAGCCGGGGCGCGCCGCCGGAGCGCACCCGGCGCAGGAACGTGACGACCCCGGACGTGCCGGTGGACCACTCCGCGCCGCCGGGCAGCACCGGGGCGTCCGGGGTGCCCCCGGCGCGGGCGAGGACGAGGTCGGCGACGCGGTCGGCCTGCCGCCGGTGCTCCTCGTCCCCGGTCGCCGTCCACAGGTCGAGGAACAGTTCGCCGACGCCCGCGAGGCCGCAGCACTGCGACACCGTCGGCAGGTTCGGGGCCAGGTGCTCGCAGGCGGCTGCCGCCGCGCGGGCGGCGTCGAGGTAGGCGGGTTCGCCGAGGTCGGTTCCCACGCGGACGAGGACGGCGCCGATGCCCGCCAGTCCCTGGCAGAACGACGCGTCGGCCAGGTCGGGGACGCGTGCGGCGAGGTCGTCGCAGCCCTTGCGGACGGCGGGTTCGGCCGTCCCGGCCGCCAGGAGGCACCGGACGATCCCCGCCAGACCGTGCGCGTAGCCGAGGTTGTCCGGGCGCGGCGTCCTCGCCAGCCGCTCGGCGCACCGGACGGCGAGGTCGCGCCGCGACGGGTCCTTCGTGATCTCCCAGAGGAACGACTGGCCGAGGCCGACGCCCGCGAGCCCGTCGTGCTGGCCGTCGCCCGGGTGCGTTCCGTCCGGACGGCCGAGACCGTCGGCGAGCGCGAGCAGTGCGTCGTCGCCGAGCACCTTCCCGGTCGCCGCGACGAACACCGCCGTCCCGGTGTCGCCGGTGTACAGGCCGGGCCTGCGGTCGCGCAGCGCGAGGAACCCGGCGCTCCAATAGGCCAGGTCACGGGCCAGATCGGCGGTCTCGGCGCGGTCGTCGTGCTGCAGCAGCTCCATGCCGATGCCGGCCGCGCCCCGGTGGACGTTGACCGGGCCCGGGACGCGCCCGGCGCCGAACCGGCCCGCCATCAGGCGGCGCGCGTGCCGGGCCGCCGCCGCGAGGCCGTGCTCGATCGCCGCGTCCAGGCGCCGCGCCCGCTCGCCCGCGTGCAGGACGGGCGCGGGCGCGGTGGTGAACCGGCCCGCGCGGAGCTGGGCCGCCGCCGCGCGCCGGTCGGCCGGGTCGGGGCTGAGCAGGCCGAGGATCGTGCCGCCCATGCCGCCGCGTCCGTCCAGGACCTCCGCCGCGCGGGACGTGTCGTGGTTGTGCGGATCGTCCGGGATCCAGGTGGGCGGCACTCCCGTCACGGCGTAGAACAGGGTGGCGCCCAGGGAGTAGTAATCGCACTCGGGGGTCGGTTCTTCGGCGTGTTCCTGGGCCGGGGAGCTGTAGCCGCGCGTCCACGCCGCGAACGGCGGGTCGTCGGCGCAGCTGATCTCGAAGTCGACCAGCGCGGGGGCCCGTGTCGCGTCGAGGACGACGTTGGCGGGGTGGACGTCGCGCGCGATGACGCCCCGGCCGTGGATCGCGTCGAGCAGCGCCAGCAGGCGGACGGCGAGTTCGTGCAGGTCACGGCCGTCGACCGGGTCCGCCGCCGTGTAGCGGGCGCCCGCCGCGACGTCGGCCGCGAGCGTCCGGCCGCCGAGGTCGGTGACGACCAGGTACTCGCGCTCGTCGTGGCGGAAGTGGTCCAGGACGCGCGGGACGCCCTCGACGTCGCGCAGCAGTTCCAGCACGTAGCGCTCGTTGCGCAGGCGCGCGCGGGCGTCGCGGCCTTGTTCGTCCTCGTCGATGTGGGGGCGCGCCTCCTTGACGATCGCGGTGGTCTCGCGGGCGAGGTCGAACGTCCGGTAGACGCGGCCCTTGGGGCTGCGGGTGAGGGCGCGTTCGACGCGGTACCGGCCGCCGAGCACGATCTCTTCGCCTTTGGGCGCGCGCGGCTGCGGAACGCCGGTGAACGGGTCGGGGGTCGGTTGCCAGGTTCCGTCGGCTGTATGGGTCATGCCGGACGGATCGGTCACCACTGGGACGTAGTCGCCGTCCTCGGCCGGCGCGTAGGCGGTGCGGAACGGGGCGAAGCGGTAGTAGACGGGCGCATCCGGGTGGACGCGGCGGGCGGCGGTCACCTGCGGGGCGGTGAGGCCGGCGAGAGCTTCCGCGAGACCGCGGGCCAGCGCGACGACGTCCGGGCGCGCCGCGCAGACCGTCAGGGCCGTGCCGATCGCGTCCGGACGGCCGGTTGACGAGTTGAGGTTCAGGAGCGTCCGGCCGTCCCGGACGAGCGTGAAACGGCACGGCGTGTCGAGCAGCGCGGGAAGCGCACGCCTGACCGTCTCGGCCAGAGTCCCGGGACGCGCGGACACGTAGATCTTCCAACCCTGCGCGGGGAGCCGGAACGCCGGGTCGTCCACCTCGATCCGCGCGCCCCGCACGGCGACGGACCGGCCCGCGCGCGCCGTCCGCTCGGCGAGCAGGGCGCGCAGGTCGTCCTCGTCGGGGAGAGCTTCGGTGCGCACGGCCGCCCCCGCCTACGCCGCGCCGCAGCGACAGATCGCGCAGCCGGCGGACGGGAACTCCGGCGTCTCGTCCGGGACGTCGGCGAGCGCGTCGAAGGCGAGCGGCCCGGCGTCGCGGGGTTCGAGCAGAGCGATCACGATCGTCCTCCCGGGAATGTCGGTGGGTGGCCGTACGATCGCCGAAGGTAACCGTCCCGCTCCGGAGGGAAGCGGCGAACCCACAAAGATCACGGGTAAAAGAACGAGGTGAGGCCGGACGCGAAGCACCACTCCAGACCCCACCGCACGACCGGGCGACTGGGGCACTCACGGGTACCACGCAACGCCACGACCAGGTGACCGGGGCACTCGCGCGCTCAGCCCGACACAACGACCAGGCGCCCGGGCGGTCGTGGGATCAGCGTGACGCCATGGATCCGTCGACCGGCGGGGGCGGTCATCGCGTGGTCGCGGCCCCAGGCGGAGAGCGGGGCCAGTGCGGTGTTCAGGGCGACGCCCGCCGGCGTCAGCGAGTACTCGACGCGCGGTGGCACCTCGTCGTGCACCTCGCGGCGGACGATGCCGTCGTTCTCCAGTTCCCGCAGGTGGGACGCGAGCACCTTCTCCGTCACGCCGGGGACGAGGCGGCGCAGCTCGCCGAAGCGGCGCGTCCCGTCGTGGAGCGCCCAGAGGATGAGCACCTTCCACTTGCCGCCGATCACGGTCATCGCCGCGTCGATCCCGCAGACATGGGCGCCGGGTCTCGCCGCCATGCGCACCGCCTCCCACCTCGTCGCTCACCCCGGGGTGCGCACGCACCTCGAAGTGCGTACTTGAGCGCTCCCGGGGCGGTCCCGCACGCTCACCATCATGACCGACATCCGTCCCTCCCTCACCCTTCTCGGACTCGGCGCGATGGGGACCGCGCTCGCCCGCGCCTGGCTCGCCGCCGGCCACCCGCTGACGGTGTGGAACCGCACGCCCGCCCGCGCCGAACCGCTCGCCGCCGCGGGCGCCGTCGTCGCGCCGTCCGCCGCCGCGGCCGTCGCGGCGAACCGGCTGGTCGTGGTGTGCCTGCTGGACGACGCGTCCGTCGGCGCGGCGCTGTCCGGCGCCGACCTGGCCGGCCGCGACGTCGTCAACCTGACCACGAGCACGCCCGCCCAGGCCCGCGCCCGCGCCGCGTGGGCCGCCGAGCGCGGCGCGCGGTTCCTGGACGGCGGGATCATGGCCGTCCCGCCGATGATCGGCGTGCCCGGCTCCGGCGCGTACGTCTTCTACAGCGGGCCGGAGGACGCGTTCGCGGCGCACCGGGACGTGCTGGCCGTCCCGGCGGGCACGACGTACGTCGGGGACGACCCGGGCTTCGCCGCGCTCCACGACGTCGCACTTCTGAGCGGTATGTACGGAATGTTCGCCGGGGTGGCGCACGCGTTCGCGCTGATCCGCCGGGAGAAGATCGCGGCGCGGTCGTTCGCGCCCCTGCTCAGCGGGTGGCTGACGGCGATGACCGCGTCCGTCACCAAGGCCGCCGAGCAGCTCGACGTCGGCGACTACACGCTCGACGTGGTCTCGAACCTCGCGATGCAGACGGCGGGCGTCCCGACCCTGCTGAGCACGGCCGAGGAGCAGGGCGTGAGCCCGGAACTCATCACGCCGTACCTGAAGCTGATGGAACGCCGTCTGGCGGACGGCCACGGCGACGAGGACACGACCGGCGTCATCGACCTCCTGCTCCGCTGACGCGCGAGCGCGGCCGGTCCCCCGGCCGCGCTTTTCCGGCCGACGTTAATGTCTTTTTCGGCTGATCCTGGTGCGAAAAAGGAGCACGGCGAACCTCCGGAATTTCTGGATGATCTCCGCGCCGACCGTATTCTGGACCCGTCAGCTCCCCGCCAACGGACGACGTCGCGCTACGGGGGACAGGTGGCCGGAAAGATCGACGTGACCGGCGGCCGGGAGTCGGACGATGCGCCCCGCACGCACCAGATCAAAGCGTCGGGCAACGTCATCGCGCTCATCGGCGATTACGGCCGCCAGGTCGTCAGGCTCGTCATCAAAGTGCCGAAGCTCGTGTGGGCGCTGGTCGTGATCCTGTTGACCGCCGTCCTCGTCGTCGGCGGCGGCTGGCTCTACTTCGGCTGGTTCAAGCCCGCGTTCGCGCCCAATTACCGGACGCAGTTCCTCATCGACAGTTCGGCGGCCACGGAACCGGGCGGGCTCGCGGCCGTCGCCGCGTCCCTACGAACGACGGTCGAGAACTCCGGCGACAAGGACGCCCTGTCGCTGCGCAGTTTCGGCGGCGAATGCGGGACGTCCGGCAACACGACCCGGCTCGTGGACTTCGGCGTCGGCAATCAGAACAAGATCAACGCCGCCGCCGCGCGACTGCGGCCCGGCACCCGGCCGACGCTCGTGCGCGGAATCGTCCAGGCCGTCGAGGACTTCTCCCAGCCGCTCGCGCAGAAGGCCCGCCAGGTCAATCGCATCATCGTCGTGACGCGGCACGGGACGGACGCCTGCGACAGCGACCTCGCCTATGTCAAGCAGGAGATCCAGGAGCGGGTGAGCGCGGCCGGGCTTTCCCTCGACTTCCGGATCGTCGGCTACCAGGTGCCGAAAGCCCAGCGTCAGACCTTGGACGAGATCTCCACGGCCGCGAAAGCGCCCGCTCCCCGCTACGTGCAGAACGCGGCCGAACTGAACAACGCGCTGAACTGGTTCGCGAACGTCGAACCCGTCCTGCGGGGCGCGGGGCAGATGGTCGGCATCCTCAATCCGACCGTGAAGCAGGTGAACGACGCCGCCGCCGCGATCGTCGACGGACGTCTCGACGTCGCCGAGAACACCCTCGACCGTGCGAAGAAGGCGCTCGGCGCGACCGACGCGCAGTTCCGCGACCTGCGCGACCGAGCCAAGGGCGCGCGCTTCCAGGACGTCTACACGCGGGCCGGGCGGCTGCGCGACCAGCAGCGGCAGGTCGTCGCGGCGGCCACGGCCCTGCTCAGGGCCGCGCAGGACAAACGGCCGCTCGATCCGCTGCTCGGCGCCTTGAAGCAGGCCGCCGACACCTACAACGCCGAGGTGAACGCGATGAACCGGGTCCTGCGGGAGCTGCGCGCCGACCTGACGAGGAAGCCGTGACGACGGCGGGATCCGCCCGGTGGCGCATCGCGGCGGCGGTCGTCGCGGTGGTCGCGCTCGTCATCGGCATCGCGGTGTTCCTCATTCTGCGTTCTGTTCCGGACTACCGGACCGCCTTTCTCGTGGACACGTCGACGCCTCGGTCCGGCGGCTCTTTCGGCCCGGTCGCCGACGCCGTCGGTTCGGCGGCGCAGAACGCCGGTGACGACGACGCCCTCTCCCTGCGCCGCTTCGGCGGGACGTGCGGCGATCCGAAGAACACCGCTGAACTCGTCGGATCCGGGCGCAAGAACGGGCAGAAGGTCGGCACGGCGGCGCACGCGCTCACCGCGTCCGGCCGCAGCACGCTGGAAAGCGGGGTCCTCGCCGCGATCGGCGACTTCTCCGGCCGCTATCCGTTCCGCGGGCACCGGCTCAACCGGATCGTCGTGGTGACGTCGCACGGCGCCGACGCGTGCGCGTCCGACCAAGCCGCCGTCCAGAAAAGGATCCGGGAGAAGGCCGCGAAGTCCGGCGTCAAGCTCGATTTCCGCTTCGTCGGCTACAAGGTCCCGGCCAAGGAGCGGCAGCCGCTCACCGCGCTGGCGTCCGCCGGCGGCGCGCCCCGGCCGCAGTTCACCCGCACGCCCACGGAACTCACCGCGACGCTGAAGAAGCTCACGGTCCCGGAGTCGCCGGAAGGCAAGCCCATCACGGTCCCGGCGACGCGTTCCCCCACGACCACGCCGGCCCCGCTCGCGGACGGAAAGCACACCGTGTACATCCGCCGGGTGGACGCGAAGGCTCGCACGCTCACCGTCGACCCGTTCGACGAACTCTGGGGCGAGGCCGCCAGAAAGGCGAAAATCGCCGACGGCCTCAGATCGGACCTGTCCAACGACTACTACGACCGGAATCCCGACAAGAAGACGGTGACCGTCCATGTCGCGCCCGGCGCCGGAATAGGCGTCAACCAGATCCTCGGCGATGCCGGCATCGGCGGATCTCCCGAGAAGGTCGTGACGGTGTCACTGTCGCGGCTGAGTTCTCTCGTCGCCGGCCAGGACTTCCCCGACTCCTACAGCTTCGAGCTCACGATGACGAACGGCCAGGTCGCAAAACTGCGCGAACTCTGGCACCCCTAGAACGGAGATCACATGGACCCCGTGACGATCATCGTCGCCGCCCTGACGGCCGGCGCGACCGCCGGGCTCAAGGACACCGCCGCGAGCGCCGTCACCGACTCCTACGCCCGGCTGAAGGACCTCGTCGGCGCCCGGCTGTCGGGCGGGCGGACGGGCGAGGTCGCGCTCGCCGAACACGAGTCCGACCCCGACACCTGGTCGGCGCCGCTCGCCAAGGCCCTCCTGGAGAGCGGAGCGGACGCCGACCCGGCCGTCCTGGAGGCCGCCCGGCACCTGCTGGCCCTCGTCGGCGAGGACGCGGCGCCGGGCGCCAAGTACAACGTGGACGTGTCCCGCGCCCGCGTCGTCTACGTCGGTGATCATGGCTACCAGGACATCCGGCTGCCGACCGACGAGCCGTGAGCACGGACGGGCGTCGCGCGCCATCCGGGCAGCCCCCCGAAAGTCAGAAACCGGGCCGAAGAACTTTAAACGGATCCGGCCGTCCCGTCTCGTCCGCGCCGGGCGCGACCGGTTCGCCGAACTCGCCACGGCGAGCCGCCTGACCTGCGTAAACTCGGGGTGCATCGGGACGGGCACCACCGTGTACCGCACGCTCCGAGCGATGGAATGTGTGAATGGTCACACATTCCGGCTGCGGTGATCTGTACTGAATCAGTAGCCTTCGATCATGGCGAATGTGCGGAATCGGGTCGGTTCGTGGGTGGCGCGGCGGTACGTGGCCAGGGTGCGGAGGAAGGGCTTCGACCTGGCGACGATCCGCTTCCTCCCCGACTCGACGCTGACCCCGCTGCGTCGGCACGGCCTGGATCCCGTCCCCGAACTGGACCGGCTGCGGCAAACCTCACCGATCAGCAAGGTTCCGCTGCCGGTGAGCTTCGACGTGTGGCTCGTGACGGGGTACGAGGAGGCCAAGAGCGTCCTCGCCGCGCCGACCGCGTTCAGCAACGAGATCACGAACCTCGCCGGCCGGCTCGACATCCCCGAGGGCTGGACGCCCGGCGGCCTCGGCTTCTCCGACCCGCCCGTCCACACGCACCGGCGCAAGATGCTGACGCCCGAGTTCACCATGCGCCGGCTGAGCCGCCTGACCCCGCGCATCACCGCGATCGTGGAGCAGCAGCTCGACGAGATGGCCGAAGCCGCCGCGGACGGCCGTCCGGTCGACCTCATGGAGCACTTCGCGCTGCCCATCCCGATGCTGATGATCTGCGAGCTGCTCGGCG
Source organism: Actinomadura rayongensis (assembly GCF_009831215.1). Classification (GTDB taxonomy): domain Bacteria; phylum Actinomycetota; class Actinomycetes; order Streptosporangiales; family Streptosporangiaceae; genus Spirillospora; species Spirillospora rayongensis. Next base: position 322,465 of record NZ_WUTW01000002.1, read on the forward strand.
TCCGCGAAGGTGACCGCGCCGACTTCCAGCGGCTCGCCAGCGCCCGTTTCGACCTGTTCGCCGGCGCCTACGCGTCGACCGCGGCGATCTCGGAGTCGATGGCGTTCCTCATGGACATCGTCCGCAAGCAGCGCGACGACCCGGGCGACGGCCTGATCGGCGGCCTGATCCGCCAGCACGGCGACGCGATCGACGACGTCGAACTGGCCGGCCTCTGCGACGGCGTGCTCACCGGCGGCCTGGAGACCACGGCGAGCATGCTCGCGCTCGGCTCGATCATGCTGCTGCGCGACCGCGACCACTTCACCCGGATCCGGGACGACGAGTCCGCGATTGGACCGTTCGTGGAAGAGATGCTGCGCCACCTCAGCGTCGTCCAGCTCGCCTTCCCGCGCTTCGCCCGCGAGGACGTCGAGATCGCCGGCACCAAGATCGCCCGCGGCGACGTCGTCCTCGTCTCCCTCTCCGGCGCCAACCGCGACCCCAAGATCTCCGGCTGCCCGCACGCGGACATGAACACCTTCGACCCGTCGCGCGAAACCTCCTCCCACCTGGCGTTCGGCTGGGGAATGCACCGCTGCATCGGCGCCGAACTGGCCAAAATGGAACTGCGCGCCGCATTCTCCGCCCTGGTCCGCCGCTACCCCGACCTCCACCTGGCCGTGCCGGAACGAGAACTCAGCTACCGGAAACTGTCGATCGTCTACGGAGTCGACTCAGTCCCCGTCTACCTCCACTGACGGGCCCCGGCCGAACCGATCGGACAATAGCGTTTCATCGGCCCGCGGGGCTGCCGCGCTACCCACGGCATCTTCCGGACGATCCACATCGTTCTTTGCGGGCTAGCCAATTTCAAAGGTGAGAATCTGCGCTGTCCGGCAACGGCCAATCGACCGGGATCCGAACCACGCTATTCCCATCACAAGCGTCCGTCCTCGCAGCTAGCATCGGCCTTCTCCATGGATTCGGCCAACCCCGGCGAGGACGATCATGACGTCGAACAACAATGACCAGCGCCTTCTCGATCGCATCCTGGAAGACAAGCGTTCCCGCCTCGCGCCGAACCAAAAGCTCGACAGCTTCTTCAACTATTTCTCGGCGAGCATCGCCCTCCAGGAGCTCGACCTGGACGTCGATGAACTGCGGGACGGCATCGTCGACGGGGCCCACGACTGCGGCATCGACGGCATCTGGGTCCTCGTCGACGACCGCTACGTCTCGGCGGACATCGACCGGCACACGACGCTACGCGCCAAGAAGATCGAACTCGTCATCCTCCAGGCGAAAACGTCCGCCGGCTACCAGGAGACGGCGTTCGAGAAGCTTCACTTCCACCTGCCGATCCTCCTCGACATGGACCGGAACGTCGCCGAGCTGGCGCAATCGACGAACGCGAAGCTCCTCGAACGGACCGGACGGTTTCTCCACGTCCTGGAGGCTCTGGCGTCGTCTTTCCCGGACGTTTCCATCCGCGTCGTTTACGCGACCCGGTCAGCCGAACAGCCGCATCCGAATGTGCAGGCGAAGGGCAACCGACTCAAGTGGGAACTGGAGAAGGTGTCGTCCGGGACAAAGTGCGAGATCGAATACCTCGGCGCCCGCGAACTGCGCGAGATGTCCGGCCGCGGCGTGGTCGTCGTCTCGGAACTGACCTTCGTGGACACACCGATGAGCACGTCGCTCGGCGAAGGCTATGTGTGCCTGTCCCGCCTTGACGAATATTACCGGTTCATCACCTCACCGAACTTCGCACTTCGTCTCGAACTCTTCGAGTCCAACGTTCGCGACTATGCCGGTCGCACCGCGGTCAATACCGCCATCGGAACGACTCTTCGATCCAGCTACCGGGACGACTTCTGGTGGTTCAATAACGGCGTGACGATCGTCGCTGAAGAGGTACGCATCGCAGGCAAGAAGATCGTCATGAAGGATCCACAAATTGTGAACGGGCTCCAGACGAGCCACGAAGTCTACAACTACTTCCAGGAGTCCGGCCAGGACCACGATCGCTCCATCCTCGTACGGATCCTGGTACCGCCCACTTCGGGCCGGTCACGCGACAGCATCATCCGGGCCACGAACAGCCAGACCGAACTCCCGCCCGGTGCACTTCGCGCGACCGAGCAGATCCAGAAGGACCTGGAGGAGTCCCTCCAACGCGATGGCTACTACTACGAACGGCGCGCGAACTACTACAAGAATCTCGGATTCCCTCTCGACCAAGTCGTCAGCATGTCACGGCTGGCGCGTGAATTCACAGCCTTCGTCCTCGGCGAACCGCACGCGGCCCTCAGTTCATCCGATGATGACCTGCTCGACGACTCGCACTACTACAAGGTCTTCTCGACTGACCACGACTTGGACTTGTACCGCCTGGTCCTTGACATCCACTTCCGTATCGGCGAATTCCTAGCAACTTACGCAGAGGACAATCCGCTGCTCGGCGACACAGCCGAGAACTGGCGCTACCACCTCGCCTACCTCGCGTCCTTCACGCTGACCCGGCTCCGCCGGCCGAACGAACGCGACCTGATGAACATCAACTTGGAGCATCTGTCGGACGCGCTCCTCGAAGAGATGACGAAACTACTCGATAAAGAGTACAAGGCCTCCCTGCGCGGGAGCAGGACCGAGGGAATCGACAGAATCGCCCGCAATCCCATCTTCACTAACAAGATCCGCCAGGCCGCTGTCTCGACACGCCGCTTCAACATCGTGCGCTGACCCTCCCAACGAGCAGACAGCGCAAGGCCTGCCTTCACGATCCACAGGCGGTGAGCTCCATGCCGGCACGCGGACAGCCACACTCGATCGTCGTGCCCAGGTAAGCCGGCGGACGCTGCCGTCCTATAGACGAACCCCGAGGTAGCAAGCTCGCCGGTGGTTGCAACGCCACTCGGGAACGACAAGCCTGGCTGGCGTGGACACAAGTAGCGACGTGGACCCGTACATTCGGTATGTGGCAGACATTCAGCGCACGACCGACACGCCGCTCACGCCCGGAACGATCACGACACGGGCGGAGATGATGGAGCGGTTCGGGGGCGGCCCGCAAGGCGGGATCGTCCCGTCCGCGACCACACCAAACGTGTTGATCTACTCCGATCCCGCGTCCGGTGAGCAGTCGGGGTACTTCGACGGCTGGTTGGCCGAGGAAGACGAATCCGGCGGTCGCATCTTCGAGTACACCGGGCATGGCGAAGAAGACCAGACTTTCGAGGGAACAAAGGGCAGCGGCAACCGAGCGATCTTGCATCACGTGAATGACAAACGAGCCCTGCTTGTCTTCAAGGCTGCCGGAAAGGCCCGAGACTACCCGCATCTAGGAGTAGCGCGTACGTCCGGCACCAAAGCCCAGCGCTACGTCGGCAAGTTCCAGTTGGATCCCAAGCAGCCGTACGTCGTGCGCCAGGCACCGAACCGACATAACGTCATGCGGCGGGTCATCGTCTTTCGAATGCGCCCGGTGGAAGACCTCCCGCTCAACGCAGCCGACGTGATTCCGCCTGCAGACACGACGAAGTCGATACCGGTCCCAGCGAGCGTCACGACCAGCGCGATGGTGGAGCCGGAGACCAACAACCATACTTCTAGCGCCCGGTCCGCGGTCCCAAAGACTAAAGCTGAGCGGCGTGAAGCCAAGCTGACCGCCGCTTTCCAGAGCTTCCTGGAAAAACAGCAACACGACGTCAAGCGCTTTCAGATCAAGGTTAAAGGGCTGAGTTCGACACTGCTGACTGACTTGTACGATGTCACGGCGCACGTGCTGTTCGAGGCCAAGGGCACCAGTTCACGCAAGGACATCCGTATGGCGGTTGGCCAGCTCATGGACTACCGCCGGCACGTCCACCCCATAGATCCCAAGCTGGCGGTCCTGCTCCCCGACGAGCCACACGAGGATCTTCGCGACCTACTGGAGTCAGTGGGAATCGCCCTCGTATACCGAGATGGCGACCGCTTCATTGGGTGGCCAATTGTCGATTAACCCGACCGACCACATCCTCGTGGACAGCGCGCGGGGAGCCCCTCCACGCATTCGCACGTTCGCTTGATGAAGGCGTACAACGAGTGGGGCCACAAGGCCAACCGGGCTTGTCGGTCGGGCGTCACATATTCGCCCCTCGCCGTTCGTCGACTTCGGGAGCCACCGTGTACCAGCCACCAGCGCCACCAGGACGTCCACCAGCCCGAGTCGTGCCGATGCGGGTCGCGGCCATCGTAGGGGCGGGGATCGGGTTGCTGGGGTTGTTGTTCGGCTGTGGCGCGGGGGTTGGGATCGGTGCGGCAGGTGATCCGTCTCCCACGGTGACGGTGCGGGAGACAGTGACGGCGAAGGGGAAGGCGAAAGTTCGGGTCGGTCCTACGGTGACCGTTCGCGTGACCAAGACCGTCAAGGCCAAGCGCCGTCCGGCACCGCCCGTCGCTGCGCCGCAGCCGCGGACGGATCCGCATTTCGGCACGTGCGGCGAGGCGAATGACGCCGGGTACGGGCCGTACCGTCAGGGCGTCGATCCCGAGTACGACTGGTACACCGATCGAGACCATGACGGAGTCGTCTGCGAACGGTAACGGGCGAAGCGCTGCCGCCCGCTCCGGCGGGCGGCAGCGCTTCTCTGCGGCGTGGAATGGGTGGGCGAATGAAAGAACCCGCCTGCCGGGTTTGTCCGGTCAGGCGGGTTCTCGGGTGGTGGAGGTGGCGGGAATCGAACCCGCGTCCTTCGGTGATGAGTCAGGGCTTCTCCGGGTGCAGCCTGCTTGGCGTTTTCTCAGCCCCGGCGCTCACGCAGGCGTGTCGCCGACGGGCTCAGCCGCTGTTTGTTTTCCCTACATACCCCGCGACCGGGTGTGCAGGTGGAGTCTCCTTACGATGCCAGACCCCGGGACGGAGACGCTCCCGGGCTGACAGAGTCACTCCTCGCTCAGGCGGCGAGGGCGAACTCGGACTGCTTCTTGTTGGCAGTTATTCGTTTGCCGTCACAGGATTTACGAGGTCACGACGGCAACCCTCGACCCGCTTCCCCTGGCTCGACCTACCGAAGTCGAAGCCGGTCACCCCCATGTTGAGTTGTCAACCACGAGCCCGGTCAGACCGGGTCCGCTTCCTTGACGATATAGGGAGAACGCCGCGTGCGCCAACGGTATTCCGCGCCCCGGCGGGCGCGGTGGAGCGCGCCCGCCGGGGCGACCGGCAGGGTCGGGCCGGTCCGGGACGGCAGAGCCTCCCCCGAGACGAGGCTCTGGACTCCCGAGCGGTGGCCGGCGCCGCAACCCCCCGAGCGGCTGCACCGGCCACCTGGGAAGACGCCGGGAGGGGCGGTGCAGGTTGCCGGTCGGGCCGTAAAGAGATCACCAAGATCTGGCGAGCGGGGCCGGGAGGGCGCTAGCGGGGGGTGCCCGTCGCCGGGTTGGACAGCGTCGGCGACGGCGTCACCCGCGTCCCGGTGAGGAAGCGGGCCGCGATCTTGGCCGGGGACGCCCGGCCTTCGACCGCGACGGCGAACGCCAGGTCCGGACGGGAACCGACGAACCACGACACCGTCTTCTCCTGGCCGTTCTCCTGGTACTTCACGACCGCGACGACCCCCGACACGTTGCCGCCGGAGTGGACGTTCGCGGCCCGGGCCGTCCCGGACGCGACCGCGCGGCGCAGCAGGTTCTGCAGGTCCGACGTCGGCGCGACGTCCAGCGGACGGGCCTGCGGGCCGTCGGCGGTGCGCGGGTCGGTGAGCAGGAACGGGGGCCGCCAGGTGGCGCTCTGCGCGGCGCTCGCCGCGACGGCCATCGCGAGCGGGCTCATCCGCACCCGGCCCTCGCCGACCATCTCGGCGGCCCGCTCGCCGGCGTCGGCGGCGACGGGAACGCTCCCGGTGAAGGCCGGGACGCTCAGCCCCCAGTCCTTGCCGAAGCCATAGCGCTCCACGGCCTGCTGCAACGCGTTCGGGGCCGTCCGGGTGGAGAGCTGGGCGATCGTGGTGGCGCAGCCGCTGGCGAAGTTCCGCGCGAACGACTGCTGGCCGTGCGCCCGGTTGGTGAACGTCCGGTTCCCGACGGTCACCGACGCGGGGCAGTCCGTCTTGGTGTCACGCGTCAGCCCCGAGTGCAGCAGCGCGTCCGCCGAGACGATCCCGAACGTGAGCCCGGGCGGGTAGCTGCCCTCCATCGCGAGGTTCCGCCCGCCGGTGCCGCGGTTCGCGACGGCCAGGATCTCCCCCGTGCTGGGCCGCAGCGCGATCAGAGAGGCGGGCGCGCCCACGTCCGACAGGGCGTTGTCGGCGCGCGGCTGCAAGCTCCGGTTCAGGGTGGTCTGGACGCTCTGCGGATGGTTGGCCGGAACGTCCGGCTTCGGCCAGGACGCCAGCGTCTGCGTGTTGGCCCCGGACGGGTCCTGCGCCACCACCCGCACGGTCGGAATCCCCGCCAGGCGCCGCTGCAGGACGAGCTGGAGCCCGCTCGTCCCGATCGTGTCGCCCGGCTGGTACGGCGCGCCGACCTGCTGGAGCGTCTCGGACGTCGCCGGCCCGAGCCCGCCCACGACCTCGGGCGCGAACACGGCCCCGATCGGCTCCGAGCCGGTGTGCCGTTCGAGCCCCGCGACCCGCGCGAGCCGCAGGATCAAAGCGTTGTCGGTGGGCCGGACGAGCGTCAACAGCGGCATGAACGTGTTCGGCGGCGCGGACTGGACGCGTCCGAGGAGCCGGTCCACGTCCAGCGTGATGCCGCCGTTCTTGCGGGTGGCCTCGGCGAGCTGGTCGATGGTCCGCTTGGGGTCGGCGAGCCGGCCGGGGTAGACGCCGAAGATGTCGGCGGTGACGTTCTTCTGCAGCGACCGTCCGGACGAGTCCAGGATCGACGCGCGCTCGGCCGTCTCGCTGATCACGGCGAGCCGCTGCCCGGGCTTCAGCTTGGGGTTGATGATCGACGGCTGCCACACGACGCGCCAGTTCCCGTCGACCTGGCGCAGGTCCATCGCGCTCGTGTACGTCCACGGGTCGCCGCTCTCGCCGAGGTCGATCGAGATCGAGAACCGCGCGAGGGCGCGATGGTCGGGCAGCTTGTCGATCGAGACGCCCTGGACCTGCCCGTCGCGGGCGCGCGCGCCGATCGCCAGCCGCAGCGACGCCGCGTCGAGCTGGGTGCGGACCTGCGACAGCGCCGCCGCGACCGCCGTCCGGGGCGCCCCGGTGGTCAGCCCGGCCGCCGCCGAGTAGTTGCCGACCTGCCAGGCGATGAGGAAGTCGCGGACGGTCGGCATCGCCGACGGGTCGGTGCAGGCCGTCAGCCCGCCCATGAGCAGGGCGCCCCCGACGGCGCCCGCGGTCAGCCGGCGCAGCCGTGCTCGCCTGTTCCCCGACACCCTGTCATCGTCTCCTGAACCGGGCCGCCGCAGCCTTGGCCATCTCGCGGTCGGCCTCCCGCTTGGCGATCGCCTGGCGTTTGTCGTAGGACTTCTTACCACGGCCCAAGCCGATCTCGACCTTGGCTTTGCCGTCCTTGAAGTACAGGGAGAGCGGCACCAGCGTCCAGCCCGGCTCGGACGACTTGGCGATGATCTTCTGGATCTCCTTGCGGTGCAGCAGGAGCTTGCGGCGGCGGCGCGGCGCGTGGTTGGTCCAGGTCCCCTGGGTGTACTCGGGGATGTGGACGGCCTCCAGCCACACCTCGCCGTCCATGACGTGGGCGTACCCGTCGGTGAGGGTCGCGCGGCCCGCGCGCAGCGCCTTCACCTCGGTCCCCATGAGCACCAGGCCCGCCTCCCAGGTCTCGTCGATCTGGTAGTCGAAGCGGGCACGCTTGTTCTGGGCGATGAGCTTGCGCCCTGTCTCACGTGACACGGAAATTCAGCCTCGGTCCTTCTTCGGCAGCGTGACGAGCAGGCCGCGCAGCACGGTGCGGGCGCGCTGCTCGGCCTCGGTGGGCGGTCGGTCGGCGGAGACGGTCACGTCGGGTTCGATGCCCGTCCCGTCGAGGTTACGGCCGCTCGGGGTCCGGTAGCGACCGACGGTCAGCTCGATCGCCGAGCCGTCCGACAGGCGGTACGCCTCCTGGACCGACCCCTTTCCATAGGTACGCGATCCTACGATCACGGCGCGGTCCCGGTCGCGGAGGGCTCCGGCGACGATCTCGGCGGCGGACGCGGTCCCGGCGTCGACCAGCACGACGAGCGGCGTGCGCGCGTCGCCGGGTTCGGTCACCGTCAGCGGCCGGGGCGGACGGTCGCGCTGCTCGTAGGTGACGACGAGCCCGCCGGGCAGGAACGCCGACGCGGTGGCCACGGCCTCAGCGAGCAGCCCGCCCGGGTCGCCGCGCAGGTCCAGGACGATCCCGCCGCGCACGGCCGCCGGATCGGCGGTGACGGCGGCGCGGACGTCGCGTCCCACGCCCCGGGTGAACGCCCCGACGCGGATCATCCGGACGTGGCCCGGCAGGTCGGAGACGCTCACGTCGCCGTCGCGCAGGGTCGTCCGGACGAGCCGGAAGTCCAGCCGCCGGCCCCCGCGCTCCACGGTCAACGCCACGGTGCCGCCGGGTGTTCCGCGCAGCGCGGCGGCGACCGCCGCCATGTCCCCCGCGGGCGCGACGACGACGTCGCCCGCCCGGACCCCGGCGCGGGCGGCGGCCGAGCCGGGCTGGACGCTCGCGATCCGCACCCGCGAACCGTCCGCGGCGCCGAGCCAGACGCCGACGCCGCTGTACCGGCCGTCCAGGCGGCCCGTGACGTCGTCGAACTGCCGGGCGGTGTAGTGCCGCGCCCAGCGGTCGTCCAGGGTGCGGAGCATGGCGGCGACGGCGGCGTCGGTCAGCTCGGCGCGCGTGACGCGGTCGGCGGAGCGCTCGGCGATCGACGCGGCGGCCTCGTCCAGCGGGGACCGCGACGCCGCCTGGCCCGCCGCGCGGTCGCCGTCCCCGGCGGTGGCGAGCCCGGCGCCGTACGCGCACACCAGGGCCGCCGCGACGGCGCCGGCGCGCAGCGCACGACCGGGGTACCGCGACATGACGGTCAGTCTAGTTCGCCCGAGCGCGCCCGCCGCGCTCCTAGATGCGGAGGTAGCGGCGCAGGGTGAGGAAGGACGCGACCGCGCACAGCAGGACGCCGAAGCAGATGGAGACGATGATCACCATGATCACCTGCATCCAGTCGAGCTGGGTGGCGAACGACATCTGTTTGGCCAGCCGGTCCAGCAGGAGCGTCTTGCTGAAGATCAGCAGGATCGCGGCGAAGATGCCGCCGATCAGGCCCGCGATGGCGCCCTCCAGGATGAAGGGCATCTGGATGTAGGTGTTGGACGCGCCGACGAGCCGCATGATCCCGGTCTCGCGGCGCCGGTTGAACGCCGACAGCCGGACGGTGTTGCCGACGAGCAGCACGGCCGCGACGACCTGGAACAGCGCGATGAGCAGCGCGGCCCACTGCAGCCCGTTGAGGATCTTGAAGAACTTCTTCAGGATCTCCTGCTCGTTGATCACCTGGTCCACGCCGCCCTTGCCGAGCAGCGCCTGGACGACGGCCTTGTACTCCTGCGGGTTCTTCAGCCGGATCCGGTAGGAGTCGGGGATGTCGCCCGCGCGGGTGCTGTTCACGAACGCCGGGTTGGACGCGAACCGGTCCTTGAACCGCGCCCACGCCTGGTCGCGGTTCTCGTACTCGACCTTCGACACCTGCGGCATCTTGGTGAGCTCGGCCTTGATCTCGTCCTTCTGCTGCTGGGTGGCGTCCTTCTTCCCGCACGCGGGGTTGGAGCTGGTCTTCGCGCACAGGAAGACCGAGACCTCGATCTTGTCGTACCAATAGTCCTTGGACTCGTTCACCTGCCCGCGGATCAGCAGGCCGGTGCCGAACAGAGCCATTGCGATGGCGACGGTGATGACGAGGGAGATGGTCATCGTGAGGTTCCGGCGGAGACCGATCCAGATCTCCTGGAGAACGAACTGTGCGCGCATTCCTCGCTGTCCTTGATCGCCTGTGCCCCGCGGGGAGCTGGATTCCCGGGGCGGTGCTCACCGCGTCCGGATGGTGACTGTGCTTCGGCTCAGTACGCCTGGCCGTAGACGCCGCGCGACTGGTCGCGGACGACCCGGCCGTCCTCCAGCTCGACGACGCGCTTGCGGAAGGCGTCGACGATCGCGGCGTCGTGGGTGGCCATGACGACGGTGGTGCCGGTCCGGTTGATGCGGTCGAGCACCTTCATGATGCCGATCGAGGTGGCCGGGTCGATGTTCCCGGTGGGCTCGTCGGCCAGCAGGATCATCGGCCGGTTGACGAACGCCCGGGCGATGGCCACGCGCTGCTGCTCGCCGCCCGACAGCTCGTGCGGCATGCGGTGCTGCTTGCCCTCCAAGCCGACCAGGTCGACGACCTCGGGGACGACCTTGTTGATGAACCGGCGGGGCTTGCCGATGACCTCCAGCGCGAACGCGACGTTCTCGAAGACGTTCTTGTTCGGCAGGAGGCGGAAGTCCTGGAAGACGCAGCCGATGCGGCGGCGCAGGTGCGGGACCTTCCAGTTGCTGATCCGGCTGAGGTCCTTGCCGGCCACGTGGACGTGCCCCTGCGACGGCCGCTCCTCCTTGAGGACGAGGCGCAGGAACGTCGACTTGCCCGAGCCCGACGGACCGACGAGGAACAGGAACTCGCCCTTCTCGATGGCGACGTTCACATGCGCGAGGGCGGGCCGGTTCTGGGTCTTGTAGACCTTGGTGACGTTGTCGAAGTGGATCACGGCTGCATCACGGCGGTTTCAGCACCATTCTTGCGAAGGACCCGCGGGGGCTCGTGCGGGAGGAGACGCGTCATCGGTCGGTCGTCGCGCGGCGCTGACGCGCGCGCGCCCTGGTCGGCCCGGACCGCCGCTGCGGCGGGCGGGACGTCGGTTCGGCGGGCGGTCCGGGACGGCCGCTCGGCCGCCGGACGGGCCCGTCGAGGTGTCCGGGGCGGAATCATACCGCCGGCGCGGGAGCCGATAGGTCACCTCCAGTGGGATTGAGCTGCGGCTTCCGGGGCCGCGCCGGTCACGGACGGCCCGACTCTAGGGGACTGGAGGCCCCGCCGGCGGCGACCGGCGTCGAGACGAGCATCACCAGCAGGTCACCGGCAGGGCTCCGGCGCGTCTCGGTTCGGTAACCGGGACGCACCGAGCAGTGTACGGGCGGACGTCAACCGTCCCGGCCACTCGCGCCCCCCAGGCGTTCCCGCAGGACTTTACCGCCGACTCATGCGGAATGGCGCGAATCGGAGTCTAAAGTTCATGGGGACAGGAACTTCCCGTCGAGAGGGGCCGCCGGATGAGCTGCGATCACCTGATCTGCGCATACTGCTCGCACCCGGTGAGCGAGGGGCGCTGCCCGACGTGCCGTGCGGCGCGCGCCGAACTCCACGGGAACGGGTTCTCGGTGCCGCCGATGCTCGTCCTGGCGGGGCTGCTGACGCTGCTGTTCGCGGCGCTGGTCCTCCAGCGCTGCGCGGCCTAGTCCTTCACGGGCGGCGTGCTCGCCTTGACGGGCGCGCCGCTGACGGCGATGACGTCGGCCTTGGGCTGGTCGTGGCCCTTCTTCGCCTTGGCCGGGTCGGTCGCGGCGTACTGGTAGGCCTCGGTCTCGTCGATCTCGACGCCCTCGACCGTCCCGTCGAGCAGATGGGCGATCTCGCCGGGGATGGGCGGCTTGACGGGCTTCGGAACGTCCGCGTTCTTCGTCTTGGTCATGCTGGTGCGCAGCAGCGAGTACAGGACGAGCCCGGCGCCGTGCTCGGTCCGCAGCGCGAAGTAGGGATAGGGCGTCGCGACGAACACGACCTGCCGGACGAAACCCTTCCCCCGCGCCTTCTTGATCTCGCGCCGGGCCTGCCGGTAGTAGCCGGTCGTGACGTCCCCGGCCGTCATGACCTTGGCCGCCACGCTGTCGGGGCCCTCGGACGCCATCGTCGCCTGAATCCCGGGGACCTCGCGGGGGCGGATGAGGACCGACTCGTCCGTCGTGGCGAGCGGGACGGCGTATCCCTCGGCGTCCGTGACGACCTTCGGCGGCTTCACCTTGGGCCGCAGCTCGGTGGCGAAGCTGAGCGTCCAGTCGAACCCGGCCGCGCGCCGCGTGAACGCCATCAGCGCGGTCTTGGTGGACTTCGGCTGCCCGGCGACGGTGCGCGGCACGGACGCGACGAACCACTGGGGATAGACGTCCGGCTTGAGCTTGGGCACCCACAGCTTCGGCGTTCCGTAGGTGTAGCGGCGCACCGGATCGCCGTCGAAGGCTGCGCGGCGGAACTCGGCGGCGGTGAGGACGGCCTGACCGTCCGAGACCCACGACAGGGCGAGGCGCTCGTCCCCGGCGGCGCGGGCGACGTCGTCGTTGGCGATGTAGGCGCGGAACGCGGACGCGGCGGACTGCTGGGTCAGCGGCTCGGGCGTCGGCGTCGGGATCTTCGGCAGCGGCGACGGCACGACCCGCGGACGGTCTCCCCCGCCGCACGCGGACAACCCGGACAGCGCGACGGGCACGGCGAGCAGCACCGCCGGCAGCTTCCGCGAAGTCCAGATCACGCCACGTCCCCCGGCCCGGGGCGGCGGCCCTCGCGCCGACCCGATCGGACATTCTGCCATCCCGCCCGCGCCGTACGGCCGCTCGGGCAGTGGCGGGACGGCGATAAGCTCGGACGCGTGGCAGGCATCGACGTTAAAGATCAGCTCAAGGAGCTCGACTCGACCCTCACGGGCATCGAGCAGGTGCTCGACCTTGACGCCATGCGCCGTGACATCGCCGAGCTGCGCGAGCAGTCCGCCGACCCGGCGCTGTGGAACGACCAGGAGCACGCCCAGACGGTGACGCGCCGGCTGTCGTACCTGGAGAGCGAGCTGAACCGCGTCGAGGGGCTGCGCCAGCGCCTGGAGGACGTCGCCACGCTCTATGAGATGGCCGAGGAGATGGACGACGCCGACACCCGGCGCGAGGCCGACGACGAGCTGTCGGGGCTGCACAAGTCCGTCCAGCAGCTCGAAGTGCGCACGCTGATGTCCGGCGAGTACGACGCCCGCGAGGCGCTCGTCACGATCAACGCGCAGGCCGGCGGCGTGGACGCGGCGGACTGGGCCGAGCAGCTCCAGCGGATGTACCTGCGCTGGGCCGAGCGGCACGGCTATCCGACGGAGGTCTACGACACGTCCTACGCCGAAGAGGCCGGGATCAAGTCGACGACGTTCACCGTCAAGGCCCCCTACGCGTACGGGACGCTGCGCGGCGAGCACGGCACCCACCGGCTCGTGCGGATCTCCCCGTTCGACAGCCAGGCGCGGCGGCAGACGTCGTTCGCCGGGCTGGACGTCGTGCCGGTGGTCGAGCAGAGCGACCACGTCGACATCGACGAGACCGAACTGCGCATCGACGTGTACCGCTCGTCCGGGCCGGGCGGGCAGGGCGTCAACACGACCGACTCGGCCGTCCGGATCACCCACCTGCCGTCCGGGATCGTCGTGTCCTGCCAGAACGAGCGCAGCCAGCTGCAGAACAAGGCGACGGCGATGGGCGTCCTCCAGGCCAAGCTGCTGGAGCGCAAGCGGCAGGAGGAGGCGGAGAAGATGTCCGCTCTGCGCGGCGAGGGCACCAGCAGCTGGGGCACGCAGATCCGCAACTACGTCCTGCACCCGTACCAGGTCGTGAAGGACCTGCGGACGGGCGTCGAGGTCGGCAACCCCACGGCCGTGCTGGACGGCGACCTGGACGAGTTCATCGAGGCGGAGATCCGCTGGCTCCGGCAGCGCGAGGCCGAGTAATCCCCCGTTGCGGCGTCGATAGCGGTCATTTCAGATTCGCTGTGTGACCGGGTCGTCACGCTGCGATGATGGGGCGAACCGGTTCCGCCTCACCCCCGGGGGCTCGATGTCCACGCGTCGGCACGTCCTGCGCAGCGCCGCCGCGCTCGCGCCGCTGCTGGCGGTCGCCTGCGCCGCCGGGCCGGGCTCGCCGACCGATCCCGCGCTGACCCGTGCCCAGGCCGAGCGCGTCATGGCGCGGTACGCGGCCATCGCGGGGCACGCGGTCGCGACGCTGGACGGCGCGGGCCTGGCCGTCGTGGAGACCGGGACGCAGCTCACGATGGACCGCGCCGCGATCCGGCTGGCCCGGGCGACGCGGCGGATCGCCCCGCCGCCCGCGTCCGGCGGCGCCCGCTACTACATCCCCCGGATGAACGACCACCCGCGCTGGTTCGCGGTGGACGCGCGGGACGGCGCGTCACGGCGGCACGCGCTGCTGTTCGTCCAGGACCGGCCGGACGGCCCGTGGCTGCTCGCCGCCGGTCCCGCGCCCGGCGCGGACGTGCTCGGCCGGGTCGCGCTGGACGCGCACGGCTACGCGACGGCGGTGCGTCCCGCCGCGACCGGCTACGGCGTCGCCCCGGCGCGGATGGGCGCGCTGCACGCCGACCTGCTGACGCGCGGGACCGGGGCGCCCGGCGCGACCGGGCTCGCGGCCGGGCCGAGCACCACCCGCGCCTACGCCGACCTGCGGACCGGCGCTGCGGCGCTGCGGCGGCGCGGCGTCCGGCGCACGACGTCGTTCACGTCCGACGGCCCGGTGTTCGGGCTGCGGACGTCCGACGGCGGCGCGCTGGTCTGGTACGCGATGCGGCAACGGGAGGCGTACCGGACGGCCAAGCCCGGTCGGCTGGACGTCCCCGCCGACCTGGTGGGGCTGACCGGGCGCCGCCGGTTCCGCGCGCGGATGATCTCGGTCGCCCTGATCCAGTACCTCGCGGTCCTGCCCCAGACCGGGCCCGCGACCGTCGCGGGCGAGACCCGCAGGGCCGTCGCGGCGGCGGGCATGTGACCCGCGTCCCCTGACCCCGCCGGACGCCGGTGCGGACGCTCTTCCCGACCGCTGCAGCGCACCTCACCGACGTCCGGCGGCCGACGCTCAGGCGTGGCCGGGGATCTGGAGCACCTGGGCGTTGCGCTTGACGTTCAGCCAGGTCGAGCCGGAGCAGATGCCGCAGTTCGCGCCGAAGAACAGCGAGCGGGCCCGCTGGTCGCCCATCAGCTGGAAGCGGAACCAGGCCGTCGTGACGCCCCGGAAGCCGCCGCCGTCGCCGAGCGTCGTGAAGTGCGTCGCGTCCGCCAGCTCGGCGTACACGGCCGGGACCTGCGCGGACTTGTCGTAGAACGACTGGACGAGCGCGGGGAACACGATGACGTCGCTCTGCCCGGCGAGGTAGAGCGTCGGGCCGTGGAGCTTCGCGGCGTCCGCCAGCGGGCCGGGCTGGATCGGGATCGTGGTGGTGATCCGCTTGTCCAGCGACGCGTTGATGGCGCCGGCGCCGCCCTGGGAGTGCCCGGTCGCGCCGATGTGGGCGAGGTCGATCCGGTTCCGGAAGGGGCTGCCCGGCGTGGCGTTCTCTTTGGTCAGCAGGTCGATCCCGGCCAGCATCTCGTTGCCGGTGCCGGCCCAGGCGGTGTTCGCGGCGGCCACGACGAAGCCCTGGCTCGCCCAGTGGCGCAGCAGGCCGTCGTAGATCTGCGGCCACGCGAACGTGCCGTTCCCCCAGATGATCACGGGGTGCCTGGCGTGGCTCGCGGCGATGTCGGCCGGGTAGTAGAGGGTCGTGTCGCCCTGCGTCTTCGACGTGACGCGGTACGGTCCCGGCTTGTCCCAGCTCACGCCCGCCGCCGCCCGCGCGGGCGCGGTGGACGGGACGAGCAGGGCGAGCGCGACGGCGAGCGCCGTCAGCAGCGGGAGCAGCCGTCTGCCGGCGATGGATTGCATGAGGTCTCCTCGGGGGGCGGGGGCCTTTGGGCGTTCGCACATCCTGGTGCAGCCGGCGGCGGCTGTCTGTCGGCTTTCGCGCCAATCTTTGACCCGGCGTCTTGGGCAATGTCACGATCACGGCGTGCCAACTGCGCGAACCTCCCTGCGCGCGCGGCTGGCGGCGCGGCTCCCCGAGCTGACCGACGCCGTCCTCGCCCGCTGCGCCGCCGAGATCCCCTTCTACCGGCGGCTCCCGGCCGACCAGCTCGCCGCGGACGTCCGGGACTCGATCGCGCGGACCCTCGACCTCGTCCTGCGGACCCAGCGCGAGGACCGGGGGCCCGACGCCGCCGAACTCGCCGAGATCATCGACGTGTCGGGCCGCCGCGCCGCCGACGGCGTGCCGCTGGAGGCCGTCCTCGCGGCGTACCACGTCGCGGCGGAGACGTGCTGGCGGCTGCTCGCCGCCGAGGCCGGGCCGGACGAGATGGACGACTTCTCCGCCCTCGGCACCCACATGCTCCGCTACCTGCGCGACGTCGTCCCGGCCGTCGCGGGCGCGCACCTGCACGAGCGGCAGCAGGCGCACAGCCAGGAACGCGAGGCGCGGCGAGCGCTGGTCGCGGCGCTGCTGTCCGGTGAGCCCGCGGCGCCCCTCGCCGACGACGCCGGCGTCGTGCTCGCCCCCGCCTACGCCGTCCTCGTCGTGCGACTCGCCCCCGCCACAAACGCCACGAGCAACCCGACCGGCCCAGGCAGCGCAGGCCGCGCAGGCGGCCCGAGCGGCGCGGGCAGCCCGGGCCGCACGGGTCACACGGGCGGCGCGGGCCGCACAGGCCACACGGGCCCCACGGGCAACGCGCGCCCCACGGGCAATGCGGGCCCCACGGGCAACGCGGGCCCCACGGGCAACGCGGGCCCCACGGGCAACGCGGGCCCCACGGGCAACGCTGGCCACGCGGGTAACGCAGGCAACACGGGCCGCGCGGGCAACACGGGCCGCGCGGGTAACGCGGGCAGCACGGGCCGCGCGGACGACGCAGGTCGCACGGGCGACGCGGGCCGCGCAGGCGACGCGGGCCGCACCGGCGACGCAGCTCGCACGGGCGACGTGGGCCCCACGGGCGACGTGGGCCGCACAGGCCGCACGGGCGGCGCAGCCGACGCGGGTCACACGGGCGGCGCGGGCCGCGCGGGCCTCACAGGCCACCCGGGCCGCGCGGGCCAAGCGGGCCCCACAGGCAACGCAGGCCGCGCGGGCAACGCGGGCCGCATGGGCCGCCCAGGCGACGTCGGCGACATGGGCGACGTGGACGACCCGGGCGGCACGGCGGCGCGGGCCATCGTGCGGCGCCTGCAGTCGGCGCTCGGCGCGCACCGGCCGGACGCGCTGAGCGCGCTCACCGGCGAGGGCGGCGTGATCTTGTTCCCGGCCGCGTCCGGCACGCTCGACGCGGTGACCGCCGAACTGCCCGGGCTGGTCGCGCGGATCGGCGCGTCGCTGGCCCGGCCGGTGACCGGAGCCGTCGCGCGCGCCGACAACGTCGCCGCGGTCCCGGCCGCGCACCGCGAGGCGACCGAGATCGCCGACCTGGCGCGGCGGCTCGGCCTGCCGCCCGGCTGCCACGCGCTGGAGGACGTCCTGCTGGAGTACCAGCTCGCCCGCCCGGGCCGGGGCCTGGCCGGGCTCGCCGCCAAGCTGCGCCCGCTGGACGACCATCCGGTGCTGCTGGAGACCGTCCGGGCGCTCGTCCGGCACGGCAACAACCGCACCCGCACGGCCGCGCACCTGCACGTCCACCGCAACACGCTCGACTACCGCCTCGGCCGCGTCGCCGCGCTCACCGGCCTGGACGCCGGCGACCCCCGCGACCTGCGCGTCCTGCACGCCGCCGTGACCGCCCACACCCTCGCCGAGCCCTAGTCGAGCAACGCGAGCGCCGCCTTGACGTCGGCCGCGCAACGGCCGTCCGGCGGAACGGCGCCCGCAAACGCCGCCCGGAGGGCCGCGCCCGCCCGGCTCTCCCGGCCGTCCCCGCTCACCGAGATCAGTCGCGCCGCGCGAAGGGCGGCGCCCGCCAAGGCCTTCCGGCCATTCTCGCTCGCCGACGTCAGCCGCGCCGCCCGGAGGGCCGCGCCCGCCAGGGCCTCCCGGCCGTCCCCGCCCGCCGAGGTCAGCCGCGCCGCGCGGAAGGCCGCGCCCGCCAGGGCCTCCCGGCCGTCCCCGCCCGCCGAGGTCAGCCGCGCCGCCCGGAGGGCCGCACCCGCCGAGCTCTGCCAGCCCTCCCCGCCCGCCGACGTCAGCCGCGCCGCGCGGAAGGCCGCGCCCGCCAGGGCCTCCCGGCCGTCCCCGCTCACCTAGATCAGTCGCACCGCCCGGAGGGCCGCACCCGCCGAGCTCTGCCAGCCCTCCCCGCTCACCGACGTCAGCCGCACCGCGCGAAGGGCAGCGCCCGCCGGGCTCTGCCGGTCGTTCCGGCTCACCGAGGCCAGTCGCGCCGTGCGGAGGGCGGCGCCCGCCGGGGCCTCCCGGGCGTCCCGCTCAGCGAGATCAGTCGCGCTGGGCGGAGGGCGGCGCCCGTCGGGGTCTTTCGGGCGTTCGCGGTCGCCGGGGTCAGTCGATGCTGCTGGTGGTGGCGAGGGTGCGGACGGCGCCGAGGGCGACGGAGAGGGTGGCGAGGTCGAAGCTGTCGCTCTCCCAGATCTCCAGCAGCGTCTGCTGGGCGCGGGCGATCGGGGCGCTGTTGCGCTCGCTCCAGCGAGCGATGCTCTCGTCCGCCGACGTTCCCGGCTCGCTCAGGCCGAGGACGGCGCGGGTGAGCTGGGCGTGGGCCTGGTAGAGGTCGTCGCGGAGCGCGGCGCGGGCCATCGAGCGCCACCGGTCGTCGCGGGGCAGCGCGATGATCGGCTCGCGGAGCCGGGTGAGCTGGAGCTTGTTGGCGAGCGTGAAGTAGACCTCGGCGACCTCGGTGACCGGACGGTCGATGTCCCGCGCGATCGACACCAGGTCGAACGTGCTGTAGGCCGGGACGAGCACCGCCGCGCGGTCGGCCAGGTCCGCCGGGACGCCCATCGCCAGGTAGGCGTCGCGGCGCTCCTCGTAGGCGGCGCTGTCCAGGCCCGTCAGCACCTTCGGGATGTGCGCGGCGAGCGTGACCGCGTCCTCCAGGAAGAAGTCGACGGTCGCGCGGATGTCGAACGGCGGGCGACGGTGGTGCAGCAGCCAGCGGGAGCCGCGCTCGGTGAGCTTGCGGGCCTCCAGCAGCAGCGCGATCTGCGCGGACTCCTCGACCTGGTGCGACAGGCCGTCCACCGCCGACCAGAACCGCGGCATGTCGAACACCTCGCGGGCGACGAGGTAGGCGCGGGCGATGTCGGACGGCGACGCGCCCGTCTCCTCGTGGACGCGGAACGCGAACGTCGTCCCGGAGTTGTTGACGAGGTCGTTCACCACCGCCGTCGTGATGATCTCCCGGCGCAGCGGGTGCCGGTCCATCTCCGGCCGGAACCGCTCGCGCAGCGGCGTCGGGAAGTAGTCGACCAGCCAGGACTCCAGGTACTGGTCGTCGGGCAGGTCGGAGGCGATGAGATCGTCGTCCAGCGACAGCTTGGCGTAGGCGAGCAGCACCGAGAACTCGGGGCCGGTGAGGCCGCGGCCCGCCTGGCGGCGCTCGGCGAGGGCCTTGTCGTCGGGCAGGAACTCCAGCCGCCGCTTGAGCAGCCCGTCGCGCTCCAGCGCCCGCATCATCCGGGTGTGGACGTGCAGCATCGACCCGGCCTGGGCGCGCGCGGCGGCGAGGACGACGTTCTGGGCGCAGTTGTCGCGCAGCACGAGGCGGCCGACCTCGTCGGTCATGCTGTAGAGCAGCTCGTCGCGCTGCTTGCGCTCCAGCCGACCGTCCCGGACGACCTGGTCCAGCAGGATCTTGATGTTGACCTCGTGGTCGGAGGTGTCCACCCCGGCCGAGTTGTCGATGAAGTCGGTGTTGACCAGGCCGCCCTTGCGGGCGAACTCGATCCGGCCGAGCTGGGTCAGGCCGAGGTTGCCGCCCTCGCCGACGACGCGGCAGCGCAGGTCCGCGCCGTCCACCCGGACGAGGTCGTTGGCCTTGTCCCCCACCTCGGCGTTGTTCTCCGTGGACGCCTTGACGTACGTCCCGATGCCGCCGTTCCACAGCAGGTCCACCGGGGCGAGCAGCGCCGCGCGGATCAGCTCGTAGGGGGTGAGCGCGTTGACGCCCTCGGGGATCCCGAGCGCCGCGCGGATCTCCGGGCTCAGCCGGATCGACTTGGCGGTGCGCGGGAACACCCCGCCGCCCTGCGAGATCAGCGACGTGTCGTAGTCCGCCCAGGTGCTGCGGGGCATCTCGAACAGCCGCCTGCGCTCGGCGAACGACCGCTCGGGGTCGGGGTCGGGGTCGAGGAAGACGTGCCGGTGGTCGAACGCGGCGACGAGCTTGATGTGCTCCGACAGCAGCATCCCGTTGCCGAACACGTCCCCGGACATGTCGCCGATGCCGACGACGGTGAAGTCGTCCTTCTGCACGTCCAGGTTGAGCACCCGGAAGTGGTACTTCACCGACTCCCACGCGCCGCGCGCGGTGATGCCCATCGCCTTGTGGTCGTAGCCGACCGACCCGCCGGACGCGAACGCGTCGCCCAGCCAGAAGCCGTACTCGGCGGCGAGCCCGTTGGCGATGTCGGAGAACGTTGCGGTGCCCTTGTCGGCCGCGACGACGAGATAGGTGTCGTCGCCGTCGTGCCGGACGACCTTCTCCGGCGGGACGACCTTGCCGTCCACCAGGTTGTCGGTGACGTCCAGCAGGCCGGAGATGAAGTCCTTGTAGCAGTCGATCCCGGCCTTCATCCACGCCTCGCGGTCGGACGGGTCGGGAAGCTGCTTGCCGACGAACCCGCCCTTGGCGCCCGCCGGGACGATCACGGTGTTCTTCACCGCCTGCGCCTTGACCAGCCCGAGGATCTCGGTGCGGAAGTCCTCCCGGCGGTCGGACCAGCGCAGCCCGCCGCGCGCGACCGACCCGAACCGCAGGTGGACGCCCTCGACCTTCGGCGAGTACACGAAGATCTCGAACTTGGGGCGCGGGAGCGGCAGGTCCGGGATGCCCTCGGGGTCGAACTTCAGCGACAGGTACGGCTTGCCCTGGTAGTGGTTGGTCCGCAGCGTCGCCTGGATCATTGCGAGGTAAGCGCGCAGGATGCGGTCCTCGTCGAGGCTCTGGACGTCCTCCAGGCGGCCTTCCAGCTCCTCGAAGATGCCGATGCTGCGCTCGATCTCGCCGCCCGCGAGCTGCGGGTCCAGCCGGCTCTCCCACAGCCGGACGAGCAGCCGCGTGATGCCGGGGTTGTTGAGCAGGACCTGCTCGATGTAGCGCTTGGAGAACGACGTCCCGGTCTGCCGCAGGTACAGGGCGTAGGCGCGCAGGATCATCGTCTGCCGCCAGTCCAGGCCGACGCGCAGGACGAGCGCGTTGAACCCGTCGTTCTCGATCCGCCCCTCCCACAGGGCGAGGAACGCGTCCTGGAACAGCTCCTTGACGGCGTCCTGCGGGGCGCCCGGCGTCGGCGTGTAGCGCAGGCCGAGGTCGTAGATCCAGGCGCGCGGCCCGCCCTGCGGCATGATCTCGTACGGCCGCTCGTCGATCACCTCGACGCCCATGTTCTGCAGCAGCGGCAGCACGTTGGACAGGATGATCGGCTCGCCGCGCCGGTAGATCTTCAGCCGCCGCGCCCCAGCGTCGGCGCCCGCGGGCTCCCACAGGTCGATGGAGGTGTCGCCGTCGGCGCCGAGCGCGTCCAGGCGGCGCAGGTCGGACACGGCGGTGGTGGCGGTGAAGTCGGCCTTGTAGCCCTCGGGGAACGCGTCGCCGTACCGGGCCGTCAGCTCGGGCGCGCGCTGGTCGCCGCACTCGCGGCGGATCGCGTCGGCGAGGAAGTCGGTCCACGAGCGGGTCGCGTTGGCCAGCCGCCGTTCCAGCGCCTCGGCGTCCACGTCGGGCAGCCGGTGCCCGCGCTCGCCGCGCACCACGACGTGCAGCCGCGCGAGGACGGACTCGGTCACGTTCGCGCTGTAGTCCACCGAGACGCCCTCGAACGCGCTGCGCAGGATCTCCTGGATCCGCAGCCGCACCTTCGTCGTGTACCGGTCGCGCGGCAGGTAGACCATGCACGACATGAACCGGCCGTAGGGGTCCTTGCGCAGGAACAGCTTGAGCTGGCGGCGCTCGCGCAGCCGCAGCACGCCGACCGCGATGGGCAGCAGCTCGTCCGGGGAGATCTGGAACAGCTCGTCGCGCGGGTAGCTCTCCAGGATCTCGATCAGTTCCTGGCCGTCGTAGCTGTCGGGGGTGAAGCCGGTGCGGTCGAGGACCTCGTCCACCTTGCGCTTCAGGACGGGCACGTGCGCGATCGACTCGCTGTAGGCGACGTGCGCGAACAGGCCGAGGAAGCGCCGCTCGCCGACGACGGAGCCGTGGTCGTCGAACTTCTTGACGCCGATGTAGTCGAGGTAGACGGCCCGGTGGACGGTCGACCGGCTGTTGGCCTTGGTGATGACGAGCAGGTGCCGCTCGGTGGCGCGCTTGCGGACCTCGGGCGGCAGCGCCGCGAAGCTCCCCGACTCGGACGTGTCGGTGCGCAGGATGCCGAGCCCGGTGCCGGTGACGGGCCGCAGCGCCGACCCGTCGTCGGCGAGCGCGTAGTCCCGGTAGCCGAGGAAGGTGAAGTGGCCGCCCGCGAGCCAGTCCAGCAGCTCGACGGCCTCGTCGGCCTCGTCCCCGCGCAGCGGCGGGTTGTCGGCGATCTCCCGGGCGAGCGTGAGGGCCCGCTCGCGCATCTTCTCCTGGTCCTCGTAGGCGACGCGGACGTCGTTGAGGACGCGCAGCAGGTCGTTCTCCAGCTCGGCCAGCGCGGCGGGGTCGGAGATGCGGCCGATCTCGACGTGGATCCAGGACTCGTCCAGGTCGTGGTCGCTGTCGCGCTTGCCGCGGAAGGTGCGCAGGCGGCCCGCGACGTCGCGGTCGACGCCGAGCAGCGGGTGGACGGTCAGGAACGTGGTGAGCTTGTGCCGGCTCACCTCCATCGACACCGAGTCGACGAGGAACGGCATGTCGTCGGTGACGACCTGGACGACGGTGCGGCCCTGCTCCTCCCACCCGTCGGTCTCCTCGGACGGGTTGAAGACGCGCACCTTGGCCCGTCCCTGCGGCCGTTCCGCGCCGAGGTTCCGGTGCGCCATCGCGGGGCCGTACACCTCGGCGGGCGGACGGCCGATCAGGTCCTCGGGGGCGACGTGGCGGTAGTAGAGACGGAGATAACCGTCGGTCTCCGCGATGTCCCCGTGCTCGCCGAGCGCGGCGGCGTACTGTTCCGCCGCGGTCCGGAGCAGGTCGTATTTCGCCTGATCGAGCTCGCCGCTCATGCCTGTGCCAACTCCCCTGGGAACCGCCCGCCACGTCGTTGTGACGAACGCTCACGCCGCCAGCGTAGCGATCTTCGACTCCGCGCTCGACCGCCGGGGTCGCGCGTGGAACATGCCGGTTCCTACCCTGCCACTCCCGCTCCGGGAAACCCCCACGAATCAGGTAACCCTGCCCCCGGAGCGCACCGCCGTCGCGCCGCCGGGGCAGTTCTCACCCGCCGGGGCCGGGGCCGGTCGAGGGGTCCGGCGGGACGGGCGACTCGGACGGCGGCGTGGTGGTCGGCGTCGGCGGCGGGGACGAGCGGGTGATCGTCGGCGTCGGGGTCGGCTTGGTGGGTTTCGCGGTGGGCGAGTCCGACGGGGTGGGCGAGTCCGACGGCTCCGGACCGCTGTCCTGCGGCGTCGGGACGGGCGCGTGGCGGCGCGGGACGTCCACGAGCTGGTGCGCGGGCGCGCTCGGCGACGACACCGGGGCGCTCGGGTCGCTGACCTTGGTGGAGGAGTTGCCCGCCTTCGGCCGCGTCAGCGCGAGGACGGCCGAGACCACGACGACGGCCGCGACCAGCGCGACCCCGGCGGCGGCGAGGCCGACGCGTCCGCCGCGCCGGGCCAGCAGGGCGGCGACGGGCGGGCGCAGCCGCGTCAGGAGCGTGCCGCGCGCGGGCGCGGGCACCGGCGAGACGCCCGGGAACGCGACCCGGGTGGCCGTGGGATCGGCGTCGTCCCCGGCGGCGAGGACGCTGCCCGCCGCGAGCATCGCCGTCGCGTCGCCGAGGTCGGGCGCGGCCGGGACGTCGGTGCCGAGCAGGCGCAGCAGCAGGGTCCGCGACGGCGGGCGCCGCTCGGGCTCCTTGGCCAGGCACTCCAGGACGAGCACGCGCAGCGAGCCCTCCATGGCGCCGACGTCGGGGTCCTCGTGCAGCACCCGGTTGATCACGGCGTGGATGGAGTCCTGCCCGAACGGCGGCTCGCCGGTCGCCGCGTAGACGAGCGTCGCGGCCCAGCAGAACACGTCGGCGGGCGTGCCGGTCTCCTCGCCGCGGATCTGCTCGGGCGCCATGTAGGAGGGCGTCCCGATGACGCGGCTGGTCAGCGTGGTGGCGCCGGTGACGGCGCGGGCGACGCCGAAGTCGATGACGCGCGGGCCGTCCGGGCCGACGAGGACGTTGTGCGGCTTGAAGTCGCGGTGGACGATCTGCGCCTCGTGGATCGCGGCGAGCGCGGTGGCCGTGCCGACGGCGAGTCGGTCCAGCGCGGCGCCGTCCAGCGGCCCCTCGTCGCGGACGAGCTGGTTCAGCGACGGCCCGGGGACGTACTCGCTGACGATGTAGGGGCGGTCGCCGTCGACGTCCGCGTCGATGACCTGCGCGGTGCAGAACGGCGCGACGCGCTTGGCGACGTCGAGTTCGCGCAGGAAGCGGGAGCGGGCCTTGGCGTCGTCGATGAGGTCGGCGTGCAGCAGCTTGATCGCGACGCGGGGCGCGTCGTCGGCCGGCTCCCCGCCCTCGGGCGCGGCGGCGCCGAGGAAGACGGCGCCCTGGCCGCCCTCGCCGATCCGGCCGAGCAGCGCGTAGGGGCCGAGCCGGTCCGGGTCTCCGGAACGCAGCGCCCCAAGCTTCATCGGAACGGACACCGTCCCTTCGGGGTGGTCGGCTCGGATCTACGCCAGGCACCCTACCGGCCCCGGATGCCGGGCGGGGAGGTCAGTAGCCGGTCCCGGGAGTGGGGATGTTGTCCTCAAAGCCCGGCTTGCGGAGCTTCGGCAGCGGCGAGGACTTCGTCGTCCTGCGCGGCGCCGCCTTCTTCGTGGGGGCGCTGCGCGGCGCGCTCTTCTTGGGCGCGGCGGCGGGACGCGGGTCGGCGGCCGGCCCCGGACGGTCCTTCTTGGCCTTTTTCTTCTTCTTGTGGGGCGTGGGCGGCGCGGACGTCGCGGTCGTCGCGGTCGGCGGCGGCGCGGACGTCGGCGCGGTGGCGGCGGTGACGGCCGTGTCGTGCTCCGCGCCGCCGTGCGGGGCGAGCGCGAACACGCCCCCGGCGACGGCGGCGACGCCCAGGGACGCCGCCGCGACCGCGACGCGGCGGCGCCGGCCGGGGCGCGCCGGCGGCGTCCGGCTCTCCGGCGCGGCGGGAAGGGTGTTCTCCCGCGCCCACTCGACGGGAGTCGGCAGGTCGTGCGCGAGCCCGAGCGTCAGGTCGGCGGTCTCGGCGGCCAGGTCGCTGCCGGCCGCGAGCAGCACGGTCGCGTCGGCGTCCTCCCGCGCGAGGACGCGGCCCAGCAGCGCCGCCGCGTCCGGCCGCCGCGCCGGGTCCCGGTTGAGGCACGCGGCGACGAGCGCGCGCAGCGGCCCGCCGAGCCCGCCGAGGTCGGGCTCCTCGTTCAGGACGCGGTTGATGACGGCGTGGACCGCGTCCGCGCCGAACGGGGCCGTCCCGGTCGCGGCGTAGACCATCGTGGCGCCCCAGCAGAAGACGTCGGCGGCGGGCCCGACGTTCTCGTTGCGGATCTGCTCGGGCGCCATGTACGCGGGCGTGCCGATGACGCGGCTGGTCAGCGTGCTCGCCCCGCTGACGGCGCGGGCGATGCCGAAGTCGATGACGCGGGGGCCGTCCGGCCCGACGAGCACGTTGTGCGGCTTGAAGTCGCGGTGCACGACCCCGGCCCGGTGGATCGCGGCGAGCGCGGTGACCGTCCCGACGACGATCCGCTCCAGGTCCGCGCCGGCGAGCGGCCCCGCGTCCTGGACGAGCCGGTGCAGCGACGGGCCGTCCACGAACTCGGTGACGATGTAGGGGCGGTGCCCGTCGACGTCGGCGTCCAGGAGCCGCGCGGTGCAGAACGGCGCGACCCGCCGGGCGACCTGGAGTTCGCGCAGGAAGCGCGACCGGGCGCGGTCGTCGGCGGCCAGGTCCGGGCGCAGCAGCTTGACGGCCACCCGCGCGCCCGCGGGGTCCGCGCCGAGGAAGACGGTGCCCTGGCCGCCTTCGCCGAGCCGTCCGGTCAGGGTGTAGGGGCCGAGGGCACGAGGGTCGTCGGGACGCAGTTCGTCCGGGTTCATCCGCCAACTCCGGGTGCGGCGCGGACCGGTCCACCGCCCGGCCGGTCCTGTCGCGAGTGCGACGCGCGGAGCGGCGTGCCCGTTCACGCGATGGCCGCTTTACGACATCACAGACATGTCGTACCGACATTTTCCCCGGACGTGAGTGTTTCCCGCCGAAGTCTGGAAGGCCCGCCCGGCCGGTCCGGGTAGACCCTCTCGCGGATGATCATGTAGGGAGGTTCCACGACCATGTCCATCCCCATGAAGGCCGCGTGCGGCGCCGCCACGGTGACGCTCGCTCTCACGACCGGACCGGTGGCGCTCGCCGACGACGCGCCGCCGACCGTGCGCCGCGCGATCGCGGCGTCCGTCGCCGAACAGAGCACGTCGCGGACGCAGTCGCGCGCCGTGCTGCGCGCCCGCAGGCTAGCGCTGCTCCAGCGAGCCGTCCGGAAGAAACGGGCGGCGATGACGGCGAAGTGGGACACGCGCGCCCGCCGAGCCGTCGCCTACGCCCTCAAGCAGCGCGGACGCCCGTACGTCTGGGGCGGGAACGGGGGCACCGGGTTCGACTGCTCGGGGCTCGTCCAGCAGGCGTGGCGGCGCGCCGGGGTCTCCATCCCCCGCGTCACCTACGCGCAGTACCGCAGGGTCAGGTCGCACGTCAGGACGCGCAGCCTGCGCCCCGGCGACCTCGTGTTCTTCCACCGCCTCGGGCACGTCGGGATGTACCTGGGGAACGGTCGTTTCATCCACGCGCCGCACACCGGCGCCACCGTCACCGTCGCCCGGCTGACGGGCTACTACAAGCGGAACTACGTCGGCGCGGTGCGTCCGGCCTGGGTGCGCCTGCCCAAGGTCCCGACCGCCCTGGAGGGCTGATCCGCCTCCGTCGGCGATGATGGCGGGATGCACACCCTGCCCGACGGGCGCCGCGTCTACACGCGCGCCGACCTCATGGACGCCCACGGCCTCGGGCGCAGCACCCTGGAGAAGTGGTACCGGGAGCGCGCGGCCAACGGCCATCCGGAGGCCGCGGGGACGTCTGAGGGCCGCCTGGTCTGGGACGCCGGGGAATGGGACCGCTGGTACGCGGCCCGTTCCACCGGCGTCCCGTCCGGCCTTGTCACGCGCGACGATCTCGCGGCGCGCCACGGGATCAGCAAGCACCGACTGAAGCAGCTCTGGGCCGACCGGGAGGCGAACGGGCATCCCGAGCCCGTCCGGCGGCACGGCAAGGCGCTGTTCTGGGACGAGGCCGCCTTCCTGTCCTGGTATGCGGGACTCGGCTCCGCGCCTGCGGACCCGGACGACCTGATCACGCTCGCGGAGGCGGGCCGGATGCTGGGGCTGGCTCCGGGCAGCGTGACGGTGTACGCGTCCCGTCCGCCGCGCGGCTGGCCCGAGCCCGTCCGCGTGGAGACCCTCGGCGGGGGCCGCGTGCGGCGCCTCTACCGCCGCGGCGACGTCGCGGCCTACGGGGCGTCCCGGTAGCGCGCTCCACAAGATCATTTCTTCACTCTACGCAGTCGCGCCGCCACGGGAATGACGGACCCCGGGGTCCTGTTGTACGGGGTCCTCGCCACGACCGGCGGGGAGGGTCACGGGAATGCCAACACCGTCCCAGGTGTTCTACCCCGTATCCGCCGCGACGTCGGCGGGATCCCATGGGAATGGCAACGCGGTCCTCCGCGTTCTCCCATGTACGCGCCGCGAGAGCAGCGCACACCACGGGAATGTCAACCCCGGACCATGCGTTCTCCGTAGGACCGCCGTTCATCCGGCGAAACCCACGGGAATGCCAACATCTCGTCCGGTGTTGTAGCCCGTGACCGTCGCGGAAGCGGCGGACACCACGGGAATGCAAACACCGCGTCAGGTGTTCTCTCCCGTACGAGCAGGCCGTACCGCGTTCTCCCGAGCGGAGCGCATCACGCGAGGCCTGAACCACGCGCCCCTCTTCCGGGGCCGTGCGCGAAGACCGCGCCACTGCCGCGCATCTTCCGCTCCGTGCCGTTTCTTCGGCCGGAGAACGTCCATCGACCGCCGGGCGCCACCGCGCGCCCCACGCCGAGTCCGCATGTCCGCGGAGCCGGGGACCCACAGGTTCCATCACGGGGTGAATCGGTTCGAGCACGAACCGTAGGGCGTCTTCCACGCCCGAACCCGTCAGCTAACCCGGTAGGCGTCATGGAAGCCGAGGAGCGATCCTTTCATGATCGGTAAGCTTCGCAACGCCACGACCCGTACCCTCGCCCTGCGCGCCACCGGCGCTCTCGCCGCCGGGGCCGTGCTCGCCGGGACCGGCGCCGCCGCCGCGCACGCCGCCGTCCCGACGCCGGGCAAGGACGTCCCGACCGGCGTCGTGTCCGCCGCCGACGCCGCGCAGCACCGCGCCGGCGACGCCAAGCCCAACGCCGCCGCGCCGGCCGCGCCTTCCGCGCCCTCCGCGCCGAAGCGGGCCGCGCACGCCCCGACCGCGCAGGACGCCGTCCGGCTCGCCGAGTCGCAGGTCGGCCAGCGTGAGCAGGGCGCCGGCGCCACCAAGTTCTCGAAGTGGTACATGTCCACCGACCGGGCCAAGGAGACCGTCAAGCGCGACGGCGGCTCGATCGGGTCTTACAAGAACGCCTCCTGGTGCAGCATGTTCGTGTCCTGGGTCGGCAACAAGCTCCAGTTCTCCGACCAGATGGGCGAGGACGCCTGGACCGTCCAGCACGCCAAGTGGTTCGAGGACCACGGTCGCTGGGGCCACACGCCCAAGCCCGGCGCGGTCGTCTTCTTCTCCTGGGACGGCGCCAAGTCGGTCGACAACATCGAGCACGTCGGGATGGTCGTGAAGGACAACCACGACGGCACGATCAAGACCGTCGAGGGCAACACCGGCAACGCCGTGAAGATCAAGACCCGTCCGGTCGACTCGGTCGTCGGCTTCGGGTACCCGAAGTACGCCAAGTAATCTCGCTGGAGCCCCGCGCCCGGCGCCGCCTCCCCGGCGGCCCGCCGCGGGGCTCCGCGCGTTCCCGGGGTCAGGCCGGGGTGGTCCAGTCGACGCGGTAGGAGTGGATCCATGCGAGGTCGTCCTCGATGGACGCGTCGGTCAGTTTGGCGGCCGACGCGCGGGCGCCGAGCGCCACGATGGCCTGGACGCGGTCCCGGCGCAGCTCCTCGTAGCGCGCCGCCGCGTCGGGCCAGGACGGGCGGTCGCGCAGGCACTTGGCGAGGACGACCGCGTCCTCCAGGGCCATCGACGCGCCCTGGCCGGACGTCGGGGTCGTCGCGTGGGCCGCGTCGCCGAGCAGGATCGTCCGGCCCCGGCGCCAGACCGGGACGGCGGGCAGGTCGTGGGTCGGCACCGCGTACAGGCCCGGGCCCGTGCGTTCGATGACGTCGCTCACGAACGGCGGGGTGCCGTCGAGCGCGTCCAGCAGGAGCTTGGTGAGGTCGTCCCGGGTCATCGCGGCCAGTTCGGTGCGCGTGGGTTCGGTCGGCCAGGGCAGGTTCGCGAACCACCAGACCTCGTCGCGGTCGGCGGCGGTCGTATAGCCGAAGAAGCCACCGCCGCCCTTCACGAACTGGAGCCGCGCCGGCTCGCCCGGCGCCTTCGCCCCTGCGGCGAAGCCGCCGATGTTCAGCAGCGGGATGTAGCGCGGGGACGGCGCGCCGGGGTCGATGACCGAGCGGGTGCGCGAATGGACGCCGTCGCAGCCGATGATGACGTCGGCCGTCAGGGACGAGCCGTCGGCGAAGCTCGCGGTGCCGGTGTCTTCGGCGTCCACCAGCTTCTTGTCGTGGCGCAGGACGGCGCCGCGCTCCTGCGCCGCGCGCCGCAGGATCCGGTACAGGTCGGCGCGGCGGACGGGCGCGAATCCGGACCGTCCGGCCGTCCCGGTCCTGGGGTCGACCAGGGACGCGGCCAGCGTCGCTCCGCGCAGCCCGAGGACGTCCAGCGCGCTCAGCCCGTTGGACGCGACGCCGAGCCACAGCCCGGCGTCCAGGTCGGCGGCCGACCGCGCCTCGCAGACGGTAACGTCCGCGCCGATCGAGCGCAGCGCAATGGCGGCGGCGGAACCGGCGATACCACCGCCGATGACGAGCGCATGCACGCGGGCTCCTCCTTGCCGAGAACATTTCGTTCGGACGCTTCACTCAACGAAACACGATCCACCGGAAAGCGTCAATCATTCGCCGGAACACGACAATTCATTCGCGCGAATGAGGCTCCTAGTTCGCGCGGCTGACTCCGGCGCCACAAAAAAGACCCCGGACGGCGACGACCGCCTGCATTAACCGCACGGCGCATCAGCAGGACCGACAACGCTGAGATCCCGTCCCGATCGGAGGATCCTCATGCACCTGACCCGTGGTCTCGCCGTCGTCCTGGCGGCGGTCGGCGCGGCCGTCCTCGCGCCGCACCCGGCGTCCGCCGCCCCACCCCGCGAGACCCGCTGGACGCCGTGCGCCTCACTCTCCCTGGAGATCAACTGGGTGTGTCGCGAAACGTTCGGCGGCAGCTGGCACGCCACCGGCCGCACCGACCTGACCGGCTGCCTGGTGGCCCAGCACGTAGAGTGCACACACTGAACCACCATCGCCCAGCGCTGAACGCCCGCAACGCGCTGAGCCGTCAGCGTTCGCCAAGGACGGCGCGAGGGAACGGCGCGCGGCGAGCCGGGTCGACCGCAGGCGACCGGCGACGCGGACCCGGTCGGAGCGCCGCGCCGAGCCGTCCGCGTTCGGCGGGGGCGAGCGTGCGCCGGGCGACGCTCTGCGCCGTCGGCGCCCGGTTGGCGCGGGCAGGAGATGGCGTGCTGAGTCTTCAGCGGGCGGCGAGGGCTAGGACGCGGTGGGCGGCGCTAGGGGCGCCGCCCGGGTGGATCTCGGCGGCGAACGCGGTTGCGCGGGGTGCGCAGGTCGCGGCGTGGGTGAGGGCTTCGGTCAGGGCGTCCGGGGACGACGTGACGCCTATGCCCAGGGCTTCGACGCGTCGCGCGAAGTAGTGCTGGTCGTAGTGCTGTGGGACGACGATCTGCGGCGTCCCGGCGCGTGCCGCCGCCGTCGTGGTGCCCGCCCCGCCGTGGTGGACGACGGCGGCGACGCGGGGGAACAGGGCCTGCTGGTTGACCTCGCCGAGGGACAGGCAGTCCGGGCCGTCGTCCGGCGGGGGCAGTTCGGCCCAGCCGCGCAGCACGAGCGTGCGGCGGCCGTGCGCGCGGGCCGCCGTCACCGTCGCGGCGACCAGGCCCTCGGGCGCGCGGGCGCTCCCGAACCCGACGTACACCGGTGGGTCGCCCGCCGCCAGGAACTGCTCCAGCTCGGGCGGCAGCGGACGCTCGTCCGGGAGGATCCAGGCGCCAGTCTGGACGACGTTCCCGTCGCCGGGCCAGGGCGCGAGCGCGGGGTCGGCGGCGAGCCACGGGGCGCCGGTGAAGATGTGGCCGCGCACGTCCGCGACCGGCGGCAGCCCGGCCGACGTCCGGTACGCGTTGAGCGCGACGCCCCACGAGGCGTTCCAGCGGCGGGCGTCGGCCGCCCATAGATCCTCGGGGGTGCCTGTGGTCGGGTCGTCTCCGCGCCAGGCGGGCGGGGCGTGGTGTGCGGACGGCAGCGTGACCGGGCAGTACGCCGCGTAGACGTACGGGATCCCGCGCGATTCGGCCACCGAGCGCAGGGCGATCTGGAGCGCGCCGCCGCCCACGAGCGCGGCGCAGCCCTCGGCCGCGCCGGGCAGGACGGCGAACTGGGCGGCGACGGTCGCCTCGGCGATCCGGAGCATCTGTTGCGGGGTCGGTTTCGCGGTCGGACGGGCTTTCGCGGTGCCGCGCATTTCCGGGCCCAGCGGCACGAAAGGAATGTCGAGACTTTCCAGCCAGGCGCGGAAGTCGGGCGGCGCGCAGACGCGGACGTCCGCCCCGAGTTCTTTCAGACTGAGCGCCAGCGCGGCGATCGGCTGGACGTCGCCGCGCGATCCGATGGTCGAGAGAAGAATGGCCCTCGCAGTGTTCATGACCGGCGATTCTGAACCCCGACGGGGGGCTTGCCGCAAGTCCCCTTCTCGGCTATATCTTGAAATGGGGCCACTTACCCGCTGTGACGGGTCGGTGACCGGCTCTCATCTTCGTCTTATCGCCGGTTCCTACCGTCCGGCGCATGACGAGACTTCACGGACGACGGCGCTGGGGCCTGGCGACGGCCGCGTGCCTCGCGACGGTGATCACGGCGGGCCTGGTGGGCGTGGCGGCCGGGACGGTGGAACGGTCCGGCGGGACCGCGACCGTGGCCGGGCTGCCCTGGCCTCGCGGCGCGCGCGGGGCGCTACAGGTCGAGGGGGCGCGGGACCCCGTCGTGTACGGGTCGCGCGAGCCGGTGCCGATCGCCAGCGTCGCCAAGCTCATGACCGCCTATGTCTTTCTGCGGAGCCGTCCGCTGGAGCCCGGGCGCTCCGGGCCCGTCTTCAGGATCTCGGCTGCCGAGGCCGACCGGTACGGCGAGCGCCTGGCCCGGCAGGAGTCGGTGGTGCCGGTGCGCGCCGGCCAGGAGTACACCGAGCGGGAGGCGCTGGAGGGGCTGCTGACCGTCTCGGCGAACAACCTGGCGCACGAGATCGCCCGCTGGGACGCTGGCGGCGAGCGGGCGTTCGTCGCGAAGATGAACGCGGCGGCCCGCGCGCTGGGGATGCGCGACACCCGCTACACCGATCCGAGCGGGTTCGACTCCGGGACGGTCAGTACCGCGTCCGACCAGCTCCTGCTGCTGCGCGCGGTGTCGCGGCTGCCGGGCTTCCTGGCGGTGGCGTCGCAGCCGTGGTTCGAGGCGCCAGGGACGGTCGGGCGCATCCCGACGACCGACCCCGTGCTCGGGACGGGCGGCGTGATCGCCGGGAAGACCGGCTACACGCGCGCGGCGGGCGGGAACTTCGCGTTCGTGGCCCTGACGAGACGGAACAATGTTCCGGTTCTGGTGCGGGGCGTGATCCTCGGCCATCACGGCGTCCCGAACGCGGCGGCGACCTGCCGGTTCGTCCCGGCGCTCGTCAGCGCGGCGGTCGTCGGGCCGCCGCGCCGGACCGCCGAAGCGGACCGCGTCCAGACGTGGGCGGACGACCCCGCCTAGTCGGGGATCCGCAACCGGATCAATGTTCCGCCTCCGGGCGCGTTCGCCGCGTCGAGGGACGCGCCGTGCGCGACCGCGATCTGCCGGGCCATCGCCAGCCCGAGCCCCGAGCCGGGCAGGGCGCGGGCGCTGCGGGCTCGGTAGAAGTGGTCGAAGATGTGCGGCAGGTCCTCGGCGGCGATCCCCGGACCGTGGTCGCGGACGGTCAGCTCCCCCGGGACGACCCGGACCTCGACCGTCCCGCCGTCCGGGCTGAACTTCGCCGCGTTGTCCAGCACGGTCGACACCAGCCGCGCCAGCCGGGCGGGCACCCCGGTCACGATCGTCGGCGCGGTGTCGACCGCGAACTCGACGTCCGGCCAGTGGGTGCGCGCCGTCGCGACGGCGGCGCGCGCCAGCTCGTCCAGCCGGACGTCCTCCAGCAGCGCCGGCGGCTCCTTCCCGCGCGCCAGCTCGACCAGGTCGTTGACCAGGCCGGTGATCGAGCGGAGCTGCCCGTCCAGCGCCGCGACGGCCCGGTCGCGCTGCGCCGGGGTGAGCCGGTCGCCGAAGCCGAGGATGTCGATGTTGGTGCGCAGCGCGGTCAGCGGCGTGCGCAGCTCGTGCGACGCGTCGGCGACGAGCTGGCGGCGCGCGGCCAGGGAGCGTTCCAGCACGTCCAGCATGGTGTCGAACGCGCCGGCGAGGCGCGCCACCTCGTCGCGCCCCGGCTCCCCCGCCACCGGCAGCTCGGACCGGCGGTGCGGGTCGCCGGTCGCGGCGATCAGCTCGGCGGTCTCGGTGAGCCGGCCGACGCGGGAGAGCCCGGCGCGGGCGACCAGCCAGCCCCCGGCGGCGGCCAGCGCGATCCCGGCCGCGCCGAGCCCGCCGAGCAGCGCCCGCAGCCGCGCCATCGAGTTGGCGTAGGTCTGCGCCTGGACGGCGATCTGGACGGCGCCGCCCACGATCGGGACGGTCAGCGTCCGGCCGCGCGCGCCGAGCACGACGACGTCGGAGTAGGCGTCCCCGGGCTTGTTCTCCGCGATCCGGACCGCGTCCTCGGTGATCGGCATGCCCGAACTCCCGACCGTCCCGGCCGGAGTCCCGGCGGGGATCACCTGGACGCACGTCGTCGTGCCGTGCAGCGAACAGGACGCCGACGACGTCCAGGCGACGTCGGCGATGCGCCCGCGCCCTTCCGGGCTCGCCAGCCACGCCTCCATCTGCCGCCGCAGGGTCAGGTTGAGCTGCCAGTCGAACTCGTGCCGAACCGCGACGTACACGCCCACCGTCAACGCCGCGACGATCAACGCCATCACCCCGGCCGTCGTCACGGCGAGCCGCGTCCGCAGCCGCGACCGCCGCCACCGCACCCCCCAACCCGCCGCCCGCCCGGTCGTCCGGCCCGCCCTCCGATCCGGCGCCTGGTCTGTTGTGGGGCTCTGCGCTTGGGGCGTCATTGTTCGGCCAGGCGGTAGCCGAGGCCGCGCACGGTGTGGACGAGGCGTGGCTCGCCGGCCGCTTCGAGTTTGCGGCGCAGGTAGCCGATGTAGACCTCCAGGGAGTTGGAGGACGGGCCGAAGTCCAGGCCCCAGACGCGGTCGCCGATCTGGGATTTGCTCAGGATCTGGCCTGGGTGTTCCAGGAGGACTTCCAGGACGCTCCACTCCGTCAGGGTGAACTCGATCCGGCGGGCGCCGCGTCGGCCCGTCCGGGACTCGGGGTCGACGGTCAGGTCGGCGAACGCCAGCGCCGGGCCGGGGCGGGAGCGGCGGAGCAGGGCCCGGACGCGGGCGACGAGTTCCCCCAGGTCGAAGGGTTTGCTCAGGTAGTCGTCGGCGCCCGCGTCCAGGCCCTCGATCCGGTCGCTGACGGCGTCGAGCGCGGTCAGCACGAGCACCGGGGTGCGGTCGCCGCGCGCCCGCAGGGTGCGGCAGACGGCGAGGCCGTCGGTACCCGGCATCATCACGTCGACGATCATCGCGTCGGGCCGCCAGGCCGTGACCGCGCGCAGGGCGGCGGCGCCGTCGGCCTCGGCGCGGACGGTGTATCCGGCGACGCGCAGGCCGTCGGCGAGCGCGTCGCGCACTTCGGCCTGGTCGTCCACGACGAGGATGCCGGCGTCGTCTCTCACGTCACGGCAACGGACGGGCGGCCCGCGATGATTCCCCGGTCACTTCCCGGCGAGCGCCCTGCCCGCCTCGTGGGCCGCGTCCAGGGCCTTGCCGTGCAGTTCGGCGGCCAGCGGGCGCAGCGGCTCCAGCTGCGGGTTGGTCGCGGCGAGGGTCAGTTCGCGCTCGATGACGGTCAGGTCGGCGCCCCACATGTCGGCGAGGACGCGCCGCAGGTAGGGGGTCGAGTGGTCCCAGCCCTCGCGCGGGGTGCCGGGGCCGTAGCCGCCGCCCTTGGTGGTGACCAGGACGGTCGGGACGTCCTTCAGCACGAGGTCCGTCGGCCCGGCGGCGGTGATCACCAGGTCCGCCCAGGTCTTGAAGTGCTGGGACACGCCGAAGTTGTAAAGCGGGACGGCCAGGACGACGGCGTCGGCGGCCTTCAGCTCGTCCGCCAGCGAAGCGGCCAGAGCGAGGGCGTCGCGCTGCGCGGGGGTGCGGTCGGCCTCGGGGGTGCCGGCGGCCACGGTGGCGTCGGCCCAGGCGGCGGCGGGCAGCGGCGCGGTGCCGAGATGGCGGCGCACGACGGTCTCGCCGGGATTCGCCTCGATCCAGCGGCTCTCCACGATGTCGGCGATCTCGGCGCCGGCGGACGCGCCGGGGAAGATGCTCGCGTCCAGACGGAACAGGGTCATGGTCGTCTCCTTAGCAGGGGGTGAGCGTTCGTCGATACTAAGCGGACTTTACCCCGCTTATGTTCCCGGCGGTACGTTGGAGGGGTGGACGGTCCTCTGGTGTACTTCGGCCGCGCGCGCGGCGAACGCGCCGACGCGGCGCGCAATCGCGCGCGGTTGCTGCAGGTCGCGCGCGAGATGATCGCCGAGGACGGCGCCGAGCGCGTGACGATGGACGGCCTCGCCGAACGCTCCGGACTCGGAAAGGGAACCGTGTTCCGCCGCTTCGGCACCCGCGCGGGGATCTTCCTCGCCCTGCTGGACGACGACGAGCGCGCCCTCCAGCAACGCGTCCTCACCGGCCCGCCCCCGCTCGGCCCGGGCGCCGACCCCGTCCAGCGGCTGATCGCCTTCGGCCGCGAGCGGATCGCGTTCCTGCTCGACCACCACGCGATCGCGCGCGCGGCGCTGGACCTCGGGCAGCCCGTCCCGGGCGGGGTCCGCTCGCTCGCGGGCATCCACATCCGGATGCTGCTGGGCGCCGCCCGCGCGGCCGGACGCCTCGACGCCGTCGACCTCGACAGCCTCGCGCTCCAGCTCACCGCCGCCCTCGAAGGCCCGCTGCTGCTCTACGTCACGACGGCCGAGCCCGGCCACCGCGCCGCCCGGACCCCCGAACCGCTCGCCGAAAGCTGGCAGATGCTCATCGAACGGCTCTTCTCCCCCACCGCCTAGACGGCGCGTCACGCCCGAGCGTCCCCCGGCGGCTGGACGGCGTGTCACGCGCTCGCGTCTTCCGCTGCCTGGACGACGCGGTACCGCAGATGCGTGACGCCCTCGCTCTCGCGCACGACCGGGGTGCCGAGCCGGACGGGCGGGTCGGCGAGGTCGCCGACAAGGCGCGTCCCGCCGCCGAGCAGCACGGGGACGAGATCGACGCGGATCTCGTCCAGAAGCCCTGCGTCGAGCGCTTGGCGCGCCATCTCTCCCGCGGCGACGCCGACGGCGCGCTCTCCCGCGACCGCCCGCGCCTGTCGCACGGCGCTCGCCAGCCCGTCGGTGACGAAGGTCAGCGGCGCGTCCGGATGCGCCCAGTCGTCCGGGGCCTTGTGGGTCACGACGAAGATGGGCACCCCGAACGGATGGCTGCCGTCCCATCCGCCGGTGAGGTCGAACAGCCGCCGTCCCACCACCAGCGCACCGAACTCCGCGAGCTGTCCGCGGATGTGCTCGGCGCTGGCGGGCGTCACCTGGAACGACCAGCGGGGATCGGCGGACGGCACCTCGACGTCGCCGTTGCGGTGCCAGGCGAACAACAGCTCGAACCCGCTCTCGGCCAGTCCGGCGATGTAGCCGTCCAGCGACATCGACGCCGACGTGACGACAGAGGCCATGTCCACTCCCAAGGTCCGGAACGCCTTCCGAACTAGGGACCGTCCGCGCCCGCCGAAATCATCGGCCCGCCGACCGGACGCGCCGACCCGCCGTCACGGGCCGGCGCGACGGCCGGAGGCGAAGTCCGGGCCGGGCATGGCCGCAGCGCGGCCGGAACCGCCCAGCCCGCACCGCGTCGTGCGGGTCAGGGCCGACGTGCCGGCGGAGCGAGGAGCGTCAGATGCCGCCGCCGGGGCCGCTGATGCGGGCGGGGCCGCGGAAGACCTGGCGGGTGTGCCAGTCGATGTTGCGGCGGTCGGGCGGGGGGAAGCCCGCGGCGGGCGCGACGGCGCGGCGGCCCGTCAGGGCGAGGACCTGGTCGCGGGCGGTGTCGGTCAGCCCGACGAAGTGCCGCGACACCATGATCGTCCCGCTCTGCCCGAGGCCGAGGACGCCCTTGTCGAAAAGCCGCTGGTGCAACGTGCACAGGCACAGCGAGTTCTCCAGCGCGTCGTGCCCGTCGAACGCGGCCCAGCGCAGCCGCACCCGCTCCAGCCCCACGACGGTGTTGCCCATCCAGCCCTCAAAACCGCAAAAAGCGCACCGGCAGTCGTAGGCGACCAGCACCTTCTGCCGCAGCATCGGGTCCCGGCGGGCGCGCGGCAGGGCGCCGTCCACGTACGGCGCGAGCAGCGCGGCCTCGGCGACCTCGGGCATCAGCCCGACGGCCGAGCACAGGTCGCCGTGCAGGCTCGGCTCGAAGTTGGTGTCCAGCAGGATCCGGCAGATCTGGACGAACATCGACGGATCGGCCAGCAGCTCCTTGGCGAACAGCGGCACCAGGCGGCCGACCGCGTCCACGTGGCGCAGCAGCTCGGGGTCCGCGCCGGGGCTCCGGCCGCCGCCCGGCGTCCCGACCTCCCACAGGCCGTCGCCGGCCAGCGTGTGGAACGGGTAGCCGGGGCTCGCGGGCTTGGGCGGCCCGAACTCGATCAGCAGCGCGCCGAGCGGCTCCTCGACGTCCCGGAACCGCAACGGCGCGTAGCCCTCGCGCTGGAGACGGCCCAACGCGAACAGCAGGAGCAGCGCCTTGTTGGGATCGCGCTCCCCGCCCCGTGTGAACCGCCGCATCCGGGCGACCCGCTCTGGCCAGACCACACTAGGAAGAATATGCGCTCCCGCCTGGGATTACCTCTCCGTCCACGACCACGCCGGGGACCTGGCATTATCACCCGTCAGCCGAACACCCCGCTGCTGATCATCGACAGGATGCCCGGGCCGATCACGATGATGAACAGCGCGGGCAGGATGCACACGACGACCGGGAAGGTGATCTTCACAGACACCTTCTGCGCCCGCTCCTCCGCCGTCTGCCGCCGCTTGATGCGCAGCTCGCTCGCCTGCTCGCGCAGGATGTCGCCGACCGGGATGCCGAGGCCCGCCGCCTGGACGAGCGCCGCCGTGAAGGTGTGCAGCTCGTCCACCGACGTCCGGTCCGCGAGCGACTTCAGCGCCTCCTCGCGGGACGCGCCGAGCCGCATCTCCTGCAGCAGCCGCGCCATCTCGCGTCCGAGCGGCCCCTCGATCGACAGCGCCACCCGGGTCAGCGCCGCGTCGAAGCCGAGGCCGGCCTGGACGCTGATGCCGAGCAGGTCGAGCAGGTCCGGCAGGGACTGGCTGATCTGGTCCTGGCGCTTGATCCCGGCGTTGTAGAGCAGGATGTCGGGCAGGAAGAACCCGAGCGCGGCCAGCCCCACGACGAACACGAACCCGAGCCCCACGCCCGTGCTGAGCCCGAACAGCACGCCGATGAGCGCCCCGCCGACCAGGCCGACGCCCTTGAACGACAGCAATCGGTCGGGCGTCCACGGCTCGGGGTTGCCCGCGACGTCCAGCCGGGCGCGCAGCCGGGCCACCTTGTCGGCGCGGGACAGGCGCAGCGCGAACCGCGCGAAGACGGGCAGGAACGCCCCCTCCGGCGCGGCCACCTCGGCGGGGCCCGCGACGCGCGGCGCGTACGACCGTTCGATGGCCGCGACGCCGCCCGCCGCCGTCCGCGCGTCGGACCGGCGTCCGCCGAACGTCCCGAGGACGAGCAGGGCGGCCAGGGCGAGCAGCACCATGCCGAGCAGGAGCAGCATCAGGCGACCACCTTCACCAGTCGGGTCATCCAGACCCACCCGCCGCAGACGAGGCCGATCGCGAGGACCAGCAGGAAGATGCCGAACGGCGTCTTGTAGAGCGGTTCCAGGTAGTCCGGACGGATCAGCGCCATGGCGAGGCCCACCACGATCGGCAGCGCGATCAGCACGTAGGCCGACATGCGGCCCTCCGCGCTGAGCGCCCGCACGTGCCGCCGCAGATGGGTGCGCTCGCGCATCGTCTGGACGGTCTGCTCGATGACGTCGGCCAGGTTGCCGCCGACCTCGCGCTGGATGCGGATCGCCATGACGACCCACCGCAGGTCGCGGCAGGACATCCGGTCGGCGACGTCCTCCAGCGCCTCGTCGACGCTGACGCCGAGCCGGGTCTGCGCGACCGCGCGGGAGATCTCGCCGCTCAGCGGGTCGAGCTCCTGGTCGGCGAGCCGGTCCAGCGACTGGGCGACGGTGAAGCCCGAGCGCAGCGACCCGGCGATGAGCTGGAGCGCGTCGGGGAGCTGGTCGGCGAACGCGTTGAGGCGTTTCGCGGTCCGCGACGACAGGTACATCCGCGTGCCGAACCAGGCGAGCGCGGCGCCGAGCGGCACGCCGAGCAGGACGTTCCCGGTGACGAGCGCCAGCATGAGCGCGGCCAGCAGGCCGAGGCCGACGCGCACGAGCAGCCACTCGTTCGGCTGCAGCCCGAGGCCCGCGCGGCGCAGCTCGCGGGCCATCCGCTCGGCGCGGTCGCCGGTGCCGACGGCGCGTTCGCTCAGCCCGAGCGCGCGGCGCACGACGGGGCTGGACGCGTCGGCGCCGGTGTCGGGCGCGTCGGACGCCCGGTAGCGCTGGATCCGGCCCGCGACGCCGCCGTCCGCGCGCCGGGCGAGGGCGTACGGCACGACCAGCACCGCCGCCAGGATCGCCAGGAACACGAGGCTCAGCATCGGGAGCAGCAGCGCGCCGGACGTGACGGCGGTCGCGGCGGCCGGGGTGGTGGCCGCCGCCGGGGCGGTCGCCGCCGGACGCGCCGGGATCCGCACCTTCCCGGCGGCGCGCAGCGTCGCCGTCCCGGCCCGCGCCGTCGCGGCGATGTCCAGCGTCGTGCCGGCGCGCGCGGACGGCAGCCGCACCGTCACCCACATGCTCTGCCGGTAGCTGTCGGCGGCGGTCGCGAACGCGCGGACGAGGCTGTCGGCGTCAACGGACTTCAGCAGCCGTCCGCCGGTCGCGCCGGTCAGGACGCGCAGCGCGGCGTCGTCGGCCTCGGCGGTGCGGAAAGCCACCGCGTCGAGGGTGACCCGCGCGGCGGTGAGCCGGTCGCGGACGGTCCGCAGGGACGTCGCGCTGCCGGTGTCGGCGCCGTCCGACAGCACGACGACGCGCCGGTCGACGCCGGTCAGCACGCCCGCCGCCTCCGCGATGCCGTCGTACAGGTCGGTCTCGCCGGTGGGCCGCAGCGTGCGCATCGCGCGGGCGGGCGCCGCGTGGTCGGTGGTGGGCCGCACCACGACCTGGTCGCCGGGGCGCGTGCCCGCGAGCGCGAGACCGGCCGCGACGTCGCCCGGGAGCCGGTCGAGGAACCGCTGCGCGCCCTGCCGGGCCGCCGCGAGCCCGGCGGCGCCCATCGAGCCGCTGGTGTCCAGGACGATCATCACCGAGCGTCCCTGCGCCGCCGTCCCGCCGGGCTTGGCGGCGCCGGGCGGCTCGGCCTGCGCGGACGCCGGCCGGCCGTCGAGCGTCACCCGGAGCGAGGACGGGTCCAGCTCGGCGTCCGGCGGCAGCCCGGTCCCCGCGAACAGGAACCGCGCGCGGTCGCCGGAGATCGTCAGGGCGTCCACGCGCGCGACCGGGGCCGCGTGCGCGACGCCCGGGACGAGCGCGCCGAGCACCGCGAGCAGGCCCGCGACGAGGAGCCGCCGCGTCACCACGGGGACGGCCCGTGCCCGAAGACGTCGCCCGGAACGTCGATCCCCCGGTCCCGCAGCCGGTCGAGGAAGCGTGGACGCAGGCCGGTGGGACGCAGCGCGCCGACCCGTCCCTCGGCGTCCGCGATGCGCGGGTCGAACAGGAACAGGTCCTGGAGCGTGACGACGTCGCCCTCCAGCCCGGTGACCTCGGTGACGTGCGTGATGCGCCGCGACCCGTCCTTGAACCGCGTCTGGTGGACGACCAGGTCGATCGCCGAGCCGACCTGTTCCCGGACGACCCGGATCGGCAGCTCCATGCCCGCCATCAGCACCATCGTCTCCACCCGCGACATCGCCTCGCGCGGCGCGTTCGCGTGGACGGTCGTCAGCGAGCCGTCGTGGCCGGTGTTCATGGCCTGGAGCATGTCGAGCGCGGCGCCGTCGCGGACCTCGCCGACGATGATCCGGTCCGGCCGCATCCGCAGGCTGTTGCGGACGAGGTCGCGGATCGTGACCTCGCCCCGGTCCTCCACGTTCGGCGGCCGGGCCTCCATCCGCAGCACGTGCTCCTGGCGGAGCTGGAGTTCGGCGGCGTCCTCGATCGTGACGATCCGCTCGTCGGGCGGGATGAACGACGACATGACGTTCAGCGTCGTCGTCTTGCCCGACCCGGTGCCGCCGCTGATCAGGATGTTCATTCGGCCCCGCACGCAGGCGATGAGCAGTTCGGCGACCTGCGGCGTCAGCGTGCCGAACCCGATGAGGTCCTGGATCGTCAGCGGGTCGACGGCGAACTTGCGGATCGTGAGCAGCGGGCCGTCCATCGCGACCGGCGGCACGACGGCGTTGACGCGGCTGCCGTCGGGCAGGCGCGCGTCGACCATCGGGCTGGACTCGTCGATGCGGCGGCCCACCTTCGCCACGATCTTCTCGATCGTCCGGCGCAGGCTGGCCTCGCCCGCGAACGCGCCGCCGACGAGCGTCAGGCGTCCGCCGCGCTCCACGTAGATCTGCCCCGGCCCGTTCACCATGATCTCGGTGACCTCGGGGTCGTTCAGGTAGGGCTCCAGCGGGCCGAGGCCGAGGATCTCGTCGGCGACGTCCTGCTCCACCCGGTCCCGGTCGGCGGCGGTGAGCGGCGTCTCCTCGCGCGCCAGCATCTC
Source organism: Actinomadura rayongensis (assembly GCF_009831215.1). Classification (GTDB taxonomy): domain Bacteria; phylum Actinomycetota; class Actinomycetes; order Streptosporangiales; family Streptosporangiaceae; genus Spirillospora; species Spirillospora rayongensis. The sequence continues at coordinate 365,135 of NZ_WUTW01000002.1, forward strand.
CTGGAGCGTGGACCGGACGCGCTGCTCCAGCTCGCCCGGGCTCAGGTCGGCCTCGTAGATGCGCGGGCCGAGCGCGTCGACCAGCGCCTGGTGGACGCGGCGCTTCAGCCCCGCGTACGGGTCGACGGGACGCGACGAACGGCGTCCCGACGTCTGCACGAGCTGGGAGGACACGCCCGCGGCCGGCGCCGTCGAGCCGTCCTGGAGCCGCGCGAGCCGTTCCCCGAGCGTGCTCATGAGCGCGCCCGGGAGCGGCGCCGCAGCCGGCGCGACGGTTCGGGTTCGACGGCGGCCTGCCCGGCGGCCACGGTGCGGGCGATCAGCCCGTCGATCGCCCGGCTGACCGGGTGTCGCGGATCGCTCATCGTGAGGGGCACCCCCCGGTTGATCGAGACCGGAACATCGGGATGGTTGGGGATCTCGGCGGCGACGGCCATGCCGACCACCCGGTCGATGTCGGACCGCGAGAGCCCCGCGCGGGCGTCGGCCCGGTTGAGGACGACCGCGCGGGCGTCCCGGGCGTAGCCGAGCGTGTCCAGCATGTCGAGCGTGACGCGCAGCCCCTTCAGCGCGGTGACCTCGGGACTCGCGACCAGGACGTGCGTGTCGGCGACGTCGAACGCGGCCAGCACCTGCTCGCTGAACTGCGGCGGGCTGTCGACCACGACGACCTCGAACATCTGCCGCAGGACGGCCAGCAGTTCGGTGATGAGCCGTCCGGACACCTTCTCGGCGTCGCCGGGCGCGATGGGCGCGAGGACGCTCTGCAGGCCGGACTCGTGCGGCGTCAGGATCGAGTGCGCGCCGGTGCGGTCCATGTGGCCGACCATCGGGACGGCGTCCACGACCGTCCGCTGCGGGTCGACGCGGAGCATGATGCCGACGTCCCCGAACCCGAGGTCGAGGTCCACCAGGCACACCCGGCGGCCCTGCCGCGCGAGCGCGACGCCGAGGTTGGTCGACACCATCGACTTGCCGCAGCCGCCCTTCCCGGCGAACACGACGACGACCTGGCCGGCCGGCGGCTCGGCCGCGACCTGCCGGTACGCGCCGGACTCGGCGGACTTCAGCCGCGAGGAGATCTCCCAGACGCGCTTGCACGCGTCCAGCAGGGCGGGGAAGTCGCGGTCGGGGACGACCTCGCGGACGCCCGCGCGCATCGCCTCGGCCAGCACGTCCACGTCGAGCCGGTCGCGGACGAGCACGACGCCGAGCGTCGGCTGCTCCTCGCGCAGCAGCGCCGTGAGCCGCACCGCCGAGCGCAGGTCGACGCCGGGGCCGAGGACGACGACCAGCTCGTGGGGCAGCTCGTCCAGGGCGGCGCGCAGGGCTTTCAGGTCGAGCGCTATGTGGCCGTCCTCGCGGAACGGGGCCGCGAGGCGGCGGGCGGTCTGGTCGCTCGGTTCGCAGATGATGGGCATGGTCGTCGCTCCGTCCGCGCTATCGGAAGAGCCCGAAGCTGGACACGCCGGGGCTGTTCGGATCGAGTTCCGAGGCGTCCGTCTGGAGGCCCAGGTAGAGCGCGTTGTCGACCTTGCCGCCCTGGGTGCCCCACACGATCTTCTCGGCCTCCTGCTGGGTGACCGCGAGGGTGACGAGGGTGGTGGTCTCGTCGCCCTTATTGTCCTTTTTGCCGGACAGTCCCACTGAGAGTACGTCGATGTCGGACATAAGCAGCCGCGCCCCGCCCGCCTCGCCGCGCGGGGTGCCCTTGGAGTCGAGCAGCTTGTACGCGGCGAACACCGCGACCTTCGACCCGGCCTTGACGTAACCGGCGACGCGCTGGGCGTCGCTCAGCGCGATCGTCATGGCGAGCTTGCCCTTGGGGACGGTGAAGTACTGCGACGCGCTCGGCGTCACGAGCAGCGGCCGGCGGATCAGCTCGCCCGCCTTCAGCCCGGCCGACAGCACCAGGCTCGCCTCGGCGGGGCCGACCGCGTGCAGGACGTCGTCCGGGACGCTCTGCTCGGGCATCCGCTCGGTCCGCGCATAGCCGTCCGCGACGAGGCGACTGCCGAGGACGCCCGGCGGGATGGCCTTGGTCGCGACCAGGACGTCCACCGCCCTCTTGCCCTCGACGGCACGCCGGTCGGCGCCCTTCACGTACATCAGCACCAGCGCCGTGCCCAGCACGGCGAGCACGAGTGCCGCCGCGACGGTGGCGAAACGACGGTTCAACACTTCCCCCAGGGTGGTGAGTTAGCCGTTCATCCGGCCAGTGAGATGGCAGCGGTACCGAAGTCCTGACCGCCGCGTGTGGGACCGGGCGCCAGGGACCGGGTGAAGAACCCCTGCAGGCACACGGCGAAGGGGTTCAGTCCGCCACAGTTGGGGACCGGCGGAACGCGGACGCCCGACAGTCCGAGGGCCAACGAGGTCAGCCGGATGGGAGCGAAGCCGACCACGTGGTAGCGGTAAACGAGGCCCGACTTCGTCACCGAGTCGAACACCGGAAGATAAACGACCGGGGGCAGTGACAGGGTCAGCGCCGAGAGAAGCCACGTGAGCCAGGTGTCGACGTTGCAGCCCCCGATCCACTTCCAGACTCCGGCGAGCAGGGAGGTGCCCTCGGCCGCCTCGACCACCGAGTCGAGATCCACCGACGCCTGGCAGGCGGCGTTGGCCCAACGGATCTGGGCGAGGTGACCGTACTGGCCCATGTCGCCCGCCACACCCGAAGGGCAGGCCGTGTTGTCGTTGGTGAGCGTGCGTTGCAGCGACCAGTCCAGGCTCAGGAGCGACCGCGCGGCGGGGTCGGCGTAGACGGTGCCGTTGCTCGTCGCCCAGTTCCACAGGCACTTGGAGATCATGACCGGGAACGCCTTGGGGATTTTCTGGGGGGAACCCCAAATCGCGCGGGCACAGGCGCCGACCGTGGTGCCCTTCTTCGGTGCGCCGGGGATGAGCTGCGTGATCGTCGGCGGGATCACGGTCCGTCCGTCCTGGTAGACGGTCGACGTACGGACTTCCACGTAGTTGCCGGACGCGGGCCGGTCGCCCACGCACTTGGTGCGGTTGGTCGCGCCCGGGCCGCAGGGGCCGAGCGCGCCGGGCGACGGCAGCGTCTTGCGCCCGCATGTCACCTTGGCGGCGGCCTTGCCGTCGGACGCGTTGGACTTCGCCTGCTGCCCGATCACGGTGCCGAGATCGGAGACCCGGCAGAGTGTCGGGTCGGTCGCGCACTGCCGGGCGGCGGCGAGCGCTGCGGCGTCCGCGCCATTTTGGAGTTCGCCGCGTTCCAGGTAGAGACGGCCGACGTCGACGGCGACCCCGCCGACGCCGATCAGAATGCCGCCCGCCAGGAGCACGGCGACGAGGAGGGCCATCGCCCCTCGGTCGCCGGGGTTACGGCGCCGACGGCGGCGGACGGCGTCCAGTACGCGGGTCAATGCCGTGGTCCGAGTCATCACGACGGCTCCGGAACGCAGGGCGTGGCGGCCGTCGCGGAAAGGGTCCGATCCGCGACCCCCGACCACGCGGGGTTGCCCTTGAACTCGCAGGTCACGGTGATGCGCATCAGCGCCGCAGCGCTCGCGCACTGGTTGTTCAGCGTGAACTGGAGGCCGGTCGGGGAGACGGCCAGGACCGCCGCCCGGGCCGCGGTCTGCGGATCACGGCCGGCTCCGACGGCGAGGGCTGCCGCTCGCGCGGCCTGCCCCGCCGCCTCGGAGAGTTCCATCTTCTGGAACACCATCCGGCCGAGGTCGAACGTGCCGAGGATGACGACCAGCAGGACGGGGATGAGCAGCGCGAACTCGACCGCGACCGATCCCCGGTCGCGGTTGTCTCGTCGCTGCATCGTCCCCGCCTCGCCTCTGCCGTCGTTCCCGCCGCGCTCGTTCTCCGCCGCTCAGCCCGCGCCGTCGATCGTGGTGCCGATTCGGTCGAACAGATCGCCCAGCTTGCCGGTGAGGGTCGCGAACGCGCCGACGATCACCAGCGAGATCAGGGCGACGATCAGGCCGTACTCGACGGCGGTGGCGCCACGGTCGTCGCGCTCGGTAACCCGGGTCTGGAACTCGGTAACGTGGGTTTGGAAGCCGACGATCATCCGAAGCAGCACGTTGTTGATCACTGGGGTCCTCTCGGGTCGCGGAGATGGCCCGTCCGCCCCGCCGATCGGTGGGTGGGCCGTCGCTATGAGGCATAACCATCGGATTGTGTGAACGGCGCGTTAACCGGCCTATCGGGCGGAAAAAACCACCTGAACAGACGACATGTCACCCGAACGGACGACACGGCGTCCCCCGAACTTGTCATCCGGCTACGGCTTCCGAACGCCCTTCGTCGCGCGGAGCGACGCTCGGTTGTCGTTTGACTGAGCACCCATCGTTCGCATGTACTCTGCGCCGGGAGCGTTGTTGCAGGTCACGGGCTGTGACAACGGACGGAAGTTCGTCGCTCCCTCTGGAGACGGCCACTCGGTGTCGGCTACGGTGCGTCAGCCGGACCCGCTCCCTCCGGACCGTCGACCCGCACATCGCCGACACTTCCGTCGGCCACTCGGCTGGGAGGGCGTATGACGATCCGTGTCGTCGTCGTGGACGGGCACACGCTGTGCCGCCTGGGCCTGGCCCACGTGGTCAGGGCCCATCCCGACATCGAACTGGCCGGCGAGGCCGGCAGCCTCGCCGAGGGCCGCCTCTGGCTGGAGTCCGGCGATCCCACCGTCGTGGTGATCGCGCGCCGACTCCCCGACGGAGACGGCCTAACGCTGGCCTCCGCTCTCCGCACCGTGCGCCCCGACATAGGCATCGTCGTGATGGCACCCCGGGACGGCGACGAAGCCCTGTTCCGCGCGATGGACCTGCGAGCCTCAGCCTTCGTAGACGAGGCCGCCCCGGTAGCCGAACTCCTGGCCGCAATCCGCCACGCCGCAGTAGCTCCCCTGTCCTTCACCGCGTCCGACCTGGTAGGCGCCCTGCGCCGCCGCCGAGGCGGCGACCTGCTCAGCGCCCGCGAACGCGAGGTCCTGTCCCTGCTGACGAACGGCCTCTCCATCGCCGAAATCGCCCGCACCATGCACCTCAGCCACTCGACGGCCAAGACCTACACGGCCCGCCTCTACGAAAAGCTCGGCGCCGCCAACCGAGCCCAGGCCCTCATGGCCGCCCTCCGCCAGGGCCTGATCCGCCCCGAAGAGATGCACGCGACCGACCACCCAAAAGCCGCCATGACCGCCCCCTGACCCAACCCCCGCCTGACCCCGGCTGACCGGCCGGACCGGCCGCCCCGTGAACTCGGAGCGTGCGATGCCGGAACGCCCGTTGGAGTTCGCCGTCGACCAGCCCCCGGTACGACCAGTCAACCGCGCGCGTCTGGTGTTCGGCCTGCAACACGGCAACGGCATCATCACCGTCGTCCCCGACGCGGACGACGGCACACCCGTGATCACTCCGGAGCTGTCCGGCACCGGCGTACGGCTGCAATCGCTATCGGCCGGCTGGACCCATCTGCTGGCCGGACTCGCAGGCCGAGACCTTCTGTTGCACGAGTTCGCCACCGGTGACCAACGGTGGTTCAGCCCCGAGGAGGGCAGGACCTACGAGAACGCCGCAGTCCTGGGAACTTCCGACTACTACGGCCTCGTCGCGCCCAACGGAAGCTGGAGCGCCGATGGCGAACTCGCCCCGCTCAAACTCGAGTCCCGGATCCAGCTCCATGTCTTCAACGTCGGCACCGGCGAACGCCGCTCTCACGCCATATCACCACCATGGCATGTCGGCCGTCTTTCAGCTGACGGCCGTCCTAAAGACTCGCGACGTCGCCCAGAGCCTCGCGGCCGTCGAACTCATGACCTCCGACCTCGACGGCCGAAAGCAAGAGCCTCTCCTGCGCTTCCAGCCCCGGGCCAGGATGACGTTCTTCGATACTGTCCGCTTGTAAGGACACCGAGCGGGGCGGCCAGGGGGATGGTTCGTTCGATCGTCTCGACGGTGTCGGCGCCGGTCTCGCCCTGCCGCTCACGGAGAGCGCGTCCCAGTCCGCGACGTAGGACGGCTTGGCGTTCGAGATGCGGATCCGGCCCATCCAGCACAGGGCCACGAAGCGGCCCTTCCGGTCCCGGGTCAGTTTTTCCGTCGCGCCGAGCCTGGCGAACTTCGCGATCTACTCGCGCATGACCGTCTCGTCCCTCGGAATCCGGCGGACGGCGGTCTCGTCAGCCGCGTCGCCGCCGCGCTCGCGGACGGCGACTTCCAGCGGTGTCACATGAAGAGCCCCTCAGCCTCTCCGCTCCACCCAGAAACGAACACTACGCCGATAACACCTGCATCGGGTGGAACGTCAGCCGGGAACTCCACCCCAAGTCCGGACGAGCCCACGCCCAACAAGGTACGTATCGTTACCCAGGGCGCACAGGGCCGCCAACTTGACGCATCATTTCCGACACACGAATACGATGGGTATATCAAATATGCCACTCCCTGCATCGCTTGTAGACTTCATCGGACCACCGGTCGCGCCGCCGGCGCCTGTCGACTGGCAGGAGGTAGTCCAAGTTCTCGGTACCGACCTGCCGAGTGACTACAAGGAGCTTGCCGACAAATATCCGCTGCTCTTCATCAATGAATGGATTCCTGTAACTCATCCCGCGACCCCCGAACCGCCCCGCAATCCGTACAACCTGACCAGTCTTCAGGAGGGAGCGATCACTCAAAGTCGTTTCGTTCTCGATATCGAGCCCGAAGCGCTTGAAATCTACGACCCACGGGCTCGACAGACCAGTCGACGCGACCTGCCAGAGCGCAAAATGCCGTTTGCCGCCTACCCTGAGCCCGGCGGACTGATGTACTGGGGGTTGGCCGAGAACAACACGATGTGTTGTTGGCACACTGAGGGTCATCCGGATGACTGGACTATCGTCACAGTCTACGGCCGTATCGCGTGGCAGGACCTTGGCGGCATCACGAGTTTTTTGGCGGATCTCGTCACTGGGCGTGTAAGGTGCCCCCTCTTCCCGGATGACTGTATTAACTTGGGAGACGAAACGGTGCAGATTTTCGACTAGTGCCGCTCACTGACGCCCCTGATCACCGCCCCAGCCTCGCTCGCGGTGCAAGCGCAGAAGGGGGCACACCTCATCGTCTTGCCGTCGAACGCGACCGGCACCAGCCCCTCGGCACCACCCGGCATCGAGGCAGCGGCAGCGATCCAGCCCGACAACCGCATTAATGTCCGTACTCTCAACCTATAAAATCGCGCAGGATATCGAATATGACGCTCCCTGTATTGCTTGGGGAATTCATCGGACCGCCGGTCGCGCCGCCAGCGGCTGTCGACTGGCAAGAGGTGGCCCGCGTCCTGGGTGCCGACCTTCCGTGCGATCACAAGGAACTTGCCGATAAGTATCCACTGTTGTTCATCGGTGCATGGCTTCCGGCAAGCCATCCCGGGACTCCCGATCCACCCCGTAACCGCTATAACTTGATGAGCCTTCTGCGCGAAACGAGATGGGGATTGGCGGCAAATAATGCGAAGTGTTGCTGACTCACCACAGGAAAGCCAGATGATTGGACGATCATCATCGTCAACGACGATATGGCGTGGCATTATCCGGGAAGCATCACCGAATTTTTGGCGGACCTCATCGCCGGACGTGCAGCGTGCCCGCAAATCATCCCAGAAGGTTTTCTCATAGAGAACAGGGAACAGAACGGATTTTCGACTGAGATTGGTCGGATCACCGGACAGGGATCCGGCCAAGGCGGTTATGAGGCTTCGCAGCAGGGCGATCGTGTGCCTGGAGCCACGGGCGTGGTGTCCGTTGGCGGCGGCGGTGCTGCGTTGGGTTGCCATGGTGCGCGATGCGTTTTCGGTTCTGACCGGGGGGTTTGTCTTTTGGTAGGTGACGTCGCAGGCCCGCGCAGCTTGTTTCGACGTGCGAGTGACCGCGGACCCGGGACGTCGGGGTCACCGGGGCGGCGTCTGCGGGATCGCCGCCGTTGATGAGGTAGACGGCCTCGACGGTTTTTCCCGTTCTTGGTGACCAGGGCGACGTCAAAGTCTGAACGGCGTGGCGCCGTAGCGTGAGACCAGCGGCTCGCGGGGGCGGGACTTGGGTTGGTGGCGAACGTACTGGACGCTCGCTCCCGGTGGGGTGCTGCGTGGCTTGGGGTTTCGGGGCGGGGTGGCTAGGGGTCGTGATTTGTTTGATTGTTTCGAAGATGTCGGCGTCGGTCTCGCGCTGCCACGCGGGGAGGGCGTCCCAATCTGCGACGTAGGACGGCTTTGGGTTCGGGATGTGCTTGTGGATCTGGGCTATCCAGCACAGGGCCACGAAGCGGCCCTTCTGGTCGCGGGTCAGCTTGTCCGTCGCGCCCAGCCTGGTGAACTCCGCGATCTGGGCGTGGACGGCTCGGGCCGCCTCGCGTTCCCAGCCGGGCGTTTCCTCCCAGGGCGCGACGTAGCCGGGCTTCGGCTCGCCGGGAAAGTGCCTGCGCACGCCGTCGATCCAGGCCTGGCGGAAGATGCGGCCTGCGTCCTCGCTTATGCGGCTCCTTGCATCGAGGCGCTGCATCCGGCCAGGCCCAACGTGGCTTCGTGGTTCGTTCTGGTGAGGTCGTCGCGCAGGTCTTGGAGTTTTCGACCCAGGTAGCCCGAGGTTCGAGTTCGCTCGGCAACGTCGATCGCTTGTTCGCCGAAGGCGACGACGCGGTCCAGCTCGCCTGCTCGCGGCCCGAGCGCGGAAAGGTCGACCAGGATGCTGCCAACGCCCGTTCGCACTCGCGGGCATCCGCGCGCCCGGCGTGCGCCTGTGCTCTGACCAGCGAGGCCCAGTGGCGGGTGAGCAGCGGGAAGTCACCGCGACGAGCTACGTGCCCTGCCGTATCCAGTAGCGGACGGCCTTGTCGAACCGCTTCTCGTACATGTCGACATGGGCATGCCGGACGAGTGCGCACGGCCACGAGTCGTAAGAGTCCGCTTCGCAGGCGGCGTCGGCGGCGAGCGTGTCGCAATGGGCGGCCTCGACGTACCGGTCCATGTCGAAGTAGATCTCGCTGGCGGACTGGGGGAGGTTCGCAACCGCCGCGCACATCCGCCGAAGCTCGGTCCCGGTGCGCGGACGACCATCATTCGCCTGCGGCGTCCTCGGTCTCCCAGCGCAGTAGGTCGCCTGGTTGGCACTTGAGCGCCTCGCAGAGGGCGGCGAGGGTCGTGAAGCGCACGGCTTTGGCGCGGCCGTTCTTGAGGACCGCCAGGTTGGCGGGGGTGATCCCGACACGGTCCGCGAGTTCGCCTACGGACATTTTTCGTTTGGCCAGCATCACGTCGATGTCGACGACGATCGGCATCAGATCACCTCGTCCAGCTCGGCCTGCATCTGTGCCGCTTCGACGTCGCGCGCTACGGCCTGGGCTAGGAGCATCCGCAGCACTAGCACGATGAGCGCTACTCCCAGGATGGCCACGCCGATAGCGCCCATGATGACGGTGACGCCCGGGTCGTCCCGCTGGCCTGGCGCGTTGAGGGCCGTGACCGCGAACCACACGAGGGCAGCCGCCACTATCGCGCCGATGATGACGTCCACGTAGCGGAAGGCGGCGTGGGAGAACACGGTTCCGCGTCGCACCATCGTCACCAGCCGCCATACGCAGATCACGGCGGCCTGGATTGTCCCGATGCCCAGGATCGTCAGGACGCGCAGCGGGGTCAGGGGGAGCGATCCGTCCTCCGGGTCGTTTCCGCTGACCAACGTCCACACCATCAATGCCTGTACGAACACGGTGCCGGCGAGCACCACCACGAGCACGGCGCGCAGCGCGCGCACTGTCAACTTTCCCATGGCCGACCCTCCCATCGAACTACGATGGGAATCTATCGAAATTCGATAGGTGGAGCAAGGCTCAAGGCGGACTGGAGGGACGGTCTCTCGACCGGTCGGCGCGCAGTGCCGTCGCGAGGCTCACCGCTCGCCTCCGGCGAAAGAACTCTCTTCGGAGCCGTGACCTCGTCCGGGGACTCGGCTGTCGCGCTGGGAAGCGGGCCGGGGCTCGGGCGCGCGGGCCGACGAGGAGCCGCCTGCGCTGGGAGATGCGTCTCCGGCGGTGGGTGGGTTGCTGTGGCCAGGGCGTGCTACGCCACCTTGCACGTCCTCGAGCCGAGTGCCCGAACCGTCATACGGCCGTCAGCCGTCCAGCGCTCGGCGATGTCACGGAGGCCTGTCCGGCACGTGGCTGCGTTCGAGCCCGGCTTGTTGGCGCTGGCGGTGCTCTAGGGCGTCGTCTGCGACTACTGCGGTTTTGTGGTGGGCTCGTTGTTGAGGGGTGTGTAGTGGGTGAGGACTTCTGGGTTAGCCAGGGAGTCTTTGTTGGCTGCTTCTTCTACTGGCGTGCCTTGGAGGATTTTGCGGACCGGGACTTCCAGTTTTTTGCCGGACAGGGTTCTCGGGACGCCGGGGACGGTGATGATCTCGTCGGGGACGTGGCGCGGGGAGAGCGCTGAGCGGAGTTCGGTGCGCAGGCGGGTTTTCAGGTCTTCGGTCAGATCCGCTTCGGGAGCTAGCTGGATGTAGAGGAGCAGGCGGCCCTCCGTCCCCAACTGGCCCGTGTCGATGACCAGGCTGTCGGCCACCTCTGGGAATGCCTCGACCACTCGGTAGAAGTCGGAGGTGCCCATGCGGATGCCGCCTCGGTTCAAGGTTGAATCCGAGCGACCGTAGATGGTGCAGGAGCCATCAGGGCGGATCTTGATCCAGTCGCCGTGGCGCCATACGCCGGGGAACATGTCGAAGTAGGCGTCCCGGTAGCGCGTTCCCTGGGGATCGTTCCAGAAGGAAACGGGCATCGACGGCATCGGTTCGGTCAGGACGAGTTCGCCCACCTCGTCCACCAGCGAGGCGCCGTCGGGGGCGAACGCCTCGACCTTCGCTCCCAGGCCCCGGCATTGGATCGCGCCTGATTCCAGTGGGAGCAGCGGGCTCGGGCCGACGATGCAGGTGCACAGGTCCGTTCCGCCGGACATGGAGCCGAGCAGGAGATCCCGGCCCACGGCCTCGTAGACCCAGGTGAAGCCTTCGGGTGGGAGGGGGGAGCCTGTTGAGCCGACTCCTCGGAGGCGGGAGAGGTCGTGGGTTTCGGCTGGGCGGGCGCCTTCTTTGCGGCAGGCCAGGAGGTAGGGGGCTCCTACGCCCAGGTAGGTGACGCCTTCCTCAGCGGCCAGGGACCACAGGTCCCGTGGGGCGCCGTCGTAGAGGACGATCGTCGCCCCCACCAGCAGCCCGCCGACCAGGAAGTTCCACATCATCCAGCCGGTCGTCGTGTACCAGCAGAACACGTCGCCGGGGCCGACGTCCTGGTGGAACGACAGCGCCTTCAGGTGCTCCAGGACGATCCCGCCGTGGCCGTGGACGATCGGTTTCGGCAGGCCCGTCGTCCCGGACGAGTACACCACCCACAGCGGATGGTCGAACGGCACCTGCGCGAACTCCAGCGGGTGGCCCGGACGCGGCAGGTCGGCGTACCGCATTCCCGTCCGCAGGCCGTCGGGTGTGGAGGCCGGGTCCAGGTACGGGACGAGCACCGTGGCGCGCAGCGACGGGAGCGCGGCCTCGATGTCGCGGACGGTGTCGAGCCGGTCGAAGCGCTTGCCGTTGTAGGCGTAGCCGTCCACCGCGATCAGCACCGACGGTTCGATCTGGGCGAACCGGTCGATGACGGACGACGAGCCGAAGTCCGGGGAGCACGACGTCCAGATCGCGCCCAGTGACGCCGTCGCCAGGAAGCAGATCAGTGCCTCCGGGATGTTCGGCAGGTACGCCGCCACCCGGTCGCCCGCGCCGACGCCCAGCGCCGCCAGCCCCGCCCGCACCTCCGCCACGTGCAGCGCCAGCGCCCGCCAGGTCAGGATCTCGTGCCCGCCGGCCTCGGAGCGGAACACGACGGCGGTCTCGTCCGCGTGCTTCTCCGCGCGGCGCAGCGCGGTCGCGGCGTAGTTCAGCGTCGCGCCGGGGAACCAGCGCAGCCCGTCCACCGGCATCCGGCCGCCCGTGCGGACCGGGCCGTCGCCGCGTGTGCCGCAGACCTGGAAGTACTGCCAGACCGCGTCCCAGAACGCGTCGATCTCGGTCACCGACCAGGCCCACAGCTCGTCGTAGGACTCGGTGAGGATCCCCCGGTCCCACAGCCAGTGCTGGAAGTGGGTGGCGCGGGCGTTCGCGACGACGGCGTCGGTCGGCTCCCAGAGCCGGGCGGTGGCGTCGGACATCGGTCATCCCCTTCGAGCGCGTGGACGGGCTGCCTGATCAGGATCGGGCGGGGGCGCGGGGCGGGGCAACCACAGATCGAACCTGTGGATAACCGGGGTCAGGAGCGGGCGAGGTCCCGGACGGCGGTGATCACGGCGCCGGTCTCGGCGAGCGTCGGCAGCACCACGTCCGCCCCGGCCGCGCGCAGCTCGGCCTCCGTCGCCGCGCCCGTCGCGACCGCGACCACCGGGGTGCGGGCGATGCGCGCGGCCTGGACGTCGCGGGTCGAGTCCGCGACGTACACCGTCGACCGCTCCCCGAACGTCGTGCCGTACTTCTCCCCCGCGCGGGTCCGGGCGATCTCCAGCAGCGCGGCCTTGCTGTACACGCCCGTTTCGTAGCCGCCGGTGTCCAGGTCCAGCGAGCCCGACAGACCCAGCGCGGTGAGCTTCAACCGCGCCACGGGCTCGATCGACCCGGTCAGCACCGACTGGACGGTGGACGGTTCGCGGCCCAGCGCGTCCAGCGCCTCCCGCGCGCCCGCCAGCACCCGGCCGTGAGCGCGCAGGTCGGCGCGGCGGGCCGTGAACGCGGCCGTGAGCGCTTCCATGAACGCGGGCAGGCTGTCGTCGGTGGTGACGATGTCGTTGAACGCCAGCGTCTCGAAGATGATCTCCGATTCGGTGCGTCCGGCGGTCGGCGCGAGCCGCACCAGCGGACGCCCCGTCGTGGCCTTGAACGCCTCCGCGTACGCCTCGCGGGTCACCCGCCCGACGTCGACCAGCGTGTGGTCGACGTTCCAGAGCACCAGCCGGTCCAGCGTCGTCATCGAAGTCCCATGCGCGTCCAGCAGCCTCGCCCCGGCCGGAGCGACCCGGGGACGTCATCATCCAACCGGGGTCATCGTCGCGGGTGCGCCGACGCGCCGCAACCTGCACGGGAACCTCCAGCTCACCCGCCCATGTGGGGGTAGCGGTAGTCGGTCGGCGGTACGAACGTCTCCTTGATGGCACGGAGGTTGACCCATCGGGTGAGGTTGAACGGCGATCCCGCCTTGTCGTTGGTGCCCGACGCCCGTGCCCCGCCGAACGGCTGCTGCCCCACGACCGCGCCGGTCGGCTTGTCGTTGATGTAGAAGTTCCCGGCCGTGAACCGCAGCGCCTCCATCGCGTGGTCGATCGCACCCCGGCTCTGGGCGACGATCGAGCCTGTCAGGCCGTACGGTGCGACGTTCTCCATCTGACGGAGCATCTGGTCGTATTCGGCGTCCTCGTAGATGCGGAGGGCGAGGATCGGCCCGAAGTACTCCGTGGTGAAGATCTCGTCGGTGGGGTCGTCGCCCTCCAGAACCGTCGGGCGGACGAACCAGCCGATGGAGTCGTCCACCTCGCCGCCCACGAGGATCTTGATGGACGGCGACGTCCGCGCCCGCTCGATGGCCGCGCTGTGCTTGGCGAACGCCCGCTCGTCGATCACCGCGCCCATGAACAGCGACAGGTCGGCCGCGACGTCGCCCATGGTCAGCGACTCGACCTCGGCGAGGAAGTCGTCCTTGATCCGGCTCCAGAGCGAGCGCGGCAGGTACGCGCGGGACGCCGCCGAGCACTTCTGGCCCTGGTACTCGAAGGCCCCGCGGGTCAGGATCGTCTTGAGCGCGTCGGGGTCGGCGGACGGGTGGGCGACGATGTAGTCCTTGCCGCCCGTCTCTCCCACCAGCCGGGGATAACCGCGGTACCCCGAGATGTTCTCTCCGACCGTCCGCCACAGGTGGTGGAACGTGTTGGTGGAGCCGGTGAAGTGGATCCCGGCGAGTTCCGGATGCCGCAGCGCGACGTTGGAGACCGCAGTCCCGTCACCCGTGACCAGGTTGATGACCCCCGGCGGCAGCCCCGCCGCTTCCAGCACCTGGAGGACGAAGTGCGCTGCGAACTGCTGGGTCGGGGACGGCTTCCACACCACCACGTTCCCCATCAGCGCGGGCGCGGTCGGCAGGTTCCCGGAGATCGCGGTGAAGTTGAACGGCGTGATCGCGAGGACGAAGCCCTCCAGCGGCCGGTACTCCATCCGGTTCCACGTGCCCGGCGACGAGATGGGTTGCTCCTCGTACAGCGCGCGGGCGTAGGCGACGTTGAACCGCCAGAAGTCGATCAGCTCGCAGGCCGAGTCGATCTCCGCCTGCTGGACGGACTTGGACTGCCCGAGGATCGTCGCGCCGTTCAGCGTCGCGCGCCACGGCCCGGCGAGCAGGTCGGCGGCGCGCAGGAACACGGCGGCGCGGTCGTCCAGGCTGAGCGCCCGCCAGGCGGGGGCGGCGGCCAGGGCCGCGTCGATCGCGGCGGCCACGTCGGCGTCGGTGGCGTTGCCGAGCGTGCCGAGGACGCGCTCGTGAGCGTGCGGCTGGACGACGTCGATCGGCTGCCCGCCGCCGAGCCGCCGCTCCCCGCCGATGGTCATGGTCAGGTCGGGGCGGTCGCCCGCCAGTTCCTTGATCTTCGCTTCCAGGGCCGCCCGTTCGGGGCTGCCCGGCGCGTAGCCCTGCACCGGCTCGTTGACCGGGACCGGCACGGTGGTGACGGCGTCCATTCGCTCCCCTGAGGTCCGACATCGTCGTCGATATGCGGACCCTTACCCGCATGTCCGGGCGGGGTACCCCCTGGTCAGGGGATGAGGTCGGCGAGTTCCTGGGTGGCGTACCAGAGCAGTTCGTGGCCCTCGGCGCCGTCCACGGTGAACTGCGCGTCGTCGTCGCCGGCGCGGGCCGCGTCCAGGGCCGCCGCGGCGGCGCGGACGTCGGCGGCGGCCTCGTCGTCGTCCACGTGCCCGGACGCCAGCAGCCGCCATGGGACGGGCGCCGACAGCCGGACGAGCGCGGGCTCGTCCAGGTCGTGCAGGGCCGCGACCTGGTCGTCGGGGACCTCCGCGGCGAGGACGACCCGGCGCGGCGGCGCGTCCGGATCGGCGGCGAGCAGGGCCAGCGAGGCGCGGGCGGCGGCCGTCATCGCGGCGTACTCCAGCTCCTCGGTGTCACCGCTGGCGTACCACTCGCGCAGCGCGGGCGTGACGGCGTAGGCGGTGAGCGGGGCGGGTCCGGCCGCGCGGGCCGCGCGGACGGCGGCGAGCGCGGGCAGTGTGGACGGCAGGAAGACGCGCATGACGCCCGGCAGCCTAGACCGTCGGGACGCCGAGGTCGCGCAGCACGGCGACCGTGGCGGACGTGTCGGTGTGCAGGATCGCGGTCATCCCGACGGCCTCGGCGGCCCGGCAGTTGTGCTCGATGTCGTCGATGAACGCGCACTCGGCGGGCGTCAGTCCGAGCCGCTCCACCGCGTGGCGGAAGATCTGCTCGTCGGGCTTGCGCATACCGACCTCGCACGAAATGACGACGTCGTGGAAGACATCGTCGAACAGGTGGCGCGGGTAGGCGTTGCCCCACGAGTTGGACAGCAGCCCCACGTGCAGGCCGCCCGCCCGGACGGCGCGCAGCGCGTCGTACATCGGCTCGACGGGCCGGAACGCCGCGAACATCCGCTCGATGAGCCCGGCGGCGGCGACCGGGCCGCCGTCCACCGTGCGCAGCTCGGCGGCCAGCAGCCGCTCGAACTCGGCGGCGGACAGGGTGCCGTCCTCCAGCCCGTGGATCGGATTGGTGCCGGCACCGTCGTACGCCTGGCGCACCCACGCGCGCATGACGTCCTTGTAGCGCGGGACGTCGATGCGGTCGGCGGCGAGCCACACCCCGATCGCGTCGTTCAGCGGGGACGTCAGGACCCCGCCCCAGTCGGTGATGACGGCTTTGAGAGGCACGCACCGAAGCGTACTGAACCGAACGGGCCGGTCCCCAGGGCACGGCCCCGGGAACCGGCCCGGTCACGTCAGGCGGACCGCAGCCGCTGCAGCGCCTCGCGGACGCCGCCGTCCGCCTCCTCCAGCGCGGTCGTGGCCCGCGCCGTGGGCACCTCGCCGAGCAGCGCCACCAGCGCGACGCGGGTGTTCCCCCCTGCTTCGGCGAGCGCTGTCTCGCACGTGGCGACGTCCATCCCGGTCGCCTCGACCAGGATGCGGACGAGCCGGGCCCGCAGCTTTCCGTTCAGCGCGTTCACGCTGACCATCAGGTTCGAATAGGTGCGCCCCAGCCGGACCATCAGCGTGGTCGAGAAGGCGTTGAGCACCAGCTTCGTCGCCGTGCCCGCCTTCATCCGGGTGGACCCGCTGATCACCTCCGGTCCGGTGGCGAGCCCGATGTGGACCTCCACCTCCTCCCCGTACGGCGCGTGCGGATTGCAGCTGATCAGCGCCGTGCGGGCGCCCCGGCCCGCCGCGGCGCGCAGCGCGCCGATGACGTACGGCGTCCGGCCGCTGGCCGCGATGCCGATCGCGATGTCGCCGGGCGCCACCTCCACGGCGTCTCTGGCGCCCTGCTCCGCGTCGTCCTCGACGTCGGAGACGGCGTTGGCGAGCGCCCCCGGGCCGCCCGCGTTGTGCGCGACGACCCGGCCCCAGATCCCGAAGGTCGGGGGCAGCTCGGCGGCGTCGATCACCGCGAGCCGACCGGAGGTCCCCGCGCCGAAATAGTGGACGCGCCCGCCCCGGCGCAGGGACACGACGGCGAGGTCGACCAGCTCGGCGATCTGCGGCAGCACGGCGGCCACCACCATCGGCACCGTGGCGTCCTCGGTGTTGATCAGTCGCAGGACGTCGAGGGTGGGCAGGGTGTCGAGGTCGAGGGTCCGCGGGTTGCGGCCCTCGGTGGGCAGATCGACGTCGATCACCGGCGCCTCCGGTCGGGTCGTCGCATGGTCCGGCCGCGAACCGCCTCGAACGTCGCTTCGAGGGCTTCGCGGGTGGGGCCGAACGTGCGCTGGGCCACGCCCACGAACACGCAGTCGACCACGGTGAGCTGCGCGAGACGGCTCGCGGTCGCCCCCGACCGGAACGTGGTCTCGCGGGCCGCCGTCGTCAGGACGAGGTCGGCGGTCTCGGCGATGGGGGACTTCGGGAAGTTGGTCAGCGCGACGGTCGTCACACCGCGCTGCGCCGCCACCTCCAGGGCGTCGATGGTCTCGACGGTCGCCCCCGTGTGGGAGATGCCGATCGCGACGTCGCCCGGTCCGAGGACGGCGGCGCTGGTCAGCATGATGTGAGCATCGGACCAGGCGTTGCACATCCGGCCGATGCGATGGAGTTTCTGCTGGAAGTCGGCGGCGACGTGCGCGCTCGCGCCCACGCCGTAGACGTCGACCCGGCCCGCGCCGGCGATGGCGTCCACCACCTGTTCCAGCATCTTGATGTCGAGTTGGGCGGCCGTCTCCTCCACCGCGCGGGCGTCGGCGAAGGTGACCTTCTCCACGATCTGTTCGAGGGAGTCGTCGGGGCTGATGTCACTGCCGATGACCCGTCCGCCGCTCGCGCTCTGGGCGCGGCCCGCCTCGGTGGCGAGGGTCAGTCGCAGTTCGGGGTAACCATGGAAGCCGATCGCGCGGCAGAACCTGATGACGGTCGTCTCCGACGTGCCGCAGGTCTGCGCGAGTTCGGTGATGGTCGAGTTCGCGACCCCTTCGGGGTCGTCGATGACGCGTTGAGCGACTCGTCGCTCGGCGGGGGGCAGCGAGGGCAGCAGAGAGCGCACCCGCACCACGGTGCTCAGCGGCGTGGCCTCCTTGGCAACACCGTCACCCGTGGGCGCGCTCGCCTCCCCCGTTGCACTCCCCGGCTCTATGCCGGTGGGTTTCCTCATGGAAGAAATTTTCTTACTGGCTGGTTGTCACGTCAACGGTAGAAAAGGCTACGGTCGCCATGTGTTGACCCATTTGGCCGGTCCTTTCGTGGTCGGCATCGACGCGGGTGGCACGAAGACCCGCTGTGTCGTACTCACACTCGGAGGCGCCCTCGCGGGGGCGGGAACCGGTCCAGGGGCCAACCCCAACTCGGGGGGCGACACCGCGGGCGCCCTGTCGGAGGCCCTCACCGAGGCACTCGGATCCATCGACCCCGCCCAGGTCATCGGCGGTGTGTTCGGCATCGCCGGGGCGGGGTCGGCGGGCCGTCCCGCCGCCGTCGCCGCCGCGCGCCGGGCCTGGCAGACGTCCGGGCTGCGGGGCTCCCCCGCCGTCGTCACCGACATCGCCGTCGCCTTCGCCGCCGGGACGAGCGCCGAAAAGGGCATCGTCGTGTTCTCCGGCACAGGCGCGGGCGCGGCCGTCATCAACGACGGCGCGATCGTCCAGCGCGCCGACGGCTACGGCTGGCTCGTCGGGGACGAGGGCTCGGCGGTCTGGCTCGGCCGGGAGGCCGTCCGGGCGGCGCTCGCCGCGTTCGACGGGCGCGGCTCGCCCACGCTGCTCACCGAGTCGGTGCCGCGCGCGCTGCTCGGCCCGGGCGCGGTGGCCGAGTTCGCGACGCCCCGGCACCGCGGCCGGCACCGGCGGGCGCTCGCGCTCGCGGGCGCGGCGGGCGACCTGACCGGGCCGGGCGGCGGGACGGCCGTCCTCATCCCGCGTCCGGCGGCGCCGCCCGACCCGCGCCTGGCCCAGGCGATCGTCAAGGAGGTCTACGGCCGGCCGCCCGCCGCGCTCGGCCGCCTCGGCCCGGTCGTCGCCGCCGCGGCGGCGGCCGGGGACGACGTCGCCCGCCGGATCACCGAGGAGGCCGCCGCCGTGCTGCTGCGCGACGTCGACGCCGTCCGGCCCGCGCTCGGCGGGTCGTACGCCCCGGTGGTCATGCACGGGTCGGTGCTGCGGGACGGTCCCGTCGCCGACGCCGTGCGGGCGGGCCTGCGCGATCGGTTCGCCGCCGATCCGCGCAGCGCCGGGGACGGTGCGGTCGGCGCGGCCGGGATGGCGCTGCGCCGGCTCGGGTACCCGGTGCCGGGGCCGCGCCGCGCCGGGTCGTGAGCGTCGACAAGCCCGGGACGAGCGGCTAGCGTCACCTGGGAAATCACGGACCGGGCACGGCTCGGGCGCGGTCCGCCGGACGACCATGTCGGGGGGCAGGGTCGGGTGCGCTCCTCTCGTTGTGCCGCGCTGCTCGCGGCGGCGGCCGTCGTGCTGCCGCTGGCGGGCTGTAACGCGGACCCGTCCGATGGAATGTCCGGAACATCCGCGTCGCCGACGCCGTCGTCGGCCTGGATCGCCGGGTACCTGCGGGACATGTCGCTGCGGGAGAAGGTCGGGCAGTTGTTCGTCCCGGCCTTCTCCACCCCCGCCGCCGCCCGCTCGATGGTCCGCCGGTACGACGTGGGCGGACTGATCTACTTCCCGCGCAACATGAAGTCGCCGTCCGCGACGGCCGCGCTGTCCAACGACCTGCAGAAGGCCGCGCGGACGCCGCTGCTGCTCGGCGTGGACGAGGAGCAGGGCATCGTCAGCCGCGCATCGTTCCTCACCGACTTCCCCGGCAACATGGCGCTCGGGGCCGGGCGCAGCGCGACGGACGCGCGGGCGGCGGCGCGGGTCACGGGGACCGAACTGCGGGCCGTCGGGATCAACCAGAACTACGCGCCGGACGCGGACGTCAACGTCAACCCCGGGAACCCGGTGATCGGCGTACGGTCGTTCGGCGCCGATCCGAAGCTCGTGGCGTCGTTGGTGGGCGCTTCGGTCGCCGGGTACCAGGACGCGGGGGTCGCCGCCACGGCCAAGCACTTCCCCGGCCACGGCGACACCAACGTCGACAGTCACACCGGGCTGCCGGTGATCCGGCACTCGGTGTCGCAGTGGAACCGGATCGACGCGCCGCCGTTCCGCGCCGCCGTCGGCGCCGGGGTGGACGCGATCATGTCCGCGCACATCGTCGTGCCCCGGCTGGATCGTTCCGGCAAGCCGTCCACGCTGTCGTCCGGCGTACTGACCGGGATGCTGCGCGGCAAGCTCGGGTTCCAGGGCGTGATCATCACCGACTCGCTGCTCATGGCCGGGGTGCGGGAGAAGTACGGGGACGCGTCGGTGCCCGTCCGCGCGATCCAGGCCGGGGCGGACCAGCTCCTCATGCCGCCCAGCCTGCCGAAGGCGTTCGACGCGGTGCTGAAGGCCGTGCAGAAGGGGACGATCAGCCAGCGTCGGCTGGACGAGTCGGTCACGCGCATCCTGCGGCTCAAGGAGCGGCGCGGGCTGTTCAAGGGGCAGACGGCCGACCCCCGCAAGGCGCAGGCCGCGATGCGGACGGCCGCGCACCGCCGCGTCGCCACGACCGTCGCCGAGCACTCGATCACGCTCGTCCGCAACGACGGCGGGACGCTGCCGCTGCGGCGCCGCAGCGCGTTCGTGACCGGGCCGGGCAGCGGGCCGCTGCGGACGGCGCTGCGGGCGCAGGGCGTCCGGGTGGTCGGGTCGGCGCGGATGGCGGACGTCAGCGTCGTGACGGTGCTCAACGGCCGTCCCGCGATTCCCGCCGGTGGGAAACCGGCGGTCGTCGTCGCGCTGGCGCGGCCCTACGCCCTGAACGGCGCGGGCGGCGCGAAGGCCGCCGTGGCCGCGTACTCGGCGTCGGGGGTGTCGGTGAAGGCGGTCGCCCGCGTCCTGTCCGGGAAGCTGAGCCCGACCGGGAAGCTGCCCGTCAAGGCCGCCGGGAAGCCCATCGGGCACGGGCTCACCTACGCGGCGTCCAGCTCGCCGTAGCACGTCAGCGGCGGCGCGCCAGGACCGCGCGGGCGGCGGCGCGCGCCGTGGCGGCCGTGCGGGACGCGCGGGCGGCAGCGGCGGCGGCGCGGCAGCGGTCGAGCGTGTGCCCGGCCAACTCCTCCCGGACGGCCGGGATCGCGGTCGGCGCCATCGACAGCGACGCGACGCCGAGGCCCACCAGCACGCACGCGAGGATCGGGTCCGCCGCGCCCTCGCCGCAGACCCCGCACGGGACCCCGGCGCCCGCCGCGAGCGCCACGAGGTCCAGCAGGGCGGGCTGCCACGGGTCGTGCAGCCGCGACAGCGCGCCGGACTGCCGGTCGGCCGCGCACGCGTACTGCGCGAGGTCGTTGGTGCCGACGCTGAAGAACTCGACCGTCCGGGCCAGGTCGCGGGCGCGCAGCGCGGCGGCCGGGACCTCGATCATCACGCCGGGACGGTCCAGGCCCGCGTCCCGGCACGCCGCCGCGAACGCCGCCGACTCGTCCGCGCCCGTCACCATCGGGGCCATCACGCGCAGGCCGGGACGTCCCGCGCCCGCCTTCGCCAGCGCCGCGAGCTGCCCCGCCAGGATCTCGGGGTGGCGGCGCAGCATCCGCAGCCCGCGCTCGCCGAGCGCCGGGTTCGGCTCGGGCGCGGACGGCGGGAGGAAGGGCAGCGGCTTGTCGGCGCCCGCGTCCAGCACCCGGACGACCACGTCGCCGTCGGGGAACGCGTCCAGCGCCTCGGCGTAGGCGGCGGCCTGCTCGGCGGTGCCGGGGACGTCCGCGCGGTCCAGGAACAGGAACTCGGTCCGGTACAGGCCGACGCCCTCGGCGCCGTGCGCGCGCGCCGCCGCCAGGTCGCCCGGGACGGTGATGTTGGCCAGCAGCGGGACGCGGCGGCCGTCGCGCGTCCCGCCGGGCCCGGCGGGGGCGGCGGACACGTGGCTCGGGGTGCGGTCGCGGAACCGCGCGGCGAGGACGTCCGACGGCGATGGCGCGATCTGGACGGTGCCCGCGGTGCCGTCCACCAGGACGACCACGCCGTCGGCGAGCGTCGTGGCGTCCGGAACCGCGACCACCGCCGGGACGCCGAGCGCGCGGGCCAGGATCGCGGTGTGGCTGGTCGGCCCGCCGTTCTCGGTGACGAACGCCACCACCGTCGCGGGGTCCAGCAGTGCGGTGTCGGCGGGCGCGAGGTCCCGCGCGACCAGCACGAACGGCTCGTCGGACGCCGGGACGCCCGGCACCGGCACGCCCAGCAGGGCGGCGACGGCGCGGTCCCGGACGTCGTCCAGGTCGGCCACGCGCGCCGCCAGGTACGCGTCCGCCGCGGCGAGGGCCTCCCGGTGCGCGGCGAACGCCTCGAACACCGCGCGCGGCGCCGCGATGCCGACCGCGACCCGCGCCCGGACGCCGGCGGCCAGCTCGGGGTCGCGCGCCATCAGCGCCTGGGCGTGCAGCACGTCGTGGCCCGCGTCGTCGGGGGCGTGCCCGGCCAGGTCCTCCAGCGACGCCGCGACCCCTTCCAGCGCGGCGAGCGCCGCCGCGGCCTCCGCGGCGGCGTCACCTCCGTGCCGGGCGCCGGCGGGCGGCTCCGGCACCGTGCCCACCATCCGGCGGACCGGCCCGCACCCGGAACCGGCGCTCACGCCGGTGCCGCGCAGCGAGCCGGGGGGCTCAGGCACGGCCGTGCTCCTCCTGGGACAGGATGCTCTCCAGGGTGTTCAGCAGTTCCTCGGCGCCGTCCCCGGCCGCCGCGAGCGTGACCTCCTCGCCGTGGTGGGCGTCGAGGCCGAGCACCGCGAGGATGCTCTTGGCGTTCACGGGGTCCCGGCCGTCCAGGGCGACGGTCACGTCCATCGGGGCCTTCGCCGCCGTCTGCACGAACAGGGCGGCCGGGCGCGCGTGGAGGCCCACCCGGGACATGATCTTCACTCTGCGCTCGGTCACGTGGTCTTCTCCTCGGTCGGGCTCCGGGCGGCGCGGGGTGCGGCCGTCCGGAGGCATCGGTCGTCGTCGGTTCCGCGTGGTACCCCCACGCGGCGTCATACCCGTCGCAAACGTACGAACGGCACGGCGGACTTCGCCATCAGGTCCATGTGAACAGTTCGGTTCCTTGTTGGACCGGTCCGTCCTCACGGAGTCGGGTCAGCGCGCCGCCGTCGGCGTCCAGGGCCACGACGGCGCAGATCGGGGACCGTCCGGCCGCCTCGACCACCACGGGGTCCCAGGCCACGATCGGCTCCCCCGCGTTCACCTCGTCGCCCTCCGCCGCCAGCGGCTCGAATCCCCGTCCCTTCAGCTTGACGGTCTCGATCCCGAGATGGACGAGAACGCCGTGGCCCTCATCGTCCACGATCACGTACGCGTGCGGGTGCAATTTCACGATGCGTCCCGAGACCGGGGCGATGGACCGGCCCGCCCGCCGCTCGGGGTCGACGGCCGTGCCGGGACCCACCATCGCCTGCGCGAACACCGCGTCCGGCACCCGGGCCAGGCCGATCGCCCGGCCCGCGACCGGCGACAGCACCCGGGTCATGGCCTCTCCCCTACTCCAGGACGTCCTCGATGTCGGCGGCCAGCGCGTCCGCCTCCGGACCCACCACGACCTGCACCACGCCGCCGCTGCGCAGCACCGCGATCGCGCCCGCCGCGCGCAGGCCCGGCTCGTCCACGCGGGCGCCGTCGCGCACCTCCGAGCGCAGCCGGGTCGTGCAGGGCTCGACGGCGACGATGTTGGCGGCGCCGCCGAGCGCCGCGACGATCGCCTCCGCGCGTTCCCGCCGTCCCGCCGTGCGACGTCTCATCGCGACCCTTTCCCGTCAGTCGGTCTGTGTCACCTTGTTGAGCCCGCGCGGCACGTCCGGGTCGACGCCGAGCCGCCGGGCCAGGCGCTCGACCAGGAGCTGGCCGGGGACGATCAGCCCGAGCGGCGCGACCCACTCGGGCAGGTCCGGCCCGGGCAGCGCCGCGTCGCTCGCGGCGGCCAGCCCCATACCGCCGCCGACCGCGAACGCGCGGGCGCGGGCGCCCCTGACGCGGTCGGCGAGCGCGATCGTACCGGCCAGCGTGGGGCCGTCCCCGGCGGCGACGAGCAGGGCGGGCGTGCGGTCGTCCACGACGGCGATCGGCCCGTGCAGCAGGTCGGCGTAGGACAGGCCCATCGCGTGCAGATAGCACGCCTCCTTGATCTTGAGGGCGAGTTCCAGGGCGGTGCCGAACGCCAGGCCGCGCCCGGAGACGACGACGCCCTGGACGCCCGCCAGGCCCTCGACGATCTCCGGCAGCGCCGCCGACTCCTCGGCGCGCGCGATGACGGCGGCGATCTCGTCCGGGACGCGGCGCAGGTCGTCGCGCGGGACGTCCGCGCCGAGGCCGAGCGCCAGGACGGCCAGCGCCGCAAGCTGGGTCGTGTACGTCTTGGTCGCCGGGACCGCCCGCTCGTCGCCCGCCTCGGTCACCAGCGCGACCTGCGCGGACTCGGCCAGCGGCGACCCGGCGCCGTTGGTGACCGCGACGGTCGCGGCGCCGCAGTCCGCCGCCCAGTCCAGCGTCTGGACGATCTCCTCGGTCTTGCCGGACTGGCTGATCGCGACGGCCAACACGCCCGACAGGTCCAGCTTGGTCCGGTAGGCGGTGGCGACGGACGGGGCGGCGAGCGTGCCGAGCCGTCCGGCCCGCGTCTCGGCCAGGTACCGGCCGTAGACGGCGGCGTTGTCGGAGGACCCGCGCGCGATGAACAGCACTTGGCGCGTTCCACGGGCGAGCGCCGCGAGGTCGGGGACGCGCGGCAGCAGCGCGTCCAGCGTGCGGCGCAGCGCGGCGGGCTGCTCGCCGATCTCGGCGCGCATCCGGCTGGTCGTCATGATCCTCCTTCGCGGGGCTCCTGCCCGCCGATCCAGGTCCTACGCGCCCGGTGGTCCGGGCCGAGCCAGGTCAGATCGGCGCGCGCGCCGGGGGCGATGCGGCCGAGGTCGCGGCGGCCGATCAGGTCGGCGGGGACGCGGGACGCGGCGTCCACGGCGGCCACCGGGTCGATCCCGAGCGCGATCGCGTTCCCGACGGCCTCGTCCAGGCGCAGCGCGGACCCGGCGATCGTGCCGTCGGCGCGGCGCGGCGGACCCTGCGCGGGCAGCTCGATCGGCTCGCCGCCGAGGTCGTAGCGGCCGGGCGGCATCCCGGCGGCGGACGCGGCGTCGGTGACGAGCACGATCCGGCCGGGCGCCGCCGCGAACGCCAGCCGCGCCATGACGGGCGCGACGTGGACGAGGTCGAGGATCAGGCCGGGGGCGAGCCGCGCGTCGGTCAGCGCCTGCGCGGCGACGCCCGGCGCGCGGTGGTCCAGGCCGCTCTGCGCGTTGAACAGGTGCGTGACCATGCGCGCGCCCGCGTCGGCGGCGGCCTCGGCCTGCGCGGCGGTGGCGTCGCTGTGCCCGACGCTGACGAGCACACCGGCCTCGGTGAGCGTGCGTACGGCGTCCAGCGCGCCGGCCCGTTCGGGGGCGAGCGTCACCAGGCGGACGAGTCCGGTCTCCAGCAGCGCGGCTATCGCGTCCGGTGTCGGGTCGGTGAGGTGGGCCGCGTTATGGGCGCCCTTGCGGCGCGGGGACAGGAACGGGCCTTCCAGGTGGACGCCCAGTACCCGCGCGGTCGTTTCCGGGAGGTTCGGTAGCAGGTCCTGTGTCCGGCGGAGCGCGGCGGCCTGTTCGGCGACGGGCGCCGTGATGAACGTCGGCAGGAACGCGGTCACGCCGGTTCCGGGCAGGCGCGTGACGACCTCGTGCCAGGCCCGCTCGTCGGCGTCGGCGAAGTCGTGGCCGTAGAAGCCGTTGACCTGGAGGTCCACGAGGCCGGGGGCGAGCAGGCCGCCGTCCAGCGACACGTCCGCCCCGGCCGGGCGTCCTTCGCCGACCTCGGTGATCACGCCGTCCGCCGCCCGGACGAATCCCGGGGCGAGCAGCCGGGTACGACCACCGTCGGGGGAAGCGATCATGCCGTCGGCCGTGATCAGCAGTGCTGCCATGCGTGTGCGCTCTCCATGCCGCCGAGTCCGCGAGCCGGTTCAGTCTCCGGAACTGGTCTAGTCCGGACTAGACCAGTAGAACCCTACTAGACCAGGCATGGGACCACCAGGGACCGGACGACCGGGTGAGGAGGATCCGTGGAGCGCTCCATCGGGACGGCGGCCCTGGCCGTCCTGCAGCGCGTCGGACGCAGCCTCATGCTCCCGATCGCCGTGCTGCCCGCCGCCGGGCTGCTGCTGCGGCTCGGCCAGGACGACCTGCTCGGCGCGTCCGGGCTCGGCCTCGTCCGCGTCGCCGAGGTCTTCCGCGCGGCGGGCGGCGCGCTGTTCGACGCGCTGCCGCTGCTGTTCGCCGTCGGCGTCGCGATCGGGCTCGCGCGCCGGGCGGACGGCTCCACCGCGCTCGCCGCCGTCGTGTCCTACCTGGTGTTCGACCGGGTGTCCAAGACGATGTTCGCCCACTCCCGGTCGCTGCGGCACGACGTGGTGCTCAGCGTCCGCGACGAGACCGGCCATCTGCACGACGTCGTCGGCTACGGGCTCCCCAACCCCACCCAGGTGCTCGGCGGGCTGGTCATCGGCGTGGTCGTCGCGCTGCTGTACGACCGGTTCCGGGACGTCCGGCTGCCGTCCTGGCTCGCGTTCTTCTCCGGCCGGCGGCTCGTCCCGATCCTCGGCGCGGTCGCCGGGCTCGTCCTCGGCGTGGCGCTCGGGCTCGGCTGGCCCGTCCTCGGCGGCTGGATCGACCGGTTCGGCGACGGGATCACCGGGCTCGGCGCGCTCGGCGCGGGCGTCTACGGCGTGGCGAACCGGCTGCTGCTGCCGCTCGGGCTGCACCACATCCTGAACTCGCTGATCTGGTTCGTCTTCGGGACGTACAACGGCCCGGACGGCGTCGTCCACGGCGAGATCCCGCGCTACTTCGCCGGGGACCCGCAGGCCGGACGGCTCCTCGCCGGGTTCTTCCCCGTCCTGATGTTCGGACTGCCCGGCGCGGCGCTGGCGATCTGGCGCGCCGCGCCCCCCGAGACGCGGCGCGGCGTGGGCGGGCTCATGCTGTCGGCCGCGCTCACCGCGTTCCTCACCGGGATCACCGAGCCGATCGAGTTCTCGTTCATGTTCGTCGCGCCCGTGCTCTACGCCGTCCACGTCCTGCTCGCCGGCGTCGCGCTGGCGCTGCTCGCGGCCGTCCACGCCCAGCTCGGGTTCAGCTTCTCCGCCGGGCTCATCGACCTGCTGCTCAACGCGACGAAGGACAACACGCGGCACCTGACGCTCATCGTCGGGCTCGGGCTCGTGTACTTCGTCCTGTACTACGTGGTCTTCTCCCTGCTCATCCGCCGGCTGAACCTTCCCACGCCCGGCCGTCTGACCAGCGAGTTCCTCGACTGAACGGCCGCCGGGCTTGCGGCGCGGCGGGCGGGGTTGTTGTGTTGCCTCCCGGGAGGACCCGCCTGTGAGCATTGATCCCCATAGTCCGCTGCCCAAGTACTTCCAGCTCCGCGCGCTGCTGCTCAACCTCATCGACGGCGCCGACCTGCCGCTGGACGCGCCGATCCCGTCCGAGCGGGAGCTGTGCGCGCGCTACCGGGTGTCGCGGATGACCGTCCGGCAGGCGATCGAGCTGCTCGTCGGCGAGGGACGGCTGAACCGCGTCCCGGGCAAGGGGACGTTCGTCGCGCGGCCCAAGCTGGAGATGCCGCTGCGGCTCGTCTCGTTCACCGAGGACATGCTCGCGCGCGGGATGCGGCCCGGCGGGCGGGACCTCGACCGGCGCACCGTCCCGGCCGACGCCCGGCTCGCGCGCCTCTTCGACATCCCCGCGGGGACGCCCGTCCACGTCGTCGAGCGGCTGCGCACCGCCGACGGCGAGCCGATGGCCGTGGAGCGGTCCCACATCCTCGCCGCGCTCGCCCCCGACCTCCTGGACCGGCGGCTCGCCGACCGCTCGCTGCACGGCGTCCTGGAGGCCGTGTACGGGCTCGTGTTCGACGCGGGCGACCAGACGATCGACGCCGGGCTCGCCGAGGCGGACGAGGCCCGGCACCTGGAGATCCCGCGCGGCGGGGCCGTCCTGCGGCTCCAGCGGCGCTCCTACACCGGCGGCGTCTGCGCCGAGCTGGGCGTCTCCAGTTACCGCGCCGACCGCTACCAGATCCGCACCACCCTCGGCCTCCCCTGAGCCGGCCCGCTGAGAGGACACCCCCCGATGACGTCCGCGACCGCGGCGGGCCCCGGCCCGGCCGCCCTCGCCGTGCTGCAGCGCATCGGCCGCAGCCTGATGCTGCCGATCGCCGTCCTGCCCGCCGCCGCGATCCTGCTGCGCCTCGGCCAGGACGACCTGCTCGGCGCGCGCGGCCTCGGCTGGGACCGCGTCGCCGAGATCGTCGGCGGCGCCGGGGAGGCGCTGTTCGGGGCTTTGCCGCTGCTGTTCGCGGTCGGCGTGGCGATCGGCTTCGCGCGCAAGGCGGACGGGTCCACGGCGCTCGCGGCGGTCGTCGGCTACCTGGTCTTCGACCGCGTCTCCAAGATCATGTTCTCGCACCGGGCCTCGCTGCGCGGCACGGTCGTCGTCCAGCAGGCCGACGCCGACGGGAGCCTGCACTCCGTCGTGGACTGGGGCGCGAAGAACCCCACGGACGTCCTCGGCGGCATCCTCATCGGCGTCCTCGCCGCCGTGCTCTACCAGCGCTACCACCGCGTCGCGCCGCCGGCGTGGCTGGCGTTCTTCGGCGGACGGCGGTTCGTCCCGATCGTCACCGCGCTCGGCGCGCTGGTGCTCGGCGTGCTCCTCGGCCTCGCCTGGCCCGTCCTCGGCGGCTGGCTGACGGCGTTCGGCGACTGGATCACCGGCGCCGGGGCGCTCGGCGCGGGCGTCTACGGCGTCGTCAACCGGCTGCTGCTGCCGTTCGGGCTGCACCACATCCCGAACTCGCTGATCTGGTTCGTGTTCGGCACGTACAACGGCCCGGACGGCGTCGTCCACGGCGAGATCAACCGGTACCTCGCGGGCGACCCGCACGCGGGCGGGTTCACGGCCGGGTTCTTCCCCGTCCTGATGTTCGGGCTGCCCGGCGCGGCGCTCGCGATCTGGCGGACGGCCGCGCCCGAACGGCGGCGCGCGGTCGGCGGGCTCATGATCTCGGCGGCGCTCACGGCGTTCGTCACCGGCGTCACCGAGCCGATCGAGTTCGCGTTCATGTTCGTCGCGCCCGTCCTGTACGCCGTCCACGTCGTGCTGACGGGCGTGTCGCTGGCGCTGCTGGACGCCGCCGGGGCACGGCTCGGGTTCGGGTTCTCGGCCGGGTGCATCGACCTCGTGCTCAACGCGTCCAAGGACAACACCCGCGGGCTGCCACTGATCATCGGGCTCGGGATCGTCTACTTCGTCCTGTATTACGTGATCTTCAGCTACCTGATCCGGCGGTTCGACTTCGCGACGCCCGGCCGCGAGAAGGACGAACCCGTGGCCTGATCCGGCCAGAACGTATTTACGGCATGGGCTCTGACCTCTTGAAAGGTGGCGCCGGAACGTCCGGCGCCCTCGTCTTCCGGAGGCTCCCCATGACCGCGCACGCTTCGTCCGAACGGCTCCGGATCGTCCCGACCCGGCCGCCGCTGCGCCTCCTGGACGCCCGCACCGCGCCGTCGCCCGAACCCGCCGCGCGCGCCCTCATCGCGCTCGTCGCCGCCGTCCTCGCCGGGGCGTGCCCGCCGGCGCGGCTCGCGCGCGGCATGCTCCCCGAGATCCGCGCCCGGCTCGCCGCCCACGTCCCGCCGCCCGGACGGGCCGCGCCGCCGCAGGTGCTCACGTCCTGGGTGCAGCGGCCCTCCCCGCAGGCCGCCGAAGCGGGCGCAGTCCTGCGCCTCGGGACGGACGTCCGCGCGCTCGCCCTGCGCCTGGAGTTCCTGCACGAGCGGTGGCGCTGCGTCCAGCTGGAGACGACCGTCCCCGCGCGCCGCCTCGCCCGCGCCGCCTGAGAACGCCGACGGCCTCCCGGGGGCGTCCCCGGGAGGCCGTCGGTCCGGCTCAGGCGCGGTTGCGCGGGTCGCCGTGGCAGCGCTTGAACTTCTTGCCCGAGCCGCACGGGCACGGGTCGTTGCGGGAGACGCCGGCGTACTCGTCCGGCTCCTCCTCGCTGTGCAGCTCCACGCCGCCCTCGCCGTCCACGGTCGGCGCGCTGTACTCCAGCTTCTTCGGACGGTGCCGGTCCTCCAGGCCCTTGGCGTGGACGACCGGAGCCTCGTCCTCGGCCTCCTCGACCTCGGCCTCGTCCGCGTCCACCGCGGTCGCCGTCAGCGCCACCGGGTTCGCGCCGACCGCCGGAGCGGGCTGCTCCTCCACCTCGACCTCGAGGTTGAAGAGGTAGCCGACCGACTCCTCCTTGATGCCGTCGAGCATGGCGTTGAACATCTCGTAGCCCTCGCGCTGGTACTCCACCAGCGGGTCGCGCTGCGCCATCGCCCGCAGGCCGATGCCCTCCTGGAGGTAGTCCATCTCGTAGAGGTGCTCGCGCCACTTGCGGTCCAGGACCGACAGGATGACCCGCCGCTCCAGCTCCCGCATGACCTCCGAGCCCAGCTCCTCCTCGCGCTTGGCGTAGGCCGCGTGGGCGTCCTCGCGGATGCGCTCGGCGAGCGTCTCGGCGTCCAGGCCGGACAGGTCGTCCTCGTCCTCGGCCAGGTCCTCGATCTTCACCGCGATCGGGTAGAGCTGGCGGAACGCGCCCCAGAGCTTCTCCAGGTCCCACTCCTCGGCGAAGCCCTCGGCCGTCGCGCCCGCGACGTACCCGTTGACGACCTCGTCGATCATGTTGGAGATCTGCTCGGTGAGGTCCTCGCCCTCCAGGACCTTGCGGCGCTCGGCGTAGATCACCTTGCGCTGCCGGTCCATGACCTCGTCGTACTTCAGGATGTTCTTGCGCATCTCGAAGTTCTGCTGCTCGACCTGGCCCTGCGCGGACTTGATCGCGCCGCTGACGAGCTTGGACTCGATCGGCTCGTCGTCGGGAATGTTCAGCCGCGTCATCAGCGCCTCGACCCGCGCGGAGTTGAACAGCCGCATCAGGTCGTCCTCGAGGGACAGGTAGAAGCGCGACTCGCCCGGGTCGCCCTGACGGCCGGACCGGCCGCGGAGCTGGTTGTCGATGCGCCGCGACTCGTGCCGCTCGGTCGCGAGGACGTAGAGACCGCCCAGCTCGGCGACCTCCTCGTGCTCGCCCTTCACGGCCTCCTTAGCCTTCTCCAGCGCCTCCGGCCACGCCGCCTCGTACTCGTCGGGCGTCTCCAGCGGCGACAGGCCGCGCTGGTGCAGCTCCAGGTCGGCGCGGAAGTCGGGGTTGCCGCCGAGCATGATGTCGGTGCCGCGGCCCGCCATGTTCGTCGCGACCGTGACGGCGCCCTTGCGGCCCGCCTCGGCGATGATCGCCGACTCCTGCTCGTGGTGCTTGGCGTTCAGCACCTGGTGCTGGACGCCGCGCCGGCGCAGCATCCGCGACAGCCGCTCGGACTTCTCGACCGAGGTCGTGCCGACCAGGACCGGCTGGCCCTTCTCGTGCCGGTCGGCGATGTCGTCGACGACGGCCTCGAACTTGGCCTGCTCGGTCTTGTAGACGACGTCGGCGACGTCCTTGCGGACCATCGGCTTGTTCGTCGGGATCGGGACGACGCCGATCTTGTAGGTCTTGTTGAACTCCGCGGCCTCGGTGTCGGCGGTGCCGGTCATGCCCGAGAGCTTGTCGTACATGCGGAAGTAGTTCTGGAGGGTGATCGTGGCGAGCGTCTGGTTCTCGTCCTTGATCGTCACCCCCTCCTTGGCCTCGATGGCCTGGTGCATGCCCTCGTTGTAGCGGCGGCCGTGGAGGATTCGGCCGGTGAACTCGTCCACGATGAGCACTTCGCCGTTCATGACGACGTAGTCCTTGTCGCGTTTGTAGAGTTCTTTGGCTTTCAGGGCATTGTTCAGGAAGCTCACCAGCGGCGTGTTCACCGAGTCGTACAGGTTGTCGATGCCGAGCCAGTCCTCGACCTTCTCGACGCCGGACTCGGTGATGCCGACCGTGCGCTTCTTCTCGTTCACCTCGTAGTCGCCCGGGCCGTACTCGTCGACCTGGCCGGCCGTGCTGACCAGCTCGGCGCGCTTCAGCCGCGGGACGATCTTGGCGAACTCGCTGTACCACTTGGAGTTCTGCTCGGCCGGACCCGAGATGATCAACGGGGTGCGGGCCTCGTCGATCAGGATGGAGTCCACCTCGTCCACGATCGCGAAGTTGTGGCCGCGCTGGACGCACTCCTCCAGCGACCAGGCCATGTTGTCGCGCAGGTAGTCGAAGCCGAACTCGTTGTTCGTGCCGTAGGTGATGTCGGCGGCGTACGCGGCGCGGCGCTCGTCCGGCGTCATCTGCGGGAGGATGACGCCGACCTCCAGGCCGAGGAACTGGTGGACGCGGCCCATCCACTCCGCGTCGCGCTTGGCCAGGTAGTCGTTCACCGTCACGACGTGCACGCCCTCGCCCGACAGGGCGTTGAGGTACGCGGGGAGCACACAGGTCAGGGTCTTGCCCTCACCGGTCTTCATCTCCGCGATGTTGCCGAGGTGCAGCGCGGCGCCGCCCATGATCTGGACGTCGTAGTGCCGCTGGCCGAGCACCCGCTTGGCGGCCTCGCGTGCGGTGGCGAACGCCTCGGGGAGCAGCTCGTCCAGGGACTCGCCGTCGGCGATGCGCTCCCGGTACTGGTCGGTCAGCTCGCGCAGCTCGGCGTCGCTCATGTCGAGGAAGTCCTCCTCGATCGAGTTGACCTGATCCGCGAGCTTCTTGAGCTTGCGCAGGGTTTTGCCTTCGCCCGCACGAAGGATCTTGTCGATGACTGGCGGCACTCTAGGAGGCTCCTTGCAGATCGTGGGTCACCGCCTGAGGGCGGCGCGCACACCACACGTACGATTGCCATCGTAGGCGAGACCCAGAATGGTCTAGGTCACCCTGCGACGCAATCCACCCCGGGCGCCGTTTGACCCCGGCGGTGTGCGGTTAGCTGTATTGAGGCACCTGATGAGGGGGGCACCATGTCCGAAGATTCTCCCGGCTCGCACGCCGGCCGGGCCAGTTCCTGGGTCGCGGTCACGATCATCTTCGCGGGCTTCGTCACCGGGGGAGTCTCCCTGTGCAAAGGCCCGTTCTGGGTCGGCTTCTACGTCGGGCTCGGCATCGTGGCCGTCGGCATCGCCGCCGCCGGGCTCGTCCACGTCTTCTCCGACGTCGTGGTCGACAAGCCGCGCGTGATCCCCGAGATCGTCGACTACTCGGTCTTCGGCTCCCGCAGCGCCAAGCGGCGCGGCGGCGAGGCCGGCGAGACGATCGCGACGCCGACGCGCACCGACACCCAGAAGCAGCCGCACGGCTGAGCCGTCCTCTTCAGGACCGCGCACACCCTTCCAACGGGCGGGGACCCTCCGGGGTTCCCGCCCGTGGGCTGCCCGCCGTCAGTCGGCGATGCGTTCGATGCGGACGTCGTCGCAGCCCACCCAGTCCGCCGCTTCCCTGAGCGCCCGGTTCAGGGCGTCCCGCGACTCCTCGATCCGCGCTGGGGTCGCCGCGTGCGGCTCGAACGAGACCTGGCGCGCCACCAGCGTCCGGCCCTCGCGCGCCGGGTCGACGCGGCCGATCAGCCGTCCGCCCGCCAGCAGCGGCATCACGAAGTAGCCGTGGACGCGGTCGGCCTTCTTGACGTACGCCTCCAGCCGGTGGTCGAACCCGAACATGCGCGACGCGCGGGCGCGGTCCCACACGAGGGAGTCGAACGGGGACAGCAGCGTGGTGGCGTGCCGTCCGCGCGGCGGGAACGCCAGGGCGTCCGGGTCGGCCCAGGCGGGCGCCTGCCAGCCCGCGACGCGCACCGGGACGAGCCCGGTCGCCTCGATCACCCGCGTCACCTGCTCGCCCCGGACGCGGTAGTAGTCGGCGAGGTCCGCGCGGGTCGCGACGCCGAGCGCCCGGCCCGCGTGCCGGACGAGCCGGGTCAGGCACGCGTCGTCGTCGGGGTCGACGGCCAGCAGCTCGGCGGGGATCGCGCGTTCGGCCAGGTCGTAGACGCGCCGCCAGCCGCGCCGCTCCACGCAGACGGCCTCGCCGGTGTCCAGCAGCCACTCGATCGCGATCTTGTGGTCGCTCCACTGCCACCAGTCGGCGCCCGCCTTCGCGCCGCCCAGTTCGCGCGTGGTCAGCGGGCCCTCGGCGGCGAGCCGGACGCGGACCTCGTCCAGCACGGCCTTGTCGACCCGGTGCCAGCGCTGGCCCCGCGCCCGGTAGGCGCGGCGGCGGAACGCGAAGTACGGCCAGTCGGCGACCGGGAGGATCGACGCGGCGTGCGCCCAGTACTCGAACGTCCGGCCGCCGCCCCAGTAGGCGTCCTCCACGGCGTCGCGCCCGACGGCGCCGAGCCGCGCGTAGGGCACCAGTTCGTGCGAGCGCGCCAGCACCGAGATCGTGTCGAGCTGGACGGCGCCGAGCCGGTTCAGCACGGCGGGGACGCCGCCGCGCCGCCCGTCCGCGCCGAGCAGGCCCTGCGCGCGCAACTGCAGCCGACGCGCCTCGGACGCGGTCAGCTCGGTCTCGGGTTCAGGCAGGGGAACGGCCACGGCGCGATGCTACGTCGCGCCACCGACATTCCCGGGTCAGGTGATCTCCAGCAGCTTCTCGCGCACCGCGTAGACGACCGCCTCCATCCGGGAGTGGAGCTGCAGCTTCTCCAGGATGTTGCGGACGTGGTTCTTCACGGTGTTCTCGGAGATGAACAGCTCCCGGGCGATCTCGCGGTTGCCGAGGCCCCGCGCGACCAACCGCAGCACCTCCATCTCCCGCTCGGTCAGCCGGGGCGCGGGGACCTGCTGGGCGCGCTCCTCGCTGCGCTTGGCCAGCGCGGCGAACTCGGTGATCAGCTTGGACGCCATCGACGGGCTGATCAGCGACTGCCCGCCGTGGACCGCGCGGACGGCCTGCGGGACCTCGTCGATCGAGATCTCCTTGAGCAGGTAGCCGCTCGCCCCGGCCTTCAGCGCCTCGAAGAGGTCTTCCTCCTCGTCGCTGATGGTCAGCATGACGATCTTGGCGCTGGGCGCGACGTCCTTGATCGCGGTGCACGCCTCGATGCCGCTGCGGCGGGGCATCCGGACGTCCATGAGCACGATGTCGGGCGTGAGGTCGCCCGCCATCTCGACCGCCTCGTGGCCGTCCCCGCCCTCGCCGACGACCTCGATGTCGGGTTCGTCCCGCAGGACCATCTCCAGGCCGCGCCGGAACAGCGCGTGGTCGTCCACGATCAGCACGCGGATCGGGTCGCGGGCGGTCTCGGGCGCGGTCCGGGGCGTGGACGGCCGTGGAACCGCCGTTCGGCCGCGAGCCTCGGCTTCTTCGCTCACCTGAGTCGCGGCGCTGGAGGAGACGCCGCTTCCCCCCTTCATCTGCTCGTGGTCGCGGGGAGGCGGGGAGCGGCGGGGGGCCGGGCGCGGGCGGCGGGCACCGCCCGCCCTCCCCGGCCCCGGACCGCCGCGTCCACGGCCCTGCGGAGAACGCCTTTTCTAGATCATGACACGGTTCGGGCGGTGACGGGACGCGAGTGCCGCATCACTCTTCGACAAGGCGGATGACGCCGTAATCCCAGCCCCGGCGGCGGTAGACGACCGAAGGACGTCCGGAGTCGCGATCGCGGAACAGGAAGAAGTCATGGCCCACCAGCTCCATCTCGGTGACGGCCTGCTCGATGCACATCGGCTCGGCGGTGTGCGCCTTCTCGCGAACGACGACCGGCCCGTCGCCGTCCATCTCGAACGGTACGAGATGTTCCTCGCCGGGGACCGATCCGGCGGTGGCCGCGTTCGGCCTGCCGCCGTCGGCGAGGGCCGCGTCGCCCTCGTCCACCGGCGCGATCATCGTCGCGGCGATGCCGCCCGCCCCGCCGCCGGGCTGGAGCGCCCCGGGCAGGTCGGCGTCGGCGGCCGTCCGGCGGGCGGCGAACCGGCCGCGCGCCCGGCCGTGGTGGGCCTTGCGGCGCTCGGCGTCGCGGCGGAGGCGTCCCTCCAGCTTGTCCAGGGCGAGGTCGAGCGCGGCGTAGCGGTCCTCGGCGGACGCCTCGGCGCGCACCACCGGTCCCTTGGAGCGGACCGTCAGCTCGACGCGTTCCCGTTCCTCCGGGACGCGCAGGCTCGGGTCCTCCGACACCTCCACGTCGACGCGCATGACCTTGTGGTCGAGCCGCCCGATCCTGGTCAGCTTGCCGTCGACGTGCGTGCGGAACCGGTTGTCGACTTCGGTGTGACGACCCCTGACGACGATGTCCACGGGTCCCCCTTCTGTCGCTTGCGGTGCCCGGTCCCCCCGGGGGTCGCACCACCGGGAGGACGCCTTGGCTCGGTGGATCGCACCCGCCCGGCCGACCTGGTCTTCGTCCCCACATCCGCCTGCCGAGGGGTTCGCGGCGCTCTCGCCACTACTGCCCTTCTCCCGCTGCGGGGGATGTCGGATCCCCCGACGGGGCAGGACTTACCTCTAAGGCGCACCGTGATCGGTCGACGAGAAGTCGCCTTACGTGGGCCGTTTCGCCTGCGCCTGGCATCGGCTAGCCGGATCGGCGGTCGCGCTCCCGAGGAGCGCTGCGATCCGACGCAACCACGGACCCGGGCGGGTGCCATGTCTGGAACGCTAACCCCTTACGCCGTGAATGTCAGGGGGGTTGGGCGGACGAAATTCTCACGGACGGTCATCGGCGGGCGCGCCGACGGCGTCCGGACGCCTCCCCCGGAGCCTGCATCGGAGCGCCCGGCCCTTATGGCGCAGGGCCTGCGGGCGTTTCGGGCCGTGGCCGTGACGTGCTCGTCCTCGCTTCGGCTGTTGGAGAAATCTCTACCTCCCCGCTGATCGCGCGTGACCCGTCGCGCGGGACACATACCCCGTCTGCGCCGCCCGGCCGCTACTTCTGGTGACAGATCGGCCTTGCCCCGCGGTGTGAACGTTGTCACCACGGCGTGGTCGGGGCGCGACCTGGGGTGACAGCGGGCGGTCGCGTCCGGGCCGGGCGTCGCCCGCGCGGGGTTCGCCGATTCTTCATCGGGGCGTCCGGCGGTTCCGGCGGCGTGTCGCGGCAGGTCGGGGCGGGTGTCCGGCAGCTTCCGCCCAAGGCGCCTTGCACGCCTGGGCAGAACGCGCCATTTATCGGCTTTGGGGCGAATGTAACGGTCGCGGTGTCGCCGTTCCCGCGCCCCCTCCGGCGGAGTCCCGAACCCCGGGCGGGCACGGCGTCAGAAGGGCACGCCCCGATGCGCCGTCTGCTGTCGTTCCTCCTGCCCGTACCGCTGGCCGCCGCACTCGTCACCGCCGTCACGGCCCCCGCGTTCGCAACACCGCCGAACATTCCGTCCGCGTCCACCGCCGCGTCCCGTCTCGCCGCGCTGACCGTCGCGCCCGAATCGCACGGCAGCACGTACGACCGTTCGCTCTTCCCGCACTGGATCACCATCTCCGGGACCTGCAACACCCGGGAGCAGGTCCTCAAGCGCGATGGGACGAACGTCGTTACCGACTCGTCCTGTGCCGCCGTGTCCGGCACCTGGTACTCGCCCTACGACGGCGCCACGTGGCACGCGGCGTCCGACCTCGACATCGACCACATGGTGCCGCTCGCCGAGGCGTGGGGCTCGGGCGCGTGGGCCTGGACGACCGCGCAGCGCCAGGCGTACGCCAACGACCTCGGCGGACCCGAGCTGTGGGCCGTCACCGACAACGTCAACCAGGCCAAGAGCGACAAGGACCCGGCCGAGTGGCAGCCGTCCGTCGCGTCGTTCCGCTGCACCTACGCCCGCGCCTGGATCCAGGTGAAGTGGTACTACAACCTGACCGTCGACAGCGCCGAGAAGAGCGCCCTGACCTCGATGCTCGCGACCTGCTGAGCCCGGCCCGCCGTCCCGTCCGCGCCATGGCCGGGACGGCGGGCTACCGTTCTGGTCATGGACGACGCCCGTCCGGAATGGGAACCCGAGATCGACGTCTCGGCGGCCTGGGCGGCCGAGCTGTTCGGCGGCCGGTTCGCGCACGTCGCCCCGCTCGCGACCGGCTGGGACAACACCGTCTTCCTGGCCGACGGGACGTGGGTGCTGCGGTTCCCGCGCCGCCGGATCGCCGTTCCCGGTGTGGAGCGCGAGATCGCCCTCCTCCCCCGGCTGGCCGCCGTGCTGCCGCTGCCCGTGCCGGTGCCGGAGATCGTCGGCCGGCCGTCCGACGCCTTCCCGTGGCCGTTCTTCGGCGCGCGGCTGCTCCCGGGGCGCGAGCTGGCCGAGAGCGGGCTGCCCGACGCGCTGCGGACGCCCGCCGCCGCCTCGGTGGGCTCTTTCCTGCGGGCGCTGCACGCTCCGGACCTCGCCGCCGCGCTCGGGGCGCGGCTGCCGGTCGACCCGTTCCGGCGCGGCGACCCCTCGGTGCGCGCGCCGATGGCGCGGGAGCGGCTGGACCGGCTCGCTTCGCGCGGCCTCTACGAGCCCGACGCGGCGGTCGCCGACCTGCTCGCCGCCGGGGCGCGGTCCGGGCCGTCGGACGCGCGGCTCGTCGTGGCCCACGGCGACCTGCACATGCGGCACCTGCTCGTCGGGCCGGACGGACGGGCCGCCGGCGTCATCGACTGGGGCGACCTGTGCCGCGCGGACGCGGCGGTGGACCTGTCGCTCGCCTACGCCGGGTTCCAGGGCGCCGCCCGGGACGCCCTGCTGGCCGCCTACGGTCCCGTCTCGCCCGCCACCGAGCTGCGCGCCCGCGTGGCCGCCGTGTCCCTCTGCGCGACGCTGGCCGAGTACGCCGCCGCGACCGGCCGCGCCCGTCTGCGCGACGAGTCCCTGGCCGGTCTGCGGCGGTCCGTCTCCTGACCGGTCAGAAGACGGCGTTCAAGGCGGCTTGGAGGAGTTTTGTTGGGGCCCCGGTGCCGTCTGCGGGGACGGTCCACAGGTCGGAGCCGTAGTCGCCGGGGAGGGAGTAGGCGATGTGCGCCGCGTCGATCCAGAGGGCCTGGTCGTCCACGTTGCGCGCCTCGGCCAGCGGCGTCTCGCGCCGGGTCGCCAGGTCGAGGCGGTAAAGGTGCCAGGGGCGGCCGGTGGACGCGTCCCGGACGCGCTTCTTGTACACGATCGCCGTGCCGTCCGGTGAGAGGGACGGGCACTCGACGTTCGCGTGCAGGGTCGTCACTTCCCGGCGGGTCGTGTCGCCCGCGACGAGGTACGTCTTTCCGTGGGTGGCCAGGGTGGCGTAGAAGTGCGTGTCGTCCTTGAACGTGACGCCCCAGAAGTTGGTGTCGGCGGCCTGGTAGCGGGTGCCGTCCTTGTAGACGGTGAAGGTCTCCAAAGACGGGATCAGGTGGCCCGTCCGGGTGTCGAGGATGCTCGTCCGGGTGGAGAAGTTGAGTCCGCCGTAGTTGTCGCCGCTGACGAAGACCGTCCAGGCGGCCATGCGCCCGCTCGGCGACACCCGCGTGCGGGACGGGACGCCCGTGCCCTTGACGTGGCGCTTCGGGCGGAGCTGGGCGTCGACGACGACGGCGTCGTAGCCCGGCGCGAGGCCGGGGACGTCGCGCAGGCACAGGCCCGTCCCGGCCGCCGCGTGGAAGCGGGCGCACACCAGGCCGCTGACGGTCCGGGGTCCGTTCGGGTCGGCGGCGGCGACGGACGCCAGATGGTCCTTACCCGGCCCCATCCGCATGTCGCGGAAGACGATCCGGCCGGGCGTGCCGAGCGTGAACTGCGCGCCTTGCCCGGTCTTGGCGGCGCTGCTTCCGGCGCGCAGCGTGAACACCGTCGCGACGAGGCCCAGCACGAGGGCGCAGGCGGCGACGATCAGCAGCCGGGTGCGGGTGGTCATGCGACCGCCTTTCGGTTCGTGAGCAGGGCGAACGCGGCGAGGCCCGCGACGGCCAGCGCCCCGGACGCCGCGAGCAGGGCGGTGTGCGGACCCCACCAGGTCCAGGCGGCGCCGAACGCCACCGAGCAGCCGAGCGCGGCCGTGGCCTGGCCCGTCTGGAGCACCGCGAGGCCGCCCGCGCGGGTGCCGGCGGGCAGCATCGGACCGGCCAGCGCCATCAGGACGCCGTCGGTCGCGGCGTAGAACGCGCCGTGCAGGGCCAGGGAGGCGACGAGGAGCACCGTGCCGCCCAGCGGCGTCAGCAGCAGCGCGCACACCAGCAGCAGGACCGCGTGCCCGGCGAGGAACACCCGGCGGCGGCCCAGCCGGTCGGCGGCGATGCCGAGCGGGACGGCCAGCAGCAGGTACGACGCGGCCGTCCCGACGGGCAGCAGCGGGAAGTACCGGACGGGCACGTCCGCCATCTTTTGCAGCAGCAGGTACACGAACGCGTCGCTGACGGTCGTCGTGGCGAGCAGCAGCGAGGCGGCGCACACGCGGGCGAACGCGGGACGGCGCAGCACCGCCAGCGTCGCGCGGACCGACGCCGTCGCCGTGCCCTTCCGGTCCTGGACGAACAGCACCAGCACCACCACGCCCAGCACCGCGAAGCAGAAGCTCACCATGAACACCGGGTCGTAGCGCTGGCTGGCGGCGCTCAGCACGCCGAACGCGACGAGCGGGCCGAGCAGCGCCCCGGCCGTGTCCATCGCGCGGTGGACGCCGAACGCGCGGCCCTGCGCGTCCGGCGGGCTGGACAGCGAGATCAGCGCGTCGCGGGGGGCCGTCCGGACGCCCTTGCCGACCCGGTCCGCGACCAGCGCGGCGCCGATGCCGGGGACGGACGTCGCGACCAGGAACACCGGCTTGACCAGCGCGGACAGCGCGTAGCCGAAGCCGGCGACGGCCTTGTGGCCCGTCCGGCGGTCGGCCAGATGCCCGCCGGCGAGCCGGACGAACGCCGACGCGCCGCCGTACAGCCCGTCCAGGAAGCCGAAGGCCAGCGGCGACAGGCCGAGGCCCGCCACCAGGTAGAGGGGAAGGACGGCCGTCACCATCTCCGACGACACGTCCGTGATCAGACTGACCGCGCCGAGCGCCACCACGTTCGGCGCGATGTTCCTCGCGACCGAGCGCAGCGGGACGCGCCG
This sequence comes from Actinomadura rayongensis, assembly GCF_009831215.1. GTDB lineage: Bacteria > Actinomycetota > Actinomycetes > Streptosporangiales > Streptosporangiaceae > Spirillospora > Spirillospora rayongensis. The sequence continues at coordinate 406,020 of NZ_WUTW01000002.1, forward strand.
CCGCACCCCGCCCGCCGCGTCCGCGACGCGGCCTGCCGACAGATACACCACGGACCTCCTCGCCGCGCGACCGTCCCCCGGAGCGCAACGGCCCCGGGGAACGGTCCTTTCATCGAGCCGTCAGCGATCCGTCACTGCCAGATCGACGTGATGGGCGTGGCCGACCCCGCGTTGCCCGCGTGGGTGGTGCCGTACATGTCCTCGATGGTGCGCAGCAGGTTGTAGTGGTTGAACTGGGTGCCGTCGGTCGCGCCGGGACGGACGTGCGCGCCGTAGAACACGGTCGCGATCTTGTTCCCGGCGGAGCCGTTGTCCTCGTCGAACGTGACGATGAGGACGCTGTTGTGCGTCTTGGCCCACTGGGCGTAGCCGTCGAGCTTGTTCTTCAGCCACGTGTCGCCGGTGCTCACCGAGCAGTCGTGCATGTCGTTGCACAGGTTCGGGACGACGAACGACACGGTCGGCAGCGTGGTGTAGTCCGTGGGCCACTGGTTGAACGTGTAGCCCGTGGACGCCGGGACGTTGCTGAACGAGAACCACGGGTTGTGCTTGCGCGCGTACTTGCCCGCGCTGTTGGAGCACGTCGTGGAGCCCTGCGACGGCAGGCCCTCGTTGTAGCTCCCCCACGTCCGGCCGGCCGCGATGACCTCGGCGCCGAGGTTCGCCTTGTTGTAGGGCGACCCGGGGGGCGGGCAGGCGTCGTCGGTGATGCCCTGCGTGCTGCCGGAGAAGAGCGCGAAGTAGTTCGGCTCGCTCGGGTGCGTCTCGGCGAAGATGTTGGTGAGGTTGGCGCCTCCGGTGGCGAGCGAGTTGATGTACGGGGCACTGGAACTGCCGATGACCTGCGAGTACGCGTGGTTCTCGAAGACGGCCACCACGACGTGGTCGGGCGTCGGGATGGTCGCGGCATAGGCCCGGTGCCGCTCGCCCTGCGCGGCGAGCGCGGACACGAGGGCGGCGACGGCGGCCAGGGCGACGATGACGACGCCCCTGCGCCGGGAGATTCTGAACGAACGGAGCGCGGTGGAAGGATCGGACACTGCGGCCTCCTGCGTGACTGCACGCCGGACTGGACGGCCCGGCCACGCGAAGATGCCACCGCGTCCCCGCCGCTCCACGACCACCGGAAGACCCGACGACCAACGCCAGATGAACCCAACCACCCTCCGACCGCCCCCGCCACACCTCCCTAACCGTCCAGCAGACCTCCTAGAACCTTCCAGCGACTATCCAGCAACCTCCCAGCCCCCACCCAGCCACGCACACACGCACAACAACCGAACAAGCGCGCAGCACCGGCTCAACCCAACGCCCACCACTGCACGCAAGGCGCACGTGGGCACGGGCCATGGGGCACCGCGCGCAAGTTGGCGCCGCCCGTTGTACCCGGCGCAGCATGTGGACAAGTGCGGCCTTGCGGTGGGCTCGACGCACAGGATGGGTGCGACACGAGTGAACGGCATGTAGGCGCAGCGCGCGGGACACGGCGCGCGGACACGGCGCGCGGACGCGGCGCGCGGACACTCCGTGTGGGCAAGCGCGGCCCCCGGCGGGCCCGGGCGGCGCCTCGGCATAAAGGTTGAGTGCGGCGCGCGTTAGGGCATGGCACGCGGAGCCATCGCGAAGCACGAAATGAGCGCGACGACGCAGGGAGTGCGGCGGACGGAGCGCACCGCCGACGGGGCGTGCGACGCGCGGGAAGCACGCGACGCGCGGAGCGGGCGCGGCGATTGGAACGCGTGGAAAGGCGCGGGATGAAGCGCGACACGGGTGCGCGCCACACGGACTTGGCCGTGCCGGGCAAACGAGCACCGCGATGCGTGGGTGAGCGCAGCGCGCGTAAGGGGCCGCGGCACGCTAGGCCAGCGCGGCGCGTGAAAGGTGCGCGTGATGGGGGCAGGCGCGGTGGGCACCGTAAGCACTGCGGGCAGGGTCGGCGCCGCGAGCAAGTGGGTGCGGCACGCGGGCCGCTGCGGCACGCGGGCCGGTGCGGCACGCGGATGGGTGCGGCACGCGGGCGGGTGTGCTGGAGGTTGGGGTTGATCAGGTTGTTCGTGTTGTCGCTGCGATCGTCGCCGCTGCAAGGACGTGGGCGCCTGCTCGGTGGAGAGTGCAAACGGCTTCGGTCAGCGTCGCGCCCGTCGTCACGATGTCGTCTACGACGATGACGCGAGCGCCGTCTAGCGGGTGTGCGGCGGTTAGGGCTCCTTTCACGTTGGCTACGCGTTCGGTGCGGCTGAGTGCGGCTTGGTCGGCCACGGGGCGCGTCTGCCTTAGCGCGGTCGTCAGGACGAGTGGGAGTCCCTCGTTCGTCAGGGTTCGGACGGCTGTGCGGGCGACGTTGAGCAAGGGGTCATCACCGCGTCGGCGCACGGCCCTTCGGGCGGATGGCACCGGGATCACGTGGATGAGATTTGATCCCGTCAGCTCGCCGGTTACGACCCGGCGGCTCCTGGTCCCTTGTCCGGAAGTTTTTGAGGGCTTGCGGATGAGTCCTTCCGTTGGGGTGGTGGGTGGCGTGTCGCGGGGTGGGATCTGGCCGGGTCGCAGTGGTGGGAGTTCTCGGTCGGACGGTGGCGGAGTTGGTTGGGCAGGGACGGCGGGCGGGGGCAGGGAGGCTTTCAAGGCGCGGGTCAGGGCGGCGGCTAGGGGGCGGGTCAGCGTGGTTCGGCCCTGTTCCTTGTGCGCGTTGATCACTTTGCGGACGTTTCCCGCGTAGTCCGCCACCGTCCAGCAGCGCACGCCGGGCGGACGGACGGGCAGCGGGGCCGGGCGCGGGTCCAGGGTCAGGGGGACGGCACAGGTTCCGCAGAGTGCGGTGCCGCCGCGTCCGCAGCCTGCGCACGTCTCGGGGACGATCAGGTCGAGCAGGTCGTGGAGGAAGCTCATGGGGCGAGCATCGTCCGCTTGTCGGCCTTGCCGCCACTCTGCCCACAAGCTGTGGATAACTTCCGGACGATCAGGCGGGCGAGTCGGGGAAGTGGGGGTTCTCGATCACCCCCAGCAGGTTCCCGTCCGGCGTCACGACGACTGCCGTGCGGATCCCGCCGCCGTAGTCCGTGATGGGCGCGTGGACGGTCGCGCCGGAGCTCGTCAGCCGCGTGACCGCTTGGTCGACGTCCTCGACTCCCCAGTACGTGACCGGTCCTGCGCCGCTCTCCGCATGGCCGTTCGGGTCGAGCGCAAGCTCGTAACCGCCGACGTTGAAGCCGACGTAGAACGGCTCGTCGAAGTAGGGGGCCGATCCGAGGATCTCCGACCACCAGCGACGCGCGGTCGCGAGGTCCCGGACGGGATAGACGATCGTTCGCAGGCCGAGGAACATACCCGCACGGTAGAGGCTCGGTACGACAGGCTGACGGCCGTACGGCGATCTGAGTCCGTCCTGGTGATGGGCGGCAGCGGAAGAAGTGAGCGGCGGAGGGAACGGGAGTTAGCGGGCGTAGGTGGGGTCGGCGCCCGGTACCGGGCATGTCCACTCGCTGATCGTGTCGCGGGGCGCGCGCTGGCGGCAGACGCGGCCGGGGCCGCCGTCCTTGGTGCCGATCAGGACCGGGGCGCCGGGGGCCGCCGCGATCGACGTGGGGTTGCCCAGGGCGCCCACGCCCAGCGAGCTGATCCCGCCGCCGTTCACCGGGATCAGATAGGGCAGCACGCGGGTGTCGTTGCCCTTGCGGCCCAGCACCGCCAGTGTCGCGTAGTCCCGCCAGGACAGGTCGATCGCGTCCACCAGTTCGGAGCTGACCGGCAGGAACGCGCCCGCCTCCAGGCCCGACGACCGATCGCGGACGATACGACCGAGCTGTACCTGCGCGCGGCCGTCCACGGTGACGACCACCGCCGCCCGGACGCCGTCGCGGGCCAGCCGGAACGCCTTCACCTCGCGGTCGGCGAGGCCCCAGTCCGTGACGCGGAACGCCGGGCCTCCGCGCGGCACCACCCACAGCCACGAGTGGTCCTTCTTGGTCTCGACCGTCCACAGGGCGCCGTCCCGGTCGAACGCGGGCGCCGTGAAGTGGGTGCCCGCGCTGTGCCGGGAGAGGACGGTACGGAACGTTGTCCCGCTGACGAGGTCGCGCAGCACGATGCGGTCGCCGGACGGACTGAGGCCCGCGACCTGCCGGTAGTCCGGCGACACGGTCGGCCGTACGAGCGGCCCCCCGGCCGGCAGGACGGGCTGCGGCTGGTCTCCGGTGAGCCTGCTCAGCCGTCCCGACGAGGCGAGGACGTACGCGGGCTGATCCGGCACGGCCGGGCCGTCGGGAGCGTTGCCGTCCCAGGCCCGCACCGGCTGGACGGCGCCGTATCCGCGCGAAGCGACCGTGTCCCCGCCGATCTCCAGCTTCCACCGGCTGATCTCTGACAACTGCCGCAGCGTCCACGACAGTTGCGCCGACATCCGTTCCACATCGCCGGACCGCGCCTGGGGGCTCAGGTCCACGACCGCAGTGTCGTCCTCCACATGGACGTCCCGCAGCCGCGTCCCGGACGGGAATGCCGATTCCACCGCCGATCCCAGCCAGGACGTCTGCCCGTCCAGCAGCGCCCGGACGAGCTGCCCTGGCAGATCGCGCCGGTTCACCAGCGGCAGGAAGATCCCGTTCGGGACGAGCGTGCCCCCGTCCGGCGCGAAGAAGTAGAGGTTGACGGTCCGGTACGCCCGGTCCACGTCGCTCTTGGTGAGGATCAGCCCGCCCCGGGCCTCCGGCGGCAGCCCGCCAATCCGCCACGGACTGCCGGGCGCGGCGCGCGTGACGGCGAACGTGACGTCCACGGGCTTGGGATCGGAGATGTACTGACCGTCCGCGCCGATCGAGCCGAGCCGGTCCCCGGACGCCCGGACGGTCGCGCGCGTCGCGTTCTGCTCGGTGATCTCCAGCCGGGGCCGGTCGGCGAACACGAGGACGGGCGGGCGCGCCCCCGGGTTCCAGCCGCCGGCGGTGCCCGTCAGGTACCGGCGGGCGACCTTGTGGCCGTCGTCGAAGCTCGCGGACGCGGCGAGGAACCCCGCGACGAGCTGCGCCGGATCCCACTCGGGCCGGGGACTGACCGGAATCAGCCGAACATACGGATCATCGACCTGCTCGGCGGGCTCGGCGGGCCGTCCGGTGATCACCCGGCCACCGCTCGGCACGCTCGCGCAGCCGGTCAGCGATGCGGCGAGCACGAAAGCGGCCATGACCCCCCGCGCGCACGCCTTCATTCGCCGGCCTCCAGTTCGGCGAAGACGGGACGTCCCCCGGCCCCCGGCGGCACCAGCGGCAGCGGCGACCCGCGCAGCTCGGCGCCCGCCACGCGCGGCAGCGACAGCCGGAACTGGGATCCGGCGCCGGGCTCGCCCCACGCCTGGAGCCAGCCGCCGTGCAGCTGGGCGTCCTCGCGGGAGATCGACAGGCCGAGCCCGGTACCGCCGGTGGTGCGGGCGCGGGCCGGGTCGGCGCGCCAGAACCGGTCGAACACCATCTGGCCCTCCCCCGGCTTGAGGCCGACGCCGTGGTCGCGGACGGCGACCGCCACCGCGTCCCGGTCCGCCCCGACGGACACGACGATGTCCTCGCCCTCCCCGTGCTCGACCGCGTTGACCAGCAGGTTCCGCAGGATCCGCTCGACGCGGCGGCGGTCCACCTCGGCCATGCAGGGCTCGCCGGGCAGCTGGAGCAGGACCTTGCTGCCCTTGCGCTCGGCGAGGTTCTGGATGTCGCCGACGACGCGCAGGACGAGGTCGCGCATGTCGAGCGACTCGGCGTCGAGGGTGGCCGCGCCCGCGTCGTGCCGGCTGATCTCCAGCAGGTCCGCGAGCAGCGACTCGAAGCGTTCCAGCTGGCTCTGCAGCAGTTCGGCGGACCGGCCCACCATCGGGTCGTCGAAGGTGTCGCGGTTCTCGTACAGCATGTCGGCCGCGATGCGGATCGTGGTGAGCGGCGTGCGCAGCTCATGCGAAACGTCCGACACGAACTGCCGCTGGACCTGCGACAGGTCCTCCAGCTCCACGATCTTGTCCTGGAGGTTGGCGGCCATCTCGTTGAACGAGCGGGCGAGCGCCGCGAGGTCGTCCTCGCCGCGCACCCGCATCCGCTCCTCCAGCCGTCCGTCCGCGAGCCGCTGCGCGCCCTGGGCCGCGAGCCGCACCGGGATGACGACCTGCCGCGTGACCAGCGACGCGATCGCCGCGAGCAGCAGCACGAGCACGACACCGACGCCGACGAGCGCCTGGCTGACGACCGTCAGCGTCCGCTGGTCCTGGGTGAGCGGGAACAGGTAGTACAGCTCGAACTGCCCGGCCTTGCCGCCGACGATCAGCCCCCGCTCGGACGGACGGCCCACGTACGACAGCTTCCCGAACGTGTACGCGGTCGTGTCGGCGGGGCTGCGGCGCAGCTCGTCCCGGAGCCGCTGCGGGATGCTCTCCACCCGCAGCTCGTTGGTGCTGTAGCCGTCGAAGGACGAGTCGCGCGTGTCCCGGATGTACACCTCGTACAGTCCGGACGGCCCGCTGCGCGCCTTCAGCCCGGCCATCACGTTGTCCAGGCGGCTGCCGTTGTCGGGCTGGTTGCCGAGCTGGCGCTCGACGGTCGACAGCCCCTCGTCCAGTTGCAGCCGCGCCGCCTTGATCTTGCCGTCCAGCAGCGCGTTCGACATCTGCTGCGTCAGGAACATGCCGAGGATCGCCACGACGATCGCCGAGATGCACAGCGTCGAGGTGACGACCCGGATCTGGATCGAGCGGCGCCAGCGCAGGTAGACGGCGCCGACGAGACGGCGCAGCCGGGCCAGCAGCCGCCCGGCCCGGCGGCGCGCCGCAGTCGCCTGCGCGGTCAGGCCGGGCCCGCCTTGTAACCGACGCCCCGCACGGTGACGACGATCTCCGGCCGTTCCGGATCCTTCTCGATCTTCGCGCGGAGCCGCTGGACGTGGACGTTCACCAGCCGCGTGTCGGCGGCGTGCCGGTACCCCCAGACCTGTTCGAGCAGGACCTCGCGGGTGAAGACCTGGCGCGGCTTGCGGGCCAGCGCGACGAGCAGGTCGAACTCCAGCGGGGTGAGCGGGATGTGCTTGTCGAGCCGCTTGACCGAGTGCCCGGCGACGTCGATCGTGATGTCGCCGATCTGCAGGGTCTCGGGGGCGGGCTCGTCGGTGCGGCGCAGCCGGGCGCGGACGCGGGCGACCAGTTCCTTGGGCTTGAACGGCTTGACGATGTAGTCGTCGGCGCCGGACTCCAGTCCGAGCACGACGTCCACGGTGTCGCTCTTGGCCGTCAGCATGACGATCGGGATGCCCGATTCCGCCCGGATCTGGCGGCACACGTCGATGCCGTCCGCGCCGGGCAGCATCAGGTCGAGCAGCACGAGGTCGGGCCGCGTCTCCCGGAACGCATCGAGCGCCTTGTCGCCGTCGTGCACGAAGGAGGGCTCGAAGCCCTCGCCGCGCAGCACGATGCCGAGCATCTCGGCGAGCGCGAGGTCGTCATCGACGACCAGTACACGTCCTCTCATGGCCCTCATCGTCGCAATACGTTGGGTTGGCAGGGCAGTACGCCTTGGTCAGCCAGGTTACCTGCGTTTACCTGCGCCATGACTCATCCAGCCGAAGGTAAAAGCGGAGTGTGACTACGACAGCCGTACTCAAAGGCCGGAGTGTAGACAGGTTCCGCCGGACGTTCGCCCCGATTCGGGCACTTTTGTTCCGCCAGGGCCGCATCCGACGATCGCGCTCCCGGGCCGTGACAGGATGTCCAGACGCCGAGTGAGCCGAACGAGGAGCGGAGATGCCGAGACCGGCCGGACGGGACGACGATCCCGCCGCGCTGCTCGGCGGCGACGTGCCGCTGCGGCCGATGTCGGTCGCGGAGATCCTGGACGGCGCCGTCGCCGCGATCCGCCGCGCCCCGCGCCTCAGCCTCGGTTTCGCCCTCGCCGTGAGCACGTTCGTGCAGGTCCTGGTGACGGTCGCTGCGTATTTCTTCGTCGGGGACGCCGCCCGCGACGAGCGCACCCCGGCCGTCCTGCTGCGCTCGCTGGGCGCCCAGGTCACGCTGAGCATGGCCGGAATGGTGCTGTCGGCGTTCGGGATCCTCGTGCTGGCGGGCTTTCTGGCGCCCGCGCTCGGCCGCGAGATGTTCGGCCGACCCGCGCCGGGCCGGGCGCTCCGGGATGTCCGTCCGCGCCTGTTCTCCCTGCTCGGCACCGCGCTGCTGGTCATGGCGGCGGCGCTGGCCGGGCTGCTAGTGCCGACGCTGCCCATGATCGCCGCGCTGGCGGCGGAGGCGGACCCGCCGGTGATCGTCGCGACGGCGGTGTTCGGCGTGCCGGTCGGGCTGGTGCTGATGATCTGGCTCTACGTGCTGCTCGTCCAGGCCGTCCCGGCGGCGGTGCTGGAGCGGCGCGGCGTCGCGGCGGCGCTGGCGCGGGGCCGGACGCTCGCGCGCGGCGGCTGGTGGCGCACCTGCGCGACGCTGGTCGTCACGCTGCTGCTGACGATCTTCATGGGCTTCCTCGCGCTGCGGCTGCCGTTCATCATCGTGAGCGTCGTGCTGTCGGCGGGCGATCCGTCCGGTGGGCAGGCCTTCGCCGCGCTGGTCGTGGACACGGTCGGACGCATCGTGAGCTGGTCGGTCGTGCTGCCGTTCGACGCCGGGGTGATCGTGCTGCTCTACCTGGACGGGCGGATGCGCCGCGAGGGCTTCGACCTGCATCTGCGGACCCGGCCGGACGCGCCGGACGCCGACTTCTTCGACCACTGGCAGACCGCATGATCGTCCTGGACCCGATCGGCCGCGAGCAGGCCCGCGAGCTGGCCCGCCGGGAGCTGGAGAAGCCGATCTACCACCGCGACGAGCCGTCCTGGGCGGAGCGGACGTGGCGGCGCTTCGCCGACTGGCTCAACGAACTGCTGCACCGGGCGAGCGACCCCGGCGGGCAGCAGCACGGCAACGGCTGGCTGTCGCTGGTGGTCATCCTGCTGATTGTCGGGCTCGTCATCGCGCTGGTCGCGTGGCTGATGCGCGGGCGCCGCAACCCGAGCGCCGACCGGGACGGCCTGTTCGCGGGCGAGCCCGAGGCCACCGCGCTGGACCTGCGCGTCACCGCCGAGCGGCACGCCGCCGCCGGACGGTGGCCCGAGGCGATCCGCGCCCGGCTCCTCGCCGTGGCCCGCGACCTGGAGGAACGCGCCGTGGTCGAGCCCCGGCCCGGCCGCACCGCCGACGAGCTGGCCCGCGAGGCCGGCGCCGCGCTGCCCGGCCTGGCCGGCGAGTTCCGCGCGGCCGTGCGGGTCTTCGACGACGTCTGGTACGGCGACCGGCCCGGCGGCCCCGACGGATACGCGCTGCTCACGGCCCTGGACGAGCACGTCAGGGCGACCCGGCCGCAGCCGCTGGAACCGGTCGGCGCGGAGGAGGGGGCGCGCTGGTGACCGTCCCCACCGCACGGCAGGTCGCCGGGCGGCGGCTGCGCGCGTCGCGCGGCGTCGCCGGGGCGCTGCTGGCCATCGTGCTCGTGGCGATCGTCCTGGCGGCGCTGCGGCCCGCCACGCCCGCCGACGCCCTGGACCCCGCGTCCCCGGACCAGGACGGCGCGCGGGCGCTCACCGAGATCCTGCGCCAGCGCGGCACCCCGCTGACCGTGGCGCGGACGACGACCGACGCGGCGGAGCACAGCACGTCCGACAGCGTGGTCGTCGTGACCCGGCCCGGCCGGCTGACCCGCGCCGACCTGCTGCGGCTGAGCGCCGCGCCTGGTGACCTCGTGCTCGTCGCGCCGAGCGCGCGGGTGCTGGCCGCGCTCGCGCCGACGGTCGAGGAGGGCGGCCAGTCCTACGGAGACAGCGGCCCGCCCGACTGCCCCGTCCCCGCCGCGCAACAGGCCGGTTCGGTCGCGTTCGGCTCGTCCCTGACCTACACGGTCCCGCCCGGCGCGACCGGCTGCTACCGCGAGAGCGGCCTGGCCCGGCTGGTGCAGGTGCCGGTCGGGAGCCGGACGGTGACGATCCTCGGCAGCGCCGCGCCGCTCACCAACGCCCACCTGGATGAAGAGGGCGACGCGGCGCTCGCGCTGAACCTGGTCGGCGCGCGGTCGTCGGCGGTGTGGCTCGTCCCGGACCTGCCGCCGCCCGGCGCCGACCGGGGCGACCGCAGCCTCGGCGACATGGTGCCGTTCGGGTGGCGGCTGCTGCCCGTCGGGCTCGCCGTCGCGATCGTGCTGATCGCGCTCTGGCGGATGCGGCGGTTCGGGCCGGTGGTGGCCGAGGCGCTGCCGGTGGTCGTCCGGTCCGCCGAGACGATCGAGGGCCGCTCCCGGCTCTACCGGGCGCACCACGCGCGCGGCAGCGCCGCCGCCGCGCTGCGGGCGTCCGCGCGCGCCCGGCTCGTCCCGCTGCTCGGCCTCCCGCGCGGCGCCGCGACCGACCCGGCCGCCGCGCCGGAGATCGTCACGGCGGTCGCCCGGCGGACGACCCACGACGAGGCCGCGGTCGGCTACGCCCTCTACGGCCCCGAACCGGCCGACGACGCGGCGCTCGTCGCGCTCCCCGGCCTCCTCGACGATCTGGAAAGGCAGGTACGCGACTCGTGAACCTGGACAAGACCGACGACCTTCCCGACGCGGAACGGGCGCGCGCCGCGCTCGCCGCGCTGCGCGGCGAGGTCGGCAAGACCGTCGTCGGCCAGGAGTCGGTGGTGACGGGCCTGGTCATCGCGCTGCTGTGCCGGGGGCACGTGCTGCTGGAGGGCGTGCCGGGCACCGCCAAGACGCTGCTGGTCAAGACGCTGGCGCGCAGTCTGGAGCTGGACTTCAAGCGCGTCCAGTTCACCCCGGACCTCATGCCCGGCGACGTCACCGGCTCGCTGATCTACGACAACCGGTCCGCGGAGTTCGAGTTCCGGCCCGGCCCGGTGTTCACGAACCTGCTGCTCGCCGACGAGATCAACCGGACGCCGCCGAAGACCCAGGCGTCGCTGCTGGAGGCGATGGAGGAGCGGCAGGTGTCGGTGGAGGGCACAGCCCGTCCGCTGCCCGACCCGTTCGTGGTGTGCGCGACGCAGAACCCCGTCGAGTACGAGGGGACGTACCCGCTGCCCGAGGCCCAGCTCGACCGGTTCCTCGTGAAGCTGACCGTGCCCGTCCCGGCCCGGGACGAGGAGATCACCATGCTCCAGCGGCACGCGGCGGGCTTCGACCCGTCCGACCTGTCGGAGGTCAAGCCGGTCGCGGGCGCGGCGGACCTCGCGGCGGGGCGGGCGCAGGTCCGGGCCGTCCACCTGGACCCGAAGGTCGCCGCCTACGTCGTGGACCTGTGCCGGGCGACCCGGCAGTCGCCGTCCCTGGCGCTCGGCGTGTCGCCGCGCGGCGCGACGGCGCTGCTCGCGACGGCGCGGGCGTGGGCGTGGCTGTCGGGCCGCGACTACGTGTCGCCCGACGACGTGAAGGCGCTCGCCCGGCCGACGCTGCGGCACCGCGTCCAGCTCCGTCCGGAGGCCGAGCTGGAGGGCGCGACGGCCGACGGCGTGCTGGACGGCATCCTCGCCCACGTCCCCGCGCCGCGCTGATGGCGGTCACCGGCCGTCTCGGGCTGCTCGCGCTGCTCGGCGCGCTCCTGCCGCTGCTGGTGCCGAGCTGGTGGACGCTGCTCGCCGTGTGGGCGGTGCTGGCGTTCGGCGTGATCGTGGACGTGGCGTTCGCGGGCAACGTCCGGGCGCTGGAGCTGCACCGCGCAGGGGACACGAGCGTGCGGCTCGGCGAGGCCGCCCGCGTCGCGCTGATCGTGGAGAACGCCGGACGGCGGCGCGTCCGGGCGCGGCTGCGGGACGTCTGGCCGCCGAGCGCGGGCGCCGCGCCCCGGGTCGTCCGGATCGACGTGCCCGCCGGCGAGCGCCGCCGGATCGAGATGACCTTGACTCCGACGCGGCGCGGCGACCGGGACGCGGTGACGGTCGTCGTCCGGTCGCGCGGCCCGCTCGGGCTCGCGGCGCGGCAGCTCTCCCGGCCCGCGCCGTGGCGGGTGCGGGTGCTGCCCGCGTTCCCCTCGCGCCGCCACCTGCCCGCCAAGCTGGCCCGGCTGCGCGAGCTGACCGGCGCGAACGTCGCGCAGATCCGGGGCCAGGGCACCGAGTTCGACTCGCTGCGCGAGTACGTGGCGGGCGACGACGTCCGGTCGATCGACTGGCGGGCCACCGCGCGGCGCGGCGACGTCGTCGTGCGGACGTGGCGGCCCGAGCAGAACCGCCGCCTCTACCTGGTGCTGGACACCGGCCGCACGTCCGCCGGGCGGGTCGGGGACGTCCCGCGCCTCGACTGCTCGATGGACGCGGCGCTGCTGCTCGGCGCGCTGGCGTCCCGCGCAGGCGACCGGGTGGACCTGCTCGCCTACGACCGGCGCGTCCGGGCACGCGTCGAGGGGACGTCCCGGACGGACGTCCTGACCGCGATGGTCCAGGCGATGGCGCCGCTGGAGCCCGCGCTGGTCGAGTCGGACGCGGCCGGGATGGTGTCGGCGCTGCTGGCGCGCGTCCGGCAGCGGTCGCTCGTCGTGCTGCTCACCGATCTGAACGCCGCCGCGATCGAAGAGGGCCTGTACCCGGTGCTGCCTCGGCTCACCGCGCGGCACCTGGTGCTCGTCGCGGCCGTGTCGGACCCGCGCGCCGCAGCGATGGCGCGAGCGCGCGGCGACCTCGTGTCCGCCTACGACGCGGCGGCGGCCGAGCGCGCCCGCGCCGAGCGGGACCGGCTGACGGCCGAGCTGCGCGCGTTCGGCGTCGAGGTCGTGGACGCGCCGCCGGACCGCATCGCGCCCGCGCTCGCCGACGCCTACCTTGCGCTGAAGGCCGCCGGACGGCTCTAGGCCGCGACGGGCACGGTGTCGGGGACCAGGTCGTCCGCGCCGGTCTCCCCGGCGGCGAGCGCGCGGCGGCCGAGGACGATCACGTAGGTCAGGAAGCCCGCCTCGGCGACCGCGCCGATCCCGATCCGCAGCCACGTGACGTGGACCCAGCCCGTCACGAACCCTTCGATGAGACCGGACACCAGCAGCACGCCGACCAGCCCGATCGCGATGGCGACCAGCGCACGGCCCTCGGCGGCGAGCGCCTCGCCGCGGCGGCGCGGGCCGGGGTCCACGACCGTCCAGCCGAGCCGCAGGCCCGCCGCGCAGGCCAGGTAGACGGCCGTCAGCTCCAGCATCCCGTGCGGCAGGATCAGCCCGAAGAACACGTCGCCCTTGCCGTGCGCGAACATCAGCCCGGCCGTCAGGCCCAGGTTGAGCTGGTTGGCGAAGAGGACGTAAAGCGTCGGCAGCCCGAGGAAGATCCCGAACATCAGCGCGACGGCCGACACCCAGGCGTTGTTCACCCACACCTGGAACGCGAACGACGACGCCGAGTGCTCGGTGTAGTAGTTCGCGAAGTCGTGCTCCACGAGCTGGCGAATCGCGTGGTCGGAACCGATCGACGCCTGGACGTCCGGGTTCCGCGCGACCCACACCGCGAGGATCACCGCGAACACGTTCCCGACGACCGTGATGCCGATCCACCACCAGCGCAGCCGGTATGCGGCGGCGGGGAACGCGACGGTGGCGAAGCGCGTCACGTCCCGCCACATCGGCGCCTGCGCGCCCGCGACCGTCGCGCGTCCCCGAGCGACCAGCGACGACAGCCGCGCCACGAGATGCGGGTCGGGCGAGCTGGAGCGCACGACCGACAGATGCGTCGCCGTCCGCTGGTACAGCTCGACCAGCTCGTCGATCTCCGGGCCGCTCAGCTTGCGGGCGGAGTTGACGAGCTTCTCCAGGCGCCGCCATTCCGCGTCGTGCGCGGCGGCGTAGGCGTCGACGTCCACCCGGCGAGAGTACGGCAAAATGGACCTCCTTCGACGCGGAGGAGGGCCGCTCGTGGCCGAACTCGTGACCGGCGAGGCCGTCGCGCTGGACCTGCGGGTCGCGCGGCTGCCGAGCCGGGCGTGCGCCCTCTTCATCGACCTGATGCTCCAGCTCACGCTGCTCGGCCTCTTCGGGAACCTGCTCGGCGCCCTCACCTCGATCGCCGACCCCGCGTGGGGCGTCGGCGTGACGCTCGCGACGGTCGTGCTCGTCATCGTCGGCTACCCGTGCGTGATGGAGACGGTGACGCGCGGCCGGACGCTCGGCAAGCTCGCCCTCGGCATGCGCGTCGTCGCGAGCGACGGCGGGCCGGTGCGGTTCCGGCAGGCACTCGTCCGCGCCCTCGCCGGGTTCCTGGAGTTCTGGACGCTCTACGGCGCGCCCGCGCTCGTCGCGTCGCTCTGCAGCCGGCGCGGGCGGCGGCTCGGGGACGTGTTCGCCGGGACGATCGTCATCCAGGAGCGCGCGTCGGGGCCGGCGCATTTCGGGCCGGTCGCGGTGATGCCGCCTGGGCTCGCGGCGTGGGCGGCCGGGCTGGAGCTGTCGCGGGTGCCGGACGATCTGGCGATGACGGCGCGGCAGTACCTCGTCCGGTTCTGGGAGCTGCTGCCGGAGGTCCGCGACGAGCTGGGCGCCCGGATCGCCGGGCAGGTGGGCGCGCTGGTCAGCCCGCCTCCACCGCCGGGCTGGCGGCCGGAGCTGGTGCTGTCGGCGGTGCTGGCCGAGCGGCGCGTACGGGAGTCGCGGCGTCTCGCGGCACAGCGCGCGCAACTCCGCCGCCTGCGCGGCCTGTCCCCCGAACCCGCGATGGCGGGCGGCCCGCCGCCCTATCCCGCGACGCCCGGTGGTCCACCGACGGGCCCCATCCCGTACCCGACCGCAGGCGGTCCGGCGCCGCACCCCACGATGGCGGGCGGCCCAGCGCCCTACCCGGCGACGGTCGGCCGTCCCCCCTCCGGCCCGATGCCGTACCCCCCGCCCGCCGGCGGGCCACCGACCGGACCCATGCTCTATCCCCCGCCGGCGGGCGGACCGCCGACTGGCCCCATGCCGTATCCCCCGACGGGAGGCTGGCCACCGAACGGCCCGCGCACCTGACGCGGCCTGTCCCGGTGCGGCGCTCACGGGCGACGACTGGCCCGGCTGACAGCCGGGAGAAAGCCGGCCCGGCGCGCCATGCCGTAACCCCGACGGCCAGCGGGCCATCGACCGGCCAATGCCCTACCTCCGACGGGCGGTGCGCCGCCAATTGGCCGCAGGCCGTACCCCTGGATGGGTTGGCGAGCCATCAACCGGCCCGATGCCGCGATTCGCGGGAGGCGGCGCGCCGCCTGCCGACCCGATCTCGGACGGGCAGAGTTCCCCCGGTGCGTCCAGCGTCGCATCTGGAGACGGCCGACGGGCCGCCGCCGTTCGGGCCGTCCGGCTCGTCCGGGGCTTCCTGCCGAAGCGTTTGATGAGGCCGGGCGAGGACGTCCTCGGCCCACCGCACCGACCCGCTCAGCGCAGGTGCTCGTAGGCCAGGTAGGCGGCGGCTCCGTAGGCGAGATGCGGGATCGCGTCCGACAGCCAGCTCGACACCGGCCACTTGCGCGGATCGGTCACGCCGAGAACGGTCATCGGCGCGTTCGAGCCCGTCATCGCCAGTGCCGTCAGCGCGAGCACGCCCACCGGCCACGGCACCCGCCGCCGCGCCAGCACGCCGTACCCGACGGCCGACGCCAGCCCGGTCGCGTAGCCGAGCAGCGTCCCGACGCCTTCCTTGCGCGCCTCGGCCTGCTGCCCTTCGCCGAGGTCCACGTGCGTGTCGCCGGCGAGCCGCTCGACCGTCTCCTCCGGCGTGCTGCTGGCCGGACGGCCCCGCACGGCCATGTCGAGGTAGGTGGTGAAGTTGAGGGCGCTCGTCCCCGCCGCGCCCGCGATCAGCCCTTTGGTGATGGTGTTCATGCGCCGCCCCTACCCGCCGAACGCGCGGTATGCGCTCACGGCTCGGGCGCGTCGCGGCCCCGGCGGGATGCGGCGTACGCGCGGCGGCGCAGCCGGACCAGCGGCCCGGCCAGATGCGCCTCGGGACGGGCGTTGAGCACCGGATCGAACGTCCGGTCGTCGTCCAGCGGCGTGTGCAGCCGGAGCCGCGCGAACGGGCGCCATCCGCCGACGATGGTCGTCGCGGCCAGCGCGAACAGCGGCCGTTCGGCGCGGACGGCGTCGTCGAGGTCGCCGATCCGCGCGGGCAGCCGCTGGCCGCGCAGCGGGAACACGCCGAGCAGCCGGATCCGCCCGCCGAGCCGGTAGGGCATCAGCGTGCTGAACACTCCGGTCGCGAACGAGCGGCGGGGCCAGGGCAGATGCCGCAGCAGCGATGTTGTGAACAGCAGGTCGATCGGCGTGCCGTGGGTCGGGACGCGCAGTGCGAGGCCGAGCGCGTCCGGCAGGCCGTCCGGCAGTCCGCCGCCCTTGGACAGCCGCGCGATCACGCCGTGCTCGCCGACCGCCGCCAGCGGCCCGGACCCGGCGGGTAGGACGTGCCGGGCGTCCGGGTCGATGTGGAGCGTGCCGCCGAACATCCGTCCGGCCGGGTGCAGGGCGCGGGCGTGTCGGAGCCGCGCGGTCTCCTCGACCGCGGCCTGGCCGGCCACGGCGCTCAGCGGGCCGCGCCCGCGAGGGGCGCCAGCCGCAGGCTCTGGCCGCGTTCGACGCGCTGGAGGCGCCGACCGAGTCCCCGCCGGTCAAGTTCCGTCTCGAACTGGGACAGCGGGGACTTCATCGCGGTGTAGTCGTCGTAGTGGACGGGCACGACCGTCGCGCAGCGGACCGTCTCGACCCAGTCCGCGCCCTGCCGTCCGTCCATCGTGACGGTGACGCCGAGCAGCCGCGTCCCGCCGAGGTGGACGATCCCGGTGTCGATCCCCGGATGGCGGCGCGTGATCTCGGCGATCTCGCCGTACATCAGCGTGTCGCCGCTGACGCAGATCCGCAGGTCCGGCGGCGATCCGTGCGGGCCGAACTCCAGCAGCGCGCCCATGACGGGCGGGAGCAGCCGGGCGAGCGGCCCCGGCCCGTGCCGTCCGGGCAGCGCCGTGACGCGGAGCGCCCGGCCGCCCTTGCTGAGCGTCCGGTGCCGCCACGTCCCGATGCCCTCGGCCTCAAGGAAGCCCCGGTCGCGAAGCGTCCGCGCGGCGGCCGGCGTCGTGTAGATCGGCAGGTCCGGGTCGAGATGTTCCTCGGCGACGCGGTCCCAGTGGTCGTCATGGAGGTGGGAGAGCACGACGGCGTCCAGGTCGGGCAGCTCGTCGGGCGTGCACGCCGGGTCCTTCAGGCGGCGGGTCGTGAGCCCGTAGCCGAGCCGCGCGTGGTCGCCCCGACGCAGGAAGTTCGGGTCGGTGAGCAGCGTGAAGCCGCCGTAACGGATGATCGTCGTGGCGTTGCCGACGAACGTCAGCGTGCCGTCCTCCGGCTCGACTGCGCTCATGGGTCCCCTTCCTCGGGCGCGGGCGCCGCCCCTACCCGTGGAGGCGGCGGCTACGCGCGGACGAGGTTCGGCGGGCTCTCCAGCTCGGCCAGTTCGATGCCGGGCGCGTCCAGCACGACGTCCCCGGCGAGGTGGACGATCCCGGTCTCGGCCGTGTCGGGGTCGGTGATCTCGTACCGCTCGACGGGCAGCGGTGCCACGTCCGTCACGTGAACCTCCGTCCCGGCCCGCAGGACGCGGCGCGCCACCGTCAGCGCGGCCAGCGCCGGCCCGGCGATCGTCACGACCCGCAGCCCGGTCGCGGCCCCGTCGGCGAGCGCGAGCGACCGCGCCACCGCGACCAGGAATCCCGGGGACTCGCCGAGGAAGCCCGCCGCGCGCGCGGTGAATTCGGACGCGTCACCGTCGGTGCCCCGGACCCATGTCATGGCCTGTCCGGTATACCCCCCGCGCAGCCAGCCGCCGGGGGCGCGCACCTCGACGCGGATCTGCCGCCAGCGGGCGTCCACCACCAGATCGGTGCGCACGCCATCGGACCGTTCCCCCACGTAGCGCCATCCGCCGGGTCCCGGGGCGCACTGGAAGCGCTCCGTCAGTTCCCCGTCGGCATGGACGTAGATTCCGCGCGGCATTCCCGGACGTTATCGCATCGTTCTCGACCGTTCAGAGTGTGACGCCCGTGTTAAAGGCGCGTCCTATCGAATCCCGTGCCCGTTCAGAGTGAATTTCTGTCGGGGTCGAAGGCGTTGACGCGTCCCCGGCGCTGATCGAGATTCACATCATCTTCGTCGCCGACCGGCCGGTCCCCCGGCCGCGCCGGTCCTCTCGCACGAACGGAGCCCTGATGAGAAAGTCCCTGCTCGCGGCGCTGCTGGCCGGCCCGGCCGCGGCGTCCCTGGTGGCCGTGTCGGTGACCCCGGCGCAGGCCGCCACGCTCACCGCCCCCCTCACGCTCGCCGCTCCCGGCACCGGTGTGAAGGGGCAGTACATCGTGACGTTGAAATCCGGCGTGTCCGTCAGCGAGACGACCCGCAAGCGCAACATCACCGCCGCACGGACGTTCGGGAAGGTGCTGAACGGATTCTCGGCGAAACTCTCGGCGAGCCAGCTCGACGCGCTGCGCCGCACGCGCGGCGTCGCTTCCATCGAGCAGGACGGTTATGTCCACGCGTCCACGACGCAGGTCAATCCGCCGTCCTGGGGCCTTGACCGCATCGACCAGACGAACCTGCCGCTGTCGAACAGCTACACCTACAACTCGACGGGTGCGGGCGTCTACGCCTACATCATCGACACGGGCCTCTCGCTCCCGAACTCCGACTTCGGCAGCCGGGCCAGCAACGTCTACAACGCCGTCGGCGGCAGCGCCAACGACTGCAACGGCCACGGCACGCACGTCGCCGGGACGGTCGGCGGTACGGCCTACGGCGTGGCCAAGGGCGTCTACCTGCGCGGTGTGAAGGTCCTGGACTGCAACGGCAGCGGTACTTATTCGCAGGTCATCGCCGGTATGAACTGGGTCGCGACCAACCACTCCAACCCGGCGGTGGCGAACATGTCGCTCGGCGGCGGGTTCTCCTCGTCGGTGAACACGGCGGCCAACAACCTGGCCAGCTCGGGGGTGTTCCTCGCCGTCGCGGCGGGGAATTCCTACGGTGCCGACGCCTGCAACAGCTCGCCGTCCAGCGCCGCCAACGCCACGACCGTCGCCGCGAGCACCAGTTCCGACGCCAGCGCCAGCTACACCAACGTCGGAGGCTGCGTCGACCTGTACGCCCCCGGGACGAACATCACCTCCGACTGGCTGAACGGCGGCACCAACACGATCAGCGGTACGTCGATGGCGACGCCGCACGTCACGGGCACCGCCGCGCTCTACAAGGCCACCTACGGCAACGCGTCCTACTCCACGATCCGGTCGTGGCTGACGGCGAACGCCACCCCGAACGTCCTGTCCGGCGTCCCGGCGGGGACCCCGAACCTCCTTCTGAACAAGCGTTCTCTCTGACCCCCGTACAGGGAGAACGTCTCGGGTCCCGGCGCCGCCCCTCCGGCGCCGGGGCCCGCGCCGTCCAGCCGGGGCGGGCGCTCGGGGGCCCGTCCCGGCCGTGTCAGCCGTCCAGCGAGATCTCGGTGAGGCCGCCCAGCTCGTCCACGGCCACCCGGTCGTCGCGGGCCAGGATCTCGACCATGCGCTCGGCCTCGTCGAGGGTCACGTGCCGCCCGCGCGAGCGGCGCCGTTCGGGCTCGGGCGTCTCCAGCCAGAGCCCGTCGTCCTCCCACACCATCTGCACGACGCCGCCGGACCGGCCCGCGAACACGAGGAACGCGCCGTTCTCCGGCGTCAGCGCCCGCACCCACGCCAGGCACGCGTCCAGCGTCTCGGGATGCATCTCGATGTCGGCGCGGCCACGGCCAGGGTCGGCGACGCGGATCTCCAGCATCGGCTCGGGATCGCCGGGCGCGATCCGGACGACGTCGGCGGGGTCGGCACCGAAGAACAGCGGGCCGAGCGCGGCCCACGCGCCGAGGCGCGGGACGTCCACCGGCAGCGGGTCGCCACTGGCCTCGATCAGCGTGCCGCGCAGCCGGTCCCACTCGCGCACCAACCGAAGCTCGTGGCCGCGCATGTCACGGACGCACAGGTCCCGGCCGTCGAGCAGAGTCGGGGCGTCGCGCTCCAGGACCGTTCGCGCCCGGACGGTCGCGGGTCGCCGCCGTCCCCGGACGAGCACCGCGCGCGGCTCGGGCGCCCGGTCCCAGTGCGCCGCGCGCAGTCCGAGGCCCCGGCCGAAGACCGCCCAGCGGAACTCGGCCGCGCTCTCGCCGTCCGCCGCCTCGCTCCGGTGCACCGGGACGACCTGGAGCCCGCGTTCGGCGAGGCCCGGCCGACGCGCGAAGAAGTCGGTCTCGCCGGGGCCGAGCAACGCGGCGCGGTCGAGGGGGAAGCCCGGCACGGACAGGGTCCGCAGCCGCACGACCGGGCCCTGGTCAACGGCCATGAGGTCCACGACGGCGTCGAGCAGGGCTTCGGCGACGTCCTCGCGGTAACCGTGATTGGCGCGGAGCGTGAGGACGCGCCCGTGCTTCACGAGGTAGACGCTGGTCCCGAGGCCCGCGCGCTCCACCAGGACGTCGTGCCGGCCGAGGCGTTCGGGCTCCGCCGGCCCCGGGCGACCCTCCTGGATCAGGTCGGCCAGTTCCGCGTCGCCCGTGCCGTCGTCCACCCGCGAAACGGTAACGCGTCCCGGAGCACACCGCCGGAAGACCGACAATCCTCCGCGTTCAGGACCCGAGTCGCCAGGAGCGGAGGTACTCCTCCTGGTCGGGCGTCAGGCTGTCGATCCCGACGGCCATCGACGCGAGCTTGAGCCGCGCGACCTCGGTGTCGATCTCCTTCGGCACGTCGTGGACGGCCGCGGCCAGCCCCGCGTGCGCCTCGGCCAGCCACGCGCACGTCAGCGCCTGGTCGGCGAACGACATGTCCATGACGGCCGCCGGGTGGCCCTCGGCGGCGGCCAGGTTCACCAGACGGCCTTCGGCGAGCAGCACCAGGCGGCGGCCGTCGGCGAGCACGTACTCGTCGGCCTGCGGGCGGACGTCCGGGTTCACCGCAACCGCGAGGTCCGCCAGTGCCCGGACGTCGATCTCCACGTCGAAGTGGCCGGAGTTCGCGAGGATCGCGCCGTCCTTCATCGCCGCCAGATGCTCACCCCGGATCACGTCCCGGTTGCCCGTGACGGTGATGAAGACGTCACCGTGGCGGCAGGCGTCGTCCATCGGCTCGACCGCGAAGCCCTGCAGCACCGCGTCCAGCGCCTTCACCGGGTCGATCTCGGTCACGACGACGCGCGCGCCGAGGCCCCTGGCCCGCTCGGCCAGGCCGCGTCCGCAGTAGCCGAACCCGGCGATGACGATCGTCTTGCCCGCCAGCAGGGTGTTCGTGGCGCGGATGATCCCGTCCAGCGTGGACTGGCCCGTCCCGTACCGGTTGTCGAACATGTGCTTGGTGTCGGTGTCGTTGACCGCCACCATCGGGAACTTCAGGGCCCCCTCGCGCGCCATCTGGTGCAGCCGGATGACGCCCGTCGTCGTCTCCTCGCAGCCGCCCTTCACCGTGTCGAGCAGGTCCGTCCGCTCCAGGTGCAGGAGGTTGACGAGGTCGCAGCCGTCGTCCAGCACCAGGTCGGGGCCGATCTCCAGTGCCTGGTGGATGTGCCGGTAATAACCGTCGCGGTCCACGCCCGACCGGGCGAACACCGAAACGCCGTACTCGACGGCGAGCGCGGCGGCCGTATCGTCCTGCGTGGACAGCGGGTTCGACGCGGCCAACGCCACCTGCGCGCCGCCTGCCTGAAGCGTCCGGATCAGGTTCGCGGTCTCCGTCGTGACGTGCATGCACGCCGCGATGCGCCACCCGTCCAGCGGCCGGTCCGCCGCGAACCGCTCGCGGATCCGCCGCAGCACCGGCATCGACCGGTCGGCCCACTCGATCCGGCCCACCCCGGCGGCGGCCAGCGTCACATCGGCGACGTCGCTCACCCTCGACCTCCCTGTGCTTTCGGCGGGGACGGCGACGCCGCCGCGCCCTCGGGCACGGCGGCGTCGCGGCGCTCGGATCAGTAGCGGTAGTGGTCCGGCTTGTACGGGCCTTCCTGGTGGACGCCGATGTAGGCGGCCTGCTCCTTGGTCAGCTCCGTCAGCTTGACGCCCAGCGCGTCCAGGTGCAGGCGGGCGACCTTCTCGTCCAGGTGCTTCGGCAGGACGTACACGCCGACCGGGTACTCCTCGGTCTTGGTGAACAGCTCGATCTGCGCGATGACCTGGTTGGTGAAGGAGTTCGACATCACGAACGACGGGTGGCCGGTCGCGCAGCCGAGGTTCATCAGCCGGCCCTCGGCCAGCACGAGGATCGTGTGGCCGTCGGGGAAGCGCCACTCGTGGACCTGCGGCTTGATCTCGGTCTTGACGATGCCCGGGATCTTGGCGAGCCCGGCCATGTCGATCTCGTTGTCGAAGTGCCCGATGTTGGACACGATCGCCTGGTGCTTCATCCGCTCCATGTGGTCGGCGCGGATGATGTTGAAGTTGCCGGTCGTCGTGACGAAGATGTCCGCCTTGTCGACCACGTCCTCCAGCACGGTGACCTGGAAGCCGTCCATCGCGGCCTGCAGCGCGCAGATCGGGTCGATCTCGGTGACGATGACGCGGGCGCCCTGGCCCTTCAGCGCCTCCGCGCAGCCCTTGCCGACGTCGCCGTAGCCGCACACGACCGCGACCTTGCCGCCGATCAGGACGTCCGTGGCGCGGTTCAGGCCGTCGATCACCGAGTGCCGGCAGCCGTACTTGTTGTCGAACTTCGACTTCGTCACCGAGTCGTTGACGTTGATCGCCGGGAACGCGAGCGTGCCCGCCTTGTGCATCTCGTACAGGCGGTGGACGCCGGTCGTGGTCTCCTCGGTGACGCCCTTGACGTTCTTGGCCGTCTCGGTCCAGCGGCCGGGGGTCTCGGCGATCGTCCGGCGCAGCGTCTCCAGGATGACGCCCCACTCCTCGGGGTCGTCGGCGGTCGCCGTCGGGACGGAGCCGAGCTTCTCGTACTCCGCGCCCTTGTGGACGAGCAGCGTCGCGTCGCCGCCGTCGTCCAGGATCATGTTCGGGGTCCCACCGTCCGGCCAGCGCAGCGCCTGGTCGGTGCACCACCAGTACTCCTCCAGCGTCTCGCCCTTCCAGGCGAACACCGGTACGCCCTTCGGCTCCTCGACGGTGCCGTCCCGGCCGACGACGACCGCCGCGGCGGCGTGGTCCTGCGTGGAGAAGATGTTGCAGCTCACCCAGCGGACGTCCGCGCCGAGGTCGACCAGCGTCTCGATGAGGACGGCGGTCTGGATCGTCATGTGCAGCGAGCCCATGATCCGGGCGCCGCGCAGCGGCTTGGCGGCGGCGTACTCCTCCCGGACCGCCATCAGGCCGGGCATCTCGTGCTCGGCGAGCCGGATCTCCCGGCGCCCGAAGTCGGCGAGCGAAAGGTCGGCGACCTTGAAGTCCATGCTGCTCCTCAGTGTCCACGTGATGGGTGCTTGGGGCCGGGTCCCGGAGGGAGTCTAAGCACGGTGTTCGCTCCGGGGCACGGTCGGGGGCGCATTTCTGCCACTGATTTGTCAGAATTGGGCCATGCGTATCACAGAGGCCGCGCGGCGGCTCGGCACGTCCCCCCGGATGCTCCGGTACCGCGAGTCGCTCGGCCTGCTCCCCGCCACCCGCGACGCCGGGCCGGGCCACCGTCGGTTCGGGGACGACGAACTGCGCGCCGTCGCCCTCGCCCTCTCCTTGGAGCGACGCTACGACATCGGGCCCGCCGAACTCGCCTTCGGGCTGCGCGTGCTCGCCGAGCCCGAAGTGCAGGCGCGGCTGCGCGAACTCGGCGAACGCGTCGGGCGGCTGTCCGCTCCGCCCGCCCGCTACCTCGACTTCGAGAAGGAGAAGGCGCTGCGCCTGCTGCGGCGGCGGTGATCGAATCGGTACGAACTCGTCCGGCCGCGTCGGCATCGGAGTGCTTCGCCAACTCCCCCAGTTTGAGAGGCGGGCCACCGTGAAGGGCTGGCTGTACGGAATCGTCGGGATCGTCGCCGGAATCGGGCTGTTCATCGGGGGCATCGCGTCCCGGGGCAGCTCCGAGGTCAAGTGCGGCAGCGAGGTCATGGCACCGGGCGACACGTGCCGGACGGTCAGCAACGGCTCGTCCACGACCCGCGGCTACGACGAACAGAAGTCGCAGAACGGCCGTGAGGCCGTGATCATGATGGTGGTCGGCCCGATCGTGCTCCTCGGCGGCCTCGTGTTCCTCGGCCAAGCCGCCGGGGTCGCACGCCGACGGTCGGCCGCACGCGCGACCGTCCCGCCACCCGGCCGCGCCCTCCAGAACAACCCGCCCCACCCCAACACCCCCCAGCCCCCGCCACAGCACGGCGCTCCGCACTACGGCCCGCAGTACGCCCCACCTCACTACGGCGCACCCCAGCCCGCACCACAACACGCACCGCAGCACGCACCGCACGGAAGCGGACCCCAACCCACCCCGCCGTACGGCGCGCCGCAGCAGCCCTACGGCGGGCCGCAGGCCGCGCCGCCGCCCGGCCACGGGCAGCCGGGCTACCCGCCACCACCCCGGCACTGACCGGCCAGACCGAGCCAGGCGCGCCGCCCCGGCCGCGCGTCGTGCGGCAGGCACGCGGGCAACCGCCGTACCGCCGCGAGCATCTAAGCCTCGGGCGGCGCCCGTCGGAGCGCGGCGCTTCAGGCCAAACCGGGCAGAGCGCTAGAGGTAGAGCTCTGCGGACAGCGCACTGCGGGAAACGGGGCTGCCGCTGAGCACCCCGGGGTCGGTGAAAGGCGAGGGGTCAGGACGAATCGGGTGCGCCGCCGCCGGGGACGACCACGCCCGACTCGTACGCCAGCATCACCGCCTGCGCTCGGTCCCGCAGGCCGAGCTTGGTGAACACCCGCGCCACGTGCGTCTTCACCGTGTGCTCGCTCACCACCAGCCGTCGCGCGATCTCCGCGTTCGACAGGCCGCCCGCGATGAGGACGAGCACCTCGGTCTCGCGCGCGGTCAGCGTCTCAAGCCCGGGCGGCGCCTGCGGACGGGTCCGGCGCTGCTTGGTGAACTCGCGGATGAGCCGTCCCGTCACCTGCGGCGCCAGCAGCGCGTCGCCGCGCGCCACGACGCGAACGGCCGCGACCAGCTCGTCCGCCGTCGCGTCCTTGAGCAGGAAGCCGCTCGCGCCGACGGCCAGGGC
This sequence comes from Actinomadura rayongensis, assembly GCF_009831215.1. Classification (GTDB taxonomy): domain Bacteria; phylum Actinomycetota; class Actinomycetes; order Streptosporangiales; family Streptosporangiaceae; genus Spirillospora; species Spirillospora rayongensis. The sequence goes on from NZ_WUTW01000002.1 coordinate 431,157, forward strand.
TTCGTAGACGTACTCGTCCACGTCGAAGGTCGTCAGGACGAGGATTCGCACGCCCTCCGCCCACGGCTGCGCCAGGATCCGGCGGGTCGCCTCGATGCCGTCCATGCCGGGCATCCGGATGTCCATGACGATCACGTCCGGCCGGTGGAGTTCGGCGAGCCGCACCGCGTCGTGCCCGTCGGCGCCCTCGCCCGCGACCGTGATGTCGTCCTGGGCGCCGAGCAGCGCCGCGAAGCCCGCGCGGACGATGGTCTGGTCGTCGACGATCAGGACCTTGATCACCAGCGCGTCCCCACCGGGAAATCAGCGACGGCCGGGCGGTGCCTCGGGCTCACGGCTGGGGTTCTCCTCCCTGTTCAGCGGAAGCTCGGCCTCCACCTGAAAGCCCCCCTGCACGGCGGGTCCGGCGGAGAACCGTCCGCCCAGCATGGTCGCACGTTCCCGCATGCCCACCAGACCGTGGCCGCCCTGGTCCGGGAGGACGCGGGTGCGCGCCGGGCCGTCCAGCATCGTGGCGGCCGGGTCGCCGGCCTGCGGCAGGACGGCCGTCCTGCCCGCACCGTCGTCCCGGACCCGGACGGCCAGCCGGTCGGGCAAGTACACGAGGTCCACTTTCACCTCGGCGCCGGGTGCGTGCCGCCGGGCGTTCGTCAGCGCCTCCTGGACGATCCGGTACGCCGACAGTTCGACCGTCGTGGACAGCGTCCGCGGATCGCCCTGGACGCGCAGGTCGACCCGTCCGCCCGCGCCGCGATGCTGGTCGATCAGCTCCGGCAGGCGGTCCAGCCGGGGCTGCGGGGCGGAGTCGGGCTGCTCGGGACGGGCGTCCGCGCGCAGGACGCCGAGCAGCCGCCGCATTTCGACCAGCGCCTCCCGCGCCGTCTTGGCGATCTCGGTGTAGCCCGCGCGGGCCTCCGGGGACAGGTTGTCCATCGTGTACGGCGCCGTCTCCGCCTGCACGGCGATCATCGAGACCGAGTGCGCGACGACGTCGTGCAGCTCCCGGGCGATCCGGGCGCGCTCGCGCATGACGGCCTGCTCGCGCTGCGCCACGCTGAGCCGGGTCAGGGTCTCGTTGGTGCGCTCCGCAGCGGCGGCCTCGGTGCGTCCGGCGCTCTCCACGGCGGTGCGGGCGTCACCGAGCCCGATCGCGGCGAGCACCGCGAGGACCGTCGCGGGCCACGGGACGTCGTCCAGCGTCGCCGTCGCGAGATACACCACCGCGACCGTGACGACCGCGCCCGCAGCCAGGACGCCCGTGGATTGACGCGGCAGTTCCCGCCCCAGCGCGTACAACGTGTAGAGCGCGGCGAACGCCGTGGTCACCAGCACCGGCTGCCCGGTCAACAGCGACGCCGCCGAAGCGCCCAACGCCACCGCCGCGACGGGCCGCAGATACTCGCGCCGCCACACCAGCGGCAACGTCGCCGCGACGGCGAACGCACCGGCCACGCTCACCGGCGCCTCGGCGCGCGGAACCAGCTCGGCGAGGGCGGCGACGGTCAGCGCCAGGCCGGTCAGCGGCGCGAAGTACCACGCCCCCGTCACCTCCTCCCAAAGGTGGACCCAGCGCGGGAAGACGGCCCGCCGCGTCCCCGCGTCCCCCGGCACCGGTGGACGACTCCCCGTGAGCCGATCCGCGAGACGTCGACGCACAGGACGCAGCAATGTCCCGATCCCGGTCAGGATCCACAGCAGCAACTGGCCGACGCCCGCGACGATCCGGCCGGACAGCCGCCAAGCCTGATGGGCGACGGCAGGTCCAAGAGCGGTGGGCGCCTCGGCGGGCGCGGATGCGGGACGGTTGTCAGCGGTCACCCCTTCATGGTGACCGCTCGGCCACGCTTCTCACCTCACCGCCAAGGCTTACCTGGCCGGACGGCATCCCTCTGGAGGACGACCCCCAGTCCCTCCTCCAGGCTGACGTCCGCCCGGGTGCGTGGAACGTAGTGTTCTTGACGTGACCGGGTAACGGCGCCCCGGCGGGGGACTCCGGGGCGCCAACCCGCTCACCGCGCTCCACACGAACCACCGGAGCCCGCCACAAGCTCCCGCAAGGGCCGAAACCCGCCGCCCACCAGACGGCGACCGAAGCCCCGGCCGGGACAGGACGGACCCACCGCGCCAGCGGAAGTCCGCCCACAACCGCGGGACCTCCACTCCGCCCGCCAGGCGGCGTGCCAGGTCCACGCATGCGAGACGTCCAGGCACGGCCTGGAACCTCGGCGCCCGCCCGGTTCAGGGGTTCGGGCGGGCGCCGGGGAAGGCGCCCTCGTCGGCCGCCCACGGAGACGCCTGGGCTGGGGCCACCGAAAACCGGTCGGCGAGGCGCCCTCCCCGCCCTCGATCGCGGACGCCGCCCAACGCAAGGCGCCCACACCCGCCACGCACAGCGCAGGCGCAGCCCACGCACCACATCACCACCCGCCGCGCCGCCGCGCACCGCGTCGCCACGCCACCACGCCACCACGCCACCACGCGCAGCGCAGCACGCGTCACCGCCGCGCCGCACCGCGCCACTACGCGCCGCACAGCACGCGTCACCACACCACCACGCCGCGCAGCACGCGCATCGCGCCACCACGCGCAGTGCAGCACGCGCATCACGCGGCGGGTCCGACCGGCTGCCTCGCACCGTCACCCGCAACCGCATGCGTGCTGGCGCGCGTGTCCGTGAACGCGTATACGCAAGCGCGATCGCACGCGGCGGCGCACCAGCAGCAGCACCAGCAGCAGCAGCAGCAGCAGCAGCACCAGGCAACCCTGCCAGCGTGCCTGGCGCGGTCCTGAAAGCGCGGCGGGCCGCGCAACGGACTGCTGGCCCCACCGCACAGCGCGGCACGTAACGGTCGTGCGCGGGAGCGCTCGCGTCTGCCTGGAGCGATGGGGACGTCAGCGCGCCGTGGTTCTCAGCGCGCGGCCTCGCAACGTTGCCTTGGACGTCGGGTCAGCGGTTGCGCCATAGGGAGGATGCGGCGCGGTGCCAAGGGGCGCCGAACATCAGGCCGAGCAGGACGATCCCCGCTGTCAGCGTGAGGGCGCCGAGGATGAGGGCCACGAGCAGAGTCGTCGTCAGCCAGAAGATCAGGAAAGCGATGACGGTCGTGGCGGCGACCAGGAGGGGCATGCCGCGGCCCCGGCGGGCGGTGGGCGCGTCCGAGTGGCGGGTGGGGTCGGGTAGGTGGTGCTGGCTGGACGACATGGCTTCCCCCTGGGGTGGGCCGGTGCGGCGGTGCGGTCTGGAGGCGGGAGCAACGCCGGTGCCGGACACTTTGACCTTACCCACTGGAGGGGGAAGCCAGACGTTTTAGTGAGTGGTGGGAGCCTCGTCCTTTTTGTCCGCCAGGGCGGGCTCCAGGTAGATCAGGCGTGCCTCGGGAAGTTCCGCGCGGACGCGGGCCTCGGCGGCGTCGATGCCGCGGGCGACCTGGGCGGCCGTGTCGTCGTGGTGGACGGCGATCTTGGCCGCGATCAGCAGTTCCTCCGGACCGATGTACTCGGTGCGCAGGTGGATCACGTGGTCGACCTCCTCGGCCGACTCCAGGGCCGCGACGATCCGCTTCTCCTGGTCCGGGTCGGCGCCCTCGCCGATCAGGAGACTCTTGGTCTCGATCGCGAGGACGGTCGCGACGCAGGCGAGCAGCAGGCCGATCGCGATGGTTCCGATGCCGTCCCAGACGCCGTCACCGGTGACGACCGCCATCGTCACGCCGAACAGGGCGAGGACGAGCCCGATGAGCGCCGCCGCGTCCTCCAGCAGGACGACCGGCAGTTCCGGCGCCTTCGCCCGGCGGATGAACTGCACCCAGGACTTGTCGGCGCGCAGCGCGTTGGACTCCTTGATCGCCGTCCGGAACGAGAAGCTCTCCATCGCGATGGCGGCGATCAGCACCGCGAACGCCCACGCCGGGGACTCGACGTGGTGCGGGTGCAGCACCTTCTCGACGCCCTCGTAGAGCGAGAACGCCGCACCGACGGTGAACAGGACGACCGCGACGACGAACGCGTAGAAGAAGCGCTCGCGGCCGTAGCCGAACGGGTGCTCGGGCGTCCGGTCCCGTTCGGAGCGCTTGCGGCCGAGGATCAGCAGTCCCTGGTTGCCGGAGTCGGCGAGCGAGTGGATCGACTCGGCCAGCATGGACGACGACCCCGTGAACACGAACGCCACCAGCTTGGACGCGGCGATGCCCAGATTGGCGGCCAGCGCCGCGATGATGGCCTTCGTCCCGCCCTCAGCACTCATTCTGCGATCCTCGTCTTCAGTTCCTGGATGGTCGCGACCGGCGTCGGGTCGACGCCCAGTGCGATAGCCAAGTAAACCGTGACGTAGTCGGCGAGCGCGATCAAAGTGGCGATCCGTTCCAGCGGGTGGTCGCCCTCGGCGCGCAGCTCGGTGACCGGTATGCCGCGCGCCGCCGCGAGTTCCGCCGACACCGCGCGCCGCTTGGCGACCTGCGGATGCTCGTCGGTGTCGCGCATGACGACCAGGTGCAGCCCGTGCTCGGTGTCGTCCGCGCGGTCGCGGAAGAAGTCGTCGGGGTCGGACGCCCCGCCGGCGAAGAACCCGTCGAACGCGACGACCTGATTGTGGTCGGCCTCCGGCAGGCTTCCCGCGACGCCCGGGTACTTGGCGTTCTCGTTGAGCTGGCAGCAGAACCGGTACGCGGCGGTCGCGGCGAGATCGGACGAGCCCCACACCATCGGCATGCTGCCGAGCAGCTCGGCGGCGAGTTCCTTGGCGGGGTTCACGAACGTCTCGCTGGCCGGGCGGCACCGGTGCGCGATGTCTTCGAGCCGTCCGGCGACGGTCTCCAGCAGGCCGTCCGGGGCGTCCGCGAGCCCGAGGGCGCGCGCCGCGACCAGCAGCGGCGTCGTCAGCGCCCACAGCGACGAACGTGGCTGTCCCTCCGACCGGACGGGCACGAACGGCGACCGGGTCCCCGCGGCGAGGTCGGCGAGGGGCGAGTCCGCGCCGCCGACGAACAGCAGCCGGCAGCCCCGCCGCGCCGCCTCGGCGGCGACCGACAGGGTCTCCTCGGTGCCGCCGGAACAGGACACGGCGACGACAAGGTCCGCCGCGCCGACCCAGCCGGGCAGTCGGTAACCGCGCACGGTGACGACCGGGATCGCGCAGCCGGCCCCGCATACGGCCGCCAGGACGTCCCCGGAGATCCCCGAGCCGCCCATGCCGGTCACGACGAGCGCGCGAGGCCGTCCGTCACGGGCGAGGACGTCCGCGGCGCCCGACTCCAGCGCGGCGCGCAGCCCGGAGCGGATCTGGGCGGCCGACGACGCGACCTGGCGCAGCATGCCCTGGGGGTCGGCGGCCTCGATGCGGGCGGGATCGTCCAGCCGCCCGGTGTCGACCGCGACGTTCACGGGGCGGGGGTCCGCGCCTCGTCCACCAGCAGGACCGGGATGTCGTCCAAGACGGGGTAGGCGTAGTGGCAGGGACCCGTGCAGACCAGCTCGGCGGCGGCCTCGTCGGCGTCGAGCCGGCCCCCGCAGTTCGGGCAGGCCAGGACCTCCAGCAGCCACGCGTCCAGCTTCACGGTCACTTCTCCCTCACGATGGCCAGGACCTCGTCGCGGAGCGCAGCCATCGTCGGCTCGTCGGCGGCCTCCGCGTTGAGGCGCAGCAGCGGTTCGGTGTTGGACGGCCGCAGGTTGAACCACCAGTCGCGGGCGATGACCGTCAATCCGTCCAGTTCGTCGATCGTAACGCCGGGCCGCGCCGCGAACGCCGCCCGCACCTGCTCCGCGGCGGCGGTCTGGTCGGCGACCTCGCTGTTGATCTCACCGGACGCGGCGTAGCGGGTGTACTCGGCGAGCAGATCGGACAGCGGCGCGTCCTGCTCGCCGAGCGCAGCGAGGACGTGCAGCGCCGCGAGCATCCCCGAGTCGGCGAACCAGAAGTCGCGGAAGTAGAAGTGCGCGGAGTGCTCGCCGCCGAAGACCGCACCGCTCTCGGCCATCGTCTGCTTGATGAACGAGTGGCCGACGCGGGTCCGGACGGGCGTGCCGCCGTGTTCGGCGATGATCTCCGGGACGGCCCGCGATGTGATCAGGTTGTGGACGATCGGCGCCCCCGGGTGCTTGGCCAGCTCCCGCGCCGCGACCAGCGCCGTGATCGTGGACGGCGAGACGATCTCACCGCGCTCGTCCACGACGAAGCAGCGGTCGGCGTCGCCGTCGAACGCGAGCCCGAGGTCGGCGCCGCTCGCGCGGACGGCGGCCTGCAAGTCACGCAGGTTCTCCGGCTCGATCGGGTTGGCCTCGTGGTTGGGGAACGTGCCGTCCAGCTCGAAGTAGAGCGGGACGACGTCAAGCGGCAGCCCGGCGAAGACGGACGGGACGGTGTGCCCGGCCATCCCGTTGCCCGCGTCCACGGCGACCTTGAGCCGCCGGATGCCCGAAAGGTCCACCAGCGACGTGAGGTGGTCGGCGTAACCGGAGAGCAGGTCACGCGCCTCGACCGTCCCGGGCGTCCCGGCGAACGGCGGCACGCCGCGCTCGACCAGGTCGCGGATCTCGCTGAGCCCGGTGTCGCGCCCGATCGGACGGGCGCCCGCGCGGCACAGTTTCATGCCGTTGTAGCGGGCGGGGTTGTGGCTTGCGGTGAACATGACGCCGGGCAGGTCCAGGACGCCGCTGGCGTAGTAGAGCAGGTCGGTGGAGCCGAGTCCGGCGGCGACGACGTCCGCGCCCTGCCCGGTCGCGCCGCGCGCGAACGCCTCGGCCAGCGGAACGGACGAAGGCCGCATGTCGTGGGCTGTGACGACCGCCGACGCCCCGGTGACCGCGACGAACGCCGCGCCGACCGCCTCGGCCGTGGCCTCGTCCAGCTCGGCGGGCACCACGCCGCGGATGTCGTACGCCTTGAAGATCTTGGCGAGGTCGCCCACTCCTGCTCCCGTTCTGTCACCGCCTGCGGAGGCCATGAGCCTATCGGGGGGCGGGGCGGGCTACTCCTGGCCGGGCTGGGTTCCGGCGGGCTCGGAGCGCAGGACGCGCAGGTGGCCGCGGCGGCCCACCTCGGTGCCCTGGCCGACGGGCTCCTGACCGGATCCGGGGGCGGGGCGGGCGGCCTCGCGGACGGCGTCGGCGAGGGCCTCCAGGTCGTCGGCGCTCGGCTCGGCCTCGGTCTCGACGGGGAGACGCACCAGTTCCCATCCCATGGGGGCGGTGAGCCGTTCGGAGTGCTCCGCGCAGAGGTCGTAGCAGTGCGGCTCGGCGTACGCGGCCAGCGGCCCGAGGACGGCCGTCGAGTCTCGGTAGACGTACGTGAGCGTGAACACTGCGGGCGCCTTGCAGGCGGTGCGGGAGCAGATGCGGACGGGGCTCACGATGGCCGACCGTACCCCGCCGCCGCCGACTCCGCCACCACCCCGCGGAACGTGTCGCCGTTACCGGTCAATTTCCCGGTAACGATCACAATCCCGCTGCCGTGCGGCACGCTGCGTCACCCGGTGGGGACGGTCACCTGACCGCCGATGCAGGGTTCGATCACGGGGACGGGCGGTAAGCTGGGGACGTGCGATCCCGTGTGGCAGGCGTCCGGCGCCGCGACCGGCGCGGACGAGGTCTGCGCGGCCCGCTGACCCCGCCGCGGGCGCCTGTGTCGCGCACTCGCGCCGAACGCTTCGAGGACCTGGTCGCCGACGAGGTGCGTAGGCTCGGCCGCCGCTGGGGGCGGGAGCTGGCCCGGGTGGACTTCGTCGTCGAGGACGTCCCCGACGTGGACCCGGCGTCGGACGGCCCCGTTCCGCTCGGCCTGACCGAGGCGGACGCCGACGGCGGCGTGCGCATCGTGGTCTACCGGCGGCCCGTGGAGGCCCGCGCGGACGGCGACCGGGAGACCGGGCGGCTCGTCCGGGACCTGCTGGTCGAGGAGGTCGCGGACCTGCTCGGCCTGTCGCCGGAGTCGGTGGACCCGAGCTACGACTCCCCCGACGACTGACTTTTCACCGCAACAGGACGCGCACCGATTCCCGGACGGGCGGCAGCGGCGTCGTGAGGACCTGCGGAACGACGGGCAGCACCGAGAACCGCAGCTCGTCGTTCGGCCCGGCACTGATCATCCGCGTGGCGTAGACCGGGCCGCCGCTCTCGGGGCGGACGAGCAGCCCGGCGGCGGGCGCGACGCGGGTCTCCACCACGCGTCCGGCCGGGACGGTGACCACGGTGTCGGCGCGTCCGCTCAGCCGCACCTTCGCCGCTTTGCCGGGAGCGGCGAGCGCGAGCCACCAGGTGTTCCCGTCCCCGGCCGCGAGACCGCCGTCCGGGCCGAGCGGCGTGCCCGCCGCACCGTAGGCCGTGTCCACGCCGCGCTCGGCCGTGAACCCTGTGAGGACGGGACGGTCCGCCGTCACCACCACCGCTCCCGCCTTGCCGTTCATCGGGAGGTCCACGGCCGTGACGGTGCGGGCGGGGGCGTCCACGGCGTCCTGCCCGGCCGGGGTGAAGGCGCCGTCGCCGGTGAGCACGCGCACGCCCACCTTGGCGTCGGCGTCGCCCGGGACGACGATCAGCAGCCGCCGCGCGCCCCGTCCGCCCGGCACGCCGGGCACGAACGCCGACGCGGCGGGCTCGGCCGCGGTCGGAAGCCAGTCCACGCCCTTGCCCGGCGCGGTGCGGACGCGGACGAACGCGGCGACCCGTCCCGTCGTGGCGTGGACGCGCAGCGCGAGGTCGTGCGCGACGCCGACGATGTCGCCGAGCCCGTCGGGGGACGTGCCGAGCCGCACGACGCGCGACGTCCCCGGATCCACCTGGATCCCCCGGCCCTCGGTCGTGTCGAGCGGGCCGTCGCCGGAGAGCGCGGTGAGATCGACGGCGGCGGGCTGCGCCTCGGCGTTGGCGAGGACGACCTCGACACGGTCGGCGGAGGCCGGTCCGGGGCCGGTGAACCACTGGTCGGTGCCCGGGACGGCGCAGCGGACGGCCGTGAGACCCCGGTCGTCGCCGTCACCGGTGTCGCCGGTCTGCTCCGCGGTGAGCCCGGCCGCCAGGGGGCCGTCCGCGCGGACGACGACGGGGCCGTCCGGGGCGTCGCCCGTCCACAGCCCGCCGGTGAACTGTGCCAGCGCCGCGCCGCCCAGCGCGGTGACGTTCACCGTGCTCGCCCCTGCCTGCTTCCCTCCCGAGGGGCTGCCCGGCCGCGTCTGGACGCCGATCCGCGCGCCCTTTCCGCCCGGGCAGACGGCGAGTGCGGCCGTGACGGGCGCGGACGTGCCGTGCGGACGGTCCGGCGAGCCGCCGGGGAGCGCGAGCGCGGCCGTCCCGTACAGGGCGGCGAGAGCGACGGGCACGAGCAGCGTGATCGCGTACCGGTTCTGCGGAACGGCGAGACGCACAGCGGGCCGCGGGACCGACCGGGCCGCGGGCCGCGCGGTGGGCCGCAGGGAGCGCAGTGCGGTGAACCGCGGGGCGGGCCGCCGCCGCTTCCGGTGCCTGCGGTGCTGGCTGCTCATACGGCCGGCTCTTTGACAGGCTCGGGACGGACCGCACGGCGGCGCGCGGGCGCGAACCCGTCGGAAGCCGCGCCCGGCGACGCCAGGATCAGCAGCACGACGACGGCGACGCCCTGCACGGCCGCCCACAGGTGCCGGAGCGTCTCACCGCGCTCCAGCTCGACCCGTCCGCCGGTCGGCGGCACCGCGAATCCCTGCGCCCAGCCGTCCACAGTTCGGCGCGGCAGGTCGCGGCCGGCGAGGGACGCGGTCCAGCCTCCGTCGGCGGGCTCGGCGAGCAGCAGGGTGCGCGGGCCGGTGCCGGGCGGGACACGGACGGCGCCGTCCGCGCCCACCCTCAGCGGCGTCTGAGCGGCGCCGCTGATCAGCAGCACCCGGCCGGTCGGCGTAGGCACCTTCCACACTGCGAAGTCGGCGTTGCGGCTGTAGCGGGCCAGTTCGGGCGCGGCGTCCAGGACGGGCGTGTGCGCGTCCTTACCCGGATCGAGCACCAGCACGTACTGGACGCCCATCCGGGTCAGCACCGCCCCGTCGTCCCCCGGCCGCGCCCCGGCGAGCGCGGCGACCGCGCCGTCCAGCACGTGGCGGGCGCGGGCCGGCGGCGGCGTCTCGCCCTCCCCGATCCGGGGACGGGCGCCGTCGCGGACGAGCGTGTAGTCGACCCGTCCGTCCGCGCCGGTGTGCAGGACGAGCGTGCGGGACCCGGCCAGGAACTCGGGCACGAGCCCGGTGTCCACGCGGCCGAGCGGCCCGCCCGCGCCGTGCGCGATCCACAGGACTGCCGCCAGCACCGGCGTGGTCAAGGCGGCGAGCACGACGACGGCGCCGCCCGCGCGATACGGCGGATGGGTGCCGGCGAGGGCGTCCACGGCGCGTCCCACCGCCGTCGCGGCGGCCAGCAGCACGCCCGTTGCGGCGAAAAGCACGGCGACGCCCGGCCAGGCGGTGGCGGACGCGGCGGCGGTCAAGATCGCGACCAGCAACCCGAAGATCGCCAGCAGCCAGCCCGCGAGGACGGCCGTCCGACGGGCGCGCATCGGAAGCGCGACGAGCGCCGCGAGCAGCACCCCGGCGGTCACCCAGAACGCGGGCGTCCCGGGGCCGCCCGGGTCGAGCGCGACCAGCCCGGCGGGCGTCGGCGACGCCGATCCGGACGTGATGCCCGCCTCCAGCAGGAACCGCGACGGATGCGCGAGCAGGCCGAGCGTCCACGGCAGCAGGAGCAGCGGGGGCGTCGCGAGGACGGCGGCGAGCGTTCGGCCGGACGGGGCGCCGCGCCGACCGTCCAGCAGCGCCCGTCCGAGCAGCCCGGTGATCAGCGCGAGCGGCCACACCAACGGGACGAACGCCGTCGCGACCGTCAGCAGCAGCGCCGCGCCCCACGCCGAGCGGGCCCGCGCCCGCCGGTCGCCGGTCGCGAGATGGCGCGGCAGCCCGATGGCCCGCGCGACCCGTACCGCGAGCAGCGGCAGCAGGACGAGCACGACGGCGGTCCCGAGCCGTCCGCCCGCGATGGCGCCGGTGGCCGTGGGCAGCAGCGCGTAGGTCGCGGCGAACCACATCCGCTCGGCCTCGAACGGGATGTTCCGCCGTCCCTTGGCGCGGCGGCCCGCCCGTTCGCGCGGACGCGGCATCAGCAGCGCGGACGCCCGGTAGGCGGTGAGCCCCGCGAGCGGCACGCTGCCCAGCAGCAGGATCGCGACGGGAATCCACGGCTTGCCGAACGCGAGCGTCGCCAGCACGGCGAGCACTCCGATGTAAGGCGGGGCGCCCGCGTCCGAGCCGAGCGCGACCGGATGCCAGCTCGACAGGTACTGGTCCCACAGGTCGGACGCGCCGCCCCACGCGGGGACAAGCGCACCGCCGCCGAGGGCGTCTCCGGCGGCGGGCAGGCCGCGCTCGGCGGCCAGCGTCACCGCGACGAGCGCCGCCGCCAGCAGGATCTGCGGCCGGGCCAGCAGCCGGACCAGCGGCGGCGGACCGCCCTCGGCCGCTCGCCGTTCGGCCGCTGCGCGCCGCGCCGCCTCGCGCGCGGCCAGCCGGTACGACACGGCGTCGGCCGTGCGGCGCAACGCGACCGCGCGGGGCTGGAAGCGCCGGACGGTCCGGTAGACGCGTGTCCGGCCGTCCGCGCGCGCCGCTCGCACCCGCCGCAGCTTCGCCGGGTCCCGCAGCACGTCGGCGAGCGCGGCCAGCTCGTCGCGCGCCGCGTCCGGCTGCTTCACGACGAAGAGGCGCAGCGCCCGCAGCAGCGAGGCCATCACATTGCGCGCTAGCACGCACGGTAGGACTCGCGGCGGCACGTTGCCGAGCAGCGTGTAGAGGGCGTTGCGGCGGTCGAGGCGGCGCGGCTGCTCGGTCGCGCCGATCTCGCGCAGCCCGCGCCGGGACGCCTCGGCATGGTGGACGACCGCGTCGCCCACGACCAGAACCCGCTGCCCTGCGGCGTGAGCGCGCCAGCAGAAGTCCACGTCCTCGCGGAACAGTCCGAAGTCGGGGTCGAAGCCGCCGAGCCGGTCCCAGACGTCGCGGCGGACGAGCATGCCCGCGCTGCCCACCGCGTGGACGTCGTGGACGCCGTCGTGCTGTCCTTGGTCGATCTCGCGGCGGTCCAGGCCGGTCTCGCGGCGTCCGGCGCCGTCCAGCGTGACGCCCATCTCCAGCAGGACGCGGTGGTCGTCCCACGCCCGGACCTTCGGGCCGAGCACCGTCGCGCCCTGGTGGCCGTCGGCGGCGCGCAGCAGACGGGCCAGCGCGTCCGGGGCGGGCGCGGAGTCGTCGTGCAGCAGCCACACCCACTCGGTGCGCGGGCCAGCGCCGGGATCGGGATCGGAAACGTCCGCCGACGCCGCCGGATGCGCCAGCGCCGCCGCTACCGCCGCTCCGTACCCGGTTGTGCGCGGCAGCTCCAGCAGCCCGCCGACCACCTCGGCGGCCACCGCCGCGCCCGTGTCCGTGCTCCCGCTGTTGGCCACGACGAGTCGCTGCACCGGACGGGACTGGGTCAGCAGCGCCTTCAGCGTCACCGGCAGCCAGCGCGCCCCGTCGTGGACGACGAGGACGGCGGTGACGACATGGCGGTCGACAGTGGGCGACAACGGATCCGCTCGCTCGGGTGACTAGGACGGCCGGGGACGCGGGTCACTGTACGCCGCGGCGGCCGTCGCGCGCCCTCGGTTCCCCCCGTGGCACGCGACGGCCGCCGCCGTCGTCCTTATCCCGGCCGCCCGTCAGACGGCCTGGCGCTTCAGCTTGCGGCGCTCCCGCTCGGAGAGCCCGCCCCAAATACCGAAACGCTCATCATGCTGCAACGCGTACTCCAGGCACTCGGCCCGGACCTCGCATGCGCGGCACACCTTCTTGGCTTCGCGCGTCGAGCCGCCCTTCTCCGGAAAAAACGCCTCCGGATCCGTCTGCGCGCACAGCGCGCGCTCCTGCCAGCCCAGCTCTTCGCCGTCGTCTGTGCCGTGCGCCAGCGGGATGACCACCTCGCTCACAGCGCACCTCCCAACCCGTGGAGCCCCCTGGTCGATGCCTTCCCTGCGCTCCGTTCCCCCGAGAAGGCATAGAACTACACCCACGAAATTACACGTGTGTAACACCTGGTCCGTCAAGCGGAACGTGTTTGTGAAGGGACGAACAGGGTCTTTTGGGCTAAGGAGCCGCCTGCTTTGACAGGGGATCAGTTAAGCCATACGTCACTGGGGCGGTCGGTTGTCCCGGTACCAATCAGAGCCCTGCTGTTCCTGACCTTGCTGCGGCTGCTGGCCGTACTGCTGGCCGTAGCCCTGCTGCGGCTGCTGGCCCTGCTCGCCGCCGTAGGCCCGCGTCCACTCGCCCGCGGCCTCGTCCTCGGCCTGCTGCGCGGCCTGCTGCTGGCCCTCCTGCGGCTGCTGCTGGCCGTACTGCTGCTGCTGGTACTGCTGGTACTGCTCGTAGCCCTGCTGCTGCGGCTGCTGCTCGTAGCCCTGCTGCTGCTCGTACCCCTGCTGGCCATAGCCCTGCTGCTGGCCCTGCTGAGCCTGCTGGCCGTACTGGTCGTAGCCCTGCTGCGCGTAGCCCTGCTGCTGGCCGTACTGGTCGTACCCCTGCTGCTGGCCGTACTGCTGCTGACCGTACTGCTGGTACTGCTGCTGCTGGCCGTACTGGTCGTAGCCGGGCGGCACCTGTCCCGCCGGGGCCTTGGGCCGCGCGGGCAGACCCTGGAAGACGGTGAACACGAACCATCCGGAAACGCCGATCACCGCGAGCTTAGAGGCACCGTAGAGGAACGCCTCCAGCTTCACCGAGCCGCTCGTCCCGTCGCCGAGGTCGGCGAACATGCCCGCGAGCCAGGCGACGACGCCGAACAGCGCGAGCCCGCCGATGACGATCAGGGAGCCGAGCACGACCGTCCGGGCCTGCGGCGTCGGCTCGGCCGAGGTGTGCGTCACCAGCAGCACCGCGACGACGAGCAGCGCCACCGTCGCGACCTGGGTGAAGATCCCGTTCTGGGTCTCGGTGAACGCGCGGATGGAGAACGAGCTCTTCGCGAACTCCGACGACGACGAGGCGATCACGAGGCTGATGAGTCCCGCGAGCAGCTGCAGTCCCGCGGCGGCGAGCAGTACCCAGGCCGCCGGCTCGCGCAGGCGCTGGACGGCTTCCTTGTTCACGACGATTTCTCCAGACGTTGCGGTCCTCTGACCCGCCCCGAGGACGGGCGCATCATTGTGCCCGACGTCGCGATTCCCGCCCACCGCGCAAGCACAGAGCACGGACGACGGCAATCGGATGACAGCGCAAAGCTTTGCACATCGCGCCCGCCCGCGTCTCATTCCGCCTGCGTTCGGCCAGGACCGTCCAAAGCGGGCCGCCACGCCGCATGCGTCCCCGGGCGGCCTAGGCTGGCCCCATGAAGATCGTGGCGCCGGCGGGCGGCATCGGAGCGGCCCGCTTCCTGCGCGGATTGCGGACGGCCGCCCCCCAGGCCGAGATCACGGTGATCGGGAACACGGGCGACGACATCTCCCTGTTCGGACTGCGGGTCTGTCCCGACCTCGACACCGTGATGTACACGCTCGGCGGTGGAATCAACGAGGAACAAGGCTGGGGCCGCGCGGACGAGACGTTCGCCGTCAAGGCGGAACTGGCGGAGTACGGGGTCGGGCCGGGCTGGTTCGGGCTCGGCGACCGGGATTTCGCGACGCACATCGTCCGGACGCAGATGCTCGCGGCCGGATACCGGCTCTCGGCCGTCACCGAAGCCCTGTGCGCGCGGTGGGAGCCGGGCGTCCGGCTGATCCCGATGACCGACGACCAGGTCGAGACGCACGTCGTCGTGGACGATCCCGAGCACGGCCGCCGCGCGATCCACTTCCAGGAGTGGTGGGTGCGGTTGCGGGCGTCGCTGCCCGCCGTGTCGATCGCGCCGGTCGGGGCGGAGGACGCCAAGCCCGCGCCGGGCGTGCTGGACGCGATCGCGGCAGCGGACGTGGTGCTGTTCCCGCCGTCCAACCCGGTGGTGAGCATCGGGACGATCCTGTCGGTGCCCGGCATCCGGGACGCGCTGGCGGCGAAGACCGTCGTGGGCGTCTCCCCAATCGTCGGGGACGCGCCGGTGCGCGGCATGGCGGACGCGTGTCTGACCGCGATCGGCGTGGAGACGTCGGCGCGGGCCGTGGCGGAGCTGTACGGGCCGTCGCTGCTGGACGGCTGGCTGGTGGACGAGGCCGACGCGGGCGTCGCGGTGGACGGCGTCGCGGTGCGGTCCCTGCCGCTACTCATGAAAGACGCGGCTTCCACCGAGGCCATCGCCGCAGCCGCCCTCGAACTGGCCCTTGAACTGGCGTCATGAGCGAGGCCGAGGAACGGCACCTGCCTGAAGAGGGCGGGGAGCCCGCGTCAAAGGAACCGCGCGGCGCCGAGCTCGCCGCAGGCGAGCGGGGAACACCGAGCTTCGAGGTGTTCGGGATTCCCGGGCTGCCGGAGATCGCCGAGGGGACGGATCTTGCGGCGCTCGTACCGCTGGACCTGGTGCGGGACGGGGACGTGCTCGTCGTCACCTCCAAGATCGTCAGCAAGGCGGAGGGCCGGGTGCTGCACGCCGGCGACCGCGAGAAGGCGATCGACGCCGAGACCGTCCGGCTCGTGGCACGGCGCGAGCATCCGGGCGGCGTCACGCGGATCGTCGAGACGCGGCAGGGGCTCGTGCTGGCGGCGGCGGGCGTGGACGCGTCCAACACCCCGCTCGGTACCGTCCTGCTGCTGCCCGAGGACCCGGATGCGTCGGCGCGGCGCCTGCGCGCGGCCCTGCGCGCCCGAGGCCGCGACGTCGCCGTGATCATCTCCGACACGCTCGGCCGGCCGTGGCGCTTCGGGCTGATGGACGCGGCGATCGGCGTCGCGGGCCTAGATCCGGCCGCCGACCTGCGCGGCGGGACCGACGTGTACGGCAACCGGCTGGAGGCCACGGTCATCGCGGTGGCCGACGAACTGGCGGCTGCGGCCGACCTGGTCAAGGGCAAGCTGGACGGCGTCCCGGTCGCGGTGGTGCGCGGCCTCGCCGGGCTCGTCACGACGGACGACGGACCGGGCGCGCGCATCCTGCAGCGCCCCCCGGACGAGGACATGTTCCGATACGGCTCGATGGACGTCCTGCACGCCCGCCGCACGATCCGGGAGTTCACGTCCGACCCGGTGGATCCGGCGGCGGTCCGGCGGGCCGTCGCGGCGGCGATCACCGCCCCGGCGCCGCACCACACGACGCCATGGCGGTTCGTCCTGCTGGAGTCGGCCGAATCCCGGACCCGTCTGCTGGACGCGATGCGCGACGCCTGGGAGGCGGACCTGCGCCGCGACGGCTTCTCCGAAGACTCGATCGCCAAGCGCCTCCGACGCGGCGACGTCCTGCGTCGCGCGCCCTATCTTGTCGTCCCGTGCCTGGTCGCCGACGGCGCCCACACCTACCCCGACGACCGCCGCAACACGGCCGAACGCGAGATGTTCACCGTCGCGGCGGGCGCGGCCGTCCAGAACCTCCTGGTCCAGCTCGCCGTGCAGGGCCTCGGTTCCTGCTGGGTGTCCAGCACGATGTTCTGCCGCGACGTCGTCCGCGAGACCCTGTCCGTTCCCACGGAATGGGATCCGATGGGCGCGGTCGGCGTCGGCCATCCCGCCGCCCCGCCCCGCGACCGTCCGCCCCGCGACCCCGCCGCCTTCATCGAGGTCCGCTGACGGGCGGCCCGTCCGCCGCCTGGTAGCGCTCCAGGATGTGGCGGACGTGCCGCGTCGACAGGGACGCGAAGCCGGTTTCCACGCGGACGAGCCAGTCCACGTCACAGCCGATGTGCTCGGCGGCGCGCTCGTAGGACAGGTCGAGGAGTTCGCGGGTGCGCCGGAGGTACAGGCCGAGGCGCCAGGAGTCGGCCTTGCGTCGGTCGACGGCCATGCGCGGCCCGTCAGCCGTGCCGGGCTGTGAAATCGGCGAGGGCCGACTCGATCATGACCCGGCTCTCGTCCGGCGACAGGGCCGCCCTCTCGTCGATCTCCTCCCACACTGCGAGGAGATCTTTCGGGGCGAGTTCGGCGCCCAGCGATATGTGCGCGACGCTCACCCGGTCCGCGGCGCTGAAGAACTCGAAGACGTCGAAGTCATGCGCGCGTTCCTCGAAGGCGGGCGAGTCGAACGGGGCCACGCGGAGGGTGATGTCGGGACTGTCCGTGACGTCCAGCAGGTGCCGGAGCTGGCCGATCATCACCTGCGGGCCCCCCACCGGAATTTTCAGGACCGCCTCGTCGAGCATCGCGTCGATCCGGCGTGATCGGCCGCCCGGGGTGAGACGCTGGCGGTGGTCCAGGATGTCCCACGCGACATCCGGGCTGATCCGCGGGTAGCGGTCCGCCGCGATCCTGCGCTCGTACTCTTCGGTCCGGAGGAGTTCCGGGATCAGGCGGACGCGGTAGCTGCGCACGATCGTCGCTTCCGCCTCGCAGACGAGCACGTCACGCAGGTTGGCGCTGATGTCCGCCGCGTGCTGGTCCAGCCAGGACGGGCCGTCGGGCCGGTACGCCAGGTCGATCATGACCTCGGCGATCCGCGCGCCGATCACGCCATAGCGCTCAAGGATGTGCCGGACGCGTTCGGGCGCGGGCTCGTCGAGCCCCTCCTCGACCCGGATCAGCCACTCGACGTCGCACCCGGCCCGCTCGGCCGCCTGCTCGTACGACAGTTCCAGGAACTCACGCGTGTGCTGGAGATACATCCCCAGGCGGAACATGTTGACCTTGCGGGGACGACGTTCAACTGACATGGCGAACCTCCCGCGACCATCACAGCACCCCGCAACCCATGACGTTCGGTAGTTCTCGAATTCCGCCCCGTAACGTACGAGTGACACTCTTCGACGGCCTTGGCCGGACGGCCCACTTGCCGTCCCGACTGACGCATAGTGCCGCAGACAGGTACGCCCGGCATTTCACCCGATCGCGGACGCCCCGGAGTCCGGTTATCCACAGGTCCGACTTCGTGATGCGATCACCGCCACGAAGCGGCTGTCATGGGCTCATCCGCTCACGAGGAAGGACGGAGCCCATGCGAGGCGACAGTGTCGAGGTGCTGGTCGACTGCGGAAGCGGCGACCAGCGCACGTACGTGATGATCGCCGGTCGTGCAGGCCGCTGCCTGGAGGTGGTGGTGTCCGAGGGAATGATCGAGATCCGGGAGAAGACCCGGACGGGCCGGGTACTGCGAACCATGTGGTTCGCCATGGCGCGGGTCATTCACGTCCTTGAGCAAAGGCGTGATGACCGCAGGACCTCGGCGGACGCGGGGACGAGCACGGCCGGACCCGCCGCGCCGAAGGAACGTGCAGTGCACGATCACGCCGCGGCCGGTCGCGGCGCCCCGAGCCGAGCTCCGGCCGCCGGAACCGCCCCGGGGAGCGCCGTGCCGCCGCCTGGGGACGGCGGCACGGCTCGGGATCAGGCGGGCGTGAGCCCGAGGGACGGGTGGCCGAAGTTGCCGATGCCGTCGGTGCTGCGGGACGCCGCCAAGCGTTCCTCGGGGACCTCACCGTAGAGGGTCGTGCGCTGCCTTGCGGGGCGCCCGGCTGCCGCGGCTATCGCCTCCAGCGAGCTGATGGGCTTGTAGGAGCCGTTCTCGGAACCGGCCATGCGGCTGATCGTCTCTTCCATCAGCGTGCCGCCCAGATCGTTGACTCCGCCGCGCAGGACTCGGGTGCAGAGTTCGTCGCCCAGCTTCACCCAGGACGTCTGGATGTTGGGGATCGCGCCGTGGAGGAGGATGCGGGCCACCGCGTGGACGACGATGTTCTCGCGGACGGTCGGGCCGGGGCGGGCGAGGCCCGCCAGGTAGATCGGCGCGTTGTGGTGGACGAACGGGAGTAGAACGAACTCGCTGAAACCGCCCGTGCGTTCCTGGATCGAGCGCAGGAGCCGCAGGTGCGCCACCCAGTGCGACGGCTCGTCGACGTGCCCGTACATCATCGTGGACGTCGTCGGCAGGCCGATCTCGTGGGCGGTCGTGACGACCTCGACCCACTGGTCGGCGGGCAGTTTGCCCTTCGTCAGGACCCAGCGGACGTCGTCGTCCAGGATCTCGGCGGCCGTGCCGGGGAGCGAGTCCACGCCGGCGGCCTTGGCCTCCTGCAGCCATTCGCGGATCGACAGGTTCGTCCGTGACGCGCCGTTCACGACCTCCATCGGGCTGTAAGAGTGCAGGTGGATGCCGGGCGCGCGGCGCTTCACCTCGCGCGCCAGGTCGAAGTAGGCCGTGCCGGGCAGGTCGGGGTGGATGCCGCCCTGCATGCAGACCTCGGTGGCGCCCGCCGCCCACGCCTCGTCCACACGGTCGCCGACCTGGGACAGCGACAGCGTGTAGGCGTCCGCGTCGGTGCGGCGCTGCGCGAACGCGCAGAACCGGCAGCCGGTGTAGCAGACGTTGGTGAAGTTGATGTTCCGCGTCACGACGTAGGTGACGTCGTCGCCGACCGCGTCGCGGCGCAGATCGTCGGCGACGCGGGCGAGCGCGTCGAGTTCGGGGCCGTCGGCGTGCAGCAGGGCGAGGGCCTCGTCGTCGGACAGGCCGGTCGGGTCGGTCTCGGCGCGGGCCAGGGCGGAGCGGACGTCGGCGTCGAAGCGTCGGGGCGCATCGATCCGCTCGCGCAGCGCGTCCCAGTCGCCGTAGACCGAGTCGAAATCCTCACGGCGGTCGGCGGAGCGGCCGGTCGCGTCGATCGCGACGTGCAGGTCGGTGCGGCCGGACGACGTGAACCCGCCGTCCGGTTCCTGCCACGGACGGCCCTCGACCACGGCGTCCTCGCGGGCCAGGCCCGTCCGAGGGTCGGCGAGCGCGGCGACGTGCGCGGCCAGGCGCGGGTCCAGCCACGGCTCGCCGCGCTTCACGTACTCGGGGTAGATCGTCAGGCGTTCGCGCAGCTCGAACCCGGCGGCGGCGGTGCGCGCGGCCAGCTCGTCGATGTGCGGCCACGGACGTTCGGGGTTGACGTGGTCGGGCGTCAGCGGCGACACCCCGCCCCAGTCGTCGATCCCCGAGCGCAGCAGCAGCGCGTACTCGTCCTCGACAAGGTTCGGCGGGGCCTGGACGCGTGCCTTCGGGCCCAGGATGAGCCGCGTCACCGCGACCGTCGCCGCCAGTTCGGCCAGCTCCGCGTCCGGCATGTTCCGCATCTTCGTGTCCGGCTTGGCGCGGAAGTTCTGGACGATGACCTCTTGGATCGCCCCGTACTCGCGCATCGTCCGGCGGATCTCGAAGATCGCGTCGGCGCGCTCCTCGATCGTCTCGCCGATCCCGATGAGGACGCCGGTCGTGAACGGGACGTTCGTGCGCCCAGCGTCCTCCAGCACCCGCAGCCGCACCGCCGGGTCCTTGTCCGGGGATCCGAAGTGCGCGCCGCCGCGCTCAGTGAAAAGCCGTGTCGCGGTCGTCTCCAGCATCATGCCCATGGACGGCGCGACGGGCTTGAGCCGCTGGAAGTCGCGCCAGGTCAGCACGCCGGGGTTGAGGTGCGGCAGCAGGCCCGTCTCCTCCAGGACGCGGATCGCCATCGCGCGCACGTAGGAGAGCGTGTCGTCGTAGCCGTGCGCGTCCAGCCACTCGCGAGCGGGTTTCCAGCGGTCCTCGGGCCGGTCGCCGAGCGTGAACAGCGCTTCCTTGCAGCCGAGCGCCGCGCCCTGCCGGGCGATCTCCAGGACCTCGTCGGGGCTCAGGTACGGGGAGTCGAGCTTGTGCGGGACGGTCGCGAACGTGCAGTAGCCGCAGCGGTCACGGCACAGGCGCGTCAGGGGAATGAAGACCTTGCGGCTGTAGGTGATGATCCCGGGCCGCCCGGCGGCTTCCAGACCGGCGTCGCGGGTGCGGGAGGCGTAGGTGAGCAGTTCGTCGAGCTGCGCGCCACGCGCGTGCAGCAGGGTCGCGGCCTCGGATCGGTCGAGCGCCTTGCCGTCGCGCGCGCGGGCCAGCGCCCGGCGCAGCGCGGACTCGGCCGGCGGCGTCCTGTTGGCGTCCATGCGGGCACTCTATGCCAAGCGTCATATTTCGGAACGCCCGGGGAGCCCGCCTGTTCATGGCAGCCACGCCCGCGCGCGATCTATTCCCCGCACCCGCGGACGAGCCCGGGCCGTGCCGTGACGAGCGCGTCCGCCGTGGTGCGCAGCGCGTCCAGCACCGCTCGCACCGACGGACGAACGTCCGCCCCCGCCCGCCGCCACAGCTCCATCCGGCGGTGCAGCGGCGCGCCCGCGATGGCCCGGACGACCATGCCCGGCTCGTCGGCGGCGCCCGCGAGATGCGGCACGATCCCGACCGCGCCGGCCGCGCGGATCAGCCCGAAGATGACGCGCAGGTCGTTGGAGCGGTGCCGGACGTCCGGACGGAACCCGCCCAGTTCCAGGCACGCCCGCTCGACCTGCGCGGCGTGGTTCGTCGTCGCGTACGGAGCGACCCACGCCTCGGCGGCGAGGTCGGCGAGCGGGACGGGCCCCGGCGCGGCGGCCAGCGGGTGCGCGGCGGGCAGCACGATGCCCATCGGCTCGGTGATCAGCACTTCGGAGTCCAGTTCCGGCCGCTCCGCGCGCGGGAGATGCGGGTGCTCGTCGGTGAGCGCGACGTCGATCTCCTGGGACGCGACCCGGTCCAGGATCCCGTCGTCCTCCTCGTCGCGGACGTCGATCCGCAGCTCCGGGTAGGCGGCGGCGAGCCCCGGCAGCGACGGCACGACGACGTTCAGCAGCGCGGTCTGGAACCCGACGACGCGGACCGTCCCGGCGACCCGTCCGCTCGCGGCCAGCGCCGCCTCCTCCGCGCGCTCGGCCTCGGCGAGCAGCGTCCGCGCCCGCTCGGCCAGCACCTCGCCCGCGTCGGTGAGCCGCAGCCTGCGACCGACCCGTTCGACCAGCGGCACCCCGACCTCGCGCTGGAGTTGCGCGAGTTGCTGCGACACGGCCGACGGGCTGTAGCCGAGCGCGTCGGCGACCGCGCCCGCCGTCCCCCGCAGCTTCAGTTCGCGCAGCACCCGCAGCCGGCCGAGGTCGAGCATCGTGAAGGATTCCTTACATGAACAGTGCAGCAATCGTCGCTGGACCTGAACGATGCGGCGATACAGACTTGTAACAAGTCCCGCGGGAACGTCCCCCGGACCCTTGGCCAGGGTCCACCAACACCCCAGAACCGGACGGTCCCATCATGTTCACCATTCTCGCCCTCTTCCTGACGATCGCGGCGTTCGGCGCGCTCGCGTACTTCTTCGGTGCGGACTCGCGCGACGGCCGCGACTGGGCCACGAGCGAGCGCGACCGGCCGCCGGAAGAGCCCGAAGAGATCAGAACGACCGGTAGTCGCGAACTGGAAGTCGTGGACCGCGTCGCGGCGGACCCGCGCCCGACAGTTCGAGCAGCCTAGTGACGCGGTGCCGGTGGCCGGCGTAGGGCGCGAGCAGTTCGAGCATGCCCGCGTCGTCCACCTTCCGCCCGGCGAGCGCCCAGCCGACGAGGCCGGGCAGGTGGTAGTCGCCGACCGACACCGCGTCGGCGTCGCCCACGGCGCGCTGGCGCACCTCGGCGGCCGTCCATACGCCGACGCCCGGTAGGGACCGCAGTCGCGCCTCGGCCGGATCCTCCTCCAGCCGTGCCGCGACCCGGGCGGCCCGCACGATCGTCCGCGCCCGGACGGCCTCCGCGCCCGACCGGTGCCATTCCCAGGACGGGATCCGCGCCCAGACGTCCGGCGGCGGGGGCACGCGCATCGCCGGAGCGCCCGGCGCGGGCGTGCCGAAACGGCGCAGCAGGTAGCGCCAGGCGCGGAACGCCTCCACGCCCAGCACCTTCTGCTCCAGGACGGCCGGGACGAGCGCCTCGAACACCCGGTTCGTCCGTCCGACCCGTAGGCCGGGGACGCGCGTCGCGACGTCGCGCAGCACGGGGTGGACGGGTTCGAAGCCGTCCGTCGAGTCCCGCGCGCCGAGCAGGTCCGGGATGTTGTCCAGCAGCCACGCCGCGCCCGGTCCCCACGCCGTCGCCCGCACCGCCGCACGGGTCTGGACGATCCGCAGAGTGCCCGGGCCGTCGGGGGTGAAGGACGCGCGCCAGATCCCGCCCGCCTCGTCCACCCGGAACGCCGGGTCGCCGTGGCCGCGCCGGTGCGGGGCCAGCACCCGGCCCACGTCCAGCGGCCAGGGCGGCGCCCACTCGCGTTCACTCCCGGTCACCGGCACAGGTTACGCGGAGCTGACGAATCGTCCGCGATTCTGGGGGCACGGGAACGATCGGAGGCCGGACATGCGCGTCCTGGTGGTGGAGGACGAACGGCTGCTCGCCGACGCGATCGCGGAATGGCTGCGGCGCGAGGCGCTGGCGGTGGACGTCGCGCTCGACGGCGACCGCGCGCTGGAACGGCTCGCGGTGGACGACTACGACGTCGTCGTGCTGGACCGGGATCTACCGGTCGTCCACGGCGACGACGTGTGCCGGTCCATCGTCGCGTCCGGGGCGCGGACGCGGGTGTTGATGCTGACGGCGGCGTCGGCCGTGCGGGACCGCGTGGCCGGGCTCGGGATCGGCGCCGACGACTATCTGTCCAAGCCGTTCGCGTTCGCGGAGCTGTCAGCCCGTGTCCACGCCCTGCTGCGTCGCGCGGTGCCCGCCGCGCCGCCGGTGTTGCGGCGCGACGGGCTGACCGTGGACGTCGCGCGCCGGGAGGTGCGCCGGGACGACCGGATCGTCCCGCTCGGGAACCGTGAGTTCGCGGTGCTGACCGAGCTGCTGCGCGCGGACGGCGCCGTCGTCTCCGCCGAGGACCTGCTGGAACGGGTGTGGGACGAGAACATCGACCCGTTCACCAACATCGTCCGGATGACGGTGATGAAGCTGCGGCGCAAGCTCGGCGACCCGCCCCTCGTGGTGACCGTCCCGGGGGCGGGCTACCGGATCTAGGCGGCGAGCGCGACGGTCGGCGAGACGCGGGAGGCTCGCGCCGCCGGGTACAGGCCCGCGACCGTCCCGACGAGCAGGGTCGCGGCGAGCGCACCGGCGGGCACCCACCAGGGCAGTGTGACCGGGATGTCCCGTGCGACCGCGTACCCGGCGGTGACCAGCGCGCCGAGTCCCGCGCCGGCCACGCCGCCGAGCGTCGACAGCAGCAGCGACTCGGTGAGGAACTGCGTCCGGATCTGCCCGCGCGTGGCGCCGAGCGACCGGCGCAGGCCGATCTCGCGGCGCCGCTCCAGTACCGAGATCACCATCGTGTTGGCGACGCCGATGCCGCCGACGAGCAGCGCGACGACGCCGAGGCCGAGCAGCGTTCCGGTGAACGCCTTGTCGGCGGCGGCGCGGGCGGCGAGCGCGTCGGACGGGCGGCTCACGTCCACCTGCTCGGGGTGTTCGGGGTCGATCGTGCCCGCGAGGACCGCCCGGACGGCCTCGACCGTCTCCGGCGTGGACCGCTCGTAGATCGTGGTGGGCGCGCCGTCGAAGCCGAGGCGGTCGCGGGCCGTCTGCCAGCCGACCAGCGCGGACCGCTCGATGTCGGGCGCGAGCGGCGCGGGGCCGAGGATCCCGGTGACGGTGTACCAGCGGTCGTCGATCCACACGGGCGTCCCGGCCTCCTGCACGCCGAGCCGGTCGGCGGCGACCGAGCCGAGCACCACCGCCGGGTAGCGGGCCGTGGCGGCGTTGAGCCAGGCGCCGCTGACGACCGTCACGTCCAGCGTGCGCAGCAGGTCGGGAGTAGCGGCGCTGACGCCGACGCCGCCGGTCTCGGTCGCGGGGATCTTGTCGGTGCGGCGGATCGACGCGTCCGTGGCGCCGACCGCGCCGACCGTCTTCACCCCGTCCACGGCCCGCGTCATCTCCACCGAGCGCTCCGGCAGCGAGACCTTGCCGCCGAGGAGACTGTTCCCCGGCGACGCGGTGAGCAGGTTGGTACCGAGCCGGTCCAGTTCGGCGAGCAGGTCCGCCCGGTTGGACGAGGAGATCCCGAGCACGGCCACCATCGTCGCGATCCCGATCGCGATGCCGAGCGCGGACAGCACGGCCCGCAGCGGCCGGGTCCGCAGCCCGGTGGCGCCGACGCGCAGCGTGTCGCGCGTGCTCAGCCGCGCGGGCGTGTACGTCGTCATGGCCTGCCTCCGCTGACCTCGCCGTCGCGGACGCCGATGCGGCGCGGCACGCTCGCCGCGACCTCGGTGTCGTGCGTGATGATCACGACGGTCGTCCCGGCGGCGTTCAGCTCGGTGAGCAGCGCCAGCACGCCGTTCCCGGACGCGGTGTCGAGGTTCCCGGTCGGCTCGTCGGCCAGCAGCAGGCGCGGGTCGCCGACCACCGCCCGCGCGACCGCGACACGCTGCCGTTCCCCGCCCGACAGCTCGTTCGGACGGTGTCTCAGCCGGTGCCCGAGCCCGACCCGCTCCAACGCGACGGCGGCCCGGCGACGCCGCGTCCGCAGGTCCACGCCGGAGTAGAGCAGGCCGTCGGCGACGTTGTCGACGCAGCTCACGCCATCGGACAGATGGAACTGCTGGAACACGAACCCGATGAGCCGTGCCCGCAGCGCCGACAGCTCACGGTCGCCGAGCGCGTTCACGTCCTGCCCGGCGATGCGGACGGTCCCGGTCGTCGGACGGTCCAGCGTCCCGGCCAGGTTCAGCAGCGTCGACTTCCCCGATCCCGACGGACCCACGATCGCGACCAGTTCGCCCTCCGCGATCTCCAGCGACACGGCGCGCAGCGCCGCGACTCCGCCGGGGTACTCCTTGCCGACCCCGGACAGCTCCACGATCGGCGTCATCGCGCGGGCACCCCGACCTTCGTCCCGGCCACCAGGCCCGCGCCGCGGACCTCCACGCGCGTGTCGCCGTACAGACCCGTCTCGACGGGGACGAGCCGGACCGTCCCGCCGGACACGACCTGCACCGCGTAGCCGCCCTCGCGCCGCGCGACCAGCGCCTCCAGCGGCACCGACAGCACGTCGCGATGCCGTTCGCTCTCCAGCTCGACGCTCACCGGGGCCTGGTCGAGGCGGCCCGCGTCCTTCGGGCGGTCCAGGACGACGTTCACCTCGATCGTCGCCTTCGTGTCGCTCGTCTGGCCGTTCGCCGACGCGGGCGCGGTGGCGACCGTGCCGACCGCGCTGATCCGGCCCGGGACCGTCTTGTTCCCAGGCAGCTCAACGCTCACCTTCGCGCCCTTGCGGGCCATGCTCTGGTCGGCGGCGTCCAGGTCGATCCGGACGAGCCGGTCGGTGCCCGTCGTCATCAGCACCGGCTGGCCGTCGCCGAGCCGCCCGCCGACCGGGACGGGCAGGGCCGTGACCCGCACCGCACCCGGCGCGAACGCGATCTGCGCGCCGTCGATCTGGCCGGTCTCGGGGAGGTCCCGGTCGTCCTGCCAGCGCTCGACCGCGTCGGCCGTGTCGGCCGTGAAGTGGTCGTCCACGGTGAATCCGCCGTAGCCGAGTGCCTTGAGGTTGCGTTCGAGCTGACGGACGTCCCGGCCGTCCGCGACGCCCGCGTACAGCGGCCGGTAGACCGGTTCCGCGCCGTACATCAGCGTGACGGGCTTGCCGTTGAGGTCGTACAGCGTGTGCCCGCGCCGCACGGTCGCGCCCTCGGCGGGCAGCCAGGTGATCTTCCCGGACGCCCCGGCCGTCAGCTTCACCTCGTCGCCGTAGCCGAGCGTGCCGTCCACGGTCTCAGTGTCGACCAGGTCGCCGCGTTCGACGGTCGCCGTGGCCTTCGGCAGCCGTGCCGGTTTCGTGTCGTCGTCCTCGCCGCCGGCCAGGGACGCGGCCGTGAGCGCGCCCGCCGCGAGGACCGCCGCCACGGCGCCGCCCGCGACGGCCATCCGCCGTCTCATCGGCCGCCCCCGCGCAGCGCGTCCAGCGTGCCCTTGCACTTGTCGGCCGCCGCCTTGAAGCGCGGCGAGTCGCGGTCGACGGACCCGAGGTCGGGCTGACCGTTCTTCGGATCGGGCACGTCCACGCCGTTGGTGCGCATGCAGCGGGCGAACTTCAGCAGCGCGTCCTGCGCCTCGGGGCTCTTGAGCCGGTCCAGGACGCCTGCCGGAAGCTTGTCCTGGCACTGCGTCAGCGCCTTGGTGTCACGCAGCTTCGCCCGGGCCGCGTCCGACATCCAGTTCCCGACGTTCTGGCCGGGCTTGGGGTCGGGGACGTCCACGCCGTGCTGCCGCAGGCACTGGGCGAACGCCACGAACTGATCGTTCCCGGATGGCGTGGACCCGCCGCCCGCCTTGTCGTCCGATCCGCCGCACGCCGTCAGCGACAGCGCCGCCGCGACCGTCACGACCAAAGCTCTCCCCATCATCGCGATCTCCTCCGTGTCGGTGGACGGGAGTAGATCGGCCGCGCGGTAACCACGGCATAACCCGGACGTTTACGCCCAGGTGACGGGCGAGACACCACGCTGGGCCGCATGCGTTTCGCGACCCGGGCCAAGACCGCCCTGCTGCGCCACTGGACGATGCGGGCCAGGCTCACCGCCCTGTACGCGGGGACGTTCCTGCTCGCGGGCGGCCTCCTGCTCGGCGTGACGTACGTGCTGGTCCAGCAGCGCCTGGACCGGCAGTCGGGCGTCTCCGAGCGGGAGCGCGCCGCCCTGCTCAAAAACCCGATGTTCCAGCGGGCCGCCGCCACCAGGCTGACGATGCCGGACGGCCGTGCGGTCACCCTCAGCGAGGTCGCCGCGAGCCTTGAGGCCCAGCAGGAGCGCTACCGCCGCGAGACGATGACGTCGCTGCTCACGCAGGGCGGCGTGGCGCTCGCCGGGACGGGCCTGATCGGGACGGTGTTCGGCTGGCTGCTCGCCGGGCGTGGGCTGCGGCCCGTCCATCGCATCACCGAGACCGCCCGGCGGATCGCGGCGGGCGCGGACCGGGGCCTGCACGAGCGCATCGGCCTGAACGGCCCGCCGGACGAGATCAAGAAGCTCGCCGACACGTTCGACCTCATGCTGGAACGTCTGGACCGATCCTTCGACGGGCAGCGCCGCTTCATCGCCGGCGCGTCCCACGAGATGCGCACCCCGCTCGCGGTCAACCGGGCGCTGATCGAGGTGGCCGTCACCCGGCCCGGCGTGTCCGCCGACGCCCGCGAGCTGGGCGCGACGCTGCTGGAGATCAACACCCGGCACGAACGGCTCATCGACGGTCTGCTCGTCCTCGCCGACGCGCGCAACGAGCCTGCCGAGCTGTCCCCCGTCGACCTCGCCGAGCTGGCCGGCAGCGTTCTCGCCGACGCCACCGACGACGCCGGCCGGCGCGACGTCGAGGTCCAGCCCGGCGACCTGCGTGCGGCGCCCGTCACCGGCGACCCCTACCTGCTGGAACGGCTCGTGCAGAACCTCGCGGAGAACGCCGTCCGGCACAACCGGCCGGGCGGGACGATCACCGCCCGCACCGCGACCGACGGGGACCGCGCCGTCCTGGAGATCTCCAACACCGGCCCGGTCGTCCACGGCCATCAGACCGAGACGCTGTTCCAGCCGTTCCGGCGGCTCGGCGACCGGCGGACGGGCGGGGACCGCGGGTTCGGGCTCGGACTGTCGATCGTCCGGGCCATCGCCGGGTCGCACGGCGGCACGGCCACCGCGACGCCGCGCGCCGGCGGCGGCCTCACCGTGACCGTGACGCTGCCCGCGCGGCGTCCCGGCTAATTACGCATCGGTGGAGAACCGGACGGCCGTCGCGGGAAGCTCGATCCCCGGCCACAGGCGCAGCCCGTCGCGCAGCTCGTTGCCCGGTCCGACGACCGCCGCGTCGCCGAGGATCACGCCGTCCAGCGTCGCGCCCGGACCGACCCGCGCGCCCCGGCTCAGCACCGAGTCGCGGACGGTCGCGCCCTCCGCCACGAACGCGTCGTCCAGCAGAACGCTGCCGATCACGGTCGCGCCCGCCTCGATCACCGCGCCGCGCCCGACCGTCGTGCCGCCGCGCACCACCGCGCCCGGCGCGACGACGGCCCGGTCCAGCACGAGCCGCTGGCCGGGGTCGCCGGGCATCGCCGGGGACGACAGCTTGCCGAGCACGAGATCACGCGAGCCCTGCACGAACGCCTCGGGCGTGCCCACGTCCAGCCAGTACGCCGACTCGACGTGCCCCATCACGGTGGCGCCGGACGCGATCAGCGACGGGAACGTCTCCCGCTCCACCGACACGACCTCGCCCTCCTCGATCGTGTCGATCGTCGAGCGCCGGAACACGTAGCAGCCCGCGTTCACCTGGTTCGTCGCCGGGCGCGTGGTCTTCTCCAGGAACGCCGTCACCCGGCCGGACGCGTCGGTCGGGACGACGCCGAACCGGCGCGGATCCTCCACCTCGGTCAGGTGCAGGGTGACGTCCGCGTCCGCCGTCGTGTGCAACGCGACCTGCGACTTCACGTCATGGCCGGACAGGATGTCGCCGTTCAGGATGAGCACCGGGTCGTCCGGACCGGACTCCAGCGCCGTCGCCGCGTTCCGGATCGCGCCGCCGGTGCCGAGCGGCTGCCGCTCGCTGACGTAGCACAGCTCGACGCCGTACGCGCTGGTGCCGAACGCGGCCTCGAACATCTCCGCCCGGTAGGACGTCGCGAAAACGATCCGTGTCACGCCGAGCGCGCTCGCCCGCGCGAGCTGGTGCGCCAGGAACGCCACCCCTGCCGTCGGCAGCAGCGGCTTGGGCATGGAGATCGTCAGCGGGCGCAGACGTGTCCCCCGCCCCCCGACCAACAGGATCGCTTCCACTGGGCTCCCTCCTCGGCGCACCGGGCGCGGCCCGGCCTCCCGAAACGTCCGGGCGAGCCTACTGTGCGTACCCCGTCGAAGATCAGCGGGAACGTCGTCAGCGTTTGCGGGCCTGGAGGAGGACGATGCTGCCGCGCTCGTTCGGGGCGCCCCGGTCGCCGAGCGCGACCAGCGGAGCCAGCGGGGCGGCGGCGTTGAAGCCGACCTTCCCGCCGTAGGTGGACAGCGACAGGTAGAGGCGCTCGGCGGCGGCCGTCCGGAACTGGTAGGAGTGCCGGACGACGTCGAGGCCGCGCTCGTCCAGCAGCTTCCCGAGCGACTCGTGGGTGTAGGTGTGCTGCACGTGGTACTTGGCCTTGTGGGCGTCGCGGAGCTTGGGCCAGGCGTCGGCGCGGCTCAGGACGTCCGCCGACATGAAGATCTGGCCGCCGGGCTTGAGAACGCGCGCCATCTCGTCCAGGCTCGTGCCGCCGTCGTCGAAGTGCTCGATCGCGCAGACCGACAGGATCGCGTCGAACGAGCCGTCGGCGAACGGCAGCCGCAGCGCGTCGCACTCGATCAGCGCGGGCGCGTGCGCGAGGGCGGCGCCGTAGACCATCTTCTTGCGCGCCAGGTCGATCGAGACGGCCTGCGCGCCGCGCTTGCGGGTAAGACCGGCCCAGTAGCCGTCGCCGCCCGCGACGTCCAGGACGCGGCGTCCGCGCAGGTCACGGCCCATCCAGTCGAGCAGCGTCCCGGCCTCGCGATACCGGCAGACATGCACCTGATGCCCCAGGAAGGCGACCACATCCGAGAGTTTCACCCGCGCCACCCTACCGGCGCCGTCCCCTAACCTTGGGCGGGTGAGATCCAAGGCCGCCGTCCTGCGGGCGCTGCGCGTGCTCCTCGTGCTGCTCGCGCTCGCGTTCTGCGTGTACGGGGTCGCCTCGAGCTGGGACGACACCGTCCGCGCGTTCCGCGAGATGTCCTGGTACGCATTGGCCGGCTCGCTCGCGTTCGGACTCGCCGGGCTCGTCGCGTGGACGCTCGGCTGGCGGGCGTTCCTCACCGGCCTCGGATCCCGGCTGCCCCTGCCCGCCGCGTTCCGCATCTCCGCGATCTCCGGGCTCGGCAAGTACGTGCCCGGCATGGTGTGGGTCGTCGTCACGCAGGTCGAGCTGTCGCGCGAGCATCGCGTGCCGCGCGCCCGGAGCTTCAGCGCGTCGGTGCTGGCGGTCGCGACGTCCACCGCGTGCGGGCTCGCCGTCGCCGCCGCCACGCTGCCGTTCACGTCGGCGGCGGCGCGCCGCGACTACTGGTGGATGCTGCTGTTCGCGCCCGTCCTGCTCGCCGCGCTGCATCCGCGCATCGTGACGTGGGCGTTGAACACGGCCTTGCGGCTCGTCCGGCAGCCGCCGCTGGAGCACGCGGTGGGCTTCCCCGCGATGGCCCGCGCCGTCGCCTGGACGCTGCTCGGCTGGGTGCTGTTCGGCGCGCACCTGTGGCTGCTGTGCCTGGCGGTCGGCGGCGACGGGCCGCGCCTGGCCTTCCTCGCGACGGGCGGGTACGCGCTGGCGTTCGTCGCGGGGCTGCTGGTGTTCCTCGCGCCCGGGGGGCTCGGCGCTCGCGAGGCGGTCATGACGGCGGTGCTGGCGCCGGTGCTCCCGGCGGGCGCGCCGCTCGTCGTGGCGATCACGTCCCGGGTGGTGCTGACGCTGGCCGACCTGATCTACGCGGGCGCCTGCGCCCTCGCGGCCCGCCGCCGCCCCGCCTCTGAGCCCGCTGAACCCGAACGCGAACTGGTTCCCCCCGCCAAGGACTAAGTCTGCTGTCCCCGGCGTGGAGCCCGGTGATCAGCCCGTCGGCTTCGCCCCATACGAACCAGCCCACCGCGCAATACGGGCGCACCGCCTAGCGCAAGGCCCGCCACAAACGTGGGATCACCCTGCGGCGTGAGATCGCTCCTCGGCGTGCGCTTCCCCGCTGCACGGGCTGGCCCCGCGGCATGGGCTAGCCCTGCCCAATGGGCTCGTCTTGCCGCCTGGGTTGGCCTTCAGGCGTGGGATTGCCTGCGGGGTGGGATTGCGCCGTGACGTGGATTGTTCTGCGGCACGGGCTCGTCACGGGGCGTACGCCTGCTGGACAGCGTTGGAGTCGCGGCGCGACTGGGGTTGGTGTGCCCTGGGCTGGAGCGCGGCGCCGTGGGTGGGTCAGGGGGTGGTGAGGGCTTCTAGGTAGGTGTTCCAGAGCGGGCCGTCGTCCAGGCGTTCGATGCCCGCGCGCAGGCGTTCCGGTTCGCCGGGAGTGTAGAAGCGGGTGAGGGCGGCGGTGAGGGACGGGACGTCGTCGGGATCGCAGAGCAGGCCGTCCACGCCGTCGCGGACCTGGCCGGGGAAACCGCCGACGCGGGTCGCGATCACCGGGACGCCGTGTTCGTGCGCCATCCAGACGTTCTGCGACGCGGTGGCCGTGCGGTAGGGCAGGACCAGCGCGTCTGCGGCATCGAACAGTTCGGGGACCTGTGCAGCCGGGACGTAGCGGGGACGCAGTTCGACGCGTCCGTCCAGACCGAGGTCGCGGATGAGGGCGCGGGTGTCGTCCAGGCCGCCCCAGAACTCGCCGGCGACCGTCAGCGCCACATCGGCGGGGCCGGACGCGAGCGCGCGCAGCAGGACGTCCAGGCCCTTGTACGGCCGGACGATGCCGAAGAACAGCAGCCGCCGCCGTACCCCGTCGTCCCGGACGCCCTTCGCGGCGGCGGGCAGGTGCGGGGGCATCTCGGCGACGGTCACCGGGCGGCCGGTCAGCGTCCGCGCCAGAGCGGCCTGCTCGTCGGAGTGGACGAGCACGCCGTCCACTCGGCGCAGCAGGGCCCGCATCAGCGGCCGGTCGTAGGGCCGGCGCTCGTGCGGCAGGACGTTGTGGCACAGCGCGACCGTCCGCGCGCGGCGCCCGAGGCCGGAGAGGATGCCCAGGTAGGACGGCACCTGCACCGGACTGAGCACGGCGAGGACCACGAGGTCGGCGGAGCGCAGGGAACGGCCGGTGCGCCACCAGCCGTCCGGGCGCCGCCAGTCCAGCGCGCGCCGGGTCGCGGGGAACGGCTCGCCCTCGGGTTCGGCGATCGTCTGCTGCCCGGGGTACAGGAACGCCGGGTACTGCGCCCGCCACGACTCGACGGCGACGTCGTGCCCGGCCGCCGCGAGCCGGTGCGCCAGCTCGGTCGTGTGGTGCGCGCCGCCGCCCTTGTACGGGAACGCCGGACCGACGATCGCGATCCGCACTAGACGTCGCCGCGCGATCGGACGATCAGGTCCGCGAGCAGGGCCAGCGACGCGATGATCAACCCCGTCACGAAGATCATGATGGTGTTGTTCGCGAAGTAGCCGAAGTGGACGACCATGTCGAACACGCCCTTGCCGATCCCGATGACCAGCAGCCACAGCGCCAGCGGCATCAGGACCTTGAGCGGGTTGAAGTACATGACCATCCGCAGGACCTGCAAGATGTAGCGGTAGGCGTCCTTGGTGAAGTGGAACTTGGACTTGCCGGCCCGCTTGGCGTAGTCGATCGGCAGGTACTGCACCGGGTGCTGGTTCGACAGGAACGCGATCGTGATCGTCGTGACGCAGGAGAACCCGGGCGGCAGCAGTCGCAGGTACGGCAGCGCGACCGACTTTCGGAACGCCCGCAGCCCCGAGTTCAGGTCCGGGATCTTGGTGTTGGTCAGGCGCTCGGCCGTCTTGCGGATGAACCACTTGGCGGGCACCCGCAGCAGCTTGTGGGTGCCCTCCTCGGTGCGGCGCCATCCGACGACCTGGTCCACCGACGGGTCGGTGTCGAGGACGTCGACCAGCTCGGGGATCCGCTCGTTCGGGTAGGTCATGTCCGCGTCGGTCCACACGACGATCTCGCCGCGCGCCTGCTGGCTGCCGATCCGGCGGACGGTCCCGGACCCGCTGTTGTGCTGGAACGCCATGACGCGCATGTGCGGGAACCGGGGGGCGGCCTCGCGCAGCTTGGCGAGGGTGTCGTCGGTGGACCGGTCGTCCACCGCGAGCAGTTCGTAGGACTTGCCGCTCGCGTCCATCGCCGCGCAGATCCGCTCGATCTCCGCGATCACGTGGTCCTGCTCGTTGTAGCAGGGCAGGACGATCGTGACATGGACGCCGGCGTCGGCGGCGACGGGATCCGTCCGGTCCTCCGGCAGGGTTCCCGGGCCGGCCCCGGCCTCGGGAGCGGGCACGGACACGGGAACGGCCTCGGTGGCGGATTCGGTGCTCACGCAGCGCGAGGATACCGGTCCCGCGCTCACGGGGGTGACGGGACGGCGATCCAGACGTCCGCCGACATCCCCCACGTACCGGTCGGCGCGGTGGTCAGAGCGCGCTGATCCTGGCGGGTGCGCAGCCGCATGATCTGCACGGGCTGGCCGTACGGTTCGACCTTCGCCGGGGAGCCGCCGACGATGACCGGACGCCGTCCGGCCTTGTAGATCGCCTCGATGAGGCCCTGGACCGTGTTCTGTTTGGCGAGGTCGTCCACGCGGGCGGCGGGCAGGCCGCACATGCCCCGGGAGACCTGGAGGAACCGGTCGGAGGCCACACGGTCCACGAACAGCAGGGACCGGCCCGCGCCGCCGAACCCGTCGCACATCTGCCGGACGGCCGCGATCTCGTGCTGCTCGGTGCGCTGCGCCATGATCCCCGCCGACGACAGCGGGACGGGGACGAGCAGCAGCAGCCCCGCCGCGACGGCCGTGGCGCGCACCGCGCGGGGGCCGAAGCCCGTCCGGCGCATCCGGCGCAGCGCGTACGCCGCCGCCCACAGCGCGAGCAGGATCGCGCCGGGGACGACGACGGGCAGCAGCCGCCGCGCCGCGAACGGGTGGTCGGGGGTGATCGCGGGACGGTACAGGGTCGTCACGGTCGTCCAGCCGATGACGGCGAGCGCCGGGAGCAGGCGGCGCGCCTTCCCGCGCAGCAGCTTCCGGACGATCAGCGCCGCCCCGAACGACGCGAGCAGCACCGCCGGAATGCCGACGTACCAGGTCACCCAGTACAGGGACAGCTCCGAATACTGCCGGGTGCCGTCGACCGGAAGGTGGTCGAGTCGCTGGATCTGGGCGATGAACTCCGAGTTCAGCCGGTCGTCCAGGTTCGTCGGGACGCGCCGGACCGTCTGGTAGAGCGGACGCAGCGCGAACGCCGTCATGACGAGCAGCGTCAGCACCGCGCCGGCCGTCGGGACCGGCCCGCGGGTGACCGCGTCCGCCAGCCCGCGCAGCCGCCGCCCCGTCGCCGGGACGCGCAGCAACACGACCGTCAGGACGGTGAGGACGATCAGCGCGCCCGTCAGGGCGAGCAGCGGGTTGAGCGAGGCGTGCAGGTACTTGAGGTACGGACGGGAGAGGACGAACCCCTCCGCCAGGCCCGCCCCGGCGCCCACGGCGAGCCCGAGCGCCAGCGGCGCGCCCACCCGCGTCCAGCGGCGGCCGAGCCCGAGCAGCACGCCGGCGATCAGGACGAGCGGGAACAGGTCGCGCAGCGCGTCGATGCGGCACAGCACGATCAGCCCGAACGCGAGCCCGGCCAGCCCGGCGCGGACGCGCGGGCGGGAGCGGGACGCGTCGTCCAGCAGCGCGAGCCCGCCGAGCATGAGGACCAGCGCGGGCAGTTCGCTGTAGGTGGAGCGCGAGCCCCAGATCATCGGGGTCGTGAGCGCGAGCATCAGCGCGCCGAGCGGCGCGAAGCGGGGGCCGACGAAGCGGGCGACGACGCCGCCGAACGCCAGCACGCAGCCCGCACCGAGCAGCGGGGCCATGAGCGTCATGCCGTGCCAGCCGCCGAGCCAGCCGCCGAACGTCAGCAGCAGCGGCAGGCCCGCCATGAACTGCGGGACGACCGAATCCCCGTCCTCGTAGAACGCGGGGCTGTCGTAGTGCAGCGCCGGGTTTCCGCCCGCGAACGCCCAGTGCATCTGCGGGATCGGCAGCGAGCCGTGGTCGGTGAGCCAGACCGCGAACTGGAAGTAGGACGCCGCGTCCCGCCGGACGATGATCTGCTCAGAGCACATCGCCGCCTGGACCGCGAAGAAGGCGAGTGCGACCCCGACGACACCCAGGACTGACCACCAGGGCACGGGCTGGGGGTCGTCGGCGTCCGCGCGGCGCAGGCCGAGCCAGAGGAACACGCCCGCGACGGGCACGAAGAGGACGAGCGCCGGGCCGGGCCGCAGCACCCCGGCGAACAGCAGCGGGAGCGTGACCGTCAGCCACGCGACGACGAGCAGCGCGGGGATCACCGTGAGCCGTGCGAGCAGCCGCGCCGCGATCACTCTGGACCTCCGCGAACGTCCGCCCGGCCGCGTGCGGCGGAGCCGCCACGGGCGCCGCGCCCTCCCCGGGCACGGGCGGTCGCGATCGTAGTCAGGGCGATGACCTGCCGCAACCGCCGAGGATCATGGGCGGAGCGGCGTTCTGCCTCTACGCTCGCCCCATGACCGACGAGCCTGAATCGGCGGCGCGCACTCCCGCCGAGCTGCTGCGGCGGCGGGTGGCCGCCGACCCGACGCGCCCGCTGGTGACCTTCTACGACGACGCCACGGGCGAGCGGGTCGAGCTGTCGGCGCGCACGTTCGACAACTGGGTCGCCAAGACCGCGAACCTGCTCGTGGACGAGTTCGGCGCCGGTCCTGGGGGCGTGGAGCACGCTGTGCTCGTCCTGCCGGAGCACTGGCAGTCGGCGGTGTGGCTGATGGCGTGCTGGTCGGCCGGAGTCGCGGTTCAGGTCATGGATCCCACTGGGCCGCTCGCGGACGTGGCCCCGCCGGACGAGCCCTACCTCCTCGCGGTGGCCGAGGAGGCGCTGGCGGACATCCTGGACGGCGCGCCGCTCGGCGCGGACGCCGACGAGATCGTCGGGCTGTCGCTGCACGCGCTCGGCGGGCCGCTGTCGGCCGCGCCGCCCGGCGTCACCGACTACGCGGTGGAAGTGCGCGCTCACGGAGATCGGTTCAGGCCACCGGCGGGCGCCGGACCGGATACACTCGCCCTTAGTGTGACAAAGGACACACTCACGGCGGGCGAACTGGTCGGCGCGGCAGCCCGTACCGCCGCGAAATGGGCGCTGGACTCGCAGGACCGGCTGCTCGTTGCCATGTCCTTCGCCACACTCGACGGTCTTCTGGCGAGCCTCCTTGCCCCGCTAGTCTCAGGAGCTTCCGTCATAATCCAACGAAACTTTGACAAAACGCTTCTCGATCGCCGGCTGACCCTCGAACATGTGACCGCGGTCGTCGGGGTGCCCGGAGGCAATGACGCAACCGGGTCCGTCCGCCGGCTCGCCTGACCTACGCTCGATCGTCCGATCCCCGCCCGTCCCACCCGGAGCCGATGAACAGCAACCCGATGTACATGGAGTACGTCGACGACGCCGATCCCCAGCCGGCGCGTCGGCGTGGCTGGCGCATCCTCGGCTGGATCTCCGTCGGCCTGTCGGCGGTCACCGTGGCGGGGGCGCTCACGACGTACGGGATCTACCGCAACGCCCTCGGCAACATCGCCCACGAGGACATCAACGCGAGCGTCGGCCCGAACCGGCCGAAGAAGCTCAACAACGCGATGAACATCCTCGTCCTCGGGTCGGACACGCGCGCGGGCGCCAACGCCAAGTACGGGCGCGGGATGAAGAACGAGCCGCCGCGCTCGGACACGATGATCCTCATGCACCTGTCGCCGGGCGGGAAGTCGGCGATCGGCATCAGCTTCCCGCGCGACCTGCTCGTGCCCATCCCCGCCTGTAAGACGCACGGCGGCGGGATGAGCGCACCGGCGAGCCGGGCGATGATCAACTCGTCGTTCACCACGGGCGGCGCGGCCTGCACGATCAAGACGATCGAGTCGCTGACCGACATCAAGATCGACCACTTCGTGCAGCTCGACTTCACCGCCGTCAAGAACGTCACCAAGGCCGTGGGCGGAGTCGAGGTCTGCCTGCCGCAGGACGTCAACGACCGCGACTCCAAGCTCCACCTCACCCGGGGCAAGCACGTCATCAGCGGCGACACCGCGCTGGCCTACGTCCGCAACCGGCACGGGCTCGGCGACGGCTCCGACACCCAGCGCATCAAGCGGCAGCAGAAGTTCATCGGCTCGCTCGCCAACAAGATCCTCAGCGCCGGGACGCTCAGCAACCCGTCAAAGCTGATCAAGCTCCTCAACGCGACGACCCAGAGCCTCGTCGTCGACAAGGAGCTGAACGACGGCGAGATGATGCAGCTCGCGCAGAGCATGTCCGGGCTGTCGTCGGGCAAACTGCGGTTCGTGACCGTCCCGTCCGGGCCGGACCCGTCCGACCCGAACCGCGTCGCGTTGTCGTCCACCGCCGGGACGTTCTTCACCGCGATCCGCAACGACAAGACCGTCCCGGCGCCCGTCAAGAGCACCCCGACGAAGATCCTGCCGAGCCAGGTCTCGGTGCGGGTCTTCAACGGCAGCGGGATCCCGGGCCAGGCCAACCGCGTCGCGACCGACCTCAAGGCCAAGGGCTTCCAGGTCACGGTCGGCGGCAACGCTTCGCCCACGGCGAAGACCAAGGTCCTGTACGGTTCTGGAGCGGACCAGCAGGCGGCGACGCTCGCCGGCCAGATCCAGAACGCGCCGGGACCGAAGGCGTACGCGTCGGCGGCGGCGGGCGTGGTGAACCTCGTCGTCGGGCGCGACTGGAACGGCCTCAAGGGCGCCCAGGCGGGCATTCCCAAGCAACAGGGCGAGATCAAGGCCAGCGACAACATCTGCAAGGGGGCCTGACCCGCGGCGTGGCCCGGTGACGGGGCGGCGCGGCGGCGATGGCCGGACGCACCGACGAGGAGACCGGCTCCCCACCCCATGACGTACGACACGAGGCCGACGGCCACCCCGCAGCCCAGGCGACCGTGGCCCGGCGACACGCCGGGCGACGCCTCCGCGCCCGCCGGAGCCGAACCGGAGGCGCACGCGCCGCCCGGCCCGGCCGCGGCGGGAGACGGCGGCGCCGCGGCCCCGCGTCCGCGGCGCAAGGAACGGGACCCGTTCTTCGACAACGCGAAGTTCCTCGCGATCCTCCTCGTGGTGGTGGGGCACTCGCTGGCCAACCTGCTCGATGTGCCGGTGGCCAAGGCGCTCTACATCTTCATCTACATGTTCCACATGCCGCTGTTCATCGTGATCACCGGCTACTTCTCGCGGAACTGGACGTTCGCGGGCGGCAAGGCGCGCAAGCTCATCACGAACGTCGGCGTCCCGTACGTCGTGTTCGAGACGGCCTACTCGCTGTACGACTGGCTCGTCGGACGGCACAACCTGGAGATCAGCCTCCTCGACCCGTACTTCCTGACGTGGTTCCTGTGCGCGCTGTTCTTCTGGCGGCTGTCCACGCCTGTGTGGCAGCAGATCCGCTGGCCGCTGGCCGTCGCGCTCGTGTTCTCGCTCCTGTCGTACATGAGCCACCTCGGCACCACGTTCGACATCCACCGCGTGATCGGGCTGCTGCCGTTCTACGTCCTCGGCCTGATGCTGAAGCCCGACCACTTCGAGCTGCTGAAGAAGCCGCAGGCGCGGATCATCGGCGCGGTCGTGATGCTCGGCGGGCTCGCCGCCGCGTGGGTCGCCAAGGACCGCATGAACCATTCGTGGGTCTACTGGAAGAACCCGAACAGCTTTTTCGGCGTGGACAACGTCACCGGGACCGCGATGCGGCTGGCGATGTTCGCGGCGGCCGTCGTTCTCGTCGCGGCGTTTCTTTCGCTCGTCCCGAAACGGCGGACGTGGTTCACCGGGCTCGGCGCGACGACGCTGTACGCCTACCTGCTGCACGGCTTCGTCACGCGGCTGCTGCAGTTCACCGGCTGGTGGGGCGAGCCGTGGATGCACACCGTCCCGGGGACGTTCGCAGTGATGGCCGGGGCGCTGGTCGTCGGGACGTTCCTGTGCTCCACTCCGGTCGTCCGGCTGATGAGCTGGGCGCTGGAACCCAAGATGACCTGGGCGTTCACCGGGCTGCGCCGGCCCGCGCTGACCACCGCGCGCACCGCGCGGCACGCCGCTCCCGCCAAGGACCGGGAGCCGGTCGGCTCGGGATCGCCGCGTCCGTGACGGCCGGTACGGTCCATGTCGGACATCCACCGGACGGACGGGAACCTCGCCGTCAGTCCTCGATGGCCGCTTAGTCACAAGTCGGCGACAACGCCGAAGTCCGCTTCCGGACAACCGCTAGCATCGACAGGTGTTCCGAGAACCCCCGCGCAGCAGGCAGTGGGCGCCGCATGCCGGAGTGCGTGAACAGATTTGAGGTTCGCGCGCTCCGCCTTCGGGGAGGCACCTCGGCACGAAGAAAGGACAGCTTCATATGGCGACATTCACGCTCGATGACGTTCGGCAACGAACGTATAAGGCGCGTGACGCGTGGTGGACGGTACTGCTGGTCGATCCGCTCGCCTCCCGGCTCGTCCGCTTCACCGCCAACCGCACCCGGATCACCCCGAACCAGCTCACCGTCGGCGCGCTGCTGCTCGGGCTCGGTGCCGGGGCGTGCTTCGCGGTCGCGACGTGGCCGTACCTGCTGATCGGCGCCCTGCTGTACCACCTGTCGTTCACGCTCGACTGCATGGACGGCAAGATCGCGCGGCTCAAGGGCACCGGGTCGATCTTCGGGGCGTGGCTCGACTACATCTTCGACCGCGTCCGCGTCCTCGCGTGCGCCTGCGCGCTGATGGGCGGGCAGTACGGCCGGACGGGCAACGTCGCGTACCTGTGGGCGGCCGTCGGGGTGGTGTTCCTCGACATGCTCCGCTACATGGACGCGCTGGAGATCTACAAGGTCCGCAACCAGATGCGCGGCAAGATGCGGGCGGCTCAGGAGGAGGCGGCCGAGCTGGAGCTGGCCGTCCGGCGGCGGCGCGGCGAGGAGGAGCCGGCGAGCACGCTGCAAGACGCCTTCCAGTCCGCCGCGCTCCAGCCCGACCCCGAGGCCGACATGGAGGAGCGGGTCGTCGGGGACAACCCGAACGCCGCCCTCCAGCAGGGCTTCAACAAGCGTTTCCCCTGGTACGCGCGCATCCGCAACGCGCTGCTGCGCGGCCGGATCCGTCCGCACCTGATCAGCGGCATCGAGTTCCAGATGGGCGTGTTCATCGTCGCCCCGCTGATCGCGGCGGCGCTGCCCGGTGCGATCATCCCCGTCACGGCGGTGTCCGCGGTCGGGATGCTGACGTTCGAGCTGATCATCATCTACAAGTTCTGGCTGTCCACCAAGGACTACGGCCGCTCGATGGGCAAGCTGGAGCGCCGCATCACCGACGCGCGCGCCGAGCTCCCGCTGGACGAGAGCACGCCGGTGGCCAGCACGAGCTGACCCGCCGTCCCGCAGAGACGCCCGGCCCCCATGGGGACCGGGCGTCTTCGCGTTCAGCGTCCGCTCGGCTCGGCGGGCTCGTGCTCGGCGAGTTCGTCCGGTTCGGGTTCGGGCTCCTCGGCGGCGGCGGGCTCGGCCGTGGCGGGGTGCGGAGCCTGGAAGAGGGCGAGGCCGAGGGCCAGGCAGGCGAACGGGACGGCGGGCAGGACGTAGCGGTAGTCGAAGTCGGCCGTCGCGGCGGGGATGACCAGGAGGGCCAGGCCCACGCCCCAGGGCAGCATCGGCACGCGGATCCAGTGCAGCAGGGCCGCGCGGTTGCGGCGGCGGCCGGGCCAGCGCAGGCGGGTCAGGGGGGCGACCA
The DNA here is from genome assembly GCF_009831215.1 of Actinomadura rayongensis. Classification (GTDB taxonomy): domain Bacteria; phylum Actinomycetota; class Actinomycetes; order Streptosporangiales; family Streptosporangiaceae; genus Spirillospora; species Spirillospora rayongensis. The sequence goes on from NZ_WUTW01000002.1 coordinate 472,608, forward strand.
GCCCGGCGAGGAAGATGAGGCCGAGGAACGTTCCCGGCATCCGCATGTGCGCCTGGTAGTTCAGCATCCGGCCCGCCCACGGCTGGACGACCCGTGATTCCCCGCTGCCGTTCGGTGCGTACAGCTCGGCGGTGAGCATCCGGGCGTCCGGCCAGCTCTCGCCGCGCGGGAACTCGTAGGAGAGCTGCGTCCACGGCGTCGGGTAGCGCGGACGGCCCCAGGTGAAGCAGCGCATCGTGTCGCGGAGGACGACGTGGGCGTAGTCGCCGGGCTGCGCGAGGATGGCGCGGCGGGCGAACTCGCTCGCGAGCGCGTTGCCTTCCTTGTTCGTCACACCGTCGGGGTATTGGCGGAACGGGGACGCGTTCGTCCACATCACCTGGTAGGCAGGGGCGATGCGCGGGTCGGTGAGGTGGGGGCACAGGACGGCCAGCTGCGGGTCCGGCTTGATCACCGAGCAGTCGGCGAACGACGCGACCCGGCCGTAGAGGAAGATGCCGTTCGTCTCGGACATCGCGAACGAGCCGTGGACGGACTGGAACCAGAACATGTAGCCGACGACCGGCGCGGCGAACGCGGCCACGGCGGCGACCACCGGGCGCCAGCCCGCGCGGCGCAGCACGAGCGCGAGGACGATCAGCGCGATGAACGGAAGCCCGAGCGTGCGGGTGATGGCCGCGCCGCCGAGCAGGAGGCCCGCGAGCAGGGCCGCCCACCACGGCGTCCGCCGCCGCCACAGGACGAGGACGAGCGCGCCCATCAGCAGGAACGTGAAGCACGTCTCGGCGAACAGGCCGTGTTCGAGCGAGACCTCGAACGTCGACAGCAGGAACGGGAGGGTCAGCGCGGCGGCGATCAGGCCGGGCAGCCAGCGCCGCCACGCGAGCCGTCCGGAGCCGTCCGCGAGGGAGAACCGGCGCCGTCCGGCCCGCCACAGCAGCGTGTAGAACATCACGGCGGTGAGCAACCCCAGCAGGTGCTGGACGGCGACGACGAACGTCAGGTCGTGGACGGGCCGCAACAGCCGGAGGAAGACCGAATATCCGCTCGGCCGGACCGCGTTCGGATGCAGCGCGGCGGCGTCGTGCAGGTAGTCGATGGAGTCGCCGAACCAGAGCGGTCCGGGATAACCGAGGACGGCCACGACACGGATCGCGGCGGCGACCGCGAGCACGACCGCGAACGGCAGATGCGCGACGGCGAGACGACCCGACGCGGCGGCGCACCGCCGCGCGCGTCCCAGAACCGCCCGCACCGTGTCGGACCCGGGGAGAATGCGCGGCATCACCCCTGCGACCCTACCCAGGCCGGCGCCCGCAGGAGTCCGTCACAGCGAACGGCACGCGAGAACGTATTTTCCGGATACCGTCCGCCGGTCGAACCCCGCCAGACCGCCCGGCCGCAGCGGCGGCGACCGGTGCCACGCGAGCACGCACGCCACGTGGTAGCGGTCGGCGATGCGCTGCCGCTCCTGCGGGGTCGTGCCTTTGCGGAAGAACGTCTTGACGTCGCGCGTCCGCTCGTCCTCGTTCACGAACGGGTACGGCCAGCCGGGCTGCACGCTGAAGGCGCCGCGCGCGTTCACGACCCGCCGCGACCACGACCGCGTGCTGATGACGACGCTGCCCGGACGGATCAGCGGCGTCAACGCGTCGTACGGGGAGGCGGACTCGCGGACGTTCCACTTCTTCGCGACGGCCGCGTCCACATGCCCGACCCGGACGAGCCCGCCCACGTTCGCGACCACCCCGACGAGGCAGAACAGGACCGCGACCGCCCCGTAGGCGAGCCGGACGCCCGTCCTGCGCGCCGCCGTGCCCAGCCGGATGGCGAGCGCGATGTGCAAGGGCAGCAGCACCACCGGGATCACCCGCCCGAACCCGTAGTTCCCGAGCACCAGCACGCCCACGGCCAGCACGAGCACGGCCCCGAGGAACAACGCCTGAAGCTCCCGGCCGAGAACGCGCCGTCTCGCGAGCACCAGGGCGGGCACGCACACGGCGGCGAGGCCGTAGCCGGGCAGCCCCCAGTCGCGGATGATGTCGGCGATCAGCGGACGATGGATCTCGGAGAAGTCGCCCGACGCGCCGAGCAGCGTCGTGATGTCGGACCACGGCCACAGCAGCGCGGCCAGACCGGCCACGACGGCCGCGACGAGCAGCCAGCGCACCGAGCGCCAGCTCGTCAGCGCCGCGCGGAGCCGGTGCGGACGGCACAGCGCGAACGCCGCCACCCCGATGATCGTGTTGATCGCGGTGAACGGGTGGATCAGCACGACCAGGAACCCGAGGGCGCCGATCAGCGCGGGCCGCCGCCACCCCGCCGGACGGTCCAGCCAGGTCAGCGTCGCGTCCCAGATGAACAGCATCAGCGCGGTCGCGAGCGTGCTCGGGTAGCTGAGCGTCCACGACAGCGAGTACAGGCCGAGGAAGCCGCTCCAGTCGCGCGGTTCGGTCCCCCACAGCAGCAGCCAGAACACCACGGTCAGGACGGCCGGGAACGTCCCGGCGCGGCGGCCGACGAACCGCCAGACGCCCGCCAGGAGCAGCACGATGTTGACTATTCCGGCGATCTCCAGCAGGGTCCGCGCGGACACGCCGTGCCCGGCGAGCGCCAGGAACACCATGTACGGCGAGTAGTACGGGCTGCCCTCCGCCGCGCCGACCATCGGGTCGCGCGGGTGCCAGGGATTCCGCTGCAGCTCGTCGATCGTCGCCAGGTGGAGCCGGAAGTCGCCCGCCCACTGGTGCTGCAGTGTCACCGCGACGGCCCAGAGCACCATCAGCCCGGCGAGCACGGCGTACGGGCCGCGCCACCATGGCGCGGCCCGCGTATCCGGTTCGTCGGGCTTTCCCGGGGTCCGGCCCCGCGTGATCGTCCCCGTCCGACCCGATGATCTTTCCCCCGTCACGGTCGCCAGGTTATCCCCGCGTCATCGTCTCCCGGGCGGGGAGCGGCGCGGTCGGCGTGGCCGCGGCGGACGGGCCCGCGGCGAGCAGTTCCGTCCACTGCCGGCAGACCTCGTCCAGGCCGTATGCAGCGACGACCTGCTCCCGGGCGAACGCGCGGTCGGCCTCCCACGTCCCGCCGGCGACCGACGCGCTGATCGACGCCGCCATCGACGCCGTGTCGGAATGGATCCAGCGCTCGTCGTAGATCGTGTCGGCGCCCGGCCAGTTCCGCACGACCGGCACCGCGCCCGACGCCATGCCCTCGGCGGGCGCCAGGTGGAAGCTCTCGTCGTCGCTGGTGGACAGGACGAACCCGATCCGCCGCAGCCACGCCGCGACGTCCCGGCCGTAGGAGTCGAACACGACCCCGCCCGACAGCAGCGGCGAGCGGCGGATCCGGCGGAACACCTTCTCGTAGTGGGCGCGCTCCTCCGGCTTGCGCCAGATCCACCAGTAGTCCCACGGGAGCTTGGACTTCACGAACAGCGTGAAGCGCGGGTCGTCGCGGCGCAGCTCCTCCATCACGTCGAGCGCGAGGTCGAGGCGCTTGCGGGACGGCGCGATGCCGATGACGCCGAGGTGGTGCTCGGCGCCGAGCAGCTTCGGCCGGTCGAGCTGGGTGTCGTCCACCCAGTTCGGGATGACGGTCACCTTCTCGGCCGGCCAGCCGGTGCGCGACAGCGTCAGGTCCCGGTAGTGCGGGCTGACGCAGATGACCTGGTCGACGGCGTCGATGTCGAGCTGGCCGGGCCAGTCGGCGTACAGCTCGAACCGGTGCAGCCGGACGACCAGCCGCTGCCCGGGCCGCTTGCGCTCGGCGTACCAGAGGGCGTTCGGCCCGCACCACTCGCAGATGATGACGTCCGCCCAGTCCAGCAGGGCGTGGCCGCGCTCGGCGTCGTGGGCCTTCAGCGCGGACCAGTGGTCGACCTGGATCTCCATGTCCGGCCGGGACTTCAGGTAGTCCATCAGCCGCGTGAAGAACTTCAGGTCGTGGCTGGCGACGCCGACGCGCAGCTTGCGTCCGGCGGGCGCGGCGCCGAGGACGGCCTCCGACGGCTCCGGGAACACCTGCCGGACGTAGGAGCGCAGCCGCGCGACGGCCGCGTCGAGCGTGTACTCGTCGGCGGCGGCGCGGCACCGGCGCGCGGCGAGCGCGTGGATCCGCGGGTCGGCGCGGACGGCGGCGAGCACCTCGACGACGTCGTCCTCGGTCGCGACGAACAGCGGGTAGTCCGCGCCGAACAGCCGCTCGTGCATCGGCGTCCGGTTGACGACGACGGGCACGCCGAGCAGCCCGCACTCCAGCAGCTTGGTGGACAGCTCCAGGCCCGCGTCCAGCTCCGGGTGACGCCAGGACAGGCCGATGTCGCAGCCCGCGGTGATCCGCATCGCCTCGGCGCGCGGGTGCCCGCCGTGCCGGACGACGCCGGGCGCGGACGCCAGCGCGTTCTCCATGCGGTCGGCGTAGGACGGGTCGTCCGGGTCGTCGTGGATCTTGTCGCCGACCATGTGGACCTCGGCCTCGACGCCGCGCTCGGCGAGCCGCGCGGGCAGCCGCGTCATCTCCAGCGTGTTCCAGCGCGGCGCGAACTTGCCGGTGTAGACGAGCCGCAGCGGCCGGTCGCCGACGGGGGCGCCGTCCTGGGCCGGGACGAGCCGGTCGGGCAGTACCGCGACGGGCGGGAACAGCACGCTCTTGCCCGCCGTCGCCGGGACGGCCGTCTCCAGGAAGCCGCGCAGCTCCTCGGTCTGGCACAGCAGCAGCCGGGACGCGTCGGCGATCCGGCCCAGCTCGGCGGCCTTGGCGGGCGACATCTCCGGCGCGGACTGCGGGATGTCGGTGAGGTAGGTCCACAGCCGTCCGGCGAGCGGCCCGGCGGCGAGCTTGGCGGCGATGCGGTGGCCGCGCACGACGACGAGGTCGAACGGCGCGGCGGCGTCGAGCTCGGCGAGGACCCCGGCGGCCCAGCGCGGCGGCATCGGGATCTTCGCCGGGATGCGGCCCTCGGCGTGCGGGCTGTGGATCGTCACGCCGGGCAGGGCGCGCAGCGGGTCGACGAGCCGTCCGGTGCGGATCGGCGCCTTGAGGACGAACGTCACCTCGCATCCGGCGCGGGCGAGCGCCTGCACCATGCCCTGTGCCCAGACGGCGGAACCGTCGATGAGGTTCAGATCGACGTCGCCGTAGACGAGGGCGCGTGGTCGCACGGGGTCTCCTCCCGATCGGGGTCGTAGGCGGCGAGCTGCTCGGGGCTCGTGAGGACGGCGTCCCAGTCGAGGACGGCCAGAGCGGGCGGAGGGTTCTCTCCGAACAACAGGATCGGGATGTTGCGCCCCCGGGCCGCGCGACGCAGGTCGTGCAGCGCGCGGTCGCGGTCGAACTGGCCGGGCACGCCGAGGTAGGCCCAGGGGCCGCCGGGCGCGCCGGCGCCGACGTCCACCAGGAGCACGTCCAGGTCGGCGTCGGCGAGGACGACCCGTCCGTCGTGCGGATAGACCGGAACGATCCGGGCGTGCTCGGCGAGCACGGCGGCCGTGTCGGGCGCGAGGACGCCCGCGACGATCGGGCCGCGCACCGGACCGTGCAGCGGCCCGGCGACGAGCAGCCGATCCTCGGCGCGGGCCGGCTCCTCGAACCGGGCGCCGCCGCTGCGCGTGCCGTTGCCGCTGCTCTGGACCGGCTCGTGCCGTTCCTTCCACAGCCGGAACAGCTCGCGGGGCAGCTTGGCGCCGCGCTTCTTCGGGGCGCGCGCCGCGTTCGCCACGATCCGCCCGAAGCGGTAGGTCGTGGAGCCCTCCAGGGCGGCGAGCCGCCGCTCCAGTTCCGTCAGGCGCTGCTCGCGGTCGCGCAGGGCGGCGCGCAGCCGCGCCGCCCGGTGCCGTTCGCGGGCCGCCTCGACGGCCGGATCCTCGGGCGGTTCGGGCTGGTCAGCCACGGGTGAACTCCATGATCACGTCGGCGATGCGGGGGCCGGCCTGGCCGTCCCAGAGCGGCGGGGTGCGCAGCGGCGCGGCGGAGTCGGCCGGGCGTCCGGCGGCGAGCGCCTTGCGGGCCTCGGGGACGAGTTCGGCCGGGGCGACGAGCCGGTTGGTGCCGTGCGAGATCGTGATCGGCCGCTCGGTGTTGGGCCGGACGGTCAGGCACGGGACGCCGAGGATCGTCGTCTCCTCCTGCAGACCGCCGGAGTCGGTGACGACGGCGGCGGCGCCGCGCACGGCGGCGAGGAAGTCCAGGTAGCCGAGCGGCTCGCGGACGTGCAGCCGCGGGTGCCGGTCCAGCCCGGCGGCCAGCAGCGCGGCCCGGCCGCGCGGGTGGACGGGGATGACCACGTCGGCGAGGTCGGCGACGCCGTGCAGGTGGCCGACCAGCTCGGCGGCGGTGGCCGGGTCGTCCACGTTGGCGGGCCGGTGCATCGTCGCGAGGACGTAGCGCTCGGGCAGGTTGTGCTCGGCGCGGGCCCGCTCGGTGTCGAACCGGTCCAGGTTCGCGAGCAGCGTGTCGATCATCGGGTTGCCGACGAGGTGGATCCGGTCGACCGGCACGCCCTCGTTGGCCAGGTGCCCGATCGCCTCCGGGCTCGTGACCAGGCAGAGGTCGGCGAGCTGGTCGGTGAGCCGTCGGTTGACCTCCTCCGGCATCGTCATGTCGAAGCTGCGCAGGCCCGCCTCGACGTGCGCGACCGGGATGTGGAGCTTGGCCGCCGCGAGCGCCGCCGCGACGGTGGAGTTGACGTCGCCGTACACGACGACCAGGCGCGGCGCGCGGGCGACGAACTGCTCCTCCAGCCCGACCAGCAGCGCCGCCGTCTGGGCCGCGTGCCCGCCGGAGCCGACGCCGAGGTTGACGTCCGGCTCGGGCAGCCCCAGCTCGGTGAAGAAGATCTCCGACATGCGCTCGTCGTAGTGCTGGCCGGTGTGGACGACGGCCTGCGCCGCCCCCCGTCCGTCCAGCGCCCGCACGACCGGGGCGGCCTTGACGAAATTGGGCCGCGCCCCGAGGACGTGCAGGACGGTCCCACCGTCGCGTGCTCCACTGCCGTTCTGAGCCATCAACCGTTCCTCGAAGTCGTCTGGAATTCCCCCGGTCATCGTAAGTGATGCCATCGGGCACTAGAGAATTCACCTAACGCGACGTGACGAGAACGTGAACAAGGAGGGAAATGAGGAGGCCGGTTGGCCTCCTCCGGATCGGGTGATCTAACGTCCAGAAGAGGACACCGGAAATATCGGGGGCGTCTGCGACCCCGAACACGCGAAGGGAGAGACCCGATGGATCTCGTGGTCGTCGGGCTCGGATACGTCGGTCTGCCGCTGGTGCGCGAGGCGAGCGCGGCGGGGCTGACGACGGGGGGCCTGGAGCGGAACGAGGCGGTCGCGGCGGGGCTGCGGGCGGGACGGTCGCACGTCGACGACGTCAGCGAGGCCGACATCGCGGCGATGCTCGCGGCGGGGTTCACGCCCACGACGGACGAATCGGTGCTCGACGGGGCGCGCACCATCGTGATCTGCGTACCGACGCCGCTGTCGCCGGACGGCGGGCCGGACCTGTCGGCGGTGCGGGGCGCGGCGGAGACCGTCGCCGAGCACCTGTCGCCGGGCGCGCTGGTCGTGCTGGAGTCGACGACGTACCCGGGGACGACCGACGAGGTCGTCCGGCCGATCCTGGAGAAGTCCGGCCTGTCGGCGGGAACCGACTTCCACCTGGCCTTCTCGCCGGAACGCATCGACCCGGGCAACGCGGTCTACGGCGTCCGGAACACCCCGAAGATCGTCGGGGGGCTCACGCCGGACTGCGCCGCCGCCGCGGCGGCCTTCTACGGCCGGTTCGTGGACACGGTCGTGCAGGCCAAGGGCACACGCGAGGCCGAGATGGCCAAGCTGCTGGAGAACACGTACCGGCACGTCAACATCGCGCTGGTCAACGAGATGGCGGTCTTCTGCCACGAGCTGGGCATCGACCTGTGGGACGCGATCGACTGCGCCGCCACCAAGCCGTTCGGATTCCAGGCATTCCGCCCTGGACCGGGCGTTGGCGGACACTGCATCCCGATCGACCCGAACTACCTGTCGTACAAGGTCCGCTCTCTCGGGTACCCGTTCCGGTTCGTGGAGCTGGCCCAGGAGATCAACGACCGGATGCCGCGCTACGTCGCCGAACGGGCTCAGCACCTGCTCAACGACGAGGGACGCGCGATCAACGGCGCCCGGGTGCTGCTGCTCGGCGTGACGTACAAGGCCGACATCGCCGACCAGCGCGAATCGCCGGCCCGTCCGGTGGCGCGCCGGCTCGCCCGGCTGGGCGCCGACCTGGTGTTCCACGACCCCTACGTCACCGACTGGGAGGTCGACGGGACGTCCGTGCCGCGCGTCGAGCTGGACGAGGGCCTGGCCACGGCCGACCTCGCGATCGTCATCGCCGACCACCGCGAGTACACACCGGAACTGCTGGCCTCGGCACGGCAGCTTTTCGACACGCGGGGCCGCACTCGGGGCCTTTCCGCGCCGACGGTGGAAATGTTGTGACCGTGCGGTCTTCAAACGTCGTCCACCCGGCGGACACCCACTCTTTGCGCTTTCTTTCCGCGCGCAGGGAAGAGTCCGCTACACGGGCTGACGGAAACTTTTCCGGAGTGAGGCAATTGCGGGTCTGTGTTTGCACGGTCGTGCATCACCCCGAGGACGCCAGAATTCTTCACCGGCAGATTCGGGCGTTGCTCGACGCGGGCCATGAGGTCACTTACATCGCGCCGTTCCGCGCCTGCCACGTCACGCCGTGGCGGCAGATCAGCCCGGTGGACGTGCCGCGCGCGACGGGGCGCAAGCGGTTCGGCGCGGTGCGCGCGGCCCACCGCGCGCTCGCCGAGCACGCCGCCTACGCCGACGTGGTGCTGCTGCACGACCCGGAACTGCTCGTCGGGCTGCCGCGCTCGGTGCGCCGCCGGACGGTCGTCTGGGACGTCCACGAGGACCTGCCCGCCGCGCTCGCCGGCAAGGGCTGGGTGCCCGGGCCGCTCGTCCCGCTGCTGCGGCCCGCCGTCCGGCGCGTGGAGCTGCGCGCCGAGCGGCGGCACAGGCTCCTGCTCGCCGAGGAGGCGTACCAGGACCGGTTCCGCGAGCGGCACCCGCTCGTCCCGAACACGACCTACGTGCCCGAGGTGCCGCCCGCGCCGCCGGGCGAGGGACGCGTCGTCTACGTCGGGCAGCTCTCGGTCGCGCGCGGCGGGCTCGACATGATCGCCGCCGCGCGGCTGCTGGCGCCCGAGGGCGTCACGGTCGAGCTGATCGGCGCGGCCGACCCGGACGTGCGGCCCGCGCTGCGCGACGCCCAGCGCGCCGGGGTGCTGCGCTGGTACGGGTTCGTCCCGAACGACCGCGCACTGCGGATCGCCGAGGGCGCCACCGCCGGGCTCGCGCTCCTGCACGACGGCCCGAACCACCGGCACTCGATGCCCACCAAGGTCATCGAGTACATGGCGCGCGGCCTGCCCGTCGTCACGACGCCGAACCCGGCCGCCGCCAAGCTCGTCGAGGAGGCCGGCGCCGGGTTCGTCGTGCCCTACGGCGACCCGGAGGCCGTCGCGGACGCCGTCCGCAAGCTCCACAACGACGCCGAGCTGCGCGCCGACCTCGGCAAGCGCGGCCACGAGACCGCGCTCGCCCGCTACCACTGGCCGATCCAGGCGGAGTCGTTCGTCGCGCACCTGGAGAGCTGGGCCGCGCGCACGGCGACGTCCGCCGCCCCGGTCATCCCGGAGACACCCCACCCCGGCACTCAGGCAGGCGCCCTCTGACCCACCCGCGCCCAAGCCTGCACCGAACACCGCCGACACGACCCACCCTGCGCGCAGATTGAGCAGCGCGCCGCCGCGCGAGGCCGAGACCCGGTCAACCGCCGCGGACGCGCGTCCGGCGCGCTCACCGGTCGCAAGGCCAAGCACAGCCTGCGCGCGGCGATGTGATCAGGCGCTCGACGGGCGCAGGGAGACGAGCGCGGCTCGACGTGCGCGCGGTATCGCGATCAGCACGCTCGCCCGACGCGGGAAAGCGCAGCACGGGCTGTGCGCGGCGTCGTGGCCAGAGTGCTCGGCCGGCGCAGGGAGGGGGACGCAGTTCGACCTGCGCTTGGATCGCGATCGGGTGCTCGGTCGCTGTGGGTTGGTGGGGCGCGGCTTAGTCTGCCTGCGGGGTTGTGCGGGGGTTGGTCAGGGCGGTGCCGGTGGTCGGGTGGGTGGACGTTTTCGGGGCGTCGCGGGTGCGGAGGCGGGCGGCCACCGCGCGGGCCAGGCGTACTGCCGCGCCCTGGGGGCGGGACGCCTGGACCACGACGATCGTGCGGTCTACGCGGAGTGCGACCGTGCCCGTCATCGCGCCCAGTTCGTAGGCCTCGTCCGCGCCCACGTCGCCGCGTCGCCGGGCCTGTGCCTGGACCGACTGGAGGGCGTCCAGGAGGCCGGACGCGGCGCCGCCGTCGGGCGCGACCCAGCGGACCGACACGACGAGCGGGCTTTCGCCCCAGCCGCCGGCGGGGGCGTTGCGGCGCGGTTCGTTCGGTGTGTAGACGCATGAGGCCGGGCGCGGCAGCTTCACCTCGCCCACCGCCACCCGTTTGGGTTCCGTCGTGTGGGCCGGCATCCGGGCCGCCGCCAGTTCGGACCTGGTGAGCAGCGCGCACGCGTCCGGCCAGTCGCGCGGCGGGACGCCGCCCAGTTCCGGCGGGCCCGGACGGTCCGGGCCGCCGCGCAGCGCCACCAGCCGGGCCGCGCCCGTCGGCCGGGGCGCGGCCTCGGGCACGGCCGCGTACAGCAGGCCGCCCGCCGCCGCCAGCCAGGGCCGTGCGCCGTCCAGCGCCGGGTCCAGGACGAACGGCGCGGGCACCGACCGGACCGTCCCGTCGCCGGGCGCGACCACGTCGATCCCGGCGGGCAGCAGCGCGTCGGCGAGCCGGGGGCGCAGCGCGTAGACCGTGCCGCCCGCCGCTGCGAGCGCCGCGTACGCGGGCGCCGCCCGGTCCCAGAGGACGTGCCCGGAGCGTGTGTCGACCGCCGCGATCCGCGCGCTCCGGACGCCGTCGGCGCCGGGGTCGGGCTGATAGGCGACGACGAGCGCGTCCCGGCCGGACGGAGCCGCCGGGCACATTCCGTCGCCGCACACGTCGCCGTCCCAGTGGGCGAGTTCGGCACCGTCCGCAGAGAACGCGCGGAGCGCCGTGCCGTCGGCGGCGAGGACGGTCCCGCCACGCACCGCGACCGCCGGGGCCTCCCCCGCCGCCAGCGTCCGCCGCCACCGCTCCCGGCCCGTCGCCGGGTCCAGGACGAGCAGCCGCGCTCCCCCGGCGCAGTCCAGCGCGACCGCGATCGTCGACTCCTCGGCGTCGGCGGCCTGCGCGGCGTCGGGGAACAGTCGGCAGCCCGCGGGCACCGGCAGCCGCCAGCGCCGCTCCCCGTCGGCCGCCGACCGGCCGTAGAGCGTCGCGCGGTCGTCGGCGGCCGTCAGGACGATCCCGGACCCGGCGGGCCAGCGCAGCGTCGCCCGCGCCGCCGACGCCGGACGGTCGCCCGTCCGCCGCCACAGAATCCCGCCCGAGAGCGCGTCGAACCCGACGGTCTGGCGGTCGGCGCGGTGCCCGTCGCGCTCGAACGCCGCGACGATCCGCGTCCCGGTGGCGGCCCACGCGACGAGCGTCCACCCGGCGCGGCGGTAGCTCCAGCGGGCCGCGCCGGTGCGGGCGTCGCGCACGTCCAGGCCGCGGCCGGACGCCGCGACCGCCTGGCCGAGCGCGACCGCGTACGCGACCGTCCCGGCGGCCCCGGGCCGGACCCGTTCGGACCGCTCCCAGCTCACCGCGAGCGGCCCCGGCGGCGGCCCGACCGGGCGCTGCGCCGCGACCGGCGTGTCGCTGACGGTGTGCCGCACCTGCCACCACTCGGCGCCGAGCACGAACCGGTTCACCACGGCGGCGGTCGCGGCGGTGGCGGCGACGACGGCGAGGAGCCCGGCGATCAGGCGGCGGCGTCCCACCGGCCGAGGGGACCGGCGCACCGCCACGTCCGCCGCCTCCCTCCCGTACCGTTGCCGCGAGAACACCCCTCCACCCTGCCCTGTGCGCGCGCCCGGCGCGACACAACCCCGATCAGTACGGACCATTCCATGCAGAACTTCACGTCCTGGCGGACCTGGGACGAGGCCCGCGCCGACCTCCCGGACCCGGACGCACTGGACGACGCCGCACGCGCCGCGCTCGCCTGGCACGGGGACCAGACGCGTCCGACCGGCGTCCCCTACGTCGAGCACCTGCTGGAGGCACTGGAGGCGCAGGTGCGGGGCGCGGGCGTCACCGACCTCGGCGTGCTCGCCGCGACGCTGCTGCACGATGTGGTGGAGGACACGTCCGCGACGATCGCCGACGTGGAAGCCCGCTTCGGCGCGGACGTCGCCGAGCTGGTCGACTGGGTCACCAAGCCTCCGGCGGGCGGCGCCGGACGGCAGGCCAAGCGCGCCGCGAAGGCCGCCTACCTGCGGCGGCTGCGGGACGCTCCGTGGCGGGCCGTGCAGGTGAAGCTCGCCGACCGGATCAGCAACGTCCAGCGGCTCGACCAGATGCCGCCCGACTTCCAGCGCCGCTACTACGCCGAGACCGTGACGTACGTCATGCCCCTCGCGCCCCCGGACTCCTGGTACGCGGGCTGGTACGCCGAGTGGTCCCGGCAGTACGCTCACCTCCGCTGACGAGGAGGCGCCATGGAACGCGAATGGGTGGCCGAAGAGAGCGTCGTCGTGCGGGCCAAGCCCCGGACGGTCTACGCGGCCGTCGCCGACCCCCGCCGGATGCCGCGCTGGAGCCCGGAGCTGTTCGCCGTCTGGATCCGCGCGAAGGGACGCAAGTTCGTCGGCTTCAACCGCATCGGCTGGCGCGTGTGGTTCACCGACTGCCACGTGACCGTCGCCGAGCCTGGCCGCAACTACGCGTTCCGCGTGACGAGCTTCGGGCTCCCCGTCGCGGTGTGGGGCTTCCGCATCGAGGACATCGGCGACGGCTCCGTCCGGCTCGCCCAGTACTGGGAGGACCTGCGGCGCGACAACCGGGGCGCCGGGTTCGTCTCGCTGCTCGGCCGCGTCTTCACCGGCGTGAACGCGCCGGACCGCGCCGCGCACAACCGCGTGGGGATGCGGGCCACGCTCGCGCGGATCAAGGCGGCCGTGGAACGCGCCGCCTGACGCTCGGCGGCCACCGAATAAGCTTGCTCTTCACGCCTTTTCGCCAAGGAGCAGCGCGCCATGCCGTCGCCGGTCAAGGACCAGGAGATCGCCGCCGAGCAGCGGTACGTCGACCAGGCGTACGCGCGGCTTGAGGAGATGCGCGCCGAGGCGCAGGCCCTGCTGCGGGAGGGCTACCGGCAGTCGCTGGCCGGCACCAAGGGCTCCCTGGTGGACCGGGACGCGATGGTCCACCAGGCCGCGCTGCGCGCCCAGGCCCTCGACATCGCCGACGACGGCCTCGTCTTCGGCCGCCTCGACCTTGCCGGCACCCGACCGACCGCATCTCCCCGACCAACCGACCCCGACCAACCAACCGGCCCCGACCGACCTCTCGGCCCGGAAGAAGGCGCGGTCCGGATCGAGAACGGGCGCGAGGTTCGCTACATCGGGCGGATCGGCGTCCGGACGGGCGAGCACGACTCCCTCGTCATCGACTGGCGCGCCCCCGCCGCCGAGGACTTCTACCGCGCCACCCCCGAGGACCCGCGCGGCGTGATCCGGCGGCGCGTCCTGCACTCGCGCGGCCACAGCGTCGTCGACCTGGAGGACGACCTCCTCGACCCCGACGCCGCCGACGGCCTGACGATCGTCGGCGACGGCGCGTTCCTGGCGTCGCTGGCCCGCACCCGCGAGGGCGCGATGCGCGACATCGTCGCGACGATCCAGCGCGAGCAGGACGAGGTCATCCGCGCCCCCGCCGACGGGACCGTGCTCGTCCGGGGTGCCCCCGGCACCGGGAAGACGGCCGTCGCGCTGCACCGCGTCGCCTACCTGCTGTTCCGGCACCGCCGGCGGTTCGGGTCGCGGGGCGTGCTCGTCGTCGGCCCGAACCGCCGGTTCACCGCCTACATCGAGCGCGTGCTGCCGTCGCTCGGCGAGGGCTCGGCGTCGCTGCGATCCCTCGGCGACCTCGTCCCCGGCGTCACCGCGACCGTGCACGACACCCCCGAGCTCGCCCGCCTGAAGGGCGCCGAGACCATGATCCCGGTGCTGCGCCGCGCGGTCGCGGACCCGGCGCCGGACGCCCCCGGCGAGCTGCGCGTCGTCTACCGGGGCATCGTCGTCGCGCTGGACCGCGCCCGGCTCGACCGGCTCCGCGCCGACCTGCACCGCCGCAACCGGGGCGCGGTGAACGGCGCGCGCGGACGGGTCGCGGGCGCGCTGCTGGACGCGCTGTGGCAGGTGTTCTGCGACGCCGGGGGCCGCAGCGCCGCCGAGGAGGCCGCGCAGGAGGACGGCTCGGCGGTGTGGGGGGCGCTGCTCGCCGCCGAGGGCCTCGGGGAGATCGACGCGCCGTCCGACCGGGGCGGCGCGCGGCCCGCCGCCGGGAGCCGCGCCGACTTCGACGCGCGCGTCCGGGGGCAGCGGGCGTTCACCGACTTCCTCGTCGCGTGGTGGCCGATCCGGCGGCCGGTGGACGTCCTCGCCGCGCTGGGCGACGCCGACCGGCTGCGCCGTGTGGCGGGTCGCGAGGTGGAGCGTTCGATCGTCGCGCCGCTCGCCGCGTCGTGGGCGGACCTTCCCGGCCGCGCGAGCTACCAGGACGTCGCGCTGCTGGACGAGCTGGACGCGCTGCTCGGCCCGCCGCCCCGTCCCGCCCGCCGTCCGGCCGACGAGGACGACCCGTTCGTCGTGGACGGCGTCAACATCCTCACCGGCCAGGAGGTCGCCGCCGAGGACGACGCCGACCCCGACTTCCGCGAGGTCACCAGCTCGATCGAGCGGCTGGAACGCGCCCGCCGGGTGGACGACGGCGTGGTCGAGGAACGTCCCGAGTACGGTCACATCGTCGTGGACGAGGCGCAGGACCTGTCCCCGATGCAGTGGCGGATGCTCGGCCGCCGGGGCCGCCAGGCGAGCTGGACGGTCGTGGAGGACCCGGCGCAGTCGGCCTGGGAGGACCTGGACGCGGCCCGGCAGGCGATGGAGGCCGCGCTCGGCGGCGGCGCGACGGGCCGGGCGGGCAAGGCGCGCCGGGGCCGCAAGCCGCGCCGCGAGGAGCCCCGCCGCACCCGCCACGAGTACGAGCTGACCACGAACTACCGCAACTCGACGGAGATCGCGGCGGTGTCGGCGCGGGTGCTCGCGCTGGCGCTGCCCGAGGCCCGTCCGGCGCGGGCCGTCCGCACGTCGGGCATCGAGCCGCGGATCCGGGTCGTCCCGGCCGGGGAGCTGGCGGCGGCCGTCCGCGCGTCGGCCGAGCGGCTGCTGGACGAGGTGGACGGCACGATCGGCGTGATCGTCCCCCTGCCCGACGGCGCCGACTGGACCGACGAGGTCCGCGCCCGGCTCGCCGACGGGCTGCCCGAACGCGTCCAGGTGCTGGACGTCCTGGAGGCCAAGGGTCTGGAGTTCGACGCCGCCGTGATCGCCGCGCCGGAGACCGTCGCCGCGCAGTCCCCGCGCGGCCTGCGCGTCCTCTACGTGGCGGTGTCACGCGCGACGCAACGGCTGGACGTCCTCACCGCCGAGGACGCCTGGGCGGACCGGCTCAGATGATCGGGGGACGGCCGGTGCGGGTCATCCGCCAAGCCGTCTTCCACGAGATCGGCCGGCGCGGCCCGGCGGGTTTGCGCCAGCCCTCGGCGAACCCGGCGAACCACGGCTTGAGCGCGCTCGGCCGCCGCTCGCGCAGCACGGTCATCGCGATCCAGATCGCCAGATACGTCAGCGCCAGCGGCCACGGCAGGTTGCGGCGCGCCAGCCACACCCGGTTGCGCGCGTTGTAGCGGTAGAACATCTCGTGCCGCGTCGGCAGCACGGACGGGTGGAACATCACCGCCGACGCGTCGTACACGATCCGGTAGCCCGCGTTGAGGATCTGCCAGGCGAGGTCGGTCTCCTCGTGGGCGTAGAAGAAGTCCTCCGGGAGGCCGCCGCCCGCGTCGAACGCCGTCCGGCGGACCGCGCACGCGCCGCCGAGGAACGTCGTCGCCGCCGAGGACCGCTCGGGGTCCCCCGCCCGCAGCCGAGGGACGTGCCGCCGCTCGCCCCGGCCGCCCTCGGGGTCGCGGACGCGGAACGACACGACGCCGAGCGTCGGGTCGGCGGCGAACCGGTCCCGCAGGTGCGCGCCGAGCCGCGTCGACCGGTACCAGCCGTCGTCGTCCAGGAACAGCACGATGTCGCCCGACGACGCCTCGACGCCCCGGTTGCGGCCCGCCGGGATCCCGACGTTCTTGGGCAGCCGGACGAGCACGACCCGCTTGTCCTCGAACACCTCGTCGTCACCGGGCCGCCAGTCGCCCGGGACGCCCTGCCCGACGAGCACGACCTCGATCTCGACGTGCTCCTGCTCCAGGGCGCTGCGCACCGCGCGCGCCAGCTCGGCGGGCCGGTTGCCCATCGTCAGCACGACCACGCTCAACAGGCCGCTCGCACGGTCCGGGGGAGTGCCGATCTGGTCCTGCGGGGTCGTCAAAACGGGCCTTTCAGTTCAATCTCCGGGAGGCGAGAATGCTGACGAGGTGCAACAGCGTCTGCAGGACCGCGACCACTGCGACGACCACGGCGAGGACCCGCATCGCGGCCGGGGTGTCGGTGCCGAGCAGGACGTCCAGGACGGCCGCCGCGAGGATCAGCAGCGACAGCTCGACCGCGCCGATGATGCGGTGGAACTTCAGCATCGACGCGGCCTGGCGGGCGAGCGCGATGCGCGTCGAGCGGGGCCGCAGCGCCCGGTCGCCGCCGGTCGGATCGGCCGGCAGCCCGGACTTGGCGCGCGCGACCACGACGTTGTCGGTCTCGGCCTTGATCAGCGCCGCGCCGAGCGCCGCGAGCAGCCCGAGTTCGACGTAGCCGCCGGTCGTCCAGTCGCCCTGGGCGGCGAACCCGAGCCCGGTGAGCAGCGCGACCTCGGACAGGTAGTGGCCGATGCGGTCGAGGAACACGCCGCCGACCGACGTCTGCCGCAGGTAGCGGGCGACCTCGCCGTCCACGCAGTCGAGCAGCAGGTAGAGCTGGATCAGGACGGCGCCGCCGAGCGCCGTCCACAGCGCCGCCGTGCCCGTGGCGGGCAGCGAGACGACGAACCCGGCGAGCACGCCGCTCACGATCATCAGGTAGGTGAGCTGGTTCGGGGAGAACCCGACGCGCAGCGCCGCCCACGCGAAGTACGGCGACAGCGCCCGCATGTAAAGGCGCCCGGCCCAGTGCTCCTCGTTGCGGCGATCCTTCAGGCCCGGCGGCTGCCCGTGCCGCCGGACGTCGGCGACCCGGGCCGTCCGGCGGGACGGCCGCGCGTCCGGCGCCGCCTCGCGGTCAGCCTCCATGCGCCTGGACATACTCTTCCACCGCCTTGCGCGTCGCAGCCTCGTCGAGGTCGAGATGCTCCAAGATCGTATAGCGGCCGGGGCGGGTGCGCGGAGCGTACCGGACGGCCGCCGTGAACTCCTCGGCGGTGAGGCCGACGTCCTCGGGCAGCTTCGGCAGGCCGTGCCGGTCCAGGCAGGCGACGATGTCGGCGAGACGGTCCGCGCCGTCGCCGAGGTGCGTCGCGCGCAGGTGGTAGCAGAACGCCGCGCCGATCCCCGCCAGCTCGCCGTGGTTGGCCGTGCCGGGGTAGAGCTGGTCGATCGCGTGCAGGATCTCGTGGTCGCCGCCGGACGCGGGTCGCGAGTCGCCCGCGAACGACATCGCCAGCCCCGACAGCACCAGGCCCTCGGCGAGGACGGTCAGGAACCGGTCGGAGTCGATCGTCCCGGGCTGGTGCAGCAGGGCCTCGGCGGCGGTCCGCGCGACGGTCAGCGCCATCCGGTCGATCTGCTCGCCCACGTTCTCGGACGCGAGCAGCCAGTCCTCCACGGCGGAAAGGTTGCTGACCACGTCCCCGATCCCGGCCCGGACGAGCCGGGGCGGCGCCGCGTGGACGTAGTCGAGGTCCACCACCATCGCGAGCGGCATGACGACACCGAACGACCCCTTGCCCTTCTCATGGGTGAGGGACGCGACCGGCGAGCAGATCCCGTCGTGCGACAGGTTCGTCGCGACCGACACCATCGGGATGCCCGACAGCGTCGCGGCGTACTTGGTGGCGTCGATGGTGCGTCCGCCGCCGATCCCGACGACGGCCTCGTACGACCCGGCGCGCAGCTTGGAGCCGAGCGCGACCGCCGCGTCGACCGTGCCGCTCTCCACCTGGAAGACCTCGCAGGCGGCCAGCGACGCGCGGACGTCGTCGGCGATCTTCTCGCCCTGCCCAGGGCCGACCGCGATGGCGACGCGGCCCTCGGTGGCGATGCGGCGGTCGGCGAGCAGCTCGCCGAGGCCGACCACGGCGCCGCGCCGGACGTCGATGGACAGCGGCGCGGTGAGCATCCGTGTCAGCAGGGGCATGGGCCTCCCTCTCGGCGCGCGGCCGGGAAACGTCGTCCGTGCGGTCCGGTCCGGGACGCGGCGGCGCCCCGGACGCGGGTCAGTAGGTCTTGGCGATCGTGCGGGCCTTCGCCAGGTCGTCGTGGTTGTCGACCTCGACCCAGGCCACGTCCCCGATCGGCGCGACGGCGATCTTCGCGCCCCGGTCGACGTACACCTGGTAGCCGTCCTCGTAGTACTGGTCCGGGTCGGCCTCCCAGGTCGCCTTGAGGGCGTCCGCGAGGGCCTCGGCGGCGGCGGGCTCGATGAGCGTCGCGCCGATGTACTCGCCGGCGGCGTCCGCCGGGTCCATGAGCTTGGTGATGCGGCTCAGGTGGCCGGCGTCGTCGAGGATGACCTTCATCTCCTCGTCGGCGAGCTTCTTGACGTCGTCCACCGCGAGCAGGATGTCAGGGCCGCGGTTGGCGAGCAGGGTCTTCTCGACACTGACCGGGTGGACGGTGTCGCCGTTCACCATGAGGACGCCCTTTTCGAAGTGCTCCCGGGCGAGCCACATGGAGTAGGCGTTGTTCCACTCCTCGGCCTTGTCGTTGTGGACGAGCGTGATGGACACGCCGTACCGCTCCTCCAGCGCCGCCTTGCGCTCCTCGACGGCCTGCGCGCAGTAACCGACGACGATCACGATCTCGGTGAGACCGACCGCGGACAGGTTGCCGAGGGCGATGTCGAGGATGGTGGTGTCGCCGTCCACCGGCACGAGCGCCTTCGGGAGCGTGTCGGTGTAGGGCCGTAGTCTGCGGCCGGCTCCCGCCGCCAGCACCATCCCGATCATGCTTTCCCTTCCTCACGGTCGATCGTCATGCCGCCGTCCCGACCGGCCCGCGCCCAGGTGCGGACGCTCGCGGCGGCGAACACCACGCCAAGGTAGACGGCGAGGGAAGCGTACGCGAACGGAAGATGCCCGAAGAGGCCCGCGAAGGCCGCCGCGAGCATCCGGCCCTCCCAGCCGAGTCCGGCGAGGACGGCCCGCTCCGGCGTCCGGAGCCCCTGGCGGGCGCGGTACACGATGTCGTGGTGGTGGAACGCGAGCACGGCGAGCAGCACGAAGATGAACGGCGGCCGAACGCCCTGTGCGAACCCCAGGACAGCGAGGTAACCATACTCGATCGCGCGCACGATGGGCGGGACAAGCCAGTCGATGCGCCCATCATGGGCATGCCCGGCGGCCGGGCCGGTGAGCAGCAGGACGACCACGGGAGCGAACAGCGCGACCCCGTGCTCCGCGCCGATCCCGGCGGCGAGCAGCACCGCCGTCGCGGCCAGCGCGACGAGCGCGCCGGGCAGCGGCGGAATCTGACCGCGCGCCGCGCGCCCCAGCGCCCGGCAGAGCGGCCCATCATCACGCTGGCTGAGCACAGCGGACACTGCGGCGGTCATCGCACGACCCCCGTCACGACGGCGAGCCCAGCAGAGGTCGCGGCGGACGCGGACGCGGGCGCGACGGACGCGGGCGCGACGGACGCGGAGGGCGAGGCGAGAGCCGTGGGGACGAGCGCGGGAGTGGGCGCGACGAGCGCGACGGCGAGCGTTGCGGGAGCGGCGGGCGTGGGAGTGGGCGTGGTGGGAGTCATCGGGTGGCCATTCGGGCGGTGGATGGGCGGCGGGCGGGCGAGCGGGCGAGGCGCGCGGCGAGGGCGTAGGCCGCCGCTACGGCGTTCCAGGCGACCAGTACCGCCAGGGCGCGGCGGGCGTCGGTCGCTGCTGCGAGCATCGCTACCAGCACGAACCGCTCTCCGGACGGCAGGACGATCAGGCGCCGCAGCCAGTCGCCGCCCGGTTCGGGGACGGTCGCGTCGAACGGGTCCACGATCGACCGCGCGCGGGGGCCGCGCGGGGCGCGCACGGCGATCAGTTCCCGGACGGCGGGCAGCACCAGGGCCGCCGCCGCGAGCCGCCACACGCCGGGGTCGGCGGCGCCGACCGCCAGGCCCGCGTAGGCGAGGGCCTCCTTGCCCCGGTCGGCCGTCGCGTCCAGCCAGGCGCCGAACGGGGTGGCGGTGCCGGTGTAGCGGGCGAGCTGGCCGTCCGCGCAGTCCAGCGTGAACGCGACGAGCAGCAGCGCGCCGCCGACGACGAGTCCGGCGCGGTCGCCGCCGGAGAACCAGAGCGCGGCGAGCGCCGCCGCGACCGCCGACAGGCCCGTGACGGCGTGCGGCGTCAGGCCCCGTCCGGCCGCCCACCGGACGAAGCGCGGGCTGAGCGCGCCGACCGCGCGGGCGGGCAGCGACCCGTCGTCGCGGCGGACGGCGGCGGCGAGCCGGGCGGCGTCCTCGTCGGCGGCGGCGACGGCCCGCAGCGCCGCGCGCGCCGCCTCCCCGGTGCGCGGGCGCAGGCAGGGCAGCGCGCCCGCCGGGCACGCGGTCACCGGCTCCCCCGCCCGGACGAGCCCGACGAGCAGCAGCGGCACCGGGTCCTGGACGCGCAGCACACCGTCGTCCACGAGCCCCGCGATGCGGTCGGCGAGGACGGCGAGGAAGCCCGCCCGGTCGCCGGAGACGTAGAGCGCGCCGGGGAAGCCGCCGTCCGGGGCCGTCACGCGGTGCGTCGCCGAGCCCGCCGCGACCACGAGGCCCGCGTTCGTGCGGACCGGGACCGTTCCGTCGGCGGGCGGGACGGTCAGCGCGCCCGCGCCCCGCGCCGCCAGCAGCCGGGCCAGCACCTCATCACCCGTCGCGAGGTCGCCGGGCAGCACCGCGAGCCCGTCATGCGCCGTCCGCGCCAGCCGCGCGATCTCCCGCAGCACGGCGGTCTCACCGGCGCACTCGGTCACGGCCCGGCCGGCGGCGCGCAGCGCCCGCGCGACGTCCGGACGGGCCAGGACGCGCTGGTCCGGTACGTTGAGGACGGCGAGCCTGCCGGCGAGGGCGTCCACCAGGCCGGTCAGCGCGGCCGGGTCGGCGTCCCGCGCGGTCGCGACGATCACGGCCACGGTCATCGGCGCCTCCGCCCGGCGGTCTCGTCGCACACGGATGCACAGCGTAGCGGTTCGGTCACGAGAGCCCCGGGAGATGTCGATGCGAACGGTCGCCGTGGTGCTGGCGGGCGGGATCGGGCAGCGGATGGGCGCGGGCCGTCCGAAACAGTTCCTGGAGGTCGGCGGGCGGCCCATCCTGTCCCTCGCCGTCGCCGCGTTCGACGCCCATCCCGGCGTGGACGCGGTCGTCGTGGTCATGGCCGCCGGGCACCTGCGCGCCGCCGCCGCGCTGACCGCCCCCTACGGCAAGGTCGCCGCCGTGGTCGAGGGCGGCGACACGCGGACGGCGTCGACCGTCGCGGCGCTCACCGCGCTGGCCGACGAGCCCGCCGACGCGAAGGTCCTGTTCCACGACGCGGCCCGTCCGTTCGTGGACGCCGCCACCATCGACCGGGTGCTCGCCGCGCTGGACGACGCGGACGCCGTCGCCGTCGGCGTCCCGTCCGCCGACACGATCGTGGAGATCGCCGACGGGACGGTCGCCGCGATGCCGGCGCGGCACACGCTCGTCCGGTTCCAGACGCCGCAGGGCTTCCGGCTCGGCGTCATCCGCGCCGCCTACGACCGCGCGCTCGCCGACCCGGCGCTGCACGCCACCGACGACTGCGGCATCGTCCACCGCTACCTGCCGGACGTCCCGATCCGCGTCGTGGCGGGCGACGAGCGCAACCTCAAGGTCACCCACCCCCTCGACATCGTCATCGCCGAACACCTCGCCACCGAGACGGAGACCGTGTGATCTTCGAGCAGACTCCCACCGTCATCGGCCATCGCGGCGCGGGCTCGGGCGACGTCCCGGTCCCCGGACGCGGGACGGTCGCCGAGAACACCCTCGCCTCGATCCTGGCCGCCGCCGAGACCGGCCTGTCGTGGGTCGAGATCGACGTGACCCGCACGTCCGACGACCGGCTCGTCCTGCGCCACGACCCGACCGGGCCGGACGGGAACTTCCTCGTGGAGGGCACCGCCGAGGCGTCGGGCCTGCCGTCGCTGGAGGAGATCTTCGCGGCGACGCCGACCGACATCGCGCTGGATCTGGACGTCAAGACCGTCCTGGAGGACGCCGTGGACGCCCCGTCCCGGCGCACCGGCGCGCTCCTGCTGCCGCTGCTGCGGCGCGAGGCCAAGCGGCGGCGGCTGATGGTGACGTCGTTCGACCCCGGCCTGCTCGTGTTCCTGCGCGACGAGCTGCCCGAGGTGCCGGTCGGGCTGCTGACCTGGCTGCGGTTCCCGCTCTGGCACGGCGTGTCGGCCGCCGCCGGGCTCGGGCTCCAGGCCGTCGCGCTGCACACCGCGTCCTGCGGGTTCGAGCACCCCGACACGCGGCTGCGGTCGCTGGAGCACAACGTCGCGACGGCGCACAAGGCCGGGCTCGACGTCATGGTCTGGTGCCCGAAGGCCGCCGAGGCAGCGCGCTACGCCGACGCCGGGGTGGACGCGATGGTCGTCAACGAGGTCCCCGGCGTGCTCGCGGCGCTCGGCCGCTAGCGGTTCGGGCCGCCGTACATCCGCGTCCACTCGCCGGGCTCCTCCTCGTCCCCGGGCTTGCGCCCGGGGGGCGGCGCGGCGGGCGGCGCCTCGGGCGCGGACGGCGGCGTGTGCGGCTGCGGCGCCCCGGGCGGCGTGTAGGGCGGCGGCGCCTCGGACGCGGGCGGCGTGAACGGCTGCCCCTCGGGCGCGCCGGACGGCGGCGCGAACCCGGCGGGCGGCGCGTAGGGCTGCGGCGCCTCGGGCGCGCGCGGCGCGCCGTACTGCGGCAGCGCGGGCGGCGGGGCCTGGTGCCGGGCCTGGTGCGGGTGCGGCGCCAGCGGGCGTCCGCCGGGCAGCGCGCCGCCGTGCGCGGGACGCCGCCGTCCCTGCCAGCGCGACGGCGCCAGCGACGCGACGAACAGCGCCGTGCCGAGCAGCAGGAAGACCCCGAGCGTCCCGAGCGTGGTGAACTCGCGCGCGTACCGTGCGGGCTTGACGTGCACGGACCAGCGCAGCGCCTGCGTCGGCGCGAGCACGTACACGAGCCCGACCGCGCCGAACACGACGCCGGGCACCAGCGACGCGAACGGCGACAGCCGCGACCCCATCGCGAGCCCGATCAGCAGCCCCGCGACGACGAGGGCGAGCGTCACCAGCGCCTTGTCACCGGGCTCCAGCCGGAAGTACACGTACATCCGCTGCGCCCGGTCGAGCGCGAAGAGGACGCAGCCGAGGCTGACCACCGTCACCAGGACACCGGCGACCACGCCCAGGGCGTGCCGCGTTCCGTTCGACATGGACGACCTCCTTAGCCGGACGAATCGTCATGATTCCGTCCCAGGAGGTCAGACGCCAGGCCCAGCCCGCAGGTTCAGGGTTTGGCGGGAGTCGGCTGGCCGAGGCGCGGCGGGCTCGTCAGGAAGCCCACGCCCCACGACAGGTGCATCGTCGCGAGGACGAGCGGCAGCCGCAGCCACGCTGAGAACGGCAGCCCCCGCCCCTCCACGGCCGCGCCCGCGATGATCGCGAGGGCGTAGCCGCCAGGCAGGACGAACGCGGGCCAGAACCCGGCCGCGCCGGCGATCGTCCCGACGATGATCCCCGCGACGGCGAACGGCGGCGCGAGGTAGCGGATGTTCAGCGTCCCCTGGTGCTCGCGGCCGACGACGCGCCGCCAGCGCCCGGTGTGGAAGTACTGCCGGGCGAGCGCGCGCAGGTTCGGCCGGGGACGGTACGTCACGCGCATCCGGGGCGTGAAGAAGATCCGCCCGCCCGTCTGCCGGATGCGGTGGTTCATCTCCCAGTCCTGCGCGCGGACGAACGTCTCGTCGTAGTAACCGACGCGCTCCAGCGCGCTGCGGCGGAACGTCCCGAGGTAGACGGTCTCGACCTCGCCGGGCTCGCCGCCGGTGTGGAAGCGGGCGTTGCCGACGCCGAGCTTGGACGTCATCGCGCACGCGACGGCCTTCTCGAACGGGGTCGTGCCCTCGGCGGCCATGATCCCGCCGACGTTGTCCGCCCCGGTCTCCTCCATCGTCTCGACCGCCGCGCGGACGTAGTCGCCGGGCAGCAGCGAGTGCCCGTCCACCCGGACGATGATCGAGTACTGGGACGCCTTGATCGCGATGTTGAGGCCCTGGGGGGTGCGTCCGGTCGGGTTCGGGACGACGACGAGCCGCGGATCCTCGGCCGACAGCCGGGACGCGATCTCTTCCGTGCGGTCCCGGGACGGCCCGACGGCCAGCACGAGTTCCAGTTCGCCCGGATAGTCCTGGTCGAGGATGCGCCGGACGGCGTCGGTGAGGTGACGCTCCTCGTTGAGAACGGGCATGATCACCGAAACGGCGGGCCAGGTGCGGTCGCCCGCGGCCGAACCTGCGCCCGGTTCCCGGTCCGGGTGGGCGCTCTGCGCGTGGGGAGACGGATTCATACTCGCGGGCGTGGTTCGCCCCATTCCTCTCTTGCTCACTGGCGTCCACGGCCCCGGCAGCGCCGGGTGCGGTCGAGACGGCGCAACGTTACCGGAAGAAGGGGACACAGGCCCTGGGTAACGAACGGTCCGCCCTTCCCCACCTTAAAGTGGTCTGCGTTCGCGTTCCACGACCGGCGATTCCAGGAGGCGGCGGGCGGCATGGCAGACCGGCACGACGCGGGGGACGGCGCCGACCCGCTGGAGCGCTACTTCCGGCCGCGTCCGGGCGGCGCGCCCGCCGACGACGCCCCGGGCGAGGGCGTCATGATCGACGGCGCGCCCGCGCCCCGGGTGTCGGTGGAGACGCCGCGCGGCCCGCGCCGGCCGGGCCCGACGCTCAGCCCGCGCGCGGCGGTCGCGGCCCGGCGGCAGCGCCGGTTCCTCACGACGACGGGCGTGATGTCGGCGTTCGTGCTGCTCACGGCGGGCGGCGCGTGGGCGTTCCAGAACTACGTGACCGGTGCGATCGACCGGGTGTCGGTGGGCGGGCTCGGCTCCGACGGCGGGCCGAAGGGCGCGATGACGATCCTCGTCGCGGGCGTCGACCGCCGCGAGGGCCTGACCCGCGAGCAGCAGCGGGCCGCGAAGCTCGGGCACGACGCGGGCGAGCGGTCGGACACGATGCTGCTCGTCCACATCTCCCAGGACCACGACAAGGTGTCGGTGGTGAGCCTGCCGCGCGACTCCAACGTCATGATCCCGAGCCACCGGTCGAACGGCACCGAGGGCGCGAAGGGCGCGCAGGTCCCGGCCCGGCGCGGCAAGCTGACCTGGGCGTACCAGTTCGGCGGCCCGGACCTGACGGTCAAGACGATCAAGCAGGCGACCGGCGTCCCGATCGACCACTACGTCGAGGTCAACTTCTACGGCTTCGTGAACATGGTGGACGCGCTCGGCGGCGTGGACGTCTGCACCGAGCAGCCCATCGACGACGCCAAGAGCGGCCTGAAGCTACCCGCGGGCAAGTCCCATCTGGACGGTCTGAAGGCGCTCGGCTACTCCCGCGCCCGGTACACGCTCACCGGCGGCAGCGACCTCGGCCGCATCGACCGGCAGCAGCAGCTCCTGGCGCAGATGATGAAGCAGGCGCTGTCGTCCAAGACGCTGAGCGACCCGGTGAAGTCGGCGCGGTTCCTCAACGCCGCGCTGAAATCGCTGCGGGTCGACGACAAGCTGGCCAAGAACCTGCCGAAGCTCGCGAACCAGATGCAGGACCTGTCCACCGACAGCGTCACGTTCGCGAAGGTGCCGCTCGCCAACGACAACTACAACGCGATCCTGTGGAACGCGGCGACGCCGCAGTCCACGGTGTTGTGGGACGACCACCGCGCCGACGACCTGTTCTCCCGCCTCCGCCGGGACCGGCCGCTCGCGCCGGAGCCGAAGGCGAGCCCGTCGGCGTCGCCGTCCGCGCCCGCGTCCGACCTGCCGACCGTCCGGCCGTCCGCGATGACCGTCCGGGTGCTGAACGCGGTCGGGACGCAGGGCCTCGCGGCGCGCGCCGCCGGCGACCTGCGGGACGTCGGGTTCAAGACGGTCGTCGTGCCGGGCGTGGCGCGGCGCGGCCTCGCCCACACGCAGATCCAGTACGGCCCAGGTCAGGAGGACGCGGCCAAGACCCTCGCCGCCGCGCTGCCCGGCGCGAAGACCAAGAAGGTCGCCGCGCTCGGGTCGCGCGTGCAGGTGCTGGTCGGCTCGGACTGGGACGGCGCGCAGAAGCCGAAGCTCGGCTCCGCCCCGGCCCCGGCGGCGACGCCGTCCGCGGACACGCTGCAGACCGACACCGCCACCAAGAAGCTCTGCAAGTGACCTACTTGAGGAGCTGGCGCGCGATGACCATGCGCTGGATCTGGTTGGTGCCCTCGTAGATCTGGGTGATCTTCGCGTCGCGCATCATGCGCTCGACCGGGAACTCGCGGGTGTAGCCGTAGCCGCCGAGGAGCTGGACGGCGTCGGTCGTCACGTCCATCGCGACGTCGGAGGCCAGCGCCTTGCACGCCGACGACACGAACGTCAGGTCCGGGACGGTCTCGCCGTGGAACGCCCGCTCGGACTTGATCGCCGCGTGGTAGGTGAGCTGCCGCGCGCCCTCCAGCCGCATCGCCATGTCGGCCAGCATGAACTGGACGCCCTGGAAGTCGGCGATCGGCTTCCCGAACTGGCGGCGCTCCTTGACGTAGCCGAGCGCGTAGTCCAGCGCGCCCTGCGCGATCCCGAGCGCCTGCGCGGCGATCGTGATGCGCGTGTGGTCCAGCGTGGCCAGCGCGGTCCTGAACCCGGTGCCCTCGGCGCCGATGATCCGGTCGGCGGGGATCCGGACGTTCTCCAGGAGCACCTGGCGCGTCGGGGACCCCTTGATGCCGAGCTTGCGCTCCTTGGGCGCGAACGACACGCCCTCGTCGGACTTCTCCACGACGAACGCCGAGATGCCGCGCGCGCCCTTGCCCGGGTCCGTCACGGCCATGACCGTGTAGTACTCCGACACCCCGGCGTTGGTGATCCACATCTTGGCGCCGTTCAGCACCCAGTGGTCGCCGTCGCGCACCGCGCGGGTCTTCATGCCCGCCGCGTCCGAGCCCGCGTCGGCCTCGGAGAGCGCGTAGGAGAACATCGCCTCGCCGCGCGCCACCGGAGTCAGATATTTTTTCTTCAGCTCGTCCGATCCGGACAGCAGCACCGGAACGGTGCCGAGCTTGTTGACCGCCGGGATCAGCGAGGACGACGCGCACGCGCGCGCCACCTCCTCGATCACGATCACGGTGGCCAGCGCGTCGGCGCCGGCACCGCCGTACTGCTCCGGGACGTGGACGGCGTGCAGGTCGTTCTGCACCAGCGCGTCCAGCGCCTCCTGCGGGAACCGGGACTCCTCGTCGACCTCCGCGGCGTGCGGGGCGATCTTGGCGTCGGCGAGCTCGCGCACCGTCCGCCGGAGCAGTTCGTGCTCCTCCGACGGCGCGTAAGCAGGAAAGTCGGAACTCATACGGGGAATGCTACCCGGGAGTAGTAGGGCCGTACCGGCCCGTCTCCGCAGGGAGACACGGCAGAGAAAGGAAGTCGCCTTGGCGCTTCGCCTGACGGTCATCGGGACCGGCTACCTGGGTGCGACCCACGCCGCGTGCATGGCCGACCTCGGGTTCGAGGTGGTCGGGCTCGACGTGGACGCGGGCAAGGTCGCGCGGCTCGCGGCCGGCGACCTGCCGTTCTACGAGCCCGGGCTGGAGCCGCTGCTGCGCCGGGGCCTGGAGAACGGGCGGCTGCGCTTCACGACGTCGGTGGAGGAGGCGGCCGAGTTCGGGGACGTCCACTTCCTGTGCGTCGGCACCCCGCAGCGGGCCGGCGAGTACGCGGCCGACCTCACCTACGTCGAGGACGCCGTGACCGCGCTCGCGCCGCTGCTGCGCCGCCCGGCGATCATCGTCGGGAAGTCGACCGTCCCGGTCGGGACGGCCGCGCGGCTCGCCGCCCGGGTCGCCAAGCTCGCGCCCGCCGGGGACGACGTCCTGCTCGCCTGGAACCCCGAGTTCCTGCGCGAGGGCTACGCCGTCCAGGACACCGAGCGGCCGGACCGGATCGTCGTCGGCCTGCCGCCCGACCCCGAGTCCGCCGAGCGCGCCGAGCGGGCGCTGCGCGAGGTGTACGCGAACCCGCTCGCGGTCGGGACGCCGTTCATCACGACCGACTACGCGACGTCCGAGCTGGTCAAGGTGTCGGCGAACGCGTTCCTGGCCACCAAGATCTCTTTCATCAACGCGATGGCGGAGGTCTGCGAGGCCGCGCACGCCGACGTGACCAAGCTGTCGGAGGCCCTTTCCCACGACGACCGGATCGGCGGCAAGTTCCTCGGCCCCGGCCTCGGCTTCGGCGGCGGCTGCCTGCCCAAGGACATCCGCGCGTTCATGGCCCGCGCGGGCGAGCTCGGCGTCGACCAGGCCCTGACCTTCCTGCGCGAGGTGGACGAGATCAACATCCGCCGCCGCATCCGCATGGTCGACCTGGCCCGCCACCTGCTCGGCGGCTCCTTCATCGGCCGGACGGTCGGCGTCCTCGGCGCGGCCTTCAAACCGAACTCCGACGACGTCCGCGACTCCCCCGCCCTGGACGTGGCGGCCTCGATCCGCGCGCAGGGCGCCAAGGTCACCGTCTACGACCCGCAGGCGATGGAGAACGCCCGCCGCGCGCAGCCGACACTCGAATTCGGCTCGTCCGCGCTCGACGCCGTCCGCGACGCCCACGCCGTCCTGCTCCTCACCGAATGGCGGGAGTTCCGCGACATGGACCCGGCGACCCTCGCCGGCGTCGTCGCCGAACGCAAGATCGTCGACGGCCGCAACGCCCTCGACCCCGAGACCTGGCGCGCCGCCGGCTGGACCTACCGAGCCCTCGGCCGCCCCTGACGAGCCGTGCTGTTCTACGATGAACCGTAGTGCCACCCAATGCAGGGCGATCATCACTGATTGCAAGGAAATGGGGGACGATGAGCACGGCCCATGACTACGGTGACGAGCGTGGCCCCCATACGATCGCGGATCTCGATGAATTGCCCGAAGAGGGCAGGCAGTACGAGCTTGTTCACGGCTGGCTGATCCGAATGGTTCCCGGCATCCTTCACGAAGAATGCATTGCGGAAATTACGGATATCTTGCGCCCGCATGTGCCCGCCGACCACGTACTGCGCGAAGGCTACGCGGTGGCCGTCACGGACGACACCCTGTACCAGCCGGACATCGCACTCGTCGCGCGAGACGCCGCACGCCGCGCAAAGAAGGACCGCATGCGGGCGGTGACGGGCGAAGATGTACTTCTGGCCGTTGAAGTCCAGTTGGCGCGAAGTGGGAGCTGGAACACCGTTCACCATTTCAAGTTCCAGGACTACGCGCTCGCCGGTATCCAGTACTACTGGATTTTCGACGTCGCCGACATCCCCATGCTCACGGCCTACGAACTGGACGGCGACGTCTACCGGCGGACGCACCAGGTCACCGGGGACGAGATCGCCGAGTTGGACGAGCCCGTGAAGGTGGCGTTCAGCCCGTCCGAGATCACCGCGTAGCACCGGAACAGGCGGGGCGGGCGGTGGGTTGGTTCGGGTATGAGCGAGTTCGCGGACGACGTGGTCATCGGGAAGCTGCTCGAAGCGAAGACGTGGGCCTTCGTGGGGCTCGACGGCAATCCGCTGCGTGAGGTGTACCGGCAGGCGCGGTTGATGCAGCGCGCCGGGGCGCGGATCATTCCGGTGCATCCCGACCGGAAGGACGTGCTCGGTGAGACGACGTACGCGTCGCTGGACGAGGTGCCCGGGCCGATCGACGTCGTCGCGGTCTACCGGCGGTCGGAGTTCGCGGGCGCGGTGATCGACCAGGCCGTCGCGGCGGGCGCCGGGGCCGTCTGGACACCGCTCGACGTCGTCGACGAGGACGCCGCGCGGCGGGCGCAGGCTGCGGGGCTCGACGTCGTCATGAACCGCTGCCCCGCCGTCGAACGCCACCGCCGCGCCCCGCGCTGACCCCCGCCCGACCAAAGGCCCTGCCCGACTCAGACCGAGCACACCGCCCCGCCCGGGCAGGGCCCACTGCCCGGCTTGGGCGAGGCGGGCGGGGTCAGAGGGAGTTGCGGAGGCGTTCGCCCTTGGCCTTGGCCTGGGCGTAGAGGTCCTGTTGGAAGTCGCGCATGCGGGTTTGGAGCGCGGGGTCGGAGGCGGCGAGGATGCGGACCGCCAGGAGGCCCGCGTTGCGCGCCGCGCCTACGGCCACCGTGGCGACCGGGACGCCGGCGGGCATCTGGACGATCGAGAGCAGCGAGTCCATGCCGTCCAGGTACTTCAGCGGCACCGGGACCCCGATCACCGGGAGCGGGGTCACGGAAGCGAGCATGCCGGGCAGGTGCGCCGCGCCGCCGGCGCCGGCGATGATCACCTGGAGGCCGCGGGAGGCGGCGGACTCACCGTAGGCGATCATGTCCTGGGGCATCCGGTGCGCCGAGACGACGTCCGCCTCGAACGGCACGTCGAACTCCGCCAGCGCGTCGGCGGCGGCCTCCATGACGGGCCAGTCCGAGTCGCTGCCCATCACCACGCCCACGACCGGGCTCATCGCTTCCCCTCCATCGCCGGACCCCAGCGCAGGAAGTCGGCGGCGTGCCGCGCGCGCTCCCGCAGGTCCGCAAGGTCGGATCCGGACACGTTCACGTGCCCGATCTTGCGGCCGGGCCGCGACTCCTTGCCGTACAGGTGGATCTTGACGCCCGGGTCGTGCGCCATCACGTGGAAGTAGCGCGGGAAGACGTCCGGGTCGTCGCCGCCGAGCACGTTCGCCATGACGGTGTAGGGCGCGGTCGGCTCGGTGGAGCCGAGCGGCAGGTCCAGGACGGCCCGCAGGTGCTGCTCGAACTGCGACGTCCGGGATCCG
The DNA here is from genome assembly GCF_009831215.1 of Actinomadura rayongensis. Lineage (GTDB taxonomy): Bacteria > Actinomycetota > Actinomycetes > Streptosporangiales > Streptosporangiaceae > Spirillospora > Spirillospora rayongensis. The sequence goes on from NZ_WUTW01000002.1 coordinate 504,012, forward strand.
TCGATCGTCCAGTGCCCGGAGTTGTGCGGGCGCATCGCCAGCTCGTTGACCAGCACGCCGTCCGCCGTCTCGAACAGCTCGACGGCGAGCAGGCCGGTCACGCCGAGCCGTTCGGCGACGTCCAGCGCGAGGCTCTGCGCCTGCGCGGCCCGCTCCTCCGAGAGGCCCGGGGCGGGCGCGATGACCTCGACGCAGATGCCGTCCTCCTGGACGGTCTCCACCACCGGGTACGCGGCGCCCTGCCCGTACGGCGAGCGCGCGACGAGCGCGGCCAGCTCCCGCCGGAACGGCACCTTCTCCTCCACCAGGAGGTCGACGCCCTCGGCCTGGAGCCGCGCGGCCAGCTCGACGTCGCCGGTCACCCAGACGCCCTTGCCGTCGTAGCCGCCCCGCGCCGCCTTCAGGACGAACGGGGACCCGTGCTCGCGGGCGAACGCCGTGAGGAACCCGGCGGGGTCGTCGGCCGGGACGCGCGCGAACGCCGGGCACGGCACGCCGAGCGCGCTCAGCCGCTCCCGCATCACGCCCTTGTCCTGCGCGTTGAGCAGGGCGTCCGGCCCCGGACGGCACGGAACCCCCGCCGCCTCGACGGCCTGGATGTGCGCTCCGGGGACGTGCTCGTGGTCGAACGTGACCACGTCGCAGCCCTTGGCGAAGGCGAGCAGGTCGGGCAGGGAGCGGTCGTCGCCGAGCCGGACGTCCGAAACCACCTGCGCGGCCGACTCCGCCGGGTCCCCGGCGAGGACGCGCAGCGGCACGCCGAGCGCGATCGCCGCCTGCTGGGTCATCCGGGCGAGCTGTCCCCCGCCCGCCATCCCGACCACCGGGACGTGCACTGCATCTGTCACGGACAGCAAGGTTATCCGCAGGGAAGCACCAAAGGTCGTCCGCCCGGGCGCGTGACCGTGAGTGAACCGGGCATGACGGACGGAGAGGAACACGACGGGACCTATGACGTTCCGCCGAAGCGGGCGCGCGGGGCGTCTATTCTCAATGTGCCTTGCCCACAAGGCGCCAGCTTGTCATCCGGGGAGTTCACCACGGCCGGGGGGCCGGAAGGACGGTTACGCTTCGTGAGTCGGCTCGTCCATCTTTACCGGCGATTCGCGCACATCGTGCACGAGCTCGCGAAGTTCGGCAGCATCGGCGCGATCTCCGCCGTCATCACGTTCGGCGTCGGCAACGCGCTGCACCTCGGTTTCGGGCTCGGCGAGCTGACGTCGACCGGCATCGCGACCGTCATCGCGGCCACGTTCGCGTACGTCGCCAACCGCTACTGGACGTTCCGCCACCGCGACCAGTCCGGTCTCGGCCGCGAGTACGTGATCTTCTTCGCGCTGAACGGCGTCGGGCTGCTGATCACCTGGCTGTTCCAGGGCGCGGTCAAGTTCGGGCTGGAGATGCGCGGACCGGTCGCCTACAACGTCTCGCTCGTCATCGGGACGGCCGCCGCGACCCTGTTCCGCTACTGGTCCTACAAGCGCTGGGTGTTCCTCCCCGCCGAGGACGGCGCGGACACCGGCGCGCAGCCCGTCCCCGGGCCGCTCTCGCGGCCGACGCCGCAGGGCCAGGCCGAGTTCTCCCGTCCGACCTCGATCACGCCGGGCCGCTGACGACGCGCTCCACGGCCAGCAGCGCGTCCGCCGCCGGACGCAGGAACACCCCGAACACCGCCGGCCGCGAGTTGATCAGTTCGAGCCGACCGCCGTCCACGATGGCCAGCGAGCGCGCGAGGTAGAGCCCGAGCCCGGTCCCCTTCCCGCTGCTCACGCTCCGCTCGAAGACCCGCGCCTCCAGCTCCGGCGGGATGCCCGGCCCCTCGTCCCCGATCTCCACGACGACCGAGCTGGCGCCCTGCTTGGTGCTGATCGTGACCGTCCCCGCGCCGTGGACGAGCGAGTTGTCCAGCAGCGTCGCGACGATCTGCGACAGCCCCTCCGGGCTGGTCAGGCCGACGAGCCCGTCGTCGCCGGTGACGCGCAGGTCCCGCCCGTCGCGGCGGAAGATCGGCCGCCACTCCTCGACCTGCTGGGCGATGATCCGGTCGATCGGGGCGGCGACGGCGTCGCCGGTGCGGTCGTGCCGCGCCCGCGCCAGCAGCTGCTCCACCACCGCGACGAGGCGCTCGGCCTGCGCGACGGCCGCCGCGCCCTCCTCCCGGACGACGTCGGGGTAGTCCGCCGCGTCGATCATCTCCTCCAGCCGCATCGACAGCGCCGTCAGCGGCGTGCGGAGCTGGTGGCTGGCGTCGGACGCGAACTCGCGGCTCGCGGCCAGCAGGTCGGCGATGCGGACGGCGCTGCGGTCCAGCACCTCGGCGACCCGGTCCACCTCCGGGATGCCGTAGCGGCGGCGGCGCGGCCGGGCGTTGCCGCTGCCGAGCCGGTCGGCGGTCTCGGCGAGGTCGACCAGCGGGAGCGTCAGCTTGCGGGCCTGGAACATCGCGAGGCCCACCGTGACGGCCACGCCGAGCGCGGCGAGGCTGCCGATCAGCAGGAGCTGGCGCAGCGCCTCGTCCTGCACCTCCGCGGCGGGACGGTCCACCCGCACCCGGACCGGACCCGCGGTCCCGGCGGCGGTGAGGACGTTCGTGCCGCGCTTGTGCCGGCGCCCCGCCGTCACCGTCCGCCCGTCCGGCAGCGTGATGGTGATGAACCGGCCCGGATATGCGCGTGCGATCTTCTGCTCGTCCAATCTCTCCCGGGCCTCCAGGTTCAGGGCGACCCCGCCGAGGATCGAGGCGGCCTCCCGGCCGAGCGACTGGCGGGCCTCCTCGTAGACGAGCCTGTGCATGGCGTAGGCGAGGGGTATGCCGAGCAGCAGGATCGCGACGATCGCCACCGCGAGCGTCGACAGCAGCAGTCGGCGCCTCATCGAGGGCTCCTTCGGATCTGTGCCGTGACCGCGCGGCCGGGCCGGGGATCACCGCTCGGGACGGCGGGCCCGGCCGCGGGACCAGGGGAACGGTGCGGCTAGTCCCCGCGCTCGAACCGGAAGCCGACGCCCCGCACGGTCGTGATGTAGCGGGGGCTGCCGGCGTCGTCGCCGAGCTTGCGGCGCAGCCAGGAAATGTGCATGTCGAGGGTCTTGGTGGAGCCCCACCAGTTGGTGTCCCACACCTCGCGCATGATCTGTTCTCGGGTGACGACCTTGCCGGCGTCGCGCACGAGGACGCGCAGCAGGTCGAACTCCTTGGTGGTGAGCTGGAGTTCCTGGTCGCCCATCCAGGCCCGGCGCGACTCGGCGTCGATCCGGACGCCCTGCACGATCGGGGTCTCGGTGCTCCCGCGGCGCAGCAGGGCGCGGACGCGCGCCAGCAGCTCGGCCAGGCGGAAGGGCTTGGTGACGTAGTCGTCGGCACCGGCGTCCAGCCCGACGACGGTATCGACCTCGTCGGCCCGGGCGGTCAAGATCAGGATCGGCACCCCGTGGCCCTCGGCACGGACCCGGCGCGCCACTTCGAGCCCGTCCAGCTCGGGCAGCCCGAGGTCGAGGACGATGAGATCAACGCCGCCCCCGAGCGCCCGCTCCAGGGCCTGCGGCCCGTCCGGGCTCACTTCGACGGTGTACCCCTCGCGCCGCAGCGCACGGGCGAGAGGCTCGGAGATGGACGTGTCGTCCTCGGCGAGCAGTACTGAGGTCATGAACCGATCGTATGGCCATTCATGAACGTTTCCCGGCGTGATCCGCGCTCTTGACCTGCGGTTTGCCACTCGTAGTACTTCCACGAACACGGATAACTTGCTCCGAATGCCCAGATGACAGGATTTATTACCCTCGGTCGCCCGGCGGAGCGCGTCCATGAAACGGGCATTTCCGGCAGCCACCGCGCACCGTCATTGCGTGAAACATCACCAGAAGGGCCGCGTGGACCGCCCGTTTCGGCGTGTCGGGGGCAAGTCCGGACGTCCCGGACGGCCCGGCGGTGACTCCCGGCTCCCGTGGGGGGTACATCACACCGAAGGGGAGGCCACTGGCCAGAACGGGCATCCGTCGGTTACCTTAGGGGAGCCTAACCTTAGCGGCGAGGCTCTGACCTGCGCCGACGTCCACCACCCGAGAGGTCGCCCGCCCCATGTACGTGTGCGTCTGCCACGCCGTGACGGAGGACGACGTCCGGAGCCACATGGCCCGGGGCGCATGCCGGACCGTCCGCGACGTCAAGGCCGCCTGCGGCATGAAGCCCGGCTGCGGCTCGTGCACCCGGCGCCTCGCGTGCCTGCTCGGCGAGCAGCGGGACGAGCGTCCGGCGGGCAGCGAGCCCGTCTCCGCCGCCGCGGGCTGAACCCGCGCGACACGGGCACTCGGTGCCTGTCCAAACACGTCGCCTCATGCGAGCATGAACCGCTATGGAAGGCGACAGGGACATCATCGCGCTGCTGAACGAGCAGCTCACGGCCGAACTCACCGCGATCAACCAGTACTTCCTGCACGCGAAGATGCAGCAGAACTGGGGGTACGCGCGGCTGGCCGCGCACACGCGCCACGAGTCGATCGACGAGATGCGGCACGCGGAGCGGATCACCGACCGGATCCTGTTCCTGGAGGGACTGCCGAACTACCAGAAGCTCGGCACGCTGCGGATCGGGCAGACCGTCGTCGAGCAGCTCCGCGCCGACCTGGAGGTCGAGCTGGAGGCCGTCGCGCGGCTGCGGCCCGGCATCGAGCTGATGCGCTCGCGCGGCGACATCACCTCGGCCAACCTCTTCGAGGACATCCTCCGCGACGAGGAGGAGCACATCGACTACCTGGAGACCGAGCTGTACCTGGTCGAGCAGCTCGGCGAGCAGAACTACCTGCTGCGGCTCACCGAGGCGCCGGGCAAGGACGTCACGAGCGTCAACTGACGTCCGCGGGCTTCTCCGGGGGCGGGGAGCGGCGCAGCACGTACGGCTGGACGATCCCGAGCCCGCGCACGGGCCGCCGGACGATCCGGGTCAGGGACAGCTCGTCGGACGCGGCCAGCCGCCGCGCCAGCTCCTCGTCCACCACGACGGTGCCCGGACGGGCCAGCGACGTCAGCCGGGCGGCGAGGTTCACGGTCGTCCCGAAGACGTCGCCCATGAGCGCGAGGACGGGACCGTAGGCCACCCCGACCCGGACGTCGGGGATCTCGGTCTCGTCCATGATCTCGGCGGCGATCGTCAGCGCGATCTCCGCCCCGACGCGCGGGGTCTCGGCGCTGAACAGCACCTCGTCGCCGAGCGTCTTGACGAGCCGGCCGCCGCACGAGGCGATGATGTCGGACGCGGTCTCCTCGAACCACTCCACGACGCGGGCGAGCTCGATCTCGTCCACCTCGCGGCTCATCTGGGTGAACGAGACCATGTCGGCGAACCCGATCGCGACCTGCGGGCGCAGCGGGCCGCCCTCGCCGCCCCGGGCCTCGGCGACCGCGATGCCGCGGGTGCTGGCGGCGGCGAGCTGGCGGCGCCAGGCGTGCAGGACGAGCGGCTCGAAGTCGGTGATGTACTCCTCGGCGATCCGCAGGATGCGGTCGACGGACTCGGGGGTCGGGGCGTCGTCGGGACGGTCGCCGATCATCGCCACCAGCAGGTTGACCTGCCATTCGGCGAGCCGCGCCATCGTCTGCCCGAAGGCCCGGACGAGCCGGATCGCGCTGTCCTCGTCCAGCACGCCGTCGTCGATCAGCGCGCGGATGCGGCCGAGCGCGGCGACGTCGCCCTCGGTGTAGGCGACGGCGTCGTCCGGCATCGAGGGATAGCCGAACGCGCGCCAGACCCGGCCGGAGAACTCGCGGGTGACGCCGGACAGGCGCACCGCGTCCCGGCGCGTGTAGCGCAGCTCGCCGCCGAGCAGCATCTCTTCGACATGTCGGGGATCTGGCAACTCCGGTGACATCGTTTGCCCCCTCCGCCCGTTCCCTTGCGCGACATATCGTGACAGATCAGCTGTCGGCGGGTCGCACGTGGACCACATCTCCGGCGCTGACGCTCTGGTCGCCGTCCGGGCCCGCCACGACGAGACAGCCCTCGTCGTCGATGTCGCGGGCCGGTCCGGTGAGCGTCCGGTCCCCCGGCAGCTCGACCCGGACGGTGCGGCCGAGCGTGGCGCAGACCTCGGTGTAGGCGGCGCGCAGGCCGGACGGCTCGGGATCGCCGCCGTGCCGCGTCCACTCCCGGTACCGGGTCTCGAACTCGCGCAGGATCGCGCGCAGCAGCGGGGCGCGGTCGGCGAGCGGGGCGCCCTCGGCGCGCAGCGACGTCGCGGTCGGGACGGGCAGTTCCGCGGCCGTCAGGCTCACGTTCAGCCCGATGCCGACGATCAGCGCGTCCCCGAGCTTCTCCACCAGGATCCCGGCGAGCTTGCGGTCACCGACGAGGACGTCGTTGGGCCACTTGAGACGGGCGTCCACGGCGCTGCCGCCGCCGGAGCTGAACCGGTCCTCCCGCTCGCCGACCGCGGTGACGCGGCGGACGGCGGTCGCGACGGCCACGCCGGTCAGCAGCGGCGCCCAGCTCAGCCGGGTGACCGGCACGTCCGGGCGGACGAGCAGCGAGAACGTCAGGCCCGAGCGCGGCGGGGCCGTCCAGACGCGGCCGAGGCGCCCGCGCCCGGCCGTCTGCGCCTCGGTGACGAGCACGCTTCCCTCCGGCGCGCCGTTCTTCGCGGCGGCGACCAGGTCGGCGTTCGTGGAGCCGGTCTCGGGGACGACGCGCAGGTCCGTCCACAGCCCGCCGGGACGCAGCAGCGCCCGGCGCAGCGCGGCCTCGTGCAGCGGCGGCCGGTCGAGGTCGGCGTACGGTGACTCGCTCATCTCCCCATCCAACCTCATGGGTCCGGCGGCGTCCGGACCGGGCGGCCACCCGAATTCATCCGTCAAGTCGGCCTTGACTCGGTGTCGACCACACGGGTTCAATGGCCTGGCACTGGTCATCGAGCGTGTATTTCGAGGTTCGATCACATGCGAGCACCGGTGGATTCCGTCCGCGTCGAACGGCGGGGCGTCGAGGAGCGGAGGAACCGTACGGTCACGATCCTCGTCGGCGACCGGCGCGGCCTGCTGCGAGCGGGCCTGCGCGAGAGCGTCGAACGGTCCCCCGACCTCGCGCTCGTCGGCGAGGCGCACGACTACGCGACGCTCACGCGGGCCGTGGCCGCGCTCGCGCCGGACGTGCTCGTCCTCGGGCAGCTCGACGGCCGGGCCGAGCCCGCGCGGGTCGCGGGCCGGCTGCGCACTGAGCATCCCTCTTGGTCAGGCCGATTTCTGCTGCTCAGCGACATGCCAGGACATGTCCCGTGCGTCCCGCCGGACCGGGCGGGCGTGCTGCTGACGAGCTGCGAGCCCGAGGATTTCCGCGCCGCCGTCCGGATGCTCGCGGCGGGGTACTCGTTCGCCGCGCCCGTCGCGCCGAGCGCGGGCGGCCCGGCGCACGGCCCGGCGGGCGCGGTCGGGATGACGGAACGGGAACTGGACGTCCTGCGCTTTCTCGCGCGCGGCCGAACGAACGCCGAGATTTCCAAGGACCTTTCGCTGAGCGAGAGCACCGTGAAATCGCACGTGCAGAACCTGCTGAACAAACTGAATTTGCGCAACCGCGTCGCCGTCGTCATCTACGCCTACGAGAGCAGGCTCGTGGAGGTAGGCGCGACGCCGCCGGAGCTGTCCCGGTGGCCGGTGCCGCGCGACGGGGGCTGAGTCAGGACGCGGCAAGGCGTCCCCGATCGGTCTTGCCGGTGCACGTCCTCGGCAGGGCCCGCACGTGCCGGACGTCGCCCGGGATCATGGCCGGGGGCAGCACCGGCGCGCAGTGCCGCCGGATCTCCAGCGGCCCCGGCCCGCGCTCCCCCTCGGGCACGACGTGCGCGACGAGCCGGGCGTCGGCGCCCGTGCCGGTCACCACGACGGCCACCTCGGCGACGCCGGGGCACGACGCGAGGACGGCCTCGATCTCGCCGGGCTCGATCCGGTTCCCGCGCAGCTTCACGCGGGCGTCGTCGCGGCCGAGGTAGTGGTAGACGCCGTCGCGGAGCACCGCGCGGTCGCCGGTGGCGAACGGGCCGCGGCGCGGCGGGCGGCCCCAGTAGCCGAGCATGACGGTCGGGCCGTCCACGACGAGTTCGCCCGGTTCGCCGGGGGCGGCCTCGGTGCCGTCCGGGCGGAGAGCGCGGACGCGGTCGCCGCAGCACGCGCGGCCGAGGGGCACGGGACCGTCCACGACGGTGACCTCGTGGAACGTGCAGACGTTGGTCTCGGTGGGGCCGTAGAGGTTGAGCAGCCGGGCGTCCGGCAGGGCGGCGCGCAACCGGCGCAGCGGGCCGGGCGGGAACGGCTCCCCCGCGAACAGGACGGCCCGCAGCGCCGCCGGCCCGGCGTCGGCCAGCCCGCCCTCGCGCACCATGAGCACCAGCGCGGACGGCACCGAGTACCAGACCGTGATCCGGCGTCCGGTGACGTACTCGACGAGCCGGCGCGGCGCGAACGCGGCCTCGTCCGGCACGAGGTGCACCGACGCGCCCGCCGCGAACGCCACGTACAGGTCGAGGACGGACAGGTCGGAGTGGAACGGCGCGTGGTTGGCGAACCGGTCGCCGGGCGTCGCGCGCAGCTCGGCCGCCGCCCAGGTCGTGAACGCGAGCGCGTTGCGGTGCGACAGGCACACGCCCTTGGGCGTCCCGGTCGTGCCGGAGGTGTAGAGGATGTAGGCGAGGTCGTCTTCGCGGCGTCCGGGGACGTCCGGGACGGGCCCGGCCGGTCCGGTGCGGCCCGTCAGCAGCGGGACCCGCACGCCCGCCGCCGTGAGCTGCGGCGCCCGGCCCGGATCGGTGACGACGGCGCGCGGGGCGCAGTCGGCGACAAGCAGCGCGGCCCGGTCGGCGGGCGCGAGCGGGTCGACCGGCACGTACGCCGCGCCGAGCCGCAGCACGCCCTGCATCGCGGCGATGGCGCGGGCGCTCTTGGGCAGCCAGAGCACGACCCGGTCGCCGCGCCGCACGCCGAGCCGGGCCAGGGCGTGGGCGACGCCGTCGGCGGCGGCGTCGAGTTCGGCGTAGGTCCAGTGGCCGTCCGGGGCGTCGATCGCGATCGCGCCGGGCGAGACGCGGGCCTGCTCGCGGACGAGCCGGTCGAGCCGGGCGACGCGCATCAGCGCTCCGGTCCGGCACGTCGCGCGGCGGGGACGCGGACGAGCTGATCGAGATCCACGGCGCCAGCGTAGGAGCGCCGGACGGGCCCTGTCCTCGTCCGCTCTGCCGGATTCGCTCCCCCCGAAGTGATGAGGGGACGGGCCGAAATGAGGGGACGTTCGGTCCTTTCTCCCGACGACGGCGTCCCGGCCGCGTTCCTAGGGTGAGAGCCCGACGAGGACGCCCGAAGGGAGCCGCGATGCGCCCGGCCGGCCCGATCGACGTCCACCACCACGCCTATCCCCCGGCGCTGACCGCCGCGCTGCGCGATCTCGGCGTGACCGAGCTGGCGCCCGGCGTGCCGCTGCCGGACTGGAAGCCCGACGACTCGCTGCGCCTGCTGGACCGGGCCGGGCTGGCCGCTGCCGTGCTGTCGGCGCCGCTGCCGGACGCGGCGTTCGCGCGGCGGTCCGGGCCGCTGGTGCGGGCGGTCAACGAGGGCACGGCGGGGCTGGCGGAGGACCGTCCCGGCCGGTTCGGCGCGCTGGCCTGCCTGCCGCTGGACGACCCGGACGGCACGCTGCTGGAGATCGGCTTCGCGCTGGACGTCCTCGGGATGGACGGCGTCGTGCTCCCCGCGAGCCTGCCCGACGGCCGGACGCTCGCCGACCTGTCGCTCGTCCCGGTCTTCGACGAGCTGGACCGGCGCGGGGCCGTCGCGCTCGTCCACCCGAACCCGAGCGTCGCGTGCCGGTGCGCGGGGCCATCGGTGCCGCCGTCGCTGGTGGACTTCGCGCTGGACACGACGCGCGCGGTGGCGGGGCTGGTGTTCGGCGGGACGCTGCGCCGCTGCCCGCGCGTGCGGCTGATCGTCGCGCACGCGGGCGGGGCCGTCCCGTATCTCGCGCGGCGGTTCGCGCTCGCCGGGACGTGGGTGCTCGCGGGCGACGTCCACGCCACGCCCGAGGCGGTCGACGCGGCGTTGCACGGCCTGTACTACGACACCGCCCAGTCCGAGTCGCCCGGCGTCCTCGAATGCTTACGCGAAGTGACGGACGACTCCCACATCCTCACCGGCACCGACTTCCCGTTCATGACCGACGAGGTGATCCTCGCGGCCGGATTCCGGTCCCCCGGCCCGGACGGCGCGGCCGGACTGTTCCCCCGGCTGGCCCGCTGAGCAGCCGGTTCACAAGGCCACCGGTAAATTGGGAGGCGTTTTGTCGTATTCGGCTGGCATTCTGGTGGAGTGACCACCCCACTGGCGAGCCCCGTCCTGGTCGGCCGCGGCGCCGAACTGGCCGAGCTGCGCCGCGCCCTCGCCGACGCGCCCGGGGCCGTCCTCGTCGGCGGCGAGGCCGGGCTCGGCAAGACCCGGCTGATCCGCGAGTTCCGCGCCGGGCTCGCCGGCCGCGTGCTCGTCGGCGGCTGCCTGGAGCTGGGCTCCGACGGCCTGCCCTTCGCCCCGTTCACGACCATGCTGCGCGGGCTCGTCCGGTCCATCGGCGCCGACGGGATCGCCGAGTTCCTGCCGCGCGGCGACACCGGCGGCCTCGCCCGGCTGCTGCCGGAGTTCGGCGAGCCGGAGACCGACGCGGCGTCCGGCGAGGAGCGCGCCCGGCTGTTCGAGCTGGTGCTGATCCTGCTGGAGGGCCTGGCCGGGCAGGGGCCCGTCGTGCTCGTCGTGGAGGACGCCCACTGGGCGGACCGTTCCACCCGTGACCTGCTGGCCTTCCTCCTCCGCAACCTCGGCGCCGTGCCGCTGCTGATCGTCGTCACCTACCGGACCGACGAGCTGCACCGCACCCATCCGCTCCGCCCGCTGCTCGCCGAGCTGGGCCGGCTCGACCGCGTTCGGCGCCTCGACCTGGACCGGCTCACCCGTCCCGAGGTCGCCGAACTGGCCGGGCGGATCCTCGGGACCGACCCGTCGCACGACCTCGTCGGCCGCATCCACGCCCGCAGCGAGGGCAACCCGCTGTTCGTGGAGACCCTGCTCGACGCCGACGGCACGCTGGCGTGCGAGCTGCCCGAGTCCTTGCGCGACCTGCTGCTCGCGGGCGTCCAGCGGCTCCCCGAGGAGACCCAGGAGGTCCTGCGGGACGCGGCGGGCGGCGGCACCCGCATCGAGCACCGGCTGCTGTCGGCCGTCTCCGGTCTGGACGACCGCGCGCTCACCCGCGTCCTCCGGCCCGCCGTCGCCGCGAACGTCCTCGTCGTGGACGGCGACGGCTACGCCTTCCGGCACGCCCTGATCCGCGAGGCGCTGCACGACGACCTGCTGCCCGGCGAGTACACGCGCCTGCACACCCGCTACGCCGAGGCGCTGGAACGCGATCCGGGGCTCGTCCCGGCCGGACGGGTCTGGGTCGAGCTGAGCCACCACTGGCTCGCGGCTCACGACGCGACCTGGGCGCTCGTCAGCGCGTGGCGGGCGGCGGCCGACGCGCGCAAGGCCGTCGCCTACGCCGAGTGCCTGGCGATGCTGTCGCGCGTGCTGGAGCTGTGGGAGCGCGTCCCGGACGCCGCCGAGCGCATCGAGGCCGACCATGTCGAGGTGCTGGAGCAGGCCGCGACGGCGGCCGAGATGGCGGGCGAGTACGAACGCGGGATCAAGCTCGTCGGCGCGGCCCTGCGCGCGCTCGCCGACGACGACGGCGCCCGGGAGCGGCGCGCGGCGCTGCTCATGCTGCGCGGCGCGATGCTGCACCAGCTCGCCCGGCCCGGCTTCATCGAGGACCTGCGCGACGCCGTCGCGGCGCTGGACGAGCCGACCGTGCTGCGCGCGCGGGCGCTGTCCACCCTCGCCCAGTACGGCCGCCTGACGACCGGCATCGACGAGGCGCGCGCCGCCGCCCGGGAGTCGCTGGAGATCGCGCGGCGGCTCGGCGACGGCTCGGCCGAGACGCACGCGCTCGTCACGCTGTTCTGCGTGGACGTCGACTACGGCGACGACCTCGGGCAGCTCAGGGAGATCTCGGCGGCCGTCCGGCGGGCGGGCGGCGCGCACAGCGCGATCCTGCGGCTCTCGGTGATCGAATCCCACTATCTGGAAGGCGTCGGACGGCACGCCGAGGCCGCCGCCGTCGCCCGGCGCGGCATCGAGCAGGCCCGCGATTTCGGCGTCGCCCGGACGCAGGGCAGCTTCCTGTGCATCAACCGCGCCGAACCGCTCGTGTCCCTCGGCCGCTGGGACGAGGCCGCCGACGTGCTCCGCGAGGCCTACGAACAGGACCCGGCCATCACGATCCGGACGTCCCTGCACGTCCTGGACGGCGAGATCGCGCTCGGCCGCGGCGACGTCGCGACGGCCGCCGGGCATCTCGCGTCCGCCGCCGAGGTCATGGGACCGAAGGCGCGCTGGCGCAAGACGCAGGACTACTTCGCGACGCTGCGGCTCCAGGCCGGGATCGCGCTCGCCGAAGGACGTCCGGAGGAGGCGCTGGCGGCGGTCGCCCGGGTCGTGGAGATCCCCGGCCTGCCCGACGACGCCCGGTACGCGCTGCCCGCGCTCGTGCTCGGCGCGCGGGCGGCGGGCCAGCTCGACGACCCGGACGCCGCCCTCGCTCCCCTGGAGGCCCGCGCGGACGGCCTCGCCGTGCGCGGCGGCGCGCAGGCCGCGTGGCTCGCGACGTTCCGCGCCGAGGCCGCGTACGCGCGCGGCGTCCGCGACGGCGCGGCCTGGGACGACGTCGCCGCCGCCTGGCAGGCCCTGGAACGCCCCTACGAGCGGGCGCAGGCGCTGGAACGCACGGCGCTCGCCGCCCTCGCCGCGGGCGACCGGGACGGGGCGGTGGCGCGTCTCGACACCGCGACGGACCTCGCCCGCGCCCTCGGCGCGCGCCCGCTGTGCGGCCGGCTGGACGAGCTGGCGCGCCGCCTGCGCGGCCCCCGCGACGCCGCCCCGCTCGGGCTGACGCCGCGCGAGCACGAGGTGCTGCGCCATGTCGCGGCGGGCCGCAGCAACCGCGACATCGCGGCGGAGCTGTCGATTTCCGCGAAGACGGCGAGCGTCCACGTCTCGAACATCCTCGCCAAGCTGGGCGTCGCGACGCGGGGCGAGGCGGCGGCCACGGCGCACCGCATGGCCCTGTTCACCGAGCCCGAACCGTCCCGCTGACCCCGGTGCGGGCCGCGGGGACGGGGATCTCCCCTCCCGGATCCCCGTCCCCGGGCCGTCGGGCCACACGGGAACTTCAGTGGCCGGCCGTCCCGGCCGGGTGCCGCGGATGAAACGGTCATCTCCGCTGGGAGGGGCGGCCCCCGGCCCGTCCGGCCTGCGGCCAGTCTCGCCGCGGCACGACCCGCCCGCCATCCGGATCCACCCGTATCGGCATACCTAAAGACGCGCGGAGATCATGGCCTCCGCGCGCCTCGGTATCCGGGTCAGGACGGAACGCGCGCCACGCAGAGCACCGTCTGGCCGAACGGCGGCCGGACGAAGCGCTCGATCAGCCGGGTGAGCGGCACGACCGTCCGGTCGTAGATCCGGACGAGCTTGGGATCGGGGTAGCCCGTCCCGCCGCGCCGCACGGCCACCCACCAGGCGATGCCGCCGAGGAAGTTGATCGGCTTGAGGACCTCGGGCCGCAGCCCGGCCTCCTCGACCGACGCGCGGAGCGTCGCCGGCGTGTAGCGGGTGACGTGCCCGACCTTGCGGTCGAAGTCCCCGTAGAGCTGCATGTAGCCGGGCACCCAGATGACGATCCGGCCGCCCGGCTCGGTGACGGCGGCGAGGTCGCGCAGCGCCTGGACGTCGTCCTTGATGTGCTCCAGGACGTTCATCATGACGACCGTGTCGACCTTCTGCCGGATCTCGATCTCGGCGGGAAGCTCCAGGTCGATGACCTCGACGTCGGCCGCGTCGGCGTACCGCTTGCGCAGCTCCCCGACGCAGTAGGGGTCGTTGTCGCTGACGGCCAGGTAGTCGAGCCGTCCGACGAAGTTCTCGGAGAAGTGCCCCAACCCAGAGCCGATCTCCAGCATCGACCGTCCGACGTAGGGAGCGACGGTCTCGTGCTCGTACTTCCGGTAGTTGCGGGCCTCGTCCCCGCCCAGGTGGTTCTCCAGCGCCCCGTCCCCCGCGGCGGGTTGGACGACGTCGCCGTCGTGCGCCGGAGGTGCCTGGCGTGTGCTGAGGAGGTTGAGAAGCCTGGCGGTAAGGGTTTTCTTCTGACCTCGTGACTGCATGGTGTCCGCTCGTAGATGCGTGCGTCGCAATGTGGACCGTCGTCTCGGGGAGACCGTCCCTGCGATGGAGTCCGGACAGTCTAGCGACGACGTCCCCGCAACGTTCCCACCGCCGTTTTGACGGCGAGTGCCAGTGCGAACACGACATGTACGCGCGGTGAACGCGGGCCGTCCCAGGACGCGGCGGAGGGGGAGACCGGCCGCGGGCCGGGTGCCGCGCCCCGGGACGGGGCTTGGTCCCGCAACATACCGACGGCACGGCATGATCACATGCCGATGATTTTCATATGGCGGCACCGGGCGGCGGACGTCCGGGGCGCGCGCCCGGCCGTGCGGGCGAGTATCGGCGGACGGCTTGACCAGCGACGGCGCGCGGGGTTCGCTGTCGGTGATGGAGGAGACACGCAGGCCCACGCTCATCGCGTCGGTGCGCCGTGCCCTGCACCTGATGGAGACGGTCGCGTCCCATCCGGGCGGGGCGCCCGCCAAGCAGCTCGCGCGCGAGTCCGGGATTCCGCTGGGCACGGCCTACCACCTGCTGCGGACGCTGGCGCACGAGGGCTACGCGGCGCGGCTGCCCGACGGGCTGTGGGTCCTCGGCGACCGCGTCGGGGCGCTGGAGGGCGGGAGCCGTCCGCACCGGCTGCTGACGCGGATCCGCCCGACGCTCGTCGCGCTGCGCGACGAGCTCGGCATGGCCGCGTACTTCGGGATGCGGGTGGACGACGAGATCCGCATCCTCGACATCGCCGACGGCCCGCGCGCCCCGCGCGTGGACCTGTGGGCGGGCTTCACCGACGCCGCGCACGCCACCGCGATCGGCAAGTGCGTGCTCTCCCAGACCGACGAGGAGTGGCGGCGCGCCTACGTCACCCGGAACGTCCTCGCCGACCTGACGCCCCGGACGATCACCGACCCGGACCGCTTCCTCACCGCGCTGCGCGCCCCGCGCGACCTCTGGCTGGACCGCGAGGAGTACGCGCTCGGGACCGTCTGCGCCGCCGTCCCGGTGACGGACGCGACGGGCGGCGTCGCGGGCGCGCTCGCGGTGTCGTGCCCGGCGCCCCGCCTGCCGGAGGTGGAGCGGTCGGCGCACCGGCTGCGCGCCGCGGCCGACCGGATCGAGCGGACGCTCACGCTGACGCTCGGGTGATCCGGCCGGCCGGACGCGTCAGACGCGCTCGATGATGGTGGCGTTGGCCTGGCCGCCGCCCTCGCACATCGTCTGGAGGCCGTACCGGCCGCCGGTGCGCTCCAGCTCGTGCAGCATCTTCGTCATGAGGATGCCGCCGGTCGCGCCGAGCGGGTGCCCGAGCGCGATCGCGCCGCCGTTGGGGTTGGTCTTCTCCAGGGACGCGCCGGTGTCGCGCGCCCACGCCAGCGGCACGGGGGCGAACGCCTCGTTGACCTCGAACACGTCGATGTCGTCGATCTTGAGGTTGCTCTTGGCGAGCGCCTTCTCGGTGGCGGGGATCGGCCCGGTCAGCATGTAGACGGGGTCGGACCCGCACACCGCGAGGGTGTGGATGCGGGCGCGCGGCGTCAGGTTGTGCCGGCGCACGGCGTCCTCGGACGCGATGAGCAGCGCGGACGCGCCGATGGAGATCTGCGACGCGACGGCGGCCGTGATCGCCCAGCCCTCGCGCAGCGGGTTGAGGCCCGCCATCTTCTCCAGCGTGGTGTCGGGGCGCGCGCCCTCGTCCTTGCTCAGCCCGGCGATCGGGGCGATCTCGCGGTCGAAGTAGCCCGCCTCGATGGCCTTGGACGCCCGGCGGTGGCTCTCCAGCGCGAACTTCTCCAGGTCCTCGCGGGTGAGGCCCCACTTCTCGACCATGAGCTGCGCGCCGCGGAACTGGGTGATCTCCTGCTGGCCGTAGCGCTCGCCCCAGCCCTCGCCGAACGGGAACTCCATGCCCGCGACGAGGCTGGAGCCCATCGGCACCTTGGTCATCTGCTCGACGCCGGCCGCGACGACGAGGTCCTGCGTCCCCGACAGCACGCCCTGGGCGGCGAAGTGGACGGCCTGCTGGGAGGAGCCGCACTGCCGGTCGATGGTGACGCCGGGCACGCTCTCGGGCAGCCCCGCCGACAGCCACGCGGTGCGGGCGATGTCGAGCGTCTGCGGGCCGACCTGCATGACGCAGCCCATGATGACGTCCTCGACGGCGGCCGGGTCCACCCCGGTCCGGTCGACGAGTTCCTTGAGCACGTGGGCCCCGAGGTCGGCGGGATGGACGTCCTTGAGGGCGCCCTTCTTCGTCCCGACGGGGGTACGGACCGCGCCGACGATGTACGCCTCGGCCACTACGCCTCCAAAAGCAGGGGTCTGGGGGTTCCGTCCCTAAACCGAGTGAGATTCGGTCAGTCAGTATGAGGTTACCCCCGAGTATCCCGCAAAGCGGTGTGACCTGTATCTCCCGCGGGCGACAGTCTTCAGTCCGTCGTCTGCACCTGGCGTCCGCTGGCGTCGTCGCCGAGCGTGGTGCGCGCCAGCTTCGCCAGCAGGCTCGTCAGCTCGGGGTTCTCCTCCGGCGACCAGCCGTCCAGATGCCGCGCGAGACCCCGCGCGCGGGCCTCGAACAGGCGCTCGCTCGCGTCCCGGCCCCGCTCGGTGACCGTCAGGCCCGCGTCGGTGCGCGTGACGTATCCGCCGTCGACGAGCCTGTCCACGAACGGGCGGCCCTTCGCCGCGTCCACTCCGGCCCGGCGGGCGAGCACGTCGCCCGCGACCGGCCCCTCGCGCGCGATCCGGCACAGCGCCCACATGCTGCCCGGCGGCAGGTCCACGCCCGCCAGCCGGCCGAGCCGGGCCAGTACCTCGCGGGCGTTCGGGTCGCGGCGCATGAGGTCGCTCAGCGCCCGCTCGATCTCCTCGCGCGAGCCGCGCGCCGACGCGCCGCCGACGCCCTCGCCGTAGTCGGGCGCCGCCGCCGTGGACCGCAGCGGCGCCTCCCGCAGGAACAGCGTGAGCAGGAACCCGGCCGCTGCCACCGGCACCGCCCACAGGAACACGTGCTGGATGGCGTCGGAGTAGGCGTGCAGGAAGTGGCCGCGCACATTGGACGGCAGCTTGTCCAGGAGACGCGCGTTGCCCTGGACGGCCCGCGCATCGAATCCCGGCGGCAGCTCCCCACGGCGCGCCAGGTCCGTCATGTTCGACGCCAGGCGGTTGCTGAAGATGGAACCGAACACCGCCACACCGAACGAGCCGCCGATCTGTCGGAAGAACGTCACACCGGACGTCGCCGCTCCCAGGTCGGAGTACGGCACCCGGTTCTGGACGGCGATGACGAGCACCTGCATCACCAGTCCGAGACCGAAGCCGAGCAGTGCGAACCGCAGGCTCATCGACAACGTGGAGGACGTCTCGTCCACGCGGGACAGCAAGAACATCGCGACCGCGACGATGGGCGTCCCGACGACGGGGAAGATCCGGTAGCGGCCCGTCCGGCTGATGACCTGCCCGGATCCGATCGACGCGAGCAGCAGGCCCGCCATCATCGGCAGCAGGTGGACGCCCGACAGCGTCGGCGACACCCCGTGGACCACCTGGAGGAAGATCGGCAGGAACGTCAGCGCGCCGAACATCGCGAACCCGACCGCGAAGCTGATCGCCGCGCTGAGCGTGAACACCGACTCGGCGAACAGGTGCAGCGGCAGGACGGGTTCGGCCGCCCGTCGTTCCGCGAACGCCCACAGCGCGATGAGTACGACCGCGAGGACGCCGAGCGCGACGATCGGGAACGAACCCCAGCCGTACGTCGTGCCGCCCCACGTCGTCAGCAGCACGAGCGCCACGGACCAGCCGACGATGAGCAGCGTGCCGAGGTAGTCGATGCGGTGCGCGTGGCGTTCGGTGGGCGCGTGCAGGACCGCCGCGATGACGACCAGCGCGACCAGCCCGATCGGGATGTTGATGTAGAACACCCAGCGCCACGACAGGTTGTCCACGAACCAGCCGCCGAGCAGCGGGCCGCAGACGCTCGCGACGCCGAAGACGCCGCCGAACAGGCCCTGGTACCGGCCGCGCTCGCGGGGCGGGACGACGTCCCCGACGATCGCCACGACCAGCACCATCAGCCCGCCGCCGCCGAGGCCCTGGATCGCCCGGAACGTGATCAGCTCGGCCATGTTCCCGGCCTGGCCGCACAGCGCGGACCCGATCAGGAAGATGACGATGGAGAGCTGGAACAGCCGCTTGCGGCCGTACTGGTCGCCGAGCTTGCCCCACAGCGGCGTGGACGCCGTCGACGCCAGCAAGTACGCCGTGACCACCCAGGACAGGTGGTTCAGGCCCCCGAGGTCGCTCACGATCGTGGGCAGCGCCGTCGAGACGATCGTCTGATCCAGCGCCGCCAGCAGGATCGACAGCATCAGCGCGCCGAGGATCACCGCGAGGTCGCGGCCCTTCGGCATGTCCCGCGCGGTGGTCTCCGCGCTCGCCTGATCCGCGGCCATCCGTGCCCCCCGTGATGTCGCTTACGGGAGGGATCTACCCATCGGGAGGGAATTAGCCACACGCCCGGTGATCGGGCGACCACCGGGCGGAGCGATTCAGCGGACGACGTCCCGGGCCACCGTGGCGGCCCCCAGCGCCGCAGCGCCGCCGGACAGCGCGACCACGGCCGCGACGCTCCACAGCGGCAGCCGACCGCGCCCCTTCAGGCCGGCGACGGTGTCGAGGACGTCCGCGGCGAGCCCGTACCGTGCCCAGGCCTTGCGCGACGGGCCCTTGCCCAGCAGGTAACCGGCCCCGAGACCGATCTCCCGCGCACCGAACAGGCGCAGCGCGTAGTCGCGGGCGGGGTTGTCGGCGCCGCCCAGCCCGAGGAGCCGGGCGCTGAGCGCGGGAGCGGTGAACGCGGCCACGCCGAGCCCGATCCTGGCCTGCGCCAGGGTCTTCAGGGCGACGTCCGCTCGGTCCCGTTTGGTGTCTTCCTTCTCATCTGCCACATCCGGGAGCGTAGCCCGCCGCTCCGCCCCCTGCGCCATTAGGCTTCTGGATGCGACGCCGTTCCCGGGAGAGGATGACCGATGGAGGGGTACATAGCGCTGGTCGTCATGGCGCTGCTCTGCGCGTTCGTCATCCGGTGGACGGCCCAGCGGCTCCGGATGTCCGCGCCCGCCCGGTCCAGCATCATGGTCGTCTTCGTGATCGTGGTGCTCGCGCTGTTCGGTCGCCATCTGAACGGCGGGTGAGCGGGGTGCCGCGAACTTCGGCGCGCCGCTCGGCGTCATAACCGGCGAAACCGGTCCGGGGCGCCTTCCGGCGGACGCCGGCCCGCGCCGCCGAGCCGAGGGGGAATTCGCCGTGGCCCATCCGGCCCTCACCGCGCAGGGTGCGCTCCCCGTCCATCTGCGGCGGCTGCTGGAGTTCTCCGCGCCCGCGTCGGGCGACCTGTGCCTGGACGTCGCGGGCGGGGGCGAGGAGCTGGCCGGGGCGCTGCGGGAACGCGTCCGGCGCGTCGTCACGGCGGACGCGCCCGGTGACGCCTGCGTCCTTCCTTACGCGGAGCGGTCGTTCTCGCTGGTCACGTGCCGTCCGTCGCTGCGGTCGCTCGGCGAGCCCGCCGCCGTGGTGCGGGAGCTGCTGCGCGTCTGCGCGCCGGACGGACGGGTCGTGCTCGCCGAACTCGTGCGCGGCGACCTCACCGCGACCGGGCACGCCGCCCCGGGGTCGTCGGTCACGGAGCTGACCGGGCTGATCGCGTCGGCGGGCGGGACGATCGGGCGCGTGGACGCCTTCACCGCCGAACGTCCCCTTGACCCGTGGCTCGCAGCGTCCGACACGCCCGACGCCGACCGGATCCGCCGGACCCTGCTGCGCGAGGTGGACGGCGGGCGGGTCACGGGCGCCCGACCGCGCGTCATCGGCGGAGAGCTGTGGTTCACCCAGTCCTGGGCCCACGTCGCGATCCGCCCCTCCTGACCGCCGGAACCGCCCGCGCCGGGTAAGCGACGCAGCGAACACTGAACCGCACCAGGCGGAGATGACGCGGCGCGCGGGTGATCGCGGAGAGTTATCCACAAGTTGCGGAGCGGATTGCGGGGCGGGGGGACGGCGGGTGAGGCTGAACGGGACGTCCGGGTCGAGGGGGCCCGGGATCTGAGGGGAGGATCAGTGCGCCGTCAGCGGAAGCTCGAACCAGACCGCCTTGCCGTCCGGGGTCGGCCGGGCGCCCCACCGGGTGGCGAGCTGGTCCACCAGGTACAGGCCGCGACCGCCTTCGTCGGTCTCGCCCGCGCTCCGGATCCGGGGCAGACGCATGTCGGTGTCGAACACCTCGACCCACACCGCCTCCCGGCCGCGCCGCAGCCGCAGCCGGAACTCCTTGGCGGGCGGTTCGCGGCGGCCCAGCCGACCGCCGAGGCCGAGGCCCGTCTCCCAGTCGTCCTCGTCGAAGGCGTCGAGGTTGAACTGCACCGGCGGCGGGCCGTCCAGCACCAGCTCGCGGCGCGGCGCGGGCGTCGTCGTCGCGTGCAGCACCACGTTCGTGACCACCTCGGACACCAGCAGGCACGCCAGCTCCTGCTGGTCCTCGCCCATGTTCCACTCGGCGAACGCCTCCGCCGCCAGGCGCCGCGCCTCCGACACCATGATCGGCTCGGCGGGGAACGTGCGGTCGCGCACCGACAGCTCGTCCGGCGCCGCGCGGATCACGACGATCGCGACGTCGTCGGCGATGTCGCCCGGGACGGCCCGGTAGGCCGCCGCCGCGATGTCCTCCACGCCGCCGCTCGCCGCAGCCTCCACCGCCGCCCGCACCAGCTCGCGGGCCTCCTCGCGGGTGCGGTGCTCGCCCTCGTCCTTCGGGCGCCGGTCGATCAGCCCGTCGGTGTACAGCACGAGCGTCGAACCGGGCTTCAGCTCGGCGGTCTCCTCGTTGTAGACGATCTCGCCGCCGAGCCCCGGCGCGCGGACGCCGAGCATCGCGCCCTCGCTCTCGAACCCCAACTCGCCGACCTCGCCGTCCACGACGAGCAGCGGCGGGTCGTGGCCCGCGTTGGCGAACTGCAGCACGCGCGACCACGCGTCGTACACGAAGTACGTGCACGAGACCAGCGGAGGGCGCACCAGCTCGTCGCTGTTCCAGCCCGAGCGCGTCCGCTCGGGACGGGTCATCGTCCGCACCCACTCGTCCAGCTTGCGCAGGATGTCGGCGGGCGGCTTGTCGTCCTGGGCGAACGCCCGCAGCGCGGCGCGAAGCTGGCCCATCACGGCGGCGGCCCGCGCGCCCCGGCCCTCCACGTCCCCGATCACCAGGCCCACGCGGCCCGCGGACAGCGGGATCACGTCGTACCAGTCGCCGCCCACCTGCGTCTGGATGCCGTGCCCGTGCGACTCGATGGGACGGGCCGGCTCATACCGCCAGGCGATCTCCAGGCCGTCCAGCCGAGGCGGGTTCTCACCGGGCAGCAGGTGCTTCTGGAACGCCAGCGCCGTCTCCCGCTCCTGCTCGAACAGCAGCGCGTTGTCCACCGACAGCGCCACGCGGCTGGCGATCGCGCCGAGCAGGTCCCGGTCGAACCCGTCGTAGTGCGGGTCGGGACGGCGCGTCAGGTTCGACAGCGCCAGGCTCATCACGCCCAGCAGCTCCCCGCGCACGAGCAGCGGCGCGGCGATCACCGACGTGATGCCCATCTCGTCGCCGTGCTCGCCGGGCCGTCCGCGATGCGTGTCCTCGACCAGGACCGCGTCGCCGCGACTCATCGCCTTGGCGGCCAGGTGCCCCGGCGGGTAGACGACCGTGTCACCGACCTCGGGCCAGGTGCCGGGCGGCGGCGTCCAGTCGTCGGCGTGCCGCGACACCCGGCGGATCAGGCGGTCGCCGCTGAACAGGTCGATGAAGCAGTGGTCGGCGAACTGCGGGACGAGCGTGGCCGCCACGCGGCGGAGCGTGCTCTCCAGCTCAAGCGAGCCCGCGAGCCGGGTGCCGATGCGGTCCAGCAGACCGTAGCGGTCCTGTTCGCGCTGGTTGGAGCGCAGCGCCTCCCGCGCGAAGATCACGATGCCGTCGACCGAGCCGGAGGGGTGGCGCAACGGGACGGCGTGCGCGCGGGTGTAGACGGTCGTCCCGTCGGACCGCATGCTGCAGAAGGTGCCCTCCCACACGTTGCCCTTGAGCACGTGCCGGGCGAGTTCGGTGGCCTGCTCGTGGTCCTCCTCGGCGATCCCGAGCGACAGGATCGAGTGACCGACGAACGAGTCGTCGTCCCCGCCGAAGCCGAACAGGCGGCGGGTGAAGGCGTTGCCGTAGATGACGTTGCTGAACCGGTCGCAGACGACGACCGCCATCTCCATCTGGTTCAGCACGGTCTCGGGCGGCAGGTGCGCACCGAACGGCGGGTCGTCCCAGCTCTTCATCTGCTCACCCTGACGGCCGATCCCGAAACCTGCCCAGCGCGTCCCCGGACGGCCGGGGGCTCCCGTCGTATTGAACGACGAACCGGCGGCAGGTACGCGTCAGCGCGGCGCGCGGATGGGGAGATCTTCGGTATAGACCCTTGCGGCGCAGCGCACACGCCGCTCACCCCGCCGCTTCGCCGCAAACCTCAGCGCCTGCTCACGAAGACGTGCTGGGCGATGTCGCGCGACACTTCCCGCTCCGGCACATCCGGCTCGTCCTCGACCGTCACCCGCACCCCGTCGTCAGTTGTCCGAAGAGTCACTTGTCGTCCCGGTTGTATCCCAATCTGCTTGAGTTTAAGCATCAGATCGCTGTCGCCCTGGACCTGTTCGCTGATCCGCCGGATGACGGCCGAGGCGCCGCCCGCCGACGCGACCGCGGACATCATCGACAGGGTCGCGGTGGCGGCGTCGCCGGGCTCGTCGCCGTGGCCGCCGAGTTCGTCCAGGCCGGGGATCGGGTTGCCGTGCGGGCAGGTGGTCGGATTGTCGAGCAGCGCGACGAGACGGCGCTCGACCTCCTCCGACATCACGTGCTCCCACCGGCACGCCTCGATGTGGACGTCCTCCCAGGGGAGGCCGATGACGTTGACCAGCAGGCACTCGGCCAGCCGGTGCTTGCGCATGACGCGGGTGGCGAGGTCCCGGCCGGACTCGGTGAGCGCGAGGTGCCGGTCCCCCTCGACCCGGAGCAGCCCGTCGCGCTCCATCCGCGCCACCGTCTGGCTCACCGTCGGGCCGCTCTGCGAGAGACGTTCGGCGATGCGCGCGCGGAGGGGGACGATCCCCTCCTCTTCGAGCTCGAACACCGTCCGGAGATACATCTCCGTGGTGTCGATCAGGCCGTGTGAGGTCACAGCTCCCTCCAGCGTTCGGGCACCCGAGTCTACTTCCTCACGCCGACAGACGAGGGGACCGAGCGACAACCGGGCGATCCGGGTTTGCGAACAACACTCGGCGCCGACCGCTTGTTCCCTTTGGCCACGAAAATCCCGGTCCGGGCCCGTCCGGCCCGAGGGTCAGGCGGAGGGCTGTTCCTGGGTCTTTCGAGACGGCTCGGCGAGAGGTGACGCGTCCGGCCCCTGCGCGGTGCGGGTGTCGTACTTGAGGAACGCGGGGACCGCCAGGCCCGCGAGCACCACGAGGACGGCGCACGCGACGCCGCCGCCGACCCAGGACGCCGTGACGCCCGCGACCGCGGCCGTCGCCCCCGCGCGCAGGTCGCCGAGCCGGGGGCCGCCCGCCACGACGACGGTGAAGACGCCCTGGAGTCTGCCGCGCATCTCGTCCGGCGCGTAGGTCTGGAGGATCGTCTGCCGGAACACGGCCGAGATCAGGTCGGCGCCGCCGCCCACGGCGAGCAGCAGGACCGCGAGCCAGAGCGAGTGCGCGAGACCGGCCGCCGCCACCGCGAGCCCCCACACGACGATCGCGGCCACGAGCGCGGCGCCCTGCCGGCGGACCCGTCCGATCCAGCCGGACGACAGCCCGCCGACGATCGCGCCGATCGAGATCGCGGCGAACAGCCAGCCGACGGCGGCGTCCCCGCCGAACCGGGCGTCGGCGATCTCGGGGAACAGCGCGCGGGGCATCGCGACGCCCATCGCGATGATGTCCACGACGAACGACATCATCAGCACCGGCTGCGTCCCGAGGAAGCGCAGCCCGTCGATCACCGAGCGCAGCCCCGGCGCGGACTTCACCTCGCCGAGCGGCGGGATCGGCGGGAGCCGCAGCGCCCCGTAGAGCGCCAGCGTGAACAGGACGGCGTCGAGACCGTAGGCGGCGGAGAAGTTCCAGCGCGCGAGGATCACGCCGGCGAGCAGCGGCCCGGCGAACCCGCCGAGCTGGCT
The DNA here is from genome assembly GCF_009831215.1 of Actinomadura rayongensis. Classification (GTDB taxonomy): domain Bacteria; phylum Actinomycetota; class Actinomycetes; order Streptosporangiales; family Streptosporangiaceae; genus Spirillospora; species Spirillospora rayongensis. The sequence continues at coordinate 528,549 of NZ_WUTW01000002.1, forward strand.
CGCCGTGAAGTTGAGGGTGTTCGCGGCCGGGACGAGCGGCCGGTCCATGATGCGCGGCACGATCGCCGACCGGGTGGGCGACGCGATCGCGAACCCGACCGACTGGACCGCGACGACGACCATGATGAACGCGACGCTGTCCAGCCCGGCCAGCGCCTGGAGCAGCAGCAGGAGCGTCGCGCACCACATCACGCACGACGAGCCGAACAACAGGCGGCGGCGGTCCACGGCGTCCGCGATGGCACCGCCCCACAGGCCGAAGATGATCAGCGGCACCAGGTTGACGAAGCCGAGCACCCCGACCCACAGCGAGGACTTCGTGAGGTCGTAGACCTGCACGGGCGCCGCAACGGCCGTGACCTGGAACCCGATGAACGACACCCCGTGCCCGAGCCACAACCGCCGGAACGGCCCATAGGCGAGCGGACGCGTATCAATCGCGAACCGCCGCAAGCCCGACCGCTCCGCCTCGGCGTCCCCGCCGTCCTTCGCTATCGCGCCCGATCCCACGTCCTGGCTCACAGCACCCGCGCCACCGCTCACGCCACCGCCGCCGTCGGCACTCGCGCCACCATCACTCGTGCCGAGATCCACGTCACCGTCCGAGCCGCCGCCCGCGCCACCGCGCGGCGCACCTTCCACACCGCCATCCGCGAGCGCGCCCAGCTCACCTTCCACAGCAGCGTCGGCCGCGCTTTCGCGCGCGTCGACGCCTATGCGGGACGCCTCGCCTGCGGCGGGAACCGCGCCCGCAGCGGGAGCTGTGCCTGAAGGGGAAGCCGCGTCCGCAGGGGAAACCGCGTCTGTCGAGGAGGCCGGGCCTGCAGCGGGAGCCGGGCCTGCGGGGGAAGTCGCGGTTGGGGAGGAGGTTGCCTCGGTGGAGGTCGCGGGGTCAGGGGTTGCCGGTTGTGGCGGGGTGGTGGGGGGTTCTGGCGGGTCCTGGTCAGGGGTCACGGGGAGAGTCTCTCTGCCTTCCAGCGGCCGGACGGGAGGGGGCGGCTGTAGCGGATGCGGTCGTGCAGGCGGTTGGGGCGGCCCTGCCAGAACTCGATCGTCGCGGGGACGACGCGGTAGCCGCCCCAGAAGGCGGGGAGCGGGACGGCGTCGGCGTCGTCGTCCAGATTGTCCGGTTCTGGCCACTGTGAGGCTACCTCGGTGTAGCGGCGTTCCAGTTCGTCGCGGCCGGAGATCACCGAGGACTGGTGCTCGCTGGCCCACGCGCCGAGGCGCGAGCCGTAGGGGCGCGTCCGGAAGTAGGCGGCGGACTCGGCCTCCGGCAGGCGCTCGACCGGGCCCGTCACGCGCACCTGCCGCGCCCGCGCGTGCCAGGGGAAGACCAGCGCCGCGCGCGGGTTCTCCGCCAGCTCGAGCCCCTTCGCGGACGTGAAGTTGGTGAAGAAGCGGAAGCCGGCCGGGCTGTAGCCCTTCAACAGGACGGTCCGGGCGTTCGGCGCGCCGTCCGCCGCGGCGGTGGCGAGCACCATCGCGTTCGGCTCGGACAGGCCCTCGGCGACGACGTCCTCGAACCAGGCGGTGAACAGTGCGAGTGGATCGGCGGGGACACCCTGCTCGGTCAACGGACCCCTTTCGTAGGATGCGCGGAGCCGTGCGGGGTCGTGTGCCGGCTGGTCGGCTGGGCGGTTCACAGCGCTCCACCCTCTCACCTGGGTCTTGGCGGTTTCACCAGGACCGGGGTACTGGACGGTAGGGCGGACAGGGTTCAATGGCACGGCTACCGCCTTATCACTCAGGGAGACGAAAGGCAGGGACGACATGTCCGACTTCAAACCTGGTCTCGAGGGGGTCGTGGCCTTCGAGACCGAGATCGCCGAACCGGACAAGGAGGGCGGCGCCCTCCGCTACCGGGGCGTGGACATCGAGGAACTCGTCGGCCGCGTCTCCTTCGGCGACGCCTGGGGCCTCCTGGTGGACGACAGCTTCGACCCGGGCCTGGCCCCGGCGGAGCCGCACATCCTGCCGGTCACGTCCGGTGACGTGCGGGTGGACGTCCAGGCCGCGCTGCCGACCCTCGCGACGGCGTACGGCATGCGTCCCCTGCTGGACATCGACGACGACGAGGCGCGCGCCGACCTGGCCCGCACGTCCGTCACCGCGCTGTCCTTCGTGGCGCAGTCGGCGCGCGGCGTCGGGGTGCCGATGGTGCCGCAGAGCCGCGTGGACGAAGGCCGCACCATCACCGAGCGCTTCATGATCCGCTGGCGCGGTGAGCCGGACCCCAAGCACGTCCGGGCCATCGACGCGTACTGGGTCTCGGCGGCCGAGCACGGGCTGAACGCGTCGACGTTCACCGCCCGCGTCATCGCGTCCACCGGCGCGGACGTCGCGGCGAGCATCTCCGGCGCGATCGGCGCGATGTCGGGACCGCTGCACGGCGGCGCGCCCGCCCGCGTCCTCCCGATGATCGAGAAGGTGGAGCAGATCGGGGACGCCCGCAAGGTCGTCACCGACATCCTCGACGGCGGCGAGCGCCTGATGGGCTTCGGGCACCGCGTCTACCGCGCCGAGGACCCGCGCGCCCGCGTGCTGCGCCGCACCGCCCGCGAGCTGGACGCCCCCCGGTACGAGGCAGCGAAGGCGCTGGAGGACGCGGCGCTGGCCGTGCTCCGCGAGCGCCGTCCCGACCGCGCCATCGAGACGAACGTCGAGTTCTGGGCGGCCGTCATCCTCGACTTCGCGCAGGTCCCGACCGCGATGATGCCCGCGATGTTCACCTGCGGGCGGACGGCGGGCTGGGCCGCGCACATCCTGGAGCAGAAGCGCACGGGCCGCCTCGTCCGCCCGAGCGCGCGCTACACCGGCCCCGGCAGCCGTCCGATCGAGGACGTCGCGGGCGCCGCCGAAGCCCTGAAGCGCAACGCCGGCTGACCCCCGCAACCCCCCGACGAGGCCCCCGGTAACCCGGGGGCCTTGCCATTTCCCGATCCCACCGAACCCCCCGCCACCTCACCGCCGACCCAACGCCCCAACGCCCCAACGCCCCAACGCCCCAACGCCAAGCCCACACGCCAACTCGTCCCCGACCGGAAACCCGGACAGCGGCACGACGCGAGCAAGGCGCCGCGGACGCCCGCAGGCGTCGGTAGGCGTCGCGAACGCCCGCGGACGTCGGCGGGCGTCGGGCGTCGGGCGTCGGGCGTCGGCAGACATCAGCAGGCGTCGGTGGGCGTCGCGGACGCGGGCGGACGCGGGCGGACGCGGGCGGACGCGGGCGGACGCGGGCGGACGTCGGCGGACGTCGGCGGACGCGGGCGACAGCAGGCGTCGGCAGGCGTGGGCAGGCGTGGGCGAACGTGAGCGGACGCAGGCGGACTTCCGCAGGCGCCGGCAGGCATCGCGAAAGTCGGCGGACGTCGGCGAGCGAGGGGGGCGCGGGCGGATCTCAGCGGACCTCAGCGGACGTGGGCGGGCGTCGGCGGAGGGGACGGGCGCGGCGGACAGGGGGCGGACTCCGGCGGACGTGACCGGACCCAGGCGGACGCGGGCGGACGTGGGCGGACGTGGGCGGACGTCGGTGGCATCGCGGGCGTGGGCGGGCGGGCCTCGGCGGACCTCGGCGGGCGTCAGCGGACGCGGGCAGGCGCGGGCGGACGTGGGCGGGCATCGCGGGCGTGGGCGGGCGGCGGTGGCTTGGTGGCTGCGGCGGGCGGAGCCTTGGTGTTGTGGTGCGGCGGCCCAGCCGTGTGGGGCGGGTGGGGTCTCGGCTGTGGTGGGGCGCGTCACGTGGAGGGTTTTGTGGTGCGGGGTGGGCAGAGGGTCGGGTGGGCGTCGTTTCGGCGGCCGGCTAGGAGGTCGCCGCACATGGCCACCAGGGTCAGGCGGCCTCCGTCTTCCAGGCGGGTCAGCAGGACGGGTTTGTCTTCTACCTCGTGGCCTCCGTCGCGGGAGCCGAAGGTCAGGGGGCCGGTGGCGCCTTGCGGGCGGGCGCCGGGGCCGGGCTGGGTCAGTTCGGAGAGGACGGCGGCCGAGGACGGCAGTGTGCGGCCGTGTTCGCCGTAGACGCGTTCGGCGGCGTTGACGACGGCCAGGACGGCGTCGAAGCCCAGAGCCGCGTGCGAGAGCGACGGGCGTTCGTTGGCGGGGGCGTGCGGGCCGACCAGGCGGTCCACGACGGTGTCGAACGAGCTGAAGAAGGTGTGCACGCCGTAGCCGGGGCCCACCCACGGCGGCGTCCACTCCTCGCGGGCGGCGTGCGGGGTGACGTAGAGGCGGACGGACTGGTTGCGGCCGAGGTCGGCGGCGTTGTCGCTGACGTAGATGATCACGTCGTCGTCGGCGAGGACGATCCGGCGCCCGCCGCAGCCGGTGTTGGCGATCCGGTCGAGGAACAGGCGGAACTCCTGGGACCGGCCCGCGTAGTAGAAGAGGTCGGCGTCGTTCTTGCACGCCTCGATGACCGCGCCGGGGAGCTGGCTCGGGTCGGAGTAGGGCCGCTGGGTGACGGTGCCGTGGAAGGCGCGGGCGAAGTCGGCGGCGAGGTTGCGGGTGTAGAGGTCGTCGGGGCGGGAGTCGTAGAACACGTCGGCGCGCTTGGCGCGGGTCCCCGGGCCGTTGCCGACGCTGAGCCGTCCGCTGTTGGCCCAGTACGCGGCGACCTCGGCCTCGCGGCGGTTCGGGGGCGCGAGGCGGAAGTAGTACGGCGAGAAGCGGCCGTCCTGCTCGCCCATCCCGTCGAAGGTGCTCGCCGTGCCGATCATGGGCAGCGCGGACCGGCCGAGGACGTCGATCGCGTCGTTGGTCTGCCGCATGCTCTGCGCGAACCCGACGACCGCGACGACGTGCCGGTCGCGGGCGGCCAGGTCGCGGATGCGGGCGGCGACGTCCGCGCCGTACCGGAACCGTGATCCGGCGTTGGCGAGCAGGATGCGGAGCTGCGGCAGGCCGCCGTTGGCGTTGCGCTCCTGCTGGGCCATCGACAGCCCGATCAGCTCGCCGTGCGTGTCGGCCATGAGCTGGGCCTGCGGGTTGGTGTCGGCCGGGTCGACGGTCATCGCGCCGAGGTAGACGACCGTCACGTACGGCTTGCCCGAGCCGACGACCGCCTCGTTCTGCCGCCGGATGCGCCCCTCGACCGCCGCGAGCCGGCCGGCGAACACCTTGGACCCGTCGGTGATCCCGACGCACTCGCCGTTCCCGGCCCGCCACACGTCGAACGGGACGCAGTACCGGACGGCCTCGAACGAGATCACCGCGACCGACGCCGCCACGATCACGCCCATCGCCAGCCACGGCAGCGCCGGATGCGCGACGCGGGGCCGCCGCCGGCCCCGGAAGACCGGCAGCGTGGACGCGCCGTCGCCGCGCCGCAGGTCCACCCGGATCGTCCGGCGGGTGCCCTGGACGGACGCGCGCCGCCGCTCGTTCTCGTACCCGTGCCAGAACGGCTGCCCGTCGGGCGTCTCGCGCAGGTCGCCGAGGTCGACCGCGCCGGTGTCGCCGAGCGGGATCCGGACGGCGTCGGCGATCCGCGCGGCCTCCTCCTCGGACGTGACCGCGACGACCAGCACCAGCGGGTCGAACCGCAGCTCGGCGCGGCGGATCTCCTCGACGCGCTCGACGAACCGCCGCGCGGGCTCCCCGGCGCCCGCGGCGAACGGGCCGAGCACCACGACGGGATAGCGGACGCGCGCCCACGCGGCCCGGCGCAGCGGCCGGCGCCGGTACGCCTGCCGCAGGTCCTGGAGGAAGGCGGCGACGAGGAGGCGTTCGACGGTCTCGTCCGGTCCGGCGCGCGGCTCGTCCCGGTAGATGAGGTCGAGCGCGAAGCCGAGGAAGTCGTCGGACCTGTTGCCCCGGAGATAGGTCTGCTTCTCCGAGGTGAACCAGTGATAGCGGCGGCGTCCGGCGCGGTCGCGGGTGCGGGCGGCGACCTGCCCGGCGATCGCCGACAGGCCGAGCGCCCCGACGAGCAGCGCCGCGGCGAGGTCCACCACGCTCGCGATCGTCGTGGACGCCAGCGCGACCAGCGCGACCCCGATCGGCGCGACCTGCTCCAGGTGCCCGAGCGCGGACGCGAGCCGTCCCTGCTGGCCGGGCCGCTCGCCGGGCACGACGATCTGGCGGCGGCGCAGCAGCCCGCGCCGCAGGATCCGGCGGCGGTGCGCCTCCTCCTCGGCGGCGGCCAGCTCCCCGGCGACCCGCCACGCCTGCCGCTGCGCGCTGGACGCCGCGTTGCCGCCGCGTCCGGCGCCGTCCTGGAGCAGCCGCATCCCGCGGACCTCCAGCAGCCACAGCGCCATGCTGAGCAGCGGGAACCGCAGCGCGGGCTCGCCCCGGCGGGTGCCCGACGACAGCTGCCGGACGAGATGGCGCAGCACGAGCGGCAGGTCCCGCGCGCCGTCCTCGCCCGCCAGGTGCCCGACCGGGCCGCCGTCCACGCGGCAGCGCTCGACGAGCTGGTGGGTGACGAGATGGTCGTCCTCGTCGGTGCCGCGCAGGACGAGCAGGGGCCGCAGCCGGTCCCCGGTCCGCGCGCGCGGCCGTTCGCGCAGCCGCTCGAACAGGCTTTCCAGCCCTTCCAGCCGGTCCCGCCACGGCTCGGCGCCGCTCATGCTCATGGCTCGTCCTCCCCGGCCCGCCGAGGTGATCAGATCAGGCGTTCCCGGGCACCCAACCGCATTTGCCATCATGGAACCGTGACCGATGCCACGGAAGAACCTCTCGAAGGGGACATCGGCCCCGCCGCGCAGGCCACGGAGACCCCGCCGACGGCCGTCCGGGACGAGCTGCGCGCCCACGAGGCCGAGCGGGAGCGGCGCCGCCGCCGCACCAACGCGCGGGCGGGGCTCGCCGCGCGCTGCCTCGCCGCGTTGCTGCTGGTCTTCCTCGCGCAGGACTCGGTGCGGACCGCGATCGAGGCCCACGCCAAGGGCGACCCGTGGCTCTACCCGCCCGCGGTGATCGCCGCGCTGTGCGTCGGCGGCCTGGCCGTCCTCGCCCTCCCCTTCCTGCGCCGGCGCTCCAGGCCGGGGGGAGCAGAGTGATCTAGGACGCAGCTCAAGTACCCTCCTGTGCGTGACCGACAGCGCGAATCCAGCCATTGCCATCCCCGACGCCATCAAGCCCGCCGACGGCCGGTTCGGCTGCGGGCCGTCCAAGGTGCGTCCCGAGCAGCTCGCCGCGCTCGCCGACAGCGGGTCCACGTACATGGGCACGTCGCACCGGCAGAAGCCCGTCAAGTCCCTGGTGGGACGGGTGCGCGCGGGCCTCGCTGAGCTGTTCTCGGTGCCGGACGGCTACGAGGTCCTGCTGAGCAACGGCGGCACGACGGCGTTCTGGGACGCCGCCGCGTTCGGCCTCGTGCGGGACCGTTCCCAGCACCTGACGTTCGGCGAGTTCTCCAGCAAGTTCGCCAAGGTCACCAAGGGCGCGCCGTGGCTGGCGGACCCGTCGGTGATCTCCGCCGACCCCGGCGACCACCCCGAGGCCGCCGCCGAGGCGGGCGTGGACGTGTACGCGTTCACCCACAACGAGACGTCCACGGGCGTCGCGATGCCGATCCGCCGTCCGGCGGGCACCTCCGCCGACGAGGCGCTGGTCCTGGTGGACGCGACGTCCGGCGCGGGCGGCCTGCCCGTGGACGTCAGCGAGACCGACGTCTACTACTTCGCCCCCCAGAAGTGCTTCGCGGCCGACGGCGGCCTGTGGGTCGCGCTGGCGTCCCCGGCGGCGCTGGCGCGGATCGCGGAGATCACCGCGTCCGACCGGTACGTCCCGGAGTTCTTCAACCTGTCGACCGTGGTGGACAACTCCGCCAAGGACCAGACGTACAACACCCCGGCCGTCGCCACGCTGCTGCTGCTCGCCGAGCAGATCGAGTGGATGAACGCCAACGGCGGCCTGTCCTGGACGACGGGCCGCACGGCCGACTCGTCCCAGCGGCTGTACACGTGGGCGGAGAAGTCGCAGTTCGCGACGCCGTTCGTCGCCGACCCGGCCAAGCGCTCCCAGGTCGTCGGGACGATCGACTTCGCCGACACCGTGGACGCCGCCGCCGTCGCGAAGGTCCTGCGCGCCAACGGGATCGTGGACACCGAGCCGTACCGCAAGCTCGGCCGCAACCAGCTCCGCGTCGGCATGTTCCCGGCGATCGACCCGGCGGACGTCGAGGCGCTCACCGCGTCCATCGACTACGTGGTCGAGCGGCTCTGACGCCGCGCCGGTCCCCGTCCGTACGGGACGGGGACCGGTTCGGGGCGCGCGCGTGGCCGAATAAGCTCGTTTCCGTGAACCGCGCGCCCCAATGGTTGCTCCCCGCCGTCCTGACCGCGCTCGTGCTGGCCGTGGTCGTCGGTGCGCTGCTGAAGTGACCGCCGGGGCGAGGGGAGCGCTGCGCCGGGCGGGGGCCGGGGCCGTGGCGGCGGGGCTGCTGGTGCCGGTCGCGGCGACCGGCGCGGCGGCGGACGACGTGAAGTCCACCGTCGTGTTCCGCGTCACCGATCCGCGCATCACCGAGGCCAGCGGGCTGGCGGTCAGCGCGCGGCATCCCGGCGTGCTCTACACGCACAACGACTCGGGCGGGCAGCCGGTGATCTACGCGCTCGGCCCGGACGGCCGGACGCGCGCCACGCTGCGCCTGGCCGGGGCCACCGCCCGCGACTGGGAGGCGATGGCGACCGGACGGGACGAGCGGGGCCGTCCCTGCGTCTTCGTGGCCGACATCGGCGACAATCTGGGCGGCGCCTGGCCGTACGTGACCGTCTACCGGATCCCCGAGCCGGCCGAGCTGCGGTCGCAGACCGTCCGGGCGACGGCGTTCCGGTTCAAGTACGAGGACGGCCCGCGCAACGCCGAGACGATGATGATCGACCCGCGCACGAACCGGCTCTACATCGCGAGCAAGCTGTTCGGCGCGTCCCTGTACGCCGCGCCCCCGAAACTGCGCACGCGCGGGTTCAACACGCTGCGCAAGGTCGGCGGCGCCCCCGCCATCGCGACGGACGGGGCGTTCGCGCCGGACGGCCGCAGCTTCGTCATCCGGACGTACTTCGGCGCCCGGCTCTACACGATGAAACCCGACGGAAAGCCGGGCAAATCGCTCGGCTCGCTGGCCCTGCCCGCGCAGAAGCAGGGCGAGTCGATCACCTACACGCGGGACGGGACGGCGGTGCTCGTCGGCTCGGAGGGCTCGGACCAGCCGGTCTACCGGGTCCCGCTGGACCCGGAGCTGCGCCCGGCGGCGCCGTCCCCGAGCACATCGCCCAGAAAGGACACCAAGGCCGAGGACGGCCGGCTCGACGCGTCCGGACGGCGGGTCGCGCTGGCCCTGATCCTCGGGATCGCCGCGCTCGTCGGCTATGGACTGGTGCGCAGGAAATCCTGACGCGCGGCGGGACACATGTGAGGATGCGGACTGTGGAGCATGAGCTTGCGGGCCTGCGCGGGCCGGGTGGACGGTGGCGGCCGGTCGCGGCGGGGCCGTTCACGCTGCTCGCGGTGGTGCTCGCGCTGCCGCCGATCCGCCCGGTGTGGCTGTGGGCCGGGCTGATCACCGTCGTCGCGGCGGTCCCGTGGGCGCTCGGGGCCGTCCCGGACGCGCGTCCGCGCCGGCACCGGCCGTACTGGCGGCTGTCGGCGGACGGCCTGGAGCGCGTCGGTCCCGGCGGGTTGAGCCTGGTCCGGTACGAGCGGTCCCGGATCGAGGGCCTGGCGATCACGACGGGCGACGACGTCCTGACGGTCTTCCACAAGTTCGGCCGGACGGCGGCCGGTCCGCTGGCGACGCTCGGGATGGAGCCGATCGCGCTGTTCGTCGCGGCGCGGCGGCTCGGCATCCCGGTCCATGTGCTGGACGGCGACTCCGCCGACCTCCTCGACCCGGCCGCCGACGAGAGTCCTCGCTTTCCGACGGGTGACACCGTCCTCACCGGGCTCGGCCCGCTGCCCCGCGACCAGGCCGCCGAGCAGCGGCTGCTGGACCAGGAGGCGCGGCTGCTGGCGGCGGCGCACGAGCCCGCGACCGTCCCCGATCCCGAGCGCGGCGCGCGGCCGGTGCGGCTGGCCTCGCCCGCGCCCCGGCCGAGCCGCCGCCGGATCGTCGTGCTCGGCGTGCTGGCGGCGCTGATCGGCGTGGCGATGGTCGCGCGGGTCGCGGTGGACGGCGCGGACGCGATCGGCGACCGGATCGCGGCGGGCTGCTGGGCGCTGATGGCGAGCGCGGCGGGGCTGCTGGCGCGGCGGCGGCTGCTGACGGCCGGCCGGGTCGAGTGGACGATCTCGGCCGAGGGCCTGGCGGTGCGGTCCCGTCCGGCCGAGTCCCGGCGGCGCGGCGCGGGCCGGATCACGATCGCCGCGTCCCGCGTCGCGGCGGTGATCGTCGGGCCGGGGCTGCGACCGGACCCGCTGACCGGGGCGCCGCGCGCGACCGAGCTGTCGGTGCTGGTGTTCGACCACGGCCTGGACCTGATCGCGCGGCTGCCCGCGCACGGCATGGACGCCTTCCAGCTCGCGCACGCCCTCGACGAGCACGGCTACACGGTGATCACGCCGGGCGCGCCGCCGCCCCGCCTCCCCCACTACGGCGTGGACGGCCTGCCCGACATCTTCGCGCGCGTCCCCGGCGGGCGGCTCGTCGTCGCCGACGGCGGGCTCGGCTGGGCGGACGCGGCGGGCGACGTCGTGCTGCGGATGCCCGAGGACCGCATCGGCGGCGTCGAGCTGCTGACGATCAGCGGCCACGCGTGGGTGCGCCTCTACGACACCGACGGCGACGAGTTCTTCGCCGCCCCCCTGTCAGCCCTGCGGATCTCCCGGACGGACCTGCGCGAGAAGGCGCGGGAGGCGGGCCTGCCCGTCACCGACGCCGAGTACGACGCGTACATGAGCGCGGCGTTCCACGCGGCGGTGTCGGCGCTGTCGGTGCCCGAGCCGGAGCCCGCGCCGCGTCCCGAGCCCGCGCCGGGCGTCCTGCTGGACGCGACGCGCCGCTCCCGGATCCTCGCCGCCGCGCTCAGCGTGCTGCTGTGCGAGGTCGTCGCGGTGCTCGGCGCGCTGTGGATCGGCCCCGACCTCGGCGGGTTCGCCCGGACGGCGGGCTGGTCCGTCCCGGCCGGGCTCGTCGCCGCGCTCGCCGGCTCGTGGCTGTACGACCGCAACCGGGCGCAGCTCAAGGTGTCGGTGGACGGCGTCGCGGTCGTCACGCGGCGCGGCCGGGTCGAGTGGGACCTCGCCCGCGAGCGCGTCGGCGGCGTCGGCATCGACGAGTCCGGCGACCGGATGCCCCGCCTCGTCGTCTGGGGACCGTCCGGCCGCGTCCTCCGCCAGGTGACGTTCCCCCCGGACCTGCGCGAACTGCGCCGCGCGTGCGAACGCTACGGCCTACCGTGGGGCCCGCCGGACGAAGCCCGCCCCGTCCCACCCCCGCCGGAACTGTAAGCACCCTTGAGAGCCCCGCCCTCCCGGGCTGGGCGGACGCCCCGCGCATCCTGAGCGGCGCCCGTCGAGAGTCCCGACCTCCCGGGCTGGGCGGACGTCCCGCAGCGTGAGCGGTGCCCGTTGAGTGGCCCGGGCCGCCGGGCTGGGCGGACGCCCCGCGCAGGGTGAGGGGTGCTTGTTGAGGGTCTCGGGGTGTGGCCTAGGCCGTTCCGCACAGGCGGAAGGTCGCCAGGGGTTCGTACTCGGGGTGGGGGCGGTCGGGGGCGGGTAGGTGGCTGTGGATGAGGTGGAATTCTTCGGCCGTCCACGGTTTGGTCGCGAAGGTGGCCAGGGGTTCCAGGAGTGGGCGGACGTCCACTGGGCCTCGGCTGCGGGCGAGTGTGAGGTGCGGGCGGTAGGCGCGGTGTTGGTCGCGGTGGTGGTCGGGGGCGGCGCCCGCGTGGTGGCCAGCGGCGGCGGTCGCGGCGGCCAGTCCGGCGAGGGCGCGGCGGTCGCCGTACAGGCCCGCCCACAGGACGCGGGCGTACTGGCCGCCTAGGGGGAACGCGCCGCCTCCGGCCAGTGTCAGGCGCATGCAGGGGTGGCGTTCGGCTGCCCGCTCCAGTTTGGGGATGAGGACGTCCAGTGCGCTCGGGTCCAGGTCGCCGAAGAAGGCGAGGGTGACGTGGAGCAGGTCGCGGTCGATCCAGCGCAGCTCAGGTGACGTGCTTTCGCCGGGCGGGCGGGCCCGACCGGGCCCGGAGGCCTTCGCATCTGTGGGCTCGGCCGGTGTTCCGGCGCGCAGCGGCGCGGTGAAGCGCTCCACGGCGTCCAGCACGGCGGGCGGCGGAACGAGCGCCGCGAACAGTCTCATCCACGCTCCGGGTCCGGCACAGGCTCAGCCTCGCACCCGCCGTACCTGATGTCCACGGGGGACTTCCCGTCAAGCCGCCCGTCAGGCGGACGTCCGCAGGACGCGCCGGACGGCGGGCGCCAGGGACCCGCGCGGCGCCATGAACAGGCCGACGAGCAGGGCCGCGCCGAGCGCGATCCCGCCGCACGCGACGAGGGCCGAGCGGGGTCCGAGATGTTCGGCCATCCAGCCTACGGCGGGCGCGCCGAGCGGGTTGGTGCCGAGGAACACGAACATGTAGAGGCCCATGACGCGTCCGCGCATCGCGGGGTCGACGCCGAGCTGCATCCGCGCGTTCGCCGACGTCACGAACGTCATCAGCGCGATGCCGGTCGGGACGAGCACCACCAGGAACGCCCAGTAGGTCGGCATGAGGCCGGTCAGCGCCTCCAGCACGCCGAACAGCAGCGCGGCGCCGAGCAGCACGCGCTGCCGGGGCCGGGCGGTGCGGCGGGCGGCCAGCAGCGCGCCGGTGAGCGCCCCGACGGCCAGCATGGACGACGCGAGCCCGAACGACGACGCCCCGGTGTGGAAGACCTGCCGGGCGACCAGCGCGATCGTGACCTGGAAGTTCATGCCGAACGTGGCGACGAGTCCGACGAGCACGAGCGTCATCAACAGGTCGCGGCGGCCCTTGACGTAGCGCAGGCCCTCGATGAGCTGGCCCTTGGCGCGCGGGACGGTGTCGGCGATGTGCAGCTCGTCGGTCCGCATCCGGGCCAGCCCGACGAGGACGGCCGCGAACGACGCCGCGTTGACCAGGAACACCGGGCCGGTGCCGAACGCGGCGATGAGCACGCCCGCGACGGCCGGGCCGAGCAGCCGGGCGCCGTTGAAGCTGGCGCTGTTGAGCGCGATGGCGTTGGGGACGTCCTCCTTGCCGACCATCTCGACCACGAACGACTGCCGCACCGGGTTGTCCACCACGGTCGCGAGGCCGAGGCCGAACGCGAGCACGTAGACGTGCCAGACCTGCGCGGTGCCGGTGACTGCGAGCAGGCCGAGGACGAGCGCCAGCAGCCCCATCGCGATCTGCGTCATCATCAGCAGCCGGCGCTTGGGGTAGCGGTCGGCGAGGACGCCGCCCCACAGGCCGAACAGCAGCAGCGGAAGGAACTGCATCGCGGTCGTGATGCCGAGCGCCGTGCCGCCGCTCTTGCCGGCGAGTTCCAGGACGAGCCAGTCCTGCGCGACGCGCTGCATCCACGTGCCGGTGTTGGAGACGACCGTCCCGGTGGCGTACCGCCGGTAGTTCGGGATGCGCAGCGACCGGAACATCCCGCCCCGGGCGGGGCTCAGGCTCGGCTGATCTTGTCCAGGATCGGCGCCGCCCGGCGCAGGGTCTCCCGCTCGTCCGGGCTCAGCTCCGCCAGCCTCCGGCCCAGCCACGCCTCCTTGCGGCGGCGTTCCCGCGTCAGGTGCTCCCCGCCCGCCGGGGTCGCGCTGATCACGACCTGACGGCCGTCCGTCGGATGCGGCGCCCGTTTCACGAGCCCCTGCTCCTCCAGGAAGGCGATCACCCGCGTCATCGACGGCGGCTGGACCTTCTCGTGCTGGGCCAGCTCCCCCGGCGTCATCGAGCCGTGCCGCTCGATGGCCGCGAGCGCGGCGAACTGGGTGACCGAGAGGCGCTCGTCCTCCGTGCCCGGCTCGGCCAGGCGCAGGTGGCGCAGGCGCCGGGACAGCCGCGCGATCGAGATGCGCAGCTCCTCGGCCAGGGTGGGGACCGCCGGGCGGTCGCTGGTCGGTGGCGTCATGATCGTTAGCAGAAGTCATTGCCTTTGCTAACGGTATCTGGCGGGGACGTATTCCGCCATACCGTCACACGGCGTCCGACTTCTTCCCTCTCTTCCCGCTGGCCTTCCATCGTGCCAGGGAACGGGCCTCCCGACGGGGCCGTCACCCCCGCCGGTTAGCCTGGGCGATGTTGCACGCATGCAACCTGTCACGCAACGAGCTTTGCCTGGCAAGCGACGATGGCAGGCGCGAACGAGGGGCGGGCGATGAGCGAGCCGAGGGCGCGGCGGCCCGATCCGCCGCCGATGCCGACCGACGACGTCAAGATCGCGGCCGTCGGGACGGGCGCGTGGGCCGTCGCGCTGGTCGTCCTCGCCGTCGTCGGGCTGCCCGCGGACGACCGCTGGTGGCTCTGGGTGTGCGGGGTCGGCGTCGCGATCGGCCTGTTCGCGATGTGGTACATCCCCCGGCTGCAGTCCGCCCGCGTCCGGCAGACCGAACCGAAAGGCCGGTCCGCCGGGAGGTAGGTCGGGGTTGGCCGGTCGGGGAGACACAGTTGGTCGGGGTGGCGCTGACTAGCGGTCTTCGAGGTCCGCTTCGGCGAGCAGCGTGGGCAGGTCGTCCGGGTCGCGCAGGACGGCCGCGACGAGCAGCCGGTCCGGCCAGCGGCCGGTGAGCCACGCGAGCGCGCGGGCCAGCCCCTCGGGCCCGGACGCGTGGGGCTCGCCGTCGCCCGTCCACCACGGCACCGCGCGGCCGTCCACCACCAGCGGGTCGTGCGCGACGTAGAACGCGGGCGCGTCCGGCAGCACGGCGAGCGCCGCGTCCGGGACGGGCCGCCGCTCCCCGGCCGACGCGATCTCCCCGGCGACCTCGTCCCCGGCGAGCGGCAGGTCGAGCGCGTCGGCCAGCGCCGCCGCGTCGCCCGGCGCCGGGATCAGCAGCGGCTGGCCGGTGAGCAGCGGGAGCAGGTCCGGACGGTCCAGGACGAGCGCGTCCCCCGCGTCCACCACCTCGACCGCGCCGTCCACGATCGCGCGGACGCGCTCGGGCGGGTCCACCTCCAGGCCGGGGACGCGCGCCAGTTCGGTCCACAGCGCGCCGAGCACCGTCCGGTCCACCGGACGGGACGGGTCCGCGAGCCGGTCCAGCAGTTCGGCGGCGCCGCCCGGTTCGTCCAGCAGCGCGGCGAGCGACGTCCGGACGCCGAGCGCGCGCAGCAGCTCGGGGTCGAGCCCGGACGGCGCGGGGTCGTACAGCCCGGCGAGCAGCGGATCGGCGCCGGGCGCGCGGAACCCGCCCGGACGGCGGCCGTCCAGCACCGGATGCCGCCGCAACCACCACGCCGTGTACGACGGCACCTCGACCCGGCGCCCGTCGTGGACGACCCGCAGCGGCTCGGTGATCGCCGCGCGCCACGGAGGAGCGGCGAGCAGGCGCAGCGCGGCGTCCCAGTCGGCCACGAGTTCGAGATCCCGGACGGCCAGGAACTCCGGCACCAGCGGCGGCATCCCCGGCCCGAGCAGGTCGAGCACGTCGTCCGCCCAGTCCTCCTCGCCGTCCAGGTCGAAGGAGGCGTCGGCAAGCTCCACGTCCTCGGCCCGGACGAGCGCGAACCCCGCCAGCACCCCGCACGCGGCCAGCACGTCCGCGCCGAACCGGGACAGCAGCTCGTCCGCGACGATCCCGAACGGCGCGTCGTCCGCCATGATCGCCTGCAGCGGGCTGTCGGGGAACAGCAGCTCACCGGCCGGATAGAGGTCGCCGTCGGCGCCGTCCAGCGCGAGGTCGGCGAGCCAGTCCTCCTCGCCCGGATCCAGCCGCGCGGCGGCGACGAGCCCGAGCACCGCCTCGGCGACCGCGCCCGGATCGTCGGCGTCGAACGACTCGGCGACGGCCCGCCGCACGGGCGCGCTCGTCAGCACCTCGCGCGGCCCCGCCTCCACCGCGCCGAGCCGCAGCAGCAGCGGATGCGCGGCGGCGGGGTCGACGAACCGCAGGTCCAGGACGTCCGCGCCGGGCGGCGCCGCGCCGGTCGCGACGAGCAGCCCCCGAGGCCCGCGCACCAGGCGCCCGGAAGCAAGCGGCACCGGCAGCGCCCCGAGCGCGTCGGCGGGCACCCCGGCCAGCGCCTCGTACAGCCCGTGCCACCAGGAGGGTTCGCGGTCGAGCGCGGCGAGCGCGTCCACGACGTCGGCGATCTCGGCGCGGTGGACGCCGAGCGCGGTCAGCGCGCGGTGCCGGGCGGGCCAGGACGACGGCAGCAGGTTCGGCACGACGTCCCCGCCGAGCAGGTCCAGCAGCGGGCCGGGGCCGTCGATCACGGTGGTGTCGCGTCCGCGCAGGCCGCCGGGCAGCAGCGGGACGTCCGGCAGCCGTTCCCGCACCGCGTGCCGGATCGCCGCGTCCACCTCGCCGGACGCGACCGGCCCCGGCACGAGGTCCAGCACGGCCGGGTCCCCGGCCAGCTCGCGCAGCAGGTCCACGTAGGCGTCGGCGGCGCGCTCGGCGAGGAAGCGGGCGAGCGGGCCGGGCGCGACGCGGCGCCGGTCCGGATTGAGGGGGAACGTCCCGATGAGCAGCGCGGGCAGGCCGACCGGCTCGTCGCTCGGCGTCGGCGCGTGCAGGACGGACGCGGTCCCTTCGGGCAGCACGCCGTCCACCGGCAGCGCCCACCGCACCGACCACGTGGCCCGCGACCGCTCCTCCACCGGACGGTCCGCGAGCAGTTCGGGGGGAATCGTCCCGTGCGCCGCGACGGTCCGCCACGCGGACGGGTCCAGCACGACCGTCCGCAGCGACCCGTCCACGTCGATCTCGACGGCGTCCAACGCGGGCAGGGCCAGAAGCAGCGCGGGCCCGACGGCGGCGAGCTGCCGCGCCACGGCGTCGTGAGCGGCCTCGTCGCGCAGCGGCAGCCGGACCTCGGTCGCGAACCCGTCCGGAACGCCGTCCGCCGAAAGAGGGAAGGGCAGCCGCAGCACCGGCACCTGGCCGTCGCGGCGCTCCAGCTCGCCGGCCAGCGCCGGGATCGCGGCGACGAGCGCCCGCGACTCCGCCGCCGACCAGCGCACACCGCCGTCCGCCGACACGATGGACGGCCGGTCGCTCACCGCGGCGACGGCCGCGAACCCCACGCCGAACCGTCCGACCGAGTCCTGCCCGCGTTTGGCCGACGCGCGCAAGGTGGACAGCGCCTCGACCCCGGCGGCGTCCAGCGGCGCGCCGGTGTTGGCGGCCGTCAGCGCGCCGTCGCGCAGGACGAGCCGGAGCCGTCCCGGCACCCCGGCGCGCGCCGCCGCGTCGGCCGCGTTCTGCGCCAGCTCCACCACGACGCGGTCGCGGTAGCCGCCGAGGGCGTGGTCCTCCTCGGTGTTGGCGTCCTCGCGGAACCGCGCCGGGGACTCCGTCCAGGCGCGCAGGACCCGGGCGCGGAGCCCGGCGGTGCCGAACGGGTCGTCGTCGGCCACGGCGCGGTCAGTCGCCGGTGTCGCCGGGCGCCACGATCTCGTAGCCCAGCTCGTCGATGACCGGCGGGCCGTGCTCGGACGCCAGCGGCACCGACACCGCCTCGGAGTGCGCGCCGCAGCCGTGGTCTGCGGACACGACGCGGCCGTCGTCGGGCGCGTACTCGTTGGCGCACACGCCGAACATCTGCCGCAGCTCGCCCGCCATCAGCACGTAGAAGCCGCAGGTGGAGCATTGCGCGGGCGCGGCGGTGGCGATCGACGCGTGCGGCCCGGCCGGGCCCTCGTACCAGCGCGCGGCGGCCTCGTCGCGGCCCTCGCGCGACAGCACCCGGACGCGCCCGAGGCCCAGCTCGTACTGCTCCTGCCGGTCCAGCTCGTCGTCCACGGCGGCGAACCCCGGCGCGAGCCGGACGTCGTCGGGCGCGGTCGGCAGCAGGTCGCCGGGGCCGAGGTCGCCGGGGCGCAGCCGCTCCAGCCACGGCACCCACTCGGGCGCGAGCAGCGCGCCGTCGCCGGGCAGCAGGACGCACTCGTCCACCGTGACGACCTTGGACCGGGACGCCCGCGCGACCGTCACCGCCCAGTGCCAGCCTTGATAGGCCGGGTCCAGGCAGGCGAACGCGTGGGTCACCACCCGGTCGGCCTCGGCGCGCAGCCCCAGATGGTCGCCCACCTTCCCGGGCCGGGCCGTCTCCTCGGCGGCGGCGCGGGCGAGATCGACGGCCGCCGCGCAGGCCGGATCGACGGCGGGCGGACGGGTGCGGCGTGCGGAAGCGGAACTGGGCCGAGACAGTGGACTCACGCCTCAATTCTCACCCATCGAACGACGCGAACGGACACACCGCCCCGCCGCGCCGGGTTATGGTGCCAGGTCGTCGGCCACCGCGCGCAGGACCGTGGCGATCTTTTTGGCCTCGGCCGGGGCGGGGTGCTTGCCGCGCCGGTAGGTCTCGGAGATCCCGTCGAGCAGCTTGATGAGGTCCTCGGTGATCAGCACCATCTCGTCCGGCTTCTTGCGCCGCTGCTTGGCGATGGTCTTCTCCACCGACGGCAGCGTGTCGAGGACGCGCAGCGACAGCGCCTGCTGCCCGCGCCGGCCCTCCACGACGCCGAACTCCACCCGCTGGCCGGGCTTGAGCGTCGGGACGCCGCCCGGCAGCGCCGAGGAATGCACGAAGACCTCACCGCCGTCGTCACGGGTGAGGAAGCCGAACCCCTTGTCGGCGTCGTACCACTTCACCTTGCCAGTGGGCACGGGAGACCTCGTTCAGCTCTCGTCCTGGATCGGCCCTCAAGATTAGCGTCAGGCCACGCCCCGGCATAATGCCGCCGGGGACGGACAGAACGTACCCGCGAACCACCCGGAAAGCACCCGGATATCCCGTTAGTTGATCTTCACTGCGGGACGCGGAACCCGCCGAGCCAGGCCGGGAACGCGAGCAGGTCCGGGAGCACGACGTCCGCCCCGTACGCGGTCAGCTCGGCCGCGCCGAACGCCCCGGTCGCGACCGCGACGGCCGTGGCGGACGCGGCGCGCGCGGCGTCCACGTCCCCGGTGTGGTCGCCGACGTAGGCCAGCGCGCGGTGCTCGCGCAGCACGACGCCCTTGTCCGCGCCGAACAGGCCGCCGACGACGACGTCGGCGTCCAGCCCGAGGAACCGGACGGTCCGCTCGGTGTCGGCCTGGTTCTTGCCCGAGACGATCACGACGCGCCCGCCGGCGGCCCGGACGTGCGCCAGGGCGTCCCGCGCGCCGGGCATCAGGGCCGTGACGGGCACGGCGACGTCGGCGTACAGCGCGCGGTAGCGGGCGGCCATCGCGGCGATCCGCGCCGCCGGGAACCAGTAGGCCAGTTCCTCTTCGAGCGGCGGCCCGATGCGGCCGACGACGGCCTCGGTGTCGATCGCGACGCCCGTCTCGGCGGCCAGCGCGGCGTAGACGGCGGCGATGGCGGAGCGCGTGTCGGCGAGGGTCAGGTCGAGGTCGAACCCGACGCAGTATCCGTCCCGGCACACTTCGGCGACGTCAGTGGGCACTCCACCACTTTACGGTCGTGACAAACCCGTCGCCGCCCATTCCCGGCGGGGACGTCGCCGGGGTAGGTTCACCCGACCCGATCCGCCGGACAGAGCAGAATCCCGCGTCCCCTCGGTAGTGGCGATGCGACGGGATCCGAGTGAAGGAACGCGGGACTCCGCATCCACCCCCCTACCCGACCGCCCCTCCGAAAACCGTATGACCTGGAAAAACAACGTCACCGCCAAGGCCCGGAGCGGCAAAACGGCGTCCGATCCCCCGGAGGCGAGGCCCCGATGACCGAACGACCCGACACGACCCGCGCGGCCCACCGCAAGGCCGGGGTCTCGTTGCGCCGCAAGGCGGCCGGATATGTCGCGACGGCCGTGTCTCTCATCACAACGCTGGTCGTCGCGGTGCTGGCGATCCACATCGTGTTCGTGGCGTTCGAGGCCAACACCGGCAACCCCATCGTGGACTGGTTCGGTGACACCGCACGGACCCTCGCGTGGGAGTTCGTGGACGTCTTCCAGCCCGGCGACCCGAAAATGGACGTCGCGGTGAACTACGGCCTGGCCGCCCTCGTCTACCTCGTGGCGGGCCGGATCGCCGTCGCGCTGGTCCGTCGCGCCGCACCGTGACCCGGGCACCCATGCCTTAGTGTTCTTGCGGAGGACACACGACGATGACGACTTCTACGCGCGAGCGGATCGTGGCCGAATCGCTGCGCCTGTTCGCCGAGCGGGGCTACGCCGCGACGTCGGTCGCCGAGATCGAGGCGGCGGCGGGCCTGTCGCCGGGCGCGGGCGGCCTGTACCGGCACTTCCGGTCCAAGGAGGAGGTGCTCGCGTCGGCGATCCGCGAGCACATCGAGCGCACCCGCAAGCAGGTCAACGAGGTGCTCGCCGGGGCCTCCGCCTACGAGGACCGTCCGCTGCAGGTCCGGCTGAAGATGACGTGCCACGCGGGCCTGGCGAAGATGCGCGAGGAGCAGGACCTCATCCGGGTGCTGTTCCGCGACCTCGACCAGTTCCCGAACCTCGTCGCCGAGATGCGCGAGGGCATCGTCAACCCGCTCTACGACGGCATCGCCGCCTGGCTGTCGGCGCAGCCGGAGTTCGCGGGCGCCGACGAGGACTGGCCCGCCATCGCGTCCATCCTCGGCGGGGCGGTGGTGAACTACTGGCTGGCCAACGAGTCGATGTACGAGCCGCCGACCCGGATCGACGAGAAGCGCTTCGTGGCGAGTTGGGCGCGGCTCGGCATGGGCCTGGTGGCCGACCCGGACCGGCTGCCGCGCGAACCGGCGTCCTGACCGGCGTTCCGGACGCCGCGCCGGGACGGGACGGACGGTCCGCTCCCGGGCGCCGTTACATTGGAGCCGGATGGAAAGCTTCGCGGACTGGCTGCGCGCACGCGACGACGACGCCCTGCGTGCGCTGCTGTCCGCACGGCCCGAACTGGTCACGCCCGTTCCGGCCGACCTCGCCGCGCTCGCGGCCCGCGCCGCCACCCCCGCCGCGATCTCCCGCGCCCTCGACCGGCTGGACCGGTTCACGCTCGCGACGCTGGAGGCCGTGCTCGTCCTGCCCGGCACCGACCTGGCCACCGCGCTCGCCGCGCCGCCCGAACGTGTCGCCGAGGCCGTCGCGACGCTGACCGAGAACGCCCTGGTGTGGGGCGACCAGGGGCCGCGCGCCGCGCCGGGCGTCCGGCAGGCCGTCCCCCATCCGGCCGGGCTCGGCCCGCCGATCGCCGAGGCCTTCGCCGGGTACCCGCCCGCGCGGCTCGCCGACCTCGTCGCCGACCTGACGGGCGAGGAGCAGAACGGCTTCCCCGACGCGGGCCGGCTGCTCGCCCGGCTCGCCGAACTGCTCGCCGACCCCGGCCCGCTCGTCGAGGACGCGGGCCCCGAGGCGCGCGCCGCGCTGGAGCGCCTGGTGTGGGGGCCGCCGTCGGGACGGGTGTCGGACGCGCGTCGGCCCGTCCGGGTCGACACCGCCGCCACCCCGATCGAACGGCTGCTGGCGCGCGGCCTGCTCGCCGCCGAGGACGACCGGACCGTCACGCTGCCCCGCGAGATCGCCCTGCACCTGCGCGGCGGACGGCTGTTCGCCGAGCCCTGCGACGCCCCGCCGCCGCTGCCCGCGCCGGGCGAGCCCCGGCCGGACCGGGTCGCGTCGGCCGCCGCCGGGGAGGCGTTCACGGCCGTCCGGCTGGTGGAGGAGCTGCTGGAGCGGTGGAGCCTCGCGCCGGTGCCGGTGCTGCGCAGCGGGGGCCTCGCCGTCCGCGACCTGCGCGCCGCCGCGACCCTGCTGGACGTCGAGGACTGGCGGGCCGCGCTGCTCGCCGAGACCGCCCTGGCCGCCGGGCTGCTGACCCGCAGCGGCGACCTGGACGGCGAATGGGTCCCGACGCCCGCCTACGACCTGTGGCTGCTGCGCGACGTCGCCGGACGCTGGGTGGAGCTGGCGCGCGGCTGGCTGCGGACCGACCGCGTCCCCGGCCTCGCGGGCGAGCGCGACGACCGGGACCGGCTGATCAACGCGCTCAGCGAGGCCGTCGTGCGGGGCGGCGCGGCCGACCTGCGCCGGTCGGCGCTCGCGGTGCTGGCCGGCGCGCCGCCCGGGACGTCCGCCGACGCCGACGCCGTCCGGGCGCGGCTGGCGTGGCTGCGGCCCCGCTGGTACGCCGGGCGCGGGGGCGTGTTCCGGGACCGGATGGCCGGCTGGACGCTGCGCGAGGCCGCCGCGCTCGGCGTCACCGGGTTCGGCGAGCCGTCCCCGTTCGGCCGCGCGCTGCTCGCGGGCGAGGACCCCGAACCCCTGCTGGAGCCGCTGCTGCCCGAGCCGGTGGACCGGATCCTCATCCAGGCCGACCTGACCGCCGTCGCGCCCGGTCCGCTGGTGGCCGAGCTGGCGCGGGAACTGGCGCTCGCGGCGGACGTGGAGTCGACCGGCGGCGCGACCGTGTACCGGTTCACGCCCGCGTCCGTCCGGCGGGCGCTGGACGCGGGCCGCACCGCCGCCGAACTGACCGAACTTCTCGGCCGCCACGCGACCGGGCCGCTGCCGCAGCCGCTGACCTACCTGATCGAGGACGTCGCGCGGCGGCACGGGCAGCTCCGCGTGGGGTCGGTGGCGTCCTACGTCCGCACCGACGCCGCCGCGACGCTGGACGAGATCCTCGCCGACCGCCGCGCCGCCGGGCTGCGGCTGTTCCGGCTGGCCCCGACCGTGCTGGCGTCCGCGCTGCCGCGCACCGAGCTGCTGGACGCGCTGCGCGACCTCGGCCTCGCGCCGGTCGCCGAGCATCCGGGCGGCGAGGTGATCGTCACCCGGCCGGACGCGCACCGGGCCGAGCCGCCGCCGTCCGCCGAGATCGTCCGGCTGCGGCCGGGCACCGCCGACACCGCCATGATCGACGCGGCGGTGCGCGCGCTGCGGGCCGGGGACGAGGCCGCCCGGTACGCCGCGCCCGCCGGGGAGCCGCCCCGCTCCCCCGCGATGGCGACCGTGGAGCGGCTGCGCGGCGCCGTCGAGCGCGGCCGGCGCGTGTGGATCGGCTACCTGGACCAGCAGGGGCAGTCGTCCAGCCGGATCGTGGAGCCCGTCCGGGTGGACGGCGGGTTCCTCACCGGCTACGACGCGACGCGCGCGGCCGTCCACCGGTTCGCGCTGCACCGGATCACCGGCGTCACCGAGCTGGACGAGGGCTAGGGAAGACACGGGGGCCGTCCGCCGTTGGGTCCGGTGGGCCGCGCGACGGGGTAGCGTGCGTGAGCCCGGTCCCCATCCTTATTCGGAGGCTTCGCCGGTGACCGACGGTCCGCTCATCGTCCAGTCCGACAAGACCCTGCTGCTGGAGGTCGGCCATCCCGGCGCCGACGCCTGCCGCAAGGACATCGCGCCGTTCGCCGAACTCGAACGGGCGCCCGAGCACGTCCACACCTACCGCGTCACGCCGCTCGCGCTGTGGAACGCCCGCGCCGCCGGGCACGACGCCGAGCAGGTCGTGGACGCGCTGCTCAAGCACTCGCGCTATCCCGTCCCGCACGCGCTGCTGGTGGACGTCGCCGACACGATGGCCCGGTACGGGCGGCTGCGGCTGGAGAAGCACCCCGAGCACGGCCTGGTCCTGATGTCGTCGGACCGGTCGGTGCTGGAGGAGGTGCTGCGCGCCAAGAAGGTCAAGGGCATGATCGGCGCGCGGCTGGGCGACGACGCGGTGCTCGTCCACCCGAGCGAGCGCGGCGCGCTCAAGCAGGCGCTGCTCAAGCTCGGCTGGCCCGCCGAGGACCGCGCGGGCTACGTGGACGGCGAGGCGCACGCCATCGACCTGGCCGAGGACGGCTGGGAGCTGCGCCCCTACCAGCGCGAGGCCGCCGACGCGTTCTGGCACGGCGGGTCGGGCGTCGTGGTGCTGCCCTGCGGGTCCGGCAAGACGGTCGTGGGCGCCGCCGCGATGGCCCGCGCCCAGGCGACGACGCTGATCCTCGTCACCAACACCGTGTCGGCGCACCAGTGGAAGCAGGAGCTGATCAAGCGGACGTCCCTCACCGAGGACGAGATCGGCGAGTACACCGGCGCGAAGAAGGAGATCCGGCCCGTCACGATCGCGACGTACCAGATCATGACGACGCGCCGGAAGGGCGCCTACGCGCACCTGGAGCTGTTCGACGCCCGCGACTGGGGCCTCGTGCTGTACGACGAGGTCCACCTGCTGCCCGCGCCGATCTTCCGGATGACCGCCGACCTCCAGGCCCGGCGGCGGCTCGGGCTGACGGCCACGCTCGTCCGCGAGGACGACCGCGAGGGCGACGTGTTCTCGCTCATCGGCCCGAAGCGCTACGACGCGCCGTGGAAGGACATGGAGGCGCAGGGCTGGATCGCGCCCGCCGACTGCGTGGAGGTCCGCGTCACGCTGACCGACGCCGAACGGCTCGCCTACGCCACCGCCGAGCCCGAGGAGCGCTACCGGTTCTGCGCGACGACCGCCACCAAGACCCGGCTGGTCGAGGCCCTGGTGAAGCGGCACGCGGGCGAGCAGACGCTCGTCATCGGCCAGTACATCGACCAGCTCGACGAGCTGGGCGCGCTGCTGGACGCGCCGGTGATCAAGGGCGAGACGCGGGTGAAGGAGCGCGAGCGGCTGTTCGCGGCGTTCCGGTCCGGCGAGCTGAACGTGCTGGTCGTGTCGAAGGTCGCGAACTTCTCCATCGACCTGCCGGAGGCGACCGTCGCCGTCCAGGTCTCGGGCGCGTACGGGTCGCGCCAGGAGGAGGCGCAGCGGCTCGGGCGGCTGCTGCGGCCGAAGGCGTCCGGGCAGGGCGCGCGGTTCTACGCGGTCGTGTCGCGCGACACCCTCGACCAGGACTACGCCGCGCACCGGCAGCGCTTCCTCGCCGAGCAGGGCTACGCGTACCGCATCGTGGACGCGGATGTCGTCCTGTCCGGCGGGGAACTGTAGCCTGGTCCGCATCATGAGTGCCTATTTCTCCCTGGCCGGAAGGCTGCGCCGCGCCTAGCGGCGGGCGTCCCTTCCCTTTTTCCGCGCTCCGCCGCTCCGCGTCCCCGCCGGTGCGGCCGTCTCGCGCTGCGCCGGCTCCTTGCGGTCCCTCACGGAGCCTTCCTTGCGCACTCATGTCCAGGGCCAGCATGAACTGGGCCAGAACTTCCTCGTCTCACGGGAGATCA
The DNA here is from genome assembly GCF_009831215.1 of Actinomadura rayongensis. Lineage (GTDB taxonomy): Bacteria > Actinomycetota > Actinomycetes > Streptosporangiales > Streptosporangiaceae > Spirillospora > Spirillospora rayongensis. Next base: position 553,752 of record NZ_WUTW01000002.1, read on the forward strand.
TCGACGCGTTCGTCGCGGCCGTCGCCGCCACGTCCGGTCCGATCGTGGAGATCGGGCCGGGCGGCGGGGCGCTGACCGTCCCGCTCGCGCGGCTCGGCCGGCCGCTGACGGCGGTCGAGATCGACCCGCGGCTCGCCGGGGCGCTGCGGCGGCGCGTGCCGTCCGCGCGCGTGGTGACCGGCGACTTCCTGCGGCACCGGCTGCCGGACGTCCCGCACGTCCTCGCCGGGAACCTGCCGTTCCACCTCACGACCGCGCTGCTGCGCCGGATCCTGCGGGCGCCGGACTGGACGGCGGCGGTCCTGCTCGTCCAGTGGGAGGTCGCGCGGCGCCGGGCCGGGGTCGGCGGCGCCTCGATGATGACGGCGCAGTGGTGGCCGTGGTTCGAGTTCGCGCTGCTGCGCCGCGTCCCGGCCCGCGCGTTCCGGCCCGCGCCCGCCGTCGACGGCGGGCTGCTGACGCTGCGCCGCCGGGACCGCCCGCTGGTGCCGTCCCGCGCGGAGTACCGGGCGTTCGTCCACGCGATCTTCACGGGCCGGGGCCGCGGGGTCGCGGAGATCGCCGTCCGCGCCGGGCTGCCCCGCCGGGACGTCGCGCGGTGGGCGCGGGAGCAGCGGGTACCGGCCGGGGCGCTGCCCAAGGACCTCGACGCCCGGCAGTGGGCCGCGTTGTTCAGGGTGGCCCCGTGACTACCAGCCTCGGCGCGGGCTTCCTGGCCGGTCGGTACGGCGGCAGATTGTTCGCCATGACTACGACAACGGACCTTTCCCTGAAGAACGGCACGTGGACCGTGGACCCGCTGCACTCGTCGGTGGGCTTCGTGATCCGGCACCTCGGGATCTCCAAGGTGCGCGGCGCCTTCCGCGAGTTCGACACGGCGCTGACCGTGGACGGCGACGACATCACCGTCACCGCCGAGGTCAAGGTCGCGTCCCTCGACACGGGGAACTCCGACCGGGACGCGCACGTCCTCAGCGCCGACCTGCTCGACGTCGAGAAGCGGCCGACGCTGGCGTTCCGCTCCACGCGCGTCGAGCGCGACGGCGACGAGGGCACGCTGACCGGCGACCTGACGATCGGGGACGTCACCCGGTCCGTCACGTTCGACGTGGAGTTCGGCGGGCTCGGCGACTTCCCGGGCACGCCGGGCCGGCACGCCGGGTTCGAGGCCACGGGCGAGATCAAGCGCTCGGACTTCGGGATCAACTTCGGCGCGGCCGAGGCGCTCCTCGGCGACAAGATCAAGATCCAGCTCGACGTCCAGTACACCGAGCCCGTCTGACCCGTCCGGGTCAGTAGTGGAACAGCACCTCGTACGGCGGGTTGCCGGGCGCGGACGGCACGTGGCCGGGCTCGGTGCGCGCGACGGCCGCGTGGAGCCGGGCGACGGCGTCCTCTCGCGGGGGCGGAGTGATGCCGAGGGCGGCGAGGAGTTCGGCGCGGGCCGCGTCGAACTCGTCGCCGTCCTCCCGGAAGATCTCCTCCAGCTCGGCGACGTCCGCGTCCGTCGCGTCGCGGTCCAGGTCGCGCCAGTAGGGGAAGCAGGCGACCAGCGTGACGGCCTCGGCGAGGTCGGCCGCGATGAGGCCCGCGCTGCCCTCGGAGTCGGCGTACAGGACGGGCCGGTCCGCGTCGCCGGGGTCGCCGACGAGGAAGTAGGTCCCCCCGCCCGCGTCCCCGGCGATGGGGTGCAGCGGCCGTCCGTTGGGCAGGCGCAGGTCCTCGACGGGGTCGCGGCGGTCGATGTCGAAGTCCCCGGGCCAGGCCAGCAGGTCCGCGATGGTCCGGTCGGACTCGATCCGCCGCAGGAGGTCGTCGCTCTCGCTCACCCGCCGAAGCGTATCCGGCCGTTCACCCTCGGTTCTTCTCCAGGTCGGCGAGGACGGCGGCGAGGCTCGCGCGGACGTGCTCCTCGACGGCGTCCTTGCCGATCCCGAGCCCGGACAGGACGCCGTCGCCACCCTCCTGCTCCAGCAGCGCGAGGAGCACGTGCTCGGTGCCGACGTAGTTGTGGCCGAGGCGCAGCGCCTCGCGGAAGGTGAGTTCGAGGGCCTTGCGGGCCTTCGCGTCGTAGGGGACGAGTTCGGGGACGTCCGGCACGCGCTCGGGCAGGCGCGCCGTCGCGGCCTCCCGGACGGCGTCCAGCGCGACGTCCTGCGCGACGATCGCCTTGGCGGCGAGCGAGTCGGGGTCGCCGAGCAGCCCGAGGACCAGGTGCTCGGGCCGGATCTCGGGGTTGCCCGCCGCCCGCGCCTCGTTCATCGCGGCCATGACGGCGTTGCGCGCCCGGAGCGTGAACCGGCTGAAGCCCTCGTTCGGGTCCAGGTCCGCCGCCGGCTTCGGGACGAACCGCTTCTGCGCGGCCTGCTTGGTCACGCCCATGCTCTTGCCGATGTCGGTCCAGGACGCGCCCGAGCGCCGCGCCTGGTCCACGAAGTGGCCGATGAGGTGGTCCGCGACGTCGCCGAGGTGCTCGGCGGCGACGACCGCGCTGGAGAGCTGTTCGAGCGCGTCGTCGTGGACGGTCTTGATGGCGTCGATCAGCTCGTCGAGCCGTACCGACGCCTTGACCGGGTCAGTGTTCGCCATGCGTCAACCATAAGTTGACGCCCTTGGGTCGTCAACCCCGAGTTGACCCTGCCGGATTCATGGTGATCCGCACGTTCCAGGGTCGGTAGGGTTCCGGATCGTGCGGGTGGTGGTGACAGGAGCGGCCGGATTCATCGGCGGACACGCGGTGGCGGCGCTGGCGCGCGCCGGGCACGACGTGCTCGCCGTCGACGCGCCCGCCCGCTCGCTGACCCCCGGGCCCGCGCGGGACCGCTTCGCCGCGCTGGGCGTCCCGGCCGCGCACGTCGATCTCGCCGAGGATCCCTTGGACGCGGTGGCGGACGCCGACGCCGTCGTCCACCTCGCCGGGCGGCCCGGCGTCCGGACGTCCTGGGGCGCCGGCCGCGCCGCCGTCGCCCGCGACAACGTCGAGGCCACCCGGCGGCTCCTGGACGCCTGCCGGGACTCGGGGGCCAAGGTCGTCCTCGCGTCCAGCTCGTCGGTGTACGGGCCGGCCGGCGCCCGTCCGAGCCGCGAGACCGACCCGCCGCTGCCCGCGAGCCCCTACGCCGAGAGCAAGGTCGAGGTGGAGCGGCTGGCGGCCAAGGCGGCGGACGCGGGCGTCGCGGTCGCCGTCCTGCGCTACTTCTCCGTCTACGGGCCGGGCCAGCGCCCCGACATGGCGTTCCACCGGTTCATCGAGGCGGCATTGGACGGCCGTCCGCTGCCCCTGTTCGGCGACGGGCGGCACCTGCGCTCGTTCACCCACGTCCGCGACGCCGTCGCCGCCACGCTCGCGGCCGTCACGCGGCCCCTGCCGAGCGGCGTCGTCGTCAACGTCGGCAGCGCCGAGCCCGTGTCCGTCCTGGACGCCCTGGAGCGCATCGCGACCGCGCTCGGCGTCCCCGCCGCCGTCACCCGGCGGCCCCTGGTCGCGGGCGACGTGTCGCGCACCTGGGCCGACCCGGGCCTCGCCGAGCACCTGCTCGGCTGGCGGCCCGTCACCGCGCTGGACGACGGCCTCGCCGACCAGATCGCCTGGCACCGGAGCCTCCGATGAAGCACACGTCCGCGTACTTCGCCTTCGACCGCTTCCCGTCCAGCAAGGGGTCGGCCGTCCACATCGCGCGGATGGCCGACGCGCTGTTCGCCTTCGCCGGCGGCGGGCTGCTCGGCGTGCTCGGCGGCGGCCTGCCGCGCCGCCAGCTCGAAGGGGACCGGGAGATCCTGCGCTTCGACGCCCAGATCCCGAACCTCATCGACCGCGCCGAGGCGTACTCGGCGTGGGTCGCCGACCGGCTCGCCGAGCACGTCGGCACGCTGGAGATCGTCCACGTCCGGGACCCGTGGAGCGCGCTGCCGGTCGCCACCGCGCCCGGCCGCCGCTACCGGATCGTCTACGAGGTGAACGGGCTGCCGTCGATCGAGCTGGCGCACACCTGGCCGGCCGCGGCGCCGTCCGCGCTGGCCAAGATCCGCGAGCTGGAGCGGTTCTGCCTGGCGCGCAGCGACGCGGTCGTCGTCCCGTCGCGGGTCATCGCGGACGCGCTGCGCGGGCTGGACGTGCCGGAGGACCGGATCCACCTCGTCCCGAACGGCGCGGACGTGGTCGCGACGCCGGACCGTCCCGCCGACGCCCCCGCGCGCTACCTGATCTACGTCGGCGCGCTCCAACCGTGGCAGGGCCTGGACGTGCTGCTGCGCGCGTTCGCCCGGCTCGCCGACCTGCCCGACCTGCGGCTGGTGATCTGCGCGTCCGTCCCGGCCCGGCGCGCCAAGCCGGTGCGGCGGCTCGCCGAACGGCTCGGCGTCGCCGACCGGATCGACTGGCACCACACGCTCCCCCACCCCGAGGTCGCGGCCTGGCTCGCGCACGCCGAGGCGTCGATCGCGCCGCTGACGGGCTGCGCGCGCAACGTCGAGCAGGGCTGCGCGCCGCTGAAGGTGCTGGAGTCGATGGCGGCGGGCGTGCCGGTCGTCGCGTCGGACCTGCCCGCCGTGCGGGAGCTGATGGCGGGCGGCGAGCACGGACGGCTCGTCCCGGCGGACCGTCCCGCCGAGCTGGCGCGCGCCGTCCGGATCCTCCTGGAATACCCGGCCGAGGCGCGCGCGATGGGCGTCCGTGGGCGCGAACACATCCGTTCTGGCCTGACTTGGACGCATTCGCTCGCGAAACTCGGTGCCGTTTACCGTACGCTCGCATCCGGCACGGAGTGAGGTGGTCTGGGGCGTGTTCTACCGCAAGCAGAAGGCCGCGCTGGCGCGGTTCCATCCCCTTCACCAGGCGCTGGTGCACGAACACCGTCTGTCGGTGACGCTGCCCCGCGACGCCTGGGAACCGCTCATCCAGAGCTGCGCGCAGCACCGGGCGCACATCCGCCGCCGCAAGTGGGCGCTGCCGGACGAGGTGCCGCTCGTGCTCGTGCCGCTGGTGCGCGTCCTGTCCCGCGACCTCCGCCGCACCGGGACGATCGGCGTCACCGCCGACCTCACCGGCCCCGAGGCCGCCGGCAAGGCCGGGCCGCAGCAGAGCCTCCAGGTGCGCCGTCCGATCCGGCGCGTGCTGCAGTGGTACGCGTTCGACCCGTGGCTCGCCGTCCGCGCCGAGCTGCGCGACGGCTCCACGCTCGACATCGCCGTCGTGGACCGCGTCCGGTTCCGCAAGATCACCAAGACCAACCCGCGCGGCAAGATCAAGACGAAGACCAAGTCCAAGACGCTGCGGGTCATCACGGTCACGCGGCGGCTGCCGAAGGGCGCGGTGCTGACCCGTCCCGCGTCGCCGCCGCCCCCGTGGATCCGGGTGCGGATCAAGGACGGCCCGCGCCCGGTGATCCGGCTGCGCGCGCGGATCCCGAACGCGCCCCGCTCGTCCGGGCTGCCGAACCACATCCTGCACCTGTCGGCCGAGGCGTTCCGGTGGACGGCGCCGCAGGCGAGGAGGGCGTCGTGAACCCCTGCACCGTGACGACCGGGTTCTTCCTGCTGCGCGGCTGCGGCCGTCCGGCCGTGGCGGGCTGCGCGCGGTGCGGACGCGGGCTGTGCCAGGGCCACGCCGCGCAGAACGGCGGCATCTGCCCGGAGTGCTCGGCGCCCGCGACCGAGGACTTCTACCACCCGTATTGGACCGACGGTTATCGCCGCCGGTACTACACCGAGAGCGCCAGCGCCTACAACGACCCGTACTGGTACTCGACGTTCGACACCTACGACCGGGGCGCGTTCGACCAGGGCGGCGACTGGGCGTCCGGCGGCGGGGACTTCGACGGCGACTTCGACGGCTCGGACTTCGTGGACTCCTGATGCGGGTCCTCTGGGTCACCGAGCACTATCCGCCGAGCAAGGGCGGCATGGCCGAGTCGTGCGACCGGATCGTCCGGGGGCTGCGCGGCGCGGGCGTCGCGGTGGACGTCGCGCACCTCACCCGCCGCGCCCGGCCGTGGCGGACCGAGCGCGAGCACGGCGGGCTGCTGATCACCGCGCCGCTCGCCGACGATCCCGAGCACGCCCTGCGGCGGCTGCTGACGGCCGTCGACGGGCCGTACACGCACGTGGCGGCGTTCGGCGGGATCTACGCGCTGCTGGCCGGTCCCGTCCTCGCGTCGCTGCTCTCCGCGCGGCTGATCACTCTGCTGCGCGGCAACGACCTGGACACCGGCGCGTTCTCGGTGCGGCGGCGTCCGGTGCTGACGGACGCGCTGCGTGCGTCGGCGCGGGTCTGCGTCGTTGCGCGGTCGCATATTCCGCTGGTGCGGGCTCTGGCGCCGGACTGTGCGGTCACGTTCGTCGCCAACAGCGTGGACACCGCGCAATGGCAGGTGCTGCCGTCCGAACGGTCGCAGGCTGCGGCGTGGCGCAGTGAGCACGTCGCGGACGGACGGCGCACGCTCGGGCTCATCGGGCAGCTCAAGAGCAAGAAGGGCGTCGGGTTCCTGCTGGACGCGCTGCACGCCTCGGGGCACGCCGCCCGGTTCCATCTCGTGCTGGTCGGGGAGCTGGAGGAGAGCGTGCTCGCGCGGCTGGACGTCCCGCACACGCACCTGCCGTTCCGCGAGCGCTACGACCTGCCGCCGGTCTACGCGGCGTGCGACCTCGTCGCGCTGCCGTCCTTCTACGACGGGATGCCGAACGTGGCGCTGGAGGCGGCGGCGCTCGGCGTGCCGCTGCTGGCGTCGGACGCGGGCGGCCTCGCCGACGTCGCCGACGACGGGATCGGCTTCACCTTCCGCGCCGGGGACGCGCACGGCTGCCGCGCCGCGCTGGACCGGGCGGCCCGCGCCACGGACGCCGAGCTGGCCAAGCTCGGCGCTGCGGCGGCCGAGCGGGTCGCGCGGGACTTCGCGCCCGCCGCCGAGACCGCCGGCTACCAGGCCGTCCTCACCGAGACCCTGTGATCCTCTGCTACGCCGAAGGGGACGGGCTGGGGCATCTCACCCGCGTCCGGGCCTTTCTCCACACGACCGGCCGCACCGGCCCCGTCACCTACCGCACGACGTCACCCTTCGCCTCCGACCCACGCGTCATCGTCCCGGCGCCCTCGGGCGAGTTCGCCGTCGGAGCCGTCGGGGGCGCCGCGTCGGGCCTCCCGGCCGAGAACGTCGCCGCAGCCGTGGGTTCGGGCGCCCGGGACGAGTTCGTGGTCGACGCCTTCCCCGCCGGGCGGCACGGCGAACTGAGCGCCGCCGACGTCCCGCGCGGCGCCCGGACGATCCACCTCGCGCGGCTGCTGCGCTGGGACGTCTACCGCGAGCGCCTGCCCACCGATCCGATCCGCTACGACCGGACGTACGTGCTGGAGGACCTGGACACCGCGCACCTGGCGTACCTGCGGTCGGTGTCGGACGAGGTGCTGCCCCTCGTCCTGCGCGACCCGCCCGCGCCGCCGGCGTGCGAACCGGTGCGGGGCTGGCTGCTCGTCCACTCGGGCCCGGACGCCGAGATCCTCGAACTCACCGCGTACGCACTGGACATGGCCGCCGTGGAGGGCGTCGCGCCGGACATGACGCTGGTGGCGCCGCGCCGTCCGGACGGCCTCCCGCCCGGGATCGCCCACCGCGACGCCTACCCGGCGTGGCCGCTCGCGGCGGACGCGGACCGGATCGTCACGGCGGCCGGGTTCAACGCCGTCCGGCAGTTCGCGCCATGGCGGGAACGGCACCGGATGCTGCCGTTCCCGCGCACGCTGGACGACCAGTTCGCGCGGGCGCGTCAGGCCCGCAGCCTGGGCAGCACCTCGGCGCCGTAGAACTTGAAGAACGCGTCCTGGTCCGGGCCGATCTGGTTGATGTAGACCTCCTCGAACCCGGCGTTCGTGAACTCCTCGACGGCCGCGATATGCCGGTCGAGGTCCGGTCCGCACGGGACGTTCTGCTTGACGCGGTCCACGGTGACCAGCTCACTGACCTGTTCGAAGTGCCGGGGCTGCTTCAGCACCTGCAACGCCTCACCGGGCACCTGCTCGTTGCGCCACAGGCGATGCGCGGTAGCGGCGCACTCGTCCTCGTCCGGGCCGTAGCACGCCTTGAACCCACCGGCGACGATCTTGCCCTCGCCGCCCTCGTCCCGGAACAACCGAACGGCGTCGGCGTCGGGGAACGTGGAGATCAGGCCGTCCGCCAGCCGCGCGGCCATCGAGATCGCCTTCGGCCCGTACGCGGACATCAGGATCGGCGGCGGATCGTCCGGGACGGTGTAGAGCCGCGCCGTCTCCACCGTGAAGTGCCGTCCCCGGTGCGAGATCTGCCGCCCGCCGTGGAGCGCTCGGATGATCTCGACGGCCTCCTCCAGCATCTCCAGCCGCTCGGCCGCCGACGGCCAGCGCTCCCCGGTGATGTGCTCGTTCAGCGCCTCACCCGTCCCGACGCCGAGCCGGAACGTCCCGCCCGTCATCACCTGGGACGTCGCGGCGGCCTGCGCCACGATCGCCGGGTGGTACCGAACGGTCGGGCACGTCACCGCCGTCGTCACCGGGATTGACACCACCTGCGACAACGCCCCGATCACTGACCACACGAACGGCGACTCGCCCTGCTCGGGCAGCCAGGGATGAAAGTGGTCGGAGATCCACAGCGCCTCGAACCCGGCGTCCTCGGCGAGCTGCGCCTGCCGGATCAGCTCGTCCGGCCGGTGCTCCTCACAGTTCAGCGTGTACCCGAAAACAGTCATGCCGCCCGCCTACCCCGCCCGCGCGCCCCCAACTGTCCCCACAAGGCAAAACCGCGCCGACCCGGTCGGCGCGGCAACGGTGCTCGCCCCCGCAGACGCGCCACGACCGCCGGTCCGGCCGCCGCCCGCGGACCCGCACGGACGCCGGGCCGGGCCCGGCGGCCTGGGCGCGGTCAGCGGGCGCGGGCGCCGGCTCGTAGGCGTTCGGGGTCGATTTCGCGGGCCGGGTAGCGCCGCAGGTATTCGGTCTCCAGTTGCTCGGTGCGGGACGTGTGCTCGGCGAGGGCGTCGTCGCTGCCGTGCCGGAGCGTGTCCGTCCGCGTCGCGTGCAGGTGGGCCAGCTCGCGGAAGAGGTCGTCGTCGTGCAGGCGGGACGCGTCGATTCCGGTACTCATGGCGCCCGCCTACCCGATCACTCCGCCGCGAATCCGCGCCGAGGGCGGCAGAACACCCGCAGCTGGCCCGGGTACTTGCCGAACTCGATCGCGGACGGCACCGTCGACACCTCGCCGTCGCGCGCCAGGCGCAGCCCGCCGGGCGGGGCCACGACGTCCAGCACGTCGGTCTTCCACTGCCGGTAGCCGGGCACCGCGCGCAGATGGCCGAGCAGGACGGACGCGACCGCGCGCAGCCGGGGCAGCCGCCCGCCCGCGAGGACGAGCCGGACGTCCAAGCGCCCGTCGTCCAGCCGCTTGCGCCACGTCGGGGCCGGGCCGCGCGAACCGAACGAGCAGTTGCCCACGAAGCCCAGCCAGACGCTAACCGGACGGCCGCCGACCCGCATGTCCACGGGCTGGGCGTGCCGCAGCGTCCGCGTCGCCGCGACGGCCAGCGCCGCCCACTTGCCGAGCCGTCCCTCCAGCCGCTCGCGCCGGTCGACCAGCTCGGGGTAGGCGCCGAAGCTCGCCGTGTTCAGGAACAGCAGGTCCTCCTCGCCGCCGTTGGCCGGGGCCGCGAACGCCACGTCCGCGCGGCCGAGGCAGCCCTCCCGGTACGCCGCGACGGCGTCGGTGGGGTGTTCGAGACCGAGGGCGCGGGCGAAGTGGTCGAACGTCCCGCCGGGGACGGGCAGAAGCGGAACACGGTTCCGCAAGGCCGCGCGGGCGCCCACGTTGACCGTCCCGTCGCCGCCGATCACGGCCAGCACCTCGGCGCGGGCGGCGGCCTCGTCCAGGACCTTCGCCAGGTCGTCGCCGCCCTCCGGCCGGACGATCTCCGCCGCGGGGAACTCGCGTTCCACGAGGTCCAGGGCGAGTTCGCCGGACGTCGGCAGCAGCCCCGCGCCGTTGTCCCCCGAGCCGCCGTTCACCACGACGACCATGCCCTGGCCGTCCGGAGCGATCTTCACGCGTTCACGGCCCGTCCGGGCGACCTCGGCCACCGCCGGGCGCGCGGGCCAGACCAGCCGCGTCCCCGCCCCGGCCAGCGCGCCGAGCGCCAGGCCCGCCAGCACGTCCCCCGGATAGTGCGCGCCCGTGTAGACGCGGGAGAACGCGACCGCCGCCGCCGTCGCCGCGACCGGCACCGCCACCCGCGCCGGGGCCTCCAGCGCCACGCCCGTCGCGAACGCCGCCGCCGACGCCGAGTGCCCCGATGGGAACGCGTGCGACGACGGAGGCCGCCACCGCACCCGCCGCGTCGGCACCAGATCCAGCACCGGCCGGCGCCGCCGGAACGCCTGCTTGCCGAGCAGGTTCACCACCGGGCTCGCCACCGCGATGCCGAGCACCCCGCGCAGCGCCGCCCGCCGCAGGCCCGCCCGGCGCGTCGCCGCGAGGCCCGCGGCAGTCCCGAACCAGAGGACGCCGTGGTCCGCCGTCCGCGACAGCACCGGCAGCACGTGCTCCAGGCCCGACAGCCGCGCCGCCGCGACCCGCTCGAAAGCGCGCCGGTCCAGGTCCGCCGCCAGCCGCAACCCGCGCGGCCCGCCGTTCCGTCCGTTGTTTCGCCACATGGTCCGGGGTATCCCCGGGACGTGCGACATGATTCCCGTAGATCTCAATCCGGCCGTACATGCGGGTGAACGTCACGGGAAGGAGACGGACTGCAATAGGCTTCGCGACATGAGTCACCGGGAACCGCTCGGCGCCTCCTCCGGCGAGCCGGTCGCCACCATCAGCGACCCGGCTCCGTGGAATGGCGCGGGCAGTGCGTCGCTGGCGGAGTTCGCCGCCCAGCACGGACTTCGGCAGAGCGCGGCGCGGCCGAAGCCGCTCGCCTACGTCAAGGCGCTCTGGCAGCGGCGGACGTTCATCTGGAACCTCGCCAGCGCCAAGACCGCGGCCACCTACAGCGGCTCACGACTCGGCCAGGTGTGGCAGATCCTGACCCCGCTGCTCAACGCCGGGGTCTACTACCTGATCTTCGGTCTGCTGCTCGGGCAGAACAAGAACATCCACAACTATCCGGCGTTTCTGATCACCGGCGTCTTCGTCTTCACGTTCACGCAGCGGTCGCTGAGCGCGGGAGCCCGGTCGATCGGCAACAACATGTCGCTGATCCGCGCTTTGCACTTCCCCCGCGCGACGCTCCCGCTGGCCTACGTGATCATGGAGCTGCAGCAACTCCTGATCTCGATGGGCGTCCTCATCGTGATCGTGCTCATCACCGGCGAGCCGCCCAGTCTTCAATGGCTGACCCTCTTTCCGGCACTTGTTCTTCAACTGATATTCAACATCGGCATCAGCATGATGGTCGCGCGGCTCGGCGCGTTCATCCAGGACGTCCAGCAGCTCCTGCCGTTCATCACCCGCACCTGGCTGTACTTCTCCGGCGTCTTCTTCATGATCGCCGAGCGGGTGGACAGCATCACCAAGCACGGGCACCACTGGATCGGGCGGATCTTCGAGGCCAACCCGGCCGCCGTGTTCATCGAACTCGTCCGGTTCGCGCTGCTGGAGACCTATCACAAGGACGCGGCCAAATATCATCTGGACCACGGCCTCATGTGGCTGTACGCGGTGATCTGGGCGGTCGTCGCCTTCGTCGGCGGGTTCTGGTACTTCTACCGGGCGGAGGAGAGGTATGGCCGTGGCTAAGGCTTTGAAGGAGAGAGGCTCGGTGGCCGAAGCGCAGCCCGAGGTGCGCCCCGACCCGACACGCGAGCCCATCGTCGTCGTGGACGGCCTGCACATCATCTACCGCGTCTACAGCGGAGGCGGTGGCAAGGGCAGCGCCGCGACCGCCCTGATGCGCATCATCAAGCGGGAGAACCGGCCGCAGACGAAGGAGGTCCACGCCGTCAAGGGCGTGTCCTTCATCGCCTACCGGGGCGACGCGATCGGCATCGTCGGGACCAACGGGTCCGGCAAGTCCACCCTGCTGAAGGCCATCGCGGGCCTGCTGCCGCCCGCGCGCGGCGCCGTCTACACCGACGGCCAGCCGTCCCTGCTCGGCGTCAACGCCGCCCTCATGAAAGACCTCTCGGGCTCGCGCAACATCACGCTCGGCTGCCTGGCGATGGGCCTGTCGCCCGACGAGACCAAGGCCAGCTATGACGCGATCGTCAAGTTCGCCGACCTCAAGCCGGGGTTCATCGACTACCCGATGAGCACCTACTCGTCCGGCATGGGCGCGCGGCTCCGGTTCGCCATCGCGGCGGCCCGCACCCACGACGTCCTGCTCATCGACGAGGCCCTCGCCACCGGCGACGCCAAGTTCAAGCGCCGCAGCAAGGCCAAGATCGACGAGCTGCGCGAGGACGCGGGCGCGGTCTTCCTCGTCGCGCACAACCTCGACGTCATCGAGGAGACCTGCAACCGGGTCATCTGGCTGGACGACGGCCGCGTCAAGATGGACGGCGACCCCGAAGAGGTCCTCGGCGCCTACACCGAGGCCACCGGAAAGTGACCACCACGTAAGGACGAGGAGGCCGCTCATGCCCGCACCGCTGCCCGACGAGTACCTGCCGCAGGTTCCGTCCTTCACGCTGACCAGCACCGACATCGCCGAGGGCGCCACCCTCGCGGACGCGCACGTCTTCGACGACTGGGGCTTCACCGGCGGCAACACCTCGCCGCACCTCGCGTGGTCCGGCTTCCCGGCGGAGACCAAGAGCTTCGCGGTGACGTGCTACGACCCGGACGCCCCCACCGGCAGCGGCTTCTGGCACTGGGTCCTGTTCGACGTCCCGGCCACCGTCACCGAACTCCCCGCCGGCGCCGGCGCCCCCGACGCCAAGACGGGCGTCCACGCCCGCAACGACTACGGCCAGAAGGCGTTCGGCGGCGCCGCGCCCCCGCCCGGCCCGCCCCACCGCTACGTCTTCACCGTCCACGCCCTGGACGTCGAGTCCCTCGGCGTGGACTCCGACACGTCCCCCGCCGTGGTCGGCTTCAACATCACCGCCCACACCCTGGCCCGCGCCAAGCTCGTCGCCCTGTACGGCGTCTGAATCCCGCCCAGGGGCGGGCGCCCCCCAGCAGTGCCTTCCCCGTCGGGCGGGGGTGGGAATGCGGAAAGGCCCGCACCGGGGGTGCGGGCCTTTCTCGTGTCGGGGGTCAGTCCTTGTTGAAGTTGACCGCGCCCTCGATGGGGGGCGGGCTGTCGGGGACGCCGGACGGCTTCGGCACGCCCTTGAAGGTGAACTTCGCTTCCTCGCCCGAGCCCTCGACGCCGACGATCACGATCTGGCCGGCCTTGAGCTCGTTGTAGAGGATCTTCTCCGACAGGTTGTCCTCGATCTCCCGCTGGATCGTCCGGCGCAGCGGCCGGGCGCCGAGGACGGGGTCGTAGCCCCGCTCGGCCAGCAGGTCCTTGGCCTCCTGGCGCAGCTCGATCCCCATGTCGCGGTCGCGCAGCCGCTCGTCCACGCGGGCGATCATCAGATCCACGATCTGGATGATCTCCTTCGGGGTGAGCTGGTGGAAGACCACCGTGTCGTCCACGCGGTTCAGGAACTCGGGGCGGAAGTGCTGCTTCAGCTCCTCGCCGACCTTGGCCTTCATCCGCTCGTAGGAGCCCTGGTCGTCGTTGGACCGCGCGAACCCCATCGACTGGCCCTTGGAGATGTCCCGGGTGCCGAGGTTGGTCGTCATGATGATGACCGTGTTCTTGAAGTCCACGACGCGGCCCTGCGCGTCGGTGAGGCGGCCGTCCTCCAGGATCTGGAGGAGCGAGTTGAAGATGTCCTGGTGGGCCTTCTCGATCTCGTCGAACAGGACGACCGAGAACGGCTTGCGGCGCACCTTCTCGGTGAGCTGGCCGCCCTCCTCGTACCCGACGTAGCCGGGCGGGGAGCCGAACAGCCGCGAGACGGTGTGCTTCTCCATGAACTCGGACATGTCGAGCTGGATCAGCGCGTCCTCGTCGCCGAACAGGAACTCCGCCAGCGTCTTGGACAGCTCGGTCTTACCGACGCCGGACGGGCCGGCGAAGATGAACGAGCCGCCGGGGCGTTTGGGGTCCTTCAGGCCCGCGCGGGTGCGCCGGATCGACTGGGAGAGCGCGCGGATCGCGTCCTCCTGGCCGATGACGCGCTTGTGCAGCTCGTCCTCCATGCGGAGCAGGCGGCTGCTCTCCTCCTCGGTCAGCTTGAAGACCGGGATGCCGGTGGCGGTCGCGAGCACCTCGGCGATCAGTTCCTCGGTGACCTCGGCGACGACGTCCATGTCGCCGGCCTTCCACTCCTTCTCCCGCTGCGCCTTCTGGCCGAGGAGCTGCTTCTCGGAGTCGCGCAGCGCGGCGGCCTTCTCGAAGTCCTGCGCGTCGATCGCGGACTCCTTCTCGCGCCGGACGTCGGCGATCTTCTCGTCGTACTCGCGCAGGTCCGGCGGGGCGGTCATGCGGCGGATGCGCATCCGCGAGCCGGCCTCGTCGATGAGGTCGATCGCCTTGTCGGGGAGGAAGCGGTCGCTGATGTACCGGTCGGCGAGCTGGGCGGCGGCGACGAGCGCGCTGTCGGTGATCGACACGCGGTGGTGCGCCTCGTAGCGGTCCCGCAGGCCCTTGAGGATCTCGATCGTGTGCGACAGGGACGGCTCGGCGACCTGGATGGGCTGGAACCGGCGCTCCAGCGCCGCGTCCTTCTCCAGGTACTTGCGGTACTCGTCCAGCGTCGTCGCGCCGATGGTCTGCAGCTCGCCGCGGGCCAGCATCGGCTTGAGGATGCTGGCGGCGTCGATCGCGCCCTCGGCGGCGCCCGCGCCGACGAGCGTGTGCAGCTCGTCGATGAACAGGATGATGTCGCCGCGGGTGCGGATCTCCTTCAGGACCTTCTTGAGGCGTTCCTCGAAGTCGCCGCGGTAGCGGGAGCCGGCCACCAGCGCGCCGAGGTCGAGCGTGTAGAGGTGCTTGTCCTTGAGCGTCTCGGGGACCTCGCCCTTGACGATCTTCTGGGCCAGCCCCTCGACGACGGCGGTCTTGCCGACGCCGGGCTCGCCGATCAGCACCGGGTTGTTCTTGGTGCGGCGCGACAGCACCTGCATGACCCGCTCGATCTCGGTGTCGCGGCCGATCACCGGGTCGAGCTTGCCCTCGCGGGCGGCCTGGGTCAGGTTGCGGCCGAACTGGTCCAGGACGAGCGACGTGGAAGGCGCCGTCTCCGAGGGCGCGCCCGCCGTGGCGGTGCCCTTGTCCTGGTAGCCGTGCAGCAACTGGATCACCTGCTGGCGCACCCGGTTCAGGTCCGCGCCGAGCTTCACGAGCACCTGCGCGGCGACGCCCTCGCCCTCGCGGATCAGGCCCAGCAGGATGTGCTCGGTGCCGATGTAGTTGTGGCCGAGCTGCAGGGCCTCCCGCAGCGAAAGCTCCAGCACCTTCTTGGCGCGCGGAGTGAACGGGATGTGCCCGGACGGCGCCTGCTGGCCCTGGCCGATGATCTCCTCGACCTGCTGGCGCACGGCCTCCAGGCTGATCCCGAGGCTCTCCAGTGCCTTGGCAGCGACACCCTCACCCTCGTGGATCAGGCCCAGGAGGATGTGCTCGGTGCCGATGTAGTTGTGGTTGAGCATCCTGGCCTCTTCTTGAGCCAGGACGACAACCCGCCGCGCGCGGTCGGTGAACCTCTCGAACATCTCGTCGCTCCTCACAGAGCGGTTGGTCGAGTCCGGTACGTCCGGATTCGTCCTTCCGCATGCTAGCCCGCCCCGAGGATGCCGCCCGGTGCCTTCCCACCAGGAGACGTTCCCCAGCTGAGCGCTGTTCAGTCCCATCCAACTACCGCTGCGGTGCGCGATGTTCCCGCTACGCCGCAAGCGAACGGGCTATATCACCCGCGGTCCGCGACGCGTCCCGAGCAAAGCTGAATGGATCCTGTGTACCGCACTGTGAGGACCGCAACCCACCGAACGCTACGCCACAAGCGAACGGCCCGCCCCGGAGCACGAGACGGGCCGCCGGCCCGGACGCGAGGGTCAGTGGGCCGCTTCGTACTTCTCGATCACATTCTGCGGGATCCGGCCCCGCTCATTGACCTTGATGCCGTGGGCCTTGGCCCAGGCGCGGATCTCCGCGCTGCGCTCGCGGTTGGAGCCGGTGCGCGGACGGCGGCGGCGGGCGGTGCCGGCCTTGCGCGACTTCTCCACGAACGGCTGCAGGGAATCCCGCAGCTTCTTTGCGTTGGCGCTGCTGAGGTCGATCTCGTAGGAGGCGCCGTCGATCGAGAACGCTACGGTCTCGTCCGCCTCGCCGCCGTCGAGGTCGTCGACGAGAAGCACCTGGACCTTCTGTGCCATGAGGACAGACCTTTCGGTTCGAGCAAACTTCATTCGGTTGAACGAACATATACCGCGAGCCTTGCCGATGACAATTCAGCGCGCGCGTCGGAAGTCATCTTGCCCGCGGTAACGCATCGTAATCGCCGGAGCCGGAATCTCGTGGACCGCCGTTACCGTGGCGCGCCGCCGCGCGGACGGGCCCGGGCGGCGGGAATTGTCCCGGCCCGGCACGGCCGCCATATGGCCGTGACGGCCGTCACCTCGGCCCCCTCACCAGGGGATCCGCCCCCGTATTGGACCGGGCTTCCAAGGGGGCGGCGGCATTCCCGGCCGCGTCCGGGCGCCCATGCGGCGTCCCAAAAGGCAGGACACGGAGCGTTAACCGACCCCTCGGGACGGGCCGCCGACGCCCTCGATTAAGCCCGGCGTATCGGGACTAAGCGCGCCATCGGCCGACGAATGCGGCCCCCGGACCGCGGCCCGGGCAGGGCGCACGGACCCGCGACCGGGCCATGTCAACGAATAACGAGACCGGCCGGACGGGCGGAAACCGCTTGCAGAGAAGGGAGCACCGCTCCTTTTAGCGCCAGTTAAGTCGCCAATGCCGCGCTTGTCCGGAGGCGGGTTCCCGGACGGCGCCAGCGAACAAGATACGGCACCGGCGCGTCCCCCCGGGGCTTCTCCGGCGCCCTTCGGAAGGCGCGCACAAGGACGCCGACGGGGGCTCATCTCGCACAACGGCCAATTCGACATGGCCGGGTGGTCAGGTCGATCTTGCTCATGCGTACGGCGTGTCGCACGGTGAGAGGGGGTCGGCGCCCCCGACGCGGCGCTTGACTTTCATCTCGCGTATTGGCCAGGCCGTTACGGGGAACCGGCGCGGCGGCCGATCCGGAGGACACCGGATACGGCCGCCCGATACGCCGCTATTCGGGGGAGCCGGGGGCGGCGGGCCGCGTCCGGACGACGTCCGTGCCCGCGATTCGGTCGTGCAGCGCCCGGCGCGCCCCGTCGGGGACCTCGCGCCGCGCCCCCTCGTAAATGAAGGCGCCGTTCACGACCCAGAAGAAGCCCGCCAGAAGGCCGAGGACGGGCACGGGACGCACCGCGATCGGCAGGTTGTACGTCGCCGCCCGCAGGAGGGCCCGTCCGGCCCCCAGGCGCTCCGCACCGTCCGCGGGGACGACCTCGATGCCCGCGACCCGCTTGCCGGGCGTGCGGCCCCACAGGGCGATCTGGGGCGCCTCGTACGCCAGCAGGAGCAGGGCGACAAGTGGCGGCGCGACCACGTCCAGCCGCGATCTCGGGACCGTCTGGAGCAGGACGGCGACCACGGGCAGCCCGACGATCAGCGTGTCCACGATCCGGGCCAGGAGCCGCTGCCCGGGATCGGCGAGGTCCGTGCGGTGCGGGACGTGCGGCTCCTCGGGGGCAAGTTCCCCCGCCGGCTCGGCCGTCACCCTCAGCCCTCGTAGTACTCGCGCTCGTCCACGACGAGCGTCCCGGCGAGCCGGTCGTGGACGGACTGGCGGAAAGGTACGTCCCAGATGGCCCACAGGTAAGCCATAACAGTCCCCGCGACAACGAGCGCGACGCCGTAGAACGCGTAGTCCCACACCTTGACGGCGAGGATCAGGAAGAAGAAGAACCCGAGCTGGTAGCCCACCTGGTGGACGGCCGGGCGCAGGATCGCCTGCGCCGTCGTCAGCCGCGTGCCCGCCGGGTCCTGCCGGACGATGCCGAGCTTCAGGAGCCGCTTGCCGAGCGTCCGGCCCGACATCGTGAGCTGGACGGCCTCGTACGCGAACGGCAGCACCGCGAGCACGGCGAACAGCGTGATGATGATCGGCCAGTTCCACACGGCGCCGTCGGTGGACGCCTTCTTCCCGCTGGTGTCCAGCCCGAAGATGCCGATGGTGAACGGCAGGATCAGCGCGAACCCGAAGACGGCGACGAGCAGGTTGTCGGCCAGCCGGGCGGCGGCGCGGCGCGGGATCGAGGCGAGCTGGACGTCCCCGCCGCCCGCCGGTTCCTCGTAGCCCGACTCGTAGCCGGACTCGTAGGCGCTGTAGTCGTCCGTCCCCCACTGCTGGGTGGCCGCCTCGCGCGGCGCCGGAGGCTGCTGCTGGTAGGGCGCGGGCTCGTGATAGGGCGGCGGCGGACCCCAGGAGGCGCCGCCCTGCTGCGGCCCCTGCTGACCGCCGCCGGGGGAATATTCGCTCATCGGTCAATCCTCCAGCCGAAGCAACATCCGGGTGTTCCCCAACGTATTGGGCTTCACCCGGTCCAGGTCGAGGAATTCGGCGACGCCCTCGTCGTACGAACGGAGGAGCTCCTCGTACACCTCTGGAGCGACGGGCGTGCCCAGGATCGGCCGGAAGCCGTGCCGTGCGAAGAACTCCACCTCGAAGGTAAGGCAGAACACGCGCCGCACGCCGAGGTCGCGCGCGGTGTCGAGCAGACGGGACACGATGCGGTGCCCGATGCCGCGTCCGTTGTGGCCCGGACGGACGGCCACCGACCGCACCTCCGCCAGGTCCTCCCACATCACGTGCAGGGCGCCGCAGCCGATGATCTCGCCGCTCTGCAGGTCCTCGGCGACCCAGAACTCCTGGACGTCCTCGTACAGGGTCACGGTCGACTTGCGGAGCAGGCGCCGTCCCGGCCCCGTGAACAGGTCGACGAGCCTGCGGACGTGCTGGACATCGGCGGTGCGCGCACGCCTGATCACGACTTCCACAAGCAGGCGAGAGTAGCGAACCGGCGCCCCGCCGCGACCCGCCGACCGGCGATTTTCCCCGAAGCCGTTGGCACCGGGGGCCGACTCCGTTAGTCTCCTGCGCTGACATCGGCCCGCGCGGCGCGCGCGGCCGAACCCGCCGAACTCCGCGACCGGGCCTCTTCCCGGTGGCGGGCCGGTACGGACCGCCGGGAGAGCGCGACCGGCCCCGGCGGGCGGTCGAGCAGAGGAGCACCCCGTGGAGCCGTTCCGTTCGTTCCGCCGTTCCCGTCGGCTGCGCGCGCTCGTCCTGACCGGCGCGGTGGTCGGCGCGGCGGCGCTCGCCCCGCCCGCGCACGCGTCGCCGGACCCGTCCGCCAAGGAGCTGAAGACGCAGGCGTACAAGCTCGCCGACCAGCTCGAACGCCTCACCGAGCAGTACAACGGCCTCAAGGTGAAGCTGCAGCAGTCGCAGCAGGCCGCGCGGGTCGCCAAGGCGAACGCCGGACGGCAGCAGAAGGCGCTGGAGGGCCTGCGCTCCCGGTTCGCGGGGCTGGCCGCCGACGCGTACATGCACGACGGGGACGACCCGACGGCCGCGTTCGTCGCGTCCCAGGACCCGCAGACGGTGCTGGACCAGACGGCCGCGCTCAACTACTTCGCCACCCAGAACGGGACGCGCGTCCTGGAGCTGATGCAGGCGATGCAGGGGGCGGAGCGGGCGCGCAAGGCCGCCGAGGACCGCGCCGCGCAGGTCGCGCAGCTCCGCGCGCAGCTCGCCGACCAGCGCAAGAAGATCACCGCGCTGTACGAGAAGGTGCGGAACAAGGTCGTCAAGCAGGACCCGAGCCAGCTGGCGAAGCTGCCGGTGTTCGGCGAGAGTCGGGCGGCGCAGGCGCTGCGGATCGCGATGAGCAAGATCGGCAGCCCGTACGTGTGGGGCGCGGCGGGGCCGTCGACGTTCGACTGCTCCGGACTGGTGATGTGGGCGTACCACCAGGTCGGGATCAACCTGCCGCATTACACGGGCAGCCAGTTCACGGCGGGCGTGCACGTGTCGCAGAGCCAGCTTCGGCCCGGGGACCTCGTGTTCTTCTACTCCGACCTGCACCACGTGGGGCTGTACGTGGGCGGCGGGAAGATGCTGCACGCGCCGCACACGGGGGACGTGGTGAAGATCGCGTCGATGGCCGGGCGTCCGTTCGCCGGAGCGGTGCGGGTGGCCTGAGCGTCCGAAACCCCGACCACATCCGGACTAGTCCCCCAACCAGGGATAGACTGGACGCGCTTGGGAAAATGGCGCACATGCGGACATTTACGGCACAGGACGCGCACGCCCGTCCGGCGAGGCTGGAACAACGTCCGCGGCGGCGCCGCCGGCGGGGACACACCCACCGGGACGCCGGCGCCGCCGCACGGGGTCGGACGGAGTTCGCCGCTCGTCGATCCGGACTAGATGAGCTGCCGACGGGCCGCCCACACCACGGCCTCGATCGGGGTATTGACCTCGAGCCGGTCGCAGATGGTCCGCAGCCTGCGGCGCAGGGTGCGGGCGCTCAGCTCGAGTTTGCGTGCCGCCACATCCGCCGTGACACCGCTGGCGATCTGCGCGAGGAGCCGCAGTTCCTCCTCGTTGAGTCGCAGATCTTCGGTGCCACGACGTGTGAGTGTGGCCTGTTCCACTCCGTCCTCCCTCGTCCGTGGTGATGACCGCGGGGATGCAGCCGCCCGCTGCACAGGTACGGGTGAGCGTCGATCTGTACGCGCTTCGGGTTGCCGGGTCCGGAGCCTTCCGGACTTAGATCATCGGGTTCCTTCAACTGTCAGGCGTGCTTGGCCGGAGGTGGCCGATGGGTGGTTTGCGGGGCATCATCCCGGAACTCCGGGCGACGATTCAGACGTTGTCCGGGGGTCGGGACGGGGCTCTGATCTCCAGCCATCGCAGCCCTCCCCTTCCCTCCGGAACCGCCCGTCCGCCCCGGGCGCCTTCGCACGGACGCGGACGAAGATCGTGAATCGTTTCAAGCTACGCTTCGGCTCGGAACGCTAGGCGGCCGGATCCGGCCCGTCAAGCGCCGATTCCGTACTATCTGTGCTCGTATGGAGACCAGGGGTAGCCGGGGCGCCGAGGGTTGGCCGCGAAAATCCCTCTGACCAGCGGGAACAGTTCCGGCACCCCACGAGGAGAGACGTGTCGCAGCCGAGTATTCGCGAGGTCGCCCGACGCGCCGGAGTCTCGGTTGGGACCGTTTCGAATGTCCTAAACCGGCCAAACATCGTGGCCGAAGCCACCCGTGACCGCGTGCTCGCGGCGATCGAGGAGCTCGGGTTCGTCCGGAACGAGTCCGCGCGACGGCTCCGGCAGCACCCCGACGAGCCGCGTCCGGCCGCCCGCGCCCGCGCGTTCGGGGTCGTCGTGGAGGACCTCACCAACCCGTACGCGTCGGACGTCGCGCGCGGCGCCGAACTCGCGTTCGAGGAGGCCGGGTACGAGACGCTGTGGCTGTCCACCGACCACTCCGCCGACCGCGAGCGGCGCGCCCTGGAGCTGCTCGCCGAGCAGCGCGCGACGGGCGCGCTCGTCAGCTCGGTCGAGGACGGCCCGGACCGAATCGGACGGTGGCGCGAGACCGGAATGTGCGTCGTCCTCCTGGACCGGGCCGGGCCGGACTTCTGCTCCGCCCAGGTCGACCACGTGGCCGGCGGCGACATCGCGGCGGCGCACCTGCTGTCGCTCGGCCGGGACCGGATGGTGTTCGTCACCGGCGTGCCCGAGCCGCAGCCCGTCGCCGAACGCGGCGAGGGGGCCGCGCGGACGCTCGTCAAGGCGGGCGGCGGCGACCTGGCCGTCCTCACCCAGGACGGGCTGACGCCGAGCGCGGGCCGGGCGGCGGCGCACCGGCTGCTGGCCCTGTCCCCGCGTCCGACCGGCGTGTTCTGCGCCAACGACCTGCTCGCGATCGGCGTGGTCAACGAGCTGATCCACCTCGGCGTGCGGGTGCCCGAGGACGTCGCGGTGATCGGCTACGACGACATCGAGCTGGCCGGGAGCGCCGCCGTGCCGCTGACGACGATCCGGCAGCCGCGCCGCGAGCTGGGCTGGGAGGCGGCGGAGCTGGCGATGGCCGAGGTGGCCGAGGGGTCGTCGCACGAGCACCGCCAGGTCGTGCTGCGGCCCGAGTTGGTCGTCCGCGAGTCCGCCTGACTGTTGACAAGCCGTCCAACGGAGGTGACGGTGTCCGTATGGGACAGGCCATCGTGGACGCCGCCGCCGTACTCGGCTTCGATCCGTTCGATCCGACGTTCCGGGCCGACCCGTACCGGGGTTATCCACAGCCCGGGCAACTCGTCCAGACCGACGCCGGGCTCTGGGTCACGTCCTCCTACGCCCTCTGCGAGCACGCGCTGCGCGACCCGTCGTTCGGGCACGGCCTCGGCGACGAGGGCGAGACGTGGCGGCAGGGGCCGCGCCAGCGCTCGTTCCTCACGATGGACCCGCCCGACCACACGCGGCTGCGCCGGCTCGTCAGCAAGGCGTTCACGCCGCGTCTGGTGGAGCGGCTGCGGCCCCGCGTCACCGCGCTGGTGGACGAGCTGCTCGACGCGGCGGCCGGCTCCCGCACCGACCTGATCTCCGCGCTCGCCTACCCGCTGCCCGTCATCGTGATCAGCGAGCTGCTCGGCGTCCCCGCCGCCGACCGGGACCGGTTCAAGGACTGGTCGGAGGCGCTCGCGCGCGGCCTGGACCCCGACTTCCTGCTGCCCGATGCGGAGATCGTCCGGCGCGAGGCGGCGCGGAGGGAGTTCAACGCCTACTTCCGGGCGCTGGCGGCCGAGCGACGGGCGGCGCCCCGCGACGACCTGCTGAGCGCGCTCGTCGCGGTCTCCGACGACGGGGACGCGCTCACCGAGGCCGAACTGCTCGCGACGTGCGTCCTGCTGCTGGTCGCGGGGCACGAGACGACCGTCAACCTGATCGGCAACGGCGCCCTGGCGCTGCTCCGGAACCCGGAACAGCTCGCCCTCTTCCGCTCGCACCCGGACGCCGTCCCGGCGGCCGTCGAGGAGCTGCTGCGCTACGACCCGCCGGTGCAGTTCACGCTGCGGACGGCCGTCGTGGACACCGAGCTGGGCGGGACGCCGCTGGCGAAGGGCTCGTTCGTCCTGCTGCTGAACGGGATGGCGAACCGCGACCCGTCCGTCTTCACCGAGCCGGACCGCCTGGACGTGACGCGGTACGCGGGCGGTTCGGCGGCACGACACCTGTCGTTCGGCCAGGGCATCCACTACTGCCTGGGGGCGCCGCTGGCGCGGTTGGAGGGACAGGTCGCGCTGAGCAAGCTCTTTGCACGGAACGTGACAATGGCGGCCGAGCCGGTGACGTACCGGCACAATCTCGTCCTACGCGGCCTGGAGTCCCTCCACGTGGACCTCTCCACCTGACAGCTTGCGCTGCGCATGCGGCGTGGGACGCGAAACGCGCGCAGGGCAGGCGACGGTTGACCACCGCTTCGCGGATGCCTGGGAGCGTTACGCGCGGCCTGAACTACGCGCCGGCTCACGCTGCGCGCAGCGCGCTTCTTATTCGGGCTTGACCAGGGGGAACAGGATCGTGTCGCGGATGCCCTTGCCGGTGAAGGCCATGATCATTCGGTCGATGCCGGCGCCCATGCCGCCGGTGGGGGGCATCGCGTATTCGAGGGCTCGCAGGAAGTCCTCGTCGAGTTGCATGGCTTCGGGGTCGCCGCCAGCGGCCAGGAGGGACTGTTCGGTGAGGCGGCGGCGCTGTTCCACCGGGTCGACCAGTTCGGAGTAGGCGGTGCCGAGTTCGGTGCCGAAACCGATCAGGTCCCACTTCTCGGTCAGCAGCGGCTCGGCGCGGTGTTCGCGGGTCAGCGGGGACGTCTCCACCGGGTAGTCCATGACGAACGTCGGCTGGACGAGCGTGTGCTCGATCAGCTCCTCGAAGATCTCCTGGACGAGCCGTCCCTGGCCCCACTTGGCGTCCACGTGGACGCCGGCGGCCTCGGCGAGCTTGCGGACGGTCTCGATCGGCGTGTGCGGCGTGACCTCCTCGCCGAGCTTCGCCGACACCGACCCGTACAGCGTGATGCGCGGCCATTCGGGCAGGCCGAGGTCCACCTCGTGGTCGCCGTGGCGCACGACGGTCGTCCCGAGGGCGGCCACGACCGCCTTCTGGTACATCCGCTGCGTCAGGTCGGCCATGTCGTTGTAGTCGAGGTAGGTGCCGTACGCCTCCAGCATCGTGAACTCCGGGTTGTGCGTGGAGTCCGCGCCCTCGTTCCGGAAGTTCCGGTTGATCTCGAAGACCTTCTCGATGCCGCCCACCACGAGCCGCTTGAGGTACAGCTCGATCGCGATGCGGAGGTACAGCTCCATGTCGTAGGCGTTGATGTGGGTCCGGAAGGGCCGGGCCGCCGCGCCGCCGTGGATCGGCTGGAGCATCGGCGTCTCGACCTCCAGGTACCCCTCCTCGTGCCAGAAGTCGCGGACGGCGCGGACGGTCGCGCTGCGGATCCGCGCCATCTTCCGGGCCTCGTCGTTGACGATCAGGTCGACGTAGCGCATCCGGACGCGCGCCTCGGGGTCGGTGAGGCCCGCGTGCTTCTCCGGCAGCGGACGCAGCGACTTCGACGTGATCGCGTACCGGTCCGCCATGATCGACAGCTCGCCGCGCCGGGACGTGATCACCTCGCCCTCGACGCCGATGTGGTCGCCGAGGTCGACGTCGCGCTTCCAGGCGTCCAGCGCCTCCTGCCCGACCTTCGCCAGCGACAGCATGATCTGGAGGTCGCCGGTGCCGTCCCGGACGGTCGCGAAGCACAGCTTGCCGGTGTTGCGCAGCAGCATGACGCGACCCGTGACGCCCGCCCGGTCGCCCGTCTCCGTGCCCGGCTCCAGCCCGGTGTATTTCTCCCGCAGCTCGGCGTTGGTCGCCGTGCGGGGGAACGTCACCGGGTAGGGGTCGATGCCGGCCGCACGGAGGCGGTCGAGCTTCTCCCGGCGCACGCGCATCTGCTCCGGGAGGTCGTCGTAGGTCTCGTCACTCACACGCTCAGGCTACCGACCCGCCCCACCCCCGGCGAACCCGCGCACAGCCTGTGGAAAACCCCGCCTCAGGGCGTGTTGCGCTCGTAGATCAGGCGCAGCCCGATGAGGGTCAGCCACGGCTCGAACTCGTCGATGCTGCGCGACTCCTCCAGCACGAGCGGGGCGAGGCCGCCGGTCGCGATGACCGTGACCTCGCCCGGGTCCTCGGCCAGTTCGTCCGACATCCGCTCGACCAGGCCGTCCACCTGGCCCGCGAAGCCGAAGATGATGCCCGACTGGAGCGCCTCGACGGTGTTCTTGGCGATCACCGAGCGGGGCCGCACCAGCTCGATCTTGTGGAGCTGCGCACCGCGCGCCGACAGCGCGTCTATGGAGATTTCGATGCCTGGTGCGATGGCACCCCCGACGTACTCACCGCGCGAGGACACGGCGTCGAACGTCGTTGCGGTGCCGAAGTCCACGACGATCGCCGGCCCGCCGTGCAGATGAACGGCGGCCAGTGCGTTGACGATTCGGTCCGCGCCCACTTCTTTGGGGTTGTCCATCCGCACCGGTACGCCGGTCTTCACGCCGGGCTCCACGATCACCGCGGGGACGTCGCCGTAATAACGACGGCACATCTCGCGCATCTCGTGGAGCACCGACGGGACGGTCGAGCAAAGGGCGATGCCGCTGATATCGGTGTCGGCGAGCAGCGGGCTCTGCGCCACGAGACCCTGGAGGACGACGGCGATCTCGTCCGCCGTCCGGCGCGGGTCGGTGTTGATCCGCCAGTGCTCGATGACCTCCTCGCCCTCGAACAGACCGAGGACGGTGTTGGTATTGCCGACGTCGATGGTGAGCAGCATCAGGTCCCCGCTGGTCAGGAGAAGTCAAGGCCGATGTCGTAGGCGCGCGACGAGTGGGTCAGCGCACCTACTGCAAGGTAGTCCACCCCCGTCACGGCCACATCTCGGACCCCGTCCAAACCGAGGCCGCCACTGGCCTCCAGTTCGGCGCGGCCGTTCACGAGCCGTACGGCCTCGGTCATCTCCCCGATCGACATGTTGTCCAGCAGCAGGGACGTCGCCCCTGCGGCCAGCGCCTCTTCAACCTGCGCGAGAGTGTCGCACTCCACCTGGACGTGCAGGGACGGGTACACGGCGCGGATGGCCTCGTAAGCACGGGTCACCGAGCCTGCCGCCGCGATGTGGTTGTCCTTGACGAGCGCGGCGTCCCCGAGCCCCATCCGGTGGTTCACGCCCCCACCGCAACGGACGGCGTACTTCTGCAGCGCGCGCAGCCCGGGAAGGGTCTTGCGGGTGTCACGCACCTTGGCTTTGGTGCCCTCGATCGCATCCACCCATCTGCGCGTCGCAGTCGCGATGCCCGAAAGGTGAGTGAGGAGGTTGAGCGCGATGCGTTCGGCTCGCAGAACTGCGCGCGTGGGTCCGGACACCGAAATCAGGATCCGTCCTTTCGTCACGCGGTCGCCGTCCGCGACATGGGCCTCGTAATCCACGCCCAGCAGCTCGAAGACGACCTCGGCGACCGGGATCCCGGCGACGACGCCGTCCTCGCGGGCCGTGAAGTCGCCGGCCGCGCGGTCGTCCGGGGCGAAGATCGGCTCGCTGGTGACGTCGGCGGCGCCGTCCTCGGCGAGCGCGGTCTCCACCAGCGCCGTCACGGCGGCGGCGTCGAGGTCGGCGGCGGCCAGCCGCGCTTCCAGTTCGGGTGTCATCGGTGCTCCTCGTAGGTGGTGACCAGGCCCGCGTCCGCGCGGCGGGTGACGAGGTGGCCGCGCCAGGCCGCGTCGTCGCGTTCGGGGTGGTCGTCGCGCCAGTGGCTGCCGCGCGTCTCGGTGCGGCGGCGCGCGGCGGCGACGATCGCGGACGCGACGGCGTGCAGGTTCGTGGCCTCCCACGCGGCGACGTCCGGCGCGACGTCCGGGGACGGCGCCAGCGCGTCCAGGGCGCGGGCGGCGCGGTCCAGGCCCGCCGCGTCGCGCAGGACGCCCGCGTCCGCCGACATGATCCGCTGGATCGCGTCGCGCGCGCCGCCGTCCAGCAGCCCGGACGGCCCGGACGGCGCGACCGCCGGACCCGGCTCGCCCAGCTCCGCCCCGACCGCCGCCGCGATGCGCTCGGCGAATACCAGGCCCTCCAGCAGCGAGTTGGACGCGAGCCGGTTCGCCCCGTGGACGCCCGTGCAGGCCGTCTCACCGCACGCGTACAGACCGGGCACGGTCGTACGTCCGTGCAGGTCGGTGCGGATGCCGCCGCTGGCGTAGTGCGCGGCGGGAACGACCGGGATCGGCTCGGTCACCGGGTCGATCCCGTGGAACCGGCAGGCCGCGAGGATCGTGGGGAACCGTCGTTCCCACAGATCGGCGCCGAACTCGCGCGCGTCCAGCAGCATGTGCCGCTCGCCGGTCTCGGCCATCCGGCTCATGATCCCCTTGGCGACGACGTCGCGGGGCGCCAGCTCGGCCAGCTCGTGGCGGCCGACCATGAAGCGCGTCCCGGAGCGGTCCACCAGGTGCGCGCCCTCGCCCCGGACGGCCTCGGAGATCAGCGGCTGGCGGCCCCGCGCGTCCGGCCCGAGCCACAGCGCGGTCGGGTGGAACTGGACGAACTCCAGATCGGTCACGGCCGCCCCGGCACGGAGGGCGAGCGCCACACCGTCCCCGGTCGATACCTCGGGGTTGGTCGTCGCGGCGAAGACCTGGCCGAGGCCGCCGGTGGCGAGCACGACCGCGCGGGCGCGCACCGCCCCGACGCCGCCGGGACGTCCCTGGCCCATGACGTGGAGCGTGACGCCCGCGGCGCGTCCGGCCGCGTCCAGCAGGAGGTCCAGGACGAGCGCGTGCTCGATGACCTCGACGTCGCTCTCCTTGAGCGCGGCGCGCAGCGCGCGGCTGATCTCGGCGCCGGTCGCGTCGCCGCCCGCGTGCGCGATGCGGCGGCGGTGGTGGCCGCCCTCGCGGCCGAGCGCGAGGTCGCCGCCGGGCGCGCGGTCGAACTCGGCGCCGAGCGCGATGAGCCGCCGGACGGCGTCCGGGCCGTCGGTGACGAGCGCGCGGACCGCGTCCTGCGAGCAGAGGCCGACGCCCGCGGTGAGCGTGTCGGCCAGGTGTTCGCCGGGGGTGTCGGCGGGGTCGAGCGCGGCGGCGACGCCGCCCTGCGCCCAGCGGGTGGAGCCCGCGTCCAGAAGGGCCTTGGTGACGAGCAGGACGCGGCCGTGCGGACGGCAGTTGAGCGCGGCGACCAGTCCGGCGACGCCGGAACCGATCACCACGATGTCGGTGTCGGCGGTCCAGCCGGGGGCGGGCGCCGTGAGCACACGAGGGATCATGTGCCCCTCCTCAGGGGTCGATTTCTCGTCATTCTGACATTAACCCCTGCGGCGGGATGCGACCGGCCCCCGTCCGAACGGTCAGCGCCGGATCAGGTCGCCCCGGGAGTCCAGCGAGCCGGGGACGGGCTCGGCCGGGTCGGAGCCCAGCGAGATGATCTTGTTAGAGCGGTCCACGTGCACGACGCGCGGCTCGAACGACCGCGCGTCCGCGTCGCTCATCTGCGCGTAGCTGATGATGATCACCAGGTCGCCGGGCGCGACGAGCCGGGCCGCGGCCCCGTTGATCCCGATCACGCCGGAGCCCCGCTCCCCCGCGATCAGGTAGGTCTCCAGCCGGGCGCCGTTGTCGATGTCGACGATGTGGACCTGCTCGCCGGGCAGCAGGTCGGCCGCGTCCATGAGGTCCTGGTCGAGCGTGAGCGACCCCACATAGTGCAGGTCGGCCTGCGTCACGGTGGCGCGGTGGATCTTCGACTTGAACATGGTCCGGAACATGACGACTCCTTCGGGGGGCGTTCAGGCGGGGAAGCCGAGCGGGACGTTGTCGATGAGGTGGGTTCCGCCGACGCGGCCCGCCACGGCGAGCACGGCCGGTCCCTCGTGGTCGGCGGCGACCTCCTCGAACGTCGCCGGATCAACGAGGACGAGGTAGTCCAGCAGCAGCGGCGGATTCCGGGACGCCGCGGCGTCCAGCACCGCCCGCGCCGCCGTCCGGACGGCGTCCGGGCCGTCGCCCGCCGCCTTCTCGCCCGCGTGCAGGGCGCGCGACAGCGCCGTCGCCGTCACCCGGTCCGCGTCGGTGAGGTACCGGTTGCGGCTGGAGAGCGCCAGGCCGTCCTTCTCCCGGACGGTCGGGGCTCCCACCACCTCGACCGGAACGTTCAGGTCGGCGACCATCCGGCGGACGAGGGCGAGCTGCTGCGCGTCCTTCTCCCCGAAGATCGCCGTGTCCGGGCGCACCAGGTGGAACAACTTCAGGACGACCGTGAGCATTCCGTCGAAATGCCCCGGCCGCGTCACGCCCTCGACCCGCTCGCCCATCGGGCCGGCCTTGACCGTGACCTGCGGCTCCGTCGGGTACATCTCGGCGACGGACGGCGCGAAGATCAGGTCCACGCCCTCGTCCGCGCAGGCCGCGACGTCGTCGGGGAACGTCCGCGGATAGCGGTCCAGGTCCTCGTTCGCGCCGAACTGGAGGGGGTTCACGAAGATGCTGACGGCCACCGCGTCGGCGGCCTCGCGCGCCCTCCTGATCAGCGAGCGGTGGCCCTCGTGCAGCGCGCCCATCGTCGGGACGAGCGCGAGCGTCCCGGTCAGCGCGGACCTGGCCGCCGCCAGCTCGCCCCGCGTCCCGGCGATCACGAGCGTCATGGCGATCCCCCTCCTCAGTCGGCCAGCACACCGAGGAGCCGCTCGGCGTCCCCGGGCTTGAGCAGTCCGGCGGTGAGCGCCCGGTCCGCGGTGAGCCGCGCCAGCGCGACGTAGGCGCTGCGGCTCTCCGGGGAGACGCGGGCGAGTTCGGCGACGTGCTCGGCGACCGTCCCGGCGTCGCCGCGCGCGACCGGGCCCGTCAGGCCCTCGATGCCGAGCCTGAGCGCGTTGTCCAGCGCCGCGCCCAGCAGGGGGCCGAGCATCCTTCCGGGCTCGGCGACGCCGGCCTTCGTCAGCAGGTCCATCGCCTCCACGACCAGCGTGACCAGGTGGTTCGCCCCCGTGGCGAGCGCCGCGTGGTACAGCGGGCGCTTGTCCTCCTCGATCCAGACGGGCTCGCCGCCCATCTCCAGGACGAGCGCCTCGGCGACGGGACGCAGCGGGTCCGGGGTCGTCACGCCGAACGACACGCCGCTGAGCCGGTCCACGTCGTCCGGGCGTCCGGTGAACGTCATGACGGGGTGGACGGCGAGCGGAAGCGCGCCGGTGCGGGTGGCGGGCTCCAGGACGTCGGTGCCGTAGCGTCCGCTGGTGTGCAGGATCAGCTTGCCCGTGGTGCCGACGCCCGTGGCGGTCAGCCCCGCGACAAGATCGCCGAGCGCGTCGTCCGGCACCGTGACCAGCACCAGATCAGCAGCCTCCACGACCTCCTGCGGGTCGCTGAACGCAGCACCCGGAAGCCGCTCCGCGGCCCGCGCCCGCGACTTCTCCGACACGGCGGACACGGCGACGACCCGGTGCCCGGCCCTGGCCAGCGCGGCGCCGAGCGCGGTCCCGACGCGTCCGGCGCCGACCACGCCGACGTCCAGACGGGCGGGCCGGTCCTCCGGCGCGTCAAAAGGCACAGCAGGATCCATACAGGTTCGTTCCAGTCCTCAACAGTAGGTACCGGACGTGCGCGATCCAGGGTACCCGCGCCCCACGCGACGTCCAGTACTCAGCCCGAAGGTGACTCTACGCACACCCGCCCACGCCTCTGACCAGCTCACCCACCCGACCACCCCAAACCCGACCAACCGCCGCGCCAGGACGACACTCATGAAGATCATCGAAGACGACCTCTCCACCCCCGAGATCGCCGATTTCCTCCGCCACCACCTGGCGGACATGAACGCCCTCACTCCACCCGAAAGCGTCCACGCCCTGGACCTGGAGGCCCTGAGAGCCCCCGAGATCACCTTCTGGTCCGTCCGCGACGGCTCGTCAGTAGCAGCCTGCGGCGCCCTGAAACGCCTGACCCCAACTCACGCCGAACTGAAATCAATGCGCACCGACCCGACCCGCCAACGCACCGGCCTGGCGTCCCGCCTGCTCACCCACATCATCAACGAAGCAACGGCCCGAGGCTACAACCGCCTCAGCCTGGAAACCGGCTCCGCCGCCCCCTACCTCCCCGCCCGCCGCCTCTACGAAAAATTCGGCTTCACCTACTGCGCCCCCTTCGCCGACTACACCCCCGACCCCAACAGCGTCCACATGACCAAACCCCTCCGTGCAGCAATACCCGCACCCAACCAATAAACGCGCCTGCCGCCTACCCGAGATCGACAAAAACCCCGGCCACACACACTTAGATCGCCGAAATTATCCTTCACCGTCCGGGAAAATGTAATGCTCACGATTGCGATGAAGGAATCTCCATTGCTCTTCGTCGCGAGAACTGACGGGAAGTATCTCGATGAAAATATCGTGTTCGATCGCGATTCGGAGATCGCCGCAAATGCCCACTGTCACGGCCTGCACCTTCGGCTGCAACCGTTCGGCGAACCTGTCGACTACCGACGCTCCGGTATCGTACCGCATCTCCGCCTTGCCTGGCTCCAAATCGCCAGAACCAAGTACAATTCTACCCCCTTGGCAAATGCGTGCCGGACATTGGACATGCAGGGCATATTTTCCAGCCGTTGGCTCAGATTCTACAAATCGAGTGGCGAGCGGCACTCGATTGCCGAATTCAAGAATCATAGTCAACCCGAAGCGACCGATCCCCGAAAAAGCCAACCCTTTGATCGAGTCGTTCATTCGACGGGATGCCACATCGGCATCGAACATTCAATCACATTCCTTGAACATCTCAGTGGCTTCATTGACTACATCATGATACCCCATCCCCTGTTTGGTGATAGCGTCATGCACTTTGCGTTTTTCCGCGCGCGTCAGCTGGCGGCCGATGTTGCGTTCGGCTTCCTTGATCGCGTCTTTCGCCTGCTTATTCTGGCGCTCGTGATCTTTGGTGGTCTTATAACCATCGTCATCACCGGCACCCGTATCCCAGTCGGGAATGAAGATCTTCGGGTCGAAATCGTCCCTGCCGTTATGCACGAGAATCGGCGTTGACCCGGCCAGCACGTAATAGGTGTGCACGCCACTGACGACGAGGTTGTACACGCGCTGATCGCGTGCAACCCGCCGAATTACCGAAGTGACCTGAACGTAAGCACCACTTCTAGTGCGCAGCCACATCCCGGGGTAAAAATCAGCAGCCTTAACCCAGCCGCCGACAGCAGACTCTCTCCAAGGCGTAATCGAATAGGCGGCCCAGAACAAGTGATTGGCCGTTGCCACGACAACGCCATCGTCTTTCGCGCCCCCATTAACGCGAACCTGGACAAGGTCCTTATCACCTTGGCCGACAATGGTTGAAACGACAATTTTCGCACCGGCGTCGCCGGTCTTCGGATTCACCGCGAGAACTTGGTCCCCGACCTTCACGCGGTCGATCGGTTTTAGTTTCCCATTCGCGAGAAGTACACGGGTTGACGGCGTGAAGCTATTACAGGCACGCGCCAGTCTGGCCACCGTTTTCGAAGCATCACGCCAGTCATTAAACGACTTAGCGAGCTCTTTGACGAGTCCGACGATCTTCTTGCCGAGCCGGAACGTCTGCGCCCACTTGAATGGGTTTCCGTGTTTCCGCAGAAACTTCAGCAGCGGGCCGCCGGAGACCATGGTCACCACGTTGAGCGCCGTTTCGGCGCATCCTCCGATGTCGCCCTTGGTGAAGCAGTCGAGGGCATCGGTGATGCCTAGTTCTTCGGCAGCGATCTTGCCCAGGGCCATCGCGGCGGCCTTGAGACGCTGTTTCGCCTGTTCGGCGGCCTGCTTCTGTGCGGCGATGCGCGGGTTGATGGCGGGACGGGTGTTCCTCGCCGGTCCGCTGTCGCCCGAGCTGACGGGTCGACCATGCTTCGGGTAGACGGTGTAGCCGTTGCCGCTCCGGTTCGGGACGCGGTTCTGGCCGTCCCCGTTGAAGCACTCCAGGTAACCGTCGATCCGCCGGCACCACTGGCCGTCCGGGTCGGACTTGGACACCGGGTCGTTGTCGGCGTAGGAGTAGCCGTTCCACGACTGCGGGTCCTTCTCGTCGAACAGCGGGTCGACGGAGATGAAGCGGCCGAGCTTCGGGTCGTATTCTCGGGCGCCCATATGGGTGAGGCCCGATGAATCCTTGGGCGCGCCCAGGAAGCCCTTGTCGTCGATCCAGGCCGGCGGTGTGTCGCCACCGTTCCGGGCGTTTCCGAATGGGTCCAGGCGGCGACGTGTGAGTGCCTGTTCGGCTCCGTCCTTCACCGCCAGGAGCGACGTGCCGTTGTGGTCGGCGGACAGGAAGGTGACGCCGTCCTTGGTACGTGTGGCGATCGTCTCGTCACCGTGCGTGTAGTAGCGGGTGCCTTCGACGGTGCCGCCCGACAGAAGGCGCAGTTCCATGCCCGGCAGGTAGAGCGTCGACGTTCCCGGCTCCTTGCGGATGAGCCGGTTCCCATCGCCGTCGTACACGTAGTTCGAGGTGCTGCCGTCCGCTTGCTTGACGGACGCGAGATTTCCCTCGGTGTCCCACGTGAGGGTCTGCTTCTGGCCCGCGAGGACGCGCTCTGTGGTGTTTCCCGCCTCGTCGTAGGAGTACGTGTTGAGCCTGTCACCGGTCGGCGTCGTGTCGACGACCTGAGAGACGGCGTGCGGACGCGCGGCGCCGTTCGTGGGATACGTGTAGCTCGCGGTCGTGTCCGTGCCGGTGGCCGTCAGGGTGTGCTGGACGACCTTGCGCCGGTTCCCGTTCGGGTCCTGGGCGTAGGACGTCCAGTACGGTTCCGGACCGCCGACCGTCGTGGTGACGTTCGTCTTCGTCGGGGCCGTCGAGCAGTCGGCCTTCGCCGTCCACGCCTCGCTCAGCCGGTCCAGGTAGTCGTACGAGAAGCACTGGGCGTCGCCCGTCGCCGCGTCGTTGATCGACGTTATCGAGCCGCTGTCGGTGTAGCTGTACTGGGCGCGGAGGTCGGGAACGGATCCCTGGATCTCGCGATTCAGCTTCGCCTCGGTCAGCCGGTTGGTGCCGCGTTCGTACGAGTACGTTTCCCAGGTCTTCTTTCCACCTGTGGACAGTTCTCGCTGAAGGACCTCACCCGTCGGCGCGTAGTCCGTGCGCGTCAGGTAGGACGTCGTTCCGTCGACGGTCGTCGGGCGCTGCAGGTCGTCGTAGCCGTAGCGCACGACCTCGGCGGGCAGACCGCCCGCGGCCGGCATCCCGATCGTCTTGACCGTGCCGTCCCGGTTGTAGGCGGTCGTGAAGTCGTAGACGCCCTTGAGATTTCCCTCGGCTGCGGGAACGACATACCTGGTCGAGGTCGGCCGGTAGAAGTCGTCGCGGGTGAGAACGGCGCTCGCGTACGCGTTGGCCGTTGTGCCGTCGGTGTGGCGCAGGGTGGCGTAGAGCTGGCCCTTGTACTTGGTGTCGTAGGTCCACTCGGTGAGCTTCTTGCCGCTCGCGTCAGTGCCCTCGTACGTCGCCGTCTTACGACCGATCTTGTCGTAGGTCGTGAAGATGCTCTTGTTCCTGGCGTCCGTCGCGAGAACCGGACGGTCCAGGTCGTCGTAACCGTAGGTGGTCGTCCCGGCGTCCGGATCGACGGCTTTGATCTTGCGACCGCGCTGGTCGTATTCGTAACGCCAGACTTCGTTGCTCTGGTTGGTGACCGTCGCCAGACTTCCGGCCGGCGTGTAGGTGTAAGTGCTGGTGTCGTGGTCCCCGGTGGGCGATGTCCCCTTGTACTGGAGGAGCTGAATCGTCCGGCCCTGGGCATCGGTGATGGCCGTGCTCGGGGTCCCGCCGGCGGGCGGCTTGGTACTCACCCGGTCGCCGCCGTACGTGGTGACGGTCGACCATTTGTCCTGCCCGGCGACGCGGAACGTCTCGACCGTCGGGCGGCCCGCGCCGTCGTAAGTCATGACGGTCTGGCCGTTCACCAACCCGTTGTCGACGGTCAGCAGCGTGCCGGACGGCGGGCCGTTCGCCCAGTACGCCTCGTTCGCCTTCGCGACCTGGCCGATGCCGTTGTAGAACGTGTCGGCGACGAGGCGTCCGCCGTCCGGGCCCTCGGTCTGGATCTGGCGCGGACGCAGGAATCCGTCGAGCAGTTTGTACTCGGTTCCGTACGTGCCGTCGTTCTCGATCTTCTCGGTCTTCACCGACGTGATGCCGTCGGCCGGAACCGTGTAGGTGTATTTGACGCTCGGTGTGAGACCGTTCGCCTTGGGACGGTCGGGGAACCAGACGCTGGTGAGGCGGCCCAGTGGGTCGTAGGCGAGATCGGTCCGCTTTCCGTTGGGGTCGATCTGCGCGGCGGGCGCATTCCAGCCGGGCGTAAACCAGGTCTCGGTGATGTGCCCGAGCGGATTCGTCTCCTTCTTGTAGGTGGCGAGCCCGTCGGTGTCGGTGTACTCGGTCGTCGTCGTGGAACCCGCCGGATCCTTGGCGGTCAGCGGGCGCCCGTGCTCGTCGAAGGTGCCTTCCGCGTCGGTGATGTACTTCGCGGTGGTGCCGTCATGGCTCTTGAGCGTCTGCACCTTCGTGACGTCGCCCTTGGTGGGGGCGGTGCCGTACGGCTGGCCGTCGTAGGACGTCAACGTGTCGGACAGCAGCTTCGTGGAACGGTCGGCCGTTCCGGCGTCCGCGCACTTGACGGACAGTTTCTCGACGCGTTTCACGTAAGTGCGCATCCAGGCGTCGACGTCGTCGGCGTAGGACGTCAGCGTGCACACGTCATCGGTCGCGGTCGAGAGGTCGCCGAGGTCGTCCTCCTGGACGATCCGACCTGTCGTGTCGTCGTAGGTCGTGGTCGACTTCGTCTCGCGCCACCCGCCCGTGGAAAGGGCGGTCAGGCCACGAATCGTTCCGGTGTCCACGAACCCGGCGCGATCGGTGCCCCAGTCGTTCTTGCGGGTGGCGGTCTGCTTCCGCCACGGCGCGTTGATCGTCTTGCTGACGATGGAGGCTCCGTCATAGACGACGGACTCCAACTCGAATCCGGCGAGATCCGGATAGTCGGTGTACGAGGCGTCGGTGGAGTCCTTCACCGACACGGAGCGGGTGCCGCCCGCCGGGTCCTTGTCCCCGTCCATGCCGCGGAAATACGTGTAGTCGGTCCGCGTCGTGTACGTCTGCCCGTCGCCGCCGAGCACGCGTACCTTGCCGTACCCGGCCCATTCGCCCCAGGTCAGATTCTTGGGATCGCCGATGCCGTCGGGGTCGGTGTACCGCCAGCCGGCATCGCCCTCGTACTCGTATTTGGTGACCTGGTCGGGCGATCCACCCGTCCGGTCCGTCTGGATGACCTTCTCGACCACGTACTTGTGGAACCAGTCCGTGATCGGATCGGTCACGCCCGGCGGCGTCCACTTGACCGGGAAACAGCGCTTGGTGCTTTCACCCGGTTTCGGAAGGGACGAGGAGGTGCATTCCGTCGGCGCATAGTTCACGTCGAGCTGGCCGCCCGAATCGGTGTACACCGTCGCCAGCCGGTAGCGCACCATCGGCTGGATGTTGTCGTTCGGGATGTCGATCCGGTTGGGAAGCTGCTTGCCGACGAGCTGGACGGACGGCGTCGTCGCGGTCCCTCCCACGAGACCGGCGTGGTCGATCTTCGTGAGCCACAGCGTCCGCGAGCCGTCGCCGTTGTCCTTGAACTCGTGCGTCAACGTCCAGGCGTCGACGTCGGCGTAGCCGGTGCCCGACCGCATCTGGGTCCGGATCTTCACCAGGCGCTTGCGGGTCCAGAACGACGGGCCGGTCTGCTGCCAGGTGCACTTGGTGTCGGGCTTGCAGTTCAACCACCCGGGAACGTCCGGCCAGTTCGCCGAGTCCGGCACGGCGGCCGGATCGCAGGTCACGCCGGTGGACGGAATGCAGCGCTCGGCCACGTCGAACACCACGCGCGCCGCGGCCGGCGTCGAGTAGACCTGACCGTCGCGCTGGCCGTAGTCGGCCCGCTTCAGGTAGCCGCCGCGATCGTAAGGAGTTCCGTCGACGTCGGTCTTGGCGTTTCGCGCGTAGTAGTTCGTCTCTTTCGCGTAGTAGTACGAGAGGACGTCACCATGCGGGCTCTTGACGTAATCCAGGTTCCAGCGCCATGCCTGGTTGCACCAGGAGTCGGCGAAGCCCGACGACTTGTAACACGGTTCTCCGGAGTTGTTCCCGAAGACCGGCATGCGCCAGACGGAACTCGTCTCCTCCTTGCCGCTGGTCCAGCCGGGGAGGCGGTTCAGGCCGAAGTAGTACTGGGTCCCGTCGGTGGTGGTGATCCGCCAGTGCTCGCCGTTGTCGTCGCCGTTCGTCGCGCCGGTGAGCCGTTCGACCTTGGAGCCGTCATCGTCCTTGAGCCGCCACTTGCCGGTGGCATCGTCCTTGATGAGCTCGGTGGACGTTCCGCCGAGCTGGATGACGGCGTTGTCGGTCGCCCAGCACAGGTCTCCGAC
Organism: Actinomadura rayongensis; assembly: GCF_009831215.1. Taxonomy (GTDB): domain Bacteria; phylum Actinomycetota; class Actinomycetes; order Streptosporangiales; family Streptosporangiaceae; genus Spirillospora; species Spirillospora rayongensis. The sequence goes on from NZ_WUTW01000002.1 coordinate 591,429, forward strand.
GTCCTTGTTCCCGTCGTCGGCGCATGCCTTATAACGGCGTTCGATGTAGCCCGGCTCGTAGGAGAATCCTTCGCCGATCCACGAGCCCTGGTTGTTCGTGGCGGACGTCTCGCCGTCGACCGACTGCGAGGAGTAGCCCAGTCCGATGCTCGGGGCCATGCCACCGGGAGCCGGGACGGTCCGGAGGGGATAACTCCAGGAGAACCCGCCGGAGGACGGCGAGACGCTCCATTTCGAGGACGGTGCGAGATTGGTCGCGCCGTAGTCGCCCTGGTCCGATCCGGTGTCGGCGGCCAGGGCCACCATCGTCGTCGAACCCGCTGCCGTCATCGGCAGATCTGCGGTGACCGTGCGTGTCGTGCCGTCGTTCGTCGACGGCAGCTCGGTCGGCTTCCCGCAGTTCGCCGGCTTCCCCGGCGGGCACTTGGGCAGCGCGACCAGGCGAAGGTGGGAGCCGAACGCGCCGCCGAACGCGTCGGCGAAGGTCCCGTAGCCGATGCTGACGCGAAGCTTTTCGTTCGTCTTGACGGTGTCCGTCCGCGAAAGGCGCAGCAGGACACCGGAAACGCCCGCTGCGGTCGCTTCCTGACGGCTGAGAACATCGACCTTGAGCTTCCGCGGTTCCGCGGTCTTCTTGCCGGCGACCCTGACGCGCAGCCCGCCTGCGGTTCCTTCACCCGTGCCGCCCTGCACCGTGACCTCGGCCGATCCGGTGCTCGGCCAACCGCCGCGCGGAGGCGTGCGCAACGTCCTCGCCGCGGTCGGATCGGGGCGCCGGGGTTCGACCTTCCCCCGGCTGCCCTTCACCGGCTTCCGCTGCTTCTGCGTCGCCGGCCGCGTGCCTTTCGGATCCGCGAACGCGGACGCGGGAAGCGCCTCGACCAGTCCCGCCGGAAGGACCACGAGCAGCAAGAGCGCCAGCACTCGGGCGCATCGGCGCCGAAGGCCGATGAGGACTCGGGACGACTGCATGGCTCTCGCTCTCAGGGTCAGCGCAGGGGGTCGCTTGCTTCTCAACCGTTCGCGGCCGTCAGAGATCCGGCTGTTCCGTCCTGTCGTTCAGCCGCTGCAAAGTGCCCTCGTCCAGCACGCCGGCGTATACGCGAACGTCGTCCACATCGCCGATGAACGCTTCCGGGCCCGAGCCCCCGATGCGCAGCGGCCCCGCGGCGTTCCAGGTGCTGAGATAAGGCACTTTGGCGGCCGCGTCCTCGTTGCCGTCGACATAGATCCGGAGTTCGCCGACGGTGTGGTCATAGACGATGGCGATCGACTGCCCGGACTCGTCCGACGACCCCTGCGCCTGCGTGTAGTTCACCGATACCACTTCGCTGCCGCCGTCGGTCTTCGGCATCACGACCTGCCATTGGCCGGTGGTCTTGTCATAGCGGATCGCGAAGCCGTATCCCGACGTCCCGGCCTGCGACAGAACGGTCATCGAATTCACCGGTTCCTCCGACGCGAGCCGCGCGTGAAGCGTGACGGTGAAGCTCCGGTTCGTCTGGATCAGCGCGGGCGTGGTGCCCGCGCCGTCCGTGCCGGTCGCGTTCAGCCGGAGTTGGCCCGACCCGACCATCGCGGGCGGCGACGGATCGAGAGGGTCATCGTCGGGCGGCGGGGTGTAGATCGTCGCGTCGCCCGTGAGCGTCATGCCCGTGCCGTTGCGCTGCTCCGGGCTGATCCCGCCCGTCGCCGTGTTGAGCGGCCAGTAGCCGCGCCGTTCCGGCGAGAGTGCGTACAGCACGGGAATGTCGTCCGGAACCAAAACGCGATCGAACACCTTGACGTCGTCGATATAGCCGTGCCAGTAGGACGACGTCTGGCCGTGATACTTGTTGCGGCCGATCGTCAGCGCGCCCTCGCCGTGCCACGGGTTCGGGTTGTCGGCAGTACCCGTGAGCACGCCGTTCACGTAGAGATAGATCTTTTTCGCGGTCGCGTCATGGACGCCGACGAGATGTACCCATTCGTTGAGTTCGGCGGGCTGTGTGGAAAATGCGTTGATCCATGCTCCGGTGGAGGTGTCGGTCCCCCTCATGCGGAACGCCCATTTTTTGAGAGCCGACTCGTAGCCGAGCTGGAAGGCGCCCTCCGACGCCCCGTCCTGGCCCAGCGCGTAGCCGCCGATGTCGCCCTTGTCGAGATAGACCCAGGCGCTCACCGAGAAGCTTTCGTCGGTGCGGACGACGGGCGCGGTGGTCTCCAGGGCACCGGCCGACTCCCAGCCGACGGTCCGAAGCGCCTTGCCCTTGACACCCGGCGCGCCGAACTGCACCGTCCCGACGCGTCCGGCGGTGTACCGCTCGGGCACGCCGGTGACCTGGGTCGTGCCCGCCGGCTCGTCCAGACTCCACCGGGCCAAGGCGGGCGGCGGCGCGGACTTGCGCGCGTACAGGTCGGCGATATCCGTTTCCGACAGCGGTTCGTCGTAGATCCGCACGTCGTCGACGCCGCCGCGCCACCAGTGGGCGTAGGCGCCATTGACCTTGCCGCGACCGATCTGCAGCGGGCCGGACGCCGCCCAGTCGCCCGTCACGGCGACGGTCCCTGCGAGCGATCCGTTGACGTACAGCCGCAGTTGGCCGGCCGACTTGTCATAGACGCCGACGAGGTGCGTCCAGGTGTTCAGCGTCGCCGCCGACCCGGAAGCCGTCTTGATCGGCGCATTGTCCGTGTCGGCGTCGGCCCGCCAGAAGGACCACTTCCCCGAGGACGGGTAGTAGCCGAGTTCGAATCCGCTGTTGCGGTCGCCGTCCTGGCTGATGACCGTTCCGTACTGCGTCGAGTTCGTCAGCTTCACCCACGCGCTCACGGAGTAGTTCTGGTCCGTGGCGACCACCTTCTGCCCGGTCTGAACCGAGCCTCCGTCCAGTGCGAGGGAACCGCCGATCGTGCCGGCACCACCGAGTTGGGCGCTGCCGCTGAGCGTTCCCGTGGTGTCGGGGAGGTCACGCGCGATGGCCTGCGTGGCACCGGCGTTCTCATTGAGGTCCCAGGCAGCGCGTGGTCCACGTCCCGGGTCGACGTAGAACTCGAAGTTCGCCACGACCGCGTTCGTTTGATTCGCGCCGTCCACGGCGACCACCGCGACCGACTGAGGACCGTCATGATCAGGCATGAACCGAACCGTCTGCGCGCCGCCGGACGTCGTCTGGACGGTATGCGCGGTCACGTTTTCGTCATTGAAGCCGTATTTGTACGCGACCACATCGGTGTCCGACGCTTTGAAGGTGAACGATCCGTACTCGCCCACGGCGTGTCCGGTCGTCGAGGTGACGGTCGGCGGCTTCGGCTTGGTCGCGTCGTAGATGAACTGGCAGGACGTCTGTGAGCCCTCCCAGCTCCACGGCCCCCAGAGGTAACTGTCGGAAGCGCGGACCTCCCAGCTGATGACCGTGTTCTGGGGAATGCCGACACCGGTGAGCGAATAGTCGAACCTACTGCCGCTGGCCTTGTAACCGGTCGTGTAGGTCTTCGTGACCTTCACTCCGTCAGTGCCGACCCAGCTGACCGAGAACTGGCCGCGCACCTGCTCGTTGTCGGGGTCCCGCAGCGTCGCCGACAGTTTCGGCGGCTCGTCGACGTACGGACGGCCGGTCCCACTGATGCAGCTTCCGCCCGGCGTCATCTTGAGTTCGGACTGCTTCGGTTGGTTCGGCGCGGTCGTGTAGTGGACTTCGAGCTGGGCGTTCTCGCAGAACCGCTTCCAGTACGTGTAGTCGCCTTCATCGTCGGCGCGCACGCGGAACGTCGTGTTGGAAAGGCCCGCCTGCACTGCGGCCTTGGCGTCGAAGCGCACGTTCTGGTTGGTGGACGTGCAGGACGATGTCGGATTGGTCGGCGACTTCGTCTGGAGGAAGTTCATGTCGCCCGAGGCCGGCTGATTGTCCCAGTTGGTGCCCGTGCCGATGGACTTCGACGTCCAGTGCAGGTCGACGCCCTTGGCGGACGAGCTGTACGTGTGGCGCAAGGTGACGGCGAACTCGGCGCTGATGATGTACTTGCCCTTGAAGGCGGACGTGGGGATCGAGTAGAAGAGGCGCTTCGTGCCCGTCCCGTTGCAGTAGTACGGGTCACCGGAAAGCGCCGGGCATTTGCCGCTCCCCTCGTTGTCCTTGCCGGGGAAACCCCAGTACTCGGTACTGGGATAACCACTCGCGACCATCGTCCAGCCGGTGCGCGACGCCGTCTTGTAGACGGGGTCGACGTAGACCGGGAACGTCGTCTCCTTCGCGGAGAGCAGTGCCGCGTCGGGCGCGATGGTGAGGTTGCGGCGGTCGAGCGTCACGGCCGCCTGACCTTGGCGTGACGATTCCGACGGTCCCTTGCGCAGGTCGACGGCACCGGGCGCGTCGGCCTTCGGGGTCTCGGCCGCGGGCTTGCGCGAGTCCCACATCAGGGGCTGCGGCGCGTCGAGCAGCGGCGCTCCCGACCGGTCCACGACCCGGACGCCGCCGCCCTGGACGGGGCGGACGCCGCCGGAGCCCCCGGTGGTGAGCGTCAGGCGCCGGACGCGCGGGTCCGCCGCCGCCTCCCGCGTCTTGATCTTGAAGACATGGGAGAAGCCGTCGATGTCGGCGTTGACGACGAGGTCCACGCCCGGCAGAACATCGGCGTAGGTAGCCGTGGCGCCCTGGATCGTGGGTTCCGGAAGACGGCCGGGCCAGGCCAGCGAGAAGTTCTGGCCGGCGCGCTCGACCTTGGCGACCGCGCCGGTTCCGCCGCCGGAGAAGCGCATGGTGAGATTCGCGGCCTTGGGGACGAGCGAACCGTCCTTGGCCTTGACGAGCGTGGCGTCCGGCGTCGCCCATCCGTCGCCCTTGCGCACGCGGACCGCGCGCACGCTCTGCACGGCGGTGAAGGTCTGGTCCGGGTTGGCGTAAACGGTGCGGCGCTCGTCCCGGAACGCCGTGACCTCGACGGGATCTCCCGTCTTCTTGGCCTTGGCGAGCGCGGCCTCTTCCGTCGGCGCCAACACCGCTGCGGTCGGCGGGTCGGCATGTGCACCGGTCACCGGCTGTAGCGATACCCCCGCAATAACAGCGGTCAAGAGGGAAGTCACCCAAGCCGATCGCCGCAGGACAACGCCACAATACGAGCGCCGTCGATGATCTCTCGAGCGCAGCCGAAGATGGCGCATACGGACCCCTGGGCAGATAAGACCGACATAAAACGCCCTCAACTTAAGGTGGTCAACACCGCCTGACAAGACTCTCCGTGACGGATATATTGTGGCATGAATCACCCACGTCGACGTAAACCCGATGGCGAGAGCGCTATGCCTCCTTGCACACAAAGGAGTTCTTGCAAGTCCGGCGACCCTGCGTAGTCGGCGCCGGATGACTGCACAACCCGTACACACACAACAAGTGACGATGCCGTTTTGTTATGGAAGGTTGATGAGATCGTGCGTCACCCAGTTTCTTGCGCGGGTTTTCCTGCACCGAAACAATGAACGACGAAAAACTGTCATGAATGGATACGCTACGTAGCGACTCACGGAACGTTCCGGGACGGCGGCCCTCCGGTCGGCCGAAGGTCCGACGGCGCGGAACCGTACGGCAGGGCGGCGCATGCGCCGGACGCCGCGGGAACCCGGACTCGAATGACGGCGGGCGAGGAACCCCGTAGGGTGCTTTGTGCCGTATTCAGGCCCCTGAACAGCACTCCTCCGGAGGGGAACGTGAGCACGTCCGGCAACGACTCCACGGCTGACGGCGGTCAGGAGGATTGGCAGTTCTCCCCTCCGCCGCCTCCTCCCTGGGCCGTGACCGAGCCGGAGGAAGAGCGGACCGCCAAGAGCGAGGCTCCGGCGCAGCAGGGTGATGCGGGGCGAGGCGGCGGCCTCAGCCCGGCTCCGGCGACACCGCCCCCGCCCGCGTGGGCCGAGGAGACCGTCACCGACTCCGGCGAGCACCGTCCGTTCAGCCCGCCGCCCGCCGTCCAGCAGCCCTGGGAGACGACGCCTCCGCCGCCGGGCCCGGGCTCGCTCCATCGCCGGCAGCCGCCCGCGCCCCGGGCGGAGCCGGAGGCCGGGCATCGGCCGTTCGCGCCGCCGCCCGCCGTCCAGCAACCCTGGGAGACGGGACCGAGGCAGTCACCGTCCGGCGGCGGAGCCGGCGTCCCGCCGCAGGTCGTCGAGCCGTGGATCGTCGAGGCCAGGAAGAACAAGGCCAAGCGACGCCGCGACTTCCCCATGAAACCGGTCATCGCGGGCGTCATCGCCCTGGTCGTGGTCGGCGGGGGCGGGTACGGCGTCTACGCCCTCATGTCCGGCGGTGACGACGGTCCGGGCAACGGCGATCCGTCGTCGTTCGCCGACGCGCTCTTCGCCGTGGACAGGGCGGCGCCCTCCGACGGCCTCGACCAATCGATCAACGCGGCGTCGGCGGCGGGCGGGACGGTCGTCGTCGCCGGTTCGCAGACCGGAGCGCTCAGCCCGCGGCCGAAGTTCCTCTTCTCCGCCGACCAGGGCCGGACGTGGCACGTCGCGAAGGTCCGGATGAAGGACGGCGGCCCGGCGCTCGGTCGCGGGCCCGACGCGGTCTTCGGCGCGGCGGGCGGATGGGTGGCGCTCGGCGCGGGCAACGCCACGGAGAACGTCTGGACCAGCGCAGACGGGCAGACCTGGACGCAGACGGCCGCCAAGCCCGGCGTCTTCACCGCGGGCGACGTCATCGAACAGGTCACCCGTGCCGGACGGGGATACATCGCGGTCGGCCACCGTTCGTTCGGCAAGAGCGACGCGCCGATCCTGTGGCGGTCCCCCGACGGCGCGAACTGGCAGCGCGTGACCGGCCGCGCGATCGGCATGAAGACGGGCAAGGACGCGCTCGGTGCCCTGCGCTACGCGGTGGCGACGGGCCGGACGATCCTCGTCTCGGGGACGGTCGTCAAGCGCAAGAGCACGGTCGCCGGGGTCTGGAGCTCCACCGACGGCGGGCGGACCTGGCAGGCGCTCGGCGCCCCGACCGCGTCCGGGGCGTTCGGCGACCTGCACCTGGCGGCCAACCGTTCGGGCTTCCTCGCCGTGCGGCGCGGGAAGTCCGGCAGCGCCCGGCCGGGCATCGCGTTCCGGTCCGGCGACGGCCGCAAGTGGGAGCAGGCCGGGACGATCGAGGCGGGGTCCGGGATCGAGCCGCTGCGGCTGGCCGGTGACGACTCGGGCTTCGCGCTCCTGGCCGCGACCGCCGACGGCCGTGAGGTCGCCTTCCAGAGCGCGGACGGCTCGGCCTGGGGCCAGGGCGCCGATCTCGGCACCGGACCGCAGCGCAAACTGAACGCCGTGACGGTCGCCGGGGGCGCCGTGGTGATCGGCGGGAGCAGCCGGCAGACCGATCAGGACTACCAGCTCCTCGTCGGTTCGGGCGGGCAGGTGACGCCCGTCGATCTGCGCCGCGTCCCGGGCGCGGTCGTCACCGAGCGGTCGGTCGTGGACGTCGCGAGCGCCGACGGGCGGCTCGTCGCGGTCGGCAGCACGAACGGGCGCGCCGCCGTGTGGACGAGTTCCGACGGCACGTCCTGGAAGCGGGCGGCCGTCCCGTCCGTCGCCGCGTCGAACCAGCGGCAGCGGCTCCTCAAGGTCGCCCACGGGTCGCGGGGGTGGCTCGCGATCGGGACCGACGGCCGCAGGCCGCTGCTCGCCACGTCCGCGGACGGCACGTCGTGGCAGTGGCAGGATCCGTCGGCCTTCGCCCCGCACGGCGGGCGTTCGGTGACGCTCGCGGGCGTGGCGGCCGGCCCGAAGGGTTACCTGATCGTCGGCCGCGACGCGCTCGGCGACCGGGAGTCGTCGGCCGTCGCATGGTTCTCGGCGGACCTGCGGTCGTGGCAGCCCGCCCGGCAGGACGGGCTGGCGGCCGAGCACGGGACGTCCCGGGAGATGACGGCGGTCGCCGCGACGCCCACCGGGTTCGCCGCGGTCGGAGCCAGTTCGACCAAGGGCGTCCCCGCCACGCACCCGGCGCGTCCGGCGATCTGGGTGTCGAACGACGGCCTGGCGTGGACGGAGAAGGAGGCCGTCGGACCGACGGGCGTGCAGAACATCCGGCTGACGCACATCGTCGCGGCCGGACGCGTGTTCGTCGCGGGCGGCGAGGGCCAGGCGCCGGGCGACCGGGCGGTCGCGGTGGCGTCGAGCGACGCGGGGAACACCTGGCGCGGCGGCACGCTGCCCACGCCGACGGGCAACGCCGCGAGCTTCCTCGGCGCCGCCGCGGCGCGGAACGGCACGATCACGCTGGTCGGAATGTTCGGGAGCTGGCACGACGGCGACACGATCCGGTGGACCTCGCAGGACGGCCAGGCCTGGCAGCCGACGGTCCCGCAGGGGCCGGGCCTCTCCGGTGAGGGACGGCAGCAGATCGGCGCGCTGACCGCGTCCGGCGGCGGCCTGCTCGGTGTCGGAATCTCCACCGGCGGCGACGGCGACCAGCTGACGCTGTGGCGGTTCGACGAGTCCTGACGGGTTCAGCCGGTGCGGTTGCCCCAGGCGAGGACGCGCTGGGCGGGCTCGGGTTCGCAGCCCGTCCCGCCCGTGGACGTGTCCGAGCCCGGCGACGCCGACCAGGTGCGCACGGGCCCGTTGTACCCGGACGTCAGCGTGTTGTCGTAGAAGCGGTTCTCCAGCGACGCGCACTCGCGCGGGGCGGACGCGTCCGCGCGTCGCTGGAACCAGTCCGAGAAGAACGCTTTGGAGCCCGCGCGGACGAAGACGTTGCCGGAGACCTTGTTGCCGCCGCTGGCGTTGCGCGTGCGGATGGGATCGCCGCTCACCCCGTCGAACCGGTTGCCGCGGATGATGTTGCCGCTGCTCCGGTGGGCGAGGTAGACGCCGTGAACGAGTGCCGCCTGAGCGGGGTCACCGCCGTTCTCGATGTCGGCGAACTCGTTCTGCTCGATGATGTTGCGCTGCGAGTTGACCAGGTCGATCGCGCCGTAGCCGAGCGCCGTCGGGACGTGCTTGGACCCGATGGCGGCGAACCGGACGCCGTAGACGGTGTTGCCGTTGACGCCCGTCGGCCCGCCGACGAGGACTCCGGCCGGGGACGGACGGGTCCCGCCGTCGAACATGATCCCGCCGCTGGAGTACCGCTCCAGCTGGAGGTAGTAGAAGCGCAGCGCGGTATCGCCGGTGCCGGCGGGCGGCGGTTCGGCGCGCAGCCAGAAGCCGATGCCGCCGGTCCCCCGGAAGATCGGGCGTCCCGCGATGCCGGTGAGATCCCCGCCGTACCGGTAGTCGGCCGGAAGGAAGCTGATCGAGTGCCCGGGGACGTACGTCTTCCAGTTGAGCGGCGGGGACGAGTAGACGCCCCGGCGGATGCGGACCTCCACGTCGGCTTTCGGACGGGCGGCGGCGATGATCTGCTGGGCGCGCGCGAGCGACGCCACGGCGTGGGCGGGGTCGCGGCCGTCGGCGGCGTCCGATCCGGCGGCGTCGAGATAGACGCGGAAGACCGGCGGGGCGCCCGCCGTCGAGGGCGCCAGATGGGGCTCGCGCCGGTCGCCGCCGCTCGCCATGCCCGTGAGGACGACAGAGACCAGCAGGCTTCCGCCGGCTCCGGCGGCGAGGGAGAGCAACGCCGTCGTCCGGGCGCTGCGGGACCGCGCGGGACCGGCGGGCGGACGGATCGCCTCGCCGGCCGGCCGTTGCGGCTCGATCACACCGGTCATCGGACGGCGTCGGCTCGACGTGACGCACCGGCCGGCGTCGCCCGACGGGCCGGCTCGTTCTTCCGACGTTCGATCTCCGCCTCCTGTGTCGGGCCCGTGTCCGGCACACCGTCTCGTGCCCTCAACTGTCCCAGACCGCCGAGTGCGACGGCACCGGGCAGGGACGTTCCACGTCGAGCAACGTCCGAGGGCCCGCCGAAGTTCGCGCCGCTCAGATGCAGACGTGCGCCTCGGGCGGCCCGTAGAACTCGACCCGTGCCTGCTTGAGCAGTTCGGCGTCCTGCACCGGGAACGTGTGGGCGGACGGGTCCGCGCCGCGGACGTAGACGTAGTTGAACCGGTCGGCCGAATAGATGCGAACGCCCGCCAGCTTGGCACGGCGCTGCAGCTGCGTGTCCGATCCGCGCGGCAGCGGGTCGAAGCGCAGGTCGCGCAGGACGTCGCCGCGGGCGACGATCGTGCCGCCCCGCACGAGGCTGGTGTAGGCGTGCTCGGCCTCCGGCTTGCTCAGCAGCGTGGCGTTGCTCGCTTCGAGCCGCACGTAGCACGCCTGCTTCCCGACGATGCCCGCATCGGTGTACGAGAAGGCCGGGACCAGGTCCGACAGGTAGTGCTCGCCGTAGATGTCGTCGTCGTCCATCTTGGCGATCAGATCGCCGTCGGCGGCCTCGATGCCGAGGTTCAGGCAGGCGCCCAGGGGCAGGGCGGCGTCCGCCTCCAGCACCACCACGTTGTCGATCCCGGCCTCGGCCGCGCGCGCCTGGACCTTCTCCGGCTGCACGTCGAGCCCGTGCAGCACGACGACGAGCTGGAGTTCCTTCCAGTGCTGGCGGCCGATCTGCTCCAGCGCGGCGGGGAGCCTGTCGGGACGGTTCGTCGGCAGGATGACCGACACCGCCGGACGCGGCAGCGGACGCGACAGGCCGACGTGCTCCAGCACCGTGTCGACCCGGTGCCCGAACGTGTGCTGCGCGAACACCTCCCGCATCGCCAGGTGCGCCTGGCGATCGCGCAGTTCGGAATTGGCGAGCAGGCCGCCGAGCAGGGTGCGCGTCTCTTCTTCCGTGCGGGTGACCGCCACCAGCCCGGGGAAGAACTTCTCGATGGCCGCCGAATGGCCCGACAGCACCGGCGTGCGGCACGCCGACAACTCGAAGATCCGCCGGGCGCACATCGTCGGGGAGTCGAGCACCGAGTTCACGTTGAGGAAGACCTTGTACGCCTTGTAGGCGGTGAGCATCCGGTCGTAGGGCAGCGACCCGACGACGTGCTCCGCGAGACCGGACGGGAACTGGAAACGGTCCTCCTCGCCGAGCATCCGGCTGTAGATGTGGAGACCGAAAGACCGCGCCGGTTCCAGCACGGTCGTCATCTGCTCGGCCCGGCGCGGATGCTTGTGGCTGAAATACGTGCCGGCGAACGCCACGTCGTTGCGGCGTCCGCCCGGCACGCTCACCGGGTTGTGCAGCCGGGGCTGCGCGGCGAACGGCAGCACGGCGACGCGGTCGTGTCCGAGCAGCTCGCGGTAGCGCGGGATCACGTCGTCGGCCGTGGTGAAGACCGTGTCGAACAGTTTCGCCGTCTCGATGAAGACGTCGAAGTTCGGCGGGTCCTCCTTGTTCCAGAAGACGGTCGGGATTCCCTTTTCCCGGCAGTGCGCGACGAGTTCGCGCAGCTCGCGGCCCGGCGCGTTCTTCCCGCTCATCTGCAGGCGCCAGCGGCCCTCGTTGCCCGCCCACGCGGACTCGACGAAAAGCAGGTCGGGCCGTTCCCGCGCGACGACCTCCCGCCAGTCGTCCGGACCGGGCTCGACCTGCCGCCACTCGAACCGGAACGCCGAGGCGGAGAAGGTGTCGAGAATGGTGAGCACGGTCAGGTCGGGACGGTTGACCGGCCCGTCCGGCAGCACGATCTTCGGAATCTCCGGCATGGTCCGGGTGGCCTGCGCACCGGTCGCCGAAACGGTAATGGTTCGTTCGCGGCGGTGGGCGGGCTTTTCGGGGGGCTGGGGCATCGGCATCTTGACCGACGCGCGCAGGATGTCGGCGGGCAGGGCCAGGAGGCCGCGGCGCGGATCCTGGCGGACGCCGAACAGCGACTCGCCGACCCGCCACCAGCGGCGGTTCTGGGTGGACTTGAGCTGCCAGTCCAGGTAGCGCGTCCGGTACTCCTGGTAGGCCAGCTTGCCCTCGACGTCCTTCAGCTTCCCGGCCGTCTGCTCCAGCCCGGCCGCCTGGCGCCGCGCCGCGCGGACCCGTTCCTCCGCCGCGGCCTTCTCGCGGCGCAGCGTCTCGCCGAGGCGCGCGTTCTCCTCGCGGAGCGCCGCGACCTTGGCCTCCAGGTCGGCGATGGTGGCGTCCTGCTGCGCGGCGATCGCGTCGAGGCGCGCCTCCAGCCGCTCGTAGGACGCCGTCTTCTCCTTCGTCGCGGTGTCGGCGCGGCGGCGCTGTTCGGACAGTTCGCGTTCGGTCCGCAGGAACTCCTGCTCCAGCACCGGCTGCATCGCGTGGACGAGGTCGCGGGCCGCCGCGGCGTCCATCGGGCCGGGGGTGAGGACGGCGCGCAGGTAGCCGTCCACCACGTCGAGGGAGTCGACGGTGAAGTAGGGGGCCGCCAGGGCGACGAGCGACGCCACGTAGAACGTCGCGCGGTGGTCGTGGTGCGGGTGGTAGCCGAACGGGGTGGTCAGCGCGAGGCGTCCGTCCGGGCGCAGGACGCGCGCCGCCTCGGCCAGCACCGGCGACGCGTCCAGGTGGTGTTCGACGACCTCGCCCAGCAGGACGGTGTCGAACGACGCGTCCGGGACGTCCAGCCTGCGGGCGTCGGCGACGCGGTAGGCCAGCAGCTCGCGGACGACGCCGGGCTCGCGTTCCCGGTCGGCCAGCGCGTACTCGATCCGGTCGGCCTCGATGTCCAGGCCGAGCGTCCGGAGTCCGCGCCGCGCGCACAGCAGAGCGGCGATGCCCTGCGAGCATCCGAGGTCGAGGACGTCGCCCGACGCCTGCGCCACCAGCCAGTCGATGCGCGAACGAGCGGCCCGCTGGACGCGCTCGCTCCAGATCTCGCCCTTGTAGAGCTCGGAGATCCGGTCACCGTTGGTCATGTCGCTCCCCATTTACCGCGGACGCTCGACCCCGTGGCCGGACATCACATCCGACCCTCCACCATCACCAAAGAAATCGGGACAGTTTACTCAGAGAGCCATCACGGGAGCATCCCGTTCGTCCGATCCGGATCGCCGCCGTGGCGGGAGATCACTAGACTCGGGCGGAGATGAGCACTGTGGACGCACTCACCGAACAGGCGATGGTCGTGCTCCAGGACCGTCCCCTGGTGGCGCTGAGCGCCTGGATCGGCGGCACCCTGCGCGACTGCGAGGAGTCGGGGCGCACGCTGCAGCTCGTCACGCCCCTGGAGTCGCGGCTGTCGTTGCCGCTGCGATCGGTCGCGGCGGGTGCGGGCGCGCAGTGGGTCGTACGGAACGGCGACGGTTATTACGAGGGGCTGTCGGGACGGCCGTTGAAGTGGTCGGGGACGACGTTCGTGCCCGTCCCGGAGGCCCGCGACTACGCGCCGGGGTTCACGACCCGTCCGACGGCGCCGATCGGGGTGCAGCTCGGGCTCGCCTACCGCGTCCGGCACCCGGCCGAGGGGCTGCTCGGCGGCGCGGTCGACCGGCTGCTGCAGCTGCTCACCGGCAAGTGGCCGGCGGGCTGGGGCCCGGCCGAGCCGCTGGAGCATCCGTGGCAGCCCGACCGGCTCACCGAGTACGCGCGGGGCCGCTCCACCGCGCGCATCATCGTCGGCGGGGACGGGCCGCGTCCCGCGCAGGCCGTCTGCGAGTTCACCACCGTGGACGGCGGCGCCGTCGAGGAGTCCACGACCGTCACGGTCGGGTACGCCCCGCAGGATCCGCCGCCGTTGCAGCACCTCGGCTCGCTCATCGCCGCGATGGCGGCCGACCAGCCGCTGACGTCGCTGTTCGCGCAGCTCACGCCGGGCCGCGCGGACCTGACCGTCGAGCCGCGCTGGACGGGCGCCGCCGCGCCGATCGCGATGGCCGTCGCGGGGAACGTCACCGGGCCGGCGGGCGTCCCGGCGCAGCAGGTCGGTCCCGCGCGCGCCCCGATGACGCTGTTCACGCTCGGCGACGGCCGCTCCCCGGACGGCTGGCAGCGGCACCGCGCGCTCGTCCAGCATCTGCGCTACTGAGGCTGCCCGTAGCCCTGCTGCTGCGGCGGGGCGAACGGCGGACGCGGCGCGGGCGCCGGGCCGAGCTTCATCGCGACCGCCCCGACGAGGAACCCCACGCCGGCGATGACGGTCATGAGCGCGAGCGCGCGGATCTCCGGGATCGTCTTGGCGTCGCGCCCGTCGTCGCCGACCGTGACGAGGTTCAGGAACTCCAGCGCGGGCCCGCCGAGGAGGCACAGCACGCCGAGGATCGTCATCAGCGAGAAGCCGGCGCGTGAGGACTGCATCGTCAGTCTCCCCAGATGTAAAGGTTGTTGAGTTCGGCGCTGAACATGCGGATGAGGTCGTCGCCGTAGGTCTGCGCGGGCCCGCTGCGCGGCCCCGGGACGTTCGAGCCGCTGACGAACGACTGCCGGATCAGCACGAACCGTCCGACGCTCTGGCTCGACCACCAGTGCCCCGGCTCCGACCCGTACGCCACCTTGATCTTCGGCGCGTTCGCGGCGTTCACCTTGCGCGCCATCCGCCGCGCCGTGCCCTCGCTGCCGAACTCCAGCACGCTGATCTGCACGTACACGCGGTGGTTCGGCGCCTGGTACTCGCCGCCGTGCAGGCTGCCGGTGCAGGGCGTCGAGCGCAGCAGCGCGGCGAGGCCGGGCTTGGCGGCGGCGGTGCACGACTTCGTCCAGCGCGTCGCGAGGCGGTAGCGGCCCCGGTCGGTCTTGACGGTCGGGGCGAGGAAGCTCTCGGTGACCCGGACGGGCGTCTTCGTCGGCGTCGGGCTGGGCGTCGGCGTGCTCGGCTCGTACGTCGGCGCGCTGAACGTCGGGACGGGCGGCGGCGTCAACGACCGCAGCGCCTCGACGGCCCGGTGATGACGGCGGCTCCCGTTCACCACCACGACGAGGACCGCGCCGCAGACCAGCAGGAACGCGACGGCGCCCGCCACGACCGCGATGATCACTCCACCGCCGCCGCTGCGGGGCGGCGGCGGGTAGGCGGGGCCGGGCGGCGGCCCGGGGAACGGGGCGGGGGGCGGGCCGCCGGGACCGCCCGGGGGCGGGAACGGAGGGTGTCCGGGACCTGGTGTCGACACCGCGGCGACTCCTCGGATGATCTACGACAGGGGACTAGCGAACCATGTCGGACGTCCCTGTCAAATCCGTCAACCGCCGGAGAACACATCAGGGCCCGCCGCCGGTGAAACGGCGGCAGGCCCTGACTCCACATCCAACCCCGCACGGCGTCTACCCGGCACCGACCGCCCTATGCGGACTGAGACACACGACACAGGAGGAATCGCGCATCAGCGGATGACGTTACCGGCCCCCTGCTGGTGGCCGGCGTGCTGCGGCGCCGCGCCCGCGTCGGCGGCGCGCCAGCTCAGCGCCGGGGGCTCGGTGAGGTTGTCCGGATAGACGATGCCGCCCGCCCACCGGACGAGGTCGTCGGCGAACCGGCGCGCGACCCGCGTCGCGTCCGGGACGTCGCCGGACGCGCGGACCTCCACCCACCACACCGGCGCCGCCACCCGCGCCGCGACGTCCGCGCCGAGCAGCCGTCCCACCTCGGTCGGGACCGACACGAGCACCGGGTCCTCGATGGACACGAGCAGGCGGCGCTCGGCGTCGAACAACTGCGTCGGCTCGGGGTCGCCGCCGCGCAGTTCCAGCGGCTCGCCCATCGCGATCATGCCGTCGGCGACGGCGAACACGTCCGGCTGCCGCCGGGTGAGCGCGACGAGGTCGCAGGTCACCGGACCACCCCCACGCCGCCGAGGGCGCGCGCGAACGCCTCGGAGGCGATGAGCCCGGCCGCCCCCCGGGTCGCCTCCCCGATCTTGGTCATGTCGAGCGATCCCCCCGCGGCCAGGTGCCGGTCGTACGGGACGAGGACGATCGGCAGCCCCCACGCCGCCAGCATCTCCCGCGCGCGCTCCAGGTCCGCGCCGACCTGCGGGGCGTGCGTGACCATCGCGATGACCGTCCGGGACAGCAGCGCCTGCTGCCCGTTCCCGGCGAACCACTCCAGCGCGCCCCGGGCGCTCAGCGCGCCGTCGGCCGTCGCGGGCGTGACCAGGACGAGCCCGTGCGTCTGCCCGAGGATCCCCCGGTGCAGCTCGGTGAGGATGCCCGCGCCGCAGTCCACGACGGCGGCGGCGAAGTACCGGCTGATCGCCGCGAGCGCCGCCTGGAACGTCTCGATCGTGAACTCGCCCGCGATGCGCCCGCCGCGCGTGGACGACAGGACCCACAGGCCCGCCTCCGTCCGCGCGAGGTACTGCGCCGCCTCGTCGAACGTGCGCGGCTGACGCGCCGCGAGATCGAACAGCGACTGCTCGGGACGCACCCCGAGGCGCAGCGGCAGCGATCCCAGCTCGGCGTCGGCGTCCATCGCGATGACGCGGTCGGCGCGGTGCCGGGCCAGCTCGGTCGCCAGCAGCGCGGCCATGCTCGTCTTGCCCGCGCCGCCGCGCACGCTGGCCACCGCGATCTGCCGGTAGCTCGGGACGGCCCGCTGCAGCAGCGCGGCGATCTCCGCCTGCGTCGCCGGATCCTGCGGGCCGGTCGCGCCGACGGCCTTGCGCGCGGCCCGGCCGAAGCGGCGGATCAGCGGGTCGCCGTGCTGGTTCTTGCGGACGAGGTCGTCCGCCATCGGCACGCCGCCCTGCTGCTGGTGCTGCGGCTGTGGCTGGGCCGGTGCCTGCCGTGGCGCGGACGGCGCCGGACTGTCCGGTTCTTCCGTCCCGGCGTCCGGCGGCGGCGCCCCGGGAGCGCCCCCGACGGTCGGCGCGACGGCCATCTCAGGGTCGAAGTCGGGGTTGTAGAGCGGGACGGCGGGCTGCGGCGCGGACGCGGGATCGGGCTCGGCCGGCGGCTCCGGCGTGTCGCCGAACGGGTCGCGCTGCAGGCCGCCCGCGCCATCGCCGTACGGGTTGATGACGACCGGCTGCGCGGGCTCGGCGGGCGGCTGCGCGAACGCGTTCACCGGCGCCCCACTCGTCTCCCCGGGCGGCCCCTGCGGCCCGACCACCGGCGCGTCGAACGACGGCGCCCCGGACGGCACGCTCCCGGCCCCAGGCGCCTGTTCACCAGACGCCACGCCGGGCGCAGGCGCCCCTCCGGCGGGCGCATCGAAGGACGGCGGCGCGACGCCGGGCGCAGGCTCCCCTCCACCAGGCGCGTCGAAGGACGGCGGCGCGCCGGGCGTCCCGAACGACGGCGCACCCGGCGGCTCAGCGCCGGGCGCGGGCGCACCGGCCGCGGGCGCGTCGAAGGACGGCGGCGCGGGCGGGGCCGCGGGCGTCTCGAAAGACGGCGGCGCGGGCGGCGCGACGCCGGGCCCGGGTGGCGCGGGCGCCTCCCCGGCGGGCGCGTCGAACGACGGCGGGGCCGGCGGCTCAGCGCCGAGCGTAGGCGCGCCGGTTGCGGGCGCGTCGAAGGACGGCGGCGCGGGCGGAGCCGCGGGCGCACCGGCCGCAGGCGTCTCGAAGGACGGCGGCGCGGGCGGCGCGGCCGACTCGAAGGACGGCGGGGCGGGCGCGGCGGGGGCCTCGAAGGACGGTGCGGCCGGTTCCGGGACGGGTGTGAACGACGGCGGCGCAGCGGGCACCGGCGCGGGCAGCGGGTCGGGGGTGACCGGGATCGGCTCGGGTTCGGCGAGCGCGCGGGGCGCGGAGTCGGCGCCCCAGTCCGAGCCCGGTGCCGCCGACGACGCGGTGTTCAGGGCCTGGAGTCCCCGGCGGGCCACGCCGAGTTCCCCGAGGACGGCCTGCTGCCAGCTCGAATCGGACACCTGCCTCCCTTTCCCTCACCGCAAGCCTACGAGACGCAAGGGGTGCCGCGTAGCGGTGATCACATCGCGCGGGTGAACCGAAACGGCACGATCACCGTCATACCCACCAGCCGATGAGCCCGGACAGGGCTCGGACGGCTAGTCTTATCGGATCTTCCGCCCGGCGATTGTCCTCATTCGCCCCAGTACCGGCCGGAGTTGCCATGTCCTCCCCCCAATGGCCTGGTCAGCCGGGTTACCCACCCGGTCAGCAGCCGCCGCCTCCCCCCGGACCGTTCCCGCCCGGCGGCGGCTACCCGCCGCCCCCGCCGCCGCGCAACAGCGGCGCGGGCCTTCTGATCGCGCTGCTGGCGGGCGGCGGGCTCGTCGTCGTGATCATCATCGCGGTCGTCATCGTGGTGGTGGCCAACAGCGGGGACAAGCCGCGCCGCCACATCACGCTGCCGACGTACTCGCCGCCGACGTTCAGCGTCCCGACGCCGACGAGCACCAGCACGACGTCCGGCGGGATCGACGGCGTGCTCGGCGCGACCATCCGGACGGCGAAGGGCAACACCTTCACCCGCGCCGGCACCAAGGACGCGACCTGCACCTCGCGCGCGGACAAGGAACTGACCCCGGTGTTCAGCCGGTACCCGTGCGTGGGGCTGATGCGGTCGGCGGTGTACGCGAACCCGTCCAGGACCGTTCTCACGGTGATCTCGATCGCGCAGTTCGCCGACGAGTCCACCGCGTCGTCCGTCAGCGACGCCACCAACCAGGGCGCGGCGCCGATCCTGCTGATGCCGTCCATCGAGAGCGGCCTGCCGCGGCTCGGCCGCGAGCCCGAGTCGTGGACGCGGAGCTGGACGCAGGGCTCCCGGGTCGTCTACGCGCAGTCCTACTGGGCGAGCGGCTCGGCGACCGGCGGACGCGAGGGCACCGTCTACACGACGGCCGGCGAGCTCGGCACCGAGATCACGAACGTCCTCGTCTGGACGAACTGACCGATCACGTGACGCGGGGAGGCGCTCGTGACGACGAACAAGTACACCGTCCAGCCCGAGACGCTGCGCGACGCGGGCCGTGAGCTGTCCGCCGCGGGCGACCGGCTGAACGAGCAGTGGACGGCGCTGAAGTCGACCGTCGACGGCATGGGCCAGCCGTGGGGCGGCGACGACATCGGCATGATCATCGGCGAGTCGTACACCGCGATCCAGGACCAGGCGGACGAGTCCTTCTCCGGCGCCGCCGAGGACCTGGCGGCGTTCGGCGAGAAGCTCGCGGCGATGGCCGACAACCACGAGAAGGCCGAAGAGTCGATGGTCGGCGAGATCAACAGCGTGTCCGCCGCGCTGAACGGCGGCTGAGCCGGTGGGTCTGCAGCTCCCCGGCGAACTGATCAGCCTGCTCGGCATGCTCGGCTACAACTGGCCGGAGGCGGACGAGACGAAGCTGTTCCAGCTCGGCTCGACGTGGATGGAGTTCTCCGGGACGGTCGGCTCGGTGTCCGCGGACATCGAGTCGGCCGCCCAGCGGGTGCCCGCGTCCAACGAGGGCGACGACATCGAGGCGTTCCAGAAGGCGTGGGCGGAGGAGGACTCCCCCGCCGCCGTCCTGAAGGACGCCTCGATGGGCGCGACGGCGGTCGGCGCGGCGTTCATCGTCTGCGCCGGGGTCGTCCTCGCCCTGAAGATCAACGTGATCGTGCAGCTCGTCATGCTGGCGATCGAGATCGCGCAGGCCGCGGCGACGGCCGTCGCGACGTTCGGCGCCTCGCTCGCGGAGATCCCGATCTTCAAGGAGATCACCGGGATGATCATCGACGAGCTGATCAACCAGGCGATCACCATGCTGCTCGGCTGACGGCGCTTCGCGCGCCCTCGCTGAGCAGCGGCGTCCAGGTGGCGAACAGCGCGCGGAGCGGCCCGCCGTCCAGGTCCGAGTGGCGCAGGACGTCCAGTTCGTTCGCGACGGTCAGCTCCGCGAAGTCGCGTCGCGCCGCCGTGTCCGGGACCGATACCGCGCCGGTGAAACGGTCGCGGAACGTACCGCCGTCCGTGAGTCGCGGGTAGGAGTACGCGCGGTCGCAGCTCGCGTAGAAGTAGACGAGCGCCTCGGCGTCCGGGCCGATCACCGGGGTCAGCTCGTCGCGGCGGCCCAGCGCGTGCGGGAAGCCGTCCGTGCCGTAGAACGCGTGGCAGAGGCCGGCGAGGCGCAGTTCTCGCCGCGCGCCCCACGCGGTGAGCGTCGCGTGGACGCGGTCCAGATGCGCCGCGAGCGTTCCGCCCGGATGCCGGATGGTCTCGGCGTCGCGCTCCGCCAGCAGCGCGCGGGCGGCCTGCTCGGTCATCGGTGTCCTTTCTGGAGGTCGGCACCCGTCCGCCGCTCCGCGTCGCCGCCGCGCCGTATGTCCCGGGTCATCGGACGGCGTGCGGCGGGCCGCGGACGGGTTGCCGCCGGTTTCCGCGTCCCATCCTGAAAGCCGCCGGGATCCCAGTCAATTCATGGATTTTCTGGGGTTTGCCCTAGCTTTTCCTTGTGACTCTGGACGACCTTCGCGTTTTCATCGCCGTCTACGAAACCGGGAACCTCAGCACCGTCGCCCGCGACCTGGACCGGACGCAGTCCGCCGTGAGCCAGCACGTGCGGCGGCTGGAGCGCGAGACGGGCCTGCCGCTGCTCGAACGGCGTCCGCGCGGCGTCGTGCCGACCGAGGCCGGACGCGTCCTCTACCAGGCGGCGCTCGGCGGCATCGCCGCGCTCGACGCGGGCCTCGACCGGCTCGCCGAACTGCGCGACGGCGGCGGCGCGGTGCGCATCACGACGGGCGGCGTGACCGTCCGGCACTTCATGGCGGACGGCATCGCCGAGTTCCGCCGCCGACGCCCCCGGACGTCCCTGGAGTTCCACGCGGCGCACTCGACGCAGCGCTGCGTGGAACTGCTGCGCGGCGGACGCGTCGACCTCGCGTGGATCACGCTCGGCGAACCGCTGCCGGGCATCGAGCAGCGTCCGGTGGTGGACCTGCCGTGGGTGCTGGCCGTGCACGCGTCGGACCCGCTGGCGTCCCGGGACGCGATCCTCCCCGACGACCTGGCCGGCATCCGGTACATCGCGCAGCCGGACGACTCGACGTCGCGGCGGCGGCTGGAGGAGGAGTTCGTCCGGCTCGGCTGCGGCCGTCCCGAGCCGGTCGGCGTGGCGGACTGGGACACGGCGGCGCTCCTCGCCGAACTCGGCGTAGGCCACGCCGTCCTGCCCGCCCTCCCGCGCCTGGCCGCCCACTCCCCTCTCGTAACGGTGCCGATCCCGTGCCTGGCACCGATCAGCGTCGGCTGGGCCGCCCGCCAATGGACGGCCCTGAGCCCCCCGGCCGCCGAGTTCGCCGCCCTCGTCGCCTCCTGAAACGCGCGGACGGGCCGGGGAAAGCCCCCGGCCCGTCCGCACGCTCCGCGACTCAGCCGCCGGGGGGCGTCAGGATCTTCTCCTGGCACTTCTTCAGGTCCGCCGACGCCTTCGCCTGGTCCTTGATGCCCTTGAGGATCGGAATGTTGCCGCCCTGCGGCACTTGCGCGTCATAGCCCTTCGCGCGCATGCACGCGGCGACCTTCTCCATGTCGCTAGCGTAGGCCGAACCGCCGCCGCCACCGCCGTTCGTCGCCGTCGCGGACGGGGTCGCGGCGGGCTGCGACGGCTGCGCGGTCGCCGGGCCGGCGGGGGTCGTCCCGGACGTGGGGGGATCAGACGCCTTGTCCTTGTCTCCACCGCACGCGGCTGCGGAGAGGACCAGCGCCAGGGCCGGGATCAGTAGGAGCTTGTTCTTCACGGTGCCTTTCCTCGGATCGTTCGCACGTTCACGGACGTCCGGAACCGTACGGGGGTCCCGGTGGGGGGCCGCCCGGGCCGGGCCGGGGCGGGAGCTGCCCCTGTGGGGGAGAAGGCCGACGCCGGCGGAGTGGCGAGAGCACTCCGGTGACGTCGGCCTTCTTGAGGGTGACGTATTTCTATCGCGGACCGAATCCACCTGGCGGCGCCTGCGGCGGCTGTCCCGGTCCCGGCTGCGGCGAGTACGGCTGGCCGCCCGGGCCGCGTTGCGGCGGGACCTGCCGGCCGGGGCCCGCCGTACCGCCCCACGACGGCGGTGTGCCCGGCGCGCCCGGAGGGGGCGGCGGCGGGTTCTTGCGTCCGCGGTTGCGCAGGATGAGCAGTCCGCCGACCACGATGACGAGAAGCGCGACGACTCCGACGCCGATCAGCAGAATCTTGGTGTTCCGCGCGGCCTTGTCGTTGTTCTTCTCCGTGGCCGACTTGGTCTTCGGGGTCGTCGGTGTGTCACCGGTCTTCGGCTGCGACGCCTTCCACTTGTCGTACTTGGCGAAGACGGGATTCGGCGCGTTCTTCGGCACGTTCGCCGTCAGCGCGGCGGACGGGATGACGACGCCATATCCCGTCTGTTCGTCCTTCCCGCTCGGCCCGACGTCCTTTGCCGTGCCGATGATGCGCTGCACGATCTCGCGGTTCGACATGTTCGGAAACTTCGACCGCACCAAGGCGACCGCACCGGCCGTCAGCGCGCCCGCCTGGCTCGTGCCGGAGAGTTGAGGATTGAAGCGCCCGTCCTTCTGGAGCGCGCCGACCAGGTAACCGGGCGCCGCGACGGAGACGTACGGATGGCGCTCGGTGTTGGCGTAGACGTTCTTCTGATTGTCGAGCGCTCCGGCGACGAGGACTCCCGCGCACACGGCGGGGATCTTGACGGAGTTCACTCCGTTCCCGTCGTTGCCGGCGGACGCCACGATGACCACGTTGTGATCGAGCGCATACCCGATCGCCTGTTGGAGGCCGGGCTCGCACTGGTTCTGTAGCGCAGGCGTTCCCTGGGAGATGCTGACCACGCCCGCCCCGTGATCAGCGGCATAGCGGATCGCCTCCGGGAGCGACACCGTGGACGAGAGGATCGGAAGAATCTTCGACTCTGGAGCGACCCCGACGAACCCGGTGCCGGTGCCACGACTCGCGATCAGCGAAGCCATGCCGGTGCCGTGACCGCCGTCGCGAACGTCGGTGTCCGTCCTGCCGTCGCCGCTCCCCTGCGCGTCGCCATAACCCCCGAGAAAATCCTTACCCGGGAGAACAGCGTCCTTCAGATCGGGCAGATTGGCATTGACGCCCGTGTCAATGACGGCCACGGTAACGCCCGCGCCCTTGCTGACCGGCCAGACACTGTGCTGGATGTCCCAGGCTTTGAACCACCACTCCTGCGGCAGGGGGCCGGGAGCAGCGCCCGCAGGGGAGCCCGTCAGCACGAGCACCGAACTCGCGCCGACGGCGCTCAGCCATCGTGTCAACCGTCGCACAGCACCACCTCATTCAAACGAACACGGCGTGGGCAGCCCGAGTATCTCGAACTGCCCACGCCGCGTCACACCGGGTTCCCGGATCGGACGGTCATCATCCGATCACGGGGGGAGCGGTGTCGTCGTCGTTTCCGCCCCACACGTCTTCGTCTTCCGTCAGCCAGGTGGTGCGCTCGTGCTCCTCCTCGCCCTTGCCGCCGCCTCCGCCGCGTCCGCCCATCGGGGCACCGCCTGCGCCGCCCGCGCCGGGCTTGCCGCCGCGCATACCGGCACCGAGGCCCGCGCCGGCACCGCCGAGGCCGCCCGGCATGCCGCCGGGGACGCCGCTTCCGGCACCGCCCCCGAATCCGCCGGAGCCGAGGCCGCCGCCCAGGCCGCCACCGCCTCCGAACGGGTCCGAGCCGAGGCCGCCGCCCCCGCCTCCGCCCGGCAGACCGGCCAGGTCGCTCGAACCCGGCTTGGGACCGCCGTACGGGTTCGGCACGTGCTGACCGCCCGGGTTGGGGTGGTTGCCGTACGGGTTCGGGACGTGCTGACCACCCGGCGGGTTGGTGGGGTGGCTGCCGTACGGGTTGGTGGGCACGTGCTGGCCGCCACCCGGGTTGTTGCCGTACGGGTTGGTCGGAACGTGCGCGCCGCCACCGCCGCCACCGCCCCCGCCGCCACCCTTGTAGGGGTTCTTCGGGGTTTCGTAGTGGGACTGCGTGTACGGCAGGTCGGTCGTCAAGTTCGTCGGCAGGGCTTCGTGCGCCTGGACGCTGCGCTCGGTCAGCCGCTTCATGTGCTCCTGAGCGGCCTTCTCCTCTTCGTTGTCGAGGAGGCCGAGCGCTTCGCCGAGCTTCTTGCCGCCGATCGCGATGAGGCCGCCGGTGGGACCGGCGATCATCGTTCCGGCGGCGAAGGTCTCGGCGTCACCGGTGGTCAGGCCGGCGAAGTTGCCCTTGCCCGGCGCGTGCTGCTTGTACCACTCGAGTTGCGGGCCGTAGGTCGAGAGCGCCTTGCCGGTCTCCCCCGCCGTCTTGCCGAGGTTGGTGGCGGACGTCTGCAGGCGGCCCATCTGCTCGATGGCCGCTTCCGCGTCGTCGCCCTTCCACACGGCCTTCAGCGCAGCCGCCTGCGCACGCAGTACGCCCGCCGCGTCGTTGAACTTCGAGGCTGCGGTGGTGTAGGTCTGCCCGGCGCGCGTGACGGCGCGGGGATCCGTCGCCTGCAGGATCTGGTTCATCTCGTCCATGCCGCCCTTGAAGGGCTGCGGCGCCATGCAGTTCCTGCGGATCGGGAAATCTTTGGGCTTGTGCTCGGTCATTCGGTCTTCCCGTGTCGTCGATTCCCGGCTCAGTAGGTCTGCGTGTTGCTCGTCGTCGGTGAGGTGACGTTGGTGGGCTGCACGCTGTTGACGGCCGCGGTGTTCTGCTGCTCCTTGTCGTCGTGCCCCTGGACGGCACGACGGAGCGCCTCGATGACCTGTCCGTAGCTCTGCACGAACCCGTTGTACTGCTCGCTGATCACCCGGTAGGCGTCGGCGGTCGTCTCGCCGAGCTGCACGGCCGTGTCGAACTGCGGGCCGCCGAGCTGCGCCTGCGTGATGTTGCCGTGGCTCTGGAGATCCGACGGGGTGCCGTCACCGCTCGTGAAGGCGTCGAGGTTGTCCTCAAGGATCTTGAGGATGCGTTTGGCCTCGGTGGTGTCGATCTCGCTCTTGCCGCTCGGTCCAGCGCCCATGGGGACCTCCCGTGGACCCCGCCGGGGTCCCGCTCAATTCGTGGTGGTGGGGGTGACTGATCAGGGGCCGGGGCCGGATCGAACGCACACCGCCCCAGCGGGCCGCCGGAGGACGGCCGGTCGCGCTCGGGGCACGACCGGCCGGCCGGGGCGGCTCGGCCGCTCGGTCAGCCGCTGATCAGGTTGACGTTGGACTTGACCGTGTGCTGGCCGGTCTCGCTCGAGGAGTTGATGACCGCGCCGAGCTGCTGCAGGATGCGGCCGATGTCGGCGGCGGACGCCTCCCACTGACGCTTGGCGTCGAAGTAGGCGTTCTTCGCGTCGTCCTCCCACTGCCCGAGCTTGTTCTCGACCGACTTCTCGAGGTCGTCCAGCTCGGACTGCATCTGGTTGAACTTCTGCTGGAAGGCCGCGTACGCCTGCTGCATCGCGCCGAAGTCCATGGAGCTGTAGCTCATTGTTCCTCCGTCTCGTCCCGGGGGGTCGTAAGGGTCGGTCAGCCGTTCAGCAGGCCGGCGATGCGGTTCACGGCCTCGGTCTGCTGCTGCTCGCTGGCCTCGTAGTTGATCTTGGTCTGGACGAGCTTCTCGTGGAGCTGGTTGAGGACCTCCAGCACCTTGCCCAGCTCACCGTCGAACTCGTTGAAGACCTTGGTGAAGGCGCTGCCGGCGTCGCCGATCCAGCGGCCGGACAGCTGGGCGTGCTCCTGGCCGAGGTCGCCCTGGATCTTGCGAAGGTCCTGCGCGGCGGACTCGACGCGCTGGGCCGCCTGGGCCATTTCCGCTCTGTCGACCGAAGACTTCTGACCCATTGGTCATCCTTTCCCAGTTGCCTGCGTGTTTGCGACTGACGCGGCGCGGGGGGCCGCTGTGCTCCGTCGGCCGGTGTACGAGGGGAGCCCGGCTCGGCACGACGTCACGATGATCGGTGAAACCTGCACCAATGGTCACACACGACATGAGACGGATCCACCCGGCCGAAGGTTCGATCTTCGGACGGGAAAAATCCGATCGTGTCGACGGTCAGCTCCACTGGTCCACGTTCGAGCGCTCGGCGCTCTGGTAGTTGGTGCGCGCGGTGCCCACCGACTTGGAGAACTCGTCGATGGATTTCGCCTGGTCACGGGCTGCCTTGTCCCACTTGGCGCGGGCCTCGAAGTAGGCGTCGCGCGCGTCGTCCTCCCAGCGGGCGAGACCGCTCTGGAGGTCGGACTCCAGCGCGTCGAGCAGCTCCACCATCTCGCGGTGCTTGGCCTGGAACATCTGCTCGGCCTGCTGCATCGCCTGGTAGTCCGTGCTGAACGCCTGACTCACGTGAACTCCTTCGTCACGGTCGTTGCGGGTCGAGACTGTAGCAACCGCGCTTCTTCCGACTCATCCCATTTGACCATTTATTTGTCATCCGGTCGTCGTTCCGCTCACCGGCAGCAACGCCTTCTGCGGGTCGAGGACGGGCCCCTGCGGCACCATGTTGAGCAGATTCGCGGGGACGGGCACCGAGTCGTTCTGGTCCGCCGAGATCGAGTAACCGAGCGCCTTCGCGGTGTCCGGCGACTTCAGCGGATAACGGCGTCCGTCGTCGGAGACGAACGAGTAGCTGTTGATCGCCGACACCGATCCGCCCGCGGGCAGGACGCCCGCGAGAACGGCGCTGCCCGGCGGCAGGACGACGTTGTCGACCCCCGTCCCGGTGGTCGAGCGGCCGGTCGGCGCGGGCAGGTCGGTGGCGCCGCCGATCGTCAGCTTCGCGCGGTCACCGCCCTTGGACGCGTCCGGGTACACGACGCACAGCGAGTCGGTCGCGTTGAACGTCGCGGCCTTGATCGCGTCCTGCGGCAGCCGGCCGTCGATGAGCTTCTGCGCCGAGCGGTTGCTCGTCACGAGCGCGGCCTCCAGCGGCATGTCGTGCTTCATCCGGTACGCCGCCGACGACTGGATCAGCGCGGCCTGCACCCGGGAGATCGGCGCGACGCCGTCCGCGAGCAGGACGTACGGCTGCGCGCCGCCGCCCGCGCCGCTCGACACGGCGTACACCTGCCCGATCGTGCCGCGCAGGCCGCCGCCGAGGTTGGCCGGACGCCCGAAGCCCGGGATCGCGGGCGCCGCGAAGTCCGGCCCGGCGGGCAGCGCGTTGACGAACGCGCTCGACACCGGCGTCGCCGCCGACGCCTGCAGCACCGTCATCCCGGCGGGCGACATCTTCATCCGCTGGTTGTTCCAGATCAGCCAGTTCCCGGTGGCCCCGGCGCTGACGACGACGCCGGTAGACGCGTCGAGCGTCCGTCCGCCGACGTTCCGCCCGCCGACCAGCGACACGACCGGCTTGGTCACGCCGCCCTGGTCCACCTGCCGGACGCACACCGACCACGGCCCGCCGACCAAGCGCTTCTTGTCCGGGACGGTGTCCGGCGCGCCCGGAATGCCGATCATCGGGCCGCGCGGGAACTTCGACAGCGTCTTCGCCGACACCGACTTCTGGTTCACGTCGCCCGAGCTTCCGGCGACGGCGAGCCGCGCGGACGCGTAGTTCGCGACGGGGCAGAGCGCCTTGCCGTCCTTGGTCCCGGCGGACTTGCACCACACGTAGCGGCTGCCGGTCTCCTTCTCGATGAGCAGGACGCCGCCGTCGGTGATCCCCTTCGTCCCGCCGCCGAGCAGCAGCCCGGCGATGCCGAACCCGGCCGCGACGAGCACGCCGACCATCACCCCGGCGAACGTGCCGACGTTGAGGCGCCGCAGCGGCTGCTCGGGGTTGTCGGGCTCGCCGAAGATCAGCGCCTGGGACGCGCGGTGCGTCATCAGCCGGTGCGCCTGGAGCAGATCCCGTTTCGTCTGCATGAGTGCCTCCCCGGCCTCAGCCGACGACCGTGCGGACGTAGTCGAGGACGCCCGCGACGCCGAGCGCGAGCGGCACCGACGCCACGACCAGCGTGATCTCGACGATCTGGCCAGCGCGGCCCCAGAACGGGCTCGGCCGGTTGTTCGGCAGCCACATCCCGACGCCGACGACGATCCCGGACAGGACGAGGATCGGCAGCAGCGCCGTCGCGAGGACGACCGCCGCGTCGTCGGTGCGGAACGGTCCGCTGACGGCGAGCAGCGCGAGGCCGAACGCGCCGGGGATGAGGAGCCAGAGCTTCTGGGCGCGTCCGGTGAAGAACCGTCCGCCGCGCAGCAGCAGGACGAACGCGAGCACGGCGGCGGTGACCGGCGCGGCCCAGCCGGAGTGGAACGCGATCGGCAGGAACGCGCCGATCGCGACGAGCCCGGTCGCGGCGACGCCGCCGGTGACGAACCGGTCCGCGCGGACGGTGTCCTTCAGCACCTGCCGGCCGTCCACCATCAGCGTGTCGCGGCGCAGGTCGTCGGCGCTGTTCGGGACGGGCGGGAGCGTCACGCGGGCCATCCGCATCGCGGCGCCCGACAGCAGCGGGGTCAGCGCGAGCGCGATGACGACGGTGATCGCCGCGACGCCCGCCGCGTCGGTGTCGAAGCCGAGCGGGATGAGGCTGTCGAGGGTGCCGAGCAGCGCGGCGACCGCGACGCCGTAGAAGACGGGGAGCGCGTCGGCGATGGCGAACCCGGCGATCGTCGCGACGAGGACGACCGCGCCGAAGCCCGCGATGTAGTTCACCGCCTCGAACCCGTGGAACAGGTTCAGCAGGTTGGCGGGCGAATCGTCGTCGGCGGGGGCGTAGAGGCCGGCGATGAACGCGTACGGCAGCGCCGCGTAGCCGAGCCAGATCCCGGCGCCCGCGTCGCCGAGCGCGCGCGACAGGGCGACCGCGCCGCCGAGCAGCAGCAGCGCGACGACCGCCGCCGCGGCGGCCGTCTTCCAGGACGGCTGCGTGAGGCCGAGGACGAGCACGCCCGCGATCAGCCCGCCGACGCCCCAGCCGAGCGCGAACCGCCGCGCGGTCTCCTGCCGCCACCGGTCGGGACGGTCGTTGACGGCCGTCGCGACGACGTCGGGGACGTCATCGAACGCCAGGTCGGGGAGCTGCGCCATGCGCGGCCTGAGGTAGAGCAGGTCGCCGTCGCGGATCCCGGCGCGCGCCGGGGTGGACGACGGGTCGAACGGCGCCTCGTCCAGCTTCTGGATGACCCAGCCGCCGTGGGTGAGCCCCGCGTCGGCGAGGTTCTGCCCGGCGTAGTGCAGCATCGTGGGGTACAGCTCGGCGAACGTCGCGTCGGCGGGCAGCGCGATGTCGACCCGGCGTTTCGGTCCGACGAGCGTGATCCGGCAGAGGTCGGCTCCAGGGGGCGCGCTCACGACTTCCTCGCAAGTTGTGTGGTACGGGAGCGGATGCAGAGGTGCATGGTGCCACGTTTCGCGACACCGTCCACCGTTTCGGGACGGGGATCCCAGAGGCAGACTAGCGACCCCGACCGTCGGCAAACAGGACTGTCACCGAGCCGACAGCCTGCCGTGCCCCGGCCCGGGGAATCGGCGGACGGACCCTAGCACCGGCTTCCGACATCGCCGCTTTCGATACGACATCGTGACCGAAACCACGGCCGCCCGGCCCAACACGGCACAAGCGGCACCACACGCTCCATCGCGTCCCACCGCCCGCTCGTTTCACCACCGGCCCCTTCCGGGGGCGGTGCGGGGTCAGCGCTGGTTGAACTTGGCCACCGCGTCGTTGAGCGCCTGGGTGATCTGCTGCATCTGACGCAGGCTCTCGTTCTGGATCTCTTCGACGCGGGCGTCCAGGGCCTCGGTGTCGACGACGTCGGCGGCGGCGGTCGCGGCCTGCGCGCGCAGGTCGTCCAGCGCGGCGTTGGCGGCGGCGACGAACGCCTCGCCCAGTTCGTGGGAGGCCATGCGGAGCGCGCGGGGGTCCAGCGTGACCTGCTTCAGGCGTCCGCCCGTTCCGGCGGTGACCTTCACGCGGCCGTCGGCGGCCTCGCCCACGCCCTCGACCTCGGGCGCGTCGGGCGGCGGCGCGGCCTTGCCGCCGCGCAGGGACTCCAGGGTCTTGCGCGTCTCGGTGAGAATCCGGTCCAGCTCGTTACCGGACATCTCGGACACAACGCGCCCCCTCATGATCATTATCGCGTTCCGCGAAGGAGCATAACGGATGAAGGGTGGCCAAACATCCGAGCACCTGTAACGGCCGCACCGGAAAACAGTGCGCAGCACGCCCTTCGGCAGGAGCGGTCGTCTGGGGGGATCGGGTGTTGTTCCGGCTGTGCGTCCGCGCAGATCATTCGCACGTGTGACTGCGTGTGCGGCGCCGTGACACGGGTGGCGTTGTGCGGGTCGCGGGCGCGGTGGTGCGGCGGGTGGACGGTGCGGTGGGAGAGAACGGCGGTGGTTCTCCGTGCGGCGCGTGCATTTTCTGCGTGCGCGGTCGCCCGAATCGGACAACCCGGCGGGACGGGCCGGTAAGGTCTCCTGTCCGAATCGGATGGATCCCCGTAGCATCTGTGACGGTTCGCGACGGCCGCCGCGCCCGGCGAGCCAAGGGATACGCCAAGAGGCAGCTTCTGCCTGTCCCCTCGTAGGAGGAAGCTAGCGTGAGCACGGTCATCGTCCGGCGCGGCGAGCGGCGCAAGCCGCCCGCGATGCCGCGCGGCGAGATTCTGCTGGAGTCCCCGCCCGAGCTGCCGGAACTGATCCCGCAGGGATTCCAGGCGGTGCTGACGTACCTGCCGATGCTCGCGGGGTCCGGCGCGATGGTGTTCATGATGGCCGGACGCGGCGGCGGCACCATGCAGTACGTCGCCGGCGGAATGTTCGCGGTGTCGATGTTCGGCATGATGCTCGGCCAGGTCGGCAAGAACAGCGGCGAGCGCAAGGTCAAGCTGAACAACGAGCGCCGCGACTACCTGCGCTACCTCGGGCAGGTGCGGCGCAACGTCCGCAAGGCCGCGCAGCAGCAGCGCGAGGCGCTGGAGTGGAGCAGCCCGGACCCGGGGTCGCTGTGGTCGCTCGTGATGAGCGCGCGGCTGTGGGAGCGGCGGCCGTCCGACGACGACTTCGGGCAGATCCGCATCGGGACGGGCGCGCAGAAGCTCGCCGTCCAGCTCATCGCCCCCGAGACCAAGCCGATCGAGGACCTCGAACCGATGACGGCGGGCGCGCTGCGCCGGTTCATGCGGACGCACTCCAACGTCCCGAACCTGCCGATCGCCGCGTCGCTGCGGTCGTTCTCGCGGATCGTCCCGCAGGGCGACCCGGAGGCCGTCTACGGGATGATCCGCGCGATGCTGCTCCAGCTCGCGGCGTTCCACTCGCCCGACGACATCCGCATCGCGGTGTGCGCGTCGCGGGAGCGGATGCCGTGGTGGCAGTGGATCAAGTGGATGCCGCACAACCAGCACCCGACCGAGACCGACGCCGCCGGGCCGGTGCGCCTGATGAGCGACAGCATGGCGACGCTGGAGGCGATGTTCGGCCCCGAGGTGAAGGACCGGCCGCGCTTCCAGCCGGGCCTGTCGCAGGACGACCTCCCCTACTACGTGATCATCATGGACGGCGGGCAGGCGTCCTACGACTCCCAGCTCGCCGCCGACGGCATCGAGGGCGTCTGCATCATCGACCTGACCGGGTCGGTCGCGCCGGTGCACGAGTCGCTGATGCTGCGGCTGAACGTCCGTCCCGAGCGGGTGGACCGGCTCACCAAGGACCGCACCGGCAAGGACGTCGGCACGCGCATCTGCAAGCCCGACACGGTGACGCTCCAGCAGGCCGAGGCGCTCGCCCGGCAGCTCGCGCCGCTGCGCACGAGCGTCGCCGCGGGCCCGGAGGAGGACGCGCTGTCCTCGGCGACCACGGTCACCTCGCTGCTCGGCATCGACAACCCGTTCCAGGTCGACCCGAACGTCATGTGGCGTCCGCGGGCGCCGCGCAACCGGCTCCGCGTGCCGATCGGCGTGGACACCGAGGGACGGCCCGTCCACCTCGACATCAAGGAGTCCGCGCAGGGCGGCATGGGGCCGCACGGCCTGTGCATCGGCGCGACCGGCTCCGGCAAGTCCGAGGCGCTGCGCACGCTGGTGCTCGGGCTCGCCGTCACGCACTCGTCCGAGGTGCTGAACTTCGTCCTCGTCGACTTCAAGGGCGGCGCGACGTTCCTCGGCATGGACCAGCTCTCGCACGTCTCCGCGGTCATCACCAACCTGGAGGACGAACTCCCGCTGGTGGACCGCATGTACGACGCGCTGCACGGCGAGATGGTCCGCCGCCAGGAGTACCTGCGCGCGTCCGGGAACTACGCCTCGCTGCGCGACTACGAGAAGGCGCGCGAGCAGGGCGCCGACCTCAAGCCGATGCCGACCCTGTTCCTCGTGCTGGACGAGTTCTCCGAGCTGCTGTCGGCCAAGCCGGAGTTCGCCGACCTGTTCGTCATGATCGGCCGGCTGGGCCGGTCGCTCGGCGTCCACATCCTGCTGGCCTCGCAGCGCCTGGAGGAGGGCAAGCTGCGCGGCCTGGACACGCACCTGTCCTACCGGATCGGCCTGCGGACGTTCTCCGCGCAGGAGTCCCGCGTGGTGCTCGGCGTCCCCGACGCCTACGAGCTGCCGTCCGCGCCCGGGCACGGCTACATGAAGTTCGGCACCGAGTCGATGACGCGCTTCCGCGCCGCGTACGTCTCCGGCCCGGCGACCGAGGACCTGCAGCCCAAGGAGAAGGCGGGCGCACGGGTGGTTCGGCAGGTCGTCCCGTACATCCCGGACTACATCCGGCCGCAGCTCATCGAGGAGCAGGCCGCCGAGCAGCAGCACGAGCACTCCGACTCGCAGGCCTCCCTGTTCGACGTGGTCGTCAAGCAGCTGGAGGGGCACGGGCCTCCCGCGCACGAGATCTGGCTTCCCCCACTGGACGCGCCTCCCACCCTGGACGAGCTGCTGCCCTCGCTCGCCGTCTTCCCCGAGCTGGGCCTCACCACCCAGCATGAGGGCTGGCGCAACCGGCTGCACGCCGTCGTCGGGATTGTGGATAAACCCTTCGACCAGCGCCGCGACCCCATGTACGTCGACCTCACCGGCGCGGCCGGGAACGTCGGCATCGCGGGCGCTCCGCAGGGCGGGAAGTCCACGATGGTCCGCACGCTGATCGCGTCGCTGGCGATGACGCACACCCCGCAGCAGGTGCAGTTCTACTGCCTGGACTTCGGCGGCGGCACGCTCGGTCCCCTGGAGGAGCTGCCGCACGTCGGCGGCGTCGCGAACCGGCTCGACTCCGACCGCGTCCGCCGCACCGTCGCCGAGGTCACCTCGCTGCTGGAGCGCCGCGAGCGCGAGTTCGC
This sequence comes from Actinomadura rayongensis, assembly GCF_009831215.1. Taxonomy (GTDB): domain Bacteria; phylum Actinomycetota; class Actinomycetes; order Streptosporangiales; family Streptosporangiaceae; genus Spirillospora; species Spirillospora rayongensis. Next base: position 624,408 of record NZ_WUTW01000002.1, read on the forward strand.
CGAGCGCGGCATCGACTCGATGGCGACCTACCGGCGGCTGCGGGCGTCCGGCGAGATCACCGGGGACGGCTACGGCGACGTGTTCCTCGTCGTGGACGGCTGGATGACGCTCCGCCAGGACTTCGAGAGCCTGGAGGCGACCCTCACCGACCTCACCGCGCGCGGCCTCGGCTACGGCATCCACCTCGTCGCGACCGTGAACAAATGGTCGGAATTCCGGATGAACATCCGTGACCTGTGGGGGACGAAGCTGGAACTGCGCCTCGGCGACCCCTACGAGTCGGAGATCGACCGCAAGCTCGCGGGCAACGTCCCGGAGGGCAAGCCCGGCCGCGGCATCACCCGCGAGGGCCACCACTTCCTCACCGCGCTGCCCCGGCTGGACGGCGACACCGACGCGACGACGCTCGCCGAGGGCGTCAAGAAGTTCGTCGGCGCGGTCGCGGGGAACTGGAGCGGGCCGCAGGCGCCGCAGGTGCGGATGCTGCCGTCGCTGCTGCCCGCGACGTCCCTGCCGGCCCCGGCCGAGACGGGCGCGCGCATCCCGATCGGGATCGACGAGGACAACCTCGCGCCGGTCTTCCTGGACTTCTCCACCGAGTCACACTTCCTGCTCATCGGCGACACCGAGTGCGGCAAGTCCAACCTGCTGCGCGGCATCACCAAGGGCCTCATCGACCGGTACACGCCCGAGCAGGCCCGGATGATCTTCATCGACTACCGGCGGGCGCTGCTCGACGCGGCCACCACCGACCACCGGATCGGGTACGCGGCGTCGTCCGCGGCGGCCGGCGGGCTCGTGAAGGACATCGTCGGGGCGCTGCAGGCGCGGCTCCCCCCGGCGGACCTCACGCCCGACCAGCTCCGCGACCGGTCCTGGTGGAAGGGCCCCGACCTGTACCTGATCATCGACGACTACGACCTGGTCGCGACGTCCGGGAACCCGGTGGGGCAGCTCGTGGAGCTGCTGCCGCAGGCCCGCGACATCGGCCTCCACGTCATCGTCGCGCGCGCGTTCGGCGGCGCCGGACGCGCGATGTACGACCCGGTCCTCCAGCGCATCAAGGAGATGGGCTCCCCCGCGCTGATGATGTCCGGCAACAAGGACGAGGGCGCGCTGTTCGGCAATCTCAAGGGGCACCCGCTGCCGCAGGGCCGCGGTTACCTCGTCGACCGTCGTTCCGGCACCCGGCTCATCCAGACCGCCCAGTACGAGTGACCCGCTCCCCACGGAAAGGTTAGGCAAGCGATGGCGGAATTCAGCCTCGGTCCCGGATTCGAAGCGTTCCAGCGCGACATGGAACGTCAGATGGGCGACTTCTCCCAGATGCAGGACGCCATCAACGCGGCCGTCGGGAGAGGCGAGGCCGCCGACGGACGGATCGTCGCCGAGTACCGCACCGAGGGCGGCTTGACGAAGCTCGACCTGGACCCGCGCGCGATGCGCCTCCCGGCCGCCGAGCTGAGCGACGCCGTCCGGACGGCCGTGAACGCCGCCGCGCAGGACCTCCAGAAGAAGGTGCAGGAGGCCAGCGCCTCGATGTTCAAGCTGTCCGACGACCCGGCGAAGGGCATGGACCCGGCGGGCGCGCTGGCGTCCCTCGACAAGATCGCCAACGGGTTCGCCGGGCAGATGCGGGACCTGGCGCGCGAGCTGGGCGTGCAGCAGCAGCGCGCCAAGGAGGCGATGGACAACTACAACGGCCCCAACCGCCCCGGCCCCCGCTGACCGCGTCGCGCGCGACGGCCCCGGGAGCTTTCCCGGGGCCGTTTCTCACATCAGGACGAGGCCGGACGGCTCACAGGTCCCACGGCGGGGCCTTGTCCTCCTTCTTCTTCGTGGAGAAGGGGGTGTCGGTCTGGTCGGTGGTCTTGTAGCCGCCCTTGCCGTCGTCGGCGTAGGTCTCGGTGCGCTTGTAGCCGTCCTGGCCGTTGACCTGCACGCCCGCGTTGCCGGAAAGGGTGCCCGAGCCGTCGCCGAAATTGTGGGAGCCGCTGACTCCGCCGGTGATCCCCGCCGACGGCAGCGGGAGGCTGTCGTTCTTGCCGCCGTTCGGGTCCGGGAGCCGCGTCGGGTTGTTGAAGCCGAGGCTGTCGGGCGTGGACAGGGTGCCCTGCGCGCCGTACTTGATCTCGCCGCCCTTGCCCTGGCCGATGCCGTCCTCGTCGGTGTACTCGGCGTTCCCGTTGACGGACGCGACGCCGCCGACCTTCACGCCGCCGGACAGGTCCCCGCCCGCGAGCCCGTGGTCGCCCCACTTCACGTGGCCGCCGCCGGTGATCTCGGTGCCGGTCGGCGTCTTGTAGGTCGCGCCGCCGCCGATGTTCCAGGTGTGGTTGGCGTTGCGGTCGGCGTCCAGGTCGACGTTCGAGATCGGCGAGCCCTTGCCCATCCCGCGCGCCCCGGCGACGGTGAGCCCGGCGTTGATCGCGTTCTGCGCGCCGTTGGCCAGCGCCGTCGCCGCGCCCGTCGCCTCGGCCTGCCGGAAGTCGGTCAGCGCGCCCTTGTCGCCGTGCGTGTACTCCTGGATCGCGGCGAGCATCGCGCCGCCCTGGAACACCATGCCCGCGATCGACGCGGCGGCGCCGAGGATCCCGGTCGCGACCGTCGTGATCGTCAGGCAGGTCGCGGCGACGGCCTCGATCTCCGGGCAGGCGACGGCCGTGAAGACCCCGGCGGCGGCTGCGATGAACGCGACCGCGAGCGCGGCGACGAACACGCCCATCCCCATGGCGAAGATCGCGTAGACGAGCATCGCGTACGCGTAGGCGATCAGCGCGATCGAGACGGCCTGGCAGAACGTGGCGACGATGTCGAGCTGCTGGCAGAACTCGTCGACCTTCTTGGCGTAGGCGTCGCGGTCCTGCGCCGTCCACGCCTGCGCCGGGATCGCCTGGAGCGACTGCTTCAGTTCCTGCGCGGTCTTCTGGAGGCCCTTCGCCGTCTTGTCCCAGGACTCGGCGGCCTTCTCCAGGTTGACCGGGTTGCCGTTGGCGAGCTTGAACTCCGTCGCGATCCAGATCACGGGCGGCAGGACGATCTGCGCGCCGCCCGCCGTCATCTGCGCGGCGGACATCAGCGACCCGTACGAGTTGAACGTGCCGGACATGAATTCTTCCCTCAGACCGTCTTGATCGTGCTGGACTGCTCGGACGCGCGGTAGGTCTTCGCTGTGTTGTCCACCTTCTTCGCGAAGTCCTCCAGCATGTCCTTGTGGCTGTTGAGCGTCTCGTACGCGAACTGCAGGCCCATCGGGTACAGCATCGAGGCCGTGTTGCCGACGATGGAGAAGTCTCCGCCCTCGACCGTCCCGTTGTCGTTCAGTTCCTTGCGGGCGTTCTCGTAGTCGCCGTCCTTGATGTGCACGACGTCCTGGCCGTGCTTGGCGATGCGCTCCGGGTCGATCTGGATCGTCATGCGGTGCCTTCCGATGGCGGGGGGATCGCCATGTTGGATCGTTCTGCGGGCTCTAGTGGTTCACGGCGGTGAAGCAGTAGGTGGTGTAGCTGTCGTCGGACCCGGACTTGTACCGCCAGTCGTTCACCCAGTAGAGGGCGATCGCGCCCGCATGCTGCGAGCAGACGGCGGTCACCGGGGCGCCGGTCACGAACGTCGTTCCCGCCGCGCCGGCGGGCGGCGTCTTGCTCCGGACCTCGCCCGCGACCTTCCAGCGCGCCCGGTCGTCGGAGCACTTGCGCAGGATGGCTTCCTCGTCGAAGCATTCGCCGGTGAAGGGCGCATAGGACCGGTACGGCTTGCTCGCCTTCGGGTCGAGCGTCCTGTACTCGGTGTCGCCCGAGAGAAAGAAGATCAGACCGGCGATGCCGAGGGAGAAGGCCAGGGCGCCGGCGGCGAGTGCGAGGAAGAAGAGTTTGGCGCGGCGGCTGATGCCGGACCGGTTGGAGCCCGGCGGGGGCGGCGGCGCGGGAGACCAGGGGGACGGGCGAGGGGCCGAGGGAGGGTACATCGCCGTGCGTTTCCGGTAGGGGACGCTGGGGAGCTTCCGGCAGGATAGGGGCAAGACCCGTGGCCCGTCACGGCTTCACGCCGGGCGCTTTGCGGGTGTATCCCCTAAAGTTCTGTGCGGCCCTCGATGACTCCCTGGAAGGCTGTGACCATGAGGTGGACGGCGATCGCCGTGCTGGCCGGGTGTGTCGCGCCGCTGGCCGTACCCCCGACGGCGCAGGCCGCGCCGCGCGCCCCCGCCAACTGTTCCCCCGAGCAGGGCGCGTACGGCAAGGCGCAGCTCCAGCAGGAGCCCGCGCCGTGGTGGCTGGAGACGCTGAACGTCAAGGCCGCGCACGACAAGGCGACCGGCAGGGGCATCGTCGTCGCCGTCGTGGACAGCGGGGTCAGCGCCGCGAACCCGCAGCTCGCCGGGCAGGTGCTGCCGACGGTGGACGTGAGCAGGTCCGGGCAGGCCGACTGCGTCGGGCACGGCACCGAGGTCGCCGCCCTCATCGCCGCCAAGCGCGGCGTCACCCCGTTCTACGGCGTCGCGCCGGACGCGAAGATCCTGCCGATCAAGTTCGCCGCGCAGTCGTCCGGCGTGGACAGCGGGCTCGCCGCCAAGGGCATCGAGGCGGCCATCGCCAAGCACGCCGACGTCATCAACATCTCCACCCAGTCGATCTCCGACGACCCCCGGCTGCGCGCGGCCGTCAAGCAGGCGCTGGCGCGCAACATCCCGGTGGTGGCGGCGGCGGGCAACCTGGACCGGGAGAAGGGCGACGTCCCCGAGCTGATGTACCCGGGCGGCTACCCCGGCGTGATCACGGTCGGCGCGGTGGACCGGACGGGCTCCATCACCACGTTCTCCAACCCGAAGACGCCCGTCACGGTGATCGCGCCCGGCAAGGACATCATCACCGCGTCGGCGGACGGCCGCTACATCGCCAAGGACGGGACGAGCTTCGCCGCCCCCATCGTCGCCGGCGTCGTCGCGCTGATCCGGCAGGCCTACCCGGACCTGACGCCCGCGCAGATCAAGGACCGGCTGGAGCGCACCGCCGACGGCGGCAAGGGCGCGGGCAGCGGCGCGGGCATGGTCAACCCGGGCGAGGCGGTGACGGCGGTGCTGTCGAGCGGCGGCCCGTCGGGCGCGCCCGCGGCGGGGGCCCTCGCGCCGGTGGAGATGGTCCCGGCCAAGCACGTCGACCCGAGGCAGCGGAACATCGCGTTCGCCGTCGCGGGCGGCGGGATCGGGCTCGCGGCGGTGGTCGCGGCCGTCGGGGCGGTCCTGCCGCTCGGACGGCGGCGCGGCTGGCGTCCCGGACGGGTGGTCGTCGCCGAGGAGCCCCGCACCGCGCGGTACCGCTGACCGGTTGTTACCCGGACAGAACGCCCGCTAGATTCGCGGCCCATGGCCATCCCCAGAAAGACCGCGAGCCTCGGCGTCGCAGCCCTCATCGCTTTCGGCGGCGTTCTCAGCACCGCCGCGAGCTGCACCACCAACACGTGCGTGAACGGGTCCTGCACCGTCACGTTCAAGGACGGCGCGCGCTCCGCCAAGATCGACGGGCTCGGCGTGACGGTCGAGATCCTCGGCGTCCAGGGCGACCAGGCGCAGATCTCGGTCGCCGGCGTCCAGGGCACCGTGAGCGTGAACAACGCCCAGCAGGTCGGCCCGTTCCAGGTCACCGCCCAGAAGATCACGCCCAGCGAGGTGACGCTGAAGATCTCGCGCTGAGGAAAGGCGACGGCCCCGTCCCGGAGCGGGACGGGGCCGTGGACGTGCCTCGCGGCGCGGATCAGATGGCGACCTGAAGGGCCGCCACCTCCCCCGTCCGGGCGGTGACGGTGTTGTCGACGCTCACGCCCCCGGCGGCGAGCACGCGCACGGTCCAGTCGCCGTCGGCGGCGAAGAACCGGAACACGCCCTCGTCGCCCGTCACGACTTCGGCGGTGAACTCGCCGGTCGCGTCGAGGAGACGAGCGTAAGCGCTGGAAACGGGGGCGCCGTCACGGGTGACGGTGCCCTGGATGACGGCTTCGTTGGCCAGGTCGACGGTCGCGGGAAGGTGCGCCGTCTGCGCGGGCGCTGCGCAGCCCTGAGTCATGTCGTTTCTCCTTCTCCGCCTGGCACGGCGGGGTGGGACTCCGCGGGTAGCGGGGAAAAGGGGTGTTACTTGGGCTCGCCGAGCTCGATCGGCACACCGACCAGCGAGCCGTACTCGGTCCAGGAGCCGTCGTAGTTCTTGACGTTCTCCAGGCCGAGCAGCTCACGGAGCGCGAACCAGGTGTGCGACGAGCGCTCACCGATCCGGCAGTACGCGATGGTGTCCTTGTTCAGGTCCACGCCGGCCTCGGTGTACAGCTCGCGAAGCTCGTCGTTGGACTTGAACGTCCCGTCGTCGTTCGCGGCCTTCGACCACGGGATGCTGCGCGCGGTCGGGACGTGGCCGGCCCGCTGCGACTGCTCCTGCGGCAGGTGCGCCGGGGCGAGCAGCTTGCCGCTGAACTCGTCGGGCGACCGGACGTCGATCAGGTTCTTGGTGCCGATCGCGTCCACGACCTCGTCGCGGAAGGCGCGGATCGACAGGTCCTGCTCCGTGGCCTTGTACTGCGTGGCCGGACGGGACGGGACGTCCTCGACGAGCTCGCGGGAGTCCAGCTCCCACTTCTTGCGGCCACCGTCGAGGAGCTGCACCTTCTCGTGCCCGTACAGCTTGAAGTACCAGTACGCGTAGGCCGCGAACCAGTTGTTGTTGCCGCCGTAGAGGATGACGAGGTCGTCGTTGGCGATGCCCTTGGACGACAGGAGCTGCTCGAAGCCCGTCTTGTCGACGAAGTCGCGGCGGACGGGGTCCTGCAGCTCCGTCTTCCAGTCGATCTTCACGGCGCCACGGATGTGGCCCTTGTCGTAGGCGGAGACGTCCTCGTCGACCTCGACCAGCACCAGGCCGGGGTCGTCAAGGTGGGCGTCCACCCAGTCGGCGTCCACCAGGACGTCGGAGCGGCTCATGCGGGAACCTCCCTGTTGGAGTGTTTCTTCGTGGTGATACGGCGGATCAGCAGATACATCTCGCAGCCGAGGCAGAACCCGAACGCAGCGTTCAGGAAGGCCGCACCCAGTGCGATGGCGGTGGCAGCGATGCCGAGCCAGGTGATCCCGAGGGCGTACCCGGCGGTTCCGGCCAGCGTGAAGACGAGGCCGACGCCCTGGGCGAACCGGGGCGGCCGGGCGTCCTCGGTCTCCGCGGGCGGACCGACGCGGGGCCGGATCAACGCTTTGAAGACCAGTCCGTACGGGGCGAACCGCATACCGAAGACTGTCGCGAGTGCGAAGACCAGGGCCTGAGCGGCGAGCAGCACCGTGTTCCCGTTGACCAGGACGGCGATGAGAACGATGGACGTCACGGCGGCGGCGAAGCGCAGCGCGCGCGGATCGACCTGCATCACGAACTCCCGGCGCGGTAGGAAGGTGCGTACTCTCGTTCTTCGCCGTCCGATCGGGCGGGACTCGGCGAAGGGCGTAGGTGCTCGGGGGTGGCGGGCTCGATGCCTCAGGCCATGCGACAGAGCGAGGCGGCCACGCGGCAGAAGTCGACCGCGCGACGCTTCGTGAGCATCTGCTCTGTCCAGTAACGCACGGCACGATGGTAAGCCGACAAACGGGACTCTGTCACTTCCATCTCAGCATGCGAGCGAAAGATCTTGGTCTTCCCGCAGGTCAGCATGGCCCGGCTCACGTCCGTCTCACGCTATGGCCGTGCCGAGCGCGGCGATGACGTCGGCCTTGCGGGGCTGGCCGGCGGCGCGGCGGACGACACGTCCGGTGCCGTCCAGGACGAACACGGTCGGCGTGCGCAGGACGCCGAGCCGCCGGACGAGGTCGAGATGGTGCTCGGCGTCCAGCTCGACGTGCGCGACGCCGTCCACCATCGCGGCGACCTCGCCGAGGACGCGGCGGGTGGCCCGGCAGGGCGCGCAGAAGGCGGTGGAGAACTGAAGCAGGGTGGCGCGCTCGCCGAGCGCGGCGCCGTCGAGGTCGGCCGGGCCGACCACGGTCGCGTCCATCTTCCCTCCCGCGCGCAGCGCCCCGTCGCGGCGGCGCCGGACGAGCCCGAAGACCGTCGCGGCGGCCAGCACGCCCAGCGCGACGTACAAACCGGTCATTCTTCGATCAACCCGTCCGCCGATCCGGATGTTCCCGGGCCTCAGCGGGCCTGGACGCGCGCCAGGTTGACGTTGTGGGCGGTCGCGGCGACGCGCAGGCCGCCGGGCGTCGGCGTGAGTTCGCTGATGCGGGACCCGACGGGCAGGTCCGCGATCGGGACCGTCCAGCTCAGCGCGGTCACCGGGATCTGCAGCGAGCTGCTGCCGACCGACACCGGCGTGACGCGGATGCCCTGCGCGGTGGGCTTGAGCTTGACGGTCGCCTCGCCGGTGAGCTGGAAGCCGAGGATCGAGCCGGCGAGGCCGACCTTGAGCCGGTCCCCGTCGGGCCGGATGCTCGTGATCTCCTTCGGCGCGTTCTGCTTGATCGCCGCGTAGGGGACGATCGCGGACGCGGTGGCCGTCCCCGCGACGACGCCGCTGGAGTTGCCCGCCGCGATCTGGTCGAGCGGCGCGGTGACGTCCCGCATGTCGACGGTGACGTCGGAGACGGTGACGCCGCGCTCGGTCCAGTCGCCGATGCGGACGTCGATGCGGTCGTACTTGCCGCCGAGCGCCTGGGTGAGGAACGGAATGCCGTGGATGGTCACGTCCGGGCGCTGCGCCAGCCCGTACTGGGACTGGACGCGCTCGGCGATCTGGTTCTGCGCGATCCGCACGCCGATCCGGTCCCCGGCGACCGCGCCGCAGACCACCAGGACCAGCAGGACGAGCAGGAACTTCCGCATGACTCTCCTCGGGGCTTTCCGTCCTCGGGGCATGACGTGGTCGCCACACCCTATGCGCGGCGCCGGGACGGTGCCGTCGCCCTCCGGAATGACTTCCGGACGTCCCGGAACGGCCGTACGGGACCAGTCGGAGTGTGAGATCAGCCACCCGCGAACGGCGGCAGCACCTCGACCACGCCGCCTTCGGGAAGCGGCACGGACGCGTGCGGACGCGTCCCGACCGGGGCGCCGTCCACGAGGAAGGAGCTGCGGGCGAGGACGCGGGCGAAAGCGCCGTCCCGCCCGGCGCGGCGGGCGGCGTCGGCCAGCGCGTCGGCGAGCGTTCCGGCGTCGTAGGGCTCCTCGGCCGTGCCCGCCGCCGCCTTCGCCGCCGCCCAGTAGCGGATCGTTCCCTTCGCCATCGTCCCAGGGTCTCATCTCGGCCGCGAAGCGCCGTCCGGGGAATGTTCCCCATTGCCCGAATGTCCGGCTCAGATATGCTCGTGGGCGAGGGATCCGGGCGACGAGGCCATGAGTTCATCCACGGCTTCGGCACGGCCACCCCGCCTCGCGCCGTCGGCCCACCCGCCAGGCCGAGGATGAGCCGCCCGAGTCCCACGTCCTTCACGGCGAGGAGGCGGCACTTGAGCAGTTTGCTCTTGCTGACCAACGCATTGGAACCTTCCGACGAAGTCCTGCCCGCCCTCGGCCTGCTCCTGCACTCCGTGCGGGTCGCTCCGGCCGAGGGCTCGGCGCTGATCGACGCTCCACCCGCCGACGTCCTGCTGGTGGACGCCCGCCGCGACCTGGTCCAGGCCAAGAGCCTGTGCCGGCTGCTGCGCACGACCGGGCTCGACTGTCCGCTGCTGGCCATCGTCACCGAGGGCGGCCTGGCCGCGCTCTCCCCCGAGTGGGGACTGGACGACGTCCTGCTGCAGACGGCCGGGCCCGCCGAGGTCGAGGCGCGGCTGCGGCTCGCGGTCGGCCGCGCCGCCGCGGTCGGCGAGGCCGAAGAGGTGCCGGGCGAGATCCGCAGCGGCGAGCTGACGATCGACGAGGCCACCTACACCGCGCGGCTGCGCGGGCGGGTCCTCGACCTCACCTTCAAGGAGTTCGAACTGCTGAAGTACCTGGCGCAGCACCCCGGCCGGGTCTTCACGCGGGCGCAGCTCCTCCAGGAGGTGTGGGGCTACGACTACTTCGGCGGCACCCGGACGGTGGACGTTCACGTCCGGCGCCTGCGGGCCAAGCTCGGCGCCGAGTACGAGTCGCTGATCGGCACCGTCCGCAACGTCGGCTACCGGTTCGTCCCGGACCACCGTCCGGGCGAGGCGGAGGAGGCGACTCCGGTCGCGACCTGAGATGGGCGCGCCCCGGGGATCAGGCCGAACGTCGGGTCCCGGGTCGCGGCCCTCTCCCGGAACGGTCCACGGCCGTCCCGGGAGACGGCCGCGCCCCCGATCCCGACCGTCGGCGTGAACGGGCTTCGCCGTGCCCGGGGCCGCGGCGTGCCGGGAGATGGCCGCGCTCCGGGCAGCCCGTCCGGACAAGGGCCGCGCCTCGGGGCCGGCACGGCTGGCGCGCCGGCCCCGGCGCGTCAGCCGAAGCGGCCGGTGATGTAGTCCTCGGTGGCCTGGACCTCCGGCTTGGTGAAGATCTTGCTGGTGTCGTCGATCTCGATGAGCTTGCCGGGCTTGCCGGTGCCCGCGATGTTGAAGAACGCCGTGCGGTCGCTGACGCGGGCCGCCTGCTGCATGTTGTGGGTCACGATGACGATCGTGAACTGGTTCTTCAGCTTCGCGATGAGGTCCTCGATCGCAAGGGTGGAGATGGGGTCGAGCGCGGAGCACGGCTCGTCCATCAGCAGGACCTGGGGCTGGACGGCGATGGCCCGCGCGATGCACAGCCGCTGCTGCTGGCCGCCGGACAGGCCCGCGCCGGGCTTGTCGAGCCGGTCGTTGACCTCGTTCCAGAGGTTCGCGTCGCGCAGCGCCTCTTCCACGATGTCGTCCAGCCGGGACTTGCCGCGCACGCCGTTCAGCTTGAGGCCCGCCGCGACGTTGTCGTAGATCGACATGGTCGGGAACGGGTTCGGCCGCTGGAAGACCATGCCGACCGTCCGCCGCACCGCGACGGGGTCGACCGACGGGCCGTAGAGGTCGTCGTCGTCCAGCAGGACCTTGCCCTCGACGCGGGCGCCGGGGATGACCTCGTGCATGCGGTTCAGCGTGCGCAGGAAGGTCGACTTGCCGCAGCCCGACGGGCCGATGAACGCCGTCACCGAGCGCGGCTCGATCGTCATCGAGATGTCCTCGATGGCGAGGGTGCCGCCGTAGTAGGCGTGCAGCCCGGACACTTCGATCCGCTTGGCCATGGGGGTGGAACTCCTATCGGTGACGTCAGCGCCCGGCGGGGCGGAAGCGGCGGGCGACGAACCGGGCGGCGAGGTTGAGCAGCATGATGATGCCGATGAGGACGAGCGCCCCGGTCCAGGCGCGGTTGATCGCGTTCTGGTTGGGGTCGCTCGCCTGGTCCCAGATGAAGGTGGGCAGCGAACCCTGCGGCCCGGAGAACGGGTCGTTGTTGATCGCCTTGGTGAAGAAGATCGTGAGCAGCAGCGGGGCGGTCTCGCCCATGACGCGGGCGACGGCCAGCATCACGCCGGTGAGGATGCCGGTGAACGCGGTGGGCAGGACGACGAAGCAGATCGTCCGCCAGCGCGGGACGCCGAGCGCGAACGACGCCTCGCGCAGTTCGTGCGGGACGAGCTTCAGCATCTCCTCGGTGGCCCGGACGACCGTCGGGATCATGAGGATCGTCAGCGCGAGCGAGCCCGCGAAGCCCGAGTACTCGAAGCCGAACGTGAGCAGCCACAGGGCGAGGATGAACAGGCCGGCGACGATCGAGGGGATGCCGGTCATGACGTCCACGAAGAAGCTGATCGTCCGGGCGAGCCGGCCCCGGCCGCCGTACTCGACGAGGTAGACGGCGGTGAGCACCGCGATCGGGACGGCGATCGCGCTGGTGATGAGCACCTGCTCCAGCGTGCCGATGATCGCGTGGTAGGCGCCGCCGCCGGGGTCGCGGCCGGCGACGCCGTTCATGGAGTGGCCGAAGAAGTCGCCGTCGAGGCGGCCGACGCCGTGGGCGACGACCGTCCACAGGACCGAGACCAGCGGGATCACCGCGAGCGCGAACGCGCCCCACATGAAGACGGCGGCGGCGCGGTCCTTGATCCGGCGGGCCGGGGAGACCGATCCGAACGCGGAGGTCACGCGAACTCCTTCCGGCGGGCCACGATCGCGCGGGCGGCCATGTTGACGACGAGCGTGATCACGAACAGGACGAGCCCGGACGCGATGAGCGCGCCGCGTCCGGTCTCGCTGGCCTCGTTGAAGCCGTTGACGATGTTGGACGCGAAGGTCGCGCCGCCGTTCTCCAGGATGTGGATGTTGATGCCCGGCACCAGGGTGAGGACCATCGCGACGGCGATCGTCTCGCCCATCGCGCGGCCGAGGCCGAGCATCGACGCGCCGACGACGCCGGAGCGGCCGTAGGGCAGCACCGACATGCGGACCATCTCCCAGCGCGTCGCGCCGAGCGCGAGCGACGCCTCCAGGTGCGAGCGCGGGACCTGGAGGAACACCTCGCGCGACAGCGACGAGATGATCGGCAGAATCATGATCGCCAGCACGACGGACGCGGTGAAGATCGAGCTCTTGCCGGGGCTGTCGCCGCCGAACAGCGGGATCCAGCCGAGGACCGTGTTCAGGAACCTGCTGATGCCGTCCATGTGGGGGACGAGGACGGCGACGCCCCACAGGCCGTAGACGATGCTCGGCACGGCGGCGAGCAGGTCCACGACGTAGCCGAGCACGCCCGACAGGCGCTTCGGGGCGTAGAACCCGATGAACAGCGCGATGCCGACGGCGACGGGGGTCGCGATCAGCATGGCGAGGAGGGACGACATGACCGTCCCGAAGGCGAGCTGCGCGATCCCGAACTTCGGGGGCACCGCGTTCGGGTCCCACACCTCGGAGGTGAGGAAGTTCGCCTGGTTCTTCTGCAGCGCGGGGATCGCCTTCACGATGAGGAAGACGCCGATCGCGACGATGATCGCCAGCACGAGGATGCCGGATCCGCGGGCGGCGGACGCGAAGATCCTGTCGCCGACGCGCCCGGTGCTCGTCGGCCGCATCGCGCGGCGCCTGGCCGCCGTACGTGCCTCGGCGTGCGTTTCGACGCCGGTCTCGCTGGTCACGGAGTCTCCTTCTGGGTCCGCGGCTGAACGGGGTACGGCCCCGTCGCCGCTGTTGGCGGCGACGGGGCTGTGGGCGCTGTCCGGGTCGGTCAGGACAGGGCCTTCACGGACGTCTGGACCTTGGTGAGGATGCTGTCCGGAACCGGCGCGTAGCCGAGCCCGGTCAGCGCCTTCTGGCCGTCCGCGCTGGAGGTGTAGGTGAGGAAGGACTTCACGAACTTCGCCTGGTCGGCGGGCAGGCCCTTGGAGCAGGCGATCTCGTAGGTGACGAGGACGATCGGGTAGGCGCCCGACTGCTTCGTCAGGTAGTCGATCTTGAGGGCGAGGTCGTTGCCGGCGCCGGCGACCGTGGCGCCCGCGACCGCCTTGGACGCGCTGTCGGCCGACAGGGTGGCGTACTCGCCCGCGCCGTTCTTGATCTGCGCGGTCTGGAGCTTGTTGTTCTCGGCGTACGACATCTCGACGTAGGAGATGGTGCCCGCCGTGCTCTTCACCTGGGCGCTGACGCCGTCGGACTTGTTCGCGCCCTGGCCGACGCCGTTCGGCCACTTCTTGGCGTGCTCCCACGTCCAGATCTTGGGCGCGGTGGTGTTGAGGTACTTGGTGAAGTTGTCGGTCGTGCCGGACTCGTCAGCGCGGTAGACCGTCTTGATCGGGTCGCCGGGGAGCTTGGCTCCCGGGTTCTCCTTGGCGATGGCCGGATCGTTCCAGGCCTTGATCTTCCCCGCGAAGACGCTGGCCAGCGTCTCGGGCGACAGCTTCAGGCCGTCGACGCCCTGGAGGTTGTAGACGACGGCGATGGGGCCGACGACCATCGGCAGGTCCCACGCGTCGTTGCCCGCGCAGCGCTTCTTGGCGGCGGCGGCCTCCTCCGGCTTCAGCGACGAGTCCGAGCCCGCGAACGCGACCTGGCCCTGGTTGAAGAGCTGGATGCCCGCGCCGGACCCGTTCGCGTTGTAGTTGAGACCCGCCCCGGGGCACTTCTGGGCGTAGACGTTCGTCCACTCCTCGACGGCGTTCTTCTGCGCGCTCGACCCGGCGGCGTTGACGGTGCCCTTGACACAGTCGATGTTGCCCGAAGGCGCGGTCGTGCTGCCGCCGTTGTCGTCGCTGCCGCAGGCAGCCAGGGCCAGTGCCCCCGCCATGACGACGCCGCCGAAAGCGGCGAGCCGGGAACCGTTCTTCACCGGAGGGTCTCCTCTGAGTTGCGTAGTGCCACGGCGGCTCCCCGGGGCGGGTTCCGGACCGGTTGTCCAAACCGGGGGCGCCATCACAAAGGACGCTAAGCAGACGAAGTGACCAGACCCCCCGATCCAGATGAACGGGGAGTGAACTCAAACCGCCACGCCCCCGAAGAGTGCCCTGACAAGCCATGACTACGAGATGAACATGCAGGTCAGGAGTGTCGTGAACGCCCTTGTTTGTGGGCATTCCGACACGTCAGCCAGGTGAACGGACCGTCGGCCCCTACCCTCCGGGGACGGGCGAATCACGTCCCCGGTTCGGTGCTCGCGGAGGCGTACATGACGTCGGTCGTGTGGGGGGTGAACGCGAGGGATTCGTAGAGGCGGACGGCGGCGGTGTTGGACTCGTCCACGTAGAGGAGGATCGCGGGGACGCCGGCGTCGCGCAGGTGGTGCAGGCCCGTCAGGGTGAGGGCGCGGCCGAGGCCGAGGCCCTGCGCGGACGGGTCCACGCCGACCACGTAGACCTCGCCGAGGCCGTCGGGGTGGATCTTCGTCCAGTGGAAGCCGACGAGGGCGCCGTCGCGTTCGGCGAGGAAGAAGCCCGCCGGGTCGAACCAGTCTTCGGCCTCGCGTTGCAGCAGGTCGTCGCGCGTCCAGGCGCCCTGCTCGGGGTGGTGGGCGAAGGCGCGGGCGTTGACGGCGAGCCAGGCGTCCTCGTCCTGTCCGGGGACGAACGTCCGGACGTTGACGCCCTCGGCCAGCCGGACGTCCGGCAGCGGGTCGGCGGCGGGACGGCGCAGCTGGAACAGCGCGCGGACGCGCTCCAGGCCCGCCGACCGGGCCAGGCCCGCCGCCGCGGGCAGGTCGCCGTGCGCCCAGACGCGCAGCGCGCCCTCCGCGTCGGCGACCAGCACGTCGAGCAGCGCGCGTCCGTGGCCGCGCCGCCGGTGCCAGGGGTGGACGGCGAACTCGGCGGACGCGCCGTCCGCGCCCGTTTCGAGGTGGGCGTAGGCGACGATCTCGTCGCCGACCGTGAGGACGCGGCCCGCCGCCCGGTGGTGGAGGGCGAGCCTGGCCTGCTCCGACAGTGGAACGGTCCCGTCGGTTTCGGCGGCGGCGTCCAGCAGCGCCGTCGCGACCGGGATCTCGTCCGCGCGCAGCGCCCGCACCTCTCTCATGATCTCCACCCTAAGCCCGCGAAGCTGACGAAACCGTCACGCAAACGTCATGGCGCCGCCGGTGACGCGTGCAGCCGCTGCTTCTACCGTCCGGGACATGACGAGACGACGCTTCAAGGCGGGTGCGCTCCTCGCGGCCGTCGCGGTGGCCGGCGTCGCGGCGCAGCCCGCCGCCGCCCGGCCGGTCCCGACGGCGACCGTGCGCCTGCTCGCGCTGAACGACTTCCACGGCAACCTCGAACCCCCGACCGGCGGCTCCGGGACGGCCGTGACCGAGGACGGCGCGTCCGTCCCCGCCGGCGGCGCCGCGTACGTGGCCGCGCACATGAAGGCGCTGCGCGACCGGAACACGCTGGAGGTCGCGCAGGGCGACCTCATCGGCGCGTCGCCGCTGATCTCCGCGCTGTACCACGACGAGCCGTCGGTGCAGTTCCTCGGCGACCTCGGCGTCACCGCGTCGGCCGTGGGCAACCACGAGTTCGACGAGGGCTACCAGGAGCTGCTGCGCATCCAGAACGGCGGCTGCCACCCGGTGGACGGCTGCTCGCCCGAGGGGCGCTGGAAGGGCGCGAAGTTCGACTACCTCGGCGCGAACGTGCTCAAGAAGGACAAGCCCGCGTTGAAGCCGTGGACGATCCGGTGGATCAACGGCGTGCCGGTCGGGTTCATCGGCGTCGTCACCAAGACGACGCCCTCGATCGTCACCGCCGAGGGCATCAAGGGCCTCACCTTCGAGGACGAAGTGACCGCCGCGAACCGCTCCGCGCGGCAGCTCAAGGCGCGCGGCGTGCGGGCGATCGTGCTGCTCGTCCACGAGGGCGACCAGACGCCCGCCGGGCAGCGGCCCGACGCGTGCGGCGTCGTGCCGGGCGCGGGGACCCGCATCGCGCGCGAGGCGGACCCGGAGATCGACGTGGTGCTCGCCGGGCACACCCACCAGCAGTACGTCTGCACGGTGCCGGATCCGAACGGGCAGCCGCGTCTGTACTCGTCCGGCTCGTCGTTCGGGCGGGTCATCACGCAGGTGGACTTCAAGGTGAACCGGCTGACGCGCGACATCGTCCGGACGTCGCTGCGCGGGGACAACCACGTCGTCACGCGGGACGTCCCGCCGGACCCGGCGACGGAGGCGTTCGTCCAGACGTGGAAGGCGCGCGTCGCGGACAAGGCCGACGCGCCCGTCGGGAAGATCACCGCCGACCTGACGCGGGCGCCGTCGCCCTACGGCGAGACCGCGCTCGGCGACGTCGTGGCGGACGCGCAGCTCGCCGCGATGAAGGCGCAGGGCGCGCAGATCGCGCTGATGAACCCGGGCGGCGACCGCGCCGACCTCGTCTACAAGGCGAGCGGGAGCGAGGGCGACGGCGTCGTGACGTACGGCGAGGCGTTCGCGGTGCAGCCGTTCAGCAACGTGCTCGGCGTGACGTCGCTGACCGGCGCGCAGCTCGACGCGCTGCTCGAACAGCAGTGGACGGGCGCGGGCGAGAAGATCCTGCAGCCGTCGGCGAATTTGCGCTTCACGATCGACCGGGGCAGGCCCGTCGGGGACCGGGTCTCCGGCATCACGATCGACGGGACGCCGGTGGATCCGTCCGCGACGTACAAGGTCGCCGCGAACAACTTCCTGCTCGGCGGCGGCGACGGCTTCACGACGTTCACCCAGGGCACCGGACAGGTGCTCGGGCCGATCGACCTGGACGCGTTCGTCGCCTACCTGAAGTCCGCATCGCCGGTCGCGCCGCCGGCCCTGAACCGCATCTCCGGCCCCTGACCCTTGCCGCGGGGGGCCGTTCTGCGGCCCCCCGCGGCTCAGGCTCCGGACAGGTGGACGGCCCAGTACACGGCCGCCGCGACCAGCGCGGCGGCGGGCATCGTCAGCACCCACGCCGTCACGATGTTGCCCGCGACGCCCCACCGGACGGCCGACAGCCGCTTGGTTGACCCGACGCCCATGATCGACGCCGTCACCGTGTGCGTGGTCGAGATTGGAGCGTGCCAGATGTATGCGGCCGAGTAGAGGATCAACGAGGAGGTCGCCTCGGCGGCGAACGCCTTCGGCGGGTCCAGCTCGATGACCTTGCGGCCGAGCGTCCGCATGATCCGCCAGCCGCCCGCGTAGGTGCCGAGCGACAGCGCGCTCGCGCACGAGATGATCACCCACAGCGGCACCGAGTTCCCGTCGGAGTGCCCGGTGATGACGAGCGCGAGGACGATGATGCCCATCGTCTTCTGCGCGTCCTGGAGCCCGTGGCCGAGCGCCATCGACGACGCCGAGACCGTCTGCGCGATGCGGAACCGGCGCACGACCCGGCTCGGGTTCGCCCGCCGGAAGATCCACAGGATCGCGACCATCACCAGGTACGCGGCGAAGAACCCGACGACCGGCGACACGACCATCGGCACGACGACCTTGTCCACCACCGTGCTCCAGTGGACGGACGACGCCGACGCCAGCCCCGCCCCCACGACCCCGCCGATCAGCGCGTGCGAGGACGACGACGGCAGCCCGAAGTACCAGGTGATGAGGTTCCAGGTGATCGCGCCGAGCACGCCCGCGACGACGACCGTCAGCCCGTGGATGCCGTGCGGCGGCGTGATGACGTCGCTGACCGTCTTCGCGACCTCGACGCCGAGCAGCGCGCCGACCATGTTCATCACGGCGGCCATGCCGAGCGCGACCTTCGGCCGCAGCGCCCGCGTCGACACCGACGTCGCGATGGCGTTCGCCGCGTCGTGGAAGCCGTTGGTGTAGTCGAAGACCAGCGCGACGGCCACGACCAGGACCAGGACGGCGACCTGCGCCTCCGACCGCAGCCCGATCGCGCCGGCCAGCATGACCAGCAGCACGCCGACGGGCAGCAGCAGCCAGAACCGCCCCGGCCCGCGCCGCGCCTGCTCGGCGAGCGGCGGCGCGGGCGGCCCGGACGGCGGATCCGTCACGCCCACCCCGCCCCGAGGATCATCCGGCGCGCTCATGCTGTGTTCTCCCGCGAGCCTGCGGCGCGCTCTGAGCCGCGCGCTTCCCTCGTCGCTCTGGTCGCAGGCTCCCGCCGCTCCCCAGTCCAGCGCGCGGCGCGCGCCTCCGGCGCGCGCTGCGACTCCCGCTCGCCTGCGGCGCGCTTGAAGCCGCGCGCTTCCCTCGTCGCTCTGGTCGCAGGCTCCCGCCGCTCCTCAGTCCAGCGCGCGGCGCGCGCCTTCGGCGCGCTCATGACTCCTTGACCGCGATGGTCTCGACGATGTTGGCGACCTTCTCGAACGCGTCGGCCGCGTCCTCCAGGCGGTCGATGACCTCCTTGAGCTTCAGGACGGTCAGCGTGTCGTACTCGCCGCCGAACAGGTGCGCCAGCAGCTTCCGGTACACCTGGTCGCCCTGGTTCTCCAGGCGGTTGATCTCGATCCAGTACTCGTTCAGCTCCTTCATCGAGCGCAGCCGGGGCATCGCCTCGGCGGTCAGCTCGGCGGCGCGCTCCAGGACCTCCACCATGTGGATGACGCCCTTGGGGAACTCCTCGATCTTGTAGAGGACGACGAGGTCGGCCGCCTCCTCCATCTCGTCCATGACGTCGTCGATCGACGAGGCGAGCTGGTAGATGTCCTCGCGGTCGAACGGCGTGATGAACGTTTCGTTGAGCCGCCGCATGATCGCGTGGGTCGCCTCGTCGCCCGCGTGTTCGCAGGCGCGCAGCTTCTCCGCGATCGCCGCACGGTCGGCGCCGTCGCTGATGAGCTCCACGAGCAGCCTGGCGCCGGTGACCAGGTTGTTCGCCGAGTCGGCGAACATGTCGTAGAAGCTGTCCTCACGCGGCGTGAGACGCAAGCGCACGTCGTTCTCCTGAAGTGCCGGAACAGTCCGCAGAGGATCGTAGGCGCTACCAGCCGTAAAAAGAACCTTTGCCCTAGCTTCGACCGGTGTCCACCGACCTCTCCCCCTTAGAGTGCCCTAGATCACGTACTGCACACGGCGTTGGATTGTCTTTCCGACGCGCGGTACTCGTCCCGGACGGCCGTTCGCGGCGGAATCGGCCCTTCCGCGCGTCCGCCGCGCCGGGCCGGAGCCCCTGCCTGGGCGGGCGTGGACGGCGACAGCGCCGCCGTCCTGCCGGAACGTTCAGCAGTGAGATTGATAACAAGGCATTCGGAAGCCGCCTGATCACAGGCGCGCGAATGCGTCAACCGATGCGCGGTCACGAGAGGGTCACGGCCGATTCAGGCCGCGCCCGGGCGAAAAGAGAGCCGGACCGCCCCGGCGGCGGTCCGGCTCCAGAGATTCGGTGCGGCGACCTACCGGTCGGCCTGCGGCTCTCTTCGGGTGTTCGCTAGTCCTGGCACGTCAGTTCGCGACGACCGTGCCCGCGGGACGCGACGCCGAGCGCCGAGTCGATCTGCGCGAGGGTCAGCGGCTCGTCGGCCGCCGCCACCGCGCTCAGGATCTCGGCGTACAGGTCGATCTCGTCCAGCGCGACGCGGTCGTGGACGCGCAGATCGAGATTCTCCCGGCGCATCGCGTCCACCTCCAAGGGGTCCCTGCGGACCTCACCTCGCCCAATGTCCGATGGTTAGGCTACGCGCCGGTTCACATCGGGCACATGGCCCATGAGGGCCATTCCCGGGTCACCGCGGCCATGATCCGGCGAGGTGGTCCGCACCGGCCCGGACGGATCAGGCCGGGACGGGCATTTCGCCACCCGTTCAGTACGGCAGGTCGGACGCCGTCAGGCGCGCCACGGTCGCCGCCGTCACGTCCGCGCCCGCCAGCCGCGCCGCCTGCCGCGCGACGGTCTGCTCGAACAGCGTCCGGACCGTCCGCGCGTAGGCGAACGCCGGGTCGCCGCGCAGCGTCTCGAAGCGCGTGAGCAGTTCGGCGCGCAGTTCCTCGTCCAGGACGTAGAGGTCGCGCTCGGCGTAGTCCTGGAAGAGGCGGACGAGGTCGCGGTCGGCCATGCCCTCGAACGTCAGGAGCCGTCCGAACTCGCCGCGGAACACCGGGTTGCCGGCGAGGAAGCCGTCCATCTCCGCCGACGGGCCGGTGCAGACCAGCATGAACCGGTCGCCGTGGGTGTGGAGGGCGGCGCGCAGCTCGTCCACGACGGCGGGCGCGCGGTCGAGCCGGTCCGCCTCCTGCACGACGAGCACGCCGCCGAGCGCCTGGTCGACCATCGCCGCCACGCGGGACTCGGTGTCGGCGCGGTCGCGGCCCGCCAGATGGACCGGACGGCACGCCACCACGTGCCCCGACGCCAGCAGCCCGAACGCCGCGTAGATCCCGCCGAGCAGGCCCGCCACGGTCGTCTTGCCCGTCCCCGGCGGGCCGGTGAACAGCAGGTGCAGCGGATCCTTGGCGCCGACCCCGTGCCGCAGCCGCTCGGCCGTCAGCTCGGCGTGCTCCACCAGCTCCCGGACGGCCTCCTTGACCTCTGTGAGGCCCGTCAGCGCGTCCAGCCGGGACAGGTAGCCGTCGATGTCGCCGGGCGGGCGCAGCGCGGGCTCGATGCTCTCGGCGACGCCCGCGAGGTCCTGCGCGCTCAGCACCAGCCGGTCCCGGGACGCCCCGGCACGCTCCAGATGGCGGCGGCACGCCTGGTCCAGGTACGCCTCGACCAGCCGCGCGTTGACGAGGTCGCCGGGGCCGCGCAGCCGGCCGAGGTCGGCGCGGGCCGCCTCCAGCGCGTCCGCGCCGACCGTGACGCGCCGCTCGTCGGCGAGGACGTGCAGCAGCATCATCCGGTTCTCGACGCCCGTGAAGTCGGGCAGCCGGTAGACGCGGAACGCCTCGGTCAGGCCCGGATGGTCCTGCCGGAGCCGCTGGTAGGCGCGCGGATCGCAGGTCGCCACCAGCGGCGTCGCGTTCGCCGGGTCGCGCCGGGCGCGCCGCACCGCCGCCGCCGCGCCCTGCGGATCGGACGAGCCGCCGATCGCCGCGTCGAACCGCTCGAACAGCACGGCCGGGCCGGTGCCGGTCAGCAGCGCCGCGAGCCGGTCCGGCGGCGCGCCCCGGACGTCCTCGGCCTCGTGGGCGCGCAGCGCGCCGTCGCCGTGGCCCGCGTCGGCCATCGTCAGCGCGATCAGCCGCGCCAGCCGCCGCTGCCCGGTGTGCGGCGACCCGACGAGCAGGACGCTCGGCACGCCCTGCTGCGGGCTCCCGTCCACGCGCGTCTCCTCGGCGACCTCGCCGGGCAGGCCGTTCCACGCCTCGATCCGCTCGCGGACCTCGCCGAGCAGGACGGCCGCGTCCTCCGGGCCGGACATGAACCCGATGCCGAACCGCTCGACGACGCGGCGCTCGCTGCGGTCGCTCGGCGGCGGGATCTTCTCGACGGGCGTCTCGGGCGCGGGCGTGTCGTCGAGGAAGTCGAAGTTCCCGACCATCGTCTCGGACATGATCCGCGTGCCCGGCGGGGGCTGGCGGGTCGTGGGCGGGGCGGGCTCGTCGTCGGCCGTGTCGGGCGCGGTGTCGTCCAGGCCGCCGGACAGGACGCGCGTGCGCGGCGGCCCCTGCGGCGCGCTCGGCGCGTTGCGGCGGCCGGGCGGGCCGTCCACCCGCGTGCCCTCGACGTCGAACGGCTCGTCCACGGCCGTGCCCGGCGGCTGCTGGTTCGCGACGGGCGGCATCGGCGGGCGCGGCACCCGCTGCGGCTCGGACGGACGCCGCGTCAACGGCTCGGGCACCTGCTGCGGCGACCCCGCCGGGGCGTAGCCGAGCGCGGTGTAGGGCGGCACGACGTCTCCGTCGCCGTCCGCGCCCTGCTGCCCGTCCGGCTGCGGCGCGCCGGGCTGATACGACGCCGCCTGCTGGCCACCGGAGCCCGGTGCGTCGGCGCCGGGCGCACCGTACGGAGGCCCGCCGCCGGGCACGCCCGAGCCCGGAACCCCGGGCTGCGCCCCGCCGTGACCGGGCGCACCGCCGCCCGCGCCCGGGATCCCCGGCTGGGGCGAACCGACGCCGGGCGCGCCCGAGCCGGGCTGCGGCCCGCCCGGTTGATGTGCGCCGGGACCGGACGCGCCGGGCTGCGGTCCGCCCGAGCCGGGCGCGCCAGCGGTGCCGGGGGCGCCAGGAACGCCGGGCGCGCCAGGAACGCCGGGGACGCCAGGAACGCCGGGGACGCCGGGGACGCCGGGGACGCCGGGGCGGCCGAAGCCGAGGGCCGTGTAGGGCGGGACGAAGCCGCCCTGGTCGGCGTCGTGCGGCGCGGCGTCGGACGCGGCGGGCTGCGCGTGGGCGCCGGGACGGTCGTCCGGCGGCGGAAGGTCCGCGCCGGGCGGGAAGCCGGGCTGCTGGTGCGCCGCCTGGTCCTGCGCGGCGACGGGCGGCTGCACGAACGGACGGTCCGGCTGCGCGGGCGCCGCGGCGGGCGCGCCCGGCGCGAAGCCCGGCTGCGACTGCGCGCTCTGCGGCGGCTGGGGCGGCTGCGGCGCGGCGGGCGGGCTCACCGTGCCGGTGCGGGCCGTCGCGCGGGCGCGGTCGCGGCCGACGAGCCCCGCGATGATCGCCGTCGGGACGGGGAAGCCGCGCGGCCGGGCGGGCATCCCCGCGAGCCGGCACCACGCGAGGTCCAGTTCGTAGGCGGCGGCGAGCAGCGCCTCCTCACGGTCCCGGCCGCCGCGCCGCACCGCCGAGGCGAGCGGTTCGGCGAGGCGCAGGTCGTCCGGCCAGAGGCGGCGCAGGGGGTGGCCCGTCTGGTTCAGCACGGCCTGCACCGTGTAGCGGACCTCCGGGTCCAGCCACGGGACGATCGTCGCCGCCATGTCGCCGCGCACGACCGACAGGTCCGCCGCGAGCAGCGCCGCCGCGATCAGGCGCGGTTCGATGAACGCGGGGTCGGACGGGTCGCCCGCGTGGTCGGTCAGCGTCTCGGCGAGCGAGTAGAACGCGTGCCGGAACCCGTCCCCCGGCGAGCCCTCGCCGCGCAGCGACGGCACGAGGTGCGGGGGGCAGCGCGTCAGCCACTGCTGGACGATCGCCTGGTCTCCGTAGGGCAGCGCCCCGTAGTCCACCGTCGGGTTGCTGAGCGTGGAGCCGAGGATCTCCAGCAGCGCGTCCGCCCGGACCTGGAACCGCGCGTCCTCGCGCAGCGCGCTCGCGACCGCCCACATCGTCCGCAGCACGACGACGGCCGCGTCCACCCGGCTGGCGCGCAGCCGCTCGGCGTACAGCGCGACCAGCGACTCCAGCGTCGGCGGGGTCAGCCAGCGCGGGCCGTCCACCTTCCGCAGCGGCTTGGCGCGGTAGGGCGCCCACAGGTCGAGCATCTGCCCGTCCAGGCGCGCGTCGTACACCGGCGCCGTCGCGCACCACATCAGCACGCCCCACGCCACGACCACCGTGGACGGCACCTGCGACGAGAACTCCGGCCACCAGTGCGGGTAGTCGGCGGCGGGCAGCGTCGCGGCGGACTCGACCGTCGCGCGCACCTGGGACGTCAGGTCGGACGGGAACCCGGTGCCGAGGAACGGCCGCGACACCGGCGGCTCGTAGGAGAAGTCCGGCCCGGCGGGCACGACGTGCGCGGGCAGCGGCGCGATCTGGCCCTGCTGCACCGGCCGCGCCCCGGCCCGTGCGACGGGCGACCGAGGCGGCGGGCACAGGTACCACTGGCCGTCGGACGGGTGCAGCCGGTACCAGCGCGCCCACGCGCCGAACAGCCAGCACGTCCCGTCGGGCAGCACGAGGACGCGCCCCGCGATCGCGTGCTGGCGCTGCTGCGGCGCCGCCCCCGGCCACCACTGAGCGGCGACCATCGCGCGCGTGTCGCGCTCGGCCGCCGCGAACGGATCGTCCCCCGCACGGGGGCTGGGCGGCGGAGCACTGCCATAGCCCGGTCCCCACACCACGCGGCCAATGGTGCCAGACGCCGGACTTGCCCAGTTACGTCAACGCCAGTCGGCCCGCGCGTGCCGTTCCGCCTTCTCCATGTAGACCTTCGGGGTGTAGTCGAGGACGAGTCGGTCGTCGTCGGTCAGTTCGCGGACGACCTTCCCCGGCGTCCCGGCCACCAGGACCCCGGACGGGATCTGCTTGCCCGGCGTCACCAGCGCGCCCGCCGCGACCAGCGTGTGCGCCCCGATCCGCGCGCCGTTCAGCACGATCGCGCCGATGCCGATCAGCGCGCCGGTCTCCACGTGCGCGCCGTGGACCATCGCCTTGTGGCCGAGGCTGACGCGGTCCTCCAGCACGGCGGGCATCCCCGGATCGGCGTGCAGGCAGCTCAGGTCCTGGATGTTGACCTCGTCGCCGACGACGATCTCCTCGTCGTCGCCGCGCAGCACCGAGCCGTACCAGACGTTCGCGCGCCGTCCGAGCCGCACCCGGCCGACCACGACGGCGCCCGGCGCGATCCACGCCTCCGGATGGATGTCGGGCGTGTGCTCGTCCAGTGATCCCACATAGCTGCTCATGGGCGCGATCGTAGGGCGCCCATACCGCCGGAGGGCGCCTCCCGTCCGGCGAACCCGGCGAGATCTACGGAAATTCGATAGTTTGTGGGCTCGTCCCGGATGAAGAAGCGGCAGCAAGAAGGATGTTCCGGTTGCGCGAACAGGGGCGGACCGGACAAGGTCGAAGGTGCCGTTCTCTCACGTGGCGTCCGTCCCGCCCGGGACGGCCCGGATCGCAGGCGGGGCGGCGAGGACCGCAACCGAACCCCGGCGGGGCCACCCCGCCGACGACCCCCAAGGCATCATGAGCAACGAAGCGGAAATCCTGCCGAACCTCCAGCGCGAGGAGAACTTCGAGATCGTCATGCGCGGCTACAACCGCCGCCATGTCGACGAGTACATCGCCCGTTGCCAGAGCAAGCTCCGCGAGCAGGAGGTCCGGCTCGCCCGCGCGCTCAGCGAGGTGGAGAACGTCCGCCGCGAGATGGCGGAGGTCCGCGAGGCCCGCAAGCCCACCGGCGACGACCTGAGCGACCGCCTCAAGCAGATCATCAACCTGGCCGAGGACGAGGCCAAGGACAAGGTCGCCGAGGCCAAGGCCAAGGGCGAGCAGATCCGCGACGACGCCGAGCGCGAGTCCCAGCGCATCATCGACGACGCCCGCTCGCACGCCGAGCGCGACCTCGGCCAGGCCCGGGAGAAGGCCGAGCAGGTCCTCGCGGCGGCCAAGAAGGAGGCCGACAGCGTCCTGACCTCGGCCAAGACCGAGGCCGAGCAGACCGTCACCACGGCGCGGCTGGAGGCCGAGCGCACGCTGACCTCCGCCGAACGGCGCGCCAGCGTGATCAACGACGGCGCCACGCAGCGGCTCACCCAGCTCACCCGCAACCACACGCAGGCGCTGCAGCGGCTCACCGAGATCAGCGAGACGCTGCACCGGCTGCTGACGGCCGAGAACGAGGCGGGGCCGCTGGAGAAGATGGTCGAGGACGCCGTCAAGCAGCCGATCCCGCGCAAGGCCCCGGCGCAGCCCGCCGCCGCCGCTCCGGCCGCCGCCAAGCCGGCGCCCGCCCCGGCTCCGGCGCCCAAGCACGCGGCGGTCCCGGCCGCGCGTCCGGCCGCCGCGCCCGTCCCGGCGGGGTCGGTGCCCCCGGCGCAGCCCGCCGCGTCCCGGCCGGATCCGGACGCGACCGTGACCGACACGCCGTCCCCGGCCGCGGCGAAGACGCCGCCGTCGGCTCCGTCCCGTCCGGAGGCGGACGCCGACGGACCGCAGCAGCGCCCGGCCGACGGGGCCTGACCGGTTCGGACGGTCCGGATCTCGCGGTCCGGGCCGTCCGCCCTCCCGGGGAGGGACGATGCGTCCGATCCGCACGCTCGGCGACCAGGTGCTGCGCACCGCCTGCGATCCCGTCCGGACGTTCGACACCGCGTTGCAGCGACTCGTGGACGACATGTTCGCGGCGCGCGCTGCCTGCACCACGAGTGCGGCCACTTGGCGGGCGAGGTCTACATCGACACGCTGACGGGCGAGGCCCGCCGCGTCGGCTGACGCGTCACTTCCAGCGGACGGACCGCTGCTTCTTGACGTCGGACCGGCGCTTCTTGTTCTCCAGCCGGCGCTCGTTGATGCCGCGCGGGATCTTCTTCGGAATGCGCTTCTTCGGCGGCGGCGCGATGGCGTCCCCGAGAACGGCGGCGAGCCGCGCCTTCGCCGCGTCCCGGTTGCGGAGCTGCGACCGGTATTCCTCGGCGCGAATGGTGAGCACGCCCCGCACGAGCCGTCCGGCCAGCCGTTCCAGCGCCCGCCGCCGCAACGGCTCGGGCAACGACGGCGAGTTCGCCACGTCGAACGACAACTCGGCGGCCGTGGCACTGGTGTTCACATGCTGCCCGCCCGGCCCCGACGACCGCGAGAAACGCCAGCTCAGCTCGGTCTCCGGAATCGAGACCGAGCCGCGCACCCGAACATCACCCGCCATACCCCCCAGTATCCCCACCCGAGCCCACCCATGTCTCCCCAATATCCCTCTCGGGGGTCGAGGCTGCGCGCCGGGCCGATCGTCAGGTCTCTTGCGCCGTTTCGCCGGGGTGCCGCAGACACGGCGACGAGACGATGACCGTGACTCTCGGCTGTCCATCGCCGAGGACGATTCCGCCGATCACCGCTCCATAACCTCCGCCCGGAGCCTCGATCACCAGCTCGTTCGCGTCGACGGAGGCCGTCCGGGGCGTCCAGCCCATGTCCGCCAGCCGCGCGCCGACCTGAGCCAAGGCCGGACGAACGTCGTCCGGCGTCTTCAGATCGGCGTAGTCGATGTACATCATCACGTAAGGGCTGTAGTCCACGAACCACGGACGGGACGCCGCTTCGGCGGGCTCACCGCTGACCGGATTGGCGACCTCGACCTCGTCGCACGGCTGCGGGCTGACGTCCTCCGGCGCCTTTCCCAGCACGCCGTATCCGTTCAACGCGTCCGCGATGTCCCGCGCGCACGCGGCCACCTTCTCCGCCGCGACCTCGGGATGCTCAGTGCGCATGAGACCGTCGCCGCTCATCCTGCCCCCTCCGGCCCGTCACGCATGCGGATGCTTGAAACAACCGGCATCGAACCTGATGGTGGCCTCAAGCCCGTCCACTCCGCCGGGACCTGTCGGACCTGTCATCGTCACTACGCTCACGCCGTTCTTCTTGCCACGGAATCCGCCGTAGGCGCCGCTCGTGAGACGAACATCCTTCAATTCCCATCCGCCCGCGGAGCGAAGCCGATCGGTCAGCGTCCGGAAAACCTGCTCCGATTCCGCATACGAGGACACGGAGTAGACCAGGCCCGATCCGACAGAGTAGACGTTGTAGCGAACGTGCCACGGGTCGTTCGCCATGGGCCGCACCTGCTTCTCGGAGTTCAGGCCCGTGTCGCAGAACTGAAAGCCCACCTCCGGGTGGCCTTTCGGCTTGCGCGGCAGGTTGCGGACGACCTCATCGATGACGGCGGTCATCGTCCGTCCCGCTTCGGCGGGGTTGCGTTCCGGCATTTTGGCGCTGGTGGGATCGCACGCCGCCAGCGCGGCCGTCACACCGGCCAGCGCCGCCGAAACCGCGATTCGCGCGGCCCAAAACGAGCGCCACCGCAATCCGATATTCGTCAATTGTTCACCAGCGTCGGGTTGTTTATGGGGTCCTGATCTCCGTACGTGCCCGCGATCACCTTCGCCTGCTGCCGCAGGCTGAGGCCGGGATCGCGGAATGTGTACGGATCACGGTCCTCCCGTCCGGTGATGTCGTTGTCCCGCCAGTACTCGCCGTGGCCGTGGCCATCCGTGTCCAACCGGTTCGCGCCGAACCCTTCGTCGCTCGGTACTTGCGGACCGTGGAGCGTCCAGCCGCCGTGGAAGACCTTGCCGGCGAGCGGAACGGGGTCGCCCGGCGCTTTCTCCGCCCAAACGTGCCCTGCGCCGATACCGAGGTCGCCGGCGTGGGCGACGTGCATTCCGGGACTGCCCGCCACGACGATGTCGTCGACCGGAAGCCGTCCGTCATGCTGCTTCGCGGCCTCACCGATGACGGTCGATCCATAGCTGTGGCCGACCAATGTCAGGTGGGAACCTGCATCGCCGGCGTCGTTCTGCGCGACACGTAGGCCGTCCACGAAGGAGTTCAGTTGCGCTCCGCCGCGTATCGCGTAGCCGGGGACTGCGGCGTCTCCGGGCAGCAGGTGGTCGAACACGTTGTTCGGCGCGTCGTAGCCGAGCCAGGCGATCGTCGACACCGGGCCGCCGGTCAGCTGAGAGGTCGCTTGGTTCAAGTTGAACGCGCGATTCATGCTTCCCGTGAACTTGTCGAGATTTTCCGTCGTCCCGGGAACATACACGCCCGTGTGCTTGGCCGTGTCCGGATTGCCGAAGGCGACGATCGCGCGACCGTCCGACCCATCCCCCTTGTCGTACTCCGACTGAGTGGTGATCGTGGAGTCGAGGCCGAGCAGGTAGACGTCCTGGCCCTTGCTCTCATAAGTCGAGATCGCGTCTCTCAGTTTGAGGAGACGTTCGAGGTCGCGATGCTGATAGCGGGTGAGGTTGTTGCCCTTCTCTTCGAGCTGGTTGATTCTGGCGGCGAGGCGGGTCCGGTTGGCCTCGTTGCGGTCTTCCGAGGGGATGCCGTCCAGCCAGCCAATCTTCTCCGGGTAGGCGTTCATCAGCAGGTGGCGCTGCTCCTCCGGGAGGGACTTCCACCAGGCCGCGACCTGCTGGGGAGTCTTGGTGCCCTTCGGGGGAAGATTGTTGGGATCGAAGCCGGCCAACTGTGTCGCGGTCTTGGCGTCGTTGCGCAGCTCGGCCAAAGGGTTCTTCGCACCGAGAATGCTGGGGCCGAGGCCGCGAAGCGCGGCGGCGATCTGCTGGTCGGCCGCGTTGGCCTCCTTCAGCGCTTGGACGAACTGCTGCTGGATCCCGGCGGCGATCTTCTTGAGCTGGTCCCAGTCGGAGTAGGCCGAGGGGAGAGCGTCCGGGAAGTCGATCGACCCATCGTGGCCCACCTTGAGGTAGCGCATCTGGGCTTCGCCGATGTAGTTGAGCAACTTGGTCTGGGCGGCTTTGAACTTGGCCTGAGCGCTGTTCAGCACGCTGGCGACCGATGACGCGTCGCCGGAGGCCACGCGGATCCGTTCCTGTTCCGGCACGAGCGTGCGCAGCGCCGCCTCCGCGTCCTGGCCATTCCAGCGTGCTTTGCGGACGCCTTGGAGGAACTTGTCGCGGTAGACGTCCTCGGCCTGTTCGAGCTGCTCGACCAGTTTCCGCCACGACCGCCACGCACCGTCGAGCTCATCGGGCTTCGCGTCACGAAGCTGGGCGAAGTCAACCACGGTGTCTACTTCCCCGTCCGAATCCGGCTGATCTGGTCCTTGATCTGTTCGTCCGCCCACTGCCGGTTCGTCGCGCACTTCTCGACCGCGCCGCCGAGGTACTCGACTTCGTCCGCCATGCGCCGAAGCGCCTGCGACCAGGCGGCGGAGACCTCTTTCATCGCCGCGGCCGTCTGCCAGCCCGCGCCCAGCGCGTCGCCCACGCGATCGGATTCGGACACGAAAGCTTTGCCGCCCTGGCGAAGATGCGCGACGGCCCCGTCCGCCGACCGGCCCGCCGCGCGCAACGCGGACGGATCCATGGCCGATGTTCCACCGGCGCCCGTCGGCTGGTTCTGCGGTTGCGCGGGCCGCTGGGCCGGTGCCGGTTGCGGGGCGCGCGTGCCCGGGACCTGCAACGCTGGCGGCAGTGGAGAGTGCGGATCAGGCGTCGGTGGCGGCGGGCCGGGCTCGGGGTTCAAGAGCTTGTTGAGGGGATTCTCAGTCATCGGCCTCGCCTTTCATCGGGCGCGGGCTTGACGTCGCGAACGGGCCGCGACGACGACCGCCGCCCCCGCGATCGCGAGGACGACGGCGACGCCAAGGCCGGCCAGGGCCAGGGTTTTCGCGCTCAACACCGCGCTCGTGCCCTCATCCCCGGCAGGGCTCGCGGCCTGCTTCACCGGCGGCGCCTGACCGTGGTGGCGGTCCCATTCGGCATAGACCGGATTGGTCGCGTTCTTGGGGACGTTCGCCGTCAGCGCGCGGTACGGCATCACCAGTCCGTAACCCGTCTGCTCGTCCTTTCCGGACGGGCCGACGTCCTTCGCCGTGGCGATGATCCGCTGCACCACCTCGCGCGCCGACATGGTCGGGTATTTCGCCCGTACCAGCGCCACGACCGCCGAGGTGAGAGCCGTCGACGCGCTCGTACCGGAGGCCCGGATCATTTTTCCTTGTCGATCCAGCGTCCCGATGTGCACGCCAGGCGCCGCGACGTCGACCGAAGGCTGCGGGGTGGTGTCCGCCCAGGGTTTCAGGTCGCTGTCCACCGCGCCCACGGTCAGGACGCCCGGACAGCCACCAGGCTCCAGAACATGCCGCGTCGGGCGGTTTCCCGAACCCGCCACGACAACGACGTCGCGTTCCAGCGCATGGTCGATCGCCTTCTGGACCTCACGGGAACAATGTCCATCGCCATAGCCGCTGTACCACGCGGCCGACACGTTGATGACCTTCGCCCCGTGATCGGCCGCCCATACGATGCCCTTGGCGTACTCGGCGTTCGTGCTCGCGACCACCGGCAAGACTCTCGCGTCCGGGGCGAGGCCCAGCATGCCGGTGCCGGATCCGTTGGCGGCGATGAGGGCCGCCATTCCCGTGCCGTGGCCGAAGCCCCCCTTGTCGAGCGCGTCCGTCTCGATGTCGGCATCGGTGCGTCCGTCGGTGCCGCCGCCGGTGGCATCCCAGCCGCCGACGAGCCGACCAGCGAGCTCGGTGAGGCGTCCGTTGGCGCCCGAGTCGACGACACCGACCGTGATGCCGATGCCCTTCGACACCGGCCACACCCGGGACTGGAGGCTCCAGGTTGTGAACCACCACTCCTCGGGGCGCGGCGCGGGAGCCGATGCCGACGCGTCGACCTGACCGACGGCCGTGGGCAGGAGAGCGCACAGTACGGCCATCGAGCCCACGGCCCGCTTCCACACGGTCATTCGCTTCCTCGGAGTTCGGGTGGCGCTTCGAGCCTTTCCGGGCGCGCGTCCTTCGCCTGTCCCGCATCATCGGACTCGTCAGCGGGCTCTGCCTGCGCAGGTTCCGGCCGGACAGGAGAACCGAGAACGACTTCGGGGACGGGTTCCACACCCCAGTTCGCGGTCGAAGAGTCGGCGCGCCACGCTTCGTCGTCATATTCGACGGAGGCCGGAGAAGCTCCGCCGATGACGGGAGATACGGCGGGATCCGCGTTCCAGTTCTCACGTTCTTCGGCGAGCCAGAACTCCCGCCGCCGCTCGTCCTGCCGGTCCTCGCGCTTACCGGCTCCGGCAGCGCCGGGGCCGAGCGGCCCGGAGCCCTTCGCCGACGAGGCCGTCCCGCCGCGACCGTTCGGGCCGAACCCGTCGTTCCCGAGACCGCCCGGTCGTCCGCCCAGCGGGCCGAGTCCACCCGGATCGGCCCCGGCCCCGGGCAGCGCGCCCGGCGGCCCGCCGGGGCCGACGCCGCCGAACGGGCTCGGCGCGCCGCCTGGACCGGTCGGCGGCCCGCCGAACGGCGAGCCCGTGATGCCGTTGCCTCCCGCGCCGGCGAGATCCGTGCCCGTCACCGCACCGTCCAGCGCGCCGGGCCGCACACCCGTCGCCGGGTGACCGTTGGCGCCGCCGTTCAACGGTCCATCGGCCCCGCTCAGCCCGGTGGCGTTGGCGAGCGGGTGATGCCCGGCGCCTGGGCTCCCGCCCGGTGAGCCGCCCGCGGCGGTCGGACTGCTCGCCGGTGCTCCACTCGTCATCGGCCGCGTCGAAGGATCGTCGATCTGCTCGATTCCCTGCTTCAGGCGCTCGACGGTCACCGCTTCGGGAAGGCGCGACCATGCCTGGGCGATACGTGCGTTGAGGCGCTGCATGTACTCGCGGGCGTACTTGTCGTCGCCGCCGTCCTTGATCAAGCCGGTGTCGGGCTTGTGCTTGACGTACCACCGGAGGATCTCGTCGCCGTACCAGTCGAGGGTCTTGCCCATCTGCTCCGTTGCGGCGGCGAGCTGATCGGCTGTCGTGTGCAGCTTGCGGAGCGCCTTCTGAGTCGCGGTGGCGGCCTCGTCCTCCCAGTCGTCGGCGAGAGCCTTCGAAGCCCGGTTGATCACCTCGCGCAGCGCGATCAGATGCTGTGACGCGCCCACATACGCGGCGCCCGCGTTGCTGATCGCATTGTGATCGGTCGCATCGAGGAGAGCGCGTATCTTGCCGATGTCGCCGTAAGAGGACGGGTCTCCCGTTGGTGCGCCACCCGTCCGGAGGGTGTAGCGGGTCATCGTCACTCCACGGGCTTCACGGTCGACGTGGTCGGGGGGACATCGCCGGACGGGTTGATCGAGCGAATGTCCGCGAGCATCTTCTCGTCGGACTCGCGGTAGTTGTCGGCGATCTTCGAGATCGCTTCGGCGACCTGCGCGAAGTCGTCCAGGAAAGTCTGGTAAAGGCAGGTGATCTGCTGGTTTCCGGCCGTGACGGTCGCGGCGAGGGATCTGGCCGCGTCCCAGGAGCCGAAGGCCGCGGCGGGGACGTTGCCGCGGGAGGAGACGTCGGAGAGCGTGCCGGGGCCCGCGACGCGCTGGAGTTCCGCGTGCATCGTCCTGGCGACGTCCTTGATCTTGGCGTGGTCGTACCTGGATTTGCCCGGTCCTGCCACCGGTCCACCTTTCGGGCATGCGGATGCGGAGAGGTGCGCGGGGTCATTGCATGATCAAGCATGATCATGACAGTGGTCAAGTCGACCGTCAGAGTCCCGTACGGCCCAGTTTCAGCGCGTTGGGCCAGGCTGCTCGGCGAAAGGCGCTGAGGGCCGGGCGTGCAACCCGGGCATTTCGGTAAGTAACAATCGCGTCACCTCAAGGACGCGGCGGCGGTCGGAGGGAGCCGACGGCCATGATGAGCGCGAACGCGCTGATTGCCGCGACGAACCGGAGGGCCACCGCGTAGCCGTGCGCGTCGGGGGCGCCGTCGAGTTCGCTCGCCGCCAGCGCCGCGCACAGCAGGGCGAACCCCGCGCAGAGCGAAGACCAGTGCTCCGACCGACGCGGCGATCATCGCGGCCCGGGACGGCGGACGGTCGGACGGGACGGCCTCGGCATCGGACACCGAAGGGGCGACGGCGCTCGTCAAGGGAGAGGCGAAAAAGCGGGGGACACGGGACCGGCTGTTCTCGGTCGGGGTTCCGATCGTCGGTCGCCGACGGACGGTCTGGACACCGTCCCGATACTCAGATCCCCGGGGAATTCGTGCTCGACGGCGACACGGCCGCGTGATCTGGATGGTGATCGCGCGGCCGTGCCCTCCCATGTCGGCCGTACGGAGCCCGGCTCCGTACGGCCTTCGTCACCGGTGACCGGTCGTCCGCCCGCTCCCCCCGGAGCCGTGACCACGCGGTGTCACCGGTGAGTTCGTGGCGCCTCAGACGGAGCCCGCGGCGATGATCTCGGCGGCGGCCGACCGGGCCGTGTTGGACGGGATCGCGAAGCCGACGCCGATGTTCCCCGACGACGAGCCGCCCGAGGTGGCGATCGCCGTGTTGATCCCGACGAGCTGCCCGGCCGCGTTCACCAGCGCGCCGCCCGAGTTGCCCGGGTTGATCGCCGCGTCGGTCTGGATCGCGTTGCGGATCACCGTCTGCTCCTGCGGCGTCTGGCCGCGCAGGAAGGACGGGAGCTGCTGGTCCTGTTCGTCGCTCTCCTTGATCTCGCGGCCGAGCGCGCTGACGATCCCGGACGTCACCGACCCGTCCAGGCCGAGCGGGCTGCCGATCGCCAGTACCGCGTCGCCGACCGCGAGGCCGTCGCTGTTCCCGAACGTCACCGGCTTCAGCCCGGACACGCCCGCCGCCTTCAGCACCGCGATGTCGTTGGACGCGTCGGACCCGACCACCGTCGCCCGCGCCGTCTTCCCGTTGCTGAACTTGACGGTCACGGCGCTCGCCCCCGCGACGACGTGCGCGTTCGTCATGATCACGCCGTCCGAGCGGATGATCACGCCGGAGCCCGAGCCGCTCTGCGTCGCCACCGACACGACGCTCGGCGACACCGCCGCCGCGACCTGCGCCGTCGAACCGCCGGTGGTGGACGCGCCGGAGACCGCCGTCGGGCTGGAGTAGACCGTCCCGTCTCCGGTGGCCGACAGCGCGACGGCGGCGCCGGCCGCGCCCGACCCGACGGCCACGAGCGCCGCCGCCCCCACGGCGGCGATCCGGCGGCCGAGCGTCCAGCGTCCCCGCCGCGCCGCGGGCGGCGCGGGCGGTGCCGGGGGCTGGAGGTGCGGCGCGTTCGGGTTCGGCGGCGTCCACTGCCGCCACGGTTCGTTCGACTCGGTCATGTCGGTCCCCCTGTCGGTTGCCTCATCCCGACTATCGGCGCCGGGCCTGAGACGCCCCTGAGCGGTTCCTGAACGTCCGCTGAAAGTCTGGGCGGGGCGCGGTCTTCCGGTCCTCCGGAGCGGAAGCGCGCCCTGCGGACGTCATCCGACCGCACGAACCTGAGAGCGAGCTGGAAATTCTCAGTCGAGGGGCAGAAGGACCCGGAACGTCGCGCCCCGACCCGGCTCGGACTCCACCTCGACGCGTCCGTCGTGCGCCGCGACCAGCGCCGCGACGATCGCGAGGCCGAGCCCCGTCCCGCCCCGGCTGCGCGCCTCGTCGACGCGGTAGAACCGCTCGAAGACGCGTTCGCGCTGCTCGCCGCTCAACCCCGGGCCCTGGTCGGCGACCTCGCAGACGGCGGCGGGCGCCCCGCCGAGCGTCCCCGGACGGAGCCGGACCTCGATCGGCGTGTCCGGCGGCGTGTGCGCGACGGCGTTGGCGAGCAGGTTCCCGAACACCTGCCGCAGGCGCGGTTCGTCGCCGAGCACCTGGTAGGCGACCGTCCCGTCCACAGTGAGTTCGATGTCGCGCTCGGGCGCCACGACTCTGGCCTCCCGGACGGAGTCGGCGGCGACCGCGAGCAGGTCCACCGGCGTGCGCTCGATGGGACGCTGCCGGTCCAGCCGGGCGAGCAGCAGCAGGTCCTCGACCAGCAGGCCCATCCGGGACGCGGCGTCCTCGATCCGGCCGATGAGCCGGTCCAACTCGTCCGGCGACCGGGCCGCGCCCTGCCGGTACAGCTCGGCGAACCCGCGGATGGCGGTGAGCGGCGTGCGCAGCTCGTGGCTGGCGTCCGCGACGAAGCGGCGCATCCGCTCCTCCGACCGGCGCGCCGACGCCTCCGACACCGCGCGCGCCCCGAACGCCGCCTCGATCTGGCTGAGCATCCCGTTCAGCGCGAGGCCGAGCCGTCCGACCTCGGTGCGCCGATCGGCGGCCGGGACGCGCCGCGACAGGTCCCCGGCCGCGATCGCCCCGGCGGTCCGCTCGATCTCGCGCAGCGGACGCAGGCTCGCGCCGACCGCCCACACGCCGAGCACGGTGATCCCCGCGACGACGAGCCCCCCGACGATCATGTCGATGGCGACGAGCCGGCCGACCGTCCGCTCGACCTCCTCCAGGCTGAGCGCGAGCACGACGACGTCCCCGCCCGGCAGCGGCTCGGTGATCACCCGCCACGGCGTGCGGGCGCGGTCGGTGCCGTGGGCGGTGAACGGCTCGTCGACGCGTTTGTAGTCGCCGGCGGTGAGGCGCGGACGGCCGGACGTCCCGAACGGCGGCGTGTCGCTCTCCCGCAGCCGTCCGTCCGCGTCGCGCACCTCGATGAACATCTCGCTCGGCATCCGCACGACGATGTGCGCCCGGTCGGTGACGAGCTGCGGCGCGACCTGGTCGACGGCGCGCGGGATGTTCTCGTGGAGCTGCGCGTCGGCGCGTCCGACCAGGTAGGTGCGCAGCACGCCGACGCTCGCCGCGCTCATCACCGTCAGCCCGAGCGCGACCAGCAGCAGCGCGCCCGCGATGAGGCGCGTCCGCAGCGACGTCCGGACGGCGAACCGGCGCACGCTCATCGCGCCGGCGGTTCCCGCAGGACGTAGCCGACGCCGCGCAACGTGTGGATCAGCCGGGGCTCACTGTTGTCGACCTTGCGCCGCAGCGCCGACACGTACGACTCGACGATCCCGGCGTCGCCCCGGAAGTCGTAGTTCCAGACGTGGTCGAGGATCTGCGCCTTGGACAGGACGCGCCCGGCGTTCGCCATGAAGTAGCGCAGCAGCTTGAACTCCGTCGGCGAGAGCTGGACGACCGAACCGCCGCGCCACACCTCGTGCGAGTCCTCGTCCAGCTCGATGTCGGCGAACACCATGCGGGGCGGCGGCTCGCCCGCCCCGCCCCGGAACCGCCGCAGCACCGCCCGGATCCGGGCGATGACCTCCTCCAGGCTGAACGGCTTGGTGACATAGTCGTCACCGCCGATCGTGAGCCCCTTCACCCGGTCCTGAACCGTGTCGCGCGCGGTCAGGAACACGACCGGCGTGTGGTCGCCGCCGGACCGCAGCCGCCGCGCGACGTCGAACCCGTCGATGTCGGGCAGCATGACGTCCAGCACGATCAGGTCCGGCCGGTGCCGCCGCGCGGCCTGGACGGCGTCGGCGCCGCTGGTGGCCGTGACGACCTCGAAGCCGGTGAACCGCAGACTCCCGGCGAGCAGCTCCAGGATGTTCGGCTCGTCCTCCACGACGAGCAGCCGCGCCTCCGGCGTCCGGCCCCCCGCCGAGCCCCCGGTCGTCTCGGCCACGGCGTCCCCCTTCTCCCTCCCGGCAAGGGTGCCACGCGAACCTGAAAGAACGCTGACCGCCACCCGATCCCCCCAGCTCAACCCCACCACACGGCGCGGGGCCGGGGTTTCGTCGTCGGTTTGCCGGGTGTCGGGGGACTAGCCGAGGTATTCGATGAAGGGGGCGCGGGACGAGCCGTTGTTCGAGGTGCCCGCGCTCGCGATGCCCGTCGTGCCGGGGCGGGCGTCGGCGTCGCCGACCGTGAGGGTTCCGGCGCGGGACGGGCCGTGCGCGGTCGTCCAGGTCGTGCCGTCGTAGCGGTAGTAGGTCGTCTTGCCGGTGGACGTCGCGGGGATCACGATCGCGCCGCCCGCGCCGTCCGAGGACAGGCCGACGGGCGTCTGCGTGCCGGGCACGTTCGCCGTCTTCCAGGTCTTGCCGTCGTAGTGGAGCAGCGCGTTCGTGGACTGGGCGTTCTGCTTCGCGCGCAGCACGTAGACGTTGGTGGACGAGTTCGCGACGATCCGCGTCAGCACCGCGCGGTTGGTGGGCGTGCCGAGCGAGCCGGGGACCTTGATCTGCTTCCAGGTCTTGCCGTCGTAGTGGACGACGAGCCCGGTCACGGTCGTGCCGTTGCTGGTCGTGCCCGCCAGCCACACGTCCGACCTGGACCGGACGTCCACCCCGACGATCGACGTCGACGCGGGCAGCGGGACCTGCGGGTCGAGCCAGCCCGAGCCCGTCCAGCGCAGGATCGCGGCGGGGCCGCCCGAGCTGACGTCCACGCCGGTGATCGCGTAGGCGGCGCCGTCCGTCCCGGCGGAGACCTGGGTGGGCAGCCCGACCAGCGGGAAGCTCACCTGCGTCCACTTCGTGCCGTTCCAGTACACGCTGACGGGACCGGTCAGGTTGTAACCGACGATCCACGCCCGGCTCGCGCTCGCGGCGGCGACGTCAGTGGGCGCGAAACCGACCGGGCTCGTCTGGCCCGTCCAGGACGTGCCGGTCCAGCGGACGATCCGCGCGGTCGGGGAGAAGAGGGAGCCGCTCGCGCCGACGGCCCAGCCGACGCTCTTGCTCGCGAAGTCGACGCGATCCAGGCTGCCGTCGTACTTCAGCGCGGAGCTGGAGATGTTCCGCCAGCCGGCCGCGAGCGCGGACGGCGCGAACACCGTCCCCGACCCGAGGGCGAGCACCGTGGCCCCGGCGAGCACCGCGTTCCGTCGCATGACCTGTCCCCTCGCTCCGGCGTCCGACCGCCCCACAGGGTACGGGAAGACTTACCGGCGGGTAAGGGGCATGCAACGGAAAGGCCGTGCGTCCGGGGACCTTCCCGGCGCACGGCCCTGCACGACCCTGACGGGTGGGACTACTCGCCCTTCCAGACGGGCTTGCGCTTCTCCGCGAAGGCCGCCGGGCCTTCCATCGCGTCCTGCGAGCCGAAGACCGGGATGACGATGTCGTTCTGCTTGGCGAACGCCTCGTCGGCGGTCCAGTCGGCCGACTCCACGATGACCTTCTTGGTGGCCGCGAGCGCCAGCGGGGCGTTCTCGGCGACCTTGAGCGCCAGCTCCTTGGCCGCGGCGAGCGCGCCGCCGGTCTCGGTGAGCCGGTTGACGAAGCCCAGCTCCGCCATGCGGTCCGCCGGGTACTTGTCCCCGGTCAGCGCGATCTCCATCGCGATGTGGAACGGGATCCGCTGCGGCAGCCGCAGCAGACCGCCGCCCGCGGCGACCAGCCCGCGCTTGGGCTCGGGCAGCCCGAACTGCGCGTCCCGCGCCGCCACGACCATGTCGCAGGACAGCGCGACCTCGCAGCCGCCCGCGAGCGCGAAGCCCTCGACGGCCGCGATCAGCGGCTTGGCGGCCGGACGCTCCACGATCCCCGCGAACCCGCGGCCCTCGACGGTCGGGTTGTCGCCCGTCAGGAAGCCCTTGAGGTCCATGCCGGCGCAGAACGTGCCGCCCGCGCCGGTGAGGATCCCGATCGACAGGTCCTTGCGCGAGTCCAGCTCGTCCAGCGCCTTGGCGATCCCCTGCGCGACCGCGCTGTTGACCGCGTTGCGCGCCTCGGGACGGTTGATCGTGATGACGAGGACGGCGCCGTCCTCCTCGGTGAGAACAGCTTCGGACATTCAGTGCCTCACTTCGGCTGGAAGCGGATGCCGCCGTCGAACCGGACGGTCTCGCCGTTCATGTAGTCGTTCTGGATGAGGGAGACGACGAGGTGCGCGAACTCCGACGCCTTGCCCATCCGCTTGGGGAACGGCACCGGCGCGGCCAGCTTGGCCTTGAACTCCTCGGCGGCCTCGCCCTCGCCGTAGATCGGCGTGTCGATGATGCCGGGGCAGATCGTGTTGACGCGGACGCCGATCGCGGCGAGGTCGCGGGCGGCGGGCAGCGTCATGCCGACGATGCCGCCCTTGGACGCGGAGTAGGCGATCTGCCCGGTCTGGCCCTCCAGGGCGGCGACGGACGCGGTGTTGATGACGACGCCGCGCAGGCCGTCGGCGTCGGCGGGCTCGGTCTTCGCGATGGCCGCCGCGCCGAGGCGCAGGAGGTTGAAGGTGCCGATCAGGTTGATCTGGACGACCTTCTCGAACGTCGCGAGGTCGTGCGGGGTGCCGTTGCGGTCGACGGTGCGGGTCGCCCAGCCGATGCCGGCGCTGCTGACGAGGACGCGCAGCGGCGCGCCGCTGTCGACGGCGGCCTGGACGGCGGCCTGCACCTGCGTCTCGTCGGTGACGTCGGTCTTGACGAACACGCCGCCGATCTCGTCCGCGAGGGCCTTGCCCTTGTCCTCGTTCAGGTCGGCGACGACTACCTTGGCGCCGGCGGCGGCGAGGGCGCGGACGGTGGCCTCACCGAGACCGCTCGCACCACCGGAGACGACGGCGGAAACTCCGTTCAGGTCCATAAGCAGCACCTTACGTCAGGGACCGAATGTGGTTCGGGTGATGTTACCCACAAGTCACAATACGGGGAATGTTCCGGCCGCTTCACCCCCGGGCCGCTGGTTGCGGACCGTCCCGGCCGTGCGCGGAGCCCGTCCGGAGCCGTCCGGACGCGCCGACCCGACGCGGGCTGAGTAATACCAGTCCGGGGCGTCGCGGATCCCTAGCAAGAAACGAGCGCGCGGCGTCGCCGGACAGTGACGAAGACCTCGCTCGGACGTAAGCCTCAGGGCCGACGAATCGTCACGCGGCCCGCGTCCAGATCGACGCGACGCGCCTCGTCCCCCACCCCCTCCTCGTCGCGCAGGACGAGCGCGGTGCGACGTTCGTCCAGTTCATGGCGCTTAGCCGAGGTGTAGAAGACCTCCAGCCCCTCCAGCCCGACGGCCGACACCGGCCGCCCGGAGCCGTCGTGCCGCCACCGCGCCCGCCCGCGCCGGTGCAGCGAGAAGCCGACACGATCGAACACGGCCAGGACGATCAGCCCGATCGCGAGCCCGGGGATCGTCAGGAAGATGAGCACCGCCGCCATACCCGACACAACGCCCACCCCCGCCAAGCCGTGCCAAGAATCCTGTGCGGGGTGGTTGTGCGGGGTGGTTGTGCGGGTGGCCGGGTGTGGACGTCGAGCTTTGACAGGTGACCTGACCGGGGGCGTGGCGGTGCACCGGACATCTCGGACGATCCGCGCTCACATGGGGACGTCGGGTTGGGAATGGCGGAAATGACCGGCGCGCGATCCTGCGTCCGGACGAGGAAGGGCCGCGCCATCTTTGATCATCCATGAGCATTCCCGAAATTCTTCAGGCTCGTGGCCACGTCCGGTCGAGCGCACCCGGCGCCGGGGGGCGGCGGACGAGGGAGATCACGACCCGGTAAACCGACGTTCTTTCTGTCCGAAATCTTGTAACGTTGCGTAATCAGTCGCCCGCAGATCACGGAACGACCACGCGCCTGGATGAGACATGCACCACGTCGTGGCCATGCTCCTCTGGCGACCAGGTGAGACCGGCGCCGCGAGCACCCGCCCGGCCGCTACTTAAGGTGATCAACAACGGCGGCTTTAGAGCTGCCCTCACGGCCACCTGAAGCGCACCCGAGGGTCAATTACGCCTATCTGTGACCCAGATCACGGGTCGGGGATCGACGCAGGCAGCGCAGCCTTCCGACCCCTCGCAGACCCGGGAATCCGGCCCCGTGATTTGCCAGATATCCCGGGCTATGGCTACGTTCCTGGCGATCCCTGCGGCTGGACCGCCCGACAACGCCGTCGGCCGGACGCTCGGAAGCGAGACGTCCAGCGGAACCCCGGCCCGCAGCCGGATCACAACAGAACAGCACCACCGACGCGCGAGAAACGGCGCCCCCAACCCATCGCCGCCGCGTCGGACGCCGTGTCCGTGCGGTCAGGAGCACGGAGCCGGAACCGCGGCCGGGTCCCGCCGATCCCTTCTTTGGACGGTGCGCGCACCCGAGGCCGCGTCGCAGAACCGAACCCACGCCGGGCACAGCCCTGCCCGGGGGTGACGGCTGCGCCGGTAGGCACCGCCCGCGAGGTCTGGAGTCGTCCTGCATACCCCCCGAACCACCCGGAACACCCCTGCCCGCATGCGTTTCGTCCGCTTCGCGACGGTGGCCTCCGCCGCCGCGGTCGGCGCCGGCGTCCTCATCGCACCGCAGGCGGTGGACGCGGCACCGGCCGCCACCTCCCCGCAGATCAGGACGGTGGCCGCCACCAGCACGATCACGTCCGCGCGGCGGGCCAAGCAGCGCCAGCGCGCCGACTACGCCGTCCGCTACGCGTACAAGCAGATCGGCGACCCGTACCGCTACGGCGCGGCCGGTCCCGGCTCGTGGGACTGCTCGGGTCTCGCGGGCGGCTCCTGGCGCAAGGCCGGCGTCAAGCTGCCCCGCACGTCACAGCAGCTCTACCGCGCGGTCAAGTTCAAGGTGTCCTGGAAGGGAGCCGTCAAGGGCGACCTGCTGTTCTTCT
Organism: Actinomadura rayongensis; assembly: GCF_009831215.1. Taxonomy (GTDB): domain Bacteria; phylum Actinomycetota; class Actinomycetes; order Streptosporangiales; family Streptosporangiaceae; genus Spirillospora; species Spirillospora rayongensis. Next base: position 666,419 of record NZ_WUTW01000002.1, read on the forward strand.
ACGGCGGTCGCACCCACGTCGGCATCTACGTCGGCCACGGCTACATGATCCACGCGCCCAGCTCCGGCCAGCGCGTCAAGCGGATCAAGCTGAACAGCTACTACAAGCGCAACTTCAACGGCGGGGTCCGGCCCGGCTACTGACGCGGCGCGCCGAACGGCCCCGGGACCCGTCGGACGGGTCCGGGGCCGTTCGCGCTCACGCGTCCAGCGCCGGGTAGTCGGTGTAGCCGCGGTGGTCGCCGCCATAGAACTGGGACGGGTCCACCGCGTTGTACGGGCCGCCCGCCTTGATCCGCGCGGGCAGGTCGGGGTTGCCGATCCACAACTCGCCGAACACGACCGCGTCGGCGTCGCCGTCCGCCAGCGCGTCCACGCCGTACTCCGGCTTGGACGGGAACGACTCCGGCGTCGGGTGCGGGTTCAGCAGCAGCGTCCCGGGCCACGCCGCGCGGATGCGCCGCGTCGTCGCCCGGTCCCCGGTCTCCATGATGTGCAGGTACGCCAGCCCGTACGGCGCCACGGCCGCGACGAGTTCGGCGTACAGCTCGTCGGTGTCGCTCTCGGAGACGCCGTTGGCCCGTCCGCCCGGCGAGACGCGCAGGCCGACGCGCTCGGCGCCGATCGCCTCCACCGTCGCCGCCACGACCTCCACCGCGAACCGGACGCGGTTCGGGATCGAGCCGCCGTAGGCGTCGGCGCGGGTGTTGCTGCCGTCCGCCAGGAACTGCTGGATCAGGTAGCCGTTCGCGCCGTGCAGCTCGACGCCGTCGAAACCGGCCGCGATCGCGTTGCGCGCCGCGTCCGCGAACTCCCGGACGGCCCGCGCGATGTCCTCCGTCGTCATCTCCGCCGGCACGGGGTGGTCCAGCGGCCCGTCCGGGGTGAACAGCTGCTCGCCGGACGCCAGCGGCGACGGGCCGAGCGGCAGCGCACCGTCCGGCTGCAGCACCGGGTGCCCCACGCGGCCCGCATGCATGAGCTGCGCGAAAATCCGTCCGCCCGCCGCGTGGACGGCGTCGGTCACCGTGCGCCAGGCCGTCACGTGCGCGCCCTCGTGCAGGCCGGGCGTCCAGACGTAGCCCTGGCCCCGGCGGCTCGGCTGGACGGCCTCACTGATGATCAGCCCGGCGCTCGCCCGCTGCACGTAGTACTCGGCCGTCAGCGGCTGGACGCGGCCTTCGTCGTCGGCGCGGGCGCGCGTCATCGGGGCCATCACGATGCGGTTCGGGAGGGTGAGCTTGCCAACCGTCACAGGGGAGAAAAGTGTGTCCGTCATGCACACCACGCTAGGAAGCCGGACCTACGGGGCGAATCAGTAAGGTTTCTGGATTCGAGCCCGTAGTTTGGTGGTGTGCTCTATGGGCGGGACGAAGAACTACAGGAGATCGCCTCGCTGGTCGCCGCGGCCCGCGACGGCCGCAGCGGCGTGCTCGCGCTGCGCGGCGAGGCGGGCATCGGGAAGACGGCGCTGCTGAACGCCGCCGTCGAGCCGGGACTGCGGGTTTTGCGCGCGACGGGCGTCGAGGCCGAGGCCGAACTCGCGTTCGCCGGACTGAGCCAGTTCCTGTGGCCCGTCCGGGACCGGCTGGACGCGCTGCCGGAGCCGCACGCCGCCGCGCTGCACGGCGCGCTCGGCAGCGTCCCGGCCGAGCGGCCCGACCGGTTCGCCACCGGGCTCGCGCTGCTGACGCTGCTCGCCGACCTCGCCGAGACCGAGCCCGTCCTGTGCCTCGTGGACGACGCGCACTGGCTGGACGCCGCGACGGCCGAATCCCTCCAGTTCGCGGCGCGGCGCCTCACGGCCGAACGGGTCGCGCTGCTGCTCGCCGTCCGGGACGACCGCGCCCCCGGCGCGTGCCGCGTGCCCTGCTACCCCTTCACCGGGCTGCCGGAGCTGGTCGTCGACCGGCTGGCGCCCGCGGACGCCGACCGGCTGCTCGCCGCGCGCGGGCTGCCCGCCGCGCGCCGCACGGACGTCATCCGGCAGTCGGCGGGCAACCCGCTCGCCCTGGTCGAGTTCGGCGCCCCGGGCTCGGCGTTCCCCAGCGGTCCCGCGCCGCTGCCCGTCGCCGACCGGGTGCTCGCCGGGTACCAGGAGCGGATCGCGCACCTGCCCGAACAGACCCGCTGGATGCTGCTGCTCGCGGCGGCCGAGGGGCGCGGGCATCTGTCGTCCCTGCTCACCGCCGCGGCCGAGTCCGGCGCGTCCCTCGCCGACCTGGCGCCCGCCGAACGCGACTGGCTCGTCTCCGTCACGGGCACGACGCTGATCTTCCGGCACCCGCTGATCCGCGCCGCCGCCTACCAGAGCGCGCCCGCCGACCAGCGCGTCGCCGCCCACCGCGTCCTCGCCGCGACCGCCGAGAACCCCGACTGCCGCGTGCGGCACCGCGCGTCGGCCGCGATCGCGCCCGACGAGGAGGTGGCCGCCGAGCTGTCCGCCGGAGCCGAGCGGGCGCGGTCGCGCGGCGGGCACGGAACCGCCGCCGCGCTGTACCGCCGGGCGGCCGAGCTGAGCCCGGACGCGACGGACCGCGTCCGCCGGACCGCGACGGCCGCCGAACTGCAACTGCTGTCCGGGCATCCCGGGGAGGCCGAGGAACTCGCGCTCGGCGCCGAGGGCCTCACCGACGACCCGGTGGAGGTCACCCGGCTCGTCCGGGTCCGCGCGGCCGTGGAGTTCGAGCGCGGCGACACCCGGACGGCGGCGCGGATGCTCGTCGACCGGGCCGCGCACACGCCGTCCGGCGAGATCGTCCCGCTGCTGCGGACCGCCGCGCTGTACGGCTGGACGTCCGGCGAGACGTCCGCCGTGCGCGCAGCCGACGCCCGGCTGCGCGCCGCCGGGCTCGACGACCGCTTCGTGCGCGGGCTCGCGCGGATGATCGAGGGCGCGTACGCCGACGGCGTCCCGCCGCTCGCCGCCCACGTCGCGGACGCCCTCGCCGCGCCGCCCGCCGCACCGGACCGGGCCGACGCCGTCCAGGCGGCCCTCGCGATCGGCGCGGACGACGCGGTGGCCGTCCTCACCGCCGAGGAGATCGCCCACCACCGGCGGCGCGGGCTCCTCGGCGCGCTGCCCGCGCTGCTGCACGCGCAGGCCCGCGTCCAGCTCGAACGCGGCCTGCACGGCGACGCCGCCGCGTCGGTCGAGGAGGCCGCCGCGCTCGCCCGCGACACGGGCCTGACGCGCCGCGCCGGACGGCTCGCGACGGCGCACGCCCGGCTCGCGGCGATCGAGGGCGACGAGACGCGCGTCCGCGCGGCCGGGGACGCGGTGCCCGGCGGAGTGTTCGCGCAGGCGGCGCTGGCGCTGCTCGACCTCGGGTCCGGCCGGCCGGACGAGACCGTGCGGCGGCTCGCGCCGCTGGTCGCCGGGCCGCGCCGGCACTCCGCCGGGATGATGCCGCCGATCGCCGACCTGGCCGAGGCGGCGGTGCGGCTCGGGCGGCCGGACGAGGCGCGTCCCGCCGCCGTCCGGCTCCGCGCCTGGGCCGACGCGACCGGGCAGCCGTGGGCGCTCGCGCTCGCGCTGCGCTGCGCGGCCCTGCTGGACGACGCCGAGGACCCCTACCTCCGCGCCTTGGACGAGCACGCCCGCGCGGACCGTCCGTTCGATACGGCCCGCACCGAACTGCTGTACGGCGAGTGGTTGCGGCGGCACCGGCGCCGCGCGGACGCCCGCCGTCCGCTGCGCTCCGCGCTGGAGACGTTCGAGCGGCTGCGCGCCGCGCCGTGGGCCGAGCGGGCGCGCGGCGAGCTGCGCGCGACCGGCGAGGCCGTCACGTCCGCGCCGGACGCCGACGCCCTCGACCGGCTCACGCCGCAGGAACGGCAGGTCGTGCGGCTCGCGGCGGCGGGGACGAGCAGCCGGGAGATCGCCGCGCAGCTCTTTCTCAGCCCCCGGACGGTCGAGTACCACCTCTACAAGGCGTATCCCAAGCTCGGGGTGTCGTCGCGGCGCGAGCTGGCGGGGCTCGAACTCGTGCCCTGATCGCGGCGTCCAAGGGTGCGATGACGTCCGACCTGATGCGCGCGTCCCTGCTCGGCCTGGCGGTCGGGGACGCGCTGGGATCCCAGTTCTTCGTTCCGTCCAACCGTTCCTTCTTCGTCTCCCGCACGCTTCCGCCCGCTCCCTGGCAGTGGACGGACGACACCGAGATGGCCGCGTCCGTCGCGCACGTCCTCGACCTGCACGGACACATCGACCAGGACGCGCTGGCCGCGAGCTTCGCCGCGCACCACGACTTCGACCGGGGCTACGGGCCCGGCACCGGGCGGCTGCTGCGGCTCGTCCGCGCGGGCGGCGACTGGCGCGTCCTCGCGCGGGAGGCGTTCGGCGGGCAGGGCTCGTGGGGGAACGGCGCGGCGATGCGGGTCGCGCCGCTCGGGGCCCGGCACGCGGGCGACCCGGACGCGGCGGCCCGCGACGCCGCGCTCTCGGCGGAGGTCACGCACCCGCATCCCGAGGCGGTCGCGGGCGCGGTGGCCGTCGCCGTCGCCGCCGCGCTGCGGGCCCGCGGGCCGTCCGCGCCGGGGCCGTTCCTGGACGAGATCCTGCGGCACGTCCCGCCCGGCCGCGTCCGGACCGGAATCGTCGCGGCGCGGCGGCTGCTGCCGCTGTCCGACGCGTCCGCGGTCGCCGAGGTGCTCGGGAACGGACGCCTCGTCGCCGCGCACGACACCGTCCCGTTCACGCTGTGGGTCGCGGCCCGGCACGGCGCCGACTACCGGACGGCGTTCTGGGCCGCCGCCGGGGCGGGCGGCGACGTGGACACGACCTGCGCGATCGTCGGCGGCATCCTCGGGACGCCGCCGCCGGACTGGGCCGCGTCCACCGAGCCCCTGCCCTCCTGGCTCCCCGCGCCTTACTGAGGTGCGCGCGCCGACGCCCGCCCTCTACACTCGGAGTGTCTGCCGGAGACCGAAATCCGTCGCTCCCCGCCCCGGACCGTCCGGGACCGGGCCGCCCGGACACCAGGTCCCCGCAGGCCGGCGGGCAGGGGTCGCTAGCTCAATTGGCAGAGCTCCGGACTTTTAATCCGTAGGTTGTGGGTTCGAGTCCCACGCGACCCACCACAGCAGGTCAAAGACCAATGAGGGGCGTCCAGGCCCACTAGGTCCCCATCGACTGCATCCCTGCCGTCCACTCACGCCCGAGAACGAGTCAAGCTTCAGCGAGGCCGGACGGTCAGCACGGCTCGCCCGGAATGCCGATCACTTCGACTGCCACGTCCTGCCGAAGCGCCCGAGCCATTCCGACGAGCGCGATCCGGGCCAACGGAAACAGAGTGGCGGTTGTCAGCGTTCTCCCGGTCTTGAGGTGGATCGCCAAGATGACCTTGTGCGGCCGGGTGTCGGACGGCACAGACCGCTTTCCCTTTGAAGCCGCGCCAACGAGCTCGTTGAACATCTTCCGGGCCTCCGCATCGTGCAGCAGCGTCTGCACTCCCGCGAGTGCCTGGACAGCGAGATGGCTCAGCGGACCGGCACCGTCTGCAGGCTTGACGCAGATCAGCTCTCCGTCTGCCCCGTACAGGTCGCAGACCTCAAGGCCGTTGTGCCGGTGCAGGGCCGTCTTGATGAACTTTCGGTCGAGGCAGGTGAGCCGCTCGTTCTGAGCACGCTCGTTGTATGCCCGTTCGTGCTCGCCGGGATGCCAAGGCGGGAGCACCACACTGGGTTCGGAGCTGATCAGCTTGGTGACCTCACGGTCGATCGAAGCCAGGTAGTCGGCCCCGCCCTCGTACCAATTGCTCTCGGTCAGGAAGTAGTGACGGTGTTCTTCGGTAAGCCACGCGTCGATCCACTTGATCGCCGCCGCGCTGCCCACCCGGCGTCCGTCCTCGCCAGTCAGGACGATCTGCCCTGCACGAAGGGCTTGGCTCGGGCTCTTCGTCGGACCGGAGACCGCCCGGGCACGGATCACGTTGATGTCGAGGTCGTCGCCGCGGGCTGAAGTGCCGTCGATACGCACGACGTAACCGCTCGCGGTCGCGAACCGGTCGGCGAGCGCGGACGGGACGGCCAGGCTCACGCACTCCGTCGCGGGGTCGCGGAGCGCGTCGTCCAGCGCGGCGTTGAGCGTCCGAAGCGTGTCCGGGTCGCCGACGGGAACGATCTCCTCGACGAAGGCCAGATCGGGATGGGGATCGGCGGCGTGGATCTGCGACAGAGCTGCCAGGGTGGCACGGAGGACCTCGGGCTCGTCCGGCAGGGGCAAGTGCAGCCCGGCGGAGCCGACCACGCGGACCTGTCCGTCACGCGGCAGGTTGAGGAGCCGGGCGCTGAGACGCCCGCCCAGTTCACGCACCAGTTCTTCGTGCTGGCTGAGCCCGATCGCGGCGATGCGGAGTCCGGACGGGGCGCGGGTCGCGTCCTGGCGCCCCCGCCCTGACAGCCGGCGCCGGACGATGTCGTTCACCTGGGCCGGGTCGATGCCGCGCACTGCGACGCGGAGCCCGAAGGACGGGTCCTTGTGCGCGTCCGGGACGAGCCGCCAGCCCTGATCGAACCCGATCGCGTAGACCTCGCCGGCGACGGCCGCGATCAGCAGGGCGGCGGTGTCCAGCCGCGGCAGATCGACGTCGACGCCGGTGAGACCGGTGACCTCATCGCACCAGGAGGCGCGGTGGATGTCGAACTGCCCGCTGACCAGCAGCGACGGGCAACCGAGATGGTCTTCGGGGAAGGTGATGGTGTAAGTCAGGTCGTCGTACCTGTCGAGGTCGAGCACGTCGAGCATGCCCGTGGGTGTGGGATCGACTCCGAGCAGCCGGTAGACGGTGCGGACGGACATGGTGTTTCCTCGCGGAGTTGTCGGGCGACGGTTATTCCCTACGCAGGTTCCAGCGGCCGTCTGCCGAGATGGTGATGAGCGCGGTTCCGTCGGGCAGAAGCGCCTGGCCGTCGTAACGGCCGATCTCGTTGATGAGATTCTGCTGCTCGGTGCCCGAGTAGGCGTTGACGATGAAGTTGTCCGAGCCTTGGTGGGTGATGGTCGCCGTGGTGAGCCCTGTCGTGGGCATGAGAAGACGGAGGACCTGATCGCCTCGACCGTGAGCGACCGCTCCGGTCCAGCGCTCGGCCGCGCCGATCGGCTTCAAGCGGATCGTCCACGGGCCGTCGGCCTTCACCGTCAGGGCTTCGGTGAAGGTTCCCTCGTCGATGTTGAATAGAACGCTGCCCCGGTAGGCTCCGATCGCGTTGACGAGCGTGTCGCCTTCGGTCCCGTCCCTGTCGAGCGAGGTGACGATGAAGTTGGAGCCGCCCGAGTGGGCGACGGTCGCGATCCTGGGAAGGGTCGCCGTGCCGGATCCGGACGATTTTGTCTCCGGTGCCCCGGTAACTCTGCATCTCCGGTTCGGGTGCCGTCGTCGGCGTGGCCCCGGTCGATCCCGCATCGACCCGTGCGGGGGCGGACACCGGCGCGGCGGCAGGCGGCGTCTCGGCTGTTGAGCCGCCGCAACCCGTGACGGCGGCCGCGACGACGGCCAGAACGGCGATGGTTTTCAACATGAGTGCTCCAGAGATCCGGGCAGCGGGTCAGGCCGCGGCCTGGGCCCGAGCGGCCTCGGAGAACAGCGGGTGGGTCGTCGCGATGATCTCCGACAGAAAGCGGCCCCTAGCGCGCACGAAGCCGATCACCTTCTCCTTCGGCGCGCGGGTCGGCGTCGCGATTTGGTCCTGGCGCTCCCCGAGGGCCGAGTCGGCGGTGTGCTTGGCGCCGCCACTGTCGGTCAAGCTGAAGTAGAGCGGGTTGACCTGCAGGTTCCTGGTCGTCTGGTTAGTGACGCTCACCTTCGCGCACGACAGCGCGCCGCCGTCGCCCAAAACGCTCCGCGGCGCGCGGACGCGCTTGATCGGGACGCGCTTGGCCGTGCCGCCTCCGCCCGCGCTCGTGGCGGGCTGGATGGGTGTGGCCTCCTGCTCGATATCGCAGCCGGTGGTGAGGCCGGCGACGGCCGCACCGGCAGAGACGACGTACTTGCGCATGGTGGCTCCTGGAAGTCGGGGGGAGGCGTCTGAGTTGCGGTTGCGATACGCCCGGGGACGCATCTGTGGTGGTCAACTCTGCCGGGGCGGCGGGATGCCATGGGCCAGCCTGTTCGAGCGGTGACCTGAGGCAGGTTCCACTGATTGAAAGCGATACCATGAGAGCATAGCCTGAAAGCCTTGTCAAACAATCTTCAGGCTGGAAGCATGTAAGGTAACGGCGTTCCCGAAAGCTTCCCAAGGAGACTGATGCCCCCGTCGAGCGACGAGCTGACCGCCGTCGAGATCTCCCGGCTCGCGGGGGTAACGCGGGCGACCGTCAGCAATTGGCGCCGCCGTCACCCCGACTTCCCGCAGCCCAGCGGAGGAACGGAGGCAAGCCCGACCTACGACCGCCGACAGGTGGAAGCATGGCTTCAGGCGCGGGGGCAACTACCGGATCGTTCGGCCACCGACGACCTGCGCACCCGGCTGCGCGGGCGTAGCGCCGCGGAGATCGAAGCGCTGGCTCTGCTGGTGGCGCACCTTGCCGGGTTTGCTACGGCCGAGCGGATCCGCATCGCGAACGTCGGTGATGACGCGCTACTCGCCTTGCACAAGGACGTTCCCGGAATGACGCCCCCGCCCCCCGGGGGCGACACGGTCGCCCTTTGGCGTTCGGCCGTCAACGTCCTGGCGGAGGAGGGAACCGCCGCGATCCTCGCCGCGCTCGACGACCGCGCGGACGACCCGCCCGGCGTCCGCGGCTCCCACCCCACGCCCGCCGTCGTCGCCGAGCTGATGGCGGATCTGGCGACGACCGGGCCTGCACGGATGGACAGCGTCCTCGATCCGGCGTGCGGTGGCGGAACCCTGCTCACCGCGACCGCCACCCGCCTTGGACCGGAAGCGCACGTCTACGGACAGGACAGCCGGGTCATCGCTGCGGCGCTGACCCACGCCCGCGTGCGGGAGGCGCTACCCGGCGCTCACGTAGACGTCCGCGGCGCGGACAGCTTGCGCGACGACGCCTTCCCCGGACTCCGGGTGGACGTGGTGGTGTGCAACCCGCCCTACGGCGACCGCGAGTGGGGACACGAGGAGCTGGCGCTCGACCCGCGGTGGGCCTTCGGAGTGCCGCCGCGCGCGGAACCCGAACTGGCGTGGGTCCAGCATGTCCTGGCGCATCTGGACGATGGTGGCCAGGCCGCAATGCTGCTGCCACCGGCCACCGCTTCGCGCCCGTCCGGGCGGCGGATCCGGACCGAGCTGCTCCGGCAGGGCGCCGTGCGGGCCGTGATCGCGCTGCCCTCCGGACTCGCCGTCCCCTACCACATCGGGCTTCACCTGTGGATACTGCACCGTCCGCCCGAGCCCCGGGTCGGGGAGGACGTCGTGCTGTTCGCCGACGTCAGCCAGCAGACGTCCGCGGCGAGCCGCGCTCGCGACGAGGCTCCGGACGAGAGTCCGATCCGGCAGCGCGTCAACGAGGTGTGGCGGGCGTTCTCCGCCTCCCCGGCCACGTTCGCCGCGATCCCGGCGACCGCCCGCGGCGTTCCCGCGATCGACCTGCTGGACGACCTCGTCGATCTCGCGCCCGCCCGGCACGTCCGCACGGCACTCGTGGTGACCCCCACCATCGCGGCCCGGCACCTGACCGACATGGTGCAACGGCTGGCGAAAGACGTGGCGGCGCTAGCGAAGGCGAGCGAGCTGGACGGCTGGTCCCCGGCCGATGGCTCCGGCCGAACGTGGCGCAGCGCGAGCCTTGCCGACCTGGTGAACGGACGGGCCGTCACCGTCCACCGAGGAAACCGCAGCGGCCCTGCGGGCGACGTCCCCGCCGAACTTGCCGGACGCCGCGTCCTGCGCGCCCGGGACCTCATCGACGGTGCGGAGGCCGAGGGAGATCCCGAAGAGGAGCGCCTCACCGGCTCGGTCGTGATTGCGGCCGGAGACGTCCTGCTAGCCCAGACGGCCAGTCCGACGGGCGCGGCGGTCAGGGTCGCCGACGAGTGCGACGCCGGATGTCTTCTGGGCAACGGCGTCCATCTGCTGCGCCCCGACCCGGACCGGCTCGACCCGTGGTTCCTCGCGGGGTTCGCAGGCGCGAGCGACAACATCAGCCAGGCGACCACGGGAACCTCGACGCATCATCTGGTGGCGTCGCGCCTGCGCATCCCGCTGCTGCCGCTGGACGAGCAACGCACCTACGGCCGGGCGTTCGAGATGATCCACCGGCTTCGCCGGGCCGCCAGGGACGCGGCCGGGCGTGCCGACCAGGCGGCGGATCTCCTGACCACAGGACTCACCGGCGGCGCACTGCTTCCACCCGGCGGAGAATCTCCCTGAGTCCGGCACGCGGACGCCTTCGGATGGACGACACTGAGACTCACCCCAGACCACGGAACGCAGGAAGGGCATCTTGGACACCGGTAAGCACACCGAATTGGTGAACCACGCCTGGTCGGTCGCCGATCTGCTGCGCGGCGACTTCAAGCAGTCCGAATACGGCAAGGTCATCCTGCCGTTCACGGTGTTGCGGCGGTTGGAGACTGTCCTCGCACCGACCCGGCGCGCGGTGCAAGAGATGCTCGAGCGGTTCAAGGACCAGGACCTCGATCTCGACCGGTTTCTGCGCCGTGCGTCAGGCCAGTCGTTCTACAACACGACTGCCTACACGTTGGAAAAGGTCGCAGCCGATCCGGAGCACGCGGCGCCGAACCTCGCCCGGTACGTCGCTGGCTTCTCGCCGAACGCGCGCGAAGTGCTGGAGAAGTACGAGTTCGCGCAGCAGATCAAGCGGTTGGACGCCGCGAACCTGCTGTACAAGGTCGTCGGACGGTTCGCCGACCTCGACGTACGGCCCGAAGTTGTGTCCAACCACCAGATGGGCTACTTCTTCGAGGACCTCATCCGGCGATTCTCCGAGTTGTCGAACGAGACGGCCGGAGAGCACTTCACGCCCCGCGAGGTCATCCAGCTCATGGTCAACCTCCTCATCGCGCCCGACGCCGACGCACTTAGCGTGCCAGGCATCGTCCGCAAGATCCTAGACCCGGCGTGCGGCACCGGCGGAATGCTCAGCACGGCGCATGAGTACATCACCGGGCTCAATCCAGATGCCACGGTCGAGGTCTATGGGCAGGAACTCAACGGCGAGTCGTGGGCTATCTGCCGGTCGGACCTGATGATCAAGGGGCAGGAGCCGGACAACATCATGTTCGGAAACTCCTTCAGCGACGACGGCCACCGCAACGAGAAATTCGACTACCTGCTCGCCAACCCGCCGTTCGGCGTGGAGTGGAAGAAGGTCAAGGACGAGGTCGAGCACGAGCACGACACGCTAGGCGAATCCGGACGCTTCGGTGCCGGCCTGCCTCGGATCAACGATGGTTCGTTCCTCTTCCTGCAGCACATGATCTCCAAGATGAAGCCGGTGGAGGCGGGTGGCAGCCGGATCGCGATCGTCTTCAACGGCTCACCGCTGTTCACCGGCGCGGCCGAGTCCGGCGAGTCGCGGATCCGCCAGTGGATTTTGGAGAACGACTGGCTGGAAGCCATCGTCGCGCTGCCCGACCAGCTCTTCTACAACACCGGCATCTCGACGTACTTCTGGATCGTCACCAACCGCAAGAACGTCGACCACCAGGGCAAGGTAGTCCTGCTGGACGCCCGGGACTACTGGCAGAAGATGCGCAAGTCCCTCGGTGATAAACGCAAGGAGATCGGCGACGGCAAAGACGGCCGTCCCGACCACATCGGCGAGATCACCCGGCTCTACGGCGATGCACTGCAGGTCGCCAAGGACCCCGACCACCCACTGCACGACAAGGTCAAGGTCTTCCGCAACACCGATTTTGGCTACCATCGCATCACGGTAGAACGCCCGCTCAAGCTGCGCTTCGAGTTGACGGACGAGACACTCGCCGCACTCGCTGCACTCAAGCACGTGCAAAAGCTCCCTTACGCTGACGAGTTTATCGATGCGCTGCGCCCCCTCCTCGGCACGACTTGGCCTACGAAGTTCGAAAGCCTGAACGCCCTAATGGGCGCGGTCGTGGACGCCGGTCTCCAGTGGCCGTCCAGCGCACCGTTCGCGAAGGCCGTCCGCGATGCCGTCGGCGTCCGCGACCTCGAGGGTGAAGTCCAGAAGGATCGCAAGGGTGTTGTAGAGCCGGACGCCGACCTACGCGACTTCGAGAACGTGCCGCTCGAGGAGGACGTGGACGAGTACCTCAAGCGCGAAGTCCTCCCACACGTCCCCGACGCCTGGATCGACCACACGAAAACCAAGGTCGGTTACGAGATTCCGGTGACGCGCCACTTCTACACCTACCAACCCCCACGACCCCTTTCCGAAATCGATGCCGAGTTGAAGGACCTTGAAGCCGAGATTCAGGCCCTCTTGAGCGCGGTGACCGAATGACGTTCCCGACCATTCCACTCCGACGGATTTTTAAGGTAGTAAATGGCGGAACGCCTGCACAGGATGTCGCGTACTGGAACGGCACGATTCCTTGGGCGACACCCGCCGACTTCGGAGAACACTTCGCAGCCATTCACCAGACGAGGCGCGCAATCACCCGAAACGGTGCTGAAAATGGATCGGCGACCGTGCCACGAAATTCGCTCATTGTTTCCACGCGCGCCCCCATTGGCTATATATCTATTGCGACAGAAGAAACAGCGTTCAACCAGGGCTGTCGAGGACTCGTTCCAACGGGCACGGCGAACAGCAAGTTCTACGGCTACCAGCTCGAGGCACGCCGTGAGGAACTACAATCGCTCGGACTTGGCTCCACTTTCATGGAGCTATCGACGAACGAATTGGCGTCCTTTCCCCTCTATACGTGCTCTCCACTTGAGCAGCGGCACATCGCTGACTTCCTCGACGCCGAAACCGCCCACATAGACCGAACTGTGGCCACAAGCAAAAGGCTACTTGAAGTACTTGATGAACGACGCACAGCCGCGGTAGTCAACCAAATTCTAGGCGGTGCCACGACTGGCCGAAGGTCTAAGCTGCCGTGGGCGGAGTTCCTACCGGACGCCTGGGACGAGGTGCGCGTCGGTCTGCTGGCGCGTATGGGCAGCGGGCACACACCGAGCCGATCTAAGCCAGAGTGGTGGAAAGACTGCACAATTCCGTGGATCACCACGGGCGAGGTGCAGCAAGTCCGGGACGATCGGACAGAAGTCATCACGCACACACGTGAAAAAATTAGCGTGCTCGGGATGCGGAACTCTTCGGCAGAACTGCACCCCCGGGGAACCGTTGTCCTCTGCCGCACTGCTTCCGCGGGCTATTCCGCAGTCATGGGTACCGACATGGCGACTAGCCAGGATTTCGTTACGTGGACGTGCGGTCCTCGACTCGATCCATACTATCTCCTGTGGTGTTTGCGCGCTATGCGACAGGATCTCCTTGGGCGCCTCGCGATGGGGTCCACGCACAAGACCATTTATGTACCCGATCTCCAGATGCTGAAAATTCCACTTCCGCCATCAGTGGACGACCAGCGCGAAATTGTTCAGCGCATTCGACGTAACAATGAGAAGGCCGATCGACTCACTGACAAAGTGAAAGGGCAGCTTGATCTGCTGGCCGAGCGGAGGCGGGCGCTGATCACGGCCGCGGTCACGGGGCAGTTCGATGTTTCCACGGCTTCCGGTCGTGGGGTTACGGAGTAGGTCATGAGCCCTGCGCATGACGAGCGGGCGTTCGGGTCCGCGATCGTCGCGGCGATGGTGGAGCGTGGGTGGCGGGAGGGCGATCCTCGTGACTACCGTCCCGAACTCGGGCTGGACACCGGGCATCTCTTCACCTTCATCGGCAAGACGCAGGCCGAGGAGTGGGAACGTCTTCTCACTCTTTACGGCAACGACCCGGACGCGGCCCAGCTCGGGTTCGCGCGGCGGCTCGATCGCGCCATCGCCGAGGACGGCCTGGTCGCCGTGCTGCGCAAGGGTGTCAAGGACCGGGGCGTGCTCATCCGCGTCGCGTACTTCAAGCCGAACCTTGTGCTGGACGACGCTGCCCTCGACGGTTACCGGGCGAACCGGCTCACGGTCGTCCGAGAGCTGGAGTACGCGGCCAAGCAGTCCGACCGCGGAAACCGGCTGGATCTGGCATTGTTCCTCAACGGCATCCCTGTCGCGACGGCCGAGCTGAAGAACCCGTTGACAGGGCAAGGTGTCGAGCAGGCGAAGGAGCAGTACCGCAGCGACCGCGATCCGAGCGAGCTGATCTTCCGGCACCGGGTCGTGGCGAACTTCGCCGTCGATCCGGACCTGGTGTTCGTCGCGACAAGGTTGCGCGGCGCCAAGACCCGCTTTCTGCCGTTCAACACGGGTTCCGATGGTCCCGGAAGGCCCGGTGGCGCGGGCAATCCCGTCCCATCGACGCCCGGCAGATACGCGACCTCGTACCTATGGGAGCGGATCTGGGAGCCGGACACCTGGCTCGATCTGCTGCAACGGTTCGTCCATGAGCAGCGGACGAAGACGTCCGGGGGCCGCTTCACCACGACCACGATCTTCCCCCGGTTCCACCAGTGGGACGTCGTGACGAAGCTGGTCGCGCATGCCGCCCGGCACGGCGCCGGTCACAACTACCTGGTGATGGCGTCCGCCGGGTCCGGCAAGTCGAACACCATCGGCTGGCTCGCGCACCGCCTCACGTCCCTGCACACGCCCGTGAACGCCGGCGACCTGGCCCCGGAGGCGCGGGCGAACGGCGTGGAGCCGGGCACCCCCGTCTTCGACAAGGTCATCGTCATCACCGACCGGCGCAGTCTCGACGCGCAGCTCAGTGAGACGGTCGCCGCGCTGGAGCAGACCGCCGGTCTCGTCGTGAAGATCGACGAGCGGTACGGGGCGAAGTCCGAGCAGCTCGCCCGCGCCCTCGCCCAGCGCACCGGAAAGATCGTGACGGTCACGCTCCAGACCTTTCCCGCACTGATCAACTACCTCAGGGAAGCCCCCACCGAGATCGCTGGCTGCCGGTTCGCGATCGTCGTGGACGAGGCTCACTCCTCCCAGTCCGGCGACGCGGCCACGGCCGTCAAGGCGGCGCTGCGCGACTTGGGCCTGGACGCCGACTCGGACGACAAGGGAGCCACGACCGTCCAGGCCAAGTCCGAGCGCAAGGCCGCGCAACGGTCGCGGGCAGCGAACCTGTCGTACTTCGCATTCACCGCGACGCCGAAGTCCAAGACGCTCGAACTGTTCGGAACGCTGGACACCACCGGTGCGGAACCGACCTACCGGCCGTTCCACACGTACTCGATGCGGCAGGCCATCGAGGAGGGATTCATTCTCGACCCGCTGCGCAACTACATCACGTACGGCACGTTCTGGAAACTGGTCAACAAAGGCCCGGACGACCGGGACGTCGACCCGGCCAAGGCCAACCCGCTGCTCGCACGGTTCGCACTGCTGCACCCCTCGACCGTCGCGCAGCACGCGAAAATCATCGTGGAGCACTTTCGGTCGCACACCAAGGGTCGGCTCGGCGGACGGGCCAAGGCGATGGTGGTCACCGGATCGCGGTTGAGCGCCGTGCAGATGTCACGGGCGATCAAGCAGCACATCGACGACATGCAATACCGCATCGGCGTGCTTGTGGCGTTCTCTGGCAGCCTCACCCACGAGGGCGAGGAGACCACCGAGTCGAAGGAGAACGCCGGCCTGCCCGAGAGCGCCCTCCCGAAGGCGTTCGCCTACACGCGCGCCGACGACCTCGCGACGCGGTCGGGCGGGCAAGGTCAGCCGGAATACCGCATCCTCGTGGTCGCCGAGAAATATCAGACGGGGTTCGACCAGCCGCTGCTGACGACCATGTACGTCAACAAGAAGCTGACAGGCATCTCGGCTGTCCAGACACTCTCACGCCTGAATCGGACCGCCGACCGCAAGAGTCAAAGCGACCTTGCGGTCCTGGACTTCTCCAATGACGCCGCGGACGTCCAGCAGGCATTCCGTCCCTACTACGAAGAGGCGACGACCCTCCCGTCCGACCCGAACCTGCTCTATACCGCGCAGAGCCGGGTGCGGGCAGCGCGGATCCTGTCCGACTCCGAGATCGAAGAGTTCATGGCGGCCTTCCACGCCGCTGAGGAAACGGCGACAGGGTCCTCCACCCACGCCGAGCGGCTGCACGCGGAGTTGTATCGGCTGCTCGCACCAGCCGTCGAACGGTTCACCGAACTCGCCGACGGCGACGAGGACCAGCAGGTGGCGGAGGACTTCCGCGCCGACCTCCGCGACTACGTCCGCAAGTACGGTTTCCTCGCGCAAATCGTCCCCTACCAGGACGCCGATCTGGAAAAACTGTACATCTACGGACGGCACCTGCTCAACCGGCTGCCGCGCCGTGCGGACGGCGGTGTCGACATCGGCGAGATCGACCTGAGCCATCTGCGTGTCGAGCAGACCGGCGAGCACGACGTCAGCCTGTCACCCGAAGACCCGACGCCGATGAAGGGCTTCGCGGACGGCCCGGTCACCGCTCGTGAGCAGGAGAAGTCACCGCTGTCGGAACTGATCGAAAGGTTCAACGCCAGGTTCGGTACCGACTTCACCGAACAGGACATCATTAAGCCGTTCGAGGAGGCGCTGGCCGACCCCAAGGTCAAGCAGGCCGCCGTTGCCAACGATGATGAGGGGAATTTCGGCGTCGTCTTCGACCGGGTCTTCGAGGACAAGATGATGGACCACGTCGATTCCATCGCAAATCTCGGTCGGCAGTACTTCGGTTCCGATCCCGAGGTCAAGGCCGCATTGAACAGCCGTGCCCGGCGCGCCGCGTGGGATCTGCTCCGGCGGCAGACCGGGGTCGCCTGACCGACCGCCGGTGCCGGCCGTTCGCCGCCTGATCCGGCGAACGGCTGGACAGGTGATCTTCGATGCCGGAAGACTGACGGCGAGGCGTCCGAAATGCGAACACCAGCGGAGAAAAGATGCCGGTCAAGTCCATCGGTGGCCGCTACGAGCTGATCGACAGAATCAGCTCAGGGGGCATGGGCGTGGTGTGGCGCGGCTACGACACCGTCCTAGACCGTGAAGTGGCGGTCAAGGTGATCCGGCCGGACATGCTGGTCACTCCCGAGGACGCCGCCGACATGGCGGAACGGTTCCGCCGTGAGGCCCGGATCACCGCCCGGATCCAGCACCACGGCGTGCCGCAGGTCTTCGACGCGGTCCTCGATGTGGGCGCGGCCGACGAGCTTTACCTGGTCATGGAGTACGTCCATGGCATCGGCCTGCGATCCTACGTCGACCCAGCCGACCCTCTCCCAATCTCATGGGCCGCCGCCGTGGGCGCGCAGATCGCCACCGTCCTCTCCTACGCGCACGTGATCCCTGTGGTCCACCGGGACCTTAAGCCGGACAATGTCCTGGTGACGCCCGGTGGCACTGTCAAGGTGCTGGACTTCGGCATCGCCGCGATCCTCCGCCCAGACGTCGCGAAGATCACTGCGACGGGTCGGCCGGTGGGCACTGTTCGGTACATGGCTCCCGAGCAGGCCAACGGAGGCCGGGTCACGCCGCGCAGTGACCTCTACGCGCTCGGGTGCCTGCTGCACGAATTGCTGGCGGGCTCCCCGCTATTCGAGGGCACGAGCGACTACCAACTGCAGCACCAGCACATCAACCAGCAGCCTCGTCCGCTGCGCGCCCTGCGCGCGGACGTTCCCGAGCCCCTGGAATCCCTGATCCTCGACTTGCTGGAGAAAAGTCCCGAGCAACGTCCAACCGACGCCTATGCCGTCTACGAGCGGCTGCTGCCTTACCTCCCCGGCCCGGGATCGCCTCAGCCCACCGGGAACCGTCGAAGCCTCAGCGTTCCCGACCCGACTTTGATGTACCGGCGCCCGAACGCACCGCGTGGCCGCGAACGGCAGCGGCGCGAACTTGTGCCGCCTGCCACGACAGTCGACGTAATGACCGTCGCACCCCCGGCGTTGCGGCGAGCGATCGACGACGCGCTCGCTCGCTCGGACGAACTCCTCGAAGCCGAGCGGTACACCCAGGCGGCCGACGCCGTGGAAGCCGTCATCGCCGCCGCTGGCCCGGCGCTGGGCACCGAGAGCACCGAACTGCGCGAACTGCGCTTCCGTCGCGCTCTGATCCTTTTCCTTGGCAGCGACGCCCGCACGGCCCTTCAGGAATTTGACGCCCTGGCCGACGTCTTCGCACGCACCGAGGGGCCCGCCGGCGGGAAAGTGCTCGAATGCCGCCGCTACGCTGCTCTCTGCCGGGCGAACCTGGGACAGAACACCGACGCCCTGCGGCAGTTCAGCCGACTTCTCGACGACGTCGTGGCGGCCGATGGCGACGCCGGAGAACTCGCCCTCGACGTACGTCACAGCATCGGCATGTTGTATCTGTCTGAGGGCGACACGGCGGCAGCAGAAGTCGTCTTCGAGGCACTCCACCACGACCACCTCGTTATCAACGGCCCCGACGACGAACGCACCCGGGAGGCCGCTGAACTCCTCGCGCGAATCCGCCGCAACAACTTTGACGGATCTTGATATGCGGTTCAGCCCGATCGCCGATGCCTTTGAATCATCAAGAAGCGTTCCGGAATTCTGACCTCCCTGTACACCCTTGGTAATGAAAGGCAACCTGGTCAGCTTGGGACGTTGCCGAAGATGCGGCTGCCGGGGGCTTTCGGGTCGTTGCCGGCCCAGAACTCGTACCAGTGGGCGGCGAACTCCGCGCGGGAGATCGCGCCGTCGCCGTTGGAGTCCAGCAGGTCGAAGGTGGTTCCGGTGTCGGTGCTTTCGCCGCTCCACGCCTCGATCATCCGCCGGTATTCGGCCGGGGAGATGAGGCCGTCGCCGTTCTCGTCCACGGCCTCGAACATCGCGTCGGCCGTGGCGGTGACCGCGTCGGGCATGGTCGTGAGGAGGTCGACGACCGTCAGGACGTCGTCGACGGAGACCGCGTCGGCGTTTCTGGCGTGTTCGGCCAGGGTGTTCCACCAGCCGCGCATGACCTCCAGGAGCCGGTCCTCGTCGCCTGCGACCCGGGTCGCCGCCCAGCGGCGGGCCAGGGCTTCGAAGTCCGTTTCGTGGAGGGCGCCGTCCCCGTCGCCGTCCATCGCGTCGAAGACCAGCCGGACTTTGTCTCGCTGAAAGGAGGTCGCCATATTTTCCCTTGTCCCCTTATTTCGGAAGAGGGGCACGGGCTGTGCGGCGACCTTGGCGTCGCGGACGAGTGACGACTTGATTGCCTGGAGTCACGGCCGGGCTGCGGTGAGTTTGGCCGGGTTCATCATCCACAGGACCTGGTCGATGCGGTCGCCGGACGTGGTGACGGTCAGCACGGTGAACAGTTCGCCGTCGCGGTGGAGCAGCGCGGCGGCCTGGCCGTTGACGGTGGTCCGTTCGATGGTGACGCCCGTCCAGAACCTGTCCGCGAACGCCCGGACGTATCTGGCCACGCGGGGCGCTCCCACCACGGGGAACCGGGACGCCCGGACAGCGCCGCCGCCGTCGGAGTAGCTGACGGCGTCCGTGGCGAGGATCTTCTCCAGGGCCGCGAGGTCTCCGGCGCGGGCGGCGGTCACGAACGCGGTCAGCAGCCGTTGCTGTTCGGCCTCGGTCGCTGGGGCGCGGCGCCCGGAGCGCACGTGTTTGCGGGCCCGGCTGACGAGCTGCCGTGCCGCCGCCTCGCTCGTCTGAACGATCTCGGCGATGCGCGGATAGGGGTAGTCGAACGCCTCCCGCAGGACGTAGGCCGCGAGTTCGGTCGGGGACAGGCGCTCCAGCAGGATCAGGACGGCGAAACTCAGGGCCTCGCCGCGTTCGGCGCCGAGATGCGGGTCGTCGCCGGTGGCCACCGGTTCGGGCAGCCACGGGCCGACGTAGGTCTCGCGGCGCACCCGCGCGGACTGGAGCACGTTGATCGCGAGCCGGGTCGTCGCCGTCGCCAGGAACGCGGCCGGGTCGGCGACGGTGGCGCGGTCGTAGGCCTGCCAGCGCAGCCACGCGTCCTGGACCACGTCCTCGGCTTCGGCCGCGCTGCCCAGCATCCGGTAGGCGATGCCGAACAGGCGCGGCCGGACGGCGGCGAAGACGGACGCGGCGGCGTCGAGATCGTCCGCCACGGCGCGCCCCCCGTCGATCCTGGTCCGGCGGCCAGCGTCTCACGCGCCGGGGCGCCGGACGGCGGCGCGGTCGGCCGCCGTCCGGGACGCGGCTAGACGGCGTCCGTTCCGGCCAGCCAGTCGGCGTACTTGAGCGCGCCCAGCCGCGCGCCGTCGTCGACCGGGACGAGCGTGTGCTCGTCCAGCTCGGCCCCGAAGTACTGCGCGTGCGGGTCGGTGACGACCTCGCGCGGGTCGTGCCAGGCCGCCAGGGCGTCGCGGAAGAACTCGTCCATCCGGACGCGCTCCGGGCCGGCGATCTCGACCGGGCCGTTCAGCGGCGCGCCCACCGCGACGTCGGCGACCGTCCCGGCGACCTCGTCGCCCGCGACCGGCTGGAAGAGGACCGGCGGCATGCGGACGGTGCCGCCGTCCGTCGCGCCGTCGGCGATCTGCCGCGCGAACTCGAAGAACTGGGTCGCGTGGACGATCGAGAACGGGATCGGCGCGTCCTCGATCAGCTTCTCCTGCGCGGCCTTCGCCCGGAAGTAGCCGATGTCGTGACGCCGCCGCGTGCCCACGATCGACAGCGCGACATGGTGGCCCACTCCGGCCGCCTCCTCGGCGGCCAGCAGGTTGCGGGTGGACGTCTCGAAGAACTCCAGCACGGCGGCTTCCTCGAAGGACGGGGAGTTGGACACGTCCACCACCACCGAGGCGCCGGCCAGCGCCTCGTCCAGCCCGGCGCCGGTGAGCGCGTTGACGCCGGTGTTCGGGGAGGCGGGGACGGCCTCGTGGCCGCGTTCGCCGAGCCTCGTGACGACCTTCGACCCGATCAGGCCGGTGCCCCCGATGACCACGATCTTCATGACTCGCCTTCCTGTCCGCCGGGCGTGGACCGCCCGGTCGTCAGCTAGGACCGGACGGCCCTCCTACCTGTGACGGCTTCGGCGAAAGATCCCGCAGGCGGCCCTACGCCGACCGCCCGCCCAGATTGGCCCGAATTGTCCCGAATAGGGGTGGGGGCGCGCCCGAGGATCGGTTGACCCTCGCGTTGAAGCCTTTTTAATCTTGGCCGGTTGTCGGACAGCCGAAGAGAGAAAGGTCCGCGCGTGGGCGAGGAGACGTTCAGGTTCCAGGCCGAGGCCGCCCAGATCCTCGACCTCATGGCGCATTCGCTCTACAGCAACAAGGAGATCTTCCTTCGCGAGCTGATCTCGAACGCGTCGGACGCGATCGACCGGCTGCGCATCGAGCGGTTCTCCCGGCCCGAGACGGTCGCGGACGAGCCCGACGACGCGCCGGGCATCCGCGTCGCCTTCGACAAGGACGCGGGCACCGTCACGATCTCCGACAACGGCATCGGCATGAGCCGCCAGGAGGTCATCGACAACATCGGCACGATCGCGCGGTCGGGCACCGGCGAGTTCCTGCGGGCGATGTCGGGCGACCAGCGGGCCGACACGGCGCTGATCGGGCAGTTCGGCGTCGGCTTCTACGCCGCGTTCATCGTCGCCGACCGGGTGGTGCTGACCACGCGGCGCGCCGGGCTCGGGCCGGACGAGGGAGTGCGCTGGTCGTCCGACGGCAAGGGCGAGTACACGCTGGAGGCCGTCGAGCGCGCCGAGCGGGGCACCACGATCGTCCTGCACCTGCGCGACGGCGAGGAGGACCTGCTCAACGAGCACCGGCTCCGCACGATCGTCCAGCGCTACTCCGACCACATCAGCCTGCCCATCGCGATCGGCGACGACGACGCCCCGGTGAACCGGGCGTCGGCATTGTGGGCGCGTCCTCGCAGCGAGCTGGCCGAAAGCGACTACCACGAGTACTACCGGCACCTCACCGGCGACTACGCCGACCCGCTCGCGTACGTGCACGCGAAGGTCGAGGGACGGTACGAGTACACGCTGCTGCTGTACGTCCCGTCCCAGGCGCCGTTCGACCTGTGGATCCCGCAGGCGACGCACGGCGTGAAACTGCACGTCCAGCGGGTGTTCATCCTGGAGGACACCGGCCAGCTCATGCCGCCCCACCTGCGGTTCGTGCGCGGCGTCATCGATTCGAGCGACCTGCCGCTGAACGTGTCCCGCGAGATCCTGCAAGGGAGCCGGGCGGTCGAGCACATCCGGTCCAGCGCCGTCAAGAAGGTGCTGGCGCTGCTCAAGGGCATGGCGAAGGACGACCCCGAGAAGTACGCGGTGTTCTGGAAGCAGTTCGGGGCCGTCCTGAAGGAGGGCGTCGCCGACGACCCCGCCCACCGCGAGGACCTGGCCGAGCTGCTGCGCTTCACGTCCACCCGGTCCGCGACGCAGGACGCCGACGTCTCGCTCGCCGACTACGTCGCCCGGATGAAGGACGGCCAGGACAAGATCTACTACCTGCTCGCGCCGAACCCGTCCGCCGCCGCGAGCAGCCCGCATCTGGAGGCGTTCCGCGCCAAGGACATCGAGGTGCTGCTGCTCGGCGACGCCGTGGACGCCTTCGTCGTGACCGGCCTCCCGCCCGAGTACCAGGGCAGGCGGCTCCAGTCCGTCGCGCAGGGCGCCCCCGACTTCGGCGCGCTGGAGGACGCGACGGAGAAGGAGGCCGCAGAGAAGGCCGGCTCCGACTACGCCGACCTCGTCGGCAAACTGAAGGAGCACCTCGCGGGACGGGCCTGGGACGTGCGCGTCACCAGCCGCCTCACGACGTCGCCCGCCTGCGTCGTCGCCAACGAGGCCGACACCGACCTCACGCTGGCGCGCCGGATGCGCGGCACCGGGCTCCCGAACCAGCCGATCCTGGAGATCAACCCGAGCCATCCGCTGGTCGAGCGCCTCAACCGCGGCCAGGACGATCCGCGCCTCGCCGACTGGGCGAACGTCCTGTTCGACCAGGCCGTCCTGACCGCCGGCGCGCGTCTGGAGGAGCCGGGCGCGTTCGTGTCCCGCCTGAACGACCTCCTGATCACCCTGACCGGCGAAACCCCCGACGCGCCGCCGACGTCCAACTGATCACCTCCCGCGTGTGGACGCGGGCCGGCGTGTCCGGATGAGGCCAAAGCGACGGTTCTTGATCAGCTTCGGCTGTAGGGATGGGGGATGGCTCGACGCGGTACGGACCTGCGCCCCGCGCTGCGCGGGTTCTATGTGATCATCGGCATCGGGATCGGCGCGTTCGTCAACATCGCCACGTCCGGCCATCAGTGGGCGTTCATTCCGCTCTCCGTGCTGTCCGTGCTGGCGATCGCGTACGAGGTCTACGCCTATCTCTCCGAGCGGAGCACCGGCCCGGCCGACCCGGTCTGGGAGTTCGCCGAAGGGCGGCTCCCCTACGTCGGGCTGACGGCGATGACGATGGCCGACGCCGGTGTGTTCTTCGGTCATGCGGTCGAGCGCCGCAGCATGCTGAGCCGGTTGGAGGCGAAGCACGCCGACCCCGCCGACCGTTTCATCCCGGTGATGGGGCCGTCCGGCGTCGGAAAGTCCTCGCTGGTGCGGGCGGGCGTGCTGCCCGTCCTGGCGCGGCGGCCACAGTGGATTTTGGTGCCGGAGTTCAGCCCCGGCAGGCACCCGTTCGAGGCGCTCGCCAAGTCGCTGGACGAGGCGCTGCCCGGCATCGGCTCGGTGGACCTCGCGCAGCGGCTGCGCACCGAGCCGGGAATGCTGGCGCAGTGCCTGACCCGGCTGCGGACGGAGCGCGACCGCCGGTCGGCGCGCGTCCTCCTCGTGATCGACCAGGCCGAGGAACTGCTGGGCGCCGAGATGGCGCAGGAGCGGGAGAACTTCCTGCGGGTGCTGCGCGAGGCCGTCCGCGCCGACCCCGGGCTGTGGGTCATCGGCCTCGTGCGCTCGGAGTTCCTGACCCCGATCCTGCAGAGCACGTTCGGTGCGCTGCTGCGCAACCCGATCAACGTCGCCGCGCTGAGCCGCGAGGAGCTGCAGGAGGTCATCCGCGGCCCGGCGCGGCGCGCGGGCGTCACGTTCGCGCCGGACAACCTGGTCTTCACGCTGGTCGCCGACACCGGGGGCGGCGCGGCGCTGCCGCATCTGGCGTACGTGCTGAACAAGCTGTACGTCGAGTCCGACGACTTCACGATCACGCGGGAGGACTACGACCGGATCGGCGGGGTCGCGGGCGCCGTCGCCGACGCGGCCGAGGACGCCTACGAGAGCCTTGGGCCGCGCCGCGACGCCGTCCTGCCGGTGCTGCTGCGGTTCGTGACGCGCAGCGAGGAGGGCGCGCTGCTCGGCCAGCCCGTCCCGGCCGCGACGCTCAGCGACCTGGAACGTGAACTGCTCCAGCCGTTCGTGGACGCCCGGCTGATCATCGGCTCGGACGCCGAGCCCCCCGCCTACCAGGTGGCGCACGAGGCGTTCCTCGGCTCGTGGCCGCGTCTGGTGCAGGAGATCGACGTCGTCGGCGAGTTCCTGCGGCGGCGCGACGACCTGGAGCGCTGGGCGTCGGACTGGGCGCGGATGGGACGCCGCGACGCCTACCTGATCTCCGAGGAGCGGCTGGCCGAGATCGAGCGGTGGCTGGAGCAGCGGCCCGACCTCGTCCCGCGCACCGAGCCGATCGCCGAGTTCCTGCGGCGCAGCAGACGGCTCAGCGACGTGGCGATGAAGCGGCTGGCGGCCTCGGTGGCCGAACGCGCGCTCGCCCGCGTCGCCGACGATCCCGACTACGCGCTCGCCACCGCCGTCGAGGCCGTGCGCTGCGCGGACACCTCGCCGGCCCGTCGCGCGCTGGTCGCCGCGCTGAACGCCGCGCGGACCCGCGCCGTCCTCACCGGTCACACCGACCACGTGGAGAACGTGGCGTGGTCGCCCACCGGGTCGGTGATCGCGACGGTGTCCAGCGACGGGACGGCCCGGCTCTGGTCGGTCACCGACCGCGCGCAGAGCGCACCGGCGCTGCCGCACGGCGACGTGGTGTTCGGCCTCGCCTGGGCGCCCGACGGGTCCCGGTTCGTCACGGCGAGCCTGGACGGACGGGCGCGGATCTGGTCGGCGGACGGGGCCGGGGCGCCGTTCGTCCTGGAGGGCGCGGGCGACCAGCTCTGGAACGCCGCGTGGTCCCCCGACGGCGCGCAGGTCGCCGCCGCCTGCAACGACGGCACCGTCCTGCTGTGGAACACCGCGGAGTCCGAGCCCGCGCTCGTCCTGCGCGGGCACGAGGCGGTCGCGTGGGGCGTCGACTTCTCCCCCGACGGCCGACACGTCGTCACCGGCGCGCGCGACGGCACCGTCCGGATCTGGGACCGGACGACGGGCGACGAACTACTGCGTTTCACCGGCCATGAAGGCTGGGTCCACAACGTGGCGTACTCGCCGGACGGCTCCCTGGCGGCGAGCACGTCGCTGGACCAGACCGTCCGGATCTGGGACGCCGCGACCGGCCGCGCGGTGGCCGTGCTGGTCGGTCACGGCGACACGACCCAGGGGCTGAACTGGTCCCGGGACGGACGGTGGCTGGCCACCGGCTCGTTCGACGCCACCATCCGCGTGTGGAGCACCGAGACCTGGCGCGAGACCGCGGTCCTGCGCGGGCACAAGGAGGCCGCGATGGCGGTGTCCTGGTCGGACGACTCGCGCTATCTCGTCACCGGGAGCTGGGACGGCACGGTCCGCATCTGGGACGCGTTCGCCGACGGCTCCCTCGCCGCCCGCCGCGCGCTGCCGGACTGGGCGCAGTCGCTCGCGTGGGCTCCCGGCGGGGACCGGCTGGCCGTGGGCGTCAAGGACGGCACCGTCCACCTGCTGCACGGCGCGGACCTGCGCACGCTGTCGGTGCTGTCCGGCCACGCGAGCTGGGTGCACGGCGTGGCGTGGTCCCCGGACGGCACGTTGCTCGCGACCGGGTCGGTGGACTCCACCGCCCGCGTCTGGGACGTCCTCACCGGCGAGGTGCTGACCGTCCTCGACGCCGAGACGGCCCGTCCGGTCTGGGACGTGGCGTTCTCGCCCGACTCCGCGCGGGTGGCGACCGCGTCGCACGACTTCACCGTCCGGCTGTGGGACGCGCGGTCCGGCGCGGAGCAGCGCGCGCTGCGCGGGCACCGGGCCTTCGTCCACGCGGTCGCGTTCTCGCCGGACGGCGACCGCGTCGCGAGCGGGTCCGAGGACGGGACCGTCCGCGTCTGGGACGCCGCCACCGGCGATCCGGTCGCGGTGGCGAGCGGGCACCGCGCGGGCGTGCGGGCCGTCGCCTACTCACCGGACGGGCTGCGGCTGGCGTCCGCGTCCGACGACCAGACGCTGCGCGTGTGGGAGGCGTCCACCGGGCGGCTGCTGCACGAGATGCGCGCGGCGGCGGGTTCGGCGCAGTGCGTGGCCTGGTCGCGGACCGGCGACCGCCTGGCCGCCGGCTACAACGACGGCGGCGTGCGGCTGTGGGATCCGCAGACGGCGGTGGAGCTGTTCACGCTCGGCGTCCACGACGGACCGGTCGCGAGCGTGGCCTTCACCCCGGACGGCGCGCGGGTCGCCAGCTCGTCCGACGACGGCAGCGTCCGGCTGTGGAACGCGACCGGCGACATGGCCTCCCTCCTGCACATCGCCGAGGCGCGGATCTTCACGCCGCTCACCGACGACGACCGGCAGGCTCTCCTGCTTCCGCCCGGCCGCTGACGCCGGGGCGGCGGACGGTGATCGACGCGACCTCGAACGTGAACGGGGCGGCGCGGTCGGGGCGGAAGTGCAGCGTGCCGTCGTCCACGGACATGCCGATGACCAGGTGGGCGTGGAAGTGCGCGCCCACGCCCTTGCGGTCGGAGTGGACGGCCCGCAGCGGCCCCGGCGGACGGCCGAGGTACCACGTCACCTTCCGCGCGC
The DNA here is from genome assembly GCF_009831215.1 of Actinomadura rayongensis. Taxonomy (GTDB): domain Bacteria; phylum Actinomycetota; class Actinomycetes; order Streptosporangiales; family Streptosporangiaceae; genus Spirillospora; species Spirillospora rayongensis. The sequence continues at coordinate 693,313 of NZ_WUTW01000002.1, forward strand.
CGAGCCGCACCGCGATGTCGAGCCACGCCCCGCGCCGCACCAGCGGGCTGGCGCAGAAGCACGCGCTGTCCTTCACGTGGTTCGCGAACTCCAGCGTGTTGGGACGGTCGGAGTGCCACTCGAAGACGTCGACCTCGTTGCCGCCCTGGCGCCACGTCCAGATCCCGGGCCACGCCCCGTAGCGGGCGCTCGGCAGCCGGACGCGGGTGGTGATGACGTCCCCGGTGCGGACCTCGAAGCCGTCGCCGCCCGAGCCGCACGAGTCGCCGGTGCTCAGCAGGCCCGTCCGCCAGCGTCCGCCCGGCAGGGGGCTCGCGGTGACGGCCAGGCGGCCGGACGCGGTGGACAGCGCCGCCCGCGACAGGCTGTCCAGCTTGAAGTTCTTCCGGTTGGTCGTGCAGTCCGGATAGGCCGCGCTCCGCCAGCCCCACCGGCGGCCGGTGCCGAGGTCGAGGCGCTCGAAGCTGTCGTGCAGCGGGACGCGCCCGCGCGACGGGGCGTAGGGCCGTCCGCCCGGCCCGACCGTGGTGACCGGCAGCGCGTCGCGGGGCGCGGGCGGACGCTGCGGGGCGCCGAGCCCGCACCCGCCCGCGGCCAGCGCGAGCACGACGGCCGCCGCGAGCCGCGACGGCGGTAAAACGTTCCACACGAAGAGTGAGAGTAACCGCACTCTCCGCGACGGACGTGAATTTGACGCACCGGCACGCGGGGCGCCGTCGACGGTCGGCTAGCGTCGGCGGTGATCACGAGCGAAGGAGCCGCCATGCTGCCCTGGTCCGCCGACCTGGCCGGACGTCTCGACGAGCACCTGTTCGCCAGCGCGCTGCTGGCGGACAACCCGCTGGGCGATCCCGCCGAGCGTCCCCTGCTCGTCTACACGCCGCCCGGCTACGACGACGATCCCGGCCGCCGCTACCCCACCGTCTACGTGATCATGGGGTTCACCGGCCACGTGCAGATGTGGCGCAACCGCATGCCGTTCCGCCGGCCCTTCCCGGAGACCGCCGACGCGGTCTTCGCCCGCGCCGAGGCCCCGCCCGCGATCGTGGTGTACGTCGACGCCTGGACGGCCTACGGCGGCAGCCAGTACCTCGACAGCCGCGGCACCGGCCGGTACCACTCCTATCTGTGCGACGAGATCGTCCCGTGGGTGGACGCGCACTACCGGACGCTGGACGCCCCCGAGCACCGCGCGATCACCGGCAAGTCCAGCGGCGGCTATGGCGCGATGATCACGCCGATGCTGCGTCCCGGGCTGTTCGGCGCGCTCGCCACGCACGCGGGCGACGCGCTGTTCGAGTACTCCTACCTGCCGGACTTCCCCAAGATCGTCCGCCACCTGCGCGCCTACGACGGCGACATCCTGCGCTGGTGGGACGACTTCCGGTCCCGGGTGGCGTTCACGCGTCCGGAGGACATGGATCTGCTGGAGATGTTCGGCTACGCGGCCTGCTACACGCCGGACGAGGACGGCACGCCCGTCCTGCCGTTCGACCCGCACACCGGCGTGCTCCGCGAGGACGTCTGGGCGCGGTGGCTGGCGCTGGACCCCGTCCGGATGGTCCCGGACCACGCGGAGACGCTGCGCTCGATGCGGGCGATCTGGATCGACGGCGGCACGAAGGACGAGTGGTTCCTCGACATCGGCGCGACGGCCTACCATCGGGCGCTCCTGGACGCGGGCGTCCCCGCCGACCGGATCCACTTCGAGCTGTTCGAGGGGGCGCACGGCGGCATCGACTACCGGTACCCGCTCGCCCTGGCCTGGATCTGCGAGCGCATCGCGCCCTGAGAAATGTCTGCGGCATGAGTGACACTGGAGGCATGTGCCGCAGTATCAAGACGCTCCGTCCGCCGATGACCGAGCACGCCACCGACGAGGACGTCCGGGCCGCCGCGCTCCAGTACGTCCGGAAGATCTCGGGGTTCCGCGCCCCGGCCGCCCACAACGCCGAGGCGTTCGACCGGGCCGTCGAGGAGGTCGCCGCCGCGACGGCGGCCCTCCTCGGCTCGCTGGTCGTGCGCGGGCGGTAGCCGCCGCCCCGCAGGACGGCGGCCCCGGCGGGTCAGCCCGCGGCGACCAGCTCGGCGATCTGGACGGCGTTCAGCGCCGCGCCCTTGCGCAGGTTGTCGCCCGACGCGAACAGCGCGAGGCCGTTCTCGACCGTCTCGTCCCGGCGGATGCGGCCCACGTACGTCGGGTCCTGCCCGGCGGCCTCCAGCGGCGTCGGGACGTCGGTCAGCACGACGCCCGGCGCGTCCGCGAGCAGCTCCGCCGCCCGCGCGGGGCTCAGCGGGCGCGCGAACCGCGCGTTGATCTGGAGCGAGTGGCCGGTGAAGACCGGCACGCGCACGCAGGTGCCCGACACCCTGAGGTCCGGGATCTCCAGGATCTTGCGGCTCTCGTTGCGGAGCTTCTGCTCCTCGTCGGTCTCGGCGAGCCCGTCGTCCACGATCGAGCCCGCCATCGGCAGCACGTTGAACGCGATCGGCCGGACGTACACCTTGGGGTCGGGGAACTCGACCGCGCCGCCGTCGTGGGTCAGCGCGTCGGCGGCGTCCACGACCCGCCGGGCCTGGCCGTGCAGCTCCTCGACGCCCGCGAGCCCGCTGCCCGACACGGCCTGGTAGGTCGCGACGACCAGGGCCTCCAGCCCGGCCTCCTCGTGGAGCGGGCGCAGCACCGGCATCGCGGCCATGGTCGTGCAGTTGGGGTTGGCGATGATCCCCTTCGGGCGGTTCCCGGCCGCGTGCGGGTTGACCTCGGCGACGACCAGCGGGACGTCGGGGTCCATCCGCCAGCCGGAGGAGTTGTCGATCACGACCGCGCCCGCCGCCGCGACCTTCGGCGCGAGGGCCGTGGAGGTGGTCTTTCCGGCGGAGAACAGGACGATGTCCAGCCCGGAGTAGTCGGCGGTCGCCGCGTCCTCCACGGTGACCTCGCGGCCGTCGAACGGCAGGGCCCGTCCCGCCGACCGGGCCGACGCGAACAGCCGCAGCTCGTCCACCGGGAACCCGCGCTCGGCCAGGATCCTCAGCATGACGCCCCCGACCTGGCCGGTGGCCCCGACGATCCCGATTCTCATGCCGCTCCCTCTGCTCGCTCGGTCCGGGTGACGAGTGTGCCGGTGACGTCCGTGAACGTCCAGGCAATAACCCTTGCCCCCGACTTTAAGCGCTGCTCAACCATGGCGCCGTACCCGGGGACGGCCTCAGGGGCCGATCAGGGACGATCCCCGATGTGCGGGCGCGCCGCCGGTGGGCATCATCGGGACATGGACCTGAACAAGAACGCACAGCGCCGACTGCGGCGCACGCACGACGGCCGCATGATCGGCGGCGTCTGCTCGGGCGTGGCCCGGTACTTCGACGTGGACGCCAACCTCGTCCGGCTCGGGCTCGCCGTCTTCACCCTCTTCGGCGGCGCGGGCGTCGCCGCGTACGTCATCGGCTGGATCCTGATCCCCGACGAGGACGCGCGGACGTCGATCGGCGAGGACTTCGTGAAGAAGGCGCAGGAGAACCAGGGCGTTCAGGACGCCGTCCAGCGCGCCAAGGACAAGCTCGGCAAGGTCCGCTCCTAGGTGGTGGAGGCGGACGAGCGGTCCGCCTCGGGTTCCCCGGCGAGTTCGTCCTCCAGTTCGTCCTCCGGTTCGGTACCGCGCAGCGTCCGCGCCACGGTGTCGCGCATCCGGTTCCAGCCGAGGGTGAGCACGATGGCGGCGGACAGCCCGGCCGCGCCCGCGAGCGCGACGACGCGCTCGGGGCCGAGCAGCTCGGTGCCCGCGCCCGCGGCGAGGATGCCGAGGCCCTGACCCGCGAGGATCCCGGACTGGGCGAGGCCGAACGCGACGGCCCGCCCCCCGGCCGGGACCGTCGCGACGAACGCCGCGTTCGCCGCGAGCTGGTAGGCGCTGCCGACGCCCGCGAGCGCCCACAGGCAGACCACGGCCCACAGGGGCGGGGACATGGCCGCGACGACGAGCGGCGCGCACGCCAGCATCGCCATCCATCCCATCGAGTGGATCCGGTCCGAAGGGCGGACACATCGGCTGAAAAGGAACGCTCCTATCACCATTCCCGTCGGCATCGCCGACATCAGCAGGCCCGCGACGGCCCGGTCCTCGGTGGCCGTGCCCGAGAACGTCGCCGCGTACGGGACGGCGAGCCCCTCCGGCACGATATAGAACGCCGCCAGCCACGCGAACAGCGTCAGCGCGCGGAGCGTCGGGTCCCCGAAGACCAGGCGCGCGCCGTCGCGGGTGCCGCGCAGCAGCCCGAGCGAGGAGTGCTCGCGGTCCCGCGGGGCGGGGCGCGGACGCAGCCCCGCGAGCAGGATGGCGCCCGACAGCGCGAACGTCAGCGCGTTCAGCGCCAGCGCCTCCCGTTCGCCGACGACGAGCACGACGCCCGTCCCGACGAGGAAGCCCAGCATCTGCGTGACCTGGTGGGTGATGTTGTTGATCGCCGACCCGGCGACATAGCGGTCGCCGTCCAGAACGTCCGGCAGGATCGCCGCCCGCGCGGCCGTGAACGGCGTCCCCAGCAGCACCGTGAGGAACACGAGGAGGCACAGCCCCCACGTCGGCGTGCCCCGGAACGCCATCAGCGCCGTGAGCACCGTCCGGACCGCGTCGCACACGACCATCACGCGGCGGCGCGGGAACAGGTCGGCCAGCCCCGACAGCACCGGCCCGCCGACGATCGGCGGCAGGTAGGTCAGGGCGTACGTCAGCGCCGTGAGCAGCGGCGACCCCGTATGCCGGTAGATGAGCAGCGCCAGCGCGACCTGGGCGAGCTGGTCGCCGATGAACGACAGCGCCTGGGCCGTCCAGAGCGCGCGGAACTCACCCACCGCGAACACCTCGCGGTAGGTGGCACGCGCCTCGTGCGCCCGCCGATGACGGCCGGTCTGCTTTCCCGCCACGCACGCTCCCGTCGGTCGTTCCTGCCGGGCCGGCTCCCCCTATTAACTCACGCTGCGTGGCAGTTATGTGACCTACCGTGCCCATTTGCTGGAACGCGATCCCCTGCCGGACTTTGACCGGCCCGTGATCTGCGGAAACGTCAGTAGCCCAGCTCGTGCAGGCGGGCGTCGTCGATGCCGAAGTGGTGCGCGATCTCGTGGACGACCGTCGTCCGGACCTCCGCGACCACCTGGTCATACGTCGTGCAGATCTTCAGGATCTCCCGGCGGTAGATCGAAATGCGATCGGGCAGAACCCCGCCGTACCAGTCGCCCCGCTCCGTGAGGGGTACCCCCTGGTACAAGCCGAGCAGGCCGGGCTCGGGCGCTTCGTCCTCGACGACGATGACGACGTTGCGCATCTGCCCGGTGAGCTCGGCCGGGATGCCGTCGAGGGCCTCGCCCACGAGATCCTCGAACACGTCCCGTGCTATGTCGATCACATCGTTCATTCTGCGTCACGCAAGGAGGTTCCGTGCATATCCCGGCCAGGCTCACCGGACCCGGCGCACGCCGCACGGGCCGCGTCACGGCCGTGATCGTCGTCGCGCTGGTCGGCGGGACGCTGGGCCTGCTGCTCGGCGGACGCGTCCACACCGCGGCGGGACCCACGGAGGTCGAACTGTCGCTGCGCCCGTCCTTCGGCGGCGGGACGACCGTCCAGATCCCGCCGCTCGGCGCGCTCGACTTCGACACCCACGCCGGGCCGATCGGGCTGCGCGCCCAGGTCACCGAGCTGCGGCTCGCCCCGGCCCGCAAGCTCATCGACGACCCGAAGGCCGTGGACGACCTGGCCGACACGGTCGCGGGCGAAGTCCGGCACGGCGTGATCGTGATGGCGCTGCGCGGCGTCGGGCTCGCGCTCGTCCTCGGCTTCCTGGCGGGGCTGCTCGTCTTCCGGTCGTGGCGGCGCGCGCTGCTCGGGACGGCCGCGCCGGTCGCGGGCCTCGCCGTCCTGTCGCTGCTCGGCTGGCTGACGTTCGACCCGCGCTCGCTCGCCGAACCCCGCTACACGGGCCTGCTCGCGAACGCGCCGCAGGTCGTCGGCGACACCCACAACATCGTGGACCGCTTCTCCCACTACCGGGAGAACCTGGCGCGGCTCGTCGGGAACATGTCGCGGCTGTACGCGGCGACGTCGTCGCTGCCGACCTACGAGCCCGACCCGTCGACGGTCCGCGTCCTGCACGTCTCGGACATTCATCTCAATCCCGCGGCTTGGAACGTTATCCGGTCGGTGAGCACGCAGTTCCGCGTGAACATGATCGTGGACACCGGCGATCTCATGGACCACGGGACGTCGGCGGAGAACAAGTTCGCCGACGACATCAAGACGCTGAAGGTGCCGTACGTCTACATTCGCGGCAATCACGACTCCGGCAGCACCCAGCGGGCGGTGCGACGGCAGAAGAACGCGATCGTGCTGGACGACGACATGCGGACGGTGAACGGCCTCACGATCTACGGGGTCGGCGACCCCCGCTTCACGCCCGACAAGTCCACGAAGGACGACACCTTCCCCGTCTCGCGCCTCCAGTCGATCGGATCCGGCCTCGCCGCGCAGCTCGCGAAGTCGGGGCAGCGGCCGGACATCGTCATGACGCACGACCCGACCGAGGGCGAGCGCTTCTCCGGGCTCAGCCCCCTCCTGCTGGCGGGGCACACGCACGCCCGGTCGACGCGGCTGCTCCCGTCCGGTTCGCGGCTGTTCATCCAGGGCTCGACCGGCGGGGCCGGCCTGCGGAGCCTCGATCACAGCGAGCCGACGCCGATCGAACTGTCCGTCCTCTACTTCAACCGGACCACGCACCGGCTCCAGGGATGGGACGACCTGCGGCTCGGCGGACTCGGACTGACCTCCGCGCAGATCGAACGTCACCTCGAACCCCAGCCGGACCGCGAGATCCGCCTCCAGCCCGTCCCCGCCTCGCCTCCCCCGTCCCCGTCGACCCCGTCCGCCCCGACCCCGGCCACGACACGTCCGTCGTCAGGCGGATAATCGCTTATGCGTCCAGCGAGGTTGTCCCCTATGCTGGACTGGTCGAGCGACGTCCCCCTGCCCGGGGACGCCGCAGACCAGGCCCCCTTCGTCTAGCGGCCTAGGACGCCGCCCTTTCAAGGCGGTAGCGCCGGTTCGAATCCGGTAGGGGGTACCACACGCACCGCTGCCAGATCGTCCGCGCCATTCCCGCAACCGCCGTGAATGCGGCATGTCGTTGCATGTCCATCTTTCGGATGTAACGGTGATCTGGACCTCGACGGTCCCACCGTCCTGATCGTGGCGCATCCGGACGGCGAAGGCGTCCAGCAGGTCCGTGTAGACCGTAGCGCGCGCGGTCTCGCTCAGTTCGCGCAGTGCGCCTTCTCGGCCTCAAGCTCGGCAGCGATCTTGGCGACGCGTTCCTTGATCAGATTCACAAAGGCGGCGGTGGGCTCGTCGACCGTTTCCAGCGGGTCCAGGACGCGCTTGCGGCGGCGGTTCAGGTCGGCGCCCCGATTTTCCGCCGTCACGCCGCGTTCCGGTGCTCGCGCGCCCGTGTTCCGCCGAGCTGCACCTGCTGGGCTTGACGAAAGTCTCGATGGACACGAGACCGGGACGGGTGGGCCGGCTGGACCACACCCACGCCTCCGGCGGGTTCGTCCTGCCCCTCGGCGACGACGTCGCCCTGCGATTCCCCACCATGTACCCGGTGTGCTTGGGATCGGTCAGGACCCCGCACCGACGAGTACGTCCACCTGCCCACGGTCCGCGCTTTCGCCGTCGCGACGGGCGGCGTTTACCGCTCCAGGTCGATGTTGAGCCGGTCGGCGATCGCCTGGTACCCAAGGCGTTCGGCAACGCGGGATCGCGAAGATGGTCTGGACGACCGGCCCGCGTACCGGATCGGGAGCAAGGATGCGCTTGCTCGCTTCCTGCTCCCGCCGCGCGGCGACGGGATGAGCGATCTTCTGCGGAAGGCTCCCGAACGGGGGGCGTCCGACGTTGAAACCCTGTTCGGTGTGGATCTCGAAGCCGCCCTAGGACTCACCCACCCGTCAGGGAGTGCACCCCTTCTGCACACTGCCCGCCGTAGCGGCTGGCGGTTTTGCTATGGGATATGACGACCTCGCTGCCCGGGCGGTGTCCTCCCCACCACGCCGACCGATCCGTCCACCGCGACTCCACCCCTGAACCGACCACCACACCGTTGAAGGCCGCCCTCATGTACGCGCGATGGAACTGGCCGGTCATGGCAGGAACCGCCGCGACGCTCGACGACGGATCTTCCAGGATCGATGACGTGGTGACCCCGACCGTCGACCCCGAACGCGTCCATCGGTGGTGGGGTTCGCGGCCGGACGCGAGCATCGTCGTCCCAACCGGCGCCATGTTCGACGTGATCAACATGCCGTCGCCCACCGGCCGCGCCGTCCTGGACGTGCTCGCCGACCGCGGAGCGTGGCTCGCATCGGTGATGTCGGACGGCGACGCCCTCAGCTTGCTGATCCATCCGCATCAGAGCAGCCCGTGGACCGACTTGGCCCGAACGGACGGATTCGCTTACCTCGGCCCGGGCCACTTGATCACGCTTCCGTCGGGCAGCGCTCCGTCCGACGGCCGGGCCAGATGGGTGATACCTCCCACGGACACCAACGTTCTCCGCCTGCCCCAGTTCACCGAGCTGGCACCGGTCCTACGGTCCCTGCCTCGATCATCTCCGCATCCAGGCCTGCAGCACGCCAGCCGCCCGGCCCACGCCAACCAGTCAGAGGAACTGACATGGCGATGCTGGGAATGCCCGCCATCACCGACCGACCCGATTCGCTTCACCAGCGGTCACCGCTTCGCCCTGGGCGCCGACCTGGACCCCCGTCGACTCGCCGCCGAGGCGACGGCTCCGCTGTCGGTGATCGTCCAGGTCACCAAACGCTGCGTCTTCGACTGCACCTTCTGCAGCGAGACGTTGTCGGATCAGCTCGGCTCGGCGCCAGGGCTGGCGAGCCATTCGCCGAAGTTCAGGGAGGAGCGGGCGACGGTCAGCGCGATGGAGCCGCTGGTGGCGGCGTGCGCGTCTAGCCCGGCCGCTGTCCGATGCACGGTCAGTGGGCTGTCGACAGCGGGGGCGAAAAAGAGCGGCACGGCTTCGGTAGGGATGCGAGTCCTGGCGCGCAAGTCGATCGGGTCGAAAGTCATGCGCAGCCCGTCGGATGCTTGTTCGACGTCCCATTTGGCCTGCATGTGGGGACGGTACAGGTGCTGTTCTCCCGAGGAAGCACGACCCGATCAGGTCACCGGATCACCAGAAGGGACGAGTCATGCCGGGCCGGACGCCGGGTGGCGTGTAACCGTCGCCGAGATTGCCGGCTCTCTCGCCCCGACGGCCCCCGCGAGCAGGTTGAACGCCTACCACTGGACGGACGCAGCGAGACATTGACGAACGCGCCGATCCCGATACCGACGACCGCATAGACCCGCAGGGCGTGGCGCAGCTCCGTACCGCGCCAAGCCATCCTCCATCCCTGCATGTTGATCGAGAACCGCCCCTGACCTCATCCGGCCACTCACCGCCGATTTGCCGGTCTTCGTCCCGCTGAACTTGCCCCCGTTCCTCCCCGCGCTCAAAGAGACGATCAGCGCCGTCATCCGAGCGGGAGAGGACGGACGAGATGCGATCAGAACGTTTCCGACAGCTCCAGCAGGAAGTCCCGGGACCGGCCCGGCTCCCAGGCGGACGCCCTGACCTGGTCGAACGCCGTGAGGTAGCGGCCGACCTCCTCGGCGGTCTCCAGCACGCGGCCACCGTCGAACATCTCTGTGTGGACGACTCGCGGATCGGCGCGGAACTCGAAGATCTGGAACGGGAATCCCATCGCCTGGTAGGGCCCGGCCTCGAAGGGGATCACCCGCAAATCCCACCCCGAGTGCTCGGCCACGGCGGCAAGGGCGTGCAATTGCTCCCGCATGACGGCGCCGCCACCAACGGGACGCCGCAGGACCGCCTCGTCCAGGACGACGGAGAGCCGCGGGCCGTCCGCACCGACGAGAACGCGCTGCCGCTCCTGGAACAACTCCGCGCGACGATCGACGGTGCTGAGGTCGTGGTCCGTCCACGACCGCAGGTAGGAGCGGGTGTACTCCGGGGTCTGCAGCAGGGGACTGACCACGCTGTTGTCGTAGACCAGGATCGCCGCGGCCTCCTCCTCGAGGCTCAGCAGGTTCTCGGTGCTCTCATCGAGGACGTCCCCGTAAGGCGCCCACCAGCCCTTGCTGCGCGCCGCGCGGACCATGCCGAGGAGCGTGTCGCGCCGGTCGCCCACCACTCCGTAGAGGTCGAGAAGTTCGCGGGCATCCTGAATGCGCACGGCGACCAGGTTGTTCTCGATTCGGCTGACCTTGGCCGGAGAGCATTCAAGGTGGTCGGCGACCTCTTCGAGGGTCTTGCCGGACACGCCGCGCAGGCGTTGAAGCTCGGCGGCCAGCCTTCGGCGCTGCAACACCGGACTTCTGCCCCGCGTCATCCCACCCTCTTCCCCGTCAAGTAGTTGATCAATTTTACCACCCGCAACTTGCACTTGCGAGTGTCCGGCAGTGCGACATCACATGCTCGGGCACGGTGTCAACACGGGGAGGATACGTGCAAAGGCGCCTGACGAGGCGATCGACCTCGGCTACGGTCAGACTTCCCGAATCGGGCTTGCTCCAGGACCTGGAGACGTTCTTCGCGATGACCGCTCCCCTCTTCCTCGTGGCCGGGTGGCGCGAGGTCGCGGCGCTGGGCTTCGTCCTGGCGCTGGCCTGCTGGCTGCCCGGACCGCTCCGTCGACTGCGGGCGGCCGTCCGGCCTTCGTCCCGGGGGCGCCATGCCCGGCGCTAGGTGATGTCACCGCAGGTAAGGGACTCGCCAGAGGGGGATTTGCCAGGATGAGGGACCGTCGTTCATACTGCAAATTGCGTTTTGCAAAGACCTTAGGGGACCTGCATGGGAATCCACGAGTTGCGCAGGCTGGGCACGCACCTGGGCCGACTCCGCGGGAGCGCGGCCCGGAACACAGCAGAGGCGGCGGCGGTGCTGGGCTGGCCGACCGCGCGGATGGTGCGGTTCGAGGCCGGGCTGGCGACCATCCGGCGCACCGACCTCATGGAGCTGGTGGGCTTCTACGGCGCCGACCCGACACCCGCGCTCGCCCTGCTCGACGGAACGCGCGGCTGGTGGAACCGGTACTCCGACGAGATCGACACCGACTGCGAGACGCTTCTGATCCTGGAGGACAGCGCCGCCAGCCTCCGCACCCACCACGCCGGGCTCGTCCCCGGGCTGCTACAGACCCGCGCCTACACCGCGGCACTCATCGGCACCCGGCGCGACCAGCCCTGGCCACGGCTGGAGAAGCTCGTGGATCTGCGGCAGGAGCGGGCCCGGGTTCTCGGTCGCGGGGGAATGGAGATGACGGGCCTCATCGACGAGGCGGCACTGCGCCGTCCCGTGGGCGGCCCGGCGGTGATGCGCGAGCAGTACGAGCACCTCATCGCGATGTCGCGGCTGCCCGGCGTGAACGTCCTCGTGCGGCCACTGACGGCCGAGCCGTGCCGGGCGGTCCGCTTCAGCTTCCACGTGTTCGACCTACGGGTCGGCGACGACGGCTCCGCCGAGGACGCGGCAGTGCAACTGGAACTGCTGGACCGCGAGCACTTCGAGTGGAACGCCCTGGAGGTCGCGTCCTACCGGCGAGCGTTCGCGCGGGCCGAGCGCGACGCACTCGACGCGGACGCCTCGGCGGACTTCCTCGCCGGACTGGCGGCCGCGTGCTGAAGAGCCGCACGAGCCGGGCGGTGCGCCATGGCCGCACAGGGGCGGCGCACCGCCCAGCTCGCCTTCCGGTCGCTCAGTCGCGCAGCCGCGCGAGAAGGCGTCGCGCCGCCGGGAGATCGAGCCCCACGACCCCCGCGCCGGGGTCCTTGGAGTCGCGCAGGAGGAGGCGGCCGTGCTCAGCCGCGACCTCCACGCAGTTGTTGTTGCTCGAACTCGAATACGACGTCTTCCGGAAAACCGGTCGTCCTCTGTTCTCGGGCGTCTGCATTGCTTCACTCCCTGTCCGGTGGGCCGAACGCCCGCCGTCGGGATGAGCTTGGAATCACCCATAGGTAATACCGTGAGAAATTTCGCGGGTACTTTCGCAGGAAATTCCGTCCGGGCTCGTACCCGGGAGAAGGAGGGACATGTCGTCCGAACTGGTGGCTTCGACGGAGGACGTCACGGTCCACGTCGTCAACACCATTGAACTGCGCCGGGGTGGAACGCCGATCCGGATCGGCGCCAGCAAACACCAGGCGATCTTCGCTTATCTGGCGATCGCCGAAGGCAGCCGGATCTCCCGTGGAGAACTGGTCGAGCGGGTCTGGGACGGGGAGGAGATCCCCCTGTGGGCGGACGCGGATCTTCAACGCAAGGCCAGGGACATCAAGAAGGTGTTGGCCGGGGCCGGGTTCGACGGCAGCCTGACGCACGTTGCCAAGGGCTATCGGCTCGAACTCCCCCCATCCGCAGTCGACTTCCTGCGCTTCCGCACGCTGGTCTCCGAGGCGGGTGGACACGCGGACCGCGACCCCGGCCTGGCGGCCGACCTGGTGCAGCAGGCGCTTGACCTCGTCGCCGGGCGGCCGCTGCCCGGCCTGGGCGGAGCCAAGGCCGAGGCGTTCCGGCAAGGGCTCGTTGAGGAACGCCGGCTGGCCGGGCTGAAGCTGGAGCGCTGGTCGCTGGAAGCCGGCCGGGCGCGGGAGCGCCTTCCCATGCTCCAGCAGGCGCGGGCCGAGCACCCGGACGACCAGGAGCTGGCCAGATACCTGATGAACGCGCTCGCGGCCGTGGGACGGCCAGGCGAGGCGCTCTCCGTCTACGACCAGGTCGTCGCCCGCTTCCCGCGCGGTAAGGCGTCCATCGACCCCAAGCTCACGGCGGTGCGGGATCGGATCCGCGACGGGGCCGTCCGGGTCGGCTCCGCGGAGCCGGGGAGTGCGGACGAAACGCCGGAGGGCGGGGACGGGGTGCCCGAGGCCGACGCGCCCGGTTCCGAGTCCCCCCGACGGTCGCGGTCCGGGGAAAGCCACCACCACGAATATCACCGAATCGACATCAGCGACGGCGGCGTCGGCCAGTTCGGAATCGTCAACAACTGGAGCCGATGACTCCGGCCCCACTCTCCTCAACAGTTCCGACAACAGCGGTTGGTCATTTTATGAACGACGAGAACGCAGACCAGAACAGCGACGACACCGTCGGCGAGCCGGACCCGTCGCCGGACGAGGCAACACACGGCGACGGCCAGGACGACGACACGGAGGACGGGCGCAACGAATCCCGGCCCGAAGCGAAGCAGGCCCCCGCCGATCACCGGTTCACCCGGCAATCGATCGGGGCTCTCTACACCTACATCAATATGATCGGCGGCTCGGTCTCACTCGGCCTGGTCAACAACCTCGAAAGCCCGGAGGCGATGACGTCGGGCGCCGTGACGGGCCAGATGAGCGAGGCGGAGATCCGCGCCCTTCGGAACAGCCCGGTCCGGTCCATGACGCATGAGGAGGCGGTCGCCACGGTCCGCCGGGACGGAGTGGCGGCGGTCTACGGCCCGCCCGGCTGCGGCAAGAGCCATGGCGGGCGGACGGTCCTCGCCTCCCTCGGCTCAGGACCGGTCTTCGTACTGACGCCCGGCACGAGCCTGGAGGAACTCTCGCGCCGTCCGTACCAAGAGAAGTGCGCCTACTTCGTCGAAGGCGTCAATGAGACGGGTGACCGGCTGACCACCGACGACGTCTGGCGCCGGGTCCGGACGCGCGTCACGGAGCAGAAGGCGTGGCTCCTCGTCGTCATCACCGCCGAGATGTTGGAGACGAACGCGGCCGAGGCCGTCCGGCACCTGCGCTGGGAACGGCCGGACGTCCGGCTCGTCCTTGAGGCGTACGGTCTTGCATCCGCGACCGTCGAGACCGTACTCGGAGAACTGCCGGACACGCCGGGGGTCGGCAGCGTGGCCCGGGTCGCCGAGCGCGTCGCAGCCGGGACGGACCCGGCCACCGCCGTCCGAGAGGTCTTCGAATTCGCCGCCCGCGCCCGGGTCGCGGAGTGGTTCGACGGCAAGCCCTCCCGCAAGGACATCTGCGTGATCACGGTGCTGGCGATGACGCACGGTCTCCAGCTGCGCGACCACGGCATGTGCCTGCTGCGGTTCGAGGAGATCCTCGACAAGCACATCCCCCGTCCGGAGGAGAAGGACGCCGCGGACGTCGTCCTGGACCGGCGGAGCACCATGGTGCGCGGCGACGGCCTGGTGACGCTCGACCGGATCATGAAGGACGGCATGGTCGGCAAGCAGTTGAGGTTCAAGGATCCCTCCTACCGACCGCATGTTCTGCGGGAACTCTGGGACTCCTATGACGAGCGCTTCTTGTTCGCCGTCCACGAGTGGGTGCACGAGGTCGTCCTCGACGACACGGTCCGCTTCAACCTCACGGTCGGGCTGGCAGTGCTGGCCCGTGAGGCGTACGAGGAGGTCGAACTCGACTATCTGCTGCCCTGGTCGAAGGGCGCCTACGGCTGGCAGGGCCAGCAGGCGGCAATCTGGGTGCTCTCGCTCATGTCCACCGACCAGGAGTTGTCCCGGACGGCTCTGCAGACCGCGCGGCGCTGGATCGGCCACGGCTCGTGGCCGCAGCGCTGGACCGGGGCGGTCGCCTTCACCGGACAGCTCGGCGTTCGGTACCCGGAGGAGGCCGCCCGCCGCCTGTGGCAGCTTGTGGCGCAGGAAGGACCGATCAGCCAGGGGGTCGCGCAGAGCATGGGCGAGCTGTTCGCGACGCTCGTCGTGGCGGACGGCAGAGCGGTCAAAGTCATCACCCTGCTCCAGCGTCGCCTGGACGAGCTGAGCCCTGCCGGACGGGCCGCCGGACGCTACCGGCTCGCCATGCGGGCGGTCCTCGCGGTGCTGTCCACAAAGCTGCGCGATGGCGGCAACCCGGCCGTCGTGGTGCTCCTGCTCGCCAAACCCGAACTGCGTGCGCCGATCTGCAGAATCTGGGCCGCGGCGCTGCGGTACACGCCCGCCCGCCGCGGCGCGCTCCGTTCGCTCGCGCAGGCACTGCGCGGCATCGAGCGGCTCAGCGACGACGCCGAAGCCAACGCGGCCGCGCTCGGCGGACAGCTCCGCCTCGCACTCTCGCCGACTGAGCAAAGCGCCCTCCGCCGGGACCTGCCCGTGGTGCTGCGCAAGCGGTCGTCTGGCCGGGAGCGCCCGTCCCCCCTCACGAAGATCCTGCTCGCCGCCCTCGACGCGGCAGCCCCTCCTTCAGGAAGTGAATCGTGACCCAGACCTACCCGATCATCGACCAGCGTCCCCTCGCCGAGGCGAAGAGGTTCCGGCTACCAAGACCGGCCCGGCGGCAAGGACTTCCGCGGGTGGCGCATCAAGCCGGGCACCGCGGTCAAGGATCCGAAGACGAGCTCCTACAAGGCCGAGTCGGAGTTCTGGGACGACAGCCCGAACCCGCCCGACTGGAAGCCGAAGAACGGTAATGGCCGCGTGAGCACGTTCTTTCCGGACCACTGGACGCCATAGCAGGTCGACGCTGCCATCCCCGGACCTTCCAGCACGCCCGCCCCGTTCCTGGCACTAACATGCGGCTAGGAACGTATCAAAGTTCGACCATTCAAGGCTTGTATGACGGCGCAGGCGGCTTCATTCACGGCTGGCCGACCTTCTGACTAGAGAATTCGCAATGGGCTTCATTTCCTTCTCGCTAGACCCCGAGTTCCGGATGCCGCTTTATCATGCGACGGACGAGAGGCACCGGACCCTCGGTGCCTGGATCCTCGCGTACATCGCCACCAACAAGCACGTGGAGTTGGATGCGCTGGCCACGATCGCCGACGTCGAGGCGGGGCGCACGCCCGAGCCGTGGGACAGCGAAAACTACACCGTCGAGTTCAGTGCGGCGGGAATCGAGATCCAGAACGACTGGGTCGAGCACGAGCGCGGCGCGTACTCGCTCGCCGAGCTCAAGGAGGCCATCGAGACCTACCGGAAGTTCCTGGCAGCAATTCCGGACAATCCGGAACTGATTCGTGAGTCCCGCCCAGATCTGCCGGAATGACAGGCCGCCGTTTTAGCGTGGGAGGACACGTGGAAGCGCCCGCATCCGTACCGGGGCGTGCTGTTCTGACGTCCGGCGCGTTCGTTCCCTAGGATTGCTGTTCAGGGTCGGGGGCTGTAAGGGAGCATCGTGCGGTTTTGTGTGAGCTTGTTGCTGGGGGTCGTGGTCCTCGTCGGCGGGGCGGTCGTTCCGGGCGGGACGCGGGACGAGTGTCATGACGCTTATGACGAGGGGCGGATCACTGAGGATCAGATGTTCGTCTGCCTGCGCTCGGCTGATGAGAAGCATGGGCGCTGGTGACGGGCTCGGTGATCAGCCCGTCTTCTGTGGGATGAGCTGAAGGCGAATGTTGCCGTCGTAGGGGACGACGAAAGTGGAGATGCGTGCGGTGCGGCTGTTCGGTTTCCAGGTCAGGGGGACGAGGAAGAGACGGCCGCCGGAGGCCAGCAGGAGGCGCAGGTTCTGGTAGCGGTGGCGGTAGGCGGCGCCCTTGCCGAAGTCGGCGTGGAGTGTTTCGGGAGGCGCGTCGATCAATGGGTCCTTCGTGTAGAGGACGACCTCGGGGAGTTTGGCGAAATCGCGGGCGTCGTCGTACGCGCGGGCGATGCCGACTTCGCCCGCGAGGCTGTTCGCCGCCCAGAACAGGCCCATCGCGACCACCGCGAACGCGATGTAACGGCCGCCGCGCTCCACGCCGGCCAGTTCCGGGCGCGATCGCCAGCCGCCGTCGCCGGCCTGGCGGAACAGCCAGAACGCGTAGACGAGCGCCGGGACGCCCGTCGTCAGGCAGAGCGGCGTCGTGCCGGGGGTCTCGTGCGCGGCGACCTCGGTGGACAGGACGCCGACCAGGGCCCGGACGGTCAGCGCGAATCCGGTGAGCGCCACCGCCAGCGCGATCCGGCGGGCCGCGCGCACGCGGTCCGGGAGCACCGCGCCGCGCACGATCGCGTGCCCGCCGAGGGCCGCCAGGACGGTGAGGAACAGCAGCACCGCCGCCGGATAGGCCACCTCCACGCCGTAGAGGAGCAGCGTCTGGTTCCCGAGGTCGGTGAGCTGCAGGTCGACGCCGAAGTAGCGGAAGCGCTGGAGCGTCGCGACGTAGCCATACCAGATCAGGACGGCCGCGACCAGCGACGTCGGCGGGCCGAACGTGCCGAGCAGGGAGAGGCGCTGCGTCCAGTCCGGCCCGGGAGCGGGCTCGGCGGGGACGGGCCTGCGCGCCCTCGCCAGCCGTCCGGACCTACTCCTGGCACTGGCCGAGACTGCTCTCGCCCCCGTTCGGCGCCTCGGGCAGCGACTGCCAGGTGGCGCAGGCGCTCAACATCCGCGTCGTGCCCCACGTCGCGCGCACCGGACGGTCGGCCGTCGCGCCGAGGCCGGAGCACGGCGCGGACGCGTCCGTGCACAGCTTGGACAGCCGCCAGGTCGTCAGCACCGTGTAGTGCGCGGGCCGCGGGATCTCCGGCCGGTCGGTGTAGGCGGGCGTCACCGCGCACCCGTCCGTCGGGCCGATCACCGTGCCCGGCGCGCAGGGCTCGTGGGCCTGGACGCCCTCGCCGACCGAGCCCGTGCAGCTCGGCGCCGTCTCGTAGGTGACGGTTCCGAACCGGGACCGGGCCAGCACGTCGTCCGAGATGAGGCTGTCGGTGATCGGCGCGGGCGCGCCCGACTGCGCGGCCGTGAACCCCTCGATCCGCACGGGATAGGGGCTCCAGATCACGCGGCACTGGGCGTCCGGGGTCCGGTCCGAGAGGGACGCGCCGCTGCCGGTGTTCACGCGCGGCGTCGTCCAGGCGCGCGGCGACGGGCCGACCGTCGGCGGCCCGGACGTTCCGCCGGTCGGCTGACCGGACACCGTCGCCGTCGCCGAGGGGGCGAGCGTCACGGGGTCGGCCGCCGGTCCATGGCGCGGCGAGCCGCCGCACGCCGTCAGCGCGGTCAGGCCGGCCGCGAGCGACGCCACGGCGAGTGGGCGCGATCCCATTTCCCCATTATCGGACAGCCGCCCCGGCCGGAGGGGGCTTCGTGCAGGCCGGACGCGGCCACCCGACCCCCGCGTCGGCGGACCGGAACCGCCGCGCCGCCACGCGAGTCGGCCGTGATAACCGCCACAGTGGCCGTCGCGAACGCCCTTCGACGAGCGCAACGACAGACCGAGCGCGTTTCGGCTGGCAGGAGGCGTAGAACGGCGTCCGGGCACCCGACCGGCGGGATCGAACGGAACGCGACACCCGTTCCCCGCACCCGGGTCAAATGACCAAAAAGTACCGAATCGCGAAACTTGTTGAGAAGTTTCTAGATGAAATGCATTCACGTTTTAGGTCGACCGGCGCACGCGGCCAAGGACCTATCCGTAGGATGAGCAATCCCTGTCCAGGACTCCATGACACCTGGCGTGACCAGGAGTTGCCGACAACATGTGATTTCGCGCATAGTTAACGGCAAGGGGAACATGCGCTAGTCAAGGCGCATATCGTCGGAAAAATCCACCCTGCACGCTCCCAGCAGGAAAGGACGGTCGGGCAGTGGCGCGGCTCGGTACGCTCCAGCGCACCGCATTCGCGGTCGCCGTGCTCCTGTGCGGCGCCTTCACCCTGATCCTGGCCGCCCTCCCGCACCACGAGAACGTCGGCGTCCGGACGGTCGCGGCGAGCGCCGCGACCGACGAGAAGGCCGCCGAGAAGGTGTCCTGCTGCGAGCGGGAACAGCATCCGCACGAGGCGCCCCGGCATCCCGGCGCCCGTGTCCCCGCGCTGCTCCCCGACCTGCGACTTCCGCGCGCGCACGTCAGTCCCGCGCTCGGACCCGGTCTCGGCGCGCTCGGCCGCGTCCCGGACGTCCCCCGACGCCGGCACGACCATCTCCACGCCGTGAGCCGGTCGGCGACGGCGTCGATACCCGCACTGCTCCAGGTCTTCCGCAACTGACAGACCACCGCGTCTCCGCCGCCACGACGACGTGACCGGCGGACACACGCCTGCCATCGGCCCGTTTTCCGCTCCATCGATGCGCCCCGCCCGTCCGGCGGCGCGCCCCTGGAGGTATCTCGCCATGCAGACGTTCATCGACCACGCACGCTCGTTCCGGGAGCACGCGGCCCGGAACGGCGAGGAATTCCACCGGCTGGCCGAGGGCCAGTCACCGCAGGCGCTGTTCATCGCCTGCTCCGATTCGCGGGTCATCCCGTCCCTGTTCACCGGCGCCCGTCCCGGCGAGCTGTTCGAGCTGCGCACCGCGGGCAACATCGTCCCGAAGTACCGGCTCGGGCACCCCACCGGCGAGGCCGCGACGATCGAGTTCGCGATCGAGGTGCTCGGCGTCTCCGACGTCGTCGTGTGCGGCCACTCCCACTGCGGGGCGGTCGGCGCGATGACGCGCGGCGACGACCTCGCCGCCGTCCCCGCCGTGCGCGGATGGCTCGCGGGCGCGACGGCGGAGGGACCCGCGCCGCCCGCCGAGACCGGCGGCGACTACGCCGGTCCTGTGCAGCAGCACGTGCTGCGGCAGCTCGACCGGCTCCGCGCCTACCCGAGCATCCGGCGGCGGCAGGGCGACGGCGCCATCGGCCTGCACGCCTGGTACTACGAGGTCCACACCGGTTCCGTCCTGGCTCACCGCCCGGACGCCGACGCCTTCCTCCCGCTGTGATCGGCCGGATGAACGCGGAGACGCTGCGCCGGGACGTCCCCGCTTCGCTCGTCGTGTTCCTCGTGGCGCTGCCGCTGTGCGTCGGGGTGGCGGTCGCCTCCGGCGTGCCCGCCGAACTCGGACTGATCACCGGCATCGTCGGCGGGATCGTCGTCGGCTCGATGCCCGGCAGCAGCCTCCAGGTCAGCGGACCGGCGGCGGGCCTGACCGTGCTGGTGTTCGAGGCCGTCCGGGAGTACGGGGCGTCCGCGCTCGGCGTGCTCGTCCTCGCGGCGGGCCTGCTGCAGCTCGTGCTCGGCGCGCTGCGGCTCGGCCGGTGGTTCCGGGCCATCTCGATCGCCGTGGTCGAGGGGATGCTCGCCGGGATCGGCCTCACGATCATCGCCGGCCAGCTCTACACGATGGCCGGGAAGACCGCGCCCGGCTCGGGCCTGGAGAAGATCTTCGGGCTGCCGGAGATGCTCGTCGACAGCGTGGGCTCGGGCACGGCGCTGACCGCGCTCGCGGTGGGCTGCGGGACGATCGCCGTCCTCGCGCTGTGGCCCCGGCTGCCCAAGCGCGTCCGGCAGGTGCCCGGGGCGCTCGTCGCGGTCGGGGCGGCCACGCTCGTGACCGTCCTGTTCGACCTCCCGGTGAAGGCGCTGGACGTCCAGGGACTGTTCGGCGCGATCCACCCGCCGAGCCTGGACGACGTGTCCGGGCTCGCCGAGGTCGGCGTGATCGGGACGATCCTGGCGTTCGCGCTGATCGCGTCCGCCGAGACGCTGTTCAGCGCGGCGGCCGTGGACCGGATGCACGACGGACCGCGCACCGACTACGACAAGGAGCTGGTCGCCCAGGGCGTCGGCAACGCGGTCTGCGGGGCGCTCGGCGCGCTGCCGATGACGGCGGTGATCGTGCGCAGCTCGGCGAACGTCGCGGCGGGGGCGCGGACGAAGGCGTCCCGCGTCCTGCACGGCGTGTGGCTCCTGCTGTTCGCCGCGCTGTTCCCGGCCGCGCTCGGGCTGATCCCGCTGGCCACGCTGGCGGGCGTCCTCGTCCACGCGGGGTGGAAGCTGATCCCGCTCGCGCGGCTGCGCCCGCTGTGGCGCGAGCACCGGGGCGAGGCGATCGTCCTCGCGGTCACGGCCGTGTCGGTCGTCGTGCTCAACCTGTTCGAGGGCGTGCTGATCGGGCTCCTGCTGGCCGTGGTGAAGACGGCCTGGGAGACGTCCCACATCCACCTGGAGACCGACGACTCCACGGACCCGATCCACGTCCGCCTCATCGGGAACGCCACGTTCCTGCGGCTCCCGAAGATGCTCGACACGCTGGAGGCGCTGCCGCGCGACCGGCCGATCGAGCTGGACCTGTCCGGGCTGCGGCACCTCGACCACGCCTGCCGTACCGCCCTGCTCGACTGGGCGGACGACCACAACCACGCGGGGCCGGTTCCCGTCCCGCTGGCCCAGGCCGGATAGCCGGACGACGCCCGTCCCACCGGGGGCGGGCGTCGTTCCGTACGCGGTCTTGGAACGTTCCGGGGCTTAGCGGGCGGTGTTCCTGCCGAGCATGGGGATGTCGGGGAAACCGTGAGTCCGGGGGTGGATTCCGTGGTCGCGCAGCGGTCCCACCGCGAGCCCGTCCGCCCGGCACGCCGCGACGATCCCGGGCAGGGCGCCGAGCGTCGCGCGCCAGGCGCCGGGCGCGGACGTGACGTCGCTGTCGTGCAGCAGCACCGTCGCGCCGCCCCGCAGGTCCGGAGCGAGGGTCGCGCGGACGGTCCCGGGCGTCGTCGCGGCCGTCCAGTCCCGTCCCCAGGCCGTCCACAGCACCGGGCGCAGCCCGCAGGCGCGGGCCGCGGCGAGCCCCTCGCCGCTCAGCGCGCCGTGCGGCGGCCGGTACCAGGCGGGCCGGACGCCGCAGACGTCCCGCACCAGCCGCACCGTCCGCGCGATGCCGGCGGCGACGCGGCCCGGCCGCGCGAGCAGCCCGTTCTGGTGCCGCCAGCCGTGCACGGCGACCTCGTGCCCCTCGGCGACCATGCGGCGGCCGAGGTCGGGACGGCGGCGCAGCAGGTCGCCGAGCACGAAGAACGTGGCCCGGCAGTCCAGCTCGGCGAGGACGTCGAGGAACCGGGGCGTGGACGTGCCGTCCGGCCCGTCGTCGAAGGTCAGCGCCACATGGCCGGGATCACCGCGCCCGGCCGTGCGGGGCGTCCAGCGGCGGACGGAGCGCAGGCAGGTGACCGCCGGGCCCAGGTGCGCCGCCAACGCGGCGGCGGCTCCGAGCCCGGCCGGGCGCACGAGAGACGACATACGGCAAGTCTGCTCAGAAAGGCTCCAGCACATGGGCAAGCGGCTGTTAATTCTCACGGCCGGAATGGGTGCGGGCCACGACGAGGTCGCCGCCGAGCTGGCCCGCAGGCTCGCGCCGGACGGGTTCGACGCCGCCGTCGTGGACGTGCTGGACCTGCTTCCGCTCCGCCTCGGCCGGGGGCTGCGCCGCTTCTACCACGGCATGATCCTGCGGACGCCGTGGCTGTACGGGGCGTTGTACCGGAGGTTCTTCGTCCCGTCCGGCCCGCCCCGGGTGTCGCCGCTCGTGGTGTGGATGGCGGCGCGGCTGGACCGCGCGCTGCGCGGCCGTCCGCCGGACGCCGTCGTGTCCACGTTCCATCTCGCGGCGCAGGTCGCCGGGCGGTTGCGCGAGTCCGGGCGGCTGCCGGCGGCGTCGATCGTGCTCGTCACGGACTTCGCCGTCCACCGGCTGTGGCTGCACCGGGGCAATGACCGCTACCTGTGCCCGGACGAGGCCGCCGCGCGGACGGTGACGGCGGCGACGGGCCGTCCGGCGACCGGCTGCGCGCCGCTGGTGCGCCCGCAGTTCCGCCGGGACGCGCGGCCCGTCGCGGAGTTCCGGTCCGCGGACCGCCCGGTGCTCGTGTCGGCGGGGTCGTGGGGCGTCGGCGAGGTCGCGGAGACGATGCGGGTCCTCGCCCGGTCCGGCCGCTACCTCCCGGTGGTGCTGTGCGGGCGCAACGAGCGGCTGATCCGGCGATTGCGCGGCGCGGGCGCGGGCCTCGTCCTCGGCTGGCGGGACGACATCGCGGACCTGATGGCGGGCGCGTACGCGTTCGTCGACAACGCGGCCGGCCTGAGCTGCCGGGAGGCGTTCGCGCGGGGGCTGCCGGTGGTCTCCTACCGTCCGATCCCCGGCCACGGGCGGGACGGGGCGCGCGCGATGGCCGACAGCGGCGTCAGCGTCTACGCGCGGACCCCCGCCGAACTGCTGGACGCCCTGGACGGCCTGGCCGACCCGTCCACGCGGGACCGGCAGGTCGCGCGGGCTTATGCCCTGTTCGACGCGCCCGCCGCCGAGCAGGTCGTCACTGCGTCGGCGTGACGCCGTGGTGCTCCTGGAGCACCGGCGACCGTGACAACCGGATGCTGCCGAGCGCGATCAGCAGGACGCCGAGCACTTCGACGGCCACCCAGGGGCCGGTGCGGACGCGCTCGCCGAACAGGCCGATCCCGAGGAGGATGCTGGCGACGGGGTCGGTGACCGTCAGCGCGGGCTGAACGGCGACGAGCGATCCGCT
The DNA here is from genome assembly GCF_009831215.1 of Actinomadura rayongensis. GTDB lineage: Bacteria > Actinomycetota > Actinomycetes > Streptosporangiales > Streptosporangiaceae > Spirillospora > Spirillospora rayongensis. The sequence goes on from NZ_WUTW01000002.1 coordinate 716,632, forward strand.
CTGCAGGGCGTTCTGGAGCAGGAACAGCGCGGCGAGCCCGGCCGCCGCCATCCCGTACAGCTCCCAGGACGCGGCCGTCGCCGCGAGCCCGTCGCCGAACAGCTCGGTGACCTCCTTCATCAGCGCGGCGGTGAGCGCGAAGCTCACCGAGGACGCGACGCCGAACAGGACGCCGCGCACCGCGCCCCGGGCCACGAGCGCCGCGACGACCAGGAGCGCGACGCCGCCGACGCAGATCACGCACGCGACGATCCAGCTCCACGTCCCGGGGTCGCGGACGCCCGCGCGCGGCGACGCGGCGACGAGCAGCCCGACGAGCCCGGCCGTGAGCAGCCCGACGCCCGTCCACGGGACGCCCCGCAGCCCGCACGGCGCGACCGCCGCGAGCAGGATCATCGTGATCGGCAGTTCGGCGGACAGGACGGGCTGGACGAGCGTCAGCCCCGCCATCGACAGCGCCGCCGCCTGGAGCGCGAACGCGGCGACGAGCGCCGCGATCCCGCCGAGCCAGCCGGGGTCGCGGAGCAGGTCGGCGAACAGCGACAGGCGGAACGTGTGGGCCTCGGGGGCGGTCCGCGCGGCCCTGCGCTGCAGCACCGAGGCCAGCGCGTTGGCGGCGGCGGCCAGCAGCGCGAGGAACGCGGCGATCAACGGCGTCCCCGGGGCATCGTCCGTCCTTCGTCGGCGGGTGTTTCCCGAGGTCGTACCCGTTGATCGGCGGCGGAGCGGGGGCTTGGTCAGAGCGTTACCCGTCCTCCCACAGAGTTCTGCCAAAGAAGCCTTCTACCGTCGGCGTCGGTTCCGACCGAAACGGAGGTTTCGCTATGGCACGCAAGACGCTGCTGGCGGGCGCCGCGCTCGCGCTCGTCCTCACCGGGACGACGGGGGTGGCGGTCGCCGACACCGGTCCCACCGCCAAACCGAAGACGGGGAAGAACGTCGCGAAGTTCTGTGCCCGTGTCGACCGGGTCTCCAAGCGCGTCGACAAGCTGACCGGCCGCATCTCGGCCGGGCCGGACCAGCGGGGATCGGTGCGCTGGCTCCAGGCCCGCGAGGACAAGGCCCGGTCCAAGAACCCGCAGCGCGCCGCGCTGATCGAGCAGCGGATCGGGCTGCGCCAGAACCGGCTCGCGGTCCTCAAGCTGCGCCGGCAGGGCCTGACGAAGGCGCAGACGTGGTGCGCGGCGCAGAAGTAGCGCGCCGCGCGGCGCGGGCCGCCGTCGTCCTCGCGCTCGCGGCCGGGCCGGTCGCGGCGTGCGGGACGGGCGGCGGCCCCGGCGCGGCGCCGGGCCACGGCCCGTCCGCGCGGACGGACCAGATCCCGCCCGAGTTGCAGAAGGCCGTGAACGACGCCGAAACCGCCGCGCAGCAGGGCGAACGCGAGATGGCCGACCAACCGTGAACCGTGTGGCACCCTGATGGTCGTCGCCGCAGGTCAGGAGTGTCGTGAACGCGCCGTACCGGATTCTCGCCGTCGATGACGACCCGGCGATCCTGCGCGCTCTGCGCCGGGGCCTGGCCCTGGAGGGCTTCGGCGTGGAGAGCGCGGACGGCGGGCGCGGCGCGCTGGCCGCCGCCGAGCGGACGCCGCCCGAGGCGATCGTGCTGGACGTCTCGATGCCCGACCTGTCCGGGATCGAGGTCTGCCGGACGCTGCGGGAACGGGGCGTGGACGTCCCGATCCTGATGCTGTCGGCGCTGGACGAGGTCGCCGACCGGGTCGCGGGCCTCGCGGCGGGCGCGGACGACTACGTGGTCAAGCCGTTCGACCTGACCGAGCTGGCTCTGCGGCTGCGGGCGCTGCTGCGGCGCGCCGGACCGGCGCCGGGACGGCTCGTCCGCGTCGGCGACCTCGTCCTCGACCCCGACACGCGCCGGGTGACGGTCGGCGGGCGTCCCGTCGAGCTGACCCGCCGCGAGTTCTCCCTGCTGGAGACGCTGGCGCGCAACGCGGGGATCGTCCTGTCCCGCTCGGTGCTGCTGGACCGCGTGTGGGGCTACGACTTCGAGGTCACCAGCAACGCCGTGGACACCTTCGTCGGATACCTGCGGCGCAAACTGGAGGCCGACGGGACGCCGCGCATGATCCACACCGTGCGCGGCGTCGGGTTCGTCCTGCGGGAGCCCGGCGCATGAAGCTGACCACCCGGTTCGCCGTCATCACCGCGGTGCTCGTACCGGTGCTGGTGCTGCTGGCCGGGCTGCTCGTCCTGCGGCTCGCCTCGCACGACCTGAAGGCGGAACGGGACCGGCAGCTCACCGTCCGGTTGCACGGGCTCGTCCCGACCGCGACGACGTACGCGCAGCGGTCCCGCCGGACGCCGCTGTCGCCGCCCGAGCGCGCGCAGCAGCGGGTGAGCGGCGCGGCGCGCGACGACGGCTCCGGCGGCGTGTTCCTGCTGCCGCGGCTCGGCGAGCCGCTGGTCGTCGGGACCGTGCCGAGCGCCCGTCCCGACGGGGCCGGTCCGGCGACGATCGTGTCCGGGGGGCGGCGCTGGCGGTTCGTCGCCACCGGCCTCGGCGCGCGCGGCAACGTCGGCCGGTTGTGGGTGTTCGAGCCGGAGAGCCGTGTGAGCGCGCGGATCTCGCTGCTGCGCCAGCGTTTGGCCGTCGTCACGCTCGTCGCCGCCGGGGTGGGCGCGCTGGCCGGGTTCGGGCTGGCGCGGTTCGCGGTGCGTCCGTTGACCGTCCTGCGCGGGCAGGCCGGGGCGATCGGCCGCTCGCCCGGCGCGGGGCGGCGGCTCGCGACCACGTCCGGGACCGTGGAGGTGGACGAGCTGGCGCGGCTCGTCAACGACCTGCTGGAGCGCGGCGACGACGCGGTGCGCCGCACGGGCGCGGCGCTGGAGACGGCCCGGGCGTTCGCCGCCAACGCCGCCCACGAGCTGCGCACGCCGCTGACCAGCATGGGGACGAACCTCGGCCTGGTGAACCACCCGGGGATCGGCGCCGCCGAGCGGGCCGAGGTCGTCGCGGACCTCGTCGCCGAGCACGCCCGGATGGACCGGCTGATCACGATGCTGCGGCAGCTCGCGCGCGGGGAGCTGCTGGATCCGCGCAGCGTCGCGGCCGTCGACCTGCCCGATCTCGTCGAGGCGTCGGTCGAGGACGCGCGCCGTCGGCATCACGGCGCTTCGATCACCGTCGACGTTCCGGACACCGGGACGGTGCGCGGCTGGCCCGAGGGCCTGCGGATGATCGTGGACAACCTGATCGACAACGCGGCCGTCCACGGCGCCGACGCGGACGGCCGCGCGGCGATCGAGGTCACGCTGGCCGAAGCGCCGGACGGGCTGGTGCTGCGCGTCCGCGACCACGGGCCGGGCGTCCCGGAGGCCGCCCGGCGGACGATCTTCGACCGGTTCGCGCGGCGGCCCGGCAGCCCGGGGTCCGGTCTCGGCCTGACGCTCGTGGCGCAGCAGGTCGGTCTGCACGGCGGGACGATCGCCGTCGCCGCGCCGCCGGACGGCCCGGGAGCGGTGTTCGACGTCCGCCTTCCGCGCTCGCCCGAGCCGGGCGGCGACCCGGCGTCGTGGCTGCGGTGACGCCGCGTTCCCTCGGGGCGGACGTACGGGCGTAGGCGGCGGCCATCCCGCTCGCCGTACGCCAGGGCGGACGCGGGCATGGTGGCGGACGTGCGGGCGTAGGCGGCGGCCGTCCCGAGCCCGCCGTACGCGGGCATGGTGGCGGACGTGCGGGCGTGGGCGGCGGCCGTCCCGAGCCTGTCGCCGCACAGCTCCGCCGGGCCCGGTCGGCGACGTGACCAGGTCCGGCCCCGTCGGCGACATCCGGGCGGGAAGATGCTCCGCGTTCCCGTACGCGCGGACGCCGCCGTCGAGAAGCGCTGCGACCAGCGCCGCACCGGCCGTTCGCGGCACCCTCGCACCGCCCACGATGCCCGGCGGCGAAGGCTTCGGGGCGCCCCCGCGCGTCGCGTCCGCTTCCGTCCCCTGGGGGAATCTTGACAGGGGCACCCCCGTCATCTTCGATCGACGGGACGGGCCCGTGACCAGGTGTTCATGGCCCGTCCCACCGGCACCGCGGTGCCCTCCCCCGTGGGGCACCGGGTGTCGGCCGGGCGCCCCCGTCCTCGGGCCCGCCCCCTTCCCTGGTTGCACCGACTCGAACACATGTTTGACTCGGTGGGTAGTCTGGGGTCTATGTTCCAAGCGTCGCTTTTGGATGCGGATGAGATCGGTGTCGGGTCTCTGGGGTCGTCGGTGCGGCGCGTCCCGCTGACCGACGGCGCCTGGATCGACCTGCGTCCGGGGTGGATCAGCGGCGCCGACACGCTCTTCCAGCGGCTGGTGGAGACCGTCCCGTGGCGCGACGAACGGCGCCGCATGTACGACCGGGTCGTCGCGGTGCCGCGCCGCCTCGCCTTCTACCGCGCGGGCGCGGCGCTGCCCGATCCGGCGCTCGCCGAGATGAAGCGGCTGCTGGACGAGCACTACGCCGACGAGCTGGGCGAGCCCTTCGCCACGGCCGGGCTGTGCCTCTACCGCGACCACCGCGACAGCGTGTCCTGGCACGGCGACCAGCACGGCCGGGGCCGCCACGAGGACGTGATGGTCGCGATCGTCTCGCTCGGGACGCCGCGCCCGCTGCTGCTGCGTCCCCGGTCCGGCGGCCCGGCGCGCCGCTACGAGCCGGGCCACGGCGACCTGTTGGTGATGGGCGGGAGCTGCCAGCGGACGTGGGAGCACGCGGTCCCCAAGAGCGCCCGGCCGCTCGGTCCCCGGGTGAGTATTCAGTTCCGTCCGGCCAACGTCGGTTGAGCGCGCGGTCCCCGGAAATACAGCCGGCCGGGGGCCGAGGGGTCGTCGGCGGCTCCCGGCCGGCGGCTGTGGCGCCGTCGATGACGGGCCGCGCTCACATACTGACGGGCCGCGTTCGCGGCCGTCCGGCGCTTGACGGAATCTGACCGAGGAGACGTCCGGCCCGGCGATTGTTCACCGATCGGGCAGCGCGCCGCGCAGAACCTCGGCGAGGTGCAGAGCGCGACGCGGCGTTCCCTGCGCGATCTGGGTGCGGCAGGAGAAGCCGTCGGCGAGGATCAGCGCGCCGTCCGCCGCCGCGCGGACCTTCGGGTACAGCTCCCGGTCCGCGCACGCCTGCGAGACGTCCCAGTGCCCGGGCTCGAAGCCGAAGTTCCCGGCGAGGCCGCAGCAGCCGGAACCGACGACGTCCGGGCGGACGCCGAGGCGTTCGAGCACGGCCAGGTCGGGCGCGTAGGTGCCCTTCGCCTCCTGGTGGCAGTGGACCTGCGCGACGGCGGACGCGTCCAGCTCGGTGAACGGCCAGGGTCCGTCGTGGTCGGCGACGACCTCCGCCAGCGTCGTGACGAGCCCGCCGAGCAGGGCGGCGCGCGGGTCGTCCGGGAGCAGTTCGCGGGCCTCGTCCCGGAGCATCACCGTGCAGGACGGCTCCAGGCCGACGATCGGCAGGCCCGCGTCCAGCGCCGGAGCGAGGACGTCGAGCGTGCGCCGCAGCACGCGGCGCGTCATCCCTAGCTGCCCGGTGGAATGCCAGGTCAAGCCGCAGCACACGCGTCCGGGCGGCACCAGCACCCGGTGGCCGAGCGCCTCCAGGACCTCGACGGCCGCGCGTCCGACGCCGGGCTCGATGTGGTCGGTGAAGGTGTCCGGCCACAGGACGACGGGACGTCCCGTTTCGGCCGCCGGACGTCCGCGGAACCAGCTCCGGAACGTCCGCGGCGCGAAGCGGATCATCTCCCGGCGCGGCTCGACGCCGGCCAGCCGCTTCGCCACGGCCGCGACCGGGCGCCGGGCGAGCAGCGCGCCCGCCCCCGGTACTGCCGTCGCGACCCGCGCCCAGACCGGCAGCCAGCCCATCGAGTAGTGCGCGAGCGGACGGACGCGTCCCGCGTAGTGCCGGTGCAGGAACTCCGCCTTGTACGTCGCCATGTCCACGTTGACCGGGCAGTCGGTCGCGCACGCCTTACAGGACAGGCAGAGGTCGAGCGCGTCCTTGGCCTCGTCCGACCGCCAGCCGTCCGGCAGCGTCTCGCCGCGCAGCAGTTCGGCGAGGACGCGGGCGCGGCCCCGCGTGGAGTGGACCTCGTCGCGGGTCGCCTTGAACGACGGGCACATCGCGCCCGCGCGCAGGTCGCGGCACGCTCCGACGCCGACGCAGCGGTGCACGGCCGCCGCGAACGAGCCGCCGTCGCGCGTCAGGGCGTGCACCGGCGCGATCGGCAGCGCGTCCCGGCCCGGCCCGGGGCGCAGGCCCGCGTCGAGCGGTTCCGGGGCCGTGATGACGCCCGGGTTGAACCGGTCGTCCGGGTCGAAGAGGTGCTTGAACGCGGCGAACGCCTTGAGGAGTTCCGGCGAGTACATCGTCGGCAGGAGTTCGGAGCGCGCCCGTCCGTCGCCGTGCTCGCCCGAGACCGTCCCGCCGTGCGCCGCGACGACGTCCGCCGCCGCCTCCATGAACGCCCGGTACCGCGCGACGCCCGGCGCGTCGGTCAGCGGGAAGTCGAGCCGCAGGTGCAGGCAGCCCTCGCCGAAGTGGCCGTACGGGACGCCCCGCAGCCGGTGCTCGCGCATCAGCCCGTACAGGTCGCGCAGGTAGTCGGCGAGCCGGTCCGGCGGGACGGCCGAGTCCTCCCAGCCGGGCCATGCCTCGCCGCCGTCCGGCAGCCGGGTCACGATGCCGGCGCCCGCCTCGCGGATCCACCACAGCGCCCGCATCCGCGCGGGATCGTCCACGACGACCGCGGTCATGCCGGACGCCTCCGCGCGGACGCGTTCTGCGATCTCCTCGGCAGCCTCCCGCGCCGCCGCGGGCGTGTCGCCGCCCGCCTCGCAGTACAGCCAGCCGCCGCCCGGCGGCAGGTCCGCGCCCGCTCCGCTGCGGCCCGGCTGGTTCCGCAGCGCCGTGAGCAGGTCGGACGCCATGCCCTCGACCGTCAGCGCCCCCGCGCGGACGGCTGCCGGAGCGAACGCGGCGGCGGCGAAGACGTCCGGGAAGCCGAGCACCGCGAGCGCCCGCGCCTTCGGGGCCGCGACGAGCCGGACGGTCGCCTCGGTGACGAAACCGAGCGTCCCTTCCGCGCCGACCAGCGCCTTCGCGACGTCGAACCCGTTCTCGGGGAGCAGGTGGTGCAGCCCGTAGCCCGCGACCTGGCGGCTGAACCGGCCGAGTTCGGTGCGCAGCGGGCCGAGATGGGCGTCGCGCAGCCGGGTCAGCTCCGCGTCGACGCGCGGGTCCCCGCTCGTGCCGCGCCGGGCGTGCAGTTCGCGGCCGTCGGCGAGCATCAGCCGGACGGACTCGACGTTGGCCGCCGTCACGCCCCACGCGACGCTGTGCGATCCGCAGGCGTTGTTGCCGATCATGCCGCCGAGCGTGCAGCGGGAATGGCTCGACGGGTCGGGGCCGAAGGTCAGGCCGTGGCGTCCGGCGGCGGCGCGCAGGTCGTCCAGGACGGCGCCGGGGCGCACCACCGCCGTCCGGGCGTCCGGGTCCACGGAACGGACGGCGTCGAGATGCCGCGAGACGTCCACGACGATGCCGGTGCCGATCGCGTTCCCGGCGATGGACGTGCCGCCGCCGCGCGGAGTGACGGGCAGACCCTCGTCCGCGGCGAGGGCGAGCACGGCGGCCAGGTCGCCGGCGTCGCGCGGCTCGGCGACGGCGGCGGGGAGCCTGCGGTAGAGGGACGCGTCGGAGGTGTACGCGGTCCGGGTGGTGAGGTCGGTCCGCAGGACGCCGGGCAGCGCCGCCGCGAGCCGGGTCGCATGATCGTCCACGCGTCCAGGGTAGGCGCCCACCGTCCGCCCGGATCGCGCGCGCCGGGGGTCCGGAAGACACCGGGACCCCCGGTCGTCCACGTGGCGGGAGGCTCGTCGGCCGGAAGCGGAACCGTCACCGCGAACCGAAGGCGGCCGGACGAGCCGGAGCGACGGCCTTGATCACACGGTCACGCACCGCGAAGGGATCGCAGCAGATCACGCCACTGCGGGACGGAGACCTCAAGAACGCCGCCGAGGACATTCCGTGAATCACGCACCAGAACCGAAGCCTCGCACCGCGCGGCCTCGACGCAATCGGCATCACTGCTCCAGGTGGACTTGCGCCAGGCAAGCCCGGAAACGTCTCTGCTCTGTTCGGCCATTCGGCGACCCTCCATCCGTCGATGGCGGGCTGGCCCCGCCGACACGGCGACCGAGTGACCATCGTCCACAAGGTCGGCGTCAGACAGGGCGCAGCAAACCACGACCTTGTGGATGATTTCTCGTCCACGAGTGTAGGCGGTCGAGGTTCTCCCGCCTATGGCCCACCACAAGATCAGTTCGTCGCTATGCTGCCGAGCGGCTTTTGGGGCTGGTCGGGGTTTTCACCTCCCTACGGGTCGAGGCGCGCGATCAGCCCATGAGCTGGTCGGCCACCTCGCGCAACAACGCAATGGAACGCTCTGCGGTGAGCGACTGCTCGAGGAGTTCCTCGAAAGCATCCCGGTAGTCGCCGGACCGGTCCTCGTCGCCGACGAACAGGGCGCTCGCCGCCCGACCGCCCTCCAGATAGAGGACGTCGCTCAGACTCGAATCGAACTCCAGGAGCGTGAACGTGCTCTCCACTCCCTTGTGCGAGCCGATCGAGAAGGGAACGATCCGGACGGTCAGCCGATCGTCGGCCTCCGCGTCGTCGGCGATCTTCCGGAGCTGCCGCGGCATGATCTCCGGGTCGACCATGATGCCGACATGGCGGCGGATCGTCGCCTCGTCGAGGACGAAGAAGCGGCGCGGCGGGTTCTCGCGGTCGGCCATGCGGCGCTGCCGTTCCATCCGCATCTTGACGACCGTGCCGACCCGCACCGGGCCGACGACGCCGGACGCGATCACCTCGGCGTACTCGGGCGTCTGAAGCAGCCCGGGAATGATCGACCCCTGGAAGTGCCGGATGACCGCGGCCCCCGCCTCATAGCCGACGAAGCTCATGTAGGTGTCCGAGAAGTCGCCCCGGTAGGGAGCCCACCATGCCGGTTCCCGCGCGCCCCTGGCCAGGGACTGCAACCTCTCCTGTCTGCTCTCGGACGTCACGTTGTACTTGAGGAGCAGAGCCTGGAGATCGGTGCGCGAGATCGCGTTCCTGCCTCCCTCGATACGGATGATCTTGGACGTGCTCCAGTCGAGTTCGTGCGCGACCTGCTCCTGCGTGAGCCCCTTCTCCTTGCGGAGCTGGACGAGTTCCGTGCGCAGCTGCGCGCTCTGGACCACAGGCCCCTGGTCAGTCGCCATTGTGGATCGTTACTCCAGGTAGTGGAAGAACGCCGCGATGCCAACTGGTCGACTGCCACCTGCCATCGTGCGTGCTGTCGGGTTTGAGGGCGTCATTCCGACTGGTGCGGGGGCCCGCGATCACGGGCCATCGACCCACAGGCCCGGCGCCACGATGGCGAACACATGGTTTAAACCTCGCAGGGAGCTGGGTAGCCGACCTCCATGAGGAAGGATGACACCTAGCAGAATAGCAGCCAACGGTATGCTGGGAGTCAATCTGCTGGTAGTCTGAAGGCCAGACTGGAGAGACCCAGGCCGTCCTTAAGTCGAACTGGCCGGATAGGAGTACCGAAGACGATCACCCCCCGAACCACACACCCCGCGCAACATGCGAAAGAGCCGCCCCCCGATCCCTCCCTTGATCACCGATTTCACGGTCCGGCGGATCAAGGAACGGGCGGAGGACGGCTCCTGCGGAGGCCGAGGAAGCGTTCTCACCCGGCTGCGGAAAGTACGGCGAGCGCCATCGCCGGAACCTCGCTGACCAGGAAAAACGCGGCCTGCGGACTCACCAAGTCTAACCGCGTCAACGCGGAACAGGCCATAGGTGATGTGTCGCCGATTCCGGCACACCTTCCCGTACGCCCGGGGACCAGCGGACGGAGGGAACGGACGGTGACCGTTTCGAGACAGGGGTTCTCGACATGAACATTGACTTTCGCACCGTCCCATCGCGGCGGCCCGCGACATGGAGATCCCAATGGTGACGTCGGAGCGCCCGCGGCGGGGCGTGACACCGCCGCCGGACGACCGGGCCGCCGAACCGACGTTCTGGGACGCGCTCACCGACCAGGAGCGGCGCGAACTGGCCAGGCTGTCCGACCACGTCGACCTGCCCGCCGACCGCGTCCTCTGGGAGGAGGGCGCGCTCGCCGACCACGCGCTCGTCATCCTCAGGGGCAGCGTCCGGGTGTGGGTGGAACGTGACGGATGCCGCCGCACCCTCGCCGTCCGGGGCGCGGGAAGCCTGATCGGGGAACGTGCCGAACTGGGACGGCGCACCCGATCGGCGGGCGTCGTCACCCTGGAGCAGGTGCGCATGCTCCGGGTGCCGACGGATCTGTTCGCGGCGTTCCTCTCCGTCCACGCGCGGCTGCACGGCGTGCTGGAACGGCAGATCTACGCGCGGCTCCGCGAGGCCACGCCCGAACAGTTCACCCGCGTCCGACTGACGATCCAGCACCCCGGCGGCGTCGCGCTGCCCGACTCCGGCGACGACGTGCACGTCGCGACGCGGCCCGTCCCGGGGCTTCCGGCGGCCAACCGGCTCGGCGACGAGTGCGTCGCGAGCACCGGGCACGGCCCGACGCGGCCCTTCGCGCTACCGGACCCGGTGGAGGACGGCGAGCCGACCCGTCCCTACCCGGCGCCCGGTGACGAGTGGCGGCTCGGCGACCACTACGACCCGAACACGCCGTCCGACACCGGCCCGCACGCCGCGCCGCCCGTCGCGCCGCCCGCGGCCGTGCCGTCCGACGACGTGGTCCCCGGCCTGACCGCGCGGTACATGGTCGTCGAGACCACGGCCGGCCCGGCCGCGCCGGACGGCGGCGCGGCGGCGCGGGCGATGGTCGACCCGTCGGGCTGGGCGGGGCGCATGTGCGCGATCCTCTTCACCGACGTCGCCGGGTTCAGCGGCCCGCACCGCACCGACGAGGACCGCTACCACGTGCGGCACATCATGTACGACATGCTGCGCGCGGGCTTCACGGCGGCGGGCGTCCCGTGGGAGGCCTGCTACCACGAGGACCGGGGCGACGGCGCGTTCATCGTGGTCCCGGTCGAGATCCCGCCGCGCGCCCTGGTCAGCCCGCTGCTGCCAATGCTGGCCGACGCGCTGCGCCGCCACAACCACCGGTCCAGCGCCGCGTTCGCCGTCCAGCTCCGCGTGGCGATGAACATCGGCCAGATCTATCCCGACACCGAGGGCATGTCCGGCCTCGCGATCATCCGGACGGCGCGGATGCTCGACGCGCCGGTCCTCAAGAAGCAGATGGCCGGCACCGGCGCCGACCTCGGCTTCATCACGTCCGAGTTCGTCTACGACGCGATCCTGGCCGAGAGCGGGGGGCCGTTCTTCCAGCGCGTCCCCGTCCGGGTCAAGGAGTCGCGGATGACCGCGTGGATGCGGCTGTGGGGCGCGTCCACCGGGGCCGGCGACCGGGTCTGACCGCCCGGCCGGCGCGGGGCGAGAGGGGAGCGCCCGCGCCGCCGTCCGTCCCGGGCCGCGCGCCCGTCGCGCGCAGCGGTCCCGCAGGCGCCCTCAGGGCCGCGCCGCCCTCGGGAGGCGCAGGACGAAACGGGCGCCCTTCGGGCTGTCCTCGATGCGGAGCGTCCCGCCGTGGGCCCGCGCGATCTGCAGCGCGATCGGCAGGCCGAGACCCGTCCCGTTGGCGTCCTTCTCGCGCGACGCCTTGAGCCGCGCGAACCGCTCGAACACGACCTCGCGGTTCTTCTCCGCGATGCCGTCCCCGTCGTCCTGGACCTCCAGCACCGCGGTGTCGCCCTCGGCGCGCACCCGGACGTCGATGCGCGACTCGGCGTGCCGCTCGGCGTTGTCGAGGAGGTTCGTCAGCAGCCGGGACAGCCGCAGCCGCTCGCCGCGCACCGTCACGTCCATCGCCAGGTCCGGGACGACCTCCTTGGTGCGCTCGGCGCGGCCGAGTTCGATGGAGACCAGCGCGGCGAGGTCCACGATCTCCTTGCTCGGGCCGTTGCCCGCGTCGAGGCGCGCGAGTTCGAGCAGGTCGGTGACGATCGCCTGGAGTCGTTCGAGGCTGTTGAGGACGCCGTGCGCGACCTCCACCCAGTCGACCTCGTCGGGGGCGAGCAGCGCCTCCTCGACCTGCGTCCGCGCCGCCGTGATCGGGCTGCGCAGGTCGTGCGACGCGTCGGAGGTGAAGCGCCGCTGCTTCTCCAGCGCGCCGTCGAGCCGGTCCAGGGTGGCGTTGACGGTCTCGGCGAGCAGCCGGATCTCGTCGTGGTTGTGCGGGACGGGCACGCGCCGTCCGGACGACGTCGCGGTGATCTCGGCGAGTTCGGTGCGGATCGCGCCGACGGGGGCGAGCGTCCGGTTGACGGTGCGCCAGGTGAGGAAGGCCGTCGCGCCGACGATGACCGCCGCGATGCCGAGGGCGAGCAGCGGGATCCGCGGACGCACGTACCAGGGGGTCAGCAGGTGGGCGACGTAGACCGTCCACAGGTCGCCGCCGTGCCGGACGCGGAACGCCACCACCTCGACGCAGCCGCGGATCCCGACCGGCGGGCACAGGCGGCGGGCGGTGTAGACGTCGCCGTCGCGCGGCACGAACGACGCGATGCGCGGCGCGCCCCTGATGAGGCCGCCGGACGCGGCGACGCGCCCGCCCGCGTCCACGACCTGGAACAGCGCGGGCGGGAGGCGTCCGGCCGCGAGCGCGGCGACATGGTCCTGCTCGACCTCGGACTGGATGCGCAGCGCGGCCACGACGGCACGCTCGTGCCGACGGTCCTCGTCGTGCTGCCGGGCCGTCGCGATGATCAGGGCGGCCACTCCGCCGCACACGAGGGCCGAGACAAGGGTGGCCAGCAGCGTCAGCCGCAGCCGTATCGACCATGCTCGCCGTTCGATCACCCGTCCTCCCGTGGGTGAGGTAATCACCTGGCGGGCACATCGGCGGGCCCAGAACGGGCGCACACCGAACAAGAGGGGGCAAAGATTTGTTTCCGGCCCCTCGTGGCGCACTGTTCAGCGGGGTGTATCAGGCGGTTCGGCGTCGTCGTCCTCTCCCGGCGGACGCCGCAGCATCCGCGGGACGCGCGGTTTCGGCACCCAGGCGCGCGCCCGCCGCGGTTCCGCCCCGTCGGGCACGGGCGCGGCGAGACGCGTCGGACGGGTGCGTCCGCGCAGGGTGACCGACCGGCCGCACTCCCACGCCTCCGCCTCGGCGAGGTGCGCCAGGTCGAGCAGGTGCCCGGCGGCGAGCACCCGGCCCGGCACCGTCTTGGCCAGGTCGCTGAGCCGCGCGCCCTCGTTCACCGGGTCGCCGATGACGGTGTACTCGAACCGCTGCTCCGCGCCGATGTACCCGGCGACGACGGTGCCCGCGGAGACGCCGACGCCGAAGTCGAGCTGGGGGACCTCGGCGCGCAGCCGCCGGTGCAGTTCGCGGGCCGCGCCGAGCGCGCCGCCCGCCGCGTCGTCCAGTTCGAGCGGCGCGCCGAACACCGCGAGCGCGGCGTCGCCCTCGAACTTGTTGATCCATCCGCCGTGCGCGCCGACGGCGGCGACCACGACGCCGAAGAACCGGTTGAGCAGTTCCACGACCTCGTCCGGACTGTGCGTCGCCGCGAGCCGGGTGGAGCCGGTGAGGTCCACGAACAGGACGGCGACCTCGCGCGCCTCCCCGCCGAGCTCGATGCCGTCGCTCTCCAGCGCGAGGTCGGCGACCTGCTCGCCGACGTGCCGCCCGAACAGGTCGCGGAGCCGTTCGTGCTGCCGCAGGCCCGCCACCATGTGGTTGAAGCCGGCCTGGAGCTGGCCGACCTCGCTCGCGTCGTAGACGTCGATCCGCGCGTCCAGGTCGCCGCGTTCGACCCGCGCCATGCCCGTCCGGACCGTCGTGATGGGGTCCGCGACGGCCTTGATGGCGATGAGCGTGACGCACATTCCGACGAGGATGGCGGTCCCGGCGAGCACGATCATCGTGATTGACAGCTGCGTCGTACTGATCGGCGGACCGAACAGCACGGCCACGCCGACACAGATCAGCCCGAACACCGGCACGGCGGTGCCGAGCGCCCACGCGAGCATCGCGCGGGTCACGACGCCCGGCAGCCGGATCCGGCGCGACTGCCCGGCGGCCAGGACGAGCGCGGCGGCCGGCCGCAGCAGCCGCTCGGACAGCAGGTAGACGATCGTGCAGGTGGTGAGGGCGCCGAGCAGGCAGGTGAGCCCGGTCTTGACGGCGAGTTCCGGGACGAACAGGGCGATGTCGAGCACCGCCCAGCCCGCGGCGCCGAGCGTCCACAGGCCGCCGACGAGCAGGGTGAGCCGCAGCGGGCCGAGCAGGACGGCCCGCCCCTGCGCGGCGTCGGTGACCCGCCCCTCCCGGACGAGCGCGATCACCGGTTTCCACAGCCGCAACCCCGCCGCCAGCACGAACGGCGCGGCGACCAGCGGATAACCGAAGAACGCGACGGTGTTGACCAGCCGCGCGTGGTCGCGGTCCGGCAGCGGCGGATCGGGCAGGACGAACACCGCGAACAGCAGCACGACCACCGCGCCGCCGAGGTTCGCCACCCCGACGACGACCAGCAGGACCCACCGGACGCGCAGTTCGAGCAGCGTCCGGGGCAGCCCCGGATACTCCTCCAGCCGCGCGCCGAGATGCCGCGCCACCGCCGCCCGCCCCGCGTGCCAGCCCGCGGTGCCGCCGTCGATGACGCGCCGGACGGTCATGCGCGCCGACCCGACGCTCGCGCCCTCGCCCGGCCCGTTCCCGCGGCACACCGCATGGCCGATCTCCCTCCGTTGGAAGAACTCACGGCAAGCGTGCCACCCGCGCGACCCCGCGTACACTCCCGCGCCGCGCCTGTGGAAAACCACGCGCGCAATCGTCGTCCGCAGCAAGCCCTCCCCGCCGCTAGGCATACACGGCGTTGCGCGGCAAGCGGCGCTTCGCACAAATGTCGTCCCAGCTTCTTGCTCGCGGCCATTTAATGAAACATTGACTCCTCGTCATCATGATTTCGACTCTCGATTGTTCACCCGAGTCGCCTTTCACAACAGAGAGGGAACAATGTTAGTCTCCCTGAAATCTCGGCTCCTTGGCGCGCGCCGGAAACTGGTGGCCGCGGCCGGAACGGCGTCGGTGGTGGCCGCGCTGGCGGCTCCGCCCGGCATCGCGCGCGGCACCACCACCGACCATGTCGTCTATTGGAACCGCGTCCTGATCGACGTGTACCGCGGCCTGACGAAGGTGGACGCCGCGCCGGGCCCGCTGGCGCGGACCGCCGCCATGATGAACGGCGCGATCTACGACGCGGCCAACTCGGCCGCGTGCGCGGGCACGAGCGGCTGCATCGGCCAGCCGTACTTGGGCCGGATCCCCGTCCCCGCAGGCCAGAGCCCGGATACGAGTACCGCCATCGACAATGCGGCGTACCGGGTGCTGAGCACGCTGTACCCCAAGAGCAGCTACCCGCAATTCGACTTCGACGCCAAGCTGAGCACCGCGCAGGCGACCATTCCGTCCGGCGTCACGCAGGACCAGCGCGACCAGGGCGCCTCGATCGGCGTCAAGGCGGCGGCCGTGATGGCCGTGACGCGGGCGCACGACGGCTCGGACAACAACGCGCCGTACACGCCGGGGACCCGGCCCGGAGATTGGCAGCAGACCACTCCCGGGCCGGAGGGAGCGGCCCTCACCCCGAACTGGGGCGGGGTGCAGCCGTTCACGATGATCACCACGAACCAGTTCCGGCCCAACTTCCCCGAGCGGTCCAAGTCGGTGACCGAACTGCTGGGAACCGATACCTACAAGCAGCATCTCCAGGAAGTCCGGGAAAAGGGACGCCGCGACAGCACCAGCCGCACCGCCGACCAGACACTGGCGGCCCACTGGTGGGCCAACGACCTGGACGGTACCTACAAGCCGCCGGGGCACCTGATCGACCAGACCATCACCATCGCCGACAAACTGACCGGACAGACCGAGCTGAAGAACGCCAAGCTGTTCGCGCTGGTGTCGCTGGCGATGAGCGACGCCGCCATCTCGGCCTGGGACGTCAAGTTCGACACCAACACCGACCTGTGGCGACCGCAGACCGCCATCCGGGCCACCTTCCCCGACGACCCGAACTGGGTGCCCGAGTCCAAGAACGGCGCCGGAGTGTCGTTCTCGCCGCCGTTCCCGGCCTACATCTCCGGACACGCCACCTTCGCCGGCGCGTGGGCGGGCGTCCTCAAACGCTACGTGGGCGGCGACGCCTTCTCCTGGACCGCCACCACCGACGACCCCTACGCCAAGGACGCCAACGGCCGCCCGATCACGCGTTCGTTCACTTCGTTCAGCTCCGCCGCACAGGAAGACGCGCTCAGCCGGATCTGGCTCGGCGTGCATTACCGGGCCGACGGTGAATACGGCAACGCCACCGGCGACAACGTCGCCAACTGGGTGGTGCAGAACTTCCTCGGCGTTCCCGCACAGGGCGCCGTACTGGCCACCGACTCCTTCGAGCGCACCGTCAGCGGCGGCCTGGGCGCCGCCGACACCGGCGGCGACTGGTGGGTCCAGAGCCCCGCAGGCGACTACAGCGTCAGCAACGGCGCCGGCCACATCACCTTGTCCGCACCGGCCACCGGCCGCAGCGCCTACCCCAACCGGGTCATCGCCGCCGACACCGATCTCACCGTCAAGGTCGGCATCGACAAGCCCGCCACCGGCAACGGCGTCTACGTCACCGCGGTGGGCCGCAAGGTCGAGGGCGCCGGAACCTACCGGTCGGTCCTCACCTTCAAGCCCGACGGCGGCGTGGCAGTCCAGTTGCGCCGCACCGACGCAGCAGGAGTCGAAACCAACGTGGGCCCGCTACAGACGATCAGTGGCCTCACCTACACCCCGGGAACCAAACTGCACCTGCGCCTACAGGTGACCGGTACCTCCCCGACCACGCTGAAGACGAAGGTATGGGCTGACGGAACCACCGAGCCCACCTCCTGGCTGCAAACAGTCACCGACTCGACCACCGCCCTCCAGGGAGCCGGCCGAGCGGGACTGCTGGCCTACCTGTCCGCCAGCTCCACGAACGCCCCCGTCACCGTGGACTTCGACGACTTCCAGGTGAGCCGCCCGGCCGGCTAGTCCCCTCCGACCAACGGTGTGTGCCTTCACAGGCGTGAAGGCACACACCTGCGGTCGCCGCTACGCCTCTCACTTCATCCTCCACCCGGACAGTGCCGCTATACGGACATCTCTCGTGAGCGTTTTCCGGCGTGCCCTCTTCAACCGATCGACGCGTCCTGCGGACCGCAACCGGACGGATACCCCCGAATCACCGCCGATTGCATCGAGTGACTGCAAGTATGGGAGCCATGGTCGAGCGGATCGCTTTCAGGCAGAAGTGTTATCGCGCTAGGCGAATAAACGGGCATGCGGTCACGGGCATCGCTCCCGGAGGAGATTGCACATGAGGTGGTCGAGGAGGAAGTCGGCGTCCCGGGCGCGCGCGGACCTGCTGCGCCGCCTGGAACTGCTGGGCCGGTTCGAAATGGACCCGCCGGGTTCGGGCATCGACTCGACCGAAGTAATCCAGACGTCCATCGCACCGTTCACCGGGTACGTCGATGATCCGAAGGCTCTCGCCGAGATGCTCAGCGGAGCTGTCGAGGGCGAGCGCAGCGGCTTCGCAACGTACGGTGCGAGCTGCCTCATCGTCGAGCTGGCGGGGTCGGATTTCCGGACGGCGGACTCCCTTGCGGTCCTCGACGCGGCGATCATGTTCAAGCGTGAGCGCGGGCTGCCCAGCGCCAGGTTGAAAGGGTACGAGTGGAAGCGGTGGCTGGAGGTCAACGGCCCGGATACGTGGTAGCCACGCGCGCGCTCAGACGCCCGTGTAGGCGAACGCCGCCCAGTAGACCGGGTCGGCGAACGGGCGCGCATCCTCCTCGGCGAACATTTCCAAGATCGGTGACAGGCCGGGCAGCAATGCCGTCAGTTCTGATCGGGTGGCACGGCGGAGCCACTGTTGGGCGCGGGTGAGGGCGATGACGGGTGCGTCGCCCTCCTGCCGCCAATAGCGGTGGAATCTGGCCATGAGGTAGCCGGTGGCGAGGTCGCTCGTCGGCCATGCCGCGGCGATGACTCCGGCGAAGCCGAGTTGGATCATCGCCGACGGGAGCCCGATGGCCTCATTGGGGTTGGCGATGCCCGTCATGTGCGACTCGCAGGCCGACAGGACGGCCAAACGCCGCGGCGCCAGCCCGAAATCGGCGAGCATCTGACGAAGCGTGACCGCCGAGTCGCTGAAGTGAAGCGTGCTGGCCAGGATCGCGTCCGGGATCGCCCGGCCGTGACAGGCCAGATGCCAGACGTTGTGCTCCGGCGCATTCTCCCGGAACTCCGCCCACGTGCATTCGTGATGAGGCGTGGTGGTGCCCGCTTTCCACGTCCGGGCGACGTCGTTCGTCTCGTCCACGACGGCGAACAACGGGCTACGGGATCCGTGTCCGCGCTGCACGCTCGCGGCGAAAAGTGAGAGCTCCGGCCCCGACAGGTGGTCCGCCGTCTCGCGTCCCCAGCGCAGTGCGCGGGCGTTCGGCGCGTACCGGACCGCCGAGAAGTGGCTCGCGTGACGCCATTCTTCCCGCAGGACGTCCGGGTCCCCCGGATCACCGGCGGCGTGCAGGGGGACGAGGCCGAGCAGCCCGACCGGAACGAGCGTGACCACTCGCCCGCGAGCGTGATCGAGCATCAGATCCCGCATGCCGTTGTCCCACAACCACTTCAGCCCGGCGGCTCGCCGATCCGGTGACGGCGGCTTCTTGCCCTGACGGGGAAGGAACGCGTCCAACAGTCGTTCGATGGTCGCCCGGTCGAAACGCGGCAGGTCCACGAACTGCGGGTCGTGCCCGCTCGCGACCACCAGCGCGTAACCTCCGGCTTTCGCGGCGGCGATGTACACCACCGCTCCATCGGCCGTGGCGGCGGTGACATCGTCGTAGTCCACGGCCAAGGCCAGCGGATCGGTTCCGGTCGCGGTCGCGATGGCGCGGGCGGCGGCCGTCACGTCGGCCCAGGCCTGTTGGAGGTGCGTCGACGAGCCGGAAGGCGCCGAGGCGCCCCGCTCCTCGTCGTCCAGCGTCGCGAGCGCGTTCGCGAGCCGCGCGGCCAGCGACGGATCGCCGATCCGCGTGAGCAGATCCACCATGCTCGCCCGGTCCCGCGCGGTGATCTCGCTGAGTTTGACGGCGCGTCCGGTCTCCAGCGCGACGACCGCGTCACGGTAGCGGCGCGCGCGGCTGAGCCAGTAACCGGCCTCCTCGGTGTGCTCCTGGGCGCCGGCGATGACCTCGTCCTTCGCGGCCGACCGGTACCGGGTGGCCGCGTGCAGCGGGACGGCGGACACGAGACGCTCATATGCCTCCGCGATGAGGTCGGCGTCACCGGTTCCCACCGACCAGGCGACCCACGCCTCGGCGACACGGAGCCGGTCACCGGTGCTCGCGCCGCCCGCCAGCCTCTCGGCCTTGCGCCAATCCGCCGCTCGCCTGTTCTGGTCGGCGCCGCCCGACAGCGCGTCGCGCAGGGACAGCGCCTCGTTGAGCGCGAGCCGTGCCCGTGCGCCGCCCGCGTGCCACGGGCGGCTCTGCCTTCGGCTGAGGCGAATCGCCTCGTCGACCATCGCTTCTCGATCTTCCGGTGCGGTGTCCGGACGGAGCGCGCGCCACACCAGAAGTCGCGCCAAGGTCGTGTCGGCGGCGGTGGCTGCGCGCCACCGCCGAAGACCGTGCCGACGGCCGGTACGACAGCTCTCGATCGCA
Organism: Actinomadura rayongensis; assembly: GCF_009831215.1. GTDB lineage: Bacteria > Actinomycetota > Actinomycetes > Streptosporangiales > Streptosporangiaceae > Spirillospora > Spirillospora rayongensis. The sequence continues at coordinate 736,456 of NZ_WUTW01000002.1, forward strand.
GTGTCGATCTCGTCGGGATTCTGGAACACGAGGAGCCGGGCGAGCGCGGAGTGGATCTCGGGAAGCATCGCCTCGGTCAGATCGTCGGCATTGGCCGCGGCCCGGTTCCATTCGGCGACCGCGGTTGCGATGTGCGCGTGGGCGTCGGCGGTCTGATCGCGGAGCGCGGCCATCGCCGCGCGAGCCTTCAGCATGTGCGCGAGGCTGCGCACCGGCCTGCCGTCCGCGGTCGCGGCGAACTGGTCGAGCCGCGCCGCGGCGCTGAGAAGGGCGGCCGGGTCGTCGTGCACCTGGTTGACGACGAGCGCCGCGTCGGCGAGCGCGGTGGCGGCGCGCAAGCACACCGCCCGTGCGAGGCCGGGCTCGGACAGGACGGTGACGAGATCGCCGATCACCCCGGCGAGGGCGTCCGGCGGGCCGCCCTTCCGCACCGACGCGATCACGTGTTCGGCGCGTCCGACGCGTTTCGACGCCGACCTGGCGTCGCCGCGCGGGCGGTCCCGCCGCGAGACCGTTCGGCGGACGTGGTCGGAGAGTCCGGCCTCGTCGCTCTCGGTCGTCGTCTGGAGGAGATCACGCTGTTCCAGCCGCGATGCCTCGTACGTCCGTGCGCGCCGGCGACGGACACCTTTCAGGCTCTCGATGTTCTCGACGGTCAGCACGCTCTCTGCGCGCTCCACCGCGTCCATCATCGCCTCGTCGACCGCTATTTCGAGGGGAAAACCGATCGACCCGGCGTGGCCGAGGAATGCCGTGCATGCCGAGATGAAGTTGCGGACGTCGGTGCGGCGGGCGTTGTCCTCTTCGAGCGCACGGAAGTCCAGGAGCGGATGCCAATCGAGAAGTTCTTCCGCCGCGCCCTGGAGATCACCCATCTCGACGGCCGAGGATACGAGCCGGTAGAGCCCGAACGCGGTCGTGGCCCGTGAGCGACTTTCCAGCGACTCCCACAGGGATCGGGAGAAGCCGCGACGAAGCCGTGCTGCTTCGTCCGTGGCGCCCTTGCCGTACGCATCCTTGTAGCTCCAAACGGAAAGCTGCATCTGGGCGTACACGCGTGAGTATTCGTCTTCGCTGTGCGCGACGGCGTGTCGAAGTCGGACACCTTCGGCATCGTACGCCCACGGCTGCTCGAAAACAGCGTCCACGCGCGTGCCGCATTCCGGACACGCTCGGGACCAGCGCCGTGGGGCCGGTTCGGCGCTCCATCCACAGCCCGGGCATTGGCATCCGGATGCCCGCGCCTCCGGAGGAGGAACGTAACCGTACGAGGTCGGTGGAATGCGTCGTGCCATTGCTTTGACCTCTCAGGGCCGGGCGACGTGGACGATGCCCGTCGCGGGGAGGGTGGCCGCGACCGCCGGCATTGCGGCGACGACGGCGCGATCTCTCGGCAGGAGGCGCAGAACGATCACCCCGTCGACGCTCCGAATGCGGGACGGGGAGTCTTTGGAGGCCCAGCGAAGCGTCACGATCGAGCCGGCGGCGGCGACCGCCTCACCGCCGGCGTCGATCCCGATCGTCGTGATGATCATCTTGTCCAGCGTCCCCGGGCGCAGTGGGGGCCCCAGCGACCGCGCGGCCAGTTCTTTGCCGGGCGCGATTTCTGTCAGCGTGTAACGGCCGCGCAGCTTCCGCGCGGGCCGGTCGAGATCGGCGTCGGTCAATTGGCGGAATGCGGGCAGCCGTCGTGACGCGTGAACCGGATCGTCGTCGAGCCTCGCCCGTGCGCCCGTGAGCGCGCTGATGGTCGCTGCCGCCGCCACGACGACGATCGCCAGATCGCGCGCCGGGTGCGGCACTCTCGTGCGCGTCGCCGGCCGCGGCGCTGCGGACGGCGCGAGGGACGATGACTCTGGCGGCTGTTCAGCGACGGGCTCCGAGACGGGGCGCGGCTCAGGCGGCCGGACCGGGCCGGGCTCGGGCGGCGGCTCGGAGACGAAAGATTCGTCCTTCGGATAGCGCAGCTCATCGTGCTGAGCGGCGTCCGGGCCGGCTCCGGCCCAGAGCTTGCGGAGCTGGCCCCACTGCGCGCGTTCTTCCGCGTAGCTCGTAGGCAATCGCAGGCCCATGGCCTCCAGCAGCTTCCACCGATGGACATCGAACCCGGCACGGACCTGGTTGGCGTAAGGAACCGCAGCCCGCACGGCCGCGATGTACCCGAGCCAGAAGACTCCTGCTCCGCCCAGCAGCACCAGGGCCGCGACGTACCAGGGAAGGAGGAACGCGGACAGCACGGCCCCGACGGATGCGAGGACCATGCCGAGGAAGCTGATCGTGATCATCAGCTCCAGATCGGCCGCCGCCGCGCCGAACGCGACCAGAAAGGTTTCGGGAAGGGAGTTATAGAGACGCGGCCAGGCCAGAACCGCCGGAATCCCATATTGACGGAAGGGATGCTCCTCCGCCGCTCGCAAAATGTTCCCGAGTCTGGTGGGCAGAACCCGGGAAGCGCTGCGCGGATACGTCACGGGCCACGGATCCGCCGCGTCCTCCTTGAGCCGTGCGTGGACGAGCGCGTGACGCCGTCCGTACCGGCGCATCAGCGGTTCGGCCCAATAGCCCTCATAGATCCGTAGGAGTTGCGGACGGAAGGCGTTCATCATGTGCGCGAGCATCGTCGTCGCGGCCAGCACGGCGAGGCCGGCGATGACCCGCAGATCCGCCGGCACCGCGCGCCAGGCGCTGACGATCGCCGACCATCCGACGCCTGCGGCCGTGAGGACGGTCAGCAGCACCAGGGAAACGAACAGCGGGATCCAGGTGGTGATGATCAGACGGCGGCTCAGCAGCCCGGCGGCGCCGTCGACGAGCCCGCCCATCCGGCTAAACCGGCCTCAGCACGCCGCCGCAGTAGCCGCACCGCGTCTCACCCGGCTCCACGTCATCGTATTGCCCGACACGGCGGCACTCCGGGCACTCGATCGCTGATGATCCGACGCGCCCCTCGGCGGGCCCGAAAAGCTCAGAGTCGCCGCGTACGCCCGTCACGATCTCACGCACAATGGTCGCGGCGGTCTCGGGAAGAACGAAACCTCGGATTTCGCGCCCTCGGTCGACCAAGGCGATGATGAGCCGCCGCTCTTTCAACGAGCGTCCGGCTGGACCTTCTCGACGGCATTCCTCGACGAGGTCCAGCACTGACGCCGTCGCGTCGAGTACCAGAACGTGGAGAGCGCCTTCCGGCCCCAAAGCGGAGCGGGGACGACCGTCCTCGTCGACCGTGACCTCGAAATCCGCGCCGACCCGGTACCCATCCCGCAGCACCGTGAAGTCGCGCGAAGCGCGTTCGATGAGAAGATGCTCAGCCACCCTTGCCCGCTTTCCCGCCACGCCGCCGCCGTGGTCAACCGAACGTGACGTCGGGCGTCCATCCACACAAGGCCACAGGACGCCGAATGGCCAAGTATACTTTCGAAGCACATTCTTCACCCGGACTGTCCGCTTCTGGACATCGCCTGCAATGCGTCAGAGAATCCGATAGACGCATAGACCCAGCTTTTCGGCAACGACGCTGATACCAGCCTGTTGACTCTGATCACAGGCCTGATGCGGCCATGAACGAATCCGCGACTTGGCGGCCACGGCGCTCTGTGCCGCGTACGCTCCTGCCAGCGGATCGGGTGCAAGGGAAGGCCGGTGGCCAGAGTGAACAGCGTTCGCGTCGAATTCCGGACCGACATGACCGTCCAGCGGTGCGACCAGGTCTTCGTAGACGCCGTGCGAGCGAGTTACGGCCCCGCCCGAAAGCTGCTGCGAGCGGGTTCGGCACTCGTGAACAGAGACGAAGGCGGACTCGAGTTTTTCACGCCTTCCGAAGAACCCGTCCCGGTCGGCGAGACCGCACCGTCGCTGAGAATTGGAGCGTTCGTTCCCGGGCACAGCAAATGGCACGGAGCGACGCGGATGGCCGTTCATCTGTACGTGATCGAAAAAGGCGACTACAGGATCGCACACCTCGTCGGCCCTTACGCGCTGGGCGGCAGAGGTTCGACCACACGGTTGATCCGATCAATCGCCGAAAAGTTCGGGGTCTCCATCGACGGCAACGACAACTCCGGCCGACGCTAGGAGCGGGCCGGACGTACCGGCAGTGCCGAAAGTCCCGCGTCGGCGGCGTGAACGTGGGCGCGGGCGTGGGCGATGGCGGCGGGGGTGTCGGGGAAGACCAGCCCGTCGCGGCGGAGGTGCTCGGCGGTGCGGAGGGTGGTCAGCACCTGGTCGTGGGCGGGGTCGATGCCCGAGAGCAGGACCAGGATGCCGCGCTGTTCCAGGCGGGTGACGGCGTCGCCGAGGACGCTCGCGCCGGTGGCGTCCAGGGTGGTGACGCGCGACATCCGCAGGATGACCACGCGGACGTCCGAGATCTGCGACAGCTCCAGCAGGAAGCGGTGCGCGGCGGCGAAGAACAGCGGGCCGTCCAGCCGGTAGGCCACGATGTGCTCGGCCAGCAGGGCCTGTTCCTCGGCGGTGTGGTCGCCCGCGTCGAGGGGGACGGGCCGGAGCCGCGCGGTCCGGGCCAGGTCGCGCAGCGCCAGCACGATGGCCGCCGCGACACCGACGGCCACGGCCGTGATCAGGTCGAACGCCACGGTGACGGTGAAGGTCAGCACGAGGACCGCGCCGTCGCGGCGGGTGGCGCGGGCGAGAGCGGCCAGGGACCCGACCTCGACCATGCGGACGGTCGTGGCGAGCAGAACTCCGGCCAGCGCCGCCAGCGGAATGCGGCCGACCAGGCCGCCCGCGGCCAGCACGATGACGGCGAGCACGCCCGCGTGGGTGAGGGCGGCCAGCCGGGACCGGGCTCCGGCCCGGACGCTGACCGCGGTGCGGGCGATCGCGGCGGTGGCGGGCACCCCGCCCAGCACGGGCGCGGCGAGGTTGGCGACGCCCTGGCCGAACAGCTCGCGGTCGGGGTCGTGCTTTTCCCCGACGCTCATCGCGTCGGCGACCGTGGCGCACAGCAGGCTCTCCAACGCCGCCAGCGCCGCCACGGCCAGCGCCGACGGCAGCAGCGCGGTGATCGCGCCGGGGTCGACGAAGTCCAGCGACGGAGCGGGCAGCCCGGCGGGCAGCGCGCCGATCCGCGCGACGTCCAGCCGGGCGGCCTCGGCGACCAGGGTGGCGATCGCGACGCCGGCCAGCGAGAACGGGACGCCGGGCCGCCACCGTCCGCCGACCAGCATCAGCGCCGCGACGGCCACCGCCATGACCGGGGCGGCGGCGGTGGGATGGGCGGCGAACCGGGCGGCGGCCTCGGCGGCGACCCGCCACACCTTCCCGGCGTGCGCGCCGGTGATCCCGAGCGCGGCGGGCACCTGCTGCAACGCGATCACCACGGCGATCCCGGCGGTGAAACCCTCGATCACCGGGGTGGGCAGGAAGGCCGCGAACCGGCCCGCCCGCGCCACCGCCGCCGCGATCAGGATCAGCCCGGCCAGCAGCCCGACCAGCAGCACGCCCTCGGCGCCGTACTTCGCCACGATCGGCACCAGCACCACCGTCATCGCGCCGGTCGGCCCGGACACCTGGAGGTTGCTGCCGCCGAAGATCGCGGCCAGTGCTCCGGCGACCACCGCGGTGACCAGCCCGGCGCGGGCGCCCAGCCCGGAACTGATCCCGAACGCCAGCGCCAGCGGCAGCGCCACCACCGCCACGATCAACCCGGCCACCAGGTCCCGGCCCCACGACCGCCGGACGATCCGCCAGTCGGCGCGTCCCGGCAGCAACCGCGCCGACCGTCCGGGCAGGTCGCGCAGAAGCGCCTGGGCGCTCACGCGCGCGTCCCGTCCACCGGCTCGGCGGCCCGCAGGTCGGTCGGGATCCACCGGCCCGCGCGCATCGGCTCCGGCACCCGGACCGGATGCCCCGGCGTCTCGAACGGTTCGGCCTTGGCCTGATGCAGCGGCACCGGCACGCTCATCCCTCCGCGACGTCGTCGTCTCCTCGGTCGGCCGACGCGTCGTCACCGCCCGCGGCGGCTTCCAGTTCCCGCCGCAGCCGCTCGAGATCGCCGTCGCCGCCGCCGTATTTCAGCCTGCGCGCGACCTTCACCTGCTTGGCCTTCGCCCGACCACGTCCCACGACCGGCCTCCTCACTCCACGACACCGACCGTCCCGGTGAGTTGCAAGCCTAGCGAATTGCATATTTTGTAAAGTCGTAAGGCCGTGTGCGTTCGCGCACAGGACGGGGTTCAGCCGGGTCTGCCGTCCGGCACCGGGCCAGATCTCCCTGACGGCCGATCCGCTGCTGCGCGAGGGGCGCGGTGGCCGCCGCGCGGCGCGCTTCAGCCGGTGACCCGGCGAGGACGTAAGTCCCATGGCCGCGAGCCGTTCGGACCTGCCCCCGCTTTCCGGAGAACGGTGAAGTGGGGACGGACGGAATCGAGAACGAGCAGAAGAGGGACGACCATGGCTGTCTCGACCCGCAGGAACACGACCCACCGCGTCCTGGACCACCTGCACGCCCCCGCGCCGCTCACCGAGTCGCCCGCCGCGCGCTACGTCTGGGCCGCCGCCCGGCTCGCGCTGGGCTGGGTGTTCGTCTGGGCGTTCCTGGACAAGACCTTCGGACTCGGCCACGAGACGCCGCGCGCGCAGGCGTGGATCGACGGCGGCAGCCCCACCGAGGGCTTCCTGAAGCACGCGCCGCAGGGACCGCTCGCCGGCTTCTACCACGACATCGCCGGAGCGGCCTGGGCCGACTGGCTGTTCATGGCGGGCCTCGCGGGCGTCGGCGCGGCGCTCGTCCTCGGGATCGGGATGCGCGTCGCGGCGGGGGCGGGCGCGCTGCTGCTGGTCATGATGTGGAGCGCCGTGCTCCCGCCCGCCAACAACGTCTTCATGGACGACCACCTGGTCTACGCGCTCGTCCTGATCGGCCTCGCCCTGGTCAGCGCGGGCGACGCCCTCGGCCTCGGCCGCCGGTGGAGCGCCACGGCGCTGGTGCGCAGGTTCCCGTTCCTGAAGTGACCGGACGCGGGCGAAGCGGTGAGGCGCACCGGGGCGCGCCTCACCGCTTCTCAGCGCTCGGGGTGCTTCGGGGCGTCGGCCTTGAGGCGGGCGGCGTAGGCGGCGGCCTGAGTGCGGCGGGTCATGCCGAGCTTGGCGAACACGTGCGACGTGTAGTTCTTGACGGTCTTCTCGGCGAGGAACATGCGTTCACCGATCTGCCGGTTGGTCAGGCCCTCGCCGATCAGCTCGAAGATCGTCCGCTCCTGGTCGGTGAGCGCGGCCAGCGGGTCCTTGCGCTCCTGGCGTTCGCGGATGCGCTGGAGCATCTGGGCGGTGCTGCGCGGGTCCAGCAGCGACTGGCCGGACGCGACCGTGCGCACCGCGCCGACCAGGTCCGAGCCGTGGATCTGCTTGAGCACATAGCCCGCGGCCCCGGCCATGACGGCGTCGAACAGCGCGTCCTCGTCGTCGAAGGACGTCAGCATCAGGCACGCCAGTTCGGGCATCCGGGAGCGCAGATCGCGGCAGACGGTGACGCCGTCGCCGTCGGGCAGCCGCACGTCCAGCACCGCCACGTCCGGGCGGGCGGCGGGCACCCGCGCCAGCGCCTGTTCCGCCGAGCCCGCCTCCCCCACGATCTCGATGTCGTCCTCGGCGGCCAGCAGGGCGCCGACGCCGCGCCGCACGACCTCGTGATCGTCCATCAGGAACACGCGGATGACGCCGGCGCGTTCGGCGGTTCGACCGGTCATGGCAGGGGTCCTTTACGCTCGGTGGCGGGCGGGGCGCGCCCTTTCCGACAGTAGGTCCCCGGTGGCGGCCCCGCGAGCAGCATGAGTCCCCGATCACAAGGACGAAGGTCCCTGGTGATGCGAGGATTCGGACATGCGTCACTGTCCGCGGCGCACTCCGCAGAGGCGAAAGGCGAGCGCGCATGGCCGGTGACCCGTCGCCCGGCGAGGACCGGGCCAGGCTCGTCCTTCCGCAGCTCAAGCTGGACGATCTGCTGGCCGAGCTGCAGGCGCGGCTGGAGACGGCGCGGTCGACGCGCGACCGGGTCCACGCGCTGCTGGAAGCGGTGGTCTCGATCGGCAGCGAGCTGGATCTGGAGACCGTCCTGCGCCGCATCACCGAGGCCGCGACGACGCTGGTGGACGCGCGTTACGGCGCGCTCGGCGTCATCGACGAGGACGGTGAGCGGCTCGTCCAGTTCGTCACCGTCGGCGTGGGCGAGCAGGAGATCGAGGCGATCGGGCACTGGCCGCACGGGCGCGGCATCCTCGGCCTGCTCATCAAGGAGCCCCGCCCGCTGCGGCTCCATGACCTGTCCGCGCATCCGGAGTCCTACGGGTTCCCGGCGAACCATCCGCCGATGGGCACGTTCCTGGGCGTCCCGATCCGCGTGCGGGACGAGGTGTTCGGCAACCTGTACCTCACCGAGAAGGTCGGCGGCGGGGACTTCGACGCCGATGACGAGGTCGTCGTCGGCGCGCTGGCCACGGCCGCGGGCGTCGCGATCGAGAACGCGCGGCTCTACGAGGAGGGGCGCCGCCGCGAGCAGTGGCTCGAAGCGTCCGCCGAGGTCTCCACCCGGCTCCTGTCGGGCACCGGCACGCAGGACGTCACGGCGCTGGTCGCCGAACGCGCGCGCCGCATCGCCGACGCCGACCTCGCCACCGTCTCCCTCGCCGACCCGGCCGGGCGGGCGTTCGTCATCGACGCCGCCGACGGCGAGGCCGCCGCCCGCCTCCGGGGGCTGCGCGTCCCCCGGGACGAGGCGCTTGAGGCACCGGTCTTCGCCGACGGCGTCTCCCTGCGGCTGGAGGACGCCGGACGGCCCGGCGCCGACCCGCCCGTCGGGCCGCTGCTGTCGGTCCCGCTCGGCACGGGGGCGTCGGCGCGCGGCGCCGTCACCGTGATGAACCGCCCCGGCGGGCCGGCGTTCACCGAGTCGGCCCAGCGGCTCCTGGAGGCGTTCGGGACCCAGGCCGCCGTGGCGCTGGAGCTGGCCGACCGGCGCCGCGACGCCGAACGCCTCGCCCTGTTCGAGGACCGCGACCGCATCGCCAAGGACCTGCACGACACCGTCATCCAGCGGCTGTTCGCGACCGCCATGACGCTGATGAGCGCCATCAAGATCACTACTAAGCCGGACGTGGCGACCCGCGTCCAGCGCGCCGTGGACGACCTGGACGACACCATCCGCCAGATCCGCTCCACGATCTTCGCGCTCCAGGCCGCCCCCGACGCCGAGAGCCTGCGCAGCCGCCTCTACGCGCTGGTCGACGCCGCGACCGAACAGCTCGGGTTCGCGCCGTCGGTGCGGCTGGACGGGCTGCTGGACACCGCCGTCCCCGACGACACGGGCGACCACCTGCTCGCCGTCACCCGCGAGGCCCTGTCCAACGCCGCCCGCCACGCCCGCGCCTCCCACGTCAGCGTGGACGTCACCGCCGGGGACGACCTCACCCTCCGCGTCGAGGACGACGGCGTCGGCATCCCCGACACCGGACGCCGCAGCGGCCTGGCCAACCTCCACGACCGCGCCACCGCCCTCGGCGGCACGCTCACCACCCGCCCCCGCCCCGGCGGCGGCACGATCCTGGTCTGGCGCGTCCCCCTCACCGGCCGGGACTGACGCGCGTCAGCCGCGAGTGCTCGGGCGTCCGTTCCAGCCGGACGCGCAGGCGGTCGGCGGTGAGGCCGACGGCCTCCTCGATCGATCCGGCCGTCTGGGCGTTGAGGACGGTCCCGTTCAGATCGGCCCGCACCGACGCCAGGGCCGAACGGGGCGGCGGGTCGGCGACCTTGCTGAGCGTCGCGCGCACGAACAGCACCGGCCGGTGCGTGCGGCGTCCCGCAGCGCTGCCACCAGGTGGGCGGCGGCGGGCCGAGACGGCGCGGGCGCAGGTGGACACGTCGGGTCACCGGGGGCTCCCTGGCGGGCGTCGTGCTCAGGCGGTCGGGACGACGGCCACGGGGCAGCGGGCGTGGTGCAGCACCGCATGGTTCACGGCGCCGAGCGCGAGACCGAAGCGGCCCGCCGGGCGGCGGGCGCCGACGACGAGCAGCGCGGACTGCTCGGACCCGAGGACCAGGGCGCGCGCGGCACCCGCGTCCGCGACGACGGGCCGGACCGGCACGTCGGGGTAGGTCGTCGACCAGCCCGCCAGGACCTCCGACAGCTCGCGGTCGGCGACGCCGCGCAGGTGCAGGGAGCCGAAGTCCACGGGCAGCGCGGTCAGCGCCGTGAGCCGGGCGCCGCGCAGCGACGCCGCCTCGAACGCCCAGCCGATCGCGGCGTCCTGCGGGTGCGCGGTGTCGACGCCGAGCAGGATCTCCGGCGGCGCGTCCTCCGGGTGCGGAGCCGGCCCGGGGACGACCAGGACGGGGCACCGGGCGTGCCCGGCGACGCGCAGCGCCACCGAGCCGAACAGCAGGCCCTCGAATCCGCCCACGCCCCGGGTGCCGACCGCGACGAGGGCCGCGCGGTCGCTCAGGTCGATCAGCGCCTCGCCCGCCTCCAGCGCGATCAGCTCGGTCGTGACGTCCAGGCCGGGCGCCTGCTTGAGCGCGTACTGCCGGGCCTCGTGCAGCAGGGCGGTGCGTTCCTCGTCCAGGTGCGCGTAGTCGAGTTCGCTCAGCGTCCCGTCCCGGAGCAGCGCCCGGGAACCGTGGACGAGCGACAGCGGGCGCCCGTGCAGGCGCGCGTCGGCGGCGGCCCAGTCCAGGGCCTGCCAGGCGTGCGCGGAACCGTCGATCCCGACGATGATCGGAGTGGCCATGACGCGTCCTCTTCTCTGGCTCGAAAACTCGGTGTCCGCCCGCCGGGCGGGGTGTCAGCGCGGCGCGGGTCCCGGGAGGGCGAGCCGCAGCCGCCAGGTCGCCGCCGCGAGGGCGTGGAAGCGGTAGACGTGGCCGCGCAGCGCGGCGCGGTCCCCCGCCGTCGCCGCCGCGGCGATCTCGTCGGCGACGGTGGCGAGCCGGTCGAGGCGGCGGGCCAACAGCATCTCGACGCTCGAACCGCCGCCGTCCCGTCGCCCCGGCTGCGTCCGGCGCAGCTCGGTCAGGACGGTCCGCGCGGCCGGGACCGCGTCGGGGCCGACCGGTCCCGCGTCCGCCGTCCTGCGCAGCCGTGTCAGCGCCGAGGCGCGGTGGCCCGCATCGATCGTGTCGCCCATGTCCCGGCCTCCCGTCGATGCCGTCCATGCTCGTCCGGACGGCGACGCGGCCGACAGGGACTTTCGGCCCGGGACGGCCGGTCGTTCGGCCCCGGTCAGGGCTCGTCGAACACGACGGCGTCCAGGGGGCGGCGCACGCTCGTCAGCTCGGGTCCGGACGGGACGCCCAGGCGCAGGATCATCTGGGGCGCGTCACCGGCGCAGAACCGCGTCCGGACGAACGCGCGCAGCTCCGGGATCTCCAGCGCCTGCGTGTGGAAGGCGGCCGACAGGTCCGCGTCGGCGGCGGCGCGCAGCAGGACGCGCTGCAGCGCCCGTCCGGCGGTGAGCCAGTCCGCCCGGGTGTCGCCCTTCGTGCTCAGCGTGAACACGAGCCCCGGCGAAAGGTCCGTCTCGTCCGGCCCGGCGGGCACGCCCCAGCCCTGGCCCCGCGCGAAGTCGCGGGCGGCGAAGTCCGGGGTGCTGCGCGGCGTCTCGCGCGGGTAGGCGGTGTGCGGGACACCGTCGGTCCGCGTGCTGCGCGGGGTGGGCGCCCACCGGGCGGCCTCGGCGGCGTGGGCGGGATCGAGCCGCCGCAGGTGCTCGGCGAGCTGGGTGAGCGCGGCCAGCGCCCCCACGGTGTGGACGTCGATCGCCTGCCGCAGGTGCGCGCCCTCCAGCTCGGCCTCCAGATGCAGGGCCGCGAGCACGCCCGGCTCGATCGAGGCCGTCCGGAACGCCCCCCGGTGCGTGCGCCGGTGCGGGACCTCCCGCAGCAACCGCGCGGCTGTCTCGTCCCCGGGCGCCCCCGGGCGGACGCGGACGTCCGCCACCAGGTTCGGCCGGTCCGGATCCGGCAGCGACCGCACGTCCGGGACGAGCCCGTGCGCGCGCAGCGCGGTTTCGAGGGTGAACAGCGCGGCGCCGCAGCTGATGAGCATCTCGCGGCCGTCGGGGTCGGCCACGTCCAGCCTCCGGCTCGCGTCGGCCCGCACGACGATGCGGTCCCGGCCGAGGCCGAACGACCACGGCTGCGTGTTGTGGACGGACGGCGCCCATGCGGCGGCCTCCACCGCCCGGCGCGTCAGTGCGTCTTGTGTCGTCGTCATTCCTCCGGCCTCCGTTCGTGTCGTGTCGTGTCTCGCGCGGGCGCGACGGCGACCGGGCAGGGCGCGTGGTGGAGCAGCGCCTCGCTGACCGAGCCGAGCAGCAGTCCCCGGAAGCCGCCGGTGCCGCGCGACCCGACGACGATGAGTCCCGCGTCCTTCGCGGCGGCGAGCAGGACGTCGCGCGGGGCTCCCGTCACCACCTCCGACTGCACCGCCACGTTCGGGTACTCGGCGCGCCACGGGTCGAGGAGGCGGGCGAGCCGTTCGGCGGCCAGGCCGGCGATGCCGTCGGCGTCCACCGGCGGCCCGAACGTCCCGGACGCCTCGGCGGCGGGCCGGGCCAGCAGCGCGAGCAGCGGCGCGCCCCGCGCGTCCGCCACGGCGAACGCCGCCGCCAGCGCTTCCACCGACGACGCAGAACCGTCGACGCCGACCACGACCGTGCCGTCCCCGGCCGGACTGTCCGCGCGCACCACCACGACCGGGCAGGACGCGTGCCCCGCGACCTGCGCGGGCACCGCGCCCAGCAGGAGCCCGGCGAACCCGCCGTGCCCGCGCGACCCGACCACCAGCAGGTCCGCCCCCGCAGCGGCCCGCAGGAGGATCTGCGCGGCGGGGCCGCGCCCGAGTTCGGCGTGGACGTCCGGGTGCAGCGCGCGGGCCCGTGCCGCGCCGCCGGACAGCACCTCCCGCGCCGCCGCCTCCAGGTCCGCGACCGGGAACGCCATCGGCCCGGCGGCCATGAAGATCTCCCACGCGTGGCAGACCGTCAGCGGCAGCCCGCGCAGCCGCGCCTCGCGCGCCGCCCAGCGCAGCGCCGTCTCGCTCGCCGCGGAGCCGTCATAGCCGACGACGACGCCGCGCGGCCTCTGCTCGTCCGTCATGGTCACACCCGCCCGTTCGGCCGGCCGGCGCGCGGCGAGGGGACGACCGCGACGGAGCACGGCGCGTACCGCAGAACGGTCCCGCTCGTCGCGCCGAGCCGCAGCGCGTCGAAGCCGCCCGTCCCCCGGTCGCCGACGACGACCAGCGCGGCGGTCTGCGCGGCGTCCAGCAGAGCCTTGCGCGGCGACTCCACCATCAGCGACGTCCGCGCGTCGACCTGCGGGTACTTGGCGAGCCACGGGGCGACGGCGCGTTCGAGCAGCGCGCCGCGATCCCGGCGGACGGCGTCGTGGAACAGCGCGAGGTCCCGGCCGCCCTCGGCGCCCGGCTCCCAGCAGCCGTACACGGCCCGAACGCTCCGGCCGCGCAGCGCCGCCTCCTCGAACGCGAACCCGAGGGCCGCGTCGCCGGCCGCCGAGCCGTCCACCCCCGCGACGATCTCGCCGGACCGCCACCCGGCCGGACGCACCACGACGACGGGACGACCGGCGTGCTCGGGCAGCCGCAGCGCCGTCGAACCCGGCGCCGGCTCGTCCCGGCAGCCGACCACGATCACCTCGGCGTCCGCGGCGGCGTTGACCAGGGCGGCGGAGGCGGGGCCGTCCAGCAGCCGGCCGTGGACCTCCGGCCCGGGACGCAGAGCACGCGCCAGCCCGACCCCGTGGTCCAGGACGTGCTGACCCATCCGCCGGACGATCGCCGTGCCCTCATGGTCGATGTAGGTCACCGGGTACGGCCAGTGCCAGGCGTGGCAGACCAGCAGCGGCAGGCGGCGCAGCGCGGCCTCCTCGGCCGCCCACGCCAGCGCGCGCTCGCTCTCCTCGCTCCCGTCGTAGCCGACGACGACGCTCGTTCCGGGGCTCATGGGTTCCGCCTCCACTCTTCGGTGCTTCCATGCCACCGCGTGCGCCGTACCGTCCCCAGGGCCGTTCGGCCCCGGTCTGCGGGACGTTCGCGACCCGGCGATGACCTTGGTCCCTGATGGGACCGGCCGTGGGCGGGGAACCCTTCGAAGGGTGAACGCGACGCCGCCCCACCTGCGGACCGCCGAGGACGTCACGCGGGACCTGGGCACCGACGCCGCCGCCGGCCTCACGACGGCGGAGGCCGCCGCGCGGCGCGCGCGCTCGGGACCGAACACGCTGCCCGCCGCGCACCGGCGCGGCCCGACGCGACGGTTCCTGGCGCAGTTCAACAGCCCGCTGATCTATGTGCTGCTGGTGTCGGCGGCCGTCACGGCGGGCCTCGGCGAGCACGTGGACGCGACGGTGATCCTCGTCCTCGTGCTCGTCAACGCGGTCGTCGGGTTCGCGCAGGAGTCCCGCGCCGAGCACGCGCTCGGCGCGCTGACGGCGCTGACGACCACGTCCGCGACCGTCGTGCGCGACGGGCGGGCGCGGCGCGTGCCGTCGGCGGACCTGGTGCGCGGCGACCTGGTCGTGCTGGAGGCCGGGGACAAGGTCCCGGCGGACGTGCGGCTGGTGCGGGCGGCGGAGCTGGCCGTGGACGAGTCCGCTCTCACCGGCGAGTCCGCCCCGGTCGCCAAGGACCCCGCCGCGCTGGGCGACGCCGATCTCGCCGACCGCGCAGGGATGGCCCACTCCGGGACGCTCGTCACCTACGGCCGGGGCGCCGGGATCGTGACCGCGACCGGCGCGGACACCGAGATCGGCCGCGTCCACCGGCTGGTGGACCGCGCCACCGCCGTCCAGACGCCGCTCACCCGCAAGATCGCCCAGTTCGGCCGCCGCGCGACCGTCGCGATCCTCGCTCTGGCCGCCGTGACGTTCGCGGTCGGGACGCTGCGCGGCCAGCCCGCGGCCGAGATGCTGACGGCGGCGGTCGCGCTGGCCGTCGGGGCGATCCCCGAGGGCCTGCCCGCCGTCGTGACGATCACGCTGGCGTTCGGGGTCGCGCGGATGGTCCGGCGCAACGCGATCGTCCGCCGCCTCCCGGCCGTGGAGACGCTCGGCGGCACGACCGTCATCTGCACCGACAAGACCGGGACGCTGACCCGCAACCAGATGACCGTCACCGCCATCGCGGCGGGCGACCGCCGCTACACCGTCACCGGTTCGGGGTACGCGCCGCACGGCCGCATCGAGACGGACGGACGTCCGGCGGCCGATCCCGCGCTGCGTGAGTGCCTGCTCGCCGGGCTGGCCTGCAACGACGCCCGCGTCACCGAACGCGACGGCACGTGGGAGCTGGTCGGCGACCCGACCGAGGGCGCGCTGGTCGTCAGCGCGGCCAAGGGCGGGGTGACCGACGTCCCCGAACGCCTCGACACGATCGCGTTCAGCTCCGAGCGGCAGTACATGGCCACGCTGCACGCGGACGGCGCCCTCTACGTGAAGGGCTCGGTGGAACGCGTGCTCGCGCTGTGCGACACGCGGCTGGACTCGTCCGGACGGCCCGTCCCGCTGGACGCCGCGACCGTCGAGGAGCTGGCGGCCGAGTACGGACGGCAGGCGCTGCGCGTCCTCGCCTTCGCCCGCGCCGACCACGACGCCGACCGGATCGGCGCCCTGCCCCGGCTGGTCTTCGTCGGGCTGCAGGCCATGCACGACCCGCCGCGCGAGGAGGCGGCCCGGGCGGTGCGGGCCTGCCACGACGCCGGGATCCAGGTCAAGATGATCACCGGGGACCACGCCGCGACCGCGCGGGCCGTCGGGGAGCGGATCGGCCTCGGCGGCGCCGTCATGACGGGCCGGGAGCTGGCGGCGTGCCCCGACGACGAGCTGCCCGCCGCCGTCGAGCGCGTCACCGTGTTCGCGCGCGTGTCGCCCGAGCAGAAGCTCCGGCTCGTCCGGGCGCTGCGCAGCCGCTCGCACGTGGTCGCGATGACCGGCGACGGCGTCAACGACGCGCCCGCGCTCCGGCAGGCCGACATCGGGATCGCGATGGGACGCGACGGGACCGAGGTCGCCAAGGAGGCCGCCGACATGATCCTCACCGACGACGACTTCGCGTCCATCGAGGCCGCCGTCGAGGAGGGGCGCGGCGTCTTCGACAACCTCGTGAAGTTCATCGTGTGGGCGCTGCCCGCCAACGTCGGCCTCGGCCTGCTGCTCACCGCCGCGATCCTCGTCGGCGGGGAGCTGCCGATCGAGCCCGTGCAGGTGCTGTGGCTGAACATGACGGCCGTGCTGATCCTCGGGCTCCCGTTCACCGTCGAGCCGCGCGACGAGGCGATCATGCGCCGCCCGCCCCGCGATCCCGCCCGGCCGCTGCTCACGCGGGCTCTGACCGGACGGATCCTGCTCGTGTCGGCCGTCCTGCTCGCCGGGGCGTACGGGCTGTTCCACTGGGAGCACGCGCACGGCGGCTCGCTCGCCGAGGCCCGCACGGTCGTGGTGAACGTGTTCGCGCTGACGCTGCTGACCTACCTGTTCAACTGCCTGTCGCTGGACCGGCCGCTGCTGTGGCGGGGCGTGCGCCGCAATCCGTGGGTGGGCGCCGGGGCCGTCGCGCTCGTCGCCGTCCAGGCCGCGTACACCTATCTTCCGGCGATGCACGAGGTGTTCCGCTCCGCGCCGATCGACGCCGCCGCGTGGGGCCGGGCCGCCGCCGTCGCGGTCGCTTCCTACGTGCTGGTCGAGATCGTCAAGGCCCTTCCGGCGCGGCGCTGAGGGCGTTCGGCGAAGGGGGCCGGGACGTTGGTCTCTGCCCGCGCCGCCCGTGCCGGACGCACGCTGGACCCATGAACACTGACGGGGACGGCCTGGGAGTTCTCGGCCATGCGGAATGCCTGGCGCTGCTGCGCGCCGCGCCGGACGGACGCACCGGACGGATCGTCTTCACCGACCACGCGCTGCCCGCCGTCGAGCCGGTCGCGTTCGCGGTGGACGGGGACGGCGTGATCGTCCGCACCGTCCCCGGCTCGCGGCTGGAGCGGGCGCTGCTCGGCGCGGTCGTCGCGTTCCAGGTGGACGAGTACGACGCGGCGTCGGACGACGGCTGGACGGTCACGCTCGTCGGGCTCGGCGGCGCCGTCCCCGGCCGGCCCGGCGTCCGCGTTCCCGGGGAGCACGTGACGGGCCGCCGGTTCGCGCCGGTCGCCGGACGGCCGCGCGAGGAGGCGTCATGACCGTCCGCCGCAGGCTCGCCGCGCCCACCGGACGGCCCGCCGCGTTCGACCCCGCGATGGTCGCGGGCCTGCCGGACGCGGCGCGGCGCTGGCTGCTGCACGCCATCGCCCCCGGGACGCCGCTCGCGACCGGGGCGCGGCTGCGGACGCGCGGCGCGATCCGGCTCGGCGGCGCCTGGCGGCCGTTCACCGCCGCGCAGATCCTCCGGCCGCCCGAGGGGTTCGTCTGGTCCGCGACCGCGCGGGTCGCCGGGCTGCCCGTCATCGGTCACGACCTTTACGACGCCGGGGCCGGTGAGATGCGCTGGCGGCTGCTCGGGGCGATCCCCGTCCTGTCCGCCTCGGGACCGGACGTCACGCGCAGCGCCGCCGGGCGGCTCGCGGGCGAACTCGTCCTCGACCCGGCCGCCGCGCTGTCCCCGGCCGTGTCCTTCGAGCACGTGGACGACCGCCGCGTCCGCGCGGACGTCACGATCGGCGGCGCGGCGCATCCGGTGACGCTGACCGTCGCTCCGGACGGCGCGCTCGTCTCCGTCACGCTCCCCCGCTGGGGCAATCCGGACGGCGCTTACCGCGAGCACGCGTTCGGCGCCGAGTTCCTCGCGGAGCGGACGTTCGGCGGGTTCACGGTCCCGTCCCGCGCCCGCGCCGGCTGGTGGTACGGGACGGACCGCTGGGACGAGGGCGAGTTCTTCCGCTTCACCCTCCGGCACGCCGCGTTCTTCTGAGGCCCAAGGTCCCGGCGGCGGCCGACCAGAGGCCCTGCCCCCGCTCCGGCCGCGACCGCGACGCTGGAGACGGCCCCCAAGGAGGAAACATGTTCTTCGTCCCCGGTCAGCGCCACGTCGTCGTGGGCGTCGACGGATCGGTCAACTCCCTCGCCGCGCTGCGCCGCGCCGCCGCCGAGGCCGAACGCCGCCACGCGCGCCTGGACGTCATCCGCGTCCCCGACACCGGCACCGCCGCGCACCCGCTGCGGACCATCGGACAGTGGCTGCGGCTGCGCGCGCTGGCCGCCCGCACGCTCCGCCGCTCGCAGCACTTCACGACGCGGCTGCACATCGCGCACGGCGATCCCGGGACCGTCCTCACGGACGCGGCCCGCAACGCCGACCTGCTGGTCATCGGGGCGCGCATCCACTCCGAGCACGGCAACCCGTTCGGCGGCGACACGGTTCCCCGCGTCCTGGAGAAGGCGCCGTGCGAAGTGCTGATCTGCGCCGACCACACCGCCGCCTGACATGGACGGCAGCCCCGCGGCCGTCGCCGAGACCCACACCGGGATCGTCTTCTTCGCCGGCGACCGCGCGTACAAGATGAAGAAGCCCGTCGACCTCGGGTTCGTGGACTTCCGCACGCGGGAGGCGCGGGAACGCGCCTGCCACGAGGAGCTGCGGCTCAACCGCCGCTTCTCCCCCGACGTGTACCTCGGCGTCGCGGACGTCCACGGCCCCGACGGCGAGCCGTGCGACCACCTGCTCGTCATGCGGCGCCTGCCCGCCGAGCGACGACTGTCGACGCTGGCCGCCGCGGGCGCCCCGGTGGACGACGCGCTGCGCTCCATCGCCCGCCTCCTCGCCGCCTGGCACGCCCGCGCCCCGCGCGCCGCCGGCACCCGCGACGCGCTGCGCGCCCGGTGGACGGCGGGCTTCGACCAGGTCCGGCCCTTCCACGGCGCGGCGATCGACGGCGTGGAGGCCGCCGAGGTCGAACGGCTCGCGCTGCGGTTCCTCGCCGGGCGCGCGGACCTGTTCGCCGCGCGGATCGCCGACGGACGGGTCGTGGACGGCCACGGCGACCTCATGGCCGCCGACGTCTTCTGCCTCGACGACGGCCCGCGCGTCCTGGACTGCCTGGAGTTCGACGCCGCGCTGCGCAGCGTGGACGGCCTGGACGACGCCGCCTTCCTCGCGATGGACCTCGAACGCCTCGGCGCGACCGCCGCCGCCCGCCGGTTCGCGGCCTGGTACGCCGAGTTCGCCGCCGACCCGGCGCCGCCGTCCCTGTGGCACCACTACGTCGCCTACCGGGCGTTCGTCCGCGCCAAGGTCGCCTGCCTGCGCCACGCGCAGGGCGCCACCGGCGCCGCCGCCGAGGCCGGTGCCCTGACGGAGGTCGCGCTGCGTCACCTGCGGGCGGGCGCGGTCGGCCTGGTACTCGTCGGCGGGCCGCCCGGCACCGGCAAGTCGACGCTGGCGGGCGCGCTCGCCGACCGGCTCGGCGCCGTCCTGCTCAGCAGCGACCGGATCCGCAAGGAACTGGCGGGGATCGCCCCGGACGCGTCCGCCGCCGCCCCCTACGGAACGGGCCTCTACACCCCCGCCCGCACCGCCCGGCTCTACGTCGAACTAGCGGACCGCGCCCGACGGCTGCTGCGCCTCGGCGAGACGGTCGTGCTCGACGCGTCCTGGACCGCCACCGAACACCGCGCACTGCTCCGGGACGTCGCGTCGCAGGAACACGCCGACCTGACCGAGCTGGAATGCCGCGCGCCCGCACGCCTCGCCGCCGAACGCGTCCGGACCCGCCCGCGCGGCGCCTCCGACGCCGACCCCACCGTCGCAGCGGCCCTGACAGCCCACGCCGACCCCTGGCCCGAAGCCACACCGATCGACACGTCCGGCGCGCTAGCGACCACCCTCGCCCGAGCCCTAGCGGCGGTTCGGCCCGCCGGACCCGAACGGCCCCTGCCCCATCTGGCCGCCGACTAAGGACGCCCGGGCACCGTTCAGGCACAAGGGGGATCTTGACGCGGATCATCGCCGAGGCACAGTTGGCCGCCGTCCTGGCCCGGCTTCCGAAATCTCCCCGCGTCGTCGCCGGGAACAACTTCCCCACCCCCCGGCGCTCGCCTGACCGGCTGGACCTCCGCCGCCCGTCCCGGGACGTTCGTCCCTATGACCCGCCGCGCGCCCCCGGCAACATGGTGACAAGAAAAGTCCGGCAAAGGGGACCACGATGCTGATGGCGGCGCCCGAGACCGATCCGGACCCGAGGTTCGACACGACCCTGCGGGTCGCACCCGGCGACGGCGACACCCTGCACCTGACCGTCCGCGGCGAGCTAGACCTCGCGACCTGGGCCCCGTTCCGGCACCTGCTGGTCTCGGTCGCCGAGCTGTGGCCGCGAGTCGTCATCGACGCGTCCGGACTGACGGGAAAGGACACCGGGAGATCGGACAAGTCTGCCGTATTCAGGAAGGGGCGATCCGACAGCGGGCCGCCCGCAGAAAGGCAGGTGATCCGGCCCTCGGTCGACAGGGTGAGTAACTCGATGCTGGCTGGAGCGAGCGGCCGGGCGAACACCACGTCGACGTCGCCCGGCTCCAGTGCCCGGAACTAGTCGGCGAAACTCAGCAGCCGGGTCTCGAACACAAGGCCCGGCTCGCTTTCGCGGAGTCGGCCCAGAACGG
This sequence comes from Actinomadura rayongensis, assembly GCF_009831215.1. Classification (GTDB taxonomy): domain Bacteria; phylum Actinomycetota; class Actinomycetes; order Streptosporangiales; family Streptosporangiaceae; genus Spirillospora; species Spirillospora rayongensis. Next base: position 757,066 of record NZ_WUTW01000002.1, read on the forward strand.
CACGCGTGTAGGGCATCGCCGCCCGCGCGGTCGAGTGGTGTGCCGCGAACCTTCAGGTGCAGGAGGAACTCGGCCAGCAGGTCGCCACGCTCGTCGAGCAGTGGCTGGAGTGCCGCGGCGTCGGCGTGGTCATGGTCGCCGAGCATTCGTGCATGACCCGCCGCGGCGTGCGGGCGCTGGGCGCCGAAACGATCACCTTCGCGCTCCGCGGGGAGCTGCGCACGGATGCCGGTGCACGCGGGGAATTCCTTCAGCTTGCGGACGTGGCGGGAAGCAGGGCCGCATGACCACGACACCCGCGCCGCCCACCCGGCCGATCGGTCACGCCGTCGTCGTCCTGTCGGGAGGGCTCGACAGCACGACGCTGGCTTACTGGCTTCACGCGCACGCGGCCCGCGTAACGCTGCTGTCGGCGGACTACGGCCAGAGACACCGCAAGGAGCTGGAGTTCGCCCGCGCCACCGCCGACGCGCTCGCGGTCAAGCACCAGATCGTCGATCTGACGTCGGTGGGACGGATGATGAGCGGTTCGGCGCTCACCGACCTGGCCGTCGACGTCCCCGACGGGCATTACACCGACGCGTCCATGGCCGTGACGGTCGTCCCCCACCGCAACGCCCTACTGCTGGACGTGGCCGTCTGCCTGGCCACCGTCCTCGGCGCCGACACCGTGGCGTACGGCGCGCACGGCGGTGACCACACCGTCTATCCCGATTGCCGGCCCGGCTTCGTGGACGCCTACGGGCAGATGGCGAGGCTCGCCGGTGAGGGCGCCCTCCCGGCCGGATTCTCCGTGCTCGCGCCGTTCCTGACGCTGGCGAAGGCGGAGATCGTCGGGCTCGCCGAAGAACTGGGCGTTCCGTTCGCGAGCACATGGTCCTGCTACCGGGGCGGTGAGCTGCACTGCGGAACGTGCGGGACGTGCGTCGAGCGCCGGGAGGCGTTCGCCGTCGCCGGAGTTCCCGATCCGACCCGCTACGCAGCGGAGACGGCGTGATGCACCGGATCGGGAAGAGCTTCGGGTTCGAGGCCGCGCACCGGCTCAGCGGCCTTCCCGAGGGCCACAAGTGCGGCCGGTCGCACGGGCACTCGTACTCCGTCGAGGTCCGGCTCGCTGCACGCCGACTCTCCGGCCCTGGCTTCGTCGCGGACTTCGCCGTCCTGGACGAGTTCCGCGCCTATCTGCAGAGGACGTTCGACCACCGCGACCTGAACGACGTCATGGACGCGGAGCCCACGAGCGAGAACCTCGCCCGGCACTTCTTCCGATGGTGCGCAACTGGACTCGCGCTTCCCGACGGTGTGCGGGTCGAGTCCGTCCGGGTCAGCGAGACCGCGTCGACATGGGCTGAGTACGCGCCGGAGGAGGCGTGACGGTGGCCTCGACGCTGAAGGTGGCCGAGCTCTTCGGTCCCACGTTCCAGGGCGAAGGCCCGAGTCTCGGACGACACGCGACGTTCGTCCGCCTCTCCGGATGCAACCTCGCGTGCTCATGGTGCGACACCCCATGGACGTGGCAGTGGCAGAGCTACGACCGCGCCGCCGAGCAGACGGTGATGACGGTCGAGGCGGTGCTCGCCTGGGCGCGCGATCGGGCCGACCTGGTGGTGGTCACGGGCGGTGAGCCCCTGCTTCAGGCTGAGCCGCTCACCGAACTCACCACGAAGTTGCTGGCGACGGGGGCTTCCGTCGAGATCGAGACCAACGGCACCGTCGTTCCCCCTGACGCGCTCCTCGCCGGGCAGGTGACGTTCAACGTCTCGCCGAAGCTCGCCAACGCGGGTATGCCGGACCGCCGACGGGTCCGCGGCCAGGCGCTGCGAACGCTGGCGGCATCGGGACACGCCCGGTTCAAGTTCGTCGTCACCGGCGCCGCCGACCTCGACGAGATCGAGGTGTTGCAGGAGGAGTACGACCTGGACGATGTCTGGGTCATGCCGGAGGCCACGACCAGTGGACGGCTTCTGCGGTTGCTGCGCGAACTCGCCGACCCGGTCGTCGAGCGAGGCTGGAACCTCGCCCCTCGCCTGCACGTGCTCCTGTGGGAGGACGCCCGTGCCCGCTGACCAGAACAGGCCCGGGCGGCGGCGTCTTTTCCCGGCGACCGGCTCGCACGTGTGCGGAAGCGAGCCGCGCACCGATCGGGGCGACGCGCCGGGAAGCGTCTCGACCGCCCGGGCTTCCTCCACGCTAGAGCTTCGGCGGCCACTCTGGACGCCCGTCGCCGGAGGCACTCTTCCCCGTGGCCGATGGCGGCCCGCGACGGTGGTCCCGGACCTTTGGTGGACGAGCGTTCCCGTCAGCCGGTCGCTGGCCGACGAATTGGGCGAACTCGCCGGGGTCTTGGAGTCCGGTCACGGACGGTTGCCGGTCACGGGTGTGGACTGGCTTCGCGCCGCTCGGATCGCCGCGGCTCTCGGCGGCCGGCTCCCGACTTCGGACGAGTGGGAATGGATGGCCGGCGGCGGTCATCGACGCTACCCCTGGGGCGACGACGAACCCGACTACGGCGGGCCGATACGGGCGAACCTGCGCGGCCTCGGTCTCGGCGCCACCTCACCGGTGGGGAGTTTCCCCGACGGCGCGACGCCCGACGGGATCCGAGACGTCGCGGGCAACGTCTGGGAGTGGACCAGCACGCCGGTCCCGGGTGGACATGTGCTGCGCGGCGGCTCGTACCGGTCGATCAGCCTCTACGCCCGCTGCTCTTACGCCAACGAGGCTCCGCCGACGATCGTCTCACCGGGCATCGGCGTCCGGGTGGTGAAGGACGCATGACCGGTAGTCGCGTGACCGATCGGCTCGTGGTCGTCGGCTGCTCTCGCCGCAAGAGAACGACCGCCGCCCGCCTTCCCGCTCTGGACCTGTACGAGGGCGGCTGCGTTCCGGCTCTCCGCGCCCGCCTCGGAGATCGCCCCGAACTCCGCGCTCGCGTGCGGGTCCTGTCGGCCGAGTACGGCCTCGTCCGGGCGGACGACCTGCTGCGCCCGTACGACCGTCGGCTGGACGCGGCCCGCGCGGCCCGACTGAGGATCTCGGCCGCCGCATCGCTGGCCGATGAACAGGCGGTCCGAGAAGTGCTGGTCGCGGCCGAGCCGCTCTACCTGTATCTCATCGCCGACCTGCTCGCGACGGGGCCACGCGTGTGGTGGACGCCCGAACCGCGTGACGCGGACTACGTCAACGCCGTCCTGGACGAGTGGAAGTGGCCATGACCAGTGGACCGAACTCGCCGCAGCGGATCTTCGAAGGACGACGCATCTGGTGTGTCACGGCACCCGCCTTCGTCACGGCGATCCGGCTGATCGCCGACGCCGAGCGCGCCTTCGAACCCGACACCGTCGTCGGAATCCGCCGCGGTGGAGCGCCGCCCGCCAGCGCGCTCGCCGAGCTGATGGACGTGCCCTGCGCTCATGTCGCAGCACGTCACAACGCCAGTGACCAGATCGCTCTGCCGGCCACGGGACGGGTCGGCGTGGACATCGCGGGACTCCGCCGTCCCGCCGGACGCGTCCTGCTCGTCGATGACATCTGCGGTTCGGGCGCCACGCTCGACGCTGTCGGGGCCGCGCTGGCTCGTGCCCTGGATCCCGAGCTCGTGCGCACCGCCACGCTGTGCCGCAACGTCGGCGCGACCACCAGTCCCGACGTGTGGGTGTGGGACGTCGCGGACTGGACGGTCTTCCCGTGGGAGGCGTCCCCGAGCGTTCCCGTCCAACCCCTCCCGATGCCTACCGAGGTGATGCATCCATGAGCGCTGAGAATGGCCGAACGACGGTGGCCTTCGTACTGCTGTCCTACAGCGAGAACGCTCCGGCCGGGCTGGAGCGATCGGTGGCCGCGCTGGCGGCGGGATTACGCGAGCTCGGGCACCGCGCCATCATCATCACCGCTGCGGGCAAGGCGTCCGGCGCCGCCCCGGATGTCCTTTCCTTGGCATCGGTGTGCGTCGCCGATCCGGCGACCGAGGACGACCTTCTCGCCGCGCTCGGCTCTGCCGGTCATGTCTGCGACGAGGTCGAAGCGCTGCTCAGACGCAACCACGTGGACGTCGTCTGCTGGGCGGACGCTTCGTGGGGCCTTGGCCATCTCGCACCGGCCCCGCCCGGGATCCCGACCGTCCTGAACACGGCCGTCATGCGAACGGATCCGCTGTTCCGCGAGGCAGCCGCCCACGCGTCCGTCGTGATGACGAACAGTCCGTTCATGCTGGAAGAGGCAGCCTCGGCGGGCTACGACACATCGCGCTGGGCAGCCGTGCCGAACGCGCTTCTCAACATTGTCGAACCGCCGGACGGGGATCGGCGCGAACGGTTCCGTCGCGCGGGGCCCGTCCGGATCGTCGCCCGCGCCGAACCGCACAAGGGCATCCGCGCACTGATCGACGCGGTGCCGGACGATCTGGGACGCCCGGTCGAGATCGTCCTCGCGGCGGCGGGATTCGAGTACTGGCCGGGCATGCAGGACGACGTCATCAACGAGGCCCAGGATGCCGCACGCTCCTCACCGGCCGTTCGTCTTCTGCCCGTGCTCCCCTGGCGGGCCGTCCCGGACTTCTTCGCGGGCGCGGCGGCCACGATCATCTCCACCACCAGCCCGGAGAGCTGGTGCAACGCCGCAGCCGAAGCGCTGTCGGCCGGGACGCCCGTCGTCGCCTACGACTTCGGGCACGTGCCGGCGCTCGCCGGCCCGGCCGGTGTCATGGTCGCGCCCGGCCGGCCGGCGACGGCGCTCTGGGACGCCACGACCGCTCTGCTCGACGATCGCCGCGTCTACCACGCGGCGAGCCGCGCAGCGCCGGCACAGGTCGCCGCCCACACCCCGGCCGCGGCGGCAGCCGCCTTCATCAGCGCCCTAGCTCCCTTCGCCTTCGACCAGAGGATCCGACCGTGACCGCTCTCACCGGCCGTGCACCGCTCGGCCTCACGCCCGGCGCCGTCGCGCTGATGGTCGCCACCCATCCGGACGACGAGACCCTCGGCGCAGGTGGCACTCTGCACCGGTTGGCCGACGCGGGGGTCACGGTCCACGTGCTCGCGGTGGCGTGCTGCACCCATCCGATGTGGGGCGGCCACAGCGACGTCGACGTCCGCTTCGAGGAGTTCCAGGAGGCTTGCGACGCGCTCGGTGTCTCCGGCCGCGCGATCGGCTGGGTCGATGATGACCGCGCCCGTTCGCCGTGGAGTCATCAGGCGGAGCTTGTGAGCCTGATCGAGTCCGGTACCGCTGTCTCGCTCACCCGGGTGCGTCCCGACGTCCTCCTCATGCCTGCGCGCAACGGTTTCCACCAGGACCACCGTGCAGTGCACGCCGCGTGCCTCGCAACGGTCCGTCCTGGCGGCTTCCGCAAGCCGACGCCTCGTTTCGTCCTCGGCTACGCCGGTCCGGAGGATTCGTGGACGCCCACGCTGGAGCAGTGGAGCGTGCTCGTCGATACGACGGCCCATTGGCCGGCGAAGGAGAAGGCGCTCGCGGCGTACTCATCGCAGCTTCGCGAGGACGGCCACCCGCGCAGCATCGCGGCGATCCGGAAACTGGACGCGGCCCATGGGGTTTCCGTCGGCGCCCAGTTCGCTGAGCGTTTCGTGCCCTACCGGATCGCCGACTGATGCCCGACACCGTCCTGGTCGCCCATCAGCCCGCCTACCTTCCATGGGGCGGCTACTTCGCACGTCTGCTGGACGTCTCGCGGCTCGTCGTCCTTGACCACGTCCAGTTCAGCGAGCGCGGATTCCAGCATCGGAATCGGATTCTGCGGCCCGGGGGCGGCGCGCAGTGGCTCACGGTTCCCGTCCGTCGGCGGTTCGGCCAACCACTCGACGAGGTCATGCTCGCCGAACAGCCGTGGGCCCGTCGTCACTGGCGGACGCTCGTCCAGAACTATGGTGGCGCGCCCTTCTGGAGCCTTTACGCCGATCCGATCGCCGAGATCTACGGCCGTCCGTGGACGCGTCTGGTCGATCTCGACCTGGCACTGACCCGGTTCGTGCTGGACGCTCTGGGCTTGAGCGTCGAACTCGTCCGCTCCAGTGCGATCGGCCCGACTGGATCACGCACCGCCATGTTGATCGACCTCTGCCGCCGGACCGGTGTGGAGACGTTGCGCGTCGGAACGGGCGCCACCGGATACCTGAACGCGACTGATCTCGACGCCGCGGGCATCTCCGTCGAGGTCGCCACCTTCACCACGCCGCCATATCAGCAGGTGGGCGGCGGGCCGTTCACCAGCGACTTGTCGGTCCTCGATCTCCTTCTGCATCACGGTCCGCACGCCCGCGCCGTCCTGGCCGAGGGCGCGGCCACTGCCCGTTGGAGCGCGGCCCCGTGACCCACCCCGCGGCGCACAGCCTCATGCCACTGCTCACCGACCGTGTGCGGCTCAAACGATGCGCGCGTTCGTGCATGCGACGTCCCACGGGTCCCGGGGCCGACGGTGTCACTTGGGCGCAGTATCGCGACGGTCTCGACGACCGCATCGCCGAGCTGGCGGCTCAACTCCAGATAGGCGAGTGGCGGCCTGGCCCGGTGCGCAGCGTTGACCTGCCTTCGTGGCGCAAGGAACTCCGCTTGTCGATCCCGAGCGTCGCCGACCGGATCGTGCATCGCGCGCTGCGGACGGCGGCCGAGCCCGTCCTCGACGCCGACGCCTATCCGCCGTGGCTGTTCGGCTGGCGCAGGCGGGCCGGCCGCGTCGACGCGCTGACGGTTGCGGCTCGTCATCTCGGGGCGGGCAGGAGCTGGGTCGCCGATCTCGACGTGGCGGCGGCGACCTCGGGCGCCCACCTGGACGACGCCGTCTCCTGGCTGGCGCGATGGGTTCACGATGGCTCGTTCCTCGCCGTCGTACGCCGCGCGCTCGCCGCGCTGCCCATGCCGCTCGCGCCTGGCAGTGGGCTGACACCGATGCTCACCAACCTGCGCCTGGTTCCCGTCGACGAGGAACTCGGCGATCTGGCCGTCGTCCGGGTCACCGACAACTACACCGTCTTCTGCACCACCAGCCGGGCGGCCGAACGTGCCGCCGAAGCCGTGACCGGTGCCCTGGCCGCCTGCGGGCTCAGGCCGAACCACGCCAAGTCCAAGGTGTGGCGGCCGAATCCCGAAGACCTCTATCTCGCCGGATGACCGCCGTCCCGACCGGCCGGGCGCTCTTGTACTGCACGTTCAACGGCGCAGCGAACTGCACGAACGGCATCGGCCGCCAGACCCAGACCCTGCTCGGCGCGTTCTCCCGGCGTTGGGACGAGCTCAACGCGCTCGCCGGGCCGTTCACGCCCTTCGTCGCCATTCCCGAGCCCGGCCCGGCGACGTGGGCCTACGACCCGGCGCGCCTGGCCGAGACTGAACGAACGCTGGCCGCGCGGGGAGGACGTGTGTTCGCTCTGAGTTACGACATGAAGGCGCCGTTCTGGTCGCCACGTATGTGGAGCCAGCTGTCGGCCGGGGCCGCCTCCGTCGGTCGCCGCCTCGCTCGCCGCTTCGAGCACGTCGCCGTCATCGCCGTGGACACTCCGTTCGTCGGGATCGGCGTGCATCACCTGCCCGCGAACGTGCGGGTCCTCCTCGCGATGTACGGGACGGCGCACTGGCACCATCACCCGCATCCCGAGCCGTCGCGACTCGCATGGGAACGGGAAGGGCTTGCGACGATCGGTGCCGGTGTCCGGCCGGCGGACATCGGTCAGGCGCTCACCGAGCACCTCGTTCAGGACTACGGCGTGAGGCGAGAGGACTTCGTCCCCTTCCGCTCCGCACTCGATCTCACAGCTCCCGACCTGCGGCCGGCCTCCATCGAGCGCGCCCGTCTCGTCGCCGCCGAGTTCGGCATTCCGTTGGACCGGCCGCTCGTCCTGGTCGTCGCGCGCACAGACCCGACGAAGGGAGTCGACCAGCTCATCGCGGCTCTCGGGCCGCTCCGGGACCGCGTCCACCTCGTGGCGATCGTCGTACCGTTCGACGGAGCGGACCCGCTGCTCGACGCGTACCGACGGCAGATCGCGGAGCAGCGCCTTGACGCCACGCTCATCCCTCGCTTCACCCGCGAGCTGCCGCGTGCGCTGGCCAGCCTGCCCGGTACGGCCGTCGTCGCCTGCCCGTCCCGTGGCGAAGCGCTGGCGAACGTCCCGTTGGAGACGGCGCTCTGGGCGCGGCACGGCGGGCCCGTCGTCGTCGCTCCCGCTCTCGGCGGCTTCCCCGAAACCATCACCGACGGACGCACCGGCATCCTCTACGACGCCCGGCAACCCGGTGCGCTCACGGCGGCTCTTCGGCGCGGGCTCGACCTGCCGTCCGGGGAGCGCCGCGAGCTCTGTCGCCGCGCTCACCGGCACGTCGTCGCCGAGCGGGACATCGTGCCAGCGCTCACCGAGACACTCCAGCACCTCTTCCCACCGCCCCCAGCGGCGAGCCGGTAACCTCGGGGCCGTCCCCGCACCCGGACGTGGTCCACGTCGCTGCGGTGGGCACCCGCCCGCCCCGGTCACAGGCGACACCGCACCCGCGTACGGGACAGGGACTCAGCGATGACGCCGCTCTTGGCCGTGGACGGCCACCATCTGCTCTACCGCTCTTGGTGGGGCTTCTCCGACCGCCGCATCATGTCGCGCGACAAGACCCGCGACCTCACCGGCGTCTTCGGCTTCCTGGCCATCCTCCGAAAGACCCACCTCGAAGAAGCACGAGATCACGAGATCGTCGTCGTCTTCGACGGCGAGAACGCGCACCTCGCCCGCCAAGCCCAGGACCCGTCCTACAAGGCCAACCGCATCGACGCCGACCACAGCCCGATCAAGTCGCTGCCCATGGTCAAAGAAGCCCTCACAACCGCCGGAGTCCGTTGGATCGAACTGGACGACCACGAGGGCGATGACGTCATCGCCACCCTCACCCACAACGCAACCGGCGCAGGTCGCACCGTCACCTGCTATTCGGGCGACCGCGACCTGTTCCAGCTCGTCAGCGAAACCGTCACCATCCTCGACCCCGCCCGCCGCCGCATCACTCCGGCCGACGTCATCGTCCGCCACCGCGTCGCCGCCCGCCAATGGCCCGACTACCGAGCCCTTACCGGCGACCCATCCGACAACATCCCCGGCGTCCCCGGCATCGGCCCCAAAACCGCCGCCACCCTCCTCGCCGGCGGCCTCCACCTCGACGACCTCCCCCATTCACCACGCCTCAACGCCCCCCGCTGCCGCACCATCCCCGACCACTGGGACCAACTCATCACCTGGCGCAACATGATCCGCCTCAACACCACCATCCCCCTGCCCCCGAACACCACCACCGCCCAACCCACAGCGCCCATGCCCCGCGCCGCAGAACTCCTCGAAGACCTCAACCTCTGGTGATCAGCCCGTCCCGGAAGCCGCAGCCCTTTTTGGAGGCAACCTAATCACCTATTTGACTCAAGGCCGCAGACATACAATAAAGCTATTTATACGACAAAAAATTCAGTACCATCGGCGCACTATTCCGCAATTCTTACCAGAACCAAGCGCTCCGCCATTGAAGCGGAAGTCTGATATCACCGCATCGAGCAAGGCTTTGTTTTGTACTTCAGTCGGCTTCCAGCGATGACCGGCCTGTTTCGGCGGTGCTCTCTTCCTGATCGGCGTCTACCTGCACGACCAGTTCCTCCAACGGTGACCGGCACGCTCCGGCCGGTGCGACTGGACATCCAGGCGCGAATCAACTTCGGCGTCCTCCTCCAACGGTGACCGGCCTGTTCCGGCCGGTGCGACCCGAGATCTCGGGGCCGTTCGACCCATTGGACCCAGATCTCCAACGGTGACTGTCCTGTTCTGGCCGGTGCGACGGCTGGATCGCAGTGACCGGCGCGACCCTCATCGCCCTCCAACGGTGACCGGCCTGTTCTGGCCGGTGCGACCGCCGAGCCAGACGCCGCTCACCCAGGTCGTGTCGAACCTCCAACGGTGACCGGCCTGTTCTAGCTGGTGCGACCACGAGCGTGCCAGGCGGTGACGATGCCCAATGAGCCCCTCCAACGGTGACCGGCCCGTTCTGGCCGGTGCGACAAGTTCGACGTGGCTTAATCCGGCCAAACCAAGGGCACCCAACGGTGACCGGCCTGTTCTGGCCGGTGCCGACGGCGATTCCGGCGGCCTGACACCAGTTGTCCTGCGTCCTCCAACGGTGACCGGCCTGTTCTGGCCGGTGCGACGCCGCGTGACCTGAAACTACTGAGGGTGCCTGATCACGGGCACTGTTGTTGCCCATCTTGTCCCACCGAGTGCACTGATGCACTTCGGAACCTCCCGGTGCTTCTGTGGGCGTTCAGGGTCCCGAACCGAGCCAACCGGCATCGCCGCCAGCGCGCTTCCATGGACGCAGCCGGCTTCCATGTCGCCGACCCGGACGCGGGTTCACGCATCGGGATCCCCCGATCAACCAACGCATGTTTGACCAGATCGCCCAATAACGCCACCAATCACACATCGCCAGAATCCGTCAGTCTGCCATCAATCGGACTACTCGAGGGAATCCTGCCTCCGTTCGGGGCGCGAGCCATAGGCTTTCTGCCACGTGACCAGAGCTCACACAAAACAGCACGTCAAAGTTCAGGCACAATTCGGCCTATAACCAGACATGAGAGGACACAGCATGGCGAAGCACCGCTACATCCACCACGGGTGGCGTGTCATGATCGAAATTGTATTCGGAACCGGCGTGGCCGTCTGGATCAGCTGGAATACCCACACAAAGCGGTAATTCAGCCCAAAAGATGACCTTTGCCGCCTAGCGGCAATCTGCAACCCGAAGTACCCACGCACAATCCACCACAAAGAGCCAATGCCACCAATGGAGCGACCCGGCGAAGGTAAGAGATACCGTCGCCGGGTCGCCACATTTCGGTGACCAGCTTTAAACGCTGGTGAATTTTTCTAACCGCTTGCGGGTGTTAAAACACCACGTACTTCAACAATGACCGCAAATGTAGCGCGGTGATATTTTCGCGATGTCGACCGACGTGTCGCGAACCACGAAAATATACCCGGCCTCTGAAATTGGCACGGGCGCCGCGGAACAGCGCATGTTCGCACACCCTAATGGTGCACGACCTCTTCGGTCGATGCCACCTGGCCAGCGCCCGCGCGGCTACCGAACACCTTTGCCTCCAACGGTAACCTGCCCGTGGCGGCCGGTGCGACAACCGTGATCTCGTGGCTGGACATCTCGTCCTGCTTCCTCCAACGGTGACCGGCCCGTAGCGGCCGGTACGACCGACGACCCCGAGACGCTAGGCACGTGGCAGGTGCCCCTCCAACGGTGACCAGCCCGTGGTGGCCGGTGCGACCCGTAGTCACCGACACCGGCGTCGACGCCTCGGTCAGCCTCCAACAGTAACCGGCTCGTAGTGACCGGTGCGACCTTGCCCTCAGCATTCGTCCGAAGCCCGCCCGAGGCCCTCCAACGGTGACCGGCCCGTGGTGGCCGGTGCGACGTGTGCAGGCTCGGCGGGAGCCACCCGCCGTCATCCCTCCAACGGTGACCGGCCAGTGGTGGCCGGTGCGACGACTTCGTGAAGGGCGTCAAGAACTTCACGATCGGCCTCCAACGGTGACCGGCCAGTGGTGGCCGGTGCGACCCGTCGCCGGCGAGGCGAACAAGTGGCTGTCGCTGCTCCTCCAACGGCGACCGGCCAGTGGCGGCCGGTGCGACTGGTGGGCGGCGACTCTGGCGGGTCGATGACGTACGCCCTCCAACGGTGACCGGCCAGTGGTGGCCGGTGCGACACCGCGTGAGCTGCGGCTACTACCGAGGGCGCCTGAGAGTGAGCACTGTTGTTGCCCGTTTTATCCCATCGAGTGCACTGGTGCACTTTGGAACCTCCCGACGATCCCGTGGGCGCCCAGGGTTCCGAACCGAGTCGACGAGCACCATCACCAGCACGCTTCCATGAACGGCGGCCGGACCCTATCGGCGCATCCGCGATCATCGCATGCGGCCAGCGCAGCCCAATATGATTGGGTGTTTTGTTTGTTTTGTCGGAATTACGCGCCGTGTCGCAATTTGCTTGGTGCCATTCGGCGGTCAGTTGTGGCCACCCTTCAGGGGCGGCAAAGAATTGTCGGTGGCGGCTGGCATGGTGTGTGCAGCACCGAGGAGTAGGGGGTTGGTGAATGACTGAGGATTTTGCCGGTTTTGTCCGTCGTGCGTTCAATGGTGGTTATGGCCCGTATCCGTATCAACAGGTCGTCGCTGCGTCCGGGTTCCCGGATGTCCTAGGGGTTGCGACTGGGGCGGGGAAGACGGCGGCTGCGGTGCTTCCGTGGCTCTGGCGGTCGGTGGAAACCGAGGTTGATCAGGAGTTTCGGCGGCTGGTGTACGTGCTGCCGATGCGAACGCTGGTGGATCAGGCGGTCCGAGAGATCCGTGGCTGGCTGGACCGTCTGGGGTTGGCCGAGCGGGTGCGGGTCCATGTCCTGATGGGCGGTGTCGACCGTGACGACGATCTATGGCAGTTGGATCCAGCCGCTCCCGCGATCTTGGTGGGAACGCAGGACATGCTGCTGTCGCGGGCGTTGATGCGCGGTTACGGGGAGCCGCGTTCGCGGTGGCCGGTGTCGTTCGCGCTGCTGCACGCGGGGACGCAGTGGGTCGTGGACGAGACCCAGTTGTTGGGGCCGGCATTGGCCACCACCGCGCAGTTGCAGGGCCTTCGTGATTCGTTGGGCACGGTGGGTCGGACGGCCACGATGTGGATGTCGGCGACGTTGGATCTTGCGGACTTGGCGACGCCTGATCACGCCGCGTCGTCGGGGGTGCTGCGGTCGGTCGGCTTGACGGCGGAGGACCTGGCCGGGCCGTTGGGCGTGCGGATGAACGCGTCGCGTACGTTCACGCGCCTGGAATTGCCCGACGACCCGGTGGCTTACGCGCAGGCGCTGGCCCAGACGGCAGTGGACCGGCACCAACCCGGCTCGCAGACGTTGGTGTTCCTCAACACCGTCGAGCGAGCGCGTGCGGTGTACGCGGCAATCGTCCGTGCTGCACCGGAGTTTGGACGGCTGCTGGTGCACTCGCAGTTCCGGGGGGCTGAACGCCAGGCCCTAGGGGACGCGGTCGCCGAGCCGTTGCCGCCGCAGGGACGGATCGTGGTGGCCACGCAGGCGTTGGAAGCCGGGGTGGACATCTCTTCGCGAACGCTGGTCACCGAGGTGGCGCCGTGGAGTTCAGTCGTGCAACGCGCAGGCCGGTGCAACCGGGCAGGCGAGTACCCGGACGGCGCTGACGTGGTGTGGTGCGCGCCGCCCAAGATGAGCGCGGCGCCCTACGAAGAGGCCGATCTGCGGGCCTCGGCCGAGGCACTGGCCGAGTTGGAGGGCCGGTCGTTGACGACGCTGGAGTTGCAGGCCGTCAAGGTGCCCTCGATCCGCCCGGTGTATTCGGTGCTCCGGCGCCGGGATCTGATGCAGTTGTTCGACACGGCGCCGGACCTGTCGGGTGCCGACATCGACGTCGGACCGTGGATCCGCGATGGCGACGACGCCACGGTCCTGGTGGCGTGGCGGACGCTGGGCGGACGAGAGCCTGGAGACAACGGCGACGGGCACAGGAAGCGGGTGGTGTTCCCGACTCGCGCGGAGCTTTGCCCGGCCCCGGTCGGCGAAGTGCGCCGCCTGGTGCAAGCCGGGCGGACGTTGTGGACCTACGACCGGTCCGAGCCGAGGTGGCGGCGGTGTGGCCGGGACGACGTCGTCCCCGGAGCAGTGCTGCTGGCCGACGCGGCGAACGGTGGCTACCTGCCGGAAACGGGGTGGTCTCCCAAGTCGCGGACGGCGGTCGACCCCGTCGAGATCACCGTGTCGGACACGGCTGGGTCCGATGAGCAGTCCTTCAACGCCCGCCAGAAGGTGTCGCTGACCAGCCATCTTCACAGCGTCGGCCAGGAAAGCGCGGATCTGATCGGTGAATGCGCGGACTTCACGAGTGGGTTGTCCGACCGGACGCTGGCGGCGGTGCAGGCGGCGGCTCGCTATCACGATCTCGGCAAGGCGCTTCCCGGGTTCCAGGATGTTCTGCTCGATTCGGTGCCGCCGGACAGGCGGTCCGAGCTGGCGGGCACGGTCTGGGCTAAGTCGCCTGGTCCTTGCCCCGAAATGGGAGCTTCACCGAATGGGCGGCGCAGCGCGCGGCGGCGGATTCCCCGGCATGACCTCGCCTGTGCGTTGATGCTGTTCCATCCCGAATGCCACGTGCTGGACGGCGAGGACGAAGCCGATCTGATCGGCTATCTGGTCGCCGCTCATCACGGGAAAGTACGGGTTTCGATCCGGTCCCGCCCCGGCGAGGACGGCCGGGTGCTCGGGATAGCCGAGGGCGACGAGACGTTGCCCGTGCTGCTGCCGGACGGCCGCCGGATCCCGGCACTGGCGCTGTCGCTGGAGGCGGTACGGGTCGGCGCCACGCGAAGCGGAACAGGGTCGGCATCCGCCCTTGCTTCAAGCCAGGCCGGATGGTCTGCGTCGTGGACCGAGCGGGCGCTAATGCTGCGGGATCGTCCGGACCTGGGGCCGTTCCGGCTGGCCTGGCTCGAAACGCTCGTGCGGATCGCCGACTGGCGCGTCAGCAAGGCCGACAGGAAAGGGGCATGGTGAACGAGCTGTCTTTGCGCGGCTGCACCGCGGTATCTCTGGGTGGGTATTTGCAGGCGCTGGGCGTGTTGCGGGTGGTGGCGTCCCAGGCCGATCCGTCGGCTCGGTTGCAGTGGAACGGGGACCTCCCGTTACTGACGACGGTGCTCACGGCCGAGCGGATTGTGGACTGGCTGGTGCAGGAGTATGCGCCCACGCCGATCGTGTCGCCGTGGAACAGCGGCTCGGGATTCGCCGGCAACGGCAAGAGCGCCGCCGCCGAGAAGGCCGTGCAGGCTTTCCGTACCAACGCCGAGCCGCGTTTCGCAGAGCTGCGAGCGACAATCCGCGCCGCCGACCAGGTGGTGGCGCACGCCCGGGAGCGAGGTTTCGAGGGCGGGTCGCTGTGGGCGACCGACCGCAAGGCCGACATCGTGCGGATGTGCCGGAACACCTTCCCCGACAAGGCTCTTGCATGGGTGGACACGGCGGTCGTGCTGACCACCGGCGACGTGCAGTTCAACCCGCTGACCGGCACGGGTGGCAACTTCGGCCGCCAGGACCTGTCGGCGACGTTCCTGCAGCGGCTGGCGATGGTCGCCGGACCGAGTGCCGCTCCGAAGTCGTCGGCGGCATTTGCCGAGGCCGCGCTGTTCGGCCGCGAGGACGTGCCGTACCTGCGCGACACCGTGGGCCAGTTCGATCCCGGACGGGCCGGCGGAGTGCTGTCCACGCCCGGAGAGAAGAACGATGACACCGGGTTCGCCAACCCGTGGAGCCAGATCCTCACCCTTGAGGGAACGTTGCTGTTCGCTTCGGCGGTGACCCGTCGCAACCGTGCTTCCACCAGCGCCGGCGCGTTGCCGTTCGCGGCGCGCACCTCGGCGGTCGGGTACTCCACGGCATCTGGGGAGGAGGTGAAGGGCGAGCAGTGGGTGCCGTTTTGGGAGCGTCCGGCCGGTCTCGGGGAGATCGAGTACCTGATCGGTGAGGGCCGGGTCCAGTGGAACGGCCGTCCTGCCCGCGACGGCCTGGAGTTCGCGCTGGCCATCGCCTCGCTGGGCACCGATCGCGGTCTGTCGGCGTTCCGCCGGTTCGTGATCGCCTCCCGGTTCGGGCAGAACCCACTGGCTGTTCCGGCCGGACGGTTCACGGTCCGCGACGACCCGGCCATCGCAAGGCTCCGCGAACCATACGAGTGGCTCCGCCTCCTGCACCGCCTCGCTCTTCCTGCCGGGGTGGCGAGCCTGGCCCGCCGCACCGACGCCGCGATCTGCGACATCGCCGCCGGTCACGGAACCGAAGCTTTGCGCCGCTTCCTCATACTCTTCGGGCAGTTGCACAACGCGGTCGCCCGATCAGGGACGGTGCGCGACCAGATCGCGCCGTATCGGCCCCGCGATCGCGTCGACTGGCTCATGGCGCTGCCCGACGACCCGGAACTGTGGATCGCCGCCGGTATCGCGTCGCTCCACGATCCTGTCCCCAAGCGATCCGGCGAAGTACCTGGCGCGACGAGCGACCGGTCCGCTCGGGCGCTGCTCACCCGCGTCCAACGGCAGACCGGCTCTGATCATCAGACGCGGACGGTCTGGACCGATCGTCCCCTCACCCGAGTGGACCTGTCCGACGGCACTCTGATCCAGGCGCTGCTGCAGGCCCACCGCATCCGGATGACCTTCGCCGGCGACCCCGACCGCGCGGACGGTCCGGAATCCTCCGCCATGGCTCGTCGCGAACCGGGCGGGCCGTTCTCGTCCGGGCAACCGGTTCCCCTCGACCTGGTCGAGGCCTTCATGCTCGGCCAACTGGATGACCAGCGCATCGCCGACTACCTCAATGGGCTGCTGGCGCTGGGCTGCCCAGACCGCACCCACGCTCAGGCGCCACAAAGCCGAAATCGCCCCCTGCACCCTGCTTTGGCCGCCCTGGTGTCCTTTTTCTCCGGCAACGCGACGCCGCACGAACGCGCCGTGTCCCCCAGCCAGCCGCATCCCGTCGCTGCACCAACCGTCTCCGAAGCGGACCGTCCCGGCGACGGAAACCAGCACGCCGACGGCGGTCCGGCCGACCACACCCTGGACGTCCGGCCGAAGGACTCGACCGACGCCGCGCCGCGCGCCCGGCCCGAGTGGATCAGCAAACTCGGTGCCTATGGTCTAGGTCCGATCGCGTCCGACGTCCTGCTGCGCCTACGACTGAACGGGTTCCTGCCCGTGCTGAGGCGCACGGACTTGGCGGCGGCCGACGATCCGACTTCACCAATGCGCATCGACAGTGCCCGGCTCGCCGCCGCGCTGCTGCTGCGCATCTCTCCCGCCGACCGTTCCCGCGCCCTGCGGACGGTCTGTGTTGTGCCCACCCAACGTCCGTCTCGTCAAGGAGCCTGACCATGATCCAGACGAATCCGCACCGCATCCGCTTCAGCGTCGATCTCCGCCCCGCGCTGGGCTCGACGTTCCAGCCGACCGGGTTCCCCGACCTCGGCCCGGCGACCTTCACCCGTTACACAGAGACCGGTGAGCTGCAGGAATGCCTGCTGGTGGAGTCGGTGCAGTCGATGGCAAACCGGCTGGAGGCCACCGCCTGGGACGCGGCGGCCCGCGACCAGCACCCGGTGTTCAGCGGCCTCCCCTATGTGCGCGTCCACCGCGCGGGCGACCCCGACGCGTTCCTGACGTCCAGCCGCCTGGAGGCCCACCGGCTGACGTCGGCGTTCGTCCGCGAGGCCGAACTCGACGGGACCAAGATGCTCAAGGTCATCGCCGAACGGCTGCATCTGGCCAAGGACACGCCCCTCGACCGCACCGCGATGGCCCGCGCCCTGCTGGCCCTGGACCCGTTCGCGCTCCTGCACGGCGTCTTCTTCAACCAGAAGGAATGGTTCGGGCAGCCGCGGTTCTCCCGCGCGGTGTCGGCGGTCATCGAGGCCTACGACGTCCGGCAGGCCGTGAGCGGCGGACGCAAGTCCGACCACGTCCGCCACCAGCTCGACAAGAACGGCACCGGCGGCGGCACAAAAGAAGGCTACGGTTCCATCCCCTTCCACCGCGTCGAGTGGACGGCCCGGACGATCACCGCGATGTTCACCGTCGACGTCGAGCTGCTGAGCTCCTACGGCCTCGGCGACGACGTCACCGACCTGCTCACCGCGATCGCACTGTGGGAGATCCGGTCCCTGCTCACCGGCGGGCTGCGCCTGCGGACCGCGTGCGATCTCGACCCCGTCGGCGACCTCCCCGAGAACCTGCCCGCCCTCGCCGACCTGACGG
The DNA here is from genome assembly GCF_009831215.1 of Actinomadura rayongensis. Classification (GTDB taxonomy): domain Bacteria; phylum Actinomycetota; class Actinomycetes; order Streptosporangiales; family Streptosporangiaceae; genus Spirillospora; species Spirillospora rayongensis. Next base: position 774,935 of record NZ_WUTW01000002.1, read on the forward strand.
ACCGGATCACCGGCCTCATCGCCACCTGCCGCGCCGCCGACCCCGACGTCTTCGGCACCGGCGGGCCGCTGCCGGTCGCGTGGAAGGCGGCCTGACCCGTCATGCCCGTCACCCTCGCCGTCCACTTCCCCTGGAAGCGCTACCACGCCACTCCTTGGGGCCACTACGTCAACGAAGGCCTCGTCGAACTTCCACCTTCGCCCTGGCGGATCCTGCGCGCGCTGTACTCGGTGTGGAAACTCCGCGCCCCCGACCTGGACGCCGACGTCGTCCACGGCCTTCTCACCCAGCTCGCCGTCCCGCCCGACTACTTCCTCCCGCCGTACCAGGTAGCCCACAGTCGCCACTACCTGCCCAGCACCAAGCACCGCACCGGCGCCGCCGACACCAACCTTGGACTCGACACGTTCGCCTCTCTCGGCGGCGACGCCACCATCCATGTCCAGTGGCCCGGCGACCTCAACGCGGAGCAGACCGAGGTGCTCGCCAAACTCGCGGCCTCGCTGCCCTATCTCGGCCGCGCCGACAGCATTTGCGCAGCCAGCCTTGCGCCGTCCGGCTGGGCTCCCACGCCCGACCTCGCCCCCGCAACACCTCTCATCAGCGACGAACTCGCGCCGGAGATGGAACGGGTTCCCCTTCTGGCCCCGCGGCTCCCGCTCGACGTGGACGCGCTCATCACCGACACCACCAGCGTCCGCAAATCCCGACTCGTCTACCCGCCGGGCAGCGAGCTCGTCGAGTACGCCGTCCCGCCACCCGCCGCATCGCGCCCCCGGCGCCCCGCCGCAACGACCCCCATGCGCGACAGGGCGTCGACGGTCACCACCCGAACCGCACTCACCCTCGCTCGCGGCGACAGGAACGCGAACGTCACCACCGTCCGATTCGCGCTGCACGGAAAACCCCTCCCCCGCGTCGCCGACACCGTCATCGTCACCGACCTCCTGCGCGCCGCAAGCCTCAAGGCCCTCGACCAAGTCGCCGGCCCCCGAACCCGCCCCAGCAACCTCGTCGGACGCGATGAAAACGACCAACCTCTCACCGGCCACCAGCACGCCCACTACCTCGCCCTCAACCACCGGGACACGATCGACGAACTTCTCATCTGGGCGCCCGGTGGCCTCACCGACCAAGAACTCGCCGCCCTCAACCAGCTCGCCAACACCACCCTGGGGGTCAGCCCGAAGGTCAACGGGCCACGCGACCTACACGTCCGCATCACCGCCTACGGCAACGACAGCACCCTCCCCGATGACCTAGCCGCCAGCTCGACCAGCTGGACCACCCGCACCCCCGTCCTACTCCAGCGCTGGGCGCCAGCCCGCACCCCAGCCGACACCCATCTCGTCAACGAGATCCACCGCGAACTCGCCCATCGCGACATCACCACACCGGTCACCATCACCGTCCTGCCTGCACACGACTGGATCCGCTACCGCCGTCACCGCCCCACCCGCCAACAGCCACGCAACCACCGTCCGCTCTACGGCCTGCGCCTCGACTTCACAGCTCCCGTTACGGGCCCCCTTCGCCTCGGCGCCAACACCCACTTCGGTCTCGGCCTCTTTCAACCCGCCCCGCCATGACCCAACCACCCACCAGCCTCGGAACCTCAAGCACCCGCAGAATCACCGGGAGGTTCCGAAGTACATTGCGGCACTCGACTGAACAAATCAGACACCGGCCGTGTGTCATCGCCGACACTTTCAGTAGTAACCGCATTTCACGCGGCGTCGCACCGGCCCGAAGGTGCCGGTCACCGTTGGAGGACCTCCCGTGCGGTCGGGGCGGCGGCCCCTCGTCGTCGCACCGGCCCGAAGGTGCCGGTCACCGTTGGAGGCACCACGCGTACTCGGTGAGACCGGAGCAGTCGAGTCGCACCGGCCCGAAGGTGCCGGTCACCGTTGGAGGCGCATGCTCGAACCCCACGAGATCGCCCGCGCGATGGGTCGCACCGGCCCGAAGGTGCCGGTCACCGTTGGAGGCGTCTCTCTCCCCGCGCGATCCCACGACCCCGCCGAGGGTCGCACCGGCCCGAAGGTGCCGGTCACCGTTGGAGGCAGGCCGAGCGGATGCAGGCGGACGCGCCAGATCCTCGGGTCGCACCGGCCCGAAGGTGCCGGTCACCGTTGGAGGTCCCTGAACAACCAGTCGGGCGACTACTCCCCGGGTCGCACCGGCCCGAAGGTGCCGGTCACCGTTGGAGGCGCTTGATCGACCCGGACGGCGGCCGCCAGCTCATTCGTCGCACCGGCCAGAAGGTGCCGGTCACCGTTGGAGGTAGATCCATAACGAGGAATGCTGATGTGGATCATGGCGTCGCACCGGCCAGAAGGTGCCGGTCACCGTTGGAGGTCCACGAGCGTGTTGCCCCGCAGCGAGATGGTTGGGTCGCACCGGCCAGAAGGTGCCGGTCACCGTTGGAGGAGCTACACCGCTGACCAGTCCAGGCGCCACCGGTCAGTCGCACCGGCCAGAAGGTGCCGGTCACCGTTGGAGGTTCCAGCTCAACATCGGGGCCGTCCTGCGGGACGTCGCACCGGCCAGAAGGTGCCGGTCACCGTTGGAGGGCCAAGGCCGAGTTGTACGACGTGTTCAAGGGCGCCAGTCGCACCGGCCAGAAGGTGCCGGTCACTGTTGGAGGTTCTCGATCGCCCGCCACAGCAGGAAGATCAGCAGGTCGCACCGGCCAGAAGGTGCCGGTCACCGTTGGAGGCACTCCAGCGCCTCACCGAACGCCTCCGCGATCGCGTCGCACCGGCCAGAAGGTGCCGGTCACCGTTGGAGGCCGGTGCGGCCGGCCGAGGTCGAAGCCCTGGAGGCGAGTCGCACCGGCCAGAAGGTGCCGGTCACCGTTGGAGGACCAGCCGGATGCCGCACCGTGCGGCCAGGTCGGCGGTCGCACCGGCCAGAAGGTGCCGGTCACCGTTGGAGGTACTTCTGGAACATCGGAGAGGACTTCGCGTGATGCGTCGCACCGGCCAGAAGGTGCCGGTCACCGTTGGAGGTCGACCGCGCCGATCTCGACCAGGATCTCAACGACCTCGGGTCGCACCGGCCAGAAGGTGCGGTCACCGTTGGAGCAACGGGTGGGGCTGCACCAGCGCCCCGATCCGTATGTCGCACCGGCAAGAACGTGCCAGTCGCCGTTGGAGGTCATGGTGGATCTGGACGACGTTCCGCACGTTGGAGCCGCACCGGCCGGAACGGCCGGTCCGTTGAAGGTTCTTCAAGCAGGCGGGCACGGTCCTCCCGAAGGGTCGTACAGGCGGAACGTGCCGGCGACCGTTGGAGGTCTTCCCGCGCCAGCACGTTCGGCGGCGGCGGCGCGTCCTGGCCGCACCGGCCAAGAAGGTGCCGGTCACCGTTGGAAAGTCCAGGGCGCGGACGGGGTCTGACACATGCCAGGGTCCACCGGCCGGATTGGAGGACCACCACCAATCCCGACGTCCCCGGGCACTGGCTGCGTCGCGAGTCGCACCGGCGAGAAGGTGCCAGTCACCGTTGGAGGCTCGACCTCGGCACGAGTCTTCCCCGCCCCCAGGGGTCGCACCGGCCAGAAGGCACCGGTCACCGTTGGAGGCCGCCCTGCGCCGAGGCGCTTCCGCGATATCCGAGTCGCACCGGCCAGAAGGTGCCGGTCACCGTTGGACGGCCTCAAACTGGATGGTGAACGGGTCCGGGAAATTCGTCGCATCGGCCTGAACGGGCCGGTCACCGTTGGAGGTACTCCGCCATGGAGGAGCGTGGGACCGTCAAGCACAAGTCGCACCGGCCGAACGGGCCGGTCACCGTTGGAGGGATGAGGCTCAGGACGCGAACCCGGTGATCGCGTCGGGTCGCACCGGCCAGGAGGTGCCGGTCGCCGTTGGAGGGCGCCCGCGCCCTAGGGGGCGGGAGCTGCGAGCGCATGTCGCACCAGCCGAAACGGGCCGCTCACCGTTGGAGGACCAGCAGGCGGGCCGCCCGGTAGCCGGTACCGCCGCGTCGCACCGGCCGAACGTGCCGGTCACCGTTGGCGGGTCGTAAGGCTGTGAACCTTCCTCGTGCCGGTGCTGGTCGAAGACGCCGGAACGGGCCGGTCGCCAGTGGTCGGCATTTTGAGATGCGGATCGCCGCTGACGCCAGTCGAAGCCGGCCGCACGGCGGAAGCCGTGCCGGACGCCCACGGAGGTGGGAGCCCGGCGCGGCCTTGATCTTGGGCGGGACGCGGATACCCCGCGCTCCGTTTCGCTTGGCGTCCGTGGGGCTAGACGGTGTCGTTGCGGAGGGTGTGGATCAGCGCGGCGAACTGGTCGCGGGCGAGGGACAGGTGCCCGGCGTCGGGGTCCTTGGAGTCGCGGACACCGACCACCGGCGTGAGGTTGGCGACCTCCACGCAGTCCCCGCCGTTCCCCCCGCTGTGGGAGGACTTGCGCCAGGCGGCGCGCTTCGGGTCGGTCTTCATGGGGTGCTCTCCATCAGTGCTGTGATCAGGTTGAGGGTGTCGCCCGTGCTCATCGCGACATTCCTGATCAGCTCGTAAAGTTCCGAGAACGAGGCTACCGCCTGGGGATCTTCTACGACGCTCCCGTGAACTCCTGCCTCGATGTAGGCGAGATCGTGAGCGCCCCGATCGAAGCTGAGCACGGTGAACGATCCCGTGCGACCGTCGTGGTATCCCAGATCCTCCGGCACGACCTGGAGGTGGATCCGGGGACGCGTGCACAAGTCCAGCAGGTGCGCATATTGGGCTTTCATAACGTCAGGTGGCGCGACGCGGGCACGCAGGGAGTGTTCGCTCTGGATGATGAAGACGCGGGGCGGGTTGTCCCTGCCCAGCACCTGACCCTGACGTTCGAGGCGACTCCGCACCATCGCTTCGGTCTCCCTCGGCGTGCGCTGGTCCGATGTGCACACGGCACGGATGTAGTCCTCGGTCTGGAGCAGACCGGCGACCAGCAGGGCTTCGTACTTCCGGACGAACGCGGCTTCGGCCTCGTGCTGGAGGTACTTGCTGAATCCGGGAACGGACGGGATCGTCGTGCGGCCCGGATTCGGCCGTTCTATGGCTTCCTGGAGATCGTGGAAGAAGGTACCGGTATTCCAGTAGGTGTCGCAGTCCTCGGCGAACTTGGCGGACGGCTTCTCATCTCCCAGTTCGACGGCGCCGATCCATGAGCCGGTATATCCCATTTTGTCGCCCAATTCCTCCATGGTGAAGCCCGCTGCTTCGCGGCGCTTGCGCAGCTGGGCTCCGTAGTACGTGCGGAGGTTGAAGGGATAGAGCGGGCGTCCACGTCGCGCCATCGGGGGACCCTTTCTCAAGGAGGAGGCTGCTTGAGAGGCGAGCGGCTATCTCTTGCCGAGGGCTGGCATCGCTTTGTAGCGGATTCTATGCCGTGGGTCACAGACTCAAAGGGCACTTCACCGAAGAAAGGAAGGATGCCCGATGAGCTTCGACAAGCCGCGTGACGGCGACGAGGGTGGACGGCGGTTGACGACCGACACGGCGATGGCGCGTCTGGGGGTGCTGGACCAGGCAGCGCGCGACGGGCACCGCATGAGGACGGAGGTGACGTCGGTGGACGGCGGCCAGAACTACTACGTGCGGCTGGACCGCCCCGGCCGCGCGCCCGCGCGGGTGTTCTGCGCACCCCGGGCCGAGGAGGCGGGCCGTCTCTGGTTCTACGGCGACGGCGGCGCGTGGATCGCCGAGGCGTCGGGCGGTGCGGGCGTCACCGCCGCGCTCGCGTGGCTGAAGGACAAGGCCGCCGAGCAGGCCGGCGGACAGGCCGCCGAGCGGGTCCGGATGTGATCGGCGGTGTGGCCGCGTCGACGCCGCCGACGTCCGGGCAGGCACTCGGCCGCAGGACTGCGGCAGCCCGAACAGGAACGCGACGAGTCCGAGCAGCGAACCGCCCGCCCGCAGCCCCCGGCAGCACCGCCGCTCTCCGCACCACTTCCAGCCCGGCCCCCGGCGCCGCCGCACGGGCAACCGCCGCGCGGGCCGTACGGGCAGTACAACCCGTGGCAGGAGCAATCACCCGGACGATTGTCCGGGTGACGGTGAGCACGCCCCACAGGTCCCAGAGCCGACGGTCAGCAATGGGGCGGAGGGCGGACCGTTCGGGGAGGGCGGTCCGCCAGGCCCTACCGGTGACCGGCCCTGCCACGGCCCACAGGCCCGCACGAGCACCAACACGTCCGAAGCAAGACCCAACTTGAGAACCGGAACTCTACGACGATGACCAAGAAGGCCGAAGAGCCCCAGCAGCCGACCCTCTACACCCCGGCGGAGGTGGCGAACTTCTTCCGCGTCGACCCCAAGACCGTCACCCGCTGGGCCAGGACCGGAACGCTGCACCCGATCACCCTGCCGTCCGGCCACCGCCGCTACCACGCCGACGAGATCCACAAGCTCCTCCAGACCGGCGACGCCGCCGACGACGACACCCACGCCGAGCCCGAGCCGACGCCGCGCGCCCGCGCCGTCCTGCACAGCGTCATCCGCACCTACTTCGGCGGCGACGCCGCCGCGGCCATCAAGACGCTCCGCACCGACCTCAACTGACCACACCCGCGGAACCCGCCAGTGCCCGAGCCGTCCGACTCACCTGGATGACTCGGGCACTGACGCGTTCGAGTACCGAAGAGTGCAGGAGCGGCGCCGGAGCGGCCGAAGGCATGTGCGGAAAACCCTCGCCGATCGTCATGGGCGATCGTCCGGGGTCGCGAGAGCCCCGCCCCGGCTACCACGCCCTCGTCTTGGCTGAAGTCTGCGGCTCCTGCAGAGATTGCGGTCGACTCGATGCGATCGGTCCGTTGAGCGGAGGCATACCGATAACTCCGGCTATGGACGAGGGAAAGTCCTCAGTCGTCATGTTTCGCGATGCAGAACGGGAGCGTTGGACGATGAGGTCGATCTCCCGGGTTGCGGACGTCTCGCCGAATCGCATCTCTTTCAATGCCCGGTTGAACCGCTCGATGAGCGTAGCCCCTTTGTGGGTGACCAGCTCGGAGCGGTTCGCCAGCTGAGCAACCCAGCGGGCACGGAACCTTCGATCGTCGTGAGTATCGAAAGCTTGGATCGGCCTGATGTTGTTGATGGCGACCTGGTGGGCTTGCGCTAGGCTGCCCGAGCTCTCGATGACGCGCATGGCTGTGAGGGCGACGTGCTCGAACTCGGCCGGTCCGGGCGCCAGGTCGGCGGGGAGCACTCGATGGAGCGTCGACTTCGGGCCCGGGGTCCACGCCGGGTCGTCGAAAGTGAGGCGGCCGACGCGAAGCAGCAGGTCGCTGGCGTCCGTCACCGGTCCTTCGTGGGAGAAGCGGTAGCCGGCCGCTTTTTGGCTCCAGGTGCGGGAGACATGCTTCCACCAGGAGGTCAATGACTTCATCGATCTGCTCGTGCGGACGAGACCCTGGCAGGCTGGCTCGTTACCGAGTTCACGTGCCCTCCACGCCAACGTTCGTACGAGCAGGCCGTTGATCTGGCAGGTGATCGCCGTGGCGCGGGCGATGTAGGCCCAGGATGTCATGGGAGCCGTCGGGTCCAGAGCGTTCAGCCGCTGGATGCTGGTGTTGACGCCGTCGAGCTTGCTCGTGAAGCTCTCACCATCCGCCGGCCTGGCCCGCTCGGGCGGGCGGAGTGCGGGCATCTGGATCACGAGAAGGCCGTTCTCTCGGGCGCGGCCTCTCTCGCGCATGATGGCCGCGGCGTCGACCAGGTGGCGGCCCGTCTTGTCGGCGAGAACCTCGTTGTGCAGCGCGATCCGTCCTGCGGTCTCGGTGTGGTGGCTGAGCAGGTGCAGCAGTGAACGGGTGGTATCGGGAGCGACGATGACCGGCGCAGTGGTGGTCGCGGAACCGTCGGCTCGGCGGAAGTGGGCTTCGAGGAGATCCAGGCCGCAGCCGAGCGCGACCGCTGCGGCGCGCAGGCTTTGAGCCAGGGCGGAAACGTGCGCGTGCGTTGGTTCAGGCTGAACCGGAGTTGCTTGAGCCCGGCGGAGAAGGTCGGCAGCGTGCCGGGCTGTGGCCCTGGCGCTTGTGCGTTCTGGGTCGTCCGGTGTGCCGAACCCTTCGGCGATGCGGTCGGCGTACCGAGTAAGAGTTCTGGTGAGTCGTGCCAATTCGGTGACGGTGGCGGGGTGCTGAACCTGGGATGCCGCCTCCGCGAAGCTTCGGGCTTGGTCCATATGGTCGTCGGCGAGGCCGAGCATGTCTCCGAACGTGACCACGGCTACCCGAGTGCGTCGCGGAGTCGGCCAACGTGGAGAGCCGCTTGGAGGCAGGCGAACTTGTCGGCAGGGTCGGCGGCAAGGTCGGCGGCGTCGATCAGCTTCTGTGCGATCTGGTCCGCTGCGGGTGCGATCTCGTCCTCAGCGAGCGCCGTGACGCTGTCGGGCAAAAGTTCCGGACGCGAGGCCGCGGTCTCCAGCGCGTGGCGAGCATGTGAGGCTTCACCTTCGGCGATTCCCCATTTGATGAACCCATCAGGTTCCTGATCTGCGAGTTCGCGTAGAAGCTTCTCAAGCCGCGCGAGATCCATGTAGACGACCGAGAGGTCGGAATGCGACATTTCCACTCCCTGAATATCGATTCCCAAGTCGCCGGGATTCGAGACCGACTTCAAATAGGTTTCGCGCATCGGGCGATCAGTTCGAAACGCGGAGCGCTCGTTCACTGTCGTCTCCGCAAGATCGTCTGGAGGCGCCCGGCGTGCTGAACGGACTGGAAGCAGGCGATGCGATCGGCGGGGTCGGTGACCTTGTTCGCGGTGGTGAGCAGCGTTCTGCTCACCACCATAACCAGATCCGCGATCGAGGCGGCTTTGTCGCGGCGTTCCCCAGCGGACTCGACGTCGCCGCCGGGTGGCCAGGCCACCGTCCGCGCTTTGGCGAGAGCGACACCGGCGTTGATGGCCTCGTCGAGCGCCCCGTCGTCGGTCAGGCCGAGCGCTGCGACAGCGCGTTCGGTGGCATTTAGGCCGAGATGCGCGGTGACCAACGCGTCGGGAATTTCGGTACCGGTGTGGCGGGAAAAGTAGCGGACATAGTGATCCAAGGAAGGGCCTCCTGTGGCCGAGAACGAGATGTCAGCGGTGTTCGTGGCTCGCGTTGCGAAGCGACGTGGTGAGTTCGTGGGTGATCAGGGCGGCGTGCAGGCAGCACGCCTTGTCGCCGTCATGGCGGGTCGCGTTCGCGGCCTCGACGAGGTGCAGGACGAGCGCCTCGGCGAGTTCGAGGAGCGCGGCGATCACCGTGGCCGGCTCCTCGGCGCCGAGCGCCACGGTCGCGGGTGGGCGTCCCGCGGGTGAGGGCAGCGAGCGCGCCCCGGCGAGTGCCGCTCGGGCACGGACGGCGTCACTGTGGACGGTCGTCCAGAACAGGAGCGGCGGATCCGGGTCGAGGAACGCGAGGTCGTGGACGGCGGTTTCGAGAACTTCGAGGGCGCGGTGCGCGGCGGCGAGCCGCCCAGGGATCGTGTGCGGATCGGCGAGAGCGGTACGGACGGTACGGATGAGCGACAAGGACACGGGAAGCGACCTCCGAGAACGGGCCGGGCGGCTGACGACTTCCCTTGCTTGCTGAGACGTGCGGATGGCGAGAGGACAAACAGTCAGGGGCGTTGCGGTCGACCGGGCCGGTTCGGCCGACGGGCCGGAGGTGGGGACGATCTGCCCGGCGCGGGCTCGGTCGGTCTGCCCGGAAACTCACGGACTCGGGCGGGCGGCTTACCGGCGCCGCCGAGCGCCCTGGTGATGTGCGGGTTGAGGCTGAACAGGACATTGGAGGCAGTGGTGCCCGCCCAGTCCGCCAACGTCCGGGCGAGCCGGGCGCGTTCGTCCACATCCGCGCGCGGCGGCGAGGTGCCGGCCTTGGTGTGCCGCCGCACACGAGTCGACACCTCGACCAGGGCGTCCTCAGCGGCGGCTGCGGACTTGAGAACGCCGGTGCGCGTTTCGATCGGCGGGAACGGCGGAGCTCCGCGGATCCTGTCGGCCGGGACGCGCAGCACGCCGCGAGTGACGCCCGGAAACCGCACGAGGTAGAAGGAAGGGTCGTCCACGGCGGTGACATAGCCGCGGCGGATCTTGCTCCCGTCCGCCGAACGCTCGACCTCGTCGCCGACCGCGAACGCGCGACCTTCCACAGCCTGTGGACGAGGTTCGGTCCGTCCGCGCAGGGCACGGTCGAAGTCCACGCCCCGGCTGTCGGCGTAGCGGCGCAGATCGCTCAGCAGATCGGCCATCAGATCGTCGAGCGGAAGCTTCTCGCTCATGCGGAGCCGCGCGTAAGTCCCGACGAGGACGGCTCCGCGGACCGAGTTGGCCACCTCAGTCCTCCCAGTAGCCCGGCGGAGGAACTTCGAGACGGGCCTGGTGCGGCTCCAGGTGCTCGTGCTCGGTGCACTGGTAGAAGGGGCCGCGCGCGCCGAGCAGGATCGGGAGCTGGTGGTCCAGGTAGTCCCGGTACCACAGGGCGATGCCGGTGGCGCCTTGCAAGCGCATGCATTCCCACGAGTACCAGAGCGCGGTGAGTCGGGAAATGGCTTCCGCGTGCCTCCACCACCGGGCGCACCAGCGGAACTCGCCGCCGAGCGTCCGCCGGTACATCGGGACGAAGTGCTGCGTCACCCAGTCTTCGACGGTGGCGAAGAGCGGCTGGGGCTGGTCCGTGACGGGCTGCACGGCGTCGAGCGTGGACATGTGATCTCCAAGAAGCTGCAGTTATTCGTCAGTGGATCTGTTGTGACGCATTGCTCCGTCAGCGATGGCGACATCGGCGTCGCGGATGGCGGCGTTGATGCGGTCGGCGGACGGGCCGGCGTACCAGGGCCGGAGCCGGACGAGCGCGGGTCTCGTCCCCGTCGCCAGCAGGAGCGCCGTCCCGGCGGGCAGAGCCCGGATGTCGGAGGCTTCGAGGATCTCCTGGCGACGCAGGGAGATCTGCTCGCTGGCTCGTCCGTCCCCGCCGTAGGTGACCGAGCGGACGGGCACATCGTGCTGTCCGACGAGCGTGGCCAGGTCGCGCACCAACCGTGGCGAGTCGATGCCCGCCCCGATGAGCTTGCGCGTCGCGGCACCCCAGAGCGCGGCCATCCCGGGTTCGCCCCACACGGTCACGCCCTGCTCGTACGACTGCAGGATCGTGACCGGGACGATGCCGCGCGAGCCCAGATGCGAGTACAGCTGGGGCAGGTCGGCGATGCGGCAGATGTTGGCGGCCTCGTCCAGCGCGACGACCAACGGCGGATCGAGACGTCCGCCGGACCGCTCGGCGCGGCGTTCGGCGGCGCGCATGGCGGTGTCGGTGAGCGCCGCGATCAGCGGTGCGGCGGCCGACAGCGACTTCGACAACAGGTACAGAGTGTCGCGGGTCGCGGCGAACGCGTCGGGGTCGAAGACGGGCAGGTCGCAGGGCGTCACCCAGGCGAGGATCTCGTCGTCGCGCAGGCATTTCGCCGCCGTGCGGGCCGTCTGGTAGATCCCGTCACGGGTCTCGACCGCGCCGTTCTGCGTCCCTTTCAGCGACGACGCCATGAGAGCGAAGCCCGCATCCATGAGCAGTTCGACGGGGGTGGGGACGGCCGGTTCGTCCAGCCACGCGGCGACGTGGTGCAGCGATCGGCCCGAGCCGGCGGCAGCGAGGCACAGGGCGCAGAGAAGATCCTGGGCCGCAGGTCCCCACAGGTCTTTCTTCTGACCGTCGTCGACCGTCAGGACGAAGTGCCCGGCGAGGCGGTGGGCGTCCTCGACGGTCCTCAGCCCGGCGAGCGGATTCCACCACCACGCCTGGGGTTGGTAGGTGATGCGCTGGGGGTCGAACAGCCAGATCCGCCCGCCCGTCCGTTCGGCGCGGACGGCCGAGATCGCCGCCCACAAGTCGGCCTTGTTGCTGGTCGCGATAACCGGGCCGGGCGCGGACAGGACGTGCGGGATGCTCTGCGTGGTCGTCTTCCCCGAGCGCGGCGCCATGAACGCGACGACGGTGTCCTCCCACGAGGTGTAGAGGGTTTCGCCAGGGCGTCCGCCGGGTCGCAGGACGTCCCCGAGCACCAGGCCGATGTCGTCGGGCTCGGGCGCGGTGCCGGTGAGGGAGCGCCGCAACGCGACGGCCTTGCGCGCGGACGGACCGGCGGCCAGAGCGTCCAGACCGGGGTTGTCGGTGAGCGCGGCGACGGGGTCGGTGGGATCGGGCAGGCGGGCGGCGACCCGCTGCCAGATCCCCGAGGCCACGCCGGCGGTTCCGACGACCACGACCACCACCAGGAGGACGACCAACGCGGTCGAGGTGCGCGGCCACAGCACGGCGGTGTCCCAGCGCGCGAGCGCCACCGCGAACCGGACGCCGAACGGCATCACCGTCCCGCCGCTCAGCGCGGCGGCGACCCGGGCGCAGCTCCACACCACCCACAGAACGACGACCGGCAGCCAGCACGCGGCCAGGACCATCCACCCGGCCGCCGCACTGGAATGCCAGACCGACGGACGAGGTCCGAGCGCTCGGCTCATGCGACCCCCCGGACGGCCTGGTCGGTGTCGTACAGGTCGACTTCCGCGCCGACCAGCGACAACTCGACGGGAATCCCGAGCCGCTCACCTGTCTTGATCAGGTACTTGCCGCGTCCGGGATGGCGCGCGCCGGGCTGCCAGGAGTCGGGCGCGGACCAGGAGGTGACCAGTTGCTGCTCGGGTCCAGTGAGCGGCGCGATCTGGTGGACGCGGCTCAGTTCGCGCGGCGGAAGCCCGGCGAGAACGGTGATGGCGGACCGGTCGGCGAAGCCCTTGGCCTTGGCGCGGTCCTCCTCGGTGGCCAGGGCGTCCAGGTCGGCCAGCGAGTGCGTGATCATGATCGAGGCCATGCCCTTGGCGCGGTTGAGGCGGGTGAGGGCGTCGGCGTGCTCGACCAGGCCGGGCGCGCCGCGCAGCGCCCGCCAGAGTTCGTCCATCACGCCGAGGTAGGAGCGGCCGGGACCGAGGGCGGCTGCAGCGTCGACCATGCCGAAGGCGTAAGCCCAAGTGCACAGCATCGCCGCGGTGAGGAGCTTGTCGCCCGCCGCGCGGACGCGGGAGATGTCGACGCTGATGGCGGGCGCGTCCATGTCCAGCGGCCGGGACGTCGGGGCGTCGAACACTCCGGCGAGGGAGCCGTGGCAGAGCAGGTCGAGGGTGAAGACGAGCTCGTCGCAGCGTCTGCGGTAGGTGTCGACGGAGTCCGTGCGGGCCGCCGCGCGCAGTTCGGACGGCCCTTCCTCCAGAAGGCGGAGGACGTCGGGGACGGTGGGTTCGTGGTCGAGCCGGTCGTCCAGGAGATCGACGGCGCGCCCGAGGACGACCTCCTCCGCATTGGACAGCTTCTCCTCGCGGACCAACGTGCAGAGCGCCATCAGCAGGGACAGCCGCCGTCCGCGCACCTCCCAGCGCAGCGCTTCGGCGCGGGCGCCGGTGAGCGTGCGCAGCACCGTGCCGAGCGGTCCGGCGTCGAGCGGGTTGATGCGGTCGCAGCCCCGGCCGACGCGCACGACCTGCCCGCCGAGGTACTCGATGAGCCGGGTGTAGTCGGGTTTGGTGTCGCCGAGGATGATCGGTGTCGTCCCGGTCGCGACCGCGCCGGTCACGAGCCGCTTCACCAGCGTGGACTTCCCCGTGCCCGGCTGGCCGAGGACGAACATCCCGGGGTTGGTGACGAGTCCGGCGCGCAGCCAGGCGAGCGGGTCCAGGCAGACGACCTCGCCCCAGAGCTGGTGACGCCCGATCGGCGTTCCGGCGGTGGGCGTCCCCGACCCGGCGGTGAAGGGATAGAGGCCGCAGACCTGCATGGTCGTCGCCTGGAATTCCGCCGCGGCCAGGACGTTGGACGTTCGTCCGGCGAACGGCTCACGCCAGCCCCGCGCGGGCGCCAGCGGTTCGGTTTCGGTCACGTGGGCTCCAGGTCAGTGGACGAGACGTCGGGACAGTTCGGGTGGGCAGATCCCGCAGGGCAACGTCGTCGCGAACCCGGTGGCCTGGCCGCCCCACAGCCGGCGCAGGTGGATCCGGGCGGTGTCGGCGGCGGCCTCGACGTGCGCGGCGGCCTGGGCGAGGTGGCCGGGATCGGTGACGGTGACGGTCGCGTACAGCGAGACCAGGCAGACGCCCGCGCCCATCGCCTCCTCGGCTGCGGCCTGGCGGGCGCGGGCGGCGTCCCAGGCGTCGCGGGCCGTCTCGTCGCGTCCGGTGCGGCGGCGGAACTGCGAACGGAACGCCGCCGCGTTGACCTCCTGCTGCAGGACGCGGCTCGCCGCGGCTGCCGGGAACGCGCGGTATTGCAACGTGATCCGCTTGGCGAACGGACCCGGCGAGACGAGACGGGCCAGGACGTCCGAGCGGACGTTCTGGCGGGGCGGTTCCTGCCACGCCCACGACACGGAAACGCCGCCGTCGTGCTCGTAGTGACCGACGTGTTCGGCTGCGAAGACCGGTCCCGCGTCGCACCAGCCGAGCGCGGAGTCTGCTTTGGGGCCGGCGAGCAGCCGGTTCACCTCGCCGCGCGCGTCCGGGTCGAACGCCGTGCGGACGACCCCGGCGATCTCGGCGGCCGTCGCCCTGCCGATGACGCTCACGCCGCAGCCGGAAAGAGTGGAGGCCAGCGCGTCCAGGACACGGCCGAGCTCGCCGACCGCGCCCGTCAGATCGCCCGGCGGGCTCGCGGCCCGGCGCGGATCGACGGTGACCGAGACTCGCGTGTCCACGTCGGCCGCCGCGGCGGGCGCGGTCGCGACGAGCCGGCGCATGATCTGCCGGGCGGACTCCGGGGCGTCCGGGGACAGGGACGCGTTGACGGCGTCGGCGAGCGTGGAGCCGGGCTCGGGCGCGGTGTCGACCGTGACGGTCACCCATCGCACGATCGGCAGATGGCCGAGGGATGCGAGCCAGCCGCCCCACGCCGCGACCCAGGTGTCGGCCTCCGCGCGGTCGGCCAGCCAGGTCGAGGCGGGGACGACCCGCAACGTCGCCGTGAGCAGCCCGGTTCGCCGGTCCCAGACCACGCCGTACGAACCGCCGTAGCCGTCCTCGGCGCTCAGCAGGGTCAGCGGCGCGAGGACGCCCGGAAGTTGGAACGCCCGCGGATGGTCGACGACGATGCCCGCCCGGTACCGCGTGTGGCGGCGGGCGGTGCCCCACCACCAGCGGATCCGCGTCGCCAGCAGCCGGGCGACCGGGACGCCGTTGACACGGACGAGCCCGAGTCCGCCGGCCGCGACGACCGGCGGGGCGAAGTAGAGCAGCGCTTTCGGGGCGAACGCGGCCGTCATGATGACGATCACGGCCGCGCCGAGGGCCACGAACGTGGCCGTCGTGTCCATGCCGAGCAGGCCGATGCCCTGGCGTCGTCGCCAGCCTCCGTAGGTGCGGACCCGATGCGCGTCGTCAGCCACCGCCGCCGCCTCCTTCCCCGGCGCCGGTCGGGGCGCCGTCGTCGTTGCCCGTGGGGTTGCCGATCCAGCGGATCATCGTGCGTCCTTGCTTGCGGCTCCGGTTCCACGCGCGGAACGCCGTCGGCCCGATCGGCTCTTCGCCTGCGGCCGGGGGCGCGCCGTCGCTCGGCGGGCCGCCATCGGGCTGGGAAGCCGTATCGCCTACGGTCCCGGGTGGTGCGTCATTCGCCGGGCCGTTGCCCGGTTCGTCGGACCCGGAGGGCGCCGGATCGCCGCGTCGGTCGCCGAGCTGTTGATTCAGGTAGTCGGCGTGACCTGCGGCGCTGCCGGACGACGCCGTCCCGCCGAGGCCGTACGAGCGCAGCGCCCCAACCGCGGTCGCGCCGCCGATGACCGCGGAGAAGACTCGTCCTCCGCCCCCGCCGCCGTCCTGTCCGGGCGTGATCCAGGAGAACAGCTGCAGCAGGACCGGGAAGGCGAACAGGCTGATCAGCATCATCGTGTGGCCGAGCAGGATCGCCCGCATCCCCGTCCCGTGCCCGATCAGGATGAACGCGGTCGCGTAGACCCCGGCGGCGATCGGCTTGTAGAAGACCAGGGCCAGCGTCCAGCCGCCTCCGCGCCGCAGCCACGGACGGGTCGCCGAGGTCGCCATCCCGGCGGCGGCCAGCGGGAGCATTCCCACCAGGACGATCAGCGCGCCGTGGCGGAACAGCAGCAGGATCGCCTGGATGATCCCGACGAACAGCGCGATGAGCGACATCACCAGCACGAACGCGGCGGGCGCGCCTGCCGGAAGCGCGACGAGTTTGGTCATCCGGGAGCTGAATCCGTCGTCGGCGGCGGCCTTGAGCACCCAGTCCGTCCAGGCGTCACCCCAGCAGAGCAGGATGTTGGGCAGCGTCGTCCCGATCACGGTGACGACCACCAGCACGGCCAGCCCGGTTCCGGCGTCCACCAGGGGCGCGGACTTGCGCACCAGCGCCATCTTCCCGGCCACGAACAGCAGAGACGCGATGGCGACCGCGATCGTCAGCGGGCGGGTCACGTTCTGCAGGAACTCGATCGCCGATTCCTTCTCCAGGTCGGGCGACGGCGTGCGCAACCACCACGTCGCGGTGTGGGACACGAACCACCCGACGGCCTCCTGCATGGCTTTGGCGGCGCTGTCCAGCGCGTTGCCGCCGATCTCGCCGGCCAGGTCCGGCAGCGGCGGCCCGAACGGATGGCTGCCGTGATCCACCGGCTCCACGCACTGCGGATCGGTGAGGGGACTGCACGGCACCCGCTCACCCCCGTACCGGGAAGAGCGTGAACCCGTCCGGCGCGCCGACGGGGACCGCGGCGTTCGCCCAGTCGCCGCCGAGCGGCGCGACCGCGCGCCAGTCGCCGTCCTTCCATTGGACTTCGATGCGTGTTGCGGCGCGGACGGTCAGATCGTCGTCACCCGGCCCGGACGACAGGACGTCCAGCGTCGCGGCGTCGGGGCTGTAGCCGAGCCAGCGGAACCCCTCGACGGTGGCGAACGCGCGGACGTCTCGCTTCCGCAGTCGGTCGTGGCCGGTGCCGGTGGCCGTCGCCAGCTGCGGCTGGTCGGGGCCGATGACCTGCTGGTCGATCGTCGGCTCGAACACCGCCGGCTCCCACTGCGGTGCCGCACGGACGGCGATGTGGATCACGGCCAGGAGCGCGCCGCGGGGCGTCCGGGCGAATCCGGACGCACGGTCCCCGTCGCGTCGGCGGGGACCATCGGACGCCCGGGGAAGCGGCATGCCGTGGAAGTCGTCCCAGACCAGGTCCGTCAACGCGACCGAGGGGACGGCCTCGAACGGCGTCGGGACGACCGTTCGCGGCACCGCCGTCTCGTGGTGGGTCGCCTGCTGGACCAGGGCGCCGGCCAAGGTGAGGGTGACCGCCGCGTGGACGCCGGTCAGAACGCGTCGGCGGATCACTGGAAGAACACCCCCACGATCGCCGACGCGGAGGCGGCCAGGCTCAGCCCGCCCAGGACCCAGGGGATGCCCGTGGCCCCGTCGGCGGCGAACGTCGAGCGGTTCTTGCGTCCGATCGCCATCTGCCCGGCGCAGATGCCCAGTCCGGCGAGGCCGCAGATCAGGACGCCGTACTTGCCCCAGCCCAGGAGGACGTCCATCTTGGCGTCCAGGCCCGGCGGAGCTTGCGGCGGTGGATTGGGCACGCGTACTTGCGGGGTCGGTGCGGCGGCGGTCAGCGGGTGGAGCTTGTAGAGGAGAGCAAGGCCGAGCGTGGACGGGGTCAGCGGCATAGGGCCTCCGGAAGATGCGGCGGGTCAGCGGGAGAGGTCGAGGAGCAGGTCGAGCGCGGCACGCGCCCGGACGGGCAGGTCGACACGGCCGGGGTCGTCGACGGAACGCAGCGCCGGGACGAAGGGAACCCGGACGGTGCGGCGCACCCGGCCGGCCAGCAGCGAGAACCGCGCGGTCGCGTCGCGGGGTTCGGGTCCCGCGCCGTCGGCCACGACGACCAGCGCGGCGACCTGACGCGTCGGCGCGCGCGGATCGGGATCGGCGGCCGTCACCGCGCGCGTGGCGTGCCAGGCCGCCGCGACGGTGTTGCGGGACACGATCACCAGGCGGCGTCCGCAGGCCCGCGCGACCGGATCCTCGCCCGGCAGCAGCCCGCCGATCGAGCCCAGGTCCCACGACGGAGGCAGCAGCGCCGCCAGCGTCGAGGTCCCGGCACCACCGTGCGCGCCCAGGAACGCCAGCTCGGCGCAGCGCGCGGGCGGGCTGTCCGACTCGATGGTCCGACGACGAGGAAACACTCCGAGTCCTCCAATGAGTAGCGGTGTCGTCACCGTAAGTGGCAAGATGATGGAGCGCAAGCATCGTCAAACGTGTTCTGTGCGTGTCAAACAATCGAGAACGTCGCTACCGCAGCACCCCGCCAACGTCCTTGGAAGGCGCGATGAACCCCATGCCAGGAGTCGAAGTGATGTCCCTGCCCGGCCGAGACCCCGACGTGCTCACGACGAGCGAACTCGCCGCCAAGCTCGGCCTGTCGCCCCAGACGGTCCGCCGGATGGCCAACGCCGGGCAGATCCCGGCCCTCAAGACCGGCAGGGACTTCCGCTACTCCTGGGAAGCGGTCCGGCATGTGCTGCGGCAGCCCCGCGACCTACCGGGGGAACCTGCCGATGAACCGACCGACGACCCGCCCGGGAGCGGAGCGCCTCCCGCCCCCTGATCGTTCGCCATCGCGTCGGCGGCGCCGATGGTGAAGCCCGCGGCGTGCGCCGCGACCGCACTGTTCGGCGTGCCGCTGCTGATCGTCCTGTGCCTCACCGGCGCGCCGGCGTCACCTGCCGCCGCTCCTGATCTGACCGGTGAGCCCTCTGCCGAAGCGCGGCGCGATATCCCGCACGACTACCTGCGCTGGTATCAGGCCGCCGCCCGCACCACTCCGGGCCTGGGCTGGAACGTGCTCGCCGCGATCGGGAAGGTCGAGTCCGACCACGGCCGCTCCCGCGCCCCCGGCGTCCGCAGCGGCGAGAACAGCGCGGGCGCGGGCGGACCCATGCAGTTCCTCGCCGCCACCTGGGCCGCCTACGGCGTCGATGCCGACCACGACGGCCGCGCGAACCGCTACTCCGCGCCCGACGCCATCTACGGAGCCGGCCGCTACCTCGCCGCCAACGGCGCCACGCAGGGCGGCCGTCACCTCCGCCGCGCGATCTGGCAGTACAACCACGCCGACTGGTACGTCCGCAAGGTTCTCGACCAAGCCGCGCGTTATGCCACGTCCGCAGTTCTCGCCCCGGCGGTCGGCGGACGCGGAATCATCGCGGCTCGCGCCGCCCTGCACTGGCTCGGCACTCCCTATTCCTGGGGCGGCGGCACAGCGGCCGGCCCGACGTACGGCGTCGCACAAGGTGCCCACACGCGCGGATTCGATTGCTCCGGCCTCGTCCAATACGCCTGGGCCAAGGCCGGAATCCACCTCCACCGCGTCGCCGCCGATCAGTACAACGACGGCCCCCACGTCCCCCGCGCGGCACTGCAACCCGGCGACCTGCTCTTCTTCGCCCACAACCCGAACGACCCGGCCACCATTCACCACGTCGGCCTCTACCTCGGCAACAACCGCATGGTCCACGCCCCTCAGACCGGCGACGTCGTCCGTGTCACCCGCCTCGCCGGCGAACGCGAGCACGAATATGCCGGAGCCACCCGACCCACTAACCCGCACCCCGCCTGACTCACCGGAGTTCGGCCTTGCTCAACGACCCTCAGCGCCCAGCCCATCGGCATGCCGCGCACCGACCGCCGCACCACCCGAACCCTCTAGTTCTTCGCACTCAGGAGCCGTAGTGGCTGATATCGATAGGCGGATCGCCGCCTTGGTGTCTTGGAGCAGGACGAAAGACAAGTCCAAGCGGACCAAGGCGGCCCGGGACACGTTCCTTGCGCGGTTCGAGCGTGAGGTGGATCCCGAAGGGGTGCTCCCTCCCGAACAGCGACGGGAGCGAGCCGAGGCCGCCAAGCGCGCCTACATGCTGCGTCTCGCGAAGCGGTCCGCTCAGGCGAGGAAGAAGAACGACTGAACAAACGCTTCGGCCCCGGTCCGTTCGTTGAACGGACCGGGGCCGACGTGTTCACCCGCCTAGTTGTCTTCCATGACGCGGTCGTACGTGCGACGTGCTCGCGCGCTCGCGGCGCTCCGGCCATAACGCCGGAGCATCTGCGGTGACGTCCAGCCGCTGTGCTCCATCAGGTCGCCCTCGGCTCCCCCTCGGTCGAGCCAGGTGTGAGCGAAGTTGTGGCGGAACTTGTGCGGGAAAACGGGAACGCCGGTCCTCTCTCCACGACGGACCACCATCTGGTAGATCCCGTTGTCGGTCATGGGCGGTCGGTTGTTGACACCGAGCCAGAGTTTGCGATGCGACGCGTACGCATGCTTGGAGCGGACGCGAAGGTAGCGGTCGATGCTGCGCGCGGCCTGATGACCGAAGCGGACGACGCGCTGTTTGTTGCCCTTCCCGTGCAGGAGCACCTCGCGGCGCATGAGGTCGAGGTCGCCCTGTTCGGGATCTTCCAGATCGATGGTGATCGCTGCCAGCTCCGCCAGCCGCATCCCGGTTGCCTTGAACAGCGAGAGGATCGCGTGGTCGCGGCGCTGGACGAAGTTCTTCCCCTCGCAGTCCTTGAGGAGCTTGGTGAGTTCCGCGTCGGTGAAGACCGGGACGATCTTCTCCCCCACGGCGGGCGGGCGGAGCTTGGCCGTGGGGTTCGGGAGCTCTTCGTCGGTGGACCACCACTTGAAGAACGCCTGCAGCGCGCGGTACTGGTTGTTGGCGTAGCTGTCGGAGTAGTGCCCCAGCAGCCAGACCATCCACGTCCGGACGTCGTCGGGCGTGACGTCGTCCCAGTCCTGGTGGTCGGTGTGGTTGCGCAGGTGCTCCCCTGCGAACCACTGGGCGGCCTCGACGTAGGTCCGGACGGTCTTGGGAGACTTCCCCTCGGCGTTGAGGTGGAGGGTGAACGAGTTGATCGCGGCCTGGAAGGTACCTGCTCGCAGGTCCCTGGGCCGTCGCGTGCGAGGCGTGGCCATCGCCGATAGTTTTCCTCTGTTCAAGCGGTGTACACCCGCGGGGTCGGATCCGCTTGAGGCGTTTTCGCTGGTCAGAGGTGCTGTGTGGGCAGGGGCGGGGTCGAACCGCCGACCTTTCGCTTTTCAGGCGAACGCTCGTACCGACTGAGCTACCTGCCCGGGACGCGCGGTCGTCGCGGTGACGTGTGCACGTCGAGCGGTCCTGACGGGATTTGAACCCGCGGCCTCCACCTTGACAGGGTGGCGAGCACTCCTAGCTGCTCCACAGGACCTTGCGTTTCCGAGTCTAGCCGCTCGGGGGCGTTGCCCGAGCCGGTCCTCGTGGGCCGTTTCCCTGGCGACGTCCGAAAGCATACGGGATGCTCGCTGCCTGCGCCAACTCGGTATTCGGCTGGGTGAAAGGGCAGGTCAGAGGGGTGGTGGGCGGGGTTTGGGGTGATGTGTCGTGGGGGCTGGGGGCGGGTTTTCCACAGCGGTGGGTTCGGCTGGACCGGTGGGGGTGGCTTGGGTGAGTGTGGTGGGGTGCGGCGGCGCGTGTTCGGGCGTTGGGGGGTGGTGGTCGTTATCTTGAGGGGGTGAGGGTTGCGGTCAGCGGGGCCTCCGGGTTGATCGGGGCGGCGTTGGCGGAGAGTCTGGCTGGGGACGGGCATGAGGTCGTCCGGCTTGTTCGGCGTGCGGCCCGGCGTGCGGGTGAGGTCGGCTGGGATCCCTTCGGGGAGGTCGGTGCGCTGACCGGTGTCGACGCGGTGGTGCATCTTGCCGGGGCCGGGATTGGTGAGCGGCGGTGGACGTCCGCCTACAAGCGCGAGATCTATGACAGCCGGGTGCGTGGGACTGCCACGCTCGCTTCCGCGTTGGCTCGTATGGGTGAACCGCCTCGTGTGTTCGTCTCTGGTTCGGCTGTTGGGTTCTATGGGGATGCCGGCGAGCGGGTTCTTACCGAGGATGATCCGGCTGGGGGCGACTTTCTTGCACGTGTTTGTCGTGACTGGGAGGGCGCGGCGGGGGCCGCTGCGGATGCCGGGATCCGTACTGTCCGGATCCGTACGGGGCTTGTCGTCTCTTCGCGCGGGGGTGCGTTCGGGCGGATGTTGCCGTTGTTCCGGCTGGGGCTCGGCGGGCCGTTGGGGGGTGGGCGGCAGTACTGGAGCTTGATCTCGCTGGCTGATGAGGTGGCGGCCATTCGGCACGTCATCGACACTCCGGCGGTGTCGGGGCCCGTGAATCTGGTTTGTCCGGATCCGGTGACCAACCGGGAGGTCACCGCGTCGCTCGGGCGGGCGCTCCATCGTCCGGCGGTGCTGCCGGTGCCCGGTCCCGCGTTGCGGCTCGCGCTTGGTGAGTTCGCTCGGACGGGTGTGCTCGCCAGTCAGCGCGTTGTTCCGAAGCGTCTGCTTGCGTCTGGGTTCACGTTCGCCCATCCGGATCACCAAGACGTGATTCGGCAGGCCACGCACCGCGTCTGACGCGCTTGGGCGGTCGGTTCTCGCTTTGCGGGGTCGCTGCGGGCGGAGGCGAGTTTCACGCGGGTGGTTGGGTTGGGCGTAGGGGGGTTATGGGGGCGGGTTCTATGACCGTGTTGTGGAGGGTGCCCAGGGCTTCGATGGTGGCGGACACCTTGTCTCCTGGTTTGAGCCAGGGGTAGGCGTCCGCGCCGTGGGTCTGGGACAGCTCCAGGATGCAGCCGGTGCCGCAGGTGCCCGAGCCGATCACGTCGCCGGGGCGGACTTCGGTGCCGCGTGAGGCGTAGGCGATCATCTCGCCGAAGGACCAGTAGACGTCGGACCACAGTGCTCGGGAGTACTCGACTCCGTTGACGGTGCAGGTCATTTCCAGGCGGTGGCCGTTGCCCTCTTTTCTGTCCGCGATCTCGTCCGGGGTGACGAGGTAGGGGCCCAGGCCGGTGGCGGTGTCCTTGCCCTTGACGGGTCCCATCGCCTGGCGCATTTCGCGGCGCTGCACGTCGCGTCCGCTCCAGTCGTTGAGGACGCAGTAGCCGACGATGTGGTCTTCGGCCTCGGCCGGGGTCAGGTCGCGGCCGGCTCGGCCGACTATTGCCGCTACTTCCAGCTCGAAGTCGAATGCCTCTGTGCCGGGTGTCATCCGGACGTCGCCGCAGCCGAGCACCGCGTAGGGGTTGGAGAAGTAGAAGACCGGCGCCTCGTACCAGGCCGGGTCGATCGTTCGGCCGCGGGAGGCGCGGCCGGCGCGTACGTGCTGCTCGAACGCGTAGAAGTCCCGGACGGTCGGGGGTGTGGCGATCGGCGACAGCGGGACGATCTCGTCCAGCGGGACGCCTGCGCTGTAACGCAGGGCGGTCGCTCCTGCGGCGCGCAGAGAGCCGTCCTTGATGAGCGGGAGCAGGTCCGAAACCCCCTCGATCGTGCGGACGACGTCTCCGTCCACGACCCCTGTTCGGACGGCGTTGCCCTCGGCGTAGCGGACGAACTTCACGGGCGTTCCTCCCTTGGCGGTCTGCGTCCAGTCTCCCTCAACCTTGTCGGGTGGGGTGTGGGCCTATTCGCAACGGTGTTGCTCGTCCGATTCCGGCCAGCGTTCGGTGGTTCTTCTGGCTGCGGAGTGTCTTGCGGAATTCGTCCGTGGATTACCTTGTGATCGCGTCGTCTGGATTTGCCGCAAGGAGCCGGGAACTGTCCAGCGAGAGCTTGCCGCTGAAACGCCTTGGTGAGCGGCCGGGGCCTGTCCGGGCGGCGATCGCCCAGGCCATGCGGGGGCGCCGGGCGAATGGGGAAGTGCCGTCGCCGACGTCATCACCAGGTCGAATGCGATGAGCGGCATGGAGGTGGACGTCGTCGAGGCGTCACGCGCGCCGTTCCCCTGGAACCCGCGCACGTACGAGTCGGCGGTGAGGGCGGGCCCCGGCGGGTGCTCGGCGCCGCCCGTTCGGGATCGCGCCGGGAACGGTCAGGCGGGTGCGCGGAGTGGGACGGAGCATGCCGCCCGCCCTTCCGTACTTCGGAGTAGGAAACGGTGAAAAAGATCACTGCCGTTTCGGATACATGACCCCTGGACAGGACTTTCCGAAACCTTCTATCCGGCGGAGCCGGTTGAACGTTCGGTGGCTGTTGGCCAGACGCGTAGATAACGATTCGGGTAGCCCCGGTAGCCAGCGGCACCGGACGGTGTCAGCCTGTGCGCTATGGGCCTCGTTTCCACGGCGTACTCACCCCTTGCATGGCGCGCCGTCGAGCAGTTGCGGACATGGCCCGCGTTGCGGTTGTGGCGGGCCGATTGCGGCTCGGGACGCGCTCTCGCGATCGCCGAGCGGCAGATCGTCCACCTCCCCGACGCGCACGCTGCCGAGGTGTTCCTGACCTGGCCGGTCATCGAGCGGATGGGGCCGCCGCTGTGGCGGGCCGAGAACGTCCGCGTCCGGCCGGACGCGGACTGGATCGAGATCGCCCTGTTCGGCGAGACCGACCTGGAGCTGCTGATCTCGCTGACCAGCGTGGCGATCAAGGCGCACCTGCGGGTCGCCCGCGGCGCCCGGCCGAACGCGCTCTGCCCGCGCGTCACCTGGAGCCGCGCGACCTCGCTGGAAGCCGGGCTGGCCACGCACGCCTAATCCGTCCCGGCGCAACGCAGCGCGCGTCGCGGTCCACGGAGTTCCGCGCACGTTCGCGCGCCCGCGCAGCGCGGGTGCGCGGCGTTCCGCGTGAGCTTGCCGGGGCAATGCGCTGATCTGCTGTGCCCCTGACGAGTCTCCGACGCGCGGCGCGGATGCGCGGCGTCCCTCCCAGCTTCCGGTCGCGCAGCGCAGGTGCGCGATGTTCCGCCGACGCGAGTCCACGGTGTTCCGCGCGGGCTTGCCATCGCGTGGTGCGGGCGCGCGGCGTTTCGCGTGGGCTTGCCCGAGGGGACGGCGCTGGTTCGCTGCGTGCCGCACGAGTCTTCGACGCGTGGTGCGGATGTGCGGCCTCCTGCGCAGCTTCTGGTTGCGCGGTGTGGTGGGCGGGGCTTTGACGTGTGGGGCGGGTGTGCGGTTTTTTGCGCGCGTCTGCGATTGCGTGGTGCGGGTGTGCGACGGTTCGTGGGTGCTTGCGGGGTGCGGCGGCGATTTGCCGTGTGTCGGGTGAGGCTTCGGTGTGTGATTGCGGGGGTGGCGGGGCGGGGGCGGGGAGTGGTGGGCGTGTTTCGTCTACTACAAGGGCTGTAGTAGAAAGAATCGCGGCGGGGCCTCTGGGGTGGCTGGGTCGCGGGTGGCGGTTTCCGGCGTGTTTCGAGAAAGTGGGTCCGGCTCGGCGTCGGGATCGGCGGCGGGGCCGTCCGGGGGGACGGAAGACGGTGCGCGGCGAAGGAGCCCGCGCGACGGAAGGGCGTACGGGTGGGAACGCGTACTGAGACGGGTGCGGGGCCGCGTCCGCATGGGGCGGCGCGGGTCGTCCGCGCGCTCGGCCGGGTCGCGGCGGCGGAGGCGCCGTTGTCGCGGGTGCTGCTCGGCACGGCGGTGGCCGCGGCGGTCGTGGCGCTGGCCGTCCGGCATCGGGCGGCGATGGACGCGGGCAGTGAGAGCCTCATCGGCGCGGACCGGCAGTGGCTGCTGCTCGCCTTCGCCGCCACCGCCGCGATGTGGTGCGTCGGGACGGTCACGCAGCTCGGCTCGATGCCGGTGACGCCCCCGGTCGGACGCGTGTTCGCCGTGCAGGTCGCCGCCTCGTTCGCCAACCATCTGCTGCCGGCCGGGTCCGGCGGGATGGCGGTGAACGTAAGGTTCCTGCGGCGGTGCGGAATGACGAGGGGCGCGGCCGTCGGGTCGGTGGGGCTGAACTCGCTCGCCGGGCTGCTGACGCATCTGCTGCTGCTCGCCGTCGCCGTGATCGCGGTGCCGTCCACGCTCGGGATGATCGGCGACCGGGTGAGCTGGGACGCCGTCGGGCAGGCCGTCGCGTCCCATGTCTGGATCGCCGTGGCGGTCGCGGGAGTGGCGGCCGTGGCGGCGGTGCTGTGGCTCGTCCCCGGGAAGCGCGGACGCGCCGTCGTCGCCAAGCTCGCCAGGGCGGGCGCCCGGCTGGTCCGCGAGCTGGCCGCGCTGCGGACCGTCCTCGCCCATCCGGGACGCGCGGTGGCGCTGTGGCTGGGCTCGCTCGCGGCGCCGCTGCTGCACGGCGTCGTGCTGTTCGCGGTGCTGCGGAGCATCGACGTCCCGATCACGGCCGGCATCACGGTCGTGGTCTACGTCGTCGTCTCCTCGGTGTCGGCCCTGCTGCCGTCGCCCGGCGGGATCGGCGGGCTGGACGTCGTGCTCGTCGCCGGGCTGATCTGGGCGGGCGTCCCGTCCCCCGCGGCGCTCGGCGCGGTCGTCGGGTACCGGCTGATCACCGTCTGGCTGCCGCTGGTGCCGGGCGCGTTCGTGCTGGCCGTGCTGCTGCGCCGCAGGATCATCTGAACCGTCGCCCGGACGGGCAGCGGGCCGGGCAGCGCGCGCCGCGCGGACAAGGCGACCGCCACGCCCGCGAAGACGTCCAGCAGGTAGTGGTTCGCCGTGGCCATCACGACCAGAGCGGTCGTCGTCGGGTACAGGACGACCAGGAACCGCGCCCGCGGGTACCGCCGCAGCAGCGCGAACGCGACCAGGGCCGTCCACGTCGCCCACGCCAGGTGCAGGGACGGCATCGCGCCGAACTGGTCGGCGGTGACGGGCCCGCCGTGCGTCGTCCCGAACCCGGCCGCCGCCACCGAGTCGATGTAGTCCTCGCCCGGCAGCAGGCGGGGCGGCATGACGGGCAGGAAGAAGTACACCGTCATCCCGACGAGGTTCGTCGCGACGAGCGCGTTGCGCGCCCCCCGGTAGAGCCCGGGCCCCGCGACGTAGCACCACACCAGGACGGACATCGTCGCGCTGATATGGACGTACTGGTACCAGTCGACCGCCGCGATGGCCAGGAAATCGTGGCGCTCGACCCAGTGGTTCATGGCGCGTTCGATGTCGATGTGCAGGAAGCGCTCGACGTCCAGGACGTCCCGGCCGTGCGTCAGGGCGCGCCCCTGCCGCGCGTCGGCGAACGAGCGGACGTAGTCGTACACGCGCAGCAGCACGAAGACGATGAGCAGTTCGCCGAGCAGCCGGGGGCGCCGCACGCGGGGCGCGGCCACGGCCGCCGCGTCCCGCCGGGGGGAGATCACGCCGATCGCTCGGCCCGCCCGTGCAGTCGCGCCGCGGCGCGGCCGTACATGTCCTCGGTGAGCGCCAGGACGTCCGGCCAGGTCACGGGGGGCGGAACGGTCCGGCTGCGCGCGGCGACGCGGGCCCGCAGGTCGGCGTCGGCCGCGAGCCGCACGATGGCCTCGACCATCGCGTCGTCGCTGTCCACGAGCAGTCCCTCCTCGCCGTGCCCGACGAACTCGCGGATGCCGCCCTCGGCGCGGGCGACGACGGGCACCCCGGCGCAGCGCGCCTCCAGCGCCGCGATCCCGAACGATTCCAGCATGGCGGGCGCGACGAACAGGTCGGCTCGGCGGAACAGGTCGCGGATGTGCGCGCGGTCGACCCGGCCGGGCAGGCTCACCCAGCCCATGCCGTGCCGCCGCAGATGGCGCTCGACGGAGCGGCGCTCGGGGCCGTCCCCGGCGATCACCGCGCGCAGCCGGACGCGTGGCGCGAGCAGGTCGTGCGCGCGGCGCAGCATCCGGACGAGCTGCAGCGGCCGTTTGCGCCGCGCGAGCCGCATCACCGCGACGACCAGCACCTCGCCGGGCTCGCGCGGCGCCGGCTCGACCTGCCAGCGCGCGGCGTCGATGCCGTTGGGCAGCACGAACACCGGCTTCGGCCCGACGAGGCGGCGGACGGGCTCGGCGGCGGCGTCGCTGACGGCCGTCCACACGGCGGGCAGCGCGGACCAGCGCGACACGCCGTCCAGCAGCCGGAACGCGGGCTCCATGTAGGAGATCAGCGAGTGGACGGTCACGACGGTCGGCAGCTCGGCGGCCAGCGCGAGCCCGGCGAACGACAGCGGCGAGAACGGCCCGGCGTGGACGTGCAGGACGTCGTACTTCCCGTCCCGGACCAGCCGCCGCCCGGCCCACGGCGCGGCGGGGTGCAGAGCGGCCGGGAACGGCAGGCCCTCGGTCGCGCGGCGGACGGGCGGGCCGTCCCGCTCGTCCCGGTCGCCCGGCGTGGACGTGATGACCGTCACGTCGTGGCCCGCGTCGAGCTGGCGCGAGGCGAGGTCGTGGACCTGCATCTCGATGCCGCCGAGGCGCGGCAGGTAGTAGTCGGTGACGTGGGCGATTCTCATGGGCGCGCGCTCCGGGGCGGATCGACCCGTCCGTCCGGCGCGGGCAGACTGTGGGGATGCCGTACACGCTCGTGTCGTTCCACGCCCATCCCGACGACGAGGCGCTGCTGACCGCCGGAACGCTGGCGCGGGCCGCCGCCGAGGGCCACCGGGTGGTGCTGGTGGTCGCGACCGTCGGGGAGGCGGGGCTGGCGGCGTCCGCCGACCGGGCCGACGGCGCGCTCGGCGAACGGCGGCTCGGCGAGCTGCGCCGGTCGGCCGCCGCGCTCGGCTGCGCGCGGGTGGAGTGGCTCGGGTACGCGGACTCCGGCATGGCGGACGACCCGTCCGGGCACCCCGACGCGTTCGCCGACGCCGAGGTGGACGAGGCCGCGCGACGACTCGCCGAGATTCTGCGCGAGGAAGACGCCGACGTCCTGACCGTCTACGACAAGGCGGGCGGCTACGGCCATCCCGACCACGTGCAGGTCCACCACGTCGGCGTCCGGGCGGCGGAGCTGGCCGGGACGCCCGTCGTCCTGGAGGCGACCGTGGACCGGCGGGCGCTGCGCCGCGCGCTGCGGCTGATCTCCCGGCTGCCCGGCATTCCCGCCGACTTCGGCCCGGACCGGTTCGCGACCGCCTACACGGCGCCCGAGCACCTGACGCACCGGGTCGACGTCCGCCGCTTCGCCGCGCACAAGCGCGCCGCGATGGCCGCGCACGCCACGCAGGCCGGATCGGACGCGGGCGTGCGGACGCTCGCCGTGCTGCTGAAGCTCCCGATGCCGCTGTTCCGCGCCGCGCTCGGCCGCGAGTGGTTCACCGAGCGGGGCCGGACGCCCGCCCGTCCGCTGCTGGACGACGTCTTCGCCGGCCTCCGCGAGCGCTGAACGGCTCGTCCTCGCGTCCATCACCGTGCCTCACATCCCACCTTGATCACGGCAATCTACTACAAACGCTGTAGTAGCTTTGACCGACCCGGTCAGGACGCGTTCTCGCGTGCGGTCGCGAGCCACAGATGCAGCAGCATGTGCAGTTCGAGATGCTGCGACGGGTCGTCCAGCGCCTCGCCGAACAGCGCCTGGAGGTTGCGGACGCGGTACCGGACGGTCTGCGGATGCACGTGCAGCCGCTGCGCCGCCTCGGTCGCGTTGAACCGGCTCTGGAAGCAGGCGATGAGCGTCTCGGCGAGCGCGATCCGTCCGGACGGCCGGACCCGCAGCAGCGGCGCGAGCCGCCGTTCGATCGCGCGGGACGCGAGGTCGGGGTCCTGCATGAGCATGAGGATCGGCAGGTGGTCGGTGGCGAAGACCGTCCCCTCCTCCGGCAGGACGCCGCCCCGGACCAGCGACAGCGCCTGCCGCGCCCAGCGCAGCGACTTGGCGGCCTCGGCGGGCGCGACGGCGGGGCCGACGACGCTGGTCTCGCCCTTCAGCATCGTCTCCAGGACGGCGCGGCGGCCGGGTCCCTCGGGGTCCACGACGATGAGGAACGGCTCGGGCGCGTGGAAGGCGGTGAGCACGTCCGGCGGCAGCGGGCCGAGGTCCTCGGGCGGGCCGGCGAACGCGACCGCGCCGACCGACTTCGGGAGCGGCCAGCGGATCTCCTGCGCCAGTTCGGCGATCCTGGCGGGCGCGGGCTTGTCCCCGACGAGCAGGTCCACGAGCCGGCGGCGGCTGATCTCGAAGCGGTTGCCGGCGCCCTCGGACGCCTCGGCGTGCCCTTCGGCGGCGGCGGCGATGAGGTGGTTGTGGTAGACGAACAGGGCGTCGGTCATCTGCGCCATCGTCGCGGGCGCGGTGTCCATGCCGAGCCGGTCGGCCTCCTCGGTCAGCCGCCGGAACGCGACGCCCGCGCCGATCCGCAGGCTGGTCTGGAGCGGGATGAGGGTGCGTCCCTCGCACGCCTCGCCGAAGCCGAGGTCGCGCCAGAACTTCAGGATGTCGGTGGACGGCAGGGACGGCGTCGCCATCAGCGCGAGGAAGTGGTCGATCGTCCAGGCGTTGGCCTGCTCCAGGATCTCGACGGCGCGGGGATCGTGGAAGTAGGCGTACTCGGGCACCTGCCGCATGATCTCGGCGACCGCCTCCTTGGCGATCTCCGGCACGTAGCGGCGCACGACCGTACAGCGGTCCGCGAGATCCTTGCCCGTGACCTGGAGTTCGATACGCGTCGAGGTCATCGGCCCTCCCGAGCGCCGTCCGATCCCGCCCACGGGGGCGGGCGCCCGTCAGTCAGGCCGTGAGCATATCCGGCCGCGCGACCGGGTGGACAGCTAGTGCGCCGCGTGAGCCCGACCCGGCCGTGTCTTGTCCGGCGTTGAGTAGTTCCCCGGCGGCGCCGCTCCGTACGGTCGGCGTCCGGCGGCGCTCGGGCCGCCTCCCCACCCCCTGGAGGTCTCATGCGTCGGATTCTCGGCGGGCTCGCCGCGCTCGCGGCGGCGGCCGGCCTGGTCGGCCAGGTCCCCGCGGCGCACGCCGCGGAGCGCGACCCGGTCGTCTTCGTCCACGGCTACTCCGGCAGCGCCGCCAACTGGAAGACGGCCAAGTCCGTGTTCGAGCAGGCCGGGTACCAGAGCGACCGGCTGTTCGCCTACGAGTACAACTCCTACGGTGACAACAAGACCAACGCCCAGGGGCTCGCGAAGTACATCGAGGACGTCAAGGCCAAGACCGGCGCGGCCAAGGTCGACATCGTCAACCACTCGATGGGCGGCCTCGTCAGCCTCTGGTACCTCAAGGAGCTGAACGGCAACCCGAACGTGGACCACCTCGCGTCGATCGCGGGCGCCAACCACGGCACGCAGTCGGCGGTCTGGTGCTCGTTCTTCACGACGTGCCGCCAGATGACGCCGGGGTCGGCGTTCATCAAGCAGCTCACCACCGGCGACGAGACGCCCGGCGCGACGAAGTACGCCACGTGGTACTCGCCGGCCGACGGCGTGATCAACCCGTACAAGAGCACCAAGCTCGACGGCGCGACCAACAACGAGATCCCGAACCAGACGCACATGGGCTTCCTGAAGGACACGTCCGTGCTGACGAGCATCGCCGCGTTCCTCGGCTCCTGAGGCCGGTGTGGCGCGCCGCCGGGCCGTCCCGTCAGCGCGCCACGCCGTACCTGCCCAGTTCGAGGCGCGCGACGACGCCCCGGTGGACCTCGTCGGGGCCGTCGGCGAGGCGGAGCGCCCGCGCGACCGTCCACGCGGCGGCGAGCGGGTAGTCGTCGGACAGGCCCGCGCCGCCGTGCATCTGCATCGCCATGTCCACGACCTGCTGCGCCATCAGCGGGACGGCGACCTTGATCTGCGACACCTGCGACAGCGCGCCGAGGATGCCCTGCGTGTCCAGCAGCCAGGCGGTGTAGAGGACGAGCAGCCGCGCCTGGTCGATCGCGATGCGCGCGTCGGCGATGCGCTCGCGGTTGCCGCCGAGGTTCACCAGCGGTTTGCGGAACGCGACCCGCTCGGCGCCCCGGCGGCACGCGGCCTCCAGCGCGGCCTCGGCGAGCCCGATCAGCCGCATGCAGTGGTGGACGCGGCCCGGGCCGAGCCGGTTCTGCCCGATCTCGAAGCCCTGGCCCGGCGCGCCGACCAGCGCGGACGCGGGCAGCCGCACATTGTCGAACCGCACGACGCCGTGGCCTGACGGCTCGTCGTAGCGGCCCATGACGGGCAGCATCCGCTCCACGGTGACGCCGTCCGCGCGGCGCGGGACGGCCACGATCGAATGCTGCCGGTGCCGGTGCGCGTCGGGGTCGGTGAGGCCCATGAAGAGAAGGACCTCGCAGCGCGGGTGGCCGGCGCCGGTGCTGAACCACTTGCGGCCGTTGAGGACGACCTCGTCGCCGTCCAGGACGGCGGTCGCCTCGACGTTCGTGGGGTCGGACGAGGCGACGTCCGGCTCGGTCATGCAGAACGCGGAGCGGATCTCGCCGTCCAGCAGCGGGCGCAGCCAGCGCTCCTTCTGCTCCTTCGTTCCGTAGTGGTAGAGCACCTCCATGTTCCCGGTGTCGGGGGCGTTGCAGTTGAAGACCTCGGCGGCGATGAAGGAGCGTCCCATCAGCTCGGCGACGGGCGCGTACTCGCTGACCGTCAGGCCCGCGCCCTCCCGCTCGTCCGGGAGGAAGAGGTTCCACAGGCCCGCCGCGCGCGCCGCCGCCTTCAGCTCCTCGATCACCGGCAGGACGCGCCACCGCTCGGGCTCGGGGAGGGCGAGCAGTTCGCGTAGATAGTCCTCTTCGACGGGCGCGATGCGCTCGGCGATGAAGGCGCGGACGCGCTCGGTGTAGTCGCGGGCCCTGTCCGACGGGGTGAAGTCCATGCCGGGTCCTCCTTATTGAGCAATGCTCAACACGATAGCCTGGACGGGTGACACGACGTCGGCTGACCGCCGCGGAACGCCGCCGCCAGCTCGTCGGGATCGGCCTGACGATGCTGGTCGAGCGGCCCATCCACGAACTGTCGCTGGACGACGTCGCGGCCGAGGCCGGCATCTCGCGCGGCCTGCTGTTCCACTACTTCCCGACCAAGGACGCCTTCTACGTCGCCGTCCTGGAGAGCGCGGCGCGGCGGCTCGTCCGCCAGACCGCGCCCGACCCCGATCTTCCGCCCGCGCAGCAGCTCCGCCAGTCGCTGGACGCGTTCCTGGCGTTCGTGGAGCGGCGCCGCGAGCCGTACCTCGCGCTGATCCGGGGCGCGGCGGGCGGCGCGGAGCACGTCGTGCGCGTCCACGACGACACGCGGGCGGCGCTCACCGACCAGGTCCACGCCGTCCTCGGGCCGGACGCGGCGGGCGACGCGCGGGTCCGGCTGATCGTGTCCGGCTGGTTCGGGCTGGTCGAGGACACGGCGCTGACCTGGGCGAAGGACCGTCCGCTCCCGCGCGCGGACCTGCTGGAGCTGCTGGCCGGGTCGCTGGCCGCCCTGCTGCGCACGGCCGCGCCCGACCTCGCCGTGGACGCGCTGCTCGACCCTCAGGACAGGATCGGGACGAGCCCCGCCGCGAACACCACGTAGAACAGGCCCGCGACGGCCAGCCGCGCCGGGGTCAGCCGGTGCGCGCGCAGCGTCGCGAGCAGGTAGACGATCGCGGCGGCCGTGACCAGGCCCGACCACGCGAGCGCGGTGTCGAACTCCCACTTCGTGAACAGCAGGCCGAGCCCGGACGGGACGGTCGCCTGGATCATCATCGCGCCCGAGATGTTCGCCAGCGCCAGCTTGGTCTTGCCCTGCCGCACCCAGATGATCGCGTTCATGATCTCGGGCAGCTCGGTGGCGATCGGGGACAGCAGCAGCGCCGTCACGGCGGCGGGCAGGCCGATCATCGGGCCGATCGCGTCGAGCTGGTGCACGAAGAGCTGGGACGCGACGAAGATGACGGCGAGCGTCACGAGCGTCTGCGCCACGACGGCCCACGTCGTCGGGGCCGCGCGGCGCGGCTGGAAGCGCAGCGGTTCGAGGTCGCCGTGCTCGTCGTCGCCGCCCGGCTCGCCGTGGCCGCGCATCTCGCGCCAGAAGTACACGGCGTAGGTGGCGAAGAAGAGCAGGCCGAGCCAGGGCTTGAAGGCGAACGCGACGAGGCCGAGCGTCACCTTCACGACGAACACCGCGAGGAACCAGCGCTGGTCACCCGCGAGCCGCGCCGCGTCCCCCGGCCCGGTCAGCACGTCGCTCTCCCCCGCCCCCGCGTCCGCGTCCGCCCGCGCCCGCCGCTCGGCGTCCGAACCGGCGGCCGGGTCGGCGTGCCGACCGGCGTCCGGCCCGGCGTCCGGCCCGACGTCCGGGCCGACGTCCGAGCCGACGTCCGAGCCGACGTCCGGCCCGGTGTGCCGACCGGCGGTCGAGTCGGCGCGCGGGCCGGCCATCGAGTGGGCGCGCAGGGTGCGGCGGCGGAGAAGCAGGGCGGTGCCCGTCACCGCGTAGGCGACGGTCGCGAGGGCGAGGGGGCCGCCCATCGCGGCGCCGACGCCGATGTCCTTGGCCTCGGCCGTCCCGCCCGTGGTCACCGCGACGAGCGTCACGACGGACTCGGGCAGCGCCGTCCCGAACGCGGCCAGGATCGTCCCGACCGCCATCTTCCCGACGTCGAGCCGCTGCCCCAGCCATTCCACGGCGTTGACGAACCACTCGCACGACAGGTAGATCACGATCGCGCACACGATCAACAGGACGAAGTGCAGCACGTCCTCACCTCACGCCTTCCCATGGCCGTCACGGGGGGCGAGGGGGCGGAAAGGGGATCCGGACGGCCTCGACCCCCGGACGGCGCACAACACCGTCAAGGGATCGAAGGTCTCGTCCACCCGCGTGGCGGGCCCGGCCGCCGGGAACCGCGGTTCCAGCGTGTCGACGACCGGTTCGCAGGACTACTCCCCTTCGCGAACTGCGTCAACGGTACCGCACGGGCCGCGCGGGTCAGGAGGCGCGCGGGTCCTCGGCGGCGTCGAGCCTGGCCGCCTCCGCGCGCAGCCGCGCGGCGCGCTCCCGCTGGTCCTCGGGGGTCGGGTCGACGGCCGGGACGTCGTCGTCCGCCCGGATCCCCCGCGTCTCGGCCTTGAGGATGCGCATCGACCGGCCGAGCGCCCGCGCGGTGTCCGGCAGCTTCTTGGACCCGACCAGCAGGACGACCACCAGGCCGACGATCAGCCAGTGCGCGGGTGAGAATTCCCCGATCATCGTTCCTCCCTCCGGCCGGGACTCCCCGGCCCCGACCCATCGTCCTCCGCAGGCGCCGACGGGCAAGGGCCGGGGGCCGGAAATCAGCCGCCGGCGGACCGGGCGATGATCCGGTCGGCGGTGCGCCGGGCGCCGTTGACGCGCCGCTCCAGCCGCGTCCGGCGGCGGACCGGCGGACGCGCCGACAGCGTGCGGCGGCCCCGCGCGGCCGACGCCGCCGACGCCGACAGCCGCGCGGCGGCGGTGGCCAGCTCGGCGAGCCTGGTCTTCTCCTCGGTAGCGGTGGACGCCGTCAGCGCGGCGGTGCAGAGGGCGTCCAGCTCGGCCATCCGGACGCCGAGCAGCAGAGCGAGCCGGTTCTCGGCCTGGGCGTTCATGGGGCGCCACACTCCTCGTCTCTCAGCAACGAGAGTCGCCTCCGATCGCATGCGCGCGCAATCGGTTTATCGGTGAGACGCGGCGCCGCCCGAACGGGTTCGGCGCGCCGGAATCGTCCTCGGCCGCGCATCCGGGGGCCGCACCCTGTCACCGGACGCGTGGCGGCGCGGTTTCCCCGGTCGATAGCGTCGGTGTGCCACGCCCCCGCCAACCTCCCGATGAGCCGTCTCCCCGCTGGAGTGCCGGAATGCGCCGTGCCCTGGTGTCGCTCACCCTGACCGTCCTGCTCGTGCCCGCCGCCCCCGCCCTGGCGGACCCGAGCCCCGAACCGTCGCCCACCGATCCAGCCCCGACCCAACCCGCGCCCACCGATCCGGCGTACGTGCCCGCCGACGACGGCGGTTCGATCGCCGCCGCCAAGCAGGTGGACGCGCAGACCATCGACCTCACCATCGACACCCCGCTCGTGGACTCGTCCGATCCGAAGATCCGGCTGTACACGCCCGCCGGTTGGAGCCGGACGTCCACGGCGGCGTGGCCGATCGTCTACGTGTACGGCGGCGGCCCGGGTTCCTACACCGAATGGGCAGGGAACAGTGACCTCGCCGCCACGGCCAAGCGGAGCCGCGCGCTCGTCGCGCTGGTCGACGGCGGCAAGGCCCAGGGCTTCACCGACTGGTACAACGGCGGCCAGGGCGGCAACCCGCGCTGGGAGACCTTCCACACGCAGGAGGTCATCCAGCTCCTGGAGCGCAACTTCCGCGCGTCCGCTAACCGGGCCGTCATGGGCATCTCGTCCGGCGGACAGGGAGCCCTCACCTACGCGTCGAGGCATCCCGGGCTGTTCAAGTTCGCCGCCTGCTTCAGCAGCCTGCTCCACATCACGGCGCCCGGCCTGCCGGAGGCGATGATGTTCACCGACTACGCCCGTCCGGAGCCGACCGTCCCCGACCCGCTCGCCAAGTGGGGCAACCCCGCCACCGATCGGCGGAACTGGCTCGACCACGACCCGTACGAGCAGGCCGAGGGCCTGCGCGGGACGCGGCTGTTCGTCTCCGCGGGCGACGGCACGCAGGGCCCGCTCGACGAGGACCTCGGGAAGCTGATCGAGAAGAACGGCCTCAACGGGCTCCAGATCTACACCGAGGGCGCCGTCAGCGAGGCGCTCGTCGCGACCACCACGGCGGACTTCCTCGACCGCCTCGGGAAGCTCGGGATCCCCGTCACGACCGACCTCTACGGCCCCGGCTTCCACCAGTGGAAGTACTGGAACCGCGAGTACAAGAAGGCCTGGCCGCTGATCATGGAGGCGATCGGGGCGGCCTAGGCGTGCGCGGCGATCGCGGGCAGCAGGTCGCGCAGCGTCTGGCCCTGGCCGGGCTCGCCGATGGCGTTCATCTTCCAGCCCGTCCCGTGCCGGTAGAGCCGCGCCATGACGAGCGCGGTGTGCGGGCCGCCGCCGGTCAGCTCGAACCGGGCCAGCTCGGCGCCGGACGTCTCGTCCACGAGCCGGCAGTAGGCGTTGTTGACCTGGTCGAACGTCTGGCCGCTGAACGAGCTGACCACGAACACCAGCGAGCCGACGTTCGGCGGGACGGCGCCGAGGTCCACGATGACCGACTCGTCGTCCCCGTCGCCCGCGCCCGTCAGGTTGTCGCCGGTGTGCCGCACCGCGCCCTCGTTGCTCGCGAGCTTGCCGAAGTAGACGACGTCGGCGACCTGGCCGTCGGCGAACAGCGCGCAGGACGCGTCCAGGTCGATGTCCTGCTCGCGCTTGCCGAACAGGCCCTTCTTCGGGAGCGCATCCCAGCCGAGGCCCATCCGGACGCGGGTGAGCGTGCCCCCCGGCTTCTCCAGGGAGATCCGCTGACCCTTCACCAATGACACCGACACGACAGGCCCCCTTCGACTACTACATTTGTAGCAGGGAGCCTACCGGGACGCCCCGGCGTTACGCTCGGACAAGGCATCCATCACCGGAGAGGGACGGTTCCGTGGCACGACGACCGCTCGGGCAGCTCGAAGCCGAGGTGCTCGCCGCGCTGGCGGCTGCCGACGCGCCGCTGTCGGCCGGCGACCTGCGCGGCCGGCTCGCCGGGGATCCGGCGCACACGACCGTCAACACGATCCTGTCCCGGCTGCACGCCAAGGGCATGGTCACCCGCGAGCGCGCCGGGCGCCAGTTCGTGTACCGGCTCACCGTGGACGAGTCCCGGCTCGTCGCGCACCGCATGCACCGCCACCTGCGGCACGCCAGCGACCCGCACGGCGTGCTCGGCCAGTTCCTCCAGGAGCTGAGCCCGGACCAGGAACAGGTGCTGCGCGACCTTCTCAACGAGCAGTGAGCGTCTTCGGCCTGCTCCCGGCCGCGCTGACGCTCGCGCTCGCCGTCGCGCTCGGGCTGCTCCGGCCGCCGCTGCACCCGCGCTGGTCGGCGCGGCTGCTGGCGCTCGTCGCGGCGACGACCGCCACGGCCGCCGCCGGGACGGCCCTGTTCATCGCCGTCAACTACGCCGCCGGGCTCGACCCCGCCGCGGCCGAGTGGCTGCCCGAGTGGGCGCTGTTCGGGGACGACGCGCCCGTCCCGGCCTGGCTCGGCGTGCCCGCCGCCGTCCTGACGGCGTTCAACCTCGCCGCGACCGCGCGGCTCGCGGCGCGCTGGCGCGGCGACGTCCGGGCGGCGCGGCGCGCGGCCGTGCTCGACACCGGCGACCTCGTCGCGATGGCCGTGCCGGGACGCGACGGCGGCGTGCTCGTGTCGCGCGGCCTGCTCACCGCGCTCACCCCCGACCAGCTCCGGGTGGTGTTCGAGCACGAGGCGTCCCATCTGCGGCACCGGCACCACCGCCACCTCGCCGTGGGCGCGCTCGCCGCCGCGACGCTGCCGCCGCTGCGCCCGCTGAACCGGCGGCTGCGGTTCGCGGTGGAGCGCTGGGCGGACGAGGACGCCGCCGAGCGCCTCGCCGACCGCGCCCTCGTCGCCCGGACGATCGCGCACGTCGCGCTGAACCGCACCGCGCGGCCGGGGCCGCTGCCGGGGTTCGCCGACGGGCCGGTCGTGGAGCGCGTCCGGGCGCTGCTCGCCGACCCGCCGCGCAAGAACCCGATCACCGGGCCCGTCGCGCTCGCCGGGACGGGCGTGACGACGAGCGGGCTCGCGTCCCTCGCGCTCCAGCTCGACCAGGCGCTGATCTTCGTCCTGCACTGAAACCCCGCCCGGCCCCCGGTGTGGTCCACAATGGGGCGCGTGATTGTGGACATGGCGATCTACCACGACGGAAAGCGCCGCGACATCGAGGGTGACATCAGCGACGCCTTCGACCACGCCCGCAAGGACGGCGCGGACTGCTTCGTGTGGATCGGCCTGCACGAGCCCACCGAGGACGAGTTCTCCCTCATCGAGGACGAACTGCGCCTCCATCCGCTCGCGGTCGAGGACGCCATTACCGCGCACCAGCGGCCGAAGCTCGAACGGTACGACGACACGCTGTTCGTCGTGCTGAAGACGCTGCGGTACGTGGACGCGACGTCCGACATCGAGGTCGGCGAGATCATGCTGTTCCTCGGGCGGGATTTCGTGGTGACCGTCCGGCACGGGGAAGGGAATCCGCTGCGTCCGATCCGCAAGCGGGTCGAGGCGGACACGGCGATGCTGAAGGTCGGTCCGGCCGCCGTTCTCTATGCCGTGTGCGACGAGGTCGTGGACCATTACGGCGTCGTCGCGCACGAGGTCGAGGTGGACATCATCGAGCTCGAACGGGCCGTCTTCCGCTCGATGAGCAAGCCCGCCGACACCGACGTCACCGAGAGCATCTACCGGCTGAAGCGCGAGGTCCTGGAGTTCCGCGCCGCCGAGGACCCGCTGGTCCCGGTGATGCAGGAGATCGTGAAGGGGCGCGTCGCGGAGCTGGACGGGACGCAGAACTATTTCCGCGACGTCCTGGACCACCTGCTGCGGATCGACGGCCAGGTGGACGCGCACAACGAACTGCTCAACAGCGTCCTGACCGCGCATCTGGCCCTGCTCGGCAAGCAGCAGAACGACGACATGCGCAAGATCTCGTCGTGGGCGGCCATCATCGCGGTGCCGACGGCCATCGCCGGGATCTACGGGATGAACTTCGTCCACATGCCGGAGCTGAAATGGCGGCTCGGATATCCGCTCGCCTTGTCTGCGATGGTCGTCGCCATTCTCGCCGTGTATTACAAACTGCGAAAGAGCGGCTGGCTCTGAACGGCCCTGCGGGCTGTTTCGGCGATGAGGTCGTCGGCTTCTTCGGTGTTCTCGGTCAGTGCGGCGACGACGATGGGCGTGTTGGTGAAGATGACGCCGACGTCGTGGCGGATGCCGTCCAGCTCGCCGGTCTTGTGGGCGATGCGGACGTTGTCGGGGAGGTCGCGCGGCAGGCGGTCGCGGACCTGCTGACGGGCGAGGACGTCCAGCGCGAACGCCGTCGCCGCCGGGCCGAGCAGGGTTCCGCGCACGAGGCCGTCCAGCAGCGTCGCCATGTCGGCGGGGGACGTGCGGTTCTCCTCGCCGCGCTCGCGGGCCTCGGCGTCCATCATCCGGCGGGCGAGGACGGTGGCGTGGAGGCCATGGCGTGCGCACCAGTCGGCCACCGTGTGCTGTCCGATCCGGTCGATGAGCAGGTTCGCGGCCGTGTTGTCGCTGATCACGATCATGAGCGAGACCAGGTCGCGGACGCTGAGGTCGGCGACGTCCGCCAGGTCGCGGAGGATCCCGGCGCCGCCGACGCGGTCGCGGACGGGGAGCCGGTCGTCCAGCGACCACCGTCCGGCCTCGACGCCGTCGAGCAGCGCCAGCAGGACCGGCAGCTTGATGAGGGACGCGGCGGTGAACGTCCGGTCGGCGTTGACGCTCGCCCGTTCGCCGCTCGCGCCCTGGACGACGACGCCGAGCACGCCGCCGCGCGCCTCCGCGCGGCGCGCCAGCTCGTCCAGCGCCTTCTGCCGCACGGCTACAGCGCCCAGGACGGCGGGCGCTTCTCGAAGAACGACAGGCGGCCCTCCGCCGCCTCGGGGCTCGCGAAGAACTCCATCGAGAGGCGTTCGGCGAGGGCGAACGCGTCGGCGCGGTCGAGGGCGGCGAGTTCGTCCACG
The DNA here is from genome assembly GCF_009831215.1 of Actinomadura rayongensis. Taxonomy (GTDB): domain Bacteria; phylum Actinomycetota; class Actinomycetes; order Streptosporangiales; family Streptosporangiaceae; genus Spirillospora; species Spirillospora rayongensis. The sequence continues at coordinate 815,342 of NZ_WUTW01000002.1, forward strand.
AGCTTCTTCGTGCGGGCGACGGCCTTCGGTTCGGCCTTGCGCAGGCCGTCGGCCATGCCCTCGACCAGGTCGTCCAGCTCGGCGCGGGGCGCGGCGGCGGTGAGCAGGCCGGACGCGACGGCGTCTGCGGCGGAGAACGTCTCGCCGGTCAGGAAGTAGCGGGACAGGGCGCGGGGCGTCATGCGCAGGCGGCACGCCACGGCGATCATCGCGGGGGCGACGCCGATCCGGACCTCGGTGAACGCGAACGTCACGTCGTCGGGCGCGACGGCGATGTCGCACGCCGCGACCAGGCCGAGGCCGCCCGCGCGGGCGGGGCCGTTGAGCCGCGCGATGACCGGTTTGGGGTGGTCGAGCAGGGTGCCGAGCAGTTCCGGGATGCCCGGTCCGGTGGGCGGCGCGCCGGACGCGGCCTCTTTCAGGTCCGCGCCCGCGCAGAACGCCGGGCCCTCGCCGGTGAGGACGATGCCGCGCACGTCCGCGTCGTCTGCGGCGCGCGCGAGGGCTTCGGCGAGGCCGGTGCGCAGCGCGGCGGACAGGGCGTTGCGGTTGCGCGGGGAGTCCAGCGTGATCGTCGCGATCCCGCGCTCCACCTCGTATCGGACGACGGTCACCACGGTCTCCTTTCGCCGCCCGCGGCGCAGGCCACGGGCTGTCCCGTTATAGCGCGCCCGGTTGTTCGCCGTCCCGAGCGCCCCGGGCCGAACGCAGGACGATTGGCTTGGCCGGCACGACCGCACCGTCAGGAGGACCCGATGCCCTACACGCCCGCCGACGTCCTGGCCGCCGCGCCGGGGACGACGCTGTTCACGTCCGACTGGATCCGCGTGGGGCCGGACGACGAGGCCGCGTTCTGCGCGGCCACGTTCTTGCGCGAGGAGTATCTGGGTCGCCGCCCGTCGCCCGTGGGCGCGGCGGGCGAGCGGGCGGTGTCGGGCTTCCTGCTGCTGTCGATGCTCGCGGTTTTCCACAAGCGCGAGCTGCGGATGACGTCGGGTCACGCGCTGAACTACGGTCTCGATCGGGTCCGGTTCTTCCGCTCGGTGCCGACGGGCGCGCGCGTGCGGCTCCGCGCCGAGCTGGCCGCCGCCGAGCAGAAGACGCCCGACCGGATCCGCCTGACGACCCACAACACCCTGGAGGTGGACGATGCCGAATCCGACGCCCCGTCCCCCGCCATGACCGCGGACTGGCTCCTGCTCCTCGTCCTGGCGCCCTGACACGACAGCGCGCCGCCCGACAGCGCCCCACCCGACAGCGCCCCGCCCGACAGCGCCCCGCCCGACAGCGCCCCGCCCGACAGCGCCCCGCCCGACAGCGCCGCCGCGCGGTCGCGCGGCGGCACGGTCGCGCGGCGGTGCGGTGGGTCAGGCCGGTGTCGCGTGGGGTTCGGTGGCGGGTCAGGCGGGGATGTGCTTGACCTCGCGATCCCAGAAGCGGTGGGTGCGGATCGCGTCGAGGAACTTGGTCGGGAAAGCCGTGTCGCCGCCCTGGTCGATGATGACGCCGGGCGCGGACGGGTCGATGCCCGCGCGGTCCAGGAGCGGCGCGGCGTCGGCGTGGACGGCGATCGGCTTGGCGTGCTTGAACGCCTCGGTCAGGAAGAAGACCGCCAGGCCGTCCGCGGCCAGGTTCGTCACGGCCGTGGGGCCGCCGGGGACGAGGATCGCGTCGTACAGGACCGACGACATCGTCGGGAGCGCGCGCGTCACCTCGATGCGGCCTCCGTCGGCGGCCTGCACCACGCCGTCGTGCGCCGCGAGCAGTTCGACCACCGCGCCCGCGTCCACGAGCGCTTCGCCGGTCGTGGCGATCAGGCCGGAGTCGCTGCCGTCCGCGATCAGCACCGCGACCTTGCGGCCGGGCACCGGGTCGCCGACCAGGTTGGTCTGGCTGAGCGCGGGCGACCGGCGGCCGTGGTTCGGTCCGGCGGGCGACGGCACCGGGACGCCGACGCCCTCGGCGACCTGCCGGGCGAGGTCGTGGTCGACGTGGTTGAGGTGCCCGACGACGCCCGCGCGGATCGCGACGTCCTCGACCTTGCCCAGCTCGAACCGGAACGCCGCCACGATGTGCTCGCGCTCCCAGTCGGCCATGCTGTTCCAGAACAGCGTCGCCTGCGAGTAGTGGTCGGCGAACGTCTCGGCGCGCTTGCGGATCAGCTCGCCGTCGACGTGCTCGGGGTAGTGGCGGAACGCGGCGCCGCCGGCGAGCGCCGGGCAGCCGCCGGAGATCGAGTTCTTGTGGTACGCGGCGCGGCCCGTCGGGATCTCCGTCTGGTGGTAGCCGTCGCGGTGGTGGTTGCGGACGTCCGCGACGGGCTTGTTCACCGGGAGCTGCGGGAAGTTCGGCCCGCCGAGCCGGATGAGCTGCGTGTCCAGGTAGGAGAAGATGCGGGCCTGGAGCAGCGGGTCGTCGGTGAAGTCTATGCCGGGCACGACGTTGCTCAGGCAGAACGCGACCTGCTCGGTCTCGGCGAAGAAGTTGTCCGGGTTGCGGTTCAGCACGAGCCGTCCGACCGGGCGCGCCGGGACCTCCTCCTCCGGGATGATCTTGGTGGGGTCGAGCAGGTCGAAGTCGAACTTGTGCTCGTCGGCGGCCGGGACGAGCTGCACGCACAGCTCCCATTCCGGGTAGACGCCGCTCTCGATGCGCTCCCAGAGGTCGCGGCGGTTGAAGTCGGGGTCCTTGCCCGCGACCTTCTGCGTCTCGTCCCAGTCCATCGAGTGGACGCCCGCCTTCGGCTTCCAGTGGAACTTCACGAAGGTGGACTCGTCGCGCTCGTTGACGAGCCGGAACGTGTGGACGCCGAATCCCTGCATGGACGCGTAATTGCGCGGCAGCGCCCGGTCCGACATCACCCACATCATCATGTGGATCGTCTCGGGCTGGAGCTGGACGAAGTCCCACAGCGTGTCGTGCGCCGACTGCGCCTGCGGGATCTCGTTGTGCGGCTCGGGCTTCACCGCGTGGACGAAGTCGGGGAACTTGATGCCGTCCTGGATGAAGAACACCGGCATGTTGTTGCCGACGAGGTCGTAGTTGCCCTGCTGGGTGTAGAACTTGACGGCGAATCCCCGCACGTCACGGACGGTGTCGGCCGACCCGCGCGAACCCGCGACCGTCGAGAACCGCACGAACACCGGCGTCTGGAGCGACGAGTCCCGCAGGAATTCGGCGCGCGTGTACTCGGCGAGCGAGTCGTCGTACACCTGGAAATAGCCGTAGGCGCCGGAGCCCCGCGCATGGACGACGCGTTCCGGAATCCGCTCGTGGTCGAAATGCGTCAGCTTCTCGCGCAGGATGAAGTCCTGGAGAAGGCTCGGCCCGCGCTGCCCGACGGTGAGCGAGTTGTCGGTGTCGTCGACCGGGATGCCCTGGTCGGTGGTGAGCACGGAGTCCTGGGGGGAGACCCGGCTCTTTTCCAGCTGTTCGTCCTTGGCATCGCGGCGAGCGTCCGCCATCATCGCCACCTTCCGTGATCGAGTTGTCGCGCTGCGAGTCGTGCCCGGGCCGCAGCCCGACATGCGGGCTTTACCGGGAATTACCTGATCGCTTGATCGTCCGGGACGGTGAGCGTCCGCGTCGGCGGCTCGGGCGCGGGCGGACGGCTCCGGAGCGTCCGCCGCGCGCGCAGGCACCGCACCATCTCCTCCGCGTACGGGAGTCCCCCGAACACGCCCATCGCGCCGAGCAGCAGCGCCCGCGACCGCCACGACAGCGGATCGGGCCGCTTGGCCCGCAGCCGCAGGTCCGCGCGGGTCACGTCGAGGCCGAACAGGGCGCGCGCCTGGTCCCAGTGCAGGACGGCGAGGAACCCCGTCGCCATCAGCGGCACCACCTCCAGCAGGCTGTGGCAGTGCTGCTCGAACGGCGTGACGCGCCGCCGCTCCTCGGCGTAGCTCACGTCCCACGCCGCCGTCGCCGCGTGCAGGCCGAGCGCGCCGCCGGACACCGCGAGGACGCCGGCGTTGACCTCGCAGAACAGGCCGAGCATGACCGGCACCCCGGCCTCCGCCATCATCAGCGAGTGGATCGCGGACTCGTGCGCGCCCGCGTTGTCCTCGATGTGCGTCCGGCGGTGGCACCACCAGTCGACGAGGCCGGCGCCGAGCCACAGCGGCATCACGCCGCCGACCAGCCAGCGGCGGGTCGCGGTCTCGACGCCGAGCGTCCGCCGGGCGTAGGCGGGCAGGGGCGCCGACGTCACGTTGCGCAGGGCGGTCTTCGCGGGCGAGGGCAGCTTCATGCAGGCACCTTTCGGACGGGCAGCCTCCCGCTACCCGACACGCGCGGCCGTAACCACCGGCGCGGCGATCTTGACCTCAACCCCGCTTGAGGGTTCACGCTGGACGCATGACCTTCACCGAACCCGAACTCGCCTACCTGCGCTCCCAGCGGCTCGGCCGGCTCGCCACCGTCGCCCCGGGCGGCGACCCGCAGAACAACCCGGTCGGCTTCCGGGTGGACCCCGAGACCGGCGCGATCGACATCCACGGCTTCCAGATGGGCGCGAGCCGCAAGTTCCGGAACGTGCTGCGGAATCCGCAGGTCGCGTTCGTCGTCGACGACATCGTGAGCCTCGATCCCTGGAAGGTCCGCGGCATCGAGATCCGGGGCACCGCCGAAACGCTCACCGACCAGCCGGTCGCGATGGCGCACATGAGCCCGGAGATCATCCGGATTCATCCGCGGCTGGTGTTCTCCTGGGGCGTGGACCCGTCCGCCGAGGGCATGACGCGCCGCGAGCTCTCCTGACCGGAACGCCGTTCCGGGCGAGGATCCCGGCCTACCGCGACGCCCTGCCGACGCGGATCACGCCGCGCTGATCGCCCTACCACATTCCGTTGCCCTCATCGAATCCGAACGGTGCTCACCTTTCCGTCGTCGGAGCGCGAGCACCGTCGTCAGTTCGGCGGACATTGCGCGGGAACGCTAGCCCGGCGCGTCGTCCGGGCGGCTCCGGCGAGCCCGAACGATCCGCCTTATCACTCGGTGAGCGTCTTGACCCGAGGGCACCGTGTCGGATATCACCATCAGGTTACTTGCCGGTAATTTTGTACATCGGGGACGGGTCAGAGGAGGCGATCGTGAGCGAGCCGACCATTGACGTTCCCTGGGGGACGATCCCGCGAGAGTTGGTCGACCCCATCCTGCCGTACGTGGACGACGCGGCACGGGAGATGATGGAGTTCATCCAGCAGCGCATTCCCGAGTACGCGCGGCCCATCGACAGCAACTACGGCCGGAAGATGTGGAACGCGATCCGGCGGGCCGTCTCGGACTTCCTGATGGTCGTGTCGCGTCCGGACGCGTCCTGGGCGCCGCTGCACGCCATCTACGCCGACATCGGCGCCTACGAGGCCCGCAAGGGACGCAGCCTGGAGAGCCTGCAGACCGCGATGCGGCTGTGCGGGCAGGTCGCCGCGCGCCGGTTCGCCAAGGACACGACGCGGTTCGGCTGGCCGCCGGAAATGCTCGGCCAGCTCACCGAGTCCCTGTTCGCCTACCTCGACGCGATCTCCGAGTCGGCCGCGATGGGCTACGCCGCCGCCCGCGACCGTCCCGAGACGCAACGCGCGCAACTGCGCGCCCGCCTGCACGCCATGCTCACCGGCGAGGGCCTGGTGGACCGCGTCGCGGTCACGCAGCTCGCCCGCTCCGCCGGCTGGACGCCGCCGAGCACGATCGCGGTCATGGCCGTCCGTCCGCCGACGAACGGGACGCCGCCGCCGGTGCTGCCGCCGCAGGTCCTCGCCGACTGGAGCGGCCCGGCGCCGTCCCTGATCGTCCCCGACCCGGACGGCCCCGCCGGCGCCCGCCTGCGCTCCGGCCTGAACGGCCTGGCCGCCGCGATGGGCCCCACCGTCGACCTCTCCCGCGGCGCCGTCTCCCTGCGCTGGGCCCGCCGGGCGCTCGACCTCGCCGAGGAAGGACGGATCACCCCGCGCGACGGCGTCGTCCACTGCCTGGACCACCTGCCGACCCTCGTCGCGTCCGCCGCCCTAGACCTGCTGGAGGCCGCGCTCCCCCAGCGCCTGGGGCCGCTGATGGACCTGAGCCCGAGCCGCCGCGAACGCGTCGTCGCCACCCTCCTCGCCTACATGGAGACCGGCCGCAACGCCGCCGCAGCCGCCCAGCGCCTCCAGGTCCACAAGCAGACCGTCCGCTACCGCCTGGCGAACATGGAGGACGTCCTCTCCGAGGGCCTGGGCGACCCGGACCGCTACCTGGAACTGATGCTGCTCCTGCACACCTGGCGCCACCTGGCCTCCGAGACCCCCTGACGAGCCCCCGCCCGGGAAATGTCGCACCCGGACGGCAGGGTGGGCGGCGTGGCGCCGCGCGCATGGCCATGACTGGTCTTGGATGAAACGGTGGTGCGTCCGTTACCAGCGGGCAATCATGGATAAACTCCCTGTCCGGCCGCCATACGGACGCCGGACGAATGCGTCGCGTCCGTGGCAGGCGGCGCCCGGCGTGCGGACGCCGGCCGCGATGAGGGGAAACAGAAGAACGGTGCGACGGGGAACCGCGTTGATCGCGCTGACCATCCTGGCGCTCGCGACGGGATGCTCGGCCAAGGACGGCGGTGGCGGCGGCGAGACCACCTCCGGGGGCCAGGACGGCGCGCCGAAGGTGACGATCGCCCCGGCGGACGCGTCCGGCGAGGCCCCACCGGACCAGGGCGTCACCGTGACGGCCGACGGCGGCACGCTCAGCCAGGTGTCGGTGCAGGTCAAGGGCGTCGAGGTCCCCGGCAAGCTCGCGGCCGACCGCAAGAGCTGGCACACGACGTGGACGCTCCGTCCCGGCACCCGCTACGAGGTGACGGCCAAGGCGGACGGCAAGAAGACCTCCACCACCGCGACCAGCCGCTTCACGACGAGTGAGGCGACGGCCCTGACGACGATCACGAACATGATCCCGCAGCGCGGCGAGACCGTCGGCACCGGCATGCCGATCCTCGTCCAGTTCAACAAGGAGGTCCCGGCGCGGGCGCGGACGGCCGTCGAGCGCGCGCTGGAGGTCACGTCCGACAAGCCGACCGAGGGCGGCTGGCGGTGGCTGAGCGCGGGCGAGTCGTTCAACGGGCTGCCGTCGGTGGTGTTCCGGCCGCGTCGGCCGTGGGAGCCGCACCAGAAGGTGACGGTCACCGCGCACTACGCGGGGCTGCGCATCGGCGACGCGGTGTTCGGCGACAAGGACGTCACGCACACGTTCCGCATCGGCGACTCCCACGTCATCAAGGTCAGCGCGACGACGCACAAGCTCACCGTCCGCAAGAACGGCAAGCTGGTGCGGAGCTGGGGCGTCAGCCTCGGCGCGGGCGGCGACGTCCAGGGCGACGGCGTCGACCACCTGCTCACGACGAGCGGCGTCCACCTGACGATGAACAAGAGCCGCCTGGAGCGGATGCGCCCGCCGGGGAAGAAGAAGGGCGACCCGGGCTGGTACGACGAGAAGGTGCCCTGGGCGTACCGGATCTCCAACAGCGGCGAGTACATCCACCAGAACATGGACGACCCGTCCTGCCTGGGCAACCGCAACTGCAGCCACGGGTGCGTGCGCTCCCCGGCCGAGGACGCGCAGTGGTTCTTCCACTGGGCCTACCCGGGCGACCTCGTCACGATCACCGGCACCAAGCGCAAGCTGGACTGGACGAACGGCTGGGGCTACTGGCAGCTCCCGTTCGACCAGTGGGTGCAGGGCGGCAAGCTGAAGCAGCCGATCACGACCGGTCCGCGGACGTAACCGGGGTCTTTTGCCGTACTGGGACTCGCCTCTGGTGTTAGGTCAAAGCCACCGAGGCGAGGACTCATCGTGAGAACGCACACCAATCCCTCCCGTATCGGGTAAATCGGTGTGCGCGCGATTCGGCACCGGCCCTCGGGAGCGACCATGAGACTGCTGGACTTTCCGGGCCGCCGCACCGCGCTGGACATCGGGGGCGCGACCCTCCGCATGCACGTCGCGGGGCACGGCATCGTCGCGAGCGAACCGACCGTCCTCGCGCGCTGCGCGGCCTCGGGACGCACGCTCGGCATCGGCGAGCAGGCCCTTGCGGTGGCCGAGCGGCGCGGCGGCGTCGACCTCGTGTGGCCCGTCCGGTGCGGGGTGCCGTGCGACACGGCGGACGTCGAGATCATGGTGCGCAAGCTGCTCCGGACGCACCACCGCAGCCACTACCTGGCACGTCCGCAGATGGCGGTGACCGCGCCGAGCGTCATGACGCCCCTCCAGGAGCAGACGATGGAGGACGTCGCGTACCGGTCGGGCGCCCGGAAGGTGACGGTCGTCCCGGTTCCGCTGGCGGCGGCGGTCGGCGCCGGGCTGGCCGCGAGCGGACGTGAGGTCGCGGCCGTCGCCGACATCGGTGCGCACACGACCGACGTCGGCGTGCTGGCGTTCGGCAGCCTCGTCGCGTCGGTGACCGCGCCGGTCGGCGGGGACATGCTGGACCGCGCGATCGTCTCCTGGGTCCGCGAGCAGCGCGGCCTGACGATCTCCGTCCGCACCGCCGAGGACGCGAAGATCACCGTCGGGGCGCTGGACGCGCGGGGCCGCCGGCGCCGGCAGCGGACGCTCGTCCACGGCAAGGACCTCATCACCGGCCTGCCGCGCGGCGAGGTGCTGACGGCGCAGGACGTCGAGCGGGCGATCGAGTCCCCGGTGCGGGCCATCGCGGACGCCGTCCGGCGCGGGCTGGCCGACTGCCCGCCCGACATGGCCGCCGAGATGGTCGGCGCGGGCCTGACCCTGACCGGCGGGACGGCGCGGCTGCCCGGCCTGCACCGCGTGCTCGCCGCCGACACGGGCCTGCCGACGCGCGTCGCGCCGAACGCGGAGATCGCGGCGGTGACCGGCGCGGCCGAGCTGCTGGCGCTCCCCCGCACGTCCGACGCGAAGGACGTGGCGGACGGCGGCGCCCGCGACTGGACGCTCCTGTCCCTCCCCCGCCAACTCTGGCCCGCCCGCCCCTGACCCCACCCACACCAACCCGCGCGGACAGCGCGGACAGCCCGCGCGAGCGGGGTGTCAGCGGGCGGGGGACAGGGTGGGGCGGCGGACGGGGGGACGCGTCAGGGCCGGCAGCGCGGTCGCGGCGAGGACGAGGAGGCCGAGCGCGGTGAAGGCCGTCCGGTAGTCGCCGCCCGTGGCGAGCGCCGCGACGAGCAGCGGCCCGACGACCCCGCCGACGCTCCACGCGACGTTCATCAGCCCGTAGATCTGCCCGGCGTGCGCGAGGCCGAAGAAGTCCGCCGCCGTCGCGGGCATGACCGCGTAGCCGCCGCCGAAGCTCGCGAACACCACGGCGGCGAGCGGCACGAACAGCGCGGGCGACGACGCGTACGGCACCGCGACCAGCGAGATGCCCATGAACGCGAGGATCAGCGCGAACGTCCGCATCCGCCCGTACCGTTCGGACAGCCAGCCCCACAGGACGCGCCCCGCGCCGTTCGCGAGGCCCATCGCGCCGGTCAGCGCGGCGGCGGACGCGGGCCCGATACCGGTGATCGCGGCGGCGGCCCCGGCGGTGACGGCGACGAACCCGATCCCGGCGACGGTGTTGAGCGTCAGCATCGCGGTGAGCAGGTACCACTGGCGGGTGCGCAGGGCGTCCGCGCAGGTCAGGTCGCCGCCGCGGGCGGTGGACGCGGCGCGGCGCGGCGGGTTGCGGAACAGCAGCGCCCCGGCCGTCGTCAGCGCGAGCGACACCAGCCCGAGCGGCAGGAACGCGCGCGTCGGGACGCGGGGATGCGCGTCCACGAGCCACTGCGCGACGGGCGACACGAGCACCGCGCCGAACCCGAACCCGCCGACCGCGACGCCGGTGATCAGCCCGCGCCGCTCGGGGTACCACTTCTGGAGCATCGCGACCGGGACGATGTAGGCGATGCCGAGCCCGAGCCCGCCGACGACCCCGTACGCGGCGAGCAGGAACCAGAACCGGTCGCGGTCGGTGACGAGCGAGGCGAGCAGCGCGCCCGTCGAGTACAGCGCGCCGCCGAGCAGCGCGGCGGCGCGCGGCCCGCGCCGGTCCTGGAGGCGCCCGCCGAGCGTCGTGCCGACGAACACCACGCCGATCGCGACCGAGAACGGCAGGACGGACGCCGCCCGCCCCAGCCCGAACCGCGTTCCCGGCTGCTGCAGCGCGTGCGCGAACACGCTCCACGCGTACACGCCGCCGAGCGCGATCTGGAAGACGACCGCGCCGCACGCGACCGCCCAGCGCGGCGCGCCGCAGACGCGCCGGTGCCGTCCCTGAATCCGATGTCCCACCGTGACCGACCCCCGTGCTCACGAATGACCACGGAATGTAACCAGACCCCGGGGTCGGACGGCGAATCGGACCGGGCTCAATCCACGCGTGAGCCGATCAGATCGGCCAGGACGTTCAGGACGTCCGCCCCCGATTCGGGCACCGGCCCCTGCGCGACGTCGTCCCCGCCGCCGCCCCGGCCGACGCCGCGCAGCAGGTCGGCGGCGGCCAGCCCGCGTCCGCGCGCCGCGTCGTTGACGGCGATCACGAGGCTTTTCGGGGCGAGCGCCGCGACGACGGCGGGCCGCCGCGCGGGGATCGCGTCGCGGACGCGGCGGGCGAGGGCGCGCGGGTCGGCGTCGGTGGCCGTCCCGACGTAGGCGACGCCCGCGACGTCGAGCGCGCCGGACGCGAGCCGGGCCGCCTCGCCGGCCGTCCGCTCGTCCAGCAGCCGCCGGTTCTCCCGCTCGACGGTCTTGAGCCGCTCGACCAGCGCGGCGATCCGCTCGGGCAGCTCGTCGCGCGGCGCCCCGACCTGCTCGGCGACGCGCGCCACGAGGTCGCGCTCGCGGGCGAGGTAGCGGAACGCCTCGATGCCGGTGACGGCCTCGACGCGGCGCCGGCCCGCGCCGACCGACGCCTCGGACGTCAGCGCGATCGACCCGATCTGCGCGGCGCGCTCCACGTGCGTCCCGCCGCACAGCTCGCGCGACCACGCGCCGCCGATCTCCACGACGCGGACGGTCTCGTCGTAGGTCTCGCCGAACAGCGCGAGCGCGCCGATCTCCCGGGCCCGCGCGAGCGACATGTACCGGACGTCGACCGGATAATCCCGGCGGAGCGCCACGTTCGCGGCCTCTTCGACCTCCGACCGGATCGCCGGGGACAGCCCGCCCCGCCACGCGAAGTCCAGCCGCAGGTAGCCGGGACGGTTGTACGACCCGGACTGCAGCGCCGCCGGGCCGAGCACCTGCCGCAGCGCCGCGTGGACGACGTGCGTCCCCGAGTGCGCCTGCCGCGCGCCGAGCCGCCACTCGGGGTCGACGTGCGCGCGGACGCGGGCGCCGAGCGCGATCTCCCCGCCGGTGACCCGGACGAGGTGCGTGACGAGCCCCTTGATCGGCCGCTGGACGTCCAGCACCTCGGCGACCGCGTCCGAAGCCTCCAGCCGTCCCGCGTCGCTGTCCTGGCCGCCCGACTCGGCGTAGAACGGCGTCCGGTCCAGGACGACCACGGCGAGGCTCCCGTCCGGCGCGGACGTGACCGGCACGCCGTCCCGGAAGATCGCCTGGACGGTCGACTCGGTGTCGAGCGTCTCGTAGGCCAGCCATTCGGTCGGCCCGGACTCGTCCAGGACGGCGCGGAACGGCCCGACGTCGGCGTGCCCGCTCTTCTTGGCCTGCGCGTCGGCCTTGGCGCGGCGGCGCTGCTCGTCCATGAGCGCGCGGAAGCCGGGGACGTCCACGTCGAGCCCGCGCTCGGCGGCGATCTCGACGGTCAGGTCGATCGGGAAGCCGTAGGTGTCGTGCAGGCGGAAGGCGGTGCTCGCGGGCAGGCTGCCGCGCGTCGCGTCCAGGGCCTCGTCCAGGAGCGCGCTGCCCTGGCGCAGCGTCGCGCGGAACGCGTCCTCCTCGCCGTACGCGGCGGACGCGATGCGCTCGAAGTCCGCCGCGAGTTCGGGGTACGACGGGGCCATCGTGTCGCGCGCCACCGGCAGCAGCTCGGGCAGCGCCGGGTCGGCGAACCCGAGCAGCCGCATCGCGCGGACGGCGCGGCGCAGGATCCGGCGCAGGACGTAGCCGCGTCCCTCGTTGGCGGGCGTGACGCCGTCGCCGATGAGCATCAGCGCGGTGCGGACGTGGTCGGCGACGACGCGCAACCGGACGTCGTCGGGGTGTCTGTCCATCGCCGCCCGCGCCCCGTAGACCTTGCCGGTCAGCTCGGCGGCGCGGTCGAGAATGGGCCGGGTCTCGTCCACCTCGTACAGGTTGTCGACGCCCTGAAGCAGCGCCGCCATCCGCTCCAGGCCCATTCCGGTGTCGATGTTGCGCGCGGGCAGTTCGCCGACGATCGGATAATCGTCCTTGCCGGTTCCTTCGCCCCGCTCGTACTGCATGAAGACGAGGTTCCAGAACTCCATGTACCGGTCCTCGTCCGCCTCCGGACCGCCCTCGCGGCCGAATTCGGGACCCCGGTCGTAGAACAGTTCCGAGCACGGCCCGGACGGCCCCGGAACGCCCATCGACCAGAAATTGTCGGCCTTCCCGCGCCGGACGATCCGCTCGGCCGGCAACCCGATGACGTCGCGCCACAGCCCGGCGGCCTCGTCGTCCTCGCGGTAGACGCTCGCCCAGATCCGGTCGGCGTCCAGGCCGTAGCCGCCCTCGCTCAGCGGCGCCGTGACCAGGTCCCAGGCGAACCGGATCGCCTCTTCCTTGAAATAGTCGCCGAAGGAGAAGTTGCCGTTCATCTGGAAGAACGTGCCGTGCCTGGTCGTCTTGCCGACCTCGTCGATGTCGAGCGTCCGCACGCATTTCTGGACGCTAGCCGCCCGGGTATAGGGCGGCGTCTCCTGACCGAGCATGTACGGCTTGAACGGCACCATTCCCGCGTTGACGAACAGCAGCGTCGGGTCGGCGGCGGGCAGCGGTGCGCTCGGGACGACGGTGTGCCCCCGCGCCTCGAAATGGGCCAGGAAACGTCGCTTCACCTCGGCCGTCCGCACGCCGCAGCCCCCTTTTCGCACGCGCACCCGGGCGGCTCGTCCGGCCCGGGCTCTGGGATGCTTTCCCCGTATCCCCCAGGAAGGACACTATGCAGCCCGCCCGATCCGTCGACCACCGACTTTCCGTGGACGACCCGCGCGTCGTCGCGTTCTGGCGCGAACGGCACCTGTGCACGCTGACCACGCTGTTCCCGGACGGGCGCCCGCACGTCGTCCCGGTCGGCGCCACACTCGACCCGGCGGCGGGCCTGGCGCGGGTGATCACGTCGGCGGGGTCGGTCAAGGCGCGCAACATCGCGCCGGACGGCTCGCCGGTCGCGCTGTGCCAGGTGGACGGACGGCGCTGGTCCACGATCGAGGGCACCGCGTTCGTCCGGACGTCGCCCGCCGAGGTCGCCGACGCCGAGGCGCGCTACGCCGAGCGGTACCGGCCGCCGCGCGCGAACCCCGAGCGGGTCGTCCTGGAGATCGCGATCGACCGGGTCATCGGCGGTGTCTGAGGTCGTCGTCGTGGGGATCGGCGCGGACGGCTGGTCCGGTCTGCCCGATTCGTCCCGCGAAGCGTTGCGCGCCGCCGAGGTCGTGGTGGGCGGCGAGCGCCAGCTCGGGCTGCTGCCGGACGAGGTGGCGGCCGAGCGGGTGCCGTGGCCGTCGCCGCTCGTCCCTGCGGTGCCGCGCGTGCTGGCCGCGCACGCCGGACGGCGGCTGGCGGTGCTGGCGAGCGGCGATCCGACGCACTACGGCATCGCGACGACGCTCGCCCGGTTCGTCCCAGTACGCGTGCTGCCGCATCCGTCGTCGGTGGCGCTGGCGTGCGCGCGGCTCGGCTGGGCGCAGGAGGACACGGCCGTGGTGAGCGCGGTCGGACGTCCGCTGGAGACCCTGCACACGCTGCTCGCGCCGGGCCGCCGGATCCTCGTGCTGAGCGCGGGTTCCGAAACCCCCATGGCCGTCCTCGCCCTTCTGGACGAGCGAGGCTTCGCTGACGCCGAGGTGACGGTTCTCGAACGTCTCGGCGCGCCCGACGAGCGCGTCGGCCCGTGGCACTACGCCGTCGACCCGCTGAACATCGTCGCGGTCGAATGCCGGACCGGTCCGGCGTTGCCGCTGGTGCCGGGCCTGCCGGACGACGCCTACGAACACGACGGGCAGCTCACCAAGCGCGAGGTCCGCGCGATCACGCTGGCCCGGCTCGGGCCGCTGCCCGGCGAGCTGCTGTGGGACGTCGGCGGCGGCGCGGGGAGCGTCGCGATCGAGTGGATGCGGACGCACCCGTCCTGCCGGGCCGTCGCGATCGAGCGCGACCCCGTCCGGGCGGAGCGGCTGGCCGCCAACGCCCGCGCGCTCGGCGTCCCGGCGCTGCGCGTCGTGACCGGGACGGCGCCCGCCGCGCTGCGCGGCCTGCCCGCGCCGGACGCGGTGTTCGTCGGCGGCGGCGTGACGGCCCCGGGACTGATCGACACGTGCCGGACGGCGCTGCGGCCCGGCGGACGGCTCGTCGTGAACGCGGTGACCGTCGAGTCCGAGGCCGTCCTCGCGCGCGCCCGCGCCGACCACGGCGGCGACCTGACCCGCATCGACATCGCCCGCGCCGCCCCGGTCGGCGCGTTCACCGGATGGAGGCCCGCGATGCCCGTGACGCAGTGGACGGTGACGCGATGACGATCCACTTCATCGGCGCGGGCCCCGGCGCGGCCGACCTCATGACGCTGCGCGGACGCGACCTCATCGCGGCCAGCCCGGTGTGCCTGTACGCGGGGAGCCTCGTCCCGCCCGAGGTCCTGACCTGGTGCCCGGCCGACGCGCGACTGATCGACACGGCGTCGATGGTGCTGGACGACATCGTCGCCGCGATGGCCGCCGCGCACGCCGAGGGCCACGACGTCGCGCGCCTGCACTCGGGCGACCCGTCGGTGTTCAGCGCGATGGCCGAGCAGATGCGCCGCCTGGACGCCCTCGGCATCCCCTACCGGGTCACGCCCGGCGTCCCGGCGTTCGCGGCGGCGGCTGCGGCGCTGAACCACGAGCTGACCGTCCCGGCCGTCGGCCAGACCGTGATCCTCACCCGCACCTCGGCCCGCGCGACCCCGATGCCGCCCGGCGAGGACCTGGCGACGCTCGGCCGGAGCCGCGCGACGATCGTGCTGCACCTGGCCGTCCAGCGCATCGACCAGGTCGTCGCCGAACTGCTCCCGAACTACGGCCCCGACTGCCCGGTCGCGGTGGTCGCCAACGCGAGCCGCCCCGACGAGACCGTCCTGCGCGGCACCCTGACCACCATCGCCGCGCAGGTCGTCGCCGCCGGCGTCCGCCGCACCGCCGTGATCATCGTCGGCCGGACGCTGACCGCCGCGTCCTTCCCCGACAGCCACCTGTACTCCAAGTCCCGCCTCCGCTGAGACGGCTTCGAGCCGGTTGTGCGGAGGCTCTTGGCCGTCCGGCGGTACAAGCGTATGGTTTGCTGAACGCTTGTATTGGAGGGGCATGAACGAGGACGATCTCACTGCCCGGGCGCGGATCCGGGACGCGGCGCTGCTGGAGTTCGGCGAGCACGGCGTCAAGGGCGCGACGATCCGGGGCATCGCGCAGCGGGCCGGGGTGTCGCCGGGGCTCGTCCAGCACCACTTCGGGACGAAGGACGGGCTGCGCGAGGCGTGCGACCGGTACACGATCGACGCCATCCGCGTGACGAAGCGGGACGCCATCGAGAAGGGCGTGAACGAGCCGGGGCTGCTCGCGTCCGTCCTCAACGTCACGCTCCCGATCCAGCGGTACGTCGCGCGGGCGCTGGTGGACGGCTCCCCCGCCGCCGCCGCGCTGTTCGACGACACGGTCAAGGCCAGCACCGAGCTGCTCGGCCAGGGGTTGACGGGCATGAAGCGGCCGACCACGTCCGACCTGGAGGCGTACTCGGCGGCGGTCACCGCGATGACCTTCGGGCTCGTCGTCCTGCACGAGCACCTCGGGCGCGTGCTCGGCGAGGACCCGCTCACGGTGGCGGGCTATCCGCGGCTCGCGCTCGCCGTCCTCGACGTGTTCGCCGACGACCTGCTGTCCCCCGAGCTGGTGGACCGGTCCCGCGCGGCCATCCGGCAGTTCGCCCCCGAGACGAGGAGTTGATCACTGTGACGACGCCGATCGCGGTGTCCGGCCTGGTCAAGACGTTCGGCCGGACCCGCGCGCTCGACGGGCTGGACCTGACCGTCCGGCCGGGCGAGGTCCACGGGTTCCTCGGCCCGAACGGCGCGGGCAAGAGCACGACGATCCGCGTCCTGCTCGGGCTGCTGCGCAAGGACGCGGGCGAGGTGGCGCTGCTCGGCGGCGACCCGTGGCGGGACGCGACCGAGCTGCACCGCCGCATCGCCTACGTCCCCGGCGACGTGACGCTGTGGCCGAACCTGTCCGGCGGCGAGGTCATCGACCTGCTCGGCCGGATGCGCGGCGGCATCGACCCCCAGCGCCGCGCGGAGCTGCTGGAGCGCTTCGAGCTGGATCCGCGCAAGAAGGGCCGCGCGTACTCCAAGGGCAACCGGCAGAAGGTCGGGCTGGTGGCGGCGTTCGCGTCCGACGCCGAGCTGCTGATCCTGGACGAGCCCACGTCCGGCCTGGACCCGCTGATGGAGGAGGTCTTCCAGGAGTGCGTCCGGGAGGACCGGGAGAAGGGCCGGACGGTCCTGCTGTCCAGCCACATCCTGTCCGAGGTCGAGGCGCTGTGCGACCGGGTGACGATCGTCCGCGCGGGCGCGACGGTCGAGACCGGCACGCTGGACGAACTGCGCCACCTCACCCGCACGTCCCTGGACGCCGAGCTGGACGGCCCGCCGACCGGGCTTGCCGAGCTGCCCGGCGTCCATGACCCGCGCGTAGACGGAACACGGTTCCGGTGCCAGGTCGACACGGCGCGGCTCGGGGACGTCCTGAAGCACCTGACGGCGATCGGCGTCCGGAATCTGGTGAGTCGTCCGCCCACACTGGAAGAGCTGTTCCTCCGCCACTACACCGGGGCGGACGCGTGAGCGCGCTCGCGGGCACGGGCGGGCTCGTCCGGCTGGCGCTGCGCCGCGACCGGATCGCCCTGCCCGTCTGGACGCTCGTCCTGGCGCTCGTACCGGTCGGATTCGTATCGACGTACCAAGAGCTGTATCCGACGGTGGCGGACCGGCTGGGCTACGCACGGACGTCCGGGACGAACCCGACGTTCCTGGCGCTCTACGGCCCGCTCAACGACACCGGCATCGGCGGCATCGTCGCCCAGCGCGCCGCGATGATCCCGGTGGTGCTGGCGCTCGTCATGATGCTGACCGTCGTCCGGCACACGCGCACCGAGGAGGAGGCCGGACGGCGCGAACTGCTCGGCGCGACCGTCCTCGGCCGGGGCGCGCCGCCGGCCGCCGCGCTGCTCGTCACCGCGGCGGCGAGCGCGGCGGGCGGCGCGCTCCTGACGGCCGGGATGCTCGGCAAGGGCCTCCCGGCGGCCGGTTCGGCGGCGTTCGGCGCGCAGTTCGCGGCGGCCGGGCTGCTGTTCGCGGCCGTCGCGGCGCTCGCGGCGCAGCTCACCGAGAGCGCAACGGCGGCGCGCGGTCTCGCGATCGCGGTGCTGGGCGCGTCCTACGGGCTGCGGCTCGGCGCGGACGTGGGCGGCGCCGGGAACGGCCTGGAATGGCTCGGCTGGCTGACGCCGCTCGGCTGGGTGCAGCGGATCCGTCCGTACGGGGGCGAGCGGTGGTGGCTGCTCGCGGTGATCGCCGTGGCGTACGCGCTGCTCGTCGCGACGGCGGGGCGGGTGGCGGCCCGGCGCGACCTCGGCGCGGGCGTCCTGCCGCCCCGGCTCGGCCCCGCGACGGGCGCGCTGCGGGGCGCGTTCGGGCTCGCGTGGCGGCTCCAGAGCCGTCCGCTCGCCGCCTGGACGGCCGGGTTCGCCGCGCTCGGGCTCATCTACGGCGGCGTCGCGGGCGGCGTGAACGACCTGGTCAAGGACAATCCGGACCTGCAGCAGATCTTTGAGCGGATCGGCGGGAGCAACGGGATCGAGGACGCGTTCTTCGCCTCGTCCATGACCACGCTCGGCATGATCGCGGCGGCCTACGCGGTGTCGGCGGCGCTGCGGCCCCGCACCGAGGAGACCGCGCAGCGCGCCGAACCTCTCCTCGCCACGGGCACCGGGCGGCTGCGCTGGGCGGCGAGCCATCTGGCGTTCGCGGTGCTCGGCCCGGCGGTCGTTCTGGCGGTCGCGGGCGTCGTGACGGGGCTCGTCCACGATCCGGGCTCGACGGGACGGCTGACGGGCGCGGCGCTCGCGCAGCTCCCGGCCGTATGGCTGGTCGCGGCCGTCGCCGTCCTGCTGTTCGGGCTGCTGCCCCGGGCGACCCCGGCCGCGTGGGGCGTGCTCGGCGTCGTCGTGCTGGTCTCGCTGTTCGGTCCGGCGCTGGACCTCGCGCAGCCGGTGCTGGACGTGTCGCCGTTCACGCACGTCCCGAAGCTGCCGGGGCACGCGGTCGCCTGGACGCCGCTCGCCGTCCTGACCGTCCTCGCGGCGCTGGTCGGCGCGGCCGGGCTGCTCGGGCTGCGCCACCGGGACATGGCCACCGGTTAAGGAACCGTCGCGGGCCGGATAGGGTTGCGGGTTGCTCGGGAAAGGAGCGAGGTGACCTCCGCAGAGACCCTGTCCGCGCCCGCGACCGACATCGCGCGGGAGGCGGCCCGCCGCCGCACCTTCGCGGTGATCAGCCACCCGGACGCCGGGAAGTCCACGCTCACCGAGGCGCTGGCACTGCACGCCGCCGCGATCGAGGAGGCCGGCGCCGTCCACGGGAAGGCGGGACGCAAGGGCGTCGCGTCCGACTGGATGGAGATGGAGCGCAGCCGCGGCATCTCGATCACCTCGTCGGTGCTGCGGTTCGAGTTCGACGACGTCCTGTTGAACCTGCTCGACACGCCGGGCCACGCCGACTTCTCCGAGGACACCTACCGCGTCCTCGCCGCCGTCGACGCCGCGATCATGCTGCTGGACTCGGCGAAGGGCCTGGAGGCGCAGACTCTCAAGCTGTTCGACGTGTGCCGCCACCGGGGCATCCCGGTGATCACCTTCGTCAACAAGTGGGACCGGCCCGGCCGCGAGCCGCTGGAGCTGCTGGACGAGGTCGAGCAGCGGATCGGGCTGCGTCCGGCGCCGCTGAACTGGCCGGTCGGCGTCGCGGGCGACTTCCGGGGGCTGATCGACCGGGCGTCCGGGCGGTTCACCCGCTACACCCGCACGCCCGGCGGGGCGCGGCGCGCCGAGGCCGAGGTGGTGGACGCTTCCCGTGCCGCCGCCGAGGAGGGGTCCGCCTGGACGGCCGCCGTCGAGGAGCTGGCGCTGCTGGACGAGATCGGCGCCGACCTGGATCTGTCCTTGTTCCACGCGGGTTCCTGCACGCCCGTTCTGTTCGGGGCGGCGCTGCCGAACTTCGGGGTGCGGGAGCTGCTGGCGACCGTCCGGGACCTCGCGCCGCCGCCCGCGCCCCGGCCGGACGGCTCCGGCGAGTCGCGTCCCGTCACCGCGCCGTTCGCCGGGCAGGTGTTCAAGGTGCAGGCCGGGATGGACCGCGCGCACCGGGACCGGCTCGCGTTCATCCGCGTCTGCTCGGGGCGGTTCGAGCGCGGGATGTCGCTCGTCCACCAGCGCACGGGGCGTCCGCTCGCGACGAAGTACGCGCAGACCGTCTTCGGCCGCGACCGGTCCACGCTGGACGTCGCCTACCCCGGCGATGTGATCGGCCTGCCGAACACTGTCGGGCTGACGGTCGGCGACACCCTCTACGTGAAGACGCCGGTGGTTTTCCCGCCGATTCCTCCGTTCGCGCCCGAACTGTTCGCGGTGGCGCGCGCCAAGGACAACGGGCGCGCCAAGCAGTTCCGGCGCGGCATCGAGCAGCTGGACGGCGAGGGGGTCGTGCAGGTGCTGCGCAGCGACGTCCGCGGCGACCAGGCGCCGGTGCTCGCGGCGGTCGGCGCGCTGCAGTTCGAGGTCGTGGCGCACCGGATGGCCGAGGAGTTCGGCGCGGCCATCGACCTGACCCGGCTGGACTACACGACGGCGCGGATCACCGACGCCGAATCCGCCGGGCCCCTCGGGTCGCGCTCCGGCGTGGAGGTGTTCACGCGGAGCCTGGACGGGTCGCTGATCGCGGTGTTCACCGACAAATGGCGGCTGAACGCCGTCCGCCGCGAATTCCCGGACCTGACCTTGACCCCGATGCTCGCCGCCGAGGAAGCCTCCTGACTCACATGCGGTCGTAGACGGCCGTGAACGCGTCGCGTTTCTTCTTGTAGCGCTTGTATTTCCGCTCGGCCACCTCGTAGTCGGACGGCGTGATGGTGCCGTCGACCATCGGAGCCGTCCGCGAGAGGTTGTTCGACGGGGGCGGCTCCTTCGCGCGCTCGTCCCAGGCGTCGAAGTTCTCTTTGGCGCGTGTGAGCCAGGTGGCGCGCACTCCGGTGTTCCCCAGACGAGCCACCTCGGCGGCGGCCAGCGCGGCGCCCGCCGCGCCGTAGCGGGCGTCGGCGACGACGTCGCGGAATCCGACGTGTCGGCCGAAGAAGTTCGCGAAATGCGGTCCTTCGGCGATCGAGACCTGTTTCTCGTACGCGCCGTAGAGCAGGGCCTCGGCGGCGGCGAAACGTCCGTCGCCGACCGCGCGGACGGCGGCCTTGGCGTCCACGTCCGCGAGCTTGCCGAGGATCTCGACCATCGGGCCGCCGGAGCCGAGCGCCCACACGTCGCGGCTCACACCGACCACCTTCTGCAAGGCCAGCAGGCCCGCCACCACATCGACCACGCCGAACCTCCGGGTTGCGGGGACGGTGGGAGCGCCGCTTCCAGGATGCCCTGTCGGGCGCACGTACGTCTTACCTTCTCTTTGCGCATACCGTGAGCTGCGGAGATGACGAAGGGAGAGGCGATGATCACGGTTTCGGGCGGGCTGCGGCGGCGGCTGGGGATCGGCCGGAATCCGCTGCGGCGTCCGGTGGACCGCGTCCAGCGGACCGTGGGCGCGGCACTGCTGCTCGTCTTCCTCATCGCGGCGCCGATCGTCGCCGTCCGGCTCGCGGCGCCCGGATACGGCGACGGCGTGCGGGCCGAGCGCGCCGAGGCCGCCGCCCGGCACCGGGTGGACGCGCGGGTCGAGCGGATCGACGAGCGGCCCAAAGTCGGGACATCCTTCGTCTTCACCTACGCGGCCTTGGCTTGGACCGAGCCGGATGGAACGGTCCATCGAGCCGAGACGGAAGCCTGGGCAGGGGCGACACAAGGGGAACAACGTTCCGTTTGGGTGAACGCGGCTGGGCGCTTGACCCCCGCGCCGCGCGACCACGCCCGGACGGTCGGCGTCGCGATCCTCACCGGCGCCGCCGGAGTCCTGGCGGCCGGGGTCGTCCCGCTCGCCGCGTACCTGGTCGTCCGGCGCCGCTGCAACCGGCGCCGCCGGGACCTGTGGGACGCCGGACTCGCCCGGCTCGTCCGAGACCCGATCACCTGACACCACCCACGTCACGACGCGGCGGCCCGCGCGAAAGCGCCGCGTCACGGCGCAGCGGGCCTGGCGAGGACGCCCGCTTCAGGACGCGGCGGGCCTCACGAGGGCGCCCGCGCCAAGGCGCGACGGGCCTTGCGAGGGCGAGCCCGTCAGGGCGCGGCGGGCCTTGCGAGGGCGAGCCCGTCAGGGCGCGGCGGGCCTTGCGAGAGCGAGCGCTAGGCCCGCCAGCGCCGTCCCCAGGACGTACCGCTGCGCGCGCCGCCAGCCCGGGCGGCGGGCGAGGAAGCCGGCGACCCCGCCCGCGCCGAGCACGATCAGGCCGTTCACGGCGACCGCGACGGCGACGTGGGCCAAGCCGAGCACCAGCAGCTGCGCCGCTACCGGCCCGCGCGCCGGGTCCGCGAACTGCGGCAGCAGCGACACGTACAGGACGGCGATCTTCGGGTTGAGCAGGTTCGTGACCAGCCCCATCGTGAACAGGCGACGCGGCGGGTCGGACGCGGGCGCGCCGGTGTCGAACGGCGAGGTCCCGCCGGGGCGCACCGCCTTCCACGCGAGCCACAGCAGATACGCGGCGCCCGCGAGCTTGACCGCCGTGTGGACGGCCGGGACGAGCGTGAACACCGTCCCGAGCCCGGCGGCGACCGCGACCACGTAGACCGCGAAGCCCGCCGCGACGCCGCCGAGCGAGACGAGCCCGGCCGTCCGGCCCTGCGCGACCGAGCGCGACACGAGATACACCATGTTCGGCCCGGGCGTCAGGACGAGCCCGAGCCCCACCGCCATCACCCCGAGCACCGCCGTCATCGTGACC
Organism: Actinomadura rayongensis; assembly: GCF_009831215.1. Lineage (GTDB taxonomy): Bacteria > Actinomycetota > Actinomycetes > Streptosporangiales > Streptosporangiaceae > Spirillospora > Spirillospora rayongensis. The sequence continues at coordinate 837,661 of NZ_WUTW01000002.1, forward strand.
ATGCCGCCGACGGTAGGAGCCGCACCGAACTCGGTGCAATACTTCAGATTGCACTCGGTGCAATGAGGTGAGCATGACGGACTATCTGCGCATAGCGGACGCGCTGACCGCCGAGATCGACGCCGGACGGCTCCGTCCGGGCGCCCGGCTCCCGCCGCAGCGGACGTTCGCGCGGCGGCACCGCATCGCGCCGTCCACGGCCGCCCGCGTCTACGCCGAGCTGGCCCGGCGCGGACGGGTCGTCGGCGAGGTCGGGCGGGGCACGTTCGTCCGCGCCGGGACGCCGCACGCCGACCCGGCGCTGGCCGAGCCCGCCGCCGCACCGATCGACCTGGAACTGAACGTCCTGACCGTGCCCGGGCAGGACGCGCTGCTGGCACGCGGCCTCGCCCGCCTGACCCGCCCGGACGCGCTCGCCGCCGCGCTGCGTCCCGCCGGAGCCGCCGGGACGCCGTCCGCCCGCGCCGCCGTCGCCGCGCTCTGGCCCGGCCTCCCGGCGGACGGCGTGCGCTTCGCGGCGGGCGGACGGCAGGCCCTCGCGGCGGCCGTGTCCGCACTCGTCCCGCCCGGCGCGCGGCTGGCGGTGGACGAGTTCACCTACCCGCCGCTGCTCGCCCTCGCGGACCGGCTCGGCGCCACGGTCGTCCCGGTGCCCGCCGACGAGCACGGAATGCGGCCCGACGCGCTCGCCGAACTGCACCACCGCGCACCGATCGCGGCCGTGTACGTCCAGCCGACGCTGCACAACCCGTCCGGGACGACGATGCCCGCGCACCGCCGCGCCGCGCTCGCCGCGACCGGCCTCCCGTTCGTCGAGGACGCCGTGTGGGCGTTCCTCGACCCGTCCGCGCCGCCGCCGCTCGCCGTCCACGCGCCCGACCGGACGATCCTCGTGGACGGCCTCTCCAAACGCCTCACCCCCGGCCTGACCCTGGGCTTCGCGCTGGCCCCGCCGCCGCTCGCCGAACGCGTCGCGTCCGCGCTGCGCGCCGGGGCCTGGACGGCGTCCGGCTTCGCGCTGGAGGCCGCGACGGGCTGGCTGACGGACGGCACCGCCGCCGCGATCGCCGCCGCCAAACGCGCCGACGCCGCCCGCCGCCGCGCCGAGGCCGCCACCGCGATCCCGTCGGCGCGCGGCGGCCCGCACTCGTCCTTCTGCTGGTGGGAGCTGCCGGAGCCGTGGCGCGCCGAGACGTTCGCGGCGGCAGCCGCCCGGCACGGCATCGCCGTCACACCGGGCACGGCCTTCGCCGCCCGCCGCGGCGCGACGCCCCGCGCCGTCCGCCTGGCGCTGGCGTCCCCGCCGCACGACGTCCTGGCCCACGCACTGACCACCCTGGCGGACCTGTCCCACACCGCCCCGCCCGCCTAGCCCGCCCGACCGGCCCGCTGACCATCCTCACCACCCTTCCCGACTAGCCCGCCGGGCCAGCCCGCACGCTGACCGTCCCGGCCGACCGGTCCTGCAACGCCCCACCCGGCCAGCCCGTGTACCGGCCGGCCTCGCGAACCTGTCCCGCACCACCCCGGCCGCCTAGCCCGCCCGGCCGACCCGCTGACCGTCCTGGCGGACATGTCCCGCACGGCCCCGCGCGGCTGGCCCGCGCGGCGGCCGTTGCCGGCGCCGCTGGGCGTCAGCCGGCGAGCATCTGCTCCAGGGCGGCCGGGTCCGTCAGGTAGACGGCGCCCGCGCCGGCCGAGGCGTCGTCGGGCCAGACGACCGGGGCGTCGGCCGCGACGGCGGTCAGGATGCGGGCGGCGACCGTCGCCGGGTCGGCCTTGGCGGCGTCGACCCCGGCGAGCATGTCGGTGTCGATGCCGCCCGGGTAGGCGCCCACGACCGTGATGGCGTCCGCGGCGACGGCGGCGCGCAGGGCCTGCGTCATCGAGTGCGCGGCGGCCTTGGACGCCGAGTAGCCCGCCATCGGGCCCATCGGCGCGAGCGCGATGAGCGTCAGCACGTTCACGATCGCCGCGCCGCCGGACGCCCGTCGCAGCGCGGGCAGGAACGCCCGCGCGACGCGCAGCGCGCCGAGGTAGTTCGTCCGGACGTCGCGCTCGAAGAGGTCGAGGTCGCCGTCGAGGACGGAGCCGAACCCGAGCACGCCCGCGTTGTTGACCAGCAGCGTCACGTCCGGGGCGGCCTTGGCGGCGGCGGCGACGCTCGCGGCGTCGGTGACGTCCAGCGCGACGACCCGGACGCGCGGGTCGGCGGCCACGTCGGACGCGACCGAGCCGGTGTCGCGGGCGCCGAGGTAGACCTTCTCCGCCCCCCAGGCCAGCAGTTCGGCGACGAGCCGGGCGCCGAGGCCGCGGTTCCCGCCGGTGACGAACGCTACGGAGCCGGTGATGTTCATGGGGTTCCTCCCTGGTCGATGAGATCACCATACGAGGCGCCCCCTGACCCGGACGATGCCTGAAAGCCGCAGAGTCTTGTCCGTGCGTCTCACCGTAGAGTGGCAACATGGATCCGCTGACGGACGTGCTCGCCCTCGCCCGGGTGCGCGGCACGGTCGCCGCCACGCTCCACGCGGGCGAGGGCTGGGGGCTGGACCTCGCGGAGGTCCCGGGCGCCGCGTTCCACGCCGTCACGGCGGGCACGGCCTGGCTGGACGTGGACGGCGCGTCCCCCCGCCGCCTCATGCCGGGCGACCTCGTGCTGCTCCCGGCGGGCACCCGCCACCGGCTGTCCTCGGATCCCGGCACGTCCTGCGAGCCGTTCGACCACGTCGCGGCCCGGCAGGCGCTCTCCACCGGCGGACGGCTCACCGTCGGCGACGGCCCGCCCGCGACCCGCGTCCTGTGCGCGTCCTACCGGCAGGACGCGGCGGTGAACGCGCCGCTGCTCGGCCTGCTCCCGCCGTTGATCCACCTCCCGGCCGACCCGGACCGGCCGACCGACCACGTCCTGCGGCTGCTCGCGCACGAGATCGCCGTCCCGCGCACCGGAGCGGCCACCGTGCTGGACCGGCTGCTGGACGTCCTGCTCGTCCACATCATCCGCGCCTGGCTTGACACCGAGGACGGGGAGCCGCCCCGCGCGTCCTGGCTGGCCGCGCTGCGCGACCCGCTCGTCGCCGAAGCCCTCGCCGCCCTGCACGCCGACCCCGCCCGCCCCTGGACGCTGGACGACCTCGCGACGCGCCTCGCGGTCTCCCGGGCCACCCTCGCGCGCCGCTTCACCGCCCGCGCCGGCCAGCCGCCGCTCGCCTACCTGACCCGCTGGCGCATGGAACTCGCCGCCCACCGGCTCCGCACGACCGGCGACCCGATCGGCCCCATCGCCCGCTCGGTCGGCTACACGAGCGAATACGCGTTCAACCGCGCCTTCCACCGCGTCTGCGGCGTCACCCCCGGCCGCTACCGCACCGCCAACAACTAGGCGCGGCCGACGATCGTGCCGGCGCGGTCGATGACGATCACGTCGACGGCGACCGGGGCGCCGCGCAGGACGTCCAGGGCCGTCGCGCGGGCGCGGTCCGCGACGAGGTCGCCGAGCGGTTCGCCCGCCGCCTGACAGATCCGCAGCGCGTCCAGCGCGGTGTTCGCGTGCCGGACGCGCTCGGCCGTCGCGGGATCGGCGACCAGCGCGGCGAGCGCGCCGAGATCGACCTGCGAGCGCTTGGAGTGCAGGTCCAGGTGGCCGTTGGCGAGCTTGGCGAGCTTGCCGATGCCGCCCGCGATCGTCAGCCGGGGCACCGGGTGGCGCCGGACGTACTTCAGCACCGCCCCGGCGAAGTCGCCCATGTCGAGCAGCGCGTCGTCCGGCAGCCCGTAGAGGTCGGCGACCGTCCGCTCGGACGTGCTGCCGGTCGCCGCCGCGACGTGCGCGTGCCCGGCGGCGCGCGCGACATCGACGCCGCGCCGGATGCTGTCGATCCACGCTGAGCACGAGTACGGCACGACGATCCCGGTCGTACCGAGGATCGACAGACCGCCGAGGATCCCGAGCCGGGGGTTCCAGGTGCGGCGGGCCAGCTCCTCGCCCCCGTCCACGGAGATCTCCACAATCACGTCGGCGTCCTCGACCGCAGCGCGGATCATGCGGCGCGGCACCGGGTTGATCGCGGGCTCGCCGACGTCCAGCGGCAGGCCGGGCTTGGTGACCGTCCCGACGCCGGGACCGGCCCGGAACACCACGCCCCCGCCGGACGGCCCCGGACGCACCGTCGAGCGAACCAACGCGCCGTGCGTAACATCCGGGTCGTCCCCCGCGTCCTTGACGATCCCCGCCATCGCGACACCCGGCCGCAGCTCCTCCACGGCCAGCGCGAACGCCGGCCGCTCCCCGCGCGGCAGCTCGATGACCACCGGGTCGGGGAACGCGCCAGTACGCAGCGCGGTGAACGCGGCGCGGGTCGCAGCGGTCGCGCAGGCCCCCGTCGTCCACCCTCTCCGAAGCTCGCTCATAGCATCGACAGCATGACAAAGGTGCTGGTCCTCGGCGGGACCGGGGAGGCGCGGACGCTCGCCGACCGCCTCGCCGCGCTGGACGGATACACGGCGATCACCTCGCTCGCGGGCGTGACCGAGCGGCCGGTGCTGCCCGCCGGGGAGGTGCGCGTCGGCGGGTTCGGCGGCGCGGACGGCCTCACGGCGTGGCTGCGTGCCGAGCGTGTGGACGCGGTGATCGACGCGACGCACCCGTTCGCCCGCGTCATGACCGACGCGGCCGTGACCGCCGCGCGCGACGTCGGCGTGCCGCTGGTGGTGCTGCGCCGTCCCGGCTGGACGGAGGGTCCGGACGACCGCTGGATCCGCGTCCCGTCGCTGGACGCCGCCGCCGCGAACCTGCCCGGCGCGCGCGTGTTCCTGACCACGGGCCGCAAGGACCTCGCGCCGTTCGCCGCCGACGACCGCCGCTGGTTCCTGATCCGCTCCGTGGACGAGCCGTCGCCGCCGCTGCCCTTGCGCCACCGCGTCGTCCTGGCGCGCGGCCCGTTCACCGTGGACGAGGAACTGGCCCTCATGCGCGACCACCGCATCGACACGCTCGTCACCAAGGACAGCGGCAGCCCCATGACCGAGGCCAAACTCGCCGCCGCCCGCGCCCTCGGCGTGCCCGTCGTCATGGTGGACCGGCCTCCGCTCCCCGATGTCGCCCGCGTCGAGACGGTCGACGAGGCGCTGGCCTGGCTCATGGGTAGCGTCGGGGCGTGAAAACCGTGTCGCCGGCGCGACGGGTCTGTGACGAGCCGACGATCAGCAGGCAGCGCATGTCGACGTCCGCCGGGTCCAGGTCGGCCAGCGGGACGATCCGGACGCTCTCCGCCGGGCCGCCCACGTCCCGTCCGATCACGACCGGCGTGTCCTTCGCGCGGTGCCGCAGCAGCAGGTCGCGGGCCTCGGCGACCTGGTGGACGCGGGTCTTGGACGCCGGGTTGTAGATCGCGATGACCAGGTCGGACTCGGCGGCTGCGGTGAGGCGGCGCGCGATGACGTCCCACGGCTTGAGGCGGTCCGACAGCGACAGCACGCAGTAGTCGTGGCCGAGCGGCGCGCCCGCGCGGGCCGCGACGGCGTTGGCGGCGGTGACGCCGGGCAGGACGCGCACCGGGACGTCCGGGAACGCCTCGGCGGCCTCCAGCACGGCGGTCGCCATCGCGAACACGCCCGGGTCGCCGGACGAGACGACCGCGACGCGCCGTCCCTCGCGCGCCAGCTCCAGCGCGAACGCGGCGCGGTCCGCCTCGACCGTGTTGCCGGACGGGTGCCGGCGCTGGCGCGCGTTCGGCGCGACGCGGTCCAGGTAGGGGCGGTAGCCGACGAGGTCGTCGGCGGCGGCGAGCGCCTCCTGTGCCTGCGGCGTCAGCCACTCGCGCCCGGCCGGGCCGAGTCCGACGACCGTCACCGCACCGCGCCCCTGCACCGCCCCGGCGACCGTCCCCGCAGCGCGCCGTCCCGAGGCGTCCCCGGCCGAGCCGAGGCCAACGGCCGTCCCCTCGCCGCGCGGCTGCGAGGCGTCCCCGGCCGAGCCGAGGCCGACAGCCGTCCCCTGCCCGCGCGGCTGCACAGCACCGCCCGGGCCGGCGACCGTCTCCGCGCTGCGCGGTTCTGAGGCGTCCTCGGCCGAGCCGAGCCCGACGGTCGTCCCTCGATCGCGCGGCTGCACTGTCCCGGCGACCGTCCCCGCCCTGCGCGGTTGCGAGGCGTCCCCGGCCGGGCCGAGGCCAACGGCCGTCCCCCCATCGCGCGGCTGCACTGCCCCGGCGACTGTCCCCGCGCTGCGCGGTTCCGATGCGTCCCCGGCCGGGCCGAGCCCGACGGTCGTCCCCTCGCCGCGCGACTCCTGCACTGCCCCGGCGGGGCCGATAGCCGTCGCTTCGCTGCCCTGTCCCGAGGCGTCGCCCGCCGGGCCGAGGTTGACGGTCGTTCCCCCGTCGCGCGGCTGTTGTGCTGCCTCGGCCGGGGTGAGGCCGACGGTCGTCGCCTGCGGTGAGTTTGCGGTGGGGAGGGTGCGGCGTGTCTCCTCGTGGATGCGGCTCGGCAGCACCGCGACCGAGAAGTACGGCACGGTGTCGGCGGCGACGTCGGCGAGGCGTTCGATGCGCTGGTCGCCGGTGGTGGCGTGCTCGACGTACCAGGCGTCGTCCAGGCGTTCCGCCCGTTCCAGCGCGGTCCGGACGGCGGTGAACGTGCGGCCGAGTTTCAGGACGACCGCCGAGTCCGCCGCGCGCAGGCGGTCGGCGAGCGCGTCGTCGCCGAGGGTGCCGGGCAGGACGGTCAGCGTCTCGTCCCGCTCGACCAGCGGACGGCCCAGTTCGGCGGACGCCCCCGCGATCGACGTCACGCCCGGCACGACCGTCGTCGGGTAGCGCCCGGCGAGGCGCTTGTGCAGATGCATGTAGGAGCCGTAGAAGAACGGGTCGCCCTCGGCGAGGACGACCACGTCGCGGCCCGCGTCCAGGTGGACGGCGAGGCGGCGCGCGCAGTCCTCGTAGAACGCTTCCATGACCGTCCGGTAGTCGGTCGTCGCCTCGGTCGTCACCGGGTAGATCAGCGGTTCCTCGATCTGCCCGTCGTGCAGATGCGCGGCGGCGATCGCGCGGGCGTGGCTGCGGCCGTGCCGGGCGGCGTGGAACACCACGACGTCGGCGGCCTCGATGAGCCGCGCGGCCTTCAGCGTGATCAGCTCGGGATCGCCGGGTCCGAGCCCGACCCCGTACAGGCGGCCGGTCACGACTCGTCCTCGGCGGCGATCGCGTTCACGGCGGCGGCGGTCATCGCGCTGCCGCCGCGCCGTCCCCGGACGACGAGATGTGGCAGGTCGGACGCGGCGAGCGCCTCCTTGGACTCGGCCGCGCCGATGAACCCGACCGGAATCCCGAGCACCGCCGCCGGACGCGGCGCGCCCGCCGCGACCAGTTCCAGCAGCCGGAACAGCGCGGTCGGGGCGTTGCCGATCGCGACGACGGCGCCGTCCAGCCTGTCGCCCCACAGGTCGAGCGCGGCGGCGCTGCGCGTGGTGCCGAGCCGCGCGGCGAGGTCCGGGACGCGCGGGTCGCCGAGCGTGCAGACGACCTCGTTGCGCGCGGGCAGCCGACGGCGCGTGATCCCGGCGGCGACCATCTCGGCGTCGCACAGCACCGGACGCCCGTCCAGCAGCGCGGCGCGCGCGGCGGCGACGGCGCCCGGCGCGACGTCGAGGTCGTCCACCAGGTCCACCATCCCGCACGCGTGGATCATGCGGACCGCGACGCGGGCGACGTCGGCGGGCAGGCCGTCCAGGTCCGCCTCGGCGCGGATCGTCGCGAACGAGCGCCGGTAGATCTCGGCGCCGTCGCGGACGTAGTCGATCACAGGATCCTCCGTTGGGTGGCGGACGTCGTAACCGGCGGGGGTCGCGACGACGGCGACATGCCGTCCGGCGGGCCGACCGCACTGCCGCTCACAACCGGACCAATGCACAGGCAGCCCACTCGCCTCAGCAAGCACACCAACCGCGCCGCCACCCCCGTCGCTGCGGTCGTCGGCGTGCGTGTCGGGGCGGACGGTGGTGCGGGCGTCGGCGCGGACGTCGGTCAGGGACTTGGCGCAGCCGGGGCGGCCGGCGCATGCGGTGATGCCGTGCCAGGGCGAGCCGGGGTCGAGGACGAGGCCGGCGGCGGTGAGCGCGGCGGCGGTCGCGGGGGTCGTGTCCGGGACGACGACGGTCCGGCGCGGCGTGACGATGATCTCGTGGCCGGTGAGCGCGGCGAGGTGCGCGGGTTCCAGGCGGCCCAGCGGGACGAGTGCCGTGACGGCCGTTCGGCCGTCTTTCTGAAGGGCGATTCCCGGGTCGGGGAATTCGCTGTCCGGGAAGGCAGATGGGGGGCCGCCGAGCAGGCCGAGTTTTTCCGCCGGGTTCTCCAGTTCGGACATGCGCCAGGCCGTTCCGCGCACGGCCAGGAACGTCCGGGCGACGTCCAGCAGGAGGCGCACGGCGTCGGTCGGCGCGACGCGGACGCCGCTGTCGCGACCGGCCAGGACCAGGGCGAACGTCGTCGCGTCGAGGGCGATGACGCCGAGGTCGGGGCGCAGGGCGGTCACGTCGCCGCGGCCGTCGTCGAAGGCGAACAGGAAACGGCCGGGGAGGTCGGCCAGCGCCGGGTCGGCGCACAATTCCGCGTCGAATTGCGTAACGAAGGGACGGACGTCGAGAAAGCCGCGGCCGTCCCGGCCGGAAAGCACGCTCGCGAGGATGTTGCGCACCCGTTCGTGTGCGACGGACGGCAGCAAGCCAGCGTCCTGGAGCCGGGCCGCGAGGGCGACGCCGTCCGCGAGGCCCCGCAGCTGCACGTTGCCGCGCGACGTCAGGTCGAGCCGACCGTCGCCCAGGTCGCGCGCGGCGGCGGCCAGCGCCGCGAAGGCGGACGCGGGCAGCGCGCCGCCGGGCAGCCGGACGCGCGCCAGCAGACCGTCGGCGGCCTGGTGGACGCGGACGGCGCCGGGGCACGCGTCGGGGCCGGAGCGGGTCGTCACAGCCGCCGATCCTAAGCGCCCGGCCCGTCCGAGCTTGACGCGGATGTCCGCGATGACCAGAGTGGTGATCAGCGACAAAGCGGAGGAAGCCGGTGTGAATCCGGCGCGGTCCCGCCACTGTCACCGGGGAGCGAACCCCGTCACAGGCCACTGCGCGAGCGGGAAGGCCGGGGCGAGCGCCGATCCGGGAGCCAGGAGACTCCCCTGTCGCGGCGACCCTTCGATTCGGGGCGAGGACCCCGGGTGAGGACACGACCGCGTGTTTCTGCTGCTGTCCACCTCGGACACCGACCTGCTCAGCGCACGTTCTTCCGGAACAGCGTTCCGTCTCGCCAACCCGTCCCGCGTGGACCCGGCCGACCTGCCCGAACTCGTCGACGGCACCGATCTGGTGATCGTCCGGCTGCTCGGCGGGCGCCGCGCCTGGGAAGAGGGCCTGGACGCGCTGCTGCGCGGCCCGCGGCCCGTCGTCGTGATCAGCGGCGAGCAGGCGCCGGACGCCGAGCTGATGGAGCTGTCCACCGTCCCCGCCGGAGTCGCCGCCGAGGCGCACGCCTACCTCGCACACGGCGGCCCGGCGAACCTGCGCGAGCTGCACCGGTTCCTGTCCGACACCGTCCTGCTGACCGGGCACGGCTTCGCGCCGCCCGCCGCGACGCCCGCCTGGGGCACGCTCGACCGCGCGCCGTCCCCGGGCGACGGCCCGCTGATCGGCGTCCTGTACTACCGCGCGCACCACCTCGCCGGGAACACCGCGTTCGTGGAGACGCTCTGCGCCGCGATCGAGAACGCGGGCGGACGCGCCCTGCCGATCTTCTGCGCGTCCCTGCGCACCGCCGACCAGGCCCTGCTCACCGAGCTCGGCCGCGTGGACGCGCTGGTCGTGACCGTCCTCGCGGCGGGCGGGACGAAACCGGCGCTCGCCGGCGCGGGCGGCGACGACGAGGCGTGGGACGCGGGCGCGCTCGCCGCCCTGGACGTCCCGATCCTGCAAGGCCTGTGCCTGACCGGCGACCGCGCGACGTGGGAGGCGAGCGACGACGGCCTGTCCCCGCTGGACACGGCCACGCAGGTCGCGGTGCCCGAGTTCGACGGACGGCTCATCACCGTCCCGTTCTCGTTCAAGCGCATCGACGAGGACGGCCTGAGCGTCTACGCCGCCGACCCCGAGCGCGCCGCCCGCGTCGCCGGGATCGCGGTGCGGCACGGACGGCTCCGGCACGTCCCGGCCGAGGAGAAGAAGATCGCGCTGATGCTGTCGGCGTACCCCACCAAACACGCACGGATCGGGAACGCGGTCGGCCTGGACACGCCCGCGAGCGTCGTGCGACTCCTCACCGCGCTGCGCGACCACGGCTACGACACCGGCGACGCGCTGCCGGGCGAGGGCGACGCGCTCATGCACGCGCTCATCGCGGCGGGCGGCCAGGACGCCGACTGGCTCACCGAGGAACAGCTCGCGGGCAACCCCGTCCGCATCCCGGTCGCCCGCTATCGCGACTGGTACAAAACACTCCCCGACGGGCTACGCGAAGGTATCGAGCAGCACTGGGGCCCGCCGCCCGGCGAGCTGTTCGTGGACGACGACGCGATCGTCCTCGCCGCGCTGCGCTCCGGCAACGTCGTCGTGCTGGTGCAGCCGCCGCGCGGCTTCGGCGAGAACCCCGTCGCGATCTACCACGACCCGGACCTTCCGCCGAGCCACCACTATCTCGCCGCCTACCAGTGGATCAGGGACGAGTTCGGCGCGCACGCGGTCGTCCACGTCGGCAAGCACGGCAACCTGGAGTGGCTGCCCGGCAAGGCGGCCGGGCTGTCGGCGGCGTGCGGGCCGGACGCCGCGCTCGGCGACCTCCCGCTGATCTACCCGTTCCTCGTCAACGACCCCGGCGAGGGCACGCAGGCCAAGCGCCGCGCGCACGCCACGCTCGTCGACCACCTCATCCCGCCGATGGCGCGGGCCGAGAGCTACGGCGACATCGCGCGGCTCGAACAGCTCCTGGACGAGCACGCCGGCGTCGCCGCGATGGACCCGGCGAAGCTGCCCGCGATCCGCGCGCAGATCTGGACGCTGATCCAGGCCGCCCGGCTGGACCACGACCTCGGGCTGGACGACCGTCCGCACGACGCCGAGTTCGACGACTTCCTGCTGCACGTCGACGGCTGGCTGTGCGAGGTCAAGGACGTCCAGATCCGCGACGGCCTGCACGTCCTCGGCGTCGCGCCGACGGGTTCCGCGCGGGTCGACCTCGTGCTCGCGATGCTGCGCGCGCGCCAGCTCTGGGGCGGCGCGGTGACGCTGCCGGGGCTGCGCGAGGCGCTGGGCCTGGACGAGTCGGGCACCGATCGCACCGGTACCGACACCGTCGAAGCCGAAGCACGGGAACTGGTCGCGGCGATGGAGGCGGCCGACTGGGCGCCCGAGACCGCGGCCGAGCTGGCGGACGGCCCCGTCGCCGACATCCTGCGGTTCGCCGCCACCGAGATCGTCCCCCGCCTGGACCGGACGTCCGACGAGATCGGCATGGTCCTGCACGCGCTGGACGGCGGTTTCGTCCCCGCCGGCCCGAGCGGATCGCCGCTGCGCGGACTGATCAACGTGCTGCCGACCGGCCGGAACTTCTACTCGGTGGACCCGAAGGCCGTCCCGAGCCGGCTCGCCTGGGACACCGGACGCGCCATGGCCGACTCGCTGCTCTCCCGCTACCGCGAGGAGACGGGAATGTGGCCCGAGTCGGTAGGTCTGTCGGTGTGGGGGACGTCGGCGATGCGGACGTCCGGGGACGACATCGCCGAGGTCCTGGCGCTGCTCGGCGTCCGGCCCGTCTGGGACGACGCGTCGCGCCGCGTCACCGGCCTCGAACCGATCCCGCTGGACGAGCTGGGCCGCCCGCGCATCGACGTCACGATCCGCATCAGCGGCTTCTTCCGCGACGCCTTCCCGCACGCGGTGACGATGCTGGACGACGCCGTCCGGCTCGCCGCCGCCCAGGACGAACCGGACGAATCCAACTATGTCCGGGCGCACGTCGCCGCCGACCGCGCCCGCCACGGCGACGAGCGCCGCGCCACGATGCGCGTGTTCGGCTCGCGTCCCGGCGCGTACGGGGCGGGCATCCTGCCGCTCATCGACAGCCGCAACTGGCGCGACGACTCCGACCTCGCCGAGGTCTACGCGGTCTGGGGCGGCTACGCCTACGGGCGCGACCTGGACGGCGTCCCCGCGCGCGACGACATGGAGAACGCCTACCGCCGCATCGCCGTCGCCGCCAAGAACACCGACACGCGCGAGCACGACATCGCCGACTCCGACGACTACTTCCAGTACCACGGCGGGATGATCGCGACCGTCCGGGCGCTGACCGGGACGGCCCCGCGCGCCTACATCGGCGACAGCACGCGGCCCGACGCCGTCCGGACGCGGACGCTGCACGAGGAGACCGCGCGCGTCTTCCGGGCCCGCGTCGTCAACCCGCGCTGGCTCGCCGCGATGCGCCGCCACGGCTACAAGGGCGCGTTCGAGCTGGCCGCGACCGTCGACTACCTGTTCGGGTACGACGCGACGGCCGGTGTCGTGGCGGACTGGATGTACGAAAAGCTCACCCACACCTACGTCTTCGACGCCGAGAACCGATCGTTCTTCGAAAAGTCCAACCCGTGGGCACTCCACGGGATCGCGGAACGTCTGCTGGAGGCCGCCGACCGGGGCCTGTGGGAGCACCCGGAGGCCGCGACGCTGGACGAGCTGCGCCGCGTCTACCTGGAGATCGAGGGCTCCCTGGAAGACGGCGGCTCCGGAGAGTGAATACTGGGGCGGATGGGATTTCTCGGAAGTACGGTGCTGCGGTCGGCCGCCGTCGTCGCCGTTCTGACGGCGGCGGGCTGCGCTGACCGGCCCCCCGCGAGGGACGAGAACCCCGCGCCGACCGTCGCGTCCCTCGCCGCGCCGCTCGGGCCGTACCGGACGTCGACCGCGCTCGTCCCGCGCGGCACCGCCGAGGCGTTCGGCGGCGGAACGATCTACTACCCGTCCGGTCGGCCGCGCGGCGACACGTTCGGCGGCGTGATCATCGCGCCGGGACGCAACGGGAACCAGGGCGGAATGGCCTGGTACGGCCCGCTTCTGGCGTCGCGGGGGTTCGTGGTCTTCGCGATCGACACGCTGCACCTGAAGGACCGTCCGGCCGCCCGCGCGCACGAGCTGGAGGCGGCGATGACGTACCTGACCGTCCACAGCCCCGTCGCGACGCTCGTGGACGCCGACCGGCTCGCCGTGATGGGCCATTCGTTCGGCGGCGGCGCCGCTTTGGAAACGGCGGCGGACCGTCCGACGCTGCGCGCCGCCATTCCGCTGATGCCCTACGACAAGGGGCAGGACTTCTCGAACGTCCGCGTCCCGACGCTGGTCGTGGCGGCGCAGAACGACAAGATCGCGCCGGTGGCCCGGCATGCGCGGCGGTTCTACCAGAGCATTCCGGCGTCGTCCGGCAAGGGCTATCTGGAGATCGCCGGGACGACACATTCGTCGCCGAAGAAGCCGAACACCACGCTGGCCGTCTACGTCATCGCATGGCTGAAACGCTATGTGGACGGCGACCAACGCTACGCGCGCTTCCTCTGCCCCGGACCGCTCGACGACCCGTCGGTCGCCCTCTACCGGAATCCCTGCTCCTAACGCTGCCGGGCCGCCTCGTAAAGCGCGACCGTGGCGGCGTTGGCGGCGTTCAGGGAACTGGCGGTGCCGGTGATGGGAATGCGGGACATGACGTCGCACGCGTCGCGCCAGGCGCCGCTCAGGCCGGCCGTCTCGTTGCCGATGACCAGCAGCGTCGGGCCGGTGAGGTCGACGGCGTCCAGGTCGGCGTCGCCTTTTTCGTCGGTGCCGACGATCGTGAGGCCGTCCACGGTCTTCGCCCAGTCGAGGACGTCGCGCGCCGACCGCGCCCGGACGACCGGAACCGAGAACAGCGATCCCGTCGACGCCCGGACGGCCTTCGGGTCGTAAGGGTCGGCGGAATGGCCGGCGACGATGACGGCGTGGCCGCCGAACGCGTCCACGGACCGCACGATCGTCCCGATGTTGCCCGGGCTCGACGGCCGGTCGAAGACGACGCCGAGGAAGGTCGCGTGCGCGGGCAGGCGCGCGAAGTCGTCGGGCGGGAGTTCGGCGACGGCCAGCAGTTCGGGCGTCTCGTCGTCCTTTTCTCCGAGTTCGCGCATCAGCTCGGCGGAGACCTCGTACCGTTCTCCTGAAGCGCGGTCATGGATATCGCGCGCCCAGGCCGACAAAGGCCGTCCGTCCTCGTGCAGCAACGCCCGGATCGGCCATCCGGCGTCCACCGCCAGGCTGATCGGCCGCACGCCCTGGACCAGGAACTCCCCGGCCCGCTGTCGCTTCGCGCGGTTGCCGAGCAGCGCCTCCCACTGCTGGAACCGGGCATTCCGCCGCGTCACTCGCACGCCCCGAGTCTTCCACAGGGCGCGTCACCGCCAGTCGTGGATCAGCTCCCGGCCGCCCTCGTCGATCACGGTCATGTACACGATGTGGAGCGGGTTGGCCGACGTGAGCTCCAGCTCCTTGTGGTCGCCGGCCGACTCCACGCCGTTGATGAACGGGTCGTCGTCGGCGAGCTTGTCGCGTTCTTCCGGGGTCAGCGACGCGTGCAGCCGGGTGACGGCGTCCTCGCAGCTCGCCGCGCGCTCCAACAGCATGAGCTTCGCACGCGCGTTGGTGTCCAGCAGGGCGCACGCACCGATCGCGTCACCCCGTCCGACGAGGTGGAAGTACGCCTTCAGGGTCTTGCCCTGGTTGCCGAGGTACTGCGAACAGCCGTAGAGCATGCCGCCGAGCGCCCCGACGAACAGGACGGCGCCGGCGACGACCTTCACCGCCGGGGCGATCCGGCGCCGCTCGCCCGGCTCGGGGTCGTCGACGAGCCGCCGGGCGCGGACGCGGTCCACGATCCGGGTTCCAGCCACGCCGAGGACGACGCCCACGACCAGACAAATCGCCGCGATCATGGTGGGAGATCATCCCAGAAATGTCGGACCCGGCCCATAGCCTCGGATTGCAAGGGTCGAGATCGTCCGTCCGGAAAGGGCCTTCGATGGCTGAGCAGACCACCTACCTCGAACTCTCCGAGGACGGCGGCGGCGCGCACAAATATTACGAGGTCGTCCTGTCCGGCACGTCCGTGACCATTACCTATGGACGCATCGGCGCGCCCGGCCAGGCCCGCACGTCCACCTTCGGCACCGAGCGACAGGCCGAGGCGGCGGCGCGCAAGAAGATCGACGAGAAGGTGCGCAAGGGCTACACGCCCGCCGTCCGGGGCGGACGCGCGCCCCGGGCCGTCACGCGCCGCACGATCCGGAGCAGTCGTTCGACGGCGAAGCAGGCGCCCGTTCTGTGGCGGTTCGCCAGCGGCGCCCCCGCGTTCGGGATCTTCGCCGACGAGCAGCGCTGCTGGGTCGGCAACCAGAACGGCGACGTCTTCACCGTCCGCCACGACGGCACCGTGACCGGCCGGTTCAAGCTGCCGGACGGCGTGAAGTGCATCGTCGCCGACGACTTCTGGATCTACGCGGGCTGCGACGACGGCAAGGTCTACGACCTCAGCGGCAAGGTCCCGCACGTCGCCTACGAGATCTCCGCCGACGTCGACATCTACTGGCTCGACATCGACGACGCGATCCTCGGCGTCTCCGACCGGCACGGCCGCGTCACCGCGATCGACCACGAGGACGAGTTCCAGTGGGCCCGCGACGCCGCCGGCGACGCCGCGTGGATGGTCCGCTGCGACGCCGACGCGATCTACCACGGCCACTCGCGCGGCGTCGCGCGCTACGACACCGCCGACGGCACGCCGCGCTGGCAGACGTCCGTGCGCGGCGGCGTCCTGTTCGGCTGGCAGGAGGACGACACCGTCTACGCGGGCACCTCGAACTCGCAGGTCTACCGGCTGGCGAAGGCGGACGGCAAGATCGAGGCGGTCTACCAGTGCGACGCGCCGGTCTTCTCCTGTGCGACCGCGCCGGACGGACGGTACGTCTTCGCGGGCGACAGCTCGTCCTCGATCTACTGCTTCGACCAGGGCGGCGAGCGCCTGTGGAAACTCGGCACCGGTTTCGGGTCGGCGTATTCCATGCAGTTCCTGGACGACCGGCTCTACATCGTCACCACCGACGGCAGCCTGGCCTGCGTGGACGCGAGCGCGACGGCGGTCGAGGCGGCGAACGCGGGCAGCGTCCCCGCGCCGCTGGACGTCAAGGCCGCCTCGACCCTGACCGCCGTCGAGCCGACGACGACGCTCGCCACCGCCACGAGCGCGGACGACGGCGTCGTGGTCGAGTGCTACCAGGACGGCGGGCGCGTCCGCGTCCGCGTGACGAGCCCCGGCTACCGCTCCGACTGGCGCGTCCAGTTCCCGAAGGACATCCGCGAACCGAACGCGCGCTACGTCGTCGAGGAGATTCGCCCGTCCCAGCAGGGCGGCTTCTACCGGGCCCACGGCGAGATCAAACGCCTCCTCTGACCCCGGCCGCGCGGGCGGTCCGCCGCGCCCATCGTCCAGCTCCCGCACGAAGGGCCCGGCGTGGCCGCCTCGGCGCGCTCAGCGATCTCGTCCAGTTCTTCGTCGCTCAATCCCGTCACCGCCGGCACGCACGGCCGGAGACGGCCAGCGCGGACGGCCGCCGTCCGTGCGAGCATCGACCCATGCGCGATGATCTTCAGGGGAAGGCCGAGCCGTCGTCCGCCCGCGTCTACGACTACCTCATCGGCGGAACCGAGAACTTCCCCGCCGACCGCCAGGCCGCCGACGCGATTCTGACCGACTGGCCCGAACTCCGCCCGGCCGCCCGCGCGAACCGCGCCTTCCTCTCCCGCGTCGTCGCCGACCTCACCCGTCGCGGATTCCGCCAGTTCCTCGACCTCGGCTCCGGCCTTCCCACCCAGGAGAACGTCCATGAGGTGGCCCAGCGCATCGCCCCCGAAACCCGCGTCGTCTACGTGGACAAGGACCCGACGGCCATCGCCCACGGTCGCGCGCTCCTGCGCGGCTCCCCGAGGAGCCGCTACCTCGCCGCCGACATCCGCGACGTCCCCGACGTTCTGCGCGCGGCGAGCGCGACCGGGCTCATCAACTACGACGAGCCGCTCGTCCTTCTCATGGTCGCCGTTCTGCCGTTCATCCAGGAATCCGACGACGCCCACGGGCTCATCTTGAAATACACCACGGCGCTAGCACCTGGGAGTCGCCTGGTCTGCTCAGGCATGGTCTCCGACACCGCGTCGCCTGAAGCTCTAGCCCGCATTCACGGACAGTTCGACAACGCCCCGTCCCCCGCGTTCATCCGGACGAGAGCCCAAGTCGACGCCGTTCTCAAGGACCTGCGTCCGGAACCGCCCGGCCTGGCCAACGTCCGCACCTGGCCCGCCCCGGGGCCGGAGGACGAGTTCCCCCTCAACTACGGCGGCGTCCTCATCGTCTGAACGCGGTCAGTAGAGGCGCGACTGCCGCCGGCGGAGCTTCGGGGGCCGGTGACCACTCTCGCGGATCTCGGCCAATTGGCGCTCCAAGCAGGCCGCATGAACCCTTCGTCCTCGTATTAACGCGAACGCCGGCACCCGTCCTCAACTCACCGACGCTCCCCACCCTTCTCCGTTCCGTCGCCGCCCGGTGCGAGGAGTTCGGCCAGTCGAAGGGTGTCCTGGAGGTAGCGCTCGTAGGGGAAGCCGGCCGCGACGAGCGCGGCGCGGAACTCGTCGTAGAGCGGCTTCCCGGCGGTGTGGAACGCCTTCCGGCCCGCGTCGGTGAGCCTGACCAGACGCCGCCGCGCATGCGCCGGGTCGACGGTGACCTGCACCAGTCCGTCGGCTTCGAGCGGTCGGAGCGCCCGGCTGATCGCCGGGTCGGACACCGACATCGCCTGCGCCAGCCGGTGCTGCGTCGCCGGTTCGAGATCCTCCACCGCGCCCAGCAGCCGGATCTGGCTGTAGGTCAGGCCGTCCCGGTCGTCGGTGCGTCGCCGGGCCGCCTCGCCCAGCAGCATGACCACGCGGTGCAGCAGGTCTGCGAGTCCTTCGTCCACGGCACCAGCATAGCGGAGTGTTGACAGGTTAATATTAACGACGCAAGATTGAGCCATGGACACCATCGGATACATCGCCCAGTCGGCCTTCCCCCTCATCTGGATCCTGGTCCCGGCCATCGGCGCCTTCGTGCGAACCCGCCGCGTCCCGTCACGCCGGGAACGGCTGGAGATCTGGCAGCGCTGGTGGGCCGTCGGCGCCTTCGGCATCGGCAGCCTGTGGATGACGTTCGCGTTCCTCACCGTCCCGGACGTCATGGCCACCGCGATCGGCTTCCACCGGACGCCCTTCATGTTCGAGATCGCCGTCGCCAACCTCGGGCTGGCCGTCATGGGCTTCCGGGCCGCCTCCGCCACGCCGCGCGAGCGCATCACCATCGGGCTCGGCGGCGGGATGTTCCTCTGGGGAGCCCTGATCGGCCACGTCTACCAGTGGTTCGCCAACGGCGACCACGCCCCCGGCAACACCGGCGGCGTCCTCGTCACCGACCTCCTGATCCCGGCCGTCATGATCGTCCTGGCCGTGCGATCCCTGCGGCCGGCCGCCACCGATCGACGCGAAGGCGAAGCCTTCCCCGCCGCGGTCGCGTGAGTCCAGGGGCCGATGGCCGCACGCCGTCGGGCAGGGCCAGGCCGTAGACGCCGACGTTGGGAACGCCGAGCCGCACGGTCCCGCGACCGAGGTCGCCGGACCGTGCGGCTCGGGATCATTCGGCGTCCCCGGGCCAGCCGAGGACGCGATCGGCCCGCACGTCGCGCAGGCACGCGCCGGTGAGGTCGGCTCCCGTGACGTCCGTGCGCCCGTGCGGGTCGGACCCGGTGTTGACCCAGGTCAGCCGACCGCCGGTGAGGTCGGTGTCGCGCAGGTCCGCGCCGCGCAGGTCGCATCCGGCCAGTGACACGCCGCGCAGCGAGGCGCCGCGCAGGTCCGCGTCCCGCAGGTCGCACAGCGTGAACGAGCAGCCGTCCAGGGTCGCGTGCCGCAGGTCCGCGCCGACGAACGCGCACCGCCTGAACCACAACCGCTGCGTCCGCAGGGACGTCAGGTCCAGCCCGTCGAAGACCTGCCGCTCGACCCGCGCGCCGTACCCCAGCGACGACAGCACCTGTTTCACCGCGTGGCCGCGGACTCCGCGCAGGCCGGATGTCCCCACTTGCCGTTCGCGTGCTTGACGACCTTCTCCCCGGCCGCGAACCGCTGCCCGCAACCGCACGTCCCGGGGTATTTGGCGGTGATGCCCCCCGACCGCGCGGCCTGGCGGGGCACCGCGGCCCGCCGGGGAGCGACCTCGTCGGGCGCCTCGGGAACGTCGTCCGCGCTGGTCCCGCCGTCGGCCTGCTGGGTGGTCGCCGCCGCGCTCGCCGCCCGGTCGGCGAGCGCGTTGAGGACGTCACCGTCCACCTGGTGCGCCGCGACGTGGACGAACCGGACCGTCCGGCCGACGAGCAGCGCGTCGATCGCCTCGATGATCTCCCGGTTGGCGACGGGCTTCTTGGACGCGGTCATCCACCCCCGCGCCTTCCATCCCGGCAGCCATTTGGTCACGGCCTGCATGGCGTAGGTGGAGTCCATGCGGATCTCCAGATCGGCCGCCGGATCGACGGCGCCCAGCAGCTCGCGCAAGGCCGTCAGCTCGGCGATGTTGTTCGTCGCCCGGCCCAGCGGACCGGACGCCCACCGCACGACGCGCTCATCGGGATCCGCGATGACCCAGCCCCACCCGGCCGGGCCGGGATTGTTCTTGCAAGCACCGTCACACGCGGCCACGACACGATTCGCCATCCGCCCATCGTGCCAGGATCGGCCCCGCCGGGATCACCAGGGCACGACCCCGGCGTCCTCGAAGAACCCGCCGGACGGCCCGTCGTCGGGCAGCGTCGCGAGCCGGACGGCGATCGCCGCGCCCTCCCCAGCGGTGCGAACGCCGCGGAACCCGTTGAGGTCCGTCGCGCAGTAACCCGGGCAGGCGGCGTTGATCAAGACGCCGGTGCCGCGCAGTTCCTTGGCGTACTGGACGGTGACGGCGTTGAGGAACGTCTTCGACGGCGAGTACGCGACCGCCACCGGCCCCGTGACGTTGGGGTCGTCCGAGGCGGTCTGCCGGGTGAGGGACCCGACGCTGCTGGACATGTTCACGATCCGCGGCGACGCCGAGCGCCGCAGCAGCGGAAGCATCGCGTTGGTGACGCGGATGACGCCGAGCACGTTGGTCTCGACAGCCGTCCGCACCGTTTCGATATCGACCGTGGACGGCATCTGCGGCATCCCGCCGGTCACCCCGGCGTTGTTGACGAGCACGTCGAGCCGTCCGGCGCGCTCCTCGACCAGCGCAGCGGCGGCCGTGACGCTCGCGTCGTCGGTGACGTCGAGCGGGACGGCGAACGCGTCGACCCCGTCCGCGCGCAGCTTCGCCACGGCGGCGTCCCCGCGCTCGGCGTCCCGGGAGCCGACGCCAACGCTCCAACCGAGCGCGCCCAGCCCCAGGGCGATCTCGTACCCAATACCTTTGTTAGCGCCGGTCACCAGCGCAATCGTCTGCTCCCTCATGCCCACCATGCTGTCCGCGTACCCGGCGAGAGCGCCAACACCGTTTCGGTGCCGGACGATACCCGCCGGGTATCGCATACGGTGGCGGACATGGAAACGCGCGAGCTGCGCTACTTCGTCGCCGTCGCCGAAGAGCTGCACTTCGGCCGCGCCGCGCAACGGCTGGGCATGGCGCAACCGCCACTCTCCCGGGCGATCCAGCAACTGGAACGCCGCCTGGGGGTGACGCTCCTGGAGCGGACCAACCGCACCATCACCCTGACCGAGCCCGGCTCCGTCCTCCTCCGCGAGGCCCGGGCAGCCTTGGACGCGGTAACCGCCGCCGAACGCCGCACTCGCCGCGCCGCCACCGGCCGTCCGGGCCTGGTCCTCGTCACGAAAGCCGGGGCGGCCGGCGAACTGCTGTCGAAACTGCTCGACGCTTACGCCGCCGAACCCGGATCGGTCACGGTGGACGTCCTCCTCTGCGGAATAGGCGAGCAAGGGAAAGTCCTCCGCGACGGCCGCGCCGACGTGGCCCTCCTCCACCGCCCCTTCGACTCAACGGCCGGCCTGGACACCGAAGACCTGCACACCGAAGGCCAAGTGGCGATCATCCCCGCCGGCCATCCCCTCACCATGCGCCCGCACCTGCGGACGGCGGACGTCACCGCGCTGCCCGACCTCCCCCTGCCGCGCTGGCCCGGCCGCAACGGCACCTACCCCGACGGCCCCGGCCCCGAAGCCCACGACACGACGCAGCTCTACCAGCTCATCGCCCTGGGCCGCGCCGCCGCGATCCTCCCCGAATCCAGCCGCGCCACCCTGCCGCCCGGCGTAGCAGCAATCCCCGTCCTGGACGCCCCGCCCGTCACCACAGTGATCGCCTGGCCCCCGCACGCCCGCTCCCGCGCTCTGGCCACCCTCATCCGAACCGCCACCCGCCTTTGACCCGCCCACGCGGTCAGTAAAGGCGCGACTGCCATTGGCGGAGCTTCATATGCTGGAGTCGCGTCAGTTCGGGGGGCCGGTGGCCGCGCTCGCGGATCTCGGCCAGGAAATCGTCGGGCAACGCCAGGCCGTAAACGCGGACGTAATAGGCCAGGTCCTGCGGCCACACCCAGATTCCGTCGCTGTGGAGCGACGGGCCGCCCGCCAGCTCCTGCGCCCCTGGCACGAGGCGCCCCGTGATCGCGTCCGCGCTCGCCTCCATGACGATCGTCACCCATTCGGCGCCCATCAGGTACTGGCAGACCTCGGCAGCGTCGTCCAGCCGCACCCCGCGCCGCGCCTCGTGAATCGAAGGGAGATCCACGCCCCGGAAATGCCCCAGCTCGCGGTAGAAACCCACGATCTTGAATCCGTTCAGCTGCATCGCCCCACTCATCCTTGCGGACAGAATTTCTTCCACTTTCCGCCCCGGTCGATTTCGGTGTCGCCGTTGCGCAGCGCACGCACTCGGTTCGTCGGCGCCCACACCGGAACGCCCATCGTATTGGCGAGCTCCTGCGCCCATCCGCGCCGGTTGCCGGAGTGGCAGGACAGCAGCCGGATCGGCCCGCCCTGATAGTTCGGATTGTTCGCGATGGCCTCGGCGATCTGCGCCGGATGGGTCTTGTGACCGTTTCCGGGGATCGGCCACCCGTCGCGGGAGCCGTGCACGATCACGTCATGGGCGTTGCCGCGCGTCGGATAGGAGCCGTTGTCGAGGCGTCCGGCGTTCGCGTGGGTCACGGGGTCGTCGCCGATCGCGGTGTACGTCCGTCCGTGCGTGACGCCCTGCCCGTTGGCGAGGGCGCTGTGCGTGGTGTGCCCGCCGCCCCGGCGCGGCGTCAATCCGAGCGGGTCGTACCAGGTCCACGGATTGGGGACGTACGCGAAGGGATTGACCCCGCCCATCAGGCCGAGCGGGTCGCGGCTGAGATAACGGCCGGTGGACGGGTCGAAATAGCGGTTGTGGTTGTAATTCAGCCGCGTCTCGGCGTCATGGTACTGGCCGGGGAACCGCAGGGGGCAGTCACTGCGGCCGGACGCGTCGCCGAGCGCGGCGCCCCACAGAGTCGAACGGCGCGCCCAGGCGACGTCTCCGGCCTCGTCGACCATTTCCACCGGGCTGCCGACGAGGTCCGCGACGATGGCGTAGAACTGCCGGTCGACCCATTCCGGCGCCATCTCGCGCTCGATCTGGGCGACGGGACGGAAGGTTCCCGGCTCGTACTCCCAGACCATTCCGTCGCCCACATAGGCGTTGTCCCCGGGCGACCAGACGCGGTGGACCCGTTCGACGAGGACGGGACCGTCCCACACGAAGTCCGTCTGTTCCAGGATCC
Source organism: Actinomadura rayongensis (assembly GCF_009831215.1). Taxonomy (GTDB): domain Bacteria; phylum Actinomycetota; class Actinomycetes; order Streptosporangiales; family Streptosporangiaceae; genus Spirillospora; species Spirillospora rayongensis. The sequence goes on from NZ_WUTW01000002.1 coordinate 860,572, forward strand.
CCGCGCCGTCCTCCGCGAGCCGCTGCTTGGCCACACGGCGGCCGAGGGCGTCGTAGCGGTAGCGCCAGCGTGAGCCGTCCGGGGTCTCCACGCCGACGAGGCGGTCGTCGGCGTCCCAGTGGTAGCGCCACGACGCGGGCCGGGACGAAAGGCGCGGCTCCTGTCGCAGGACGACCCGTCCCTGTCGGTCGTGCTCGTACCGAACACGGCCCGCACGGTGCAGGAGCGTGCCCGCGTACTCCCGCGATCCGGTCGCCTCGGCGTCCGGCCCGCCCGCGGCCGGCCACTCCGCGCCGACGATGTCGCCCGCCGGGTCGTACGCGTACCGTTCGGTCCAGCCTTGTCCGTGGACGGTCGTCACGCGTCCGGCGGCGTCCAGCTCGAACCGCCGGTCGCCGCCCAGCCGGTCGCCGAGCGCCGCCACGTCGCCGCCCGGGTCGTAGCCGTAGGTGCGGTGCTGGAGCAGCCGGGGCTCGCCCGCGTCCGGCGCGGCGGGCCTGCCCCACACGGTCTGCGCCGTCAGCCGGTGCCGAGCGTCCCACTGCTGGACGAGCTGGGCGCCCGCGCCGATCCGCCGCCGCACCTCGCGGTCCGCGGCGTCGTGCTCGAACGCGAGGACCGCGCCGCCCGCGTCCAGCCGCACGGGACGGCCCGCCGGATCGTAGGTCCACACGCTGTCCGCACCGGACGGCGTCCGCCGCCGCACCCGGTTCCCGGCGCGGTCGTAGGCGCTGTTCAGCGTCCCGACGTGCGACGTCTCCGCCGTGACCCGGCCGAGCGGGTCGCGGACGAACGCGACCCGGGCGTCCGCGTTGACCGCCTCGACCAGGCGGCCTGCGGGGTCGTAGGCGAACGTGGCGACCTGCTCGCCCGCGCGCTTCTCGACGACGTTGCCCATCGCGTCGTGGCGGAACGCGACGGTCTGCCCCGCCGCGTTCGTGCGCGAGACGAGCCGCCCCGCCGCGTCGTAGGCGTAGGTCTGGGTGCGGCCGTCGAAATCGTGCTCGGCGACCAGGTTTCCGGCGGCGTCGTACTCGTACCGCCAGACCAGCCCGCTCGCGTTCGTGACCGATCGCAGCCGCAGCTCGGCGTCGTAGGCGAACTCCAGGCGCGCCCCGTCCGGGCCGGTCTGGGCGACCGGACGGTCGAACGGGCCGATCTCGTAACGGGTGGCCAGGCCCGTCGGCGCGGTGTGCGCAACGAGGTTGCCGGTGGCGTCGTAGTCCCAGCGTTCGGTCAGTCCGTCCGCCGTGGTGTGCCAGGCCGGCCTTCCTTCGGGGGTCCAACCCCGCCGGACGACGCCGCCGATGGGATCCACGACGCTCGTCGGCCGACCCGCCGTGTCGTATCCGTACCGGGTCGTGTTCCCCAGCGGATCGGTCATCGCGGTCACCAGCCCGGCCGCGTTCACCGCGAAGCGGACGGTGTTCCCGAGCGGATCGGTCACCGACGCCGGATGTCCGCCGGGGTGGTAGCCGTACCGGGTCACCGCACCCGACGGGTCCACCGACTCGACCAGGTTGCCGTGCTCGTCGTACGACTGCCGCCAGACCGATCCGTCCGCCTCCGTCACCACGGTGGGCAGATTCAGGTCGTCGTACTCGGCGGTGGAGCGCGCGCCGTCCGGGCGGACGGTCTCGACCAGGTTGCCGCGCTCGTCGTAGACGAAACGAGTGGTGCGACCGAGCGCGTCCGTCCGGGACAGGAGGTCGTCGTGCCGGTCCCAGGTGAAGGACGTCGTGTTGCCGAGCGGATCGGTCTCCGTCGTCACCTGGTACTGCTCGTTGTAACGGTGGACGGTGGCGTGACCGAGCGCGTCGGTCACGACGGTCGTGCGGTTGGCCGGGTCGTGGTGGAGGTGGACGTTGAGGAACCCGTCCGTGCCGATGCCCCGAACGGCCCGGCCCTGGTCGTCGTACTCGTAGCGGTACGCGAACCCGTTGCGGTCGTGCCAGGCGGTGAGTCGGCCTTCCTCGTCATAGCTGAGCCTGAGCGGCCTGCCGGACGAGTTGACGATCTCGGTGAGGCGGCCGTCGGCGTCGTAGCCGTACCGGATGAGCGCGATGTCGCCCTCGTCCGCGGCCAGGTGCAGGGCGGTGACCCGGCGGTCGTCACCCTCCTCGTCCACAGGCGCGGTGGTCACCTTGACGCGGTAGCCGCCCGAGTGCCGAAGCTCGGTCAGCGTGCCGTCCGCGTAGACGAGGTCGACGCGGTTGCCGTTGCGGTCGGTGATCGCCGTGAGCGGCAGCCGGGCCCAGCCGTGCTCCTCGCCCGGAGGCGGAAAGTGCAGCGTGCGGCCCCGCGCGGTGTCGGTGATCGTGTAGCCGCCGGCCGCGGTGAGAACGAGCGGCCACGGCCTTCCCTCGACCGGGCGGAACTGGACATGGGGCAGCGACGCGTGCGGATACGAAAGAACGGTGGCGTCGTCGGCGAAAAAATGGACGGCCTCGGCGTCGAGTTCCAGCCTCTGGTCGAGGGAAGAGGCCCAGGACGTCCCAAAGAGCGCACCGTCCCGATAAGACGAGACATGGGTGCGGCCCAGCGTCAGAGGCAGCGTCCCCGGCAGTTCGACATCGGTGTGAACGAGCAGAACCTCGCCCGTGACAATGTCGATCGGGTCGTTGGTGGTGGACCGCTTGCCCGGCTCCCTGCTGGCCGCCTTGGGATCGGACCCGTCCCGCCCCTTCTTGCCGGGCCTCCGCCGCCCACCGCCGTCCGGACCGCCATGCCCGCCCCGGCGCCGTCCCTTGGGAACCCGAAAAGAGTCACCCGCCATTCGGGCGATGATCCCCCGTGCCCCCTTGGCGGCCCCACCATGCCCGCGACCGTGCCCACGCCTGCCCAAACCACGACTCCGATACCCCAGACGGACCCCACGCCGCGCGAACGCTCATGCCCCGACCCCCGCGCACCCCGGCCACGGCGGAACATATGTTCGCACACAAGACCAACCAGACATCCGCGCCCAGCCAGCCCCCACGCCCACCCCTTGTGCGGGACGTGCCCTTATCGTGTTGACCGCCCCGGGGGTGCGGTGCTGGAGTCGGCACGTGGACAGCATCCCGGCCAACCGGCGTTTCTGGAACCAGATCAGCCGTACCTACCAGGACGAGCACGACCCGCAGATTGGCGCGACACCCAGGCTGTGGGGCATGTACGCGATCCCCGACGCGCACTTGAACGCCTTGGGCGACGTCAAGGGCAAGCGCGTCCTCGAACTGGGCTGCGGCGCCGGCCAGTGGTCCAGGTCAATCGCCGCCGAGGGCGCCAACGTGGTCGGACTCGACCTCTCCGAAACCCAACTCGCTGCAGCAGCCCGCGCAATGGGAACGCCCCGCTACCCGCTGGTGCAAGCCGCCGCCGAACGCCTCCCGTTCGCCGCCGAAAGCTTCGACGTGGTGTTCTGCGACCACGGCGGGCTCACCTGGGCACCTCCACACCTGGCCGTACCGCAGGCAGCTCGAGTCCTCCGCCGTGGCGGGCGCTTGGTGTTCAACGTCGCCAGCCCATGGTTCGAAGCCTGCTACGACGAAGAAGCCCGCCGCGTGACCACCACCTTGCAGCGCAACTACTTCGGCCTCCACACCATCGCCGAAGACCAGGGAGCATCCAGCTACCAACTCACCTACGGCGACTGGATCAGAACTCTGCGCACCGCGGGCCTCATCATCGACGACCTCATCGAGCCGCGCCCCGACCCCGGAACCCTCAACGGCTACAACAAGACCGACCCACCCGACTGGGCAAACCGCTGGCCAGCCGAAATGCTTTGGATAACCCACAAACCGTAACCACCACCGCACCGTCAACCCGAACAAGCCAAACGGACTGCCCCCACTCGCCGCCGTGCGCAGCGACGGCGCCACCCGGCCGACGGCCGGCGGCCCCTGCGGTTGAATACGGGAATGCAGAGCCGATTGTGGGTCGCCCTCGCGCCTGAACTCCAGGACCAGGTGGATGCACTTGTCACCATGGATCGTAAGCTCCGAGCCGTGCAGGTGATCAGAGAAGGCGTCGACGGCACGTCTCGCCCTGGTCTTCATGAGTGCCTGGCTCTTGTCGCCGAACGCTACGCGGTCCTCGGCAAGCGGTTCCACCGTTCTCCGACCGCGCCGCTTGATCTCGATGCCCTGACAGCCAAGGTCCAGGCACTACCCCATCGGCCGGCGGCCATCGAAGCAGTCTGGGACGGGGACAGCGAGGGCTGGTTCGTCCTCCTCCTCGCCATCACGCTCGACCCCAGAGCAGAACACCACCTTGCCATCGTCCAGCACGGAACGGACCTGCGCCTGTTCAACGGGACGGTTCCACCCTGGCCAGAGGCCGAGGAGGCGACCACGGTCGGACGGACACTGGCTGAACGGCTCGGTGTTCCCTTCCATTTCGCAAGTCCGCAGACCCCAGACAATGAAGCGCCCCGCTGGTGGGACACTCCGTAAACACACCGCTACATAAGTAGCCGGAGCGGGTGATGGGCGAAGCGGGCCAGCCGAGTGGGCCGCTCAGTTCGTCTGCGCCCGACAACTTGTCAGGCGCGTAGGCCGACGGCGTTGTACGCGCTCCCGGCGAGAGCCGAGAGGGATTTCTGTTCTCAACGGGTCAGGGCGTCCACTGAGTGTGTGGACGCCCTGGGTGGTGGAGCCGCCTATCGGAATCGAACCGATGACCTATTCATTACGAGCGCTCCCATAGCGTGGCCACCAGATTCACCAGCTCGGTCGGACCTTCTACTGGGGCCTCTCAGAATCTCTCTGTGGTGCCTGCGGTTGTCACCCAGATAGTCACCCACGATCCTCACCCGCAGACGCTGCCCAAGGCCATTGGCGTTGGGAGTTCGGATACGGATCGAGCCATCTCGCCGCGCCGGGGGCGGACGATCGTGATGTCGCCGGAGCCCTGGTAGGAGGCGAACCCGGAGGCCGATTTGGAAGCCCGCAGCGGCGAGAGGACGAGGTTGGGACCGATCAACCGTTCGGCGTCGATCCATGGCCAGCCGTTTTGGTGTCACCCGAGACCCAGCGCGCGTACGGTGGGAATGGCTCCGGCGGACAGCGGCATCGAGATCGTCCCCGGGCGGTCCGTCCTCCGGGCCAGGTGGGCGGAGAAGACTAGCGAGGCGGTTGATGCGCGACATCCGGATTAGCACCGAGGTCGCTGCGAGGCTCAGCGCAGCTCATATCCGGCAACTCCGTGACGGCCCTGACCCGGGGGTCTATCAATGCTGCGAGTGTTCGGCGCCGGGGGACGCCGACGCCGAGCCGACGAGCGTGGTGGTGTACGCCTATCCCGGCGTAGTCAACGTGGTATTCGCACATGCCTGGTGTTCAGACTCGGCGTTGACCTGGAAGGACGACCCTTCGGTGCGCGCCGGCCTGGAGCGGGTCCACGTACTTCCGCTGATGTTCGGGTCTACCGGCTCCGCCGCACTGATGATCGCTCCGTACTTCCCGGCCAGAACCTCTGACTTCCAGTCGAATTCACAGATCCGCAGGTGGCTGGAGGATGGTCTCCACCTGGTCTTGTCTCTTGATGCGCTGCTGGAGGAACCTCCCCCAACGCCGGGCTGGAAGGCTTGGCTGGTCCCCGGCGATTCGCCCGGCCAGACGCGCCTCACCATCCGATCTCGGCTCGGCTCCCCGCACGAGCCGATAACAGTGGTCGATGACATCGGCATCCGGGTCCAAGGCGCCTGGACACGGGCGGTCAAGGCAACTGGGAAAATTGCCCTGTTCGCCGGTCTGACCGAGATCCACAAGCTTCCCGACCGAGACCCGATGGCGATCATGGACGAACTCGCCAAGGCGTTCCAAGCGGGAGCGCTGACCTGCGGCCTGATCGAGGCGGACTGGATCGAGCTCTGAGCAACACCTCTGCGTGGGGCGAGCGAGCCTATGGAATGGGAGCGCTAGCTTTTCGGGTGCGAGCGTGGCCGACACAGTCGCATTAGCGCAAGCCTTCCGCGCGCATCTCATCCAAAGTGTTTCCGCCCACCTTGCCCCGGTTGAGCAAGATATGTGCTCGGATAATCCGATCACGGCGTCCTGGTGGACGCGGTCGTGCGCCGCACGAGGTCCCACCCTTCAGGGGCGGTCGCTGTGCTGAGGCGCTGGCCGTGTAGGGCGGGCCGTTGCCCGTGGTCACGTTCGCAGAGTTCTGCTTCTTCCTCTTGGTCGAAGCGGAAATCTACGCGTGAGGGTCGTGATCGCATGGCGGGACCGAAGACCGGCAGTGGGGCAGTGCCCGGTGGGGGTCGGCAGCGGCGGCAAGCGGGAGGGCGTCGGCGGGCGTTTCTGGTGCGGGTGACGGACGCCGAGCACCGGGCGCTCACCGAGCGGGCGGCGCGCGCCGGACTGAGCGTGCCGCGGCTGATGGTCGAAGCCTCCCTCGCCGACGAGGTTCGGACGGTCAGTGAGCGGCGTGGGCAGATGTCGGAGCTGGCGGCGGTCAAGCGCCTTGCCCTGGCGATCGGCAACAACGTGAACCAGTTGGCGCGGGCTGCAAATGCCACTGGGCAGCAGCCCCGCGAGCTTCCGGCGGTGCTGGAGGCCGCAGCGCGGGTGCTGGCGCGGGCCGAGTCGGCCGTCGCGGCGCTGGACGGGTCGCGCCGGTGAACAATTTCATCTCGCCCAAGCGGGGAACCAGTACCGTCGGCTTGGTCCGCTATCTGTTCGGACCTGGTCGCAGCAACGAGCACACCCGCCAGCGGGTGATCGCCGCGTCCGTCGATCTGGCCGTGCCGGACGGGCTGCGGCTGGACCACCGCGCCGACCGCGAGCAGATCACCGAGTTGGGGCGGGCGCTGGACAGCCTTCGCCAGGCGATGGGTATCCAGGTCCCGGGCGGGCACGTGTGGCATTGCTCGATCTCCCTGCCGCCCGAGGACTCCACGCCCGCGCGCAGGCTCAGCGACGCCCAGTGGGCCGAGATCGTCCGGACCGCCGTTCACCGGCTGGGGTTTGAGGACGGGAAGGCGGCGCCGTGCCGGTGGCTGGCGGTCCACCACGGCACGTCGGCAGGCGGCAACGAACACGTCCACCTGGCCGTGAACCTCGTCCGTGAGGACGGCACCCTCGCCAGTACCTGGAACGACCGCCGCAAGCTCAGCCGCCTGTGCGCCGAATTCGAACAGCGCTACGGGCTGCGCGTCGTGCAAGGCCGCGGCGGCGCCGGCGCTCCCGGGTTGTCGCGCGCTGAACTGGAGCGGGCGGCGCGTCGGCCGGGGCGGGAGCCGGACCGGGTGCTGCTTGCCCGGATCGTGCGCGGCGCGACCACCGCCGCCGACCACGAAGCCGACTTCGTGGACCGGCTGCGCGACCTGGGAGCGCTGGTCCGGCCCCGCTACGGCAGCGGGGGCAAGGATCAGGTCGTCGGGTATTCGGTGGCCTTGCCTACCGGCGGACCTGCGGAAACGGTCTGGTTTGGGGGCGGACGGCTGGGCCGGGATCTGACGTTGCCCACCCTGCGGCAACGCTGGCCCGACGGCAGCATCGAGAATGGGCAAGCATTGGCAGCGTGGAGGCAAGCCACCCAGCCGCGTGCCGTCTCCGCTGTCTCCGCGACCTATTACACGCCGATCTGGGCTACCACGGCGGCGAAGGTCTTGGCCGAGGTCGGAGACCAGCTCCGGTCCGTCCCCGCCGACGACCACGCGGCGTGGGCCGGGGTGGCGCGTGAGATGTCGGGCATCTTGTCGATCTGGTCCGTGCGCGTCGAGGGCAGGCGACCGGGCAACCTTGCCTTCGTTGCCGACGCGCTCGCCCAAGCCGCCCGCACCCGCTACGACGAACCACCGCCCCGAATTCCCCGACAAGCACGGGACCTGCGCAAGGTCGCCAAGGCCGTCGCCACCGCCACCAGCCACAGCAACGGCGACTGGGCACAGATCATGCTCATCCGGCAGATGCTCCAACTGGTCCAGGCCATCGAAGACGCCAACCACGCCCGAACCCGAGCCCTGCAAGCCATCGCAAGCGCCAACACCTCACGCGAACGACTTCACGCACTCACCCGACAAACCGACCTGGGAATCAGCTCCGCGTCCACGATGGGACGCCCCGCGCGAATGATGGGACGAGATGCGGGCTTCGGAATCGGATAGTTCGCAATGGTTCAGAGGCGGTGTAGCGCGGGATGCCCCGACCTAGGAACGCTCAGCGCCGTCCGGCCAGATCACATCAACGGGCGTTCCGAGAAGGCGCGCGTGTTCGACCACATCGGCGGTACCGCCGAGGCCGCCGGACGGCCTGCCGTCCCACACGGCCATGAGGCGGTCGACCCTCTTGAGGACTTCTTCGCCGGCCGCCATGTACGCCTCACGGCCGGACGTCAAGAACGGCATGTAGCGGACGCACGCGGCTTGGATCAGCAGTTCGTCGAACGCGGCGCGGTTGTCCGGCTTGACCTTCTCCTCGCGGTAGTCGGGTGCGGGAAGAATGATCTCGACCCGGCCACCCACGTCCAAGACGGCGCGGGCGAAGATCTGGTCGGCGCCCTTGGCGAGGCACGTGACGCCGACCAGCTCAGCGCCCGCATAGGGCACGAGCGCGTCCCGGAGTGCCGCGTGTACGACTTCGGCCGCACGCTCGGTCAGGTTCGAATGTCCGGTGATGCCGATCCGGGTCACGCGGTCTCCTTCAACGTGGCGAGGGGCTTCTTGCTGAAACGCTCGGTCAGTTCGGCCCGGAGGTCCGCGATGGGCGGGGCGTCGTTGAAGCGGGCGGCCTCGGTGTAGAAGTCGTACAGGCGGCGCTGGACGCGGCCCGACTTGATCGTGTCCTCGATCTCGACCGCGCCCCGCACGACGCGGGCCGCTTCCTCGCACTCGCCGAGCAGCAGGTAGGTCCGGCTGAGGCCGATGAGATCGAACGCCCGGTTCCGGACTCGGCGGGGTGCGCGGAGCCGGAGCGCGGTCGCGATGTGCTCGACGGCGCGGTGGGCCAGGTCGTCGTGGGCGAGGCCCTGCTGTGCTTGGGCGAGGGCGAGGTCTCGATAGCGGGCGCCGACGACCCCGGCGAGTTCGGAGGCATCGAATGCGGCGACCCAGTACGGCAGGTGTTCGCCCTTGCCCTTGTGGAAGTCCTCGTGGGCCAGGCCGACCGCACGGTGGAAGGCTTGCACACGCCCGGTCTTCGCGTAGGCCCATCCTTCGCGGGTGCGCAGCATCGAGCGGACCCGGCCGGGAGCATCCGAGCCGACACCATCGAGGGCGAGCCGCACGAGGTCGAGCGCGTCGCCGGGCTGGTCGAGGTCGAGCATCTGCCTAGCCATGGCGGCGAGGACGTTCGCCCCGAACATGCGTCCCGACTCTCCTGAGGCATGGGCTGCGCGCAGCGACTCGCGGTAGTACCGCTGAGCGATCGGATGTAGCCCGGCGTCGTACGACATCGAGCCCACGATTTTCGCGAGCTCGGCGAGCACGGCGAACAAGCGCTGCGTGATATCGGCGGGCTGATGCGCGTTGAGCAGGTCGGCGACCTCGTTCATCTGACCGAGGACGGCTTTACGCCGGATGCCCATGCGGAACCGGTTGTCCCAGTGTCGGAGTGCATGAGTGACCGTCTCGATATTCCGCATCTCCTCGTCGGAGATCGTTCCGGATGCCACTCGGCGGAACGGTGGAACGGAATCGCTGGTAATCCAGTATTCGAGCGGTTCAGTGAGACGGGCACCGATGAGAAGGGCGCCGATGCGTTTGTTCGCTTCGCGTCGGTCGAACATCAGATCCATCAAGGTGAGTCGGGTGATGTCTTCCACGGTACGGGTGGGCGTCCACAGCGCGGGACCTGACGCATCCGTTTCGGGCTCGGCCATCAGGGGTGTGCGGTCGTTCACGGTCTCCCGCGCGCCGTCCGCGACGGGAGCGAGGCCAAGCCTGACGCGTGCCTCGCTCGGCATCGTGAGACCGTCGGCGATGCGTTCGTAGACCTCAAGTTCGGTGACCTTGGCCTTGCCGCGCATCAGATCGCTCACGTAGCCCTGCGACATGGCAACGGCAATGCCGACCTGTGTCTGACTGGCGCCCAAGTGGTCTTTCAGCACCTTGAAAACCGCGCCGATATCGCGCTCATGTAGCGCTTGGCGCATCGCGTCGAGTCGCCATGTCCACACGGGCACCTCAAGTGGTCCCTTGGCACGTCTCATGCGAACGGTCGCCCTCCCGCGCGCTGCGTTTTCATGGTCGGCCTCCCCGGCGTCAGGCCAGGATGACACCCCCGCCAGCGGGAGGTCATCCCGTTCACCGATAGGTCCTGCGGATTCCTTCCGCCTTCCTGCGTCCCGACAGTGAGTCCCACGGCATCAGCGCCCGCGACGCGAGCGCATTCGTCAGGACTTCCGGGAGGACACCGTCATGCCTGCCGCCCCCAACACCGCCGCGCCCAGCGCGGCCCGTCCGGCCGACCCGCGCCGCAGACACCTGGAACGCCTGGCCAAGGCGGTCGGAGCCAGGACGGAGCTTCGCGCGCAGATACGAAGGACGACCCCATCCGGGCCGGCCGTTCTGCACGTCGTCAACCCGATCGTCCCGGACCTGAAGGACGACCTCAGGTGCGACCTGCTCGACGAGGTGTGGTCCCTGGTCTGGTCGTGGGGCGACGTGCTCGGCCCGGCCGACGACATCAAGGGCGCCGTGTCCGCGCTCGAACGGGTTCTCACGGTGCGGTCGTGATCGGCCTCGCCGCCGAGGACCTCGTTCCGGACCCGGGCGACTGGCTCGCCCGGCTCCGGCGCGACTTCCCGCACTGGGCGTTCATGTACGACCCGTTGGCCTCGGTCTGGGTCGCGGTGCGCGGACGCGCACGCATCGAGGTCGCGCGGAACCCCGAACAACTGCACGTACTCATGCAGTCCAAAGGAGAGCGCTCATGACCGGTGCGGAAGTCCCCACCATCACCCACCCTCGCGACCGGCTGTTGTTGGCGACCGAGCACGCCACAGGCACGAGGGCCGACCTCGGCGAGGCACGACTGACCGACCCCGGCGCCCTGACCGAGGCACTACAGCAGAGCCTCGGGGCCCGCGCCATCGTGGTCGGCACTTTGGACCGCCGCGTCGTGTTCATCGAGAACACCGACCGCGATGGATGGACGGTCGCTGATCTGTCGGGGGCGCCTCACGACTCCCGGGACTGGCCGACTTGGACCGAGAGCGCCCTTGCCCTTGATCGGCCGTCCTCGTGGATCTCAAGTGCGCGCATCACTACAGCCGGGATTTATCGGCTCACGCGCCCTCGGGTGCTGCTGGCAGCGCTCTACCATCCCGAGCATTTCCCCTTGCCCCGCTTCCCGTTGGGCATCTCCGATCTTGCCCGCGCCGCACGGGCAACCCTGCTCGGGCACGTCGAGTTGATCGACATGCAGCTCGGTGCCGGCCTTCGCGACATCATCGAGCGGATCGTGACCGGGCGGCCCGACATCGTGGGAATCTCCGCGACCTTCGGTCAGCACGGTCTGATGACGTCAGTCCTGGACGAGATCACCGCGCAGGAGGGCGGCCCACTGGTGGTGGTCGGGGGAAGCCTGACGGCTCGAAACGAACGGCTGCTCCTGGACCGCTACCCCGATCTGCTCGTGGCACGGGGCCCGGGTGAGGCGACCATCGCCGACGTGCTCGCGCACTGGCACGGCGATCTCGACCGTGACCAGGTGCGCGGAATCGGCTACCGGGGCGCGGCGCGCGGCGAAGGAACCCTGGCCGTGGGGCGTGCCCGCCGAACGGCCACCGTCGCCAATCGGACGCAACACGACATCTGGCCTGAGCTGGACCTTCTCCCGCGCACGTTCGGCTATCGGGGCGTTGCCCAGCTTGAGACGTCCCGCGGCTGCACGAACTACTGCTCGTTCTGCCCGCGCGGTCATAAGGGCACATGGTCGGGCGCAGCCCCCGAGTCGCTCGGATGGGTCCTTGACGCGTTCGCCGAGGTCTTCGACGAGCACCCCGACGTTTCCCGGACGTTGTACCTGGTCGATGAGGAGTTCATCGGCCGCGATGAAAGCGCCGTCCCGCGTGCCCTGGCCGTCGCCGACCTCCTTCATTCGCGCGGCTTCGGCTGGGAGACATCGTGCCGTGTGGACCAGGTCGCGCGGCTCGATCGCGACCGGGCCTGGCACGTCGAGCGTGGGCAGATGTGGCGCGGGCTGGTCGAGCGCGGGCTTCGGCGCTGCCTGTTCGGCGTCGAGTCCGGAGTGACCTCGATCCTCGACCGCTTCAACAAGGAGACCAGCGGAGAACAGAACGCACTCGCCGTGCGCACTCTTTCGGCGCTGGGGGTGCCGACCCGCTTCACCTACATCACGTTCGATCACCTGATGAACGCCGAGGAACTGCGCTCCACCTATGCCTTCCAAGGAAGAACGGACTTGATCCTCCGCCCGCTACCGCACCTGAGCGTCGCCGAGATCATCGACGGCGTTCACAATGAGGCATTCGTCGCCGAGCACGCCACCGGCCAGCCGTTCTACGAGGCCATCAGTTACATGCTCGTCTCAATGGAATGCCTCATCGGCGCCGCCTATACGCGCGCCGTCGATGCGGCCGGACTCGCCGGGGCGCCCGATCCGTCCATGGGGCGCGTCGAAGCCCAGTACCTCGACTGGCGTATCGGCGTCCTCTCTCATCGGGCACAACTGTGGGTCGATCGTAATTTCGCCCTCGACTACACCCTCAAGTCGCTGGAGAAACTGGCCGATGGCGACCGCCGCCACGCGATCCGGGACACACGCGCGATCCTCAAGCGCGCGGGCTACTCCTTGCTCGGCGGAATGCTCTCGCTCCTGGACCGCACCGCTCCCGACACCGCCCACCGAGCCGGACTCGACGAGGCGTGCGCGCAATTCGCCGACACCCTCATGATCCGGCTACGCGCCCGCATAGACGATGCCGTGACCGCACTCGCCCGTGATCTTCCGCCGGCTGACGCCGGGATCTTGCTCGCAGAGCACGCCCACTGGGCCAACACCGATGCATGGCGCCTGATCAACGCCGCTGACCCTTGCGGAACCTGACGAGGCCCCCATGAGCACGATTCCGGAAACCCGCTACCTGCGCGGCCTCGGCCGCCCCGTGTCCAGCCTCGGCGCGGGCTGCTGGACCATCGGCGGCGCGGCCACCAACCGAGGCGTACCCATCGGATGGGACGGCGTCGATAGCGCACGCGCCTTCGACGGACTGCTACGGGCGCACGAGTTGGGCGTAACCCTCTACGACACCGCCGACGTGTACGGCCTCGGCCACTCCGAACGGCTACTCGGCCGCCTGCTCGCCCACGTCCCTCGGCACGAGGTCACGGTCTCCAGCAAGGTCGGCTATTTCGCCTCGGCCGCTCATCCCTACGCGGCCGAACAGATGCGACGCCAGCTTGAACGCACTCTCCGCCACCTCGGAATCGACTACCTCGACCTGTACTTCTTCCACTCCACCGACTTCGGCGAGGGTGACCAGTACCTGGCGCGCGCCGTCAAGCAGATGCGCGCGTTCGTCGAACACGGCCTCGTCCGCGCGATCGGAATGCGTGCTCCGCACACGTTCGCACTCGAATGGGCGACCGGCCCAAGCCACGACCATCGGTGCCACGAGGCCGCCCGGTTCTTGCACCTGTACCAGAAGATCCGGCCCGACGTGCTGACCGTCCGATACAACCTGCTGTCGCCCCTGTACGCCCCCGGCGAGACGGACGTGTTCGACCTCGCCAAGGCGCAAGGAGTGGCCGTCATCATCAAGCAGGCCCTCGGGCAAGGCATCCTGCTCGGCACTCATCACCCCGACCACCCCCGTACGTTCGGACGCGGTGACCACCGCCGCCAAGACCCGACGTTCACCCCCGAGGCTCTGCGCGAGGTTCATCGCGGCCTCTCCCCCGTACGGGAGCGCTACGGCGCGACCGTGCCGGACATGGCACGCCTCGCACTGAGGTACGCCCTCGCCCGCGACCCGACCGTCCCCGTCCTGGTCGGCTTCCGCGACGCCGAGCAGATCAACACCACCATCACGAGCCTCGGCGAGCCGCTGGCCGACGACGAGATCACCTGGTTGCGCCGTTCGCTCGCGCCGCTTCGCGACGCGTTCGCGGCTCGTACGGCGAAACACCACGTGCGATGACCCGCCGTCCCTACGCTGCCCGTGGGACGGCTTCCCCCACCTTCCAAGGAGAGGCGACAGTGAAGTACATCGAGGTCGAGCAGAAGTTCGCGCTCACCGAGCCGGACCGGCTCAAGAAGCAGTTGGAGGAACGCGGCGGCAAGCCCGCACCGGCCATCCGGCAGGTGGACACCTACTACAACGCCCCGCACCGCGACTTCCTCGCCCCCGCCGCGATCTCCGAGTGGCTGCGTCTCCGTGAGACCGACAACGGAGCCTCGGTCAACTACAAGCGGTGGCTTCCCGAGGACGCCGAGATCAAGACCCACTGTGACGAGTACGAGACGCCCGTCGAGGACGTCGAGGCCCTGCGCCGAACCCTCGTCGCGCTCGACTTCACGAAGCTGACCACGGTGGACAAGACCCGTGAAGAGTGGACCATCCCCGGTGAGGTCGTCGTCGCGTTCGACACCGTGGCCGACGCCGGGCACTTCGTCGAGTTCGAGTTCAAGGGCGATGCCGAGAACGCCGAAGAGGCCATCACGCGTCTCCAAGCGTTCATCGACGGACTCGACGTGAGCCTCGGCGACCGGATCAACCGGGGCTACCCTCACATGCTCCTCGGCCGCGAACGCTGACTCCCGAAACAGCCGTCACACCATCCCGAAGGGGGGCGCGGTGCGCGACGCACCGCGCCCCGACGCGTTGTCCCGGAGAAGGTGCCCTCGGTCCCGGCAAAGGATGTAGCCGATGCCCGAGGCCATGCGCGAGCAGTGGGATGACCAACGCGACCCCTTCCTCCGCGAAGCCCTGAGCAACCCGCTGGTGCGTCCCAGCGCGAGCCCCTCTACGGCAAGGCGGCAAAGACCGGGGCGCCGGTCGCACGGCGACCTTGCCTAACGGTTGACCTGCGGAAACGGTGTAGTGCGCAGGGCAGATGAGACCTGACCTTGCCCACCCTGCGTCATCCCTTGCCCGGCGGCAGCACCGAGACAAGGCAAGCGAGTCGGCAACGATCCCGGCAAGGTAGGCAAGCCGGGCAACGATCCGGGCAAGGTAGGCAAGTCGGCTCAGGGGAACGAGTGCAGGGCGCTTCCAGGCGGGGCGTGCTTACGATGTGCTCTGCGCATTTGTCAGGCAAGGGCGTCGGCCCCTATGCGTCAGGAGCGGCCAGGACCGTGTCGAGGGTGGGGTTCCGGGATATCGCCGATGGTCTGCGCAGGGCCATCGAGGCGGGGGAGATCGGCGCGGACCGGTCTCTTCCTTCGGAGTCTGAGCTGATGGACCGGCATGGGGTGGCCCGGATGACGGTCCGCCGGGCGCTGTCCCTGCTGGAAGACGAGGGACTGATCGAAGTGGTCCCCGGTCGTGGACGCTTCGTCCGTGCGGGCGACGGAGTGCCTGATGCAGTGCGGGTGGAGAAGAAGTACGAGCAGGTCGTGGACGAGGTCCGGCGGTTGCTGGCGTCCGGTGAGGTGCCCGCCGGCGGGCGTGTCGGCACCGCGGGCGAGGTGGCGGACCAGTTCGGGGTCTCGCCGGGGACGGCAACACGCGCCTTGGTCCTGCTGGCTGCTGAGGGTCTGGTCACGCCGGTTCACGGGCAGGCGTGGTTCGCCGGCGATCTCGGCGCCGAGGCGAACCGGACGGCGGCTGTTGCCGGGCGGCTGCGCGCAGCCATCGCCCAGGGGCGATTCCCGGTCGGCAGAAGGCTGCCGGGAGAACTGACGCTGGCCGAAGAACACGGCGTGGCCCGGGTCACCGTGCGGCGGGCTCTTGCCGTACTGGAGGCCGAGGGCCTGATCGAGAACCGTCCCGGGCGAGGGCGTCATGTACTCGCCGCAACGGTCAGCGACGAGTAGCCCCGCCAGGATTCACGGTGAGACATCTCCGGGACTTGACATTCCCAAGGTAGACATGTTCTCTATTTCTAGTACAGAAATACTTAAGGTCTGTTGCGACCTGATGTCACAGTTGCCGCCCCGGCGCCCTTCGTTCGGTTGAGTCTCCATCTCTGCCGAATCGATCGGAGATCACTGTGCCAGGCCGACCGGCCACCGCCACCAGACCCGCCCTCCCCCAAGGAGCCGCCCTCCCACACCGCCGCCCGCGGCCCGATCCTCATGGCCCACCGCCTGTGCGCCCCATGCATCCCGCGAAGGCGACTCCACTCCCGGCACACCGAGCAACTGACATCGCGGACGGCCCCGGGTCTCTACCGACCAAAGCAGCGCCCGGGACCGCCGCTCCCTCTCGCGAAGGAGCAACACCATCATGACCGCACGCCGCGCCGAGAACCCCGGGTTCCCGAAGACCGATCCGCCCGCCGACAAGCAGCTCTACACGGTCGAGGAGTCTGCCGTCGTCCTGTCGTTCAGCCGCGCCCACCTGTACCGGGAGATCCGTGCAGGCCGCTTGAAGACCGTGAAGTCCGGACGTTCGACCCGCGTCACCACTCGGGCGATCGCACAGTTCGTCGAGCTCCTGGAGCAGGAAGCCATGGGGGCGTGACGATGACCAAGCGACGCAGCCGGGGCGACGGTGGACTGCACTGGGACGAGAGCCGTCAGCGCTGGATCGCTTCGGTGACCGTGGGATATACCCCCGCCGGTAAGCGCATCGTCAGGAAGGCCAGCGATCCGAAGAAGTCGGAGGCGCTGAGGAAGCTCAAGGAGAAGGTGCGCGACTACGAGGACGGCTTGGCCATCGCGCCGCACAACTACACCGTCGCTGAGGCGGTCGAGTACTGGTTCGCGCTCATGGCGAAGAAGGGACGCGCCGGAGGGACGATCAAGAAGAACCGAAGCCTGATCGACAATCACGTGATCCCTGCGGTCGGTGCGCGCAAGCTCCGTGAGCTATCGGTGGAAGACGTAGAGAAGTGGCTGGAGTCGAAGACCGAGGTGCTGGGAAGCGACGCACTCAAGCAGCTCCATTCCATCCTGAACCAGTCCGTCAAGAAGGCGATGGCACGCGACAAGGTCAAGCGGAACGTGGTCGAGCTCGCTGAGATCCCGGAGGGACGCGACGGCCGCCCATCGAAGGCGATGAACCTGGACCAAGCCGAAGCGGTGCTGAAGGCGGCCGTGGGGTCATCTCTTGAGGCATACATCGTGCTTTCGATCTTGATCGGTGCCCGACCCGAGGAACTACGCCCGCTCACCTGGGATCATGTCGATCTCGACGGCCGGCCCGCCGCCCGCGGGATGCCGATGGAGCCGCCGTCGATCAACGTCTGGCGTTCGGTCCGGGCCAAGGGCGAGACCAAGACGAAGAAGTCACGGCGGACCCTGGCCATGCCGATGAGATGCGTTGAGGCGCTGCGGTCGCTCAAGGCCCGGCAGATGGCGGCGGCGAAGAAGGAGGGCGAGGAGTGGTCGGACACCAGGCTGGTCTTCTGCACGCGGAACGGCACGCAGCGCAACGTGACCAACGTCCTACGCGACGTCCGCGTCGTCTACCGTAAGGCCGGTCTGAACCCGGCCGAGTGGACTGTGCGGGAGCTGCGGCACACCTTCGTCTCCCTGCTCTCCAACGAGGCGCGGGTGCCGATCGAGCACATCTCCCGGCTGGTCGGTCACGACGGCACCGCCGTGACCGAGGCCGTCTACCGCAAGCAGCTCAGGCCGGTCTTGGAGGAAGGCGCGACGGCCATGGACCTGATCTTCCCCGGAGACGATCGAGCGGCTTAGTCACCCAGTTAGTCACCCAGCACGCTGAAGGCCCCTTCCGAAGCTTCGGAAGGGGCCTTCTAGCTGGAGCCGCCTATCGGAATCGAACCGATGACCTATTCATTACGAGTGAATCGCTCTGCCGACTGAGCTAAGGCGGCGTGCCGTGTGAGGACGGCGCGGGTAGCAGTCTAGCGGGTCTCTGGGCCGGTATGTGCATCAGTTGCAGTGCGTGCCGTCTCGGGGTGGGGTTCCGGTGAGGAGGTAGCGGTCTGTCGCGGACGTGATGCAGGGGTCGCCTTGCAGGTAGGCCGTGTGGCCGTCGCCGTTCAGGGACAGGAGGACGCCGTTGTCCAGCTCTGATGCCAGGTTTTCGGCCCACTGGTAGGGGGTTGCCGGGTCTCTCGTCGTGCCTACTACCAGGATGGGTGGGGAGCCTGTCGCCTTGATGGGGTGGGGGGTCTGCTTGGTCTGGGTGGGCCAGTAGATGCAGGGGAGGCCGCCCCAGACTACGAAGGGGCCGAAGCGGGGGGACTCTTTGCGGGCCTTGTCTGCGTAGGACTGGTAGGCCGTGAGGGTTGGGGGGTTGGGCTTGTCTGCGCAGTTCACGGCCATGTTGGCTTCGGTCTCGTTGCTGTAGGTGCCGTTCGGCTTGCGTTCGACCATCGTGTCGGCGAGCGTGATCAGGAGGGTGCCGTCGTGTTGGGTGAACGCCTGGCTCAGGGCTTGGCGTAGGTAGGGCCAGCTCTCCTTGGCGTAGAGGGCCGTCGCTATGCCCATCGTCGCCCATGCTTCGGTGACTTTGCGGGTGTCTCGGGTGTTCGCCAAGGGCGTACGGTCGAGTTGCTTCTGGAAGGCTGAGAGGCGGGTCAGGGCGCCTTCTACTGTGGTGCCCAGGGGGCAGCCCGGTGACTGGACGCAGTCTGCCGCGAAGGCTCGGAACGCTGTCTCGAAGCCTCTTGCCTGTTGTACTAGGACCTCTGCCGACGAGACCTTGGGGTCCAGGGCTCCGTCCAGGACCAGGGTTCTGATGTGGGTGGGGAACTGTTCTGCGTAGACGGCTCCGAGGTAGGTGCCGTAGGACGCGCCGTAGTACGTGAGCTTTGCGTCGCCTACTGCTGCGCGCAGCAGGTCCATGTCGTGGGCTGCGTCTCGGGTGGATACGTGGGGTAGTAGCGCGCTGGCCCTTTTGGCGCAGGACGCTGCGAAGTTCTTGCTCTGGGCTGCGAACGCGTCGATCTCGGCTCGGTCGTCGGGGGACGCGTCCGTGCTGAAGAACGTGTCGAGTTGGGGGCCCGTCAGGCAGCGGACGGGGTCGCTTTGGCCCACGCCGCGGGGGTCGAAGCCCACGATGTCGAACTTGCGTCGTACGTCCGCGCCGAAGCTGCGGGCCGCCTGGCGGACGAACTCGATGCCTGAGCCGCCTGGTCCACCCGGGTTGGTGAACAGGGAGCCGATGCGGCCGGACCGGTCGGACGCGGGGAGGCGGATCATCGCTATCCCGATCGTCCCGGCGGACGGGTGCGCGTAGTCCAGCGGGACTTGGACCGTGCCGCACTGGAAGCCTTCTCCGCAGTCCTTCCACGCCAGGCCCTGGCTGGAGGGGGACGTGGACGGGGGCAGGGGTGCGGCCTTCGGGTCGCTCGTGCAGGCGGACGCCAGTGCGAGCACCAGCGCCGTCACCGCTCCGCTGATCGTCTTGGCCCGCACAGCGCCCCGTTCGTCGGCCGGTCGGATGAACCGCCATGGTCGCATCTCGTGCGCGGCGGGCGGAAATGCGGGGTCGGCGGGCGGGTGCGGGGGGCGGCCCGCCCGCCGACGTCTCAGGGGGCGGGCGGCGCGCCGCCTCGGGCCCGGTTCGGGGCCAGGGAGCGGCACGCCTCCATCGCCTTCTGCTCGGCCGCCGGGCGGCTCGGGCGAGCGGACGGCCGTCCGGTCGGGCGGTCCGCGGGGGCTCCGCTGGGCCAGCCGGTCGGGCGATCGGATGGGCGGCCGGTCGGGCGGCCCGAAGGACGTCCGGGTGGGCGGCCGGTGCGGTCCGGCATTGTGACGCCCTGTTTCTGGAGGCAGGCGCGGAACGCTGCCATCGGGTCTGCGGAGGGCGTGCCGCCGGACGCGGTCTTGCCGTCCCCGCACGCGGCGGCCAGCAGGAGCGAGGCTGCGGCGGCCACGGCCGTGAGTTCGCGTCGCATCGCTTCCTCCTCAGTTGCCGCGGCCGGGTCGGCCGCCCTCGGTGACCTGCGTCGCCGTCACGGTGCCGTCGTCGCCGGCCGAGCCGCGCACGACGACGGACGCCCCTTCGCCGAGGTCTTTCAGCGAGCCCTCGCGGGTGATGTTGACGCTGGTGGAGCCGCCGGTCTTGACCTTGACGGTCTTGCCGTCGGGCGTCTTCACCCAGAGCGTGTCGCCGGAGACCTTGGTGACGGTGCCGGTCGTCAGTCCGCCGCCGAAGCCACCGCCCGCGCCCGGTGCGCCGCCGAAGCCACCGCCCGGTGCGCCGCCGTAGCCGCCCCGCGCGCCGGTGCCCTGGCCGCCGCCGTAGCCGCCGGGGAAGGCGCCGCGGCCGGGTTGCGCCGCCGGGGTGCCGGTGGACGTTCCGGAGTTCCACTTCTGCGCCTGGACGCCGCCCAGGAAGCCCACGACGAGGAGCACCCCGGCGGCCAGGTAGAGCGTCGGGCCGGGGAGGGCGCGGCGGGGCGGGACGGCGGCGAGCGCGTCGTCCAGGTCGTCCTCGAAGGGGGACGTGGCGAGCAGGTCCGCGTCGTTCGACGGCGGCGCCGGGACGGACGGCCCGCTCTGCCGGGACGTGGCGAGCAGATCCGCGTCGTTCGGCGGCGGGCCCGGGACGGACGGCCCGGTCTGCGCGTACGGGACGCCGGGCTGCGGGTTCTCGGGCATGGGGTCCTCCCTGGTGCGGTCACTCATGGCGCAGCGCCTCGATCGGGCGGAGCCGGGCCGCGCGGCCGGCGGGGAAGCCGCCGAAGAACAGGCCGATCGCGACCGACACCGCGAGCGCCAGCGCGATGGACGACGGGACGAGCACCGGCTGCACCCCGGCGATACGGAACAATGTTCCGGCTATGCCGACCGCGACGCCGAGCAGGCCGCCGATCAGGCTGAGCACGGTGGCCTCCACGACGAACTGGGCGAGGATCGCGCCGCGCGGGGCGCCGATCGCCTTCCGGATGCCGATCTCGCGCGTCCGTTCGGTGACGGTCACGAGCATGATGTTGGTGATGCCGATCCCGCCGACGAGCAGCGAGATCGCGGCGACGGCGCCGAGCAGCACGGTGAACGTCCGCGTGGAGTCGCTGACGGCGGACTGCACGCTCGCCTGGCTCGACACGGTGAAGTCGGCCGTCCCGGTCGTCCCGACGCCGTGCCGCTGGGCGAGCAGCGCGGTGATCTCGGCCTGGGCGGCGTCCACCGCGTCGGAGCCGGTCGCCTGGACGATGATCTGGTCCAGGCCGCCGTACCCGGTCAGGCTCTCCTGGACGGCGGCGAGCGGCGCTACGGCGATGCTGTCGGGGTCGGAGAAGCTGGACGACGACGAGCCCGTGGCCTTCAGCACCCCGACGACCGTGAAACGTATCCCGCCGACGTCGACCTTCTTGCCGATCGGACTGACCACCCCGAACAAATCGGACGCCGTGGTGCTCCCCAGCACGACCGTCTTCCCGTCCCCGGAAGAGAACAGTGACCCGGACGCCAGCGTCTTGTTAGCCGCCGCGAAGTAGGTCGGCGTCGTCCCGACGAACTGGCCGATCGTCGCGGACGTCCCCGCGTAGCTCGCCGTCACGGACTGGCTCGTCACGACCGGCGACGCGCTCTTGATCGACGGCGCCTGCCCGGACGAGCCGAGCGCCGTGGCGTCCGCGACGGTCAGGTCGTGCGCCTGCGTGCGCGGCCCGGTCTGCTGCTGCTGTTGCGGCCCCGCCGCGCCGCCGCCGGGGAAGAACCCGCCGCCGCGCCGTCCGCTCCCGGTCGTGGACGGCGTGACGGTCAGCGCGTCCGCGCCGAGCCGCTGGATGCTCTTCTTCACCGCCTCCGACGACCCGTTCCCGACCGCGACCAGCACGATCACCGACGCGACGCCGATGAGGATCCCGAGCGTGGTGAGGGCGCTGCGCAGCTTGTTGGCGGCGAGTCCGCGCAGGGCGAACCGCAGGATCTCGGCGGGCGTCACCGGACGGCCCCCGCCACGCGCCGGTCCTCCACGATGCGGCCGTCCACGAGCCGGACGATCCGCTGCGCGTGCGCGGCCACGTCCGCCTCGTGCGTGATGATCACGAGGGTGCGCCCGGCGCGGTTGAGCCCGTCGAACAGGTGCAGGACGTCCGCGGTGGACCGGCTGTCGAGCGCGCCCGTCGGCTCGTCGGCGAGCAGGAGCGTCGGGGCGGTGACGAGCGCGCGGGCGATGGCGACGCGCTGCTGCTGCCCGCCCGACAGCTCGTTCGGTTCGTGGCGCGTGCGGTCCGCGAGGCCGACCTCGCGCAGCGCCGCGACGGCCCGGCGCCGCCGCGCGGCCGCCCGGACGCCGCCGTACGCGAGCGGCAGCTCCACGTTCGCCTGCGCGCTCATCCGGGGGATGAGGTTGAACGACTGGAACACGAACCCGATGCGCCGGTTGCGCAGGATGGCGAGGCGGCGTTCGTCCAGGCCGCCGACGTCGTGGCCGTCGAGGCGGTACCGGCCGGCGCTCGGGACGTCCAGGCAGCCGACGATGTTCATCAGCGTGGACTTCCCGGAGCCGGACGCGCCCATGATCGCGACATAGTCCCCGCGCTCGACCCGCAGCGACACCCCGCGCAACGCGTGCACGGCCGTGTCGCCGGAGCCGTAGACCTTGGTGACGGACCGGACGTCCAGAACCGGGGTCACCGCCGTCCTCCGGCCCCGCCGCCGGGGAGGCCCGCGCCGCCGCCCGGCAGGCCGCCGGCTCCGCCGGGGAAGCCGCGCTGCCCGGTCTGGCCCGTCCCGGACGCGGCCGTGAGGACGACCTCGTCCCCCTCGTGCAGCCCGGATTTGATCTCGGTGCCCTGGTCGCCCGTGACGCCCGTCTCGACGACGACCGTGGAGCGCTTGCCGTCCCGGACGACCGTGACCGTGCTCTGCCCGCCCGCCGTGCGAACCGCCGCGCTCGGGACGTACAGGACGTCCTCCGCCCGCGACACCGACACCTCGACGGTCGCGGTCTGGCCGAGGCGGACGCCGGACGGCACCGTCGTCAGGCTGATCGTCACCGGATATTTCACGACATTGTCGGTGGTCGTGGGCGCGAGCCCGACGTCCGCGACCTTGCCCGTCGCGGTCGTCCCGGGCAGCGCGTCGAAAGTGATCGTCGCGCTCTGGCCGGCCTTGAGCTTGGTGGTGTCGGACTCGGTGAAGTTCCCGGTGATCTGGAGCTTCCCGGTGTCGGCCATCTCGATGAAGCCCGACCCGGACGACGAGGTCGTCGTGCTGGACGACGTCGACCCCGACCCCGACCCCGAGCCCGACCCCGAGCCCGAGGACGTCCCGCCGCCCGACCCGCTGGAGCTGCCGCCGACCGTCCCGTTGACGGCGGTGACCGTCCCGGAGATCGGCGCGCGCAGCACCGTCCCGTTCAACGTCCGCAACGCCGCGCTGTAGGCGTTCTTCACCTTGAGATAGCTCGCGTACCCCTTGTCGGACGTCGTGTCCCCCGCCTCCGCGACCACCAGATCCGCCTTGGCCTGCGAATACGCCTCCTCGGCGGCCGTCGCGTCGAGCCGCGCGAGGACGGTCCCGGCCGCCACCCTCTTCCCGACCACCGCGTAGATCTTGGTGACCGTCCCGGACGAGCCGAACGACAGCGACCGCGTCCGCGAACTCTCCACCGACCCGGACGCCGACACCGACGACGCGACGGTCCCGCGCGCGACCCGCGCGGTGCGGGTGGCGGCGGACGCGTCCGGCCCGTCGTCGGCGAGCGTCAGATAGGCGGCCCCGGCGCCGCCGAGCAACAGCGCGCCGAGCGCGCCGTTGACCAGCAGCGTCCGGCGGGGGATCAGTTTCATGCCGAGAAGGCTCGCGGCGCCGTCTGGGGGACGGGTGAGCCCGACATGAGAATTCGATGAGACGGGCGAAATAGCCGCCCCCGCGCCCCGGTTGTTCGGACCGGACGATCACCGAGCCGGAAGGCAACCGACATGTCCGATGTGCGGTTCGAGCGGAGCGCCAAGAGGGTCCGGGCCTACCTCGGGGGGAACCTGGTGGCCGACACGACGAGCCCGGTCCTGGTGTGGGAGAACGGCTACTTCCCGATCTACTACGTCCCGGCGGAGGACGTCCGCGCCGAGCTGGACGGGGCCACGGTCCGCGCGGGCGACGCCGAGGCACCCGACGCGGCCCAGCACGGCACAGGCGAACTGGACGGCCTCGTACGCCTGAAAGCGAGCGCGTTCGACTGGTTCGAAGAGGACGAGCAGGTGTTCTCCCACCCCCGCGACCCCTATCACCGGGTGGACGTCCTGCCGAGTTCGCGCCACGTCCGCATCGAGGTGGACGGCGTGACGATCGCAGAGTCGTCCTCCCCCACGCTGCTGTTCGAAACGAACCTGCCCGTTCGTTACTACCTGCCGAAGACGCACGTCCGGATGGACCTGCTGGAGCCCACCGCCACGGTCACGACCTGCCCGTACAAGGGCACGGCCGAGTACTGGTCGGTGCGCGTGGGCGACACGACCCACGAAGACATCGTCTGGGGTTATGCGGCGCCGCTGCCGGAGAGCACGCGCGTCCAGGGCCTGGTGGCGTTCTACGACGAGAAGGTCGACGTCTACGTGGACGGCGTCCGGCAATAGCCCCCGCTCAGAGCCCCGTGGTTCGTCCTCACCGGACGACGTAACACGGGGCTCTTTTTGTGCGCCTGGTCAACATAAGTCAATGAGACATCGTGCGATGGTGTGATGCCGGTCGCTTTGCCGGGAACAGCCTTGAATATGACCAGAACTTACGGCACCGTAGGTTACGGCAACGTAAGTTAGACCCGCCGGGGAGGCCCCTTGTCCGTGCACGCGCTCCCGTCCCGCTCGCCGGTGCGCCGGCTCGCGAAGGCGGCGCGGTGGCTCACCACGCCGCTGCTCCCCGAGGACTACCTCGGCCTCGTCAACCCGCTGTGGTCGACGGTCGAGCCGCGCGGCCGGATCGAGGACGTCCGGCGCGAGGCGCCCGGCGTGGCGACGCTGCGGATCAGGCCCGGCGTCGAGTGGGACGGCCACCGCCCCGGCCAGTGGCTCAAGATCGGCGTCGACATCGACGGCGTGCGCCACTGGCGGACGTTCTCGCTGTCGTCCCCGCCGCGCCCCGACGGACGGCTCACCATCACCGTCAAGGCCACCCCGGACGGCCTGGTGTCCCGGTACCTCGTCCACCGCGCGCGGCCCGGGACGATCGTCCGGCTGGAGACGGCCGACGGCGAGTTCGTGCTGCCGTCCCCGGTCCCCGACAAGATCCTGTTCCTCGCGGCGGGCAGCGGCATCACGCCGATCATGGCGATGCTGCGCGGTCTCGACGCCGCTGGAACGTTTCCGGACACGGTCGTCGTCTACTCGTCCCGCACCCCCGGCGACGTCATCTTCGGCGACGAGCTGCGCGCCCTCGCGCGCCGGCACCGCGCGCTGACGCTGGTCGAGCGGCACACCGCCGTCGACGGCCGGCTCGCCGTCGCCGACCTGCCGGGCGTCTGCCCCGACTGGGCCGAGCGCGAGACGTGGGCGTGCGGCCCGGCGGAGCTGCTGGACGACGCCGAGGCGCACTGGGACGCGGCGGGACTCGCCGAACGACTCCGCACGGAACGTTTCCGCGTCGTCCTGGCGGGAACCGGCGGCGAAGGAGGCCGGGTGCGGTTCTGCTCCAGCGGCGTGGAGGTCGACGCCGACGGCGCGACCCCCCTGCTGGACGCGGGCGAGGGCGCGGGCGCCCTGCTGCCGAGCGGCTGCCGGATGGGCATCTGCTACAGCTGCGTCGGCCGCCTCCGCTCCGGCCAGGTCCGCGACCTGCGCACCGGCGAGGTCCACGGCGAGGAGGGCCACATGATCCAGACGTGCGTCTCCGCCGCCGCAGGACCCGTCGAAATCGACCTCTGAAGGAGGCCCCCGATGACTCACGACCCCACCGCCCACCTCACCCCCGCCGACTACGACGCCATCGCGCGCGAGCTGGACGACCTGCGCGAGGAGATCTTCGCCGAGCTGGGCGACGACGACGCCGCGTACATCCACAAGGTCATCCGCTGGCAGCGGTACCTGGAGATCGGCGGCCGGGCCATGCTCATGGCCTCGTCGCTGCCGCCCGCCTGGCTCGCCGGTACCGCGACGCTGTCCGTCGCGAAGATCCTGGAGAACATGGAGATCGGGCACAACGTCATGCACGGCCAGTGGGACTGGATGCGCGACCCCAAGATCCACTCGACGACGTGGGAGTGGGACAACGTCTCCCCCGCCGAGCAGTGGAAGCACTCGCACAACTTCGTCCACCACACGTACACGAACGTCCTCGGCAAGGACAACGACGTGGGCTACGGCATCCTGCGCGTGACGCCGGAGCAGCCGTGGAACCCGGTCTACCTCGCGCAGCCGTTCTACAACGCGCTGCTCGCGATGTTCTTCGAGTACGGCGTCGCGCTGCACGACCTGGACCTGGAGAAGATCCGCCGGGGCGAGGACGACCGGGAGGTCACCCGCGCCAAGCTCCGCGACATCGGCCGCAAGGTCCGCCGCCAGTGGGCCAAGGACTACATCGCGTTCCCGCTGCTCAGCGGGCCGCAGTTCCTGTCGACGCTGTCCGCGAACTTCTCGGCGAACATCGTCCGGAACGTGTGGGCGCACACGATCATCTTCTGCGGGCACTTCCCCGGCGACATCGACGTGTTCGAGGTCGGCGAGGAGCAGCTGGACGGCGAGACGCGCGGCGAGTGGTACGTCCGGCAGATCCTCGGCTCGGCGAACATCTCCGGCGGCAAGCTGTTCCACCTCATGACGGGGAACCTCAGCCACCAGATCGAGCACCACCTGTTCCCGGACATGCCGAGCAACCGGTACGCGGAGATCGCGCCCCGGGTGCGGGCGCTGTGCGAGAAGTACGGGCTGCCGTACCACACCGGCTCGTTGCGCAAGCAGGCCGGAAGCACGTGGAAGAAGATCGTCCGGTACGCGCTGCCGGGGCCGAGCCGGACGCCGGCGCCGCCGCGCGCGCCGCTCGCCAAGAGCAAGGAGCCCGTCGCCGCCTGACCGGCGGTCCGCCCCGGCCCGCGCGGCCGGGGCGGTTGCGGATTCAGAGGTCGAACTCGGCCGGGTCGAGGCCGACCGCGTGGCACGCCTCGCGGACGACGGCCTTCTCGGTGGCGTCGAAGTCGCCGTCCGCGCCGCCGATGATGATGCCGATCTGGATGACGGCACGGGCCTCGGCGGGCTTCCTGCCCACCTTCGCGATGTCCTGGAGGACGCCGACCTTGCCGAACGCGAAGTCCGACGTCAGCCGGGACAGGTAGGTCTCGAAGCGCTGCCGCAGGTCCTCGGCCGGGAAGTTCTGGAGCACCTCGTTCACCGTGATGAGCGAGGCCGTCCGGCGCCGCTCCTCGGGCGCCACCGTGCCGTCGGCGGCGGCGACCAGCGCGCACATCGCCATGCTCGCGTCCCGGAACGCGCCGCTGGTCAGTTCGTTCTTCTTGGCGAGAAGCTGTGCCTGCATGGTCTTGGTGGACTCGCGCAGCCTGTTCCACAGGGCCATCGAAAACCTCCGTGTCCGCTTTCCGCCGAGCGGCCGTCTCGCGCCCGGCCGAACTGCTACAAGTGTAGTAGTTGACCGCGGGAGAGAGGACGCATGGTGTTCAAACGGCTGCTCGGGCTCGACGGCCCTTCGGTGGACACGGTGCTGCGGACGCCGGCGAGTCGTCCGGGCGAGCATCTGGACGGGCAGGTCCACCTGCGCGGCGGGGACCGCGACGTCCACGTCCACCAGGTGATCCTGAGCCTGGTCGCGCGCGTGGAGGACGAGTACGGCGACCACGAGCACGCGACCGCCCACGAGTTCCACGAGATCGCGATCACCGGGCCGTTCGTGCTCGGCGCCGGACGCGACGAGGTGATCCCGTTCTCCGTCCCGCTCCCCTGGGAGCTGCCGGTCACCGAGGCGTACGGCGGGCCGCTGCACGGGACGGTCCTCGGCGTCCGCACCGCGCTGGACGTCGCCGGCGGACGCGACGCGGGCGACCTCGACCCGCTCGCCGTGCGTCCGCTGCCCGCGCAGCAGCGCGTGCTGGACGCGTTCGCCGCGCTCGGCTGCACGCTCAAGGGCGCGGACCTGGAGGCGGGGCACATCGCGGGCGTCCACCAGGAGCTGCCGTTCTACCAGGAGATCGAGTTCTTCCCACCGCCGCAGCACGCCGGACACGTCTCTGAAGTCGAGCTGACGTTCGTGACCCGTCCGGACGGCCTCGCGATCGTCCTGGAGGCCGACCACGGCGGCGGCGACTCCTACGGGCGCTTCGACGTCGACCACGTGAGCGCGCTGCACCACGGCTGGGAGGCCGAGATCGACCGGTGGCTGGCGTCCCTCGGCTCGCACTACGCCGTCCCCGACCCGTACGACCACCACACCGCGCACCACGACGGTCACCACGGGGGCCACCACGGGGGCCACCACGGCGGCCCGGGCTGGGGCGGCGTCGCCGCCGGGGCGGCCGGCGGGCTGGCGGTCGGCGCCGTCGCCGGTTACGCGGTGAGCGAGATGCTGGACGACGACGAGGAGGATGACGAGGGCGACGACGACCCGCTCGCCGAGGCCATCGCCGACCAGGCCCGCCAGGACGCCTACGCGGCGGCGTACGAGCAGGCCGTCGACCAGGCGTACACCGACGCCTACCAGGACGCCTACGAGGACGCCGCCGAACTGTACGGCGACGAGGACTGACCCGCACGGCGGCGTCCGACCCGCCGGACGCCGCCCCACCCCGACCCCGACCACCGCACAACGCCGCCCGGCGGTTTCCGACCCACCCGACGCCGCCACACCCCAACCCCGCACGGTCGCGCGACGCCGTCCGCGGACCGGACGCCCCGCATCCCAACCCTGATCACCACGCGACGCCGCCCGGCGGCGTCCGGCCCACCCGGCGCCGCCGCGCCCTGGCCGCGTGGCGCCGCCCGGCGGCTTTCGCATGCTCGTGTCGCCTGCCGGTCCGGCCCGATGCGGCCACCGGCGGACATGGCGGGCGCACCCGGACGACACTGGGTGAACGAGGAGGTCGCGCGGTGCCGCAGCGGTCAGCCCGGCCCTGGAGGGCCGCGGGATACGACGAGGAGGCGCGCCTCGGCGCGGCCGTCGTCCTGGCCGCCGAGCGCGTCACCGGAACGCCCGTCGTCCTCCGGTACGTCCCGATGCGGGCCCTCGCCGACCGCGCGCAGCGGGCCGCGTTCCTGGCGGACGCGGCCCGCCTGGAAGGCGTCGCCGACCCGCACGTCCTCCGCCTGCGGCACCTGGTCACCGATCCCCGGCTGGACCGCCCGCACCGGCACGTCGGGACGGGCGACGGCGCGGCGCTGGCGTACGAGGCCGTGCAGTGCGTCGGCCTCGCGACGCTGCTCGACCGCACGGGGCCGCTGCCGCTTGAGGCGGTCCTGGCGGTCGCCGCCGACGCCACGGCCGGGCTCGCCGCCGCGCACGCGCGCGGCGTCCGGCACAACGTGGTCGCGCCGCGCCGGATGCTCGTCACCGCCGACGGCCGCGTCCTGCTCGCCGGGCTCGCGCTCGGCGGCGTCGAGGACGCCGGGCTCGCGCGCCGCGCCCCGGAACTGTGGCGCGGCGGATCCGCTTCGGCGGCCACCGACCGCTACGCCCTCGGCTGCGTCCTGGTCGAGTGCCTGACCGGACGCCCGCCCTTCCCGCGCCGCGCCCCGTCGAGCCTGATGGGCGCGCACCTGACGGCCGCGCCGCCGCTGGACGCGCTGCCCTCGGCGGTGCGTCCCGTGCTGGCCGCGCTGCTGGCGAAGGACCCGCCGCGCGGCCTCCAACCCGCAGCGGTCGCCGACCTCGCCGCGGCGGCGTGCGGGCCGGACTGGGCGGCGCGCGGACGGCGCGCGCTGGGCGACCGGGCGGCGGCGCTCGTCCGGCCGTTCGACACGACGCCGCGGCCGATCGAAACGCCGTCGCCGGCCGCGTGGAGGCCTTCGTGGCCCCGCGCGGCGCGGGACGTCACCGCGGCCGTCGCCGCCGTGGCCGTCGCGGTGAGCGTCGTGGTCGTCGTCATGGCCGCTCTGCGCGGTCTGCACGGAGGCGACCGGCCCGACCCGGAGGCCGCGGCGCGGCGCACGACCGCGTCCGGGACGGCGCACCGCACGCCGCGCCGCAAGCGGACGGCCCACGAGACGACCCATCGGGCGACGCACCGGGCCGCGTCGTGCCCCGCCGGAGACGGCCTGACGATCACGCCGAGCAGCGGCGGCACCCGAACCCGGATCACCGTGCGCGGCACCGGCGTCGTCGCCAACGGCAGTGTGCGCATCCACTTCTACGCCGACACGATGGGCACCGCGCGGACCGACTCCGGCGGCTGCTTCCGCGCGCGCCTCCCCATCCCGCGACCCGATTTCTACGCGCATTTCCCCGGCACCAGATTCGACGTGTACGTCACGGAATACGATCCGGCCGGAAATTATTCGGGGAACGGCCCCGGCCGCGTCGGATTCCTGCTGATCGGATAGGCCGCCATGACCGATGTCTATCTCGCCTACGGACGCGGCGACGCCGCCTGGACCCGAGAACTCTGGAACCGCCTCGACCGGCACGGCCTGCGCGTCTTCTTCGACGAGCTGGTCCCGCCCGGCGCGACCGTCGTGCACACGCTCGAACAGGCCGTCCGCGACACGAGCGCGGGAATCGCGGTGTTCGGCCCCGGAGCGCAGAACGACGGCTGGGCGCTCACCGAATACGCGGCGCTGCTGCGGTCGTGCGCGGAGAAAGGGCTGCCGTTCGTCCCGGTGACGTACGGCGGCGCGACCATTCCGCCGTTCGCCCGCGACTGGGTGTGGATGGATTTCGGCGACCCGGACGCGTTCGACGCCCGGGCGGCCGAGCTGGCGCACGCGCTCGGCGGCCACGGCGCGCGCGGCGACGGCGTCCCCGAGCGGCACGTGCTGACCGAGCCGTCCCGGCCGCTGACCGAGCCCGCGCGGCGCTCCGTCGTCGTCTGCTACGCGCCCGCCGACGCCGAGTACGGCCGGCGGCTGGTCGAGCGCGTCGGCGCGGCGGGGCTGCCGGTGTGGTCGGTGCGGAGCCTGCGGCCCGGCGACCGGCACGTCTGGACGATCCGCCGGCAGCTCCGCCACGCGACGGTCGTCGTGGTGGTGATGTCGCCCGCCGCCCAGGACTCCGAGGACGTCACCCGCATGATCCTGGAAGGCCAGTGGCACGAGCGGCTGTTCTTCCCCGTCCTGCTCGACGGCGACCGGCACTACCTGCTGGCGAACCTGTGGTGGGCGGACGCCAGGACCGGCGGCGCGCTGGACGGCACGGCGCTCGCCCAGCTCCGGCGGCTCCACGAGGCGGCGCTGACGGGACGCCCGGTCGCGCCGGCGGACGTGCTGCCCGAACCGTCCGCGGTGATCCCGTCCATGCACGTCCCCGCGTCGGTGTCGCTGGAGCGGCTGCGCGCCGCGCTCGCCGAGCGGGAGACCGAGCACGCCGACCTGCTCACGACCTCGCTGCTCCTGGAGGCCGCGGACCGCCTGGAGACGGGCTGGCTCCGCCGCCGGGACGGCGCCGCGCTGCCCACCGCGCTGCTGGCCGGGGTGGACGCGCTGTGGTCCGCCGCGACCGGCGGCCGGATGGGCTTCACCGCCCAGCGGTCCCGCGCGCCGGTCGCCGGCGAGCGGCACGCCGACTTCCTGGCGCTCTCCACCGGGCTCGGCTGGCGGGCCACGGCCGACGACGCCGTCCCCGCCTACCGCGCGTTCACCGCCCGCGCCGCCGGCCGGCCGGGCTTCTTCCCGACGCTGCGCAACCCGCGCAGCGAGCGGCACATGGACTGGTACGACCAGTGGACCCGCACGGTCCTGACCGTGCACGCACGCCTACGCGACCACGGAGCGCGATCATGACCACTTTCCTGCTGACGCTGCTGGTGCTGGCCGCCGGCGCGGGCGGCGCGGGCCGCGTCTACTGGCTCGGCCGTCACGTGGTGCCCGTCGGCCACGTCGGCATCGTCCGGCGGGTGCGCGGCGGGCAGCACATCGACGCGGCGTTCCAGCACGTCGTGCCCTACGACGCGCGGGGCGTCCTCGCGCGCACGCTCCTCCCGCTGCGCCCGATATGGCTGAACCCGTGGTTCTACACCGTGGAGTACGTGCCGCGGCTCCACGTCCCGGACGGGATGCTCGGCGTCGTCACCGCGCGCGAGGGCCGGCAGCGTCCGACCGGCCGCAGCGTGGCGCTGCTGCCCGAGGGCGTGGACTGCCGCCAGTTCCAGGACGGGCAGACGTTCCTGCTCAAGGGCGGCGAGATGGGCCCGCAGGCGGTGACGCTGCCCGGCGGCACCTACTACTCCATCAACACCGAGCTGTTCGACGTGCAGATCGTGCCGCGCACCTACGTGCCGGACGGGACGGTCGGGCTCGTCCGGGCCAAGGCGGGCCGGGTCCGGCAGCCCGGCCGGCCGTTCGCGGCGCACGTCCCCTGCGACGACTTCCAGGACGGCGCGGCGTTCCTGCGCGGCGGCGGGGAGATGGGCCCGCAGTACGCGGTCCTGGCCGGCGGCACCTACTACGACATCAACCCCGAGCTCTTCGACGTGATCACCGTGGACAACATCGGCGCGGACGAGGAGGGCGTGACCGCCGCGCAGCTCCGGGCGACGTTCATCCCGATGGGCCACGTCGGCGTCGTCATCACCGCGGACGGCGCGGAGCCCGCCCCGGACGAGAAGCTCGGCCCGGTCGTCGCGGGACACCGCAACTTCCAGCTCCCGTGGGTCTTCGTGGCGCGCAAGGGGCGGCGCGGCGTCCAGCAGGAGATTCTCGCCGAAGGGTCGGTGTGCACGCTCAACCCGTGGTTCGTGAGCGTCCTGCTCGTCCCGACGTACCTGCTGAACATGGAGTGGAACAAGAAGGACGCCGCCAAGAAGGGCAACTACGACGCCCGCCTGGACCAGCTCGCCGTGATGACGAGCCAGGGCATCCGGCTGTGGGTCGAGGTCTCCCAGTCGCTGCGCATCCCGCCCGCCGTCGCGCCGCGCCTGGTCAGCGAGTTCGGCAGCAACCCCGACGCGGGCCGGTCGGCGGCCGGCGCGGTGGTCGACGACCCGCAGCCCGTCCAGCGGTTCGTGGAGCGGGTGCTCGGCGCGACCGTCGAGACCTACTTCGTCGAGATCACGGCGAACTCCACGGTGAAGGAGTTCCTGTCGGACATCTCGGAGGTCCGCACGAACCTCAGCTCGCAGGTCCGCAACGCGCTGAAGGCGTGGGGCGTGGAGGCGGTGCGCACCAACATCGAACGCGTCACGGCGATGGACGAGGTCTACTACGACGAGCGGCAGAAGGTCTTCAAGGCCGAGAACAAGGGGGACGTGCTCGAGAAGAAGCAGGAGAACACCGCGATCGAGATCGAGATCGAACTCCGGAAGATGGTGGTCGAGAAGAAGCGGCTCGTCCTGGCGATCGAGGCCGAGGCCGAACTGCTCGGGCTGGGGCACGCCCGGTTCGTCCGGGTGATCGAGGAGATGTCCAAGCTGCCGGTGCCGTCGCACATCGGCGGCGACCTGGCGGGGTATCTGGAGTCGCTGCCGATGAACGTGGTGCGCAACGTGCTCGAACGCATGCAGGGCCTGCACATGGACACTGTCGCGGAGGTCGGGGACGCGGCCGTCGCGGACGGCACGGCGGCCGAGGTCGTCGAGAGCGGCGCGGACGACGCGGGCGAGGCGGCCCCGGACGCCGAAGGAGCCGGACAGTGAGCCCGATCAGGCGCGGACGGGCCGTTCGCCGCGCAGGGTGCGGACCAGCAGGTCGAACCGCTCGGTGAAGGCGCCGGGGTCGCGGAAGTCGATCCAGCGGCGCGTGCCGAGGAACTCCGGGACGTCGCACGTGCCGTAGAGCAGCGGGATGAACCGCAGCCCGCGCTCGATCGACCGCGTCATCAGCGCCGCGTACTCCTGCCGCACCCGGGGGCTGGCGACGGCGTGCGGGCTGAGCACCATGACCGCGTTGCGGGCGCCGCCGATCCCCTGCTCGATCCGGTCCAGGACGACGTCGCTCGGGCCGATCTCCCACTCGTCGAGCCAGACGCTGAGGCCCGCCGCCTCCAGCCGGACCGCGAGCGCGCGCGTCCACTCGCGGTCGTCGGGCGCGTAGGAGACGAAGACGTCCCGGCCCGCGTCGTCGTCGCCCGGCGGCGGGTGCGGGGCCGGGAGCGGCGGGGGCGGGACGGGCGCCGGCCGGTAGAACTGCCGGACGCCGTAGACGGTGCCGACGAGCCCGGCCGCCGTGCCGAGGAACGTGAGGATCAGCGACACCGGGTCCATGCCAGCCACCCTAGGCGACCGACCGGCGGCGGGCCGTCGGCCGGATGCGGTCAGCTACCAGGCGACGTCGGAGAGGTCGGCGCCCTGCACGGGGAGACGCTTCGCACCGAAGAGGGCGCCGTCGGACGTCGCCGCGAGCAGGTGGCCGCCGGTGGGGTCGGGGGTCAGCGCGTCCACTTCGGCCTTCTGTTTCCACAGGTCCCTGGTGGGCTTGCCGGTCTGCACCGAGAAGGCCCGCAGGGTCGTGGACGCGTCGGCGACGATGCTCGCCACGACCGTCGCGCCGTCGCGGCTCAGCAGCGCGGGGCCGCCGCCGGGCGGCAGCACGAACACCGCGCGGCTCGTCCGCAGGTCGCCGGGGGCTCCGTTGGTGTCCAGCGTGCGGACCTGGTGGCGGGACGGCGCGGCGACCGGGTTCCACACGAACGCGAGCGTGTCACCGGCGAACGACAGGCTGGAGATCCGGGCGGCCGACCGCGTCGTCCACGCCTTGCGCCCGGTGGGCGACACGACGTCCACGCGGCCCGTCTTGCCGGTGTAGGTGACGTAGGCGATGCGGCCGTCGGCGGCGACCGCGAGGTCCGACCAGGGCGTGGAGCGGCCCGGCAGGGACGTGCCCGCGATCTCCGTCAGCGCCTGCGGACGGCCCTTGGCGTCCAGCTTGAGGCGGCTGAACGTCACCGCGCGGCGCGTCGCGGACGCCACCACGTACGTCCCGTCGCCCGAGGACGCCACCCGCTGGAACGTCGCGCCGGGCGGGGCGGCGACCGGCAGGCCGACGTCGCGGCCCGTCCGGGCGTCCCGGACGACCAGCGCGGACCCGGTGCGCCGCACGCCCACCACGTACTTCGGCTCGGCGGCGCGCTTCTTCTTCAGCTTCACCCGCTCGTGCGCGGACGCGGCGGCGGCGGAACGTTCCCGGGCGCCCGCCTTCTGGTGCCGGTCCACCGCGTCCAGCCCGCCCGCCACCGCGAAGGCCGCGAGCGCGGCGGCGCTCAGCGGGATCAGGCCGCGCCAGGACCCGAGCCGGGCGCCGCGAGCCGGTCCGTTGTCGTTGCCGTCCATGTGGGTGACGCCTTCCGCCTCTCGTCCGCGCTGTCGCCCGTCGTTTCTACCGCATTCGGTGGTCCGTTACCTACACGTTCGGGCGTTACGACCGCGCGGCGAGGGCCCGGCGCGCCGCGTCCGCGACGGCCTCGCGGTACGACTCCCCGTACAGCGCGACGTGGACGAGCAGCGGATGCAGCTGGTGCAGCGGCACCCGGTCGCGCCAGCCGCCGGCCAGCGGGGCGGCCTCGTCGTAGGCGGCGAGGAGCCTGCCGAGGTGGGGCGCGCCGAACAGCGCGAGCATCGCGAGGTCGGTCTCGCGGTGGCCGCCGTGCGCGGCCGGGTCGATCATGACGCCGCGCTCGGCCGTCCAGACGATGTTGCCCGACCACAGATCGCCGTGGATCCGGGACGGCGGTTCCGGCGGGCCCGCGAGCGCGTCGATGTCCTCGATCACCTGCTCGACCAGCCGGATCGTCGGCCCGTCCAGGCCCGGCGCGCGCAGATAGGGCGCGAGGCGGCGTTCGGCGTACCAGCGCGCCCACGGGCCGGGGTCGGGCGTGTTGTCGAGGGGCAGGCCGGCGATCAGGCCGTCCCAGGCGGCGCCGTACTCGCCCGGGCCCGCCGCGTGCGTCCCGGCCAGCTCGCGGCCGAACCGCTCCGCCAGGGACGCGTCCGGACGCGTCGGCTCCAGCCACGGCAGCACCAACAGGTCGTCGGCGACGTCCAGGACGGGCGCGACCGGCGCCACCGGACCCGCGTCGGCCAGCCAGCGCAGCCCGGCCGCCTCGGCGGCGAACAGCCCGGGGCGCGCCGCCCGCTTGACGAGGACCTCCCGGCCGTCCGCCAGCAGGACGCGGTGCAGCGTCCACGCGTCGTGCTCGGAGCCCAGCGCGGTCTCCCGCTCGACGGCGGTGCCCAGGAGCGATTCCACCTAGCCGACGGTAACGCCTGCTTTGATCTCGCGCAGCAGTCCCGGCATCGCCGCCTCGATGAGCTTCAGGACGTGGTCGAAGCCGTCCGTGCCGCCGTAGTACGGGTCGGGGACGTCCAGGTCCTCGCCCGCGACGGGGTCGAACTCGCGCAGCATCCGCACCTTGGCGCGGGCGGCGGCGTCGGGCGCCATCGTCCGCAGGTCGCGCAGGTGGCCCTCGTCCAGCGCGAGGACGAGGTCGTAGCGGCCGAACCACTCGGGGTCGAAGCGGCGGGCCGTGTGGGACGTGGCGTAGCCCGCGCGGCGCAGCGCCGCGACCGTCCGGCGGTCGGCGTGCTCGCCGACGTGCCAGCCGTCGATGCCGGAGCTGTCCACGACGACGTCCAGCCCGGCCTCCTCGACGTGGTGGCGCAGCACGTGCTCGGCCATGGGCGACCGGCAGATGTTGCCGGTGCAGACGAACGTGACGCGGAACGGCATGGCCCCATCCTGCCCGACCGGAACCACCCCTTCGATGAACGCCCGGTGACGACGGTCGGACGATCAGCTCCGCAGCGCCAGCGTCAGGGCCTCCACCGCGAGCAGGGGGTTGACGTTGGCGTCGATGCGGTCGCGGCACTCCATGATCGCGTCGAGGCGGCGGAGCGTGGCCTCCGGGGGCGCGCCGGCGGCGGCCGTGCGCAGTTCGGCGATGAGCGGGGTGTTCACCAGGTCGTTCGGTGCGCCGAGCTGGATTGCCAGGACGTCCCGGTAATAGGAGGCGAGGTCCAGCAGGGCGCGGTCCAGGGCGTCGCGCTTGATGCGGGTCGCGCGGGACTTCTGCCGGTCCTCCAGCTCCTTCAGCGCGCCCGCCGTGCCGCGCGGCATCCGGCCCTTCGCGCTCTCGCCGAGCGCCTGCCGCAGCGCGGACGTCTCGGACTCGTTCAGCTCCTCGACCGTCGTCTTCGCCTCCGCCTCGGCCGCCTTGACCAGCGCCTCGGCGGCCGTCACCGCCGGGCCGACCCCGGTCAGGCGGCGCGGCAGCGCCAGCACCTCGGCGCGGCGG
Organism: Actinomadura rayongensis; assembly: GCF_009831215.1. Classification (GTDB taxonomy): domain Bacteria; phylum Actinomycetota; class Actinomycetes; order Streptosporangiales; family Streptosporangiaceae; genus Spirillospora; species Spirillospora rayongensis. The sequence goes on from NZ_WUTW01000002.1 coordinate 897,873, forward strand.
GCGCGGGCGTCGGCGTCGGTCGCGAGGCGCCGCGCGCGGCTGATGTGGCCCTGCGCGGCGCGGGCCGCCTCCTCGGCCGTGGCGGGGTCGACGCCGTCGCGCTGGACGAGCGTCGCCGCGACGGCCGCGACCGGCGGCGTCCGCAGCGTCACGAGGCGGCAGCGGGAGCGGATCGTCACCAGCAGGTCTTCGGGGGACGGCGTGCAGAGCAGCCAGATCGTCCGGGGCGGCGGCTCCTCGATGGCCTTGAGCAGCGCGTTCGCGGCGGCCTCGGTGGCGCGGTCGGCGTCCTCGAACAGGACGATCTGGTACCGCCCGCCCGACGGCGACGACGACGCCCGCAGCACCAGCTCCCGCGTCTCCCGCACGCCGAACGACAGCCCGGCGGGCCGGACGACCTCGACGTCCGCGTGCGTCCCCTGGAGCACCTGGTGGCAGGACGCGCAGTGCCCGCAGCCGCGCGGCGCCTCGGCGCACTGCAGCCCCGCCGCGAACGCCCGCGCCGCCGCCGACCGTCCCGACCCGGGCGGCCCGGTGAACAGCCACGCGTGCGCCGGGGCGCCCTCGGCCGCGCGCCGCAGCCCCTCGACGACGTGGTCCTGCCCGACGACGTCGTCCCACACGCTCATACGTCCAGGTTACCGGCCTGACAAATGTCATGGACGGGCGATGACGCGACGGCACTGCCCGGCCCCCGGTGCCGCGCCGACGATGAGACGCATGAACGCCACCGCCGCCCTCCGCGCCGCGCGCCTCCTCACCGCCCTCTACCTCGGCCTCTGCGTGCTGACGCTCGCCGCCGCCGTCCTGCTCCGCCACCATGCCTCGCTCGTGACCGACGCCGTCTGGACGCGGGGCGCGATCGTCACGGTCAGCGCGGCCGTGACGTTCGCCGCCGCCGTCCGGGCCGCGCGCGGCTCCCGGCCCGCCTACCGCAGGCTGCGGATCATCTCGGCGGTGACGCTCGCGGCCGTCGTCGTGCTCGTCGCGCTGCCGGGGCTGTTCCCGCTCTGGATGCGGCTGGAGCAGAGCGTCTGCGGGCTGCTGCTGCTCGGCGTCGTCGCGCTGGTGAACCGCGAGCCGGTGCGGTCGCGGTTCGCCGCCGCGCGTTAGCGTGCCGCCCATGGACGAGAGCGCGTCCCCGTGGACGCGGGGCCGGCGGCGCCTGCTGCTGTCGGCCGGGATGTTCGCCTACCCGGCGGCGACGGCCGTCGGGGTCGCGCCGTACGCGCGCGGCGGCGGGGTCGTCGCGGGCTACGGGCTCGCCGTCGCGTTCGCGGTCTGCTACCCGGTGGCCGCGCTCGCCGCCGCCCGCCGCGCCCCGCGCGCGTTCTGGGCGCTGCTCGGCGTCCTCTCCGCGCTGTTCCTCGCCGAGCTGCCGTTCACGCACGTCTACGCCTTCTACGTGGGCGCGGTGGTGGTCGCCGCCGCGGCGGCGTTCGCGCCCCGGTACGCCGTGGTGATCGTCGCGGCGGGCGTGCTCGGGAGCCTGGTGGTGCCGTGGGCGGTGTGGCGGGACGACCCGGGCTGGTTCCAGGCCGTCCTGATCGTCTTCACGGCGGCGGCGGTGTACGCGTTCACCGAGCTGGCCGCCGCGAACACGGCGCTGCGCGCGGCCCGCGCCGAGGTCGCCCGGCTGGCGTCCGAGGCCGAGCGGACCCGCATCGCCCGCGACCTGCACGACCTGCTCGGCCACTCGCTCACGGTCATCACGGTCAAGAGCGGCCTGGCGCGCCGCCTCGCCGCGTCCGACCTGGACCGAGCCGTCCGCGAGATCGCCGAGGTGGAAACCCTGTCCCGGCAGACACTGACCGATGTCCGCGCGGCCGTATCGGGCTACCGGCAGGTGACGCTCGCCGGGGAGCTGGCGCGCGGCCGGGAACTGCTGCGCGCCGCCGGAATCGCCGCCGACCTGCCCGCGTCCGTGGACGTCGTGGACGCCGCGCACCGCGAACTGTTCGGCTGGGTCGTCCGCGAGGGGCTGACGAACGTCGTCCGCCACGCCCGCGCGTCCCACTGCACGATCACGCTGTCCGCGACCCACATCGAGATCCGCGACAACGGCCCCGGCGCCACGGCGGCGCCGTCCGGGAGCGGGTTGGCGGGGTTGCGGGAGCGGGTCGCGGCGGTGGGCGGGCGGATCGAGGTCGGGCCGGCGCGTCCGCGCGGCTGGCGGCTGTGCGTGAGCGTGGGAGGCGGGGAATGACCGTTCGGCTGCTGCTCGCCGACGACCAGGAGATGATCCGCACCGCGCTCGCCGCGCTGCTGGATCTGGAGGACGACTTCAGCGTCGTCGCCGCGGTGGGGCGGGGGGACGAGGTCCTGGGGGCCGTTCGCGAGCATCGGCCGGACGTGGCGCTGCTCGATATCGAGATGCCCGGGATGGACGGGTTGACGGTTGCCGGCGTCCTGCGCGACCAGGTTCCGGGCTGCCGGGTCGTCATTCTCACGACGTTCGGGCGCGCGGGCTACCTGCGGCGCGCCATGGAGGCCGGGGCGGTCGGGTTCGTGGTGAAGGACGCTCCGGCCGAAGCGCTCGCGGACGCCGTCCGGCGCGTGGTGAACGGCGAGCGCGTCGTGGACCCGGTGCTGGCCGCCGCCACGCTCGCGGCGGGCGAGTCGCCGCTCACGGCGCGGGAGGGCGACGTCCTGCGCGTCGCGCGCACGGGGGCCTCGGTGGCCGAGATCGCCGGACGGCTGTTCCTGTCGGAGGGCACCGTCCGCAACTACCTGTCGGCGGCCATCGCCAAGACCGCGACGCGCAACCGCGTGGAGGCGGCGCGCGTCGCGGACGAGCGGGGCTGGCTCTAGTCGGTGATCGCCGGGAAGGTGCTCGTGACGTCCTCGGCCGCGGCCGGGACGGGGTCGGGCAGGATCTCGCGGATGCGGTCCTGGATCTGGCGGCTGAGTTCGCTCTGCGGACGGCTCGCGTCCAGCACCAGGTAGCGGTCCGGCTCGGCCTCGGCGAGCGCCAGGAACCCGTCGCGGACGCGCTCGTGGAACTCGGCCGGCTCGGACTCGATGCGGTCGGCGGGCGCGGGCAGCCGCCGCAGGCCCGCCTCGGGCTGCACCATGAGCAGGACGGTCAGGTCCGGGACGAGGCCCTGCGTCGCCCAGCCGTTCAGCTTCGCGATGTCCTCGACGGGCTGCTTGCGCCCGTAGCCCTGGTAGGCGAGCGAGGAGTCCACGAACCGGTCGCTGACGACGATCGCGCCGCGCGCCATCGCGGGCAGGATCACGTTGGCGACGTGGTCGGCGCGGTCGGCCGCGTACAGAAGCGTCTCGGCGCGCGGGGACAGCCCGGTGGTGTCCCGGTCGAGCAGCATCGCCCGCAGCCGCATCCCGATCTTGGTGGCGCCGGGCTCGTGCGTCGTGACGACGTCGTACCCGTGGTCGCGCAGCCAGATCGCCGCGAGCCGCGCCTGCGTCGTCTTGCCCGCGCCCTCGCCGCCCTCGAACGCGACGAACACGCCGCGCTCGGCCGGGCGCAGCGGCCGGCTCGCCTCCTCCAGCGGCGGCGTGTACCGCTCGCCGCGCAGCGCCGCCGCGAGGTCGGGGACGAGCGGGATGCCGCGCCGGTCGTCCAGCCGCCGCAGCGCGACGAGCCCGAGCAGCGCCGCGAGCACCGCCCCGGTCAGCAGGACGGCCTGCGCGCCGGTGAAGACGTAGTCGTCGTTCACCCGGTGCGTCCCGACCGCCGCCGCGACGGGCGGCAGGACGGCCACCGCGACCAGCGCGCCCACCAGCGCCGCCGACCGCAGATGCCCGATCCGCTCCGGGACGACCGACCGCGCCGCCGACCACGCGATCCCGGCCGCGACGCCGAAGAACCCGGCGAGGAACACCACGACGACCAGGTTGTGGACGAGCGCCAGCACCAGCAGCAGCAGAGCCCCGGCCGGAACCGCGAGCCCCAGCAGCCGCACCCGGCTGAACACCGCGAGGACGCGCGGCCCCTCGAACGCACCGAACGCGACACCGATCGCGAGACCGGCGAGCACCGAACCGTAGCCGGGGTTCCCCGCGCCGAGCGTCACCGCCTCGACCTGCGCGACCGCGACGATCGCGCCGCCCGCCAGCGCCAGCCCGAGCACGGCGAGCCCCGCCGCCGACCCGTTGCGGAACAGCAGGGCCAGCGGCGACGGCACCGGGTCCGCCCCCCGCGGCAGGTCCCCGAGCGTCACCACCGCGATCGCCGACGCCAGGAACACGGCGGCCGTCACGTAGAGCACCAGGTCGGCGCGCGTGGCGGCCCCCGCGACCGCGTCCGCGACCAGCGACAGCACCGCGAACAGCACCCCGGCGACCGGGGCGGCGCCGAAGACCGTCCGCAGCGCCGCCGTCCGGGCATGTTCGGCGTGCTCGGCGCCCGCGAGCGCGGGAGCCGTCGTCGTGACGACCGTCGTCCACGGCAGCGCGGCGAGCCCGACGAGGAACGCGGCGACGGCCGTCCAGACCTGCGCGTCCACGAGCGGCACCGACACGAGCAGCACCAGCCGGACGAGATCCGCCGCGACCAGCACCGTCCGGCGGTCCAGCCGTCCGACCACCGGCACCAGCGGCGCGAGCAGCACCGCCGGGGCCAGCAGCAGCGCCAGGACGAGCCCGATCGCCGGTGCCCGGTCCAGCGGGGCGTCGTCGCGGGCCAGCACGCCGGCCATCGCGGTGAGCGCGCCCACGCTCAGCCACTGGCCGGTGCCGGACAGCGCGAGCGCCGTTCGCAGCCGCCGCAGATTCGGCGAATCGCCCGGCGGCGCGGCGGGGTCCGGCCGGGTGACGCCCGTTCTGGTCATGTCGGTCAGAGTATCGGCGTAGATGTCACGAGGAGCCCGACTTTGCTGACGTTCGCCGTCGCGGTGCCGGCTTCTTCTTCCCGCCGGTCGCCGCGACCTTCTCGCGCCGCTCGGCGAGCAGTTCCGCCGCCCGCTGGATCGTGATCGACTCGACCTCGTCGCCCTTGCGCAGGCTCGCGTTCGTCTCGCCGTCGGTGACGTACGGACCGAACCGGCCCTCCTTCACCACGACCGGCTTCTTGCTCGCCGGATCCTCGCCGAGTTCGCGCAGCGGCGCGGCTGCGGCGGCCCGGCGGCCCCGCTGCTTCGGCTGCGCGAACAGCTCCTTCGCCTGCTCCAGCGTCACCGTGAACAGCTCGTCCTCCGAGCCCAGCGACCGGCTGTCGGTGCCCCGCTTGATGTAGGGACCGAACCGTCCGTTCTGGGCCGTGACGGGCTCGCCGTCCAGCTCGCCGAGCGTGCGCGGGAGGGAGAGGAGCTTCAGCGCGTCGTCCAGCGTGACCGTGTCCAGCGACATCGACTTGAACAGCGAGCCGGTGCGCGGCTTGGCGTCCGCCTTCTTGGTGCGCTTCTTCTTCTCGCCCTCGGCGGGCGCCGGGGGCTCGGGGATGATCTCGGTGACGTACGGGCCGAACCGACCCGACTTCGCGACGATCGTCCGGCCCGTCTCCGGGTCGGTGCCCAGCTCCCGGTCGCCGGACGGCTGCGCGAACAGCTCCTCGGCCTTCTCCGCCGTCAGCTCGTCCGGCGCGATGTCCTCGGGGATGTTGACGCGCTCGCCGTCCCGGTCCAGGTAGGGACCGTAGCGGCCGACGCGCACCATGATGTTCGTCCCCTTGATCGGGAACGAGCTGATGCCCTTGGCGTCGATGTCGCCGATGTCGCCGACCAGCTCGCGCAGGCCCTCCTCGCCGTTGTCGCCGAAGTAGAACCGGCTCAGCCAGCGCACCCGCTCGGCCTCGCCGCGCGCGATCTCGTCGAGACCGTCCTCCATGTGCGCGGTGAAGTCGTAGTCGACCAGGTTGCCGAAGTGCTGCTCCAGCAGGTTGACCACCGCGAACGCCAGGAAGGACGGCACCAGCGCCGTGCCCTTCTTGAAGACGTAGCCGCGGTCCAGGATCGTCCCGATGATCGACGCGTACGTCGACGGACGGCCGATCTCCCGGTCCTCCAGCTCCTTCACCAGGCTCGCCTCGGTGTACCGCGCCGGGGGACGCGTCGAGTGCCCCTCCGCCGCGACCGAGTGCGCGGTCAGCCCGTCGCCCTGCTCCAGGTTCGGCAGCCGCCGCTCCTGGTCGTCGCGGTCGGTGGACGGGTCGTCCGCGCCCTCCACGTACGCCTTCAGGAACCCGTGGAAGGTGATCGTCTTGCCGGACGCGCCGAACTCGGCCGTCTCGCCCGACGTGGACTCGCCCGTCACGCGGATCGACACGCTGCGGCCCGCCGCGTCCTTCATCTGCGACGCGATCGTCCGCTTCCAGATCAGCTCGTACAGCCGGAACTGGTCGCCGGACAGCCCCGTCTCGCCGGGCGTCCGGAAGGTCTCGCCCGCCGGGCGGACGGCCTCGTGCGCCTCCTGCGCGTTCTTCACCTTCGACGCGTACACGCGCGGCTTGTCCGGGACGTACTCGCCGCCGAACAGCGCGCCCGCCTGCCGCCGCGCCGCGTTGATCGCGGTCTCCGACAGCGTGATGGAGTCGGTTCGCATGTAGGTGATGAAGCCGTTCTCGTACAGCTTCTGCGCCACCGACATCGTGTACTTCGCCGAGAAGCCCAGCTTGCGGCTGGCCTCCTGCTGGAGCGTCGTCGTCCGGAACGGGGGGTACGGCTTGCGCGTGTACGGCTTGCTCTCGACCGACTTGACCTCGAACGGGCGGTTCTCCAGCCGCCCGGCCAGGCCGCGCGCCGCGTCCTCGTCCAGGTGCAGCGCGTCGCGGGTCTTCAGCGTGCCGTCGGACGCGAAGTCGCGGCCCTGCGCGACGCGGCGTCCGTCCACCGCGACGAGGCCGGCCTTGAACCGCGTCGGCTCGTCCGGCTTGCCCGTGTCGAACTCGGCCGCGATGTCCCAGTAGTGCGCCGGGACGAACGCGATGCGCTCCCGCTCCCGCTCCACCACCAGCCGCGTCGCCACCGACTGCACCCGGCCCGCCGACAGCTTCGGCATGACCTTCTTCCACAGGACCGGGCTGACCTCGTAGCCGTACAGCCGGTCCAGGATGCGGCGCGTCTCCTGCGCGTCCACCAGCCGCAGGTTCAGCTCGCGCGGGTTGGCGGCGGCGGCGCGGATCGCGTCCGGGGTGATCTCGTGGAACGTCATCCGGTGGACGGGGACCTTCGGCTTCAGCACCTCCTGGAGATGCCAGGCGATGGCCTCGCCCTCGCGGTCCTCGTCCGTGGCGAGCAGCAGCTCGTCCGCCTCGGCCAGCAGCTTCTTCAGTTTGGCGACCTGCGCGCGCTTGTCGGCGTTGACCACGTACAGCGGCTCGAACTCGCGCTCGACGTTCACGCCGAGCTTGGCCCAGGCCTCGCCCTTGTACTTGGCCGGCACCTCCGAAGCACTCCCGGGCAGGTCCCGGATGTGGCCGATACTGGACTCCACGACGTAGCCGCGGCCCAGGTATCCGGCGATCGTCTTCGCCTTCGCGGGCGACTCGACGATCACCAGCCGGGTGCCGTCGCCCCCCGACTCGCCGCGCTTCGCAGTGCCGTTCTTGGCTGGCACAGTCGCTCCAACCTCACCGTCTGTTCTTCATGCACGTAGCGGTTCCGCCGTTCTCGACCGGGCGGATCCCGCGTCCCACCGCGCCCAGACAGGATGACACGTCACCGCCCGTGTCACGGACCGCGTGGCTCCCGTCCGGCCGTCGCACGTCATAATGGATGCAATGGTGGAGTACACCTACCTCGTCCTGCGTCTGCCCCGCGGCACCACCCGTGACACCGCCCGGCGGATGCTCACCGAGCATGCCGAACACGGCGGCTGGGAACTCGACCGGTTGCGCCTCTACCCCGACGGTAGCCGGAGAATCCGACTGCGCCGCAAAGTCATCCGTCAGGTGCGGACGTTCTGACCCGCTTCCCGCCCGGAGCGTAGCACTAGGTAGGAAAGCCCTGACGGGTCGTAATCATTCCCCGCCCTCGAACAGGGCTTTGCCCGCCCCGGACCGCGCCGTCGGGACGGGCAAAGCTGCTCGTATCGCTCGACCGGGTCACGCCCGGCCGGGCGGGGTCAGCGGCGGCGCAGGCCGCGCGCCATGCCGGCCAGGCCGGCCGCGGCGGTGAACGCGGCGGCCACGAGGACCAGCATCGAGTTGCGGTTCGCGCCGCCGGTCGGGGTGTCGGCCGAGACGGTCTTCAGGGCGTCCGCGGGGAGGCTCACCTCGTGCTTCGCCGGGACGCGGGACCGCTCGCCGCCGACCACGCCGCCCGTGGGCAGCTTGTCGCCGAGCGTGCCGCCGACCGTGACGCCGTCCACCAGCGGGGTCGTGGCGACGGTCCGGACCGTCTCACCGGCCGGGCGGCCGACGAGCGGCAGGCTCTCGACGGTCTTCAGGTCGGTCGCGTGGACGCGGCCGAGCGGCAGGGTCTTCGTGACGCCGTCGGTGCTGACGGGCAGCTTGCCGAGGACGTTCTTCGGCTGGACGGGCAGCTTGCCCGTGACGTTCCCGGGCTGCACCGGCAGCTTCCCGGTCAGGTCGCCCGGCTGCACCGGCAGGTTGCCGGTGAGGTCACCGGGCTGGACGGGGAGCTTGCCCGTCACGTCGCCGACCGGGGCGGGGAGCTGGACGGGCAGGCCCGACGGCAGCGTCGTCGCCGTGCGCTGCGTCGCGACGCCGCCCAGGTTCACGGGCAGCTTCGCGGTCACGTCACCGACGTTGACGGGCAGCTTGCCCGTGATGTCGCCCGGCTGGACCGGGAGCTTGGCGGTCACGTCGCCCACGTTCACCGGCAGCTTGCTCGTGACGTCGCCCAGCTGGACGGGGAGCTTGGCGGTGACGTCGCTGACCGGGGCGGGGAGCTGGACCGGCAGGCCCGACGGCAGGCCCGTCGCGGTGCGCTGCGCGGCGACGCCGCCCAGGTTGACGGGCAGCTTCGCCGTCACGTCACCGACGTTGACGGGCAGCTTGCCCGTCACGTCGCCCGGCTGGACCGGGAGCTTGGCGGTCACATCGCCCACGTTCACCGGCAGCTTGCTGGTGACGTCGCCCAGCTGCACGGGCAGCTTCGCCGTCACGTCGCTGACCGGCGCGGGGAGCTGGACCGGCAGGCCCGACGGCAGCGCCGTGCGGGCGTTCGCGGCGGCCACGCGGCCCGTCTTGACGGGCAGCTTGCCGGCGACGTCGCCCGGCTGCACCGGGAGCTTGCCCGTGACGTCCCCGGGCTTGACCGGCAGCGCGCCGACCACGTTGCCCGGCTGGACCGGGAGCTGGCCGATCACCTGGCCGGGCTGCACCGGCAGCTTGCGGGCCACGTCGCCCGGCTGCACCGGCAGCTTGCCGGTCACGTCGCCCGGCTGGACGGGGAGCTGACCGAGCACGGCGCCCGGCTGCACCGGGAGCTGACCGGTCACGTCGCCGACGATCGGGAGGCCGGACGGGGGAAGGTCCGCGGTCCGGGCACCGGCGGGAACGATCCCGCCGTTGTGGGCCGTGAGCCCCCCGACGAGCCGCGTGGCGGGCTCGGTGACGTTGCCGACGAGCTTCTGCGCGTCGCCGGAGCCCACGACCGGCAGGTTGCCGACCGTGCCCGTGACGCCGCCCAGCAGGCCGGACGGGTCGGCGGGCAGCTTCTCGTGCCCGTTCGCGGCGCGCGCGCCGTACCCGTTGTACCCGCCGTTGCCGCCGTTGCCGTTGCCGACCTTGGCGCCGCCCTCGCAGCCCGTCAGGGCGTCGCCGAGCACCCCGGCGCCGTTGCCGCAGATGTCCACCGGCGCGGAGATCGGCGCGTTCGCCTGGTTGCCGGACAGGACGCCCTTGTGCCCGGACGTCTGCTGCCCGCCGCCGCCGTTGGCGACCTTCGAGCCGCCCTCGCAGCCGGTCAGCGCGTTCCCGAGGACCGCGGCGCCGTTGCCGCAGACGTCCACCGGCACGGAGACCGGCGCGTTGACCTGGTTGCCCGAGCCGACGCCGTGGCGCCCGCTGGTGTGCTGCCCGCCCTTGTTCTGGACGGTCGACCCGCCCTGCGAGCCGGAGACGCTGTTGACGCCGTTGCCGCCGATGTTGATCGGCGCCGAGATCGGCGCGTTGAGCTGGTTGCCGGACAGGACGCCGTGCTCGCCGGACGTCGTGTCCGCCAGCGCCGCGTTCGGCAGGACGGTCACGCCGAGCGCGACGAAACCGGCGGTGATGAAGGTGGCACGAGCCGTGCCGGAAACCCAGGAACGCATGGTGAAGAAGCTCCAATTCAAGGAGTGGAAGGGAGCGGACGGGCGCGCGGAGGCGCCGGTCCAGGGAAGGGACATGCCGCGGTCAGGGCATGGGAGGGCGTCCGGATCCGAGCCGCTCGGATGCGGGACGCGGGAGGGCTCGACCTAGTCGGGCGCGAAGGACGGTTCGTCCGCGGCGGTGCGGACGACCGGGGGCAGCACGCCGGGGGCGTGCGCCGGGAGCGCTCGGGTGCGCGGGTGCGCCCCGAGACGGCGTGCCGTCGTCGGCCCGCCGACTCCGCCGAACGGGAGGGCGGTCGTTCCCGGCAGCGCCTGGCCCGTCTGGTCGGGCGCGGGAATCGAGGTGCCGGGCGCCGCGGGCCTCGTGGCGGAGGACCGCGCGTGCGCCGGTGCGTGCCCGGTCGCGTCCCCGGCGTCCGCCTGGACGGCGCGGGGGGCGGGGGCGGTGCCGCGCGCCCGCTCGGTGTGAGCGGGCCTGCGCGCGGCGAGTTCGGTCGCGGACGTCCGCGGCGCGGCCGGACGCTCGGCGCGAGGCCGGTCCGGCGGGGTCACGCCCGGCACGTCCGGAACAATGTTCCGGATCGGGTCGACGTGCGGCGCGTCGGCCACCGGCAGGCCCGTGACGGGGCGCGGCACGGTGGCGGTGACCTGCTGCGACGCGCGGATCGCGTCCCCGATGACGGGCGCCTCGGTCACGACGCCGACGACGTCGTTCCCGGGGGCCGGCTCGTCGGCGTGCGCCGCCTGCGCGGAGGCGCCGCCGAGCAGCCAGCCGGCCGTCAGCACGCCCGCGACCACCAGGAGCCGCCGGACGAGGGGGCGTCGCAGCAGGGCGGAGACCACCCTGCGCATCGTCCCGAACGTCACCGGCTTCTCCTAAAGACGAGTCACCTGATTCCCAAGGGCGGGTCGCCCGCCCTAACGCAAGGTGACCGTAGCACCACGGATACTTCTAGTGGTGGCATTTCGGAGAAGTTTCTCAGGAGAGATCGAGGAACCGGTCGAGGACGCGGGCGCCGAAGCGCAGCCCGTCCACCGGGACGCGCTCGTCCACCCCGTGGAACATGCCGGAGAAGTCCAGGTCGGGGGGCAGGCGCAGCGGCGCGAACCCGAAGCAGCGGATGCCGAGCTTGGCGAAGTGCTTGGCGTCCGTGCCGCCGCTGAGGCAGTACGGGACGGGCAGCGCGTCCGGGTCCTCGCCGAGCAGCGCCTCTTCCATCGCCGCGACGAGCGCGCCCTCGTAGTCGGTCTCCAGCGCCTGGTCGTGGTAGACGAAGTCGCGCTCGACGCCGGGGCCGAGCAGGCCGTCGACGGTCGCGAAGAACTCGTCCTCGTGGCCGGGCAGGAAGCGCCCGTCGACCTGCGCGGTGGCCTCCTGCGGGATGACGTTGGTCTTGTAGCCGGCGTCCAGGCGCGTCGGGTTGATCGTGTTGCGCAGCGTCGCGCCGATCATGCGGGCGAGCGGGCCGAGGTCGGCGAGGGCCTTCTCGGGGTCGTCCGGGTCGAACTCGACGCCGTACGCCAGGCACGCCCGCTCCAGGAACGCCCGGACGGTCTTGGTCAGCCGGATCGGGAACTCGTGCTGCCCGAGCCGTCCGACGGCCGCCGCGAGCGCGGTGACGGCGTTGTCCGGATGCACCATCGAACCGTGCCCGGCCGTCCCCTTGGCGGTCAGGTTCATCCAGGCGATGCCCTTCTCCGCCGTCTCGATCAGGTACATCCGCTTGTCGCCCGGGACGGTCAGACTGAACCCGCCGACCTCCCCGACCGCCTCACCGACGCCCTCGAACAGCTCGGGATGCTCCTGGACGAGCCACTTCGCCCCCCACGCCCCGCCGGCCTCCTCGTCGGCCAGGAAGGCGAGCACGATGTCGCGCGGCGGACGCCGTCCAGAGCGCATCCGATCCCGGACGACGGCCAGGATCATGGCGTCCATGTCCTTCATGTCGACGGCGCCGCGCCCCCACACGCACCCGTCGGCGATCTCCCCGCCGAATGGGTCACGCGTCCAGTCGGCGGCCTTCGCGGGCACAACGTCCAGATGCCCGTGCAGCAACAGCGCGTCCCGAGACCGATCCTCACCCTCGATGCGGGCGACAAGACTCGTCCGCCCAGGATGCGACTCGAAAAGCTGCGCCTCGACCCCCACGTCGGCAAGCTTCTCGGCAACGTACTCGGCCGCGACCCGCTCCCCCGGCCCCGAGTTGTCCCCGGGGTTGCTGGTGTCGATCCGGATGAGTTCCTGGCAGAACTGGACGACCTCGTCCTCGGCGGTCATCAGGCATCACCTTCAGGCTGGGCGACTGTCCCCTACACGACCATGGTGCCCGCTCTATCGACGTCGCCGCGACTCACGAGCTTTGGTATGGTGAAGCCGCGCCGCAGCCCACTGCGGCCTGCACCCCGGTCCGGGTGGCGGAATAGGCAGACGCGCTAGCTTGAGGTGCTAGTGCCCTTTACGGGGCATGGGGGTTCAAGTCCCCCCTCGGACACACACTGCTGATCGAAGATCGGGCGCATGTCCGATCAGCCGGTCCGGGTCGATGTTCCTCTCGACCCGGGCCGTTTCTGCTTTGTCGGATGATCACGCGGCGGCGGGTGGCCCGGTCGTCGTGGTGAGGACGGTCACGCGTTCGCAGGGGCCGTGGGTGGTGGGGCCGCAGGACGGTCTCGAACGCGGCGGCCCGCTCGTCCGGCAAGGCACCGGTGAATACCGCTCTCCGCATGGGAATGCCGCGGTCGGGCATCCATTCGTTGCTGTGGACGACGTCGGGAGTCGTGATGGGCGCGATCGGGGATGCGTTGAAGCTCGCCGGGTCGATGACCTGGGAGATCCTCTGGGCTTTGATTCTGGGGTTCGCGCTGTCGGCGGTGGTGCAGGCGGTCGTGCGTCGATCGACGGTCGTCCGGCTGCTGGGGGACGGCCGGCCGAGGACGCTGGCGATCGCGGCCGGGCTGGGCGCGGCCTCCTCGTCGTGCTCCTACGCCGCCGTGGCGCTGGCACGGTCGCTGTTCCGCAAGGGGGCGAGCTTCGCCGCCGCGATGGCGTTCGAGATCGGCTCCACCAACCTGGTGATCGAGCTGGGCGTCATTCTGGGCCTGTTGATGGGTTGGCAGTTCACTGCGGCCGAGTTCGTCGGCGGCCCGATCATGATCGTGTTTCTGGCGCTGCTGTTCCGGCTCTTTCTGCGCGACAAGCTGTTGCGCGAAGCGCGCGAGCAGGCCGGGTGCGGGCTCGCCGGGTCGATGGAAGGGCATGCCGCCATGGACATGTCCGTCCGGAAGAAGGGCGGCTTCTGGAACCGGCTGGTCTCCGGGGACGGCTTCACCTCGGTCGCCCATGTGTTCGTCATGGAATGGGCCGCGATCCTCCGTGACCTGGTCCTCGGTCTGCTCATCGCCGGTGCGGTCGCCGCCTGGGTGCCGGACTCGTTCTGGAACGCGCTCTTCCTGACCGGTCACCCTGTGGCGGCCGAGATCTGGGGTCCGCTGATCGGCCCGATCGTGGCGGTCCTGTCGTTCGTCTGCTCGATCGGCAACGTCCCGCTGGCCGCGGTGCTGTGGAACGGCGGAATCAGCTTCGGCGGCGTGGTCGCCTTCATCTTCGCCGACCTCATCATCGTCCCGATCGTGAACATCTACCGTAAGTACTACGGCATGCGCACCGCGTTGTTCATCACCGCCACCTTTTATGCCGCCATGGTCGCCGCCGGCTACGCCGTCGAGATCCTCTTCGGCGCCGCCCATCTGGTTCCCGGCGAGCGGAACGCCACCGCGGTCATGGAAGCCCACTTCGAGTGGAACTACACGACCTGGCTCAATTTCGCCTTCCTGACCCTGGCCGCCGTCCTGGTCGTCAGGTTCGTCCGCACGGGCGGCGTCCCGATGCTGAAGATGATGGGCGGCTCCCCCGGCGCCGACCACCACGAGCATCAAGGGAACGCGGAACAGGGCGGAGCGGCGCAGGCCGATCGCACCCACCGCGATGGCTAGGCGAAGGACGGTGCGCTGTATCAGGCGGGTCATCCCGAATGTCGGACGGCCGGCGAGCAGGTCGCCCGGGAGGAACGCGCCGGGTGACGTGGGTTCCACGTTGTACTGGGTGACGGTGCGGCAGGGTGATCGCGGCCTGGGCGCAGGCATAGAGCGTCAGGCCCGAGCAGGCGTCCTGCGCCGTCTGACGGAGCAGCGCGAGGTCCTGGTGGGCGAAGTGGCCGAGCGTCGCGGACTGGTCGAGCATGGCCTACGGGTCGGCCGGCGACGCGAAGCGCCGGATCGGTCGCGCCGTCCTCGCTACGCGATCGAGGCCGCGCTCGCCATCGAGGGCCTTCCGGCGGCCGTCCGGCCGCTCGCGCAGGCCGTTGTCCTGCTCATCGGGCTCCGGTGAGAGCCGGGAGCGCGAACAGTCCCGACAGGCGGGTGAGCGCGGCGGGGATCGGGCGGTAGTAGACCCAGGTTCCGCGGCGTTCGCCTTCGATGAGGCCGGCTTGGCGCAGGACTTTCAGGTGGTGGGAGATCGTCGGGGCGGTCAGGTCGAACGGTCCGGTGAGGTCGCAGACGCACGCCTCCCCGCCTTCGTGGGACGCGATGAGGTTCAGCAGCCGCAGCCGGACGGGGTCGGACAGGGCTTTGAAGACCTTGGCCAGGTCGGCGGCCTCGGCTTCGTCCATGACCGGGCCGGACAGCGGTGCGCAGCACCGAGCGGTGACGTCTTCCAACCCGAGCGACTTCGACATACTTCTAATTTGACATCCATCTATCCTCCGATGCAAACTGAGCCTTGATTAGACAGATATCGAAGCAGGATGGCGGGAGACACCGTGAGCGACACCATCGACCCCCAGGCCTCCGGGGACGCGGCGAGCTGCTGCGGGGTGAACGCCTGCTGCACCGACGCCGAGCAGGCCGCCGACCCCGGCCGCACCGTCCTGGAGGCCAAGACCGACGCCGGATGCGGCTGCGTGAACGCCGACGACCGCGGCGCGCTGCCGGTCGTGGTGATCGGGGCCGGGCCGGTCGGGCTGGCCGCCGCCGCGCATCTGGCCGAGCGGGGGCTGGAGTTCCTCGTCCTGGAGGCGGGCGATCGGGTCGGCGCGGCGGTTGCCGCGTGGGGGCATGTGCGGCTGTTCTCGCCGTGGCGGTACGACACCGATGCCGCCGCGCGGCGCCTGCTGGAGCCCACCGGCTGGACGGCGCCGCCCGCTGACGACCTCCCCACCGGCGCCGACCTGGTCCGCGACTACCTGGTGCCGCTGTCGCGCGTCCCGGCGCTGGCCGACCGGATCCGCACCGGGGCGCGGGTCGTCGCGATCTCCCGCGACGGCGCCGACGCCACCCGCAGCATCGGCCGCGACGAGCATCCGCTGCTGGTCCGCGTCCGCGACGCCGACGGGACGGTGCGGGACGTGCGCACCCGCGCGGTCATCGACGCCTCCGGCACCTGGGGGCGGTCCAACCCGATCGGGCACTCCGGGCTCCCCGCGCCCGGTGAGGAGGACGCGGCGCCGTATCTGGCCGGGCCGCTGCCGGACGTGCCGGGCCGCGACCGCGCCCGCTTCGCCGGACGGCACGCGCTGGTCGTCGGCGCGGGTCACTCGGCCGCCGGCACGCTGCTCGCCCTGGCCGAACTCGCCGAGACCGAGCCCGGCACCCGCATCACCTGGGCCGTTCGCGGCACGTCGGTCGCACGGCTGTACGGCGGCGGGGACGCCGACGAGCTGCCCGCCCGGGGCGCGCTGGGAACCCGGCTGAAGGAGGCCGTCGCCGCCGGGAGGGTCGAGCTGGTCCGCGGGTTCGCCGTCACCGGCCTGACCGCCGACGGCGACACCGTCCGCGTCACCGGCACGACCCCGGACGGAGAACGCGTCGTCACGGCGCACACCGTGGTCGGCGCCACCGGGTTTCGGCCCGACCTGGAGCTGCTGCGCGAGGTCCGCGTCGAGCTGGACCCCGCGACTGAGGCACCGGTGCGGCTCGCGCCGCTCATCGACCCCAACTTCCACAGCTGCGGGACCGTCCCGCCGCACGGCGAACGCGTCCTGGCCCATCCCGAGACCGGGTTCTACTTGGCCGGGATGAAGAGCTACGGCCGCGCCCCGACGTTCCTGCTGGCCACCGGGTACGAGCAGGTCCGCTCCATCGTCGCCGCGCTGGCCGGGGACCGCGAGGCGGCCGACACCGTCCACCTGGACCTGCCCGAGACCGGTGTCTGCTCCACCGATCCGTCCGGCGCGGACGAGGAGTCGGCGTGCTGCGGGTCGGCCGCCGAACCGGTCACCATCGGCGTCGGCGCGCCGGTGGGCGTGGGGTTCGCGACCGGGCAGGCGCACGGCCGCTCCGGGGACGCCTGACCCCCGGTGTCGCCGGAGATCCGCGGGCCGGTGGCCGATGCCACCGGCCCGCCCGGTTCCCGCCGACCGGGCCGGGTTCGGCGGGTCGTCGACGGCCCGAACGGTGTGCTCGTCGCCCTGTGCGTCACCGAGATCACCAGTTGGGGCGTGCTGTACTACGCGTTCACGGTGCTCGCCCCGTCCATCACCGCCGACACCGGCTGGTCGGCGCCCGCCGTGACCGCCGCGTTCTCCGCCGCGCTCGTCGTCGCCGCGCTCACCGGCATCCCCGTCGGCCGTGTCCTGGACCGGCGCGGGCCGCGCGTCCTGATGACGGCCGGGTCGGTCGTCGCGGCCGGGGCCGTCGTCGCCGTCGCGCTCGCCCCGACGCCGCTGTGGTTCGCGGCGGCGTGGCTGCTGGCCGGGACCGCGATGGCCGCCGTGCTCTACCAGCCCGCCTTCGCCGCGCTCACCCGCTACCACGCGCCCCGCCACCTGAGCGCCCTCACGACCCTGACGCTCGTCGCAGGTCTGGCAAGCACCGTCTTCGCGCCTTTCACCAGCGCTTTGGCCAATCATCTGACCTGGCGCGGCACCTACCTCGTCCTGGCCGCCGTGCTGGCCGCCGTCACCGTCCCGCTGCACGCCCTCGCCCTGCGCCGCCCCTGGCCCGCACCCGAAACCCATCACAGGGGAGGCGACGAAGACGTCGCGCGAAGCCGTGTACGGGAGATCGTGCGCAGTCGTGCGTTCTGGGTGCTGGCCGCCGCGCTCACCCTGTCGGCGTTCGCGACGTACGCCGTCCTGACCAACCTCATTCCCCTGCTCATTGGCCGCGGCGCCAGCCCCGCCACCGCCGCGTGGGCGCTCGGCCTGGGCGGCGCCGGGCAGGTAGCCGGACGCCTGGGCCACCGGCGCCTCGTCCGGCACACCACCGTCCGGTCCCGGACCGTGGGAATCCTGGCGGGTTCGGCCGCCGCCACCGCCGCTCTCGCCGCCCTTCCCGGCCCGACCGCCCTGCTCATCGCCGTGGCGGTCCTGGCCGGAACCACGCGCGGCGTCACCACCCTGCTCCAGGCCACCGCCGTCACCGACCGGTGGGGCCCTGCCGCCTACGGCACCCTGTCGGGCCTGCTCAGCGCGCCCGTCACCGTCGCCGGGGCCATAGCCCCCGCCGCAGGCGCCGCCCTGGCCACCGCGCTCGGCGGCTACCCGCGCCTGTTCGCCGCCCTCACCGTCATCGCCGCCGCAGCCGCGCTCCTTGCCGTCGGCAGCATCCCCGCCCGCCCGGCCGGCCGACGTCCTCCCCACCAGCGGAAGTAGTGGAGAATCGCACACCGACCTCATATCATCCTCCAGTGATATCAGTGGAAAGTGATGTGTTGCGGCTGCTGGCCGACCCGCTGCGCGCGCAGATCGTGTCCCTGCTCGCCCGCGAAGCGCTCTGCACCTGCCATCTGATCGAGATGACCGGGGCCAAGCAGACCAACATCTCCAACCACCTGCGCGCCCTGCGCAAGGCGGGCGTGGTCGACACCGAGCCGTGCGGACGCTTCACCTACTACCGGCTGCGTCCCGACGTGCTGGACGAGCTGGCCGCGCGGATGACCGAACTGGCCGACGCCGCGCGCGCCGTCCGCGCCGACGCACGAAAGAGGCCCTGCACGTGACCCGAACGCAGCAGGCGCGCACCGCGCCGGACGTCGTCGCGGGCCTGTCCGTCCTGGACCGGTTCCTGCCGGTGTGGATCATCGCCGCGATGGCGGCCGGGCTCGGACTCGGACGCGCCGTCCCCGGCCTGGACGACGCCCTGAGCAAGGTCGAGGCCGGGGGGATCTCGGTCCCCATCGCGCTCGGGCTGCTGGTCATGATGTACCCGGTGCTGGCCAAGGTCCGCTACGACCGGCTCGACACCGTCACCGGCGACCGGCGGCTGATGCTCGCCTCGCTCGTCCTGAACTGGGTCGTCGGCCCCGCCGTCATGTTCGCTCTGGCGTGGATCTTCCTGCCCGACCTGCCCGCCTACCGGACGGGCCTGATCGTCGTCGGGCTCGCCCGCTGCATCGCGATGGTGATCATCTGGAACGACCTGGCGTGCGGGGACCGGGAGGCCGCCGCCGTCCTGGTCGCGTTGAACTCGGTGTTCCAGGTCGTCGCGTTCGGCGGGCTCGGCTGGTTCTACCTCGACGTGCTCCCCGGCTGGCTCGGCCTGGCCCAAGACGACCTGCACTTCTCCGTCGGCAAGATCGTCGTGAACGTGCTGGTGTTCCTCGGCGTCCCGCTGCTGGCCGGGTACCTCACCCGCCGCGTCGGCGAGAAGACCAAGGGCCGCGCCTGGTACGAGGCGCGATTCCTGCCCCGCATCGGGCCCGCTGCGCTGTACGGGCTGCTGTTCACCATCGTCGTCCTGTTCGCCCTCCAAGGCGACACGATCACCTCCCGGCCGGGGGACGTCGCCCGCATCGCCCTCCCCCTGCTGGCCTACTTCGCCCTCATGTGGGGCGGCTCCTTCGCCCTCGGACGCGCCATCGGCCTGCCCTACCCGCGCACCGCGACCCTGGCGTTCACGGCGGCGGGCAACAACTTCGAACTCGCCATCGCCGTCGCGATCGGCACCTTCGGCGTCACGTCCGGGCAGGCGCTGTCCGGCGTCGTCGGGCCGCTGATCGAGGTCCCCGTCCTGGTCGCCCTGGTCTACGTCTCACTGTGGCTGCGCCGCCGCTACCCCGCGGCAACGAGCCCGCCCGCGCCGGATCCACGGTGACCACCGCGCATCCGGTCTTCGACCGCATCGCCGCCTGGCTCACCGAACGCCTCCACGGCCCGGTCTCGGCGGAAACCGCCCGGCGACTGGTCGTGGACTCCTACGACCGGCTGCGCACCCACGCACGCGTGGACACCCACCTCGTCACCGACCTGCTCGCCGACCTCGATCAGCAAGGAACGCGATGACCGACAAGCCCAGCGTCCTGTTCGTCTGCGTCCACAACGCCGGACGCTCCCAGATGGCCGCCACCTACCTCACCCACCTCGCCGGCGACCGCGTCGACGTTCGCTCCGCAGGCTCTGCACCCGCCGACCACATCAACCCCGCCGTCGTTGCCGCGATGGCCGAAGAAGGCATCGACCTGTCCGCCGAGACCCCCAAGGTCCTCACCGCGGACGCCGTCCGAGCCTCCGACGTCGTCATCACGATGGGCTGCGGCGACGCCTGCCCCATCTTCCCCGGCAAGCGCTACCTCGACTGGATACTCGACGACCCCGCCGGACACGGCATCGACGCCGTCCGCCCCATCCGCGACGAGATCCGCACCCGCGTCCAGACCCTGATCACCGAACTCACCGACCCGGCGACCCGCCGACCACCGCAAGCTTGACGGAACTCCCGATCGGCGGACGACCCACCTCACGGCGCCGGGTCGAGCGTGAAATCCGGCACGTTGGGCGAGCGGTTCGTGACGGCGCTCGGACACACCATTTGCGCATGTGGAGGCCCGAACAATCCGAGCCTCCGCAAGCTTTTTCCGGGAGTAGTGGGCCACCTTCAGGCCGAGCGCCCTGTGGGCGTCCACGCATCCGGCCGCGCAAGGACTCCCGCCCGCGTCAGCCTGACCGGCGTCGATCCGGCCGTTCATCGTCACCGGCGCCGACGCCGGAGCCCCGCTCATCCTCACCGCCGACGGCCGCGTCATCGTCCCGGCCGAGAGCCGCTGACGTCCCACCGCGCCCGGCCGACCGCCCCGGCGGCCGTCTCGCCCCCGCCCGGGCCGCTGCAGTGCCCGCCGTGTCTGGAATGGTCCTCGTACTGCTTGGGCACCCGTGACCGACCGGACCGCCGCACCCCCCGGACGCGTAGGGGCCGGAGTGGTGGCCGCCGTGCATGGTTACATGACCTTTGAAGGTATGGAGGGCGGTGATCGCCGTCGTGGGATTCGTGCTCGACCAGGTCAGCGTCCGGAAGGGCGCGGTACAGATCCTGTCGGAGGTGTCCGCGCAGATCCCGGCGGCGATGTGCACCGCCGTGGTGGGGCCGAGCGGGGCAGGAAAATCCACCCTGTTGCGCCTGCTGAATCGCCTGGAGGAGCCCGACACCGGCCGGGTGCTGCTGGACGGCACGCCCTTGCCCGCCTACGACGTGCGGGCGCTGCGCCGACGGGTCGGCCTGGTCGCCCAGCGGCCGACCCTGCTCACCGAGGACGTCGCCGCGGAACTGCGGGTCGGCCGCCCGGACCTCGTACGGCACCGGGCCGTGGAGGTGCTCGCGCGAGTCGGGCTGGACGAGAGCTTCCTGGATCGGGCGACCTCGGGACTGTCGGGCGGCGAGGCCCAGCGGGTCTGCCTGGCCCGTGCGCTGGCGGTCGACCCGCAGGCGCTGCTCCTGGACGAGCCGACGTCCGCACTGGACGGCGTCAGCGCCCGCGCCATCAACCGGACGATCACGGATTTCGTCGCCGACGGCGGGACCGCGGTGCTGGTCAGCCACCATCTCGACCAGGCCCTCCGCATCAGCGGGTTCGCGCTCGTGCTGCGAGCGGGCCGCCTGGTGGAGTGCGGCGAGCCCGGTTCCCTGGACTATCCGGGGACGGCGGCGTGACCGCCCCGGCCGTGCCCGGTTGGCCGGGAGTCGCCGCGTCGGCCGCGCTGGTGGCGGTCGCGGCGCTGGCCGCCGCGCGCGCCCGGCTCGCGATGTCGCGTGAACTGGTCGTCGCGGCGGTACGGGCGGCGGTTCAGTTGGTCGCGGTCGGCGCCGTCCTCGCCGCCCTGTTCGCCCATGGCGGCCTGCCGGGCGCGGCCGGATGGATCGCGGTGATGGTCGTGGTCGCGGGGCAGGTGGCCGCCCGGCGGGCGCGCGGTCTGCCGCGCGCCCGTGGCGTGGCCACGCTCGCGGTCGCGGCCGGCACCGCGGGCACCCTGGCCACGCTCACGTCGCTGGCCGTCATCGACCTGCGGCCACACGTGCTGGTCCCGGTGGGCGGGATGGTCGTGTCCACCGCGATGCAGGCCACCGCCCTCACCCTGGCCCGGCTCCGCGACGAAGCGGCGGCGTGCCGTCCGGCCATCGAGGCGCGTCTCAGCCTGGGGCTGAGCGCGCGGGCGGCGTTCGCCCCGCACACCGGCCGCGCCGTGCGCACCGCGCTGATCCCGTCCGTGGACGCCACCAAGGTCGTCGGGCTGATCAGCCTGCCCGGCGCGATGACCGGCCTGATCCTGGCGGGCGTGGATCCGGTGACCGCGATCCGGTACCAGATCGTGGTGATGTACATGCTCCTGGCCGCCGCGGCGCTGGCCGCGTTCACCGCCGCCCGCCTGGCCGACGCCGTCCTGTTCGACGACGCCGAGCGGCTGCGCGACCTGCGCTGACACGGCGGCTCAGCGATGACGCGGACGCTCTGTCGGCGCTATGCACCTCCCAGGCGGCGGAACCGGCGCGGTCTCCAGGCCGCCGCAGCGTCCCACTCTTCGGGGACGGCGCCGCGCCGCGCGGGTGCGTCCTCTCGAAGAATCAGCGGATGCGGTGTCCCTTGATCCAGACGCCTTTGATGCGGGCGGTCGCGGTGATGTCCCGGGTGGGGTCGCCGTCGACGAGCAGGAGGTCGGCGCGGCGGCCGGGCTCGATGGTGCCTCGGTCGGGGAGTGCGAAGACCTCGGCGGCGGTGACGGTCGCGGCGCGCAGGGCCTGGACCGGTGTGAGTCCGGCTTCGACGAGGAGTCCGAGTTCGTCGTGCAGGCTTTTCCCCGCCGGTGGGGAGAAGGGCGCCGTCGGGTCCTGGTTGGCGTCGGTGCCGGCGATGATCGTCACACCTGCCGCGAGGTAGGCGGCGGTGGAGTTGCGGGCGCTGGCGTATTCCAGCTTGGGCATCAGCTTGACCGCTCCCAGGGCGCGGAAGAGCGGGCGTCGGCCGAGAGTGGAGGTCAGTCCGCGCATCATGGTCAGGGTCGGCGAGACCACGATGCCCTTGGCCGCCACCTCGCTCGCCACTCCGGGGTCCAGCGCCCCGGCGATGGGGGCGTGGGTGAGGATGTCGACGCCCGCGGTGACGGCCGTCCGGATCGAGACCGGGGTCAGGGCGTGGGCGATCACCTTGAGGCCCCTGGCGTGGGCGCGCTCGACCAGCGCCGCGATCACGTCGGGGGGCAGCGCGTTGGTGCCCGGCTGCTTGGGGTCCTCGATGATGATCTTGATGTAGTCGACGGCATCGCGGGCCTGGTCGTCGATGAACCGGTCGGCGTCCGCGACGTCGGCGATCGCCATGGACTCGGGGTAGCCCATCTTCCTGGTCTGCGTCGACTTCGGCGCCACGGCCGGGTACCCGGCGCTGTAGAGATCGGTCACGCGGTCGCAATGGCGGAGCTTCAGCAGCGACTCGGGGTTCGGGGAGGCCATGTCCAGGACGGTGGTCACGCCCCAGCGCCCGTAGGTCTCCAGGTCCTCCAGGGTCTCGACGTGGACGTGCGTGTCGATCAGCCCGGGCAGCAGCGTCGCCCCGGAGCCGTCCACGACCTGCTCGGGTGCCGTGATCTCGTCGCGGATCAGTCCGTTCTCAACAGAGACCGTTCGGGGGCCGGTGAGCTGATGGCCGTCGAAGACCCGGACGTTGGTGATCGTCGTACTGCCTGCGTCCTGCATGACAACTCCATCAAGCGCGTGGGGCATTCGAACTGTTGGTGGTGAGGTCGGCCAGAGGCGCGGCCGTCACGTTCGCTTCGGCCGGTCGAACGCGGACTGCTCGACGTCCTTCTCCAGCTCGCTGCCCTTGGTGGCGAGGATGCGGGCCATCCGGCACGCCCCCATTCTGCGCCGGGGCGACCGATCGGTCCAATGGATGAATACGATGAATCAATCGTTTTGGCGAAAGAATGGAGCGCCATGGAGCTGCGTCACCTGCGCTACTTCGTGGCGGTCGCCGAGGAGCGGCACTTCGGCCGCGCGGCGGAGCGGCTGCACGTGACGCAGTCCACGCTCAGCACCCAGGTGCAGGCGCTGGAGCGCGAGGTCGGAGGCCCGCTGCTCCGCCGCACCAGCCGACGCGTGGAACTCACCGAGGCAGGGGAACTCCTGCTCACCCACGCCCGCCACACGCTCGCCCACGCAGCCCATTCCCTGCACGTCGCCCGCCAGTCGATCCAGGGCAAGACGGGCTTGGTGCGAATCGGCTTCTCCGGCGTCGCCGTCCTGCAAGGACATCTGATCGCGGACATGCACGCCTTCCACCAGGCCAACCCGGCCACGGAACTCACCCTGACCGAACTTCCCCCCGCGGCCCAGGTCACCGCCGTACGCGACGGCACACTCGACGTCGGATACTGCCCGCGCCTGGGACTCGGCGACACCGATGGGCTCGCCCTTCGGCCCCGCGCCGCCGCGACCCCGCTGTCGGTCGCGCTGCGGCACGACCACGAGCTGGCCGCCGCGTCCGCCCTCTCGGTCGCCGATCTGGCCCACTGGGATTTGGTGATCTACGCGACCAGGGAAGAAGAAGGACAGGTGCTCGCCCAGCTCGGGCCCGAGACCGATCGGCCCCGCTCCCGCGTCCATACGGTCACCGGAACCCTGGCCGCCCTCACTTTCGCCGCCGCCGGGATGGGCGTGGCCGTGGTTCCCGCCTCCGTAAATCGCATCGACCTGCCCGACATCACCTACCGGCGGCTCACCATCACCTCCGGCCCGGACCTGCTGATCATCAGCCGGACCGACGAACTGTCCGGCCCCGTCCGGGCCTTCCTCAGCCACGGCGGGAAGGCCGAGCCCCGGCCGCCCCTCGAAACGTGAGCATTCCGGGGACATGCCCGTTCCGGCGTTGGCCGTGACAGCTTTGGGACACCCTGCTGACCCACGATCGGATGCATGCCCGATCAGCCGGTCCGGGCCGACGTTCCTCGACCCGGACCGTTTCCGCGTCATCGTGCCGGTGTCATCCCCCGCTGAGGACGCGGATCGCAGCGCCGGCGTCGCCGTCGAAGTAGTCGCGGACGACACCGCGCAGCACGGCGCGGGCGCGTCCGGTCACCGCGAGCCTCGGCTCCTCGGCCGGGTCGACGTCGTTTTCCGGCGCGGTCGCGCTCTTGCCCTGCAACAGCTCGTGGATCTCCTCCGCGTGGTACCGGCGGTGCCCGGACGGAAGGGTGACCGGGTTCAGGGTTCCCGACCTGGCCCAGCGGGTGACCGTCTTCGGATCGACGCGGAAGAAGTTCGCCACCTCCGCCGGGGTGTACAGGGTCGGCTGCTGCGGTTCTTTGGATTTCTTCGCCATGGTCGTTGTTCCGGTTCTCGGTTCGGATCTTTCTTCGGACGTTCGTTCTGGACGGACCTGCCGGGCCTTGTCGATTCACCGAGCGGTTCGCGCTCTGTTTCCTCGCACACGGCCCGCAGGGGACGTGCGGGCAGTGATCCTGGCTCTCCCGCCGGGGGCTGATCTTCTGCCCGGGTCGATTCGGTAGGGGGCCGCCAGGCGTCCGGCTCTCTGCGCGGGCGCCCGGCGGCCCCGGGGACTCCGACGCCGTCCCGTCCCCGCCCAGCGGGACGGCGCGGGAGAAGCGCGGCGCGCGATCAGGAGCCGCGGCCGAGCGGACGGCGCTTCCGGGAGCGCGGACGGCCTGCGGCCCGCCGACCCCAGCGCCGGACCGCAGGCCGGGTGAGCGCGCCCAGCAGGTAGCCGAACGCCACGGCGAAGGCGATCCCGACCGTCACCCGGACGGCGATCGCGGCCGGTCCCGACGCCGTCAGCACGATTCCTCACGGGGCGTGACGAGAGACGTCCCGTGCGTCCGGAACCACAGCCAGGCACCGGCCGCGACCACCGTGAGCACCCCGAGCCCGGCCGTTGCTCTGTGCACCGCCCGCCGACGCACGATCGGCGGAGCAGGCCGGGACACGGGACGCACCGCGCCGCGGGAAACGCGCTGCGCCGTGAACTCCCACGCGCGGACGAACTCGGGGTCGTCCTCGGGCGCGGCACCGGCCGGATCGGCGGGACGGCTGAGCAGCTCCGCGATCAGGTCGAACGCGTCCGGGTCGACGTCGTGGAGCGCGTCGAGCAGTTCGAGCGCGCCCCGGCCCGACACCGCGACGCGGTCTTCGGCCGGGGAGTGGGCGAGCCACATCCCGTCGGCGTCGATCGCCAACCGCCAGCGCGGGAAGAAGCTGCGCAGGAGCACGAGCAGATGCCCGTCGGGATGAGTCACCGGGGCCGCCCGCAGGCGAGAGCCGCGCAGACCCACTTGCCGCGCGGTGGCGTCCGCTCGACCCAGTAGGCCGAACTCAGGCTCTGGACGATCGTCAGACCCCAGCCGCCGTTGTCGTCCCAATTGTCCGCGCTGAGGTCCAGCGTTTCCAACGACAACTCCACCTGCTGCGGGCAAGGGAGCGCGACATCGCAGTCCCACACCGCCAGAATCACTTTTCGTCCCTCGACCCGCGCGTGGACCTTGATCCTGTCCAGGACGCCGGACACTTCGATCGCATTCGCCATTAGCTCCCCTACAATCAAGATCGCATCGGCGACGAGTTCGGAGCAATTCCAGCGAACCAGGGCATTTCCGACCCGATCGGGTGCGAGGCCGACAGCCGACGTCGATGTCGGAAACTGCCCGGTCACCGCCAGAACGGCGGACGTTGCTGACATCGCCCACCACACCCCCTTGGGGAAAATCCGTGAACGGAATCACAGATTGGCCCTCATCCCGACCGGCCGCACGTGTACGGTCCAAGTCCGGAACATCCCGGGAGAGGAGTCCCCCCAATGCCCGCGAAGCGGCGCCCCGAGGAACTGCCTGACCCCAAGCAGAACATGTGGGACCTCATCGCCGTCATCCTGCGGTACCAGCGCAACCAGCGCGGCCTGTCGGGCGACGCGATGGGACGGATCATCGGCGCCAGCAAGTCCACGGTCTCCCGCCTCGAAACGGGAGATGACCGCATGGACTCGAAACAGGCCGCCGCGATCGACAAAGCCTGGGACACCGGGAAGCTTTACACCCTTTTGGTGTGGTATGCCGCAATTGGCCACGACCCGCAGTGGTTCGCGCAGTACGTGCGCTTCGAGCAGCGCTCAGAACATCTCAGGATCTACGAGGAGAGCGTCGTCCCCGGCCTCTTCCAGACGGAGGACTACACAAGAGCACTATTGCTTGCTGGCACCCAGCTCGACCCGGACATGGTTCTCGCAGAGCGCATGGAACGACAGGGGCTCCTGAGCCGGAACCACGCATCCCATGCGACCATCATCGTCTCCCAGAACGCTCTTGAGTGGCCAATCGGTTCACCAGAGATCATGCGGTCGCAGCTCGCTCATCTCTTGGAGATGGCGGCACTGCCCAATGTGATCTTCAGAGTGGTCCCGCGATCGTGGTCGGTAGGGGCACATCAGGGCCTGAACGGAGCGTTTCAGCTGCTCAGCGGCGACGACTTCGGTGAGGTCGTCTACACGGAGGCGGCAGGGGCCGGGCGTTTGGTGTCGGCCCCGTCCGAGGTGCGTGGGTATGGCGTAAGGTACGAGCGCATCAGCGCGAAGGCGCTCGACGAGGGCGCATCAGCGGACCTCATCCGACGACTCATGGAGGACTGCAAATGACGCACCCCGCGTGGCGGAAGTCGAGCCGCAGCGGAACCGAGCGGAACGCCTGCGTCGAGGTAGCAGACCTGTCCACCCAAGCGGTCGGCGTCCGCGACAGCAAGAACCCCTCCCTGGGTCACCTGTCCCTGACCCCCGCCAACTTCAGCGGCCTGCTCGCCCACATCAAGCGCGGCACTCTCGACCACGCCTGAGCCCCCGCATCAGAGACACGGCCTCGCCCCAGCGCGGGGCCGTCGGCGTCTCCAGACGCAGCAACTCCCCCACGCTGGTTCATCCCTCGTGGTCTTCACCACCCTCTGTCCGCACTGGATCAGTGGGTGCGCCGAGCCCGGCGAGTGCGTCGACGGAATCGCGCCCTCCGATTCCAGTAGGCGAGGTCGCGGCGGGCGGTCAGGGTGGCGGGGTGGTCAGGACCCAGCACCCGCTCGCGGATCGGCAACAGCTCAGCGAACAAATCACGAGCCGCCACCACATCACCCGCCCTCCCCGTCCAGCGAGCGAGGTGTTGGCGGGCGATCAGCGTGACGGGATGGTCGGGACCCAACACCCGCTGGAAGATCGGCAACAGCTCAGCGAACAAATCACGAGCCGCCACCACATCACCCGCCGCCCCCGTCTAATAGGCGAGCTCATGGCGGGCGATCAGGGTGTCAGGGTGGTCAGGACCCAGCACCCGCTCGCGGATCGGCAACAGCTCAGCGAACAAATCACGAGCCGCCACCACATCACCCGCCCTCCCCGTCCAGCGAGCGAGGTCGTGGCGAGCGTCCAGGGTCTCGGGGTGGTCGGGACCCATGACCCGTTCGCGGATCGGCACCAGCTCAGCGAACAGATCACGAGCCGCCACCACATCGCCCGCCGCCCCCGTCCAGTAGGCGAGTTCATGGCGGGCGGTCAGAGTATCGGGGTGGTCGGGACCTAACACCCGCTCGCAGATTGGCACCAGCTCAGCGAACAAATCACGAGCCGCCACCACATCACCCGCCGCCCCCGTCCAGCGAGCGAGGTTGTGGCGGGCGTCCAGGGTGTCGGGGTGGTCGGGACCCATGACCCGCTCGCGGATCGGCAACAGCTCAGCGAACAGATCACGAGCCGCCACCACATCGCCCGCCGCCCCCGTCCAGTAGGCGAGGTTGTGGCGGGTGGTCAGGGTGTTGGGGTGGTCAGGGTCGTGGAGGTGGTGCAGGGCGGTGGTGCGGGCGTGTTGGAGGTCGCGTGCGGTGCGGTAGTTACCGCTGGCGTCGAGGTAGTCAAGGACGGGGAGCATGGTGGGCGAGTCGGGTGGCAGGAGATGGACGGCGTGTGGGAGGAGTTCGGCGAAGGCCGGCCAGGAGGTGCTGGTTCGGGGGTCGTCGGGCAGTGCCTGGTCGAGGAGGGTGGCGGC
Organism: Actinomadura rayongensis; assembly: GCF_009831215.1. Lineage (GTDB taxonomy): Bacteria > Actinomycetota > Actinomycetes > Streptosporangiales > Streptosporangiaceae > Spirillospora > Spirillospora rayongensis. Next base: position 926,339 of record NZ_WUTW01000002.1, read on the forward strand.
GGTGGCCTGGTCCTCGTCGCGTTCGGATTGGCTCAGCTGGGCGCGGGTCACGGCTTGGACGAGGCGATGCACGCTCACGTGACTGCGGCCGGGCGCCTGATCGATCATGCTGTAGGTAATGAGGGCGGCCAGGGCTTGCTCGATCTGGATCTGGTCGGTGACGGCAGCGCTGTGGGCGGGCAGCCGGTACAGGACATGGACGGGCAGGGCGTCGGGGGCGAAGCAGGCCATCAGCCGCAGCACCCGCGGCGCGACCGGGTGGTCCTGGCCGATGCGGGCCATGGTCACCTGCCACGTGGCGGCGACGACGTGCTGGTCACTGCGTACCGACCGGTTCGCCGACCCCGAGCCATCCGAGTCGGTGGGGGTGGCGGCCAGTGCCCACTGCGGAGAGTCGCGCAGCCGCCGCAGATACTCGCGGACGCTCATGCCGGGGGTGGCGGCGATGTAGGCGGCGGCCTGCCGCAACGCCAACGGCAGCCCGTCCAGCTCGACGGCCAGCTCGCGCCGAGCCGCCCGATCGTCGGCCGGGGACGCGTCGGGTTCGTCGAGTGCGCGGGCGAGCAGGTCGGCGGCGTCGTGGTCGCTGAGCACCCCGAGCCGCAGCACGGTGGTACCGACCGCACCCCAGCCGGTGGCGCGGCGGCTGGTGATGAGGACGTGGCCCGTGCTCAGCCGTCCCAGATAGGGCTGCAGGTCGTCAGGGTGCTCGGCGTTGTCGAAGACCAGCAGCCAGCCGTCATGGGAGGCCAGCCAGGCCAGCGCCCATGCCGCCGCTTCGGAGGCAGGAGCCTGGGCGGCCGCCGCCGAGGCGACCGGCGCGGCCAGCGCCCGGCCCAGCTCGGCCAGACCGGCGTCGATGTCGTCGCCGGTCTCGGCCAGCAGCCACCACACCAGGCAGTAGTCACCGCGGCGCTCATGGGCGTACTGCAGGGCCAGTTCGCTCTTGCCCACCCCGCCCAGCCCCACCACGGACTGGGCGATCACTCCCGCCCCGCCGGTCGTCAACGTGCGCCGAACCGTCATCAGCGCCTCGTCACGACCGACGAACACCCGCGCCGGCTGCCGGGGCAGTCCCACCAGCCCGGCCCCCTCGACCTGCGCCACCGGCGGCAACGCCCCCGGTGGCGGAGCGGACCACGGGAACGTCTGGTTCAACGTCACGTCCCGCGCTTGCACCACCTGCGACGCCGGCCCCGAGAACTCGTTGCGCGTCCCCGCCGGACTCGCCGGTGGCCGACGCCCGGGAGTGCGGGCACCGGCGGCCTTATGGGTGACTACGGCGGCGGTCCCGGCCAGGGCGAGCGCGATGACCAGCCACCACCAAGCCCACCGGCCGTCGTTGAGGATCTGGTTGACCGCCACCCCAACCGCCACGACCAGCACAGCCGAAACAGCATCCAGCAACCACACCCAACGCGCCCGACCGCCCCGACCAGCGATCCGGCCCGCAGAACCGACCGGACCCAGCCGTCCTGGCCTGTCCGACTCGTCGGGCGGAACAGACCGGGCAGGGACCTCCACACCGCGACCTTACGGACAGCGATCCGACCACCGCCGCCCAACCGCACCAAAACCCGAACCACGGCCGCCATCGGCCACCGCCGGCATCGACTCAGATCAATCACCGTCTACCGCAAAGGACAGCACTCCAAAAGGCACCCCGGAAGCCGGGCACCCCCCGGATGGCCGTGCTACAGCGCGCAAATGTGGCGCCGAGCCCGCACATAGCGACCGGACGCAAAAGGCAGTGTCCGGAGCGGCCTCTGAGGCGGCAAAACCCGGCCGACCATGTCGCCCTGCATGGCACACGCGGGCTCGGCTTAACGAGGACGAGCCCGTCCGGGAACACGACCGCGCGCCGCCAACCCGCTCAGCGCGATCAACCAGATCCGTGGGCACGTCTCGCGCCGGCGCCGAGCCGAACACCACGCCCGCAACCGAGGCACCGAGACCTACGTTCAGCGCTGCGTCACGAAAAGCCGCCCCAAACAGCACCCACAACCTCAGGGTTGAACCGCACCGATACCCGTCCGGCGTGGGTCAGCGGTTGATGGTCCACCATACGACCGCGCTGACTGCGGTCGCACTGAGAGCGGTTCCGGTGCCATAGGCCAAGCCCCGGACGCCGGCGAACAGTGCGGCCCGAGCGAGTCGGCGGACCTTGCGGTGGCACGGACGCGAGCTGAGCGTGGCGTTAGTGCGGTCGGTCTGCACGGTCGGGCTCCTAGCGAACATCGAGTGATTGCGACGGATGCCACGTGGCGGCGCCCATTGCGGCAGTCCGGCCGATTTCCGGCGACCCACCCCGCGTCCGGATGAAGTCGGCCATGCTGGATGACCGGGCGTTCAGCGGCGGGAAAATGGTGTCCGGCGCTGATCCGTTCTGGATCCGGAGAAGAGTGGACGCCCCGTGCCCGACCCCCAGGGCCTACTGAACCCGGTAGGTAAGGCCGCGCTGCTCGCGGCAGAGCTGCGGCGTCTACATGCGGCGGCCGGCACACCGGAGTACCGGATCCTGGGACGGCAAGCCGCGGCGCAACAACCACCGGTGAGGTTGGCGAACTCCACCGTCAGCGACTGGCTCACCGGAAAGACCATCCCCGCACAGAGCCGAGCGTTCAACTTCCTCGTCAGCCATCTGCTCTCGCGCCCTGGGATCCGCGACGACCCGCACTACCGTCAGCGCCCTCTTACCTGGTGGCAGCGGCTCCGCGCCGAAGCACGAGCCGAACGCCGCACGGGCGGCAGCCGCGGCGGACGTCCCACCGCTGCACCGCCCACTGCCCCACCGCCGTCACACGCTGTCGCGTCTCCCGGGACTGGAGGCGGGTCGAGTATCGCGATGTCGGGGCAGGCGGAAGCGGTCGTGATGGCCGGGTCCATCACCGGGGACGTGCATGTCCATCCGCCCGCGTCCGCCCCGGCATTTGACACCCAGGTGAGAGGGCGGTGCCTGGTCGGGGTGATACCGCAGCCCGCTGGCTGCTTCCAAGACCGTCAAGCCACGGCCGAGCTGGACGCGCTTGAAACAACCGACATCGGCAGCGCGCTGCGCGGTGTGGTGTTGACCGGGACAGGTGGGGTGGGAAAGACCCAGCTCGCCGCCGACTACGCGCGCCGCCAGTGGACTACCGGGCGGGTTGAAGTGCTGGTGTGGGTGACGGCCGCGACGACCACCGAAATCATCGAGGCTTACGCCGACGCCGCCCTCGCGTTCGCCGCCGCCGGGATGGGCGTGGCCGTGGTTCCCGCCGCCGTGAAACGCATCGACCTGCCCGACATCACCTACCGGCAGCTCACCATCACCTCCGGCCCGGAACTGCTGATCATCAGCCGGACCGACGAACTATCCGGCCCGGTCAAAGCCTTCCTCAGCCACGCCCGGAAATCCGAACCTCGGCCCCCTCTCGAAACTTGAGCGCTCCGGGGACATGCCCGTTCCGGCGAGATCCGATGAGAATCGGGGGACGTCAGCGTCGGCGGCACGGCCAAACCCGCCAGGCATTACCAGACCGGCGTTTGACGCCCCGAGCCCGACACCGCGACGCGGAGTTCGCTGCGGCCGAGGCGAGGCTCGCTGGCACCTGGGCGGATAGCGGAGACCCGGCCGGGCGGTTTCCGGCCGGGTCTCGCTCACTGGTGGGCGGTCAGTGTTTGTGGCCGGTGACGGGGAGGTTGTGGCCGCCGTTGACCTGTACGGGGCCGTCGGCGGCGGCGATGGGGCCGCCGGTCACGGGGAGGCCGGTCGAGGGGGCCACGGCGTGTTCGTCGAAGGCGGCGCCGGACGGGGTCTGGGCGTGCATGAACACCGGCCAGGCCAGGCCGCCGGAGATCGAGACGGAGATGTAGTCGCCGACCATCCGGCCTTGGCTGGTGTCGGCGATGAGGGACAGGCCGAACGGGCCGTCCAGTTGGGTCGGGGCGCTCCAGGACGTCCCGCCGTTGGCCGATGAGGTGTAGCCGACGGTCAGCTGGCAGGTGCTCGCCGAGCAGCTGGGCGTGGCGTAGCGGTAGTAGGCGACGGCGAGGGCCGCGGAGCCGCCGGAGGTGGCGGGGTTGACGGCGATGCCGGGGATGAAGTGGTCTCCGCCGTCACTGGTGATCCGGGTGACGGTGCTCCAGGTCGTCTCGCTGGTCGACTTGGACAGGACGATGTCGTTGGCCGCGCACCCGGACTGGAACCGGCAGTCCTGCCACACGACGTAGACGGTGCCGGCCGCGTCGATCTCCGCGGACGGCAGCGGGCTGGTGCGCAGGCCGCCGGCGGTGGTGTGGACCTGGGCGGTGGAGATGGTCACCGAGCTGCTCCAGGTGGAGCCGCCGTTGGTGGACCGGAACGAGCGGATCTGTCCGCTGTTGCTCTCGTAGGGCACCATGACCGTCCCGTTCGGGCGGACGACCGGCTGGCCGCCCAGGCCCGTCTGGGTGAGGGTGTGGTCGGTCCAGCTCGTCCCGCCGTTGGACGACACCGACATGTGGATGCGGTTGCTCGCGCCGTTGTCGTCGTACTCGGTGTAGCAGTTGCCGTAGAACGGGCTGGTGGCAGTGTTGTCGCAGACGATCCAGTTCTTGTCGAGGTTGGCGCTCCCGGTCGCCAGCCGCGTGGTGACGACCGTCGGCCAGGTGAGGCCGCCGTCGGTCGACAGGCTGGTCAGGACGGCTTTGCCGACCACGCCGCCGGTGTCGGTGAGCGCGAGCGTGGAGATCATCCACACGTTGTGGCGGGCGTCGTAGGCGACGGCGGCGTCGCTGACCCGGTCGTAGATGCCGCCGCCCTGGAACTTGGTGACGCCGGGCAGGCAGCCCTGGGTCCAGCTGCCGCCGCTGTTCGTGGACGTCGCGAAGCAGATGTCGGACGCGCCGCCGTCGAAGAACCGGCCGGTCTGGAACGCCGAGACGATCGTGCTCCCATAAGAGAACGTGTCCGGCTCGACCTGCGTCTTGTGCTGGCTGGTGGAGTTGGTGAACGGGTCGGACCCGATCGTGGTGAGGGTGACGTTCGCGACTGCCGGACTCGCACCGAGCAACAGCGCGACGGCCGCGGCCAGGCCGACGACGGCACGCCACGGGCGGCGCCGAGAGAAAAGATGCATGGGGGCCTCTCTGGAACGGGACGGTACAGCGCCAACGTCCGCTCAACAGAACCGCCCATCAACATCACCGACAATTTGTTGCCGACTCGCAACTGATCACGCACTTCATTGACCGCCCATGGACAGGAAGCCCTCTGGCGCACTGCGCCGCACCGTGGTAAACGCGGTTCCGGCACCCAAGAAACGGCTCAGGAAAAGGTCTGCCAAGCCACCATTCGACAAGGCTCCAATTCACGTCCCGGGATCGCCCTCCGTAATCGTCAGGAGCAGGAGGGGTTCGGCCGTTTGTGGCCGTTTGCGGGGTGTGCGGCGCCGGCCGCTTGGCACCCGGTACACCTGACAGAAGACGGACCGAGCGCGGACGGGCTCGGGGCGCGGCGGGCCTTCAACTGCGGCGACCCACGTCCGGGTTGCGCGGCGAGGTGGTCCGGGATGCGAGCAGGGGCGGTGAGGTTCGGTGACCGGTGTCGAGGTGCTGGCCGGGGTCGCGGTGGGGTATCTGGTGCGCAAGTTGCGGCGGGTGGGCGGCCGGGCCGACGTCGAGGTCGACCGTGCGCTGGACGAGGGCATGGACGCCTTGCACGACGCGGTCACCCGGCGGTTGGGGCAGGACGACGTCCTGCGGCGGTTGGAGGCCGAGGCCGCCGATGGCGCCGAGCCGACCGCGTTGACGGTGCGGCGCTCGGGCGACGCCATCGCCCAAGCCGCTTTGGACGACCCTGGTTTCGCGGCCGAGTTGGAGGCGCTGGTCGCGCGGCTGGACGAGCTGGCCGCCGCCGATGCCCTGTCGGCCGGGTCGACGGTCAACACCATCTCCGGCAGCACGGTGCACGGCCCGGTGATTCAGGGACGTGACTTCACCGGCCCCGTCACCATCGGGTCGCCAGGCCCCGCCCCGGCCGCCGACGAGGCGAAAACGGGGAACCCGGAAAAAGAACAGCCCCCGGCGCGGTGACCGATCCGCGCGCCGCACCGGGGCGGACCCACAACGAGATCAACGACGCGATCGTCATCGGCCCCGCCATTCTCGGCCGCGATATCACCCTGCGGCTGCCGGCCCAGGTTCCGTTGGCGACCTCGGGCCTTCCCGCCGGATCGCCGGCGTTCACCGGACGGCAGGACGACCTGGACCGGCTGCTGGCCTGCCTCAACCCACCCGCCAGCGACGACGGAGCCGCGGACGACGACGCGGGGGCGGCCAGGGCAGTGGTCGTGACCGCGGTCGGCGGGTTGGCGGGGGTCGGCAAGACCGAGCTGGCCGTCCAAGCGGCGCGGACGGCGCTGCGGCGCGGCTGGTTCGCCGGCGGGGTGCTGTTCGCCGATCTGTTCGGCTATGACGACGACCGCCGCCGCGACCCCGGCCAGGTACTGGAAGGGATGCTCGGCGCCTTGGGCGTCCCGGGCGAGCACATCCCCGCCCACACCCAGGACCGCTCCCGGCTCTTGCGGTCGGTCCTGGCCGAGTTCGCCGCACGGGGACGGCGGATCCTGGTGGTCGCCGACAACGCCAACACCGCCCGCCAAGCCGAGCTGCTGCTGCCCACCGACGGGGTGAACGCGGCGATCGTCACCTCCCGGCACACCCTGGCCATGCTCAACGCCCGGCTGCTCGACCTGAACGTCCTGGACCCCGACGGCGCACTCGCGATGCTGGACGAAACACTGCGCATCGCCGACCCCGACGACACCCGCATCCCCACCGACCCCACCGGCGCCGCCGCGCTAGCCGACGCGTGCGGCCATCTGCCGCTCGCGCTGCGGATCGCCGCCGCCCTTCTCGCCGAAGACCCCGACCACACCCCCGCCGCCCTCGCCCGGGAACTCGGCCAAGTCCAGCCCATTGAAGGCTTGGCCTACGGGCGCGACGGTGTCCGCAGCGCGTTCGAGCTGTCCTACCGCACCCTCACCCCCCACCAGCAGCGCCTGTTCCGGATTCTGACCGTCAACCCCGGCCCCAACATCTCCACCGCCGCAGCCGCCGCCCTCACCGACCACGACGAACCAACCGTCCGCCACCAGCTGAAGGACCTCGCCCGCGCGCACCTGATCGAGCGCGCCGCCGGCCCCGACCGGTGGCGCATGCACGACCTGGTCCGCCAGTACGCCACCACCCTCGGCCTGCAGCACGCCGACACCGACCACCGCGACCAAGCCCTCCACCGTCTGCTCAATCACTACGACGCCACCACGTGGGCGGCAAACGCCCGCTTGGACCCGACCGCCACCACCCCGACCGCGCGCGAGTTCACCGCCCGGGAGCAGGCGCTGGTGTGGCTGGACACCGAACTGCCCAACCTCACCGCCGCCGCCCGCACCGCCGCCGACACCGGCCACCCCGACACCACCATCGCCCTCGCCCTGAACCTGGCGCGCTTCCTGGAGTGGCGGCGGCTGTTCAACGACTGGATCACCCTGTCCACCCTGGCCCGCGACACCGCCCAACACACCGGCGACCGAAACGGCACAAGCCGGGCGATGAACAACCTGGGACTCGCACTGCAAGAGGTGCGGCGCTTCGAGGAAGCCATCACCGCCCTCCAACAGGCCACCGACATCTTCCGCGAGACCGGCGACCGGCACGGCGAAGGCATGGCGTTGAACAACCTTGGGCTCGCACTGCGGCAGGTGCGACGCTTCGACGAGGCCATCACCGCCCACCATGACGACCTGACCATCTGCCGCGAAACCGGCGACCGACACGGCGAAGGCGTGGCGTTGAACAGCCTGGGGATCGCACTGCAGGAGGTGCGGCGCTTCGAGGAAGCCATTACCGCCCAGCAAGAGGCCGCCGCCATCTACCGCGAAACCGGCGACCGACACGGCGAAGGCCGGGCGTCGAACAGCCTGGGGATCGCGCTGCAGGAGGTGCGGCGCTTCGACGAGGCCATTACCGCCCACCAACAGGCCGCCGCCATCTACCGCGAAACCGGCGACCGACACGGCGAAGGCCGGGCGTCGAACAACCTGGGACTCGCACTGCGGGAGGTGCGGCGCTTCGACGAGGCGCTCGCTGCAGGGCAGGAAGCTGTGAGGGCCTTCGTTGAGGTAGGCGATGAGTACAGCGAAGCCATCGCCCGCCAATCTCTCGAAGAGACGACACAAGCCAGCGCCGCTCCAGACGGACACTAGCTATACCCGCCCATCAGGGTCCGGGGCCAGACGACCGAACGCCTTCGACTATTCCGGTGTGGAGGGGGTGCGCGCGTAAGGGTCCCCGACGGTGCGGGGCTATGCCAGGTCGGTGAGGATTGTTCGTTCGGCTAGGACGCGGGTTGCGGCGGGGAAGTCGGCCAGGCGGGCGGCGAGGGTGGCGGTGGCCAGGCGGGGTGGGAGGACGGCGGCGAATTTCAGGCCGTGGACGGCTCGGGGGTCCACGTCGGGCAAAGTGAGCGGCTCGTTCGTCGCGCGCGCGGTGTGCCAGAGGGCCGGGGTGAGGTCCTGGCGCAGGCGGATCCAGAGGTCGTTCGGTTGCTGTGCCGGGTCGGCGACGGAGCTGAGCGTCGCGGTGAGGGTGGCGTTCGCGCGGTGACCGGCCCAGGTCCACCAGCGGATGTCGCCGGACGCGCGGACGATCGTGGTGGCGTCCGGGGCGGCCGTCGCGTCGACCAGGACGCGGGCGCGTTCCTCGGCGAGCGTGTCCCGAGCGCGGCGGGTCAACGTGACGGGCGGGTCGGTGCCCAGCAGGACTGAGCGCATTGAGCGGACCAGCGTGAACGAGCGGGGCGCGTGCCGTCCCTGGTTCCAGCGGGCTACGCCTCCGGCGGCCACGGGTTCCACGAACGCCCGGCGGCGTTTCCAGTCGATGTGGCGGACTTGCCAGCTTCGTCCGGCCAGCAGGACGCGGCGGGGGCCTTCGCGGCGCTCGGTCAGGACGGTCGTGTCGGTGCGCCCGATCTCCTGCCGTCCGAACAGGACGGTGAACTGCGGCGACGCCGTGAACGAGGCGGTCAGTTCCATGAAGTGACGCCGTCCGAACCGCCTTTCGGCCTCCGGGCCAATGAACAGCAGGCCACCGTCGACGTCGAGATAACCCTGGTCGATGAGATGCCGGACGATCGGTTCGGCGGACGTGTCGAACGGGGCCAGGCCGTTCCATTCGGACGCCCACACCCGGTCCCCCACCGTCCCGTTCTGGAGCGCGAGCGCCAGGAGCTGCTGCGCGACGAGGTGGCGCGGTTCGGGCGGCGGGACGACGGGCTCCACCCAGCCGTCCGCCCACAGCGACAGCAGCCCGGCGGCCTGGACGAGCGCCGCGGGCGTCGTCGCGAGGAACAGGCAGTTCCGGACGGTCCCGGCCCGCCGCCCGGTGCGCCCGAGCCGCTGCAGGAACGCCGCCACCGTGGACGGCGCGTCGATCTGGATCACCCGGTCGAGGTCGCCGACGTCGATGCCGAGTTCCAGCGTGGACGTCGCGACGATCACGCAGTCCCGCGCCTCGGCGAACGCCCGCTCGGACCGGGCCCGCTCGTCCGCCGCGAGCGACGCGTGCGACAGGAAGACCGTCACGCCGCGCGCCCGCAGCTCCGCGCCCAGCTCCTCGACCTGCCGCCGCGAGTCGCAGAACACGAGCCGTTTCGAGCCCCGGTGCAGCGCCGCGACGACCTTCGCCGCGTTCGCGAGCGAGCCGACGTGGTCGAGCGTGATCTCAACAGGAGACGAGGACGATGAGGAAGGCGCGACCACGAGGCCGTCCCGCGCCCGCGCGCCCTGCAGCCACGTGAGCAGGGCGGACGGGTTGCCGACCGTCGCCGACAGCCCGACACGCTGGATCCGGCGTCCGGCGACGCGTTCCAGCCGTTCCAGCACGGCCAGCAGATGCCAGCCCCGGTCGTCGTCCGCGAACGCGTGAACCTCGTCCACGACGACGGCCCGGACGCCGGCGAGCAGGTGCGTGTGCTCGGTCGCCGTACCGATCAGCATGCCTTCGATGGACTCGGGTGTGGTGAGCAGCACGTCCGGCGGGTCGGCGCGCAGGGCGCGGCGGCGCGCGCCGGACACGTCGCCGTGCCAGACGGCCGCGCGCCGCCCCAGCCAGCCGGTGTAGGTCTCCAGGCGCGGGCCGAGGCCGTTCAGCAGCGCGCGCAGCGGGCAGACGTAGAGGACGGACAGGCCCGTCCAGCCGTCCCGCGCCATGGCCGTGAGCAGGGGGAACACGGCCGACTCGGTCTTGCCGCCGGCGGTGGGGGCGAGGACGAGCACGTCCCGTCCGGCGAGCACCGGCTCGACCGCCGCGCGCTGCGCCGGACGCAGCCCCGGCCAGCCGAGCGAGTTCACGACGTGGTGCAGGACGACCGGGTCCAGCTCGCTCACGGGTCGAGGACGACGTCGTCGGGCAGGACGAGGTTGCGTTCGACGTCCGTCAGCTCGGCGGACCGGACGGTCAGCGCGTAGTGGACGCGCGGGTCGAAGTCGGGGTGCTGGTCGACGCGGTCCAGGACGTCCGCGACGAGCTTCTTCAGGAACAGCCGCGGCGCCACGCCGACCTTCCCGCCGAGCGCGCCGCCGACCGCCGCGGCCAGGTCGGCGACGTAGACGTCGTCCACCACGGCCGCGCCGCGCCCGCCGTACAGGTCGCGGACGCGGATCCCCAGCTCCACCAGCGACGTCGCGGTGAACCCCGGCAGCCGGAGCTGCACGGCGCGCGGGTTGTCGAACCGGGCGTCGGTGCCGAAATCGGTCGCCAGGCGTTGCGCGAGCGGCGGGAGGCGCTGGACGCCCTGCGGCCCGTCGTAGAACGCGGACGTCCCGGTGATCATGAGGTAGAGCCCGGGGAAGCGGCCCGCGTGGACCTCGTCGATGAGCTGCCGCAGCGCGTTGAGCGCCTTGTCCCGCGCGTCGGACCGGACGCGCTGCAGCGTCTCCACCTCGTCCAGCACGACGAACAGTCCCGGATGCCCCGAGTCGCGCAACACGGTCAACAGCCCCTGGAGGAAGCCGAGCGCGCCGAAGTGGTCGAGGTCGCCGCGCACCCCGGCGGCCCGGCGCGCCGCCGCCGGGACGTGCGGCTGCCCGCCGAGCCACGCCAGGACGGCGGACGCGGCGGCGTCGTCCCCCGCGAGCTGCGCGGACCGGTAGCCGCGCAGCGCGGTCGCGAACGACGGCGCGTGCCGGGACACCTCCGCCAGCCGCGCGGCCACCAGCCGTTCGGTCGCGGCGGGCAGGTCGTCCTCGGGGGTTCCGGCGGCGAGCGCGTCCTCTTCCAGGGCGTAGAACCAGGCGTCCACGATCGGTCCGAGCGCGCTCGGTGGGGAGCCGGTGGTGGTGAGCCGTTCGGTCAGCCGCCGGTAGACGGTCTCCAGTCGGTGCAGCGGCGTTTCTGTCTCCGAGACCTGGATCTCGGCGACGGCGAAGTTGCGTCGTTTCGCGCGCTCGCCCACCCAGCGCGTGAAGAACGTCTTCCCGGACCCGTACTCGCCGCGTACCGCCTTGAACACGGCGGAACCGGACGCGACCGCGTCCAGTTCGGCGTCCAGCTCCGGCGCGAAGCGGTCCAGCCCGGTGGCGAGCAGGTCCAGGCCCGCGTCGGGGACGGCCCCGCGCCGCAGCGCGTCGAGTACGGCCCGGCGCCGCGCGGCGCCGGTCATAGCTCGAACTGCTCGCGCAGCAGCGCGCGGTTCAGCCGGACGGTCCGTCCGTCGGGCAGCCGTTCGAGCACCTGCGCGCCGTCGTAGTTGAGGACCTGGGCGAGGATCGCCGCGAACCCGGGCGCGCGGGACGCGGGGAGCCCGATCCGCTGGGCGAGCGCGGTGACCGGGAGCGTGCCGTCGTCCAGCAGCGCCTGGACGGCCGTGCGGAACTTGGCGAGCGACGGCTTGCGCGCGACCAGCTCCAGTTGCCCGGTGAAGATCTCCGAGGCGAGCAGCGCGTCGACCGGATCGGGGGCCGCGACGTCGAACAGCGGCGCGGCGCCCGGCGGCGGGACGGGTCGGCGCCGGGACCTCGGCCTGGCGGGCGGGGGCGGTGCCTCGTCGCGCCACCAGGCCGGCCGCTGGTCGCCCAGCTCGCGCCAGCCCTTCGGCGGGTCGGCACCGAAGGGCAGGAACGCGAGCACGGGGACCGCCGCGCCGGCCAGGCCGTCCGGGGGCGCGGCGGGGGCGCCGGTCAGCAGGACGGCCCGGTCCCGGTCGGCGGCGGCGCGGAGCAGGGCGGCGAGGCCGTCGAGGCGTCCTTCGTCGCGGACGACCACGACGGGGCGTTCCGGGTCGTCCAGCGCCGCCGCGAGATCGCCGACCGGTTCGGGGAGGTGCGGCGTTCCGTCGGCCCACATACCGCGGCGACGCGGCGTCGATCCGGACGAATTGGGCACCGGGTCGAACTCGGCCCACTCGCGGCGGAGTTCGTCGGCGGCCTCGGCGGCGGACGCGGCGTCCGTCCCGGTGAGCAGCACGAGCAGGACGCGCCGCGCGGAACGGCCGGTGGTCAGCGGACGGACGACGCGGTCCGGGAACGTCCCGGCGGTCAGCGCCGGGCCGGGTCCGGCGGCGATCGCGAGGGCGAAGGACCGGTCGATCGCCGTGCGGCGCTCCCTGACGCGTCCGGCGATCCGGTCGTAGGCGGCTTGGAGTTCCGGGTCGCCGACCGTGAGGTGGGTCAGCGCGCGGTCGACCCAGCCGGTCTCGGTGATGTGCCGTTCGATTCCGGCCCCGACGGTCGGGATGTCGGCGGACGGTTCAGTGCCGAGCCACCGGACGAGCCGCACCGCCATCGCGGCCCGTCCGATCCGGGGCTTTGCGCCGGGTTCGTCGGCGCGGCGGTGGTCAGCCAGGTCGCGCAGGGCGGCGTCGGAGCGCATTGCGTCCAGGGTTTTGAGCGCGGCGCCGAGCGTCGCGAAACGGGCGGCGAGCCCTTCGTCCAGCACCGGGCTGTGCCGCGCGGCCGTCTCCGCCGCGAACTGCCGGGTCAGGGTCGCCGCGCGGCGCAGGACCGTCCCGTCGCGGACGGAGACGACGAACTCCTCGCACGCCCGGCCGAACGCCCCGACCAGCTCGTCGAACGCCGTGCCGGACGCGGGCGGCTCGTCGCCGAACCACCGTTCCGCGCGGCCCTGGGCGCGGAGCGTGCCGGCGTCCAGCGGGGCATGCCGCCACAGCGCCGCGCAGACGAGCCCGAACGGGACGGCGTCCGGCCCGTGACCTGCGGCGACCAGCGCGAGCAGCGCCCGCGCCGCCGTCCCGGCCTGGTCGTCCTCGCCGAGGAAGGCGGTGAGGCCGTCGCGTTCGGGGGCGCGCAGGGAGAGCAGCGTCGCGGGCGCCCCGTCGCGCAGCGACCAGCGCAGCAGGGCGTGGACGTCGATGCCCGTCGCGTCGGCGGGCTCGTCCGCGGGCGCGTACCGGCCGAGTCGCAGCCGTCGCTGCGCGAGCAGGGACAGGGCCGTCCGGCTCGACAGGACGCCGCCGGGCACCTGCGGCCAGCCTTCGGGCGGAGTGGCGTCCAGGAGGGCTTCGGCCGCCCACGGCAGGGCGCGCAGTCTGGGATCCACCGCTGACGCACCGAACTTGTCCTGTACGACCTTCCAACCGTCCACCGCGTGGATTCGGTACCTGTGGGTGCGGGCCAGGATCGCCTGGTCCAGGTCGGACGGCTCCTGATCGGTGAGCACGACCAGCACCGCAGGCCCGTCCTGCCCGGCCAGGTGGTCGAGTACCAGTTCATGGATTGCCAGTACCGACACGGCCGCGACGACACGGATCCGCCGTCCACCGCCCAGGTCGACGTCGGCCGGGCCGTCCCACTGCGGCGCGGACCGCAGCAGGACGACCTCACGCTTCCCGTCCGCGAACACCGTGCGCCGTTTCGAGGACAGCAGGTACTGCTTGACGGCCGGGACGGTCAACCGCAGCGCGCTCATGACCGGCATCACTCCACGACCCGCCAGGTGATCTCCACCGTCGCGCCTGGCTCCAGCCCCGCCAACTCGGCCGACAGCTCGGCGGCGGCCCGCGCGGCGGTCGTCCGCCCCCCGCCGGAACGCCGCCGCCCCCGCCGCGCCCCCACCGAACCGGCCGGCGCGCCCACAGGCGACGCATCCACAGGCAGGGCGCCCACGGAAGGTGCACCCACGAACGGCGCACTCGCAGAGGGCGCGCCGACAGGTGGCGCGCTCATGGACGGTGCACCCACGGGCGGCGTGTCCGTGGGCGGCATGCCCAGAGGCGGCGCGTCCACGGACGACGCGCCCGCGAGCGGCGCACCCACAGGCGGCGCACCCGCGGGCGGCGCACCCGCGGGCGGCGCACCCGCGGGCGGCGTGCCCAGAGGTGGCGCACCCACAGAGGGCACACCCACGGGCGGCGTGCCCGGAGGTGGCGCACCCGTAGGAGGCCCGCCCACGGGCGGCGTGCTCAGAGGCGGCGCACCCACAGAGTGCGCACCCACGGACGGGGTACCCACGGGTGGCGTGCCCGCAGGAGGTGCGCTCACATGCGGCACGCCCGCGGGCGGCGCGCTCACGGGTGGCGCGTGCGGTGCGCTCGCCGGCGGCGCGGGTCTGCGCGTCTGGTTGCGCTTGATCAGCGCGTTGATCGCCGTCGGGACGCCGCGCAGCTCGTCGGCCAGCGGGACGGTCCGCTCGTCGGCGCGCGCCGCCCGCCGCAGGCGCTCCAGCAGTTCGTGCCCCTCGGGCCCGAGCCCCTTCGCCAGGTCGAGCGTGTCCCACGGCGCGAGGACGAGCGCCTGGGTCACGTGCTCGGCCCGCTTGACGGACGTCCCGTACCGCGCCGGTTCGACCGGGCCGAGGTCGAACCCGCCGAACACCTCGACCACGCGCTTGGCGCTGCCGCCCCGCTCCCGCGTCGCCTGGACCTCGTGCAGCAGGTCCAGGGCGCGGCGCGCGATGGCGAGCCGGCCGTCCTTGGCGTCGTCCAGCCCGAGGAACCCGGCGTGCTCCTCCAGTCGGCGCACCAGGTCCTCGGCGGACGTCCGGTACCGGCGGACGGCCTCGGCGACCGTGTCGGCGAAATGGTTGACGATCCGTCCGCGCCGCAGCACGGGCGCCTTCGCGCCGAAGATCTCCTCGTAGCGCTCCCGGGCCGCGTCCCAGACGTCCTCGGCGGGCAGCGGCTGGTCGCGCAGCGCGTCGGCGTTCTGGACGCGGCCGAGATCGGGCGGCGGCTCCAGCGGCGCGCCCGCCCGCACCCACACCCGGTCGTCGGTCTCGGCGAACGCCGCGATGACGAGGTCGGCGAGGAAGCCGGGCAGGCCGCGCGGTTCGGGCTCGTCCAGCCAGCCGCGCAGCGCGGCCACCGTGTGGTCGCCGGTGACGCCGTCGCGGCGGGCGAGTCGGCGGAAGTGGTCCGCCCAGCGGTGCGACAGCCGGAAGTAGACCTCCATCTGCTCGCCGAGTTCCAGCGGCGCGACGAGACGGTCCATGATCCTGCGGTCCTTGGGCGGGATCTCGGCGCGTCCGTCCTTGGCCTCGGCGGCGGCCCGGACGTGCGCGAGGACGGTGCGCGCCTCGGCCGGCCTCACGGCGACGCCGGTCCGGTTCGGGTCCAGGTCGGGGTGGGAGGGGAACTGGTGGGCGAGCAGGCGTCCGGCGACGTCCCGGAGCGCCTTGTCCAGCGGCTGGCCGATCGACAGCGGCAGGTCGCCGAGGTCGGGCAGCGCGACGAGATGGTCGCTGAAACTGGGATCGACGTCGGCCGGCTGCTTCTGCGCCAGCCCGTACGCCTGCCGGAACGCGGCGCGCAGCTGCTTGAGCAGCGCCTCCCGCTGCGACTCCAGCATGCCCTTCGCGCGGGCGCGGTCGTCGGCGTTCAGGTGGGCGGCGTAGTGGTGGTGGAAGCGCTGCTCGTCCTCCAGCGCCTTGTCGATCTTGACGAGCCGGCGGAAGTCCGCGTATCGCCGCGCCGACAGGTGCGTCGGCAGCCAGGCGAGCGTGCGGGTCGGCTCGCCCTGCCGCTCGCGCAGCTTGCGCATGCGGTCGACGTCCTCGGGCGGGCCGAAGTCGCCCTCGTCGTACGGCAGGTCGACGATGATGCGCCACTGGCCGGGCAGGGACGGCTGCATGTCGTGGTCGGGCAGCTCATCGGTGTCGGCGACGTTGCCGAACACGATCTCGACGGTCCGCTCGGTGCCGCGCCAGACGAAGGACAGCTCGTCGGCGCCCATCCGTCCGTCCTGCCGGGCCACGCCCAGTTCGGCCGCGAGCAGCCGCCGGATCAGCGACCTGCGGTTGCCGATGTTGTCGTTGACCTCGGAGTTGGCGATGACGCCGTCCACGTCGACGCCGTCCAGCTCCAGCCGGACGGTCGGCATCGCGTCGCTGCCGCCGACCTTGATCTCGGGGAACTGCGCGGCCCAGGTGCCGACCTTCGTCGCGATGATGCCGCGCTCGGCGTTGGGGATCGGCGACGTGACCACGCCGTGGTTGAGCGCGCCGAGCCGCCGGACGGTCAGGTCGTTGAGCGTCGGCACGCCCGGCGCGAGCGCGGACAGCAGCAGCGTGCAGACCAGCCGGTCGTCGGCGACGAACGACCGGCAGCGGCCCGCCAGGGTGGCGTCGGCGATGTCCTCGGGACGCCGCAGGTACCGCTCGACGTCGTCCTCCGTCACCTCGTTGGAGTTGAGGAGGTACGGACGCAGCTTGGTTCGGTACAGCTTGTCCGCGTTGTTGAAGATCACTTGCTGGGAGTCCACGAACGGCCGGTCGCCGCCCTGCGCGATCTCCGCGTACAGGTCGCCGAGCGGGACGAGGTCGCCGAGCCGCAGCCGGTCGCGGTGCTTGGCCAGCAGCTCGCCCATGAGCTTCAGCGCCGTCCGGTTGCGCTGGAGGGCGGCCGACAGGTGGACGAGCGTGTCCATGAACGCGGGCGAGAACGGATAGGTCAGGCGGAACGCGTCCTCGTCCGCGCCGGTGACGCTCTCGTCGGAGCCGAGCAGCATGTCCCAGACGCGGACGCCCTGCCGCTTGGTCCTGCGGAACGCCTCGTCGATCAGCTTCCGCGCGGCGTCGTCCTTCGGGCGCAGCAGGCGGCTGTGCGTGACCTGGGGGAGGTTGCGGTCCTCCAGGGTGATCTTGTCGAACCGTCCGGACGCCAGGTTCAGCGTGTCCTGGATCGACGTCTCCGCCGCGCCCGACATCTTCTCGCCGACGAGTTCGCGCAGGTCGCGCTGGCGGGCGATGAACGACACGATCGGGATCGCCCGGCGCGCGTCGCCGCCCTCCACGAAGTTGGTGATCTTCCCTGCTTCCAGTGTGGCGCGCTTTTCGTCGTTGATGAGCGTGGTCAACCAGAGGATCAGCTCGTCCAGGAAGAGGACGATGCCGTCGTAGCCGAGGGACTTGGCGTGCTCGGCGATGACGGTCAGGCCCGCGTCGAGCGAGATGAATCCGCCCTCGTCCTCGGCGGCGCTGCGGGTGAAGCCGGGGAAGAGCGTCGTGCCCGCGTCCTGGACGAGTTTCGCGCGCAGTTCGTGGGGGGCCGTGGGATGCGTCAGGTCGAGGCTTTCGACGCCGTCGACGTCGGCATAGTGCTCGGGCGCCGCCATCGCGATGTCGAGTTTCTCGGTGGTCCAGGTGAAGGAGTCGCCCCATTCGTCGTCCTCGCCGGCGTCCTCGGTGAGGCCGCCGATGACGGCGTCGTCGCCGAACCGCTCGCGCATCGCGCGGATGTCGGCGAAAAGGCCGTCCGTGCGGTAGACGGCCGGCAGCGGGACGTCGTCGCTGTGCAGCCTGCGGATGTGCTTGACATACCCGCCGAGCACGCGCTGCTCCATCGTCTTCGCGCCGAGCATGTGGTACGGCACCAGGAGAAACGTGCGCCCGTCCTCGGTGAGCCAGTCATGCCGGACGAGCAGCCGATCGAACTCCTCACGCTGCAACGCGGTCGGGTTCCCCGACAGCAACGCGAACAACACCGCCATGAAGTGCGACTTACCGGACCCGAACGAGCCGTGCAGATAGGCGGCCTTCGACGACCCACCGTCCAGCGCCGCCTTGATGAGCCCGAGCGCCTGGTCGAAGTTGTCCACCAGCCGGTCGGTGACGACATAGTCCGCCAGCGCCCGCTCCGCACCTTCGGGCGTGACGGCGTCGGCGAGCTTGAGGACGTAGTCCGAGGTGGAGATCGTCTCCTTGATGTCGATGACATCGTGCAGCAGGGGCGGCTCTGCCATCAGGTGTTCCTCCTCCTTCGGGACGGACTAGCGCTTCGCACGGCGCCCACGCGCCGCCGGAGGCCGCCAAGCCCGCAGGTCGTCGTCGGTAAGGCCGTGCTCGCCCTGCGTCTGGACGCGGTAGCCGGCAAAGAACGCGGCCGGGGAGCCGCCGTACAGGTCGTCGAATTCGTCATGCCACTGTTGGATCCACGGCTGAAGCTCCAGCAGCCCCGCGAGATAAGGCCGAATCTCCTCGCTGCTCAGATCCTGCTCAGCGATGTGGGCGGCAAGGGCCTGAGCCTGCTCCTTGTGATCCCACCCAGCCCAGCCGTAAAGGTTCGGCGTAGCAACGTTAGTTTCCCCATAAGAAATGAAACGCTCCTTAGGAACATCAAGCTTCCCCCGAGCCCGCCAGAACGACGGCCGCAAGAAATCCGCAGGCGCATACTTGGGCGGAACAGGCGTGGCATCCCGGATCCGCCTCTTGGCGATCTCGTCCGCGGCTGCGTCCTCCCGCCGCTGAAGATCCCAGACATGCTCCCAGTCCGCACGCTTCTTGAGCCCCGACGCCTTGTACCGCAACGCCGCAAGAAACGGCACATGCTCACCAGAAACGAGCTTGCCAACGACGCCCCGCAACTCCTCACGCGGCGCAAAAATAAGAGCAACAGAAACGAACTCGTCATCACGCGAAAGCATGTCCGCAAGCTGCGACAGCGTACGAATAACCGGCAACCCGTCCTCGAACCAGTACTCCCGACCCTCCATCCGATCAAGCAACCACCCTCGGAGAGCCTTGTCCTGCAGCGAGTCCCATCCCTCAGTGGCCCACCGCCGCTTGTACTCGGGCCGCTCGATCATCCCAATAGCGCGAGAGGACTCAATAGCGTCGATCCTCTTCTGCACAACCCGTCGATACCCCTCCGGCCACCGCTCAGGAATCTCAGTGATCGGCGTAGACCCATGCCGCCTGAACCACTCATCAGACGCCTCCCCCGCCTCAACCCGACGAGCAAGCACAATCTCAAACGCCCGCTCCCCCAACGCCAGCTCCGGCACATCGTCCTCAGCCGCCCGAAGGTCCTCAGGAAAAAGCTTGTACAGCGAGTACACCTGCCAGTCCAACTCTTCCTGCAACGCAATCATCCGAGCCCGAACTGATTTCCACCGAGCACGTTCATCGTCGAGAGAAACCGTATTCCAGCATCGCGCACTAGTCAAAAGACACGAAATCAACGCGGAAAAATCTTGCGCTAGCCGATCGAGTGCAGCAGCTATACCAAGAGGCCGCGCAGATGGAACTGGAAATTCCTGAAGCTTGGTACCAGTAAATTCATAGAAATCTTCAAAAGGAACAGTCGACTGTCGCGCGCCTAGTGAATCGACGGTACTGCCCTTGTTGTGGCTCACCTGCTTAAGCCAGAAGCAGGCCATAGAACTGTTCAGCAGCCCAAGTAGGCCTAGATGCTCCTCCTCGCCAGCCCTTTCGGAAAGTTTGATGACGGGAGCCGATTGTTTGAAAACTTTCCCACCACGATCCAGCACAAAATGGTTATGAGTGGCTACAAATGCAAAAGAAATCGACATCGGTGTTTCGTAAGCAGAATCCGTGTACTGCATATAATCCCACCAAGAGAGGCCCGCCTTTTCCATGTCACCTTGGAATGTGCGTCGCGCCTGAAGAATTCGCCGCAGAAACCACAACTCATCCTTAAGGCCGGCTACGGCATCACCCGAATATGGAAACCAGATAGACTCTTCCGGAGAACATCGCCAGTCACGAACAGCCTCACCGACGACGAGAGGGCGGAGGCTTTGGCCAGCAAACTTTGCAATATAAGATTCTCTCAGCGGACGAATATATGCCTCATCCGCACCCGCCCGGATGGCCCTTCCGATTGGAAGTGCCACAGTATGCGCCATAAGTGATCCTAGTTTATTTATTTGCTCAACCATTTCGAGTCCACCGTCCGCCAAAATCCATGGCTGCCGACCGAAGTAGCGCGTACGGTCGAGGTCATCCACCGATACCCAGCTATCCGCGTAGCCGGGAGAATCGATGTGCCGCACAATAGAACTCCACACCACTCCAGCCTCTGGAGAAGCGGGCAAGCTCGGCTCCCCCTGTACACTTCGGACCGTACGGATGGTTTTTCCGCGGTTTTTGCCTGATTGCGGGCGCCCTACCAGGATGACGGTCGGCGTGCCATGGCCGGGAATATAGGCACCAGAAGTGTCGATGACCTCAGTAAGCTCCACCTCATCTGCAAAAAACCTTTCGATCAGCTTGGTGCCGAACTCTCGCTTCATGAACGAGTTTGCAGTGATCTGGCCGACCATCCCGTAGCCGGATCCGTCAGGACGGCCGCGCTTCGCTAGCTCAAAGAACCGCTGCGCGAAAGGAACTGACATTGCATAGGTACCGGCACATGCGGGGTACAGTCCTCGATAGATTTCATTAAGCTTCTTATCTTTCACCGTGATGTACGGCGGGTTACCTACGACCACATGGTAGCGACCTTTTTCGAGAATCCTCGGAAATTCGTGTATATCTTCAGTCGCATACGAGTGACTCGCAATCGATTCGTCTTCTGCCTCTCCGACCAGAGTCACCTCGAGCTGGCGTTCTTTAATCAAAGAGTCGCCTACCGCAATCCGGATCGGCCATTCAAACTTGGCCGCCTCAGCTAGCGTACGGATGTCTGCGGCTGCCATCACAGCGACGAGTAGACGGAAGCGAGCAATAGCTACCGCAAACGGGTTGATGTCCACTCCGTGCACAGATTCCAGCGCTGCGTACACTCGCGCATACAAATCTTTTCCACGCGGGTTTTCTGCCCACAACCTAACCAGACGGCGAAAGGCGCCGAGTATAAAATGGCCCGAACCACAAGTCGGGTCGATCATTTTCAGGTTCTCGTAACCGAACTCTTCGAGCGCCGGTCTCATCGTCCGGTCGAGGATGAACTCTTCCAGGAACTCAGGCGTTTGGAGGAGGGCGTGTGTCTTACGGGCCGACTCCGACAAGTCCTGGTACAGGTCGCCAAGAAAGCGTGTGTCCCAGCCGGAAGTGCCGTCTTCGCCCAGCGGGTCGGTGAAATCATGGATAAGCCTGCCGTCCTCATCGCGGCGGCGCCAGAAGTCCGCTAGTAGGCGAGCCGCATCGTGCGAGATCGGGATTTGGTAAAGCGGATTATGGTCGCGGTTGAAAAGTAGCTTCCCTGCCTGGCCCTGACCTAGTTCTGCAAACGCTTTTTCCAGCCAGCCCCGGTAGGTGGGATTATCATCCGACTCGACGAAATTTTCGTACCCGGCTTGCGCAACGTCGTGCCGGTCCTGGCCGGGTGCGGTCAGGTACGGCTGGGGAATCAGTCCATTGTCTTCGCAGAACCTGACGAATACTGTTCCGAGTACCCACGCGACTCCGGCTTGCGTGATTCGCTCGGCCAACCAGGACGAAAAATTTGCGGCAGTTCGATTTAACCGAACCGCTATTTCATGCTCGACCTTCAATCGCTGCGCTATTCCTGGTAGATTCACCACCTGCGACGCCAGGTCGGCTTCGACCGCTCCAACCTGCTTTTTTAGATCACTTAGCAGCAACTTTCGCTCAATCATGCGCTCTGCCCAATACCCGGAGATCCACACGCGGATCTGTGCGCATTTTCGATCCAAGAGTCGTTTAGTTCAACCCACTCGGAGAGCGCAGGTTGGTAGGGGACTGCGCGGCGGCCTAGGCGGGGTTCGCGGGCTGGGTCGCTTTGCGGGCACAGGAGCCATAGGCCGCGATTTCCTGATCGTGCTGCGTCTGCCACGCGGGAGAGCGTGTCCATTGCGTTGTAGCGGGCGAACACTGCGGCATCGGTCAGGATGATCGGGCCTTTTCCTGATGCCAGGAGGTTGCGTAGATGGGGTTCTACTCTGCCTAGTGCGGTTGTTGTGTACTCGGCGAACTTGTGTGCGGACTTTTCGTTCGGTTCGGCGGCGTCGGCTCGCAGGATCGTTTCCCAGGTCGGCCTGCGTCCTGGGGCGGTGAGGCTGCGCAGGGCGTCCAGGAACAGGCGCGTCGCGGATACTGGGGTGCCGCCGAACCGGCCGCCTGGGGTGTTCTGCTGGTCTGGGGTGTCGGTGGAGCGGCCTGTTAGTTCTTTGAGCGCTTCTGGGAACAGCATCATTCGGACGGTCAGGACGCGGAAACCGTCGCGTGAGGCTGCGTCGGCGAGTTGGTCCTCGGCTCGTGCTGCTGCGGCCAATGCGGGGTCGCTGTGGTAGCGGGTTATCCGGGTGGCGGCGGTGGGGCCGCGTCGGAGGTTGCTCGCCCAGCTTGTTGAGCGATCGTCCAGGTCTGCGGGGAGGTAACGCGTCTGGCCCGTGTCCGCGTGGGTGCCCAGCTTGAGGTTGAAGCCGGCTTCGGCTAGTTCCTTCGTCAGGGGTGGGCCGGTTGGGAGGGAACGGCCTCCGGTGATCTCGGGGAAGCGCGCCAGGACTCGTTCGTGGATCTGCTCGGCGGTGAGTCCCGGCTGCTGGCTGGACGGCCTTCCCGGTACCAGCGAGACCAGGCCAGCCTGGGTCAGGCGTAGGGCTCTTACGAGCGGTAGGTCGCGTGGGTAGATCTCCAGGCGGGGGGTTGCAGCGGCGTTCGAGGCTGCGGCGGCGGCGATCTGTACCAGCCTTGCGTCTTCCCACGTGATGGTGCCGGGTGGACGGGTGATGGCGTTGAGTTCGGCCAGGACGGTCGTCGCCGTCGGGATGCTGTCCAGTTTTGCCAGGCGGTCGGCGACCTTGCCCAGGCGCTGCGCGTAGTCGAGGAGGCCTGGTGCTGATGGGGTGTCCGGGTCGTCGGTGTTGCGTACTTCGAGTGCCAGCAGGCCCGCCGCTACGGCCGGGTCGGTCGCGCGGCGGTTGGCGACGTGGCGGAACTCGGCCGCGTCCGGGTTGATCTGTTCCACCTCGATCACCGCGCGGACGGCGGCCAGGGCCATCGCGCGTCGGTTCGTTCCTACCTGCCAGGTGCCTCGGACGCGGACCAGAACGTCGGCGATCTCGGCTACCGATGCGATTCGGTCGTGTTCTTCTAGCAGTTCGATTACTTGGGCTCGCAGGTCTCGAACTTCTGGCGCCTTCTTCCAGCGGGCGCGTTGGGCTTTGAGCATCTGCGGGACGCGGCCGGTGCTCAGACCGATCTGCTCGGCCACCTCCCGCTGGTTCGGCCATGCCGGGATGTCGGCCGGCTCGCCTTGCTCGTCGGGGATGCGCAGCAGGAGGCGCACCATCTCGCGTTCGTTGCGGTTGACGCCGTTCGTTCGCAGTTCCGGGACGAAAAGTGCGACGAGCGGGTCCAGGCTCAGCGATCTCAGCGCGGCGTCCGCGGTGTCGGTTCCGGCTACGCGCTTGTCGGCCGATTCGGTTTCGGCGCGTTCGCGGCGGGCGTCGGCGCGGCCTTCGCTGGAGATCGGGGACGGGACGCTCCGGCCGAGGCGGTCGCCCCATTCGCGCTGGCGGCGCTGGATCTCGGTCCGGGTCTTCGGGCCCATTCCGCGTGCGTTGACGAGCGTGCGCTGGGAGTAGTCCAGCAGGTCGCCGACCGTCGTCAGGCCCAGGCCGAACAGGATGGACTGGGCTACCTCCGACAGGCCCGACGAGGCCAGGTTCGTGTCGCGGGTCGCTACCTCGGCCAGCCGGTCGCGCAGCTGCTCGACCGTCTCGGTTTCTTCGGCCTCCGCGCCGATCGGGGTGGACGGAGTGGTGCTGCGGGCGTCCAGGAACACGCGGCGCCACATGTCCCGCATCGGCTTGAGGTCGCTGAAGCGTTCGCCGACGTCCCGGTGCAGCGCCTTCTGGAAGAACGTCGTCAGGCCGTCCCGGATCGCCGGGTCGAACGCCTCGGTCGCGATGGTGGGGAACGGCCACTCGTCCGCGTCGGTCTGCGTTGCGACGACCCGGCCGCCGCCCCATTCCGGCATTTCTCGTGACGCCATGTAGTGCAAGGTCACGGCTAGTGAGTAGCGCTCGGCGTGTCCGTCGTAGGACGAGCGGGTGATGGAGCCGAGGAACGGGTCAAGGTAGCCATCGGTGCCCGACTCGATCTCGTTGGCGGGTAGGCCGGCGTGGGAGAAGTCGATGAGCAGGAGTTCTTTTGAGCGGTTGCGGCGCACGCGGATGGCGATGTTGTCGGGCTTGAGGTCGCGGTGCCAGATTCCTTCGCTCTCCAGGGAGTCCACGGCGGCGAAGAGGTAGTCGCCGTAGGATTCGAGCTGGTCGACCGGCAGTCGGCCGTGCGCTTGGATCTGGCGGCCGACGGTCTCATAGCGGAAGCGGGACGGTTTGCTTCCCGTGCCGGAGTCGTCGTCGAGGCCGCGCTCGTCGCCGACGTACTCGATCACCAGGACCGTCCGGCCTCCGATGACCTGCGGTTCGGGCTCGATCAGGCGGATGATCCCCGTGGCGGAGTCCAGCCGTCCCATCACCTCGGCCTCGCGGCGGAGCATTTCGGCGGCCTGATCCGTTACCGCCGCCTTCAGCACGGCGTACGGTCGTGAGCCGCGCCGCGCGGGGTCGTGCGCGAGGTCCCGGACGAGCAGCGCGAGTCCCGTGGCGCCGCGGCCCAGCTTGCGGCGGACCTCCCAGCGGTCGGCCAGGACGTCGCCCGTCACCGCGTCCAGCGGGTCCTTGTCCGGCTCGTTCTTGCGCACCGGGTCGTCGGACGGACGTGTCAGCGCCTCCTCGACCACGTCGAGCAGGCCCAAAAACTCATCGACCGTCGACGGTCGTTCGTCGGGGTTCCGGTGCGTGGCCTGGTGGATGAAGTCGTCCAGGTCGGCGCCCAGGTCGTCCAGCACGGCGCTCGGCCGCAGGCCGCCGGACGCCTCCAGCCGCCCGATCACGTCCGACTGGCTCGCGCCGGGCGCCTGGCCGGTCACCAGCAGGTAGGCGAGCGCGCCGAGGCCGTAGACGTCGATCATCACCGGGTCGGGGCGCAGGGCCGTCAGCTCGGGCGCCAGGTACGGCTCGGCGTCGTCCGCGACGGGGAACGACGACAGGGAGGACGGGACGAGCCGCGACATCCTCCGGCCCCGCGCCAGGGCGATCTGCCACTCGGAGATCTGCAGCCGGGGCTTGAGCCAGGCCGCGTCGCCCGTCGGGTCGGTGCCGTCGTCCGCGCACGGAACGACGTGGACGGATCCGGCCGCGAGCGCTCGGTGCCACACGCGCGAGATATGTGCGGACCGGACGGCGTCGGCGAGCTGGCGCACCAGGCCCAGCCGGTCCAGCAGGTCGAGCCGGTCGCCGTACCGGGCGAGGTAGTCGTCCAGTCGGAGCGTTCCCGGCGTGTAGTCGAAAGCGAGCGCCGGGCCGGCGCGGTGTCCGGACACGTAGAAGTCGCGGAACTGGACGACGCCCGGGTGCCGGAACCGGCGCAGGACGGCCGCCTCCCGGCGCGCGACCGCTTCGACGGACTCGACCGGCTCGTCCCTGCGCAGATAGATGCGGATGCGCGCCGGGTCCTCCAGGTCGCCGTGCCGGGCGGCATAGTCGACCCAGCCCGGACCGGTGTCCAGCGGCTTACCGTGCATTCGGTATGGGCCGACGTTGAAATTGGCGAGGCTTTTCTTGATTCCGACCCGACCCAGCGCCTCTTTGATCCTCTTGGCACCCGGTCCGTCAATATGGCGCCGACCGTCACGGCGCCGTTCGTTCAGCGCCTCGACCAGCGCGTCCGCGCCGAGATGAACCCCGTTCCGGTCATTCTCGGGGAGGTCGATCCGCAGCGACTTCTCCGTGAAGCACACCGCAGGAGAGACCCACGCCTTCTCCCCCTTTCTGCGGATCAGCCCGGCCAGTTCCTTGGACTTCTGGTCCACCAGATGGAAAGGGTTGCCGTGGTACTGCTCCGACCCGGACGGCCTTACCTGCACCCAGGTTCCGCCGTCGAACTTCAGTCGGCCGTGCCAGTTCTTCAGTTCGACCATGACGAGCCCGCTCGGCGTGATGACCAGCAGGTCGACCTCGCGGACCCGGCCCTGCGGGGAGGTGAAGGAGAAGTTCGACCACGCGTACCAGGGGTCGGCGTCGGGCAGCAGCGCGCGGATCGCTTCGAGCCCACGGCGTTCGTGATCGAACTCCGACTCGGTGACCGTCGTCCACCGGCCCTCGCGCATACAGCCGCCCATCTATGTCATAATTGACAAAAGTGTGACAAAGGGTCCGCGTTGGCGAGCGGATCATAGCAATGCGATGTCAACAAAGGCCGATATGTCGACCGGCAGCGGACAAATTTGCCGATCAGGTTGCTCGATGGGACGCCTTATGCTTCCCCGCCGTCGGCAGCGAGATCGGGGTGGCCAGAAGGTACGGAAGCGTGACTGCCACCGGCGCGGCGGGTGGGCTTGGATTGTTCTCATGGGATCAGCGGAGCGTTATCCGTTCTGGGCCGGAGCAGGGGAAATAGCGCCTGAATTCGTCCGGCGGCTGCGGGCGGCGCCGCTGGACGCCGTCGAGCTGCCGAGCGGTGACCGGGCGTGGCTCGCCGTGCGGTACGACGACGTCGCCGCGGTGCTCGCGAGCCGCGCCTTCACCCGGAACCTCACCTATCCGGGCGCGCCGCGCGTCGCGGCGGACTTCGACGTCTCCGATCTCCCCGGCGCGATCCTCAACCTGGATCCGCCGGAGCACACGCGGGTGCGCAAGCTCGTGTCCGGCGCGTTCACGCCCCGGCTGGTCGAGCGGCAGCGGCCCCGGATCCGGGCCGTCTGCGCGGAGCTGCTGGACGGGATGGCCAACCCCGCCGACCTCATCGACGCCTTCGCGTTCCCCATGCCGATGCTGGTCATCTGCGAGATGCTCGACGTCCCCCGCACCGACCTGGACCGGTTCCGCGACTGGTCCAGCGCGTACGTGTCGCTGTCGGCGCATCCGCTGGAGGAGCGCGTCGCCGCGCTCGAACAGCTCCAGGAGTACGCGCGCGAGATGATCCGGCGGCAGCGGGACGCGCCCGGCGACGGGCTGCTCGGCGCGCTGATCCGCGCCCGCGACGAGGAGGACCGGCTCAGCGAGGACGAACTCGTCCTCATGACGTTCAGCCTCATCGTCGCCGGGCACGAGGCGACCACGGCGGCGCTGTCCAGGGGCGTGTTCCGGCTGCTCGTGACCGGCCGGTACGCGGACCTCGCGGACGATCCGGGCCGCGTGCCGGCCGCCGTCGAGGAGATCCTGCGCCACGACCCGCCCGCCGACGCCGCGTTCCTGCGCGTCGCGACCGAGGACGTGGATCTGCCGTCCGGACGGGTCCGCGCCGGGGAGGCCGTCCTCGCCGTCACGTCCGCCGCCGACCGGGACCCGGCGCGGTTCGACCGGCCGGACGCGTTCGACATTGCCCGGCCCGCCGTCGACCACCTCGCGTTCGGGCGCGGCCCGCACTACTGCCTCGGCGCGAACCTGGCGCGCGCCGAACTCCAGATCGCGCTGACCGAGCTGGTCACGCGGTTCCCCCGGCTGCGGCTCGCCGTCCCGCCCGGCTCGATCGCGTGGCGCACGGGGTCGCTCATGCTCGGCCCGACGACGCTTCCGGTCGAGTACTGAGCGATCGGTGCGCCCGGCAGGTTGGGAACGTTCCATGCCCGTGCCGTGGCGGTCACCCTGGGAGCGCATTTCGGCGGAACTACAGCACGTGTTCGGACGTCGCATCTTTGTCCGGGACGCCGCCCCAGGCCGCCGCGAAGGGAGGTCGGCTACCAGTACGAATGCGCCCCGGTGAGGGTTTTTTACTAACTCTTTGCATTAGAGTGGGCCAAAGAGGCAACCCAGTGGGGGCTGGGACGCCAGAACGGGGACGAGCGTGGTGGGACACTCCAGGCGAACGACCGGTTTCTGGCACCCCGCGCTGTTCTACCGGGGAGAGGCGCAGTTCCTCGACGGCTGCCTCCCGTTCGTCCGGGACGGCGTCCTCGCGGGCGACCCGGTGGCCGTCGCGGTCCCCGGGGCAAGGCTCGCGCTGCTGCAGAAGGCGCTCCGCGCGGAGATCGGCCGAGACGCCGACCGCGTCCGCTTCCTCGACATGGGCCGCGCGGGACGCAACCCCGCGTGGATCATCCCCGGCGTCCTGCGCGACTTCGCCGACCGTCACCCGCACGAGCGCGTCCGGATCATCGGCGAGCCGATCTGGCACGGCCGCTCCGAGCTGGAGTACCCGGCCTGCGCGCAGCACGAGGCGCTGATCAACATGGCCTTCACCGGCCGGGACGTCGCGATCCTCTGCCCCTACGACGCCGACGGCCTGGACGGGCGCGCGCTCGCCGACGCGGCCCGCACCCACCCCGTCCTCCTCGACCACGACGCCGAGTGGGACAGCGACGACTACGCCCCCGAGGCCGTGGTGGACGGCTACAACCGTCCGCTCCCGCCCGCCCCCGCCGACGCCCCGAACCTCCCGTTCGACTGGGACGCGTTCGAGCGCTGCCGCGCCTTCGCCCTCGACCGCGCGGCGGCGGCCGGGCTGAGCGACGAGCGCGGACGCGACGCCGAGCTGGCCGTGAGCGAGCTGGTCGCGAACTCGATCGTCCACGGCGGCGGCACCGGCGTTCTCGCCGCGTGGCGGGAACAAGACCTCGCGGTGTTCGAGGTCCGCGACAGCGGGCACATCGCCGATCCGCTGGCCGGACGGCGCCCGGCGGACCCGCTGACGCCCGGCGGACGCGGGATCCTGCTGGTCAACCGGATGGCGGACCTGGTGCGCGTCCACACGACCGCCGCCGGGACGACCGTCCGGATCTTCTTCGCGCGCTGAACCGTCAGAGCAGGTCGGGCCAGCGCGCGGCGACCTCGTCGACGAGGCGGCGCAGGTCCTGGTCGCGGGCGCGGTCGGCGATGAGCACGACGTCCCCGGCGTCCACCACGAGCAGGTCGCGCACGCCGAGCAGCGCGTAGCGGCGGTCGCCGGACAGGACGCGGCAGCCCGCGGCGTCGACCGCGACGACGGCGCCGGACGCGCCGGGGAAGTCCGTCCACGAGCCGATGTCGTTCCAGCGGAAGCGCGCCGGGACGAGCAGCACCCGCCCGTCCGCCGCGGCGGGCTCCACGAGCGCGGGTTCGGCGGCGACGCGCGGCAGGTCGTCCCAGGTCCTGGCGCCCTTCAGCACCGGGAGGAGATAGCGCGCGTGGTCGCGGACGAGCCCCCCGAACGTCGCCGCCCGGAACGCCATGATCGCCGTGTTCCAGTAGAAGCCGCCCGCCGCGAGGTAGGAGGCGGCGGTCGCGAGATCCGGCTTCTCGTGGAACGCCGCGACCGGGCGGGCGCCGGCGCCGCCGCCGGGGGCGTGCGCGTAGCCGTAGGCGGTCGCCGGACGGTCCGGGACGACCCCGACGCAGACCAGCGCGCCGTCCGCCGCCGCGCGGACGGCCTCCCCGAGGACGTCCCGCCAGGTCTGCGCGCCGGACGCGATGAGCTGGTCGGCGGGCATGGACACCACGACCGCGCCGGGATCGTCCACCGACGCGACGCCGAACGCGACGGCCGCCGCCGTGTCCCGGGCGAGCGGTTCCACGAGCACGCGCGTCACGCCGAACGGCGCGGCGAGCGCGCGGACGTCGGCGGCGTGCGCGCGTCCCGTCACGATCCGGACGTTCTCGGGATCGGCGAGCTGCACCGCCCGGGCCAGCACGTTCGCCAGCGGCGGCTGCCCGGTGCCGGGGTCGAGCAGGAACTTCGGGCGATGTTCCCGGCTGAGCGGCCACAGCCGGGTCCCGGCGCCGCCCGCGAGGACGACGACGTGCACGGTCACGCGGCGTCCCGGACCAGGGCCAGCGCGGGCAGCGGCCCGGCGAGCAGCCCGGCCAGCCGCCGCCGGGTCGCGGCGACGTCCAGCGCGGCGTCGGCCCACTCGTCCACGACGCCGATCGACAGCGCCCCGGCGAGCCGCCGCAGGTCGACGGGCGGGACGGGCTGGCCGCCGGTCTGCGCCTGCGTCCCGTTCGCGAGGACGGTCACGAGCACCGGCAGGCGCCGCAGGGCCGTGTCCAGCAGCGATTCCATGCCACTGTGCAGCAGCGCATAGTCGCCGATGACACCGATCGCGGGCCGTCCGGTCCGGGCCGCGCCGCCCGCGACCGCGACGGCGGACCCGAGGCCGAGCGCGACCTCGGCGGCCGAGTACGGCGGGTAGCAGAGGCGGATGGACGAGCCGACGTCGGCGGCGACGAAGACGTCCAGCCCGGCGAGCGCCGCGTAGAGGGTGGCGTAGCGGCGCGGCGGCGGCTGGTCGTCCGGTTTGCGCGCGATGTCGGTCCAGGCGCCGGGCGGGTCGGCCCAGGCGCGGCGCAGCAGCGCGGGCGACAGCGAGCCCTCGGGCGGCAGATGGCCGGTGAGCCGACCGCGCACCCGCGTCCGGTCGGCGGCGCCCTCGCGGATCAGGTGCTCGGCGAACGGCAGCGGCTCCTCCACGACGAGCACGCGGGCGTGCCGGTCGGCGAACGCGACGGCCGCCGCGGGCAGCGGCCAGCCCGCCCGGACGCGGAGCGTGCAGCATCCGTCGTCGGCGACGTGCCGCTGGGCCGCGCCGATCGCGATGACGGCGTCGTCGCAGGTCGTCGAGCACGCGGCGGTGGCGTGGCCGTCCACCTCGGCCTGGACGGCGGGCTGGACGACCAGGCGCCGGTGCTGGTGGCGGCCCAGTTTCGTCAGCCGGTGCGCGACGACCGGGTCCACCCGCCGGCCCGCGTCCGCCGGATCCGGCCCTGGACGCCCGGGCCGTGCCGCCGCCATCGAACGCCGGTCCGCGTCCGCCGGACCGGGCCGCCCCTGCACCCGGCCGCCGGAACAGTCGGCGTGCAGCGCGGACGTCACCCGGACGATGACCGGCACGCCCGTCCGCTCCGAGAGCGCGAACGCGTCGCGCACCGCCGCGCGCGCGTCGTCCGGCCCCGCCGGGTCCAGAACGGGCACCCCGGCGAGACGCCCGAGCGCCCGCGAGTCGTTGAGCGTCGTGGACGCGGCGGCGTCGAGATCATCCCCGGACACCACGACGAGCCCGGCCCCGATGCCGTGGACGGCCGCGTTCGCGAGCGGGTCCAGCGCCGCCGCGAGCCCGTTGTGCTTCATCACCGCGCAGGACCGGACCCCCGCCGCCGACAGCCCGACGGCCGACTCGACGGCACTTTTCTCCCCGACCGCCCACTCGAAGTCCGGCAGCCCGCTCAGCGTCTCGGCGAGGTGCGTGACCGGCCGTCCGGCGACCGCGAGGACGCGCCCGGTCGCACCGGCGACGGCCGCCGCGACGTCGAGGCAGGTGGCGGGGGTCGTCGGGGGTTCCATCGGGCCTCCGCGTCACGCGCCGGGACGAGCGTTGTCCCGAATAAAACATCTCCTGACGTGAAAGGGAACCCCTCCTGACTGGTTTCATCAAGTCCGAAGACGGCCCCGCACCGCGCGGTGCGGGGCCGGGTGTTCAGTCGCGGTCGCCCGCGCAGGCGCCCACGTTCTGGTTGCCGACGAGGTTGATCGGGATCGCCAGCAGGGCCGCGTCGCTGCAGTTGCCGCCGTGCCCGTGCCCGGCCACCTCGGCCCGCGCCGGGACCGCCGCGAGCACTGCGCTCAGCGCGAGGGCCGTCACGCCCGCCGCCAGCGCGGACGTCCACCGGTTCGCCATGGGGAGACTCCTTTCCTTCGGACTGACGTTCGCGAGATGCCCGCGCGCACGGACGGCAATCGCGTCGTCACGCGGAGTTCGACGCCGGGCAAGTGACCGGTGACCGGCCCGCGACGCGCCTTTTCGGGCAGGCGGCAATCCGGTGGGGCGACAGATTCGGCTTTCCCGGCAGGGGTAGGTTCCGGCCAAGGAGGATCTTGGATGAACGCACCGCCGCGCACGGTCGCGCTCGTGACCGGCGCCGACCGCGGCAGGGGACGGGAGATCGCCCGGCGGCTCGCCGAGCGGGGTCAGCACGTCCTGCTCGGCGCGTCCGAGGTGGAACCGGCCACGGCCGCGGCGCTGGAGCTGAGCGCCGAGGGGCTGGACGTCCGTCCGCTGCTGCTGGACACGGCCGACCCGGGCGGGGTCGCCGCCGCGGCCGACGCGGTGGCGTCCGGGTACGGGCGGCTGGACGTGCTGGTCAACAGCGCGGGCGTCACCGGCGACCGGGCGTTCGACGAGCTGGACGAGGACGAGCTGCGCCGGTCCCTGGAGGTCAACGTGCTCGGAACGTTCCGGGTGACGCGGGCGCTGCTCCCGCTGCTGCTGCGGTCCCCGGCGGGACGGGTCGTCAACGCGTCCGCCGGGCCGGGCGCGGCGCGCACCCCCGCCGCCGACGTGTCGCGGGCCGCGCTGGACGTCCTGACGCTGGAGTACGCCAAGGCGCTGCGCGGCACGCACGTCAAGGTGAACGCGGTCGCGCCGGACCGGCCGGACGTCGCGGCGGTCGCCGTCCGGCTCGCCACGCTGGACGCCGCGGGACCGACCGGCGAGATCCACGGATGAGCGGGCCGCTCGCCGACTTCCTGTTCGAGATCGGCCTGCTCAAGCGCTACAAGCGGACGGGCTGGCTCGTCGCGGGCGTCGCCGACCCCGAGAGCATCGCCGACCATTCGATGCGGACGGCCGTGATCGCCGCCGTCCTCGCCGTCCTGGAGGGCGCGAATCCGGACCGCGCCGCGCTGCTCGCCCTTTTCCACGACACGCAGGAGACGCGGCTCACGGATCTGCCGTATCTGTCGCGTCCGTACGTGACGAAGGCCGGCAACGAAGAGGTCACCGCGGATCAGACGCGCGCCCTCCCGGACGTTCTGGCCGCCTTTCTCGGGACGGCCGTCGGCGAGTACGAGGGAAAGGCGAGCCCGGAGGCCGTGTGCGCCCGGGACGCCGACAAGCTCGAATGCCTGCTCCAGGCCGTCGAATACCGGAGCCAGGGCAATCGGAACGTCCAGCCGTGGATCGACACCTCGCTCGCGCAGCTCACCACCGACACGGCGAAGCGCATCGCGGAAAGCGCGCTGGAGACCGGCTGCCTGGACTGGCTCGCCCGGGCGCTGGGCCGGGACTAGAACGCGCCGATGCCCCCGTCCACGGCGAGATAGGCGCCGTGCACGTAATCGGCGTCGTCCGAGACCAGGAACGCGACCGCCCCGGCGATGTCGCGCGGTTCCCCGATGCGCCGGGACGGAACGGTCTTCGCGAACGCCTCCCCGGTGACGGCGAGCATGTCGCGCGTGCCCTCGGTGGTGATCGCGCCCGGGCTGACGGTGTTGACGCGGATTCCCGACGGCGCGTACTCGGCCGTCCACGACTGCGTCAGGTTGTTCAATGCGGCCTTGCTGGACGCGTAGGCGACGACGTCCTTCGCCGCCTGCCGCGAGACGACCGTGCTGATGTTGACGATCGCGCCGCCGCCCCGCTCGGCCATTTCCGGCGCGAGCGCGGCGACCAGGAAGAACGGCGCCTTCACGTTGACGGCGTAGATGGCGTCGAAGACCTCCTCGGTCGTGTCGGCGACCGGCAGGAACGGGAAGATGCCCGCGTTGTTGACCAGGACGTCGACCCGCCCGGTGACCGCGAGCGCGGCCCGCGCCAGGGCGGCCGGGCCGCCGGGGGCGGCGAGGTCGGCGGCCACGAAGTCGGCCGCGCCGCCCGCGGCGCGCAGCGCCTCGACCGCCCGCGCGCCGCGTTCGGCGTCGCGGCCGGAGACGATGACGTGCGCGCCGCGCTCGGCGAGGACTTCGGCGACGGCGCGGCCGATGCCGCTCGTGGAGCCGGTCACGAGGGCGGTCTTGCCGGTGAGAGAGGACACGGAACTCCCCGGGAGAGTGGACGGACTGTGTCGGAAATATCAGCGCGAAGTGGGAAAGGCCACGCCCGGTCCCGACACAGTCCTCTTCCGGTCAGGCCGCGGTGAAGCCGCCGTCCGCGGTGAGGTTGGCGCCGTGGACGAACCCGGCCTCGTCCGCGGCGAGGAACGCGACGGCCGCGGCGACGTCGCGCGGTTCGCCGAGCCGGCCCGCCGGGATGCGCGCCTCGAACGTCTCCCGGTTGGCGCTGAGGAGGTCGCGTGCGCCCTCGGTGACGATCGGGCCGGGGCTGACGGTGTTGACGCGCACGCCCGACGGCGCGAACTCGATCGTCCACGACCGCGAGAGGTTGTCGAGCGCGGCCTTGCTGAGGGCGTAGACGACGGCGTCCTTGGAGCCCTTGGTCGCGACGACGGAGCTGATGTTGACGATCGCGCCGCCGCCCCGCTCGGCCATCTTCGGCGCGAGTTCGGCGACGAGAACGAACGGCGCCTTCACGTTGACGGCGTAGACGCTGTCCAGAATCTCCTCGGTGGTGCCGGCGGTCGGCGCGAACGGGAAGATGCCCGCGTTGTTGACCAGGACGTCGATCCGCCCGGTGACCGCGGACGCCTCGCGGGCGAGCGTGCGGGCGCCGTCGGTCGAGGTGAGGTCGGCGGCGACGAAATCGGCCTTGCCGCCCGCCGCGCGGATGGCCTCGACCGCCTGCGCGCCGCGTCCGGCGTCCCGGCCGGAGACGATGACGTGCGCGCCGCGCTCGGCGAGCACGTCGGCGACGGCGCGGCCGATGCCGCTGGTGGAGCCGGTCACGAGGGCGGTCTTGCCGGTGAGCGAAGAGGACACGGAGGACTCCCCAGTAGTTGGAATGACCTTTCCAGGAGTACCAGGGCCGAGATTGGAATGTCAATTCCAGTCCGGGTAAGATCGAGGGCATGAGCGCCGCCGAGCCACGCCTGACCGCCCCCGGGCGCCGCACGCGCGAGCGCATCGTCGAGACGGCCGCCGAGCTGATCTTCCACAAGGGCGTCGCGGGGACGAGCATCCCCGACATCCAGCAGGCCGCCGGGGTCAGCGCGTCGCAGATCTACCACTACTTCAAGGACAAGCAGGGCCTCGTCCGCGCGGTGATCGAGTACCGGACCGAGCGGGCGCTCGTCCACCAGGGCCCGCTGCTGGAAACGGTGGAGAGCCTGGCGGACCTGCGCGCGTGGTCCGACGCCGCCGTGGCGATCCAGGACGGACGCGAGTGCGCCGGCGGCTGCGAGGTCGGGTCGCTCGCCAGCGAACTGGCCGAGTCCTGCCCGGAGACGCGCACCGCGCTGGCCGCCTCGTTCGAGCGCTGGGAGGAGCCGATCCGCGTCGCCCTCGCCCGGTTGCGCGAGCGCGGCGAGCTGCGGGCGGACGCCGACCCGCACGATCTCGCGACCGTCCTGCTCGCCGCGCTCCAGGGCGGGCTGCTGCTCACCCAGGTGCGGCGCACGTCGCATCCGCTGCGGACCGCGCTGGACGGCGCGCTCGCCTACATCGCGACGTTCGCGCCGTAGGTCAGCGCTCGGCGGGCGTCCCGGCGGCCATCTCGACGCGGCGCGTCGTCCTTACGGCTGCGAGCATCCGCCGGTCGTGCGTGACCAGCAGCAACGTGCCGGTGTAGGAGTCGAGCGCGGACTCCAGCTGCTCGATCGCGGGCAGGTCCAGATGGTTGGTCGGCTCGTCCAGGACGAGCAGGTTCACGCCGCGTCCCTGGAGCAGCGCGAGAGCGGCGCGCGTCCGCTCGCCGGGCGACAGGCTCGCGGCCGGACGCGTCACGTGGTCGGCGCGCAGGCCGAACTTGGCGAGCAGCGTCCGGACGTCGGCGGGCGAGGTCTCCGGGACGGCCGAACGAAACGCGTCCAGCAGGCTCTCGCCGCCGTGGAACAGCGCGCGGGCCTGGTCGATCTCGCCGACGACGACGCCGGGGCCGAGCGCGGCCGTCCCCGCGTCCAGCGGGACGCGGCCGAGCAGCGCGCCGAGCAGCGTCGACTTCCCCGACCCGTTCGCGCCGGTGATCGCGACGCGGTCCGCCCAGTCGATCTGCAGCGTCGCCGGGCCGAACGTGAAGTCGCCGCGCTTCACCACGGCGTCGCGCAGCGTCGCCACGACCGCGCCCGAGCGGGGCGCGGCGGCGATGTGCATCCGCAGCTCCCACTCCTTGCGCGGCTCCTCGACCGCCTCCAGCCGCTCGATCATCCGCTCGGACTGCCGGACCTTCGACGCCTGCTTCTCCGTCGCCTCGGCGCGGAACTTCTTGCCGATCTTGTCGTTGTCGGTGCTCTTGCGGCGCGCGTTGCGGACGCCCTTGTCCATCCAGTTGCGCTGCGTCCGCGCCCGGTCCTCCAGCGCGGCGCGGCGGTCGGCGTACTCCTCGTAGTTCTCGCGGGCGTGCCGCCGCGCCACCGCGCGTTCCTCCAGGTAGGACGCGTAACCGCCGCCGAACAGGGTGATCTGCTGCTGCGCCAGGTCCAGTTCCAGGATCTTGGTGGCGGTGCGGGTGAGGAACTCGCGGTCGTGGCTGACGACGACCACGCCCGCGCGCAGGCCCTGGACGAACTCCTCCAGCCGCGCGAGGCCGTCCAGGTCGAGGTCGTTGGTGGGCTCGTCCAGCAGGAACACGTCGTGCCGGGACAGCAGCAGCGACGCCAGCCCCGCCCGCGCCGCCTGCCCGCCCGACAGCGCGGTCATCGGGGTGTCGAGGTCGACGGCCAGGCCGAGCGAGGCGGCGACGGCCTCGGCGCGGTCGTCCAGGTCCGCGCCGCCGAGGCCGAGCCAGCGCTCCAGGCTCTCGGCGTAGGCGTCGCCCGCGCCGGGGGCGTCGTCCACCAGGGCCTGCGTCGCCGCGTCCATGGCCTCCTGAGCCGCGGCGACGCCCGTCCGGCGCGCCAGGAACGCCCGGACGGTCTCGCCCTCGCGCCGCTGCGCCTCCTGCGGCAGGTGCCCCACGACGGCGGACGGCGGCGACAGGCGCACCTCGCCGTCCTCGGGCGGCACGAGGCCCGCGAGGATCTTCAGCAGCGTGGACTTCCCGGCGCCGTTGGCCCCGACGAGCCCGATCACGTCCCCCGGCGCCACCACGAGGTCGAGACCGCTGAACAGCGCGCGGTCGCCATGACCCGCGGCGAGATTCTTGACTACGAGCGTCCCGGACATCAGCCCGATCGTAGGCGACGCGTGAGCCCGATCAGAGCCAGCCGTTGCGGCGGAAGCCCCGGTAGAGGG
Organism: Actinomadura rayongensis; assembly: GCF_009831215.1. GTDB lineage: Bacteria > Actinomycetota > Actinomycetes > Streptosporangiales > Streptosporangiaceae > Spirillospora > Spirillospora rayongensis. The sequence continues at coordinate 963,557 of NZ_WUTW01000002.1, forward strand.
TCAGGCAGATGGTGGCGATCACGCCGACGATCATCGGATAGCCGTAGCGCCAGTGCAGCTCGGGCATGTGGTCGAAGTTCATGCCGTACATCCCGGCGATCGCGGTCGGGACCATGAAGATCGCGCCCCAGGCCGAGATCTTCCGCATGTCCTGGTTGTCGGCGACGGTCACCTGCGTCATGTGCGCCTGGAGGATCGGGTTCAGCAGCTCGTCGTAGGACTCCACCAGCTCCCGGACGCGGGTCAGGTGGTCCTCGACGTCGCGCAGGTACTCCTTGATGTCGTCCGGGACGAACCGCCGCCCGGTCAGGTTGCGCAGCGGCCCCGCCAGCGGCCCGACGGCGCGCTTGAGCTGGATGACCTCGCGCTTCAGCCGGTAGATGCGACGGGCCTCGTCGGTGCGCTCGGGCGAGAACACCGTCTCCTCGACCTCGTCGATGTCCTCCTGGAGGGCCTCGGCGACGTTCACGTACCCGTCCACCACGCGGTCGGCGACGGCGTGCAGGACGGCGGCGGGCCCGAGCGACAGCCGCTCGGGCATCTCCTCCAGCCGCGCCCGGACGGTCGCCAGCTCCCCGTGCGCGCCGTGCCGGACGGTCACGACGAAGTCCGCGCCGCAGAACACCATCAGCTCGCCGGTCTCCACGACCTCCGCCTCCTCCGGCGGACGCCGCACGTACCCGACGGTCTTCATCACGAAGAAGTGCGTGTCGTCGTAGCGTTCCAGCTTCGGCCGCTGGTGGGCGTTGATGGCGTCCTCGACGGCGAGCGGGTGCAGGCCGAACACCTCGGCCAGCTCGGTCAGCTCGGCGGCGGACGGCTCGTGCAGCCCGACCCAGACGAACCCGGCGCTCTCCTCGTCGCCGGCGTCGAGGCGGCCGTCGCGGATGAGCCGGACGGCGTCGGCGACCGAGTCGGTGCAGACCCGGTGCCCGTCGATGTAGGCGGCCCAGTCGATCACCGCGGTGTCGCGGACGGCGGCGCGCGTCAGCCGCTCGGGCCTGCTGCGGGGCTTGAACAGCGACATCGTCGTACGCCCGGGACGTACACGCGTCATGGCCATGAGGTGCTCCTAACCGCCCGGTCGCACGCGCCTGCGCGCGCCCGGCCCGGTCAGTGCGGGGAGCGCGCGTGAGGGAGTGCGGCCGGACGCCGTGGGAGGGCGGTCGGTCGGACGACAGTCCCGCTCGGACTGTGAGGGTTCTCCGGCGAACTGCACGTATCACCAGGACTCATCCCGACCACCTCCTTCACCACCGTCGAGCGTCTCAAGACTCCTCGAACACTACCAGCCGACATATGAGACGCAGTTGACAACGCGGAAGTTGCCTCCGACCTCATCCGGGCGTTCCGGTTCGTACACCGGACCGTCCGTGACGGCGACCGCGCGCACGCGCGAAACCCGGCGGCGTGGGGCCGTGCGGACAGTCGGTAAGCTCCCCGTTCGTGCGAGTACTCGTCCTTGGATCGGGTGGCCGCGAGCACGCGCTCGCCCGCGCCCTGCGCCGCGACCCCGCCGTCACCGACCTGCACTGCGGGCCCGGCAACCCGGGGACGGCCGCCGTCGCGACCAACCACCAGATCGACCCGACCGACCCGTCCGCCGTGGTCGAGCTGGCCGGACGGCTCCGCGTCGACCTCGTCGTCGTCGGCCCGGAGGCGGTGCTCGTCGCGGGCGTCGGGGACGCGCTGCGCGCCGCCGGGATCGCCTGCTTCGGCCCGGACGCCGAGGCCGCGCGGATCGAGGGCTCCAAGGCGTTCGCCAAGGACGTGATGCGCTCCGCCGGGGTGCCGACCGCCGACGCGCGGGTCTGCGACTCGACGTCCGACGCCGAGGCCGCGCTCGACGCCTACGGCCCGCCCTACGTGGTGAAGGACGACGGGCTCGCGGCGGGCAAGGGCGTCGTCGTGACGTCCGACCGCGCCGCCGCGCTCGCGCACGCCGCCGCCTGCGACCGCGTCGTCGTGGAGGAGTACCTGGACGGCCCCGAGGTGTCGCTGTTCGCGCTGTGCGACGGCGTCAGCGCCGTCCCGCTGCTGCCCGCGCAGGACTTCAAGCGCGCGCTGGACGGCGACGAGGGCCCGAACACCGGCGGCATGGGCGCCTACACGCCGCTGCCGTGGGCGCCGGACGGCCTGGTGGACGAGGTGATGGCGACGGTCGTCCGGCCCACGCTGGACGAGCTGCGCTCCCGGGGCACGCCGTACGTCGGGGTGCTCTACGCGGGGCTCGCGCTGACCTCGGCCGGGGTGCGGGTCGTGGAGTTCAACGCGCGGTTCGGGGACCCGGAGACGCAGGTCGTCCTGGACCGGCTGGCGACGCCGCTCGGCGGGCTGCTCCAGGCGTGCGCGCTCGGCGTCCTCAACCCGTCGACGGCGCTGGAGTGGACGCCGGGCGCGGCCGTGACGGTCGTCGTCTCGGCGGAGGGCTATCCGGCCGCGCCGGTGAAGGGCGACGTCATCGCGGGCCTCGCCGAGGCGGACGCCGTCGCCGGCGCGTACGTGCTGCACGCGGGCACCACCGTGAACGACGAGAACCTGCTCGTCGCGAACGGCGGACGCGTGCTGAACGTCGTCGGCACGGGCGCGGACGTCGCGGCGGCGCGCGCGGCGGCCTACGCGGCGCTCGGCAAGCTGAAGATGCGCGGCGGCCACTACCGCACCGACATCGCCGCCCAGGCGGTCGGCTGACCCGCGCGGGCGGCGGGGCCTCAGGGCTGACCTGCGCGGGCGGGGGCGGCAGGCCCTGAGGGCTGACCCGCAGGGGCGGGGGCGGCGGGCCCCTGAGGGCTGACCTGCGCGGGCGGGGGCGGCGGGCCTCGCGCGGTGATCGCCCCGCGCGGGCGGGGGCGGCGTTGCCGGGGGCGTGCGGATCGGGGATGATCGCCCGATTACATGATTACCCCGCTGGTCGGAGCTTCGCATGGCCTCGCACACCCCCGTCCCTCCCCTCGACGCCGAGGATCAGGCGTACCGGGTCACCACCCTGGAACTGTTCTTCGACCTCGTCTTCGTCTTCGCGCTCACCCAGCTCACCGGCGTCTTCACCCACCACCTGAACCCGGCCGGGCTGGCGCAGATCGTGATCATGTTCGGCGTCCTGTGGTGGATGTACGCCGGGTACGCGTGGCTGACCAACACGCTCGCGCCGACGACGCCCGGACGGCGGCTGCTCGTCCTCGTCGGCATGGGCGGGTTCTTCATGGTCGCGCTCGCCACCCCCACCGGATTCGGACGCGGCGGGATCTTCTGGGGCGTCGGCTATCTCGTCCTGGTCAGCGCGCACGCCGCGCTCTACAGCCGGGAGAACCCGCAGATCTTCAAGGTGCTGCCCGCGAACGTCCTGGCCGGCGGGCTGATCGTCACGGCGGGCGTGCTGGCGGACGGCCCGGCGGTGTGGGTGCTGTGGACGCTCGCGCTGGTCGTCCCGATCGTGCAGCCCTACCTCGTCCCGGCGGGCGGACGGTTCCGGCTCCGCCCAGCGCACATCGTGGAACGCCACGGCCTGCTCGTCATGATCACGCTCGGCGAGTCGATCGCGGCGATGGGCGCGGGCGCGGCGGCGCTGGAGCTGGACGCGGGGCTCGTCCTCGCCGTCCTGCTCGGCCTCGCGCTCGCCGCCGCCCTCTGGTGGACGTACTTCGGCGGCGACGACGAGCGCGCCGAGGAGAAGCTGACCGAGGCGGGCGAGGTCCACCGCGTCCAGCTCACGATGTACGGCTACTTCTACGCCCACATTCCGCTGCTGGTGGGCGTCCTGGTGCTGGCCGCCGGACTCAAGAAGGCCGTCGGGCACGCGGCCGACCACCTGCACACCGGCCCCGCGCTGGCCCTCGGCGGCGGCCTCGCGCTCTACCTCGCGGGCGACGCGCTGTTCCGGCGGATCATCGGGATCGGGCCGTCCAAGATCAGGCTGGGCGCGGCGGTCGCGAGCCTCGCGGCCGTCCCGGCGGGGCTGTGGGCGGCGGGCGCGGAGCTGGCCCTGCTCACGGCGGTGCTCGTGATCGCGCTGCTCGCCGAGCATCGAGCCGGACGCGAGCACGCGGAACAACCTGCGACAATCGAGCCGTGATCGAACGGTACACACTTCCGGAGATGGGCCGCGTCTGGAGCGACGCGCACAAGTACGAGCTGTGGTGCCGGGTGGAGACCCTCGTGGTCGAGGCCCACGCCGCCGCGGGGACGATCCCCGCCGACGTCGTGGAGCCCGTCCGCAACGCGCCGCCGCCCACCCCGGAGGCGGTGCACGCGATCGAGGCCGTCACCCAGCACGACGTGATCGCGTTCCTGTCGGCGTGGGCGGACAACACCGAGCCGCGCGAGGCCGCCCGGTTCGTCCACTTCGGCATGACCTCGTCGGACCTGCTGGACACCGCGCTGGCCCTCCAGCTCGTCGAGGCGACCGACATCCTGCTGGACAAGGCCGACCGGCTCGTCGTGACGCTGCGCGACCACGCGCTGGAGCACCGCGCGACGCTGCGCGTGGGCCGGACGCACGGCATCCACGGCGAACCGGACGTCTGGGGCCACCGCGTCGCCGACTTCGCCTTCGCGATGGCCCGCTCCCGGGACCGGCTGCGGCGGGCGCGGGAGGCGGTCGGCGTGATGGCGATCTCCGGCGCCGTCGGGACGTACTCCAACATCGACCCGGCGATCGAGCGGCACGTCGCCGAGCGCCTGGACCTTCAGCCCGCCGACGTGTCCACGCAGGTCGTGCTGCGCGACGGCATCGCCGAGTGGACGTCCGCGCTGGCGATCATGGCGACGGTGTGCGAGGCGATCGCGCTGGAGGTCCGGCACGGGCAGCGCACCGAGGTCCGCGAGCTGTGGGAGCCGTTCGGCAAGGGCCAGAAGGGCTCGTCGGCGATGCCGCACAAGAAGAACCCGATCATCTCCGAGCGGCTGGCGGGGATGGCGCGGATCGTGCGGGCGCAGATCGTCCCGGTCATGGAGGGCATTCCGCTGTGGCATGAGCGGGACATTTCGCACTCGTCCACCGAGCGGATCGCGCTGCCGGACGCGTCCATCGCGCTCGATTACATGCTGAACCTGACGAACCGGCTCATGTCCGGCCTGGTGGTAGATAAGGCGCGGATGCAGGAGAACCTGGAGTCGACCGGCGGGCTGATCTATACGTCCACCGTCCTGCTGGAGCTGGTCGAGGCCGGGATGTCCCGCGACGACGAGGCGTACCCGCTCGTCCAGCGCGCCGCGATGCGCACCTGGGAGACGGGCGTCCCGTTCCGCGCGACGCTGCGCGAGGAGGCCGCCGCGGCGGGGCTCGCGCTGGACGAGGCGCGCCTGGACGAGGTGTCGCGTCCCGAGCGGTTCGTGGCGCGCCTGGCCCCGATGTTCGACCGTTTGGCAGCCTTGACCTAATCCCGCCGGAACAGGAGACGGCCGTTGACCGCGACCCTCACCGGGCTCACCGTGTACCCGCTGAAAAGCGGCGGGGGCACTCCGCTGACGACCGCCGGGCTGGTGTCCCGGGGGCTCCGGCACGACCGGGAGTTCATGCTCGTCGACTCCGACGGCCGTTTCCTGTCCCAGCGCACGTCCCCGGAGATGGCGCTGCTGCGGCCCGCGTTCGACGGCGAGGCCTTGACGGTGGCCGCGCCGGGCGCCGCCGAACCGCTCGTCCACAAGGCGACGGCGGACGGCCCGGTGCGCGCGGTGACCGTCCACGGCAAGGACTGCTCAGGCGTCGACCAGGGCGACGAGGCCGCGCTGTGGTTCGGGTCGGTGCTCGGGCTGGACTGCCGGCTCGTCCGGTTCACCGGGCACCGGGCGACGTCGCTGGGCGGCGGCGAGCTGATGTTCGCCGACGGCTACCCGCTGCTGGTGATCTCCGAAGAGTCCCTGGACGACCTGAACGCGCGGCTGGACGCGCCGCTGCCCATGGACCGGTTCCGCCCGAACCTCGTGCTGCGCGGGCTCGGCGCGTACGGCGAGGATCGGGTGCGGCGGCTGCGGGTGGGCGGGGCGTTGATCGAGATGGTCAAGCCGTCCGCCCGCTGCGTGATCACCACGATCGACCAGCGCACCGCCGAGCGGGGGCGCGAGCCGCTGCGCACGCTCGCGACCTACCGGATGCAGGATCAGGGCCTGCGGTTCGGGCACAACGCCGTCCCGCGGTCGTCCGGGACGCTGACGGTCGGCGACCCGGTCGAGGTGCTGGACGCCTGACCCCGGGTGCGGGTCCGTTTTCATGATCAACTTAGACTGCGGGAAGCGCGTTCGCGTTCCGTTCCGTCCGGATCGGGACAGAACGGAACGATCGAGGTACACGGATCATCTGAAAACACCAGAGAGTGGGTAAACCGGGCGCGCTCGGGGCGCTTCGCCACCGATCCGGTGGTTTACTGGGGCTGCGTTCACACCGCAGGGGGCGTCCCTGGCACGCCCGCGATCCCGAGCCCGCGATTTCCGCGCCGGGCGGGCGGATCCGATTTCCCGCTCCGGCATGCATCCGTTTCCCGCAGCTAAGGAGTCACATGCGCATCAGTGGACTGGAGGCCCGAGCCGCACACCGGGCCGGGAGGCCCGCCACGGGGGAGGCGCGACGGCGTCGCGAGCGCGCGGGGAGCGCCGCGTGACCGCCGGTCAGGAGGTCCGCTACCGGATCCGCGGCGGACGGCGGCTGGACGGGACCGTCTTCATCCAGGGCGCGAAGAACGCCGTGCTCCCGATGATCGGCGCGTCGCTGATGGCGTCCGAGGGACGCACCGTGCTGCGCAACGTCCCGATCATCGAGGACGTGCGCCGCGCCGTCGAACTGGCCCAGGCCCTCGGGGCCAAGGCCGAGCTGCACGAGGCCGAGCGGACGCTGGTCATCGACGCCTCCACGCTGTCGAGCCCGGTGCTGCCCGCCGAGATCGCCGCGCGGTTCCGCGGCTCGTTCCTGTTCGTCCCGGCGCTGCTGCACCGGCTGGGCGAGGCGGTCATCGAGGGCGTCGGCGGATGCAACCTCGGCAGCCGCAACCTGGACTTCCACTACAACGGCTTCAAGCGCATGGGCGCGACCGTCACCGAGCAGATGGCGGGCGACGACGGCGTCATCCACATCAAGGCCGGCGACCTGCGCGGCGGCACCCTCTACTGCGACACCCCCTCGCACACCGGCACCGAGAACCTGATCATGGCGGCGGCGCTCGCGCACGGCACCACATTGATCAAGAACGCGGCGCTGGAGCCCGAGGTCCTGGACAACATCGCCTTCCTCCAGGCGATGGGCGCGAAGATCAGCGGCGGCGGGACGGGCTTCATCACCGTCGAGGGCGTCGACGGGCTGCGCGCGGTCGAGCACACCGTCATGCCGGACCGGATCGACGCCGGCGTCTTCGTGATGGCCGCGGCGATCACCGGCGGCGAGCTGAACCTCGTCGGCGCCGCGCTGGAGCACCTCGGCGTCGCCGGGGACAAGCTGGAGCAGATGGGCGTCGAGTTCCACCAGCAGGGCGCGGTGCTGCACGTCCGGCGGGACCGTCCGCTGCGCCCGATCAACGTGATCACCGACGAGTACCCGGGCTTCGCGACGGACCTCCAGTCGCCGATCATGGCGGTGTCCTGCTTCGCGGACGGCCCGTCCTACATTTACGAGCGCATTTTCGACGGCCGCTTCAAGCTCGCGGACGAACTCCGCAAGATGGGCGCCGACATCGAGGTCAACGGCAACCGCGCGAAGGTCCTCGGGGCCACCCCGCTGCGCGGCGCCGAGGTCGAGGCGCACGACCTGCGGTGCGGGAGCGCGCTCGTCCTCGCCGGGCTCGCGGCCGAGGGCGAGACGACGATCACGTCCGCGTACTACTTGGACCGCGGCCATGCCCACACGGCCGAGCGGCTTTCGCAGGCCGGGGCCGACATCGAACGCGAAGTCGGCTAACAGAACCGGTCAAGAGCCGTGTTAACCGCCCGGCGAGGGCGATACCGTACCTCGCCGGGCGGATCCGTCGTTCTTTCCCGTGACCGAAGCCGGGATGGACGGTCGCCCGCGTCCGCTCCGACCGAATCGGCCTCCCACCGGCCGTGTGCGGACACTATGACGGCCGGGCCAGGCGCCTCGCACGTTTTCGGGTCTTGTCTTTTAACTTCGGACACCCGAAGATGCAGGATCAAGGCTGGCCGAATGGTGACAAATTACTTCCCAGGGGGTCGCGTAGGTTACTTTTTCGCCGCACTCTTGATTCGATTTCGCGTCCGGGCGCCACGAGCTGGCACCCTGGCCCGATCCGTCCACTGAGGAACGAATCGCACGGGAACTGCGGTGCTGGGTCACAAGGCAGGGGCGAAAAGCCATGAGTCAACCATTGGGCGGAGCGTGCGCGAACGCAGGGCCGGAGCCGGAGCGGGACCCCCCGGCAGGCCGGGAAGCGAGCGGTCACCGATGACCACGGCGCGAGCGGGCGGGATCACTCCCGACCTCACGATCGGCGTCGTCGGCCCGCATGACCTGGTCGAACGCGTCATGCTCATGGGGCACGGCCCGACCCCGGTGCCGTCGCGGCTGGTCGCCGCCGCGTACCGGGACGAGCAGGAGGCCGCCGACAAGGTCGTCCGGCTCGGCACCGGCGTGGACGTCTGCCTGTTCGCCAGTCCCGTCCCCTACGACTTCGCGCGCAAGGCCGGGGTGCTGACCATGCCCGCGACCTACGTCCCGCTGAACGGCGCCGCGCTCCAGGGCGCCCTGCTGCGCGCCTCGCTGGACGAGCGCTTCGACCCCACGCGGGTCAGCATCGACGTCCTCGGCCGCGCGGAGGTCGAGGAGGCGTACGCCGAGATCAGCCTCGGCACCGAGCAGGTCCACCTGCGCGAGGAGGCCGCCGGGCCGGGCACGCTCGCCGCGTTCCACGAGCGGCTGTGGCGGCGCGGGGCCACGACGGTCGCGATGACGTGCGTCCACGCGACGGCGGAGCGGATGGAGCTGGCCGGGGTGCCGACGATCCGCGTCCGCCCGACCGGCGCCGCGATCCGCAGCTCGCTCCAGACGGCCGCGCTGCTCGGCGCGCACCACCGGCTGGAGGAGTCGCAGCTCGTGACCGTCCTCGTGGACGTCCCGACGCTGCGCGAGACGCCCCGCCGCGTCACCCCGCGCTACTGGCGGGACGAGCTGAAGCTCGCGCTGCACCGCGTCCTGCTCCAGGAGGCGCACCGGATGAACGCCTCGGTGTGGCCGCTGGACGACCACAGCTACCTCGTCATCGCGACGCGCGGGTCGGTGACGGCCGGGACGGAGGGGTTCCGGACGCCGCCGTTCGTGGAACGCGTCCGCGAGGAGCTGGGCCTCGCCATCGAGGTCGGCATCGGCATGGGCCGGACGGCGCACGAGGCCGAGTCGCACGCCCGCGCGGCGCTGGCCCGGTCGCAGAGCTCGCAGCGGGCGCAGGGCTTCACGCTGGACCGCGACGGGCGCGCGCTCGTCCCGGCGCCGCGCACCCCGCCCCGCACGCCGCCGCAGGCCAAGCCCAAGGGCCTGGAGATCCTCGCCCGGCTCGCCGACAAGCTCGGCGACCAGGAGCAGCCGCTGATCGTGGACGCCGAGAACGCCGGCCGGATGCTCGGCGTCACGCCGCGCACCGCCCGCCGCCTGCTGCGCACGCTCGTGGAGGAGGGGCTCGCCTGGCCGCTGCCGCCGAACCGGACGCCGCAGCCCGGGCGTCCGCGCCAGCTCTACCGGCTGATCGTGGAGAAGCTCGGGCCGCGCGCGTGATCCGTCGCCCGCGTCACACCCGGTGCGGGTAGGCGCGGGCGACGGCCAGGAACGCGTCGTTCTCCTCCGGCGAGCCGATCGAGACCCGGACGCCGTCCGGCGCGAACGGCCGGACGCTCACGCCGCTCGCGTCGCATGTGGCGGAGAACTCCTGCGTGCGGTCGCCGAGGGCGAGCCAGAGGAAGTTGGCCTGGGTGGGCGGGATCGTCCAGCCGTCTTTGCGCAGCTCGTCGACGACGCGGGTGCGCTCGGCGACCGTCGCCTCGACGCGGGCGACCAGCTCGTCCGTGGCGCCGAGCGAGGCGACGGCGGCGGCCTGCGCGATCGAGTTGACGCTGAACGGCAGGTAGGTCTTGCGGATCGCGGCGGCCACCTCGGGGTGCGCGACGAGGAACCCGATGCGCAGGCCCGCCAGCCCGTACGCCTTGGAGAACGTGCGGAGCACCACGACGTTCGGGCGGCCCTCGGCGAGGTCCAGGGCGTCGGGGACGCTCTCGTCGCGGACGTACTCGCGGTAGGCCTCGTCCAGGACGACGAGGCAGTCGGCGGGCACCCGGTCCAGGAAGGTCGTCAGCGCGTCGCGTCCGACGACCGTGCCCGTCGGGTTGTTCGGATTGCAGACGAAAATCAGGCGAGTGCGCGGGGTGATCGCCGCGGCCATCGCCTCAAGATCGTGGACCTCGTCTCTTAGCGGGACCTGCACGCTGGTCGCCCCCGAAAGCGCGACGAGCAGCGGATACGCCTCGAAGCTCCGCCACGCGTACAGAATCTCCGCGCCTTCCTCGGCCACGGCCTCCAGCAGCATCTGCGCGACGCCCACCGACCCGCACCCGACCGCGACCCGCTCCGCCGCGACCCCGTACCGCTCCGCGATGGCGTCGATCAACGCGGTGGCGCTGTTGTCGGGGTACCGGTTGACGTCCCGCGCCGCCTCCATGATCGCCTTCTGGACGGACGGCAGCGGCTCGTGCGGCGACTCGTTGGACGAGAGCTTGAAGGACCGTCCGTCCGGCGACAGGGCGACCTTGCCCGGCTTGTAGGCCGCGAACCGGTCGAGGACGGAACGGAAACGGGGCGTGATGGCCTCGGACACCGTGGGCTCCCGTGGGGTGGTGGATGGATGGGCGCGCCGACCAGCTTAGGACCGCCCCTTACCGCGCACCACGCCTATTCCGGGCGGTCACGCAGCGTGTTCGTCCCGGCTGAGCAGCCAGCACACGGCGACGATCCGCACGAACTCGAAGTCCCGCGTGCTCTCCGGCCACCACCCGCGATTGAACGCGTCCTCGGCGAACCGGCAGAGATACGCCATCAACTCGTCGTGCCCCGTCACCCCGAGCGTGGCCCGGATCTCGGCCACGTGCTGGTCCACGGCGGCGGCGAGCCCCGGCACGGTCGACATCTCCGCGACACCGGCGTCCCCGATGTCCCGGACGAGCACCGCCAGCTCACCAGACATATCCCCATCCATGGCCCCCAAAGCTAGCAACGCCCACCCCGTGCCAGCACCCACCGCCCACCCACCCCCACCCGACAAAACCCCAGGTCAAACCCCCTTTCCCCCACACCCCACCCAAAAAAGATCTTCCAAACGTCCACCCCCGCACCCCACCGCCGACCTCCCCCGTCCGGCCACTGCGGCGACCGCCGCCGCATCACCGACCCTGATCACACCGGTAGTGCAGAGAGACCCCGAGCGAAGACAAGAGGAAACGCTCCCTGGACCCGGCCGGGTGTAGGGCAGCGCGAGCCGACCCGGGGCATGAGGGATCAAGGACCGAGCGGTGAGACGCGTATCTCTCGCCCGGTCTTCGGGTACGGAGGGGCGACAGAAGGCGAACTCACGTGGCTCTAGACCGTCTGCTTCCGTCAATCACGTTCGATCTGGGCCCTCTGACGACCCATCATCAGAATCGATCCTGCGCCCCAGGAAGTATCTCTCGGTACGGAAGCCTCCGCGAGCCGGCCTGGTCAAACCGGCGACCACCCAAGCGGTGGCCAGGGCGCCTCCACCAAGTCCCAGCGAGAGCAGGACGAAAGGTCGGCTGGAAGCCCGTGCGCCGTCACAGTCAGGGGGGGCTAGAAAAGACGTGACGTCGTACGTGCTCGCGTCTGAGTTCCCGAAGAAAACCGTGCCGCACGAGTAACCGTCGCGGTGAATCGGCCTGCACCCGAGGAACACTCCGATGACAAGCAGCACACCTCCGACGATGCTCAGCCTCGTCACGACCGTCCGCGTTCTCTGCATGGCCCGCACCTTGGCATGCGCAAAGCGGGTGCGTCACGGGTTTGCCCTAACCGGACGGGCGAGCAGGCATTCCGCACAGTGGTCCGGCGGCCTGCACGTCCGGCGGCCACCGCGCGACCACACCGCCGCTCTGGACTCATCGCCCCATGGCGTGCCCCGCCGGCACGCCGCGCCGCATCAGCGGAACTCGTGGACCACCTGGATCTCGCCGACGATGTGGGCGTTGAAGTCGTCCAGCTCCTCGGCCGGAACCCACAGCTCGAGGATCGTCTTTCCGCCGGCCTGCCGGACGGGATACCGGCTCAAGAACTCCGACTCGACCTCGAAACGAGTGACGAACCCGGCGCCGTCGTGCTTCACGTTCCAGTCCCGCGCGATCCTGACCGCGTAGTCCTCATTGAGAACCGGGTAGAAGATCGGCTGCTCGGGCAGCCGCGGCGGCCACGCACGCCAGTCCAACTCCCGAACCAGCTCCAGCTCCCTCGGCCCGGTAGGGCGCCACAGGGTCGTCGTCGCTCGCCGGCTGGTCATCTGGCATCGCTCTCTGAACGTGGCCCGCCGGCACGGCAGACCGGGAACCCGGACGATACCGACGCGCGAACTCGTCGGCTATGCATTTTCATGCCCTGGCCAGCAGTTGGGGGACAGTCCATAATTGCGCGACAGGTGAAATAGTCCGAAAATAATCAAGGCCCAGCACACGTGACCGCGCTCGGCCCGCGCCAGAAGGCAGGCCATCCGAGGACGAGGCGCGCTCTTCCCCCGTTGTGAGGTGCAGGTTGTCGTACAGGCCGAACGCCGCGTCCCTTCAGGTCGCCGCGATGGTGATCAGCTCCGCCGTGGCGGTCATCCTGCTCTCTGGAGGAAGTCGGTCCGCTGCACTAGAGAGCATCGCCTTCTTCATGGGCGCCGGGGGAATGATAGTGACGTTCTACCAGTGGCGGCGGCAAGGTGATCGGTGTGCGGCAGCGTTGACCATCGCCGCCTTCGGCACGTGGGCACTCGCGGTCGCCGTCGCCTCGGCCACCGGCTTCGACTCCGGAACTCTCGCCTTCTGGATCGCCGGCGCGGCTCTCCTCATCGGTTTCGGCGGCGGAGTGGTGACGCTGCTGCGCATGTACCGGGAGCGGGGCAGGGACAGTGAGGCTCCACCCGCCGAGCAGAGGTAACCGCTGACTCAGAAAACTGCGCGCCTGTTCACCCACACGTTCACGGGACCGGCACGGGAGCCTGAAAACAACCAAGGCCCAGGGTCGGAGACTTGTGTCTCTAGCCTGGGCCTTCTGTGTGGAGCGGGCGACGGGAATCGAACCCGCGTCGTCAGCTTGGAAAGAGCTTGGATCTTGCAGATCAGGATCGCTGACCTGGCGCTGCCCCGTATTGCAAGTGACCGCGATTACTCCTTGATCACCTCGGTTAATGGTCTGCTAATGGCCCGGTCCCCCCACGGCTGACCTTGGGAAGTCTTCCACCATCGTGGCCCACCGACCGGCAGGCCGCTCGTACACGAAGCCGCACCACCACAGCCGAGGGCAAGGGGACCCAGAGCGCAGGGCCGTCCACGGCCCGAGCACCGGAAGCCCCGCGGCGGCGATCGCCCCGACCACGCAACCCACCTCAGCCACGCTATGGCGATCGTAGGGCTGAGGTTACGAGCGATTCATTACGAGCCTGCCGAACGAGAGCCATACCCGTGCAGATCCGTCTCCTGGCGTGCTCTGGAGTCCTCCGACGCGTCTTGTGGCTCCACCCGTGTCCAGGTTCGTCCAGGACTGTGGTTGGCACCAGTGTTAGCGCTTCCGCCTGCCTTCGCCACGATCCGGAGGGCTTGTTCGCGCGAACGGCGAGCAAGGTGTGACAGGCAGTTTCGCGCGAACAAGTGCTCCGGGGCGCCGGGGCTGGGGCTGGGGCTGCGAAGCCTCTCGTTTGGGGCTCGTTCCACCCGCCTGACCGCCTACGCGCCACCTCTTCACCGAGTCTGATCCGGCCATGTTGGGCCATGCTCCGGTGTGTTGGCGTGGTTCGGGCGCGTTGGTCTTGGTTACCGGTGATGCTGTGGTCATGGACGGCCCGGGTCGTAGGCGACTGATCTGGTTTGCGCTGCTGCTTGTGGCGACGGGTGTGGTGGCGGCGGTGGTGCCGATGCTGCCGGAGTCGTGGCCGTTGGCGGTGCGGGCGCTGCTGGGGGTGTTGGGGGCGATCGCGGCGGGGGCTGCGGGCTCGTATGTCAGTGAAGTGATCACTGCCCGCCGCACGATCATGGAGGATCGTCGGGCGGCGGTGGCGGAGTTGGAGGCGCGGCGGGGCGCGTTGGTGGCGACCCGGGAGCCGGTTGCGTCCGATGACGTGAGTGTGGCGGGATTGCTGCGGCCTGAGCGCGCGGTTGTGGATTTCGTTGGGCGTGAGGATGAGCTGGCGCGGTTGCGGGCGTGGTGTGCCGATGAGGCGGCGTGTCCGGTGTGGCTGGTGACCGGGCGGGGCGGGGTGGGCAAGACCCGGCTGGGGCTGCAGTTGGCCGAGTCGCTGCCGTTTGAGCAGTGGGAGTGCCAGACGGTCAGACCGGGGGATGAGGTCGCGGCGGTGAAGGCCGCCAGCCAGGTGGGGCAGCGGGTGTTGCTGCTGGTCGACTACGCCGAGACCCGCCCGGAGCTGGCTGCGATGCTGACCGAGGTCGCGGCGCGTGAGGCGGCGGGGGATGCGCGCGGGTTGCGGGTGCTGCTGCTGGCCCGCCAAGCCGGGGAGTGGTGGACCGCACTTGATGTCGAGTCGGACGTGACGCGGGCGCTGGCGGCGCGGACCCCGGTACTGGAGTTGGTGGCGGCGCTGGACGATCAGCGTGACGACGCGCAGGTGATCGAGGAGGCGTTGCCGTTTTATGCGGCGGCGCGGGGGCGGCCGGTCCCGCAGATCAGGTTCACGGTCGACTCGGCGGTGCGGCTGCCGGTGCTGGTGTTGCATGCGGCGGCGCTGGTGGCGGTGCTGGACGAGGAGGCGGGCAGCAGCGGGGGGCGAGCGGCGGCGGATCTGGGGGTCCTGGATCGGCTGTTGGGGCATGAGCGCCGGCTGTGGGACAAGACCGCCCGCAAGGCCGGGCTGACGGTTGCTCTACCGGTGTTGCAACAGGTGATCGCGGCGGCGGTGCTGCTGCTGGACGTGCAAGAGGGCGAAGAGGCCACCGTCCGGCGGATGATCCGGCGCATCCCGGACCTGGCGGGTGCCGATGAGGAGCGGGTGGGAGCGCTGGCGCGGTGGCTGCGGCAGCTGTATCCCGGCGAAGGCGGGCGGGTGGATGTGTTGCGGCCGGACCTGTTGGCCGAGCGGCATGCCAGCGACCAACTCGCCGGGCACCAGTTGTTGCGGCGGGCCTGTTTCACCGGCCTGGAGCTGTCCCAGGCGGTGCAGGCGTTGACGGTGCTAACTCGCGCCTGCGCCCATCATGACCGTGCCCCTGAGCTGCTTGACCAGGTGTTGCGGGAGAACCTGATAGGGCTGGCCGATGCGGCGATCGTGGTCGCCGTCCAGACCGGTACCCGGCTGGGTGATCTGCTGGCCAGTGTGTTGGAGGATGTCCCAGCCCGGGTGGAAGATCTTGGGCACATCGCCGAGCAGATCCCTTATCCCACGGTGGCGTTGGCCGCCGCAGATGCGGCGGTCACCCGCCGGGTGCGGGAGCTGCTGCCTGCCGACGCCGACCCCGCGGACCTCGCCCGCTGGAGTGGACAACTCGCAGTCGTCCTGGCCCAGTTGGGCCAGCGGGAGGAGGCGCTGGAGGCCATCACCGAGGCGGTCGCGGTCTATCGCACGCTCGCCGAGGCCCGCCCCGACGCCTTCCTGCCCAACCTGGCCATGTCGCTGAACAACCAGTCCAATCACCTGGCGGATCTGGGGCTACGAGAGGAGGCGCTGGAGGCCATCACCGAGGCGGTGGCNNNNTGTCGCTGAACAACCAGTCCAATCACCTGGCGGATCTGGGGCTACGAGAGGAGGCGCTGGAGGCCATCACCGAGGCGGTGCAGATTCGCCGCACGCTCGCCGAGGCCCGCCCCGACGCCTTCCTGCCCGACCTGGCCATGAGTCTTGTTGTGATGGGGAGGGCATTGGTTGACCTCGATCGAGTCCAGGAAGGAACGCGGCACCTCATTGAGGGACTTGCGATAGCTGCGGACCGTGATCTACAAGAACTGGCACGCGCCTGCGTCGAATTCCTCCGGCACGCCCATGTGCAGGATGCCGATGCGGTCACCGCTACTTGGCGTCAAATCGCGGGTGGGGATCCTCCTCAGTGGCTTCAGTAGGCCCAGCGCGTGACAAGGCCGGTCGGCCGGGGCGGGACCGGCCCGGAGAGGCCGCACGCCCGGCCCGGACGGCCGGCGGCGGACCGCGTAGCGGGTCGCCCCTGAACACGTAGAGAAGGTTCTCGTCCGGCGCTGAGCCTTCGCGGTGCGGCCGAGTGGCCAGTCGTCGTTCCGGTAGGACCGTGCTGGCGGAAGCCGAGCGCGATGACGGCGCGGCAGGGTTGCTGGTTGCCCGTTTGTTGCAGGACGGGCACGGAAGGCCAGAAATGATCAAGGCCCAGGTTCGGAGACGTGTTCTCTGAACTGGGCCTTCTGTGTGGAGCGGGCGACGGGAATCGAACCCGCGTCGTCAGCTTGGGAAGCTGAAGTTCTACCATTGAACCACACCCGCACGACGAGGCTCGAGGTCCCGCCTGCCCGGTCAGCTTACCGGAAAGTCGTGGGTTGCGCAGACGGGTCAGCCCCGTCGTGTGCCGGGTCGGGTTAGCCCCGTCGCGTGCCGGTCGGGCCCCCGCCGTGTGTGAGCATGGTGGAGGCTGTAGTTTTTGGCGCGTGCTGCTTTCCGATCGCGACATCAGGGCCGAGATCGACGCCGGACGGGTCAAGATCGATCCGTTCGGGCCCGAGATGGTCCAGCCGTCCAGTGTGGACGTCCGGCTCGACCGGTACTTCCGGGTGTTCGAGAACCACCGATATCCGCATATTGATCCGGCGATCGAGCAGCCCGACCTCACACGTCTGGTCGACGTGAAGCCGGACGAGGCGTTCGTGTTGCATCCGGGTGAGTTCGTTCTCGCGTCCACATACGAGGTGTTCGCGTTGCCGGACGATCTTGCTGCGCGGCTCGAGGGGAAGAGTTCGCTGGGGCGGCTCGGGCTGCTCACGCACTCAACGGCCGGGTGGATCGATCCGGGGTTCAACGGGCATGTGACGTTGGAGCTGTCGAACGTCGCCACGTTGCCGATCAAGCTCTGGCCGGGCATGAAGATCGGGCAGATGTGCCTGTTCCGGACGAGTTCGCCCGCCGAGTATCCGTACGGGTCACCCAAGTACGGGTCGCGATATCAGGACCAGCGCGGGCCGACGCCGTCGCGGTCGTATCTGAACTTCCACCGCACGGAGATTTGACCGCCGCTTCTTCGGGGCGGGTAGTTTCGAGCGATGCGTAACGCAGCCCCCCGCCTTACTGTCGCTTCGCTGCCGGGCTGGAGAGTCCGGTGGTTCTGAACTGGGATGTTCCTCGCGTCCCGGTCGGTCGCTGGTTCGCCGAAGGGGCTTCCTGGTCCGTCGCTCATGGAGGCGTGTTCTTCGACGGGGTTGCGACCGTCGTGACGGACCTGGTGGACGGCCTGTCCGGCATACTTACGTTTTTTCCACCGCTCGTCCTAGCCGCGTTGCTCGCCGCGGGAGCGTACGCGGCGCGCGGGTGGCAGTTTGGGTTGTTCACGTTCGCCGGGTTCGCGCTGATCGATGGGATGCGGTTGTGGCGGCCCGCTATGGACTCGTTGTCGCTGGTCACGGCGTCGGCTGTCGTCGCGCTGGTTGTCGCGGTGCCGGTCGGGTTCGTCGTGCGGTACGCGGTGGTGAAGCGGGTCGTGCGGCCCGTCCTGGACGCCGTGCCTTCGGTGCCGGTGTTCGTCTATCTCGTCCCGGCTGCGTTCCTGTTCGGCATCGGGACGGCGCCCGGTGTTGTCGCTACGGCCGCAGTCGCGCTTCCGGCCGCAGTAAGGCTCGTCGAGTCGGGGCTGCGGGATCGGCCGGATCCCGGGGAGGCGAACCGGATCGTTGTTCCGGCTTTGGGGATGGTCGTCACGGCCGGACTGGTCGGTGCGGGTGGGCTCGGTGGCGTCGTCCTGACCGGGCTGGACCGTGTCAGTGCCGCCACCGGGTTCGAGGGCGCTCTTGCGATCGTGGTGCTCGCCGTTTTTCTCGATCGGGTCACGCGCGTCGGCGCGCGGCCGGTGGAGGCGGCGTTCGCGGGGAATGATGAGCGGCATGGCGAACGAGCAGCCTGACCTGCGCACGGAGACCGCGCAGAACGCCCGGGTCTGGAACTACTGGCTCGGCGGTAAGGACAACTTCACCGCCGACCGGCTGGTCGGCGACCGCGTCTACCGCATGTATCCGAGCATCGTCCAGGTCGCCCGCGCGGACCGGGCGTTCCTCGGCCGCGCGGTGCGGTTCCTCGCCGGGGAGCGCGGCGTCCGGCAGTTCCTCGACCTCGGGACCGGCCTGCCGACCGCCGACAACACCCACGAGGTCGCGCAGCGCGTCGCGCCCACCGCCCGCGTCCTGTACGTGGACAACGATCCGCTCGTCCTGCGGCAGGCGCGGACGCTGCTGACCAGCACGCCCGAGGGCGCGACCGACTACATGGAGGCCGACGTCCGCGACACCGAGGCCGTCCTCGCCCGCGCCCGCCGCACGCTGGAGCTGAACGAGCCCGTCGCGATCATGATGCTCGGCATCCTCAACTTCCTGCTGGACGACGACGAGGCGCAGGCGGTGGTGGACGACCTCGTCGCGGCGGTCCCGTCCGGCTCCTATGTCGCGATCACGCACCCGACGCTGGAACTCGGCGGCGACGCCAACACCGAGGCGATGGAGTTCTTCAACAGCAACGCCGAGCCGCCGCTCCGCGCCCGGACGGGAGCCCAGATCGCCGGCTTCCTGCACGGCCTGAACCTGGAGAAACCGGGCCTGGTGTCCTGCTCGCGCTGGCGCGCCCCGAAGCGCCGGGACGGCACCGAGCCCCCGCTCGTCGCCCAGTACGGCGCCGTCGCCCGCAAGCCCTGATCAGCGGCCCGCCGCGGTCGACGCGAGACGGCGCAGCGCGGTCTCGGACGGCGAGCCCGGTTCGACGGTGTGCGCGATGAAGACCTGGTCCGGGTCGTCCGGCAGCCGCAGCGTCTCGAAGCCCAGCTCCAGGTCGCCGACGACGGGATGCCGGTAGATGTACCGGCCGTGCGTCTTGTCCTTGAGGCGGTGTTCGGCCCAGAGCGTCCGGAAGTCGGCGCTGAGCGCGGACAGTTCCTCGACCAGCGCGGTCGTCGCCGGGTCGTCCGGACGGCGGGACGCGTCCAGCCGCAGGAACGCCACCACGTCCCCGGCCTTGCCGCGCCAGTCGACGTAGAGGTCGCGCAGCCGCGGGTCCAGGAAGATCAGCCGGGCGAGGTTGCGCTCGCGCGGCGGCAGCGCGCCGAAGTCGGTGAGCAGCGCGGACGCCGCCGGGTTCCAGGCGAGGACGTCGAGGTTGCGCCCGAGGATGTAGCCGGGGACGTCCCCCGCCTGGTCCAGCAGGCGCCGCAGCCCCGGCCGCACCTCCTGCGGCGATGCCGGGGCCGTGCCGGACGACGGCCGCGCCAGCCGGTGCAGATGGGCGCGCTCGGTCGGGTCCAGGCGCAGCGCGCGGGCGACCGCGTCGAGGACGGCGTCGGAGAAGTGCAGCGTCCGTCCCTGCTCAAGCCGGACATAGTGGTCCACGCTCACCCCGGCCAGCAGTGCCAGCTCCTCGCGCCGCAGGCCCGGGACGCGGCGGCGCCCGCCGTGGTCGGGCAGGCCGAGGTCGTCCGGACGGAGCCGCGCGCGGCGGGACCGGAGGAACGCGCCGAGTTCCGCCCGTCTGTCCAGTGCCATGCGGCCAGTATCGCGAAGGTGGTCACGCGGTGCCCAGGCACGGGCCGCCACTGGGCCGGACGGTCCCGTCCGCAGCACGCTGAGGGGGTTCGTTTCGGCAAGGGAGATTCCGTGGTCAGCACTGCACAACTGGGAACGACCGACATGACCGTCAGCCGGCTCGGCTTCGGCTCGTGGGCGGTCGCGGGGACGGGCTGGCGGTTCGGGTGGGGCCCCACCGACGACGCCGAGTCCGTCGCGACGATCCGGCACGCGGTCGAGTCGGGGGTGAACTGGATCGACACGGCCGCCGTCTACGGGCTCGGGCACGCCGAGGAGATCGTCGGGAAGGCCGTCGCGGGCCTGCCCGAGGCCGACCGGCCGCTGCTGTTCACCAAGGCCGGGCTCGTCTGGGACGACACCGACCCGCAGGCGCCGCCCCGCCGCTGCATGCGGCCGGCGAGCGTGCGGCGGGAGGTGGAGGACTCGCTGCGGCGGCTCGGCGTGGAGCGCATCGACCTCTACCAGGTCCACTGGCCGGACACCGGGACTCCGATCGCGACGGCCGGGAGTGCGGCCGGCGGCGTCAGCCCGGACGCGACGCCGCTGGAGGAGTACTGGCAGGTCATGGCGGACCTGAAGGCCGAGGGCAAGGTTCGCGCGATCGGGCTGTCCAACCACTCCGTCGAGCAGTTGGACGCGGCCGAGCGCGTCGCGCACGTGGACGCGATCCAGCCGCCGTTCTCGGCCGTCCACCGGTCCGCCGCGCCCGAGATCGCGTGGGCGCGCGCGCACGGTACGGGCGTGATCGCCTACTCGCCGCTGGTGTCCGGGCTGCTCACCGGGACGTTCTCCGCCGACCGGGTCGCCGCGCTGCCCGCCGACGACTGGCGCAGGTCGCACCCGGACTTCACGTCCGGCCTGGCCGCGAACCTGCGCGTGGCGGACGCGCTGCGCCCGATCGCGGCCCGCCACGGCGCGTCCGTCGCGGAGGTGGCGCTCGCGTGGGTTCTGGCGTGGCCGGGGATCACCGGCGCGATCGTGGGCGCGCGCCGTCCCGCGCAGGTGGACGGCTGGATCGGCGCGTCCGCGCTCACCCTGACCCCCGCCGACCTGGACGAGATCGCCGCAGCCGCCGCCCGCACCGGCTCCGGCCCCGTCCGCCCCTGAAGGGCTTGGGGCCCGCCCGGGACGAGCCCGCTCCGGTGCCTCCCGGATCAGGGGCGCAGCACACGCGATGCGGGCCGAGAAAAGGGGACGGCCCCGGTTCCGTGGAGGGAACCGGGGCCGTCCGAGGGAGAGTTATTCGGCCGCGGCCGGCTCCTTTTCGCCCTTGATGGAGCGGATCAGGAGCTGGGAGACGTCCACGACTTCCAGCGACTCCTTCGCCAGGCCCTCGTTCTTCTTCTCGTTGATGGCGTCGCCGAGCATCACGAGGCAGAACGGGCAGGCGGTCGAGACGGTGTCGGGGTTGGTCTCCAGCGCCTCGTCCACGCGCTCGGTGTTGATGCGCTTGCCGATGCGCTCTTCCATCCACATCCGCGCGCCGCCGGCGCCGCAGCAGAAGCCGCGGTCCTTGTGGCGGTGCATCTCCTGCGTCTTGACGCCCGGGACGGTCGCCATGATGTCGCGCGGCTGCTTGTAGACCTTGTTGTGCCGGCCGAGGAAGCAGGGGTCGTGGTAGGTGATGTTCTCCTCGATCGGCGTGACCGGGGTGAGCTTGCCCTCCTCGACCAGGTGCGCGAGCAGCTGGGTGTGGTGGACGACCTCGTAGTTCCCGCCGATCTGCGGGTACTCGTTGGCGAGCGTGTTGAAGCAGTGCGGGCAGGTCGCGACGATCTTCTTGGCGCCCGCCTCGTTCAGCGTCTCGACGTTCTGCTGGCCGAGCATCTGGAAGACGAACTCCATGCCGAGGCGGCGGGCCGGGTCACCGGTGCACGCCTCCATCGGGCCGAGCACGGCGAACTTGACGCCCGCGATGTGCAGCAGCTCCGCGACGGCCTTGGTGGTCTTCTTCGCGCGGTCCTCCAGGGCGCCGGCGCAGCCGACCCAGAAGAGGTACTCGGTGTCCTCGGGGAGCTTCTCGTCGACGACCTCGACCTCGAAGTCCAGCTCCTCGATCCACTCGAGGCGCTTCATCTCGGACATGCCCCACGGGTTGCCCTTGTTCTCCAGGTTCTTCAGCATGACGCCGGCCTCGCTGGGGAACGAGGACTCGATCATCACCTGGAAGCGGCGCATGTCGAGGATGTGGTCGATGTGCTCGATGTCGACCGGGCACTGCTCGACGCAGGCGCCGCAGTTGGTGCAGGACCACAGGACGTCCGGGTGGATGACGCCGTCCTCGCCGACGAGCTCCTTGTCCACCTGCATGGCGGTCTTCTGCTCGTCGGTGAACTTCTCGCGCTCCTCCTCGGAGGCGAGCATGTACGGGGCCTTGGCGAAGGCGTGGTCGCGCAGTTCGAGGATGACCATCTTCGGCGACAGCGGCTTGCCGGTGTTCCACGCGGGGCACTGGGACTGGCAGCGACCGCACTCGGTGCAGGTCGCCATGTCGAGGTAGCCCTTCCAGGTGAAGTCCTCGATCTTGCCGCGGCCGAAGGTGTCCTCGTCGGGGTCGGCCTCCTCGAAGTCGAGGGGCTTGCCCTTGCTCATCATCGGCTGCGCCGGGCCGAGGCCGTCGGGACGGCGCTTGAACATGACGTTCAGCGGCGCGATGAAGATGTGCAGGTGCTTGGAGTTGACGACGATGACGAGGAAGACCAGCGCGACGCCGATGTGCAGGAGCAGGCCGATCGACTCCAGGACCTCCAGCGTGTCGTGGCTCATGCCCTTGAAGGGCTGCCCGACGAGCCAGGAGAAGTACGCGCCCTTGCCGTAGTCGAGGTTGCCGTTCGCCCACTCGACGCCCCGGAAGAAGAACATCGTCCAGACGACGTTGAAGATCATGAAGAGGATGACCCACGCGCCGCCGGTGTGCGAGCCCTTGAACCGGGACTTGCGGTCCAGCTTCTTCGGCGAGTTCTTGATCCGGATGGCCGCGAAGACGACCAGGCCGAGGGTGCAGGCGAGGGCGATCGTGTCCTGGACGAACCCGATCGGCGCCCAGGTCTGCAGCCCGGGGATCTTGGCGTCCAGCCCGAACAGCAGCGCGACGGCCGCCTCCAGGTAGACGGTCGCCAGCAGGATGAACGCCCACATGACCGCGAAGTGCGCCATTCCGGCGATGGTCCACTTGAGCAGCTTGCGCTGCCCCATGACCTCGACGACCTGGCCCTCGATGTCGGCCTTCGGGTCGCGCTTGACCTGGAGGACGCGCTCGGGGTCGGGCTGACCGCTCTTGAACAGCTTCCAGAGGAACAGGACCCGGCGCCCGGCGAGCGCCAGCGTGATCGCCGCACCGACGATCCCGATTATCAATGTGACCCAGAACACTGTTCCGTCCTCCTGCGGTACGGGCGTTGGCTGTCAGCGTAGGGCTCGCGGACAGACTGGACTTCATCCGGGTCCCTGGATACTACTCGCCAGTAGCTTATGTGTCGCCCCAGGCTCCGGCCCGACACGGAACGCGAGCTACATGAGCCCGCTTTATATAGCGGCGCGTTCCATGCCCGCAATCACCCCCTCACCTGCGGACACGATCCGGATCGGACCCTTGTCAGACAGTGACAACGCGGGCCCGCCACCTGCCCGACGTCACGTTCCGCTTCCATGCCGTCACTCTCGCAGACGCCACCGACATTTTCGGGATGATCTTCGGCACGCGGGTAGACCGGTTCTCGTCCGTCCATCCGTCCGGAGGGAGCCCCCATGACCCTCGACACCGCCGCGGCCCGCGCCGCGACGCTGCTCGCCGAGGTGCCCGACGCCCTGCTCACCGCCCCGACGCCCTGCGCGGGCCTGAGCGTCGCCGGGCTCATCGAGCATTTCGACGCGCTGGCGCTGCGGCTGACCGCGACGGCCGGGAAGGGACCGCGTCCGGACCCGTCCGGCACGGGACTGCGGCCCGACTGGCGCGGCGGCGTCCCCGCCCGGCTGAAGACGCTCGCCGAGGCGTGGGCGGACCCGGCGGCGTGGGAGGGCGTCACGTCCCTCGCCGGACGCGAGGTCCCCGCCGCCTTCGCCGGGACGCACACGCTGAACGAGCTGGTCCTGCACGGCTGGGACCTCGCGCGCGCCGTCCGGCTCCCCTACTCCGCCGACGCCGAGGACGTCGCCGCCTGCATCGGCCTGCTGGAGAAGCTGCCGGACGAGTTCCGCGCGCTCGGCGTGTACGCGGCGCCCGTGCCCGTCCCGCCGGACGCCCCCGAGCTGGACCGGCTCGTCGCGCTGTCCGGCCGCGATCCGTCCTGGACGCCGCCCGCCTAGGGATGCGCTGCGCCGCCTCGGGTACCGTCCGCCGGAGGACGGCGAGGGAGGCGGCCATGGCCGACTGGGCGGAGCGGGTGCAGGTCATCCGCGTGATCGGTACCGGCGCGATGGGACGCGGCATCGCGCAGTGGGCGGCGGCGGGCGGCGTGACGGTCGAGCTGGCCGACGCGCGTCCCGAAGCGGTCGCCGGGGCCGTCGAGCAGGTGGGCGCGATGTTCGCGCGGCTCGCCGCCAAGGGCCGGATGAAGCCGGACGAAGCGGACGCCGCGCGCGCCCGGCTGCGTCCCGTGGGCGATCCGCTGACGCCGCTGGCGGGCTGCGACCTCGTGGTGGAGGCCGTCCGGGAGGACCTGGCCGTCAAGCGCGAGCTGTTCGCCGAGCTGGAGAAGTACGCGCCCGAAGAGACGGTCTTCGCCACGAACACCAGCTCTCTGTCCGTGACGGCGATCGGTGCGGCGCTGGTGGATCCGTCGCGGCTGGCGGGCCTCCACTTCTTCAACCCGGTGCCGCTCATGAAGGTCGTCGAGGTGGTTCCGGGGGCGCGCACCGCCGGGTGGATCCCGGACGGGTTCGCTTCTCTTGTGCGGCGCCTCGGCCACACGCCGGTGATCGCGCCCGACACGCCCGGCTTCCTCGTCAACCACGCGGGCCGGGGGCTCGCCACCGAGGCGCTCCAGATCCTCGCCGAGGCCGTGGCGGAGCCGGTGGACGTCGACCGGATCGCCCGGGACGTCCTCGGCCTCAAGATGGGGCCGTTCGAGCTGATGGACCTGACCGGGCTGGACGTGTCGCACCCCGTCCTGGAGACGATCTGGACGGGCTTCCACGGCGAACCGCGGCTGCGTCCGTCCCGGATCACACGGCAGCGCTACGAAGCGGGCCTGCTCGGACGCAAGACCTGCGAAGGCTTCTACCGCTACACCGACGGCGTGCAGGAAGAACCGCCCGAAACCGCCCCGGACGCCGCGCCGCGCCCGGTCTGGATCCACGACACGACGCCCGGCACGCGCGAGAAGCTGGGCGCCCTGCTCGGCACGGCGGACATCGCGGTCGAGACGGGCGAGACGCCGTCCGCCGAAGCCGTGATCCTCGTCGCCCCCGACGACCGAGCCGCGCTGGACGTGGCGCTGGAAGCCGGCCTGCCCCCCGAGCGCACGCTAGGCGTGGACCCGTTCGGCGGCTTCTTCACCCGCCTCACCCTGGCCGTCCACCCCGGCGTGGACCCGGCGGCGGGCCGCGCGGCCCGGGCGGCGCTGGCCGCGACCGGACGGCCCGTCACCGTCGTCCGCGACGCCCCCGCCCCGGTCGCGGCACGGCTGCTCGCGTCCATCGTCAACGTGGCCGCCGAGATCGCCGCCCAGCGCCTCGCGACCCCGGCCGACATCGACGCCGCCGTCCGCCTCGGCCTCGGCTACCCGCGCGGCCCGCTGGAATGGGGCGACGCGGAAGGCGCGCAACGAATCCACGCCGTCCTCACGGGCCTGCTGACCCGCACCGGCGACCCGCGCTACCGCCCGAGCCGCTGGCTGACCGAACGCGCCGCCCTGAACCTGCCGCTCACCGACCCCGGCACCGCACCGTCCGACCTGGACTGACCCCACTTCCGAAGCACGTCGATCCAACGGGTCGGCGTGCTTCGTCATGTCCGGGGTCGTCCGGGAGGTGGAGGGGGGTCGTTCGGAGGACGGAACTTGGGGCACAGGGGGAACCGGAATAGGCGGCTCAAGCGTCCTGTTAGAGAAGGCGTCAGCAAAGTTGAGTCGCTAAGGCTCAACTCATTTGACAGCAGGGCGCCGGGCACGGCACTCTGGACAGCAGCAGACGAAGGCGGGCCGCCGCAGCGCGGGGGACGCGAGCGGGGCGGCTCACACGGCCCGCGACTCAGTGACACGGAGGACGAAGACATGGCACGTGCGGTCGGCATCGACCTCGGGACGACCAACTCGGTCGTCGCGGTCCTGGAGGGCGGCGAGCCCACCGTCATCGCCAACTCCGAGGGCGACCGGACGACCCCGTCCGTCGTCGCCTTCGGCAAGAAGGAGGGCGAGGCCATCGTCGGCGCCCCGGCCAAGCGCCAGGCGGTGACGAACGTGGACCGGACCATCCGGTCGGTCAAGCGCGAGATCGGCACGGACTGGAAGCAGTCCATCGACGGCAAGGACTTCACGCCGCAGCAGATCAGCGCGTTCGTGCTGCAGAAGCTCAAGCGCGACGCCGAGTCCTACCTCGGCGAGCCGGTGACCGACGCGGTCATCACGGTGCCCGCGTACTTCTCCGACCACCAGCGCCAGGCCACCAAGGAGGCCGGGACGATCGCGGGGCTGAACGTCCTGCGCATCATCAACGAGCCGACCTCGGCCGCGCTGGCGTACCACCTGGAGAAGGAGAACGAGGCGACGATCCTCGTCTTCGACCTCGGCGGCGGCACGTTCGACGTGTCCCTGCTGGAGGTCGGCGACGGCGTGGTCGAGGTGAAGGCCACCAGCGGCGACAACCACCTCGGCGGCGACGACTGGGACGACAAGGTCGTCGAGTGGCTCGCGAGCCGGTTCAAGAACGAGACCGGCGTGGACCTCACCAAGGACAAGATGGCGCTCCAGCGGCTGCGCGACGCGGCCGAGCGGGCGAAGATCGAGCTGTCCAGCTCCTCGGAGACCCAGGTCAACCTGCCCTACATCACGGCGTCCGCCGACGGGCCGCTGCACCTGGACGAGAAGCTGACGCGCGCCGAGTTCCAGCGCCTCACCGCGGACCTGCTGGAGCGGACGAAGGCTCCGCTGAACCAGGTCCTCAAGGACGGCGGCGTCACGATGTCGCAGATCGACCAGGTCGTCCTGGTCGGCGGTTCGACCCGTATGCCCGCCGTGTCCGAGCTGGTGAAGGAGCTGACCGGCAAGGAGCCCAACAAGGGCGTCAACCCCGACGAGGTCGTCGCGATCGGCGCGGCGCTCCAGGCGGGCGTCCTGAAGGGCGAGGTGAAGGACGTCCTGCTGCTGGACGTCACCCCGCTCAGCCTCGGCATCGAGACCAAGGGCGGCGTCTTCACCAAGATCATCGAGCGGAACACCACGATCCCGACCAAGCGGTCCGAGGTGTTCAGCACCGCCGACGACAACCAGCCGTCCGTGGAGATCCAGGTCTACCAGGGCGAGCGTCCGATGGCGGCGCAGAACAAGAAGCTCGGCACGTTCCAGCTCACCGGTCTGCCCCCGGCGCCGCGCGGCGTCCCGCAGATCGAGGTCACCTTCGACATCGACGCCAACGGCATCGTGAACGTCAGCGCGAAGGACCAGGGCACCGGCCGGGAGCAGTCGATGACGATCACCGGCGGCTCGGCGCTGCCGAAGGACGACATCGACAAGATGGTCCGCGAGGCCGAGCAGTACGCCGAGGAGGACCGCCGCCGCAAGGAGGAGGCCGAGGCCCGCAACCAGGCCGACACCCTCGCCTACTCGACCGAGAAGTTCCTCAAGGACAACGAGGACAAGGTCGCGGGCGACCTCAAGACCGAGGTGGAGGCCGCGATCGCCGAGGTCAAGCAGGCCCTGGACGGCACCGACGTCGACGCCATCAAGACCGCGACCGACAAGCTCGGCCAGGTCAGCCAGAAGATGGGCGCGGCGCTGTACGCCCAGAACCCCGAGGGCGCGCAGGCGGCGGACGGCGGCCCGACGGCCGAGCCGCAGGACGACGAGGTCGTCGACGCCGAGATCGTGGACGACGACAAGCCCAAGGGCGGTGCGTCGTGACCGCTCCCGACACGGGTGAGGAGCACGACGGCCCGGTGATCCGCGACCGGCGGCGCATCGACCCGGAGACGGGGCGGGTCCGCGAGGCCGCCCCGGCTCCGGAGCCCGAGGAGAAGAAGGAAGAGAACACCGAGGCCGCCGAGCTGAAGGCCCAGCTCGACGAGCGGACCGCCGACCTCCAGCGGCTCCAGGCGGAGTACGCGAACTACCGCAAGCGGGTCGAGCGCGACAAGAGCGCGCTCCGCCAGATCGCGGTGGGGAACGTCCTCGCCGAGCTGCTCCCGATCCTGGACGACGTGGGCCGCGCCCGGCAGCACAACGAGCTGACCGGCGGGTTCAAGTCGGTGGGCGAGGGTCTGGAGGCGACGGTCGCCAAGCTCGGCCTGGAGAAGTTCGGGGAGGTCGGCGAGCCGTTCGACCCGAACGTCCACGAGGCGCTGCTGCACTCGTACTCGGCGGACGCGACCGAGACGAGCGTGCAGACCGTCCTCGAACCCGGATACCGCATCGGCGACCGGATCCTGCGCCCCGCGCGGGTCGCGGTCGTCGAGCCGGAGGCCGAGCCCGCCGGGGCGGCCTCCGAGGACGACGAGTGATCCGGCCCCGGACGGTCCCGGCGACGGGACCGTCCGGGCCGGCGGGCGTGCAGTGGCGAGAGCAGAGAGCGGGGCGGCGTGAGCACCAGGGACTATTTGGAGAAGGACTACTACAAGGTCCTCGGTGTCGCGAAGACGGCCTCCCAGGAAGAGATCAAGAAGTCGTACCGCAAGCTGGCCCGGCAGTACCACCCGGACGCCAACCGCGGTGACGCCGACGCCGAGGAGCGCTTCAAGGAGGTGTCCGAGGCGTACGACGTCCTGTCCGACGAGAAGCGCCGCAAGGAGTACGACGCGGTGCGCGCGATGCCGCGCGGCGGCCAGCAGGGCGGCTTCGGGTTCGACTTCGGGGACCTCTTCGGGCAGCAGGGCGGCGGGGCCGGCGGCGCGGGCGCCGGGGACCGGTTCGGCGACCTGTTCGGCGGGCTGTTCAACCGGGGCGGCGGCACGCGGGCGGGGTCGCGGCGGGCGCGGCGCGGCGCGGACGTGGAGACGGACGTGTCGCTGACGTTCGACCGCGCGATCAACGGCGTGACCGTCCCGATCAAGCTGACGAGCGAGAAGGCGTGCCCGACGTGCCGGGGCACCGGCGCCAAGGCGGGGACCGTCCCGCGCGTGTGCCCGAACTGCGAGGGCACCGGGCAGGAGACCCGCAACCTCGGCAGCTTCGGCGTGCAGGAGCCGTGCCACGAGTGCCACGGGCGCGGGCTCGTCGTGGACGACCCGTGCGTCACCTGCCACGGCAGCGGCCGGGCGACCGGCACGCGGACGATCCAGGCGCGGATCCCGGCGGGCGTCGGCGACGGCCAGCGGATCCGGCTGAAGGGCAAGGGCGCCCCGGGCGAGAACGGCGGCCCGGCGGGCGATCTGTACGTGAACATCAAGGTGACGCCGCATCCGGTGTTCGGCCGGGCGGGCGACAACCTGACACTGACGGTCCCGGTGACATATCCGGAGGCGGCGCTCGGCGCGGAGATCCGCGTCCCGACGTTCCAGGGGCAGCCGGTGACGCTGCGGCTGCCGGAGGGCACGCCGAACGGCCGGACGTTCCGGGTGAAGGGGCGCGGCGCCCCCCGCCGCGACGGCACCAAGGGCGATCTGCTGGTCACGGTGGACGTCCACGTGCCGCAGAAGGTGGACGACACGACGCGCGAGGCGCTGGAGCGGCTGCGCGCGGCGGGCGAGGGCGAGGAGCTGCGCGGCGAGCTGGCCGCGCGGGCCAGGGAGTGAGGTGACGCGGTGACCAGGGACCCGTTCGGAGACGACACGCCGGTCTACGTGATCTCCGTGGCGGCGGAGCTGTCCGGGCTGCATCCGCAGACGCTCCGCACCTACGACCGGATGGGCCTGGTCTCGCCCGGCCGGACGACCGGGCGGGGCCGCCGGTACTCGATGCGCGACATCGTGATGTTGCGGGAGATCCAGCGGCTGTCCCAGGAGGAGGGCATCAACCTCGCCGGGATCAAGCACATCCTGGAACTGCAGCGGGAGAACGTCCGGCTCCGGGAGGAGCTGGAGCGGGCGCACGCGTCGCTGAACCAGCTCGCGGGCGAGCTGGAGTCGACGCGGGCGGTGGCGGCGCGGCTGGCGCAGCAGGCCCGGCAGGGCGGCGCGGGCGCGC
Source organism: Actinomadura rayongensis (assembly GCF_009831215.1). Taxonomy (GTDB): domain Bacteria; phylum Actinomycetota; class Actinomycetes; order Streptosporangiales; family Streptosporangiaceae; genus Spirillospora; species Spirillospora rayongensis. Next base: position 993,758 of record NZ_WUTW01000002.1, read on the forward strand.
CGTCGTCGGGCGGCGGGGATCTGGTGCCGATCCATCGGACGCGGGTCGTCCTGTGGCACGAGCGCGGGCGCGAGTAAGGGGAAAAGACCATGGACAACAATCTGACGTTGAAGAGTCGCGAGGCGATGTCGGTGGCGATCCGGCGCGCCGCCGCCGAAGGACACCCCGAGATCCTGCCCGCGCACCTGCTGGCGGGGCTGCTGGCCCAGCCGGAGGGGACGACCGTCCCGCTGCTGGAGGCGGTCGGGGCGGACCCGGCGGCCGTCCGGCGGCGGACCGAGGAACTGCTCGCGCGGCAGCCGAAGGCCAGCGGGTCGACGGTGCCCGAGCCGCGCATTTCGGGCCAGCTCCAGCGGGTGCTGGCCACCGCGCAGCACCGCGCGGAGGAGTTGCAGGACGAGTACGTCTCGACCGAGCACCTGCTCGTCGGGCTCGCCGCCGACGGCGGGCCGATCGCGGACCTGCTCAAGGGCGCCGGGGCAACGCCGCAGGCGCTGCTGGAGGCGTTCGGCAAGGTGCGCGGTCACCAGCGGGTGACGAGTGAGAACCCTGAGGACACCTACCAGTCACTGGAGAAGTACGGCGTCGACCTGACGGCGCGGGCCCGCGAAGGCGGCCTGGACCCGGTCATCGGACGGGACTCGGAGATCCGCCGGGTCGTCCAGGTGCTGTCGCGGCGGACGAAGAACAACCCGGTGCTCATCGGCGAGCCCGGCGTCGGGAAGACCGCCGTGGTCGAGGGGCTGGCGCAGCGGATCATCGCCGGGGACGTCCCGGAGTCGTTGCGTAACAAGCGCTTGGTTTCGCTGGACCTCGGCGCGATGGTCGCGGGGGCGAAGTACCGGGGCGAGTTCGAGGAGCGGCTGAAGGCCGTCCTCAACGAGATCAAGCAGAGCGACGGGCAGATCGTCACGTTCATCGACGAGCTGCACACGGTCGTCGGCGCGGGCGCGGCCGAGGGGTCGATGGACGCCGGCAACATGCTCAAGCCGATGCTGGCGCGCGGCGAGCTGCGGCTGATCGGCGCGACCACGCTGGACGAGTACCGCGAGCGCATCGAGAAGGACCCGGCGCTGGAGCGGCGCTTCCAGCAGGTGTTCGTCGGCGAGCCGACCGTCGAGGACACGATCGCGATCCTGCGCGGGCTGAAGGGCCGGTACGAGGCGCACCACAAGGTGCAGATCAACGACTCGGCGCTGGTGGCGGCGGCGACGCTGTCCGACCGGTACATCACGGCGCGGTTCCTGCCGGACAAGGCGATCGACCTGGTGGACGAGGCCGCGTCCCGGCTCCGGATGGAGATCGACTCGCGGCCCGTCGAGATCGACGAGCTGCAACGGCAGGTGGACCGGCTCCGGATGGAGGAGCTGGCGCTGGCGAAGGAGACCGACGAGGCGTCCAAGCAGCGGCTGGAGCGGCTGCGGCGCGACCTCGCCGACCGGCAGGAGTCGCTGAACGCGCTCGTCGCCCGGTGGGACCGGGAGAAGGCCGGGCTGAACCGCGTCGGCGAGATCAAGGAGCGCATCGACCAGCTGCGCGGCGAGGCCGAGCGGGCGCAGCGCGACGGGGACCTGGAGACCTCGGCGCGGCTGACGTACGGCGAGATCCCGGCGTTGGAGAAGCAGCTCTCGGAGGCGGCGGCGCAGGCCGACGACCGGGACGCGATGGTCAAGGAGGAGGTCGGCCCGGACGACGTCGCGGACGTCGTCGGCTCGTGGACCGGCATCCCCGCCGGGCGGCTGCTCGAAGGCGAGACCGCCAAGCTGCTGCGGATGGAGGACGAGCTGGGCCGCCGGCTGATCGGGCAGTCCGCCGCCGTCCAGGCCGTGTCGGACGCGGTGCGCCGGGCGCGCGCCGGGATCGCCGACCCCGACCGTCCGACCGGGTCGTTCCTGTTCCTCGGGCCGACCGGCGTCGGGAAGACCGAGCTGGCCAAGGCGCTCGCGGAGTTCCTGTTCGACGACGAGCGGGCGATGACGCGGATCGACATGTCCGAGTACTCCGAGAAGCACGCGGTGGCGCGGCTCGTCGGGGCGCCGCCCGGCTACGTCGGGTACGAGGAGGGCGGGCAGCTCACCGAGACGGTGCGGCGGCGTCCGTACTCGGTGGTGCTGCTGGACGAGGTGGAGAAGGCGCACCCGGAGGTCTTCGACATCCTGCTCCAGGTGCTGGACGACGGGCGCCTCACCGACGGGCAGGGCCGCACGGTCGACTTCCGGAACACGATCCTGATCCTGACGTCCAACCTGGGCTCACAGTTCCTCGTGGACCCGACGCTGGACGCTTCGGCGCGGCGCGAGTCGGTGCTGACGGCCGTGCGGACGGCGTTCAAGCCGGAGTTCCTGAACCGGCTGGACGACGTGATCCTGTTCGAGGCGCTGTCCACGGACGAGCTGACCCGCATCGTGGACCTCCAGGTGGACCGGCTGGCTTCGCGGCTGGCGGACCGTCAGCTCACGCTGACCGTCACGCCCGCCGCGCGGGAGTGGCTGGCGCTGACCGGTTACGACCCGCTGTACGGGGCGCGTCCGCTGCGCCGCCTGGTGCAGACGGCGATCGGCGACCAGCTCGCGCGCGAGCTGCTGTCGGGGTCCGTCCGCGACGGCGACGAGGTGGTCGTGGACCTGGACGAGGCCGCCGACAAGCTGTCGGTGTCCGCGTCCCGGCCGTCCCTGGTGAAGTAGCCCTCTCTCGAAGGCCCCCGGTACCGCGCGGTGCCGGGGGCCTTCGCCGTTTGGGTACGGGTTCGGCATCGGCGCCGCGCCCGGCGCCCGCACCGGAGGGATCACCGTGAGAATCCATCTGACCAGCGTGCTCGTGGACGACCAGAGCAAGGCGCTGCGGTTCTACACCGAGGTGCTGGGCTTCCGGGAGAAGACGAACGTGCCGGTGGGCGCGGACTTCTGGATCACGCTCGTCTCGCCCGACGACCCGGACGGCACCGAGCTCCTGCTGGAACCCGACGCGCACCCCGCCGCCAGGCCGTTCAAGGCGGCGCTGGTCGCGGACGGAATCCCGTACACGTCGTTCGCCGTGGACGACGTGCGGGCGGAGTACGAACGGCTGCGCGCGCTCGGCGTCCGCTTCACGCAGGAACCGACCGAAATGGGCCCGGTGACCACGGCCGTCTTCGACGACACCTGCGGCAACCTGCTCCAGATCACCCACGAGAACACCTGACCGCACCCCGGTCGCACGCCCGGGCGCCCGCCTACGGCTTCCAGGCGAGCGCGAGCACCACGGACATACGTCAGCGGCAGACGACGGCGCGAGCCCCGCCGAACGCGCGCGCGGCCACGAGCGGCGGACACCCGCGGCGGACGCCCGCGGCGGACGCCCGCGGCGGACGCCCGCGGCGCACGACGGCGGCGCACGACGGCGGCGCACGACGGCGGCGCACGACGGCGGCGCACGACGGCGGCGCACGACGGCGGCGCACGACGGCGGCGCACGACGGCGAACGACGGGTGAGGCCCGCCGAGCGCGAGGCCCGCCGAGCATGCGGGCGAGCGCAGCAACGGGCGGCGGCGCGAGACCTCCCGAGCGTGCCAGCGGACGCAGTCGCGGGTGGCTTGCCTGCCTGGCGAGTGGCGGCATGAGCCCCGCCATGCGTGCGGGCGGCCACCAGCGGCGGACGCCAGCGGCGCACGACGGCGAACGACGGGTGAGGCCCGCCGAGCGCGAGGCCCGCCGAGCAGGCGGGTCGGCGCAGTAACGGGCGGCGGCGCCAGGCCTGCCGAGCGTGCCAGCGGACGCAGTCGCGACGCAGTCGCGGGGCGGCCTGCCTGCCTGGCGGATGGCGGCGTGAGCCCCGCCAAGCGTGCGGGCGGCCACCAGCGGCGGACGTCAGGGGCCGACGTCAGGGCCCGACGGCGGCGGACGACGGGCCTGAAGCCCGCCAAGCGTGAGGACGCCGAGCGTGTGGGCGGAAGCCGTGGCTGGTGGCGCGGCGTGACGACCGCCGAGCGTGCGGGCGGGCGTCAGCGGTGGGCGGCGGAGTGGTGGCCGCCGAGCGTGTGGGCGGGCGGGTGGGCCGCCGTCGTCAGCAGGACCGCCGCCGCGACGAACGCGGCGATGAGCGTCTTGCGGCATCTCCGGTGCATGGTTTCCACGCTAGGAAGCGCGGGACTCGGTCACCATCGGCCCAGCCACCCGATCGGGGGTGGGGGCAGCCCCCCGGTCGTTCTGGTTGAGCGGACGCTCAAGCTCGCACTAGGGTGCTCGTTGAGCGAGTGCTCAACAGGGAGGTTGCCATGCCGGACACGCGGGGGAAACTGCTGGTCGGCGCGCTGGAGACGTTGCGGACGCGCGGGATCGCGGGCACGTCCGCGCGGGCCGTCGCGAGCGCGGCCGGGGTCAACCAAGCGCTCGTCTTCTACCACTTCGGCAGCATGGACGACCTGCTCGTCGCCGCCCTGGAGCACGGCGCCGAGGAGCAGGTCGCGCGGTACCGCGGCCGGTTCGAGCGGGTGTCCTCGATCGGCGGGCTGGTCGAGCTGAGCCGCGCGCTGCGCGCCGACGAAGAGGCCGAGCGGAACATGACCGTCATCGCGCAGCTCCTGGCGGGCGGCCGGGCCAATCCCAAGCTCGCGGCGGCGACCGCGCGCGGTCTCGACCTGTGGGTGGCCGAGCTGCGGACGGTCCTGCGGCGCGTCCTCACCGGGACGCCGCTCGCCGAGTTCGTCGACACCGACGGCCTCGCCCGCGCGCTCGCCGCGTCGTTCCTCGGGCTCGACCTCTACGGGGGCGTGGACGAGGCGTCCGCCCGCCGCGCGACGGCCGCGCTGGAGCAGTTCGCCGTGCTGATGTCGGCGCTGGACGACCTCGGCCCGGTCGTCCGCCGCGCCGTCCGCACCCGCCTCCGCCGCGCCGGCCGATGAACCCGCCGGCCCCTGCGGCGCCGTACGGACGCGTCCGGACGGGTGAACGCGCCGGTCCCCCGCCCGGACGCGTCTGCGCGGGTAAACGCGCCGGTCCCCCGCAGGGCCGGCCGATGAGCCCGGCCGACGTCCGGCGCCTGCTCGCGGTCGGCGTGCTGGCCGCCGGGACGGGTCTTTTCCTGACGCCCGCGCTCGGCTCCTGCCTGGTGCTGGTGCCGTCCGCCGGGTGGCTCGTCCTGCCGGGCGTCGTGACCTGCGCGGCGCTGGTCGGGATGAGCGCGGCGCTGCTCGGCCTGGTCGCCGCAGAGCTGCCGCGCGTCGTGGCGCCGCCGTTCCAGTGGGCGCTGCTCGTGCAGTTCGTCGCGGCGGGCGCGTGGCTGCCGGTCGCGGCACGGACGCCCACGACCGGCGGCTGGCTCGTCACCGGCGCGGTCGTCACCGTCCTCACCGCCGGGGCGCTGAGCCGCGTCCCGCGCATCGCGGGCGCGGCCCGGATCGGGCTGGTGCTCGCCGTCCTCCTCGTTTGAGCGGACGCTGCTGGTGCAGCGTCCCGGCTCGGGCTTGTGCTGGTGGTTTGAGCGGATGCTCAAGTCGTTCGGGCGCCGGACCAGGCGGCCCAGAGTGTCGCGTAGCGGCCACCGGACGCGACCAGGGCGTCGTGTGTGCCGGTCTCCACGATTCGGCCCGCTTCCAGGACGACGATCCGGTCGGCTGTGGCGGCCTGGTTGAGGCGGTGCGCGACGATCAGGGCCGTCCGGCCGGAGAGGACGCGGTCGGCGGCCCGGTCGAGCAGGCGCGCCCCCGCGCTGCCCGCATCGGCGGTGGCCTCGTCCAGAACGACCACGGCCGGGTCCGCGAGCAGCACCCGGGCCAGCGCGAGCTGCTGTGCCTCGGTCGTGGTGAGTCGGTGGCCGCCTTCGCCGACGACGGTCGCCAGGCCGTCCGGCAGAGCGTCCACCCAGGTCAGCGCGTCGACGGCGGCGAGTGCGGCGCGCAGGTCGGCGTCGGAGGCGTCCGACGCGGCCAGCCGCAGGTCGGCGGCGAGCGGGCCGGCGAAGACGTGGACCTCCTGCGTCACCAGCGCGATGTGGCGGCGCAGGGAGGCGAGCGCGTTCACCGGCGTCCCGCCTAGCAGGACGGTCCCGGCGTCTGGCGGGTGAATGCCTGCAACGACCTTGGCGAGCGTCGTCTTTCCGGCTCCGCTCGTGCCGACGAGCGCCACGTGCTCGCCGGGCGCAGCGGAGAACGCGACCTCGTGCAGCACCGGGTGCGACGGCGTGTAGGCGAACGTGATGTCTGAGGCCGTCACGCTGCCGTCGCGCGGGACGGCGTCGCCGGGGCCGGGCGGGAGGGGCGCGTCCGCGACGCCGACGAGCCGCGCGAGCCCGGCCGCCGCCTCCTGCGCCGTCCCGAACTCGCCGAGCAGCGTGTTGACCGGGTCGAAGACGCGGTGGAAGTAGAGCGCGGCGGCGGCCGTCGCGCCGACCGTGGCGCTGCCCGCGCCGACGAGCAGGTACCCGGTGCCGAGGATCGCGCCGAGCCCGACGAACTCGGCGAGGTTGAGCCGACCGAAGAAGCGCGTCGCGAGGCGGCTGGCGGTGAGCGCCTGGGAGAGCGCGGCGGACGACCGGTCCGCGACGGCGGCGCGGTGCGCGTCGCCGAGCCCGTAGGCGCGCAGGGCGTCGGCGCCGCCGATCGAGTCGAGGATCTGGCGCGTCCGGTCGCCCGCCGCCGCGCGCTCGGCCGCGAACACCGGCGTGGAGCGGCGCAGGTACCAGCGCAGCGCGGCGACCTGGAGCGGCGCGGCGAGGAGTCCGGCGAGCGCGAACCGCCAGTCCAGCGCGGCGAGGCCCGCGACGGTGAGCAGGACGGTCAGCCCGGACCCGGCGAGGGCGGGCAGCGCGGTCCGGACGGCCCCGGCGATCACCGCGACGTCCCCGCTCACCCGGGCGACCAGCTCGCCGCGTCCGGCGCGTTCCACCTGGTCGGACGGCAGCCGCAGCGCCCGGCCGACGACCTTCTCCCGCAGCCCGGCGAGCAGCGTCTCGCCGAACCGGGCGACGAGCGCGTTCCCGACACCGGTCAAAACCGCCTGCCCGACGGCCGCCGCGAGGAGCAGCAGGACGGGCGCGGTGACGGCTCCGGCGCCCCGCCCGTCCAGCACGACGTCCACGAGGTGCCCGAGGACGGGCGGGACGACGAGCCCGCACGCGGTCGCCACGACGAGCGTCAGCACGGCCGCGACGGCCGCGCCCCGGTGCGGACGGGAGAGGGCGAGCAGCGCGCGGCGGGTCGCGGCGGGGCCTGCGGTGGGGAGCGTCATGCGAGCACCAGGTCACGGTAGGCGGGGTCGGCGGCCAGCTCGGCGTGGGTGCCTTCGGCGCGCACGGCGCCGTCGCGGACGAGCAGGACCCGGTCGCACGCGGCGAGCAGCGCCGGGCTCGTCGCGATGATCACGGTGGTGCGGTCGGCGCGGACGTCCCGCAGCCCGGCCGCCATGCGCGCCTCGGTGGCCGCGTCCACGGCGGTGGTCGGGTCGTGCAGGACGAGCACGGCCGGGTCCGCCGCGAGCGCGCGGGCCAGCGCGACCCGCTGCCGCTGCCCGCCCGACAGCGAGGCGCCGCGCTCGGTGAGGACGGTCGCGAGCCCGTCCGGCAGCGTCGCGGCGACCTGGCCCGCGTCGGCGGCGTCCAGCGCGGGCGCAACGCGGTCGGGCGCGGCGGCCGACGCGGCGACGTTGGCGTGGACGCTCGCGGCGAACAGCGGCGCGTCATGCCGGGCGACGAGCAGCGCGCGGCGGGCCGCGTCCGGCGTGAGGTCGCTGATCGTGGCTCCGTCCACGAGGACGCCGCCGTCGTAGGGCGCGGACGCGAGCAGGTCCGCGAGCGCGAGCGCCGACGCGCCGTCGGCCGCGATCCCAAGCGTCTCGCCCGGCGCGACGGTGAACCCGGGCACCTCCCGCGCCCCCCGGGCCGCGGGCGCGACGGGCGCCTCCGGCGCGTCTCGGGCGGCGCGCGCGACGGGCACCTCCGGCGTGCCCTGGGAGGCGGGCGCGCCGGGCACGTCCAGCCCGTCCCGGGACGCGGGCGCAACGGCGGGCACCTCAAGCGCGCCCCTGAACGTGGGCGCGTCGTCCGAACCCGCGTGCCGGGGCGCGTCCAGGACGGCCGCGACGCGCGCCGCCGACGCCCGTCCCTGCGCCAGCCGCGCCCCCGCCATCGTGAACGCCGACAGCGGCCCGAGCAGGAACTGCGCCAGCCCGACCGCCGCGACGAGGTCCCCGACGGTGATGCGGTGCTGCGCGGCGAACCGTCCGCCGACGAGCGCGACCAGCGCGACGAAGCACAGCGTGAGCAGCAGCGTCGCGGCGGAGTAGACGGCCTCGGCGCGGGCCGCGCGCAGGGTGGCGCGCAGCGACCGACGGCTAGCGGCCCGGTACCGATCGGCGGCGGCGCGCTCCCCGCCGACGCCCTTGAGCACGCGCAGCCCGGTGACGAGGTCGGTCGCGAGGTCGGCGGCCTCGGCGGCGCGGGCCTGCTCGGCGCCGGACCGGCGTTCCAGCTCGCCGCCGAGCCGCTGGACGACGAACAGCAGCGGCGGCGCCCCGAGCAGGACGAGCAGCCCGAGCGGAACCGAGATCCGCAGCAGCGCGACCGCCACGACCAGCACCGACGCCAGCGCCGAACACGTCCGCGGGACGACGCTCAGGAACTCGCCCACCCGGTCGGCGTCGCCGGACGCGATGGAGACGAGCGTCCCGGTCCGCCGTTCGGGGTCGGGCCGGGTGCGGGGGTCGAGCGCCGCCCCGGCGACCGCGAGGCGCGTCCGGTGCGCCGCGCGTTCGGCCGCGGCCTTCGCCGTCCGGGCGCCGAACCGGAACGACAGCGACAAAACAAGGAACAGCACCCCGAGCACGCCGAGCCAGAGCAGGATCGCGCGCCCGTCCTGCGGCGCGACGGCCCGGTCGATCGCCGCGCCGAAGACGACCGGGACCAGCGCCTCGCACACCTGCCAGGCCATGAGCAGGCCGGCGGCGCCCAACACGGCCCACCGGTCGGCCGCCACCGCGCGCCGCAACACGTCCCCGCCCGTCACCCACGCCTCCCCGTTAAGTTTGGAAAGGCTAACCTAACTCACGACACCACGGCGAAAGCGACCAGGCCGGTCGATCTCGGTGTTGCGTGGACGAATCGGCGGGGATCCGCCTGGTGCTGGTGCCGTCCGCCGGTTGGCTCGCCGCCGTCAGGCGAGGCGGGTGAGGGCGCCGTCGGACGAGAGCCGGATCGTGAGCTGATGGCCTGCCCAGGCCGCCGTCACCGTGAGGGCGTCGCCTGTCGAGGGAACCGCGCGCACCGTGGGCGGCGTTCGGCCGGACGTGGGGACGATGAGGGTCAGCATGCGCGTTCTTCCGCCCTGCGCGGAAAGGGCGACGGTGGGAGACGGCGCACGGCGGCCCGGCTGAACGACGGTCCAGCCCTGGGCGGGGTGCACGGCTCCGCGAACAACCCTGCCGGGGCCGGGGGGACGGGCATACGGGAGCTGAATCTGCAAAAAGTGCACGTGGCTGCCACCGCTGGAAGCGACAGCGCCATAAGAGGTGGACACCGCAGTGAACTCGGCCGGAAGATGCCACAGTTGGTGAACGGCGCGCGCGGTGTCAGAGACCGTCTGATCGTAGACGGCCAAGGCATCCGGCCCGAAGGTGAACAGCGCCGAGCGCGACCGGCGGACACCTTCGAAAGAGGCGTCGGCGAACGCCATCCAATCGCCCGTTCGGTGGAACCGATGCCCGGTCAGTGCAGTGGGGACGTTCGGGCGGAACGGCGTGCCGTCCACCACCAAGGTGTTGTGCGCCTGGGGAGATGCCAGCCACCGGCGCCAGCTCGGGGCGTTATAGCCGATGTGGCCGCTGGGGACGATGATGTTCCGTCCCTGGGCGTACCAGGTGAGGGCCATGTGATCATTCTGGCCGTGCGAGTACCGTCCGGAGCCGAAACGCGCCGTGTAGGCGGCGGCGCGGCGGCCGGACGGGCCGGAGGAAGTGCGGTCACCCCACGATGACCGGCCCATCACATAACCTGCTCGATAGACGCGCGCTCGCCGAACCGGCGGCCGCAGGGGCGGCGCCTTTCCCGGGAAGGACTCCCCGATCGGAATGAGACCTCCGGCGGGCGTCGTCTGATAGGCGATGAATTCATCGAGCCGACGGAGGCGTCGCAACAGCTCGGACGGCACGGGCCGGCCACAGGTGCGGATCACCTCGACCACCTTGGCCCAGCGTGACCGGTTGTAAGCTGCATAGCTGGCCGACTGCTCATTGTTCGCACCATCGGCGTCAATCGCCGGAAGAACTCCTTTCGGTGGATGGAAGACTGAATCCATCAGGCGCCCATAGCCCACACGTGCGTACTTGTCGTCAGCCATCGCGCAAGCGGCGGCGAGTAGTGTCATCGACTCGTCGGTGCCGTGGTTCCACGGCCCGGAGTAATTCCTGGGGTCGGCCAACCATGCCGCATGGCGCGCCATCGCACGGTCCAACCAGGTGGCCTGGTAACGACCCCGCAGACATGTCATCAGGATCAGCCGGAACTTGGTCCCTTCGGTGACGGCGGCGCTCCGCCGCGGATCAAGTTTCCGGGTATCGGAATTCTTGTTCAGCCAGTCCCTGGTGATCGCCGCCACGAGCTCGATGTCCGCCCGGTTCCCCGTTTTATCGTACCGCCGGATCAAGGCGCCGAGCCACTCCAGCGAATGCAGCCACAACTGCCATGTCGAGTCTTTGTAAGGGTCCAGTCCCCAATCGACGTCAGCACCCTTGGCCACGTGCACCGCTTTGTTCGAAGGCGCACGGAACCAGCCCGCCGCAACACGGTCGGCCGGGTTATAGGGGGGTAGGCCGTTATACCCGAGACACGCGACATCGATGGGTCGGAAAGTGACCTTTCCGATCTCGCCTGCTCCGGAAGACCCGCCGCGAGCGCCCGAAGCACTACCGGCGGCGAAAGAACCCAGTACGACCAGAAGGGCCAATCGCCTGGCGGAGGACGAGGAAAACATCAACCCAGCCCCAGTGCGGCACCGCCGGCGGCGATCAACGCCCCGGCCGATCTTCTGCGCATCATATTTACCGAACTTCCCGCAAGTCGGTAGCACAATGTATAAAACACACCACTTAATGTTAATGAGACACTGAGAAATATGAAAATCTCAGTCGGCGTGCGTCGCGCCGGCCTGGCGGACGTACCCGCCGTGATCACGGTGGCGCGATCGGCGCAGACGTCCCGCGGCCCGGCCGCCGTCCGCGTCGTGCGGGACGGTCCTGCGCGGCGGCGGCCACCTCGGCGTCGATCTCGACGGAGACGACCTGCGCTCCGACATCGGCCATGAGGGCGGCGTTGCAGCCCGTGCCGGTGCCGATCTCCAGCACGCGCATCCCGGACTCGACCGCGAGCGCGTCGAGCATCGCGCGGGCGGTCCACGCTCACGGCGGCGCGGCGTGCGGGGAAAGCATGGGTGCATATTACGTGCGTGCAATATAGGCGAACTCAAGGGTGCAGCGTTTTTCGGCGGACGCAGTCGCGATCTTGAAAAAGCCATTGCCGGGAGCGAGGTATTTTTCGGATCGCACCCCTTCTCGCCTCCCGATCACCTATCGTGCGGAGAACAGAACGCACAGTCAGGGCGTAACTGAGCCGGTAGTTAACATTTGCCGGTTAACCAGTTACGCAAGCACCAAGGAGGTAATCCGTGGCCGCACGCAATACCGTCCCGGCGCTCAAGGTCTTCGGCGTCTTCATCGGGGAGATTCTCCACAGCAAGCAGCTCAGCATCAGCAAGACCGCGACGCTGGTCAACGTCACCCCGAGCTACGTCAGCCAGGTCATCGCCGGCACGACCCGGTGCAACGAGGAGTTCGCCGAGCGGCTGGACAAGGCCCTCGACGCGAAAGGCGCAGTCCTGAAGAAGTGGGACGAACTTCTCCGCGACGCCGCATACCCCCGCTACTTCGTCGACTTCGCGAAGGCCGAGGCCGCCGCGACGGAACTCCGCGTCTGGGAGGCGGACCGGATCTACGGTCTCTTCCAGACTGAGGCCTACGCCCGCGTCCTGCTCGGCAACGACGAGGATGCGGTCCGCGCCCGCCTCGCGCGGCAGAAGATCCTCGATCGCAAGGACGCGCCGCTGGTGTGCGTCATCCTGGACGAGATCGTCCTCTACCGGCAGGTCGGCTCCCGCGAGGTGATGCGCGCCCAGATCGAGCACCTCATCGAGCTGTCCCACCGCGATAGGATCCACATCCAGATCGCCCCGGTCGCCCACTACCCCGATGTGACCAGCTCGTTCCACATCGCGACGCAGCCCAACCGCAAAGAAGTGCTGTACGAGAACAAGGCGATCGAGGGTGTCACCTCGACGGAGGCGAAGGCCCTGACGAGGATGAACCAGGCGTTCCTGACGCTCCAGGCCCGCGCCCTCAACGTCGAGGACTCGCGGGCGTTCCTGAGGAAGGTGTTGGAGGAGAAGTGGACCTGACTGACGCCCGGTGGCGGAAGGCGAGCCGCAGCACCGAAAAGGGCGACGCGTGCGTGGAAATGGCGACCGTGCCCGGCACGGTCGCCGTCCGCGACAGCGTGGACCCCGAGGGGCCGAAGATCCTTCTCGCACGCGCCGACTTCCGCCGCTTCGCGAACGCCGTCCGGGGTATCTGAGCAACAAACCCCCGGCGCGAAGGAGCAAGGCCGATGGACGTCCAATGGCGTAAGGCGAGCCGGAGCAGCGAACAGGGCGACCTCTGCGTCGAAGTGGCGGACGTCCCCGGCCTCGTCGCCGCCCAGTGGCGCAAGGCGTCCCGCAGCAGCGAAAAGGGCGACCTCTGCGTCGAAGTCGCGAACGTGCCCGGCACGGTCGCCGTCCGCGACAGCGTCGACCCCGACGGCCCGAAGATCCTCGTCGGCCGCGCCGACTTCCACCGCTTCGCGGACGCCATCAAGAGCCTGTAAGACCGCACCCGGTGCCCCCTGAACCCCGCCCCCGGCGGGAACCAGGGGGCATTTTGCGTTCATGGTGAGGACCCGGTTCGGTGACCGGTTCTTGACCTCTCACAAGCGCCCGGCGGGCTTTCTCGCGGCGGCCCCGGGTACGGGACGGCCGAGGAGGTGTCGTCCCGATGTCGCGAGGGCTGGTCCTGGGCGCGGGCGCGCACGCGGGCTACGCCTGGGTGTCGGGTCTGATCATCGGCCTGCGCCGGGCGGGCGTGGATCTCCTGACTTGGCTCAAGATCGCTGATCTTGGGTAGGGTGCGAGCTGATGGCCCGGCTCGGCTACCGGCGGTTCGGCGCCCAGGGCAGCGACTGGGGCACCAGCATCGCCACGAGCATCGGTCAACGGCAACCCGATCGGGTCGCCGGCATCCATACTGGGAAAGCCTCCGGCGAGACGGGCGCTGCAGCTCCTTGGGGAAGACCGAACAGCCGGTGGGTACGGTCACCGGCGCGCCGGCCGACCCGGAGATCTATTCATTGACCTCGGCGGTGGGCGGAGCGCCGGTTCCCGAACATCCAGTACTGGAACGAGCCCGACAAGGGCGGCCACTTCGCGGCGTTCGAGCAGCCGGCGTTGTTCGTCGACGAGGTCCGGTCATTCTTCCGGCTGGTCCGCTGGTGGTCACCCGTACTCGGTAAGCGGCTGGCTAAAGATCAACAAGTGCCCATCGGGTGTCCGTACGTTGAAGTCGCGCATCCCGTAGGGCCGGTCAGCCAGCGGCTCGACGATGTCGGCGCCGCGGGCGCGCAGCTCGTCGTGGCAGGAATCGACGTCGTCGACGATAACCGTCACCCTGGCCGGGCCGACGCTGCTTTCGGCGTACAGGTGGAACTCGGCGGTGTCGCGGATCACGGCCGCGTAGCTAGGTGGGGTCTCCCAGGTGAATATGGTGTCGAATCCGAGCACGTCCGTGAAGTACGACCGCGCTGCCTGCACATCTCGGCACGGCAGCACGGGAACCGCCACCCGCATGACCATTCCGTCACCTTAACCCGACCCTCGCGATCCCGCGATGGGACGCCGTCGTCGGCGGCATGCCCTCGACGGAATGGCCGCCGGACCTCGATCTCCTGCTTCCCACGGTGGAGGTCGAGAGCGGAGAGCGGGTCGTGTGGCGTCGCGGGGGCGCGGCGACGTTCCCGGACGCCGTCCGGGCGGCGACCGCCGTGCCGACCGTCTTCCCACCGGTCGGCATCGGCGGACGTCACTACATGGACGGCACGGCCTACTCGTTCTCCAACGCCGACCTCGCCGCCGGACTGGACCACGTCCTCGTCCTCATGCCGCTGCGGTCTCTTCTGTCGGACACGGCCCTGGACCGCGAACTCGCCGCCCTCGACCCACACCGGACCACACTGATCAGCCCGGACACCGACACGGTCGAAGCCTTCAAAACGGGACTGTTCGATCCGCGCATCTGGATCACCTTCTTCCACACCGGCCAGCGCCAGGCCGCCGCCCAAGCCGAAGAGATCGCGGCAGCCTGGAACCCCTGACAACCTCCACGGCCGTCGCCCTCGGCGGGGGCAGTAGGCATGGTGCCGTTCGCGGATCAACCCGCACATTTTGGTGTTGCGTGGACGAATCGGCGGGGATCCGCTAGAGAAGCGGCATGACCGCACTGGTGCTCGGCCCCCTGCTCCGTCATGTCGGCGAACACACCGCGACGCTCTGGGTGGAGACCGCGCGTCCCGCCGAGGTGGCCGTCCGGGCGGGTGAAGCCGCCGCGACGGCGGCGACGTTCACCGTTCATGGCCACCACTACGCGCTCGTGGACGTCGTCGGGCTTTCGGCGGGCGCGCGCGTGCCCTATGAAGTGCTGATCGACGGTGAGCGCGTTTGGCCCGAGGACGGGTCGCCGTTTCCTGCGCCCTCGCTGCGCACTCTGGATACGTCTGGGTCGCTGCGGCTTTCGTTCGGGTCGTGCCGGCGTTCGCCCGATCCGCGCCGCGTCCACGGGCTGGACGCGCTGACCGCGCTCGCGCATCGGCTCGCCGAGCCGGACGCCGAGTGGCCCGACGCCGTTCTCATGGTCGGCGACCAGGTGTACGCGGACGAGCTGAGCGACGAGATGCGCGCGTTCGTCCACGCCCGGCGCGGCCCCGACGCCGAGCCGAAGGACGAGATCGCCGACTACGAGGACTACACCCATCTGTACAAGCTCGCGTGGTGCGAGGACGCGGCGGTGCGGTGGGTGCTGTCGACCGTCCCGACGTTCGCGATCTTCGACGACCACGACATCCGCGACGACTGGAACACCTCGCTGGCCTGGCGGCGCCAGATGGCCGAGCTGCCGTGGTGGCGGGACCGGATCGTCGGCGGCATCGGCTCCTACTGGGTCTACCAGCACCTCGGGAACCTGGCGCCGGACGAGCGCGCGGCCGACCCGGTGCTCGCGGCCGTCCGCGACGCGTCCAAGGACGGCGGCGACGGCGGCGCGATCCTGGACGCCTTCGCCGAGCGCGCCGACGCCGAACCCGTCACGATGCGGTGGAGCTACGCGCACGAGTGGGGCGGGACGCGGCTCGTCGTCGTGGACAGCCGCTGCTCCCGCCTCCTCACCGAGGACCGGCGCGGCATGCTGGACGACGAGGAGTTCGCCTGGCTCGACAGTCAGCTCCAGGGCGGCGTGGACCATCTCCTGATCGCCAGCTCGCTCCCCTACCTGCTCGCCCCGGGCATCCACCACGCCGAGGCGTGGAACGAGGCGCTGGCCGACGGCGCCTGGGGGCGCGCCGGGGCCCGCTTCGCCGAGAAGCTGCGCCAGGCGGCCGACCTTGAGCACTGGGCTGCATTCGGAACGTCGTTCCGGGAAGTCGCCCGGGACGTCCTGGCCGTCGCGCGCGGCGAACGGGGCCCGGCGCCCGCGAGCATCGCGTTCCTGTCCGGCGACGTCCACTACTCCTACGTGGCGCGCGTGACGTCCCCCGACACGACGTCGCAGATCGCGCAGCTCGTCTGCTCCCCGCTGCGCAACCCGCTCCCCGCCAAGTTCCGCTTCGCCCAACGGCTGGGGATCTCGCGCGTCCTCGGCAACGGCCCCCGCGCGCTGGCCCGCCTAGCCCGCGTCCCCACGCCGCCGATCCGCTGGCGTCTGACCGACGGCCCGTGGTTCGAGAACGCGATCGCGACCGTCGAACTGGACGGCCGCACGGCCCGCGTCCGCTGGGACTCCCCCGCAGCCCCCGACCGCCTCACGACGACCGCCCGCGTGACCCTCACCCCGTAAAGCGTGCCCCGCGCGGGGGGAAGGCCGCGCGGGGAGATGAGCGCGGGCGCGTCCGTCCCGCCCCCTCCTCGGGACGGACGCGCCCGGTGGCCGTCCGTCCGGCCGCGCCCCAGCGGCCGGACGGACGGCTCAGGAAGCGGACGGCTCCAGCAGCGCCAGAGCCGACCGCAGGTCTTCGGGAAGCGGGACGAGACGGACGCCGAAGCCGTTCGTCCCGAAGAGAGAGTGGAAGAGTTCGGCCTCGTCGCTTTCGCCGAGCGCCTGCTCAAGGAGGTGCCGCAGGACCACCGCGTCCGCCTCGGCGCGGCGGCCTGCGGGGACGAGGGCCGCCGCGCGCGACGGGCCGGTGAAGGCGACCGTCTCGCCGCGCCGGAAGACCTCGCGCAGTTCGTGCGCCACGACGAGCGAGCGGGACAGGCGGCGCCAGGGCTCGTCGCCCGCGGGCAGGTCGACGAAGAGAAGGACGTGACCGTCCGGCGCGCCGCCCGCCTCCCGGTACAGCTCGGTGAGACGGCTGCGCAGGTAGGACGCGGTCATCAGCCCGGTGAGCGGGTCCTCGCAGGTGGCGTCCGGGGGCTCGGGCGCGCCGCCGTCCGCCCAGCCCTCGGCGGCGCAACGGACGAGGGACAGCGGCGGGTCCGGCCAGTTCAGCTCGGCGAACAGCGCGCCGAGGTCTTCGAGCGTCTCGCCGATGCCCACGCCCGCCCGGCCGCGCGCCTCGCCGAGCCGCTTGCACGCCGCCGCCAGGCCCGGTTCGCCGCACGCCGCCGACACGACCGACTCGACCGCCGGCGTCCACCAGTCGCCCGTCAGCGCCCAGCCCGTCTCCGCGCTCCGGCAGCGCCACCGCTCGCGCAGCTCCCCCGGACCCGGGACCAGCCGTTCCCCGGGGCGCCTCCCGTCCCAGAGATGCACCATCGCGCCGTCGCCCTCCTCCTCGTCCGCCCGGCCGTCACTCCCTCCCACGGCGTTGCCTGCGTCTCATGACGGCGGTTTGCCCGACCATTTACTGCGACAGTGGGTGGTCAAGGAACTACAGTGAGCGGTCGATCCCCCGGAGGCCCGGCAATGCGCCGGTGAAGTAACGGCAAGGAGACCCCCGTGGCCGAGAACGCGCCGAGCCCGGCCCCCGCCGAGCCCAGCGACGCGGCGCTGATCGCGCGCGTCCGCGCCGGCGACCTCGCCGCGTACGGGCCGCTGTACGAACGGCACCTCGCGGCGGCGCGCGGCCTGGCCCGGCACCTCATCGACGGGGACGCCGCCGAGGACGCCGTCCAGGACGCCTTCGCCCGCATCCTCGACGCGATCGGGCGCGGCGGCGGTCCCGAGTCCGACTTCCGGCCGTACCTGCTGACGTCCGTGCGCCGCGCCGTGTACGACCGGTACCGCGACGAGCGCCGCGTCGAGGCCACCGACGAGCTGGAACGCCTGGACGCGGGCCTGCCGTTCGAGGATCCGGCGCTGCACGGGCTGGAGCGGTCGATGATCGTCCGGGCGTACCGGTCGCTGCCGGAGCGGTGGCGGGCCGTCCTGTGGCACACCGAGATCGAGGGCGCCAAGCCCGCCGAGGTCGCACCGCTGCTCGGGCTGACGGCCAACGGCGTCGCCGCGCTCGCCTACCGCGCCCGCGAGGGCCTGCGGCAGGCGTACTTGCAGATGCACCTCGCCGATCCGGCCGCGCCCGTGCCGGGGAACCCGCCGCCCGCCGACGAGGCGTGCCGTCCGGTGCTGGAGAAGCTCGGCGCGTACGTCCGGGACGGCCTGGCCAAGCGCGACACCAAGACCGTCAAGGCCCACCTGCGCGACTGCGCCCGCTGCTCGGCGATCTACGCCGAGCTGGTGCAGGTCAACACGGCGCTGCGCGACGGCCTCGGGCCGATCATCCTCGGCGCCGCCGGCCTGGCGTACCTGGCGAAGGGCGGCTGGGGCGGCTTGTGGCTCGTCACCAAGTTCCGGCGGCTGCCCAAGCGGCAGCAGCAGGCGGTCGGCGGCGGGGTCGCGGCGGCCGTCGCCGCTGCCGCCGC
Source organism: Actinomadura rayongensis (assembly GCF_009831215.1). Lineage (GTDB taxonomy): Bacteria > Actinomycetota > Actinomycetes > Streptosporangiales > Streptosporangiaceae > Spirillospora > Spirillospora rayongensis. Next base: position 1,011,934 of record NZ_WUTW01000002.1, read on the forward strand.
CGCGCTGGCGCTGCTGCTCGCCTCGGGCGCGACGCCGCTGTCCCCGTCGGGACGTCCGCAGACCGATCAGCCGCGCCAGGTCGCCGCGCCGCCCGCCGCGCCACCGGCGGCGCCCCCGGCCGCTCCCCCCGCCGCACCGCCCGCCAAGCCCCCGGCCGCCGCGCCCAAGCCCGCGAAGCCCGCGCCCGCCGAGCCCGCCGCGAACACGTCCCCGGCGCCGTCCCCGACGCCGCCCGCGCACGTCACCGCGCGGATCGGGACGGTCGGCGCGCTCGTCCGCGACCGTCCCGGCATCGTCGCGATGACGGTCGGCAACGACGGACGCGGCCCGACCAAGGACCTGACCGCCGCCGTGGACCTCCCGCCCGGCGTCGCCTTCGAGGGCGCCCGCAGCGGACGGCTCGGGCTCGCGTTCACGCCCGTCCGCGCCCCCGGCGGCGGCTGGGCGTGCCGGCCGCAGGGCACCGCGCGGGTCGTCTGCACGCACGCGCCGGTCGCGGCGGGCACGACGACGTCGGCGTACCTGCACGTCCGGGTCGCGCGCGACGCCCCGCTCGGCACGCCCGCGCGGCTCACCCTGCGCGGCGGCGGGACGGCCGTGTCCGCGCGCGCCGAGCAGGGCGTCGCCGCCGACGGGATGCCCGCGCGGTTCGCCACCGAGGGCCGCGTGCGGACGGTCGAGACCGGCAACGCGCTGCTCGGCTGCGACGAGGCCCGTCCGGACTGCCGCCAGGCCATGGACCGGCGCGGTGAGAACCGTGACGACGACCTGTACTCGATGCGGCCGGTCGACCGCGACGACGACCCGACGACCCGGACGTCCAGCGCCGCCCGCCTCGACGCGCCGTCCGACGTGCTGTGGGCGGGTCTGTACTGGTCCGGCTCGACGTCCCCAGGGAGCGCGCCGACGATGCGGCTCCGCGCGCCCGGGACGTCGGCGTACACGACCGTCCGGGCCGCCGAGACGGGCACCGCGGAGCTGCCGAACGGTCCCGCCTACCAGGCGTTCGCCGACGTCACCGCGCTGGTCCGCGCGCACGGCGGCGGTGTCTGGTGGGGGGCGGACGCTCCCGCGGAGTCCGGCTTCGGGCAGTACGCCGGGTGGGCTCTGGTGGTCGTCGTCCGCGACGCGCACGCGCCGTTCCAGCAGGCGATGGTCCTGGACCGAACGGCCGCGCTCGGTCCGCAGTCCGCCGCGAAGCTGGACGTCCGGCCGAACGGGCTGCTCGCGGCGGCGCGCCCGGCGACGATCGGGCTCATCGCGTGGGAGGGCGACGCGGACCTCCCCGGCGACGCCTTCTCCCTCGCCGGACGCCCGCTCACCCCGCTCACCGGCGACCGCTCACCGAACAACGTTCTTGACGGCTCGACCCCCGGCGCGCTCGGCACGAGGCTCACCTTCGGCGTCGACGTGGATCGGTTTTCGGCGACCCTGAACGACCGTCCGGTCCTGACCCTAAGCACCGGACGCGACGCCGTTCTCGTGGGAGTCGTCACCGTCACGGCACCGACGCGCACCTGACGCGCACCACGACGTGCGAAAACCTGCGTGCGGGGGGTCGCGCCGCGGACGATCGTCGTGAAAGAGTGGCGAATCACCGTAACGGCCTGCGTGACTCCTGGGCTTCACGAGGTTGACTGACGCCCGTCCGTGCTGAGGAAAGGCGGTGTCGCATGGATCGCTGCGCCCTGTTCGTGGACGCCGGCTATCTCCTCGCCGACGGCGCGATGGCGGTGCACGGAACGCGACACCGCGACGCCGTGTCCTGGGACTTCGGCGGTCTGCTGCAACTGCTCGGCGGCCTCGCCCGCGACCGCACCGGCTGCCCGCTGCTGCGCTGCTACTGGTACGAGGCGACCGCCGAGGGACGCCGCGCGCCCGAGCACGAATCGCTCGCCGACCTGCCCGGACTCAAGCTGCGGCTCGGCAGGGTCCGGCCCGGACGGCGCGAGGGCGTCGACGCCGAGATCCACCGCGACCTCATGACGCTGGCCCGCAACGGCGCGCTCGCCGACGCCGTCGTCGTCAGCGGCGACGAGGACATCGCGCGGGTCGTCGCGGACGCGCAGGAGTTCGGCGTCCGGGTGACGGTCCTGCACGTCGCCGTGGACGGCAACTGGACGATCTCCCGCAGCCTGCGCCAGGAGTGCGACGACCTCATCGAGATCGGTTCGGGGCATCTACGGCCGTACGTGAACCTGCTGAGCAGCGGCGACGCGTCGACCGGGCCGCTGGCGAACGGGCACTCGTCGCACTCGTCCAACGGGTCGGGCACGCCCGCCGCGCTCGCCCCGGCGCCGCGCAGCGCGTCGTCCGCGCCGCCGTCCACGCCGCTCACCGGGCAGCCGGTGCCCGCCGCCGAGTACGCGGCGCGCGACAAGGACTACGTCGCGCGGGACTACGCGTCGGCCGCGCCCGAGTACGGCGCGTCCGGGCTGACCGGGCTGACGCCGCCGCCCGCCGCGACGCCGCCGCCGTTCCCCGCGCCGCCCGCGACCCCGCCGCCGTTCCCGACGCCGCCGACGGCCGCGCCGCAGAGCAGCGGAACGAACTACCAGCCGCCGGCGTCCGCGCCGCCGCAGAACAGCGGGGCGAACTACCTGCCGCAGACGCCGCCGCAGCAGCCCGGGCCGTACACGGGGCCGCAGCAGATCGCGCCGCGTCCCGTCCAGCAGGCCGCGCCGTCGCTCGCGGACGCGGTGAAGGCCGCGCACCAGGAGGGTCAGGACTTCGGCGAGTCCGTCGCCCGCGACGCGCCCGCGCTGTGGCTGGAGGCGGTGCTCGCCCGCAAGCCGCGCATGCCGTCCGACCTGGAGGCCCGGCTGCTCCAGGGGTCGTCGCTGCCGATCGACTTCCTGCTGCACGACGAGGTGCGACACGCCCTGCGGCGCGGATTCTGGGACGCGCTCGAACGCGCGCGCAGATAGGGCTTCGTCGCCCCCCGGACGTGTAGCCGATTCACGATCATCACGCAATTCGCCCGCTTCGGTCGCCGACCGGCGGGTAGCGTTGAACCGTGACGCATGTGACGGAAGACGATCTCGACGATCTGGAGTTCGACACCCTGCGCACCGGCGATCACATCGCGGCGGCACGGCGTCTGGCCGAGCTGGCCGAGGCGGTGTCCGGCGGGGTGTCGCGCGCCAACGTGCTGCTGCGCGCGGGTGAGCAGTGGCAGCACGCGGGGGACCACGAGGCCGCGGCGGCGCTGTACCGCGCCGCGCTGGAGGACGGCGGCGAGACCTACGGCGACGCCCGCGCCTACCTCGCCGACGCGCTGTTCAAGCTCGGCCGCATCCCCGAGGCCCGCGCGCTGGTGGACGACATCCGCGCCGACGCCCCGCGCGACCCCGAGGTGTACCGCGCGGTGGCGGAGGTGCTGTACGAGCAGGGCGACACGGCGGGCTGCCACGAGTGGGCGACCAACGGCGCCGACGTGGTGCTGGCCGTCCGGGCGGCGGGCGCCCCGGCGGACGAGACCGCGCTCGCCGAGGACAGCCTGGAGGCGCTGCTGCGGCTGCGCTACCGCGCCCGGATCGACCTCGGACGTCCCGAGGACCACTACGACGCGATGCTGGACGACCTGCTCAAGAACGCCTGAGATTTTTTTCGCGGCGGATGTCGAGAACGGGGCGGGCGGCTTCGACCTCCGGGTGAAAGCGTCCCGCAGGGGGACGCGGGGAACGGAGCCCGATATGAAGTACATGATGCTCATGCAGTACAGCGCCGCCGGTGCCGACTTCCCGAACATCGCGTCGTGGACGGCGGACGAGGTGCGCGCGCACGTGGCGTTCATGCGCGACTACAACGCCAAGCTCGTCGCCGACGGCGAGTTCGTGGACGCGCAGGGGCTCGCCTCGCCCGCGACGGCCCGGATCGTCCGGGCCGGGGCGGACGGCGCGCCGGTCGTGACCGACGGTCCCTTCCCCGAGACCAAGGAGTGGCTCGCGGGCTACTGGATCGTGGACGTGGAGACCGAGCGGCGGGCGCTGGAGCTGGCCGCCGCCGCGTCCGCCGCGCCCGGGCCGCAGGGCGAGCCGCTGAACATGCCGATCGAGGTCCGTCCGATCGGCTCCGAGCCGGAGGTCTGACCCGCTGGGCGACCTCGCCTCCGACGACCTGCTGCGCACGCTCGCGCCGCAGGTCGTCGGCGTGCTGACCCGCCGGTACGGGGATTTCGGCGCGGCCGAGGACGCGGTGCAGGAGGCGCTGATCGCGGCGCTGGACCAGTGGCCGCGCGAGGGCGTCCCGGCGAACCCGCGCGGCTGGCTCGTGCAGGTCGCGAGCCGCCGTCTCGTGGAGCAGGTCCGGGGGGACGCGGCGCGGCGGGCGCGGGAGGAGCGGGCCGCCGCCGACCGGTCCGCGACGCCGCCGGGGACGGTCGCGGGGGACGACACGCTCGTCCTTTTGTTCCTGTGCTGCCATCCGTCGCTGACGACGCCGTCGGCGATCGCTCTTACTTTGCGGTCGGTCGGCGGCCTGACGACGGCGGAGATCGCGCGGGCGTTCCTCGTCCCGGAGGCGACGATGGCGCAGCGGATCAGCCGGGCGAAGGCGCGCATCGCGGCGTCGCGGCTCCCGTTCCGGCTGCCCGAGCCCGCCGAGCGGGAGGCGCGGCTGGCGGCCGTCCTGCACGTGCTCTACCTGATCTTCAACGAGGGCTACACGGCCGGCGGGGTGGAGCTGCAACGCCGCGACCTGGCCCGCGAGGCGATCCGGCTGGCCCGTCTCGTCACGCGCCTGCTGCCCGACGACGGCGAGGCGGCGGGCCTGCTCGCGCTGATGCTGCTCACCGACGCGCGCCGCGACGCCCGCACCGACGCGGACGGCCTCCCGGTGCCGCTCGCCGACCAGGACCGCACCCGCTGGGACCGCGCGGCGATCGACGAAGGCATCGCTCTGCTGACCCGCACCCTGCCCCGGAACACCCCCGGTCCCTACCAGGTCCAGGCGGCGATAGCGGCGGTCCACGACGAGGCACCCAGCGCGGACGCGACCGACTGGCCGCAGATCCTCGCCCTCTACGACGTCCTGGAGCGCATGGCCGACAACCCGGTCGTCACGCTGAACCGCGCGGTGGCGACGGCGATGACCCACGGCCCGTCCGCCGGCCTCGCCCTCCTGGCGACCCTGGACGACCGCCTCCCGAACAACCACCGCCTCGCCGCCGCCCGCGCGCACCTGCACGAGATGTCCGGCGACGCGTCCGCCGCGATCCGCGAGTACCGCCGCGCCGCCGACCTGACCCCGAGCGTCCCCGAACGCCTCTACCTCACCGCCCGCGCCGCCCGCCTCAGTTGAGCAGGGCTTCGCAGGCGGATTGGAGGCGTTGGCGGAGGGGGGCGGCGCGGACGGTGAAGGCGCGTTGTTCGGCGGCGTACTCGGCGCGGCCGGACGCGGTCTCGATGCGGATCGGGGGGTAGCCGAGGGCGGCGAGGTCGTAGGGGCTCGCGCGCATGTCGACGGCGCGGATGTCGCGGGCGAGGGCGAAGCAGTCCGCGACGAGGTCGCTCGGGATCAGCGGGGACAGCTTGTACGCCCATTTGTAGAGGTCCATGTTGGCGTGCAGGCAGCCCGGTTGTTCCAGGTCGTACTGGGTGTCGCGGGACGGCTGGAGCACGTTGAGCGGACGGGCCGCGTCCGTGAAGAACCGGAACGCGTCGAAGTGGCTGCAGCGCACGCCGCGTTCGTCCACCACGGCGGCCACCTCGTCCGGGGTCAGGCGCAGCGGCCAGGCCTCGTGGCGGACGTGCGGCGTTCGGTACACCATCGCCCATTCGTGCAGGCCGAAGCAGCCGAGGTGGGCGGGGCGGGACGCCGTCGCGGCGAGCAGGCGGCCGATCCATTCCACGGAGGCGCGGCGGCGTTCCAGCAGTGCGGCGGTGTCGAGGACGGCGCCGTCGGGGGTGTCGCGGTAGTCGCGGCCGTAGTCGCGCGCGCCGAGCAGGACGACGTCCGCGCCCGGATGCCACTGGACGAGCCGTCCCGGCCGGTACGAGTAATAGGTGAAGAGGAAGTCCTCGACGGGGTGGGCCTCGCCGCGCTCCCGGCGCCGCAGGTAGGGGACGGTCCAGCGTTCGACGCGCTCGCGGTGGGCCGCCGCCCGCGCCCGCCAGACCTCCGGCTCCCATGCCTCCACCGGTGCATGCTACTCAGCACCCCGGTGTCGTGCTGACGGAGCGCACATGGTCACACTGGGAGGGTGACCGGCGTGGAAGTGCGCATGTTGCGCGGCCTGGCGGAGTTCGCGGACGTCCGCCGCCTGTTCGAGACCATCTGGCAGCCCGATCCGGGCGGCGATCCCGCCCCCGTCGAGCTGCTCGCGGCCCTCGCCCACACGGGCAACTACGTCGCGGGCGCGTACCGGGACGGACGGCTCGTCGGCGCGTCCGCCGGGTTCCTCGCGGACCCGCCCGGCACGACGCTGCACTCGCACGTCACCGGGACGATCGAGCCCGGTGCCGGATTCGCGCTGAAAGTCCACCAGCGGGAGTGGGCGCTGGAGCGCGGGCTGACCCGGATCACCTGGACGTTCGACCCGCTCGTCCGTCGCAACGCCTACTTCAACCTGGGGAAACTCGGGGCGCGCGCGACCGAGTACCTGCCGTCCTTCTACGGCCCGGTGCGCGACGCGATCAACCGGGGCGACGAGACCGACCGGCTGCTCGTGGAGTGGCCGCTCGGCGACCCGCGCGTCGCCGACGCCGTCGCCGGTCGCCCGCCGGGCTGCCCGGTGCCGCCCGGGACGCCGGTCGTCCTCGGCGAGCGCGTCGGGCTGCCCGCGCGCGGCCGGGACGGCTCGTCGGTCATGCTCGTCGCGATCCCCGACGACATCGAGGCGCTGCGCCGCACCGACCCGCTCGCCGCGCGCGCGTGGCGGCGGATGTTCCGCGAGACGCTCGGCGGGCTGCTGGCCGAAGGCGGGCATGTCGCGGGAATCCATCACCGTTCGCACTATGTTGTGGAGCGTCCCTCCTCGCGGGAGGTCCGGTGAAGATCGAGGGCGTGGAGCTGCGCCGCGTCGCGCTGCCGCTCGCCCTGCCGTTCCGGACGTCGTTCGGCACCGAGACCGCGCGGGACGTGCTGCTCGTCCGCGTCGTCACCTCCGACGCCGAAGGCTGGGGCGAGTGCGTCGCGATGGCCGATCCGCTCTATTCGCCGGAGTACGTGGAGGGCGCGGCGGACGTGCTGCGCCGCTTCCTCGTCCCCGCGCTCCCCCGGATCGCCGACGCCCACGCCGCCGAGCGCGCGATGCTCCCGTTCAAGGGCCACCGGATGGCGAAGGCCGCGCTGGAGACGGCCGTGCTCGACGCCGAACTGCGCGCCGCCGGGACGTCCCTCGCCGCCTACCTCGGCGCGTCCGCGTCCCGGGTGCCGTGCGGCGTCTCCGTCGGGATCATGGACTCGGTGCCCGCGCTGCTCGACGTCGTCGCCGGGTACGTCGCCGAGGGCTACGTCCGGGTCAAGCTGAAGATCGAGCCGGGCTGGGAGGTCGCGCCGGTGCGGGCCGTCCGGGAGCGGTTCGGGGACGACCTGCTGCTCCAGGTGGACGCCAACGCCGCGTTCACCCTCGCCGACGCGCCGCTGCTCGCCCGCCTCGACCCGTTCGACCTGCTGCTCATCGAACAGCCGCTCGCCGAGGACGACCTCGTCCAGCACGCCGCCCTCGCCCGCCGGCTGCGCACCCCGCTCTGCCTGGACGAGGCCATCGAGTCCGCCGCGCACGCCGCCGCCGCGATCTCGCTCGGCTCCTGCGCGGTCGTCAACGTCAAGCCCGGCCGGGTCGGCGGCTATCTGGAGGCGCGGCGGATCCACGACCTGTGCCGCGCGCACGGGCTGCCGGTCTGGTGCGGCGGCATGTTGGAGACGGGCATCGGGCGCGCCGCGAACCTCGCCCTGTCCGCTTTGCCCGGCTTCACGCTGCCCGGCGACACGTCGGCGTCGTCGCGCTACTTCACCGAGGACATCACCGAGCCTTTCGTGCTGGACGACGGGCACCTCACCGTCCCGACGGGCCCCGGGATCGGCGTCGCGCCCCGGCCGGACCGGCTCGCCGACGTGACCACCGATTCCGAGTGGATCCCGTTGTAGCGCGGCATACGTCGATGAAACCTTCCATCGGGCAAGCTGTCGCCGGGCCGTCCGCCGGGCGGTCCCGACGCCTTGGGGGGAATGTGTCCGAACGCGAGGACGACGTCGTCCGGCCCGCCGGGCCGCTGCGGCGGCTGCTGCGCTGGCTCGTCCCGGGCGGCGACCGCGACGACTGGCTGGAGCCCGACCGCGACGACCCCGAGGCCGACCCCGCGCGCGACCTGCCCGCGCCGCCGTCCTGACCGGTCACCCCGCCGCGTCGTGCCGGGCGAGCCACGGCAGCGCGGCCGTGTCGGCGGGACCGACCTCCACGACGCGGTCGCCGTTCATGAGGACGCCGACGCCGTCCCCGTCGTCCCACGGGCAGGCGAACTCCAGCCCGACGTACGGGCGTCCGTCGCGCGCGAGCGGATGGACGGTCACGTGCGTCAGGTCCACCAGCGGCCGGACGCCCGCCGCCGGGTCGGGCGGGGGGAGGCCGCCCGCGCCCGGCGGGTAGGCGCGGACGTCCTCGTACGCGGTCAGCAGGTCCGGCTGGAGGGCCTCCCACATGCGCGGCAGCGCGTCGATCGCCTCCCGGACGGTCCGGATCTCCTGCGGGGTGAGCGGCGAGTCGTCCCGGCCGCCCTCGGGCGCGTAGGCGAGCGTGATCGGCGCGTCGGCGGAGTTCCCGATCCCGTCCAGGACGATCGAGCCGCCCTTCCCCGCGACGCGCAGGGTGGTGGTCCAGAAGAAGTCCTGCCAGACGAAGTCCATGACGGCCCCTCCCGTCGACGGTGACAGTCGGCGTCCCGCATCCTGCCAGGCGCCTCCGACATTTCCGGGAGGGCCGCGTCAGTCGGCGATGTAGCGGACCGGGCCGACGGAGAAGGGCCGCCGCCGGTTCTCCATCGCGCGCTCGCGCTGCCGCCGGATCACGTACGTTCCGGGCGCGATGCCGGACGCGCCGTGCTCGGGATGGATCAGGTACACGGGACGGGTCGCGCGCAGCATCCCGAGGGTGAGGCGTTCGCGATCGGCGGCGTCGTCCGTCCAGCGGCAGGTGCCGTGCTCGGCCGTCAGCGTGTGCGGGTTACCGCCGGCCGCCCCGCGCAGCACCTCGATGCCCGCACGCGGGACGGGGCGCCAGCGGTCGTCGGAGGGCGGGATGACCGCGTCCGCAACGATGTCGAACGGAATGACGAGCAGGTCGCCCTGCGCCTGGAGGCCGTCCAGGACGGGGATCGCCACCTGCGTCTCCAGGTGGTCGAGGACGTCGAGCCCGGTGCGGGCGGTGAGTTCTGCCAGGTTCATGTGCATCACCTCGGGGGTTCAGGTGCGGCGCTGGAGCCGCGCGTACTGGGCGGCGGTGAGGCCGTACGACCAGCCCGCCGCCGCGACGGGGTCGTCGATGTCACCGGGGACGCTGAGTCCGTAGCGGCGCCGGCGCCCGTCCCGTTCGACGGAGCCGTTGACGGCGAGCAGCACGCGCGCCGGCGCGGCGAGAAGCGAGGGCGGCAGGCTGTAGAGCCGCAGCTCACAACCCGGGTTGCCGGGATCGGACGCCGTGTTGACGAGCGTCAGGCCCGCTTGGTCGATATAGGCGTCCCATCCGATGCGTTCGATGGCGCAGCGGCGCACCTCGACGTTGGCGGTCTGCCTGATGCGTTCGGGCGTGGGATCGGTCATCACCCAGTCGGGCACGCGGGTCCCGTGCCAGGAGTGGACGCCCCAGCCGTCGGAGTACCGCACTGCGAGACCGTCGCCGTGATGGAGGCGCCGGACCCCGAGAGCGGAGCCCGGCACGGGCTCGGTGTGGACTTCGACCGGGCGTTCGGCGACGACGCACGTCCCGTCCCTCGGCCACCACCAGCCGCAGGAGCGGGCGACGGCGACCCAGCGGCCGAGTTCGGCGTCCTCGGCGTCCGACGTCCGCAGCAGCCCGACGCGGCACCGGACGTCGAACGCCGTCAGCCACCCGGCATCGTGCTGGCCGTACCAGGTGAACGCGCCCCCGGCCTGCGCGAACTCGGCGCGCAGCGGCCCGCCGACGTTCTCGTGGACGGTCGCGCGGACGGCCTCGCCGAGCACCGGATGGAGGACGTCGTCGAGCGGGACGCGCCGGCGCAGCGCCGCACGCGGATCCTCACGCCGCCCGGTGCCGGGCGGGGCGAGCGACATGCGCCGCGTGAAACGGCCCCGGAGCCGGTGGCGCAGCTCCATCATCCGGTCGGCGAGCCGGACGGGCAGCGGGCCTTCTCCGCGCGGCGGGAGGTTCCGGACGTCGATGCGCTCGTCGTCCAGGTGCCCGATCGCGGCACCGGGGGACGGCACCCAGACGAACCGGGGCGGTGGGGCGCCGACCAGCCGGTACAGGCCGGTGATCGCCGCTTCGGCGGCGGGACGGTCGGCGGGTTCCGTGGACAGTGCGCGGCCCAGCCAGTCGTCGCGCAAGGCGAGCGCCTGCTCCAGCAGGTCGGCCGGGCGGTCGTGAGCGGGGCTCACCGGAGGACTTCGCGGTCCGCCTTTCCAGAGATCATGCGGATCATGGTGACGCCCCACCGCGCCGATTCGCAACCCCTGAATTACGGGCGCGGAATGTCGCCGTCGTCGGTGGACGTCTCGCCCAGCTCGTCGCCGGGCGGCGTGTCCGGCACAGCTTGACCCTGGGTACGACCGAAGCCGTTGCCTCCCGGGCTGCCGCCTCCGGTCGTGCCGAAGCCGCCTTCCATCCCGGCCGTATCAGCGTCGGCGTCCTCGCGGGAGATGCGGCGTGTGGCGCGGATGCCGGGCCTGCGGTTGCGGAAGCGGGGGTCGTCGGGATTGCTCGCCAGTTCCTCGGCCAGCTCGCGGGCGGTCCTGCGGTTGTCGTTCATGCGCCGCCCCCTACCCCCGCGACGCGGTGTTAACGTCGCGGCGCGCTCGGGTAGCGCAACCGTATGGAATACGAGGAAAGTCGCCGAATCCAGGCGGGCAGCGCGGTCGTGTTCGACGTCGCCGCCGAGCTGGGCTGGCTGCCCGAGGAGATCGAGACGCGCGAGATCGCCGACGACCTGGTCGAGGCGCACAGCCGCGAGACCGGCGCGGACGCCGCCCACGCCGGTCTCCTGCGCCGCGTCCCCGACCAGCTCCGCCTGGAGTGGGGTCTGCGCGAACGTCCCGACTACGCGGGCTGGCTCCAGGTCAGCGACCAGGCGGACGGGGCGAGCGAGGTCGTCGTCCACCTGTCCTTCCTCGGCGACGAGCGCCCCGAGGCCCGCGGCGCCTCCCGCGCCGTCGACCGGACCAACCGCATGCTGCGCCGCTCCCTGGACCGCCTGGCCGACGAGGTGGCCCGCCGCGTCCCCCGCTAGCCGAGGCGGGCGAAGGCGGCGCGGGCGCGGCGCAGGTCGCGGAGGCGGCGTTCGTAGGTGGCACCGACGGCGACCAGCAGCAGGCCCACGACCGTGATCGGGATCCAGCCCGGCAGGTCCTGGAGGAGCGGCGCCAGGTAGCGGAGCGCGTCCAGCAGGAGGATCGCGCCGCCGAGCGCCAGCGGGGCCTGGAGGCGGAGGCGTGCCCCGGCGAGGACGATCGCCGTCGCGCCCAGGGCCAGGAGCGCGGGGCGGACGGCGCCGTCCCCGGACCATGCGGCGAGCAGGCTCGGGACGAGCGTTCCGGCCAGCGCCGGGCCGTACGCGGCCCAGGACGACAGCTTCGGCCGCCGCAGGTGCCCGACGACGAGCAGCGCGAGCGAGACCGGCGCCGTGTACGCCTCCGGGACCGTCACGCCGGACGCCCCGAGCCGCACCCACCACGCCAGCGCCAGCAGCGCCGAGCCCGCGTACGCGGCGTCGCGCCGGGACGGACGCAGCGCCGCCGCCGTCGCGATGACGCCGGCGGTCGCGAGGGCGCAGCTCAGCCACGCCGGGTCGTCCGCCGTCATGGCGAGCGCCGCCGCGCCCGTGGCGGCCGCGGCGATCTCGGCCGGGACGCGGCCGAGCGCCGTCCCCACGGCCGCCGCCGCGAGGACCGCGAACGCCGCGCCGTGCGCCGGAAGGCCCGCGGCGAGCCCCTGCGCCGCCGCGCACCCTCCGGCCGTCAGCACCGCGACCGCCTGCGCCGCCGGGCGCAGCGGGGCGGACACCAGCGCAACGACCGCCGCCGCTGCGGTCAGTGCCGCGAGAACGCCGACCGTCCGCGTCTCACCGGCGAGCGACGCCGTCACGGTCCACGCACCGAGTACGACGGCACCGATCCCCGCCGCGACGCGCGCCTCGTCCCGCCGCACGGCCCACGCCGCGAGCCCGGCCGCCACGGCCACCGCTACGAACGGGCCGAGTTCGGTCCCCGGCAGTCCGACGGCGGCCAGCACCACCGCCGGGACGGCGACCGCCGGGAACCGCGCCCCGACGACCGCGAGAATCACGAACGTCACCGGCCCTGCGGTCAGGGACGTGGCGAACAGGTCACCGCCCTGCCACACGCCACCGTCCAGAACGCGCAGCGGCCGTACCGCGGCGTCCAACACGAGGTAGAGCGCGAACGGCAGCCCTGTGGCCCCCATCGCCAACGCACCGACCATGAGCCACCGCACACCCGCTGGCAGCCCACCGAACAAGCCACGTCCACCCGCACCACCGAACGCGTCGGCGGAAGCGCGGGGCGAGGGCGGCGTGGTGCCGTCCGTCGCAGCGTGTGTGTTGCGGAAGCGGTGGGAGATCAAGGCGGCGCATGCCACCGCGATGGCGGCGAGCAGGAGGGCGACGGGTGTCCAGGCGATCGGCGGGTTCAGCCGCGCCGGGGCGCCCGGCGGGTTGATCGCTACGGCCGTGAGCAGGGACGTGAGGGCAGCGCCGGTCGCCAGTGCCGCGCGGCGGTCCACCAGGACGGCCCAGGCCGCCGCGACGAGGCCCGCCAGGGCGATCACCGCCGCGTGCTCGCCGGCGGCGTCGGTCCACGGGGTGCCGAGGGCGACGAGCAGGCCGGCGAGCGCGCCGGCCGTCCCGAGCGTCCCGGCGGACGCGCCCGCCGCCGTCGCGACGCCCCGCGCGATGCTGCGGGTCGCGGTCCGGATCCCGAGGTCCGCCAGGGACAGGACGAGCAGGGTCGTGACCGTACCGACGAACGAGCCGTCCAGCGCGAGGATGACGAACAGCGCGGGAATCTGCGCGAGGACCACGGCCGTGGGCGCGGTCGCCCGCAGGGGTGCGACGCGGGCGTAGGCCGTCCAGAGCAGGGCGATGACGGCGGACGCGCCGATGCCGTATCGGTCGACCGGCAGATGTCCCAGGCCGCCGACGTCCGAGCCGTAGGCCGTCGCCGCGAGGACGCCGAGCAGCACCAGGCCGACGAACGCGACCGCCTCGGCCGTCGCCGCGAGGCCCCGCCGCGCCAGCGGCCACACCAGCCCGAGCGCGATCCCCGTCAGGCTGCACAGGATCGCCGCCCGACCGAACAGCCCGAGGGCGTCCCACGTCAGCGCGGTGAACACCACTGCCGCGATGCCCAACGTGACCGCGCCGAGTCCCAGCAGCACGTTGCGGACCCCGACCCGGGGCACCTCGGGCCGCGTCCCACCCTGAGCCATCCCACCGGGCGCGTAGCCACCCGGTGCGTAGCCACCGGACGCGTGTGCGCCGGGGGCGGCGGCGTGCGTGCGGGCGTGGAGGGTCGTCAAGAGGCCGTTGCGCTGCCGGACGAGGTCGGCGAGCGCGTACTCGATCCGCCACAGGGCGTCCGCGCCGGGCAGGCCGAGGTCGAGCCCGCACGTGCGGCAGGTCTCGGTGGGGGACGCCAGCGGCGCGTGACATCCCGGGCAGAGGAGCGACATGCGTCCAGCGTCGGACCGACCGGACCTCCCGGACATCCGCTCAGGTACTCAGATCGCGCCCCGGAAATGTCGTACCCGGTGCTTAGGCTGCGGAGCATGGACGAGAAGCGGGATGCGTGGGCGACGCTGCGCGCCGCCGGGTTCCTGCACGCCGCGCGGGAGGCCCATCGGGAGGCGACGCTCGCCGTGTTCGGCGGCATGAGCAGGTCCGCCGGGTTCAAGGAGCGGTCGTTCGGGACCAGCTCGTTCGACGTGCTGGAGTCCTGGCTCGACCGCGTGTTCGGCATCGACGACGACGAGCCGGGCCCGATCGTCCGCGACGACCTCAACAACTCGCCGGGCTGGCGCTGCGGCCGGTACCGGGTGCTGTTGAAGCGACACCGCTTCGGGGCCGTCAACGCGCTCCGCTGGGACCGCGACAGCCGCACCAAGCAGGCCGTCGCCCGGCAGGAGTTCGCCGACGACCCGCAGCTCGCCCTGGAGATCCCGGGCGTCCCGGCCGACACGCCCGGGATCGTCACGCTCGTCCTCGCCCACAGCGCCACGGAGGAGCCGCTGCAACTGGAGCTCTACCTGGGCCGTCCCCGGTTCAACGACGACGGCGGCGGCGCGTGGCACTGGGTCCGCGCGCTGGACGACGCGTCGCTCGGCGCCGATCCGCGCCGTAAGCTCGTCGAGCCCACCCTTCCGCTGTGGACGGACGACGCCGCGGACGTCGTCCTGCGGCGAAGGCGCGCGACGAGCACCGAAACGGCCTGGTGAACGAACGTTTTCCCACGTCCCGCCCCGCCGCCGCCCGCCGGCCGTTCGACGGTGAACGGCTGACGCTGGCGCGGCGGCTGCGCGGCCTGCGCAAGAACCAGCTCGCCCAGGCGGTCGGCACGACGCCCGCCGCGATCGGCCGCTACGAGGCGGGCATCGCGTGTCCCCCGGACCCGGTGCCGGCACGGCTCGCGGTGGCGCTCGGCGTCCCGGCCGAGTTCTTCGGCGGCGCGGCCGGCCCCCCGCGCGCGCTGGACTCGGCGCACTTCCGGTCGCTGCGCGCGACGACGCAGATCGAGCGCGACCAGGCCCTCGCCTACGGCCGCATCGCGGCGGACGTCGTGGCGGCGCTGGAGGAGGTCGTGGAGTTCCCGCCGGTGACGCTGCCGGAACGTCCCGTCCCGCCGGACGAGATCGCCGGACCGGGCCCGGCGGACGCGGCGCGGCGGGCGCGCGCGGCGCTGTGCCCGTCCCCGGGACCGGTCCCGCACGTGGTGCGGCTGCTGGAGGCGGCCGGCGTGATCGTCGTGGTGCTGCCGCCGGTCGCCGAGCGGGTGGACGCGTTCAGCGTCGGAGCGCATCCGCGTCCGCTGGTGCTGTTCAACCCGGCCAAGGGCGACTACTGGCGCAACCGGTTCGACGGCGCGCACGAGCTGGGCCATCTCGTCATGCACGCGGACGCCGAGCCCGGCGAGAAGATCGTCGAGGACCAGGCGCAGCGGTTCGCGGCCGAGTTCCTCCTGCCCGCCGACGAGATCGCCGGCGAACTGCCCGCGTTCGCCGACTGGGACCGCCTCGCCGTGCTGAAGGCCCGCTGGGGCGTGAGCATCGCGGCACTGCTGTACCGAGCGCGGACGCTCGGTGTCATGCACGAACCCGTCTACCGCGCGGCGATGGCGGCGATGGCGCGGCAGGGGATGCGGCGCCGGGAGCCGGGTCCGGCGCGTCCGCTGGAGGGGCCGACGATGCTGACGCGGGCGATCGAGATGTCCGGTCTGGACCGCGATGCGCTGGCGCGCCGCGCCGGAGTCCCCCACCCCGACCTGGACCTTCTCGTCCCTCCACGGTGAGCCGGATGTAACGCCGACGCGATCCTTCGACATCGGCGACATGCTCGCGCGCCGACCCGGCGATCCGCTGCCGTCGAACGTCCGCCGGGGAGGAGCGCGGCGAACCGCCGGGGCCCTAGGCCAGCTTGACGGGCAGCCACTCCGGGCCCCGGACGAGCGTGCCCGACACGACGACCTCGTCCGGCGGCACGGCCAGCTCGACGCTCGTGAACCGCGCGGCGAGGGCGTCCAGGGCGGCGGCCAGTTGCGCGCGGGCCAGGTCGGCGTGCGGGCCTTCGGGGAAGGCGAGGCCGGGGGACGTCGCCGGACGATCCGGGTCGAACCGGTCGGGGTCGGGGAACACGTCCGGGTCACGGTTCGCCCCGGCGGGCGACAGCAGGACCAGATCACCGGCCGCGACCGTCACGTCCCCCCAGGTCAGCGGCCCGGCGGCCCGGCGCGGCCGGACGGCCGCGGGCGGCTCCCAGCGCAGCGCCTCCCCCGGCGCGGCGGCCCGGTAGGCGGCGTCGGCGCGCACCCGCGCCCACCCGTCCGGCGCCGTCAGCACGCCGTGCAGCAGGTTCCCGATGCCGTGGCAGACGGCCTCGACGGGCAGCAGCAACCGGACGAAGTCCACGATCTCCTCGTCCGCCGCGCCGGTGGCGACGAGCCGCGACAGCAGGTCGTCGCGCGGCTCGCCGCGCCGCTCGGCGATCGGCCCGGTGAGCCGCCGCGCGAACCGCGCGGCGCCCGCCGGGTCGGCGGCCAGCGACCGCAGCTCCGGCAGCGCCGACCCGCCCAGCCCGAGCAGCCGCGAGACGACCAGCGACGGGTACCGGGCGGCGAAGTCGGCGACGAGATCGGCGGCGCCGTCCAGATGCGCGACGAGCCCGTCCGCGAGCGACCGGACCAGCGCGTGCGGCGTCGCGGCGAGCACCGGATCGAGCGGATGCGGCGCGGCGTACGGCCCGACGTCGGGACGCGCGTCCGGCGCGGTCAGCTCCGGAGCCGCCAACCCGGCCGCGACGTCCGCGTACCGCGCGACGAGCCGCGCGGGCTCGCCGCGGAACAGGACGGGCACGGCCCGCCCCGCCGCCCGCGCCGCGGCCAGCAGGCCGTGCGGATCCGCGCCGGGATCCGCACCGAAGTCCACACCGTCGAGCGCCATGCGATCGCCTCCGGCCCCGATCATGCAGCCGCGCCCCCCGGAAGGAAAGTCCCCCCGAGGGGTGACCTTTGACTCCACGCCCTGACCCGCCGATACGCTTTGGGGGACGGGTTTTTGGCGAGGAGGGCCGGATGGGCGGGCGTGCACGACCGATCACGCTGGTGGGGACGGACGTTCTGCACCGGCCGTGCCGGGAGGTGACGGAGTTCGACGCCGCGCTCGCCGCGCTGACCGAGGACATGTTCGCGAGCATGTACGAGGCGAACGGCGTGGGGCTCGCCGCCAACCAGATCGGTGTTGACCTGCGGGTTTTCGTTTATGACTGTCCTGATGGCGATGACGTGGCGCAGAAGGGCGTCGTCGTGAATCCGACGCTGGTGCTGCCGGAGGGCGACGCGCGGCGGCTGGACGACGGCGAGGAGGGCTGCCTGTCGGTGCCCGGGCCGCACGCGCGCGTCGCCCGGCCCGACCGCGCGACGTGCCACGGCTTCGACGTCACGGGGGCGCCGGTCACGGTGGAGGGGACCGGAGTTCTCGCGCGGTGCCTCCAGCATGAGACCGATCATCTGGACGGGAAGCTCTACATCGACCGGCTGTCCAAGCGGGAACGCAAGCGTGTCCTGGACGAGATGGAAGAGTTGCGCGCCGCGCGGTCGTAGTCACCGCAGGTGGGCGTCGAGGCCGGTGCGCCCGGGCGCGACGTCCGGGCGTAGCAGCAGGCCCTCGTAGTCGGCGCGCTCGGCGCGGAACGGGATCGGCGCCTCGTCGGCCAGGCCGGCGAGCCGGTCGCGCAGGCGCGCCGCGTGCCGGTCGGCGTCCTCGGGCGTGGTTCGGTTGGCGGCGGAGATCTCCAGCGGCGCCAGCACGTCCATGCCGGTGTAGAAGAAGACGCCGTGCAGCAGCGGCCACAGGACGTCCCGCAGCGCGCCGTGGACGCCGCGCGGGGTGAAGCCCGGCGCGGCCGAGCCCGTCGAGACGATCGTGAACGCGCGCTTTCCGCTCAGCGGTCCGGCGCCGTAGCGCAGCGGACGGCCGTCCGCGCCGGGCACGCCGTACGCGAAGCCCTCCACGAGCACCCGGTCGAACCAGCCCTTCAGGATCGCGGGCGGGCCGAACCACCACAGCGGGAACTGGACGACGACCGCGTCCGCCCACCGGAGTTTGTCCTGTTCCTCCTGGATGTCGGCGGCGAGCGCGCCGGACGCGTACGCGGCGGCCGAGTCGCGGCTGACGGCGAGCCGATCGGCGGAACCGCCGAAGTCCGCCGCGCTGACGACCGGATTCCACCCCATCGCGTACAGATCGGACTCGCGCAGCTCGTGCCCGAGGTCGGCGAGCGCCTTGCGGCCCGCGTCGCGCAGGGCGGCGTTGAGGGACTTCGGCTCGGGATGGGCGAAAAGCCACAGGATGCGCATGATCGTTCTCCTTCCGTCCCCGCCATCGTGCGCGGGCCGGACGGACGGCCGTGAGTGGCCCGATGGCCAATCAGTGCAAGAATCGGGCCATGACGCATCGAGTGGCGGTGGTGATCAGGGACGGCGTGCTCCCGATGGAACTCGGGCTCGTCCACCAGGTGTTCGAGGCGGCGCGCGACGCGTCCGGGCAGCCGCTCTACACCGTCCTGACGGCCGCGGTCGCGCCCGGCCCGGTCCGGACGTCCGCCGACTTCACCGTGTTCGCCCCGCACGGACTCGACGCGCTGGCCGACGCGGACACGGTCGTCGTCCCGGCCGCCAAGGACGACGACGAGCGCCCCGACGGCCCGGACCCGGTGGTGACGGCCGCCGTCCGGAAGGCCGCCGACGACGGCACGCGCGTCGCGTCGGTCTGCACGGGCGCGTTCGTCCTCGCGGCGGCGGGCCTGCTCGACGGGCGCCGCGCCACCACGCACTGGCACTCGGGCGACCTGCTCCGCGCGCGGCATCCGGGCGTGGACGTCGACCACGGCGTGCTCTACGTGGACGAGGACACCGTGCTCACCTCGGCCGGCGAGGCCGCCGGGATCGACCTGTGCCTGCACCTCGTCCGGCGCGACCACGGCGCGGCCGTCGCCAACGACGCCGCGCGCAGGATCGTCGTCGCGCCGCACCGCGCGGGCGGGCAGGCCCAGTTCGTGGTGCGGCCGGTGCCGGACGAGGCCGACGCGTCCACGGCGGCGGCGCGGGCGTGGGCGCTGACGGAGCTGGACCGTCCGATCGGGCTGCGCGAGCTTGCGGCGCGGTCGGCGATGAGCGTGCGGACGTTCACCCGCCGCTTCCGCGAGGAGACCGGACTGTCGGCCGGGGAATGGCTGACGCGCCAACGCGTCGAACGCGCCCGGCACCTGCTGGAGAGCACCGCTCTGCCGGTGGACCAGATCGCCCGCGCGTCCGGATTCGGGACGGCCGTGTCGCTGCGGAACCATTTCCACGCCGCACTCGGCGTGACCCCGAGCGCTTACCGGAGCGCTTTCCGCGGCGCGCCCGCCGAAAAAGAAGTTGACGGTCCGCCCGGGGCCGGGGGAAGCTACCGGACATGAAGATCTTCTCTCTGTGATCTCGCGGGTCGAGCCGCCGCACGCTCCCGTGCGCGCCCGCTCCCCGTCTTTCCCCGGTCTTTTCACGGCCCCTCGCGGCCGTCTTTCAACCTGCCCGGAGGTGATCTCTCCTTGCGCATTCGCGATACCGAGACCGTCCTCTTCTCGGCCCCGCCGGAAGTGGACGACAAGAAAAAGGCCCGTCGCACCCCACGCGACCACCGCACCGCCGCGTTGTCGGCGGGCGCGCGGCGCACCCTGCCCCGCACGCCCGTCCGGCAGTTCAACCGGGGTCGCTGACCCCGGCGGTGCGCAGTCCCGGCCCGCGCGGGCGTCCACCGCGCGCGCGGGCCGGGACGAACTCCGCCCACACGACCGTCCGGTCGCCGCGCTCCCAGTAGCCCCACGCGGACGTGAGCGCCGCGACGATCCGCATCCCGCGCCCGTTCTCCGCTCCGGCGAGCGGATCGTCCACAAGGTCCTCGTCCGAGCCCGGCCGGACGTGCGGACGCGCGCCGTCCGCGCCGTCGTCGCCGACCTCCAGCCGGTAGCCGCGCGCGGTCGCGGTGAGCGCCACCGTGACCCGGCCGCCCGGCCGTCCGGACGCGGTGTGCGCGACCGCGTTCCCGACCGTCTCGCTGCCGACCGTCAGCAGGTCGTCCAGGACCGGGTCGTCGGGCGGCAGCAGGTCGCGCAGGAACGCGCGCGCCCGCGCCGCCGAGCACCGCTCGCCCGGCAGCGTCACGACCCCGAGGACGACCGGCCCGTCCGCCGTCTCCCGCACCGCGGCTCCCCCCACCGCCGGCTCAGCGGGACGGCTCGTCGGCGAACACCGGCGGGACCACCGGCGTGACGAGCAGCCGCCCGGTCGTCTCGACGGTCCGCGCGAGCAGGTCCGCCGAGGCGTCGAACAGGGGCGTCCCGCGCTGCGGCCACAGCGCCTCGACCGCGCACCACGCGAGGTCCCGCGCCCGCGCGACGCCGAACGTCCCGATGATGTGCTTGACCGTCTCCAGGTCGCGGGTGGCCAGCCGCAGCAGCCACGGCTCGACCTCGCGGCGCGCCTCGGCCTCGGCGCGCGCGAGCAGGTCGTTGACGCGCAGGTAGTCGGCGTGGACGGCCGGCCCCGGCGTCAGGCCGCGCTCGGCGCAGGTCTCGATGACGGCGAGCGGCAGGTCGTGGCTGATGTGCGCGTTCATCCCCGCGAGGACGTGCTGCAACGGGCACACGGCCCGCGCGCCCCGCGCCTCGAACAGGGGCCGCCAGGCGTGCCCGGGGGCGCGGCCCGCCTCGTCCGCGGCGACGGCGTCGAAGTACAGCCCGGCGAAGACCCGGTCGAGCCGCGCGACGAAGTCCGGGTCGTGGAACGCTCCCGCCGACAGATCCGCGGCGACCAGTTCGGTGACCCGCAGGTAGACGCGGTTGAAGCGGCCGACGCCGTCGTGCGGGCCGAGCCCCCGGCCGATCGCGCGCATCCGGTCGAGGACCGGATCGACCGTCTGGACCACCGTGGTGTGCATCCCGCTCCCGTCATCGACGTCCGGACAGCCGAGAGCGTAACCGATCGTGACGCTCCGTGATCAGGAAACGGGAAAACCGAGGAGATCGGCCATGAGGTCCACGGTGTGGCCGAAGAACGCGTCGGCCGGGTCGAAACTGCCCTTGAGGTGGCCGAACAGCTCGAAACCGACCATGCCGAACAGCTGCGTCCAGGCGGCGGCGGTCCGGACGGCGAGCGGCTCCGGCAGGCCCGGGGCGATGCTCTCGGTGACGAAGCGCGCCTGCCCGGCCAGCTCGGACCCGAGCGGACGGTCCGGCCGCGGCGGGGTCAGCGCGCGGTCCGCCCACGCGTCGCGGACGACCGTGAACAGCGCGGTGGGCACGCGGACGGCGGCCTCGACGGTCCCGGCGGGCGCGCTGTAGCCGGGGACGGGCGTCCCGAAGATCAGCGCGTACTCGTGCGGGTACTTCAGCGCCCACGCGCGGACGGCGGCGCAGACGGCGTGCCAGCGCGCCCGGTGGCTGGGCGGTGTCGCGTCGGCGTCCAGGGCGCGTTCGGCCCACGTGCCGAGCGTGTTGTAAGAGTCGACGATCAGCGCGGTGAGCAGCTCGTCCCGGCTGGCGAAGTAGCGGTAGAGACCCGAGGACACCATGTTCATGTCCCGGGCGACGGCCCGCAGCGACAGGCCCTGCGGGCCGACCTCGGAGAGCTGCCGGCGCGCCTTCTCCTTGATCTCCCGGACCAGCTGGGCGCGGAGCCGTTCGCGCGGGGTGGGGCGGGCGTTCATGCCGTCCAGTCTGCCATCGGCGAGAGCACTGCACAAATTCGAGAGCACTGCTCTTGCTTTTGCCGCGACGACGCGTGCATACTGATCTCGAACGAGAGCACCGCTCACACTCGGAGGAACACGATGACGGACAGCCGCAACGTCCAGGCCAAGGGCATGGAGGTCTACTTCAACAGGACCGTCGGCTTCCTGGCCCGGCGCGGGCTCAGCCTGTTCGGCAGCCGCCTGCTCGCCGTGCGGGGCCGCACCAGCGGCGAGTGGCGGACGACGCCCGTCAACCTGCTGACGATCGACGGCGAGCGGTACCTCGTCGCGCCGCGCGGGCACACGCAGTGGGTGCGCAACATGCGCGTCGCCGGGGGCGGCGAGCTGCGGCTCGGGCGCCGCGCCGAGCCGTTCACCGCGACCGAGCTGTCCGACGCGGACAAGATCCCCGCGCTGCGCCGCTACCTGAAGCGCTGGGGCTGGGAGGTGGGGCGGTTCTTCGACCGTCCGATCAAGAACCTGGACGACGCGGGGCTCGCCGAGCTGGCGCCGCTCGTCCCGGTGTTCCGGATCCGGTGAGGGGCCACCACGCGTCGTCCGACCTGCGGATATTACGCTGAGCGATGAGACCACCGCGATGAGCGGCGATCGTCCGGCCAGAACCGAAGCGGGAGATCCGGCGCGATGCGCGACGACAGGCGCGAGCACAGGGAGGCGAGACTCCGGCATCTGCGCGCGCGGGCGCTGCACACGCCCCGGGGCCGCGCGACGCTGATCAGCGTGCTCGTGTCCGTGGGGATCGGCGCGGTCTGCATGGCGCTCGGGCTGCTGCTGGCGCGGGAGGTCACGTTCCAGCTCTCGCTGGACGAGGCGAGCCGCACGCTGGACCGGCTCGCCGCGAACGTCCACGCCGGACGGGACCCGTCCCTCGGCGAGGGCCGCGACGACCGGGTGCAGATCGTGGACCGGTCGGGGCGGATCCTCTACGCGTCCACCGAACTGCGCGGCAAACCGCCGCTGATCGCCCCGAACGTCGCGGCGGACGACGTCCTGGTCGACGACGACGCGTGCCCGCCGTCCCTCGGCGAATGCGTGTGGGTGACGGGCGTCCGGATCACCGACGGCACGTTCGGGCGGCCGGTCGTGGCGCTCGTGGCGTCCCACGCGCCGACGCTGCTGACCGGGCTGCTGCTGGCCGTCGAGATGGCGGCGGTGCTGGCGCTGGTCGTCACGGCGATCGGCTGGTGGACGTGGCGCGCCGTCGGCCTGTCCTTCGCGCCCGTCGAGGCGATGCGGCGGCAGATCGCGCGGATCAACGCCGCCGCGCTCGGCGCGCGCGTCACCGTGCCCGACACCGGGGGCGAGATCCAGCGGCTCGCCGAGACGGTCAACGAGACGCTGGGGCGGCTGGACGAGTCCGCGAGCCGCGAGCGCCGGTTCATCTCCGACGCCTCGCACGACCTGCGCAACCCGATCGCGGGCCTGCACACCCGGCTGGAGGCCGCGCTCGACGAGGACGACGACTTCGACTGGCGGGCGATGGTCCGCGCGGCGGTGAGCGACACCGAACGGCTGAACGACATCGTCAACGACCTGCTGGAACTGTCCCGGCTCGACGGCCGCTCCCCCGCGCCCGAGGAGGACGTCGACCTGGCCGCGATGGTCCGCCGCGAGGTCGACCGGCGGCCCGCGCGCGTCCCGATCACGACCCGGCTGGACGAGGGCGCGATCGTGGTGGCCAACGGGCTGCGGCTCGCGCGCGTCCTCGGGAACCTGCTGGCCAACGCCGAGCGGCACGCCCTGTCCTCGATCGAGGTGACCGTCCGGGCCGAGGACGGGACGGCCACGATGGAGGTCCTGGACGACGGCTCCGGCGTGGCGCCGGAGAACCGCGAACGCGTCTTCGAGCGCTTCGCGCGGCTGCCCGAGAGCCGCCGCCGCGACCCCGCGGGGACGGGCCTCGGCCTGCCCATCGCCCGCGAGATCGCCGAGACCTACGGCGGCTCGCTCGCCATCGAGGACAGCCCGCGCGGCGCCCGTTTCGTCCTCCGCCTCCCCTTGGCCGCCCACCGTCCGGCGCCCGCGCCCGCGCCATCCCCCTGACCCGGCCGCCTCCGCCAGATCCCGGCACGCGCCTCGTGAACCGGGTCAGGTCAGGGCGTGGCCGTAGGCGGCTGCCAACGGGGCCAGGTCGGGGGTGCCGAGGTCCCGGCGCATGCGGGCGAAGGCGGCGGTCTTGTCCGGGCCGAAGCGGGCGATCCGGGCGGCGAAGGTGTCGGCCGTGAGGAAGACCGGCGGCGTGGACTTGCTGTGGAACTTGTCCGCGTACATGACCAGTTCCTCTTCGGGGGACTCCGCCAGGTAGTCGGCGACGGGGAGCGGCAGGTCCTGGTCCAGGATGTCGGCGCGGGTCAGGCCGACGCCGGTGTGGTGCGAGCAGAACCGGCACAGCACGTCCGGGTAGCCCTCCTCGCGCAGCAGCTCGTGGCCGAGGACGCCGTGGCGCACATATTGGCGGAAGTCCGGCCGCCCGTCGGCGTCGTAGAGGCGGTAGACGCCGACGTCGTGCAGGAGGCAGCCGGCGCGGACGAGGTCGGCGTCGACGTCCAGGCCGGAGCGGGCGATGAGCTGCGCGGCGACGTCCCAGATGACGCGGCAGTGGGTGTGGACGAGGTCGAACGCCTCCGGGGTGGGGGCGTGCCGTGCGTGGAGGGCGCGGATCTCGTCGTCGTCCGGAACCCGCATGCGCCGATCGTAGCGAAGGCCCGCGCGCCGCTCAGTCGCCATCGTCGGCCCCCTCGCCGGCCGTCACGCCGACGACGTCCGGCAGTTCGCCGAGCGCCGCGACCAGCTCCGGCTCGGACCCGTTCCCCTCCAGCAGCAGGACGACGGCGGCGGACCCGCGCCGCCCCGGGTCGACGCGGTCCCGGCGTTCGTCGCGGCCGACGTCGCTGTCGGCGTACTCGCGTTCGACCTGGACCTCGGCGACGACGAACCCGCGTCCGGTCGCCTCGGCCAGCGCGCGCCGCAGCACGCCCCGCCCGTCCCGGTAGGCGAGGCGGACGCGGATCCGGCGCGGACGGCCGATGCGCTCGATGGGGAGCAGCTTCGCGAGCGAACTCAGCCCGAAGATCACGATGAAGTGCCCGATCGTCACCGCGACGGCGAGAACGGGCAGCCCGCCGCCCGCCGCCATCCCGATCGCCGCGACGACCCAGACGACGGCGGCCGTGGTGAGGCCGCGCACCGCGTCCCGCCGGACGAAGATCAGCCCGCCGCCGATGAACCCGATGCCCGAGACGATCTGCGCGGCGACGCGGGACGGGTCCAGCGAGACGTCCGAGCCGGGCACGTCCCCGAACCCGTACTTGCTGACCAGCATGAACAGCGCCGAGCCCACGCCGACGAGCGTGTGCGTCCGCAGGCCCGCGTCCTTGTTGCGCAGGCCGCGCTCCAGCCCGATCGTCGCCGACAGCACCAGCGCGAGCAGCAGTTCGCCGAGCTGCGTCCAGCCCTGTCCGTAGGCGAGGTCCATCAGGGCACCGTCCGGTCGGTCACGTTCTGCCTCCACTCGCGACGAATCGGCGTCGCTTCTCTACCCTCGACCTACCGGACCATGCGCGGGCATGGCGCGGCGCGGAGCGGGTATCGCCACCGCGGATCGGGAGGTGGCGCCATGGCGGGCGACGGGACGGACCGGCCGGGTCTGCGGGGTTGGTGGCGCGTGGTGCGGCGGACGGCCGTCAGCGTTCTCAACGACGGTCTCCTGGACTGGGCGGCGGCACTGACGTACTACGGCGTGCTGTCGTTGTTCCCCGGGTTGATCGTGGTGGTGTCGCTGGTGGATCTGGCGGGCGTGTCCGGGGAGCGGACGCTCACCGAGAACGTCCGGCAGTTCGCGCCCGGCCCGACGCGCGACACGGCGCTCGCGCTGCTGTCGGACCTGCACGGCGCGGGGGCGACGGCCGGGACGGTCGCGTCCGCCGGAACGGTCCTCGCGCTGTGGTCGGCGTCGCGGTACGTGGGCGCGCTGATCCGGGCGCTGAACGCCGTCCACGACATCGGCGAGGGGCGTCCGCTGTGGAAGCTCGCGCCGCTGCGGCTCGCGCTGACGCTCGCGATCGTCGTGCTGCTCGGCGCGAGCGCGGTCGCGGTGACGTTCACCGGCTGGCTCACCGTGCAGGCGGGCCGGGTGTTCGGACTCAGCTCGGCGTTCGTGACGGGCTGGAACATCGCGAAGTGGCCGGTGCTCGTCGCGGTCGCGGTGGTGGCCATCGCGACGCTGTACCGGGCCGGACCGAACGTGCGGGAGTCGCGCTGGATCACGCCGGGCTGTGCGGTCGCGATCGGTGCGTGGATCGTCGCGTCCATCGGGTTCGCGGTGTACGCGGCGAACTTCGGCTCCTACAACCGCACGTACGGCGCGCTCGCCGCGGTCGTGATCTTCCTGGTGTGGATGTGGGTGTCGAACGTCGCGATCCTCATCGGCGCGGAGTTCGACGCGGAGCTGGCGCGGGTGCGCGGACGCGCCGTGGTCCCCGACGAGGCGCCGGACAAGCCCGTCGAGACGATGGTTCAGGGCGCGCGGACGTAGTCCTCCAGCCGCGCGACCGCGAAGCCCTGCCGGTGGACGCGGCGCAGCAGCTCGGCGAACATCTCGGTCATCGTCTCGCCCTTCAGCTCCTTCGGGCCGCGGAAGTGGGCGAGCAGGATGTCGCCGGGACGCAGCTTGCGCTCCGGATCGTCGTACTGGAAGTCGTGGATCTGCATCGACGCGCGCCACAGGACGATCGCGCGGAGCCCGCACTCGGCGGCGGCCTGCTGCGTGACCGAGTTCCACTGGCCGTAGGGCGGACGGAGCAGGACGGGCCGCCGGCCGTACTCGCGCCGCAGGATCTTCTGGTCGTCGCAGAGTTCGCGGCGCTGGCCGTCCACACCGAGCAGCGGGAGTTGCGGATGGGTGACGGTGTGGTTCTCGATCACCGCGCCCGACGACTGAAGTTTCCGGAAATATCCGTAGTCGTTCTGGATCGCGGTGTCGGTGAGGAACAGCGTCACCGGGACCCGCAGGTCCGCGAGCATGTCGACGAACCTCGGGTCCTTCTCGTTGCCGTCGTCCAGCGTGACGAAGACGACGCGGTCCTTCGTCGGGACGGACGAGAACACCGGCACCGGGCCCGTCGCCTTCAGCGCGATCGCGGGCGCCGCCGGGGCGGGCGGCGCGGGCGGCAGCGGCTTGAGGTCCCAGCGCGCCCACGCCTGCGCCGGGTCGGTCGACGGCGCGGCGGTCGGCGCGGGCGGTGCGGCCGGGACGATCCCGTCCCGCTCCGGCGACCGGACGTGCGCCGCGCATCCCGCGAGCAGCGCGAGACCTCCGATCACCGCACCGAACCGCACGCCCCGCATCGCCGCTCCCCCCGAACCCCCGGCCAACAGGGCAAACCTAGCGACTCACCCCCAACTCGGGCATCCGGGGTCACACGGATCTTCAGGGCGTCAGGGCGGCGACGATCTCCGGGGCCGGGATGGGCGCGGCGCTGCGCCAGGACGTCCCCGCCCACAGGTTGAGCCCGTCGGCGTCACCGCGCGCGGCGGCGGCGCGGCGCAGCGGGCTCGTCAGGTAGTGGACGTCCGGGTACGCGGCCGGGACGGCGTCCGAATGGCGCAGGATGAACCGGTTCGTCAGGCCCCGCGCGAACCGTCCGCTGAACGCGCGGGTCAGCGTGGTCTCGGTGAAGCGCGGATCGCCGAGCGCCGCCTTGTGGACGGCGCTCGCGCCCGACTCGGGACTGCGCAGGAAGGCCGTCCCCGCCTGCGCCGCGACCGCGCCGAGGGCCAGCACCTCCGCGACGTGCGCACGCGTCCCGAGCCCGCCCGCCGCGAGGAGCGGCTGTCGCGTCACGTCCCGGACGGCGCTCACCAGCTCCCGCACGCCGAACCCCGCGCTCTCGGCGTTGGTGAACGTCCCCTGGTGCGCGCCCGCCTCGATGCCCTGGACGCACAGCGCGTCGGCGTCCGGGCACTGCCGCGCCTCGTCCGGCGACGTGACGGTCATGACGACGGCCGTCCCCGCGTCCTGGAACGCCCGGACGACGTCGGGCGACGGCCGGCCGAACGTGAAGCTCACCACCGCGACCGGCGGCCCGGCGAGCAGCGTCTCCACCTTGGCGTCGAAGTCGTCGTCGCGGGCGCGCGGCACGCCCGGCTCGGTGTCGAGCCGCGCGGCGTCCGGCAGCAGCCGCGTCCGGTACGCGGCGATGTCAGCCGGATCGGGGTCGTCCGGCGACGGCAGGAACAGGTTCACGCCGAACGGCCGCGCCGTCAGCGCCCGCACCGCCTCCACGTCCGCCCGCATCCGCGCGGCCGTCTGATACCCCGCGCCGAGGAACCCGAGCGCCCCCGCCGCCGCGCACGCGGCGACGAGTTCCGGCGTGGACGCGCCGCCCGCCATCGGAGCCTGCACGATCGGTCGTTCGGGGAGCCATCCGGACACACGCACCACCTCCAGCGCCCGACCCTAGTGACTCCCCGCACGCCCTTCACCCCGCCCGGTCCGTCACGCGACGCGGGCCGTCACTCGACGCGGGCCGTCACTCGACGCGGGTCAGGTGGAAGTAGAGGACGTGGGGTTGGCCCTTGGCGTCCATCGCGCCGAGGACCACGTCGTCGGTCACGCGGCGGAAGTGGTCGATGATCGGCTGCGTGTCGTAGATCATCGCGGCGGACGGGACGCCGCGGTAGGTCACCTCGCGCAGGCGCGCCAGGCCCATGCCGTCGTAGGAGTAGAGGCCGCCGTCGGCGCTGCGGCACAGCAGCGGGTCGACGTCCTCGTCGTCGTGGAAGCGCTTGCCGTACCAGTTGAGCCTGGTCAGCCGTGCGGCGAGACCGCCGCCGGAGGAGAACAGGCCGCCGCGCCAGGTCCCGCGCAGCGCGGCCGGCGCCACCGCGCCGCACGCGTCGAACGCGGCGGCGACCGCGTCCAGATCGGGCTCGCCGGCGGTGATGAGGTCCAGCGCGGTCACAATGCCTCCAGGGTCGGGCTCGTTCAGACGATCGTTGATTCCGGCACGTCCACGCGCCGCACCCCGGCTCGTCCGCCCAGGCCACGGGCGGACGGCGCGCGGGTCCGGGGCGCGGGGGTCATGGGGCGGGCGGGAGCAGGACGGGCTTGACGACCTTGCCGGAGCGGGTGTCGGCCTCGGCCTGGTCGATCGCGGCGAGCGGATAGGTCTCGATCAAGCGATCGAAGGGGAACCGGTCCTGGCGCCACAGGTCGACCATGCGGGGGATGAAGAGGTGCGGGACGACGTCGCCCTCGATGATTCCGCGCAGCGTGCGGCCCATCAGGAGCAGCGTCGGGTCCAGGCGCAGTTCGGCGGTGCCGATGCCCACGAGGCCGCAGACGCCGGTCGTCCGCAGGGACGCCACCGCCGCCGTCACGACTTCGGGGACGGCCGTCGTGTCCAGGGCGTACTGGACGCCTTCCGGGCCGGTGATCGCGCGGATCCGGCCGGGGACGTCCTCCTCGCCGCCGTGCAGGACGTGCGTCGCGCCCAGTTCCCTGGCCAGGTCCAGGCGCGCCTGGTTGGTGTCGACGCCGATGATCGTCGTGGCGCCGGCGATGCGGGCGGCCATCACGGCGGCGAGGCCGACGGCGCCCGTCCCGAAGACCGCGATCGAGTCGCCCGCGCCGACGCCCAGCGAGACGAGCACCGACCCGGCGCCGGTCTGCATTCCGCAGCCGAGCGGGCCGAGCAGTTCCAGCGGGACGTCCGCCGGAACCGGAACCGTGTTTCGGATGGTCGTCAGGGCGTGCGTGGCGAACGACGACTGGCCGAACCAGCGGTTGTTGATCGCGGTGCCGGTCGCGTCCGTCGCGCGCGGCAGGCCGTCCGGCGGCGCGGAGAACATGTTGAGCGCCGCCATCGACGCGCAGTTGCCCGGCCGCGACGCGCGGCAGTTCGCGCAGTCGCCGCACGAGTCGAACGACAGCACCACCGGCGTGCCCGGCGCGAGCGCGACGCCGGGCCCCACCGCCTCGACCACGCCCGACCCCTCGTGCCCGAGCACGACGGGCT
This sequence comes from Actinomadura rayongensis, assembly GCF_009831215.1. Lineage (GTDB taxonomy): Bacteria > Actinomycetota > Actinomycetes > Streptosporangiales > Streptosporangiaceae > Spirillospora > Spirillospora rayongensis. The sequence goes on from NZ_WUTW01000002.1 coordinate 1,041,662, forward strand.
TGGCCACCAGGTCGCCGGGCGCGCGGCCCAGCAGGTCCGTGTGGCACATCCCGGCGCCGGCGATCCGCACGATCAGCTCGCCCGGCCCGGGATCGGCCAGGTCGAGCGGTTCGATCGCGTAGGGGGCGTCCACCGCCCGCAGGACGGCGGCCTCGATCCGTCTGCCCATGCTCACCCTCGCAGCGTGTAACGGACGGGCAGCCGCTTCAGCCCGCCGACGAACGTGGTCGCGATCCCGCGCGGCTCCCCGGCCAGTTCGACGGACCCGAGCCGGGGCAGCAGTTCCTCGAAGAACGCGCGGACCTCGATGCGCGCGAGCGCCGCGCCGAGGCAGTAGTGGACGCCGAATCCGAACGCCAGGTGCTTGTTCGGATCGCGTCCGACGTCGAAGCAGAACGGGTCGGCGAAGACGTCCTCGTCGCGGTTCGCCGACGGATAGGACAGCAGCAGCGCGTCGCCCTTCCTGATCGGCACGCCCCGCAGCTCGTAATCGTCGGTGGCCGTCCGCATGAACTCCTTGACGGGCGTCGTCCAGCGGATCATCTCGTCCACCGCGAGCGGCATGAGCCCGGGGTCGGCGCGCAGCCGCGCCAGCTCGCCGGGGTTCTCGACGAGCGCGTGCAGCCCGCCCGAGATCGTGGAGCTGGTCGTGTCGTGGCCCGCCGTCGCGATGATGACGTAGTAGGACGCGGTGTCGAGGTCGTTCAGCGGCTCGCCGTCCACCCGCGCGTTCGCGATCGTGGACGCCAGGTCGTCGGTGGGCCGGGCGCGCCGCGCGGCCGTCAGTTCCTGGAAATAGGCGAAGAAGTCGAACAGCACCTGCAGTTTCTCTTCGGGGCTGGCGCCGCGCTGACGTTCGTCGTCGTCCCCGCCGAACAGTTCCTGGGTGAGCCGCAGCATCCGGTCGAAATCCGATTCCGGCAGGCCGAGCAGCGACAGGATCACGTACAGCGGGAATTTCACGGCGATCTGCTGGACGAACTCGCATTCGCCGCCGAGTTCGGCCATCCGGTCCACGTAGCGGCGGGCGAGTTCGCGGACGCGCGACTCCAGCGCCCGCATCGCGCGCGGCCGGAACCAGTCGGCGCCGATCGCGCGCAGCACCCGGTGGTCGGGGTCGTCGATGTGGACGAGCGTGCGCAGCGCCATCCCCTGCTCCTGGCGGAGCCGGTTGACCTCGTCCAGTTCGGCCGTGGCGAGCAGCGGACGCGGCGCGTTGACGAACAGCCCGTGCTGCCGCTCGACCTCCATGATGTCGGCGTGCCGGGTGACGGCCCAGAACGGGTTGTAGCCCGGCGCCTCGACGCGGTGGACGGGGTCCTCGTGACGCAGCAGCGTGAGCGCCTCGTGCAGCCGTCGGTCGTCGGCGTAGACGGCGGGGTCGGCGAGCGCGCGGCCCGCGTCCTCCAGGGTGAGGCTCAAGTCGGCTCCTCGGACGTTCGGGGGGACCGCACCCGTAGGAACCTAAGAGCCGAATCTCATTCGGTCAAGTCTTGATCACCGATCACTTTGACCATTTGTCGTGAAAGGAGAAAATGTCCGGTCGCCACGGCCCCGGAAAGGACCGCCGCCCGGACGGCCCGGGAACGATGCGCGCCGCCGATCCGTCCTCGCGCGGCGCGTTCCGTCTCCCGACCGTCCGCGCCGGACGCCGCAGAGCGCAAAGAAGGCGCCCTGCCGCCCGGCGGGCCGTGTCCAGCCGTGCGGTGAGGCGTCCCTTACCCGTCCGCCAGCCCGGACGAGCGGACAGAACACCGCAGATCGTCGGTAACGATGGGCGCCGTCCCGGCACTTCCTGGTGAACACAGCCTCATGAACACGGCGCACGAACGGAGGAACAGGTGTGGCGGACGACCCGCGCGAAAGACGCTTCACCGCGATGTACGACGCCTGCCGGCAGCGTGTCTGGGCCTACGCGACGGCCCGCGCCGGACGGCAGGTCGCCGACGAGATCGTGAGCGAGACGTTCGCGGTGGCGTGGCGGCGGTTCGACGACGTCCCCGACCCGGCGCTGCCGTGGCTGCTCGGCGTCGCCCGGAACCTGCTGCTCGCCGACCACCGCGCCCGGGCGCGCCGGGAGGCGTCGGCGGCCGAGCTGCGCCGCTGGGCGGAGCCGGAGGCGGACGTGGCCGACCGCGTCGCCGAACGCCTCGCCGTGCTGCGCGCCCTCGCGACCCTGCCCGAGGACGACCGGGAGATCCTCCTGCTCGTCGCCTGGCAGGGCCTCGCCCCGCGCGACGCCGCCCGCGTCGTCGGCGCGTCGCCCGCCGCGTTCCGGGTGCGGCTGCACCGCGCCCGCAAGCGGCTGGCCCGCGCCGTCGAGGCCGATCCCCGGCCGCCCGCGATCCCGATCCTGAAGGAGAAGCTGTCATGACCCGTGACCCGCACGACCTGCTGCGCGTCCTCGCGCAGGCCCGCCCGGACGAACTGGACACCGAAGTCGACCCCGCCACCCGCGACGCCGAACTCGCGCGGGCGATGCGCGGCGCGCCCGCCCCCCGCCGACGGCGGCGGTTCCGCCCGGTCTGGGGCCTGGCCGCCGCCGCGACGGCCGTCGTCGCGACCGCCGCGTTCGTGGCGCTGCCCGACGACCCGGGCCCGCCGCCCACCGCGACCCCGTCCGCGCCGGAGCGCCTGGACGCGAAGACCGTCCTGCTGGCCGCCGCGAACACGGTCACGCGGGACGCGAAGCCGCGCCACCTGGCGTACTGGCGCACGTCGATGGTCCACCGCACGGCGTACCGCGTGGAGGGCGGCTACACGTTCGTCCAGGACCAGCGCGAGGACGTCTGGACGCCCTTCGACGTCCACCGGAAGATCGTCACCGAGACGACCGTCCTCGGCGCGCGCCCGGCCACGCCGCAGGACGAGAAGGCGTGGCGCCGCGCGGGCTCGCCCGCGACCGTCCGGTTCCAGACGGGCACCCGCAAGCTCAAGGGCGGCACCCTGAGCACCGCCGCCAAGCCGCCGCAGCGGTCGTCGTCCCCCCTGACCGACGGCGACAAGGTCTTCTGGCTCGGCCGCAACGTGAGCGTGGCCGATCTGCTGGGCCTGCCCGGCGACCCGGCGAAGCTGCGCGCGTCCCTGCTGCGCTGGTACGACGGGCACGGCACCGAGTCGGCCGGCACGAAGATGGCGTCGGACACCTGGCTGTTCACCGTCGCCACCGCCCTCGTCAACGGCGTGATGCCGGTGACGCCGCAGGTCCGGGCGGCGGCGTACCGGATGCTGTCGGCGCTGCCGTCCGTCCGGTCGCTCGGCGCGGTCAAGGACCCGGCCGGACGGCCCGGCGTCGCCATCGCGTTCACCGAGCGCACCCCGAACGGCGTCCTGGAGCACCGGCTCGTCATCGACAAGGCGACCGGGAACGCCCTCGCCGAAGTCCTGGTGATCCGCAAGCCGAGCGGCGTCAACGCGGTCCTGCCGGCGGGCACGACGCTCAGCGCCACGACCGTCCTGACCTCCGCGTGGACGGACGCGAGCCCCCGCTGACCGAGACGGCCCCGGGTGGCGCGCCTCACCCCGCGTCACCCGGGCCTGACCCAAAAGTGATCAACAGGTGTCGGTATTCCGACCCATCCGGGGGAACAGCCGCATAGGAGACCATCTCGGAGGTTTTTCCTATGGGCCGTCTGCTGCGGGACATCACCCGCCGCAAGCCGATCGACCAGATCAGCGAGGACACGGGGGGACGCGGACTGCGGCGCACCCTCGGCCTGTGGCAGCTCACCGCGATCGGGGTCGGCGGCATCATCGGCGCCGGGATCTTCTCCCTGGCGGGCGCGGTCGCCAACGAGACCGCCGGGCCCGCCGTGCTCGTCTCGTTCCTGATCGCGGGGATCGCGAGCGCCGCCGCCGCGTTCTCCTACGCCGAGTTCGCGGGCCTCATCCCGCGCGCCGGATCGGCCTACACCTACGGCTACGCGGTGCTCGGCGAGTTCCCCGGCTGGGCGATCGGCTGGGACCTGCTGCTGGAGTACACCGCGATCGTCTCCGTCGTCGCGATCGGCATCTCGGGCTACTTCGACGACTTGCTCGGGTTCCTGGACGTCCAGCTCCCCCTGTGGATGATGGGCGCGCCCGGCACCGAACCGGACGGCGTCGCGTCCGGCAGCTACAAGATCAACCTGTTCGCGGCGCTGCTGTGCCTGCTCATCGCCTACATCCTCAACCTCGGGATGAAGGACGCGGCGCGGTTCGAGTCCGCGCTCGTCTACCTCAAGGTCGCGATCGTCCTGCTGGTGATCGTCGTCGGGGCGTTCCACCTGCACGCGGGCAACTACACGCCGTTCTTCCCGTTCGGCTGGTCGGGCGCGTTCACCGGCGCCGCGACGGTCTTCTTCGCGGTCTTCGGCTACGACGCGATGTCCACGGCGGCCGAGGAGTCCCGGGACGCGACGCGGCACATGCCGAAGGCCATCCTCTACTCGCTCGCGATCTCGATGGTGCTGTACGTGCTGGCGTGCCTCGTCCTCACCGGCATGGTCGACTACCGCGACATCAACCCCAACGCCGCGTTCTCGTCGGCGTTCGAGTCCGCCGGGATGAAGACGGTCGGCGCGATCATCGCGGTCGGGGCGATCCTCGGCGTGCTGACCGTCCTGTTCACGTTCATGATGGGCGCCGGACGGGTCTGGTTCGCGATGAGCCGCGACGGCCTGCTCCCCGCCTGGTTCGCCAAGACGCACCCCACCCGGCACGCGCCGACCCGCATCACGTGGATCCTCGGCGTCGGCTCGGCGGTCATCGCCGCGTTCCTGCCGATCGCCGAGGCGGCCGAGCTGACGAACATCGGGATCCTGCTGGCGTTCATCGTCGTCAGCATCGCGGTGATCGTCCTGCGGTACCGGCATCCGGAGCTGCCGCGCCAGTTCAAGGTGCCGGGGATGCCGGTCGTGCCGATCATCGGCGTCCTGTTCTCCGCCTGGCTGATCACGTTCCTGCAGTGGCAGACGTGGCTGCGGTTCGCGATCTGGTTCGCGATCGGCTGCGTCGTGTACTTCGGCTACGGCCGCCGCCGGTCGGCGCTCGCGCGGACCGGCGACGGCGAGCACGAGATCAGAACGTGACGACCTGCCGGACGGCCTCGCCGGTGTGCAGCCGGTCGAAGCCCGCGTTGACGTCGTCCAGCCGCAGCCGGTGCGACAGCAGCGCGTCCACCGGCAGCAGGCCCGATCGGTACAGGCCGATGAAACGCGGGACGTCGCGGGCGGGCACGCACGACCCGAGGTAGCTGCCGCGCAAGGTGCGCTCCTCGGCGACCAGGCTCAGCGCGGGCAGCGTCAGCGGGACGCCCGGCGCGGGCAGCCCGACCGTCACCGTCGTCCCGCCCGGACGGGTCGCCGCGTACGCCTGCTCCAGCACCGCGACCACGCCGGTCGTGTCGATGACCTTCTCGACGCCGCCGCCCGTCAGGTCCCGGATGGCCTCGACCGCCTCCGAACCGCCCGCGACCGTGGCCGTCGCGCCGAGCCGTTCGGCCAGGTAGCGCTTGTGGTCGACGACGTCCACCGCGACGACCTCGGCCGCGCCCGCCGCCTTGGCCGCCAGCAGCGCCGCCAGCCCGACGCCGCCGAGCCCGAACACCGCGACCGTGTCGCCCGGCTGGATCCGCGCGCTGTAGAACGCGGCGCCCGCGCCCGTCAGGACGGCGCAGCCGAACAGCGCGGCGATCTCGTGCGGGAGGTCGTCGTCCACCTTCACCGCCGACTTCGCCGACACGACCGTGTACTCCGAGAACGCGGACACGCCGAGGTGGTGGTGCGGACGCGAGCCGTCCGCCGCGACGAACCGCCGCCCGCCGCCGAGCAGCGTGCCCGCGCCGTTGGCCTGCGCGCCCGGCCCGCACAGCGCCGGACGTCCGCCGACGCACCGCTCGCACGTCCCGCACGCCGGGACGAACGCCAGCACGACGTGGTCGCCGGGCGCGAAGTCCGTCCCCTCGCCGACCGCGACGACCTCGCCCGCCGCCTCGTGCCCGAGCGCCATCGGCAGCGGACGCACCCGCGAGCCGTTGATCACCGACAGGTCCGAGTGGCACAGCCCCGCCGCGCCGACCCGGATCAGCAGCTCGCCCGGCCCCGGCGGGTCCAGCGTCAGCTCGGCGATCTCCAGCGGCCTGGACCTGGCGTAGGGGGCCTCGCGGCCGGACTCGACCAGGACGGCCGCACGCGTCACGGTCATGACATCACCAGCTTCTGCATCTCGGCGCGGACGGGATCCACGATCTCTCTCGGACGGCGGTCGTCCCGGCCCACGAAGACGTGGACGAAATGGCCCTCGGCGATGAGCGTCCCGTCCGACCGGACCATCCCGATCTCCCAGCGGACGCTCGACCGGCCGAGCTTCCCGACCCGCAGCCCGACCCGGATCTCGTCGGGGAAGGACACCTCGGCCTTGTACTGGCAGTGCGACTCCACGCACAGCGCGATCGACGGCGAGCGCAGGGGGTCGAAGCCCGCCGTCCGGATCATCCACGCGTTGATGACGGTGTCCATCAGCGAGTAATGGACGACGTTGTTGACGTGCCCGTACACGTCGTTGTCCTTCCACCGCGTGGGGACGGTCTCCCAATACGGGTAATCGCCGGTCATGCCGGTCACCTTACGTTCCGGTGCCGGGCGGGCGTCCCCCGCGACCACCTGCGCGCCGAGGCGGTGGCGTTCGCGCGGCGCGGGCGTGAGCGCGCAGGGTGCGGCGCCCGCCCGGCCGCAAGGAAAGGTTCTGAGCACGATCCCGGCCGGGCGGACGCCGCACGTTCTAGGAGGCCGCCGCGGCGGTGTAACGGCGGGCCACGTCGGTCCAGTTCACGAGGGACCACAGGCGCTCGACGTAGTCCGGGCGCACGTTGCGGTACTGCAGGTAGTAGGCGTGCTCCCAGGCGTCGAAGACGAGCAGCGGCGTCGTGTTCGCGCCGACGTTGCCGTGGTGGTCGTAGACCTGCTCGACGACCAGGCGGCGGCCCAGGGGCTCCCACGCCAGCACGCCCCAGCCCGAGCCCTGGACCAGGGTCGTCGCCGCCGTGAGCTGCTGCTGGAACGCCTCGAACGAGCCGAAATGTTCCGTCAGGGCGTCGGCGAGGGCGCCGTCCGGGCGGTCGCCGCCGTCCGGGGACAGGTTCTCCCAGAAGATCGAGTGCAGGACGTGCCCGGACAGGTTGAACGCGTAGGTCTTCTCCAACCCGACGATCCCGCCGAACTCCCGCTCGTCCCGCGCCTCCGCCAGTCGGTCGAGCGTGTCGTTCGCGCCCTTGACGTAGGCGGCGTGGTGCTTGGCGTGATGCAGTTCGAGGATCTCGCCGGTGATCGCGGGCTCCAGCGCCCCGTAGTCGTACGGCAGGTCCGGCAGCGTGTAGGTCGACATGACGGCCACTATTGCAAACTAGTTGCAACTGCGTCCAGCTAGCGAGAAGAACCATCCCGGGCGAGGTGATCCAATGGGGACGTCAAGAAACGGGAAAGGAGCCACGGATGGGACGCGCGCTGGTGCTGGGCGGCGGCGGGATCGCCGGGATCGCCTGGGAGGCCGGGCTGATCGACGGGTTCCGCCGCGCCGGAACCGACCTCGGGGACGCCGACCTGATCGTCGGGACGTCCGCGGGCGCGGCCGTGGGCGCCTTCCTGGCCCACGGCGCCGACTTCTCCACCCTGCTGGCGGACGTCGCCGCCGACCCGCGCGAGACGGGCGCCGCCGACTTCGACCCCGGGCTGCTGCTGGCGATCTTCGAGGCGCTCACCGACGCGGCCACCAACGGCGTCGAGGGACGCCGCCGGGCGGGCGTGCTGGCGCTCCAGGCCGACACCGCCGCGTCCGACGAACGGCTCGACGCCGTCGCCGAGCACCTGCCGTCGCCGGAGTGGCCCGCGACGCCGCTGCTCCTCACCGCCGTGGAGGTCGACAGCGGCGCGTTCACCGTCTGGCGCGCGGGCGGCGCGGCGACGCTGGAGCAGGCGGTGCGCTCGTCGTGCGCGCTGCCGGGCGTGTTCCGGCCGGTGGAGATCGCGGGCCGCCGCTACATGGACGGCGGCGTCTACTCGGCCTGCAGCGCCGACCTCGCGGCGGGCCATGACCGGGTGGTCGTGCTGGAGCCGATGGCGCACATGACGCGCCGGGACGTCCTCGCGCGCGAGCTGGCGACGCTCGGCTCCGCGCGGATCGCGACCGTCGGCCCCGACGCCGAGACGGCCGAGCTGTTCGCGATCGACCTGCTCAACCCGAAGCTGTGGACGACGGCGTACGCGACGGGCCTGCGCCAGGCGGCGGCGCACGCCGCCGAGATCGCCGACGTCTGGACCGCCTGACCCGGCCGTTTCTGCACGGGTAGGCGCCCCGGCATGACGCGAGCACTGGTCCTCGCCGCGGGCGCCTCCGTGGGCGGATTCTGGCAGGCCGGGCTGGTCGAGGGCCTGCGACGGGCCGGGACCGACCTCGGCGACGCCGACCTGATCGTCGGCACGTCGGCGGGCTCGATGACCGCCGCCGTGATCGCCCTGGACGCCGGCCTGCCCGGCTTCATCGACGCCGTGGCGGCCGGACGGAGCGCCGAGCCGATGCCGTCCGTCGAGCCCGACCCGGCCACCCGCATCTACGACCTGCTGGCCGATCCGTCGGTCCCGGCGGACGAGCGGCGGCGGCGCGCCGGACGCGTCGCGCGCACCGCCGACACGTCCGCGACCCGCCACCGCGCCGACAAGACCTTCGGCCTGCTGGCCGGGCGCGCGTGGCCGGACCGGACGCTGCTCATCCCGGCGGTCGACGTCGAGACGGGCGAGCGCGCGGTGTGGCGGCGGGGCGGGGCGGCGACGCTGGAGCAGGCCGTCCGGGCGTCCTGCGCGTGGCCCGGCCTCTTCCCGGCCATGGAGATCGGCGGCCGGTCCTACATGGGCGGGATGACGTACTCGATCGCGCACGCCGACCTCGCCGCCGGCTGCGACCGGGTCGTGGTCATCGCGCCGCTGCACCCCCTGGCGGGCCGGGACGAGCTGGCGGCCGACCTCGCCGCCGTCGCCCCGCGCCGGACGGCCGTGGTCGACGCCGGCCCGGCGGCGAGCGAGATGTTCGATCTGCTGCTGTTCGACCCGCACATGGTCCGGCCCGCGTACGCGGCGGGGCTGGCGCGCGCGGCCGAGCACGCGGCCGAGGTCGCGGCGGTCTGGACCGGCTGACCTGCGGATTCCGTGTCATGACGGACGTGACGGGGTACGTCGTCCGCATGGCACGGGCACTGATCCTGGGTGCGGGCGGCACCGCGGGCGCCCTGTGGCAGGCGGGGCTGGTCGAGGGGTTCCGGCGGGCCGGGACCGACCTCGGCGACGCCGACCTGGTCGTCGCCACGGGCGCGAGCCCGGTGACCGGGGCGCTGGTGCTGTCCGACCTTGACTTGGAACGTTCCATCAGAGAGGTCGTCGCGGTGCTGCTGGCGGGCCCGTCCGCCGACGTCGAGGCCGACCGGCTGCTCCACGTGATCGACGTGCTCGCCGACCCGTCCGTCCCGGCGGACGAGCGGCGGCAGCGCGTCGGCCGGATGGCGCGGGGCTCGCACACGGCGGCGGCCCACCGGATGGACGACGTCCTCGCGGTGCTCCCGTCCGGCGACTGGCCGGACCGGCTGCTCGTCCCGACCGTCGACGTCGAGAGCGGCGCACGCGCCGTGTGGGGACGCGACGGCGCGGCCACGCTCGCCGAGGCGTTCCGGGCGTCCGACGCGCTGCCGACCGTCTTCCCGCCCGTCGAGATCGGCGGACGCCACCACATGAACGGCATCGTCTACTCGCAGACCCACGCCGACCTCGCCGCCGGGCACGACCGCGTGGTCGTCCTCGCGCCGCTGCGGCACGTGCTGGGCGGCGCCCTGCTCGCCGAGGAGATCGGCGGGCTGGGCGCGGCGCGCAGCCTGGTGGTCGGTCCCGGCGGCGCGAGCCGCGAGATCTTCGCCGTCGGCGTCATCGACACCGTGACCGGCACCGCGCCGTTCCACGCCGGGCTGCGCGACGCCGAAGCGTACGCGGCCGACGTCGCGGAGGTGTGGTCGTGAGGCGCGCGCTCGTCCTCGGCTCCGGCGCCGTCGCGGGCGCGCTGTGGCAGGCGGGCATGGTCGAGGGACTGCGCCGCGCCGGGACCGACCTCGGCGCCGCCGACCTCGTCACCGGCTGCTCGGCGGGCGCCTATGTCGCCGCGCTGCTCGCCCACGGCGCCGACCTGCCGCGCGTCGTCGCCGACCTCGCCGCCGCGCGCCCGCCGCACGAGGACTCCGGCCAGGTGGACCGGCTCGCCCGGCTCTACGACACGCTCGGCGTCCTCGCCGACGACTCCTTCCCGCCCGGGGAGCGGCGGCGACGCGTCGGGGCGGCGGCCGTGCGCGCCGACACCGCCGACGGGACCGCCCGGATCAACGGCCTGATCGACCGGCTGCCCGCCCGCGACTGGCCGGACCGGCCGCTGCTGCTCCCCGCGGTCGACGTGGCGAGCGGCGACCGGGTCGTCTGGCGGCGCGGCGGGGCGGCGCCGTTCGAGCCGGCCCTCCGCGCGGCCGTCGCCACGCCGACCATGTTCCCGCCGGTCGAGATCGCCGGACGCCGCTACATGGACGGCGCCGTCTACTCGCACACCCACGCCGACCTCGCCGCCGGGCACGAGCGCGTGGTCGTCCTCGCGCCGATGCGGCAGCTCCAGTCCGACGCCGGGAGCGCCGCGGCGACCGTCGTCGGCCCGGACGCCGAGGCCGCCGAGGTCTTCGACATCGAACTGTTCGACCAGTTCCCCGGGATGGCCTCCTACGAGGCGGGCCTGCGGCAGGCCGCCGTCCAGGCCCCCGCCGTCGCGCGCGCCTGGAGCGGGTCATGACGCGGGCGCTGGTGCTGGGCGGCGGCGCGGGCATCGCCGCGCCCTGGGAAGCGGGCCTGATCGAGGGGTTCCGGCGGGCCGGGACCGACCTCGGCACCGCCGACCTCATCGTCGGGACGGCCTGGGGCTCGTTCGTCGGCGCCTGCCTCGCCGCCGGCGCCGACCTGAACCGCGCGATGGACGACGTCTTCGCCGCCGACCGCGCGCAACGCGGGCCCGCCGGGAACGACCTGCTGCTGGACAAGGTGCTGCGGCTGCTGTCGGACCGGTCCGTCCCGCGCCGGACGCGCCGCCAGCGCATCGGGGAGATCACCAGGCGGCCCGAGGTCGTCGCCAGGGCGCACCGGCTCGACCTGATCATCGACTGCCTGCCCGTCCGGGAGTGGCCGGTCCGTCCGCTGCGCCTCGCGGCGGTGGACGCCGACAGCGGCGACCGCGTCGTGTGGGACCGCCACAGCGGGGTGCCGCTGGCGCCGGCCGTCCGGGCGTCGGCGTCGTGGCCGAGCGAGTTCCCGCCCACCGAGATCGACGGCCGCCGGTACATGGACGGCGGCATGTTCTCGGCGACCAACGCCGACCTCGCGCACGGCTGCGACCGGCTGGTCGTGCTGTCGCCGATGCGGCACGTCGTCCCGGCCCGGACGCTGGACCGGGAGCTCGCGTCCCTCGGCGACGTCGACGTCACCGTCATCGGGCCCGACCAGATCACCGTCGACCTGTTCACGCTCACGCTGAGCGAGCCGAACATCCCCGAGAGCGCGTACGAGGCGGGGCTGCGGCAGGCCGCCGACGAGGCCGAGAAGATCAACGCGACCTGGGAGGACTGATGGCGCGCGCACTGGTGCTGGGCCTCGGCGGACACATCCGCGCGCCGTGGCAGGCCGGGATCATCGCGGGGCTGCGCCACGCCGGGACGGACCTCGGCGACGCCGACGTGTTCGTCGGCACCGGCACCGGCGCGATCTTCGCGGCGCTGCTGGCCGGCGGCGGCGACCCGGCGGACGCCGTCCCGGACATCGTCGCCGAGGACGAGCGGCTGCGGGCCGCCGGGGTGATCCCGCAGGGGTACCAGAGGGTTCTGGCGGTGCTGTCGGACCCGTCCGTTCCGCTGGACGAGCGGCGGCGGCGCCTCGGCCGGATGGCGCTGGAGGCCCGGCCCGCCGAGTCCGTGAACGTGGCCCTGCTGTGCGGCCTGCGGTCACCGGACTGGCCCGAGCGGCAGCTGCGGATCCCCGCGGTGGACACCGCCACCGGCGCGCGCGTCGTGTTCGAGCGCGGCGGCGACGCGACGCTCGACCAGGCCGTCCGGGCGTCGCTCGCCGCGCCGACGCTCGACCCGCCGGTCGAGATCGCCGGGAACCAGTACATGAACGGCGGAAACTACTCTCCCACGAACGCCGACCTCGCCGCCGGCTGCGACCGGGTCGTCCTCATCGCGCCGCTGCTGGAGCTGGCGTTCGTCCCGACGCTGGAACGCGAACTGGCCGCGCTCGGCCGGCAGCGGGTCGAGGTGGTCGCACCGGACGCCGCCACCAACGAGCTGTTCGCGCTGACCACCTTCGACCCCGACCTGCCGAACTCGACGTTCGAGGCGGGCCTGCGGCAGGCCGCCGACGAGGCGGAGAAGATCAACGCGACCTGGGAGGACTGATGGCGCGCGCACTGGTGCTGGGCCTCGGCGGACTCATCCGCGCGCCGTGGCAGGCCGGGATCATCGTGGGGCTGCGCCGCGCCGGGACGGACCTCGGTGAAGCCGACGTGTTCGTCGGCACCGCGACCGGCGCGATTTTCGCGGCGCTGCTGGCCGGCGGCGGCGACCCGGCGGACGCCGTGCCGGACATGGCCGCCGAGGACCAGCGGCTGCGGGCCGCCGGGGTGATCCCGGAGGGGTACCAGCGGATCCTGGAGGTGCTGTCGGACACGTCCGTCCCGCCGGACGAGCGGCGGCGGCGCCTCGGCCGGATGGCGCTGGAGGCCCGGCCCCACACGTCCACGGACATCGTCCGGCTGTGCGGCCTGCGGTCCCCGGAGTGGCCCGAGCGGCAACTGCGGATCCCCGTCGTGGACGCGGCCACCGGCGCGCGCGTCGTGTTCGAGCGCGGCGGGGACGCGACGCTCGACCAGGCCGTCCGGGCGTCGCTCGCCGCGCCGACGCTGGACCCGCCGGTCGAGATCGCCGGGAACCGGTACATGGACGGCGGCCTCTACTCGACCACGAACGCCGACCTCGCCGTCGGCTGCGACCGGGTCGTCGTCATCGCGCCGCTGCTGGAGCTGGCGTTCGTCCCGACGCTGGAGCGCGAGCTGGCCGCGCTCGGCCCGGAGCGGGTCGAGGTGGTCGCGCCGGACGCCGCCACCGGCGAGCTGTTCGCGCTGACCACCTTCGACCCCGACCTGCCGAACTCGACGTTCGAGGCCGGGCTGCGGCAGGCCGCCGAGCAGGCCCCGGCGCTGGCCGGGGCCTGGAACGACTAGAACGCCTCGTCGAACGCGACGCTGCCCGCGACGCCGATCTGGTACGCCGACACGCGGCGCTCGAAGAAGTTCGACAGTTCCTGGACGTCCTGGAGGTCCATGAACGCGAACGGGTTCTCCGCGCCGTACCGGACGGGCATCCCGAGCCGCGCGAGCCGCTGGTCGGCGACGTACTCCAGGTAGCGGCGCATCGCGTCCGCGCTCATGCCGGGCAGGCCGTCGCCGCACAGGTCGCGGGCGAACGCCAGCTCGACGTCGACGGCCTCTTCCAACATCCGCGTGACGTCGTGCGCGAGGTCGGCGTCGAAGAGTTCGGGCTCCTCTTCGCGGACGGTGTCGACGACGGCGAAGGCGAAGCTCATGTGCATGGACTCGTCGCGGAAGACCCAGTTGGTGCCGGACGCGAGCCCGTTCAGCAGCCCGCGCGACCGCAACCAGTACACGTACGCGAAGGCGCCGTAGAAGAACAGGCCCTCGATGCACGCCGCGAAGCAGATGAGGTTGAGCAGGAACGCGCGCCGGTCCTTCGGGCCGTCCAGCCGGTCGAGCGTGTCGATGGAACCGATCCACCGGAAGCAGAACTCGGCCTTCGCGCGGATCGACGGGATGTGCTCGATCGCCGCGAAGGCGCGGGCGCGCTCGTCGGCGTCGGGCAGGTAGGTGTCGAGCAGCGTCAGATAGAACTGGACGTGGACGGCCTCCTCGAACAGCTGCCGCGACAGGTACAGCCGCGCCTCGGGCGCGTTCAGGTGCTTGTAGAGGTTCAGCACCAGGTTGTTCGCCACGATCGAGTCGCCGGTGGCGAAGAACGCCACCAGCCGGTTCACCAGATGCCGTTCCTCGGGCGTCAGGCGGGCGAGGTCGGGCAGGTCGGAGCCGAGATCGACCTCCTCGACCGTCCAGGTGTTGCGGATCGCGGCGCGGTAGCGCTCGTAGAAGTCGGGGTAGCGCATCGGCCGCAGCGTGAGGTCCATGCCGGGGTCGAGCAGCGTCGGCTTGTGGGTCACTGGCACGCCTCGCAGGCCTCGGGGTTCTCCAGGGAGCAGGCGACGGCGTCCGGGTCGGGGGTCGCGGTCACGGTCGTCTGCGCGATGCGGGTCGCGGGGCGCGAGCGCAGGTAGTACGTCGTCTTCAGGCCCTGCTTCCACGCGTACAGGTACATCGAGGACAGCTTCCCGATCGTCGGCGTCTCCAGGAACAGGTTCAGCGAGTGCGCCTGGTCGATGTACGGGGTGCGGGCGGCGGCCAGGTCGATCAGCGCGCGCTGCGGGAGTTCCCAGGCGGTCCGGTAGAGCGCGCGCAGCTCGTCCGGCAGGTCGGTGATGCCCTGGACGGAGCCGTTCGCCCGCTTGATCGCGTCGCGGACGGCCGGCGTCCACAGCCCGAGGCGCTTGAGGTCCGCGACGAGGTAGCCGTTGATCTGCAGGAACTCGCCCGACAGCGTCTCGCGCTTGAACAGGTTGGACACCTGCGGCTCGACGCACTCGTAGCAGCCCGCGATGGACGCGATCGTCGCGGTCGGCGCGATGGCGATCAGCAGCGAGTTGCGCAGGCCGACCGTTTTGACGCGCTCGCGCAGCTTCTCCCACTCGGCGGCGGGCGTCGCGTGCGGGAAGTGGTCCGGGTGGAGCTGGCCGCGCGCCGTCCGCGTCTGCGCGTAGGCGGGCAGCGGGCCGTGCAGTTCGGCCAGGTCGGCGGACGCGTGGTAGGCCGCGAGCGCGATCTCCTCGGCGATCCGGGTGGACAGCGCGCGGGCCTCGCCTGAGTCGAACGGGAGGCGGAGCTTGAAGAACACGTCCGCGAGGCCCATCACGCCGAGGCCCATCGGCCGCCACTTGCGGTTCGCGGCGGCGGCCTCCTCGGTGGGGTAGAAGCCGCGGTCGATCGTCCGGTCCAGGAAGCGGACGGCGGTCCGGACGGTCGCGCGCAGCCGCTCCCAGTCGACGCCGTCGTCGTTCGTGTGCTCCGCGAGGTTGACCGAGCCGAGGTTGCAGACGGCCGTCTCGCCGTCGGACGTGACCTCCAGGATCTCCGTGCACAGGTTGGACAGGTGGACGACGTTGCCCGGCTCGGCGGTCTGGTTGCAGGCGCGGTTGGCGGCGTCCTTGAACGTCATCCACCCGTTGCCCGTCTCGGCGAGCGTCCGCATCATCCGGCCGTACAGGCGGCGCGCCGGGATCTGCCGGACGAACCGTCCCGCCTGCTCGGCCGCCCGGTAGGCCGTGTCGAACGCGTCGCCCCACAGGTCCGTCAGCTCGGGGACCTCTTTGGGGTCGAACAGCGACCAGTCCTCGTCGGCCTCGACCCGGCGCATGAACTCGTCCGGGATCCAGTTGGCGAGGTTGAGGTTGTGGGTGCGGCGCGCGTCCTCGCCGGTGTTGTCGCGCAGCTCCAGGAACTCCTCGACGTCGGCGTGCCACGGCTCCAGGTAGACGCAGGCCGCGCCCTTGCGGCGTCCGCCCTGGTTGACGGCCGCGACGGAGCTGTCCAGCGTCCGCAGCCACGGGACGATGCCGTTGGAGTGCCCGTTCGTCCCCCGGATCAGCGAGCCGCGCGACCGGACGCGCGTCCACGAGATCCCGATGCCGCCCGCGTACTTGCTGAGCCGCGCGACCTGCGCGTACCGCTCGTAGATGGACTCCAGCTCGTCGCGCGGCGCGTCCAGCAGGAAGCAGGACGAGAGCTGCGGGCGGCGCGCGCCGGAGTTGAACAGCGTCGGCGAGCTGGGCAGGTAGGCGAGCCTGCCGAGCAGCGCGTACAGCTCGGCGGCCTCTTCGACCGTGTCGGCCAGGCCCGCCGCGACGCGCAGCCAGAAGTGCTGCGGACGCTCCAGGACGCGGCGCGTGGACGGGTGCCGCAGCAGGTACCGGTCGTAGAGGGTCCGCAGGCCGAAGTACTCGAACCTCTCGTCGTTCGCGTCGTCGATCAGCGCGTCGAGGGCGGCGGCGTTGCGGGCGACGAACGTGGCGGTGCGCTCGTTGAGCAGGCCCTGCGCGTGCGCGGCGGCCACCGAGCCGGCGAACGTCGTGACGCCCTCGGCGGCGGCCTCGTCCGCGATCAGCCCGGCCAGCAGCCGCGCCGCGACGCGCGAGTACGCGGGCTCCACCGCGACCAGCGCGGCGGCCTCGCGGACCGCCTGCTCGCGGTCGTCGCCGTTGGCGAGCACCCGGGCCGGGTCGACGCCGTCCAGCCCGGCGCACGCGCGCTCCACCTCGGCGGCCGGCCCCGGCGGCGCGATGAGTTCCTGTGTCACGTGCCCTCTTCCCCTCGCGGACGCGGAAGGGCACGCGGCGTCGCCGCGCCCGGCCCTCCCGCGAAGCCTGGACGTTCCCGTCGTACTGGCAGGTCTTCGGACTCGCGGGCGTCGCACCTGTTCGGTGCGGCCTAGTGGCCGTCGCTTCCCGGCCCCCGAGCGGGGTCCAGTGCTCTGTGACGGCGGTCGTTCCCGCTCACCGCTGCGGGGCAGTCCCGGAATCACACCGGGTTCCCTCTTGCGACGTCCCCGGCCGTTTCCGGCCGGGGACGAACCAGCACGGGCCACGACCCTACATCTAGTTGATCGGCTTTGCATACGTCCCACATGTAGGGAGTGTTGGGGGGTGCGTCACGTCGTGGGCGGCGGCTCTACGATGGTCGGCGAGATGAGTCCGTCCGCCGCCGTCCCGTCGTCGCGCGCCGCCCGCGCGGTCGTCTTCGCGACCGTGTGCACGGCGCTCGCGGTCTGCGGGCACGCGCTCGCGTCGGCGTGCGCGGTGCCCGTCGCGGCGGTCCTGGCGGGGTTCGGCGGGTCGCTGCTGCTCGGGTTCGCGCTGGCCGGACGCGAGCGGTCGCTCGTGACGATCACCGGCGTGCTGCTCGGCGGGCAGTACTTGCTGCACTGCCTGTTCAGCGGGTCGTCGCAGCCGGGAATGCTGATGCATCATCCGGCGACCGTCCCGGTTCCCGTCGAGCACCACTCCGGTTCGTGGATGACGTTCGCGCACGTCGGCGCGGCGCTCGTGGCGGCGTGGTGGCTGCGGCGGGGCGAACGCGCCGTGTGGGGCCTCGCGCGGCGGCTCGCGGGACGGCCCGCGCGGCTGCTCCTCGTGCTTCCGCGCCCGGTGGGTCCGGTGGTCGCGCGTCCGGTTCCGGCCGTCCGGCCGCGTCCGGCGGTGCACGTGCTGCGGCACGAGGTGGTCCGGCGGGGACCGCCGTCCGTTTCGAGGGCGCTCGGCTGAGCGCCGTTCACGTCACCCGGGGCCGCTTTCGGCGCCGGGCTTTCTTCGCACGTCTCGAAACGGAGCAACACCATGCCGGTTCGCCGGATCACCCTTGTGGCGGGGCTCGCCGCCGTCGCCGTGCTCGGCCTCGGCCCGGCCGCGTCCGCGCACGTCACCGCCAACCCCCGCACCGCCGACAAGGGCGGCTACACCAAGATCAGCTTCCGGGTGCCGAACGAGCGGGACGACGCGTCGACCGTCAAGCTCGTCGTCCACCTGCCGCAGGACCACCCGATCACGTCGGTGTCGGTGCGTCCCGTCCCGGGCTGGACGGCGAAGGTCGAGGAGGCCCCGCTGCCCAAGCCCGTCACCGTCGAGGGGACGCAGCTCACGAAGGCTCCCTCGACCATCACCTGGACGGGCGGCAAGATCGACCCCGGGCAGTTCGAGGAGTTCGACGTCTCGCTCGGGCCGCTGCCCACCGACACCGACCGCCTGCTGTTCCCGTCCGAGCAGACGTACACGGGCGGCGAGGTCGTGAAGTGGGACCAGACGCCCGGCGGGGCCGCCGAGCCCGAGCATCCGGCGCCCTCGGTGACGCTCGTCGCCCAGGGCTCGGCGACGCCCGCCGCCGCCGCGACGCCGTCCGACTCCGACGACGGGACGGACGATGACACGGCGCGTCTGCTCGGCGGCCTCGGGCTCGTCGCCGGGGTGCTCGGCGTCGGCACGGGCGTGTTCGCGCTGACCCGGTCGCGGAGCCGGGCATGACGACCGTCCGCTCACGGATCGCCGCGTTGGTCGCGGCGGGCGGCGTGCTGCTCGCGGTTCCGGCGACCCCCGCGTCGGCGCACACGGCGCTGCGGTCGACGAGCCCGCGCGCCGGCGCGACCGTCGCCGACCCGGGCCGGGTCACCCTCACCTACGCGGACCCGATCCTGGTCCCGCGCGTGGTCGTGACCGGCCCGGACGGCGTCCGCGTCCAGGTGGGGCCGCCGCACGCCGTCGACGCGACGGTCACGCAGGCGGTCCGCACCGGACTGCCCGGCGGGGTCTACACGGTCGGCTGGCGCGTCGTCTCTCCCGACGGCCACCCGATCAGCGGCTCCTTCACGTTCCGGGTGAGCGGTTCCGGCGCGGCGCCGACCTCCGCCCCCGCCGCGACGCCGTCCACGGCCGCGCGGCAGGGGACGAGTTCGGCCGGCTGGCTCTGGATCGGCCTCGGCGCAGCCGTCCTCGCGGCCCTCGCCGCAGGCGCGACCTACCTACGCCGCTCCCGCCGCGCCTGAAAAGGGGGTCGGCGGCGGAGCCTCGACTCCGCCGCCGACCCCGACATCACTCCGGCGGACGCACGCGGGACGCGCGGATGAGCTGGCCGGGCGTGCGGCGACCACTCGTTCTCGTCACCGCCGTGACGGAGAGCGACCAAGGTGACAGAAATGTGGCGCAACCGTGCACGGGGGGTTGCCGGGGAGCGGGCGGGAGAGTACAAGACAACGTGCAACACCTTCACGTTTGACCGAAAGGGACCCGCGTGCCGCGTCTCCAGCGTTCCCCTTCAGACCGCGTCGGGCCTTCGGTCCTCCGCCGTCTGACGCGCGCCGCCGGGGCCGCGCTCACCGCGTGCACGCTGGTCACCGCCGGCGCCTCGGCTGCGTCGGCGGCCGAGCCGACGTACTACGTGTCGCTCGGCGACTCGCTCGCGGCGGGCTACCAGCCGGACGTCCGCACGGACGTGAACGTCTCCTACACCGACCTGCTGTACGCGACGCTCAAGAAGTCCGACCCGAACCTGCAGCACATCCGGCTGGGGTGCAGCGGCGAGACCACGCAGAGCATGATCAAGGGCGGGATCTGCGCCTACGACGGCGCGACGTCCCAGCTCGACGCGGCCGTGAAGTTCCTGCGCGCCCACCCCGGCCAGGTCAGGTACGTCACCGAGGACATCGGCGCCAACAATGTCGACAGGTGCCTGCCGTCCGGCGGCCTGGACCTCATGTGCCTGGTCTCGGGCATCTTCTCCCTCGGCTCGGACATCCTGACGATCAACCGCGCGCTGCACGACGCGGGCGGCGCCGCGCCGCGCTACGTCGGCATGACCTACTACGACCCGATGCTGGCGGGCTGGCTCCAGGGCGGGACGACGCAGGCCGTCGCCGCCGGATCGGCCGTGCTCAACAACGTCCTCAGCGCCGTGATCACCGGAGACGACGACGCGACGGGCTTCGCGACGGCCGACGTCGCGACGGCCTTCGCCAACAACGACTTCGGCGACGCCGTGGCGCTCCCGGGCCTCGGCACGGTGCCGCGCAACGTCGCGCGGATCTGCCAGTGGACGTGGATGTGCACGAGCTACCGCGACATCCACGCCAACCCGGCCGGTCACCAGGTCATCGCGAACACCTTCCTCCCGAAACTGACGACCACCGCCGCCAAGAACCGCTGAGTCCCCGCCGCACCCCGACCACCCGCTCCGGTACCACCCCGCCGGAGCGGGTTCTGTTCTAAGACAGAGGACATGGTCGATCACCGCGCCGATCTCACGCCGCAGCCGGCAGCCCCGCTCCACGGACCACTCGCATGAGCGCCTGGGTCGATCCCGCCCAGTGGTACGCCGAACTGCCGAACTGTTATCTGGCGGCCGGGATGCTCCTCACCGACGCCCGCGACCGGATCCTGCTGGTCAAGACGCACTACCGCGCCGACTGGGGCCTGCCGGGCGGCGTCGCCGAGGAGGGCGAACCTCCGCACCGGACGTGCGAACGCGAGATCGCCGAGGAACTGGGCCTGGACCGCCGCGCCGGGGACCTGCTGCTGCTCGACTTCGTCCCCGCCGACGAGACTCGGCTGCGCACCATGCTCTACCTGGTCTTCGACGGCGGCACCGTCCTCGACCCGGACTCCATCACCCCGCAGGCCGACGAGATCGCCGACTACTCCTTCCTGAACGCCGCCGAGGCCGAACGCCGCATGCACCCCCGCCACGCCCACCGGCTGCCCCACCTGATGGCAGCACGCGCCCACCGGCGCACCGCCTACCTTCCGCGCCCGTAGCGGACCTCCTTTCTGGACGGTCGAACCTTCCGGGGGTCGAGAGGCCGGTGTCCGCGGCCGGTCAGACGACGGCGCCGTTGGCGCGGAGCACCTGGCCGTTCACCCAGCGGCCGTCGGGACCGGCCAGGAAGGCGACCACCGCGGCGATGTCCTCCGGTGTTCCCAGGCGGTCCTGCGGGGACAGGGCCGCGAGTGCGGCGATCGTCCTGTCGTCCTTGCCGTCGAGGAACAGGTCGGTGGCGGTCGGGCCGGGCGCGACCGTGTTGACGGTCACGTCGCGTCCGCGCAGTTCGCGGGCGAGGATCAGCGTCAGCGCCTCGACGGCGCCCTTGCTCGCCGCGTAGGCGCCGTAGCCCGGTGTCGAGAGGCCGAGCACGGACGTCGAGAAGTTGACGATCGTCCCGCCCGTCCGGACGCGGCGCGCCCCCTGTTGACTCACGACGAACGCGCCGCGGATGTTGGTCCGGTGCAGGGCGTCGAGCGCGTCGAGGTCCAGTTCGGCGACGGGCGCCAGGACCATCCGGCCCGCCGCGTTGACGACGACGTCCACGCCCCCGAACTCGCGCTCGGCCGTGTCGAACAGCGCCGCGACCTGCTCTTCTTCGGCCACGTCGGCGCGGACGGCGACCGCCGCGCCCCCGGCCGCGCGGATCTCCGCGACCGCCGACGCCGCCGCGTCCTCCCGGCTCGTGTAGCCGACGGCGACCGCGAGGCCGTCCGCCGCGAGCCGCCGCGCCACGGCGCGCCCGATGCCGCGCGATCCGCCGGTGACGACGGCCGCGCGCGTGGTCTCCACAGCCACGATGATCTCCTTCGAAATCGCCGCTAACACTCTGATGTAAGCGAGAGTAACACCGAAACCGTAGCATCGCTAGCGGACGATCGGGAACATCGCTACGATGGGGGCATGGACGTGCGGGAACGGATCTTGCAGGCGGCGACGGACCTGCTCGTCGCGTCGCCGGACGCGGACGTGTCCACCCGCGCCGTCTGCGAGGCGGCCGGCGTCGGCGCGCCCATGCTGTACCGGCTGTTCGGCGACAAGGCCGGCCTCCTGGCCGCCGTCGTGGACCACGGGTTCGAGGACTACCTCGCCGCCAAGCGCGCGACGCGGCCGAGCGACGACCCCGTGCAGGACCTGCGCGACGGATGGACGAACCACGTCCAGTACGCGCTGGAGAACCCCAACCAGTACCGGCTGATGTACTCGCCCGGCCTGACCGTGCCGCCCGGAGCCGCCGCCGAGGCGTTCGGGCTGCTCCGCGCGACGGTCGAGCGCTGCGCGGCGGCCGGACGGCTCCGCGTCGCCCCCGCGACGGCCACCCAGGTGATCATGTCGGCGAACACCGGGGTCGCGCTGTCGTTGATCGCCCGGCCCGCGTTCTATCCCGACCCGGCGTTCTCCGACCTCGTCCGCGACGCCGTCATCGACGCCGTCACCCGGCCGGCGGACGCGCCGGTGCACGACGCGCCCGAATCCCCGGTGCCGTCCGTCGCGACGACGCTCGGCGCCCTGCTCCGCGCCGAACCGTCCGGCGCCCTCAGCTCGGCCGAGACGGCGCTGCTCCAGCAGTGGCTGGACGCGCTCGCCGAACGGCGCGGGCACCCGCCGGAGAAGTCATGACATGACCGGCGCGCCGGGGGATGTGGCCCGGCGGCGGGGTCGGCGCGCGAGTCGCCGGACGGCTCGGCCCCCGTGGCGTACCGCCGGACCGCTCGCCCGCCGCGCCGGGCCCGTCCGCGCGCGTCGACCGTAACACTTCTGCGTACATCGGTGTTCGCAATGTGGGAGACGGCACCCGCCGGTTGGTACGTTGTGCGCCGTGGACTACGGGCCGCTGCCGCGCGGGCGGCACCACCTGACCCGTGCGCAGGTCGCGGAGTCCCAGCGCGAACGCCTCTTCCAGGGCATGACGGAGATCGTCGCCGAGAAGGGGTACGCGGCGTGCTCGGTCGCCGAGGTGCTGAAGCGCGCCCGCGTGTCGCGCGAGACGTTCTACGAGCACTTCGCCGACAAGCAGGCGTGCTTCCTGGCCGCCTACCAGCGGGCCGCCGACCGGATCCTGGACGTCGTCGCCCACGCCGTCGCCGCCGACGGCCCCCCGCTCGACCGCTTCGACCGCGCGCTCGCCGCGTACCTGGCGGAACTGGCCGAGGACGGGCCGCGCGCCCGCGTCTACCTGGTGGAAGTGCAGGCCGCCGGGCCGGCCGCCGCCGCGCGCCGGTCGGTGGTGCAGGGCCAGTTCGTGGCGCTGGTGTCGCCGGTCTTGCTCGCCGACGAGCGGTGGCGCGGCCTGCCCGACCCGGCGTTCGCGTGCCGGATGCTGATCGGCGGCATCGCGAGCCTGGTCAGCGCCCGCGTCGCGACCGGCCGGTACGCCGCCCTCCCCGAACTGCACCGGCCGATCACCGCGCACGTCCGCTCGCTGGTCCACGGCTAGACGGCCGTCCGCGCGGGCGTCCGGTCACCGCCCTGCGGCGCGGGCGCCCGGTCACCGCCCGGCGGCGCGGGCGTCCGGCCGGTCGGCGCGCGCGGGGCTAGACGTCCTGGCCGATCGGGCGGATCACGACCGTGTTGACGTCCACGCCCGCGGGCTGCGCGAGCGCCCACACGACGGCGTCCGCGATCTGCTGCGCGGACAGGTACGCGCCTTCGGGGGCGCCGCCGGCGGCCGTCCAGAAGTCGGTGTCCACGCGGCCGGGCGCGATGTGCGTGACGCCGACGCCGTCGCCGGTGACCAGGCGGCGCGTGTTCTCGGCCAGCCCGGTGATCGCCCACTTGGTGGCGCCGTACACATTGCCCGGACGATTCGTGTACCCGGCGACGCTCCCCACGAGCACGATCCGGCCGCGCGTGGACTTAAGCGCGGGCAGGGCCGCGTTGACCAGCAGCATCGGGCCGAGGACGTTGGTCAGGACCATCGCCTCCCAGGTGGCCGGATCGCCGGTCGCGAGGTTCCCCTCGACGGAGAACCCGGCGTTCGCGACGGCGTTGTCGAGCCGTCCGAACCGTTCAAGAGTCGTGTCGACGGCCGCGCGGACGGCGGTGTGGTCGGCGGCGTCGCCCGGGAGGGTCAGCAGCGCGTCCGGCGACCCGGCGTCCTTCGCGAACCGCTCCAGGCGCTCGGCGCCGCGCCCCGTGACGGCGACGCGGTGGCCGCGGTCCAGCAGGCTCCGGGCGATGCTCGCGCCGATGCCGGCCGAGCCGCCGGTGATGAGGGTGACGGGTGCTTCGCTCATCCGTCCCACGGTAGGAGCTGGAGCCGACTCCAGGTCAAGTCGTCATATTTATGGCTATCGAGGGCCTTCAACCTGCACACATGTCGAATGGGGCGGGTTTTAGGCTCCGCAACCCCGGCGAACCCCACTACCGTGGGGGCTGTGGGGGAAAGTGAGCACAACCGTCCGACCCGGCGCCGCGCGCTGCTGCTGCTGGGCGGCGCCGCGGGGCTGGCCGCCTTCGGCGCCGACGCCGCGCGCGTGAACGCCGGGCGCATCGCCGCGCCGCCGCTCGTGCCGGGACCGCGTCCGCGTCCGGTCCTGCACCCGTCCTCGACGCCCAAGCCCAAACCGGTGCCGAAGCCGCGTCCGGCGTCGTGGACGTCCACACCCCTCACCACGACGCAGCGCCCGGTCTACTACCTGAACCAGCTCACCCCGGCGCCGCCGCCCAACTCGATCGCGCTGTCGATCGACGACGGCCCGCACCCGTCCTGGACGCCGCGCGTGCTCGACCTGCTCGCCGAGCACGACGTCAAGGCGAGCTTCTGCATGATCGGCGAGCAGGTGGACGAGTACCCGAAGATCGTCCAGCGGGTCGCGGCGGCCGGGCACCAGATCTGCAACCACACCTGGACGCACCCCAACCTTCCCGGCCTGCCGGAGAAGCGGCTCCGCCGGGAGATCGCCCACACGCACGACAAGATCGCGCAGGTCGCCGGGATCGTGCCGACGGTGTTCCGCGCGCCCGGCGGCGGCTGGTCCAAGGCGGTCTACGAGATGATCGCCGAGTACGACATGCTGCCGCTCGACTGGTCGGTGGACCCGCGCGACTGGTCCCGTCCGGGCGTCGGGCACATCCGCAGGACGCTGCTCAGCGCCAAGGCGAACAGCATCCTGCTCTGCCACGACGGCGGCGGCGACCGCTCGCAGACGCTGTCCGCGCTGAAGACGGTCATCCCCAAGCTGAAGAAGCGCGGGCTCGTGTTCACCACCCTCTAGAAGGGTGCATCTAGGTACACCCCCGGTTCGGGGTGCGGGCGCACTGTGCGTTCCGTCGACGTCCTCAAAACTGGACCTATAGTCAAGCTCCAGGAGGACGAAGTGGACATCGAGCGCCCGCTCACCCGGCTGCGCGCGCCCTGGCAGGGGCTCGGGTTCCTGCTCCTGGGCGTGCCGACGTGCCTGCTCTACTGCGCGTACCTGACGGCGCTCGGGCTCACGGGCCTCGGGCTCGGCGTGCTGCTCGTCCCGCCGCTGACGATCGCGGTGCGCGGCCTGATGGACGTGTACCGACGTCGGATCTCCGCCGTCACGGGCACCGCCATCGAACGTCCGTACCTGCCGGACGCGCCCGGTGAACCGATCCCCCGGCGTTTCCTCCGTCTGCTCCAGGACCCGGCGACGTGGCGGGACGTGCTGTGGATGGCCGCCGACCCGATCGTGGCCATCTTCACCGCCGGGCTCCCCGGCCTGCTGATCATCGAGGGCGTCTGGGGCTGGCTGCTCGCGGGCTTCGCCGGGGACCTCCTCACCCGGTACGGCGGCAACGACTGGTACCTGTTCATCCACGTCACCGACGGGTTCGGCGACGACTCGGCGCTGCGGATCGGTACGGCCACGCTCGGTACCGTCCTCATCGTGCTCGGCTTCGCGTTCGGTCCGGCACTGCTGCGCGCCTACGGCCGCTGGGGCGCCGCGCTGCTCGGCCCGACCGAGGCGTCGAAGCTCAAGCTCCGCGTCAAGCAGCTCACCGAGACCCGGTCGGACGCCGTGGACGCGTCCGCCGCCGAACTCCGCCGCATCGAGCGCGACCTGCACGACGGCGCGCAGGCCCGGCTCGTCGCGATGGGCATGAGCCTCGGCGCGATCGAGCACCTGCTCGACCGGGACCCGGAAAAGGCGCGGCAGCTGCTGGCCCGCACCCGCGAGTCCTCGGCGCAGGCGCTCGCCGAGCTGCGCGACCTCGTGCGCGGCATCCACCCGCCGGTGCTCGCCGACCGGGGCGTCGCCGACGCCGTCCGCGCCCTCGCCCTGGACCACCCGCTGAGCGTGGAGGTGACCGCCGACCTGCCCGGACGGCCCGACGCGCCGGTCGAGTCGGCCGCGTACTTCGCCGTCGCGGAGATCCTGACGAACGCCGCCAAGCACTCCGGCGCGTCCCGCGTCTGGATCGACCTGCGGCACACCGGCGGCGCGCTGCGGATCTCGGTGACCGACGACGGGCACGGCGGCGCGTCCCTCGACGGCGGGACCGGGCTGCGCGGCATCGAGCGCCGCATCGGCGCCTTCGACGGCGTGCTCGCCCTGAACTCCCCGCCCGGCGGTCCGACCGTCGTCACCCTGGAGCTGCCGTGCGGCCTGAGCACCCTCGCCTGACCTGATGCGCGTCGTCCTCGCCGAAGACCTGGCCCTCCTGCGGGAGGGCCTGGTCAGCCTGCTCGAAGCGCACGGCTGCACGATCCTCGCCGCCGTGGACAACGGGCCGTCGCTGCTGAAGGCGCTGGTCGAGCACCGTCCGGACGTCGCGGTGGTGGACGTGCGGCTGCCGCCGTCCTTCACCGACGAGGGCCTCCAGGCCGCCCTGGAGGCGCGGCGGCGGATTCCGGGGCTGCCCGTGCTCGTCCTGTCCCAGTACGTCGAGCAGCTGTACGCCCGCGAACTGCTCGCCGACGGCACCGGGGCCGTCGGCTACCTCCTCAAGGACCGCGTGTTCGACGCCGCGCAGTTCGTGGACGCCGTCCGGCGCGTCGCGGGCGGCGGCACCGCGATGGACCCCGAGGTCATCGCCCGGCTCGTCGCCCGCGGCACCCGCGACACGCCCGTCGCGCGGCTCACCCCGCGCGAGCTGGAGGTGCTGGAGCTGATGGCGCAGGGACGCTCCAACGCGGCCATCGCGCAGCAACTCGTCGTGACCGAACGGGCCGTCGCCAAGCACACGGCGAACATCTTCGGCAAGCTGGGTCTCGCGGTGTCGGACGACGACAACCGCCGTGTGCTCGCGGTGCTCGCCTACCTGAACCGCTGAGCCGGTCAAGGATCGACGGGCGCGGGGGGCTCGGCGAAGGACATCAACACCTCGCTTCGGGGCCACTTTCCGCTGCTGAGGGCGCACGATGGGAACGGGCCGTGTTCGGCGAGGCGGCCCAGGGGAGGGCGCACGATGACGGTGATCCTGGCTTTGCTCTGCCTGGCCATCGCGGGCAGGGAGCTGTACCTGGCGTTCGACCGGAAGCAGGCGCGCGGCCCGGCCGGTCCCGAGGTCGCCGAGCTGGGCCGCCGGCTCACGCTCGCGACCGAGGAGATCGCCGAGCTGCGGCGCTTCCACGCCGACGACCTCAACGGGCGCGCGGCCGTCCGGGCGAGCGACGAGGCGCGGCTGGTCGTGGCCGAACAGCGGCTGGACGTGCTGACCGACGAGATGGCGGCCGTCCGCGAGCACCTGGCGCGGCGCCTGGACCTCGCGGTCGCCGCGTCGCTCGGCGCGGACGCCCCGGACACGGTCGCGGGCGGGCTCGCGTCCGGCGACGGCCCGGCGCGGCCCGCGCTGACCCGCGCGTTCGACCGGCTGGCGCTGCGGCACGGGCTGCGCGCCGAGCTGACGCTGCCGCCCGTCGACACGGCCGGGGACGGCGTGTGGCACGTCCGCAGCTACCTGGTCGGCCGCAGCCCGCGCGCGCTGGAGGCCGAGTTCATCGAGCTGCTCGGCGCGCTGAACGCCGCCGACGCCGACGACCCGGTCCACGAACTGCTCGCGCTGCTGCGCGACGCCGGTCCCGGCGGCGCGCAGATCGGCCCGTTCCTCGTCGCGCGGACGCCGGAGGAGTTCGTCGCGGGCGTCCTGCCGCTGGCCGAGCTGAGCCGCGACGACGCCGCCGACCCGCTCGCCGACCCCAAGGACGCGGCGGCCCGGCTGCACCGCCTGCCCGCCGCCCGCTTCCGCGACCTGCCGCCCGGGCCCGTCCCGGACCCCGGCGCCGAGCCGGACGAGGACATCGACGCCGCGCCCGGCCTCGCCGCCGACCGCGCCTGACACCGGCCCGCACAGCAGTCCCGGCGCGGGACGCGAGGGCGGGGGTCAGGCGCGGGGGGACGTCCAGGTGAAGCGGGGCGCGCGGCGGTCGAGGAAGGCCGCGACGCCCTCGGGGGCGTCGGCGCCCGCCTGGGCCTCGTCGTGCCAGTACGCGACGCGGTCGCCGAACGGCTCGCCGGCGGCGACGGCGTCCACGATCTCCTTCGTGGCCCGCTGGGTGAGCAGGGAGCGGGTCGTCAGCGTGCCGGCGAACGCCGTGATCCGCGCCGTCAGGCCCTCGGCCGGGACGATCTCGTCCAGCAGCCCGATCCGCAGGGCGTGCCGGGCGTCGACGAGGTCGGCCGAGTAGAGCAGGTACTTGGCCGCGGACGGGCCGATGAGCCGGACGATCCGCGCCGTCGCCGTCCCCGGGTAGACGATCCCGAGGCGCGCGGGCGTGATGCCGAACCGGGCGTCGCCGGTGCCGAACCGCAGGTCGCAGGCCGCGGCGAGCTGGCAGCCGCCGCCCACGCAGTACCCGTCGATCGCGGCGATCGTCGGCTTCGGGAACGCCGCCAGCGCCTCTTCGGCCCGGGTGGACAGGTGCGCGCCCTCGCCCTTGTTGATCGTGGGCAGCTCGGCGATGTCGGCGCCCGCGCAGAAGTTCCCGCCCGCGCCGGTGAGCACGAGCACCCGGACGTCGGGGTCGGCGGCGAGCACCGCGAGCAGACCCGGCAGCTCGCGCCACATCGCGGCGGTCATCGCGTTGCGCTTGTCCGGCCGGTCGATCGTGATCGTCGCGACGCCGTCGGCCACGGCACAGCGCAGCAGCCCACCGGTCATGTCCGCCCCCTTGTGCACGACGCCCTCGCGGCCATCGTAGATCGCGGCCCCGGCCCGTCCGCCGCCCGCCCCGGGACGGTCATCTCACACCGCGCGGGGAATGCACCGGGCCGGTTCCGTGCTGTACTGTCAAGGTGACGCCTTCGTTCTTCCGCGGATGCGCGGCGCAGGCGTCTTCCCCGTCCGGGCCATCTGAGCGCCCGGTGAACCGTTCTCCTTGCGCGCCCGTACCGGTCGACGCGCGATCCGCGTACCCGGCCCCATCGCTCGCCCGCGCACCCGGCGGGCCGCGCAACGCATCGTCATCCCACCGACAGCCGGGGGTCACCCGGCCGTATCCGGGAAGGAATCCGGGAGGGACGTGAAACGCCGTTCCCGCCCGAGAAGGGACCTTCATTGCCCAGCACCATCTCCCCCGAACGCACCGTGTCCGCCCGGCGGGACCTGCCCGCGCAGGTGCCCCGGCAGACCGCCCGCCCCGCCGCGTCGTCCGGCGACGCCGA
Organism: Actinomadura rayongensis; assembly: GCF_009831215.1. GTDB lineage: Bacteria > Actinomycetota > Actinomycetes > Streptosporangiales > Streptosporangiaceae > Spirillospora > Spirillospora rayongensis. The sequence goes on from NZ_WUTW01000002.1 coordinate 1,070,809, forward strand.
TCCGGTCGTCCCGTTCACCGGGATCCTGTCCGTCCACGACAAGCACGCGTTCGTCCGGACGTCCGGCTACCTGCCCGGACCCGACGACGTGTACGTCTCCCTCGCCCAGGTCAAGGCCGCGCACCTGCGTCCCGGCGACGCCGTCGCGGGCACGGCCCGGCCGCCGCGCGGCAACCGCGAGAAGGTCAACGCGCTCGTCGACGTCACGACCGTCAACGGGCTGCCCGCCCGCGAGGCCGCCAACCGTCCCGAGTTCGGGTCGCTGACGCCGCTGTTCCCCAACGAGCGGCTGCGCCTGGACACCGGGCCGCTCGCGACCCGCGTCATCGACCTCATGGCGCCGATCGGCAAGGGCCAGCGCGGCCTCATCGTGTCGCCGCCCAAGGTCGGCAAGACGATGATCCTCCAGTCCCTCGCCGCCGCGATCACGCTGGCCGAGCCGGACGTCCACCTCATGGTCGTGCTCATCGACGAGCGGCCCGAAGAGGTCACCGACATGCGCCGCACGGTGGACGGCGAGGTCATCCACTCCACGTTCGACCGTCCGGCCGAGGAGCACACCGCCCTCGCCGAGCTGGCCGTCGAGCGCGCCAAGCGGCTCGTGGAGCAGGGCCACGACGTGGTCATGCTGCTCGACTCGATCACCCGGCTCGGCCGCGCGTACAACCTCGCCGCGCCGTCCAGCAGCCGCATCCTCGCGGGCGGCGTCGCGACGACCGCGCTGTACCCGCCGAAGAAGTTCTTCGGCGCCGCCCGCAACATCGAGAACGGCGGCTCCCTCACGATCCTCGCGACCGCGCTGGTCGAGACCGGCTCCCGCATGGACGAGGTGTTCTTCGAGGAGTTCAAGGGCACCGGCAACATGGAGCTGAAGCTCGACCGGAGCCTCGCCGACCGCCGCGTGTTCCCCGCCGTGGACCTGGAGGCGTCCGGCACCCGCCGCGAGGAACTGCTCATGACGCCCGAGGAACTGGCGCTGAACTGGCGGCTGCGCCGCGCGCTGTCCGGGCTGGACCGGCAGCAGGCCGTCGAGCAGCTCCTGGAGAAGATGAAGGGCACGAAGTCCAACGCCGAGTTCCTGCTGCGCGTGCAGCAGACGACCTGACCGTTCAGTTCCGGGCGCGGAACGTCCGCAGGATCCCGTCGTACACGCGCTGACCCGGCGTCCACCGGTCGTCCGGCGCGGTGAAGGCGAACTCGTAGCCCGGCATCCGGCTGTGCAGGCTGTGCAGCGGCGGAGTGCCGCCGGCGCGTCCGCGCCAGGTGAACTCCCAGGCCGCCGCCGCGCCGCCGAGGCCGGGGACGGCCGTCATGCGCAGCCGCCGGTAGCCGGGCAGCCCGCCCGACGCCAGCGCCGCATGCTCGGCCCGGCGCAGTCCCGCGAGGGCGTCGCCGCGCGCCGGGACGATCCGCAGCGTCCGCGCGTGCGCCCGGTCCGTCCACTCGACCGCGCCGCCGGACACGCGCCGTTCCCAGCCCGCCGGGACGTCGATCGTGTACCCGGCGTCCTCGTGGTAGGTCGCCGCGCGTCCCGTCACGCCCGGGACGGACTGAAGCGCCGCGTCGCCCTGCCCCACCGCGTCCCACCGCGCCGTCCACGCGCCGAGCACGACGGCCAGCACCGCGAACATTGCGACGGTCGCGAGCGCGCCGGCCCTCGGGCGCCGCGCCGACAGCCCGACGTGCATCCGCTGCTGCCACGAGACGGGTGGGTCCAGGCGCGGCGGACGGGCCACGTCCGCGAGCAGCCGGTCGACGTCGTGCGCGGGCAGCCGGTCGGCGGGGTCCTGGCACATGAGCGCCGCGAGCACCGGGGTGAGCGCGCCCGCGCGGCGCGGCGGCGCGTGCTCGCCGAGCAGGACCGCGACCATCGTCGCGAGCGCGTGCGGCCGTGCGTACGGCGAGACGCCCTCGACCGCCGTGTAGAGCATGACCCCGAGCGACCACAGGTCCGCCGCCGCCCCGGCGTCCTCGCCGCGGATCCGCTCGGGGGCGAGGAACGCGGGCGACCCCTCGATGCCGGCGACGATCGTCTCGTCGGTGCTCGGGCCGCCGCGCGCGTCGGTGGCCAGGCCGAAGTCGGTGAGGTAGACGCGGCCGTCGTCGCCGACGAGGACGTTGCTCGGCTTCACGTCGCGGTGCAGGATGCCCGCCCCGTGCGCGGCGCGCAGCACCGACAGGACGGCCCGGCCGATCTTCGCCGCGCGGACGGGGTGGAGCGGCCCCTCCGTCCGGACGATCTCGTGCAGGGACCGGGCGTGGACGAACTCCATGACGATCCACGGCCGTCCGTCCTCGATGACGACGTCGTGGATCGCGACCACGCCGGGATGGCGGAGCGCCGCCGTCGCGCGCGCCTCGCCGAGCAGCCGGCGGCACAGCAGCCGGCGTTCGCCCGCGGTGAGCCTGCCGGGCAGCCGCACCTCTTTGAGGGCGACCTCGCGGTCCAGCATCTCGTCGTGCGCACGCCAGACCGTGCCCATGCCTCCGCGTCCGACCACGGAGAGCAGGCGATACCGCCGGGCGAGCGGTATCGACCCTTCATCCCCCATGAGCCTTATATGCACGACTTGGGGGCGGCGGATGTCCTGACCGGCGTAATCCTTTTTTGACGGTCTATCCGGCGAACACCGATCGCGCCCATTTGTAGTCGGACTTGCCCACGGCCGTGCGCTGCACCTCGTCCACCAGGACGATCTGGCGGGGCAGTTTGTAGCCGGCGAGCCTGCCGCGGCAGTGCTCGGTCAGCTCGTCCAAGGTCGGGCTGGTGCCGGGGCGGGGCGCGACGACGGCCGCGACGCGCTGCCCGAACCGCTCGTCGGGGAGGCCGACGACCACGGCGTCGTAGACGTCCGGGTGGTCCTTCAGCGCGACCTCGACCTCTTCGGGGTAGACCTTCTCGCCGCCGGTGTTGATCATCAGGGAGCCGCGGCCGAGGAGGGTGATCGTGCCGTCCGCCTCCAGCGTGGCGAAGTCGCCGGGGATCGACCAGCGCTTGCCGGAGGCGTCCGTGAAGAACGTTGACGCCGTCTTGACCGGGTCGTTGTAGTAGCCGAGCGGGATGTGTCCGCTGCGGGCGAGTTTGCCGATCTCGCCGGGCTTGACGGCGTTGAGGTCGTCGTCCAGGACGGTCGTGTCCGGCTTCATCTGGAACCGGGCGGTTCCTTCCGCGCCGCCGACGGACGGGCCGGTCGTGCCCGTCTCGGACGCGCCGTAGTTGTCGAGGAACATCACGTTCGGCAGGTGGGCCTGCAGCGCGTCCTTCGCGGCGGCGGTGAGCGGGGCGCCGCCGGACGCGATCGCGAACAGCGACGACGTGTCGTATCCGCCCTTCGCCAGTTCCTTGGCGATCGGGCGCGCCATGACGTCCCCGACGACCATCAGGACGTTCGCCTGCTCTTGCGCCAGCAGGTCCAGCGCCACTTTCGGGTCGAACGCGTGCTCGGTGTACAGGACGACCTTCGCGCCGCTGAGCAGGCCCATGAACGCGACCCACTGGCCCGCGCCGTGCATGACCGGCGCGCAGTCCAGGACGGCCATCGCGGGCTGCTCGGCGTTCTTCGCGATCTCCTCGGGGCTGCCGATCGGGTCGCCGAGGACGTTCCCGCCGCCGAGCGCGCCGAAGAAGATGTCCTCGCAGCGCCACTCGACGCCCTTGGGGTAGCCGGTCGTACCGCCGGTGTACATGATGTAGCGGTCGTCGCTGGACCGCTGCGGGAAGTCGTTCTCGGGGGAGGCTTGGGCGAGGGCCGCCTCGTACTCCACGGCGCCTTCGATGTCGGTTTTGTCGCCGTCCTCGACGACCACGACGTGCCGCAGCTTCGGCAGGTCGTCCCGGATCTCTTCGACGCGGGCCAGGAGCGAGCGCTCGCCGACGAGCGCCACCGCGTCCGAGTCGGACAGGACGTGGTGCAGCTCGGCCGCCACGTAGCGGTAGTTCACCGGGATCGGGACGGCGCGGATCTTGAAGATCCCGATCATCGCCTCCAGCCACTCCGCCCGGTTGTAGGACAGGATCGCGACGTGCTCGCCCGGCGCCACCCCGGCCTCCGCCAGGTGGTGGCCGACGCGGCTCGCGCGCTCGTCCAGCTCGCGGTAGGTGCGGCGCTCCTTCCCGGCCACCAGTGCCGGACGCTCGGGACCCGCGTGGGCCAGGATCTCCAGAAGGTCGGCCAGGTTGTAACTGAACGCCATGCCAACGCCCTCGCGATCTGGGGTGGAGTACGAGATTCCCCCGATTCATCCATACCGGTCGGTATGTATTCAATTACTCGTCCAGTTCAACTTCGTGAGATGGGTCACAGCTCGACTACCCCACGTGAACCGTCGGGATGCCCGGGAAACCCGGGACGCTTACACCGGTCTTATCCACGAGACGCCATGCTGTGCGGTAACGATTCGGCATCAGACGGGGGTAGCGGTGAGCGCAGGCGCGATGGCGTGGACGCCTCCTTCCTGGGAGGAGATCGTCCGCGAGCACTCCACACGGGTGTTCCGGCTGGCGTACCGCCTGACCGGCGACCGGCACGACGCCGAGGACCTGACCCAGGACGTCTTCATCCGGGTCTTCCGCTCGCTCGCGTCCTACTCCCCCGGCACCTTCGAGGGCTGGCTGCACCGCATCACCACGAACCTCTTCCTCGACCGCGCCCGCCGCCGCCAGCGGATCCGCTTCGACGCCCTCGCCGAGGACGCCGACGACCGCCTGCGCGGACGCGAACCGTCCCCCGCCCAGGTCTACGACGAGACCCACCTAGACGCCGACATCGAACGCGCCCTCGCCTCCCTCGCCCCCGAATACCGCGCCGCCGTCGTCCTCTGCGACATCGAGGGCCTCTCCTACGAAGAGATCGCGGCAACCCTCGGCGTCAAAATGGGCACCGTCCGCTCCCGCATCCACCGAGGCCGCGCCCACCTCCGCGAGGCCCTAGAACACCGCCGCCCTCAAGAACCCGCCCCCCTCCCCTAACCGACCGCGCGGAAGCGCCGGGCAGAGGGACGACGTCACGCCTCGAACGCGACTCTTTGGCCGGTCGAGGTGACACGACGATCCGGCCGCCGTTCGGTGGGAGCGAGCGAGGTGACGCCCGTGTGCGCATGTTCGCGCACACTCGACGCGGAAGTGGCCGCCGTGGGCCTAATCTTCATCGGGTCCGTGCGGGTGACTCCGCACCTCATGGCGAAGATCATGGAGGCGATCGATGTCGTCCGGGCTCGTTCCACCTGACCACGTCTAAGTGGCCGCCCATCCATCATCGTCGGTTCAGGCGGCGCGTGAGGCCGTCGCCGGACGGCTGCGCGACATGCGGCTCGATGTCGTTCCCCGGCTGACCGCACGCGCGCTCGCCTCGGCCTGCGGCTGGCACGAGTCCAAGGTCTCCAAGATCGAAGCAGGGAAGCAGGGCGTCTCCGACGACGACATCCGCGCCTGGTGCCGCGTGTGCGGGACGGAGGAACAGGCCGACGGCGTGATCCGGCTGAACCGTCGCGCCGACAAGTCCTACGTCGAGTGGCGCCGGGCCATGCGCGGCGGCCTGACCAACGTGCAGGACTCCTTCACGCCGTTGTGGTCGCGCACGCGGCACTTCAAGGTCTACGAACCCGGCGTCATCCCCGGCCTGTGCCAGACCGCGGCGTACGGAAAAGCGATCTTGGACGTGGTGGCCCGCTTCTACCGGCTCGCCGCGGACGTCGAGGAGGCCGCCGCCGCTCGCGCGGAGCGGACACGCCTGCTCGCCGAGCACGGTCGCCGGTTCGCGTTCCTGGTCGAGGAAACGGCGCTTCGGTCGCGTATCGGCGCCCCGGAGATGATGGCCGAGCAACTGGGGCACCTCCTGACCATCGCCGTCCAGCCCAACATCACGTTCGGCGTCATTCCCATGAACGCCGAGCGCCCGCTCTACCCCGTCGAAGGCTTCTGGATCTACGACGACGCCGAGGTGCTCGTCGAGACGGTGTCCGCGCAGCTCAACATCGTGGATTTCCACGAAGTGCGGCTTTATGTGCAGACCTTCGAGGAACTGGCCGCCATCGCGGCGTTCGGAGCCGAGGCCCGCGCCCTGATCGCCGACGCGCTCACCACCCTGGACGCGTGAGCAAGTTCGAGCAAGTTCCCTTCCGTCGCGGCCCGGGACGTTCATACCGTCACCGCGTCGCGGGTCGTTCCGGCGGAGAGAGGGTCGCATGGGCAAGCACGATGAGAAGAAGGAAAGTGACGGGCAGTGGGATCGGCCGGTCCCGCCCAAGAACCCCGAGAACCCGCCCGGCGGCGGTCGGCACGAGAAGGGCGACAAGGAATGATCAGCGCGTCCGCTCGGCTTGCGGGTCTGGTGGACGAGCTGGTCCGCGTCGGTGATCTGTCACCTGGATGGCAGGGTGCGGTGTCCGCCGTGCCCCGGCACCTGTTCATCCCGGACACGGTGTGGAAGGAGGACGGCGATCGGCTCGTCCCGGTCCACCGTGCCGACGATGAGGACGCCTGGTTGGGTCTGTGCTATGCCAACGAGCCGGTCATCACTCAGGTGGACGACGGCGATCCGGACGGACCCGGGCTGGTGGGCCACGAGATCACCAGTTCGGCGAGCCGCCCGGGCGTGGTGACGTCGATGCTGGCTCGGCTGGAGGCCGAACCGGGGATGCGGGTGCTGGAGATCGGCACCGGGACGGGATGGAACGCCGCGCTGCTGGCCGAACGTCTCGGGGCTGCGAACGTCACCAGCGTGGAGGTGGACCCGGCGGTCGCCGACCGCGCGCGTGCGGTGCTCGAGGCCACCGGACACCCCGTTGCGGTGGTCACCGGCGACGGCGCGTCGGGGCATCCGCCGAGTGCGCCCTATGACCGGGTGATCGCCACCGTCGCGGCCCAGCAGGTGCCGTGCGCCTGGGCGGAGCAGACGCGGCCGGGCGGGCGGGTGCTGGTGCCGTGGGCGACCGACTTCCACAACGGCGCGCTCGTCGCGTTCACGGTCGCGCACGGCGGCGTCATGCGGGGTCGCATCGTCGGGAACGTGGCGTTCATGCGGTTGCGTGAGCAGCGCGGAATACGGGCGTCGCTTGCCCGGGACGTGCGGGACGCGGCGGGGGCGCGTCGCACGTTCACCGACCTGCATCCCTATGACGTGATGGGCGAGTACGACGCGTCCCTGGCGGTCGGCTTGCGGGTGGCCCGGTGCAAGCCGGTGATCGAGCACCGTGCCGAAGGCTCGTACACGGTGTGGCTGATCGACCCGTGGTCGGGTTCGTGGGCCGGCCTCGCCCACGAGGCCGGTGCCGCGAAGTTCGAGGTCCGCCAGCAGGGCGACCGGGACCTGTGGGACGAGGTGGAGGCCGCCTATCGCTGGTGGGACCGCCTTGACCGGCCGACCGCCGACCGCTGGGGCCTGACCGTGTCCCGCGAAGGACAACACGTCTGGCTCGATGACGAGAGCAACCCCATCGACTAGCGCCGATTGCGGTCAGGGGGTCAGGGCGTTGGTGCGGGCGGCTGCCAGGAGGGTGGCGAAGTGGGCTTTGGGGAGGGTGATGGTGCCTGCTTCGCGGGCTGCGGTGTCTCGGATGTGGACCTTGCCGGGGATTGAGGCCGCTTCTACGCAGTTGAGGTGTTCGGTGCCGGAGTGGGTGGATTTGCGCCAGTTGGTGGGCATGGGGGCTCCCCTCGGGTCGTGGTGGGCGTGCCCGGGGGGTGGAATGGGGAAACCCCCGCCGGGGCGGGGGTTCGTGTTCCGGGGGTCAGAGGGTGAGGGCGCCGGTGCGGGCCGCTGCCAGGAGGGTGGCGAAGTGGGCTGCCGGGAGGGTGATCGCGCCTGCTTCGCGGGCGGCCGTGTCGCGGATCGCCACCTTGCCGCTGTCGGACCCGGCTTCCACGCAGTTGCCGTGCTGGCCGCCGGAGCGGGTGGACTTGCGCCAGTTGCGGGGGTTGATCTCGGTCACGCGGACTCCTGGATCTTCTTCAGCAGTTGATAGCTGTCGGTCACGGGCATCGCCGCTGACCTGACGAGATCATAGCCGTCGACCAGATCTTTGATCACGGCCTCGTCCTCGATGATCCGACCCGACTTGCCGATTCCGTCTTGCCAGGCGACGAGCGGTCCCTTTTTCCGAGGCTCGATGAGGTGGATTCCGCACTCAAGTCCGATGTAAGTGATGTTGGACTGCTCCACGAGCTGCACTTGCACATTCCACTGATCCGCGCGATCGAGGATCATCTGGATCTGTACCGGACCCAGATCCGGGTCGCGGGCGAGGTTGCGAATGAGGCTCTCGCTCATGATCGCCTGGAGCTTGACGGCATTATCGCCGTCGAGAATCTCCTGCCGCCGGTCGCGCTCCTCGACGACCTCGTCGGCGAGCTGCGGGGTCAGGGCATCCTTCGCCAGCGCCCTGACATAGGCCGGAGTCTGGAGCAGGCCGATGACGGCCGAGGGCGAGAAAGCCCGGATCATCCCGGCTTCAGCCTCGTACTTCGCGAGTTCCAGGGCGTTCGGCGGGATGCGGCTGGCGGCGGCGACCTCGCGGTGCTCGGTGAAGTAGTCCGTCTCGAAGAGCATGTCGATGATCTTCGCGGTCTTCTCGTCGGGGATCAGCCGACCGTGCTCGTAGCGGCTGACCTGGGCGGTATCGCAGATGAGTTTTTGCGCGAGCTCCTCTTGAATCCAGCCTTTTTTCTCCCTGTTTGTCCGGATCTTAGCCCCGTAGTGTTCGGCATATGTCCTGTTCGGGCTGAGCTTCTTCGGGGGGCGGGCCACGTTTTTGCTCCTGTCTCGCGGCACGTCTTCGGCCTTCCTGACGGGAGGGTACATCGGACACGCTTGTCCGTGACGGATCTCCCGAGAAAGGGCGGAGATCGAGGACGAAGGCGAGTGATCGGTGAAATCGACCCCGCCCGGGCGCGGCCCGGTGAGAATCTCATCCACTGATCACCGCAGTGGTACGTCCGCCGAATCCCCGGCACTGGACGGCGTCCGTAATGCGCGGCTGCGCGTCGCGCTGAACCGTCTCGCCGACGCCCTCGGCGGGCTCGGCGGAATGCGTTGGAAGATGTCCGCTCCGCACGCCACGGGAATGCCGTTCCTCGTCGTCACCGGAGTCGGGGAAGGGCGGGCCAATCTCAGCGAGACCGTCCGCGCCCGCGTCGCCGACGACGGGACGATCGCCTTCGTCTGGTCCTGGGGCGACGACATCGCCGGGCGCGGCGACGCCGGTGCGGCGGCCCGCGCGGTCGCCCGCGTCCTCGACCCCCGGATGTGACGGCGATGGCGACGGAACTCGCGCGCCGGGCCGAGGCCCGGCACCCGGGCTGGGTCGTGGTGTGGGGCGCCTACCGCCGCGCCTACACCGCCTGGGCGGCCTGGTCGCCCGCGCCGCTGCTCGTGGAGGCCGCCACCGTCGCCGCCCTCTCGGCCGCGATCCGCGCGGCCGAACGCTCCCCCGTCCTCCCTGCGGCGGATGCGATGAACGTCCCGGCGGCGGGCCGTGCCGTGCCGCCGGGCGAGGGTCCCGTGCCCGTGGATCACCCCGCGGCCACGGGCACGGGACCGCAGTCCGAACCCGCCACGACCGCGTCCAGGAGGGGAGCGCACCGGCCCGGCCACCGCCGCCAGCGCGCCCGGGCGCGGCTGTGGCGGCGGTCGCGCCGGTTCCGTCCCGCCTGACGGACCGGAACCGGCGCGGCCCCAGGCGCGCCGCCCCGAGCGGCGCGTCCCGCGAAGCCCTCCGGGCCGCGCGAGTGTCGTGCGCACGGCGCCCGGCGATCAGCCCCGCGCGGCCCGGAGGTTCCACCGCCCGACCGACGGCGCTCCGCCGTCCCGCACAGAATCCACGATGATGACCAAGAAGCCCGAAGAGCCGCAGCGGCAGACCCTCTACACGCCGGCCGAGGTCGCGAACTTCTTCCGCGTCGATCCCAAGACCGTCACCCGGTGGGCCAGGACGGGCACGCTGACCCCGGTCATGCTGCCGTCCGGCCACCGCCGGTACCGCGCGGACGAGATCCACCGGCTGCTCAACGTCCCGGTCGACGAGCAGCCCGAGCCGGAGCCGGAGCCGAGCGCGCGTGCGCTGGCCGTCCTGCACGGCGTGATCCGCGACTACTTCGGCGGCGACCCCGCCGCCGTGGTGCGGTTCCTGCGGAAGTCCTGAACCGGGGCACGGCCGGACGCCGTCGGGCGTCCGGCCGTGTTCTCGCGGTCAGCGCAGGGGGGTGGTCAGGCGGACGGTGACCAGGGTGGTCTGGACGCCGCTGTCGACCAGGCGGCCGTTCGCGTCGAAGGCGGCGGGGCCGTCGGTCATGCCGAAGTCGTTGTCGTTGATGAGGGCGATCGTCCACGGGTTGAGGACGGCGATGCCCTCGACCTTCTTCGGGGTGCCGGGGACCTTCGTGAAGTCGATCGCCAGGCGCTTGGAGAGGACCGGGACGCCGGCGGCGGCCGGGTCGGGCAGGGCCTCCAGGGACGGAGTCGTGGTGGGCGCGTTCCAGGGGGTGTTGAGGATGTTCGCTTTGCGGGTCAGGGTTACGCGGTGCAGGCGGAAGGTGTTGTCGGTGCGCTCTTGGACGAGCAGCGTTTCCGGGCCGATCGCCGCCAGTGCGGAGATCTTCAGGTCGCTGGTGTCGGTCGCGGACGGGTCCACCACGTTCACCGGGTCGAAGCGGTAGGCGTACTCGGCCGTCACCTTGTTGAGGCGCGGCGAGAAGCGCAGCAGGCGCGTCGTGCGGGACGCGTTGCCGACCGCCTTCGTCGGGTTGAGCAGCGGGCTCTGGAGCGCGATCACCAGGTCGCCGCCGGGCAGCGCCGTCAGGCCCTCGAAGCCGCGGTTGCCCTTGCGGGTGAGGAAGATCGACGGCAGCGCCTCGATCACCGGGTAGTCCGCGCCGGTCAGGGACAGGCCCTTCGGGACGTACCGGGCGAGCACCCGGCCCTTCGCCGAGACGTGGACCAGGGACGGGCCGTACTCGTCCACCAGCCAGAACGTGCCGTCGTGCGCCGGGACGACGCCCTCGGTGTCCAGGCCGTTCGGGTTCAGGTCCAGCTTGGCGGTCGCGTTGTAGTTGTACGGCGTCTCGTCGCGCACCGGCTGGTTGGACAGGCCCGTCACCGGCTTGCCGTGCGCGGTCGTGATCGGGATCGCCTTGACGACGTCGAGGCGCTTGCCGTGCACGCGGACCCTGACGATCGCCGGGTCGAAGCCGGGGACGGGGAACGTGCGGCGGTTGTCGCCGTCCACCTTGATCTGGCCGTTCGGGCCGCGGTCGGTGACGGTCCAGAACTCGCCGGGGCGTCCGGCCGGGTAGAGGTCGCTGCCGATGCCGCCGAGGTCGACGCCGCGGTCGTCGGCGACGGTCCCGGGGAGCAGCGCGTTGGAGAACTCGCCGAGGGGGATGTCCGGGAGGGTCGCCGTGCCGGTGACGGTCCCGGGGGGCGGCGCCGCGTGGGCGGCGGCCGGGGCCAGCAGCGCGGCGGCGGTCGCCGCGACGGTGATCCCGCGGCGGATGGGTCGTGCCATGACGATGTGCTCCTCGGCCAGACGTGAAGATTCTTCCGAGACGGTCCACGGCACGCGTGAACCGGCGCTGACATCGTCGTGAACCCTGATCCGCCGCGTCCGGAACACCTGTCGGCGGCGACCGGAACCCCGCAGGTCGTCAGTAGCGGCCGAGGACGAGCTGCGTCTTCAGAATGTCGCCGTGGTAGAGCCAGCCGTGCGCGTCCGCCACGGCGATGGCGTCGCTGTGCAGGGTGGCGGCGTCGTTGTAGTTGTCCGTCTTGAAGGACAGTTCGACGATGTACTCGGTGCCGGTCCCGTCCGCGCCGACGACCGGCACGACCTCGATGCTCGCGTCGTCGGACGCGCCCCACGCGCCGCCGTAGACCTTCGACGTGACCGGGCCGTGCGCCCGCGACGCCTTGAGGATCGTCTTGCCCCAGCCGGTGGACGACCAGTCCGTCAGCTTGCCCGGAATGTCGTTGACGAGCCAGGTCCGTCCGGTGTCGCTCGTCGGCAGCGCGGTGCCCGAGTAGCCGCTGGAGCTGTGGCTTTTTTCGGTCGCGCAGCTCAGCGTCTGCTTGGCGTAGCCCCAGTCGACCTCGCAGTCGTAGTTGGTGTCGCTGCTGTCGAAACCGTCATTGTTGGCGGTCGTCAGCGCGCCGTTGATGTCGCCGCCGGTGATGGGCCAGCGCTTCTTGTACGTCTCCTCGAACGACTTGCCCGACTTGTGGCGCAGCCGGACGTCCCAGCCTTCGCCGTTCAGCTCCAACGGGTTCGTGTCGTAGTACGCGTACGACCGCGCGTTCGCCGACCCCGTGATGCCGAACAGGGACATGATGGTCATGCCGGGACCTTCGCCGCCCGGGATGATCTCCGCGTGGCCGCCGCGTGTGCGGGACGTGAACCGCTATTGCAGGCCCGTCCGGACGGACGTGACGCGCCCGGTGTCGAACCCCAGCCAGTGCATCCGGCCCCGGTAGCGCGCGTGCTCGATCTTGAGGCAGCGGTCCACGACGACGTCGAGCCCGGCGTCCGCCGCTATTCGCGAGCCCTCCTCGTTGACCACGCCGAACTGGCACCAGAGCGCGCCCGCGCCGATCGCGACCGCGTCCCGCGCGATGCCCGGCAGCGCGGACGGCGCCCGGAACACGTTCACGACGTCCACCGGAACGGGCACGTCGAGCAGGCTCGGATAGGACGTCTCGCCGAGGATTTCGGTCTCCCGCGGATTCACCGGGATGACGCGGTAGCCGTGCCGCTTGAGGTAGTAGCCGACGAAATAGCTGGCCCGCAGCTCGTTGGACGAGAGGCCGACGATCGCGATCGTCCGGGCCGAGTTGAGCACTCGCTGAATGGTCAGCGGATCCTGGTAGTTCATGCCACCGCCCTGACGTTCGCGAACCCCTGCTCCAGATCCCACAGCAGGTCCTCGGCCGATTCGAGCCCCACCGACAGCCGGACCGTGCCCGGCCCCACGCCGGCCGCCGCCAGCTCGTCGTCGGAGAGCTGCCGGTGCGTGGTGCTGGCGGGGTGGATGACCAGGCTTTTCGCGTCCCCGACGTTGGCCAGGTGGGACCAGAGCGTGACGCCCTTGATGAACTCCTGGCCGCCGTCCCGGCCGCCCGCGCAGTCGAACGAGAACACCGCGCCCGCGCCGCGCGGCAGGTACTTCTCGACCAGCGGACCGTATTCGCTGCCCGGAAGCCCCGCGTACGTCACCCGGGACGCCAGGTCGTGCGCCTGAAGGAATTCCGCGACCGTCCGGGCGTTCGTGACATGCCGTTCCATCCGCAGCGACAACGTCTCCAGACCTTGCAGCAGAAGGAACGCGTTGAACGGCGACAGCGCGGCGCCGAGGTCCCGCAGCGTCTCGGCGCGGAGTTTCATCAGATAGCCGTACGTGCCGAACGTCTCGTGGAATTTCAGCCCGTGATAGGCGGGCGACGGATCGGCGACGACCGGGTACCGCCCGTTGGACCAGTCGAACGTCCCCGACTCGACCACCACGCCGCCGATGCTCGTCCCGTGCCCGCCGAGGAACTTCGTCGCGGAATGGACGACGATGTCCGCGCCCCACTCGATCGGACGGCACAGGTACGGCGTCGCGAACGTGTTGTCCACGACGAGCGGCAGCCCGTGCTCGTGCGCGACGTCCGCCACGGCCGCGATGTCCAGGACGTTCCCGGACGGGTTCCCGATCGTCTCGGCGAAGAACGCCTTGGTCGTGGGCCGGACGGCCTTGCGCCACGCGTCCGGATCGTCCGGGTCCACCCAGGACAGTTCGACGCTCATCTTCCGCAGCAGGTGCTTGAGCTGGTTGACCGTCCCGCCGTACAGCGCCGTGGACGACACCACGTGGTCGCCGGGCTCCAGCAGCGTGAACAGCGCCCCCGCCTGCGCCGCGATCCCGCTGGCGAACGCGACCGCGCCGCACCCGCCCTCCAGGTTCGCGACCCGCTCCTCCAGCACCGCGACGGTCGGGTTCATGATCCGCGAGTAGGTGTTGCCGTACTCCTGGAGGTTGAAGTACGCCGCCGCCGACTCGGGGTCCTCGAAGACGTAGCTGGTCGTCTGGAAGATCGGGACGGCCCGCGCGCCCGTGTTCGGGTCGGGCCGCTGCCCGGCGTGCAACTGCCGGGTCTCGAACCCGAACGCGCGGCCGTCCTCGGCGCGCGGTGGTGTGTCGGTCATCGCTTCCTTCTTCACAGGGACAGGAACCGGCGGACGATCGGAATCTGCCGCGCCTCTTCCAGCAGGAACGAGTCGTGCCCGTACGGGGCGTCGAGCACGTGCGCCTCGACCGGCCTGCCGAGCGTACGCAGGGCCCGTTCGATCGCGTGCGATCCGGACGGCGGGTACAGCCAGTCCGAGTCGAACGAGATGAGCAGTGTGCGGGCCGTGACGTCGGCGAACGCCCGTTCCAGGGTGCCGCCGTGCTGGCGCGCGAGGTCGAAGTACGTCAGCGCGCGCGACAGCAGCAGGTAGGTGTTCGCGTCGAACCGGCGGACGAACCCGTCCGCCTGGTGCCGCAGATAGTTCTCGACCTGGAACTCGGGCTCGGTGAGCGTGTGGCGGATGTCGTCGGAGAACTGGAGGCGTCGTCCGAACTTGCCGTCGAGGGCGGCGGCGGACAGGTACGTAATGTGTCCGACCATCCGCGCGAGGCCCATGCCCGCGTCGGGGGACCGTCCGGTGCCGTAGTAGCGGCCGTCCTGCCAATCGGGGTCGCGCAGAATCGCTTCGCGCGCGATGGCATTCCACGCGACACCTTGCGGGGCCAGTGCGTGCGTGGACGCGATGGCCACGACGGCGTCCACCTTGTCCGGGTACAGGATCGCCCACTCCAGCGCCCGCATCCCGCCGAGCGAGCCCCCGGCGACGGCGGCGATCCGGTCGATGCCGAGGGCGGTGAGCAGCGCGCGCTCGGTGCGGACCATGTCCGCGACCGTGACGACCGGGAAGTCCGGCCCGTACGGACGGTCGGTCGCGGGATCGGGCGACGACGGCCCGGTCGTCCCGCCGCAGCCGCCGAGCACGTTCGCCGCGACGACGAAGAAGTGGTCGGTGTCGAACGCCTTGCCGGGGCCGATCATGCCGTCCCACCAGCCGAGGTTCTTCCCGCCGCGCGCCGCGAACCCGTCGCGCGTGCCGGTCGGCGTCGCGGACGTGCCGGCGGCGTGCGCGTCGCCGCTCAGCGCGTGGCACACGAGGATCGCGTTGTCGCGCGCGGGGGACAGCGTCCCGTACGTCTCGTAGGCGACGCGGACGGGCGACAGCGCGCGCCCGCAGTCGAGCGGAACCGGGTCGGGGAGGTCGAGGAACCGCGTCTCGACGGTGCCGACCGAACCGGCCGCGAGGGTCGGCTTCATGGGGCTATGTTGCCCGCCTCACTGCGTGTATTGTCAAGCTTACCGGTAGGCAAACATGGAAAGGGTCGACATGACCACGGTCTCCAACGGTGTGAACGTCAAGGCGCTGCTCGACGCGCGGGACGCGCTGAAGGGCGCCCCCGAGGCCGCCCAGTTCACCTGGCGGGCCACGTCGAAGTGGCAGAACGGCGTCCACAGCACGACGCGGATCCAGCAGTTCTTCGGCCTCGGCCAGGAGCAGAACCACAAGACCGAGGCCGTCTTCGAGGCCGACCACCCCGAGGTCTTCGCCGCCGAGGACAACGGCATCACGCCGATCGAGTACCTGCTCGTCGGGCTCGCGAGCTGCCTGACCGCCGGGGTCGCGTCCGTCGCGCAGAACCGGGGGATCCAGCTCCGGTCCGTCGAGTCCACGGTCGAGGGCAACCACGACATCCGGGGCATCCTCGGCGCGGACAGCGACGTGCGCAACGGGTTCAACGACATCAAGGTGACGTTCACCATCGACGCGGACGCGTCCGAGAAGGACATCGAGGCCCTGGTCGCCCAGTCGCAGAAGCGCTCGGCCGTGTTCGACGCGCTCACCAACCCGACCAGCGTCACCGTCGAAGTGGCCTAGGAGCACCGTCATCGAGCACGTCACGACGGCCGTCGTCGGCGCGGGGCACGCGGGCCTGGCGGCGAGCCGCTTCTTGAGCGACCGCTCAATCGAGCATGTCGTCCTGGAACGCGGTGAAATCGCCAACTCCTGGCGGCGCGAACGCTGGGACTCGCTGCGGCTGCTCACGCCCAACCGGCAGAGCCGCCTGCCCGGCCACCGCTACGACGGCCCGGACCCCGACGGCTACATGACGGCGGGCGAGGTCGCCGACTTCGTCGCCGGCTTCGCCAAGGTCGCGGACGCGCCCGTCCGCACCGGCGTGGACGTCACGTCGGTGCGGGCGGGCCGCGCCGGATACGAGCTGGAGACGAGCCTCGGGCCGCTCGGCGCGCGGTCGGTCGTCCTCGCGTCCGGGGCGTGCAACCGGCCCGTC
Source organism: Actinomadura rayongensis (assembly GCF_009831215.1). Classification (GTDB taxonomy): domain Bacteria; phylum Actinomycetota; class Actinomycetes; order Streptosporangiales; family Streptosporangiaceae; genus Spirillospora; species Spirillospora rayongensis. The sequence goes on from NZ_WUTW01000002.1 coordinate 1,087,193, forward strand.
GTGCCGCCGTTCCACACCGAGGTGCCCGCGTCCGTCGTCCAGGTGACGCCGTTCGACTACGGCGCGCCCGACCGGCTCCCGGACGGCGGCGTGCTCGTCGTCGGCGCGTCGGCGACCGGCGTGCAGCTCGCGGCCGAACTGCGGCGGACGGGGCGTCCCGTGGTCCTCGCGGCGGGCGAGCACGTCCGGCTGCCGCGCACCTACCGGGGCCGCGACGTGCTGTGGTGGATGGAGGCGTCCGGCGTCTGGGACCAGCGCTACGACGAGATCGACGACCTGACGCGCGCCCGGCGGCTGCCGTCGCCGCAGCTCGTCGGGTCTCCGTCGCGCGAGACGCTGGGGCTCAACGAGCTGACGGCGCTCGGCGTCGAGATCGTCGGGCGGCTCGCCGCCGTGCGCGACGGCTGGGCGCTGTTCTCCGGCGGGCTGCGCAACGTCGCGTCGCTCGCCGACCTCAAGATGGAACGGCTGCTGGACACGTTCGACGCGTGGGCGGCCTCGGCCGGGATCGACGCGCCGCCGCCGGAGCGGTTCGCGCCGACGCGCGTCCCCGCGTCGCCCCGGCTGCGGCTCGACCTGCGCGGCGGCGAGATCCGCACGATCGTGTGGGCGACCGGGTTCCGGCCCGAGTACGGCTGGCTGCACGTGCCCGTCCTGGACGGCAAGGGACGCCTGCGCCACGACGGCGGCGTCGTCGCGCCCGGCCTGTACGCGCTGGGCCTGCCGGTGCTCCGGCGCCGCAAGTCCACGTTCCTGCACGGCATCGAGGACGACGCCCGCGAGGTGATCGCCCACCTCGCCGCCGGGTTGTGACCGGTACGGTGTTCTCGTGCCGTTGCGCCAGGAACTCAAGGACGCGCTCGTCGTCGCGATGAAGACCCGGGACAGGACCGCCGCGTCCGTCCTGCGGACGACGCTCGCCGCGATCGACAACGCCGGGGCCGTCGCGGTCGCCGACCCCGGGCCGCAGGCGATCGAGCTGACGCCGGTCGGCGCCGCCGCGACCGAGGCGCCCCGGCGCGACCTCACCGAGGCGGACGTCGAGCGGATCGTCCGCGCGGAACTCGACGAACGCCGCACGCTGGCCGCCGACTACGCGCGGGCCGGGAAGCCCGAGCAGGCCGAGCGGTTCCAGGCGGAGGCGGACGTCCTAGCCGGCGTCCTCGGCTAGCTCGCGCATGTACTGCCGGTAGACGACGTTGAACACCGTGACGGTGATCTCGGTGACCTCGTCCAGCGTCGCGTCCAGATGGCCGAGGACGCGCTCGGTCATGATCTCGTTGAACGCTCCGACGAGCTGTGTCGTGCCCATCTGCATGCGCTTGGTGCGCGGAATCCCGGCGGTCGCGGTCAGGTCGGCGATCACGAACTCGGCGAAGTCGCGCTTGGCCTGCCGGTAGCGCTCCTCGGAGACGGGCGTCGCGACGCGGATGATCTCGCGGAACACCAGGCGGGTGACGCGTGGATCAGTGCCGAGGGCGCGGATGACGGCGCCCAGCCCCGCCGCGATCCTTTCTTCGATCGTCGGACCGGCCCCCGCGACGGCGACGAGCGCCGCCTCCTGCCCCCGGCGGACCGCGTCGTCGTAGATCGCGAGCATCAGCGCCTCGCGGTCGGCGAACGACTCGTAGAAGTACTTCTTCGCCAGACCCGCCTCCCGGCAGACGGCCTCCACGGTGGTCGCGACGTACCCGACGGTGCCGAACAGTTCGAGCCCCGCCGCGAGCAGGCTCGCGCGGCGCGCGGCCTGACGTTCCGGGCCGTCCATGCCGCGATAGCGACGTTTGTCACTGGAAACCGGATCCGTCATCGCCGTTTTCGTCTCCCGGTCCGTGGTCAGCGCCGGTGGCGTCTGTCACATTTGGCTTCCTGCTCATCGGAGACGCGGCCGTCTCTGATGCCCCCCGAGGAGGAACCGTGAAGATCACTTCCGCTCTCGCGGCACTGAGTGTAGGTGCCGCGCTGGTGAGCGTCCCGGTCGTCTGGGCCGGCACCGCGGCGGCGGACACCGGGTGCTCCGCGAGCGACGCCGACATCTACAAGCCGCCCGCGTCCGTGACCGGGAACCCCGGCGACATCCTCGCGTGCGCGTCCACCCAGCTCACGTTCATTCCGAACGCGCCCAAGCTCAAGGCGTGGAAGGTCCAGTACGTCACGACCGACGCCAGGGGCAACAAGGTCGCCGCGTCCGGGACGGTCGCCGTGCCCGAGGCGGCCTGGACGAAGGGCGGGTCGCGTCCGACCGTCGCCTACGCGCCCTTCACGCACGGCTCCGGCGCGCAGTGCTCGCTGTCCAAGCAGATGACGACCGGGTTCAACGACCAGTACGAGGCGCCGAACCTGTCCGGCTTCCTCAACCAGGGCTGGGCGCTGGCCGCCACCGACGGCGTCGGGTACCTGGACGGCCAGACCCACTACTACGTCAACGGCAAGGCCAACGGCCCGGCGACGCTCGACGTCGTGCGCGCCGCCCGCAAGCTGACGGGCACCGGCCTGACCGCGGACGGCAAGGTCGCCATCGACGGCTACTCCGAGGGTGCCAACACCGCCGGGTGGGCCGCGCAGCTCGCCGGGTCCTACGCCCCCGACCTCAACGTCGTCGGCGCGGCGGCGGGCGGCATCCCGGCGAACCTCAAGGCCGCCGCCAAGCAGCTCAACGGCAGCTTCTTCGCCGGGTTCCTCGCCGACACGCTCATCGGGCTCAAGGCGCAGTACCCCGAGATGCCCTTCGACCAGCTCATGAACGACGCGGGCCGGCAGGCGGAGAAGGACGTCAAGGCCAACTGCCTCTTCGGGACGCTCGCGGTGTTCGCGGGCGCCAAGGTCGAGAACTTCACCAACGACAAGCTGACGCTCGACCAGCTCTACGCGATCAAGGGCCCGAACGGACAGACCTGGGGCCAGATCGCCGACAGCCTCAACCTCGGCCAGGACGTCGGGGGGCCGAACTCGTCCGCCACCTACAAGATCGGGTTCCCGGTCTTCCTGTACCGCGGGTTCTTCGAGGAGATCCTGCCGCACGAGCCGCAGGACGCGCTGCACCAGCAGTACTGCAAGGCGGGCGTCCAGAACACCTACAAGATCGCCTACCCGACGGAGCACGCGACCACGATGTTCGGCGCCGCCGGGGACGTCCTGAACTTCCTGACCGACCGCTTCGCCGACAAGCCGTTCCAGAACGGCTGCTGATCCCGGCCGGGGTCCCGGACTCCCGGGACCCCGGTCTCCCCGCCCGCGCCGGAACGGAGCCCCCGACATGACCAGCACCGTGGTGACCCGCATGATGCGGCTGCTCGCCGACGACTTCGCCCCGCGCACGGGCGTCGCGGGGACGCACCTGTCCGACGCGGACGTCAAGGAACTCGGGAACGAGCTCGACGCGCTGCGCCGCGAGGTGCTCGCCGACCTCGGCGCGGCCGACGCCCGCTACATCCGGCGGGTCATCGCGGCGCAGCGCGGGCTCGAAGTCACCGGGCGCGCGCTGCTGTTCGGCGCGTCCCGCCGGTGGGCGTGGTGGACGGGAACGGCGTGCCTGACCGTGGCCAAGGCGCTGGAGAACATGGAGATCGGCCACAACGTCATGCACGGCCAGTGGGACTGGATGCGCGATCCGAAAATCCATTCCACGACGTGGGAGTGGGACAACGCCTGTCCCGCCGACCAGTGGAAGCACGCCCACAACGTTCTGCACCACACCTACACGAACGTGCTCGGCAAAGACCGCGACATCGGCTACACGATCCTGCGCGTCAACGCCGCCCAGCCCTGGCACCCGGCCTATCTCGCCCAGCCCTTCTACAATCTGCTGTTCGCCGGGCTGTTCGAGTTCGGCAACGCCGTCTACGACCTCGGCGCCCAGCTCGAAGCGGGCGAGAAGTCCGAGGACGAGATCAAGCAGGGCCTCGCCGACGTCGGACGCAAGTTCGCCCGGCAGGCGCTCAAGGACTACGTCGCGTTTCCCCTGCTCGCCGGGCGCAACGCGCGGTACGTGCTGACCGCGAACCTCGCCGCCAACATCCTGCGCAACGTCTGGGTTCACACCGTCATCTTCTGCGGCCATTTCCCCGGTGACGTCGACGTGTTCCCCGAAGACGTCCTCGACGGCGAGACGCGCGGCCAGTGGTACGTGCGCCAGCTCCTCGGCTCCGCCGACATCACCGGCGGGCCCCTGCTGCACCTGCTCACCGGGAATCTGTCGCACCAGATCGAACACCATCTGTTCCCGGATGTCCCCAGCAACCGCCTGGCGCGCATCGCTCCGCGCGTCCGCGAGATCTGCGCCCGCTACGGCCTGCCCTACCATTCCGGCTCCTTTCCCCGGCAGGTCGCGAGCCATTGGGGAAAGGTCGTCCGGCACGCCTTCCCGACCGGGAGGAACCGGGGCTGAGACGCCCCGCCGCAGACGCGGAGCCCATCTCCAACATCCAGGGCGGAGATGGGCTCCGCCCCGTTGCGAAAGGTGACCGATGCGCGTCTTCATCACCGGTGCGGGCGGCTTCATCGGCCGCGCGCTCGCCGCGCGCCTGACCGCGCGCGGCGACGTCGTGACCGGCGTCGACCTGGTGCCCGGTCCCGGCGTCGTGCCCGGCGACATCACGCGGCCGGGGGTGTGGCAGGACGGGCTCAAGGGCGCGGACGCGGTCGTCCACACGGCGGCGATCGTCTCCAACGCCGCCGGGATGGACGCGCAGTGGCGCGTGAACACCGTCGGCACGCGGCGCGTGCTCGACGCCGCCGTGCGCGCCGGAGTGCCCCGGTTCGTCCTGTTGTCGTCGGTGCGGGCGTTCTCCGACACCGGGTTCCCGGACGGCGTCACCGAGGATCATCCCGTGCGCCCGGACGGCAACCCCTATGTCGACACCAAGATCGCCTGCGAGCAGGTCGCGCTCCAGGCGCACGCGGCCGGGGAGACTGCTCGCCGTGCGGCGTCCGGCCGCCGCGGGACAGGTGTTCACGCTCAGCGGCGGCACCGGCGTGACCTGCAAGGACTTCTTCGGGCACTACTGCCGGATGCTCGGCAGGCGCGGGCCGCTCGTGGTGCCGACCGCCGCCGGGCTCCCGGCCGTCCGGGCGGTCCGGCGCTGGCGCGGGTCGCGGGCGTGCGCAGCGAGCTGAACCCCGTCAGCCTGCGCTACCTCACCCGGACCGGGACGTACTCCATCGCCAAGGCCCGCCGGACGCTCGGCTACCAGCCCGCCGTCGGCCTCGCGGACGGCATGGAGCGCACGCGGACGTGGCTCGCCGAACGCGGCCTGGTTCCCGCCCGTTGAGCTACGGGTTGAGACGGGCGTCGGCGACGGCGGTGAGCATCAGCGTGAGGCTGGACAGGAGCGCGGCGACCGGGGGGCGCTCGTCCAGCAGCAGCCAGTCGATCATCGCCTCGTTGACGCCGCCGACGACGGCCGTGGCCAGCAGGGCGTCGGCGGCCGGGTCCGGTTCGGCCGGGTGCGGGCGCCGGTCGTTGATGGCGTTCAGCTCGGCGGCCAGGAACTCGGCGTACTGGCGGATGACCGCGCGGCGGTGCGCCTCCATCTCGGCGGAGACGCCGACGACCTCGATGCACTGGACGCGGGCGCGCCGGGGATCGGTCAGCAGATGGTCGCAGTAGGCCGTCAGCCCGGCGCGGACGCGGGCCGCCGGGTCCGGGGGCTGCGCGGCGACGGCGGCGAGGACGGCGTCCCGGGTCGTCGTGACGACCTCGTCGTACAGGACGCGCAGCAGTTCCTCGCGGCTGCCGAACAGCTCGTAGAAGTGCGCGGGGGCGACGCCCGCCGTCCGGCAGACGTCGGTGATGGTCGTGGGGTTGTAGCCGGCCGTTCCGTACAGCTCCAGGGCCGCCGCGAGCAGGCGGTCCCTTCGGTCGCGCTGTCGCTGCTGCGGGTCGCGTCCGCCGTACGGTCGTCCTGTCATTCCGCCTTGAGGCTACCGTGACGCAGCGCGCCGTACGTGAACGAGGGCGACACCAGGGGCGCCAGCTTCCAGGGCGTCAGCTCGGAGCTGGCGAAGTGCTGCACCCAGCCGCCGCCCGGGCCGCCCCGGTCGGCGATCAGCTTCTCCTTGACCATCGAGTTGTAGTGCAGCGCGGCCAGTTCCGGGGTGTTGGCGTTGATGACGACCTCCTGGCCGGACGAGCGCGCCCATCGCGCGAGGCCGGGGATCCGGGACTGCTCGGGCTGGTAGCTCTCGGGGTGGACGCCGTTCTCCGACTGCGTCCAGATCCCGCTGTCGGTGTTGAGGACGAGCGTCTGGTTGCCGATCGTGTGCCCCGGCGTCGCGATGAGGGCCACGCCGGGGCCGAGCAGGACGTCCCCGTCCAGGCAGACGACGTTGTCGGTGCGCAGGTCGCGGTACGTCTCGGGCTGGAAGAAATTGCGCTGCAACGGATGCAGCCGTTGCATCAGCTCCCACTCGGGCCGCATGACGAGCAGCTTCGCGTTCGGGAACAGCGGGTCCAGCGGACGGTCCGGCGCGCCGAGGCCCGGCTGCGGCGTCGTCGTGCCGAGGTGCGGGCGCAGGTCCTGGACGTGCAGGTGGTCGAACGTGATGTAGTCGATCTCGGCCCGGTCGATGCCGAGCCTGGCCAGGTGCTCGGCGACGGTCGGCCCCCACACGACGGCCAGGTCGCGCATGCGCGGGCCGAACCGGTCGGCCAGCGCGCGGAAGAACGGCGTGTTCTCGGCCAGCTTGGAGTCGGTCGGCTCCACCAGGAGCGTGCGCCGGACGCCGTCGAAGTCATCGAACCGTACGACCATCATCCGGTTGTAGATGCGGACGAACGGCGTCGGCGACAGCGCCGCCCGCCACAGCGCGTACTCCCGGGGGAACGGCGTCGCGACCAGATCGCAGGTCTCGACCGCGACGGCCGTGCCCTGCGCGCGGAACCAGCTCTGGAACTCGGGCGCGCGCGACCGGATGGCCTGGAGTTGCAGGCCGGGCTCGGCGATGACGTTGACCTCGTCGAAGATTTCGATCCTGCGGAACCCGGACGGCAGCTCGTCGGCCATGACCTCTCCTCAACGTCGGGTGCGGGCGAGACGCCGCTGGTTGAACGCCCCGATCCGGTTCAGCAGCGGCGTCAGCGCCAGCCACAGTTCCGGCACCGCGCCGAGCGCCCGCACCTGCGCGCCGCGCGTGCGGGGCACGCTCGCGACGAGCGCGCCGGAGTCCAGCAGGTCCAGGGCGGCGGACGCGACGCGCGGCGCGTCCAGCAGGCGGCGGCCGGTGAAGCTCAGCGCGGCGTGGCCGTCGCGCAGCCGGTCGTGGAGCATCGGCGTCCAGATGCCGTCGGGGCACAGCAGGGACACCTTGACGTTCGACGTCTTCAGCTCGGCGGCGAGGCCGAGCGTGAACGCGCGGACGCCGTGCTTGGTGGCCGCGTACACCGACTCGCCGGGCACGGGCACCCAGGACGCGAGCGACCCGATGTTCAGGATGTGCCCGCGCCCGTCCTCGGCCATGACCCTCGCCGCCGCGCGGCTGCCGTTGATCACGCCGAGCAGGTTGACCTCGACGCAGCGCCGGACGTCGGCGTCCGGCTGGCCGAGGACGTCCCCGGCGGCCAAGACCCCGGCGTTGTTGATCCACACCCGGGGCCGCAGCCGTTCGGCCAGGTCGCGGCAGGCGGCGGGGTCGGTGACGTCCAGTATCTCGGCGGCGCCCGGGACGACGTCCACGCCGGTGACCTCGTAGCCGCGCGCGGCGAGCACCCGGCACAGGGCCGCGCCCAGTCCGCCCGCCGCTCCCGTCACGACCGCAATCATGAAAGATAGATTTCAGGATTACCTCGGCGTCTGTCAAGCGGCCCCCGGATGCGGCAGGCGGATCGGTTCGGCCGGGCAATACTCGAAGTGCCACCACTCGTTGTCGTAGACGCGGTAGAGCCCGTACCGTCCGCCGTGCCGTTCGAGCCACCGCGCGCCCTCGGTCGGACGGACGTCCAGCGCGAGCCCCCGCACATGGCTGGACTCCTGCGGCGGCAGCACCCGGCGCCGCGCCGCCGCGACCGAGCCCGTGCGCCGCACCTCCGCGCAGAAGATCCGGTGCTGCTCGGCCGCGTCGCGGTGGCCGGACGTCAGGCCGATCAACTGGCCGTCCCGCCAGAACGCTTCGGCCCGCGCGCGGGTGAACGCCGTCCGCGTCTCCGCCGCGAGGCCGCGCAGGTCCTCGGCGGGGAACCGCAGGCTGAGCGCCCACTGGCAGGCGAGGAAGCGGGCGCGGCCCGGCGCGCGGCAGAACGCGACCGGGACCAGCAGCAACGCGATCAGCCGGGTGACGGCCGCCAAGACCTGCGCTTTCATCGCTCACGCCGTCCGCAGGGCCTCGGTCGGCGCGAGCCGGGCGGCGCGCAGCGCGGGGACGAGCCCGGCGACCGCGCCGATGAGGAGCGCCGAGCCGAGTCCGCCCGCCCACGCCTCCGCCGGGACGACGACCGTCCAGCCCTTGGCGCCCGCGTACACCGCCGTCGCCGCCGCCCCGGCCGCCACGCCGACCACCCCGCCGAGCACCGCCAGCATGATCGCCTCCGCGAGGAACTGCGCGCGGATCTGCCCTCGCGTCGCGCCGAGCGCGCGGCGCAGGCCGATCTCCGAGCGGCGCTCCAGCACCGAGATGATCATGATGTTGGCCACGCCGACCGCTCCGACCAGCAGCGCGACGACGCCGAGCCCGAGGAACAGGCTGTTGAACGCGCCCTTCGCGGCGGCGCGGGCGGTGAGCGCGTCGGACGGCTGGCTCACGTCCATCTCGTTCGGCGCCTCCGGGTTCGCCGTGCGCGCCAACGCCGCCTGCACCCGTTCGACCGCGTCCGTCGCGGACCGGACGTAGAGCGTGCTCGGCGGGCCGTCGGCCGTGCCGCTGCCCGTGCTGAGGCTCGTGTGGCCGAGGTAGCGCCGCGCCGCCGGGTAGCCGACCAGCGCGCTCGCGTCGATCTCGGGCGCGAGCGTCGCCGGGGACAGGATGCCCGCGACGTAGAACCACTGGCCGCCCAGCCACACGCGCTGTCCGGGATAGACGCGGTCGAACCCGAGCCGTTGCGCCGCCGTCGCGCCGAGCACGACGGCCGGTTGCGTCGCGGTCGCCGGGTTGAGCCAGCGTCCGTGCGCGACCCCGGCGCCCGCCACCCGCGGCAGGTTCAGGCTCGCCGCCTGCACCTGGAGCCCGTTCGTGCTGACGGACGGGATCAGCGGGCTGCGGTACACCTTCGCGTCCTTGACCGTCCCGGTGTGCGCGACCGCCTCGACGGACGGGAGCCGCGACACCCGCGCGGGCGCCGCGAGCGGCATCACCGCCTCTTCCTGGGTGAAGCTCTGGCCGGTCCTGACGGTGAGCAGGTTGGTGCCGAGCCGGTCGATCTCCGCCAGCAGCCCCGCCTGGGACGACGAGGACAGCCCGAGGACCGCAACGATCGCCGTCGTACCGATCGCGATCCCGAGCGCGGACAGCGCCGCCCGCAGCGGACGCGCGCGCAGGCCGGTGCTCGCCACGCGGGCCTGGTCGCCGGCGCGCAGCCGCGCCGGCACGAGAGTCATCGCCATCAGGCCGCCTCGCCGCGCTCGTCGGAGATGATCCGGCCGTCCAGGACGCGCATCCGGCGCGGCAGCCGCGCGGCGAGCCCGCCGTCGTGCGTGATCATGACGATCGTCGCGCCCGCCGCGTTCAGCTCGCGGAACAGGTCGAGGATCGACGCGCCGGTCGCGCTGTCGAGATTGCCCGTGGGCTCGTCGGCGAGGACGATCGCGGGCCGTCCCACCAGCGCGCGGGCGATGGCCACGCGCTGCCGCTCGCCGCCGGACAGGTGCGTCGGCCGGAACGAGCCGCGATGCGCGAGCCCGACGCGCTCCAGCGCCTCGGCCGCCCGGCGCCGCCGCTCGGCGACCGTCGCGCCCGCGTAGAGCAGGCCGTCCGCGACGTTCTCCAGCGCGGTCGCGTGCTCGGCCAGGAAGAACTGCTGGAACACGAACCCGATGCGGTGGGCGCGCAGGGCGGCGAGGCGCCGGTCGTCCAGGCCCGCCGCGTCGATGCCGTCGATCTTCACCACGCCGCCGGTGGGGCGTTCCAGCGTGCCCATGACGTGCAGGAGCGTCGTCTTCCCCGACCCGGACGGGCCGACGATCGCGACCAGCTCGCCGTGCTCGACCGTGAAGCTCACGCCGCGCAGCGCGGGCACGGGCGCCCGTCCGCCGTAGGTCTTGGTGACGTCGTCGAGGTCCAGTGCGGCGCTCATGAGGCGGGCACCACCACACGGTCGCCGACGGACAGCGCGCCGGACACCTGGACGAGCCCGTTGTCGTTGTCGAACATGCCGAGCGTCACGGTGACCAGCCGGTTCCGTCCGTTCGCGGCCACCTCGACGGCGTAACCGCCCTCCGGCCGACCCAGCAGCGCGGTGACCGGGACGATCAGCGCCTTCGCGACGCCGTCGGTCGTGATCTGGACGCGCACCGGGGCGGCGTCGAGCGTGCCCGCGTCCTTCGGGCGGTCGAGGGTGATGTAGGCGGGAATGGTGGGGTTCTTGTCGGCGTCGGTGCGCGCGACCGTCCCGATGCGGCTCACCCGGCCGGTGGTCGTGCGGTTATCCGGCAGCGTGATCTCGGCGCGGTCGCCGACCTTGACCTGCGCCTGCTGGCCCGCGTCCAGCTCCACCAGCACCTGGCGGCGGGCCGTCGTCGCCGTGGCCGCCCGGCCGCCCGGCGCCGCCGGGGTTCCGGGCTCGGCGAGCGACTTCGTCACGCGCAGCGGGCCGGGCAGGAAGACGGCGTCGCCGAGGTCGAGGCGTCCGGTCTCGGGGACGCCCAGGTCGTCCTGCAGCTCGGCGACCGCGTACGCCGTCTCCGCGCTGTAGTAGTCGGAGCGGCGTCGTGACGCGTCGGCATAACCGAGGCGCACCAGGTTCGCGTTGAGGTCGCGCACCTCGCGGCCCTTGTCGCCCACCGACAGGGATCGGTACGCCGGGGTGTCGCCGCAGATGAGGACGATCGGTCGCTCGTCCACCCGATAGAGGGCCTTGCCGCAGTCGATCTGCTTCCCCGCGCCGGGGATCCAGGTGTAGATGCCCTTGGCCTGGTTGACCACGGTGAACTGGCCCGCGTAGGAGAGCGTCCCGCTCTGCGTCACCTGGGTGGACAGCGCGCCCTCGCGGACCGTCGCCAGCTCGGTGCCGCCGGCGGCCGGCGCGGATTTCGCCTTCTCCGCGCCGAACGGGTTCAGGACGACGATTCCCGCGGCCAGCACCGCCAAGATGCCCGTCCCGGCGAGGATCCGCCACTTTGCGGTCATCCGCCGGCCCCCGCCGGGCGGAGGTCCTTGCACGTCTCGTCGGCTGCCTTGAACTGCGGGGAATCGAGGTCGATGTTCCCGGGGTCGAGTTGTCCGCCCTGCGGGTCGGGGAAGTTCGGCACGCCGTTCTTGCGGATGCACTGGGCGTATTTGAGCATCTTGGCCTGCTGGGCAGGGTCCTGCTTGGTGGGCTTGCCGTCCCAGCCGGGCGGCGCCAGCTCCTTGCACTTCTGCTGGGCGGCCTTGAACTGCGGCGACTTGGGGTCGACGGTGCCCATCTTGAAGCGGTACTTGTCCCCGTCGATGGGGTCGGGCCATTCGGGGACGCCGTTCTGCCGCATGCACTGCGCGTACTTGACGAACAGGTCGCTCTGCGCGGCCGACGTCTTCCCCGAGCCGTCCGATCCGCCGCACGCGGTGAGCAGGAACGGGAGCGCCGCCAGCGGCAGGATGCGTTTGAACATGGAATGGTCTCCTTCACGGGTTCGGAGGCCATTTCTAGGCAGCGGACGGTCACACGACGGTCAGAACGGCTGTGACCCGACTGTGACCGGGGCAGGGCCATGCTGAAGACGATGAGAGTGCTGGTGGCCGAGGATCACGCCGAACTCGCGGCGTCCGTCGCGCGGATGCTGCGCCGTGAGGGAATGGCGGTCGACGTCGTCCACGACGGCGGGGCGGCCCTGGAGCGCACCGCGCTGCTGGAGTACGACGTCGTCGTGCTCGACCGGGACCTGCCCGTCGTCCACGGCGACGACGTGTGCCGCTCGCTGGTGGGCCGGGCCGGGCGCACGCGCGTCCTGATGCTGACGGCGTCCGGGACGGTCGCGGACCGCGTCACCGGGCTGAGCCTCGGCGCCGACGACTATCTGCCGAAGCCGTTCGCGTACGCCGAGCTGGTCGCCCGGATCCGGGCGCTCGGCCGCCGGGCGCAGCCGGCGCTCCCGCCCGTCCTCGTGCGCGGCGACCTGCGGCTCGACCCGGCGCAGCGGATCGCGAGCCGGGCCGGGATGCGGCTGGCGCTCAGCCCGAAGGAGTTCGCGGTGCTGGAATACCTGCTCGCCGCCGGGGGCCGCGCGGTGTCCGCCGAAGAACTGCTGGAACGGGTCTGGGACGAGATGACGGACCCGTTCACGACGACCGTCAAGGCCACGATGAACCGGCTGCGGGCCAAACTCGGCCCGCCGCCCGTGATCGAGACCGTCCAGCAGGGCGGTTACCGGATCGGCGACGCGCATGCGCCTTCATGAACGGCTGCTGACGTCCGGGCTGCCCTTCCGGACCGTGCGGATGCGGCTCACCGCGTTGTACTGCTCGCTGTTCACCATTTCCAGCGCGCTCCTTCTCACGATCACCTATGTGCTCATGCGGCGCGTGAAATGGGTGCTCATCGTCTACGACGACCGAGGGCCGGAGATCCGCGACCAGATGGACCGGCTCCGCGAGGCGCAGCTACGGCAGCTCCTCCTGCAGTTCGGCTTCGCGTTCGCCATCATGGTCGTGATTTCCATCGTGCTGGGATGGGTGGTCGCCGGGCGCGTCCTGCGGCCGTTGCGGACGATGACGGCCACCGTTCAGCGGATCTCCGCCCGCAACGTCCACGAAAGGCTCGCCGCCGCCGGGCCGCGCGACGAACTGAAAGACCTCGCCGACACCGTCGACGGCCTGCTCGGCCGGCTGGAAACGGCGCTCGACGCGCACAAGCGCTTCGTCGCCAACGCCGCCCACGAACTGCGCACGCCGCTCACGCTGGAACGCGCGCTGCTCGAAGAGACGCTCACCGACCGCGCGGCCACGCTGGACACCTACCGGGCGATGTCGGAACGGCTGCTCTCGCTCAGCACGGACCAGGCGCAGTTGCTCGAAGCCCTGCTCACGCTGACCACCAGCGAACGCGGCCTCAACCGCCGTGAGCCCTTCGACCTGTCGGACCTCGCCCGCCAGGCCCTCGACACGGCGCGGCTGGAGGCGGACGCGCGGGGCGTCCGGATCAACGCCCGGATCGCGTCCGCGCCGTCCGCCGGTGATCCCGCGCTGGCCGGACGGCTCGTCGCCAACCTCGTGGACAACGCCGTCCACCACAACGTGCCCGGCGGTCACGTCGAGATCGTGACCGAGGTCCGGGCCGGACGGGCGTTCGTGGCGGTCGCCAACAGCGGCCCGCCGATCCCCCCGCACCAGGTCGCCGGGCTGTTCGAGCCGTTCCAGCGCCTCGCGGGCCGGACGGCGCGCGCCGACGGGCACCACGGGCTCGGTCTCTCGATCGTCCGCGCCATCGCGGCGGCGCACGGCGCGTCCGTCGCGGCGCACGCCCGTCCGGACGGCGGACTGGCCATCGAGATCGCGTTCCCCGCGGGCCGCGTCCCCGTCCGGGTCTGACCGATCAGAGCTTGTACATCCGGGCGTACGGGGCGCGGATGCGGACCTTGCGCGTGCTGAAGTCGACCAGGACGTCCCGGTTGCTCTCGACGCCCACCACGGTGCCGAGACCGTAGGCGTCGTGGGTCACACGGTCGTCGACCTCGAACGTCTCCAGCGGCGCGGCGGGCGCCGGCGGAGCGAAGGGACTGGTGGGAAGGTGGCGGCGGGTGGAAAGCCGGGGACGAGTCATACCTCAGTATGCGGCCACATCGGTGCTGCGTACACCGTACGACCGCAGAAATCCGGTCCGGAAGATCAACTTCGTGGCGTCCGATGAAACGCGATTGACCGGAAAGTGGTCTGGAGACCGGGCACCGGGCGTCTCCATGCTGACCCTCCCCGTCCCGAGGAGGAGTCGCCATGCCGGTGAAGAGACGTCTGCTCGCCTTGTCCGCCGCGATCGGACTGACCGCCGGGATCGTCCCGCGCGCCGAGGCCGCCACCGACGTGGTCATGACGGAGGGCGGGGCCGTTCGCGGGCACGCCGGCGTCTACCAGGCGATCCCGTACGCGGCGGCGCCCGTCGGCGCGCTGCGCTGGCGTCCGCCGCAGCCCGCCGCGTCGTGGCCGGGCGAGCGCGACGCGACGCGTCCGGCCCCCGCCTGCCCCCAGCTCGGGGTGGACGTCCCGACGGCCGAGGACTGCCTGTTCCTCAACGTGAGCACTCCGCCGGGGGGCGCGTCCGGCCGTCCGGTCCTGGTGTTCCTGCACGGCGGGTCCAACTCCAGCGGCTACAGCGCGCAGTACCCCGCCGCGACGCTGGCCGCCCGGACGGACTCCGTCGTCGTGACGCTCAACTACCGCATCGGCGCGCTCGGCTTCCTCGCCCTCCCCAGCCTCGGCGAGTCGAACTTCGGCATCCAGGACCAGCAGGCGGCCCTGCGCTGGGTGCGGCGCAACATCGGCGCGTTCGGCGGCGACCCCGCGAACGTGACGCTGTTCGGGCAGTCGGCCGGGGCCCTGGACGGCTGCGTCAACCTCGCGTCGCCCCCGGCCGCCGGGCTTTTCCAACGGCTGATCCTCCAGAGCGGGTCCTGCGACCTCGTCGCCCTCGGCGGCACCCGCGCGGCGGCCGTCGCGCGCGGCACGAGCTACGCGGCGAAGGCGGGCTGCGCGGACGGGCCGGAGCAGGTCGCCTGCCTGCGCGGCAAGTCCGTCGCCGACCTGCTCGCCGTCGCCCCCGACCTCGGCGGCGCGTCGGTCATCTCCAGCTGGACGCCCGTGATCGACGGCGACCTGGTGCCGGACGACCCGATGACGATGATCGGCGCAGGCGGGGTGCCCCGGATCCCCGTCATGCTCGGCATCACCCGCGACGAGGGACGGTTCATCACCGCCCTCCAGTTCGACAGCCTCACCGAGGACGAGTACCAGAAGCTCCTGGAGAGCACCGGCGGCCCGATCGGGGCGTTCATCCTGAAGCTCGCCTATCCGTCGTCCCGGTACGGATCGCCGAAGAACGCGCTGGCCGCGCTCTACACCGACACCCTCTACGCCTGCGGCAACGACCGGATGGCGCGAGCGTTCGCGTCCCGGAACCCCACCTTCGCCTACCAGTTCGCCGACGCCCAGGCCCCCGGCTGGTCGCTCCTGCCGGAACGGGCCGTGGACGCGGGCGCCTACCACGGGTCCGAACTGCCCTACCTGTTCGACATCCCGACGCGGACGCCGCTCTCGGCGTCCCAGCAGGCCCTGTCCGACCGGATGGCCCGCTCCTGGGGCGCCTTCGCCGCGAACGGCTCGCCCGGCTGGCGCCGCTTCGACCCGCTGACGAGCCCGTACCGCGAACTCCGTCCCACCACCGACCGGACGCTCCTCTTCGGCGCCTTCCGCGACGAGCACCAGTGCGCGCTCTGGGACGTCCTCGGACTCCTCGGCGGCGCCTGACCGCGTTCCGGGCCTTGACGGCTCCGGTTCAGCCCCGGGACGATAGTCCAAAATGGACTATTAGTCGTGCCACCGCTTCCGGGGCGAGCCCGTGACCGGCACCTGTTGATGGGTGGGGAAATGCGTCATGTGCGCCTCAGCGGCGATCCGCTCAGCGGCCACATCAGCCCGGTCCGCTCGCTGGCGTTCAGCCCGGACGGGACGACGCTCGCCACCGGCGGCGGCGACTGGACGGTGCGGCTGTGGGACGTGGCGTCCCGCCGCCCCATCGGCCATGCCCTCGCGGGCCACACCGGCCGGGTCCGGTCGGTGGCGTTCAGCCCCGACGGCAGGACCCTCGCCACCTGCGGCGACGACCGGACGGTGCGGCTGTGGGACGTGGCGTCCCGCCGCCCCATCGGCGATCCCCTCACCGGCCACATCAGCCCGGTCTTCTCGGTGGCGTTCAGCCCGGACGGGACGACCGTCGCGTCCGGCGGCGGTTTCGCCAACGGCTGCTGGGCCGTGTGGTTCTGGGATGTGGAATCCCGTCGTCCCCTCGGCGATCCCATCACCGACCTCCCCGGCCTGGTCCGCCTGGCGTTCAGCCCGGACGGCAGAACGCTCGCCACCGGCGGCACCCCCTACGAATCGACGGACGGGAGGGTGCGGCTGTGGGACGTGGAGTCCCGCCGCCCTCTCGGGGATCTCCGCCCCGCGTCCCCGTTCGAGGTCGTTTCGGTGGCGTTCAGTCCGGACGGCCGGACGATCGCCGCCGGCGGCACCTCGGGGGGCGTCGAACACGCGAGGGTCGTGCTGTGGGACGTCGAGTCCCGCCGTCCCCGCGGCGCTCCCCTCGACGGCGTCGTCTCGCCCGTCTCGTCGGTGGCGTTCAGCCCGGACGGCAGGACCCTCGCCGCCAGCATGGACACGCGCCGCGCGTGGGGGGCGTCCTTGTGGGACGTCGCGTCCGGACGCCACATCGGCGATCTCCGCACCGAGAAGTACACCGGCCAGCTCTACGCGGTCGCGTTCAGCCCGGACGGCGAAACCGTCGCCACCGGCGGTACGGACGGGATCGTGCGGTTCTGGGACGCGGAGTCCCGCGACCCGGCCGGCGAGCCCCTCGACGGCAACACCGCCGCGATCTTCTCGGTGGCGTTCAGCCCGGACGGGAAGACCGTCGCGTCCGGCGGCGACGACGGAGCCGTGCGCTGGTGGGACGTGGAGACCCGCCGTCCCGTCGACGCGACCATCGCCGACGAGTCCGGCCCGGTCAGGTCGGTGGTGTACAGCCCGGACGGCACCAAGCTCGCCTTCTGCAGTAACCGCTCGGAGGTGCGGGTGCGGAACGCGGTGCGCCGCCATCACATCGCCGGCCCCCTCTCCCGACCGCACAGCCCGGTCGAATCGGTGGCGTTCAGCCCCGACGGGCTCACGGTCGCGACCGGCTGCGGCGGTCACCTCGACGGGACGGTGTGGCTGTGGTTCCTGCCGTCCCGTGAAGGCGCCGGTGATCCCACCACGACCCGCCCGCTCCACGTCCACAAGAGCCCGGTCAGGTCGGTGGCGTTCCGTCCGTACGGCTGGACCCTCGTCACCGGCGGCGAGGACGGCGCGGTGCGGTTGTGGGACGTGGAGTCCCGCCGTCCGCTCGGCGATCCGCTCACCGGGCACACCGGCCCGGTTCGGTCGGTGGTCTTCAGCCCGGACGGGACGACCGTCGCCTCCGGCGGCGAGGACGGGACGCTGCGGCTGTGGGACGCGGAGACCCGCCGTCCGCTCGGCGACCCCGTCACCGGGCACGTCGGCCCGGTCCTGTCGGTGGTCTTCAGCCCGGACGGGACGACCCTCGCCTCCGGCGGCGAAGACGGCACGCTGCGGCTGTGGGACGCGGAGACCCGCCGTCCTCTCACCGACGCCGTCACCGGCCACACCGGCCCAGTCCAGTCGGTGGCGTTCAGCCCGGACGGCAGAACGCTCGCCAGCGGCGGGGGTCGCGGCGACGGGACGCTGCGGCTGTGGGACGCCGGGCGCGGCCCCGGGGTCCGTTGACGAGGTATGTGTAACAAGTTATATATGAAACATGTCATATGACGAGAACGGACGAGCCGTGGTGCTCGGCGCCGGGATCGCGGGGCTGCTGACCGCCCGGGTCCTGTCCGAGCACTACGACGAGGTCGTCGTGGTCGAACGGGACGAGCTTCCGGACCGTCCGGACCACCGGCGGTTCGTGCCCCAGTCGCACCACGCGCACGGGCTCCTGGGCTCGGGCCGCGAGGTGCTGGTCGCGCTGTTCCCCGGCTTCTCGGCGGAGATGGAGGCCGCCGGCGCGATCACCGCGGCGTCGAGCGGCCCGGAGATGGGCGATCGGTCGATCTTCGTCGTCCGGGGCGGAACGACGATCCGGATCCCCATCTGGTGGACCGGCGGCTTCTGCGCCAGCCGCGTCCTGATCGAGCACGCGGTCCGCGCCCGCGTCCGGGCGCTGCCGAACGTGACGATCCGCGACCGCACCCCCGCCCTCGGGCTGCTCACCAGCGCGTCCCGGCGCCTGGTCACCGGCGTCCGGACGCCCGACGGCGAGCTGGGCGCCGACCTGGTCGTCGACGCGTCCGGCCGCCGCTCGGCCCTGCCGGAATGGCTGGAGGAGATCGGATACCGGCCGCCGCCGGAGTCGGCGGTCCACTCCGACGTGCGGTACGCCAGCCTGGTCACCGAGCCCGACCCGGACTTCGCTCCCGAGTGGCTGATCGTCCTCGGCGCCCAGGCGGCGGGCGGCGCGTCCGTCGGCGGCGTCGTCCTCAGCATCGAGAACGGCCTGCTGCACATCTCGCTGGGCACGACCGGCGGGCGGGCGCCGCTGCCCACCGCCATCGACGAGCTGCGCGCCGTCGCCGACCGGACGACCGCGCCGGTCACGGCCGAAGCGCTCCGCCGCTCGACGCCCGTCGGCCCGGTCCGGACGTTCCACGTGCGCACGAACGTCCGCCGCTACTACGACCGGATGAGCGAGATGCCGGCCGGGCTCGTCGCGCTCGGGGACGCCGCCAGCGCGTCCAACCCGATCTACGGCCAGGGCATGAGCGTGGCCGCGCTGTCGGCGGTCGCCCTCGGCCGCCTGCTCACCGCCGAGGACGGCGCGGTGCGGCCGGGCTTCGAGCGGCGCGCGGCCCGGGCGATCGCCGCCACCTCGTCCGGGGCCTGGCGGCTCGCGCTCGGCGAGGACCTGCGCTACGGATGCCGCACTGAGGGCGTCCGGACGCCGCTGTCGGTCCGTTTCGACGCGGGCTACCGCAACCGGCTGGAACGGGCGGCGGCGCTGGATCCGGAGGTGGCGATGGCTTTCAACGATGTGCTCAATCTCCATCGTCCGTTGTCGTCGCTCGGTTCGCCGCGCATCGCCCGGCGGGTGCTGCGGCCGTTGCGCGACCGCAATCCCGCCGTGTTGTCCGAGACCGTCGTCGCCGTGCTCGGCCTTTCCTGAACGGAGAGCGCGTCATGTTCCTGCCGCAGTTCGTGGACGCCGACGACGTCCTGCTCCACGTCGAGGCCGACGGCCCCGACGACGGCCCGGCCGTCCTCTTCCTGCACGGCTGGCCCGACCTGTGGTTCACCTTCGAGCCGCAGATGAACGCGCTGGTCGAACAGGGTTACCGGGTGCTCGCGCCGGATCAGCGCGGATACGGCCTGTCGTCCAAGCCCGCCACGGTCGCCGATTACGCGATGCCCAAACTGACCAGGGACATCGTGCTGCTCATCGAGCGCCAGAAGCTCGGGCCGATCCATCTCGTCGGGCACGACTGGGGCGGCGCGGTCGCGTGGGCGCTGGCCATCGAGCGGCCCGATCTGGTGCGCTCGCTCACCGTCGTCAACTGCCCGCATCCGCAGGTGTTCGCCGAAGCGCTGCTGCGCAGGCCGTCGCAGATGCTGCGGAGCTGGTACATGCTGGCGTTCCAGATTCCCGGCCTCGCGGAGGCGGTGCTCGGCGCCCGCGACGGCGCGGTCCTCGCGTCGATGCTCAGGCGCGGCGCCCGCCTCAGCGACGCCGACCTGAAGCGGCACCGCGCCGTCTGGCGTCATCCGGGGACCGTCCAACGGCCCCTGCTCTGGTACCGCGCGATGTTCCGGACCGTGCTGCCGTCGATCCGCGCCGCACGCTCCCGGTCCGACAGGCCCGAGATGACGGTGCGCGTGCCGACCCAGATCATCTGGGGGCGCCGGGACGGCGCGTTCGACCGGAATCTCGCCGCGCCGAGCGCCGCTATGTGCGTGGAGTCCGAACTGCACTGGCTCGACACCCGGCACTGGCCCCATCGCGAAGAACCCCGGCGCGTGACCGAACTTCTCACGGCCTGGTGCGCGCGGCACGCCGACCGGATCTGAGCCATTGATATCCTTCCCGAACACGCCGGAAGGAATTCGATGCTCAAATTCGCCCTGCTCGGCCTGCTGCTGCGGCAATCGATGACGGGATATGACCTGGCCGCGGTGATACGCAACAGCATCAACTTCATCTGGCCCGCCCAGCTCAGCCAGATCTACCGCACTTTGGGCCAGCTCGAGGACGACGGACTGGTCGTCTCCGAAGTGGTCCCGCAGCAGGGCCGGCCCGATCGCCGCGTGTATTCGGTCACCGACGCGGGACAACGGGCGTTCGAGGCGTGGAACGGTGAACTGGTCACCGAACTCGACCCGATCCGCGTGCCGTTCCTCGTCCGTTTCTTCTTCGGCGGCACCCGGCCGCCGCAGGACCTCGTGACCCAGCTCCGGGTGATGCGCGATCTGCACCTCAAGGCCCGGGACCAGCTCGCCGACGAGATTCCCGACTACATCGCCGAATTCGCGGCGAGCGACAACTCGACCGAACTCGACCCACTGATCTGGGACTCGGTGCGCCGGGCCGGCGAGATGGTCGCCCAGACGTGGGTCGACTGGGCGGACGAGACCATCGAACGCCTGGAGCGGGCCGCCGGGCAATCGCCGCCGACGGGCGATTGACCCGACCCCCGCTTCCCAGATAAACATAGTTGTTCTCTGATGGAAGTGGGGATTCTGGCATGGAGCTGAAGCCGGTCGCGCTGTACCGCGAGATGTATCAGGGCGAGCGCGAGGATCTGCCGTCGATCCAGAACGCGACCGCAAGGATCGTGGAGCCGGACCGGGCGCGGATCCTGGACTATATGCGCAAGACCCCGCAGGGCTTCAGCGTGATGGAATCGCTGCCGAACCTGTTCCGGCCCGGCGAGTACATTCCGGGCGCCCCATCGCTCAACACCGATGGAATCTGGGTGTGGCGCACGGACAGTCTGGTGTATTTGACGGCCCGTACGCTCGTCCTTCCCGCCCTTTTCGTCGAGCACGTCCGGGAGCGCGACTACGTCCCCGCCGAGGTCGAGTGGACCGACGAGCTGAGCACCGCCGTCCGGCGCTGGTGGTGAACGCGGACGCCGAGCACCGGCCGGGCGAGCTGCTGGACGCGGCGCGGGCGATGTCCCGGCGGCGGTCGGCCGTCCCCGCGCTGCTGCCCGCCGTCGCCGGGTTCGCCGACGACCCGTCCCCGGACCACCGGATCCTGGCGCTCCGGATCCTGGACATGTGCGGCCCCGCCGCCCGTCCCTGGGCCGACGTGGCCGCCGCGCACCTCACCGCGGACCGCGAACCGGACGCCGTCGCGCGGCGGTACGCGCTCATGGCGCTGAGCCGGATGGGCGACGAGCGCGCCGTGCCGCCGCTGGCGGACCTGCTCGCCGCCGGCCATGACGGGTTCCTCGTCGACCTGCCCGACGGCGAGCGCGGCCGGGAGGCCAACGAACCCAACCTCGCCGAGGCGCTGGCCCCCTTCGCCGCGCACGCCGCCGTGCTCCTGGACCCGCTGCTGGCCCGCATCAGGGCGACGCCGCCCGCGGAGCGCGCCGGCTACTACGCGATCATCAACCGGTGGCAGGACGACGGCGCCAACGTCGCCTCGCGCCTTCTTCGGCTCCTCGATGACGACGACCCGCTCGCGGGCGTCGAAGACCTCATCTGGGTGCGGACGGGAACGCTCGCCCCACGCCACAAGGAAAGGCTCGAAGAACGGCTTCGCCTGCCCGAGCACGTGACCGACGGCACCCGTCTCGACCCGTTCGACTTCCTCCGGATCACCGGCGACGACGGCCCTCTCCGGCGAATGATCGGCCCGTCCGACTGGAGCGGGTTCCCCAGACAGCGCCCCGAGAACAGGGCGCGGAACATGATCAACGCGAGCATCGCTCTGGGGCCGCCGCTCGCCCGCCGGTTCGCCGACTCCGCGCGCGACGCGTTCCGCGCCGCGCTCCGCGGAGAAATCCGGTCTCCGTTCACCGAACCCTGCGACCCCGTGTGGCTGGCCCGCGCGGTGTGGAAGCTCACCGGCGACCCGAGCGAGATCATCGACCCGTTGACCCGGCTCGCCGAGACGTCCCGGCACCGGGGTTTCGACCCCGAGCCGCTGCTGTTGATCGCCGAGGCCCGGACAGGCTCCCGTCCGATGCACGAATATTACGCACGGCAACTGTCCCATGGCGCGTCCACGTGCATCCGCGAGGGGAATTACCGCGATGCCCTGCGCCTTCTGAAAGCGCTCTGGGACAACGTCGCCACGCCTTACTACCACCACATCACGCTGCTGCTGGCCGACCTGCTGCCTCTCTGCCCGCCGGCGAGCAGCCGTCCGCCGAACGTCCTCACGGCCCTGGAACTCCTCGCCGACATCGCCGCCGCCGATCCCCGCGCGATCGCGCCCGCCTATCCCTTCTTGCAGGCCGCGACCGACGCCGACGAACGTCCGCTGACCCGCTGGTACTCCCGTCCGTCGGGCGCCCCGCAATGGCGCGCGGTCCTGGACGACGACGCCCTCCGCGCCGCGGCCGGGGCGATTCCGCGCCCGCTGACGGACGAGGAATGGCGACGGATCCGCGGGATCTGCTTCGTGAGCTTCTTCGACGTCCGCATGGAGTGCATGTACGGGCCGGAAAAGGTTTTGGAACTCTGGGAGCCCGACCGGGTACGGCATTTCCTGCACGACGTCGAGCGGATCACAGTGGAGACGGAGCGCCGCAAGGGCGGGGGGTTTCTCGTGTCCTTCCGCCCGCGGACGGCGGCCGTGCTCCTGCCCCTTCTGGTCGAGGCCGCTCTCGATCCGTCCGCGCCCGACCGTCCGTCGGTGCTGCTGACGATCGAGTACATCGTCAGGATGGCGCACCGGTCGGATGAGCAGGGCAACCACGTGACCCACCCGATGGAGCCCGACGCGGACTGGGACGACGCCTTCGACCGTGCGATGCAGGATCTGGTCCCGCTCCTCGACGACGCGGCCCACGCCGACGACGCGGTCACGATCCTGTCCTACGCCGTCCACCGCATCCCCGCCGACAAGGCGGACGGTCTCCTCCGATGCCTCGTGACGCGAAACCCGATCCTCGGCGCCGTTTCGCAGGACGACCTGGTGCGGGTGATCGGTGAGCTGGCGGCGAACGCCGATGTGTGGCGCGACGAGGCGGTGGACTGGCTCCGCGAACTCATGGACGGCACCCCGGACCCGGAACCGGACTTTGCGCTGGATCGGGAAGCCTGGAACGCATGGTGCGATCGGAATCCCGGCAGGAAAGAACCCGATGCCGTCCCCCTCACACTGCCGACCGTGACCGCGCTGCGGAAAGCGTTGCCCGAACTCGCCGACCCGCGCTGAGCGCGTCGGCGCGAATTCACCTGAACACTTCTGCCTCATTGGACTGACAATGCAGCCTCATTCGACGCCCCCGGGCCCCTGCAACGGGCGACCGCCCGGCCCGGGCCAGGACGCACGGTGGACGACGTGAGCCCGGAGCGGACGGCCCGGTTCCATCGGGAGGTCGACTGGTCGAAGGTCCTGGACCCGTACGGCATCAGACGCTACGGGTGGCACGTCCTGGAGGATCTTTGGGCTTCCGACCGTCACCGGGCGGAACAGGCGCTGAAGGACCTGCGCACCGCGTGTCTGGGCGATGGCAGCGCGGTGTGGCCCGCGGCGGCCGAGGTGCTGCCGTTCCTGGTCGAAGCGGCCAACGATCCGGCTGTGAAGAACCGCGCGGCGATCGTGCGGATGATCGATGCCATCGCCGTCACGGGGAACACCGCCGCCGGGGCGGCCCCGGCCGGGGAGGGCCGCTGGTACCCGCACGTCGACCCGGCCTGGCGGGCCGCGTGGGACCGGGCGGCCCCGCTGCTGGTGCCGTCGCCGCGCGACCCCGCCGACGTCAGGGCGGCCAAGGCCGCCGCGCTGGGCGAGGCCGCCGGTCGCGCCGACGATCTCGTCGCCGTGCTCCGGGAGCGCTGTGCCCGTGAGCCCGACGGGACGGTGGCCGGGCTGCTGGTCGAGAGCGTGGGCAAACTCGCCCGCCATGCCGTGCGCCGGCGGGACGAGGCGTTGACCTGGTTGCGGACGCTCCGGGACGAAGAAGACGACCTCCGCGACAGCGCCGTCTCCGGCCTGGAACTGGCGCTGACCGGCCACGAACCCGGCAGCGCCGCGTCCAACGTCTTTGCCACCGAGACGGAAGCCGTCCCGCTCGACCGGGAACTCGGCGCGGCCGTGCTCGGACGGGTTCCGTTCGCCCACATGCTGCTGGCCCGTGGCCGCACCAGTCAGCGTGACGTCGGCCTGCGGCTCGCCGCGTCGCTGATGTCCCGGTGGCGCTCGGCCGTTCCCGACCTCCTGCCCGGCGTCGCCCGCCGGGTCGACGACTCCGGATCCGAGAACCGGGCCCTCGCCCTGCGGATCCTCGCCATGTGCGGACCGGCCGCGCGTCCCTTCGCCGACCGCGTCGCCGCGCACATCACCGAAGCCGACGAACCGGACGCCGTCGCTCGATGCCACGCGGTCTGGGCCCTGTCCCGGATGGGCGACGACAGGTGCGTCACCCCGCTGGCACGGGTGCTGACCCAGCCCGGCAGCGGCTTTCATGTCGAATATCGGTACCACGACAGATCGGTCCCTTGGAGCGGTCACGAGATCAACCTGGTGGACGCGCTCGCCCCTTTCTCCGCGCACGCCGAAACGTTTCTCGAACCGCTGCTCGCCCGGATCCACAACGCCCTTCCGGACTGGCGGTACGGGATGTACGGGATCATCCGCGATTGGCAGCGCGACGGCGCGGACCTCGTTCCCCACCTGCTCGACCTTCTCGACCGCGGGGATCCGCTCGCCGACGTCAGCGCGCTGCGGCGCGTCCACCAGGGCGTCGTCTCGGAACGCCACCGGGAACTGCTCCGCGAGAAAGTCGTGCCGACCCTCCCGTTGCGGCACGAATATCCCGACCGGCTCGACGCGTTCGACTTCAAGGCGCTGACCGGTGACGACGGCCCGCTGCGCGCCCTGCTGGCGTCGCTGACGCGATCAGCGGACGGAGAGGCGTCGCGCGCGCTGCTGCTCCGTGTCTGCGGAGCCCTCGGCCCGGCCGCCGCCCCGGTGGTCGGCCACCTGCGCGAGACGTTCCTGGCCGGCCCGCGATCGGGTGACCCGGTGAGCGTGGCCCGGGCACTGTGGCGGATCACGGGCGATCCGGACGAAGTCCAGCTCGTCCTGCGGAGAGCCGCCGCCGACTGTTTCACGTTCCAGCGCCTTCTCCTGCTCGCCGAGATAGCCGAGACTCATCCGTCCCTTGCGGAGACCGTCGTCCCGAAGCTGCGCGATTTCTGCGCGCGAAAGACCAGCCCTTTCCGCTCTGGCACTCGC
Source organism: Actinomadura rayongensis (assembly GCF_009831215.1). GTDB lineage: Bacteria > Actinomycetota > Actinomycetes > Streptosporangiales > Streptosporangiaceae > Spirillospora > Spirillospora rayongensis. Next base: position 1,112,490 of record NZ_WUTW01000002.1, read on the forward strand.
GAAGCCATGCAGATCGCGCGGGCCTTGTGGACGTTGACCGGCGACCCGCAGCAGGCCGCGCCGCCGCTGATCGAACTGTTCGGCACCTGCCGCCCGCCGGGATTCGTTTATCCCAGCGTCCTGGAGCCCCTGGCGCTCCTCGCCGAAGTCGCCGCCGCCGATCCGGAATCGGTGGCCCCCGCGATTCCGGCCCTCCGAGCATTGATCGACGCCGACGAACGCCCGATCATGCACGACCAGTGGCGCTCGGTCCGCGACGACGAGGCCCAGATCGCCGCAGCCCGAGCGGTCCTGGACGCCGTCCAGAAAACGGGCAGGCAGGCGGAATCCGCCTCTTGAGTCAGGACGACGGGTCGTGGCCGAAGCCGGCGGTCACCGCTAGGAGCAGAACGGCCACGACGGCCAGAGACGGGAGAATGAGTTCCGTGCCGTGCGGAACATCGGCCGCCGGACGGGGATCCACCCGGTCGTCGGGGTCCCAGGTGAGGCGGAGGGTCGAACCGGTCCGCGCGGCCTTCTCGATGTTCAGTTCGGTGGGGCCGCCGGACGGGCAGCGCAGCCGGTGAACGTGCCCGGTGATGGTCGAATTGCCCCCTTCCGGGGCTCCGTTGAGGACGGTCGCGGACGTTTTGCGCACGTCGTCCACCCGACACGCGCCGCTGACGCCGCGTACTCCCAAAACGCGGTCCTCCGCGGCGTTGTGGATGAAGAACCCGCAGAACGGGAGAGCGAGCAGAAGCAGGACGGGAGTCGCCATATGGCCGGAGACGGCGAAGGCGACGCAGAGGCCCAGGGCGGTGGCCGCCAGGGCGACGACCACGCCCAGCCAGGAGAACCCGCCGGGCCCGTAGAAATCCAGCCAGCCCATGGCGACATAGCCGCCGATCGCGACTGCCGCCGCGCCGGTGGATGCGCCCGCCCGGATCATCGATGCCGCCACGCCCATCAGACGCACTGAAGAACGATCGCGTTTGAGTGAGACCGGCCACTAACACCGGCCCGGCGCCGAGCACGCCTCACCCTCCGCAGCGCGAAGGCCGCCTGATCGGCGCACCGTCACCGCCGGGACACGTACCCTGGTGCGCATGGCGAGGGCGGAGACTCCCGCGGCGCGGGCGAAGCGGTTTGCGGGCGAGTCGCGGGTGGGCCTGGTACGGCGGGCACGGAAGATGGACCGGATCCTCCAGGAGACGTACCCGGACGCGCACTGCGAGCTGGACTTCCGCAACCCGTTCGAGCTGCTGGTCGCGACGGTCCTGTCCGCGCAGACGACGGACGTGCGCGTCAACCTGACGACGCCGGACCTGTTCGCCAAGTACCCGACGCCCGAGGACATGGCGGCGGCGAACCCGGAGGAAATGGAAGAGATCCTCCGACCCACCGGCTTCTACCGCGCCAAGACCAAGTCCGTGCTGGGCCTGTCGTCGGCACTGGTGGAGCGCTTCAAAGGCGAGGTGCCGAAGAAGCTCGACGACCTCGTCACGCTCCCCGGCGTCGGCCGCAAAACCGCCAACGTCGTCCTCGGCAACGCGTTCGGCGTGCCGGGGCTGACGGTGGACACGCATTTCGGACGGCTCGTCCGCCGGTTCGGCTGGACGGACGAGGAGGAGCCCGAGAAGGTCGAGTCCGCCATCGCTGAGCTGTTCCCCCGCCGCGACTGGACGATGCTGTCGCACCGGCTGATCTGGCACGGTCGGCGGATCTGCCACGCGCGGCGTCCGGCCTGCGGGGCGTGCCCGCTCGCCGACCTGTGCCCGTCCTACGGCACCGGCCCGGTGGATCACGACGCTGCGGCCAAGCTCGTCAAGACCGGACCGCCGCCGAAGACCACCTGACGCGGGCGTGGCCGGTCCCGGCCGCCGGTTCCCGGGCCGGTCGCGGCGCGGCCGTGGTGAATCTCCTGTTCGCGTGGCGGGACGAGGCGTCGGGACGCGTGCCGCGTTCCGACCGGGAGCGCACAGCGTGCGAAGCCCGTCCTCTTCGTCCTCTATGGGGGATTGGCTCTGATCGGTGCGGGGAATGGCGCGGCCGGGAGCCGAACACCGTGAGACGCTCCAGGGAAGTTCCGCCGTACCGAGGAGGTTGTTCCACCCGTGACCGACGTTCCGGCCTGGCTCGACCGATTCCGCCGTGAGGCGCCGCGGCTGCGCGTGCCCGAAGCGCTGCGTCCGCCGCCGGGCGCGGGACGGGCCGCCGCCGTGCTGATCCTGTTCGGCTCGGGCCCGTCGGGACCGGACGTCCTGCTCACCGAACGCGCCGCCACCCTCACCAAGCACGCCGGCCAGCCCGCCTTCCCCGGCGGGCGCATCGACCCCGGCGACGACGGCCCGGTCGCGGCGGCGCTGCGGGAGGCGCAGGAGGAGGCGGGCGTCGTCCCGGACGGCGTGGACGTCCTGCTCACCCTCCCCGAGCTGTACCTTTCGCACAGCGAGCACCGCGTGACGCCCGTCGCCGCGTGGTGGCGCGAGCCGTCGGAGATCGCGCCCGGCCATCCCGGCGAGGTCGCGACCGTGGCGCGCGTGCCCATCGCGGACCTGACGGATCCGGCGAACCGGACGACCGTCCGGCACCCGGCCGGGCTCACGCTCGGCCCCGCGTTCAAGGTCGGCGGGATGGTCGTGTGGGGGTTCACCGCCGCACTGCTGGACCAGGTGCTGGAGGCCGGCGGCTGGAACCGGCCGTGGGACACCGGCCAGGTCGAAGATCTACCCTCCGTTGCGCTGGACGTGACCCGTCCGTAGCCCTGGACGGCGATGGATCACGTCCCGATGTCGTCCGCTGAGGGGACGTGCGCGGTCACGTGATCCCTATACGGTGAAGCGGTGCTCGGCGACCACCTTCTCGACCTGATCCTCATCGGGCTCCTCGCGCTGTTCGCGGTCTCGGGGTACCGGCAGGGCTTCATCGTGAGCCTGCTGAGCTTCGTCGGCTTCATCGGCGGCGGCGTGATCGGCGTGCTCATCGCGCCGCCGATCGCCGAGGCGACCGTCAGCGGCAGCGCGCAGCAGGCGCTGCTCGCCATCGTCGTGGCGTTCCTCGCGGCGACGCTCGGGCAGCTCATCGCGTCGTCGCTCGGCGCCGTCCTGCGCAACCGGGTGACGGGGGTGAACGCCCGCGCGGTGGACGCCGCGGGCGGCGCGATCGTCAGCTCGCTGTCCCTGCTGATCGTGGCGTGGTTCTTCGGGACGCTGATGTTCAACTCCGAGTTCACGCCCGTCCGGCGGCAGGTGAAGACGTCCTCGATCCTCGGCGGCATCAACACGATCATGCCGTCGCAGGCCGAGGGCTGGTTCGGCTCGTTCAAGCAGTTCGTGTGGAGCAGCGAGTTCCCGCAGGTCTTCAACGGGCTCGGCGGCGAGTCGGTCGCCGAGGTGCCGCCGCCGGACGACGCGATCCTCAACACCGAGGCGTTGCAGGCCGCCAAGCGCAGCATCGTCAAGGTCGTCAGCACGGCGCCGGAGTGCCAGCGCCGCATCGAGGGCACCGGCTTCGTGTTCGCGCCGGGGAAGGTCATGACGAACGCGCACGTGGTGGCGGGCGCGCGCGGCGCCTCGACGATCGCCGCGCTGGACGGTTCGCGGGTGCGCGGCCGGGTCGTCCTCTACGACCCGAAGCGCGACGTGGCCGTGCTGAACGTCCCGGGCCTCAAGGCGCCCGCGCTGAAGTTCGCCGGGACGGCCCGCGTCCGCGACGACGCCATCATCGCCGGCTTCCCCAAGAACCACCCCTTCACGGCCGGCGCCGCCCGGATCCGCGCCCGCCAGATCGCGCGCGGCCCGGACATCTACCACGCGGGCCAGGTGAAGCGCGAGATCTACGCGATCCGCGGCACCGTCGAACCGGGCAACTCCGGCGGCCCGCTCCTCTCCTCCGACGGCCGCGTCTTCGGCGTGATCTTCGCCGCCGCCCTCGACACCCCGTCCACCGGCTACGCCCTCACCGCCGCCGAAGTGACCCCCGACGCCCAAGCCGCCCAATCCGCCACAACCCCGGTCCCCACCGGCCAGTGCTCCGACTGACAGCCGTCTGAACGCACGTCGCTCCCGACTCTCCTTGCCCATACATGGGCGCCCGTCCGCAGTCACCCACCTCCACGTCGGCGCACTAGGCCCGCCTGCACCCCCCACGTCCGCATCCGCACGTCCGCCCGCGCCCAACGTCCGCACGCTCGCATGCGTAAAACCCGCCACCAGCATCCGCGAGCCCGCCTGCGTACGACACCCGGCTAAGCCCTGTGCGCTCGTCTGCCCCGAACATCTACCGAGCCCGCCCGCACACGACGTGCCCGGCGGCTCCGGCTGTGGATCGTGCTCGGCTTCACAAACCCGTCCAGCGCACCGAACCGTCCCACCACGCGCCTGGCGCCACGCCTGCTTCGGCCGCCGCCCAGAGCGGTAGCTCAGCTTCCCTCGCGCTTCGCCCTCTGCGCGCCTGGACGGGTCGGCGCGCGGCACCGCGCTTCCGTCGCACGTTCAATCCTCCAGGTGGCGCTGCGCTTCTCACGCCAGACGGCGTAGCGCCTGCCGACGTCGCTTCAGCCCGGCGCGTTCGCCGGGCGCCTGCCCGGACGGTGCGGTCGATCAGGCCGTGAGGCGGAGCGTGACGGGCGTGTCGGGGGTCAGCTCGACATCGGGACGCGCGAGCAGCGCCCGGGTCGTCCGGACGATGCCCGCCGCGTCGATGCCGTGCGGCGCGTCCGACGTCCAGGCCGCCAAGGAGTCCGTCGCGCGGACGAGGAGGGCGCGGGCGCCGCGGGGGTTGCCGCGCCGCAGGTGCGTGACGCCGACCGCGATCTGCGCGAGCGCGCGCCAGAGTTCGCGTTCGTCCGGCGGCGCGGCCTTCCAGACGGCTTCGAGCACTTCGTGGGCGTGGAACGGACGGTCCTCGTCCAGGAGGCGTTGCGCGAGGGCCAAGCCGCGCGCCGGGTCGGGGTCGAGGTCGTCCGGCATCGTCGGGACGCCGGTCGCGCCGTGCGGCAGCGGACGACCGTAGGCGTCGCGCGGACGGGCGTTGCGCGCGCGTCCCTCGGTGTCGCGGTCGCGCATCGTCAGTTGCTCCGGTTCGGGATCGGCGAGCCAGCCGAGCAGGTGCGCGTCGAACGCCTCGGGCCGCTCCTGGTGCGGGAAGTGCCCGGCGCCGTCGATCAGCTTCCACCGGTAGGGCGCGGTGACGTAACGGCCGGAGCCCTGCGCGGTAGCGGGCAGCGTGCAGCGGTCCAGCGCGCCGTGGAGTTGCAGCGTCGGTACGTGGATCTGGGCGCGCATCCGCCGGGCGTAGCGCAGACCGTCCGGACGGGCCAACGACCGAACGAGCCACCGGTGATACTCCATCGCACAGTGCGCCACGCCGGGAATCTGGAACGCCCGACGGGCCAGCGACTCGGTGCGCTCGTCCGGGAACCCGGGCCCGGACCAATCGCGCAGCAGCCGACCGACGAGCGCGGCGTCGTCGCGGACGAGCCGCTTCTCCGGCAGCACCGGCACCTGGAACGCGGCCGTGTGCCGCGCCGCCCACGCCTGCCCGCGCGGATCGGTCAGCACGGCCCGCCGCAGCCGCAGCGGATGCGGCGCCCCGACCACCGCGAGCCGGTTCACGGTCTTCGGGTGCTGGACGGCCATCGTCCAGCCGAGCAGCCCGCCCCAGTCGTGCCCAACGACGCACGCGTTCGCCTCGCCGAGCGCCCGGACGAGCCCCGCCGCGTCGGCCGCGAGCGTCACGAGGTCGTAGCCGCGCGGCGGTTTGTCGCTGCCGCCGTAGCCGCGCAGGTCGACGGCCGCCACGCGGTACCCGGCCGCGGCGAGCGACACGACCTGGTGGTGCCAGGACCACCAGAACTGCGGGAATCCGTGCAGAAGGAGGACGAGCGGCCCCTCACCGGCCACGACGACATGGAACCGGGTGCCGCCCGCGCTGACCATCCGGTGCGTCCACGGGCCGTCGATCTCGACGATCGACGCGTCGTGCCCGGCCATCGCTCACTCCGTCGGCGCGGGTGTGTCCGGCTCGCCGCGGTGCCGGAGCATCGAAAGGTCGTCCCGGAGCGTCCGCCGGGTGCGCCGGGCGCCGTCGATCTTCCTGATGCGCAGGTAGCCGAACGCGATGAGCCCGGCCGCGAGCAGCAGGTACAGCCCCGCGACGATCAGGAACGCCGCCCAGTGCCAGATCCCGAGCGCCACCAGCCCGTAGGCGAGGGAGATCGACAGCAGGATCACGATGAGCCCGGCGATCAGCCCGGCGACGGCGAACATGACGCTGCCGAGCGCCGCCTTCTTGGCGTCGTTCTTGATCTCCAGCTTGGCCAGTTCCATCTCGGCCCGGACCAGGCCGGAGATGTTGCTGGACGCGAGCGCGACGAGGTCGCCGAGGGACTTGTCCTCGATGCGCTCGCCCGGAAGTGCCTCGGACATATCGCTCTCTCCTTCCACGGCCCCGGAGTGCGGGACCGCTCCCAGCCTGTCAGCCGGGCGCGTCGTCCGGCCACCGGCGACACGGGTTCAGACGACGGGACCGTCCGGCGCGGGACCGGCCCGCCGACGTGCCCGCAGCCGGAAGACGACGGCGGCCGTCACCGAGGCGACGAGACTCGCGATCAGGACGGACGTCGTCACGTGCGTGAACCGTGCCGCGTCCCCATAGGCCAGGCCGCCGATCAGCAGGGAGACGGTGAACCCGACGCCCGCGAGAACGGCGACTCCCGCGAGATCGCCCCAGTGCAGTTCCTCCCCGAACGTCGCGAGGCGCAGCCGTACCGCCGCCCACGCGCCGCCGAGGACGCCCACGAACTTACCGATCACGAGCGCCGCGATCACCCCCAGGGCCACACGGTCCGCGAAGACCGCACGCAGCGCGGGCGCGTCGAGCGTCACACCGGCGGACAGGAACGCGAACACCGGCACGCACACCCCCGCCGACAGGGGCCGCAGAAGGTGGTCGGCACGCTCGGCGTTGGTCGGACGGTCGTCCGGGGTCTCGCGGCACGACGTCAGCATCCCGAGCGCGACGCCCGCAACGGTGGCATGGACGCCGCTGCGAAGAACGAAATACCAGGCCAGCACCGCGAGCGGCGCGTACACCAGCGGCGACCTGACCCCTCTCGCCTGGAGGACCGCGTACGCGACGAGGCACAGGACGCCCAGCAGCAACGGCCCCGGACGCAGCCGCTCGGTGTAGAACACGGCGATGATCGTGATGGCGATGAGGTCGTCCACGACGGCGAGCGTCAGCAGGAACGCGCGCAGGGCGGACGGCGCGCCGGGGAACGCCACCGCCAGGACGGCCAGCGCGAACGCGATGTCGGTCGCGGTCGGAATCGCCCAGCCGCGCGCCGCACCGCTCGTCCCGGCCGTCACCGCCAGATAGATCAGCGCCGGAACCGCAACACCGGCCGCCGCCGCAAACACCGGAAGCGCCGCGTCCCTCGGATTGCGCAGCTCGCCGTGCGTCAACTCCTCCCGCAGCTCCAGCCCGGCGATGAAGAAGAACAGAGCAAGAAGCCCGTCCGACGCCCAGTGCTCGACCGTCATATGAGCGAGCCCAAGCACGCCCGGGCCGAACTCCACCAAGCGAAGATGCTCGTAGCCCGTCGCCAGAGGCGTGTTGACCAGCACCAGCGCCGCCAACGCCGCAAGCAGCATCACGACCCCGCCGACGGTCTCGGTACGCAACGCCTCGGCGACGTTGCGCCGATAGCGCAGACCGATGAATCGGCGTGCCGACATGGATCTCCCACAGATCGGACGACAAAGGACCCCGGCGGCCCCACAGGCTCACACCGGCGCCGACCAGACTTCCCGGCACACCTGCCATCACCGTACCCTCAACGCCCCCATACCCCACATTCCTCACCCCCTCCCACAGCCCACGACGACCTCCACGGCCCACCCCGGCAGTCCGCAACTCCTCACGACCGTCCAGGGCTCACGACTGACTCCCGCAACTCACCACGGCCTACCGCGCGTCAGCACGGGACCCCGCGCATCACCACGGGGTACCGCGCATCACCGCTGGACGCCGCAGCTCGCCACAGGCCCCGCAACTCACAACGGGCTCCGCAACTCACGACGGGCTCCGCAACTCACGACGGGCTCCGCAACTCACGACGGATTCCCGCAACTCACCACGGGACGCCGAGCGACGAGGCCAGGCCCGCGATCGACGGAACGATCCCCAGCAGCACGAACGCCGGAAGAAAGCACGCGCCGAGCGGCGCGAGCACATGGACGCCGGCGGCGCGCGCCCGCTTCACCGCCTCCACGTGCGCCTCGGCGCGGCGGTCGCGAGCCAGCCGGGTCAGGGACGGCGCCAGCGTCGCGCCGCTCGATGCGGCCCGCGCGACCGTCCGGGCCAGCGGCGCGAGCACGGGATCCGCCGCCAACGCACCCCACGCGTCCACCGGATCGGCCCCGAGCCGAATACGCGCTGCCACACCGTCGAACTCGTCGCCGAGCGGACCGGGCAACGCACCGGCGACCGCGCGCACGGCTTCCTCCCAACTCGTCCCCCCGCGCAGACAGGCGGCCAGCAGATCGACGGCGATCGGCAGATCCGCGACGAGTCGCGCCCGCCGACGCCGCTCATCGGCCGAGCCGAGCCGCCGGAACATCCGCGCCACGCCGAACGCGACACCAAGCCCGACAAACAGCCCCGTCGCACCGCCCACAACCAGCGCGCCAGTAACCCCGGCGAGCACAACGGCCCCGCGCCGCAACGCCCGATCACGACCCTCGTCCACCGGACGCACGACCTCGACCCGCCGAGCCGCCCGCCGAACACACCGCTCAGCGGCCCCCACCCCACGCGGCACCAAGAACCCGCTCACGGCGAAGCACCCCACGGCGATCCCCGCAGCAATCACATCCTCACCTCCTCAGACTTCCATCCACCAAGATCAACGGCCCAATCACCCACCACCCCGCACAGCGCCTCTCCCACACCAAGCCCCAACCGCCCCGGCAGCCCCAACCGCTCTGGCAGCCCTAACTGCCCCAAGCTCAGGCAACAGCGCCCGCGACGAACCGGCAGCCCGGCGCTGGCCCGTGACCCGAGCGCGTACCCGAGCGGGCGCGCCCCTGCGGACCGGACCGGGACGCCAGGCCAAGCCGAGCCGTAACGCAAAGCCGCGTCCGAGCGAGCGCGTCCCCGCCAAACGGATCCAGAAGCCGATCCCGACCCCAGCCCGTGACGCGAGCGCGCGCCCAAGCAGGCGCGTCTCTACGAACCGGTTCGAGACACCAACCCGGGCCGCCTGGCCGCGATGCGGGGCCGCGTCCGAGCGATCGCGTCCCTGCGAGATCGATTCGGACGCCAAGCTGGGGGGCTTGGCCATAGCGCGGAGTCGTGTCAGAGCGGGCCCATCCCGGCAAGACGATCCGGACACCGAGCGTGGTCATGGGTCTCTGACTCGAGGTCGTGTCCGTGCGGACGTCATCGGACCTCCTCTGCTGCTCGCGCGAGCCGTCGCGTCCACCACAGGCCCGTCACGTCGAGGGACAGGCCGAGGGTCAGGCATGCTCCGCCGGGGAGCGAGCCGAAGAGGAAGCCGAGCGGGTCGGCGCCCATTCCGGCCGCCATGGCCAGGCCGAGCAGCGGCAGGGCGGCGAGCAGCCGTGCGGTGGCGCGCGGTCCCGCCAGCTGCGTCGCGATCTCCTGCCGTTGCGCCTGCTCGTCCCGCAGCGCCTTCGCGAGCCCGTCGAGGACGGAGCCGAGCGTTCCGCCGCGCTCCGCGCCGATCCGCCAGCACGCCGCGAGCAGCCGCAGTCCCTCCGCGCCGGGTGACGCCGCGAGGTGTTCGAGCCGTGCGAAGGGCGGGTCGGGACCGGACGTCGGCAACTGCCGGGCGACGCGGGGGTCGAGTCCGGCGACGGCGGTTGCGTACGCGTCGCCGGGCGTCCGCCCGACCGTGAGTTCGGCCGCCATCGCGTCGCACAGTTCGATGACGGCGACGCGCCACCGTTCGGGCTCGCGACGCCGGTCACGAATGGCGGCGACCCGCGTCCGCGCGGCGTCGGCGATCTCCCCGACGTTCGGCTCATGGCCCAGCGTCCGCGCGAGCCGCAGGACGGCCGGTCGAGGCCCCAGCAACGTCCAGACCGCTGCGGCCATGCACATCATCACCAGCATGATCACGGTTTGTCCCTCCAAGTTGCGTCGATGGTCGAGCCGGGTCGCGCCCCGTCCGCACGACCCGCCGATCGGTGCGCGGAAGTCATGACGGCTCTCTCCCGGTCGTCCAGCGGCGGCCGAGACGGGTGGCCAGTGCGCGGGCGCCGGCGCCGGCGATCACCTCGCCAGCGGCCGTGAACGAGAACGCCGGGATCACCCCGACCAGGCCGTCGGACGCTCGGTCGAGCACACAGATCTCAGCGACGCGGCGCGCCCCGCCATCCGGCGCCCGGACCAGGTGGACGATCACGTCGAGCGCAGCGGCGAGCTGACTGTGCACGGCCTCCCGGCTCAGCCCCGCCGCGCACGCCAGCGCCTCCAGCCGCGCGGGAACGTCGGCGGCGGCGTTCGCGTGCAACGTGCCGCAACCACCCTCGTGGCCCGTGTTCAAGGCGTTCAGCAGGTCCGAGACCTCGATTCCACGCACCTCGCCCACCACCAACCGGTCCGGGCGCATCCGCAGCGCCTGGCGGACGAGATCGCGCAAGGTGACGCCGCCCGCGCCCTCGATGTTCGGCGGCCGTGCCTCCAGGCGCACGACGTGCGGATGGTCGGGACGCAGCTCGGCGGAGTCCTCGACGAGGACCATCCGTTCGCCCGGATCGACGCGCCCGAGCAGACAGCTCAGCAGTGTCGTCTTCCCGGTGCCCGTGCCGCCGGTGATCAAAAAGGCGACCCGGGCGTCGATCAGCGCGGCGAGCAGGTCCGCGCCCTCCGGCGGGACGGTCCCGGCCGCGACCAGTTCGTCCAGCGTGAACGCGCGGCGGCGCGGAAGCCGCAGCGACAGGCACGTGCCGCCCGCCGCGACCGGTGGCAGGACGGCGTGGAGCCGCACACCGCCCGGCAATCGCGCGTCCGCGCAGGGCGCCGCGTCGTCCAGGCGGCGGCCGGCCGTGGCGGTGAGCCGCTGCGCGAGCCGCCGGACGCTCGCTTCGTCCGGGAAGCGCACGCCGGTCCGGGTGAGGCCGTCGCCCGCGTCGATCCACACCTCGTTCGGCCCGTTGACGAGGACGTCCGTCACGCCGGGCCGCCGCAGCAGCGGTTCGAGCGGTCCGGCCCCGACGAAGTCGGCGTGCAACGAATCGGTGAGGGCGAGCACTTCGCTGTCCCCGAGCAGCCGGTCCTCGGCCCGCACGGCCGCCGCGACGCGTCCCGCCGTCGGCTCGTCCCCGGTGTCCGCGAGCCGTCCCCGGACGGCCTCCGACAATCTCCGCACGATATCTCCCTCGTCTCGACCCGCACCCGGCGCCCTGTCTGCACGTTCTCGCTGGCATTGGGGGCATTTGGCAATGAATGTCTTGTCCATGCGTCCCCACGCGCGTTCGGACATGGCCGTTCGTGATCAGCCCGACGTCCATTGCGCCGACGGCCCATCCGCCCGTCCCCCTCGGTCCGGCCGCACACGGAATGTCGCAAGTTGACGCCGCGTTCCGGTAGCCGCCGCGACAGATCGCGCGGTCAGGCGGCCCTGCGCTGGACGGACGGCACCGATATCGGGACCTCCGACAACAGGTAGTCGCAGAGCGCCCGCATCGGACCGCGCCGCAACCCCCGTTCCAGATCGCCGTCCTCCGTCAGGACCGCGAGCCGCTCGTCGCGCTCCAGCACCCCGGCGGCGGGCAGCGCCACGCACTCCGCCACGATGTCCGGCGTCAGCCCGGCGGGGGACGGCAGCCCGACGACGAGCCGCAGGTCCGCCGTCAGCTCGGCCAGCTCGGGCGCCCACCGCGCGGCGGCCATCGTCGGCCGGACCTCGGCGGGCACGAGCAGGAACGTCACCGCCGCGGTGCGCAACGCCGTCTGGCCGACCAGGTCCGGACGGCGCGGAACGTCCACCACGGTCAGTTCGTAGCCGCGCACGGCCGCGTCCAGCACGGCGGACGCCGCCGCCTCCGGCACCGGGCCGCCCGGATCGCCGGTGAGCACGGACAGTGCGCCGACCCTGGGCAGCGACTCCCGCAGCAGCGACGCGCTCAGCCGCCCCCGCCGTTCGGTGAGCCCGGCCCAGCGGACGCCGTCGTCCTCCTCGACACCGAGCATCTGGTCGAGCCCGCCGCCGAGCGGATCGGCGTCGACGAGCAGGGTCCGCGTCCCGTCGCGGGCGGCGGTCATCGCGAGCGCGGCAGCGAGGACGGTCGTCCCGGCGCCGCCCCGCGCCCCGCACACGCACACCATCACCCCCTCCCCGCCGGCGGGTTCGGCGCTGGCGGCGAGCGCGTCGACCACGACCGGCTCGTCGGCGGGCAGGACGGCGACCTGCTGCGCGCCGACGTCGACGGCGCGGCGGTACAGGTCGGGGTCGGGGGCGCGGGCGACGAGGACGACGTCGCTCCGGTGCGGGACGCCCGCCAGGTCGTCGGCGAGGTCGTCCCCGACGAGGACGAGCCCGGGCCGCCGCCACCCGACCCGGGCCGCCGCGGACTGCCGGACGACCTCGGCCGAGGCGCCCGCCGCGGCGGCGAGTCGGAGCAGGTCGTCGCCGAGCGGGCCGTCGGCGGTCGCGATCAGCGCGGTGCTGTTCATGATCCCTCCAGGAGGTTCGGAGGGCTCCAGCATCGGACGGCGCGCGGCGCGAGCGAAAGTCCGTCCCCAACCTGTGGATAACCGGGTGGGCGGGCCGCTGCCGAACCGCCCACCCGGTCCCAAAATGGGCGACCCCCGCCGGGGGGGAGAGCGGGGGTCGCCGTGCGGTCCGACTCCGGGGGGGTAGAGCCGGACCGTTTCTCAGGAAAGTCTTAGGGGCGTAGATCACTACGGGCGCACGCCAGTAGTACCTACAGGAGACGCAAAGTCACCGCCTACAGTGTAGGCAGATACAACATATGCTGCCCGACTGTTACGACTTCCGTCGAGCCACAATGTCACCCCTGGGGCGACTTTTCTTCTTGATCAGCGGGATCGGCTGCCCTCCGTGATCGGGAATCTCGGGCACGTCGGACAAATCAACCACGGAACCTATTGATCGTTACCGTCCGCGCCGGGAAAAACAAACGATCACCGACCGTGATCACTAAACGGACTGCCACTTCGGCACACTCAGGCACGAACCAGGCGTTTCGCTAGTCAATTCGCCGGGAATTCGCCCAGCTCATCCGGGATGCCCGAGGCGCCGTCGCCCGCCCCGACCAGCGGGGAAAGCCTTGACCAGCGTCCGGTCAACCCGCTGGACGCCCCGCTCAACCGCGGACGTCGAGACCGAGCGCGACGGCGAGCGCCATCGCCTGCACCGGGTCGATGACCGCGCCCCGCAGCCCGACGGTCGCCGGATCCATCGCCGGCAGTACCGAACCCCGGAGATCACACCCCGACAGATCCGCCTGATGCACCCACGCCCCCGACAGATCGCAGCGCACCACCGTCGCGCCCGCCAGCCGCGCGCCGGTGAGGTCGGCTTCGCGCAGCCGGACGTCCGCGAAGTCGGCCCGCCGCAGGTCGGCCCCCGGGAGCCCGACGAACGACCAGTCGCCGCCGCGGACCTTCATGAGGTCGTGCGAGCAGTCGTCGAACATCGACCCGACGACCTTGCACCCGGTGAACGTCGCGTCGAAGAAGGAGCAGCGTACGAACGTGCAGTTGACGAACGCCCCGTCCGTGTGCGCGGACACGTTGAACCGGACGTTCCGGAACACGCACTCGGTGAAGACGGCCCCGTCGCCGGCAGCCTCGGTCATGTCGACGTCCGAGAACAGCACGCGCGTGTGCTCCTCGCCGCTCAGATCGCGCGAGTCCCAGTCGGCGGAGCGGACGGTCGTCTCGGTGGGGGCGGCAGGCGCCCCGGTGCGTCGTTCGGCCACGCGACCGACCGTACGCGGTACCGGTGACAGACCCGTCAGCCGCGCATGAACGCCTCGCAGATGGCCTGCGAGTCGCGTGCGGCGGCGGCCGTCGCGGCGGCACAGTGCGCCACCCACGCCGCCACCCCGTCCTGACCTCCCGCGGCATAACCGCGCAACGCTTCACCGTAGGCGCCCGACAGTTCGGCATGGCCCGTCTCGGGCGCGGTGAGCGACTTCGGGTCGAAGCCGCGCGCGACGAGCGTGAGGCGCTGCGCGGCGCGGGCGATGATCCCGTCCCCCCAGCCGAACGGCCGCAGCGTCGCCAGCTCGCCGTGGACGATCGCCGCTACGACCAGCGCCGGAGCCTTCGTCGGCGCCGTCAGCAGGCCGCTGAGCTGGTCGAGGCGGGCCGCGACCACCGCGGGCGGCGGCGGGTCGCCGAGCCCGGCCGGGTCCGTGGACGGCTTGCCCTCGGCGCGCGGACGGCCGAGCGCGTCGGCGTCCACCGCGTCCGCCGCGGCGAGGACGTGCAGCCGCGCGAGGACCTGGCGGGGGGCCTGCCGCCACGTCTCGGCGAGCGTCCCGAGTTCGGCGGACACCCGCAGGGAGCCCTGCACGATGGGGTCGGACGGGTTCTCGGTCGTACGCAGCTCGTCCAACGTGACGGACGCGCCTTCGAGCACGGCGGATGCACGCGCGCCCCTCAGTGCCGACTCGGTCGATACCTCGGCGCTACGACGCCGCAGGATGCGATGGCCGAGGAGACGGTCGACGGCCTTGCGCGCGTCGGCGACGGCGTCGGCCACACCGGGAAGGTCCGCAACGGAGGCGAGGGCATCGGTCACGGTGCAGACCCTATGCGGTTCGCGCCGCCGATCTGACTGCGGGCGGTTGGATAGGCACAGCAGAGAAGGCAACAGCCCGGACGGGTGTGGCGCGCATCACATAGCATCCCGTTCGGAGTCAGGAGCCACCGGCGCCCCCGGCCCGCCACAGGGGCGTTGCCTTGTACTGCGCGCGAACTCCTGTTGGAGTGGGTCGGCCGGGAACTTCACCCTCGTCAGCAAGGAGTACGTGTGAGCGAGAGCCAGAAAACACTGTCGAACCTCCTGCGGGAGACGCGGCGGTTCCCCCCGCCGGCCGAGCTCGCCGAGTCCGCGAACGTGACCGCGGCGGCCTATGAGGAGGCCGCGAACGACCGGCTGGGTTTCTGGGAGCGCCAGGCCGACCGCCTGGCGTGGTCCAAACGGTGGGACGAGGTCCTGGACTGGACGAACCCGCCGTTCGCCCGATGGTTCGTCGGCGGTGAACTGAACGTCGCCTACAACTGTGTGGACCGCCATGTGGAGGCGGGCCTGGGTGCCAAGGTCGCCTACCACTGGGAGGGTGAGCCCGGTGACACCCGCACCCTTACGTACGCCGACCTCCGCCGCGAGGTGAGCAAGGCCGCCAACGCGCTGCTGGAGCTGGGCGTCCGCAAGGGCGACCGGGTCGCGATCTACCTCCCGATGATCCCCGAACTGCCGATCGCGATGCTGGCGTGCGCGCGCATCGGCGCGACCCACTCGGTGGTGTTCGGCGGGTTCTCCGCGGACGCGCTGCGCACCCGGATCGACGACGCGCAGGCCCGTGTGGTGATCACCGCGGACGGCGGGTACCGGCGCGGCAAGCCGTCCGCGCTGAAGCCGACCGTCGACGAGGCGGTCGCGGACGCACCGAGCGTCGAGCACGTCCTGGTGGTCCGGCGCACCGGTGAGGACGTCGCCGAGACCGACCGCGACGTGTGGTGGGAGGACGTGGTCGAACGCCAGTCCGACCAGCACACGCCCGAGCCCGTGGACGCCGAGCACCCGCTGTTCATCCTGTACACGTCCGGGACGACCGGGAAGCCCAAGGGGATCCTGCATACGTCCGGCGGCTACCTCACGCAGACGGCCTACACCCACTGGGCGGTGATGGACCTCAAGCCGGAGAAGGACGTGTACTGGTGCTCGGCCGACATCGGCTGGGTGACCGGGCACTCTTACATCGTCTATGGTCCGCTGGCCAACGGTGCGACCAGCGTCATGTACGAGGGCACCCCCGACACCCCGCACCGGGGCCGCTGGTGGGACGTCATCGCCAAGTACAAGGTGACGACATTCTATACGGCGCCGACTGCCATCCGGACGTTCATGAAGTGGGGCGACGACATCCCGGCGCGGTACGACCTGTCGTCGCTGCGGGTTCTCGGCTCCGTGGGAGAGCCGATCAACCCGGAGGCGTACGTCTGGTACCGCGAGCACATCGGCGCGAACCGCACGCCGGTGGTGGACACGTGGTGGCAGACCGAGACCGGCGCGATCATGATCAGTCCGCTGCCCGGCGTGACCGAGGGCAAGCCGGGCGCGGCGATGCGTCCGCTGCCGGGCATCGTCGCCGACGTCGTGGACGACCATGGTGAGTCGGTACCGAACGGCGGCGGTGGGTTCCTCGTGCTCAAGGAGCCGTGGCCGTCGATGCTGCGCACCATCTGGGGCGACGATGAGCGGTACGTCAAGACGTACTGGTCCCGGTTCGACGGCATGTACTTCGCCGGGGACGGTGCCAAGAAGGACGAGGACGGCGACCTGTGGCTCCTCGGCCGCGTGGACGACGTCATGCTCGTGTCCGGGCACAACATTTCGACCACCGAGGTGGAGTCCGCGCTGGTCTCGCACCCGAAGGTCGCCGAGGCGGCCGTCGTCGGATCGACCGACCCGGTGACGGGGCAGGCGATCGTGGCGTTCGTCATCCCGCGCGGCGCGGCGGGCGAGGAGGTCGAGGGCGAGGCGTTCTTGCAGGAGCTGCGCGAGCACGTCTCCCGCAAGCTCGGGCCGATCGCCAAGCCGCGCCAGATCATGATCGTCCCCGAGCTGCCCAAGACCCGCTCGGGCAAGATCATGCGGCGGCTGCTGCGCGACGTGGCGGAGAACCGGAGCATCGGCGACGTGTCGACGCTCGCCGACGGCACGGTCATGGACCTGATCTCGGCCAAGCTCCCCGACGCGAAGCCTGAAGACTGAACGCTCTAAGGCGGGGCGGAATGCGGCTGTACGTCCGCGTTCCGCCCCGTTTTTTCGTGCCCGCTTATCCACAGAACTGAGTTCGACTTTCTCTCGACGTCGGCCGTGAGCAGGCTGAAGTCCGGGCGCCGAGCCGTGCGCCCCGGAGGGAGGGAGAAGTCATGCGCAGGTGGAAACGGTGCCGGAGCCACGCGCGGGACCTCGGCATGTCCACGGCCGAGTACGCGATCGGGACGGTCGCGGCGGCGGCCCTCGCCGGGATCCTCTACAAGGTCCTCACGACGGACGCGGTGAGAACCGCCTTGCTGGGCGTCGTGCAGCAGGCGCTCCGGCTCGGGGAATGAGGCGCCGTCGTGACGCGGGCATGGCGACGGCCGAGATCGCGATGGCGCTCCCCGCGCTGGTCCTGGTGGCGGCGATCGTGCTGTGGGGTGTGGCGGTGGCGTCCGTTCGACTCGCCTGCTCCGATGCCGCCCGCGGCGGCGCGCGGGCCGCCGCGCGCGGCGAGTCGCTCGCCGCGGTGCGGTCGCTCGTGGAGCACGCCGTGCCGCCGGGAGCGAGGGTGACCGTGCACCGTGACGGTGAGGCGTCGCGGGTGGAGGTGGCCGTTCCGGTTCCGCCTCCCGTCGCGGCGGGCCTTCCGGCACTGACCGTGACGGCGCGCGCGGTGGCCGCCACCGAACCGGGAGCCGACTCCGTCCCGGTAACCGACCTCTCCCCTTGACGGACGGGACACGGCCCCCGGCGGCCGGCCCGGGTCCCTCACACCGGGGGACCCGGGCTCCCACCGCCATCCGCACGGGCACGGGCCGCGCGGCGCCGCGCGCGAGGACGGGCACGGGGACTGGCGCGGGGACGAGCGCGAGGCCGGGCAGCGGCGAGGGCACGGGCGTAGGAACAGGCAGGAGGACGGGCGCGGGCACGAGGACGGGCGCGACACAGGCGCGGGCACAGGCGCGAGGACAGGCATGGAGGCGGACGCGGGAACGAGCGCGGGAACGAGCGCGGGAACGAGCGCGGGAACGAGCGCGGGAACGAGCGCGGGAACGAGCGCGGGAACGAGCGCGGGAACAAGCGCAAGGACGGGCATGGGCGAGAGGGCGGGACGAGGCCGGGCACAGACGCGGACACGGGCGTAGGTACGGGGGCGTAGGCACGGGCACGAGTGCGAGGGAGCAGGTGCGAGGGCGGGCTTGGGCGCGAGGGCGGGCACGGGCGTAGGCGCGGATGGGGCGGGGCGGTCTCTGCCTGCCGTTCTGGTGCGCGGGAGGAGTTCGCCGTTGGTCAGACGGCCCTGCGTCAGGGCCGTCGTGGATGAGGACGAACGGAGTCGCGGGCTTTGCGGACGGGCGTGATCCGCTTTCACGGCGTTGTCCGTGGCCCGTCGTTCCCTCGCATCGGCGGGACGCAGTGGGGTGCGTCCGCGTCGGCGGGATGCGGTCGATGCGGCGGATGCGGTGAACGTAGTCAGGAGACAGTCTGAGCAGGGAGGAGAGTGAAGAGTGAGGCTAGGGGACGATCGCGGGTCGGGGACGGTGTGGGTCGTGGCCTTCATGGGTGTCGTCTGGTTCGTGGGGGTGGCTGCCATGGCCGTCGGCGGTATCCGGGGGGTTCGGGCGCGGGCGGAGTCGGCGGCGGATCTCGCCGCGTTGGCCGGGGCGGGGCAGACAGGCGGGGACGTCCGGATGTGCCGCAGGGCGTGGGACGTCGCGGTCGCCTCGGGTGGGCGGCTGGCTTCGTGCGCCGTTCACGGCGGGATCGTGGATGTTGCGGTGGTGGCGAGCGTGCCGATGCCGTTGGGGTTGGGCGAGCGGCGGATCGTCTCGCGGTCGCGGGCTGGTCCCGTCCGGAGCGACCGCGTACCCTGAGCACGGTCCGTTGCACTTCCTGTCAATAGGTGCGAAGTTGAGGGGTGTTAGCTGCGTCTTTGTCATCGTTCCGTGACGTCAAACGCCTGACGGTGGGTTACGCTGCGGTAATCCCAAGGCAGTCGACGCACGCGGTGACCCCCGCCGCCCCCCAATCCGCAGCGCGACGCCGGAGCACCGTCGGCAGGCCATCCGAGGAGGGACTGAGATCGTGACCGCGATTCGCAGGATCGGTGCGGTGATGCTCGTTGCACCCCTCGCGATGGGCATCCCGGTCTTCGTCGGCGCCGCGCCCGCCTCGGCGGCCACGGCCGTCACGGCCCCGGCGAACGGCGCGATCGTCCGCAGCGGCAGCTCCGTGACGGCCAAGGCGACGTTCGACGGCTCGTTCGTGCCCGTGTCCGGCGAGCTGCACGTCACGACGCCCGCCGGCGGCGATATCCTGGTCGATCGCGGCATGGCGTTCCTCGGCCCGGCCAGCCTTTCGGGCAACGTCGACATCCGGCGCAACGGCAAGTACACGTTGACGGTGCGCCGGGCCGGACGCACGGCATCGACCAGCACGTTCACCGTCCGGATCCCACCGGCGCGGCCGAGCGGGCTGTCGGCGACGGCGGCGGGCGGCAAGCTCAAGGTGAGCTGGGCGCGCGGCGGTGAGAGCGACATCAACGGCTACAACGTCAACGCGTCGGGCGTCGGGTCGCAGTCCGGGGGCGTGAGCAAGTTCTGCTCGGGGGCCGCGTGCTCCGCGACGTTCGCCGTCGGGACGACCGGGACCGTGAAGGTGAGCGTCCTGGCCAAGCGGCCCAACGGCATGGGCGGGACGGTGTCGTCGGCCGCCGCGTCCACGAGCGTCACGATCAAGGGCGGGACTGGTGGCGGAGGCGGCGGGTCCGCGCCGCTGCCGACGTCCGGTGCCGTGCCGCCGCTGCCCACGACCGGCAACGCGCCGCAGACGCCGCTGACGAACCTCAACGGGCAGTCGCCGGTCACGCTGCCGTCCGTCCAGCCGGACGGCGCGACGCCCGGGTACGCCTACCCCGCTCCGCAGGTCGCCGGGCAGAGCACGCCGACCGCCGACAACGCCGTTCCGATGGGGCCCATCGAGTGGAGCCGGAACATCGGGATCGCACTCGTCCTGCTGGTGATCGCCGCGCACCTCGGGATGTGGACGCGACGGCTCCGCGTCGCGCAGGCCGGCGTCAGCAGCAAGGGCATGGCGGCACGGATGGCGCGCAGCGGGACCGGCCGCCGGCGGGTGAGCAAGACGCGGGAGAGCATCTCCGAGGCGGAGACGCTGGCGCGCACGGCGGTGCTCACGCTCGGAAAGCCGAAGGGCGCGGCGGACGCCAAGCCCGCCGCCGACACCGAACCCGCTCCGACCGGCATGTTCCGCAAGCCCGAAGGCGACGTGAAGATGCCCCGGTTCGACGCGCCGCCGGAGAAGCCCGCGTCGCCTGAGGCGTCCGCACCGGCTGGGCCGACTGCGCCGTTCGACCCGTCCACGCCGTTCGACCCGCCCGCGCTGTCCGGGCCGTTCGCGCCGTCTGAACCGTCCCCGCTGGCTGAGCCGCTCACGCCGCCCGCTCCCGCCGTCGCCGCTCCGCAGCAGCCGAACGAGTCCACGATCTTCGCGGCGGCCAAGCCGGCCGCCAAGCCCGTCCGTCGCCGTCCCGCGAAGCTCGGCAAGCCGAAGGGCGGTCGCGGCGCTCGTCCGTCCCGGACCCCGGTCGGTGTGCCCGGCCCCGACGACCGCAAGTCCCGCAACGAGCTGTAGCAGTCCCACCCCCGTCCAGTCCCGCCAAGCGGGGAGAGATGCGGTCCCACGCGCATGGGCGCGTAGCGTCGCCGATCCGGTTGATCTCCCGTTGTTCGGACGCGGTCACGCGCGCGTGAGCGCGCAGCCCGTGGTGCTCCTTCGCGCGTCCTGACGTTCGCGCAGTCCCGCTCGCGTGAGCGCATCGTGATCCGTGACCTCCTGCACGCCCAACTGGAGCACGCGGCCCCGCGCACGCGGGCGCGTAACACCGGTGCTGGCCGGGCTGTGGCCGCCTGAGAAGCCTTCCGTCGGCGCGCGGTCTTGAGCCCGGAGGCGTACGTGAGTGCGTAATCGTTCAGGGTCGGGAGCATGCTGCTGGATGTCGGCGTGTCTCGCGCGGGCGGGTGCTTAACGGGCTGCGCTTGTCCGGCCTCTTGGAAGGGTGAGTGCGGCGGTGTGTGAAGGTACGGCGAGCTGCAACGTGCCTTGGGTCGGCCAGGGCGTGCGGCGTCCAGCCGGTATGTGGATCAGCGACGAGATATTGCCGCTTCGTCCCAGGCCTGCCTGATTTGCTCGCCAGCTTCCGCGGGTGTCTGAGTGCTCATTTGGCTTGGGCTGGGCCGTGCGCGGTCCGCTTGCTCGGCGGGTGGGCGTACTGCTGGGGGTTCGCGAATTGGTTAGTTATGCGGTGATGTGGGTTCTTGGGGGCTGTTGGGTGGGGGCTTGCGGGGTGGATGCGGGTGGTTACTGGGTGCTTTCGTGAGTGGAATGGCTGGTCAGAGAGGTGTTGGTGGACGAGTTCGTCGTTCGGGTGGGGTTTTGATCATGAAGTGATGGCGCTGGGCGGGGATGGGGGCTAGGCTCCCGAACCGGCAGAGAGTTCTCCCGGTTTGTCCCGGTAACGGAGAGGAGACGCTCCGCATGATCTTTTTGGGGCTTGTGCTCGTGGCGGTCGCTGTGTCGACCGGCGTGGCCGTCGTCATGGAGAATTCCGATCCGGCGACGCTGTCGGCCTTTGGGAAGAGTGTCCCGGGTGTCGACAATGAGTGGCAGGTCTTCTTGGCCGGTGCCGTGGTCGCTCTCCTGTTCGTGCTGGGGGTGAGCGTCGCCATGTCCGGCATGCGGCGTTCGCTTGACCTGCGGCGCGAATTGCGCGATCTGCGGGACGAGCATGAGGAGGTGCTGTCCACGATGGAGATGGAGAAGCGGCAGCTTCAGCGTGAGTTGGCCAAGGCGCGGCAGAACGGTGGCGGTGCGGCTCCGGCCGTCCCCGCGCAGCGTGTTGCGCCACCGCTGGGCTGACCCTTCTGGCGTCGACTGCCTCGCGGTCACCGGCCGGCTTCTATTCCCCGGCCGTCCTCCGCAGCGTGTTGTGCCGCGCTCGGCTGGCCTTGGCGGCGTCGACTGCATCGCGGTCACCATCGACGTCTGTTCCGGCGGTACCCCGCAGCGCGTCGTGCCGCGCTCCGCTGGCCTTGCTGGCGTCGACTGCATCGCGGTCACCGCCGACGTCTGTTCCGGCGGTGACCCGCAGCGTGTTGTGCCGCGCTCGGCTTGCTGGCGTTGACTGCATCGCGGTCACTGGCGGCGTCTGTTCCGGCTGTTCCCGTGCAGCGTGTTGTGCCGCCGCTCGGATGGCCCCGCTGACGCCGACTGCCTCGCGGTTGCTTGCCGGCGTCTGTGGGGTTGTGGCGTCGGCTTAGGATGCGGCGGTCAGTGCGGTGCTGTGCCTTGCCTGCTGCCTGTTTGGTCAGGTGGGGTGGGGGCGTGGCGTAGGAGTTCGGCTAGCAGGTCCAGAGCGCCGACTTTGTCCAGGGGCTCGTTGCCGTTGCCGCACTTCGGTGACTGGATGCAGGACGGGCAGCCCGACATGCACTCGCAGGACGCGATCGCGTCGCGGGTCGCGTGGAGCCATTCGGCCGCGTCCTCGTAGCCGCGCTCGGCGAACCCCGCGCCGCCCTCGTGTCCGTCGTAGACGAAGACCGTGAGCAGGCCCGTGTCGGGGTGGAGGGCGGTGGAGACGCCGCCGATGTCCCAGCGGTCGCACGTGGCGAACAGGGGCAGCAGGCCGATCGACGCGTGTTCGGCGGCGTGCGCGGCGCCGGCCACGTCCAGGTCGCCGAGCGCCTCGACGTGCGGCTGCGCGAGCGTCCACCAGACGGCGCGCGTCCGCAGTGTGCGCGGCGGCAGGTCCAGCGGCTTCTCGCCCACCATCTCCCCGGTCTGCACCCGGCGCATCTGGTAGGCGACGACCTGGCGCGTCACCTCGACCGTCCCGAAGTTCAGCGTGGCCGCCCCCCAGGACGCGCTGCGCAGCGGCTCGACGATCCGGATGTCGGTGACGTCCCGCGCCGTGGTCGAATAGTCCGGTTCGGCGGCCGAGACCAGGGCCACCGCGTCGTCCAGGTCCAGGGTCTGGACGACGAACGACTCGCCCTGGTGCAGGTACACGGCCCCTTCGTGGACGGTGGTGTGCGCGGACGCCTCGTCCACGGTCCCGAGCAGCCGTCCCGTCCCGGACTCCACCACCTGGATCGGTTCGCCGCCCGCGCCCCGGATGTCGGCGAGGTCCGTGGCGCGTTCGCGGCGCGTCCAGTACCAGCCGGTCGGCCGGTGCCGCAGCAGACCGCGGCGGACGAGGTCGGGCAGCAGTGCGGCGGCCGTGGGACCGAACAGTTCGGTGTCCGCCGCGGTGAGCGGCAGTTCGGCCGCGGCGGCGCACAGATGCGGCTCCAGGACGTACGGATTGTCCGGATCGAGCACGGTCGCCTCGACCGGCGTGCCGAAGATCGCGCGCGGATGGTGGACGAGGAACGTGTCGAGCGGGTCGTCGCGGGCGACGAGGACGGTGAGCGAATCCTGTCCGGCGCGTCCGGCGCGTCCCGCCTGCTGCCACAGCGACGCGCGCGTCCCGGGCCAGCCGCAGACGAGGACGGCGTCGAGCCCGGACACGTCCACCCCGAGTTCGAGCGCGTTCGTGCTGGCCAGCCCGACGAGCGTCCGGGAGCGCAGCGACTCCTCCAGCGCCCGCCGCTCCTCCGGCAGGTAGCCCGCGCGGTAGGCGGCGACCTGCGCGGCAAGCTCCGGCGCGGCCTCGGCGAGCGCCCGCTTCGCCCCGAGTGCGACCGATTCGGCACCGCGCCGGGACCGGACGAACGCGAGCGTCTGCACGTCCTCCACGACGAGGTCGGCGAGCAGCGCGGCGGCCTCGGCGGTCGCCGTCCGCCGGACGGGCGCGCCCCGCTCGCCGCGCAGCTCGGTGAGCGGCGGCTCCCAGAGCGCGAAGGTGGCGGGGCCGCGCGGGGAGGCGTCGTCGTCCACCGCGACGACGGGCACGCCGACCAGCCGGGACGCGGCGGCGGCGGGCTCGGACGTCGTCGCGGACGCCAGGACGAACGTCGGCTCGGCCCCGTACCGCGCGCAGACGCGCCGCAGCCGCCGCAGGACCTGCGCGACGTGCGAGCCGAACACGCCCCGGTAGCCGTGCGCCTCGTCCACGATCACATAGCGCAGCCGACGGAGAAAACTGGCCCAGCGGGCATGCCCCGGCAGCAGCGATCGATGCAGCATGTCGGGATTCGTCAGGACATAGTTCGCGTTCTGCCGGATCCATGTCCGCTCGTCGCGCGGCGTGTCGCCGTCGTACGCCGCGGCGCGCAACCGCGTCAGCCGCAACGCCCGCAGCGCGCGCACCTGGTCGGCGGCCAGCGCCTTGGTCGGCGCGAGGTAGAGGACGGTCCCCGCCGCGTCCTCGTCATAGATCGCGGCGACGGCGGGTAGGAGGTAGCCGAGTGACTTTCCCGACGCTGTTCCGGTGGCGAGAATCACGGATCGTCCCGCGCGGGCGTGCTCGGCGGCGGTGACCTGATGCTTCCACGGAGCCTCGATGCCGGCGGCGGCGAGCCGTCCGACGAGGAGCTCCGGCGCCCAGGTCGGCCAGGCCGCAGAACGCCCCGGACGTGCGGGAACGTGCTCGACATGGGTAACCCGGGCACGGCGGGACGGATCGGCCAGAAGCCGGTCGAGGGGAGAAGAAGATCTTTGGACGCCCATCAGGTTTTCAGTGTGCCAGCATGGGCAAAACCAGGGGAACGCCTCGGCGCCGACGGCCTCACCCCCCTGCCATGACCGGCAGATCGCCAGGTCAGACGGGATGGCGCGAAGTTTCGCCTGTCTGGGCGATAACGTGCGTCCAGGACGCCGGAGCGTGGTTGAATCTCGGGCGAAGTTCCGTTCGCCGGGCCGCCCGCCGCGGTATGAGCGGAATCGAATGTGCTGTACGGCGCTGGAGGATCTGTGGACCTGAAGGTGAACGACTACACCACCGACGATGGCCTGACCGTCATCACGGTGGAGGGCGAGATCGACGTCTACACGGCGCCGAAGCTTCGCGAGAAGCTGATCGACCTGGTGAACAAGGGCAAGTTCCACCTGCTGGTGGACATGGAGAAGGTCGAGTTCCTCGACTCGACCGGTCTCGGCGTGCTCGTCGGCGGGCTCAAGCGCGTCCGTGCCCACGACGGTTCGCTGGAGCTCGTCTGCACCCAGGAGCGCATCCTCAAGATCTTCCGGATCACGGGGCTCACCAAGGTCTTCGGCATTCACACCTCGATCGCCGAAGCCGAGGAGAAGCGCAAGGGCGCCAAGTAGGCGGCTCCCGCTGAGATGGCGATCGTCGAACTCTCATTCAGTGCGCTGCCGGTCCATGTCCGCACGGCCCGTCTGATCGTCACCGCGGTGGCCCGCCGCAGTGGCGTCGAGGAGGCCCTGCTGGACGAGGTCCGGCTCGCGGTGGGCGAAGCATGCTCCCGCGCGGTGGAGGCGCACCGCCGCAACTGCCCGGACGAACCCGTGCACCTGGAGCTCAAGGGCGAGAACGGCCGGTTCGAGGTGACGGTGACCGACGCCGTGCCCGGCGAGGACATCTCCGGGCCGGGGCGCCGCGAGGGCTCCGACGCGTCCTCGGGCGACCTGACCTCGGTCGGCACCCCGGAGGACCTGGCGTTCGCGCTGGCGAACGGGACGGTGGACCTCGGGCTCGCCGTCATCGAGGGCCTGGCCGACGACGTGGAGATCAGCACCTCCCCGAAGGGCGTGCAGATCCGCATGAGCTGGCCCGCCGAGGAGGCGAGCTGAAGCACCCGGCCGACGGCCGCGCCGAAGCTCCCGCTCAACGGCGCGCGCCGACGGCCGTCCCGCTCCCCTGTCGCGCACCCTGCCCGGTGAGGCCGACACCGCCCCACCGGGCAGCCGACGCGCGCCACTAACCCACGCCCGCCCGCCGCGCGGCTGTTGATCCCGGGCCGCGACGCGGGACGGCGTTCGCGCCGGGCGTCGCCGCCCGCACGGCGCCTCGGAGCGCGGCGTCAGCAGCCGTTGGCCGTGACGGACCCGTTGAACGGGACGTTCTCCCCGGACACGGTGAATCGCCCGCCGACCTTGAAGGTGTAGTTCCCGGCGCCGCTGCACTTGAAGGTGAACCGGTCAGCGAGGACGAGCGTGAACTCGCCGCCGCTGTTGCCGGAGAAATCGCCCGAATACTGCGGGTTCGCGGGGCCGCTCGGCTGCTCGTCCCACACCTTGTACGGCCCCCACGGCGTGTATTCGAGGTGGTACTTGCCGGGCTTGCTCTCGGGTTCGAGCCGTTCGCCGTCCTTGGTGATGAGGTAGGTGCCGTCGACCGAACAGGTGTTCCGGGACCAGACCATGACCCCGTGCCAGCACTCGGCCTCCAGCGTCCCGTGCGACCAGCCGGTCGCCGTCGGCTCCAGGCACAGCCGCCACACGGCGCTGCTCTGCCCGTTCTCGGAGCGGCTGTCGGTCTTCGCGGTGCACACCTCTTCGCGTGCGGCGCTCCGCTCGCCCGCCACGGCCGCGTGGCCCGGAAAGACCATCCCGCCCGCGCACACGGCGGAAGCACCCACCGCCAACAGACGACGAACCATGAATCGCTACCCCCGATCGGTACGACACGACGGCGAGACCGCCGTCCAGCGGCGGTAACTATACACACACGAACAATCACTTAACGTAGTTCACATCTGCAAGCGCCGATGGCTCCCGGAACCGCCCGTGGGCTGGGCCGGCCCGGAACAGGTGCGGCGAAAGCTGCATACCGGGCGTGTATTCCCGCTAGCTTGGTTCCGCCCGAAAACCGGTAGCTGAGGATGGTCGTGAGCAATTACGTCGTGCGACTCGGTGGCGGCGCGCTGGCGCTGGCCGCTGTCTTCGCCTTGTCCGCGTGCAAGGACGGCGCGAAGACCGATGACGTCACGTCCGGGCCGCAGGGTGGGACGCCGACGGTGAGTTCCGTGCCGTCGACGCCCAGCGTGCGGCCTTCGGCGCCGTCGCCGACCTCGGTGCCCAGGACCGTCGATGCGGCGATCGCGCGTTATCTGACCGCTGTGCGGGCGCTCGGCACGGGTGACCTGACGACCTTGTGCGCCATCGCCGGGCCGGCGGCCAAGCGGGCCGAGGTCCAGGGGTTCGGCAAGTGCCGGACCACCTTCGCCATCACGCGGAGCATGTTCTCCGACGCGCAGTTGGCGGCGCTGCAGACCGCGACCGTCAACAAGGCGATGGTGACACGGCGGGCCAACGGCGACGTGGACGTCCCGGCGCGCGCCGTCGTCGCCGCCACGCGGTTCACCGCGCGCGACCTGAGCGATCTGACGTTGTCCTACCGCCACGGCAACTGGTTCATCATCGACTGATGCCGCGTCCCGTCCGGCGGTGGACGGCCGACGGCCCGCATGCTCGACGGCGTGGCGCCGTCCGAACGCCCGGGATCGGTGAGGAGTTCTTCCGGACGTGCCGACTCGTGCATGGCCGTCCCATTCCATGGCGAATCGTCATCGTTCAGACGACGCATGCGCCCGGGCTTCGCGTATGGGGCCAGGCGATCGGCCGCGTCTTCCTCCGCTTTCACCGTGAGTGCGCAACGTGACTGCCCGCAGGCACGATCTTGGAGCGGGGAAGCGGCTTTCGCCTCGAGCTGCCTTCCGTACTAGGCCCCTTCAGGTTCAGGAATCCGCCACGTGATCGAAAATCGTTGCTCTGGCGGAAGGTTTGGTCGGCCTACCACGGCGCCCTCTTCGACGAGGTAGGCGAAGACCAGCCAGTGGGCTTCCTCGGAGACTTCGTCCCAACTCTCCGGTGAAAGCGTCATGACTTCTCGCATGAGACTCGGATCCGACTCGGCACGCAGAACCCTCTCCCGCTCCTCGTCGTCGATATCGCCGTCATCGTGAAATGCTTTGATCGAGCGCGCCAGAAGGTTCGGCTCGGTGCGCAGGCGCCGAACCATCTGCTCGCAAACGAAGTCGAAGACCTCTTGAGCCTCGTCTTCGTTCAATTCATCCGTAGCCGACCGATAACCGAACGGGGCACCGTGCTCCCCACCGAGGTAGTCACCCTTCAGAATACGCAGGAGAGCGTGCAGGAAGAATTCGGCGCCGGACTCTTCGATGACCCGAAGAGCGACCTTCACCCAGTCCTCTTCAGCGATCAGCGGTTCGTGAGGGGCGACGAGGGCGGGATCGATCTCGACTGCATTGAAGGGATTGATCAACATGCCGGCGACCATCTCGGGCGTCCAAGTTCCATCCTCGCCGCCCCAGCCCTGGAGGAACAACTCGCGGGCAGATTTCAGAGAACCCGCATCGCCTTCCTTCACCGCACGCCAGAGCGGCAGGAAGCGTGCCACCTCGGCCTGCGGGTCCCGCGGCGGATGACATGACTCGGCGAGCACCGAGACGATCGACTCGACAGTCTCCCAGCGAGGCTCGCGCAGGCCATTGAGCGCGGACCGTACACCCTCATGACTGACCGTCGCGGGGTACGCGCCTCTCCTGATCGCATCGCTGACACGGCGATGGCTGGGACGCCCCGCCGCTCGGTGAAGCTCTTGGAGCGCCTTCGTCAGATCATCGAGGGCCTTCCGCCCTTGCTGGTCCGGTGCGGCCGACATGAACGGTGACCTCGCTTCCCGGTGTCAGATTTTGTCAGCAGCTTAGACGCCGAGGCGGCTGATCAAGCCAGCTTTCGTCAAGTCCGACGACGGCTCGCCAGAAGCTGACACCTTCGAGAAAGCTCCAGCGAAGATGGGTCACGGCGAAGCCGAGAAACCTTGTGCTGCGACTCGATGGAGGGATCATGCATATACCTGCGTACGCACGTCGGGAGCTGCTGGACGCCATGCCGTCCGAGCCGAGCGAGGAGCAGGCGCGGGGCTCGAACTGTTTCCTCTGCGACACACCGTTCGCCGTCGCCCGGGAACGGCCGATCGAGGTGGTGTCGGGCGAGAACGGCTCGTTGCACGCGTGCCGAGGTTGCCTGACGGCGTTCGTGGCCAAAGTTCGCCGCCAGCGCCACGCCGCGGCTGAACACGCCGCC
Organism: Actinomadura rayongensis; assembly: GCF_009831215.1. Taxonomy (GTDB): domain Bacteria; phylum Actinomycetota; class Actinomycetes; order Streptosporangiales; family Streptosporangiaceae; genus Spirillospora; species Spirillospora rayongensis. The sequence goes on from NZ_WUTW01000002.1 coordinate 1,141,492, forward strand.
CACGAGGAGAACAGCAAGACCCCGCCGCTGCTCACGCGCTACCTCACGTCCATCGACAACGTCCGGCGCGCAGGCGAGGCGGTGCAACACCTCGCCGAGAACGGAGAACTCGAACCGCCTCAACTCGCTTGGCTCATGGTCTCGCTCGAATCGGCGCACGATTGGGCCGCCGAGGAGAGAAGCGACATAGCGGACACACAGGCTACAAAGCAGGCCGAACTCGACCTTTTTATCCAAATGGTCCAGGTCAGAAGCCTCGCCGCAAATATCCTGATCTACCACGTCATCAACGAGGCTTCCCCGGCTGAGCCCGAGCTGTGCGCCGAAATGGAGTGCCCACCGGAATGCCAGGGACGCCATGACGCCGAGCACATCGACTGCGGCCCGGACAGCATCTACGAGGAATTGGCCGAACAACACGGCGTTCTCATACGAGACATGGACAAGATTCGGTACGCCAACAGCAAGCAGGAACCCTCATGAGATGGGATGACATAACGCTCTTCATACTCGCCGGATTCGGGGTCCTCACTCTGCTGATCAGTCAGCTAAGGGAACTACTGGGAAAGATTCCCGGGCTGATACGAGATTTCCGAGCGGTCCGTCGAGCACTTGACGAGAGACACGAAGAAACGAGCGAATAAGCGGTTTCGGCGACGGCGACCAAAAGCAGCTCGGGCGTAATTTCAAGAAGAGGAGGCGAAATAGCACCGGCGGGTTGCACTTCGATGAGTCGATCATCGACGCACTGGCTGCCCTGGCCGGGGGGTCGAGCGACCGGTGACGGCTACACCGTCGTCTCTCGGACGGCTCGGTTGGGCTTGCGCAGGAGCGTCCAGGTGTTGCCGCCGCCGTCGTCGTGGGTGACCTCGGGGCCGTGCAGGGCGAAGGTCGGGTAGCCGTCGTACGGGATCGCGGCCTCCAGGGCCGCCATCGCGGCGGCGCGGGACCACAGGGTCCAGGGGGCGGGTAGTTCTTCCGGACGTGCTGGCTTGTGCATGGCCGTCCCATCGCGTGGCGGATCGTCGTCGTTCAGACGATGTGCGCGCCGTCGGGGTTCAGGAGCGGGTGCGGGTGAGCGGGCGGGATTTCGGTCGGCGCGAGAATGAGGTGAGGGGGTTGTCATGGAGAGTTCGGAGCGGGGGTACGGGCCTGAGTGCGCGTCGCCGTTCGGGTTCGCGTTGCATCATGTGCAGTTGGCGATTCCGGCCGGGAGTGAGGACGCATGCCGGGCGTTCTACGTCGGTGTTCTGGGCATGACCGAGATCGAGAAGCCGCCGGTCCTGGCCGCGCGGGGCGGGCTGTGGGTCAGGGCGGAGACGTTGGAGATCCACCTCGGCGTCGAGGACGACTTCCGGCCCGCGCGCAAAGCGCATCCGGGGATTCACGTCGGCGATCTGGACGGGCTCGCGCGTCGGCTCGCGAACAACGGCGTGCAGGTCACCTGGGACGACGCTTTTCCAGGGCATAGGCGGTTCTTCGCGTTCGACCCCGTCGGCAACCGGCTCGAATTCCTCCACCGGGAGGTCGCCCCGCCCATAGGGGGAACGGTGGCGTGAAAGCCCGACTCCGGTCCCGGCGGGGACGGGGGACGGGTCGCCGCGCGGGTCCGGTCGGGCGCGGCTGGTGGTGCGCGGGGAACCGGGTGGGGCGGGTGGTCGTCCGAGGGCGGGCGGCCCGTGCGGCAGGGACCTTCGACCCGTGGTCCGCGGCGTCCGCGGGCGCTTACCGTGGAGGTGGGCGGAACTTCTGAGGGAGTCACGATGATCACGCGCGTGCGCGCCGGAGCGGCCGGGGTCGGCCGACTGCGCCGTCGGCTGGGGTTCGACCGCAATCCGTTGCGGCGTCCCGTCGACCGCGTGCAGTGGACGGTCGGTCTCGTGCTCCTCGGGCTGTTCCTCGTCGTCGCGCCGCTCGTCGCCGGGCGCACCGCGACGCGGACGTACGACGCGGGCGTGCGCACCGAGCGGGTGCAGGGCGCGTCCCGGTACCACGCCGTCGCGCGGGTCACGGACGTGAGGGTGAAGCAGGACGGCGGGCGCAACTCGTCCAAGTACGCCGTGCTGCGCTGGGACGCCCCCGACGGCACCATCCGCACCGCCGAGACCTGGGCCTGGTTCGGCGCGGCCCCCGGCGACCGGCGCGGCATCTGGGCCGACACCGACGGCCGGCTGACCGGACGCCCGCAGAAGCACGCCGAGACGATCGCGAACGCGTCCCTGGCCGGGATCGTCGCGACGGGTGCGGCGGGGCTGCCGTTCCTGGCCGCGTACCTGCTCGTCCGGCAGAGCTGCGACCGCCGCCGGAGGATCCAGTGGGAGACCGAGCTGGCGCGGCTCGGGCGGCACCGCATCATCTGACGCGTGAGGTCGGCCACCGCCGCGTGACGTTCCCGCACGCCGGGGCGCTGTCAGGGGTGAGCGGTCCGCCCCCGACCCTCCTACTACAACTGAGTAGTACATAGAATGGGCAACGATGTCCGTCGTCCCAGGCGGCGCGCGATGGAGGGGATCGAGACGTGCCCACACCCGCAGGTGGCCGCCGCGGCAAGGGCGATCTGGAGGCCGAGGTCCTCGCGGTGCTGAGCGCGGCGGACGCTCCGCTCACCCCCCGCGACGTCGTGGAGCGCCTGCGCAGGGCCCCCGCGTACACGACGGTGATGACCGTCCTCGTCCGGCTGCACGAGAAGGGCTCGGTGCGGCGCGTGCGGGCCGGACGCGCCTACGCCTACTCGTTCCTGCGCGACGACGCGTCCCGCCGCGCCGCGCAGATGCGGCACCTGCTCGGCGAGGAGGACGAGCGCGCCCGCGTGCTCGCCCGGTTCGTGGACGAGCTGTCCCCCGCCGACGAGCGCCTGCTGCTGCGCCTGCTCGGTCAGGACGACGAGCGGGGCTGATCGTCCAGCAGCGCGGCCCACTGGTCCGCGACGATCGACGGCGCGTACCGCGTGACGGTCTCCACCGCGCGGCGGCCAAGGCGGATCCGCAGGTCGGCGTCGTCCATGAGGCGGCCCAGCGCGGACGCGAACGCGGCGACGTCCTTGGCCGGGACGAGCAGCCCGTCGTCGCCGTCGGTCATGACCTCGCGCGGCCCGGTCGGGCAGTCGAACGCGACGACCGCGAGGCCCTTGCTCATCGCCTCGATGAGGACCAGCGGCATCCCCTCGAACCGTGAGCTGAGCGCGTACACCGACGCGCGCGCCAGCTCCTCGCCCATCGCGGCGGTGCGGCCCATGAGGAACGCGCTGCCGGTCAGGCCGCGCGCCGCGATGTCGGCGCGCAGGGCGTCCTCCAGCCGGCCCGCGCCGAACACGCGCAGCTCCCAGCCGGGACGCCCGTCGGCGGCGCGCTCCCAGGCGGCCAGCAGCAGGTCGAAGCCCTTCTGCGGGACGAGCCGTCCGGCGGCGACGACGACCTTGGCGTGCGGGTCGGCGGGCGGGCCGTCCAGCGGCGGCACCGCGTTCGGGATGCAGCGCAGTTCCCGCACCTGCGGCAGTTCGCGTTCGTAGCTCGCGAGATCGGTCGGGGTGAGCGTGACGACGGTGTCGAGGCGTCCGTACCGGCGCGCGATCCGGGCGCGGACGTCCGCGCGGTGCCGCCCGAGGTTCATGTGCTCCTGCCCGATCGTCCGGACGCCGGGCGGCGCGAACGCCGCCGCCGCCAGGTTCAGGCTGGGCCGCGTCGTGATCAGCACGCCGCCGCGCAGCGACCGCAGGAAGCGCAGGAGCAGCAGGTCCGTCCAGAGCGAGCAGTGCTTGCGGGACGCCTCGCCGCGCGGCACCAGCACGCTCGGCACCCGGGACAGGACCTTGCGGACGAGCCCGGACGGCGGTTCGACGCGGTCGTCCAGGCAGGACACCGCGACGCCGTCCGGCAGCGGGAACGCGGGCGTGCGGCGGGTGCGGACCAGGCCGACGACCGCGACGTCGTACCGATCGGCGAGCGAGCCCGCGCAGTTCAGCACGGTCCGGATCGTCCCGCCCTGGCCGTACGCGTGCTGCACCAGGAACACGACACGCCGGGACGGTTCGGGCGCCCGCCGCGCGCGCCAGAGGTTCGCGGGCCACAGGAGCGCGCGCAGCGCGGGCTCGGCGACGGCCAGAAGCGCGCGCAGGAGCGTGCGCAGGACGAGACGGCGCCATTTCCGGATTGACACGACCGACCCCCGATCTACTACAAAAATTGTAGTAGATTATCCGCGCGACTGGGCAGTCCCCTGCCGTGCCCGGTGAATGACCTGGTGCAGATCGCTCGCCCGGTCCTGGACGCCCGTCACCGCGAGCACCGCCAGCAGCGCCACCGCCGCGACGAGCCCGTGCCGGTGGGGCGGCGGCGGGGCGAGCAGCGCGGCGACCCGGCGCGGCACCGGGCCGGGACGCGTCCGGGACCGGCGGCACAGCGGCGGCGCGCCGATGCCGAGCACGACCCGTCCGGGGTCGCGCGCGGCGGCCAGCGCGGCCTTGCCGATCGCGCGGGCGGCGCGGCGCCGGTCGCCCGCGGTCGCGGCGGCGCGCTCGTCCGCCCACCGCTCGGTCGTGTACGTCACCGCCGCCCGAAGCGGCCACAATGCCGGGTTCGCGGCGCTCGCCACCCGGACGACCGCGCGGAACAGATGGTGACCCCCGGCCAGGTGGGCGCGCTCGTGAGCGAGCAGGACGCGCCGCTCGGGCTCGGTGAGCAGCGCCAGCATCCCGGTCGACACGACGATGCGTCCCGGACGGCCGGGCAGCGCGAACGCCTCGACGCCCGCGTCCTCGACCACGGACACGAGGCCGTCGCCGGGCAGGTCGCGGGCCGTCCGCGCGGCGGCCCGCAGCGCCCGGACCTCCCGGACGGCCGTCCGGGTGGCCGCGACGAGCGCCGCGACCGTCAGCGCGCCCGCGACGGCCGCGACCGGCGGGCTCGTCGGGTCGTCGCGGTGCAGGACGCGCTGGGACAGGTCGGCGAGCGCGGCGATCAGCGGCAGCCGCAGCGCTCCGGCGAGCGCGAACAGCGCGAGCGTCGCCGTGCCGGTGAGGGCGAGGAGCGCGCCGGTCGCGGTGAGCAGCCAGGTCGCGGTGCGCGGCGGGAGCAGGCTCGACAGCGGACGGGCGGCCAGGCCCACGACGACGGGCACCGCGAGCGGCAGGCAGCCGTCCAGGTCCACGTCACGCGCCTTCGAGGAGATCGCGCAGCAGCCGCTCGTCCTGGTCGGTGAGCGAGTCGACGAAGCGGGCGAGGACGGCCGCGCGGTCGGGGCGGCCGTCCATCACCGCGCGCATCCGGCGGGCGGCGAGGCCCGGTTCGTCGCTGATCGGCGCGTAGCTGTACGCGCGGCCCTCTTTCGCGCGCACGAGCAGGCCCTTGGCGTGCAGCCGGGTCAGGATCGTGACGACCGTCGTGTACGCCAGCTCCTCGCCGAGCCGCGCCTGGACCGCGCTCGTCGTGAGCGGCACGCCCGCCCGGTGCAGGACGGCCATGATCTTCGATTCGAGCGTGCCCGCCGCACGCCGCGCACCGCCGTTGGCCATCGAGCACCCCCGCACAAACGGCCTTCTACCCATCCGTAGAAGAACAGTTTGACATGGGTGTCTCACCGCGGGGCTCCGGGTCGGCGGAGCGCCGCGGCCGTCACGGCGACCGCCCCGGCCGCGAGCAGCCAGCCGCCGACGACGTCCGACGGCCAGTGGACGCCCAGCCAGATCCGCGTGACGCCGACCGCGACGGCCCAGGTCACGGCGGCGGCGACGACGATCGTCCGGCGCGGGCCGCGCAGCTGCGCGCAGGCGGCCCAGACCAGGAGCCCGGCCGCCGTCGCGGCGGTCGTGGTGTGGCCGGACGGAAAGGCGAAGCCGCCAGCGTGGACGGCCCAGTCGGCGGCCGACGGGCGCGGGCGCTCGATCGCGTCCGCCAGCACCCGCCGGACGACCGCCACGACCAGCAGGAACAGCGCCGCGCCGACGGCACCGCGCACGCGGCGATAGACGAGCATCCCCGCCCCGGCCGCCACCGCGTACGGGACGACGCCGACGCCGGTGGACGTCACCACGACGGCCGCGTCCCGCACCGCGCCAGGACGGTGCGCGACGCACCAGTCGTGCAGCGCGCGGTCCACGCCGAACGGCTGGCCGTGCCGCGCCAGGACGGCCGCGAAGACCGCCGCCAGGGCGAGAAGGACGGGCACCACCGCTCGGAGGATCATCGTCGCCACCTTATGCGGACGATTTTGACGGCCCGGTAGCAAGGGGATTGCGCATCGAATCTGACGGAGTCAGACGGAGGGTAGCTGACCTGCGCGGATGCCGTGTAGCCACCTCATGAAGTGGGGAGCCGTAGGGGCGGGGATGCTGGGGTTGGCTCCCTGTGGTGGCTCCCGCTGTCCGCTCGCGTCGGACAGTGGGCAGACCCCCCGGGGAGAGAAAGGGGAGGCTTGATCCCCCGGGGGGTCTGTGCTCACAGGGCTTGCACTCTCAGCGTGTGTCGCCTTGTGAGCGCTCCCCGGACTGTCCCTGTTGGTCCGGGGAGCCCGTGGTTACCTCCGGCCGGACGGGACTTGCTTCGTCGGGCCACACGGGACAGTGGCAACCGTCCGGCCGGAGGGGTTCAATCGGCGGGTTTCCATTGCCATGCGGTCGCACGCTGGCAGTGGTGGCAGACGTACAGATCCCACTTTTTCGCGGCGGCGCGCATTGCTTCGATCGCCTCTTTGAGGTCGATGTGAGTCGTGACAGGGGTGAAGGACTGCCATGCGCGAGTCATCGCGTTGCACGTCCGTCCCTTCGTGCCGGTCACCGATCGCAGTCCGGATAGATGTACGGTCTTGCTGCTGACCATGATCGTGTAGCCCGGTTCGCGCTCTACGTCGGTGTAAATTTTGCGTAGTTGGTCAATGGCAAGGGCATTGACTTTTGTGATCATTCCTTCCAGTAGTCCCGCGTTTCGCATGGCTTCTTGATAGGCGGCTCCGACCAGGTCTAAGGCGTGACCAAGGTTGGGGATTCGCTCGTATGTGCTCATCAGCAGGTGTCCCGGTGGCGGTAGGCGGGAAGTTTGAAACGTGCGGCGCGCTCGTCCTCGTGCTGCATGAGACGCGCAAGTTCCTCGTGCGTCGCTGCGATCACGAAATACAGAAGGCCCGCCTTCTCTTGGGCGTAGGTGAGCGGTGCGCGCAGTCTGCACGACCACGTGCCGTCGCGGGAAAGGCGGGGCTTGCACCACCGGCTTTCTTGGAGTTCCGATGACGTGGCCTTGGCACTGCGTTGCTGGTCGTCCTTGGCAGCGAAGTATCGGCCGATGTGCGGGGGAAGACTCGATCTCTTCATGCCGTGTGTCCTATCTTCGGCGGTGATCGCGACCCCGGAGGGTTGACCTTCCGCCGTGCGGAGTGAATGGGAGCGTCACCCGAACCCGAGGATAATCCGAATTGCACGCACGGTTCCCACGTAATCCGATACGCGTCCGATAGCTGAGCCGTTCTCGCGTCGGATAAACGTCCACTGACCGCCGATGAAGTCCGCGCAGACCTCTACCGCGAAACCTCGCTTGACGTTGGTGACTTCCAAGTACACCAACCCTCGGTGATCAACCGTCTTCACGGACAGGGACGGGTCGCTCAACGCGGTCCGGAGACCTCCGAGATACATTCGGCGTGCGTTCGGCAGGCGCCCCCATTCGCCTGCCTGTTCCGGCGTTCGCGCGGTCATGCGCTCCGACCAATCGTCAGTTCGGAGACTCCAAGCGACTCACAACCGGCCGTGTACTCACTGGAGTTGCGAGGGCGGCAGAGTGTGACGGCGGAGTCTCGCGCTCCCTTCGGTGGGTCGGCGCGCACCAGAAGCGTGATCGTCTCGGCGGGTGTGACCGGTTTGGGTGGAGGCGCAGATTTCACGGGGGTTCCTGCCCTGGTCGGTGTTCGTGTGCCACCCATGAAGCCACTTGCCGAAGCGGTGCGCAGCTTGAGCGCCGCGAACGCTCCAGATGTGTCATCCTTGAGGGACTGCACGCAAGTCACGCAAGGGCCACGCAAGTCGGCTCAAGTCGAAAGGTAGGCAAGGTGGCAGATCAGTTGCGCCGGAAGCGCTCCGGAGACAGATCGGCACCCACACCAGCAAAAAAAGCCTTCGGTGAACATCTGCGCGGACTCCGCGAAAAACTCAAAATCAAACAAGCGGCTCTCGCAGCAGCAACGAACGTCACGGAGTCTGCCGTAAGCAAGATCGAAAACGGCAGGCATCGCCCGAGTCCGGATTTTGTGGAGAAGGCAGACAAATACCTCAACGCGAGCGGATCTCTCATCCGACTCTGGGATAACCTCTCGCAGGACGGATATCCCGCTAGCGTATGGTTCGACTGGCAGGAGTCGGAAGAACACGCGGATATCCTTGAAAGTTATCAACTGAGCGTCTTGTCGGGACTCGCGCAAACACGCGCGTACATGACGGTCCTGCTCAAGGGCGACGCGAAGGAGATCGAAAAGCGACTAGCACGGCAAGCCGTACTCACACGGGAAGACCCCCGACCTCCCAACGTCGTATTTCTCGTAGACGAACAGGTTCTTTACCGGAAAGTCGGCGACGTAGAAGTTATGCGCGAGCAACTGGAACACTTGCTTGCGCTCGGCGACCTTCCCAATGTCACCGTACAGATTGTTCGATCAAGCGGAGACCACCTGGGGAACGGAAGCAGTTTCGTAGTTGGTACAATGGACGATGCCGGGCAAGTCGCCTACGTGGAAAACTCGCTAAGAGGCTTCACTGTAGACGATCGTCACGATCTGACGGTCCTGCATGGAATCCTGATCGAACTCAGGGCTAACGCGCTTCCCGTGGACCAATCACGGGAGTTCATTCGGAAGGTGATTGCAGAGCGATGGACTTGATTGAACTGACTTGGCGAAAGGCCAAGAGAAGCCTTGGCAATGGAGGCGAATGCGTCGAACTCGCTAACACGGCCGAAACCGTCCTTGTGCGCGACAGCAAGAACCCGGACGGGCCGAAGGTTCCCCTTCCTCGGCAGAAGTTCCGGGAATTCATCGGAGCGGTTAAGAACCTCTAGCCGAACCGGCGGTACCCGCTTCGCCTACAGAGCGCCCCTTGTTCAAACGAATGGGGGGCGTTTCTGCTGTCCGGTGTACCGGGGAAGGGCGGGGTTCCCATTTGGGACCTTCGCCCGGCCTTTTCGCCCGACAGTACGCTATCTTGCGCCCGCCGACCGGCTCTCGATAAGCGAGTGAATCGCGAAGGCGAGTTCGAGGAAGTACCGGCGTGAGTGGTTGTCCCGCCGGAACGTGTCTGGCTGTATACCGATGGCGCGTGCGGCTTGGCGTCTGCGTTCCTCGACCGAAAGCACTGCGGTACCGGACGCGAGTCCGAGCATGATACGCAGAGCGCTTCCGACCGCCGGGCCGTCATGTTCTTCAACGGCTGTTATCCCTTTGCGAATGAGGTCTTCCGCTATAGCGGCTCGTGTCATATTTGATTCCTCGTCCCCGTTGGGCGGTACGAGAAGGTCAATGACGGTAGGCGTGAAGACGGTGAGGTTCGCCGCGAGCGCGCCATGCCGGACTGTCGCGCGTAGCGCCTCGTGAACCTGTTCCCGACTCGGTGGCGGTGTCGTGTCGGCGGGCTGATCGTCACTGATCATCGGACTTGAGGGCTCCCCCTGTTCGCGGCGTCTTCCGGTGACCTGCATCTTTGCGGGCCATCGGTGGGAAACTTTCGTACCCGACCCATACTAGATCATCTTCCGCTGACCTGCACCGATGCCAATAACTGCCACGTTTTCCCTCACTTGGTAACTTCCTAACTGACTGCCGTGAGGGACGCCCGTCGGCCTGCCCTTAAATGTGGCTTGTCTCAAACGGACGTGTTCTCGCACCATCGGTATTGATGAAACACCAGCCGATGGGAGACGCAACATGCGCATGTACTACCGACGCCCGTGGATGGGCCGAATCCTCGCGTTCCTCATTGCAATCCCTGTTCTCGCGTACGTGGGTCGCCTCGTCAGCGAGTGGCTGATCCCGGTCCTCCCTCTAGTCGGTGCGGCCATTCTCGTCATCGTGTTTTGGGCGGTCGGATTCCGCCGCCGTTACTAGGCGGCCGACGTTGACCTACCAGGAATCGGCAATTTTTGTGCTCGCAGTCGCGGGTTTGTGCGCCGTGATCGTCGTGACAGGGGATTGGGTGGACCGCCGGAAGTGGCGTGCGGGTTTGGTCGCCTACAGGATGCGGCTTCCCGCCGATCTCTCGGTGGAGACGGTAACGGCGGCCCTGTACTTGATCGGTCCGCTTTCGGGTCGGTGGCCGGTTGTCGTAGAAGTACGCGGAACGGCTCGGGGCATCACGCATCACATACTCATTCAGGCGCATCTAGCGCCAGCAATGATCACGAGGCTGACGGCAGCGATGCCAGGGCTTCGCCTTGAAGAAGATCCGGAAGGGTTGGAATATCCAAGGTTCCGCCGCGCGCGTGAACTCCGGAGTAGTAGACGATGGCGGACGCTCGACTACGGGCACGGCGAAAGCGCTATCGCTGGCGTGCTCGCAACGATGTACCCACTCGGGTCCGACGAACTGATCTGCGTGCAATGGGTCGTCTCGGCTACCCGGCGCGTGAAAGTGGCGCGCGGTGCGCCCGACGACATCGCTAAGGCCATTGCAGAGAAGAACCGGTTTCCGTTGCTGGACGCGGCCGGACGGGTTGCGGTGCGCGCGTCGCACCGCTCACGCGCGGCGCTGCTGTTGGCGGGTGTCCTCGGTGGCCTGTCGGCTGTGAGCGGCCCTGAGACGCGCATACGGACACGCGCCTTGCCGACACGAGTAGTCGCGCGGCGAGCTGCGCGCCGCGCGATTCCGGTCACGTCCGCATGGTGGCCGATGCTGTTGTCTGCGGCCGAAGCGGCGGCGCTGCTGGCGTTGCCGACACAGGGACTCACCGTCCCCGGTCTCAGCGTCGGGTCCGCGCGCCAGTTGCCGCCGTCGTCGCGAATGCGGCGGACGGGTCTCGTCATCGCTGACAGCAACTATCCGGGGATGGAATCCCGGCCATTGGCGCTTACGGCAGATGACCGGCTAAGGCACGTCATGATTCAAGGGCCGACCGGATCAGGCAAATCCGTTCTTCTCGCCAATCTGATATTGCAGGATATCGACGCCGGCCGTGGGGTGCTGGTAATTGACCCAAAAGCCGACCTGATTGAGGACATCGCGGCCCGGATTCCCGACAACAGAATTGATGATGTCGTGGTGATCGACGCTGCGGCGCTAAACTATCCGACCGGCTTCAACCTGCTTTCCGTTAACACATCTGATGAGCACGCACGGGAACTCATGGTGGACCAAGTTGTTCACGTGTTCGCTTCCTTGTGGCGCGATTCGTGGGGACCGCGAACAGCGGACGTCATGCGCAATTGCCTATTGACGCTGGCGTACACCAGAGCGCCCGGGGGACGAGCTTTCACGGTCGTTGAGATACCGGCCCTGCTCACCGACGACGAATTTCGCCGAAGCATCCTGCGGCAACCGATTCCGGATGCCGTGCGCGGATTCTGGTCCGCATACGACGCGATGAGCGAGCCCGATCGGGCACAAGTCATCGGACCCTCAATGAACAAGATCCGGGCGATCTCCACTCGCACCGCGCTGCGTCTGATGCTCGGACAGAGCAACGGCGTTGACCTGTCCACCCTGTACCGCGACAACCGCATCATTCTCGTGCCTTTGCAGAAAGGCAGGATCGGGCCGGACGCCGCGCATTTGCTCGGTGCGCTTCTCGTCTCGACCCTGTGGCAGATCACGCTTAGTCGGGCGTCCGTTCCAGCGGACCGCCGACGCGCAACGTTCGCCTACCTTGATGAATTTCAGGAATTCATGCATTTCGGGAGAGCGGACGATTTCGCCGAAATGCTCGCACAAGCGCGCGGGCTCGGACTGGGCGTCAACATGGCTTACCAGTACCTAGACCAACTGAGCGCAGATGTCACAAACGCGGTACTCGGAACCGTCCGTACCCAAGTCACTTTCCAGGTGGAATACCGCGACGCTTCCACGCTCGCGCCGCGTTTTGCGCCATTGACCCGAGACGACCTTGGAGCGCTGGACGCATTCGAGATCGCCATGCGCCCTTGTATTGACGCGCGGACGGCATCACCCGTGACCGGGCGGACGCGACCTCTAGGCGAACCGCTGAGAGACGGACGCGACTTCATCCGCGAAAGCGCACAGCGGTTCGGGACGCTCCGCGCGGACGTCGAAACGGAAATCGCTGAGCGCGTCAAGCCGCGCATCCGCGTCGTCCCGGAAACAAGAATCGGCCGATCCACTGATCAGAAACGACGTGGGAGCTAGGTCGAGAAAAGCGCAATGTTCGGTGTCGCAGTCGGCGTGGCCTGGGGTGATACCTCCGGGCAACACGATACCGGCCACATCACCCCAGGTCACAGCGCTTCCTTCCTCCTCCCCTCCTGCTGAAATTCTTACCCTCACCCGGCCCGGCCTCTCATCCTCCACTTCCCGCCCCCCAATGTTCCCACTTTGCCGACCTGTGGGAATTCGCCAAGTAAATGAAATTGAAAACAAACAGAAGGGACGGACACGTTGATTCCACCATCGAACACATTTGAGCGTGCGGTCTGGCTTGAAATGCGGCTCAATGACCGTGACTTGTCGATTCTCGAAACCGTTTACCGGCTCGGATTGGTAACCGGTTCGCAAATCGAGCGACTGTACTTCTCCGGCATGGCCAGCCGATTCACGGTGCGCAAGCGGGTCATGCACCGGCTTGTGGAAAGCCGTGCGCTCGTCATTCTTCCGCGACGTGTTGGGGGAAACTTCGGCGGAAGCAGTCCGGCGATTTACGCGATTGACCCGGCCGGTTCGATGCTCATTCGGACCATTCACGGGATCCCGGAAAGGCAAAAGAAGGTGATCGGAGGACGTGTTTCACCGCGTCTGCACTCGCATATTCTGGCCGTTTCGGAAATTTACGTGCAGCTCATCGAGTCGTCCCGGAGACTGCCGTTCGCAGTCGCGGAGTTCCAAACCGAGCCGGAATCCTGGTGGACCACCGATCTCGGTGACGTCGTCAAGCCCGACGCCTATGCGGCCCTTGTCAGGCGCAATCACCAGGTCACGGATCACTGGTGGATTGAGGTCGATCGAGGCACGGAAGGCGTTCCTGTCCTACAAGAGAAGATGCGCAATTATCTGCGCATTGCGCAGTCCGACGCCACCGGTCCGGGCGGCGTTATTCCGCGTGTCCTCTTCTCTACTCCCGACAATCGACGCACGGGAGCACTCACCCGTGCGGCGCGCGAATTCCCGGCCCCTGCTGACCGGCTTTTCGTGATCTGCTCCCAAGGTCTGGCGACGGTAGACGGACTAACGCGCGACCTTTTCCGGGACGACGAACAATGACACGCTTTCCGGCTGCGATCGTCGCCGGTTGGTCGGCGGCGCTGGCCGTAACCTATGCGCTCGCCGCACTCGCGGCCGTTCAGTTCCCGATTTTCACGGACGCATTCGACTCGCCGCACCGCCCGATCGTTCCCGTCCTGTCGGCAACGCTGGCCGCATGGGTCGCGCAAACGTCTGCTGAAATCGGCCTCGCGCTCGCGCGTCCGGCTCAGTACCCGGACTACGGCGCTTTCACGTGGCTCGTCTCACCGGCTTTCGAGTGGCTGCGCGGACCCACCTTCCGCCGCTACATCTCAACCATCCTGTTCATCCTGCCGTTGAGCACGTTCCCCGCTGTTGTCTTCCTTGGGGCAACGACGATTCCCGAATGGCTCTGGATCGGCATAGCGTCGTTCGCCGCTACCGGTCACATACTCGCCGCAGTGCGCCAAGCACAGAAATGGAAGGTCTTCGATGAAAGGTAACTCCCTGTCCGCCGCGCTCACCGAAACACAGTTTCAGCGTTTCGTGACTCCGACAATCGTCTCAGTCCTGTACCGCGTGACGCGCATTACGGCGGCTCTGTGGGTCAGCATCCTTCTTGCCGTCATCATCGCTTTTCGCTCGTGGCTCGGACCGGTCGCAACGGCGGCATTCGTCACGCTTCTTCCGCTCGGGTGGATCGTCTTCGTTATGGCCGTGCGCGTTGCGCTTGAAGCGGTGGCAATTGGATTTGCGATTCACGCGGAAATCCAGCGGATCAACCCGGAAAAGGAGTAGCCATGTCACCACGTAGACGCCTAGGGGTCGCGTTCGCCCCGGCGGTCGTCCTGGCGGTCGTCCTGGCGGCGTCCGCGTGCGGAGGGAGTCACCAGCCGCCCGGCCGGTTCTCACCCGTCTTGCCGACCGGCCCCAGCTCTGTGCGGCCGTCCACGGGCAGCACAGCGCCGTGCGCGCCAGTCGGCAACGGCGCGGGATGCGCCGCGAACGGTCAACGCCTGCGGGATGTCCTGCGTCTCATGCTCACCCGTGCCGACGTGTCCCGACGCGACTTGCCGGACTACCGCGCCGAGACCGACAGCGCGCGAGTTGACGCGCTGTGCGGATGGACCGACGACGCGCCTACCGGAGTCCATGCCGGAGAACTTCGGGTCTTCGGCCAGCGCTGGAACGACTACATTCGGGGAATGGGCAGCGACTTGCGCCGTTCCCTCTATCAGTCCGCACTTGAATTCGAGACCACCGAAAAAGCCGCCGCATACTTCGACCAGATTTCCAGAAATTGCAAGGCAGCGGCCGGCAAAAATGGGACCCTAAAATTCGGCTGGAAGTATTTTCGCCGGGTCGAATCATTGGGATGCACGAAAGGCGGAACGTGCGAAAAAGTCTCTTACGTCCTCACGCGCGGACCGCTCATGCTCACCATGACTTTCGCGGAAGTCTCATCCGGTCCGCACCACGAAAGCCCGCAGAAAACCTGGCAGCGCGCCGACCGATACTTTGCGACCATCACGGGGAGAATTCATGACTGACCGGCACGACCCAGACAGCATTTCAGGCGAACCCACCGACGACGCGACAAGCGAACTCCGCGTCTTCACGGTCTTGGAGGTTGCCGAACTTCTCGGCGTTTCGAGGGATACCGTTTTCGCGCTGCTGCGTACGGGTGAACTCCGCTCCATCCGTATCCGGGAGCGCGGACGGCGTGTGACGCACGGCCAGTTGCGCGCCTACCTCAAGCGCCAGGAAGACGGTGCAGACAGCGACAGCGCCTAGCGCTCTCTCAGAGCCTCGCGCAGCGCGTCCCGCGTGAGACTCCCTAAGCCGTCGTGGAAGGACGCAGAAACGCCCCTGACGAACCGTCAGGGGCGTTTCTGTGCGCTGCCTACGCCGCTAGGCCGTGCGCAGCCTGAGCGAACACAGCGTCGATCACGCTTGCCGACTGCTGGTGAACCGGTGCGAGAACCTTGCGGTAATGACGCTCAAGCGTCTTGAGCGTGTGCCCGCACATGTCCGCGATAATCTCGCGCGCGATGCCGTGATGGCTCATCACAGAAACGAACGTGGTGCGCGTCTCGCGTAGCGTCCACTCGGCAGGGTTGGCGATACCGGCCGCAGCGATCAAGGCGCGAAACTCATGCCGCGCGGTCAAGGCGGTGTAGGCGCTTCCATCGGGGCGCGTGAACACCGGCGTTTCCTTTGACACGATTTGGCCGCGCGCGGCGAACTCCGCGCGCTGGACCTTCCGCCAATCCATGAGAGCGGTAACGGAAACTCCGCCGAGCGTCAGCCCTCGGCGGCTGTTCTCCGTCTTAAGCTTCCCATCGGTTCGCGCAGCGCGCTCGACATAAACCGTGGGTTCTTCCGAGTCCAGATCCAGCCATTCCCACGTCAGTCCGTTCAGCTCATCAATCCGAAGCCCGGACGTGAGCGCCAACGCCAGATACCCGCCGAACCGCTGGTGCGGAGACAGGCACGTCTTGAGGATCGAGTCCGTCTGAGCCACGCTGAAAGACTTGCTTTCGCGCAACCCATCTTTCGTTCCCTGCGGACGCGCGACAGGAAGGCTCACGTTCTCCTTGACGTACCGGTACACGATGGCGCGATTGATCGCTTTCGTCAGTAGCGCGTGAACCTTGCGCAAGGATTCGGGGCAAAGCTGCGTGGCCATCTCCACAAGCCACACAGACACGTGCAGAGGCTCAAGGTCCTTAATTTTGATCGCACCGATTTTCGATACGTGAGTCTTGACGAAACTTCGGTAACTCCGGATCGTCCGGGGCGCCTTCCCTCCGCGCTCCAGTTCATCTACGTATTCGGTGACTACCCGGAGAACGGTAACCGATCGGTCGGTGGCGACCTTGTCATCAATGTCTTTGGCAAGCTTCGCAAGCTTGTCCTTCACAACGGCCTTAGTGGGACCCTTGCGCTTGGGACGGTTCCGCGTGCCGTCGGCCTTCAACCCCAGATCAAGGACGCCGGTGAAGCCCTTGCCCTCCGGGTAGATGCTGGCCTTGTAGCCGTTCACGAGTAGAGTACTCATCAGACGCCACCAGTCCTTCCACGACGCGGTGTGTGTCAGGAAGGGTCGGACGTTCCAGCGTCCGGCCCTTCCGCCTGTTGAGAGCCTTCGAGAGCTAGAACGGCCTTGCGACTCCGGGCGTTCCGGGACCCATGATCATGGCTCCCGTGATGGCTCTCTCAGCACTCATCTTCTGTTGTTCCCCCAGGTCATCCGGGGGTACCCACGGTAGCCGCGCTACCGGCCCGGTGGGGATGTCGCGGTCGACCCCGTCCGGGCGGTCTTGATGCACTGGGAATCCGCCGAACCGCAGGAGGAACGCCATGACCGCACCGTCCACCCCGCCGCGCCGCCGCGGCCGTCACCTGGACGGCGCCGCGCTCGCGGGCGGGCTCGCCGCCATCGTCGCGCCCGACCTCGGCGCCGCCCGCTGCCACGCCTGCGGCGAGGACGGCATCCGCGCCGCCGCGCCGTTGCGCGCCGACGCGCGCCACTGCCCGTCCTGCGGCGCGCCCCGCCCCTAGCCGCCGACCGGACCGCCGGCGGGCGTGCCGCTACTCGGTGTGGCGGGCGGCGCCCGCGCGGGCGCGGCGCTGGGCCTGGCCGCCCGCGCCCTTCTTCGGCGCGTCCGAGGCCGCCGGGTCCTCCCAGGGGCGGCGCAGGCACTGCCGGACGGCCTCCCACGAGTAGCGGAAGTCCTTGCCGGTCTTGAGCGCGGGGAGCTGACCGGCGTTGGCCATCCGCCGCACCGTCTGCGGGGACAGGGCGAGTCTGGCCGCCAGCTCGGCGGTGGTGAGCACGTCGGGGTCGCGGGCGGGCGGCTCGGTCATGCGGAACTCCTGGCCTCGGGAGGCGTCGTCCGGCGGGGGACGGCCGGGGCGGACGACGGTCGTGCGCTCCGCCATCTTGCCACGCAGCGTGACCGAATGACAACCCTTCGTCGGGTGACGGGGGATGTCCAGCGGTTTCACCGTTCCGTCGCCGCCCGCCCGGGAGCCTAACCGCGTTCCGGGACGACCTGTTCGGACCGGTCGCGCTTGGTGTAGAGGTCCCAGTAGTGGTCGGCCAGGTCCTCCGGTGCGACGACCGGCCCGCCGCGCCCGTGCTCGGCCGCGGCCCGGTGCGCGGCGCTGCCCTCGATCCACGCGCCGATCGTCAGCGTCCCCGCGTAGACGCCCTGGTCGGCGAGTTCGGCGTGCAGCGACTGGATCCAGTTGCGCGCCGCCGCCATGACCGGCCCGACGCCGCTCATGCCGGG
Source organism: Actinomadura rayongensis (assembly GCF_009831215.1). Lineage (GTDB taxonomy): Bacteria > Actinomycetota > Actinomycetes > Streptosporangiales > Streptosporangiaceae > Spirillospora > Spirillospora rayongensis. Next base: position 1,159,144 of record NZ_WUTW01000002.1, read on the forward strand.
CGCGCCGGCCAGCGCGGACACGCCCTGGGCCAGCAGGAACGCGCCGTCGCCGCGCGCGACCATCCCCGGGACGACGGCGCGGGCGACCTCGACGGGCGTGTAGAGGTGCAGGTCCATGAGGCCGCGCAGCGTCGCGGCGGCGAGCCCGGCGGCGGGGGCGAACGGCGGGGCGGAGCCGATGGGGGCGTACTCCACGACGTCGATGGGCCCGAGCCGTCCGGTGATCGCGTCGACGAGCGCGGGGACGCCCGCGGGCTCGGCGAGGTCGGCGGGGAACGCGGCGGCGCGGATCCCCTCCTGGTCCAGGATCTCGACCAGGGCGCCGAGGGGTTCGGGGCGGCGGCCGACGAGCGCGACGTCGAACCCCTCGCGGCCGAACCGGCGGGCCGTGGCGGCGCCGAGGCCGGGTCCGGCGCCGAGCACGGCGATGGTCTTGGGCATGGGGGACTCCCGGTAAGTTGATGGAACCGTCAAGTTCGACGGTAGCAGCTAATTTGAGACGACCATCAAGTTATGGGGGGCCGATGACCGCCAAGCCGCGCCTGCGCGCGGACGCGCAGCGCAGCGTCGCCAAGCTCACCGCCGCCGCGGTCGAGCTGTTCTCCGAACGCGGCCTGGACTGCCCGCTGGAGGAGATCGCCCGCCGCGCCGGGGTGAGCACCGGGACGCTCTACCACCGCTTCGGGACGCGCGAGGCGCTGATCGACGCGGTCGTGCCGGACGTCGCCGCCGCCAAGCTCGACGCCGTCGTCCGGCACGCCGAGGAGGGCGCCGAGCCGTGGGACCGGTTCGTCCGGTACGTGGAGGGCATCGGGGCGCTGATGGCCGACGACCCCGCGCTCGGCGACGTCGTCACCCGCCGCTTCGCCGACACGCCCCGGCTCGCGGCCGTCTGCGCGGAATCCTTCGCGCGCGGCCACGCGTTCGCGGCGGCGGCGCGGGCGGACGGGTCGCTGCGCGCCGACTTCAGCCCGCACGACCTCGTGCTCGTCTTCGAGGCGGTCGCCGCGCAAGCCGCCGCCGTCCGGCACGCCGCGCCGGACGCCTGGCGGCGCGGGCTGGCGTTCACGCTCGACGGGCTGCGCGCCGCCGCCGCGCGTCCGCTGCCGGTCGGGCCGCTGACCGCCGAGCAGGCCGCCGCGGCGGCCCACCGCGCGGATCAGAAGTAGGTGCGGATGAGGTCCACGACGGTGTAGGCGTCGTCCACGACCGGGATGACCTGCCACTTGTCGAACGCCGTGCACGGGTGGGAGATCCCGAAGCAGACCAGATCGCCCGGACGGACGCCGTCGCCCGCCACGAACGCGTGGTGGTCGGCCGTGCCGGTGACGCGCAGGCCGTCGGCGGGCTCGGCCGTGCCGTCCGGACGGCGGACGCGCAGCGGCACGGGCAGCCCGGCGTCGTAGGGCGCCTCCCGCTTGCCCATCCCGACGATCGCGAGGCCCGGTTCGGGCACGGACGTCACCTGCGCCCACAGTTCCAGCGCCGCGTCCAGCGAGCCGGGGACGCGGTTGAACGGCGTCTTCTCGACATACAGCCCGTGGTCGTGCGACACGTACGCGCCGCTGCGCAGGACGACCGTGAGGTCGTGCCCGGGCAGCCAGTCGCCGCCGAGCCGGTCCGCGACCAGGTCGAAGTAGGCGCTGCCGCCCGCGCTGACGATCACGTGGTCCGGCAGCAGGCCGGCGAGTGCGCAGGTGGCCTCGCGGAGGGCGTCCAGGTAGGCGGCGGCGCCGTCCGGGTCGGTGAACATGCCCTCGTAGCCGGACACGCCGGCCAGCTCGGTGCCGGGCGCGTCCACGACGGCCCGCGCCACCTTCGTCAGCTCGGCGACGGTCCGGCAGCCGGTGCGCCCGTCCGCGTGGCCCAGCTCGACCAGGACGCGGAACGGGCGCGGCCCGGCGGCGTCCGCCAGCGCGGCGACGCCGTCCAGCGAGTCGGCGTAGAGCAGCACGTCGAAGCCGTCGGCGATCTCGGCGGCGAGCCAGCGCAGCGCGGTCGGGTCCAGCAGTTCGTTGGCGAGCAGGACGCGCGGCACCCCGAACCGCCGGTAGGCGAGCACCTGGTTCGCGGTGGCGGCCGTGATGCCCCACGCGCCCGCGCGGAGCTGCGCGGCGAACACCGACGGCGCCATCGTCGTCTTGCCGTGCGGCGCGAACGCCAGGCCGTGCCGGTCGGCGAACGCGGCGAGCGTCGCGATGTTGCGGTCCAGCGCGGCGCGGCGCGCGACCAGGACCGGCCAGGTGAACGGGCCGCCGAACAGGGGGTGGCGGGCGGCGGCGAACGCGGACGCGGCGACCGGGCCGCCCGGAAGCCAGAGGCCCTTGGTCCGCCAGTCCACGACCTCGTCGGGGATGTCCACCGGGAACCTCCGATCGGTCCGGCGCCGGAAAACCGCCCACCTGGACGCAGCGCCACCGGACGGTAACATTACGGACTTTCGCGACTCTCCGGGAGGCGTGCCAGGTGATCAGCGAGGACATGGACGTCGTACGGGCCCGCGCGCTGCTCTCGGACTTCGCCGAGGACGCGTGGACCCACGTCGCATGGCTGATCGACGAGGTCGGGATGGACCACGACGCCTACGAACGGCGTCCGCTGGCACTGCTCGAACCGCTGGAGGACTACATCGCGGAGTTCCCCGACGACGACGCGGACGAGGACCCCTGGGTCGCCCTCCAGATCGCCCTCGCGGCCTACCTCGCGGACGTCCTCATCCGGTCGCACGGCGCGCGGTGGGTCGTGGAGGACGTCCCCGGACGCCCCGCGCAGAGTTCCTTCGTCCTCCGCGTCACCGGCCTGGACGAGCGGACCCGCACGCTCGACCCCGCCGAACTCGTCCGGGAGCACTTCGACCCGGGCGACCCGGACGTGTACGCGCCGGTCGTCCACGGCCTGGACCGGGCGCGGGTCACGCCGTGGCACGCCGGGACGGCGCCCGAGGGCCCGCCGACGCCGGTGCAGCGCTGGCTGCTCGGCCTCTGCGCCCACTTCGCGGCGATCAACGGCTACCCGGTGGACCGGCTCGGCGGCTCCCCGGACGACCGGATCGGCGCGCTGCGGATGCTGTTCGAGGTGTGGGGCGCCTACGACGCCGACCTCCTGGACGAGCAGGTCCGCTTCCTGCTCCGGCACGGGATGCGCGCCGAGTTCGAGGAGGGCGCCGCCGTCGCCGCCGCGCTCGCCGACGACGAGCGGGACGAGTACGTCCGGCTGCTGCGCGTCGCGCGTCGCATCGGGCTCGGCGAGGACGTGGGCGACGACGTCGGCCCGCTCGCGCGGCTCGTGGAGCTGCGGTACGGGTCGGCGTCGGTGGATCTGCTGCCGCATCTCGTCCCGCTGCTGACCGGGGAGCGTCCGCCCGGGCCGGGCGCCGCCGAGCTGAACTGGTTCCTGACGCAGGCGCTCGGCCGTCCCGACTTCGCCGACGTGGAGGCCGACCGGCTGGAGCTGCACGCCGACCTCGCCTTCCAGGCCAACCGGGGCCGCTACCTGATCTGGGACGCCGGACGCGCCCTCATGGTGCTCCGCTGGGGCCACATGGTCGGCTGGCTCGACGCCGAGGACTGCTGGAGGCGCATCCTGCCCTCGGCGCGGGCCGTCCAGCAGCGGTACGTGTCGTGGCGGGACATGGCGGCCTGCTACTTGCAGGCGCGCTACCTCTGGGCGGGACGCGAACCGATCAACCAGGGTCGTTACGAGGACGTCGTCCGCGACCTCGCCGCCGACCCGGACGGGCCGTGGAGCCTCCCGTGGGACCTCCCGCTCGATCCCGACTAGTGACCTACCGCGACCAGGACCAGGCATAGGACGGGTCCTCGCACGCCGTGGCCGCCTCGCCCAGCTCCAGCGGACGGAACGTGTCGACCATGACGGCCAATTCGTCGAAGAACTCAACGCCGATGCCCCGTTCGTAGGCGCCGGGCTGCGGACCGTGGGGGTGGCCTCCGGGGTGCAGGGACAGCGAGCCTTGCGCGATGCCCGAACCCTTGCGCGCCTCGTAGTCACCGCCGACGTAGACCATGACCTCGTCCGAATCGACGTTCGAGTGGTAGTACGGGACGGGTATCGCCAGCGGGTGGTAGTCCACCTTGCGCGGCACGAAACTGCACACCACGAAGTTCGGCCCCTCGAACACCTGGTGGACGGGCGGCGGCTGGTGGACGCGGCCCGTCAGCGGCTCGAAGTCCCGGATGTTGAACGTGTAGGGATAGAGGCAGCCGTCCCAGCCCACCACGTCGAACGGGTGCGCGGCGTAGGTGAGGCGGGTGCCCGCCAGGCCGGCGGACGTGCGGTGCTTGACGAGCACCTCCACGTCCGCGCCCTCGTGCTGGACCACGGCGTTCGGTGCGTGCAGGTCCCGTTCGCAGTAGGGCGCGCTCTCCAGGAACTGGCCGTACCGCGACAGGTACCGCTTCGGCGGCGCAATGTGCCCGGACGCCTCGATCACGTACGCGCGCAGCGGCCGGTCCCCCGTCGGCACCCAGCGGTGCGTGGTGGACGCGGGCAGCACCACGTAGTCGCCCTGCTCGGCCGGGAGCGCGCCGAAGACCGTCTCGACCGTCGCCGTCCCGGACTCGACGTAGACGACCTCGTCGCCGGTCGCGTTGCGGTAGAGCGGCGACGGGGCCGTCCCGGCGACGTACGACAGCCGCACGTCGGCGTTGCCGAGCACGAGACGGCGTCCGGTGACGACGTCGGTCCGCGCGTGCGCGGCCTCCGGGAACAGGTCGTGCAGCCGGAGGTGGCGCGGCTTCAGCGGATGGTTCGGGACCGTCCTCGCCTCGGGCGCCTCCCAGACGCGGGAGTCCGTGATCGCCGACGGCAGGGAGCGGTGGTAGAGCAGCGACGCGTCGGACGAGAAGCCCTCCTCGCCCATCAGCTCCTCGTAGTACAGCGTGCCGGACGCGTCCCGGTGCTGCGTGTGGCGTTTGGGCGGTACGTCGCCGACCCGGCGGTAGTGGGCCACGGTTCCTCCTCGGACGTGCTCCGTGATCCCTACCCCGGCCGCCGGAGCGTCAGGCGTTCAGGCCGAAGAAGTGGCTCCCGCCGCCGATGATGAGGTGCCCGCCCTTGCCGACGGCGATCTGCGCGCCGCCCGAGGTGTTCTCCAGCCGGACGTCGGTGAACGTGACGTTCGCGTCGGGCGCGATGTCCAGCAGCGCGCGTGGACCGCTCCACTGGATGGCCGAGCCCGCGCCGTCCACCCCGGTGTCGCGCGTGACGCGCGGCAGCGCCGCCCGCGCCGCCGCCGGGGCCTTGACGGTGTACACGCACTCCTTCGCCAGATGGATCTCCCCGCCCGCGCGGAACGCCTTCGCAAGCGCCCTGGCGTCGCCGGTGCCCCCGTGGCACGGCACGACGCCCTTCGCCAGCGCGCGCGGAAGCGTGGTCTGCGGGGCCGCCAGCGCGAGCGCGGCGAGCGCCGTCCCGGTGAGACTGCGGCGGAGCTTCATGGTCGTTCCCCCTCGCGACAGGATCATTACCTTGAGTGATGTTCCAACACGGAGAGTACGGAAAACGCGATGAGCGCACGGGGCGCCACCCCGAACCGGGTGGCGCCGCGTGCGCTCTCGTCGTCCCGGCGCGCAGGACGGGTCAGCCCCTGAACGACCCGTCCGGGTGTGCGCCGGCGAAACGCGGGCGGTGGCCGCTCCCCCCGAGACGGCCACCCGCACCGACTCTGTGAAGGTAGGGCCTACTCCACGGTAAGTTCACGTGTTGTCATCACCCTGCGACGGACGGTCGATATCAAGCGACGAACGGCCACCCCTTCGGACGCCCGCCCGCCGGGTCGTTAGACGTGGGTGAGGTGGTCGGTGGGGCGGGGGCCGCGGGTGCGGGACGCGATGGCGCGGGCCAGGCGGGACGCCGCGAAGTCCGTTCCGTGGACGAAGCGCATCACCGGGCCGAAGGACGCCGCCGCCGCGAGGCCCGCGAAGTACAGGTCCGGCGCGGACGACTGGAACGTCCGGTCCAGGCGCGGCGAGCCGTTCCAGCGGGCGAGGCCCGCGCGCAGAGCCGGGGCGAGGGCCGGGATGCGGTCCAGGTCCGGGACGAAGCCGGTCGCGGCGATGACGTGGTCGGCCGTGACGCGCTCGGGCCCGTCCGGGCCCTGGGTGAAGACGACGGCGCGGCCGGCGTCCTCGCGGGCGCGGGTGACGCGGTGGCCGAGCAGCGTCCGGACGCGCTCGTCGAAGCGGTCGCGCAGCCACCACGCGCCCGCCGGGCCGAGCGTGGTCGCGACGATCCGGCGCCGCGTCCGGTAGGGCAGGAGGCGGGTCGTGGCGGGCCGCTCGGACCACAGCCACGTCCGCCAGCCGCGCCCGAGGCCGTGCAGCGGCGCGGACGGCAGCCGCCCGCCCGCCTCATGCGGAACCGTGTTCCACATGAGCCGGGACGTCCGGGCGACGAGCGTCGGGCGCGCGCCCTGCTCGGCGAGCAGCACGGCCGTCTCCAGCGCGGACTGGCCCGCGCCGACGACCACGACGTCCCGGTCCCGGAACGCGCCGAGGTCGCGGTGGTCGGAGCTGTGCGACACCAAAGGCGCCGGAAGGTCCATCAGCTCGCCGGGGATGTGCGCGAACGGCCCCACGCCGACCGCGACGACCACCGACGCCGTCCGCACCGTCTCGCCCGTCGCCAGCACGACCCGGTAGCCGGTGTGGTCCGGCTCGATCCGCTCCGCGCGGGTGACCTCGGCGGGCGGCGCGGCGCGCTCGGCGAACCAGCGGCCGTAGGCGGTGAACACCTCCAGCGGGACGGGGTCGCCGATGGCCGCCGCGTCCGGCGCGTAGTCCGGGAACGCCAGGCCGGGCAGCGGCGCGCCCAGGCTGGACGCGAACGGCTCCGACTTCAGGCACATCCCGACCGGCATGTGCTCGTCCCAGAACTGCATCGGCGTACCGATCAGCCTCGTCTCGACACCACGCTCCCGCAGATGCGCCGCCGCTGACAGGCCATAAGGACCCGCACCGACAACCACCGCACCGATCCGCGTCATTTCAATCCTTTCGTCAGGACCCGGGCGACGCTCGCCCGGGCCATCGCGAAGAACGGGCCGGGATCGGCCCGGTCGAACCAGGCCGTCTCCCCGGACGCCGTCAGCTCCCGGAAGCGGCCGAGCGCGCCGGGCGTGCGCAGCGCCCGCCGCAGGTACTGGTTCTCCACCACGAGCGTCCGGCCGGGCCGGGGGACGGCCGGGGGCACCGCGCGGCCCGACGCGTCGAGGTGCAGGACGGCCGCGAGGTCCAGCCCGCGCCCGTCGGTGAACAGCCGGAACTGCGCGCCGAGCCGCGGGTTGACGTCCAGCAGCCGGTACACGCCCGCCGCCGCGTCGTAGCGGAAGTCCAGGTCCACGACGCCCCGGCAGCCGAGCGCGCCCGCGACGCCGGTCGCCAGCTCGTCCAGCTTCGGGTTGTGGACCCACTCGCCCGCGACCGTGTGGCCGGTGTGCTCGGGGTAGGCGACGTGCTTGCGCCCGGTCGCGCTGAACAGGCACACGCCGGAACCGTCGAAATATGCCTGGTAGAACCAGTCGCCGCCGGGCGGGACGAGCCGCTGGAGCAACAGCGGCCCGGCCGCGTCCCCCGCCGCCGCGAACAACCGCTCGGCGTGCTCGGCGGAACGGACGAGCGTCGTGCTCCGCGCCCCCGGCGCCAGCAGCCACGGCCGCGCCCACTTGGCGATCAGCGGCAGGCCGAGCTTGGCGACCAGCTCGTCCAGGTGGTCGCGCGACCCGGGCCGGTGGCACTCGGGGACGGCGATGCCCCGCCGCTCGCACGCGTCCGTCAGCGCGGCCTTGTCGGCGACGCGGCGCGGCGTCCCGGACGGCGGCAGCACGAAATGCGCGGCCAGGGCGGAGGCGTGCTCGGCCGTGAAGATCGCCATGGCGTCGTCCAGCGGGACGAGCAGCGCGCGCCGCCCGATCCGCTCCGCGTCGGCCGCGAGCCGCGCCAGCAGCGCGCCCGGCCGCGCGGCGGACGGCTCCCCCGGCATCCGCGACCGCAGGTACCGCGATGCCGCCGCGGGCTGCGGCCGTCCGGCCAGGTCGGCGTGGACGGCGACGCCGCGCCGCCCGAACGACCGGATCGCCCCGAGCGTCCCGTGGTGGAACGGGTTCGGATCGGTGCGCAGCAGCAGGACGGGCAGCTCGGGGTCCAGCACGGGCGCTCTCATTTCACGGGGGGCGCGCCGAAGCCGGCGACGTCGAGGGTCAGGGCGGCGAGCGCGGCGTAGGTGACGTCCGCGTCGTAGGCGGTGGCGGCGCGGGCGGCGGCGACGCCCTCGGCGGCGGTGCGCGGGCAGCCGTCGGCGAGCCGTTCGGCGAGCGCGACGGCGAGGGCGCGCGGGTCCTCGGGCGGGACGAGCGCGCCGACGTCCGGCGTGACCAGCTCGGCGAGGCCCGGGATGTCGCTCGCGACGACGGACCGTCCGGTGGCCATCGCCTCCAGCGCGACGAACGGCAGGCCCTCCCAGCGCGACGGGAGCACGACGACGTCCGCCGCGACCAGCCACGGCCGCGGATCGGCGACCGCCGGGACGGTGAGGACGCCGCGCGGGACCTTGCGGTCGGGCGTGCCGTCGCCGACGAGCGCGAGCCGCGCGTCCGGGCGGCGCGCGACGACGCGCGGCCACGCCGACAGCAGGACGTCCTGGCCCTTCTGCGGCGTCACGCGGCCGAGGCACAGCGCCAGCGGCCCGCCCCGGACGCCGAGGGCCCGGCGCGCGGCGGCCCGCTCGGCGTCGCCCGCGACCGCGAACCGCTTCAGGTCGACGCCGTTGCGGATGACGGCGTACCGGGCGTCCACCCCGGCGGCCCGGCCGTGCTCCAGCTCGCCGTCGCCGACGCAGATGATCCGGTCGGCGCGGCGCGCGGCCCGCCGCTCCCACAGCAGCGCGGCGACCGCGCACATGCCCTGCGCGGCGCACCAGGACCAGCCGTGCGGCTGGAACAGGACGGTCGCGTCCAGCCCGGCGAGCCGTCCGGCCAGGCCCGCCTTGGACGAGTGCAGGTGCACGACGTCCGGCGTGACCTCGTCCACGACCCGCCGCAGCGCGCGGACCTCGCGCCACACCGACCGCGTCGGGGACCGGCGCGCCGGCCAGGGGCGGTGGGCGTGCCCGACGTGGTCGGCGAGCGGGCCGTCCGGGCAGGCGACCGTGACCTCGAACCCGCGCGCGGCCTGGTCGGCGACGGCCGCCGCGACGTACGCCGCGACCCCGCCGTCCGTCGGCTGCGTCACATGCAGCACCCTCACGGCCACACCGGCTCACGCGAGAGGGGCGCGGCGGGCGCGGGCCTGCGGCGGCGCGACGGCCGCAGCCCGGCCAGCGACACCAGGCCCGCCAGCAGGACGCCGACGGCCGTGCCGACCGCCACGTCCAGCGGGCCGCGCGGCGACGCCGGGACGAGCGGCGGCGCGGCGTCGTTCATCAGCGTCGGCCGCACGCCGGTCTCGCGGCGCCGCACCTCGCCGAACCGGACGAGCGCGTCCGCCGCCGCGTTGGCGTAGGCGGCGGCGCGCTCGGGCGACGGGTCGGTGCCGGTGATCCGGATCAGCGGCGCGTCGGGCGAGGTGGACGCGCGCAGCTTCCCCTGCGCCGCGGCGGGCACCCCGCCGCCCGCCCGTTCGCCCGGCCACGGACGCTCCGACCAGCGCAACGTCTCGGGCAGCGTGGCGAGCCGTCCGTACGCCTGGGCGAAGTTCACCCCCGCCGGTCCGGCGCCGGCGTCGTCGACGACGATGACGTGCGCCGTCGCCGCGTACTCGGGCGTCCGCAGCAGCGCGTACCCCGCGCCGGTCGCGGTGCCCGCGATGATCAGCGAGGCGGCGAGACCGCCGCGCCGGACGAGACTTCGGGCAGTTCCCCGGTAGTGGGCCATGGAGTCGATCCGCCTTCCGCTGGGGCCGGGCCGGTCGAGGGGCCGGTGAATACGCCGGTGTAGAGGTGGGCGAGCGCCCGCACGTGCTCGCCGATGTCGTAGGTCGCGACGGCCGCCGGGACGGGCAGCCGCACCGCGTCCGGGACGGGGAAGCGCGCGAGCGCCTCCCGGAACGCCGCCGGGTCCGCCGGGACGCGCCGCGCGTGCGGGGCGAGCCGGGCGGGCAGGTCGTCGAGGGCCGGGCAGGTCGTGTAGACGACGGGCAGCCCGGCCGCCATCGCCTCCACGACGCCGAGCCCGAACGTCTCCTGCCGGGACGGCGTCGCGTACACGTCCATCGCGGCGAGCGCGCCCGCGACGTCGCCGGTCTCGCCGCGGAACACCACGCGGGGGCCGACGCCGAGGCGCCAGGCGAGGCGTTCCAGGGCGCGGCGCTCGGGGCCGTCGCCGACGATGAGGAGCCGTCCGCCGGGCAGTCCGGCGAACGCGCGGATGAGCACGTCGACGCGCTTGCCCGGGACGAGCCGTCCGGCGCAGCCGTAGACGGGCTCGCGGGGCGGGACGCCGAGGTCGGCGCGCAGCGCGGCGCGGCGGCCCGGGTCGAACGCGAACGCGGTGGCGTCGATGCCGTTCGGGATGACGACGACGTCCCGGACGCCCCACTCGCGCAGCCGGTCGGCGACGGTCGGGGACACCGCGACCGTCACCGCGCCGAGCCTTTCGGTCGACCGATAGATAAGGCGGACGGCCGTCGTCGCGCGCCGCTCCTCGATCTCGCCGACGCCGAGGGAGTGCTCGGTCGCGATGATCCGGCGGACCCCGGCGAGCCGCGCCGCGACCCGTCCGTACACGCACGCCCGGTACAGGTGGGTGTGGACGGCGTCGAACCGCCGCGCCCGCATCAGCCGGACGAGGCGCGGCAGCACCGCCACGTCCCGGTTCCCGCGCATCCCGAGTTCGTGGACGGGCACGCCGAGCGCGCGGATCTCGTCCGCGACCGGCCCGCCGCCGGTGAGCGAGACGACCTCGCACTCCACCGGCAGCCGCCGCACCAGCCCGGCGAGCTGCCGCTCCGCGCCGCCGCGCCCGAGCCCCGTGATGACCTGCAGCACCCTGGTCATACGCGCACTCGCCACTGGAGTTCGTGGCGGCGGAGCTTGGCGTGCAGCCGCAGCCGCCGGTCCCGCTCGCCGACGTAGGTGCGGGCCAGCGCGTGCCGCGACCCGAACGACGGACGGATCGCGCACGCGTAGTCGTAGCCCGCGCACCGCGCCGCCGTGACCTCCCGCAGCCCCGCGTGCCCGTACGGGTAGGCGAAGCCGGTGACGGGCGCGCCGACGACGTCCTCCAGCTCGGTGCGGCTGCCGGAAAGTTCGTCCTCCATCTCGGACGTCGACAGGCCGGTCAGCGACACGTGCCGCCGTCCGTGCGACGCGACCTCCATCCCGAGGTCGTGGACGGACGCGAGCTGTTCGGCCGTGAGCAGGTGCTTGCGCGGCCCGGTGTCCCACGCGTTGTGCCCGCCGAGCCGGTCGGACAGCGCGAACACCGTCGCGGTGAACCCGAGCCGGACGAGCACCGGGACGACGCGGGTCGCGAAGTCGGCGTACCCGTCGTCGAAGGTGAGCCCGACGAGGCCGCGCGCGGTGCCGTCGCGCTGCGCGGCCAGCAGCTCGCGGACGCTGACGCCGCGCAGCCCGCGCGCGGCCAGCCACTTGAGCTGCCGCTCGAAGCGCGGCGGTGTGATCGTGACGAGGTGCGGGTCGTCCTCGTAGTAGTCCACCGAGTGGTACATCAGCACCAGCGGCATGGGCGGGGTCATCGGAGTCCTTCCGAGCGGCGGGCGAAACGGGACGGCGGCCGGAGCACGAGTCGGAGCACGGGCGCGCGGGGCAGCGCGACGAGGGCGAAGACGGCGAGCACCGCGAGCCCGCCGAGCAGGGCGGCGGGCAGGGGCGCGGTCACGGCGTCGCGCGCCGCGAGCCCGGCCGCGCACGCGGCGCCGGCCGCGACGCCGAGCCGGACGAGCCCGCGCGCGAGCACCCGGAACCGGATCGGCGCGACGCGCGCGCGGACCCCGGCGAGCATGAGCAGCGCCCCGGCGGTGATCCCGGCGGCGTTGGCGGCGGCGAGGGCGGGCGCGCCCCAGAAACGCACGCCAACCACACCGACCACGCCCGTCACGGCCAGGCCGCAGGCGGTGGCGAGCGCGGGCCGCCACATCGGGCCGCGTTTCGCGAAGAACGCGCGCGCCGCGACGCCGACCATCGTCTGGCCCCACAGCCCGAGCGCGTAGACGCGGAGGATCCGCGCGGTGCCGTCGGCGGCGTCCGCGCCGAACGCGCCGTGCCGGAACAGCAGCGCGACGACGTCCCCGCCGCACGCGACGAGGAACGCCGTCGCGGCGAGGACCAGCGCGCTGACGTGCAGGATGTCGCGCTCGACGCGGTCGCGGACGGCGCGCCTGTCCTCCTCGGCGGACGCCAGCGCGAGCCGGGGGAACGTCACCGTCACGACGAGCAGCGACAGGACCATCGGGACCTGCGCGACCTTCTGCGCGTAGTTCAGCTCGGAGATCGTCCCTGCGGCGAGCCCGGAGCCGAGGAACCGCTCGGCGAACACCTGCGCCTGCCGCGCGAGCGTGAACACCGCGACGGACGCGACGGCGGCGGGCAGCAGCGCGGTCGCCGGGGACGGCAGCGCGCGCGGCGCCGGCCGCAGGCACCGGACGAACGCCGGGAGCTGCGCCAGCACCATGAACACGCTGCCCACCGCGACGCCGACGGCCGCGCTCAGCACGCCGCAGCGGTCCCGCAGCAGCAGGATCGACGCGATGATGCCCGCGTTGTAGGCCAGGTAGATCGCGGCGGGCGGGCCGAACCGCCCGTGCGCGCGCAGCGTCGCGCTCATGAACCCGGCGACGCCGAACATCACGACCGTCACCGCGGCGGCGCGGACGCAGCGCACCGCGTCCTCCGGCGAGGCCAGCCCCGGCGCGAGCGCCGCCACGAGCGCCGGAGCCCCCAACGCGAGCGCGCCCGCGACGACCGACAGCGCACCGACCAGCGGCGGCAGGACGGCGGCGGCGAGCGGCCGGGCACTCCCCCGATCGCGGAGCGCACGCGTCACCAGCGGCACCGCGAGCAACGCCATCGCGTCCTCGATGAGCAGCGGCGACGCCGTCTCGGGGATCATCCACCCGATGAGGAACGCGTCGGTGTCCCGCCCCGCCCCGAATGTGTGCGCCATGATCAGGTCCCGGACGAACCCGAGCCCCGTCCCACCCGCGACGAGCACGGCGCTGAGCGCGGCAGCCCGCCCCACCGAAACCCGCCGAACAGCAGCAGCGCCCCCGGCCGGCGCAACGACCGGCGCAGGCGCGGTCACCGGTTCTCTCCCGGCGGGGTGAGGGCGCGGACGGTGGCGAGGCCGAGGAGGACGCCGACCAGGACGGACGTCGGGCCGCCCAGGTCGGAGTACACGAAGTCCACGGCCAGCCAGGCCAGGAAGCCCGCCGACAGCCACCAGCCCGCGTCGACCGCGCGGCCGAGTTCGCGGTTGCGCCACAGGCCGCGGGCGAGGGCGGCGCCGAGTACGGCGAAGCCGCCGAGGCCGAGCAGGCCCTGTTCGCTGAGCAGCAGCAGGTATTCGTTGTGCGGGGACAGGAGCGGCTGGCGGACATAGCCGTTCACCTCGTCGGCCGTCTCCGCGCCGGACGACAGGTCCAGCGGCGCGTAGGTGTCGCGGAAGGCGGCGAAGTTCTTCGGGCCGACGCCGGTGACGGGGTGGGCGGCCCAGATGTCGCGGGCCGTGCCCCACAGGCCGTAGCGGTCGCTGACGGAGCGGTCCGGCGCGTCCACCGACGACGCGATGGAGCGCAGCCGTTGCCCGACCAGGTCCGCGCCGATGCCGAAGCCGCCGACGAGCACGACCGCCAGCGCGACCGACCCAACGGCCGCCGCGATCAGCGCGCGTCGGTCCCAGAGGAGGAGCAGCACGGCGACGGCCGCCGCGAGCGCGATCCATGTGCCCCGGCTGAGTCCGGCGGCGAGCGCGGCCAGCAGGACGGCCAGCGCGGGGACCGCCGCCCACCGCGCCCGCCGCGACCCGGCGAGGGCGAACGCGACCACGACGAGGACGCCGAAGCTCGCGAGCGTGGACAGCGCCATGACGTCCAGCGACCCGAACGTTCCGACCGCGCGGACCGGACGCCCGCCGTACGACGCGCCGTGCCCGGACGCCGACTGCCACAGACCGAACACCGACTCACCGAGCGCGGTCACAACGACCGACCCGCCGATGACGGCGACGTCCCGGCGGTCCCGGACGGCCAGGACGACCGCCAGCGGGACGAGCACAAAGATCTGGACCGTCCGAACGAACCCCGGCAGGCTCGCCGCGACGTCCTGCGACGCGAGCGTCGTCACGCCCGCCGCGACGACCAGCGGCCCGAACGCCAGCGGCGCCCGGGACGGCAGCGCGCGCCGCCGCGCGACCGCCAGCGCCACGACCGCGACGACGAGCACGCCGCTGACCGCGTCCGCGACCGTCGGGGCGCCGCCGCCGGGCGGGCGCGGGCCGGGCGGGACGGCCGTCGCCAGCACCGTCGCGGCGACCAGCCAGCTCGGCCGCCGCCCGAGCCGTCGCAGCAGCGGGCGCAGCGGCCCGAGCGGCACCGGGCGGCGGACGCGGGCGTGGCCGGGACGCGGCGGACGCAGCAGCGCGGTCGTCATGCGGTCCGCCGCAGGATCATCGCGTTGAACGTCAGCAGCAGGATCCGCAGGTCCATCGCGAACGACCAGTGGTCGATGTAGTGGTTGTCGAACCGGGCGCGCATCTCGATCGAGGTGTCGCCGCGCAGCCCGTGGACCTGCGCCCAGCCCGTCATGCCGACCGGCACGCGGTGCCGCAGCACGTAGCCGGGGCACGTCTCGGCGAACCGGCGGACGAAGTGCGGACGTTCCGGACGCGGCCCGACCAGGCTCATGTCGCCGCGCACGACGTTCCAGAGCTGCGGCAGCTCGTCCAGCGACGTGCGGCGCAGGAACGCGCCGACCGGGCCGATGCGCGCGTCACCGTGGACGGACCAGCGCGTGTCGGACTCGGTGTCGTCGGCGGGCCGCAGCGTCCGGAACTTCAGCAGGACGAACGGGCGCCCCGCCAGCCCGAGCCGCGACTGCCGGAACAGCACGCCAGGACCCGACTCGCGCCGCACCGCCGCCGCGCACGCCAGCAGCACCGGCCACAGGACGGCGAGCAGCGCCAGCGCCCCGGCCAGGTCGAACAGCCGCTTCCCGCAGCGCGCGACCGGGCCGTACGGACGGCGCGTCAGCGGCACGCACGGCACGCCCGCCAGGTACCGGACGCGTCCGGACGGCCCCGGCGGCAGCCCGTGGGCCCCGCCCGACAGCGGCACGACGAGCGTCTCGCAGCCCGCCTCCGCGCACGCCCGGACGGTCGGCTCCACGTCCTCGGGCTCGATCTCGTCCAGCACGACGACGGCGGTCTCGACCCGGTGCGCGGCGATGAGGCGGCGCAGGTCGGGCGCGTCGCCCGCGGCGTCCGGCAGGCCGGCGGCGAGGCGGCCGAGCGGCAGCAGGCCGATCTCGGGCCGCCGCCGCAGGGACCAGACGAGGTAGTCGCTGAGCACGCCCGTCCCGACGATCAGAGCGAGCGGCGGGCGCAGCGGGCCGCGTCGGCCGATCCGCACGGCGTGCCGCGCGGCGAGCCGCACCGATCCGGGCGCGAGGACGAACAGAACCGCCGCCGGGAACCACACGGCGGGCCGGGCCGGGCCGACGGCGGGCGCCAGCACGCCGAGCGCCGCGACGATCGCCGCCGCGCGCACCGCGAGCGGGCGCGCGTCCGACAGGACGTGCAGGCGGCGGACGCGGTAGAGGCCCGCCGCGAGGTTCAGCAGGACCAGCGCGCCCCCGGCCGCGGCGGCCAGGTCGACGGCCCGGCCGCCGAGCATGGCGCGGGCGGCGGCGAAGGCCAGTCCGGCGTCGGAAAGGGCGAGCAGGAACGGCAGCGGAGATCTGCGCGCGCGCGGGCGCGGACGCGGTCCGATCTCCGGCGCGCCCGAGCCGGAGATCGTCGGCGCGCGCCGTTGCGCGCCGTCCGGCAGGGTCTTGGCGACCGGCCTCTGCGTACCCATCCCGACTGCCCCTTGTGCGAAGAGAAAGAAAACAGCCTCAGCACGAACCGGTCCGTTCTCCCCAGGCGTCCGACAGCCCGGGAGCGTCCTCCACCAGGGGCGAAGGACTCAGGACCTCCTGGGAAGCACACGCCAGCATGGCAGCCGACGACGCCGCGACACTCGCCTCTTTCGGCGATGGCGGTGTCTTTTTTAACGACTCCGGACGACAATCCCGGCCACTTTCACCTCGTATCGCGCGATAACCGGCATCAACCTGCTCGCGGGGAAAAAGAAAAAGGGACGGCGCCGTGGCGCCGTCCCTTTTTCCGGGCGGTGGTCAGTGCAGGATCTGCTGGCCGTGGAAGGTCACCGTCGCGCCCTTCACGAGCGGCAGCGCGGGCTTCTGCGCGGTGTCGGTCACCGGGCCGACGATGTGGCCGTTGGCGTCGGTCCGCGCCACCGGCGCCTGGACGCCGAGCGAGGCGAGCAGGCCGCGCACGGTCTGCTGGACCTCGGCCTTCGGGTCGTTGGCGGGGCGGTCGGCCGCGGGCGCCTGGCGGCCCTGCTGCTGCGCCTGCTGGGCCTGCTTCGCCTGCTGCGCCTTTTTGGCCTCCTTCGCCTGCTGGGCCATCTCGAACTGCTGGAGCTGCTGCGCCTGCTGGGCCTTCTGCTCGGCCGAGTCGGCGGTGGTCTTCAGCCCGAGCGTCTGGGTGAGCTTGCCGACGACGGGCAGGTCGGTCGGGTTCTTCAGGCCGTCCGCCGGGAGGGGGAGCGGCCCGGCGGCGTGCGCCGGGCCCGCGGCGAGCCCGGAGCCGAGCAGCGCGACCCCCGCGGCGAGCAGGAAGGCGCGGCCGACGTTCGTGATCCACGTGCGCATGTCGTTCTCCTGTGTTCTGTGTGACCCGAGTGGTGGCCCGGCGCCCGGCCGGACGAAGCGGACCGCGGGGGCGCCGTCGGCGCCGCACCGGAGCGCCGGTGCGCGGTCGCGGCGCCGGGTGCCGAACCCGGGACGCCCACTCGCGCAGCGCCGTGCGTAGCGGTCGAGTCACGGACAGTAGCAGGACCGGCGACGCCGTGACGGCCGGTCGCGGAATTCACCGGCGCCGTCCGGCCGGACGGCCACGGAATCGGCACATTGCACGCAAGCTCAACCATGCCCGAAATGAACCGTGTGCGCGCCGCGTTCGCCGAAATCGGACCAACCACCGCAAGCGATATTCCCCGATCTCCCCACAAGACCCGACGAAGCACCTCCGTCTCACGACGGGAGAATGTCAAGATTCCTTAAAGTGCGTTTTCTTCGGTTGCGGCGAGGTCACATCTGAGGTGCCATTCTTCCGTGTCCCGGTTGGGCCATCACCGGTCACGGGACGCAATCCGGACACACTTCATCGAATGGAGTCTCCATGTTCAAGCGTGCGATCGTCTCCGGCCTCGTCGCCGGCGCCGCCCTTTCGGCCTTCGCCGTTCCGGCGTCCGCCAGCGTGGCCGGGGACGACCCCTCGGCCAACTCGCTCATCCCGATCCAGACCTGCCGCGACGTTCAGGTCGCCGCCCTCATCGGCGTGCCGATCAAGAACCTGCTCGCGACGGACGACGAGTCGGGGCCGTGCTTCAACAACTCGTCGGTCACCAACCAGCACACGCAGGTCAAGGCGCACCACTGACGAGTTCGCCTCTAGCGGGCACCGTCCACAGGCGAGGCCGTCCGGATTCCGTCCGGGCGGCCTCGCCCATTTTCCGGGGAAATCCGACCCGACCGACTTGCACGATAGAACCGGATTATGGGTCGGTGCCCGGAGAATTGAGCATCGAATTTCCCAGGACGGCACTCCGGCGGATCACGTCGGCGGTTACGCTCGGTCCACCCGAATTCCGGGCCCTCCGCCGTGACCGATTTCTCCGGTACGGCCGATCATGCCGGGAGCGTCATGTTCCGCAGTCGATTCCTTCGTTCTTTCCCGCTGCGCGCCGCGCGGTCCGGGTTCGCCGCCGTCGGGCTGACCGGCGCGGTGGGCGCCGCGAGCCTCGCGGCGCCGATGCAGGTCGCCGAGTCCGCCCGGCCGCCCGCGCCGGTGCGGGGCGAGGAGATCGCGTTCCTGTCCCTGCCGCGCCTGCACAAGAAGGCCGTCGTCCGCGAAGGCGTCTCGCCGCGCATCCTGGAGTCCGGCGTCGGGCACTACCCGAGCACGCAACTCCCCGGCCAGACGGGGAACGCCGTGCTGTTCGGGCACCGGACGGTCGGCGCCAAGCCGTTCGCCGACCTGGACCGGCTGCGGCGCGGCGACGTGATCGACGTCCGGTCCGGCGCGCACCGCTACCGCTACCGCGTGCGGTCGCTGCGCGTCATCACCCCGGACCGGACCGACGTCCTGAACCCCACCCCACTGCGGGGCGGCGACCGCCGCACCGGCAGCTACCTGACGCTCGTCACCTGCACGCCGCGCTACTCCAACGCGCGGCGGCTCGTCGCGATCGCGACGCTGGACGGGCGCTGACCGTCAGGACCGGGCCGTCCGGCGGCGCACCACGCGCGGCCGGACCTTCCCGAGGCCCTGGACCGGACGCGACCGCAGCGTCGACACGTCGTAGCCGGCCGCGCCCTTGATCGCCCGCGCGAGCTGGCCGTCCACGACGACCGTGCCCGGGTAGGCGATCGCGGTGAGCCGCGCGGCGAGGTTGACCGGCGTGCCGAACACGTCGCCGAGCCGCTGGAGCACCTCGCCGTAGGCGATCCCGACGCGGACGCGCGGGAACGACGGGTCGGTGTCGCACAGCTCGGCGATGCGCAGCCCGATCTCCACGGCCGCCGCCGGGTCGGTCGCCGCGTACAGCACCTCGTCGCCGAGCGTCTTGATGACCCGGCCGCCCTGCTCGGCGATCACCTCGGCGGCGACGCGCTCGAACCGCTCGACGAACTCGGCCAGCTCGCCGCCGTCCATGCGGCGGCTCATGCGGGTGAACGACACGACGTCCGCGAACCCCACGGTGAGCTGCGACACGCCCACCGTGGGGTCGGCGGCGGCCGGGCCGACCGTCGCGGCGGCGGTGCGCAGCGCGGCCTCGGCGAGCTGGCGGCGCCAGCCGTGCAGCATCAGCCGCTCGAACGCCGGCTCCAGCTCGCTGGTCGCCTCCAGCGCCACGCTGACGATCTCGGCGGTGATGGGCTCGTCCTCGGGCCATTCCTCGCTCAGCCGACGCACCCAGACGTCGGCGAGCCAGCTCGCGAGCCGTCCCATCGTCTGGCCGACGGCGCGGGAGAGCTGGACGACCATCTCCTCGTCGACCAGGTCGTTCTCCAGCAGCTTGCGGATCTCGCGGAGCGCGTCGACGTCGCCGTCGGTGAAGGCCGTCTCGTCGTCGGGCGGGGTCGGGAAGCCGAGCGCCTGCCAGATCCGGCGGGCGTACTCCTCGTCCACGTCCGCGAGCGCCTCGACCTCCTTGCGCGTGTAGCGCAGGGGGCCGCCGAGGAGCGTCTCCTCGATGGGGATCTGCGCGGTGAGGCCGGGGACGTTGGATTCCGCCATAAGACAACCCTTAATGTGTCATCGGACGATGTAATGATTGTGCCGAAGGGCGATCCCGACGGTCAAGAAGACGAGTGCGGGCAGGGCATGGGCGACTACCGAATCGACGAACTGGCCCACGCGGCCGGAAGCACGGTGCGCAACATCCGCGCCTACCAGGACCGGGGCCTGCTCCCACCGCCCCGGCTGGAGGGACGCGTCGGCATCTACGACGACTCCCACCTCGCGCGGCTGCGCCTCATCGGCAAGCTGCTCGGCCGCGGCTACACCGCCGCGATCATCAAGGACCTGCTGGGCGCGTGGGAGACCGGCAAGGACGTCGGGGAGGTCCTCGGGCTGGAGAAGGTCCTCACCGACCCCTGGTCGGACGAGCTGCCCGGGGCCGTCACGGTGGACGAGCTGATCGACCGGTTCGGCGCCGGGCTGGACCCGTCCTACGTCGCGCGGCTGCTGGACCGCGCGCGCGACCTCGGGCTCATCGAGCCGGACGGCGACCACTACCGCGTCCCGAGCCCGCGCCTGCTGCACGTCGGCGCCGAGCTGGTCGCGGCCGGGATCCCGCTGGACGCCGTCCTCGACATCGCCGACCGGATCCGCGCCGACTGCGCCGTCATCGCCGGACGGTTCGTCACGCTCGTCGAGGAGCACGTCTTCACCCGGCTCGCGGACGGCGAGAACCCGTCCGGCGAGGAGGTGTCGGAGCTGGCCGCCGTCGTGCAGCGGATGCGGCCCCTCGTCCGGATGGTCGTGGACCCGTTCATCGCGCGGGCGATGGAGGCGCGCGTGGAGGCGTCCCTCGGCGACCGGCTGGAGCTGATCCGCGACCATCTGGGCGCCCCCGCCGACGGGTGACTCACAGCAGCGAGGCGCCCCACTCGACGGCGACCTGGTGCAGCGCGCCGCGCGCGTCCGCGAACGTGACGGTGGCCTTGCCGGGAAGGTTCAGCAAACCCGTCTGCAGGGTGACGGTCAGCGCGCCGGTGCCGCCGTCGGCCAGCGTGCCCGCCGCCGGGGACAGCGTGAGCTGCTCCGACGACGCCACGCCCTGCCAGCTCACCGGACCGCCCGTCGCGTGCAGCGTGATGCGCGCCGTTTTCGTCCCGTACAGCTCGACCTTCGCCTGGTCGACGCGCAGCGTGCCGTCGCGCGGCCCCGGCGCGCCGGACGGACCGCCGCCGGGCGGACCGCCGCCGGGCCTGCCGGGGCCCTGCTCCGGCGTGTCGCTCGGCGTGCCGCTCGCGCCCGGGGTCAGCGGCGGGGCGCCGGCGCGGAGCCTCGGCGCCCGCGCGGTCGGCTGCGGGGTGGGGCTGCCGGTCGTCCCGCCGGACGGGCCGACGGTCGTGCGCGGCGTCTCCTTCGGCCTGCCCGGCGGCCAGTACGTGGTCGTCCCGGCGATGCCCGGGCCCATCAGCAGCACCGCGACGACGGCCGTGACGAGCGCGCCCAGCATCCCGCCGCCGGTGAACAGCCAGCGGCGGGTGAACGGCGAGGTGACGTCCGGCTGCGTCGGCATCCCGTCGGGCGTGAGCGTGCCGCCGCGCGCGGCGATGTCGGCGCGGTAGCCCGCCAGCTCGGGGTCGGTCGCGGTGTGCATGAAGCGGTGCCGCAGCGACGCGGGCAGCACCGGCGGCGCCGGCGCCGCGAGCCCGGCGGGCCCCGTGACGGGACGCGGATCACGCGCCGCGAGCACCGCCACGGAGTCCTCGTCGTCCTCCGCCAACACGGGCAGCGCCCCGCCGCCCGACCCACCGGCCTCGCCGGACGCACCGCCGACCGTGGCACCGGGCCTGCCGGACCGCCCAGCAGGATCACCGGGCAGCGCGGCGGGATCGCCAGACCGCGCGGCGGGCTCACCAGACCGCGCAGCGGGCTCGGCGGGCGGTGCAGCGGGCTCGGCGGGCAACGCGCCGAACGCGTCGGCAGGCGCATCGCCGGGCGGCGCGGCGGGGCCGCCGGGCGACGCGGCGGCGGGCGGTGCGACGGTGTCGGCGGGCGGTGCGGCAGCGGAAGGTGCGGGCGACGCGGCGGCGGGCGGCGCGGCGGCGGACGCGGCGACGGCGGCGGGCTGCGCGTCGGGCGCGGGGGGTTCGGTGGTGGCGAGGTGGGCGCGGGCGTGGTCGAGGCGGGTGCGGACGCGGCGGAGGCTCACGCCGGTGGCCGCCGCCGCGTCGGCCGGGGTCAGGCCGTGGCGTTCGGCGAGGACG
The DNA here is from genome assembly GCF_009831215.1 of Actinomadura rayongensis. Lineage (GTDB taxonomy): Bacteria > Actinomycetota > Actinomycetes > Streptosporangiales > Streptosporangiaceae > Spirillospora > Spirillospora rayongensis. Next base: position 1,180,900 of record NZ_WUTW01000002.1, read on the forward strand.
ATCAGTTCCTGGTCGGCGGGGTCCAGGTCGGCGAGGGCGGCCAGGAGGGCTGCGGCGGCCGGGGCGGCGTCGGGGAAGGTCGGCGTGCCGGTGACGTCCTGGCGCAGGCAGCGGCGGCGGACGGCCCCGTAGAGCCACGCGCCGAGGCCGACGCGGACGGTGCGCATCCGGGGGGCGCGGCGGCAGGCGTCCACGAACGCGTCGTGGACGACGTCGGCGGCGGTGCGGCGGTCGCCCGTCAGCGACGAGGCGTAGTCGAAAAGGCGCTCGGCGTAGGCGTCGTAGAGGTCGCGGAGAGCGCGATCGTCACCTTCGTGCAGGCCGTGGACCAACCTCCGGTCGGCCGCCGCGTCGAAGGGGGACCACCTCGGCATACGTGCTCCCCGGCACCGAAATGGGACCGCCCCGCGAAGGGCGCTCCTGTCCGTCGGACAGTGATACACCCTCACGGCCCCCGCGCACCACCAGATGGCCCGAAATCGGGCTATTCAGTCGATCTTCCGGGGCCGGGTCAGTGGCGCGCGGTGCTGAGGACGGTGTCGTTGCGCGTGTCGTCGCGCATGTCGTCGCGCAGGCGGGCCATCGCGCGGGACACCGTGCTCTTGACCGTTCCGACGCTGACGCCGAGCAGGGCGGCTACCTCGTGCTCGGGACGGTCCTCGTAGTAGCGCAGGAACACGGCCGTCCGCTGCCGTTCGGGCAGGCGCCGCAGGGCGCGGCCGAGGGCGTCGCGCAGGTCGCAGCGCGGCGCGTCGTCGGCCACCGGGCGCTCGGGCACGTCGCCGGACGGGTGGACGTCCAGCCTCCGGCGGCGCCGCCACCAGGAGATGTGCGTGTTGGCCATCGCGCGCCGCACGTAGCCGTCCACCGCCGCGCGCGAGCCGATGCGCTCCCATGCGAGGTAGGTGTCGGCCAGCGCGGCCTGGAGCAGGTCCTCGGCGTCCTCGCCGGCGATCCGCGTCGCCGCGCGCAGCAGGGCGGGACGGCGCGCCGCGACGTACGCGCGGAACTCCTCGTCCGTGGTCTCCCTCACGTCACCCGATTCCCCGACTCGCGTCCGGTTGCGAAAGCACGTCCCGTCGCTTGTCAGCGTGGCACGATGATCGTTGTTCCGGTCCCAACAGAACGCGGTATTCGGCTCAACCGGTGGAAAATCCTTACCCGTCGGCAAGGAATTCTTATCCCCGGCACGACGTATACCGACAAATCCGTCGACAGGTAGGGTCACAGGGCGTGACGCTTGACTCACAGCACTAACTACGGTGGGAGACCCTGCAATGCCTCCCGTCGCAGCCGCCCCGCCTGGAAGCCGGAGCCCCGCATGCACCATCCGGAAGCCGCGCGGCGCCGTCGCCGTGCCGCCGTCCTCGGCGCGCCGCCCGACAGCGCCGGTCCCCCCGCACGCCCGGGCGCCCATGCCGGGACCGTGCTCGACGCCAGTCCCCACCTGCTGGTCCTCGCCGTCCCCGGCGGCGAGGTCCGCCTGCCGCTCAGCGACACCACCGCGATCTGGCACGGCGACCGCGCCGGGCCGGACGTCCTGCGCCCCGGCCGCAGGGCCGTCGCCCGCCCCTACCGGGGACGTCCCGGCACCGAACGCGTCTGGATCGACGCCGCCCGCGTGACCGGCACGATCACCGCCGCCACGCGACGCTCCGTGGACGTGGACCTCGGCCCCCATCGCGGGACGACGACCGTGACGATCCCGGAGACGGTGTACGACCGGATCCGCGTCCGGCACCCGCGCCTGGAGCCCGGCTACCTGTTCGACACCGTGTGCGTGAGGACGCCCGACGGCCCCCGCGCCGTCGCGCCCGGCACGTCCCAGCCCGGCTACCGCGCGGACGCGCTGACCGCGCCCGAGCCCGACGCGTCCGTCCCCGGCGAGTCGCACGGCACCGCCACCTGGTTCGACGGCGGCGACGCGCCCGGCGCCGCCTACCCGGCCGTCGACCCCGAGGGACGCGCGGGCGGCTGCGCGGACGCGCCGCGCGGCTGCGTCCCGCTGCCGCTGCTGTCGATCGGGAGCGGCCTGACCGTCCACAACGCCTGCACAGGCCGTACCGCCCGGATCCCCGTCACCGAGTGCGGCTGCGTCGCCGCGCGGTTCTGCGACCGCTGCGTCCAGTGCGGCACCTCGCCGCGCGGCCGGCTGGTCGAGCTGACGCCGGTCGCGTTCGCCGCGCTCGGCGGCGACCTGGAGACGGGGTGCTTCAACGCCGTCCTGCGCCATGACAGGGGGACCCGACGATGGTGACCGCGTTCCAGAACACCCAGGTGCTGCTGCTGTCGTTCGTGCTGCTGGCCGCGTGTCTGGCGAAGCTGGCCGTCCGGCATCCGGCGCCCGCGCACGACCACGTCCACGGCGTGCCGCTGCCGGGCTGGCTGCCGCAGGCGACGCGGTTGGACAGCCGTCCGTTCGCGGTCGCGGTCGCGCTGGTGGAGGGCGGGCTCGGCATCGCGCTGCTCGTGACGTCGCAGTTCTCGGTCCGGCTGGTGACCGCGCTGGCGTTCGCGGTGGCGACGTGGACGGTGAGCGAGTTGCGCGTCCGGCGTCCCGACGCGGGGTGCGGCTGCTTCGGCGGGCTCAGCGCGAAGCAGGTCGACCGGCGGACGGTCGCGCGCGCCCTGCTGTTCACGCTCGCCGCCGTGGCCGCGCTCGGCGCGCCGCGGGCCGGGTTCGCGTGGCTGCACGACGCGCACGCGACGGTCGGGCTGGCGCTGCTGGCCGTCGAGGTGGCCCTGTTCAGCCTGATCTCGCCGGAGGTCGCGACGCTGTGGGAGAAGCGCGCGGCGTGGCGGATCCGGCGCGAGGACGAGCCCTGCGACCGGCGGCACAGCCCGCTGGCGGAGACGATGCGGACGCTGCGCGCCAGCGCCGCGTGGTCCGCGCACGAGGACACCGTGGTCAGCGCCGTCCCGCTGGACGTGTGGCGCGAGGGCTGCTGGCGGTTCCTGGCCTACCGGGCGGTGTCGGACGGACGTCCGGCCGAGCTGATCTTCGCGGTGTCGACGGCCGCGCGGGGGCGCCGGGTGCGCGTCGCGATGGTCCCGGCGGAGGAACCGGCGCTGCGCTGATCGGGTTTTCTATCGCTCTCTAGGGAAAATCCAAGAGTCCGTTATAGGTGGATGACGAGCGACGGTGTCTAGCGCTCGTCCTAGAAACGGGTAGAGAGGCGAATCAGGCGGGCTGGGCCCGGAGGAACTGGCCGAAATGCGGCACGGTGAACGCCACCAGGCCGCGTTCCGCGCTGTAGATGAGGCCCTTCTTGATCAGGCCGTCCCGGGCCGGCGACAGGCTGGACGGCTTGCGGCCCAGCTCGCTCGCCACCGCCGCCGTCGGCACCGGGTCGTCCCCGAGGACGGCCATCGCCCGCATGTAGTCGCGCTCGGCGGGCGTCGCGCGCTCGTACCGGCTGCCGAAGAAGCCGACCGCCAGCTCGCTCTCGGCCTCGGGCGCGGCGACGCGGATGTCCTCGGCGGTGATCGGGGTGTCGGGGGCGACGTCCCAGACGACCTTCGCGTACGCCTGGACGAAGTAGGGATAGCCGTCGGCCGCGCCGTACAGGGCGTCCAGCGCCTCGGGGGTGAACGTGACGTCCTCGCGCTCGGCGGGGGCGAGCAGGGCGAGATCGGCCGATTCCCGGTCGAGCCGGTCGATGCGCGCGTACCGGAACAGCCGCTCGGAGTAGGACTTGCTCGCCGACAGCACGGCGGGCAGGTGCGGCAGGCCCGCGCCGACGACGATCAGCGGGCCGCCGTTCTGGGACAGCTCGTGGCACGCGGCGCAGAGCGCGGAGACGTCGTCGGCGGGGACGTCCTGCATCTCGTCCACGAACAGCGCGATGCCCGCGCCGACGTCGGTGGCGACGGACGCGGCGTCCACGAACAGCTCGGTGAGGTCGATCTCCAGGTCGCCGGAGTCGGCGCGGCCCCGGGACGCGGGGACGTCGATGCCCGGCTGCCAGCGGTGCGCGCGGGCCTTCGTCCGGCCGTCCTCCTCGCCCGCCTGCGCGAACGCCTTGAGCACGCCGAGGAACGCCTCGATGCGGTCGGGCGCGCGGTGCCGGGGCGCAAGCTCGCGGACGGCCATGTGCAGCGCGGACGCGACGGGCCGCCGGATCGACTGGTCCGGCCGGGCCTCGATCTTGCCGGTCCCCCAGAGCCGCTGGATCGCCATCGACCGGAACGTGTTGAGCAGGACCGTCTTCCCGACGCCGCGCAGCCCGGTGATGATCATGCTGCGCTCGGGACGACCGCGCGCCACGCGTTCGAGGACGACCTCGAACTGCTTCAGCTCGCGGTCGCGGCCGGCGAGCTCCGGGGGGCGCTGGCCCGCGCCCGGTGCATAAGGGTTGCGCACGGGGTCCACGGTCTCGGACTCTATGAGGCGGTATAGCTGAGGCCGTAGATTTGCGTAGAAATCCCTGCGGCGTGTCGCGCGTGCCCGGCAGCGGACGAGTTCCATCGGACACCTCCCGCGCCCGTCGAACGAATGTTCGAGACAGTAGCGCACGGGCGTCCGCCCTGTCCCCCGTCCGGACGGAAAACTCCGACATTCTCCGTCCGGACGAGGGCCGCCCCAGGTCAGAGGGCCTGGTCGGTGGCCGAGCGGTGCGGCAGCTCGGCGGCGGGAACCTGGCCCATCCGCCCGGCCTGGAAGTCCTCGAACGCCTGGACGATCTCGTCCTTGGTGTTCATGACGAACGGGCCGTACCGGGCGACCGGCTCGCGCAGCGGCAGGCCGCCGAGGATCAGGATCTCCCAGCCGTTCTTGCTGCTGACCGGCTGCGTGTCGGCGGCCTGGACGACGATGCCGTCCTGGTCGCCGGCGTGGTGCGAGCCGCCGAGGACGGCGAGCCGCCCCTCGTCCAGCGCGACCTGCTCGGCGCCGACCGTCCCGCGTCCGGACAGGACGTAGACGAGCGCGGTGAAGTCGCGCGGCCAGGGCAGTTCGAGCCGCGCGCCCGGCGCGACCGTCGCGTGGACGTAGTTGATCGGCGTGTAGGTGACGCCCGGGCCGTCGAACCCGCCGACCGAGCCCGCGATGACCCGGACGAGCGACGCGCCGTCCGCCGAGGACAGCAGCGTGACGTCGCCCGCGCGGATGTCCTGGTAGCGCGGGTCGACCCACTTCTGGGCGCGCGGCAGGTTGACCCAGAGCTGCACGCCGTGGAACAGGCCGCCCTTCGCGACCAGCTCCGGCGGCGGCTGCTCGATGTGCTGGATGCCGGACGCGGCCGTCATCCACTGCGTGCCGCCGTCGGCGATGCGGCCGCCGCCGCCCGTCGTGTCCCGGTGCTGGAACGCGCCGTCGATGATGTAGGTGACGGTCTCGAACCCCCGGTGCGGGTGCCACGGCGTGCCCTTCGCCTCGCCGGGCGCGTACTCGACGGCGCCCATGTGGTCGAGGAGCAGGAACGGGTCGGCCAGCGGCAGGTCGACGCCGGGGAACGGGCGGCGGACCTGGAAGCCCTCGCCCTCCAGGTGCTTCTGGGCGGTGACGACCTTGGCGACGCGGCGCCAGCCGGTGGTCGCGTCGGGGAGCTTCGGCAGGCGGGGAAGGGTGAGCGTGTCGGCGGTGACGGCGGGCATCTCGGCTCCTCGGGGTCGGTGTCGTGATCGCGTCAACCTTGTTGAAATCTCAACTATTCCCGCGGGCGAGGATCACGTAAGCTGCGTGACCGAGCGTATCCCAGAAGTGGTTGAAGCTTCAATCTGTTGGCTATACTCCGTTCCATGACCGAACCCCGCTGGCTGACCGCCACCGAGCAACGCTCGTGGCGCGCCTACGTGGACGGCAGCGCGCGCCTCACCGAGCTGATGGACCGCGACCTCAAGACCCGCCACGGCCTCTCCGTCTCCGAGTACGAGATCCTCGTGCGGCTGTCCGAGGCGCCCGGCCGTTCGCTGCGCATGGCCGAGCTGGCCGAGCACGCCAGCCAGTCGCGCAGCCGCCTGTCCCACACCTGCGCGCGGCTGGAGGGCAAGGGCCTGGTCCGCCGCGAGGACTGCCCGAGCGACCGGCGCGGCGTCATCTGCCTGCTCACCGACGAGGGCTTCGCCGCGCTCGACCGCGCCGCCCGCGACCACGTCGAGGTCGTCCGGACCTACCTCGTGGACGTCGTGGACCCCGCCGACCTCGACGCGATCGGCCGCGCGTTCGACGCCGTCATCAAGCGCATCGAGGCCGGCTAGAGGCTAGAACAGCAGCGGGCCGAGGCCGGTCAGGAAGCCGACGGACACCAGCGTCAGGAACACCCAGGACGCCATCATCCCCAGGCCGAACGGCCGCCACGCGCCGCCGACCCGCCACATCAGCAGGCCGCCGACGCCGAACGCCACGAGCAGCAGCACGACCGTCTGCGGGACGAGCGTCGCGCGCACCGAGTTCATCAGCGGCGCCCACATCACGACCGCGTCCACGAACAGGAACGTCGCGAACCCGGCCGAACCGGGCCACAGGTCCCGGCCGGACGGCAGGCGCGGCGGGTCCAGGCGCAGCGGGAGCAGCGGACCGTCGGCCGGTTCGGTCTCGACCTCGCCCGCGACGGCGAAGATCTCGTCCTCCAGGCTCGGGGGCTCCCCGTTTCCGGGATTCGTCACGTCCGGCTCCTCAAAATCCCCGATTCGCCGCTCGTCCCAAAACACTCGCTGTGGACACTTCCCTGACTCGCACCGTAGCGAACCATGCCTCCCGCGCGCAGGGACCCCGCCGTGCCATCCTGCTCGGATGCCAGGGAGAACCCTGCTGCGCACCGCAGCCTTCATGACCGTGTTCGCCGTCGCCGCGACCGCATGCGGCCAGGACAAGGACGGCGGGAACGGGTCCACCGCGTCGGCGACGCCGCCGACCGCGACCGGGACGCCGTCGTCCGCGCCGTCGCCGTCGGCCACACCGTCGGCGGGATTCCGCGCGTCCGTCCACCGGGTGACGGCGGCCGATCTGCCGCACTCGTGGCACAAGGGCTGCCCGGTCGGGCCGTCCGGGCTGCGCCGGATCGACATGACGTACTGGGGCATGGACGGAAAGACGCACGACAACGGGCAGCTCGTCGTCAACGCCAAAGTCGCCGACGACATCGTGACGGTGTTCCGCAAGCTCTACGACAACCGCTATCCGATCCGGCGCATGGAACTCGTGGACGTCTACAAGGGCAGCGACTTCGACTCGATCGAGGCCGACAACACCTCCGCCTTCAACTGCCGCAACGCGACCGGCTCGGGCTCCTGGTCGCAGCACGCCTACGGTCTCGCCGTCGACATCAACACCTGCGAGAACCCGTACGTGACGGCGGGCGGCGAGGTCGCGCACAAGCACTGCGTCAAGTACAAGAACCGCGACAACCGCGACCCGGGCGTGATTCACGACGGCGACAAGACCGTCCGGGCGTTCGCGTCGATCGGCTGGGGCTGGGGCGGCGTCTGGAACGGCGCCCGCGACTATCAGCACTTCAGCAGCAACAGCCGCTGAGAATGGCCGCGCCCGGTCACGGGTGGGCCTACCGGAACGCTCGGCGGACGGGCAGGCTCGGACTCCGGACGTTCACTGGAGCCCACCGTGACCTACACAACGGACGCCGCGATCAGGGTCGCCGAGGGCGAGATCGGCTATCGCGAGAAGCCCGTCAACGACACGAAGTACAACCACTGGCTCGGGGCCATCGAGGGCAGTTACCGCTACGCGTGGTGCGCGAGTTTCCTGTCCTGGGTCGCCGACCGCGCCGACGGACGCGCGAACACCGACTATCCGCGCACCGCCGGCTGTTTCACCGCCGTGGACTGGTTCCGCGGCAAGGGACGGTTCGGCTCGTCCCCGCACGTCGGCGACTGGGTCTTCTACGGGCCCGGCGGCGGGACGCACGTGGAGATGGTCGTCGCCGTCGGGTCGAGCACCATCACGACGATCGGCGGGAACACGTCCGGTTCGCTGGACGGCGAGTATTTCAACGGCGACGGCGTCTATCGCAAGAACGTCGACCGCGGTTCCGGCCGGATCTACGGCTACGGCCGTCCCGGCTACGCCTCGAACTGGACGGAGAACGCCGTGCGGAAACTGCCGACCCTGGCGAAGGGCGCGAAGGCCGACAACGAGCATGTGCAGACGTTGCGCGGGCTGCTGCTCGCGCGCAGCCATCCGGAGATCGCGACGGTCGAGGGGCCGTTCGACGAGGCGGTCGAGAAGGCCGTCCGGGGCGTCCAGAAATGGGGAAAGGTGACCGTGGACGGCGTCGTCGGGCCGGTGACGTGGAGCGTTCTCCTGCGCGTCCACTGACCGTTCACCTGACCCGTCTCAGGCGGTTCGGGTCTCGACCACCAGTTCGTCCTGGGCCAGTTCCAGCGTGACCGCGACGCGGCCGAGTTCGCCGAGGTCGTCCACGTGGGTGCCGCCGCAGGGCAGGCGCGCGACGCCGTCGGGGAGGTCGCAGCGCCACGTCCGGGGCGCGGTCAGCTCCGCGTTCGGCGCCTCGACCGCCACCGGCGCGCGGGACGCGATCCAGCCCGCGAGCAGCGACTCCATGTGCCCGGCGATCTCCGGGAGGGCGTCGGCGAGGCCGTCCGTCGTGAAGCCCTTCCGGCGCAGCGACCGGCCGAGGCGGTAGGTGTCGACGCTGCCGCCGGGGACGATCCGGGACCGGGTGATCGCGAGCCGGTCGAAGTCGGGGCGGCCGAGGCCGTCCGGCGGCGCGTCCTTGCGCCACCGGCCGGCGAGCGCGGCGTTCAGCGCGAGCGCGGTCAGATGGCACGCGGTGTGGCCGGTGGAGAACGCGCGGCGGCGGTCGCCGTCCACCATCAGCCGGATCTCCGCGCCCTGCGGCACGCGCCGCTCGACCACGTGGACGACGAGCCAGTGCCAGTCCGGATCGCCGCGCTTGACCGGGATGTCCGCGCCGACCAGCACGTCGCCGCCCGTCGCCGGGACCGCTCCCGTCACCGAGTCCACGACCTTCAGCTCCAGGCCGTCGCTCTGGAGCAGGCCGACGTCGCCGGGCTGGTCGGGCCAGAACGGGTCCAGCGGGTGGAAGGGGGTCTCGTCCACGACGATGCCGCGCCCGCCGTCCACCGGCAGGCTGGCCACCACGGTGGACCAGCCCGTCACCGCTCCGGCCGGGAAGGTCACCCGCGTCGATCCCTGGATCTCCCCCACCCGTTCGACGCTAGCAGCCCGTCTCGCGCCGTTTCGGCGGGACCTCCCGTCATGCTCCGGCGAGCCGCGCGGCCTCCCGTCCGGCGGTCGCGTTCAGCTGCCGGCCGCGCGATCCGGCCAGCTTGGCGTGCAGGTGCTCGCCGACCGTGACCGGCTCGTACGCGGCGGGACGGTCCTCGGTGACGCAGCCCGGCAGGCACGCGATGACGGCGTCGACGTCGCCGTCGTGGAAGTAGGCCGCCGAGCGGCGCGGGACGAGCCGTCCGTCGACGCGCGGTGGCGCGACGCGGTGCATCGTGGAGATCCACTGGTCGTTCGTCCAGCGGGCGAGGGCGTCGCCGAGGTTGACGAGCAGACCGTCGGCGCGCGGCGTCACCGGGTGCCAGCGGCCGTCGAGATGGATCTCCAGACCCGGCACCGGGTCGGCCCACAGGACGGTCACCATGCCGTAGTCGGTGTGCGCGCCCATGCCCTCCTGGTCCGGCTCCAGCTCCACGTCGGCGGACGGCAGCCGGTAGTTGTTCATCCGCAGCACGTCCACGGGGTGCTGGGCGAACGCCGCGAAGTAGTCCTCGCCGAGCCCGAGCGCACGGCCGAAGATCCGCATCATGACGCGGGCGACCGCGCCCGCCTCGGCGAACCAGCCGGTGACGGCCGCCTCGAACCCCGGGACCTCGGCGGGGTAGACGTTCGGCGCGTAGTCGTCGGCGGGCAGGTCCACGCCGGGGAAGTCCGCCGCGGACGTGCCGATGTTCATCGCCTCGAACAGGTCGGCGGCGCTCGCCAGGCCCAGGCTGCCGCGCAGCGCCTCGGACTTCGGCGGGCTGTACCCCCGGTTGACGCCCGGCGGGCAGCGGTAGGCGTTCTTCACGTCGAGGTCGAGGGCGAAGAAGGCGTCCATGGCCGCGGTGAAGGCGCGCAGCGCGTCCGGATCCGCGCCGTGCCCGACGAGCTGCATGAACCCGACCTCGCGCGCGGCCCGGTCCACCTGCCGGGCGATCTCGTCGCGTCCGTCGTCGCCGGGAGCGCGGAAGGCCGACACATCGATGGTCGGGACGGTCAGTTCACGCATGGGTCCTCCTTCAGTGCGGCGTCCACGCGGGCGCGCAGGGCCGCGCGGTCGGTGTCGTCGAGCCAGCAGGCGTCCACGGCGTGGCCGAGCATCCGGCGCAGCGGCGCGGGGTCATAGCCCAGCGCCGGGCCGAGGACGCGCAGGTCGTGGGTGGGGTCGGTGCCGAACATCGGCGGGTCGTCGGAGTCGATCGTGACGGCGAGCCCCGCGTCGAGCATCTCCACGATGCGCCGGTGCGTGCCGTCGCCGCTGCCGGAGTAGCGGCCGATGTCGGAGCTGACGGGCGTGCACGTGAACGGAACGCCCTCGTCGCGGCAGCGCGCGGTCATCGCCGCGTCGGTGACGACGTGGTAGCCGTGATCGACGCGGGTGCAGCCGAGGTCGTCCAGCAGTGTGCGGATGTTGGCCGGCGGGCCGGACTCGGAGTGCGCCGTGCGGTGCAGTCCGGCGCGTCCGGCCAGCGCGAACGCGTCGCGGAACCGCTCGGGCGGGCCGTTGACCTCCGCGTAGTCCAGGCCGATGCCGATGACGTGCTCGTCGCGGTGTTCGATGACGGTCTCGACGAGCCGCCGGCCCTCGTCGGCGTCGCGCTCGCGGTGGAGGGCCACGATGAGGCGGCAGACGACGCCGTGGTCGGTCTCGGCGTCGCGCAGCCCGCGCACCACGCCGTCCAGCATGACGGGGTAGGGCGTGTGCGGGTGCGCGGGCGGGGAGAGGAACATCTCGCGGTAGAGCACGTTGTGGCGGGCCGCGAGCGCCAGGGTCTCGTAGGTGACGCGGTGGAAGTCGTCGGCGTCCCGGACGACCTCGCCGACCGTGTCGTAGACGCGCAGGAACGCGTCGAGGTCGGCGTGGGCGTCGACGTCGTAGACGTCGCGGCCCGCGGGCAGCGGGACGTCGTGCTTGCGCGCCAGGTCCACGACGGTGTCCGGCGCGACCGAGCCCGTCAGGTGCAGGTGCAGGCTGATCTTCGGGATCCGCGCGGCGAAGGCGTCGTACTCGGCGGGCGTCATGCGACGGTCGCGGCGTCGGCGCGTTCGCGCAGGTAGGACGCGACGGTCACGGGCGGGTAGGTCCGCTCGCCGCCCGGCAGGGGTTCGACCACGGTGTCCACGTCGGCCTCCAGGAACAGGATGAGCGAGATCAGCTCCTCGTCCGGCGCGCGGTCGGACGGCGGCAGCACGCGGTGCCGGGTGGAGCGCCAGCGGTCGCCGGTCCAGCGGGCCATGAGGTCGCCGATGTTGACGGTCAGGGCGTTCTCGACGTGCGGCGCGTCCTCCCATCGGCCGTCGACGGTCGCCACCTGGAGGCCGCCGTAGCCGACCTGCCGGTCGAGGATCGTCAGGACGCCCCAGTCGGTGTGCGGGGCGATGCGGAACTGGCCGTCGCGGGCCGGGCCGGTCTCGCTGAGCGGCGGGTAGCGGTTCAGGTTGAGGGTGAACGGGGACCGGCGCGTGCGGTCGACGAACCAGGATCGTTCCAGGTCCAGCGCCGCGGCGCACATTTCGAGCAGTTCGGTGTAGACGGTCCAGAGCGCCGCCTCGTACGCCGCGCAGAGGACGCGCAGCTCGGGCACCTCGCCGGGCCAGACGTTGCGGGCGAACCAGACGTTGTCCACGCCCGGGTCGCCGGTGCGGAACGCGCGGCCGGCCGTGAAGCTCTCCTTGAGGTCGGCGCGCGTCCGGTCCGCTTCGGCGCCGTAGTAGGCGTTGGCCTCGCGGCCGGGCGGGATCCAGCCGCGTCCGCCGACGGCCGTGGCGTACGCGGCCTTCCGGTCGGCGGGCAGGTGGAAGAAGCGCCGGGCGGCGGCGCGGACCTCCGCCGCGAGCGTCGGGTCGACGCCGTGGCCGTCGACCAGGAGGAAGCCCGATTCCCGGAGAGCCTTGTCCAGCTGCACGGCCAGGGAAGTGTCACCGTCGCGCCAGCGGCGCAGGTCGATGAGCGGGATGTTCACGCGGTCGTCCCTTCGGTCGCGGCCCGGACGCTCGTGCGGGCCAGCAGGAGGTAGAGTCCGCCGCCGACCAGGAGCCCGGCCGGGACGCTGAGGTCGAGACCGCCCGCCGCCTTCGCCAGCGGGCCGACGTACACGCTCGTGTTGATCCACAGCGCGGCGGCGGCCATGCCGCCGAGCTGCGCGAGGATTCCGTGCCGGTTCCAGGGCCGTCCGCCGTGCAGGTCGGCGGAGTCGTACCGCGCGCGGCGCAGGAGGAGATCCGTCACGAAGATCGCCGCCCAGGGCGCGAACCAGATGATCATGAACAGCAGGAAGTCGCTCAGGACCGTGTTGAAGTCGCCGGAGTAGACGACGGCGAGGCCGATCGCGGCGCAGATGACACCGTCCAGCGCGACCGCCTGCCAGCGGCCGATCGGGACGCCGAGCGCCTGGAGCGTCACGCCCGACGAGTACAGGTCGACCGCGTTGAGCGCCGTCATCTGCGCGATCACGAAGACCAGATACGGGACGGCGAACCACAGCGGGTAGGCGTTCGGCAGTCCGCTGACCGGGTCGTTCGCCGCCGGGACGACCAGTGCCGCGCACGCGCCGACGACCATCAGCAGCGTCTGCGGGATCGCGCCGCCGAGCGTGACGGCGGCCACGATGCCCCGCTTGCTGGTGTCCTTCGGGAGGTAGCGGGAGTAGTCGGGCGCGTTGGCCGTCCAGCCGAGACCGGACCCGCTCGCGGTCAGCGCGACGCCGCCGAGGAACGCGACCCACCCGGCGGGCGCGGTCGCGGCGTGGTCGAGCCGGTCGGCCGTCAGCCAGGCGAGCACGCAGAACAGCGCGGCGAACGGCACGACCAGCAGGTGCAGCGCCCGGGTGATCGCCGCGTGGCCGATCAGCGGCAGGACGCTCTGCACGACGGCCAGCACGAGGACCAGGGCGGCCTTGCCCGGTCCGTTGACGTGGACGCCCGCGAGGTCCAGCAGCGCCGTCGCCGCGAGGACCATCAGGACCAGGTCCAGCACCTCGTAGCCGACCTGCATCGTCCAGTTGAACAGGGCGATCGGGCGGTTGCCGTGGTGGCCGAACGCGGCGCGGCTGACGGCGAACGTCGTCGTCCCCGCCGCCGGGCCGGCGAGGCTGGCGACGCCCGTGACGAGCCACGTCAGATTGCCGAGGGCGATCGCCAGCAGGCACTGCCACCAGTTGAGCCCGAACGAGACGAGCAGCGCGCCGTACACGACGACCTGGACGTTGAGGACGACGCCCGCCCACAGGAACCCCAGGTGGCGGGGCCTGCCGCGGCGCTCGTCGTCGGGGACGCGTTCGATTCCGCGCTTCTCGATGCCGGATCTGGACGGCGGTGGGACGGCGATCGGTTCATCGGACACAGAGACCATCGGGCATACTCCTGGACAAGCGACCCCGTCTGATTGCTGACAGCAATCAAGGTGCGCCACGTGATCGCCGAAGACAATCGTTTCCTGTAAAGGTTGTGTGAACTGTGGAGCCGAGCGCGGGCAACGAGGCCGCCCTGAACGCCCGGATCGGCTCCACCATCCGCAGGCTCCGTGAGAAGTCCGGGCTGTCGATGCGGGAGCTGGCGCGGCGGGCCGGGATCAGCCAGCCGTTCCTCAGCCAGATCGAACGCGGGGCCAGCGCGCCGTCGATGGTGACGATCTACCGGCTGGCCGAGGCGCTCGGCGTGCTGCCCGGCGCACTGCTCCCCGCGCCCGGGACGGCGTCGGTGCAGGTCGTCCGGGCGTCCGAGGGCCGGAAGCTGCCGGTGTCGGGCGAGCCGAACAGCGCGGTGGGACGCGCCCTGCTGATGCGCCCCGACACCACGCTCGAAGTGATGGAGTACCTCATCGAGCCGGGCCAGTACCTGGAGGAATGGTTCAGCCTGCGCGGCGACATGGCCGTGTACGTGGTGACGGGGCGGCTCGACGTCGAGGTGGAGGGCGCGGGCACCTGGCGCCTCGGCCCCCGCGACATGATCTCCCACAACGCCGAGCTGCGGCACCGCTGGTTCCTCGTCGGCGACGAGCCCGCGCACGTGGTCCTCGCGGTCGTGCACCCGTCCGACGGCCAGTGAACCCCCCGGCTTGCTAGGGTGTTCAGCGCTCTGGAGGCTTCGCATAGTGGACGAGTGCGACGGTCTTGAAAACCGTTGAGTCGGTAGCCCCGGCTCCGTGGGTTCGAATCCCACAGCCTCCGCTTCAGTCGGGGCGCAGCGCCTGGACGGCCGCGTCCGTGTCGCCGCCGAAGTACGTGTGGACGACGGCGTGCAGGATCGCCCGGGCGTACGGGCTCGCGTCGGGCGGCGCCGGGAAGCGGCCGAGGTCGAGCAGGCGGTGGATCTCGTCCGCGTGGTAGCGGCGGTGCCCGGACGGCAGCGTCACCGGACGCAGCGTCCCGGTCTTGGCCCAGCGCGTGACGGTCTTCGGGTCGACGCGGAGCAACTGCGCGACTTCGGCCGGGGTATAGAGAATCGGTTGTTCGGGTTTCTCGGTCATGGTGGCTTTCCGGTTCTCGTCATCCGCTGTTGCGGTGAAGGTGTTGGGGGACGCGCGCCTTTTCGTCCTCGTGCTTCATGAGGGCGATGAGCCCGTCGCGGTCGGCGGCGACCACGACGTACAGGAGCCCGGCCTGCTCCTCGGCGTAGGTGAGCGGGCGGCGCAGGATGCACCGCCACGTCCCGTCGCGGGCCATGTGCGGCTCCTGCCACCGTCCATTCCGGCCGGACTCGGCTGCGGTTTCCACGTTCGGACCTCCGTTTCCTGAGACGTCCTTCAGTTTTGCGCCCGAACGGTTAGCGTGGGAGATGTTGACCCCCGTTGAGGTGGTGAGTCATCGCCCGCTCAACACCGATCTCCGGTATTAGGTGGACCATGACGACATTCCGGGATCTGATGCGCCGGCTCATGGCCGAGCAGGGATTGTCGGTGCGCGAAGTGGCGAGGCGGGCGCCCTACGACCCCGGGTACGTCTCCCGGGTCGTCAACGGGGTCTGGGGGCCGTCGCGGTCGTTCGCGCTGCGCGTCGACGCGGTGCTCGGCGCGGACGGGCGGCTGGCCGCGCTCGGGCCGCAGGAGCCTCCGGACGCGGCGTCGCCGGACGCCTGGACGCCGCACGACGTCGTCGGCGAGGCGCGGCGGCTCGCCGACGTCGACCTCGCCGGGCCCGACCGCAGGCCCCGGCCGCGTCCGCGCGCCCTGGACGGCCCGGACCTCACCGAACGCCTCGAACACTGGATCAGCCGGCCGGAGCCCGCGCCGTCCGCGCCGCGCGGCACGGTCGGCCCGGACGAGGTCGAGCGGATCGAGGCCGGCGCCCGGCTCCTGCGCCGGTGGGAGTCGCGGCACCGGCTCGGCGTGCGGCGCAAGGCGGTCGCCGGGCAGCTCGCCGAGGTCGCCGGGCTGCTCGCCGTCCCGCAGGACCGCGCGGTCACCGGACGGTTGTTCCTCGCCCTCGCGGAACTGGCCAAGGTCGCCGGGTCGATGGCGTTCGACGCCGGGCGCCACCCGGTGGCCCAGGAGTACTACCGGCTCGCGGTCCGGGCCGCGCACGCGTCCGGGCTGCCGCGCGGGCGGCTGCTCGGCGCGCACGTCCTCGCCGCGCTGGCGCGCCAGCAGCTCGACCGGGACCAGCCCGGCGACGCGCTGGACATCGTCCGGCTGGCGTTCGACGGGGCCGGGGCCGACGCGCCGGCGCAGCTGCGCGCGATGCTCCGGACACGGGAGGCGTGGGCGTACGCCCGGACGGGCCGCGTGCAGGCGTACCACCGCGCGGTCGGGCTCGCCGCGGAACAGCTCGACGTGGCCTCGGACAACGTCCCGTACTTCGTGCGGTCGTTCGACCGGGCCGAGCTGGCGGGCACGGTCGGCGCCGGGTACCGCGGTCTCGCGGCCGTCCGGGCCGCCGCCGGCCTGGACCACCGGACGCTGACGGCGCGCTCCGTCCACCACATTTCCACCGCTTTGGAGCTGCGGCGACCGCAGCAGGAGCGCAACCGCGCGTTCGACCTGATCGGGCTCGGCCGGTCGTACCTGCTCGCCGGGGAACGCGAACGGTCGGTCGCGGCCGTGCGGGAGGCCGTCGCGCTGTGCGACACGATCCGGTCCGGCCGCGCCGAGCAGCGGCTGCGGAGGTGGCGCGCCGAGGCCGCCGCGTACGCGGACGCGCCCGTCGTCGCCGCGATGCGCGCGGACCTCGCCGAGCGGAGCGGGGAGAGCGCATGAGGATCGGGGTCAGCGGCCACACGAACATCACGCCCCCGACGTCCGACCTGGTCGCCCGGGCGCTGCGCGACCTGCTCGCCCCGCACGCCGACGTGACCGGCGTGACGTGCCTCGCGCGCGGTGCGGACCAGGTGTTCGCGCAGGTCGTGCTGGACCTGGGCGGACGGGTCGAGGTCGTGCTCCCGGCGCGCGACTACCGGGCCGCGAAGGTGAGGCCGGACGATCTCGCCGTGTTCGACGGCCTGCTCGGGCGCGCGGCGGTCGTCCGGTACGCGCCGTTCGCGACGTCCGGCGACGCGGCGTACATGGCGGCGTCGGAGCTGCTCGTGGGGTCGGTGGAGCGGCTCGTCGCCGTCTGGGACGGGCGTCCGGCGAGCGGGCACGGCGGGACGGCCGACGTCGTCACGCACGCCCGCGCCGTCGGTCTTCCGGTCGACGTCGTGTGGCCGGACGGCGCGGCGCGGGACTAGAGCGCGCGTCGGATAAACCGCTGTCTCAGCGGTGGATGCGGCGAGTACGGTGGCCGTGGCCGGTGATCACGTACAGCGGCGGCTCATGGAGACGGACGCGAAGGAGCGAACGGTGCCGGGCGCTGTGTTGCGTGGAGTGACGTTGGACTGTGCCGACCCGCGGACGCTCGCGGGCTTCTACGGTGCGCTGACCGGGATGCGCGAGCTTTTCCGTTCGGACGGGTTCGTTGCTCTGACGGGCGACTCCGGCTGCGATCTGGGGTTCCAGAGGGTTGACGGCTACCGGGCTCCGCAGTGGCCGGGTCAGGACGTGCCGCAACAGCTCCACCTGGATTTCCGCGCCGACGACCTGGATGCGGTGGAAGAGTTGGCCTTGGGACTCGGCGCGACCAAACCGGACCATCAGCCCGGCGACGGACGCTGGCGGGTCCTCCTGGATCCGGCCGGGCACCCCTTCTGCCTGACGTCTTCCTGACACCACCGGCGTCGACCGGCCACCGATCGCACGTCGGGCGCGGGACTAGGTCGCCTTCGTGCAGAGGACGCGGCCGGACGCGAGGTCGTCGATCTCCAGTAGGCCGCCTCTGCCGTACCGCTCGCAGGGCGAGGACGTGCTCAGGCTGGACGACGTCCGGATCATGGACGCCAGGGACGAGGTGAGCGCCCCGGTCACCGTCCGTTCGGCGGCGGCGGACCAGCAGGGGACCTCGACCCACTGCTCGTTCTTGCTCTGGTGGAGGCAGTTGCCTATTTGGGCGGACGTCAGTTTTCCGTGCAGTCCCATGTCGGTGACGGCGCCGGAGAAGCCCGGGCTCTGGAGGTAGAGCAGGGCGCAGATGACGACGCCGATGCCGACCACCCACATCCAGGTGGTGTCCTGGCTGGCAGGCGGCTCCTCCGGTGGCTTCTCCGGCGGCTTGGGCTTCTCCGGCGGCTTTTCTTCGGGCGGCTTGACCTCTTCGACCAGCACTTCCTGGGTGGCCGTGGCCGTCGGGCGGGCGCCGAGCAGCCTCAGTGCCCGGGACGCCGTCGGCCGCCGGTCGGGGTCCTTGCACAGGAGCTGTTCGATCAGGGGCGCCAGGTGGCCCGCCCGCTCGGACCGGGGCGCCTCCTCGGTGAGGATCGCGCCGTAGATCGCGTCCGGGATGCTGCGGTGGAACGGCGCGACGCCCTCCAACGCGTAGTACAGCGTCGAGCCGAGGGAGAAGAGGTCGCTCGCCGGGCTCTCCTCGCGACCGCGAATGCGTTCCGGCGCCAGGAAGTCGGCCGTTCCGATGAACGTCCCGGGCGTGGTCATGCGCGTCTCGTCCAGGTGGACGGCGATGCCGAAGTCGGTCAGCAGAATGTCGCCGTCGGAGGCGAGCATGACGTTCGCGGGCTTGACGTCGCGGTGAACGATCCCCGCCGCGTGCGCGGTCTCCAGGGCCTTCAGCACGGAACGGGCCACCTTCTCGGCGGCGTCCGGGTCCAGCGGGCCGTTCTCGGCGATGCGCTCGTGCAGGGAACAGCCGGAGATGAGCTGCATGACCGTCCAGGGGACGCCGTCCTCGATCGCCACGTCGTGCACGGTGACGATGTTCGGATGGTTGCGCAGTCGCGCCGCGTTGCGCGCCTCGCGCGCGGCGCGCTTCAGCATCTCCGCGCGCACGCCGGGAGTGATGCCCGGGTGGAGCCAAACCTCTTTGACGGCGACGTCGACTTCGAGGACTTGGTCCCACGCCCGCCAGACCCGTCCGAACCCGCCCGCGGCCAGTTCCTCCGCCAAGCGGTACCGTCCGCCGATCACGCGCCCGGGCCGCGACTCCTCCGCCATGCCCCGATCATACAAATGGGCATGTCTATTTACTGGCGCGTACGCTCAGAGAGGAAGCTTGAACCCCTCGTGACTCGGGACGAACCCGAGCGACGCGCAGAACCGCTGCGCCTCGATGTGCGACTTGTCCGTCGTCAGCTGGACCAGCGTGCACCCGCGCGCCCGCGCCCGGGCGATCGCGTACGTGACGAGCAGCCGCCCGAACCCGTTGTGCCGGAAGTCCGGCCGGACGCGGACCGCCTCCAGGTGCGCCCGCTCGGAGCAGTCCCCGCCGAGGTCGGGGATGTAGGTGGCCTGGATGCAGCCGACGACCGTCCCGTCCTTCTCCAGCACCAGCAACTCGTTGCGCGGGTCGCCGGCCACCGTCTCGAAGGCCCGCACCTGGTCCACGCCGGGCCGGACGGACGCGGGATCGACGACGTCGTCGCCGTCCGCCAGCAGGGCGACCACTGCGGGCAGATCGTCCCGCGTCGCCGTTCGGTAGATCACGCCCGCAGCGTAAGCGCGCGCCCCGCGCCGAGGGGCGCGAATCAAAGATCTTCCCGTGCGGCCCGCGCCACACCGAAGCAGGCGACGATCTCGGCCGCGTCCGGGCTCAGGACGAGCTGGAACTCCAGGGTCGCCGTTCGGACCCGGCCGAGAAGGACGTCGTCGTACGCGCAGGCCTCCAGCGCGGCGAGCGCCGCCGCGAACCCGAGCGTCCGCGTCCCCCGGCGCCGCGTCAGGCGTTCGCGGCGCCGGAGCAGGTGGAACGTCGCGACGCGGTTCACCGGGGCGGGGTCGAGCGTGCCGGGCGCGCCGTCCGCGAGCGCCGCGCGGCACGCGGCCCACGCGTCGCCCGCCCCGCCGGGCAGGGCGGCGAAGGGCACGGTCAGGGCTTGCGGGCGATGCCGCCGTACATCAGGCGCTGGCCGACGGAGAGGTCGCCGGTGACGGGCTCGTCGGGGCGCCAGAGCGGGAGCGGGACGACGCCGGGGGGCAGGAGGTCGAAGCCGTCGAAGTAGGCGGTGATCTCTTCGGGGGTGCGGAAGCGGCCGGTGCCGAGCATCGCGAGGTACTTCTTCTCCGCGTCGCGCGACTCGGGGCTGGACGCGCAGAAGTGCGTCACGAACAGGTGGCTGCCGGACGGGACGGCGTCCATGAACGTGTCCACGATCCGCTGCGGGCCCTCGTCGTCGTGCAGGTGGTGCAGGATCCCGACCAGCATGATCGCGACGGGCTGGTCGAAGTCGATCAGGGCGCGCACGTCCGGGTCGGCGAGGATCGCCTCCGGCTCGCGCAGGTCCGCCGTGACGACGGTCGTACGGTCGTTCTCCGCGAGCAGGGCGCGGCCGTGGGCGAGCACGATCGGGTCGTTGTCCACGTACACCACGCGGCAGGACGGGTCGGTCGCCTGCGCCACCTGGTGCGTGTTCTGGACGGTCGGCAGCCCGGACCCGAGGTCGAGGAACTGCCGGATCCCCGCCTCGCCCGCCAGGTAGCGGACGCCCCGGCCCAGGATCTCCCGGTTGTACGTCGCGACGTCGTAGATCTCCGGGATGACCTTCACGATCTCGTTGACGAACGCGCGGTCCACCTCGAAGTTGTCCTTGCCGCGCAGGACGACGTCGTAGGTGCGGGCGATGCTCGGCTTGGTGATGTCGATGCCGAGGGAGGCCCAGTCGCGCTGTTCGTTCACCATGTCCCGGGTCCTCCTCGGAGCCGCTGCGCAATTTGTCCCAGGGTGACGGAGAACGGCACCCGTGGGCGCATCGTAGGCACGGCGGTCCGCGTGCGTCCCGCGAACAGTGATCTTGCGCGCGTTCGGGTCAGCGCACGGCGCGCGCGGGTCAGCCCGGCAGCGCGTAGCCCGGGATCGACGGCCACCGGACGGTCATCACCACCGACTCCTCCTCGGCCTCCCACGAGTGGTCCACGCCGCGCGCCCACACGCAGTAGTCGCCCTGCTCGGTGAGGACGACGTCCTCGCCCGGGAACTCCAGCCGGAACCGTCCCGAGATCAGCACGAGCAGCGCCGTCCGCCGCTCGCCGCGCGCCCAGTCCGCGCGCCGGTCGCCCTTCTTGTGGACGCCCCACTTGATCTCGACGTCCTCGCTGTGCCGGATGTCCCCGGGCGTCTTGAAGTGCCCGAGCAGCCAGCCGCGATCCCCCGCGGCGTCGTCCGCCGCCTTCCCGACGTAGATCCTGTCGCCCACGGACGGCGACTCTATGCCGTCAGGACGGGCGCTGGTGGACGAAACCGTCGCCGACGACGGCCGCCAGCATCAGGTACGCCTCGCGGGTCGGCGGGGCCAGCGCGTCCAGCTCGACCTCGGCGCCCTCTTCCAGGTGGTCGTCGTAGGGGATGCGGACGACGGCGCGGCAGCGGCTCTCGAAGTGCGCCTGGAGCTTGTCCAGGTCGACCTGGCTGCGCGTCCGGTTGCGCACCATCGACAGCACGACGACGCCGTTGCGGACGAGGTGGCCGTGGTCGTGCGCCTCCAGCCAGTCGAGCGTCGCGCTCGCCGACCGGGCGCCGTCCACCGACGGGGAGCTGACGAGGACGAGCTGGTCCGCCAGCGACAGCACGCCCGCCATCGCCGAGTGCAGCAGGCCGGTCCCGCAGTCGGTGATGCAGATCGAGTAGTACTGCTCCAGCACGACGGCGACGGCCGCGTAGTCCTCCGCGCTGAACGCCTCGCTGACCGCCGGGTCGCGGTCGGACGCCAGCACCTCCAGGCGCGCCACGTTCTGCGAGGTGAACGCCCGGACGTCGGCGTACCGCCGGATCTGGTCGCGGTTGTTCAGCAGGTCGCGGACGGTCGCCGCCGTCTCCAACCGCACCTTGTCCGACAGCGTGCCGCGGTCGGGGTTGGCGTCGACGGCGATGACGCGGTCGCCGCGCAGCGAGCCGAGCATCGAGCCGAGGCCCGTCGTGGTCGTCGTCTTGCCGACGCCGCCCTTCAGCGACATCACCGCGACCCGGTGGTGCCCGCCCGCGACCGGGGTGCGGGCGCGCTCGATGAGGTCCTTGCGGCGCAGTTCGGTCTGCGACTCGCCGGGGACGATGTTCCCGCCGCTGGCCTTGTAGACCGCGCGGCGCCAGCCGCCGGACGGGACGATGCGCCGCTCGCCGAGCAGGTTCTCCGAGCTGAGGCTCTCGGCGGACTGCGGCTCGGGCGGAGCCTGCGAATACCCGGCCTGCGCGGGGTGGCCCGGCGGCTGCTGGTACGGCTGGCCCGGTGGCGGGCCGGGCGGCTGGCCGAACCCCGGGTACGGCGGAAGCTGGTCGAGCGGCGGCGCACCGGCGGCGTCGAACCCGCCCGCACCCGGCCCGGACGGCGGGCCGTCGAACGGCGCACCAGGACCCGGCGGCACGCCGGGACCGGGCGCTCCCGGACCGGGCGGCGGGCCGTCGAACTGCGGCGGGCCGGGCGGCGCGCCGGGAACCGGCGGCACGCCAGGACCGGGGGCTCCCGGACCAGGCGGCCCATCGAACGGCGCACCGGGGCCGGGCGGGACGCCGGGGCCGGGGGCTCCCGGACCGGGCGGCGGCCCGTCAAACTGCGGCGCGCCAGACGGCGGCCCGTCAAACTGCGGCGCGCCAGACGGCGGCCCGTCGAACTGCGGCGGGCCGGACGGCGCGCCGGGACCCGGCGGGACGCCAGGGCCGGGGGCTCCCGGACCAGACGGTCCGTCGAACGGCGCGCCCGGGCCGGGCGGCGGGCCGTCGAAGTGGGGCGCGCCGGGCGGCGGGCCGTTGAACGGGGCGCCGGGGGCTCCCGGGCCGGGGGGCGGGCCGTTGAAGGGCGGTGCGCCGGGCGGCGGCGGGCCATGGAACGGCGGGGCGCCGGGGCCTGGGGGACGTGGGGGGCCTGCGGGGGGTGGGCCGCCCTGGGGGTCGTAGGGCGGGAGCGGTGGTTCGGCGGGCGTGGGACGGCCCGGGTCGTACGGCGGGACGCCCGGCGGCGGGGGCACGCCGGGGCCGGGCGGCGGGGGCGCGTTGAACGGGGCGCCCGGCGGCGGGCCCTGCGGGAACGGCGGGGCGGGCGGGGCGCCGGTGAAGGGCGGCGGGCCTCCGGCGAAGGGCGGCGGCGGGAGCGGGGACGCGCCGGTGGCCGTCGCGTCGTCCGCGAAGGGCGGGGGCGCGGCGAACGGCGGCGGCGCGCCGGGGCCGCCCTCGGGCTCGGCGACGGTCGCGTCGTCGGCGGACGTCTCCGGCGCGGCGGGGCCGGACGGCGGCGCGGGCCAGGCGGCGTACGGCGGGCCGTCGGGCGTCTGGGCGTCGTCGTCGAAGGAGCGTTCCTCGCCGACGGGCGGCGGCGTGCCCATGAACGGCGCGGGGTCCACCGCGTAGGGCGGCGGCGCGAGGGGCGCGCCGTACGGCGGCGGCGCGGCGCCCTCGGACGGTCCCGACTGCCCGAAGTCCTGCGGCGGACGGCCCGGTCCGGCGGCCGGGGGCGCGGCGGGCGGCGGCGCGGCGAGCCAGGGGTTGGCGGCGGGCTCGTCGTTCTCGTCCGCGGGGGCGGGGGCGAGCTTGCTCGTCGAGGGTTCGGGGTCTCCGCTCATGGCGTCCAGCGACGCGAGCCGCTCCTCCAGGGAACGTCCGTCGTGATCGTTCCTTGCCACCGTCTCTCCCCTCGGCCATGCTCTCAACGATCATTAGCGGAGTAGGTCAGCATCGCCCCACCGGCAGGATACCCGTCGGCAAAAGGCCCGGATCGCGACCGCAAAGCCGGGTCGGCAACGTCTCATATCCGACCGGGGATGGGAAATCGACGGGCCGGTTCGTCCCGATCGGCGGCCCGGTAGCGTGACGTGCATGCGCGCCATCGTGATCCGTGAACCCGGGGACGCCGACGTCCTCGAATGGACGCAGGTCCCCGATCCCGAACCGCAGCCGGGCGAGGTCGTCGTGGCCGTCGCGGCGGCCGGGGTGAACCGTGCGGACGTCCTCCAGCGGCAGGGCTTCTACCCGCCCCCGCCGGGCGCCCCCGACTATCCGGGCCTGGAGGTTTCCGGGACGGTCGCGGCGCTCGGCCCCGGCGTGACCGGCTGGACGGTCGGCGACCCGGTCTGCGCCCTGCTCGCGGGCGGGGGATATGCCGAGAAAGTAGCGGTCCCGGCGGGGCAACTCCTGCCCGTCCCCAAGAATGTGGACCTGATCGCCGCCGCAGCGCTCCCGGAAGTCGTCTGCACCGTCTGGTCGAATGTGTTCGAGGTCGCGGGCCTGAAAGAGGGCGAATCGTTCCTCGTCCACGGCGGCGGCAGCGGCATCGGGACGATGGCGATCCAGCTCGCCCGCGCGACGGGCGCCGGGCGGATCGCCTGCACGGTCGGCGGCGAGCGCAAGGCGGAGGCGTGCCGGGACCTCGGCGCGGACGTCGCCATCAACTACCGCACCGACGATTTCGTCGCGCACGGCCCGTTCGACGTGATCCTGGACAATATGGGTGCCGCGTACCTTCCCCGGAACGTCGCGGCGCTCGCGACCGGCGGACGGCTCGTCGTCATCGGGATGCAGGGCGGCATGAAGGGCGAACTGGACCTGGGCGCGCTGCTGTCGCGGCGGGCGTCCGTCCACGCGACGGGCCTGCGCGCCCGGCCGGTCGCGGAGAAGGCCGCGGTCGTCGCGGCGGCCGGGGAGCACGTGTGGCCGCTGCTGGAAGAGGGGAAGGTGCGCCCGGTGGTCGACCGGACCGTCCGGATGGAGGAGGCGCCCCTCGCGCACCGCCTGCTGGAGGAGAGCGGCCACGTCGGCAAAATATTGCTGGTCGTCTGAGAGAGGGATTATGAGCGAGCCATCGCAGGAGAACGAGCAGGAGCCGCAGGTCCTCGTCGTCGGGCCGAACGGCATCGCGCTCGGCGGCGCCGGGACGGGCGAGGACGGCGGCGAGAAGTCCGTCGCCGAGATGGTCGAGCAGCCCGCCAAGGTCATGCGGATCGGCGGGATGATCCGGCAGCTGCTGGACGAGGTCAAGGCCGCCCCGCTGGACGAGGCGAGCCGGGCGCGGCTGCGCGAGATCCACCAGTCGTCCATCCAGGAGCTGAAGGACGGTCTCGCGCCGGAGCTGGTGAGCGAGCTGGAGCGGCTGTCGCTGCCGTTCACCGACGGGCAGGTGCCGAGCGAGGGCGAGCTGCGGATCGCGCAGGCCCAGCTCGTCGGCTGGCTGGAGGGCCTGTTCCACGGGATCCAGACGACGCTGTTCGCGCAGCAGATGGCGGCGCGGGCGCAGCTGGAGCAGATGCGGCGCGCGCTGCCGGCGGGCATGGTGCCCGGCGGGCAGGAGGAGCAGCAGCCGCCGTCCCGGTCGTCCGGTCCCTACCTCTAGGGGAACAGGCGCTCGATGACCTGGGCGACGCCGTCCTCGTCGTTGCGGGCGGTCGTCGCGGTGACGGCCGCCAGCACGAGCGGATGGGCGTTCGCGACGCCGTAGGACGTGCCCGCCCAGGTCAGCATCGGCAGGTCGTTGGGCATGTCGCCGAACGCGACGACGTCGGCGGCGCACAACCCCTGCTCGGCGCAGAGGGCTGCGAGCGCGCTGGCCTTGGTGACGCCGTGCGCGCTCATCTCCAGCAGCCCGCGGCCGGACGAGTGCGTGACGGTGACGAGGTCCCCCACGGCCTTCCCGGCGACCTCGGCGAGTTCGTCGGGATGCGCGGTGGGGTGGAACGCGAGCAGTTTCGCGCCGCCCTCGCTGACGAGAGCGTGACCGTCCACGACCCTGCCGCCGAGGGATTCGGCGTCGATGCGGCCGAGCGCGAACCGGGACTCGAACACGAACCCGGTCGGGTACTCGACGGCGAACCGCAGTTCCGGGTCGGCGGCGCGGAGCCTTTCCACGGCCGTGGCGAGGGTCGCGGGGTCGATGAGCCGCGCGCCGAGCACCTTCTCGGCGTGCAGGTCGTAGCGGACGGCGCCGTTCGCGCAGATCGCGACGCCCCGGTGCTTCAGCGCGGCGGCGATGTCGGTCATCCAGCGCGGCGGGCGGCCGGTGACGAGCACGAGGGTCGCGCCGGCGCGTTCGACGCGCGCCAGGGCGGCCACGGTGCGGTCGGAGATCGTGCCGTCGGAGCGGACGATCGTGCCGTCGAGGTCCGTGGCGATCAGCCGGGGTGGTTGCGTCGTCACCCCCGGAACATACCCCCCATCTGGCCCCATCTCCCCACCGCGTCCTGCGCGGGCGTCCGCCGGACGGTACCGTCCCGGCAAGGTTCTCATTCCGGACGGGGGGCGGGCGGTGCGCGTTCCAGGCCGTATCGGTCTAGCCGCAGGCGCGGTCGGCGTCGGGGCGGCGGTGCTGTTCGCCGTCGTCCGGCTCGTCCCGTCTGACCCTGCCGAGCCGCCCGCGCCGGGGCCGAGCGCGACCGGACGGATCGTGCCCGCCACGGTCGCGCCGCTGCCGCCGTCCACGCCCGTCCGGCTGGACGTGCCGCGCATCGGCGTCCGGACGGCCCTGATGAAGCTCGCCAAGAATCCCGACCGGACCGTCGAGACGCCGCCGCTCGCCCGCGCCGGCGAGGCCGGGTGGTACCGGCTCGGCCCGGCGCCGGGCAGCCGGGGCGCCGCCGTGATCATCGGGCATGTCGACTCGCAGCGCGGGCCGGCCGTGTTCTACCGGCTCGGCGAGCTGCGGCCGGGCGACCGGTTCAGCGTCCGGCGCGCCGACGGGCGCACCGCCGTGTTCCGCGTCGACTCGGTCGAACGCGTGCCCAAGGACCGCTTCCCGACCGAGCGCGTCTACGCCGACCCGGGCTATCCGGCCATCCGCTTGATCACCTGCGGCGGCCGGTTCGACCGGGGGACCGGGCACTACGTCGACAACGTCATCGCCTACGGGCACCTTCTGGGAGCGTCCGCCGCGAAGCGGTGACATTCGTGCGACTCCCGGCGCTGTCGGGAATGAGATGAATCCCCTCCCCCCACCGGGTTCCGGCCCCGCCGTGCCCCGGCACCGTTTCGCCCGGTCCGCCCAGGACGAACCGCCGCACGCCCGGCGCCCCGCCGCCGCGTCCGGCCACCTGGCGGCACCGGCGACATGGGGCACGCGGACGCCGTCCGCAACCGTCACCGTCCCGGACGTGACCCCGTTCGTCCCCACCGCACCCCCGAGTCCGGCCGCCCCGACACACCGCGCCGCGCCCGCGCCGCCGCGTCCGCCGGCGCCCGCACACCGCGCCCCCGACGCGCCGTCGGGTCTGACCACCCCAGCGCACCGCGCGCCCGACACGTCCCCGCGTCCGGCTGGCCCCGCGCACCGCGCGACCGGCGCGCTGCCGCGTCCGGCGGCGCCCACGCACCGCGCGCCCGACACGCCGTCGGGTCCGGCCATCCCAGCGCACCGCGCGCCCGATGCGCCCTCGCGTCCGTTGGCGCCCGCGCACCACGTTCTCGACGCGCCCGTGCGTCCGCTGGTGCCCGCGCACCGCGTCCCTGACGCGCCGCCGCGCCCATCGGCCCCCGCGCCCTACGCGCCGCCGCGACCGGGCGGCCCCGCGCACCGGGCGACCGGCGCGCCGCCGCGACCGGCTGGTCCGGCGCACCGCGTCGTGGCGCAGGGGGGTGGGCATCGCAGCAAGGCGCGGCGTGCGGATCGTGATGATTCCGATGGCAAGCGGAGTCTTCCGCGGCTCGACCCGGCCGAGATGCGGGTGACCGTGCTGATTCCGGCGCACAACGAGGCCAAGCAGATCACCGAGACGATCGCGTCCCTGCGGCAGCAGCGGCGTCCGCCGGACCACATCGTCGTGATCGCCGACAACTGCACCGACGACACCGCCGGGCTCGCGCAGCTCTGCGGCGTCGAGATCGTCGGCACGCGCGGGAACAAGCACAAGAAGGCGGGCGCGCTCAACCAGGTCCTGGACTCGCTGCTGCCGATCTTCGGCCCGCAGGACGCGGTCATGGTCATGGACGCCGACTCGGCGCTCGACTCCGGCTTCATCCACAACGGCGTCGAGTACCTCGCGACCGGACGGTACGCGGCCGTCGGCGGGACGTTCACCGGCAAGCCCGGCGGCGGGCTCGTCGGCATGTTCCAGCGCAACGAGTACGCCCGGTACGCCCGGGACGTCCGGCGGTTGCAGGGGAAGGCGCTCGTCCTGACCGGCACGGCCACGATCTTCCGCGCGACGACGCTCCAGGAGGTCGTCGCCGCCCGGAAGGCGGAGAGGCTGCCCGGGCTGCCGCACGTTTACGACGTCCGGGTGCTGACCGAGGACAACGAACTCACCCTCGCGATCCTCCACCTCGGATTCCGCATTCTGTGCCCGCCGGAATGCACGCTCACGACCGAGGTCATGCCCACCTGGACACAACTCGCCCAGCAGCGGTTGCGCTGGAAGCGCGGCGCGCTGGAGAACCTCATCGACTACGGCTGGACCCCGATCACCCGCTCGTATTGGGGCCGCCAGTTGCTGTCGCTGATCGGCATCGTCGTCATCACCGCGTATCTCGCCTCGGTCGCCTATTCGGCGGTCTGGCTCGGCGGGATCCAGCTCAGCCCGATCTGGGGCGCCGTCACCGTGATCTTCATGCTGGAACGCGTGGTGACCGTCCGTCAGCGCGGAAAGACCCAGATGGCCGTCGCCGCCACGATCTTCATCGAGATGGTGTTCGACGTCTTTCTGCAAGCCGTCCAGGCACGTGCATTCTGGCAGGCCGCCTGGCGCAAAGAGAGGAAATGGTAGATGTACAACACTCCCCCCATCGGCGGTGTGGCCGCCGGATTCGGCGGCGCCGCCGCGGCCTCGCCGTGGCTCGGCGTGCAGGCCCTCTGGGTCGGGCTGGCCGTCTTCACGCTCGTGTCCGCCGGACTGGCCGTGAAGCGGATCCTCCCCGCGCGGAAGGGCTGACCGACGCGAAAGCCGGGGCGACCCGCACCCCGGCTTTCCCCGTTCACCGCTTGATCGGCTCCAGGACGTCCTGCCCGAGGAACTTGCGCAGCGCCTCGGGCACGTGGACCGAACCGTCCGCGCGCTGGTGGTTCTCCAGGATCGCCACCATCCAGCGCGTCGTGGCGAGCGTGCCGTTCAGCGTCGCGACCGGCTGGTTCTTCCCGTCCTCGTCCCGGTGCCGGACGGCCAGCCGCCGCGCCTGGAACTCCGTGCAGTTCGACGTGGACGTGACCTCCCGGTACGTCCCCTGCGTCGGGACCCACGCCTCGCAGTCGTACTTGCGGGCCGCGCTCGTCCCGAGGTCGCCCGCCGCGACGTCGATCACCCGGTAGGGCAGCTCGACCTTCGCGAGCATCTCCTTCTCCCACTCCAGCAGCCGCAGGTGCTCGGCGTGGGCGTCCGCCGGGTCGCAGTAGGAGAACATCTCCACCTTGTCGAACTGGTGGACGCGGATGATGCCCCGCGTGTCCTTCCCGTACGACCCCGCCTCGCGGCGGAAGCACGACGACCACGCGACGTACCGCCGCGGGAGCGCGTCGATGATCTCGTTCATGTGGTACGCGGCGAGCGGTACTTCCGACGTCCCGACGAGGTAGAGGTCGTCCTCCTCCAGCCGGTACACCTCGGCGGCGTGGGCGCCGAGGAACCCGGTGCCCTCCATCGCCTCCGGCTTGACCAGCACCGGCGGATACATCGGGACGAACCCGGCCGCGACCGCCTGCTCCATCGCCAGGTTCAGCAGCGCGTACTGCAGCCGCGCGCCGACGCCCGTCAGGTAGTAGAACCGCGCGCCCGCGACCTTCGCGCCGCGCTCCATGTCGATGGCGCCGAGGCCCTCGCCCAGCTCCAGATGGTCCTTCGGCTCGAAGTCGAAGCGCGGCGGCTCGCCGACGTGCTCCAGGACGACGAAGTCCTCCTCGCCGCCCGCCGGAGCGCCCTCCTCCACGAGGTTCGGGACGAGCCGCAGCACCGCCGTCAGCTCCTCGCCGAGCCGGTCCGCGTCGGCCTCGGCCTCCTTGACCTGCTGCGCCAGCTCCTTGGCGCGGGCGAGCAGCGCGGCG
This sequence comes from Actinomadura rayongensis, assembly GCF_009831215.1. Taxonomy (GTDB): domain Bacteria; phylum Actinomycetota; class Actinomycetes; order Streptosporangiales; family Streptosporangiaceae; genus Spirillospora; species Spirillospora rayongensis. The sequence goes on from NZ_WUTW01000002.1 coordinate 1,210,523, forward strand.
CGCTCGTCGCCCTGCGCCCGCGACACCGACTTGCCGAAACTCTTCTGCTCGGCGCGCAGCCGCTCGAACGACGACAGCGCGGAGCGGCGCCGCTCGTCCAGGTCGAGCAGCCGTCCGACGACGGCCTCATCCGCCCCGCGGGCGCGCTGCGAAGCGCGCAGCCGCTCGGGGTCCTCTCGAAGAGCTCGCAGGTCGATCACAGACCCGAGGCTACCGGCCCGCACCCCTCTGCCGCGCGCGAGTATCCCGCTACCGGACGTCCACGTAGTCGGTCCCGCTGGTCGCCGGGAGGTAGGTGGGGCTGCCGGTGTAGACGGCGCGCCAGGTGCCGTCCTTGACGGCCTTGAACGTGCGGGCGAACGTGCCGGCGGACGTGGTCTTG
>NZ_WUTW01000002.1:1211001-1466381 GCF_009831215.1 Actinomadura rayongensis
TGCCGGTGTAGACGGCGCGCCAGGTGCCGTCCTTGACGGCCTTGAACGTGCGGGCGAACGTGCCGGCGGACGTGGTCTTGGTGGTGCCCAGCGTGGTCCAGGTGGACGAGCCGGACGCCTTGAACTGGATCTGGATCACCGCGCCCGACCCCGCGTGCACCCACCGGTCGCCGACATAGCGGTTGAGCTTGCCGGCCACCTTCAGCGACGCGCCCTTGCGGACCGGCTCGGGCGAGGCGTTGAAGCCGGACGCGAACGCCGTCCGCGTGCCGACCACGACCTCGTCGCCCGTGCTGGTGGCGGGCGTGTACGTGGCGTTGCCCGCGTACGTCGCGCGCCAGGTGCCCTTCTTGGACGCGGTGAACTGCTTGCGGAACGCGCCGTTCCTGTCGGTCGTCGTCGTGCCCATCGTGGTCCAGGTCGTGGCGCCGTCCGCCCGGAACTGGATCGTGACCTTGTTCCCCGAGCCGACGGGCGTCCAGGCCTTGCCCGCGAGCCGCAGCAGGATGCCGCTCACGGTGAGCGTGCCGCCCGTCCGCACGGGTTCGGGGGCGGCGTTGAACTGGGTGAAGTCGGTGCCCGTGCGGACGTCGAGGTAGCGGGCCTCGCTCGTCCCCGGCCTGGTCAGGGACAGTTCCTCACCGGGGAAGCTGAGCCGCAGGTAGCCGTCCTTCGTCGCATCGAGGTCGAGGGAGTCGATCTCGCCCTGCGCGTTCACCCACGCGCGGGCGACCTTCGTCCAGCCGGCCTTGCCGTCTGCGGAGTACTCGACGTCCACCCATGTAGGCCCAATGATCCTCCGGCTTCCGTCGATGTCGAGGCGCTCCAGCTTCGCCCGGATCCGCACCGGGAGGCTGTACGCGGCGGGGTTCGGGGTCACGGTGAAGCCGGAGAACAGCGGAACGGCGTCCTGGACGCGCACGTACCCCCAGACCTTGGGCGTCTCCTTCGTGTAGAGCGAACTCTCCGCGTGGACGGACCACGAGCCGCCCCGCTCGGGGACGTACGTGATGGAGTACGCGCCGTCGGCGCCCGTCGTGGTCGCGTAGGTCTTCGGCTGGTCCTTCCCGGCCGCTTCGAGCACGACCTTCACGCCGCTCGCGGGGGTCGTCCCGTGCGTCAGCGTGCCCGCCACCGTGACCGCGTCGCCGACCTGGAGCGGGTCCGACGCGGGCTCCCGCTTCGCCGTCAGCGTCACCTCGCTCTGATCGATCGGGTGGTCGACGGTCTTGGTCGCCGCCTTGCAGTACTGGCCGTCGCCGGGGAAGGACAGCGCGGTCCAGGACTTGTCGCGGACATCCGTCGCGAACGTCCCGTCCTCGGCCGTCGTGACCGTTCCGTTCGGGGTCACGTTCAGGGTGGCGCCGGGCACGGGAACCGGATCCTCGGTGCTGGACCTGCGGGCCAGCAGACGGCCGGTGATATGGGCGGCGGGGTGGTCGAGGTCGAGGCGGGCCGGGGTCGACGCCGCCTCGATCAGCGTGCTGTAGCAGACGGCCTCGGCGAAGGCGGGCGGGACGGCCGCGAGGGGCGCGGCGACCAGGGCGCTCGCGGCCAGGGACAGGACGGACGGCTTGCGCATGGGAGGCACCTCAGCGGACGTCGACGTAGTCGGTCGGGCCGGTGGACGGGAGGTAGGTGGAGTTTCCGGTGTAGACGGCGCGCCAGGTGCCGTCCTTGACGGCCTTGAACGTGCGGGCGAACGTGCCGGCGGACGTGGTCTTGGTGGTGCCGAGCGTGGTCCAGGTGGACGAACCGGACGCCTTGAACTGGATCTGGATCACCGCGCCCGACCCCGCGTGGACCCAGTTGTTGTTGATGAACCGGACGAGCTTCCCGGCCACCTTCAGCGACGCGCCCGCGCGGACCGGCTCGGGCGAGGCGTTGAACGCCGACGTGAACAGCGTCCTGATGCCGACCTCGACGTTGTCGGCGTCGCTCGTCCGCGGCATGTACGTGGCGTCGCCCGCGTAGGTCGCGCGCCAGGCGCCCTTCTTGGACGCGGTGAACTGCTTGCGGAACACGCCGTTCTTGCCGGTCGTGGTGGTGCCCATCGTGGTCCAGGTCGTGGCGCCGTCCGCCCGGAACTGGATGGCGACCTTCGCTCCGGAGGGGAAGGGCGTCCAGTCGTCGCCCGGCCGGCGGTACAGCTTGCCGCTGACGGTCAGCGTGCCGCCCTTGCGGACGGGCTCCGGCGCGGCGTTGAAGTCGTAGAAGTAGGTGTCCGTGCGGACGTCCACGTAGACGGCCGGGCTGTAGCCGGGCTTCGTGGTGGTGTCGCCGCGGTAGCGCAGGCGCCAGTACCCGTCGCGCGTCGCGTACTCGAACGAGGAGACCTCGCCGTCGTCGGAGACCCAGCCGCTGTCGGAGACCTTGGTCCAGCCGGTCTTGCCGTCCGGCGAGAACTCGATGTCCAGGGTCGTCCGGCCGATGGGCGCGGGGGTGCCGTTCTCGGAGCGCGTCAGCCGTCCGGTGATCCCGACGAGCCCGTTCCGCTCGACCGGGCTGCCGGCCTTGATGCCGGAGAAGACCGGCGTGCCGGTCCGCTGGTCCGGCTCGCCCCGCACCACGTTGCTCGCCTCGGTGAAGTCCGTCTCCGGCGACCACGCGTTCCACGATCCGCCCTTGGCCACCGGGAACGTGACCCGGAACGTCCCGTCCGCGGCGGATTCGGCGTTGTAGTACTTGTTGCCGCCGGACACGATCATGCCGACCGCGACCTTCTGGCCCCCGTCCGGGACGAGCCCGCTCGCCGACCGTCGGCGCACCGTGCCCTCGATCGTGATCTCGCCCCCGGCGGGCGTCGGCGACGGGCTCGTCTGCCGGGCCTCCAGGAGGATCTCCTGCCGCACCGTCCGGTACGGCACCCAGGCGGACGAACCGCACAGCCGCTCGTTCGACGACGGGACGGACGCCGACGCGGACGGAACCCGGTTGAGGTCGACCGCGAAGCGTCCGTCGCCGTCGGTCGCCACGGGCTTCGTCAATCCCATGATCGCCGTGCCCGCCGGGACGGGCTCGGGGGCCACGTCGCGCGACCGCTGGAGCAGCAGCCGTCCCGAGGCGTGGACGACGGGCGTGTCGTAGTCCATGACGCCCGGATCGGCCGCCATCTCGGTGAACTGCGTCCGGTAGCAGTTCGTGAACGGAGCGACCCGCCGGGAGATCTCGCCCGTCCCGCTCACCATCTCGACGATGACGGCGCCGGATCCGGGGTGCTGCTCGGCGTCGAGGTGGTAGGTCAGCGTCCAGGTGCCGTCCTCGGCGGTGCCCGCCGTCCGCGTGAACGGAACGGTGTCGTAGTAGCCGTTCTGGCTGCGGTCGTTCAGGAGCCCCCGGACTTCCTTCACCCCGTCCGGCGACGCCACCTGGACCGCCACGGTGAGCAGCCGCTGCGGGTCGAGCTGGTCGAACGTCGTCTGGATGCTCGCGGACGTGGGCGGCGCCGCGTAGGCGGGCGGGACGGCGACGGGCAGCGCGAGCAGCGCGCCGACGGCGAGCGACAGAACGGCGGGTTTCCGCACGAACGCGACCTCCTGGGACGGGCCGCATGGGCGCGGCCGTAGAAGGAGACGCCGGGCAGGAATGTGAGGATGACTCGCGTCAGATCACAAGTTGATCAACGGGTGCCGGTGCGGAGGGAGGCGAGCCAGGACGCGGCGGCGGCGAAGTCGGCGTCGTGGGTGCCGCGGCGGATGTCGGGACGGACGGCGTCCGCGCGCGGGTAGGAGCCGATGAAGCGGACGTCCGCGCAGATCCGGCGCAGGCCCATCAGGGCCTCGCCGACGCGGGCGTCCTGGACGTGGCCCTCGAAGTCCATCCAGAACAGGTAGGAGCCGAGGCGCGCGCCCGTCGGACGGGACTGGATCAGCGTCAGGTTGATCCCGCGCACGGAGAACTCGGTGAGGATCTCCAGCAGCGCGCCGGGGTGGTCGGCGCCGATGAACGCGGCGACGGTGGTGCGGTCCGCGCCGGTCGGGGCGGGCGGCGGGCCGGGGCGGCGCAGCGCGACGAAGCGGGTCACCGCGTCGGCGACGTCGTGGATGTCCTCGGCGAGCACGTCCAGGTTGTAGCGGGCGGCGGCGAAGGAGCCCGCGAGCGCCGCGTCGTAGTGGCCGTCGGCGACGTGCTGGGCGGCCTCGGCGTTGGACGTCGCCGCGCGCCACTCGGCGTCCGGGACGTGCTCGGCGAGCCAGCGGCGGCACTGCGGCTGCGCGATCGGGTGCGACGCGACGGTCTTCACGTCCCCGAGGCGGGTGCCGGGCCGCACCAGCAGCGCGAACGACACCGGCAGGTTGACCTCGCCGACGATCTGGAGCGGTTCACCGGTGGCCAGCTCGTCCAAAGTCGTGGGGACCGAGCCCTCGACGGAGTTCTCCAGCGCGACGACCGCGCCGTCGGCCTCGTCGCGGCGCAGCGCGTCCAGGACGGCGGGGACGGTCGCGAGCGGCAGGTGGTCGGCGTCGGCCGTGCCCGGGAACCGCAGCAGGGCGGCTTCGGTGAACGTCCCCTGCGGACCGAGATAGGCGTAACGCACGTGGACCGTCCCCCGCGAGAAGCGCGTGATGCTGACGTGACCAGCTTATCCCGCCTGTTACGGGCGTGAGTCAGCCCGCCTTGCTGGGGGAGATGCCGAAGTCGGGCAGCGGGTCGTCCATGGTGACGATCGGGCCCTTGCCGAGCCGCGCCGCGCGCAGCGCCTGGTTCTCCTCGGGGGACAGGCCGTCCACCGGATGGCCGTCGCGGACGGGCTTGGCGTACGTCCGGGTCTCGGTGCGCCCGATGATCGAGGAGATGATCACGCCGTCGCCGCCCGCGTTGATCAGCGCCAGGGAGAACGAGCGGTGCCCGGACATCTCCTTCAGCGCGTCGTAGTGGACGATCGCCAGGTCGCGCAGGGCCTTCGGGTCCACGCTGGTGGTGCCGGCGAGCTGGAGCTGGCGGCGCAGGACGGCCGCGCACTCGTCCACGACCTGGTTCGCCCGCCGGTAGGCCACCACGCCGACGGAGACTCCGGCCACTCCGGCGACCAGCCCTACCACGGCCACGGCGACAAGCATCACGGAGTGAGGGTACCCACCCGCGCGTCGCCGTGCGTACGTTCCCCATGATCCCCGGACGTTCGCACACGGTTCACCAACCAGACGCCGAGTACGACGATCAGGGCGAGTGCGGCGAGTCCGAAGGCGTCCTGGAGGATCCGGCCGACGATCCGGACGGGCAGCGCGTGCTCGCGTCCGGACAGCGCGGCGCCGCGCCACGGCAGCGGCGTCAGGTAGTACAGCCAGACGCCGAGCGCGAGCAGGCAGCGGCGGACGTCGCGGCCGTCTCCGGCCAGCGCGCCGAGCACCGCGATGATCCAGACGAGGTGGTGCATCCAGCCGACGGGCGACAGCAGCACCGACAGCAGCCCGGTGATCGCGACCCCGGCGAGCAGCAGGGTGTAGGCGGACGGTCCGGCGGCGGCGGCGCGCGTCAGGTCGGTGCCGCCGAACGGCCCCGGACGTCCGAGCGCGTCGCCCGCAATGGTCGCCCGCCGCGCCAGCCGCAGCCCGAGCAGCGCCACGGCCACCGCGAGGACGAGCCACAGCAGCGACCGCCACGGGCTCTCCGGCAGGACGTGCGCGAGCATCCCGTTGAGGGCCTGGTTGGTGGTGCCGCCGACGGCGCCCGTCCGGTCCCCGCCCTGGAGGAACGCGCCGAACCAGTAGTCGCGCGAGTCGGCGGGCAGCAGCGCGAACGCCCCGCCCCAGGCGGCGAGCGCGGTGAGCACGGCGGTCCGGGCGGCCTCGCGGCGGCCGGTGATCCAGAACCAGATGAAGAACACGCCCGGCACCAGCTTGATCGCCATCGCCAGGCCGACGAGGACGCCGCGCGGCCAGCGGGCCGAGCGCGCGCAGCAGTCGGCGAGGGACAGCGCCATCAGCAGGAACCCGACCTGCCCGAAGCGCATCTGGTCGGACGCGGGCCACAGCCAGGCCGTCGCGCCGACGAGCGCGCCCGCCGCGACCGGCGCCCAGCGGCCCGCGCGGCGGATCAGGTCGCGGAAGGCATAAAGGACGGCGACGGTCAGCGCCGCGTACATCAGGGCCGTCCACGTCCACTGCGCGGCCTTCCACGGCAGCAGCGTGAACGGCACCGCGAGCACGGCCGCGAAGGGCGGATAGGTGAACGGCAGGAGCTGCGGCGGCTGGGTCAGGACGTCGTAGAGCGGGGCGCCGCGCAGGATCGCCGCGCCGCCCTCCCGGTAGACCTCCAGGTCCACCATCCGCTGGTCGGGCGGGTTGTTCAGCCACTTCACCACGAGGGGCGCGACGGCCGCGACCGCGACGAGAACGCCGAGGCCGACGATCCACGGCGGGGTCCTGCTGCCTGCACGCATGCGTCCATCCTGGACCAACTCGCCCACTAACCTGACCTCATGGCGCAGTACGGGGCGGGAACCGGAAGGCCGTGCTCTGCGGTGGTCAGGGCGCTGGTCGCGGTCGCCGCGCTGCTCGCCGGGACGGGGCTTCTCGCCGCGCCCGCCGAGGCGGCGCCGCCGTCCCGGACGGTCGTCATCGGCGTTCCCGGGATGATGTGGAGCGACGTCACCGCGACCCGCACGCCCACCCTGTGGAAACTGGCGGGCCAGGGCGGCGCGGCGGCGCTCTCGGTGCGGACGACGCGGCCTGGCACCTGCCCGACGGACGGCTGGCTGACGGTCTCGGCAGGTCAGCGGTCGCGGCTGGAGCCGGGCGACTGCCTGCTGCCCGCGACCCCGGCGGCGACGCCGTCCGGCGGGGCGACCGCCGCCGACTGGCCCGCGATCCGCGCCGACAACGCCGCGACGACCTACCACTCGCGCGTCGGGCTGCTCGGCGACGCCGTCCACCGCGCGGGCGACTGTACGTTCGCGGTCGGTGCGGGCGCGGTTTATGGGCTCGCGGACGGTACGGGCCGCGTCGACCACTACGTCTCCGCCCCGGACCGCGCGCGGCCGGAGGACTGGACGCGCTGCCGCCTGTCCGCCGTCGAGATCGACGACCTGTTCCGCGCCTACCAGGCCGCCGGGGTGGACGCCAAGGGCGAGCAGGAGGCGGTGGCCGAGGCCGTCCGGGCGCGGGCCGTCAGCACGGCGGACCAGCGCGTCGCGGCGGTGCTGGCCGCGCTGCCGCCCGGGACGAACGTGCTGGTCGCGGGCCTGTCGGACATCGGCGTGCCGCCGCATCTGCGGATCGCGATCGGCGCGACCACGCCGGGCGGGCCGACGGCGTTCCCGCGCGGGCTGCTGACGTCGTCGGCGACGCACCGGCCGGGCCTGGTGACGCTGACGGACGTCACCGCGACCGCCCTGAAGCTGCTCGGCCTCCCGCAGTCGGACGAGGCGGTCGGCTCGGCGTGGCGGTCGCAGACGTCCGACGAGGCCACGGCGTCGAAGATCGACGGGCTGGGGAACCAGGACGTCGCCGCGCAGGCCATCCGCAGCGTGCAGGGCTCGTTCATCTCGACCGTCGTGGTCGCGCAGATCGTGCTGCTCGGCGGCGCGTGGCTGCTGCTGCGGCGCCGACCGGGGACCGCGCGGCGGCGGCGCGTGCTCGGCGCGGCGCGGGTCGTGGCGCTGCTCGGCGGGGCGCTGCCGGTGTCGGCGTTCCTCGCCGGGATCGTCCCGTGGTGGCGGTCGTCGCATCCGGCGGCCGTGCTGGTGACGACGGTCCTCGTGCTGGGGGCGCTGCTGACGGGCGCGGCGCTCGGCGGGCCGTGGCGGCGGTCCAAGCTCGTCCCGAGCCTGATCATCGCGGCGGTGACGGCCGGGGTGCTCGCGCTGGACGTCATGACCGGCTCGCACCTCCAGATGAACACGTTCCTCGGGTACACCGCGCTCGTCGCGGGCCGGTTCTACGGGTTCGGGAACCAGGCGTTCGCCCTGTTCGCGGCGGCGGCGGTGTTGACGGCGGCGTGGCTGGCGGAGTACCGCGTCCGCGCCGGGCAGCCCTGGACGGCCGCGCTCGTGATCGGTGCCGTCGGCGTCGGTGCGGTCGCGGTCGATGGGCTGCCGGTGTGGGGCAGCGACTTCGGCGGTGTCCTCGCGATGGTGCCGGTGTTCGCGATGCTCGCCCTGCTGGCCGCCGGGCGGCGGCTGCGCTGGTGGTGGCTCGCCGGGTTCGGCGCGGCGGCCGTGGCGCTGGTCCTGCTGATCTCGTGGTGGAACGCCCACAGCGCCAATCCCACGCATCTCGGGAAGTTCTGGAACGACCTGGTCGCGGGGAACGGCGGCGAGGTCGTCCAGCGCAAGTTCGAGGCGATGACGCGCAGCCTCGGGTTCTGGCCGCTCACGGCGCTGCTCGCGGTCGTCCTCGTGTTCCTGTACTTCGCTCTGGCCGATCCGGCGCGGTGGCGGGCGAGGCCGCTGCTCGTCGCCTACCGGGACACGACGACGATGGGCCCGGCGCTGATCGCGGTGCTCAGCGTCGGGATCATCGGGACGCTCGTCAACGACTCCGGCGTCATCATCCTGACCGTGACGCTGCTGCTCACGGTGCCGCTGACGATCGCTGCGGCGATTCGGTCCCTGGAGACCGGCGCGCGCACAGAGCCGCGACCGTCAGCGCCGCGATCGTCAGCACGCACGGGATGACGTCCGGGCGCAGCGTGGTGAACAGCCAGGTCAGGCCGTCCGGCAGGCCGATCAGCTCGGGCTTGCGCGCGGGCAGGTAGGCCACGCTCAGCGCGAGCGTGTGGACGAGCAGCGCCGCGTCGAACCGGGACAGCGGCAGCAGCGCCAGCAGCGCCCAGCCGTAGCCGTCGTACCAGGGCAGGACGTACGGCGCGGTGAACAGCCAGCCGAGCAGCAGGGCGGCGGCGACGCGGCGGGGGTCGTCGCGCGGGACGTCCTTTGACGTCGGCAGCCCCCGGTACAGCAGCAGCGCGAGGGCGATCCCGGTCGCGGCGGCCAGGTACTTGATCACGTCCCGGCCGAGCAGCGGGCGGACGAGATGCCACGGCGTGGCCAGCGAGATCATGCCGCCGGCGCGTCCGGTCTGGTCGAACACGTGCGGCCCGGCGAGCGCGAACAGGACGGCGGCCGTCACGCCCGCCCCGCCGAACAGCGCGACGAGGCCCGCCCTGCGATGGCGCAGCAGCAGCCACGCCGGGCCGCCGCCGACCAGCGCGGCGGGCAGCTTCACCGCCGCGCCGACCGCGACGAGCACGCCGGTCAGCACGGTGCGGGCGCGGCCCGGACGGGCGAACACCGCGAGCGCGGCCACCATCGGGGCGATCGCCCACACGTCGTTGTGCGCGCCCGCGACGAGCTGGTAGAGCACCAGCGGGTTGGCCGTCCACAGCAGTGCGGCGCGGGTGCGGGCCTTGTCGTCGCGGGCCATGCGGTGCAGGAGCAGTGCCGTCAGTGCGAACGCCAGCACGTTCATCGCGGACAGGACGAACACCGTGCGCCGCAGCGAGTCGCCACCGATCCAGGACGCAAATGCCTGCCCGGCCGTCGCGACGGGTCCGTAGACCGACGGCGTCCGCCGCCACTCTTCCGCCGCGCCCGCCACCGGGTCGCCGGGCACATCGTCGGCGGTCGTGGCGTACGGGTCGTGGCCGGTGACCGCCATCCGCCCGTACCCGGCGTAGTTGAGGTGGTCGGACGAGCCGACGGGCGGGAGGAACGCGAGCACCGCCGCCGTGAGCAGCCCCGCGACCAGCAGCGGACGCACCGGGATCTCGCCCGCCGCCCGCAGGCACAGCGCCAGCCCCGCCGCGCCCGCCGTCAGCCCGGCGACGACCAGCGCGACCACGAGATACGGCGACGGATGCGCGGCCAGCGCGAACGGAGGGCCGCCGCCGGGCAGCGCGGGCTCGAACGCCGACGGGCCGAGGAAAGCGACGACGACGACGCAGGCCAGACCCGTCCCGCCGAGCACGAGCCCGCCCGTCGCGGCGCGCCGCCGCGTGGTCGTCGCGCCGTCCGTGCGGGGACGGGCCAGGGTCACGCGCCCGCGCGGCGCCGCAGCGCGTCCAGCGCGGGCTCGCGGGCGGCGAGGGCGCGCGCGACGTCGCGGAACTGCCGGGCGCGGTGGAGCTGGGCGCGCCAGTCGGTGCCGGTGGCGCGGTGCGCGAGCGGGACCTCGACCTCCTCGACGCGGAAGCCCTTGCGGAGCAGGTCGATCGTCAGCGCGGTCTCGACGCCGAACCCGGCGGCGAGCGGCCGGGCCGCCTCGAACGCGGCGCGGGTCAGGCAGCGCTGGCCGTTGAGCGGCTGGGTCGCGGTCCAGCCGGTGGCGCGGCGGATGCCGTCGCGGGAGAGCCGGACGACGAAGCCGTGGCCGCCGAGCTTCACCGTGCTGCTGAACGCCGCGATCGTCATGTCGGCGGTGCCCGCGCGGACGGGGGCGACGAGCGGCGCCGCGTCCCGGGCCGTGTCGCCGAGGTCGGCGTCGAGGAACAGCAGGTGGCGCGGGTCGCCGTCGTCGAGCAGGCGGACGGCCTCCGCGCCGGTCTCCATCGCCGCTCCCTTGCCCCGGTTGCGGCTGTGCCGGACGACGCGGGCGCCGGCGTCCTCGGCCGCGCGCGCCGTGCCGTCCCGGGAGCCGTCGTCCACGACGATGACGAGGTCCGTGCCGGGCAGTTCCGCGGCGGCCTTGACCGTCGCGCCGATCCGGTCCGCCTCGTCCTTCGCGGGAATGATCACCGCTGCGTCCTGCATACCGGCGATCGTAGTGCGGCGGGCGGCGGCGGTCAGCCCACGCCGGGCACGGGCGCCGCGTCGACCACGGTGAAGACCGTGTCGAGGCCGGTGACCTGGAGGATGCGGCGGACGGCGGTGCGCGGCGCGGCGAGCGCGAACGACCCGCCGCCGTCCCGGACCCGCTGCATCGCCGCCAGCAGGACGTTCATGCCGGTCGAGTCGCAGAACTCCACGCCGCTGAGGTCCACGGTGATGCGGTCGGCGGCGTCGTCGGGCAGGTCGGCGAGCGCGGCCTGGAGGCGCGGTGCGGTGTAGAGGTCGAGTTCACCCGTCGCCGTAACGACGGTGTGACCCCCTTGAGACGAAGTTGAGACGTTTAGCTCCACCCCCGGCACACTACCGACCGAACGCGCCTCGATCCAGAGCGTCATCGCGGAACCCCGCCCGTACGGCCGGGCCCGGGCGCGTCCCGGCAGGTCGCCCGGCGATTCGCCGCCGCGTCGCACCGCCGCGTGCGGGACGCTGGGAGCCGGCGGACGCGAAGGAGGACGCCCATGACCGAGCCCGAGCGCTGGGACGCGCGGCTGCGCGGACGACTGGAGGCCGTCCGCGCCCGCTCGCTGAAGGCGGCGCCGTGGCGCGACGCCGCGCCGCTGCTCGCCCCGCTGGTCAACCGGTCCGGGCACGTGGCCGTCCGCGCCCGGCTCACCCACGAGGACCTGGCGTTCCTCGGCGCGGCGCGCGACGACCTGCTCGCCCTGACGCGGACGGCGCTGCGCCTCGCCGACCTGCACCGGCCGCAGGACGGCGGCGGCATCAGCAGCGACCCGTCCCGGCCGATCCTGCGCTGCCGCTCCTGCATGTCCCGCTGGCCCTGCCCCACCCTGCGCGTCCTGGATGAGGCGTTGAGCGGTTAAGTCCACGCTCGCGGGGACTCGCCTGGCGGCTCGTCCTCGCGAGCGCGCCTTGCGCGGGCGGCTAGCCGCCGAGGAGGGTGCCGAGGGCGGCGGTGCGGGATCTGACGCCGAGGGTCGTTGCGGTGATGGTCGTTACGGTCTTGCCCAGGGTGATGAGCGTGCCGTTGCCGCCGTCGGCGTCCGGGACGCCGACCGTGAGGTCCGCGCGGCCGTCGCCGTCGTGGTCGAGCAGCGCCACCTGGGCGCCCAGGTGCTCGTAGGCGCGGACGGCGCCGGGGACGCCCTTCGTGCTTCTCGTGATCTCCTGCGCGCCGCGTCCGGTCAGGCCGGACGGCGAGCCGTGGAGCAGGTAGGCCGAGCCCGCGTCGAAGGCGCCGCCGTGGTCGGTCTTCGGCGCGCCGACGGCCAGGTCGGCGCGGCCGTCGCCGTCGGCGTCGCCCGCCGCGAGCGCCGCGCCGAAGTTGTCCTCCATGACCGCGCGGCCGGGGACGCCGGACGTGTCGCGGTGCAGCGTGTACGTCCCGCCGAGGCCGAAGGGCGTGCCCCGGTGGACGGTCACGGCGCCGCCCGTCCAGGGGCGGTCGTAGGTGTCGCCGACCGCGACGTCCGCGCGGCCGTCGCCGTCGAAGTCGGCCACGGCGAGCGCGTGGACGGTCGTGTAGACCGTGCGTCCGCGGTCGAGCCCGCCCCGGCCGTTCGCGGTGAACAGGGTGAAACCGCGCCGGTGGCCCACCTCGGGGTCGTCGTGGTCGTACCAGCCGTAGACGACGTCGGCGCGGCCGTCGCCGGTGACGTCGCCCGCCGCGATCCAGGAACGGTCCAAACCGTAGCCGGACCGCGCTCCCGGCCGGACGGTCACCTTGCGTCCCCGGAACGACAGCCAGGTGAAAGTGCTCGTGCCGGGCGCCGTGACGAACAGCTCCGGCGTCCCGTCGCCCTGGAGGTCGCCGACGGTCAGCGTCTCGCCGAACCGGTGGCCCTTCCCGGCCGCGCCGCCCTCGCCGTAGGCCGCCGCGCCGCGCAGGCCGGACGGCGAGCCCCACAGGACCGTCACCGTCCCGGTGTCGGCCGCGCGGCCGTTCTCACCGGGCGCGCCGACGGCGAGGTCGGCGTAGCCGTCGCGGTCGAAGTCCGCCGAGGTCAGGGACGCGCCGAACCGGTCCCCGGCCTCCGGGGCGCCCGGGACGCTCGCGCTCGCCTGCGTGACGAGCTGCCTGCGGCGCGGGTTCACGCCGGTCGTCGACCCGTACACGACGGTGACGAATCCGGCCTTCTTCGTGTTTCCCACGGTTCCGGCCGGGCTGCCGATCGCGAGATCGCGCCGTCCGTCGCCGTCGAAGTCGTAGGGGCGCGCCGCCGCGCGGGCCGTCGCGGGACCGGCCGCAGCCAGTCCGCACGCACCCGTCACGACGGCGAGCGCCAGGGCATGAGCCGCCCGAGAGCGCACCGTTTTCCTCCCGTGGGTCATACGCGTCCCGGTAGGACGCGCCGTCCAATAACCCGCGGCGGACATTACTCCGGGTAAGGAAAATCCGGCCGTCCGTGACGCAGCGCACAAACGCCCCTGTTTTCGCAGGTCAGCGGCCGTCTCGCGGCGACCGGGACGGGCCGGGCCATGAGCGAGATCACGTGCTGAGGCGCTGGTCACAGGGGGTGAACCCGGGTGTGCTCTCGGGGTCGGGGTCAGTCTCGGGTCGGGGGCCGGAGTCCTCCCGTAGTGTGATGACGTCCCCCTGACCGCCGCATACCGTTGACGCCATGGGACGCACTCTCCTCACGATCCTCGGCGTGATCCTCGCCATCTGGCTGGTCTTCACCATGCTCGGCTGGCTGTTCTCGCTGCTGAAGCTGTTCGTCATCGTCGGCATGGTCGCCGCGGTGATCTACCTGGTCGTCACGCTGGTGGCGAAGTCCTCGAAGGGCCGGTAGCGATGTAAGGAATCACTTGCGTCCGGGCACCGGTTCCCCCGATGATGCGGAACGAGAGGGGCTCCCCTTGGCTCCTCTCCCTTCTGGAGGAGGGAGATTCTTACGGCTCGCGCCGTGAGGTTTTCTGCTTCATCGCCGGCTGCCCGCTCGGAGTTCTCCGTTGAGGTCTGACACCAGCTCCACAGACAGACGCCGTCAGCCCGACGGCCAGGATGTTGTTCGCCGCGTTCACGTCCCTGTCGTGGGTCGTTCCGCAGCCGCACGTCCATTCACGGACGTTCAGCGGCATCGTGTCAGCCACGGTGCCGCAGTTCGAGCACAGCTTGGAGGAGGGGAACCAGCGGTCGATCGCGATCACGTCGCGGCCGAACCACTCGGCTTTGTACTCCAGCATGCTCCGGAATTCCGACCAGGCCGCGTCACTGATGGCGCGGGCCAGGCTGCTGTTCTTCACCATGTTCCGGACGGCCAGGTCCTCGATCACGATCGTTTGGTTTTCACGAACGAGCCGAGTGGTGAGCTTGTGCAGGTGGTCACGCCTGCGATCAGTGATGCGGGCGTAGATCCCGGCGACCTTGCGGCGGGCCTTGGCCCGGTTGACTCCATCGCCCTTGGCCTTGCGGGCCAGCCGCCGCTGGGCTGCGGCCAGACGGGCGCGGTCACGCCGCTCGTGCCGAGGATTGGAGACCTTCTCCCCGGTCGACAGGGTCAGCAGGTGGTCAAGTCCGACGTCGATCCCCACGGCCGTGTCGGTGGCGGGCAGCGGCTGGACGGAGGGGTCCTCACACAGCAGGGACACGAACCAGCGGCCGGCCGCGTCCTGCGACACCGTCACGCTGGACGGGGCCGCACCCTCAGGAAGCGGACGCGACCACACAATGTCGAGTGGTCCGGCCATCTTCGCCAGCGTCAGCCGCCCGTCGCGGTACCGGAAGGCACTGGTCGTGTACTCGGCCGACTTGCGCGACTTCTTCCGCGACTTGAACCGCGGGTATTTCGCACGCTTGCCGAAGAAGTTGGTGAACGCCGTCTGGAGGTGCCGCAGCGCCTGCTGGAGCGGCACCGAGGACACCTCATTGAGGTAGGCGAGCCCCTCGGTCTTCTTCCACGCCGTCAGCATCGCCGACGTCTGGTTGTAGTTCACCCGCTCCTGCCGCGTCCACGCTTCCGTGCGCGCCGCGAGAGCCAGGTTGTAGACCTTCCGCACGCATCCGAACGTCCGCGACAGCTCGGCTGCCTGCGCCTCGGTCGGATAGAAGCGGTATCTGAACGCCCGCTTCACATGGCTGGCCTTCACGACTCACACGCTAACGCGTCAGCTTGTGACGGGGTGCGGGTCGTTGAGTGCGGGCACGGGCCCGCCCTGACGGCGAACCCGCTTCCCCTGCCCCGCTTCGCGAGAGCTTCGTCTCCTCCCCCCGCCGAAGCCGGGGGTATCCACGAAGGAAGGACCACATGACCGGCCTGACCGACGTCCTGCGGGAACGCGCGCGGCGGCACCCCGACCGCGTCGCGTACCACGCGGGCGACACGAGCGTCACCTACGCGGAGTTCGACCGCCGCGTGGACCGGGCCGCGGCGGCGCTCGCCGCGGCCGGGGTCGGGCCCGGCGACCGGGTCGCGATGCTGGACAAGAACTCGCTGGAGTACGTCGAGCTGCTGTTCGCGGCGGCGCGGATCGGCGCGGTGCAGGTGCCGGTCAACTACCGGCTCGCGCCGGACGAGGTCGCCTACATCGTCGGCAACGCGCGGGCGAAGGTCTTCGTCGTCGGGCCGGAGTTCGTGCCGGTGCTCGACGCGGTCGCGGGCCGGCTGGAGCACACGTCGCTCTGCCTGGTCGTCGGCGGCGAGGGCCGCACCGACTACACCGCCTGGGTCGAGGCGCACGACGGCGCCGCGCCGCCGGAGCACGTGCCCGCGGCCGACGACGTGTTCGCGCAGCTCTACTCGTCCGGGACGACCGGCCGGCCGAAGGGCGTGATGCTCACCCACGCCAACTACGGGACCGTCCTGCCGCTCGCCGCGACGCTCTGGGAGACGTCCGAGGACGACGTGCTCATGACGGCGATGCCGATGTACCACATCGCCGGGAACATCCTCGCGGTCGCGACGATCTACAACGGGATGACCGGCGTCATCACCCGCGAGCCCGATCCGGCGCGGATCGCCCGCGACGTCGAACGGCACCGCGTGACGCACGTGTTCCTCGTGCCGGTGCTGCTCCAGTTCCTCCAGCTCGTCCCGGAGGTCGCGACGGCGGACCTGAGCAGCCTGAAACTCGTCCTCTACGGCGCCTCGCCGATCAGCGAGGACGTCCTGCGCGGCGCGATGCGGCTGCTGCCCGGCACCGCGTTCATGCAGGTCTACGGCCTGACGGAGACGACGGGCGCGATCACCTACCTGCCACCCGAGGACCACGACCTCGACGGCCCGCACCCCGAACGGCTGCGCAGCGCGGGCCTGCCGTACGCATGCGCGGAGATCCGCGTCGTGGACCCGGCGACGCTCGCGGACGTCCCGACCGGCGAGGTCGGCGAGATCCTGTGCCGGGGCGGGATGAACCTGTCCGGCTACTGGGACCTGCCCGACGCGACCGCCGCCGCGCTGCTGCCGGACGGCTTCTTCCGCACCGGCGACGTCGGCTACCTGGACGCGGACGGCTACGTCTACATCCACGACCGCGTCAAGGACATGATCATCTCGGGCGGCGAGAACATCTACCCGGCCGAGGTGGAGAACGTCCTGATGAGCCACCCGGCGGTGACCGACTGCGCGGTGATCGGCGTGCCGGACGAGCGGTGGGGCGAGACGCCGAAGGCCCTCGTCGTCCTCGCCGCCGACGTGCCCGAGGCCGACCTCATCGCGTACTGCCGGGAGCGGCTGGCGCACTTCAAGTGCCCGTCGTCGGTCGAGCGGCGGGACGCGATCCCCCGCAACCCGACCGGCAAGATCCTCAAGCGCGAGCTGCGGGCCCCCTACTGGACGGACCAGACGCGGTCCGTCCACTGACTCACGAGAACCGGATCACGGCGGTCAGCGCGCGGTGGTCGGACGCCCGGTTCGGCGTCCGCGCCACGCCGCAGGACGTGGCCGCCGTCCGGTTCGTGAACAGGTAGTCGGTCTTGGACACCGCCGCACCGGACCAGTTCTGGAGCGTCGCCGCGCCGTCGCGGGCGTTCGGTCCCTGGTCGCACTCGGCGTAGTCGCGGTAGAGGCCGTCCAGCGCGCGTCCGGCCGGGACGTCGGTCAGGTCGCCGCCGAACACGACCCGTCCGGGGCCCGCCGCCTCGGCGAGCCGCGCGGCCTGCCTGCGCCGCCACTCGCCGCGCGGGTCCTCGCCGGTCGCGCTGAACCGGGCGGAGCACAGGCGCGTCCCCCAGGCCGGCGCGGTCGCGCAGACGGCCGTCCGCTCGTGCCCGCGCGGGGCCGGGAGCCGCAGCCTGCGGACGTCGCCGAGCGCGACGCGGCTGCCGATCGCGACCCCGGGCCGTCCCTGCCCGTTCGCGCACGTGGCGTCCTTGGCGTCCGGGCTGAACTGCCACGACCAGCCGTGGAACACCGGCGCCGCGCCGAGCGCGGCGACCTGCGCGGAGCAGACCTCCTGGAGCAGCAGGACGTCGGCCTTCACGTGCCGTCCCCCGACGGTGTTGGCACGCGCCTCGTGCCCGACCGCCCGGACGAGCTCGGCGGGCCGCCCCCCGAGCGGGCAGCCCGGCACCGCGTCGCCGCAGACGTTCCAGGTCATCGCGGTGATCGTCGCGGCCTTCGGCGCCTGCTGCGCGCCGTCGGCGAGCGCGGGAGCGTCCCCCTTCTCGATGGAGGCACCGGCGCCGGCGAACGCGACGACGGCACCGGCGCCGCAGACGGCGAGCAGGGGAATCAGGGCGCGGGGGCCACGCACACGTCACTCCATGGGGTGTTTCAGCGGTGGTTGCCCCGAAATCTCACCACACAAGATCGTCTCCCGCCAGCGATTCGCCCGCACCCGCCCCGTCCACGCCGGAAACAGCGCAGATCCCCGCCCGGCCGCGCGCTAGGGAACGTCGCGGTAAATGTCGCGGCGGTTGCCGACGGCCAGGACCCACACGATCAACTGGCCGTCCTCGACCGTGTAGACGACGCGGTAGTCGCCGACCCTGAGTCGCCAGCGGGCGCTGTGTCCCTGCAGGGCCTTGATGTCGAAGTGCGCCGTGTCCCCCGCGTCCATCGCCTTCTGGAGGTCGGCGAGGCGGTGCAGGATGCGCAGGGCGTCCGGACGCGGGACCTTGAGCATTGTCCGCTGGGCGTGCGGCGTGAAGCGCGTGACGTACCCCATGCCGAAGTCAGCTCTGGTCGGTGCGCAGCAGGGCGGCCATCTCCTCAAGGGAGACCGACCCCTCCGTGCCCTCGGTCTCGGCTTCGTCGGCCAGCTTGTTGAGCCACGCCTCCTCGGCGCTCTCCGCCAGCTCGCGCAGGCGCCGGTACTCCTGGACGTCGATCACGACGGCTTCCTGCCTGCCCCGCCGCGTGATGATCGTCGGGGTGTCCTCCCGGCGGGCGCGATCGATGACGTCGGCGAGGTGCGCACGGACATCCGCCATGGATTCGATCACCGGCTCGATCATGTAATAAATGTATCAGATGTACATGAGTGACAACGGCGGTCGCAGTCGCGCGCGACGGAACGGGGAAGCGGCCGGCACCGCGCTCAGCGGGCCTTGGCCCGCGAGCGTCCGGGTGCCGGCCGCGTGGAATGACGTCCACAGTACGAACCGGACGTTCGGGTGTCGAAGGGTTTTTCAGGCCCAGGGCGGGGTCCAGGTGCCGGGGACGTCCGGGGGTGCGCCGAGGTGGGTGCGGAGTGCGGCGAGGGCCGGGTGGGGGTTGTCGCGGCGGTGGATCAGGGCGTGCGGGTAGACGGGGGTCGGGTCGCGCAGGGGGATGCGGCGCAGGCCGTGGTCGGCGGGCCAGACGAGGCGCGTCCGTTCGCCGACGAACGTCGCCAGCGTGCGGGAGTCGGCGATCGTGTCCAGGAGCGGTTCGGTGCCGAAGTCGGGGCCGGTGACCTCGATGGTGAGGTCGAAGGCGGCGGCCAGGTCGTCGTAGTAGGTCGCCCACTCGGTGCCGGGGACCAGGCCGGGCATCCAGATCCGGTGGCCTTTCAGGGCTTCGGGGCGGATCGCGCGGGCGGCGGCCAGTGCGTGGCCCGGGCCGGTGACGAGCTGGATCGGTTCGTCGTGGACGCGTTCGGCCGCGACGTCGTCGGGCGGGCGGCGCGCGACGGCCCGGAAGGACGCGTCGATCGTCCCCGCGCGGACGGCGTCGACGGCGGCGTCCGCGTCGAAGAGGGTCACGACGTCGAGGTCGAGGTCGGGGCGCGTCCGGTGGAAGTCGCGCAGCAGGTCGGCGGGGGCGAGGCGGCGGCCGATGACGTCCACGCGCAGCGCCCGGCGGCCGGGCCGGACGGACGCGGCGGCCCGGTCCGCCGCCCGGATCAGCTCGCGCGCGTGCGGCAGGAACGCCTGGCCGTCGATCGTGAGCAGAGCGCCGCGCGACGTCCGGGTGAACAACCGCGCGTCCAAGGAGCGTTCGAGGGCGGCGACGCGCTTGGAGACGGCCTGCTGGGTGAGGGACAGCTCGGCGGCGGCGTCCTGGAACCGTCCGCAGTCCGCGACGGCGAGGAAGGTGCGCACGGCGGCGAGGTCCATGCCGGTCATCGTGCCGCACAACCGTGAGTTGTGCGGCGAGGGGTGTTCCGGTTGTTTGCCCGGGCCGTTCGGCCCTCGCTTGGATGGCTCGCGTGGGACGGCGTTTCGGGTGGTTGTGGGCGGCGTACGCCGTGAGTTCGTACGGCACGGGGCTCGGCTTCGGCGCGTTCGCGTTCCTCGCGATCCGCGTGCTGCACGCCGGGGCGACCGAGATCGCGCTGCTGTCGGCGGCCGGGACGGCGGTGGGCGCGGCGCTGGCCGTCCCGCTCGGCCCGTGGGTGGAGTTCCGGCGCAAGCGGCCGGTGATGGTCGCGATGGATCTCGTGCGGTTCGGGGCGCTGGCCACGGTGCCCGTCGCGTACGTGTGCGGGGCGCTGACGTTCGTCCAGCTCCTGGTCGTGTCGGTGGTCGCCGCCGCCGCGAAGATCGCGTTCCGGGCGGCGAGCGGCGCGTATCTGAAGATGATCGTCGCGCCCGAGCACCTGCTCGCCGCGAACGGACGGTTCGAGTCCACGACCTGGACGTCCACCGTGCTCGGCCCGTCGCTCGGCGGCGCCGTGATCGCGCTGTGCGGGCCGGTCGCGACCGTCGTGGCGGACGCGGCCAGCTACCTGGTGTCGGCCGCGTGCCTCGGCGCGGCGGGCGGCGGGGAGCCCGAGCCCGTCGCGCGGCGCCGGGGCGCGGACGGCGTGCTGGACGGCTGGCGGCACATCCTCGGCCACCCGGTCCTGCGTCCGCTGTTCCTCAACACGGTCCTGGTGTCCGGGCTGATCATGGCGACGGAGCCGCTGCTGGCCGTGCTCATGCTCGGCCGCCTCGGCTTCTCGCCCTGGGAGTACACGCTCGCGTTCGGGCTGCCGTGCGCGGGCGGGCTGGTGGGGGCGCGGCTGGCCCGTCCGCTCGTCGGGCGGTACGGCCAGCACGCGGTATTGCTCGCGGCCGGGACGCTGCGAGCGTGCTGGCCGGTCGGGCTGGCGTTCGTCCGGCCGGGCGCGGCGGGGCTCGTGCTCGTGCTCGTCCTCCAGTTCTGCCTGGTCACGTGCATCGGCGTGTTCAACCCGGTGCTCGCGACCTACCGGCTCGACTGCACCGGCCAGGACCGCGTCGCGCGCACGCTGGCGGCGTGGACGGTCACGAGCAGCGCCGTCATCGCGGCGCTGACCGGACTGTGGGGCGTGCTGGCCGACGTCGCGGGCGTCCGGACGGCCATCGCCGCCGCCGGTCTTCTCATGCTCGCCACGCCGCTGCTGCTCCCGGCGATCCGTCACGCCTCACCTTCCAGCGTGGGTTCGTAGCGGCGGCCGAACGACTGTCCGCGCAACACCAGCAGTCCGGTGACCACGCCGATCAGCGGGAACGCGCCGATGCCCGCGATCAGGACGAACGGCCCGACGCGTTCGGCGAGCGCCCCGGTCAGCGCCGCGCCGATCGCCGACGCGCCGATCTTCAGGCTGCCCGCCGTCGTGTTGACCTGGCCGAGCCGTCCCGGCGGCGCCTCGCGCTGGCGCAGCATGAGCGTCGCCGCGAACGCCGGTCCCTCGAACAGGCCCGCCGCCGCGCACGCGACCGTCGCCCACAGGATGTCGGGGACGACGGCGAGCGACGCGAGCGCCGTCCCGAACGCGACGAGCCCGCCGAGCATGACCGGCTCGGCGAAGCGGGCGGTGAGCAGGCGGCTGGACAGCAGCGAGCCGAGCAGCGACCCGGCGGCCAGCGCGACGAGCAGCCGCCCGCCGGACGCCTCGTCCCCGCCGAGCCGCCGCCCGAGCAGGACGGTCGTGACCGCGATCCCGCCGAGGCCGACGCTGGCGAACGTCGTCGCGAGCGTCAGCCCGCGCAGGACCCGGTTGCGCACCAGCACCTCCGCCCCGCCGAGCAGCGCGCCCGTCCGGTCGGGCGCGCGGGCGTCCGGACGGACCGGACGCGGCGGCGCGGGGGCATGCGCCGACGCGTGCGCGGCGCGTTTCGGGCGCTCGGGCACCGCCGCCGACCCCGGCGCGGGGAGGAACACGAGCGCGAGCGCGCCGAGCAGCGCGCCCGCCATGACCGGAAGGCCGGAGAAGTCGGCGGCGGTCGCGGTCGCGATCGTCGCGGCGAGCGCCGGGCCGGTGATCGCCGCGACGTTGTAGCTCGCGGCCTCCAGCCCGTACGCGCGGGGCAGCCGGTGGGCCGGGACGAAGCGCGGCAGCAGCCCGGTCACGGCCACGACGACCGGCTCGGTCAGCCCGATCACGAGCGCGACCCCTAACGCGGCGTACAGCGGCGCGTGGCCCGCGATCGTGAGCAGGGCCGCCATCGCGACCGCGTAGCCGGCCGCGACGGCGGCGACGAACCGGCCGGGGCGGCGCGTCCGGTCGAGCGCGTGCCCGATGACCGGGCCGCTCAGCACGTACGGAAGAGTCATCGCGGTCTGGAGGAAGCCGGCGGTGGCGGCGTCGCCGGTCCGGGCCTGGACGGTCAGAACCAGCGCGGTCGCGAGTCCCTCGGCCGAGATCCGCAGCAGGGTGGCGGCCGTGAGGTGGAGGGGCAGTGCGTATGCGTGATCGGCCATCCTCGCATCGTGACATTCCCTGCGTCACAGCGCTTTCCCCGGTTTCGGCCATTTTCACGATTCGTTCTGACCGTCCATTTTCTTGACCGTTCGTTCCAGATGACGTTACGGTCGGGACCGTGGCGAGAACGAAGGAGTTCGATCCGGACGTCGCGCTCCAGAGGGCCCTGGAGCTGTTCTGGGAGCGCGGCTACGAGGCGACGTCGATGGCGGACCTCGTGGCGCGGCTCGGGATCGGCCGGGCGAGCCTGTACGCGACGTTCGGCGGCAAGCGCGACCTGTACCTCGCGGCGCTCCAGCGCTACCAGGAGCGGTCGGACGCGGTGGAGGCGCTCGCCCGCCCCGGCCCGGCGCTGCCCGCGATCCGGGGCGTGCTGGACGCCTACGTCACCGCGGATCTGGCCTCCTCGCGCGGCTGCATGATCGTCAACGCGGCGATCGAGACGGCGCCCCGGGACCCGGCGGCGGCGCGCCGCGTCGCGGCGTCCTGGGACGGCCTGGAGACCGCGCTCGCCGCCGCCCTCGTCCGCGCCCGCGAGCAGGGCGAGATCCCCGCCGGGAGCGATCCCCGGTCGCTCGCCCGGTTCCTGCTCGTCGTGCTCCAGGGGCTGCGGGTCGTCGGCCGCGCCGACCCGGACCCGCGCCGGCTCTGGGACGCCGTGGAGCACGCCATGGGCGCGATTCAGGAACGTTCAGTCAACTAACAAGGATCGTTTCCATGTCTCCTGTATTTACTGGCAGAACCGTGCTGATTACGGGCGCTTCCGGCGTGCTCGGTCGCGCGACGGCGGTGGCGTTCGGCCGCGCGGGCGCGAACGTGGTCGCCGCCGGACGCGACCGCGCCGAACTGGACCGGACCGTCGCGGCCGTCGAGGCGGCCGGCGGCACGGCGTCGAGCGTCACCGTGGACGTCACCGACGCGGCGAGCGTCGCCGCGATGGTCGGCGCGGCGGTCGAGCGGCACGGACGGCTCGACGTCGCGTTCAACAACGCCGGGGTGTTCGGCGCCCTCGCCCCGGTCGCCGACCAGGACGAGCGGGCGTGGTCGGACGTGGTCGACGTCAACCTCAAGGGCGTCTTCCTGTCGATGAAGCACGAGATCGCCGCGATGCGCGCGACCGGCGGCGGGGCGATCGTCAACACGTCGTCGCGGATCGGCGTCCACGGGCGGCTGCCGGGCGCGAGCGCGTACGCCGCGTCCAAGGCGGCCGTGAGCGTCCTGACGATGAACGCCGCGCGCGAGCACACCGGCGACGGCATCCGGATCAACGCCGTCAGCCCGGGCCCGATCGACTCGCCGATGTCGCTGCGTCCCGGCGAGACCGAGGCCGACCGCGCCGACCGCATGAAGGCGTCGCTGCCCATCGGCCGCGTCGCGGACGCCGACGAGGTCGCCGCCGCCGTCCTGTGGCTGGCCTCGGACGAGGCCTCGTACGTGGTCGGAACCGACCTCCTGGTCGACGGAGGGTCCTCCGCCTGAAGTCAGGAAATCCTGCCCACTTAGACTGCGAAGGGTGACGGAGACAAGCGAGCACCGGGTCACGAGCGAGGTCGGGCGGCTGCGGACCGTCCTGCTGCACCGGCCCGGCGCCGAGCTGAAGCGGCTCACCCCGCGCAACAGCGACAAGCTCCTGTTCGACGCGATCCCGTGGGTGGGCCGGGCGCAGGAGGAGCACGACGCGTTCGCGCAGGCGCTGCGCGACCGGGACGTCGAGGTCCTCTACCTGACCGAGCTGCTCCAGGACGTCCTGGAGTTCGAGCACGCCCGCGAGCAGGCCATCGCGCGGGTCACCGACGACCGGCGGTGGGGCGACCGGCTGCGGGCGATCGTCCGCGACCACCTGTGCGGGCAGGACCCCGAGGACCTGGCGTCCGTCCTCATCGCGGGCCTCGCGCACGAGGAGCTGAAGGCGGGCCACGGGCTCGTCTACCGGCTGATGGACCCGGCCGACTTCATCGTGGACCCGCTCCCGAGCCTGCTGTTCACCCGCGACAGCAGCACGTGGCTCGGCGAGCGGGTCGCGGTGACGAGCCTGGCGATGCCCGCGCGCCGCCGCGAGTCCGCGCTGACGGACCTCATCTACCGGCACCACCCCCGGTTCGCGGGCGTGGAGCGCGTGTACGACCCGTCGCTGGAGCACCTGGAGGGCGGCGACGTCCTGCTGCTCGCGCCCGGCGTGATCGCGGTCGGAGTCGGGGAGCGCACGACGCCCGCCGGGGCCGAGCGGCTGGCCCGCCAGGTGTTCGGGGCGGGGCTCGCGCGGACGGTCCTCGCCGTCCCGATCGCGCAGCAGCGCGCGACCATGCACCTCGACACCATCTGCACGATGGTCGACGTGGACGCCGTCGTCATGTACCCGCCGGTCGCGGACTCGCTCACCGCGTACACCGTCACGTCGGTGGACGGGGAGCCGCGCACGGGCGAGCCGCGTCCGTTCCTGACGGCCGCCGCCGAGGCGATGGGCGTGGCGCGGCTCCGGCTGATCGACACCGGGCTGGACCCGGTGACGGCCGAGCGCGAGCAGTGGGACGACGGCAACAACACGCTCGCCGTCGCGCCCCGCCTCGCCGTCGCCTACGAGCGCAACGTGGAGACGAACGCGCAGCTGGAGCACGCGGGCATCGAGGTCATCCGGATCAGCGGGAGCGAGCTGGGCAGCGGACGCGGCGGGCCGCGCTGCATGTCCTGCCCGATCCTGCGCGACCCGCCGCCGGGCGCGCCGACCGCCTGAAACGCGACCGCCCCAGGCCGGGGACCTGGGGCGTCGCGAGGTTTGGCGCTCGGGCGGTGCCGACGGGGGCACGACAGCGCCCGAGCTTGGAGAGGACCTTACAAGGCGTCCGGCACGTCCGTTCCGCCGGGGGTGCGTGCCGTGCGTCACACGGGCCCGGCGCGGTGTTTGAAGAACACGTTCGTCTGCTAGAAAGCTGGAACGTTTTCCGGACCGACGACGGTGGCACCTTGGAATCTCTGCATCCCGGCGATCCCCGCCAGATCGGCCCCTACCGCCTGGAGGCGCGGCTCGGCGCGGGCGGCATGGGCCAGGTATTCCTCGGGGTGTCGCCCGGCGCGCGGCGCGTCGCGGTCAAGGTCGTCCGCGCCGAGTACGCCGAGGACGAGCGGTTCCGGCAGCGGTTCGCCCGCGAGGTCGAGGCGGCGCGGCGCGTCGGCGGGTTCCACACCGCGCAGGTCGTGGACGCCGACCCGGCCGCGACGTCCCCGTGGCTCGTCACCGCGTACATCCCCGGGCCGTCGCTGCGGGAGGTCGTCGGGGCGCAGGGGCCGTTCGACGCCACCGCCGTCCGGGCGCTCGCGGCCGGGCTCGCGGAGGGGCTGGCGGCGATCCACGCGTGCGGGCTCGTCCACCGCGACCTCAAGCCGGGCAACGTGATCATGGCGGCGGACGGGCCGCGCATCATCGACTTCGGGATCGCTCGCGCAACCGACGCGACGGTCCTGACCTCGCACAACGTCGTCGTCGGCACCTACGCGTACATGGCGCCCGAGCAGGTGTCCGGCGAGCCCGCCGGGCCGCCCGCCGACGTGTTCTCGCTCGGCTGCGTCCTCGCCTACGCGGCGCTCGGGCACGGGCCGTTCGACGCGACGTCCATCCCGGCGATCGTCCACCGCGTCCTGCACGAGGAGCCCGACCTGTCCGCGCTCCCCGCCGACCTGCGCAACCTCGTCGCGGCGTGCCTGGCCAAGGACCCGGCGCGACGGCCGACCGTGGACACGCTGGTGCACGCGCCGCAGAGCATCGTGGCGCCCGCGCCGTCCTTCCTGCCGCCCGGCGACGCCACGTTCGCGAACGCCACCATGAACGTGACGCGCAGCGTGCCCGCGCCCGCCCCGGCGCGGCGGCGCGCGCTGCTGATCGGCGCCGGGGCCGCCGTCGCGGCGCTCGCGGTCGGCGCTCCGGCGGCCGTCCTGCTGACCCGGGACGACGGCGAACCCGCCACGCCGCCGCCCGCCCCGAACCCGACCGGGCTGATCTCGCCCAGCGGCTCACTCACCGGCAGCGGCCTGAAGAACCTCAGCGAGATCGCCCTCTCCCCCGACGGCCGGACCGTGGCCGCCGGCGGGACCGACAGCTTCATCACGCTGTGGGACCTCGCGTCCGGCCGCGTCCTGCGCACGATCCAGCGGGCGGGCTGGGTGAGCGCGCTCGCGTTCAGCCCGGACGGCGCGTCCCTCGCCAGCTCCGCCAGCAACGCCGGAGCCCTGCTCGTCTGGGACGTCGCGACCGGCGCGATCAGGGTGAACGTCCGGACGGGCGGCGAGTTCGGCCTGAACGCCGTCGCCTACAGCCCGGACGGCTCGGTGATCGCGGGCGTCAACCCCGGCGCCCACCTGTTCGATCCCCGCACCGGCCGCGCGATCGCGTCGGCCGGCCTCGGCAACAGCGGCGTGAACGCGGTCGCGTTCAGCCCGAACGGCGCGGTCGTCGCGGTCGCGGTGGACGGCTACTACGACAAGCCGCCGGGCAACACCGTCCAGCTCTACGACGGCCGGACGCTCCGCAGGCTCCACCAGCTCACCGGGCACAAGAAGAACGTCCTCGGCGTGGCGTTCAGCCCGGACGGCAGGATGCTCGCGAGCTGCTCGGCGGACGCGACCGTCCGCTTCTGGGACCCGGCCACCGCCCGCACGACGCGGATCCTGAAGACCGGGGCCGCCATCGCGCGGGACGTGCGGTTCTCCCCCGACGGGAAGATCCTGTTCGGCGCGTGCTCGGACCGGACCGTCCGGATGTGGGACGCCGCGACGGGCGCGCTCACCGGCACGCTCGTCGGCAGCGGCCAGGCCGTCGAGCGGATCGTCCTCACCCCCGACGGCCGGACGCTGGCCGGCGTCGGCTCCACCAAGCCCGACGGCTCCGTCACGCTCTGGAAGGTCTGACGTGCAACCGCTGCGTCCCGACGACCCGCGTCAGGTCGGCCCCTACCGGCTGGAGGGGCGGCTCGGCGCCGGGGGCATGGGCGAGGTGTTCCGCGGGGTCTCGCCGAGCGGTCGCGCGGTCGCGGTGAAGATCGTCCGCGCCGAGTACGCGGCCGATCCGGAGTTCCGGCGGCGGTTCGCGCGCGAGATCGAGGCCGCGCGGCGCGTCGGCGGGTTCCACACCGCGCAGGTCGTGGACGCCGACCCGGACGCCGCGTCGCCGTGGCTGGTCACCGCGTACATTCCGGGCCCGTCGCTGCGGCAGGTCGTGCTGCGGCAGGGGCCGCTGGCGCCGGACGCGGTCCGCGAGCTGGGCGCGGGCCTGGCGGAGGGGCTGGCGGCGATCCACGCGTGCGGGCTCGTCCACCGCGACCTCAAGCCGGGCAACGTGATCATGGGCCCCGACGGGCCGCGCATCATCGACTTCGGGATCGCCCGCGCCGCCGACGCCACGGCGCTGACCTCGACCGGCGCGGTCGTCGGGACGTTCTCGTTCATGTCGCCCGAGCAGGTCCGCGCGGACGCCACCGGCCCGGCGAGCGACGTGTTCTCGCTCGGCTGCGTGCTCGCCTACGCGGCGCTCGGGCGCGGGCCGTTCGACGCGCCGACGATCCCCGCGATCGTCCGGCGGATCGTCGCCACGCCGCCGGACCTGGCCGGGCTCGCCGATCCGGGGCTGCGGGACGTCGTCGGGCGCTGTCTGGAGAAGGACCCGCGGCGGCGGCCGTCCGTCCCTGACGTGCTCACCGGGCTCACGACCGGCGTCCCGCGCCGCGTGCCGCGCCGGGCCGTGCTGTTCGGCGGGGCGGGCGCGGCGGCAGCGGCGGCGGTCGCGGTCCCGGCCGCGCTGCTGTGGCCGGGGGGCCGGCGGAACAACGCCCCGAAGACGCCGCTCACCGTCCCGACCGTCGTGACGCTCCCGAGCACGGAGACCACGATGTACGCCCTCGCGTACGCCCCGGACGGCCGGACGCTCGTCGGCGCCGGGTACGGCTCGCTGCTGCGCTGGGACCTCGCGACCGCGCGGGTCTCGACCCGCGAGGTGGACGACGACGCGACGTACAAGGCGCCGATGGCGCTCAGCCCGGACGGCCGCGTCCTCGCCACGGGCGGCGAGGACGGCAATCTCCACCTCCGGGACACCGGAACCGGGCAGATCACCCGGAAAGTCCCGGCGCGGGGCGTGACGGTGCTCGCCTTCGCGCCGGACGGCCGATCACTCGCCGTCGGCCCTGGCGACGCCCGCCACGAGCTGTGGGTGTGGAACACGGTCACCGGACGGCAGAAGGTCATGACGTCGGGCGGGAACGCGGTCGCGGTGGCCTTCTCCCCGGACGGCAAGCGTCTCGGCGGCCGGTTGACGTACGGCGAACTCCGGGTGTGGGACGCGGCGGACGGCTCCCGTACCGCCGACGCGTCGTCCCGCGGCGACTTCCAGGACTGCCTGGCGTTCAGCCGGGACGGCGAGACCGTCGCGATCTCCAACGGATACGAGGGATCGGTCGAGGTGCGGAGCGCGTCCGACGGCCGGCTGCGCGCCACGTTCCGGGGCGTTCGGGCCCGCGCGCTGGCGTTCAGCCCGGACGGCGACACGCTCGTCGGTGTGGACGAGGAGAAGGTGCGGGTCCTGCACGTCCCGACGCGCCGCGTGACCGCGACGTTCCCCGGGGACGGCGACGACTACCACCAGGCGGTCGTCTTCGCGCCGGACGGGCAGAGCTTCGCCACGGCCGGCGGATCCGGGACGACCCGGTTCTACCGGTTCTGAGGCGTCAGGCGGGGAAGGCGCGGGTGGGCGGCACGTCCCACGACTCGTCGTCCAGGTCGGGCAGGTCGGCGTACTCGGCCACGCCCGCGTGCGCGACCGGCGGCGCCGTCCGGGCGCCCGCTCCGGCCTGGGGCGCGTCCACCAGGGCCCAGACGGTCGTCGCGCCGTGGTCGTGCCGGACGCCCCAGCGCGCGGCCAGGCTCTCCACGATCCCGAGGCCCCGGCCGCCGAGCGAGGACAGCGTGCTCGGCCCGCAGCGCGGCTCGGTGCTCGCGCCGCCGTCGCTGACCGCGACCTCGATCATCCCGTCGCCGCGGCGGCCCCACGAGAGCCGGATCTTGCCGGACGGGAGCGGGCGGGCGTGCCGGAGCGCGTTGCTCAGGAGTTCGCTCACGATGAGGTTGGCGTCGTCCACGGCCGACTCGGAGACGCCCGCGTCGATCAGTTCCGAGCGCAGCCGACGGCGGGCGAGCGCGACGCTGGTCGGCGCGTGCGGAAACAGTGCGACACCCGTCGTCCTCACCTCCCCGTCCCGTCGGCGTCCCGCCGGGGACTCACCGTCGACCTTCCGATACGACCGAAATGCCCGGAAGCGCTGGCCCGGAAACCCGTTCGGACGGATCCGGGCCGTCCGCCACGAGCGAACCGGCCTGGCCGCACGACGTTCACCCCCGGTTGTGACGGTCAACGGAACTCCTCCTCCTACGAGAACCCGTACAAGGTCTATCCAGCGACCGGCGGATTACTCCTCACGCATGCGTTTCGTCCGTCACACCGCGGCGATACCGCGCTTTTCCGTCGAACGGAACCGGTGGCGCTTTCAAGATCATGTATTGGGAGCCGTGCCGAAGGGGGAAACCCCGTTCTCGCAGGAGCGTAGAACATCGGTTCCGGCGCGCTTCGTTCAGGGCGCCGCGCGCAGCACCAGACGCATCCGCGTGCCCCCGCCGGGCCTGGTGTGCGCGGAGATCTCGCCGCCCTGCGCCCGCGTGAGCTGCCGGACGATGTAGAGCCCGAGCCCGATTCCGCCGAAGCGGCGGCGGTCGCCCGCCTCGCCCTGCACAAAGCGCTCGAACACCCTTTCGAGATCGTCCGGGGGAATGCCGATGCCCTGGTCGTCCACCGTGATCACGACGCCGCCGGAATCGGTCCGGCGCGCGCCGACCACGACCTCTCCGCCGCCCGGCGAGTACTTGAACGCGTTCTCCAGAATCTGCCCGAGGACGATGTCGGTGGCCATCGCGTCGCCCAGCACCGGCGGCAGCCCCGGCTCCACCGACAGCGTCAGCCGGTGCTCTGTTTCTCCCGACCAACCAGCACCCGACCGACCTCCCGGTTCCCCCGACCAACCAGCACCCGACCGACCTCCCGGCTCCCCCGGCCCGGAGAGCGACCGGAAGCCGCCGACGACGCCCGCGAGGACCCGCGTCACGTCGAACGGCTCGATCGTGACGCCCAGCTCGCCCGTCCCGGCCCGCGCGCCGAGCAGCAGGTGCTCCACCAGCCGGCCGAGCGACTGCGCCCGCTCGGCGATCGTCGCGACGGCGGCGCGGCGGTCGGCGTCGGCCAGGTCGTCCCAGCGCCGCACGAGCGTGCTCGCGAACCCCTGGACGACCGTGATCGGCGTCCGCAGCTCGTGGCTCGTCGTGGCGAGGAACAGGTCCTTGGCCTCCTCCAGCGCCTTGGCCTCGGAGACGTCGCGGAAGTCCACGACCAGCTCGCCCGCGTCCTCGATCTCCGCCGCGACCGCGCTCAGCCACGTCCCGGACGGCGTCAGGAACGTCCGCGCCTCGCCGGGCGGCGGCGCGTCGAACGGGAGCCGGCCGCCGACCGCGTCCGCGGCGGGGATGCCGGTCAGCGCGTGCGCCGCCGGGTTCCACTGCCGGACGACCGCGTCCCGGTCCAGCACCGCGATGCCGTCCGCGCTGGCGTCGATCACCGCGCGCTCGTGGGCGCGCTGCCGGACGACCTCCGCGTACGCCACCGCGTTCCCCACCGCGACGCCCGCGTGCCCGGCGAGCAGTTCCAGCAGCTCCAGCTCGGTGTGCCCGACCTTCTTCTCCGAGAACAGCGCGTACAGCGCGCCGTACGGACGGGCCTGGAGGAACGACAGCCCGAGCGCCAGCGAGCTGAGCCCGGGCAGCTCCGACCAGATCAGCCCCTCGATCCGCTCCTTCTCGGTCGCGAGCATGACGGCCTTCTCCGACCGCAGCAGCTCCCCGACCAGGCTCGTGTCCAGGTCGGCGGTCGTGCCGCGCATCCGCTCGGGCAGCCCGGACAGGCTGACCAGGCACAGCCGGTCGCCCTCGATCCGGACGAACCCGCCCGCGTCCGCGCCGGTCAGCTCGATCAGCGCGGCCGTGATCCGGTCCAGGACGACGTCCAGGTTCAGCTCGGTGTTGAGGTCGGCGACGATGTCGCTGAGCCGCCGCACCAGCCGCGCCCGCTCGGCCATGTGCTGCTGGAGCGCCTCGTCCTCCCCGGCCGGGTGGTAGACCATGACCCAGCCGAGCGGCGCGCCGCCGTCGTCCTTGAGCAGGCTCGTGTCGATGCGGACGTCGATGAGCTCGCCGTCGCGGCGCCGCCGCCGCGTCGCGATCGAGATCCGGCCGCGCCGGGTGAGCAGCCGCTCCAGCACCGCGTTGTGCTCGGCGCTCAGCTCGCGCGGGACGATCGGCGGCACCCGTCCCATGACCTCCTCGGCCGTGAAGCCGAACATCCGCTCCGCCGCCGGGTTCCAGACCGTCACGCGGGACCGCCCGTCGACCGCCACCAGGGCGTCGGCGGCGCTCTGGATGACGGCGCGCGCGATCGGGTCGTGGGGCAGCACGCCTGTCATGGTGCCACCGCGTCCCGTGGGAGCGCGGGGCAACCGGCGACG
This sequence comes from Actinomadura rayongensis, assembly GCF_009831215.1. Lineage (GTDB taxonomy): Bacteria > Actinomycetota > Actinomycetes > Streptosporangiales > Streptosporangiaceae > Spirillospora > Spirillospora rayongensis. Next base: position 1,242,346 of record NZ_WUTW01000002.1, read on the forward strand.
AAAGGTTTCCACGTCAGCGCGGGTGCACCCGGTGGAACGCGCCATCGCCTACCGGCGCGCGCGTCCCGCCGCGAGCGCGGCGAGGCCCGCCACGGCGAACGACAGCAGCGACGCGCTCATCCAGCTCTGCGGCGTGAAGTGCAGCCAGGACTGGACGTGCGTCCAGCCGCGCGCCCACCAGCCGACGCCGCCCGGGTAGACGAGCTGGTACACCGCGAACCCGGCCGCCCACGCGACGATCATCGACCAGCGGGCGGGGGCGGCGCGTCCGGTGTCCCAGCCGCGCCGGCCCGCGCCGAGGAAGAAGTCGGCGGCGAGCACGCCGAGCAGCGGGACGAACACCGACCCGATCAGCGACAGGAAGCTCTGGTAGTCGCCGATGTCGAACACGAGCGCGAGCACGGTGATCCCGGTGCCGAGCGCGACGGACAGGACGCGGCGGTCCGCGCGCGGCACGAGGTTCTGGATCGACACGGCCGTCGAGTAGACGTTCGCGAACGACTGGTCCGCCTCGCGCAGCACGAACACCGCGAAGAACGCGACGCCCAGGCTGACGTTGAGGAACGGGTCGAACACCTTGGTCGAGTCGCCCGCGACGAGCGCCAGCGCCAGCAGCCCGAGCACGTAGGCGAAGATCTGCGTCACCGAGTAGCCGACGGCCGCCGCGCCGAACGCCGCGCGGGACGTGCGCGAGTGGCGGGTGTAGTCGGCGGCGACGGGCACCCAGGAGATCGAGACGGCGAGGGCCGCGTCGGCGCCCGTCCAGAACCCGCCCCAGGAGCCGTGGTTCAGGTCGGGCAGCGGCTCGCGCAGGAGCTGCACGTAGAAGTAGACGAGCGCGATGAGCACCGCCGCCGTGACGTACCGGCGCAGCAGCCGCACCGAGCCGAGCGGACGGATCGTCAGCGCGGTCGTCAGCACGCCCGCCGCGACCACGAAGGCCCAGCGCGGGACGTCGTCCCACAGCGCCCGCGCGGCGTCGGCGATGACGATCAGCTCGAACGTCCCCCAGCCGACGAGCTGCGCGATGTTCAGCACGGTCGGGACGTAGGACAGCCGCGCCCCGAACAGCCCGCGCAGCAGCACCATCGCGGGCTGCCCGGTCTTCGCGCCGGGCGCGGCGGCCAGGCCCAGCATGAGCCCGCCGAGCGCGGTGCCGACCGCCATCGCGACGATGCCCGCGAGGATCGGCAGGGTCGGCCGGCCCGCCTCGTCGGGGGCGAGCACCGTGTAGGCGCCCGAGAACGCGAACAGGCTGACGCCGAGGTTGGCCCAGAAGGCGCTCTGGTCCCAGAAGCCGAGGACTTTCGGCGCCGGTTCGTCCAGCGTGTACGGGACCTCGTCGGCTCGCGTCTCGACGGCGGATGACACGGGGGCACGCTCCCTACGCCGGCATTACCCGGACAGGTTCCAGCGGTCGGCGACACCGTCTCGTCGCCCTCTCAGCCTGGTATGGCCCAAGCTCCCGCGAATACGGTCAACCAGCATCGTACCGCTCCAAAACTCCCGGCGCCTGAAATGGTGCGCGCGGTGCGGGACATTCCCCGGTCGTCCGGCCCCCGCGCCCCTGCCCGGGCGCACGTCGAGAGGAGACGACGGCTTGCGCGAACCCCCTACGGACCGTCCGCCCGACCCGGCCCGCGAAGCCCGGTTCGGAGCGCTGTACGACGCGCACTTCGCCCACGTCACCGGCTATGTGCGGCGGCGCGCCGACGATCCGCACGACGCGGCCGACGTCATCGCCGAGACGTTCCTGGTGGCGTGGCGGCGGCTCGACGACGTCCCGTCCGGCGACCCGGCGCGGTTCTGGCTGTACGGCGTCGCCCGGCGCGCCCTCGCCAACCAGCGGCGGGGCGAGCGCCGGCGCCGCGATCTGACCGCGCGGGCCGCCGCGCGCCTCGGCCGGGACCTGGCCACCGCCCGGCCCGCCGACACAGCGCCGCCGGAGCTCACGGCCGCGTTCCGCGCGCTGCGCGCCGACGACCGGGAACTGCTCGGCCTCGTCGCCTGGGAGGGGCTGGACGCGGGCGAGATCGCCGTCGTCCTCGGCATCTCCCGCAACGCGGTCCGCATCCGCCTGCACCGGGCGCGCCGCCGCATGACGCATGAACTGGAGCGGCGCGGGCTGGGCGCCGCCCTTCCGGACGCGGCCCGCGTCCGGGCGAACCCGATGGAGGGGAACCCATGACGACCGATCTCGACGCCCTCGTCCGGAGCATCGCCGCCGCGACCGACACGGACCCGGCGGTCGGCGACGACGCGCGGCGGGCGCTGCGCGACGCCGTCACGGCGACCGACCCGCACGCACGCCCCGCCCGGCGGTCCGTCTGGCGGCCCTTGCAGCGGTCCGGGCCGCAGGCTGTACGGCGGTCGCTGCGGTGGAAGCTCGGCGTGCCGCTTGCCGTGGGGCTCGCCGGGGCCGCCGCGGCGGCGCTGACGATCCCCGGCGGCGACGGGCCGCGCACCACCGGCACGCAGATCCATGCCCGGCAGGTCGCCGCCCTGACGTTCACCGAGCACGGTCGGTACATCGACGTCCGCATCAAGGACCCGCTGGCCGACCCGGCGCGCTATCGGGCGGAGTTCGCGGCGCGCGGCATGGACGTCCGACTCACGCTGGTGCCCGCGTCGCCGAGCATCGTCGGCACCGTCGTGTTCTCGGAAGGGCCGGAGTTCCCGCTGCTCACCGGCGGCGGCTGCGTGACGGGCGGCGGCGGGCCGTGCGTGCGGGGCTTCCGCGTCCCGGTCGGGTTCCGCGGCACGGCGACGCTGTCGTTCGGGCGCGCGGCCCGTCCCGGCGAGCGGTACGACTCGACGGCGAACGCGTTCGCGCCCGGCGAGGCGCTGCACTGCCTGGACGTCCGGGGCCTGACGATCGACGCGGCCCTGCCCCGGATGGCGAAGCGCCACGTCACCGCGCCGTTGTTCCACGTGGAACAGCACACGACGCCGGGGATCGCCCGGAACGTCCCCCGCGATCAGGTGCCGGGCTCGTGGTACGTCGCGGACGCCGACCCCTGGGCGCCCGGGCAGGTGCTCCTCTGGGTGCGGCAGGACCGGCCCGAGCCGCGCTCCGCCGCCCGGGAGGCCGCGCTGAACCGGGGCTGCGGCCGGTGACGCGTCAGGCGACGTGCGGGGGGCCGTCCAGGTCGGTGTCCATCGGGCGGCCCGCCTGCTCCCAGCGCTGCATCCCGCCGGCGACGTTGCGGGCCAGCCAGCCCGCCTGGTTCAGGGCGACGGTCACCTGCGCGGACCGTCCGCCGGACCGGCAGATCACGTAGATCTCGCGGTCGCGGGGGATCTCCGACGCCCGGTCGCTCAGGTGCCGCATGGGAATGTGGACGGCCTCGGGGGCGTGCCCGGCGACCCATTCGTCCTGCTCACGGACGTCCAGAAGGTACGCGTCGGCCGGGACCTCGGCCGCGTCGACCGCAGGGACGTCATCCCCGATAAACATCACGCCTCCCATGGAACCGCGCGGAGCCCCCGCGCGTCGAATCACGCATGCGGTATCGGACGCTTCTTCGCACCGTGCCCGGTGCGGCCCTGATCCTGTCACTGGCGGCGTGCGGCTCCGAGCACGCGCCGGGCGACGGGGCCGGCGGCACGGGCTCCGTCCGGCCGTCGGCGTCGCCCGCCACGTCCCTGACCGTACAGGTCAGGGCGTCCAAGGACGCCGCGCCGACCACCTGGACGCTCACCTGCGACCCCGTCGGCGGCGACCATCCCGACGGCGCCAAGGCCTGCGCGGCGCTGCGGACGGGCGCCGCGAGCGCGTTCGCCAAGCCCCGGCCGGACCAGATGTGCACCGACATCTTCGGCGGCCCGCAGACCGCCCAGGTGACGGGCACCTGGAACGGGAAGCCGGTCAGCGCGACGTTCGGGCGGGCCGACGGCTGCCAGGTGAGCCGCTGGAACGCCGTCGCGCCGCTGTTCGGGAACGTCGTGCGCAACTGACCCGTCCCGTCCGGGTAAGGGGCGGCCATGAGCACCGCCCTGGTCGTCATCGACATGCTGAACCCCTACCGGCACGAGGACGCCGGCCTTCTCCAGGAGAGCGTCGCGGAGATGGTCGATCCGCTCGCGGGCCTGGTGGCGCGCGCCGTCCGCGACGGGACGCCGGTGGTCTACGTCAACGACAACCACGGCGACTACTCCGCCACGCGCGACGACCTCGTGGCGACGGCGCTGCGCGGCGAGCGGCCCGACCTGGTGAAACCCATCGTGCCGCCGGACGACTGCGCGTTCCTGCCGAAGGTCCGGCACAGCGCGTTCTTCGGGACGCCGCTGGAGTACATCCTTCATCAGCTCGGCGTCCGCGAGGTCGTGCTGACCGGGCAGGTCACCGAGCAGTGCGTCCTCTACACGGCGCTGGACGCCTACATCCGCCACCTGACGATCAAGGTCCCGCGCGACGCGGTGGCGTCGATCGACCCCGGCCTCGGCGACGCGGCGCTGCGGATGATGGAGCGCAACATGCGCGCTGATCTGGTGACGGCCGACGACTGCTTCCGCTGAGGCCTTGCACGGCACCGATGTAAGTACTACCTGCTGTAGTACTACGTCGTGTCGTGGAGGTGGCCCATGCGGGTGCTCATCGCGGGAGCAGGACTGGCCGGACTGGCGGCGGCGCAGTGTTTCTAGAAGCAGGGCCGCGCGCAAGGTCGCCCCGGCCTGCGGTCGCCGCGTCATACCGTCGATGCGGACGCCCTCATGGCCCGTTTCGGTCATCCGATGACGGTCGCGCCGCGCGGGGCGCTCCTGACGCGCCTCGCCGCCGGGGTGCCGGATGCGGCCCTGCGGTTCGGCGCGCCGTTCACGGGCGTGCGCCCGGACGGCGCCGGGGTCGTCGTCACCACCGGGGACGGCGCCGAGCACGCCGCCGACGTCCTCATCGGCGCGGACGGCGTGCGGTCGCGCGTCCGCGCCGCGCTGGTCGGGGACCGTCCGGCGGCGCTCACCGGCGGGGCGACCTGGCAGGCGCTCGTCCCGGACCCGATCGGCGTCGGCGCCCGGTCGGTGCTGGTCGTCGGGCCGCAGGGGGACTGCGGGTTCGCCGGGGCCGGGGACGGGCTGCTCCAGGTCTGGTTCGACGTGCCGTGGCCGTCCGGGCCGCGGTCCCTCGCCGAGCTGCGGCAACGGTTCGGGCACTGGGCGGCGCCCGTCCCGGACCTCCGGGCCGCGCACCGCGCTCCAGGGGGAGGCGGCGCTGCACGCGACCGCCGTGCTCTCCCGCCGGACGGGCACCCGCTCCTTCGCCCTGCTGCTCCGGATGCTCAGCGATCGGCTTGCACTTCGTACTACGAACCAATATGTTCGTGCTACGAATTAATGAGAGGGGTTCGTCATGAGCCGAACTGTCGCGGTCGTCGGGGGCGGGTACGGCGGCGCCGCCGTCGCCAAGGCGCTGGACGAGGACGCCGACGTCGTTCTGATCGACCCGAAGGACGCGTTCGTCCACGCGTCCGGCGCCCTGCGCGCGCTGGTCGCTCCCGATTGGGCACCGAACATCTTCTTTCCGTACGACCGGCTGCTGCGACGGGGCACGGTCGTCCGCGACCGGGCCGTCGCGGTGGATCCGCGCGGCGTCACCTTGGCCTCGGGGCGGCGCGTCGACGCGGACTACATCGTTCTGGCGACCGGGTCCGGCTACCCGTATCCGGCCAAACCGGAGACGGACGTGGCCGCCGAGGCGCTCGCGCGGCTGCGCGCCACGCACGACGAGCTGGCCCGCGCCGGACGCGTGCTGATCGCCGGCGCCGGGCCGGTCGGGCTGGAGCTGGCGGGCGAGATCAAGGCGGTCTGGCCGGAGAAGGTGGTGACCGTCCTCGATCCGGCCGCCGAGCTGCTGCCCGGCTTCCTGCCGGAGCTGCGCGCCGACTTGCACCGGCAGTTGGACGACCTCGGCGTGGACCTGCGGCTCGGCGTCGCGCTCGCCGAGGCCCCGCCCGTTTCGCCCGGCCGGGAGAAGGCGTTCACCGTCGCGACCACCGACGGGGGCGAGGTCACGGCCGACCTGTGGTTCCGCTGCTACGGCGTGGACGTGAACGGCGCCTGGCTCGACCCGGCCGTCGCGCCCCGGACGGCGGGCGGGCACGTCCGTGTGACGCCCGGCCTGAACGTCGAGGGGCACGACCACGTGTTCGCGCTCGGGGACCTCACCGACGTCGCCGAGGCGAAGATGGCCGGGAACGCGATGCGGCACGCCGAGGTCGTCGCGGCCAACATCCGGGCGCGGCTCGCGGGGGAGGAGCCGACGGCCGTCCACCGGCCCGCGCCGTTCCCGTTCGCGCTGGTGCCGCTCGGGCCGTCCGGCGGGGTCGGGCAGATCCCCGCGCCGTCCGGCGACGGGCCGATGGTGCTGCCGGCCGCGACCGTCGCCGAGTACAAGGGGCGCGACCTCATGATCGGCCGCTTCGTCGAGCTGTTCGGGCGGGACGACGGCTAGGCCGGGGCTCCGTCCTCCAGCTCCATGAACACGACCGGCACCTCGTTCGCCCGGACGAGGCGGCCGAGCAGGTCGGCGAGCTGGGCGCGCTCGCGCTCGTCCAGCCCGGACGGGAGGCGGTCGATGCGGCGGCACGTCTCGGCGTAGAACCGGTCCGCCAGCGCCCGGCCCTCGCGGGTCAGCGCGACCCGCAGCGCGCGGCCGTCGCGGGGGTCGGGCTCGCGGCGGACGAGCCCGCGCGCGGACGTCCGGTCCACCAGGCCCGACAGGCTGGACTTCGCCAGGCCGAGCAGCGCGCCCAGCTCGCCCATCCCGTACGGCTGCGCCATGAGGACGCACAGCAGTTGCCCCTGCTGCTGGGTAAGGCCGTAGTCGCGCGCCGACGCGACGTACACGGCGTCCACCAGGAACGACGAGCGCACGAGGGCCGTGACGACGTTCATGTGCTCGTCCGCGGGCTTGTCCATGCCCGCCACGATACCTTAATTCGCTTTACGAACTAAAAGGAGCCCGACGATGGCACTCTTCGGTTTCGGCGGCGGCGCCGCCGTCGCCGACGCGGCGGACACCCTGCGGCACGCCGCCCGCGCCGACGCCGACGGCCTCGACCTCTTCTCGCTCTCCGACCACCCCTACTTCGGCGACCGGCTCGACGCGTACGCCGCGATCGGGACGATCCTCGGCGGGACTCGGCGGCTGACCGGGCTGGTGAACGTCACGAACCTGCCGAGCCGTCCGGCGCCGATGCTGGCGCGGACCGTCACGTCCCTGTCCACGCTGACCGGCGGACGGATCGTGCTCGGCCTCGGCGTCGGCGGCCTCTGGGACGACATCGCCCGGCTCGGCGTCCCGAAACTCACGCCGGGCGCGGCCGTCCGGGCGTTCGCGGAGGCGATCACGCTCATCCGCTCCCTGTCGGGCGGCGGAGAACCGGTCACCTTCTCCGGGGAGTTCTACCAGGTCACCGAGCTGCAGCCGGCGGCCGTCGCGGCACCGCCGATCTGGACGGGCTCGGTCGGGCCGAAGTCGCTCGCCGTCACCGGCCGCCTCGCCGACGGGTGGATCCCGGGGCACGCGGCGGACTGGCTGAGCGAGCGCTACCGCACGTCCCGGCCGCTGGTGGACGAGGCGGCCGTCGCCGCCGGGCGCTCCCCCGCCGACATCGCCACGATCTACAACCTCCCCGGCACCATCACCGACGCGCCCGTCCGCTCGCCACGCGACGCCGACGGACGATGGCGCGGCGGCTCGGTGGACCAATGGGTCGAAGAACTGACCGGCGCCGTCCTGGACCACGGCGCAGCCGGTTTCATCTACCACCCAGTGGGCGACCCCGACATGGCACTCGCCCGGTGGGCACAGGAGATCGTCCCGGCCGTCCGCGCCGCCCTCTGACGCGCCGATCCTCGGGCGCGGAGGGCGGCCGGGATGTTACGGTCTGCTCCGATGAGCAGCGCCACGCGAATGACGTCCGCGATCCTCGTGTCCGCGATCGTCCGGCGGGACGACGACGTGCTCATGGTCCACGAACGGCATCCCGGCCGCGACCCGCAGTGGGTGCTGCCCGGCGGGATGGCCGAGGCGGGCGAACTCGTCCACGACGCGCTGGTCCGCGAGGTGCGCGAGGAGACCGGGCTGATCGTCGCCGGACCCGCCGAACTGGCGTTCGTCGCCCAGTACACGATCGGCGGGGAGCCCGGCTGGAACGGCGAGTGGACGGTGTTCGCCTTCACCACCGGCCCGCCGACCGGCGTCCTCGGCGCCGCCGACCCGGACGGGATCGTCCTCGAAGCGGCCTGGGTCCCCGCGGACGAGGCGGTGGCCCGCTTGTCCGCGCATCGGTTCCGTCCGCGCCGCGACCCGATCGTGGCCTACCTGCGCGGCGAGGCGCCGCCGGGGACGGTGTGGCTGTGGCCGTCCGGGCCGTCCCGCCCGGCCGTCCGCGTCCCGGCTCAGCCCGCGCTGTCCGGCGGGGTCACGGAGTAGGTGAGCGCCAGCTCGTCGCCCGGCATGCCCCGGATGCCCCAGTTCTGCCGGGGCGTCTCGATGATCGTCAGCTCCAGATCGTCGGGCGTGATCCCGAGCGCCGGAACGACGCGATCGTAGAGGGACCGGATGAGGGCGCGCTTGCCGGCGTCCCCGCGCCCCTCGAAGCAAATGATCTCCAGGACGAGGTAGCGCGAACTCCGGCCCGGAACGATCCAGTCCGCTTCGTCCAACAGGAGGAAGCGGTGAAAGCGCTTGTCCTCCGGCAGCCCCCACGCCTCGACCAGACACGCCTGCAGAAGATCCGAGATCTCCCGCTGCCGCCCCGCCCAGACGTCCCGCCGCCCGAAAACCTTGACCTGAGCCACCCGGGAATCCTAGAACCGCCCCGCACCGACGACCGGCGCAGGGCGGCCCCAGCCTCAGAGCACCTCGGCGAAGTCCTTGAGCAGCCGCGACTTGGACCGCGCCCCGACGACCGCCTTCACCGGCTCGCCGTCGCGGAAGGCGATGAGCGTGGGCATCGAGTGGACGTTGTAAGCGGCAGTCGTTCGCGGATTGGCGTCCACGTCGAGCGCGACGACCTTGAGCCGGTCGCGATACTCGTCCGCCACGGCGGCGAGCACGGGCGCGAGCTGCCGGCACGGCGGGCACCAGTCGGCGGTGAACTCCACCAGCACGGCCCGGTCGGCGCCCAGCACCTCCTCGGCGAAACTGCCGTCCGAGACCTCGACGACGCCGGTAGTCCCCATCATGTTCCAGCCTCCAGTTCGCAACGCGGCTCCGGCCCGCCCGACAGCTCGGCCTCAGCCCGCATCAGATGCCCGGCGACCTCGTCCCGGACCGTCCGCAGCCGCTCGATCAACGCGTCCATCTCGGCGAGCTTGGCCCGGTACACGTCCAGCGACGCGGGACACGCGTCCCCCGACGGATGCCCGGCCCGCAGGCACTCCACGAACGGCCGCGTCTCCTCCAGCCCGAACCCGAAGTCCTGCAACGTCCGGATCTGCTCGACCAGCCGCAGATCCTCATCGCCGTACACGCGGTACCCGTTGACGGCCCGCCGAGCCGGCAACAGCCCGCGCGACTCGTAGTACCGCAACGTGCGGGCACTGACCCCCGCACGCTCCGCAAGCTCACCGATGCGCATGTCAATGACGCTAAACCTTCACACCAACGTCAACGCAACCCCCAGCTCACCCGCCCGAACACGGCGGGGCGCGGCCGGGCCGGTGTCATTTCAGGAGGCGGGACATTCTCCGGTCGGCCAGGGGTTTTCCTCCCGTCTGACAGGTGGGGCAGTACTGGAGGGACGAGTCGGCGAAGGAGACCTCGCGGATCGTGTCGCCGCAGACGGGGCATTTCTCGCCGGTGCGGCCGTGGACGCGCAGGCCCGACTTCTTCTCGCCCTTGAGGTCCTGGGCGGCGACGCCCTCGGCTCGGGTGACGGCTTCGGTGAGGGTGGTGCGGATCGCGGTGTGGAGGGTCGTGATGTCGTCGGCGGTCAGGGTGGCGGCGATCTTGAAGGGCGACATCTTGGCCGCGTGCAGGACCTCGTCGGAGTAGGCGTTGCCGATGCCCGCGATGATCTTCTGGTCGCGCAGGACGCCCTTGATCTGCGTTCGGCGGTCTTTGAGGATGTCGGCCAGGGCCTCTGGGGTGAAGGTCTCTGCCAGGGGGTCCGGGCCCAGGGTCGCCACGCCGGGGACCTCGGACGGGTCGCGGACGACGTAGACCGCCAGGCCCTTCTTCGTTCCGGCCTCGGTGAGGTCGAAGCCCGAGCCGTCGTCCAGGTGGACGCGCACGGCGAGCGGGTTGCGCCCGCCGGGGCGGCCCGCGCGGGCCGGGAGTTCGTCGCGCCAGCGCAGCCAGCCGGCGCGGGCCAGGTGGACGACGAGGTGCAGCCCGTCGACGTCCAGATCGAGGAACTTGCCGTGCCGGGTCACGGCGGTGACCGTCAGGCCGCCGAGCGCGGTGATCGGCGGGTCGTAGGTCTTGAGGGCGGAGATCGCGAGAACATCAACGCGCGCGATCGCGTGGCCGACCGCGCGTTCCCGCAGGAAGGCGGCCAGCGACTCCACCTCGGGAAGCTCTGGCATACGTCCAGTATCAGCGATCCACACCCCTGTGGACACCTGTGGACGATCCTGTGGATAACCAAGAGCCCGCCAGCGGAGCGGCACGGGACGGCCGCATAACCTCGACAAACCACGACAAAGGTTGAGGGCCAGAAACGGGGGACCTGTCCCCAGCCTGTGGATAACTCACGACGACATCGGCACGACCCGAACATGAGCGACGTCACGAAATAACCCCTAGGGGGTAGGGGTTGCCGCCCCTGTCGGGTTGTGCCACCATGAGGCCCACGACATACCCCCCAGGGGTACAGAGACCAGGAGGAACGAGCGATGAGCGCCACGACCTACACCGTCGCCGGAATGACCTGCGGCCACTGCGTCAGCTCCGTCCGGGAGGAGGTCGGCCAGATCCCCGGCGTCACGGCCGTGGACGTCGAACTCTCGTCCGGAGCCGTCACCGTCACCAGCGAGGCCCCCCTCGACGAGGCCCAGGTCCGGGCCGCCGTCGAGGAGGCCGGATACGAACTGAAGGCGTGAGATGAACACCGCGACCAGGCTCGGCGCCTATGGCGCCGGGCTGGCCGCCGTCTTCGCCGCCGCCCTCGGGATCGGTGCCCTCACCGGGCCCGTGGGCGCGACCGATGAGAAGGGCGGCGCAAGCCACATGCGGCACGAAACGACCCACGAGACCGGCCACGAGCAAGGCCACGACGCCCTCCCCGGCGGGCTTCAGGCCGAGCAGGACGGCTACACCCTCCGCCCCGAGACGACGAGCGTCCCGGCCCGTCGCACCACCGACTTCCGGTTCACCGTGACCGGCCCGGACGGCGCCCCCGTCACCCGCTACACCCCGCTGCACGGCAAGGACCTGCACTTCATCGTCGTCCGCCGCGACCTGTCGGGCTACCAGCACCTGCACCCGGTGCGGGACGCGAAAGGCGTCTGGTCCGTCCCGCTGACGGCGGGCGACCCGGGCACCTACCGGATCTTCACCGACGTCCGGCCCGCGACCGCGAAGGAGCAGGTCACGCTGGGCACCGACCTCAACGTTCCGGGCGATTTCGGGCCACGTCCGCTGCCGCCGGCCGAGCGCGTCGCCGAGGTGGACGGCTACCGCGTCACGCTGGCCGGCGACCTCGTCCCCGGCCAGGCCAGCCCGCTGACGCTGACCGTCGAGAAGGACGGCCGTCCCATCACCGACCTGGAACCGTATCTGGAGGCGTACGGGCACCTCGTGGCGATCCGCGCGGGCGACCTCGCCTACCTGCACGTCCACCCGATGGGCGAGCCGGGCGACGGAACGACCAGGCCGGGACCGAACATCGAGTTCCACGCGGAGGTCCCCGGCGGCGGAACGTACCGCCTGTTCTTGGACTTCCAGCACGCGGGCAAGGTCCGCACCGCCGAGTTCACCGTCACGGCCCGCTGAGAGGAGGCGACCGATGTCCACGACGGAGCTGTCGATCGGCGGGATGACGTGCGCGTCCTGCGCGAACCGGGTTGAGCGAAAGCTCAACAAGCTCGAAGGCGTCACCGCGACGGTCAACTACGCGACCGAGAAGGCCCGGGTCGAATACCCCGACGGGGTGTCCATGGACGACCTCATCGCCACCGTCGAGCAGGCCGGATACACCGCCGCGCCCCCCGCGCCCCCGCGGACCGAGGACGAGCCGAAGGACGAGCTGGCCCCGCTCCGGCAGCGCCTCGTCACGGCGGTGGTGCTGGCCGTCCCGGTGATCGTGCTGGCGATGGTCCCGGCGCTGCAGTTCCGGAACTGGCAGTGGCTGTCGCTGACGCTGGCCGCGCCCGTCGTCGTCTACGCGGGCTGGCCGTTCCACCGCGCCGCCTGGACGAACCTGCGCCACGGCGCCGCCACGATGGACACGCTCGTCTCGCTCGGGACGCTCGCGGCGTTCGGCTGGTCGCTGTGGGCGCTGTTCATCGGCGACGCGGGCGAACCGGGCATGCGGCACGGCTTCGAGTTCAGCGCGTCCCGCTCGGACGGCTCGTCCAACCTCTACCTGGAGGCGGCGGCGGGCGTCGTCGCCTTCATCCTCGCCGGCCGCTACTTCGAGGCGAGGTCCAAGCGCCGGGCGGGCGCGGCGCTGCGGGCGCTGCTGGAGCTGGGCGCGAAGGACGTGGCGGTCCTGCGGGACGGCCGCGAGGAGCGCATCCCGGTGGACGCGCTCAAGGCCGGCGACGTGTTCGTCGTCCGCCCCGGCGAGAAGATCGCGACCGACGGCGTGGTCGAGGAGGGCTCGTCGGCGGTGGACGCGTCGCTGCTGACCGGCGAGTCCGTCCCGGTCGAGGTCGGGCCGGGCGACACGGTCGCGGGCGCGACGGTCAACGCGGGCGGGCGGCTGCTCGTCCGCGCGACGAAGGTCGGCGCCGACACCCAGCTCGCGCAGATGGCGCGGCTGGTCGAGGAGGCGCAGACCGGCAAGGCGCGCGTGCAGCGGCTCGCCGACCGGATCTCGGGCGTGTTCGTCCCGGTCGTGATCGCGCTGGCCGTCGCCACGCTCGGGTTCTGGCTCGGGACGGGCGGCTCGGCCACCGCCGCGTTCACCGCCGCCGTCGCCGTCCTGATCATCGCGTGCCCGTGCGCGCTGGGCCTCGCGACGCCGACCGCGCTGCTGGTCGGGACGGGCCGGGGCGCCCGCCTCGGCATCCTGATCAAGGGCCCGGAGGCGCTGGAGTCCACGCACGCGATCGACACGGTCGTCCTGGACAAGACGGGCACGGTCACGACGGGCCGGATGGCGCTGGTCGACGTGATCACCGCCGACGGCGTCACCGAGCACGACGCGCTCCGGCTCGCGGGGGCGCTGGAGAACGCGTCCGAGCACCCGATCGCCCGGGCCGTCGCGCGCGCCGCCGCCGAGCGCACCGGCCCGCTCGCGGACGTCGCCGACTTCACCGCGCTCGACGGCCTCGGCGTCCAGGGCGTGGTGGACGGCCACGCGGTGCTCGTCGGACGGCCCCGGCTGCTCGCCGAGTGGGCGCAGCACCTCCCGCCGGACCTGGAGAAGGCGATGAACGAGGCCCGCGAGCAGGGCCGCACGGCCGTCGCGGTCGGCTGGGACGGCGCGGCGCGCGCGGTCCTGACCGTCGCCGACCAGGTCAAGCCGACGTCGGCGGAGGCCGTCGCGCGGCTGCGGGACCTCGGGCTGCGGCCGGTGCTGCTCACCGGCGACGACGCGGCCGTGGCGCGGGCCGTCGCGGACGCGGTCGGCATCGACGAGGTGATCGCCGAGGTCCTGCCGCAGGACAAGGTGGACGTCGTGAAGCGCCTCCAGGCCGAGGGCCGCCGCGTCGCGATGGTCGGGGACGGCGTGAACGACGCCGCCGCGCTCGCCCAGGCCGACCTCGGGCTCGCGATGGGCACCGGGACGGACGTGGCGATCGAGGCGTCCGACCTCACGCTCGTCCGGGGGGACCTGCGGGCGGCGGCGGACGCGATCCGCCTCTCCCGCCGGACACTGCGGACGATCCGGGGCAACCTGTTCTGGGCGTTCGCCTACAACGTCGCCGCGCTGCCGCTGGCCGCGACGGGCCTGCTCACGCCGATGATCGCGGGCGGCGCGATGGCGTTCTCGTCGGTGTTCGTGGTGAGCAACAGCCTGCGCCTGCGCAACTTCAAGGCGCTGTGATCCGGCTGCGGGAGGGCGGCGCGGCCCTCCCGCAGCCGCGGCCCGTCAGCGGGGACGGGGAATCGGCGTGTCGGGCGGCAGTGCCCTGACCTGCACGCTCCGGCACTCGGGGCAGGTCCGGTCGACCCACGGCGGCTGGCTGGCGACGCCGTCCAGGCTCCACGCGACCGACGATCCCGCCGGCCCGTCGCTGTGCCGGGCCTCGAAGTCCTGTTCCCACTGGTGGGAGCACGTGACGCAGTGAAACCGCCACGTCTCCGTACTGACATGGACGTCCCGGATGGACATGAGCATCCCTGTTCTTCAAGAGAAAACCGAAAGAGACAGTCGGAACCGCGAGAAAGCGGACTCCGCGGGACGCTCTAGATCCGGGACACCCGGAGTGTGATGAGCAGCCGCGCGCCGGGCGCACGGTCGCCCCGGCGGGCGGCGTGGTCCAGCGCGTAGGCCGGATGCGTGGCGAGCCCGGCCACCAGCCGGCGGACGAGCGCCGCGCCGTCGAACGGGGCGCGCGGCAGGAGCGGCCGGCGGACGCGCTGCCGGTCCGGCGCGGACTCGGCGCGGGCGGTGGCCGGGCCGGCGGCGGCCGTGGCGACGGGGCCGTCGGACGGCCCGTCCGCCTCCTGGACGAACGGGACGCCCGGCAGCGCCAGGGCCAGGACGAGCAGCAGCGCCCCGGCCGCCGTGCGGAGACGGCGGCGGGCGAGGACGGCCCGGGCGCGCATGCCACGGAACTTACCTCACACTCCGTCGCCGAATAATGACGATGAGTGAGAAAAGCGGGTGCTGCGACAGTTCCGTTTCCCTGCCCCGCCGGTCAGTCCGCGAGCATCCGGGGCGTGTAGTGGTCGTCCAGCCAGGCGCTCTGCAGGACGATCGCCACCATCTCCGCATAATGCTCGCGGATCACCGTCCGTACGCGCTCGTCCTTGTAGAGGCGCCCGCACGCCTGGCACGGATGCGCGTACCGGCCCTCCCAGTCGATGGACGGGTCCTTCTCCGCCGCCCACGCGAGCACGCGCTCGGGCCCGAAGTAGTGCAGCCACAGCTTGAGGAAGTCCTCCTCGCCGGCGGTGACGGCGCGGTCGAGGAAGTCGCCGCCGTCGGCCGTCGCGGTGTTCAGCTCGGGGATCGTCCGCAGGCCGAGGCCGCAGCAGACGCCGACCCGTCCGTCCGCCTGGACCGTGTAGGTCTGGAGGACGTGGTCGCAGCCGCGCCGGGCGGGCAGCGTGGCGGCGTCGGCGGTGGACCCGGCGGGGTAGTCGGCCGTTTCGTCCGGGTCCAGGGGCATCCAGGCGCTCTCGTGCGTCCGGACGAGCGCGGCGTCCGCGCCGAGCGCCCTGACGAGCGGGTGCTCCCGGATCGTCGCGGCCGTCACCGCGCGCTCCCGCCGCAACTCGACCATGACGACGACCGGCAGACCGAGCCGGACCGCTTCGACCGACGCGTTGACGACCCGCTCGACCGGGACGAACCGGACGTGCTCGTCGCCGGTGCTGTAGTTGATCTCGTCCAGGCCCGCGTCCCGGAGGAGACGCAGCCGGTCGCGCGCACGCTCCGGCGTCGCGGCCCAGTGCGCGTTGGTGACGAGCCGCGTCGGCAGCCCGAGCGCACGGGCGTGGGACAGCCCGGCGAGCAGGTCGCGCCACCGCAGCGTCGCCTCGCCGCCGGTGAACACGACGTTCGCGAACCCGAGCCGGTGCGCCTGCGTGATCGCCGACAGGATCACGTCGAGGGAGATGCGCTCCCGGACGCGCGGGCTGCTGAGCGTCCCGCAGTCGGCGCAGGCCGCCGTGCAGGTGAACGTCGGCATGATCGACAGCGTCTTGCGCGCGCCGACGAGGCTCGCGGCGGTCATCGCGCACCGAGCCGGAGCCCGGCGGGGTCGATGCGCGGCCCGTCGCCGCAGTCCACGCCGCGCGTGCTGAAGGTGGCGGTGATGCCGGTGCTGGACGAGATCCGGCTGGTCGAGCCCGTCGTGACGGAGTGGACCGTCGTCGCCTCGGGGACGTCGGCGGTCCGCAGGTCGGCCCGCCGCCCCGGGGACCGCAGCGCGGCGACGAACCGCGCGTTGCCGGTGGACGTCCGCTGCGCCCGGTCCCAGCCGAGTTCGGCGGCGAGGACGGCGGCCGGGTCGTCGAGGAAGCGGGCCTCCCGTGCGGGGTCGGCGGCGAGCCGGGCGAAGAGGGCGATGAGGTCCGCGCGCGTGATCGAGTTCAGGACGAGAGGTGCCGGCATCGGTGCGCCTTCCGCGAGAGCGATGCGGCCGGAAATGGCCGTACCGCCCACCCTAAGTTCACGCGCCGGGCTGCGGGGAAAGCGATGTCTTATCGCTGGGATAAGGAACCCTCATTATGGAACTCCGGCATCTCCGTTCGTTTCTCGCCGTCATGGGGGAACGGAACTTCACTCGGGCCGCGCGGTCGCTGCACCTCACCCAGCCCGCCCTCAGCCAGCACATCCGGGCGCTGGAGCGCGAGGTCGGCGGGCCGCTGTTCGTCCGCGACAGCCGCCGCGTCGTCCCGACCGCCGCCGGCGAGGCCCTCGAACAGCCGGCCCGGGAGGTGCTGCGGTCGGCGGCGCGGGCCCTCGACCTGGCGCGGGCCGCCGCGGGCGGCGAGCAGGGGACGCTGCGGGTCGGGCTGTTCGCCGGCGGCGCGGCCGAGCTGACGGCGCCGATCCTGGAGGCGTTCGCGGCGCGGCACCCGGCCGTCCGGATCGCGCTGGCCGATCTCCCGCCGCACCGCGCCGAGCCCGCCGTGCGGAGCGGCCGGGTCGACGTGGCTCTTCTCCGGCTGCCCGTCGACCTCGAATTCCTGCGCGCGACGACCTTGTTCGAGGAACCGCGCGTGCTGGCGGTCGCGCGGCGGCATCGTTTCGCCGACGACGGCGAGATCACGATCCCGTCCTATCTGGACCTGCCCGCCCCCACCATTCCCGAGGAAATGCCGCGTCACTTCCAGAACTTCTGGCTCATGAACGACCACCGCAACGGCGAGCCGGCGCGTTTCCTCGGGGAACGGCTGGAGACCGTCAACGAGGCGCTGCACTTCGCGCTGACCGCGCCGGACGGCTGCCTCTCCGTCGCCGCGTCGATCCAGCGCACCCTGAACATCGGCGGGCTGGTCTACCTGCCGATCGTCGGCGCGGAGCCGTGCGCGGTGGCCGTCGTCAGCCGCCGCGACGACGACGCCGACCTCATCACCGACTTCCACCGGACCGCCCGCGCGGTCAGCACCGAACTCATCGACCTGGTGCCGTACGCGTCCCTGCCGAGTCAGCGGACGTCGTAGCGCATGGTGTCCACCGCGCCGAACCCCAGCAGGCGGCGTAGGTAGGGCGTGCGGACGGTGTCGACGGTCCGGAACCCGAACCGCTCGTACAGGGCCTTGGCGCGCGGATTCGTATCCACGACCTCCAGTTTCACGCGGTGCCGTCCGCGGGTGCGCGCTTCGTCCGCGACCGCACTGAGCAGCGTCGTACCGACGCCGAGCCCGCGCGCGTCCGGGGACACCGCGAGGACGTCGAGCAGCAGCTCGTCCGCGCCCGGCGGCCGGGACGTCACGAAGTAGCTGAGCAGCCGCCGCCAGGCCCCGCGCAGCAGCCCGAACTCGCGCCGGAACCCGGTGCGGTCCAGGCGCAGCGGCGGTTCGGGGCCGTCCTGGAGGCAGGCGATGCCGACGAGCCGGTCGCCGTCCCACGCGCCCATGACCTGGGCGGGGACCAGCGCGTCCGCGAGCACGCCGACCGTCCGCCCGCCGCCGACGACGGGCGCGAGCTTGCGCCTGAAGCCCGCCCAGTAGAGCCGCGCGGCGTCGGTGCGCGCGGACTCCGGCAGGCCCATCCGGGTGATCACGGACGCCCCCTACCCGGCGGCGGGTCAGGTTGGAACGTCCCAGAAGGCCAGTTCGTGGCGCATCCCGTCCAGGAACAGCCGCTCGGCCCGGACGGGGTCGGGCGCGGCCTCGTCGATCATCTGCCCGATCCGCCGGGCCAGCGCGGCGAACGCCGGATCGGCGTAGGTGTCGACCCAGCGGCGGAAGCGCGGCTCCGCCGGCGGGTGAGCGGCCAGCAGCGCACCGAGCCGGGAATATCCCCACATGCACGGATACAGCGCGGCCAGCCCGTCGCCGTAGTCGGCGGCGGCGTCCAGCAGGAACGTCGTGTAGGCGGCGCAGGCGGGTCCGGGGCGCGCGCCGTCCAAGTCGGCGCCGAACGCGCCGGACAGCGAGCGGTGCAGGGCCAGTTCGTCGTGGAACGTCGCGTGCGCGAGGTCCACCAGGTCGCCGAGGTGCGCGGACGGCGCCCGCCAGGCGAGCCGGGAGAACACGCGCACGTAGTCCAGCAGGAACAGGTAGTCCTGTTCGAGCCAGGAGCGGAAGACCGCCGCGTCCAGATCGCGCCCCGGGCGATCCCGGCGACGGTGGGGTGGCGCAGTTGCTCCTCGACCAGCGGACGGCCGAGTTCCTCCAGACGGGCGGCAAGACTCATGCCCCCAAAATAGGTCGAACCCCGTCCGAGCCGAGGCCCGGACGGGGTCCGCCGCCGATGCGCCGGGTCGCCTCTCGGCGAAAAGCTCAACGCGGCTCCTGCCGGACGGACGCGGATCGCGCCGCCCGCGGTATTCCGCGAAGGCGGTAGGTGAGGCCCGGGGACACCGAACGCATCGACACCAGTTGTAACAGGTACGGCCCCCGGGATTGTTCCCCACCGCGAAAACGACCACCGATCTTCTGCTCCGCGCACGTCTGGCGCACCGCCCGAAGGAGCGCATAGCGTGGGCCGACCACCCCCGGAGAGGATCACCGATGAGAATCGACCGCGGCCGGATCGCCGCGCTGGCGCTGGTCTCGGCGCTGGCGCTCGGGCTCACCGCGTGTGGCGGCGACGACAAGGACGGCAAGCCCTCGGCCGGGGCGTCCCTGCCCCCCGTGTCGGGCGCGCCGTCGCCGGGCGGGTCCACCGGGACGCCGGACGGCGCCGCTCCCGGCACCGGCGGGGCGCCGGACGGCCGGCCCACCGGCACGCCGCGCGCGGGCGGGACGCCGAGCGGCCTGCCCTCGATCCCGACCCCGAAGGCGGTCTCGCAGTTCACGGCCTGCATGAAGCGGCACGGCATCAACGTCTCGCCGCGCCAGACGGCTCCCCCGACGGCCGACCAGAACAAGCTGCGCGCCGCGACGCTCGCCTGCGTCAAGTACCTGCGCAGCCCCCAGTAACTGGGACGAACCGGACGCCCCGTTCCCGCACCGGGAGCGGGGCTTCGTCGTGTCGGGCGTCACAGGAGCTTGACCTCAAGATTAGTTGAGGTCTCATCGTGGGTCGCAGCGGCCGGGGAACCGGCCGCGATGACCGCACGATCTTGGAGTTCCCATGACCGACCGACCGCTCAACCTTTCGATCATCGTCGGCAGCAGCCGCGAGGGCCGCTTCGGCCCGACGATCGCCCAATGGTTCGAGGCGAAGGCGCGCGAGCGCGCCGAACTGGCCGTCCACGTGGTCGACACCGCCGAGACCCGGCTGCCCGCGACGCTCGGCGCGCCCGCGACGCATCCGAGCGCCGCCGAGGCGACCGCGACGCTGGCCGAGTCCGACGCGTTCGTCGTCGTCACGCCCGAGTACAACCACAGCTACCCCGGCACGTTGAAGAACCTGATCGACTCCCACTACGAGCAGTGGCAGGCCAAGCCGGTCGGTTTCGTGTCGTACGGGGGCGTGTCGGGCGGACTGCGGGCCGTGGAGCACCTGCGGGCCGTGTTCGCCGAGCTGCACGCCGTCGGGATCCGCGACACCGTCAGTTTCCACAACCCCTGGGGCCACGTTGACGGCACCGGCGCGCTGACCGGTCCGCCGGGGGCCGACGTCGCCGCGTCCGTGCTGCTCGACCGGCTGACCTGGTGGGGGACGGCCCTGCGCGACGCCCGGACCGTCCGTCCGTACGCGGGGTGAGCGCCGTGACCACCGCCACCACCGCTCCGGCGCGCGCCGCGACGCGCAACCCGGTGACGATCGCGCTCGTGCTGGTGCTGGGCTCCGTCATGGTCGCCCTGGACCAGACCGTCGTGAACGTCGCGCTGAACCATCTGTCCGTCACGTTCGACGCGCCGCTCGCCACGCTCCAGTGGGTCGCGACGGGGTACTCGCTGGCGCTCGGCGCGGTCGTCCCCGTCTCGGCCTGGGCGGCCGGACGTTTCGGGGCCAAACGCCTCTATCTCCTCGCCATCGTCGCGTTCACGCTGGGCTCGCTGCTCGCCGGTTCCGCGTGGAACATCCAGTCCCTGATCGCGTTCCGCGTGCTCCAGGGCCTCGGCGGCGGGCTGATCATGCCGGTCGGCATGACGATCCTGCTGCGCGCCGCCGGGCCCGACCGGCTCGGCCGGCTGATGAGCCTGCTCGGGCTCGCGATCCTCGTCGGGCCGCTCGGCGGGCCGGTGCTCGGCGGCTACCTCGTGGACGACGTGTCCTGGCGCTGGATGTTCTTCCTCAACGCGCCGATCGGGCTGGCCGTCCTCGCGCTGGCCGGACGGATCTTCCCCGCCGACGTCCGGGAGGAGCGCCGTCCGCTGGACGTCCCCGGCCTGCTCCTGCTGTCGCCCGGCCTCGCCGCGCTGATCTACGGCGTGACGGCGGCGGGCGAGGAGGGCGGGTTCGCGGCGGCGAAGGTGCTCGTCCCGCTGCTCGCGGGCGCGGCGCTGGTCGCCGGGTTCGTCCGGCGGGCGCTGCGGACGCCGCATCCGCTCGTCGACCTGCGGCTGCTGCGCCACCGGTCGTTCGCCGCCGCCACCGGGACGCTGACGCTGTTCTCCGCGGGCTACTTCGGCTCGATGCTGCTGCTGCCGCTGTATCTGCAGGTCGTCCGGGGGGAGAGCGCGACGCGGGCCGGGCTGCTCGGGATCCCGTTCGCGCTCGCGTCCGGGCTGACGATGCAGGTCGCGGGACGGATCATCGACCGCGTCCCGCCCGGCCGGTACCTGCCGTGCTCGATCCTCGTGGCGTTCACCGGCTTCGGTCTGTTCACGCTCCAGCTCAGCGCCGACGCGCCCTACTGGGCGCTGTGCGCGACGATGCTGCTGATGGGGGCGGGCGGCGGCGGGACGATGATGCCCCTGGTCACCGTCGCGACCCGCGACCTGGCGCGCGAGCAGACGCCGAGCGGCAGCACGCTGGTCAACCTCGTCATCACGACGATGGGCGCGGCCGGGACGGCGGTGTCGTCGGTCGTCCTCGCGGCGCGACTCCCGGTCGCGGGCGGGCTCCAGGCCGTCCACCGGCTGAGCGCCGACGCGCACGCGGCGCTGGCGCCCGCGCTGGCGGACGCGTTCCAGCGCACCTATCTACCGGCGGCCGGGCTGATCCTGGCCGCGCTGGTCCCGGCGCTGCTGCTCTCCCGCCGGAAGTGAGCAACCCACCGGCACGCACGCCCGCGGGCGTGCGTGCCGGACGCGGTCAGCCGACGGGCATGGTCTCCCGCAGCTGCTCGGCCGCCTCGGACGACTTGCGGTACGGCGCCTCGTCGCCCCACTGCTCCTCCAGGCGCAGCGCGGCGCCGAGCGCGAAGAACGTGGGCGCCCACTGGCCGACGAACAGGCCCCAGTGGTCGGCGCGGTTGACGTCCTGCCGGGCGCGGGACACCAGCCACGAAATCACGGACACGCCGATGGAACCGAACCCGGCCGTGTACATCATCTGCGAGGACAGACCTGACTTGCGCAGCGCGCTGAGCATGGGGAACCCCCTTCTAGGCGATGATCTTCCGGCTTCTGCCCGGACGGGGTTCGCGTCATGTTCCGACGGCCGCCAGCAAACGGCAAAGGCTCGGGCGCCCCGGAAAATGCGTTGCCTCGGGAACGTCGCGTGACGCATCCTCTTCCTGCGCGGCCCGGAGCAATTCCGGGCGGCGCGAGCAGGGCGTACCCGCGCCCGTCGCCCTAATAGCTCAATGGACAGAGTACCGGTCTACGGAACCGGGGATCCAGGTTCGACTCCTGGTTGGGGTACCGGCGGAAATGCCGAGCGCGCGATAGGGGAGTTCGGCCGTCCCCGCGGGTCTCATAAGCCCGAGATCGCCGGTTCGAATCCGGCTCGCGCGTCATAGGATGCGGATCGTGCGGCACCTGAAACGGGAATTGCTCGGTCCGGACTTCGACGTCGATCCCTATCCCGCCTATCACCGCCTCCGCGCGGAGGCCCCCGTCCACCGGGTGCGGATCCGGGACGGCCTGTCCTGCTGGTGGATCTCCCGGTACGACGACGCGCGCGCCGCGCTGGCCGACCCCCGGCTGAGCCGCGACCCCCGCGTCGCCGTGGCGGCCTGGCGCGCCGCGGACCGCGGCCGGCGGCTGGAGGACGAGGCCGCGCTCGACGTCCACCTGCTGACCCGGGAACCGCCCGAGCACACCCGGCTGCGCGGCCTGATCTCCGGCGCGTTCTCGACCCGGCGGGTGGACGCGCTGCGCCCGCGCGTCCAGGAGATCGCCGACGCGCTGGTGGACGCGTTCGCCGCGCGCGGCACGGCCGACGTCGTCGGCGAGTTCGCCTATCCGCTCGCGGCGGCGGTGATCGGCGAGATCCTCGGCGTTCCGGCCGGTGACCTGGGGCTGTTCCGGCAGTGGACGTCCAACGCCGTCCCCGGCGCGCCCGCGCCCGCGCCCGGCGACTACCTGCGCGACCTGCTGCACGCCAAGCGCCGCACCCCCGGCGACGACCTGATCAGCGCGCTCGCCCGCAGCGACGCCGACGAGGCCGAGCTGCTGTCGATGATCTTCCTGCTCGTGATCGCGGGGCACGAGGGCAGCGTGGCGCTGCTCGGCAACGCGCTCATCGCGTTGCTCACCCACCCCGACCAGCTCGACCTCGTCCGCGCCGACCCGTCGCTCGTGGACGCGGCGATCGAGGAGGTCCTGCGCTACGACGGCCCGATGGAGGTCGCGGCGTGGCGGTTCGCGACCGAGGACGTGGAGATCGGCGGCACGGTCGTCCCGGCCGGGGAGCCGGTCGTGATCTCGCTCGCCGCCGCGCACCGCGACCCCGCCCGCTACCCCGACCCGGACGCGTTCCGCATCACCCGCGACGACGCGCCCCATCTCGGGTTCGGCCGGGGCGTCCACTACTGCACCGGCGCGCGCCTGGCCCGGCTGGAGGGCGCGATCGGGCTCGCGACGCTGCTGCGCCTGCCCGACCTGGCGCTCGCCGCGCCCGTCGCGGACCTGCCCCGGCAGCCGAGCTTCGTCGTCCGCGGCCTGCACGCCCTCCCGGTGACGTTCACACCACGAACGTGACCTCCGGACAGGACGGCGACGGACCTGATCCCGCGCGGGCCGGACGTCCACGGATCGCGCCGGGCGCGGTCAGGGCTTGCGGGCCAGGCCGCCGTAGGACCAGACCTTCGTGACGTCGCCCGCGTCGGGGCCGTCCGGGCGCCAGAGCGGGAGCGGGACCAGGCCGGGGTCGAGCAGGTCCAGGCCGGTGAAGAAGCGCAGGATGTCCGCGCGGTCGCGGGGCAGCAGCGTGATGCCGCCCTGCGCCGCCGCCGTCGAGACGCCGACGGCCTTCTCCGGCGCGAGGTCGGCGCCGAGGTGGGAGATCGCGAGCAGGCTGCCGGGCGCGGCCGGGCCGAGGAAGCGGCCGACGATCCCGGCCGGGTCCGCCTCGTTCGGCAGGTGGTGCAGGATCGCGACCATCAGCACCGCCACCGGACGCGAGAAGTCCACGAGCGCGCGGAACTTGGGGTCGTCCAGGATCGCGTCCGGGTCGCGCAGGTCCGCCTCGATGATCGCGGTCGTGGCGCCGGCCGGGAGCAGCGCGCGGGCGTGCGCGGAGACGATCGGGTCGTTGTCCACGTAGACGACGGTGGCGTCCGGCGCGACGGCCTGCGCCACCTCGTGGACGTTCGGGCTGGTCGGGATGCCCGTCCCGAGGTCCACGAACTGCCGGACCCCGGCCCGCGCCGCCTCGGTGACGACCCGGCGCAGGAACGCGCGGTTGGCCAGCGCGATGTCGCGGACCTCGGGCGACCGCTCGATGCCCGCCGCGGCGGCGGCGCGGTCGGCGGCGAAGTTGTCCTTGCCGCCGAGCAGGGCGTCGTAGACGCGGGCCGGGTGCGGGCGGTCCGTCCGCAGGTCCACCTGGGGCCGCTCGTCCGCCATCGGGCACCTCCGTCGTCTCGGCCGATCCGCCTCAGCCTAGACACTTCGGACGTCCTGCGGTGCTGGAACGTTCCCGCGCGGCTCAGGGCTGGCCGGAGTCGCTGTACCGGCCGCCGTCGCTGCTGTTCCAGGCCCGTCCGTTGATCATTTCGGAGACGAAGTCGATGTCGGTCTGGATCCGCCAGGTGATGTCCGTCCAGCTCCCCATCACGAACGTCATGTTGTACGGACCCTCGGCGGGCGAGTTGAGGAAGCGCGGCGCCACCGACCGGAAGTAGCGGTCGACCTCCTTCGGCAGCTTGGACGGGCTGTCGGTCAACAGCAGCGGCGCGTGGAACCCGAGGTGCGACAGCGGCGCGGACGCCACCGCGCTCTGCCAGTCGTGCCGGTTGACCAGCGTGAACCCGTGGCCCGGCCCGGTGATCCCCCAGCCGACCATGCCCATCGGGTCGTACATCTTGGCGAACGAGACGGCCGTGTTGACCGGCGTGTTCTTCGGCGGCGCGTTGAACAGGACGCCGTCGTCGGACGTCACCCGCGACACCGCGCCGTACTCGGCGAGCTGCTTCACCACGGCGGGCGAGACCTGGTCGGGGCCGCCGAAGACGTAGATCGTCCCGTGCATGCCCCGGCGCTTGAGCGCGTCGATCGTGGCGTCCGGGAGGCGGTTCTTGTCCACCCACAGCAGGCCGGTGGGCATGTGCGACACCCAGTGCGTCGCGGGCAGGACGTACTGCCACGCGTTCGTCGCGCCGATCATCACGTTCTGCATCCCGTTGCCGCCGCTGCTGGCGCTGGTGCCCATCTGCGGGACGCCCGTGTCCGGGTTCTCGATGCTTCCGTACAACTTGTCGATGTTGTCGGCGAGGCTGTAGACGTCCCGCCCGGTGACGCTGGTGAACTTCACGCCGATCGCCGCCAGCTGCCGCTTCACCTCCGGGTTCGCCGCCGCGCCGACGAGGAACGCGTCCACGTCGCCGTGCCGTTCGATGCCGGTGTCGCCGAGTCGCTTGATCTCGTTGAGCGTGACGCGCGGGACGCCGTGCCGCGTCACGTAGAGGATCGGTGCGTCGTTCGGGAAGTGGATGAGCGGGGTGGCGCTGATGGCGGTGAGCGGGTCGTCCGGGGTGACGAGCGTGACGCCCCACGGACGGTCCGGGACGTTGTCGTTCTCCCCCCGCCGGTTCAGCGGGCGCTCGGCGGGCCACACGTGCTGCGTGACGGACACCGCCTTCTGGAACGGGTCCGCGCCCCACAGCCGCGTCGTGGTCTTGGTCGCGTAGGCGGGCGCCAGCGTGGGCTCGCCGGGCGGCGGCGGGGGGATGACGGGCCGGCCCTGTGGCATCCCGAATGGATAGAGGTTCTTGTCCACTTTCGCTGTGGACGGCTTGGTGGCGCCCGCGACGGGGCCGTCCGCGCGGGTGGCGTTCCCGGCGGCGAACGCGGCCACCGTGATCAGCCCGGCCGCGAGGAACGGCAGGCCGCGTCGTACTGGAATCCTGGGCACGGGCAGGTCCCTCGGGGTCGGATTGGCGCGGGGTTCCACGCCCGGTCGGCCACGAAGAGTAGCAATCCGGTCACGGATTCTTTCGTGACCGGACGCGAAGGGAACGCCAAATGCCGTCCCGGATTCAGTTCGCCGCCCAGCGCGATCCGGATTTGTTATTTCGTCCCTGATGTCACGATCGGGAAGCGGTAGCGGGTCTGGCTGTACGGCGCTTTGCCGAACGCGAGGATCTTGGTCGGGGCGACGCCGAAGACCAGCGCGAACCGTCCGTCGGCGCCCCGGAAGCCGTCCTCGGTGGGCTCGAAGGGCCAGTCCAGCCGCTCGTCCCACAGCGCCGCCAGCTCGCGGATGCGCTCCCTGCCCGTCACGCGCGCGGCCAAGCCCTCGACGACGACGTCCAGCCCGGAGCGCAACCGGTTCGTGCCGGTCGTGAGGACGCAGCGGGCGTCGTGCTCCAGGTTCTTCGCCTTCTGCTCGTCAGGGCCGACGCAGAAGTGCAGGCTGCCGTGCAGCCAGATCGCCGGGAGCGGCGTGACGTGCGGGCGGCCGTCGCGGCGCACGGTCGACAGCCAGAACATTTCCGGCCGCGTGAGCACGTCCACCACGTCCGACCAGGGGCGCGGCGCGACGCCCGGCTCGCTGAAGCCCTCGTTCAACTCGGCGACCGGCTCGATCTCGGCCATGGGATCTCCTTCCATCTCGCATGTACCGACCCGCGCGGTTACCGAAACTCGTCGCCTAGCCTGGCGCGCATGGCTCCGCGCACGCGCCGGCCCCGTCCCGGCACGCCCGGCCGGTCCCCGCTGTCCCGGCTCCCGGACGGACGGCCCGCCGACGTCTACAGCGCCCCCTGCCCGTCCCGCGCCGCGCTCGACCGCATCGCCGACAAGTGGACCGCGCTGATCGTCGGCGCGCTCGCCCCCGGCACGCTGCGGTTCTCCGAGCTGCGCGCGGTGATCGACGGCATCAGCGACAAGATGCTCACGCAGACGCTGCGGAGCCTGGAACGGGACGGGCTGGTGGCCCGGCGGACGCACCCGACCGTCCCGCCGCGCGTCGAGTACCGGCTGACCGAGCTGGGCCTGACGCTGGAGGAACCGCTCGCCGCCGTCCGGGACTGGGCCGAGCGGCATATCAACGCGGTGGAGTCGGCCCGGCTGGAGTACGACCGGACGCACTTGCAAGTGCGTTCTTCCTCCTAGCTCCTCACTCTCCGATAGTGAGTGACGAAGCGAAGGAGAGTGCCCCCATGGTCCAGCCCGCCGCCCGAGCCGCCGTCCGGCTCGGCGACACCACCGTCACGTTTCTGCCCGATGGTCATGCCCGTGTCGTCCCGGCCGCCGCGTTCCCCGCGAGCGGGCCGGACGGCTGGGCGCGCCACGCCGCCTACCTCGATCCGGACGGGCGGCTACCGATCAGCATCGGTTCGTTCCTCGTCCGTACGCCCGGCCGCGCGATCCTCGTGGACCTCGGCCTCGGCGCGGTGGACTTCGCCGTCCCCGGGCTGGCGTCGTTCCGGGGCGGCGCGCTGCTGGACGCGCTCGCCGCCGAGGGGCTGCGTCCGGACGAGATCGACACCGTCGTCTACACGCACCTGCACCACGACCACGTCGGCTGGACGAGCCGCGACGGGCGGCTGACGTTCGAGAACGCGCGGCATCTCGTCGCGGCGGACGAGTGGAAGCGGTGGCACGGGACGTCCGAGGCGATCGGCCCCGATCCGGACGCCGTGCAGGCCCCGCTCGCCGACCGGATCGCCTTCGTGGCCGACGGCGAGGACATCGCGCCCGGCCTGCGCGTCCTCGCCACGCCGGGCCACACGCCGGGGCACCTCAGCCTCGTCGTCACCGGCGGCGACCGGCGGCTGATCATCCTGGGCGACGTGATGCACTGCCAGGTCCAGGTGTCCGAATCCGCCTGGGCCTTCCGGTTCGACGACGATCCGGAGCAGGCCGCCGCCACCCGGGAGCGCCTGCTGCGCGAGCTGGAGGACGAGCGGACGCTCGTCGCGGGCGGCCACTTCGCCGGGACGGTGTTCGGGCGCGTCCTGCCCCCGGTCGCCCGGCGGGCGTTCGGCGCGCTGACGGCCGCATAGAGTGAGGCGGTGCGGGCCGGTGATCTTGGGGCGATCCTGCGGGGACGCGACTTCCGCCGCCTCTACGCGACGCGGCTGACGTCCCAGCTCACCGACGGCGTCTTCCAGGTCGCGCTCGCCGGATACGTCTTCTTCTCGCCCGAGCGGCAGGCGTCGCCCGGCGAGGCCGCCGCCGCGTTCGCCGTGACGCTGTTGCCTTACTCAGTGCTCGGCCCGTTCGTCGGGGTGTTCATCGACCGGTGGCGGCGGCGCCGCATCCTGATCTGGGCGCCGGTGGTGCGCGCCGCGCTCCTGCTGCTCGTGGCGGCGCTCGTCGGGACGGGCCACGACGGTCCGTTGTTCTTCCTGCTCGTCCTGGTCGTGCTCGGGGTGAACCGGTTCTTCCTGGCGGCGCTGTCGGCGGCGTTGCCGCAGGTCGTGGCGCGTCCGCACCTGGTGACGGCGAACGCGTTCGCGGTGACGTCCGGGACGGTCGTCGCGTTCGCCGGGGCCGGGGTCGGCTACGGGCTGCGGGGGCTCGCGGGCGGCGGCGCGCGCGGCACGGCTTTGCTGCTCGTGGCCGCCGCGGGGCTGTTCGCGCTGGCCGGGCTGGTCGCGTCCCGGCTGCCGCGCGGCCCGCTCGGCCGGGCGGACGGCGCGGCGCTCGCGAACGTCCTGCGGGGCCTGGCGGACGGCGCGCGGCACGTCGCGGATCGTCGTCCGGCCGTGCTGGCGCTGGCCGCCATCTCGGTGCATCGCCTGTTGTACGGCGTGGTCCTGATGATGACGTTGCTGCTGTGCCGGGAGCGTTTCGCCAACGGCGACGCGGACGCGGGACTAACGGTCTTCGCAACAATGCTGGCCGTCTCCGGCGCGGGCTACTTCGTCGCGGCGGTCATCACGCCACCGATCGTCCGGCGAATAAGCAAGCCGGTGTGGACCGCACTGCTGCTGTCCGCCGGCGGGGTAGCGCTCGCCGTTCTCGGGCCGCCGTTCGCCTCCGTCCCGTGGGCGGTGGGCGCGTTCCTGCTGGGCGTGGTGTCGCAGGGCGTGAAGCTGTGCACGGACACGACGTTGCAGGAGTCGATCGAGGACGCCTACCGGGGACGGGTCTTCACCCTTTACGACATGCTCTTCAACGCGGTCTTCGCCGCCTCGGCCGCCGTGACCGCCGCCTGCCTGCACGGGGACGGGGCGTCTTTGCCCGTCCTGACGGGCGTCGTCGCGGCTTATCTGGCCTCGGCCGCCGTCTTCCGGCTCGGTTCTCGCGCGCCCGCGCCCGTCTAGGAGACGGCCTCCAGCGGCAGGCCGCTACCGCGCCAGACGTCCGCCAGCTCCTGCAGCGGCACGTCGAGCGCCTCGCCGAGGCGGACGATCGTGCCGAAGCCCGGGGAGGGCAGCCGACCCGTCTCGATCTTGCGCAGGGTCTCGGGGGAGATGCCGGCCGCGTCCGCGACGTCCGCGAGGTCGCGGCCCGCCCGGGCGAGGCGCAGCAGGGCGCCGAGCCGACGGCCGGCTTCGATCTGTTCGGGCGTGAGCGGGTGGCGGACCATGGCGCTCAGCGTACAGCTGGTATTTCTATACCGTCAAGCGGTACGGTATAGAAATACCACCCATTCCGTGTAGCCGAGGGTCATCGTGATCGAACTGAAGACGCCCGCCGAAATCGAGCATATGCACGTCACCGGGCGGTTCGTCGCCGACGTGCTGTCGGAGGTCGGACGGCTCGCCGACGTCGGCGTGAACCTGCTGGACCTGGAACACCACGTGCGCGGCATGATCAAACAGCGCGGGGCGGAGTCCTGTTACTGGGACTACTCGCCGTCGTTCGGGCGCGGTCCGTTCCGCAACGTCATCTGCCTGTCGGTGAACGACGCCGTCCTGCACGGGCTGCCGCACGACTACACGCTGCGCGACGGGGACGTCCTCAGCGCGGACTTCGCCGTCGGCATCGACGGCTGGGTCGCCGACTCGGCGCGCACGGTCATCGTCGGCACGCCCGACCCGGAGGACCAGCGGATCGTCCGCGCCACGGAGGACGCGCTGGCGGCGGCGATCGACGCGGCCCGCCCGGGCAATCGCCTAGGCGACATTTCCGCCGCGATCGGTGCGGTGGCCCACGCGTACGGATACCCGGTCAACACCGAGTTCGGCGGGCACGGGCTGGGCCGGACGATGCACGAGGACCCGCACGTCCCCAACATGGGCCGCGCCGGACGGGGCCTGAAACTCCGCCCCGGCCTGACCCTGGCGCTGGAACCGTGGTTCGCCCGCACCACCGACCGCATCGTCTACGACCCGGACGGCTGGACGATCCGCTCCGCCGACGGCTCCCGCACCGCCCACTCCGAGCACACCGTCGCGATCACCGAGGACGGCCCGCTCGTCCTCACCGCCCGCTAGCGCCGGACCCGGGCGAGGACGGCCCGCCGCAGCTCCCCGTAGGCGGCGTCCAGGTCGAGGTCCGGGTCGACGAGGTGCTGCTGGGCGATGCCGCGCAGCGCGCCGAGCAGCCAGCCGGCCAGGCCGTCCGGGTCCACGTCGTCCGGGACGGTGCCCGCGGCCTTGGCGAGGCCGACCAGCTCGGCGATGCGTCCGCGCACCCGCCGGTTCAGCGCGGCGAACGCGTCCCGGACGGCCGGGTTCGGCCCGATCGCCTCGGCCATCAGGTGGTGGTGGAGCGCGAACATCATCGGCTGCTCGGCCAGCAGGCGGCGGTGCGCGCCGAAACCGGCGTCGGTCAGGGCCTCCGGCGACGTCGCGGCGCGTTCCAGCTCGGGCAGCAGCATGTGCTCTTCCCACTCCTCCACCACGTGCCGGACGATCGCCAGGAGCAGGGCCTCTTTGGAGCCGAAGTGGAAGTTGACCGCCGCGCGGCTCTGGCCGGCGTGGGCGCCGATGTCAGCGACGGAGGTGGCGTGGTAGCCGCGCTCGGCGAACAGGGCGATGGCCGCGTCCATGAGCTCCCGGCGGGACGCCGCCGACCGCTCCGCCTGGCTGGGCACCTGCTCTCCTCCGCTCGGGGAACCGTGCCGGTGAACTTATCGCGCTTGACGGGGCGGACGTTGTGGATCACGCTTACTAAGCGAACGTTTAGCAAGTTTCGCCCCCCGCCTCCGGAGGCTCACGTGCACGTTCCGCGCCCAGCGCGCTCGCTCTCGGTCTTCTTCGCGGCGGTTCTGCTGCTGGCCCTCGCCGCACCGTCCGCCCGCGCCACCCCGGTCCTTCCGCACCCGAACTCGCACGGCATCACGCTGGACAGCCTCACCGAGGTGAACGGCGATCCGCGGATGCTGGACGCCGTCGTCAGCACGGCGGCGATCTTCGAGCCCGTCCATGTGCGCATCTACTTGCCGTCCACGTACAACAACACCGGCGACACGACCCGCTACGACTCCCTGTACCTGCTGCACGGCGCGAACGACCCGCTGGACGGCGCGCTGCCCTGGGCGGACACCTCCCCCGACTCCGGGCAGATCGCGACGACGCTGGCGACCAGCGGCAGCCCGTTCAACGGGATCGTGGTGATGCCGGACGGCGGCAAGTCCGGCTTCTACACGGACTGGACGAAGGGCGACAAGGGCGGACGCCGTCCGCTGTGGGAGACATTCCACATTCAGCAGCTTATTCCGTGGATCGACGACAACTTCCGGACGTCCGCCGACCGCATGCACCGCACCGTCGCCGGCCTCTCCATGGGCGGATTCGGCGCACTCAGCTACGCGGCCCGCCACCCGGACCTGTTCTCGGCCGTCGGAGCGTTCTCGCCGCCGTCCAATATCCGCACCGACATAGGAGCACGCGAGGTCGTCGTAGCGAACAACCTCACGCTGATCTCCGGCTCGGCGATCACCGCCGCCGAGCAGCCGGTGAACGGCGGCGACGGCAGCTACCTGGCCGCCGACATCAAGGACGTCTTCGGCGACCCGGAGACCACCTGGACGAGGCTCAACCCCTTGGACCTCGTCTCTGTCTACAAGGCCCAGAACATCAAGCTCGCGCTCTACTCCGGCAGCGGCCTCGACGCCGCGCACGGCCTGGACCTTCTCGAAGCAGCCGTGAAAGGCCAGTCGGACACCTTCCACGGCGCGCTCAACAACGAGGGCTTCGCCCACCGCTACTGCCAGGGAACCGGCACCCACCACTGGGAGTACTGGCGAGCGGACCTGAAGGACTTCCTGAACTACCGCTACGGCACCACCCCCGCCACCTGCCCGAACGGCTGGGGCGCCCCCAAGCCCTAGCCCTGCGGACGATCGCCGCCCGCCACGGCCGGAAGGGCTCCCGCGTCCTTCACCTTCCGGCCGTGGCGGGCGGACGGCCCGCCGGGAAGTCCGGGCCACGCGGCCGGACCCCGGCGGGCCGGAGAATCAGGTCACGGTGCCCTGCGCGTTGTACGCCGACTGGACCGCGGTGTCGAAATACGACGCGTTGTCGTAGCCGAGGAAATCGACGGTACTCGTCACGCCGTCGAGTACGCCGAGTCCCGTGCCGGCGTCGAAGTTCATCATCCACGGGCCGCCGCTGGCTCCGGCGTTGAACTTGCAGCCGATCGTGATCGTGTAGTTCCCGCCGTCGGACGTGGTGCCCTCGCACCACCGCTGGATCTCGCCGCCGTGGAAGTCCACCGGATAACCGAAAACGGTCACCTTGACCTCCTTCGGCTGGTTCCACGCCAGACCGTTACCGCCGACCGCGTCGACGAGCTTCCTGCCGTCGGCGTTCGGCGCGGTGGTCACGAAGCCGATGTCCCGCATCTTGTCGCTGCTGGTGATCCACGAGCTGAACGTGGCGAACGACTTCGCGACAAAAGTGCCGTACGGCTCCGACCCGTAGTAGTACTTCGGCTTGAACATCCAGTTTCTCACCCAGGTGCCGCCCGCTCCCTCATGGATGCAGTGGGCGGCGGTGACGACGAGCTGTTTGGACGGGCTGTTGACGGCGCTCGCCGAGCAGACGCGCTTCTCACTTTTCGAATTGAGGAAGAACACCTTGCCGACGACGGGCGACTCCAGGAGGGACGCCTTGACATCGCC
This sequence comes from Actinomadura rayongensis, assembly GCF_009831215.1. GTDB lineage: Bacteria > Actinomycetota > Actinomycetes > Streptosporangiales > Streptosporangiaceae > Spirillospora > Spirillospora rayongensis. The sequence goes on from NZ_WUTW01000002.1 coordinate 1,275,270, forward strand.
GTTCCCCGTGGGCTTGGCGGGCGGTGAGAAGCCCGGCTTCCCGGTCGGCGCCGTGCCGGCCAACAGCCTCCCGGCCGGTGCCTTCGCGACGGGGACGGGACGGGCGGCCTTCATCCGCGCGGCCGTCCAGTAGGCCCTGACCTTCTTCACGGCGGCGGCGCTGTTCACCGGCCTCCCGTCCGAGAGCCGGGCCGTGCTCGTCACGGTCCGTGCCGCGCCGCCCGGCGCCGCCCCCGCCTCCGCGCCGGGCGCCACCGCCGCAGCGAGCACCCCCGCCATGACCGCCGCCCCCAACACCCGGACCGGTCTCCGCAACCAGTTGATCTTTGTCATGGGGCGCAACGCTAGGAACCCCGGATAAGAGCAACTTAAGCGCTGGTGACCACCCGACCACACTCAGCAACAACACCCGGCCCGCTTCGTGCTCCGACCAAGTCGCCGAACCCGGGTCGGCCTCCCCCTCCTCGAACTCCCCGCACCGACCGGCTGACCGGGACCGGTGCCGTGTCGTATTCGGCTGTGTCGTATTCGGAATCCCCAACGGCCTGGAGATTTGCTGATCGGCATGGCCCGAAGTGCTATCGGCTCGGGGCTGTGTGCGGGTCGTGTTCGGTCCCGCCTCGCACCTGGTAGACGCCGGGCGTCACCTCCTGCGAGCGGCCGGCGATCAGCTCGCGCAGGTCGGGCGGCCAGCGGGTGTGCTCATCCCACATCACCCCGTCCAGGGCCGCCAGGTCGGTCAATCGGATGCCGGTCAGGTCGGCGCCGGAGGCGTTCACCGGCAGCGCCATCAGGTCGCGTGCGCGCCCGCGGGCGTGGTCGCGGGCGCGGATAAGAGAGTTGGCGAGGGTGCGGGCGAGGGTGCGGGCGCGGGCGCTGTCGAGGACGCTGGTGAAGTCGCGGGCGCGAGCGCGGTCGAGGGCGCTGGCGAGTGCGAGGGCGAGGTCGCTGGCTTGGCCGCGGGCGCGGTCGAGGGCGCGGGCGCGGGCGCGGTCGTAGTCGAGGGTGCGGTCGAGAGCGCTGGCGAGGTCGCGGGCGAGGTCGAGGGCATTTTCAAGGGTGAGGACGCTGCCGAGGGCGAGGGCCCTGCCAAGGGTGCTGACGAGGGCGCGGTCGAGGGCGCGGGCGCGGTCGAGGGCGCTGTCGAGTTCGCGGCCGAGGGTAAGAGCGTGGTCGCGGTTGCGGATTTGGTCGGCGGCCTTTGCTGCACGGAGTGCAGAGGTGTCGGCGTCACCGGAGGTGGGCTGGGCCGGGTCCGCCGGGGCGCTGGCGGGGGTGTCGTCGAGCAGGGCGGTCAGTGCGGCGGCCGGGTCAGCATGTGTGCGCACATGGTCGAGCAACTGGGCATCGCCGGCGGCGAGGGCGGCGTCCAACTCGGTGTCGGTGAGGTCGGTGTCGGTGGGCTCGTTGTCCGGTGGGGACGGGCCGTTGGAGTTGGTCATCGCCCTTGCCTCCCTTCGTAGCCGGTCGTGTCGGTGCCGTCTGCGAGGGCCGCTGGTCGTTCCGGCGGAGCAGGCAGGTGCTTCTTGAGGGTACGGCGGGCCTTTTTGAGCAGGTCCCAGACCCGCTGCTCGGAAACGTCCAAGTGCGCAGCGATCACGGGAGTGGGGATGTCATCCAGGGTGAAGGCCAGTGCCGTCCGCGCGTCTTGATCCAGTAGCCGCAGCGCGGCCACCAGGTCGCGGGCCTGGCCGGTGATCTCGGCGTGACCCGGGCCGGGTGCGGGCGCCTCGGGGAGCTGCAGGACCGGGACCTGCCTCCGATCAAAGGTCCGATGATGTCGCAGCGCCACCGTGCGGATCCAGGCGCGTGGCTGGGTGATCTGCTCCCACCGGCCGTTCTGCACCGTCCGCCAGCCCTGCACGAACGCGTGCTGAGCACAGTCCTGGGCATCGTGCAGGCCCGCGCCATCGCGCATCACGAACCGCACCACCAGGTGGAACTCGGCGTCGAAGAAGTCCAGGAAGTCCTGCCGCATCGCCGCCATCCTGGCGTCCACGCCTGCGCCGCCGCCGGCCCGGTCGGGCCCGCGGCGGCGCGCGGCCTCGCGATCCTGGCCATCACTCATCACACCGGCCCGGTGAAGCCGTGTCCCGCCGACCGCGCAATCGGCCGTCCACCACAACGATCACCGCGGCGAGCACCGGCGCCACCGCCGCCACCACCGGCAAGACAGCCGTCATCTAGTCCGCTCCCGTCTCAGCCCCCGCCCGGAACATCGCCGTAATGTGCTCCGCGACGGCGGGCCGTCCGCCCGTAAGAGACCTCGACGCAAGATCAACAGGAATCTGAGCCGAGATTCTTTTGACGAGGCGCACTGGCGGTCCGCGGCGGCGGCGTTGAACAAGGCGGGACGGTCTGACATGTGGACCAGCATCGTCGCCGTGACGGGCGCTCTGGCCGGTGTGGTCGTGACGGGCGTACTGCACCTGCGCGCCGCGTCGGCGGCGCGGCGAACCACGGACGCGGCCTTCGCCCGTTGTGTGGGTGTGCTGTTGGTTTCAGGTGGCTGGGCGGGTGGTGTTCCAGCCGTGTTCCAGGAGGGCGAAGGCGCTTTTGACGGCTGTGGTGGGGTCGGTGCTTGCGCGGGCCAGGGCGGCGGTTTCCAGGGCGAAGTGGGCCAGGGCCGCGCAGGTGGGGTCGTCGTGTGGGGCTCCGCTCGCCTCGGCGATGGCTTGGGTGAGTGCGCCCTCGTGTCGCATCCACATGCGGTGGGCGTAGTCGCTCAGGGCCTGGGTCGAGCGGATGAGGTTGAGGAACTGTGCCATTTCGGCGTCCTGGGTGATGTTCGCTCTGGCCAGCATGTAGTCGCGGAGTGCGGCCAGGATCGACTGGTCTTCGGGGCGCTGGTGGACGGCGTCGAGGAGGCTGGCCTCGCGGTCGGCGTCCAGGTCGAAGACGAGCGCCTCCTTGCTCGGGAAGTGCTTGAAGAGCGTGGCGGTCGAGACGTCGGCGGCGTCGGCGATCTCGCGGATTCCCACGTCGTCGTAGCCCCGTTCCAGGAACAGGCGTAGGGCGGCGTCGGCGATGGCCTTGCGGGTGGCCGCCTTCTTGCGCTCGCGGCGTCCCGGCGTCTGCGGCTCCTGGATCACTTCCATGCGCGCACTCTATCGCAGAGTGTGAGTCGGATTGAAAAGTAGAGCTGTTGCATCTTTAGATTCGTTGTGGTTCTCTGGAGTGGTCGCTGTGGTGCGCCCCCATCCGGTCGGCGGCCCCCCTTCTCGTTCGCCACGCCTCCCTGAGGGAGTGATTCGTCATGTCCGCATCTTCCGTCGCCCTTCCGGCGGCTCCGGGAAGCGTGCCCAGGAACGTCCGCTGGGTGCTGCTCGGCGTCATGCTCGCCATGCTGCTGGCGATGCTCGACAACATGGTCGTCGGCACCGCGATGCCCACGATCGTCGGTGATCTCGGCGGTCTGGAGCACATCTCCTGGGTGGTGACCGCCTACACCCTGGTCACGGCCGTCACCACCCCGATCTGGGGCAAGTGCGGGGACCTGTTCGGCCGCAAGCCCGTGTACCTGGCCTCGGTCGCGGTGTTCCTCGCCGGCTCCGCGCTCTGCGGCGCCGCCCAGTCCATGCCCGCGCTGATCGCCTTCCGCGCGCTGCAGGGCATCGGCGCGGGCGGCATCGGCGCCGGCGCGTTCGCCCTCATCGCCGCTCTCGTGCCGCCGCGCGAACGCGGCCGGTACCAGGGCATGACGGCGTCCATCATGGCGATCGGCACCATCGGCGGCCCGCTGCTCGGCGGCTTCATCACCGGACACTGGGGCTGGCGCTGGGCCTTCTACGTCAACGTGCCGCTCGGGCTGTTCGCCCTGGTGTGGCTGTGGCGGGCGCTGCACGTGCCCACCCGGCTCATCAAGGCCGGGATCGACTGGTTGGGCATCGCCCTGCTGACCGTCACGATCAGCGCGACCGTGCTGGCCGCGACGTGGGCGGGCACGACGTATGCCTGGGGCTCCTGGCAGATCCTCGGCCTGGGCGTTGTCGCCGTGCTCGGGCTCGGCGGGTTCGTCCGCACTGAGCGGCGGGCCGCAGAGCCCGTGCTCCCGCCGGGGATCTTCACCGGCCACCGGAACTTCCCGCTGGCCATCGTCCTGCTCCTGGCCGCCGGTGTCGTCATGTTCGGCGCGGGCCTGTACCTGCCGCTGTTCCAGCAGACGGTCCAGGACGCCTCGGCCACCAACTCCGGCCTGCTCATGCTGCCCCTGATGATCCCCGTGGTGATCGTCTCCACCATCGCGGGCAAGATCATGTCCGCCACCGGCAGATACAAGGTCTTCCCGATCCTGGGCGCCGCCTTCCTCGCCGTCGGTCTCGGGCTGCTCGCCACCATGGGGACCGACACGTCCCGCATTCTGACCTGCACCTACATGGTCCTCGTCGGCATCGGGCTCGGCCTCACCCAGCAGATGGCCGGCACCATCGCCCAGAACAGCGTCGACATGCGCGACATGGGCGCCGCCATGAGCGCGGTCACTCTCTTCCGCACCCTGGGCGGATCCCTCGGCGTCGCGGTCTTCGGCTCACTGTTCACCCGCGCCGTCCAGTCGCACCTGCCCGGTACCGGCGGCGGTGTCCGGACGGACGCGCACACCCTGGATCACCTGTCCGCCGGGGCCAAGGACGCGTACCTGCATGCGGTCACCAGCGGCACCCACCAGATCTTCCTCACCGGGGCGATCCTGTGCGCGGTCGCGTTCATCGCGGCGCTGTGCGTCATCGAAACACCGCTCCGCAAGGCACCGCCGACCGGCACCCCCGCCGTGACGGGCAAGGCACCGGCACCGACCCCTTGACCGTGTGCGCCCTCGGGGGCGGCTAGTTCGGCGGCTTCGTTGACTCCGCTGTGCGGCGTGCACGAGCACGACATGACCAAGGGCGTCGAGCCGACACCGACCACACCGTTCGCCCGCTCGATGGTCCTGCCGCAGTGGCGGCTCGAACAAGTCCTGCGCGACCTGCTCGCGGGGTACGGCGTCCGGGCCGAGTTCGGCACGCGGCTGGCCGGAATGCGGCCCGGCGAGGACGACGTCGCCGTCGAACTCTCCTCAGGCGAGCACGTAAGCGCCGGATGGCTGGTCGGCGCGGACGGCGGGTCCAGCACCGTCCGCAAGCTCGCGGGCGTGTCGTTCCTCGGCGTGACCCGCGAAGAACGGCAGATGCTGCTCGGGGACTTCCGCCTCGACGGCGTCGACCGCGACTGGTGGCACGCCCGGCGCCGGTCCGGTGGTCAGCGCCTGTCGCTGGTGCCGCTGCCCGCCACCGACTCGTTCGTGCTCCAGGCCGAGATCGACGAGAGCGACGGCGACGTCGAGCCGACCCTCGCCACCTACCAGGCTCTCGTCGACGACGCCTACGGCCGCGGCGTCGTCACGCTCCGCGAAGCCCTGTGGACCTCGCGCTGGCGCTACAACGAGCGGATGGTCGACCGCTTCCGGACCGGACGCGTCCTGCTCGCCGGAGACGCCGCCCACGTCCACGCGCCCGCGGGCGCCCAGGGCATGAACACCGGCGTCCACGACGGGATCAACCTCGGATGGAAACTGGCCGCGGTCCTCGACGGCGCACCCGAGCCGCTGCTGGACACCTACGAGCAAGAACGGCTGCCGATGGCCGCAGCCGTGCTGGGCCTCTCCAAGGAACTGCTGACGCGCTTCGCGTGGTTCGAGGACTCCGACCTCGACGCGATGTCCGGCCTGGGCATCACCTACCGCGGCGGCCCGCTCAGCCCGCCCTGGGACGGCGCCGGTCCGCACCCGGGCGACCGCAGCCCCGACGCGCTCTGCTCCCGGCCCGACGGACGCCCGGTGCGCCTGTTCGAGCTGCAGCGCGGCGGCGACTGGACGCTCTACCGGTTCGGCGTCGGCCCGCTGCCCGACGTCGCCGGGGTCAACGCCTACTCGATCGGCTCCGACCTGCTCGACCCGCACGCCACGGCACGGACGGCCTACCAAGCGCACGACGACGAACTCGTCCTGGTCCGCCCGGACGGACACGTCGGACTGCGCACCCAGGACACAGCCGCCCTCACCGCCTACCTGGCCGCCGTGACGGCACGCCGAGAAGGGAAAGACGACTAGAGGGACTCGGCGATCGCGTAGAGGGCGTCGGCGATGTGGGCCGTCTCGTCGTCGGTGCAGATGTACGGAGGCATCGTGTAGACGAGCTTGCCGAACGGACGCAGCCAGACGCCGTGCTCCATCGCGATCTCCTGGACGGCCGGGACGTCCACGGGCTCCTTCGCCTCCACGACGCCTATCGCGCCCAGGACGCGGACGTCGGCCACTCCGGGCAGCTCGTCGGCGCCGGTGAGGCCGGCGGTCAGGGTGGCCTCGATGCGGTCCACCTCGTCCTGCCAGTCGCGGGAGAGCAGGAGGTCGATCGAGGCTGAGGCCACGGCCGCCGCCAGCGGGTTGCCCATGAAGGTGGGGCCGTGCATCAGGGCGCCGCCCTCGCCGGACGAGATGGTCGTCGCGATCTCGTCGGTGCACAGGGTGGCCGCCATCGTCATGTAGCCGCCGGTCATCGCTTTGCCGACGCACATGATGTCGGGAACGACCTCCGCGTGGTCGCACCCCCAGAGCTGGCCGGTGCGCCCGAAGCCAGTGGCGATCTCGTCCAGGATCAGCGGCAGATCGTGCTCGTCCGCCAGGTCGCGCAGGGCGCGCAGGTACTCCGGCGCGTAGAAGCGCATCCCGCCGGCGCCCTGAACGATCGGCTCCACGATGATTCCGGCCAGCTCGTCGGCGTGGGTCGCCGCCAGGCGCGACAGCTCGTCCAGATACGACGCCGAGGGCGGTTCGTCGTAGCCGAGCGGGGGCGGCGGCGCGAAGACGTGCTTCGTCAGGACGTCCGTGAACAGGTGGTGCATCCCGTTCACCGGGTCGCACACGGCCATGTCCGCGAACGTGTCGCCGTGGTAACCGCCCCGGACGGTCAGCAGCCGGTGCCGGCCGGAGACGCCGCGCGCCCGCCAGTACTGGAGCGCCATCTTGATCGCCACCTCGACCGCCACCGAGCCGGAGTCGGTGAAGAACACCTTGGTCAGCGGCGCGGGAGTCAGCGTCACCAACCGCTCGGCCAGGCCGATCGCCGTGGGATGGGTCAGGCCGCCGAACATGACGTGGGACATCTTGTTCAGCTGACGCTGCACCGCCGCGTCCAACGCCGGGTGCCGGTAGCCGTGGATCGCGGCCCACCAGGACGACATGCCGTCGATCAGCTCGGTTCCGTCCGCCAGCGTCAGCCGCACCCCGGACGCCGCCACCACCAGCTCCGGCGACACAGCCGAGGGCATGGGGGCGTAGGGGTGCCAGACGTGGGAGCGGTCGAACTCGGTCAGGCGCGCCGCCTCGGCGGGGCTCATCCGGCCCAGCTGCAGGTCGATCATGCGATCCCCTGCTCGGACGCCCACCGCCGCAGCTCCTCGGTCGCCTTCTCCTTGCCGACCAGGCCCTGGTCCAGCCGCAGGTCCAGCAGGAACTTGTACGCCTGCCCGACCAAAGGCCCAGGGCCGATGCCCAAAACGGACTGGATCTCGTTGCCGTCCAGCTCCGGCCGCATCGCCGCCAGCTCCTCCTCCTCGGCGAGCCGGGCGATGCGCACCTCCAGGTCGTCGTAGGTCCGGCGGAGGCGTTCGGCCTTGCGGCGGTTGCGCGTCGTGCAGTCCGCGCGGGTCAGCTTGTGCAGCCGCGACAGCAGCGGCCCCGCGTCGCGGACGTACCGCCGGACGGCCGAGTCCGTCCACTCCCCGTTCCCGTACCCGTGGAACCGCAGGTGCAGCTCGACCAGCCGCGACACGTCGGAAATGACGTCCTTCGGGTACCGCAAAGCCGTGAGCCGCTTGCGCGTCATCTTCGCCCCGACCACCTCGTGGTGGTGGAACGACACCCGGCCGCCGTCCTCGAACCGGCGCGTGCGCGGCTTGCCGATGTCGTGCAGCAGCGCGGCGAGCCGCAGGACGAGGTCCGGCCCGTCCTCTTCCTGCGCGATGGCCTGCTCCAGGACGATCAGCGAGTGCTCGTAGACGTCCTTGTGCCGGTGGTGCTCGTCGATCTCCAGCCGCAGCTTCGGCAGCTCGGGCAGCACGAAGGAAGCCAGCCCGGTGTCCACCAGCAGCGCCAGGCCCTCGCGCGGGTGCGCGCCGCAGACCAGCTTGGAGAGTTCGTCCCGCACCCGCTCGGCCGACACGATCTCGATGCGCCCGGCCATCTCCTTCATCGCCGCGACGACGTCCGGCGCGACGGAGAAGCCGAGCTGGGACGCGAACCGCGCCGCGCGCAGCATCCGCAGCGGGTCGTCGCCGAACGAGTCCTCCGGACGGCCCGGCGTGCGCAGCAGCCCGTCCTTCAGGTCGGTGAGGCCGCCGAACGGGTCCACGAACTCGTAGTCGGGCAGCCGCGCGGCCATCGCGTTCACGGCGAAGTCGCGGCGGCGCAGGTCCTCGACCAGGGACGTCCCGTAGACGACGTCCGGTTTGCGGGACTTCGGGTCGTAGGACTCGCTGCGGTAGGTCGTGATCTCCAGCTCGTGGCCGTCCTTGCGGAGCCCGACGGTCCCGAACTCGATCCCGACCGTCCACACCGCGTCGGCCCAGCCGTCGATGAGCGCGAGGATCCGCTCGGGCGGCGCGTCGGTGGTGAGGTCCACGTCCTTGGTCGGCCGTCGCAGCAACGCGTCCCGGACCGGCCCGCCGACCAGGGCCAGCTCGTGGCCCGCCGCGGCGAAGCGCTCGCCGAGCGCCTCGGCGACGGGCGCGGCGCCGCGCAGCAGGTCGGCGATCGCGGTCCGCCGGGTGACGTTCTGTTCGGGCACGGCCATGTAACGTATTTCCTCGGTCAATGAAGGGCAAAGGACTTTCGGCGGGACGGCCCGCACCAGGAGCGCCTCCGACCAACGGTAGCGGGCGCCGCCGACGCCCCGGGCCATCGGTCGGACGGGTCCCGCGGCGCGGCTAACATCGACCCGTGGTGCGGGAACACGACGACTCGGCCGCCCCCGCGCGGACGGTCCCGGCCGCCGAGGGCGCCGTGAGTCGACTCACGGCGGTCAGCCCCCGCGCGCGGACGGCTCCGGCGTGAGGGCGGTCAGACGCGCGGCGGCGCTGCTTTCGGTCGTCCCCTTTTTGACCTGCGTCCCGCTCGTGGCGCAGGCGCAGGCCCAGCCGCGCGAGCGCGCCGAGGTGACGATCGCGCTGACCGCGATGTCGCCGCGCGCCGATCCGTCCGGCAAGCGCTCGATCGTGCAGGTGCGCGGACGCATCGAGAACCACACCGGCCACACCGTCCCCGGCCTGTCGGTACGGCTGCGCTACAACGGCAGCCCGGTCGGCAGCCGCGGCCAGCTCGACCAGCTCGCCCAGGCCGAGCCGGGCCAGCGGCTCGTCGGGACGGGCCAGGCGGTGCCGCTGCCGCAGGCCGTCCCGTCCGGCGGCGCGCAGGACTTCGCGCTCAAGCTCAACACCAAGGCCGTCGGTATGCGCGCGTTCGGTGTGTACCCGGTCGGTGTGGAGGTGGTGAACGCCCAGCAGCAGGCCGTCGCGGGCGTCACCTCGTTCGTGACGTTCACCGGGGCGAGCCCCGGCTACAAGCCCGTCAACATCGGCTGGGTCTGGCCGCTGATGGACCGGATGCACCGCGCCGACGACGACACCTTCCTCGACGACCGCCTCGCCGGCGAGCTGACCCCCAGCGGACGGCTGCACGGGCTCGTGGCCGCCGCCGCGCAGACCAAGACGCCCGTGACCTGGGCGATCGACCCCGCGCTGCTGGACGACGTCACCGCCATGACCCGTCCGTACACGGTCGGCGCCGGGGACAAGAAGCAGAAGAAGGGCGCGAGCAAGGCCGCCGCCGAGTGGATCCGCGCGCTCAAGGCGGCGTCGGCGGGCGACCCCTACTTCGCCGTCCCGTACGCCGACCCGGACGCCGTCGCGCTCGTCCGGTACCGCATGACCAAGAACCTCGCCACCGCCTACGACCAGCGGACGGTCGCCGCGCAGGTCCTCGGCCGCCAGCCCACCGCCAAGATCGCGTGGCCGCCCGCCGGGATGGCCGGGCCGTCCACGCTGACGCAGCTCGCCAAGCTGTCCAAGCTCGGCGCGCCCGGCGACGGGTCGTTCCTGCTCACCGACGCGATGTTCGCGCCGCCGCCGGGCGGGACGCCGCGCGCCACCACCACGATCCCGACCGGCGCCGGGACCAAGGGCGTCATCGCCTACGACGAGAAGCTGAGCCAGATCGTCAGCACCGACACGTCCAAGCCCGGCGCCGAAGTCCTCGCCGAGCAGCGGTTCCTCGCCGAGACCGCGATGATCACCGCGGAGGCGCCGAACACGCCGCGCACGCTCGTCGTCGCGCCGAACCGGCACTGGAACCCGTCGCCGTCCTACGCGCGGATGCTCCTGACCGCCACCTCGACCGCGCCCTGGCTGCGCGCCCAGCCGCTCGACAAGATCGCCTCGGTCGCGCCGCAGCAGCGCGCGTCCACCGGCTACCCCGACGACTTCCAGCGCTACGAGCTGGGCCCCGGCTACCTCGGCGCGGTGCGCGGGATCGAGCGGCGGGCGGACGCCTTCACCGCCATGATGATCCCGCCGATCAAGCTGAGCTACGACCGGTCGGTCCTGCGCGCGGAGTCGGCGGCGTGGCGCGGCCGGCAGGCCCGCGCCAAGCGCGCCCGCGACGCGCTGTCCGGCGAACTGGACCGCACGCTGACCAAGGTGCGCGTCCTGAACGACCGGGTGTCGCTCGCCGGACGGTCCGGGCACATCCTCATCACCGTGGTCAACGAGCTGCCCGACCAGCGGGTCCGCGTGGTGATGGACGTCTCGTCCCTCAACCGGGCCAAGCTCCAGATCGGCCGCATCGACGACAACGACCGCGTGATCGAGCTCGGGCCGGGGCAGAAGACGTCGCGTCCGATCCCCGTCGAGGCCAACGGCAACGGCAACTTCTCGATCCACCTGCAACTGCGGTCGGTGTCGGGCCGTAAGTTCGACAAGGGTAAGGACATCACGGTCCGCACCACCGGATACGGCCGCGCCGCGCTCCTGATCACCGGCGGCGGGCTCGCCGTGCTCGTCGCCGGCGTCGGGGTGCGGGCCATGCGCGCGAGGCGGCGACGGAAGGCGGAGGCAGCCGGTGACCACACAGCCGGAGGACCGGAACAAGGACTGGAGCCCCCCGGCTACGCCCTTCCCCCCACCGCGCTCCCCGGCCGAGGAAACGGCGACTGACCTTCCCGCACTGCGCGAGCCGGAGCCCGAGCCGGAGCCCGAACGCGGCGCGGGCGGCATCCTGCGGTCCGGCGCGATCATGGCGGTGGGGACGCTCGCGTCCCGCGTCACCGGCTTCCTGCGGACGGCCATGCTCGTCGCCGCGCTCGGCACCGGGGCGCTCGGCGACGCCTACAACACGGCGAACACCGTCCCGTTCATCGTCTACGACCTGCTGCTCGGCGGCGTGCTGACGGCGGTGGTCGTCCCGCTGATCGTCCGGGCGCGCGAACGGGACCCCGCGCACGGCGCCCGCTACGAGCAGCGGCTGTTCACGCTCGCCGTCCTCGGCCTCGCGCTGATCACGGCGGTCGCGGTGGCGCTCGGGCCGGTGTTCATCTCGATCTACGGCGGCTCGATGCACGGCGACCAGCGCGACCTGGCCGTCCTGTTCGCGCGGCTGTTCGCGGTGCAGATCTTCTTCCTCGGCGTCAGCGCGTTCTCCGGCGCGATCCTCAACACGCGCAAGCGGTTCGGGGCGCCGATGTGGGCGCCGGTGCTGAACAACATCGTCATCTGCTGCACGGCGGGCGCGTTCCTGCTGGTCGCGTCGGGCGGCGTGGACCCGTCCACCATCGGGACGGGCGAGGTCGGCCTGCTCGCGGCGGGCACCATCGGCGGCATGGCGCTCCAGACGCTCGCGCTGTGGCCGTCGCTGCGCGGCAGCGGGTTCCGGTGGCGGCCCCGGCTGGACTTCCGGCGCGGCGAACTCGGCGAGATGGGCCGGATGGCCGTCTGGACGCTCGCCTACGTCGTCATCACCCAGATCGGGTTCGCGATCACGACGCGGCTGGCCAACTCGGCGGGCGTGGCCGGACGCGCGAAGCATCTCGGCGACGTCGGGTACACGCCGTACTTCAACGCCTACCAGCTCTTCCAGCTGCCCTACGCGATCATCGGCGTCTCGGTGATCACGGCGCTGCTGCCCCGGATGAGCGAGCACGCCGCCGCCGGACGGTTCGGCGACGTCCGCGACGACTTCTCCACCGGGATGCGGCTCTGCGCGGTGATCATCTTCCCGGCGGCCGGGCTGATGGGCGTGCTCGGGCCGGAGATCGCGACCGTCCTGTTCGCGCACGGCCAGACGAGCGTCGCCAACGCCGAGGTCATCGCCCAGGTGCTGCGGATGTTCGCGGTCGCGCTCGTGCCGTTCGCCGCCTACCAGCTCACGCTGCGCGTCTTCTACGCCCTCCAGGACACCCGGACGCCCGCGCTGATCGCCGTCGCGGTCGTCGCGGTGAACATCGCCTGCGCCGTCGCGGCGTCCCGGCTGCTGCCCACCGACAAGATCATCGTCGGGATCGCCGGCGGGTTCGCGCTCGCCCAGACGACCGGCGCGCTCGTCGGCTGGGCCGTGCTGCGGCGGCGGCTCGGCGGCATGGACGGACGACGTATCATCGCCACCGACCTCCGCCTGATCGTCGCGCTCTGGCCGCTGCTCGGCCTCGCCTACGCCGTCCACGCCGTCCTGCGCGCCGGACTCGGCACCGGCCTGGTGCCCGGACTGCTCGCCCTCACGGCCGGCAGCGCGGGCGGCGGACTGCTCTATCTGCTGTTCGCGCGGCTGCTGCGGGTGGGCGAGGTGCAGACGATGATCGGGACCGTTTCGGCCCGGCTGCCGGGCCGCCGCTGACCGTCAAGTGCGGCAAAGTGCGCGGGACGCGCGTGGATAAGGAAGCCACCCGACGGCATACCTACTACCATGAGGGAGACTACGGCTTGCGGGGCGACACCCTGGGGAACGCAAAGAGGAGGGTCGGAGGCGTAAGCTGCCACGCCACGAACATGGGATCTGACCACCTGCGCAGGACGTTGCCGTGAGCACGTCAGTCATCGAGCCCGGTGCCCGCCTCGCCGGCCGCTACCGGCTTGAGGAGCGCATCGCGGCGGGCGGCTCCACCCTCTGGAAGGCCAAGGACGAGATCCTGGCCCGCGCCGTCGCCGTCCGCACCTTCGACGACGAGTTCCCCCGCGTCCGCGAGGTCGTCACCTCCGCCCGCGCCGCCAGCCGCCTCACCGACCCCCGCCTCACCCAGGTCTTCGACGCCGACGACAGCGGCGAGAACGCCTACGTCGTCAGCGAGTGGGTCGCGGGCGAGACGCTGGAGCAGATGCTGCTCAAGGCGCCGCTGGAGCCCGGCCGCGCCGCGACCCTGCTCTACGAGGCCGCCGAGGCGGTCGCCGCCGCGCACGCCGCCGGGCTCGCCCACCTGTGCCTCACCCCCCGCGACCTCGTGTGGACGACCGGCGGCACCGTCAAGATCCTCGGCGTCGCGACCGACGCCGTCCTCGGCGACCGGTACGCCGACGACCCCGGCGCGCAGGACGCCCGCGGGCTCGGCGCGATGCTGTACGCCGCGCTCACCGCGCACTGGCCCGGCGACCCCGAGCAGTCCGCGCTGCCCGCCGCGCCGCGGTCCGGGGACGTCGTCCAGGCGCCCCGGCTCGTCCAGGCGGGCATCCCGCAGCCCGTCGACGCGATCGTCTGCCGCTGCCTCGGCGTCGAGGCCGCCGGCCGGCCGCTGACCTCGCCCGCCGACGTCGCCGCCGCGCTGCGCGGCGTCCCGCGCACCCCGCTGCCGCTGTTCGCCGGGCTCGGCGCCGCGCCGCCGCCCCGGCCGCCCGCGCGCCGTCCGGCCCGGCCGGAACCGGCCGCGCACCGGACCGAGGCGCCGCCGCGCCGGCCGACCCCGCCGCCGTCCGTCCCGGCCACCGCGCCCGTGCCGCGGCCTCCCGCGCGGCGGCCCGGCAACCGGGCGCTGCTCGGCGTCGCCGCCGCCGCGCTCACCGTCATCGTCGGGCTCGGCGCGTGGGCGCTCGCGGGCGGCGGGGGCGACGGAGACGGCACCGGCGCGAGCGGACGGCCGTCCGCCAAGACGTCCGGCAAGGCCACGCCCAGTACGAGCGCGCTGCGGCCCGTCGACGCCACCCCGTTCCAGGACCCGGCGGGCGAGCACCCCGACGACCAGATCGGCCGCAACCCCGGCGCGGTCATCGACGGGCGTCCCGGGACGACCTGGGAGACCCAGACTTACAACGACACCGGGTTCGGCAACCTCGTCAACGGGCTCGGCGTCGTCCTCGACATGGGCGGGTCCGTCAAGGTGACCAGCGTGAAGATCGCCGGTCTGGAGGGCGGCGGGACGCTCGCCGTCCGCGTCGGCGACGGTTCCTCGCTCGGTGAGCTGCGCGCCGCCGGGAAGGTCACCGCGCAGGCCGGGACGACCACGATCCAGACCGGCGGGAAGACCGGCACCCGCGTCCTCGTCTGGTTCACCGAGCTGCCGCCGAGCCGCAAGGGCCGCATCGGCGAGATCACCGTCTACGGAACCAGGTAAAAGGACGCTTTTCGCGGGCTGTGCCCCGAACCGGGTCAGTCGGTATCGTTCGCCTGAGCAGAATGTCCCCTTACCTTCAGGATCAGCGGTGTCGAACCCAGCAGGAGGACCGATCCGGTCCGTCCGTCGTCCGGAAGCTCCTCGGGGACGGATCGTCCGATGGGTGCGATGAGCGTCACCGCCCTCGACGAGGTGCCCGACAAGGAACTGCTGGCCCGGCACGCCGAGGGTGAGCCGCACGCGTTCGCCGAACTCGTCCGGCGGCACCGCGACCGGATGTGGGCGGTCGCCGTCCGCACGCTCGGCGACCCCGAGGAGGCCGCCGACGCGCTCCAGGACGCCTGCCTGTCGGCCTTCCGCGCCGCCGGACGGTTCCGTGGTGACGCCGCCGTCACCACGTGGCTGCACCGGATCGTCGTCAACGCCTGCCTGGACCGCATCCGGCGGCGTTCGGTGCGTCCCGCCACGCCGATGGGCGACGACGCCACGTTCGACGCCGTCGCGCCCAAGCTGCCGGACCCGACGGACGCGCACGGCGTGTCCCTCGACGTCCAGGAGGCCCTGGCCACGCTGCCGTTCGAGCAGCGCGCCGCGCTCGTCCTCGTCGACATGATGGGCTATTCGGTGGACGACGCCGCCGCCATCCTGGAGGTGCCGCCCGGGACGATCAAGAGCCGCTGCGCCCGTGGCCGCGCCCGTCTGCTCCCCCTTCTCCACCACCACAGGAACCGACGGGACCCCAGAAACGTCGGAGGTGTGGAAGGAGGTGGCGTGCCCACATGAACCCCGCGCATCTCGACTACGACACCCTGGCCGACCTGGCCGAGGGCCTGCTGGACGACGACCGGGCCGCCTCCGTCGACGAGCACCTCGCCGCCTGCGCCGAGTGCCGGGACCGCTCCGCCGAGCTTGCGGACGTCTCCCGGATCCTCGCCGCCGCGCCCGTCCCGGCGCTGCCGCCCGACCTCACGGCCCGGATCGACTCGGCCCTCGCCGCCGAGTCCCGCGCCGAGCCGCCGGGCGTCACCGACCTGAACCGGCGGCGCGCGCGACGGAACCCGTGGCGGGCCCTGTCGGCCGCCGCGGCGGCGATCGTGGTGCTCGGCGGGGGCGGACTCGTCGGCCGGGCCGTGCTGGACGGAGCCGACGACGGCAAGCACCTGACCGCGTCCGTGCCGCCGCAGCCGATGACCGACCCGCGTCATCCCCGGGTGCAGTCCTTCGGGGCCGGGTGGCGGGTCGTGCACAGCGGCACCGCGTACCGTGCGGCGACGCTGGATCGCCAGGTCACCGGGCAGCTCTCCCGGGTGGCCGCTGCCGCCGCCATCCCGGACGCGCGCACGAGCGACTGCGTGGCGGGCGTGGCGCAGGGGCGCGCGCCCGCGCTGGTGGACGTCGCCACCTACGACGGCCGGCCCGCCACGATCATCGCGGTCCGGGGCGCGGACGGACGGCCCGACGTCTGGGTCGTCGGGCCGGGCTGCTCGTCGCGGAACCCGGACGTCCTCGCGCACAGCGGCTGACGCGCGGGGCTCCTTGCATCGGGGCCCCGCGTTTCACAGTCCCTTGAGGAAGTCCAGGGCGATCGGCCAGACGCGCTCGGCGGACTCGGCGTCGTAGTCGGGCAGGTCGGGGTCGGTGAACAGGTGGCCGGCGCCCGGGTAGCGGAAGACCTCCACGTCGGCGCCCGCGTTGCGCATCCGCAGATACCAGGCGTTCTGCCAGTCCACCGGCTCGTAGGTGTCGGGGTCGGCGACGTGGAGCTGCACCGGGATCTCGGTGCGCGCGTCGTCGGCCAGGTCGGACGTGCCGTGCAGCAGCAGGAGGCCGCGCGCCTTCTCGTCCGCCAGCGCGAGCGTCTGCGCGACGGCCGCGCCGAGCGAGAACCCCGCGTAGACCAGGCCGTCGCCCGCGTGCGGCGCCGCGGCGGCCACCGCGCGGCGCAGCAGCTCGTCCCGTCCGATCTCGTCGCGGAGGGCCTCGCCGTCTTCGGGGGTGTCCGCGATGCGTCCTTCGTACAGATCGGGTACATGGACTGTGTGGCCCGCCGCGCGCAGGCGGTCGGCTGCGGCGGTCACGGCCGGACGCAGCCCGTACATCGAGTGGAACAGCAGGATCGACGCCATCCGGTCAGCATACGAGCGGGTGGTGACAGTCACCGGCCGCCGGGGAATCACCCGGCCCTAGGATCGGTTGACGCGACTGCACGCGCGGCGAACGAGGAGAGGCTGGCACAGTGAGCGACGACGTCAGGAACGTCATCATCATCGGGTCGGGTCCCGCCGGGTACACGGCGGCGATCTACGCGGCGCGCGGCGACCTGAAGCCGCTGCTGTTCGAGGGGTCCGTCACCGCGGGCGGCGCGCTGATGAACACCACCGACGTCGAGAACTACCCCGGCTTCCCCGACGGCGTCATGGGCCCGGACCTCATGGACGGCCTCCGCAAGCAGGCCGAGCGGTTCGGCGCCGAGCTGATCACCGACGACGTCACCGAGGTCGACCTCACCGCCTCGCCCAAGATCGTCAAGGTCGGGGACGACGTGTACCGCGCGCACGCCGTCATCGTCGCGACCGGCTCGGGGTACCGCGAGCTGGGCCTGGAGAACGAGAAGCGGCTGTCGGGACGCGGCGTGTCCTGGTGCGCGACGTGCGACGGGTTCTTCTTCCGCGAGCAGGACATCGCCGTCGTCGGCGGCGGCGACACCGCGATGGAGGAGGCGACGTTCCTGACGAAGTTCGCCCGCACCGTCACCGTGATCCACCGCCGCGACTCGCTGCGCGCCAGCAAGATCATGCAGGACCGCGCGCGGGCCAACGACAAGATCCGCTTCGTGTGGAACACCGAGGTCGCGGACGTCCTCGGCGAGGACCGCGTCAGCGGGCTCCTGCTGCGCGACCGCGACACCGGCGAGGAGTCGCGGCTCGACGTCACCGGCCTGTTCATCGCGATCGGGCACGAGCCGCGCAGCGAACTGTTCACCGGGCAGCTCGACACCGACGCCGAGGGCTACCTGACCGTCGAGTCGCCCACCACCCGCACCAAGATCCCCGGCGTGTTCGCCTGCGGCGACGTCGTCGACCACGTCTACCGGCAGGCGATCACCGCCGCCGGCAGCGGGTGCGCCGCCGCGATCGACGCCGAGCGCTGGCTCGCCGACCGGGGCGCGGCCGACCTCGTCCCGCAGCAAGACCCGGCGGAACTGTCCGTCAAGGGCTGAGACGACCCGGGGCGGGGCTGCCCGCCGCCGGAGGCATGAACGAAGGAGAGACGCCATGAAGGCCGTGACCGACGCCGACTTCGAGACCGCGGTGCTGAAGAGCGACAAGCCCGTGCTGGTCGACTTCTGGGCCGAGTGGTGCGGCCCCTGCCGGATGATCGCCCCCGTCCTGGAGGAGATCTCCAAGGAGCACGGCGACAAGCTGGAGATCGTCAAGCTGAACACCGACGAGAACGTCGGCACCGCCGGCAAGTACGGGATCATGCAGATCCCGAACCTGCTCGTCTTCAAGGACGGCGAGGTCGTCAAGCAGATCCTCGGCGCCAAGCCCAAGGCCGCCCTCCTGCGCGACCTCCAGGAGTTCATCGCCTGACCGCGTCCCACGACCCCACGAGGCCCCGCCCCGACCCACAGTCGCCGCGGGGCCTCACCATTCGCCCACCCGCACGCCTCACACGCAGACCCGCGTCCCCGCGCGAGCGCGCTACTCGCGCGGCGGTCGAGCCGCCAGGCGAGCCCGCCGCGCTGATGCGCGCAGAGCGCCGCGCTGATGCGCGCAGAGCGCCGCGCTGATGCGCGCAGAGCGCCGCGCTGATGCGCGCAGAGCGCCGCGCTGATGCGCGCAGAGCGCCGCGCTGGGGTGTCTGAGAACGTGCGGGAGGCGGATTCTTGGCGCGGCGAGCGAGCCGCCGGGCGAGCACGCCGCGCCACAGGGCGAGCGAGCCGCGTGCCCCAGGCGCGGGATTCTCCGACGAACGCGCGCGAGCACGGACTCCCTCGCGGCGAGAGTGCCTGGCAGCGCGCGCGAGGCGAGTTCTTCGCGCGGCGGGCGAGCCGCCAGGCGAGCACGCCGCGCTGGTGCGCCGCTCGGCGGCGGGGGTGTCGGGGACGTGCGGGAGGCGGGTTCTTCGCGCGGCGGGCGCAAGTGTTTGCGCCGTGCGGGGGCTGAGCGGGGCTCAGGCGGGGCGGAGGATGCCCTCTGGGGTCATGGAGCCCAGGAGGCGTTCCAGGGCCACCTCGACGTCCTCACGCCACGACAGGGCCGACTTCAGCTCCAGCCGCAGGCGGGGGAAGCGGTGGTGCGGCCGGACGGTCTTGAATCCGACCGACAGCAGGTAGTCCGCCGCGACCATGCAGCCGCCGTCCGCGCCCTTCAGGTCGCCGAACGCCTCGATCGCCTTCACGCCGCGCCGCGTCAGGTCCTTCGCGACGCCCTGGACGAGCATCCGGCCGAGCCCGCCGCCGGTGTACTCGGGCAGGATGTGCGCGGTCATCAGCAGGACGGCGTCGGCGCTCACCGGGCTCGTCGGGAACGCCACCGAGCGCGGCACGTACAGCGGGGGCGCGAACAGGACGAACCCGGCCGGGACGTCGTCCACGTAGAGCAGCTTGCCGCAGGAGCCCCATTCCAGGAGCGTCGAGGAGACCCACGCCTCCTTCTCCAGTGCGCCGCCCCCGCTCGTGACCGCCCGGTCATGCGCGACGGCGTCCAGCTCCCAGAACACGCACCGGCGACAGCGGTGCGGCAGGTCGTCGAGGTTGTCGAGCGTGATGTTCACGAGCCGACGCGACACCGGACGGGCCACCCCCTGAGTTCGCCCGCCGGTCGCGGGGGCGAGCGGCGGAGCGGAATCGGACCGCGCCGGGCCGGTGCGGCGGACGGCCACTTCCCCGAAAGTCCCGCCAACCGGCCGGGGTCCTCGGGCATCGTATCGGACGACGGTCGGAACACCGCCCCCGCCGTCCAGCCGGTCGGCCGCGATGCCGTAGGTTGAAAGAGATTCCGATCACCCCTCGGAGGTGCCTCGTGGAACAGCACGCGCGAACAGATGCCTACTCCGATCGTTACGCGGCCCGTGCAGCAGGCATGGTGCCGTCGGAGATCCGCGCACTGTTCGCGATGGTCGCCCGTCCCGAGGTCGTCTCGCTGGCCGGCGGGGCGCCGTTCGTGTCCGCGCTGCCGCTGGACGTCGTCGGCGACATGATCGGCGACCTCGTGGCCAACCGGGGCGCCGAGGCGCTCCAGTACGGGTCCGCGCAGGGCGACATCGGGCTCCGCGAGCGGATCTGCGACGTCATGGCCCTGGAGGGCATCACCGCGTCCGCCGACGACGTCGTCGTGACGGTCGGCGCGCAGCAGGCCCTCGACCTCGTCACCAAGATCTTCGTGGACCCGGGCGACGTGGTCCTCGCCGAGGCGCCGTCCTACGTGGGGGCGCTCGGCACGTTCGCCTCCTACCAGGCCGACGTCGTCCACGTCCCGCTGGACGAGGGCGGCCTCATCCCCGCCGCGCTCCGCGAGACGCTCGACCGGCTCGTCCGCGAGGGCCGCCGCGTCAAGTTCCTGTACACGGTGCCGAACTTCCAGAACCCGTCCGGCGTGACGCTCACGACCGCCCGGCGTGCGCAGATCCTGGAGATTTGCGCCGCCTACGACGTTCTGGTCATCGAGGACAATCCGTACGGGCTGCTCGGCTTCGACGGCGAGCCCACCCGGGCCATGCGCGCCGACGACTCCGAGCGCGTCATCTACCTCGGCTCGTTCTCCAAGACGATCGCGTCCGGGCTGCGGGTCGGGTGGGCGCTGGCGCCGCACGCCGTCCGGGCCAAGCTCGTCCTCGCCGCCGAGTCCGCCGTGCTGTGCCATCCGGCGCTGTCGCAGGTGGCCGTCCGCGAGTACCTGACGACGCAGCCGTGGCGCGAGCAGATCAAGTCGTTCCGCGAGCTGTACCGGGCGCGGCGCGACGCGATGCTGGACGCCCTCGACGCGCTCATGCCGGACGGTTGCACGTGGACGCGTCCCGGCGGCGGCTTCTTCGTCTGGCTCACGCTGCCGGAGGGCCTGGACGCCAAGGCGATGGCCCCCCGCGCCATCGCCGAGCGCGTCGCGTACGTCCCCGGCACCGGGTTCTTCGCGGACGGCGGCGGACGGCGCAACATGCGCCTGTCCTACTGCTTCCCCGAACCGGACCGGATCCGCGAGGGCGTACGGCGGCTCGCCGGCGTGATCGAATCGGAGATCCGGATGCGGGACACTTTCGGAGGAGTCCGGCCGGGCGCCGCGACCGGCGGGGTGCACACCCCGGGGCCGGGCATCGTCTGACCCGCGATCGTTTCGTCAGGGTCGGCTCCTCCGCCGGGGGAGCCGACCCTTTCTCGTGTGAGGGAGCAGGAGTGGAACTGGGGCACGTCGTCGTCCTCGCCGGGGGCCTGTCGTACGAGCGGGAGGTCTCGCTGCGCTCGGGGCGGCGCGTGGCGGACGCGCTGCGCGCCCTGGACGTCCCCGTCGAACTGCGCGACGCCGACGCGACGCTGCTGGACGCCCTGGCGCGGGACCGTCCGGACGCGGTGTTCCCCGTCCTGCACGGCACCGCCGGGGAGGACGGGTCGGTGCGCGGGGTCCTCGAACTGCTGGAGCTGCCGTACATCGGGGCGCGACCGGACGCGTGCCGCGTCGCGTGGGACAAGCCGGCCGCCAAGGCCGTCGTGCGGCGCGCGGGCGTGGCCACGCCGCGTTCCGTCGCGCTGCCGAAGGAGATCTTCTACGACCTCGGCGCGGCGGCCGTGCTGGACCGGATCGTGTCGCGGCTCGGGCTGCCGTTGTTCGTGAAACCGACACGCGGCGGGTCCGCGCTGGGCGCCTCGGTAGTGCGGGAGGCGGCGGAGCTGTCGGCGGCGATGGTCGGGTGCTTCGCCTACGGGGACGCGGCGCTCATCGAGCAGTACATCTCGGGGACGGAGGTGGCGGTGAGCGTGATCGAACGGCCGTCCGGTCCGGTCGCGCTGCCCGCCGTGGAGATCGTCGCGCCGCACGGGCTGTACGACTACACGGCCCGGTACGACGCGGGGGACACGGCGTTCGTGACGCCCGCGCGGTTGTCGTCCGCCGCCGCCGAGGCCGCCACCGCCGCCGCCGTGACCGCGCACCGGGCGCTCGGGCTGCGCGACCTGTCCCGGACGGACCTCATCGTGGACGCGTCGGGCGAGGTCCACTTCCTCGAAGTCAACGTGGCGCCGGGGATGACCGAGACGAGCCTGCTGCCGCGCGCCGTCGCGGCGGCGGGCCTCGACCTCGGGACGGTCTGCCGGGACCTCCTGGTGCGCCGTCTGGACGAGACCCGCTGACGGTTTCACGGGAAACTACGGCAGGCGGAGCGCGCCCGCGGCGAGCCGGCGTTCGATGGCGTCGGCGGTCTCCTGGATCGTGAGGACGGCCGAGTCCAGCGCGTGGGCGCGCAGCTCGCCGAGGTCGCGGAACTGCTCGTGCAGCGACCGGATCGGCTCGGGCGCGCGCAGCATCTCGGGGCCGCGCCCGGCGGCGCGGCGCAGCACGGTGTCGACGTCCGGGTACAGCACGACGTAGTGGAGTTCGACGCCGCGCTCGGCGCTCGCCGCCCGGAAGGCGTCCAGGAACCACGGCCCGACGATGCCGTCGTAGAACACCTCGTACCCGGCGGCGGCATACCCACAGGCGGCCCGTGCGGCGATGCCGATGACGACGGCGTTCTGCGCCGCCGACTCCGGCAGGTACGGCGCGATGCGCCCCCGCCGGATGAAGCCCCAGAAGTCGTCGCCGTGGACATGGACGCTGGGCGCGACGCGTTCGGCGAGCACCCGCGCGACCGTGCTCTTGCCCGCGCCCGGCGGTCCGCTGACGATGACGACCCGTCCGTCCGACATCCGCACCTCCCCGGCCAACCCCTTCCCCGCCCGAGTCCCGGCCTATCACCGGCGAACGGCACGCGGCGGTTTCCCGTGAAACCAGGTTTCCCGTGAAACCACCCCTCGTAGTTTCCCGTGAAACACCGCGCCTAGAAACTCCACTGCGCAGGCGCGTCGAGATGCCGGGGGAGTCGCGTCGTCGCATCACCGCGAGCCGCAGCAAGCTGCGGGACGGTCAGAAACAGCGCATCCGTCAGATCCGCACCGCGCAGATCTGCGTCCCGAAGGTCCGCGCCGATGAGATCCGCACGCCGCAGGTCGGCGCCCCGGAGATCCGCCGCGATCAAACAGGCGCCCCGCAGGTTCGCCCCACGCAGATCGGCCCCTCGCAGCGACGCACCGACCAGATCCGCACCCCGCCGATTCACCCCACGCAAATCAGCGCCCCGCGACGCGCCACCACCCGAGTCCACACCCCGCCGCTTTGCGCCGCGCAGATCGGCTCGTCGCGACTGCGCGCGGCGCCGTGGCGCGGCAGCAGCGTCGTCGCCTCGCGGGGCGGTGGGGGCGTCGGGTGCGCGGACGGCCTCGCTCGTGCGCAGCAGCAGGGCGTTCACCGCGCCGCGCAGGGCGTTCACGTCCACGGCGGCCAGTTCGTCCGGCGTCCCGGACGCCACCGCGTCGATCTCCTTGCGGGCGGTGCGAAGTTCGTCGTGGACGTCGGCCGCGTCCGTCCGCTCCAGCGCCTCGGTCACGTACCAGAGCAGCTCGTGGAGCGCCCGCACGACCGGGAACGTCCGGAACATTGCCGACGCCGCCGGGGACGACCGCCAGTCCCGGCCGCCGAACGTCTCCTGCGACACCCGCTGTCCCGCGCCGAAGCAGTCGAACACCGTGCAGCCCCGGAACCCGGCGGCCGGAAGACGGTCGTGGATGGAGCACCGGGAGTCGGCGAGCAGGTTGCGGCACGGCTCGCCCGCCGCCTTGTCCACCGCGAAGTCCGACGACGCGGCGAACGGCAGCGCGACGCAGCACAGCCCGAAGCACTGACCGCAGTCGCCGCGCAGCCCGGCGAACGTCACGGACCCTCCGTCGCGACGCCCGCCTCCTCCGGCGCCATCGACGCGATGATGCGCTCCAGGTCCTCCAGCGACGCGAACTCCACCACGATCTTGCCCTTGTTCCGGCCGAGATCGACGCGGACCTTCGTCTCGTACCGGTCCGACAGGCGGTCCGCGAGCCGCTTCAGCTCCGGCGCGACCGGCTTCTTGCGGCGGCCCTGGCGCGGCGCCAGCGGCCCGTCCTCGACCTCGCGCACCGCGATGATCTCCTCGACGGCCCGCACCGACAGGCCCTCGGCGACGATCCGCTTGGCCAGCAGTTCCTGCGCCTCGACGCTGTCCAGCGACAGCAGCGCGCGGGCGTGCCCGGCCGAGATCACCCCGGCGGCCAGCCGCACCTGGACGGCGGGCGGCAGGTTCAGCAGCCGCAGCGTGTTGCTGATGTGCGGACGCGACCGTCCGATGCGCCGGGCGAGCTGCTCGTGGGTGACGCCGAAGTCGTCCAGGAGCTGCTGGTAGGCCGCCGCCTCCTCCAGCGCGTTGAGCTGCTGGCGGTGCAGGTTCTCCATGAGCGCGTCGCGGAGCATGTCGTCGTCCGACGTCGCCCGGACGATCGCCGGGACCGCGGCCAGCCCGGCCACCTGCGACGCCCGCCAGCGCCGCTCGCCCATGATCAGCTCGTACTCGTGCTCCGGATCGTCGATCCGCCGCACGACGATCGGCTGCAGCAGACCGACGATCGAGATGGATTCCGCCAGCTCTGCCAGCGCTTCCTCGTCGAAATGCGTGCGCGGCTGCCGGGAGTTCGGACGAATCGTCTTCGGCGCCAGCTCGGCGAAGTACGCTCCGGCGACCGGCGCGCCCGTCGGCGGCCCGGACGGCATGGGCTCCGCCGCACCCGCCGGCGCGGGCACCGGAGGCGGCGGCCCGGTCGGAATGAGCGCGTCGAGTCCCTTGCCGAGACCGCGGCGTGGCTGGCTCACTGCACGGCTCCCGCTCCACGGTGGGCCATCTCGGACGCCGCCTCACTGTAGGCGAGCGCCCCGCTGGACCCCGGGTCGTAGGTCATGACGGACTGTCCGTAGCTCGGCGCCTCGGAGACGCGGACGCTCCGGGGGATCACCGTGCTGAGGACGACGTCCCCGAAATGGTTGCGGACGTCCTCGGCGACCTGCGCCGCCAACCGCGTCCGCGCGTCGTACATCGTCAGCAGGATCGTGGACACGCTCAGCGTCGGGTTGAGGTGCGCCTTCACGAGGTCCACGGTCCGGATGAGCTGGCCCAGGCCTTCCAGCGCGTAGTACTCGCACTGGATCGGGATGAGCAGCTCGTCCCCGCCGACCAGCGCGTTCACCGTCAGCAGGCCGAGCGACGGCGGGCAGTCGATGAGGACGTAGTCGAACTTCTCCTTGTTGTACGCCTCCAGCGCGCGCTGCAACCGCGACTCGCGCGCCACCTTGGAGACCAGCTCGATCTCCGCGCCGGCCAGGTTCAGCGTCGCCGGAGCGCAGAACAGGTTGGGGATCTCGGGCGCCGGGACGACGATCTCCGCCAGCGGCATGTCCTCGATCAGCACGTCGTAGATCGACGGCACCTCGGCGTGGTGGTCGATGCCGAGCGCCGTGGACGCGTTGCCCTGCGGGTCGAGGTCGACGACGAGCACCTGCGCGCCGTGCATCGCCAGCGACGCCGCCAGGTTCACCGAGCTGGTGGTCTTCCCGACGCCGCCCTTCTGGTTCGCGATCGTGATGACCCGGCAGCGCGGCGGACGGGGCCATTCCCGGTCCCCGCTGCGGCCCGCGGCCGTGCTGGTCGCCGTTCCGGTTTCCCGTGAAACCTTGGCGTCCTTGAGCGCCTCGCGCACGAGTTCTGACTCCCCCTGAGATGAGCGTCCCTGGCGCGGAGCGGGCACCGTGGCGCTCCGTCCCGTCGGTACATAGCCGACGTTCTCCGCCGTACCGGACGTCGTACTTCCCCACATCGCATGTCCGGACCGGGGCTCACCCGGCTCGGACTCCCCCGGTTCGCCGGACGCCTCGGTCGGCTCGTCGTCGGTGGGTTCGCCGGCGCGGTCGGGCCGGCCCAGTCCTGGTCCCGTGCTCATGAAGACCTCTTCCTCGACCGTGGAGCGCGCCGGGGGGTGCGATCCGCGACCACTCGGACAAGCGTTGTCGGCGGCTCGACCTTACCCTGCCCGACTTGGAGCAGTTCGGCCGTCCGCACACCGAAACGCTGGAGAACCGGACGCGCCTCGTCCAGTTCCACCGCCGCCCGCTCGCCCTTCAGCGCCAGCAGCTCCCCGCCCGGACGCAGCAGCGGAAGCGCCCAGGTCACGAGCCGTTCCAGCGGCGCCACCGCCCGGGCCGTCGCGACGTCGGCGGACAGGTCCCGCGCCGACTCCTCCGCGCGTCCGCGCCGCACCTCGACGTTCGTCAGCCCGAGCAGCTCGACGGCCTCGTGCAGGAACGTCGTCCGGCGCAGCAGCGGTTCCAGCAGCGTCACCGCCAGATCGGGCCGGACGATCGCCAGCACCAGACCGGGCAGCCCCGCCCCCGATCCGATGTCCACGACCGTCGCCCCCACGGGGATCGCCTCGGCCGCGACGGCGCAGTTGATCAGATGGCGCTCCCACAGCCGGTCCGCCTCGCGCGGCCCGATCAGACCGCGCTCGACCCCGGCACCGGCGAGAAACTCCGCGTACCGCTCCGCGACCGGCAGCGCGTCGCCGAAAACCTCACTCGCGATCCCCACCGAACGAATCGTTCCACAAAACCGGGGACGGCGAAGACACGCGGGCCCGGTGCCGCAGGCATATTCGCGGCAGACGGGGTAGAGAGCCCTCCGGTGCTGCCCGCTCGTCATGGAAGGAGGCTCCGGCCGATGGGAATCGGAGTCAGTCTGGCGTTCATCGCCATCGGGGCGATCCTCGCGTTCGCCGTCCGGTTCGACCTCAGTGGAATCGACATTCACCTCGTCGGCGCGATCCTGATCCTCGTGGGAATCGCCAGCCTGGTGTTCACCTACGCCTACACCCGTCCGCGCCGCCGCGCCGCGCAGCTCGTGGAGACGCCGCCGTCCCCCGACGGCGACACCGTCTTCCGCGAGGAGCGCGTCGTGGAGCGTCCCGTGACGCCGACCGAGCGCGTCGTGGAACGTCCCGTCGCGCAGCGGCCCATGGAACCCGACGATCCCGCGATCGCCAACGATCCCGCCTACGCCAACGACCCGGCGTACCAGCAGGACCCCGCCCGGCAGAACAACCCGCCGGGTCGTCGCCGCTGACCCCGGCACGGGCGACGGGGAGCCCGCGGAAACACGACGGCCCCGGCACCATCCCTGGTGCCGGGGCCGTTCGACGTGCGGATCAACTCGGGTAGACCACCACGAAACGCTCGGGCTCCTCGCCCTCGGACTCGCTGCGCAGCCCCGCCGCCGCGACCGCGTCGTGGACGATCTTGCGCTCGAACGGCGTCATCGGCGCCAGCGGCTTCGGCTGCCCGCTCTTCTGCACCTCGGCGGACACGTCCGCGCCCAGCGCGGCCAGCTCGGCGCGGCGGCGCTCCCGGTAGCCGCCGATGTCGAGCATGAGCCGGGTGCGGTTCCCGGTCTGCCGGTGGACGGCGAGCCGCGTCAGCTCCTGCAGCGCCTCCAGCACCTCGCCGCGCTTGCCGACCAGCTCGTCCAGGGACGCCCCGACCACGGCGACGACGGCGCGCTCGCCCTCGACGTCCATGTCGATGTCGCCGTCGAAGTCGCCGATGTCCAGCAGGCCCTCGATGTAGTCGGCGGCGATCTCGCCCTCCTGCTCGAGCGCCTGGACGTCGACCTCGGTGGTGTCGGTCTGGCTCAACGGGAACTCCTTCGTGGACGAGTCCGGACAGTCAAACTAACGCTTCGGGGTGCCGCTGCGCTTGCTCCGCGACTTGCGCGTCGGCTGGTTCCGGACGACCTTCGGCTTGTCGTCCTCCACCGGCGCCGGCTCGTCCTGCGCGGCCTTGGTCAGCTTCGTCTTCAGCCCGCCCGGCGCCTGGCCGTTCTTCGCGGCCTTCGCCTCCTTGGCCTTCTCCGCCTCGGATCCGGGCGGCGGGAACTTGGCGAAGATGTAGTTCTGCTGGGCGAGCGTCCAGCTGTTCGACGTCACCCAGTACATCAGGACGCCCAGCGGGAACCCGAGGCCGAACAGGCCGAACAGCGGCGCGAGGAACACCATCATCTTCTGCGCCTGCGCCATCGGGTTGGCGTCGCCGGTGGCGGCGGGCTGGCGCTTCATGCTGGACCGGACGCTGAAGAACGTCGTGCACGAGCTGATCACCACGGCGAGGCCGGTGACGATGATCGCGCTCCACGTCTTGTCGCTCCACGCGTTGAGGAACGTGTCCGGGATGTGGGCGCTGAAGATGTTCGCGCGCTGCGCGCTGTGGACGAGGTCCCAGCTCATCGCGAAGACGCTGTGGCCCTCCTTGGCGTCGGAGATGCGCTTCAGCGTCTGGAACAGGCCGATGAACACCGGCATCTGCACCAGGAGCGGCAGGCAGCCCGACAGCGGGTTCGCGCCGTTCTCCTGGTAGAGCTTCATGACCTCCTGGTTCATGCGCTGCTTGTCGTTCTTGTACTTCTTGCGCAGCGCCTGGACCTTGGGGTTCAGCTCCTGCATCTTCCGCGACGCGTGGATCTGCTTGACGAACAGCGGCACCATCAGCAGCCGCAGCAGCACGGTGAGCAGGATGATCGAGCCGCCCCAGGCCCACCCGCTGTCCTCGGGGAAGACCAGGCTCAGCGCGGCGTGGATCCACACGATGAGCTGGGAGACGATCTCGTATAGCCAGTCAAGCACCGGGCAGCTCCTTGGGCTCTGCTAGGGCGGGGCCGCCGGAGCGGCCGGAGGGCGCCTCGGGCGCGGGCGCGTCCCCGCGCGGCGGGACGGGATCGTAGCCGCCGCGGTTGAAGGGATGGCACCGGCCGATCCGCCGGGCCGTCAGCCAGGTGCCGCGCAGGGCGCCGTGCACCTGGAGCGCTTCGAGACCGTACGCGCTGCACGTCGGGTGGAAGCGGCACTGCCCGCCGAGGAGCGGGCTGAGGAAGCGGCGGTAGCCGTGGACGAGCAGGATCAGCGCCCGGGCCGCGAGGCTCGGGTCGTCGGTGGCACTCGTCATCTCCGCCCCTTGGACGTGGGCCGTGCCGGACGTCGACGGACGCGCTCCAGCGCCGAGTCCAGGTCCGCTGCCAGGTCGTCGGCGCGCGCCTCCGCCGCGGCGGGGTTCGCGCGCACTACGAGCAGGCTACCGCGCGGCAGGCGATGCACGTGATCGCGCATCAGGTGACGCAGCCGCCGTCGTACCCGGTTGCGGACGACGGCGTTCCCCACGGACCGTGCCACGACGAAGCCGACGAGCGGCTCGTCGTCCGGCGCGTCCGGACGGGTCAGCAGGTGCAGGACGAGCGTGGGCCGTCCGGCGCGCTGCCCGCGCCGGACGGCCACGCCGAACTCGTCCCGCCGCCGCATCCGGTTCGCCGACGGCAGCATGGCTGGTTCGGTGCGGTCGGGGTCGGTCCGGTCAGACCGCGATGCGGGCGCGGCCCTTGCCGCGACGCGCGGCCAGGACGGCGCGGCCGGCGCGGGTGCGCATCCGGAGCCGGAAGCCGTGCTTCTTGTGGCGACGGCGGTTGTTCGGCTGGAAAGTACGCTTGCTCACTTCAAGGCTCCAGATGCTGCGGTCGATACGGTCTGCCAGGGCGCGATAACTCGCATCACGGGTCCGCGTCCGGTCCCCCGCAGCGGGGGCCTGCCAGGCGGCGGGCACGCGTCATCTCCGTCGATGCGTCTCGACCTCAGCACGTTACGGGCCGATTCGCCCTCCGGTCAAACCGAGCCACCCCACCACTCCCACATTCCCCCCAAACCACCCACCCGCCTCCCGCACCCACCCAACCTCCACCACCAACAAACACCCACGCCCCCAACGAGCGTGCCTCACTCACATCCGCAACCACAGAGCACAACAGAAGTGAGCCACCTCACGACGACTCCAGCCCAGACACCCAGGGCCCCTAACGCATGCCTCACACAACGCCGCCCGTCTACATCCCACCCCAACGCCCCAGCCCGCCGCGCCGCACCATTCCCCGCACGGACGGGCAGCACACGGGACGTCGCGGGCGGACGACGCGCGACCAGGCAATAGACAGCGCACAGCCAAACAGCACAGCCATGGACGAACCGCCGCACGGGGAACGGCGCACGCATGGGCACCGCACGCGGGCGGACGGACACAGGCGGCGAGCGGACGCGGACCCGGACGGATACGAGGGGACACGAGAGGACACGGACCTGGGCGGACACGAGTGGACACGGGCGGACACGGGCGGACACGGGCGGCAGGTAGCTCGCGAACGGCGCGCTCGCAGAGCGGGGGACTGAGACCGCCGCGACGTCAGGCCGGGCGGGTGAGCGCGGGCGGACAGCAGCAGACGCGGACAGCAGCAGACGCGGACGCGGGCGAGCACGAGCGGACGCAGGCGGACGCGGGCGGCGGGTAGCTCGCGAACGGCCCGCTCGCAGAGCGGGGCTGAGACCGCCCGCGACGTCAGGTCGTGCGCTAGCTCACACGTCGTCCGCCCTTCGCGCCGCCCAAAGTCCGCGGCCGACAGCGCGCGACCCAAGACGCGCAGCGCAGAAGCGGGGGCTAGCTCAGAACGTGGGCCGGTTTACACATTCCCCGGCCTCGGCCCGGCGCGGACGCGGGTTCAACAGTGCGCGCGCACTAGAGGCTGCAGCACGCGACCCCCGCAGGCCTCCCTGCGCGCCGTGGGGCGCGGGCGGAAGGCGCCGAGCGGGGCAGGGCGCGGAACCGAGCGGGGCGCGGCACGGAGCGGCTCGCGGAAGCGCGAGGGCAAGGCATGGGAGCGGAGGCTAGCTGGGCGCAGAGCGCGCGGAGCGCGGAGCGCGCGGAGCGCAGAGCGCGCGGAGCGCAGAGCGCGCGGAGCGCGCGGAGCGCGCGGATGGAAGCGCAGAGCGCGGAATGTAGGCAAGCGCCAGCGCGGCCCCGCCGCAGGGCGGGGGTGGTGCGTCAGCGAGGACGGCGCGCACGACGAGCCAGTCCGCGAAGAGCGCGCCCGTGCTGTAGAGCTTTTCGCCGTCCAGACGTCATGTCACTCACGCTCCACGCACCGGCCCGCTTCGGCGGGGCGGAGGTGGACGCTCCGACGCTCGCCGAGAAGCGAGGGGCGCGGTGACGAGACGTGGGCGCGGCGCGCGGGAGGTGGGAGGTGGGGCTCAGGAGGTGGGCGCGGGAAGCGGGCGCAGGGCGCGCAGCGCGGGCGGGCGCAGGCGCAGGGCTCAGAGCGCAGGCGCCCGGCGCGCGGCGCGGGGCGCAGGCGCCCGGCGCGGGGCGGGGACGCGGGACGTTAGGCGCGGGGGCGGAGCGCGGGCGCGGAGCGCAGGGGCGGGGGACGCGGGGCGGCCTGGGATGGGGTGGTGGTCGGGTCGGGGGTGTGCGCGGCTTTGCGGCGGTCGGCTGGGTGTTTGGTGGGTGGGTGGTGGGTGCTGTTATTGCTGTGGGGCTGGGGGTGTGGCGGGCTTGGGTGGTGTGGAGGTGAGTGGGTGTGCTTCGGGTTTGTTGGGGCGGTTGGGTGTGGAGCTGTGGATAACTTGGGGGGCGGTGTGGGGCTTCGGTGGTTCGGTGGTGGGCGGCGCGCCTTGTTCTTCGTGGCTGTGGGGCTCATAGATCACTGTCCAAGGGGCGGTCGGCCGGGGGCCGGGTGATCACGGGTTGTGGATGGTCGGGGCTGGACGGTGTTCAAGGCTGTGGACAAGGTTCGAGTGGGTTCTCCACAGGTGGGCGTTCGTGTTGCGGGCGGGGTTCTTGCGGCGTTAGTGTCGTGCTCCTCGTCGTACCGGCGACGTCCGAACGGTCTTGTTCCCCCTGCCCCGCGCTTCGCGGCGGCCATCGCCTCACCACGTCCCAGAAGTCGCTCGTTCCCTGCTGTGGGGTTTTACACAGGGGACTCCACCGTCATGCACAGCATGTGGACAACTCTGTGGACAACTCATGAGAGAGTTAGGTCTTCCGCGGCGGCACCGTGCTCGCAGAGACGATCCGCAACCGTCGTGACGGCCGGGCGGTAGACGCTCCGGTGAGCGGAGCAGTGGGGGAGGGACCTTGCGCATGGACGGTCAGGATCTCGGGTCGGTCTGGGTACGCGCCCTCTCCTCCCTGGCCGAGCGCGACCTGGCCCCGAGCTACCGCGCGTGGCTCCCGCTCGTCCGTCCACTGGCCCTGATCGAGGGCACCGCGCTGCTCGCCGCTCCCAACGAGTTCGCCAAGGACGCGCTGGAAACCCGCCTGCGCGACCTCATCACCCAGGCGCTTTCCCATGAGCTGGGCCGGGAGATCCGCGTCGCGGTGACCGTCCAGCCCGAGCCGCCTCCGCCGCCCGCCGACCGCGACCAGGGCGCTCCGGGCGGGCGCCGCGACCACGGCGCCGCGCCTTATCCCGATAAGCCGTATGGCGCCGAGGACCGTTCCTATGAGCGCGAGTACGCCGATCGCGGCTACGGCGAACCGTCTTATGAGGACCAGGGGTTCGGCGGGCGTCCTCAGCCCGGCGTCCCCGGGCCCGCGCCGGGCGGTTATCCACAGGATGAGGACGACCGCGACTGGCCGCCGCGCGACGCGCGTGAGCCGCGCGACCGGGACGCCCGTGAGCCGCGGGACGCCCGCGCGACGCGGGACCGCAAATCCCGTGATCGAGATGGGCGCGACGCACTCGATCGCGACGCACGCGAACCCCGCGACCGGGACGCGCGCGAGCCGCGTGACCGCGATGCGCGGGAACCGCGGGACCGGGACGCGCGCAAGGCTCGCGGTTCGCGTGAGCCGCGCGACCTTGAGGCCCGTGACGCGCGTGACCTTGAACCTCGTGATCCACGGGACCCGCGCGACGGCGAACCGCGCGACGCGCGGGATCAGCGTGACCTCGAACTCCGTGACCCGCGT
The DNA here is from genome assembly GCF_009831215.1 of Actinomadura rayongensis. Lineage (GTDB taxonomy): Bacteria > Actinomycetota > Actinomycetes > Streptosporangiales > Streptosporangiaceae > Spirillospora > Spirillospora rayongensis. The sequence goes on from NZ_WUTW01000002.1 coordinate 1,307,827, forward strand.
GACGCGCGGGGTCCGCGTGAGGGGGAACCACGGGACCTGCGCGATGCCCGCGATCCGCGTGCGGGCGAAGCGCGCGATGCGCGTGGCCCGCGCGACGCTGAGCTGCCCGATGCGCGCGAGCCGCGCGACCTTGAGCCGCGCGATGCGCGGGATCCACGCGATCCCGAAGTACGTGATGCGCGGGATCCACGCGAGCCCGACCTGCGCGGTGCGCGCGACCCTCGCGACGTCGAAGCGCGCGATCCACGCGACCTTGAGCTTCGTGGTGCGCGGGACCCGCGTGACCTCGAAGGGCGTGACCCCCGTGACCTTGAGGTGCGCGGTGCGCGGGATGCGCGCGACCTCGAAGCGCGCGGTGCGCGGGATCCGCGGGACCTTGACGTGCGCGGTGCGCGGGATACGCAGGACCTCGAAGCGCGCGGTGCGCGGGATGCGCGTGGGCTTGACGTGCGCGGCGCGCGCGATCCGCGTGAGCTTGAGGCGCGGGACGAGCTGCGGGATCCGCGTGATCGGGAGGCCCAGCAGCTCGACGTCGAGCGCGGCTACCCGGCGGGCGCCCGTCCCCCGGCGTACGGCGGACGCGGCCCGTTCGAGAACGCCGGCGGCTATCCGGGCGGACGAGGCGGACGTCCCCTGCCCGGCACCGACGGCTTCGACGACCCCTACGACGGGCAGGGCGGCTACGAGAAGGGCCCGTCCGTCCCCCCGCAGCTCCAGGGCGGCTCGCACCTGAACGACCGCACGCTCGGCGCCCCGTCCCGCCCCGGCGGCGGCGGGCCGCAGGAGCCGCAGGGCACCGGACGCGAGCCCGCCGACCCGGACGCCGGCGACGACCCCAAGGGCAAGGGCAAGGCAGGCGCGGCGGCCCAGCAGCACGACCGGCTGAACCCGAAGTACACGTTCGAGACGTTCGTCATCGGCTCGTCCAACCGGTTCGCGCACGCGGCGGCCGTGGCGGTCGCCGAGCAGCCCGCCAAGGCCTACAACCCGCTGTTCATCTACGGCGACTCCGGTCTCGGCAAGACGCACCTGCTGCACGCGATCGGCCACTACGCGCAGAGCCTGTTCAACGGGGCGCGCGTAAGGTACGTCAGCTCCGAGGAGTTCACGAACGACTTCATCAACTCGATCCGCGACGGCAAGGCGGACGGGTTCCGCCGCCGCTACCGGGACGTGGACATCCTGCTGGTGGACGACATCCAGTTTCTGGAGGGCAAGGAACAGACGCAGGAGGAGTTCTTCCACACGTTCAACACCCTCCACAACGCGAGCAAGCAGATCGTGATCTCCAGCGACCGTCCCCCGAAGGAGCTGGTGACGTTGGAAGACCGCCTCCGCAACCGGTTCGAGTGGGGCCTCACGACGGACGTCCAGCCGCCCGAGCTCGAGACCCGCATCGCGATCCTGCAGAAGAAGGCGCGGCAGGAGGGCCTGGCGGCGCCGCCGGACGTCCTGGAGTTCATCGCCTCGCAGATCGCGACGAACATCCGCGAGCTGGAGGGCGCGCTGATCCGGGTGACGGCGTTCGCGAGCCTGAACCGGCAGTCGGTCGACATGAAGCTCGCGGGGATCGTCCTGAAGGACCTCATCCCCAACGACGCCGGTCCCGAGATCACGGCCATGATGATCATGGCGCAGACTGTGGAGTACTTCGGGACGACGATCGAAGACCTCTGTGGACCGTCCAGGTCGAGGATGCTTGTGACCGCCAGGCAAATAGCGATGTACCTGTGCCGGGAACTAACCGACCTATCACTGCCCAAAATCGGCGCCCAGTTCGGGGGGCGCGACCACACGACCGTCATGCATGCGGAACGTAAAATCCGCAGCTTGATGGCCGAACGGCGGGCCATCTACAACCAGGTGACGGAGCTGACCGGCCGGATCAAGCACCAGGCCCGTAAGCACTGACCGTCGCGCACACCCTGTGGACAACCTTGGGGACAACCTGGGGATCGCCCGTGGAAAACCTGAGGAAGACGTGTGGAAGACGTGTGGACGGTTTGCCGACCCCTGTGGACGGCCGCCCGGCATCATGGGGACGAAGCCGTGGACAACCTGTGGAAGTCCTGGGGACGAACTGTGGACGCCGCACCGCCGCATCCGGCGAGGCCGAGCACCTGTAAATGATCTGGGGACAACCCGTGGACAACCGGTGGATGACGTGGGGATGACCTGTGGGGACAGAATCGGCCGTCCCCAGGCCGTCCTCCGTCGTCCACCGCCCGCCCACAGGGCCTGGGGACGACGATTCGCGGTCTCACCTGCGGAAACACCGGTTGTCCCCAGTATCCACAGCACCTACTACGAGTACGACCCCTTGTCTCTAACCAAGAAAAAGAACAGCTCAAATCAGGGCCTGGGGAAAACGCGCGCCGAGCGCGTCCCGGGGCCTGCGCACCGCACGCTGTCCGACACCTGCAGGAGGCGGGTTCCGTGAAGTTCCGCATCGACAGAGACGCCCTGGCCGACGCCGTGGCCTGGACGGCGCGCACCCTCCCGGTGCGCCCCCCGGTCCCCGTGCTCGCCGGGATGCACATCGAGGCCGGCGACCGGCTGAAGCTGTCGGCGTTCGACTACGAGGTGTCCGCACAGGTCGCCACCGACATCGAGACCGAGGAGCCGGGCACCGCCCTGGTCTCCGGACGGCTGCTCGCCGAGATCTCGCGCAGCCTTCCTCCCCACCCTGTGGAAGTCACCACGGACGGGGCCAAGGTGATGCTCCGCTGCGGCAGCGCGAAGTTCACACTCCTGACGATGCCTGTGGAGGACTACCCGACGCTGCCGGAGATGCCCCCGGCGGCGGGCGCGGTGGGCAGCGACGAGTTCGCGGCGGCCGTCGCGCAGGTCGCCATCGCCGCCGGACGCGACGACACGATCCCGATGCTGACCGGCGTCCGCGTCGAGATCGAGGGCGAGACCGTCACGCTCGCCTCGACCGACCGGTACCGCCTCGCCGTCCGCGAGCTGCACTGGAAGCCGGAGCGGCCGGACTTCGCGTCCGTCGCGCTGGTGCCCGCCAAGACGCTCGCGGACACGGCCAAGTCGCTGACCGCCGGCGCCGAGGTGTCGATCGCGCTCGCGGCCACCGGCGGCGGCGCGGGCGAGGGCATGATCGGCTTCGAGGGCGGCGGACGGCGCACGACGTCCCGGCTGCTCGACGGCGACTTCGTCAAGTACCGCTCGCTGCTGCCGAGCGAGTACGCGGGCCTCGCCGAGGTCACGACCGCGCCGTTCATCGAGGCCGTCAAGCGCGTCTCGCTGGTCGCCGAGCGCAACACGCCGGTGCGGCTGTCGTTCCGCCAGGGCGAGGTCGTGCTGGAGGCCGGGACGGGCGACGAGGCGCAGGCCGTCGAGGCGCTGGAGGCCACGCTGGAGGGCGAGGACATCGACATCGCCTTCAACCCCGGGTTCCTGCTCGACGGGCTGTCGGCGATCGGTTCGGACACCGCGCGGCTGTCGTTCACCACGCCGACCAAGCCGGCCGTCCTCACCGGGAAGCCGCCGCAGGACGGCGAGAACCCGAACTACCGGTACCTGATCATGCCGGTGCGTCTGACGGGGTAAGGAGAAATATCGGGGGCATAGCGGGATCATCGGATGTGGACGGAGAAAACGCCGTCCACAGTCGTCCACAAGGGGAGTCGGAGCATGGAGCTGGGCATGATCGGCCTGGGCAGGATGGGCGGCAACATGGCCGAACGCCTGCGCCGCGGGGGTCACACGGTCGTCGGGTTCGACCGCGATCCGAAGGTCAGCGACGTCGGCTCCCTGGAGGAGCTGGTCGAGCGCCTCACCCCGCCGCGCGCCGTGTGGGTGATGGTGCCGTCCGGGCAGCCGACCCGCGACACCGTCCACAGCCTGGGGAAGCTCTTGCAGCCCGGCGACGTCATCGTGGACGGCGGCAACTCGCACTATGTGGACGACCAGAAGCACGGTGACGAACTGCGCGCCCTCGGCGTCGGGTTCGTGGACTGCGGCGTCAGCGGCGGCGTGTGGGGCCTGCAGAACGGCTACGCGCTGATGGTCGGCGGGGAGCAGGAGCACGTCGACCGGCTGATGCCGATCTTCGAGACGCTCAAGCCGGAGGGGGACTACGGGTTCGTCCACTCCGGGAAGGTCGGCGCCGGGCACTTCGTGAAGATGGTCCACAACGGCATCGAGTACGCGATGATGCAGGCGTTCGGCGAGGGCTACGAGCTGATCGAGGCGTCCGACATCGTCACGAACGTGCCGGAGACGTTCCGGAGCTGGCAGGAGGGCACGGTCATCCGGTCCTGGCTGCTGGACCTGATGAACCGGGCGCTGGCCGACGATCCACAGCTCGACGAGATCCGTGGATACGCCAACGACTCCGGCGAGGGGCGGTGGACGGTCCAGGCCGCCGTGGACCACGCCGTCCCGCTGCCCGCGATCACCGCGTCGCTGTTCGCCCGGTTCGCCTCGCGGCAGGACGACTCGCCCGCGATGAAGGTCGTCGCGGCCCTGCGCAACCAGTTCGGCGGGCACGCGGTCGAGGGCGCGAAGGGGGCCGACTCCCCCGGCGCCGACGTGCCGCCGCCGCCCGTCTGACGGCCCCGGACGGTCGCGCGGGCCGTTCGGGGCGCGCGGTTCAGCCCCGGACGGCCGCGAGGACGTCGTCGGCGATGGCCTCGTCGATCCGGCCGTCGGGCGCGCCGCCGACGCCGATGCCCGCGATCGGAAAGCCCTGGTAAAGGACGGGTACGCCGCCGGGCAGGACGAGCGTCCCCGGGATCTGCTTGACGGTCTCGTTGCCCGCCAGCGCGCTGGTGGGACGTCCGAACGCGACGGCCGTGTACGCCTTCCGCTTGGCCGATTCGTAGGTCTGCGGCCCGGCCTGCACCGTCCGGACCACGAGCCGGATGACGCCGGACCGATCCATGACGACCATCGTCACCCGCTGGTTCCCGTGGGCGCGGGCCGAACTCACCAGCGCCCTGGACGCGCGGGCCAGCGCCTCGTTGGACAGCACCGCCTCCGATGCGACGTACCCGTGGTGGCGCGTGTGGTGACCGAAGAGGTCGGTGTCGGCGGACGCGGGCTGCGCCGTGGTCAGCGCGCCGGCGACGAGGGCGCCCAGCGCGGCGGCCGTCCCGACGAGATGCTTGTTGATCATGAATGGTGTATCCCTCCTCGCGGCACGGAAAGTAATCACGGGCCGCGGTTATCCACAGGCTGGGGGAAGGTAGGCGGGACACCGGGCGCAGGGCCTACGCTCGTGTCTCGTGTACGTCGCCCACCTGTCGCTGCAGGACTTCCGCTCCTACGCCACCGCCGAGGTCGCGTTCGAGCCCGGCGTGACCGCGTTCGTGGGGCCGAACGGGCAGGGCAAGACGAACCTGGTCGAGGCCGTCGGGTACGTCGCGGCGCACGGCAGCCATCGCGCCTCGTCCGACGCGCCGCTCGTCCGGCAGGGGACGCCGCGCGCCGTCGTCCGCGCGGGCCTGGTGAAGGACGGGCGCAAGGCGCTGGTCGAGCTGGAGATCAACCCGGGGAGGGCGAACCGGGCGCGGCTGAACCGCTCCCCCGTCCCCCGGCCGCGCGAGATCCTGGGGATGCTGCGGACCGTCCTGTTCGCCCCCGAGGACCTCGCCCTCGTCAAGGGCGACCCGGGGGAGCGCCGCCGGTTCCTGGACGAGCTGCTGACGCTGCGCGCGCCGAGGTTCGCGGGCGTCCGCTCCGACTACGACCGCGTGCTCAAGCAGCGGAACGCGCTGCTGAAGTCGGCGGCGGCGCACCGCCGGGCGCCCGGCGCCGAGGTCATCGCGACGCTGGAGGTCTGGGATGCCCACCTGGCCCGCACCGGCGCCGAACTGCTCGCGGCGCGGCTGGAGCTGACGGCGGCGCTGCGTCCGCTCGCCGCCGCCGCGTACGCCGAGCTGGCCCCGCACTCGGCCGTCGCGTCCCTGCGCTACCGCAGCTCGCTCGGCGACGAGGAGTTGTCCACAGACCGGGGACAACTCGCGGATCGCCTGTTGACGGCCGTCGCGGACGCGCGCAAACAGGAACTGGAACGCGGCGTCAGCCTGGTCGGCCCGCACCGCGACGAACTGCAGCTCGGCCTCGGCGACCTGCCCGCGCGCGGCTACGCCAGCCATGGCGAGTCCTGGTCGTTCGCGCTCGCGCTGCGCCTGGCGGCGTTCGAGCTGCTGCGCGCCGACGGCGACGACCCCGTCCTCATCCTGGACGACGTCTTCGCCGAACTGGACGCGGGCCGCCGCAGCCGCCTCGCCGAGATGGTCGCCCCCGCCGAACAAGTCCTGATCACGGCGGCCGTCCCCGCCGACGTCCCCACCGAACTGACCGGAATGTCGTACGCGGTCGCGGACGGCAAGATCGTCCCCGCCTGACGCCGGGAGGAACCATGACCGACGACCCCCAGCCTGTGGACAACCCGTCCGTCCCGGCCCCCGCACGCCCACAACCTGCGGACAAAACGGCACCGCCGCCCGCCCGCCGCCCTCGCGCCGGCCGCCCGCGCCCGACCGCCGACACCGCGTCCCCGCGCGTCCCAGCACCCACAAGCGAAAACCCCCCGCCCACGGCGCCTGGCACGCCCACCGCGCCTGGCAGGCCCACGGCGCCTGGCAGGCCCACGGTGCCTGGCACGCCCACCGCGCCTGCCGCGTCGTCTGCGGCGCTCGGCGCGGCTGCCGGGTCCGGCGCGCCTGCGGCATCTGCCGTGTCCGGGGGTGTGGGCCGGGCGGCGGTGCCTGGGCCTGCGAATCCTGGGGACGCTGCGTCGGAGGACCGGGGTCGTGCGTCGGGCGGTGGCGCGGGGGTGGGGAAGTCGGGGGCGGATTTGGCGCGGGAGGCGTTGGCGCAGGCCAAGGCGGACGCGCGGAAGCGCGGCACGTTGCCGGGGCAGGGGAAGAAGAAGGCGCGCGTGCCGGCGGTGGGGCGGATGCCGGGGCGCGGCGGGGATCCGCGGCGGTTCGGGGTGGCCATTCGCGACCTGCTGGCCGATCGGGGGTGGGAGCAGCGTGCGGCGGTCGGCGGGGTGTTCGGCAACTGGCCGGGGATCGTCGGGCCCGTCCTCGCCGAGCACACGCGGCCGGAGCGGTTCGAGGACGGCGAACTGGTCATCGCGGCCGATTCGCCGACGTGGGCGACGCAGGTCCGGTCGCTCGCGGCCCAGCTCGTCCGGCGGCTGAACCAGGAGCTGGGGCAGGGGACGGTGAAGCGGGTCAAGGTGGTGGGTCCGGCGACGGGTCCGCGCCGGACGGGCGGCTGGCGGGTGCGCTGAGACGGGCGTCCCGATGTCAGTGGCGGGTGGGAACATCTGTTCGGGGGTCTGGGCGGCGGTTCCCGCAACGAGCGCCCCACAGGCTTGAGGACCCCCCTGGCCGAATGGGGGGATGTACCTCCTCGCCCACTCGGCCGCCACACGAGCGCACAGCGCTCGCGAGTGGCACTTTTTCCCTCATCACCCGGTAGACTGGCGGGTGGGTTCAGGATGCTGCGCCGCCCAGGGTCGCCCGGAGCCCTGCCAGTTCAGAGCAGGGGACACGGGCGCCCTGACGTGTTACGGGGCACACCGCGTTCTCCGGCGCGGGGCGGTCGGGTTTCCCCGGCAGGAGGATCTTCCTTTGGCGTACGACGCTAGTTCGATCACCGTCCTCGAAGGACTTGAAGCGGTCCGGAAACGACCGGGCATGTACATCGGCTCGACCGGTGAACGAGGACTGCACCACCTGGTCTACGAGATCGTGGACAACTCCGTCGACGAGGCGCTGGCCGGATACGCCGACACGATCGAGGTCGTGCTGCTGGCCGACGGCGGCGTCCGCGTCACCGACAACGGCCGCGGGATCCCGGTCGGCGAGCACCCGGTGGAGAAGCGGCCCGCCATCGAGCTGGTGCTGACGACGCTGCACGCCGGGGGCAAGTTCGACGGCAAGTCCTACGCCGTCTCCGGCGGTCTGCACGGCGTCGGCTCGGCCGTCGTGAACGCCCTGTCGACGCGGCTGGAGGCCGTCGTCAAGGTCGACGGGTACCACTGGCGGCAGAGCTACACCTGGCAGGGCCCGGAGACCGCGCTCACCCAGGGCGAGCCGACCGACGAGACCGGCACGACCATCTCGTTCTGGCCCGACGGTGACATCTTCGAGACGCTCGAATGGAACTTCGAGACGCTGTCGCGCCGCATGCAGGAGATGGCGTTCCTCAACCGCGGCCTGTCGATCACGCTGCGGGACGAGCGCCGCGACCACGTCGCCGCCGACGTCGAGGACGGCTCGGCCCCCGAGCCCGACGGCGAGGCCCCGAAGGCGCGCGAGGTCGTCTACCACTACAGCGGCGGCATCGAGGACTTCGTCCGGTACATCAACAACCGGAAGGAAGCCGTCCACGAGTCGGTCATCTACTTCAACGACGACACCGACGGCATGTCCGTCGAGATCGCGATGCAGTGGAACTCGTCGTACTCCGAGTCCGTCCACACGTTCGCGAACACGATCAACACGGCGGAGGGCGGCACCCACGAGGAGGGGTTCCGCGCGGCGCTGACCACGATCGTCAACCGGTACGCGCGCGACAAGGGCCTGCTGCGCGACAAGGACGACAACCTGACCGGCGAGGACGTCCGCGAGGGCCTCACCGCGATCATCTCGATCAAGCTGGCCGACCCGCAGTTCGAGGGCCAGACCAAGACCAAGCTCGGCAACACCGAGGCCAAGTCGTTCGTCCAGAAGGCGTGCAACGAGCACCTGCGCGACTGGTTCGAGGAGAACCCGGGCGAGGCCAAGGAGATCATCAACAAGGCGACGCAGGCGGCGCGCGCCCGCGTCGCGGCCCGGCAGGCGCGCGACCTCACCCGGCGCAAGAGCCTGCTGGAGTCGACGTCGCTGCCCGGCAAGCTGTCGGACTGCCAGTCCACCGACCCGTCCGAGTCCGAGCTGTACATCGTCGAGGGCGACTCGGCCGGCGGCTCGGCCAAGGGCGGCCGGAACCCGCACTTCCAGGCGATCCTGCCCATCCGCGGCAAGATCCTCAACGTGGAGAAGGCGCGGATCGACCGGATCCTCAAGAACAACGAGGTCCAGGCGATCATCACGGCGCTCGGCACCGGCATCCACGACGAGTTCGACATCGAGAAGCTCCGCTACCACAAGATCATCCTGATGTCGGACGCCGACGTGGACGGCCACCACATCAACACCCTGCTGCTCACGCTGCTGTTCCGCTTCATGAAGCCGCTGATCGAGGCCGGGCACGTCTACCTGTCCCAGCCGCCGCTCTACAAGATCAAGTGGGACTCGCGCGGCACCGACGCCGACTACGCCTACTCCGACGCCGAGCGCGACGCGATCATCGAGGCCGGCATCGCGGCGGGCCGCCGCGACCCCCGGCCCCGCGACCAGGTGCAGCGGTTCAAGGGCCTCGGCGAGATGAACGCCAACGAGCTGTGGGACACCACGATGGACCCGGAGAAGCGCGTCCTGCTGCAGGTCCAGCTCGACGACGCCGCGCAGGCCGACGAACTGTTCAGCGTCCTCATGGGCGAGGAGGTCGAGCCCCGGCGCGACTTCATCCAGCGCAACGCCAAGGACGTCCGGTTCCTGGACATCTGAGCGCCCGCCGAACTCTCTTCCCACCACGTAGAACGAGGTCTTGCAAGTGACGGACGTGACCACCGAGGGCGGAGCGCCCGGCGAGCGGATCGAGCCGGTCGACCTCCAGGTCTCGATGCAGAAGAGCTACCTGGACTACGCGATGTCGGTCATCGTGTCGCGTGCGCTCCCCGATGTCCGGGACGGCCTGAAGCCGGTCCACCGCCGCGTCATGTACGCGATGTACGACGGCGGCTACCGCCCCGACCGCGGCTACTTCAAGTGCGCCCGCGTCGTCGGCGACGTCATGGGGAACTACCACCCCCACGGCGACTCCCCGATCTACGACGCGCTCGTCCGGCTCGCGCAGCCGTGGGCGCTGCGGTACCCGCTGGTCGACGGGAACGGCAACTTCGGTTCGCGCGGCAACGACCCCGCCGCCGCGATGCGGTACACCGAGTGCCGCATGGCGCCGCTGTCGATGGAGCTGCTGCGCGACATCGACAAGGAGACCGTCGACTTCTCCCCCAACTACGACGGGCGGTCCGCCGAGCCGGACGTCCTGCCGTCGCGGTACCCGAACCTGCTGGTCAACGGGTCGGCGGGCATCGCGGTCGGGATGGCGACGAACATCCCGCCGCACAACCTGCGCGAGGTCGCCGAGGGCGTCCAGTGGTTCCTGGAGAACTACGGCGCGACCGACGAGGAGCTGCTCGAGGCGCTCATCGAGCGGATCAAGGGGCCGGACTTCCCCACCGCCGGGCTGATCGTCGGCCGCAAGGGCATCGAGGAGGCGTACCGCACCGGGCGCGGCTCGATCACCATGCGCGCGGTGGTCGAGGTCGAGGAGATCCAGAACCGGACGTGCCTCGTCGTCACCGAGCTGCCGTACCAGGTCAACCCGGACAATCTCGCGCTGAAGATCGCCGAGCTGGTCAAGGAGGGCAAGCTCGACGGGGTCGCCGACGTCCGCGACGAGACGTCCGGGCGCACCGGGCAGCGGCTGGTGATCGTCCTCAAGCGGGACGCGGTCGCCAAGGTCGTCCTCAACAACCTCTACAAGCACACGCAGCTCCAGGAGACGTTCGGCGCGAACATGCTCGCGCTGGTGGACGGCGTGCCGCGCACGCTGCGCCTCGACCAGTTCATCCGGCACTGGGTGGACCACCAGATCGAGGTCATCGTCCGGCGCACCCGGTACCTGCTGCGCAAGGCCGAGGAGCGCGCCCACATCCTGCGCGCGCTGCTCAAGGCGCTGGACCGGATCGACGAGGTCATCGCGCTGATCCGCCGGTCGCCGTCCGCGCAGGAGGCGCAGCAGGGTCTGATGGGGCTGCTGGAGATCGACGAGATCCAGGCGCAGGCCATCCTGGACATGCAGCTGCGCAAGCTCGCCGCCCTGGAGCGCCAGGCGATCACCGACGAGCACGACCGGCTCATGGCCGAGATCACCGACTACAACGACATCCTCGCGTCGCCGGAGCGGCAGCGGGCGATCATCGGCGACGAGCTGACCCCGATCGTGGAGAAGTTCGGCGACGAGCGGCGCACCGAGATCATCCCGTTCGACGGCGACGTGTCCTACGAGGACCTCATCGCCGAAGAGGACGTCGTCGTCACGATCACCCGCGGCGGCTACGCCAAGCGCACCCGCACCGACCACTACCGCGCGCAGCGGCGCGGCGGGAAGGGCGTGCGCGGGGCGCAGCTCAAGCAGGACGACATCGTGGACCACTTCTTCGTGACCACGACGCACCACTGGATCCTGTTCTTCACCAACAAAGGCCGGGTGTACCGGGCGAAGGCATACGAACTGCCCGACTCCGGGCGGGACTCGCGGGGCCAGCACGTCGCGAACCTGCTCGCCTTCCAGCCGGACGAGCACATCGCCCAGGTCATGGACCTGCGGGACTACGACGTCGCGCCCTACCTCGTCCTCGCGACCAAGCGCGGCCGGGTCAAGAAGACCGCTCTGCGCGACTTCGACTCCCCGCGCACCGGCGGCATCATCGCGATCAACCTGCTGGACGACGACGAGGTCATCGCTGCCCGGCTCGTCTCCGGCACCGACGACCTGATCATGGTCTCGACCGGCGCGCAGGCCATCCGGTTCCCGGCCGACGACGACGAGCTGCGTCCGATGGGCCGCGCCACCAGCGGCGTCATCGGGATGCGGTTCGACCCCGAGCACGAGGTGCTCAACATGCTCGTCGTCCAGGACAACGGGCAGGACGTCCTCGTCGCCACCGAGGGCGGCTACGCCAAGCGCACCCCGATCGACCAGTACCCGCGGCAGGGGCGCGGGGGCAAGGGCGTGCTCACCGCTAAGATCGTCCAGACCCGCGGGAGGCTGGTGGGCGCCCTGATGGCCGGGCCGGACGACGAGGTGTTCGCGATGACCGCGAGCGGCGGCGTCATCCGCACCCGGGCCGCCGAGATCAAGCAGTCCGGGCGGCAGACGATGGGCGTTCGGCTCATGAGCCTCGGCGAAGGCGGCAGCATCGTCGCCATCGCGAGGAACGTAGAGTCCGAGGTGGACGCGGACGATGCCGAGGTCGAGGCGACCGAAGGTGAATGAGTCCGCTGAGCAGGAGGACATGTGACCAGCCAGCCTGGCGGCGACGAACCCGCCAAGCCCTCCGGCGGTAGGCCGAAACCGTCCGGGACGCCGCGCAAGACGGGCGGGAACCCGTCCGGTGGACGGCCGGGTTCGGCCAAGCGGAACGGCTCTGGCTCTGGCTCCGGCTCGGGGTCGTCGGGCTCGGGGGGACGCTCCCGCAACGGGTCGGGGGCGTCCCGGAACGGGGGGCGCCCCGGCGGGAAGCCCACGCCGCCGCCCGCCGCCGAGGAGACGGCGACCGACCTCCCCGTTCGCTCCGACCCCCCGGCCCCGGCCTCCGATCCCGAGCCGGTGCCGGTCGGCTCGTCGTCGCGGAGCACGGACGCGCCCGCCTGGGCGCAGCCCAAGGAGCCCGGCGGGTCGGTGTCGGCGGCGCGGACGGGGCCGCAGCCCGCGGTGCGCGCGGACGATCCGCCGCCCTCGTCGTCCCCCTCGGCGTTCGGCGGGCCGCTGCCGCCGTCCGGGGCGTCCGCCGGTCCGCGGACGTCCGGGCAGAACCGGGTGCCGGGGTTCGGGGCGTCGCTGCGGGACCGGTTCATGGGGTCGCCGTCGCGTCCGTCCGACCCGTCCCGGCCGGGGTCCGGCGGGTCCGCCGGGGCCGGCGGGAAGCCCGCGCGCAAGGCGCAGCTCCAGCTGGCGCGGCTCGAACCGTGGTCGGTCATGAAGTTCAGCTTCATGATGTCGCTGGTCTGCTTCGTGGTGCTGATCGTGGCGGTGGTCGTCCTGTACGCGATCCTCGCCGGGCTCGGCGTGTTCGACGCGATCGGCGACACCGTCAACAGCGTCACCAAGAACCCCGGTGACAACGGGGGCGTGGACGCGGGGAACTGGTTCTCCTTCTCCCGCATCTTCGGCTACACCGTCCTCGTCGGCGCGCTGAACGTCCTGCTCATCACGGCCCTGTCGACGGTCGGCTCGGTCATCTACAACCTCGCCGCCGACATCGTCGGGGGCGTCGAGGTCACCCTCAAGGAAGCCGAATAACCCCCCGGCGCACCTGATCACCGGCGCGGCCCGCTCCCGGCCGCCGCCCCCCGCCACCTCCCTCCTCCCTCCGCCGCGACGAGGCCCAACGCCCCCCGTAACGGATTACCGGTTACCTCGCCGGATGGGGTAATCTCTCGTTGCGCCGCCGGAGAGCGGCGCGGCATCCGGGCCTATAGCTCAGTCGGTTAGAGCGCATCCCTGATAAGGATGAGGCCGGTGGTTCAAGTCCACCTAGGCCCACCATGTTCGCTGCTCAAGGCGGCTTCCCGTAGAGCGTTGACCCGAGGGATCACCCCCGGGTTCTTTGCTTTCAGGCCGGCGGATCCTTCCGTCGGCCTTTGGTCATCCGCGCAGGAACGCCACCAGGACGGGGACCAGCGCGTCCGGGCTCGGGCCGTGGTCCTGGCCGGGCAGGACGCGGCGGGCGGCGTTCGGGAGCGCGGCGGCCACGGCGTCGGCGGCCTCGGGCATGCCGGGGAACGTCTGGTCGCCCGAGTACACGATCGTCGGGACGGTCACGTCGGCCCAGCGCGTTCGCCAGTCCGGGTCGGTGCTGATCTCGCGGACGGCGGACAGGTCGTACACCAGCGTCGGCGCCACCGAGATCATCGTCGGCCACCACGGCTCGGCGGCCATGCCGTCCACGACCTCGGCCGGGACGCCGATCACGGTGCCCATGTTGTAGCGCATCGCGTCCTCGTTGCGGCCCTCGGCCAGCAGGCCGCGCAGGACGTCGATGTGGTGGGCGTGGTCGACCCCGGCGAAGAACGGCGGCTCGTAGAGCGCGAGCGCGGTCACGCCGACCCCGGCGGACGCCGCCGCCAATGCCACCGTCGCGCCGGACGAGCTGGAATACAGCGTCGCCGCGCCGCCGACGGCCTCGATCAGCGCCGCGACGTCCTCGACCTCGCGGTCCAGCGACCAGGGCGCCGTGTCCCCGGACGCCCCGCGCCCCCGCCGGTCGTAGTTGACGGCCGTGAACCCCTCGTCGCCGAGCCGCTTCACCGCCTCCGCCGTGCGCGGGTCGATGGCGCGGAACTGCGTCGCGCCGCCGATGAAGACGACGGCCGGCCCGTCGCCGTGCCGGTCGTAGTCGATCAGCGTGCCGTCCGCCGATGTCACCGTGCTCATGGCCTTGCTCCTCCGGTCATAGCCGAACGCGGACCGGGGGCGGTCCCCGCGATCGCACTCTGGCACGCACCCCTGACAGAATCGCCGATCCCCCGCCTGACCAGGCACGAAACGTCTGCGATCACGTGTTGGCGGCGCGGTTCGTCCAGCTCAGATGCCGCTCGCGCGCCTCGTACGCCAGGACGACCCGCAATACCTCCCGCGTCCGGCCGCGCGTCTTGACGGCATGGCAGTTCGGGCACAGTGCGATCATCTGGACGGGGTGGTCGCGTCCGCCGCCCGCCCGCTCCTCGACGTGGTCGACCTCCAGGAGCGGTTCACCGGCGGCCGTCACATCCTGCGGCTGACCGGTGCAGCGGGGGTTCTCGCATCGTCCGCCGCTTCTGAGCAGGACTGCGTCCCGGGCACTGCGCGACCGGACGGGCTGCTCACGCGCCGTCCGCACCGTCTGGTCGTGGTCGCCGCGCGCCTCCGCGTCCTCGATGCGCAGGCACATCCGCAGGTACTTTTCCACAGCGCCGTCGTCCTGCTGTGGACCCGGCAGGGATACCCGCGGCAACCCCACGTCGTACAGCAGGCCGTCGGGCGGAGAACCGTCGAAGAACCGGTCGGCCACCGCGTCGAGGACGGCCGTACGGGCCTCGGGCGAGGACGTGACGAGTTCGTAAACCCATACGGCCAACCCGTTGAGCGGGTTCTGCTCGTCCATCCACGGACCCGGCTCTCCGTGTGCAGGGGGCACGGTGCCTTCATAGCCGGTGATTTCCCAGAGGTCCGTCCGCGCGAGGGCGAGCAGCGGGTATTCGGGCTGTGCCCGCGACGCCTGCCGTCCGTACTCACCGAGCAGCGCCCGCAGCTCGGGACGCGCCTCCTGCCAGGACACCAGCCGCGGCCGTCCCTGCGCGGCCCTGCCGAGCGCCCACAGCAAGGTGATGGGCTGGTGCAGTGCGGGACCGTCCGGTGTGGACGCGACCCGCAGCCTCCGCACGCGGTCGATCACCTGCTCCACGGGCGTGGTGGGCTCGTCGGTGACGTGGAAGCCGAGTCGTCCCAGCACACGGCCCACGGTGGCGCGTCCGCCGGAGAACTCGCCGGCGCGCAGCGGGCGCCCGGTGGCATGGCCGTATGCGACGCCGACGATCGCCTTGGAGTCGTACAGCCGTCCGTCGTACTCCAGGAAGTACTGGCGGGCGGGGTCGAAACCGTACTGCTCGAGGAAGCGCCGCCTGCCGACGCGGTCGCATTCGGCGACCGCGTCGAGGACGGCCGCACGGGTGATCGGCGACAGGTCCATGCGGCAAGCCAACCAGGACGGAACGACGTTTCGTCAGCGGGCGGTGGACGCGGCGGTGCGGTAGGCGGCGAGGGTCAGGGCGGCCATCGCGCGTTCGCCGTTCTGGTTGGGGTGCGCGGGGGCGGCCCACTGGGTGGGGACGCCTTCGATCCAGCGCTTCGACGCGTCCGGCTGGCAGGTGTCGTGGCCCGGCTCGGTGGTGTCCACGACGGTGACGCCGTTCTTCGCGGCCTCGTCCGTCAGCATGGCGTTGAGCTGGGACTGGACGCCGCGCAGGTAGGGGACGTCACCCTTGGCGATCGGTACCCAGGGGAAACAACCGCTGCCCTCCGCCGGGAGGATCAGCGGGTACAGGAGCAGGTAGACCTTCGCCTTCGGGGATCGCTCGTGGATTCCGGCGAGGGTACGGCCGACGTCCGGTGCGGCCTTGGCGATGCTCTGCTGGAACGGGTCCATGCCGTCGGCGGTGAGCGAGTTCTTGCACGGGGAGCCGTCCGGGGCGCTGTAGCTGAGCGTGAAGCACTTCACGGCCTTGCTGAAGCCGATGTCGTTGCCGCCGATCGTCAGCGTGACGAGCGTCGTGTCCTCGGTGAGCGCGTCGAACTGCGGCGGGTTCGGGTCGCCGACGGAGAACGTCTGCGCGGACGTCATGTGCCCCGTCTTCGCGCCGCTGCAGCTCACGTCCTTGAACGACGCGGGCTTCAGGCTCTTGGCGATGAGCGTCGGGTAGTCGAGGTCGCCGCGGATGCAGCCGAGCGGCGAGCCCGGCTGGAGGAAGGACGTGAGCGGCGCGGCCGTGTACGAGTCCCCCAGGGCCACGTAGCGGACGGGCTGTTCGTCGGCGCGGGCGGCCGTGGCGCCGCCGGACGCGGCCGAGACCGCCGCGACCAGGGACGTGAGCAGGGACAACGTGCGGCGCGGCATGGGGGCTCCGAGGGCGGGACGGTGGGGCAGCCGATTGTCCCGCAGAGTGATGCGCGTCACCTATGTCCTGTAAGGCACGTTGTCGATCACTTTTCTGTCAGGCCGGTGACGAGTTGGCCGCGGACGGGGCGCGGCGGCACCGGCCCTGTTAGCGTGAGAATCCCATGCAGATGCTCATGCAAATGCACGTGCAGATGAGGTGAATCATGGTGGATCGTCCCCAACGAGCCCTGTTGAACGTCCGCGCCGCACTGGTCCTGACGGTCGCGGTCCTGGCAGCGGTCGGCGCCGGCCTCCTCGCCCATGTCGCCGGACGGTCGTGGCCCGAATCGTTGCTGTTCGCCGGGGCGGCGTTCGCCGGAGCGGTCGTGCTGTTCAACTGGATGATCGGCGATTGACGCCGTGTCCCTGACCTGGGGATGACGCTGCGTATAACGTGTGGACGCACTCGCGCACAGGTTGTGGGTACTCCACTCGCAATTTATCCACAGCCTGTGGATCGCTGGCTCGCAACCCTTCTGACCTGCGATTTCGCCTGTGGAAGGAGGGCTGTGATCGACGCACTCTGGGGACAGTCGGTGGATAACTCGTCACCCACAGCGCTCTCCGTCTGGGGACAAGGGCCGTCCACAGCCTGGGGACGAACCGCGCGCGTGTCGGCGGCCCACAGCAGATTGTGACGAAGTGGGGTGATCTGTTCGGCGTGGCGAACGAGCCCCGGAGAGGCCGCGGTGTGGATCATCTCTTCTGGGGACGAACCTGGGGACCAGTGGTGGAAAACGTCATCCACCGATCCCCTGCCCCTGTGGACCGACGTTGCCCACAGCCTGTGGACGACAGGTGTACACAGCGCTAACAATTCGGCATTTCAGCTGGTCAAACCGTTATCCACGACGTGGAAAACCGCCGGACGCCTCTGGACGCCGCTGGGGACGACCGGTGGACAGCGGTCCACGCCGACAACGCACACCCTGTGTACGGAGTTATCCACAGGTTGTGGAAAGGGTGGACGCGGATCAGGCCGGTGGACAAAGCTCGACTCGGCGGCGTCCCGGCCGCCTCACGACCGTGGAAAACCCGTCTATCTGGGGACATCGCTGTGGACCGAACCCCCGCCATCGCCCGCCCAGCAGCCTCTTTCACTGTGGGCAACTCCATCCCCAGCCTGTGGATAACCCGCCCGCCCGCGCGACCGGCAGACCCCGACCGAGGAGCGCCCACGCGTGGCTCTCCTTCCCGCCCGGCCGCGCGACCAGCAGACCGGTGACCGCCGGGGCCGACGCGTCACCCGGCCCACTCGCGCCCACGACTTGCCGGGACGTTGCGCCGGGACGTTGCGCCGGGACGCTGTGCCGTAGGAGCGAGTCGGC
Source organism: Actinomadura rayongensis (assembly GCF_009831215.1). GTDB lineage: Bacteria > Actinomycetota > Actinomycetes > Streptosporangiales > Streptosporangiaceae > Spirillospora > Spirillospora rayongensis. Next base: position 1,325,725 of record NZ_WUTW01000002.1, read on the forward strand.
GGGGTGTCGGATCGGGATGTGGGGGTGGTCCGGGAGTGGTGCTTGCGAGGGGGGCCGGAGGTGGTGACATGGCGATGACCTTGGATTTTGCCGAACGTGTGTTCGAATCGGTGGTAGGGTCACGGATCCATGGGGCAGCTTCTCAACGAGCCGGTCATCGCCGAGCACGATCCGTCCGGGCGGCTCACCGCGTACTGCTGGCGGGGCGCCCGGTACACCGTCGATGGGGTTCTCAAGTCGTACGGAGCGCGGGTAGTCCGGGTCCGGGTCAGCGGGGCGGACGGACGGGCGATCGTGGAACTGGGGCATGAAGCCGGTGACTGGCGGCTCCGGCACGTCTTCCCGGCCTGACCGGGCCGTCTGGACGCGCGTCGCGCCGCTCGGCGCGGCCGGTGCGCCGCTCGACCTGCTCACCGCGCGGATCGGCCGCCGCCACTATGCGCCGCACGCCCATGACGAATATGCGATCGGCGTGTGCGTCGAAGGCCGTGAGGTGCTGCGGTATCGGGGAGAGCGGATCTTCTCCGGCGTCGGCTCGGTGATCGTCATCGAGCCGGGCGAGGCGCACACCGGCGGTCCGGCCGACGTGGACGGCTTCAGCTACGTCGCGCTCTACCCGGACGCCGCGTTGTTGCACGCGGCACTGCCCCGCCGCCACGCGCCGCACTTCCGTGCCGGCGTCTTCGACGACCACGGTCTGGACGCGGCGCTTCGCCGAGCGCATCGCGCGCTGAGCCGGGGCGACGATCCGCTGGAGGCCGAGTACCACCTGCTGTCCATGCTCAACGCGCTGATCGGACGCCACGCCGACCCGGCCGCGAGGACCGCGGACGACGCGGGTCCGACCCGGGCGGCGGAGATCGCGCGGGCGGTCGCGGACCGTCTCGCCGCCGAGTCGGTGTCCCCGCCGTCTCTGGCGACGCTGGCGGCCGAGCTCGACCTCTCGCGCTACCAAGTGCTCCGGGCGTTCCGCGAGGCGAAGGGAATGCCGCCGTACGCGTGGCTGGCACAGCACCGCGTGGCACGCGCCCGGACGCTGCTCGACGCGGGCCGCCGCCCCGCCGACGCGGCGGCCGAAGCGGGCTTCGCCGACCAGGCGCACCTGACCCGCTGGTTCAGAAAGGTCCTCGGCGTGACACCCGGCGCCTACCGCGCGGGAATCACCCGCGCCCACCAGCCGTCCCGCAAGGCGAAAGCCTGAACAGAACGCTCGTGCCGCCCACCTCGGCGTCCGCGCCACCCGGCGGGTGGCGGCATCCGCCGGCCGCCGCGCCACCCGGCGGATGGCGTGGCGGCCTGCCCGGGCATTGCCGTTGAGGAGCCGCACACAGCACCGGGCGACTCCTGCGCGCCGCACCTCCACCGCTGAGCGGAGGGGCGTCCTAGGGGAGGGAGGGCATCGTGCCGTCGTCCACTGTGCAGGGCCGCGCGTTCTCGTGGCGGTTTCTCGCGCCGCTGTACGTCGGGTCGGCGCTCAATCCGGTCAACAGCTCGCTGATCGCCACTGCCCTCGTCCCGATCGCGCGCGGCGTCGGCGTGCCGATCGGGCGGACCGCCACGTTGGTCACGGCGCTGTACCTGGCCAGCGCGGTGGCGCAGCCCACGGCCGGGAAGGCCGGAGAGGTGTTCGGGCCCCGTCGCGTCCTGCTCGCCGGGATCGCGGCCGTCGGCGCGGGCGGGCTGCTCGGCGGGATCGCCCAGAACCTGCTCACCCTGCTGGTCAGCCGCGTCCTCATCGGCATCGGCACCTCGTGCGCCTACCCGACGGCGATGCTGCTCATCCGCAGGCGCGCTCGCGCGGCAGGGATGGAGCAGCCGCCCGGCGGGGTGCTCGGCGGTCTCCAGATCGCGGGCGTCGCGACCGCCTCGCTCGGACTGCCCGTGGGCGGGCTGCTGGTGGGCGTCCTCGGCTGGCGGGCGGTCTTCCTCGTCAACATCCCGATCGCGTTGGTCGCGCTGGCGACCACCCTGGCGTGGGTCGAGGCGGACGGCCCGCTGGACGGACTCCGCCGCAGCGAGGTCGTCGCGCGCCTGGACGTGCCGGGAATCGCCGGATTCGCCGCCGCGATGCTGGCGCTGCTGGTCTTCCTGTTCGAGCTTCCGACCGTCCACTGGTGGATCCTGGCCGTCTCGATCGCCCTGTGGATCGCCGACATCGCGTGGGAACTGCGAGTGGACAGTCCCTTCATCGACGTCCGCCTCCTGGCCGCCCGCCCCGCGCTGACCAACGCCTACGTGCTGTTCGGGTTGGTCATGCTGTGCCAGTACGTCGTGCTGTACGGCGTCACCCAGTGGGTCGAAGCGGTACGCGGCTACGGTGAGTCGGCCGCCGGACTGCTCCTGCTGCCCATGACGCTCGTCTCCGGGATCGTGATCGCGCTGATCTCCCGGAAGAACAGGGTGCGCGGCCCCGTCATCGCCGCCGCCCTGACCACCCTCGCCGGGTCCGTCGGCGTGCTCCTGCTGGACGCGGACGTCTGGATCGGCGTCGTCGCCGTCCTCACCGTGGTGTTCGGCGCCGCGACGGGATTCGCGGTCGCCGGCTACCAGACCGCCCTCTACACCCATGCGCCGCCGGAGCATCTCGGCACCGCCGCCGGGCTGCTGCGGACGTTCGGCTACGTCGGTTCGATCGCCTCGTCCGCGATCACCGGCCTCGTCTTCCGCCACGAGGTCACCGACCACGGCGTCCGGCTCATCGCCTGGATCATGATCGGCGTCAGCCTGGGTCTCACCGTCCTCACGCTGGCCGACCGGACGCTGCGCAGCCGCTGAGACGGTGGTGCGGCGGGGCGGGCCGCCGCACCGTCACGTCAGCCGGTGTAGGTCGGGGTGCCGCGGCGCGGGGGCGCGGGGGCGGCCACGGGCGGGCAGAAGGTGACCTTCGGGCGCGGGGCCGCGGACCGTCCGGGGGGCACCGGACGGGGGCACGCCCCGGGGTCGCGCGGCGGGACGGGCCGCGGGGCCGAGGTCGGCGGGGCCGGGACGGGGGACGACAGCGTGGGCACGGGGGACGGGAGCTTGCCGGGCGGGACGGGGCTCGGCCCGGCGAAGGCGGCCGGAGCCGTGGTGAGCAGCGCGCCGCCGATCAACGTGGCGCCGACGAGCAAAGACTTGATGCGCATGGGAGTGACCTCTCTCAGGGAAGGATGTCGACGGGTGCGCCGAGCGGCAGGTGCCGGGCCATCCAGGTGACATCGGTGTTGGCGACCCGGACGCAGCCGTGGCTGGCCCGGGAGCCGAGACGGCCGGGCGCGTTCGTGCCGTGCACCGCGATCTGGCCGGGCCCGCCGGCGAACCGGGTGAGCGTCGGCGAGTAGCCGCTGAGCCCGAACGCGTACGCGCCGTACGGGCCGCCGGGGTCGGCGGGCTTGACCAGTTCGGTGACGAAGAACTGCCCGGTCGGGGTGGGCGTCCCGCCGGTGCCGGTCGCGACCGGTCCCGTCCGGAGCACCCGGTCGCCGTCGTGGACGGTGAACCGCAGGGCGCGCTCGCTGATCGACAGCCGCAGCGTCGTCCGGCTGAGCGTGACGTCCGACGCGCGGATCCACCCGCGTACGCCGTTCGGGCGCAGCGGCAGGTAGACGTCCAGCCAGCCGTCCCGGACGCCGGACACGCGGAAAACGCGCGGGGCGCCGTAGGAGTTCGGGCTGGTCAGCGTCTTCCAGGGCGCGCCCCCGTCGGGCGTCCTGAAGACGTCGATCCGCTTGCCGCGCGCGGTCGCGATCTCGTACGACGGCGACGCCGAAGGACCGGAGGGCGAGGCCGCGACGCGGCGGGGCGCGGCGGAGTGTCCCGATCCACAGGCGGTCGCCGCGACGAGGACGCAGCCGAGCGCGGCGGCGGTGCGGACACCGTTCGAAGGCATGGCCGGGATGCTGGCGGACGGATGTGAAGATCCTGTGGGGCCGCCGTGAAGGTCGCGTGTGCCGCTCAGCAGGGGACGTACGCTCACTCCAGCCGACAGAAACCGGAGATGACGGACGTGTGCGCAACGGTCCTCGTGGTCGAGGACGACCCCAAGCAGGCCGAGCTGATCCGCCGCTACCTCGTCCGCGAGGGCCACGCGGCGACGGTCGTCCACGACGGCAGGACGGCGATCGACGAGGCCCGCCGCTCCCGCCCGGACCTGCTCGTCCTCGACGTGATGCTCCCCCGCGTCGACGGCCTGGACGTGTGCCGCGTGCTGCGCGCCGAGTCCGACGTCCCGGTGCTCATGCTGACCGCCCGCGCCACCGAGGACGACCTGCTGCTCGGCCTGGACCTCGGCGCCGACGACTACATGACGAAGCCGTACAGCCCGCGCGAGCTGATGGCCCGCATCCGCGTCCTGCTGCGCCGCGCGGCGAAGACGGCGGCCCCGGCGGTGTTCGAGGTCGGCGGCCTGGTGGTGGACCCAGGGAAGCACACCGTCCGGGCGGACGGCCGGGAGATCGACTGCACGCCCGCCGAGTTCCGCATCCTGGAGGCCCTCGCCGCCGAGCCGGACCGCGTCTTCACCCGCGAGCAGGTCCTCGAACGCCTGCACGGTTTCGGGGGATACGTCTCGCTGAGGACCATCGACGTCCACGTGAAGAACCTCAGAAAGAAGATCGAGAAGGACCCGCGCCGTCCGGAACGCCTGGTCACGGTGTTCGGCGTCGGCTACAAGATGGCCGCGCGGCCATGAGGCACGGCCTGCTGGCGCGGATGCTGCTCGCGACGGTCTCGGTGGCGCTGGTCTCGATCGGCGCGACGGCGTGGCTCGCGACGCGCAACACGTCCGGGGCGATCCGCCAGCAGCAGGGCCGGACGCTCTCCGACGACACCCGCATCAATGACACGCTCCTCGGTTATGCCGCCACGCACCCGAACTGGAGCGGTGTATCGGGCACGGTGCAGAACCTGGCCCGCAGTACCGGACGACGCATAGCCCTGACCACCGAGAACCGCGAACCGATCGCCGACTCGGCAAAACCGGGCACCCACCTCCCGGTACGGGCGTCCGCGGTGGTGGACCCGCTCCGAGTGGACGTCACCCTGTCGTCCGGGGCGGAAGAGACCCGCATCGACCCACGCGCGACAGCACCGTTCGGCCTGTCCACAGCCGAACGCACACAGTTGACACAACAGGCCGAGAAGCACGCCGCCTGCCTGCGCCGCGACGGCCAGGACGTCCGGATCGTCTACGGTCTGAGCGGACGCCCGACCGTCCAGACCGTGGCGCCGGACGGCACCGTCCCCGGACCGCCCCCGATGGTCAGGGCGTCCCCGGTGCCCGTGCCGACCACGTACAACTGCCCGCCGCTGAATGACCCCGGAGCGACGCCGAAGGAGATGGCAGCGCTCCAGGGCCTCAACGACCGCGTGAACGACTGCCTCAAACAAGCAGGATCAGCACCGATCACCCTGAACCTGGACGGCTCCTGGGACTACCTGGGCAGACCCAGGCGCAATGACCCCGTCCCCGACTGCGTGTCCGGCGCGAGGCGCGCCCAGCTCAAGCCGTTCGTCGCACCCGCCGCGCTGCTGTTCATCGGCGACGCGGGCGACGGCGCAACACCGGGCGTACGACTGACGGCGGCCGGAGTCACCAGGATCGTGGCGGCCACCGCGATCGTGCTGGCACTGGCGGTCGGGGTGAGCGCCTTCCTCGCGACACGCCTCGTCCGCCCGATCCGCGCACTGACCGCGGCGGCCCAGCGGATGCGCGACGGCGACCGCACGGCACGCGTCCGCGCGGGCGACGGCGAACTGGGCAGGCTGGGCGCGGCGTTCAACGACATGTCCGAACACCTGGCGAACGCCGAACGCCAGCGCAAGGAGATGATCAGCGACGTGTCGCACGAGCTGCGCACCCCGCTGAGCAACGTGCGCGGCTGGCTGGAGGCCGTCCACGACGGCGTGGCCGAGCTGGACCCGGCGCTCACGGCATCGCTGATCGAGGAAATCCTGCTGCTCCAGCACATCGTGGACGACCTCCAGCAGTTGGCACTGGCCGACGCGGGACGACTGCGCCTGCACCCAGAACCCGTCCCAGTAGCAGACCTGCTCGACCAAACCGCGACGGCCCACCGAGCACAAGCAGAGGCGGCAGGCCTGCGCCTGACAGTGCAGGCCGACGACGTGGACGTCCTCGCAGACCCCGTCCGCCTCCGCCAGGCCGTCGGCAACCTGACGGCGAACGCGCTGCGCTACACCCCGAGCGGCGGAGCGGTGGAACTGCGCGCCCACGCGACGGACGGCACCGTGCTCATCGAGGTCGCCGACACGGGAACGGGCATCGACAAAGACGCGCTGCCGCATGTCTTCGACCGCTTCTGGCGCGCCGACAAGTCGAGGAACAGAAGGACGGGCGGCAGCGGCCTGGGCCTGGCGATCGTCCGGACACTGACCGAAGCACAAGGCGGGACGGCCACGGCGACGAGCGAACCGGGCGAAGGAACGACGTTCACCCTGCGCCTGCCCGCCGGATAAACCAGAGGCGCACCGAACACGCGGGGCATACGGTCACCCCATGACGCTGGACACCGAGCGGCCGGCGGGCACGACCGCGACCGCGATGATCACCCCGTTCACCCCGGCGGGCGACCTGGACCAGGAAGCGGCGGCAGCACTGGCGACCCACCTGGTAGACCAGGGCACGGACGGAATCGTCCTGAGCGGGACGACCGGCGAATCCCCCGTCACGTCCGACGCAGAAAAGACCGACCTGCTCCGCGCGGTACTAGAAGCGGTAGGCGACCGAGCAAAGGTGACGGCAGGGGTAGGCACCTACGACACGCACCACACGATCGAGTTGGCACGGCAGGCGGAAAAGGCGGGCGCACACGCACTGCTCGTCGTGACGCCGTACTACTCAAGGCCGTCCCAGGAGGGCCTAGCAGCACACTTCACGGCGGTAGCGGACGCGACAGACCTACCGGTCCTGCTGTACGACATCCCGATCCGCGCAGGCATCCCGATCGAGATGGACACCTACCGCAGGCTGGCCGAACACCCGAGGATCGTCGGAGTGAAGGATGCACGAGGCGACCTCCTCCACGGAAGCGCGGTGATGGCGGAGACGGGCCTGACCTACTACTGCGGAGACGACGCGCTGAACCTGCCATGGCTGGCGATCGGCGCGAAGGGCGTCATCAGCGTGGCCTCACACGTGGCACCGAAGAAGGTCACAGAACTGGTAGACGCAGCAACCAGAGGCGACCTGGCGACGGCGAGAACGGCCCACAACGACCTAGTCCCGCTCTACCGGACGATCATCGAGACCGGCGGCGTCCCCTTCACCAAGGCCGCACTGGCACTCCAGGGCCGCCCCGTAGGAGCCCCGCGCCTCCCGAACGCCCCGGCGACACCGATCCAGCAGGAACGGATCGCCGCAACACTGCAAGCATGATCCACGTTCCGGAAGAACTGAACAGGACCCAGGACGGCAAGTGGCTGGCGACACTCCCCGACCTGGCGGCGACCTTCCTGGAACGCTGGGACCTGAGCCAGGACGGCAGATCGATGCACGGCCAGGCGTCGCTGGTCCTGCCGGTGCGCCGCAAGGACGGAACACCCGCAGCACTGAAGTTCCAACCCGCCGACGAGGAGAGCAGAGGCGAAGCGCCGGCCCTACGAATCTGGGACGGCAAGGGCGCAGTACGCCTCATAGAGGACGACCCGCCCACAGGAACGATGCTGCTGGAACGCCTGGACGAGACCCGCCCCCTGTCATCCGAACCAGACGATGACACAGCGGTGGCAGTCATCGCGGACCTCATGTCACGCCTGACAGCGATACAGGCACCACCAGGCATGCGCACCCTCAAGGACATCGGCGCGGCAATGCTCGACGAGACACCAGAAGCAGTGGCGAACCTCCAACACGAGGACGAACGAGCCCTGGTGAAGACCTGCGCCAAAGCACTGGCAGAGGTGATCGACGAACCGGGCGACAGACTGCTGCACTGGGACCTGCACTACGACAACGTCCTGGCGTCCGACCGAGAACCATGGCTGGCGATCGACCCGAAACCCCTAGCAGGGGACAGGGGCTTCGACCTCCTGCCTGCACTCACCGACCGCTGGAACAAGACGAACCCGGCCAAGACCACCCTGCGCCGCTTCGACCAACTGACCGAAGCACTGGACCTGGACAGGCCGAGAGCGACCAGATGGACCCTGGCACGCGTCCTGCAGAACGCCCTCTGGGACATCGAGGACGGCGAGACGAAGTTGGACCGGGACCAGATCCTCATCGCGGAAACCCTGCGCGAACACCGTGGCGGCGACCGAAGCTAAATAGATAACCTTGTCTGAGTGAGGCGCGCACTGTTCGGCAGACCGCACACCCAGGCAGGGAGCCCCATGAGCAGAACCCGATTCCGCCAAGCGCTGGCAGCGGCGGCGACAGCAGTGTGCGCCGCGCTCACAACAGCTACGGCGACGGCACCGCAAGCGCAAGCGCAAGCGCAACAGCGGACGACCTATCCCGTGGGCGACCTGGGAACGGCGATCAGCAACTTCTTCTTCAGCCCGGACGCCGTGACGGGAGCCAACATCTGGACCTGCCGCCCGTCCGAGGAACACCCGAACCCGGTGGTGATCGTCCACGGCACGACGTCCAACTTCGGCTCGGCCGGAGCGATGATCGCCCCGACCCTCGCCAACGCCGGCTACTGCGTCTACGGCTTCAACTACGGCGAGACCTACTCGACCCTCGGCCACATCTACGGCCTGGGCGACATAGCCAAATCAGCCGAGACCATGAGCAAGTTCGTGGACAAGGTCCTAGCGTCCACAGGCGCACAGAAGGTCGACGTGATCGGCGGATCACAGGGCGGCATGATGCCGAACTACTACATCAAGCGCCTGGGCGGAAAATCGAAGGTCAGAACACTGATCGGCATGGCCCCGACGAACCACGGCACGACGATGGGCGGCCTGGTCAACCTGGGCAGGACCCTCCAGGTCCTGGGCCTGGTGAACGGCTTCCTCACCTTGATCGGATCACCGGCGCACACCCAGCAGGAAGACGGCTCGGACTTCCAGAACGCACTGTTCGCAGACGGCGACACAGTCCCAGGCGTCCGCTACCTGACGATCGCGACAACCCACGACACGACGGTCACCCCGCTGACGAACTCGTTCCTCGAAGGCGGCGACACGACGAACATCCTGCTCCAGGACCTGTGCCCCGACGACCCGGTGAGCCACTCCGGAATGTCCTTCGACGGCCCGATCATGCAACTCATCCTCAACGAACTGGGCCCGAAAACGCCGAACTTCAAACCGGAGTGCAAGAACTACGGCCCGAACGTCTGACAAGAACGCGCCCACGGCCCCAGACTGGGACCGTGGGCGACCAAGATCGGACGAAAAACAAGAAACCCCCCGGCCACAAGACCGGAGGAAGATCAAAAGGAAGGGGCGTGGGGGCGGAGCCCCCACATCGGGGGGTTCGGGGGGTCGTCCCCCCGACAAGCATGGCGCGGGACCCGAGGGAAGGTGCGGCAAAGCCGCACCGAACACGGTCCGCCGACTCGCGTGGGCGAGGAGGGATTTGAACCCTCACATCCTTTCGGACACACGGACCTGAACCGTGCGCGTCTGCCGTTCCGCCACTCGCCCGAGTGACCGCCCCGTCGCCGGGGTGCTCGAAGAGACTAGCACGCAGCGGACAGTGGATAGGTATCCATGTACTTCGGGAGAACCTTTGCACCTATACGATCGTCTACCAGTGGGGAAGGGAGGTGCCCGTGGGCGTCATTCAGCGCTTCGAGCGACGGCTGGAGGGCATGGTCGAAGGGGCCTTCGCTCGTGCCTTCAAGTCGGAGCTGCAGCCGGTCGAGGTGGCCAGCGCTGTGCAGCGCGAGATGGACGATCGGGCCGCGATCGTGGCGCAGGGCCGCACGCTGGTGCCCAATGACTTCGTCGTGGAGATCTCCCAGCAGGACGGTCAGCGGCTGCAGGTGTACGCCGACAGCCTGAGCCAGGAGCTGGCGAACCTGGCGCGCGAGTACGCCAAGGAGCAGGGCTACTCGTTCGTGGGGCCGGTGCGGGTCAGGTTCGAGAACGCGGGCGACCTCGCCACGGGCATGTTCCGGATCCGTTCGGGCGTGATCCGGGGTTCGACGGTGGAGGGCGGGGAGATCCGCCGTCCGGTGAGCGACATTCCGCAGGGGGGCCGCGGGGGCGCGTTCGGCGGGCACCCGCGGTTGCTGGTGACGACGGCCGTGGAGGGCTCGGACGCCACGCAGCGCACGTATGAGATCGCCACTCCGGTGACCCTGCTCGGCCGGGGGACGGACTGCGATCTGAGACTGGTCGATCCGGGCGTATCACGACATCATGCCGAGATCCGTGTAGAAGGCCCCGAAGTCGTCCTCGTGGATCTAGGGTCGACCAACGGTTCGTTCGTGAACGGCCAACCGATCCGGCGGGTGACGCTCGTCGACGGTTCCCGCGTCACGATGGGCCGGACGACCCTGGTGTTCCGCCGCGATAGGGAGTAACCCCCACTCCGATGTCCGAATTCACCCTCACGCTGATCAAGCTGGCGTTCCTCGCGGTGCTCTGGCTGTTCGTCATCGCGGCCGTCGGAGTGATCCGCGCCGACCTGTTCGGCTCGAAGGCCGCCGCGCGGGCGGCCGAGCGCGCCGCCGCGCCCCGGCCGCAGAAGCCGCCGCGGGCACCCAAGGCACCCCGGGCGCCGCGCGGCGCCGCCGGCGGGAACGCGCCGACCAAGCTGGTCGTGGTGCAGGGCGAGCGGGCGGGCACCGTCATCGACCTGACCGACGTTCCGGTCACGATCGGCCGCGCGCATGACGCGACGCTGGTGCTGACCGACGACTACGCTTCGAGCCGACATGCCCGCATTTACGCGCAGAACGGTCAGTGGATCGTGGAAGATCTCGGTTCGACCAACGGGACGTACCTCGGCCGCACGAAGGTGACGCGGCCGATGCCGATCCCGCCGGGGGTGCCCGTCCGTATCGGCAAGACCGTGATCGAGCTGCGCAAATGACGCTCGGGATCCGGTACGCCGCGCGCTCCGACGTCGGGATGCTGCGCGAGGGCAACGAGGACTCGGCGTACGCGGGGTCCTATCTGCTGGCCGTGGCCGACGGGATGGGCGGGCATGTCGGCGGCGAGATCGCGAGCGCGGCGGCGATCGAGGAACTGCGCAAGCTCGACACCGAGCTGCCGGCGCCGGAGCTGCTGGCGGCGCTGGAGAACACCGTCCGGACGGCGAACGACAACCTGCACCGGATCGTGGAGTCCGACCCGTCGCTGCAGGGCATGGGGACGACGCTCACGGCGATGCTGTGGGCGGGGGACCAGGTCGCGCTGGTCCACATCGGCGACTCGCGCGCGTACCTGCTGCGCGACGGCAGCCTGTACCAGATCACGCACGACCACACGCTCGTCCAATCGCTGGTGGACGAGGGCCGGATCAGCCCGGACGAGGCGGCGTCGCACCCGCAGCGGTCGCTGCTGCTGCGCGCGCTGGACGGGCGCGGCGAGGTCGACCCGGACCTGTCGCTGCGCGACGCGAAGGTCGGCGACCGGTACCTGCTGTGCTCCGACGGCCTGTCCGGCGTGGTCACCGCCGAGACGATCTTCCAGGTGCTGACCGACACGCCCGAGCCGGAGCAGGCCGTCCGGCAGCTCATCGACCTGGCGAACCGGGGCGGCGGGCCGGACAACATCACCTGCGTCGTCGCGGACGTCGTCGAGCTGGGCGGGCCGCCGCCGCGGCCGGGCCAGGGGCACGCGGTGGGCGCGGCGGCGTCGGCGTCCCCGCCGGACCCGGCGGGCGCGAGCCCGGTCCAGGACACGCCGGCGCGCCGGGCCGCGCAGCTGCGCGACACGATGCCGCAGCCGCCGGTGGCGGTGGACGAGCTGCCGCCGCCGCAGGCCGCCGCGCCGCCGCAGCGGATGAGCCCGGGCGCGACCCTGCCGGACCCGGTGCCCCGGCGGACGCGCGGCGGCGGGATGCGCCGCTGGACGTGGCTGATCGTCGTCGCGGGCGTGGCCGTCGTCGGGATCGCGGCCGTGGCGTTCGTGGTGCTGCAGAACGTCCGCAGCGGTTATTACATCGGCCAGGAGAACGGCACGGTCGTCCTGTACCGGGGGACGACGCAGGAGGTGCCGGGCCTGTCGCTGTCGCGCCGCGCGAAGAACCAGCCGAACCCGCCGATCGCGGTGGCCGACCTCCCGCAGGACCGGCAGGTCGCCGTCCGCGCGAAGTACGAGGTCAAGGGGCCGGGCGCGGTGGACGACCTGCGCGGGCAGGTGTGCCGGCACGCGATCGTGGAGAGCGGCGGGAAGCTGGAGATCGTCCGGGGCCGCAAGCAGCAGAACTGCAAGGAGACCAAGGTCGCGGGCAGCCAGGTGGCCGTCGCCGAGCTGCCGACCGACGACGCGGCGAAGGTCCGGTCCGGAGCGTTCGCGTTCCCGAGCCGTCAGCAGGCCGAGCAGAAGCTCACCGAGCTGACGCAGCACCGCGACCAGTGCCGCACCGCCGCCGCGACGATCAAGAACTGCCCCGGTGGGGACGGCCACCGATGACGATGACGTCCCTCGGCGAGCAGATCCGGGCGCGGATCCCCTACCAGCGCCGCAACGCCGCCTCGCTGGCGCTGCTGGCGTTCGCGATGATCCTGACGCTGTCGGCGTTCGCCGAGGTCGGGCTCGCCCGGGACGGCACCATCCCGAGCGGCCTGTTCGTGTACGGCGGCGGGCTGGTGATCCTGGCGGTCGTCGCGTACGTCGTCCAGCTCAAGTTCGCGTCGTACGCCGACCCGCTGCTGCTGCCGCTCGCGGTGGCGCTGAACGGGCTCGGCCTGGCGATGATCTACCGGCTGGACCTGGACACCAGCCGGGACCGCAAGGTCGCCGAGATGGCCGGCAAGCACTTCCTGAAGGACGCGGCCGACGTCCCGAGCCAGCTCATGTGGACGTTCGTCGGCATCGGCCTGTTCGTCGCCGCGATCCTGCTCATGCGGGACACGAACCGCCCGGACGCCCCGCTGTCCTTCACGCCGAAGAAGGCGCAGCGCTACACCTACATCATCGGCCTGACGGCGATCGTGCTGCTGCTGCTGCCGATCGTGCCGGGCATCGGCGCGTCCATCAACGGCGCGCGGGTGTGGATCCACATCGGGCCGTTCTCGGTGCAGCCGGGCGAGTTCGCGAAGCTGTTCCTGGTCGTGTTCTTCGCCGGGTACCTGGTGAACAAGCGGCAGGCGATGTCGCTGATCGGCAAGAAGGTGGGCCCGATGAGCCTGCCGCGCGCCCGCGACCTCGGCCCGATCCTCGTGATCTGGTTCTTCTCGCTCGGCGTCCTGTTCATGCAGAAGGACCTCGGGACGGCGCTGCTCTACTTCGGCCTGTTCGTCTCGATGCTGTACATCGCGACGCAGCGGGTGTCGTGGGTCGTGATCGGTCTCGGGCTGCTCGCGGTGGGCGTGTTCGTCGCGACGCAGCTCCCGTTCATGGGCCACGTCAACCAGCGCATCGACATCTGGCAGAACCCCACGCCGTACTACGACGGCGGGTGCCTGCTGGACAGCGGCAAGGTCGTCCCGGTCAACCCCAACACCGACCTGTTCAAGGCGGCGAAGGCGGCGGGCTCGTCGTTCCCCGGCCAGTCGGCGTGCATCAAGCTCGGCGGCGAGTACTCCGACAGCGCGCAGCTCATGAAGGGCATGTTCGCGCTCGGCGAGGGCGGCGTGCTCGGGACGGGCCTCGGCCAGGGCCAGCCGTGGCAGACGCCGCTGTCGTTCAGCGACTTCATCTTCGACTCGATGGGCGAGGAGCTGGGCCTCACCGGGCTCATGGCGCTGCTGCTGATCTACGCGCTGATCGTCCAGCGCGGGATGAAGACGGCCGTGGCCGCGCGAGATCCGTTCCTGAAGCTGTTCGCGGGCGGCGTGTCGTTCGTGGTGGCGCTCCAGGTCTTCGTGATCGTCGGCGGTGTCACCAAGCTGATCCCACTGACCGGCCTGACCACCCCGTTCCTCTCCCAGGGCGGTTCGTCGCTCATGGCGAACTGGATTCTGATCGCGATCCTCGTCCGGATGAGCCACGACGCGCGCAAGCCCGCGCCGCAGTCCATCCAGGACGAGGGCATGACCCAGATCGTGAGCACCCGGTGACCTTCCTCCCCCCGACGACGCGGCGGTGCGCCCCGTGAACATGGACAAGCCGATCCGCCGTGTGGCGATCTTCGGAATGCTGCTGTTCTTCGGGCTCATGATCCAGGTCAACTACGTCCAGGGCTCGGAGGCCGAGAGCCTGCGCAACGACCCGAACAACGCGCGGCAGTACCAGAACGTCTTCAACAGCCCGCGCGGGCAGATCACCGCGGGCGGCGAAGTGCTGGCGTCGTCGTCGCTGACCGGCAAGGACAACCCCAAGTACGGCCGCACCTACAAGGACGGCCTGGCGTTCTCCCCGGTCACCGGGTACTTCAACGGCGGCGCGTCCAAGGTCGAGCTGGCCTACAACTCGCTGCTCGGCGGCACCGACAAGCGCATCACCCACCAGCGCTGGTTCGACACGTTCATCGGCAAGAAGGCCGAGGGCGCGAACGTGGAGCTGGCGCTGGACCCGGACGCGCAGCGCCGGGCGTACCAGCTCCTGAAGAACGGGACGACCCGCCGGGCGGGCGCCGCGGTGATCGACATCAGGACCGGCGCGGTGAAGGTGCTGTCCTCGTCGTCGTCGTTCGACCCGAACCTCGTCGCGCCGCAGACGGGCGAGAAGGGCGTCAAGGTCCTGGAGCAGCTCGACGGGCAGCGCGGCGTCATCCAGCCGCTGATCGACAACGGGATGAGCCAGACGTTCCCGCCCGGATCGTCGTTCAAGACGGTCGTCGCGGCGATGGCGCTGGACGAGCTGGGGATGACCAAGACGTCCACGGTGAACACCGGGCCGCTGATCCTGCCCGAGTCGGGCAACCCGCTGCCGAACTCCCACGACGGCGGGAGCTGCGCCGGGTCCGCGCCGCTGATCGGCGCGTTCGCCGAGTCCTGCAACACGACGTTCGGGCGGATCGCGCTGGACGCGGGCATCCAGAAGCTGCACGACGAGTCCAGCAAGTTCGGCTTCAACCGGCACTGGGCGATCGAGCCGCTGGTCAAGCCCGCCGAGAGCGACGTCCCGCTGTCGTACGTGGACGCCAACGGCAACAAGGTCACGACGGGCCGGGACGGCACCGCGCGGTCCGGCATCGGGCAGGAGAACGTCCGGGCCACGCCGCTGCAGATGGCGATGGTCGCGGCGGCGGTCGCCAACGACGGCAAGATCATGCAGCCGTACCTCGTCCAGAAGGTGACCACCAAGGACCAGAAGACGCTGTACGAGGCCAACGCCAAGGTGTTCTCCGAGGCGATGAAGTCCGACACGGCGAGCCAGCTCCGCGAGATGATGCGCGCCGTCGTCAACGAGGGCACCGCCAAGAACCTCATCGGCCAGAACATCGCCGGCAAGACCGGCACCGCCGAGCAGGGCGCGGGCCTCCCGAACGCGCGGTGGTTCGTCGGGTTCAGCCCGATCGAGAACCCCCGGTACGCGTTCGCGGTCGTGACCGAGGGTTCGGGCGACGGCGCGTCCGGCGCCGGGCCCATCGCCGCGTCGATCATGGCGCAGGTGCGGCGGAAGTGACCCGCGACGGCGCACGGCCGGTTCTCCATGGACCGGTTTTCGACGGACCGGTTTTTGACGGGCCGCGCGCACCGGCTACCCTCCTGCGGAGAACGGCGACCGGGCGACGAGGCCCGGCGCCCGACCGCTCCCGCCCGCCCGCCGGGCCGATCCGGTGCCGCCGCGCACCCGCTTCCCCGTCCGTCCCGGCAACGTCCGGGGCCGCGGCGGCGATGACATCTCGACGACCCTTGCCGCCCGGGCCGGGGCCGACCACCCTGACGGAGACGACCACGACTCCGTCAACTCGGAGCCCGTCTCCCCCGCGCACACCGGTCGGGGAGCTAGGTTCGGAGGACCAGGCGTAGAGGTACGAGGGAAAGTACGGATATGAGTCAACCTCGGCTGCTCGGCGGCCGGTACGAGCTCGACACCGTCATCGGACGCGGTGGCATGGCCGAGGTGTACCGTGCCCGCGACCTGCGCCTCGACCGGGTGGTCGCGGTCAAGACCCTGCGGTCCGACCTCGCCCGCGACCCGACGTTCCAGGAGCGGTTCCGGCGCGAGGCCCAGTCCGCGGCGTCGCTGAACCACCCGTCCGTCATCGCCGTGTACGACACCGGCGAGGACATGATCGGCGACAACTCGATCCCGTACATCGTCATGGAGTACGTGGACGGCAGCACGCTGCGCGACCTCCTGCGGGAGAACCGCGCGCTGCGGCCGGAGAAGGCGCTGGAGATCACCGACGGGATCCTGCGGGCGCTGGACTACAGCCACCGGGGCGGGATCGTCCACCGCGACATCAAGCCGGCGAACGTGATGCTGACCCGCAACCACGAGGTCAAGGTCATGGACTTCGGCATCGCGCGGGCGATGGCCGACTCGGCGGCGACGATGACGCAGACGGCGCAGGTCATCGGCACCGCGCAGTACCTGTCGCCGGAGCAGGCGCGGGGCGAGCGGGTCGACACCCGCAGCGACATCTACTCGACGGGGTGCGTCCTCTACGAGCTGCTGACGGGGCGTCCGCCGTTCACCGGGGACTCGCCGGTCGCGATCGCCTACCAGCACGTCCGGGAGGAGCCGATCCCGCCGTCGCAGGTGGATCCGGACATCCCGCAGTGGGCGGACGCGATCGTCCTCAAGGCGATGGCGAAGAACGCCGACCACCGGTACCAGAACGCGACGGAGTTCCGGCAGGAGATCCAGCGGGTCCTGCACGGGCAGCCGGTCGCGTCGACGGCGGCGTCCACGATGATGATGGGCGGGCCGCCGGCGACGCAGGTCATGGGCGGCGTGCCGGGCGGGCCCGGACGGACGCAGATGCAGCGGCCCGTCCGCAACGGGTACGACGATCTGCCGCCCGTCCACTACGACGACGAGCCCGAGCGCGGCGGGGGCGGCAAGAAGGCCGCGATCTGGATCGCGCTGGCCGTGCTCGTGATCGCGGGCGCGGCGGTGCTCGGGCTGGTCCTGTCCAACGGGAACGACAAGGGGCCGCCGAAGGTCGCGGTCCCGGCCGTCGCGGACATGTCGCTGGCGGACGCGAAGGCGGCGATCGAGAAGGCCGGCCTGCGCGTCAATCCCGAGATCAAGCGGGCGTACAACGACGAGGTCGACAAGAACAAGGTCATCGAGAGCGACCCGCCGGCCGAGAACCAGGTGGCGAAGAACTCCGAGGTGACGCTGACGATCTCGCGCGGGCCCAAGCCGCCCGAGGAGGTCGAGGTCCCGAACGTCCGGGGCGACCCGTCGGCGGACGCGCAGCAGCAGCTCGAGGGCGCCGGGTTCAACGTCGAGATCAAGCAGGAGAAGTCCAACAGCGTCCAGCAGGGCAACGTCATCCGGACGGACCCGTCGGGCGGCTCGAAGGCGAAGAAGAACTCGACGGTGACGATGTACGTGTCGTCGGGTGCGAACCTCGTCACCATCCCGGACCTCACGAACCGGAGCGCCAAGACGGCCTGCACGCAGCTCAAGGTGCTCGGCCTGCGGTGCGACATCCAGGAGGCCGCGCCGCCGCTCGGCAACACGACGCAGGCCGGATGGGTGTGGCAGCAGAACTCGCCGGCCGGGTCGAAGGCCACGCCGGGCGAGTCGGTGACGATCATGGTGGTGCCCAAGCAGTCGGCGCCGCCCACCTCGCCGACCCCGCCGGGGAACGGCGGCGGGAACGGGAACAACGGGTTCCCGTTCCCGCACTAGCGGCCGGGCGCGAACGGTGAAGGCCCGGCCCCCGGGGAGGGGGGCCGGGCCTTCGTCCTTGCGTCGGGGAGTCCCACCCCCTGGCTCCCCACCGTCTGAGATGACGGGCGGGAGCGTCGAGTTCGGGCCGCCGACGAGAATTGGCAGAGGGCTTCCGCCACTCGGGGGCAATGGCGGAAGCCCTCGTTCTGGACTTCGGTGGGATCCACCCGTGTGTTACACGTTTCCGTAGAAATTTCAGGATTGTCGCGTGACGGGGGTGTTCGCACAGGTCAGGAGCCAGTTCCCGAGGAGCCGGTGACCGTGGGCCGACAGGACGGACTCGGGGTGGAACTGGACGCCCTCGATCGGGCGGGTCCGGTGGCGGACGCCCATGACCACGCCGTCGTCCGTCCGGGCCGTGATCGTCAGGGGGTCGGCGACCGTTTCGGGGGCTACCGCGAGCGAGTGGTAGCGCATGGCCGCGAAGCCGTCCGGAAGGTCGTGGAACACGCCGTCGCCGTCGTGGCGGACGGCGCTCGTGTAGCCGTGGACGACCTCCGGCGCGCGTCCGACCGTCGCGCCGAACGCGTGCGCGACGACCTGGTGGCCGAGGCAGACGCCGAGCAGCGGCCGGCCCGTCCGGACGGCGTCGTGGACCAGGTCGCGGCACACGCCCGCGGCGGCGGGATGGCCGGGGCCGGGGCTGAGCAGGACGCCGTCCGCCCCGGCGGCGTCGGTCACGGCGGCCTCGGTGCGGCTGCGGACGTCGCACGTCGCGCCCAGCTCCCGCAGGTACTGGACGATCGTGAAGACGAAGCTGTCGTGGTTGTCCACGACGAGGACGCGCATCCGGACATTCTGCCCGGAAACCGTCCGGAATCGGTCAGCGGTGCGGGGTCGGGGACGGCGTCCCGTCCATCACGCCGTGGTCGAACTGGGTCTTGGGCTCCAGCCACGGGAACACGACGTACCAGAGCACCAGGCCCGCGACGAGGACGGCCGCCGCCACGATCAGGAGCTTGACGCGCGGGTCGTCCGGCAGCCGCCGCCAGATCCACAGGTACACGGGGGCCTCCTTCAGTGTGCGGCGGCGCGCGGGACGGTCGCGGTGAGCCGGCCGAAGACGATCAGTCGGCGCGCGGCGGAGTACTTCGGATGGCAGGTCGTGAGCGTGATCAGCCGGTCGGTGGGGCGGCGGCCGGGATGGAACGGGACGGGCGCGGTCACGTCCACCTCGGTCGGCTTGACGATCTTGAGCCCGGTGACGGTGTAGGTGTACTGGCCGTCCCGGGTGTCCACGAGGATCCTGTCGCCGGGCCGCAGCTCGGCGGCGCGGTTGAACGGCGCCGAGTAGGTCGTGCGGTGGCCGGAGACGACGAAGTTGCCGACCTCTCCGGGCAGGGCCGTCCCGGGGTAGTGGCCCGGGCCCTTGCGGAGGTCGGCGCGGCTGACGCCCTCGATCACGACATAGTGGTACTTCTTGCCGAACCGGGGGATCCGCAGGAGCGCGACGCCCGTCCCGAGGCGCACCTTCTCGGTCGTGACCTTGGTGTTCGTCCAGGACTTCCGCATCGCGGTGTCGAGCTTGTGCTGCTCCCCGGCGGTGTAGGCGCCGGTGCCCCACAGCTCGTACGCGAAGAACAACAGCAGGACGAGCCCGGCGGTGACGCACAGCTCGCCCATCCCCCGGATGACCACCCGCACCGCTGTTCGTCCTCCCCTGGCTGCGTACCGGGGATCAGCGTATTGCGCGGACGGGGTGGTGCTTACCCGCTCCGAACGCCGTACGCTGCCTACCAGCGACTACGCTTACCGACACCAATCACCGTCGCGGACCGGCGTTCCGGGCCGCCCCGAGGAGACCGATCTCGCCGTGGCCAAGTCGAAAGTGCGCAAGAAGGCCGTCTACACGCCGCCGCAGAAGTCCAAGGCCCCCGAGGTCAGCCCACGCTGGCTGGCGCCGCTGATGGTCACGTTGTGGCTGGTCGGGCTGCTGTGGATCGCGGTGTTCTACGTGACGGCCAGCACCGGCACCGACGTGCCGGTCATGTCCGGCCTGCACAACTGGAACCTGGGCATCGGCTTCGCGTTGATCATCCTGGGGCTGGTGGCGGCGACGCGCTGGCGTTGAGCCTTACCCCGTTTCGGACCGGACGAATCCACCGAAGTTATCCACAGGCTGGGGATCGTCCGCCGGGTTTTCCACAGAACGGACGCCGCCTACCCTTGCGGGCGGGCGGCGTCCGTCCGTGACCTACAGGACCGACCCCGGGATCGAGGCGGTCTTCACCACCACCGCGAGCAGCAGCGCGAGCGCCACGACCGCCGGAGCGGCCACGTTCACCGCGCGCTGCAGCCGCGCCGGCGTGTACGCGTACGCGGCGGCGAGCAGCCCCCCGACCGCCAGCCCGCCGATGTGGCCCTGCCACGAGATGTTCGTCCCCGGCGCGAACGTGATCACCAGGTTGAGCACCAGCACCAGCACGATCGGCTGCACCGGGATGCCCAGCTTGAGACCCAGCACGAAGAACGCGGCGAACAGCCCGAAGATCGCGCCGGACGCCCCCACCGCCGCCCCGCCCGGATCCAGGACGTACAGCAGCACCGAACCGCCCACGCCCGACAGCAGGTACAGCGCGAGGAACCGGACGCGGCCGAGCATCCGCTCCAGCGGCGGCCCGACGACCCACAGCGCCCACATGTTGAACAGGATGTGGGTGATCGCGAGCGCGTCGCCGTTGGGCCGCTCGTGCAGGAACATCGACGTCACGAGCCGGTACCACTGGCCCTCGGCGACGCCGCCGACCGAACCGTCCGGCAGGACGGCGACGCCCGTCATCAGCAGCTCGTAGACGAACCGCGCCGACGCGATCTCGCCGAGGAAGGCGACGACGCACAGGCCGATCAGCGCGAACGTCACGGTCGGCCGCCAGTCGCCCCCGCCGCGCGGCGCGCCGGACGGGCGCCGGACGCCCTTCGCCCCCTCGCTCACGCACTCGACGCACTGGTGGCCGACGGCCGCCTCGCGCATGCAGTCCGGGCAGATGGTGCGGTCGCAGCGGGTGCAGCGGACGTACGCCTCCCGTCCCGGATGGCGGTAGCACGACGGCACCGACGTCTCCGGAACGTGCGGGGAATCTGAGGTCATGGGGCGGCTCTCTCGGGGCCGGGGTCGGGTCTCACCCTGTATTACGACTGACGGCGCTCGATCGTCACCGATTCGATGGCCACGTCCTGCACCGGACGGTCGTTGCGGCCCGTCGGGGCGTTGGAGATCGCGTCCACGATGTTGGTGCCCTCGACGACCTTGCCGAAGATCGTGTGCCGGTTGGTGAGGTGGGCGGTGTTCTGGACGTTGGTCGTGATGAAGAACTGCGACCCGTTGGTGCCCGGCCCGGCGTTGGCCATGGCGAGCAGGTAAGGACGGTCGAACTTCAGGGACGGGTGGAACTCGTCTTTGAACTGGTAGCCGGGGCCGCCGGTGCCGGTGCCGAGCGGGTCGCCGCCCTGGATCATGAAGTTCGGGATGACGCGGTGGAAGATCGTCCCGTTGTAGAGCGGGTCCTCGGTCTTCTGGCCGGTGGCGGGGTGCGTCCAGGGCCGGCCGCCCTCGGCGAGCCCGACGAAGTTCGCCACCGTCTCCGGCGCCTGCTCCGGGTAGAGCTGGACGACGATCTTTCCGGCGGTCGTGTTCAGCGTCGCAAAGATTTCCTCAGCCACGTGGGCTGCCTCCTCGTCGTTGGTGTGCGGGAACGCGATGGGCCCATGATCACCCCACGTCATCACAAGATCACCCGAATGGGGTTTACCCCTCGCCCGCGGGGAAGGCTGCAGGACAGGACCTCGCAAACAGGGAGGTTAGCGTGTCCCTCAGATTGAGTAACCGTCGTGGCCGCAAACAGGACGTCCGTGCAGCCCTCGATCGCGCCCAGGGCGCGGTCGCGCAGGGGGTGGACGTCGCGCAGCGCGGCGCGTCGGCCGCGGCCGAGCGGATCGGCCCGGCCGCACGGCAGACGCGGGAGGTCACGGCCGACCGGCTGCTGGCCGCCCGCGCGTGGAGCGCTCCCCGCCTGGAGAGCGCCTCGAAGTACGTCGACAGCGACCTCGGCCCGAAGGTCAGCGCGGTGCTGGCCGACGCGGCCAAGCGCGTCGAGCCCGCCGATCCGAAGCGCGGGCGCGTCCGCCGGGTGATGTTCACCGGTCTCGCGGTCGCGGCCTTCGCCGGGGTCGTCGGCATGATCCGGACGCGGCGGGCGCAGACGGCGTCGTTCGACGAGTCCACGACCGAGCCGGAGCCCGTCACCGGGTCGCCGAACAGCGCGGACGGCGCCCGAGCGTCGTCGTGAGCATGGGCGGGAGCCCGGCCGCCGGGGGCCGGGCTCTTGACCGTCCGGGCGGATTCCCGCGCTTTCTACCAACCGGTACCGTGAACGCATGTCAGCGAATCGCGGCCGGGCGGAACCCCTCGGCGCCGGGCTCGCCGCCCGGCTGCGGCGCCGAGCCCGGCAGGGCCTGCACACCGCCGTCCACCAGGGCTGGGAGTGGATCCAGCGGCACGGCGAGATCACCCCGCACACCCCCGGTCGGCGCCGGTTCGCCTATCTCGGCGAGGGCGCGGCGATCGGGTTCCCGGTCGGGACGATCTACGGCGAGCCGTGGATCTCGATCGGCGACCACACGCTGGTCGGCACGCATGTGACGATCTCGGCCGGCTTCGTGCCCGGCCTGGACCTCGGCCCCGACGTGATCGTCCGGATCGGGCAGAGCTGCTCGCTCGGCCGCGGCACGCACATCGTCGGGCACCAGTCCATCGAGATCGGCAACGACGTCTTCACGGGCCCGAACGTCTACATCACCGACCAGAACCACACCTACGGCGATCTATCCATGCCGATAGGCCGCCAATGGCCGGAGAACAACCCGGTCGTGATCGGCGACGGCTGCTGGATCGGCACCGGCGCGATCATCCTCCCCGGCACGCGCCTCGGCCGTAACGTGGCGGTGGCGGGCGGCGCGGTGGTGCGCGGCGAGTTCCCCGACCACGCGGTCGTCGGCGGCGTCCCCGCCAAGATCCTGCGCAGCCACGACCCCGAAACGGGCTGGCAACCCCCACTGCGTCCCACGACCGCCCCTTTGGCCCCGGTCGAGGACCTGCCGCTGCTGGCGATGGACGGCATGGCGGGCCTCCAGATCCTCTCCGACCGCCTCCGGGAGGAGGACCGCGCCCGCATGGCCGCCGACGTCACTCCCGGCGACCTCCACGAAGAGGCCGGCTGACCCGCGCTTTCACGTGGCCGCGTCGATGTCGATCACGTCGTAGTCGGTGACGCGCATGAGGAGCTGGGACGCCTTCGTCCAGCGGAGCGCGGGGTCGCCGTAGTAAGCGGTGTACGCGCGGACCGGCACGGGATGCGGCAGGGCGGGGACGTGCAGGTTCCCGCGCACCCCGGCGAGCGCGAAGGCACGGGCGCGGATCACCACGAAGTGCCGACGCAGATGCGGGCAGACGCCCACCGAGAGACGAGCGCACGGCGGGCACACCGGCGGGTTGGACGTGAGGACGGGCTCGGGCCACGGCGCGAAGTCGTACTCGTCCTGGCTGAGCAGGAACAGCGTCCCGTCGGGACGGACGACTTTCGGTTCGCCGCACACCTGGCACAGCAGCTTGCGCATCGAGCGGCGCTGCCGCAGGACGTGGATCCGCTTGAACTGCGGCCGACCCACGCCGGGGCTGGCGGACATCCGCGCCCACAGCACGGAGTCCTGGTCGCGGTCGACCGGCGACTCGTCGGCGTAGGCGATGCCGCGATTGCGGTGGACGACCGGTGAGGGAAGCGCCTGCTCCGAACTCCAGGCCGTGATGTAAGGGACGACGGCCCCGCCGCCGAGGATGTTGACGGATGCCTGGTTCGTTGTCATATACGCCATGACCCGAAATTCCTCTCGATGGGTGATCGTGACGGCCACTCTCTCGACCGATCGCCGAACGCCCCCACCTGGCGTATCCGTAACTTGATCGCGCAGAAATTCCCGGTTCAACAGGGAGTTTCTGAATCCGCATCCGAATGGCTCGTCGGCCGGGTTACCGTACGAGCGACGTCACCCGCGGGACGGAGGAGAAACGATCATGGCGGACGGACCGCGCAGCGTTCGACAGGAACAAATGGAGCGCTCCCGTGATCTGCGCTCCCAAGGCCGCACCTGGGCCGAAGTGGCCGCAGTCTTCCGCCGCGACTACCGCGTCAACGCCCGCCGGGCTTTGCGCCTGGCCCACGGCTGGAGCCAGGCCGACGCAGCGGATGCGTGGAACACCCGCTGGCCGGACGACATCAAAACCTTCAAAGCGTTCTCCCTCTGGGAACAGTGGCCCGGCCCCACGGGTCACGCCCCGTCCCTTGACACGCTCGATCGTCTGGCGCAGCTTTATGAGTGTGCGGTCTCCGACCTGTTGGCGGACCTGCCGGACTACACCCCCGCCGCTCCCACGGCGAAGCGGTCGGCGAACGGGCTCACGTTGCCTGGACAGCTCGGCGATCTGCGGTTGATCTCGCCGGACGCGATCGGCGGCCTGCCTCACACCGTCGATCCCGAAGTCTTCAACGAACTAGCGCAGGCGGTGCTTATGTGGGCGGAAGGCCAGAACCTCGGCCTCGACCGGCGTGATGTCCTGAAGTACGTCAGCGCAACACTGGCCGTCGCCGCTGCGGCACCCACGCTCGACCTCACCGACACGGGCGAGCGCGACCGCGTGCTGGGCGCGCTGCGCAATCCCCGTCGGATCGACGAAACGACCGTGGCCCATCTGGAACGTTCGTTGGAGCACTACCAACTGCAGGCCGAGACGTTCGGTCCGACGGCGACTTTTCAGGTGGCCACCACGCAGCGGGAGATCGTCGGTGCATTCGTCAAGGAAGCCCCCGAAGAACTGCGTTCGCGGTTGCTCACGCTGTACGCGCGTCTCGCCGACATGATCGGATGCCAGTTCTACGACCTCGGCGACTACCGCACCGCACAGCACTACTTTGAGGAAGCGCGTACAGCGGCGCACGATGCCAAGAACATGGAACTTGCGGCCTACGTCCTGTGCAACATGAGCCAGATGGCAACGCACCAGGGGAAGCCGCGCGTCGGGATGGACCACGCCGTCGCCGCCCAGGCATGGGCCGCCCAGATCGACAGCCCGGCCATCCGAGGATACGCCTACGATGTCGCCGCATATGCCTACGCCACTGAACAAGACGCCAGGCGGACCCGCTACGCCCACGAACAGGAGTTCGCGGAAATCCAGGCCATGAAGGCGGCCCCCCAGGAGCTGGCCGCATGGTGGTACCGCTACGGCGAAGCGTTCTACTGGGGAATGCGAAGCCGGACGTCACTCATCGTCGGGGACACCCAGGACTCTGTGGATTCAGCCGACCGCTCCCTGCAGTTCGTCAACAAGGCCCATGTACGCGAACACGCGCTCACGGTGCTGGACCGGGCGCACGCGCTCATCAAGCAGGGCAACGCCCCAGAAGCCAGCAAGAGCGTGGAGATCGCCGCGACCCTGTCCGGCATCAACACGTCCACCTCCATCCGCAAAGGCATTAGCGGTGCACGCAAGGCGCTGAAGCCGTGGCAGCGCACCAGGGCCGTCCGCGACCTGGACGAGACCCTGGCCCACCACCGCCTCACTCCTCGCCCCGGCATCGTCTGACCGCAGGCCCCGTACCTTCCGGGGGCCGTTCGCTCAGGCGAGTTCAGCGAGCAAGGTCGTCGCAGCGTCCGCCATCACGTCGGTGAGGGGCAGTTTCCGTCCGGTGCGGTTGAAGGCCCGCGCAGTGTTGGCGCACAACAGGAGCCGTGTGAGCTTCCCGGTCCGCGTCGACAGCACGGTGCTCCTGACTCACGCAGAGCCGGGACGTCTCGTATCTGGCGAGCGTCGTGCAGGCCGCCCGCAACTCCGACCACCAAGCCTCCGGAAGGCCGGGATCCACCGCAATGGTCGCGGTTTCGGAAACGGCCGGGTCGGCTGAACGGGTCATCTCCTCCGCTCGCCACACCACGTCACGACCGCGGTCGTGCCAGGCGGCGGCTGCTTTCCACACCGGGCGCGGCACGCCGTCCAGTCCGAGCGCCGCCTCGAAACCGGTGATGGCCTGGGCGCTGACCTTCGCTGGCCGATGCCACGACAGTCGCACCCACGTACCGGCGTCGGTCGGGAATCCGGCCGTGCCGTTGAGTGCGCTGTAGTGGCCGTCCTGGCGAGAGATGCGCAGACGGAGGCGCGCTTCGGCCTCGTCCAGGACGTCGTCGTGCGGCGTCTTCGACAGGTCGCCCAGGTTCACGGGCGCCACCGTAGCGCGAGGTCAGGGGGTGAGGAGGGTGATGAGCATGTCGACCCAGGTCTGGACGAAGGTCTCGTCGTCCAGGGTGGGGTCGGCGTTGAAGAGGTCGCGGGGCATGCGGGCGGAGTAGAGGGAGCCCAGGGCGACTGCGGCGATGGCGTTGGCGCGGTCGGGGGGCAGGTTGCCGAGGTCGGCCAGGTGGGCGGCGAAGTCCTGTTGGGACGTGCCCAGGAGTTGGTTGACGGCGTCGCGGACCAGGTCGGGGCGGGAGCGGGCCTCGGCGGCGAGGATTTGTAGGAGTTCGCGTTCTTCGTCCAGTTCGGCCAGGGCGTAGCGGGCCGTCAGGGTGAGTTCGGTGCGCAGGTCGCCTACGCCCGTGAAAGTTGCACGGATGTCGCGCAGGGCTCTCAGGCGGGCTAGATGGCGGTCTATGCCTGCGCGGAGCAGGTCTTCTTTGCTGCGGAAGTGGTGGTAGAGGCCCCCGGCGCCGGGGGTGAGGCCGGCGGCGGCCTCGATCTTGGCGACGCTCGTCCCGCGGAAGCCGTGCGCGCCGAAGAGTTCCATCGCCGCGTCGATGATGCGGTCCCGGGTGGGGGTTGACGTCGTCATGGGCCTAAGTAAACACTGAGGCGAACTCAGTGTCTACTGACGGGGAGTCAGTGATGGGCGAGGACGAACGTCCGGTCCGGGGCGGACGGGTGGCGCGCACGGCGCCGCTCGTCGGGCTCGCGGGACGGACGGCGGGGGAGACCGTGGTCGCGTCGCTCCGGCTGCGCGCCAAAGATCGTTCCGAGGGGCGGGCCGCCGCGCACGCGCGCGCCGCCGAGCGGTACGCCGAGCGGCTCGGCCGGTCCAAGGGCGTGCTGATGAAGGCCGGGCAGCTCCTGTCGTTCGTGAGCTTCGGCCCGATGGTCGGCGAGGAGTACCAGTCCGTCTACCAGGCGGCGCTGACGCGGCTCCAGGACGACGCCCCGCCGATGCCGCCCGAGCTGGCCGCCCGGACGATCGAGGCCGAGCTGGGCGCCCCGCCCGGCGAGCTGTTCGCCGAGTTCACGCCGACGCCGCTCGCCGCCGCGTCCATCGGCCAGGTCCACGCGGCGCGGCTGCGCGACGGACGGCGCGTCGCGGTGAAGGTGCAGTACCCGGGCGTGGAGGAGGCGATCCGCGCGGACCTCGCCAACACCGAGCTGCTGGCGACGTTCTTCCGGCTGGCGCGCGGGATGATGCCCCGGCCCGTCCAGCTCGACGTGCGGGGGATGGCGCGGGAGGTCGCCGAGCGCATCGGCGAGGAGATCGACTACCGGACGGAGGCCGCCCACCAGCGGGAGTTCGCCGACTATTACCGGGGGCACCCGTTCATCCGGATCCCCGAGGTGGTGCCGGAGCTGAGCAGCCGCCGCGTCCTCACCACCGAACTCGCCGACGGCCTGCGGTTCGCGGACGCCCTCAACGAGGACCAGCGGCTCAAGGACCTCTGGGGCGAAACCGTGTTCCGTTTCTCCGTCGGCGGGCTGCGGACGCTGCGGCTGTTCAACGGCGACCCGCACCCCGGCAACTACCTGTTCCACCGCGACGGGACGGTCACGTTCCTCGACTTCGGCTGCGTCCGCCGGTTCACCGCCGAGCAGATGGACGCGATCGTCGCGTCGGTGCGCGCGGCGGTCGCGGGCGACGCCGAGGAGCTGACCGCGACGTTCCGCGCCAGCGGCTTCCTGAACGGCGCCGAGGTCCCCGAGCCCGCCGAACTGCTCGCCTACATGCGCGAGTCGCTGCGCGCGAGCGTCGCGCCGCAGCCGTTCACGTTCACGCGCGAGTACGCGGCGCGGCTGGTGGAGTCCGAGTACTCGATCAACGGCCGGTTCCGCGAGGTGGTCCGCAAGATGACGCCGCCGCCGCACTTCCTGTTCCTGTCGCGCATCGACCTCGGCGTGACGGCGATCCTCGGCGAGCTGAACGCCACCGGCCCGTGGGAGGCGATCCGCCGGGAATGGGACGAAGCGGGACCACCCGCCACCCCCTACGGCGAGCAGGACCGCGCGTTCCGGACGGCGGCCGGCCATGTCCGGTGACGTCCGCTGGGACGAGCGCGCCGGGGCGTTCCTGATCTCCGGCTACGACGACGCGTCGGCCGTCCTGCGCGGCGCCGGCTGGAGCAGCGACCCGCGCCGCAGCCCCCGGACGCCGCCGCAGTTCGCCGACCTGCCGCCGAACGTCCTGCTGTTCCTCGACCCGCCCGACCACACGCGGCTGCGCCGGATGCTGAGCCCCGCGTTCACGCCGCGCGCGATCGAGCGGCTGCGCCCCCGCGTCACCGCGATCGTGGACGCCGCGCTGGACGGCCTCGAAGAGGGCTCCGACCTCGTCGGCGAACTGGCCTACCTGGTGCCGCTCGCGGTGGTCGCCGAACTGCTCGACGTCGGCGTGGAGGGCGCGGAGCTGTTCCGGGACGAGACGCCCGCGCTCGCCGGCCTGCTCGAACTCGACGTGACGCCGGACGGCCTGGCGCTCGCGGCGGCGGCGTCCACCGAGATCATGCTGTACCTCACCCCGCTGATCGCCGAGCGCCGCGCGGCCCCCGGCGACGACTTCATCAGCGCGCTGCTCGCCGTGGACGGCATCGAGCTGGACGAGGTGCTCGCGACCTGCGTCCTGCTGCTCGCCGCCGGGCACGAGACGACCGCGAACCTCATCGGAACCGGCACCCTGGCCGTCCTGGACGACCCCGGACAAAAGGACGCCCTGCTGGACGACCCGTCCCGCGCCGTCGAGGAACTGCTCCGCCACCAGAGCCCGGTGAAACTCGCCGGCCGCGTCGCCCTGGAGGACCACACGGTCGGCGGCGTCGAGATCCCCGCAGGCAGCCAGGTCTTCGTCATGATCGGCGAGGCGAACCGCGACCCTCGCCGCGCCCCGGACGCGGCCCGGCTCGACCTCGCCCGCCCCCCGCTCCCCCATCTGGCGTTCGGCGCGGGCGCGCACTTCTGCCTCGGCGCCGCCCTCGCCCGCATGGAGGCCGCGGAGACGCTGTCCCGCCTCTTCACACGCTTCCCGAAGCTGGGACGGGACGGCGACCCGACCTGGCGCGCGTCGTCCACCTTCCACGGCCTGAACGAGCTGCGCGTCCGCCTCTGAGAACGCCGCGAGCCCCCGTCACGGGGGACAGGGGCTCTGCGTGGCGCATTTCACGGGCTGCGCGTCCAGCTTTGAGAACGCCGCGAGCCCCCGTCCCAGGCGCGGGACGGGGGCTCGCGGTCAAACGATCAGCTGGAGCGGGCGGGGCGGCGTTCGCCGCCGCGTCGGCCGCCGTGGCCACCGCCCTGGCGCTCGCCGCGCTCGAACGGACGGTCGCGCCGCTCGTGGCGGTCGCCGTCGCGGAACTCGCCGCGCCGCGCGCCACCGCCGCCGCCGTAGCGCCGGCCCCGGCCGCCGCCGCCCGGACGGCCACGGCCGCCGCCCTCGCTGCGGCGCGGACGCTCGGGGATCAGCGGCTCCGCGATCGGCACGCCGGACGGGATGCGCGCCCCGGTCAGGGAGACGAGCCGCTCGTCGCCGGACGCCACCCGCGTGCGCGGCGCGTCGATCCCGGCGCGGCGCGTCATCGCGGACGTGGAGCGCACCTGGTGCGGCAGGACGAGCGTGACGACCGTGCCCTTCTCGCCGGCGCGCGCCGTGCGGCCCGCGCGGTGCATGTAGTCCTTGTGGTCGGCGGGCGGGTCGACGTGCATGACGAGCGACACGTCGTCCACGTGGATGCCGCGCGCGGCGACGTCCGTCGCGACCAGCACGTTGATCGAGCCCTCGCGGAACTCGTGCAGCGTGCGGGTGCGCAGGCCCTGGCTCTTGCCGCCGTGCAGGCCCGCCGCGCGGACGCCGACGTCGGTGAGCTGCTTGGCGAGCCGGTCCACGCCGTGCTTGGTGCGGGCGAACAGGATCGTCCGGCCCTCGCGGTTGGCGATCTCCGCCGTGATCGTGCCCTTCTCCTTGGGCGCGACGAGGAGGAGGTGGTGGTCCATCGTGTCGACGGACTCGTCCACCGGGCCGATCGCGTGCGTCACCGGGTCGTTCAGGTAGCGCCGGACGAGGACGTCCACGTCGCGGTCCAGCGTGGCGGAGAACAGCAGCCGCTGCCCGCCCGGCTTGGCCTGGTCGAGGATGTCGGTGACGTCGGGCAGGAAGCCCATGTCGGCCATGTGGTCGGCCTCGTCCAGCACGACGATCTCGACGTCGGACAGGTCGCAGGCGCCCTGGCGCATCAGGTCCTTGAGGCGGCCGGGCGTGGCGACGAGGATCTCGACGCCGCGGCGCAGCGCGTCGATCTGCTTGAACATCGACGTCTGGCCGATGACGGTCTTGAAGTGCAGTCCGAGCGAGCGGCCGAGCGGTTCCAGGTTCGTCTGGACCTGCTGGGCCAGCTCGCGCGTCGGCACGAGCACCAGCCCGAGCGGTCGCTTGGGCGCGGCGCGGCGGCCGGCCAGGCGGGCGAGGAGCGGGAGCCCGAAGGCGAGGGTCTTGCCGGAGCCGGTCTTGCCGCGGCCGAGGACGTCCCGCTGGGCGAGGACGTCGGGGATCGCGGCGGCCTGGATCGGGAACGGCGCCTCGATGCCCTGGCGGGCGAGCGCGGCGATCAGTTCACCGGGCAGGCCCAGCTCGGCGAAGGAGGGGACCGGGGCGTCGGTGGACGCGGCGAGGTCGGGTGCAGCAGAAACGTTGGTCACGCAGTACCTTCCGAGAGGGGGGCACGTCTCTCGAAAGGCCACCGGGACCAGGTGTCGGCCGGGGGCTGCAAGGACGAGCCGGACGCGTTCAGCGTCGTAAGAGTGATTCGTCCAGTCTAACGTCGGCGCACGGCCTGGTTATGCCCCGTCCCGGTGGAAAGTCTTCTTCTCTCTTCCGCGCCAGTCGTTTCATCCCTCCGAGACCGGTTTGTCGTGGCAATCCGTCGACCCGTCCTTGACGGACGCTTCGGTTCCGCACGGTGAAACGACGGGTACGTTCCGTCCGGCCGCTGTACCCCGGTTCGGCCGCCCTGGGGCCTTCCCTCCGGCCCGGCTCGCCGACGGAAGGAGAGGTCCGTGGTCGACATGGCCATCAGTACGGCGCTGATCGTGGTGATTCTCATGCTTTTGATGTCCGGATACCGCCTCGCGAAGCGCGTCCTGGCAGAGCGCGACCGGCCCTGACGGGTCACCGCTCCAGCACGGAGCGGACGCGGATCCACACCTTCAGGACGAGCCGACGCCACGGCGGTTCGAGCAGGCGCAGCAGGAATTCCTCGCGGACGTCCCGGCGGCTGCGCTCCGCGCCCGCCCAGGATGTGACCAGCTCCACGAGCGCGTCCGCGGCGATGACCCGGTTCCGCGTCGCCCCGGCGAGGATGTCCACGAGCACGGCCCGCACCTCCGGCCGCCGGGCCGCCGCGCCGAACCAGACGCCCGCGACGATGGGGAACGTTGTTCCGCTTTCCTCGATCCACCGCGCGAGCGCCACCGCCCACAGGTCCGCCAGCAGGCCGGGCGTCGCGTGCTCCAGCACGATCGGCGCCCCCCGCGGGCCGACGCGTTCGGCGAGGAGGAGGAACAGCGCGTCGCCGGGCCGTCCGGCCGTGGCGGCGGAGAGCAGCGTCCCGACGACGGCCGCGCCGAGCTGCGGCCACCGCACCGCCGCGTCCAGCCACAGCGCCACCGCCGCGAAGAACGCCGGGGACGGCTGCTCCAGCGCGATCCCCCACACCACGGCCACCCGGGTCAGGTCGGTGTGCTCGCTGGTGATCAGCGCGGGGGCGCCGTAGCCGTCCGTCCGGAGGGCGAGGGCGAGGAACAGGTCGACGCCCGCCGCGCGCCGCCGGCCGTCCCCGCCGCACCAGTCCAGCGCCGCGTGCAGGACGAGGACGGGCTCGCGCTCGGCCAGGTCCGCTGCGACCTCGACCGCGATGCGGCGGATGCTCGCGTCCCCGAACGTCGCGAGGTGCTTCAGCCGCGTCAGCGCCACCGACGGCAGCGCCTCGCCGAGCACCGCGCACGTCCGCGCGACGGTCTCCTTGAGCTGCGGCGACAGCGACGGCGTCCGCGACCAGTCGTACAGCGCGCGCCGCACCCGGCCGCCGACGTGCGGGTGCAGGCACGTCCGGGACAGCAGGACGAACGCCAGTTCCGCCTCGCCGCGCCCGGCCCACCGCGCGGCCGTGTCGGTGATCGCCTCGTCCCGGCCGTGCTCGGCGGCGAGGTCGGCGAGGAGTTCGGCGAGCTTGCGGCGCAGCGTCCGGGGCAGCGTGATGTCGCTCGTGGGCAGCTCGGCCAGCCACGAGAACAGGTCGACGTGCGTCAGCGGGTACTCGTCCAGGACGAACGGGACGACCGCCTCCGCGAACCCGTACGGCCCGAACTCCAGCACCCGGTCGCGCTTCTCCGCGCCGAGCAGCGCGGCCAGCCCCCGCACCGGACGCCACGCGAGCCCCGCCCCGTTCACCCGCACGTCCAGGTGCCGGGCCAGCGACCGCGCCGCCGTGTAGACGCTGACCTCGTCGGCGGGCGCGATGGCCGCCGCCGCGATGAGCAGCGCCCGGTCCTGCGGCTCCTCGTGCTCGCGGAACCAGCGGTCCAGCCGGTCGGTCCAGTTACGGTACGCCTGCTCGATCTCGTCGGCCGCGCCGCCGCGCCGGTGGACGGCCTCGGCGATGTCCGCCAGCCGCCGTCCCTCGGCGGGCGTCGCGCCGCGCAGCAGCAGCGCGGCGGCCGGCCAGCCCGGCAGGCCCGACGAGCCGAGCCCCCGCCGCATCAGCCGCCGCTGGTACACCGCGAGCGCGGACGGCGGCGCGAGCGCCACGACGCCGAGCTGGTCGCCGACGAACGGCGGCAGCTCGTCCGGTTCGCCGGCCAGCAGCAGGAAGCCCTTGGCGTCCCGGACGAGTTCCACGCAGCGGTGCACCCGCTCGGGATCCTCGTCGCCCGCCCGCAGCAGGTACGCGCACGGCCGGTCGCCGGCGATGCCCTCGACGTCGTCGCGGCCGACCGAGAACCGGCGGATGGGCAGGCCCGGCGCGAGCTGCCGGACGGCGGCGAGCCCGGTGACCGTGCGCCCGCACCCGTCCGGGCCCGCGAGCGCGACCGCCCGCGTCCGCTCCAGCGTGCCGACGACCAGGTCGTGGTTGGCGACCGGGACGTAGGACGCCACCGCGTCCTCGATCCACGCCGACGACAGCACCATCGACGGCTCGCGGTTGACGTACTGCTTGAGGCTGCCGATCACGTCCCCGCCGATGATGTTCCCGACGAGGTTCTGGGCGTCGTCGCCCTCGACGTGGACGTCGCCGAAGTCGGGAGCGTCCACGTCAGGCGCGTCCGTGCAGGTGGGCGTCGCCGTTCAGGACGCTGCCGACGATGTTCTGCGAGCCGTCCCCGCTGACCTGCACGTTCCCGAGCGACGGCGGGGACGGCGGCGTGGACGGCGGCCCGGGCGCGGCGTCCGGCTCGGCGTCGGGCGGCCCGGCGGCGCCCCGCGACGGCGTCGGGACGTACAGGTGCGCGGGCCGGTCGAACTGCTTCACGACGACCCGGACCTCGGTGAACTGGCTGGGCTTGAGATCGGTCTTGCCGTCGAGGACGAACGTCCGGAACGTCTCGTCCGACAACAGGACGGCCGCGAACGTCACGTCCGGGTCGCCGGCGTCGAGCGCGGAGCGCAGGGGTTCGCTGTCGAGCAGCCGGTTGACGTCGGTCGTCGCGGTCGAGATGCCGGGCGCGTCGGTGCGCTCGTCGTCCAGGAACCCGAAGTGCAGCGCGACGCGGAGCCGCAGCCGCACCCCGCGCGCCCGCAGCCCCGGCGCAGCCGCCGCGAGGGCGTCCTGGAGCCGGTGCGGGAACGGGTGGACGAGCAGGGGGAGAGCGTCGACCGGAAGCGCGGCGAGCAGCCCGTCACCGGTGGACTGGCGGAACCGGACCCGCTCCCAGATCTCCTTCAGCCCGCTTGCGGCCATGGCGCGGTCGACCGCGTCCACGATCGCCAGGTGCAGGCCGGTCAGTTCCGACCCCGGATGGCGGCTGAACTTCTCGGCGTCGACCACGAGCAACGCGCGCAACGATTCCACGGACGATTCCCCTTGCGGGCTCGGCGGACGAACGCCTCACAGCCTGCACAGCGCGGACCCGGCGCATTGTCGGAAATCAGACATTGCCGTGGCCCGACCCGGCCAGTGCCCGCAACCGGACGGGATCGGTGAGCACGATCCGGCGCCGTCCCGTCGCGATGAGCCCCGCACGCCGCAGCCGGGCCAGCTCGGCGGCGACGCCGGTCCGCACGAGCCGGGCGGCCTGCCCCAGCTCGGTCTGGTCGAGGACGACCTCAAGCGCGCCGTCGGGACCGAGCGTGGCGAGCCGCAGCAGCGTCCGCACGACGCGCGGCCCGGCGGGAAGCCCGACCAGCTCCGCGTTCCACGCCTCGTTCTCCCGGACGAGCGCGATGGCGGTCTTCAACAGCTCGTCGCGTAAGTCCTCCTTGCGGACGCGCGCGAGAAACCGCTCGGCGTCGAGCGTCCGGGTGAGACACGCGTCGAGGGCCGTCACGGTCGCGGACCGCTCACCGCCGTCGAGCACCGACAGCTCACCGATGATCGACCCGGCGCCGCGGACGGCGAGCAGGATGACGTCCCCGTCGGCCGTGTGCCGCGTGACCTTGACGCGCCCGCTGACGAGAAAGTGCACGACGTCCGCCGGTCCGCCCTGGCTCATCAGGACGTCCCCGGCCGCGAACCGCCGTTCACCGCCGTCCGGGGCCAAACGCCGCCACGTAGA
Source organism: Actinomadura rayongensis (assembly GCF_009831215.1). Taxonomy (GTDB): domain Bacteria; phylum Actinomycetota; class Actinomycetes; order Streptosporangiales; family Streptosporangiaceae; genus Spirillospora; species Spirillospora rayongensis. The sequence continues at coordinate 1,360,643 of NZ_WUTW01000002.1, forward strand.
AGCGTCGAAAGCCATACAAGACTCTCTAACGACAAAGACGAACGCGCCCACGGAATCAACCAGCCAGCGTGTCCCGATCAGGCCAAAGAAGCCCAGCGGACCAAGAACGGCACCACGGGAGGGGAACTGAGAGCGCAGGTCACCGAGCTGAACGGCCGTTCTGGCGAGCGGCGACCACGAGAGCGGGGCCCCGGCAGGTCGGCCGCCTGAACTGAATCAAGCGCGGCGACCACAGGAGGGGGCGTGGGGGCGGAGCCCCCACATCGGGGGGTTCGGGGGGTCGTCCCCCCGATGGGCACTGCGGGCTTCCGGGAAGGTGCAGCGAAGCGCACCGAACAGGACATGCCGACTCGTGGAGCCGCGGGGAGTCGAACCCCGGGCCTCCTGCGTGCAAGGCAGGCGCTCTGGCCAACTGAGCTACGGCCCCGAATCGTGGTCAGGGTACCGGATCGGCGGGCACCCTGAAGCGGCCGTGCGCCGGCGGGCGGCCGGGACGGCAGTGGACCCGGCGGGATCGGGGCGGGCGCGGGGCGGTGCCGCTCCCGGTCACGCCGGGGTCCTCCTCGAAAGCGTTCTCGTCGCCGCGACTCAGTTGTCGGAGGAGGTCGCCTCGGTCCACAGGTCCAGCTCGGCGCGGTCCTGCTGGAGCCGGCGCCAGATGGCGAAGCCGCCGAGAGCGACCACAGCGAGAACAAGCAGCTTCTTCACGGTTGGGACCCCTTCACTTCGACTATGAAGCACGGCCCGGGGATCGCGGTCGGATCGCTCGCGAGTCGGCCCCCAGGTTCTTCGCAGCCTAGCAACCGAAGGCCGCGGCTCCGCACTCGCGCGGCCCTATCGGACCCAACGTCCAATCCGGACAGTGCTGTGGCGGTGGGGACACCTTCGCGGATCGGGGGGTTCGACGGATAATCCGAGCGTGGACGACTTCCACCTGTGGGAGCGGGAGTTCGGCGCGTCCGAGCCGGCGGAGAGCGGGCGCGGACGGGGCGAGGCGCTGCTGGCCGGGGCGTTGACGGTCACCGGCTGCACGGCGCTGATCGTGCTCGGCGGGACGGCGGCGGGCGTCGCGGGCCTCGTCCTCGCCGGGGTGATCGCCGTGCTGTGGCGGTGCGGCCTCTGACCGGCCGCTGACCGGCCACGATGCGTGAGCGCGTCCACTCCCGGCCATATCAGCCGGTGGTCACGCTGGTCTCGGCGACGGGCGCGGCGGGACGCGACCGCACCGTCGCGAGGACGGACCCGCAGAGGATCAGCGCGAACGCGGCGAGGATCGGAAGCGTGAGCGGCTCGTCCAGCAGCAGGACCCCGGCGGCGACCGCGACGGCCGGGTTGACGTAGGTGAACACGGTCGCCCGCGCCGGCCCGACCTCGCGGATCAGCGCGAAGAACACGAGGAACGCGACGACCGTGCAGACGGCGCCGAGCGCGACGAGGGCGAGCAGCACCCGTCCGTCCGGCACTGAGGACGGCCGGGTGAGCGCGGCGGGCGCGGCGTAGACGAGCGCGGCGAAGGCGAGGCAGGACGCGGTCAGCGGAAGGCTCGGCACGTCCCCGAGCCGCCGCACCATGATCAGCGGCGCGGTCGCGTAGCCGAGGACGACGAGCAGCACCTCGCCGACGGCCAGCACGTCCCCGCCGCCGAGATGGGGCCCGGCGAGGAACGCGACGCCGCCGAGCCCGAGCAGCAGCCCGGCCCACCGGACGGGCCCGAGCCGTTCGGCGTCCCCGGCGGCCCGCGCGGCGAGGACGCCGACGATCGGGACGGCCGCGATGAGCAGTCCGGTCAGCGAGCTGGACAGGGTGCGCTCGGCGTCCGACAGCAGCGCCCACGGCCCGAGGATCTCCAGCGCGGCGAACAGCAGCACGGGCCGCCAGTGCCGCGCGACGATCCCGAACCCGCCGCCGCGCAGGGCGACGGGCAGCAGCAGCGCCGCCCCGACCGCCGTCCGCGCGAACACGACGACGGGCACGGACACCTCGTCCACCGCCACCTTGATCAGCAGGTACGGGATGCCCCACACCACGCACATGACCGCGAACAACGCCCACCCACGCCGGCTCACCGCGCCTCCTTCCGCCGCCCCGACGCTCCCCTCCGCGGTGCGTCCCGGTCTTGAACGCAATTGCGCCGAAACCGGGAACATTCCCGCGCGGCGTCAGCGCAGCCGGGCGGCGAGGAGCGCGACGTCGTCCTCGAAGGAGCCCTGGAGGCGTCCCATCAGCGCGTCGCACAGCGCCCGCAGGTCGTGGGACGCGTGGGCGCCGGTGATGGCGGCGGTGTCGTCCATCCCCTCGTGCAGGTGGTGGCCGCGCCGTTCGACGAGCCCGTCGGTGTGCAGCACGATGGTCGCGCCGGGCGGCAGGTCGTGGGTGTAATCGGTGCGGGGCAGCTCGGGGTCGACGCCGAGCGGCGGGTCCGCCTCGCCGTCCAGGTAGCGCGAGCCCTGCCCGGGGACGGCGACCAGCGGCGGCACATGGCCCGCGCTGGACCAGCACAGCCGCCGGCCCCCGTTCTCGTCCGGCTCCAGCCGCGCGAGCAGGACGGTCGCCATCGGCCCGTCGTGCAGCTCGTGCAGCGCGCCGTCGAGATGCCCGAGGAGCATGCTGGGCGGTTCCCGCCGGGTGAACGCGATCAGCCGGAGCATGTTGCTGATCCGGCTCATGACCGACGAGGCGTGGACGTCGTGGCCCATCACGTCCCCGACCATCACGCACAGCGCGCCGCCGGGCAGCCGGACGACGTCGTACCAGTCGCCGCCGATGCGCGGGGCCTGCGAGGACGGCTCGTAGCGCGCGTCCAGCTCGCACAGGTCGAGGCTCGGCAGCTCGGGGAGCAGCCGGCGCTGGAAGTCCTCGGTGGCGCTGTGCAGCCGCCGGTAGAGATGGGCGTTCTCGATCGTGACGGCCGCCGCGCTCGCCAGCGCGGTCAGGACGTTCTCGTCGTCGTCGGAGAACGGACCCTCGTCCTTGTCGGTCAGGTAGAGGTTGCCGTACACCTTCCCGCGGACGCGGATCGGCACGCCCAGCAGCGTCTTCATCACCGGATGGTCGGGCGGGAAGCCGACCGCGCGGGGATCGTGGGGAATGTCGTCCGACCGCAGCGGCCGGGCGGTGCGGACCAGCTCGCCGATCAGCCCGCCGCCGCGCGGCAGCTGGGCGGCGTCCTCGATGTAGTGGTCCATGCCCGGCCCCGAGGTCAGCAGCCCGGTGACGCCTCCGTGCTCGTCGTGCAGGCCCAGCGCTCCGTAGCGGGCGTGGACGAGCCGCTGCCCGGTCTCCACGAGGGTGCGCAGGACGTCTTTCACGTCCAGGTTCGCGCTGAGCGCGATGACGGCGTCGAGCAGTTCGCTCAACTGGCTGTGGTGTTCGGTCAGGTGCGCCAGGGCGGTGCGGATCTGGTCCAGGTCCGCGTCGCCCGAGCGGCTCGGATGGTCGTCGCCGGTCGGCTCGTTCACGGGCGCCTTCCTCACGCGGGGGCACAGGCCAACAACGGACGTCGTGATCGTCTCGCGGCGGCGCCGCGCGGCACGGCCGGTGACGTCCTCGATGTCGTCTACGTTCGGTCATGCCTTGTTCAGTCGGCGAGCCAGAGGCGGGAGTAGTCGTAGGACGACGCCGTCGGGAGGAACTGGGCGTTGCGGACGCGGGACGCGTGGAACACCGTCGTGGACCGGTCGAGCAGCGGGATGATCGGCGCGTCCACCATGACGCGCTGGTCGGCGAGCCGCCACAGCCGCGCCGCGCTCTCGGGGGACGACGCGGTCAGCGCCCGGTCGATGAGGCGGTCCACGTCGGGCGAGTCGTAGCCGCCGTAGTTGGTGGAGTTCGGGCCGTACAGGCGTCCGTCCAGCAGCGGCTGGAGCACCGAGCGGCCGTTGTTGCCGTACCAGTCGGGCGTCCAGCCGGGCGCGGCGATGTCCCAGTGGCCCTCGCGGGCCTGCGCGGGGTCGGCGATCGTCGACCGGTAGAAGTTGCCGCCGCTGTCGGCGCGCAGCCGCGTCTCGACGCCGCACGCGCGCAGGTTCGCGGCCAGCGACTCGGCGATCTGCCGGTGGACGCTGTTCGTCCGGTAGGGGAAGGTCAGCGTCAGGTGCGGGGCTCCGGCGGCGGCGAGCCGACGGCGGCACTCGGCCGGGTTCCCCGCGTCGCCCGGCGTCGGGTACGGGTCGGACGGCGCGAACCCCGAGCTGCCCGGCGGGATCACCCCGTGCAGCGGACGCGCCACCGACGGCCCGCCGACCAGCTTGACCAGCGCCGACCGGTCCACCGCGTAGGACAGGGCGCGCCGCACGTCCGCCCGCGCGAGCGCGCCGCCGTTGTTCGGGCTGCGCGTGTTGAACACGACGTACGGGCTGTTGCTCGGCGTGCGCTGGATCGCGAAGCGCGGGTCGGCGCGGACCCGGGGCAGGACGGACGTCGGGACGGGCTGGTCCCACGCGAGGTCCGCCGCGCCCGCCTCGATCTGCTGCTGGACGACGTCCGGCGAGTCCTGCCCGAACGTGATCCGGATCGTCGCGACGTGCCGCTCCCGCAGCGGATCGGTCGCCGCGCTCCACGCCGGGTTGCGGTCGAGCGTGATCGACTGGCCGGCGCGGTAGGACGCGATGCGGTACGGGCCGTCGGAGATGGTGTTCCGCCGGAAGTCCGGACCGTCCGGGAGGAACCGGTCGTACTCGGCGGGCGCGGCGGCCGTCGCCTGGAGCGTCAGCAGGTTGAGGAAGTCGCTGGCGGGACGGATCAGGCGGAACACGATCGTCCGGTCGCCGACGGCCCGCACGCCGGGGATCGTGTGGGTGCGCTGGAACGCGGCGATCGCGGCCGGGTCGCGGCCGGACACGCGGCCGAACGCGCGGCAGTACTCGGCCATCCCGCGCAGCGTCGGCAGGAAGTACGCCTGCGACGACGACGGCGACGCCGGGTTGCACAGCCGCTTGAACCCGCGCTCGAAGTCCCCGGCGGTCACCTCGCGCGGCGGCGCCGTGTCCCACCGGACGCCGGGGCGCAGCCGCAGCGTGTACGTCAGGCCGTCCGCCGAGATGCCGTGCCCGCGCGTCGGCACCTTCGCGGCGACGTCGGCGCGGACCGACATCGTCACCCCGATGTCGTTGGACGCGCGGATCCCGAGCAGCGTCCGCGAGAACAGCCGCGTCAGCCCGAACCCGCCGACGCTGGCCACGCTCGCCGTGTCCAGGTGCTCGACGTCGGACGACCCGACGACCCGGAGCGTCCCGCCGTCGCGCGGCGGCCCCGGGTCCGCGCCGGCCGGCCCGTCGGCCGTGCAGCCCGCCAGTCCGAGCGCGAGGCAGGCCAAACCCGCCGCCGCGCCGCGCATGTCACGCGCCATCGAACGCCCCTCACTGCGGTACGGTCCACCATCACCCGCAGTGCCACAGTAAGGCCAGAGCGTAATAACGGCCGCTACATCCCCATTTTCCTTAAGGTAAAAGGGAAGGCCCCGGCGTCCGTGGACACCGGGGCCGACACCGAGCCGGGAAACGGATCAGCGTTCCACGTCACCGCGGATGAACGCCTCGACGGCCTCGCGGGCCTGGTCGTCGTTGTACTGCTCCGGCGGGGACTTCATGAAGTACGAGCTGGCCGACAGGATCGGGCCGCCGATCCCGCGGTCCTTGGCGATCTTCGCGGCGCGCACCGCGTCGATGATGACGCCGGCGGAGTTCGGGGAGTCCCAGACTTCCAGCTTGTACTCCAGGTTCAGCGGCGTGTCGCCGAAGGACTTGCCCTCCAGGCGGACGTACGCCCACTTGCGGTCGTCCAGCCACGGCACGTGGTCCGACGGGCCGATGTGCACGTCGGCCTTCGCCATCTCGTGCGGGATCTGCGACGTCACCGACTGCGTCTTGGAGATCTTCTTGGACTGGAGGCGCTTGCGCTCCAGCATGTTCATGAAGTCCATGTTGCCGCCGAAGTTGAGCTGGTACGTGCGCAGCAGCTCGACCCCGCGGTCCTCGAAGAGCTTGGCCATCACGCGGTGCGTGATCGTCGCGCCCACCTGCGACTTGATGTCGTCGCCCACGATCGGGACGCCCGCGTCGGTGAACTTCTTCGCCCACTCGGGGTCGGACGCGATGAACACCGGCAGCGCGTTGACGAACGCGACGTTCGCGTCGATGGCGCACTGCGCGTAGAAGCGGTCCGCCTCCTCCGAGCCGACGGGCAGGTAGGACACCAGCACGTCCACCCGGGCGTCCTTCAGGGCCTGGACGACGTCGACCGGCGCGGCGTCCGACTCCTCGATGGTGTCGAGGTAGTACTCGCCGAGGCCGTCGAACGTGTGGCCGCGCTGCACGATGACACCGGACGGCGGAACGTCCGCGAACTTGATCGTGTTGTTCTCGCTCGCGTGGATCGCCTCGGAGAGGTCCATCCCGACCTTCTTGGCGTCCACGTCGAAGGCCGCCACGAACTCGACGTCGCCCACGTGGTAGTCGCCGAACTGCACGTGCATGAGGCCGGGCACCCTGGTCTCGGGGCTCGCGTCCTTGTAGAACTCGACACCCTGGACGAGCGAAGAGGCGCAGTTGCCCACACCCACGATGGCTACGCGCACCGAACCCATCCGGTTGCTCCTTCTCTTCTTGGGGAACATGTGGTGTTGCTTCACCCGCCCCCGAGGGGGTGGGACCGCGGCTTTCAGCGGCCCTTGTCCCGAGGCATGTCCTGATTCGTGGTCTTTGCTTGTTCCTGTTCCGCCCGCTCGCGACCGATCAGCTCGTTGAGCCACCGGACCTCGCGTTCGACGGATTCGAGCCCGTGGTTCTGCAGCTCGAGGGTGTAGCTGTCGACCCGCTCGCGGGTCCGCGCCAGCGCGGCGCGCACACTCTCCAGCCGCTCCTCCAAACGGCTGCGCCGCCCCTCCAGGATCCGGAGCCGGACGTCGGCCCGGGTGTGCGAGAAGAAGGCGAAACGTACGCCGAACCCCTCGTCCTCCCAGGAGGCGGGTCCCGCCTCGGTCAGGAGCTCTTGCAGGTGCTCCTTGCCCTCGGCGGTGAGGGTGTAGACGATCTTCGATCGGCGGCTCTGCAGCGGGAGCGCCCCGCTCTCGCGCTCCTCGGGCCGGTCCTCCACGATCAGCCCCCTGGCGAGGAGCTGCTTGAGGCAGGGATACAGCGACCCATAGGAGAAGGCGCGGAACATGCCGAGCAGGGCGTTGAGCCGCTTGCGCAGCTCGTACCCGTGCATCGGGGCCTCGTTGAGCAGACCGAGCACGGCGAGTTCGAGTACTCCCGCGCCCTTCTTGCCCGCCATGTGACCGCTCTCGCTTCCGCAGCTGCCGATGTCTCGTCGTGATGTATCAACCCAATGTATCGAGTCGATACATCTGAAAGATACGTAGCGGCGCGGATCCTGGCAAGTCACCCCGCGGGGTGGTGGACGTCACGCGGCGCGTTCCCCGTCACGTTGCCGCAGGTCAGCCGGGGGAAACGCGGTATTATGCCGTGTTTGTCCGACGTGGATGTCCGGCTGAGTGACCAACCTCTCGCGTGTCGTAACCGGACGCCGGGGGCGGACCGCCGCCGATCCGCCGTCCGCTCGCCGGACCCGTCCGCCCGGCGCTTTCCGTGCACGTCCGGCCACCCGCGGTTCACCTGCGCGACATGCGTCTCTCGCCCCCCGGCCCGCGCAGTACCCTTCCGGACGAACGGAGCCCGTCGTCCCCTGCTGATCGAGGTCGCGTGAGTCATCCAGGCCAGCCCAGCCCGGAGTCCGGGTCGCCGCGGCCGGGCGGAGAGAACCAGCAGCCCCGCCCCGGCCGGACCGAGGACCAGGCCCGTCCCGGCACCGCCCCGGGACCGTCCACGGGCTCCCCCGGCGGACCGTCCGGTCCGCCAATGTCCCCTACCCCCGGCGCAAGCCCCGCCTTTCCCGGCACGCCCACCGCGCGCAACGCCGCAGGCGGTCCGAGCGGCCCCCCGAGCGGCCCCAACGCCCCGGGCGCTCCGCGCGACGCGGGAGGCGCCCCTGTCGGCCCGCCCTCCGGCGGCCCGAACGGTCCCGGCGGTCCGCGCGACGCTGCCGGCGGCCCGTCGTTCGGCGGGCCGAGCGGTCCCGGCGGGCCGGGGCGTCCGGCGGCCTTCGGCGCTCCCGGCGTTCCGCCGTCCGGCGGTCCCGGCGGTCCGCGCGGCGGCGGTCCCGGCGGGCCGGGTGGTCCCGGAGGTCCAGGTGGTCCCGGCGGGCCCGGCGGTCCGCGGGGCGGTGGTCCTGGTGGCGCGGGCGGACCGGGTGGTCCGCGCGGCGGCATGCCCGGCGGGCCGGGATCCGGCGGGTTCGGCGGCCCGGGTGGCGGTGGCCCCGGCGGGCCCGGCGGCCCGGCGTTCTCTGGTGCTCCCGGTGGGCCGGGCGGGCGTGGGCCCGGGGGTCCCGGGGGTCCTGGTGGGCCGGGGAAGCGGTCGTGGTTGGCGTTTCTGCGGTCGCGGGAGACCGGGTGGCGGCGGTTCGTGCCGTCGTGGAAGGTCGTCCTCGGGTCGGTCGGGCTCGGGTTGGCCGGGCTGGGGACGCTGGTCGGCGTCGCGTACGCCAAGACGCCCGTGCCGGACACGGGGAACGCGGACGCGACCAAGACGTCGGCGATCTTCTACTACGCGGACGGCAAGACGGAGATCGGGCGGCTCGGCAAGAACCGTGAGCTGATCAAGATCGGGCAGGTGCCCCGGTACGTCCAGGACGCCGTCATCGCGGCCGAGAACCGCAGCTTCCGCACCGACAGCGGGTTCTCCGTCAAGGGCCTCACCCGCGCGGTGTGGAACAACCTCACCGGCGGTGAGACGCAGGGCGGCTCGACCATCACCCAGCAGCTCGCGAAGAACTACTACCTGAGCGACCAGCGGACGATGAGCCGCAAGTTCAAGGAGATGTTCATCTCGCTGAAGCTGGAGGACAAGCTCGGCAGCAAGGACCGCATCCTCGAGCTGTACCTGAACACCATCTACTTCGGCCGGAACGCGTACGGCATCCAGGCGGCGTCCAAGGCGTTCTTCGGCAGGGACGTCGGCAAGCTCACGCCGGACCAGGGCGCGCTGATCGCCGCCGTCATCAACCAGCCCGGACGGCTGGACCCCCGCAGCGACGACCCGAAGGCCCGCGACCTGACCAGGGCGCGCTACCTCTATGTCCTGGACGGCATGCGCAAGTCGCACACGCTCACGCAGGCCGACTACGACAAGTACAGCAAGAACCTGCCGGAGACGAAGCCGATGGGCGGCCCCGAGGTGTTCGGCGGCCAGCGCGGCTACATGATCAACCGGGCGCTGCTGGAGCTGCAGCGGCAGGGCATCGACCAGAAGACCGTCGTGGACCAGGGCCTCAAGGTCTACACGACGTTCGACAAGCGCAAGATGGCGGCGGCGAAGCAGGCCGTCACGACGACCGTGCCCGGCGTGGACCCGAAGAAGCTGGCGAAGAAGCACATCCAGCTCGGCCTGGTGTCGGTCAACACGCGCAACGGCGAGGTCGAGGCGATCTACGGCGGCACCGACTACCTGGACGACCAGTACGACAACGTCTGGTACGGCAGCGCGCAGGCCGGGTCCGCGATGAAGCCGTACACGCTCGCCGCCGCGCTGGAGAAGGGCTACAGCCTCAAGAGCCTGGTGGAGGGACGGTCCGGGCTCTACTTCGACGGCAACGGCAACGTCGTCCCGCGCGGACGCGGCTACGGCCCGATCCCGAACAGTCACCCCGCCAAGGGCGGCATCGACCTGCTCGAGGCGATGAAGCACTCCACGAACAGCGCGTTCATCCAGCTCGCGGGCAAGACGGGCGTCCGGAACGTCGCGAAGGCGGCGGAGAAGGCGGGCGTGGACCCGTCGATGGTGGAGCCGTACGCGCGCAAGGGGCAGGTCGGCCTGACGCTCGGCATCAACGACCTGCGGCCGATCGAGCAGGCCGCCGGGTACGCGACGTTCGCGAACGGCGGGACGTACCACCAGCCGCACGTCGTCCGGGACCTGCGCAACCGCGACGGCCAGCGCGTCCGGCGGCTGACCTGGAAGACCACCGAGAACGCCTTCTCGGCGGGGGTCACGGCGGACGTCACCGCCGCGCTCCAGGGCGTCGTCAAGCCGGGCGGGACGGGCGTCGCGGCGGCGCTGCCGGACCGTCCCGTCGCGGGCAAGACGGGCACGACGGACAACAACATCGCCACGTGGTTCGTCGGCTACGTCCCGAAGATCTCCACGGCCGTCACGATGTACAACGACAAGCGCAAGCCGCTCATCGTCAACGGCGCGGTGGTCGAGGGCGGCAGCGTCCCGGCGCGGATCTGGCACGCCTACATGGCGAAGGCCACGGCCGGGACGCCCGTGGACCAGTTCCCGCCCGCCGCCAACATCGGCACGCAGCAGAAGTGGGCGCAGGTCTACAAGCCGCCGAAACACGACGACAAGCCCAAGTGGTGCAAGGGCCCGCTGGGCGGCTTCGACCCGCGCTGCAAGGGCGACAACGGCAAGAAGCAGGCGTGCGACTCCCCGTTCGCGCAGAACTGCGACCCGGACAAGCCGCCGTCCAACCCGCCGCCGCAGTGGTGGTGCGCGATGCACCCGGGCGACAAGGCGTGCCGCCGGGGCGGCGGCGGGCGGCAGCGTCCCGGGTGGCCGTACGTCCAGCAGTTCGTGCGCGAGGTGCCGCTCGATGCGCAGCGCCGAACACGCTGACGCCGTGCCCGCCTTCGGGACGGGCCGGCGACGACGTTTTCGGAACGGTCCCACGCGCTGGCGGCCGTTTCGCCGGGCCTGGACGGGACGGCGGCTTCGGCCCGGAACGTGCGGTCCAGATCGTCCGGGAGCGGGCGATATCACCAGGTCACACAGGTCTGGACCCCTTGCCGCGAACGGCGCAGTACCCTCGGACGACGCAGCCGTACCCCAGGTGATGAGGTCGCGTGAGTAACGGAAGCCAGTTCGGACCCGAATACGGAGACCCCCGTGGACGGGGTCCGCGCCCGCCCGCAGCGGGCGGGCCGAACGTCCCCGGACGACCCGGTCGCCCCCCGGCACCGGGCGGCGTGCCGGGTGAGTCCCCGGTGCCCCCGCGTCCGGGTGGCCGCGCCGCGGCGGGCGGCGGTGGCGGACGGCGCGGCACCGGCCGGCGCGGCGCCCCGTCCGGCGGCGGCGGTGGCGGACGGCGGCGCGTGGGCGGTCCGCCGCAGCGCCGCGCGAGCAACCCGAGCCCCGGCGTCCCCCCGGCGGCGCCGGGCGGTCCGGCGCGTCCCGGCGGCCCCCCCGGCGTCCCGCCGAACGGCGGCGGCCCCGGCGGCCCGGGTCGTCCGGGCGGCCCCGGCGGTCCGGGTCGTCCGGGCGGCCCCGGCGGTCCGGGTCGTCCGGGCGGGCCCGGCGGCCCCGGCGGTCCGGGTGGCCCGCGCGGCGGCGGTCCGGGCGGACCCGGTGGCCCGGGCGGGCCCGGAGGACCCGGTGGGCCGGGTGGACCGGGCGGTCCGAAGGGGCCGGACGACTTCTGGGGCGACGAGCGCAAGGGACGCCGCGCCCGCAAGGACGAGCAGGACGCCGACAAGCCGACCGGCTGGCGCCGCTACGTCCCCGGCTGGAAGAAGTCGCTGGCGATCGCCGGCGTGCTGGTCCTCGCGATGGCGTCGCTCGTCGGCGTCGCGTACTGGCAGACGCCGATCCCGGAGGCGACCCAGGAGGCCGCCACCGCGCAGGAGTCGGTGATCTACTACAAGGACGGCAAGACCCCGCTGGCCCGCATCGGCACGCGGCGCGAGGACGTCGACCTGAAGGACGTCCCGCCGCACGTCCGCAACGCGGTGCTCGCCGCCGAGGACCGCGACTTCTACAGCGAGCCCGGCGTCTCCCCGAAGGGCGTGGCGAGCGCGCTGTTCTCGGCCGCGACCGGCGGCGACGTGCGCGGCGGCTCGACGATCACGCAGCAGCTCGCCCGCAACTACTACGAGGGCCTCAGCCAGCAGCGCAGCATCAGCCGCAAGCTGAAGGAGATCCTCATCTCGGTGCGTCTCGGCAACGAGAAGGAGAAGGACTGGATCCTCAACCAGTACCTCAACACGGTCGCGTTCGGCCGTGAGGCGTACGGGATCCAGGCGGCGGCGCGGGCCTACTTCCGGACCGACGTCCGCAAGCTCTCGATCAGCCAGGCCGCGATGCTCGCCGCGATGATCCAGCGTCCGTACTACTTCGTCACGTACGGCTCCGACGACCAGCCCGCCAAGAAGGCCCTGATCGAGCGCTGGAACTACGTGCTGGACGGCATGGTCAAGAAGGGCTGGCTGAACGAGTCCGAGCGCGCGCAGCAGAAGTTCCCGAAGACCTACAAGGTCTGGACGGACGTCAAGGACGGCGGCCAGACCGAGTACATGAAGCAGATCGTCCTCGGGGAGCTGCGCGACCTCGGCATCAGCGACCAGGTGCTGGAGCGCGGCGGCCTGCGCATCACCTCGACGTTCGACAAGAACCTCACGGACTACACGCAGACGCTCGTCCAGCAGGTGAAGAAGGAGAACGGCCTCGACGGGCTGATCCACTTCGGCCTGGCGTCGGTGGACCCGCAGACCGGCGGCGTCATCGCGGCGTACGGCGGCCCGGGGTACGCCAAGCAGTCGTTCAACGACTCGTTCCAGGGCGCGGTGCAGCCCGGTTCGTCCTTCAAGCCGGTCGTGCTGGCGACGGCGCTGGACAAGGGCATCAGCCTGAACACGACGCTGAACGGCGCGTACCGGCGGACGTTCGGCGACTACACGCTCACGAACGACTCCCGGTCGGAGAACGGCGTCTACAACCTGGTCCAGATGACGCAGCTCTCCATCAACACCGCCTACGTCGACCTCGGCCAGAAGGTGGGCCTGGACAACGTCGTCGAGATGGCGAAGAAGATGGGCGTCCCGCCGTCCAAGGAACTGAGCGCGAGCAACGCGTCGCTGCCGCTCGGACCGATGAACGTCAGCGCCGTCGACATGGCGTCGGTCTACTCGACGTTCGCCAACAGCGGCAAGCACACCCAGGTCCACGTCATCAAGAAGATCGCCGACGCGCGGGGCAACGTCGTCAAGCGGCTGCCCTACAAGGAGAAGGAGATCTTCTCGCCGGGCGTCGCCGGTGACGCGACCAAGGCGATGCGCGCGGTGGTGACGTCCGGTACCGGACGGAAGGCGAGCCTCGGGGCGCGTCCGGTCGCCGGCAAGACCGGTACGACCGACCAGAACCAGTCCGCCTGGTTCGTCGGCTACACCCCGCACATGGCGACGGCCGTCGCCATGTGGCGGCAGACCAAGGACGGCAGGAAGCGCCTTTCGCTCCAGGGCATCGGCGGCTACAGCCAGATCTACGGTGGAGACGTCCCGGCCATGACCTTCCAGCGGTTCATGACGAAGGCGCTGGACGGGACCCCCGTCGACGAGCTGCCCGCCGCCGTCAACGGCGGCGACATCCCGAACTGGGCGGCGCCCAAGCCGCGGCCGACGCCGAGCAACACGCCGAAGCCCGAGACGACGCCGACCTGCGGCCCGGGCGAGGACGGCCAGGACGCCCAGGGCAACCCGTGCAAGCCGGTGCCGTCGAACACCCCGAAGCCGCCGACCAAGAGCCCGTCGCCGGGCGTCCCGTGCGACTTCTTCGGGCAGCCGCCGGGCTGCACGCCGTCGTCGTCCCCGCCCACCACCCGGACGCCGAAGCCGCCGGGCCGGGGCAACGGCAACGGCTGACCGGACCCCGCGCGCCCCGCTCCGGGGCGCGCGGGTCACCCGGGACCGCCTCTAGTCTTGGCGCATGTCCACGCCGAAACAGCAGGAAAGCGACGTCCCCGGGCGCGTCGCGCGGCTCGTTCCCGTCCTGACCGGGGTGACGGCGCTGGTGGCGCTGCTCGGCTGGGCGCAGAAGCAGCCGTGCGCGCGGGCCGGGTTCGACTTCGTCAAGACGACGACGAACGCCTGCTACACCGACGTCTACCCGCTGTACTTCGCGCGCGGACTGTCCGACGGCAAGCTCCCGTACCTGGACTCGTTCCCCGGCGACAGCATCCACTACGTCGAGTACCCGGTGCTCAGCGGCTTCTTCATGCAGGTCACGGCGTGGCTGGCGCACCCGTTCGGCGCGGACGCCCGGGGCATGGCGTTCTACCGGATCACGGTCGGGCTGCTGGCCGTGCTCGCGATCGTCGCCGTCCTCGCGACCGCGTACGCGGCCGGACGGCGCTCGCTGCGGACGGGCCTGATGGTCGCGCTGTCCCCGGCGCTGCTGCTCACCGCGTACATCAACTGGGACCTGCTGGCCGTCGCGCTCGCGGCCGTTGCGCTGTGGGCGTGGTCGGCGCGGCGTCCGGCGCTCGCCGGGGCGCTGCTCGGGCTGGCGATCGCGGCGAAGTTCTACCCGCTGCTGTTCCTCGGCCCGCTCGTGCTGCTGTGCGTGCGCGCCGGACAGTACCGCGCGCTCGGGCGGCTGCTCGCCGGGACGGCCGTCGCGTGGCTCGCCGTGAACGTCCCGGTCATGGTCCTGTCGTGGGACGGCTGGCTGGAGTTCTACCGGTTCAGCCAGGAGCGCGGCATCGACTGGGGCTCGGTGTTCTTCTACCTCCAGGACCACGGCGTCCCGCAGGCCGCCGAGCACGACACCCTCAACCTGCTCGGCACCGGGACGTTCCTCGTCCTCGCGGCCGGGATCGCGGTGCTGGCGCTGTGCGCGCCGCGTCGGCCGCGCCTGCCGCAACTGCTGCTGCTGGTGCTCGTCGCGTTCATGCTGCCGAACAAGGTCTGGTCGCCGCAGTACGTGCTGTGGCTGCTGCCGCTGGTCGTGCTGGCGCGGCCGAAGCTGCCCGCGTTCGTCCTGTGGCAGGCGGGCGAGATCGCCTACTTCTTCGGCATCTGGTGGTATCTGCTGTCGGTGACGTTGCAGCGCCACGGGGCGGATCTGTCGGCGACGCTGTCGGCCGTCGTCCACCTGAGCGCGCCCCCCGACGGCATCTCGCAGGACGTGTACTACCTCGCGTTGTTCGCCCGGTTCGCGACGGTCGCGCTGCTCGCGGTGCTGGTCGTGTGGGAGATCCTGCGGCCCGGCTCGGACGTGGTGCGCGCGGACGGCTCCGACGACCCGGCGGGCGGCGTCCTCGACGGCGCGGCCGACCGGTTCAGCCTGGCCCGGCTGCGCGCCCGCCGCACCGTCCGCGACCCGGAACCCGCGCTCGCCTGACCGTGTTGCCGGGTGCCCGCGCGGGGTAGTCAGTTGATCATGCGTGGTGTGTTCGTGCTGGTCATGACGTTGCTCGTCGCCGGGCTGCCCGGGATCGCGGTCGCGCGGGAGGCGCCGGTCGGCGCGCGGTCGGGCCTGCTCGTGGACGACGCGACCGGCCGGACGCTCTGGGCGCGCCATGCGGACGAACGGCGTCCCGTCGCGAGCATCACCAAGGTCATGACCGCGCTCGTCGTGCTGCGCGCCGGGCACCTGGACCGGACGATCCGGATCGCCGCCGCCCACCGCGCCTACGCCGCCGCCCGGCACGGCTCGACGGCGGGGCTGCGCGTCGGCGACCGGCTCACCGCGCGGGACCTGCTCGCCGCGCTGCTGCTGCCGTCCGGCTGCGACGCCGCCGCCGCGCTCGCCGACGCCTACGGGCCGGGACGGACGCGGTTCGTCCGGCGCATGAACGCGACCGCCCGCGCGCTCGGCCTGCGGAACACGCGGTACACGGACGCGGCGGGGCTGCCGGAACCGTCCGGCGCGGACGCGAGTCACTCGACGGCCCGGGACCAGGTGCTGCTCGGCCGCCGCGCGCTGCGCGTGCCGGGTTTCGCGCTTATCGTCCGGCGTGCCCGGTACGTCGTGCCGCGCACGGCGGCGCACGGCCGCTACGTCTGGCGCACGACGAACGCGCTGCTCACGACGTATCGCGGCGCGACGGGCGTCAAGACGGGCTACACGCGGGCGGCGGGCTACAGCCTGCTGTTCGCGGCGCGGCGGCGCGGACGGACGCTGGTCGGGATCGTCCTGAACAGCGCGCGGACGGACGCACGGTTCGCCGACGCGCGGCGGCTTCTCGATCGGGGCTTCACCGGACGTTTCACGTGAAACCTCTGGTCAGGGCACCCGGGCGGGCCGGGCGCGGGCGTCCGGCTCGACGCGTCCCTCGTCCACCGGACGGCCGGTGCTCTCGTGGATCGTCCAGGAGAACGGCTCGTCGGCGTCGGTCGCGAGGCCCTGCGCCCACCGGCGGATCGACGCGCGGATCGACGCGTCCGCCGCGTCCCGGTCGGCGGCGTGGAGGTGCACCGGCCCGGCCATGATGCCCTGCCGGGGCCGCATGGCGAGGACGTAGCGGTATTCCTGCATGCCCGCAGCGTGGCACAGACGGCCTGACCTCGCTTACCTCGCCGGGAGGTTCGCGCCGGTCCGGGCGTCGCCGGACGAGCGGGCGGAAACGCTCAGCGACGACCGCGACGACAGGAGACCACCATGATCGCGCACCGGACCGTCGCCCACGGGGCCCTCGCCGCCGTCCTGCTGCTCGGCGGCGCGGCCTGCGGGACCGGCGGCGAGGCGACCACGGCCGCCGCGCCGCGGCCCGCCGCGTCGACCGCGCTCCCGGACGTCTCGCCGGACAAACTGCCCAAAGAAGCCGTCCAGACGCTGGAACTGATCGACCGGGGCGGCCCGTTTCCCTACCGCAAGGACGGAACGACCTTTCGGAACCGTGAGAACAAACTGCCCCAGGAACCCAGTGGCTATTACCGCGAGTACACGGTGCCGACCCCGCGCTCCCAGGATCGCGGCGCGCGGCGCGTCGTGGCCGGAAAGAACGGCGAGCGCTACTACAGCGGGGACCACTACCGGAGTTTCGCCCGCGTCCTGTGGAAGCGGTGACGGCGGAGGAAGGGAGACGACGTGGACGGCCCCGTCGGCGACCTCGTGACCGGGCGCGTGAAGCCCGGCGTCTACCAGTGGCGCACCGCGTCGGCGGCGCGCGGCGGCTGGCGCGGCCCGGCCGAACGGGCGGGCTGGCACGCGTTCCACCTGGACGGGCACCTCATCCGGGGCAGGGACGCCCTGCTGCGCCACTGCGCCGAGGCGTTCGCGTTCCCCCGTCCGGGCGACTGGGACGACCTGGAGGCCCGCCTCGCCGACCTGTCCTGGCTGCCCCCGGCGCGCGGGCGCCTGCTGGTCTACGAGGCGTGGACCGAACTCGCCGAGACCGATCCGGCGTCGTTCCGCGCGGCGCTCGACGTCCTCACCCGGACCGCCGAGGCGTGGCGCGACACCGTCACCCCCGTGGTGGTGCTGCTGCCGAGCACCACCACGGAGATCGCGGGCGTCCCGAAACTCGCCTGACCGTCAGTAGGTGCTGCTGCTGCCCGCTCCCGCCAGGCCGAGGGCGGCGAACATGCCGATGTAGAACAGCCAGAACAGGATCCAGCCCGCGGACACGATGTAGCCGAGGATCAGTCCGGCGACCGCCATCCCCGAGCCGCCCTCGCCGGTACGCTTGATCTGGCTCTGCGCCACGTGCCCGAAGATGATCGCGAGGATCGACGTCAGACCGCACGCGACGAACCCGATCAGGCCGCAGACGAGCGACGCGGTGGCCATGCCGTTGGTCGGCGCGACGGCCGGCGGGCCCCCGTAGTAGTGGTGCTGGACCGGCGCGGGCTGCTGGGAGTACTGCGCGTAGGGGTCGTGCTGACCATAGGGGTCGTACGGATTCGACATGGGCTTCCTGACGGGATCGCGCGCGTGCCGCCGTAGGCCGGACTGTGCGCTGGGGGGCTGGGTTCCGGATTATGCCAGTGTGACGTCCCAGGGGGCGTTTTGTCGCCGTCCCGGTCTCTCAGGATGTTAGATGCCGGGTCTGACGGCGCGGTTCCCGACGGTCCGGAAAATCGGCGGTCGGCCTGATCAGGCCAGGCTCTCGCGCAGCCACGCGATGTCGTTCGCCTGCCCCGCCGCGGGCGTCTCCACCACGACCGGCGCGCCCGCCGCGCGCACCACGCCGAGGATCAGCTCGGTGTCGATCGTGCCGCTGCCGAGGTTGGCGTGCCGGTCCGCGCCGGAGCCGAACGCGTCCCGGCTGTCGTTGCAGTGGACGAGGTCGATGCCGCCCGTGATGCCCTTGATGCGGTCCACGGCGTCGATCAGTTCCTCGCCGGCCGCGTGCGCGTGGCACGTGTCCAGGCAGAAGCCGACCTTGCTGTCGATGTCGGTGACGCCGGACAGGACCTCCCAGAGGCGGGCGATCCGGTCGAACCGGCGGGCCATCGCGTTGCCGCCGCCCGCCGTGTTCTCGATGTAGATCGGGATCGGCGTCTCCAGGCGCTCGAACACCTTGCGCCAGTTCTCGAAGCCGCTCTCGGGGTCGTCGTCCTTGAGGACATGCCCGCCGTGGACGATCAGCGCCTTCGCCCCGATCCCGGCCGCCGCCTCCAGCTGCTGCTGGAGCAGCTTGCGGCTCGGGATCCGGATGCGGTTGTTGGACGTCGCCACGTTGATGACGTACGGGGCGTGGACGAACACCTCCACGTCCGCGTCCCGGACGGCCTCGATCCCCTCCGGCAGGACCGGCTTCTTCCAGCCCTGCGGGTCGCCGAGGAAGAACTGGACGACGTCCGCGCCGCGCTCGCGGGCGCTCTCGATCGGCCGGTTCTGATCGACATGGGCTCCGATGCGCATGTTTTCGAGAGTAGCCGGGCTCGGGACGGGACGCGTCCGAACGCCCGGACCGGCTCACCCGGAGGTCACATGGAGAAGCCGCCGTGCCGCAGCGCGAATCCGGCGCCCACGAACGCGCCGACCATGCCGATGACGTTCAGCCACCGCTGCCCGGTGGTGACCGACATCATCTGCGAGTACAGCGCGACGGGCAGCCCGATGATCCCGAGGACGAGCCCGGCGACGTGCGTGGCCGAGATGAACCCGAGGAACAGGGCGGCGACGCCGAGGACGAACGCGACCGCGGCGATCATGTTGAACCGCGCGACGACGCGGGCGTGCGCGGCGGCCGTGGTGTCGCCCGCTCCGCTCTCGTGGCCGCCGGTGACGTGCTGCGTCATGCCGACCTCCCCTTTCGGTAGGACCCGGCGCGGCGGCGCTTCCACGCCGGTCCCGTAGAGATTCCCGGATGATCTGGGATCAACCGGGGACCGGTCGGCGAAAACGTCGGCGGCAGGGGTACGGTCGAACAAGATTTCGAGAGGCCGGGAGGGCGGTGCACGATGCGGGAGAGCGAGCTGGCGGTCATCGGCGACGCGGAGCTGGTCGAGGAGCTGTCGATCCTGACGACCCAGACGGCGCGGATGCGCGCCCGGATGGCGGACATCATGGCCGAACTCGACCGTCGGCGGACGCACCGGACACCGCCGCCGTCCCGTCCGGCGCATCCGCCGCGTCCGCACCGGCGCTGACCGGGTTCGCCGAGGCCGGCGCGGTTGTCACCGGCGCTTGGTAGCCTGTAGCGGTCCCGCGGCGGGTCGCCCCATCCCTGGAGCCGACGGCCGCGGTGGACGCACGAGCCCTCCTGTCACGGAAAGACCGTGACCGCACCAGTCCAGAGGAGGTAGGGACACAGCATGCGTCGTTACGAAGTCATGACCATTCTCGACCCGGCCATCGACGAGCGCACCGCCGGAGCGGCCCTGGAGCCGTTCCTGAACGTGGTCAAGGCCGACGGCGGCAGCGTCGAAAAGGTCGACGTCTGGGGTCGGCGCCGGCTGGCGTACGACATCCAGAAGAAGTCCGAAGGCATCTACGCGGTGGTCGACCTGTCGGCTGAGCCTGCCACGGTCAAGGAAATGGACCGTCAGCTCAACCTGAGCGAGTCGGTCCTCCGCACCAAGGTCATCCGCCCCGAGGTCCACTGAGCCACGGCCAGCCCTCACACCAGCCGGAGCGAGCCCCAATGGCAGGCGACACCGTCATCACCATCGTCGGGAACCTCGTGGAGGATCCCAATCTGCGTTTCACCCCGAGCGGCCAGGCGGTCGCGTCGTTCCGTCTCGCGTCGACCCCGCGGTTCTTCGACCGCCAGGCGAACGAGTGGAAGGACGGGGAGGCGCTGTTCCTGACCTGCAACGTGTGGCGGCAGGCGGCGGAGAACTGCGCCGAGAGCCTCACCCGCGGCATGCGGGTCATCGTGCAGGGCCGGCTCAAGCAGCGGTCGTACGAGACGCGCGAAGGTGAGAAGCGCACCGTGTTCGAGGTCGAGGTCGACGAGGTCGGCCCGTCCCTCCGCAACGCCACCGCGAAGGTCAACAAGACCCAGCGGCAGGGCGGCGGCGGGTTCGGCGGCGGCCAGGGCGGCGGCGGCTTCAACGGTGGCGGCGGCGGCCAGGGCGGCGGCTTCGGCGGCGGTCAGGGCGGCGGCGGCTTCGGCGGGGGCGGCGGTCAGGGCGGCGCCCCGGCCGACGACCCCTGGGCCACCGGCGGTGGCGGCGGTGGCGGCGGAGGCTACTCCGACGACCCGCCGTTCTAACCGGCACTTGTACGAGAATCACACGTCCATTCCCGCGTGAGCGGGGCTCTCTCTAAGGAGCACCACGATGGCGAAGCCACCTCCCCGCAAGCCCAAGAAGAAGGTTTGCGTTTTCTGCCAGGAGAAGATCTCCTACGTCGACTACAAGGACACCGGTCTGCTGCGGAAGTTCATCTCCGACCGCGGCAAGATCCGTGCCCGTCGCGTGACCGGCAACTGCACGCAGCACCAGCGCGACGTCGCCACGGCGATCAAGAACGCGCGCGAAATGGCGCTGCTGCCGTACACCAGCACCGCGCGCTGAGAAGGGGAGTCGTTCCGATGAAGCTCATCCTGACTCAGCAGGTGTCCGGGCTCGGCGAGCCCGGTGACGTGATCGAGGTCCGCGACGGCTACGGCCGCAACTACCTCGTGCCGCGCGGGTTCGCGATCAAGTGGACGCGCGGCGCGGAGTCGCAGGTCGAGTCGATCAAGAAGGCCCGGTCGGCGCGCGAGATCGCGACCGTCGAGCACGCCAAGGAGGTCGCCGGGCAGCTCAAGGCGATCAAGGTGACGCTGCGGACCCGGACCGGCGCCAACGGCCGCCTGTTCGGCGCCGTGACCGCCGCCGACATCGCCGCGGCCGTCAAGGACGCCGACGGCCCCGACCTGGACCGCCGCCGCATCGAGATCGGCAACCCGATCAAGACGACCGGCACGCACCAGGTCAGCGTCCGCCTCCACGCGGAGGTCAGCGCGACGATCGACGTCAACGTCGTGTCCGCCTGACGCGAACGCAGCACCGGACGGCCGGGTCCCCGCGACGGGGGCCCGGCCGTTCTCGCGTTCCGGCGCAACGCCCAAGATCATCTGGTTGCCGGGCTGTACGGCCCGCGTCGATTACCGTCCGTTACACGATCATGTCGGACGGGGGTGGCCGGTGGAGTTCACACGGCGGACGCTGCTCGGGGGCCTGGCGGCGGTGCCGCTCGGGCTGGGCGGCGGCAGGGCGGCGGCGTCGGCGCGGCGGGCGCGCCGGCCCGTGGTGGCGACGCGGGAGCAGTGGGGGGCCGTTGCGGCGACGGCCGCGATCCGGGTGCTGGACCGCGCGCCGGACCGCATCATCGTCCACCACACGGGCGGCGCGAACGCGACGGACGACTCGGTCGCGCACGCCTATGCGTTGTCACGTTCCATTCAGCGCTTCCACATGGAGGGGCGCGGCTGGAGCGACATCGGGGAGCAGCTCACGATCAGCCGGGGCGGCCATGTCATGGAGGGCCGGACGGGCAGTCTCGCCTCGATCGCGTCCGGGCGGCTGACCGTCGGCGCGCAGGTCCTCGGCCACAACGAGCACACGCTCGGGATCGAGAACGAGGGCACGTACATGGACGTGGACGTCCCCGAGCCGCTGTGGACGTCCCTGGCCGAGACGTGCGCGTGGCTGTGCGCGGCGTACGACCTGGATCCGGACGACGCGATCATCGGGCACCGCGACCTCAACGCCACGGACTGCCCCGGCGACGTCCTGTACGCGCGGCTGCCGGAGCTGCGGCAGGAGGTGGGGGCGCTGCTCGGCCGGCGGGTGCGGGCCGTCCGGCGGGGGCGCGTGGCGGGGCGGCACGGCGCGTTCCGCCGCGACTGAGGTCAGTCGTGTCGGTAGCCCTTGCGGCGGCGGGCGATGTCGGGGTCGACGGTCTCGACGAGCGTCCAGAGCAGGGCGATGCGTTCCACCAGCACGTCCGGCGGCAGGCCGGCGGGACCGTCGGCCGCGAGATCGTCGATGGCCTGCTGGAGCCGGGCCATCCGCTCGCCGTACGTAGAACACATGTTCGGATGGTAGCGAGAGTGATCACTGTTGCGTCCGGGTTCGCGCTAGTGACGCACGGCACCCGTGACGAGCCAGGCGTCGCCGCGGGCGCGTGCGGTCAGCGTGACCAGGCGGGCCGTCATCCACAGGCCGATCGCGAGCCAGAGCGCGATCAGCCCGGCGTGGCGGGCGGCGAGCGCGGCGGGGAGGAAGACGGCTGTGGCGAGGACGGTCGTCCGGGCGAGGTACGCGCCGTCGCCCGCGCCGATGAGGATGCCGTCCAGGACGAAGACCGCGCCCGCGACCGGCTGGAGGAGCGCGACGACGATCAGGGACGCCAGCAGCAGGCGCCGCACGTCCGCGTCGTGGGTGAACAGGCCGGGCAGCCACGGCCGGACGGCGAGGACGAGCGCGCCGAACACGATCCCGCAGCCGACCCCCCAGCGCAGCATGCGGCGGGTCGCGTCGCGCGCGCCCGCCGGGTCCGCCGCGCCGAGGTACCGGCCGGTGACGGCCTGGCCGGCGATGGCGATGGCGTCCAGCGCGAAGGCGAGCAGCGTCCAGATCTGGAAGCCGACCTGGTAGGCGGCGATCTGCGGGTCGCCCATGCGCGCGGCGACGGACGTCCCGACGAGCAGGACGACGCGGAGCGCGGCCGTTCGCAGCAGCAGGGCCGCTCCGGCGGTCGCGGCGGTGCGCAGGCCCGCCGCGTCGGGGCGGACGGACGCGCCGTGCCTTCGCGCGGCGCGGAGCACGACCGCGACGTAGACGGCGGCGCTCCCGGTCTGCGCCAGGACCGTTCCAGCGGCGGATCCGGCGATGCCCCGGTGCAGGGCCAGCACGAACAGCGCGTTGAGCGCGAGGTTGACCGAGAAGCCGCCGACGGAGACGGCGAGGGGCGTGCGGGTGTCCTGGAGGCCGCGCAGGACGCCCGTCCCGGCGAGGACGACCAGCATCCCGGGGATCCCGAACAGGCTGACGCGCAGGTACGTCTCGGCGTGCGGGGCGACTTCGGCGGACGCGCCGAACAGGTCCACGAGCGCCGGGACGAGCGGGAACCCGAGCACGACCAGCGCGGCGCCGATCGCGGCGGCGAGCCAGACGCCGTCCACGCCCTGCCGGACGGCGGCGCGCAGGTCGCCCGCGCCGACCTGCCGCGCGACCCCGGCCGTCGTGCCGTAGGCGAGGAAGACGCAGAGGTAGACGAGCGTGGCGAGGATCTGCCCGGCGACGCCGAGCGCGCCGAGGCTCGCGGTGCCGAGGCGCCCGACGATCGCGGAGTCGGACAGCAGGAACAGTGGTTCGGCGACGAGGGCGCCGAAGGCCGGGACGGCGAGGCGGAGGATCTCCCGGTCGCGGGGGCCGAGCATGATCCTCCTCACGGTAACCGACCACCTTATTTTATCGCTTACCGGACAATTAGGGCGAACTTTCTTTCGCCCACACCCGGTGGATGAAGTCCGTGCAGGTCAGCCGATGGTTGTGGAGGTGTGGCAGTTGTTGTCCACAGGGGTTGTCCACAGGTCCTGCACACGTTTGACGGCGTGTCTGCACAGGTTATCCACAGGACCGTCCACAGCTCTCTTTGCTCCCCGGGCGCGGCGGCTCAGAGAATGTCAGACGCTCGGGATAGACGTGGGATGAACACACGGCGACGGCGAACGGGGCCGCCGGCGCCGAGGGAGGGGGCCGCCATGAGCGTCACGGACCTCGGCTCGGAGGAGCGCGGGTTCGAACGCACCCCGCCGCACGACATCGCCGCGGAACAGGGCGTGCTCGGCGGGATGCTGCTCTCCCAGGACGCGATCGCCGAGGTGGTCGAGGTGCTGCGCACCGCCGACTTCTACCGGCCCGCGCACCAGATCCTCTACGACGCCGTCCTCGACCTGTACGGCCGGGGCGAGCCCGCCGACGCCGTCACGGTCGCGGGCGAGCTGACCAAACGGGGCGAGATCGGACGCGTCGGCGGCGCGCCCTACCTGCACACGCTGATCTCGTCGGTGCCGACGGCGGCGAACGCGGGCTACTACGCCAAGATCGTCCGCGAGCGGTCCGTGCTGCGCAAACTGGTCGAGACCGGGACGCGGATCGTCCAGATGGGCTACGCGGCCGACGGCGCCGACGCCGACGACGTCCTCGACCGCGCCCAGGCGGAGGTCTTCGCCATCGCCGAGAAGCGCTCCGGCGAGGACTACCTGCCGCTCAGCGAGATCATGCCGGACGCGCTGGACGAGATCGAGGCGATCGGCAGCCGCGGGGGCCAGATGACCGGCGTCCCCACGGGGTTCGCCGACCTGGACTCGCTGACCAACGGGCTGCACGCCGGACAGATGATCGTCGTCGCGGCCCGTCCGGCGATGGGCAAGGCGCTCGCCCTCGACACCCCGCTCCCGACGCCGACCGGCTGGACGACGATGGGCCGCGTCCGCGTCGGCGACCGCCTGATCGGCGCCGACGGCCGCCCGACGCGCGTCGTCGCGGCGACCGAGGTCATGGCGGGCCGCCCCTGCTTCGAGATCGAGTTCTGCGACGGCGAGACCATCGTCGCCGACGCCGACCACCAGTGGCGCACCACCGCCCACCCGTCCCCAGCCACCCGCACACGCCACCACCGCCCACTCGTCCACACCCACGGCCTCAGCGTCCACATCAACGCGCCCCACGCCGTCGCTGGGCGTGGCAGCGGGCACGGGCGGACCGTTGTTCTGCCGGGCGGCTGCGCCCGGGGGGCGGTTCGTACGGGTTCGCCGGGACGGCGCGCGGTCGGGACGTGCCGGGCCGAGGCGGGCGTGACGGTGACGCGGACCATCGCGGACGACCTACGGCGCGGCGTCCGCCACGTGGTCGAGCACGCGGCGTCGTTCACGCTGCCCCACGCCGACCTCCCCACGGACCCGCTCACGCTCGGCGTCCGCCTAGCAAAGCGACAAGGCACGCGGATCCCGGCACGGTACCTACGCGCGTCCGCCGAACAGCGCCGCGCGCTCCTGCAAGGCCTCCTCGGCGCATCGCCCGAAACGTTCACCTGCGCGAACGAAGCCCTGGCACACGACGTCCGGGAACTCGCACTAGGCCTAGGCCGACACGCGGTCGTCACCGCCGAGCCGGACGGCTACCACGTGGCGATCTCCGCCGGGACGGGCCGCACGATCGTCGCGGTACGTCCGGTGCACAGCGTGCCCGTCCGCTGCGTCCAGGTGGACAACGCCGACCACCTGTACCTAGCGGGCCGGTCATGCGTCCCGACGCACAACTCCACCCTCGCACTGGACTTCGCCCGAGCAGCCTCGATCAAACACGGCCTGACCTCGGCGTTCTTCAGCCTGGAGATGGGCCGCAACGAGATCACGATGCGCCTGCTCTCCGCCGAGGCACGCGTGGCACTGCACGCGATGCGCTCAGGCACCATGCAGGACGAAGACTGGACACGCCTAGCCCGCCGAATGAGCGAGGTGGCCGAGGCCCCCCTCTTCATCGACGACTCGCCGAACATGTCGATGATGGAGATCCGAGCCAAATGCCGCCGACTGAAGCAGCAACACGACCTGCGGCTGGTCATCATCGACTACCTACAGCTGATGTCGTCCGGAAAACGCGTAGAGTCGCGCCAGGTAGAGGTCTCGGAATTCTCCCGCTCACTGAAACTGCTGGCGAAGGAACTAGGCGTCCCGGTCATAGCACTGTCGCAGCTCAACCGAGGCCCCGAACAGCGCAACGACAAAAAGCCGATGGTGTCAGACCTACGCGAGTCCGGTTCGATCGAACAGGATGCCGACATGGTGATCCTCCTCCACCGCGAGGACGCCTACGAAAAGGAGTCCCCACGCGCCGGCGAGGCCGACCTGATCGTCGCCAAACACCGCAACGGCCCGACCGCAACCGTGACAGTAGCCTTCCAAGGCCACTACAGCCGCTTCGTAGACATGGCCCAGTAACCGCCGCGCCGCCATGAGGCGGACCACCCGACATCCGTCTCCAACGAAAGAGACGATCAGGGAAAGCGCGGGTCGGCAAGCAGCACCACGCGATCGGCGTCAGGGCTGAACCCGATCACCGGTTCGCCGCTGTCGCCCTCGGCGGACATCTCCACAGCCTTGCCCAGCCTTCGGCCGAGCACGGTCAGAAAACCGCACAGAACATCAAGCCGTTCCTGTCCCTGCAGCTCCCGAACGTCGACATCGAAGTCGATCCGCTCGTCCGAATACAGCCGAAAGACCGCCAATACCGCAGGGTGAGGCCATACCCGCAACTCCGCCGACTCAGCCCCGGCAGGACGAGAGAACACAGCCTCTGCCAGCGGCAACGCCCTGACGGCGCCGCCTTCGGCGTACTCCCACGCCCATCCGCCCGACCGGACCAGGTCGAACAGCGCCTGCCAATCCGCGACCGAGCTGCCGACGATCTCAACGTCCGGCAGAGCACCCATCAGCTCAGCGTCGAAGAAGCTCTTGACCTCATCCCACAGCAGATCCGGCACACCACCATGATCCCGCTCACGACAGCCGGCTCGCGCTGGGGCCGACGAGTGCGTCCAGGACGGCTGACGAACAACTCGGTGGACCCGTGGCCTTGAGCGACGCGAAGATGCCTCTCATGTCCGATCCGGCGCCGGCAAACCTCGACCTGATACGCCGCTACGTCATCGCCAGCCCTAACCCGGGCCCCGGAAGCCGCTATCTGAGGCTGCTGAACGGCAACTTCGCCCGAAAGCCGGGACGTGCCGAGTTCGTCCGAGACCTCCGGCGCGACGCACGAGAGATCAGCGACGACGAACTCACTCTTCTTTTCGAGCCGAACTGGCGGCCCCGCCTCACTGCGGCCTGGCTCATCGGCATCGGCCGCCGCTCAGCCTTCCGGGCGCGGCTCGGCGAGCTGCTGTTGGGCAGCGAAGTCTGTTTCGCGGGCCAGGGCTACTGCATCGCTTTGGCTCTCTTCGGCACCGATAAGGACGCCGACCTGCTCGTCGAGTACCTGGACCGCTACCTTCGCCGTCCCGAATGCCGATACGACCAGTACTGGGCTATGGGCTCGCTCCTCTACCTGGACGACAAGACGGGCCGCGACCGCGCCGCAGCGTTTCTCGTCCCGGGCGGGCTTTGGGACCAATGGACCAACGAGTACGCCCCTGACATCGCGAAGCTGCGGCGGGAGGTCGAGAGACTATGCGGCCTTGTCGGAGCCCCTCCAGCCGAAGGAGGGTCCGTGGAGATAACGAAGTTGGGCTCGTGAGGCAGAGCGCTGGATCGCTTTTCGGTGAACGCGGGGCGCCGCCGGGGCTGGAGGGTCCCGGCGGCGCGGGGGGTCAGGGGGCGTTGACGAGGCCTACCGGCGGCACCTTCACGGTGCGCTTTCCGGGCTTGCCGCCGAGGATCACCTTGCGCAGTGACACGTTGTTGTTCAGGTTTCCCTCGAACAGGCGGTGGGCCGGGTTGGCTATGACCTGGATGTAGTAGGTGCCGTTTTTGAGCTTGGAGATGTCGAACGACTGGCCCGGCAGATCCTGGACGTAGCTGTCGCCGGAACCGACGTCCAGCACTTCGCGCACCGACAGCGACGAGAGGTCACCGCACGCGGTGTGCAGGTCGGTGTTCTCGGGCTTCCAGTTGGCGTTGCGGACGAGCAGGTTGATCGCGTCGGTGTTGGCGAGGCAGAACGCTTCTTTCTGGCTGCGCACGACCTCTTTCTTGTCCGCGCCGAGCAGCCGGTAACTCGCGAAGTCCTTGAAGTGCCAGTGCTCGTGGCCGTGGCGGGCGTCCCATTCCATGCCGCCCGTCCGGGCGTAGCCGACCTGGCGGCCGTTGCCGTCGAAGAAGTACTGGTAGGCGTCCATCAGGCCCTGCTTGACGCGGAACCCGTCCACGACCAGCGGCGACGGCCCGGCGTTCCACACATTGGCGGCGAACGCGAGGTAGTCGTGCGGTGCCGCTGCCGTGCCGTGGCCCTCGGTGTTGTGGTTCACCTCGATGTTCCACGCGGGCAGGGCGCGCAGGTCGGGCTTCGGGCCCTTCGGCACGGCGCCCGCGCCGGACGGCTTCGGGCCGGCCTTCAGCGCCGGTGTTCCGCTGGCGCGGGGGCGGCCCTCGTCGTCGCTGAGGGTCCGCACCTTCACCCTGATCTTCTTCGCGGCGGCGGAGATCCCGAACTGCCGCTGGTAGGGCGCGGTGACGCTGACGGTCGCGGTGTACGTCCCGTCCGCCAGCTTCACCTGGGGGTTCGCCTGGTTGTAGCCGGTGAGGGCCGTCGCCCAACCGCTCTGGACGCCCCAGATCGAGCCGAGCGTCCACGGGTTGTCGGAGCAGCCGTCGGGATACGGGCTCTTGTCCGGTGCGCCGGGTTTGACGCGGGCGGGTGAGGACGAGGGGCATACGTCCTGGTACCGGTCGACGACCTTCTTGCCCTTGGCGTCGGTCAGCGTCACATGCAGGAAGCGCGAGAAGCCGCCGAAATTCTTGACGAGGCCGGCGGGCAACGGTTCCGTGCGCGTTTTCCCGCCCGTCCGGACGATGCGGTTCGCGGTGATCGGATCCTTGTAGGACTTCCGCTGGGCGCGGATCTCGAACGGCGTCCCGGTCGCGCCGAGGTAGACGCCGAGGTCGAGATCGACGCGCGGCCAGTCCTTGTACTGCGTGAGCGTGACCTCGGACGACGCCGCGATCAGGTCGAGTCCGCCGTGCGCCGGAGCCGCCTGGGCCGCGGGCGCGCCGGTGACGGCGAGCGCGGCGAGTCCCGCGACGGTGAGCACGACCGGACGGCCCGGACGCGAAATTCCGTTCATGACGATCCTCCGTGAATCGGCGCCCCAGGGGGGCGGAGACGTCGATGAGACGCCGCCGGACGCGGGCGAAGTTCAGGTCCGCATTCGGACGCCGGAGGCTGGAACTTTTCTGGGAAATGGGGGTGGGCCTAGACCCACCGTGACACGGCCCTCACGCCCACCGACAGGCACGGTTCCCGCGGGCGAGGATTCAGGAAGTCGAAAGAAACGGAGCCCCCCATGAACGAGGTCCTCGCCCGCCGGTTCACCGGCTGCGCCGCGCTCGGCGCCGCCATCGCGCTGATCGTCGAAGTGCCGCTGTATTTCGTCTACTCGGGTCCGCCGCCGGACTCCAACATTCTCGGCCGCCTGCTGTTCGGCATCATCGCCCTCGGCTGCCTGCTCGTCTTCGCGACGGGGTTCCGCGAGCTGATCAAGCGGGTGAGCCCGGAGCACGAATGGATCGGGACGCTCACATTCGCGACCGGGCTCGCGTACTCCGTGGTCACGCTCGTCTCCAGCGGACTGGAGGCGGGGGACGTCATCGCGACGGACGCGTCCATCGACCCGACCATCACCGTCCACGGCACTTATATTCTGTACGGCTCGATCGGCCGTATGCTCCTCGCGATGTTCCTCACCTCGATCGGTTTCGCGATCTCCCGGACGCGCGCCCTGCCGCGCTGGACGAGCATTTCCGCCTTCGTGTTCGCGGCGGTGAACGCGGCGTTCATCCCGTCCCTTTTCTTCGGGAACGAGCCCGCCCATTTCTACGCCGCGAACGGCTGGGCGACCACGGCCCTGATGGGCGCGATCCTCAGCTACTGGCTGCTCGCGCTCGGGATCTCGATCGTCCGCAGCGCGCGCCGCTGACCGGTCCTCACACCCGGGCGGGCCGACACGGCTCGTCCGGGTCGATGATTCGCGTCAGCAGCGCCACGAGCTGTTCGCGCTCCGCCGGGGTGAGCGGCGCGACGAGTTCGGCGTTGGCCTCGCGGCCGAGCCGTTCGGTGAGGTCGAGCCGCCGCCGTCCCTCGGGGGACAGCTCGATCGCGTTCTTGCGGCGGTCGCGCGGATCGGGCCGACGGGTGACCAGCCCGTCGGCCTGAAGGTCGTTGAGGATCACGACCATGTCCTTCGGGTCGACGCCGAGGCTGCGGCCGAGGTCGGCCTGGGAGACGGGGGCGCGTTCGGCGACGGCGGCGAGGACGGCGTGGTGGGTCATCCGCAGGTCCGCGCGGGCGAGGGCGGCGGCGACGAGGCGGTGACCACGGGCGGCGGCGCGGCCGAGCAGCCAGCTCGGGAGCGCGCGGATGGTCTGGGGTGCGGCGGGAGCGTCGGGCATGGGGAAATCGTATCCCCGAAGTCGTTGGTGTGACCCATGATAATGTTGGGGCACCCAATGAAAGGAGAGAGTGCGTGCGACGTATCCGTCACCACGAGCACGGCGGTCCCGAGGTGCTGCGGCTGGAGGAGGCCGACGTCCCCGAACCCGGCCCGGGCGAGCTGCTGGTCCGCGCGGAGGCGATCGGGGTGACGCTTCCGTCGGTGCGCAAGGTGCGCGACGAGCGGACCGCGCTGCCCGGCGTGCTCGGCGGCGAGGTCGCCGGACCCGTGCTCGCGGTCGGCGCCGGGGTGGACGACTTCGCGGTGGGTGACCGCGTGACTTCGCTCACGCTGAGCGGTTCGTACGCCGACGTCGTCGTCGCCCCGACGTTCCTCGCCAGCCGCATTCCGGACGATGCGGACGCCGTGGCCGCGGTCGCGCTCGTCCGGGGCGGGCACGTCGCGCTCGCCGCGCTGTCCACCGGGGCGGTCGCGCCGTCGGACGCCGTCCTGATCACCGGGGCGGCGAGCGGCGCCGGGCACCTCGCCGTGCAGCTCGCGAAGCTGCACGGCGTGCGGCGGGTGGTCGCCGCGGTCGGCTCGCGCGCCAAGGAGGACTTCCTGCGCGGGCTCGGCGCGGACGAGGTGGTCGCCTATGACGAGGACGACTGGGGCGAACCGGTCGATGTCGTCCTGGACGGCGTCGGCGGCGACGTCCTGCCGCGCGCCCTCGCCGCGCTCGCCCCGGGCGGACGGCTCGTGTTCTTCGGCTCCGGCGGCGGGACCGTCCCGGCGTACGAACTGCTCGCCGGCGGCAAGACGATCACCGGGCTGACCATGGGGCGGTTCTCGGTTATCCACAGGGACGAGTACGAGCGGCACACCGGCGAGCTCTGGACCTACCATCGCGAAGGACGGTTGAAGGCGGTCGTCCACGCGGAGATCCCGCTGGCCGACGCCGCCCGCGCGCACGAAATCATCGAGGCGCGCGCCAACCTCGGAAAGGTCGTCCTTCGTCCCTGATCGCGGGAGGTCCGATGGTTTGATCGGCTCATGGAGCTGCGCCGGTTCAGGTACTTCGTCGCCGTTGTCGAAGAAAGCGGCTTCACGCGCGCGGCCGAGCGGCTGCACGTCGCGCAGCCGGGGATCAGCGCGCAGATCCGGCTGCTGGAACGCGAGCTGGGCGCGGAACTGCTCGACCGGACGGGACGCGTCGTCCGCCTCACGGCGGCGGGCGAGGCGGTTCTCCCCTACGCGCGGGCGGCGCTCGCGGCGGTGGACGGCGCGAAGGACGCCGTCGCCGAGCTGGCGGGCCTCGTCCGGGGACGCGTGTCGATCGGGATGGTGACGTCGATGCCGTCCGACATCGTCCCGGACCTGCTCGCGGGCTTCCACCGCGACCACCCGAACGTCGAGATCCGGCTGGTCGAGGGCAACTCGCACAGCCTTCTGCGCGACCTCCTGTCAGGCGCGCTCGACCTGGTCTTCGTAGGCCTGGCGGGAGAGCCGCCCGCGGGCGTAGGCGTGCAGACAGTCCGAGACGAGGAGTTCGCAGCCGTGGTCGCCCGGGACGACCCCCTGGCGTCCGCGGACACCATCCCCCTGTCCGCCCTCCGCGACCGCGCCCTGGCCGTCCTGCCCACCGGCACGGGCGTCCGCGACGCGGTGGAACGCGCCTTCGCCGCCGCGGGCCTCACCCCCCACGTGGCGTTCGAGGCCGCCGACCCCTACGTCGTCGCGCAACTCGCGGCCCGCGGCCTGGGCGTGGCCCTCGTCCCCCGCTCCCTCGCCGACGCCCACCCGAACGAGTGGCGCCGCGTCCTGATCGAGGGCGGCGTCCTACGCGGACGCCTCGTCCTGGCCTGGCGCTCCGACGGCCCGGCGAACCCCGCCGCCCGCGCCCTGACCACCCGAGCCCGCACCCGCCTCTGACCCCAACCCACCGCTCACCCGCACCCACCGCTCACCCGCACTCGCTCTGCCCCGCGCCCGCACTGCCCTGCGTCCGCACTGCCCTGCGTCCGCACTGCCCTGCGTCCGCACTGCCCTGCGTCCGCACTGCCCTGCGTCCGCACTGCCGGGGTGGCTAGGTGGGGGTGAGGCGCCAGAGGGAGGTTGTTTCGGCGGCGCGGGCTTTGTGGAGGGGGTCGGTGGGGTCCAGGGCCTTGGGGTGGCGGGGGCGGATGTCGTCGCGTGCCAGGACGGTCAGGTTCGCCGCTCGGAACTGGGCCAGGAGGGTTTCGCGGGTGCGCAGGCCCAGGTGTTCGGCCAGGTCGGAGAGGATCAGCCAGCCTTCGCCGCCGGGTTCCAGGTGGGCGGTCAGGCCGGTGAGGAAAGCCTGGAGCATGCGGCCTTCGGGGTCGTAGACGGCGTGTTCCAGGGGTGAGGCGGGTTTGCCGGGGAGCCACGGTGGGTTGCAGACGATCAGGGGGGCGCGGCCGGCGGGGAACAGGTCGGCGCGGACGACCTGCGCGGTGCGGGCGTAGCCGAGGCGGTCCAGGTTCGTGCGGGCGCAGGTGAGGGCGCGTGGGTCTTGGTCGGTGGCCACGATTTCGTGGACGCCGCGTCTTGCCAGGACGGCTGCCAGGACGCCTGTGCCCGTTCCTATGTCGAAGGCCCTTGTTGACGACGGGAGCGGGGCTTGCGCCACCAGGTCCACGTATTCGCCGCGGACCGGGGAGAAGACGCCGTAGTGCGGGTGGATTCGGTCGCCGTCCAGGGCGGGGATCGGCACGCCCTTCACGCGCCACTCGTGTGCGCCGATCAGGCCGAGGACCTCGCGCAGCGACGTCACGTACGGCTCGTCGGACGGGCCGTGCACCTCGGCGCAGGCCGTCCGGACGTCCGGTGCGCGGCGCAGGTCCAGCCGGTGGTCGGGTGCGAACGGGACGAGCAGCGACCCGAGAAGCCGCGATCGCTGCGCGCGGGCCTGGCGGAACAGGTGGAAGGCCTGCGGGCCTTCTGGGACGGCCTTCGGGCGTCGTTTCGGCCGGTCCGCGCGCCGTGCGAGCGCCTGGAGCAGCGTCCGGGCGTTCTGGTAGTCGCCGCGCCACAGCACGGCCGTCCCCTGTGAGACGAGCCGGTACGCGTCGTCGGCGCGCAGTGAATCGTCGGCCGCCACGACGCGGCGCGGTGGTGGCGCACCGGCCGCCGACCGCCAGGCGGCCGATCGCGCGGTGCCCGTCTCGTCCCACTCGATCACGTCGGCCACAGGGGTGATCCTTCCAGTTCGCAGCCCGGAGTGAGACGATCAGGGCTGACCGAAAGGGGGGATTGATGCGTCTTCCCGGCCCGCTGCACCTGGCGAACGAGGGGCTGGCGTTCGTTCTGGAACTCGCGGCGCTCGCCGCGCTCGCCTGGTGGGGGTTCGCGATTGGCGGCGTCGGCGGCGTGCTGCTCGGTATTGCCGCGCCCGTGGCCGCCGCCGTGCTCTGGGGGTTGTTCGCCGCGCCCAAGGCGCGGGTGCGGCTGCCCCTCGCGGGGATCCTGGCGGTCAAAGCCATCGTGTTCGTTGCGGCGGGACTGGCCCTGCACGGCGTCGGCCACACCGTGTGGGGTGCCGTGTTCGTAGGCGTCGCGGTCGTTAACGCGCTGGTCGCTGCGGTGGACCGCGACGCCCACTTCCGCGACGTCAGCCCGGGACGCGGTTGAGGAACCCGTTGACGCGGACGAAGCGCCCGTCCGCGATCTCGGCGACGTCGAACCCCTCGATCGGCGCCGGCCCGTCCGCGGGCCCGAGTTCCCAGGTGAAGCGCGCGATGTCGTGGTGGGCGTCCACCGCGCCGACCAGCCGGAAGACGAAGCCGGGGAACTGGCCCTGGACGGCTCCGATCGTCGCGTCGAGGGCGTCCCGGCCCTCCGCGACGGCCAGCGGGTCGACGTAGACGGCGCCGTCCGCGAAGACCGCCTCGACGGCCGCGCGCCGCGCCGCCGGGTCCGTCTCGTTCCAGGCCGCCAGGTACCGTTCCACCAGTTCGTGCACGTCGCTCATGTCCTGCTCCTTTCGACGCCCTCAGCTTCGCGGCACCCACCGCACGGAGGCGATGACCTCAGAGGTCATGAGGTCGATGTCGGATTTCCGCCAGTGAGCACCAGCACCGATCGGTGATGCTGGGGGACATGCACGAGGACGTGGAACGATGCGTACGGGTGGTCCAGGCCAAGGACGACCGGTTCGACGGCTGGTTCTTCACGGCCGTGATAACCACCGGGATCTACTGCCGTCCGAGCTGCCCCGCCGTCCCGCCGAAGCCCGAGAACATGCGCTTCTACCCGAGCGCGGCGGCGGCGTCCGAAGCCGGGTTCCGGGCGTGTAAGCGGTGCCGTCCGGACACCAGTCCCGGCTCCCCCGAATGGAACCACCGCGCCGACGTCGTGGCCCGCGCGATGCGACTCATCGCCGATGGAGTCATGGACCGTGAGGGCCTGCCCGGTCTGGCCGCACGCCTCGGCTACAGCGCCCGGCAGATCGAGCGGCAGCTCACCGCCGAACTCGGCGCCGGGCCGCGCTCGCTCGCCCGCGCCCAGCGCTCCCAGACCGCGCGCATCCTCATCGAGACGACCGCGCTCCCGATGTCGGACATCGCCTTCGCCGCCGGGTTCGCCAGCATCCGGGCGTTCAACGAGACCGTCCGCGCGGTGTTCGCGCTGACGCCCACCCAGCTCCGCGCCCGCCGCGCGAGCGCCCCGGCCGCCGCGCCCGGCACGATCGCGCTCCGGCTGCCGTTCCGCAAACCACTCAACCCGGACAACCTCTTCGGTCATCTGGCCGCGACGGGCGTCCCGGGCGTCGAGGAGTGGCGCGACGGCGCCTACCGGCGGACGCTGCGGCTCCCGCACGGCCCCGGCATCGCCGCGCTGCGCCCGCGTCCCGAGCACGTCGCGCTGACCCTCACCCTCGCCGACCACCGCGACCTCGGCGTCGCCATCGCCCGCTGCCGCCGGCTGCTCGACCTGGACGCCGACCCGGTCGCCGTGGACGACCTGCTGCGCGCCGACCCCGTCCTCGCCCCGCTGGTCGACAAGGCGCCGGGCCGCCGGGTGCCGCGCACGGTGGACGGGGCGGAGTTCGCCGTCCGGGCCGTCCTCGGCCAGCAGGTGTCGACCGCCGCCGCCCGCACGCTCGCGGCCCGGCTCGTCACCGCGCACGGCGAACCGGTCGCCGACCCGTCCGGCGGGCTGACGCACCTGTTCCCGAGCCCGGCGGCCCTCGCGGACCTCGACCCGGCGCAGCTCGCGGTCCCCGGCGCGCGGCGGACGGCCCTGACCGCGCTCGTCGCCGCGCTCCCTGGCCTCGACCTCGGCGTCGGCAGCGACTGGACCGAGGCCCGCGCCCGGCTCGCGGAGCTGCCCGGCATCGGACCCTGGACGATCGAGACCATCGCCATGCGCGCGCTCGGCGACCCCGACGCGTTCGTCCCCGGCGACCTCGGCGTCCGCGCGGCGGCCCGCGACCTCGGGCTGCCCGCAACGCCGGGCGCGCTGACCGTCCGGTCGGCGGCCTGGCGGCCGTGGCGGGCGTACGCCGTCCAGTATTTGTGGGCGGCGGGCGACCACGCCATCAACCATCTCCCCGGAAAGGACCTCGCATGAGCGTTGTGCACACCGTCGTGGACAGCCCGATCGGTCCGTTGACGCTCGTCGCGGACGACGACGGACTGCGCGGCCTCTACATGAACCGGCAGCGGCACCTGCCCGACGAGGAGACGTTCGGTCCACCCGACGACGGACCGTTCGACGCCGTCCGCAAGCAGCTCGACGCCTACTTCGCGGGCGACCTCACCACGTTCGACGTTCCGCTGTCCTTGCACGGCACGCCGTTCCAGCGCCGCGTCTGGGAAGGGCTGCTCACCATCCCGTACGGCACGACGTGGAGCTACGGGCAGCTCGCCGATGCGATCGGCAGCCCCGGCGGGGCACGGGCGGTCGGGCTCGCCAACGGCAAGAACCCGGTGTCGATCATCGTCCCGTGCCACCGGGTGATCGGCGCGTCCGGCAGCCTCACCGGCTACGGCGGCGGGCTGGAGCGCAAGCGGGCGCTGCTGGACTTCGAGCGCGGCGGCGCCCTTTTCTGAACTGTCGGACCCGAGAGTTACCGTGCGGGGGACGCACCGAGCGAGGGAGAGCATCGTGGAGTTCCGGGTGGACCGGCAGACGCTGGCGGACGGCGTGGCGTGGGCCGTGCGGACCGTCCCGTCCCGGCCCGCGCTGCCCGTCCTGGCGGGCCTGCTGCTGACGGCGGACGAAGCGGGCACGGTGACGGTCGCCGGGTTCGACCTGGAGGTCTCTGCGCGCGCCGAGATCGACGCGGACGTCGCGGTGCCGGGCCGCGCGCTCGTGCCCGGCCGGCTGCTCACCGAGATCGTCCGGAGCCTGCCCGCGCAGCCGGTGGAGGTCACGGCGACGGGGTCGGAGGTCGTGCTGCGCTGCGGGAGCGCCGAGTTCGGCCTGCAGATCCTGCCCGTCGAGGACTACCCGGCGCTGCCCGAACCGCCCGCCCCCGCCGGGACGATCCCCGCCGAGGAGTTCGCGGCGGCCGTCGCGCAGGTCACGCCCGCCGCCGGACGCGACGACACGCTGCCGATGCTGACCGGCGTCCGCATCGACTTCGACGGGGCGACGATGCGGCTGGCCTGCACCGACCGCTACCGCATCGCCGCCCGCGAGGTCGCCTGGAAGCCCGCCGACCCCGAGTTCGCGGCGGGCGTCGTCGTCCCGGCCCGGACGCTCGCCGACACGGCCAAGGCCATCCGCCCCGGCGCCGAGGTCACGATCGGCCTCGCCGGGCACGGCGCGACGCTGATCGGCGTGTCCGGCGGGGGCCGCAGCATGACGACGCGGCTGCTGGACGACCAGTTCATCGACTACCGCTCCCGGCTCACCGGCACGTGGTCGTCGGTCGCGCGCGTCGAGACGGGCCCGTTCACCGAGGCGATCCGCCGCGTGGCGCTCGTCGCGGACCGCGCCACGCCCGTCCGGCTGGAGTTCACCGGCGACCGCGTGCGCGTCCGCGCGGCGGCGGGCGACGCGGCGCGCGCCAACGAGGAGGTGTCCGCGCGGCTCGACGGCGCGGACCTCGACATCGCGTTCAGCCCGCAGTACCTGCTGGACGGCCTCGCGGGCGTCCACGGCCGGTACGCGCGGCTGGAGTGCACGACGTCCACGAAGGCCGCGCTGCTCACCGGCATCCCCGACCCGGAGGGAGACGAGGAACCCGACGAGGACGCCGACACCGGCTTCCGCTACCTGGTCATGCCGATCCGCCTGACGTCCTGACCGCTGACGGATCCAGCACCGCACGGACGAGGCCGATCCGCCCGACGTCCCAGCCGTTCACGGGATCCGGCACGGCAAGGACGTCCCGAGCGTTCTAGGGGTCCAGCACGGCGAGGACGAACCGGACGTCCGCGTCGGTCTCGTTGCCGTAGGCGTGCGGACGGTCGCCGACGAACACGGCCGCGCCGCCCGGCGGGATCCGGTCCGTCCGGTCGTCGACGGTGAGCGTCAGCGTGCCGTGCTGCACGTAGAGGGCTTCCCGGACGCCGGGCGCATGCGCCTCGGTACTGCGCGTCTCGCCGGGCCGCAGCAGCCAGTTCCACAGCTCCAGTGACGGCCGCGGGTCGCTGCCC
This sequence comes from Actinomadura rayongensis, assembly GCF_009831215.1. Lineage (GTDB taxonomy): Bacteria > Actinomycetota > Actinomycetes > Streptosporangiales > Streptosporangiaceae > Spirillospora > Spirillospora rayongensis. Next base: position 1,398,579 of record NZ_WUTW01000002.1, read on the forward strand.
GCGAGCAGCGTCCCGGTGCCGCCGTCGTCGCCGCGCCACAGGACGACGTGCCGCTCCGGCGGGAAGACCTGCACCGGCGGCGTCTCCTCCACCTGGACGAGCCGGGTGAGCGGCACGCGCAGCGCCTCGGAAATGCGGATGAGCGTGCCGAGGTTGGGATTGCCGCGGCCTTGTTCGAGCCCGACGAGGACGCCCTTGCTGACCCCGGCGCGTCCGGCCAGCTCGTCCAGGCTCCAGCCGTGCCCGGCGCGCAGCGATCGGACGGTGCGCGCGACGGCCGCGCCGATCGCCTCCTGGTCGCTCACCCGGCTCAGCCTAACGATCCTGACGACGGTTCGGTATGATGAACCATGTAGTTCATTAAAATGACCGCACGGCAGGATGCCGACCGACCCGAGCACGGCAGCCGCGCCCGAACCCGGCGCGGACAACGCGCGGAGGGAATGCGTCGGCCCGGCCGCCGACTTGTGCGGTCGGTGAGCGCGTCGGCGTGCGGCGGACGGGAGTGTGGCTTGTGGTGACGTTGCTGGCCCTGGGAGCCGCGATCGTGTACGGCGTCGCGGATTTCCTGGGCGGATCGGTGTCCCGGCGCTCGACCGCCGTGCGCGTGCTGCTGGTGAGCGTCCCGGCGGGAATCGCGGTGATGCTCGCCGTGGCGCTGACCGGCGCGGCACCGACGTGGCACGGCATCGCCTGGGGCTTCGGCGCCGGCCTGTCGGGCGGGGCGGGCATGCTCGCGTTCTACCGGGCGCTGGCGCGGGGACCGATGAGCGTGGTCGCGCCCGTATCGGCGCTGGCGGCGGCCGTGTTGCCGGTCGCGGCGGGCGTGCTGCGCGGGGAACGGCTCGGCGTGCCCGTCCTGCTCGGAGTCCTGCTGTGCCTGGTGGCGATCGGCCTCGTGAGCATGGAGAAGGGCGACGAGGAACGGGCCGTGGCGGGCCGCCGCGCGTTCGACAACGGCCCCATCATGGCGGGCGTCTCGGGCGTGTCCTTCGGGATCTTCTTCATCCTGCTGAAAGAGGCGGGCGGCGACGGCGGCCTCTGGCCGATCCTGGCGTCCCGCCTGGGAAATCTCGCGGTAGTGGCGGCAGCGGCCGTGATCCTGCTCCGCGCGCACGGCGGCCTCCCCGGAACACCGATCCGAGGCCGCAAACTCCTGGGCCTGACGCTCCTGTCGGGAACGCTGGACGCGGGCGCCAACGCCTTCTACTTCCTCGCGGCCCAGTCCGGGATGCTGAGCCTGGCGGCGGTGCTGACGTCCCTGTACCCGGCGGTGACCGTCCTGCTCGCCCGCTTCGCCTTCAGCGAGCGCCTCCGCGCGATCCAACGCGTGGGCATGGCCTTGGCGGTGGCAGGCGTAACCCTGGTCACCGTGGGCTGACGCATCACCTGACGGAAACGCATCACGCCCGCGCCGTCTACGAGCAGTGCCGCACCGACCAGAAATGGAAGATAAATGGAGACCGCAACCCACGCGCGGGGGCGTGGGGGCGGAGCCCCCACATCGGGGGTCCGGGGGTCGTCCCCCGGGAGAAAGACCGCCAACGCGACAGCGAAGCCGCCTCAGCGGCGAGTAGGCGGACCCAGCGGTGGTGGTGGGATTCGAACCCACGGAAGCTTGCACTTCACACGCTTTCGAGGCGTGCGCCCTCGTCCACTAGGCGACACCACCGCCGGAGAGCTTACCGGACTCTGCGGTGCGCGAAGAACTCGATAAGGGGTTCGGCGCAGTCGGCGGCGAGGTAGTCGGCGAGGACTTCGGGGCGGTGGTTGAGGCGGCGGTCGCGGACGACGTCCCAGAGGGAGCCGGCGGCGCCGGCCTTGGGGTCGGGGGCGCCGTAGACGATGCGGGCGACGCGGGCGGCGACGGCGGCGCCGGCGCACATGGTGCAGGGTTCCAGGGTCACGACGAGCGTGCAGCCGGTGAGGCGCCAGCCGTCGGCGTGGGTCGTGGCGGCGGCGCGCAGGGCGATGATCTCGGCGTGGCCGGTGGGGTCGCCGGTGCGTTCGCGGTCGTTGTGGCCGGTGCCGAGGACGGTTCCGGCGGCGTCCAGGACGACGGCGCCGACGGGGATGTCGCCGTGCTCGGCCGCCGCGCGCGCCTCGGCCAGGGCGCGGCGCATCGCGGGCACGTACTCGGGGTGGGCGGCGGACGGGTCGGGCCCGGGGTCGGCTGCGGACAGGTCGCTGCCGCGGCGGGCCGTGGACGGGTCGGGCCTGGGGCGGGCGGACGGTGGGTCGGTCATGCGTCGCGCAGTCGGTCGAACTCGTCGGCGAAGCCCGCCAGTTCGGCGAGGGCGCCGAGCGGGTCGCCGGGGAGTGCGCGGTCGCCGAGGTCGCCGAGGCGGGCGGGGTCGACGCCGAGGTCGCGCAGCACGGCGGGGTCGCCTCCGGCGGATCCGGTGGGGACGTCCTCGAACAGCGGGCGGAACAGCGCGCCGAGCCCGTCGTCGCGGACGGCCGAGACGTAGGCGCGGGGTTCGCCCATCGCGTCCATGCGCAGGACGCCGAACCAGTCGTCGTCCTCCTCGACGAGGAGGAGGACGGGATCCCCGGCGGTCTCGGCGGCGACGCCGCGCATCAGGTCGGCGACGTCGGCGACGTCCTCGGCTTCGTCCAGCGGGGTCTCGGCGCCCGACCAGCCTTCCGGCGCGCGGGCGAAGACGGCCGCGAATGTGTGCACCGTCTCATTCTCGCAGCCGAGGCCCCGGCCCGGCCAAGGCAAGACGAAGAGTTGGCTCAGCCGAGGGCGTCCAGGGCGCGTTCGAAGGCCTGGGCGAAGCCGAGGCGGCCGGCGATGCTGAGCAGCATCTCGTCCGGGTACAGCTCCAGGTCGCCGGAGATGGCGCCGAGCTCCATCTCGTCCAGCCCGAGGTCGGCGAAGATCGACATGTCGCCGACGGGCAGGACCTGGTCGAGTTCCTCGTCGTCGGGGACGGGGATGTCGAGCCGGTCGAGGACCTGGCGGGCGAGCGACCAGTCCACGGACGCGGTCACGTCCGACAGGAAGATCATCGTCTCGTCGCCGAGCAGCCGGATCGCGACGAAGAAGTCGTCGCCGACCGCGACGAGCCCGATCGTGCCGCCGAGGCTGGGCTGCTGGCGCAGGGCGTGGACGAGCCCGTCGAGGTCCTCCGTCAGCGCGACCGGGAGGATCTCCGCTTCCCAGCGTTCGTCCTCGCGATACACGACGACGGCGAAATCCGTCGCGTCGTCAACATCCGTCATCTCCACCCCACCGGCCCGTCTCCTGCCAGGGCATGGTCGCAGATGCAGCGCGCCCTCGCGGCCATCACCGCCGAACTCCGTCCGGCGGCGGATGGGCGGCGCCATGGGCGGCGCCGCCGGACGAAACCTACCGGACGCCGTTAATTGATGCGGAAGGTACGCCTGCGAAGGGCGGCGTGGATGCGGGCCCGCCGCGACCGGTGCGGCGTGACGCGGCGGCGCAGCTCGCGGGCCTCGGCCAGTTCCCGGAGGAAGACGGCCCGGCGGCGGAGCCGCTCGCGGACCTCCTCCGGGGTCGGCGCCGTGCCGGACCGACGGTCCGGATCGTCCCGTCGAGGGTCTCCGACCTGCGGGTTCTCCTGCTCCCGATGGCTGGTCATATCGCCATACTGCCCGAACGGAACGCTCCCTATCCTGCCGCGGCCGATCAGTTCGGTGCCGGTTGCCGTGCCGGTACGGTGAGCGCATGCAGACCCTCGCCGTCGATCACCCGCTCGTCGCGCACAAGCTGACCACGCTGCGGGACGTCCGGACCGATTCGCCGACGTTCCGGCGGCTGGCCGACGAGCTGGTCACGCTGCTCGCCTACGAGGCCACCCGGGACGTCCGCGTCACCGACGTGGAGGTGCAGACGCCCGTCACGCGGACGCACGGTGTGCAGCTCGCGAGCCCGAAGCCGCTGGTCGTCCCGATCCTGCGCGCGGGCCTCGGGATGCTGGACGGCATGACGCGCCTGCTGCCCACCGCCGAGGTCGGCTTCCTCGGCATGGTCCGCGACGAGGGCACCCTCCAGGCGGAGACGTACGCGTCGCGGCTGCCCGACGACCTGTCCGGCCGCCAGTGCTACGTCCTGGACCCGATGCTCGCGACGGGCGGCACGCTGGCCGCCGCGATCCGGCTGCTGCTGGACCGGGGCGCGGACGACGTGACGGCGCTGTGCCTCCTCGCCGCCCCCGAGGGCCTGCGCTTCCTGGAGGACGCGTTCGCCGGGACGCGGGCGCCCATTCGCGTCGTGACGGCGGGCCTGGACGAGCGTCTCAACGAACGCGGTTTCATCGTCCCGGGCCTCGGCGACGCGGGCGACCGGCTCTACGGTGTGGTCTGAACACCTATTTCATAGTCCGTCCAATAAAGGGGGATTCGTCGTCCGATCGGCCGACGAAGTGAGAGTTACCTGACTTCACAGCGGACGGGACGTCACCATCCGTACCGGCGACGACCGCTTTGCACGGCCTCTCCGCATGTTCGCCGACGCATCACCTTGGGTAATAGCGAATAACGGAACGTCAGAATCGTTCCGTCCGTCGTCCCGGCGCACAGGGGATCGGTTTCGGACCGGGCGGCGCGAGCGAGTCGCGAGGATGCGTGATGACTCACCCAGGGGATGACGAACGCCAGCCGTACGAGGACGTCGAGCAGCGCCTGGCCGCCGAGTTCGCCGCGGCGCACCCGCCCGAGACCGTGGCGCGCTGCGTCGCCGCCGCCCGCTACGGGGCGCTGGAGGTCGTGGGGTCGGCCGAACCCGGCCTGGTGGAACGGATCGCGCGAAAACACCTGGAGGTGCTCGCGCTCGTCGCGGCCGAGCGGCGACGGCGACGGCCGCGCAGCACCCTCGGCAACGCGCCGTGACGGGCGCTTTGCGCCGACTCCCGGCTGTGCGAGACTTGCCGGGGGTCTGTGGGTGATCGCTCCGGGAGGCTGACGTGCCCGCCAGAAAGTACCTGACGTGGGCCGCCGCGGCGCTCGTCGTGTTCGTCGTGATCCGCCGTCCGGCCGAGGCCACGCAGTCCCTCAACGAGGCGGCGGGCGCGCTGGCCCGGGCCGGCGACGCGTTCGCGACCTTCGTCACCGAGCTGGGCTGAGGACGCCATGCGACTGGTCACCCCCGGAGACTCCGCCCCCGCGTCCGTCAACAAGTACCTGCTGCCGCACGAGACGCAGGTGATCACCGTCCGGCGGCACCCGGCCGTCCTGATGGTCCCGGTCGGGCTGGTGCTCGGCGGGCTGATCGTCGCGGGCGTGCTCAGCAACATCGGCGCCGGGTCCGGCGCGGGCAGCGCGATCAGCTACATCTGGTGGGCGTGGCTGGCGCTGCTGGCCTGGTTCGTGTGGCGGGTCGCGGAGTGGTCGGTCGACTACTTCGTCATCACCAACCAGCGGATGCTGCTGACCACCGGGATCATCACGCGCAACGTCGCGATGATGCCGCTGGCGAAGGTCACCGACATGGGCTTCAAGCGGTCGCTGGCGGGGCGGATGCTCGGCTACGGCGAGTTCATCATGGAGTCCGCCGGCCAGGACCAGGCGCTGGACCGCGTTCCGTACCTGCCGTATCCGGAGCAGTTGTACCTGGAGGTCTGCGAAATGATCTTCCCGAACAAGAACGCGGACGGCTGATCCGCGCTCGACCGTCCTGACCCATTCCGGTGCGGTGGCCGGAGACCCGGTCAACGTCCGATAATGTCGGAGTACAGCGTGGTTTCGCTGCGCCGGAGGCGGTGCGGCGGCGGCCGTGCTGCTGACCTGCCGAGCGACGGCGGGCCGGGGACCGATCGGGTGACTTCCGGTGTGCGATATCCGGCAATGTGCCATCATGTCGGCACCCCAGCCGCCTGAATACTTCCGCTAAGTGAGTCCACATGCCGGGTCCAGGCAATGTCGGCGAACGCGTCCGCAACCTGCGGCTGACCAGACGCCTCTCGCAGGCGCAGCTCGCCGGTCACGACCTCTCCGACAGCTACATCTCGTTGATCGAGTCCGGTAAGCGGACTCCGACCCCCACCGTCCTGCGGATGCTCGCCGAACGCCTCGGCTGCACCCCCGAATACCTCGCCGAGGGCGTCGAGCCCGAACAGCGCGCCCATCTCGAAGTCCGGGAGCGGCACGCGCACCTCACCCTGCTCGCGGGCGACGCCGCCGCGGCCGAGGCCGCCTTCGAGGACGTCCTGGACCGCAGCGACGACGCCGACCTCGTCGCGCGCGCCCGCTGGGGCCGTGCCCGCGCCCTGGAGGAGCTGGGCCGGGTGGAGGAGGCCATCGCCCTCTTCGAGGACCTGCGCGAGCAGGCCGACCGCGACCCGGGCCGGTCCAGCCGGCTGCCCGCCGTGATCGCGCTGGCCCGCTGCTACCACGCCGTCGGCGACCTCGGCCAGGCCATCGCGCTGGCCGAACGCGCGCTCGACCGGCTCACCGAACTCGGCCTCACCGTCGGCGCCGAGCGCGCCGAGGCGGGCCGGGTCCTGCTCACCGGCTACCTGGACCGCGCGGACGTCGTGCGCGCCCACGCCCTCGGCCGCCGCCTGCTGGCGCCCCCGGCCGAGGTCATGCCGCTGTGCGCGCACTACCGGCAGGCCAGCACGCGGGCGCTGGACGAGGGCGCGATCGGCGACGCGCTGTACTTCGCCGACCAGGCCCTCGCCACGCGCGGCGGCGAGGAGGCCGAGCGGGCCGAGGCGCGGCTGCGGCTGGCCGCCGCGCGGGCGCTGCTGCGCGGCGTCCCGCCGTTCACCGACGCCGCCACGCCCGAACCGCTCGACCCGGCCGCCCCGCGCGCCGTGCCGAGCGCCGCGGCGGCCCGGGCGGCGCTCGACCTGCTCGCCGGGACGGACGCGCTCGTCGGCGGCGAGGCGGCCGAGGCCACGATCGAGCGGGCGCGCGGGCTGGTGCTCGCCGGGGACGTCGGCGCGGCCATCGCGGCGCTGGAGGAGTTCCTCGACACCGGGTTCGCGCTCGCGGCGCCGGAGAGCACGGCCACCCGTCCGGACGGTGCCCCGTCCGCCCGGACGCGGACGACCGTGCAGGCCAGGCTCGTCCTCGCGCGGGCGCGCGTCGCGCAGCGGGACGGCGCGGCGGCGCTGGTCGTCCTGCGCGCCGCCGCCGGGCAGCTCGCGACGCTGCCGCCGGGCCGCCCGGCCGCGCATCTGGCCCGTGAGCTGGGTGAACTGTTCGAAGCCGCGGGCGACCGTCCGGCGGCGGCCGACGCCTACCGCCGGGCGCTGGAGGCGACCGGGCTGCGCGCGACGCGTCCGGTTCCGGCCGGCGCCGACCTGCCGCGCGTCTGACGCACCGGGCGCCGGTCCCCGGGGACCGGCGCCCGGTGCGACGAGCGTCACGGTTCCGTGGTGGCGCAAACATGGGATGATTGGGTTACCGGCAGACCTGGGAGACACCATGACGTTGCAGGCGGCTCGACGTTCCTCACTGGTCGAGCAGGTCATCGACCAGATGCGCGCCGAGATCGCCTCCGGCGCCTGGCCCCTCGGCGGCCGGATCCCCGCCGAACCGGCGCTGGTCGAACAGCTCGGCGTGGGACGCAACACCGTCCGCGAGGCCGTCCGCGCGCTGACCCACGCGGGCCTGCTCGCGGGACGCCAGGGCGACGGCACCTACGTCATCGCGACCAGCGAGCTGTCGGGCGCCGTCCGGCGGCGGCTGGCGACGGCCGAGCTGATCGAGATCCTGGAGGTCCGGCGCGGGCTGGAGGTCGAGGCGGCGCGGCTCGCGGCCGTCCGCCGCACCGACGCCGACATCGCCGCGATCGACGCCGCGCTCGTCCGCCGGGACGCGGCGTTCGCCGCCGGGGACCGCGACGCGTTCGTGGACGCCGACCTCGCCTTCCACACCGCCGTCGTGGACGCCACCCACAACCGGGTGCTCACCGACCTCTACCGGGACTTCGGCGCCGCGCTGAAACTGAGCATCGGCGGGGCCGGGGAGGCGCTGGACCACACCGACGTCCCGCACGAGCCGATCGCCGCCGCCGTCCGCGCCGGTGACGCGTCCGCCGCCGCTGCCGCCGCGCAGAGCTGCCTCGACCACATCCTGCGGACCCTCTGACCGCCCCCTACCGCGTTCGCGCAGAACTCAAGGCCCATGTCGCACGCCCGTCTCACCGCCCTGTGGACCCTCGCGGGTCTCGTCCTGCTCGCCGTCAACCTGCGCGCCGCCATCACCGGCGTCGCGCCCGTCCTCGCCGACCTGCGCACGGCGCTCGGCCTGTCCGGGGTCGAGGTCAGCGTGCTCACCACGCTGCCCGTGCTGTGCCTCGGCGCGTTCGCCTCGCTCGCGCCGGCCGCCGCGCGGCGGTTCGGGACGGAGACCGCCATCGCCGGGGCGCTCGCGCTCATCACCGGCGGGATCGCGCTGCGGCTGGTGCCGTCGGCGGTCGCGCTGTTCGCCGGGACGGTCGTCGCCGGGGCCGGGATCGCGCTCGGGAACGTCCTGCTGCCCGCCGTCATCAAGCGGGCGTTCCCGGACCGCGTCGGGCCGCTGACGGGCCTCGCGATGATGCTGATGGCGTGGAGCGGGGCGTTCGCTGCGGCGCTGGCCGTCCCGCTGGACGACGCGGGCGGCTGGCGGTTCGCGCTCGCCGTCTGGGCCGTGCCGTCGCTGGTCGCCCTGCTGGTGTGGGGGCCGCTCGCCCGGCGGTCCGCGCCGCCCGCGCCGCCGTCGTCGTCCCGGAACGTTCCCGTGTCGCTGCTGCGGAGCCCGCTCGCCTGGGCCGTCGCGACGTTCATGGGCCTGGCGTCGCTGATGTTCTACGTCCTGATGTCGTGGCTGCCGGAGATCATGCGCGACCACGGCGTCGCCGCCTCGACGGCCGGGATCATGATGTCCGCGATGCTGCTCATCGGCATCCCGCTCGGCTACGTCGTGCCGGTGTTCGCGGCGCGGCTGGCGGACCAGCGCGTCCTCGTGCTGGCCGTGGGCGGCTGCATGGTCGCCGGGGTCGGCGGGCTGATCGTCGCGCCCGGGCTCGGCTGGGCCTGGGTGGTGCTGCTCGGCGTCGCGACCGGCAGCGCGTTCCCGCTCGCCTACACGCTGCTCACGCTGCGCTCGCCGAGCCCGGCCGTCGCGGCGCGGCTGTCGGGGATGGCGCAGACGGGCGGCTACCTGCTGGCCGGATTCGGACCGCTCGCGGTCGGCGTGCTGCGCGACGCCACCGGCGGCTGGACGGTCTCGCTCGCGCTGCTGCTCGTCCTCGTCGTGCCCGAGGTCGTGTTCGGGCTGGTCGCGGCGCGTCCGGGGTTCGTCCGGACCGTCGGCGCGCCCGTCCCGGCGGCGGAGCCGGTCGCCGTCCGCTAGAGGTCGATCGCGTCCAGGTCGAGCACCCGCGCGTGCAGGACCTGCCGCTGCTGGAGCGCGGCCCGCAGCGCGCGGTGCAGGCCGTCCTCCAGGTAGAGGTCGCCCCGCCACTGGACGACGTGCGGGAACAGGTCGCCGTAGAACGTCGAGTCCTTGGCCAGCAGCGACTGGAGATCGAGTTCGCGCTTGGTGCTGATGAGCTGGTCCAGCCGCACCTGGCGCGGGGGGATCCGGGCCCAGTCCCCCGAGGAGAGCCGGTGCTCGGGGTACGGCTTCCCGTCGCCCACCGCCTTGAAGATCACACCGCGAGTCTAAAGGCTCGCCGCGCCGTCCGCCCGGTCCGCGCGGCCGTCCCCCGCGCGGGGGACGGCGCTCCCTCCCGGCGGTGACGACCCCCGCCGGGCGGCTCCGTAACTTCCTTTTCGTCCGGATCTACGAGGGGGAACGGGGTGTGGGCCGCCGTGGGCGTTCTCAAACAGACAACATCGTCTGCTAGCGTCCGTGACGGGCGCGGCGCCGGGCGGGCGGCGTCGTGCCGACCGCGTCGCCGGATCGGAGCGATCCACGCACAGCCCGAGTGAATGACCGGATAGTCCTGATTTTCAGCCGTACGAAACGAACGTGGCAGGAGAAATGGGCAAAATGTCTGAGTCTGTGGTCGACGTCGATGGCGGGCCGGCCCTCCCCATGCCGAGGGAGTGTCCCTTCGACGTTCCGGCGGGCTACCGCGACATGCGCGCGGAGAACCCCATCGCCCGGGTGACGCTGCCGAGCGGCATGCGGCCCTGGTTCGTCACGCGGCATCGTCATGTCCGGCAACTGCTCGTCGATCCCCGGCTCAGCTCGGATCACGACAACCCCGACTACCCGGTGATGGTGACGCTCCCGCCGGCGATGAAGGAAGGCGTCAACAGCGTCACGCGGACGCTGCTGGGTCTCGACGCCCCCCAGCACCTCGCCCATCGGCGGATGCTGGCGGGAGAGTTCACCGCCTTCCGGGTGCGGGCGATGCGGCCCCGGCTCCAGGAGATCGTGGACGGCGTCATCACCGAGATGCTGTCCGCCCCCGGCCGGACGGCCGACCTCGTCGAGGCCCTGGCGATTCCGCTCCCTTCGCTGGTGATCTGCGAAATGCTCGGCGTCCCCTACGAGGATCGCGCCGCGTTCCAGAAGCACGCCACCACGGTCCTGAACCGGTCGAGCACGCTCGAACAGCGCACCGTGGCGGTGCTCAGGGTCCACGAGTACATGGACCGGCTCGTCACCGCCCAGGAGGCCGATCCCGACGAGGACACCATGTTGGGACGGCTGATCCTGCGCAATCGCGTGGACGGCGTGCTCGACCACAAGGCGCTCGTCGGAATCACGATCCTGCTGTTCGTCTCGGGCTACGAGACGACCGCGAACAGCATCGCCCTCGGGGTGGCCAAGCTGCTGAGCGACCGGGAGCAGCGGGAAACGCTCCTCGCGAACCTGGACCTGCTTCCCGGCGCGGTCGAGGAACTGCTGCGCTACTTCTCGATCGTGGACATCGTCTTCCGCGTCGCGGTGGAGGACATCGAGATCGACGGCGTCGTCATCAAGGCCGGTGACGGTGTGGCGCTGTGCCTCGGTTCGGCCAACCGGGACGAGTCGGTCTTCACAACGCCGGACTCGCTGGACCTGACGCAGAACGCCCAGCAGCAGCTGAGCTTCGGCCACGGAATCCACAACTGCCTCGGCCAGCACCTCGCCCGCGTCGAAATGGAACTGGTCCTGGAGACCCTGTTCGCGCGGGCGCCGGAACTGCGGCTCACGGTTCCGGTGGACGATCTCGTCTTCAAGGAGAATTCCGAGGCCTTCGGGGTCTTCGAGGTTCCCGTCGCCTGGTGAGCGCAGCCCTGATCCGCCCGCGCACCCGCGGAGGTCCCGTGATCGCCTTCTTCGACGTCGACGAGACCCTGATCTCGATCAAGAGCATGTTCTCCTTCCTGGAGTTCCACCTGCGCTGGCGCGGCGAACCGCCGGGCGCCTACGAACGGATCGCGGCGAGCCTGCGGGCGGCGGCGGCCCGGGGCGTCCCCCGCGCCGAGGTGAACCGCTCCTACTACCGCTTCCTCGCGGGCGAGTCGGCGCTCCGCCTGTCCGACTCGGGCCGGTACTGGTTCGACGCGCAGGACGACCGCCTGTTCAACCCCCGCACGGTCGAGGCGCTGCGGCGCCACCGCGCGGCGGGGGACCGGATCGTGCTGCTGTCGGGGTCGTTCTTCCCCTGCCTGGACCCGATCGCCGCCGCCGTCGGCGCCGACTGGACGCTCGGCACCCGTCCGCTCCTGCGGTACGGCCGGCTGACCGGCGAGGTGCTGGTGCCGATGATCGGCGCCGCGAAGGGCCGCGCCGCCCGCGCGGCGACCGTGGTCACCGGCGTCCCCCGCGCGGCGTGCGCGGCCTACGGCGACCACGTGAGCGATCTTCCGCTGCTGGAGGCGGTCGGACGTCCCGTCGTCGTCGGCGCGGACCCCGTCCTGACCGCCCACGCCCGCCGTCACGGCTGGACCCTCCTGGAGTCGGCCGCCGCCTGAGCCGGGACGCCCATTTCCGCAACCGAACGCTGGAAAAGGAACCATGATGTCCGCTGATATCTCGCGTGCCCGCCCGGCGGAGCCCATCGCGATCGTCGGAATGGCAGGCCGCTTCGCCGGGGCGGACGACCTCGACGCGTTCTGGGAACTGCTCGTCTCCGGAACGGACGCCGTCACGGAGATCCCGCCGTCCCGTTATGACGTCGACGCCGTCTACGACCCCGTCCCGCGGACGCCCGGAAAGACCGTGAGCAGATGGGGCGGTCTCCTGGACGACATCCGGGGATTCGACGCCGAGTTCTTCGGCATCGCGCCCAAAGAGGCGGCGCTCATGGATCCGCAGCAGCGGCTCCTGCTGGAGGTCTCCCACGAGGCGCTGGAGGACGCCGGGCAGCGGCTCGAAGACCTCGCCGGCAGCGACACCGGCGTGTTCGTGGGCCAGATCGGCAGCGACTACTGGCACCTGCAATACCGGCACCCCGAATCTCTCGACCTCTACGCGATGACCGGGGCGGCGTCCCGCGCCATCACGGCGGGCCGCGTGTCGTTCGCCTACGACCTGCGCGGGCCGAGCCTCGCCGTCGACACCGCGTGCGCGTCGTCGCTCGTCGCGGTGCACCAGGCCGTGCAGGCGATCCGGCTGGGCGAGTGCGGCCTCGCGATCGCGGCGGGCGTGAACCTCATCCTGCTGCCGGAGGAGGGCGTGGCCTACTCCGGGGTGGGGATGCTCGCCGAGGACGGCCGCTGCAAGTTCGGGGACGCCTCCGGCGACGGCTTCGTCCGCAGCGACGGCGTCGGCGCGGTCTTCCTCAAGCCGCTGGCGCGGGCGCTCGCCGACGGGGACAGGATCCGCGCCGTCCTGCGGGGCACGGCGGTCGGCAACGACGGCCGCAGCAGCGGCTTCCTGGTCACCCCGGCGGTGGAGGGGCAGAGCGACGTCATCCGCCGCGCCTACGCCGACGCAGGTATCGACCCCGCCGACACCGACTACGTCGAGGCGCACGGCACGGGCACGCCCGCCGGGGACCCCGTCGAACTGGCCGCCCTCGCCGCGGTGCTGGGCGCGGGACGCCGTCCGGACCGGCCGTTCCTCGTCGGGTCGGTCAAGACCAACATCGGGCACGCGGAGGCCGCCGCAGGCATCGCCTCGCTCATCAAGACGGTGCTGAGCCTGGAGCACGGGACGGTGCCGCCGAGCCTGCACCTGCGCGACCCCAACCCCGAGGTGGCCTGGGACGACCTCCCCCTCGCGATCGCGACCGAGGCCACGGACCTGCCCGAGCGGGGGCGTCCCGCCGTCGCGAGCATCAGCAGCTTCGGCTTCAGCGGGACCAACGCCCACCTCGTCCTGACGGCGGCGCCCGAGCGGCCCGCTTCCGCTCCGGCGCCCGAGCGCGACGAGCTGCTGCTGCTCGCGGCGGCCGACCCGGAGGCGCTGACGGAACTCGCCGCCCGCACCGCCGAGCACCTGGCCGGGACCGGGGACTCCCTGCACGACGTGTGCTTCTCGCTGGCCACGCGCCGGTCCCACCTGGAGAGTCGGCTCGCGGTGCCCGTCGCGTCGCGCGAGCAGGCCGTGGACGCGCTCCGCGAGTTCGTCGCGGGCAGCGACGCGCCGGACCTGTCCACCAGCGAGTACACCGACGCCGCGAGCCGTCCGCGCGTGGCGTTCGTCTTCCCCGGCCAGGGGTCGCAGTGGGTCGGGATGGGACGGGAGCTGCTGGCGTCCGAGCCGGTGTTCGCCGACGCGATCCGCGCGTGCTCGGGCGCCATCGAGAAGGAGGCCGGGTGGTCCCTGCTCGACCTCCTGGCGGACGGCACCGGCGACTGGTTCGAGCTGACCTCGATCGTCCAGCCGACGCTGTGGGCGATGGAGATCGCCCTCGCCGCGCTCTGGCGGTCGTGGGGCGTGGAACCCGACGTCGTCATCGGGCACAGCATGGGCGAGGCCGCCGCCGCGCACGTCTCCGGGGCGCTCAGCCTGGCGGACGCCGCCGCCGTCATCTGCCGACGCAGCAAGCTCGCCGAGCGGCTGGCCGGGCAGGGGATCATGGCCTGGGTCGCGCTGTCGGGGGCCGAGGCCGCCGCCGCGATCGCGGGGCACGAGCGGTCGGTCGCCGTCGCGGCGTGCAACAGCCCGACGTCCACGCTCATCTCCGGGGACGCGGACGCCGTCCGGTCGATCCTGGCCGACCTCGACCGCCGCGACGTCGTCAACCGCGTCGTCCGCGTCGACTTCGCGTCGCACTGCCCGCAGATCGACCGCATCGCCGACGACCTGCGCCGGGAGCTGAAGGACGTCGCGCCCCGGGCGGGAACGATCCCGCTGCACTCCACGCTGCTCGGCGAACCGCTCTCCGGGGCCGAGCTGGACGCGGACTACTGGGTCCGCAACATCCGCGAGCCCGTCGACTTCGTCGGCGCGGTGGGCGCGCAACTCGACGCCGAGGACACCGTCTTCGTCGAGATGAGCCCGCATCCGCTGCTGGTCAACGCCGTGAAGGAGACCGCGCGGGCGCACGGGGCCGAGACGGTCTCGGTGGGGTCGCTGCGCCGGGACGAGCCGGAACGCGCCGCCCTGCTCGCCGGTGTGGGGGCGCTGTTCACGGCGGCAGTGCCGGTCGACTATGCGGCGCTGTTCGGTGGGGGCGAGTTCGTTCCCGTCCCGCACCACCCGTGGCGGCGCACGGACTTCTGGCTGCCCGAGCGGCCCGCGCCGGCCGGGCATCCGCTGCTCGGCGTGAAATCCGCCGGCCCGGACGGTGGACTCGTCTACACGGGGCCCATCGACCTGCGGCGCAACGCCTATCTCCTGGACCACCGGGTGCAGGAGACGGTGATCCTTCCGGGCACCGCCCATGTCGAGATGATGCTCGCGGCGGCGCGGCCGATCCTCGGCGCCGGGCCGGTCGCGCTCGCCGACGTCCACTTCGAGCGCGCCGTCTTCCTGGACGAGGGCGAGCCCGGCGGCGAGGTCCGCGTCACCGCCGTGCCCGCGCCGGACGGCTCCGTGCGCTGCGAGATCCGGTCCCGCACGGACGAGGGCGAATGGGTCGCGCACAGCCGCGGCGTCGCGCGGCGCATCGAGCGTCCCGCGCGGGCGGCCGGCGCGTCGTGGGATGCGATCAAGGCGCGCTGCCCCGAGCACCAGGACCGCGCCGCGTTCTATCCGACGCACGCCGCCCGGGGCAACCAGTGGAACGGGACGTTCCAGGGCATCGCGGACGTGTGGCGGCGGGAGGGCGAGGCCCTGGCGCGCCTGGACTGCCCCGCCGCGCTGCGCGCCTCGCTCGCCGAGCACGAGTTCCACCCCGCCCTCCTGGACGCCGCCGGGCAGTCGATCGTCGCGGCCCGGCCCGACGTCGCCGCGGGCCAGGACCAGGTGTTCGTCCTCGGAAGCATCGCGGAGGTGCGCGTCTACGGCCGGCCGACCACGCGCTGCCACAGCCACGCGCTGCTCACGCGCTCCGCCCGCGACGACTCGTTCACCGGTGAAGTCGAAATCTACGATGAGGAGGACAATCTGGTGGGCGAGCTGCGAGGCGGGCGCCTCCAATACCTCCTCGGGGCGAGCGCCGACGCCGCGTCCGCGCCGGAGAGCGAGCACGCGCGGTGGCTGTACGACGTGGAGTTCGCCCCCTGCGCGGCACCGGCGCCGGTGGCCGGCCGGACGGGCACCTGGGTCGTCCTGACCGACAGCGGCACGGTGGGACGGCGCGTGCTCGCGGCCCTGCGCGAGCGGGGCGCGGACGCGGTCGTGATCAGCGCCGCCGAGCGCTTCCACGCCGGGGCGGCGGACCGGTTCCGCATCGACCCCGATCGGCCGGCGGACTACCGGGCGGCGCTCACGGAGATCGCCTCGCGCGGCGCGATCGGCGGCGTCGTCCATCTCTGGTCGGCCGACGTCACGGTCGCGCCGGACCCGTCCGGCAAGGAGATCGACCGGGCCGCGCTGCTGGCGTGCCGGTCCGCCGTCCATCTGGTGCAGGCGCTGGAGGACCTCGGCCTGCCCGGTGATCCGCGGCTGTGGCTCGTCACCCGGGACGCGCAGCGGGCGCTCCCCGGCGACGAGGTGACGGGCGCTCTCCAGGCGCCGCTGTGGGGCCTCGGTCGGACCGCCGCCGCCGAGCACCGGAGCCTGCGCGTCGGTCTCCTCGATCTCGACCGGGATCCCGACAGCGCCCGCACGGCGGCGGACCTGCTGCTCGGCGACACGGCCGAGGACCAGCTCGCCGTCCGGCGCGGGCACGCGTACACCGCGCGGCTCGTCGAGCATCGCGCGGCGGCGGGGCGCGGCGCGCGGAAGGTGACCATGCCGGTGCCGGGCGTCCTGGACGACCTGACGGAAGTGCCGGTCGGGCCGCTCGTGCCGGGGCCGGACGAGGTCGTCATCGACGTCTCGCACGCCGCCCTGAACTACCGCGACGTGCTCATGGCCGTCGGGATGTACCCCGGTCAGTCGCTCACCGCGAGCCCGAAGCTCGGCTGGGAGTGCGCGGGGACGGTCGCGGCCGTGGGCGCCCGGGTCCGCGACGTGGCCGTCGGCGAGGAGGTCGTCGCCATCGCGGAGGGGGCGCTCGCGTCGCGGGTCGTGGCCCCGTCCGTGCTGGTCGCGCCCAAGCCGCGCCGCATCACCGCGGCCGAGGCCGTCACGCTTCCCGCCGCCTACATCACGGCCTACTACGCGCTGTGCGACCTCGGTGGGATCGGCGCGGGTGACAAGGTGCTCGTCCACACCGCGACCGGAGGCGTCGGGCTCGCGGCACTCCAGATCGCGCGGTGGAAGAACGCGGTGGTCTACGGCACCGCCGGAAGTCCCGAGAAGCGGCGGTTCCTGGACGACCTCGGGGTCGCCGGGACGTCCACGTCGCGGTCGACGGCCTTCGCGGAGGACTTCGCGGGCGTCGGCTTCGACCTGATCCTCAACACGCTCACCGGGCCCGCGGTGGACGCGAACCTTTCTTTGATGGCGCCCTATGGCCGCTACCTGGAGATCAGCAAGCGGGACATCCTCGAAGGGAACGGCGTCTCGCTGGCGCACTTCGCCCGGAACCTCAGCTTCCACGCCGTCGACCTCGTCGCGATGATGGCCGAGGTGCCCGAACGTCCCGGGCGGGTCCTGCGCGAGGTGTGCGCGCTCGTGGACGACGGCGTGCTCGACCCGCTGCCGTTCGTCCAGTACCCGGCGTCGCGGGCGGCCGAGGCGTTCCTGCTCATGGGGCAGGCGCGGCACACCGGGAAGATCGTCGTGTCGTTCGAGGAGCCGTCGGCCGCCGTTGCCGCGCCGGTCTTCCGTCCGGACGCGTCGTACCTGGTCACCGGCGGTCTCGGCGGGATCGGCGCGAAGGTCGCGGACTGGCTCGTCGACCACGGGGCCCGGCGCCTGGTCCTGACCGGGCGCAGCGCGGCGGACCCGGAGCATCCCGTGCTCGCCGGGCTGCGGGCGCGGGGCGCCGAGTGCGCCTACGCCGCCGTGGACGTGGCCGACGCCGACGCGATGCGCGATCTCTTCGCCCGCTTCCCGGATCTGCGCGGTGTGTTCCACGCCGCGGGAACGGTCGACTATGCGCCGTTGCGCGAGATCGACGGGGCCGATCTCGACGCGCTGCTGCGACCCAAGATCCGGGGGACGCTCAACCTGGACCGGCTCGCACCCGCCGGGCTGGACCACTTCGTCCTGTTCTCGTCCGGTTCGGCGCTGCTCGGCTCGCCGTTCCTCGGCGGTTACGCCGCCGGGAACGCCTTCCTGGACGCACTCGCGCACCGGCGCCGTGCGCGCGGCGTGCCCGCGACGGTCGTCAACTGGGGGTTCTGGGGCGACGTCGGCATGGTGGCCCGGCGCGAGCAGGAGGACGGCCGGAGCCTCGTCCCGACCGGGATGAGGAGCTTCGACGCGGACACCGGACTGGCGATTCTCGCCGAACTCATCGCGGCCGACGCGCCCCAGACGGCCGTGCTCCCGGCCGACTGGGCGGAATGGGCCGCGGCCTATCCGGAGGCGGCGACGTCCCGGCTGCTCAGCGGCCTCGTCCCCGGCACCTCCCCGGCGCCGCCGCGCCCGGCTGCGACGACTCCCCGCCCGGCCGCGCCGAGTCCGCGTCCGGCGGCGCCGACCTCGCCTCCGGCGACGCCCCCGCATCCGGCCGCGCCGACGCCGCGCCCCGCCGCGCAGGTTCCGCGCCCGGCCGCGCAGGTTCCGCGCCCGGCCGCGCAGGTTCCGCGCCCGGCCGCGCCTCCCCCGGTTCGGGCGGCGGTTCCGGTCGCGGTTCCGGCGGCGGTGGCCGACGACGTCGAAGGCGTCCTGCTCGACAAGGTCGCGGAAGTGCTCGGCCTCAAGCCGGAGCGCATCAACACCAAACGTCCCCTCAACAAGATGGGTCTCGACTCGCTCATGGCAGTAGAGCTGCGCAACCGCGTGGAACGGGAGCTCGGGACGAAGCTCCCCATCGTCAAACTCCTCAAGGGCGGCAGCATCGCCTCCGTCGCCGAGGCCATCCGCGAGCTGAAGGCGGAGGGCGCGGCGTGAAGACCCCCGGAATCCACGTGGCGGGCCTGGGCGTCGACATCCCGCCGATCGTCGACGCGCGCGAGGCCGTCGAACTCGGCCTCTACGACCCCGCCCACCACGAGGTGTACGGCTGGACCGGCGCGGCGGTCGCCGGCGACCGGCCCGCGCCCGACATGGCCGTGACGGCGGCCCGGCAGGCGATGGCGCGGTCCGGCGTGCTCGGGGACGACCTCGACGTGCACTTCCACGCGTGCGGCCACGAGCAGGGCCCCGAGGGATGGCCGGCGCAGCACTACATCCTGCGGCACCTGACCGACAAGGACGTGCCGTCGTTCCGGGTGTGGCAGGCGTGCAGCGGGATGATCGGGGCCGTCGAGCTGGCGGCGTCCCATCTGCTGGCGAGCCCCGAGCGCCGGGCCGCGCTGGTGACGGGTGCGGACAACACCGGCGTCCCGGGCTTCAACCGCTGGGCGCTGGGGCTCCAGAACGGCGTCGTCGGCGACGCGGGGAGCGCCGTCGTGCTGTCCACCCGGTCGGGGTTCGGGCGTCTGCTGGCGATCAACTCGGGGTCGACGGCCGAGGTCGAGGAGCAGTTCCGCGGGCCGTGGCCGCTGTTCCCGCCCCACCGGGCCACGCCCGAGGACGCCGTCGACCTCAACGCCCGGCTGGCGGCGGCCGGCGGGCTGGACGAGACGCTGGCGGAGATCGTCCGCCGCCAGACCGACCTGCGGATCGATCTCGCGACGCGCACCGTCGCCGAGGCGGATCTCGACCTGGCGGACATCACGCGGGTCGCGCACATCTTCACGGGCCAGGAGACCTACCTGAAGACGATGCTCGACCCGCTGGGGTTCAGCACCGCCCACGGGCTGCTGGAGTTCGGCCGGCAGTTCGGCCACCTCACCGTCAACGACCAGGTCGTCGGGCTGGAGCACCTGGTGCGGACCGGGCAGGTCGGGCCGGGCGACCATGTGCTGCTCCTCGCGCAGGGCGGCGGCGTCGCGACGACCTGCGCGGTCGTCGCGATCGACGAGAACCCCGGCTGGCGGGACTGAGCCCGGCCGTGCCGAACCGTCAGTCGGGAGGAGAAGTGGTGGACGCCCAGGTCCTCATCGTCGGAGCCGGTCCCACCGGGCTCGTCGCCGCGTGCGAACTGCTCCGCCGGGGCGTCGGCGTGCGGCTGGTCGACCGGGCCCCCGCCGCGTCGCCGTACGCCCGGGCCCAGTTGCTGTGGCCGCGCACGCTCGACCTGCTGGAGGACCTGGGCGCGCTGGACGCGGCCCGGGCCGCCGGGCACGGGCTCAACGCGTTCAGCTACTTCTCCGACCGCGCGCACGTGGCGACGTTCACGATGCCGCAGGAACTCGTCCCGCTGTGCATCCCGCAGAACGACACCGAACGGGTGCTGACCGATCGGCTGCACGCTTTCGGGGGACGCATCGAACGCGGCGTCCGGCTGCTGGCGTTCGACGACCTCGACTTCGCGGGGCGCGCCGACGGCGTCACGTCGATCCTGGAGCATCCGGACGGGCGCGTCGAGCGGACCCGCACCGCGTTCGTGATCGGCGCGGACGGCGCGGGCAGCGCGGTGCGCGGGCAGATCGGGGCGAGCTTCACCGGTGCCACCTACCCGAGCACGTTCGCGCTGGTGGACTGCCGTCCGACCGGCGCGGAGCTGCCGCCCGACCGCGCCCACTACTACCTGTCGGCGCAGGGCGTGCTGGCGGTCGTGGCGCTGCCGGGCGGGGCGTTCCGGTTCTTCTCCGTCCTGCCGCCCGGACAGGAGCTGAGCCTGCCGTGGATGCAGAAGGCCGTGGACGAGCGGGGGCCGGCGGGCGTGCGCCTGACGGAGCCGGTGTGGCGGACGGCGTTCCGCGTCCACGCCCGGCAGGCCGACGTCTACCGGCGCGGGCGGGTGTTCCTGGCGGGGGACGCCGCGCACGTCCACAGTCCGGCGGGCGGGCAGGGGCTCAACACCGGCGTGCAGGACGCGCACAACCTGGCGTGGAAGCTCGCCGCCGTGCTGCACGGCGAGGCGCCGGACGACCTGCTCGACACCTATGAGCAGGAGCGCCTGGCCGTCGCGGCGCGGGTCGTCCGGGAGACGGATCTGCAGACCCGCGCGTGGATGGTGCGGCGCAGGCCCTGGACGGGGCTGCGCGACCTGGCGTTCCGCGCGGCCGACCGCAGCGGGGCGCTCGAACGCTTCTACCTGCCGGTCATGGCGGGGCGGCGGCTGCGGTATCCGCCGACGCGCGCGGCGCAGGTGCCGGCGCGGCGGTGCGGGCGGGGCGGGCTGCGTCCCGGCGCGGCCGTGCCGTACGGGCTCGCGAACGCGCTGGGCGTCGTGCACGGCCGGTGGACGGTGCTGACCGCGTCGTCCCGGCTGCTGCCCGCGCTGCGCCGCCTCGCCGAGACGGCGCCGGGGCTGAACGTCGGCGTCGCCCCCGGCGTGCCGGAACTGTGCGGCAGGCCGGGCTATTACCTGGTCCGTCCTGACGGCCATATCGCCGCCCACGGCCATGCCGACGACCTGAACCGGCTGCGCGCCGAGATCGAGCGCAGCATTCCGCGCCGCGTCCCGGACGAGACCGTTCGCGGCAATGCGTAAGAACTCTCACCGGAGGGAAGCGGGTTGACCGAGCACACGCCGGGGGAAATGGTGCGGCTTCTCACCCCGGACGGCGAACGAGTTCCCCACCCCGACTACGAACTGGAATCGACGCCCGGCGAACTGCGCGGGCTCTACCGGGACATGGTGCTGGCGCGCGCCGCCGACGGCGAGGGCGTCACCCTGCAACGGCAGGGCGAACTGGCGCTCTGGCCGTCGCTGCTCGGACAGGAGGCCGCGCAGATCGGCTCGGCGCGGGCGCTGCGCGACGACGACCACGTCTTTCCGAGTTACCGGGACCACGGCGTCGCGCTCTGCCGTGGCCTCGATCCGCTGCACATCTTCCGGTTGTACCGCGGCGTCACGCACGGCGGCTGGGATCCCGCCGAGCACCATTTCCACCTCTACACGCTGGTGATCGGGTCGCAGGTCCTGCACGCGACCGGATACGCGATGGGCGTGGCCGCCGACGACGCGGGGACGGCCGTCGCGGTCTATTTCGGCGACGGCGCCACGAGCCAGGGCGACGTGAGCGAGGCGTTCAATTTCGCGGCCGTCTACAACGCGCCGGTGGTCTTCTTCTGCCAGAACAACCAATGGGCGATCTCGGCCGGGAACGAGCGGCAGTTCCGGGCGCCGATCTTCCGGCGGGCCGCCGGGTTCGGGTTTCCGGGCGTCCGGGTGGACGGCAACGACGTGCTTGCCTGTCTCGCGGTGACCCGCGCGGCCCTCGCGCGCGCCCGCAGCGGTGCGGGACCGATGCTCATCGAGGCGTTCACCTACCGGATGGGCGCGCACACCACGGCCGACGACGCGACCCGCTACCGGGATCCGGTGGAGGTCGAGGAATGGCGCGGCAAGGACCCGATCGCGCGGCTCGGGCTCCATTTGCGGAAGACCGGCCTGGCCGACGACGAATTCTTTGCGCGGACGGACCGGGAAGGGGCGGACCTCGCGGCGCGTCTGCGTTCGAGCGTCCGCGCGATGCCGGATCCCGGACTGGCCGACGCCTTCGGCCGCACGTATGGCGACGAGCATCCGCTGGTCGCGGAGGAACTGGCGTGGTTCCGGGAGTACTCCGCGTCCTTCGCCGCCGCAGGGGAGGGGTGACCGGTGACGCTCAGCCTGGTCCGGGCGATCAACGAGGCGCTGCGCGGCGCGCTCGCCGACGACCCGAAGGTCGTGCTGATGGGCGAGGACATCGGGAAGCTGGGCGGCGTCTTCCGCGCGACCGAAGGGCTCCAGAAGGACTTCGGCGAGCACCGGGTCCTGGACACGCCGCTCGCCGAATCCGGGATCGTCGGCACCGCGATCGGCCTCGCGCTGCGCGGTTACCGCCCGGTGGTGGAAATCCAGTTCGACGGATTCGTCTTTCCCGCCTATGACCAGATCGTCACGCAGCTCGCCAAGATGCGGGCCCGGTCCGGCGGACGGCTCGGACTTCCCGTGGTGATCCGGATTCCGTACGGCGGTGGAATCGGCGCGGTCGAGCACCACAGCGAATCGCCGGAGGCGTTGTTCGCCCATGTCGCCGGGCTGCGGGTGGTCTCGCCGTCCGGCGCGGCGGATGCCTACTGGATGCTCCGCCAGGCCATCGCCTGCGACGACCCGGTCGTCTTCCTCGAACCGAAACGGCGCTATTACGAGAAGGAACCGGTCGACACGTCCGCGCCTGCGGCGCCGCTGCATTCGGTCCGCGTCGTCCGGCCGGGGCGCGACATGACGCTCGTCGGTTACGGGCCGACGGTCCGGACGTGCCTCGACGCGGCGGCGGCGGCCGAAGAGGACGGCGTCAGCCTCGAAGTGCTGGATCTGCGGTCGCTCTCCCCGATCGACTTCGACGGCATCGAGGCGTCGGTGCGCCGGACCGGCCGCCTTTCCGTGGTCCACGAGGCGCCGGTGTTCTTCGGGGCGGGCGCGGAGATCGCGGCCCGGATCAGCGAGCGCTGTTTCCACCATCTGGAGGCGCCGGTCCTGCGCGTCGGCGGCTATCACATGCCGTATCCGGGCGGGCGCATGGAACGGGATTACCTGCCCGACCTCGACCGCGTCCTGGACGCGGCCGAACGAGCGCTCGCCTACTGACCGGACGGAGGGGGAACGGTGACCAGGCTCCGCGAGTTCAAACTGCCCGACGTCGGCGAAGGGCTGACCGAGGCCGAGATCGTCCGCTGGCTCGTCGCGCCGGACGACCGGGTGCGCGACGGCATGGCCGTCTGCGAGATCGAGACGGCCAAGGCGCTGGTCGAACTGCCGATTCCCTTCGACGGAAGGGTGCACGAGCTGCATTTCGAGCAGGGCGCGACGGTGGACGTCGGGGCCGTCCTCATCACGGTGGAAGAGGACCCGTCACCCGGCGGGGAACCGGTGCTGGTCGGTTATGGCGCGAGTGAACCGGCCGTCCGGCGGCGTCCGCGCAAACGTCCGGACGGCGAAATCCGGGCCGCCGCGACGCCGCCGGTGCGCAAACTGGCGAAAGACCTCGGGTTGGACCTCGCGACCGTCGTGCCCACCGGGCCCGGCGGTGTCGTGACGCGCGAGGACGTCGAATCGGCCGCGCGTTCCACGGCGCCCGAGAAGAGGCGGATTCCGGTCACCGGAGTGCGCCGGGCGATGGCGCGGGCCACGACGGAAAGCGCGTTCACCGCGCCGCACGTCACGGAATTCCTCACGGTCGACGTGACCCGCACGATGCGGCTCGTCGACGACCTCAAAGCCGATCCGGAACACGCGGACCTTCGCGTGACGCCGCTGCTGCTGGTCGCAAAGGCCCTGCTGGTCGCGGTCCGCCGGCACCCGGAGATCAACGCCTCGTGGGACGAGGCGGGGCGGGCGATCGTCCTGCACGACGCGGTCCACCTCGGCATCGCCGTGGCGACGCCGCGCGGCCTCATCGTCCCCAACGTCAAGGACGCGCAGGCCCGGACGCTGCCGGAACTCGCGCGGGCGTTGCGGGACCTGACGCGGACGGCGCGGTCCGGACGCACGGAGCCCGGCGACCTGACCGGCGGAACCATCACCATCACGAACATCGGGGTCTTCGGCGTGGACGCCGGAACGCCGATCCTCAATCCCGGCGAGGCCGCGATTCTCGCGGTCGGCGCGATCCGGCTGAAGCCGTGGGTGCACCAGGGCGAGGTCAAGCCGCGCCATGTCGTGACCCTGGCGCTTTCCTTCGACCACCGCCTGGTCGACGGAGAACTCGGGTCGAAGGTGCTCGCCGGGACCGGAGCCGTTCTCGAACGGCCCGAACGGATCATCGGATGGTCCTAGCCCCGGCGAACAGGAGGAACAACGTGTCACGCGCAGCAGTGCTCCAAGGAATCGGCGCCGTCGTCCCGCCCCGCGTCGTGGACAACGACGAACTGTCGCGGTCGCTCGACACCGATGACCGGTGGATCCGCACGAGGACCGGAATTCGTCGGCGCCATTGGACCGACCCGGGGACCACCACGGGCGATCTGGCCGCCGAGGCGGGGCTGCGCGCCCTGAAATCGGCGGGCGTCGATTCCGTCGACATGGTCATTCTCGCGACGAGCACCGGCAACCAGGTCATGCCGGCCACCGCGCCCGAGGTGGCCGAAATGCTCGGTCTCGACCGCGTCGCGGCCCATGACGTGTCCGCCGCGTGCGCCGGATTCGTCTACGCGCTCTCCTCGGCCGCCGGGGCGCTGGCGATCGGCGGCGCGGAACGGGTGCTCGTGATCGGCGCGGACGTCTGGTCGACGCGGCTCGATCCCGCCGACCGCTCCACCGCGATCATTTTCGGCGACGGGGCGGGCGCCGCCGTTCTGCGCGCGGGCGACGCCGACGAACCGGGCGCGCTCCTGGGCTTCGACCTCGGCAGCGACGGCTCCGGGCGCGAACTCGCCCAGGTGGCCGGCGGCGGTTCCCGGGAACTGTCCGCCGGACGGCCGCCGCGTCCCGGGGACGCCTATCTCGCCATGCAGGGAAAGGAAATGTTCACCCACGCCGTGAACCGCATGGCCGAGTCGTCCCGGCGGCTGCTCGACCGGATCGGCTGGGACGTCGACGACGTCGCGTGGTGCGCGGCGCACCAGGCCAATGTGCGCATTCTCCACACGGTCGCCGACGTTCTCGCGCTGCCGCGCGAACGCATGTTGGTCCATTTGGATCGCGTGGGGAACACGTCCGCCGCGTCCATTCCCTTGGCATTGACCGACGCCGCTTCGGCCGGGCGTTTGCGCGCGGGCGACGGCGTCCTGATGACGGCGTTCGGCGGCGGCCTCAGCTGGGGATCGACGGCCGTCCGCTGGCCCGCGCCGGACGTCCTGAGCATCTGACCCGACCCACGACGAAGGAGCTTTCATGACCGGCGACGTTGTTCTCGAAACCCTCCGCAGAATCGTGGCGGACAGCCATGGCGAGGTGCCGGAGATCACCGCCGACTCCCGGTTCGCCGATCTGGAGATCGACTCTCTGGTGCTGCTGGAACTGTCGGTCGTCCTGGAGCGCGCCTGCGGCGTCAAGATCTTCGAGGACGAGCTGGTCGACGCGGGGACCGCGCGCGCCGTCGCGGCCCTGCTGCGGGAAAGAAGCGCCGTCGGATGACGGTCACGAGACTCTGCGTCGTGGGCGACCGGTTCGCGCCCTTCGCCGACGGCACCGGCGCGGACACGGTGTCGGGCCTCGTGGCGGCGCTGCGCTCCCGGCTGCACACGGGAGAACTGGTCCTCATCGAGGGCCAGGGAGTCGACGCGCGCGACTGGGACCGGATTCGCGCCGAACTCGCGCGCGCCGGCGTCACCGCCGACATTCGCGCGAACGCGACGGGACCGCTCGCCCGGGACTCCGAAATCCACAAGCACCGCGAAGAGAACGTCCTCATCGCGGGCCTCGAACAGACCGGAGCGACGACGTTCCGCGCGGCGCTGCGCCTGCACAACGACGAGGAACTGCTGCTCGACCACCAGGGCGGGCACGTCCAGGGAATGGTGCTTCTGGAGGCCGCGCGGCAGATGTTCCTGGCGGTGAGCGAGCGCTACCACGCCTCCCGGTGGCCGGAGAACCGGTACGGCTATGTCCTGGAGTCGATGGAGAGCAAGTTCCGTACCTTTCTGTTTCCGCTGGCCGCGACGATCGAATACGAAGTGCTCTCCGTCGGCCTGGACGACCCGGAACACCTCACCTTCGACGTCCGCGTCGAGATCGTGCAGGCCGGGCTTCCGGCGGCGACGATCCGCATGGTGTGCTCCGCCGTCCACGCGGACGCGCTGGCGCAGAAGGAGCGCAGAGGAGCGGGGCGCGCGCTGCGCCTGCTGGCCGCCGGGCGCACACCGTCCCTCGCGGCCGGGGACCGCTGACCTCCGTCGGCCGTCTCGACGGGGAACGGCCCGGGGGAAAGGTGTCCCGCGGACCGCTACGGGCTGGTCTTCTAGCCCGACAGCTGGACGTCAGCCGGTCATCGCGACCAGGACCTTGCGGGGCGGGGTGAAGGGGCGGCGGCCGTGGGACGTGAGCAGGTTGTCGACCACGAGCACGTCGCCCTGCTGCCAGGGGGCGGCGACCAGTTCCGCGCGGTAGGCGGCGCGGATCGCGGCCAGGTCCGCTTCGGGGATGGCGGTGCCGTCGCCGAAGCGGGCGTTGCGCGGCAGGCCGTCCTCGCCGTACAGCTCGACCAGCATGTCGCGGACGTCCTTTTTCAGGGCGGACGGGTGGAAGAGGTGCGCCTGGTTGAACCAGACCCGTTCTCCGGTCGCCGGATGCTCGGCGACGGCGGGGCGGACCTGGCTCGTCCGCAGGTCGTCGCCGTCCCACGCGTACTCGATGCCCGCCGCGTCGCAGAACTCCGCCACGGCCGCCCGGTCGGACGTCTGGAAGACCTCCTCCCACGGCAGGTCCATGCCGACCCGGTAGTTGCGGACGTACATGACGCCCCGGTCGGCGAAGCGGGCGACCAGGTCGGGGGCCAGCCGGTCCAGGACGCGGCGGCTGTCGGCCAGCGGCGTCTCCCCGCCCCGCGCGGCGGCCCGCTCGCAGAAGAACCACACCTCGCCGGGCCACGCGTGGGCGTAGGAGTTCTCGTTGTGCTGGGGGATCTCCTCGGCCGGCGGATACTCGGTCGAGGTGTAGACGCCCGGCGACTCCTCCGACCGCGGCGTGGACCGGTAGGTGTAGCCGAGCAGCTCCGGGGCGAACGTCCGGACGGCGGCCTGGAAGTCCTCGGCGGACCGGACGGGAAAACCCCGGAACAGCACCGCGCCGGACGTCCGCAACTGAGCGTCCACCTCCGCGCGCCGCGCGCTCAGATAATCGGTCAGCGCGGTGCCGGGATTCGGTGCGGTCACCATTGAGGGAAGCAAGTCGCCCACCTTCTGCCGGTCATCGAAGAACGATGACGCATCAACGGTACGTGACCAGCCCCCGCGTCAGGGAATCGGTGAAATAGTGGCCGTGTCCGACCGTTGATTCTGGGGCGGGGGTGGTGAAATGCCTGCTCAGCGCATACTCAGCCGCACCACGTTCTCATGGTGTCCGCATTCTCGGCAACCGTTCACTTTGACAGTCAGGGGGGTGTCCAAGTGACTCTTCCCGGCGGTTGGGCGCCGGGAACCGGACGCCTTCCCGGCCGAGATGGTCTCGCGTAGAGTTCACAGTCGAATTGATCAACGTCTTGCTCCCGGGTATTGGCGATCGTTTCGCCGGAACATGTGGACGGCCTGGGACCGAATGCGCGGGAGGGTCGCCGCAATGATCGGAGCGCCGCGGCGGGTCGTCGTCCGCGCCCGCCGCCCGTGGCCGTCCGCGCGCCGTCTCCCCGCCCCGGCGCCGTCCGGCGAGCCGCGTACGCCGTCCGCGCCGCCGGACCCGCGGTGACCCGCCAGCCCGATCGCACGACACCGACCGCCGAGCTCAGGACGAGGTATGAGGATGTCCGGGAAGAGATCGCCCCAGTCCGCCGCCCAGCCGATCGCCCGGAGCCGAGCGTCCTCGTCGGACGTGCTGCGTCATACCGAGATCCTGGGCCCGGTCGATCCCGCCGCGTTCGAGACCGCGGTGCGCGAGACCGAGGCGCTGCGCGTGGACGGCCGTCCCGTGCCGGAGCTGGTCCACGTCGATCTCCGCGACGCCCCTGACCCGCGCGCGGCGGCCGAGGAGTGGACGTTCGCCCAGCCGGGCACCGGGGACGGCCGCGTCCAGGCGCACGCGCTTCTCGTCCTCGCGCCCGACCGGTTCGTCTGGTGCCAGCGGTACGCGCCGGCCGTCCTGGACGCCTCCGGCGCGCGGCTCGTCGCGGCGCGCGTCGCGGAGATCTACACCGCGCTCGTGCGCGGGGACGTGCCGGGTCCGCGCGTCGCGGCCCCGGCGGGCGGGGACGAGTCCGGCCGCGCGTACTGGCTGGAACGGTTCGCCGACCGGCCTGACCCGGTCGCCCTCACGGCGGCGCGGACGGGCGCGGCGGCGGACGTGCTGCGGGCGGCGGGCGAGCTGCCCGCGTCGGCCGTCGCGGCGTCGCGGGTTCTGTCCGGAGAGCTGGGCGTGGCCTGGGCGGATCTCGTCACGGGTGTGATGGCGGCGTATCTGGCGCGGGTGGGCCACGTCACGGACGCGGTGGTGAGCCTGCCGGTCGCGCCGGAGCACCGCGCCGGAGGCAGGGCGGACGTTGTACCGCTCCGGCTCGCGGTGGGGCCGGAGCTGGAGGTCCGCGCGTACGTGCGCGAGGCCGCGCGGCGGATCGGGGAGGCGCGCGAGCACGGGCCGTTCCCGGTGGTGGACCTCGGCTGGCCGGGCGAGGGGCGGTCGTTCGGTCCCGTCGTCGCCGTCGAGACGGCCGAGACGCCGGTCTTCGGGGAGTTCCCTTCGCAGCTGCGGGACCTTTCGGCGCGGCACGTCGAGGATTTCGTCCTCACCGTGCGGGACGAGCCGGAGGGCGTGCGCGTGGTCGTCGAGGGGAACGCGGCGCGCTACACCGGTGCCGAACTGTCGAGCCATCTCACGTCGGCTCTTTCCTTCTTCGCCGCGATGGTGACGGACCCGGCGCGGCGGCTCGCCCAGGTCGACGTGACGGACTTTGCGGAACTGACGGCCGGGGACGGGGCGGACGTCGCGGTTCCGGACGCGTCGTTAGTGGATTTATTTGAGGCGCAGGTGGTGCGTGACGAGAACGCGGTCGCGGTGGTGGACGGGGGTGCGGAGCGGTCGTACGGCGATCTGAACGTCCTGGTGAATCGGCTGGCGTGGTGTCTGGTGGAGCGGGGCGTCGGCGCGGAGGTGCGCGTCGGTGTGCTGGTGGAGCGGTCGGTGTGGTCGGTCGTGTCGATGCTGGCGGTGCTGAAGGCGGGCGGTGTTTACGTCCCGCTGGATCCTGAATGGCCGTCCGGGCGGGTGAACTATGTGCTGGAGAACTGCTCTCCGGCGGTGGTGTTGTGTTCGCTTGAGACTGCGGGGATGGTCGGCGACGCTGTCGCGACCCTGGTGGTGGACGGCCCTGAGTTGGCGCGGGATCTCGCGGAACGGCCTGTGGGAGATCCCGGGGTGCGGGTGTGGGCGGGCAGTGCCGCGTATGTGATCTACACGTCGGGTTCGACGGGGCGGCCGAAGGGCGTGGTGGTGCCGCAGGCGGGGATCGTGAACCGTCTGCTGTGGATGCAGGATCAGTTCGGCCTTACGGCTGAGGACCGGGTGCTGCACAAGACGTCGGTCGGGTTCGACGTGTCGATGTGGGAGCTGTTATGGCCGCTGGTGACCGGCGCGGGGCTCGTTCTGGCTCGTCCGGGCAGTCATCGTGACCCGGCGTACCTGGCGGGGCTGATCCGGGACGCGAAGGTCACGACGGCGCATTTCGTGCCGTCGATGCTGCGGGTTTTCGTGGACGAGCCGTCCGTGGCGGAATGCGCGGGGCTGCGGCGCGTGATCTGCAGCGGTGAGGCGCTGCCGCCTGACCTGGTGGAGCGGTTCTTCTCCCGGTTGGACGTTCCGCTGTTCAACTTGTACGGGCCGACGGAGGCGTCGGTCGACGTCACGTGGTGGGAGTGTCCTCGGACGAGCCTCGACGTGGTGCCGATCGGGCGTCCGGTGTGGAACACCCGGATTCTCGTCCTGGACGCTTTCCTGCGTCCGGTGCCGCCCGGCGTGGCGGGTGAGGTGTATCTCCAGGGCGTCCAGTTGGCGCGCGGATATCTGGGACGTCCGGGGCTTTCGGCGGAACGCTTCGTCGCGTCGCCCTTCGGCTCGGGCGAGCGGATGTACCGCACCGGCGACATCGGCCGGTGGACCCCCGACGGTCAGCTGGTGTATCTGGGTCGCGCCGACGACCAGGTGAAGATTCGCGGCTTCCGCATCGAGCCCGGCGAGATCGACGCCGCGCTGGCCGAATACGCGGGCGTCACCGAGGCCGTGACGCTGGTGCGCGAAGGCCGGGGCACGGACCAGATTCTCGTCGCCTACGTGCGGACGGATTCCCCGGTGGATCCGGCGGAACTCCGCGCCCACGCGGGGCGCGTCCTGCCGGAGTACATGGTCCCCGCAGCCGTCATTCGGGTTGAGGAATGGCCGCTGAGCGCGAGCGGCAAGCTCGACCGCGCGGCGTTACCGGCCCCCGAATTCGGCAGTTCGGCGGGCGGCCGGGAGCCCCGCACCGTCACCGAGGAAATCGTCTGCGGCCTCTTCGCCGACGTCCTCGCCATGGAACGGGTCGGCGCCGACGACGGCCTGTTCGACCTCGGCGGCGACTCGCTGCTCGCGATGCGGCTGATCGCGCGGATCCGCGCGGCGCTCGCCGTCGAGGTCCCGATCCGGACGCTGTTCGCCGACCCGACCCCGGCCGGGATCGCGGCGTTCGTGGAGACGAACCGCGTGACGAACGCGCGGGCCGGGCTGGCGGCGGTGGAGCGGCCCGAGACGGTCCCGCTCTCCTTCGGCCAGGCCCGGATGTGGTTCCTCAACCGGTTCGAGGACACCGGCGCCGTCTACAACATGCCGTGGACGGTCCGCCTGTCGGGCGACCTGGACCGGACGTCCCTGCAAGCGGCCCTCGCCGACGTGGCGGACCGGCACGAGACGCTGCGCACGGTCTTCCCCGACGTGGACGGCGAGCCGATCCCGTGGGTCCGCGCGGGACGGGACGCGCGCCCCGAGCTGGCCGTCACGCAGGTCAACCCGGACGACTTGGACGAGGCGCTGGGCGCGGCGGCGCGGCAGGGCTTCGACGTCGCGCGCGAACTCCCGTGGCGGGCCCACCTGTTCGTCCTCGGCGAGCATGAGCACATCCTGATGCTCGTCGTCCACCACATCGCGGGCGACGGCTGGTCCATGGGCGTCCTGGCCCGCGACCTGTCGACGGCCTACACCGCCCGCCGCGCCGGCGACGCCCCCGACTGGGCGCCGTTACCGGTGCAGTACCCCGACTTCGCCGTGTGGCAGCGCGAACTGCTCGGCGGCGAGGACGACCCGGACAGCGTGATCGCCGGTCAGCTCGCCTACTGGCGCGACGCCCTGGCGGAGTTGCCGCCCGAACTGACGCTCCCCACCGACCGCCCGCGCCCCCCGGTCGCGAGCCACCGGGGCGGGACGGTCCCGGTGCAAATCCCGGCGGAACTCCACGCCCGCCTCACCGAGGTGGCGCGGGAACGCCAGGCGACGGTGTTCATGGTCGTCCAAGCGGCACTCGCGGTGCTGCTGTCCAGGCTCGGCGCAGGCGAGGACGTCCCGATCGGCACCGCCACCGCCGGACGCTCCGACGCCGCCCTGGACGACCTGGTCGGCTTCTTCCTCAACACCCTCGTCCTGCGCACCGACGTCAGCGGCGACCCCACGTTCGAAGAGATCCTGAACCGCGTCCGCGACACCGACCTGGCCGCCTACGACCACCAGGACGTCCCCTTCGAACGCCTCGTGGACGACCTCAGCCCCGTCCGCTCCCTGGCCCGCCACCCCCTCTTCCAGACCATGCTGATCTTCCAGAACGCCCCGGCGGCCGTCTGGGACCTCGCCGGTCTCGACGCGAGCCCGCTGGACGCGGCCACCGGCGCCGCCCGGTTCGACCTGGCGTTCAGCCTGACGGAGCGCCGCGCCGACGGCGTCCCGGCGGGCATCGACGGCGACCTGGAGTACGCGGCGGACCTGTTCGACGCCGACACCGCCCACGCGCTCGCGGCCCGCCTGGTCCGCGTCCTCGACCAGGTCACGGAAGACCCGGACCGACGCCTCGGCGCGGTCGACGTCCTGGACGCCGACGAGCGCCGACAGGTGCTCGACGACTGGAACGCCACCGCCGAGCCGGTGCAGGGACGGACGTTCCCCGACCTGTTCGCCGAGCAGGCCGCCCGCACGCCGGACGAGATCGCGCTCCTGGACGACGACGTCCAATGGACCTACGCCGAGCTGAACGCCGCCGCCAACCGGCTCGCACGGCACCTCATCGAGCACGGCGCCGGCCCCGAGCGGACCGTCGCGCTCCTGCTCCCCCGCTCGATCACGACCGTGGTCGCGATGCTCGCGGTGGGGAAGGCCGGCGCGGCGTTCCTGCCGATCGACGCCGACTACCCGGTGGCGCGGATCGAGTTCATGCTCCGCGACGCCGACCCGGCCCTGCTGCTCTGCACCGCCGCGACCGCCGCGCAGGTGCCGGCGCACAAGCCGCCCCGGCTGGTGCTGGACGACCCGGCCGTCGTCGCGGAGCTGGCCGCCGGGACGGACGGCGACGTCGGGGACGCCGACCGTCCCGTCCCGCTGACGCTCCGGCACCCGGCGTACGTCATCTACACGTCCGGGTCGACGGGCACGCCGAAGGGCGTGGTCGTGTCGCACGCGGGCCTGGAGAGCCTGGCGATGAGCCAGCGCGCCCATTTCGGCGCGCGGCCGGGCTCGCGGGTGCTCCAGTTCGCGTCGCCGAGCTTCGACGTCTCGATCTGGGAGACGTGCATGGCGCTGCTGTCGGGCGCGGCGCTGGTGGTGGCGGGCGCCGACCGCCTGACGCTCCAGGGCTCGCTCACCGACATCGCCGCGCGGTTCGGCGTGACGCACATGACCCTGCCGCCCGCGGTGGTGGC
This sequence comes from Actinomadura rayongensis, assembly GCF_009831215.1. Taxonomy (GTDB): domain Bacteria; phylum Actinomycetota; class Actinomycetes; order Streptosporangiales; family Streptosporangiaceae; genus Spirillospora; species Spirillospora rayongensis. The sequence goes on from NZ_WUTW01000002.1 coordinate 1,431,582, forward strand.
CGCCCTGCCCGACGGCAGCCTGCGCGGCGTCGAGACGCTGCTGCTGGCGGGCGAGCGCTGCGCGCCGGAGATCGTCCGGCGCTGGGCCCCGGGCCGCTCCTTGATCAACGCCTACGGCCCCACGGAGGTGACGATCGCGACCGCGGTCACCGGGCCGCTGACCGGCGTCGATCCGGCCACGGGCGAGGTCCCGATCGGACGGCCGCTGATCAACACAAGGGCGCTGATCCTCGACCGGTTCCTGCGGCCGGTCGCGCCGGGCGTGGCCGGTGAGCTGTACTTCACCGGCCCCGGCCTGGCGCGCGGCTACCTGAAGCGGCCGGGCCTGACCGCCGAGCGGTTCACGGCCTGCCCGTTCGGCGCGCCCGGCGAGCGGATGTACCGGACCGGGGACGTCGCGCAGTGGAGCGCCGACGGCGAGGTGGTGTACCTCGGCCGGGCCGACACGCAGGTGAAGATCCGGGGCTTCCGCATCGAGCCGGGCGAGATCGAGGCGGTCCTGGCCGAGCACGACGCGGTGGCGCGGGCCGCCGTGATCGCCCACGAGGACGAGCGGGGGACCCGGCGGCTCGTCGCCTACGTCATCCCCGCCGCCGTCGTGGATCCGGCGCGGCTCCGGGCGCACGTGGCGGCGGTGCTGCCGGAGTACATGGTGCCGGCCGCCGTGGTGGCCGTCCCGGAGTTCCCGTTCACGCGGAGCGGGAAGCTGGACCGCGCGGCGCTGCCCGCCCCGGACTTCGCGGACCTGGCTGGGAGCCGGGCGCCGCGCACGGCCGTCGAGGAACTGCTGTGCGGCCTGTTCGCCGAGGTCCTCGGGCTGACGCGGGTCGGGGCCGAGGACGGCTTCTTCGACCTCGGCGGCGACTCCCTGTCGGCGACGCGGCTGCTGTCGCGGGTCGGCGCGCTGCTGGGGACCGAGGTGCCGATCCGGGAGCTGTTCGCGGCCCCGACCCCGGCCGGTGTGGCGGCGTTCGTCGCGGGCCACCGGACGCGGGGCGCGCGGGCGGCGCTGACGGCGGTGGAACGGCCCGACGTCGTTCCGCTGTCGTTCGGTCAGGCGCGGATGTGGTTCCTGAACCGGCTGGAGGACGCCGGCGCGGTCTACAACATGCCGTGGGCGGCGCGGCTGTCGGGCCCCCTGGACCGGGCCGCGCTCCAGGCCGCGCTGGGCGACGTCGCGGACCGGCACGAGAGCCTGCGGACGATCTTCCCCGATCGCGGCGGCGCGCCCGTCCAGCGGATCCTGGACGGGGACGAGAGCCGTCCGGTCCTCTCGGTCGCGCTGGTCGGCGTGGGCGAGGTGGACGAGGCGCTGGCCGCGGCGGCGCGACGCGGGTTCGACGTGGGGCGGGAGCTGCCGTGGCGGGCGCACCTGTTCGTCCTCGGCCCGGACGAGTACGTGCTGTTGCTGGTCGTGCACCACATCGCGGGCGACGGGTGGTCGATGGACGTCCTCGTCCGGGACCTCGCGACGGCGTACACCGCGCGCCGCGCGGGCCGCGCCCCCGGCTGGGCGCCGCTGCCGGTGCAGTACGCGGACTTCGCGGCGTGGCAGCGCGCCGCGCTCGGGAGCGAGGACGACCCGTCCAGCCTGATCGCCGCGCAGCTCGCCCACTGGCGGGACGCGCTGGCCGAGCTGCCGCCGGAACTGGCGCTGCCCACCGACCGGCCGCGTCCCGCCGTGGCCGGGCACCGGGGCGGGACGGTGCCGGTGCGGGTCCCGGCCGAGGTCCACGCCGCGCTGACCGACGTGGCGCGGACCGGCCAGGCGACGGTGTTCATGGTCGTCCAGGCGGCGCTGGCGGTGCTGCTGTCGCGGCTCGGCGCGGGCGAGGACGTCCCGATCGGCACGGCGACGGCCGGCCGCACGGACGCGGCCCTCGATGACCTGGTCGGCTTCTTCCTCAACACCCTGGTTCTGCGGACGGACGTCAGCGGCAATCCTCCGTTCGCCGACGTGCTGGGCCGCGTCCGGGAGACCGACCTCGCCGCGTACTCGCATCAGGACGTCCCGTTCGAGCGGCTGGTGGACGAGTTCAGCCCCGTCCGGTCCCTGGCGCGGCATCCGTTGTTCCAGGTCATGCTGGTGTTCCAGAACACGCCCGACACGGTGTGGGAGCTGCCCGGGCTGGACGCGCGCGTCACCGAGGTCGGCGGTGAGGTCGCCAAGTTCGACCTGGCGTTCAGCCTGGCCGAGCGCCGGGGCGCGGACGGCGCCCCGGCGGGCATCGACGGCGTCCTGGAGTACTCCGCCGACCTGTTCGACCCGTGGACCGCCCACCTGCTGGTCGGACGGCTCCTGCACGTGCTCGAACAGGTCGCGGCCGACCCGTGGCTGCCGCTGGGGCGGATCGGCGTGGTGGGTGACGGTGAGCGGGAACTCGTGGTGGCGTCGTGGAACACCACCGCCGCGCCCGCCGGGCCGGAGACGCTGGTGGCGGCGTTCGCGGCGCAGGTGGAGCGGTCGCCGGGTGCGGTGGCGGTGGCCGGTGACGTGTCGTGGACGTATGCCGAGTTGGACGCGGTGGCCGGGCGTATCGCGTCCGGCCTCGCCGGGGCGCGGCGGGTCGGTGTGCTGCTGGAGCGGTCGGCGTGGCTGGTGGCGGCGCTGGTCGGTTCCGTGAAGGCGGGCGCGGCGTACGTTCCGGTGGATCCGGGGTGGCCTGCGGCGCGGATCGAGCGGGTGCTCGCCGAGGCCGACGTGGACGTGGTGGTGACCGAGCCCGGCCTTCTGGACCGGGTTCCTGCGGGGTCGTCGGCGGTGCTGGTGGAGACGCTGGCCGGTGGTGCGGAGAGCGCCCTGCCGGTGGTGGGGCCGGACGATCTCGCCTACGTCATGTACACGTCAGGCTCGACCGGCGTGCCGAAGGGCGTGGCGGCGACGCATCGCGGTGTGTGCGGTCTGGCGCTCGACGGCGGGTGGGGCGTCGAGCTGGGGAGCCGAGTGTTGCTGCACGCGCCCGTCGCGTTCGATGCCTCGACGTATGAGATCTGGGTGCCGTTGCTGTCGGGCGGTCAGATCGTCGTAGCTCCGCCCGGCCCGGTGGACGCCGGGGTGCTGCGGCGGCTGATCGAGGAGTTCGAGCTGACGGCCGTCCATGTGACTGCGGGTTTGCTGGGCGCGCTCGCGCAGGAGGCGCCGGACTGCTTCGCGGGTCTGGACGAGGTGTTGACCGGCGGCGACGTGGTGAGCGCGAGCGCGGTGGCTGCGGTGATGGAGGCGTGTCCCGGCGTGGCCGTCCGGCATCTGTACGGGCCGACCGAGGTCACGCTGTGCGCCACCACGCACCTGCTCGCGACCGGCGCGGAGATCCCCTCGGTGCTGCCGATCGGCCGTCCGCGCGACAACACGCGCACACTCGTCCTGGACGCCTATCTCCAGCCCGCGCCGGTCGGCGTGGTCGGTGAGCTGTACGTCGCGGGGTCCGGGCTGGCGCGGGGATATCTGGATCGTCCCGGCTTGAGCGCGGAGCGGTTCGTCGCGTGTCCGTACGGCGAGGGCGAGCGGATGTACCGCACCGGCGACCTCGTCCGATGGGACGGTGAAGGGCAGCTCGTGTTCGTCGGCCGCGCGGACACGCAGGTGAAGGTCCGGGGCTTCCGGATCGAGCCCGCCGAGATCGAGACGGTGCTGTCGGGCCACGACCAGGTGGCGCGGGCGGCGGTGATCGCCCGCGAGGACCAGCCGGGGGACAAGCGCCTCGTCGCGTACGTCGTCCCGGCCAACGGCGCCGTGGACACCGCCGAACTGCGGGCCTACACCGGCACGGTCCTCCCGGACTACATGGTGCCCACCGCCGTCGTCCCGCTGGACGCGCTGCCCCTCACGCCCAGCGGGAAGCTGGACCGCGCGGTGCTCCCCGCGCCGGACTTCGCGGACGCGGTGGGGAGCCGGGAGCCGCGCACGGCGGTCGAAGAGGTGCTGTGCGGGCTGTTCGCCGAGATCCTCGGCCTGGAGCGGGTCGGCGCCGACGACGGGTTCTTCGCGCTCGGCGGCGACTCGCTGCTGGCGATGCGGCTGATCGCGCGCGTCCGGGCCGTGCTGGAGGTGGACGTCCCGATCCGCGCGCTGTTCGCCGCGCCGACCCCGGCGGGCGTGGCCGCGCTCGCCGCCCCGGACGGCGCACGCGCCGCCCGGGCCGCGCTGACGGCGGTGGAGCGGCCCGACCCGGTGCCGCTGTCGTTCGGTCAGGCGCGGATGTGGTTCCTCAACCGGTTCGAGGACACCGGCGCCGTCTACAACATGCCGTGGGCGGTGCGGCTGTCCGGTGCGCTGGACCGGACGGCTCTGCACGCGGCGCTCGCGGACGTGGCCGACCGGCACGAGAGCCTGCGCACGATCTTCCCGGACACCGACGGCGTGCCCGTTCAGCGGATCCTCGCGGATGCGGCCCCGGAGCCGGTTGTGACCCCGGTCGCCGAGGCGGATCTCGACGCGGCGCTGGCCGCGGCGGCGCGGCGCGGGTTCGACGTGGGGCGTGAGCTGCCGTGGCGGGCGCATTTGTTCGTGCTCGGTCCGGACGAGTACGTGCTGTTGCTGGTCGTGCATCACATCGCGGGCGACGGGTGGTCGATGGGCGTGCTGGTGCGCGACCTGTCGGTCGCGTACGCGGCCCGGTGCGCGGGTCTCGCGCCTGGCTGGGCGCCGCTGCCGGTGCAGTACGCGGACTTCGCGGTGTGGCAGCGGGCGCTGCTCGGCGGCGAGGACGACCCGTCCGGCGCGCTCGCGGGACAGTTGGCGTTCTGGCGCGCGGCCCTGGCCGGGCTGCCGCCGGAGCTCGCGCTGCCGGTCGACCGGCCGCGTCCCGCGACGGCGAGCCATCGCGGGGCGGCCGTCCCGCTGCGGATCCCCGCCGACGTCCACGCCCGCCTGATCGAGGTGGCGCGGGAGCACCAGGTCACGGTGTTCATGGTGGTGCAGGCCGCGCTCGCGGTGCTGCTGTCGCGGCTGGGCGCGGGGACGGACGTCCCGATCGGCACGGCCGTGGCGGGTCGTGGGGACGCCGCGCTGGACGACCTGGTCGGCTTCTTCCTCAACACCCTGGTGCTGCGCACGGACGTCAGCGGCGATCCGGCTTTCGCCGACATCCTGGGCCGCGTCCGCGACACCGACCTGGCCGCGTACTCGCACCAGGACATCCCGTTCGAGCGTCTGGTGGACGACCTCAGCCCTGACCGGTCGATGGCCCGGCACCCGCTGTTCCAAGTGATGCTCGTCCTCCAGAACGCGCCCGCCGCCGTGCTGGACATGCCCGGCCTGACGGCGGTCACGTTGGAACCGCGCACCGAATCCGCGAAGTTCGACCTGGTGTTCAGCCTCGAAGAACGGCGCGCCGAGGACGGAACGCCCGCGGGCGTCGTCGGCGAAGTCGAATACGCCGTGGATCTGTTCGACGAGGCGACCGCGCGGATGGTCGCGGCGGCTTTGGCGGAAGTGCTGGATCAGGTCACCGCCGATCCTTCGCTGCCGGTCGGCCGGGTGTCGGTCGTGGACCCGGCCGAACGGTCGCGGGTGGTAGAGGAATGGAACGACACTTCCGTTCCGGTTCCGTCGGCGTCATTGGCGGGCCTGTTCGAGGCGCGGGTGGCCGAAACCCCGGACGCGGCCGCCATCGTTTCGGGCGACGAGGAATGGTCGTATGCGTCGGTGAACGCGGCGGCGAATCGCCTGGCGTGGCATCTGGCGGATCGTGGCGTCGGCCCGGAAAAGCGCGTCGCGCTCCTGCTTCCCCGTTCGGTGGAAATGGTGATCGCGGTGTTGGCCGTCGTGAAGACGGGCGCCGCGTACGTTCCGGTGGACCCGGACTATCCAGAAGCCCGGATCGCTTACACCCTGGCCGACGCGAGCCCGGCGATCGTGGTGTGCACTGCGGAAACGCGAGGTCAGGTCGCAGGTCCGGTCGTGGTCCTAGAGGACGTGGCCGAGGGTCGTTCCGACAATCTGGGCGAGCGAGCGCGGCCCGATCACCCGGCGTATGTCATTTACACGTCGGGTTCCACTGGGAAGCCGAAGGGCGTCGTCGTTCCGCACCGCAATGTCGTCTCGCTCATCGCTGCGGCCGGAGAGCGGTTCGGCTTAGGTCGCGACGATGTGTGGAGCCTGTTCCACTCGTACGCGTTCGACTTCTCGGTGTGGGAAATGTGGGGCGCACTGCTGCTGGGCGGCCGTGTGGTCGTTGTCCCGTTCGAGGTGACGCGTTCCCCGCGCGACTTCTTGAACCTTGCGACGGAGACGGGTGTGACCGTCTTGAGCCAGACGCCGTCGGCGTTCTACCAGCTCATGCAGGCCGACCAGGAGAACCCCGGCAAGGAACCGCGGATCAGGTACGTGGTGTTCGGCGGTGAAGCGCTGGATCCTGCTCGGTTGGACGGCTGGTATTCCCGGCGTCCGTCAGGTGGGGTGTTGGTGAACATGTACGGGATCACCGAGACCACCGTCCACGTCACCCACCTCAGCCTGGATCGGGAAATGGCCGCTGCCGCAGGTTCGAGCAGTGTGATCGGCGCACCCTTGGACAACACCCGGGTCTTCGTCCTGGACCAGTTCTTACAGCCGGTCCCGGCGGGCGTGACCGGCGAGATGTACGTGGCGGGGACCGGCCTGGCGCGTGGGTACCTGAACCGTCCGGGGTTGACGGGCGAGCGGTTCGTGGCGTGCCCGTTCGGCGCGTCCGGCGAACGCATGTACCGGACCGGCGACCTGGGACGATGGACCCGCGACGGAAGCTTGGTCTATGCGGGCCGGGCGGATGCGCAGGTCAAGATCCGGGGCTTCCGGATCGAGCCCGCCGAGATCGAAGCCGCCCTGCTGGGACATGACGACGTCACCCAGGCCGCCGTGATCGTCCGCGAGGACCAGCCCGGTGACCGCCGTCTGATCGCCTACATCGTCGCGCCGAGCGCCGACCCGGCCGACGTCCGGACGTACGCGACGGGCGTCCTCCCGCAGCACATGGTCCCGACAGCGGTCGTCCCCATCGACGGCCTCCCGCTCACCCCGAGCGGAAAGCTGGACAAGGACGCGCTCCCCGCCCCCGACTACACCGCCGCCACGTCCGACCGGCAGCCCCGCACCCCGGTCGAGCAGATCCTGTGCGAGCTGTTCGCCGACATCCTCCGCCTGGACCGCGTCGGCGTGGACGACGGCTTCTTCGCGCTCGGCGGCGACTCGATCATGTCGATGCAGCTCGTCTCCCGCGCCCGCCGCGCGGGCCTGGTGATCAGCCCGCGCCAGGTGTTCGAGCACAAGAGCCCGGCGGCCCTCGCGACCGTCGTCGGCGAACAGCGCGCGGACGACCCGCGCCCGGCCGCCGACGACGCGCCGGGGCCGGTGCCCCTCACCCCCGTCATGCGGGTCACGGGACCGGCCGGCCTCACGGGCCGGTTCGCGCAGTGGACGGCGGTCCCGGTCCCGCCGCTGGACCCGGACGCGCTGCGCGCCGCCGTGCGGGCGGTCGCCGATCACCACGAGGTGCTGCGGTCCCGGCTCGTCCGCCCCGACCCCGGCGACCTCGCGACCTGGCGGCTGGAGAGCGGCCCGCCCGGCACCGGCGACGTGGCGAGCCGGATCACCCGGATCGACGCCACGGCCGTCGCGGACGGACCGGACCTGGACGCGCTGGTCCGCGCGCAGAGCCGCGCCGCGACCGATCGGCTGGACCCGCGCGCCGGGGCGATGCTGCAGCTCGTGTGGCTGGATCGCGGGCCGCGCCGGGGCCGGCTGGTGGTCGTCGTGCACCACCTGGTGGTGGACGGCGTGTCCTGGCGGATCCTGCTGCCCGACCTGGAGGCCGCGTACGCGGCGGCCGTGGCCGGTGACCGTCCGGTGCTGGAGGACGTCGGCACGCCGTTCCGCCGCTGGGGCCGCGCGCTGGCGGAGCAGGCCGTGAGCCCGGCCCGCGCCGCCGAGCTGCCGGTGTGGCGGGCGATGCTGACCGACCCGGGCCCGGCCCTGGCCGACCGTAATCTGGACCCGGAGCGCGACACCGCCGCCAAGATGCGGGAACTCACGCTGCCGGTCCCGGCGGACGTGACCGAGGCGCTGCTGACGCGCGTCGCCGACGTCTTCCACGCCGGGGTGAACGACGTGCTGCTGGCGGGCCTGGCGGCGGCCGTCGCGGAATGGCGGGGCGCCGGTCCCGTCCTGGTGGACGTCGAAGGCCACGGCCGCGAGGCCCTGGCGGACGGGATGGACCTGTCCCGCACGATCGGCTGGTTCACCAGCATGTACCCGGTGCGCCTGGACGCGGGCCCGGCAGACCTGACCGACGTCCGCTCCGGCGGCCCGGCGGCGGGCGAACTGCTGAAGGCCGTGAAGGAGCAGGTGCGGACCGTCCCGTCCGACGGCCTGGGCTTCGGCATGCTGCGCCACCTCAACCCCGAGACCGGCCAAGAACTCGCCGCGCTGCCCACGCCCGAGATCGGCTTCAACTACCTCGGCCGCTTCACCACCACGGACGGCACCTCCGGGCAGGCCGACTGGACGCCGGTGGAACTGGGCGGCGAGGTCGATCCGGCGATGCCCGCCGCGCACGTGCTGGAGGCGGGCGGCGTGGTCCACGACCGGCCGGACGGCCCCGAACTGCACCTGTCCCTCGCCTGGGTCGAGGGGCTGTTCGATCGCCCGGCGGTGGAACGCCTGGCGGCCGAATGGGCGGCGATGCTGACCGGCCTCGCCGCGCACGCCGACGACCCGGACGCCGGGGGCCACACCCCGTCGGACTTCCCGTTGATGGACATCAGTCAGGACGATCTCGGTGAGCTGGAAAGCCAGTGGAGGCAGAAGTGAGCGGTTCCAAGTTCGCTGACGTATGGCCCCTGTCCCCGTTGCAGGAGGGCCTGTTGTTCCACGCCCTCTACGACGACCGGGCATCGGACGGCTACGCGTTGCAGGCCGTCATGGACATCGACGGCCCCCTCGACGCCGCGGTGCTGCGGGCGTCGGGGCAGGCGCTGCTCGATCGCCATGCGAGCCTGCGGGCGGGTTTCCTGCAGCTGGAGTCCGGCCGCCGGGTGCAGGTGATCGGCGAGCGGGTGGAACTGCCGTGGCGGCTGGTGGACGCCCCGGACGAGGGCGCGGCGGCGGCGGAGACCGTCCGCGACCACGCCGCGCGCTTCGATCCGGCGACGCCGCCGCTGCTGCGCTTCCTGCTGCTGCGGCGCGGTCCCGAGCGGCACCGGCTGGTCCTGACGGTCCACCACATGGTGATGGACGGCTGGTCGCTGCCCATCCTGATGCGGGAGCTGTTCGCGCTCTACGCGGCGGGCGGGCGCCTCACCGGGGCTGGCCTGCCGCCCGTCACGCCGTACCGCGACTACCTGGCGTGGCTCGCGAACCAGGACCGCGACGCGGCGCGGACGGCCTGGCGGGACGCGCTGGCCGGCCGGGACGAACCGGCGCTCGTCGCGACGGCCGAACCCGCGGGCGAGCCGGTCCCGCCCCGGCGGGCGTGGGTCGAGGCGACCGGGGAGCTGACCGTGGCCGTCCGGGCGCTCGCCCGCCGGTACAACGTCACGCAGAACACGCTGATCCAGGGCGCGTGGGCGATGGTGCTCAGTCGCCTGGCCGGACGCACGGACGTGGTGTTCGGTGCGATGGTCGCGGGCCGTCCGCCGGAGCTGCCGGGCGTCGAGGACATGCTCGGCCTGTTCGTCAACACGATCCCGGTGCGGGTCGAGCTGGACCCCGCCCAGCCGGTGGCGGACCTGCTGACCGGCCTCCAGGACCGTCAGTCGGTGCTGCTCGGCTACCAGTACCTGGGGCTCGCGGAGATCCAGCGGCTCGCGGGACCGGGCGCCGCGTTCGACACGCTGTTCGCCTACGAGAACTTCCCGCACGAGCCGGCCGAGGGCATGACGCCGCCGGGCACGGGCCTGACGGTCCGGTCGAACGCGGGCGGGCTGGAGGCGACGCACTATCCGCTGAGCCTGACCGTCCTGCCGAGCGACCCGCTCCAGCTCCGGCTGACCTACCGGCCCGACCTGTTCGACGCGGCGGTCGCCGAGGCGCTGATCGCCCGGCTGCTGGTCGTGCTGGAGCGGATGGCGGCCGACCCGGACGCGCCGGTCGGGCGGCTCGGCGTCGTGGACGCCGCAGAGCGGGATCTCGTCGTCGCCGGGTGGAACGCGACGGACGCGCCGGGCGGCCCGGAGACGCTGGTGGCGGCGTTCGCGGCGCAGGTGGAGCGGTCGCCGGAAGCGGTGGCCGTGGCCGGCGACGTGGCGTGGACGTACGCCGAGCTGGACGCGGTGACGGGCCGTATCGCCGCCGGTCTGACCGGGATGCGGCGCGTGGGCGTGTTGATGGAGCGGTCGGCGTGGCTGGTGGCGGCGCTCGTCGGCACGGTCAAGGCGGGCGCGGCGTACATCCCGGTGGATCCGGGGTGGCCCGCCGCGCGGATCGAGCGGGTGCTGTCCGAGGCCGACGTGGATCTGGTCGTGACCGAACCGGGCCTGGCCGACCGGGTGCCGGCGGGGCTGCCGACGGTCATGGTCGACGAGCTGGCGGCGAGCGAGAACGGCACGTCGCAGGCGAGCGTCCATCCGGACGACCTGGCGTACGTCATGTACACGTCGGGTTCGACCGGCGTGCCCAAAGGCGTGGCGGCGACGCATCGCGGAGTCGCCGGTCTGGCGCTCGACAGCGGGTGGGGCGTGGGGCCGGGGAGCCGGGTTCTGCTGCACGCGCCGGTCGCGTTCGACGCTTCGACGTACGAAATCTGGGTGCCGCTGTTATCGGGGGGCCAGATCGCCGTGGCCCCTCCCGGACGGATCGACGCGACGGTCCTGCGCTCGCTCATCGCCGCGTTCGACGTGACGGCCGTCCATGTGACGGCGGGCCTGCTGGGCGCGCTCGCGCAGGAGGCCCCGGACTGCTTCGCGGGCCTGGACGAGGTCCTGACCGGCGGCGACGTGGTCAGCCGCGACGCCGTCGCCGCCGTGATGGCGGCCTGTCCCGGCGTGACCGTCCGGCATCTGTACGGGCCGACCGAGACGACCTTGTGCGCGACCGCCCAGCCGCTCGCGGCCGGAACCGAGGTGCCGTCCGTCCTGCCGATCGGCCGTCCCCGCGACAACATGCGCGCGCTCGTCCTGGACGCGTTCTTACAGCCGGTGCCGGTGGGCGTCGCGGGCGAGCTGTACCTCGCGGGCTCCGGGCTCGCGCGGGGATACCTCGACCGTCCGGCTCTGAGCGCAGAGCGGTTCGTGGCGTGCCCGTACGCCGAAGGCGAGCGGATGTACCGCACCGGCGACCTGGTCCGCTGGGACGCCCAGGGACGCCTGGTGTTCGTCGGCCGCGCGGACGCCCAGGTGAAGATCCGGGGTTACCGGATCGAGCCCGCCGAGATCGAAACCGTCCTGGCCCGGCACGAGCAGGTCGCCCGGGCGGCCGTGATCGCCCGCGAGGACCAGGGGGACAAGCGGCTCATCGCCTACGTCGTCCCGGCCAACGGCGCCGTCGACACCGCCGACCTGCGCACCTTCACCGGCACCGTCTTACCGGACTACATGGTCCCGGCCGCCGTGGTGACCGTCCCCGAATTCCCTCTGACGCGCAGCGGCAAGCTCGACCGGGACGCCCTGCCCGCCCCGGACTTCGCCGGAGCGACGGGGAGCCGCGCGCCCCGCACCGCGACCGAAGAGACGCTGTGCGCCCTGTTCGCGGGCGTGCTGAAGCTGGACCGCGTCGGCGCCGAGGACAGCTTCTTCGACCTCGGCGGCGACTCGATCGTCTCGATGCAGCTCGTCGCCCGCGCCCGCCGCGCGGGCGTCCTGATCACCGCGCAGGACGTCTTCGAGTTCGCCACCCCGGCGGCCCTGGCCGCCGTCGCCGACGCGCAGGCCGCGTCCCGCGAGCCCGCGCGGCCGGACGAGGACGCCGCCGGCCCGGTGCCGCTGACCCCCGTGATCCGGGCCGCCGCGCACCGCACCGGCCTCCCCGCCCGGTTCTCCCAGTGGGTGACGGTCGCCGTCCCGCCGCAGCTCGGACTGGACGGCCTGAAAACCGCCGTGACCGCCCTCGCGGACCGGCATCCCCTGCTGCGCGCCCGGCTGGTCCGTCCGGCGGCGGACCAGCCGGACACCTGGCGGCTGGAGCCCGGCACGGCCGACGTCGCGGCGTGGGTGACGCGGGTGGACGCGTCCGGCGCGGACGACCTCGCGGAGGCGGCGGCGGCCGAGGGCCGGGCCGCGACGGCCCGGCTGGACCCGGGCGCCGGGGTGATGGCGCAGGTCGTGTGGCTGGACCGCGGACCGCTGCCGGGCCGGCTCGTGCTGGTCGCGCACCACTTGGTGGTGGACGGCGTCTCGTGGCGGATCCTGCTGCCCGACCTCCAGGCCGCCTGCACGGCGGTCGCCGCCGGAGAGAAGCCGGCGCTGGACCCGGTGGACACCTCGTTCGGCGCGTGGGCGCGGGCCCTGGCCGACGCGGCGACCGACCCGGCGCGCACGGCGGAGCTGCCGCGCTGGCGGGAGATCCTGACCGGCGGCGGGCCCCGGCTGGCGGACCGGGCGCTGGACCCGAAGCGGGACACGGCGGGCAGCGGCCGGCAGGTCGAGGTCCCGGTGCCGGCCGACGTGACGCGCGCCTTGCTGACGAAGGTCCCGCAGGCATTCCACGCGGGCATCGAAGACGTCCTGCTCGCGGGCCTGACGGCGGCGGTCGCCGCGTGGCGCGGCGCCGGGCCCCTTGCGGTCGACGTGGAGGGCCACGGGCGGCGGGCGCTCGCCGAGGGCATGGACCTGTCGCGGACGATCGGCTGGTTCACGAGCGTCCATCCGGTCCTGCTGGACGCGGGCCCGGTCGATCCGGCGGACGTCCGGTCCGGCGGCGCGGCGGCGGGCGCCCTGCTGAAGGCCGTGAAGGAGCAGGTCCGGGCGGTGCCGGGGGACGGTCTCGGCTACGGGATGCTCCGCTACCTGAACCCGGAGACCGGCCCCGAACTCGCCGCACTGCCCACCCCCGAGATCGGCTTCAACTACCTCGGCCGCTTCACCGCCGACGCGACGGACGACGCGTGGCGGCAGCTGGACCTGGACGGCGACGCCGACCCCGGCGCGCCCGTCCCGCACGCCCTGGAGGCGGGCGGCGTGGTGGCGGACGGGGTGCTGCGGCTGTCGCTGGCGTGGCCCGGCGAGATGTTCGCGGAGCAGGACGTCCGGGACCTGGCGGACGCGTGGGCCGCGATGCTGGCCGGGCTCGCCGAAGCCCCGGAAGCGGGCGGGCACACGCCGTCGGACTTCCCGCTCGTGACGCTCGGCCAGGAGCAGGTCGAGGAGCTGGAGCGTCTGCGCCCCGGCCTGACCGACATCTGGCCGCTGTCCCCGCTCCAGGAGGGCCTGCTGTTCCACGCTCTCTACGACCGGCAGGCGGTCGACATCTACGAGGGCCAGGGCGTCCTCGACCTGAAGGGGGCGCTCGACGCCGACGCGCTCCGCGCCGCCGGCCAGGCGCTGCTGGACCGGCACGCCAACCTGCGGGCGAGCTTCCACCAGCCCGCCGGGGCCGCGCAGCCGGTGCAGGTGATCGCGCGGCACGTCGCGCTGCCCTGGCGGCTGGTGGACGTGGCGGGCTCGGCCGCCGAAGCCGACCGCGTCGCCGCCGAGGAGCTGGGCCGCCGCTTCGACCCGGCCGAGCCGCCGCTGCTGCGGTTCCTGCTCATCCGCCTGGCCCCGGAGCACCACCGGCTCGTCATCACCAACCACCACATCCTGCTCGACGGCTGGTCGCTGCCGATCCTGCTCCGCGAAATGTTCGCCGTCTACGCGGCCGGGGGCAATGCCGACCTGCCGTCCCCGCCGCCCTACCGCGACTATCTCGCCTGGCTCGGCCGTCAGGACCGCGCGAGCGCCCGCGACGCGTGGCGGACCGAACTGGCCGCGCTGGACGAGCCGACCCTCGTCGCCCCGGCGGCGGAGGCCCGCGACCAGACCGTGCCCGACCTCGCCCTGCTGGAGCTGCCCGAGCCGCTGACGCGGAGCCTCCGCGAGCTGGCGCGCCGCAACGAGATCACGCTGAACACGCTCGTCCAGGCGGCGTGGGCCGTGCTCGTCGGGCGGCTGACCGGACGCCGCGACGTCGTCTTCGGCGCCGTCGTCGCCGGACGGCCCCCCGAACTGCCCGGGGCCGAGGACATGCTCGGGCTGTTCATCAACACCGTCCCGATCCGCGTCCCGCTCGACCCGGACCGCACGGTCGCGGACCTGCTGCGGATCCTCCAGGACCGGCAGACCGCCCTCATCCCCCACCAGTACCTCGGCCTCGGCGAGATCCAGCGCCTCACCGGTCCGGCGGCGACGTTCGACACGCTCATCGTCTACGAGAACTTCCCCTTCGACGAGGCCGAGTCGCTGTCGGTCGCCGGGCTGGCGGTGTCGGCGGCGGGCGGGCGCGAGGCGGCCCACTACCCGCTCGGCATGATGGTGAGCCCCGGCGCGGACCGGATGCGGCTGCGCCTGACGTACCGGCCGGACCTGATCGACGCCGAGACGGCCCGCGCCGTCCCGGCAAGGCTGCGGCGCGTCCTGGAGCAGATGGCCGACGGCCCGGGCACCCCGATCGGCCGGATCGCGATCACGCGGCCCGCCGAACACACGCAGGCGGTGGCCGCAGGGAACGACACCGTCGTCCCGGCGACCGCCACGACCGTGACGGACATGTTCGCGGCGCAGGCGGCCCGCACCCCGGACGCGACGGCCGTCACCGCCGAGGACGGCCGGATGACCTACGCCGAGCTGGACGAGGCATCCGGTCGGCTCGCGGCGCACCTGGCCCGGCAGGGCGCCGGCCCGGAGCGGACCGTCGCGCTCGCGGTGCCGCGGTCGGCGCAGCTGGTGGTCGCCGTCCTGGCGGTCCTGAAGACGGGCGCGGCCTACGTCCCCGTCGACCCGGACTACCCGGCGGCGCGGATCGCGTTCATGCTGGCGGACGCGGCCCCCGCCCTGGTGGTGTGCACGTCCGCGACGGCCGGCGCGCTGCCCGGCCCGGACGTGCCGCGCGTCGTCCTGGACGACCTCGACCCGGCCGCGCTCCCCGCCGAGGCCCCGGACGTGCGGCCGGACCCCCGCCACCCCGCGTACGTCATCTACACGTCCGGTTCGACGGGTGCCCCGAAGGGCGTCGTCGTCCCGCACGGCGCGGTCGCGAACTACCTGGAGCACGCGGCGGACGCCTATCCGAGCCTGCGCGGGAACGCGCTGCTGCACTCGTCGGTGTCGTTCGACCTGACGGTGACCGCGCTGCTCGGGACGCTCACCGCCGGTGGCGCCGTTGACGTCGCCGACCTGCGGGACGAGTGCGCCGCCGAACGGCTGTTCCTGAAGGTGACGCCCAGCCACCTGCGGCTGCTGGACGAGCTGGACCTGCCCGACGTCCCGGGCGACCTGGTGGTCGGCGGCGAACAGCTGACCGGCGACCTGCTGGCGTCCTGGCGCGAGCGCCACCCCGCCACCGGCGTGGTCAACGAGTACGGCCCGACCGAGGCGACGGTCGGCTGCGTCGAGCACCGGATCGAGCCGGGCGCGGAACCGCCCGCCGGGGTGGTGCCGATCGGGCGGCCGATCCGGAACATGCGCGCGTTCGTCCTGGACGGGTCGCTCCAGCCCGTCCCGCCCGCGATGACCGGTGAGCTGTACGTCGCGGGCGCGGGCCTGGCCCGGGGCTACCTGAACCGGCCGGGCCTGAGCGCGGAGCGGTTCGTCGCCTGCCCGTTCGGGGCGCCGGGCGAGCGGATGTACCGGACGGGCGACCTGGCCCGCAGGGACGCCGACGGACGGCTCGTCTACCTGGGCCGGGCCGACGCGCAGGTCAAGGTCCGCGGGTTCCGCGTCGAGCCCGGCGAGATCGAGGCCGTCCTGACCGCGCACGCCGACGTCGCGCACGCCGCCGTGATCGCGCGCGAGGACCGGCCGGACGACGTCCGCCTGGTCGCCTACGTCGTCCCGGCCGACGGCGCCGCACCCGACGGCACCCGGCTCCGGGCGCACGCGGGCACGCGGCTCCCCGAGCACATGGTGCCCGCGGCGGTCGTGGTGCTCGACGCGCTGCCGCTCACCCCGGGCGGCAAGCTCGACCGCGCCGCGCTGCCCGCGCCGGACGTCACGGCCCCGGCCGCCGGCCGGGAACCGCGCACCCCGCTGGAGCGGCTGTTCTGCGACCTGTTCGCGGGCGTCCTCGGCCTGGACCGCGTCGGCCCCGAGGACCGCTTCTTCGAGATCGGCGGCGACTCGATCATGTCGATCCAGCTCGTCGCCCGTGCCCGCCGCGCCGGTCTGGTGATCACCCCGCGGCAGGTGTTCGAGCACAAGACGGCGGCGGCGCTCGCCCTGGTGGCGGGCGGCCGGCCGATCGCCCCGGAGCGGGAGGACGACGCGGCGGCGCCGGTGCCGCTGCCCCCGGTGGTGAGCGCCGCCGCCCGCCGGATGGGCCTGGCCGGACGGTTCTCGCAGTGGACGGTCGTCACCGCGCCGCCGGACCTCGACCTGGACCGGCTGCGCACCACGGTCGGGGCCGTCGTGGACCGGCACGACGTCCTGCGGACGCGGCTGGCGTGCCCGGACGACGACCCGGCGACGTGGCGGCTGGAGCCGGACGCGTCCGGGTCCGTCGAGGTCGACCGGATCGCGGTGGACGCCGGGGCGGACATCGAGGAGCTGACCGTCCACCACGGGCGGGCGGCGACGGCGCGGCTGGACCCGCGCGCCGGGGCCATGGCGCGGGTGGTCTGGCTCGACGCCGGCGCGGGGACCGGACGGCTGGTGATCGTCGCGCACCACCTGGTGGTGGACGGCGTCTCGTGGCGGATCCTGCTCGGCGACCTCCGGACCGCGTACGAGGCGGTCGCGGCGGGCCGGCGGCCGGTGCTGGAGCCGGTCGCGACGTCGTACCGCCGCTGGTCCCGGCTGCTCGCCGACCAGGCGACCTCCCCGGCCCGCGTCGCCGAGCTGCCGCTGTGGCGGGACATGCTGCGGGACCCGGGGCCCCGCGTCGGCGGCCGTCCCGCCGACCCGGCGCGCGACACCGCCGCCGCGATCCGGCGGACGCCGGTGACCGTGCCGCCCGCCGTGGCGGAGGCGCTGGTGACGCGCGTCCCGGCGGCGTTCCGCGCGGGCGTCAACGACGTGCTGCTCGCGGGCCTCGCCGCCGCGATCGACGCGTGGCGGGGCGTGCGCGGTCCGGTGCTGGTGGACGTGGAGGGCCACGGCCGGGAGTCCCTGACCGCCGACGTGGACCTGTCGCGGACGGTCGGCTGGTTCACGAACGTCCACCCCGTCCGGCTGGAACCGGGCCTGGACGGCTACGCCGACGTCCGCACCGGCGGGCCGGACGCGGGCCTGCTCCTCAAGCGGATCAAGGACCAGGTCCGGTCGGTGCCCGGCGACGGGCTCGGCTACGGGATGCTCCGCCACCTCAACCCCGAGACCGGCCCGGAACTCGCCGCGCTGCCCGCGCCGGAGATCGGGTTCAACTACCTCGGCCGGTTCGCGGCCCGGTCCGCCGCCGGGGCCGCGTGGCAGCCCACGGGCCGGCACGTCCTGAGCGGCGACGTGGATCCCGCGCTTCCGGTGGCGCATCCGCTGGCGGCGAACGGCGTCGTGCGGGACGGCCCGGACGGCCCCGACCTCGACCTGTCGCTCGCCTGGTCGTCCGAGATGTTCACCGAGGCCGCGATGGACGACCTGGCGGCGGCGTGGGCGGCGATGCTGGCGGGCCTCGCGGCCCATGTCGAGAACCCGGACGCGGGCGGGTTCAGCGCGTCGGACTTCCCGCTGCTCGGCCTGGACGCCGGGCAGCTCGCGGACCTCGAAGCGGACCTTGAGGAAGGCACGTCATGACCGACAACGTCGCGGACGTCTGGCCGCTGTCCCCGTTGCAGGAGGGCCTGCTGTTCCACGCCCTCTACGACGAGGACGCGCTGGACCTGTACGCCGGGCAGCACCTGCTCGACCTGGTCGGGCCGCTGGACGCGGCGGTGCTGCGGGCGTCCGGCCAGGCGCTCATCGACCGGCACGCCAGCCTGCGCGCCGGGTTCCGCCAGACCAGCCGGCTGGACCGACCGCTCCAGATCGTCGCCCGCACGGCGGAGCTGCCGTGGCGCGACGAGGACCTGTCGGGGCTCTCCGCCGCCGCCGAGGCGGCCGAGGTGGACCGGCTGCTGGCCGACGAGCACGCGCGGCGGTTCGACCTCGCCGCGCCGCCGCTGCTGAGGCTCCTGCTGATCCGCTTCGGGCCGGAACGGCACCGGCTCGTCATCACCAACCACCATCTCGTGATGGACGGCTGGTCCCTGTCGATCCTGCTCAACGAACTCGTCGCCCTGTACGCGGCGGGCGGGGACGCGTCGGCGCTGCCGCCGCCCGCGCCGTACCGCGAGTACCTGGCGTGGCTCGGCGCGCAGGACCGGGACGCCGCGCGGACGGTGTGGCGGGCGGAGCTGGCCGGGCTGGACGAACCGACGCTGGTGGCCGCCGTCGACCCCGCGCGCACGCCCGTCCTGCCGGACCGGCTGCGCGCGGCGGCGGACGCGGAGCTGACGGCGGCGGTGCGCGAGCTGGCCCGCCGCTGCGGCGTCACGCTCAACACGGTCGTGCAGGCGGCGTGGGCGATGGTGGTAGGGCAGCTCGCGGGGCGCCGGGACGTGGTGTTCGGCGCGGTCGTGGCGGGGCGTCCGCCCGAGCTGCCCCGCGCGGAGGACATGCTCGGGCTGTTCATCAACACCGTCCCGGTGCGGGTGGAGCTGGATCCGGGGCGGTCGGTCCGGGCGTTGCTGGCGGACGTCCAGGCCCGTCAGTCGGCGTTGCTGGGGTGCCACTACCTCGGGTTGGCGGAGGTGCAGCGGCTCGCGGGGCCGGGCGCTGGGTTCGACACGCTGGTCGCGTACGAGAGCTTTCCGCGCGACCCGGAAGGGAAGCTGGCGGACACCGGGCTGCGCGTCATTCCGGCCGTGGGCGGGAAGGACGCGACGCACTACCCGCTGAGCCTGGCGGTGAGCCCGGGCGGTGACCGGCTGGGGCTGCGGCTGACGCACCGGACCGACCTGTTCGACGCGGCGGCGGCCGAGGCGCTGATCGGGCGGCTGCTGGGCGTGCTGGAGCAGATGGCGGCCGATCCCGACGGCCTGGTCGGGCGGATCGGCGTGGTCGGTGCTGACGAGCGCGAGCTGTTGTCGTCGTGGAATGCCACGGCTGTTCCGGTGCGGTGCGAGACGTTGGTGGAGGGTTTCGCGGCGCAGGTGGCGCGGTCGCCCGATGCGGTGGCGGTGGCCGGCGACGTGTCCTGGACGTATGCCGAGTTGGACGCGGTGGCGGCCCGTATTGCTTCCGGCTTGGCGGGCGCGCGGCGGGTCGGCGTGCTGCTGGAGCGGTCGGCTTGGCTGGTCGGTGTTCTGGTCGGTTCGGTGAAGGCGGGCGCGGCGTACGTCCCGGTGGATCCGGGCTGGCCCGCCGCTCGAATCGAGCGGGTGCTGTCGGAAGCCGACGTGGATCTGGTCGTGACCGAGCCCGGGCTTGTCGATCGGGTGCCTCCGGCGTTCTCCACGGTCCTCGTGGCAGCGCTCGCGGATGGCAAGGACGATCTTCCGCCGGTGGTGGTGGCGCCGGACGACTTGGCCTACGTCATGTACACGTCCGGTTCGACCGGAGTGCCGAAGGGCGTGGCGGCTACGCATCGTGGCGTCTGCGGTCTAGCGCTCGACAGTGGGTGGGGCGTGGGGCCGGGGAGCCGTGTGCTGTTCCACGCGCCGGTGGCGTTCGATGCGTCGACGTATGAGGTCTGGGTGCCGTTGCTGTCGGGTGGCCAGGTCGTGGTCGCGCCTCCGGATCGGATCGACGCCACACTCCTGCGTTCGTTAATCGCTGAGTTCGCGTTGACGGCCGTCCATGTCACGGCGGGTTTGCTGGGTGCGCTGGCGCAGGAATCGCCGGACTGTTTCGCCGGGCTGGACGAGGTGCTGACCGGCGGCGACGTGGTGAGCGCGAGCGCGGTGGCTGCGGTGATGGCGGCGTGCCCGGACGTTGCGGTGCGGCATTTGTACGGGCCGACCGAGGTGACCTTGTGCGCCACCACGCAGGTGATCACGGCTGGTGTTGAAGTTCCGGCGGTGCTGCCGATCGGCCGTCCGCGCGACAACACGCGTGCGCTGGTCTTGGACGGCTTCTTACGTCCCGTCCCGGTGGGTGTGGCGGGTGAGTTGTACGTCGCGGGGTCCGGGCTGGCGCGGGGGTATCTCGACCGTCCGGGCCTGAGCGCAGAGCGGTTCGTCGCGTGCCCCTGGGGTGACGGCGAGCGCATGTACCGGACCGGCGACCTGGCCCGATGGGACGCCGACGGACGTCTGGTCTTCGTCGGCCGCGCGGACACCCAGGTGAAGGTTCGCGGGTTCCGGATCGAGCCCGCCGAGATCGAAGCGGTGCTGTCGGGCCACGACCAGGTGGCGCGGGCGGCGGTGATCGTCCGCGAGGACCAGGGGGACAAGCGCCTGGTGGCATACGTCGTCCCGGCCAACGGCACGGTGGACGCCGCCGAACTGCGGACGTACACCGGCACCCTGCTCCCGGACTACATGGTGCCCGCGGCGGTGGTGACCGTCCCCGAGTTCCCCCTGACCCGCAGCGGCAAGCTCGACCGCGCCGCGCTGCCCGCCCCGGACTTCGCCGGCCTGGTCGGACGCCGGGAGCCGCGCACCGCGACCGAGGAAGCGCTGTGCGACCTGTTCGCGAAGGTCCTGAAGCTGGACCGCGTCGGCGTGGCGGACAGCTTCTTCGACCTCGGCGGCGACTCGATCATGTCGATGCAGCTCGTCGCCCACGCCCGCCGCGCGGGCGTGCTGATCAGCGCGCGCGACGTCTTCGAGGCCAAGACCCCGGAAGCCCTGGCGGCCGGAGCCGACGCGAAGGTCTCCGCCGAGCGGGCGGCCGTCCCCGCCGCCGAGCCCACCGGCCCGGTACCGCTGACGCCCGTGATGCGGAGCGCCGCGCGCCGCACCGGGCTGCCCGGCCGGTTCTCCCAGTGGATGGCGGTGACCGTCCCGCCCGCCCTGGATCTGGCGGCGCTGCGCACCGCCTTGCGGGCCGTGGTGGAGCGGCACGATGCGCTCCGGTCGCGGCTGGTCTGCCCCGACACCGGCGACGTCGGCACGTGGCGGCTGGAGATCGCCGACGCGGCCGACGTGACCGGATGGGTGACCCGCGTGGACGCGCCGACCGGGGACGCGGACGAGCTGGCGGCCGTCCAGGGCCGCGCCGCGACGCCGCGGCTGGACCCGCGCGCCGGCGTGACGATGCAGGCGGTGTGGCTCGATCGCGGCACGTCGCCGGGCCGGCTGGTCGTCGTGGCGCATCACCTGGTGGTCGACGGGGTGTCGTGGCGGGTGCTGCTGGCGGATCTCCAGGCGGCCTACGAGGCGGTCGCGGCCGGACGGGACCCGGCGCCGGACGAAACCGGAACATCGTTCCGGCACTGGAGCGGCGTCCTGAACGACCAGGCGGTGAGCCCGGCCCGGGTGGCGGAACTGCCGCTGTGGGAGGCGATGCTGACCGACGCCGGACCGGGCGTGGCCGACCGCGCGCTCGACCCGACGCGGGACACGGCGGGCGGGCGGAGGCGGCTGTCGGTGCCGGTCCCGGCCGAGGTGACCGAGACGCTGCTGACGCGGGTCCCGCAGGCGTTCCACGCCGGGATCAACGACGTGCTGCTGGCGGGCGCGGCGGCGGCGGTCGCCGCGTGGCGGTCGCGCCGGGGCCTCCCGGCCGGGGCGGTGCTGGTGGAGGTGGAGCGGCACGGCCGGGAGGCGCTCGCCGACGGCATGGACCTGTCGCGGACGGTCGGCTGGTTCACCAGCGCGCATCCGGTGCGGCTCGACCCCGGCACGAGCGCGTTCGAGCAGATCCGCTCCGGCGGGGCCGCCGCCGGACGGCTCGTCAAGCGGATCAAGGAGCAGGTCCGGGCGGTGCCGGGGGACGGCCTCGGCTACGGGATGCTCCGCCACCTGAACCCCGAGACCGGTCCGGTGCTCGCCGCGCTGCCCGCGCCGGAGATCGCCTTCAACTACCTCGGGCGCTTCACCGCCGGGGCCGGCACCGGCTGGACGCCGACGGGCCTCGGCAACGACGCCGATCCGGACGTCCCGGCGGCGCACGCCCTGGAGTTGGGCGGGGTGGTCGAGGACGGCCCGTCCGGTCCGGTGCTGCGGCTGTCGCTGGTGTGGCCCGGGGAGTTGCTGCCGGAGGACGCGGTCGCGAGCCTGGCGGACGAGTGGGCCGCGATGCTGACCGGCCTCGCCGCGCACGTTGCCGTCCCCGACGCGGGCGGACACACCCCGTCCGACTTCCCGCTGGTGACGCTCGGCCAGGAACAAGTCGAGGAACTGGAGCGCCTGCGGCCCGGCCTGGCCGACATCTGGCCGCTGTCCCCGCTCCAAGAAGGCCTGCTGTTCCACGCCCTCTACGACCGTCAGGCCGTGGACGTCTACGAGGGTCAGGGCGTCCTCGACCTGAAGGGGCCGCTGAACGCCGAGGTGCTGCGGGCGTCCGGCCAGGCGCTGCTGGACCGGCATCCCAGCCTGCGGGCGAGCTTCCACCAGCCCGCCGGGGCCGCGCAGCCGGTGCAGGTGATCGCCCGGCACGTCGCGCTGCCGTGGCGGGTGGCGGACGTGGCGGGCTCCGTCGGCGAGGCCGAACGCGTCGCGGCCGAGGAACTGGGCCGCCGGTTCGACCCGGCCGAGCCGCCGCTGCTGCGGTTCCTGCTGATCCGCGTGGCTCCCGACCACCACCGGCTGGTGCTCACCAACCACCACATCCTGCTGGACGGCTGGTCGCTGCCGATCCTGCTCCGCGAACTGTTCGCCGTCTACTCCGCCGGAGGCCACGCCGCCGGCCTGCCGCCCGCGCCGTCCTACCGCGACCATCTCCGCTGGCTGGCGCGGCAGGACGGCGCGGACGCCCGGCGGGCCTGGGCGCGGGAACTCGCCGGCCTGGACGAGCCGACGCTCGTCGCGGCGGTCGATCCGGGCCGGGAACCGGTCGTGCCGGACGTGGTGCTCGCCGAGCTGCCCGCGCCGCTGACCGCCGGGCTGCGCGCGCTGGCGCGCCGGAGCGAGGTGACGCTGAACACGCTGGTGCAGGCCGCGTGGGGCGTCCTGGTCGGGCGGCTGACCGGACGCCGGGACGTGGTGTTCGGCGCCGTCGTGGCGGGGCGTCCGCCCGAGCTGCCCGGGGCCGAGGACATGCTCGGGCTGTTCATCAACACCGTCCCGATCCGCGTCTCGCTCGACCCGCGCCACACCGTCACCGAAGTGCTCACCGGCCTCCAGGAACGGCAGGCCGCGCTGCTCCCGCACCAGTACCTCGGCCTCGCCGAGATCCGGCGCCTCGCCGGGCCGGCCGCGACGTTCGACACGCTCGTCGCCTACGAGAACTTCCCGCAGCAGCCGACCCGGACGGCGGACGGCGCGGACGGCGGGCTGGAGATCGGCCTCGTCGGCGGGCGGGACGTCGCGCACTACCCGCTCGTCCTCGCGATCCTGCCCGGCGAGCCGCTGCGGCTGCGGCTGACCTACCGGCCCGACCTGTTCGACCGGGAGACGGTCACCGCGCTCGCCGCCCGGATGGAACACCTTTTGGCGCGGATGGTCGCCGAGCCTTCCGCGCCGGTGGGCCGGATCCCGGTCGTGCGTCCCGACGAGCGGGCGCGGGTGGTCACGGAATGGAATGACACCGCCGTTCCGGTTCCGTCGGCGACCTTGGCGGGCCTGTTCGAGGCGCAGGCGGCGGAAAACCCGGACGCGATCGCCATCGTTTCCGGCGACGAGGAATGGTCGTACGCGTCGGTGAACGCGGCGGCGAATCGCCTCGCGTGGCATTTGGCGGATCGCGGCGTGGGCCCGGAGCAGCGGGTCGCTCTGCTACTTCCCCGGTCGCCCGAAATGGTGATCGCGGTGTTGGCGGTCGCGAAGACGGGCGCCGCGTACGTTCCCGTGGATCCGGACTACCCGGAGGCACGGATCGCCTACACCTTGGCCGACGCGGCACCGGCTCTGGTGGTGTGCACTGCGGAGACACGTGGTCAGGCCGCAGGTCCGGTCGTGGTTCTGGAGGATGTGGCCGAAGGCCGTTCCGACGATCTGGGCGAACGCGCCCAGCCTGATCACCCCGCGTACGTGATCTACACGTCGGGTTCGACGGGCCGTCCCAAGGGCGTCGTCGTTCCGCAGCGGAATGTGGTGTCGCTGATCATGGCGGCCGGAGAACGGTTCGGCTTAGGCCGCGATGATGTGTGGAGCCTGTTCCATTCCTATGCGTTCGACTTCTCGGTGTGGGAAATGTGGGGCGCGCTGCTGCTCGGCGGCCGTCTGGTGGTCGTCCCGTTCGAGGTGACGCGTTCCCCGCGCGACTTCCTGAACCTTGCGGCGGACACCGGCGTGACGGTGCTCAGTCAGACGCCGTCGGCGTTCTACCAGCTCATGCAGGCCGACCAAGAAGGCCCGCCCGCCGACCTCGCGATCCGGTACGTGGTGTTCGGCGGTGAAGCGCTCGATCCTGCTCGGTTGGACGGCTGGTATTCCCGGCGTCCGTCGGGTGGGGTGTTGGTCAACATGTACGGGATCACCGAAACGACCGTCCACGTCACCCATCTCAGCCTGACCCCGGAATCGGCCGCCGCCGCAGGCTCGGCCAGCGTGATCGGCGCGCCCCTGGACAACACGCGCGTGCTGGTCCTGGACCAGTTCCTGCAACCGGTCCCGGCGGGTGTGACCGGCGAACTGTACGTCGCCGGGGCCGGGTTGGCGCGTGGGTACCTGAACCGTCCGGCGCTGACGGGCGAGCGTTTCGTGGCGTGCCCGTACGGTGCGTCCGGCGAACGCATGTACCGGACCGGAGACCTCGGCCGGTGGACGCGCGACGGCAGCCTGGTCTACGCGGGCCGGGCGGACGCGCAGGTGAAGATCCGGGGCTTCCGGATCGAACCGGCGGAGATCGAGACGGCCCTGCTCGGCCATGCGGAGGTCGCGCAGGCGGCGGTCGTCGTCCGCGAGGACCAGCCCGGCGATCGCCGTCTGGTCGCCTACATCGTGGCCTCCAACGCGGACCCGGCCGATGTCCGGGCGTACGCGACGGGCGTCCTCCCGCAGCACATGGTCCCGGCGGCGGTCGTCCCCATCGACGGCCTCCCGCTCACCCCGAGCGGGAAACTCGACAAGGCCGCGCTCCCCGCCCCCGACTACACCGCCGCCACGTCCGACCGGCAGCCCCGCACCCCGGTCGAAGAGATTCTGTGCGGCCTGTTCGGTGAAGTACTGGGCCTGGACCGCGTCGGCGTCGATGACAGCTTCTTCGCGCTCGGCGGAGACTCGCTGTTGGCGATGCGGCTGATCGCCCGGATCCGGACGGTCCTGGACACCGACCTGCCGATCCGCGCCCTGTTCACCGCCCCCACCCCCGCCGCGATGGCCGACTACGCCGACGCGAACCGCGACGGGACGGCCCGCGCCGAGCTGGTCGCGAAGGACCGGCCCGACGTCGTTCCGTTGTCGTTCGGTCAGGCGCGGATGTGGTTCCTGAACCGTCTCGGGGAACGCACCGGGGACGACAACATGCCGTGGGCCATGCGCCTGTCCGGCGAACTGGACCGGGCGGCTCTGCAAGCGGCGCTGAACGACGTGGCGGACCGGCACGAGTCCCTGCGCACGGTCTTCCCCGACGTGGACGGCGTCCCGGTCCAGCGGATCCTGGCAGGGCCGGACGGGCGTCCCGAGCTGGCGGTCACGCCGGTCGGCGCGGACGACCTGGGCGAGGCCCTGGGCGCGGCGGCGCGGCGCGGGTTCGACGTCGCGCGGGACCTGCCGTGGCGGGCGCACCTGTTCGTCCTCGGCGAGAACGAGTACGCGCTGCTGCTCGTCGTGCATCACATCGCCGGCGACGGCTGGTCGATGGGCGTCCTCGCCCGTGACCTGTCGACGGCGTACGCGGCCCGCCGCGCCGGCCGCGCGCCGGACTGGGCGCCGCTGCCGGTGCAGTACGCGGATTTCGCCGTGTGGCAGCGCGACGTCCTCGGCGGCGAGGACGACCCGGACAGCGTGATCTCCGGGCAGCTCGCCCACTGGCGCGACGCGCTGGCCGAACTGCCGCCGGAGCTGACGCTGCCGACCGACCGGCCGCGTCCCGCCGTGGCGAGCCACCGGGGCGGCTCGGTGCCCGTCCGCGTCGGCCCCGGGACGCACGCCCGGCTGGCCGAGGTGGCGCGGGAACGCCAGGCGACGGTGTTCATGGTCGTGCAGGCCGCGCTCGCGATGCTGCTGTCGCGGCTCGGCGCGGGTGAGGACGTCCCGATCGGCACGTCCACGGCCGGACGGTCGGACGCCGCGCTGGACGATCTGGTCGGCTTCTTCCTCAACACCCTCGTGCTCCGGACGGACGTCAGCGGCAACCCCACCTTCACCGAGGTCCTGGACCGGGTCCGCGAAACGGACCTGGCCGCGTTCTCCCACCAGGACGTCCCCTTCGAACGCCTGGTGGACGAGCTGAGTCCCGTCCGGTCGCTGGCCCGGCACCCCCTCTTCCAGATCATGCTCATGTTCCAGAACGCGCCGGACCAGGACGTGGAGTGGGCGCTGCCGGGCATGACCGTCGGCCCGGTCCGGTCCGGCGCGGAACTGGCGGCCAAGTTCGACCTCTCCGTCACCCTGGAGGAACTTCGGGCCCGCGACGGCTCCCCCGACGGCATCGCCGGGAGCCTCGGCTACGCCGCCGAACTGTTCGACCGGAAGACCGCCGAAGCCCTCGCGGCACGCCTCGAAAGAGTCCTGGACCAGGTGGCGGCGGACCCGGCGATCCGCGTCGGCCGGGTCGTGCTGCTCGCGGACGACGAGCCCGAGCAGGTGATCACCGGCTGGAACGCCACGGCCGCTCCGGTGCGGTTCGGAACGCTGACGGAGGCGTTCGCAGCCCAGGTGGCGCGGTCGCCGGGCGCGGTGGCGGTGGCCGGTGACATCACCTGGACATACGCCGAGCTGGACGCGGTGGCGAGCCGTATCGCTTCCGGCTTGACGGACGTCGGGCGGGTCGGTGTCCTGCTGGAGCGGTCGGCGTCGCTGGTGGCCGCGCTCGTCGGTTCTGTGAAAGCCGGTGCGGCGTACGTCCCGGTGGACCCCGGCTGGCCTGTCGCGCGGATCGAGCGGGTGCTGACCGAAGCCGGTGTGGCGGTCGTCGTGACCGAGCCGGGCTTGGCCGATCGGGTCCCGGCAGGGCTGCCGACGGTCATGGTCGACGAGCTGGCGGCAAGCGAAAGCAGCCCGTCGCAGGTGAGTGTCCGTCCGGACGACCTGGCCTATGTCATGTACACGTCGGGCTCGACGGGCGTCCCCAAGGGTGTCGCGGCGACGCATCGCGGTGTCTGCGGCTTGGCGCTCGACAGCGGTTGGGGCGTGGGGCCAGAAAGCCGGGTGCTGTTACACGCGCCCGTTGCGTTCGACGCCTCGACCTACGAAATCTGGGTGCCGCTGCTGGCGGGCGGTCAGGTCGTGGTGGCTCCGCCCGGCTCGCTGGACGCCGAGGTGCTGCGGGGGCTGATCGCCGAGCTCGAGCTGACGGCCGTCCATGTCACAGCGGGCCTGCTGGGCGCGCTGGCGCAGGAATCGCCGGACTGTTTCGCCGGGCTGGACGAGGTCCTGACCGGCGGCGATGTGGTGAGCGCGAGCGCTGTCGCCGCTGTGATGGAGGCGTGCCCGGACGTCGCGGTACGGCATCTGTACGGGCCGACCGAGGTCACGCTCTGCGCCACCACGCAGGTGACCGCGCCCGGTGCCGAGGTTCCGGCCGTCCTGCCGATCGGCTGCCCGCGCGACAACACGCGCGCGCTGGTCCTGGACGCGTTCTTGCAGCCGGTGCCCGCCGGGGTCGTGGGTGAGCTGTACGTCGCCGGGTCCGGCCTGGCGCGGGGCTATCTCGACCGGCCGGGCCTGAGCGCGGAGCGGTTCGTGGCGTGCCCGTACGGCGACGGCGAGCGGATGTACCGCACCGGCGACCTGGTCCGATGGGACGCCCAGGGACGCCTGATGTTCGTCGGCCGCGCGGACACGCAGGTGAAGATCCGGGGATTCCGGATCGAGCCCGCCGAGATCGAGTCCGCTCTCGCCCGGCACGAGCAGGTGGCGCAGGCCGCCGTGATCGTCCGCGAGGACCAAGGGGACAAGCGCCTGGTGGCGTACGTCGTCCCGGCCAACGGCGCCGTGAACACCGCCGCACTGCGGACGTACACCGGCACCGTCTTACCGGACTACATGGTCCCGGCCGCCGTGGTGCCCGTCCCCGAGTTCCCCCTGACCCGCAGCGGCAAGCTCGACCGCGCGGCGCTCCCCGCGCCCGACTTCGCCGCCCTGGTCAGAGGACGGGACCCGCGCACCGCGACCGAAGAGATCGTGTGCGGCCTGTTCGCCGAGACCCTCGGCCTGGACCGCGTCGGCGCCGACGACGGCTTCTTCGACCTCGGCGGCGACTCGCTGCTGGCGATGCGGCTGCTCGCCCGCGTCCGCGCGGTGCTGGAGACGGAGGTCGCGGTCCGCGTCCTCTTCACCGCGCCCACCCCGGCGGGCGTGGCCGCGTACGTCGACGCGCACCGCACCGGCCGCACCCCGGCCAGGCTGGTACGGGCGGAGCGGCCCGAGGAGGTGCCGCTGTCGTTCGGCCAGGCCCGGATGTGGTTCCTGAACCGCCTGGAGGACACCGGCGCCGTCTACAACATGCCGTGGGCCGTGCGCCTGTCCGGCGCCCTGGACCGGACGGCCCTGCAAGCGGCGCTGGACGACGTCGCCGACCGCCACGAGAGCCTGCGCACGATCTTCCCCGAGCGCGACGGCACGCCGATCCAGCACGTGCTGGACGGCCCGGACGGGCATCCGGCCCTGGCCGTCGCGCCGGTCGCCGAAGAAGACCTGGACGAAGCGCTCGGCACCGCGATGTGGCGCGGCTTCGACGTCGGCCGCGAGCTGCCGTGGCGCGCCCACCTGTTCGCGCTCGGCCCGGACGACCACGTGCTGCTCCTGGTGCTGCACCACATCGCGGGCGACGGCTGGTCGATGGGCGTCCTGGTGCGCGACCTGGCGGTCGCCTACGCCGCCCGCCGCGACGGCCGCGCCCCCGACCGGGCGCCGCTCCCCGTCCAGTACGCCGACTTCGCCCTCTGGCAGCGCGACGTCCTCGGCAGCGAGGACGACCCCGACAGCGTCATCTCCCGGCAGCTCGCCTACTGGCGCGACGCCCTGGCGGAGTTGCCGCCCGAACTCACGCTCCCCACCGACCGCGCCCGGCCCGCCGTGGCGAGTAGCCGGGGCGGCACGGTGCCCGTCCGCATCGCGCCCGAGACGCACGCGAGGCTGCTGGACGTGGCGCGGGAGAACAGGGCGACGGTGTTCATGGTCGTCCAAGCCGCGTTCACGGTGCTGCTGTCACGACTCGGCGCGGGCGAGGACGTCCCGATCGGCACGCCCGTGGCCGGACGCGGCGACGTGGCCCTGGACGACCTGGTCGGCTTCTTCCTCAACACCCTCGTGCTCCGCACCGACGTCAGCGGCGACCCCACGTTCAAGGAGATCCTGAACCGCGTCCGCGACACCGACCTGGCCGCCTACGACCACCAGGACGTCCCGTTCGAGCGCCTGGTCGAAGACCTCAGCCCCGAACGGTCGCTGGCCCGGCACCCGCTGTTCCAGGTCATGCTCGTCCTCCAGAACGCCCCGGCGGACGACGACCGGGGCCTGGCCGGGCTCACGGCGCGTCCGGCCGGGGCGGGCGGCGACCCCGCGGCCAAGTTCGACCTGTCGCTGACGCTCCAGGAACGGCACGCGGACGGCGCCCCCGCCGGTCTCGGCGGAAGCCTCGGCTACGCCATGGACCTGTTCGACCCAGAGACGGCCGAAAACGTGGCGGCGGCCCTGGTGCGGGTGCTCGACCAGGTGACCGCCGATCCCGGCACGCCGCTCAGCGCGGTGTCGGTGCTCAGCGCGGACGAACGCTCGCGGGTGGTGGAGCAGTGGAACGCCACGGCCGTACCGCCGGCCGGTGGGACGCTCGCCGACGCGTTCGCCGCGCAGGCCGCCCGCACCCCGGACGCGCCAGCCGTGACCGACGAGCAGGCCCGGCTGACCTACGCCGCTCTCGACGCCGCCGCCAACCGGCTCGCGCGGCACCTCATCGCGCGCGGCGTCGGCCCGGAGCAGACGGTCGCGCTGGCGGTTCCGCCGTCGGCGGACCTGGTCACGGCGGTGCTGGCGGTGCTGAAGGCGGGCGCGGCGTACGTCCCGGTGGACCCCGGCTACCCGGCCGCGCGGGTCGCGTCCATGCTCGCCGACGCCGACCCGGTGTGCGTGCTCACCACGTCAGCGGTGGGGCTCGCGCGGGAGCCGGTCGTCCTGGACGACCCGGCCGTCCGCCGGGCGATCGACGCGTGCGCCGCGCACGCCGTCACCGACGCGGACCGGACGGCCCGGCTCCTGCCGCGGCACCCCGCGTACGTGATCTACACGTCCGGGTCGACCGGGCGGCCGAAGGGCGTCGCCGTCGAGCACGCGTCCGCGGCGAACTACCTGGCGTACGCGGCGGAGGCGTACCCGAGCCTGCGGGACGGAGCGCTGCTGCACTCGTCGGTCTCGTTCGACCTGACGGTCACCGCGCTGCTCGGTCCGCTGCTCGCGGGCGGCTGCGTCCACGTCGCCGACCTGCGCGACGAGCGGACGACGCGCCTGGCCGCCGCGGCGCGCCGCCTGTTCCTCAAGGTGACGCCGAGCCACCTCGCCCTGCTGGACGAACTGGACCTGCCGACCTTCCCCGGCGACCTCGTGGTCGGCGGCGAGCAGCTCACGGGCGAGATGCTGACCAGGTGGCGGTCCCGGTTCACGCGCGTGGACGTGGTGAACGAGTACGGCCCGACCGAGGCGAC
Source organism: Actinomadura rayongensis (assembly GCF_009831215.1). Classification (GTDB taxonomy): domain Bacteria; phylum Actinomycetota; class Actinomycetes; order Streptosporangiales; family Streptosporangiaceae; genus Spirillospora; species Spirillospora rayongensis. Next base: position 1,462,507 of record NZ_WUTW01000002.1, read on the forward strand.
GGTCGGGTGCGTGGAGCACCGCGTCGCGCCCGGCGACGACCTGCCGCCGGGCGTCGTCCCGATCGGCCGGCCGATCCGGAACATGCGGGTGCTCGTCCTGGACCGCTTCCTCCAGCCCGTCCCGGCCGGGGTGGTGGGCGAGCTGTACCTCGCCGGGACCGGCCTGGCGCGCGGCTACCTGAACCGTCCGGCGCCGACGGCGGAACGCTTCGTGGCCGGCCCCGACGGCGAGCGGATGTACCGTACCGGGGACCTCGGCCGGTGGACCCGCGACGGCCGCCTGGTCTACGCGGGCCGGGCGGACGCCCAGGTGAAGATCCGCGGGTTCCGGATCGAACCCGCCGAGGTCGAGACCGCGCTGCTCGGGCACGACGGCGTCGCGCGGGCCGCCGTGGTGGTGCGGGAGGACGAGCCCGGCGACCGGCGTCTCGTCGCCTACGTCGTCGCGTCCCGTGGCATCGACCCCGCGCGGGTCCGCGCCCATGCGGCGCGCGTCCTGCCGCAGCACATGGTGCCGACGGCGGTCGTGCCCGTCGACGCGTTCCCGCTCACCCCGAGCGGGAAGCTCGACGAGAAGGCCCTCCCGGCGCCCGGCCCCGGCGCGGGCGCCGCCGGACGGCCGCCCCGCACGCCGGTGGAGCAGATCGTCTGCGAACTCTTCGCCGACGTCCTGCGCGTGGAGCGGGTCGGCGCCGACGACGGGTTCTTCGCGCTGGGCGGCGACTCGCTGCTGGCGATGCGGCTGATCGCGCGCGTCCGGGCGGTGCTGGAGGTGGACGTCCCGGTCCGGGCGTTCTTCGCCGCGCCCACCCCGGCCGGGACGGCGACGCTCGTCGCGGCGCACCGGTCGGGCGGCGCGCGGGCGGCCCTGACGGCGGTGCAGCGGCCCGCGGTCGTGCCGCTGTCGTTCGGTCAGGCGCGGATGTGGTTCATCAACCGGCTGAACGCGCAGGACACCGTCTACAACATGCCGTGGTCGATGCACCTGTCCGGCGAGCTGGACGCCGAGGCGCTGCGGGCTGCGCTCGGCGACATCGCGGACCGGCACGAGAGCCTGCGCACGATCTTCCCCGACCTCGACGGGGTGCCCGTCCAGGAGATCGTGGACGGCCCGGCCGGACGTCCCGCGCTGGTGGTCACGCCGGTCGGCGCGGACGACCTGGACGCGGCCCTGGACGCGGCGGCGCGGCGCACGTTCGACGTCGGCCGGGAACTGCCGTGGCGGGCGCACCTGTTCGTCCTCGGCCCGGACGAGTACGTGTTGCTGCTGGTGGTGCACCACATCGCGAGCGACGGGTGGTCGATGGGCGTCCTCGCCCGCGACCTGTCGACGGCGTACACCGCGCGCCGCGCGGGCCACGCGCCCGAGTGGGCGCCGCTGCCCGTGCAGTACGCCGACTTCGCGCTCTGGCAGCGCGACGTGCTCGGCGGCGAGGACGACCCGGACAGCGTGATCTCGGGCCAGCTCGCCTTCTGGCGGGAGACGCTGGCGGAGCTGCCGCCGGAGCTGACGCTGCCGACCGACCGGCCCCGTCCGGCCGTCGTGAGCCGTCGCGGCGGGACGATCCCGGTGCGCATCGACGCCGCCGCGCACGCGCGGCTGGCCGAGATGGCGCGCGAGGGCCGCGTGACGGTGTTCATGGCGGTGCAGGCGGCGCTCGCGGTGCTGCTGTCGCGGCTCGGCGCGGGCGAGGACATCCCGATCGGCACGCCGGTCGCCGGACGTTCGGACGCCGCGCTGGACGACCTGGTCGGCTTCTTCCTCAACACCCTGGTCCTGCGCACCGACCTCAGCGGCAATCCCACCTTCACCGAAGTCCTGGACCGGGTCCGCGAAACGGACCTGGCGGCCTACTCCCACCAGGACATCCCCTTCGAACGCCTCGTGGACGACCTCAGCCCCGAACGGTCGCTGGCCCGGCACCCCCTCTTCCAGATCATCCTCGTCTTCCAGAACACCCAGACGGACGAACCGGCGGAACTGCCCGGGCTCGCCGCCCGGCCGCTCCGGGCCGGGACCGCCGAGATCGCGCGGTTCGACCTGGCCCTGGCGCTCGGCGAACGCTGGTCCGGCGACGGGACGCCCGCGGGCGTCCACGGCGCGCTGGAGTACGCCGCCGACCTCTTCGACCGGGAGACCGCCGAAGCGCTCGTCACCCGGCTGATGGACCTTCTGGACGCGGTGGCGGCCGATCCCGGCGTGCGGATCGGCGCGTTGAACGTCCTGGGCGCGGGGGAGCGCGCCCGGGTCGTCCGGGACTGGAACGCCACGGCGGCGCCGGTCGCGCACGGCACGCTGCCGGCGGCGCTCGCCGCCGTCGCGGCCCGGACGCCGGACGCCCCCGCCGTCACGGACGGGCGGGTCGCGTGGAGCCACGCGGAGCTGGACGAGGTGGCGGGGCGCATCGCGTCCGGCCTCGCCGGGGTGCGGCGGGTGGGCGTGCTGATGGAGCGGTCGGCGTGGCTGGTGGCCGCGCTCGTCGGTTCCGTGAAGGCGGGCGCGGCGTACGTCCCGGTGGACCCCGGCTGGCCCGCCGCTCGGATCGAGCGGGTGTTCGCCGAGGCCGACGTGGATCTGGTGGTGACCGAACCGGGCCTGGCCGACCAGGTGCCCGCCGGGCTGCCGGGCGTGCTGGTGGAGACGCTGGCCGCCAGCGCGGAGAGCCCTCTTCCGGTGGTGGAGCCGGACGATCTCGCCTACGTCATGTACACGTCCGGTTCGACCGGTGTGCCCAAGGGTGTGGCGGCGACGCATCGCGGCGTCTGCGGTCTGGCGCTCGACAGCGGATGGGGTCTCGGGCCGGAGAGCCGGGTTCTGTTGCACGCGCCCGTCGCGTTTGACGCCTCGACCTACGAGATCTGGGTGCCGCTGCTCGCGGGCGGCCAGGTCGTGGTCGCGCCTCCGGACCGGATCGACGCGACACTGCTGCGCTCGCTGATCGCTGAGTTCGCGTTGACGGCCGTCCATGTCACGGCGGGTTTGCTGGGTGCCTTCGCGCAGGAAGCTCCGGACTGCTTCGCTGGCCTGGACGAGGTGCTGACCGGCGGCGATGTCGTGAGCCGCGACGCTGTCGCCGCTGTGATGGCCGCGTGCCCGGACGTCGCGGTGCGGCATATGTACGGCCCGACCGAGGTCACGCTGTGCGCGACGACCCATCGCCTCGCGGCTGGAACCGAGGTTCCGTCCGTCCTGCCGATCGGCCGTCCGCGTGACAACATGCGCACGCTCGTCCTGGACGCCTACCTCCAGCCGGTGCCCGTGGGCGTCGCGGGTGAGCTGTACGTCGCCGGGTCCGGGCTCGCGCAGGGCTACCTCGACCGCCCGGGCCTGAGCGCGGAGCGGTTCGTCGCCTGCCCCTGGGGTGACGGCGAGCGGATGTACCGCACGGGCGACCTGGTCCGGTGGAACGCCGACGGGCAGTTGGTGTTCGTGGGCCGCGCGGACGCCCAGGTGAAGATCCGGGGCTACCGGATCGAGCCCGCCGAGATCGAAACCGTCCTGTCCCGGCACGAGCAGGTGGCGCGGGCGGCCGTGATCGCGCGCGAGGATCAGGGGGACAAGCGCCTGGTGGCGTACGTCGTCCCGGCCAACGGCGCCGTGGACGCCGCCGAGCTGCGCACCTTCACCGGCACGGTGCTGCCGGACTACATGGTCCCGGCCGCCGTCGTCGCGCTGGAAGCCCTCCCGCTCACCCCCAGCGGCAAGCTCGACCGCGCCGCCCTGCCCGCCCCCGACTTCGCCGGGCTCGTCACGGGCCGCGAGCCGCGCACCGCGACCGAGGAGATCCTGTGCGGCCTGTTCGCCGACGTCCTCGGCCTGGAGCGGGTCGGCGTGGACGACGGCTTCTTCGACCTCGGCGGCGACTCGATCATGT
>NZ_WUTW01000002.1:1466478-1778705 GCF_009831215.1 Actinomadura rayongensis
CCTGTTCGCCGACGTCCTCGGCCTGGAGCGGGTCGGCGTGGACGACGGCTTCTTCGACCTCGGCGGCGACTCGATCATGTCGATGCAGCTGGTGGCGCGGGCGCGCAAGGCGGGCGTGGTGATCACGCCGCATCAGGTGTTCGAGTTCCGCACCCCGGCGGGGCTGGCGCTGGTCGCGGAGGACCGCGAGGTCCGCCGCGAAGAGGAGACCGCGGGCCCGATCGCGCTGACGCCGGTGATGCGCGCGACGGTCGGGCAGGCGGGTCCGGTGCGACGGTTCTCGCAGTGGATGACGGTCGCCGTCCCGGCCGATCTGGACCTGGACACGCTGCGCGCCGCGCTGACGGCGGTGGTCGATCACCACGACGTCCTGCGCGCCCGCCTGGTGCCCGTGGAAGCGGACCGTCCGGGCGCGTGGGTGCTGGAGACCGCCGGTGAACCGGTGGACGTCGGCGCCTGGGTGACCCGCGTCGACGCCGCCTCCGCACGCGACGGCGCCGAGCTGGAAGAACTCGCCGGCGAGCAGGGCCGGGAGGCGAGCGGACGGCTGGACCCCCGCGCCGGAGTGACGATGCAGGCGGTATGGCTGGACCGGGGGACGCGCCAGGGCCGCCTGCTGGTCGTCGCGCATCACCTGGTGGTCGACGGCGTGTCCTGGCAGGTCCTCCTTCCCGACCTGCACACGGCGTACGAGACGATCGCGGCCGGGCACGAGCCGGTGCTCGACGCGATCGGGACGTCGTTCCGGCGCTGGGCGAGCGTCCTGGAAGGCCAGGCCGCGAGCGCGGACCGCACTGCCGAGCTGCCGGTGTGGCGGGCCATGCTCGCCGATCCGGGCGCGACCCTGGCGGCCCGCGACCTGGACCCGGCCCGGGACACCGCGGGCGGGATGCGGCGGCTGTCGGTACCGGTCCCGGTCGCGGTGACCGAGGCGCTGCTGACGCGCGTCGCGCAGGCGTTCCACGCCGGGATGAACGACATGCTGCTGGCGGGCCTGGCGGCGGCCGTCGCGTCCTGGCGGGGCGCCGGCCCGGTCGTGGTGGACGTGGAGGGCCACGGCCGCGAAGCCCTCACGGACGAGATGGACCTGTCCCGGACGGTCGGCTGGTTCACCACCGTCTACCCGGTGCGTCTGGACGCGGGTGCGGCGGACCTGGCGGACGTCCGGTCGGGCGGCCCGGCGGCCGGTGCGCTGCTGAAGGCCGTCAAGGAGCAGGTACGGGCCGTCCCGGCGGACGGTCTCGGGTTCGGCATGTTGCGCCACCTGAATCCGGAGACCGGCGCGGAGCTGGCGGCGCTGCCCGTCCCGGAGATCGGCTTCAACTACCTCGGCCGCGTCGCCCAGACGCCTGCCGCGAAAGACGGCCCGGCGGAGTGGCAGGCGGTGGGGCTCGGCGGGGACGTCGATCCGGACATGCCCGCGACCCACGTGCTGGAGGTCGGCGGCGTGGTCCGCGACCGGCCGGACGGCCCCGATCTGCGCCTGTCGCTGTCGTGGGTCGACGGCCTGCTCGACCAGGCGGCAGTGGAACGCCTGGCGGCCGAATGGACGGCGATGCTCACCGGCCTCGCCGCCCAGGCCGACGACGCCGGCGGCCACACCCCGTCGGACTTCCCGCTGCTGGACATCAGTCAGGACGATCTCGGTGAGCTGGAAAACCACTGGAGGACTCAGACGTGAGCGGTTCCAAGTTCACTGACGTGTGGCCCCTGTCGCCGTTGCAGGAGGGCTTCCTGTTCCACGCCCTCTACGACGACCAGGCCATGGACTTCTACGCCGGGCAGCACGTCCTGCACCTCGAAGGGCCGCTGGACGCCGAGGCGCTGCGGGCGTCCGGTCAGGCGCTGCTGGACCGGCACGCGAGCCTGCGGGCGGGTTTCCTGCAGCTGGAGTCCGGCCGCCGGGTCCAGATGATCGGCGAGCGGCTGGAGCTGCCGTGGCGCCTGGTCGACCTCGCGGACGCGGGCCCGGCCGCCGCCGACCTGGCCGAGGACGCGATCCGGGAGGACCAGGCGCGGTTCGACCCCGGCGTGCCGCCCCTGCTGCGGTTCCTGCTGATCCGCTTCGGGGACGACCGGCACCGCCTGGTGATGACCATCCACCACATCCTGCTGGACGGCTGGTCGCTGCCGATCCTGATGCGCGAGCTGTTCGCGCTCTACACGGCGGGCGGCCGGGTCGCGGCGGCCGACCTGCCGCCGGTCACCCCGTACCGGAACTACCTGGCGTGGCTGGCGAAGCAGGACCGCGAGGCGGCGCGGACGGCCTGGCGGAACGAACTCGCCGGCCTGGACGAACCCACGCTGGTGGCGAAGGCCGCTCCGGCGCGCGAGGCGGTGGCGCCGGACAGCATCCGGCAGGAGGCGTCGCCGGACCTGACGACCGGGCTGCGCGACCTGGCCCGCCAGTGCAAGGTCACGTTGAACACCGTGGTGCAGAGCGCGTGGGCGATGGTGCTCAGCCGCCTCTCCGGGCGCACGGACGTGGTGTTCGGCGCGATGGTCGCGGGCCGTCCGCCGGAACTGCCCGGGGCCGAGGACATGCTCGGGCTGTTCATCAACACGATCCCGGTGCGGGTCGAGCTGGACGCGGCGCAGTCGGTCCGGGCGCTGCTGGCAGACGTCCAGGCCCGTCAGTCGGCGCTGCTCGGGTACCACTACCTCGGGCTGGCGGAGGTGCAGCGGCTCGCCGGGCCCGGCGCCGCGTTCGACACGCTGATCGCGTTCGAGAACTTCCCCGCCGCGCCCCTCGCGTCGCGCAGCTCCAGCGGCGAGGGCCTGCGGGTCCGGCGCGGCGAGAGCCGGGACATGACGCACTACCCGCTGAGCCTGTCCCTCGACCCCAGCGGCGATCGCGTGCGGCTCCGGCTGACCTACCGGACCGACCTGTTCGACGCGGCGGCGGCCGAGGCGCTGGCGACGCGGCTGCTGGGCGTGCTGGAGCGGATGGCGGCCGACCCCGACGGCCTGGTCGGGCGGATCGGCGTGGTCGGCGCCGACGAACGTGAGCTGGTGGCGTCGTGGAACGCCACGGCCGCTCCCGCCCGATACGAGACGCTGGCGGAGGCGTTCGCGGCGCAGGTGGAGCGGTCGCCCGAGGCTGTGGCCGTGGCCGGTGACGTGTCCTGGACGTACGCCGAGCTGGACGCGGTGGCTTGTCGTATCGCTTCCGGCCTGGCGGGCGTTGGGCGGGTCGGTGTGCTGCTGGAGCGGTCGGCGTGGCTGGTGGCGGCGCTGGTCGGTTCGGTGAAGGCGGGTGCGGCGTACGTCCCGGTGGATCCCGGCTGGCCCGCTGCGCGGATCGAGCGGGTGCTGACCGAAGCCGGGGTCGACGTCGTGGTGACCGAACCCGATCTGGTGGACCAGGTGCCCGCTGGGGCCTCGGCGGTCCTGGTCGAGACCCTGGGCGAGGGGGACGCTCCGCCGGTGAGCGTCCGTCCGGACGACCTGGCGTACGTCATGTACACGTCGGGTTCGACGGGCGTGCCGAAGGGCGTGGCGGCGACGCATCGCGGTGTCTGCGGTCTGGCGCTCGACAGGGGTTGGGGCGTGGGGCCGGGAAGCCGGGTCCTGTTCCACGCGCCCGTTGCGTTCGACGCTTCGACCTACGAGATCTGGGTGCCGCTGCTGGCGGGCGGTCAGGTCGTGGTGGCTCCGCCGGGCTCGCTGGACGCTGAGGTGCTGCGGGGGCTGATCGCGGAATTTGAGCTGACGGCCGTCCATGTCACAGCGGGCCTGCTGGGTGCGCTCGCGCAGGAATCGCCGGACTGTTTCGCCGGGCTGGACGAGGTCCTGACCGGCGGCGACGTGGTGAGCCGCGATGCTGTCGCCGCTGTGATGGCGGCGTGCCCCGGCGTGACCATCCGTCATATGTACGGCCCCACTGAGGTCACGCTGTGCGCGACGACCCACCGGCTTGCGGCCGGAGCCGAGGTTCCGTCCGTCCTGCCGATCGGCCGTCCGCGCGACAACATGCGCGCGCTGGTCCTGGACGCGTTCTTGCAGCCGGTGCCGGTCGGCGTCGCGGGTGAGCTTTATGTGGCGGGCACCGGTCTGGCACGGGGATATCTCGACCGGGCGGGGCTCAGCGCGGAGCGATTCGTCGCGTGCCCGTCCGGCGAGGGCGAGCGGATGTACCGCACGGGCGACCTGGTCCGGTGGAACACCGACGGACGTCTGGTGTTCGTCGGTCGCGCGGACACGCAGGTGAAGATCCGTGGCTTCCGGATCGAGCCCGCCGAGATCGAAACGGTGCTGGCCCGGCATGAGCAGGTGGCGCGGGCGGCGGTGATCGCGCGCGAGGACCAAGGGGACAAGCGTCTCGTCGCGTACGTCGTCCCGGCCAACGGCGCCGTGGACACCGCCGACCTGCGGACCTTCACCGGAACCGTCTTACCGGACTACATGGTCCCCACCGCCGTCGTCGCGCTGGAAGCCTTTCCGCTCACCCCCAGCGGCAAGCTCGACCGGGCGGCGCTGCCCGCGCCGGACTTCGCCGGGCTCGTCCGGGGCCGCGCACCGCGCACCGCGACCGAGGAGACGTTGTGCCGTCTGTTCGCCGACGTCCTCGGCCTGGAGCGGGTCGGCGTGGACGACGGCTTCTTCGACCTCGGCGGCGACTCGATCATGTCGATGCAGCTCGTCGCCCGCGCCCGGGGCGCCGGGGTGGTGATCAGCGCGAGCGAGGTCTTCGAGGCCAAGACCCCCGAAGCCCTGGCCGCCCGCGCCGACGCCCGCCCCGCGTCCGGCCCGGCGGCCCGGCCCACCGCCGAGCGCTCCGGACCGCTGCCGCTGACGCCGGTGATGCAGGACGCGGCGCGCCGCACCGGCCTCCCCGGCCGCTTCTCCCAGTGGACGGCGGTGGCCGTCCCGCCCGGCCTGGAGCTGGACGCGCTGCGCCGCGCGGTGCGCGCGGTCGTGGAGCACCATGACGCGCTGCGGTCCCGGCTGGTGCGCCCCGACGGCGCCACGGCGGACGCGTGGCGGCTGGAGACCGTCGCGTCCGTCGACACCGCCGCCTGGGTGACCCGGGTGGACGCGGCGGCGGCCGACGAAGAGGCCCTGACGGAGGCGGCGACGGCGCACGGCCTGGCGGCGACGGCCCGGCTGGACCCGAGCGCCGGAGTGATGGCGCAGGTCGTGTGGCTGGACCGGGGACCGCTGCCGGGACGGCTGGTGATCGTCGCGCACCACCTGGTGGTGGACGGCGTGTCCTGGCGGATCCTCGTGCCCGACCTGGCCGCCGCCTACGCGGTCGCGGCGGGCGGAGAGCGGCCGGTGCTGGAACCGGTCGGGACGTCCTTCCGGGACTGGCTGGGGACGCTCGCCGACCAGGCGCGCGGCCCCGCCCGCACGACGGAGCTGCCGCACTGGCGGGAGACGCTGGCCGACGCGGGCCCGCCGCTGGCGCCCCGGCCGCTGGACCCGAAGCGGGACACGACGGGCAGCACCCGCCGGATGGTCGTCCCGGTGCCGGTCGAGGTGACGCGGACGCTGCTGACCCGCGTCCCGCAGGCGTTCAACGCCGGGATGAACGACGTGCTGCTGGCGGGCCTGGCGGCGGCCGTCGCGGAATGGCGGGGCGCCGGCCCGGTCGTGGTGAACGTCGAGGGCCACGGCCGCGAGGCCCTGGCGGACGGGATGGACCTGTCCCGGACGATCGGCTGGTTCACCAGCGCGTACCCGGTGCGTCTGGACGCGGGCGCGACGGACCTGGCGGACGTTCGGTCGGGCGGCCCGGCGGCGGGCGAGCTGCTGAAGGCCGTCAAGGAGCAGGTGCGCGCCGTCCCGGCCGACGGTCTCGGCTACGGGATGCTGCGCCACCTGAACCCGGAGACCGGCCCGGAGCTGGCGGCGCTGCCCGTCCCGGAGATCGGCTTCAACTACATGGGCCGCTTCAGCGGCGGCGAGCAGGGAGAGCCGGGCGCCTGGGCGCCGCTCGGCCTCGGCGGGGACGCCGATCCGGACCTGCCGGCGGCGCACGTCCTCGACGTGGGCGGCGTGGTGGAGGACGGCCCGTCCGGCCCGGTGCTGCGGCTGTCGCTGCTGTGGCCGGACGACCTGCTGCCGGAGGACGCCGTCGCGCGCCTGGCCAAGGACTGGGCGGCCATGCTGACCGGCCTCGCCGCGCACGCCGAAGCCCCGGACGCGGGCGGGCACACCCCGTCCGACTTCCCGCTCGTGACGCTCGGCCAGGACCAGATCGCGGAACTGGAGCGCCGCCGCGCCGACCTGGCCGACGTGTGGCCGCTGTCCCCGCTCCAGGAGGGCCTGCTGTTCCACGCCCTCTACGACCAGGAGGCCGTGGACGTCTACGGCGGTCAGAACGTCCTCCGGCTGGACGGGCCGCTCGACCCCGAGACGCTGCGGGCGTCCGGCCAGGCCCTGCTGGACCGGCACCCCAACCTGCGGGCCGGGTTCCACCAGCCTGCGGGCGCGGAGCAGCCCGTCCAGACGATCGCGCGCCACGTCCCACTGCCGTGGCGGTCGCTGGATCTCACGCACCTGGACGGACAGGCTCAGATCGCCGCGGCCGACCGCGCCGCCGCCGACGAACTGGGCCGCCGCTTCGACCCGGCCGAGCCCCCGCTGCTGCGGTTCCTGCTGATCCGCCTGGCCCCCGAACACCACCGGCTGGTGATCACCAACCACCACATCCTGCTGGACGGCTGGTCGCAGCCGATCCTGCTGCACGAACTGTTCACCGTCTACGGCGCGGGAGGCAGCACCGACGCCCTCCCGCCCGCACCGCCCTACCGCGCCTACCTGGCCTGGCTCGGCCGCCAGGACGGCGCGGAAGCGCGGCGCGCGTGGGAGGAAGAACTCGCCGGTCTGGACGAACCGACGCTGGTCGCGGACCCGGACCCGAGCCGCGAACCGGTCCTCCCGGAGCTGGTGCGCGAAGAGGTCCCCGAGCCGCTGACCCGGAGCCTCCGCGAGCTGGCGCGCCGCAACGAGATCACGCTGAACACGCTCGTCCAGGCGGCGTGGGGCGTGCTGCTCGGCAAGCTGACCGGACGCCGCGACGTCGTGTTCGGCGCCGTCGTGGCGGGCCGGCCCCCCGAACTGCCCGGGGTGGAACAGATGCTCGGGCTGTTCATCAACACGCTGCCCGTCCGGGTGCCGCTCGACCCCGCGCAGACCGTCACCGGCCTGGTCACCGACCTCCAGGACCGCCAGACCGCCCTGCTGTCCCACCAGCAGGTGGGCCTCGCCGAGATCCAGCGCCGCACCGGCCCGGCCGCCACGTTCGACACCATCGTCGTCTACGAGAACTTCCCCCACCGGGAGCCCGACGCGGCGGGCCCCGGGGACGGCGGCGGCCTGCGCGTCACCACCCTCGGCGGACGGGAGGCCGCCCACTACACGTTCATCCTCGGCGTGAGCCCGTTCGGCGACCGGCTCGGCCTCCAGCTCGACTACCGTCCCGACCTGTTCGACCACGAGACCGCGCGGTCGGTCACGGCCCGGCTGGTGGGCATCCTCGAACGGATGGCCGCCGCACCGGACCTGCCCGTCGCGCGGCTGGCGGCCACCGGCCCCGACGAGTGGCCCGCGACGTGGCGCGGCCGGGCCGTGCCGACGCCGGACGGCTCGCTGGCCGACCTGTTCGAGGCCCGGGCTGCACAGTGCCCGACCGAGATCGCCGTGGTGGCGGGCGACGAGCGGTGGACGTACGCGGAGCTGGACGACCGGGCGGACGGCCTCGCGGCGCGCCTCATCGCGGCCGGGGCCGGCCCGGAGGTCCGGGTGGCCGTCCTCATGCGGCGGTCCGCGGACCTGGTGGCGGCGCTCGTCGCGGTGGTGAAGTCCGGCGGCGTGTACGTGCCGCTGAACGCCGACGACCCCGTCGACCGGCTGCGGGCGGTCGTCGCCGAGTCGGGCGTGGCGCTGGCGCTGGTGGACGACGCCCTGTCCGGGCACGCGGCGCTCGACGGCGTCCCCGTGGTCCGGGCCGAGCCCGGCGGCGACCGCGCGGCCCGCCGGCCCGTGCGCCGGGAGAACCTGGCGTACGTCATGTACACCTCGGGCTCCACGGGCGTGCCGAAGGGCGTCGCGGTCACGCACGGCAACGTGATCGACTTCTGCCGTGACGCGTCCTGGCGGGACGACGTCGCCGAGCGCGTCCTCGTCCAGGCCAACCACGCGTTCGACGGCTCGACCTACGAGATCTGGGTTCCGCTGCTGCGCGGCGGGCGGCTCGTCGTCGTCCCGCCGGGCGAGGTGGACGCGGTGGAGCGGGGGCGGCTGATCGCCGCCGAGGGCGTGACGAACGTCCACGCCACGGCGGGCCTGTTCCGCGTGCTGGGCGAGCGGAGCCCGGAGATCTTCGCGGGCGTGCGGGAGGTTTCGACGGGCGGGGACGTCGTGTCGGCCCACGCCGTCCGGATGCTGCTGGAGACCCACCCCGACCTCGTCGTGCGGACGACGTACGGGCCGACCGAGACCACCGCGTTCACCACCCAGCTCGCGTTCCGCGCCGGGGACGCGGTCCCCGCGACGGTCCCGATCGGCGTGCCGATGGACAACTCCCGCGCCCTGGTGCTGGACGCCTTCCTCCAGCCGGTGCCGGTGGGCGTCGCGGGCGAGCTTTACGTCGCGGGGTCCGGTGTGGCGCGGGGCTACCTGGGCCGTCCGGGCTTGACCGCCGAGCGGTTCGTGGCGTGCCCGTACGGCGACGACGAGCGGATGTACCGGACGGGCGACCTGGTCCGGTGGAACGCCGACGGGCAGCTGGTGTTCGTCGGCCGCGCGGACACGCAGGTGAAGGTGCGCGGGTTCCGGATCGAGCCCGCCGAGATCGAGGCCGTCCTGTCGGGCCACGCGAGCGTGGCGCAGGCCGCCGTGATCGCCCGCGAGGACCAGCCGGGGGACAAGCGGCTCGTCGCCTACGTCGTCCCGGCCAACGGCGCCGTGGACACCGCCGACCTGCGGACCTTCACCGGGACGGTGCTGCCGGAGTTCATGGTCCCCGCCGCCGTCGTCCCGGTGGACGCGCTGCCCATCACGGTCAACGGCAAGCTGGACCGGGCGGCGCTGCCCGCCCCCGACTTCGCCGGGCTCGTCAAGGGCCGCGCACCGCGCACCGCGACCGAGGAGATCCTGTGCGGCCTGTTCGCCGACGTCCTCGGCCTGGAGCGGGTGGGCGCCGACGACGGGTTCTTCGACCTGGGCGGCGACTCGATCATGTCGATGCAGCTCGTCGCCCGCGCCCGGAGCGCCGGGGTCGTCATCACGCCGCGTCAGGTGTTCGAGCACCGCACCCCGGCGGCGCTGGCGTTGATCGCGGAAGACCGCGAGGTGCGCCGCGAAGAGGACGGCACGGGCCCGATCGCGCTGACGCCGGTGATGCGGGCGACCGTCGAGCAGGCGGGCCCCGTCGCACGGTTCTCCCAGTGGACGACGGTCGAGGTACCGGCCGGTCTGGACTTGGACGCGCTGCGCGCCGCGCTGCGGGCGGTGCTCGATCACCACGAGGTCCTGCACACCCGCCTGGTGCGCGCCGGGGACTCCTGGCACCTGGAGCCGGGCGACCCCGACGGGCAGGTCACGCGGATCGACGCCGTCGGCGCGGACGGCGTCGCGTGGGAGGACCTGACCACCGCCGAGGCCCGCGCGGCGAGCGGGCGGCTCGACCCCGGCGCGGGCGCGATGGTCCAGGCGGTGTGGCTGGATCGCGGTCCGCTGCCGGGCCGCCTCGTGGTGGTCGCGCATCACCTGGTGGTCGACGGCGTGTCGTGGCGCGTGCTGCTGCCCGATCTGGAGACGGCGTACGAGGCGGTCGCGGCGGGGCGGGAACCGGCGCTGGAGCCGTCCGGGACGTCCTTCCGCCGCTGGAGCCGCGTGCTCGCGGAGCAGGCCGTCGGCGCGGACCGTACCGCCGAGCTGCCCGTGTGGCGGGAGATGCTGACCGACCCGGGCCCGGGCCTGGCCGACCGCGGTCTGGACCCGAAGCGCGACACGGCGGCCGGAGCGCGGCAACTGTCCGTGCCGGTTCCGGCGGACGTGACCGAGACGCTGCTGACCCGCGCCGCGCAGGCGTTCAACGCCGGGATGAACGACGTGCTGCTGGCGGCCCTGGCGGCGGCGGTCGCGTCGTGGCGCGGCACGCGGGGCGGCCCGGTGCTCGTGGACGTGGAAGGCCACGGCCGGGAAGCCCTCACGGACGAGATGGACCTGTCCCGGACGGTCGGCTGGTTCACCAACGTCCACCCGGTGCGTCTGGACACGGGCTCGGCGGATCTCGCGGACGTCCGGTCGGGCGGCCCGGCGGCCGGTGCGCTGCTGAAGGCCGTCAAGGAACAGGTACGGGCCGTCCCGGCGGACGGCCTCGGCTACGGGATGCTGCGCCACCTGAACCCGGAGACCGGCGCGGAGCTGGCGGCGCTGCCCGTCCCGGAGATCGGCTTCAACTACCTCGGCCGCTTCACCGCCGCCGCGGGCGAGCCCGGCGCCGGGTGGCGGAACGCGGGCCTGGGCGGGGACGTCGATCCGTCGATGCCCGCCGCGCACGTGCTGGAGGCCGGCGGTGTGATCCGCGACCGGCCGGACGGCCCCGACCTGCGCCTGTCGCTGTCCTGGGTCGAGAGCCTGCTCGACCGACCGGCCGTGGAACGCCTGGCGGCCGAATGGACGGCGATGCTGACCGGCCTCGCCGCCCACGCCGACGACCCGGACGCCGGCGGGCACACCCCCTCGGATTTCCCGCTCGCGACCCTCACCCAGGACGAGATCGACGAGTTCGAGGACATGGCAACGGAGATCGAGAAGGGACTTCAGTCGTGAAGCGTTCCGCACTGGCCCACGTGTGGCCCCTGTCGCCGTTGCAGGAAGGGCTGCTCTTCCACGTCCTGTACGACGAGGACGCCATCGACTTCTACGCCGGGCAGGGCGTCTTCGACCTGGACGGGCCGCTGGACGCCGCCGCGCTGCGGGCGTCGGCCGAGGCCCTGCTGGACCGCCACGACAACCTGCGGGCCGGGTTCCAGCGCCGCCGGTCGGGCGACGCCGTGCAGCTCGTCCCCCGGCGCGTCGTCCTGCCCTGGCGCGAGGCGGACCTCTCCCACCTGGACGGCGCGGCGGCGCTCGCGGAGGCGGAGCGATTAGCCGTCGCCGAACAGGAACGGCGGTTCGATCCGGCCGTCCCGCCGCTGCTGCGGTGCCTGCTGATCCGGTTCGGGGACGACCGGCACCGCCTGGTGATGACGATCCACCACATCCTGGTCGACGGCTGGTCGCTGCCGATCCTGTTCCGCGAGCTGTTCGCGGTGAACGCGGCGGGGGGCCGGGTCGAGGACGCGGGGCTGCCGCCCGTCCCGGACTACCGGCACTACCTGGCGTGGCTCGCCGAGCAGGACCGCGAGGAGGCGCGGACGGCCTGGCGGAACGAACTGGCCGGTCTCGACGAGCCCACCCTCGTCGCCCCCGCCGACCCGAACCGCGAACCGGTCTATCCGGGACGCATCGCGGTGCAGACGACCGAGGACCTGACGGCGGCGCTGCGCACCTTCGCCCGCGAGCGCGGGATCACGCTGAACACCGTCCTCCAGGCCGCGTGGGCGATGGTCGTCGGCCAGATGGCGGGGCGCCGGGACGTGGTGTTCGGCGCGGTCGTGGCCGGACGGCCGCCCGAACTGCCCGGGGCCGAGGACATGCTCGGCCTGTTCATCAACACGATCCCGGTGCGGGTCGAGCTGGACCCGGAGCAGTCGGCGGGGGCGCTGCTGGCGGGCCTCCAGGCCCGTCAGTCGGCGCTGCTCGGCTGCCACTATCTCGGCTTGGCGGAGATCCAGCGGCTCGCGGGGCCGGGCGCGGGGTTCGACACGCTGGTCGCCTGGGAGAACTTCCCGCAGGGGCCGGGCGGCGGGCGGGGCGGCGAGACGCAGGGGCTGAAGGTCACCCCGGCGGTGGGCGGACGCGACGCGACGCACTATCCGCTGAGCCTCGCGGTGAACCCCTTGGGCGACCGGCTGGGGCTGCGGCTGACGCACCGGCCCGACCTGTTCGCCGAGCCGGCCGCGCACGCGATGCTGGCCCGGCTGGTGGGCGTCCTGGAGCGGATCGTGGCCGACCCGGACGCGCCGGTCGGGCGGATCGGCGTCGTGGACGCGCGTGAGCGCGAGCTGTTGTCGTCGTGGAATGCGACGGCGGTTCCCGCGCGGTGCGCGACGCTGGTGGAGGGGTTCGCGGCGCAGGTGGAGCGGTCGCCGGGTGCGGTGGCGGTGGCCGGTGACGTGTCGTGGACGTACGCCGAGTTGGACGCGGCGGCGAGCCGTATCGCTTCCGGCCTGGCCGGGGTGCGGCGCGTGGGCGTGGTGCTGGAGCGGTCGGCGTCGCTGGTGGCCGCGCTCGTCGGCACGGTGAAGGCCGGCGCGGCGTACGTCCCGGTCGACCCGGGCTGGCCTGCGGCGCGGATCCAGCGGGTGCTGTCCGAGGCCGGAGCGGACGTGGTGGTCACCGAGTCCGGCTTGGCTTCTCTAATTCCTGACGGCCTCGCGTGGGTGACGGTGGACGCGCTGATGTCCTCGGCTCCCGGAACGGACGCTCCGGTCGACCCGGACGATCTGGCGTACGTGATGTACACGTCAGGTTCGACCGGCGTCCCCAAGGGCGTCGCGGCGACGCATCGCGGCGTCTCCGGCCTGGCCCTCGACAGTGCGTGGGGCGTGGGGCCGGGCAGCCGCGTCCTGCTGCACGCGCCGGTTGCGTTCGACGCTTCGACCTATGAGATCTGGGTGCCGCTGCTGTCGGGGGGCCAGATCGTTGTGGCCCCGCCGGGTCCGGTGGACGCGGGAGTCTTGCGCGGGCTGATCGCTGAGTTCGGGTTGACGGCCGTCCATGCCACGGCGGGTCTGCTGGGCGCGCTCGCGCAGGAGGCGCCGGACTGTTTCGCCGGGCTGGACGAGGTGCTGACCGGCGGTGACGTGGTGAGTCCCGGCGCCGTCGCGGCGGTGATGGCGGCGTGTCCCGGCGTGGCCGTCCGGCATCTGTACGGCCCGACCGAGGTCACGCTGTGCGCGACGACCCACCGGTTCGCGGCGGGTGTCGAGGTTCCGTCGGTGTTGCCGATCGGTCGCCCGCGTGACAACACGCGCGCGTTCGTCCTGGACGGCTTCTTGCGCCCCGCCCCGATCGGGGTGGCGGGCGAGCTGTACGTCGCCGGGTCCGGCCTCGCGCAGGGATACCTCGACCGGGCGGCGCTCAGCGCGGAGCGGTTCGTCGCGTGCCCGTACGGCGAGGGCGAGCGGATGTACCGCACCGGCGACCTGGTCCGCTGGGACGCCGACGGGCAGCTGGTGTTCGTCGGACGCGCGGACACCCAGGTGAAGATCCGCGGCTTCCGGATCGAACCCGCTGAGATCGAAACCGTCCTGGCCCGGCACGAGCAGGTGGCGCGGGCGGCGGTGATCGCCTGGGAGGACCAGCCGGGGGACAAACGCCTGGTGGCGTACGTCGTCCCGGCCAACGGCGCCGTGGACACCGCCGCGCTGCGCACCTTCACCGGCACGGTGCTGCCGGACTACATGATCCCGGCCGCCGTGGTCACCGTCCCCGAATTTCCCCTGACGCGCAGCGGCAAGCTCGACCGCGCCGCCCTGCCCGCCCCGGACTTCGCGGGCGCGGTGGGCGCCCGCGCGCCGCGCACCGCGACCGAGGAGATCCTGTGCGGCCTGTTCGGCGAGATCCTCGGCCTGGAACGGGTCGGCGCCGACGACGACTTCTTCGACCTCGGCGGCGACTCGCTGCTGGCGATGCGGCTGATCGCGCGCGTCCGGGCCGTCCTCGACGTGGACGTCCCCGTCCGGGCGATCTTCGGCGCCCCCACCCCGGCCGGGATGGCGGCGCTCGTCGCCGCGCACCGGTCGGGCGGCACGCGGGCGGCGCTCGCGGCCGTGGAGCGGCCCGACGTCGTCCCGCTGTCGTTCGGCCAGGCCCGGATGTGGTTCCTGAACCGGCTTGAGGACACGGGCGCGGTCTACAACATGCCGTGGGCCATGCGCCTGTCGGGCGAGCTGGACCGGGCGGCGCTCCAGGCGGCGCTGGACGACGTCGCCGACCGGCACGAGAGCCTGCGCACGGTCTACCCGGCGAACGACGGCGTTCCCGTCCAGCGGATCCGCGCGGGCGCGCACCCGGAGCTGGCCGTCACGCCGGTCACCGAGGACGGCCTCGGCGAGGCCCTGACCGCAGCGGCCGGACGCGGGTTCGACGTCGCGCGGGAGCTGCCGTGGCGGGCGCACCTGTTCGTCCTCGGCCCGGACGAGTACGTCCTCATGCTGGTCGTGCACCACATCGCGAGCGACGGATGGTCGATGGGCGTCCTGGCCCGCGACGTGTCGACCGCGTACGCGGCCCGCCACGCAGGCCGCGCCCCAGACTGGGCGCCGCTGCCCGTCCAGTACGCCGACTTCGCGCTCTGGCAGCGCGCGGTGCTGGGCACCGAGGACGACCCGGACAGCGTGATCTCCGGCCAGCTCGCCTACTGGCGCGACGCCCTGGCCGAGCTGCCGCCCGAACTCACGCTGCCGACCGACCGGCCGCGTCCCGCCGTGGCGAGCCACCGGGGCGGATCGGTGCCGATCCGGGTGTCCGCCGAGACGCACGCCCGCCTGGTCGAGGTGGCGCGGGCCGGACAGGCGACGGTGTTCATGGTCGCGCAGGCGGCGCTCGCGGTGCTGCTGTCGCGGCTCGGCGCGGGCGAGGACATCCCGATCGGCACGCCCGTGGCCGGGCGCTCGGACGCCGCGCTGGACGACCTGGTCGGCTTCTTCCTCAACACCCTGGTCCTGCGCACCGACCTCACCGGCGACCCGGCCTTCACGGACGTCCTGCGCCGCGTCCGCGAAACGGACCTGGCCGCCTACTCCCACCAGGACGTCCCGTTCGAGCGGCTGGTCGAAGACCTCAGCCCCGTCCGGTCTCTGGCCCGGCACCCGTTGTTCCAGGTCATGCTCGTGTTCCAGAACGCCCCGACGGACGGCGGCCACTGGGAGCTGTCCGGCATGTCCACCGGCCCGGTGCGGTCGGGCGGCGGCGAGCCGGCCGCCAAGTTCGACCTGTCGTTCACCCTCCAGGAACGGCGGACCGAGGACGGCGGCCCGGCGGGCATCGGCGGCACGATCGGCTACGCCACGGACCTGTTCGACCGGGCGACGGCCGAGACGCTGGCCGCCCGGCTGACCCGCGTCCTCGACCAGGTGGCCGCCGACCCCCGTCGGCGCCTCAGCCGGGTCGACGTGATGAACGACCGCGAAGCGGCCCTGCTGGACGGCTGGAACGCCACGGCGGCGACCGTCCCGGACGCGTCGCCGGTCGATCTGTTCGAGGCCCGCGTGGCGCGCGACGCGAACGCGGTCGCGGTGGTGGACGGGGACGCGGAATGGTCGTACGGCGATCTGAACGCCCAGGTGAACCGGCTGGCGTGGTACTTGGCGGAGCGGGGCGTCGGCGCGGAGACGCGCGTCGGCGTCCTGGTCGAGCGGTCGGTGTGGTCGGTCGTGTCGATGCTGGCCGTCCTGAAGGCGGGCGGTGTCTACGTCCCGCTGGACGCTGAATGGCCGTCCGGCCGGGTGACTTTCGTCCTGGAAGACTGCTCTCCGGCCGTGGTCCTGTGCTCCAGCGAGACCGCGAGCATGGTCGGCGACGATGTGCCGACCGTCGTGGTCGACGGCCCGGAATTGGCGCGGGACCTCGCGGAACGGCCTGCCGAAAATCCCAGAACACGGGTGTGGGCGGACAGTGCCGCATATCTGATCTACACATCGGGTTCGACCGGGCGCCCCAAGGGCGTGGTGGTGCACCAGGCGGGCATCGTGAACCGTCTGCTGTGGATGCAGGATCAGTTCGGCCTGACCGCCGAGGACCGGGTGCTGCACAAGACGTCCGTCGGGTTCGACGTGTCGATGTGGGAGCTGCTGTGGCCGCTCATCACCGGCGCGGGGCTCGTTCTGGCCCGTCCGGGCGGCCACCGCGACCCGGCGTATCTCGCCGAGTTGATCCGCGACGCGAGGGTCACGACGGCGCATTTCGTGCCGTCGATGCTGCGGGTTTTCGTGGACGAGCCGTCGGTGGCGGATTGCGCGGGCCTGCGGCGCGTGATCTGCAGCGGTGAAGCATTGCCGCCCGATCTGGTGGAGCAGTTCTACTCCCGCCTGGACGTCCCGCTGTTCAACCTCTATGGCCCGACCGAAGCGTCGGTCGACGTCACGTGGTGGGAATGCCCGCAGACGAGCCTGGACGTCGTCCCGATCGGCCGCCCGGTATGGAACACCGAGATCTTCGTCCTGGACGGATTCCTACGCCCGGTGCCGCCGGGCGTCCCGGGCGAGGTCTACCTTCAGGGCGTCCAGCTGGCGCGCGGCTACCTCGGACGCCCCGGCCTCTCGGCGGAACGCTTCGTCGCGTCCCCCTTCGCAGCGGGCGAGCGGATGTACCGCACCGGCGACATCGGCCGGTGGACGACGGACGGCCAACTGGTCTATCTCGGCCGCGCCGACGACCAGGTGAAGATTCGCGGCTTCCGCATCGAACCCGGCGAGATCGAAGCCGCGATCCTCACCCACGACGACGTGGCGCAGGCCGCCGTCGTGGTCCGCGAGGACCGTCCCGGAGACGTCCGCCTGGTCGCCTACGTGATCCCCGCCCGCCCCGCCGACCCCGCCGCGATCCGCGCGCACGCGGCGAGCGTCCTGCCCGAGTACATGGTCCCCGCCGCCGTCGTCCCGGTGGAGGAATGGCCGCTGAGCGCCAGCGGCAAACTCGACCGCGCGGCGCTCCCGGCCCCCGACTTCGCCGGAGCGGCGGGCGGCCGGGAGCCGCGCACCATCACCGAGGAGATCGTCTGCGGCCTGTTCGCCGACGTCCTCACCCTCGAACGCGCGGGCGCCGAGGACAACTTCTTCTCCCTCGGCGGCGACTCGCTGCTGGCGATGCGGCTGATCGCCCGCGTCCGCGCCGCGCTCGACGTCGAGGTCCCGATCCGGACGCTGTTCGCGAACCCGACCCCGGCCGGGATCGCGGCGTTCGTGGCGGACCGCCGGTCGGGCGGACGGCCCGCGCTGACGGTCGCGGAACGCCCCGAGCAGGTGCCGCTGTCGTTCGGCCAGGCGCGGATGTGGTTCCTCAACCGCCTGGAAGAGAAGAACGCCGCCTACAACATGCCGTGGTCGATGCACCTGACCGGCGACCTGGACCAAGCGGCCCTGCACGCGGCCCTCGCCGACCTGGCGGACCGGCACGAGACGCTGCGCACGATCTTCCCCGACGTGGACGGCGTCCCCGTCCAGCACGTCCTCGACGGACCGGACGGGCATCCCGAGCTGGTGGTCGCATCGGTCGCCGAGCCGGACCTGCGCGGGGCGATGGCCGAGGTCGCGCGGCGCAAGTTCGACGTCGGCCGGGAACTCCCGTGGCGGACGCACCTGTTCATCCTCGGCGAGAACGAGTACGTCCTGTCGCTCGTCGTCCACCACATCGCGGGCGACGGCTGGTCGATGGGCGTCCTGGCCCGTGACCTGTCGACGGCCTACACCGCCCGCCGCAACGGCCACGCCCCGGACTGGGCGCCGCTGCCCGTCCAGTACGCCGACTTCGCCCTCTGGCAGCGCAACGTCCTCGGCACCGAGGACGACCCGGACAGCCCGATCTCCGCGCAGCTCACCCACTGGCGCCGCACCCTCGCGGAACTGCCGCCCGAGCTGAACCTCCCCGTCGACCGGCCGCGCCCGGCGACGCCCACCCTGCGCGGCGGCCGGGCCAAGGTCAGGGTCCCGGCCGACGTCCACGCGCGGCTCGCCGAAGTGGCCCGCGACGGCCGGGCGACGGTCTTCATGGCGATGCAGGCGGCCGTGGCGGTGCTGCTGTCCAGGCTCGGCGCGGGCGAGGACATCCCGATCGGCACCGCCACCGCCGGACGCTCCGACGCCGCCCTGGACGACCTCATCGGCTTCTTCCTCAACACCCTCGTCCTGCGCACCGACCTCACCGGCGACCCGACCTTCGCCGAGGCCCTGGCACGGGTCCGCGACACCGACCTGGCCGCCTACTCCCACCAGGACGTCCCCTTCGAGCGCCTGGTGGACGACCTCAGCCCGGCCCGGTCCAACGCGCGCCACCCCCTGTTCCAGGTGTCGCTGGAATTCCAGAACGCCAAGCGGGAGGGCGGCTGGAACCTGCCCGGCCTGTCCGCCCGGCCCGTCCGCGCGGGCGGCACCGGCGCCGTCCGGTTCGACCTGGCGTTCCGGCTGCGCGAGCTAAGGAGCGACGACGGCGCCCCGACCGGCATCGAAGGCGATCTGGAGTTCGCGGCGGACCTGTTCGACGAGACGACCGCCCAGGCGCTCGCGGACCGCCTGGTGCGCGTCCTCGACCAGGTCACCGAAGACCCGGACCGGCGCCTCGGCGCGGTCGACGTCCTGGACGCCGACGAGCGCCGACAAGTGCTCGAAGACTGGAACGCCACGACCGCAGAGGTCCGCCGGCGCACGTTCACCGACCTGTTCGCCGAGCGGGTCGCCGCCGCCCCGGACGCCGTCGCGCTGCTGGACGACCACGCCACGTGGACCTACGCCGAGCTGAACACGGCCGCCAACCGGCTCGCCCGGCACCTCATCGCGCGCGGCGCCGGTCCCGAGCGGACCGTCGCGCTGATGGTGCCGAGGTCGGCGCAGATGGTCGTCGCGGTGCTGGCCGTGCTGAAGGCCGGCGCCGCCTACCTCCCGGTCGACCCGCAGTATCCGGCCGCGCGCGTCGGGTTCATGCTCGGCGACGCCCGGCCCGCGCTGCTGCTGTGCACCGTGAAGACCGCCGCGCTGGCCGACGACGGGACGCCCCGGATCGTCCTGGACGCCCCCGACGTCGTCGCGGACCTGGCGGACCGCCCCGGCACCGACCCCGGCGACGCCGAAAGAATCCTCCCGCTGCGGGCCCACCACCCGGCGTACGTGATCTACACGTCCGGGTCCACCGGCACCCCGAAGGGCGTCGTCGTCTCCCACACCGGCATCGAGAGCCTGGCGCTCAGCCAGCGGAACGCGCTGGGCCTGGACGCGGACTCGCGGGTGCTCCAGTTCGCGTCGCTGAGCTTCGACGCGGCCGTGTGGGAGATCGTCATGGCGCTGCTGTCGGGCGCGGGCCTCGTGGTCGCGGGCACCGACCGGCTGGCCCTCCAGGAGGCGCTGCCCGCACTGACGGCCGAGCACGGCGTGACGCACGCGACGCTGCCGCCCGCCGTCGTCGCCGCGCTGCCCGACGGCGCGCTGGACGGCGTCGCAACGCTCGTCCTGGCCGGTGAGCAGTGCACCCCCGAGCTGGTCCGTCGCTGGTCGTCGGGCCGGCGGATGATCAACGCCTACGGCCCGACCGAGGGCACGATCTGCTCCACGATGACCGACCCGCTGACCGGCGAGACCGCCGGGGAGGTCCCGATCGGCCGTCCCCTGGCCAATGCCCGCGCGTACGTCCTGGACGGATTCCTCCAGCCGGTGCCCGCGGGCGTCGCCGGGGAGCTGTACGTCACCGGCGAGGCGCTGGCGCGCGGCTACTTAGGCCGGGTCGCCCTGACCGCCGAGCGGTTCGTAGCGTGCCCGTACGGCACGCCCGGCGAGCGGATGTACCGGACGGGCGACCTGGTCCGGCGGCGTCCGGACGGGCAGCTGGTCTTCCTCGGCCGCGCCGACGGGCAGGTCAAGCTCCGCGGGTTCCGGATCGAGCCCGCCGAGATCGAGTCCGTGCTCGCCGGGCATCCGGCCGTGGCGCAGGCGACCGTGATCGTCTGGGCCGGTCCGGACGACGACCGGCGGCTGGTCGCCTACGCCGTCCCGGCCGAGGGCGCCGCGCCGGACGGCCGGGAGCTGCGCGAGCACGTGGCCGCGACGCTGCCCGACCACATGGTGCCCGCCGTGGTCGCCGTGCTGGACGCCCTGCCGCTCACGCCGAGCGGCAAGGTGGACCGGGCCGCGCTGCCCGACCCCGACTTCACCGGCCCGGGCGCGACCCGCGACCCGCGCACGGCCGTCGAGGAGATCCTGTGCGGCCTGTTCGCCGAGATCCTCGGGGTGGCGCGCGTCGGGGCCGAGGACGACTTCTTCGCGCTCGGCGGCGACTCGCTGATGGGCGTCCGGCTGATCACGCGCATCCGCGCGGTGCTGGACGTCGAGGTCGGCATCCGCGCGCTGTTCGGCACGCCGACGCCCGCCGGGGTGGCCGCGTTCGTCGAGCGCGACCGCACGGGCGCCGACCGGGCGGCGCTCGTCCCCGCCGACCGGCCCGCCGCGATCCCCCTGTCGTTCGGGCAGGCGCGGATGTGGTTCCTCAACCGGTTCGAGGGCGCGGGCGCGGTCTACAACATGCCGTGGGCCGTGCGGCTGTCGGGCGACCTGGACCGGACGGCGCTCGCCGCCGCGCTCGGCGACGTCGCGGACCGGCACGAGAGCCTGCGCACGATGTTCCCCGACGTGGACGGCGTGCCCGTGCAGGAGATCGTGCACGGCGCGGCGGGCCGTCCGCGCCTGATCACCGCCCCGGTCGCCGAGGCGGACCTCGGCCGGACGCTGGACGCGGCGATGGGACGCGGCTTCGACGTCGCCCGCGAACTGCCGTGGCGGGCCCACCTGTTCACGCTCGGCCCGGACGACCACGTGCTGCTGTTGGTGCTGCACCACATCGCGGGCGACGGCTGGTCGATGGGCGTGCTGATCCGCGACCTGGCGGCGGCGTACGCGGCGCGCCGCGCGGGCCGCGCGCCCGGCTGGGCGCCGCTGCCGGTGCAGTACGCCGACTTCGCGCTGTGGCAGCGCGCGGAGCTGGGCACCGAGGACGACCCGGACAGCGTCGTCTCCGGCCAGCTCGCCTACTGGCGCGCGGCTTTGGCGGAACTGCCGCCGGAGCTGCCGCTGCCCGCGGACCGGCCGCGTCCCGCGCTGGCGTCCCATCGCGGCGGCGTCGTGCCCGTCCGCGTCGGCGCGGAGACGCACGCGCGGCTGCTGGACCTGGCCCACGAGAGCCGGACGACCGTGTTCATGGTCGTGCAGGCCGCGCTCGCGGTCGTGCTCTCCCGACTGGGCGCGGGCGAGGACATCCCGATCGGCACGTCGGTGGCGGGACGCGGGGACGCGGCGCTGGACGAGCTGGTCGGCTTCTTCCTCAACACCCTGGTCCTGCGCACCGACGTCAGCGGAGATCCCGCCTTCACCGACATCCTGGGCCGCGTCCGCGACACCGACCTGGCCGCCTACTCCCACCAGGACATCCCGTTCGAGCGCCTGGTGGACGACCTCAGCCCCGACCGGTCGATGGCCCGGCACCCGCTGTTCCAGGTCATGCTCATCCTCCAGAACGCCCCGGCGGAGAAGGGCGAATGGGGGCTGCCCGGCGTGTCGGTGCGGCCCGCCCAGGCCGGCGGCGCGCCCGCCGCCAAGTTCGACCTGTCGGTCACGCTCCAGGAGCGGCGGGCCGAGGACGGGTCGGCGGCGGGCCTGAGCGGAAGCGTCGGTTTCGCGCTCGACCTGTTCGATCGGGAGACCGCGCAGATGATGGCGACGGCCCTGGTGGACGTGCTCGACCAGGTCACCGCCGACCCTTCCGTTCCGGTGAGCGGCGTTTCGGTCGTCGGCCCGGACGAGCGGTCGCGGATGGTCGAGGAATGGAATGACACCGCCGTTCCGGTGCCGTCCGCTTCGCTGGCGGGCCTGTTCGAGGCGCGGGTGGCCGAAAACCCGGAAGCGATCGCCATCGTTTCCGGCGACGAGGAATGGTCGTACGCGTCGGTGAACGCGGCGGCGAATCGCCTCGCCTGGCACCTGGCGGATCACGGCGTCGGCCCGGAACAGCGCGTCGCGCTCCTGCTTCCCCGCTCGCCCGAAATGGTGATCGCCGTCCTGGCCGTCGTGAAAACCGGCGCCGCCTACGTTCCCGTGGACCCGGACTACCCGGAAGCGCGGATCGCCTACACCCTGGCCGACGCGAGCCCGGCGATCGTGGTGTGCACTGCGGAAACGCGAGGTCAGGCGTCCGGACCGGTCGTCGTGCTGGAGGACGTGACCGAGGGTCGTTCCGACGATCTGGGTGAGCGTGCCCGGCCCGACCACCCGGCGTACGTCATCTACACGTCGGGTTCCACCGGAAAGCCGAAGGGCGTCGTCGTCCCGCACCGGAACGTCGTCTCCCTCATCACCGCAGCCGGAGAGCGCTTCGGCCTGGGCCGCGACGATGTGTGGAGTCTCTTCCACT
Source organism: Actinomadura rayongensis (assembly GCF_009831215.1). Classification (GTDB taxonomy): domain Bacteria; phylum Actinomycetota; class Actinomycetes; order Streptosporangiales; family Streptosporangiaceae; genus Spirillospora; species Spirillospora rayongensis. Next base: position 1,488,706 of record NZ_WUTW01000002.1, read on the forward strand.
CCTACGCGTTCGACTTTTCGGTGTGGGAAATGTGGGGCGCGCTCCTGCTGGGCGGCCGTCTGGTGGTCGTCCCGTTCGAGACGACGCGCTCCCCGCGCGACTTCCTCACCCTCGCGGCCGACACCGGCGTGACCGTGCTCAGCCAGACGCCGTCGGCGTTCTACCAACTCATGCAGGCCGACCAGGAGAACCCGGGCACCGAACTGAGCATCAGGTACGTCGTGTTCGGCGGTGAAGCGCTCGATCCGGCACGGTTGGACGGCTGGTACGCCCGCCACGACGCGGGCGTCCTGGTGAACATGTACGGGATCACCGAGACCACCGTCCACGTCACCCACCACGGCCTCGATCGGGAGAAAGCCGCCGCAGGGTCGAGCAGCGTGATCGGAACCCCGCTGGACAACACCCGGGTCTTCGTCCTGGACCGGTTCCTGCAGCCCGTCCCGGCGGGCGTGACCGGCGAACTGTACGTCGCCGGGACCGGGCTGGCGCGCGGATACCTGAACCGGCCGGGATTGACGGGCGAACGGTTCGTCGCCTGCCCGTACGGCCACGGCGAACGCATGTACCGAACCGGCGACCTCGGCCGATGGACCCGCGACGGCAACCTGGTCTACGCGGGCCGGGCCGACGCCCAGGTGAAGATCCGAGGCTTCCGCATCGAACCGGCGGAGATCGAGACCGCGCTGCTCGGCCACGACGACGTCGCCCAAGCGGCCGTGATCGTCCGCGAGGACCAGCCCGGCGACCGCCGCCTCATCGGCTACATCGTCGCGCCGAACACAGACCCGGCCGACGTCCGGACCTACGCGACGGGCGTCCTCCCGCAGCACATGGTCCCCGCCGCGCTCGTCCCCGTCGACGCGATCCCCCTCACGCCGAGCGGAAAGCTCGACAAGGCCGCCCTGCCCGCCCCCGACTACGCCGTCACCGACCGCGGCCCGAGCACTCCCGCCGAGGAGACGCTGTGCGACCTGTTCGGCGAGGTCCTGGGCTTGGACCGCGTCGGCGTGGACGACAGCTTCTTCGCCCTCGGCGGCGACTCGCTGCTGGCGATGCGGCTGATCGCCAGGATCCGGACCGTCCTGGACACCGACCTGCCGATCCGCGCCCTGTTCACCGCCCCCACCCCCGCCGGGGTCGCCGCCGCCCTCGGCACCCACCGCACGGCCGACGACTTCGACGTCCTGCTGCCGCTGCGCGCCAAGGGCGACCGCCCGCCGGTGTTCTGCCTCCACCCGGTCGAGGGCATCGGCTGGCGGTACGCCGGGCTGGTCGAGCACCTCCCGCCGGGCCACCCCGTCTACGCCCTCCAGGCGCGCGGCCTCGCGGGCGGCGAGCCGCGTCCGGACACGATGGACGAGATGGTCGCCGACTACGTCCGGCAGCTGCGCACCGTCCAGCCCGCCGGGCCGTACCACCTGCTCGGCTGGTCGCTCGGCGGGGTCATCGCCCACGCCGTCGCGACGCACCTCCAGGCGCAGGGCGAGGAGGTCGGGATGCTGGCCATCCTCGACGGCTACCCGAGCTTCCGCCGCCCCGACGCGGCCGAGCCCGCCGAAGGCGGCGAGGTGGTCGCCCACAGCGGCCCCGCCCACGACCTGGACGCCCAGCTGGAGCAGATGGTCCGCGACGTCGTCGAGCTGTCGCGAGGCGCGGACGGCCGCCCGCGCGTCACCGGCGACATCGCGACGGCGATCCGCGACACGCTCGTCAACTCCCGGCGCATCGGCGGCGACCACGCGCCCGCCTCCTTCCGGGGCGACGTGCTGCTGTTCGTGTCGACGCGGGGCCGCCCCGAGGCCAAGCCGGCCGAGCTGGCCCCGGCCGAATGGGCGCCGTACGTCGACGGACGCATCGAGAGCCACTTCCTCGACCACGCCCACGGGGAGCTGACCGGCCCGGCGGCGTTCGGCGAGATCGGCCGCGTGCTGTCGGCAGAACTCCGTGACCCCGAAGGGACCGACCGTGCCTGACCTCCTCGACCTGACCGACCCGCGGACCTACGCGAACAACGACATGGACGAGGTCTGGCGGCGGTTCCGCGCCGACGACCCCGTCCACTGGCACCCCGCGACCGAGCGCGGCCCGGGCTTCTGGGTGATCAGCCGGTACGCCGACATCTGCGCGGTGCTGCGCGACGACGCGCGGTTCACCTCCGAGAAGGGCAACGTCCTCGCCACGATGCTCGCGGGCGGGGACACCGGCGCGGGCCGGATGCTCGCCGTCACCGACCCGCCGCACCACACCGAGCTGCGCCGGCTGCTGCTGCGCGCGTTCGCGCCGCGCCCGCTCGAAGGCGTCGCGCGCCGCGTCCGCCGGGCGACCCGGCTGCTGCTGACCGAGGCGGTCGAGCGCGGTGAGTGCGACTTCGCCCGGGACATCGCCTCGGTCATCCCGCTGGCGACGATCTGCGACCTGCTCGACGTCCCCGAGGCCGACCGGCGGGAGCTGCTGACGCTCACCAAGTCGGCGCTGGCCTCGGACTACGCCGATCCCGACGCGGGCGAGGACCGCCTGGCGCGCGCCGAGATCCTGCTGTACTTCGCCGACCTCGTGAAGGAGCGCCGCGCGTCGCCGGGCGCCGACCCGATCAGCCTGATGGCGACCGCCGAGCTGCCCGGCGGACGGCTCTCCGACGACGACATCGTCCTCAACTGCTACAGCCTGATCATGGGCGGGGACGAGACCAGCCGGCTCGCGATGATCGGCGCCGTCCACGCGTTCATGGCGTACCCCGACCAGTGGGCCGCGCTCCGGAACCGGGCCGTCACCGTCGAGAGCGCGGGCGAGGAGGTCCTGCGCTGGACGACGCCGACGATGCACTTCGGGCGCGCGGCCGTCGCGGACGTGGAGCTGGACGGCCGGACGATCGCGGCGGGCGACCTGGTCACCACCTGGCTCGTCTCCGGCAACCGGGACGAGTCGGTCTTCGCCGCGCCCGACACGTTCGACCTGGCCCGCTCCCCGAACAAGCACCTCGCGCTCGGCTACGGCCGCCACTTCTGCATCGGCGCCCACCTCGGCCGCGTCGAGATCAACGCCATGCTCGACGGCCTGCGCACCTTCGTCGCCGGGATGGAGCCCGCCGGGACGGAACGCCGCCTCTACTCCAGCTTCCTGTCCGGCATCAGCAGCCTGCCCGTCCGGCTGAAGGCGGCCGAGCCCGTGGGCTGGGAGGAGTGACGTCCCGTCCGTCATGAGTCCGACACGGCCTTGTCGGTGCGGCTGTCGCGGCGCATCATGAGGCGCCCGTTCCGCATCACCGCGACGCGCGGCGCCCGGTAGGCCAGCGTCGTGTCGTGCGTGACGAGGACGAGCGTGAGGTTCCGTTCCTCCCGCAGCGTCGAGAGCAGCTGGATGATCTCGTCGCGGGTGTCCTCGTCGAGGTTGCCGCTGGGCTCGTCGGCGAGCAGCACCCGGGGCCGCTTGACCAGGGCGCGGGCGATGCCGACGCGCTGCTGCTGACCGCCCGACATCTCCGAGGGCAGGTGCTGCACCCGGCCGCCGAGCCCGACGCTCGCCAGCGCCTCGGCGGCCCGGGTGCGCCGCTCGGCGGTCGGGACGCCGAGCGGGACGAGCGCGGCCTCGACGTTCTCGGCCGCCGACAGCGTCGGGATCAGGTTGAAGCTCTGGAACACGAACCCGATCGACGTGGCGCGCACCTCGGTCAGCTCGCGCTCGCGCATCGTGGCGAGGTCGCGGCCGTCCAGCTCTACCGTCCCGGTGGTCGGGCGGTCCAGCCCGGCGAGGATGTTGAGCAGCGTGCTCTTGCCGTGGCCGGTGCGGCCCTGGATGGTGAGCCAGTCGCCGTCCTCGATGGTCAGGTCGACGTCCTGCAGCGCGGCGACGGTGGCGTCGCCCTTGCGAAAGGTCTTGCCGACTCCGCTGAGCGTGTACATCGGACTCCTTTTCCTAAGGCGGTGGAAGGCTCACTCGACGCGGCGCAGCGCCTCGGCCGGACGCAGCCGCGAGATGCGCCAGCCGCCGTACAGGCCGGCGATGATCCCGCCGATGAGCGCCAGGCCCACGGCCAGGCCGATCGCGGCGAGCGTGACCTGCGCGTCGAGATGGACGTTGATCGTGTGGGTGGAGTACGGGGAGATGGACCGGCGCATTCCGGACGAGTTGAGCGTGATGTTCTCGCTCGGCGGCGAGCCGGGGTTCTGCGCCACGGTCGCCGTCAGCTCGGGCGCCAGCCAGCCGACGAGCGCGGCGCCGAGGAAGCCGAGCGCGATGCCCGCGACCGCGCCGGCCAGCCCGGTGACGACCGATTCGCCGAGGATCTGGCCGATGATGCGCCGGGTCCGCCAGCCGAGCGTCCGCAGGGTGCCGAACTCGCGCGTCCGGCGGGCGACGTTCGCGGCGGTGAGCAGGCTCGCCGCCGCGAACGCGGTGATGAGCGCGACGATCGCCAGCCAGCGGCCGAGGTCGGTGGCGAGGCTCGTCGCGCTGGTGAGCGACCCGGTCACGTCGTCGGCGAGGCTGCTCGAACTGGTGACGGTCGTGCCGGGCAGCAGCCGGTTGATCTCCGTGCGCACGGCCGGGATCGCGGCGGTGTTCGTCACCGCGACGTAGATCGTGTCGATCTTGTCGCTGACGGCCTTGGTCTCCGGGGACGACGCGTACGCCTGCGCGCGGGTCAGCGGGATGTAGAAGTCCGCCGACCCGCCGCCGCGCGGCTGCCGGGTGACGCCGACGACCCTGAAGTCGTGCCCGGCGATGCTCATGGTGGACCCGACCTTGAGGCCGTGCGCGTTCGCGTAGCCCGCGTCGGCCACCGCGACGTCGGACCGGGCGTCGGACGCGGCGAGGCTCCGTCCCGAACCGATCGTCCCGGACGCGTACGGGCCGAGCTTGAGGTGCGCCAGGTCCACGCCGTTGACGGTGAAGTGGTTCCCGAGGGAACCGGCGGGCGGCTTCCCGCTCGCCGAGAGCTGGCTCTGCGACGGGACGGTGATGTCGGTGTCGAGCAGGCTCATCGCGCCCGCCGCCGCGATGACGCCGTGGACCTTCGCCACCCGCGCGACCGCCGCGCCGTCGATGACGCCGAGGCCGGGCGGCGGGATCATGTAGTTGTGCCGGACCGGGACCTTGCCGGGGCTGAAGCTGAACAGCGTCCCGTCGCGCTTGGACGAGGCGGCCTTGGTGACGGTCACGTCCGTGCCGATGCCGTACAGGGCGTGCAGCACCTTCGTCTGCGCGTTGGAGACGCCGGTGGACGCGGCGGTGACGGTGACGACGAGCCCCACGCCGACCGACAGCCCGAGGGCCACGAAGACGGCGCGGTGCATGCGCCGCAGGAGTTCGCGGCGCAGGAAGGTCAGGAAGAACATGCGGGCCTCCGGGCGGACGGTCGCTGTGGCACGGTCACTGCCCGCCGCCCTGGCTGACCTTCCCCGAGGACTGGAGCCACGCGGGCGCGTCCTTCTTGCAGGGGCCCTCGACGGCGGACTTGAACGCGGCGGACGCCGGGTTGATCCCGCTGCCCGGCGCGAACGGGTTGGCGTCGGCCTTGTAGTCGGGGAAGTTCGGCACGCCGTGCGCCCGCATGCACTTGGCGAACGCGGCCGAGTAGGTCCCGGTCGCGCCTCGGCTGCCGCCGTCGCCCCCGCCGCCGGTGCCGTTGTCGATCGTGACGGGGCCGCTGCCCGTCGCGGCGGGCTTCGGCGGCGTCACGCCGTCCGTGCCGCCCGCCGCCGGCTTGTTCCCGTCCGAACAGGCGGCGGTGACGGTCAGCGCCAGCCCGGCCAGCGCGACCGCCGCCCAGCGGCCGCGCCGACGCCGGGGGCGCGCCGTGGTCCTGTCCATCTCGTCCATCTCGGTCTCCTCGCCTGGGTGACGGCCTTCGGCGGGCCGCGCGGTCCGCGTCCCTGGTCACCTTTGTAGGGGGGAGGCGGTCACACGGTCGTCACACGGACGGACCGCCGGGAGACGGGGTTTGCGCGGTGTCCGGAGAAAGCGCCGCCCTTGTGCGGAAAAGGCCCGCTGAGCGATGCTGGAGGCCGCGCGAATTCGGCACCCGACTGATGTGAGGACGCCCGATGCCCATCGCCGCCGTGAACGGGATCAAGCTCGGTTACGCCGAATTCGGGGCCGGTGAACCGCTCGTCCTGGTCACCGGGACCGGGGCGCCCGGCCGCGTCTGGCAGGCCCACCAGGTGCCCGCCCTCACCGCCGCCGGATATCGCGTCATCACGGTCGACAATCGCGGTGTGCCGCCCACCGAGGCGGCCGAGCCGTTCACGCTCGCCGACATGGTCGCCGACATCGCCGGGCTGATCGAATTCCTCGACGCGGCGCCGTGCCGGATCGTCGGGTTCTCACTGGGCGGAATGATCGTCCAGGAACTGCTGGCCGCGCGTCCCGATCTCGTGAGCCGCGCCGTCCTCATGGCGACCCGCGGCCGGTCGGACGTCATGGCGCTCGCCATGTCGGCGGGCGAGACGGAACTGCACGGCAGCGGGATCGAGTTGCCCCCGCGCTACGCGGCGGCCATTCACGCCACGCACTACCTGTCGCCGCGCACGCTGAGCGACGAGCAGGCGATCGGGGACTGGCTGGAGCTTTTCGAGATGACGTCGGGGAGTTCCGGCGCGGTCCGCGCGCAGCTCGGCCTCGAAATGATCCCGAACCGGCTGGACGTCTATCGCGGCATCAAATGTCCGTGCCTGGTCGTCGCCTTCGAGGACGACCTCATCGTGCGTCCGCACCTGTGCCGGGAAGTGGCCGACGCCATTCCCGGCAGCGCGTTCGTGACGCTTCCCGGCTGCGGGCACTACGGCTACCTGGAGGACCCGGCCGCCGTGAACGCCCAGATCATCGGCTTCTTCGGCGACCGGAGCCGCCGCTAGCTCACCCGTAGGCGGCGTAGCTCCCGTGCTCGGCCCGCCACCGCCGGCAGATCTCGGCCGATCGCTCGTCGCCCTGTTTGCGCAATCCCGATGCGGCGACGAGCCGGTGCGCTTTCGCGCGCCCGCCGGTGATCAGGTCGACGGCGCGGGCGAGTTCGCCGGACGGGTCGTGCGCCAGTTCCTCATAACTCATCTCGATGACGTCGGGGGCGAGTGCGGAGGCGACTCTGCGCAACCGGTTCTTGCACCAGTCGAACCACGCGACGTTGTCGGTGATGAGCGAACTGAGGACGTCCCAGCGCGGCAGTTCGTACTCCCGGGCCGCGGCGCCGGACTCCCGGTGCCACTCGTCGGAGAATTCGGCGATCGTGAACGAGACGGCGGCGGCCACGGAATCCTCCCGGTAGAGATGGATCGTGGCGAAACGGTCCCCGAACAGATGGCGCAGGAACCCGTCGTCGGACAGTTCCGTCCGGTCGGCGAAGCGTTTCAGGTCGTCCAGCCAGTGAGCCATCACCTTTGACCCGAAGTGGTCACCGGTGCCCGCCCTGCGAGCGCGCGTGATAGCGCCCTCGGGGTGCCATGTTCCGGCGTCGTCGCGGAAACGTACGTTCAGGTGCTCCTCCGGTGCGCCGAAACCATTGCGGCGCAGCATGTCCGACAGCAGGCTGCTTCCCGATCTGGCGTGCGTCAGGATCACAAACGTCTGGAACATGTCCGATACCCCAGTAACTCGTCATCTGATAGAACTACATTTCGGCACACGATGCCGTATGCCCCCACGGACGCAGGAGGACGTATGCCGTTAACCCGTTTCCCCCGCTTTGACCGGCGTAGCGCCGCGCTCGGGCTGTCCCTTCTTCTCCCCCTGGCGCTCACGACCCCTCTTCCGTCCGCGAACGCCGCCGCTCCGGCCCCCGGCCGCTTCGAGCACGGCTGGGTGGGCACCTGGTCGGCCAGCGCGCAGGCGCCGTGGCCGTCGACGATCGTCCCGCCGTTCGATCCGACGGTCGCCGGGTTCGACGGCCAGACGGTGCGCGAGATCGTCCATACGAGCGCGGGCGGTTCCGCCGTGCGGATCCACCTGTCCAACGCCTTCGGCACCAAGCCCCTCGTCATCGGCCACGCGACCGTCGGCGTCGACAAGGGCGAGGCCGCGCTGGACGGCCCCCCGGCGAAGATCACCTTCGCGGGCGCCGACACCGTGACGATCCCGGTCGGGAAGGAGATCGTCAGCGATCCCGTCCCGCTGCGGGTGGCGCCGCTGACCGACCTCGCCGTCAGCCTGTTCCTGCCGGAGGCGACCGGGCCGACCACGCAGCACAGCTACGCCAACCAGATCAACTACATCTCCAAGCCCGGCGACCACACCGGCGAGGCCGACGGGGGCGCCTTCTTCCGGCCCGTCCTCCACTGGTTCTTCCTGTCGTCGGTCGACGTCCGCTCGCCCGGGACGCCCGCGGTCGTCGCGCTCGGCGACGGCACCACCGACGGCGTCCAGGCCGCCGCCGAGCCCACCAACAACCGCTGGACCGACGTGCTGGCCCGCCGGCTCGCCGAGCGCGGCCGGCCCGCGGGCGTGCTGAACGAGGGCATCCTGCGCAACCGGCTGCTGAACGGCTCGCCGTGCTTCGGCCGCAGCGCGCTCGACCGGCTGGACAGCGACGTCTTCGACCGGACCGGCGTCCGCTCGCTCATCGTGCTGGACGGCGTCAGCGACATCGGCTTCCCCGCCCTGCCCGACTTCGCCTGCCTCGCGCCGCGCGCCGAGGTCACCGCTCGGCAGCTCATCGACGGCTACCGGCAGATCATCGCCCGGGCGCACGCGCGCGGCATCCGGGTCATCGGCGGCACGCTCCCGCCGCTGGCGGGCTCCGACTACGACAGCCCCGCGAACGAGCGGACGCGCCAGGCGGTCAACGCGTGGATCAGGCACGGCCACGGGTTCGACGCGGTCGTCGACTTCGACCGGGTGCTGCGCGACCCGGCCGACCCGCACCGGCTGCTGCCCGCGTACGACTCCGGCGACCACCTGCACCCCAACGGCGACGGCTACGAGGCCATGGGACGGGCCGTCGACCTGCACGCCCTGTTCTGAGCGGCGCCGGGGCGTCCAATCGACTCTTTCGATCACTTGGACGCCCCGGTCCCGTCCGCTCGGTCGTCGTCGCGGCGCGCGGTCACCGGCTGCCGATGGCGCTCGGGTCCCCGGCCCCGTCCCGCCGGACCAGGCCGTGATCGAGGATCCGGCCGCGCAGGGTGTCGAGGTCGTCGCACTCGCCGTTGCCGCGCGAGACGACGAGGTCCTGGTAGAGCCGGTCCACCAGCTCCGGGTCGGACGGCAGGCCCATCTCGCCGATCAGGTGGTGCAGGACCGCGCGTCCGCTGTGGCGGCCGACGAGCAGCGACCGCCGGCGGCCGAACCGCTCGGGGTCCAGGTACTCGTACGTCTCGGGGTTGCGCAGGATCGCGGACTGGTGGATCCCGGCCTGCGTCGCGAAGGCGTTCTGCCCGAACAGCGGCTTGTTCCGGCCGATGACGAGCCCGATCGTCTCCTGGAGGACGTGGTAGGCGTCGAACAGCAGCTCACTGCGCACGTTCGTGTCGACGCCGAAGAGGTCGCCCTTCATCGCCAGCACGGCGACGAGTTCCTCCAGCGCCGTGTTGCCCGCCCGCTCGCCGATCCCCGCCAGCGTCACCTGGACCTGGTCGGCGCCCGCGCGGATGCCGGCGAGCGCGTTCGCGACGGCCATCCCCATGTCGTTGTGGCAGTGCGTCGAGATCCGCACGTGCTCGGGGAGCCAGCCCCGGACCCGGGCGACGAGCGCGCCGAACTCCGCCGGGGTCTGGGATCCGGAGGTGTCGCAGACGACGACCGTCGAGGCCCCGACGTCCCCGGCGGTCTCGGCGTACTCCTGGAGCAGTTCGTCGCTGCCCCGGCTGGAGTCCTCGAAGGCGATCGAGATGTCCTGCACCCCGCGCTCGGCGGCGTGCTCGGCGGCCCGGCGGATCTCCCGCACGGAGGCGGCCCGGTCGATCCCGCGCTTGTACGCCAGGTGCAGTTCACTGGCGGTCGCGAGGATCTGCACCTGGTGGTTGGCGTCGCAGCCGCCGGCCTCGATCGCCGTGTCCACGTCCTCGACGGAGGCCCGCGCGAAGGACGTGACCTTGCTCGTGCTGAGGTGCGTCGTCAGCAGCCGCGTGGCGGTGAAGTCGTCCGGCGAGGACGCGGGGAAGCCCGCCTCGACGACGTCGACGCCCAGGGCTTCGAGGGTGAGCGCGAGCCGCAGCTTCTGCTCCGGCAGCATCGCGTTTCCGGGCGCCTGCTCGCCGTCGCGCAACGTCGTGTCGAACAGTGAGATTCGGCGGTTCGGCGCCACCGGTAATTGCTCCACTGGACCTCCTCGGGCCTGGCGCGCGGAAATGGGGTCCGCTGCGGCCGGATCTGGGGTTCGAAAATATCCGGCCGCCCGTGCGGTGTCCATCTGACAAAAATGGTCGGTCCGGCGCGTAAAAGAATTCAGCGCACCCGGCGGAGCGCCTCGGCCGGACGCAGCCGGGTCGCCAGCCAGCCGCCGAGCGACCCGGCGAGCAGCCCGCCCGCGAGGGCGAGGGCCACCGACACCAGCACCACCGACAGGGTGACCGGGGCGGTCAGATGGAGGTCCACGGTCCGTGCGGGGTCGTCCAGCCCCGGTCCTTGCGCCGATCCGGGGTTCTGCGCGACCGTTGCGGAGAGCGACGGGGCGAACAGGCGGATCAGGCCCGCCCCGCCGAAGCCCAGCGCGACCCCGGCGACCGCGCCGAGGACCCCGGTGACGAACGATTCGCCCATGATCTGGGCGATCACCCGCCGTCCGCTCCAGCCGAGCGCCCGCAGGGTGCCGAACTCCGCCGTGCGCCGGGTCACCGCCGCCATCGTCAGCAGTGCCGCGACCCCGAAGGCGGCCAGCAGCGCGGCGACCGCCGTCCACCGGCCGAGGTCGTCGGCCAGCCGGCTCGCGTTGGCCAGGGAGCCGCTCACCGCGCTCGCGAGGCTGCCGGACGTGGTGACCGTCGAGTCGGGCAGCAGCGCGGAGATCGCGTCGCGCAGCGCCGGGACGGACGACGCCCCGGCCGCCGCCACATAGATCTGGTTGACCTTGCCGCGCAGGTCGGACGGCGTGTTCACGCTCATGGCCTGCGCCCGGGCGAGCGGGACGTAGACGTCGTCGCCCCCCTGCTGCTGCCGCACGATCCCGACGACCTTGAACGCCATGCCGCCCGCGTAGACCGTCGACCCGACCTGGAGCCGGTGGTTCGCCGCGTACGTGGCGTCGACCACCGCGACGTTCGCGGCGGCGTCGGACGCGGCGAGCGAGCGGCCCGCCGTGAGCGTGCCCGACCCGTACGGCCCGAGGCCCGTGTGGGCGACGTCCACGCCGTTGATCGCGAACGTGTTCGGGATGAGGGCGCTCGGCGGCAGCGGCCTGCCCTTGAGCTGGTCGCGGGAGGGCACCGTGAACTGCTGGTCCACGAGGCTCAGCCCGCCCGCCGCCGCGGCGACCCCGTGCAGCCGGGCGATCCGGGCGACCGTCGCGGCGTCCATCTCGCCGAGGTCGGTCGGCGGCTGGAGGATGTCCTCGTAGCGGGTCGCGGCGCCCGGTTTGAACGAGAGCCCGCCCGTCCCCTTCTTGGGCGGGCGCTTCGGCGCGGGGGCCGCCACGGTCACGTCCGTCCCGATGCCGTAGAGGGAGTGCAGCACCTTGGCCTGCGCCTGCCGCACCCCGGCCGACGCCGCCGTGACGGTGATGACCAGGCCGACGCCGACGGCCAGCCCGAGCGCGATGAACACCGCCTGGCGCGTCCGCTGCCGGAGTTCGCGCCGCAGGTACGTCAGGAAGAACATCGAACCTCCGGGTACCGTCTAGTTGTCCGTCTGGACGACCGTTCTAAATCAGCCCCGGTCACACCGGCGTCACGCGCTCTGTCACCGCCGTGTGACCGCCGATCGGGCACCATCACCAGGGAAGGGCCGCGAGCGGGAGGGGAACCATGAGGGTGCTGGTCGTCGAGGACCATGTGAAGCTCGCCGACGCGGTCGCGGCCGGGCTGCGCCGCGAGGGCATGGCGGTGGACGTCGCCCGGGACGGCCGGGAGGCCATCGACCGCGCGACCGTCGTCGACTACAGCGTCATCGTGCTCGACCGCGACCTGCCCGTCGTCCACGGCGACGAGGTCTGCCGGATCCTGACGGCCGAGGGGCTGGAGAGCCGGATCCTCATGCTCACCGCCGCCGGAACCATCGTGGACCGGGTCGACGGCTTCGAACTCGGCGCCGACGACTACCTCCCCAAGCCGTTCGCGTTCGCCGAGCTGGTCGCGCGGATCCGCGCCCTCGGGCGCCGGAACGGGCGTCCGGTGCCGCCCGAGCTCGTCCACGGCGACCTGCGGCTCGACTCGGCGCACCGGACGGCCACCCGCGGGGGCCGCAAGCTCAACCTGACGCGCAAGGAGTTCTCCGTGCTGGAGCTGCTGCTCGCCGAACGGGGCCGGGTCGTGTCGGCCGAGGAACTGCTGGAGAAGGTCTGGGACGAGATGGCGGACCCGTTCACCACCACCGTCAAGGCGACGATCCACCGGCTGCGCAGCAAGCTCGGCGAGCCCCCGCTGATCACGACCGTCCCGCAGGCCGGGTACCAGATCCGATGAGCCCGCGACGCCTGCTGCCCCGCCCGACCGTCCGGCTGCGCCTGACGCTGCTCTACGGCGGCGTGTTCCTCGCCGCGAGCGCCGCGCTGCTCACCGTCACGTACGTGCTGGTCGACGCGCGGTACCCCGCCCCCATCGCGCTCGGGACGGGCGGCGCGATCAGCGTCAAGGTGGACCGGCTCGGCGGCGCCGGCAAGCTCCAGGTCGCCGACCAGCAGGACGTGTTCATGCACCGGCTGATGGTCGAGTCCGGCATCGCGCTGGCGATGATGATGGTCGTCGCGGTCGCGCTGGGCTGGCTGATCGCCGGGCGGATCCTGCGTCCGCTGCGGGTCGTCACCGCCACCGCGCGGCAGATCTCCGAGGACGACCTGCACCGGCGCCTGGACGCGGGCGGGCCGAACGACGAGCTGAAGGACCTCGCCGACACCATCGACGGGCTCCTCGGCCGGATGGAGGAGGCGTTCGAGGCGCAGCGGCGGTTCGTCGCGCACGCGTCCCACGAGCTGCACACGCCGCTCGCGGCCGAGAAGGCCATGCTGGAGGTGGCTCTGGCCGATCCGGACGCGACCGTCGAGTCCCTGCGGACCACCTGCGAAGAGGTCCTGGAGGTGGGACGGCAGCAGGAACGGCTGATCGAGGCGCTGCTCACGCTGGCCCGCAGCCAGCGCGGCCTGGACCACCGGGAGCCGTTCAACCTCGCCGCCGTCGTGACGAACGTGCTCCAGACCCGGCAGCCGCTGGCGGAGGCCAAGGGGCTGCGGCTGGACGCCGACGTCGTCTCGGCGCCCGCGGCGGGGGACCGGCGGCTCGCCGAACGGCTCGTGATCAACCTGGTGGACAACGGCCTGCGCCACAACGTCGCGGGCGGCGAGGTCCTGGTCACCACCCGGGTCCGGGACGGCGAGGCCGTCCTGACGGTCTCCAACACCGGCCCCGTGGTGCCCCCCGAACAGATCGACCGGCTGCTCCAGCCCTTCCAGCGCCTCGCCGCCGGTCGTACGGGCACCGACAGTGACGGTCTCGGGCTCGGCCTGTCGATCGTCGCGGCCATCGTCAAGGCCCACGGGGCGGCGTTGCGCGTCCGGCCGCGTCCGGGCGGCGGGCTGGACATCGAGGTGGCGTTCGCCCTTCCGGCGACCGCCCGTCCGGGCGACCACGCGAACGGCCGGGTGCTGCGCCGCATCCGCCGCGGGGCGCGCGTCTGACCGTCCCGGATCAGTTCCGCGCGCCTTTGTTCTTCGATCACGCGGCCCTTTTCCGTGTCGATTTCCGGCCGATCGACAAAATGCGCTCCCGGCCGGAACACCGATCAGCTTCGCGCGAGCTGCGCGGTGAGTTCGTCGACGAACGTTTGCAGGAGCGGCGAACGCGTTCCCTGGCGGGTGCCGAGATACCAGGTGCGGGTCATCGGGACGGCGCCGATCTGGACGAGCGCCAGGCCGTGCGACCCGGCGTAGGGCGCGGCGACCCAGTTGGGGAGGACGGTCGCCCCCTGGCCGGCGGCGACCATCTCGACGAGCAGTTCGGTGACCACGGGCATCGTCGTGATGCGGGCCGGACGGGCGCGCGGCGGCAGCGGCAGGGGGATCGACGGGATCCGGGTCTGGTCGTAGGAGTCGTACAGGATCAGATGGGCGTCGGTGAAGTCGCGCGCGGTGAGGTGGGAGCGTCCGGCCCAGGGGTGGTCGGCGGGGACGACGGCCACCATCTCGTCGTCGAAGAGGCGGGTCAGGCTGATCCGGTCCATCTCCGGATGCGGCTTGGTGATCAGCGCGACGTCGATGTGGTCGGTGAGCAGCGCGGGGACCGGCGCGTCGTCCGGGACGGACTCGATGCGCACCTCCGCCCGGGGACACCGCTCGCGGAAGGTGCGGATGACCGGCGGCAGCCACTGCAGCGTGGTGCTGCACTCGGCGGTGAACCGGACGCGGCGGTCACGGCCGTCCCGGATCTCCCGGACGTCGCGGGTCGCCGACCGCAGCTCGTTCAAAACCTGGTGGGCCGCGACGAGCATGCGCCGTCCGGCGGCGTTGGGGACGAGCCGGCGGCCGGCGCGGTCGAACAGCGGCATCCCGAGCCGGTCCTCCAGGCGGGTGAGCCGCTGGCTCAGCGCGGGCTGGCTGACGTAGAGCCGCTCGGCCGCCGCGGTGAGCGACCCGGACTCGGCGGTGGCGGCGAGCAGTTCGAGGTCGCGCAGGTCCACATCCATAACTTCACCTTATTGCAGGCTCCAAACTTCGACGTGGTGTTATCCGTCGGCCAGTCCTAGCGTCGCCGGTGTCGGAATCAGCGAACGAAGGACGGGTCGAAGTGCCGAAGAACATCACCGCCGTAGTGACGGGTGCGTCGAGCGGGATCGGGCTGGCCATCGCGGAGGCGTTCCTCGCCCGGGGCGCCGACGTCGTGATCAACGGACGGGACGCGGGCCGTCTCGCCAAGGCCGCCGCCCACCTCGGACAGAGCGGAAAAGTCGCGCAGGTGGCGGGCGACATCGGGGACGCGGCGACGGGCGCGGCCCTCGTCCGGACGGCCGTGGAGCGCTTCGGCGGCGTGGACGTCCTGGTCAACAACGCCGGCACGTTCGCGACGAAGCCCTTCACCGACGTGACGGAGGACGAGGTGGACGGCTTCCTGACGGCCAACCTCAAGGGCACCTACCTGACGACCCAGGCCGTCGTCCGCCGGATGCGCGAACAGGGCCGAGGCGGAAGCATCGTCAACATCGGCACAGTTCTGGTCGACCACGCCGTAGCGGGGATCACCGCGTCGGCGCCGATCATCAGCAAGGCCGGCGTCCACGCGCTCACCACGAGCCTCGCCGCCGAACTCGCGACGGACGGCATCCGCGTCAACCTCGTCGCCCCCGGCATGATCCGCACCCCGCTCCACGCGGCCTGGGACGTCGACGCCTTCAGCGGCCTGGCACTCCTCAACCGCGTAGGCGAAGTCTCCGAAATCGCGGACGCGGTCCTCTACCTGGCGACCGCCGAGTTCGTCACCGGCCACGCCCTGCGCGTGGACGGTGGCCACACCACCGGCCGCCCCTGACCCCCGAAAGAAGACCCCCATGCCCTACGTGAACGTGAAGATCACCCGCGAGGACGTCACACCCGACCAGAAGGCCGAAATCATCGCAGGCGTCACCGACCTGCTCGCACGCGTCCTCGCCAAGGACCCGGCCGCAACCTTCGTCGTCATCGACGAGGTAGCCCTGGAGGACTGGGGAGTCGGCGGCCTCCCCGTCCACGAGTACCGCCGCCGAAGATCAACAACCTGACCCCACCCCACCGCCCCCTCCCGGCAACCCACGTCGCCGTCCCGGGAGGGGGCGTGCGGCGTCAGGGGTCCGGGACGCGCGGCGCGGTTCGTGCGGGGTCTCGGGCCGGGGAGGAGGCTGTGCCTTCGTTCGGAGGAGTGAGTGAGGGTCGTGGGGACGTAGTACGAACCTTCGCTTATTGATCGGCGGCTCGTGGATTCCTGTGCCGGGGATTTTACTCGCGCACGTCGGTCTGATTCGTGGGGCGCGGACGCTGGGTGAGCGTGCTGGTTCAGTGTTGCGTGACAGTGAATATGGGCGGGGATCGGGTGCTTCTTCGCGGTGGACCTCACCGTGGCCAAGGTGTCGCTGTGAGGGGCGAGGACGAGCCGCGACGGGTTCAGAAGGGTTGCGTCTTCGGTGTGCCCTGGCGTGAGCCTCGAACCTGACGCACTTCGAGTCGGCATCTGGGATGCGGTTGGCGTTGATCGTCGCGAAGCGATGACGGGGCTTGGGGAAGGGAAGTAAGGCTCGCTGGTGGCGCCTCGTCGAGCGTTCCAGGCTCGGTTGCAATCGCGAACGGCTGGACTGTCGCTTGTGGAAAAAATCTAAAGCGGTGGTTTCGGCTGGTCAGATTGGGTGTAGAAGGCGTCATCTTTGCAGATGTGAAGAGTTCTCGCGACGTGCTCGCCATGTCTAACGATCATGGTCACCGCCGTCCGTACCGGCCTGACGTGCGGAGACGTGCCCAGTTAGGTGGCCTGTGAATGCCCGCTCGTTGCCACTAATGAGGCGGGGGATCTGGTGCGGGTTCTGGCCATGTAAGGGCTGTCGCGTGGTCATGGTGATTGCATGTCTGTCGTGTCTTTTTCTGTAAGCGTGACAGTGGGTGGCTCTCGGAAGTTCGTCTGGTTGCTTGGCGGTCGCTGTGTCGGCCCGCCTTCGATGGGCGGTTGCTCGGACTGGTGCTCGCGGGCTGAAGAAGTGCTGTTGTTGAGTTCGAATATGGCCCGGTTGCTGGTGTTTGTAGCGCGTCGATGCATGCAGGGACGGCGATTGGTGGTGGCCCGTGAATAAACCTTGCCAGGGCGTTGATAACGGTAAGCACAGTGGGTCAGGCCGGTTCCGGATCCGTTCCGGTGGGTGGGTGATGCACAGAGATCCGACGTTTCGCGCGTGGAGCGCCGGTGGCGGACGGCCGGAAGCGTCGGGAGGTCGCCCGGCGGGCGAAGGATCCGGTGAGGGGCGGCCGTGGTCCGTGAGGGGAAGCGCTGGTGGGCCGCTGTCGGTCCTGAGGACCGTTCTGGCCGTCGGTTACTGCGCTGACGTGGCCCGCCGCGCCGTCGAACGGCGCGTTCGCCGAGGTCGGGAGCGGCGGGCCGTCGCCTGGTAGCGCGGGTGTGAGGTGCGGCCATCGTCGGGGCGGTGTTCGCCGACGGTCGTTTGCCGGCGCTGTGATGGCGCGGGTGACGGTCTGCCGCCTGGGCGGCCGGTGTCGGCCGCCTTGTCGCGTTTGGCGGCGGTCGGCGGCTCCAGGGCGGCCCCGCGTCCATCACCTTGCGTGGACGCCGGGGCCTGGGCCGCTGCGGGGGCGGCCCGGTCGGCCCTGGGGGTCGTGCCTGCCGTGCGGCGGGCCGGGCGGGCTGGTCAGACGCCCAGGCGCGCCTTGATCTCGCCGAAGAACGGGATGTGCCGGTAGTCCTTGGCCTCGGGGTCGTAGTCGGTGTACCGGTTGGTGAACGCGAGGAGCTTCTGCTGGACCTCCTCGGCGGGGATCACGTGGATCTCGCTTTCGATGCGTTCGATCTCCCCGAGGAAGTCCGCCAGTACGGCGGGGAGTTCGGGGTGCAGACGAATCAAACCTCCGTCGAGTTCGATTCCGCCGTGCTCGGAGAGGTAGTTGAAGAGGAGCTGGGACGCCACCGCGTCGTAGTTCGGGCGCGGGATCCCCTCGACCGAATAGCGGAGCAGCCGCTCGGAGAGGATGTACTCGTACGCCAGCTGCGCCTCGGTGGCGGGCAGGTCGGGGT
This sequence comes from Actinomadura rayongensis, assembly GCF_009831215.1. Classification (GTDB taxonomy): domain Bacteria; phylum Actinomycetota; class Actinomycetes; order Streptosporangiales; family Streptosporangiaceae; genus Spirillospora; species Spirillospora rayongensis. Next base: position 1,506,540 of record NZ_WUTW01000002.1, read on the forward strand.
CGTTCATGCAGGCCAGCATTCCCGAGACGTCCACCCGCAGTTCTTCCAGACCTGCTAGAGGTTTCAACTTCTTGAAGGGAAGGAACTCCGGGATCGGCATGTCGCCCTGCCGGTGGTGGTACTCGTGCAGCCGCACCCACCAGGAGGACGCCTGTTCGACGGTCTTGTCGTCGATGCCCCGCAGCAGGGGGAAGCTTCCCTCCGCCATAACGGCGTCGATCATCTTGCGGGTGATGCGGTTGTGGCGTTCTACGAACTTGTCGATGAAGTAGAAGATCAGGTCGTCGCCGTCCTGGAGGCCGTCGACGTGGTTCTCCGGGAAGAGGGCGACGACCACCCGGGACTTGAAGCCCTCCGAGCACTCCGCGATGGTCACGGGCATGGTGTTGCTCGCGTACCGGGCGGCCAGGTGCGGATTGGTCGGCAGCGTCTCGTAGGTCAGGTACTCCAGCGACAGGGCGGGGAAGTACGAGGCGTCGAACAGCGAGAAGAGATGGTTGTCCCGCCGCTCGTTGATGTGCGCCTTCACCGCGGACAGGCGCGGCTCTGACGGGAGTTTCCGCAGGTCGTCGACCAGCGCCTGGGCGATCGGCTGGCGGCTCAGGGCGGGCGAGTCCGCGATCTGCCGGGCGAGCCGGCCGAGGAAGTCCGGGTCGCGGAAGGACGCGCGCGACTCCTTGATCTTCTCCCGGAGCTGGTTGACCTCGTCGATTACCTCGGATGCCGTGCTGTGTGACATGGCAGTGGCAGGCCTTCTTTGGATGGGGTGCTTGCACGTGCGGCGGGTCGGCCGAGATCGGCCGACGTGGCGGCCCCGGCGCCCGCGAGGAGGGTCCCGCGGCGTGGGTCCTGAGGGGTCGGCGGAGGACGGGACGCCGGCGGGACGGCCGTTAACGGCACGTGGAGCAACCTCCCTCTCGGGGGTCGCCGAGCCCCCTGTCAATACCGCGGGTATCGCTACAGGTCACGGCGCCCGTCTTGACGAACAATTGATCATCCGGCCGTGGCGCAGCCGATTCGTGCACGTAGGAGAGGTGCCGGCGGCGCCTCGGATCGGGTTCCGCTTCGAAGGCGCGGCCGGTCGGTCACGATAAATACGGAAGTTATGCTCCTGTTGTTCACTTCTATCGCGGCCGGTTGCCACCTCGAATTGGCGCCTCACCATAACCTAGAATCGCAATCACAAGCCGAGTGATCCATGTCACATTGAAGCGCAAAGGGCTGTGATTGATACTTCCAATGGTTGCTCGATGGCCGATGGTGTTAATTCGTCATTCGCACGTGTGGTGACCTCGGGAAATGCGTTATTCGATCACTGGGTCCATAACGCAGAGTGCCTGAGGTCTACTTTTGCGTGTTCGTTGACGGGCGATCTCCAGCGATTCGACGGCGCCGGCACGCCGTCCCGGGAAGGACCCGATGACCGATCCACGGATGTTCGTTGAGACCTTCAAGATCACCGCTGAGAATCCGCTGGTGGGAGGGCACGTCGTCTACGGCGAGCCCTTTCTGCCGGGGGTCGGCCACGTGGAACTCGTGCTGGAGGTTCTCGCCCGCAACGGCCTTCCGCTCGCCGAGGCGGGGCTGCGCAGCCTGGTGATCCTGGAACCGCTGGTCGTCCGGCCCGGCGCGCCCGTCACCGTCACGCTGGCGGGGAGTCCCGCACCCGCGGGCGGAGTGCGGGTCGAGGTGCGGGGCCGTGCCGCCGGTGCCGCCGAGGTGCTGCACGCGACCGCGGTGGCCGAGCCGAGCACCGCCGGGCCGCTGCCGGGGCGGCTCGACCTGCCGGCGGACGCCCCCGCGGACATCCCGATGGACGAGATCTACGCCTGGTGCCGCGAGCACGACCTGGTCCACTCCGGAATGATGAAACCCACCGGAACGGTGCGTCGCACCCCCGGAAGCTGGGTCGCCGAGGTGCGCCTGACCGAGGACCAGCGCTCCGGCGCGCACCGGTTCCTCTTCCACCCGGCCTTGTTCGAGGCGGGGCTGCTGGGCGCGGGCGTCGCCGCCGGGATGCTGTACGACGGCGCCGACGAGCCCGGCGGGCTCTACCTCCCGCTCGCGTTCGAGTCGTTCCGGGCGACGGCTCCGCTGGGCGACCGGTGCTACGTCGAGGTCCCGGCCGACGCGGTGCACCGGGACGACGAGCTGATCCGGATGCCGCTGACGTTCTTCGACGCCGAGGGCCGGCCGGTGGCCCGGCTCGACCGGTTCGTCGCCAAGCGGGTACGGGCCGGTTCGGCGCTGCGGACCCGGAGCGCGCCGGCCCCCGCCCCCGCCGTCCCGGCCCCCGCGACCGACGCGGACGACACGGACCTGGTCGAGCTGCTGCGCGGTCTCGTGGCGTCCCGCATCGGGACGCGGCCCGCCGACGTGAGCGCCCACGTCGGCTACTACCAGCTCGGACTCGCCTCCGCCGACCTCGTCGGCGTGGTGGCCGCGCTCGAAGACCGGCTGTCCCTCGCCCTGTCGCCGACGGTCATCTTCGAGTACACGACGATCGCGGAACTGGCCGCGCACGTGGCGACCCTCCGGGGCGACGCGCCGACCGGGAACCGCGTCCTGGCCGAGCTGCGCGGCGAACTGGCCGCGCTGCTGAGCCTGCCGGAAGCGGAACTGGACGAGGCCGCCGACCTGACCGAGATCGGTCTCGACCTCGCCGCCGGGTCCGCCCTCGTGACGTGGCTGAACGACCGCTACGGCCTCGCGGTCACCCCCGCCGTGCTCGCCGCGCACCCGACCCTGGGCGGACTGGCCGACCACGTGGCCGCGCTGCAAGGTCCCCAGGCCGTCCCGACGCCCGCGCACTCCACGCCCGGTGGACTGGCTGACCACGCGGCGACGCCGCATGGTGCCCCGGCCGTCCCGACGGGCGCGCACTCGACGCCCGGTGGACTGGCCGCCGCGCTGCCCGGCGCCCCGGCGCATCCGATGCTGCGGGCCGGGACGGAGAGCGGCGACGGCGTCGTGCACGAGGCGCGGTTCGACGGAAGCGAAGGGTTCCTGCGGGACCACCGGGTGGGCGGACGCGCGCTGCTGCCCGGAGTCGTCCACCTGGAGCTGGCACGTTCCGCGACGGCCGCCGCGCTCGGCGCGGGACCCGGGGACGCGGTGCGGCTGGAGGACGTCGCCTGGCTGCGGCCCGCCGCGTCCGGCCCGGACGGCCTGAACCTGCGGGTCGCCGTGCGCGGCACGGCCGGACGCGTCGAGTTCGAGATCACCGGCGACGACGGCGCCCCCTGCTGCCTCGGCCGGGCGAGCCTCGCGGCGGGCGGCGACCAGGCGAGCCTCGCGGCGGCCCGCGAAGCCTGCACCGAAGAGATCCCGGTGGCGCAGGTCTACGACGGCCACGCCCGCGCCGGGCTCGCCTACGGTCCCGCCCAGCGGTCCCTGACCGCGCTGCGCACCGGCACCGACGCGGCCGGCCATCCTCAGGCGCTCGCCGAGCTGAGCCTGCCCAGCGAGGCGGACCCGCTGCCGGGATGCGTCCTGCACCCCGCGATCCTGGACGGCGCGCTCCAGGCGACGGCGGGCCTGCGTCCACAGGGCGCCGCCCCCGCCCTGCCGTTCTCGGTCGGACGGATCGACGTGCACGGCCCCACCCCGGCCCGCGCGTTCGCCTGGACGCGCTACCGCGACGGCCACGGCCCGGACACGCGGCAACCGCTGCTGGACGTCACCGTCTTCGACGCGACCGGCCGCGTCACGGCGGACCTGGCGGGCCTCGCCACCCGCGCCCTGCCGGCCGCGCCCGCCGAGGTCCCCGCGCCGGAGGACGGCGACATCGCGATCGTCGGCGTCGCGGGACGTTATCCACAGGCCGACGACCTGGTGGCGTTCTGGGAGAACCTGCGCTCCGGCCGGGACTGCGTGACGCGCGCCGACCGCTGGCCCGGCGGCGAGGACCACTGGGGCGGGTTCCTGGACGGCATCGACCTGTTCGACCCGGTCTTCTTCCAGATCTCCCAGCGCGAGGCCGAGTACCTCGACCCGCACGAGCGCCTGTTCCTCGAATGCGCGCACCACGTCCTGGAGGACGCCGGATACACCGGCGACCTGCTGACCCGCACCAGCGGCACGGTCGGCGTCTTCACCGGTGTGATGTACCAGGACTACCAGCTCTACGGCGCGCAGGCCCAGGAGCGGGGGCTGCCCGTCGCGCTGTCGGCCAGCGCGGCGTCGGTGGCCAACCGGGTGTCCTATTTCTATGGGTTCACCGGGCCGAGCATGACCGTCGACACCATGTGCTCGTCCTCGCTCACCGCGCTCCACTTGGCCTGCGAGGCGATCCGCAGCGGACAGTGCGGGGCCGCGCTCGCGGGCGGCGTGAACCTCACGTCCCACCCCGGCAAGTACCTGCTGCTCGGGCAGCGCGACTACCTGGCCGCGGACGGCCGGTGCCGCAGCTTCGGCGCGGGCGGCGACGGCTACGTCCCGGGCGAGGGCGTCGGGGCGGTGCTGCTCAAGCCGCTGGCACAGGCCGTCCGCGACGGCGACCACGTCCACGCCGTCATCAAGGGGACGGCCGTCAACCACGGCGGACGCACCACCGGCTACTCGGTGCCGAGCCCCGCCGCGCAGAGCGAGGTCATCGTCGCGGCGATCCAGGACGCCGGGGTCGACCCCCGGACGGTCGGCTACCTGGAGGCGCACGGCACCGGGACCTCGCTCGGCGACCCGATCGAGATCGCCGGGCTGGCGAAGGCGTTCCGGGCCCTGGACGGCGCGCCGGAGCAGTGCGCCATCGGCTCGGTCAAGTCCAACATCGGCCACGCCGAGAGCGCGGCGGGCATCGCGGGTCTCACCAAGGTGCTGCTCCAGCTGCGGCACGGGCAGCTCGCGCCGAGCCTGCACTCCGCCACCCTGAACCCGCGCCTCGGCCTCGACGGGACCCCGCTGCGGGTGCAGCAGGACCTCGCGCCGTGGCCGCGTCCCGCCGGGGCCCCGCGCGTCGCGGGCGTGTCGAGTTTCGGCGCGGGCGGCGCGAACGCGCACGTCGTCGTCGCCGAGTACGCGCAGCCCGCGCCGCCGCCCGCGCCGGGCGGGCCGCAGGTCTTCGTACTCTCGGCGATGAGCGAGGCGCAGCTCGCCGAGCAGGCGCGGCGGCTGGCGGCCCGGCTCGGGGAGCTGACCGAGGACGACCTTCCCGGCGTGGCCTGGACGCTCCAGACCGGCCGGCTCGTCCGGGAGGAGCGACTCGCGTTCGCGGCGGGCTCGATCGCCGAGGCCCGCGCGCTGCTGACCCGGTTCGCCGACGCGCCGGGACGGCCGGGCGACTGGGCGCGCGGCTCCGTCCACCGGGACGTCGCCACCGACGAGGCCGAACTCGCCGCGGCCGTCGACGCGTGGTCCCGAGACGACGCCGGGCCGCTGCTCCGGCTGTGGGCGGCGGGCGCCACGGTGCCGTGGGAGACCGTGCGCAAGGGCGGGCCGCCGCGCCGGGTCCCGCTGCCGGGCTACCCGTTCGCCCGCGAACGCTGCTGGGTCGATCTCGACGGGCCGGTCACGGTCGGCGCGGACAGGCCCGGCGAGGTGGTGCTGTTGCGCCGCCGCTGGGTCGCCCGCGAGGCCCCTCGGCCGGGCGACGCGGTCGCCGCCCGCGCCGTGGTCGTGTTCGGCGCGCTCGCCCCCGCCGAGCGCGACACGCTCCGGGCCGCGCTGCCGCCGGACGCCACATGCCGGTTCTTCGACCTCGCCGACGGGAGCGTCGCCGATCGGTACGCCGAGGCCGTCCGGGAGACCTTCGCCGTCGTCCAGGAGATGCTGCGGGACGGCGGGCCGCGCCCGGCGCTCCTGCAAGTAGTGCTCACCGGACCGCAACCGGGCGGGCTCGGCTGGCTGCGCGGACTCACCGGCCTGCTGCGGACGGCGTCCCTCGAGGACCCGCGCCTGCGCACCCAGCTGCTCGACTGCCTCGACGGCGCGTCCGCCGCCGAGGTGGCCGCCCGGCTGGCCGACGACGCCGAGCCCGAGGTGCGGTACCGCGACGGCCGCCGGTACACGGCCGTCCTGGACGAACTCGGCGCGGACGGCCCGGTTGCGGCGCCGTGGCGTGAGAACGGCGTCTACCTCGTCACCGGGGGCGCCGGCGCGCTCGGCCGGATCATCGCCGCCGACGTCGCCGCCTCGGTCCGGCACGCGACGGTGGTCCTCGTCGGCCGGTCCGCGCTCACCGTCGAACAGGCCGCCGCGCTCGACGCGCTGCGCGCCGCCGGGCTGACCGTCGAGCACCGGCGCGCGGACGTCGCCGACCGGGCCGCGACCGAACGGCTGCTGGCCGGCGTCCGCGCCGACCACGGGCCGCTGACCGGGATCGTCCACGGCGCCGGGGTCACCGACGACCGGCTCATCGTGGCGAAGTCGGCCGCCGAGCTGGACCGCGTCCTCGCCCCGAAGGTCGCCGGGCTCGTCCACCTGGACGAGCTGAGCCGCGACGAGCCGCTGGACTTCCTGCTCTGCCTCTCCTCGGCGAGCGGCGCCTTCGGCAACCCGGGCCAGGCCGACTACGCCGCCGCCAACGCCTTCCTCGACGCCTACACCGCGCACCGCGAACGCCTGGTCGCGGCGGGCGAGCGCACCGGCCGGAGCGTGTCCGTCGGCTGGCCGCTGTGGGCGGACGGCGGCATGGGAACGGACGCGGCGGTCGCCGACCGGCTCCGGGCCCTCGGCGTCATCCCGCTCGACACCCCGCGCGGCCTGGCCGCCCTGCACCGGATCATGAGCGACGCCGACGCCACGGCCGAAGGCGGCACGATCGTCTTCTCCGGCACCCGCGCGACACTCTCTCGCCTCACCGCACCCCCCGCCCCCGCGCCGCCGCCGACCAGTGCCTCCGCCGCGTTGGAGGAGCGGACGATCGCCCATCTCCGCCGGGTGCTCGCCGGGGTGCTGAAGATCGCGCCGGAGCGCATCCACCCGGACGCGCCGCTGGAGCGGTACGGCATGGACTCCGTCCTCGCCGTCGAGACGGTCACCTCCCTGGAAGAGGCCTTCGGCCCGCTCGCCCGGACGCTGCTGTTCGAGTGGCCGACGCTCCGGGACCTGGCCGGATACCTCGTCGCCGAGCACGCGCCCGCGCTGCGGACCCTTGTGGGCGAGCCCGCCCCGCCCGCCGTCGCCGAGCCCGCCCCGCCCGCCGTCGTCCGCGTCGAGCCCACCCAGTCCGCGTCACCCGGCGTCGTCCGCGCTGAGCCCGCACCGGCCGCGTCGGGACGGGCGGCTCGAAGCGGGACCGGGGACGTCGCCGTGATCGGCATGGCCGGCCGCTATCCGCAGGCCGCGGACCCGGACGCGCTCTGGGGCGTCCTCCGCGACGGCCGGGACTGCGTGACCGGTCCGCCCGCCGGACGCTGGGACGGCCGCGCCGGAGCCGGTTCGCTCGGCGGCTTCCTCGACGGGATCGACAAGTTCGACGCCGCCTTGTTCGGCGTCGCCCCCCGCGAGGCGGAGGTGATGGACCCGCAGCAGCGGCTGTTCCTGGAGACCGTCTGGGAACTGCTGGAGACCTGCGGCGTCACCCAGGACGTCCTGCAACGGCGGTACGAGCGGAGGGTCGGCGTCTACGTCGGCGCCGCCTACCAGCTGTACCGCGCGGACGCCGAGAACCCCGCGCTGGCCGCGCTCACCTCCACCGCGTCCTACAACCTCATCGCCAACCGCGTCTCGCACTTCTTCGGGCTGGAGGGCCCGAGCCTGGCCGTCGACAGCATGTGCACGTCCTCGACCGTGGCCATCCATCTCGCCTGCGCCGACCTGGCGCGCGGTGAAACCGAACTGGCCGTCGCCGGGGGCGTGAACCTGGCGGCGCACCCCGACAAGTTCCGGGGCCTCGCCGAGATGCGGCTGCTCGGCAGCCATGCGGGCAGCCGCAGCTTCCGCGACGGCGACGGTTATCTGCCCGCCGAGGCCGTCGGCGCGGTGCTGCTCAAGCCGCTCGACGCCGCCCTGCGCGACGGCGACACGATCCACGCCGTCATCAAGGGCACCGCGTCGGCCCACAGCGGCCGGGGCAACGGGTTCCTGGCGCCGAGCCGCAAGGCCCAGGAGGCGGTCATGCGCCGCGCGCTGGAGAACGCGGGCGTCGCGCCGGAGACGATCGGGTACGTCGAGTCGTCGGCCAACGGCACCGCGATGTCCGACGAGATCGAGCTGAGCGCGCTGCGCACGGTGTTCGCGCGTGCCGCCGAGCCGGTGGCGGTCGGGAGCGTCAAGTCCAACCTCGGGCATCCCGAGGCGGCGTCGGGCGTCGCGCAGCTCACCAAGGTCGCGCTCCAGTTCCGGCACCGGGAACTGCCGCCGCTCACGGAGATCGGCGCGCCCAACCCCAACCTCGGCCTGGACGGCGGCCCGCTGACGCTCTGCGAGCGGCTGACGCCGTGGGCGGAACGTTCCGGCACGGCCCGGCGCGCCCTGATCAACTCGGTGGCGGCGGGCGGCAGCCACGTCAGCCTCGTGGTCGAGGCGCCGCCGGAGATCGCGCGGGAGGCGGAGCGGGACACGAGGCCCCAGCTCGTGGTCCTGTCCGCCCCCGACACCGACCGGTTGCGGACGGCCGCTCGACGCCTGGACGACTACCTCAACGACCACACCGCAGACCTCGCGGACGTCGCCTCGACCCTGCAACGGGGCCGCGAAGCGATGCCGGCGCGGCTAGCCGTCGTCGCAGCCTCGGTGGCGGAACTCCGGGACGGCCTCGCCCGCTACCTGGCCGGGGACGAACAGGACGCCGCGTTCGCCGGCCCGGTCCCGCGCACCGGCGACGCCGCCGACGATGCCGCCGCCCCCCTCGTCGCGATGCTCGACGGCGCGCGCGGCGAGGCGTTCCTCGCCGCGCTGGCCGCCGACCGCGACCTGGACCGGCTCGCCGACCTGTGGGTGCGCGGCGTAACGATCCCCTGGGACGAACTGCACACGCCGGGCCGACGCCTGCTGCCCCTGCCGGGAACCGTCTTCCGAAGGAACGCCTACTGGCTGCACCGAACCCCGCCCCCCGAAGCCCCCGAAACCGTCGAAACTCCCGAAACCGTAGAGGCCGACGGGGTGCGGGACGTCGTCCTGGCGGCCGTCGCCGACGTGCTCGGCTACCGCCCGGACGAGATCACCGCCGCCGACGACTTCCTCGCCCTCGGCGGCCACTCCCTGCTCGCGCACCGGCTGAGCGTGCGGCTGCGGGACCGGGGCGTCCACTGCGACCCGGTCGACGTCCTCCGCGCCCGCTCGATCAAGGCCATCGCCGACGCCGCCGCACCGGAGACATCGCCCGGCGAAGCGGACGCCCCGCTGATGTCCGTCACCGAGGACGAGCGGGCGACGGTCGCGGCGGCCGTCCCCGGCGGAGCGGAGAACGTCCAGGACGCCTACCCGCTCGCCCCGATGCAGGAGGGCATGTACCTCCTGTACAGCAAGGAGGGGCTGCACGACCCGTACGTCTCGTCCGGCCTGTTCGCCTTCGCCGACCGCGCCGCGCTGGACCGGTTCGTCGCGGCGCTCGCGGCCGTGACCGCCCGGCACGACGCGCTGAGGACCGTGGTCCTGTCGGCGGGCCTCGACCGCCCGCTGCAGGTCGTGCTGCGCGACGTGGAACTCCCCGTCGAAGAAATCGAACTGACCCCGGGACGTCCCGCCACGGACCAGCTCGAAGAACTGCTCGCCGAGGCCCCGCCGATCCGCCTCGACCGCGCGCCGCTGATCCGCCTGCGGGTCGGACGGCACCCGGACACCGGGACGTGGCACGCGGCGATGAGCCTGCACCACGTCATCCACGACGCGTCCTCCCTCGGCCTGCTGTTCGGCGAGATCGTCGCCCACGCCGAGGGACGGGCCGCGACCCTGCCGGAACCGCCGCCCTACCGCGACTTCGTGGCCCACACGCTGCGCCAGCGCGCCGACCTCGACCCCGCGACGTTCTTCTCCGGCCTGCTCGGCGACGTGGACGAGCCGACCGTCGTCTTCGGCCTCCAGGATGTCCACGGCGACGGACGGCAGGTCCTCGACGTGCGCCGCCCGCTCAAGGAGCCGCTGGGCCGACGCGTGAGAGCCGTGGCGGCCGAGCTGCACACCAGCCCCGCTGTCCTGTTCCACGCGGGCTGGGCGCTGGTCGTCGCGGCCTGCGCGAACCGGGACGACATCGTGTTCGGCACGGTGATGTCGGGCCGGATGCGCGGACCGGCCGGGGTCGAGCGGATGATCGGCACGTTCATCAACACGCTGCCGATGCGCTTCGACCTGACCGGACTGAACGCGCGGGACCTGGTGGCGCGCGCCGAGGAACAGATGCACGGCCTCGTCCGCCACGAGCAGGTCCCGCTCGGCGAGGCCCGGAGCCACAGCGGGCTGGCCGGCCCCGAGGCGCCCCTGTTCAACGTCATCTTCAACTACCGGCAGCTCCCGGACGACGAGCGGATCGACCGCCTCCTCGCCCGCGTCGGCGTCACCCCGCTGTCGGAGGCGATCCAGCGCAACAACTTCCCGGTGACCGTCTCCGTCGACGACCACGGGGACGCGTTCGAGATCGACGCGCAGATCCACCGGGCGCAGAGCGCGGACGCGGTCATCGACTGCCTCGAAACCGCGCTGGCCTCGCTGCTCGACGCCCTGGCGGAAGGCACCGACCGGCAAGCCCTCGACCTGCCCGTGACGTCCGACGCGATGCTCCACCGCGAACTGGTCGAGCACGGCTGGACGCCCGTGGCGGACGCGGGCGACGCGGACCGTCCCCTGCACCGCTGGTTCGAGGACGTGGCCCGCGAGCGCGGCGGAGCGGTCGCGGTCCGGTGCGACGGCCGCGAGCTGAGCTACGCCGAGCTGAACGCACGGGCCAACCGCCTGGCCCGCCACCTGCGCGACCTCGGAGTGGGACGCGAAGCCAGAGTCGCGCTGTGCCTGCCGCGCAGCGAGTGGCTGGTGGTGGGCGCGCTGGCGGTCGCGAAGGCGGGCGGCGCGTACGTGCCGGTGGACCCGTCGGCCCCCGCCGAGCGGACGGGCCACGTGCTCCGCGACTCCGCCCCGAAGGTCGTGCTGGTCGCCGGCGGCGTCCCGGACGGCCTGGCGGTCGGCGACGCCACCGCCGTGGTCGACGTCGAGACAAGGGAGTGGACGGACCACCCGGACGGTGACCTGGAAGCGGAGTCGTCGGCCGCCGACCTGGCGTACGTGATCTACACGTCCGGCTCGACCGGGCTCCCCAAGGGCGTGATGATCGAGCACCGCCACGTGACGCGGTTCTTCCTCGCCGCCCAGGAGTGGTTCGGCTACCGCCGGGGCGACGTCTGGACGCTGTTCCACTCGTTCGCGTTCGACTTCACCGTCTGGGAGATGTGGGGCGCGCTGCTGCACGGCGGCCTGCTCGTGGTCGTCACCCGGGACGTGGCGCGCAGCCCCCGCGCCTTCTACGAGCTGCTGTGCGACGAGGGCGTGACCGTGCTCGGCCAGACGCCGACGGGCTTCGGACAGCTCATCGAGGCGCAGGACGAGAGCGGACGCCCCCACCGGGTCCGCACCGTCGTGCTCGGCGGCGAACCGCTCGACGCGACCGCGCTGCGTCCCTGGTTCGAGCGACCGATGAACGCCGAAACGACCCTGGTGAACATGTGGGGGACCACCGAGACGACGGTGGTCACCAACTACCGCGAGGTCGAGGAGTCCGAGACCCGGCTGACCACCCGTCCGATAGGCACGCCGATGCCCGGGCTGGGCGTGTACGTGCTGGACCGCAACGGCCGTCCCATGCCGACCGGCGGCGTGGGCGAGCTGGTCATCGCGGGCGGCGCCGTGGGACGCGGGTACCTGAACCGGCCGGAGCTGACCGCCGAGCGCTTCCTGCCCGACCCGTTCCGGGACGGCCCGGACGCCCGGATGTACCGCACCGGCGACCTCGGCCGCAGGCTCCCGGACGGGTCGCTGGAATTCCTCGGCCGCAACGACGACCAGGTGAAGATCCGCGGCTACCGCATCGAACTCGGCGAGATCTCCGCGCGCCTCAACGACCACCCGGCCGTGGAGGACAGCCGCGTCGTCGTGCGCGGCGACGGCGACGACCGCCGCCTGGTCGCCTACGTGGTGCCCTCGGCGCGGACGGCGCGGCCGGTGCGCGAACTGCGGCGCCTCGCCGTCACCGACCCCGACGCGCTGGAGCACCTGCGCGAACTGCCCAACGGCCTGCCGGTGTTCCAGCGCGGCGCCGACACCCGCTCGGAAAAGGTCTTCACCGACGCGAACCTGCTGCGCCACGGCATCACCCTCGCCGAGGACGCCCGCGTCGTGGACCTCGGCGCCGGTTCCGGGCTCGGCGCTCTCTTCGCCGGGCTGCACTGCCCGGACGGCACGGTGCACGCCTACGAGCCCGACCCGGAGGCCCGCGACGCGCTCCGCCGCAACGCCGCCCTGTACGGCCTGAACGTCGGGATCCTCGACAGCGCGGAGCTGCCCGGAACCGACCGGATCGACCTGCTCCTGGCGGACGCCGAACGCGTCGGGCACGACGTGCTCTGCTCCGCCGTCGCGTCGGCCGGGCCGGTGGTCGAACGGCTGGTCGTCGGGCTCCGCGACGACGGGGGACGCCACGACGCCGTCCTGGCCCTGCTGAAGGAGCACGGCTTCGACGCCGCGAGCGAGCCCGACGCCGACGCCCCGGACCGGTACACCGTTTACGCCCGCCGCACCGGCTGCGCCGCGCCGCCGCCGCGTCCGACCAGCCTGCCCCGGTGGACGGACGACCAGATCCTGCGGGCGGAGCTGGACGCCGCCCTGCGCGTGGCGCTGCCGCCGTACATGGTGCCGTCCGCGTACGTGGTGCTGCACGAACTGCCGCTGACCGGCAACGGGAAGCTCGACCAGCGCGCGCTGCCCGAGCCCGAGGCGATGCGGCGGCCCGACGGCCCCGAGACGCCGCCCGGCACCGACGCCGAACGCGTCGTCGCCGCGATCTGGTCCGACCTGCTCCACCTCGACCCGGCCCTGCTCAGCACCGAGAGCGACTTCTTCGCGCTCGGCGGCAACTCCCTGCTGGTCACCCGCGTGATCAACATGGTCAAGCAGCGGACCGGTGCCGAACTGCGCGTCCAGACCGTGTTCGACGCGCACCGGCTGGCGGACCTGGCGGCCGTCGTGGAGTCCCAGACGTCCGGCCCGGACCCCGACCTGGACCTGGACGCGCTCAGCCAGAGCATCAGCCTCATCGAGAGCCTGACCGACGCGGAACTCGGCGACCTGGATCTCGACACCGCATTCCTCGACAGCGACAGCCAGGCAGAGAGGCGATGATGAGCACACCGCAGCCGGACAGTGGGCACGACCTGATCCGGAAACTCCAGGCTCTGCCGGCGCACCGGCAGAGCGCGGTGCTCGCGCTCATGCGCAGGCGCGGCGTCGACGTGTCGGCGCTGGACTTCATCCCGCGCGTCCCCCGGGACGAGCCGATCGCCCTGTCGTTCGCGCAGCAGCGGCTCTGGTTCCTCGCCCAGCTCGAAGGGGCGAGCCCGCAGTACAACGTCCCGATCGCGCTCCGCCTGGACGGCAAGCTCGACCGTGCCGCGCTGCGCCGCGCGCTGACCGGCTTGGTCGACCGGCACGAGGCGCTGCGCACGCGGTTCGAGGACCGCGACGGCGTCCCGTACCAGTGCGTCGCCGACGGGTCCGACTTCACGGTCCGCGAACGGGACCTGACCGACGCCGACGACCTCGCCGAGCTGTGCCGCCGGGAGACGCTGGACCCCTTCGACCTCGCCCGCGACCCGCTGATCCGGGCGCTGCTGCTGCGGCGGAGCGACACCGAGCACGTGCTCGTGCTGACGATCCACCACATCGCCTCGGACGGCTGGTCGATCGGCGTGCTGTTCCGGGAGCTGAACGCCCTGTACGAGGCGGCCCGCGACGGCCGGGACGCGGCGCTCGACCCGCTGCCGCTGCAATACGCGGACTTCTCCCACTGGCAGCGGCAATGGCTCACCGGCGACGTCCAGACCCGCCAGATCGAGTACTGGAAGGACCGGCTCGCCGGGGCCGAGGCGGGGCTGACGCTGCCGACGGACCGTCCGCGTCCGCCGGTCCGGGGGCACGCGGGCGCGCGGGAGCACTTCCGGTGCTCCGCCGACCTGCTCGAACGGCTCCGGCAGGTGAGCGGACGGTACGACGCCACCCTCTACATGACGTTGCTGGCCGCCTACTCCGTCGTGCTCCACCGCTACACCCAGCGGACGGACATCGCCGTCGGCACCATCGTGGCCAACCGCAACCGGGCCGAGACCGAAGGGCTCATCGGCCTGTTCGCCAACACGCTCGTCATGCGCAACGACCTGGCGGGCGACCCGACGTTCGCCGACCTGCTCGCCCAGGTGAAGCAGACCGCCCTGCACGCCTACGACCATCAGGACGTGCCGTTCGAGGCCGTCGTGGACGCCCTCCAGGTCGAGCGGAGCCTCAGCCTCTCGCCGGTCTTCCAGACGGTGCTCGTCCTGCAAGAGGCCCAGGCGGACCCCGACCTGCGGCTCGGCGACCTGCGGGTCGACCCGGTCGACTTCGCCTTCGACCTCGCCAAGTTCGACCTCACGCTGGACCTGCGCGAGGCACCCGACGGCCTGACGGGCGCGGTCGAGTACAACACCGACCTGTACGACCGCGCGACGATCCGGCGCTTCGTCCGCCACTTCACCACGCTCCTGTCCGCCGTCGCGGACCGGCCGCGCGAGCGCGTCTCCCGGCTGGAGCTGATGGACGCGGCGGAGACGGACCGGCTCGTCGGGGAGTGGACGGCGCCGTCCGCCGTCCCCGCGCCGCCTCCCCGGCCGCTGCACGCCTGGTTCGAGGACGTCGCGCGCGACCGGGCCGACGCGGTGGCGGTACGGTGCGACGGCCGCGAGCTGAGCTACGCCGAGCTGAACGCGCGGGCGAACCGGCTGGCCCGCCATCTGCGCGGGCTCGGCGTCGAGCGCGAGTCGCCGGTGGCGCTGTGCCTGCCGCGCAGCGAGTGGCTGGTCGTGTGCGCGCTGGCCGTGCTGAAGGCGGGCGGCGCGTACGTCCCGCTGGACCCGGCGGCGCCGCCCGAGCGCGCCCGGCACGTCCTGACGGACTCCGCCCCGAAGGTCCTGCTGGTCGCGGGCGGCATGCCCGCCGGGCTGGACGTCGGCGACGTCACCGTGGTCGACGTCGAGGCCGGGACGTGGGACGGCCCGGACGGGAACCTGGAACCGCTTCCCGGAGCCTCGGCGTCCGACAGCGCCTACGTGATCTACACGTCCGGGTCCACGGGCCGTCCGAAGGGCGTGGTGGTCGAGCACCGGCAGGCGTCCCGGCTGTTCACCGTCACCGAGGACCAGTTCCGCTTCGGGAAAGACGACGTCTGGACGCTGTTCCACTCGTTCGCGTTCGACTTCACCGTCTGGGAAATGTGGGGCGCGCTGCTGTACGGCGGCCGGCTGGTCGTGGTCCCGCACGAGGTCGCGCGCAGCGCCGCCGACTTCTACGCGCTGCTGCGCGCCGAGGGCGTGACCGTCCTGAACCAGACGCCGAGCGCGTTCGCCCAGCTCACCGCCGCGCAGGGCGACGACGGCCGCCCGCACAAGCTGCGGACGGTCGTGTTCGGCGGCGAGGCCCTGGACACTGCCGCGCTGCGCCCCTGGTTCGCGCGTCCCATCAACCGCGCAACGACCTTGGTGAACATGTACGGCATCACCGAGACGACCGTGCACGTCACCAGCCGGGTCGTCACGGAGGCCGACGCGGAGCGCTCCGCGAGCCCGATCGGCGCGCCCCTGCCCGACCTGCACGTGTACGTGCTCGACGGCCACGGCGCGCCGGTGCCGCCGGGCGCCGTCGGCGAGATGTTCGTGGGCGGCGCGGGCGTGGCCCGCGGCTACCTGAACCGGCCGGAGCTGACCGCCGAACGCTTCCTGGACGACCCGTTCCGCCCGGGCGCCCGGATGTACCGCACCGGGGACCTCGCCCGCCGCCGGGCCGACGGGTCGCTGGAGTTCGTCGGCCGCAACGACGACCAGGTGAAGATCCGCGGCTTCCGGATCGAGCCGGGCGAGATCTCGGCGTCCCTGCGGCGCCACCCCGGCGTCGGCGGGTGCGCGGTCGTGGTCCGCGAGGACCGGCCGGGCGTGCGGCAGCTCGTCGCCTACGTGGTGCCCGCCGCCGAGGCCGCAGAGGGGCTGCGCGCGGAGCTGGACGACCTCGCGCGCCGGTCGCTGCCCGACTACATGCGGCCCGCGTCCTACGTCCTGCTGGACCGGCTGCCGCTGACCACCAACGGGAAGCTCGACACGGCCGCGCTGCCCGTCCCCGACATCGGTTCCTACCGGGAGGAACGGGAGCACGTCGCGCCGTCGACCCCGACCGAGCGGGCGCTCGCCGCCATCTGGGCCGACCTGCTCGGGTTCCCGGCCGGGCAGATCGGCGTCGCGGACAACTTCTTCGCGCTCGGCGGGCACTCGCTGCTCGTCACCGTCCTCGCCGCCCGGCTGCGGGAGCAGGGTCTCACCGGCCTCACCGTGCGGGACCTGTTCAGCGTCCCGACCCTGGCGGCGCTCGCGGCCCTGATCGACGCGGGCGACGGCGCCCCGGCCGGACGCGCGGCCGTCGTCCCGCCGAACCTCGTCCCCGACGGCTGCGAGCGGCTGACGCCCGACCTGCTGCCGCTGGTCGCGCTGGACCAGGAGTACCTGGACGCGATCGCGGCGCACGTCCCCGGCGGGGCGCCCAACATCCAGGACGTCTATCCGCTGGTGCCCTCGCAGGACGGCATCCTGTTCCACCACCTGATGGACCCGGAGAACGACCCGTACGTCATGTCGGGCATGTTCGTCGCGGACGACGAGGCGGCGTGCGCGGCCTTCCTGGACGCGCTCCAGACGCTCATCGACCGCCACGACGTGATGCGGACGGCCGTGCTCACCGCCGGGCTCCCGGAGCCGGTGCAGGTCGTGTACCGGTCGGCGACGCTGCCGGTGGAGCGGATCGAGCCCGTGGGGGACGCCGAGGCGCACGCCCGCGCGCTGCTCGCCGACCCGGCCGTCCTGCCGCCGGACCGGCCGCCGATGCTGAAGGTCCGCCTCGTCCCCGACCCGGTCTCGGGACGGCGCTTCCTGGTGGTCAACTTCCACCACCTCATCGAGGACGCGACGTCGCTGCGCCTGATCGTCGACGAACTCGCGGCCCACATGGCGGGCCGGGACGACCTGATCGGCCCGGCGCCCGCCTACCGGGACTTCGTCGCCCACACCCTGCACAACCTGCGGACGGGCGACGCGGAGGCGTACTTCCGGGACGTCCTCGGCGACGTCACCGAGCCGACCGTGCCGTTCGGCCTGACCAACGTGCGCGGCGACGGCCGCCGCACCCGCAAGCCGCGCCGCGCGCTGTCCCCCGAGCTGACCCGGCGGCTGCGGGCCGAGTCCGGACGGCTCGGCCTCAGCCCGGCGTGGCTGTACCACGCGGCGTGCGCCCGCGTCATCGCGGCGGCCGGCGGCCGGGACGACGTCGTGTTCGGCACCGTGATGTCGGGACGCCTCGCGGCGGTGCCCGGCATCGAACGGATGCTGGGCAACTTCATCAACACGCTCCCGCTGCGGGTGCGGCTCGCCGACCGGACCGTCCGGGACCTGGTGGACGAGGTGGCCACCGGGCTGCGCGAGCTGATCGTCCGCGAGCAGTCCTCGCTGAGCCTCGCCCAGCGGTGCAGCGGCCTCGAGAGCGACACGCCGCTGTTCAGCGCCGCCATCAACTTCCGCCACTTCGACGCGCCGGACGAGGCGTCCGCGGTGCCGTCGCTGGAAGCGCTCGGGATCGGCTCGGTCGTATTCGTGGACCGCACGAACTACCCGATGGGCATGTCCCTGGACGACCTCGGCGACGAGATGTCGCTGACCGTCCAGATCGAGGAGGGCGTGGAGCCCGAGGCGCTGCTGACCTACGTTGAGACGGCCCTCGCCGGGATCGTGGACGCGCTCGCCGCCGACGACGGGCACGGCACCCGCGCGCTCGACGTCGACGTGCTGCCCGCGCACGAGCGGCAGCGTCTCGTCGCGGACGGGCGGGGAAAGACTCACCCCTACGAGCAGGACGCCTCCCTCGCCGAGCTGTTCGAGCGGCAGGCGGCCCGGCGGCCCGACGCGGTCGCGGTGCGCTGCGGCGACCGGACGCTGACCTACGCCGAGCTGAACCGGGACGCGAACCGGGTGGCCCACCGGCTGCGGGCGTCCGGCGTCGGCCCGGACGTGCTCGTCGGGCTCTGCGCCGACCGGTCCCCCGACCTGGTGACCGGCCTGCTCGGCGTCCTCAAGGCGGGCGGCGCGTACGTCCCGATCGACCCCGGCTACCCCGAGCAGCGCGTCCGCGCCATCCTCGACGGCTCCGGCGTGCGCGTCGTCCTCGGGCAGTCGACCCTGCGCGACGGCCTGCTCGACGGCGTGGACGAGGTGATCCACCTCGACACCGCCGCGCACGAACTCGCCGGAATGCCCGAGGACGACCCGTCCGACGTCGGCGCGACCCCCGCGCACCTCGCCTACGTCATCTTCACCTCGGGCTCCACCGGCAGGCCGAAGGGCGTCCTGGTGGAGCAGCGCGGGGTGGCGCGGCTCGTCCGCAACCCGGACTACTTCGCGGCGGACGAGGACACCGTGGTCATGCACCACTCGTCCATCTCGTTCGACGCGGGACCGCAGGAGGTGCTGACCCCGCTGCTGGCGGGCGGCGTCCTGGTCCTGCACGACGGCGACTCCAAGGACCCCGCCCAGTTGCTCGACGTCGCCGGGCGGACGGGCGTCACGACGATGCTGCTCTCGGCGGCGCTCCTGCCGGACTTCGTGGCCGCCGCGACGGGCCGGGACCTGCCGCTGCGCTACCTGGCCGTGGTCGGCGACACCTTCTCCGCCCGCGACGTCCGCCGCCTGTGCGCGGAGCACCCGGACCTGACCGTCGTCAACGGCTACGGCCCGACCGAGAACAGCATCGCCTCGACCTACCACGTGATCCCCCGCGACATCGCCGACGACGCGCGGATCCCCATCGGCCGCCCGATCCCCCACACCACCGCGTACGTCACCGACGAGGCGGGGCGGCTCGTCCCGGACGGCGTGATCGGCGAGCTGTGCCTCGGCGGCGCGGGCGTGGCGCGCGGCTACCTCGGCGACCCGGCGCTGACGGCCGCGCGGTTCGTCCCCGACCCGTTCGGCGACGACCCCGGCGGGCGCCTCTACCGGACGGGCGACCTGGTGCGCAGGCTCCCCGACGGGACGCTGGAGTTCCGCGGTCGCGCCGACGACCAGGTGAAGGTCCGCGGGTTCCGGGTCGAGCCCGGCGAGATCGAGACCGTCCTCCAGGCCCATCCGTCCGTGCACAGCGCGGTGGTCGTGCCGCGGACGGCGGGCGAGGTCCACACGCTGAACGCCTACCTGAGCCCCACCGAAGAGTGGCTGGACGCGGCGGCCGAGGCCCAGGTCGCCGAGCACCTCGGCCAGTGGCGGCGCCTGTTCGAGGAGCAGTACTCCCGCACCGAGGAGGAGACGCCCGACGACCTGAACCTCGCGGGCTGGGAGAGCAGCTACACCGGCGAGCCGATCCCCGAGGCCGAGATGCGCGAGTGGATCGACGGCACGGTCGCGCGCATCGCCGGCCTCCGCCCGAAGCGGATCCTGGAGGTCGGCTGCGGGACGGGCCTGCTGCTGTTCCGGTACGCGGGGGACTGCGCGTCCGTCCACGGCATGGACATCTCCGGCGAGGCCCTGGCCGACGTGCGCCGGGGGGCCGAACGGCGCGGCTGGGACCACGTGACGCTCCGGCAGGGCGACGCCCTGGCGGTGGCCGAACTGGCGGGCGAGGCGCCCTTCGACGTGGTGGTGCTCAACTCCGTCGTCCAGTACTTCCCGAGCCGCGCCTACCTCGACGAGGTGCTGACGCGGATCCTGCCCCTCGTCGCGGACGGCGGCCGGGTCCTGCTCGGCGACGTCCGCAACCTCGACCTGTTCTCCGCCCACGTCTGCGCCGTCGAACGCAGCCGGGCGGGCGTCCCGAGCACCGCCGGCGCGCTGGCGGCGCAGGTGCAGCGGCGCCGCAGGCAGGAGACCGAGCTTTTGGTGAGCCCGGCCTACTTCACGGGGCTGCCCGGCCGGTTCGACGGGCTCGGTTCCGTGGACGTCCTGGTCAAGCGCGGCCTCGGCGGCAACGAGATGCTGTCCTACCGCTACGACGTCGTGCTGACCAAGGGCCCGTCCGTTCCGGTCGGCGACCATCCGTGGCTGGACGTCGCCGAACCGGCCGACCTGGTGGCGCTGCTCGAATCCGGCGCGCCCGACCGGTTCGGCGTCGTCGGCCTGACCAACCCGCGCATCGCCGACGACGTCCGCGTCGAGGCGTCGCTGACGGCCCTCGCGCCGTCCCGGCAGGTGGAGCCGCTGCCCGGCGGCGACCGGCTGTCGGCGGACGCCCGGCGGCGGGTCGCGGAGCTGGAAGCCGCGCTGGCCCGCGCCGAGGAGCTGGGGTACGAGGTGGCGGCCACCTGGTCGCAGGACCGGCCGGACGGGCTGGACCTCGTGCTCGGCCGGGGCGGACTGCCGCCCGTCCGCGCCCGTGCGCCCTACCGGAACGCGCGCCCGGCGAACGTCCCGCAGGCCGGACTGCTCGGCGGCGGGCTGGTGCGGGAGCTGCGGGACCACCTCGGCGCGCGGCTGCCCGACTACATGGTCCCGAGCGCGTTCGTCGTGCTGGAGGAGCTGCCCGTCACCGCGCAGGGCAAGGTCGACAAGCGCGCGCTCCCGGCCCCCGACGAGCAGGACGTCGCCAAGGAGGTGTACGTCGCGCCGCGCACCGAGGCGGAGCGCACGATGTGCCGGCTCGTCGCCGGGGTCCTGGAGATCGAGCGGGTCGGCGTCCAGGACAACTTCTTCAACCTCGGCGGGCACTCGCTGCTGGCGACCCGCCTCAACCTGCGGGTCAAGAAGACGACGGGCGCCGAGCTGCCGCTCGAACTGATCCTCGCCGCCCCGACGATCGGGGACATGGCCGCCGTGCTCGCGGAGGCGCTGGGAGGCGCGGCGCCGGACTCGCCCCCCGACCTGGTGCCGGACGCCCCGGCGGCGGAGGGGACGGAGGCGCCGCTGTCCACCGCGCAGCGCGACCTGTGGTTCCTGCGCGGTCCCGACCACCTCGGCGCCGCCCACGACAACGTGCAGATCGCCCTGCGCCTGCGCGGCCCGCTCGACCCGGCGGCCTGCGCCGGTTCGGTGCGCGTCCTCGTGGAACGGCACGCGATCCTGCGGACGAGTTACGTGCGGCGGGACGGGGTCACCGTCCAGCGGGTGAACGGCGCGGACGGGTTCGAGGTCGTCCCCGTCGCGATCCCCGGGGACGCCGCGTTCGACGAATGGGCGCAGGCGGAGCGGCTGCGCCCGTTCGCGCCGGCCGACCGGCACATGCTCCGCGCCCACCTGGCGACCCTCGCCGACGAGGACCACGTCCTGGTGCTCACCCGGCCCTGGGGGATCTTCGACGGCTGGTCGACCGGCATCCTGCTGGCCGAGCTGCTGACGGCCTACCGGGAGCTGAGCGACGGCCGGGAACCGCTGCTCAAGCCGCTGCCGCTCCAGTACGCCGACTACGCGGTCTGGCAGCGCAGCGTGGTCGACGGCGCCGTCCTCGACCGGCAGCGCGACTACTGGCGCACCCGGCTCGCGGGGCTGCCGGAGCGGCCGTCGCTGCGCACCGACTACCCGCGTCCCCCGGTGCGGACGTTCCAGGGCGCGGCGGTCGAGTTCACCGTCCCCGGCGAGCTGGCCGACCGGGTGCGCGCGTTCGGCGCGGAGCGCAAGGTCTCGCCGTACACGACCCTGCTCGCGGCCTACGCCGTGCTGCTCGGCGGCCGGTCCGACGATCTGGAGCTGGCGATCGGCTCGCCGGTGACCAACCGGCCCGCGCCGGAGCTGGACGAACTCGTCGGCTACTTCGTCAACGCGCTGGTGCTGCGGATCGGCGTCGCCCCCGGGACGTCCTTCGCCGACGTCCTCGCGGCGACCGCGACGACGGTGGCCGAGGCGCAGGCGCACCGCGACCTGCCGTTCGAGGACCTGGCGCGGGACCTCGTGCCGGATCCGGACCCGTCCCGTCCGCCGCTGTTCCCGGCGATGTTCAACCTGGCGGCGACGCCCGGCGACGGCGCGCAGCAACCGGACACCGGCGGCCTGGACGTCGAGCTGCTGCCCGGCGGGTCCGGGACCGCGCGGTTCGACCTGAGCCTGTCGCTGCGCGAGACCGGCGCGGGTCTGCTGGGCCACCTGGAGTACAGCACCGACCTGTTCGCGCGGGCCACGGCCGAACGGCTGGCCCGCGACTACACGCTCCTGCTCGACCGGGCGGTCCGGCATCCGGACCGGGACCTGGACCGCCTGCGCTCCGAACCGGGCGAGAACCCCACGCAGCAGGACCTTTCGGGAACCCAAGAGAAAGAGGCCGAACGTGAGTAGTGCCGACGAGTTCGACGTCATCGTGGTCGGTGGCGGGCCCGGCGGTTCCACGCTGGCCGCGCTGGTCGCCAAGCAGGGGCACTCGGTGCTGGTCCTGGAGAAGGAGCACTTCCCGCGGTACCAGATCGGCGAGTCGCTGCTGCCGTCGACCATCCACGGCGTCTGCCGCCTGACGGGCGCGGCGGACGAGCTGGCGAAGGCCGGCTTCCCGCTGAAGAAGGGCGGGACGTTCCGCTGGGGCGCGAACCCGGAGCCGTGGACGTTCGCGTTCGCGGTGTCCCCGCAGATGGCGGGGCCGACGTCGACCGCCTACCAGGTCGAGCGGTCGAAGTTCGACCAGATCCTGCTGGACAACGCCCGGACGCAGGGCGCGCGCGTCCAGGAGGGCTGCGCGGTCCTGGACCTGCTGGAGGACGGCGACCGCGTCACCGGCGTCCGGTACACCGACGACCAGGGCGCGGAGCGGACGGCGACGGCGAAGTACGTGGTCGACGCGTCCGGCAACAAGAGCAGGCTCCACGACAAGGTGGGCGGCAAGCGCGAGTACTCGGAGTTCTTCCGGAACCTCGCGCTGTTCGGCTACTTCACCGGGGGCAAGCGGCTGCCCGAGCCGACGCGCTACAACATCCTCTGCGTCGCGTTCGAGAGCGGCTGGTTCTGGTACATCCCGCTGAGCGACTCGCTGACCAGCGTCGGCGCGGTGGTGCGCCGGGACATGGCCGAGAAGGTCCAGGGCGACCCGGAGAAGGCGCTGAACGACCTGATCGCCGAGTGCCCGATGATCGCGGACTTCCTGGCCCCGGCGGAGCGGGTGACGACCGGCCAGTACGGCGAGATCCGCGTCCGCAAGGACTACTCGTACCACCAGACGGAGTTCTGGCGGCCGGGGCTCATCCTCATCGGGGACGCGGCCTGCTTCGTGGACCCGGTCTTCTCGTCCGGGGTGCACCTGGCCACCTACAGCGCCCTGCTCGCCGCCCGGTCGATCAACAGCGTGCTGGCCGGCGTCCTGGACGAGGAGACGGCCCTGCGCGAGTTCGAGGCGCGGTACCGGCGCGAGTACGGGGTGTTCTACGAGTTCCTGATGTCCTTCTACCAGACGCACCAGGCCGAGGGTTCGTACTTCTGGGCGGCCAAGCAGCTCACCCAGAGCGCCCGGCCTGAGCTGGAGGCGTTCGTGGAGCTGGTCGGCGGCGTCTCGTCCGGCGAGGCCGCCCTCGGCGACGCCGAGACGCTCATGAAGCGGCTGGAGCAGCAGTCGACGGAGTTCGGCTCCGCGGTCGGCTCGGCCGGCGGGGACGGCGGCTGGGTGCCGATGATGAACTCCCCGGTCGTCCGGGACGCGATGGTCGAGGGCTCGAAGGTCCAGCTGCAGGCGATGCTCGGCGAGGACGCCGAGGAGGAGACGCCGCTGTTCGACGGCGGGCTCGTCCCGTCCGCCGACGGGCTGCTCTGGCGGCCGGGCAAATGAGCGTGAGCGACCGGCCCCCGCCGGCCGCGCCCGAGGTCGAGGTCGACCCGAGGCGGTTCACCGCGCTGTGGTGGGCGGTGGCGGGGCCGGCCGTCGTTTTCGCACTGCTGTTCGGGCCGCCCGCGAACTGGACGCGGCGGCAGGACTGACGATGCCGGAGCGCCGCGCGGAAGCCCGTTCTTCCGCGCGGCCACGGCCTGGGGAGGGTGTCTGGTGGACGGCGCCGAGCGTGGCACGGCGGTCGAGACGGACGTCGCGATCATTGGCATGGCCGGGCGGTTCCCCGGAGCGGACGACCTGGACGCCTTCTGGCGGCTGCTGAGCGAGGGCCGCGAGGGGATCAGCCGGTTCGGCCGGGACGAGCTGGCGGCGGCCGGGGTGCCCGCCCGCCTGCTGGACGACCCCGCGTTCGTCCCGGCGCACGGCGTGATCCCCGACGTGGACCTGTTCGACACGGGCTACTTCGAGTTCACCCCGGCGGAGGCGCGGATCACCGACCCGCAGCACCGCGTCCTGCTGACCGCCGCGCACGCCGCGCTGGAGAACGCCGGGTACGACCCCGCGCGCCACGACGGGCTGATCGGCGTCTACGCGGGCGCGGCGATCAACACCTATCTGCAACAGCAGGTGCTCCCCGCCGTCGACCAGACGGCGACGAGCGACCACTTCGCCGTCATGGTGGGGAACGACAAGGACTTCCTGGCCACGCGGCTCGCCTACAAGCTCGACCTGCGGGGGCCCGCGTACACCGTCCAGACGGCGTGCTCGACGTCGCTGGTCGCGATCCACCTCGCGTGCCAGGGGCTGATCAACGGCGAGTGCGACGTGGCGCTGGCGGGCGGCGTCACCGTCAAGTTCCCTCAGACCAAGGGCTACCTGTACGAAGAGGGCGCGATCCTGTCGCCGGACGGGCGCGTCCGGACGTTCGACGCCGGGGCGGGCGGGACCGTGCTCGGGAACGGCGTCGGGGTGCTCGTCCTCAAGCCGCTGCGCGACGCGCTCGCCGACCGGGACACGATCCACGCCGTCATCAAGGGCACGGCCACCAACAACGACGGCGCGGGGAAGGTCAGCTTCGCCGCGCCGGGAGCGGCCGGGCAGGCGGCCGTCATCCGCGAGGCGCACCTGGTGTCCGGCGTCGATCCCCGTTCGATCGGCCACGTCGAGGCGCACGGCACGGCCACCCGGCTGGGCGACCCCGTGGAGGTCTCGGCGCTCACCCGGGCGTTCCGGGAGGGGACCGACGACACCGGGTTCTGCGCGATCGGCTCGGTCAAGTCCAACCTCGGGCACCTCGACGCGGCGGCGGGCGTCGCGGGCGTGATCAAGACCGTGCTGATGATGAAGCACCGCACGCTGGTGCCGACCGTCAACTTCGCGACGCCCAACCCCGCCATCGACTTCCCGGCGAGCCCGTTCACGGTGAGCACCCGGACCGCGCCGTGGACGGCTTCCGGCCCCCTGCGCGGCGGTGTCAGCTCGTTCGGGATCGGCGGGACGAACGCGCACGCGGTCCTGGAGGAGGCGCCCGCCGCCGAGGTCGCCGCGCCGTCGCGTCCGACCCAGGTCCTCGTGGTGTCGGCGCGGACGCCGTCGGCGCTCGGCACCGCCGCCCGGCTGCTCGCCGACCACCTCGACGGGGACGACGGCGCTTCCCTCGCGGACGTCGCCCACACCCTCGCCGTGGGACGGCGCGTCCACGAGTACCGGCTCGCCGTCGCCGGGACCGCCCGGGCCGACCTCGCCGCCGCCCTGCGCTCGGCGCCCGTCCCCGACGCTCCGGCGGCCGGCGGCGTGTCGTTCGTCTTCACCGAGGACGTCCCCGGGGCGGCCGACCTCGCGGCGGAGTGGCGGGCTGCGGAACCGGCGTTCGCCGAGCACTACGACGCCGCGCTGGCGGCGGCTCCGGCGGACTGGGCGGCGGCGTTCGCGGTGCAGTACGCGCTCGGGAGGCTCTGGCTGGGCTGGGGCCTGCGGCCGGTCGCGATCCACGGCGTCGGCCTGGCCGCCGGAGCCGCCGCCGCCGTGCTCGGCGTCCTGGACCTCACCGACGCCGCCCGCCACGAAGGCGCGCCGCTCCCGGACAGCGCGCTGCGCGGCGCGGACGACGAGGTGCGGGGCGTCGCGCTGACCGTGGCGGACGGCCCGTGGGGCGCCGTCGCGCGGGCGTGGCAGGCGGGCGCCGAGGTCGACTGGACGGCCTGGTTCGCCGGTGAGGCGCGCGGCCGGGTTCCGCTGCCCACCTATCCGTTCGAGGGGCGCCGCTGCTGGCTGGACGTCCCGGCAGAGGTTCCGGCAGGTCCGGGGCCGCACCCGATGCTGGCGGAGAACGTGTCCACGCTGGACTCCTTCGCCTACCGCACCGCGTGGTCGGGGACCGAGTTCTACGTGGCGGACCACCGGGTCGGCGGCGAGCCGGTCCTGCCCGCCGCCGCGTTCCTGGAACTCGCCCGCGCGGCGGGCGAGCTGGCGACCGGCGGTCCGGTGCGGCTCCACGACGTCTCCTTCGACCGGCTGCTCTCCGGGCCGCGCGCCGCGCAGGTCGCCCTGCGCCGCGGGCCCGGCGCGGTCGCGTTCGAGATCACCGACGACGGCGCGGTGTACGCGTCGGGGTCGGTGAGCGCGCTCGGGACCGTCCAGCTCCCCGACGCCACCCCCGGAACGCAGGCCGAGACCGTCGACCACGAGCGCTGCTACGCGCTGCTGCGCGAGCATGACCTCGACTACGGCGCGCGGATGCGGGCCCTCGCCGAGGTCGCGCTCGGCGACGGCGAGGCGTGGGGGACGCTGCGGCTCCCCGAGGGGGCCGCCCTGGACGGCGCCGTGCTGAACCCCGCGCTGCTGGACGGCGCGCTGCACGCCCTCGTCGTGCTGCTCGGCCGGACCTACGGCGGCGGGGCGCGCGGCTTCCTGCCGCTGGCCCTGGAGGAGCTGACGGTGTTCGCCCCCGTCACCGGGCCGTGCCGCGTCCACGTCACGGTCGACCAGCGCGGCGACCGCTCCGCCCGCGCCGACCTCACGCTGCGGGACGCCGCCGGGACGGTCCTGGCGCGGCTGCGCGGGCTCGCCGTCCGGGTGCTGCGCCGCACCGACGCCGTGGACCTGCTGGTCCGCCGGTGGGACGACGCCCCGGCCGTGCCCGCCGAGACTTCTGCCGGGCCGGTGCTCGTCATCGCGGACGACGACCGGAGCGACCTCGCGACGGCCCTGTCCGCGTCCGAAGCCGCGCCGGGGAGCGACGGCCCGCTGACCGGCATCGCAGCCGTCGTCCTGGACGAGCCGGACCCCGACCTGGTCCTGCGCGTCGTGCGGCGGCTGCTGCACGGACGGCCGACCGAGCCGGTGCGCGTGGTGCTGCTGCATCGCCATGACGCGTCCGGGCCGCTCCCGGAACGCGCGGCGCTCGCCGGGCTGGCCCGGACGGTCCGGGCCGAGAACCCGCTGCTCGCCGTCCAGGTCGTCGGGCTGGCGCCGGGCGTGGACGCGGCGGCGGCGCTGCGCGCGGAGCTGGCCGGGGACGGCCGCGACGCGGAGGTCGAGCACACCGCGTCCGGTCGGCGGGTCCCCCGTTTCGTCCCCGCCGACCACACCGAGCCGGTCGCCGTCCGCGACGGCGGCGTCTACCTGGTCACGGGCGGCGCCGGGGGGCTCGGCCGCGCCGTCGCGGGCCGGCTGCTGGAGCGCGCCGACGCGACGGTGGTCCTGGTCGGCCGCGCCGCGACGGCGTCCGGCCTGGACGAGCGCGTGACGTACCGGAGCGCCGACGTTGCCGACCCGGCCGCGCTCACCGCGCTGCTGGCGGACGTCCGGCGGGAGTTCGGGCCGGTCACCGGCGTCGTCCACGCGGCGGGCGTGCTGCGCGACGGCTTCGTGCTGACCAAGTCCGACGCGGACGTCGCGGCCGTGCTGGCGCCGAAGGTGTCCGGCGTCCGGGCGCTCCACGCCGCCACCGCCGACGATCCGCTCGACTTCTTCGTGGCGTTCTCCTCGATCGCCGCGCACATCGGCAGCGTGGGCCAGGCCGACTACGCGTACGCGAACGCCTTCCTGGAGGCGTTCGCCGAGCGGGTCCCGGGGCTGACGGCCGTCGCCTGGCCGATGTGGGCGGACGGCGGCATGCGCCAGACCGCCGACGCGGCGGCCGAGGTCGCCGCGCGCACCGGCTTCGGCGTCCTGCCGACCGCCGTCGGGCTCGACCTGTTCGAGCGGGTGCTCGGCCGTCCCGGCGCGGTGGTGGCCGCGTACGGGGACACCGAGCGGATCGCCGCGACGCTCGGCCGTCCCGCGCCCGCCGCGCCCGTCGCGCCGACGGCGCCCGCGGGCTCGCGCGCGGACGCGCTGGGGATGCTGCGCCTGCTGATCGCCGGGGAGACCGGGCTGGACCCGGACGAACTCGGCGAGGACGACACCTTCGACCGCCACGGCATCGACTCCCTGATGATCACCAAGCTCAACCGGGAGCTGGAGCGCCGGTTCGGCGACCTGTCCAAGACCCTCTTCTTCGAGTACCCGACGCTCGGCGAACTCGCCGACCACTTCGCCGGGGAGCACGCGACGGCGATCGCCGCGCCCGCTCCGGCGGCCCCCCGGCCCCCCGAGGTCGACGACTCGGCCATCGCGATCATCGGCGTGGCCGGCCGCTACCCGATGGCCGACGACCTGGACGAGTTCTGGACCAACCTCGCCGAGGGCCGCGACTGCGTCACCGAGATCCCGGCCGACCGGTGGGACGCCGACCGCTGGTACGACCCCGATCCCGCGTCGCCCGGACGCGCGCACACCCGCTGGGGCGGCTTCCTGCGCGACGTCGACCGCTTCGACCCGCTGTTCTTCGGCATCTCCCCGCGCCAGGCCGAGCTGATGGACCCGCAGGAGCGGCTGTTCCTCCAGACCGCCTGGCACGTGGTGGAGGACGCCGGGTACCGGCGGGCCGAGCTGGCGGGCCGTCCGGTCGGCGTCTACGTCGGCGTGATGTACGGCGAGTACCAGTTCCACGGCGCCGTGGACGTTCTGCGCGGCGGACGCCCCCTGACCGGCTCGTCCTTCGCGACCATCGCCAACCGGGTGTCGTACGTCCTCAACCTCACCGGGCCGAGCCTGGCGCTGGACACGATGTGCTCGTCGTCGCTCACCGCGATCCACCTGGCCTGCGAGAGCCTGCGGCGCGGCGAGACGGAGATGGCGATCGCGGGCGGCGTCAACGTCTCGATCCACCCCTACAAGTACGCCTTCCTGAGCCAGGGCCGGTTCGTGTCGTCCGACGGCCGCTGCCGCGCCTTCGGGGCGGACGGCGACGGGTACGTGCCCGGCGAGGGCGTCGGCGCGGTGCTGCTCAAGCCCTACGCGCAGGCGCTGGCGGACGGCGACCAGATCCACGGGCTGATCCTCGGCAGCGCCGTCAACCACGGCGCCCGGACCAACGGCTTCTCCGTGCCGAGCCCGCGCGCCCAGCAGCGCGCCGTGGTCGACGCGATGGAGCGCGCCGGGGTGGCGCCCGGGGAGATCGGGTACATCGAGGCGCACGGCACGGGCACGTCCCTCGGCGACCCGATCGAGATCACCGGCCTGACCGGCGCGTACGCGGGGGACGCCGCCGCGCCCGGACGCTGGCCCATCGGCTCGGTCAAGTCCAACATCGGGCATCTGGAGTCCGCCGCCGGGATCGCGGGGCTGACCAAGGTCCTGCTCCAGTTCCGGCACCGCACGCTCGTGCCGTCGCTGCACTCGGCCGAGCTGAACCCGAACATCGACTTCGCCCGGTCGCCGTTCCGCGTCCAGCGCGAACGGGAGCCCTGGACGGGGCCGCGCACGGCCGGGCTCAGCTCGTTCGGCGCGGGCGGCTCGAACGCGCACCTCGTCCTCGCGGAACCGCCCGTCGCCCCGGCGCGGGAACGCGTGGACGAGCCCGTGCTGTTCGTCCTGTCGGCGCGCGACGAGGAACGGCTGCGCGCCTACGCCGAGCGCGCCGCCCGGTTCCTGGAGGCCGGGCCGGCGTCGCTCGCCGACCTGTGCTTCACGCTCCAGGTCGGTCGCGAGGCCATGGACCGGCGGTTCGCGGTGCGGGCCGTCGCGGCGGACGAGATCGTCGCGGCCCTGCGCCGGTTCGCCGCGACGGGCGAGCGGCCGGACGTCCCCGGCGACGGGCCGCTCGGCGACCTCGCGCGCCGGTGGCTGGCCGGGGAGAACGTGGACTGGGCCGCGCTGCACGCGTCCGGTCCCGCGCGGCGCCGCGTCCGCGCCCCGCTGTACCCGTTCGCGCCCGAGCGCTACTGGATCCCCCTCGACCCCGACCTGGACGCCCCGGCCCTGCACCCGCTGGTCGACGCGAACGAGTCCACGGTGGCCGGGCTGCGGTTCCGCAAGAGGCTGAGCCCGTCCGACCCGCTGTTCCGGGACCACGTGATCGACGGGCGGCCGGTGCTGCCGGGCTCGGCGGTCCTGGAGTTCGTCCGCGCCGCCGCCGACCTGGCCGAACCCGGCGTGCGGCACGCGCTTCGCTCGGTGGTGTGGGGGACGACGATCGAGCCCGCGGACGGCGACCTCGACCTGCACGTCTCGTTCGACAGCGGGTTCTCCTTCGAGGTGCACAGCGGGCCGGACCGGACCGTCCACGCCCGGGGGACCGTCGCCGCCGCCGGGGCGCCCGGCGCGCTCGACCTCGCCGCCGTCCTCCGCCGGACGGACGTCGTGCGGGACCGGGACGGCGCGTACGCGGACTACCGCGCGGCCGGGTTCGCCTACGGGCCCGAGTTCCAGGTCATCGAGGAGATCCGGACCGGCGCGGACGAGGCGCTGGTGCGGCTGTCCCCGGGCGGCCCGGCAGCCGTCCTCGACGGCGCGCTGCGCGCGTGCCACTGGGCGGGCCGGACCGCGTCGCCGCGCGCGGGGGAGCTGGCCGTGCCGTTCAGCCTGGACGCGTTCGACGTCCACGGCGACCTCGCGGACGTCCGCCACGCCCACGCCCGTCTCCTGGGCGAGGCCGGGGGCGTGCGGTGCTTCGACGTGTCCCTGTGCGACGAGACGGGCCGCGTGCTGGCGTCCGTCCGGGACTTCGCGGGCCGGCTGCTCGGCGCGCCCGCTCCCGAGCCGGGCCGCCCGCTTCTCTACGAGCCGTGCTGGACGGCCGTCCCCGCCCCCGCCTCCGACAGCGCGCGGCGGCCCCTGATGCTCGTCGGCGGGGACGCCGCGCTCGAGTCCGCGCTCGCCGCGACCGGCGAGTGGACCCGGGTGACCGCCGTCCGCGCGGACGAGGTGGCCGACCTCGGCACGGACGGGCTGGACCTGGTCTTCGTCCCCGGTGACGAGCTGGACGCGGCGTGCCGGACGCTGACGGACCTCGTCCTCGCCGCGCGGACGGCGGGCCGGGTCCGGGGCGTCGTACTTCACGCCCACGAGGACGGGCGGGAACGGCCGGAGCACGCCGCGCTCGCCGGGTTCGCCCGCTCCGCGTCCGTGGTCGCCCCCCGGGTCGAACTGCTGACGCTGGCGCTCCCGGCCGGCACGCCGCCGGACGGGACCGCCGCCGCGCTCGCCGCCGAACTGCGCGCGGCGCCGCGCGCCGCCGGCCTGGAGGTCCGCCGGACGGCGCGCGGCGACCGCGAGGTGCGCGGGCTCCGCAGGACCGAGGCCACGGGACCGGGCCGCGCGGACCTGCGCGACCAGGGCGTCTACATGATCACCGGCGGCGGGGGCGCCCTCGGCCGGACGCTCGCCGAGTACCTGGCCCGCGCGCACCGGGCGCGCCTGGTGCTGATCGGCAGGTCGGCACCGGACGCCTCCTGGCACGCGCGGCTCGCCGACCTCGGCGCGGAAGTGTTCGCCCCGCGCGCCGACGTGACGGACGCCGACCGCCTCGCCGCCGCGTTGGCCGAGGCCCGCGCCCGCTTCGGCGCGCTGCACGGCGTCTTCCACCTCGCCGGGATCGCCGACGACGGGACCCTCGCCGACGCCGACCCCGAACGGTTCGCCCGGGTCCTCGCCCCGAAGACCAACGGCCTGCTCAACCTGGACCGGCTGACCCGGGACGACCCACTGGACCTGTTCGTCGTCTTCTCCTCCATCGCCTCGGTGATCGGCGACTTCGGCGCGGCGGCCTACGCCACGGCGAACCGGTTCGCCGACGCGTTCACCGTCCTGCGCGCGTCGCAGGTCGCCGAGGGCGCGCGGCGCGGGCGCGGACTCACGCTCGACTGGCCGCTGTGGGCGGCCGGGGGCGTGGACGACCTCGTCGGAGCCGACGAGCTGGCGGCGTACGGCCGCCGGAGCGGGATGCGCCCGCTGACCCCCGAGCAGGGCGTGGCCGCGCTGGAACTCGCGCTGGCGGCGGACGGGCCGTGGCTCGTCCCGGCGTGGGGCGTCCCCGCGCAGGTCGACGCGGCCCTGGCCACGCCGCGTCCGCCCGCCGCACCGCGCCGCCCGGCCGCCTCCGGACGGCGCAGCCAGGTGGTCGAGTACCTGCGCGGCACGCTCTCCGAC
The DNA here is from genome assembly GCF_009831215.1 of Actinomadura rayongensis. Classification (GTDB taxonomy): domain Bacteria; phylum Actinomycetota; class Actinomycetes; order Streptosporangiales; family Streptosporangiaceae; genus Spirillospora; species Spirillospora rayongensis. Next base: position 1,538,943 of record NZ_WUTW01000002.1, read on the forward strand.
GTGCTCAAACTTCCGCCGGGCCGCCTCGACAGCCGGGTCCCGCTGGACGACTACGGCCTGGACTCGGTGCTGGTCATGGAGTCCAGCTCCGTGCTCGTCCGCGACTTCCCCGACCTGCGCGGCACCGTCTTCTTCGAGCACCGGACGGTGGAAGAACTGGCCGACCACCTCGTCGCCGAGCACGCGGACGCCGTGGCCCGCCTGTTCCCCGAAGCGGCCCCGGTGGAGCGGCCCGCGCCGGAACCCGTGACGCGGCCCGTGGAGCGGGCGCCCGAACGCGGCACCGACCCGGACGAGCCGATCGCCGTCATCGGCATCAGCGGCCGGTACCCGGGCGCCCGCGACCTCGCGGAGTTCTGGGACAACCTCGCCGCCGGACGCGACAGCGTGACCGAGGTCCCCGCCGACCGCTGGGACGCCGCCGCGCTCTACGACCCCGACCCGTCCGCCCCGGGCCGCAGCCACGGCCGATGGGGCGGCTTCCTGGACGACGTCGCCGCGTTCGACTCGCTGTTCTTCCAGATCTCGCCCGCCCAGGCCCGTTCGATGGACCCGCAGGAGCGGCTGTTCCTGGAGACCGCGTGGTCGGCGCTGGAGAACGCGGGCTACCCGCCGTCCAGGATCCCGCCGCCCGCGTTCGGCGGGCAGGGGCACGACGTCGGCGTGTTCGTCGGCGTCATGTGGGGCGACTACGCGGTGCTCGCGGCGGCCGAGTCGGCGCGCGGCAACCCGCAGGTGGTGCTGGCCAACCGGTCCTCGATCGCCAACCAGGTGTCGTACTTCGGCGACTTCCGCGGCCCCAGCGTCGTGGTGGACACCGCCTGCTCGGCGTCCCTGGTCGCGGTGCACCAGGCGTGCGAGAGCCTGCGCCGGAACGAGTGCGGGTACGCCATCGCGGGCGGCGTGAACGTCGCCGTCCACCCCGACCGGTACGTCCATCTCAGCGCGAAGACGATGCTGTCGTCCGACGGCCGCTGCCGCGCCTTCGGAGCGGGCGGCGACGGCTATGTGCCCGGGGAGGGCGTCGGGGCGGTCGTCCTCAAGCGGCTGTCGGAGGCCGTCCGCGACGGCGACACCGTCCACGCGGTCATCCGGGCGTCGGCGGTGAACCACGGCGGCCGGACCAGCGGCTACACCGTCCCGAACCCGCAGGCGCAGCAGGCGCTCGTGGAACGGACGCTGGCGGCGGCGGGCGTCGACGCGCGGACGATCGGCTGCGTCGAGGCCCACGGCACCGGGACGGCTCTTGGCGACCCGATCGAGCACTCGGCCCTCGCCAAGGCGTTCGCCGCGCACACGTCCGACGTCGGGTTCTGCGCCCTCGGCTCGGTGAAGTCGGCCATCGGGCACCTGGAGGGGGCGGCGGGCATCGCCGGGCTCACCAAGGCGATCCTCCAGCTCAAGAACGGGACGCTGCTGCCGACCCTGCACGCCGACGAGCTGAACCCCGTCATCGACTTCGGCCGGTCCCCGTTCACCGTCCAGCGCGAGACGGCGCCGTGGCCCGCCGGGGACCTGCCGCGCCGCGCGGCGGTCAGCTCGTTCGGTGCCGGGGGGACGAACGCGCACGTCATCCTGGAGGAGTACCGCGCCGCCGCGCCCGCCGAGGCCGCGACGGGCCCCGAGGCGCTGGTGCTCTCCGCCCGCGACGAGGACCGGCTCCGGCAGTACGCGGCCGACCTCGGACGCGAACTGGCGGCGCCCGGAACCCGCACGCTCGCCGACGTCGCCCACACCCTGCGGACGGGCCGCGAGCCGATGGCCGAGCGGCTGGCGTTCGTCGCGGGCAGCCTGGACGAGGCCGCCGAGCGGTTCGCCGCCGTCGGACGGGGCGAGGACGGGCAGTGGCTCCACCGCGGCCGGGTCGGGCAGCATCCGCCGCTGGCCGGGCTGTTCACCGACGGGGTGGGCGGCGAGGAGTTCCTGACGGCCCAGATCCGCGCCGGGGACGACGACCTGCTCTGCCGCCTGTGGGTGTCGGGGGTCGCCGTCGACTGGGACCTGGTGTCCGGCCTGCGGGGCGGGACGCGGCGGCGGGTCCCCCTCCCGACCTATCCGTTCGAGCGCGTGCGGCACTGGCTGGACACGACCGCGCCGGACGGCCCCTGGACGACGGTGCTGCGCGCCGACGACCCGGTGCTCGCCGACCACGTCGTCCAGGGCACGCCGATCCTGCCGGGCGTCGGCCATCTCGACCTCGTGGCGCGGGCCCGCAGCTGGACGGCGGTCGCCGACGTCCGCTGGCTCGCGCCCCTGCGGGGCGGCGGCGCGGTGTCGGTGCGCTTCGACGGCGAGCGGTACGAGGTGGTGGCGGACGGTTCCGTCCGCTCCACCGGCCGCCTGGCCGCCGCGCACCCGGCCCCGCCGCGCCTGGACGTCGCGGCGATCCAGGCCCGCCTGGACGAAGGCCCCGACTTCTACCGCGCGCTCGACGCGCAGGGGCTGGCCTACGGCGCCTTCTTCCGGCTGGTGCGCCGCGTCTGGACGGGCCCGGGCGAAGCCCTCGGCCGGATCGAGACGGTCGCGGACCCGGCGTACGCGCTGCACCCCGGCGTCCTGGACGCGGCCCTGCACACGATCGCGGCGCTGTTCGCGCGGCGCGGCCCGGACGCCCCGCCGATGCTCCCGTTCGCGCTCGACCTGGTGGACGTCTTCGGCGAGGTGCCGACGATCGGCTGGTCGCACGTGCGCGAGACCGGCCCGGACCGCTGCGACGTCCTGCTGGCCGACGAGACCGGCGCCGTCCGGGTGCGCTTCACCGGCCTGACCTACCGGGCGGCCAAGCCGACGGCCGTCCCGGCCCACCTCCCGGTCTGGACGCCGCGCCGCGCCGACGCCGAGAGCGCCCGCCCGCGCCGGGTGCTCCTGGTCGGCGCACGGCTCGACACCGCGCTGGCCGCCGGGATCGCCGGTGCGCACGCCGACGCCGATCTGCGCTCGCTGCCCGTCCCGTCCGGCGGGCTCAGCGAAAGCGACCTGGACCGCGCGCTGGCCGAGGCGCCCGACCTGGTGTACTTCCTCGGCTCGGCACCGGACGGCGAGCCCGCCGACCTGCGCGCCGTCACCGACGCCAACGTCGTCGCCCTCTACCGCCTCGTGCGGGCGCTGGACCGGGGCGGCCGGACCGGGCTGAAGGTCGTCACGTCCGACGTCCACCCGCTGGGCGGGGACGAGCACGCGCCCTGGTCGGCGGGCCTGGCCGGGCTGGCGATGGTCGCGGGCAAGGAGTTCCCGAACCTGCGGGTCGCGCTGGTCGACGTCCGCTCGGCGGAGGGCGCGGAACCGGCCGCCGCGCTGGCCGCCGAGCCGCTGCCCGCGAAGACGGTCCCGGTGTCCCTGCGGGCGGGCGTCCGCCGGGTCCGGTCGCTGCGCCGGATCGAACTCCCGGCCGGGCCGTCCCGGTTCCGGCGGGACGGCGTCTACCTCGTCGTCGGCGGCCTCGGCGTCGTCGGCGCCGACACCTGCCGGTACCTCGCGCGGGAGTACGGAGCCCGGCTCGTCATCGTCGGCCGGTCCCCGCTGGACGACCGCCGCGCGGCGACCGTCGCGGAACTCCAGGCCCTGGGCGCGCAGGTCCGGTACCTGACGGCGGACGCCACCGACCCGGCGGCCCTGCGCGACGCGCTGCGGACCGCCAAGCGCGAGTTCGGCGCGCTGCACGGCGTCGTCCACGCGGCGATGGTCCTGGTGAACCGCCCCCTGCGGGAGCTGCCCGAGGCCGAGCTGCGGTCGGCGCTGGAGGCGAAGGCCGACTCCGCCTGGAGCCTCCTGCGGGCCGTCGCGGACGAGCCGCTGGACTTCGTCCTGTTCTACTCCTCCGGCGTCGCGTTCGAGGGCAACCACGGCCAGGCCGGGTACGCGGCGGGCTGCACCTTCGCGGACGCGCTCGCGCTCGGCGCGGCCCGCGACGTCCCCTTCCCGGTGCGCGTCCTCAACCTCGGGTACTGGCACGCGGCCGGCGACCCGGAGCGGGAGCGGGTGCTGCGCCGGTTCGAGCCGGCGGGCATCCGGCCGCTGAGCGCGGAGCGCGGCATGGCGGTCGTGGAACGCGTCCTCGCGGGCGACCAGGCCCAGGTGCTCGCGCTCGACGCCGACCGGCGCATCCTCGACGACCTCGGCGCCGACCCCGGGCCCGCGCTGGTCGTCCTGCCCGGGGACGTTCCGCCGCAGCCGCCCGTCGTCGGGAGGGCCTGGACGCCGTCGCCGGAGCTGGACGGCTTCCAGGACGCCGTCGCGGCGGCCGAGGATCTGGCGACGCGCCTGCTGGCGGCCGTCCTGGACCGCCTCGGCCTGTTCCGGCGGCTGGACCGGCCAGCCGTATGGGCGGATCTCGTCGCCGGGCTCGGGATCGTCCCGGAGCAGGAGCCCTTCTTCCGGTCTCAGCTCGACGCCCTCGCCGAGACCGGGTGGCTGCGTCCGGTGGACGGCGGCTGGCAGCGCACCGCCCGCGCCGTGGAGCCGGAGGCGGCGCTCGTGGCGGCGCTCACCGACCTCGCCGCCCGCCGCCCGGACCTCGCGCCCGCCACGTCGCTGCTGCGGGACTGCCTGACCGCGCTGCCCGACGTGCTCACCGGACGCCGCAGCGGCATGGAAGTCCTCTTCCCCGGCGGCTCCCACGAACGGGTCGCGGCCGTCTACGCGGGCGACCCGGTCACCGACCTGTGCAACGCCGAGACGGCGGCGCTCGTCGCCGAGCAGGTCCGGACGCGGCTGGCGGCCGAGCCCGGACGGACGGTGCGGATCCTCGAAGTGGGCGCCGGGACCGGCGGGACGAGCGAGGCCGTCTTCGCCGCGCTCGCCCCCCACGCCGCGCACGTCGAGTACGTCTTCACCGACCTGTCGGGCGGGTTCGTCCGCGACGGCCGGGCCAGGTTCGGGCCGGGTCATCCGTTCGCACGGTTCGAGGTCCTGGACATCGAGTCCGACCCGGCCGGCCAGGGCTTCGCCCCGGGCGGGTTCGACGTGGTGTTCGGCACGAACGTCTTCCACGCGACCCGGCGGCTCGCCGGCACCCTGGCCGGCGCCAAGCGGCTGCTCCGCCGGGGCGGGGTGCTCGTCCTCGCCGAGGGCACCCGGCCGCAGCACCGGCTGGCGCTGGTCTTCGGCCTGACGTCCGGGTGGTGGCGGTTCACCGACCCGGAGCACCGGATGCCGTCCTCGCCGCTGGCGACCGAGCGGCAGTGGCGCGACCTGCTGGCCGACGCCGGGTTCCGGGACGTCAGCGCCGCAGCCCCGCCGACGCGGTCCGGGCCGCTGTTCCAGAGCGTCATCGCGGCGGTCAGCGACGGCCTCGTCCCGGCGACCCCGGCCGCCCAGGTCGCCCCGGCTCCGGCCCCGGCCCGGACCGCGCGTCCGGCCGACGGCGCCGAGGGCGACGAACTCGCCCGGGTGACGGCGGTGTTCGCGTCCGTCCTGGAGATCCCGGCGGACCGGCTCGACCCCGACCTCACCTACGAGAACTACGGCGTCGACTCGCTGGTGGCGCTCCAGCTCACCCGCGCCCTGGAAGAGGTGTACGGGCCGCAGCCCGCGACCCTGCTCTTCGAGCGGATCACGATCCGGAAGCTGGCCGCGCACCTGCGCTCCGAGCCGGAACCGCCCGAGGAACCGGCGGTCGCGCCGGTGACCGAACCGGCGCCGTCCGACGACGCCGAGCGGCTGGTCGCGGACCTGCCCGACGACGTCGTCGACGAACTGCTGGGCGAACTGCTCGCCCGGCTCGGCGAGAACGGGGACCGAGCATGACGCGGACGTTCTCCTGCGTGGTCGTGGGCGAGGAGACCCTGGCGGCCGAGTGCACCCGGCTGCTCCTGGAGCGCGGGCACCGGGTGGCGGCCGTGGTCTTCTCGGGCGCGGAACTGGTCGAGTGGGCGGGTCGAGAGGGCCTGCCGACGATCCAGGCCGGGCCCGGCCTCGCCGACCGCCTGGCGCCCCTGAGCTTCGACTACCTGTTCAGCATCGCCAACCTGCGGATGCTCCCGGACGAGGTCCTGGCCCTCCCGGCGGCGCTGCCGATCAACTTCCACGACGGCCCGCTGCCCCGGCACGCCGGCCTCTACGCGACGAGCTGGGCGATCCTCGAAGGCGAGAAGGAGCACGGCGTCACCTGGCACGTCATGACCAGGGAGGCCGACACCGGGGACGTGCTGAAGCAGGTCACCGTCCCGGTCGATCCGGCCGCGACCGCGCACGACCTCGACCTCGCGTGCTTCGAGGCGGGCGTCGAGTCCTTCGCCGAGCTGGTCGACGAGCTGGCGCGCGGCACCGCGACCCGGACGCCGCAGGATCTCGGCGAGCGGACCTACCACGGGAAGTACGACGGGCCGCCGCACGGCGGCCTCTTCGACTGGCGGCGGCCGTCGGGGGACCTGGACGCGCTGGTCCGGGCGACGACCTTCGGGCGCAAGGGCAACGGCTTCGGCGTCGCGCTGCTGGCGGCCGGGTCGCGGCTGATCGCCGTCCGGGGCGTCGAGACGACCGGCCGCCCGTCCACGCTGCCGCCGGGGACGGTGGTCGAGGCCGCCGCCGAGGCGATCACCGTCGCGACCGTCGACCACGACGTCCGCCTGACCGACCTCGCGAGCCTGGACGGCGACCGGCTCGACCCGCGCGCGCTCGCCCGCGACCTCGACCGGGACCACGGCGGACGGTTCACCGAGCCGTCGGAGGACGACGTCGCGGCCCTGGCGGCGGCGGGACGGGCCGCGCTGCGCGAAGAAGAACGCTGGCTGCGCCGCCTCGGCGCCCTCGAACCGCTGCTGCCGCCCCGGCTCGGCGCCCTCGCCCCGGTCGGGGAGCCGGCCCGTCCGGTCGCGCTGCCCCCCGCGCTGCGCCCGGACGACGCCGAGGCGTGGGCGATCGCCGCCGTCCTCGCCTTCCTCGCCCGGCTCGTCCGGGGCGGGGAACACGACGTCGCCCTGTCCGCCGGAAGCGATGTGGGCGTGACGTCCGGGCTGGTCGCGGCCGACGTGCCGTTCCGCGCCCCGGACGCGCCGCTGGACCGGACGCTGCCCGACCTCGCCGCGCTGGTCGGAACCGAACTCGACCGGCTGGCCGGGCGGAGTCCGGCCAGGGGCGACCTGCCGCTGCGCCGTCCCGGCGTCACCGCGCTCAGGCTGCCGGTCGCCGTCCTGCGCCCGGGCGCGGTCGCCGCCGACCGCCCCCTGACGATCCGCGTCGACGAGGCCGGAACGGTGACCTTCACGGCCGAAGGCGGGCGGGAGGACTGGCTCGCGGCCCGCTACGCGCTGTTCCTCGACGCCGCCGCAGCCGCGCCGACGGTCCCGCTCGGCGACCTGCCGCTGCTCACCGACGCCGAGCGCGCATCGCTGGCGAACGTCAACGACACCGCCGAGGACTACCCGCGCGACCGCACGGTCAGCGCGCTGGTCGCCGACGTCGCCTGCGCCGCCCCGGCCGCCGTCGCGGTCCGGTTCGAGGGACGCGACCTGACCTACGCCGCACTGGACGAAGCGGCCGACGCCCTGGCGCACAAGCTGATCGGGCTCGGCGCCGGACCGGGCGGCCGGGTGGGCGTCTACCTGGAGCGGTCGGCGGAACTCGTCGTGGCGCTGCTGGCGGTGATGAAGACCGGCGCGGCCTACGTCCCGATCGACCCGGTGTACCCGCCCGCGCGAATCGGCCACATGCTGGCGGACTCGGGCACCGCGCTGGTCGTCACCGACGCGGCCCTGGCCGGGACGCTGGACGAGATCCCGGACGGCCGCGCCGTGACGCGGGTCGTCGCCGACCTCGCGGGAACGCCGTCCGGGCCGCCGGTCGACCGGTCCGACCCGGACGCGGCGGCGTACGTCATCTACACCTCGGGGTCGACCGGCGTCCCCAAGGGCGTCCAGGTGGGGCACCGGGCGCTGGTGAACTTCCTGTGGACGATGGCGCGGCGGCCCGGGTTCGGCTCGGCCGACTCCCTGCTCGCGCTCACCACGGTCTGCTTCGACATCGCGGGCCTGGAGCTGTACCTGCCGCTCGTCCGGGGCGGGACGGTCGAGGTGCTGCCCGCCGACGTCTGCGCGGACGGGTTCGCGCTCCGGGAGCGGATCGAGCGGTCGGCCCCGTCCGTGCTCCAGGCCACCCCGACCACGTGGCAGATGCTGATCGCCGCGGGCTGGCCGGGCGACCCCGGGCTGCGGGCGCTGTGCGGGGGCGAGGCGCTGTCCGCCGAGCTGGCCGGCCGGCTGTCGGGCCTCGTCGGTGAACTCCACAACATGTACGGCCCGACCGAGACGACCATCTGGTCCACGGTCGACCGGGTCCTCCCCGGCGAGGCGGTGACGATCGGGCGCCCGATCGGCAACACCCGCTGCCACACGCTCGACGAGCGGGGCGTCCCGGTGCCGCCCGGCGTGCCCGGCGAGCTGTACCTCTCGGGCGACGGCGTGGCGGACGGCTACCTGGGCCGGCCCGACCTGACCGCCGAGCGCTTCGTCACCATCGGCGAGGGCCGCGCCTACCGCACCGGCGACCTGGTGCGGTGGCTGCCCGACGGCCGCCTCGAATACCTGGAGCGGATCGACGGCCAGGTCAAGCTGCACGGCCACCGCATCGAGCTGGGCGAGGTCGAGTCGGCGCTGCGGCGGCTGCCCGGGATCGAGTCGGCCGTCGCCGTGATCCGCGAGGACCGGCCCGGCGACCGCGCGCTCGCCGCGTACGCGACCGTCCGGGACGGGACGCGGGCCGATCCCGCCGAACTGCGCGCCGCCCTGCGCGACCGGCTGCCCGGCTACATGGTCCCGGCGACCGTCACGCTCCTGCCGAGCCTGCCGCTCACCCCGAACGGCAAGGTCGACCGCAAGGCCCTGCCGGAGCCGCGCGCCGCGCGCCCGGCCGGCCCGGCGGCGCCCGCCCGCACGGACCTGGAACGCCGGATCGCGGCGGCGTGGTGCGAAGTCCTCGGCGCGGACGCGGTGGGCGTCGAGGACAACTTCTTCGACCGGGGCGGCGACTCGCTGAAGCTCACCTCGGTCGTCGCGCTGCTGCGGCGGCGGCTCGGCCGTCCGGTCACCCGCCTCGACATGTTCGGCCATCCGACCGTCCGGGCCATGGCGGCGCATCTGGCGGGCGACGCCGACGCCGAGCCCGTCCAGCGGCGGAGCCGGAACACCGACGCGCTCGCGCGGCGCCGCGACCGCAGACGCGGGACGTCATGAACAGCAACTCACGAGCGGGAACAGGGGATTCGATGACAAGCTGCACGGTCTGCTCTCTCCAAGAGGGCCATCCCGGGGTCGTGCTCGACGCGCAGGGCGTGTGCAACCTGTGCACGATGAACTTCGCCGAGGAACTGCTGGACAACTACCGCTACACCAGCGAGGTGTTCGCCGAGTTCCAGCAGGCCCCGCCCGCGGCCGGTGAATTCGACTGCCTCTTCATGTACAGCGGCGGCAAGGACAGCACCTACATGCTGGACAAATTCGTCAACGAGTACGGCAGGCGGGTCCTCGCGTACACCTTCGACGTCCCGTTCGAGAGCGTCCACGCCGCCCAGAACATCGCGCTCGCCAAGGAGAAGATCCCGGCGACGTTCGTCGTGGACTCCGACGACGACAACATCAAGGCGATGATGCGGGAGGTCTTCAACCGGCCCGCGCCGAAGAAGCCGGGCTCCTATCTGGACGAGAAACTTCCGTGCGTCTCCTGCCGGACCTTCTTCGTCCTCCGGGCGATCCTGACGGCCCATCGCCGGAAGATCCCGTACATCGCGCTGTGCGCGGACCCGCAGCAGATCCTCACGATGGAGTCGAACGTCCGTGAAATCGTCCGGGGCTTCTACCGGACGTTCGGCGAGCGCCTGACCGACACGCTGTTCGCCGGAGCGCTGGAGGACATCCTCTTCGCCGACGACGCCGACCTGCCGAAGATCGTGTTCCCGTTCATCGCGACCCGGCACGAGTACGACCCCGACACGATCGTCGCCGAACTCCAGGCCAAGGGGCTGTACCAGTCCTCGCCGATGGAGACCCACTGCACGCTCTTTCCGCTGCTGAACTACTACTCGTACAAGAACTGGGACTGCATGTTCTACAAGCTGAACGCGGCCAGTCACGTGCGGGCGGTCAAGCGCAACGCCGGCCACGAGCGCAACACCTTCAGCATCAAGTTCCCCCGCTCGCTCGACCTCGCGGACGTCGAACGGCGGCTGGGCGAGGTGGTCCTGTCGCTCGCCGCGGACGAGGGCGACCGGGCCGACCACGAACGGACCCTGATCGACCTGTTCCAGCGCATGGACGCGTCCGAGGACGCGGCGCGGTTCGTGGCCGGGAGCTTTCTGGAAATGCGCGCGGTCGCGGCCGACCTCGGCATCGAACTGAACTGACGGGGGCATCATGACCGTTTCTGACGCTGACGTCGCGATCATCGCGATGGCCTGCCGCTTTCCCGGCGCCGATTCGGTGGACGGGTTCTGGGACCTCCTGCGCGAAGGCCGGGAGTCGCTGACGCGGTACACCGACGAGGAACTGCTCGCCGCCGGGGTCCCGGCCGCGCGCCTCGCCGACCCGACCTTCGTCAAGGCGGGCCAGGACCTCACCGGCATCGACCTTTTCGACGCCGAGCATTTCCAGATCACCCACGACGAGGCCGAAATCCTCGACCCGCAGCAGCGGATCTTCCTGGAATGCGCCCTGGAGGCCCTGGAGCGGGCGGGCTACGACCCCGACCGCGCCGAAGGGCACATCGGCGTCTACGCGGGCGCCGGAATGAACACCTACCTGCTGGAGAACCTGGGCGACCGCTACCGGACCGGCACCTCGGTGGACCGCTACCGGCTCATGCTGGCCAACGACAAGGACTTCCTCGCGACCCGGGTCGCCTACAAGCTCAACCTGCGCGGCCCCGGCATCAACATCAACACGGCCTGCTCCACGTCGCTGGTCGCCGTCCACACGGCGTGCCTCGGCCTGCTCGGCGGCGAGTGCGACATGGCGCTCGCCGGGGCGGTCCACGTCGGCGAGCCCGGCCGTGGCCACCAGTACCAGGAAGGCATGATCTTCTCGCCGGACGGCCACTGCCGGGCCTTCGACGCCGCCGCGCGGGGGACCACCATCGGCAGCGGCGCCGGGGTCGTCGTCCTGAAGCGCCTCAAGGACGCGCTCGCCGACGGCGACTGGATCCACGCGGTGATCAAGGGTTCGGCGGTCAACAACGACGGCTCCGGCAAGACCGGCTACACCGCGCCGAGCATCGCCGGGCAGGCCGCGGTCATCGCCGACGCCCAGGAGGTCGCGGACGTCGAGCCGCTGAGCATCGGCTACGTCGAGGCGCACGGGACGGGCACCCCGCTCGGCGACCCGATCGAGGTGGCGGCGCTCACCCGGGCGTTCCGGCAGGGCGCGGGCGACGCGACGGGCTACTGCGCAATCGGCTCGGTCAAGACGAACATCGGCCATCTCGACACCGCCGCCGGGATCGCCGGGCTGATCAAGACCGCGCTGATGCTGGAGCACCGGACGCTGGTGCCGAGCCTGCACTTCACCGCCCCGAACCCGGAGATCGACTTCGCGTCGTCGCCCTTCTACGTCGGCACCGAGACCGCGGACTGGCCCGTCCCCGACGGGTCCGGCGTGCGCCGCGCCGGGGTCAGCTCGTTCGGCATCGGCGGCACCAACGCCCACGTGATCCTCCAGGAGCCGCCCGAACGCCTTCCCGCCCCCGACGAGACCGGCGACCGGCTGCTCGTGCTCTCGGCGCGGTCGGACGCGGCGCTGGACCGGCTCGCGGGCGCGCTGGCCCGCCACCTGCGGAGCAACCCGGGGCTCGACCTCGCGGCGGTCGCGCGGACGCTCGGCCTCGGCCGCCGCGCCCACGCGCACCGGCTGGCCCTCGTCGCCCGCAGCGCGCGGGACGCGGCGATGGTCCTCGCGCTCGGCGACGAGGAGCGCCAGCGCCGGGGCGTCGCCGCCGACGAGCCCGCAGGAGCCGTGCTCGTCCTCACCGGGGCGCGGCTCGGCGACGAGGACGACGCCGAGCTGTACCGGTCGGTCCCGGCCTACCGGGCCGCGATCGACGCGTGCGCGGCCCACTCCGCCGAGCGGGGCGCGTTCGCGCACGAGTACGCGCTCGCGTCCACGCTCATCGCCTGGGGCGTCGAGCCTTCGGCGCTCGCGGGCACCGGCACCGGCGCCGCGGTGGCCGCCGTGCTCGCCGGGTCGCGCTCCCTCGCCGAAGCGCTCACGTCGCCCGCCGGACCGTCGCGCGAGCCGAACCTGCCGGTCTACTCCCCGCTCACCGGCCGGTGGATGACGGCGGCGGAGGCCGGTTCGCCCGCCGCCTGGACCGGCGACGGCGACCTGACCGGGCTGGACCCCCTGCTGGACGGCACCGGGCTGCGTCCGGTGCGGGTCGCGCCGGACGGGCCGTCCGCGCTCGCCCACCTGCTCCTGCTCTGCGGCGAGCGGTGGGTGCGCGGCGCGCGCGTCGACTTCGCGGCCGTCCTGGACGGCGCCCCGGCCGGACGCGTCCCGCTGCCCGCCTACCCGTTCGAGCGGCGCCGGTACTGGATCGACCCGGGCGACCCGCGCCCGGCCGGACCCGTCGCCGGAGACCGCCTCATCGACCGCTTCGTCCCGGACGACCCGGGACGCAACCGGCAGCTCATCACCGACTACCTGGTCGACCAGATCGGCCAGGTCCTCGGCGGACGCGACCGCGCGGCGCTCGACACCAACCTCTTCGAGCTGGGGCTCGAATCGCTCGTGCTGATCGAGGTCGCCGCCAAGCTCAGCGAGCAGCTGGACGAGCCGGTGCAGGCCACCGCGTTCGTGGAGTTCCCGACCATCCGCTCCTTCGCCGGCAACCTCGCCGAGCTGCTGGGCATCGCCGCCGAGCCGGCCGGCCCGGCGACCACGGGACGGACGTCGCGGCGGGCGATGCGCGCCGCGTCCCGGCACGACGGCGGGCACTGACCCCGCGCCCCATCCCCCGGCGGACGCCCGACCCTGAGAGAGAGTAGTTGTGGACGACAAGAGGAAGCTGCTGCTGAGCCTGCTCGGCCGGGCGTCCGCCCCCGCTCCGTCACGCGAGGGCGTGGCGATCGTCGGCGTCGCCGGTCGCTATCCGCTGGCCGGTTCGGTGGACGAACTCTGGGACAACCTGGCGGCGGGACGCCACTGCGTCCGGGAGGTCCCGCGCGACCGCTGGGACGCGGACGCGCACTACGACCCGTCCGGCGCGGACGCCGCCTACAGCAAGTGGGCGGGCTTCGTCGACGACGTGGACAAGTTCGACCCGCTGTTCTTCCAGATCTCGCCCGCCGACGCCGAGGGCATGGACCCGCAGGAGCGCCTGTTCCTGGAGACCGCCGCCGCCGTCCTGGACGACGCCGGTTACCCGGCGGCGCGCCTCGCGGCTCGCGGCCCGGTCGGCGTGTTCGCCGGGGTGATGAACAACGACTACGAGTGGATGGGCGGAGAGGCGAGCGCGCGCGGCGTGTGGACCGAGGCGCACTCCGGGCACTGGTCGATCGCCAACCGGGTGTCGTACCTCTTCGACTTCACCGGCCCGAGCATCGCGATCGACACGGCCTGCTCGGCGTCGCTCACCGCCGTCCACCTGGCGTGCGAGAGCATCCGGTCGGGGGAGTGCGTCGCGGCCGTCGCGGGCGGCGTCAACCTCATCCTCCACCCGATGCACCTGCGCACGCTGGCGCAGCGCGGGATGATCTCGCGCGGCGACCGGCTCCGGAGCTTCGGGGCGGGCGCGGACGGCTTCGTGGACGGCGAGGGCGTCGGCGCGGTGCTGCTCAAGCCGCTGTCGGCGGCGGTCGCCGACAACGACCGGATCCTCGGCGTCATCCGCGGCTCGGCCGTCAACTCCGGCGGCAAGACCGGCGGGTACACCGTGCCGAGCGCCGAGGCCCAGACCACGGTGATCAGCGCCGCGTTGCGCCGTGCGGACGTCCCCGCGGACACGATCGGCTACGTGGAGGCGCACGGGACCGGCACGCCCCTCGGCGACCCCATCGAGATCGCGGGCCTGGCCGGGGCGTTCGGCCGGCCCGAGGGGACGCCGCCCGTCGCGATCGGCTCGGTGAAGTCCAACATCGGGCATCTGGAGTCGGCCGCCGGGATCGCGGGCCTGACCAAGGTGCTGCTCCAGCTGCGGCACCGGACGCTCGCGCCGTCGCTCGGCGCCGAGGAGCGCAACCCCGACATCGACTTCGCGGCCGTCCCGTTCGAGGTGCAGCGGACGCTCGCGCCCTGGGAGCGGCGCGGCGGCCCGGACGCGCCGCCGCTGCGCGCCCTCGTCAGCTCGTTCGGCGGCGGCGGGGCCAACGCGTGCGTGGTCGTGGAGGAGCACGTCGCCGAGCCGCGCGAAGCCGCCGCCTCGCAGCCCCAGCTTCTCGTGCTGTCGGCGAAGACCGACGAACGCCTGCGGGTCTCGGCCGCGCGGCTGGCAGCCCGCCTCCGCGCGGGCACGACCGACGCACCGGGGGTGTCCGCTGTCGAGTCCACGGCGGCGGAGGACCTGTGCCTGCGCCTCGCGGCGGAGACGGTGGGCGTGCCCGCCGCCGACCTCGACCCCGCCGCCGACCTGGAGGACTACGGGTTCGGCGTCGCCGAACGCGCCCGCTACCACGGCCGCCTGGCGGCGGAACTCGGCACCGACCTTCCGGCGACGGTCGCCGTCGCCCGCACGATCGCCGAGATCGCCCGCGCCGTCGCCGTCCCGTCCCCGCAGGAGCCGGACCACCTGCTGGCGGACGCCGCGCTCACCCTCCAGACCGGCCGGACCGCCCACGAGCACCGCATGGCGTTCACCGCCGCGTCCGTGGCCGACGCCGTCCGGACGCTGGAGGCGTTCGCCGCCGGGGAGGACCGCCCCGAGGTCAGGACGGGCACGACCGCGCGCGCCGAAGTGCCGCCCACCCCGGCCGAAGCGACCGAACTGGACCGCGCCCTCGCCCACCGCGACCTGGTTGCGGTCGCCGAGCGCTGGGTGGCCGGGACGAAGATCGACTGGCACCGGATCACCCCGCCGTCGGCGCGCCGGATCGACCTCCCTGCCTACCCCTTCGAGCGCAAGCGCCACTGGATCCCCGACCTCCCCCCAACCCCCGCACCCGCGTCGGGTGCGCCTGCGCCGGCTGTGCCCGCGTCGGCCGTGCCCGCGTCGGCCGTGCCCGCGTCGGCCGTGCCCGCGTCGGCCGTTCCCACGTCGGCCGTGCCCGCGTCGGGCGTCTCCGCGTCGGGCGTCTCCGCGTCGGTCGCGCCCGCGTCGGCCGTGTCCGCGTCGGGCGCGGGCGACGTGCCGCCGTTCTATCGGCCGGTCTGGGTGCGGGCCGGGAGCGCGCAGCGGCGGGACGGGGTGCTGTCGGCCGAGCGGGTGGTCGTGCTGGTGACGGCGGCGTCGGCCCGGCTCGGCGCGGCCATCGCCGACCGGTTCCCTGCCGGGCGGGCCGAGCTGGTGTGGCTGGACGGGACGCCGGACCTGACGGGCGCGGTGCGCGGCGCCGACCTGGTGTTCCACCTCGGCGGGGTCGGCGCCCGGGCGTCCGCGCGCGGCGGCGCGGACGAGGCGCGCGAGCAGATGCGCCACGCGTCGCTGTCGCTGTTCGAGCTGCTGCGGTCGGGCGCGGCCGACCGGATCGTCGCCGTCACCAGCGACGTGTACGCGGTGGCGGGCGGCCCGGTGGAGAACCCGTTCGCGGCGGGCGTCCACGGGCTGCTCCAGGTCGCGCCGAAGGAGCGGGCCGCGCTCCGGGCGACCGGCGTGGACGTCGCCGCCGCCGACCTCGCCGACGACGCGGCGCTCGCCGCCGCCCTGCTGGCCGAGGCCGCCGACGGCGCGGGGGGAACGGTCGCGCTGCGCGACGGCGTCCGCTACCACCGGCGGCTCGGCCGGATCGAGCTGCCCGAAGGCGCCCCGGTGTTCCGGGACGGAGGCGTCTACCTGCTGGTCGGCGGCACCGGCGGAATCGCCGGGGAACTCAGCGTCCACCTGGCCCGAACGCACCGCGCGCGGCTGGTGTGGCTGAGCCGCGGCGCGCTCGGCCCGGAGCAGCGGGCGACCGCCGAGCGGATCCGGGAGCTGGGCGGGGACGTGGCCCACGTGCGCGGCGACGTCTGCTCGGCCGCGGACGTGGCCAATGCCGTCGCCGAAGCCCACGACCGCTTCGGCGCGCTCCACGGCGTCGTCCACGCGGCGATGGCGTTCGACGACCACCGGCTCGACGACCTCGACACGGCCGCCTTCACGGCCGCCACGAAGGCGAAGACCGAGGGCGCGGCGGCGCTGGCGGCGGCGGTCGCCGGGGAGCCGCTGGACTTCCTCGTCTTCTTCTCCTCGGCCGGGTCGTTCGGCAGCTTCGCCGGGAACTCCGCCTACATCTGCGCCTCGGCCACCGAGGACGCCTACGCGCTGTTCCTGCGGGAGCGCCTGGACGTCCCCGTCACCGTCATCAACCAGGGCTACTGGGGCCTGGTCGGCTCCGGGTCCCGTCCCGGGCTCGCCGAGATCTTCGACGGCCTCGGCATCGAGGGCTTCAGCGCGGACGCGGGCATCGCGGCGATGGCGCGCGTCCTCGCGAGCGGCGTGCCGCAGGCGATGCCGATCAAGGCCGGACGGCACGCCCTGGAGGCGATGGGGCACGATCCCGCGCTCGACGCCGAGCTGGTCGGCCCCCTGCACCGGGAGCGCGGGACACCGGCCGTCCGCCCGGCCGGGGACGTGGACGCCGGGGCCGCCGCCGTCCTCGCCGGGTACGCCGAACTGGAGGCGGCGGCGCTCCCCGTCCTGCTGGACGCGTACCGGCGCCTGGGCGTCTTCCACCGGCCGGGCGAGACGCACGACGCCGCCGCGCTGCGGGAGAGCCTGGGCATCGCCGACCGGTTCACGCGGCTGCACGAGGCGCTGCTGAACATCCTCGTCGCGGCGGGCTACCTCACCCGCGACGGCGACCGGGTCACCACGACCGCCGCCGTCGAGACCGCCGCGCCCCGGGACGCCGAGTTCGACCGCATCGCGGCCCGCTACCCCGACATCGAGCCGACCGTCACCCTGAACCGGCTGTTCCTCGCGTCGTACCCGGAGATCCTGCGCGGCGAGGTGGGCGCCACCGAGATCATGTTCCCCGGCACGTCGATGAAGCTGGTGCAGAACTTCTACAAGGGGAACCCGCTCACCGACTCCTTCAACCGGTTCGTGCGCGACGAGGTGCGCCGCCACCTGGACGCGCGGCGGCCGGACGAGCCGTTCCACGTGGTCGAACTCGGCGCGGGAACCGGCGCGACGACCGAGGCCGTGCTGCCGGTGCTCGCCGGAGCGCCCGCCGTCCGCTACACCTTCACCGACATCTCGCCGCGCTTCCTCGACCACGGCCGGGAGCGGTTCGCCGGACGCTTCCCGTTCGTCGGCTTCCAGGTGTTGAACGCGGAGAAGGACCTCGCGGCGCAGGGCTTCGCCACGGGCGCGGCCGACCTGGTCCTCGCGACCAACGTCGTCCACGCGACCCGGAACCTGCGGGCCACGCTGCGCCGCGCCAAGGCGCTGCTGCGGCCGGGCGGGCGGCTCGTCCTGAACGAGCTGACGGCCGTCCGGCCGCTGCTGACGCTCGGCGGCGGCGTGCTCGACGGCTGGTGGGCGTTCGACGACGCCGACCTGCGCCTCCCCGACTCCCCGCTGGCCTCGCCCCGCGCGTGGACGCGGCTCCTGCACGAGGAGGGGTTCAGCGGCGTCACGGTGCTGGACGGCGGCCGGGCCGAGACGGGCCAGACGGTCATCGTCGCCGTGAGCGACGGTGTAGTCGGCAAGCCCCCGGCGCCCGCCCCCGCCGCGTCGGCGGCGCCGGTGGCCGACGCGTCCGACGCGCTCACCGACCGTCTGGGCGAGCTGGTCGAGCGGGTGCTGAAGCTGGACGACCGGATCGACCCGGACCGTCCGCTGGCCGACTACGGCTTCGACTCGCTCAGCGGAATGAAGATCGTCAAGGCGGTGGACGACGCGTTCGGCGTCGCGGTCGCCCTCGGCGAGTTCTTCGAGTTCCCGACGCTGCGCCAGGTCGCGCGCCACCTGGCCGGGGACCTGCTCGCGGACGTCCCCGCCGCGCCCGCCCCGGCCCCGGCGCCCGCCGCCCCGAGCGGGCGGGCGGCCGGGCGCGTCCTGCGTCCCCGCGCGGACGCCGAGGCCGGGCGGCACCCGCTGTCGGCGGGGCAGCGCGCGCTGTGGGTCCTCGACCGGATCGCCCCCGGCGGCTACGCCTACAACCTGCCGCTGGCGCTGTGGCTCGCGCCGGATCTCGACGTGCTCGCGCTGCGCGTCGTCCTCCAGGACCTGGTCGACCGGCACGAGGAACTGCGGGCGACCGTCCGGACCGACGAGGACGGGCCGTTCGTCCGGATCGCCGCCGAACCGGAACTGCCCTTCCAGCAGGTCTTCCTGACCACCGTGGACGACGCGGACCTCCGCGACCGGATGCGCGCCGACCTGCGCCGCCCGTTCGACCTGGCGCACGGGCCGCTCGTGCGCGCCACGCTCTACACGCTCGGCGACGGCCGCCACGCCCTGCTCCTGACGTTCCACCACCTCGTCTTCGACGGCCTGTCGATCGCCCTGCTGCTGGACGAGCTGCGGCGCGGGTACGCCGCCGTGGCGGCCGACGGAGCCCCGTCGTCCGCCCGGCCGGAGCGCACCTACGGCGACTTCGTCCGCGCGCAGAACGACCTGCTCGCCGGGGCCGAGGGCCGCCGCCTGCGGGACTACTGGGCCGGACGGCTGCGGGACCGGACGACCACGGTCGACCTGCCGCTGGACCGTCCGCGCCCGGCCGTGCCCGGCTTCCGGGGCGAGGTCCTGGAGGGACGCATCCCGGCGGACGTCACCCGGCACGCCCGCGCGCTCGCCGCCGAGGAGCGGACATCGCTGTTCGGCGTCCTGCTCGCCGGCTGGCTCGCGGTGCTGCACCGCTACAGCGGCCAGGACGACGTGGCGGTCGGCACCCCGGCGGCCGGACGCCCCGCCGAGGGCTTCGACGACGTCCTCGGCTACTTCATGAACATGGTCGTGCTGGCCGAGCGGATCGACGGCCGCGCGCCGTTCCGCGCGCTCGTCGGCCGGGTGCGCGGCACGGTCCTGGAGGCGCTGGAGCACAGCGCCTACCCGCTGCTCACGCTCGCCGAGGAACTGAAGCTGTCCCGGCCGTTCAACGTGGCGTTCTACTTCCAGAACTGGACGCGCGGCGCGGGCGGCGACGGCATCGTCCTCGGCCCGGTCGACGGCGTCCACCAGGAAGGCGAGTTCGACCTCACGCTGGAGGTGATCGAGGACGCCGACGCGTGCCGCTTCTCGCTCAAGTACGACCCCGACCTGTTCGACGCCGCCACCGTGGAGCGGCTCGGCGAGCACCTGACGACTTTGCTCGCCCACGCGGTGGCGGCGCCGGACGCGCCGGTCGGCGAGCTGGACCTGCTCACCGAGGCGGAACGGGCCGTCGCCGAACCGGTCGACTACCCGGCCGACACGCTGGTGTGGGAGCTGGTCCGGCGGCAGGCCGGGGAACGTCCCGACGCGGTCGCCGTGCGGTTCCGGGGCGCCGAACTCACCTACCGGCAGCTCGTGGACCGCGTCGAGACGCTCGCCGCCCGGCTGCGCGCCTGCGGTGCCGGACGCGGCCGGACGGTCGGGATCCTGATGCCGCGCGACCTGGACCTCCCGGTCGCGCTGCTCGCCGTCCACGCCGCCGGGGCCGCCTACGTGCCGCTCGACCCGTCCTACCCCGAGGACCGGCTCGCCTACATGGCCGACGACGCGGGCCTGCACCTCATGCTCACCCACTCGTCCGTGCGGGCGCGGTTCGGGG
Source organism: Actinomadura rayongensis (assembly GCF_009831215.1). Taxonomy (GTDB): domain Bacteria; phylum Actinomycetota; class Actinomycetes; order Streptosporangiales; family Streptosporangiaceae; genus Spirillospora; species Spirillospora rayongensis. The sequence continues at coordinate 1,558,753 of NZ_WUTW01000002.1, forward strand.
ACGTGCCCCGGCTGGTCGCCGACACCGGCGAGCAGCCCGCCGGGGCCGCGTGGCCCGGCCCGTCCGGACCCGCCGACCCCGCGTACGTGATCTACACGTCGGGCTCGACGGGCCGTCCGAAGGGCGTCCAGGTGCCGCACCGGGCCCTGACGAACTTCCTGTGGTCGATGGCGCGGGAGCCCGGCTGCGGGCCGGGCGACACGCTGCTCGCGCTGACGACCGTCTGCTTCGACATCTCCGCGCTGGAGCTGCTGCTGCCGCTCGTCACCGGCGCGACGGTCGACGTGCTCCCGGCGGAGACCGCCCGCGACGGCCTCCGGCTGCGGAAGGCCGTCGAGAGCAGCGGGGCGACGATCGTCCAGGCCACCCCGGCGACGTGGACGATGCTGCTCGCCGCCGGGTGGCGCGGCAGCCCGGACCTGACCGTCCTGTGCGGCGGGGAGGCGCTGTCGGCCGCCACCGCCGAGACGCTGGTCTCCCTCAACCGCGCGGTCTGGAACCTGTACGGGCCGACCGAGACGACCATCTGGTCGGCGGCCAGCCGCCTGCGGCCCGGCGACCGCGTCACGATCGGCGGCCCCATCGCCAACACCCGGCTGTACGTGCTGGACGGCGAGCGGCGGCCGGTCCCGTCCGGGGTCGCGGCGGAGCTGTACATCGGCGGGGACGGCGTCGCCGACGGCTACCTGGGCCGTCCCGAGCTGACGGCGGAGCGGTTCCCGCCCGACCCGTTCGCCGGCCGTCCGGACGCCCGCATGTACCGGACCGGCGACCTCGTCCGGCGGCTGGCCGACGGGCGGATCGAGTACGTCGGCCGGATGGACGCGCAGGTCAAGATCCGCGGCTTCCGCGTCGAACTCGGCGAGATCGAGGCGACCCTGCGGCGGCTGGACGGGGTCCGCGAGGCCGTCGTGGTCGTCCGGGAGCGGCGGGACGTCCGGTCGCTGGTCGGGTGCTACATCCTGGCGGACGGCGCGCCCGAGCCGTCGCGCGAGCGGCTTGCGGCGTGGCTCCCGTCCCACATGATCCCCGACGTGCTCGTCCGCGTGACGGGCCTGCCGCGCACGCTCAACGGGAAGGCCGACCGGACGGCCCTCGCGGCGCTGCCGGACGCCGAACTGCGGGCGCGGTACGGCGCGGCCGAGCACGGGGCGGCGGAGCCCGGACGTCCGGCGCCGTCCGGCGGGACGCGTCCCGAACTCGTCGCCGAGCTGGCCGCGATGGTCGAGCGGCTGGCGGGGCTGGAGCCCGGCGAGGCCGATCCGCGCACGCCGCTCGGCGAACTCGGCATGAACTCGGTGACGTTCACAGCGTTCAGCACCGAGCTGGGCCGCGCGTTCGGCATCGAGGTGGAGCCGACGCTGTTCTACAGCCGGGGCACCCTGGTCGCGCTGGCCGCTCACCTCGCGGAACACCATCCGGCCGAGCTGGCGGCGCGGTTCGGGGCCGTCGAGGAGCCCGTGGTTCCCGTTGAGGAGCGCCGCGAGCCCGCGAGCCGGGACCTGGCGATCATCGGCATGGCGGGACGGCTGCCCGGCTCGGCCGACCTGGCCGAGTTCTGGCGCCATCTCGTCGCCGGGGACGACCTCGTCGGCGAGGTCCCCGCCGACCGCTGGGACTGGCGCGACCACCCGCGCTCCCGCTCCCGCTGGGGCGGCTTCCTCTCCGGCGTCGACCGGTTCGACGCCGCCTTCTTCGGGATCTCCCCGCGCGAGGCGGAGCTGATGGACCCGCAGCAGCGGCTGGTGCTCGAAGCGGTCTGGTCGGCGATCGAGGACGCGGGCTACCGGCCGTCGGACCTGGCCGGCCGGCGGGTCGGCGTCTTCCTCGCCGCCACCAACTCCGACTACCTGGACGTGCAGCGCGCCGCGGGCCGTCCCAGCGCGGGCCACACCCTCACCGGCGCCGCCCTGTCGATCATCCCGAACCGGGTGTCGTACCTGCTGGACCTGCGCGGCCCGAGCATGGCCCTCGACTCCGCGTGCTCGGGATCGCTGACGGCCGTCCACCAGGCCGGCGAGGCCCTGCGCGCGGGGGTCTGCGACCTGGCGATCGCGGGCGGCGTCAGCCTGATCCTCACGCCGTCGGTGTACGAGGCGCTGAGCGAGGGCGAGATGCTGAGCCCGGACGGGCGCTGCAAAGCCTTTGACCGCGGCGCGAACGGCTATGTCCGGGGCGAGGGCGTCGGCGTGGTGGTGCTGAAGACCGCCGACCGGGCCGCGGCCGACCGGGACGCCGTCCACGCGGTGATCAAGGCCGCCGCGATCAACCACGGGGGGCGGGCGACGTCCCTGACGGCGCCGAATCCCGACGCGCAGGCCGAGCTGCTGGTCGACGCCTACCGGTCCGCCGGCGTGCCGGTGGAGACGGTCGGATACATCGAGGCGCACGGCACCGGGACCGCGCTCGGCGACCCGATCGAGACGTTGGGGCTCAGCGCGGCGTTCCGCCGGTTGCGCGGCGAGGGGGACGCGGCGGGGTGCGTCCTCGGCTCGGTGAAAACGAACATCGGGCATCTGGAGGCCGCCGCCGGGGTCGCCGGGCTGTTCAAGGTCGTCCTCGCGCTGCGGCACGCGACGATCCCCGCGAGCCTGCACCTGCGCGAGCACAATCCGCGGCTCGACCTCGGCGGGGGACCGTTCTCGATCGCCACCACCGCGCGGCCCTGGCCGCGTCCCCGCGACGCGGCGGGGAACCCCGCGCCGCGCCGGGGCGGCGTCAGCTCCTTCGGGTTCGGCGGCGCCAATGCCCATGTCGTCCTGGAGGAGGCCGGAATGCCGGAAACCGGTGCGGAGCAGGCGTCCGAGCAGGTGTACGTGCTGTCCGCGCGGGACCCGGAGGCGCTGCGCGGCATGGCCCGGCGGCTCGCCGACCATCTCGTGGAGCACGACGTCCCTTCGGGCGACCTCGCGTACACGCTCCAGGTCGGCCGGGAGTCGATGAAGGAGCGGCTCGCCGTCCTCGCCCGTAGCGTCGACGCCCTGCGCGCCGAGCTGCTCGACCACCTGGCCGGGCGCCCGTCTTCGGTGCGGACCGGCACTGTTGAACGGACGCTCTCGCCTCGTCGGGTCACCGATCATTCCGACCCGGCCGCCGTCCTGGACGCGTGGCTGGCGGGGGCCGAGGTGGACTGGCCGGAACTGCACCGGGGCGCGGCGCGCCGCCGCGTCCACCTGCCGACCTACCCGTTCGCCGGGCCGCGCCACTGGGTGGAGCCGGTGTCGTCCCCCCGGCTGCACCGCACGCTGCTGGACGCCGCGGACTCCGGCGCGTTCACCAAGACGCTCACCGGCGAGGAGTTCTTCCTCCGCGACCACGTGGTGGGCGGGGAACTCGTCCTGCCCGGCGTCGCGTACCTGGAGATGGCCCGGCTGGCGGGCGAACTCGCGTCGGACGGCGTCCCGGTCCGGGGCGTCGACGACCTCGTGTGGGCCGCGCCGGTCCGGTTCGCCGACGGCGCCGGGCTGCGGCTCGCCGTCGAGGCCGGACGGGACCGGGCCGCGTTCGAGGTCACGGGCGCGGCGGGGTCTCCCGTTCACGCCCGGGGGGTGCTCGTCCTCGGCGATCCGGGGGCGCGTCCCGGGCCGGTCGATCTCGCGGCCGTGCGCGCCCGCTGCGGACGCGTCCACAGCGGCGCCGACTGCTACGCGGAGTTCGCGCGGCTCGGCTTCGACTACGGCGACGGGTTCCGGGTGATCGAGCACGTGGCGTCGGGCGCGGGCGAAGCGCTCGCCCGGCTGCGGCTGCCAGCGGCGTTGCGGGCGGATTTCGGGGATTACGTCTTCCACCCGTCGCTGTTGGACGCGGCTTTGCAGACGGCGGGTCGGCTCGCCCCCGCCGCGGGCGGTCCCGCCGGGCCGGTGCCTTATCTTCCGTTCTCGCTCGGCTCGGTCCGGCTGTACGCGGACCTGCCCGAGGAGGTCCATGCGCACGCCCGCGCGGCGGCGCGTCCCGTCCCTTCCGGGATGCTCGCCTTCGACGTCGCGCTGCTCGACAACACCGGCGCGGTGGTCGCGGCCATCGAGGGGTTCACGCTCCGGGCGGTGACGGCCGCCGACACGGTCGCGGCGTTCGAGCCCCGGTGGGAGCCCGCCGACCCGGCCGTGCGCGAGGCCGCCGGAACCGTGCTGCTGCTCGGCCCCGACGCGGCGCTGGGGACGGCGCTCGAAGCGGCGGGCCTGACCGTCCTGCGGTCCGGGCCGGGCGCCGCCGGGCCGCTCCAGGTGGTCCACGTCGCGGACGAGCACGCGGATCCCGAGAGCGGCTTCCACGAAGTCCTGGGCTTCCTCCAGGAGTGGCAGCGACTCCGGCGCGGCCCGCTGCGGTACCTGTACGTCCATCGCGACCCGGCGGCGTCCCCGGCGCACCCGGCGATGGCGGCGTTCGGGCGCTGCGTCGTCCAAGAGCACCCGGCGATCGACTTCCGGACCGTCGCGGTCGCGTCGGGACCGCTCGCGGACGCGGTGCTCCGCGAACTCCGCTCCGACGCCGACCCGGAGGTCCGGTACGGCGCGGACGGCCGGACCCGCCGCACCTGGCGCCGGGTCGACCTGCCCGCCGCGGGATCGTCCTTCACCGGCGACGGCGCGCACATCATCACCGGCGGGACCGGCGCGCTCGGGCTGCTGCTCGCCGAGCACATCGCCGCCGCGCGTCGGGCCGCCGGTTCGCCGCGCACCGGGATCGTGCTCGTCGGCCGCACCGAACCGAGCGCCGAGGCACGCGCCCGGGCCGAGGCGGCGGGCGCGGTCCTCGTCCGGGCCGACGTCACCGACGCGGCCTCCGTCGCCGCGCTGGTCGCCGAGGCGCGCGCGGCGCACGGCGCGGTGCGCGGCGTCCTCCACCTGGCCGGACGGCTCCGCGACGGCCTCCTGACGCGCAAGACCCGCCCGGACGCCGACGCGGTGCTCGGGCCGAAGCTGCGCGGCGCCGTCCTGCTCGACGCGGCGACCCGGGACGAGCCGCTGGACTACTTCGTCGCGTTCTCGTCGGCCGCCGCCGCGTTCGGCAACGCGGGCCAGTCCGACTACGCGTTCGCGAACGCGTTCCTGGACCACTTCGCCGAGTGGCGCGACCGGGAGGTCCGCGCCGGGCGGCGGCGCGGCCGGACGCTCTCGGCCGCCTGGCCGGTCTGGTCCGACGGCGCGATGCGCGTGGACGCCGACGCAACGCGCTACATGGAACGCACGCTCGGCATCCGCCCGCTGCGCACGGCACCCGCGCTGGACGCCCTGGAACGCGCGCTGCGCGGCACCGCGACACGCCTCCTGCTAGCCCCGGGCGACCCGTCCCGCATCGAACGCGCCCTGAACAGCACCGCACCGCGTGCGACAGAACCCGTCGCGCGGAAAGAACCCGTCGCGCCGACGGAACCGGACGACGACGTCCGCGCCCGCGCCGAACGGCTCGTCCTCCGCATCCTCGCGGAAGAGGCGAAGCTCCCCGAGGACGAGATCGCCGTCACCGAGCCCTTCGACGTCTACGGCGTCGACTCGCTGATCACGATGAGCATGGTCCGCCGCCTCGAAGAACGGTTCGGGCCGCTGTCCAAGACGCTCCTGTTCGAGTACACGACCGTCCGCGAACTGGCCGACCACCTGGCCACCGAGCACACCACCGCACTGGCCGCCCCCACAGAAACCACCGCGCACACGGCGCCCGTCGCGCCCACGGCGCCCGCCGCGCACACGGCGCCCGCCGCGCACACGGCGCCCGTCGCACACACGGCACCCGTCGCGCCCACGGCGCACACCGCGCCCACGGCGCACACCGCGCCCACGGCGCACACCGCGCCCGCCGCGCACACCGCGCCCGCCGCGCCCACGGCGCCCGCCGCGCGCATGGCACCCGCCACCGCGTCCACCACCGCGCCTGCCACGCCCACCACCGCGCCCACCGCGCCCACGGCACCCGCCGTGCCCGCCGCGCACACTGCGCCAGCGGCGCCCGTGCCTGCCACGGCGCCCGCCGCCGGGGGCGCCGGCGTGACCGCGCCGGTGCCGGCCGCGCCGTCGGCGTCCCGGCCGGCGCGGGACGGCGACATCGCGATCATCGGGGTCGCGGGCCGTTACCCGCAGGCCGACGACGTCACGGAGTTCTGGCGCAACCTGCGGGACGGCCGCGACTGCGTGGAGGAGATCCCCGCCGACCGGTGGGACCACGGCCGCTTCTACGACCCCGACAAGTCCGCCCCCGGCAAGACCTACGGCAAGTGGGGCGGCTTCGTGCGGGGCGCGGACCGCTTCGACCCGATGTTCTTCCGGATGTCGCAGATCGAGGCCGAGCACGTCGACCCCCAGGAGCGGATCTTCCTGGAGACCGTCTGGCACCTCCTGGAGGACGCCGGCCACACCCGCGAAAGCCTCCGCGGCTCCCGCACCGGCGTGTTCGTCGGCCTGATGTACGGCCACTACCAGCTGTACGGCACGCGGGACGCCCTGCACGGCGACGGCATCGCCGCGTCGTCGTCATACGCGTCGGTGGCCAACCGGGTGTCGTACTTCTACGACTTCACCGGCCCGAGCGTGGCCCTGGACACGATGTGCTCGTCGTCGCTGGTCACCATCCACCAGGCGTGCCTGGCTATCCGCAACGGGGACTGCGACGTCGCCGTCGCGGGCGGCGTGAACATCTCCAGCCACCCGGTGAAGTACCTGCAACTGGCGCAGCGCGGCTTCCTCTCCGAGGACGGCCGCTGCCGGAGCTTCGGCGCGGGCGGGACCGGCTACGTCCCGGCGGAGGGCTCCGGCGCGGTCCTGCTGAAGCGCCTGGACGCGGCGCTGGCCGACGGCGACCGGGTCCTCGCCGTCGTCCGGGCCTCGGCCGTCAACCACGGCGGGACGGGCAAGGGCTACAGCGTCCCGAACCCGAAGGCGCAGGGCGACCTGCTCCGCGCCGTGCTCGACCGGGCCGGGCTGCGTCCCGGCGACCTCGACTACGTGGAGGCGCACGGCACCGGAACCGCGCTCGGCGACCCGATCGAGATCACGGGCATGCTCCGCGCGTTCAAGGACGACATGCCTGCGCACCTGCCGATCGGCTCGGTCAAGTCCAACATCGGGCACGCCGAGTCGGCCGCCGGAATCGCCGCCGTGACCAAGGTGCTGCTCCAGCTCCGGCACGGCGAACTCGCCGCGTCGCTGCACTCGGCCGAGCTGAACCCGAACATCGACTTCGGCGCCACCCCGTTCGCGGTGCAGCGCGAACCGGCCCCGTGGCCCCGCCGGACCAGCGCCGACGGCACGGAACGGCCGAGGACCGCGGTCGTCAGTTCGTTCGGCGCGGGCGGGACGAACGCCCACCTCGTCCTCCAAGAACACCTCGGCGCCGCGCCGTCCCGGCCGCTGGCGGGAGGCCCGCAGGTGGCGGTCCTGTCTGCACGCGCGAACAGATCGCTCCGGGAGCAGGCGCGCCGCCTCGCCGCGTTCCTGCGCGACGACGGCGCCGGGTCCGCGCCGGCGGAGATCGCCTGGACGCTCCAGACGGGCCGCGAGGCCATGGCGCACCGGCTCGCGATCGTCTTCCACGACGTCCCCGAACTGGCCGCCCGACTCGACGGTTTCGCCGACGGGGACCCGGCCGGGGTAACGACGGGGATCGTGAACGTGCGGCGTCCGGCCGCCGGAGGCGACGCGCCCACCGACCCGGCGTCCTGCGCGGCGGCCTTCGTCGCGGGCGGACGCGTGGACTGGGCCGTCCTGCACCCGGCGGGCGCACCTGCCAAGATCGCACTGCCCGGTTACCCGTTCGACGGGGACCGCGTCTGGCTCGCGGCGGCCGAGTCCGACCTCGCGGGCGCGACCCCGGCCGGGACGCTGCTCGCCCGGCACTGGGAGCCCGCCGCGCCCGAGGCCCGCACCGCGCCGCCGACGCGCACCGCCGTGCTGGTCGCGCCGGGCACCGAGGCGCTGGCGGCCCGGCTGGTCGCCGCGCTGCCGAGAGCCGAGGCGCTCACCCCCGACCGGATCGCGGCCGAGGCGGACGATCCGCACACCGACTGGGAGCGTTTCGACGCGGTCGTGGACCTGGCCGGATGCGCCGAGCCCACGGCGTCCGGCCACACCGACCTCGGGCCCTGGCTGGCCTGGCTCCAGCGGCTCGTCCGGCTGGGACGCCGGGATCTGCGCGTGCTTCTGGCCTCCCGGACGCCGCTCGGCGGTGCCGCCCGGGCGGGCCTCTACCGGATGCTCCAGAGCGAGTACGGCCACGTCCGCTCCCGCCAGGTGCGGCTGGGCCACGACCAGCCCGACGACGCGTGCTGCCGCCTGATCGCGGACGAACTGTCCTTCGACTCCGACCTCCCCGACGTCGCCTACCGCGAGGGCGTCCGGCACCGCGCCGCCCTCCGCGAACTGCCCGCCGCCGGCCGCGCCCCGATCTTCCCGCCCGGCCACGTGCTGTGGGTGACCGGCGGCACGCGGGGGATCGGCCTGCTGACCGCGCGGCACTTCGTCGCCCGGTACGGCGTGCGCAAACTCGTCCTGACCGGCCGGGAGGAGCTTCCGCCGCGCCACGAGTGGGCCGCGCACATCGCCGCCGGCGGCGCGCTGGGCCGCAAGCTGCGCGACCTGGCGGACCTCGCCGCGCAGGGCGTCGAACTGGAGTGCCTCGCCGTCCCGCTGGACGACCGGCGGGCCACCGCCGAGGCGCTGGCCGGGGTGCGCAACAGGCTCGGACCGGTGGGCGGGGTTATCCACAGCGCGGGCCGCACCGACTTCGAAAACCCGGCGTTCGTGCGTAAAACCCCGGAAGGCATGTCCGAGATCATCGCCCCGAAGGTGCTCGGACTCGACACCCTGATCGAGTGCTTCCGCGACGAGCCGCTGAGCGTGTTCGTCCTGTTCTCCTCGGTCGTGGCGGCGGTCCCGGCGCTCGCGGTCGGCCAGGCCGACTACGCGCTGGCCAACGCCTACCTGGACGCCGTGGCCGAGGCGCGCCCCCACGGGCTGCCACTGGTGAGCGTCCAGTGGCCGAGCTGGCGCGACACCGGCATGGGCGAGGCGCGCAGCACCGCCTACCGCGCCTCCGGCCTCGACTCCCTGACCGACGCCCAAGGACTGGCACTGCTCGACCGTGCGCTGGCCGCCGACGCCCGCGTCGTCCTGCCCGCGATACCCCGTCCGGACGCCGACTGGCGCCCCGACCTGCTGACGGCCCGCCGCCTCACTACGGCCGCATCAACCCCGACCAACCCGACGGCCCAGGCAGGCCGGGCGGCCCTGGCCAACACGGCGGTTCCGTCCAGCCCGGCGGCATCGGCTGCGCCGGTTGCGGCCGCCCCGGCGTCCCCGGTCGGCGCGGCGGCTCTGCCCGGCCACGTGGCCCCGGTCGGCTCGCAGGTGCCGGCCGACCCGACGCCGGTCGGCGCGGCGAGTCCGGCAGGCCCGGCGGTTCCGGCCGTTCTGGCTGGACCGGCGGCTCAAGCCGGCTCGGCTGGGGCGGTGGGCGCGTGGCTGCTCGACCAGCTCGCCGCCGAACTCCGGTTCGACCGGTCGAAGCTGGCGGGCGACGTGCCGCTGCCCGACTACGGGGTGGACTCGATCCTGGTGTCCCAGCTCGTCCAGACCCTGGCGAAGCGGCTCGGGACGGACATCGATCCGTCCGCGCTGCTGGAGCACCCGACCGTCGACGGGTTCGCGGCCTACCTGGCCGAGGAGCACCCCGCCGAGCTGGCCGCCGCGTTCGGGACAGACGCGCCGAGCACGAAGGTGCAGGAAGTCGCCGTCCGGCAGCCCGCGCCCGCCGAGGACGGCGAAGACATCGCCGTGATCGGCATGGCGTGCCGGTTCCCGGACGCCCCGTCCCTCGCGGACTACTGGGAACTGCTGCGCGAAGGACGGTCGGCACTGCGCCGGATCTCGGCCGAGGACCGCCGCCTCGGCGGCCCCAACGGTTTCCACGCGGGCCTGCTGGACGACACGCTCCGCTTCGACCCGAACGCCTTCCTGCTGGCCGACTCCGACGCCCTGGCGATGGACCCGCAGGCGTTGCTGCTGCTGGAGGAGGTAGCGAACGCCGTCCGCCACGCCGGGTATCGCCCGGACGAGCTGCGCGGCGGCCGGGTCGGCGTGTACGTCGGCGGCCGGGGCACCCACGCGTTCGACCCGGAACGGCTGGAACAGGCGAAGAACCCGGTCGTGGCCACGGGCCAGAACTACCTGGCCGCGAACATCTCGCACTTCTTCGACTTCCGGGGCCCGAGCCTGGTGGTCGACACCGCCTGCTCCTCGGCGCTCGTCGCGCTGGACCTGGCGCTCCAGGCGCTGCGCTCGGGCGCGCTCGACGCGGCGGTGGTCGCGGGCGTCAGCCTGCTCGCCGACGACCGGGCGCTCCAGATCTTCGGGAACCGGGGCCTGCTCAACCCCGGCGCCGAGTTCCACGTCTTCGACCGCAGGGCGGCGGGCATCGTGCTCAGCGAGGGCGTCGGCGTCACCGTCCTGAAACCGCTGGCCAAGGCGGTGGCGGACGGCGACCGCGTCCTGGCCGTGGTGAAGGGCGCGGCGATCAACAACGACGGCCGGACCGCCGGCCCGTCCACCCCGAACCCGCAGGCGCTGCGGGACGTGATGACCGCGGCGCTGGCGAGCACCGGCGTCCGGCCCGAGGACGTCGGCTGGGTCGAGGCGAGCGGTTCCGGCTCGACCGTCACGGACCTGCTCGAACTGCGGGCGGTCGAGGCCGTCTACGGGACGGAGGCGGACCGTCCGGTGGCCCTCGGCTCGATCAAGCCGAACATCGGGCACCCGCTCGCCGCCGAGGGGATCGCGGCCTTCATCAAGGTCGTGCTGATGCTGCACCACGGGCGGCAGGTCCCGTTCCGGTCCGGGCAACGGCCGCTGGAGCACTTCGACCTGGACGCGTCCCCGCTCCACCTGCCGCGCGACGACCGTCCCTGGCCCGACGCGCACATCGCCGCGATCAACTGCTTCGCCGACGGCGGGACGAACGCGCACGTCCTGGTAGCGCCGCCCCCCACCGATGCGGGTTCCCGGACCCCGCTGGAGGCGCCCCCGCTCGACCGCAGGCTCGTCATCCGAGGCGTCGAGGACGCCGACCTGTTCTGGGACGCCTACCCCGCACAGTCGGACGGAATGTTCTGGGACGGATACCGCGAAGTGGGTGAACCGGCGTGACCGATCTGCCGATCGTCTTCCTGTTCTCCGGCCAGGGCTCGCAGTACTACCAAATGGGCCGCGAACTCTACGAAGAAGACGAGGCGTTCCGGACGGCACTGCGCCGCTTCGACGCCCTAGCCGCCGCCGAACTCGGCACGTCCGTCCTCGACCGCGTCTACGAGCCGGGACGACGCAAGGACGAGCCCTTCACCGACACCCGCTTCACCCACCCGGCGATCGTGATGGTCGAACTCGCCCTGGCCGAGACGCTGCGATCCGCGGGCGTAGAACCCGACCACGTCGTCGGGTACAGCCTCGGCGAGTACGCCGCAGCCGTCGTGTCGGGCGCCCTGGACGCCGCGGACTGCCTGCGCCTGCTCGTCCGGCAGGCCGACGCGCTGCGGGCGAGCCCGCCCGGCGGGATGCTCGCCGTCCTGGCCCCACCCGAGGTGTTCGACCGGGTCCCGCTGCTGGGCGAGTGCGAGGTGGCCGCCCGGAACGCACCGGGCCACTTCGTCGTAGCGGGCCCGCTGCAACTCGTCGACCGCGTGCAGGCGGCACTACGCGACGCCGAGGTCCTGCACCAACGTGTCCCGGTGGAGTACGCCTACCACTCCCACCTCATGGACCCGGCGGTAGCAGCAGGCGAGGCCGCCTTCACCGACGTAGCGCTCGCGACACCGCGCATCCCATGGATCTCCGCAGTGGACGGCCTGCCGGTCGACCGCCCGTCCGCCGAGCACTTCGGACGGGTGGCCCGGCTGCCCGTCGAGTTCGAACTGACCATGTCGGCAATGCGCGCCCGAGGCGACTTCCAATATTTCGACCTGGGCCCGGCAGGCACGCTGCACAACTTCGTCCGCGGCAACCTGCCAGCAGGATCCCGATCGCGCTCCCAGCCGTTTCTCAACCCGTTCGGCCACGACCCGGGCCCGCTGGCCCGCGTCCGGGCCGCCGCCGCCCGGCGGTCACCAAGGAAGGCGCTTCCAGTGAAGGTCTACGGTTTCCCCGGTCAGGGATCGCAGCGGCGCGGAATGGGCGACGGCCTCTTCGAACGTTTCCCGGACGAAACCGCGACGGCCGACCGGGTCCTCGGCTACTCGATCGCGGAACTGTGCCTGACCGACCCGCAGCGCAGACTCGGCCGCACAGAGTTCACCCAGCCCGCCCTGTACGTGGTAGGCGCCCTGTCGTTCCTGGCCCGGACGGCCGAGGACCCCGTCCCCGCCGACTACCTGATCGGCCACAGCCTGGGCGAGTACGTGGCCCTGTTCGCCGCCGGGGCGTTCGACTTCGAGACCGGCCTCCGCCTGGTGCAGCGGCGCGGCGCACTGATGTCCGCCGTCGAGGGCGGTGGAATGGCGGCCGTCGTCGGGACGGACGAGGCGACGGTAGTCCGGGTCCTCGCCGAATCGGGCATCGACGACGTGGACGTGGCCAACCACAACGCCCCCGACCAGTTCGTCCTGTCCGGCCCGGCCGACCGGATCGACGCCGTCCGCGACGCCTTCGAGGCCGCCGGGGCACGCGCCGTCCGCCTGAACGTGAGCGCCCCGTTCCACTCCCGCCACATGGCACCCGTAGCCGAAGAGTTCGCCACATTCCTCAACAACTTCACCTTCCACCCGCCCACCGTCCCCGTACTGGCGAACACCAACGCCCAGCCCTACGGCCCAAACGACGTCAAGACCACCCTCACCCACCAGATCACCGCCCCCGTCCGCTGGACGGAAACCGTCCGGCGCCTGATGGGCCAAGGCGACTTCGAGTTCGTAGAACTAGGCCCCGGCAACGTCCTCACCAAACTGGTATCCCGCATCCAATCCGCAGCCACCCCCCTCCCCGTCCCCACCCTGCCCGACAATCTCGCCCCCGCCGCCGCGCAAGTCCGGGCCGGACACCTAGGCGCCGTCTCCGCCCGTCCCGAGGCCCCCGTCCCCGCTGCTGCCCCCGCCCGGGCCAGAGACCTCGCCCCCGCCACGCCCACCCATGCCGCAGACCTCGCCCCGGCCGCAGCGCCCGCCCGTCCGGGAGCCCTCGGCCCCACCGACCTGGGCGCGCAAAGCTTCCGCGAGCGATACGGCCTCCAACTCGCCTACGTGGCCGGTTCGCTGTACGGGGGCATCTCCGGCCCCGAAATGCTGCGCTCGCTCGCCAAGGCGGGCCTTCTCGGATTCCTGGGGACGGGCGGCCAGCCCCTCACCGAGGTGGACCGACAGCTCCGCGACCTGGCCGCCGACCCCGGCCGCACCGGAACGTTCGGCGCCAACCTGCTGTACCGGCACACCGCCCCAGAAGAGGAATCGGCACTGGTCGACCTGCTCCTGCGGCACGGCGTAGACCTGATCGAGGCATCAGGCTTCCCCCTTCTGACCCCCGCCCTGGTCCGATTCCGCCTCAAGGGCGGCCGAATCATCGCCAAGGTGTCGCGAACCGACGTAGCCGCCGAGTTCCTAGCCCCGCCGCCCGACCACTTGGTGAAGCGTCTGCTAGCCGCAGGCGAGATCACAGAGGAAGAGGCGCGCCGAGCAGCCGACCGCCCCATGGCCGACGACCTGTGCGTGGAGGCATCCGGCGGCTGGCTGACCAGCACCGCAGACATGCCGTCCCTACTACCGGCAGTCCTCAGACTCCGCGACCGCCTGGCACGCCCCGGCCACCACGTACACGTCGGCTACTCCGGCGGCATAGGCACCCCCGAAGCCACCGCAGCAGCCTTCCTGCTAGGAGCAGACTTCGTACTGGTCGGCTCAATCAACCAGTGCTCAGTAGAGGCCGCCACCAGCCACGAGGTAAAAGACCTGCTGCGCAAGGCACGAGAATTCGACGTGGCCCCCGCCCCCTGGGGCGAGATGCTGGAGTTCGAGTCCCAGGCCAACTACCTCAAACACGGCCTGTTCTTCCCCGTACGCGCAACAAAACTCCGCGACCTATGGCGCCGCCACACCTCACTCAACGACCTGGACGAACCCACAAAAACCCAGATCCTAGACCGCTTCCTAGCCGGCGAACCCCGCCCCCACCCCACCACCGACCCCAAAGCAGACCTGGCAAACCTCTTCCGCACCTACTTCACCAGAGCCTTCCGCCTGGCAATCACAGGCGCCCAGCACTCCAAGGTCGACTACCTGATCCACTGCGGCCCCGCCATGGGTGCCTTCAACCAGGCAGTAGAGGGCACCGACCTAAGCCCCTGGGAATCCCGCACAGTCGAAGCCATCGCCGACTACCTCATGACAGAAGCCGCGACCTACCTGAACACCCGCCTAAAATCCTTCACCCTCGCCTAACAGACCCAAACGACGTCCAACCACAACGATGGCCGGCACCGACACGGGTGCCGGCCCCGCCCTCTGCCCGTCCAAATCATCATTCCGCTGGGACACGCTATATAGGCCACGGGGAGGACGATGCTAGTTTGAGAGCGTGGAAATCGATACGGTCCTTTTCGACCTGGCCGGCGTCGTCTGCCATTTTCGCCCGGAGCGGCGCCTGCACGCGCTGGCGGCGAAGTGCGGACGGACAGCCGCAGAGGTTGAACGGACGCTGTACGGCGGAGGCATCATCGACATGGCCGACGACGGCCGACTCGACCGGGCCGGACTGGAGAACCGGCTGCGTGCCGAGCTGAACCTCACCGTTCCCCGCAACGAGCTGGAACGCCTCTGGGTCAGCGCCTTCGACCCGGACACCGCAGTACTGGCGTTGGTGCACCGACTGCGTCCCGTGGCTGCGCTGGGCCTCCTCACCAACAACGACGCGCTGCTGTCCGAGGCTCTTCCGATATACCTGCCAGAAACCACGGAGCCGTTCGACGCCCTGCTGTTCTCCGGCGTGCTCAAAGTCCGGAAGCCGGCCGTCACGGCATACCGCAAGGCGCTCGCCATCCTCGGCCGCGAACCAGCGCGAACCCTCTTCATCGACGATTCCGCGCAGAACGTCGAGGGCGCACAAGATGCCGGACTGACCGCAATCCGCTTCACCGGTGCGGACGACTTGGCCGCCGAACTACGACGACTCGGCCTGCTCACCGCATAGCCCAGCGTCACCGCGCGCCGCGAGCCCCGGCCTCCAGGTCGACCCGGACGTAGAACAGAACGCCGGAGTTCCTGCGCGGCGTCCCGCCACCAGGCGCGAACGAGTTGCGAGACGCCCCAGAACCTCCAACGGCGGGTCCGAATCTCCTGGACACGAACGCGCGGCTCGTGCCCGCCAGGACCGGCCCCTCGCCTCAGGGCCCACGTCCAGGGTGCCCGAGCTCGCATCACACCGCGAACAACCGCTGCGACGGGCCACGCCTGACCTGTACGCAAAGACCCAGCAGGACCGACCGTCCGATGCGCCGCCGGACGCCGCCGCGCATGAGCAGCGACCCGCACTGTTCGGGCGCAAAGGGCACCAAGCATCGAACGATGGCATTCTCACCGGCCAGCAGCTCGGCGTTCACCGGCATGGTCAGTTCGGTGAGGACCGGATCGTGGCCTGGCCCTGTCGGCCCGGATTCCAGGGACGCCCGATCAAAACCCGCCCGTGTTCGCCGACGCCGAGCCGCCCGAGTTCCACGGCAACGAGCGCCGCTCGTGCAGTTGGTACTCGTGCTCGACGGGTATGCCGACCGGTCCGAGGACGTCGGCCAGCTGGCGCGCGAGTGCCTGGCAATCGGGACGGGGAACCCTGGAGATGACCCCGTCCAGCAGTCGCTCGGGGATGCCGGTGCTGGTCCAAACGCTGCCGTCGGGGTGGTGCAGGGCGAGGCCGATGCCGAGCGGAATGCCGGAACTCGGGTCGTCGGGGACGTCCCGTTCCCTGTGTTCGATCACCGTCACCGCCGAGACCGTGGCGATCGGCGCCCGGCTGATCCGCCAGCCACGAACCAGCCGGACGGTGGTCGGGTCCGTCGCAGGGACGAACGAAACGCGCAACACGCTGAAAAATTCGGTCATGAGGGAGAGCGTCACGAACGTTACGAGGAAAGCGGCACCAGCCGTGGTCTTCATGATGATCTCCGATGTCTCGGAGATGATGCCCAGGGCCAGGATGGCTCCGAGCATAGCGGGAAGGAGGCTTATCCACGCGAAGAACAACAACGGGACAAGGGTGGCGCTGAAAAGGTTCCGTGCCGACAACCCGGCAGAGCGCACGACGACATCCACTGATTTCGGCGTGACCCGCAACCAGTTCTGTTCCGGCCCATAACCGGGCACCCTGCGCGGCGGGCCAGGCGGCGCACCGTCAGAGCTGTCGACGGCCGCGCCACCGTGGATTCCGCTTGCGCGTCGCGCACGGCCGGGCGGCAGCGACATCGCCAGCCGATTCCGCATACGCGCGAAAAATGTCCGAAAATGGGAAGGCTGACGAGCAGGGGGCAATCGACCCACCTCCCGAGCGGCGCCCGGCAGTGCGAGCACTTCCGAACGGTGTCCTCTCCTACCGCCGAATTTACCATTGAAGTCGGCCAAGGAACAGACGGACGGCAGCTCGCTCGAAGTGCCGGAGAGTCCGATCTCCGTCCCGTCCGAAGACACGGCAAGCCTGGCACGGCGACCTGCACCTGAAAGAGCCTTTTGGACTGGCGCGGGCAGCCCCCCGGTCAGGCCCAATCTCCCGGCTTGGAGCCGTGGTGTCGCTGGTCGAAGAGGCAAGGCAAGCGCTGCTGTGCCGAGCGCTGTCGTCTTGACCGAACAGCGTGCGGCGCGATCGTCATCGTGCACCCATTGCTCGGACGTCGTGTTCGGGGTGATGGTGTGGAAGGTCGTTCGCTGACTTTCGGCATATTGCCCGAGCCGGGATGGACGTCGCGTAACGCCTGGCTTCTGGGTGGGTATTACGGATCGACTGTGCGTGGTGGCTCCCGCTGGGAGCCGTCGTGCGAGAGCATTCTCGCCGGGGCTGAGTTGGCAGCGGAGGGCCTGATGCCGAAATACGACGACTTGCGGGCGCTGTTCGTCAATTGCACGCTGAAGCGCTCGCCGGCGCCGAGCAACTCGCAGGGGCTCATCGACCTGAGCTCGCACCTGATGGAGAAACAGGGTGTGCGCGTGGATCACATCCGGGCGGTGGACCATGACATCGCCACGGGCGTGTGGCCCGATATGA
Organism: Actinomadura rayongensis; assembly: GCF_009831215.1. Lineage (GTDB taxonomy): Bacteria > Actinomycetota > Actinomycetes > Streptosporangiales > Streptosporangiaceae > Spirillospora > Spirillospora rayongensis. Next base: position 1,575,963 of record NZ_WUTW01000002.1, read on the forward strand.
CCGAGCACGGCTGGCCGTCGGACGAGTGGCCGCAGTTGCAGGAGCGGGTCATGGCCGCGGACATCCTGGTGCTGTGCGGGCCGATCTGGCTGGGCGACAACAGTTCGGTGATGAAGCAGGTCATCGAGCGGCTCTACGGCAACTCCTCGATCCTCAACGAGCAGGGCCAGTATGCCTACTACGGCCGGGTCGGCGGCTGCCTGATCACGGGAAACGAGGACGGCGTCAAGCACTGCGCCATGAACGTCCTTTACAGCCTGCAGCACTTGGGCTACTCGATCCCGCCCCAGGCCGACGCCGGATGGACCGGCGAGGCCGGTCCCGGGCCCTCCTACCTCGACCCGGGCTCGGGCGGACCGCAGAACGACTTCACCAACCGCAACACCACGTTCATGACGTGGAACCTGATGCACCTGGCCAGAATCCTCAAGGACGCGGGCGGCATCCCCGCACACGGCAACCAGCGTTCGGAATGGGACGCCGGCTGCCGGTTCGACTTCGAGAACCCGGACCACCGCTGATCTCCACAGTCCGGCCTGGGGGCCACCCCGACGGTAAGCCGACCGGTGCCGTCCCCCTTTGATCGACACCGGCCCCCAACCGGCGTCCACAAGGCTTCAAAGTGGGTAACGCGGCAGCGTCACATCCCGCCGGGCACCAGGTCCTGGAGCATCTGGTCGGCCGACGGACAGGTCGTACCCGTCATCGCCGTCGCGATCGCAGCCTCGGTCGCGTTGGACTCGTTCATGAAGGAGCGGCCCGCTTGCTCAATCCACGCACGCCGGCTTCCGATCCAGACCAGGACGTACGCGAGGCCGGTACCCGTGGGGTACCGGCCTCGGTGTTCTGCCTGGTCAGGCGGTGCGGAGGATACGAGATTCGAACTCGTGAGGGCTTGCACCCAACACGCTTTCCAAGTCTGCGTCTTGGTGTTCGCCGGTGGTCGTAACCCAGCTGACCTGGGACTTTGGTATTCAGCTGGACGCTCCTGAACGCCCCCGAACACATGCGAATGCAACCACAACTGCAACCGCTGAGGCCGGGCTAAGACCGTGACCAGCCGGTGGGCCGTAGATGCTGATGTGGGCGCCAATGCCGGCTGGCGCCACCTCCACTGCCACCAGGGCCATCGCCAACTTGACCGGTGGCCCGAAGTGATTGACGACTGCAACTTTCAACGTCCTGCTCATGACCGAGTGTGCTGCGACCCTGTATGATGCAAACTGATTCACAACGAGTCGCGAGGAAGGATCTCGGTGGCCGACTCTGACCACGCGGAACCGTCGGTGAGCCGACGGCGGCTCGCCGTCGAGTTGCGGCGGCTCCGCGACATGGCCGGGGTGTCCGGGCGGGAGTTGGCCATGCGGGTCGGCATCAGTCAGTCGAAGGTGTCGCGCATCGAGTCGGGCCGCACTCTGCCCACCGCGCCTGAGGTGGCGGCGTGGTCGGCTGCCGTTAATGCGCCAGCCGATACGGTGACGCTGCTGGAAGCGCTCACGGAGGCTGCTTTCACGGAGGTGCAGCGCTGGTCGCGGACACTGCGAGATCGCCCGCACGTGCAAGGCGACGTGCAGGAGGTGGAGGCCCGATCTCACCGAATCATGGTCTACGAGAACACGGTCGTGCCGGGACTGCTGCAAACCGCCGAATACGCTCGCCGTGTCTTCTCGTTCTTCGCGCCGGACGATGATGATGCCAACCTGTCGGCGGCCGTAGCCGGACGGCTGGACCGGCAGCTTGCTCTCTTCGATCACGACCACCACTTCGAGTTCCTGATCACGGAGGCGGCACTACGCTGGCGCCCCGGGCCGCCCCGTCTACTGCAGGCGCAACTCGACCGAATCGCTTCGCTGGCGACGCTCGACAATGTGCTGATCGGGTTGCTTCCGCACGCCGCCGAGGCAGTCACGTATGTGCCACATGGTTTCGTTCTTTTCGATCTTTACGAAGATTATTGGGCCGATTGTGGTGAGACCATCGCAATGGTCGAGACTGTGCATGCGAACCTCACTGTCAACGATCCGGAGAGCGTCGCACGCTACAAGCGTGAATGGCGCCTGCTGAGCGAGGTGGCCCAATACGGCGAGGGCGCCCGTCTTTTTCTCAATGAACTCACCACCGAGGTGCGAGCGTGGCAACAATGCCCGCACCCGCCATGAGGGCGTGGGGGTCGGCCGACCACCACGCCCTCAACTGGTCAGGCGGAGCCGATCCGCGTCAGCGCAAACCGCACGGCGAGCTGAGCGGACTGGAGGATGAACTGGACGGACTGGACGGCGAACTCGCGCAGCCACGCGCCCCTGCCCTTCCGCACCCGCCGACGGAAGTCCGCATACTCCTTCCGGCTAAACACGAGCCCGGGCTGGTACGGGTTCTTGGAGTCCCTGATGACGACGGCCCCTGCGATCCGCTCGACGATAACGCAGCCGCCGCCGTTGCACCGGAAATTGAACTCCGGCATCTCACTGGCCTCTCGCATTACATTATCCCTTCTCTGAGGCTTCGCGCTTTCTGCGCTGACATCAGATTCCCGGGCGAACATCCGCTACGAATCCGCTGTTAATCCGATCCCGATCCGCTTTCGGTCCGTTTTTCGTCCGGTCGATTCGCTATCGATCCGCTTCGCGTGCGCACTCGACGTGCGAGGAGGCAGTAATGGAATACCAAGTCCTCGGCCCCGTGGCCGTCCTGTCGAACGAGCGGAACATACAGCTTCCGCAGCAGTGCCAGCACCTGCTCGCCGTTCTCGTCCTGGAGAACGGGCAGCCGGTGTCACGTCAGCGGCTGATCGAAATCGTGTGGAACGACCCCGATCCGATCGGTCGTGATGCTCGGCTCACGCGGATCGCCAGCGAACTCCGGCAACATCTCCGAGCAGCCGCTCCCGAGGTACCCGACCCGGTGCCCGGCACAGGGGACGCATACAAGCTCGTGATGTGCCCAGAGCAAGCCGACGTGCATCGCTTCCGCGCGAAAGTTGCTAAGGCCAAGACGCTGGCCGACGACGCAGCGATACAGATGATCGGCGATGCCCTGGATGAGTGGACCGGGGGCCACGGTCTGTACGGCCGGCCTCTCGCGGGTATCTCTGGGACCTGGGCGGACAGCAACCGCGAAAAGCTGCGAATGGAGCACCGCAGCGCCAGCCTCTTCCGCATGGAGCGCATCGCACAGAACGGTGGGCACGAACAGGTGGCCGAAGAGTGCCGCATGCTGGACGACGACGCCGACGCGATGCTCGACGAAAAATTCGTCGCGATCTGGATGGTTACCGCCTACTGCACGGGTGGGCCCGACCTCCCGCTCTGGGTCTTCCGCAGAGCAGAAGAGCACTGGACGCGCTCATTGGGGCGTCCTGTCAGCCAGCCACTCGCGGAACTGGCTCGCCGCATCCAAGATCACGACCCTGAGCTGGCCGGTCCCCGAGGCGTCGCCCTCACGCGGCTCAGTACCTCAACTACAGCGAGCGCCCACCCTCTCACCGCCATCACAGGACAGACGAAGGAGACGACGACCGTGAGCGACCAGAAGGAACGCTCTTTCTTCCACAACGAGCACTCGTACATCGGCGCACAGGCTAAGGAATTCAACCAGGAGGTCACCATCAACCTCGGAGGTCTTCCCCAGAAGCGCGAGCCCGAGCAGACGCAGCAGGTTGAGCAGCCTAAGGACGACACAAGCGGCCAGGCATCATGAAGGAACAGAAGCCCGCTCCCAAGGACGAGAAGGACACGGAGGCAACGTTCTCCAACGCTGAAGGGACCGTCGGGGCGCAGGGTGTCTTCAACGATGAAGTCACCATCTATGTAGCCGGTCCCGACGATCCTCCCGATCAGAGGCTGCGGGTCGCCAAGAACTACCTCGCAGCCCTGCTTCCGAGCCAAGCCCAAGAACTCCTGATGTCAGTGATCGCCGAGCGGTACTGCCAGGGCGAGGCCGCCTATTACTGGATGCTCGCGATCCTGAGCGGCAAGGCGCTGGCCGACTTGGACGAGGAGGGCCGCTACCGGTTCCGGAGCGCCTGGAAACAGGTCGAGCAGAGCAACGACCACTGGCTCACCGCGGCGAAGGTGATCAAAGACCTGATCGTGCTGCTTCAGGACCCGCAGGGCGACGCAGCGGGCACAGCGAGAATGGACCAGGTGCTGGCATCGTTCGAAGACCTACCGGAAGAACGTCGCGAGGAGATCCGCCGCCACCTCGACACCCTGTTCACCACAGGACTTCGGCGGCAGCTCGAGCACATCCGTGCAGAACGGATACGCGGCCAGAGGCTTGGGAACGAGCGTAAGAGACGAGTCCCGAAGTTCTTCGAGCCGGTGCCCTACCCGCCGCAGAGCACCTTGTCACCCCGCCCGACGCTCCACCCGGCCCAAGCGGTGGTTGCCAGCGTCGCCATCCTGATGGGTGCGACCGGAGCGCTCTGGGGGGAGAGCCTCTCTCTCCGGCATGGCGGCACGGGTCCTGTGCTGGCGGTATCGGCTCTGGTGTGCGTGGCGCTGCTCGGCTGGCTCGCCCCGGTCCGCTTCCCGGTCCGCTTCTCCCCGTGGCAGGAGGACCCGGCGGCCAAGACGAGTGACAAGATGAGAGCCGCTGTGAAGCGAGTCTTCGAGCGCGTCCGCAGGAACGCCTCCGACGGAGAGAGTACGAAGGGGTGGAGCGCGGCGACACGGGCCGTCCAAGCGGCCCTGACCCGGGAGTACGCAAGCGTCTACGGCAGCCCCAAAGTTCCGCCCGGCGGTGTCGATTATCTGATCAAGAGACACGCCCAAGACGCCTGGAAACTCTTCCGTGACGGGAAGCTCAACACGCGGCCGAGAGAAGCTACACGGTTCGACTGCGCGGCCATCGCCCTCGCAGCCATCGCACTCGGCACTGTGATCCGAATCCTCCTCGCCGAACCGACGCTGGCAGCGGGCCCGATCGGCCTGACGTTCTGTGCCGGTCTGATGCTTCCCGCGAGTCATGGCGACGTCTTCCTCATCCGGTTGCTGCACCGGAGCCGCGAGCGAGCCATGGCGGCCCAGCGGCTACTCGTCGAAAAGGAACTTTACGCAAAACGGCTGCAGGAATTGGCTGACCGGCCTGACGACACCGAGATGGCCCGCTGGCTGGACGACGACAAGCACTACTTCCGTACCCTCGTATTGAAGCAATACGGCATGGAGAGTGAAGACGTCATCGCCGAAGCGGTTCTCACCGAGCCGGCCCCTGGCGCCAGCCGATCGCGGGTTCGCCGCGGCCCTTGGCGGTACTCGTCGTACAGAATGTGGATCTACTTGCTGACCAACTCCGGAGTAAGGCAAATCGCCGTGCATCTGGACTTTGCCAGCGGGACGCTGAGCAACCAGGAGCGTACGGCGTTCCGGTACGACTCGGTCGCCTCAGCGAGCATCATCGAGATCGGGATCTGCTTCGACGAGGACAGACGGGCAGTACTCCCACCGAGTCAACGGAAACGCCGACCACCGGCCTCTGTATTTGACACGGAGGCAAATGAGAAATCAGACGGGTATCCGGACACGGAGGGGAACGAAACACCGCGGCCGAAGTCGACGTCGAACACGAACGTGGAACCGGTGATGCTCCAGTTATTCCGGCTCATGCTGGTCAACAGAGAGCGGTTCACCGTGACGGTGGAGCAACTGGCCGAGGTAGACGAGACGGTCGGAGACGATGTGACCTACCTGCGACGACTGGCACTCGACGACTCAGGAGTGAGCAGCGCGCTGCGCATCCTCGAACAGGTGGCGGCCGAGGGCAGCGACTGGGTACGGCACGCGCAGATGCGCGCCGAACAGATCATCCTTTAGACCCGGCAAGCAGGGCCGGGTGGAATCCGGGGCCGGGCCGGTCAACGGAACAGCTTTGATCACGGGTGTCCCCTTCCGGAGGACTCAGAAATTCCGACACTCAACGAATATGACGATAAGTATTTAGGCAACTACTTATCGTCAGGATAGTGTTTCGTCGCCGATGACCCGGTCATTACGATGGCCGTCCAGCTAGTGGCGGGCCATAAAAGAAGGGAGAAGGCCCGGTAACAGCACCTAGCTGGGCCTCAGGAGCTTAACTGCAACCAGACACGACGAGGCCCCGGTTCCCAGCAGGGGCCGAGGCTTGCGTTTCGCCTGGTCAGGCGGGGCGGGGATGCGAGTTCACGGGTGGCGAAAGCCCTGGGGCCGCTCAGTCTTCCGGTGCTTGAACACTCATCTGGGGGACAATGGGTTCACGATGAAGGTTTTCAGGTCCAACCTCAGAACTCCACACGTGGTCGTTCCACGATGTCTCGGTCGAGCAGAGTCCTGATATCTGATTCGGGAAGCCCGGATCGGCCAATGAACTCCTGGAATGAGAATCCCGTTTTCTCCATGAGGTTCAGCGCTCGATGAAGGAGGACTGGAACCTCGGGGTTTCCCAGTGGGCCCGGTTCCACCTTTCTCCATCCTCGTACGGAAAGAGCCTTCCATCCCTGTGCGTAGGTGTGCTCGCTCATGACTCCGAGAGTTCTCGCTCTGACCAGGAGGGCGGCCAATGAGACGTGCCATTTTGCCTTCAGATGGAGAAATGATGGCCAATCGAGCCGATCTGGAAGCTCGTGTTTGATTTCGTCTGCTGGCATGAGGAATGCGGCGGCGAACTCATGGGCCTGGTTTTCGGTGAGCTTGTCACCGATCTGGCCATGGACACCGTGCAGGATTAGATGGCCTAGTTCATGAGCTGCGTCGAAACGTGAGCGGTCGCGCAGCCCCTTATCGGCACCGAGAGCGACGACAGGTCTGTCCGGAAAGTCAACGCAGAAGGCATCGACCTTTTCGATACTGACGCGAAACCGAACGACTATGACTCCGTTTATTTCGAGGAGTCTCACTACATCTGGGATCGGACCCCGGGGAACGTTCCAGTGGCTTCGCACCTGCGCGGCGGCCTGCTCGATGTCTTGTGAAAGAAGTGGGTTCGATTCATCGATGGGAATGCGCGGCAGATTGACATCCGGTAGTGTGACGTATTTCTCGAGTTCAAGGGTGAGTTCGCGCGCGAGATGGACAAATGCCAGTGCTTGCTGGCGATCCCGAGGGGAAGTGGATCGGAGGCTTCGGAAGAATCCATTGATCTGCTCTTGGGCCGGAGGACGGGAAGGGGCGGCGAAGAAGGGTAGCGGTACGCGCAGGGCCACTGAGAGTCGGCGCAAGGTCGAGGCGGCGGGCTTGGTGTGCCCGTTCTCGAACTGGCTGATCGACGCCGCGGTGACGGAGCCGGCCTCCCGGGCTAGTTGCACCTGGGTGAGCCCTCGAAGCTCCCGTGCCAGCCGCAGTCTGGTGCGGTCGAACAGGGCCGCGACGTTGCGGGGGTCCAGGTACGGGTCGTCCACGTCTCGTCTCCGGGCGGGTCCGGTCCGCTGGCAGGCGGACGGCTCGATCTTGCTTGTTCAGTCCGCTCACATCTTAGGCATGCCTTGGTTACTGGTGAGTCAAATTGATAGATCTGTACAGAATGTTTGCCCATGAAGTGGGTTGGTCTTGCGGGCTCGCTGTGGGTGTACTCTACCGAAGTCAGAGAAGATGATGTTCAAATCTGAGGTGGCGGGGTCGTTGGGGGCGATCCTGGTGTGCCGATGACAGGGGGAATGGATGTGGAACTGAAGATCACGCATGTCGACCTGAAGGACTTCGCGAAGCGCGCGGTCAACCTGCCGCGGGACACGGCGACCGAGAAGCGCAAGCAGGTGAACACGCTTCGCGATCGACTGAAGTCACACATTGCGGGGAACCCCGGGTTCTCGCTGGTCAAGATGCTCCACGCGGGGTCCGTGGCCAAGGGGACCGCCCTCCTCACCTTCAACGACTTCGATGTGGCAATCTACGTCAAGCGCGACGACGCCCCGGCAGAGGAGGCCGAACTCGTCGAGTGGATCGCCGAATGCCTTCGTGAGGCGTACCGGGGGTTGCTCGACCCGTCGCAGATCACGCCGGGCACGCACTGCGTCAACGTCTTCTTCAAGACCAGCGGCACCCATGTCGACGTCGTGCCGGTGCTCTACGAAGGCGACCCCGATGACCGGGGCTACCTGGTCGCCAAGGACGCTGTCGACCGGACGGACTGGTTGCTCACCAGCGTCCGTGTGCACCTGGACTTCGTTCAGGCCCGGAAGAACGCCTGTCCTGAAGACTGGGCTCAGGTGGTGCGCCTGGTGAAGTGGTGGGTGCGCGAACAGGACATGAGCAGCAGTTCGGGGGACAAGTTCCGGTTCAAGTCGTTCATGATCGAGCTGATCTGCGCGCATCTGCTGGACACCGGACGCGTCGACTTCACCGACTACGTTGCCGCGCTGGAGGGGTTCTTCGACTACATCGTGCGGACCGATCTGCGCGAGCGGATCGCGTTCGACACCTACTACCCGGCCTCGGCTCTGCCGACGGAGCGCATCGGGGAGATCGAGATCTTCGATCCGATCAACCCGGAGAACAACACCGCCCGCCTCTACGAGGCCCGGGATCGCATCCGAATCGTTGACGCGGCGGAAGCGGCCCTGGACGCGATCACCGAGGCGAGCTTCGCCACGACGAAGGACCAAGCGGTGAAGTGCTGGCAGGTCGTGCTCGGCAGCAGGTTCCGAGGCTAGCGATGACCACGTCCTACACACGCACCGAGTCGCAGACCTACAGCCTGGCCTCGGCCAAGTATGTCGCCTCGAAGATCGCCACCGACCTGCGGCAGGTCCAGCGCTACTACGGCAAGCCCTCTGCCACCGAGATCGAGGACTACGCCCTGGAGGCGGCGCTGTTGTCCTACGGCGGCTACGTTAACAAGGTCATCTACGGGTTCAAGCGCAGCGGGAACTGGATTCTCACCCTGGAGTACGCCAGCGTCGACGGGACCTTGGTCGCCGACGATCGAGCCGGCGGGATCTACCGCCATGCCGACACCGCCGGGGCCGTCTTCACGAGCTATCTGTTCTACAGCTCGAAGTGGTCGCAGCTGACCGGTGCCGACCGAGACGACTTCATCAAAGGCCTGCCCTTCTCGCGCGTCAACGCCGCCGCCCCCGGTTATATGGGCGGCTACCACACCTCCGACCGTACTTACTCGGCCAACGGATCGGGATTCACCAGGAGCACGTACAGACCGCTATGACGACTAACCAGGACTTGTTCGACGACGACCTCGACCTTCCCGATCCGTTCGCCCAGCAGCGCTATGCCCGGCTGGTCGGGCTCGACCACATCAAGACCCGCCTGGCGAAGGAAGCCGAGCTGATCCTCCAGCCGGACCTGCTGGAGGAGTGGAGCCTCCGCACCCATCAGACGGTGCTGCCCGCGGTGGCCCGGCTGGCTCACCGCCCGCCGCTGATCATTTTTGCTGGCGACGTGGGCACCGGAAAGACCACGTTGGCGGAGACCTTCGCCGACGCCATCGCCCGTCGGCACCGCATCGACGTGCGGGTGAAGCGGCTGAGCCTCCGCGCCCGCGGTACCGGTGCTGTCGGTGAGATGACCCGGCTGATCGGGACGGCGTTCGACGTCATCCTTCACGACGCCCGGGCCGCCGGATCGAAGCGACCTACAATCCTCGTCATCGACCAGGCCGACGCTCTGGCCCAGTCGCGCGAGGCCAGTCAGATGCACCATGAGGACCGGGCCGGGGTGAACGCGTTGATCCGCGGCATCAGCCAGGTCGCCACGGAGGCGTCCGGCGTGCTGGTGATCATGTGCACCAACCGGATCGGAGCCCTCGACCCTGCGATCCGCCGCCGGGCCGCCGCGGAGTTCGACTTCAGCCGACCCGACGAGAACCAGCGCACCGCCATCCTCACGGACCTCTTCGAAGGAGTCCCGCTCAGCCCCTCGGACGTGAAGCATCTGGTGGACCTGACCGGGCCAGGGGACCGCGGCTACGGCCACACCTACTCTGACCTGGTCGACCGGGTCCTTGCGGCGACCTGCCTGGCCGCGTACCCCACCCGTCCCATCACCGCCGAGCTCATCGCCGAGCAGATCCTCATCTGCCCGCCGACGCCGCCGTTCACGGCACAGCCATGAAGCCCACGCTCAACGAGAACCTCCCGAGCGCGAGCGGCGCCCGCATCACCGGGGACGATGTGCAGTATGCCGTCGCCTGGCATGCCGGGCTGCGCACCCTGGTACCGCACGCCGGGGTCAGCGGCGTCACCGTGGAGGCCATCAATGCCGGCAACGTCGATGACGTAGTGATCGCCAAGACCCGTGGCCCGAACGAGTACAACCAGGTGAAGGCGGCGGTATCCGCAGAACGGCCTGCGACACTCGACTGGCTGTGCGAACCCACCCGGTCGGGGCGATCGAGCATCCTGCAGAGATTCCACCAGGCCCGGACCGAACTGTCCCGGAACGAAGAGCGCCCCCAGCTGACCTTGGTCACCACCCGCTCCATCGATCCCGCCGATCCGGTCTTGACCCTGCGGGATCGCAATGACCGGCTCAGCGAACGGCTCAGATACGCGACGTCGACGCCCGCCCTTGCAGGGCGCGACCGTCTCATTGCGCACTTGGGCTGTACCGGTGACGAACTCTTCGACTTCCTCGCCGACCTGCGGCTGCGCACCGACGCCTCCGAAGCCGTCTGGCGAGACCACATCGCCGAGATCAGCTACGCCGCCGGAGTCCGCGCCGACGACACCGCTTACCGACTCGGCATCGCCGAGGTCCGAGAATGGGTGAAAACGAACCGGGTCGAGCGGAGAGCCGAGGACATCGGCGCAGCGGTCGACCGCCTCGGCCTCCATGCGGCGGACCCTTTCACCATCCTCGCGATCAACTCGCTCGACGAGTACGTCGCACATCCCGACGCTGCGATCAGCCTCAACTGGGTGGACCGCTTCCGCGGCAGCGAAGCCCGCAACCGCCGGGGCCTGCACAACCCGCAAGAGTGGGAAACCGTCCTCCGGCCACAACTCGTCGATGCACAACGCGCGCTGCGAGGTATCCGATCCCGACGCGTTCTCGTCACCGGGACCATGCGCCTGCCCACCTGGTTCACCGCAGGTGTCGTGTTCCAGGAGACCGCGGGATTCACCATCGCCAAGATCAAAGACGGAGAACTCTGGGTCCGGCCGACCCACCCCGTGGACCCCGCGCCGATCTCGCTTTCCCGCCCGCCCGGTGAACTGCTGGCCGGTCAGGACGTCGCCCTGGCCATCGCGATCGCTACCGACCTGACTGCGGACGTCCAACGGTATCTCGCTTCAACCGGCCGTGATATTCCTTTGGTGACAGTCCGGCCAGCTTCGGGGACGTCGAACGCGAGCATCTCGGGTCTGAACCACGCCTACGGCCTAGCACTCGCCATCCGCGACCTCGCTCGGGAAATCGCGCGCACTGTCAGACCGCCGGTCCTACACCTCTTCCTCGCCACACCTGCCGGATTCGCTGTACTCCTCGGAGGAGTCTGGGACCGCGTCCCCACAACCCAGACTTACGAAGATCTTGCGGCCGAAGGCTACGAACCTGCCTTCTACATTCCCAATTAGAGGTTCGAATTCGAAGCGTTTCCCCACGCGATTTGCTCCACTGAGGTGATCTCAGCGGGATAGTTCGGTCAGCTGGGATTTCTGGAGCAGAAGGCCGGTGTTCCGGGCTGGGCTGTCGAAGGCCTGAAGCAAGACGTGGAACCCCGGTCGGAAGAGGCCGCCACAGCTACTCTTCGCGTCTTCCTGAAGGCTCCACGCGATTGCCCATCGTGCCACGCTCGACGTCTCTCGTGACCTCGTTTGCCATGTTGCCCGCCTTCTGCTGGCCGAACGGCGACCGCGCGGCACTCCCAAGGACAGCCGGGCACTTGACCCGTTCTGGCAGGCTGTCCTGGTGCTGCGCTGGTTCCGCGGCGACAGAGACATCCCCGGACTCGGCCGCGATCATCGCATCTCACGAGCCACCGCCTACCGCTACGTGGACGAAGGCGTCGACATCCTCGCAGATCAGGCACCAGATCTACACGACGCCCTTGACCGGGCGCGAGCCGACGGCCACACCCACCTGATCATGGACGGGACCCTGCTGTCCGCCGACCGGAACGCCGAGCAGACCCTCAGCGTCAAGGGCGAGCCGATCGACCTGTGGTACTCCGGCAAAACCCACCACCCCGCCGGCAGCGTCCAGGCCCTGTCCGCCCCCAACAGCCTGCCCCTGTGGGTGTCCGACGTCGAACCAGGGCTCCGTCCACGACCTCACCGCCGCCCGCACCCACCTGCTCGTCGCCCTCTACAAAGCCGCGGCCGATGGACTGCCCACCCTCGCCGTGAGTTGCCCTCGCGCGAAGGATAGCTACATGTTGCCTCCGTTTCAGGGACTCGCCGATGGGAGATCGGCTTGACGTTCGGACGATGGCCGAGATGGCTCGGGACGCACGCTTCCTGGGCGTGCGCTCTGCTACCGGGCGGTGCTCTGGCAACATTCGTCGATCGCCTGTTTCCGCTGTTCAGAGCGGTAGAAGCCGTCGTGATCGAGTGGGTTGGTCGATGCTGATCTGGGCGGCGTGCGCCTGGTCATCCGCTTGATGGGGTTGAAATGCAACCACAACTGCAACCGGTACATGAAAACAGCCGGTACCGAAATCGGTACCGGCTGTGACTCTGTGCAGGTCAGAGCGGCGGAGGATACGAGATTCGAACTCGTGAGGGCTTGCACCCAACACGCTTTCCAATTCTGAGGATCATGGTTCGCCGACGTCCGCCCTAGTCCCTGACGTGCGGAAACGTGATTCGTTGAACGTTCGCGAACGGCTCCGAACGACCACGAATGAGACGGAAACTGAGACGGAGATCCCCGGGCGATTCTTCGGCTCCGACCCGCGGGGCACACGATCTCTCCACCCGCTCCCGTGGTCGGGGCGGCAGTGACTGAGAGTAGCAGACGCCGCAACGGGCGCAGAGACGCACTATCTCGACCATGCCGTGGCAGCGAAGCTTTCCACGCTTGCCCGCTCGCACACGGTTTGCGGCCGGGTGCCCGAAGCTGGCTCACGTTTCGGTCGGTTGGGTACCTGCTTCCCACACCTGCCACGCATCGGCGAAGACCTGCCCTCGTTCCTCGGTGGCCGACCGCAACGTCCGAAGAGCCCTTCGGCCGATGAAGGCATCGCGGATCTGCGAATTATCCATGCTGATCTGAATGATCTCTCGCAACTGGTCCGGCGTGATCACTTGCGCCAAGGCGGCTATCCACTCCAGTACGTCAGCCCCGTGCTGGTAGCTGGTGACCTTGCGGAGGATTTCGATCAAAGGTGCCACAAGCCGAGGATCGGGGTCGCCGGATATTGCGATTTCAGCCACGAATCCTTTCGCGATCAAATCGTCCAAGTGCCTTGCCATGAGCTTGTCCAACGGTGCTGGAGGTAGTGGATCCGCGAGATGGACGATCACCTCCAGCGGTAGCTCTCCGCAAAAGAGCTGTTCAAGTTTATTGCGGGGACCAGGCCGAAGCTCCTCCCAAACTCCCGGAACATGGCAGAGGCCGGTTACCACACAAAGGAGAACATCGTCACCCCAGTCATCCTGAAGCCTGTCAATGAGATCATGCGCGTGCTCTTCCCATTCACGTGGAACAAGTACTTGGAGTGCTTGAGCGGTTCGGACAGCTCTCCACCGGACCGGTGGGTCTAGCTCAACCTGGATCGCCATCTTGAACACGACTTTGATCAGGTTCGCCCTGAGGGGCTGTGTCCCCGGTTGGAGATAGCTCGACAGGAGGTACTCCCGCAGCGCCTCATCGCGAGATGGGAACGAATCTGCTGTGATCTCCCGCTTGAAGCGTTCGATTGCCTTCCGCCCCACGACCGGTCCCTGCGAAAGCAGGCCGTCCACTGCCGCAGTCATGTGTGCGCGTACGAGCTCCGGAGTCGGAGAGAACAGGCCGTCGTCCTCGTTGGAAAAGGCAGGGTGCGCACAGAGGTGCCGATCTCGGTACAGGCGCTCAAGCTCCGTATGCTCGCGTTCACCCAAGAGGTGCAGCCGATCCTTGGCCACGTCGAGGAGCTCGCGCTCGAAACGCTGAAGCCCCGCGATGTCGTTCCGCTGAATCGCAGTCTCAAGGGTGTTTTGCAGCGCCTTCGCAGCACTCTCACCGGCCACAGCCAGGGTTCGAATCTTGTCGATGAGGTCCGCGGCCACAGCGATCCACGTCGCCATGATCGCTGACCGGTAGGCAGCTGCGTTGTAGGCACGGACGGCCTCGTCAACGTACTTCCGCGACCGCGGGGTGCGGACCTTGTTCCGAAGATCCTCAAGGGCGTACACGCGTGCCTCCCGGAAGCGCTGGGGCACTCAGCATAGGGCCGACAACAACCTCCGCATCGGCGGTGACCCCCATGCGCAGAGATGACGCCGCTCTACATGGCACGCCGGGGCGACGTGGGGGCCGCCCTGCTTGATCTTCGCCGTCCCAATGCGATCACAAGCTGGAACTTCGGCGAGACTGCTCGGATGCGCCTCCGTTACCAACACCCACCGCCGGATGCTGGCCGGCGCAGCCAGTAATGGTCGTTGGGTCACGTGCCGGGCTGCGCTTCCGGCTCAGCACAGGCCGACGCTGATCCGACAGATCTGCCCGGCGAAGAACTCTCAGCCGCGCAAACTGAGTGGCCAAAGGTTCGTCCGTCCGCCTAGAGTCCTTGTGGTGCGTTGCAAGCAGTGGTTCGGGGGCGATGTGTTGCAGCAGATCGGGGCGACATGGATGTAAGCGCGGTCTTCGAGTTGCCGATGCACATCTGGGTGATGCGCGACGCACTGGATGCCAAGTACTCCACTGGTTACGGTGAGCTCAAATTCAACGTTGTGCTGCCCACTGACCAGCCACCGCTCGGCGGCCCTCCTGACGTGCCCGGGATCTCGTTGCGCACGGAACTGGCCGGCGACCAAGTTGTGTGGGCGCAGGAATATGACGCCCACATTCCGGAGTCACTCAAACCGGCGACCGCGCTACATCGCGTGGCAATGATAGACGTCGATGGCCCAACCTATGATCACAGGTCGTGGTTCACCCCGGACAATCAGCTCGCCGAGTACGTCAATAGCTGGTTCGATGAAGTGCGTACCTGGGTTGAGGTCGTGACCGGCCAGGATCTTGATCCAAATCACCGTGTCTATGACGCCGAGTTGGTCGGCACTGGGCTCGTGTTTATTGAGCCATCGGACGATCGCGCTATAGGCTTCAGGCTTACTACGCCTCGTGTCCACCCACTTCGCGCTCGGGAATGGGCCGATATTCTTGGGTTCGTCCGCGATGGCAAGCAGCCACCTCTAGAAGAAGTTCTGAGCCGTGATGCACGAGCGGCGCAAAGACGCCACGCCAACAGGCGCGCGATCATCGATGCCGCTACCGCACTTGAGATCGCCCTCGGTCAGTACGTTCGTACTGTCACTGACCAATTGCCGGCAAAACAGCAGGGGCGCATCGGCGAACGGACGGCGCTCGGCGACTACATCTCGATTGCCGAGCACTCCGGACTTCAGCTCGCCGTTTCCGTCGACCGGCTGCGATGGCTGAACCGCCTTCGAAACGACGCGGCGCACCGCGGTAGGGCACCAAGTCAATGGGACGTCGGCGCGGCGGTGAAAGTGATGATCGACTTCCTTGGCGCTCATGGGCGGATCCGCCGTACGGGCGAGCACAAGTCCGACGGTGGGGAGTGAGTTCTAGCCGATTCCGATAACGTCGAAGCTGAGGCAGTGAACATAGATTTTCAATGAACGGACCATATCCCTAGCCTAAGCATTAATACAAACGCTGCCTCTGCTATGGCGGATGGGGCCCGTGTCGCCAGTCGCGAGTCGAGTTGGTCATGCCAGACCGTACGTGTTTGTCGGGCGCCCTTCTGCGCGGTGGCCTTTTAGTTGTCGGCGTCTTGGCTCTGGGTTTTTCTTTTGAAGCGGCTGGTGGCGTCGGCGGGCAGGGCGAACGGCAGGAGCGCGAGGCGGATCTCTCGGTTCGAGTCACCGTTGGCGTGCAGGACGAAGTCGATTCGTTCATCGGTGTTCTGGTGTCCGCGCCGTTTGGTGTTGGGGTGGGCGTCTATGGTCACTGCGGCGGATTTCACGGCTGCGCTGACATCTTTGTTCTTGATGAACAGGAGCAGCGCGGCTTTGGTGTCCCGCCAGGTGAGGTAGCCCAGGAGCTGGTCGAGGGCGTCGGAGGCCGACTGGGGGCCGTTCCAGAACTTGCATTCGCCGATGAAGATGTTCCGGTCCTGGACGCGGACGAGGATGTCGGTCTTGCCGGAGGCGTTGAACGTCTCTCCGGTTGCCGCGCCCTCGAATTGGGCGTTGAGGTTGACCAGGAGGAGGTTGCGGATCGCCTCCTCGTCCATGCCGACTGCAACGGCCGGACTGCGCTCCAGCGCGTTGCGCTGATGGCCCAGCGCTTGCAAGGCCGCTTCGTAGTCGGCGTCGGCCATCGCCGGCTCGGGAGTGAACGGCTTGCTTCCGGCCCGCGACCCCGAGTGCTCCGTGGGGCGGATCTCACGGCGTTTCACGGGGACGCTGTAGGTGCCGGCGTCGGCGCGGCGCCGGATCGGGAAGCCGAGCTCGGCTTGAAGATTGCGTTGGGCGAGGAGTTCGGCTTTGCGCTGAGCGACGAGCTGGGGCACGAGGCTGCGGATCCGCTGGTTGTGCCGGTCGATGTCGGTGCGAGCCCAGGCGAGGTACATGTCGATGCTGTCAAGCTGCTCGTGGAACTGGCGGCGAAGCTGCTCGGTTTCCATCGCGCCGATGTCCAAGACGATACGAAGGTCGCGGGAGTTGAGCTCGGCGACTCGGGGCGGGTTGAGAGTGGTGGCCGTTGGACGGACGCGGAAGACGTACTCCTCGCCCTCGTAGGGGACGACGAACGTCATGACCGTGACCCGGCGGGTGATGCGGTCCCCGAACTCGACGTACTGCCGCTCCTCTTCGGTCATTTCGAGGGTGTAGATCTCCTCGCGGAGCAGTACCGGGCAGGCGACGGTGCCAAGGCCGATGAGGGTTTCGATGACATCGTGCTCGGAGGCGTTCAGCAGCGCGTCGGCTTTCCACTTCCGAAGACGCTGCTCGATATCCTCGACAGTCGCCTGGAGGCTGTGGTCGAGATAGCCGTTCCGGCTAGCGAACAGGGTGACATACACCCCTCCATAGTGCCGTCCGGCACCGACAGTCTCCGGCCATCACCACGAGCGACCTCACCGGCTCTGACCCAGCGGATCCGCGAAGACGAATCAGATGCGGAGCTCGGTGGGGAAATCTGACCTCGTCGCGGATCGTCTGGGGCTGCCGTACGCGCTGGATGCAGGGACGAGCGGGACGAAGGCAGGGGTGGGAGGAAAGCGGTGGTCTGCGGGGAGTGCGCTGATGCACTGTGGGGTCATGCTGATCACGCTGGGACCCGGTGGGGACCGTAGTCATGTCCTGCAAGTGATGAATCGGCTCGTTACCGAAGCGCAGAACCTGGCGAGCAGCCAGCACGGTCCGTACGCGTTGCACCGGGAGTATCACAGGTGGGTCAACGCCGCGCGCACGCAGTTGCGCTGGCAGATCAGTGAGGCCGACATACAGCGGCTTGTGCTCACCGACCGGTACAACGCGCTGCTCTCAATGCAGATCCCGGTCAAGTTCGTTGAGTCTGCGGCGGGGCTGCTGCCAGTGGATCAGCCGGGCAGCGGACCGATCCGGGAGATGCTCACCCTGGAGATCGAGGAGCATGTCCACCACCTCCAGCAGGCCGTTAAAACCTTGGAGCAGTGGAGCGCCCTGCTGGAGCGCGCTGACCGGGCTGGGCGGTTGGTGGTGGCCGACGCGAACGTGTTCTGCCACCATCGAGACCGGTTGAAGGACTGGGACGTCGGCGCCGACGCTCACGCGGTACCCGGGCAGGACGTCCACCTAGTGCTTCCCTTGCCCGTTCTGGACGAGTTGGACCGGCTCAAGGACCGCGGTCAGGGCGCGGCCAAGACCAACGCCCGAGAGACGATCAAGCAGATGGCTGGGCTGCTGCCGCGCGGCACGGTCCGTGAGCGCGGCCAAGTGTCGTCGCCGGGGACTGTGCGGAACGGTGCGCTCACGCTGGATTTGTGGCCCGACCCTGCGGGCCATGTCCGGCTGCCCCGCGCCGACGACGAGATCATCGCGCGAGCGGTCGCGTTCCAGGCCCTAGCGGGTCGAGAAGTCACTCTGCTCACCGGAGATGTCGGCATGGCGTCGCGCGCCGAACTCGCTGGCCTGACCACGGTCCTACTCGACCTGCCCGACGCGACCCCTAAGCCGGCCAAACCGCCCCGCGGAGCCCACCACCCCGCACGCCGTACCGCCTCGACCGGCCCACCGGCCGACGGTGCGGGTTGCGACGGCAAGTAAAGCCAGCCCATCAGGTCCGCGAATTCATCTAACGAGCGCGCTTTCGGCGGGATGAACCGGTTCGGCGACTGCATTGCGGTGATTCGATGTACCCATGCCGCCACGCGTACGAGCTGCGGTGGGGGACGAACTGCGGCAGCAACCAGCGCGGTTCCGCTACGAGCAGTCCGCGTGAGACAGGAGCGCGCCGTCGCGGTCGCTCACCAGGTGAAGGTCATGCGGCTGTCGCGCTTGTTGATGACGACGTCGCCGGTGCGTTGGTCGTCGGGTGTTCCGGCGGGGAAGAGGGCGACCGACGGCTGAGCCGCGCGGTCCTCGTGCCAGAGGTCGATCTGCCGGACGAGGCGGCCGGCGAGCTCGGCCCCGCGGGGACCGTGGCCGATCGCGCCCATCTGCCAGCCAGTCCCGTCTTCGGCGCGGCGTGAAGCCAGGTAGGCGAGCGAGTCACCCTCGGCGACGGCGGGGCTGAGGCCGGGGATCGCGGGCGTCGCCCGCTCTGCGTCAACGGCCGAACGCTGCGCCTTGATCCGGCAGGTTCCGGGGTCGGCTATGGACAGCCGCAGCCAGATCCCGTCGAAGGGCACGTCGCCGCCGATGATCGCGTCGGCCCAGGACTCGGTGCGCGGCCGGTCCAGGACCCCGCGCAGCGTGTCGGCGTCGAGTGGCAGGTCTTGGTCCACGTGCAGCGCGACGTCGTCGGCGATGTCGATGATGCGTTCGCCGTCGCTGTCGCCTCGCATCGAGATGAAGCCGCACAGCAGCATCGACCGGCTCGTGAGCTGGGGGATGATCCCGCCGTGGTAGTCGAGGGCGAGGGAGCGGGTGAGGCCGCGCCAGCGCAGGGGGACGACGATCCGGCCGTGTTCGGCGAGTTGCGCCCACCAGCCGGCGGGGATGTCCCACGCGCCGCTGGTGACGATGATCAGGTCGTAGGGGGCGTCGGTGGGAACGCCGTCCGCGCCGTCGCCCGTCGCCACGTGGACGTCGTCGTATCCGGCGGCCGTCAGGTTCTCGTGGGCTTCGCGGGTCACGTCGGGGTCGATGTCGATGGTGGCGACCCGGCCGCCGTCGCCGACCAGCTCCCGCAGGAGCGCGGCGTTGTACCCGGTGCCCGCGCCGATCTCCAGCACGCGTTCGCCGGGTTGCACGGCGGCTTGTTCGAGCATCGCTGCGACGACGCTGGGCTGGCTGGCGGAGCTGAGCGAGGTGCCGTCGGCGAACCGCTTGGTGACCACGATCCGGTCGGCGTAGGCGTCCTCGACCGGTGTCTGCGGCAGGAAGAGGTGGCGGGGCACCGTCCGCATGGCCGTCTCGACGGCGGGTGCGCGGACGTGACCGCCGCTGACGAGGCCGTCGACCAGCCGGGCGTGCAGGACTTCGGGAATGGCGGTGTCCATCGCTCGCATCCTAGGTCGGGGTGTCACGATGGGTTCGCAGGTCGGTGACTTCCCGCGTTCATTCGCTGGCGAGGCGGGCTACCAAAGACGGCTTCCTTCGCCGCCTGCGCGAGGGTGGCCTGCGCGGTCGCGCGGAGCCCGATTCTGTTCCAGTGGAAGATCACGTGCTGGGTGATCACCGCGCGCACTCCTCGGGTGAGGTCGCCGTCTTCGCGAAGCGTGCGAAGCGCTCGGCCTGCGTTCTCGAAGGCGGCGAGCCATTCGGTGCCGATGCGGTCGGGGCGTGCGGCGCCGCGCAGAAGGTGCTGCACGCCGCAGGTGAATGCTGCCCACGATCCCGGGTGCGCTTGCGGGTCGCGCGGTTCGGTGCGTAGTCCCGCACGTTGTTCGGCAATACGCGCCCACACGTCGCCTTGCTCGGCCCAGTCCAGCCCTGCCGCGCGCATGAGGGCGGTGCATAGCACCAGCGATCTTTCGCGTCGGTCGGCGGGGTTGGTGGCGAGGTAGGTGAGCAGGTGCGCGCTGTCATGGTGGAACAGGGTGTGCGCGGCGCGCATGCTGGCGGAGCCGCCGAAGGCGTGGATCTCGGGCTCGTAGATGTCGCGGGTCCAGGTGACGCCGTGGATGAGCAGCGGGTGCAGCGGGTCGGCGTTCTGTTCGCGGGTCTGGTCGGCGAGGCGGTATCGGATGCGCCAGCGGCCTTTGCGGATGAACCACCACGCCGTGATGAGCCCGGCGGCCTCGGCGCTGGGGAGAATCTGGTCGAGGTGGGCGACGGCGTGGCGTTCGCGTTCGCGCGTGCTGCGGCCGGGATAGGCGATGTTCACCTGCGTCCAGCGGTCGTCCACGATTGGTGTGCCTTTCAGTAGAGCAGGAGGCAGGCGTCCCATGAGGTCGTCGTCGTCGCGGTGGCCAGGACCGCGCCGGCCGCGCCGTCGAGGAAGCCGGCCGGTTCGTCGTCTGGGCCGCTGTTGGCGTGCAGGCGTACCAGCGGGCTTTGCGGTATCGGGGTTGAGGCGTCGGCGGCGATGCGGCGGCCGGTCGCCAGGAGTCCGGCGGTGCCGTGGCACAGGCTGCGGTCGGTGAGGCGTCGTGTCTGGGTAGGATCTTGCGCGCAGGCGGTGAAGGCGGCTTCGGCGTGGCGCTGGCGATGGGCGTCGCTGACGGCTCGGCCGGCGAGTTGCTGGGCGCGGGCGATACCGGGCGTTCCGTAGCACCAGGACGGGCGTAGCGGGCCGGGCTGGTTCGGCTGGCCGCGTTGCATTTCGTCGCGGCTGAGCCACTGCGGCCACCATGCGGAACCGTTGTCGGTGTGCTGCTCCCAGGCGTCCAGCCACGCGGTTATCCGTGCGATGGCGTCGAGGTGGCCGGGGACGTGGGTGCCGTCGAGGTGGGTGAGGGAGAGCAGGGCGAGCGGGCCGGGGATTCCGTGGGCGATTCCGTGGTTGCTGTGCCCTCCGGCCCAGTCTGTGCGGTCGCGGTGGGGGCCGGTGCGGTTCCACCAGCCGGGTAGGCCGTCGAGGGGTTCGGTGAGCCGGACGAGGTAGTCCAGGACCTTGCGGAGCAGGTCGGGTTCGCCGATGCGGCGTAGGACGACGCCGAGCCCGGTCAGCCCACGGATCAGGTCGTACTCGGCGTACTCGGGTCGCTCACGCCGGTCGATACGGCGGTGCGCGGCCTCCAGCCGGTCGTGGACCACCCTCCGGGTGCCGTCGACTGCGACGGCCGTGGCCTGCGTCAAGCCCGGCAGACCGGACGCTGCCGTGGCCGTCGTCAGGACGTAGGCGAGCGCCGGAGCGCCGTAGTAGAGGCTGGCGCCGCCCGCGACGCTGACGCCGTCCGCCACGGCGTGCTCCAATGCCGCACGGGCTTGCGCCCGCTGGCCGCTCTCCAGGTGCCAGAGCGCGATTCCGGCCGCTCCCTCGGCGAGGGACTGTCCGGCGGTCACGGCAGCTCCCTCGGTGCCCTTCGGATCAGGTCGGTGCGGGCGACGGTACGGGCCAAGCGCAGGCAGTGCCGCTCGGAAGCCATGTCGGCACCGATCATCCGGGCGTGGTGCAGATGGAGCAGGTCGGCCAGGACCTGGTCGGGGTCCAAGCCGTCCTGGTCCACGAGGAATCGGTATCGGGCCAGCGTTCGGGCCACGGCGTCGTCAGCGACGGGACGGCGCGCTCGGTCGAGTTGGGCGGGGTCCAGGCGCGGGCCGCCGCGGTGCGGCACGTGCTCGGCCAGCCAGCGTGCGCCGTCGCCGGTGAAGGCATCGGCGATGGCGCGCATCCCGCCGGCGGTCGCGGCCTCCCGGTCGCCGGGCAGCCGCCGGACGACCGCGCTGGAGTCGGCGGCGAACACCGCTTCGGCCGCGCGGAGGGTGGGGCCGGTTCCGTGGCGTGTTTCGGGCCGGTAGGTGTTCAGGGTGTAGTCGTGCAGCAGGCCGTCTTCGGCGAGTTCTTCCGCCCACCGGGCGAGGTCGTCGGCGGCTTCGGCGAACGCGCTGGCAAGCTCCGTCCCGGCGGGGAACGGAACGCGTAGCCGCATGTGGGGCTGCGGGTCGGGGTAGCGCAGGAACCACCAGCCTGTGGGAAGGCCGGGCCGAGTGGCGAGCCGGGCGACGATGCGTTCGACCGTGCCGTACAGCCGCGCGTCCAGCCACCGGGACCGTCCGGGCCGATGGTGGAGGGTGGTGGCGGGTCGGGCTGGACGAAGCCGGTCCGATGACGGCGTGCGGGCGAGGGTGAGCATGAGTTCGGCTGCCCGTCCAGCGATCCATCCCGCCGGGCCGGGCGCCTCGGTGAGGACCGCGTTCGGATGCCGGTCGAGGTGGCTCCGCAGCACCGCCAGATGCGCGGGCTCCTCCATGTCCAGGCGTAACCGGACGTCGTCGCCGCCGAACAGGACGTAGCGCGGAATCCGGTGGTGGTCGCGGTGCCGCCGCCAGGCCGTCCGCCACTGCGGCCACGTCGCCGCCCGGTCGGGAAGCTCGGTCCCGTGGACGACCCAGCGGGCCGGGTGCAGAATCGCGCGGCCCCGCCGGACGCGCGGCAGGAACGACAGGCTGCTCGCTCGGCCCCAGTCGAACGGAGCGCATGGTGCCGTCCACGCCGTCCAGATCTCGGTCAGGAACCGGACGAGCGGCTGTTGAAGGTTTTGCAGCCGCACGCTGTTGAACAGCAGCGGTTCGACCGGCTGCCCGGTGGTGCGCGACACCAGCCATAGCCGGTGGCTGTCCCCGGCGACGGCCAGGTCCGCCAGGGTCCACGCTGCGTCGGGGTGGAAGTCTCCGACCGGCAGCACCGGCAGGAGTTCGGGTGTGCGGGCGACGGTCGCCATCCGGGCGTCCAAGGGCGGGCCGGATAGCTGCACCAGGCCCGAGCCCGGCATAGCGGTCGGGAGACGCTGGTAGGCGCGGCGAAACTGTTCCCGCTCGCCGGGGGTGAGCAGGTGCAGGAACCGCGCGGCGGTGACTCCGGCGTGCCTGGCTCCGCTCGTGACCGTCAGCGTGAACGCCCCTTTGTCCAGGTCGGCGGCCTGGTCGGCGGCGAGGGTGAACCGCAGTTCGGTGTGTGGAATCGGTGGCCGATCGTCGTCGCCGCGCAGCGACGCGACCAGTTCGTCGTCTAACACGATCTCGGCGTCGCCGCCGCTGCCGAGGTCCAGAGCCGCGCGCTGGGCGAGGTCGGCAAGCAGCGCATCGCGAGGCCCGAAAATGGCCGGTCCGCGTCGGTGGGGTGAGCTGCGGTATCCGGCGGGGAACCCGAGCGCGGCCACAACTTCCCGCAGCGGCACGGCCGCGCCTGGCCCCCACCGTTCCAGGAACGCGGCGTGGTAGTCGGCCCAGCCCGGCAACCGTGGCGCCACGGCGGCCAGCGTCTCGGCCGCGTCCTGCGCTTGGGCGACGACGGGGGGCGGGAGCGTCACCGAGCAGCCGACGCGCAGGTCGACCGCGATCCTGTCGCCTGGTTCGGGTTGCCGGGCGCGGTCGGGGACGTGGTGGTTCAGGTGGGCGGCCGGGTCAGTCACGGTCATCGGCGGCCGGATCTGCGACAGCAGCACTCCTGCCTCGACCAACGCGGCCAGCAGCCGCTCGGCCGCCGCGACACCGCCCGGCAGGTCGCGGCCCACCCGCGCGGCCAGCGTTGTGAAGGCAACCGGGGAAGCCGCCGCTTCCACGGCCGTGCGTACCGGCTCGGTCAGCTCGATCTCGACATCCCAGAACCGGCCGTCGGTCATGCGGGCGCACGGCAGGACCCACATCCCGCCGCGCGCGTGCCCCAGCGCGTTCGTCATCACCGCGACCGAGCGAAGCGTCGGCAAGTCCCGTTCGGCTGCGGTGGCGGACTCGGTGACCCAGCGGTCGTCGGGACGGACCACGGCGTGGTGGTGGCCGTCCCAGCGGACCGCTGCCTGGACACCGAATCCGACTGGCGCCACGCCCGCGAAGCGGCCGAACGGCGTGGGGCGGGTCGTCCACCGCAGCAGGTACCGGACCGTCGCCTCGACCAGCCGGCGTAGCGTGCGCACCTCTCGCCGCCCGATCTTCTGTCCGGCGGTTGGAGTGGCGTCCAGGGTGTGAACGATTTGTGCGGTTAGCTGCGGTGTGGCGGCCGTCATCGCCGCCGAGAATCCCGGGAGCGCCCACGCCTCGCGCAGCCAGCCGACCCATGCGTCGGGCTGGTCGGCGGTCAGGTCGGGCCACGTCGGCAGTACCAGGTCGGCGGGGTGGGCGGCGGCGCGGACCAACGCCGCACCGGGCACCGCGTGGTACATGATTCCCTCACCGTTCGGAAGGCTGAGCGACAGCGAACGACGGGACGAGCCCGGCCCGCTGCGGGCCGGGCTCGTGGGACCGGGTCGGCGTCAGCCGCCCGAGCAGGCGTCCGAGCCCGTGTTGCCCGAGCCGCAGTTGTCGTCGGTGCTGGTGGCGTACCCGCTCGCCACCGGCCCGGCGTCGACCAGGCGCAGGTTCAGCTCGGTGTCGAGCGGCGGGTTCTCCTCATCCATCACTGGACTCCCTTCTCGTGGTTCTCCTGGGGGGTGAAGGTCACGGACATGCGGCTGCGCCGCTTGTCCAGTACCGCCCCGTCCGGCAGGTCGCCGTCGGGGGTGTCGGCGGGGAGGACGTGCAGGGTCGGTGCCGGGCTGCCGGCGTCCACCCACGCGCGCATGTGCCCGGCCATGCGCGCGACGGTCGCCTCGGCGTCGGGACCGTGCGCGCGGGCGCCGAGATCGAACATCCGGTCGGTCCAGCGCAGGGCCGACCGGTAGGTGAGGGTGATGCCGCCATCGCCTTCGCTGAGGTTGGCGGGGGTCCCGAACCGCCAGGCCGGGGCGACGATGCCTGAGTCGACGGCCTCCTGCTGGGCGGAGAGCACCACGAACCCCTCGCGCAGCCGGGTCGCCAGCCACAGGTCCAGGTCGGCCAGAACCGTCCGGGGCGGAAGACTCACCCCGGCCCACGCCTCCACCACGGGCCGGCTCAGGATGCCTTCGACGGCGGCGGCGTCGACCTTCTCGTCTTCGTCCAGACGCAGATGAACGCCTTCGGCGATGTCGACGTAGCGAATCTCGTGGGCGCCGTCGCCCTGCATGGGAACGAACCCGCACAGCCGGTGGCTCTCGCTGACCAGGCCGTTCCCCGACGGGCGCAGCGTCCACGAACGGGTCATCCCGAACGTGCGCAGCGGAACGACCAGGACGCCGTCGTCGGTGAGCTGGTCCCGCCACGCGGGCGGGACGTCCCACGCCCCGACCGTGACGATGATCAGGTCATAGCGGCGCCCCGGCTCGATCGGATACTCGGCGTCCGAGCACACCACCTTCACGCTTTCGTAGCCCGCTGCGGCCAGGCACGCCGAGGCCCGGTCGGTCACCTCCGGGTCGATGTCGACGGTCGTCACCGATCCGGACGCACCGACGAGTTCGGCCAGCAGTGAGGCGTTGTAGCCGCCACTGCCGATCTCCAGCACGTGACGCCCCTCCAGGCCGTCGAGCGCGTCGGCGGCTTGGCCGATCATCTCGGCGATCAGGAACGGCGCCGACACCGAGGAGATGCTCTCGTCGCCGCGCCGTTTGGTCACGATCGCGGTGTTCTCGTATGCCTCTTCGGCCGGCACGCCAGGCGCGTACAGCTCGCGGGGCACCGTCCGCAGCGCCGCCTCCACTTCCGGCCGCAGCACGAGGCCCTTCGCGGTGTGATCGGCCGCCAGCCTGTCGACCATCGCGTTCCGCAGATCTTCGCTGCCCATCGTGTCGACGCTCATGTTGTTCCTCTCCCCATATCCGAGTTGCCCCGGTTCGGGCGACTTGGCGTTCCTTCAGGCCACGCGCGACGACCGGGTTCGGCCTAGCTGCCGATGCCGACGGCGTCCCACCGCGCAATGGTGCCCGACGGCAGGCTCACCGGACGGCGAAACGCCTTGTGCCGCGTTCACGTGCAGCCTTTGGGGCCGCGATGCCATTACGTGAGCTTTTGTGCGAAACGGTTCCGGGGTCCTTTCCGCACGCCCGAAAACCAGCGTCGCCAGTGACGCCGCCCGGTTCGCCTCGCATATCCGGTCTGGCCGGTCGCCAGGTGCGGAACCGCGACCCTCACCGGTGCGCAACCGGTGAACCGCGCAGGCTCATCTATTGAAGTCGCACGGCGGGGACGCGGAAACCGCGTTACGGGGACGCTTGGGGACGTTCAGCGGTGATGCGAACGTCCCCGCTCCGTTTCAGCGAGACACCGCGAGCCGACTGTTCGTGTCACCTCCGGGCATAGTGGGGTATGCGGGAAACCTGGGATGTTATGCCGCTTTCTCGGCCGCAGCGCCGAACTGAAGCGTCGCGACGACGGGGCTGTGATCGGACAGATAGTCATGGCCGCTGCCCGTCGCGTTGTCCACGCACGAGATCACCTCGTGCGTGACGTGTTCGACGGGGAGGTTGTTGTGCATGATGCGGTCGCACCGGTAGGCGAGCTTGCCGGGCTCGATGTGACCGACAGTCGGGGTCGTATCGCCGACGGATGCACCGACGTCAACGAACCCGGCGCGAGCTATGGCCTGCGCCGCGCGGCGGTCGCGTTTGCCGTGCGCACGTCCGTCGTCGGTGTCGTCCGGGCTCGGGAGAGGGTCGGTGGCGGGGACCGCGTTCATGTCGCCCAGGAGGATGGCGCGGCAGTTCTTGTAGAGGCCGAGCTGCTGTCCTTCTCTGGCGCGCTGGTCCTCTGAGGAAGGCGCCAGATGGGTGTTAAGGAAGTCGAAGGTGCCGATGCCGTCGACGTCGACCTCGACGTGAGCGAGCGCGTGCCACCACGACCCGCTGGTGTCATGGGCTTCGCCGACGACGCGGACGCCGGGGCGTTCGCGGACGAAGGTCGCCAGCGCACACGCGTGGTGGTTGCTCGGCGTCAGGACCCGGGCCGTCATGCCGAGCCGGTGGGCGACGTGGTGGAGCATCTCCGCGCCGCGGTGCCTCCAGGTCGCCTCCTGGAGCCCCAGGAGGTCGAGGTCGAGTTCGGCGAGGAGGTCGATCTGACGTTCCAGGCGGGACGCGTCCGTCCCGTCGAGACCGCCTTCGAGCAGGTTCCACGTGCCGATACGCAAGCTGGTCAAGGAGTCCTCGTTTCGTCGGTGGTCTTCCGGAGGGGAGGTGACCAGCCGCAGGTCGCGGTTCCGGCCGTAGGCCGGGGACCGGCGCCGCAGCCGGACGCCCGGGGGATTTCCGGCTTGGCTCACAGCCGCGCCGGTCGTAGCTCTAGGGCGCGCTGGCGCGGGGTGTCGGCGCTGGCCAGGTCGTATTCGGAGACGATGGGGCTGTGGTCGCTCGTCGTGGTGTCGAGCCGGTGATAGTTGCGGATCGCCCGCCGCAGGGGCTCGGTCACGTGGAACTGGTCGACGCGGACCCGGAGCTGCCCGGTCGCGTCGAGATGGGCGTCGTCGCCGTCCGTCAGGTAGAGCGCGCGGGCGACGTCGACCAGCCTGCCGGCCTCTAGCTTTCGGGCGATGGAGAAGTCAGCGCGCAGGACGTCGGTCGGGTGCGTGCGCTCTTCGCACCGGGCCATCTGGACGTTGCGGGGCAGCCGTTCCCACATCGGCTCCGGATCGCCTTCGGGGCAGTAGTTCACGTCTCCCCCGACGATTGCGTGCTGGCCGCCTTTGCGCCACAGCCGTCCGATGATCAGCTCGGCGTCCTGGAGCGCCTTCAAGCGGGAGCCGGGGAACAGGTGAAGGGAGGCGAGCCGCAGACGCATCCCGTCGGGGATGGGCGAGTCGGGGCTCGCCGCGACGACGGTGGCGACACCGAACCCCATCGCCGTCAGGTGGGACCAGCGATCGTCCCAGTGCTCCAGCCGGATACACGCGGGGTCGTAGCCGAGCACGGTGTGGTTGCGGTCGCTGGACGGCGCGACCAGCAGCCGGAGCGGCCGTCCGTGCGCCGCTAGCTCGTCTTCCCACCGGGCGCGGACGGCTTGGTCGGCGAAGTCGCGCATCTCCTGGAGGAAGACGACGTCGGGTTCCTGCGCCGCGATGAGCTTGACTTGGTCGCGCCAGCGGTTCGCGGGAACGCCGTCCTCATCGACCGCGCCGCCGTCCTTGGTGTTCCAGGACAGGGCTTTCAGCAGTCGGGGCATGATCGTTCCTCTCGCGTCGGGAGGTTCCGGCCGTGGCCGGGCTCAGGAGCGGTTGGGGGTGGTCGCTGCCCGCCCGGTATTCCGGGCGGGGAGCCGCTGGGTCCGGCGCGAGCCGCTGGACGACGATGTCGGCGACGTCGTCTGGGGCGCTGACCGGCGCCAGGACTTCGCCGATGCGGGGACTGCCTTCGTCGTGGTAGATGGCGAAGCAGTCGCCGAGGACGGCAACCTCGATCTTGCGGTGCGTCGCCGGGCCGTCGCCGTAGGCGACGGCGTAGAAAAGGGGGAACTCCCCGTAGCGGATCAGGACGCCGCAGGACACGCCGCGCGCCTCGGCGGCGCGCTCGACCTGCTGCAGCAGGCGCAGCGCTTCGGCGGTCACGTCGACTTCCACCAGCGCGCGAGCCGCCGCAGGGCGGGCTGGAGGACGAGCGGCCCGAACAGCCAGCCCCCGGCGAAGACGATCACCGTGTAGGCGAGGAGGCCCCAGAACAGTTCGGCGAGGTCGTCGGGGGTCATCATGCGTCGGCCTCCGCGCCCAGGATGCGGGCGAGGGCTTGCACGGCGCGGTCGACGTCTTCGGCCAGGCCGATCGCGTTGCGCGGGTCGAAACCCCAGACGAAACGCCACCCGCCCCGGTCCATATCGCAACCGACCTCCTCCGAGCGGTCGCGGAACGACGCGTGCAGCAGTGGGGGGAGCCCTGTCGCGGTGTCCACGACCTTGCAGGAGATCGCGGGGTAGGCGGTCCTCGTCGCTTGGGCGAGGTTGGTGAGCCGCACGACGCGGTCGTTGGGCGGCGGGGTCGTCGTGGCGGAGGGCGTTGCGGTCGCGGCGTGGCGCGGCTTTACGTTGCTCATGCGGGGTCTCGCCTCGGGTGCGATTTCTGCGATCGGTGTCCGTCTTCATGGACAACTCTTCGCTTCGCTGCTACTGAGTGCCAGGGAACAACGCCTACAGGTAACGCCGATGCGGCTACAGTTCACCTACAAAAGCTTGTTGGTGTGTCCGGAAGGCCCCCGATGCCGGAAATTGATCCCATGACGAGCGCCCGCGACTTCTTCATCTTCCACATGAAGCGGTTGCGGGACGAGCACGGCTTGTCGCAGGACGCGTTGGCCGAGAGGGTCGACTACACGGGCAAGTACATCGGCATGGTGGAGACCAAGAGGCGCCGTCCGAGCAGGAAGCTCGCGAAAAAGCTCGACGTCGTCTTCGGCCTCCCGATGTTCTTCGAGGCGCTCTTGCCGCGGATCGCCGAGGAGGTGGGGCTGCCCCCGGGGTTCTGGGAGTACGTCGACGAAGAGGGCCGCGCGACCCTGATCCGGATCTACGACCAGTTCATCGTGCCCGGCCTCTTCCAGACCGAGGAGTACGCCCGCGAAGTACTCAAGGCCGGGCGCCGACCGGACCGCCTGGAGGAACTGGTCCAGACCCGGTTGGAGCGCCAGGCCGTCCTGGAGGGCGAGGAACCACCCACGGTGATCGTGGTCCTGGAGGAGAACGCGATCCGGAAGGTCGTCGGCAGCCGGGAGATCACCCGTCGGCAGCTCGAAGCGATCCTCAAGTGGTCCCAGGAACCCAACATCACGTTCTACGTGGTGCAGGCCGAGGCCCAGTCGTTCCCGGAGACCAGCTTCGTGATGCTGGGCTTCAACGACTCCCAGGACGTCGGCTACCAGGACAGCATCGGCGGGCGCGGAACGCTCACCGAGGCGGGTCCTGCGGTGACGGAGATGGCGGTAGGGTTCGAGCTGATCCGAGAGGTGGCATTGTCTGCTGCGGACTCGGCACAGTTGATCCGCGAAGTCATGGAGTCGCTTTGAACACGGTCGAGCTGACGTGGCGCAAGAGCAGCCACTCCGGCGGTACCTCCGGTCAGTGCGTCGAGCTGGCCGCCCTCGGTGCCGCCTACGTCGGAATCCGGGACAGCAAGAACCCCTCCCGCGGACACCTGAGCGTCGGCAAGGGCGGGATGGCGACGCTGGTCGCCAGCGTCAAGGCCGGCGCTTTCGACATCTGACCGGCTGCACGTCGAAGATCCCCTCCGCAGGAGAGGACCTTTCGTCGTCTGGAGACGTGTCGTCTAGGACGCTCGATCGTCACCTACGCGCCTCCGCTTTCCGTCGTGCCATGCTCAGTGACAGCGATGACCGGACTCGAAGACGGCACCCGTCGGTCACCCGCTGCGGTCTAGTTGTTCACCTATCCCGTCCGGCAGACCCATAGGACGCTGGCCCATCGCACGCGCAAAGTTGACCGCGCCGCCCTCGAACCGGGCCCTCTCGAAGTGGACTGTGCCGCCCCTGAACTCGGCGCTACCGAAGTCGACCTTGCCGCCCATGAACAGGGCACTTCCGAAGTCGACCGTGCCGCCTTTGAACTTGGCGCTACCGAAGTCGACCTTGCCGCCCTCGAACCGGGCTCTCCCGAAGTCGACCTTGCCGCCCTCGAACCGGGCTCTCCCGAAGTCGACCTTGCCGCCCCTGAACTCGGCGAGCCTGAAGGTGGCCATGCCGCCCTCGAAATAGGCACTCCCGAAGGTGACCGTGCCGCCCTCGAACCGGGCGTGACTGAAGATGACCGCGCCGCCCGTGAACGCGGCGCCAAGGAAGTTGATCCTGCCGCCCTCAAACCTCGCTCCTCCGAAATTGACCACATCGCTTGCGAAGCGGGCGTAATTGAGGTCGATCGTGCCGTCCACGAACCGGGCCTTACGGAAGGAGACGGTGCCGCCGGTGAAGACGGCTTGGCTAAGGTCGCCGCCATCGAAGACGACATCGGTGAAGTCGAAGTCGTGGCCCTGCCAGGAGACGACCGTGGCGTCGTCGCGTAGATGGTTCCCGATGATGCGGATGATGGTGTGCCGGACCTCGCGCAAGGCGCGGTAGACGGTACGGGCGCGGGCGAGCTCGGCCGGGTCTTGCCCGTCGCCGGGGTGGTGGCTGGGCTCGGGGTCATACGGTAGCCGGAGGTAGGCGCACAGCACGTCAATGCACGTTTGCCGTAGCTGGCGGGTGGGGGCATCGTCGGCCAGGCCGGCCAGGGCGTGGACGCCGCCGAGCTGGATCGCCGGGGATGAGTCGCCGAGCTGGGCGACGGCCGACGTGAACCGGTCGCTGTGCAGCTTGGTGTTCTCGCGCAGGGCTGCGTTCTCCTCGGTGCGCTGCTTCCGGTAGGCGACCACGAGCGCTACCAGGCCGCCCAACCCCGCGACCACCGCGAACGACAGCTTCACCAGGTCGAACAACACCGAGGAGCTGATCTGCCGCTCGCGCCGCACACCATGCACGTCCAGGAGATCCAGCCCCACCCACAACGCACCGCCGGCGACCGCCACCGCCGTGACGAACGTCCCGCCCAACGACGCCCACATCGGCATCATCCGCGCGGGACGCCGCATCTCCGGGCCACTCGCACGCCGCCTCACCAGCCATCCCACCAACCTCATGTCGGTCAGACGCACCCGCTCCAGCCAGCGTTCACCACCGAGTCCCGAACGTCCGCATCCGGTCGCCGACCGGTGAACCTGGTCTTCACCGGTTCAGAGGGACCGTTTTCTGGTTGCGGCCGGGGCATGGTGGGTCGTAGCGAACGGTGCTCATCCTGCACTCGGTCGCGCAGCGCAGACACTCGTACACCTGGTGCCCGCCCAGGCCGCCGTTGTTGCGCAGCGACCTTGGGCAGGCGCACGGCGACCAGCCGACCGTCACCCGCCGAGGTCCGAGGTCGTGCCCGAGCGGGCACACGAATGGCGAGGCGGCGAAGGACATCACAACGACACGGTACCGAACGCATGTTCGATCCCATCATGGTGGGATAGCCGCTCCCCGCATGCCGAAGGTACCGACTAGCCTGAGCGCGCGTTGAGCGGGCCGGGCAACGAGCCACGCGCACACACCGCACGTGGGCCGCCCGCCTCGGCAAGATTCAGTCTCAGAGAACCGGTGCGCCGTGGCGCCTCATGAATCGGCCGACCGCCTTCCAACTCTCATCGACGGATGCCGCTCGGCATGGTCAGGATGGCGCCGACGCTTCCTGTAGCAGGCTGCGGGCGTAAGGCTTGCTGATTCCGAGCCGCGCGGCAATGTCCGCGGGCGACAGGTCCACGCCTTCCGCCGCGGCGTCGGCCAGGAGTTCGGCGACCTGGGTGAGGCGCTCGTCCTTGCCTTGCCTGGTCCGCGGTCTCGTGTCGGTTGATCCTGGGCGTCGTCCGGCGCCGGCGCCCTTGCCGGGGCGAGGGAACTGGATGAGGTCTTGTCGGCGCCAGAACTTTACGCCGTGAATTAGCCGATGCGTCGGGATCAAGTGCGGCGTCTTCTTGGCGTAGGTGTCCCACGTCGCTCGGCTGATTCCCCAGAGGCCGGCGGACTCGTGGGCGTCCAGCAGATCGTCGGGACTGTCCGCGGCAGGCACCGCCGGCACCGGGCGGTCTTCACGGTGGGCAAGGATCTGCTCTTGGTCCCAGAGCATCTTGTAGCCCGGCTTGTCGCCATGCTGGTTCACCGGGCGCGGAAACGACGGCTCCTCGAAGAGCCCGGCGGCCTTGGCCGCGCGTAGGGAAGGGTAGCCGCACGCCGTCGCGACCTCTTCAGCGTTGAGGACCGTCCGTCCTGCGCGGATCATCGCCTACCTTTCCTCACCATGCCAACGCCGGATGCAGGCCGGCAAGGCACCAGTATCCTGGCAGATGCTCCTCTGATCCCCGGCTTGTCCGGGGGCGTGCGGTGGAGTAACCGGGCCGATGGGACGCCACCCGCATCCTCAGGGACGCGGATCCCATCGGCCCACCCCTGTCCACCGAAGCTCCCCGGCTCAGGACGGAGCGGGCACTCGCTGGACGCTCGTCAGAGGCTTGGAGAGCCTCGCTGTCAGTCCTTCCAGTCGAGGACGGAGCGCGCCCGCGCTGTGCTCTGCGCAATCTCGATGACCTCTGCCATAGATAGGTCCACCTTGAAAGAATGTCCGATCCGCTCCTCGACCGCGGCGTACTCGGCGGCGAGCTGAGGGTTCAACTGTGCGGCGAGCACTAGCGCGTTCTTTGGCGCCAAGACGCAGAAGCAGCAACTGAGCCGGGCGAGGCCGGTGTCGTAGGCCCAGTGGTAGCGCGTTCCCGCCTGGTGAATGCGCTCCCAGATCTGCCCTACGGTCCATGAGTGGACCGGTAGCCACTCGTCAACGTATCTGCGGCTGTTGCTGGCGCCATTGCCCCGTTCCGATCTTTCCTTGCCCTGGCACGAAGGGCAGGTGCAAGTCTTGCCTCCGTCGTGCCGAAAGGAGACTTTCAAGGCGCGATCGGCGGACTCTTCCGCGCGCATCCCCATAACATTGAGGATCCGAACCGGCCGGTCAACGATCCCTTCACCTCTCGTCTCGCTGGTGAGGTAGGTCATGACCGTGCGAATCGGCCCACGCTTGTGATCGCTTGAGCAGTACCGGCGCTTGGAGTCTGGAAACCTGCGTCGGGCTTCTATCTGCTCCAGCAGCGTTTGAGGGTTACCGAACTTCGTGTACCGGCTCACGGTCTCAAAACGCAAGCCATAGTCTCGGGCATGTTCCTGGGCAAGCTCCTTAGCCCCCTCCCATTCCATCTCGCCGAGATCGGCATGGACAACGACGATCCGATGCATCACCCCAGCGGCTCTGGCGTGCTGCGCGAGCACGTCGAGCGCGGCTTGGGAATCCTTGCCCCCGGAGGAACTGAACAAGATGATGTCGTACCAGGCAAGGTCGGGGACGTCCGGGTCCGCGCCGGTGGGTGCTCCTGACGTTCTCAAGGTTTGCCGCCTTTTGAAAGTGGTGCGGTGGGCTAGCCGGATGCGCGCCACACGCGCCCGGCCGGCTGATTCCTCGTAGCGAGTTCGCCGTTCGTGGTGGAGATTGCCTAGAACAGGGCGTCGTGAGTGCCGACCTTGCGCGCCCAGGAGAGGACGTTCGGAAGGTTCCGATCGGGCCCGTAAGTCAGGTAGGTCCCGTCCACAGAGTGCGCGCGACACTCCTCGGCCGCGTAGACGTACCGCTGCTCGCTGTTCACACGCCCGACGTGGACGTGCTTGCCCATGTCCCGGGCAACCTGGGCAAGGCGGGCGGCATGCTTGCCGAGCTTCCAGCTGGTGTCGCCGCCGATGAAGAGAGCGTCGAACTCGTCCCAGAGGTACCAGTTGTCAAGCTCCATGCCGTTCTGTGCCGCGAGCGCCGCCGGGAATCCGAGCTCGCGGATATTGCCGAGCATGCGGCGAGACCGGTCCCAGGTCGCGAAGTGGTCCGCGACAACGTCGGGGGCAACCACGAAGAGGCAGCGTTCGGCATGAGCTCTCAGCGTCGTGAGGTAGCGCAGGAACTCAAGGTCGCCGGGGTATGTGTTGCCGAAGACGCCGTTGTCGGCGCACCACAGGTAGCTGTCCTCGATGAGATTGCCTTGCCTGGGCGTGGCGATCATGCCGAGCCGTCCGGCACGGATGTGCTCTCGGATCGCCTCAGTCGACGGGGGCGTCAGGTAGAGGGGGGAGTTGAAGTAGACGGGTTCTGGCATGAGGTTGCTCCAGGGGCGCGCGGTGGAAAGGACGCCGGGCCCCGAGCGCCACACTCGGGGCCCGGCGTCAGCGGCTTGAGATTGCCTCCTGTGGCCCGGAGATCAGCGGGCCACAGGAGATGGGGGTCCGCTAGTGGTGCGAACGGTCAAGTGCTCGGCGGTTGCCGAGATCGGCTCGCTGTCCATCCCTGTAACCAGCCATGCGTCCGCTCCCCGAGAGCTTGCGCGAGATCGCCTTGATGCCCTGGGTGCGTTCCCTCCAGGCGTCCTGGACACGGTCCGCCCGATCTGCAAGCACAAGTGCAGTAGACCGTGTCCCTGCGGTTGCGGTGGCCGATCCCGCTTCTGCCTGCTGCCTCGCGTGGTTTTCGGCGACCTTGAGTCGCTCGTGAACTGCGATTGCGAATCCCTGGTACCAAGTCCGGCGGAACGCTTTGACGCTCTCGCCAAAGGGAACTTGCGTCGCGGCCATCGCGTGCGTGGCCTGAACCAGCAGAGAGGTGAACAACAAGTTCACGCGCTCTCTATCTGATTCGTAGCCGAAGACGGTGGCGCTGTACGTCGGCCCGGCCTTGTAGAAGACCATCTTGCACCCAAGCGCCTCCGCCACGTGGTGGAGGAGGGTGACCTTGTCGAGTGCGTAGGGCGCGTGTAGCCGGATGCGCTCACTGTCTCCGATGGTGTCCGTTTCGGGTTCGACATCGCTGAGCATTGCGTGTTCGATGCCGTACTTCGCCATCAGGCCGACAGCCTTTGCCGTGAACGCCTCCGCTTCCTGGACGTTGCCGGTACTTTCCGCATGGGCAAGCAGCCCGCGGATCCGGGCGAGGATCGGGTTCTCGGGAGCGGTCATGTTGCTTCCTCCAGAACGAAACGTGCGGTGATGTGAGGTCGGGGCGCCACACCCCTCATCAAAAATCATACCCTAAATATTTACACCAATGCAACATCGACTGCTCTACTCGGACGATGGTCGACTCCCGTGCCTTCGCTCGTACGAGCTCGAACGCGACTGCGCACGCGATGATCTCGTCATCAGGGCGGGACAGCCGGACATGGCGCGGAGGGCCGGGCCACAGATCCAGGGTGAGCGCACCATTCCGCACAGTTCCCGGCGGCGGCGCAACGGCACGTCGCGCCAGTGGGACCGGTCATGAGGGCGGTTCCTGGACGGCTGCAATCCGCTTGCGGTGTGTCCTGCGCACGGTTGCGGCTCTTCCTTGCCAGCGGCGGATCGCGCCTGCGTCAACGCTTCAGCGAAGAGGCCGAGTCAGTCGCAGCCCGGCTCGACCGGCCGAGGATCGCGGCGATGCGCGTGATCACCACAGGACCGTCGGCGTCCGTCAGCCCGGGGAAGGAGTCGACCGGCTTTCGGGCGAGTGTCGCTGAAGGCGGCTCCCCGTACTCGTGTGCGTAGTGCTTCGCGAATCTGCCCTGGTGGCGGTATCCGACACCGCTAGCCACGTGTTGAACTCGTGTAGCCGGACGCTGTCCGATCACAAGCGCGTTGCGGGCGTGGAATAGGCGGATCGTGCGGAGCAGCGCGATCGGGTTGCGTCCGAGGTGACGGGCGCAAAGAAGTTCTGCTTGACGTCTGCTGACGCCGCCTGCTTCGGCGATGTCGTCTAGCGTGAGTTTGGGGTTGGCGAAGTCCTCGGCCATGAGCTGGACGATCTGCTCGATCGGCGTTGGTCCGCGCTCCGGTTCAGCGTCTTCGACGGGTTGGACCAGGATGATCGTGTGATGTCCGCAGACCGGGCAGGGGTTCGCCGCTACCTCGTGCTGATCTGCGATCGTGTTCTGTTCGCCGGTTTGCGAGCGCACGGTACTACCGGCCTCTGTACTGGCGGGCTGCTCGCAGGACCGGTGGAAGCGCGGCGAACGCGACGAGGCGGAACGCGCGTGGCGGTAGCGGAGGCGGGATGAGCCCGTCCGGTCGTTCGATCAGCGCGGCGATCATGCCTTTCGCCGTGGCCGGTGCGATGTCGTGTTCACGGTTGTTGCCGACCATCAACACGTGTTCAGGTTCGAGGTTCCCGGCCGCGTCCAGCACGCGGTCGAAGAACGCTGGGGAGGGCTTCGCGATGCCGAGCTTGGCCGACTCCAGAACGGAATCCTCGCGGAAGAGGTGAAGGACGCCCGCTTGCTCCAGGGCTTTGATGCGGTCCTGGTCCGGGCGGGTGTTGGACGCCAGGACCAGCGCGTACCCCATCTCGGCGAGCTGGTGGAACGCAGCGACGGCCAAGGGAAGCACCGGCCGCATCCGCAGCTTGGGGTCGATGGGCTGGCTGGAGTCGGTGATCGTTCCGCCGTAGTCGATCGCGACAGCGCGGACCTGCGCCAGCTCCTGCATCATTCCGACAATACTCACGCCGCGCCCTCCTTCTCCGTCGGCCTGGCGGTGGTGTTCACGTGCGTGCCCAGGCGTGGCGGGCGGCCGAGCCGTCCCGACAGCAGGACGAGCGCGGCGGGCGCGGCGCTGGCGGCCAGCGTCACGAGTGCCGCGGCGGGGGCGTATGCGGCGAGGGCGTTGCTGAGGGTGTGGCCGGCGATGATCGGCTCGGCGCGTCGCGTGCGCTGGAAGATCCACACGTGCGTGCAGGTGAAGGCCGCGACGGCGAGTGCGGGGAATCCGAAGTACAGATGCGGCGTGATGCGGAGTGTGCAGGCGACGGCGTAGATCTCCCAGGCGGGACGGCGCGCCGCCGTCAGCAGAACCACGGGCAGCGCGAGCAGAGGGACTTCCTCGCGCGCCCCTGCGGCGAGAACGTTCGCGGCGTACTGCACGGCGCCGTGCAGATCCAGCACCTGGCCTTGGGATTCGGTCATGCGCGGCCACGGCAGGCTCCACAGCCAGTTCTCCAGGACGTCGGTCACCAGGAAGCCCGCGAGGGAGACGCTGAGCGCCATGCCCGCTTGAGCTGCGCCTTCGCGGCTGGTGAGCGGGGTCGGCCTTCGCCGTCCTCGCCGGCCTTTCGCCGGGATGAACCCCAGGGCGGACGGCGCCATCCCCGCGTCCACGATCACGGCCAAGGCCAGCGCGCCGCCCACGACGGTCAGCAGGACCACGCCGACGGCCTCGGCGATGCTTGCGGTGAGCGGCGCGAGCACGGCGCCCGCCAGCAGAGCCGCCGCCGACAGGCCACCCGCCCAGCGGGTTCGGGCGCCGTGACGGCGGCGGACCATCCACAGCAGCCACGCCGACGCGACGATGATGCTGGGAGCGGACGAGTTGCCCGGCGGCTGCGGCCAGTGCGCGTTCTCGGCACCGAGCAGGCGTGCGAACTCAGCGGCGGCGCCTCCCATATCCGGGCCGAACAGCACGGCGGTAACAGCCAGCAGGCGCCCGTAGGCTGCGGCGGCGGGAAGCGGCGGTCGCGACGGGGAGATCGAGCGGATCGGCATGAAGTGGTCGTGTTCCTCGGTGCGGAAGGTGAAGGCAGGCGTGCTCGGTTGGGTTCGCCGCGGTGCGGCTCGACGGCGCGGCCGGGTTTAGGGGAGGCGCAGCACGCCTCCGTACTCGTAGGCGCCGGGGGTGCGGTGCGACGCTCCGACGTAGGGCTTCAGTTCGTCCGGGACGGGCGGCAGTGGCGGTTCGTGCGGGTCGGGCAGCCAGTGGGCCACGTTCATCAGGCGGCCCGGCCCGACCGCGTCCAGGCCCGTCAGCAGTTCGTCCACCTGAGCGGGGGTGCGGGTCTGCCAGAGGATGCCGGCCTCGCTGAACGCGTCGGCCATGTGCGCGCCGCGTTCGGCGTCCTCGTCCACGGCCTGTGAGAACGCGAGGTAGTTCACGCGCGGCCCGGCGGTGAGGAGCGTGTCGATGCTCTGGCGGGGTTCGTCCTCGTCCGGCAGGTGATGTCCGACGCTGAAGAGCAGGACGGCGAACGGTTCGTGGAAGTCGATGAGCTGTTCGACCGCTGGATCGTCCAGGACCGATCTGGCGTCCCGGAAGTCGGCGGTGACGACCACGGTCCTGCCGGTGTCGTCGGCCAGGAGCGCACGGCCGTGCGCCAGCACGACCGGGTCGTTGTCCACGTACACCACGCGCGCCTGCGGGTCGATCTCCTGCGCGATCTGGTGGACGTTGCGGCTGGTCGGCAGCCCGCAGCCCAGGTCGATGAACTGCTGCACGCCGTGCGCTTGGACCAGGTGGCGCACCGCTCGGCGCAGGAACCGCCGGTTGGCCCGCGCCGCGTCGAGGTTGGCGGGGAACCGGGAGAGGATGTCCAGGACCAGGCGGCGGTCGACGTCGTAGTGGTCTTTGCCGCCCAGTAGCCAGTCGTAGCCGCGTGCGGAGGACGGGACGCTGGTGATGGCGTCCAAGGGCTGGTTGAGCATGCGGTGCTCCTTGCAGGGCCGTGGCCGGTACCGCCGGGTTCGGCTGGGGAGATCGCCAAAGGTGTGCTGGCGGAGAAAGGGGTGCTCCGGCCTCCCCGGGGAACGGCGGAGGCCGGAGCCCTCCGGGTCGCCATGTCGCCCGGAGGAGCCTCATCGGAGGGGACGCGGCGACGTCGTCTCAGGCGTCCAGGACGCTCACAGGTCCAGGGCGAACGAGATGCGCGCGTGGTCGGAGCCCGGGTTGTCCTGGTCGATCGGGTGAACGTGGTAGCTGCCGGTGACGTAGGCGTCGCGGGCGGGCGGGTTCAGGACGGCGCGGTCGATGGTGAGGGACTGGCGTCCGTTGGGGCGTGCGATCTGGGTCGGGGTGAAGTCCCCTTCGATCTCCGCCACGTCGCTGAACCCCAGGCCACCGACCCGGCCGCCGACAGGGTCGCCGTCCTGCCAATAGCCGCACAGGTAGTCCAGCGCTTGGGTGTCCACGACGTGCGGGCCGGCCTGCGCGGGGCCGTGCTGAAACCGCGTTCGCCAGCCGAGGCTGTGCGGCTCGTACACGCCGGGAGCGTTCAGGTCTTCCGGTTCCCACCGAGGCCCCGAAAG
Source organism: Actinomadura rayongensis (assembly GCF_009831215.1). Classification (GTDB taxonomy): domain Bacteria; phylum Actinomycetota; class Actinomycetes; order Streptosporangiales; family Streptosporangiaceae; genus Spirillospora; species Spirillospora rayongensis. The sequence goes on from NZ_WUTW01000002.1 coordinate 1,615,796, forward strand.
GGGCGTCTCCCAGTCGCCCACGATGGCGCACGGCGGCCAGTCGGGGTTGGCGAACCGGTCGAACCCCCGGGCGTCTTCGAGGCGCTGGTCACCGCTGTGGATGTCGCCGTGATGGGCGATGACGATGAACTCATCGCTCTCGGGCCGTCCGGGGATCTGTGCGCGCAAGGTGTTGCGGTTGCGGCTCATGAAGTCCGGAGCCCGGTCGTCGTACCACCGAAGCACTTCGACCGCCTGCGGGTTCACGAAGATGGTTGGCGCGACCGGCCCGGCCTCCCTCGGGAGGCTCCCGGGCAGCGGCGTGTACGCCGGGCCGCCCGCACGACGCATCGCACGCGCCGCGGCCCACATGCCCTCGCCGCCGTTGAACCGCCAGCGGTCGCCCTCGCCGACCACCAGGACGTCGGGCCAGTGCCCAGGCTTCATGATCCGGACGAGGCCGTCGAACGAGAACCGTCCGCCGTCTCCGAAGTAATTGGGGTCCGAGCGTCCGCCGTGTTCGTAGTTCAGGTAGTCGATCCAGAGCTGGGTCATGGGCGCGCGCCTTTCCGTGAACGGAGGAGAACGGTTGACGCTGCGGGACATCAGCCGTCGACGGACGTGATCCCGGCAGCAGAGGCGACCGTTCAACCCGTCGACGGGTTCGTCGCGCTCAGTTGCGGTCCGGCCGTGTCGCCGTGCCCCCTACCGAGTCTCACCACGTCCTGGTCGCCGGGTCGAAATGTCTGTCACGCGCCGGGAACGCGGTGTCGTCGTGCTCTATTCGATCTGAGCTGCGAGGACGTAGAAACCTCGCTACGCGGGCGCTGGGGGACGTTAGCCTTTCGGCGGAAACGTCCCCTAACTTCCCGGCGGCTGATGTGAATGAACGCCTGCGCGCGGCGATCGAGGAACGAGGGCTTACCGCCAAGGAGGTCGCCGAGCACGTCGGCATCGACCCCAAGAGCGTCCAGCGGTGGATCACCAAGGACGTGACGCCGCGCCGCTCGGCGGCCCGCGCCGCGGCTGGACTGCTCGGAGTCAAGGCGAGCTACCTGTGGCCCGAGCTGGAGACCCCGCCGAGCGCCGACGCCGCCCGCTCAGAAGTCGTGGAGCTTTACCCGCACCGGTCCAGCACGCCGCGTCGCCTGTGGATGGATCTACTCGCAGACGTCCGCGAGGAGCTGTGGCTGTTCGCTAACGCCAGCCTCTTCCTGCCGGAGGAGAACCCCGAGTCGATCCCCCTGATCCGTCGGAAGGCGTCGCAGGGCGTGCGGGTCCGCATCCTCATGGGCGACCCCGACAGCCCCGAGATGGAACTGCGGGGCGTCGAAGAGCGACTGTACGAGGCCATACCGGCGCGCATCCGGATGGCGCTGGCCTACTACAGCCCGCTCGTGGGGGTCCCGGGGATCACGTTCCTGCTGCACCGCACGAGCCTTTATAACTCGATCTTCCGCTACGACGACCAGATGCTGATCAACCAGCACGCCTATGGCACCTACGGCTACCTGGCGCCGATCCTGCATCTGCGTCGAATGCCCGGCGGGACGTTCTTCGAGACCTACATCAACTCGTTCGAGCGGGTGTGGGAGACGGCCCGCCCGATCGAGGAGAGCACGTTCTGGCAGCAACGGACCGGAGCCGCGATCAGCGCGCAGCGTCCAGCAGGGTCTTGACGGCCGCCAGGAACGCGTCGGTGTCGGCGAGGTCCGGCAGCACGATATCCGCGCCCTCCCGCGCCAGGACCTCCGCGCTGTCCTTGCCCGAGGCCACGGCCAGCACCTTCGCGCCGCCGTTGACGCCGGCGCGCACGTCGTTGGGCGTGTCACCGATCAGGACCGTGTTCGCTCGGGCGAAGGACGCTCCGTACTTGGCTCCGGCACGGTCCTGCGCCACGGCGACGAGGTTGGCGCGGACCCGGTCGTCGTCTCCGTAGCCGCCGACGGCGAAGTCCAGCGGCCCGGCCAGCCCGAACGTGTCCACCTTGACGAACGCGTTGTGGGCGAGGTTGCCGGTCAGCACCGACTGCACGACCCGCTCGTCCTCGGCCAGCGCGGCGAGCGCGGCCCGCGCACCGGGCAGCTCACGCCCGCGCCGCGCCAGCTCCTCGCGGCGCTCGTCCATAGCTTCGTGCAGGGCGGCGGGCAGCCGTTTGGCCATGTCGTCGGTGAAGGTGATCCCGTGCCGTTCGCACAGGTCGGCGATGATCAGGAAGTCCGTGCTGCCCCCGGTCACGGCCCGGTGCTCGGGCCGCCGTCCGGTCAACCTGGAGAAGGCCGCACCGTAGTTGTCCTTACTCACCCCGCCGTTCGCGATCAGAGTGTTGTCCACGTCCCACAGCACCAGCGCAGTCTTCGTCACGAGACGGCACCCTATGCGCGCCCACACCGCATCGACCCCGCTTTCGGGCAACCGTTCCGGTGCGTGCAGGCCGCCGAGCGGCTGGTGGGCGTCGTGCGACCCGTCCGGTGATCGGGAACGCAGAGCGTGCCGGTGAACAGTGCCAGCGCACCATTGCTACCGACCCGGTCGCCTCAGGCGTCGGCGACGGCCGGTCGGTGCCGACATAGTTCCTGCTCATCGCCTTCTGCGTGCATGGGCGTGGCTGGTCTCGGTGTCAACACCCGCTGCGACTAGGTAGCGACCTCTGCGCGGCCACCGTCGCCGAGCAGTCGGGCGTCGCGTTGCTGCCGGATTCCTGTTGAAGCTGATCACCAAACATCCGCTAGCCACTTGTTAACCGAAAAAATTAGGGTATGATTATTGTAGAAGGAAGGGGTGTGGCGCTCCGCCTTCATCATCACCGCACGCGAAACGGGAGGACCCCACGTGAGCAACAGCAACGATCAACACGAGACCAAGCTCGCCCAGTCGGAGACGCAACGCGAGTCGCGTGAGCCTTTCAGCGATGCCTGCGAGGTTCTTCAGCGCATCGGCGTGAAAATTGAACGCGGACTGGCGGAAGCGCGTCGGTTCGATGGAGGGGCACTGCTTCCGACTTCTTCGGTGCTCGTTCCGTCCTTCGACGCCGTCGAGCTCGCCGACACCCAGATCGGCGGCCGAGCCGGTGGAACTGGCGCTGCTTGGCTGACGGTCAAGGAGGATGCGCGCCACTACGGGACCGAGGATATCGTCGAGGCGGCCTTCGAGATCACGCGCCTCTGGGGAAAAGCCCTTGCCTGCGTGGCGGACAACAACAACCAGGACGCGGAGCTGATGAATCGGCTCGCCGAAATCGAAGGGGGGCTGGACCACGCTCTCGCGGTACTGGAAGCCAGCATGGCAACGAAGGCGAGCGACCGCTCCTACATCGAGTCGGGACGACGCAGGATCAAGGAGATCGTCGAGGATGCCAGCGGTGCCGAACGCCTCCTTCGCGATCTCCTTCACTACCTCTCGGAGGGCGACAACCTGGCCAAGGTCGTCGTCGACAACGTGGTCAGCTGGGACGACGAGTACGGCGATGAGACCGGAGAAGCCTGGTACACCGATCCGGACGAAGTGTTCGCCCAGATGGTCGCCGCGCTGAGAGACAACTTCGGTCGCCAGAACCCGGACGACGCCGATGAGGCGTGGGGCGAAGTGCTCTCCAAGGCTGAAGAGATCAACCGGCTGCGCCGTGTCGATCCTGCGGACCCTTCGTAGGTCGCGTCACCCACAACTGCTCGCTGGGCCGAAGCGCTGCGCTTCGGCCCAGCCGAGCGAGCCGCAAGACCGACTACAAGACCGGAACGTTCGTCCATGAGCCGGTTACGGGCCAGCTGACTCGCCAGAGGGGCGCCTTCGGGCGCCCCTCTGGCGTCTCCGCCGCCGTTGGAAGGCGGCAGTGAGGCTGCCGATGGTCAGCAACCCGCCCTGATCTCGACCATATGATATTGATTGTCGGGATTCGCATCACTCTAAGTGATCATCTAGCCGTGGGGTGAGCTATGCCGATCGGGGACGCGCGGTGGCGAGACCGTTGGCGGTTGCCTGCCGGGGTGGCCCTGCTGCTGCTGGCTGCGGGATGCGGCCACGGCGTGGATCGCTCCAAGCCGGTGACGTTGCCGTCACCGGCTTCGACGGGTTCGACCTCAGCGTCCACGGTGCCCTCGACGTCGCTTTCGGCCGAGGACTCGGTGCGCGCGGCCTACGTCCGGTACTGGGAGGTGATGGTGGAGTCACGGGCCCAGCCGGACAGGCGGTCGCTGCGGAACTTCCTGGCGAGGTATCTGGCGGACCCCTTCCTGACCTATCAGGTCGGTTACGCCGAGCTGCGCCGCCAGAAGCATCAGGTGATCGAGGGCCGCTTCATTCCACACATCACGAGCGTTAAGGTCGCGGGCAACGGCAAGGACAGCCGCGCTTACGTTGCCGACTGCCAGGACGCGAGCGGCGTCGTGATCAGGGACAGCCGGACCGGCAAGGTCGTCAAGGGCAGCCGGGGAAGCGCCCGCCGTAGCGTGACCATGACCTTCGTGCGCACGCCCGATGGCCGGTGGTTCGCTCTGGACTTCGCCGAGTCGAAGAAGAAATGCTGACCGTGGGCGTGATCGGCAGGGCGCTTTCGATAGCGGCAATCGGAGCGCTGACGGTGATCGGTACCGGCACCGCGGGGACAGCAGGGACAGCGAGGACAGGGTGCTACTGGAGCACGAACCCCGACGGTGTACCCGAGTACAAATGCCCTGTGGAGTCTCCGGGCAAGCGTCCGGGCAACCCGCAGGACTCCGGAAAACCACACAGTGACCCTGGGGACCGGGAAGCTCTCAACAAGCTCTGCTCCGAACTCGCCAACCGCGGCGAGCCGCTCCCGCCGGCCTGCACCGTCGGCAGGCCCACTCCTGCGCAGTTGCTGCAACGCGCGCTGAAGGTGTTGAACCCGCCGTTCCCACGCCCCGAGACCGCACCCCCACGCGGGGCCGACTCGGCGGTCGGAGTTGCGGTCTGGGTGTGGGTGGACGCGGCGACCTGGAAACCGATCACCAAGCGGGCTACCGCGGGCCCGGTGTGGGCGCAGGTCACCGCGAAGCCGGTCCGGCTTGTCCTGCGTCCGGGAGACGGCGGAGAGGAAAGCTGCCAAGGACCGGGCGTGCCGTGGAGCGCCCGCGACGTCGGCGGCCGACCCTGCACGCATCGCTACCTTCGGTCATCGGCCCACCAGCCGAACTCGGCGTTCTCGATGACCGTCACGGTCGTCTGGCAAGCGACGTGGACCAGCAGCGCCAACCCCACCACACCAACGCCCCTGCCCGACATCGCGCGGTCCGCCACGCTCCCGGTCAGAGTCGCCGAGGGACAGGCACTCAACTAAGGAGCCATCTGAACCATCGCTGCACGTGTGGCCGAACGTAAGCCGCGTCGTTCCTGAAGAGGACGGTTCTTAGCAGTCGGCGCTCCTTCATGACGCAGGAACGGGAGGAACGTCGACGAGGCGACCGACACGCTCTTTCAGGCGGGTTCGCTGGACTCGATCGCGTGCTTCCACGGTTCCGCTGGTGAACGCATTTCGATCATGCTCTGATCGCTCGCGGCGGAGGCTATGCGACGTGGCTTGCCTTGCAGGAGCAAGATGTGCAATACAGGGCCCTGTATTGCGGACGGCCGTGGGCGGCCCTGGGTCCCCTTCGGGGTCGCTGCGCTGGCTCTGTCACAGCCGTGGGCTGTGAGCTCTTCTTTTCTGCGACACAGGTTGGTCACAGGGAAGAGGCCAGGGGTGGCAGAGAAGCGACTAGCGAAGCAGCCGGGTGGCCGAAAGCATGAGCTGAAGGTCCGGCTCACCGATGAACAGCGGGCGAAGGTGTCTCGGAGAGCCGACGCTTCCGGGGTGAGCATTTCCCGGCTGCTGGTTGAGGCGGCTCTGGCGGGTAGCGCGAGGACCGCGACCGAACGTCGGGCGATCGTGATCGAGCTGCTGGGGACGCGCCGGCTCGTCGCTGCGATGGGGAATAACCTCAACCAGCTGGCGAGGATCGCCCACGCGACCGGAGAGGTCCCCGATCAGCTCCCCGCGACCCTGGAGGCGGTAGAGCGCGTCCTAGACCGTCTGGAGCGAGCAGCGTCGGAGTTGGCGCCGTCGTGATCGCGAACGTCGACATTAAGAAGCGGGGCGGCAGGCGAGTCTTCGGTAAGAAGCCGGTCGGGCTGGTGGTGTACCTGTTCGGGCCGGGCCGGTTCATTGAGCACACCAACCAGAGGGTGATCGCCGCGTCGGAGACGTTGGAGGTTCCGGACGGGGCTCGCCTGCACCATCTGACCCAGAGCGCAGAGATCAAGGCGCTGGGCCTGTCGCTGGACACACATCGCCGGGCGATGGGGATCACTTTGCCGCAGGGCCATATCTGGCATTGCACGCTGTCCCTTCGCCCTGAGGAATCGACGCTGGCGCGGCGTCTGAGCGATGCGGCGTGGGCCGAGATCGCCCGGGCAACGATGAAGAAGATGGGCTTCGACTACGGAGACCAGGCCCCGTGCCGGTGGCTGGCGGTCCACCACGGCCAATCGGTGCGGGGCAATGAACACGTCCACCTGGTCGTCAACCTCGTCCGCGAAGACGGCAGCACCGCGCGCCGGCCCCATGAGCTGCGCAAGCTCTCCGAGCTGTGCGCCGAGGTCGAGAACACCGAGCGCTATGGGCTGGGCAAGGTCGGGGGCAGGTTGGGCAAGAACCGCGCCAGCGTGGGCAAGCCCGATGTGTCCCGGGCGCAGATCGAACATTCTCGCAGGGAAGGCAAGGCCGAACCGGACCAGATCCAGCTCGCGCGCTACGTCCGGGCGGCTCTCGCGGTTGCCCGGGACGAAGCCGAGTTCGTTCGGAGTCTGCGGGAGCTCGGCATCCTCGTGCGTCCCCGGTATGCCGTAGGTGGACGGAACCAGGTGGTCGGCTACTCCGTCGCGTTCAGGCCGAAACCCGGCCAGAAGACGATCTGGTTCGGCGGCGGTCGGCTCCACCGCGAACTCACCCTCATTCGACTCCGCCAAGACCATTGGCCCGAGCAGAAGCCCGAGCAGAACCCCGAAACTCGTGCGGCGTGGGCCGGCGCTAGCCCAGGCAAGGTCCTTCCTACCGGGGGCTACAACGCCGGGACGTGGAGACAGACCGTTGCCGTGCTCTCCGAGGTCCGCGCCCTGCTGATCACGGTTCCGGTAGATCAGCCCGCATTGTGGGCGCTTGCAGCGCGCGAGGCGGCCGGTGTGCTGTCGATGTGGTCCGTCCAGGTGGAACGCAACCGGCCGCGTACGCTTGCCCGCGCTGCCGACGTGCTTGCCCGTTCGGCGCAGTTCGCCCAAGCAGACGCCGATGTCCTTTCCCATCCAGGTCACGGGCACGGCATCGGCCGCCAGAGCCGCCGGAAGGACGAGCGCTTCGATCTACGGGGTGTCGCCGTGGTCATCAGCACTGCATCAGCTGGAGCTGGAAGGAGCGGCGGCCAGATCGGGCTGCTACGCCAGATCGTCAGGCTTATGGAGACCATCAACGAAGCCGACCGCGCCCGTGGGCAAGCCCTCCACGTGATTGAACAGGCCGAAGCCACGCATGGCCGACTCATCGAATTGCAAGAGCATTGGCTGAGCACGGCCAACGGTTTTTCAAGTGGAACTGGAGGAAGTCCGGGGGCTCGTCCTGCCCAGGTTTCCATGGTGTGGCAGCCTGGGGCGGAGATCTGACCAAGCAACGAACGCTAGACCCGCCTGTGCGACGAATTCGATCACCACCTCTCCGCGAACGCGCCCCGCACGCCGTCTGAGAAAGGTTCACTGACGGCCCGTGATCGGCATCACCCGCCAGCAGATCGCAGCGGACTGCTTTGCGTCGCTGACGCACGCGACGAGCTTGCCGACCAGCACCCCCGCGACCGTGAGATCCTCCAGGCCGAGGCCCGCGCGCACTACAATGCCGCCGCCATCGCCGGACCGTAGCCACCGTCAGTCGTCGCCAAAATTAGGTGCCGTCCATCGCCTATGGCAGCTCCACCTTGATCGGCACGGTCCAGTCCGGCGAGCCTTCCTTGCGGCAGACCAACTCAAGCACGAAAGGATGCTCTGCGCGCTCGGCCTGCCATGATTCGGCGGACACGGACTCGGACATCCAGTGGGCCGGCCGAGTGGGCTTCAGGACGAACTGGCGGCGCTGGCCGACTCGAAGGGGGCCGCAATTGACGCTGCGGCCGTGCTCATCGGCGCCGTCTCCACCGTGGACGAACTGGTGGGTTGCCCAGACCTGTGCCGCGATCTCTTCGGCGGTCGGTCCGGCTGGGGATACCGGCGTGCGCCCGGGAATGTCGTCGCGAACGCTGATGGTGATGCCGTCAAGACCGCCTAGCTCGACCGGCCCGGACAGCTCGACCCACAGATCGACATGGTCTAGGTTGCCCGGCCGTGCGACGACGGTGAAGCGCGGAGTCAGTTCGCCGTGCCGACGGTCCGCTTCGATCCGGCTCGTCGCCTGGTCAGCCGTCGACGAGCGGTGCGCCGCCCTCCAGGCCAAGATGCTGATGCCGGTGCTGATGAAAGATGCGCTGAGGCCGGTGACGGCGATGGGATCCACGTCCGGCACCGTAGCGGCGAGGCCATCGGTCGGACGGCGATTTTCCGACTGCCGTCTGGTGAACCGGTGCCGGGGACGGGTAGCCCTTACGGGGCGCCAATGTTCGAACATGGCAGGCACCCTGCGCGCCAGCCGATCAGACTTTCAGCGCCTCATCGATCATGGTACGGACGACGGTGTTGAGGGTGCGTGGGTCGCAGTTTTTCAAACGTTCGAGTTTCTGAACGGCTTCGTCGTCGCTCAGTGAGGCGGCCCATGCGCTGAGAGCCTGGCCGTGCTGTGCGCCGTCGGGGTGCGTGCGCAGGAGGTCAGGGAGCGCCTCGCGGGCGATCCCAGCTTTAAGGATTTCGTCGAGGCGGTCTGCGGCGGGAACAGGGTCCGCTGCCGCGAGCGCAGTGCCGAAATCGGCATGGCCGACTGTGATGTCCAAGTGGGGCGGCAGCGGATCGACCTCGGTTGTGCCGGTGATCAGCATGGGCAGGGCGATCCGGCGAACCCAGGATTCAAGGTCGCGCAGTTCGTGGATCAGGATGTGCCACGTACGAGAATGGGGACGCAAGATCGAAACTTTAGGAAACAGACTCCCTGTGGAGATGCGGCCGACCGGACCTCTAGCCAAAATATCGCCGACTTGGATGGGGTGGCCGGGAGGCTCAACAACTTGAAATCCATCGGAGGGTTGGTCGGGAATCGTGGCGCCGACCTGGACGGCCGCGACCGCTGGCGCACGGTGCTTGGAGTGGTTAGTGTACTCGGCCAGAACCTTCAGCGGGTGGGCGTCGGAGTCCCTGCGCTGGAACGGCTGCAAATGAGCGATCCGCCGGTACAGATCCGTCTCGGGCTGTAGGACCGCAATCTCCTTCCTTGGCTTCCTCGTCGCCCAGTCGCGGAGCTTGTCGGCGGCCAGCGTGGCGGGTATCTCCAGGCTGCGAGCCTGCTCGTTGGTCAGCGGTACCTCGACCCGGTGCTCGACCTCGGCGTACAGGACATGTTCCAGGGTTGACCGCAGTTGGTTGAGCGCGTCCGAGGTCAACCGCGCCACGGCCTGCGGGAGGGGAGCCACCCCGGTCACCGTCAGGGCGACGGTGGTGCCGGAGACGACGTCGTCCAAGGTCACCGTCCCTTTACGAGTGTGTTCGAGCACGAGGCGGCCAGCGCGTTCGATCAGGTTGTCGGCATGCGCGAGGCTGTAGGCGGCATGCTGCTGGTGTTCGGGTATCCAGGCGTAGCGGTCCACGGCGAGAGCGTAGCCGGGATGCGGCGGCGACCGCGGTCCAATCCGAGCCGGTACGTGGTAAATCGGTCGGGTCGGCGAAGATCGGCCAGGCGGTCACGGTGCTCTTCGCGCCAGATCCGCAGCTGTCGCACTTTCTTTGGCTGCCAAGGGTGGATGCGCAAAGAATTGTGGATCGCGGACTCCATAGAGTGCGGACCTGTGCTCATTGTTTGCATATTTGATTACAGACTTGTGGGTCTTGAAGACTTGCGTTCTTGGAAGGGATTGTTTAGGTAGCGGTCGAGGAGTTCTGCTGTCTCGGGTTCCATTTCGAGGCCGAGGTCGTGGAGGCTGCGGAGGAGTCGTTCGGCGGCGTCGTTGAGGCCCTGGCGGTTGCCGGCTTGGTGCTCGGCGCGGAACCAGTCTCGGTAGAGCAGCTCGGATCCGGGTTCGATGTCGAGGCCCTTGGTGACGACTGTGCGGGCGGCGGCGTAGCGTCCGGCGTCGAGGTTTATGAGTGCGAGGACGTGGGCGACGTCCACGATTCCGGCGATCATCTCTTGCTTGATGTGCTCGGCCCAGACGTAGCGGTCCGGTCCGGCCGAGGCGAACGGCCGTCCCTTGACGAGGGCGAAAGCTCGTTGCAGGTCGTGTTCGCCGACTTCAGCGTTGCCCTTGGCGAGAGCGCGTAGGCCCCGGGTGGCCAGGTTCTCGAAGTCGGTCCAGTCGCAGCCGATGTTCTCGATCGAGTAGATCTGCCGGTTGCGTTGGGTCGGCACGTAGTTGTTGCCATCGGAATCCTTCCCGAGCCAGGCGCGGAGTCGGGAGACGTTGGATACGCGCGTCGAGGCCGACCATGCGCCGCGTGCTCCGCCCAGGGCACGGCTGAGCTGTTCGCCGCTGGGGTTCTCGCCGAGGCGAAGGAATACCGCCAGTTCGACCAGGAGTCCCCGCTTGCCGGGCTCCAGGTCGTTGACGTCCCGTCCCTGGACTTCGATGCGGCCGAGCACTCGGATGTACGGCGTTGCCGTGGCGTCCTGCGACGGCTCGGTGGCCTCGTTCTCCTGCGAGGACTCGGTGAGCTCGCTGGTCTCTGGCGTCTTTGCGGGTTCGGCTGGGGTCGAAGTCGCCGAGTTTTGAGGGAGGGCCGGCTCTTTCGAGGATTGCAGTGCGGGGAGGAGGACGAGTGCAGGTCGAGAGGCGTGCGTCTCGGGGTGTTCGCTGTGGTCGTCCGGCTCGGGTGGGACGTCGCGCCACCGAGGGTCGGGGATGCTTTCGACGTCGCTCGCGGCGGTGAAGTCGTCGAGGAGTTCCTCGTAGGACGGCGAGGTGACGCGGTGCAGGGCGATCGGCGCGACGCCAGGCAGGTTGACGAGCTCGCCGGACGCCGCTGGAAGGACGAGTCCGGCGGTGGTGGCCGTTCCTTCGCCGGGCACGCGGACCATGGCGCCCAGCGCGCCTTGACCGGGGATCAGCGCTTGAAGTGCGGCGAACTGGTCGTTGTCGAAGGCCACCACGGAAAGTAGAACCACGGGGTTCCAGGCTCCTTCCGCGACGGCGGTGGCGCGTGCGTGCCGGGCCTGGCTCAGCTCGGCGTCGGCAAGGCTTTCCGCAACGTCGCGGGCGTGGTTCTCCAGGTGGGCAAGCGCGTCGGCAACCGTGCTCATGTACTTGAGTCGTCCGCTGGAGAGGACGGCGGGCAGTTCGGGCACGAATCCGACGACGAGGATGTCCAGGTGATCGGCCAGCCGGCTCGTTGCCAGTTCGACGGCCGCGGCGGTCAGGACCTCTACGGTGTCCTCCGGGCTTCCGACCAGGCCGATGGTGCCGACGACCTCCAAGTCGACGAGCACCGCGGAACGGTCTCCGGCCGAACCTAGCGTGACCAGCGTCGGATAGGGAGCCGGGCCTTCGCCGAGCTCGTCGGCGGGCAGGACCTGTTCCGGATCCAGGACCAGTGTCCCTTCGCCCGCGCTCTGAAACGGCGAGGTGGGTAGCGCGGCGGGGATGTCGTCCGAGAGGAAGAGTTCGATGTCCCGGTCGTGAAGCTTGATCCCCCGAATCCGGGGAAGAGCGCCGCCGGCCTCGCAGACGTGCTTGCCCAGGGTCCGCAGGGACCGGTCCAAGAGCTCGGCGACGTCTGGGGTTTCGCTCGTCCGGATGGTCCATTCGCTGTCGCTCATGGCCTCGGGCATCCGGATGCGTTGTCCGGGCTTGCGTCGCCGTTGCTGGATCAATCGCTTCATCGCAAGGAGCCCGACGAGGCCGGAAGCCGCCAGGCCGCTGTAGAGCATCGCGGCGGGAACCGTCGAATCGGTTTGCTCTGCCGGGACCGCCTTCACCTCCGGAGAGGCGGGCGCGGCTGCTGGTGGAGTGGGTGCATCTGTTGGCGGGTTGGGCGTGGGCGCAGGTGGTGATGCGTGTGGCGTGGGTGTGTCTGCCGGGTGTTCGCCTCTGTCCGTCGTGCTCTGGTGCCCCGAAGATTTCGTCTTTTTTTGTCCGTGCTCGCCGTGGGGTGCGGGCTTCTTTTTGACCGGCTCGTCTCGTGGAATCGCGAGCCTTTCGCCGGGGTGGATGAGGCGGGGGTTCGTCAGCTTGGGTATGCCCCTCGGCTGCTTGATATCCCTGCTGGCGTTGAAGACTTCCTTGTAGCGATCTCCGTCACCGAGCTCTTCCTCTGCGATCCCCCAAAGGCTTTCGCCCGGCCTCACGACATGGATCGTCGGGAGATCGTGGTTCTTCTGGTCAGCTGCCTGTGGAGCGGGCGCCTCTGTCGACGGCGCCCTTTCTGCGGCGTGCGCAGGGGAGGTCGCAGCGGTTGCCGCCTGAGCCGAAGCAGCGGTGAACGCCATCGCGATCGAGGCGATCAGATACGCAGCAAGGCGCTGAGTCCCGTTCAACGCGGGCAGAGAGGGGGCCTGCCGACCTCGAAGGAACGCAGCAAGCTCCGTCAGGCAGCTCAACGCGAACGCGCCCCAGGCGAGCCAGGTGATGATCTCGACCGCGCCGATGAACAACGAACCGTCATCGCGGCTGGTCAGGCCCGAGGCAACCCCGTCGACTGTCGGTACATGATCCGGCACGGGAGACCCGGCCAGGAGAAGCAATGCCAGCGGGATGCCTATGAGAAGCGTCCCCAAGAGCAGCAGGGCGAGCGCGCCGCGGAGAATGATTCCGGCTGACCTTGCGGGACGTTGGGATGTGGAGGTCATTGGCCTTCTCCGTTCACGCCGTGGACCAGGTCGGCTTCGGCGGTCTTGGTGACGGTGACGTTGTCGATCCCGATCGCCTGGATGATGAGGGTGGGTCTGGTGATGGTGACCGTGACGCGGACGCTTTGGCCGTCGTCCACGACAGCGGCGGTCCCGGTGTATCCGCCGCTCGTGAGGTAGTGGTTGGCGGCGGCGATTGCGTCGTCGGCGCTGACCCGCCAGGCACCGTTCGCCCGCAGTTGATCGGTGTCGAGCTGGCCGGCGCCTGCTCGTGCTGCTTCTTCGGCGACGGCGGTTGCTTCGCTGGCGGCGCGCAGTTTGCGCCCGCCGTCTGCGACGAGGCCAGCCGCGAGGATGATCGCGATGGCGGTGGTGATCACGAAGAGGCTGATACCGCCCCGGTCGTTGTCCGCCATGAGCGCCGTTCGGTACCGCAGAAAGTTGATCATGTTCTAGGCCCGGTAGGGGTCGATGGGCGAGGTGAAGGTGGCTCGCAGGGTTGTCGAGCCGGGAACGCCTGGAAGCGCGATGTCGGCCAGGTCGACCGTGCAGACGACGGTGACGGTCACGACCGCGCGTTCTCCCGGTTCTCGGTTCAGGCCGTCGGCGTTGACGTCGACCTGGGGAGCGCAACGGAGGTCGCCGCGCCGCAACGCGGCCAAGGCACTGGTGCGGGCGGAGTTCTGGGCGTCGTCAACGGTGCGCGAGAGCGACGCCTGCCGTGCTGCGTCGCGGGCAGCGGCTTCTACCGCGCCGTGGGCGATCGTCGCCCGGCCGAAGGCGACGACGAGGACGATGCCCAGCAGCGTGACCGGCGCGAGGATGACGGTTTCGAGCGCCATCGACCCCCGGTCGGAGTTCTTCGTCCGGCCGCTCATGGAGCGCCCGGAACGGTGAAGCGCTCGCGCGGTGCGCGAGCGGTCTGGCTGATGGACAGGGTCAGACCGGGGACGAGGGAGACCGCCTCGCCGGTCACCGTGATCTCGACCGTGTCGGCGTTCCCGCCGAGCGTCGCCTTCGGCTGGATGAGGATGCCGTCACCCGACTCGATCGCGAACCTTCGCGCGGCTTGGACACCGTCGCCCGGCTCCGCATGGGTGCGGGCGACCCGAACGCCTTCTTCGGCAGCCGACAGAGCGATGTTCCTCGCGTGGAACCACAGCCCCGCGTTGAGCGCGACCAGGACGGCCAAGAGCACGGAGGGGAAGACGATCAGGAATTCGAGGCTCATCGCGCCCCGATCCCGTGCCCGAGTTCCTTTGCTCCCCGGATCCTGCCGTCGGATGGTCACGCCGCTAGCCCCCGAGGTTGGCGAGGAGTTCGCGGATCCGGCCGCCGTAGGCGACCGCGACGACGCCGGCCGCGACGACCAGGAAGCCGACGACGAGCAGCCATTCAAGGCTCAGCCCGCCCTTGTCGTTGGCCCCGTTGAGGAGCGCGTCGCGCCGAGCACGCAACAGGTCGGACACCCAACCGGCGAGAACGAAGATGCGCATGAGATGGCCTTTCATGGGTCTGTTCATCCGCCGATGCGGCTGAATGCGGGAAATCCGATGAGGATCATGAAGCCGATGACGATGAGGACCATCGGCACAGTCATGGTCTCGGTGGCGCTCTTGGCCTTGGTGAGGGCGATGGCGTGCTGGTCAGCGCGGAGGGAGGCCGCCTTGGCGCGGATGCTGTCGAGCACGCGAGCTCCTTGAGCGCCGGCGCGGCGCGAGATCACGGCGATGTCGGCGAGTTCCTGGACGCCGATCTCGTCGGCGAGCCGTTCGAGTTCGCTCCAGGTGTCGCGAGTTCCCCGGCGAGCGGGGTCCAGGACGGACGCCAAGCGCGCGAACACCCAGCCGTGTCCGATCTGGGCGGGAGCTTCGAGCGCTTCCGTCGGCCCTTTCCCGGCTGATGAGGCCAGGCCGATCAGTTCGAGGTAAGAGGTCAGCGCGACCCGAAACTCGTGCCGGGCGTCCTTGGCCTGGCTCTTGATGGCGGCGTCAGGGATGACGAACAGGTACGCGGTGAACACGAGCGTCGCCAGCACCGAGACCGGCAGCGGCGCCTGCACGAGGAGGCAGAGAAGCGAGGGGAACAGCAGCCCGGCCAGGACCAACGTGATTTTCTGGACGAGGTACGACTCGACGGTCCGATCGAGGATGGCCAGATCTTTGCGCGGAATCCGCACGTCCAGCGCGCTGCCGTCGATCCGGGCGGCGAGCCGATGCGCAGCACGGGTTCGCCAATCGTTGGTTCCTTCGGGTGCGGGCAACTCCGGGCTCGATATGCGCTTCAGGGCCGCGTCCAGTGACGGCTGAGCGGGCAGCGTCTGCCGGATGATCAGGTACGCTCCGAGCCCGACCAGCAACCCGGCCAGCAGCATCCCGGTCATTTCCGCCTCCCGTCTCGCAGGAACCGGTAGCCGGGTCCTGGGTTGGCCAGCTTGTGGATCCAGCGGACCGCCACGGCCCACAGCGCGCCGACGAACCCGAGCATCACCTGGCCGGACGGGCTCCCGAAGGGCGCCACGTAGTCGGTGTTGAGCAGGGCGAACGCGCTGAACGCGCACAGCGCGACGATGACGCCGCGCGCGGTGACTCGGTGCGTGGCCCGCTCCGCGTCGATCTGCTGTTCCGTCTCGACGGTGCGGGCCACCGTCCGCGCGAGGTCGGTCAGAACCTGGCGCAGCCCGCCGCCGCGCGCCTCGGCGGCGAAAGTCAGCGCACCGACGGCCATGTCACCGACCTCGTGGTCGACGTCATCGGCGAAAGCTTGCAGCGCGTCCGCGACCGGAACGCCCATGCGCAGGCGACGGGCGAGCGCGCGAACCTCGGCCGCGAGAACGGGCGGGGGATGCTCGGCGGAGGACAGCAGCGCTTCCTCCAGGCTCGCGTTGCCCGAGAGACCGTCGCCGATCTGCCGGATCCAGGTCTCGATTCCCGCGAGCCGGGCGATGCGCTCCTTGGCCGTCCGTCCGGACAGCATCCCCGGAAGGAAGTACGTCGCGAGCCCGGCCACGAGACCGGCGACCGGCCACCCGACCAGGAGGAGGACGGCCAGCCCAGCGACGATGGCCGCCACCAACCGCCCTTGGAGTCGGCGGTCGGAGAGCCACCGGGATCCGGCGCGTCGTCTTCTCGCCGGAAGGACCAGCGTGCCTCGGACACCGCCCACGGCGATGAACAAGCCGACGATCACGCAGCAGCCGGCCAGCGCACCGGCCAACGCGGTGCTCACCGCACACCGTCCGGCGTGGTGGAGTACGCCCACAGTTGCGCGGGCAGTCTCCCATCGAGCCCGCCGACGGACACCAGATCGTCGATGCACGAAGGCATGAAGCGCGGGACGGCCCGTCCGTCCGGGCCCGGAGCGAACACTTGGGTGCGAGCCGGTTCCGTCCCTTCACCGGGTGGGAGCACTTCGAGGACCTCGGTGACGAATCGCTGGTTGACCCGTTCGCCCCCCTCGCTCACGGTCCGATGGCCCAGCTGGACGACGAAGTCCACTGCGGTACCCACGAGGCTGTAGAGCGTTTCCGGGCGGGACAGGCCGGTTGGCGTCCCGGAGTTGGCCAAGATCAGCATCCGGCTGAAGACTTCGGCGGCCTCGTTGGCGTGCAGCGTGCAGAGGCTGCCTTCCCCGCCGTGCTTCATCGCCGTCAACATCGGCAGCAGCTCAGCGCCCAAGACTTCGCCGACGATGATCCGCCGGGCGTTCAGCCGGAAGGCCAGTTCGATCAGCTCTTCGAGGCTGACGGCCCCGAAGCCTTCGGCGTTCGCGGGCCGGCTCTCCATCGGGACGACGTTCGAGTGGCGGTGCGGGACCGTGTGGAGCCCGAGTTCGTACTCCGACTCGATGGTGACGATGCGCTCATCGACGGGGAGCTCGGCGGCGAGCGCGCGGAGCATCGTGGTCTTGCCGCTGCCCATGCCGCCCGACACGATGACGTTCTTCTTGGCTCGGACGGCCGCGCCCAGGAACGCGCGCATCGTCAGGTCGATGGTGCCGCTCTGGACCAGGTCGTCCAGCGTGACGTCGACCATCCGGTGTTTGCGGACGGCGAGGTGGGGACGAGGGGTCACGCCCATGACGGCCGTCATGCGAGAACCGTCGGGGAGGGTCAGCCGGACTTTGGGGTTGGCGCTGGAGAACTCGCGAGAGCTCTGCCCCAGGAACGCCGACCAGCGCCGGATCATCTCGATGAGATGCACGTCGTTGTCCGCGATCGGCGCCGCTTGCTCGACGCGGCCGTCGGAGTAGCTGACCCACACCTGGTCGAAGCCGTTGGCGTCGATGTTCTCGACTTCGGGATCGTCGACCAGCGGCTGGAGGCGGCCGAGCCCGTAGCGCTCATTGTGGACGGCGACGGCGAGCTGCCGGTGCAGCATGGGCGTCAGGGCGAAGTCTCCCGACCCTGCCGCCGAGTTGATCCAGGTGCGGACCGCGGCGTCGATCATCTCGACGGCGTCGTCGGGATTCGCGCCCTGGCTGATCTGCTCGTCGATCGCCGCGTTGATCTCTCTGACGGCTCGCCGTTGCACGGCCGCGTCCAAGCCGTTGATGTCTGCGTCCGCCGTCCCGATCGGCTTCGGGACGGCGGCGGACGGCGGACTCGCGGGAACGGTCGGTGCGCTGGGCCAGCCGCCGAACGTCCCGCCATGCTGGGTCGGCCAGCCGGTGTTCCAGCTCACCGCGCACCACCCTGGGCAAGGTCGGAGGGAACTCGCCGAGCGGTGTCGTCGCGTGAGGAGACCGCGAGCTGCCGCATCTTCGTGGCGACGTGCTTGTCGAGGATGTCGACGGTGCGTCGAACGTCTCGCATCAGCGGCGCGAGCTCGATGTTCCGCGGGCCGGCTAGACCATCAGACAGCCTGCCAGCCGATTTGGGATCATCGGCGACCGTCAGGGTCACGCCGATCTCGCCCAGTTGGCGGCGCACGTCCTCCACGCTGTAGTTCAGCGCGTCGCGCACGTGAGGGTTGGCTGATCCGATCACGCACAGGCCAAGGTCAGCCGTCGGGCCGAGTGCTCGCCGCAGATTTTCCAGGCGTGGGACCGCTGCCGCGGTCTGCGCCAGCGTCGGCCGCATCACGAGCATCACCAGATCCGCGTCGGCCAGAAGGCTGAACGGTGCTTGCGGTCCGAGGGGACCGACGTCGACCAGGACGTCGTACGGCAGTCCCTTGAACAGCTTGGAGAGCATTGGCCAGCTCGGGGACAGCTGCGGTGCGAGGAACGGGTCGGTGAGGCCGGGTAGGAGGAGCCGTTGAGGCTGCGCGTGCAACTCCACGACTTGTTCGCCGAACGTGTGGCTTGCGCCTGCAAGACCGTTCTCGACTACGGCAAGGTTCACGTTCCACAAGCCGCGCTGCGCCAGGTCGCGCGGAAGCTGGCCTCGGAAGAATCCCGGGACGATCGTCCCGCCGCCGGGTGAGCACTCGACGAGCAATGCTTCCCGCGGCCAGGCGAGGGTCCAGGCGAGTGCGGTGGTTGTCGCCCCTGGCGCTCCGCCGGGCGAAGTCACGGCGATCATCGCCATCAGGACGTCCTGGGCTGGAGGATCAGAGCGATTCGCCCGGTGGACGCCTGTTGGCTCACCGACACGCTTGCAGTGGAGTCGACGATCAGATCGACAACGACGGTGCCCTGCGTTCCGACGGCACTCGTCCGATCCACGGTCGCGGTGACCGGTGCGGCCAGCGCCGGCTTGTCGCCAGCTGCGGCATCTCCCTGCCCGCCCTGACCGGGCGTCGGGACGACCAGAACGCGGTCGCCGCTCCGAAGACCGCGTGCGGGCAACTGCGTCGACTTCAGCGCCACGGCGACGAGCGCCTGCCCGGTCGCCGGTCTCAAAGCCGTCGTCACCTGCGAGGGGACGAGCAGAGCGCCCTTGCGTAGATCGGTCGCCGCCACCGTACCCACCAGCGCCTTGAGCTGCCTGCCCGGAACGGTCGCGACCTTGGCATCGGCGGAGACGAGCGACGTTCCCAGGTCGTTGGAGGTCAGGACGGTGCCCAACGGAACATCCCGCACGGCGACGACCACCGGAACCTGCTTGTTCACGCTCGTGAACGCGAACCAGCCGACGAGAGCGCCGAGCCCGGCGAGTGCGACCCCGAGGAAAAGCACTCGGTTGCTGCGCTGGCGGGGCAACGCGGGCACAACCGCAGCAGCACCCAACCCACCCGTCTCGATCCGGTCTTTCGACGCCGTGGTCGCGCGGGCCAAGACAAACCTCCTACTGCTCGCGAGGACGAACTCGTTCACGGCCTGACCCTCTGCCGCGCGAGCGGACGGGGACGGTGCAGGGGCGGCGCTACCGAAGAGCACGCCCCTGGTACCGGAGAACCCGCCCGGCTGCTCACGATGGGCAGTAGGCATCGCGGACTGGTTTCCGAGGCGCGTTCACGCCTCTCAGTCCCCGCTCAGCCCGCTTGACCTGGGGCGACGATCGTATTGACCAGCTATGTGGCATTCAATCCTTCTTGGGAACTTTGTTACCGACTGGTGTAGTTCGTGGCTGTTTGGGGCTGCTGGTCAACGCGCATCTCCGCGCTCGGCCACGAGGCGGTGATCCCGTCGGCCTGCGTCCGCGCGTGCTCTGGCGCCGGCCTACGCCTGGCCTGGAGACGATCTTCCGCAGGCTCGCGCGGCATGGGCGTTCTGCGTCTCGCGTGCTCATCGGTTGGCCCGGCGGAGACACGACGACGATCTCGTCCAGGCACGCTGTTGCCGAGACGGACGCCCTTCCGATCGCAGCCCTCGGCGGGCCAGCGGCTTCCGCGCTGGGTGTGACGAAGAACGCCTTCGGAGCGCGGCCCCTTACGCCGCCGCGGGCAAGGGGCCGTTCGGTCACGTTCTCCAGCGAATCGGTCTTCGCCTGTTCGACGCCTCATGTCGAACGGGAGAGAGCATGCGCAAGAGATGGGTCTGGCTGGTGGGCGCCACGATGCTGGGGTCGGCCGGATGCTCCGGGGCGCCAGCCGTCGGCGCCCGTTCGCCCGCAGCCTCGGAGCTCAAGCTAGAGCGGGTGCTACCGCTCGACCAGCACGAGCTCGCCGAGGCCGTCAACGTCGCCGGGGCGTTCGCCGGGGCGTACGAAACCTGGCGCTATGACGAAAGCTCGACTGCATACCTCGGGCGGCTGAAGCGCTACTGCACGGCGGATCTGCTCTCGCTGTTGGCCAAGTCCGCGAGTACGCAGGGGCTGCTTGTCGCGCGGGTGATGGTGCATGAGGTCGCGGTGGGTCACGCCAACGTGCGTGCCCTGCAGTCGGTGGGTCGTCGGGCACTGATGGTCACGGTCCGGGTCGATCAGGTCGTGACGACTTCGACCCGGCGGACCTACGTCCACGACTACGCGGTCTGGCTGCTCAGATCCGACGTTTGGCGTGTGTCGGACATCGAGCCCGTTGACGACGCGGAAGCCGACGATCTCTGGATCGCGGACTAGTGAGCCAAGGAAAAGGCGCTGGCGGCTTCGTCTTCGTCGCGCTCGCTGGCGGAATCATCCTTGTATTCGTCGTCGTGATACTCGTCCCACTGTCGCTCATCGCCACCCCGCAGCCGACATCCTCGGGCTGTTCGACACTAGAGCAGCCGTCGACGACCCAGGAATCCCAGCAGATCCCCACTCCCTACTTGAAGCTTTACCGTGAGGCCGGCGAGGACTATGGGATCCCCTGGACCGTGATCGCCGGAATCGGCAAAATCGAAAGCGATCACGGACGGAGCAATATGAAGGGTGTCCACGCAGGCGAGAACTACGCGGGAGCGGGCGGCCCCATGCAGTTTCTCAAAGACACCTGGGAGCAGTACGGAGTCGATGGAAACCACGACGGAAGGAAGATCAGGTACGACCCAGAGGACGCCATTCCGAGCGCGGCGAACTACTTGCGCGCCTCCGGTGCGCCGACAGACCTGAGGAAGGCAATCTACGCGTACAACCATCTGGACTCGTACGTCAGTCTCGTACTGTCGTGGGCGAACAAATACGGCCGGGATGCGAAGGGTTCCAGGCCGCTAGAGGCGATCTGCACTCCCAGCGATCAGGCGGGAAAGCGCGCTCCTCCGGGCTCCTTCAAGCGCCGCAGTCCTCGCGTGGGGGTCTCGGGTTGCAAGCAGGTGACCCGAGCCCTGATCGACGAGGTGGACACGGTGCTGGGGCCGTACACGACGATCGGGTGCGCCCGGCCTGGCGACCCGCAAGACCACGGGACCGGGCATGCCGCAGACCTGATGCTGAGCTCCGGAGGCCGAGCGCCCAGTGGCAGTGGGGAAGCCTTGGGAAACCGGACGGCTGACTATGTCATCGCGAACTATCAGAGACTGCAAGTCAAGTACGTCATCTGGCAACAGCGAATCTGGAACCCCAGCATCTGCAAATGCTGGCGCCACATGGAAGACCGCGGAAGCATCACCCAAAATCATTTCGACCACGTGCATGTTTCCGTACTTGGTTAAACTTGGGGGTCTAAATTGACGCGAGTCCAGCACGAAGCGAACGAACCGCGCAGCGATGTACGCGGTAATGCTCGGCGTCTCACGACGGCCCAAGAGCTAATCGACTCGTTCGATCCCGCAGACGGGTTCCTTCTAGCCGACGGATTTTCCGAAGCGATTTTGGGCGTCGTGTCGGGCTGGTGGGCCGGTAACGTCCACAGGGAAGTGATCCTCTACGACTACGGAAAGTGCGTTCAAATCCTTGTCGAGGACGGCATGGATGAGATCGAAGCCCACGAGATGATGGAGATGAACGTGGCGGGGGCTTTCGTGGGTGAGGGAACTCCCGCGTTCGCGACGATCTACCGGCAGCCCAGTCTGGCGTCGCTGGATTGGTGAGGCGTGTCAGCCGGGGCCAGCGGTCGGCCCCGGCTGACGCATTTTCACAAACAGGGTCGTCGCGAGGGTTCGCGATGTTCAAGGACGCCTGATTCCGGGTGCGGTCGTGATTCCGGCTCAGGGCTCGATAAACTTCTCCGAGGATGGGTAGTCGTACTTGCGTTCCAGCTCCAGGCGCCGTTCGATCGTGTGGCTTCGTCGTGGGGGCTCGGCGTTCTTCACGGCTTCGCGGGTGGCTGGGGAATAGCGGAGGTGGCGCAGGTCGAGCAGACCGCCGGTGCTGCTGAGCAAGCGGACGCAGGTGCAGTCGTCGCTGTAGAGGTAGCTGACGGGTTTGCTGTGCGGACAGGTGTCGAGGCTGACGTTGAGACCGTCCTTGCGGTCGAGGAGGAGGTCGAGAACGTCGCGGGGCGGGCCGCTGTTCTGCCACTCGAACTCGATGTGGTAGCCCTCGTCCCGGCCGAAGTTGAACCACATGTCGTGGGTGGCGTACGGCTTGCAGAGGCCGGGGAGACGCCGCAGGACGTCGGAGGCAAGCCGGCTGGTCTGGTAGTAGAGGCCGCCGAGGGCGTACCGGTCAGGCCAGCGCGCGGTGCAGGCGCGTTCGGCGGGGTGCCAGGTGTCGGGGCGGAGGTCCCAGAGGATGACGACGGTGTCGTCCCACTCGGCCCGGGCGATGAGGAGTGCTTTCTCCCACAGGTCGGGGCTGGCCAGGGGGATGGTGATCCTGCCGCTGATTCCGGGGATGTGGAGGACGACGGCGTCGCCGTCGAGCCGATACCGCAGCCCTGGTAGCCCGTAGACCTCGGCGGGACCGCTGTCGGTGGCGTCGGCGAGTTCGTCGCGTATGCACATCGGGATGAGCGTGGCCGCGATATCGGGCAGGAAACGGGTCGGGATGCCGAGTTCGATAGCGTTGGGCGCGGGGTCGACCCAGACGAGTCCGAACCCCAGGATGTCGGGCCGCCACAGGGCGGGGTTCCAGTCCCCGATGCGCTCCAGTACGTGCGCTTCGAGGAACGCCTGGTGCGGGGTCGCGCGCGGGACGGCTCCGAGGTGACGGCCGTCGCGCAGGAGTGATTCCTTCGCGTGCCCGTAGTGCTGGAGGGTGTAGCGGCTGCGGCGTACGGCGAGTCTGTCTTTGGACATGGACATCTCCGAATCACGCGCCGCCCGGTCAGCGCAGTTCGAAGCATCGGCATGACGTTTCTGATCGACATAAGTCGGCCTTATGCGGTCGGGGTGGTTAAACCCCTTTCACCTGTACGGTGGCCTCCACCGGGAAGGCCGCAGGAACGGCGTCCGCAGCGCCGGGAGTCCCACTCCTGTCCCTGACCATACTCGTCCGGCCGAACTGGCCGCTCGACGCCACACCGGACTTGACCTCAAAAATCAATCCGATCACGGCTCGCTGCGCTCCCGCGATATCAACCGTCCGTCAGCCACCGCCGTCGCCGCCTTCGCTAGCCCGTCGGCAACAGGTAGGTGCTGTTGCACCGCATCCGAAGATCCGGCGGATGCCCACGGCGTCCGAACTCGAATCGGACCTAGGGGTTCAAATGGATCTAAAGCGTTGTGGGCCGAGCCCGCAAGAATGATCCTGCCCAGGTTGCCCAACTTGATGCCCATGTGGACCAGCTCGGTGCGCGTGTCTGGATAGCGGTAGCGCTCTCGAAATCGTCCCTTGGTTGGAGTATGCTGCCCTTCTGAACGCGAGGCCCCGACGTATGCGGGATAGCGCGAGCATCGGGGTCCGTCTTGATCCGCATCCAGACCATATCCCGAGGCATTCAGCCGAGCCCTCCGGC
Source organism: Actinomadura rayongensis (assembly GCF_009831215.1). Taxonomy (GTDB): domain Bacteria; phylum Actinomycetota; class Actinomycetes; order Streptosporangiales; family Streptosporangiaceae; genus Spirillospora; species Spirillospora rayongensis. Next base: position 1,639,373 of record NZ_WUTW01000002.1, read on the forward strand.
CTGTTCGCGCCCCCGCATGCGCCAGGCACGATCCTCACGGAGGTCTGGATGCAGCTCATCAACGCGCACATCAGCTACTACCGGTCGATCGAGGACTCCGACCGGCTAGATGTCGAACCAGACGTCACTTGCCTGGTCGGGAAAAACGAGTCCGGGAAGACCACCGTGCTGCAGGCGCTCTACCGCCTTAATCCAGTCGAGTCTTCGGCCAAGTTTGACGAGGTGCTTGACTTTCCGGCCCGATTGACCCGCAGGCGAAAAGCATTCCCCGCTGGCCAAAGAATTCCAGTGGTAGTGGCGACGTTCCGCTACAGTGACGAGGAAATCGCCGATATTGAGAAAGATCTTGGTGCTGGCGCACTCCGCGCACCGCAGATTACCGTTACGCTCGGCTACCGCAAGAATGCCAGGACAATCGAGCACTCTTACGACGAGAAGAAGATCGTCGAGCACCTGCGCTCCAATCTCGACCTTCCCAGCGCAGCCGCCCAAGAGGTCAACGCTGCGATTACCGTTAGCGGGCTGCTTGAGGCCCTAGATGGCATGGAGGAGCCGCCTTCGTCGGCGCAGCAACTCGCCGAGCGCATCCGCAACTGGCGGGGCGAGAGCGTTTCGCTCTACCTGATCGACACCTATGCTTTCCCGAAGATGCCGAAGTTTGTCTATTTCGATGACTACGACACTATGCCAGGTAAGATCTCGATTCCCGTCCTGATCCGCAAGCGCGATTCCGGAGAACTCAACCGAGGTGAACAAGCGCTGCTTAGCCTGCTGTCCATGGCAGGCGTCGAGCCGGAGGATTTCCACGACACCGATCAGCATGAACACCTGATCCGGGAATTGGAGAACTCCGGAAACGTGATCTCTGACGAGGTATTCGACTACTGGACACAGAACGATCAGCTTGAAGTCAAGCTTAATGTCCTGCCAGTCGAGCAAGGTGCCGTCGCTCCGTTTGACGAAGGTCCCATCCTTCAAATTCGAGTTTATAACCAGCGGCACCGTGCCTCCGTCCCATTTGACGAACGCTCCCGCGGTTTCGTCTGGTTCTTCTCCTTCCTTGCCTACTTCAACGACCTGGAAGAAGCAGCCACCAACGATCTGATCCTGCTGCTGGACGAGCCGGGTCTGTCCCTGCACGGACGTGCGCAAAATGACCTACTGCGACTGATTGACGAGCGTCTGGCTCCCAAACACCAAGTTCTTTATACGACCCATTCGCCGTTCATGGTCGCACCCGATCATTTGGAACGCGTCCGCACCGTCGTCGACCACGACAAGGTCGGCACCAAGGTCTCCTCGGAGATCTTCAAGGCTGACAGCGACACTGTCTTCCCGCTGCTGACCTCCATGGGCATCGAAATGACCCAGACCCTGTTCGTCGGTGAGCACACCCTGCTCCTCGAAGGTCCCAGCGACCTGATCTACCTCGACGTCCTGTCCGACCAGGTCGAAGCCAGGGGTCTGGAAGGACTGGACCCCCGCTGGGTCAAAACGCCGATCGGCGGCTCGGGCAAGTTGTCCACCTTCGTCACTCTGCTGGGCGCCAACAAGCTTGACGTCGCCGTTCTCGTTGACTCCAGCACGAAGGACGTCGGGGCCATCAAGCATCTGCGCGACAACGATCAGCTCGCTGCCAACGGTCTCATCGAGGTCAGCGAGTTCACCGGTACTGCTGACGCTGACATCGAGGACCTCTTCGAACGAGACTTCTATCTCGATCTAGTCAACCGTGCCTACGCCAAGCAGCTAAACAATGCGATCACCGCGAGCGACCTGAACACCAAAGACCCGCGCGTCGTTCGGCAGGTCGAAGCATACTTCCGCAAGCACAACATCGCCGGCGGCAAACTCGACCACTTCAAACCCGCCGCCGCACTTCTCCGCCAGCAGCATGAGATCTTTGCTCGGCTACCCATCAGCGATGCCACAATCGATCGTGCGACCCAACTCTTCACCCGACTCAACACATTGCTGAGTTAGACAGGTGTTCGGGATTTGCCCATATTGACCAGCTCCCGGCGAATCGCAGAAGGGCTAGTTTCCGCGGCATGGCAGGGCAGTGCTGTCCCGACTCAACACGTACGCAATACCGCGCCGCTACGGGTGACCTGCGTGTTCGCAACTTGTGATCGTGAGGCGTTCGACGTCGTAAGTATCACCGGGGGTCTTGGAATGCTGACGATCTCCAGACTGCTGAGGGAGCGATCTTGAACGGCAGGGGCTCGGGCGGGTTGTGGCGGTCGGGGCGGCAGCCGGCGAACGGGCCGTTGTCCCGCGACATGAGGACGGACAGATGGGGATCGGCGTGGTGTAGCCACCAGGTGGAGGGGCCGAGGGGTCCTTCTCCGCGTAGGTGTTCCCAGGCCATCCATAGGGCGTAGATCCGCGAGATGGCCTCGGCGTGGCGCCACCATTCCGCGCACCAGGTGTAGGAGCCGCCGAGCTTTCGGCGGATGTGGGGCGCGAAGTACTGGGTGAACCACTCTTCCGGTGTGGCGAACTGGAGGACTCGCTTTTCTGGTTCGGAGTCGGCGCCTTCGCGTGCGGGGTCGGCGGGGTTGGGTTCGTTCATTCGTTCCCCTCTGGGGCGTACTTGGCGAGGGATTCGCGGACGGTGGGGGCGTAGGGGCTGGACTGCCACGGGAGGGTCTTGATGAGGACCGGGGGTGCGCCGGAGGGGAGGACGATGGCGCGCCCGCGCGGGAGGCTGAAGAGGTCCGCGACGTCGAGGATCTTTTCGGGGCGGGTGGATGAGGAGACGGAGTGGCTGTGGTGGCCGCGTCCGGTCTGGACGGTGGTGGAGTAGCTGATCGGTTCGTAGTCGCCGATGAGCTGAGTCAGATCGGATAGGAACCTGGGGTCGGCGGCGCCGCCGCCGTAGACGCGGATGTTGGCGCTGGACCAGAGTTTCGCCATTCCGTGCTCGCCCCAGACTTCGACGCCCTGTGCCCAGCTCTGGAGGATGGTCAGGAGCACGATCCCGCGTGATCCGTAGTGCGAGTAGAGGTCGGGCAGCGACTTCCACCGGCACACGTTCGCGGCTTCGTCGAGCACACCGACGAGAGGGACCGCCAGTCGGCCGCCGGGTGATGCGGTGGCCTTGGCTTCAGCGGCTTCAATCACCGCGATCGTCAGGGCCGTGACGAGGGGGCCGGCGGTTCCCTGGCCTTCGCGGCTCAGGCTGTAGAGCGTGCCTGAGCTGCGGACGAACTTCTCCGGGCTGAACTCCCGCCCCGCGCCGGGTGTGACCCAGCGGGTGACGGCGGGGTTGATGAGGCAGCCGACGGACTTCCGGGCGGTCGCGAAGACGCCTCCTCGCTGTTTGTCCGGATAGTTCACGACGCCCTGGACGTGCTCGGCGGGCAGTTCGTGCCCTGCGGCACGCAGGATGCCGACGGCTTGGTCGTCGGTCGGGTCGGAGAGCCACCGGTAGACCTGGGTGATCGGGAGCCCGCCTTCGGCTGCGGCGAGGAGCAGGAACGCGAGCAGAAGTTCGCCTTCGGTGTCGAAGTAGGCGTCGCTTTTGGCTTGCGGGTCGCGCGAGTAGGCGCTGAAGACGGTCGCGAGCCGGGCGGCGTGGTCGACGTCGACCACGTAGCTCAGCGGGTTCCACCACCAGTCCGGATCCTCGTTGGCGACGTCCTGGGGGTCGAACACCCACACGGGGCCGGCCTTCTCCCTGGGCAAGCGGGTGGCGTCCACGATGTCGCGCTTGTTGCTGGTCACGAGGACCGCGCCGGGAGCGGGGATGATGGCGGGGATCGCCCGGCTGGTGGTCTTTCCGGCCCGGGTACCCCAGATGTCGACGTGCAGGTCCTCCCACGGACCCCAGAGCGGCTTGCCCGTGCCGATGACTTCTCCGACCAGGACGCCTGGCGCGCTGGTCTTGGCGCCGAGCCGGGCGGCGGTCGCACTGGCTCCCTTGGTCGACAGGTGGACGAGGTCCTTCTTCTTCGCGAGATGGCGAGCGGCCACATCGACGCGGGTCCGTCCCTTCCGCAGACCGAAGACGGCATTGCGGCTGAGGACGGCCACCGCGACCACGGCCAGGATTTCGACGACGAGGACCTGCGTTGCGATCGGCCCCGGCCACGCACGCTGGCCGGTGATGATCTCAACGAAGTACCCAGCGAAGTTCGCGGGCGGCCGAGCCTTGTGGCCGATCGCCTGGGCGGCGGCGCAGGCGATCCAGACGACGAGCGAGGCGAACGTGAGCAGGCCGACGGCCGCGAACGCCAGGTAGGGGGCCAGGTCGGGCGGACCGCTTCGACGGCGGGGAGCGCTCATCGGCGCTCCGGCGCTGGCGCGGCGCTGGTGGAGTTGGCCCATTTCTTGTTGGTGTCGCTCAGCGAGACCTCGGCGTCAGTCAGCTCGACGCGGAAGGGAATCCCCGGCCTTCCGCCCACCTTGCAGAGGAACTTGCCTCTGCCGGGCGGGGCACCGTCACGGCCGGAGCCGGGGTTCCAGCTCGGAGGCGTGGAGGAGTCCACGATCATCCGCTGCTCGGCACGGGACATGCGGACGATCTCGGTGAGCGGGCCCATCTCCGTCTGCGGGAGGCCGCCGCAGATGATCATTCCCGCTCTCTCGGCGAATCCTTTCGCCTTCAGGGCGTCCGACGGATCCGGCAGGGCCAGCAGGTCCGCCATCGTGTGTGTGATCATGGCCTGGGCCAGCCCGCGCTGCCTGTTCAGCCTCGTCAGCGCGTCCACCCGATCGACGAGTCCGCGTCCCGCGCGGAGCACGCGCCACAGCTCGTCCAAGATCACGAAGAAGTGGCGTCGTTCGGCGAGCCCGGCGTCGGCCAGCGCGTGCGCCGCTTCGACCGACCCGAATCCGTCGCTCCAGCAGGCCAAGAGCACGGCCGCTTGGAGCTCGGCGTCGGCGTCGTCGATTCCACTGATGTCGATGCACACGCCGCCGGGCTGGTCCAACCGGATGGGCGTCGTGGTCGGCCTGGAGAACGCCTGGCCCATGGGCCCGTCCAGCAGTCCGAGCAGGGACGCGTGTAGAGGGTCGACGGCAGCTCGGTACCGCTCCTCGTCGCCGCGCGCGAGGGTGACGGCTCGTACGGGATCCGGACCTTCGTCCAGCACCGTGATCAGGTCGGGCAGGGTCGGGACGCCGGGGTGGCGCTCGTCCAGGACCCGGAGCGCTGCGTGGAGGATGGTCCGTTCGGTGTCGAGGACGGGCCGGCCCCGCAGGACGGTGACGAGCGCTGTGACCATGTTGAGTCGCCGACCGTGGGCTTCCGCCTGGAGTTTGCGGCGGGCGCTGCCGGTGAGCCGGGCCGCGGCGGAAGCGCTCTCGCCCGGGTCCAGGACATTGAGGGCGCCGAGCCCCCGACCCAGTTTGACGATCTGCCCGCCCAGCGCCGAGATCAGGTCGCGGTAATCAGGCTTCAGATCGCCCAGGACGAGGGGCACGACGCCGTAGCCGGTGAGCCCGACCACCATCCGGCGGATCAAAGTGGACTTTCCGAGGCCGGGCTCGCCCAGCACGAGCATCGACGGGTTGTGGATCAGGTTCGCTCGCTCGAACCAGCTGATGGGATCGCAGCACAGGGTCGCGCCGGTCCGGAGTTCTCGTCCGACGGGAACGCCGATCATCGGCGTTCCGCTGCCGGCTCCGAACGGCCACAAGCCGCACGCCTGGACCGTCGTCGCGCGCCATTCGGGCGGGGCTTCGACGAAGGAGGCCCGGCCGCCGCCGCGCCCGCCGAATCCCCGAGGGCCGGGGCGAGTGGTATTCGCTGTCACGCGGACTCCCGGATGATGCTCGGTACTTGCACGTGGTGGGGAAGGACGACGCCGAGGGGAAGGCACGCGGCGAACGCCGCGGACTGGCTGCCGTACATCCGGCGCAGGCGGATGCGGGCCGGGGCCGCCAGGGCGTCGATCGCGGCGACGGCGGACGGCAGGGCGTCCACACTGCGGACGGTCGCGGTGACGAGAAGCGCGAAGCGTGTGAGACCGGCTCCCCGCGCCTCTTCCCTGGCTGCCTGGTCGGCTGCTGCTACGGCGACCGAGTCGCGGGCGGCGACGTTGCTGCCCGCGATCTTGAATCGGGCGTCGCGCCGATCCTTCTCGACGAGGCGGGCCGACGAACCAGGATCGTGGGGGCGGTAGAGGATCGACACGCGCTTGCGGACGATGTCCTCGTGGGGAGAGACCAGGCCGGTCAGGACGTTCGAGACGACCTCGCTGCGCGGAGCTTCGTACATTCCCCAGGTGATCGAGATGCCGGAATCGTGGGTGTAGCGGTCCCAGAACTCCTGGGCGGCGCTCGGGCCAGCGTCCTCCCAGCCCAGTTCGGCGTCGGGCAGGCCGTCCAGGGCGAGCTGGGCGTCTTCGTCGAACGCCACCTTCACCGCGCGGACGAGCTGGTCGGCGGTCATCGGGCGAGCGCTTCCGGCGCCGGTCATGGCCAGGCCGCTGGTGAGCCCCGGTAGGCGGGTACTGATCTCGCGGGCCATCTCGTCCGCGCTTCGCCGCCGTGCGCCCGGCCGCGCGGACGCCGAGTAGGTCACGGTGATGCGGGTCGAGACGGTCGCGGACCCGGCCGGATACGTGCGGACGATCTCCGCGAGCGCTCGCCGGGCGAGCTGGGGTGCTCGCGGATCGACGTTGTCGCCTACCTCCCTGGCCAGCCGGTGGCCGAGGTCGGGAGCGGCTTCGATCGTGACGCTCGCCGCAATCAGGCCGGGCTCGAACGCCAGCGACGACAGCCATTGGCCCCAGTACGCGACCCACGTGTCGACCTGCTCGCTGTCCACGAGCATCGCGCCGTCGGCTCCGCATTCGAACACGACGCTGTAATGGCCGGTGGACGGCATGACGATCATCGCGAAGTCGCGGCCGTAGGCGTCTTGGGCCTCCACCAGGCGGGTGGGGGCCAGCAGTCCGGGCAGGCGGCACGTTCCCCGGTCACGAGCCGTCAGCGGCCCGGCTCGGTAGAGGTTCCAGCCGGCCGTTCGGCCGCGCAGCCACGCGAGCCGGGCGACGAGGAACTGAAGAGCGGTCCGGCCGTTGCGGTCCTGGACGAGCATCGGCGCCAGGGCCAAGCCGACCACCACCGCTGTGACCAGCCCCGCGACGAGGGACATCAGCATGGCGAAGGCAACGACGACCAGGCCGACGAAGAGGAGAGCCGTTCCGACCGTCCCGAGCTTGCCGATTCCGGGGGAGCCGGGTTTCCGCCAGTTCCCGTACGTGCGGACCTCATTGCTTGGCGCCACTGGCGACTTCTCCTCCCTCGGTTGCGTTGTCCACTGCGCCCTGGATGGCCTGCTTGCCGAACCGGGCGCCCTCGGCGACCAGCCCGGCGGCGGCGATGGCGGGGTGGCCGACCGCCGCGCCAGGCGCCGTGTTCGTCTGGCCGAGACCCTGCGGGGGCGTTGCCGGAGGCTGCTCGGGTTCTTGATCGCCGGGCTGCTGGTCGCCGCCCTTGGGCTGCTTGGGCGGCGGCTGATCTCCGGTCTGGTCGCCCGCGTCCTTGACGCCGGGGGCCTGCCGCGCGCCGGTCGGCCCGCCCTGATCTCCTGCTCCCCGGCCGAGCGCGGGGAGCGCCCGCGCTCCGAGCGCAGCTGCTCCCGCGAGGGCTGCGACACCGCCGCCGCCTCCGCCCGACGCCGCTGCGACCGCTGGCGCGACGAACCGCATGAGCGCGGGGAGCGCCATCACCGTGCCGATGATGAGGATGAATCCCTGAAGCGGCTCCAGCCCGTTGCCGCTCTTCATCCACATGAACGAGACGGCATACAGGGTGGCCGCGACCGGCTGGAAGAGCCCGAAGGCCACGAACCAGCCGAGCATCCGCCGCAGCCAGGCATGGCCCTCGGGCGTCACCGACGCCGACGCCGCGACCGGCAGCAGGCCGACCAGGACGACGAGCATGATCGAACGGAGCATGAGCATCGCGAACTGCACGAGCGAGGACAGCAGCACCAGCAGGCCCAGCACGATCATCACCGCCGGATTGGTCAGCGCTTGGGCCGCTCCAGCGCCGAACAGGGCGGCGCCCGCGCCGCTCAGATCGGTTCCATCGGCTCCCGCGTTCCACACGGCCGTCGAGTAGGCGTCCCCCGCCTCGATCACGAGGTTGGCGACGACCACCGAGCAGCCGGAGACCACCACGAGCCTGATGAGGCCCGCGAGCGCGTCACGCAGCGGCTCACCTCGCCGTTCCCAGGCCGTCCGCCCCGCCGCGAGCAGGAGCCCGAGGACGACGCCGAACCCCGTGAGCCAGCGGGTGTGCGTGCGCAGGAACCCGACCGGGCTGTCCGGGGAAGCCGACAGCTGGGGCGAATCGACCGCGATCCACCAGCTGGTCGTCCACTTGACCGTGTCGATCGCCGCGTCGCCGAACGACTTGGCGATGGCCCCGAATGCCTTCTTCGCCCATCCCGAGATGCTGAACCAGCTGCCCCCGCCACCGCCGTCGTCGGTCTTGGAGTTCTTGCACAGGGCCATGTCCTTGGCCTTGCCGACGCAGGCCGCGGGCTTGGTCGGTGTCGCCTTGCTCGGTTGAGCCGACGGCGCGCTCGGCGCTGTGCTCGGCGTCGCCGTCGGCGCTGTCGTCGTCTGGACGGCGGACGGTGTCGGTGTCGTTGCTGGTCCGCTCGGGCCCAGCGCCAGGCTGGCCACGACAAGCGGAACCGCGAGCGGGCTCATATCCCGCTCCAGGGGACGTAGCCGTCGAGCGACTCGACGTCATGTCCCGGCGGGTTGGCGACCCCGTCGGGCTGGAGCTGGAGCCGCCAGTCGCCGTCCTCCCACTGCACCGTGAGGTCGAAGACGCCAAGGCTGCCGTCCCCGGCGCGCATGACCTTCTCGATCACGGCGCACTGCGGGGTGTAGGTGATGAACCTGAAGCCCGCGACCTGGGCGTATCCGGTGTCGAAGGCGTTGACCCGCTGGCCGGACCGCCAAGCCGTGTAGGCGTCGCGGCCCGGACCCGCCACGACCTGGGTGCGGACGATCGTCCGCCAGTCGGGGCTCAGCAGATACCGCGCGCTCAGCTGGTCTGTCGCGATCAGCGCGCCGAGCGGCGAGCGCGCGAAGCAGCGGGCCACACCCGATCCCTCGACCACCAGCGGCCCGGCCGTCGCGGAGTACGGCAGGGCCACGCCGCCGAACAGCTGCCACGTGACGCCCGACGGCGGAGCCTGCAACACCTCCTGCCCGGTATCGGTGGGCCGGCAGGCGCCGCTCGGCTCGCTGGTGACGGACGTTCTCGGCGACGCGGCGATCGGCGGGGCGGAAGCAGCCGCGCCTCCGTCGCCTGCGAGCCGCATCATGATGAGGGCGATGCCGACTGCGCCGATTCCGGCGAGCGTGGCCGATGCGAAGAGGCCGGGGCGGCGTGCGGTGCTGCTCGCGCGCGTCCTCATCAGAAGACCACCGCCTTGGCGATCAAGGACGCGCTACCCGCGAGCAGGCAGCCCGCGGCGACCCACTTCAGTCCCTGGACGTGCTCGCCCCCTTCGCCACGCCGATGAGTAATGGCCATATGGCCGGCGACGAGCAGGAGCGACAGAATGCATGTCCCGGTCGCAGTCCAGAGCCCGAGTCCAAGGACCTTTTGCAGGTCCTCTTGCATCTGCTGAGGCGGTTCTCCATTGGGCCCGAACCCGTCGGCCGCAACGAGAGTTGCGTTGAGCATCGGAGGCCGCCTACTTCTTCATAATCGCCGTGATAATCGGCGTGGCGGTTCCGACAAGGAGGCAGGCTCCGCCAACCCAGGCGAGCCCAGTGGCGTGTTCGCCGCCTTCTCCGCGGCGGTGCGCAACGGCCATCCGGCCGGCGACGATCATGATTCCGGCGACGCACAGACCCGTGACGGTCCAGGTCACAAACCCAAGCAGCTTGTTGTACATCGCGACGACCTCGCTCGGGACGTCGTCGGTGTTCGGCTTGAACGGGTCGGGCGCGAGCGCAACAATGTTGAGCGCTCCTGCAATTCGAGAAAGAAGCAAGGTCCCTCGCCAGTGAGTTCGGACCCGCTGCCTGAGACAGTCGGGTTGAGATCACTGGACGAAGAGATAGAGAGCGCAACTCGTGACAGATGCGGAGCGTCGAGTTCAACAAGCGTGTTCGTGCTCGCGGGCATGCGCAGGCCCAAACCGCGTCCGTTCAAAAGAGGTCTGGGCCATTGGCTCCACGCCAAGGCAGAACGGACTTGGTCAGCGGCTGGGGGCCAGGTCCGGCGATCGAGGGCGTGCTGATAGGGCGCGCCGGTCGTCGGTCGCGGCGGTCCTGTCGAACGAGCGAAGAAGCGCCTGGCGAGAGGTTGGTAGGCCGGTGGACGCAAGGTCGATTTCGCGTCGGGGGTTATCCACATAGGCCGCCATGACCGTGGGCACGGTTTCGCCGAGACGTTCGGCGATGCGGCGGATCTGGCGGTGGACGTCGGCTGCCGGTTTTCCGATCAGGACGGCTGTGCTGGCGCGGAGAGCATGCAGGCGTCCCTCGGCGTGGTCGAGCGGCCGGTAGCCGTCCGGCGCTGTAGCGGCTTGGTCCAAGACGGCGTCGACCACGAAATCCGCCAAATGCGAGAGCCCGTCCAGCGCGTTGGCGACGTAGTCCGGCCCGCCGATCTGGAGCAGGTCGGCGGGGTCGCGTCCGGGCGGGAGACGGACCGCATATGTGTGATCGGTGACCGAGGTCAGCTTCTCGTAGGCGCTCAGCATCGCCCGGTGGCCGGCCGGGTCGGAGTCGAAGGCGGCGATGACGCCGAGATCCCGGACTGGTGCGCGGCGGGCCAGGGCGTCGACGTGGTGTGCGGTGAGGGCGGTACCGCAGGGCGCGAGGCCCGCGAAACGGTAGTCGGTGCTGACGGCGATGGCGTCCCAGAGGCCTTCGACCAGGACGGGCTGAGCGCCGACGGCGAGACGGCTCTCGGCTTGCGCGAGGCCGAAGAGGATCTCGTGCTTCCGGTACAGGTCGGAGTTAGGGCTGTTGAGGTACTTAGGGGTGCTCGGTGGCGCAGCCGGAGAAGCGCGTCCGATGAAGGCGACGATATGGCCGTCCTCATCCAGGACCGGTGCTGTGATGCGGTCCCGGAACCGGTCGATCGGGCGACCCGTCCGGGTGATGACGACGAGGCCGGCGTCCTGAAGCTGCTCGACCGTGTGGCCCTTCGCGCACAGGTGGTTGAAGAGGGCGGTGCCATTGCCCGGCGCGTAGCCGATCGCCCAGGTCTGGGTGATCACCTCGGTGAAGCCTCGGCTGGCGAGGTAGCGAGGGCCCCAGCTGATGGCGAACTGGTTGCGCAGGTACTCCTGCGCATCGCGGTGGATGCGCAGGAGTACGTCGCGCGAGCTCTTGGCGGACGCCGCGCTCACCGGTCCACCTGCTCGACCGCTTCTACGGTCTGCGCCAGGGGACGGACTACATCGGACGCGCCGGCCCCTTTTGTCTGGAGGAGCTGCCGGGCGTCCATCTGGGCCAAAAACCCGACCGCCATCCGAGCCTCGGAAAGATCGGCATCCACGGCACCGGCGACCTTGACGTCGTTCGGGTCGGGCGCGATCTTGGGTGAAACGGTCGGTGCGGGCGGGTCGAATGTTCCCAGCGGAACTCGTGTGCCGAAGGGCAGCTCGCCGCGGGCTTGAGCGATGTACTGCTCTGCCGCGTGGCGCAGGACCCGCAAGGCGTTCCAGCGCAGGGTGTCTCGCTCACCGGGGTCCGTGCGCTTGAGCATCCCGCTTGCGCCGTCGGAGACGATCTCGCAAACGCGGACCCACACGGCCGTGGCATGGCCGAGCACCTGCGCGTCCGCCAGCAGGGTCTTGCCGCTGTTCGATAGGACGTTGGCGGTATGCCGGGTCTTTGTCCACAGGGTGTTGATCGTGTGCAGTGCAGGGTGGTCTCCAAGGGCGCCGAGCGAAGTCCCGTTGAGATCCGTGATCGCCTGGTCCACCTTGTTGAGCTCGCGGCCCGGAAACCCAAGGAACGCTAGCGGAGCGATGGAACGTTCCCGTAGTTCGGACAGCGCCGTGTGAACGCTTTGGAGGCTGCGCAGGGTGCGTCCTGCGGGGAGGTAGCCCATCAGCTGGTCGGCGAAGTCCGCGGAAGACCGGTGGAGCCTCCGCGTCGCACGCCACGGGCGGGAATCGCGTTGTCCCGCCCACTCCAGGAGACGCGCGAGACTGCCGGCGGCCCCGGCGATGCTGCGCGCTGCTCTTGCCGCCACTATGGAGAGGCAACCTCGGCTGCGCGCGTCTGCGCGGACCTGCTTCCAGTAGCCCTTGGCCGCGTCCTTGACCGCGTTGAAGAACGTTTGGGTGGCCTTCCACACCTGGCGGATGTGCTGCCATTGGGGTGTGTCGCGGTACCAGCTTTCCAGCTTGGCCACTTCTTCCATTTCGGGGGCGAGTTCGTCCAGGCCGTCGGGTGCGGGCTGGGCTTCGCGCTCCGCCTGCTCGGACGGCTCGGTGGGCTGCTCGGTGCTGCCGTCGGTGATGTCCGCTGGAGGCGGGCTGTCGAAGTACGTCCCGTGTGTGGGCTGGGACCCGTCGTTCCACCAATAGACCTCGTTCAAGGCTTCCCAGCTGGCTTCGACGGCCGGAGGAGCATTGCCCGAGACAGGTTCGGGGTCGGGGTCGCGTTCCAGCGCGGCGTCTTCGGATATCTCGTTCAGCACGGTGGCCAGGTCGCCGAAGGCTGCATCGGCGGCTGGTTGTTCGCCGGCAGGCGGTGTGTCGATTTCCTCAAGGGGGGCATCGGCGTCGGTGCCGTCGTTGGAGTCCTGCTGGGCTTCATCGGCTTCCGCTTCGGCGTCCATTGCCGCCCACTTTGAATACGCGGCTTCCGCCTCGGCGTTCCGAGGTGGAAGCGAATTCTGGTAGTCGTCCAGATACTGTCGTTGCCGATCTTCCTCGAAGAGTTCCTCGGGCTCGGAAGCCTGAGTAGGCTCGACGCCCATGACCTGCTTGAGTGAGCCCGGCAGGACGAACAGGGCCGCGTTGCCTTCCTCGGGGTAGTCGTAGGTGCGGAGCTCGGGAACACGATCAGCCGGGTAGTAACCGGAGACCCGGGCGACGCCGTCCAGGCGTTCGACATCGGTCACGATGAGCGGGCGGCCCTGCCAGTTGGGGAGTTCGACGACGTCCCCGGCGGTGAGCTCCGCGACCGGCTTGCGGAGAAGGTGCTCGCCGACTGGAGGCAGCACCGACACCAGGTCCCGGATCCGCTGTTCAGGTTCGGCGACCTCGTCCCTGACGATCTCGTCATCGGGAACACGGCCGGTCTCGTGGAAGGCGCGGGCTTCCGCTAGCACAGCGCTTTTGGTCTTCTGCGCGATCCCGAAGAGTTCCTGCTCGGCCTGCTTCCTCAAGTCTTCCTGTCCGAGAACGTCGAACCCTGCCGCGATGACGAAGCGCCTGTCGGCGGTGTAGGCGTCCCGAAGCAACTGGAAACGCTCGGGATGAAGTCCAGGCCGGAGCCAGTCGGCGGCCTGCTTCCAGGTCAGCTTTCCTTCGCGGTGGGCGGGACGGCCGTAGACCTCGATCGTCAGCCCTTTGCGATCCCAGTCCACCTGGAGGTTGCCGCGCAGGCTGCCGCCACGGTTGATCCGCGAGGACGCCTTCGTTCGGCTGGCCATGGCGCACAACAGCACGACGTCCCCGATCGAGAGTTCGGCGAGACCGCGGGCGATGTCTTCGGGCCGCAGCGGCTCGGGCGACGGACCGGAGACGGTTTCGGCCTCCTCCGAATCCTGCTCAGGCGGAGCGGCTGGGGTTGGAAGCTCCTGAGCTTCGATGGACTCGGTCTGACGCTTCGGTGCGGTGTTTCCGGGGATTTTGTCCTGCGGGGTGCCTACGCTCTGCTCGGATTGGATGAGTTCCTTCAGCGAGCCGGGCAGCGTGAGTACTGGGGCGTCGCTACCGGGCTCGTAATGGTGGACATGCACGGTCTGGCGCACGGCGTCGTGGTGGTGGCCGGATACTTCGACCGCCCCGTCACGGACTTCGACTCCGGTCACGATGAGAAGACGCTCGGTCCGGGGCAGCAAGATCACGTCTCCGGCCACGAGATCCGTCGCGGGCTTGGGAAGGATCCGTTCGTCCTGAGGGGGCAGCACGGACACGAGGTCGGATACGCGCTGTGCGAGGACGGCCAACTCGGTGGGCTGAACCTTGCTCACGGCCCGTCCGGTCTCGTGGAACGAAGCCGCCGCCGAGATCATCGAGTCGCGTACGGTGGCGCCGATCGCCATGAGTTCCCGTTCTGCGGCCCGACTGAGTTCACGCTCGCCGATCACGGCGAAGCCGGTTTCCCGGTAGAAGCGACTCTCTCCGAGGGCCGCGGCTTCAAGGAGGCGATAGGTGTCGGGATCGACCCCGGGCCGCAGCCAGGCCGCGACCTTCTTCCACGTCAGTCTCCCCGATCGTGTTTCGGGCCTTTCGTGGATCCTGATTTCCACGCCTTTGGGGTCCCTGCTCACCGACAGTCCGCCGCTGGCGGTGGTGCCCGATGACCGCTCGACCTGCTCGTTCGTCCCGAGCGCGTTCGCCGCGAGGCGCCTGTGAAGTCGAGGCTCCATGAGCCTCAGCGCTCGCGCGATGTCCGCCGTCCGCAGCGGAGTGACGGAGAGGAGCGGAGCCTCCGCCGGCGTCTCGGGCGTCGGGCTCAGCGAGAACAAGGCGTCCGGTTCGCCATCGGGCGCGGGCGTGGCGCCGAGGAAGCGGCTCGCAGCTTCGGCTGGGGTGAGCAGGAAGATTCCGCCGTCGTGCCGGACGGTGAGGGAGGGACCGTTCTTCGCGTGGTGTCTCGCGGTGAAGTCGATGCCTGCTTCGGAGAGCCGACGCATGACCTCGTCTTCGGCCTGCTCGACCGCGGTCATCGGCTCCTGGTCGGCGGCTGGGATGGGCGCTTCGGCCAGCCGCGCCGTCTCATGGACGCGGAATCCCACCAACTCCATGATGTCGAGTTGGTCTTTCATCCTCGTGCTGAAGTGGTTCTTGAACACCTCGGGCAGCGAGGGATCGAGTTGCGTCTGGCGTAGCAGCCAACGTCCCACCACGCGGTAGGTGAAATCGGGAAGCGTCGTTTGCGATGCCGCGAACAGCAGGCTCGCGTCGTCCAGTGCTCGCGCCGTCAGGTACTGGACGGCCGCGATCGTGCTCTCATCCAGGTAGTCGCCACGTTCGCCGGGGATCTCCGGCTCAGAAGAGATTTCGGCCTGGCGGGCTTCCTGCGCGGTGAGGGCCACAGCCGCGAAAGCGGCGTCGCCCAGCCCCCAGCGCGCAACGGCCCTGCCGGGGGTGTACTTGACGGTTCCCTTCAGACGCAGGAGGACTGTGAACAGCTGATCGGAGGTGACCGTCAGCGCGCCGGACGTGAAGCCCGCGGGAATCTCGCTCGGGTGAGTGAAGGGGTGGATCTGGAACACCGGCTGGTAAGGCTTCGAAGATCGGCCGTACTCCGCTTCCGGGAGGTCGGCAGGCTTCGCTGGCGTCGTTTCGGGATCGCTCGATGGCGGTTCGTAAGGGTGGTCGATCGTGGACGCCGGGCGTCCGTTGTTGGTGAGCAGGCGCAGGAGAACGCCGAGCCTTCTTCCTCGGGTACCGATCGTGTACCGCGAGGGCATGTCCCAGCAGGTGGGGTCGTCCGGCAGCGGAGAGAATCCCTGGTTCCCGAGCCAGGTGTGGAGCTGGGCGTCCTCGTAGACCCGATGGATGATCGTCGCGTCGGCGTGGTGCTCGATGACGAGTTCGGGATACTCGAAGCTCTTTTCGGCATCGGGCGTGACCTCGGCCGGAACCGTCTCGGTGGTTGCCGGGGCCTCAGTGGTGACCACCGGTTCGGGCTCGTCCTCGGGCGAATCGTGCTCCGCCTGCTCGACAACGGCGTCGATGTCGGCGGCCGTCCCGACGTGCGGCTCGGGCTGCTGAGGTTGGGCGGGATGGTCTTTGATCCAGGCCAGGCTGCCCAGGTCGAGCGAGTTTTGCGCGCGGGTGACGGTCACGTACGACAGCCGGAGCTCTTCCGGTTCGGGCAGGACCGTGGTCTCGTTGCCGTCCTCGTCGGTCACGGTCTGGGGGCCGCGGAAGTCGTCGGCGATCACGACGTTGGGCCATTCGCGCCCCTTGGCCTTATGGGCGGTGGACACGACGAGCTTCGTGTCGCCGGCAGCATCTTGTGCGTCTTCGGGGATCAGCTCTCCGAGGAGACGCAGGAGCCCTTCGGGCGACTTGCGTTCGATGAGGGCGACGAACGTGGCCAGGCCCTTGTCCTCGGGGTGCTGTTCGACGTGGTCGAGGACGTCCTGCCAGGTCTCGAACTGCTCGAAGTCCGGGTGCCTGGTCCGGCCGCCCTCTTTCAAGGTCTGGGCGGCCTTGGCGACGTCGATGAGTTCGTTGCCGCCGCCGGCGAGGGCGACGCGGCGTCCCGCCGAGAGTCCGGCGTCGATGGCGTTGATCGCGCCGAAGTTCGTCCGACACAGGACGGCGTCGGTGCGGGGCCGGTTGTGCTCGTTGACGATCCGGGAGTCGAGGTCGGGATTGCCTTCCAGGACCAGGTCGGCGTTCAGGTGCCGGAGGAACATGTTGCCGAGTTCGGCGACGGCGGGTCCGAACCGCCACGACTTGGTGATCGGGAGGGCGGGGGCCGGCCAGGTGCTGATGGCGTCGACCGCGCCTCGGAAACCGTAGATCGACTGGTGGGAGTCGCCGACGACGACCGTTTGGGCGCTCTGGCTCTGGACCAAGGCCGCGGTGATGGGGTTGATGTCCTGGGCCTCATCGAAAATGATCAGGTCCGCGTCGATCTTCGGGCGGCTCAGCGCGTAGATCTTCAGGTAATCGTCGTCGCCGAACCTGATCGCGGCCGGACGGTCACCGTCGCGCTTGGGGACGAGAAGCGCGGCATTGCCCGGGTTGGTGATGTCGGCCCAGGCCGCTTGGGCGTAGCTGAGAACCCGCTGGCCGACGGGCGCCCGGTCGAGCAGTCCCTTGGGCAGGTGCTCGGGCCCGATGGCCGTCGCCGCGCTCTCCCGGAAGGCTTTGACCGTGCTCATCGCCCATCGAGCGAGTTCCCTGGGCGAGTAGGTGATCAGAGGATCGTCAGGGTTGCCGCCACCGACCTTCAGCTCCTGGATGCCGAGGATCCTGGCCACGTCGGCGTCCGACGATGCTCCCTTGCGGACGTGCTGGAGCTTGTCGGTGTAGGTCCCCTCGGCGCGGAGTCCGCGGAAGGCCAGGCCGTGGGACGTGACGACGGTGACGCCCTTGCGGAACTTGCCGCGGGCTTCGTCGGCGATCGTCCGGTTGAAGGCGATGTAGGTGATCTTCTTGCCGGGCAGGGCCTCGGCGACGGCGACCATCGTGCTCGTCTTGCCCGTTCCGGCGAGGGCGAGGACCCGCAGTTCCTTGCCGCTGACGATGTGGTCGATGATCGCCTTTTGCTGCAGGGTCGGAGGGAACTTGCCCTTGGCGGTTTCGGACGCCGCGAGCTCGTCGAGTTCGGCCAGCACCGCGCGCAGCGCGGCCACAGCCTTGGCCCGGTTCGCCGGTGCCCCGCCGTACTCCCAGTGGCCCTCGGCGCCTCCCGCACCCTTCTGCCACCTGAATCGGTTGGCTTTGAGGGCTTCGCGGATCTGGGGAGGATCGCCCTGGAACTCGGTGCCCGTCACCTGGGGCCGCACCAGGTCGTCACGGATTTTGATCTTCTGGCTCCAGACCCCTGCCGGGGCCGCCACGCCTCCGGTCAGCGGTGCCGCGAGGTCTTCGGCCAGCCGGGAGTCGCGCACCTGGACGTCGAGCCGGCGACCGAACCGGTCCTGGATCTCCTGCTGGATGCGGCGCGCGGCGCGCTGAGCGCCGGGTTCGTCGCCCATGGCCCAGCTCGCGGACACGACCCACATCTCGCCGAGCGATTCGAGGGTGGCCGCCGTCCGCCACGACTCGTCCCAGACCATACGGAATCGCTGCTGATCGGCCTGGTGAGCGCCGCGAAGGCCGCGCAGATCTCCCCTGATGGAGTAGCTCAACAGCTGGACCCACCGCTGCTGGGCCTTTTCCTGCCAATCGGGATCCGTCGCCGCAGCCGGGTCCTGCTCACGCGCCGCCGGAGCGGACTTCGAGGTGGCGGCGGCGGGGCCGTCGCCGATTTCGGTCGGGGTGTCCGGTGCGGGCTGCGAGGTCGGCTTGGCTGCGGCCGACTGCTCAGCGGAAGCCCCTTGCATCGCAGCACGCGATCCCTCGTGGAAGAGGCTTTCCCACCGGTCGTCACGTGCCGTGGCGAGAAGCCGACCGGCCAGCGTCTCGGCGGCCTGCGCGAGCGCGGACAGGTGCTCACGCATGGCCGGAGCGCGGTACCGCTCGGCCTCCAGGTTGTCGGCCAGCGTGCGCGCCGCCTTCGCCAGCCGCACGTGCCTCGCGGCCACCGCGTCGATCGGGAGTCCCTTCAGCCTGGAAGCCCCCGGAGCCTCCATGCTGGCGATCCGGAGTTCTTCCGCATCGGGACGACGCGCATCACCGGTCGCGCCAAGCAGTCGCTTCCCGGCCGGGGTCTTGGCGAATCGGACGTAGCTGGAGACGACTGACGAGACGTCGGCGTACACCCCGATGTGGTTGTTGTAAGGGACGGTCGGGGAGATCTCGACGGTCGGGCTCGCGCTCGGCGGCGCGGCGGCGTCCAGCCGGAACGCTCGTCCCGCGCGCTCCAGGTCGCCGGACAGCTCACGGACGACACGATCGCGCCGGTCGTAGGAGGTTCCGCGCCGCAGGTACCACGCTTCGATGTTCCCGGACCACCGGAACCCGTGACCCTTGAGCAGGTCGATCAGGGCACGATCGCCGCGTTCGGTGCCCTTGACCAGGGTGCCGCTGTGATGGTGCTCGATCACCAGGGACGGTTCGACCGGCGAGGCCACGGACTCCTCCATTTCGGTCATGGGACGCTGCTGGTCGGCGGAAGGGGCGTTGGACGACTCGGGGGCGTCCTGCGTCGAGCCGGACGGGCTTTCCAGAGCGCTGACATCGGCCTCTTCGGTGGTGCCCTGACCGGGGGAGGCCGGAGCTTGCGCAGGTTCCGAAGCGTTCGCCGTGCGAGCTGTCGACTCAGGCGCGGCGCCGGGGAAGATTGAGGCCCACACGCGTGGCGTGTTCCGCGTCGCCTGAAGGTCGGCAGCGAAGTGGGAGGACACCCTGGCCAGCTCGGTGACCATCGCCAGGACCGGGCCGTGCGTGCTGGGCGCGTCCCTGATGAGCTGGGCTTGACCGACCAGGTCGGTGGCCGCTTCGCAGAGTTCGTCGCCGGCCGCCGCCGACGCCTCCAGCGTCGCGACCATGTTCTTGATCCGCTGATGCGCCCGGTCGAGACTTTTCTCGCGGCGATGGCGGTCCGGGGGCGAGGCCATGGCCGTTTTCCAGGCGGGCACCCTGCCGAGGGCATTGCCCACCTGGACGACCGTCCGCATCTGCTGCTTGAGCGCACGCATGTTGCGGTAGGGCGATCCGGTGGGCAACTCGACCTCCGGCGACGTGGACGGCACGTCCCGCGCGGGCGCGGGACCTGAGGGCTCCGTGGTGGTTTGCGCCGGGGTGGTTGAGGCGGCCGTTTCCCCTTGACGGTCGTTCTCGTCCGCGCCGGTCGGCTCGGCGGCCGGTGGCGGCATCGCCGGGGCGCCGACGTTCGGTGAGGCGTCGCCGATGGTGCTGCGGATCAGGTCGGAAGCGTCGTCGTTCGTTCCGGCGGTCACGTGGTCGGCTTGGGTCGTTCTCGTCATCGCGAGCGCGTCGGCGAAGGCGCTGTCCGTCGGATCGACGTCAGCGGATTCGTCCGGAACATACGTCTCGGTGCCGGCGCCGGCCTCGTTGTCGATCGCTGCTTGGAGACGGCCTTGCTCAGCGCGGGCCTGGGACAGCTCCGCTGCCTGATCGAACGGCTTCTCCAGTCCGTCCTTGGCGCGCTCGACGTCGATGATGAGCCGGTCCACCTGCTCGGACACGGCCGCGTGGATCTCGTTCAGGCGGGCGAGCTGATTCTCCAGCCGCTGGATGAGGCCGTGCGGCGGCTTCTCGGCGCGGAGCAGGTCGAGCAGGTCTCCGATGAAGACCTTGCTGTCCGGGAGATCGGCGATGGTGAAGGCGGCCGTGTCCTGTCGGAGGTCGAGCACGGCGGTCACCGTGAGACCGCCGAGAACTCCCATCGTGGTGATGGGGCTGGCGGTCTCTCTGCGGTTTCGGGTCTGTGATCGCAGTTCCGCGAGCTGGCGGCGGAGGGCTTCTGCGGCGTCGTTGCGGGTTGTGGCCGTGTTGCCGTTGCGCATCCGCATGCGGAAGGCGTCGCCCTTGGTGTCGATGCGCTGCGCGATGGCGGTCTCGACGGCTTCGACCTTGCGGCGTGCTGCGGCGAGGTTGGCATCGGCGGTGCTGACGACGTGCGACAGGTGCGCGCGGGTGCGCTGCCAGCTCGTCTGGGAGGCTTCGAGCTTGCGGACCTTCTCGTCGACGGCGGTCTTCTCCATCAGGAGCGGGTTGCCGCTGGCGATGGCCTTGAGCTCGTTGGCCGTGAGGTAGTCCTTCTCCAGGTCGGTCTCGACGTCCTCACCGACGTCGCGTCCGGTCCGGAGCTGGAGGAGCGAGCGGAGTTTGCGCTGGACGGTCTGCCACATGTAGGCGTCGACCGAGTACTCCTTGATGTAGCGGAGCTCGCGCACGCCCTCGGTGTTCTGGTTGCCCTGGCGGGGGACGCGCCCGTTGCGCTGGCCGATGCCCGCCGGCTTCCAGTGGCCGTCCAGGTGGTGGGTCGCGACCGCGAAGTACTGGATGTTGACGCCGGTGCCGAGGCTGTCGGTGGAGCCCATGATCACCGAGACCTTGCCGGACCGGCAGTCCTTGAAGAGCTCTTCCTTTTCGCGGCTGGTCTTGCAGTCCTGGATGAACCGGATCCGCTCGCGCGGGATCCCCCGCTCCACGAGCTCGTCGCGCAGCGCTTCGTAGACGATGAACTTGCCGTCTCTGCGCGCCTCCGGCGACGGGGTGCCGAGGTCGGCGAAGACGAGCTGGAGGGCGCCGGGGACAGGGAGCGGTTCACCCGTGACCAGGTCCTTGTAGACGGCGTTCTGGTGCTCCTGGTAGATCCCGTGGATCCGGTCAGCGGCGAGCTCGGTCTTGTTGGTGCCGGGCGGCCCGAAGGGAAGGTCCATCATGCGGGGATCGAGGGCGTACATCCGTCCGTGGTTGGTGACCAGGAGCGGATTGTCCTCATCGGGCTCGACCTCGCCGAGCTGGATCTGATCCATCCGGGCGTCCAGCGAGGCCATAAAGGCGCGGTCGGCGTCACTCGCCGGGACGATGACGGTTTCGGGGCCGCCGCCGATCAGCGGAGGGACGTCCAGCTTGATGTCGTCGCTGGTCTTGACGTCGGCCATGGTCTGCCAGAGCCGGGCGAAGTCATGCCTGTTGTCGAAGCTGGAGATCCGCTCTTTGACGCGGACGGTGCCGGTGACCGACACCTCCACGGCGGTCTCGCTGCGCATGTACTGGCCGCGGAAGGAGTCGAAGTCCTTCACGCCCTGGTGTTCCAGCAAGTCGGGCCGGTAGAGGCGCAGGGCGACGTAGGACTGCACCATCGAGTTGGGCACCGGCGTGCCGGACGCGCCGACCAAAGCCCTCGGGCTGTAGACGCGGCGGGTGTGGTGGTGCTTCATCTCCAGGTCCGAGGCCCGCGAGGACGCGTTGAGCCGTAGTTCCTGGTTGTGCGTCGGGGTGTAGAGGTTGGAATTGCGGTGGAACTCGTCCTTGAGGATCCCGTCGATGCCGGTCTGTTCCCACGCGATGCCCGAGTCACTGGCCTTGACCATGGCCTTCTTCAGGCGCTCGGTGAGCCGGTCCAGCTCGCCCTGCATCTGCTTGATGAAGCGCCTGTTGGCGCCGTCGGCCGCCGCCCGCCCGATGGCTTCGCGCACGTCCTGGGTCTGGTCGCGGATGTAGCGCTCCTGGCCGCGCGCGCTCATGGGGATGCGCTCGAACACTGATTCGGAGAGAATCACCGCGTCCCAGTCGCCGTTGGCGATCCGGGACACGAACCGCTTGCGCAGCTCCGGCGTCTTGAAGTCCTCCTCCGCGCCGGCCAGGACGCGGGCGTTGGGGTACGCCTTGAGGAAGTCGGCGCGGAACTGGGCGAGGACCTGGTTCGGTACGACGATGCACGGTTTGCGTGCGATCCCGAGCCGCCGCATTTCCATCGCGGTGACGATCAGTTCCAGGGTCTTGCCGAATCCGACCTCGTGGTCGAAGACGGCGCCCGGCTCGGTGAGAGCCCTGGCGACGGCGGCCAGCTGGTGAGGACGCAGCGTGTACCGGTCCGACAGGCCCGGCAGCCGAAGGTAGCTCCCGTCGTACTCCCGCACGACATGGGAGTTGAACCGCTTGTTGTAGACCCGCAGCAACTCGACGGTGCGGGAGCCGTCACGCCATAGCCAGTCGACGAACTGCCGGTTAAGTTCGTCGGCTTTGGTCTGCACCTCTTCGGTCGCGCGGGCCGCCGCCCGGCGGCGAGCGCGCTTCATCTGCGGGGTCTCGCCCGGCTCGCCGGTGCCAGGTGAAACCAGGAGCGCCGAGCCGCGCAGCATGCGCTGCGCGATATTGATCGCATCCCGGTACCCGGTCCCATAGACCTCGGTGGCGGCTTTGCTATCCCTGACTCCGGGTGGAGCTTCGATCTTCCAGTTCGAGGCGACCGACCGTGTGACGGTGACTCTCGGGGTGTTGAGGATCTCCTGGAGAAACTCTTCGTAGTGCTTGGGGCTGATCCAGGGCGCGCCGAAGCGGACGTCGATCTCGCCCGGCGTCCTGTCTTCGGGCAGGACCTCTCGCAGTGCGGCGACGTTCGCCTGATACTTGCGGCCGTCCTGGTCGGACAGAACCGCCACTTCGGCCTCGGCGAGCTTGCCGCGCACGTCACCCGACAGGTACTCGGCGGCGGGCACGAGCCGGCTCGTGCCCGGCTCGTCATAGACCAGTTCCCCAAGCGCCCGGCGCGTCTGCTCCAGGTCCGCCGAGCCGAGTAGCCGGGCGATCGTCTCCAGGCGGACTTCGCCGTGCTCGCCCAGGCAGATCGCGATGGCATCTTCCGGGGTGTCCGCTGAGGTCGGCGCGATGCGGGGACTTATGCCGCGCTCGGTGAAGATCGAGGCTTTGCGCCCGACGCCGGTCTCGAAGTCGAAGTCCTCCAAGGCGTAGACGCCAGCGGCGTAGGGATCGTGCTTGAAGCCGCCTTGTCCGGGGCGGCTCTTGTGCCCGGACTTGTTCACCGTCACCCGGTTGAGCAGCCCGAAGCGGGTGGTGTAGGCGTCGTACCGCTGGTTGAGCGTCGCGCGAAGGCTGTCGAGCTGGTCTTCGCCGTGTCCGTGCTCGGTCGCCGCGGTCTCGGTTTCGATCAGCGCGACGTAGGCGTCGCGGAGCCCGATCAACGCGCGCAGCTCGGCGACCTGCGTGCTCGGGCACGGGTGCGCGACGATCTCACCGCCGTGGAGAGCGGAGAAGGTCCCGTCACCGTTGTCGAGGATCGTGCCCTCGAACCGGGCCATGTCGGACCCGAACCGTGCGCGGGCCTCCCGCATCCGTTCGGCCTTGCCGTCGACCTCGGCGCGCTGCCGGTCGTTGACGCCCGACATCCGCAGGCCGTGCTGGTTGGCCTCGGCGACGATGAGGTCCAGGGCGTCGGTCAGCGCGGCCGGGAGGTCAGTTCCCGCGGTGGGTTCGACGGTCTGGCGGGATCCGAACGGCCCGCTGGTGATGGCGTGCTCGCCGAGGACCATGCGGGGGTTGCGCGCGAAGTAGGAGTTCACGACCGCGTAGGGACCGCCTCGGGCGTCCACGGACGATAGCTCGGCGAAGTCGGCTCCGCCCGGTTCGCGTCCGGGCTCGCGACGCCGCAGAAGCAGCAGATCCGTCACCACGTCGGTGCCGGCCGCGCGCTGGTGCGCGCCCTCGGGCAGCCGGACCGCGCCGACCAGATCGGCCATGGCGGCGATCTCGGCACGCGCCCGGTTGGGCCGGCCCTTGGCGTCCAAGGTGTAGCGCGACGTCAGGACCGCCACCAGGCCGCCCGGCCGGACGAGGTTGAGGGACTTGGTGATGAAGTAGTTGTGCAGCGAAAGGCCCAGCGGGTTGTGGATCGGGTCCGTGGGGCTGATCTCGTCGAAGGGAACGTTCCCGACCACCAGGTCGAAATAGCCCTCGGGCAGTCGGGTATCCACGAACGACTCCGACCGCACAGTGGCGTCGGGGTACAGGGCGGCGGCGACCTTTGCCGTCAGCGGATCGAGCTCGATCCCCGTGACGTTCGCGCCTTCGGGTGCGAAGCCGATGAAGTTCCCGCTGCCGCATCCGGGCTCCAAGACCCGGCCGCGCTCGAACCCGAGCTTGCGCAGGGCTTCCCAGATCGGCTGGACCAGGGACGCGTCGGTGTAGTGCGCGCTGCGGGTCGTCGCGACGGCGGCGTACCACTCGTCGTCGGTGAGCAGGTCGCGCAGCTTCGCCCGCTCCGGGGCGAGGTCGGCTGCGTCCTCGTCGAAGATGTTCGGGACGGCGCCCCACGAGCTCCACCTCGCCAGCACCGCCTGCTCGTCCGCCGTGGCGGGACGACCCTCAGCCTGGAGTGCGCGGACCGTCTCGATCGTGGCGATGTTGGCGCGGATTCGGATCTTCGGGCCGGACGGTGCCAGGTCGTCTTGGCCGCCCGGACGGAACCGGCTATTCAAGCCGCACCGCCGGAGAAGGCATTGCTCCAGGGGCGAGCGCCCGAGATCAGATCAAGCGGCCCCGGGCACGCAGCTCCTCCACGGAGGTGCCGAAGGCCAGCAGGAACTCCGGCGACAGGTAGTCCACGATGTCCCGCAGTTCGGCGTCGGTGAGATCGTCGAGCGTCAGCCGGTCGTCCAGCAGCGCATCGCTGGTCTGGCTGCGCCACTGCTGCCGCGCGTCGAAGTCCGCCAGCCGCTCGGAGAACGAGTCGTCGGGCTCCAACCCGGATTCCTCGATCGGCTCCGCGCCGGGCTCGGGCGGCAGGAACACCAGCTCTGCCAGCACGATCTCCTCCGCCTGCCGCTTCAACGCGGCGAGCCGACCCACCCGGTCGGCGTGACTCTCCCGCTCGGGTGCCCGATCCGCGATCACCAGGCCGTCCCACAGATCCCCGACGCGGCGCTGAACCTGTTCCCCCAGCTCGGCGAAGTAGCCGACGGGATCGGGCAGGGCCGCGTACCGCTCGGGAAGCCAGCGCTTCCAGTAGCCCTGCGCCTGCTGCCCGTACACGTTCATCGGTGATCCCATTTCCACTCGGCGTTCCGGGCTCTCGCCGGACTACTTCACTGTGACCAGCATCTTCGTGTCCAGTGCCGACCATCGCGGGACTGATCATCGAGTGACCTCCGTGTCGGCCGAACGCCGCAGGACACGGCTTCGACGGGGTTTCTTGGATCCGAGGCCCCGCCGGCGGGAGCCGGCGTTGAGACGGGCGGTCGGCGGGATGCCCTTGGAAGAGCGGGCGGCGGCGGTGACCTGCTCGCGCAGTTCTTCGTCGCCCGTGGCCTCAAGGTCTTTGGCGTTGGCCTCGTCCTGGCGCGCGATCAGCTCTTCGTTCTCGACGGCGGGCACCGGTGACTCAGCGTCCGGCTCCACCGCAGGCGGCTCGTCGGCCCTGCCGACCAGGACGTCGAACTTTTCGGTGCCCAGAACGTCGCGGCCGACCTGCCGGAACCAGTCTTGGAGGTCGCGTTTGACCTGGCCGTCCGACCACTCCTCCATCTGCTCCAGGACCGCGATGACCTCGTCGTCCTGGGCGCTCTTCCACCACGACTCGGTGAGCTCGCGGCGCACCAGTTCGGCCTTGGCCACGAGAACCGGGTCCTCGCCGCGTGCCTGCGCGGCCTCGCGGCGCTTCCGGAGTTCGGTCGTGGCCGCTTCGGTGGGAGCGGTCGCGACGGCCAGGCGCTCGACGATCTGCGGCCCCCGGGTCGTCACGGGATCCACATCGACGCCGTAACGCTTGCTGATCTCCGACCGCATGCGCCCGACCGC
The DNA here is from genome assembly GCF_009831215.1 of Actinomadura rayongensis. Classification (GTDB taxonomy): domain Bacteria; phylum Actinomycetota; class Actinomycetes; order Streptosporangiales; family Streptosporangiaceae; genus Spirillospora; species Spirillospora rayongensis. The sequence continues at coordinate 1,665,411 of NZ_WUTW01000002.1, forward strand.
GCGACCGCCGGCGGGATCATCACCGTGCGCCCAGCTGGCGGCGACCTCCCACACCTCGGCGATCTCGTTCTCATCGGCCCGGTCCCACCAGCGGGCGGACCAGACCTGCCGCATGATCGGCTCATCGGCCAGGTGCTGCGCCCTGAGCCGGTCGGCGGCTGCCCGGTCCATCTGCTGCGCCTGGTATTGCAGCTGCTGCCAGCGGCTGGCGGCGTGCTGCTGCCAGGCGGTCACGAGCTCGGCGGTAATCGAGATCCCCGTCTGGATCTTGTGGCCGAGCTGGTCCTTGACCCGGTCGGTTTCGCCGCCTCCCCAGATCTCACTCACCGCTCACGCTCCGGCTGATGAGGACGGCGGTGGGTGAGAGGCGAGGAGTATGCGGCACTGAACGTGTTGATCTGTGTTGCTGGGAAAGTGGTCCCAAGCGAGCCTCCGGTTTCAGGTGCGGAATGCGTGAACACCTGGACGAAGGGCGGGCGAGGACAGATTGTGACCAGCGGTCTTGTATTCGAGGTCATGCGGCTTCGTTGAGGTATTCCGAGACGGCTGCGGCGAGGCGGCGTGTGGCCCGTGAGCATCGCTGGCGCATCGCGGTCGGTGAGAGCTCTTGGTCGGGGGGAGCGCCGACCGACTTCCACGAGCCCTTGGTCTCGTGGCCTTCCGACCCGTACCGGGTGGCCAGAAGTTCGGCATCGGCGGCACTGATCACGTTCCGAGTGACCGCCCACTCCAGAATCCGTGCGACCTCTTCGCTGGGGTGGGGATCCCTGGAGAAATCTTCGCCGCAGGTTTCGTCCCTCTCGGGCGTGCCGCTCAGGGTGCCCATTGGGATGTCCTGGGTCATGGCGAGTGCTTCGGCCTTCATGAGCGCGTGCGCCTGCCAGCCGATGTACGGCGGGATGTGATGGGTGATCCGCGCGGGATGCTCGCGGATCGCCGTCCACATGCAGGAGACCGCGAGCTGGGCGCGCTCGGGCGCGTCGGGATAGACGTCACGGAATCGTCCGGCGAGCTTGGCCGCGCGGGGAAGCATCAGCTGCAACAAGATCCTCGCGGCGAGTTCGCCCTGCGGCCCGCGCTCGGTCGCGCGGTGGACCAAGGCGCCGAAGATCGCATCGACCTTGTCGATCGAGCTGTACTTGGCCGCCTCGATCAGCGCGAGGGTGGTGAGCCCGGACAGAGCGGGTTCGACCGCAGCCCAGCCTGCGACCGTGCGGTTCGCCGTGTCGCTGTTCCGGAGGTTGTTCCATTCAAGGCTGAGGTCGGCGAAAACGCCGAATTCGAATGGTTCTCCGCGACGTGCGGCCGGGAAGAATTCAGAAGTGGTGTCCACCATGTTCCTTTCGTCGGTGAGCACCACGATGAAAAATTGGTCTTGCCTGATCTCCTGCCTGTTGACCGGCCCCTAGATCACGAAAGAGTCAAGAATTCGGGGGCCTTCGCAGGGCAACTTCGGGCAAGCATCGAGCTCGTTTCCGAGTGGCAGTGGGCAAGGTGGCCGCAAATCCCGTAGCGGCCGGGGAAGCAACCTTGGGCAAGGTCGGCGGGACTCGGGCGTCGCAGGAGACGGGCACGTGGCTGGAGCTGCGCCGTGTCGCGCGGCTATCGTGAGCCGAACGCCGATCGCCGGAGAGGACTCGTAGAGCCGTGGAGCAACCGGACGTCGGCCGTAGCGGTTCTGGAGAGGTGGAGCAGAGGCCCCCTGGTCCCAGCGCTTCCGACGAGTGGTGGACGATCCCGGATATCGCCGCCCACATCGGCGTCAAGGTCGGCACCGTGAACGGCTACCGGAGCCGCGGCCAGATGCCCGAGCCGGACAAGATGATCGGCCGCACGCCGGTGTGGAGGCCGGCGCGGATCATCGCCTGGCACCGATCCCGTCCGCATCCGGGTCGGCCGGGCCGTGCGCCCAAGCCGACGAACATCGTGCCGGGGTCCGGTACCTGAGCGTGAGGCGCTGAGGCGCTCCGTCACGATCCGGTGAGGAGATCCCTTCTTTGGATGCCCACTGGACAAAATACAAGTTCAACTTGTATTTTTCTGGCGAGGGCGCCGCAAGCGCGTCCGGGTGCCCGCAGTGCCCCGTACGCACCGCATCCTGGATTGGAGTTTCTCGATGCCCGCTACATCCAGTGAGGTCAACGGGGTGGAGTCACCCGTTGAGCGCGCTGTGGGGGTTCAGCCGGTGGGGGCTGGCCATCGGCGTCTCAAGATCTCGGGCGACGGACGTCACCGTCCTTTGTCCCAGGCCGAACGCGCGGCCGTGTTCCTGGTCGGGATGCTGGTGACGACCCTTGCCCTTCTGGGGTTTGTGAACAGCTTTGCTGCTGTTGCCAAGGTTGCCGAGCCGTCGTTCGGCAACCTTGCCTACACGCTCCCGATCGCCGTTGACCTGGGGATCTTCACGTTCACCGGGCTCGACTTGGTCCTTGCCCGGCTCGACGTGCGCGTCGGATGGCTCCGCCTAATCCCCTGGTCGCTGGTTGCGGGGACGATCTATCTCAACGTGGCGGCCGAGACGACCACGGTGGGCATGGTCGCCCACGCCATCTTGCCCAGCTTGTGGGCGGTTGCCGTGGAGGTCGGAGCCCGCATCATCCGCAACCGCGCCAAGCTGGAGCGCGGCGAGGCCATGGACACGATCAGGGCCGCACGCTGGGGCCTTGCGCCATGGTCGACGTGGAAGCTCTGGCGGCGGATGAACCTTTGGGAGATCCGCTCCTACACCGAAGCTTTGCGTCACGAACGCGACCGGATCCTGGCGCGCACCGATCTCCAAGACACCTTTGGTGCCATCGCCTGGAGGTGGAAGGCGCCACGGCGAGCCCGCGTCCTCTACCGGCTCGGTGAACTCGCCCCGGGAACGCTCTGCACCGACGCCGCCGCGCCAGGGACGCTCTGCGGAACCGGGCAGGCAGAAGAGTCTCCGAGACCAAGCCGACGGTCACGCTCTGGTCCCGGGGCCGAGCTGTCCGCGCTGCTGCCGGCGGGGCGGACGGCCGCCGCGGCTCTGGCGGAGGAGGGCGTCGAGCTGACCAGGGACACTCTGGCGGCGGCGCTCCGAACGGCGGGAGAGAGCGTCAGCAACGAGCGCGTCGGCGTACTGCTCGCCGAACTCAAACGCCAAGCAGCCCCCGGCTAGTCGGCGCAGCCGTTCGCCCGGGATCTCCCGGAAGAACACCTGTCACCTTCTTCCCTCGGTTCCCCCTTCTTTATGTCGAACACCCCTCTGCCCGAATCCGGAAGGACTTCCCTTGTTCGATACGCCGATCATGCAAAGCAGCCCCCTGCCGATCACCTCTGCCGAATACGCGGGGTGGCACGAGCCGTTGGAGGTTCGTCCGTCCAGCCGTCCCCATCCGCCCGCAGTCCGGCGGACCGTCCTGCTCGCCGCCCTCGATGGGGTCGAGCTGGGCGCCTTCGACCAGTCGATGATCGACTGGTTCGTCCAGCTGGACGAAGACGTCACCCGAACCCTCGTCTCGCTCCTCGTCCGCGTCCGCCACGCCGCAGTCCAGGGACGGCCCGTCTGCGACAACGCCGTCCAACACGGACCGGAGCGCACCACCACCCCGGAGATCCACCCGCGACTTCCGGCTTCTCCCGAGAGCTGCCGAGAACGGCAGGCCCACGCGTCCGTCCCCTGCCGCATCGTCCGGGACGGCCGGGCGCTGAACACGTCCCAGTCCAACGCCCTCACCTGCACATGCTCTGACGACAAGGAACTGCTCGGTGCATGAGGCAGCTGTGAACGCCGCCGCCGGCGTACTTGCAAGACGTCGAACCCGCTCGGTCTCGACAGGCCGCGACGAGCGCGGACCGTCCCGGAGGATCGCAGAGGCGGGCGGACGGCCAAGCGTGAAACGCCGCCCGGCCAGTGATCCTGGAACGTTCCGTTCTGCGTCCGATCTGTCTGCTGACCGCACCGAGCCGGACGGATCTCTAGTTGATGCGGACGGACGGACGGTCCCGCCGGAGGAGTCCGCGTGGGGTGAGACGGACCGGGCCGTCTCCTGGAACGCGGCCGATCTGCTGTCGGTGACGTTCGAGCCGCCGCGCTGGGCCGTCCCGGGACTTCTGTCCGAGGGCGTGACCGTCCTTGCCGGGCTTCCCAAGGTCGGCAAGTCCTGGCTTGCCCTGGACCTTGCCGTGTCGGTGGCCTCGGGCGGCAAGGCGCTGGGCAAAATCGACCTTCAGCCCGGCCCAGCGCTCTACCTGGCGCTGGAGGGCACTGGCCGCCGTCTGCAATCCCGGCTGCGGACGGTCCTTGCCGGTGGCCCGGCGCCGCGTGGTCTGACCTGCGTGATCGAGTGCCCGCCGCTCGACCAGGGCGGTGCGGACCAGATCGCCGGATGGCTGGACGCCCATCCCGACGCGCGCCTGGTCGTGATCGACGTGTTCGCCAAGGTCCGCGGACCCCGGCCAGCCGGGATGTCGTCCTACGACGCCGACTACCGATCGGTCGGGGAGATCAAGGCCGTCGCCGACCGGTACGGCGTCGCCGTCCTGCTCGTCCACCACACCCGCAAGGCCGAGTCCGACGACTTCCTGGCGGACGTGTCCGGGACGAACGGGATCGCCGGCGCCGCGGACGCGATCACCGTCCTGCGGCGGACCCGCGGCCGAGCGGACGGCGTCCTGCTGATCACCGGACGGGACGTGGACGAGTCCGAGCACGCCCTGTCCTTCGACCCCGCTCACCGAGCCTGGCGGCTGCTCGACCAGCCGGCCGGAGAACTGGCCCTGCCCGACACCCGCCTGACGATCCTCGCCCACCTCCGGCACCAACCCGGCCAAGGCCCCCGACAGATCAGCGACGCCACCGGAGTCGCCTACGAACTGGCCAAAAAGACCGTCACGCGGATGGCCACCGACAACCAGCTCCACACCGACGGTAAGGGCCACTACTACGCCACCGACCAGACCGAGCCCCGGCCATCCCCGCCGTCCTCGGCCCTGATCAACCACGGCATCGACGGGGACAGCACGCCGCTGGCGCCGTCCCCGATCCCGCTCAACCCCTCCGAAGGGACCTCCCCGTGAACATCGCCAAGTCTGCCTATGACGACCAGTTCCAGGCGGCGGTCTCCGACGTGCGTCGCTACATGACCCGCCACGCCCAGCAGACCGGCTCGGCCGTCGGCCAGTCCGACGCCGCCTGGCTCAAAGCCAAGTTCGACGAGTTCGCCCTCAACCTGCTCTCGGGCAAAGGCAGCCCATGCCCGCACATCGGCCGCTCCCCGATGGCCGCGCACACCGCCGCATGGGCCACCCACCAACTCGTCTGCCCCGCCTGCACCGACCTGATCAAACCACCCGAAGACCCCGACGCCCGATGCGACCGCTGCGGCAACACCGCACCGCAACTACACCCCGGATGCGCCGCACACGGCCCCGTCCTCATGGCCTACCGGCTGTGCGGATCCTGCACCAGCGCCGGCCCGGAGGTGGGTTGAGCATGGCGCGGCGAAAGAAGATCGCTCCGCTGGGCGACGCGCGGCCAGGTCAGCAGTTCACTCTGGAGGAGGTCGTGGAGATTCTCCGGACCTTCAATGTCATCACCGAGGCCGAGCAGCCCGCGCAGGTCACCGAGCGCCACGACGAGGCCCCTGGGATCGCTCCCGAGGCCAACAAGCTCTACACCGTCGAAGAAGCCGCCGGTCGTCTGCGCATCGGGCGTACGACCATCTACGAGCTGATCAGAGAAGGAGAGCTTGACTCCGTCCAGATCGGTCGGCGTCGGCTGATTCCTGTCGAGGCCGTTGACGCGTTTCTCTCCTCCGTCGTCCGTCGCCGCAGTTCGGCGGCCTGAGCGGGCAGACATGGCAAAGGCGAAGCGCAACCTCAACGGTCGTTCCACTCTCTACCAGAGCAAGGACGGCAAATGGCACGGCCGAGTCTCGATGGGGGTCAGGGACGACGGCAAGCCCGACCGCAGGCACATTGAGCGGTGGGACAAGAACGAAGTCATCGCGGAGATCAAGCGGCTGGAGAAGCTTCGCGACGAGGGCAACGCCCCCAAGGCCGGCGGGCGCATGAAAGTGGAAGCCTGGCTGACGTACTGGATCAACGAGGTGGCCGTCGTGCCGACGATCCGCCAGTCGACGCATGACGGCTACCGGGTGGACGTGGTCCACCACCTCATCCCGGGCATCGGCCAACACTGGCTGGACAAGCTCACCTTCACGCACCTTGAGCGGCTCTACGCCAAGATGCAAACAAGCGGGCTGAAGCCGGCGACGGCCCACCATGTACATCGAACCATCCGGGTCGCCTTGGGCGAGGCCCATCGACGCCAGCTCGTCACCAGGAACGTGGCCAAGGACGCGAAAGCCCCGGTGATCGAGGAAGAGGAGATCGAGCCCTACGACGTCGACGAGATCAAAGATCTCTTGGAGGTTGCGGCTCTTCGGCGGAATAGTGCCCGCTGGGTCCTTGCTCTCGCCCTGGGCTTGCGCCAAGGCGAGGCCCTGGGCCTCAAGTGGGACGACTTCGATCTGGATAAGGGCATCCTTCGCATCCGGCGCCAGGCGATCCGTCCCAAATATGCACATGGTTGTGGGGATGTTTGTGGTCGCAAGCCAGGATACTGTCCGCAGAAAATCCGGACCAATCCTCTTACGGCCGTTGTCAAGTCGAAGGCCGGGCGCCGAAGGATCGGCCTGCCCCCATTTGTCGTCGCGCTTCTCCGCCGCCATAAAGAGGCACAGGACGCTGAGCGGGTGGCCGCTGGCGACAAGTGGCAGGAGGGCGGATGGGTCTTCGCGAAGCCCGACGGCTCCATCCTCAACACAAACACTGATCACCACGAATGGAAGGATCTTCTCGAAGAAGCGGGTCTGCGGGAAGGGCGCCTGCACGACGCACGGCACACCGCCGCGACGGTCCTGCTGATTCTCGAAGTCAGCGAGCGTACGACCATGTCGATCATGGGGTGGTCGAGCACCGCGAACGCCAAGCGGTACCAGCACGTGATCGACGCGATTCGCCTTTCCGTCGCACGGAGAGTCGGAGATCTTCTCTGGGGGAACCCCGGAGTGGAAGCCTCCGGCTGGCAGCCGCTCGAAGATCACTTCCGGCAGATGGTCGAGCTCCTGGACACGGGCGGCGAACTCGCTCTGTCACGGATCGCAGAGATGATCACGATGCTCGGAGAGATCGAGACGGCCATCAGGAAGGCCATGGAGGACGAAGGAAGCGACCGGCAGGAGGTTGTGACGGGGACGGGCGAACTGGCCGGAACTCGCAACTGAGACGGAAACTGAGACGGACCCACGACGAAGGCCGGTACCCGCTGGGGTACCGGCCTCGTGTTTTGCCTGGTCAGGCTGTGCGGAGGATACGAGATTCGAACTCGTGAGGGCTTGCACCCAACACGCTTTCCAAGCGTGCGCCCTAGGCCACTAGGCGAATCCTCCGCGTGCGAGCTTACCGGGTCGCGGGGACTGGGCGGACCTCGATTACGGCGTGGAGGGGGATCGGGCCGTAGACGTGGGGGAAGAGCTCGCCGTCCGCGGGCTCGTGGCGGACGGGGGCGTCCAGGGACGAGACGTCGATGACCAGCAGGATCAGGTCGCCGGGCGGGACGTCCGCGTAGAAGCGGGACAGGACGGCGGACGCCTGCGCCTCGTCGGACGAGCAGTGGACGAAGCCCTCGTCGTCCAGCGTCCGGCCGCGGGTGGAGCGGGTGTAGGGGGCGTCCGCCGCGCGGGCCGCGTCCCAGTGCTCGCGCTCGGCGATGTGCAGGATCGTCGGCATGGGGTGCAGCTTATGCGGATGGTGTGAAGAGGGGGCCGGGGATGGCATAGACTCGGGTCAGACCCCTCGCGCGGCGTCATCCTGTGAACCTCCCCAGGGCCGGAAGGCAGCAAGGATAAGCGGGCTCTGGCGGGTGTGCGGGGGGTCCCTTTGCTTGCGGGGCGCGCGCATCCCCGCCGAACGCTCTGCTCCCGAGGAGGGCGGACCACCCCGATGAGTTTGGCTCTGTACCGCAAGTACCGACCGGCGACGTTCGCCGAGCTCAAGGGGCAGGAACATGTCGCCGAACCGTTGCAGCAGGCGTTGCGCAACGGGCGGATCAACCACGCGTACCTGTTCAGCGGGCCGCGCGGCTGCGGCAAGACGTCCAGCGCCCGGATCCTCGCCCGCTCGCTGAACTGCGAGAAGGGGCCCACGCCCGAGCCGTGCGGCGTCTGTGACTCGTGTGTCGCGCTCGGGCCGACGGGGACCGGGCACATCGACGTCATCGAGATCGACGCCGCGTCCCACGGTGGTGTGGACGACGCCCGTGACCTGCGGGAACGCGCGTTCTTCGCGCCGGTGTCCGCGCGCTTCAAGGTGTACATCATCGACGAGGCGCACATGGTCACCCGGGAGGGCTTCAACGCGCTGCTGAAGCTCGTCGAGGAACCGCCGCCGCACCTCAAGTTCGTCTTCGCGACGACCGAGCCCGAGAAGGTCATCGGGACGATCCGGTCGCGCACCCATCACTACCCGTTCCGGTTGATTCCGCCCGGGGTGCTGACGCAGCTCGTCGTGGAGATCCTGGACGCGGAGAACGTCCCGTACGAGGAGGCGGCGCTGCCGCTGGCCGTCCGGGCCGGGGCCGGGTCCGCGCGGGACACGCTGTCGATCCTCGACCAGCTCCTCGCCGGGTCGGACGAGCATGGGATCACCTACGCGCGGGCCGTCTCGCTGCTCGGGTACACGGACGCGTCACTGCTGGACGACGTCGTCGGGGCGTTCGCCCGTCGGGACGGCGGGGCGGTGTTCGCCGCGATCGACCGGGTGATCGAGAGCGGGCAGGACCCGCGGCGGTTCGCGGCCGATCTGCTGGAGCGGTTCCGCGACCTGGTGATTCTGGCGAACGTCCCGGACGCCGTGGGGTCGGGGCTGCTGACCGGGCCGGCGGACGAGATGGAGCGCATACGGGCGCAGGCATCGTCCATGGGGCCCGGGGATCTCGCGCGGGCCGCCGATCTGCTGCACACCGGGCTGACGGAGATGCGGGGGGCCACGTCCCCTCGGCTGCTGCTGGAGCTGATCTCCGCGCGGATCCTGCTGCCTGCGGCCTATCAGGACGAGGCTTCGCTGTACGCGCGGCTGGACCGGTTGGAGCGGCTGGGGCAGTCCGGCGGGTTCGCCGGGGCCGGGCAGGTCGGCGGGGCCGGGGTGCCGTCGACGGACGGAGCGCCGCAGCGGTCCGCGCCTCCGGAAGCCGGACGGCCTGAGGCTCAGCGGCCACAGGCGCCGGACGCGCCACCCGCTCCGTCCGGGACGTCCGCGCAGGGCTCCGCCGGGCGCGGTCCGGCGGCCCCGGGCCCGTCGTCCGCGCCGCCGCCCGCGAACGTTTCGCACCCAGATCAGCCCCCTCCCGCCCAGGAAAGCGCCCCCACGACCCAGCCGAGCAGCCCGGCGAACCAGCCCAACGGCCCGTCGGACGGACGGCCGGGACAGTCGACGCACAGTGGATACCAAGCCGCCCCGGCAGATCAGAGCAACTACGCGGCGGGCCAGCCGAGCGCGGCCCAAGGCGCCCCGGCGCAGACCGGCGGCGCGGACATCGTCATGGTGCAGCGCCTGTGGCCGGAGATCGTCGAGGCGGTCAAGCGCAAGAGCCGTGTCGCCTGGATGATGATCATGTCGGGCGTCGAGCCGTTCTCCCTCGAACGCAACCTGCTCACCCTGGCCTTCGACGCCGAGGGCAAGCGGACGAACTTCACCAACGGCGGCCGGGACGCCATCGTCCGCGACGTGCTCAAAGAGCGCTTGAAGGTCGACTGGCGCATCGACACCGTCCTCAACGGCGGCGGCGGAACGCCCCCGTCTCGCCAGGGCCCGCCCCCCGGACCGCCGACGGGCTTCGCCGCGCCCACACCACCTCCCGCACCGGCGCCCGCACCACCGACCACACCGTCCGTCCCCCAGGCGGCCCCGCCCGTGGACGCGCCCAGGCCCGCGCAACCCCCGGCCCCGCCGAGCCCGCCGCCACAGCCGGAGACCAAGGCACCCGTCCGCCGCGAGCCCACCCCGCCCCCGCCGCCGGACGACCCGCCGCCACCGCCGGGCCCGACCCCGGTGGACGACACCGACGAGGTCGACTTCGACGGCGACCTGGACGCCGACGGCGCCGAGACCTACACCGACAGCATGGCCCTCATCCAGCGCGAACTCGGCGGCCAGGTCATCCGCGAACTGGACGACGTCTGACCCGCATTCCACGGGCGGTGGCGCTCCGACGGGACGCGCGGAAATGCTGCCTGCGTCCCTGACGCTCTCCCGTCCGCCGATGTCCCATCCCCGCTGACGAGGTGATCGTGCGCGACGGCCACGGCTGCGCCTTACGGCACGAGATGCCGATGTCGGCCATTTCCGTCCATCACCAGACGGGCGAGTTCTAGGTCGGGCAGGCTGGCCTTGACGGACCGAGGGCTGGAAGTCGCGGAGGGGCGACATGCGGGTATTGATCCGAGTCGAGGGCGCGGCCACCGGCAGAACGCTTTTGAATTGGCTGCTGGCGGACCCCGTCTCCGGGGAAGCCGAGATCACCCCGGCGGCCGGCGGACCCGGTGAAATGGGGGCCGAACTCGTCCAGGCCGTCATCGCCAACGAGATCGCCCTGACTTCGCTCGCCTTTTCGGTGCTGACCTGGTGGGATGCGCGCCGCCGCAAGCCCGGCGAGACCGACGCCGAAGTGTGGTTGGAAGTCGGCGGCACGGCAGTACGCGTCAAGGGAAGCGATCACGAAGAGGTCGCCCGCATCGTGCGGGCGCTCACCGAGGACGCCGGGTCTCGTCCACAGCCATGAGTCTTCCGGATCCCGCCGCGTCTCGCGCGGTTCTCATCGGCACGCACAGCGGTTGCCAGGACCTCGGGACGTGGGCCGGGGACCTTCCCAGCGTGGCACGCAACACCAGTCGGCTGCAGCGCCTGCTCACGGACGGAACCGTCTGGGGACTCTCCCCCGAGCACTGCGTCGAGCTCTCCCAGCCCGAAGACGAGCGGACCGTCCTCGACGAGGTGAAACGGGCGGCTCGCGACGCGACGGACACCCTGCTCGTGTACTACGCGGGCCACGGAATGCTCGTCGGCCCGGGCGACGACCTCTACCTCGCGCTTCCGGGCGTCGACGAGCCGGACCAATGTCTTGCCTACGCGCACCTGAGCGGACGAATCGTCAGCAACCGCAGCGGCTCCCTGCGGACGGTCGTCATCCTCGACTGCTGTTTCAGCGGTGCCGCCTTTCGCGGGCAGATGGGTGCGGACCAGCCCCCGAAGAAGCTTCAGGAGCAGGTGGCCGAGAAGGCCGAGTTCCACGGTGCGTGTGTTCTCACCGCATCGGCGGAGACGCAGCCGGCCCTCGCCCCACCGGACGATGAGTTCACCGTTTTCACCGGAGAACTGATCAACATCATGTCCGAGGGGATCGACGGCGGCCCAGAATTTCTCGACACCGGCACCCTGCACGGGGAACTCAAGAAAAGACTGGCGCTCCGGCCGGCCACCCCCGAACCGCAGTTCGGCACCCGGGGCCAGGGCGGCCGGATCGTCCTGGCGCGCAACCGCGCCCATCCCGCCGCGCGCAAGGCCACCGGTCTGCGTGCCAGGAACCCGGCTGATGAGGACCCGTGGGTAACGGGCGTACGCGATAACCCGGTCTGGCGCATGGTCGCGGACGAGAACGGCCTCGGAGCCGACGAGTTGCGCGCGGCGGCGGCGTCCTTCGCCGGGGAACTGTCGCGATCGCACAGTGCCGCGCGTGCGAAGTTCGAGGACAGCCCCTGGTGCGATCCGATGCTGGCGCCCCGTACCGCCGAACGTTTGAACTTTCTGATCGACCAACTGGGCGCGGACTTCACGCTGTCGTCGGCAGAGGCGGCGCTGCTCACCGTAACGCCCTTCCTCCATGCGACAGTGCACGCAATTCATCTCGCCCGGAACGTCCTTTCGCCACCTCCGAGCACATGGCTGGCCGAAACGGAGGACGACGCGGTCCAAATATTCGCGCAATTCTGCCGCGACTATTTTTCAAGGCAGTATCGTCGTACGGAAACGCTGATCGATGACACGGCGAGGTCGGCCCTCAACTGGTGGTTGCTCCAACGGATGACGCGGCACGACATGCAGCTCCACCCGCACCATGTCGAGACGACGCTCACCGAGTTGGTGGGAGCCGCGCGCATCGGGGCCGGCTACTCCGACGCCGACCGTCTGGTCCGCGAAGTGTTCGAGCGGCTCAGGCTCGCCGTCCTCACACAGGCGATGGACCTCGGTCCCGAACGGCTGGCCGAAGCCGAAGGCGCTTTCAAATCCTTTCGGCGTCGCGTCACGCTGCGCGCCAGCACCGGCTGGGAGAAGCACGTCCGCGAGCAGTTGCTCGGCCACCTTCTTGTGCTCGCCCGCAAAATGGCGATCGACCCGGCGGATCTGGGTGAGACGCTGGTCGGCCACATCGGCACCCGGCGCAACGGGCTCGATGCCCGCACGGTCAGGGAAACGGTGGCCGACTCCTCCTGGGTTCCGTGGCATCGCAACCGGGTGCTGAACGCACGATGTCATCACCAGGCGGTGGCCGTGGCGTTGGCCGATCACGTCGGAATAGTAGCCGGGGTCCTCAAGGTGATCCACTCTGCCGCCGACACCAGAACCGACCTAGCGGTTCTCGGCAGACTCCCGGACACGGTCGGCGCGGACAATATCGGACCCGCCGACACCGGCGACGGGAGACCCGCCTACGACTCGCCGGGGCTTCGCTTCCGCCTGGACGACGAGAAGGTGCGCGAGCTGCTCATGGGAGAGCAGCTTTACCACGACCGTACGCTCGCGATCAGAGAGCTTTATCAGAACGCGCTGGACGCATGTCGTTACCGGTGGGCGCGCAGTGAGTACCTACGCCGGAAGGGACACGATCTGGCTCCCTATAACGGTCGGATCGAATTTTCCCAGGGATCGGATGACTACGGACCGTTCATCGAATGTGAGGACAATGGCATTGGGCTGGACGTGCATGGACTGAAAGACGTGTTCAGTCGGGCCGGTGCACGCTTCACTGATCTTCCGGAATTCCTTCAGGAGCGTGCGGAATGGGAAGCCCTTGACGAGCCTATCGAGCTGTTTCCCAACAGTCGCTTCGGAATTGGCGTCCTCAGTTACTTCATGCTGGCCGACGAGATCGTCGTCACGACATGCCGTATGGGTCGGAAAGGTGAGCCGGGAGAGATCCTTGAAGTCACCATCTCCGGTCCAGGAACGATCTTCCATATCAACAGGATCGGCCCCGGAGTAGCACCTTTCACGAGGGTGCGGCTCTACCTGAACCGGTCCATCGTTCCGCCCTCGACGGTCGATGTGCTGCGGCGACTGCTCTGGGTGGCCGAGTTCAATACGACTGCTGATTCCGGGACCGAGAAGGAAGTCTGGGTGCCTGGTGAGTTGAGCCCACGGGCTCCGATCGGAGCTGAAGATCCGTTGAGAGTGGGAGCGAGACGGACTGTAGACGACGTCGTAGGAGACAGCTCTGATCAAGTCTGGTGGTGCGGTGGACCAGGCGCTGTATTGGCCGATGGGCTCTGGGCGGGACGTAACATTTACGGCGCCGTCGTCAATTTGCGGGGTCCGATCGCCCCGACACTTTCTGTGGACCGCCGCAACATGCTCGATTACGACGAACCGGCGGTCAAGAACTTGCTTTCCAGCGCTGTCGATCGCATTGTGGCGATGCCGTCGCGCGATGAGCGTGAGCCGCTAGAAGTGAGCGAACCGAACGGAAGATATGCCGTCGGCAGCTATCTTTGGCTGAGTCGACTGGCAGCCGATAGGCCGTTTCTCGCCGATAGTATCGTGCTGCGGCTTGCCGCCAATACGAATCATTGTTGGCGTATAGGTGGTATCGCTATTCCGATTTCCATCTTCGGTTGTTTCCCTTCGGACATTCTCGACAACTATTTTCCTTGGATGGGGGAAGGGGCTTACAGGTCGGATCTTTGGGGATTTGGGCGTGCTGCTGGTCGAGTGGGGGCCTGGCGTAGGGCCGTTTTTGTTGATCTCCTGGAAAAAAGGCCGAGCCCGCTTGTGCACTTTAAGGATATCTCGCTTCCGTCTGATGCGTTTATTTTGGCTGGATATGCTTCTGGTTCGATCACTCGAACTCACATTATTGGAGCTGCGGCAAGGTTGAATATTTCCGTCTCTCGGGTTGTGGAGCGGTTGGTGGGGTGGGGTTTTGAGGTGCCGGGTTCGGCTGGTCTTCCTGACACAGTGCCGTTGGAGGACGACGCCGTGTTGTTGAGCCGTGATGCCGACGGCAGGCCGCCGTGGTTGGTCGATGGGGAGCCGATTCCGATTAGTCATGTGGTGCAGGTGGGGTTGCGGCTTCGGTGGCGTGTTCCGCAGGTTGTGGAGCGGTTGGTGGGGTGGGGTTTTGAGGTGCCGGGTTCGGCTGGTCTTCCCGACACAATTCCGTCGGAGGACGATGCTGCCGTGTTGTTGAGCCGTGATGCCGATGGCAGGGCGCCGTGGTTGGCCGGTGGGGAGCCGATTCCGATTAGTCATGTGGTGCAGGTGGGGTTGCGGCTTCGGTGGCGTGTTCCGCAGGTTGTGGAGCGGTTGGCGCGGTGGGGTTTTGAGGTGCCGGGTTCGGCTGGTCTTCCCGACACAGTGCCGTTGGAGGACGACGCCGTGTTGTTGAGCCGTGATGCCGACGGCAGGCCGCCGTGGCTGGTCGATGGGGTCCCGGTTTCTGTCGGGCATGTGGTGCGGTTGGCGGTGCGGCTTCGGTGGCGTGTTCCGCAGGTTGTGGAAGGGTTGGCGCGGTGGGGTTTTGAGGTGCCGGGTTCGGCTGGTCTTCCCGACACAGTGCCGTTGGAGGACGACGCCGTGTTGTTGAGCCGTGATGCCAACGGCGGGCCGCCGTGGCTGGTCGATGGGGTCCCGGTTTCTGTCGGGCATGTGGTGCGGTTGGCGGTGCGGCTTCGGTGGCGTGTTCCGCAGGTTGTGGAGCGGTTGGTGGGGTGGGGTTTTGAGGTGCCGGGTTCGGCTGGTCTTCCCGACACAATTCCGTCGGACGATGCTGCTGTGTTGTTGAGCCGTGATGCCGACGGCAGCGTGCTGTGGCTGGTCGATGGCGAAACGGTTTCCATTGAGAGCCTCATCAGCGTTGCGGTCCAGTTGCGGCGCCCGGTCTCGGAGATCGCGGCGCGGCTCACCGCACTCGGGTTCACCGTCCCGGTCACCCGGGCTCCCATCGACCCGCGTTATTGGTTCGGCGCCGGGTCGCAGGAGGCGGCTCCCGAGGCGTGACGGTGCGCTCGGGCACCCGGGGGAACAGGTGCGTATCGGATGTTGGTGTAAAGCCTTAGGCTCGTGGAAGACAGCGTCCGACGGTCGGGCGCGGTCGTCGGGAGTGCTGACGCCCGGCGGGCGAGACGGAACGGAGCGCACCCCGTGGAACCCGGTGGTTTCAACATGCAGGAGCTGTTCCAGCAGGCGCAGCGCATGCAGGAGCAGCTCGTCGCCGCGCAGCAGGAGCTGGCGGAGGCCGAGGTCACGGGCACCGCGGGCGGCGGCCTGGTGGCCGCGACGGTGAACGGGCAGGGCGAGCTGACGGCCCTGACCATCGACCCGAAGACGATCGACGCCGACGACCCGGCCGACACCGCCGAGACGATCGCCGACCTCGTCGTCGCCGCGATCCGGGACGCAAGGCGCGGTGCGGAGGAGCTGGCGGCCGAGAAGATGGGTCCGCTGGCGTCCGGCCTCGGCGGCGGCATGCCCGGACTTCCCGGCCTGCCCGGCGCCTGACCAGAAGGAGAGACCGTTGTACGAAGGGGTCGTCCAGAACCTCATCGACGAGCTGGGCCGGCTGCCCGGCGTCGGCCCCAAGAGCGCGCAGCGGATCGCCTTCCACCTCCTCGCCGCCGATCCGGCCGACGTGGAGCGGCTCGGCCGGGCGCTCAAGGAGGTCAAGGACAAGGTCCGGTTCTGCCGGACGTGCGGGAACGTCGCGGAAGAGGAGGAGTGCCGCATCTGCCGGGACGTCCGCCGCGACCCGGCCGTGATCTGCGTGGTCGAGGAGTCCAAGGACGTCGTCGCGATCGAGAAGACGCGCGAGTTCCGCGGCCGGTACCACGTGCTCGGCGGCGCGATCTCCCCGATCGAGGGCGTCGGCCCGGACGACCTGCGCATCCGCGAGCTGATGCAGCGGCTCGCCGACGGGACCGTCACCGAGCTGATCCTCGCGACCGACCCGAACCTGGAGGGCGAGGCGACCGCGACGTACCTCGCCCGGCTCGTGAAACCGATGGGACTCACGGTGACCCGCCTCGCGAGCGGGCTGCCGGTGGGCGGCGACCTGGAGTACGCCGACGAGGTCACGCTGGGACGCGCTTTTGAAGGACGGAGGCTGCTCGATGTCTGACACCGCCACCTGGGACGCCCTGGCCGAAAGGGTCGCGACCCATGTCCGGAACTACCTGAACGGGCTGGAGGCGGTGGCGCGCGGCGACGGCGGCGTCCACACGATCCCGCTGCTCCTGCTGGAGGTGTCGCAGGTCATCCTGGCGGGCGCGCAGCTCGGCGCGACGGCGGACGTCATCCTGCCCGACAACTGGGAGCCCGAGGTCGGCCCCGACCCCGATCTCGACATCGTCCGGCAGGGCCTCGGCGAGCGGCTCGCGTCGGTGGACGAGTACGTCGAGGTCTTCGACCCGTACAAGGACACCGAGCCGACCGCGTACCGGCTGTCGGACGATCTCGTGGACGTCGCGAGCGACCTCGTCCACGGCCTGCGCCACTACGAGCAGGACCGTCCGCTGGAGGCGCTGTGGTGGTGGCAGTACTCGTACTTCAACCACTGGGGCAACCACGCGGGGGCGGCGCTGCGTGCGCTCCACGCGGTGATCGCCGGGGCGCGCCTGGACGTGGCCGTGCGCTGACGGTGTCCGCCATCTGGGGAGTTACCTGCTCGTAACCGTCGACGGCGGCATCGGTAGACTCGTGGCGTTACGCCAGACCCCGATCCGAGGAGCGCCCACTCGTGGCTCTTATCGTGCAGAAGTACGGTGGCTCCTCCGTCGCCGACGCCGAGTGCGTCAAGCGGGTCGCCCAGCGCATCGTCGCGACGAAGAAGGCGGGCAACGACGTCGTCGTCGTGGTGTCCGCGATGGGCGACACGACGGATGATCTCATCGACATGGCCGAGCAGGTCAGCCCCCTGCCGCCCGCCCGTGAGCTGGACATGCTGCTCACCGCGGGCGAGCGCATCTCGATGGCGCTGCTCGCGATGGCCATCGCCAACCTGGGCCACGAGGCCCGTTCCTTCACCGGCTCCCAGGCCGGCGTGATCACCGACGGCGCCCACGGCAAAGCCAAGATCATCGACGTGACGCCGGGCCGGATCCGCGCCGCCCTGGACGAGGGCTCGATCTGCATCGTCGCGGGGTTCCAGGGCGTCTCGCAGGGCACCAAGGACATCACGACGCTCGGCCGGGGCGGTTCGGACACCACGGCCGTCGCGCTGGCCGCCGCGCTGGAGGCGGACTGCTGCGAGATCTACACCGACGTGGACGGCGTCTTCACCGCCGACCCGCGCATCGTCGGCGCGGCCCGCCGCATCCCGCGGATCTCCTACGAGGAGATGCTGGAGATGGCGGCGTCCGGCGCGAAGATCCTCCACCTGCGGTGCGTCGAGTACGCGCGGCGCTACAACATCCCGATCCATGTGCGGTCCTCGTTCTCCCAGAAGGAGGGCACGTGGGTCGTCGACAGCAGTGACATCGAGGGGCACGAGATGGAGCAGGCGATCATCTCCGGCGTCGCGCACGACCGGAGCGAAGCCAAGATCACCGTGGTGGGGGTGCCCGACAAGGTCGGCGAGGCCGCCACGATCTTCACGGTGCTGTCCGAGGCCGAGATCAACATCGACATGATCGTGCAGAACGTGTCGGCCGCGTCCACCGGACGCACCGACATCTCCTTCACGCTCCCGGCCAGCGACGGGCAGAGCGCCCTCGCCGCGCTGAACAAGCTGAAGGAGCGCATCGGGTTCGAGTCGCTGCGCTACGACGACCGGATCGGCAAGGTGTCCCTGATCGGCGCCGGGATGCGCTCCCACCCGGGCGTCACCGCGACGTTCTTCGCCGCCATCGCCGACGCGGGCGTCAACATCGAGATGATCTCCACCTCGGAGATCCGCATCTCGGTCGTGGTGGCCCAGGACGACATCGACACGGCGGTAGCCGCCGCGCACCGCGCCTTCGACCTGGACGCCGAACAGGTCGAGGCGGTCGTCTACGGCGGCACCGGCCGCTGACCCTCGCGCCCCCGCCGTCCGCGCGCCGAACCCCGGCCCAGCGCGGACGGCGGGGCCGCGCCGTCTCCCCGCACACCGAGCAGGACGCGCCCTGCCGCGTCAACGCCACGCCCACCGCGCCAACCCGCCCCTACCGCGTCTCCGCGTGGGCCGCGCGTCCTCCCGTGTGGCGAGTCCGCGCGTGGACAGATCGCGATCGAGCCTGCTCAGACCGCTCGCACTTGGGCGAGCCGCTTGACCGCGAACTGGTCGGTCCCGCTGGGGTCCCAGCAGACAGCGGCTTCCCATGCGGCCCGCGCTTGCACGGCGATGTCGTAGGCGTCGTCGTCGAGACCGGCCGCGTTGTGCGGCAGTGCCAGGTCGAGGTCGGGGACGTCGACGTGCGACTCGTCCCAGTCGATCAACGCGACGCCCGCCGCGGTCATGCGGATGTTGCCCGGGTTGGGGTCGCCGTGGACGACGCACGTCCTGCGACCGGCCAGGCGCGCCCACGCCGCCCGGCAGCGAACCACGCCCTCGGACGGCATCACGCCGAGGTCGACCCTCGTCCCGGTCTCGGCGTGCAGAAGGTCGGTCGACGAGCGCCAGCCCGGGCGTTGCGGCCAGCCGTGCGTCAGCCGATGGAGCCGGCGCAGGGTGTCGGCGACGCGACGCCAGTCGGCTCGGGTCTCGGGCGGCGTGCCGTCCACGTAGGTCATCACCACCAGGCCGTCGGCGAAGTACCGGCCGTCGGTGGTCGGGATCGGCACCGGCACCGACATCCCTTCACGGTGCAGGTGCCGCAACAGGCCGGTCTCCCACGCGAGATCAGCGTCGCCGCGCCGGCCGAGACGACCGACCGCCAGGCGCCCGTCGACACGCACGCTCCACACCTGGTTGACGCCGACTCCGCCGGTGAGCCGTTCGCCGCGAACGACGGCATCGCCCCACTGCTCCAGTGCGTCCCATCCCACCTGCGACATCTTCACAGAAGGTCAGTTCAGGTGCGGCGCGTTTGGGCGGGTGGGTCAGAGGTGTAGCCAGGGGACGCCGTTGTGCGTCGTGAAGGCGGGGGTGGCGTGGACGTCGCCGGCGGCGGTGACGGTGTAGGCGTGCAGGTCGGGACGGGCGGCGAGCCATGTGCGGGCCTCGTCGCCCATCGCGAACGCGGCGGTGGCGAGGGCGTCGGTCCGGGTGAGGCGGCGGCCCGCGAGCGTGAGGGAGAGCAGCGCGGTCGCGGGCCGTCCCGTCGCGGGGTCGAGGATGTGCGGGCCGCGCTCGGCGGTGCCGGACGTGGCCACGGCGATGTCGCGGCCCTCGATGACGGCGGCGATGCGCGTTCGGTCGCGGGGGTCGGCCACGCCGATCCGCCAGGGCTCGCCGGGTTCGGGTTCGCCGCGGGTCTGGACGTCGCCGCCGCCGTTCACGCAGTGGTCTACGGCGCCTGCCGCGAACAGCAGGTCGGACGCGCGCTCGATCGCCCAGCCCTTGACCGCGCCGCTCGGGTCCAGGCGTCCGCCGGGGGACGCGGTGAATCGGCCGCCGGTCTCGGCGGACAGTTCGGCGCAGAACTTCAGGATGTCCTGGACGTCCGGGTCGCACTTGTCGAGGGTGAGGGTTCTGTCGCGCAGGTGGCTGATCTGGCTGTCCGGACGGTAGGGGGAGAACACGGCGTCCACGTGGTGCAGCCAGGCGACGGCGTTGGTCAGGGCGGCGCGGATCCGGGGGGTCGGCGGTGTCCGGACGTCGAACGAGAACACCGTTCCCATCACGTGCTCCACGTGCCGCAGCGCGTCAGACACCGGCCTTGTCCAGTGCGCTCTGGAGGGACTCGCGGTAGCCCTCGCTGGTGTAGGTCGCGCCCGAGATCGTGTCGATCCGGGCGGTCCCGGCGGCCACGGCGGCCTTGTTGAGCTGCGGCACCGCGACGCGCGCGATCTCGGGCTCGGGGCCCCGGGTGGACGGCACCTGGAGCACCTTCACCTTCGCCAGCCGCCCGTTCCGCACGGTGATCTTCACCTGGACGGGCCCGTACCGCGTGTGGACCACCTTCCCGGTGAACGTCCCGCCGGTGGTCTTCCCGGCCGACGTCGTGCTTCCGGACGGCTCGGGCGCGGCGGCGCGTGCGGGCGGCGCCGTGTGGGTCGGCTTCAACGCGATGAGCAGCGCTATCCCGGCGACGGTGCCGCCGGTGGACGCGAGAATGCGGCGCACAAGATCCCCCGGGCTCAGAACTCGAACGATTCGTGGTGGACGCGTCCGCGCGGCACCCCTGCGTCGCGCAGCGCGGTGCGCGCGGCGGCGGCCATTCCGGGCGGGCCGCACAGGTAGACGTCGCGGTCGGCGACGTCCGGGACGAACCGGCGCAGTTCCCGGCCGGTGAGCGTCAGGCGGTGCGCGGCGGGCTCGTCCACGAAGTACAGGACGCGGGCGCCGCGCGCCGCCGCGATCGCGTCCAGTTCCCCGCGCAGCGCCAGGTCCTCCGGGCGACGCGCGGTGTACAGCAGGACGACGTCCCCGGGCAGCGTCTCGAACAGCGCCCGCAGCGGCGTGATCCCGACGCCGCCCGCCAGCAGCAACGTGCCCCCGCGCCCGGCGGGCGCCGGGCGTCCGTGGCGGCTCGCCGACGGGAGGGAGCGGCGACGGGACGCCGTCAGGGCGCCGGACGGGCCTTCGGCGAAGACGCGCGTCCCCGGGCGCAGCCGGGCGAGGGCCGCGCTGTGCCCGCCGGCGGCCTTGACGGTGATCCGCAGCCGGTCGGACCGGGGCGGCGCGGAGAGCGAGTACGGGTTCGCCGCCCACCACAGGCCCCGCGCGGCGAAGCGCCAGCGGAAGAACTGGCCGGGCTCGGCGCCCAGCCGGTCCAGGTCGCGGCCCGCGACGGTGACCGACAGGACGCCCGGCGCCTCCCACGTCACGTCCGCGACCCGCAGCCGGTGCCGCAGCGCGTGACGGACGGGCGTCAGAACGCGGAACCACAGCACGAGCGCCGCCGCCGAGAGGTAGAGCGCGTACCAGAACGTCCGGGCGAGCGGCGACGCGGCGAAGCTCGCCCCGTTCGCGAGCTGGTGCGAGAACGCCAGGAACAAGGCCAGGTAGAAGCCGAGGTGGATCAGGTGCCACAGCTCGTAGGGCAGCCGCCGCCGCGCCGCCCGCGCCGACGTGAGACCGGCCGCGAGCAGGAGCAGGAAGCCCACAGTCCCCTTGAGCATCTCGGGGTAGTCGAACACGACCGTCGCGGTCTCGTGCACCGGGTCGGTGTGCGCCGTCATCCCGTAGCCGAGGATGATCAGCAGGGCGTGCGCGCAGACCAGGCTGACGGTGTACCGCCCGCCCAGAGCGTGCCAGCGGGCGATCCGGTCCGCGCCGACGCCGCGTTCCAGCGCCGGGACGCGCGCCATCAGCCCGACCAGCACCGCGCAGCCGTACCCGGCGAGGAGCCCGGTGATCCGGCCGGCCTCGGTGGTCCAGCCCGCGAGGCCGCCGTCGACGGACGGCGTCGTCCGCCACCACAGCGCGAGCACGGCGACGGCGCCGAGCAGGACGAGCGCCGCCGGGACGGAGAACGGCAGCCGGACCCGGCGCCGCGTTCGACCCGGCGCGCTGCGGGGCAGGGTAGAGGTGGTGGTCGTCACGGAGCGTGCCTCCCTGGATGGGTTATCGCCACCCTGGGCCACCAACTTCTGTGTTTCCTCTGAGATGGGGTGATCCCGCCGGTTTCTCAGCGAATATTCAGAGGTGGGATCTTCTGGAGCGACCATGACGGGCAACGGCCCCCGGCGCGCGGACGGCACGCCCGTCCGCGTCCTCGTCGTGGACGACGAACCGGACATCCGTGACGTCCTCGTCCGGGTGCTGCGCGCGGAGGGCTGGGCGGTCGCCGAGGCCGCCGACGGGACGGCCGCGCTCGCCGCCGCCCGTGACGTCAGGCCCGACGCCGTGATCCTCGACGTCATGCTGCCCGACACGGACGGATTCGCCGTGCTGCGCGACCTGCGCGCCCGCGCCCCCGAGATCTGCGTCCTGTTCCTCACCGCGCGGGACACCGTCGAGGACCGCGTCGCGGGCATCACGGCGGGCGGCGACGACTACGTGACCAAGCCGTTCAGCCTGGACGAGGTGCTGGCGCGGCTGAACGGCCTCGTCCGCCGCGCCGGGATCGCCCGCCGCAGAGCCCGTCCGGGCCTGCTGACCGTCGGCGACCTGGAGATGGACGAGTCCGCCCGCGAGGTCACCCGCGCCGGCGACCTCATCGACCTCACCCCGACCGAGTTCGAGCTGCTGCGCTACCTCATGCGCAACGCGCGCCACGTGCTCAGCAAGGCGCAGATCCTCGGGCACGTCTGGAACTACGACTTCGGTGGCGAGGCCCATGTCGTGGAGCTGTACATCAGCTACCTGCGCAAGAAGATCGACCGGGACCGTCCGCCGATGATCCAGACCGTGCGCGGCGTCGGGTACGTGCTGCGGCCGGGGGCCGGATGAGGTCGCTGTGGGTGCGGCTGACGGCCGGGCTGGTGCTGCTGCTGGCGCTGAGCTGCGTCGCGGTCGGCGCGGCGACGGCCGTCGAGATGCGCCGGTTCCTCGTCGGCCGCCTCGACCAGCAGCTCGTCGACCAGCGCGGACGGTTCGCGGCGAGCCTGGAGCACGAGTGGCCGGCCGACGCCGACAACCGTCCCGACAGCCGGGGCCAGTCGGACGGCACGTTCTGCGCCCGCATCGTGAACGGCGCGATCACCGGCGAGTGGATCGTCCGGGGCCGCGCCACCGTCGGCCTCCCGCTGAGCGCGGAGGACCGCCGGACGCTGACGTCCCTGCGCCCGAACCATCCGAGAACGGCCGATCTGTCGAGCCTGGGGGACTACCGGCTGCTGTCCGTGAAGGGCGACGACGGCGATCTGCTCATCACCGGCCTGCCGATGGAGCCGGTGGACAGCGCCGTCACCCGCCTGCTGGTGATCGAGGGCGTCGTGTTCGGGCTGGCGTTGCTCGCGGCGGGCGGCGCGGCGGCGGCGTGGGTGCGGGTCGCGCTGCGTCCGCTGAGCAGGGTGACGGCGCTCGCCGGAAGCGTCGCCGAACTGCCGCTGTCGGGCGGCGAGGTGGACCTCGGGCACCGCGTCCCGGCGACCGGCTCGGGCACCGAGGTCGCCCGGCTGAGCAGCGCGTTCAACCGGATGCTGGGCCACATCGAGACGTCGCTCGTCCGGCGCCAGCAGTCGCAGGAGCGGCTGCGCGCGTTCGCCGCCGACGCCAGCCACGAGCTGCGCACGCCCGTCGCCGCGATCCGGGGCCACGCCGAGCTGGCGCTGCGCGAGGACGCCGACGTCCGGCACGCGCTGCGCCGCATCCAGGCCGAGGCCACCCGGATGGGCGACCTCGTCGAGGACCTGCTGCTCCTGGCCAGGCTGGACGCGGGCCGCCCCCTCGTCGCCGAGACCGTCGACCTCACCCGGCTCGTCCTGGACGCGACGAGCGACGCCCGCGCCGCCGCCCCCGACCACGTGTGGACGCTCGAACTCCCCGGCGAGCCCGTCGAGATCACCGGCGACGAGCACCGGCTGCACCAGGCCGTCGCGAACCTGCTGGCCAACGCCCGCGTCCACACGCCGCCGGGCACGAAGGTGACCGTCCGGCTGATGACGGCGGACGACCACGTCACCGTGGAGGTCGCCGACGACGGCCCGGGCATACCGGACGCCCTGCACGACGAGATCTTCGACCGGTTCGTCCGGGCGGACCCGTCCCGCTCGCGGCGCGCGGGCGGCGCGGGCCTCGGCCTGTCGATCGTCCACGGCGTGGCCGCCGCGCACGGCGGCGCGGTCGCGTTCACCAGCGAGCCCGGCGCGACGGTCTTCCGCATGACCCTCCCCGTCTAGGCTGACACCGTGGACGAGAAGGCCGCCAAGTCCGAGCAGACGCGCGCGCTCATCGTCGCCACCGCCCTGCGGCTGTTCCGCGAGCGCGGCTACGAGGCGACGACGATGCGCGTCATCGCCAAGGAGGCGGGCGTCTCGGTCGGCAACGCCTACTACTACTTCGCGTCCAAAGAGGAACTGATCCAGGCGTACTACGACGAACTCCAGGAGGAGCACGCGCGCGCCTGCCGGGAGGTCCTGGCCAAGGAGCGCGACTTCGCGCCCCGGCTGCTCGGCGTGCTGCGCGCCCGCGTCGACACGATGGTCCCCTACCACGCGTTCGCCGGGAAGTTCTTCAAGTTCGCCGCCGAGCCGACGAGCCCGCTCAACCCGTTCAGCGCCGAGGCGGGCCCGTCGCGGGCGGCGGCCGTCGCGCTGTACCGCGAGGTCGTGGACGGCTCCAGCCTCAAGATCGACGACGGGTTCCGGCAGGAGCTGCCCGAGCTGCTGTGGATCTACTCGATGGGCATCGTCCTGTACTGGGTGCACGACTCCTCGCCGGGCTGCCGCAAGACGTACCTGCTGGTGGAGCGGACGGTCCCGCTGGTCGACCGCATGGTGTCGATGTCGCGGCTGCCGGGCTTCAAGTCCGTCACGCGCCAGCTCGTCGACATCATCCGCGAGGTCCGCGACTAGACGCGTCGGCTGACGCGTTCGAGCAGGGGGACGGCGGCGGCGAGCAGCGCGCGCTCGTCGTCGGTCAGCTCGTCGCGCAGCGCGGCCGTGAGCCGCCGCGACCGCTCCCGCCGGACGCCGCGCAGCCCCTCGCGACCGGTGTCGGACAGGGAGAGGACGACGCGCCGTCCGTCCGCCGGATCGGGCGCGCGGACGACGAGCCCGCGTTCGGTGAGCGCCGCGACGATCGCGCCCATCGACTGCGGCCGGACGCCCTCGGCGGCGGCGAGCGCGCTGGACGTCGCGGGCCCCTCGCGGTCGAGCCGGACCAGGACGGCGGTCTGCGACGGCGTCAGCTCGTCGTCCACCTTCGTCTGGCGGAGGCGGCGGAGCAGGGGGCCGAGGCAGGCGCGCAGGTCGGTGGCGAGGATCTCCGGATCACTTTTCACAGTTGAAACTTATCAGTCTTGCCTGTGATATAGCTGGGGGCATGAGCGATTCCCTGAGTGCGACGACCGTGCGCCTCACCGGCCACGGCGGGGACGAGATCGAGGCCTACCTCGCCCGTCCCGACGGCGACGGCCCGCGCGGCGGCGTCGTGGTGATCCACCACCTGCCGGGCTACGACCGCGCCACCAAGGAGATGGTGCGGCGCTTCGCCGAGCTCGGCTATGACGCCATCTGCCCGAATCTCTTCTTCCGCGAGGCGCCCGGCGCGGCCCCCGACGACGCGGCGGCGGTCGGCCGGGCCAACGGCGGCGTGCCCGACGAGCGGCTGCTCGGCGACGTCGCCGGGGCCCTGGCGCACCTGCGCGCGCTGCCGACGTCCAACGGGAAGGCCGGCGTGATCGGCCACTGCTCGGGCGGGCGGCAGGCCGTCCTCGTCGCCTGCGAACTCGACGTGGACGCGGCCGTCGACTGCTACGGCGCGTTCGTCCTCGCGACCCCGCCGGACGGCTTCCCGATCAAGGTGTCGGGGATCGGGGACCGGCTTCCCGCGCTGCGCGCCCCGCTGCTCGGCCTGTTCGGCAAGGAGGACAAGTTCCCCGCGCAGACCGAGGTGGACGAGCTGGCCCGCGTCCTCACCGAGCACGGCAAGGACTTCGAGTTCCACAGCTACGACGGCGCCGGGCACGCGTTCTTCGCCGTGGACCGGCCGTCCTACAACGTGGCCGCCGCCAACGACGGCTGGGAGAAGATCGCCGCCTTCTTCGCGACCCGTCTGGGGGCCTGACCATGTGCACCTACACGACCGTGCGGGCCGCGATCGACGGCAGCGCCAAGGGGCCGGGCGGCGCCTGGTTCCACGTCGCCGACGCGACCGTCTACTTCGACCACCCGGTCCACGCGCAGTTTGAGCACACGCTCAACATCGACCTGAGCGACCAGTCGGCGGACCCGGCGCGGCGCGTGGCCGTCGAGCTGAGCGCCGAGTCCGCGCGCCGGCTCGTCGCCGCGATCCAGGAGGCGCTGGACGCCGTTCCGGCCGAGCTGCGCTGACTCACGCCAGCCCGAGATGCTTGCGCGCGAAGGTGATCTCGGCCTCCATCTGCTTGATGTGCTCCTCGACGACCAGCGAGCCGTGGCCCGCGTCGAAGCGGTACACGTCGTGCGGGAGACCGAGGTCGCCGAGCCGCGCCAGGTAGTTCTCGACCTGCCGGATCGGGCAGCGCGGGTCGTTCTCCCCGGCCATGACCAGCACCGGGGCCGTCACCCGGTCCACATAGGTGATCGGGGACGACTCGCGGTACCGCTCGGGGACCTCGTCCGGCGAGCCGCCGAACAGGGAGCGGTCGAACGCGCGCAGCGGCTCGGTCTCGTCCTCGTAGGCGGCGACGTAGTCCGCGATCGGTACGGACGCGATGGCCACCGACCACGCGCCGGGATGCACGCCCACCGCGAGCAGCGCCAGGTACCCGCCCCAGGAGCCGCCGGTAACGACCAGCTTGGATGGATCGGCGAGCCCTGATTCCACGGCCCAGTCCCTCACGGCCTGGACGTCCTCCAGCTCGGTCAGCCCGACGCGGCCCTCGATCGCGTCCCGCCACGCCGACCCGTACCCCGTCGACCCCCGGTAGTTGACGCGGACGACCGCGAACCCGTGGTCCACCCAGGCGGCGGCGGACGGGGCGAACGCGTCCTCGTCCTGCGCCGTCGGGCCGCCGTGCACCTCGAACACCGTCGCGTGCGGCGCGGACGCGTTCACCGGGCGGCTGACCAGGGCGTGGACGCGTCCGCCAGGCCCTTCGACCCACACGTCCTCCACCGGCACCGACGCGGGCGCGGGATCGCCGGGCGGGACGAGCACCACCGCGCCGGACGTCGACCGGACGACCGGCGGCGCGGCGGCCGACGACCAGGAGTACTCGACCGTCCCGTCCGGACGGGCCGCCGCCGCGCCGATCACGCCGCGCGGCGTCTCGATCCTGGTCAGCGACCGGTCGGCGAGGACGTACCGGTACAACTCGACGCGCGCCTCGAAGGAGTGGGCGATCAGCAGCGCGGACCCGTCGGGGTACCAGCTCGCGTCGGTCTCGCCGGGCAGGCCGAGCGCGATCTCGTCCTCGGCGCCGGTCAGCGGGTCCCAGACGAGCGGCTCCTCGCGGCCGTGGCGCTCGTGGGTCACGAGCAGGCGGGCGTCGTCGGGCGCGAACGCCAGGCCCCAGACGCCCTTGCCGGGGCCGTCCCACAGCTCGGCGACGGTTGTGCCGTCCGGGCGCAGCACGCGCAGCGCCATGTGGCGGCTGTCGCCGTGCTCGCTGTGCCCGATCGCGATCAGGCGGGCGTCGCGGGACAGCGCGGCGGCGTAGGAGTCCTCGGCGTGCTCGTACAGCGCGACGGGCGGCGCGCCGGGACGGCACAGATGTACCGTTCCCGAACTTTCGCCCGTGCTCCCGACCAGCGCGACCCCGTCCGCGCCCAGCGCCAGCCCGGACGGATACGCCGCGGGCAGCTCGGGAACCGCCGGGACGGCCGTCCCGCCGCCGAACGGCTCGCGCATCCAGACGCCGAGCTCGTCGCCGTCGGTGTCGGCGAACCACCAGATCGCGTCGCCCTCGGGCGTCAGCAGCCCGTACTCGGTGCCGTGCGGACGGTCGGTGACCTGGCGGCGCGTGTCGGTGCCGCGATCCCACGCGTACAGCTCCCACGTACCGGTCACGTTGGATCGGTACAGGCAGCGGTGCGGCGCGTCCCGCGCCCAGCGGGGGAGGCTCACCCGGGCGGCCCGGAAGCGCGCCTTCCAGCGCGTGTCGTCGACCATGCGTCCCAGTATGGGGTCAGGCCCAGGGCGGGACCGATCCGTCCGATTCCTCCCTCACCTGCGGTGCGTCGGACGGGAACGCGGACCGATCGGCGGGGTTCAGTGTCCGGTGGACGGCGCGTGCGACGCGCTCGATCGTTGCCACGCCGTATCGCATCGTCGGGGTGTCCTGCGTGAGCACGACGATGAGGTAGTCGCGGTGGCGCCCGCTGAAGGACCCGATGCTGTGAACGCGCCAGTACCGATCGTGCCGGGGCAGCCAGCCGTTCTTCACATGCCAGACGACGCCCGCCGGACGTCCGGTGGGCACGCCCCAGCGTTGTTGCGGGATCACCTGGTGCATGAGGTCGAGGATGTAACGGCGGGCCTTGTCGCTGAGGACCGTCCCGTGCGACGTGAGGACGCGCAACAACCGCAGCTCGTCGTTCGCCGTGATCTGCGTGAGGCCCCAGAAGTGCGTGGGGCCGAGCTTCGTGTGCCGCATCCCGGCCCGGACGAGGAACCGGTTCATCCGCGTCCGCCCGATCTGTCGCCACAGCGCGGACGCCGCGTCGTTGTCGGACCGCGTGATCATCCGGCGGGCGAGGGTCTTCTCCCGGGTCGTCAGGCCCCGATGCTGGTCCAGCGCGGTGCGCATCAGCGCGCCGAGGATCGTCACCTTCACGACGCTCGCCGAGTCGTACCGCCGGTCGCCGCGCACGCTGCACACGACGTCGTGCTCGCGGTCCAGGATCGCGACGGACGCCGTCCCGGCGCGGCCGTGCAGGGCAGCCGCGACCTGGCGGCCGAGCGACGCCGCCAGCCGGGGCTGCGCCGCCGACGCGCACGGGCCGTCCGCCCGCGCCGCCGGAGCCGGAAGGAACGCGAGGAAGACGCACACGGCGGCCGAAACGCGGAAAAAGCGCATCCCCCTACGGTAACGATCCCGGGGTCAGCGCCCGGCCAAGATCATTCCCGGGACTCGGCGAGATCCGCCAGCACCCGCTCGATCGCCGTCCGCACCTGCCGGTCCATCGCCCGGGCGAACCCGGCCTCCACCGACACCTGGGCGCCCGGCCGCAGGCGCGCCAGGGTCTCGTCCAGGCCGTCCGCGTCGAACGTCCCGACGACATGGCCGGTGATCAGGCCGACGAACCGCGCGGCGAGGTCGTCCATCGCCCGCTGGAGGTGGAGGCTGACCTCCAGCACCTTCGCCAGCGGCACGCCCGCGCGCACCAGCGTCACCGTCGCGTCGAGCTGGCGGCGGCTCCAGTGCGTGACGCGGTCGCCGTCGATCCGCAGCAGGCCCAGCTCGACGGCCCGCTCGATCGCGCCCGTGTCCGCCTCGCCGGGGAACAGCGCGACCAGCTCGGCGAGCGGCATCGTCACCGGCGTCTCGGTGGACCACGGCGCCGTCACGGCCTTCTCCACGCCGAGGACGGTCGCGATGTCGCGGCCCTCCTCCCACGCCGCCAGCAGCTCCCGGATGCCCTCCAGCGTGTGGCCGCGCTCCAGCAGGCTCGCGATCATCCGCAGCCGCGCCAGGTGCTCCGCCGAGTACAGGCCGATCCGGCCGACCCGCCGCGGCGGCGGCAGCAGCTTGCGCTCCTGGTAGTAGCGCAGCGTCCGCACCGGCACGCCCGCCGCCTCGGCCAGCTCGCCGAGCCGGTACTCGGACGGGGGTTCGGGCACGTCGTCGGTCACGCCCGTCAGCATAGTTCCGGGGCGGCTCGTCCCGATCCGTGCGTGATGGCCGGGATACGCTCGGGTGACGTTCCCGTCCCCTGCCGGAGGCATCGTGATGCGCGCCCTCGTCCCCTTGATCGTCCTGGCCGCCGGGCTCGGTCTGTCCGCGTGCTCCAGCAGCCACCGCTGGTGCGAACACGACGCGACCGACACGAAGGTGGCCGATCGGTATTGCAAGAATCACGTCCGGGGCTATGAGTGGGAGCACGGCTCGTCCCACAAGTCCCACAAGAAGAAGCACTGACCGTGCCCGCCGACTGGTTCGCCCGGCCCGCCGCCCGGGACTGGACGTGCGCGCCGCCCCCCGACGTCACGTCCTTCCACGCCACCCTGCCCGGCTACGCGCCGACGCGGCTGGTCGAGCTGCCCGCGCTGGCCGCCGAGCTGGGCGTGCGGCGGCTGTTCGTGAAGGACGAGTCGGAGCGGCTCGGGCTGCCCGCGTTCAAGATGCTGGGCGCGTCCTGGGGCGTGCACCGGGCGCATCGCGGGGAGAAGCGGCTGGTCGCGGCCACCGACGGCAACCACGGCCGCGCCGTGGCGGCGATGGCGCGGCTGCGCGGGCTCGCCGCGACGATCTTCGTCCCGGACGGCGTCCACCCCGCCTCGGTCGCCGCGATCCGCGACGAGGGCGCCGAGGTCGTGCTGGTCGACGGGATCTACGACACGGCCGTCCGGCGCGCCGCCGAGGCCGCCGCCGACCCGGACGCGCTGCTCGTCCAGGACACCGCCTGGCCCGGGTACGAACGCGTCCCGTCCTGGATCGTGGAGGGCTACGCGACGCTGTTCACCGAGATCGACGCGCAACTGGCGGCGCTCGGCGCCGCGCCGGCGGGCCTGGTGGCCGTCCCGGTCGGCGTCGGATCGCTCGCGCAGGCCGCCGTGATGCACTACCGAAGCCGCCCGGCCCCCGCCCCGTCGATCCTCGCCGTCGAACCCACCTCGGCGGCATGCGCCCTGGCGAGCCTGCGCGCCGGCGCCCCCACGACCCTCGCCCCCGGCCGGACGATCATGCAGGGCCTCAACTGCGCGACGATCTCCACCCTGGCCTGGCCCTACCTGCGCGACGGCCTGGACGCCGCGGTGTCCGTGGCCGACCCCGAGACCGTCCAAGCCGCCCGCGACCTGGCCGCCCACGGCGTCCCCGCGGGCCCCTGCGGCGCGGCGTCCCTGGCCGGCACCCGCGCCGCCCTGACTCCCGCCCGCCGTCCGTCCCTGTCTCCCCACCACACCGGAACGGTCGTCCTCCTCTGCACCGAGGGCACGACCGCCAACCCCTCCGTCCTCTGACCCGCACCCCTGCTCACGGGAGGTGGGCTTCGGCGAGGGTGTCGCGGATGAAGGCGCGGCGCGCTACGCCCCAGGCGCGCAGGGCCGGGCCGTGGTCGAGGGCCACCACCACGGTCGCCGCCGCCACGGCGCCGCGCCACGCCCAGCGGACGGGGGCGGGCAGGCCGCGCAGTTGCGCCACGTGGAACGGGACGTGCCGTTGTTCGTCGGCGAGGATGCGGCGGCCCACCTCGGCGGCCAGCGGGTCGGTGGACCCGTCGCGCATCGCCCGGTAGTAGCGCAGCGCGACGACCTCCGCGACCATCAGCACCAGCAGCTCGACGCGCAGGCCGACGAGGCGGCGCATCCGGACGAACACGGTGTCGGTCCAGTGGGCGTCGATCGTGGGGGCGCCGGCCGCGTGCAGGAGTTCCGCGAGCAGCCGGGCGTGGTCGCGCTCCTCGGCCACGAACAGCTTCACCGCCACGGCGTAGTCGGCGTCGCCCGTCCGCTCGGCCTTGCGGACGAGGCCCGCGCCGTCGCTGCTCTCGCCGAGCTGGAACCGCTGGACGCTGCGCACGACGGCCCTCGGCAGGCGCGCGCCGCGCGTCCAGTCGGGGTCGCTCGGACGGTGGAGGGCGGCCTGCTCGAAGCGCGTGCGCCAGGTGACGGAGGTCATGTCCGGGTCTGACGCGGCGGGCGTGCTGGTGGTTCGTCCTGAATGTGGCGGTTTTTGGACGTGCTGTGCGGTAAACCGCCACGTCGCAGCCCGTTTGAGCGGTCGCTCAATGTGATGGTTGAGCGACCGCTCAACTCAGTGGCCGCAGATGTCCTGGTGCTCCAGCTCGAACGGGATCACCCCGGTCGTCGCGGGCGTCACCTCCAGGACCAGCGCTCCCGCGCGGTACACGGGCCGGACGAAATCGTGCGTGACGAGCGGCGTGCCGGGCGCCAACGGCCCGCCGAGCGGCTCGACGCGGTCGACGGCGCCGGTCGCCAGAGCGTCCTCGACCGTAAGAGTGCCGCGCAGCAGGCCCTGGCCGGGGAACCGCACGGCTCGGCCCTCCCGCCGGTGCGCGGCGCGGGCGGCCACGGCGCCGGGACGGTGCTCGTCCGGACCGACGATCCGGTCCTCCAGCGCCACCGCCGCGCCCCGCGCGACGAACGCCGCGACGATCGGCTCGACGTCCTGCGGCCCGAGTTCCACCGACGCCGCGTGCTGTCCGCGTCCCGGATGCGTGCAGAACAGCACCGGGTCCGGCACCACGTCGAGCACCATCTGTTCGAGCGCCGACCGATCGCGCCCGCCCGCGTTCACACCGAGGACGGTCACACGACGTCCACAAAGATCGGGTTGGCGTAGAACCACAGGTCGTCCCACGGGGCGGCGGCGCCCTGGACGTCCATCATCGGTTCCAGCCCGTTCGATCGGTGGCCGTCCGTCCCCCGCAGCCGCACGTAGAACGGGTCGCGCACATTGCGGAACCGGTGCTCGACGTGCAGCACCGGGCCCCGGCCGCGAGGGGTAAAGGACTCGACGACCGAAACGTCCGGGTTGGTGAACCCGTCCCGGTCGGCGGCGGGTCCGGTGACGGCGCCGCGGATCAGGTCGAGCCGCGCCAGCCGGGGGATCCGGCCGGTCGTGTTGGGCGCCGTGGCGAGATGCGCGGTGATCTGGACGGTGACGTCGTCGCCGCGCCGGACCCGGACCCGTCCGCCGAGGGTGGCGGGCCGTCCGCCGCCGTGGACGCGGACGTCCAGCGCGGAGACCAACCCGCCCATCCCCACCCAGACGCGACCGCCGCGGATCGCGTCCATGACGCCCCGGAAGCTGCGCGAGGCCGTGCCAACGACCGTCCGGCTGAACTCGCCCGGCCAGAAGTCGGCGTGCTCCTGCGGCGTGCCCGAATCCACCGGGTCCGGATAACCGCCGTGGGTGTCGTACCAGTCCCCAGGAGTGTCGGGGCGAACGAGCCGGCTGCCGTTCGCCTGGTGGATGTCGGAGTTGCTGGTGATCCACCAGCCCTTGCCCTCGGCCAGCAGCGCGTCCCAGAGCCCGCCGAGCTTGGCGGTCATCCAGTCGAAACCGCCGAACGTCCGGTACGACTCCGACGGCCAGCCGGTCCAGGAGTCGCCGCCCGGCGCGTTGCCGTAGCCGCCCCGGTGCCCGCCGTCGTTCTGGGCGCCGGGGGAGCCCTCCATGCCGACCGCGATGTGCGGCGCGGTGTCGCGGTAGTTGCGGAACTCGTGCGGCGTGTAGCGGCCGTTGCGGCCGGGGTGGTTGGCGATCATCAGCGCCGAGTCGATGGCGCCCCGGTCGATCTGCCCGGACATCCAACGCAGGGCGGCCAGCGCGGTCGCCTCGTTGGCGTCGGACGTGTGATTGGTCCCGTTGACGTTGCCGTCGAACAGCTTCTCGAAGGCGTGCAGCGCGGCGATCTCGTTCTTGGTCGCGTCGAAGAACACCGTCGCGTGCTCCCCGGAGGGCACGTTCCACTCCAGCCCCTGCCAGAGCAGCATCGACGGGTTGGCGGCCCGGGCCTTGAGGACGTCGGCGTACGTCGTCTCCACCGCGAACTTCTCGTGCGCGACGTGCCCGTGGTCGGTGATCACCATCCAGTCCAGCCCGTGCCGCCGTCCGGCCGCGACCTGCTGGGCGACCGTGTGCATCGCGTCGTAGCTGTACTGCGTGTGGACGTGGTGGTCCCCGGCGAGCCAGTGCAGCGCGCGGGGGTCCGGGCCGGGCGGCGAGGGCTTCGGCGCGGCGGCGGCCGGTCCCGCCAGCAGGCCGCTCCCGGCCGCCGCCGCGCCCACCAGACCGAGCCGCTGGAGGAAGCGGCGGCGCGCCAGCTCGCCCGGTGGCAGCTCGGCGTCCGGCACCGTCGCGTCGGCGTACGGCTCGGCGTGGTCGTGTTCGTGGTGGTGTCCCACGTGCCCTCCTCGATGACAATCGTGTGCGAGCGAGACCGTAGGCGAGGGAAACGACGGCAGGGCGTACGAAGGGTGATCATTCATCGAAACTCACCCGATGTCAGAAGAAGGTTCACCATCGGGCCATGCGCGGCTGCCAGTGTTGCGCGCCATGATCACCTCACGTATCGCCCGCTGCCTGACCGCCGCGGTCGCGCTCGTCGCGGCGCTGGCCGGGACGGCGTCCGCCGACACCTTCCGCCTCGGCGCCTGGAAACTCACCGGCAGCGTGGAGCAGCCGTCTTCGCTCGCCAACCAGGGCCTCACGACAGTGGGCAAGGAGCTGCGCTTCGCCGGGAACGGCACCGTGCCCGACGCGCTGCGGACTGCCGGCTGGGGCCACGTCGGCGACCCCGACTCCACCCGGGGCTACGTCTTCGACGCCTACCAGTGGACCGCCGCCGACCCCGCCGCGAAGATGTTCTACGTCACGACGCCGCGCGGCGAGCACTACCGGTACGTCCACCCGCTGGCGCCCGGCGAGCTGATGAACAACTCCTACGCCGCCGTCTCGCCGGACGGTCAGTGGCTGGTCAGCGGCGAGTGGGGCACGATGAACCGGCTGCTGGTGCTGCCGACGCCGATCCTCAACCGCTCGACGCCGCGCACGGGTGGAACGCTCCCGCTAGCCGGGCGGATCACGCTGGACCGCCCCGTCCGCGACGTCCAGGGCTGCGACTTCGTCAATCCCGTCACCCTGCTGTGCGCGACCGACGACACGGGCACCGATCTGTTCCCGACCACCAAGCAACTCCTGCAGATCAAGCTGAGCCGCCCGCTGCGGGGACGCGACGTCACGGCCCGCGTCACCTCGCTCGGCCAACTCCCGCTGGTCAGCGCCTGCCGCGGCGAGTTCGAGACGGAGGGGAACGACTACGACCCCGCGACGGGCCTGCTGCGCGTCGAGGTCGTCCCGCCGTCCCCGTGCGACGCGAACACGACCATCTACACCTTCCGCCGCTGACACCTCGCCGTCCGCCCGGCGCGCGCCGAGTGCGCGTCGGACGGACGGTTCTCCTGCGCTGAGTGCGTAGATCATGAAGCGTCCCGCTCGTAGCGTCGAGACCCGGGCTTCACGCGTGGGGACGGTGACATGTCTGGGTTAAGGCGCTTCGTCGCAATCGCGGCCGCCGTGGTCGTCGGGCTCGGGACGGGAACGGACGCGCTGGCGGCGCCGCGCCCGGCCCACGACTTCAGCCGCGAGAAGGGCGCGCCCGGCACCCACGGGCCGCTCCCGAAGGGCTACTCGACCACCCAGATCTCGGTGAAGTTCCGCGACGGGCGGGACGTCCGCGTCCGGAACGGCCGGCCCGCCGGGCGCGACGCCGCCGACCTCGCGCGCCTGCTGGCCCGCTACCCGGGCGCCGCGATCGCGCCGCGCACGACGTCGCCCGGCGTCACCGCCGAACGGCTGCGGCTGGAGAAGAAGACCGGACGCGCCCTGCCCGACCTGACGACGTGGTTCCTCATCACCGTGCCGAAGGGCATCGAGCCGCTGCTGGACGCGCTGAACGGGCTGCCGGCGGTGGAGATCGCGCAGGCCGTCCCGCTGACCCGGACGCCGTCCGACCCGCGCGAGAGCTACCAGAAGTACCGGACGCCCGCCGTGGACGGCGTCAATGCGGCCTACGCCCAGACGCTCCCCGGAGGCAAGGGCGATGGTGTCACGGTGTTCGATGTGGAGGGCGGCGGTGATTACGCGCCGTCCCCGCAGAACACGTTGGGCTCCCTGGCGGCGTCCGATACCCACACGCTGATGGTCACCTATGAAACGCACCCTGGTGTGTGGGCGTGGGGTGACAACTCCCACGGACAGCTCGGCGATGGAACGACGACGTCCCGTCCGGTGATGGCGCCGGTGAAGGGGCTGACGGACGTCAAGGCCGTCTCCGCCGGAGACGGGTACTCGGTCGCGCTCAAGACCGACGGCACCGTGTGGGCGTGGGGCGACAACGCGTCCGGGCAGCTCGGGACGGGGAACAGGACGTCCAGCAGCGTTCCGGTGCAGGTCACGGGGCTGAGCGGCGTCACGGGCGTCAGCGCGAGCCGGGACGGCCACGTCCTCGCCGCGCTGTCCGACGGGCGCGTCATGGCGTGGGGTGCGGGCACCGGCGGTCAGCTCGGCAACGGTACGACGGCCGACAGTACGACTCCGGTCGCGGTGAGCGGGATCAGCACCGTGGCCTCGGGGATGGGCGCCGTCTCTGCGGGCTATGGCTTTTCGACCGCCCTCTTGGCGGACGGGACCGTCCGTTCCTGGGGGCACAACGACAACGGCGAACTCGGAAACGGTACGACCACCGACAGTACGACGCCCGTCGTGGTCGGCGGGATCGGTAACGCCACGCAGGTGAGCGCGGGCGGGTTCCACACACTGGCGCTGCTGGCGGACAAGACGGTCAAAGCGTGGGGGCTGAACGCC
The DNA here is from genome assembly GCF_009831215.1 of Actinomadura rayongensis. Taxonomy (GTDB): domain Bacteria; phylum Actinomycetota; class Actinomycetes; order Streptosporangiales; family Streptosporangiaceae; genus Spirillospora; species Spirillospora rayongensis. The sequence continues at coordinate 1,701,872 of NZ_WUTW01000002.1, forward strand.
TCCGGGCAGCTCGGCAGCGGGTCGTCCGGCAACAGCGCCACGCCCGTCGCGGTCTCCGGGCTGAGCGGCGTGGCGGCCGTGTCGGCGGGGACGTTCTTCAGCACGGCCGTCAAGTCCGGCGCCACCCTGTGGACCTGGGGCGACAACTCGTCCGGGCAGCTCGGCACCGGCTCCACCGCCGACGCGGCCACGCCCGTGCAGGCGGCGACGTCCGTGGCGACCGTGGCGGCGGGCTACCAGCACGTGGCCGCCGTGTTCCCGGTGCGGTCGCCGAAGACGTGGGGCGACAACGCGTCCGGGCAGCTCGGGACGGGCACGACGACGTCCAGCACCACGCCCGTCGCGCCCCGGACGCTGCTCAACGTGTGGAACGCCTGCCACGAGGACCTGGCGAACCGTCCGGTCACGCTGCTCACCCCGCTCGGCGGCGGCCAGTGCCGTCCCGGCGCGCACGGCACACCGGTGATCGGGATCGTGGGCGCCCAGGACGACAACGGCGTCGGAATGTCCGGCGTCGCACCGAACGCGCCGCTGAAACTGTCCCTGGTCGCCCTGGACGGGGTGGCGGCGGCCGTATCCGCCGCCCACAGTGGCGACGTGATCCTCCTGGAGGCCGTCGCCTACCTGGACGGCCACGACTACCCGCTGGAGGTCGACGCCTACTGGTACAACCTGATTCTGCAGGCCAGCGCGGCGGGCGTGACGGTCATAGAACCCACCGGGAACACCGGCAACGACCTGGACAGCAGCACCGACCCGCACGCCGTCGCACTGATGTCGCGCGGAGACTCGGGCGGCATCGTCGTCGGCGCCGGCGAACCGCCGAGCACCGGCGGCGTGAACTGCAACGGCTCGTCGCGCCCCGCCGCCCGGACGGCCGAGGTCTTCTCCGGCTGGGGCGCCGTCCACGGATCGCGCGTGAACGTGCAGGGCTACGGGACGTGCGTCGCGACGATCGGGACGCCCGGCTACCAGGACCTCACTCCCGACGAGACCAATCCGAACGCGCTCTACCGGGACGATTTCAACGGCGCGTCCGCCGCGAGCCCGATCGTCGCCGGCGCCGTGGCGTCGCTCCAGGGAATAGCGAAACAGGCGACCGGCAGCTATCTGACGCCCTCGTCCGTCCGCCAGCTCCTGATCGCGACGGGCACGCCGCAACCGGCGTCCGACCCGAACCGCATCGGCCCGCTCCCGGACCTGAAAGCCGCCGTCTCGTCCCTGCTGGGCGGCCCGACCGGCGCTCTGGCCTCCGACTTCCAGGGCAAATGCGTCGACGTGAACCAGAGCAACACGGCCAACGGAACACCCGTCCAGCTCTGGGACTGCAACAACTCCCCGGCCCAGACCTGGACCCGCCACACGAACGGCACGGTCACCGCTTTCGGCAAATGCCTGGACGTCACTTCGAGCGGCACGGCCAACGGGACGAAGGTCCAGCTCTACGACTGCAACAACAGCGGCGCGCAGCAATGGACCTACAACGCCACAACGAAAGCGCTGCAGAACCCCCTGTCCGGCCGCTGCCTGGACATCCCGAACAGCGTCACGACGAACGGCACGCAACTCCAGATCTACGACTGCAACACGTCCCCGGCCCAACGCTGGACCGTCCCGTCCTGACCGCCGGTCCCCGGCGCCCCCTACTCGTCGCGTCGCGCGAGCACCCGGAGCAGCCCGGCGGCCTCGGGTGAGGCGGCGAAAAAGGCACGGTCGACCTCGTCCACGACCGCGATCGTCCGCTGCGCCAACTCCGCCCCCGCGTCGGTGACGCGAAGCAATTTGGCGCGCGTGTCAGCCGGATCGACCTCGCGCCGCAAGAACCCCTTGTCCTCAAGCTTGCGCAAGACCTGCGACGTCATCTTGACGTCCGTCCCGGCCTTGCGAGCCAGCGAAAGCTGGTTGGGATCCTCCCCGTGCGAATTCATCCACCAGGCCGTGGCGAGCAGAACGAACTGAACATGCGTCAGGTCGAACGGCGCGAGCGCCCGTGCGATGTCCCGCTGCCACCGCAACGTGACATGCCACAACAAGAACCCCGGACTGCCCTCCGGATCACTGGCCACGCTCAGCCCTTCTCGGCTCGCCGCACCAACGCGTCGAGCACATCGGGAAAGTCGGCGGTGATGGCGGGCCCCAGCTCGGGCCCGACGTGGCCGGCGGCGGGCCCGGAGATCTCGGTCCGGTACACGACGCGCGTCCGGCCGCCGTCGAGCGGTTCCAGCCGGTGCTCGGTCCGGACGGTGAAGTCGCCGCCGTCCATCACGTCCACGAACCGTTCCCCGGGCGCGACCTCGGCCAGCGTCATCCGGATCGCGTCCCCGTCCGGCCCGGTCATGGTGAACGCCGTCCCCGCGGCGAAGTCCCCGTCGATCACGGCGTCCACGACGCCCGCGTTCCACGTGGACCACGACGTCACGTCGGCCCACCACCGCCAGACCTCGCCGGCCGCCGCCGAGGTCTCCACCGCGTGCTCGTACTCCCACATGTCCCGCTCCTCAGATTGACTTCGCACAGATTATCTCCGCGAAGACTAAATATCAACCGAGGAGGTCGCCCAGCGCCGCGTTCAGCTCGCCCGCCGGCGGATGGCGGCGCCGCCACGCCCCCAGCTCCGCCAGCAGCTGCCGCAGCTCGGCGGCGATCGTCGCCGACGCGACCGGCCCGGCGGCCGACAGGACGAGGAGCCCGGTCGCGCAGGCCGCGTCGAGGTCCCCCGCGCCGAGCTGCGCCCGTGCCAGCCGCGCGCCGAACCGCCCCTTCGCCCGCGCCGCCCACGGCGGCAGACCTGCGACGACCGGCGTGAGCGCGTCCACCGCCCGCGCGTGCTGCCCGAGGTCGTGAAAACACCAGCCCGCGACGGCGTCGTCCATGTCCGGCACGGTCGTCGAGCCGAGCGCGAGCCCGCCGGAGAAGGGCCCGGACGAGGCCGCCGGAGTCACGGCCGGCCCGTCGAGGAGCCGCTCCACCGCGTACGCGTCGCCGAGCAGCGCGTGCCCCTGCGCCTCCCGCTGCGCGGCCTGCGCGTGGACGCGGGAACCCACGGGCGCCGTGGCTTGCGCCCGCCGGGCCAGCGCGACCACCTGGAGCCCTTCCCGCTGGTACAGCGCGAGCCCGGCGCGGCGGACGTGGGCGTGCGCCGCCATGCTCTCGTCGCCCGCCAGCGCCGCGAGCCGCACCGCCTCGGCCGTCCACCGCCGGGCGAGCGGCACGTCCCCCGCCTCCTGCGCCATCCAGCCCGTGAACTCCGCGGTGCGCGCGGCCAGCAGCAGGACCGGCGCCGACTCCGGCGCGTCCGGGACGACGAGCGACCGCAGCGCCCTGACCTGCTCGGCGGCCTGGCCGAGCACCACCGGCGGCGGCACCTGCTGGCCGATCCGGCGCAGCTGCCCGAAGACCGACGCGAAGGTGGCCACGACGTCGTCGGGCGGCGGCACGGAACCGTGGACCCGCGCGGGCCCCGGACTGCTCCCGCTGTCCCGCCGCGCCCGCTCCCCGGCGAGCCGCAGCAGTTCTCCCCCCGCGCCGAGTTCCGCGTCGCACGCCGCCGCGAGCTGCCTGCTCGGCAGCCGCGCCCCCGACTCGACCCGGCTGAGGGAACTCTTGTCATAGGTGACGAGATCGGCGAGGGCGCTCAGGGAAAGCCCGGCCGCCTTCCTGCGGCGGCGGAGTTCAGTTCCGAAATCGGTGTGCACGACCATCGGACGTCCCGCGTTGCCAGCTGGTTGTGGCAACAGTGGAAATCTATTGCCGACGCCATTCTCTGCTTACCGTTCCCAGTAACGCAAGACAGGCGAACGAACGGTGGCAACAGTGAGTGAACAGCAGGATCCGCGCGCCGAGATCCTCGCCGCGCTGCGCGAGGAGGTGGAGAACCGTCCACCGAGAATCGGCGTCATCGGCGTTTCCGGCACCGGAAAGTCGTCCACGATCAACACGCTGTTCCGGACCGATCTGGCGACGAGCGACACCGTCGCGCAGACCAAGGAGTTCGAGGACGTCGCGCTGTCGGTCCGGTTCAACGCCGACGGCGACACCGGCGCGGACCCGGGCGACGACCGGCCGCACGTGCGGCTCCGCGTCGTGGACGCGCCCGGCCTCGGCGAGGACGTCGCGCTCGACGGGGCGTACCTGGACCTGTACCGCAAGAACCTGCCCGCCTGCGACGTCGTCCTGTGGGTGACCGCGGCGCGCAACCGGGCCATCGCGCTCGACCAGATGTACCTGGAGCAACTGCGCGAGTTCCACGACCGGATGGTCTTCGGCGTCAACCAGCTCGACCTCGTGGAGCCGATGGACTGGCGGCCGGCCTACAACGTCCCGTCCCGCGCGCAGGAGGACAACATCAAGGAGATCGAGGCGGACCGGGCGGCGCACCTGGCCGCCGTCCTCGGCCGGGACCCCGTCGTCATCGGCTACTCGTCGCGGCGCGGTTACCGGATGGAACACCTCTTCAAGGCGATTCTCGACGCCTGCCCCGAGGACCGGCGCTGGATCTACGCCGGACTCAAGAACTTCAGCCATCTGGACTTCCTCCCGCTGGAGACCCGGAACAAGCCGATCTTCCGGGCCACCCAGCGGCTCGCGAAAATCCTCAACGCACCGAAACACTAGGGAGACAAAAGGTGTTCGACGACCTGATCCGCGGCCTGCAGAACTACTTCGACAGCGAGCGGCTCGCCCACCTCGGGATGCACGCCCTCCAGCACTTCATCAAGGAGACGATGCCGCACCTGTGGGGCTGGGCGAAGGACAACCTGCCCGACATCCTCGACCAGATCCGCGAGTGGTTCTAAAGATCGTCCGGGCCCGGTCTCCGCGGGGGAGGCCGGGCCCTGTCACGTCGGGAAAAGGAGCTTGCGGAGCAGTTCGCCCGGCGCGGTGTCGACCGGGCCGAGGACGGCGATCACCCCGGCGACCCCGACGACCTCGCCGTCGTCGCCGGTCCGGGGGAGGCCGACCACCCAGCCGTCCGCGTCGCGGTAGACCGCCCACGGGCCGGTGACGACCGTCTCGATCACGACGACGGACGCCCGGCCGCCGGCCCCGTCCACCGGGACGTCGTCCAGCACGTACGCGCGGACCCCCAGGTGCCGGGCCGCGTCGGCCAGCTCCGTCACGGTCGTCTCCGGTCCCGGCTCGTCGGGGAAGTCGGCGAAGGACGACTCGACGTTCGACCGGATCTCGTCGGCCGCGTCCCCGCCCGCCGCGAGGTCGCGCGCGTGCGCCCGGTCGGCGGCCCGCAGCCGCTGGATCGTCAGGAGCTGGACGATGCGCACGCGCGCCGCGTCCGCCTCGGCCGCGTCCCCGGCCGCGAGCGCCCGGGGGACCAGCAGCCGCAGGTACACGACGAGCGTCCGCTCGTGCCGGCCGCTCCGCCCGCCGACGCCGCGTCCGGCCTCCGCCACGGCCGCCGCCGCGCCGCCGGCGGGCGGGTCGGCGGGCGCGTCGCGCGGGTCGGCGGGGACGAGGATCTGCGGCCCCACCACCGCCATCTGGAGGTGGACCGCCTCGCGGACCGCTTGCAGCGCCTCCGCCGGATGCCCCGTCCCGTCGAGGCAGTCCGCGAGGATCGCCAGCGCGAGCGCGAGTTCGGCCCAGTGCTCGGGGCCCGCCCCGGCGAGCGTCCGCAGCGCCCGCACCGCCTCGATCGCCTCGGCCAGCGCCGCGGCGTACCGTCCGCGCACGGCTTCGCGGGCCGCGTTGCCGCGCCGCAGCCGGGCGCGGATCAGGGCGTCGCCGCCGGGCGCGTCCAGCGCCATCCGGGCGACGGTCGCGTGCAGGTGCGCGAAGACGGGCAGGTGGGCGGGCACCCCGGCCGCGAGCCACCGGGCCAGCGCGGCGTCCCCCAGGGCGTCGACCTCCGCGGCCAGCGCGTCGGCCAGCGGGCCCGGCGACTCCAGCCGCAGCGCGACCGCCAGCGCGAGCGACCCGTACCGCGTCAGGTCCGCCCGCAGCACGGCGCGCAGGTGCCCGCCGATCTCCTCGTGCCGGGGCGCGGCCCGCCCGAGGACGGTCAGCGCCCGCTCGACCTGCGGCGTCCACAGCACCGGCAGGCAGGCCGCGAGCAGGTCCGGCTGCCGGCGCAGGGTGCGCGCGACGTGCTCCTCGCCGAGCCGGTCGGGACGCAGCGCGGACGGGGCGGACTCCACCGCGTCCGGGCCGGGCGGGAACAGCTCGGCGGTCCAGCGCAGATAGCGGTCCACGACGTGCCGGGGCTCGTCGTGGAAGGTCGGCAGCGCCGCGACGACCCGGCGCAGGTCGTCGGCCCGGTCGCCGCCGAACAGGGTCGCGGCGGCCACCGTCGCGGCCAGCCGGTCCGGGTAGGGGTCGGGGAGGCTGAACGTCCCGGCCGCGCGCCGCCAGTAGAGGCGTTCATGGTGCAGGAGCCGGATCACCGGGTCGCGCTCGGCGCCCCCCGCGCCGTGATCCTCCAGGACGAACGCCAGGGCCGCCGCGTGGACGTCCAGCGGACGGGCGGACGTCGCGAAGTCCGGCCGCGCGAAACGCCGTCCGACGGCGGCCTCGTCCGGCGCGGGCAGGCCGAGCCGGGCGGCGAAGATGGCCGCCGCGCGGCGGAACTCGGCGGCGGTGTCGTGCGTGAGGCCGTCCAGGGAGAGGTGCGTCCGGGCGTCCAGAACGGCGGCGCCCTCGTCGCCGGGGAACAGCAGCAGCTCGTCCAGCCAGGTGCCGGCCGTCCGGGCGAGCAGCAGCAGCCGCGCGGGCGCGGGCGCGCCCCGGCGGGCCAGCAGCACCGAGACGATCTCGTGGATCCGGGCGATCTCCCCTTCGGCGTAGTCGACGACGGCCAGCAGCTTGAGCCCGGACTCGCCGAGTCGCGCGACCTCCGCCACCGGGACCTGGCCCGACAGGGACCCGGCCACCCAGCCGTCCCGCGCGCTGCGCGCCGCGAACTCGCGCGCCAGCCGGGACTTGCCCTGCCCGGCGGGGCCCGTGACCAGCGCGACCGACAGCGCGCGGGGGCCGTCGCGCCACCGCGTCAGCTCCGCGAGCTCGCCGCCGCGTCCGGCGAACGGCACGACCTCGTTCTCCGGTCGCAGGAGCGCGCTCGGCATCGACGCGGCGACGTCGGACGGCCCCGGGTCCGGCGCCAGATGCCGGGCGGCCAGGGCGGGCGCGACGGCCCCCAGACGGTCCAGCAGATGCCGGGTGTCGTTGACGATGTGGCGATGGCGCAGATGGACGGACTGCCGGCTCGCCAGGTCCGCGAGGTCGGGGGGCAGCTCGGCGGCGGAGGGCAGCTTCGCGTCGGTCAGCAGGACGGGCACCACGTGGATGCCCGCGCGCAGAGACTCGCCGATCTCGCGGCGCACCCAGTCGTCCGGCCGCCACAGCATCGGCTCCCCGGCGGACCCCGCGGCCTGCGCCCAGCCCTTGCCGATGACGACGAGCACGACGCACGCCCGCGCGAGCCCTTCTTCCAGCACCCGGCGGAAGTCCGCGCCCGGCTCGATGGAGCGGCTCGACCGGAAGACGCGGTCCGGACCGAACATCCGGACGAGGACCTCGTCGAGGTAGACGGCCGCGTACGAGCCCGGGTCGGCGCTCCGGAAGCTGATGAAGATCGCGTCGCGCGGTGGGGCGCTCACTGCGGCTCTCCTCGTCGGCGAGGGCTCTGTGCGCGGAACGTACCATCGTGGGACGTACCGGTACCCCGGGTCGCCGGATGCGGTCAGCGGACGTCGTGCAGCACCTGGAAGATCATGCCGAGGGTGGGCCAGTCGACGAGGCGCTGCGCGACGATCTCGTCCACGGTGCGCACCTCGGGCCAGGTCAGCTCCGAGTCGGCGGCCACGCCGCGCGGTCGCGACTGCCGGCGGAACCAGTCCATCTCGTCGTCGGTCAGTTCGGCCGAGTGCAGATGCGCGTGGTGCGCCGAGAGCGTCGCGGCGACGGGCCGGTGGCCGTGCTCGCGCAGCCGGTCGGCGCGCAGCCCGAAGCCCGTCTCCTCCCGCACCTCGGCGAGCGCGGTCGCGCGCTGCCCGCGATGCTCGCCGGAGCCGCCGGGGAGTTCGTGGACGAAGCCGTCGGGCGCCGACCCCGGCGAGCGGAACTCGCGCACCAGGACCACTTCGGTGTCCCCCAGGGACGCGCCCCTGCGGTAGAGCAGGACGTGGGACGTGTCGGGACGGGACAGCACGATCTCGTTGTCCTTCGTCCGCGCCTCGGACGCAATGTGGACCGTCACGTGCAGTGCCCAGAAGAACAGCGCGTCCGACCGGGCGTGGAAGGACCAGACGGGGCGCGCGCCGACGAGCCGGTTGCCCGCCCGTCGCTGCACGGCGTGCCACCGCCGGAACGCGGGGGTGCGCCAGATCGCGAGCGGCACCTCGCGCTCGCCGTCGCCGCGCGCCGCTCCCGTGCCGAGCGCGGCCAGCACGGCGCGGACGGTGTCGGCCAGCGTCGCCGCGCACGGGCCGACGCGTCCGGGACCGAGTTCGCGGGCGGGTCCGGGCCAGGCGAGCACGGCGTCGGCGTACCGGGTCCGCGCGGCGGTCACGATCACGAGCCGGCCGGGCCCCCGCCACCCGTCCCGCAAGCCGTCGATGGCGCGTCCTTGATCCGCCTCCGCGCAGGCCAGCTGGACCGCCGCGTGAAATCGCGCAGGCACCGCCGCGTCCTCCCGGACGCAGACCACCTCGCCTCCCATCCCCGCATCCAACCACGCCCCGCCCCGACACCGGACCGGAGGCGGCGCGTTTCGGGAAAGGGCGACCGGTGGTTCGCGACCGGAACGAAGAACCGGGGCGTCCGCACAGACGAATTCAGGCCCGTTCCCTCAATGAGGAAACGGGCCTGGAATGAATTTCCGACCTGCTCAAGGTCTCTGTTTCGGGGTGGCGGGATTTGAACCCACGGCCTCTTCGTCCCGAAATCTAGGCCGCACGCCCCGATACGCCCGCCTCCCAGGTCAACGTGCCCGGTAGCCTCTCTCACGGTCTCTGCATGTACGTCCCGCTCTGGTGCGGTTGCTGTATTTCGTGGCTGTACAACAACCACCGCTGACCAGCGGTCGCGGTCCAGCACGTCGCCTGCGACGACCCGGGCTGAGGCGGGCGCGTCGGTGAGGCGGTCCGAATCGCGCACGAACACAGATCGCGTGGTTGTCGGCGAGCATATGGGTTGCCCATCGTGCGATCCGTCCTCCTGCGCCCAGCACCAGCACGTTCGGCATGGCGATGTACTCCCGATGGTGCTCTGGAGGGCGGACTCCCTCTGCTGGTTTTGGCCGCGTCTTCTTACGGCCGCGGCCGCTCTGCCGCCCTCTGTGGTTTCTGCGTCACTTAAGGTGCTTGTCGAACCAGTTGGTCGGGATGTCGGGGTGCTCGCCGAAGTAGTTGTAGCCGCGGACGCACTGTTCGGTGCCGCGAATCCAGTGCAGGTCCTTGTCGTCGACGGTGAGGGCGTCGTAGATCGACTGGACGTCCTCGGGGCGGGACATGGTGTCGTCGGGGACCTGCGCGACGAGCGTCGGGACGGTGATCGCCTTGACGTGCTCGATCGGGGACTGTTCGTCCAGGTGGAAGCCGGTCTGCTCATGCACGGCCTTGTCGAACTTCTCGAACCCGCCGTCGGCCATACCGATGCCTTTGACGAACTCCTCGATCACCGGACGCGCCGAGACCGGCTGCAGCATGACCATCGCCTGGATCTCGGTGAACTCCTCGGGGTGTTGGACCAGGCCACGGCCGTGGAGTCCGCGCCCAGGCACACCGACAGCAGGACCTTCCGCATCTTCCGGGTGTCGGGCCGCGCGGCGGCGTAGCGCAGCGAGCCGATGACATCGCGGTACTCCAGCAGCCCGATGCCGGTGATCCCGCCGTTGCCCTGCCCGCTCATGCCGTAGTTGCGCAGGTCGTAGGCCAGGACGTTGTAGCCGGCGTCGTGCAGGGCCCGGTACTCGGGCAGGAAGCTGACTTTGAAGCCGCCGAGCCCGGCGAACTCCGGCAGATGGCCGGGGTAGCCGTAGCGGTTGCTCGGCAGGAAGTGGTTGTGGACGACGAGCTTGTCCGAATCGGCCGGAATGAACCAGCCCTCCAGCGGCACGCCGTCCACCGAGGAAAAGAAGACGTCCTCATAGGCCAGCCCCACCTCGTCGGGGCGGCGCAGCACCGGCGCACGGCGTCCCGCGGTCGTCCCGGTGGTCCCACATCTGAACGAATTCGCCGAACGCCGCCTGGGCGTTGTCGTCATCCAGCGCATCACACCGATTCGGCAACGCCGCACATGGAGAGGACGCGCGGTCACGCTCGGCCCGGTTTCGAAAGGAGCTCCCGGCTGGGGTCCGGCGGACCGCGCACCCGGCCGAGGCGGGTGTGCGCCGGTAAGGCGTACGCCTTTCGGAGCAGCTACGCCGTAGGTGGGCAAGGTCCATGTCGAGGCTAGGACGACATCTCATTTGGTGAGTCGGCGGTGGCAGATGAGGGCGGCGGCGATGCCGACGAAGGCCAGGAAGTGCTCGGGTCTGCGTTCGTAGCGGCGGTGCAGGCGGCGGAAGCCGTTCAACCACGACACAGTCCGCTCCACCACCCAGCGATGCCGGCCCAGCCGATTGGAACGCTCGATGCCACGGTGCGCGATGCGCGGGGTGATGCCCCGGCTGTGTAACCAGCGGCGCAGGTCAGCGTAGTCATAGCCCTTGTCGGCGTGCAGCTTGCCCGGGCGGCGCCGACGCGGCCTGCGCCGCGAGCGGACCGGCGCGAGGCCCCGCACCAGCGGCTGCAGGGCGAGCTTGTCGTGGGTGTTGGCGGCCGAGATCCCGACAGACAGCGGCAGACCGGCCCGATCGACCAGCAAGTGGATCTTCGACCCGTGTTTGCCGCGGTCGACAGGATTCGGACCCGTCAGCGCCCCCCTTTGCTCGCCCGGACGCTGACCGAGTCGATCGCGCACCGCGACCAGTCCAGCCCCCCGCGCGCGCCCACCTCGTCCAGCACCAGGCGGTGCAGCTTGACCCACACCCGAGCCCTGGTCCACTCGGTGAAGCGGCGGTGCGCGGTGGGACCGGACGGGCCGAACACCGGCGGCACCTGCTGCCAGGTGCAGCCGGTGGTGGCCACAAAGATGATCGCGGCCAGCACCTCCCGGTCCCCGTACCGACGCCGGCCGCCACCCTGCGGCCGCCTCGGCGCCGGCGGCACCACCTGCTGGAACAGCTCCCACAACTCCTCAGGCACCAACCGTTCGACCATCTCCACGAACGGCAGGCTACCGCCGACCCGCCAATTGAGATGTCGTCATAGTACCGCGAATCCTATAGTGTTTCTTTTGGCCGTTTGTTCGACGTCGCAGCTACGGGATTGTGAACAGATACCACTAGACCCAACCAAAGTAGCACGGCCAGTATCTGTCAGCGCTCAACAGCCGGGGACCACTCGTCGGCGAAGGTTTCAAGTTGTTCGATGACCTTCTGGATGGCGTCGGGCTGCTCTTCGGGCGGGTATCCGTGCTTGGCTAGGAGGCGCTTGATGATGGAGCGGAGTTTGGCTTGGACGTCGTCGCGGGCGGTCCAGTCGGTGGACAGGTTGCGGCGGACGGCCTTGACCAGGTCGCGGGCGATGGCGGCGAGCTGATCGTCGCCCATCAGGGCGCGGACGGTGTCCTTGGCGGCGACGGCGTCGTAGAAGGCTAGCTCGTCGTTGCTGAGTGCCGGGTTGAACTGCCGGCCTCGGTCGGCGTCGGCCGCGACCTCCTTGGCCATCGCGACGAGTTCGGCGATGATCTCGGCCGCGGTGAGGTTCTGGTTGGTGTACTTGCGCATGAGCTCCAGGAGGCGGTCGGAGAAGCTCTGCCGACGCACAACGTTGTGTTTGGTGACTTTGCGCATCTCCTGCTGGACGAGCCGACGCAGCGCCTCGATCGCGATGGCGGGGTGCTTGGCGGCCTGCATCTTCTTGATGTAGTTCTCGTCCAGGCGGGACAGGTCCGGCTGGTCCAGGCCGGCTTCCTTGAAAAGGTCGATGACGTCGCCGGCCTCGATCGCGCTCGCGGTGAGCTGCTTGAGATACAGCTCGACCTCGGCGGGGATGGGGCGTCCCTCCGCCTGGCGGCGGGCGGCGTCGAGCTTGACGACGACCACGCGCACGTCCCGGAAGAACGCGATGTCATCGCGGACGTCGTTCAGGTCGCCGCTGGTCGCGCACAGGGCGTAGAGGCGTGCGAGGCGTCCGGCGCAGCGCAAGAACTTTTCCTTGAGCGTCTCCTTGTCGGCGTCGGACGCGTCGGGCCGGTTGAGCGGATGCTGAGGGTTCCAGATGTAGTCGGCGGTTCCGCGGACGGCGTCGCGGTAGGCGGTCCGCGTCCCAGCTTGGAGGTTCTGGCGCCAGGGGTGATCTCTGAGTAGTTCGCCGATGCCGTCGAGCAGATCGCGGACCTTGGTGATCGCCTCGTCCAGGTCGCGGCCCATCGGCTTGGTGTGCTGGTCGTCGGTGGTGTACTCGGCCAGTGCGGCGATCAGGTTCTCGTGGAGCGGCGCATAGCCGACCATCAGACCGTCCTGCTTGTTGCGGAACGTGCGGTTCACACGCGCCAGCGTCTGCATGAGCTGCGCACCGCGCATCGAGCGGTCTAGGTAGAGGGTGTGCAGCGGCGGCGCGTCGAAGCCGGTCAGCAGCATGTCCTTGACGATGATCAGCTCGAGCTCGTCGCCGGCGTCCTTCATACGCCGCTGGACGGTCTTCTGCTCGCGGGGACGCAGCCGGTGCTTGCGGAGCTTGTCGGGGTCGCTCGTGGACGAACTGTAGACGACCTTGATCTTGCCGGCGTTGACGTCATCGGCGTGCCAGTCCGGCTTTATGGCGATAATTCGCTCGTACAGATCGGCGCAGATCTCCCGCGTGCTGCACACGATCATCGCCTTGCCGGGTGCGTCGATGAACGGCCGCATCGCTTCCGACCGCGTCTCCCAGTGCTCGACGATGTTCGCGGCCAGCTTGTCCAGCCGGGCGGGTGCGCCGTAGACGGCGTTGAGCGTGGCGGTGGCGCGTTCGACCCGCTTGCGCTCGGTGTCGTCCAAGCCCTCCGTGGCCTTATCGGCTTCCTCGTCCAGCTCCTCAGGATCGACGCCCTTGGGCAGTTCGAGCTGGATCAGCCGGTTCTCGTAGTAGACGGGTACCGTGGCGCCGTCCTTGACGGCACGGGTGAGGTCGTAGATGTCGATGTAGTCGCCGAACACGTCCTGGGTATTGCGGTCAATCTCGGAGATCGGCGTGCCGGTAAAGGCGATCATGGTGGCGTAGGGAAGCGCATCGCGCAGGTGGCGGGCGTAGCCGTCGAGACTGTCGTAGTGGCTGCGGTGCGCCTCGTCGACGATCACGATGATGTTGCGGCGGTCCGAGAGAAGCGGATGCGGCCGCCCGGCGTCCTTCTCCTCGGCCGTCTTGCTGAACTTCTGCAAGGTCGTGAAGTAGATGCCGCCGGTGCGCCGGTTGAACAACTCCGTTCGCAGGTCATGCCGGCTGTCGACACGGACAGGCTTCTCCGGGAGCAGCTCGCTGGCATTGAAGCCATCGAAAAGCTGGTCGTCCAGGTCGTTGCGGTCGGTGATGACCACGATGGTGGGGTTGCCGAGCGCCGGATGCTTGAGCACCTGGTTGGAGTACAGTTCCATCTCGAAAGACTTGCCGGACCCCTGGGTGTGCCAGACGACGCCGGCCTTGCCGTTGCTGCGCACGGCCTCAATCGTCTTGCCGACCGCCTTGGACACCGCGAGATACTGATGCGGCTTGGCGATCCGCTTCTGCAACCCGTCGTCCGACTGAGCGAACGCGACGTAGCCCGTCAGCAGCTCCACGAATTTCCGCTGGTCGAACAGCCCATGCAGCGTGAGATTCAACTCGCTGTTCTCCCACTCGGCCGCGGGCTGCTCCACCGGCTCGCCCACCTCGTCGACATTCCACGGCGCGAAGTGGTTGTAGGGGGTGAACGCGGTGCCGTACTTGGTCGTCACTCCGTCCGACACCAGGCACACCACATTGCAGCGGAACGCCTCCCACATGTCGCCGACGTAGGCCATGAGCTGGGCGTGCGCGGCCTCGGGCGTGCCACGCTCGTCACTCATCTTCTTCAACTCGAAGATCGCGACCGGGAGCCCGTTCACGTAAAGCACCACGTCGAAGCGGCGCCGCTCCTCCCCCTTGACCACCATCACCTGGTTGGCGGCCACGAAGTCGTTGCGGTACGGGTCACTCCGGTCGATCAGGTGGACGGTCGGATGCTGTTCCGCGCCATATTCGTCGACGTAGCTGATGCCGCGGATGCCATCGGTCAGATACTCGTGGATCCGGCGGTTCTCCGCCTTGACGTCCTGCGACTGCGGCGACAGCACCAGCGCGGCGGCCTCGTCCACGGAGGAAGCGGGCAGTCCCGGGTTGATCCGGACGATCGCGTCCCGCAACCGTCCCGGGATGATCAGCTCGTCCCAGGACTCCCGCTCACCCGAACCCACGGCGATCTGCTTGCCGTCCCGGTACTCCCAACCGAGCTCGCCGAGCGCGTCCAGTACGTCATGCTCGAAGTCGGCCTCGCTGTAGCCGCTCATACGGCCTCCTCCACGACCTTCTCCGCGTCCCTGACCCTGATCTGGCCCGACATGAGCTTCGGCAACAACACATCCCGCAACTGCATGAGTCTCTGCGTTTCTGCATCCAAAGACTTCATGTGCTCGAAGGACTTCGAGGTGAACTCTCCAAATTTCGCCAACTCAGGCTGCCGAGGTCGACTGAGTGGAAACTCCATGAGCGAGGCCGCCGCTACTCGTTGACGTCCGGATGAACCGACCATGTTCCGGATGGCGTGTTCACGGAATCGGGGACTGCGCGCCAGGCAGTAGGACACGTGAGACGGGATATCGTCGCGCGCGCGCATTACGATGAATTCGGTTGAGCCGATACCGATTTCGTTCGGCTCAAGAAAATCAATGTATGCGGTTTTACCGTTCTCCAGGCACGGGGTGATGCGCGCCATCACGGTATCGCCATTCGAGAATCGAGTTCCCGACTTAGAGGGTCGCCTGGCCCACTGGATGACGCGCGCAGTCCGTGTGGATAGAGCCGCCATATCCACGTAGACGGCATCGTCTCTGCTGGTTGTGCGGTAACGCGGATTGAACGCGATCAAGTCGGAGGCCGTGATTTCCTCGCCTGGGGAAGGATCGACATCAATCGCAAGGTCGGCGAACCGAAGGCACACTATTTCTTCATAAGTCGCGGCAATGCGGTCGTTGACGACGATCTTGTCGTCGAGCGCCCCGAGAACGTTGGCAATAGCCTTTTGCACACACAGTTCTGGAATCCTCGTACTGTACTCGCAGATGCGCGACGGACTAGTGTGACGCACCGTGCTCCCACTTGATGTGGCCAGTATGTAGCTCCGGTAAGAAGGGGTCCTCAGCATGTAATTAAGGAAACTTTTATCCAATATCGATGGATTATCGATTTGAACAAGGCCTATTCTTTGATTGTGCAGGTATGTTGCATCACTCGGAATCATTGCCGAATACCCGAGTGTATCGCCAGCCTTACTCAAATCGGTCATTGTGACAACCAAGTCACCTGCAGACAACACGTATTCACCAGGGACGTCGCCCGTGAAATATTTTTTTCGATTTCCCTTGAAGCCCCCACCGATGGCAAAATTACCAGGGGTGACTAGAATTGGGCCAGGCATGGTTTCGGAGAAAAATTCCCCCTTAAAAGCGAAGCCATGCTTAATTGTTATGACATCCTTTAGTGTAACGTTTCGCCACTCAGACATCGAGGTTCTCCAGTTGCTTGCGGATGGCCTGTTCGAGGCGAGCGGACTCTTCGAAGTGGGTAAAGAGTTCCTTGGTGAGGCGGTCGATCTTGTCGGCGATGGGCTCGTCGTCCTCTTCGGCCTCGGGGGCGCCGACGTAGCGGCCAGGCGTCAGGATGTGGTCGGCGGCCCGGATCTCGTCGGTGGTGGCCGAGTAGCTGAAGCCGAGCTCGTCCTCGTACGTCAGGCCCGCCTCGCGGGCGCTGGGGGTGCCGCGCCAGGCGTGGTAGGCGTTGGCGATTTTCGTGAGGTCGTCGTCGGTCAGGACGCGTTCGGTGCGGTCGAGCAGCGTGCCCATGTTGCGGGCGTCGATGAATAGCGTCTGGCCCTGGCGGTCGGTGTGGCCGGCGCGGGCGGACTTGTCCTTGGTGAAGAACCACAGGCAGGCCGGGATCTGCGTGGTGCGGAACAGCTGCGGGGGCAGGGCGACCATGCAGGCGACGAGGTCGTTCTCAACAAGGGCTTTGCGGATGTCGCCCTCACCGGACTGCTTGGAGGACATCGAGCCGTTGGCCATGACGACGCCGGCGCTCGCGCGAGTGCCGAGCTTGGAGATGATGTGCTGGATCCAGGCGAAGTTGGCGTTGCCGGCGGGTGGGGTGCCGAAGCGCCAGCGGGGGTCGTCGGTCCGGCGGTACCAGTCCGACATGTTGAACGGCGGGTTGGCCAGGACGTAGTCGGCCTTGAGGTCGGGGTGACGGTCCTCGTAGAAAGTGTCGGCCCATTTGGTGGACAGGTCACCGCCGATGCCGTGGATGGCCAGGTTCATCTTGGCCAGTCGCCAGGTGCGCTCGTTGGCCTCCTGGCCGTAGACGGCGATGTCGTCGCGGCGGCCCCGGTGGCTAAGGACGAACTTCTCCGCCTGGACGAACATGCCGCCCGAGCCGCAGCACGGGTCGTACACCCGTCCCTTATAGGGCTCAAGGATTTCCACCAGGACCCTGACGACGCTGGCGGGCGTGTAGAACTCGCCGCCGCGCTTGCCCTCGGCGCGCGCGAACTTCT
This sequence comes from Actinomadura rayongensis, assembly GCF_009831215.1. Taxonomy (GTDB): domain Bacteria; phylum Actinomycetota; class Actinomycetes; order Streptosporangiales; family Streptosporangiaceae; genus Spirillospora; species Spirillospora rayongensis. The sequence goes on from NZ_WUTW01000002.1 coordinate 1,718,690, forward strand.
CCAGGAAGTATTCGTAGACCTCGCCGAGCACGTCGCGGGCGGACTTGCCGTCATGTCCGGTGAAGCGGGCGTCGCTGAGCAGGTCGACGAGTTCGCTGAGTCGGCGCTGGTCGACGTTGATCTGGTTGTAGATGCGGGGCAGGACGCCGGCCAGGGACCGGTTGGTCTTCATGACCGCGTCCATCGCGGCATCGATCAGCTCGCCGATCGCGCCGGACTTCGCCTGCGCCGCGAGGTCGGGCCAGCGCGCGCCCTCGGGGACCCAGAAGACGCCTTCGCGCTCGTACTCGTCCTTGTCGTCCAGGAAGGATTCGTGCCGCGAGTCCGGCACGCCGTCGGCGATGAGCTCGTCCCGGATCTGGGCGCGACGTTCGGCGAAGGCGTCCGAGACGTACTTCAGGAAGACCAGGCCGAGGACGAAGTCCTTGTACTGGGCGGCGTCCATGGAGCCACGGAGCTTGTCCGCGGACTTCCACAGGATCGCTTTCAGCTCCGCCATCGTGGACACGCCGGGCAGTTCGCCTTGTTCGGCGGGGGTCTTCTTGCGGGGCGGCATCTGTCTCCTCTGTTCGGGTTGTCGCGTCAGACGATGGGGTCGGCGAGGGTCAGGGTTCCGTCGGCGAGGCCGGTGGCGGCGATGCGGCGCAGCTCGTCCAGGGCGGCGATCTCGCGGCGGGCGCGGTCGCGGCGGTCGTCCAGGTCGGCCAGCAGCCGGTCCAGCCGATTCAGCTCGGCCGGGGACAGCAGCGGCAGGGCCAGCTCCTCCAGGCGTTGTGCCGGTCGGACGGCTCCGTCGGCTCGTCCGGCGCGGTCCAGCAGAGCGGCCAGCACGCGCGGGGTGAAGTGCTTGCCGCCTTCCTCTTCGATGCGCAGGATGCGGGCCGGGAACTCCACCACCGAGTGGCCGTCGCGGTCGACGGCGGCGGCCGGACGCGGCGCGGTGGTGATGATGACGTCACCGGGCTTACTGTGCCGCGCGCCGGGGCAGGATGTCTCGAACTCGATGCGGTCCACGCGGCGGCTGCCCGGTTCGCTCTCACCGAGAACTTCCGCAGGGCCGAAGACGGGATAGGAGTTCGTCGCGTTCACGGTGCTGGAAGCGGGGAGGATCAGGCCGGCCGGCAGGCGGGTGCCCTTCCGCAGCGACAGGTTCTTCGGATGGCCACTGCCGGACAGTTCAGCGATGGTCGCGGTACGCGGCGGGCGCGGCCTCGGGACGGCTGACAGGTCGCTGTTCAGGCGGGGCGCGTCCGGACGGGCCTCCCACACCACGCGTTCCAGCTCCAGCGTGCGGGCAACGCGTTCGGGCACGTCCCAGCGCAGGTCGTCCTGGGACGGCAGGTAGCGGGGAACCAGGGGACGCGGCGAGGCGATCAGCGCGCGGACGGGAGTCGCGACGGTGTGGACGCGGGAATGGGCGTCGGGATCGAACTGCTCGTCGCGCCAGGCCAGCACATCGGTGACGAGAGCGTCGACCAGTCCGGGAGTGAGGGTGCGGTCGGACACGTCGGCCAGCAGCACCTTGCCGCGTTCCCCGACCGCGTAGTCGGCAGTGAGCACCCACAGTGCGACCTCGTATCCGGGGCGGTAGGGAATGAGCCCGCCGGGCAGCCGGATGACGGCCTTCACCGAACCGGACGCCAGCAGCTCTCCGCGCAGGACGCCGGCGTCGCTGGTCGGGTCGAGCGCGGCCGTGGTGTCGGCGGGCGCGACCACGATCGCGGTCGCGCCATGAGGTAGCGGCAGCAGCAAGTCGTTCAGCGCGTTCAGTGACAGCGCGGCGGAGCGCCCCTCGGCCGGACGGTAAGGCAGTTGTGTGACGACGACCGTGGCCTCGTCCAGGCATCCGTCCGGGTCGGTGCGGACGTCGAACTCGATCTCGGGAACGTCGCGGACGGCCAGGCGCCGCCGCGTCAGCCGCGCCGTCGGCGGGTCGGCGCAGCAGGCGGTGACGTGCAGGGCCTGGTCGTCGCGGAGCGTGCCCGCGACCGCGATCACCAGGTCACCGACTCCGGCGTACGGGTCGACGAGCCGCACTTCGCCGTCGCTGTCGGCGTGGGCGCGGGCATCGGCCAGGCCTGCGACCAGGGACTCAAGCCCCGAGTCCAGCCGGCCGGATGACATGTCGGTGGCGCCGAGCCGATCGCGCACCTGCAAGATCCGTTCGAACGCGCCGCGGGTGCTCCAGGCGGCCTCGACCAGCTCGTCCACCGCGGCCGGCAGCCAGGACACGCGCAGTCCGCGGATCTCCGACGCCAGCAGGTCGTCGTCCGGGTCGGCCTCGTCCGCCCGCTCCCGCAGGCGTGCCATCAAGCCCGGCGACTCGTCGTCGAGCGGCTCGTCATCGGACAGGTGTCGCAGGCAGATCAGCGCGGTCAGCGCGGGGATCAGCGTGCTGGACGGCAACCGGGCGCCGAGCCGGGCGAGCGTGTGGACCCGCAGGTCCCCTTCGATCTCGCTCCGCCGGGCCCGCCCGGTCTCGACCAGCCAGTCGATGATGTGTGCGGCGTCGAAGAGCTGCTGGCCGCGTTCTTCGGTCGCCGGCTGCGGGAAGTCGGGGTAGCGGCGGCGCCACGTGCTGACGACTGGCCGTTTCACGTCCGCCAGCTCGGCGATCTCCGTCATGGACATCAAGAGCGCCTCGTCACGAGCCACCTTCACGGCCAGCACCTCCTCTCTCCCGCGTGCGATCGACAGTAGGACAACAGGCCAACTCCGGCTACTAGATTGACCGATAAGGAGGATTATCAAGCACTCTCTGATTTGACATCGGATTCATGTTCCGCGGACTCCACCGCCCGGACGACAGGCTCGGCCGACGCCGCCTCCAGCAGTTCCGGAGCCTTCAGAGGCCGAGCGGAACCGTTCACCTCGGCCATCTGGTGAAGGTCCTCATCGACGACCTTCAACTCTTTGAACTTCCGTGCCGTCACCATCACGCGGCCTTCGAGCGAGGCGACCGCCTCGTTGTAGGCCTTCATCGAGCCGTCCAGAGAGCTGCCGAGCCGCTTGAAGTAGGTCGCCATCGTCGCGAGCCGCTTGTGCAGTTCGCGACCCAGATCATGCACCTGACGGAGGTTCTCCTGCAGCGCCGCCTGCGTCCACGCGATCGCCACCGTGCGGAGCATCGCGATCAGCACCGTGGGCGTCGCGATGACGATCCGCTTCTTCGCCGCGTGCTCCACCAGGCGGGGGTCGGTGTCGAGCGCGGCCTGCAGCAGCGCCTCGCTCGGCAGGTACATGACCACGAACTCCGGGCTGCCGGCGACGTTCCGGTAGTACTCCTTGGCCGCCAGCGTGTCGATGTGCTTGCGCACGTGCCGCGCGTGGCGGGCCATGTGGCGCTCCCGGTCGGCGTCGTCGGTGGCCTCAAGCGCGTCCAGGAACGCGGCCAGGGAAACCTTCCCGTCCACGACGACCCGCTTGCCGCCGGCCAGATGCACCACCATGTCGGGACGCAACGACCTCTCGTCACCGTCGATGTGCTTCTGCAGCTCGAAGTCGCAGTGCTCCTTCATGTTCGCCAGTTCGACCGCGCGCCTGAGATGTAGCTCGCCCCAGTTGCCCCGAACCTGTGGCTTGCGCAGCGCGTCCGCCAGCGCCCGGGCCTGCGTGCTGCTCTGGACGCTCGCGTCCGCCAGCACCCTGAGCTGCTCGCTGAGTCGGCTCTCGTTGTCGCTCCGCTTGGAGTCGAAGGTGCTCAGCCGCTGGGCCATGTCCGCCAGCCGCTCGGTGATCGCGCGGTCGACCGACCCCAGCCGGTCGTCCGCGACGGCGATCAGCCGGTCCTGCGAGGACTCCAGCATCTTCGTCACGAACGCCTCGAACTGCTTGGTCTGCTGCCGGGCGGTGTCGTCGCGCAGCGTGTCCAGCGCCTTGCGGGCCGCCTCGACCTCCGCCTGCTGCCCACGCAGTCCTTCGCACTCCTTCCGGGCGACGGCCAGGTCCTGCTTGATCCCGGCCAGAATCTGCTCCTGCCGGTCGACGTCCCCCTGGAGCTTTGCCTCTGCCCGCCGGCTCTGCTGCAGCCGCTCCTCAAGGGAACGGGTCTGCTGCACGCTTTCCTGCACCGACTCTTTCAGGAGCGCGTTCTCCTTCTCCGCCGCCTGCAGCTTTTCCCGCGTCGTCTCCAGGTCGCGGCCGAGTCGCGCCGCCTGTTCTGCCCGTTCGTTGTACCGCGCGGACAGGTCCGCCCAGGCCGCGTCCGCCTTTTCGGCTCGGCTGCGGGCCCGGTCCCGTTCTGAGCGCAGCTCATCGGCCTGTGTCCGCGCCTGGTCGCGTTCAACCCGGACGACCTGCAGATCGGCCGACAGCCTGCTCCTTTCCGCGGCGTACCGGCTCCGTGCGAGCACGTAACCGAGGGCGCCGAAGAGGGCGCCCGACAACGAACAAAGGACGACACAAACAAGAAGGTTCATGGTGGACCTCGGGGAAGACGGTCGGCGCGGTTCTCGACGACCCGGCAGTGGCTCGGAAGCGGATGTGCGACTCCGGAGGATTCGCGGGACCTCGGAGCCGCAACGAGCCCAGACGCTACGCCGTCTGATCAACGCTAAGAATGCTTCAGTGCGATAACCCGGCTTATCAGTCGCTTCGTCCGTCTAATTTACGGCGGCTGGTTACGTTGTGGGTCGCCGCGGTGGGCCAGTCCGCTCGCCGACGGCACACCCCGGGCACAGTCCTCATTCAAGGAGCCGAAATGAAGAAGTCCCTGCTCGTCCTGCCGGCCCTGCTGTCATTCGCCCTCACGGCATGTGCAGGCACCGATGTGACCAGCAAGTCCGACAACAACCCTGCCGCCTCGAAGGGGGACGGAAAGCCGGCAAAGGCGCAGGGCGCGCGAGCCACGGTCGGCGACACCATCACGCTTGCCGGCAACGAGAGCGGCCTCAAGCTCGAGGTGACCGTGGTGAAGGTCGTCCCATCGGCCAGGCCCAAGGACGAGTTCAGCACCCCCGAGCCCGGAAAGCGGTTCGCCGCCGTCCAGATCCGGCTGAAGAACGTGGGCTCCGTCACCTACGACGACTCCCCCGGCAACGGCGCCCAGCTCATCGACACCGAGGACCAGCAGTACGACGAGGACCTGAACGACATCTCCCTCGGCACCTCGATCGGCACCTCCGTCAAGCTGGCGCCCGGCAGCAGCCGCAAGGGTTACCTGGTGTTCTCCGTCCTCAAGAAGGCCAGGCTCAGCAAGTTCCAGTTCAGCCTGGACAGCGGCTTCGGCCCCCAGACCGGTGAGTGGCTCCTGAAGTAACCGCCGAGCGGCCCTCGTGGTCCCGGCCGGAACCGGCGGCGCACCGACCGTGTGCCGCGACGGACCCTGCCGCCCCTCTGAACCTCTCAGGGCCGGTCGCCCGTAAACCGCATGGACTCGACTGTCCCGTGGCGGCTCTGTTGCGGCACCAATGAAAGTTCGCATCACCGCGCCAAGGAGCCGGCGATGAAACGAGAGTCAGCCGATCAGCGACGGCGGCGGGCTGGCGGCCATCGGGAATTCAACGGCCGTCGCAAGCTTCCGCCTTGAGAGACCGCCGTTGAAAGACCTCGAATTGCAACGGCTCGCAGCTGCTCGACATCAGCGTCACAGCGCGAGCATGGTCGGAGATCGCCGCCGCATCAGAAGTCTGGGGACCCGCTCAGCCACGTCATCGAACACGGCGTGTCGGCCGCCCTGTCCTCGCCATCGAACCAGCTTAGATTCACACAACGGGTTCCAGGCGCAGGACACTAGACACCTCATCGGGCATACCTGCCTTGCTGTCCGCAACCGGCCCGTCGGCGTACGGATCAACGTGTCAGAATCCTTCCGGCTGCTGGCTGAGACCTCTTTGTGCGGTCCTGCCGGAGGGGGATGGTTGATGGAGGGCTCAGTGATGGACGAGCAATCGCGCGCCCTGCTACGGAACGTACTGGGCAAGTGGCGCGACGACTTGATCGATCTCACCGGCCGGAACCGGCTGCTGAACTTTCGGCCCACCCGCACGGCCACCCTGGACATCCGGTCCCCGCAGGCCGGCCCGCTGCTCGTCGATCTCGACTCCGGTCTTCGGTTCGCAGAGTTGCCCGAGGGCGACGAGGACAACGAGAACGACGGCGACGAGAGGCCGACCACGCCTGCGGACGAAAGCGGCATCGTCACGCAGAAGACCGCCAAGGCGTCGCTCGACGCGGCACTTCGCAAGCTCTACCGGGACTCCAACCAGGTGTTCAACGACACCGGCCTGTGGACACTCCAGCTCGGCGTCGCTTTTCTCAAGTGGCGCGAAGCAGGCGCGGAGAACTTCAACCTGGCTCCGCTCCTGCTCGTCCCGGTGCGACTCGACCGCCTCGGCCCCGACCTGTTCAGGCTGATCACCGAGCAGAGCGAGGACGTCTTTCCCAACCCCGCGCTGGCCGTCAAGATGGAGCAGCTCGGCATCGACTGGCCCGACCCCGACAGCATGAAAGATCTTTCCGGTGCGCTCTCCGCCGTCCGGACCTCCGTCGCCGGCCATCCAGATTGGGAGGTCAACGAAGACGTCGTGCTAGCGACGTTTCGGTCCTACAAAGAAGCGATGTACCGAGATCTGCTCGACCACGAAGATCAGATCTTGGCCCATCCCATCGTGCAGGCCATCGGGCTCGGGGAATCCGCACAGCTGCCCGACGACGCCCTGTTTTTCGACCCCGTCGACATCGACAAGATCGACGAGGCCCGACCCCCTGAGCTGACGCCACTCGTCCTGGACGCCGACTCGTCACAGCGCCAGTGCGTCGCCGCCGCCCTGGATGGGCGCTCGTTCATCATGGACGGCCCACCCGGTACCGGCAAGAGTCAGACCATCGCCAACATGATCGCGGCTCTTATGCACAATGGCCGCAGCATCCTGTTCGTCAGCGAGAAGGCCGCCGCGTTGGACGTGGTCCGCAACCGCCTGGACAAGGTGGGGCTCGGGCCGTTCGTGCTGGCGCTGCATAGCCACCACGCCAGCCGCAAGGAGGTCGCGAAGACGCTGGGAGAGGCGCTCTCGCAGCGTCCAAAACCCGTCCGCGCCGGGACGGACGAGGACCGGCGACGCCTCGTGCGCACGCGACAGGAGCTATCGGCGTACGCGGCGGCGATGAACGAGACACGGCCACCACTCGGCCTCACCCTCCATGATGTGATCGGACGGCTGAGCGCGCTGACCGATGTCCCGCCTCTGCCGACCGCGTTGCCGGACGACCTGACCGCCGACGGGCTACGGGACATCCGCGACGCCGCCGAGAGGCTGGGCGACTCGTGGCGCCCCGTAGTCGAGGGTCACGACTTCGCCTGGCGGGATCTCAAAAGAAGCGGGCAGCCGCAGCAGCGCCTTCAGCTGCTGCTGGAACGCGCCGACTCACTCCAGCGCCGCCTTGGTGCGCACGCCGACCTCGCCATGCCGCTTGGCCTGACGGATTTCGATGCCACCGAGCGACTACTGGCCCTGCTCGACTCCACGGCCGACCGTCCCGAAGTCCCGGTGGCCTGGCTCACCGTGCCCGATTTCACGGTGCTGCGGGCTGAGGTCATCGAGTTCATCGAGTGCGTCGGCGACCTCCGGGCCGCGATCGGCGCCGCGGCCGACGAGGTCGGTGCCGGGTGGGACGATCTGCCCGCCGGGCTCTCGGCCACGCCGACCGCCGCCGAGAACTCGCTCGCTGAACTGCCGGTCGAGGGACTCGACCTGCCCGCCCTCACAGAGCAGCAGCTTCGCGGCCTCGCCGTTCACTTCCATGAGATGGCGCTGCTGCTGCGTGGCGTCCAGGCTCCCCTGGCGGACATCGCCGCCATCTACGGCATGTCCGTACCCGAAACCGTCGAGCAGGCACTCGGTCTGTGCAGGCTGGCCGATTTCGCACGGGAGCAGGCCCGCCCCGAGGCGGCGTGGCTGACCCATGACGGCAGGATCGCCGCGGCGCGCGCCGCCGCCGAACTCGAACACCACGTCATGGCCCTCAAACAGGCCAGGGCCGCAGCCGACCAGGTGTTCACCGAGAGAATCCTCAGCTTTGCGGAGTTCCCGGCCATCGTCCGCCGGTTCGGCGAGACCCATGGAATCGCCAGATTGTCCGGCTCCCACCGCAGCGACAGGCGTCTCCTTGCTGGAATGACCGTCGCCGGTGTGTGGAGCAAGGAGGTTTCCGCACGATTGCCGCAGGCAATGGCCTGGTACGAGGCCTCGATAGCGCTGCGTGACGCGTCCGCCCGGAGCAGTCGGCTGCTCGGACGTTACTGGCAGGGCGAACGCACCGACTTCCAGCTCGTCCGCGGGCTGCTGGACAACGCAGATGAGATCTGCCGCCTCACCGGCATGCTGCGCGTGCCGACCGCCCTCGCCGACCAGGTCGGGGCGGACGGTCGGCCCGACACCGAGATCTGCGCCGCCGCCGACCAGATCCGCGAGCGGCTCGACCAGTGGCGGCGGACGCTCGTTCCCAGCCCCCGGCCGGGTGGACGGCCGCGGCTGGCGCACGGAACCCTGACCGACGCCGCCGCATGGTACGAGACTCATCTTCGCCCGCTGGCCGACGCCGCGGATCTCGTCGCCGCCGTGCAACCCGTGCTTGCGGCCACGGCGCCGCTCACCCTTGAGGAGGCGCGCCGCGTAATCGAACACATCGAGGAAGTTCGCGCCGGCCGGAAAGCCTTTCTCACCCAGGAGATGGACGACAAGCAGCTGATCGGCACGATCTACTCCGGGCTGGAAACGGACACGTCCGCCCTCACCAGCGCGCTCGAATGGGTCGCCGGCGTCCGGTCGTCGGATGAGCCCATGCCCGAGCGGGCCGCCCGCGCACTTCTCGCGGCCCGTCCCGACGAGGAACTGCGCACGGCGTGGACCGGCTTCCGGGCCGCCGTCACCGACTTCATCCAACTTTTCGATATCGCCCGGCACGCAGACCTGCACACACACCTCACCGGCGCCACCGCCGCTTTCGATGAGCTCACCGGACGACTCACCGCGGATCGATCCGGCCCGGACGAGTGGCGTTCCTTCCGCGACGCCGAAGAGACCTTGCGCGGGTACGGGCTCGAGGGGCTGATCAGCCGCGCCGCCGAGAAAGAGCTGGACGGGACACTGTTTCCACAGGCCGCCGAGCGGGCCGTCCTCGAAGCCTGGACCGAACAGGTAATGGCCACCGACACGCGACTCACCCCCGTCCGGGCGATCGAGCGCGACAAACTCGTCGAGCTGTTCCGCGATCTGGACCGGATTCTCGTCGACAACGCTCACGCTCAGGTGATCGACGCGTGCAACGCGCGCCGGCCCCGGCCGAACCTCGGGCAGGCAGCAGTCATCCAGCGAGAGGCTGAGAAGAAGAGCCGGCACATGCCCGTGCGGACACTGCTCGACAAGACCTCGGCCATCGTTCCGCTGGTGAAGCCCTGCTTTATGATGAGCCCGTTGACGGTCAGCCAGTTCCTGCCGCCCGGGTATCGCTTTGACGTCGTCATCTTCGACGAGGCGTCACAGGTGCTTCCGCAGGATGCCATCAATTGCGTCTACCGCGGTGCGTCGCTCATCGTGGCGGGTGACCAGAAGCAGCTGCCGCCGACCGACTTCTTCGCCCAGACCGACGACTCGGACGATGATGAGTACGACGAGGACATCCCCGACTCTTTCGATTCGCTCCTCGACATGTGCAAGGGAAGCGGTCTCATTCGCAGCCTGCCGCTGACCTGGCACTACCGCAGCCGCCACGAAACACTCATCGCCTTCAGCAACCGCCGATTCTACGGCAACGGCCTGGTGACCTTCCCCGGTGCGTTCGAGTCCGGCAACGACGTGGGGGTCACCTTCACCAAGGTGCAGGGTGTCTACGAACGCGGCCGCAGCCGCAAGAACCCGATCGAGGCGGACGCCGTCGCCGAACGCGTCCTGCACCACTACCGGACGCGCCCCAACCTGAGCCTCGGTGTGGTGGCGATGTCGGACGCGCAGGCGCACGCCATCGAGGACGCCGTGGAACGGGTCCGTGCCGATCATCCCGAAGTCGAACGGTTCTTCGCCGAAGACCGGCTCAATGGATTTTTCGTCAAGAACTTGGAGACCGTCCAAGGCGATGAGCGCGACGTCGTCATCATCTCCGTCGGGTATGGGCCCGGGCCCGACGGACGGCTCACCATGGCATTCGGTCCGCTGAACCGGGAAAACGGCTGGCGGCGACTCAACGTCGCCGTGACGCGCGCCCGTCACCGCGTCGAAGTGATCTCGTCCATCTCCGGCGCCGATATCCGCGAGAGCACCAACAAAAGTCGCGACCACTTCAAGAAGTACCTCGACTACGCCGAACACGGCCCCGCCGTTCTTGAGCACAGGCCGCTCGCCGATGATGCGGCCCCTGAGAGTCCGTTCGAGGAGTCCGTGCTCGATGTCCTGACGGACTGGGGGTATGACGTTCAGCCGCAGGTCGGCGTAGGCGGCTACAGGATTGACATGGCGGTGCGCCACCCGGCCATGCCGGGCCGGTTCGCCTTGGGCATCGAGTGCGACGGCGCCATGTATCACTCGTCCAAGGCCGCTAGGGATCGCGACCGCCTGCGCGAGGAGGTGCTTCACGGTCTTGGCTGGAGGCTTCATCGCATCTGGGGCACCGACTGGTACCGCAACCGTCCTGAAGCGGAGATTCGGCTACGCGAAGCCGTCGAGGAGGCCATCGCGCTGACGCCGGAGGAAGCCGAACCTGGCGGCGAGCAAGATTCGATCGTGGTCGTTGCCGAACCGCCGCAGTCGGCACCGCCCCGGTTCACCATGGAATCCATCGACGCTCAGCAGGGGCGTGATTGGGCGGCGCGCTACCGGCGGGCGCGTCTCGACGGGCACTTCTGTTACTACGAGATACACGTGCCTGAATCACGCGCCCTGCTCCAGCAAATCTTCCGCGAGGTCCTCGAAGTCGAGGCACCAATTCAACGCGACGTTCTGTATCGGAGGACGGCAACGGTCTGGGGCGTCGACCGGCTCGGCTCGCGGATTCGCTCCAATCTTGATGCAGCACTCGGCAGCCTGCTGAAAAAAGACACCAAGGTCGAGCAGAACGGTGAGACCGTCACATTGCGAGGACGTCGGGTCGTTCCCCGGGAGCCCGGCGATAACGTTCATCGCAAAATTGCCGAGGTACCGGCAGTGGAACGGCAGCTCGCACTTCTTGAGTTCATCCGCGAATCCCCGGGCATGGCTGAAAATGAATTGACCGCACACACTGCCCGCTTTTTCGGCTGGACCCGCCGCGGTCCCGACATCGCGCGCGCATTCAACGGAGACCTCCGGAAGCTTCAGGATGAAGGCGTGATCAACGGCCTATCGGAACGCATCGTTCTGTGTTGACCGACCCCATGCCCAAAAAGTTATAACGCGAGATGTCACCAGCTCATCGAGGACGAGACACTTAAACTTCGATGGCAACATCGTCACATCCGGCACCAGCCTCAGCGCTCCGTACTTGCGCCCGCCAACTCAGCGCGTGGTTCAGCGCATATCCAGCCACCATGTTCCAGCTATTGACGCGCACGAGGACTTCCGGCGCAAGGTTCTTCTGCAGAATCGTCGTCCAGAGCACGTAATACACCGCCTGCAGAACCCCTGGGAGAAGCGCCGCAGCGGCGATCGCAAGCCACGGAGCCCCGCTTCCCATCAGCAACATAGGAGCTGCGACGAACGCCGGCAGCAGCGCTGCCGTCAGCAGAGTTCGAGATGGTCGCCATCGCGCTCCGATCGGCGAGCCCACGATGGCACCGAGGGGGTCGCACCGCTGATGATCTCCATGACCATACGCCGTGTAGAGAGCTCCCGCGATCTTCGTGTAACAGACCAGGGCGCCTGTCACGGCCGTGCGCTGCGAGGTCATGCCTCAGAGTCAGGGGTGTGTCCTGAACTCATGCCATCCCTCGCGCATGTCTTGCAACGGATTGGAGTCGGCGCGCCTCGGTCGTGATGTGGCGAGTCGGCTGAGCAACGAAGCGCTCGCTCCGCACAAGATTCCTCGGTCAGCGGCCGCCCAGGCAGGGCCGAGTTCGGTGGCCGCCGTTCCAGCAACGGCCGCCGCATGCAGCCAGGGCACACAGTAAGCAAAGTGACCCGACGCGGAGAGGGTCACAGCACCAATACACGTCCAGACCAGAGCCGCGAGCGTTTCAGCCGCCAGGAGAACGCGATGCCTTGGGAATCGATCGCCGACCACACCACCGAGAAGAATTAGCAAGGCGGGGCAGGTATTGCACGCAAGGACGAGTGCCAGCTTGCGGGGGCCATACCCCAAACCCATGACGTCCCAGGTGAGGGCCAGTTGACCGAACCCAGTGCTCGCACTGGAGATAACGCGAGAGGCGAGCAAAGGGGCAAACCCCGGCCACGTGAGACCCAGCCACGGAAGAGACATAGAAAATGGCCCCAACAATCATTCGATCAGCGGGCGGCGCACCTAGCAACGAACATGCGAACTGATGAAGTCGGCTATTTCGCCATAGGCTCGTATCTTGTTGGCGCGGTCGCTGAAGCCGTGACCTTCGTCCGGGTAGAGGTCATAGCGAACGTCGACGCCGCTGTCACGAAGACGCGTGACGAGCTGCTCGGCCTCGTCCTGCGGCACACGGGGATCGAGAGCGCCCTGGATGACGTACAAAGGAGCAGTGATCGCTTCTGCGTAATTCAGGGGTGAGCGTTGGGCGAGTTTTTCAGCGTCGGCCTCCGGGTTTCCGAGGACGTTGTCGACGAACGTTCTCCAGGTCGGCGGACAGGCTCGCGCGAGGGTCACCAGGTTGGTCGGTCCGCAGATCGAGACCCCGGCCGCGAACTCATGCGGCAACCGGGAAAGGCACGAGAGCGCCGCGAACCCCCCGTACGAGCCGCCCATCACAGCGATCCGCTCGGCATCCACGTCCGTGGTGGACCGTAGATGACGGACCGCGTGGTCGAGGTCGGCCAGGTCGACGCCGCCCCAGTCCCGGTAGATCAGCTTTTGATGAGTGAGCCCGTACCCGGTGGACCCGGCGATGTTGGGCGCGAAGACGGCGATGCCCTGGTGAAGGAGGTATTGGTAGAGCCCCGCGTAGGAGTAGCAAGGCCGTTCCTGCGCTTCGGGTCCGCCGTGGATCGACAACAGCACCGGCCACGGACCCGGGGATAGCGGCCGGTAGAACCATGCGTGCACCTGGCGCCCGTCCGCACTGGGATAGAAGACCGAGGCGGGCGCGACGGGTTCGACGACATGCAGCGCCGCGGGACGGGAGTCGGTGAGATACCGCAACGCCCCATCCAACTCCGGCACGGCGATCTCGGCCGGACGGGTCGCGGCGTCGACCTGGACGACGGCCCGCCGGCCATCGGGCGTCAATTCGGCCGCGGTCACGACACCGGCAGGAAGTGGCGGAAGGTTCGAATCCGTTCCGTTCCGCCGCGCATGGAGCACCGAGCATCCGTCCTCGTTGACCGACCACAACAGCACGTCTCCTGCGGTCGTGACGAATTCGACGTCCCGATCGTGCACGGCCACCGGCGCCACCGTGCGGTCACGCAACGAGTACAGGCCGGCGGCCTTGAAATCGCTCCACAGATCGGTGATCAGATAGAAGCCAGAGGAGTCCGGCAGCCAGGGACCGGGACCGAAGAATCGCTGCCCGTACTGGGCGGTCACGCAAACGGGCGCCGAGCCGGGCGTGGAGCCGGAGTCGGTGAGATCGACCAGATGAGCGGCGACATCGCTGTTGGATCGGCGTCCGCTGACGAGCAGCCACCGGCCATCGGGCGAGATACTCGCCGGCTCGAACACCACCCCGGCAGGCGGGACGATACGGCGTTCACTGCCGTCCACGAGGTCACGGACCAGGACGTCCTGTGCGGTCTTGTCGCGATCGTTGGCCGCATAGACCAGGTACCGGCCGAGCGCGTCGAACGGCGCGGCGGCCAGCACCCGCTGGCAGTCCGGACCAGAACTGATCTCTGTCGGGACTTCGTCATCGAGGCCGATGCGGTAAATGCGGTACTGCTCGTCGCCCTCACGGTCGGCGCTGAAGGCCAGGGACTTGCCGTCCGGTGCCCATGCGATCTCCCGTACCGCCCGATCGCCGAGATCCGTCAGACGGCGCGGAGGCCCGCCGTCGACCGGCACGACCCACAGATCGAAGGAGCCGTCGGCGTTGCTGGAATAGGCCACCGTCTCCCCGTCCGGCGACAGCGCCAGGACCGGTTGGAAGCTCTCCCGAGGGACGAAATCCACATACTCGGTCACAGTCCGGCCTTCCAGAATCAGTCGAGCCAGCCGCGCCGAACAGCCGCAACCCCTGCGGCGAAGCGCGTCTCTGCACCCAGCTCGTCGCGTATGGCGCCGATATGCCGCCTGACGGTCGTCACTCCCAAACCGACCCGGCGTGCGATGTTCTCGTCACTCGCCCCTTGCGCGAGCAGGCCGAGGATCTGGGTTTGGACGGGGGTCAGCGGCACCTGCTTCGACGCGGCCCACACGGGAATCGCGCGCTCCCACAGCAACTCGAAATACTCGCGCAGCGCACCGACCACGACCGACGACCGGATCAGCAGAGCACCCGACAGCCCAGTCGGAGTGAGGGGGAGCAAGGCGATCGCCTCATCGGCCAGCTTCATCTTCATGCCGATCTTGGGGAGGATGCGAGCCTCATCCCCCGCCTGCGCGTGGATCTCCATGATCTTCGCGCCGACCGGAACTTCCATGCACGACGCTTGGTAGATCGACCTTGAGCGGACCTGGCCGCGAAACGAGGGAGGCGGCGGCATCGCCGCCAACTCATCCAACGGCCGCTCCATGACGAAGTTCTCAAGGGTCAGCCAGTGCCGGCTGGCCGCGCCGATCAACGCACACGAAATATCCCCGATCTCCACCGGTCGCTGAGGACGCGGACCAGACGACCGAGCGGCCCGGCTTCCGCGAGACCGGACGAGGGCGGCTGCACGTGGGCCATGCCGGCACCTCTCAAAGCCTCCACCTGCCCAACGCCGCCGAGCAGATCAGCCGCCTCCTCCGGGGAACAGCCGCCGTGCTGCAACAAACGGACATACGGGCCGAGCAACTCGTCCGACACGATGCCCTTCAACAGCCTGTTCGCCGCCTGCTCGACCGCATCGCTCACACGCCGACCTCCGAACGCATACGGTAGTCATTCACTCGCCGAACGTTATCGAGTCCACGTCGAGTCCGTCCCGCGTCTTGATGCAGCAGGCGCTGTACCGTCATCGATCTGCGCGACGCCAACAAGATCGACGACTCGTCCCTGAGCTACATCCAGTCCTACTTCGACGACCAGGAAGTACAGCTCAGGCACACCAAGAAGCCCTCCGGCCTCCAGCCGCCGGACTGACGAGCAGGCGCCGGGTCACAACAGCCCTTATCCGGCCCGGACGATGCGGTCGAGCCATTCGTCCAGGAGGGCGCGTTCACCTGCGGTCAGCACGGTGGCCTTCGGAAGGGCCGCGCTGAGCGCGATCGCGGCTCCCTGCGGTCCCGGCGTCGCGGGAGCCGGTGCGTCGGTGGTGATCGCTGCGATGACGGCGTCGCGGGCCATGTCCGACACGGTGAGGTCGCGCTGGTGTTCGGGCATGGACATCAACGAGAACGCCGCGCCGGTGCCGACGGCGTGGACAAGCCGTGCGGCGTGTTCCTCACTCACATGCAACCGGCCCGCCTCGGCGATGCGGTGGATGAAGGACGTGAGGAAAGCGAGGGCGGCCGCGGCCGCCGGAGGCGTGGCGCCGGGCCGGGGCTCGCCGTACATGAGGCTGTACAGTGCCGGGTTGTCCAGGGCGAACGCGATGTTCAGCGACCATCCGGCCCGCAGGTCCTCGACCGGATCGCCGCTGGGACGCAGCCCTTCCTTGCTCTCCAGATGCCGGGCGAAGCCGTGGGCGGCCACCGCGTCGAGAAGCCCCTGCTTGTCGCCGAAGATCCGGTAGATGGCCGGGGCCTGAACGCCGGCCGCGGCGCTGACCGCCCGGGTGGACACCGCCTCGCGGCCGCCCTGCTGAAGCAGCCGTGCCGCCGCGGCGATGATCCGATCCCGGTTCCGCTCACCAGCGGAGCGATCATTCTCCATGTTAACGATGATAACAAAGAATGGTTAATGCTTTCACAGGGCCGGTTGTCGCCGACTATGGCAGGGGGTCAGGGCCGAAACGCGGAACGGGACCCGGGCGGTTTCAGGCCCCTCCGGTGCGCGGCTCCGGACGCGAGTGTTCGCGGGCGGGGGGCTCGGCCGAGGGCTCACGGGCGGCGGTCGCGACGGCGAGAGGACTGGGGGCGTGTTCCCTCCCGCGATGAGGAAGACCACGAGCGAGGTCGAGTCGTTCAGCCGCAGGCCGAGGACATGGGGGGCCTCGTCGACGCGGATGTATTCGGTACAGAAGCGGCCCGCGGTGTAGGCGGCGGCGTATAGGGCGAGGCGCGACCTCGGTCGAGGTGGTAGCGGCGGTCGGCCCACAGGACCACGCCGGCCACGATCAGGCATCACAGTGACTCATAAAGGAACACCGGGTGGTAGGTCGACTGTCCGGGGATCGTGCCGGGGCGGCTGGGATCGATCTGGAGTGCCCACGGGAGCGTGGTCGGGGCGCCGAAGAGCTCCTGGTTGAACCAGTTTCCCTACCGGCCGATGGCCTGGCCGAGCGCGATCCCGGGCGCCGCCGCGTCGGCGAAGGAGGAAAGGCGATGCCGTGGCGGCGGCAGCCGATCCAGGCGCCGAGCGCGCCGCCGACGACGGCTCCCCAGATGCCGATCCCGCCATCCCGCACAGGCAGGGCGTGCAGGCTGTCGCGTCCGGGACCGAAGCAGAGGCCGCTGCTGGTGGCGACGTGACAGATCCGGGCGCCCGCGATCCCGAAGGGGACGACCCAGAACGCGATATCGACGACGGCCTTCGGGGCGCCTCCGTGCGCCGCCCACCGGCGGCCGGTCAGCCGCACCCCCGCCACGACCCCGAGCGTCACCATCAAGGCGTAGCCGCGCAGCGGCAGCGGCCCCAGATGGAGCAGAACCGCCCGGGCGGGAGAATCGCCCGGGCGGGGGGTCGTGCGGCGCGTGTTCAGCCGGTCGGGCGCTTGGCGCGAGCGGTGAGGCGCTCCCAGTTGCGGTGTCCGATGTCGGCTTTCTGCTCCTCGGTGAACGGTGAGTTCTCCAGGAAGGAGCGGGCTTCGCCGTTGCTGGTGTCGACGTAGGGGAAGCCGCCGGGGCGGAACCCGTAGGTGAAGGGGTAGTCGGTGGAGTACAGCATCCGGTCGGTGCTCATCACCTCCGCGGTCCAGCGCAGGTAGCGAGGGCTGTTGGTGCCGCTGCCCGCGACCCAGAAGTTCTGCGTGAAGTAGTCCGCCAACGGTTGCCGGAGCCCGCCCGCCTCGCCGAAGAAGCCGGTGTGGTCGAGGTAGAACAACACCACCTCCCCCCAGTGCCCGGCGATGACCTGCAGGTCGGGGAACCGATCGAAGACACCGGAGAAGATCATGCGCAGGTACTGGACGCCGAGGTCGTAGTACCAGCCGAGCCCGGCTCCGGCCAGCACGGGCCCCATGGGCTCGGGAAGGTCGGAATAGTAGGCGTCGATGACCGGCTGGACCGGCGTCTGCGGGTGGAAGTGCAGCGGCACGGCCAGCCGTTCGGCGGTCGCGTACAGCTCGTCGTTGTCCGGGTGGTCGGCCGGCTTCGCACCCGTCCGCCCGTACAGCATCGCCCCCGGGAAGCCCAGCTCGCACACGGCGCGCTCCAGCTCGGCCGCGGCCGCGGCCGGCGACTGGGTCGGGATCGCGGCGAAGGCCTGGAACCGGTCGGGACGGCCGGCGACGATCGCCGCGAGCTGGTCGTTGGCGTCCCGGGCCACCGCGATGGCATCAGCCTCGGGCAGGTCCTGCACCCCCGGGGAGGACAAGGACAGGACGGCGACGTCGATGCCCTGGTCGTCCATGTGGGCCAGCCGCTGCTCACCCACCTCGCGCAGGTTCTCGGCGACCGGCCCGTCCCCGAAACCGCGCGCCGGGACCTGCGGCGACCCCGCTCGCTGATATGCCTCGTACACCGCCGGCACGACGACCGTTTCCTCAACCCCGATGATCCGCAAGCGATCGGACATGACGCCCCCCATCTTGTTTCCAATGGAACTAACACTATGTTATCAACGATATTTCCACTGTCAACGTGATTCGGTTTCCATCGATAACACACATTGGGTCCCCATCACGAAAGAGCGCGGGCTCTCGCCGCTGCCGATGCGCTGACGCTGTCGATGACGGCGCTCAGGCCACACCGTCGGTCGGTTCTTCGGCATGGCGGCCAGGCCGAAGGCCGGCAGCGACTCGGCCTGGGTGTCGGTGTGGACGACCTCGCCGGTGATCGTGGTGGCCTTGTGGTCCAGCAGCCCTTCGAACAGGTGGACCGCCTCCCACACCTCGCGCGGGATGAACCTGGTGAACAGGGCGATGTAGGAGTCGGCGACGTGCCGGTACACGATGCCGCCGTAGCCGCCGTACCGCACCGAGGTCTCCGCGAGGAGGTGTCGATCTGGGAGCCGTCAGCGCGGACCTTGAAGCCGTCGCCCCAAATGTGGGCGACGTCCAGGCACATGTACTTGTCGACGATCTCGCCGGACACCTTCACCAGGGAGGTGGCGGTGATGTGCTTGCGGCCCGGTGCGGAGATCTCGTGCGCCGACAGCGCGCCGCGCAGGTGCCGGGCCGTCTGGTGCGGGCCGATGTTCGTGCCGTAGGTGAACGTCACCACCGCATACCGGCCGAGCGCGTCGGTGATCTTAACGGCAGGCACGACAACAGCACCGGGGTCGTGCGCCGCACCCAGGGCCTTCCGGTTCCCATAGTCGAGATAGTTGGCCCCCGTGTCCACCGCGGACCTGCTACTCACAGTGACTGCCGCCCCGGCCACAGGAGCGGGCACAGAGATCGTGCGTCCGGCGGGTCGAAGCCGGATCATCCGAGGTTCCCCGTCTCATTCGTGGTCGTCCGGAGCCGTTCGCGAACGTCCAGCGGATCACGCTTCCCCACGTCAGGGGCTAGGGCGGACGTCGGCGAACCACGACCCTCAGAATTGGAAAGCGTGTTGGGGCAACCCCTCACGAGGTCGAGTCTCGTATCCTCCGCACAGCCTGACCAGGCAAAACACCGAGGCCGGTACCCCACGGTCGTCGGTCCGTCTCGGCCGGTTCGGCGTCCCTGTCACAGTCCGGTGCCGATCGCCTCTTCCGTCCTCCACGGCCTTCCTGACGGCAGTCTCGATCCCCTCCAGCAGCGTCTTCGATCCGTGGCCCGGTGTTCGCGCTCACGGTGACGAACTCGGGAACTTCGGTCTGGCCGGTCGTGCGGTGGGTGGATACCTGACGGGTATCGGGACGGCCCAAGAGGTCTTGGACGAGCGGCGGCCAGTGCAATGAGATCGAGGGCATCGTCCACCGGCCGTTCGCCCGGCATGTGACCTGGACGGCAAGTCCGCTGTCTCCAGCGTTGGCGGCCGAGCAGGCGACCCAGAACTGTGGACGCCGCGTTCGGCACACGAAGGAAAGGTATGTGGCCATGGAGTTCGACCGGCAACGGCGCAACGTCGTGAAAGGCCTGGTCTCGGGTGGGCTGGCGGCGGCGGGCGCATCCGTCCTGCCCCGGTCGGCTTCGGCGGAGGTCCCGTCGCCCTCGGCGCGGCACACCGTCCGGGCACTGTGGCGCGCGCGGAGTCCGCTGCCGGTCAAGCGCGCCGAGGTCGGGGTGGCCGCGATCGGGGGGCGGCTCTACGTCGTGGGCGGCACGGTGCAGCAGGGCGACGAAGCTCCCACCTGGGCGTCGACGGTAGTGCAGAGTTACGACCGCCGCCAGGACCGGTGGTCGAGCTGTGCCCCTCTGCCCAGGCCGCTCACCCACGTCGGCGTGGCCGCGCTGGGCGAACGGCTGTACGCCTTCGGCGGGTTCACCAACGCCGTCCACCTCGACCCGCAACCGGATGCCTACGTCTACGACCCGTACGGCGACGCGTGGGAGCGCCTCCCGGACATGCCGGTGGCTCTCGGGTCGATCGGGGTGGCCGCCGTCCGCGGGCGGCTGCATCTGCTCGGAGGGCGGGATTCTCACCGTGTCGTCACTCCGGAAGGATCGCCCGTCTCGCTCGGGTTCGGCACCGTACGCACGCATCACGTCTTCGACCCCCGGCACAACGGCTACCTCACGGCCGAGCCCCTGCCGGTTGAGAGCAGGGACCATGCGGGCGTCGCGGTTCTGGGTGACCGTGTCCACGTCGTCGGCGGCCGGGTTGAGGACGTTGACGACAACCTCGACCGCCATGACGTGTACGACGTCCGCAGCCGGCGCTGGACCCAGGCCGCCCCGCTGCCGGCCGCCCGGTCCGCCGGCGCAGCGGTCGTCCTGGACGGACGCATCGTCTACGCGGGTGGCGAATGCAGGCCGGGCAGCAGCACCGAGACGTTCGACGACGTCACTGTTTATGACCCTGGTACTGAGCGGTGGAGTACCGCCGAAGCGCTGCCGGGCAGTCGTCACGGATTCGGTGCGGCGGAGGTGGACGGCCGCGCCTACTTCGTCGCCGGTTCGCCGAACTGTGGAGGAGGAGCGAGTGCCGACACACTGGAGCTGACCATCCGCTTTTGACAGCACAGCGGTCCGTGCGTGCACCCGGGCTGCGGGAGCGCATCGTCCATCCTCAGTGCGCCGGGCCGAGGGCGGACAGGACGGCGGTCCGGGGCGACCTCGCGCGGCTGCGGCTGAAAGGCTCGATCCCATGCGCCACATCATCATCGGAGCAGGCGCGATCGGCGGCACCGTGGGCGGGCGGCTCGCCGAGGTGGAGCACGACGTGGTGCTCGTCGCGCGCGGCGCCCACTACGAGGCGCTGCGCGAGCACGGCCTGCGCGTGACAACACCCGATGGGACCCGCACCCACCGGCTCCCCGTCATCCAGCACCCCGGCGAACTGGGTGAGTTGCGGACGGACGACGTGCTGTTCCTCTCCGTCAAGACGCACGACGGCGAGGCGGCGCTCGATGCCTGGAGCCCGCGCCCGGTGGCGGCGGCGGCACAGCGGCCGAACGACTCCCGCTGATCTGTGCGCAGAACGGCGTCGAGAGCGAACGCATGGCCCTGCGCCGCGTCCGCCACGCCTACGGGATGTGCGTCTGGCTCCCTTCGACGTAAGTGGAGCCCGGCGTCGTATCCGCGGCCGGCGCCCCCTACACGGGCATCCTGCACATCGGCCGCTACCCGGCGGGCGTCGACGAGACGGCCCGGAACATCGCGGCAGACATGGAAAGACCAAGCTGCTCGCACCCGTCGTGCCTGATGTCATGCGCTGGAAGTACGGCAAACTCCTCGCCAACCTGATCAACGCCATCGAGGCCGCCACCGGGACGGTCACCAGCGGCGCGGGCGTCGCACTTCTCAAGGGCTCGTCCTGCCCGACCGCCGCGTGCGCTGACCGCCTCCCGGCGCTCAGTCCCCTCGCGTGCCCGCACGGCGGTAGGTCTCGGCCGCGATGCGCACGAACGAGCGGACCAGCGGGGAGGAGCCGGCCGCCGGCCAGGCCACGACCAGCCTGCTCGGGGGCCGGTCGGTGACGGGGACGATGACCAGTCCGGCGGGTACCACCTGGTCGAGCGGGGCGAGGGCGGACATGCCGCTCCACAGCACGGCCTGCAGGCACTCCTGGACGGTGCGCATCGGAGCGCCGTGGCCGTCGCCGTCCGGTGCGCCGGTCCAGTACGCGCGCCACACCGGGTCGGTACCGGTCGGCAATTGCACCCATCGCCGATCGGGCAGATCGGCGAGCTGCACCGCGGGCCGGGCGGCGAGCGGGTCGTCGTCGCGGACGACGAGCCCGACCGGTTCGGCATGCAGGACGTGGTTGCGCAGGCCGGCGTCCTGGAACGGCAACCGGGTCAGCGCGACGTCGACCAGCCCCGCGCGCAGCCCGGCGCTCGGATCGGTCAGATCACTTTCATGGACGTGTACGGACACGTCCGGCCGGAGCCGCCGGAAGGCCGCGGCGATCCGGCCGGCCACCAGTTCGGCGGTGTCGGCCAGCGACCCGACGGTCAGCGTGGCGGGGCCGACGGCGGCGCGGACGCGTGCCTCGGTCCGGTCGGCCTGCTCCAGCAGCGACCGGGCGTCGGCGTAGAGGATCGCGCCGGCCTCGGTCAGCTCGACCCCGCTGGGGATTCGGTGGAACAGGGCTGCGCCGAGGTCGGCCTCCAGCCGGTGGATGGCCCGGCTCAGCGGCGGCTGCGTGATGTGCAGCCGGGCGGCGGCCCTGCCGATGTGCCGCTCCTCGGCGACCGCGACGAAATACCGCAGTTTACGCAAGTCCACCACGTCACCATACCGAGCCGGTATCGATCGAACTGAAAGAGCGTTGGCCGCCCAGACCCCTCGGTTCCGAGAATCGAGCCACCGAGCAATGGAGGCGACGCATGAAAGATCTGAACCTGCGTATCGGAACCTTCCGGTACGACACGACCGAAGCCCTGTTCGACGGATCGGTGACGGTGGACGGCGTCGGCGGCACCACGATGTCGACCGCCGCGACCCTGCCCGAGATCTTCGAGCGGATGACGTGCGGCGACGACGTGGACGTGTCCGAGTTCGGCATGACCTTCCTGCTCCGCGCACTCGACCAGGGCATGCCGTTCGTCGCCATTCCCGTCTTCCCGGCCCGGGTCTTCCGCCACTCGTGCGTGTTCGTCAACACCGGCAGCGGAATCACCGAGCCCGCCGATCTCGTCGGCAAGACGATCGGCGAATTCGGGATCTACGGCCAGGATTCCGGTGTCTGGGCCAAGGGCATCCTCGCCGACGAATACGGTTTCCGTCCCGAACGCAACCGTTGGGTGATCGGCGGGCTGGAGCACCCCGCACCGCCGTTCACCTTCACCGGCCACCCCCACCCCGACGACCTCGACATCACCACCGCACCCGAGGGCAGGACGCTGTCCGCGATGCTCGACGACGGCGAGATCGACGCGCTGTTCACCGCCAACGTCCCGCAACCCTTCCTGAACGGCTCCCCCAACATCACCAGGCTGTTCACCGACTACGAACCCGTCGAGCGGGACTACTACCGCCGGACCGGGAACTTCCCGATCATGCACACCGTCATCGCCAGAAGGGAACTGCTGGAGAGCCGCCCCGGACTCGCACGCGCGATCTACACCGCCTTCTGCGCCGCCAAGGAATCCGGCGCCGAGCGCTACCGGAAGTTCCGCCGCCTCTACCAGACACCCGTCATGCTGCCCTGGGTCAACGCCCTGATCGAGAAGAACGACCGGCTGTTCGGCGAGGACTGGTGGCCCTACGGGACGTCCGCGAACCGGACGGCGCTGGAGACCTTCCTGCGCTACCACCACGAGCAGGGCCTGTCGGCACGCCGCTGGACGGTCGAGGAGATCGTCGCCCCCGAATTGCTCGACACGTGAGCACCCGACCAAGAAGGTGCCGATAACAAGCATTTCCGCGCTATTAAGCCCGGTCCAGCACCACATACGGGGTAATAAGCAGCGGTATGTGGACCGAGCATCGCAACGTACAGATCGTGAGCGTTTCGCTCAGTGGTGAGAAGTCACCACCGCTCTACAACGGCCGGGCCGATCACGACAGCCCTTGGCCCGCAACGAATTGCGGCCGGTGGCCGGCGTCGCCGAGCGGCAATGAAGCCTGCCCCGCGCTGCCCGCAGGCGGTTCCCCACTTTCCACATCACCGCCAGCGTTGTCACACACAGTCACGGCGTGTCGAAGGTAGCAGAGTTGTTGCCGATTGGTGACGGTCTGTGACCCTGGATGCCGCGTCGTCACGTCCAGGACGGGGGTCGAATGAGGGTAAAACGATCTTAAGGCCGGTCTCCTGCGTGGAGAACCGGCCTCTGATCTGCTTCTTTGGGTCGGGGTGGCGGGATTTGAACCCACGGCCTCTTCGTCCCGAACGAAGCGCGCTGCCAAGCTGCGCTACACCCCGGTTGGTGGCTGCCCGGGAGTCGTACGTTCTCCCGGCGCCTCGCCTACTCTAGCGGATCCGCAGGGGTGATGCGTCCCTGATTCTTCCGTCAGCGGGGGACGAGGGTCAGCAGCGTGGCCTCGGGCGGGCAGCAGAAGCGCATGGGGGCCTTGGGGGACGTGCCGAGGCCGGCGGAGACGTGGAGCCAGGCGCCGCGATGTTTGTGCAGGCCCTTCACGCGCGGGCGGTCCAGGCCGCAGTTCGTCGCCAGGGCGCCGTAGAAGGGGACGCAGACCTGGCCGCCGTGGGTGTGGCCCGCGAGGAGCAGGTCGTAGCCGTCGGCGACGAAACGGTCCATGACGGACGGTTCGGGCGAGTGCATCACGCCGAAGTGGACGTCGGCCTGCGGGTCGACCGGGCCGGCGATGCGGTCGTAGCGGCCCCGGCCGATGTGGGTGTCGTCCACGCCGCCGAACTCGACGTCCAGGCCGCCCACCTTCAGGCGGCCGATCCGGTTGTTGAGGTCCAGCCAGCCCGCGGCCTGCAGCGACGAGCCCAGCTCGCGGTAGGGCAGCGACGGTTCGCGGGAGCGCTTGGCGTAGTCGGAGCGGCTCGTCCGCCACACGTAGCGCAGCGGGTTCTTGAACACCGGCGCGTACAGGTCGTTGGAGCCGTAGACGAAGACGCCCGGACGGTCCAGGAGGGGGCCGAGGGCGTCCAGGAACGGGCCGATCGCGTCGCGGTGGGCGAGCGAGTCGCCGGTGTTGACGACGAGGTCGGGTTCGAGGGCGTCCAGGGAGCGCACCCAGTGGATCAGGCGCGTCCGGCCGGGCGTGAGGTGCGCGTCGGAGAGGTGCAGCACCTTGATCGCCGGACGACCGGGCGGCAGCACCGGCACCTCGACCCGGCGCAGCCGGAACCAGTTGCGCTCGATGACCGAGGCGTACCCGAAGGTGGCGGCGCCGGCGGCGGCGAGTCCCAGGGGCACGGCGTACAGCTTTCGCACGGTTCTCCTTCCCGATCGTCCCATCGTTCCAGACGCGAGGGACCCACGGTAATCGTGATGAGTGGGACGCGCCGGAAGGGCATGATGTGGTCATGAGCGACCTGAAGGCGAGGCTGGAGACCGACCTGTCCGCCGCGATGAAGGCCCGGGACGAACTGCGCACCCGCACGCTGCGCATGGCCCTGACCGCGGTGAAGAACGAGGAGGTCGCGGGGAAGCGGGCGCGCGAGCTGTCCGACGACGACGTCGTCAAGGTGCTGGCGCGCGAGGCGAAGAAGCGGCGCGAGGCCGCGACGGCGTTCGCGGACGCGGGCCGCGCCGAGCAGGCGCAGGCCGAGCGCGACGAGGGCGGCGTCCTGGACGCCTACCTCCCGGCGCAGCTCGACGACACCGAGCTGACCGCGCTGGTCGCCGACGCGATCGCCGAGACGGGCGCGTCCGGCCCGCGCGGCATCGGCCAGGTCATGAAGGTCGTCAACCCGAAGGTCGCCGGCCGCGCCGAGGGCGGACGCGTCGCCGCCGAGGTGAAGCGCCAGCTCACCGCCTAGCCGGTCAGTGGCCGTGGCGGCCCGGGAGCGGGAAGTCGGGCGTGAGGTTCGGGGACGGCGGGGGGCTGTCGCCGTTCCCGGGCTGGTCCGGCTTGCCCTTGCTCACGTAGATGATGACCGAGCTGCCGATCGGGGCCTCGCTGCCGCCGTCGGGTGAGGTGGACGCGACGCGGCCCTTCTCCTCGTCGGACTCGACGGCGCCGGACGCGACGCTCACCGAGAACTGCTCCGCCTTCAGCCGCGCGATGGCGTCGGCGACGGTCATGCCGCGGACGTCCGGGACGGTCGCGGTGTCGCCGAAGTCGCCGACCGGGCGGGAGAAGCCGGGGGCCGGGCGGCCAGAGAGCGCGCGCTCCATGCTCTGCTGCCAGATCGCGGCGGGCTGGTCGGCGCCGAAGACGCCGTAGACCTTGTAGCGGTTCGGGCCGCGCGGGTCCCAGTAGGCGGTCGCGGCGGCGAGGTTCGGGGTGAAACCGGCGAACACGGCGCACATGTGCTCTTCACAGGTGCCGGTCTTGCCGGCGGCGGGACGGCCGATGCTGCGCCCGCGCGCGGTGCCCTTGGTCAGGACGCCCTGGAGGATGGAGTTGACCTCGTCGGCCAGCGGCTCGTCGATGACCTGGCTGCAGTTGGAGCCGGGGACGGAGATCTTCTTGCCGTTCGGGTCGGTGACCGACGTGATCGAGATCGGCGCGCAGTACCGTCCGCGCGCGGCGAAGCCTGCGTAGGCGGCGGCGAGGTGCACCATGTCGATCTCGTTGGTGCCGAGCACCTGGGACGGGAACTCGTCCAGCGGCGCACCGGTCGCCTTCTTCATACCGAACTTCTTGGCCATCTTGATGGCGTCGCAGAGCCCGACCTTCTTCTCCAACTGGGCGTAGAAGGTGTTCACCGAGTGCCAGGTGCCGGTCTTGAGGTTGTAGGACCCGGCTTCGGCGGGGTCGGAGTTACTGGGGCTCCAGCTCTGCGTGGGGCCGCCCTTGCAGTTGGTCATGCCCGAAACCGTGGTGGAACTGCCGGAGGTGAAGGACGTCGTGACGGGCAGGCCCTCCTCCAGCGCGGTGGCCAGCGTGAACACCTTGAACGTCGATCCGGCCGAGATCCCCACGCCGCCGCCGTGCTGACGGTCGGCGGCGAGGTTGATGGACGTCCGGCCGGTGCCCGAGCCGAAGCGCTTGCTGAGGCCGATCGCGCGCAGCTTCCCGGTGCCCG
The DNA here is from genome assembly GCF_009831215.1 of Actinomadura rayongensis. Classification (GTDB taxonomy): domain Bacteria; phylum Actinomycetota; class Actinomycetes; order Streptosporangiales; family Streptosporangiaceae; genus Spirillospora; species Spirillospora rayongensis. Next base: position 1,745,408 of record NZ_WUTW01000002.1, read on the forward strand.
GCTCGACCATCGCCTCCGCGCCGACCTTCTGGCTCGTCGGCGACACGGTGTTGCGCAGGGCCTGGTCGGCGGCCTTCTGCGCCTTCGGGTCCAGCGTCGTCCGGATGCGGTAGCCGCCCCGGTTCAGTTTGTTCACGACGTTCTGCTGCTGCTTGGGCGTCAGGGACCAGTACTTGCCGTCCGACAGGATGTTGAGCATGTCGTACTTCACGTACTCGCAGAAGTACGGCACATCGCTGCTCTCGCACCCGCCGACCGGGTCGGTGCGGTTCAGCTCGATCGGCCTGGCGGCCGACGTCCGCGCCTGCTCCTGGCTGATGTGCCCGAGCTGCGCCATCCGGTACAGGACGATGTCGCGCCGCTTGCGCGCCTCGGCCGGATGCAGGATCGGGTCGTAGGCGGTCGGGTTCTGGGTGATGCCGGCGAGGAGCGCGGCCTCCTCCAGGCTCAGCTTGGACGCGGGCTTGCTGAAGTAGCGCTTCGCCGCGGCCTGCACGCCGTACGCGCCGGACCCGAAGTACGCGATGTTGAGGTAGCCCTGAAGGATCTCGTCCTTCGTCATGTGCTCCTCGAGGTCGAGCGCGAACCGCAGCTCGCGGATCTTGCGCCCGACGGTCGGCGCGGTGACCTCCTGGTACTCCTCCTTGGTCTTGGCGCCGTCCACGAGGATGTTCTTCACGTACTGCTGGGTGAGGGTGGAGCCGCCCTGCGTCTGCTCGGTCTCGACGTTGGACGCGAGCGCGCGGATCGTGCCCTTGATGTCGAGGGCGCCGTGCGTGTAGAAGCGGGAGTCCTCGATGTCGACGATGGCCGTCCGCATGATGGGCGCGACCTTGTCCAGTTTGACCGATTCGCGGTAGCGGTCGAAGAACGTGGCGATCTGCTTGCCGTTGGCGTCGTACACGACCGTCTTCTCCGACGGCGGCTTGGAGCGCAGCCGGCTGTCCATGCCCTGGAAGTCGGTGGCGGCGTTGCGGGCCGTGAGACCCGCGCCGCCGACGCCGGGCAGCGCGACGAACGCGACCAGGACGCCCGCGACCACCGCCGCGCCGAGCAGCCTGAACAGCGTGGAGAAGGGGTTCGCCCGATCGTGGTTCGCCTCGTTCACGGACCCTAGGGTACGCGGGACGACCAGTGCATACCGGGCGGCCCGGCGGGGGCGCACGGGATTCGGCCTGCGAAGACCTTTATTGAAGATCATTCCAGTAGAGGGTCAAGGGCGACTCCGGGCGCCCTGTCCGCGGCGGGTGACTAGTCCGTTCCGGCGGTATGGCCCTGGTGGGCTATATCGAGAATGGGTCCATCGGGGACTGTTGAATCGCCCCCCGCTTCCGTAAGTTCTTCCCCACGGCTTTCGTTTGGCGGCCTGACGTCCGCGCCCGTCCGGCCAGGGAGCGCAAATCGACTGAGACCCTAGGGGAGTGGGGCCAAGATGTGGATCACGGATTGGACCGCACGCGCCGCCTGCCGTAACGCGGACCCGGACGCCCTGTTCGTGCAGGGCGCCGCGCAGAACCGAGCCAAGCTCATCTGCCGCGGCTGCCCCGTGCGGACGGAGTGCCTCGCCGACGCTCTCGACAACCGGATCGAATTCGGTGTCTGGGGTGGGATGACCGAGCGTGAGCGTCGAGCTCTGCTGCGGCGGCGTCCGGATGTGCGTTCGTGGCGCGAGCTGCTGGAGACCGCCAAGGAGGAGTACGAGCGATCGGTGGACGCCGAGGAGGCGGAGCTGGTCGCGAGTTAGCGGCGGTCGCGGCGGTCCTCGGGCGGTGACGCCCGGTCGGCGGGGCCGTCGTGTGCAGTGTTGATACGGCCGCGGTGTCGTCGTCCCGGACGACGGTGCCGCGGCCGAATCCGTTCCCGGACGCGTAACGGGCGTGTTACCGGGTTCTCCGGCCATTCACAAGATCATCGCGGTGGAACGAAACGAACATCGCGTGAAATGTGTTGTTACCGATTGGTAAATGGCCGGACGGTCACGCGGCCGGCGAAGGCCCGGCCAAGTCGGCGCCCACCCGGCGCAATCCCGCCAGATCGTGGACGTCCTCGGCCTGCGCCGCCACCGCCGTCACCGGAACGGCCGGATGCGTCGTCGCGAACCCGTCCCGCAGCCGCGCCTCCCGGGCCGCGAGCTGCATCCGCCCGGTGTGCAGCCGCAGCAGCGCCGCCGTCACCGCGTGCTCGCCCCGGTGCTCCAGCGTCTCGGCGGCGGCCTGGGCGCGCGCGGCCGACAGGACGTCCTCCGCCTCGTGCACCCGGTTGACCACGACCCCGGCCAGCGGCATCCGCTCCCGTGCCAGCCGGTCCACGAAGTAGGACGCCTCGCGCAGCGCGTCCGGCTCGGGCGCCGCGACGACGAGGAACGCGGTCCCCGGCGTCTGGAGCAGCCGGAACGTCTTCTCCGCGCGCTCGCGGAACCCGCCGAACATCGTGTCGAACGCGGCGACGAACGTCTGGACGTCCCGCAGGAGCTGCACGCCGAGCACCTTGTTGATCGCGCCGGTGAACATGCCGAACCCGGCGCTGATGACCTTCACGCCGAACCGTCCGCCGGTCTTGGCGGGCGCGGCGAGGATCTTCATGAACCGGCCGTCCAGGAAGCGGCCCATGCGCTCGGGGGCGTCGAGGAAGTCCAGGGCGTTCCGCGACGGCGGCGTGTCCACGACGATGAGGTCCCAGGCGCCGGAGCGGTGGAGCTGGCCGAGCTTCTCCATCGCCATGTACTCCTGCGTCCCCGACAGGCTGGACGACAGCGACTGGTAGAAGGGATTGGCGAGGATCTGGCGGGCCCGGTCGGGGTCGGCGTGCGCCTCGACGATCTCGTCGAAGGTGCGCTTCATGTCGAGCATCATCGCGTGCAGCTCGCCGTCGCCCTCGACGTCGATGCGGCGCGGGCTGTTGTCCAGCTCCGACAGCCCCATCGACTGGGCGAGGCGGCGCGCGGGGTCGACGGTGAGGACGACGACGTCGCGGCCCCGTTCGGCGGCGCGCACGCCGAGCGCGGCGGCGGTCGTGGTCTTGCCGACGCCGCCGGAGCCGCAGCACACGATGATCTTGGTGCGCGGGTCGTCCAGCAGCGCGTCCACGTCGAGCGGCCGAGTCGTCACGGGGCTGTCTCCTCCGGTCAGGCCGCGCCCTGGTCGCGCAGCGCGGTCGCCAGCACGTGCAGCCCGGCGAGGTCCATGCCGTCGCCGAGCAGCGGCAGCGTGTAGCGCGGACGGTCGAGGGTCTCCAGCCGTTCCTTCTCGCGGGCCTGCAGCGCGGTGCGGCGGGCGTGCTCGGCGGCCTCGGCGGCGAGGACGGCGGCGATGCGGTCGGCGTCGTCCTCGATCCCGGCGGCCTTGAGCCCGCGCTCGACGTCCTCCAGGTCCAGCCGGCCGGCCGCCGCGTCCGCGCGGACCTCGGGCGGCAGCAGCGGCTCGTGCTCCATGTTCACGAACACGCCGCCGACGGGCAGGCCGACGGCGGTCAGCTCGGCGATGCCGTCCATCGTCTCCTGGACGGGCATCTCCTCCAGCAGCGTGACGAAGTGGACGGCCGTCTCCGGGCTCCGCACGACCTTCATCACGGTGTCGGCGTGGTTGCGGATCGGCCCGACCTTCGCCAGCCCCGACACCTCGTCGTTGACGTTGAGGAACTTGGTGATGCGTCCGGTCGGGGGCGCGTCCATCACGACGGCGTCGTACAGGAACGCGCCGCTCTTGGTGCGACGGCGGACGGACTCGCTGGTCTTGCCGGTCAGGATGACGTCCCGCAGCCCGGGCGCGATCGTGGTCACGAAGTCCACGATGCCGAGCCGGGTCATCGCCTTCCCGGCCCGCTTGAGGCTGTAGAACATCTCCAGGTATTCGAGCAGCGCCTCTTCGGTGTCGATGGCGAGCGCGTGGACGTCCCCGCCGTCCCGGCCGGACGCGACGCGGCGCTCCTCGTAGGGGAGCGGCGGGCAGTCGAAGAGCTGGGCGATGCCCTGGCGGCCCTCGACCTCGACCAGGAGGACCTTCTTGCCCCCGGCGGCCAGCGCCAGCGCCAGCGCGGCGGCGACCGTCGTCTTGCCCGTGCCGCCCTTGCCGGTGACGACGTGGAGGCGCACGCCGTCCCAGTCGGTGTCTCTCGCGCTCACTCGATCGACCATATCGCCTGTTCTCCGATGACTCCGGACGGCCTTCCGACCAAGCACCGACCAAGCAAGTGATTCCTGACACGGTGGCCGAAACCGCCGTCCCGGGTCAAGGCGCACGTGCCCCCGATCGTGGGTACATAACCCTGCGGACCGGGCGTCCGGCGTCCGGAGAAGGGATGTGGACGCCATGACGGTGATCTTGGTCGTATTGATCGCGGTGGTCATTGTGGGGTTGTTCGTCGCGGGCTCGTCGATCCGCGTCGTGCAGCAGTACGAACACGGAATCGTGTTCCGTTTCGGTCAGGTGCAACGCGCGGGCGGGTTGCGGCCCGGCGCGGTGCGGACGCCCGGGCTGACGGCGATCGTGCCCGTCGTCGAGCGGATGCAGAAGGTCAACCAGCAGACCGTGACGATGAACGTCCCCGGCCAGGAGGGGATCACGCAGGACAACGTGAGCGTCCGGGTCGACGCGGTCGTGTACTTCCGGGTGGTCGATCCGATCAAGGCGATCGTGAACGTCCAGAACTACGGGTTCGCGGTCGCGCAGATCGGCCAGACGTCGCTGCGGTCGGTCATCGGGCAGACGGACATGCAGGAGCTGCTCGGCGAGCGCGAGAAGATCAACGCCCGGCTGCGGCGGATCATGGACGAGATCACCCGCGACCCGTGGGGCGTCCTCATCGAGCGCGTCGAGATCAAGGACGTGTCGCTGCCCGAGGGCATGAAGCGGTCGATGGCGCGGCAGGCCGAGGCCGAGCGGGAACGGCGGGCGCGGATCATCGCGGCGGACGGCGAGTTCCAGGCGTCCAAGCGCCTCGCGGCGGCGGCCGAGATCATGTCGCAGGACCCGGCGTCGCTCCAGCTGCGCCTGCTCCAGACCGTCGTGGACGTGGCGGCGGAGAAGAACAGCACGCTGGTCATGCCGCTGCCGGTGGAGATCCTGCGCTTCTTCGACCGGTTCGCGCCCGACGGGGTCGCCAAGAGCGAGGCCGAGAACCGTCCCGACCTCGCCGCGCGGCTGGCGAAGGCGGAGCGGGAGCTGGCGAAGGCCGCCGAGTCCACGGCCGGCCTCGGATCGCCCGAGGACGTCCCGCCCGTCATCGGCCTGGACGAGCCCAAGCCCGCGGACGGCGACTGAAAGCGCGCGACCCGGCCCGCCCGGGGGCGGGCACTCGCGTGACGGGCGGCCTCTAGGCTTGCCCGCATGAAGAAGTGGGAGTACGCGACCGTGCCGCTGCTGGTGCACGCGACGAAGCAGATCCTCGACAACTGGGGCCAGGACGGCTGGGAGCTGGTGACCGTCGTGCCCGGGCCGAACCCGGAGAACCTCGTCGCCTACCTCAAGCGCGAGCTGGCGTCGTGAGCACGGCCGAGGAGCGGCTGGCGGAGCTGGGGCTGGCGCTGCCCGAGGTCGCGGCGCCGCTTGCGGCCTATGTCCCGGCGGTCAGGACGGGCTCGCTGCTCTACACGTCCGGGCAGTTGCCGGTGGTCAAGGGCGAGCTGCCGGTCACGGGCAAGGTCGGCGCCGAGGTGACGCCCGAGGACGCCTACGAGCAGGCCAGGGTGTGCGCGCTGAACGCGCTCGCGGCGCTGCGCGCGGAGGCGGGCGGGCTGGACCGGATCCGGATCGTCAAGGTCGTCGGGTTCGTGGCGAGCGCGCCGGGCTTCACCGGGCAGCCGCAGGTCGTCAACGGCGCGAGCGAGCTGTTCGGCGCGGTGCTCGGCGAGCGGGGCGTCCACGCGCGCAGCGCGGTGGGCGTGGGCGTGCTGCCGAAGGACGCGCCGGTCGAGGTCGAGGTGATCGCGGAGCTGCTGCCGGACGCTTGACAGAACCGCGTTCGGTATGCCCGAATGAGCCGATCCGAACGAGGGGGTGGAGCGGTGCGCGGGGTGCGGCTGCCGGCGGAGATGCGCGGACGCGTCGAGGACGTCCTGTCCGGGCGCGTGCCGCCCGCCGTGCCCCGGGACGCCGCGACGGTCGCCGTCCTGCGCGACCACGACCGGCACGGGTTGCAGGTGTTCCTGCTGCGCCGCGTGTCATCGATGGCGTTCGCGCCCGGCGCGTACGTGTTCCCCGGCGGCTCGGTGGACCCGCGCGACGGCGACGCCGACCTCGCCTGGGCCGGGCCGCCCCCGGCGCACTGGGGCGCGGCGTTCCGCGCGGACGACGGCCTGGCGCGGGAGCTGGTCTGCGCGGCGGTGCGCGAGACGTTCGAGGAATCGCTCGTCCTGCTCGCCGGCCCGGCCCCCGACACGGTCGTGGACGACACCCACGGCGCGGACTGGGAGCAGGACCGGCAGGCGTTGCTGGACCGGTCCCTGTCGCTGGCGGGCCTGCTCGCGCGGCGCGGGCTCGTCCTGCGGTCGGACCTGCTGCGCCCGTGGGGCCACTGGATCACCCCGGCCGTCGAGCCGAAGCGCTACGACACGCGGTTCTTCGTCGCGGCGATGCCGGCCGGGCAGCGGGCGCGGGACGTGTCCACCGAGTCCGACCACGCGGTGTGGGCGCGGCCGGACGAGGCCGCCGAGCGCGCCATGGCCGGCGAGTGGCCGATGCTGCCGCCGACCCTCGCGACGCTGGCCGAGCTGGCGGAGTTCCGGACGGTCGCGGACGTGCTCGCCGCGTCCCGCACGGTCGTCCCGTACGAGCCGCGCGCCGAGATCATCGACGGTGATCCGTATCTCGTCCTGCCCGGCGCGCCGGACGCGTGAGACGCCGCCGCCCCCTGCTCCACGAGGCGGCGCTGCTGCTCGCGGGCACATCGGCGTTCCGGCACCTGGAGCGGATCGGCTGGAACCCCTTCCGCGCGCCGGACGCCGCGTCGGGCAGGATGGGTGAAATGAGGGAGATCGACGGGACGGGCACCGAGCGGGCGACCTGCCTCCTCGCCCCCAACCCCTCCATGATGACGCTGGACGGCACCAACACCTGGATCATCGCCGAGCCCGGCGCCGCCGAGGTCGTCGTCGTGGACCCCGGCCCGAACGACGGCGTCCACCTGCGCCGGATCGCCGACACCGTGAAAGAACAGGGCAAACGCGTCGGCGCGATCCTGATCACGCACCGCCACCCGGACCACTCCGAGGGCGCCGGGGAGTTCGCGAAGCTGACCGGGGCGGCCGTCCGGGCCGTCGACCCCGCGCACCGGCACGGCGGCGAGGGCCTGGCGGACGGCGACGTGATCACCACGGGCGGGCTGGAGCTGCGGGTGGTGGCCGTCCCCGGCCACACCGACGACTCGGTCGCGTTCTGGCTGCCCGCCGACCGCGCGCTGCTGACCGGCGACACCGTCCTCGGCCGGGGCACGCCGGTGCTGGACGGCAGCCTCGGCGACTACCTGCGCACGCTGGACCGGCTGCGGGACCTCGTCGGGACCGAGGAGATCGGAACGCTCCTGCCCGGCCACGGGCCGCTGCTCGGCGACCCGGTGAAGACGCTCGACTACTACATCCGGCACCGCAAGGAACGCCTGGCGCAGGTGGAGAAGGCGGTCGCGGCGGGCGCGACGACCGCGCAAGAGGTCGTCGCGCACGTCTACGGCGACATCGACCGCAAGCTGTGGCCGGTCGCCGAATGGACGGTCCAAGCGCAGCTCGACTACCTGGCCGAACGCGATTGACCGTTCCCGGGAGCCGCCCCGCGCGGCTCCCGGCCCGTCAGCGGGACCGCTTGCGGAGCCGCTCGATGTCGAGGATGACGACGGCGCGCGCCTCGATCCGCAGCCAGTTGCGCTGCGCGAAGTCGGCGAGGGCCTTGTTCACGGTCTCCCGGGACGCGCCGACGAGCTGCGCCAGTTCCTCCTGGGTGAGGTCGTGGTGGACGTGCAGCCCCGCCTCCGACGGCTGGCCGAACCGCTCGGCGAGGTCCAGCAGGGCCTTGGCGACCCGGCCGGGCACGTCGGTGAAGACGAGGTCGGCCATGACGTCGTTGGTCTTGCGGAGCCGCTGGGCGAGGGCGCGCAGCAACTGCACCGCGACCTCGGGGTGGCCGGTCAGCCAGGGGCGCAGGTCGTCGTGGCCGAGGCCGGCGAGGCGGCACTCGGTGACGGCGATCGCGCTGGCCGTGCGCGGCCGGGGATCGAACAGGGACAGCTCGCCGAACATCTCGCTCGGGCCGAGGACGCTCAGCAGGTTCTCCCGGCCGTCCGGCGCCGTGCGGGTGAGCTTGATCTTGCCTTCGAGCACCACATAGAGCCGGTCGCCGGTTTCGCCCTCGTTGAAGAGGGTCTGACCGCGGGCGAGCCTGACCTCGGTCACGTTCGCGCGCAGCGCCTTGGCGCCCTGCTCGTCGAGCGCCTCGAACAGCGGGGCTCGGCTCAGGACGTCCACGTCGCGGTCGGTCACGCTTCTCCTCCTCCAACACCTGCATACATAGTGTGACGTACGTCCCACCGCGTACGTGAAAGACCAGGGGACGCGGCGCGCCGCGGTCGCGGGACGAGAGGGGGACCCTCGCCCGGCGGGGCGTCGCCCGCCCGGGCCGTCGGCCGCCGTGACCCCAGGTGACCAGTGTACGGACCTGCGGGTGAATGCAGTCACACCAGGGCCGATCGCCTGTACCGGTAGGTAGGCGGTGTCATGCTGGACTCTCCCCCGGAACCCCCCGATCGGTGATGAATCCGGCCAACCTCTATGGCCTGGACGCCGGTCTCCGCTCGCCCGTCCGGAACCGGAATCTGACCGCCGTCCGGCCGCAACCGGCCAGCGCGGGCCGTCCCGACGGCGGGATCTCACAACCGCCCAGGTCGGCGGTTGGGGGGATGTAACAGGGCACCCGGCTCAGGGGTCACATTCGCGTAACAGCGGCTTTCTACCGTCCGTAACGGTTCGCGTGCCCGGTTCGTCCGTTGGGGGGAGACGCCGTGTCGGCCGTCACGTCGGTGAAGACCGTCTGCTCGTACTGCGGGGTCGGCTGCGGCATGGTGCTGGACGTCGCCGTCGACCCCGCGACGGGCCGCCGCACGGTGATCAAGGCGACCGGCGACCGCGACCACCCCGCGAACTTCGGCCGCCTCTGCACCAAGGGCGCGACCAGCGCGGACATGCTCGCCGCGCCGGGCCGCCTCACGACCGCGCTGACCCGCGCCGACCGGGGCGGCGAGCCCGACCCGTGCGCCGTGGACGCCGCGATCGAGCAGGTCGCGGAGCGGCTGCGCGGCGTCCTGGACGAGCACGGCCCCGACGCGCTCGCCTTCTACGTCTCCGGGCAGATGACGCTGGAGGCCCAGTATCTGGCGAACAAGCTGGCGAAGGGGTTCGTCCGGACGTCCAACATCGAGTCGAACTCGCGGCTGTGCATGGCGAGCGCGGGCACCGGCTACAAGCTGTCGCTCGGCGCGGACGGCCCGCCCGGCTCGTACGAGGACCTGGATCGCGCGGACCTGTTCCTCGTCATCGGCTCGAACATGGCCGACTGCCATCCGATCCTGTTCCTGCGGATGATGGACCGGGTCAAGGCGGGCGCGAAGCTGATCGTCGTGGACCCGCGCCGCACCGCGACCGCCGCCAAGGCCGACCTGTTCCTCCAGGTTCGTCCGGGCACGGACCTGGCGCTGCTGAACGGGCTGCTGCACCTGCTCGTCGCGGACGGCGCGGTGGACGAGGAGTTCGTCGCCGCCTGCACCGAGGGCTGGGACGAGATGCCCGAGTTCCTGCGCGACTACGCCCCGGACGCCGTCGCGGAGATTACCGGCATCCCCGCTGAGGAGTTGCGGACGGCCGCGCGCTGGATCGCCGAGGCCGACGCGTGGACGAGCTGCTGGACGATGGGCCTCAACCAGAGCACCCACGGCACCTGGAACACGAACGCGCTGGTCAACCTACATCTGGCGACGGGCGCGATCTGCCGTCCGGGCAGCGGCCCGTTCTCGCTGACCGGCCAGCCGAACGCGATGGGCGGCCGGGAGATGGGCTACATGGGGCCGGGCCTGCCGGGGCAGCGGTCCGCGCTGGTGGCCGCCGACCGCGCGTTCACCGAGGAGCTGTGGGGCCTGGAACCGGGCACGCTGCGCGCCGAGGCGGGCACCGGGACGGTCGACATGTTCCGGCGGATGGCGGCCGGGGAGATCAAGGCGGCCTGGATCATCTGCACGAACCCGGTCGCGTCGGTCGGCAACCGGCGGACGGTCATCGAGGGCCTGGAGGCGGCCGAGTTCGTCGTCACGCAGGACGCGTTCGCCGACACCGAGACCAACGCCTACGCCGACGTCGTCCTGCCCGCCGCACTGTGGTCCGAGGCGGACGGCGTCATGATCAACTCCGAGCGGAACCTGACGCTCGCGCCGCGCGCCGCCGACCCGCCCGGCGGGGCGCTGCCGGACTGGCGGCTCATCGCGCGCGTGGCGACCGCGATGGGCTTCCCCGGGTTCGACTACGCGTCGGCGGAGGAGATCTTCGAGGAGATCAAGGGCGCCCACAACCCGGCGACGGGCTACGACCTGCGCGGCGTCACCTACGACCGGCTGCGCGAGACGCCGGTGCAGTGGCCGAGCGCGGACCCGTCCGGGCCGGACCGCAACCCGATCCGGTACGTCTCGGGCGGCGGACGGCCGGTGTTCCCGACGCCGAGCGGACGGGCGCGGTTCTTCGCGCGTCCGCACCTGCCCGCCGACGAGATGCCCGACGACGACTACCCGTTCCTGCTCAACACCGGCCGCGTCCAGCACCAGTGGCACACGCTGACCAAGACGGGCAAGGTCGCCAAGCTCAACAAGCTCAACCCCGGCCCGTTCGTCGAGATCCACCCGGACGACGCGAAGGCGCTCGGCGTCGCGGACGGCGACCAGATCGAGGTCGCGTCGCGGCGCGGACGGGCGGTGCTGCCCGCGTCCGTCACCGACCGGGTGCGGCCGGGCGCGTGCTTCGCGCCGTTCCACTGGAACGACCTGTTCGGCGAGTACCTGAGCGTGAACGCGGTGACGAGCGACGCCGTGGACCCGCTGTCGCTCCAGCCGGAGCTGAAGGTGTGCGCGGTGTCGCTGACCAGGGCGAACGTCGTGCCGCCCGCCGAGCCCGACGCCGCTCCGGACGGCGCGCTCGCCACGGTCGGGAGCATCCTCGGCGTGGACGTGGGGCAGAAGCCGCAGCTTACGGCGTCCGAACTGCAGTACATGTCCGGGTTCTTGAGCGGTGTCGGCTCCGCGCCGGGCGGCGTGCCGGTCCTGCCGCCGCACGCGCCGATCGCGCCGGAGCGGGCGCTGTGGGTGAACGGGCTGCTGGCGGGCGTGTTCTCGCGCGGGACCGTCCCGGCGACGGCCGCGCCGGACGGGCCGGGCCGCGAGATCGTCGTACTGTGGGCGTCCCAGACCGGCACGGCCGAGGAGTTCGCGGCGAGCGCCGCCGCCCGGCTCCGGGACGCGGGCTGGACGCCGCGCCTGGTCGCGATGGACGACTGCACTCCGGAGATCCTCACCGGCTCCGCACCGGTCGCGGTCATTACGAGCACGTTCGGTGACGGCGACGCCCCCGACAACGGTGCGGGCTTCTGGGAGGAGCTGGCGGGCGACGACCATCCGCCGCTGACCGGCCTGTCCTACGCCGTCCTCGCGTTCGGGGACTCGGGCTACGGCGACTTCTGCGGCCACGGGCGGCGGCTGGACGAGCGCCTGGCGCAGCTCGGCGCGACCCGGCTCGTCCCGCGCGCCGACTGCGAGCCCGACTATGAGCCCGTCGCCGGGCCGTGGCTGGACGCGCTGCTCACCGCGCTCGGCGGCACAGCGCTCGGCGGCACCCCGGCCCCCGCGCCGGCCGCGCCGAGGACCGGCCCGGCCCACACCAAGGCGTCCCAGGCCGCGCCGACGACCGGCCCGACGTACGGCAAGGCGTCCCCGTACACGACCAAGCTCATCGGGAACCGCCTGCTCAGCCTGCCCGGCGCGGCCAAGGAGGTCCGCGAGTTCACGTTCGCGACCGGCGACGGCGAGCTGGCCTACGAGGTGGGCGACGCGCTCGGCGTCTGGCCGGTCAACGCGCCCGAGCTGGTCGCCGAGTGGCTGGAGGCGACGGGCCTCGCCGCGACCGAGCCGGTGACGCTCGCCGACGGAACCGGATCAACGTTCCGGGAAGCCCTGGAAACCCGGCTGGAGATCGCCCGCCTCACCCCCGACCTGCTGCGCTTCACGCTGGAGCGCACCGGCGACCGCGAGCTGAAGCACCTGCTGCGTCCCGACAACACCGACGAGCTGGCGAAGTGGATGTTCGGCCGCCAGGCCGTGGACATTCCGCGCCTGTTCGGTCTGCGGGCGTCCGCGCAGGAGTGGGCGACGCTGCTGCGGCCCCTCCAGCCGCGCCAGTACTCGATCTCGTCCAGCCCGGCCGCCGAGCCGGGCGTCGTCAGGCTGACCGTGTCGGTGATCCGCTACGAGGGCGAGAACGGGCGCCCGCGCGGCGGCGTCTGCTCGACCTACCTCGCCGACCGGGCCGAGAAGGACGACGTCCGCGTCTACGTGCAGCGGTCGCCGCACTTCCGGCCGCCCGCCGACCCGTCCACCGCCGCGATCATGATCGGCCCCGGGACGGGCGTCGCGCCGTTCGTCGGCTTCCTCGCCGAGCGCCGCGCGACCGGCGCGTCCGGCCCGAACTGGCTGTTCTTCGGCGAGCAGCGCCGCGCGACCGACCACTACTACCGCGACGAGCTGGCCGCGCACCAGCGCGACGGCGTCCTGACAAGGCTGGACCTGGCGTTCTCCCGCGACCAGCGCACGAAGATCTACGTCCAGGACCGGATGCGCGAGCACGGCGCGAAGCTGTGGGAGTGGCTGCGCGACGGCGCGCACGTCTACGTCTGCGGCGACGCGACCCGCATGGCCAAGGACGTCGACCGCACGCTCCGCGAGATCGCCGCGCTGCACGGCGGGATGGACGCCGAGGCCGCCGCCGCGTACGTCAAACGCCTCGCCGCCGACAAACGCTATGTGCGCGACGTGTACTGAAAACGGGGGCCTGACCTGCGCGGATCCGGTGACGTCCGACATGTGACCGCGCGGTCAAAGTTCGGGCAACGCCGGGTCCAGGCTTGGGTTTTCGCGCTGTCGGGGGTGCCGGACGTTTCCGACGCTGTTCGGAACCCGTCCCCGTCCCGAGGAGCCCGCACATGGCCCCCACGCTGAGCGTCGTCGTGCCGATCCACAATGTGGAGGACTACCTGGAGGACTGCCTCGCCTCGCTGGCCGCCCAGACCTTGACCGACATCGAGGTCGTCATGGTGGACGACGGCTCCACCGACGGCAGTGCCGTCATCGCGAAGGCGTTCGCGGAGCGGGACATGCGGTTCCGCCTCTTCCAGCAGGAGAACCAGGGCATGGGTCCGGCGCGCAACACGGGGTTGCGGCACGTCACGGGCACGTTCCTGGCTTTCGCCGACAGTGACGACGTGGTCCCGTTCTACGCCTACGAACGGATGGTGGGGACGTTGCGGCGCACCGGGTCCGACCTGGTGTGCGGCGGCGTCGAGCAGTTCGACTCGCGCCGGTCGTACCCGGCGCGGTTCCCCTTGGACGCCCTGCGCACCACGCGGTCGCGGACGCACGTCACCCGCGACCCCGCGCTGCTCCGCGACCGGACGGTCTGGAACAAGGTGATCCGCCGGTCGTTCTGGGACGAGCACGGCATCACTTTTCCGTCCGGGGCGTACGAGGACATTCCGGTGGCGGTCGCCGCGCACGTCCACTCCCGGAGCACCGACATCATCAGCGATGTCTGCTACTGCTACCGGAAGCGGGAGGACTCGGAACGTTCCATCACCCAGCGCCGCACCGAGCCCGGCAACCTGGAGGACCGCCTCGCCGCCGCCCGCCGCATCTCCCGCTTCCTCACCGCGCACGCCCCCGGGCTGCGCGCGTCCTACGAGCTGAGCACGCTGGACGACGACCTCATGCTGTTCGTCGACGAGGCCGAGGACGGCGACGACGCCTACCGCGAGCGGATGTGCCGGCTCGTCGGCGAGCACGTCCGGGCGCTGGACCCCCGGCTGCTGGAGCGGCTGCCCTCGATCAAGCGGCTGAAGTACCACCTGGTCGCCGAGGAGCGCGCGGACGACCTCGTGACCGTCCTGGAGTACGAGCGCACCGGCCTGCCCGCCGCGCCGACCGAACCGCGCGGGTTGTTGCGTCGCCGGTGGTACGCGGGCCACCCGTTCCGGGACGACACCGACCGCGCGTTCCCGCCGCGTCTGTACGACGTCACCGACGAGCTGCGCCTCGAAGCGCGCGTGGACGACATCGTCTGGGTGGGGGACCGGCTGCGCGTGGCGGGCCACGCCTACGTCCCGTTCATCGACATGACGCAGGACGACGCGATCGACGTCTGGCTGGAGCGTTCCGGGTCCACGCGCCGCCACCCGCTGCGCGTGTCGCGCGTCCCCTCGCCGCAGGTCACGGCCGACACCAAGCAGGCGGCGGCGTGCTACGACGGCGCCGGGTTCGTGGTCGAGATCGACCCGGCGGACTTCGTGGAGACGTCCGCGCGCAAGGTCGAGTGGCGGCTGCACGCCGCCGTCCGCGCCGGGGTGGGCCGCGACCGCGTCGCCGTGTCCGGGGTGGTCGCGAGCTGCGGCCCGGCCGCGCAGTGGCCCCGGTTCCGCGACCTGTTCGGCGGGACGCGGGTCCAGCTCGTCCAGCACGGCGGCGCGGTGACGCTGCGGTTCCGCCGGCCCGAGGCGATGATCACCGGGCAGGCGCCGGTCCGGGGCGGCGTCGAGGTCGGCGGCTGGGTCGCCCGGCCCCGCACCGGCGACGACGCGGTGGTCGTGACGTGCCGGGAGCGCGGCGCGTCCACCCGGATCCCGGTGCGCTACGGCCCGCCCGACCCCGACGGGCGCGTCCCGTTCCGGTTCCGGCTGACGGCGCGCGACCTCGGGCCGCGCCTGACCGGGCTGGCCGGGCCGTCGTTCGCGTCCCGGCTGCACCACGACCTGTCGTTGCAGGTCGGCGAGACGCGGCTGCGCCTGCCCGTCTCGGACGACTTCGCCGGGTTCGCGCACGACGGCGTCCTGCTGGACCGGACGCGGTACGGGAACGTGACGGCCACCGCCGAGACCGGGCTCGTCCTGACCGGCGTCCACTGGGAGGGCGACACGCTGGTCGTCTCCGGCGTGCCCGCCGACGCCGAGGACACCCCCGACCTGCTCGTCCTGCGGCACCGGCGGACCGGCGCGTCCCACGCCGTCCGGCTGGACGACGAGGACGGCGCGCTCGTCGCCCGGCTGCGCCCCGACGCGATGCCCGGCGTGGTGGGGGCGCCGCTCGCCGCCGGGGTCTGGGAGCTGACGGCCGCGTCCGGCGACGGGCGGCGCGACCTCGCCGTCACCCGCGACTGCCTCACCACGCTGCCGCACCCGCGCGACGGCGCCGGGCTGCGGTTCACCGTCCGGCCGTCGCGGCGCGGCGCGGGCGTCCACCTCGGCGTCCGGATCGCCTGGAACGACGACGAGGACGGCCCGTACGCGCGCCGCGTCCTGCGCGAGCGCCACTACCCGGCGTTCCTGCGCCGCGAGATCCGCGACGTCGCGGTGTTCGAGAGCTACTTCGGCGGCGAGTACTCGTGCAACCCGAAGGCGATCTACGAGGAGTTCCAGCGCCGCGAGACCGGGCTCGACCTCGTCTGGACGGTCGGCGACGGCCATGTCGCGGTGCCGGGCGGGCGCACCGTACGGCGGCTCGGCCGCGAGTACTGGGAGCTGGTCGCGCGGGCGCGGTACGTCGTCAACAACGTGTACCAGCCGGAGGGGTACCGTCCGCGCATCGGGCAGGTGTACCTCCAGACGTGGCACGGGACGCCGATCAAGAACGTCGGGTTCGAGACGCGCTGGGACGTCCTCGGCCGCCGCGACCAGCGCACCCGGCTGATGGCGGCGGACGCGGCGGCGTGGGGGCTGCTGCTGTCGCAGAACCCGCACAGCACCGAGACGCTGACCCGCGCGTTCCGCTATGACGGCGAGGTGCTGGAGACCGGGTACCCGCGCAACGACCGCGCGCACGGGCCGGACGCGGCGTCGCTGCGCGAGCGGGTGCGGGCGCGGCTCGGGATCCCGCCGGGCAAGCGCGCGGTGCTGTTCGCGCCGACGTGGCGGGACCGCGCGCCCGGCCACCGCACCGGGCCGTACCGGCTGGGGCTGGACTTCGAGCGGGCCGCCGCCGCGCTCGGTGAGGACACCGTACTGCTGCTGCGTCCGCACCGGCTGCTGGACGCGCGGCTGCCCGCGCCGAGCGGGTTCGTGCGGGACGTGTCCGCCTATCCGGACGTCACGGAACTCTTCCTCGCCTCGGACGCCCTTGTCACCGACTACTCGTCCCTGATGTGCGACTTCGCCGGGTTGCGGCGGCCGATCCTGCTGTTCACGCCCGACCTGGAGGCGTACCGGGACGACGTGCGCGGCTTCGCCTACGACCTGGAGGAGCGTCCGCCGGGGCCGCTGCTGCGCACGTCGGACGAGCTGATCGAGGCGCTGGAGGAGTTCGACGACACGGCCGCCGCGTCCGCGCCCGCCCTGGACGACTTCGCGGCGACGTTCTGCCCGCACGACGACGGCCACGCCGCCGCCCGCGTCGTGGACCGGCTGCTGGCGCTGTAGTCGGCGCCGTCCGACGCCCGGGCCGGTAGGTCAGCGGCGCCGCACGACCGGGGCGAGTCCGTTGACGACGTGTTCGACGGGCTCGCCCCGGACGGCGGCTGCCACGTTGTCGGCGACCGTCTGGATGATCGCGAGCTGCGCCTGCACGGTGCCGCCCGCGACGTGCGGGGACGCGAGCACGTTCTCGTGGCCGCGGAGCCTCGCGTCCTGCGGCGGGGGTTCGTGCTCGAAGACGTCGAGGGCCGCGCCCGCCAACGCGCCGGTGTCCAGGGCGTGGAGCAGGGCGTCCTCGTCCACGATGCCGCCGCGCGCGACGTTGACGAGCAGCGCGCCGTGCTTGATGCGTCCGATGCGCTCGGCGTCGAACAGCCCGGCCGTGTCCTCGGTCAGCGGCAGCGCGAGGACGACGATGTCGGATTCGGCGAGCAGGTCGTCCAGCGCCCGGTACTCGGCCTTCGCGTCCTCGCGTCGCGTGCGCGACCAGTAGGCGACGCGCGCGCCGAGCGCGGCGAACAGGTCGGCGGCCAGCGCGCCGATCGCGCCGTACCCGACGACGCCGACGCGCTGCGCGTGGATCTCCCGGGTGCCCCGGGCCAGCAGCTCGCCCTGCGGCCAGCCGCCCGTCCTGACCCGCCGGTCCGCCCAGGCGAGGTGGCGGCAGAGCGCGAACGCCGCGCCGACGGCCCACTCGGCGACGGCGCGGCTGTTGGCGCCCGCCGTGTTCGCCACCGGGACGCCCGCTGCGGTGAGCGCGCCGAGGTCGACGCCGTCCACGCCGACCTGCGGCATCTGGACGAACGCGAGCCGCCGCGCGCGGGCGACCGCCGCCGCGTCCAGCGCCAGCTCGCCGGTGTAGTCGCCGACGACGATCTCCGCGTCCTCGATCGCCCGGTGCAGCGCCGCCGTCGTCCGCGCCTCCGGGACGACCAGCTCCGCCGCGCCGCCGAGCGGATCGGTGAGCCCGCGCAACAGGCTCACGTCCAGCGGCGGCAGTGCCAGGACGCGCCAGGGATCCGTCATGGCCGGGATCCTACGCGCCGGTCACCAGCCGCCCTGGAAGAAGGCCAGCAGGGCCGGCGCCGGGTGCGCCGCCGTGCCGGTGTTCGCGACGGCGACGACCGCGAAGGCGACGGCCCCGAGCACCGCGAGGCCGCCCGCCACGCCGTGTCCGCGCCGTCCGCGCGACCGCGCGAACGCCCGCGCCAGCACGACGCCGACCGCGAGGAGGACGACCGCGACGACGGCCGCGAGCACCGCCATGACCAGGTGGTACCGGGCGAAGTCGCCGACCATCGCGTCGAGCGGCGGGGTGCGGCCGTCCGGCGCGCCCGCCAGCTGACCGCGGATCTGGGCGAGCGCGCCGGCGAGGCCCGCGTCGTGGCCGCCGGTGAGCATCGGCAGCAGGGACGAGAAGGGCGCCGCCGCGCCCTGGACGTTGGCCAGCACCGCGACCAGCGCCACCGCGGCGAGCAGCCCGACGGAGACGCCGGTCGCGGCGAGAGCGGTCCGCCGTCCGGTGCCGTCCGCCCGGCGGAACGCCGTCCAGATCACGCGGCCGAGCGCGACCAGCACGACCAGCAGGAGCGCGGCGATGAGGCCTTTCGCGACGTGGTACCGGAACCAGTAGTCGACGACCCGTTGCAGGTCCGGCGGCAAGTTCCGGCCGCCCGCGTCCCAGTACCCGGTGAACGCCTCGCGCAGCGCGGCGGCGAGATCGCTCTGACCGCCGAACTCGCCGCCCGCCAGCCACCTCGGCGCGACGACGAACGCGACGACCAGCGCGGCGGCGAGCCCGCCGGGCAGCCAGGACACGCGCCGCGAAACCGGCGCCGGAACAACGGACATGGAACCTCTTTCACCGGCCTTGAACTGCATCGTCGCGTTCGTCCGGGCCGCGCCGCATCGCTCTCCGGGGTGATCCACAGCCCTGTGGACTAGGTGAGCAGGCCGATGCAGCGGAGGAGGTCCTTGAGCGCGGCCGGGTCGTCGATGCGGCGCCTGTCCAGGTCGGTCCGGGGGACGCGGGTCAGTTCGAGGACCGCGTCGGTGAACGCGACGGCCTGGCGGCGGATCGCGCGGGTGTCCACGAAGCGCATCGTCGGCATCCCGGCGTTCAGCAGGTACGCCGGGCCGCTGATGAGCTGGAGCGACGGCAGGCCCGCGATCCGCCACAGGCCCTCGCCGTCGCCCGGCCACCAGAACCCGCTCGGCGACTCGCCGCGCGTGTCGGGCAGGAACGGCCGCAGGACGCGCGCGTCGCCCATGCGCGACCGCAGGTGCGCGCGGGTCGCCGCGCCGATCACGGCGGGGTGCGGGGACGTGAAGCAGATCGTCGTCTCGTGGCCGGGGCCGATGCGGAACCGTCCGTCGGGGCCGGGCAGCCACGGGCGCGCGCCGAGGTGTTCCAGGCTCATGCCGGCCACGGTCCGCGCGATGAGCCCGTCCTTGTGACGGCGTAGAAACGTGTCGGTACCGATCGTCCCGGCCATGTGCCCGGTGCTCAGCACGACGAGCACGGACCTGGGCAGTTCCTCGCGCGGGATGCGGGCGAGGTACTGGGCCATCGCGAGGATCGCTTCGGGGCCGTTCTCCTCCAGCCCGTTGGTGCCGTCGGTGTGCGACTGCACCATGACCAGTTCGTCGGACGCGCCCGGGATGATCCCGTACAGGTTGGGCGTCGTGATCTGCTGGACCGCCGCCTCCAGCCGAAGCCGCGCGCTCGCACCGTCCCGCGCCGCCGCCGCGAGCCGCGCCCCGGCGTCGCGGTCGACGAGCAACGACGGGATGCCCCTGTTGATCCCGTCGTAGGGCAGGTACTGGCCGCGCGCGACCTCGGCGGGCAGGTCCAGGACGACGATCAGCCCGACCGCCCCCGCGGCCTTGTGGTCGTCCATCGCCTGTACGGCCGACATCCCGCCGAACCACGGCCGGTCGTACACCTCCAGCGGGTCGTAGCCCGGCGCGTGCCGCGGCCCGCCGGGGGCGTTCCAGTCGATCAGGTCCAGCAGCAGGTACGGGAGCTGCGGCGGACGCACCGTGACCAGCCCGATCGTGCCGCGCTTCGGCGTCGTGGACAGCGGCGCGGTCACGCCGTCCGGGCCGGTGCTCCCCGAGTACGGGACGTACCAGGAGACGTCGACGGCGCCCCCGCCGACGACGTCCAGCCCCCAGCCGGACGGCTCCCAACGCGCCAGCGGCACCGGGTCCGTCCGGACCCGCCTCATCCCGACCCGCTCCATCCGCTCGCCGAGCCGGTCGACGTACCCGTGGTGCGCGCGGCTGCCGGTGGCGCGCAGGCCGACGGCGTCCACGGCCTCCTGCCAGGCGTGGATCTGCTGCCACGGCATGAATTGGGCGTCCCCGGTCAGTGGGGCGTCCGGCCAGGTCGCGGCGCGGGCGGACGGCGCGAACCGGCTCCCGGCCAGCGCCGCAGCGCCGCCGACCAGTAACTGCCGCCGTCCGAACATCGCGCCTCCCTAGAGGACCGCGCGGAAGGCGCCGGCCATGCGGCGGTAGCCCTCCGTCGTCGCGTGGCCGTCGTTGTCGGTGCACTGGGACGTCCAGGCGCAGATCCGCGCGACGTTGACCGGGAGGTCGCCGTACGGGTCGAGCGTCACGTTGGTCCCGAAGTCGTGGGTCTGGAAGGTCTCGTTGACGTCGGCGACGCGGAAGCCGGCGACCGCGGCGGCGGCGCGCTGGACGAAGTTGAAGACGTCCAGCAGCGGCACGGACGCCACTGCGGTGAGCCGGTCGCCCTTGACCCAGGACGCCAGGCCCGGGTCGTAGTAGGTCATGGACGCGTAGCGCGGGGTCTCGCCGCCCGCCTCTTTCAGCCTGCCGGTGATGGACGGCAGTTCGGTGAGGAGCGCGGCGGCCCCGCGCAGCCCGCACGCGACGTCCCCGTCCAGCAGGCAGGCGGTGTTGTTGACGCCGATGCTCAGGGTCACGTACGTCACGCGTCCGGGGTGCGCCTTGAGGAACGCGAGCGCCGCGTTGAGCTGGGATCCCTCGCGGTAGGTGCAGATCCCGCCCTGGATCATCGTGGTGGTGGTCTCGCCCGCGCAGCCGAGTTTCACCAGTTTCAGCCCGGGCTGCTCGGCTTCCAGCGCGGTGTGCAGCACGTCGACGTAGCCCTCGTCGGTCGGGCCTTTCCCGTGCTGGAATCCGACCGCGCCCGAGTCGCCGAGCGCCAGGTAGTACGTGGGCTCGGCGGCGTGCGCCGGCACGGCGCCGGACGCCGCCAGCGCGGCCAGGCCGCAGACGCTCAGGGCGCGCTTGAGCAGGGCCGTTCCATCAACCGTTGCGCGACGCATGGGACGCTCCCCGGGGACGATAGTCCATTTTGGACTATCGTCACCGTAGAGACCGCCTCCGGCACCGTCAAGGCCCCGGTGGCGCGCCCGTCAGGAGGGCGCCTGCTCCAACGCGTCCCGCCAGAGCCCGACCATCATTCGCTCGTACCGGATCCCGAACTCCAGCGCGTGCCGCTGCCCCGGCGTCAACTGGTCGCCGACCAGGCGGGCGAGTTCCTCGTACTCCGCGAGGGTCCTCCCGTGCGCGGCGATCTGCGCGGGCGCGTGCTCCCGGGGGCTCCCGCCGAGCCACATCTTCAACATGCCGCGCTCGCGCGCCTCGACCGGCGTCACGACGGTGTCCGCGAGCCATTCCCGCAGGGCGTCGCGTCCGGCGTCCGTGAGCCGCATGACGCGCCGCTGCCGCCCCTTGCCCTCCTGCTCCTGCTCCAGCAGCCCGGCCTCGACCAGCCGGTCGCACAGCGCGTACACCTGCGCGTGCGGAACCTGCCAGAACGGCGCCACCGTGCGTCCGGCCTCCACCTTCACGTCGTACGGACTCGCCGATCCCAGCAGGTTGACGACGCCGAGCACCAAATAGGCGGATGGGGTGAGGTTCACCCTCCGAAGATAACGCCGTCCGCGCCGTCCGCCCTGGTCGCGGGCGGGGACGGCGTCCGGCGGGTCCAATCTTCGGCAAAGCCCACGGCGAGCAGCCGATACGACGAGGCTTGGGCGACTAGACAAGTGAATCGGACGAACGGGAGCCTGGCCGTGCCCGAACGTGTGGTGGACCCGCACTCTGTGTCGTTCCCCTGGGACGGGTGGGGCGTCTGCCTGTCCTGGTGGGCGGGCACCGAACTGGGCCGGCGCGACGACCTCGCCCGCGCGCTGTTCGGCCGGGGCCCCGCGCGGGTGCGGCTCGCCGACCGGGACGTCACGCTTCCCGGGCTGGGCCTCACGGTCGTCCGGTACAACCTGGGCGCCTGCACCTGGCCGCGTCCCGGCGACGGCCCGGCGAGGATGGTCGAATCGCCCCGGATCGTGCGCCGCAAGCAGATCGAGGCCCCCTGGCGCGGCACGGACTGGAACTGGGCCGCCGACGCGAACCAGCGCGCCATGCTCCGGAAGGCCCGCGCCATCGGCGCGGACCGCTTCGAGATGTTCTCGGTGTCGCCGCCGTGGTGGATGACCGTGAACGGGAACCCGTCCGGGGCTGAACGACCCGACCAGGACAACCTGTCTCCCGCGCACCGCGAGACGTACGCGCGCTACATCGCCGCCGTCGCACGCCACGCCCGCGACCACTGGAACGTGCACTTCGCTTCGGTGGAGCCGTTCAACGAGCCGTCGTTGCAGGCATGGCACGCGAGCCAGAACCAGGAAGGCTGCCACTTCACCGTGGACGCGCAGGCGGCCGTCCTCACCCCGCTGCGCCGCGCGCTGGACGCCCGGGGCCTCCACGACGTCCGGATCGCCGCCTCCGATGAATGCTTCTACTCCCAGGCGACGAACACCTGGCGCGACCTCCCCGCGGACGTCCGCCGCCTCATCGGACGCGTCAACGTCCACGGCTACGAACGCGACGACGACTCCGTCGGCCGCGCGGCCCTGCGCACCGCGATCGGCGCGACCACGCCCCTCTGGCAGAGCGAGTACTGCGACGGCGAACCCGCCGGACTCAGGACCGCCCTGAACATCGGCCGCGACCTGCGGAGCCTGCGCCCCCGCGCCTGGGTCTACTGGCAACCGGTCGACGGTCTCGGCTGGGGCCTGCTCACCGGCGCCTACGACGACACGACCCCGAACCCGACCGGCGGCGCTCCGGGCACGCTCCGCGCGGAGGTCACCGAAGTCAACGCGAAGTACTACGTCCTAGCCCAGTACACGCGGCACATCAGACCAGGAATGCACATCCTCGACTCCGGCCATCCGGACACCGTCGCGGCCTACGACGTCCCCGCCCGCCGCCTCACGCTCGTCACCGCGAACAGCGCCGTCGCCCGCACCGTGACCTACGACTTGCGCCGTTTCGCCCGCGCAGAGGGACGCGTCCGCGTCTGGGCCACCGACGCGACCGACGACGTCCCCGCCCGCGCCTACACCCGCGAGCGCGACGCCCCGATCGCCGACCGGCTCCTCACCCTGACCCACGCACCGAACACGGTCACGACGATGGAGGCCGACGACGTCGAACCCTGACCGGGGGACCGACCCCGGATCGGGTGATCCGGGGCCGGTCCGCCGGTCAGTTGGCGAGGGCGGCGAACTGACCCGGCTGGTAGGAGCCGCCCGGGTTCCGCACGATCACGTTGAGACGGTTGTTGGCGTTGATCACGGCGATCAGGGAGACCAGGGCGGCGATCTGGTCGTCGTCGTAGTGCTCGCGCACCCGGGCCCAGGTCTCGTCGGACACACCGCCGGACGCGTCGGCGATCCGGGTCCCCTCCTCGGTGAGCGCCAGCGCGGCCCGCTCGGCGTCGGTGAACACCGTCGACTCGCGCCAGGCGGCGACCAGGTGCAGCCGGGTCGCGTCCTCTCCGGCGGCCGTGGCGTCCTTGGTGTGGTAGTCGACGCAGAAACCGCAGCCGTTGATCTGGCTGGCCCGCAGCATCACCAGGTTCTGGGTGCTCTCGGGCAGCGGAGACTGGATGATCGCCAGCGCGACGTTGTAGATCCGCTTGGCGATCTTGGCGCCGAGCGCGTTGGTCATCAGGTCGAAACGGGGTTCCATGACAGTCTCCTCACTCTGGGGACCGCGCGATCGTTCGCGCGGCGTTCCCGAATCCGCGACGCTGTCGTCGTGGGTCGACCAAGAGATGCCGACGACCCGGATCTTGTGACGGCACGGCCCTGTGACCTATGCCACCGGACTCGGGTGTCACGCGGCGGCGCGGACCGGTGTCCTGTGCGCATGGGACGATCGAGGTCGAACGGGCAGGAGCCGACGATGAGCGAAGGCGGCGAGCCGGCCGCGCCACGCGGCTCCGGCGGGATGGACGCCGCCACCCGGGTGTTCGCGGCCCACCGGAACCTGCTCTTCACCGTCGCCTACGAGATGCTCGGCTCGGCCGCCGACGCCGAGGACGCTCTGCAGGAGACCTGGCTGCGGTGGATCGGCGTCGACCTCGACACCGTGCGGGACCAGCGCGCGTACCTGGTCAGGATCACGACCCGGCAGGCGCTGAACCGGCTGCGCACGCTCAGCCGCCGCAAGGAGTCCTACTTCGGGCCCTGGCTGCCCGAGCCGCTGCTGACCACGCCCGACGTGGCCGAGGACGTCGAGCTGGCCGACAGCGTCTCGATGGCCGTGCTCCTGGTGCTGGAGACGCTCACCCCGATCGAGCGCGTCGTGTTCGTGCTGCGCGACGTGTTCGACGTGGCCTACGAGGAGATCGCCCAGGCCGTCGGCAAGAGCCAGGCCACGGTCCGCCAGATCGCCCACCGGGCGCGGTCGCACGTCGCCGCGCGCCGCCCGCTCGACGTCGTCTCCGCGACCGAGACCCGCAGCGCGCTCGAAGCCTTCCAGCACGCAGTCGCCACGGGCGATCTACAGAGCCTGCTCGACATCCTCGCGCCGGACGTCGTCTTCCTCGGCGACGGCGGAGGCATCCGGCAGGCCGCGCCGGCGCCCATCGTGGGAGCCGACCAGGTGGCCCCCATCGCGGCGAGCCTGCGGAGGTACGGCGCCGCGATGTCCCTGCACCCGGCGCAGGTCAACGGCTGCCCCGCCCTGATCCTCCGGCTCGACGGCGAGATCGACACCGTCATCGCCGTCCGCGTCGAGCGCGGCCTCATCACCGGCCTCTACGCCGTGCGCAACCCCGAGAAGCTGTCGCGCGTCGAGCAGGAGACCAGCCTGCGGCGCTGAGCCGACTCGGCGCCCGCGTCCGCCGACGTGATCGGCCGGGCCGCGCCCTGTGCTCGGGAACACGTGAAAGACCTTCCGGCGCCGTCGCCGGGCCGCACGCGCGCCTCGGCGGTGTAGGCGCGGACCGCCCGCGACTTCGGCTGCAATACGCGCCGAGGCGTCGATAGGTGCGCAAGGAGATCGTTCCACGCCAGTTATCTGACTCATTTCCTTCGCATTGTCAAGAAATGGGTGGAAGGTATATGGTGTGATCATCAACCGCGCACCACTTCGGATTCAGCGCGACCCGTGACCACGGACGATGTCGTTCGCAAATGGACTCATCGAGATCCGAATAATTTCGGCGCCACCGAATCGAAGGTCGGTCATGAGAAATAGTGACATGCCCGCGCGACGGGTGATCGTTCAAGGTGTCTCCACGTACTATCTGGACGAGGGCGAAGGCCCGGTCGTCCTGCTCGTGCACGGGAACGCGAGCAGCGCGCGCGACTGGTGGCCGTTCGCGGAATCGCTGGCGACGACGAACCGGGTCGTCGCGGTGTCCTTGCCCGGCTACGGGGAGACCAGTCCGGTCGGCGACCTGCGGCCGGACCGGTTCGTGTCCTTCATCGCCGCGTTCCTGGACGTCCTGGGCATCGACAGCGTCATGGCCGTGGGCCATTCCTACGGCGGTCTGCTCGTGGCCGAACTGGCGCTCGCCCATCCCGAGCGGGTGACGCGCCTGGCGATGCTCGACTCGGCCGGGCTCGGCCGGGCGGTGAACCCGCTGCTCGTCGCCGAGTCGTTCATCCCCGTCCCGGTCGCCGAGGTGCTGATCACGGCGCTGCTCCTGCCCGGCGGCTCGGTCCTGAGGGTGCTCGGCGGCGCGCTGCAACTGCAGCGGCCGTGGCGTCTTCCCAAGAGCTTCTGGGTCCGGCAACTGCGCCTCAGCCATTCCCGGACGTTCCTGCAGACGTCCTTCGACGCCGTCCGCATCGGTGTGGGCCTCCGCGGTCAGCGCTTCGACGTCCACAAACGCCTCGGTGAAATCGACGTCCCCGCGCTGGTCATATGGGGGGTCTCGGACCAGCTATTCCCTGTCTGGCAGGGAGTGCTCGCCGCCAAGAAGCTCCCGCACGGCCGCTTCGGACTGATCATCGCGGCGTCGCACGTCTCGTTCATCGACAGCCCCGCGGAAGTCATGAACTTCCTCGGCCCGTTCCTCCGGGACGACCTCGCCGTCGTCGAGGACGCCGCTCCCGCTCAATGACCCCAGCACGCCGGAAGGATGCCGATGTTCAAAGAGGATCCCGCCCGCCAACCGGCTCCGACCAATGTCGCACGACGCCTGCTGGACGCCGACCTCCGTTTCGTGGGAGGCCTCCTGCGGACCGTCGGGGCGACCGTGGGGGCCGGGCCGGGACATCCGGCCGCGAGCCCCGTCGCGGTCGAGCCCGGCGACCGGCGCTTCACCGACCCCGCATGGAACGACAACGCGTACTTCCACCTGCTGCAACAGGTGTACCTGCTCGGCGCGCGGCTGACGCTGGAGTCGGTGGACGCCCTCCCGCTCGGCGACCATGACCGTCAGGTCGCGCGCTTCCTCGCCCGGCAGGTGATCGACGCCGGGGCCCCGACCAACGTCCTGCCCGGCAACCCCGCCGCGCTCCGGACCGCGTGGCGGACGCGCGGGCGCAGCCTCGTCCGCGGCGCGGGCGCCTTCCTCGGCGACCTGGCCGCCGGCCGCATGCTGCCCAAAGCCGTGGCCGACGAGGACTTCGTGGTCGGCCGCGACCTCGCGACGTCGCCGGGACGCGTCGTCTTCCGCAACCACCTCATGGAACTGCTCCAGTACGAGCCGCGGACCGAGACCGTCCATACGACACCGATGCTGGTGAGCCCGCCGTGGGTCAACAAGTACTACGTCCTGGACCTGTCGCCCGGACGCAGCGTGGTCGAATGGCTCGTCGACCACGGTCACACGGTCTTCGTCGTCAGCTACCGCAACCCCGACGCGTCCCTGCGCGACGTCGGCTTCGACGACTACCTGCGCGACGGACTGCTCACCGCGATCGGCGTCATCGAGGACATCACCGGCCAGGACGAGGTCAACGTCGCCGGCGCGTGCCTGGGCGGCCTGCTGGCCCTGATGCTGACGGCCTGGCTCGCCGACGACGCGAGCCCGCGCGTCGGCTCGGTCACGCTGGTCAACACCCTCGTCGACTTCTCCGACATCACGGAGTTCGTGGAGTCCAGCGTGGCGGGCAAGGTGTACGAGCACGTCGTGGTCGACCTCATCGAGCGCGCCACCGGGCGCCGGGGCTACCTGGACGGCCGCCGCGTCGACGACTTCTTCCGCTTCCTGCGGGCCAACGAGCTGGTGTGGCGCTCCACCGGCTCGAACTGGCTGATGGGACGCCGGCCGCCGAGCCTGGACATCCTGACCTGGAGTTCCGACGGGATGAACATCCCGCACCGCGCGCAGCGGTACTTCATGCGGGAGATCTTCCTGCGCAACGACTTCGCCCGGGGACGGGCCGTCCTCGCCGGCCGGACGCTGAGCCCAAAGAAGATCACCCAGGACGTGTTCGTCGCCGCGGCGCGCAAGGACCACATCGTCCCCTGGGAGTCCGCCTACCGCACCACCGCCCTGCTGCCGGGAGCGGTCCGGTTCTTCCTCTCCGCCGGCGGCCACGTCGCCGGAGCGCTGGCCCCGCCGGGGCCCAAAGCCCGGTACTGGACGAGCGAACCTCCCTTCGCGCCGAACCCGCAGACCTGGCTCGCCACGGCCACCGAGCACCGTCAGGGCTGGTGGGAGTCGTGGGCGGACTGGCTCGCCGACCGTTCCGGGCCGCGGCGCCCCCCGCCGCCGATGGGCAGCGACCGGTACCCGCCCGGCGAGCCGGCGCCCGGAACCTACGTCCTGCAGAAGATCTAGGTCCGTCCCGCGACACCGGACGGCCCGGAAGGGAACCGACCATGCCGAAATCCGAGCAGCGTCCCCCCGCTGACCGCGAGGAGAGCCACCGCGTCGTCATCATCGGGGCGGGCGTCGGCGGCAGCGTCACCGCGTTCCGGCTCGCCCGCGCCGGGATCGACAACGTCGTCCTGGAACGCGGCCGTCGCTGGCCCATCACCCCGGAAGGAGGCACCTTCCCCCGGTTCCCGTCCCTGGACCGGCGCCTGCTCTGGCTCCACGGGCGTGCGCCGCGTCCGCCGGGCCCGCGGTGGCTCGCCCGCCTCGTCGAGGGCGCCGACGGGCTGTTCCGTTCCACCGGCCTGCTGGACGCCCTCGTCACCCCGCGGTACGCCGTCGTCTGCGGAGCGGGCGTCGGCGGCGGGACGCTCGTCTACGGCGGGATGCTGCCCCAGCCGCGCGCCGAGGTCTTCCGGCGCGTCTTCCCCGCCGAGATCGACTACGACGAACTCGACCGCACCTACTATCCCCGCGCCCGCCGCCGCCTGCGGGGGACCGCGTTCCCCGACGACCTCCTCGCCCACCCCCGCTACCGGTCCAACGGCCTCTGGCGGGACGCCCTGGAAGGCTCGGGGCTCGCGACGGAGCAGGTCGTCTCCACCTACGACTTCGACGTCGTCCGGGCCGAACTCGACGGCACCGCCACACCTTCGGTCACCGTCGGACAGTACTTCTTCACCGGCTGCGACAGCGGCGCGAAGCTCAGCGTCGACCGCACCTACCTGGCCCGCGCGGAGGAGACCGGCCGGACGACGGTGCGACCTCTGCACAACGTCCTCGACATCGCGCAACGCCGCGACGGCAAGTACCTGGTCACCGTCGAACGGCTCGACACCGCCGGAACGCCGCAGGAACGGATCGCGCTGACCTGCGACCGGCTCGTCGTCGCGGCGGGCGGCGTCCACACGCCGCGCCTGCTGGTCACCGCCCGCGAGACCGGCGCCCTGCCCGACCTGAACGCGGCGGTGGGCCGCCAGTGGGGCACGAACGGCGACCAGCTTCCGATCATCCGAACCAACGACGAACCGACCGGCGCGCCCCAGGCGGGCCCGCCGAACGTGCTGGCCCGCAACGGCGACGGCGACATGCTGGTGACCCACGGCGGACTCCCGTTCCCCTTCGAGACGCAGCTGCTGCTCTGCGCCGGAGTCGGCGTCTCCGACCGCTTCGGGCACTGGAGCTACTCCGCGTCCGAAAAACGCACCCGCCTCAACTGGGAACCGAGCAACGACGCCACCGCCCAGCGCGCCGTCACCGACCTTCTACGCCCCATCAAGGCGCAGCTCCCGTCCGGCGCGAAATCGGTCAATCCGACGGCCGTGTACCCCCTGATCCTGCACCCCCTCGGCGGCGCCGCGATCGGCAAGGCCACGGACGAGTACGGCCGACTGCACGGCTACCGCGGGCTCTACTGCCTGGACTCCGCCCTGATGCCCGGCTCCACCGGCGCCGCCAACCCCGTCCTGACCATCACGGCGATCGTCGAACGCTGCCTGGACCACCTCATGGACGAGTTCACCGCCTGAGCGCGTTCCCTTGATCGCCCGGGCCGGGGTCGGTGGCCAGGTACGGCAAGTGCCCCGCACGGGACCGCACCGACGGTTAGCGTGATTCGTCCGACGTGCGGGCGCGGCCGCCGGTTGGGGCGGGCCGGGAAACGGGGCGCTCGTGGCGCGCTTGAAACATGTAGTGATCGTCGTTCCGGGTATCGGCGGCAGTGTGCTGCGGGGGCCGGACGGCCGGGTCGTCTGGGGCGGCGGCCTCAGCTCGACCGCCCGGTCGCTGGCGTGGCCGAAGCGGCTCGACCTGGCAGCGCCGCTGGAACCCGTGGGCCTGCTGCCGTCCATCAGCGTCGTCGGCCCGCTGGCGGTGCCCGGCTATGACCGGCTGCTGTGCCTGATCAAGAACGCGTTCGATCACGTCCGCGTGGACGTCGCGGCACCGGGCGCGCCGCGCGATCCGCGCGCCGACGTCGTCCTGTTCCCGTACGACTTCCGGCGGGGCGTGAAGGCGGCGGCCGAGCGGCTGGCCGTCGAGGTCCGGGACCGGCTGGGGCCGTCCGGCGACGCGGCCCGGCGGGTGATCGTCGTCGGCCATTCCCTGGGCGGGCTGGTCGCGCGGTACTGGCTGGGGCCGATGGGCGGGGCCGCGTACTGCCGGGCGCTCATCACGGTGGGTACACCGCACCGCGGCGCGCCGAAAGCCCTGGCGTGGCTGATGAACGGCGTCAAGGTGGGGGCTCTGCCGTTCCGGCGAGCGACCGCGACGCTGCGGGACTGGCCCGCGGCCTTCGACCTGCTGCCCTTCTACCCGGTGGTCCGCGGACCGGACGGAACGACCAGCTTCCCCAACGAGCTCGAGTGGGCCGACGCCGCGTGGGCGAAGCGGGCGGACGAGGCGCGTCGCATGCACGAGGAGATCGAGGCGTCGTGGGACGGGTTCGCGGATCTGCCGCCGCGCGCCGTCCCCGAGGTCGGCGCGATCTTCGCCCGGGGCCACACGACATTCGGCCGGGCGGAGCTGTCGCCGACGGGGCTGACCTTCGCCAAGGCCGACGCTGAGTGGATGCCCAACGCGGGCTGGCTCGGCGACGGCACGGTCCCGGCCTGCTCGGCGATCCCGCTGGACCTGGACGAGCGCCGGACCGCGTGGCAGGCGGTGGGCGAGCGGCATCTGCCGATGGCGTCCACGTCCGCGATCGTGGAATCGCTGCGGAACTTTTCCGGCGACTCCCTGCGGCCGACGCGGGGGGACGCTCCGGAACGTCCCTGGCTCGGGCTCGATCTGGACGAGACGGTCACGGCCGGGCAGCCCTTCCTGGTGAGCGCCAAGCTTCTCGGGGCCGAGCCGACCGATGACACCGTGGTCGAGGCCCGGATCAAAGAACCGGGCGGCGGTCCCGCAGCGAAGATCCGTTGCGTCTTCGCGGACGGGACGTGGTCCGCGACGGTCCCGCCGCGTCCGGCGGGCGTCTATGAGGTGTCGGTGACGGCGGCCCTGGGGTCGGGCACCGGGCAGATCCGGGTCTCCGACGTCGTCGGAGTCGTCGAAGGGGAGCACGAATGAGCGCATGGCCGCGGTGGTCCCGTCAGAACGCGCCGGGAATGCTGGCCGCCTACGTGCAGCGGCGCGTCACCCCCCGGCTGCTGCCCGCCGACCAGGCGTCCCGCCTGCCTGGCCCCGGCGAGGGCCCGCCCCTGGAGCGGGCACGCCGCATCTACGAGCTGTTCGCCGAGCGGGAGATCCGCTACGTCCTGGAAGACCCGGCCAGCGAACCAGGTCGGCAGGTGATCCGCCCTCCGGACGAAGTGCTGCGGCTGCGGCGGCACGCCACCTGCCTCGACATCGCGGTGACGTTCGCCGGGACGTGCCTGGACGCCGGGCTGCATCCCCTGATCGTGCTCATGGACCCGGCCGGGGCCCCGGGATCCGCGCACGCTCTCGTGGTGGTGTGGCTGGGCGGCAACTGGGAGCAGCCCCGGGGGCACGCGGACTACCCGCTGCACGACGTGCTTCACCACGCCGCGCCCGACGCGGTGATCGACGACCTGTGCGCGTCCGAACGCGAGACCGGCGCGTTCATCGCCGTCGACGTCACCAGGGCGGCCCACGGCTACCTGGACGGCTCTCCCCGATCGTGGGCGGACGCGCTGGCGGCCGGCGCGAAGATGGTGACCGGCGAGCAATGGGCTTGGGGCCTCGGGGTCGACGTGGGCCTGGACTCCAGGGATCCGCTGCCGATGCCGCGGTGGCCGACGATGGAACCCCTGACCCCGCCCTACCAGCCGACGCCCGGCGCCGGTCCGCTGGCCCAGATCTCGGCCCGCTACGGAAAGATTCCGTTCTACGCCCGCGACGACCTCGACCTGCTCATGGACTGGTGCGAGGCCCCCGGTCCCGCCGCCGAGACCAGGATCGCGATCGTTCACGGCCTTGGCGGGGCGGGCAAGACCCACCTGGCGGCCGAACTTGCCGCTCGCATGGCCAAGGCCGGCTGGTACACCGGGTTCCTGCTCCGCAATCCCGCAGACGACCAGCTCGAATGGCTCGCCCGCGTCGCGGCGCCCGTCCTGGTGGTCGTGGACTACGCCGAGGCCGCCAAGACGACGCAGATCATCGACCTGCTCCGCGTCGTGCACGAACGCGAACTGCCGATCTGCGTCGTGCTCACTGCGAGGGCCGTCGGCGACTGGTGGAACGAGGTCGCCAGAGAAACCGCGCGTGACGGCGTCCGGTACTCCCTGCTGGACCGGCTCCTGGAACCCGCCCACCCACGAACCACCGGCGTTTTCCGGGCTACTCTGCGCGCGTTCGCGCCTGAGAAGAACGCGTACGCGCCACTGCCCGAAGCACCGCGTCCGGTCACCTGGACGACGCTGGACCTCGTCCTGCTCGGCTGGCTCGCCGCTCACGGCGATCCCGATCTCCCGGCCGAGCCGGCGGAGATTTACGAACGGGTACTCGATCACGAATTCAGTTACTGGCGCGACACTTGGGACAAGGAGTTCGGACTCAAGCCATCCCCGAAAACCCTTCGTTCGATAGGGGCCGGCATCTCCCTTGTCGCGCCGAACGAAGATCGCGTCCCCAACCTCCTGGAGAAGATATTCGGTATACAAAATCAGGTTGAACGAGACAAGGTCGCCGACCTCCTCTCGCATCTGCTGCCGACAAGCCGGGAGGACGGATCGATCACCATCCATCCGGACCCCGTCTCCGGCCACCTCATCGTGACGGCGATGAGCAAGGACAAGGGTTTGTTCGCCGCATCGGTGACAAACAGTACGGCGACAGAGTTGGCGAATATTTGCGACGCGATCTCCCGTGCCGAACAGAATGATAGACAAAAGGCGGTAGAACTGGCGCGGGCAGCGCTCGATATCCGATCCGACATGTGGCCACAAGCATTGATGCTTACGCTCGCCAAAGGTGGGCCTTTTGTGACCGCGCTGGAGGAACTTGCCGAAGCCGATGACACACCACTTCCATTGCAGGACCTGGCGGAACTAATTCCCGTCGGCCACAGTACGCTGCGCGGTCTCGCATTGATCGCCACCCAACACATCGCCTCTCCAAGTGAGAGCGATGCCATTCAAGAAATGGCGGAACGCGCCAACTGGCTGAACAACTTGTCGAACCGGCAGTCTGATACGGGCGACCGCGCGGGGGCGCTGGCCAGTATCGAGGAAGCAGTCCAGATCCGACGGACGCTGGCTGACGCCAACCCGGCCGCGTTCCTCCCCGACCTCGCCGGCTCGCTGAACAATCTGTCGAATCAGCAGGCCAATACCGGTGACCGTGCGGGGGCGCTGGCCAGTATTGAGGAAGCCACGAGCCTCTACCGGACGCTGGCTGACGCCAACCCGGCCGCGTTCCTTCCCAACCTCGCCACGTCGCTGAACAACCTGTCGAACCAGCAGGCCAATACCGGTGACCGTGCGGGGGCGCTGGCCAGTATTGAGGAAGCCACGAGCCTCTACCGGACGCTGGC
>NZ_WUTW01000011.1 GCF_009831215.1 Actinomadura rayongensis
CGCCAGCGTTCGTCCTGAGCCAGGATCAAACTCTCCATCAAGGCCTACACGACACACCCAGGGGGCGAACCCCGGACATGCCAAACCTCAAGGGATCGAAATCCCAGCATGCCGACCCTAAGATCGGCTTGCCTCAAAGAAATCCCAGACCACCATCGAAACAGTGGCCTCGGGGACGGCCCGAACCAATGTCGGGCCATATAAAGGCACTGGCTTTTAACACGCTGTTGAGTTCTCAAGAAACGGACACCCACCGCGCTCCCACCACTCACGTGGCGCTCGCTCCGGGGCAACCCTTCTAACTTACCGGGAACTTCCCCCTGTCAAATCCGACCCACCGGATCAGATCCCACCAGGAGACCAGCCCACCCCACGACGAACCAGACGGCCAGAACCGCCACCATGATCGTTCAGAGGAGTCCCACCGGGCCGTCCGCCTCAGAGGCGTCCCGCATCCCGCGCTGGGCTGTGTCCATAACTTTAACACCGACGGAACAGTGCTTCGCACATCCATCGTGAAGCGAGGCCCACGAACTCGGTCCGCGACCCGGACATTGATCCATAACGACGCCGGAACGACACGTATTCCCGCAGATCATCCGCTATGTGCGTCAGGTCACAATGCGGTACGGTTCGCACACATCGTGCCGCGCGAAAGACACCGGCCGGCCGGTCCGCGCGCGGTGCCGCCCGCCGGCGGCGGTCCGCCGCGTCGGCCAGGGTCAGAGAGGAGCGCCCGTGAGCGCACCCGTCGTCCGCAACTCGACGGAACGTCTGGTCGTCGCGGGGACGATCGCCCCGACGCTCCATGACGTGCACGCGTGGCGTCTCGCGGTGGCCGACGGGCGCATCGAGGTGCACGCCGATCCGGCGCGGTTCCGTCCGATGGACGACCCGTCCGGCCGGAGCCTGCATCTGAGCTGCGGCGCCGTCCTCGTCAACCTGCGGCTGGCCGCCGCGCAGCTCGGCCGCGAGGCGGTGATCCGGCTGCTCCCGGACGCCGAGCACCCGAGGCTCCTGGCCTCCGTGCGTCTTACACGGCGCCGGCGCGTCACGCGCGAGGAACGCCTGCTCTATGCGGCGACGTTGCGCTCCGTTCCGTCGAGGGCGGTCGCGGGGGGCGGGAGCGCGCCGGAGGTCCGGGCCGTCCAGGAGCTTTCGGACACGGCGCGGCTCGAAGGCGCGACGCTGCACGTCCTGCCCGGCGATGGAACGTGCCGAGCCGTCCTCACCACGGGGAGCGACGCCCCGCAGGCGTGGATGCGCGCCGGACGAGCGCTCCAGGCCGTCCTGCTCGCCGCGACGATCCGGTCCGTCGCCGTCTCTTTCCTCTACGAGATCGTGGACGTCCCCGAGCTGGGCGTGCCGGGCGACGTGCCGCAAGTCGTGCTGGAGCTGTCGCGCGCCGCCCTACCGGTAGACGGACAGGACGAACGACAGCGGCACCGGGAACGGGTCGGGTAGCTTCGCGATCCGCTCGGCGAGGTCATCCGCGGGAACATGGTGTGCGCTTGGCCCCATCCCGACGAGCGTGGCGATCTCGGCGTGCCCGAGGTCGGCGGTCAGGTCGAGGGTGTCGCGGGACGCGAGCGCGAAGTGGCCGGCGAGGGCGTCGTCGGTCCGCTCGTTCTTGCGGTCGTCCACGGTCAGGAGCCCGAGTTCGGCGATGAGCGGCCCGAGGTGCCGGGACGACGGCGTCACGGTGAACAGGGCGCCGTCCGGACGCAGAACGCGGCGGTACTCGGCGGCGTTGCGCGGCGCGAAGACGTTCAGGACCGCGTCCACCGACGCGGAGCGGAGCGGAAGGTCCTGCCAGAGGTCGGCGACGACCGCGCCGATCCGGGGATGGGCGCGCGCGGCGCGGCGGGCGGCGTGCTTGGAGAGGTCGAGCGCGATTCCGACGGAATCCGCGTTCAGCACGGCCGCGAGGTAGTACCCGGTCCCGGCGCCCGCGTCGAGGATCCGGCCGGTTCCGCGCAGGAGCGAGCCGAGCGCGGCGGCGAGCGGCGCGAAGTGCCCCGCGCCGAGGAACGCGGAGCGCGCCCGGACCATCTCGGACGTGTCGGCGGTGCCGGGACGCGCGCCGCCCGGCAGCAGGTTGGCGTACCCCTGCCGCGCGACGTCGAAGGAGTGCCGGGCGGGGCAGGCCAGGGAGCGGTCCACGAGGGCGAGAGGCTCCGCGCACAGAGGGCAGCGGAGCGCGTCGACGATGTCGGCGAGCATCGGCCCGTCACGCCATGCGGCTGCGGACCTCGTCCATGTCGAGGTCCCGCACCGCCTCGATGATCTTCTCCAGGGACGCGGCCGGGACGGCGCCGGGCTCGGCGTACACGATGACGCCGTCGCGGACGGCCATCAGCGTGGGAATGGACGTGATCCCGAAGCGTTGTGAGAGGGCGGGCTCGGCCTCGGTGTCGACCTTGCCGAACGTGATGTCGGTGTGGGCCTCGGCGGCCTTCTCGAAGACGGGCGCGAACCGCCGGCAGGGTCCGCACCAGGCCGCCCAGAAGTCGATGAGGACGATGCCGTCCCCCTGGGCGGTCGCGTCGAAGTTCCCGGCGGTGAGTGTGACGGTCGCCATGTGGTCTCTCCTCTTCCGGGGTATCAGATCAGGGTAGGGCCTTGCCTTACTCCGCAGTATTCCGGAACTGGGAATCACAGAGCGGTAAATCACGTTCCTCTCTTAGGGAGATCGAACCAGAGAAGGGTCAGGATGGCTGCAACCCGAACCAAGGCGGACAGGGTCGACGCCCCCGACAAGGACCTGGTCGGGGCGTACCTCGACCGGATCGGCCGCACCCCCCTGCTGGACGCGGAGGAAGAGGTCGATCTGGCGAAGGCGATCGAGGGGGGCCTGTACGCGGAACAGTTGCTCGACGAGGGCCGGGTGCCGGACGGCGTCCGTTCCGCCGAGCTCGAGGACCTTGTAGCGGCCGGGCTGCGCGCCAAGCAGCGCTTCGTCGAGGCCAACCTTCGCCTCGTGGTCTCGATCGCCCGCAAGTACCCGACCGACGCGCTGCCGCTCATCGACCTCATCCAGGAGGGCAACCTCGGGCTGATGCGCGCGGTGGAGAAGTTCGACTACCGCCGGGGGTTCAAGTTCTCGACGTACGCCACGTGGTGGATCCGGCAGGCGATCGGGCGCGGGCTCAGCCACACCGCGCGGACGATCCGGCTGCCCGTCCACGTGGAGGAGGAGTTGTCGCGGCTGCGCAGGGCGGAGCGTCAGCTCGGCCGTGAGCTGGGCCGGGAGCCGACCCGCGACGAGCTGGCGGACGCGGTGGGCGCCGAGCCCGAGCACGTCGACGAGCTGCTGCGCTGGCGGCGGGACCCGGCGAGCCTGGACGCGACCGTCGACGACGCCGGCGAGACGCCGATGGGCGACCTGCTGGAGGACCCGGAGGCGGTGACGCCCGAGGCGGAGGTGCTGGCGCTGGACGACATCGAGGGCCTGGCGCGCCTGCTGGACCGGCTTCCCGAGCGGGAGGCGGCGATCGTGCGGGCCAGGTTCGGGATGGAGAGCGGGCAGCCGCTGTCGTACGCGCAGATCGGCGCGCGGTACGGGCTGAGCCACAACCGGGTGCGGCAGATCACCGACCGGTCGCTGCGGCGGCTGCGGCAGCTCGCGGTCGACGGGGACCTGTCGGGCCGCCGTCCGGTGCCGGTGCAGGTCGGCGCCGAGCCCCCGGCGGAGCTGGCGGTGGCCGTGCGGGGGCGCGCGGCCTGAGCGGCGCGGGGAGCGGCCCGGACGAG
Organism: Actinomadura rayongensis; assembly: GCF_009831215.1. Classification (GTDB taxonomy): domain Bacteria; phylum Actinomycetota; class Actinomycetes; order Streptosporangiales; family Streptosporangiaceae; genus Spirillospora; species Spirillospora rayongensis. The sequence goes on from NZ_WUTW01000011.1 coordinate 3,754, forward strand.
CCACGGCCGTCCGGGCCGCTCCGCGCTTCCGGCACCGGTGCGGGTGCCTTAGCCTTGACGTCCGTGAGCACAACCAACGACCTCGACGTCTGGCGCGGCCTGCCCGCCCTCCAGCAGCCGCAGTGGGACGACCCCGCCGAGGTGCGGGCCGTGGTGGAGGAGCTGGCGCAGCTTCCGCCGCTGGTCTTCGCGGGCGAGTGCGACCAGCTCCGCGCGCGTCTCGGGGACGTGGCGCGGGGCGAGGCGTTCGTGCTGCAGGGCGGCGACTGCGCGGAGACGTTCGCCGGGTCCAACGCGGACGCGGTGCGCAACAAGCTGAAGACGCTGCTGCAGATGGCGGTGGTGCTCACGTACGCGGCGAGCGTGCCCGTGGTGAAGATGGGCCGGATGGCGGGGCAGTTCGCCAAGCCGCGGTCCAAGCCGATGGAGGCGCGCGACGGCGTCGAGCTGCCCGCCTACCGGGGCGACATGGTCAACGGCCTGGAGTTCACGCCCGAGGCGCGGCGCAACGACCCGCGGCGGCTGCTGCGGGCGTACCACGCGTCGGCGGTGACGCTGAACCTGTGCCGGGCGTTCACCAAGGGCGGGTACGCGGACCTGCGCCAGGTCCACCGCTGGAACCAGGACTTCGTGGCGCAGAGCCCGGCGGGCCGCCGGTACGAGCGGCTGGCCGGGGAGATCGACCGGGCGCTGACGTTCATGAAGGCGTGCGGCGCGAACCCCGACGAGTTCCACGGCGTGGAGTTCTACTCCAGCCACGAGGCGCTGCTGCTGGAGTACGAGCGGGCGCTGACGCGGGTGGACAGCCTGAGCGGGCTCCCCTACGACGTCTCCGCGCACTTCCTGTGGATCGGTGAGCGGACGCGGCAGCTCGACGGCGCGCACGTGGACTTCCTGAGCCGCATCCGCAACCCGATCGGCGTGAAGCTCGGCCCGACGACGTCGCCGGACGACGCGCTGGCGCTGATCGAGAAGCTGAACCCCGAGGGCGAGCCGGGCCGGCTGACGTTCGTGACCCGGATGGGCGCGGGCAAGATCAGGGACGCGCTGCCGCCGCTGATCGAGAAGGTCCGGCAGAGCGGCGCGCCGGTGGCGTGGATCTGCGACCCGATGCACGGGAACACGTTCGAGGCGCCGAGCGGGCACAAGACCCGCCGGGTGGACGACGTGCTGGACGAGGTGGCGGGCTTCTTCGAGGTCCACCGGGCGCTCGGGACGCATCCGGGCGGCATCCACATCGAGTTCACCGGCGACGACGTCACCGAGTGCGTGGGCGGCGGGCACCCGATCGTGGAGGGCGACCTGCACCAGCGCTACGAGACGGCGTGCGACCCGCGCCTGAACCGCGGCCAGTCGCTGGACCTGGCGTTCATGGTCGCCGAGCTGTACCGCAAGAGCTGACGCGTCCGGCCCGGGGCGACCCGGGCCGGGTCACAGCGCGACCTCGGCCCAGACGACCTTGCCGCCGGTGACGGGCTCGGCGCCCCAGGTGCTGGCGAAGCGGTCGACGATGAACAGGCCGCGGTGGGACTCGTCCAGCGGCCCGGGGACGGTCATGCGCGGCATCTGCGGTGCGCGGTCGCGGACCTCGACGCGGACGCGGCCGGTGCCGCGCAGCAGCCGCAGTTCGAGGGCGGTCCCGGCGTGCCGGACGGCGTTGGCGACGAGTTCGGCGACGATCGCGGTCACCAGTTCCTCGCGGTCCATGAGCGCCCAGGTGCGCATGGTGCGGGTCGCGAGGCGCCGGGCGTACTCGACGGCCTCGGTCTGGGGCGCGGCGCGCAGGGTCGTCTCGGTCATCGGGTCGGTCACTCAGCCTCGCTCGCCGTCGCGTTCATGATGCGGAGCCGTCCCCGGCCCCGGCGATGAGGAAGCGGTCGAGGCCGGTGGTCCGCAGGACGTTCTCAACGCGGCCGTAGGCGCCGGTGACGGTGAGGGTGGCGTTCTGCGCCCGCGCGTGCTTGTAGGCGCGGACGAGGACGTTCAGTCCCGAGGAGTCGCAGAAGTCGACCGCGGTCAGATCCACCACGACGTCGCGTTCGCCCGCGTCGACCAGTTCGGTCAGCCGCGAGCGCAGCTCGTCGGAGGAGTGCAGGTCGATAGAACCGCGCGCCGCGATGGTCGCACGGCCGTCCTGCCGCGTCGTCTGCAAGGCCAGCCCCACGCCACCACACCTTACCGATTGTCGGGCTTCATCATGACGCCCGGAGAACGATGAGGGCAACGTCGTCGTTGGACGGCTCCGGGCCGAAGTCGCGGACGGCCCGCTGGATCCGTGCGGCGACGGCGCCCGCGCTGAGTCCCGTGCAGCCGGCCAGGAGCCGTTCCAGGCCCTGCCCGTCGCCGAGGAGACGGGTGCCGGAACGGCGCTCGGTGACGCCGTCGGTGACGCAGAGCAGGACCTGCCCGCTGCGCAACTCTACGGCGTCGGTGTGGAAGTCGACGCCGTCGAAGACGCCGAGGAGCGGTTGCGGTCCGGCGGCCTCGTGGACGTTGCCGTCGGGGTCGAGGACGAGCGGCGGCGGGTGGCCGGCGCTGGTCAGGGTGATGCTGACGCCGTCGCGGCGGGCCCGGGGCGTGATCTCGCCGTGCAGGAGGGTGAGCAGCCGGGCGCGTTCGCCCTCGCCGAGGATGAGGCGGTTGAGGCGCGTCAGGACGTCGGGGACGGTCATGTCCTCGGCGGCGAGGATCCGCAGGGCGTGCCGGGCGAGGCCGGTGACGGCGGCGGCCTCGGGCCCGGTGCCGCAGACGTCGCCGATCGCGAACCGCCAGCGGGCCGGGACGGCGGGCTGGTCCCCGGCCGGGAACACGTCGTAGAAGTCGCCGCCGACCTCGTGCCCCTCCCCCGCCGGTTCGTAGACGACCGCGACCTCCAGGCCCGGGATGTCGGGAATGCCGGGCGGGAGCAGGCTGCGCTGCAGGGCGCTGCTCATCGTGGTCTGCTCGGAGTAGAGGCGGGCGTTGTCGACGGCGAGGGCGGCGCGGCGGCTCAGCTCCTCGGCGAGTTCGATGGCGCTGCGCGGGAACCGGTCGCCGGGCGGGCGGCCGATGACGAGCGAGCCGATGCGCCGGCCGCGCGCGATGAGCGGGAAGGCGTAGGCGACGTCGTCGGCGGTCTCGCGGGCGGCGGCGCGGACCTCGTCGGGCGCGTCGGCGAGCGCGTTCCAGGGCCCGGGCGCCTCGGGTTCGGGGACGGTCCCGGCGCGGGCGAGCAGGTCGCGCAGGGCGTCGGAGCGGTTCTCGTCGGCGTGCCAGACGTAGGCGAGGCGGCCGGGGTCGCCGTCGCCGGCGCTGTAGAGGGCGCACCAGGTGGCGAGGCGCGGCACGACGAGCTGCGCGACGAGCGCCATCGTGCGCTCTTGGTCCAGGGTTCCGGCGAGCAGGTCGCTGGCCTCGGCGACGAAGCTGAGCCAGCCCCGCCAGGACCGTTCCAGCTCCCCGATCCTGGCCTTCTCCAGGGCGAGCGAGAGTTCGCCCGCGAGGTGGCCGAGGCGGGCGCCGTCGGCGTCGGAGAAGCGGTCGGGGGCGGCGGCGGTCGCGACGAGGAAGCCGGTGAGGCGTCCTTCGGCGTCCAGCGGCGCGGCGGCCAGGGACCGGGCGTGCAGGGCGGCGGCGAGCGGGTCGGCGGCGTCGGCGGTGATCCAGGCGCGGCCGGCGCGGGCCTCGGGGCCGAGGTCGACAACCGACGGGGCGCCGGTGGGGGCGTCCAGCGGGAGGCCGGTCGCGGCGCCGACGACGAGCGTGCCGTCGCGTTCGGTGAGCAGGACGGCGGCGGCGTCGGCCTTGAGCGCGTCGCGGGCGGACGCGGCGGCGTCCGCCAGGGCCTCGCGGGCGGCGGGCGAGCGCAGCAGCCGGTCCCCGGCGATGGTGAGCGCGGTCGCGGGCGCGGCCGGGTCGGTCTCGGCGGGCTTGGGCGCGGGGCGGCGGGACCGTCCGGCGTCCTTGAGGCGCGGGACGGGCAGGTCCTGGCCGCCGCCCGCCGGGATGCGGAACCAGATGCCCTTGGTGCGGCGGTCGTAGGTGACGCCCCACGCGGTGGCGAGCCGCGCGATGGACGGCAGGCCGCGTCCGCTGGTGGCGTTGATGCCGGGCATCTCGGGGGCGCGGGTGGGGTGCAGGTCGCGGACCTCGATGCGGACCTCGTCGCCCTGCCGGGAGCAGCAGACCTCGAAGGAGGTGCCCGCGTAGGTCACGGCGTTGGTGGCGAGTTCGCTGGTGGCGAGGACGGCGTCGTCCACGGCGGCGGGCATGTCCCAGTCGGTGAGGACGGTGCGCACGAACCGCCGGGCGTCGGCGACGGATTCGGCGGCGGAGGGGAAGGTGGCCGACACCGTCTGCCCATCCACCAGTCGTTTCCTCACATGCGACGATTCCCGCGGTCCTGGCTATCGTGGCAGACGGGCCGACCGCCCGGCCAGCGGATGGCGCGAGACGCGGTGGCAGCGCGGCGCGATCTTGCCGCCACAATACGACAGACCGTAACACAAGCATTACGAAGTTCGGTGCCTTCGGGCGTCCGGGCACCGTACGGTCGGGTTCCACCGGCGCCGCGACGTAGAGTGAAAGGTGCGGCCCGGACGAGGCGCCCGTCCTTTCCGGGCCTCCCGCATCGCGGGTGAGGAGGATGGAGAGCATGCCCCGAACCGCGTCCCGTACCGGTCAGGGCGTCCGTGCCGCGGGCGCGTCGCCGAAGGACACGACGCCGCGGTACAGCGACGCCGACCTGCAACCGCTGCTGCGCGCCCTCGCGGCGGTGCGCGACGGACGGCTGCGCGCCGACGTCGACGTGCCCGGCGAGGGAGCGGTGGCGCAGGCCGCCGCGATCCTCGACGAGATCCGCGAGAACGGCCACCATCTGTCGGCCGAGCTGGGCCGGGTGCGCCAGGAGATCGGCCGCGACGGCCGGCTGCTCGGCCGCGTCCGCACCGCGCAGCTGCGCGGGCAGTGGGCGTCGGCCGCCGAGGACACCAACGCGATCGTCGGGAAGCTGACGGAGCTGGCGACCGGGATGCACCGCGTCGTGGAGGCCGTCGCCAAGGGCGACCTGACGCAGCGGGTGGACCTGCGGGTGAACGGGCGGCCGATGCGCGGCGAGCTGCTGCGGATGGCGCGGTCGGTGAACTCGATGGTGGAGCTGCTGGACCAGTTCACCTGGGAGGTCACGCAGTTCTCCCGGGAGGTCGGCACCGAGGGGCGGCTCGGCGGGAAGGCGTCCGCGAAGGGCATGACGGGCCGCTGGCGGGACGCGACGGCGGCGGTGAACGTCATGGCGAGCCGGCTGACGGCGCAGGTCCGCGACATCGCCGAGGTGACGACGGCGGTGGCGTCCGGGGACCTGACCCGCAAGGTCACCGTGGAGGCGACCGGTGAGCTGCAGGAGCTGAAGCTCACGGTGAACACGATGGTGGACCAGCTCTCCGGGTTCGCCGACGAGGTCACCCGCGTCGCCCGCGAGGTCGGCACCGAGGGGCAGCTCGGCGGGCAGGCCAACGTGCGGGGCGTGAGCGGGGTCTGGAAGGACCTGACCGACAACGTCAACGCGATGGCGAACAACCTGACGTACCAGGTGCGGAACATCGCGCAGGTCACCACGGCCGTGGCCGAGGGCGACCTGGGCAAGAAGATCACCGTCGACGCCCAGGGCGAGATCCTCCAGCTCAAGAACACGATCAACCAGATGGTGGACACGCTGTCCGCGTTCGCCGACGAGGTCACCCGTGTGGCCCGCGAGGTCGGCACCGAGGGACGCCTCGGCGGGCAGGCGCGGGTGCCGGGCGTCAGCGGCGTCTGGAAGGACCTGACGAACAACGTCAACGGCATGGCGTCCAACCTGACCTATCAGGTGCGGAACATCGCGCAGGTCACCACGGCCGTCGCCGAGGGCGACCTCGGCAAGAAGATCACCGTCGACGCCCAGGGCGAGATCCTGCAGCTCAAGGACACCATCAACACGATGGTCGACACCCTGTCCGCGTTCGCCGACGAAGTGACCCGTGTCGCCCGCGAGGTCGGCACCGAGGGACGCCTCGGCGGGCAGGCGCGGGTCCCGGGCGTCAGCGGCGTCTGGAAGGACCTCACCGACAACGTCAACTCGATGGCCAACAACCTGACCACGCAGGTCCGCGGGATCGCGCAGGTCACGACGGCCGTCGCGCAGGGCGACCTCGGCAAGAAGATCTCGGTGGACGCGCAGGGCGAGATCCTGCAGCTCAAGGACACCATCAACACGATGGTCGACACGCTGTCCGCGTTCGCCGACGAGGTCAGCCGCGTCGCCCGCGAGGTCGGCACCGAGGGACGCCTCGGCGGCCAGGCGATCGTGCCCGGCGCGGGCGGCATGTGGCGGGACCTCACCGAGAACGTCAACCGGATGGCGTCCAACCTGACCTACCAGGTCCGCAACATCGCCCAGGTGGCCACGGCGGTGGCGCACGGCGACCTGACCCGCCGCATCGACGTCGACGCCCAGGGCGAGATCCTGGAGCTGAAGACGACGCTGAACACGATGGTGGACACGCTGTCGTCGTTCGCGTCCGAGGTCACCCGCGTCGCCAAGGAGGTCGGCAGCGAGGGACGGCTCGGCGGGCAGGCCGAGGTCGAGGGCGTGTCGGGGACGTGGAAGCGGCTCACCGAGAGCGTCAACGAGCTGGCGTCCAACCTGACCACGCAGGTCCGCGCGATCGGCGAGGTCGCGAGCGCGGTCGCGACCGGCGACCTGACCCGGACGATCACCGTCGCGGCGCGCGGCGAGGTCGCGGAGCTGAAGGACAACGTCAACCTCATGGTCGCGACGCTGCGGGAGAGCACGCGCGCCAACGAGGAGCAGGACTGGCTGAAGACGAACCTGGCGCGGATCGGCGGCCTCATGCAGGGCCACCGGGACATGATGCAGGTCGCCGAGCTGATCATGCGGGAGCTGACGCCGACGGCGAGCGCGCAGTACGGCGCGTTCTACCTGGCCGAGGAGGACGGCGACGAGACCGAGCTGGTGCTGCTCGCCGGGTACGGGGTGAAGCGGGGCCTGGCCGGGTCGGTGTCGTTCGGGCTCGGCGAGGGCCTGGTCGGGCAGGCCGCGCAGGAGCGCCGCACGATCCTCATCTCCGACGCCCCCGCCGAGCACGTGAAGATCCGCTCGGGGCTCGGCGAGTCGGCGCCGGTGAACATCATCGTCCTGCCGATCGTCTTCGAGGACACCGTGCTCGGCGCGATCGAGCTGGCGTCGTTCAGCCGGTTCACCGACGTCCACCTGGCGTTCTTCAGCCAGCTCATCGAGACGATCGGCGTGACGCTGAACGCGATCAGCGCCAACACCCGCACCGAGGCGCTGCTCGGCGAGTCCCAGCGGCTGGCGCAGGAGCTGCAGGAACGCTCCGACGAGCTGCAGCGCCAGCAGGGCGAGCTGCGGCACTCCAACACCGAGCTGGAGGAGAAGGCGGCGCTGCTGGCCCAGCAGAACCGCGCGATCGAGATCCAGAACTTCCAGATCGAGCAGGCGCGGCGGACGCTGGAGGAGCGCGCGCAGCAGCTCGCGGTGTCGTCGCGGTACAAGTCGGAGTTCCTGGCGAACATGTCGCACGAGCTGCGGACGCCGCTGAACAGCCTGCTCGTGCTGGCCAAGCTGCTGTCGGAGAACCCGGGCGGGAACCTCACCGACAAGCAGGTCGAGTTCGCGCGGACGATCTACGGTTCGGGCACCGACCTGCTGGAGCTGATCAACGACATCCTGGACCTGGCGAAGGTCGAGGCGGGCAAGATGGAGCTGCACCCGCAGCGGCTGTCGGTGGCGGCGCTGGTGGACTACGTGGAGGCGACGTTCCGTCCGCTGTCGACCGACAAGGGGCTGCGGTTCGGCGTGGAGGTCGCGCCGGACGTCCCTGCGGTGCTGCTGACCGACGAGCAGCGGCTGCAGCAGGTGCTGCGGAACCTGCTGTCCAACGCGGTGAAGTTCACCGCCGAGGGCGAGGTGCGGCTGCGGATCGAGCGCGCCGGGGACATCGAGTTCACGCTGCCGACGCTGTGGACGACTCCGGACGTCCTGGCGTTCCGCGTCATCGACACCGGCATCGGCGTCAGCGCCGACAAGCTCCAGGTGATCTTCGAGGCGTTCCAGCAGGCGGACGGGACGACCAGCCGCCGCTACGGCGGCACCGGCCTCGGCCTGTCGATCAGCCGGAACATCGCGCGGCTGCTCGGCGGCGAGATCCACGCCGAGAGCGAGCCGGGGCGCGGCAGCGTGTTCACGCTGTACCTCCCGGCGCAGTACGCCGAGCCGGACGGGCGGCGCCGCGCGCTGCCCCCGGCCGAGGAGCAGATCACCGCGCCCGCCGCGCCCGCCGAGCCGGCCGCGAACGGCGCCGAGCCGGTGGCCGAGGCGCCCGGCGGCGACGAGGGCGCGGGCGAGCCGGCGCTGACCGGGACGTTCGCCGAGCCGCCCGCCGACTACCTCGACACGGTCCTGTCGGGCCGCAAGGTGCTGATCGTGGACGACGACGTCCGCAACGTGTTCGCCCTGACCAGCGTGCTGGAGGGGTACGGCATGGACGTGCTGTACGCCGAGGACGGGCAGGCGGGCATCAACGTCCTGCACCGCCACCCGGACATCTCGCTGGTCCTGATGGACGTGATGATGCCCGGCCTGGACGGGTACGCGACGACGGCGGCGATCCGCGACATGCCGCAGTTCGCCGACCTGCCGATCATCGTGATCACGGCGAAGGTGATGAAGGGCGACCGGGAGCGGAGCCTGGAGTCGGGGGCGTCGGACTATGTGCCGAAGCCGGTCGACGTCGATCACCTGCTGGACGTGATGCGCAACTGGCTGCAACCGTCCGTGGTTCGATAGACGGGAGCCGTAGCCGGGACCGAGCGGGAGAGGGCGGGGCGTGGACGACAGGGCGAAGATCCTTCTCGTGGACGACCGGGAGGAGAACCTCATCGCGCTGGAGGCGATCCTCAGCTCGCTCGACCAGGAGCTGGTCCGCGCCCGGTCCGGCGAGGAGGCGCTGAAGGCGCTGCTCACCGGCGAGTACGCGGTGATCCTGCTGGACGTCGTCATGCCCGGGATGGACGGGTTCGAGACCGCCCGCGACATCAAGCGGCGCCGCAAGACCCGCGATCTGCCGATCATCTTCCTGACGGCGGTGAACAGCGACCCCGACTACGCGTTCCGGGGGTACGCGGCGGGCGCGGTGGACTTCATCTCCAAGCCGTTCGACCCGTGGGTGCTGCGCGCGAAGGTGTCGGTGTTCGTGGAGCTGCACGCCAAGAACAAGCAGCTCCGCGAGCAGACGGCGCGGCTGCGCGAGCAGGCCGCGCAGCTGCGGGACCAGTCGGCGCTGCTGGCGGCGCGGGCGGGCGGCGAGGCGGCGGTCGACAGCGCGGCGGTCGACGGCGCGGCGGCGCGCGAGCGGCTCCAGGCCGTCCGGGACCAGGTGGACGCGGTCGCCAAGCGGACCGGCGACGGCGCGGAGACCGAGCTTTCCGAGCTGCGGCGCCGGCTCGACGAGCTGGACGCGGCGCTCGGCGCCCGGGAATGACGCGCGGTCCGGACGGTCGGTAAACCGTCACCGTCCCGCCACGCTTGGCGATTCGTCCCACTGGGGACTGTTTCGCGGCGGAGGTGGGACATTGGACGCCACCGCACTTTTCGTCGCGGGCGCCGGGGGCGGGCTGCTGGCCGGGGCGACGTCCTGCGCGGCCGTGCAGCTCGGACTGCTGGCGGGCGCGCTGCGCGACGCCCGGCGGCCCGCCGCGCCGGTCACCGCGTTCCTGGGCGCGAAGCTGGCCGGGCACACGGCGCTCGGCGCGCTGCTCGGCACGGTGGGCGCCGGCGTGCAGCCGGGCCCGCACTGGCGCGGCGCGTTCCTGATCGGCGCGGCCGTCGTGCTGCTGCTGTTCGCGCTCGACCTGGCGGGCGTCCCCCGCCCGTCCTGGACCCGCCGCCCGGGCTCCCGCGCGGGCACGCCGCACGCGTGCGCACCCGACCGCCCGCAAGCGAACGAACGCACGACGGACCGGCCGCACGCCGCCGACCAGTGCGCTCCCGGCGGCGCCGACACGCCGGCGGACGAGCCCGGGAAGCCGGACGGCGCGGCGTACAAGCAAGGCGGCGCGGCGGACGAGCCGGGCGGTGCGGGCGCCGGGGGCGGGACGCGGCGGTGGCGGCGGCCGGTCGCGGCCGGGGCCGCGACGCTGCTGGTGCCGTGCGGGCTGACGTTGTCGGCGGAGCTGCTGGCCGTCACGTCGCGGTCGCCGGTGGGCGGGGCGGCGGTGATGGCGGGGTTCGTGCTCGGGACCGTCCCGGTGTTCGCGATCGCCGGCCTCGCGGCCGGGCGCGTGCTGACAATGCTGCGCGGGCGGCTGACGGCGCTGCTCACGGCGGCGCTCGTGCTGGTCGCGGGCTGGACGCTGCTGTCGGGGCTCCGGCTCGGCGGATGGCTGCCGGACGGCGGCACGGCGGCGGCGGACACGGCGCGGTTCGTGCGGACCGACCCGTCCGGCGTGCAGGTCGTCACGCTGTGGGCGCTGACGAACGGGTACCGGCCCGCGCTGCTCACCGCGCGGGCCGGGGTGCCGACCGTCCTGGAGGTCCGGACGAAGAACACCCACGGCCACACGCGGGTGCTGACGATCCCGGCGAGGAACCGGGACGTCGCGCTGCCCGAGACCGGCACGACGCGCGTGGACCTCGGCGTGCCGGGGCGCGGCCGGATGCGGTTCGTGTGCGCGTCCGGCCACTACCCCGGCGCGGTCACGTTCCGCTGAGGCGGGCGCGGGCGGCGGCGATGCGGGCGAGCACGGTTTCGCGGCCGAGGATCTCCAGGGACTCGAACAGCGGGAGCCCGACCGTCCGCCCGGTGACGGCGACGCGCACCGGCGCCTGGGTCTTGCCGAGCTTCAGCCCGTGCGCGGCGCCGACGGCCTCCAGCCGGGTCTTCAGCTCCTCGGCGTTCCAGGGGGCGTCCCGGTAGGCCTCCTCGGCGCCCGCGAGGACGGCCGCGGCGGGCTCCTTCATCGCCTTGGCCCAGGACGCCTCGTCCTCGACGGGCGCGGGCAGGAACGCGAAGTCGACCATCGGGACGATCTCCGACAGCACCCCGATCCGGGTCTGCGCGAGCGGCGCGAGCTGCGCGAACACCGCCGGGTCGTAGTCGAACGGCGCGGCGTCGAGGAACGGGACGCAGGCGGCGGCGAACGCGTCCGGCGCGAGCATCCGGATGTAGTCGCCGTTGATCGCGCGGAGCTTCTTGACGTCGAAGAACGCCGGGGAGGTGTTGACGTCCTCGATCCGGAACTCCGACACGATCTCGTCCCAGGGGACGATCTCCCGGTCCCCGGCGGGCGCCCAGCCGAGCAGCATCAGGTAGTTGCGCATCGCCTCGGCGAGGTAGCCCTCGGCGCGGTAGTCCTCCAGCGCGACCTTGTCGCGGCGCTTGGACAGCTTCTGCCGCTTCTCGTTGACGATCACCGGGACGTGCGCCCAGACCGGGGGCTCGGCGCCGAGCGCGTCCCACAGGAGCTGCTGCTTGGGCGCGTTGGACAGGTGCTCCTCGCCGCGCACGACGTGGGTGATGCCCTGGGAGATGTCGTCGACGGCGTTGGCCAGCAGGAACGTCACCGACCCGTCCGCGCGGGCGATCACGAAGTCCTCCAGCAGCGCGTTCTCGAACACCGGCTTGCCGCGCAGCAGGTCCACGACGGTGGTCTGGCCCTCGTCGGGGGTGCGGAAGCGCAGCGCGCGGCCGGGGCCCGGCTCCAGGCCGCGGTCGCGGCAGAAGCCGTCGTAGCCCTTGTGGGAGTCGCCGGTGCGGGCGACGATCGCGTCGCGGGTGCAGTCGCAGTAGTAGGCGCGGCCGTCGGCGCGCAGCCGCTCGGCGGCCTCGGCGTGCCTCCCGGCGTTCGCGGACTGGAAGTGGGGGCCCTCGTACTCGCCGCCGTCCATGCCGAGCCAGGCGAGGGCGCTGAGGATGCCCTCGGTCCATTCGGGGCTGTTGCGGGACGCGTCGGTGTCCTCGATGCGCAGCACGAACGTCCCGCCGGACTGGCGGGCCATCGCCCAGTTGAACAGGGCGGAGCGGGCGCCGCCGACGTGGAACATGCCGGTCGGCGACGGCGCGAAGCGCACACGGATCGAAGACGTGGAAGACATGCCCCAAGCGTAGAACGCGCGGGACCCCGGTCGCGCCCCGGTCACCGCTCCAGTGCGGCGAGCCAGTCGGCGGCGCGGGCGAAGTGGTCGTCGGTGAGGCCGTGGACGGGGTCGACGGCGACGAGCAGGTGCGGGCCGACGCCGTCCTCGGCGGCGATGCGCTCGGCGGCGTCCGGTTCGTCCTCGAACCACACGAACGGGCGGCCGTCGGCGTAGGCGGCGACGTGCCGGGCCTTCCAGGCGCCGAGCGTGCCGCCCTCGGCCGTACCGGGGAACCGCGGGATCGGGACGTGCGGCAGTTCGGGCAGCCCGACGCGCGGCGCGATCCACTCGTTGGCGGTGGCGCACCAGTAGCTCGCCCAGGCCAGCTCGGCTCCGGTGCGCTCGGCGAGGTCGAGCAGCAGCGGGCCGTGCTCGCGGTTCAGCCACAGCTTGAACGTGATGCCCTGGGGGGCGCACTTGTGCCGCCTGAACCGTCGGCTGGGGCGCTTGCGGGGGTTGAGCACGCCGTCGACGTCCACGAGGAGCAGAGGAGAGCCCATAGTCGCGACCGTATGTCAGGGATATCCGGTGCGGCAGGGTTTTACGTGCGTCCGGACCGGCCGGTTCCGGCCCGCCGTAGAGTGGACGCGCCGGCCGTCCCCTGTCCGAGGAGCCTTCCCCGATGTCCGATCTGACCCTGATGGCGGTGCACGCCCATCCCGACGACGAGGTGATCGGGACCGGCGGCGTGCTGGCCGCCGCCGCGGCGGAGGGGATCCGGACGGTCCTCGTCACCTGCACCGGCGGCGAGCTGGGCGACGCGCCCGGCGGGATCAAGCCGGGCGAGCCCGGGCACGACCCGGCCGCCGTGGCGCGGCTGCGGCGGACGGAGCTGGCCGAGTCGGCGCGGCTGCTCGGGATCTCGCACGTGGAGACGCTCGGCTACCACGACTCGGGCATGGCGGGCTGGGACGGCAACGCCCGCGCGGAGGCGTTCGCGAACGTCCCGCTCGCGGACGCGGCGGCGCGCGTCGCGGAACTCATGGAACGGTACCGGCCGCAGGTCGTCGTCACCTACGACGAGAACGGCGGCTACGGGCACCCCGACCACATCCAGGCGCACCGGGTGGCGCGGGCGGCGGCCGACGCGACGGGGATCCCGGCGAAGTTCTACTACACCGCCGTGCAGCGCTCGGCGATCCAGGAGCTGTTCGCGCTCGCGGCCGACCTCGGGCTGGACCTCGGCGACGGCCCGCCCGACGACTTCGGCGTCCCGGACGAGGCGATCACCACCCGGGTGGACGTGGCGGCGCACGCGGACGTCAAGCGCAAGGCCCTGGAGGCGCACGCCAGCCAGGGCGACGGCGCGATGCTGCTGAGCCTGCCGCCGGAGATCCGCGCCCGCGTGTTCGGGACGGAGATGTTCACCCGCGTGGCCAGCTCCGTCCCGGTGCCCGACGACGAGGACGACCTGTTCGCGGGCCTGCGCGGCTGAGCGCTCAGCGGCGCAGGGCCGCGCGGTGGCGGTCCAGGACGTGCTGGTGCAGCAGCGTCCCGAAGCCGAGCGAGTTGAGCCGCATCGCCAGCTCGCTCTCGCGCTGCCCGAGCGCGGCGGCGGCGTCGGCGAGCCGCCAGCCGTGCGCGGCGAGCGTCCGCAGCAGGAAGCCGCGCCGGACCTGCGTCTCCGACAGCCGGAACGTCTTGAGGTAGGCGACGCGGCCGTCCCGGTCCAGGATCGCCTCGCCGATGTGGTTCTCGCGGCGCGGGACGAACGGCGGCAGGAACCGGGCGAGGGAGTACGACGGCGCCTCCGGGACGCCCCGGACGTCGAGGTACTGGACGGTCTCCCAGGTCAGATCCTCCTGGTCGAGCAGCCCCGCGGCCATCGTCCCGTCGTGGAACTCCGCCCACCGGCGACGCCGCCGCTCCGCCTGCGCGCGCAGGTCCGCGAGGGAGGACACCGACGCGGGGTCGATGGGGTCGGTGAGCGCGGCGGCGGGCAGCCCGGCGGCGGCGTGGCGGTGGACCAGCTCGCCGTACAGGTCCTCGACGAGCGTCGGGTGCAGGGCGCGGTAGTCGCCCGGGTGCGGGACGACGAACACGCTCGCGAGCGCGTCCGCGACGTACACCGCGACGCCGCACTGGCCGGGGTGGATCTCGAAGACGCGCAGCGCGTCGTCCAGGCCGGGCACGGACCAGCCGAGGTAGGCGGCCTCCTCGCGCGGCGACAGGCCCCGCGCGACGGCCCGCCGCGACCACTCCTCCCACAGGATCTCCGGGCCGCCGAAGTGCAGCGCGAGGTAGCCCTCGACGGCCAGGTGCAGCGGCAGGAAGCGCAGCCGGTCGCGGCCGGTGCGCCGCGCCATGCGGCGGGTCGCGCGCACCGGGATCCGCGCGGGCCGCTCCCGGTCGGCCTTGTCGGCCTTGGCGGCGGCCAGCCGGGTGCCGTAGGCGGCGGTGGCGTGGTCGTCGCCCGTCCAGCGCAGGACGTAGGCGTGCGGGATGTAGCTCGCGTAGTAGGTGCCGTCGCCGACGTCCACGACGTCCTCGTGGTGCGCGCGGCGGTCCAGGCGCAGGCCGTGGACGGGCTTGTCGCGCAGCAGCGGCACGAGCCGGAGCGACCCCCGGGTCTGCGCGGGCCCGGTGGTGAGGCCGGTGAGGTCGAGGGTCATCGCTCCTCCAGGAAGCGGGCGACGCGGGCGTCCAGGTGGGCGCGCAGGTCGGCGAGCCCGACGCGGCCCTCGGCGAACCGCGCCAGCTCGACCAGCGACGGCAGGTTCTCGGCGTCGCGGAGCCCGGCGGTGGGCACGCCGGGCGCGAGGCGGCGCACGTCGTAGCCTTCCGCGTCGTACACGGGGTTGAGGTGCGTGATCTGGACGGCGCCGCCGGGGTCGAGCCGGGTGCGCCAGACGCGCAGGACGTCGGCGGCGAGCCCGTCCGGCGCGTTGTCCCAGCCGTCGGTGACGAGGACGAGCCGGTCCGGCGCGTCGTCCAGGGCGTCGAGGACGCGGTCGCCGAGCGGCGTCGGGCCGGACGGGTGGGCCATCAGCTCGTCGGCCCGTCCCGACAGCCAGTGCGCGCGGTACCGGCCCGGCGCGGCCAGCGCGGCGAGCAGGAACGACGACGCGAGCGCGACGGCGAGGGGGCGGCGCGGCTTCTGCCCGGACCCGCGGCTGGAGTAGCTGTCGTCCAGGACGGCCGACACGCTCCCCCACGTGCCCGCGTCGCGTCCGGCGGCCCGCAGCGCGGCAGCGCGCAGCGCGCCGGTCAGCTCGGCGCGGCGGGCCGCGCGGTCGGCGAACGGCAGCGACAGGACGTAGCTCGCGAGCCGGGTCAGCGGCATCGTCGCCAGGTCGGCGGCGACGGATCCGGCGCCGAGGCGGCGGGCGCTCTCCTGGAGCCGCAGCCGCTCCAGCCGGGTCAGGTTCGGCTCGATGCGCTCCAGGAACTGGGCGCGCGGGATGCCGTGCCGGGCCGCGAAGCCTTCCGCGACCGTGTACGGCAGCTCGTAGACGGCCCGCTTCTCGAAGTGGGCGCGCCGCCACGTCTCCAGGATCGGCGTCTCGTAGCGCGGCCGAGACGCCGGGCAGAACAGGAAGTCACCGAGTTCGCCGTCCGGGCGCAGGCCGATGTGGCGCAGCGCGGTCTTCAGGGCCGTGCGGTACTTGACGGCGTCGAACGCCGGATCGGGCCGGGCGGCGAGCCAGTCGCGGATGATCGCGCGCGTGCGGCGGTTGTTGACGCGCGCGGCGCGCAGCTCGCGGAACAGCCGGTAGACGCGCGGCGCGGGCAGCAGCCGCAGCCGCCGGGCGATGAGGGCGCCCTCGGCGCGGCGGCGGTCGTCCGGCACGCCCGCGGTGTGGACGAGCAGCGACCGGACGATCAGGGCGGCGTTGTGGTCGTTGACGTCCAGCGCGAGCGCGGCGGCGTAGACCTCGCGGTAGTTCTCCCGCATGTAGGCGTGCAGGAAGTCCAGCGAGAGGCGCTGCCCGGCGGCGTCGTCGTAGTGCTCGCGCTGCCCGGTGGAGGTCATCGCGGCGTTGACGAACATGAGCGCGTCCTCGCACGCGACGAGGTCCGCGAGGGTCTCGGTCATGCGGGTCCCCCGGTGGGCGGGTGGTCGAGGGCCGGCCGGGGTCGGAGGGAACGAACGTCGAAGCATCGCTTCACAGGCGGGTTCCGGAAGTCGCACCCGAGTCCCGCGGCCGGCTCCCGCACCGTAGCACCGGACTCGTCCGGGTCTCTGGTGGTTTTTCGCGGGCCGCGCGCCGACGATCCGAGCGGTGTTCTAGTGTTACCCAGCGGTACCCGCCGACCCTGCGAGGAGGAATCCGGTGCCCGAGGGAATCGACCCGGAGCTCGTCGACTTCGACGTCCTGGCCGCGTGGATGGACGACCGCGGCCTGCCCGGCGGCCCGTTCGAGGACGTCGCGCCGCTCACCGGCGGGACCCAGAACGTCCTCGTGCGGTTCCGGCGCGGCGGCGGCGACTACGTGCTGCGGCGCGGCCCCCGGCACCTGCGCGCCCGCACCAACGAGGTGCTGCGCCGCGAGGCGCGCGTGCTGACCGCGCTGAACGACACCGACGTGCCCGCGCCGCGCCTCATCGCCGCGTGCCCGGACGAGACGGTCATGAACGGCGCGGTGTTCTACCTGATGACGCCGGTGGACGGGTTCAACGCCTCGGTGACGCTGCCCGAGCCGCACGCGTCCGACTCGAAGATCCGGCGGGAGATGGGCCTGAACGCGGCCCGCGCGCTCTCCGCCCTCGGCTCGGTCGACCACGAGGCCGCCGAGCTCGGCGACTACGGCCGTCCGGACGGCTTCCTGGAGCGGCAGGTCGGCCG
Organism: Actinomadura rayongensis; assembly: GCF_009831215.1. Classification (GTDB taxonomy): domain Bacteria; phylum Actinomycetota; class Actinomycetes; order Streptosporangiales; family Streptosporangiaceae; genus Spirillospora; species Spirillospora rayongensis. The sequence goes on from NZ_WUTW01000011.1 coordinate 20,730, forward strand.
GTGGACGGCGGAGCTGGAGTCCTACTCCGAGCTGGACGGCTATCCCGGCCCGGAGATCCCCGGTTTCGCCGGCGTCGCGCGCTGGCTGGAGGACAACCGGCCCACGACGTGGCGGCCGGGCGTCATGCACGGCGACTACCACCTGGCGAACCTGATGTTCTCCCCCGCCGGACCGGACGTCGCCGCGATCGTGGACTGGGAGATGTCCACGATCGGCGACCCGCTGCTGGACCTCGGCTGGCTGCTGGCGACCTGGCCCGGCGAGGACGCCGAGAGCGCGCTGCTGGCCGGGCCGCTCGGCGCGGCGGGCGGGCTCCCGGCGCCGGACGAGCTGGTCGCCGCGTACGCCGAGCGGCCCGCCGCGACCGCCGGCCGGGACCTGTCGGCGATCACCTGGTACGCGGTGCTCGCCTGCTTCAAGCTCGGGATCGTCCTGGAGGGCACGCACGCGCGGGCGTGCGCGGGCAAGGCGTCCAAGAGCACCGGCGACCTGCTGCACGCGATCACGCTCGGCCTGTTCCGCCGGGCGCACGCGTTCATCGCGGCCTGACGGTCACTCCCGCGCGCCGGTGAGGACGGCGTGCCAGCCCGCGAGCGTCGGGACCTCCGCGAGTTCGGCGAACCCGACGGCGGCGCCGTCGGCGCGCCAGCGCTCGATCAGCATCATGACGCGGATCGAGTCCAGGCCCGCGTCCATGAGGTCGCCCTCGGGCTCCAGCTCGGCGGCGTCGACGCCGAGCACGGCGGCGACCTCGGCCCGCAGGCCGTCCAGGGTGACGTCCATCGGTTCTCCTCAGCGGGCGGGGACGGCGGCGAGCGCGCGGACGAGCGGGGCCGTCGCGGTGACGACCGCGCAGCGGCGCGCGGCGAACGCCACGGCCGCGCGGTGGTCGGCGGCGGAGAAGTCGCCGAGCGCGTCGGCGACGACGAACGGCTGGACGTCGCGCATGAACGCCTCCACGGCCGTCGCCTGGCAGCCGATGTGGGCGTAGACGCCGGTGACGATGAGCTGGTCGCGTCCGCGCGGCAGCAGCAGGTCGGCGAGGTCGGTGCGCAGGAACGCGCTGTAGCGCCACTTGGTGAGGACGGTGTCGCCGTCCTGCGGGGCGAGGGCGTCCACGATGGCGGGCTCGCGGGCGGCGGCGCCGACCCCGGCGCCCCAGAAGTCGAGCTGGAGGCCGCGCTGGTCGGGGGTCTGGCCGCCGGGCTGGGCGGTGTAGACGACCGGGACGCCCGCGGCGCGCGCCGCCCGCCGCAGCGCGTCGATGTTCGCGATCAGGGTCGGGACCGGGTCGCCCGCGAAGGCGTCCAGGAAGTAGTTCTGCATGTCGTGGACGAGCAGGACGGCGCGCCGGGGGTCGGGGCGCCAGCCCACGCGGGGCGGCGGGATCTCGTCCGCGCCCGGCATCGGGTAGGGGGCGATCGCGGGCAGGGCCACGGTGTTCTCCTCAGCGGGTGGTCAGGCCGGCCAGCAGGGCGGCGCGCAGGTCGCGGCGGCTGGTCTTGCCGACGCCGGTGGACGGGAACGCCGCGACGGGCACGACGCGGTCGGGGATCTTGTAGTCGGCCAGGCCGCGGCCGCGCAGGAACGCGCGCACGGCGGCGAGGGTCGGCGGGTCGCCGGCGGGGACGAGGAACGCGCAGGTCCGCTCGCCGAGCACCGGGTCGGGGACGGCCACGACGGCGGCGTCGTGGACGGCGGGGTGGGCGAGCAGATGGTTCTCGACCTCCTCGGCGGCGATCTTCTCGCCGCCCCGGTTGATCTGGTCCTTCGCGCGTCCCTCGACGACGAGGTTGCCGTCCGGGGTACGGCGGACGAGATCACCGGTGCGGTAGTAACCGTCGGTGGTGAACGCGCGGGCGTTGTGCTCGGGCGATCGGTAGTAGCCGCGAATCGTGTACGGGCCGCGCGTCAGGAGATGCCCGACGGTTCCGGGCGGGACGTCGCGGTCGTCGTCGTCCACGACGCGGACCTCGTCGTCGGGCGAGATCGGACGCCCCTGCGTCGCGACGCGGACGTCCTCGGGATCGCCGGGCCGGGTGTAGTTGACGAGCCCCTCGGCCATCCCGAACACCTGCTGGACTTCGCAGCCGAGCACCGGCCCGACGCGGGCGGCGGCCTCGGCGGCGAACTTGGCCCCGCCGACCTGGAGGATCTCCAGGCTGGACAGGTCGTGGCGGGTCGCGGACGCGGCGGCGAGCCAGACGAGCGCGAGCGGCGGCACGAGCCCGGTGATCGTGACGCGCTCGCGTTCGATGAGCGGGAACGCGACGTCCGGGCTCGGCAGCGGCGCGAACACGACCTTCGCCCCGGCGGTGAGCGCGCCGAGCACGCCCGGCGAGCTGAGCGGGAAGTTGTGCGCGGCGGGCAGCGCGCACAGGTACGCGCTGTCGGGCGTGAGACCGCAGATCTCGGCGCTGGCGCGGCAGCTGTAGAGGTAGTCGTCGTGGGTGCGCGGGATCAGCTTGGGCGTGCCGGTGGTTCCGCCGGAGAGCTGCATCAGCGCGACGTCGGACGGGTCGGGATCGGGCAGGTCGACCGGCTCGGCGGGCACCTCGGCGTAGGGGACGAACTCCTCGGCGTTCCCCACGACGATGACGTTGCGGGCCTTGACCTCGCGGGCGAGAACGCGGTGGTCGAACCCGGCGTGCCGGTCGGGGATCACGTAGGCGGCGGCCTCGGCGTGGTCGAGGAAGTGCCCGATCTCGGCGCGGCGGTGCGCGGGCAGCGCGAACACCGGGATCGCGCCGAGCCGCAGCAGCCCGAACACGATCTCGGCGAACTCGGCGACGTTCGGGAGCTGCACGACGACGCGGTCGCGGGGCCCGAGACCGAGCGCGCGCAGCCCGGCGGCGGCGCGGTCGGCGCGGCGGTCCAGCTCGGCGTAGGTCCAGCGGCGGTCGCCGCCGACGACGGCCGTCCGCCCGGCGTGGCGGGACGCGACCGAGCGCAGCAGCGCGCCGAACGTCTCGCCGCGCCAGTATCCGGCGGCGCGGTAGTGCGCGGCGGCGTCGGCGGGCCACGGCACGGCTCCGGGGAGCATCGGGGGTCTCCTTCTTCCGGGGCGGTCAGCGCAGGGACGCGCCGCCGTCCACGTACAGGTCGTGCAGGGTGATGTGGCGGGCGCGGTCGGAGGCGAGGAACACCACGGCGTCGGCGACGTCGGCGGGGTCGGCGATCCGGCCGAGCGGGATCCCGGCGCGGTGCTCGGCGAGGTCGCCGCGCACGGCCGCGCGCTCCCCGGCGGCGGCGTCGGGCCACAGGTCGCGCTGCATCGCGGTGCCGGTCGAGCCGGGCGAGACGACGTTGCAGCGGATCCCGTGCGCGGCCAGCTCCAGGCCGAGGCACTTGGTGAACTGGACCGCGGCGGCCTTGGCGGCGGCGTAGGCGGCGACGCGGGCGCGGGGGACCCGCGCCGCGTTGGAGCCGACCGTGACGATCGCTCCGGCGCGGCGCGGGACCATGCGGCGCGCGACCGCGCGGGACGCCAGCAGCACGCCGGTGGCGTTGACCGCGAACGTGGCGGCCCAGTCGGCGTCGGCGAGGTCCAGGACGGGCGCGGGCCGCAGGATTCCGGCGGCGTTGACGAGGACGCCGAGCGGCCCGAGGTCGCGTTCGGCGCGGTCGACGGCGGCCTCGACGGCGGCGGGGTCGGCGACGTCGGCGGGCAGGGCCAGCGCGGGACCGGGCAGGTCCGCGACGGTGCGCTCGGCGGCGTCGGCGTCCCGGTCGAGCGCGGCCACGGACGCGCCGGCCGCCGCGAGGGCGCGGGCGACGGCCGCGCCTATGCCGCCGCCCGCGCCGGTCACCAGGGCGGTCGTGCCGTCGATGCCGTCCACACGACCCCTTCGGTTGGAAGTTAGGAATGCCTTACCTAAGTTCCCGAATCGGGCCGGTGGCGTCAAGTCCGGGTTCCGGGTGACGGTGATCACGCACGGGCGGGCGGTTGCAGTTAGGTTAGCCTTGCCTTCATGTCTCCCCCGTCCGCCGTCTCCGCCGCACCGCGCGCCGCCGCCGGCCCGGCGTCCCCGCGGCCCCGCGCCGGGCGCGTCCTCGGCCCGCTGGCGCTGCTCGGCGCGGCCGTCGCGCTGCTGGCGGTCGCGTCGCTGTTCGTGGGCGGCGGCGACACCCCGCCCGGACGCGTCCTGGACTTCCTGCTGGACCGGCACGGCGCGCGCGCCGACGGCGACCTGCGCACGGTCGTCACGACGCTGCGCGTCCCGCGCACGCTCGCCGGGCTCGCGGTCGGCGCGGCGCTCGGCCTGGCCGGCGCCCTGCTGCAGGCCGCCACGCGCAACCCGCTCGCCGAGACCGGACTGCTCGGCGTGAACGGCGGCGCGGCGCTCGGCGTCGTCACCGGGCTCACGTTCTTCGGCGCGGGCTCGGGCGCCGGTTACCTGCCGTGGGCGCTCGGCGGGGCGCTGGCCGCGAGCGCGCTCGTCCTGCTGGTGGCGGGCGCCGGACGGACGGGCGCGTCGCCGCTGCGGCTCGTCCTGGCCGGGGCCGCGATCACCACGAGCGCGTCCGGGGCGATCAACCTCATCGTCCTCGGGACGGGCAGGACCTACGACGAGTACCGGTTCTGGGTGCTCGGCTCGCTCGCGGGCGTCACCGCGCACGCCCTGCTCGGCGTGCTGCCGGTGCTCGCCGCCGGCGCGGTCCTGGCCGTGCCCGCCGTGCGCCCGCTGGCCGCGCTCGCGCTCGGCGACGACACCGCCCGCGCGCTCGGCCACCGGCCCGGCGCGACCCGCGTGCTCGTCGCCGTCGCCGTGACGCTGCTGGCCGCCGGATCCGTCGCGCTCGCCGGGCCGCTGACGTTCCTCGGCCTCGTCGCGGGCTACGCCGCGCGGCGCCTCGCCGGGCCGCGCACCGGAGTCCAGCTCGCCGCCGCCGCGCTCACCGGCGCGGCCGTCCTGCCGGCCGCCGACCTGGCCGCCCGCGTGGTCATCAAGCCGTACGAGACGTCGGTCGCGCTGGTGCTGGCGGTGCTCGGCGCGCCGCTGCTGATCCTGCTCGTCCGGTCCCGGAACGTGCTGCTGCTCGGCGCGCCCGCTCCCCCGGCGGCCGGACGCGGACGGGAAAGGGCCCGGCCGGGCGTGCCGCGTCCCGACGACAGCCTCGTGCTACGCGCCGGGGACCGGTCGGTGCTCGTCCCGTGCCGGGGCGCGCTCGCGGCGCTCGGGCTCGGAGCGCTCGCCGCGCTCGTCCTCGCCGGGTGCGCGGTGTTCGGCTCGACCGTGCTGTCCCCGGGGGAGGCGCTGCGGGCGCTGTTCGGGGACGCGCCGCCCGGCGACGTCCTCATGGTCCGCGAGTTCGGGCTGCCCCGGATCGCCGTCGCGATGCTCGTCGGCGGCGCGCTCGGCGTCGCGGGCTGCCTCACCCAGACGATGGCCCGCAACCGGCTGGCCTCACCCGACTTCCTCGGCGTCAACGAGGGCGCGACGCTCGCCGTCCTGCTGACGCTGATCGGCGGCGGGACGCTCGGCGCGTGGTGGGCCGGGCCGCTCGGCGGGCTGCTGGCCGCCGCGCTGGTCCTGCTCATCGCAGGCGGGACCGGCACCGGCGGCTACCGCGTCCTCGTCACCGGGTTCGCGGTCGCGGCCGTGCTGCGCGCGCTCGTGGAGCTGCTGCTCGCCCGCAAGGACCTCGACTTCGCCTACGCGATGTTCGCGTGGAGCGTCGGCAGCCTCAACGGGCGCGACTACGCGTCCGCCGGGCCGCTGTGCGCCGGGCTGGCCGTGCTGCTGCCGCTCGCGCTGCTCGCCGGGCGGCGGCTGGCGCTGCTGCGGTTCGGCCCGGACGTCGCGGGCGTGCTCGGCTCCGACGCCCGCCGCACCCGGCTGCTCGCGCTCGTCGTCGCCGCGTGCCTGGCCGGACTCGCGGTCGGCGTGGGCGGGCCGATCGGGTTCGTCGCGCTCAGCGCCCCGGTCGTCGCGACGTGGATCAGCGGGCCCGCGCGGGTGCCGCTGGTCGCGTCCGGGCTGGCCGGGGCCGTGTTCGTCGCGCTCGCCGACACGTTCGGGCGGGTCGCGGGCGGGGAGTCGGAGATCCCCGTCGGCGCCGTCGCCGGGCTGGTGGCCGGGCCGTTCCTGTTGACCGTCCTGCTGCGCGAGCGGCGGGGCTGAACCGCTGGAGGACAGGCGTGGAACTCGTGCTGGAGGGCGTCCGGGCGGGCTATCCCGGGCTCGTCGCGGTGGACGGCGTGGATTTGCGCGTCCCGTCCGGCCAGGTCGTGGCGATCGTCGGGCCCAACGGCTGCGGGAAGTCGACGCTGCTGCGGTCGGTCGCGCGCGTCCACCGGCCCCTCGCCGGGCGGATCACCGTCGGCGGCGCGGACCTGTGGGCGCTGCGGCCCCGGCAGGCGGCGCACCGCGTCACGCTGCTCCCCCAGCATCCGGTCGCGCCCGAGGGCGTCACGGTCGCCGGGCTCGTCGCCTACGGCCGCCACCCGCACCAGGGCCTGTTCCGGCAGTGGTCGGCCGAGGACGAACGGGTCGTCGCGGACGCGATGGAGGCCACCGGCGTCGCCGCGCTCGCCGGACGCCGCGTGGACCGGCTGTCGGGCGGGCAGCGGCAGCGCTGCTGGCTCGCGATGGTCCTCGCGCAGGAGACGCCGGTGACGCTGCTGGACGAGCCGACCAGCGCGCTCGACCTCGGCCACCAGGTCGAGGTGCTGGACCTCGTCCGGTCGGTCGCGCGCGGCGGCCGGACGATCGTCATGGTCCTGCACGACATCGCCTCCGCCGCCCGGTACGCCGACCTGCTCGTCGCGCTGCGCGACGGCCGGATCGTCGCCGCCGGGCCGCCGCGCGACGTGGTGGACGCCGGGCTCGTCCGGACGCTCTACGGCATCGAGGCGGACGTGCTCGCGGCGCCCGGCGACGGGGCCCCGGTGATCGTCCCGGCGGCGACGGCGTGAGCGCGCCCGCGCCCGCGCAGACCGAGCCGTTCCGGCCGCTGGCGGCCGTGGCCGCGCCGCCGCCCGATCCCGTCCGGTCGCCGGTGCTGCGCGACCTCGGGGACGGCACGCATCTCGTGACGTTCGCCTGGCGCGGCGCGGCCGAGCGGGTGCTCGTGCTGGTCAACACGGTGTCGGAGGGGCATCGCACGGACTTGGCGCCGATCCTCATGGACCGCGTGCCGGGCACGGACCTCTGGCACCGGACGTTCCGCTGCCCGTCCGACCTGCGCGCCACCTACCAGTTCCACCCGTGCGACGGGCCGCTGGACGCCGCCGACCACGCTGTTTGGGCGGCGGTGCGGCGCGCGGCGGTGCCCGATCCGCTCAACCCGCACCGGCTGCCGTCGTGGATCCCCGGCGCGGTGACGTCCTTGCTGGAGCTGCCGGACGCGCCGCCGCAGCCGTGGCGCGACCCGCGTCCGGGCGTCCCGGCGGGCTCGCTGAGCACCGAACGCGTCGCCGGACGGACCGTCCACGTGTACCGGCCGCCCGGCGACGGGCCCGCCGACCTGCTCGTCCTGCTGGACGGGGAACTGTGGGCCGGGCTCGTCCCGATCGCGCCCACGCTGGACAACCTGCTCGCCGACGGGCTGATCCCGCCGACGCTCGCGCTGCTGCCCGAGTCCGGCGGCTCCCGCGACGCCGACCTCGGCGGCCCCGCCCACTGCCGGTTCCTCGCCGAGGACCTGCCCGCCCTCGCCGCGCGGCTGCGGGCGCCGACCGGGCGGCGGACGATCGCCGGGCAGAGCCTCGGCGGGTACGCCGCCGCTGCCGCCGCGCTCCGGCATCCGGGCGCGTTCGGGACCGTCGTCGCCCAGTCCGGCGCGTTCTGGACCGACGGCGAGGCGCTGACGGCCGCGTACGCGGCGACGCCCCGACGCCCCGTCCGGTTCCGGCTCCAGGTCGGGACGCACGAGTGGCGGCTGCGGCCCGCCGTCCGCCGGTTCCACGCCGTCCTGCGCGACCGGGGCTACGACGCGGACCTCGCCGAATACACCGGCGGGCACGACCTCGCGTGCTGGCGGGGCGGGCTCGCCGAAGCGCTCGCCCGCCCCTGACGGGTCAGGCCGTGCGGGTCGGGCCGAGCCGCAGCACCGCCGGGGCGGACGCGGGCACGGCCGGGTTGTGCGGCGCGACCGGCTCCAGCCGCTGGTAGGTCTCGCCGAGCGCGGGACGCGGGTCCTGCTCGCCCTTGTTCGGCCAGAACGCCATCGCCCGCTCGGCCTGCGCGGTGATCGTCAGCGACGGGTTCACGCCGAGGTTCGCGGTGACCGCCGACCCGTCCACGATGTGCAGGCCCGGGTGCCCGTACACGCGGTGGTAGGGGTCCACGACGCCGGTCTTCGGGGACTCGCCGATGACGCACCCGCCGATGAAGTGCGCGGTCGTCGGGATGTCGAACAGGTCGAACCAGGTGCCGCCCGCCGTCGCGTCCAGCTCGTCGGCCAGCTTGCGGACGGCGTCGTGCGCGACCGGGATCCACTTGGGGTTCGGTTCGCCCTCGCCGTTGCGCGCGACGAGCCGACGCCCGAACAGCCCGCGCTTCTCGCCGACCGTGATCGAGTTGTCGGCGGTCTGCATGACGAGCGCGATGACCGTCCGCTTCGCCCAGTCCTTCAGCGACAGGCCGCGGATGATCGTGCCGGGCTGCCGCGCCGCCGCGCCGAAGAACTTCAGCCAGCGCGGCTTCCCGCCGCCGTCGATGAGCAGCGTCCGGATGACGCCCATCGCGTTCTGCCCGGCGCCGTAGCGGGTCGGCTCGATGTGGGTCTTGTCGTCGGGGTGGAACGAGGACGTGATCGCGAGGCCCGCGCTGTGGTCGGCGTCGCCCTTGCGGTGCCAGCCGGTCATCCGCTCGACGCCGAGCAGCGCCTCGGAGTTGGTGCGGGTCAGCTCGCCGAGGCGCGGCGACAGCTCGGGGAGGTTCCCGGCGTCGCGCATCCGGTGCAGGAGGCGCTGCGTCCCGTACGTCCCGGCGGCGAAGACGACCTGCCCGGCGGTGTACTTCTTCTTGCCGAACGGCAGGACGCCGCCACGAGTCGTGTCGATGTCGTAGCCGCCGCCCGCGCGCGGCGTCACCGCCGTCACCGTGGTGTCCGGGATGACCTGGACACCCGCCTTCTCGGCGAGGTACAGGTAGTTCTTGACGAGCGTGTTCTTGGCGCCGACGCGGCAGCCGACCATGCAGGACCCGCAGGCGGTGCAGCTCGTCCGCTCCGGGCCGGCGCCGCCGAAGTACGGGTCGGCGGCCTTCTTGCCGGGCTCGCCGTCGCCGAAGAACACCCCGACCGGCGTCGCGTGGTAGGTGTCGCCGACGCCCATCTGCTTGGCGACGCGCTCCATCGCCTCGTCGGCGGGCGTGACGATCGGGTTGGTGACGACGCCGAGCATCCGCTTGGCCTGGTCGTAGAACGGCTCCAGCTCGGCCTGCCAGTCGGTGATGTGGCCCCACTGGCGGTCGGTGAAGAACGGGCGCGGCGGCTGGTAGAGCGTGTTGGCGTAGACGAGCGAGCCACCGCCGACCCCGGCGCCGGCGAGGACGAGCACGCCCGCCTCGCCCCGGACGAGGTGGACGCGCTGGATCCCGCGCAGCCCGAGCCGCGGCGCCCACAGGTACTTGCGCACCCGCCAGTTCGTCTTCGGCAGGTTCTCCTCGGTGTAGCGGCGCCCGGCCTCCAGGACCGCCACGCGGTACCCCTTCTCGGCCAGCCGCAGTGCCGAGACGCTGCCGCCGAAACCCGAACCGATCACGATGACGTCGAAGTCCGTCTCGGACGTTCCGGTCATGGGGCCACCTCCACCTCGTCGTCAGGAAAGCCTTTCGACTATGGGGAGAACGGACAGCGACCGCAAGATATCCGGCAGTGCAATCGGAGCCCCGCGTTGTCAGGAACCTGATAAAAGGCGAGCCCGGACCGAGGTCGTCCGCTGATCCGGCCGCTGTCCGCTTCCGGCCACGGGGTCAGGTGGCGGCGACCTCCTCGGCGGGACGGGCCGCGTCCCGGTCCGCGCGCAGCACCGACGCCAGGATCTCACCCGCCCGGACGGCCGCGTTCGACAGCAGCGACGAGGTGATCCCGTGCGTGTGCTCGGTGCCGCCCTGGAGATAGAGGCCCGCCGTCACGCCCGGCGCGGTCGCGACGCGGTAGTCGCGCTCCACCTTCACGCGGCCGAGGTCGTCGCGCAGGCACAGTCCGGCGGCCGGACCGAGCAGCGCGAGCGCGTCGAACGGACGGTACCCGGTGGCGCACACGACGACGTCGGAGTCCAGCACCGCGCGCTCCCCCGTCGGCAGGAACTCGCAGGTCGTGCGGGCGCCGCCGGGGATCTCGCGGATGTCGAGGACGGCCGTCGCGTTGCGGATCCGCAGCCGTTCCCGTCCTCGCACCTTTTCTTGGTACGCGCGCCGGTACAGCTCCTCGATGAGGTCGAGGTCCACGACGGAGTAGTTCGTGCCCCGGTGGTAGTCGAACAGGCGGCGCTTCACCTCCTCGGGCGCGCCGTGGAACAGGTCGACGGCGTCGGGGTCGAAGATCCGGTTCGCGAACGGGCTGTCGTCGGCGGGGCTGTAGCCGTAGCGGGCGAACACCGAGGTGACCTCGGCGTCGGGGAACGTCCGGTGCAGGTGGTCGGTGACCTCGGCGGCGCTCTGGCCCGCGCCGACGACCGTCCAGCTCCGGGTCGGCCCGCCGTAGTCGGCGAGCCGGGTCAGCAGGGTCTGGTTGTGCCAGATCCGGGCCGATTGCTCGACTCCCTCGGGCATGCACGGTTGCAGGCCGCCGCTGACGACGACGTCGCGGGCGCGGACCGTCCGGCCGCCCGCCAGCGTCACGTCGAACGCGCCGACCCCGCCGCGGCCGTCCGGGACGGGCGCGACGCCCGTGACCTCGCTGTCGTAGGCGACGTGGTGGGCGAGGCGGGCAGCGACCCAGTCGAAGTAGTCGTGGAACTCGACCCGCGTCGGGAAGAAGGTCTTGTGGTTGATGAAGTCGACCAACCGGCCCCGGTCCTTCAGGTACGCCAGGAACGAGAAGTCGCTCCCCGGGTTCCGCATCGTGACGAGGTCCTTGAGGAACGACACCTGGAGGGTCGCGCCCTCGATGAGCATTCCCCGGTGCCAGCCGAAGCGGGGCTGGCGCTCGGCGAACAGGGCGGTGACGCGGCGGCCGGGCGGGGCGGCGGCGTTGTGCTCCTCGATCGCGACGGCGAGGGCGAGGTTGGCGGGGCCGAAGCCCACGCCGACGAGATCGTAGGTTCCCTCTCGGGACACGGCGGCTCCTTCGGGTGCGGGACGGGCGGTGGACGGGCTGGTCACGCGCGGGCGGCGGCCTCCTCCCGGCCCGCCGCGTAGTAGTCCGCGTCGCGGTCGTTGTCGTGCGCGTCGTGGTAGGCGGTCTCGGTGAGGCCGCGCTTCCAGTAGCCGATCGCCAGCACCCGGCCGCGCGGCAGGCCGCGCTCGTCGCGGACGTACGAGCGGATCGCGCGGACGGACGCGGACTCGCCCGCGACCCAGGCGAAGACGTCGCCGTCCGGCCAGGGCAGCGCGCGGACCGCTGCGGCGAGCGCGCCAGGCCCGGCGCCGTCGCCGAACAGCCAGGTCAGCTCGACGCCGGGCGGCGGCATGAGGTGCTGGACCTCGGCCGGGCCCGGCACCTCCACGACGGCCTGGCCGCGCGCCCCGGCGGGCAGGTTCTCGATCATCGCGCCGATCGCGGGCAGCGCCGTCTGGTCGCCCGCGATGACGTAATGGTCGGCCGGGCCGAGCACGCGCCCGCCCGGGCCTAGCGCGCCGACGACGTCGCCGGGCCGGGCCGCCGCCGCCCACCGGGACGCGACGCCCGCGTCCCCGTGCAGGACGAAGTCCACGTCGACCTCCCCGGCGGCCGGGTCGTGGCGGCGCACGGTGTAGGTGCGCATGACGGGACGGCGGTCGGCGGGCGGCCAGACCGGGCGTCCGTCGGCTCCGGCCGTGGGCCACTGCGGATCGGGGTCGCCGGACGGCGGGAACAGCAGCTTGACGTTCGGGCCCGTCCCGAACCCGGCGACTTCGGGCCCGCCGAGGGTGATGCGGCGCATCCGGGGGGTGAGCGCGGCGGCGCGCAGGACGGTCAGCACGCGCAGGCCCGGCACGCGGTCGGACGGAACGGACATGAGGTGTCTCCCTGGCTAGGCGGTTCAACGGGCGGCGGGGACGGGCGCGGCGGCCCGTCCGAGGCGGACGGCGACGAACGCGGCGGCGAGCGCGCAGCCCGCCGCCGCCAGCAGCGCCGCGTGATAGGACGCGAGCCCTCCGGCGGACACGGCGGCGAGGACGCCCGCGCCCGTCGAGACGCCGAGCGCGGAAGCCAGCTGCCGTTCGGCGTTGTAGACCGTGGAGGCGGCGGCGGTCGCGGCCGTCCCGACCGTCGCGAACGCGGTGATCTGGAGCTGGATCGAGGACTGCCCGACGCAGAAGCCCATCGCCAGGTGCAGGACCATGACGAGCGCGACGGGCGTGCCCGCGCCGACGCAGACGGTCAGCGCGATCGTGGCGGCGGCGCCGGTCATGCAGGCGGTGACGACCCGTCCGGGGCCGAACCGGTCCCGCAGCCGCGCGGCGACCTGCGAGGCGGCCATCAGCCCGACCGCCTTCGGCAGGACGGCGAGCCCGGTCAGCGCCGCCGAGTGCCCGAGGCCGCGCTGGAACAGCAGCGTGAACGTGTACCCGGCGGCCATGAATCCGGCGACGAGGAACACCATCGCGCCGCCGGACAGCCGGAACGCCGCGTCCCGGAAGACGTTCAGGTCCACCAGCGGGTCGCGGGTGCGGGGCTCCAGGACGGCGAACGCGGCGGCGAGCCCGAGCCCGGCCGCCGTGAGCCCGGCCGCGACCGGACCGAAGCCGTGCGTGGCGCCGTGGTTGAGCCCGGCGGTCAGCAGCCCGGCGCCGGGCGCGATGAGCAGGAACCCGCGCAGGTCGAAGCGGCGGCGGTGCCGCTCCCCGCCGCCGTCCAGCGCGACGGCGCCCGCGACGAGCGCGGCGAGGCCGACCGGGAGGTTCAGCGCGAACCCCCACCGCCACGACAGGTGGTCCACGAGCAGCCCGCCGACGACCGGCCCGAGCGTCGGCGCGAGCGCGCCCGGCAGCACGATCGCCCGCGCGAGCCGCATCCGCTCGTCGGGCGGGTAGGCGAGGTAGAGGACGGTCAGCCCGACCGACAGCAGCAGCGCGCCCGCCGCCCCCTGCGCCGCGCGCGCCGCGACGAGCGCGCCGAGCCCGCCCGCCAGGCAGCACGCCAGCGACGCCGCCGCGAACAGGACGAGCGCGCCGAGGAACGCCGCCTTCGGCCCGATCCGGTCGCTCACCCAGCCCGACGCCGGGATGCACACCGCGACGCTCACCAGGTAGGCGGCGTCCACGGCGCCCGTCGCGCTCGCCGGGACGGCGAAGTCGCGGGCGATGGCGGGCAGCGCGACGTTCGCGATCGTCATGTCCATGCTGACGAGGAACACGACGGTCACGTAGACGGCCGCGACGGTCGTCCGGGCGTTCACGCGACCGTCCCGCGCAGGGCGGCGTCCACGACGGCGCCGATCTCGGCGATCGGGCCCGGCTGGGTCATGTCCTTGTGCTCGCAGGCGATGTCGTGGTTGGCGATCGTCCCGCCGATGTAGGGCGCCCACAGGTCGTAGGTCGGCGACGCGGCGCCCTTGCCGAGTTCGGCGGGGTTCAGCGCGGCGGTGAAGAACAGCAGGTCGCCGTCGAAGCGGCCGAACGCGGCGTCCTTCTCCAGCCGCGCGCTGGTCGCGAAGTTGTCGATCATCGCGGCGGGGGTGAACTCGCGGAGGTTGGCGAGGGCGCTGCCCTCGGCGCGCAGGATCGTCATGACGCGGTCGCGGTCGAGCGGGCCGTCGCCGGTCGTGTCGGGGCCGGTCATGTCGTGGCCGACCATGTAGAGGAGCGCGCGCAGGGCGTCCTCTTCGGACGGCAGGGTGTCCCACACGCCGCTCGGATAGGAGTCGAGCATGGCGAGCACGGCGACCTCTTCGCCCTGGGCGCGCAGTTCGACCGCGACGTGGTGGGCGATGACGCCGCCGAACGACCAGCCGAGCAGCGCGTACGGGCCGTGCGGGACGGCCTCGCGCATCGCCGCGATGTACTCGGCGGTCATCTCCGCCAGCGAGTCGGCGGGCCGGGTGCGGCGGGCGAGGTTGCGGGCCTGGACGCCGTACAGCGGGACGTCCCGGACGTGCTTGAGCAGCCCCGAGAAGCACCAGGCGATCCCGCCCGCCGGGTGGAAGCAGAACAGCGGAACGCCGTCGCCGGACGTCCGGAACGGCAGGATGATCTCCAGCGCCTCGTCGTCCCCGCCGCTCTCCAGCCGTCCGGCCAGCTCCGCGACGGTCGGCGCGGCGAAGATCTGCCCGACGCTCAGCCGCACGCCGAACTCGGCCTGGACGCGTCCGATGAGCCGCGCGGCGAGCAGCGAGTGGCCGCCGAGGTCGAAGAAGGAGTCGTCGACCCCGACCCGCTCCAGGTCCAGGACCTCGGCGAACAGGGCGCAGAGCATCTCCTCCTGGCGGGTGCGGGGGCCGCGTCCGGCGGTCGCGGCGGGGCCGGGCGCGGGCAGCGCGCGGCGGTCCAGCTTGCCGTTCGGGCCGAGCGGCAGCGCGTCCAGGACGACGACGGCGGACGGCACCAGATGCGCGGGCAGCACGGCGGCCAGGGCGCGGCGCGGGTCCCCGGCGGGCGCGCCGGTGACGTAGCCGACGAGCCGGGGGTCGCCGGGCCGGTCCTCGCGGACGACCACGGCCGCCGCCGCGACGCCGGGCAGCTCGGCGAGGGCGCTCTCGACCTCGCCGGGCTCGATCCGGAAGCCGCGGATCTTGACCTGGTCGTCGGCGCGTCCGGCGAACCGCAGCACCCCGTCGGCCGTCCAGCGGGCCAGGTCGCCGGTGCGGTAGAGACGCGAGCCCGGCGGGCCGAACGGGTTCGCGACGAACCGCTCGGCGGTGACGCCCGGACGGTTCAGGTACCCGCGCGCCAGCCCCGCCCCCGCGAGGTACAGCTCGCCGGTGACACCGGGCGGGACGGGACGCAGCGCGTCGTCCAGCACGTAGGCGCGGGTCCCGGGGTCGGGCCGTCCGATCGGTACGGGGCCGCTGTCGTCGGGGTCGCAGTCCCAGAGCGTGGCGTTGACGGTCGCCTCGGTCGGCCCATAGGCGTTGACGACGCGGTGCCTCTTTCCCCACCGCGCGACGAGTTCGGGCGGCACCTTCTCCGCGCCGATCGCGAGCGTCGCGCCCGCGGGCAGGTCCACGTCGGCGGGGAACATCGCGAGCAGCGACGGCGGCAGCCCGAGCAGGTTCACGCCGTGCCGCGCGGCGTACTCGGCGAGCGGCGCGCCGGGGACGCGCAGGTCGTCCGGGCACAGCACGAGCGTCCCGCCCGACAGCAGCGGGATGCAGAGCTGCCAGAGCGCGGCGTCGAAGCTGAGCGAGGCGAAGTGCAGGACGCGCGCGCCCGGCCCGGCGCCGAGCCGCGTCTCCTGGGTCTCGACCAGGTCCGCGATGCCGGCGTGCGTGACGACGACGCCCTTCGGCCGCCCGGTGGACCCGGACGTGTAGATCACGTACGCGGCGTGGTCCACCGACGGCGGCCCGGGCGGATCCGTGGCCGGGAACGCGTCCAGCCCGGTGAAGTCGGCCGGGGTGACGACGTGCGCCGGACGCGCGTCCTCGATCATCGCCGCGAGCCGTTCGGCGGGGTAGGACGGGTCGAGCGGCAGGTAGGCGGCCCCGGCCTTGAGGACGCCGAGCACCGCGACGACCATGTCGGGCGTCCGGGGCATCCGCACGCCGACCAGGTCCTCCGGGCCGGTCCCCGCGCCGAGCAGCCGGTGCGCGAGCCGGTTCGCGCGGGCGTTCAGCTCCGCGTAGGTGAATTCCTCGTCGGCGAAGACGAGCGCGACGGCGTCCGGCGACCGCCGCGCCTGCGCCTCGAACAGCGCGGGCAGCGTCGCGGCGGGACGGTCGTGCCCGGTGGCGTTCCACGCGTCGAGGATCGTGCGGCGCTCGCTGGCGCCGAGCAGGTCCAGGTCGCCGATGCGGCGGCCGGGGTCGGCGGCGGCCTCGCCGAGCAGCCGCACGAGCCGGCTCGCCAGCGCCTCGACGGTCGCGTGGTCGAACAGGTCGGCGCTGTACTCGACGGCGCCGTCGAGGCCCGCGCCGCCGGGCCGCTCGGTGAACCGGAACGCGAGGTCGAACTTGGCGCCGCCGGTCGCGACCATGCGCACCGACGCCGTGAGGCCCGGCAGGTCCGGGCTCGCCGGCGGGTCGGCCGCGTAGGTGACCATGACCTGGAACAGCGGGTGCCGGGTGAGGGCGCGCGGCGGCGCCAGCGCCTCCACGACCCGGTCGAACGGGACGTCCTGGTGCTCGAACGCGGCCAGGTCGGCGGCGCGGACCCGGTCGAGAAGGTCGCGGAACGCCGGGTTCCCGGACGTGTCGGTGCGCAGCACGAGCGCGTTGACGAAGCAGCCGACGAGAGCGTCGAGAGCGTCGTCGGCGCGGCCCGCCGCCGGGGTGCCGAGCGGGACGTCGGTGCCCGCGCCGAGCCGGGTGAGCAGCGCCGCGACCCCGGCCTGGACGGTCATGAACAGGCTGGCGCGCGCGTCGCGGGCGAGGGCGGCGAGCGCCGCGTGCAGGTCGGGGCCGAGCGCGAACGCCACGACGCCGCCGCGTCCGGTGCCGGTCGCGGGCCGGGGCCGGTCGGCGGGCAGGTCCAGTTCGGCGGGCAGGTCGCGCAGCGCGTCGCGCCAGTAGGCGAGCTGGCGGCCCGCGATGGCGTCCGGATCGTCCTCGGCGCCGAGCAGGTCGCGCTGCCAGAGCGTGTAGTCGGCGTACTGGACGGGCAGCGGCGCCCAGTCCGGGACGCGTCCGGCGCGGCGGGCGGCGTAGGCGGCGGCGAGGTCGCCGACGAGCCGGCCCGCCGACCACTCGTCGCCCGCGACGTGGTGCAGGACGAGCAGCAGTTCGTGCTCGTCCGGCCCGGCGGAGCGCAGCGCGGCGCGCAGCGGCGGTTCGGCGGCGAGGTCGAAGACGTGCCGCGCGGCGGCGGTCAGGTCGTCCCCGGTCGCGGCGCGGTGCAGGACGGGCGGCGCGGCGGGCGCGATCTCCTGGCGCGGCTCGCCGTCGTCCGCCGGGAAGCGGGTGCGCAGGATCTCGTGCCGGGCCGTGAGGTCGCCGAGCGCGGCGGTCAGCGCGGCCGTGTCGAGCGGGCCGGTGAGGCGCAGCGCGATCGGGACGTTGTAGGCGGCGCTCTCGCCCGTCCGGTGCAGGAACCACAGGCCGCGCTGCACGGGCGACAGCGGGATGCGGGCCGGGCGCGGCAGCGGGACGAGCGGCGGCCGGTCCGCCCCGGCGCCGAGCGCGGCGGCGATCCCGGCGACGGTCGGGGTCTCGAAGATCGCGCGGATGCCCAGTTCGGCGCCCAGCACGGCGCGGACGCGGGCGGTGAGGCGCGCGGCGAGCAGCGAGTCCCCGCCGAGGTCGAAGAACCCGTCGTCCACGCCGACCGCCGGGACGCCGAGCACCTCGGCGAACAGCGCGCACAGCGCGGCCTCGCGGGCGCTCGCGGGCGCCGTCCTGGCTCCGGCGAGCAGCGGGACGGGCAGCGCGGCCCGGTCCAGCTTGCCGTTCACGGTCAGCGGCAGCGCGCCGAGCCCGACGACGGCGGCCGGGACCATGTGCGCGGGCAGCCGTGCGGCCAGGTGGGCGCGCAGGTCCGCGCGCACGCCGTGCCCGCCGCCGGTCGCCGCGTAGCCGACGAGCCGCCGGTCCCCCGGCCGGTCCTCGCGGACGACGACCGCCGCCTGCGCGACGTCCGGATGCGCCAGCAGCGCGGCCTCGATCTCGGCGGGCTCGATCCGGAACCCGCGGATCTTCACCTGGTCGTCCGCGCGGCCGAGGAACTCCAGGGTGCCGTCCGGCAGCGCGCGGGCGAGGTCGCCGGTGCGGTACATGCGGGCGCCGGGCGGGCCGAAGGGGTCGGCGACGAACCGTCCGGCGGTGAGGCCGGGCCGGTGCAGGTAGCCGTGGGCGAGTCCCGCGCCGCCGACGTACATCTCGGCGGCGCGTCCGGGCGCGACGGGCCGCAGCGCGTCGTCCAGCAGGTGGACGCGCAGGTCCGGGATCGGGCCGCCGATCGGGCTGCCCGCGCGGTCGCCGGGGCCGAGCGCGCGGTGGGTCACGTGGACGGTCGTCTCGGTGATCCCGTACATGTTCACCAGACGCGGGTGCGCGCCGTGCTCGGCGTACCAGGGGGCGAGCCGTCCGGGGTCGAGCGCTTCGCCTCCGAAGACGACGTAGCGCAGCGCGGGTCCGGCGCCGGGGTCGGCCGCGATGAGCTGGTAGAACGCCGACGGCGTCTGGTTGAGGACGGTCACCCGCTCGGCGGCGAGCAGCGCGGCGAACGCCTCCGGGGAGCGGGCGACGTCCTGCGGGACGATCACCAGCCGTCCGCCGTGCAGCAGCGCGCCCCACAGCTCCCAGACCGAGAAGTCGAAGGCATAGGAGTGAAAGAGCGTCCAGACGTCGTCCGCGCCGAAGCCGAACCAGTGCCGCGTGGCCGTGAACAGCCGGACGACGTTGCGGTGCGGCACGACGACGCCCTTCGGCGCGCCGGTCGAGCCGGACGTGTAGATCACGTAGGCGGGCAGGTCCGGGTGCAGGTCGCGGCGCGGCGGGACGGCCGGGTACCGCGCGGCCTCGGCGATCGTGTCCGGGGTGACGGTCGCGACCGGGCGGGCGTCCGCCAGCGTCGCGGTCACGCGCGCCGCCGGGTACGCCGGGTCGATCGGGACGTAGGCCGCGCCGGTCTTCAGCACCGCCAGCACCGCGACGACGAGGTCCGCCGAGCGGGGCAGCGCGAGCGCGACGAACGCGCCGGGCCGGGCGCCGCGCTCGGTGAGCAGCCCGGCGAGCCGGTCGGCGGCGGCGTCCAGTTCGGCGTAGGTGAGCCGGGCCGCGCCGCCGGTGACCGCCACCGCGTCGGGCGTCTTCGCGGCGCGCTCCTCGAACAGCCCGACGAGCGTGGCGTCCCCGTCCGGGGCGGCGACGGCCGCCGGGCGCGGCCGGGTCCGGACGGTGTCCAACCGCCCGACCGGCAGGTCGGGACCGCCGGCGGCGAACGCGGCGAGCAGCCCGGTGAGCCCGGCGACGTGCCCGTCGAGGTCGGCTTCGGAGTAGAGGTCGGGGTTGGCGTCGACCTCCAGCGGCAGCGCGCCGTCGCGCGGCCCGGCGCCGTGGACGGTGACCGTGAGGTCGTCCACCGGCCCCGCCGACAGGTAGTGCGTCGTCGCGGGCGCGTCGCCGAACCGCAGCTCGGGCGTGAACGGCTTGACGTTGACGAGCGGGCCGGTGAGCCGCCGTCCCTCGCCGAGCAGCCGCAGGTCACGGCGCAGGTCCTCGGACCGGTACCGCCCGTGCTTGCGGGCCTCGCGCAGCCGCGCGGCGACCTGCCCGACCAGTTCCCCGGCCGTCGTGGCGGGCCGCAGGTCGAGGCGCAGCGGGACGACGTTGGTCACCATCGACGGGACCCGCGCCGCCGCCGTGCCGAGCCGTCCCATCAGCGGCAGCCCGAGGACGACCGTGCGCGCGCCCGTCCGGCGGTGCGCGTACGCGGCGACCCCGGCGAGCACGGCCTCCGGCCAGGTCGCCCCGGCCGCGGCGGCGAGCGCGTGCGGGACGGGCAGCGCGCCCGTCCGGCGCAGGAAGCCCGGCGCGGGGCGGGGTGCGCCGGTCGTGAACGCGGCGATCTCGGGGGCGTCGGCGAGCAGGCCCGTCCAGTACGCCCGGTCGGCCGCGCGCCGCGCCGAGCGCCGGTAGGCGGTCTCTTCGGCGACGACGTCGCGCAGCGGCAGGAACCGGCCGCCCGGGTAGGCGCGGTCCCGCGCGAGCGCGGTGTACAGCTCGGCGACGCGCCGCGCGACCTGCGAGAACCCGTAGCCGTCCAGCACGATGTGGTGGCACCGCTGGTACCAGAGGACGCACTCCGGACCGACCGTGATCAGCGCCTGGGTGAACAGCGGCCCGGTCTCGGGCGCGACGGCGCGGGCCAGGTCGGCGCGCATCCAGCGCAGCGCGGCGGCGCGGGGGTCGGCCGCGGCGGCGACGTCGGGCCGGTGCAGCGGCCAGTCGCCGGGCGCGACGAGCTGCCAGGGGTGCGCGTCGTCCCCGCCGAACCGGACGTTCAGCGCGTCGGTCTCGGCGAGGGTCGCGCGCAGCGCCCGCTCGAACAGCCCCGCGTCGACGGCGCCGTGGATCTCGACGTACTCGGCGGTGTTGTAGGCGGGGTTCGCGGGGTCGAGGCGCTGGGCGAACCAGATGCCCTCCTGCGCCCCGGTCAGCGCGAACGCGTCCGCCGGGAGGTCGCTCATGCGGGCAGCGCCGGGACGTCGGCCTCGGTCCGCGGGGCGATGAACAGCGCGGCCCGCTTGTGCGGCAGGTCGACCTCGCCGAGGAAGCGCAGACCGAGCTTCTCGTCGGTGCGCCGCGCGGCGGCGTTGGACGCGTCCGGCTCCGACACGATCCGGGTGCAGGCGGGCTCGGCGGCGAAGATCCCGTCGATGAACGCGCCGAACAACCGGCCGCCGACGCCCCGTCCGACGGCCTCGGTCTCCCCGATCGCGAGGTGGAACCCGACGTCGTGCGGACGGGACGGGTAGACGCGGCCGACCACGTCGCGCGCCGCCCGGTACAGCTCGACGTAGGCGATGGGACGTCCGTCGAGCGACACGATGAACGGCCGCGCGTAGTCCCCGGCGAGGTGGCCCGCGATCTCCGCGGCCCAGCGCTCGCGCGGCCACGCCTGGTCGTAGTGCGCCGCGACGTGCGGCAGGTTCATCCAGCGGTGGACGAGGTCGAGGTCGGGGCCGTCCGGCCGGGCGACGCGCGCGGCGAACGGGGGCGCCAGCTCCGGGACGGGCGGCGGTCCGGCGGCGAGGACCTCCGGGGCGAGTCCGGCCTCCAGCCGCCTGGTGTAGGTGCCGGGATCGCTGCTCACGTCGCCTCCACGGGAGATCAAGTTAGGTAAGGCTTAGCTAAGTTGAACATGCACAGCTAAGCATCGGCCGCGCGGAGCGGTCAACGCCGCGACCGCCGCGACCGCCCCAAGAGCGATCTAGGCCACAGAAGGTGACAAGTAAGGCGAGCCTAACCTAATGTTTGCCGCCGAACGGAGCACCGCCCCCGCGTCTGGAGACACCCCATGCCCCTCACCGTCCGGCACCGCGCGACCGGTCTCGTCGCCGGCCTCCTCGCCCTCGCCCTGGGCCTCACCGCCTGCGGCGGCGGCGACTCCGACACGGGATCCGGCGGCGCGACGCGCGCCGTCGTGGACGCGACCGGCGCGACCGTCCGGGTCCCCGCGCGCCCGCAGCGCGTCGTCGCGCTCACCGAGACCGACCTGGACTCGGCGCTCGCGCTCGGCGTCCAGCCGGTCGGCGTCACCAACGGACGGTTCGCCAAGGACGTCCCCGGCTACCTGAAGTCCAAGCTCACCGGCCGGTACACGGTGGTCGGGGACCTCGGCACGCCCGTCCTGGAGAAGGTGGCCGAGGCCCGGCCCGACCTGATCCTCGCCGGGTTCATCCCGGACGGGAAGGTCATCGAGCAGCTCAAGAAGATCACCCCGGCGACCGTGCTCACCACGAAGATGGCCGAGGACTGGAAGGCGACGTTCACCCGCACCGCCGACATCCTCGGCAAGCAGGCCGAGGGCAGGGACGTCCTCGCCGCCTACGACAAGCACGTCGCGGACGTGAAGGGGAAGCTCGGCGGGAACGCGGGGGCGGCGATCAGCATCGTCCGGTGGAACGCGACGGGCCCGAGCTACATGCTGAAGGACGCGTTCTCCAGCCTCGTCGTCCGCGACCTCGGCTTCGAGCGGCCGAAGGGCCAGCTCACCCCCGCCGGGTTCTCACCGAGCGACGCGCTGAGCCTGGAGAACCTCAAGATCCTGGACGGCGACTGGATGTTCCTCGGCACGCTCAACCCCGACGCCGCCGCCGCGCTGAAGGACGCCGAGAAGATCCCGGCGTTCAAGGACCTGCCGGTCGTCCGGGCCGGGCACGTCGTCAACGTGGACGGCGCGATCTGGACCTCGCGCGGCGGGCCGGCCGCCGCGTCCACGGTCCTGGACGACATCGCGAAGGCGCTCGCCAAGTAAGGCGGAAGGCCCCGGCGACCGTGCGGTCGCCGGGGCCTTCTTCTTTCGCGTCAGGAACCGAACGGCTGCGGTGCACCCCGGGTGCCCGCGCCGCTGCCCCACTGCAGTACCTCCCACCGGAGGCCCTGGAGGTGACCCTCCCCGGTCCCGGCCTCGTACTTGCTGGCGGGCTTCTCGCCGTCCAGCAGGTAGCGGAAGGTGTAGGTGTCGAGGTCGAGCATGACCCCGTTGTGCGAGGGGGCGCCCGGCCCCCGGTCGCCGACGAAGCCGGTGACGCTGCGCCCGTTGTAGGACACGCGGACCTTGGTGTTCATCGGCCAGCTCGGGCTGGCGAACAGGCCCTTCTGCATCGGCCTGCCGGACGCGGGGGCGCCGGTGTCGCCGTTGACGCCCGAGCCGTCGTCCCAGAAGTAGGACGCGGTCGTCCGGCCGCTGAGCAGGGCCTTCGGGCCGCGTCCGCGCTTCTTGGCGGACGGCTTGGGCGACGGCTTGGCGGTGTCCTGCGACACCGCGCTCGGCACGCGCGCCCGGTCCCGGGCCAGTTCCTGCGCCGCGACCGGCGCGCCCGCGGTCTCCTTGGGCGCCTGGTCGTCGCCGCTCGCGACGGCCACGCCGGCGACCAGCATCCCGGCGAGCGCGGAGCCGGTGACCCCGGCCAGGAGGGCGTTCGTCGCACGCTTGTGCATGAGAATCCTTCGTTCGGCGGACAGAGCAGCCGTCCCTGCGCCGCTGTCGCGCGCGGGGAACGGCGGCGCCGGGGCATGGCCCGGCGCGGGCGCCGCGAATGGACCCGTGGGAATTCCGCCGTCGTGCTTTCTGGGCAGCACGGGATGCGCCCGGGCCCCGGCCGAAAAAAGGGCAGGGCGGAACGGGCGTGCGGCGGAGAACGGGAAGGATCGCCGACCGGGCGCGCCTCAGCGGGGCGCGGCTCCGGTGCGACCGCTGCATGGCCGGTCGCGGTTCGGCTGGGGAGGACCCGCCTGGCGGGCGGGACACGACGCCGGAAGGTTCGACCAGGTCAAGGGGCTCTTGACCCTGATCTGACGATGAGTATAGGCAGAATTGTCACGTTCCACCCAGATCGCCATTTTTTTGACCCTGGCGTAGGTAGATCTTTTTCTCGGCGGCCCGCCGCGCCGGACCGGCGCGGGGCGGCGGAGAGCGCGAAAGCCCCTACGGGAAAGGGGGTCGCGCGGACGAGCCCTGCGCGCCGACGAGGCGGGCAGGGCCGGACGAGACGGCGGGGGTCAGCGCTGGACGAACAGCTCCGGCACCGGCGGCGGCACGGTGCCGTCGGCACGGCGCTGCTGCGGGAGCGGCGGGGGGAGCTGCTGCGGGAGCTGCTGGGGAAGCGGGGTGGGGCCGGTCTGGACGGCGCGGGGCTCGCCGAGCAGGGCCATCAGCGCGCGGGCCGTGTCGGAGTCCATGCGCACGAGGACGCTCGGGCGACCGCCCGGGTCGACGAACGGGGAGATCGACGGCGCCGCCGGCACGTGCGGAAGCGCACGGCGCAGCTCTTCGCGGAGGTCGTGGGCGAGGCGCAGCGCCTGTCGGTCACTGTCGCTCAGATGTGCGGTCATCGCGATCTCCGGGGGGCGTTCGCAGTGCGGGAGGTGCGTGGTCCGGGAGCAATCCTGCTAAAGATGGCGTGCAGGTGCAAGAGCCGATGCACGTGCATCTCACCTGATTTCGCTCAAGTCCGGCCCCCTGGTCGCCTCCCGGCGACCGGGACGGTTCTCGCTCGTCAGCGACCTGCCGCGCCCGGCGCGCGGGGCGGCGCCGCGACCGGCGTCCGCCCCGTCCGGGCCGCCACAGCGACATTCGCCACACTCTCAGGAGCGGCGGCCCGCCACGGCGAGCGCCGCCGAGGCGAGGACGACCGCCCCGACGACCCGCAGTCCCGCCGACATCCCGTCCGTGAAAGCGCCCACGACCTGGTCGTGCAGGCCGGGCGCCGCGTGGGCGAGGGCCTCCCCCGCCGACCGTGCGCGCTCCCCCGGCGGCAGCCCGGCGGCGAGCCGCGCGGCCAGGACCGTCCCGGCGACCGCGACGCCGAGCGCGCTCCCGATCTCGCGCGCCGCGCCGTTCAGCCCGGACCCGAGGCCCGCGCGGCCGTGCGGCAGCGAGGTCATCACGCCGACCGAGAGCGTCGGGAGGCACAGGCCCGTCCCGCAGGACAGCAGCAGGAGGATCGCCGCGTACCAGGGGTAGGGCGTGGCGGCGTCCGCGAACGACAGCAGGAGCAGGCCCGCGCCGACGCACGCCAGGCCGGCGACGACGACCGTCCGCTCGCCCCAGCGCGCCGCGAGCGCCACCGACCGCCGCGACACGACGATCATGCCGAGGATGAGCGGGACGATCGCGAGGCCGGTCTTCAGCGTGTCGTAGCCCTTGGCGTACTGGAGGTACTGCGCGTTGACGAAGAACAGCGCGAAGAGGCCGAAGAACACCGCCCCGACGCCGACGACGCCGCCGCGCAGCCGTCCGACGGCGAAGATCCGCGGGTCCAGCAGCGGGTGCGCGGCCCGCAGCGCGTGGACGGTGAACACCGCCAGCAGGACGGCCGCGCCCGCGAACCCGCCGAGGACGACGCCCGACGTCCAGCCGTGCCCGGGGCCTTCGATGATCCCGAACAGCAGCGCGAACAGGCCGAGGGTGAGCAGGGCGGCGCCGGTGACGTCCAGGTCCGCTTCATGGCGTTCGCCGCGCGGGGCCGCCCACGCGACCGCCGCCGCGAGCAGGAGCGCGGCGGGCGCGCCGACGTAGAAGAGGCCCTGCCACGGCAGCCAGCGCAGGATCGCGCCGCCGCCGACGTTGCCGACCGCCCCGGCGACGCCGGTCGCGGCCGTCCAGCCCGCGATGGCGTGCGGGCGCCGCGCGGGCTCGGTGACCTGGAGGAGCAGGGACAGGGTCGCGGGCATGATCAGCGCGGCGCCGGCGCCGGTGACGAGCCGTCCGGCGAGCATGACGGCGACGCCGGGCGCGAACGCCGAGATCAGGCAGCCCGCGGCGAAGGCCGCCAGGCCGGCGAGCAGGGCTCCTTTGCGTCCGCGCCGGTCCCCGACGGCGCCCGCCGGGATGAGCAGGCAGCCGAAGACGAGGACATAGGTGTCGACGATCCAGAGAAGCTGGGATCCGGACGGGTGGAGATCGCTGCGGGCGAGATCGGGAAGGGCGAGATTGGTCGCGGCGACCATCGCGACGACGAGGACCACGCACGCCGACATGAGCGGCGGCATCAGCCGCGCGCGGCCCGGTCCCGGGACCGGCGGCGCGGTTTTCCGGACGGCGTTCACCGTCATGGGGGCTCTCCTTCGGGAGAAAGGAACAAGGAACGGAGGCGGGATCCCGGGACGCGCGCGGCCTCCGCGACTGACCGTAGGCTCATTGGTGTCTTGCATTCAAATGCAACTTCTGCAGCCGAGGAGTGCGGGAAATGCAATCCAGACTGGACTTCAATCTGCTCGTCGCGCTCGACGTCCTGCTGGAGGAGGAGAGCGTCACCGGCGCCGCCGCCCGGCTGCACCTGTCCGGTCCGGCGATGAGCCGCACGCTCGGGCGGATCCGGCGGGCGCTCGGGGATCCGGTGCTCGTCCGGTCCGGGCGCGGGATGGTGCCGACGCCGCGCGCGCTCGCGCTGCGGGCCGAGGTCCGGGACGTCGTGCGGCGGGCGGCCGGGATCTTCGGGCCGGACGAACGGGTCGATCCGGGCACGCTGGAGGCGAGCTTCACCGTCCAGGCCGAGGAGGGGACGATCGCGGTCGTCGCCGGGCCGCTGCTGGAACGGCTCGCGCGCGAGGCGCCCGGCGTCACGCTGCGGTTCCTCGGCGAGGGTCCGCGCGACACGCACCGGCTCCGCCGCGACACGGTCGACCTGGAGGTCGGCGTGATCAGCGCGACGCCCGAGACGAGCACCCTGCCGTTGCTGACGGAGCGTTTCGTGGCCGTCATGCGGCCGGGCCACCCGCTCACGAAGCCGGACGCGCCGCTGACCGCGTGGGCCGCAGCGTCCCAGCTCGCGACGAGCCGCCGCGGCCGGACGCGCGGCCCGATCGACGACGCGCTGGCCGCCGAGGGGCTGCGGCGGCGGCTGGTCGGCTCGGTGCCGGACGCGCACACCGCGCTGGCCGTCGTCGCCGGGTCCGATCTGGTGGCGTTCGCGCTCGCGCGGTTGCACCGGCGGCTGATCGACCGGCTCGGGCTCGTCGCGGTGGTGCCGCCGCTGGAACTGCCGCCGTGCGTGCTGGAGATGGCGTGGCACGTCCGGTACGACGCGGACGCGGCGCACGCGTGGCTGCGCGGGATCGTCCGGGACGCGGTGCTGGACGCGGCCGGCGTCCTCCCCGGTGGCACAATTTCGGACATCGGCGAGCGGGGAGAACGATGACCGAAGTCCTGACCGTCCGGGCGCTGAACCGGGCCACCCTCGCCCGGCAGGGGCTGCTGGCGCGGGAACCGCTCGGCGTGGCGGCGGCCGTGGAACGGTTCGGGGGGTTCCAGGCGCAGGAGGCGCGGCCACCGTTCGTCGGGCTGTGGAGCCGGGTCGCGGGCTTCGCGCCTTCTGATCTGACGGCCGCGCTGCACAGCCGTGAGGTCGTCCGGGCCACGCTGATGCGCGGCACGCTGCACCTGGTGACGGCCGCCGATTTCGCCGCGTTCCGGACGCCGCTGCAGCCGGTGCTGGACGCGGGCCGCAAGGTCCTCGGCGACCGCGCCGCCGGGCTCGACGTTGCCGCCGTGCTGCCGGTCGCGCGCGAGCTGCTGCTCGCGGGTCCGCGCACGTTCGCCGAGCTGCGGGATCTGCTCCAGGAGCGGTTCCCGGACGTCAACGACCGCGCGCTCGGCTTCACCGTCCGGATGTGCGTGCCGCTGGTGATGGTCCCGAGCGAGGACCGCTGGGGCTTCCCGCGCACGGCCCGGTTCGCGCTCGCCGCGGACTGGCTCGGCGCCGAGCCCGCGGGCACCGCGGAGCCCGACGCGCTCATCGTCCGTTATCTGGCCGCATTCGGCCCCGCGACGGCCGCCGACGCGCAGGCGTTCACCGGACTGGCCGCGCTCGGCCCCGTCCTGGACCGGCTCCGGCCGCGGCTGCGGGTCTTCGCCGACGAGCGCGGGCGCGAGCTGTTCGACGTCCCGGACGCCCCGCGCCCCGGCCCGGACGTCCCCGCGCCGGCCCGGTTCCTGCCCGAGTTCGACTCGCTCGTCCTCGCCCACGCCGACCGCGCCCGGGTGATCTCCGACGCGGACCGTCCGCTGCTGACCAGCAAGAACCTGCGCGTCCGCGCCACCTTCCTGTGGGACGGGTTCGCCGCCGGAACCTGGGAGGCCGCCCGCAAGCGCAAGGTCGCGACACTGGTCCTGCGCCCGTTCGGCCCGCTCCCCGACGGGGCGCTGGACGCCCTCACCGCCGAGGGCGAGGCCCTGCTCTCCCTCACCGAACCGGACGCCGTCGAGCGGGTCGTGACCGTCGCCCCGGCGGACTGAGGAACGTCCGGGCGGCTTTCGGTCATGACGCTACGATGACGAACGGCTCCGAAACGTGATGGATCCGAGATCTTGGACGATTGAAAGATCCACCAAACCGGCGCAAGCTATCGTCGACGTCATCGCAAGGCCCCCGACCGCTCCGATCCCCTGACAGGACTGACCTGATGTTCGAGATCTGGGAGACCGGCGAGCCCGCCCGCCTCATCTCGGAGGCGCGCAGCCTCGATCTGGCCCTGGAGAAGGTCGACACGATGTGCCGTCTGCGCCACGACCAGGCCGTCGCGCAGATCGAGGACGGCGGCGCGGACGGCTACAGCTTCGAGATCCGCGACGGCGGCCGGGTGCTGGCCCGCCTGACCTACGTCCCCGACACGACCCGCGCGTACCGCAGCGTGATCACCGAGGGCCTGCGCTCGTACCGCTGACCGTCCCGGCGCCCCGTGGCAGGATCGAGGGGGCGACGACGGGAGGCGACATGACGGCTGGGCACACGCCCGCGCTGGCCACCGCGCGCACCCTGACCGCCGAGCTGGCCCGCTCCCGCGACGCCGCGCTCCGCCGCCGCTGCGCCGCCCTGCTGACCCTCGCCCCGCTCTGGCCGGACGCCACCGGCCGCGCCCTCCTCGGCGCCCTCACCGCCGGCGTCACGTCCGCCTGGTCGCGCGGCTGGCAGCCCGCCGACCTGGCCGCCTACACCGCCCGGACGCACGGCGCCCGCGCACGCCGCCTGGTCCTGGACGCGATCGCCGCCGAACTGCGCACCTACCCGTCCCTCGGCGACCCGGTCTGGACCGACCAACCCGCCGCCCTCGGCGCCCACTTGTGGTGGCCGTCGGACGGCTCCTACGCAACGTCCTGGTGCACCCGCGAACGCGCCGACCCGGACGCCCTGGTCTCCTGCGCAAGCGACGTCCTACGCCTCCTGTCCGAGGCCCCCGCACTGGCAAGGATCGGCCCCCCACCTGGAACGCTCCCACCACCCGCCCCGACCCCGTCCCAGCCCGGCCCGTCCCCGGATAACAGCACCCCAGAGACGGACCACCCATCAGCCACCGCCGACCCCAAGCCCGCCCACACACCGAGCGACACAGGCCCCGGCCCCGACCAGGCGCCGAGCGGCACAGAATCCGACCGGGCACAAGGCGGCACAAGACCTGAGCCCGACCGGGCAACGAGCGGCACGGAACCCGAAGCCGACCAGACGCCGGGCGGCGGGGGGCCCGGTGCAGGCGGGTCGCCCGGCGGGATTGATCCGGAGGTGGAGCGGCGGGTGCTCGGGCGCGTGCGCGCGTTGCTCGCCAAGGCCGAGTCCACCGCATTCCCCGCCGAGGCCGAGGCGCTGAGCGCCCGCGCGCAGGAACTGATGACGCGCTACAGCCTCGATCGTGCGCTGCTCGCGGGAGCAGTCCCCGCAGCCGGGGACGCGCCGGTCGGCCGCAGGATCGTCGTTGAGGGCCCGTACGAAGGGCCGAAGGCGGTACTGCTCGGCGTGGTGGCCGAGGCGAACCGCTGCCGGGCCGTCTGGCACCGGGACCTGGGACTCGCAACCGTCATCGGGCACCCGGCCGAGCTGGCCGCCGTGGAGATGCTGTTCACGTCCCTGCTCGTCCAGGCGACGGCCGCGATGACGCACGCCGGGACGCGCGGGGACGCGCCCGCGCGGACGCGAATCCGCTCGTTCCGGCACTCCTTCCTGAACGCCTACGCGGCGCGCGTCGGCGAGCGCCTGCGCGCGGCGGCCGACAACGCCGCCGGGCACGCCGGGCCGCGGACCGACCTGGTCCCGGCACTGGCCGCGCGCGACGCCGCCGTGGACCGGACCGTGGACGCGCTGTTCCCCGGTCTCGTCCGGGGACGGGCGCGGACCGTCTCGAACGCGGCCGGCTGGGCGGCCGGGCGCGCGGCGGCCGACCTCGCCGGGCTGGACGGGCGGCGCGCCGTCGCCGACCCCTCCGGCGGACGCTGAGCGCCGTCCGTCCACCCGGAGGGCGCGGACGACACGCGCTCAGCCCTTCTTGCGACGCGTGTTCCCCCCGCGCCCGCGCAGCGGGACGCCCGCTTCCTTCAGAACGTTGTAGATGAAGCCGTACGACCGCCCGGTCTCGGCGGCAAGGTCGCGGATGCTCTCCCCCGCGGCGTAGCGCGGCGCGAGTTCCGCCGCGAGCTGTGTGCGTTCGGCGCCGGTGACCCGGGTCCCCCTCGCCAGAGTGCGACTCACGTTTACCTCCTGCGTCTGGGCCGGAGCGCGGGCGATCCCGCAGCTCACAGCGCTGTTGATCTACCCCCCAACGTACACATTGCCCGCAAATCCCCCCGCGCTACCGCCGGAACAGCACAAGATAGGCCGATGCCGGTCTTTTTCACGGCGTACGGCGTGTCAACACCGGACAGATGACCCACACCCGCAAGCACACCCGAAACCGTTGCCGCTCCCCCACTCCGCCGGACGAAGCGCCCCCTGGTCGCGTTCCCACCCTCCGACCCACCGGCCGCCCGAATTCTCCCGACCCGCCGAAACCCCCTTTAGGACCCGACCCCACACCCCACCCGGCCCGACCACAACCCGCAAGAACCCCAAATACCCCACTTACCAGCCCGGTGAAGTGCAGTTTTCCACCCCGCCCTCACACCAGAAGCGCAACAACCCACCCCCGCGTCACTCCCCCACCGCCTACAAACCGCCAACCCCACCCCAGCCCAACCCCACAAACCATCACAATGACACCACGAGCCCAAAAAAACACCCCAAATACGTAGCCCACCCCACCACCACCCACCCCACACGAACCCCCAAGCAACCACACCGCCCCAAGCCCAAATTCCAGCAACCCAAGCCCCACCACACACACCCCACACCCACCCGCCAAGCCCACCAGCAAAGCCCAACCAAGCACCCCACCCTCGACCCGCCACGAACCAGCAACAAACGAACGTCCATCGCCGAACACAGACCAACCACCACAAAGCGTCAACTGCCACACGCGAGGACAAGCCAGCAGAGACCAGCCCCACGACAAGCGACAGACAGACCCAACAACCAGAACCAACGGCACGAAAGACCCCCAGGAACCAACGCCGCCAAGCACAGGACAACCCGCCCGTGCGCAGCCCACCACGGCACGGCCGACCGCGACCCTGCACAGCACGATGCGACACGCACAACGCGGCCAAATGCATCGCAACACCACACGACACGGCCCCGCACAGCCCGACCCAGCAAGGCACACCACGACACGAAACCGCACAGCCATCACGGCACCAATGCAACCCACCGCGGCACGGCACAACGTGACGCGACACGGAACGGCACGGCGCGGTGGGCGGGGGCCGGGCGGGGCCGGGCCGAGCCGGGCCGTGGGTCGACGCGGGTCGGGTCGGGCGAGCGGGGGCCGTGGCTCGGCGGTCGGGTGGCGGCTGGTTCAGTCGGCGTGGTGGCTTGTGTGCAGATTCGGTGTCCTCCTTCGCTCGGTTCGGAGGGCCAGCTCGGGGTTGGCTGCTCGGATGCGGTCGGCTTCGGTGTGGGGCTCGGCTTCGGCGTCTCGTGGGTTCGGTGGGAACTGGACGGTCGGAAGCCGCTTATCCGGCACTGCGGTCGGCTTTCGCGTGTGAGAAAAGCCGATATGCCGTGCGCGAAGAACTGTTCCTTGATCAAGTGTGACCAATGGTCAACGCTGAGTAGCCGGAGTGGCTACCATCGGTGCCCTTACGGTGACCACCGCGATCCCCCCGGGGCAGTGAATGAACCCACATGGCAGTTACAACGGAGCTCTCCTCTCCGCCTGCGGAGTACTGGGCTGCGTGATCGTGGCCGGGACCGTCGCATTCAGCACGGCAGACCCCGCCCGTGCGGCGACGCCTCCGCGTCCGGCCGAGCGCGCGTCGGCGCCCGCGATGTGCCGCGTCCCTCCCGTCCGCGACTGGCGGCTCTCGCGGCTGTGCGCCGCCTGGGAGGCGTTCCAGGGCGCCGGACGGCCGCCGGCCAGCGGTGCCCGGCACGGCGGGCGCTCGCATCGCAAACAGGTGAAGCCCCAGCGCCGTGTGGCGCCGCCGCGGCCGGCGGTCCGTGCCAAACGGACGCGCAAGGCCGGGCCCGTCCCGACACCGCCCGAGACCCCGCCGACCGCCGCCGCGCCGACCGCCGAGGCCGCGGCGCCCGTACCGGTCCCCGTCTCTCACGACAGCGCCGTCGGCCGTCCGCGCATCATGCGTCCTCCTGTCGTTCTGCTCGGGCTCGTCCTGTCGCTCGTCGCTCTTTGCTATCCGCTCCGTCGGCGGATCCAGGCGCTGGTCGGTCCGTGGTTCTCCCCTGTCTCGGTCGAGGTGGAGCCGCGCCGGACGACCCGGTTCAGCTACCGTCCGGCGATCGACCCCTTCTCGGTGCCGCTCATGGGCCTGTCGGGGGCCGGGGCGCCCGCGACCGCCCGCGTGCTTGCCCTCGCCGCGCTGGAGGACTTCGAGGACACGGCCCTCGTCGTCGTGCCGCGCCCGGACGCCATCGCCCTGTTCGGCCTCGCGGAGGACGAACTTCTCGAAGGCGGCCCCGACGGGCTGTTCCTTCCGGGCAACCTGGAGTCCGCGCTCGGCTCGATGGAAACCGAACTGGCGGTCCGCCGGGACGCGGGCGGCACCTGCACCCGGCGCTTCCTGCTCGTCGCCGACTGCGAGGACGAGGTCGAGCGCATCGAACGCCTGGTCACCGCCCACCCGGGCGAGGTCGCGGCCGTCCTGCTCGGCGACTGGCCGGGCGAGCGCGCCGAGGTCGACGGCGAGGGCACCGTCCAGACGACCGCGGCCCTCACCGACCGACTCCCGGAACGCCTGCCCGCGCTCTCCCGCACGGCCGCCCGCGACCGCCTCTACACGATGGTCCCCGAACCGGCGGCGCCGCGCCGTCGCGGCCTCGGCCTCCTGAAGAGGAAGTAGTACCGGCCCCCTCCCGGCACGGCCGCGCGCTCAGCCCCTGGGAGGGGGACGAATCCGCTGACGACGCGCCGGGCATGGGGACGACGCCCGCGCCTCATCGCTCCGCACGTTCGGTCGGCCGTGTGTGCCGAATGGGAGATTTGGGCTCATCGCACCTCTCGGTCCGTCGTGGCGGACAAGATGTAGCGGGCAGACGTGAGGCCGCTGAGGGCGCGGCGGGCCGCCGCCAGGTCGGGCGAGCGAGTCTCGGTGCCGTCCAGGAAGCGCGCGCAGTCGGCGAGCCACCCGCGCAACGCCGTCGTGCACCGTTCTTCGGCCCGGCGCGCCCGCTGGACGTCCGCCCGCGCCGCGTCGGCGACCGCCGTGGCCATCAGCTCCTCGTCCGCGGCGAGCGCGCGGACGTCGGCGAGGGCGTAGCGTCCCAGCCGGTCCTTGGCCAGCCCGCGTTCGGCGGCGACGCGGCCGAACTGCTGCGACCGCCAGCCGAGCGCCCGCACCGCGCCGCCCGCGTCGATCGTGTCGCGCAGCGGCCCCTTCCGGGCCGCGACGACCTCGGCGAGCGTGTCCGCCGGGACCGCGTCGAGATGGCGCACCAGGTAGACCGGGTGCCCGCGGTAGCGGCCCGCCGCCGCGAGGACTCCGCTGGCCGCCAGCACGTCCACGTCGACGCGCTCCACGTCGAGCACGACGCGCCGCGCCAACCGCGCCGCGGCCCGGGCGGCCCCGACCGGCGGATCCGACCCCAGCTCGGCGCGGATCCGGTCGGCCTCGCCGCCGCAGCGGTCCACGAGGTCGGCGGACCACCGGCCGGGTCCGGCGTCCGGGGCGGGCACCAGGCCGAGCGTGCGGGCCGAGCGGAACTGCCAGTCGCCGAGGTCGAGAGCGGCGGCGAAAGCCCGCTGCCCGTAGGTCTGGGACATCTCGATTCTCCCTTCGCGTGAGTGCGTCGGGACCAGCCTGCGCCGCGCCGAAACGCCAGAAAACCCGAATCCAATTCTGGGGAAAACTCTGGCCGAATACCCGGCGACATCCAAGCTGTTGATCATGCGAGTGGGCCGCCGAAGCGGCGAAGATCGGGCTCGCGGCGACGGCGACGCGCCCGGGGCGACACGCGGCATTGAGATCCTCGTCACTCGATACGGCTCATCGAACGGCCGTGTAACGACGGTGATCTCATGGACTCGGCACGGCCGACCCGCGTCCACGGCCACGAGATCGCAAGGTGGACGCGCGTTCGGCGGTGTTCGCGGCGTCCGGGGCACGATGGCGCGCGGACGACCCCGCTGTCCCGAAGGCCCCGGAACGACCTGCAATGATCGGCTGGTTACGATGAACGACGGAACGTCTACGCAGGTGTGGACGGAGTTGGGAGCGAGCGAGCATGTCCGATTTCGAGCTCAACCACGCGGGTGGCCGTATGCCCCTGGAGATCACGCAGGCGAGCGAAGGACCCTCGGGGTTCGGCATCGGAAGCCTGCTCAAGGAAACGGGCCACGTCACGCTCGATCCCGGGTTCACCAACACCGCGTCCACCACGTCGGCCATCACCTACATCGACGGTGACGCGGGCATTCTGCGCTATCGCGGCTACCCGATCGAGGAACTCGCGGAGAAGTCGTCGTTCCTGGAGGTCGCCTACCTCCTGATCTACGGCGAGCTGCCGACCTCCGACGCCCTGTGGGACTTCACCGACAAGGTCCGCAAACACACGCTGCTGGACGAGAAGTTCCGCGCGTTCTTCTCCGCGTTCCCGCGCCGCGCGCACCCGATGGCGGTGCTCTCGTCGGCCGTCAGCGCGCTCTCGACCTTCTACCAGGACAGCCTGGACCCGTTCGACGCCGAGCAGGTCGACCTGTCGAGCGTACGGCTCATCGCGAAGCTCCCGACGATCGCCGCCTACGCGTACAAGACGTCGATCGGTCAGCCGCTGCTGTACCCGGACAACTCGCTCGGCTACGTCGAGAACTTCCTGCGGATGACGTTCGGCCTGCCCACCGAGCCCTACGAGATCGACCCGGAGATCGTGCGGGTCCTCGACATGCTGTTCATCCTGCACGCGGACCACGAGCAGAACTGCTCGACGTCCACCGTGCGGCTCGTCGGGTCGAGCCAGGCGAACCTGTTCTCGTCCGTGTCGGCGGGCGTGGACGCCCTGTTCGGCCCGCTGCACGGCGGTGCGAACCAGGCCGTCCTGGAGATGCTGGAGCGCATCCACGCCAACGGCGACGACATCGAGACGTTCGTCAACCGTGTGAAGAACAAGGAGCCCGGCGTCAAGCTGATGGGCTTCGGTCACCGCGTGTACCGCAACTACGACCCGCGCGCGGCCGTGGTGAAGAAGGCGACGGGCAAGGTCCTGGAGGCGCTCGGCAAGTCCGACCCGCTGCTGGACCTGGCGATGCGGCTGGAGGAGGTCGCGCTCAGCGACGACTACTTCGCCGAGCGGAAGCTCTACCCGAACGTCGACTTCTACACCGGCGTCATCTACAAGGCCCTCGGGTTCCCGACCAACGCGTTCACCGTGCTGTTCGCGCTCGGCCGCCTGCCCGGCTGGATCGCGCAGTGGCGCGAGATGATGGCCGACCCCGCCACCAAGATCGGCCGTCCGCGGCAGGTCTACACCGGCCCGACGGAGCGGCACTACGCCGACATCTCCTCGCGCTGACCTCGCGCTTTCCGCGGCCCGGCATCACGCGATGCCGGGCCGCGGCGCGTTATCCACAGAACGGGGTTCGACTTTCGGGCCGGTGCCGGGCTGTCGGACGCTGGAGGCCCACCGGCTTCCAGGAGGCGTCATGTCCGGCACCATCGCCCTGACCGTCCCCGAGACCACCCGGGCGGCGTTCGTCGTCGCCACCGACCGGACCGACGAGGTGCCGCGCTCGGCCGTGCGGCTCGACGCGCCGTTCGCGGACGAGGCGGCCAGGCGGCTCGGCTCACCTGCGCTCGAAGTCACCGAGGAAGCGGCCGACACCGCGTCGTGCGACCCGACGCCCGTCACGGCGTGGCCCGCCGCCCGCCGCATCTGGATCACCGCGATCCTGCCCGCCGGCGACCGGCCGGACGGGGCGTGGATCGCGCGCGCCGCCGCCCGCTCCCTCGCCGAGGCGGCGGACGGCGTCGTCATCGACCCGGACTCGGGCCAGGTCCTCCCGCCGCTCCCCGAACCCCCGGTGTTCGCGCTCGCGGACGACTGGCTCGGCGTCTGGCTCCCGCCGCACCGGGACGCGGGCCGCTGCACGGCCGACGAGGACGACGTCGACGGCTGCGCGTGCGTGGAGATGACGACGCGGGGGCTGCGCCGTCTCGGGTTGCCGGAGCTGCGCGTCAGCGGGGTGGCGTGCCGGCACGACCTGGCCGCGCTCAACCTCCTGCGCGCCACCGCGCGGCGGCTGCTGCCCCTCGGAGACCGGCCGGGCGTCCACCACGTCCCGCGCGAGCCGGCGCTCACGGGCGACGATCTGGCGGGCTACTGGGGCGTGGACGGGGCGGTGTGGGACGACGACCCCGTCCCGGTGCTCCTGGAGCCGCTCGGCCCGCGCCTGCTGCACGTGGGCCCGCCGAGCCGGTTCCCCGGCTCGCTCAACGAATGGTTGTGGGAGGAACTGTCCGATCCGCTGTACGGCTTCCTCGGCTACGACGTGGGAACCTCGCCATGAACGTGCACCGGACGGAGCCCAGCACAGCGAGCGCTCCTCTCTGCGGACGGCCACGCGCCGAGGGTTACCGCGCCACGACCGCCAGGCGACGCCACAACACCGGCGAAGGGGTGGCGGCGGCTCCGGTCGCCGGAGCCGCCGCCGGGAGGGAGGCGGGGCCGGTGGTGCCGGGGGACGGCCCGGCCGGGTCGTGCTGCGGCCGGACCGGCGTCGGTCCGCGCTTTCCGTCCGGCGCGGCCCCGCCGGGCTGGGTCAGCCGGCTCGCAGGTAGGCCGTGCGGACGTGCAGACGATCGCGGAGCAGGCCGATCGCCTCGGGGAGCGTCCGGCCCGCGGCCTGGGCGCGGAGGCGGTGGCCGTCGATGCCGACGATCGCCTGCGCCAGCGCCGGGCGCGGAACGTCCGCGCCCGGAACAACGCTCAGGGTCACCTGGACGCTCGTCACATCGGCCCCCTCGTCGTCCAAGGCCGTGCGGACGGCCGCGGCGGCGGCCGTCCGGTCGGCCTCGGCGACGTCGCCGGAGGTGAGGAAATTGATAGCGGGAAAGTCGTGGTCGGTCATTGCATTCCCCCAAGCAGTGCGGTTTTCCATTGTTCCGCCGGACGCCTCCGGACCGGAGTCGCGGAGACGTCTCTGTCAACGAGACGAACGGCGTCGCGGCGAAGTTGACCGGAAAGGCGGGAGAGCTTGGTCACCTCGGAACGTGATCATCTGACGCCTCCCGCTAGAGGCCGTGATCCCCTACGATGGACGTTGCCCTTTCCGCCCCCTGCACGTGGACCAACCGACCGGCTGGTGAACCTTGCCCCAGGATGCTGCTGTCTCGATGCCCTCGAACGGCGACGGCCCGACCGGCGGAGAGTTGCTCGGCTACCCGCGCCGCGGCGGGCCGACCGTCCTCCGCATTCTGCTGGGCAACAAGCTGCGCCGGCTGCGCGAGGACCGGGGCATCTCGACCGAACAGGCGGGCTACGAGATCCGCGGCTCGCACTCCAAGATCAGCCGGATGGAGCTGGGCCGGGTCGGGTTCAAGGAGCGCGACGTCGCCGACCTGCTGACCCTGTACGGCGTCGAGGACCAGGCCGAACGGTCGTCGCTGCTGGAACTGGCGCGCGAGGCGAACACGCCGGGCTGGTGGCACCAGTACGGCGACGTCCTCGCGGGCTGGTTCGAGACCTACCTCGGGCTGGAGGAGGCCGCGTCGCTACTGCGCAGCTACGAGCTGCAGTTCATGCCGAGCCTGCTCCAGACGGAGGACTACGCCCGCGCCGTCATCCGCCTGGGCTTCCCCGACGCCTCCGAGGAGGAGGACGTCGACCCGCGGATCCACCTGCTGATGACGCGCCAGCGCCGGTTCACCGAGCCGGGCGCGCCGACGCTGTGGACGGTCGTCGACGAGGGCGTCCTGCGCCGTCCGCTGGGCGGACGGGCCGTGCTGCACCGTCAGATCGAGCACCTGCTGGAACTGTCGGAGCTGCCGAACGTGACGCTGCAGGTCGTGCCGTTCAGCGCGGGCGGCCACGCGGCGGCGGGCGGCCCGTTCACGATCCTGCGGTTCGCCGAGCCCGGCCTGTCGGACGTGGTGTTCCTGGAGCAGCTCACGAGCGCGCTGTACCTCGACAAGCCGTCCGACGTGGACACCTACATGCGCGCCATGAACCACCTGTGCATCACGGCGGCGCGTCCCGACGACTCGATCGTCTTCCTCCGCGACGTCCTGCGCGACGTCTGAGCCGGCCGCCGGCGACGCCCCCGCGGCACCCGGAAATCCCTGTGCCACAGGGCCGGAGCGTCGATCATGCCGCCAATTCCCGACCGGGTCTATTCACTCGGATGACAGGGCCGCGTCATGCATCGGCGGTCGATCACGGCGCGTTCCATCACCGCCGCCCGGACGAATGTGGATCTTCCACGGCGGCGAACTCCGACGGCCCGGTTTCGCGTCGGCTCCGCTCCGGCCGCACGGCGCGCGAGCCGTTGAAATTTCCCCGAAAAACCCGTCGGGAGCGTCGGACGCGCGCGTCCGGGGTATCGACGCGACGGAACCCGTGAAGATCAACTACGGAGAGAGGTACGGTCCATGCTGTACGGCAGAGAGCACGTCGAGAAGTACCAGGAGACCGGCGGCAAGATCGGCCACGACTGGAACGGCACGGTCACGCTGCTTCTCACCACGACGGGACGGGTGACCGGCCGCGAATACACGACGCCGCTGATCTACCAGCCCGACGGCGACGCGTACGTGGTCGTCGCGTCCAAGGGCGGCTCGGACGAGCATCCGCAGTGGTACGAGAACATCCTGCGCAACGACCGGGTGACCGTGCAGGTCCGGGACGAGGTGTTCCCCGCGCGCGCCCGCACCGCGAGCGAGGACGAGCGGACGCGGCTCTGGCCGAAGATGGCGGCCGTCTGGCCCGCCTACGACGAGTACCAGGAGAAGACGGACCGGCAGATTCCGGTCGTCGTCCTCGAACGCGTCTGAGCGCGCGCGTTCCCTTCCACGCCGCGCGCCACGGCGTGTAGCGTCGGCGGGGAACATCCGTTCGATCGTCTCCGGGGTGCTGCGTGCCGACGTCACAGAGCGCAAGCGACACCGAACCGCCGTCGCTCCCGCTGCGCCGCTGGGCGCTCGACGCGGCACAGGCGCCGGTGCGGGTCGCGGAGCGCGCGTGGCGGATCGGCGCCGGCCCGGACGGCTTCCTGCTGAAGGCCTATCCCGCCCCCGACCGGCGGCGCATCGCGTTCCGGCACCGGGTGACCGCCGCGCTGGACGCGGCGGGCCTCCCGGTGCTGGCGCCCGTCCCGTCCCGCACCGGCCGGACGCTCGTGGTCGCGGGCGGCACCGGCTACGTCCTGTACCCGTGGGTCGCGGGGCGGCGGCGCGGCGGCCTGGAGCTGACGTACGCGCAGTGCGAACGGCTCGGGGAACTGCTCGGCCTGCTGCACGCCGCGCTGGACGAGCACACGCC
The DNA here is from genome assembly GCF_009831215.1 of Actinomadura rayongensis. Taxonomy (GTDB): domain Bacteria; phylum Actinomycetota; class Actinomycetes; order Streptosporangiales; family Streptosporangiaceae; genus Spirillospora; species Spirillospora rayongensis. The sequence continues at coordinate 59,938 of NZ_WUTW01000011.1, forward strand.
GCCCGTCCAGCAGGAGATGCTGGTGCCGACGCCGCGCGCGGCCGGCGCGGTCGCCGAGATCGACCGGCTGCTGGCGGCCGTCCCCGCCGACGGGACGGACTTCGCCGCGCTCACCGAGCGCCGCCTCGCCGAGCGTCGCGCGCTGCTGGTGGAGTTCGCCGACCACCAGCCGCCGGAGCTGGACGTCAGCACCGTCGGGCACCTGCACGGCGCGTTCGACGCCCGCCGCCTGCGCTACGGCGGCTCGGGGAACGTCACGGCGGTGCTCGGCTGGGACGCGCTGACGACCGGCCCCGTGGCGGGCGAGGTCGTCCGCGCCGCCGCGAGCCTGTTCGCCACCGGCGACGAGCGCGGCCTGGACCTGGAGCGGGTGCGGGCGTTCGTGCGCGGCCACCGGTCGGCGTTCCCGCTGGACGCCGGCCAGATCCAGGCGGCCGTCCACCGCGCCTGGTGGGAGCGGCTGTGCGACGTCGCCCCGCTGCGGCACCGCTACGTCGACGGCGAACGCGAACCGGCGGGCGCCGCAGCACTGGTGGCCTGGTGGTCGGCGCACCTGGACCTGACGCTCGACGCCTTCCCCGCCGCCTACGGCGCCGAGCCGGTCGACAACCCCGCCTTCGGCTGACGCCCCTCCCCCGACGCACAAGCGCCGCCCACCGAAAGCGTCCGCGCGGCGCCGACCGACGGCCACCCGCAGAAACCGCTCGAACAAGCGCCGCCGCACACGGGCGAACGGTCGCGCACGAGCCCGCAGTGCACGGTCATGCGCGCACTGGCCGCGGCGGCATCGCCGCCTGCGGGCGAGGGGCTGCAGGTCAGGGATGTGCGAGGCGCGTCCGGGCGCGATCGCTCCAGGCGAGACCGGGCTCCGATGGCGGGTACGGTGCCGCGCGTTGGTGCGGGTGAGCGGTCGCGTGCGGGATTGCCGTGCGGGCGCGTGTGTGGAGTCCGGCCGGTCGGGGGGCTGGTTATGGGTGGGTGCGGTTGGCCGTCGGTAGGGCGAGGGGGCGGATGCAGGCGTTCGGGGTGGGGGTGGACTCGGCGTAGTGGTGGAAGGCGCGCATGGCTGGGCTGTCGGGTGTGGTGGTTCCCGTGTCCAGGGTCCATGTCACGGCCAGCAGGAAGATGCGGTGGGTGAAGACCGCTACCGTCGCGTCGTCCGGCAGGGTGGACAGGCGGTCGAGGAAGGCGCGGGCCCGGGCGATGAGGGCGGTGAACGACTCGCCGTCGCCGCCGAGGACGAGGGACGGGTCGGCGCGTGCCCAGTAGGCCGCCGCGTGCGGTCGGCGTTGCTCGATCGAGGTTCCCGGGCCGTGCAGGGCGCCCAGGTAGGTGAACTCCTGGACGGGCCATTCCTCGCACGGGACGGACGGGAAGCGTGCGCGCGTCGGCGCGGCCGTCTCGCGGGCACGCAGGAACGGTGACACGACGAGGAGTGAGGGCGGCGCGGTGAACGACTCCGCGATGGTGGCGGCTTGGGCGCGGCCCAGGGCGGTGAGCGGCGCGGCTCCCGGGCCGTACGTCGGGAGGCCGGCGTTGGACTCGCTCTCGCCGTGCCGGATCAGCAGGGTCGCGGGCATGGGCCTCATGCTGGCATGACCGGGCGCGGGTCCGCGAGAGGATGATCGCATGGAGGTACTGAGCAGCCGCGTCCTGTTGCGGCCCGCCGATCCCGCGCGCACCCGCGAGTTCTACCGGGACGTCTTGGGCTTGGCCGTGTATCGCGAGTTCGGTCCGCGCGACGATCCCGGCACCGTCTTCTTCCTCGGCCCGGGGTTCCTGGAGGTGTCGGGCCACGGGGAGGCAACGAGCGGGACGATGCTGTGGCTGCAGGTCCGCGACGTGGCGGCCGAGCACAAGCGGCTCGCGGCGGCGGGCGCGACGATCGTCCGGGAGCCGCGCACCGAGCCGTGGGGGCTGGTGGAGATGTGGATCGAGGACCCCGACGGCGTCCGAATCGTGCTGGTGGAGGTGCCGGGCGACCATCCGCTGCGCCGTGACCAGCGGGGATGACCGACGGTTTGTCGGAGGCCCGCGCTACAGTCCACGCCATGTCCCCCGACGTGCCCGCCGCCGCGCAGCAGGAGCGCGTCGCGGCGTTGCGGGCGGCGGTCCGCCGGGCGGTCGCGGCGGGCGACCGGACGGCGGCGCGGACGCTGCGCGCCGAGCTGCGCGCGGCCGAAGGTGGCGAACGGCTGAGGGCGGAGCGCGACCGGGCGGACGTCCGTGCGCAGGCGCACCGCGCGCTGGAACTGCTCGGCGTCCCCGCCGGGCCGAAGCTCGTCGGCGCGGTGCACGCGGCGTTCTTCGCGGCGCCGATACCCGCCGCGCGGCTCGGCGTCCTGCGGCGCGCCGAGGAACGAGCTTTCCGCAAAGCACCGAACGCCCGTCCGTTCTATGTGTGCGCGGCGCTCACGGCCGATCTGCTGACCCCGGCGCGCGGGCTGCTCGCGGTGAGCACGTGGCCGCTGGAGCGGCGCGTGGTCGGCCCGCTCAGCCGCCGCACCGACTTCCTGACCGCCGCCGTCCGCGTCGCGGAGCACGCGCAGCACGCCGATGCGGCGCAGCACCTGCTGCGGCGTTTCGCGGCGGGGATTCCGGGTGCGGCGGGCGGCGCCGTCGGTACAGTCGACCCGGCGGACCTGATCGCCGCGGCGCGCGCGGAACTCGACGTCCACGCGACCGCCGACCGCCGCGACCGGGCGCGGGCGGCGCGCCGGGCGGCCGGCCTCGACGCCGCCGAGCGCCTGTTCGGGTCCGCGCACGACCGGACGGGCCGACCCCACGGAGAACGACGATGACCGACACCGCGCCCGCGCTGGACCGGTTGCGCGCCGGAGCGCCCCCGCGCAACCACGACGCCCGGACGATCGCCGCGCTCACCGCCAACCCCGGCTGCGCGCGCCGCGGCCTGCTGGACGCCGCCGGGGTCGACAAGGACGCCGTCGCCCGCCACCTCGGGTTCGGCACGCCGTTCGGCCAGTCGCAGTTCGCGATCACACGCGGGAACGCGTTCGAGGCGCAGGTCAAGGCCGACGGCTGCGCCGAGCTGCTGGCCCTGTTGCGCGACCGGCTCGGCCTGGACGTCGGCGAGGTCGGCTACGACGACCTGGACGACGAGGGCGGCCGGGAGTTCCGCCACGCGCGCACCAGGAAACTCCTGGCCAGGGCGCTCGACGACGCGCAGGGCACCCTGTTCGACCACCCGCTGCTCCGCCTGGACATCGGCGGCACGCCCGCCTACCTGGAACCAGACGTGATCGCGTTCCAGCTCGCCGGCCGGTTCCACGTCGTGGAGATCAAGTCGTTCGCGGTGGTCGACGGCCAGGCCGAGCCGGAGCAGGTCGCGGCGGCGGCCCGGCAGGCGGCGGTCTACGTGCTGGCCCTGCGCGAATTGGTCGCGGACCTCGGCCACGACCCGCAGCGCGTGTCGCACGAGGTGTTCCTGGTGTGCCCGGAGAACTTCTCCAACCGTCCGTCGGCGACGCCGCTGGACGTCCGGCCGCAGCTCGCGGTGCTGCGCCGCCAGCTCGACCGCCTGACCCGGGTGGACGCGATCCTCAACGGCCTCCCGCCGGACCTGTCGTTCGCGCTGGACGACGGGCTCGGCGCGGCCGTCCGCACGGTCGAGGCCCGGTACGCCCCCGACTGCGCGGCGGGCTGCGAGCTGGCGTACTTCTGCCGCGACGAGGCGCGCGCCTGCGGGGCGACGGGCGCGCTCGGCCGGGGCGTCCGCGACGATCTCGGCGGCGTCGACACGGTCGAAGCGGCGCTCGACCTGGCGCGCGGCGCGGCCGACCCGCCCGCCGAGCTGGCCGAGACGGCGGCGCTGCTGCGGACGGCGGCGCGGCTGCGCGCCGAGGCGCTCGGCGGCGCGGCGTGAGCGCGCTGGCGGCGCTCGCGCGCCTGGAGGCGGTGGACGCGCGGCGGGCCGTGCCGATCGCGACCGTCCGGCACTGCCATCTGGCGGACGCGCCGCTCGTCCTGATCCCTCTCCGGCTCGCCGGTGAGGCGGCGGCGCCGCTGGCCGTCATGCTCGGCACCGACCGCGCCGATCCGACGCTGTTGGCCGTCCCGCAGCCGCGCAACCGGGATCTGCGGTTCGCGTTCGCGGCGGAGCTGGCCAAAGTGGTGCTGGAGCACGTGGAGGCGTCGCGCGGCGCGGCGGAGGAGCTGCCGCCCGCCAAGGACGGCACCGAACGCGTCCGGTACACCGAGGCGCCGCAGGTGATCGTCCCGAACACGGGCGGGGTGGCGTTCCTGCGGCTGCTGGGCCGCTCGACGCGGTTCCGCAGCACCGAGGGCCCGCACGCGGTGGAGCCGTCCGTCCCGGCGCTCGGTCGCTGGGCGACGTGGTTCGCCGAGCGGCACGACCGGCCGGGCTCGTCGCTGCTGCTCGCGGCGACCGAGGCGCTGCGGCTGCACTGGGCGACCGGGCAGAGCGCGCTGGAGGACGGCAACCTCGCCGCCCTGCTCGGCTGGATCGACCCGCCGGACGGCCTGGACGGCCCGGCCGCCGCCGCCCGCGCCGAGGACCCGGTGCGCTGCCCGCCCGCCGGCCCGGCCACCGATCCGACGTTCGACAACGAGGTGCTGGCCCCGGCGGTCGCGGCCTACGACGCGACGGACGGCGACCCGCGCGCCGAGGAGCGGGTCCGCGCGGCACTGGCTGGGCAGCTCACCCCAACGTGGGACCTGGTGTGGCACGCGATGGACCTGCTGCGCGCGCTGCCGGAGGGCGCGAGCGTGCCGCGCCGCTGGGAGCGCGACCGGGACGCGTTCACGCTGTTCCACCAGACGTTCGCCGAGGGCGTCCCGCAGGCCCGTCGGGACACGGCGGTCGCGGCGGCGCGGCGGCTGCACGCGCTGGAGCGGGCGCAGGACGCCTACGACGCGCAGCGCGCCTTCGACGATCCGCTGGTCATGGCCGAGCACCGGCTGAACGGGCAGGCGTTCGGCGGCGTCGTCACCGAGGCGGACCCCACCCGGCTGGACGAGTCGGGCAAACGCCCTAAGCTGCGTCCCCGGGTGCGGGTCGCGACCGAGGACCCCGTCCGGCTGGACGCGGGGACGGCGGTGTGCAGCGCGGAGCGTCCGGCCCTGAAAGGGAGAATCGTGGAGTACGGCACCGGCGGCGTGCTGGTGGAGCTGACCGGGGGGCTCGGCAGGAAGCTCGTCCCCGAGCCGGGGACGGTGCCCGCCCCGGGCGACCGCGTGTGCTTCACCTCGCTCACCGACGCGTCGTTCGGCCCGGCGCGGTTCCCCGAGCGCGAGGACACGCCGTGGACGCACGGTGGGCCGCCCGCCGAGTACGTCCCGTCGGACGCGGACGCGGCGGAGGAGTGGTCGTGACCGTCCAGGACCTCGATCCGTCGGCCGCCGCCGGGGCGGTGGTCGACGACGTCCTCGCCGACCTCGACGGCTCCCATCGCGGCGTCGTGGTCGACTCGCCGCCCGGCGCGGGCAAGTCCACGCTGGTGGTGCGCGCGGCGGGGCACCTGGCGGCGGCGGGCGAGCGGCTGATGATCGTCGCGCAGACGAACGAGCAGGTGGACGACCTCATCGAGCGGATCGCCGCCGAGCACCCCGCGCTGACCGTCGGACGGCTGTCGGCGGCGGGCTACCTGCCGCCCGACCGGGTCCTCGCGTGCCCGTCGGTGAAGGTGGCGCAGAAGGCCGACGACCTCGCCGACCGCGCCGTCGTCATCGCGACCGCCGCGAAGTGGGCGACGCTGTCGGACGGCTCGTGGCCGTGGGCGATCGTGGACGAGGCGTACCAGATGCGCTCGGACATGCTGCTGCGCATCGCGGGCCGGTTCGAGCGGGCGCTGTTCGTCGGCGACCCCGGTCAGCTCGACCCGTTCTCGTCCGTCGAGGTGGAGCGCTGGGCGGGCCTGACCTGGGATCCGATGCGCAGCGCGGTGGCCGTGCTGCTGGCCCACAACCCCGAGTTGCCGGTCCACCGGCTGCCGGTGTCGTGGCGGCTGCCCGCGTCCGCCGCGCCGGTGGTGTCGCGCGCGTTCTACCCGTTCACCGGGTTCCGCTCCGGCACCGGCCCCGGCGACCGGCGGCTGGAGTACGGCGCGGGCGGGATGGGCACGTCCTACGACCATGCGCTGGACGAGGCGGCTCGGTCCGGCTGGGCGCTGTACGAGCTGCCCGCGCGGCACGCGCTGCGCACCGACGCCGAGGCCGTCCAGGCGACGGCGGCGCTCGCGGTCCGGGTGCTGCAGCGCGGGCCGGTCGCGCACTCCGAGCGGGGGTCGCAGCCCGTCCGGGCGGACCGGATCGCGATCGGCGCGGCGCACCGCGACCAGGTCGCCGCGATCCGCGCCGCGCTCGGGCCGCACGGCACGGGCATCACGGTCGACACGGCGAACCGGCTGCAGGGCCGCGAGTACGACGTGACGGTCGTGCTGCATCCGCTGTCGGGCCGCCGGGACGCGACGGCGTTCCACCTGGAGTCGGGACGGCTGTGCGTGCTGACGTCCCGACACCGCCACGCGTGCCTGGTGGTCGCGCGCGCCGGGATTCCCGAGTTGCTCGACGCCCATCCGTCCGCCGAGCCCGTCCGCCTCGGCGTGCCCGTACGGTTCCCGGACGGCTGGGAAGCGAACCAGGCGATCTTGGCCCACCTCGCCCAGCACCGCGTCGCGGCGCACGCCTGACGGGTCAGCCCGAACCGAGCGATCCTGGCCCACCTCGCCCAGCACCGCGTCGCGGCGCACGCCCGGCGGGTCAGCCGAACCAGGCGATCCCGGCCCATCTCGCGCAGCACCGCGTCGCGGCGCACGCCCGACGGGTCAGCCGAACCAGGCGATCCCGGCCCATCTCGCGCAGCACCGCGTCGCGGCGCACGCCCGACGGGTCAGGCGAGCGAGGCGATCCTGGCCCATCTCGCGCAGCACCGCGTGGCGGCGCACGCCTGACGGGTCAGCGGCGGCCGGCGGTGGCCGACCAGCGGCCGTCGCGGCGTGCGATCGCGATCGGGTGGTCGAAGCATGCGCTGACCAGCTCGGTCGTGAGGACGTCGTCGGCCGCGCCGGACGCCAGCACCCGTCCCTCGCGCAGCAGCAGCGCGTGCGTCGTGGTGCTCGGCAGCTCCTCCAGATGGTGGGTGACGAGGACGCTCGTCAGCCCCGGACGGCTCGCGCGCAGCTCGTCGATGCTGGTCAGCAGCAGCTCGCGGGCGGCGACGTCAAGGCCGGTCGCGGGCTCGTCCAGGAGCAGCAGGCGCGGGTCGGGCATGAGGGCGCGGGCGATGAGCGCGCGGCCCCGCTCCCCCTGCGACAGCGTCGGCCAGCGGGCCTCGGCGCGGTGCGCGAGGCCGAGCAGTGCGATCAGCTCGGCGGCGCGCGCCAGGTCGGCGTCCGACGGCGTCCAGCGCGGGACCAGCTCGATCGTCCCGGTGACGCCGGTCAGGACGACCTCCCGGACCGTCCGCGCCGACTCCAGCGGGTGCCGCGGGTTGACGTGGCCGATGAGCGCGCGCAGGTCGTGGACGTTCACCCGGCCGAGCCGGTGCCCGAGGATCTCGGCGGTGCCGCGCGTCGGGTGCGTGTAGGCGCCGAGGATGCCGAGGAGCGTGCTCTTTCCCGCGCCGTTCGCGCCGAGCAGCGCCCAGTGCTCGCCGGTGAGGACGGTCAGCGACACCTGGTCCAGCAGCAGGCGGCGCTCACGGACGAGATCGATCTTGTCGGCGTTGAGGACGACGGACGGCGGCACGGGACGGGACCTCCAGGCGGCGGAAACGGGGCCTGCCGGGGTCGCCGGGGCGCGGAACGGGGAACGCGGTACGTCCGACGTTACCCGCCCGCGTGGACGGCGCCGCGGCCGGGTAGGACGGACCCGCACGGCCGGATACTGTGTGACCCGGTGCCTCGGCGACTCGGGGAGGGACATGGAGGACATCGGCTTCATGTGCGCCCACTGCGGCGGTGAGGTGCACGATGTGACCCACAACCGCGAGGGCTCGCTCGACGCCGTCGGCTACCGGCACAACCGCCGGGTCGAGCCCTGGGACCACGAACTGGAGCTGGCGGTGGGCACGCCGCGCCCGCCCGCGCGGGCCTGCGACTTCTGCGGCGAGGACGACGCGCACTGGCTCTACTACCCGACGCTCGACCCCGAGGACACCGACATCTTCGAGGTCGAGCTGGACACCAGCGGCCTGTCCGACGACGACACGGCCGTCGCGGTGCTGAACATGCTCTATCCCTGGTACGCGTGCGACACGTGCTCGGTGCTCGTCGCCGACCGCGGGATCGAGCGGATCATCGAACGGGCGCTGGAGCGCACGCCCGTCCCGGCCCGCGCGGCGGTGGACGAGGCGACGGTCCGGGCGCGGCTGCGCGGTTCGCTGTCGGTGTTCTTCACGACGCGCCCGGGACGTCCGACGCCGTCGCGGGCGATCTGAAACACACGCGTTGCACGATCGGAACGTTCCCCGGCTCACTAGAATGGTCGGTCTGTTCGACTGACTCCGGGGGGTTCAGGGTGATCATCGCCGAGCGCTTCCGCGGTCCCGGCGGTTCCGGCAACGGGGGGTACGTCGCCGGGCTGCTCGCCGCCCACGTCCCGTCCGACACCGTGACCGTCACCCTGCGGCGCCCGCCGCCGCTGGAGACCGCGCTGCGGGTGTCCCCCGCCGACGACCGGTGGCAGGGCGCGTGGCTGTGGGACGGCGACGACCTGGTCGCCGAGGCGCTGGCGGGCGCGATCGTCGTTCCCCCGCCCCCGCCGGTGCCCGTCGCCGTCGCCGCCGAGGCGGCGGAGAAGTTCCGCGCGATCGAGAACCACCCGTTCCCGCACTGCTTCGTCTGCGGCACCGAGCGCGCGCCGGGCGACGGGCTGCTGCTGTCCCCCGGCCCGGTCGGCGAGGGGACGGTCGCCGCGCCGTGGCGGCCGGACGGCCCGGTCACGCCCGAGCTGGTGTGGGCCGCACTGGACTGCCCGGGCGGCTGGTCGTTCGACCCGGTCGGACGTCCCGCCGTGCTCGGCACGATGACCGCGCGGGTGCTGGAGCTGCCCGAGCCCGGCGAGGACTGCCTCGTCCTCGGCCTCGCGCGCAGCCGGGAGGGGCGCAAGCAGCACGCGGCGACCGCGCTCTACGGGGCGGACGGGCGGCTGCTCGGCCGCGCGGAGCAGATCTGGGTCGAGGTGGATCCGGCCCGTTTCGCCTGAATCGGCCGAAAACGCGTCACCGGACACGGTGTGCGACGCGCGTCCGGGTTCCACTCGGTGGGGAGACCCCGGGAGGCCGGACCGATGAACGTGAACGGACTGCTGATCGTCGCCCTCGCGGCGCTGTGCGTGTGCCTCGGCATGACGTGGGAGCGCGCCCGCCACGCCCTGTTCGACGCGCCGCCGCTGCGCCGCCGCGCGGCCGAGCTGAGCGCGGCGGCGTTCCGCGACAGGGCGAGCACGCTGCTGATCGTCACCGGGTGCGGGCTGGTGGTGCTGGCCGTCGCCTGGCCCCGGTGACGATCGCGCGCCCGATCAGGGGCCGGTGAACAGCGGATCCTCGCGGTCGCCGGCCCCGTTGAGCCGCCCGGTGCCCTGGTAGGGCCGGTGCTCCGACGGCGGGGACGGTTCGGGCGGCGGCGCGGCCTGCGGGTGCGCGGCGTGCGTGGGCGCGGCGTGCGGCGGGCCCTGCGGGGGCGGGAACGCGCCCGGCGGGTGACCGGACGGCGCCTGCCCGAGCGGCTGGCCCAGCGGCGCGGGCGCGCCCCCCGGCCGCGTGGCCGGCGGAACGTTGGACGACAGCGTGTTGTGCGTGAACGTGTCGATCTGGCGGCGCGCCCGGTCGGCCTCGGCGCGCGCGGCGTCGCGCTCCTCGGCGAGCGCGGTGAGCGCGGCGCGCTGCTCGGCGACCGACTGGGCGAGCTGGCGGAGCTGCACCGACTGGTCGTTGATCTTCGCGGTGAGCTGGTCGCGTTCGGCGAGGGCGGCGTTGGCCCGCGCCAGCGCCGCGTCGCGGTCCCGGCCGGCCTCCTCGACGCGGGCACCGGCCCGCGCGGCCTCGGTCTCGGCCTCGGCGCGGGCGCGCTCGGCGGCGGCGCGCTCGGCGTCGGCCTGGCTGGCGGCCTGCAGCGCGCGCTGGCGCTGGGCCTCCCCGTCGCGCATGGCGGCGCGCAGGTCCTCGGCGGCCTGCCGCGCGACGGCGGCCTCGACGCGCTGCGCCTCGGCGGCGCTCTCGCTCTCGGCGGCCCGGGCGTGCAGCGCGACGAGTTCGGCGCGGGCGGCCTCCAGTGCGGCGAGCAGCTCGGTCTCGCGGGCGGCGATGCGGTCGCGCTCGCTCTCGGCGGCGAGCTTGGCCGTCATGGCCTGCTGCGCGATCTCGTGGGCCTCCTCCCACGCCTGCTGCGCGGCGTCGCGCTTGGCGAGCGCGGCGCGGGCCTCCTCGCGGGCGCGGCCGGCCTCGGCCTCGGCCGCCGCCGCGCGCTCGCGGGCGCCGGCGGACTCCTGGCGGGCCTCGTCGGCGCGGCGCTGGGAGATGTCGCGCTCGCTCTGCGCGGTGGCCAGCTCGCGGGCGGCCTCGGCGCGGACCTCGGCGACGCGGCGCTCGACGCCCGCGACGCTGAGTTCGGCGGTGAGGGAGTCGGCGAGCAGGTCGGCGGCCTTCTCCATCCGCTCGACCATCTCCCACGCGGCGGCGACCTGGCCGGTCAGCCCGGGGGCGTCCCGGCCGCGCTCGCGGCGCTCGCGGGCCTCGCTGGCGCAGGCGCCGTCGTCGTCCAGGCAGTAGCGGACGGTCCGGACGGCGCCCTGCGGCTGCGGCACGGGACGTCCGCAGTTCGCGCAGGGCCAGATGGTGACGGGGTCGCCCACGCGGGCCACGGCGGAGTCGCCCGCCGGGCTCGGGACAGGGGTGGCGGAGTCGCGCGGCGGGCCGTCACCGGTCACCCGGCCCCCGGCGGCCCCGGCCCCCTCCTCGGGGCCGTTGCTGTCGCGCTCATCACTGTTCGGCATGGAAGGCACCTTACGGGCAAGTAGCCGGGAACGCAGTGGTCTGAGGGGCGGATGTTTGTTTTGTGAGCATCGCAAGCGCCCAGGCCACGGCCCCGCGACGGCGCGTCCTCACCTGGACGCGTAGCCGCATCCGGACAGTCAGCCGGTGAGCTGCGCCAGCGCCTTGCGGATCCGCTTGTCCGACACGGGGAAGCGGGTGCCGAGCTGCTGGGCGAACAGGCTCACCCGGTACTCCTCCAGCATCCACCGGACGGCGCGGGCGGCCTCGTCGTCGCGCCGGGCGGGCGGCAGGCGGCGCAGCGCGGCCTCGTACTCGTGGTCCAGCGTCTCGGCCTGGTGGGCGAGCTGCCGGTCGCGGCCGGGGTTCTCGGGGAGCTTCTCCAGCCGGATCTCCAGCGCCCTGAGGTAGCGGGCGAGGTCGGGCAGCCGCTGCCGTCCGGTGTCGGTGACGAACCCCGGATGGACGAGCGCCGCCAGCCGGGCGCGCGCGTCGGTGAGGGCCGGGACGAGCGTGAGGCTCACCGTCCCGCGCAGCCGCCGGTCGATCTCGTGGGACGCGGCGAGGATCCGCTCGACCTGCGCGACGATGCCCGCCGTGACGTCGTAGAGGTCGGCGCGGACGCGGTCGTACAGCCGGGTGAAGCCCGCTTCGTCCCAGGCCGGTCCCCCGGCGTCGGCGATGAGCGCGTCGGCGGCGGCGGTGACGCAGTCGGCGAACAGGGCGTCCACCGAGCCGTGCGGGCTGTGGCTGAGCGCCAGCTTGGCACGGTTGCCGAGCCCGGCGCGGATCTGCTTGGCGGGCGACGGCGCGTTGAGCAGCACGAGCCGCCGGGTGCCGCGCCACATCGCGCGCCGCTGCTCGGCCTCGGTCTCGTACATCCGGACGGCGACCGACTCCCCTTCGTCGGTGAGCGCGGGGTACGCCTTGACCGCGTAGCCGTCCTGGCGCCGCTCGTAGGTGCGGGGCAGCTCGCCGGACGGGAAGGACGTCAGCCCGGTCCGCTCGATCCCGCCCGCCGACGCCGCCTGGGCCAGCGTGCCGCGCATCTCGCGCGCGAGCCGCCGTTTGAGCGCGTCGAGGTCGGTGTCCTCGGCGACCGTGCGTCCGGAAGCGTCCACGACGCGGAACGTCAGCCGCAGGTGCGCGGGCAGCCGGGACGGGTCCCACGCCTCGCGCGCGACGGGCACGCCGCCGAGCGCGGTCAGCTCGCGTTCGAGGGCGTCCAGCAGCGGTTCGGTGCGCGGCGCGACGCGTTCCAGGACGCGGCGCGCGAAGTCCGGCGCCGGGACGAAGTTGACCCGCAGCTGCTTGGGCAGCGACCGGATCAGCTCGGTGACCAGCTCGGCGCGCAGCCCCGGGACCTGCCAGTCGAAGCCGTCCGGCCGCACCTGGTTGAGGATCTGCAGCGGGACGTGGACGGTCACGCCGTCGGCGGCGGCGCCCGGCTCGAACTGGTAGGTCAGCCGCAGCCGCAGCGGCCCCTGCTTCCACGTGTCGGGGTAGTCGTCCTCGCTGACGTCGCCGGCGCTCGCGTTGATGAGCATCGACTTCTCGAAGTTGAGCAGGTCGGGCTCGGTGCGGCGGGCCTGCTTCCACCAGGCGTCGAAGTGGCGTCCGGACACGACGTCGGCGGGGACGCGCGCGTCGTAGAAGGAGAACAGCGTCTCGTCGTCCACGAGGATGTCGCGGCGGCGGGCGCGGTGCTCCATCTCCTCGACCTCGTCCAGGAGCGCGCGGTTGTCGTGGAAGAACTTGTGGTGCGTCTGCCAGTCGCCCTCGACCAGCGCGTGGCGCAGGAACAGCTCGCGGGCCAGGTCGGGCTCGATCGCGCCGTAGTTGACGCGGCGGCGCGCGACGATCGGCACGCCGTACAGCGTGACCGTCTCGTACGCCATCACGGCCGCCTGCTTCTTGGACCAGTGCGGCTCGCTGTAGGTGCGCTTCACCAGATGGCCGGCCAGCGGCTCGACCCACTCCGGCTCGATCTTGGCGTTGGTGCGCGCCCACAGCCGGGACGTCTCGACCAGCTCCGCCGACATGATCCAGCGCGGCGGCTTCTTGAACAGCGCCGACCCGGGGAACACGGCGAACTTGGCGCCGCGCGCGCCCAGGTACTCCTGCCCGCGGCGGCGCTTGTCGCGCGGCTCGTCCTTGGTGTCGGTGTCCATCAGCCCGATGTGGGACAGCAGGCCCGCCAGCAGGGACACGTGGACGCGGTCGGGCGGCGCGTCGGCGCTGTTGACCGTCACGCCGAGGCCCTTGGCGACCTGGGCGAGCTGGGAGTGCAGGTCCTGCCACTCGCGGACGCGCAGGTAGTGCAGGAACTCGTTCTTGCACAGCCTGCGGAACCGACTGCCCGACAGCTCGCGCTGCTGCTCGCGCAGGTAGTTCCAGAGGTTCAGGTAGGACAGGAAGTCCGAGGTGGGGTCGGCGAAGCGGCGGTGGTGCTCGTCGGCGGCCTGCTGCTGGTCGGCGGGACGCTCGCGCGGGTCCTGGATGGACAGCGCCGCCGCGATGACCAGCACCTCGCGGACGCAGCCGTTGGCGTCGGCCGCCAGCACCATCCGGCCGAGGCGCGGGTCGATGGGGAGCTGCGCGAGGCGCCGTCCGGTCTCGGTGAGCCGCTTCTTCGGGTCCTTCTCGGCCGGGTCCAGCGCGCCGAGTTCGTGCAGCAGGTCGACGCCGGCCTTGACGTTGCGGCGGTCCGGCGGCTCCACGAACGGGAACGCGGCGATGTCGCCGAGCCCGAGCGCCGTCATCTGCAGGATGACCGACGCGAGGTTGGTGCGCAGGATCTCCGGGTCGGTGAACTCCGGACGGCTCTCGAAGTCGTCCTCGGAGTACAGCCGGATGCAGATGCCCTCCGACACGCGTCCGCAGCGGCCCTTGCGCTGGTTCGCCGACGCCTGCGACACCGGCTCGATCGGCAGCCGCTGCACCTTCAGCCGGTGGCTGTAGCGGGAGATCCGCGCGGTGCCCGGGTCGATGACGTACTTGATGCCGGGGACGGTCAGCGACGTCTCGGCGACGTTCGTGGACAGGACGATCCGGCGTCCCCGGTGCGGCTGGAACACCCGGTGCTGCTCGGCCGACGACAGCCGCGCGTACAGCGGCAGGACCTCGGTCGCGGGGCCGCGCCGGTGCCGCAGGTGCTTGTCCAGGGCGTCGGCCGTGTCGCGGATCTCGCGCTCGCCGCTGAGGAAGACGAGGACGTCGCCGGGGGCCTCGCGCTCCAGCTCGTCGACGGCGTCCAGGATGCCCTGGATCTGGTCGGCGTCGTCGCCGTCCTCGGCGAGCGGACGGTACCGGACCTCGACCGGGTAGGTGCGGCCGGAGACCTCCACGATCGGGGCATCGCCGAAGTGCCGCGAGAACCGCTCGGGGTCGATCGTCGCCGACGTGATGATGATCTTGAGGTCGGGCCGGCGCGGCAGGATCTCGCGCAGGTAGCCGAGCAGGAAGTCGATGTTGAGGCTGCGCTCGTGCGCCTCGTCGATGATCAGCGTGTCGTAGCGGCGCAGCAGCCGGTCGGTCTGGATCTCGGCGAGCAGGATGCCGTCGGTCATGAGCTTGACGAGCGTGTCGTCGCTGGACCGGTCCGTGAAGCGGACCTTGTAGCCGACGGCCTCGCCGAGTTCGGTGCCCAGTTCCTCGGCGATGCGGTCGGCGACGGTCCGGGCGGCGAGCCGCCTCGGCTGGGTGTGGCCGATGGAGCCGAGCACGCCCCGGCCGAGCTCCAGGCAGATCTTGGGGAGCTGCGTCGTCTTGCCGGACCCGGTCTCACCGGCGACGATGACGACCTGGTGGTCGCGGATCGCGGCGGCGATGTCGTCCTTCTTCTGGCTGACCGGCAGCTCCGCCGGATAGGTCACGGCGGGCACGGCCGCGCGCCGCCGGGCGATCCGCGCCTCGGCGGCCTCGACCTCGGCGGCGATCTGGGCGACCACCCCGGCGCGCCGCCGCTCGTCGCGCAGATTCTGCGCGCCGTCCAGTCGGCGCCGCAGCCGGTGCCGGTCGAACGGGGCGAGCTCGGGCAGGCGCGCCCGCAGATCGGCGAGCGGCGAACTCAACGAAGACCTCATAACCACAGAGCAGGATAGGCGGCGGCGCGCCGGGTCCCTCGACCGGCCGCCGCACGACCTCCGCACGGTAGCGCCGGACCGCCGGGCGCGGCGACCCGTTTTACGGCCGGTGCTCCTCGGCTGCCAACGCCGTGCCGGGGGCGTCCATTCCCCCGAGCAGCAGGTCCAGGCCGCGCCGGAACTCGGCGGCGGCGTCGATGCGGGCGGCGTCGCGGGCGGTCGCGGCCATCAGGGGGAACGCGTCGGCGGGCAGGGCGGCGATCGCGCCGGTGCCGGGTCCCGCGAGCGGGCCGAGGTGTTCGAGCTGGACGGCGCCGATCACGTAGGCCGTCAGCGAGCGCAGCGCCACCACGCGGGCGGCGCCGGTGACGCCCGCGCCGGTCAGGACCTCCAGGACGGTCTCCGACCAGCGCAGCAGCCCCGGCGAGCGGTGCCGGTGCGCGACGGTCAGCGGCAGGATCGCCGGATGCGCGGCGACGGCGGCGCGGACGCGCTCGGCGAGGTCGGCGACGCGGTCCCGCCAGCGGCCGGGCGGCGGGGGCGTCGTGTCGACGGCGGCGAAGACCGCGTCGACCATCATCTCCTCCAGCTCGTCGCGGTCCTCGACGTAGCGGTAGAGGGCCATCGTGCTGACGCCGGTCTCCCGGGCGACGGCGCGCATGGTCAGCGCGGCGAGGCCGTCGCGGTCCAGGACGGCGAGCGCGGCGGCGGCGATCTGCGGCCGGGTCAGGGAACGGGGACGAGGCATCGGACTTGACAGCGTACGGCATACGCTTACGCTCGTAGGTGTACGCCATACACCTACAGAGGAGCGCCGATGCGCGAGGTTCCCTTCCGCGAGCTGGCCGCCGTCCACGGGCCGCCAGTACCGATTCCGGACCCCGGCCGGCTCGTCCACCTGCAGTTCCGCCGGTTCGCCGGGTGCCCGGTGTGCAACCTGCACCTGCGGTCGGTGGCCGTCCGGCACGACGAGATCGAGCGGGCCGGGATCCGGGAGGTCGCCGTCTTCCACTCCCCCGCCGACGAGCTGCGCGAGCACACCGCGGACCTGCCGTTCGCCGTCGTCGCCGACCCCGGCCGCGCCCTCTACCGGGAGTTCGGCGTGGAGCGCGGGCCGCGGGCGCTGCTCGACCCGCGCGTGTGGCCGACGATCGCGCGGGCGGTCGCGGCCTCGTCCGTCCGGGCGGCGCGGGGGCGCGACCGGCTCCCGGCCGCCCGCCCGTCCGGCGGGCGGCTCGGGTTGCCCGGCGACTTCCTCGTCGCGCCGGACGGCACGGTCGTCGCGCACAAGCTCGGACGGCACGCCGGCGACCAGTGGCCGGTGGACGAGATCCTCGCCCTGGCCCGCTGACTCACACGGCGAGGACGAGCTTGCCGGTCGTGCTCCCCGACTCGATCCGGCGGTGCGCCTCGGCCGCCGCGTCCAGCGGCAGCGTCTCGTGGACGAGCCGCAGCCCGCCCCCGGCCGCCGCCGCGACGGCCCGGCGCAGCGCCCGGCCCGCCTCGGCGGGGAACCGCGCCGCGAAGTCGGCCATGTTGAACCCCGACACGGTCTTGTTCGACAGCCACAGCTCGTTCGCCGGGACGCCGACGTCGTCGGCCCCCGAGGCGTTGCCGAGGACGACCAGCCGCCCCATCGGCGCGAGCAGGTCCAGGCTCGCGCGCCGCGCCGGGCCGCCGACCATGTCCACGACCACGTCGAACCGCTCGGCGAGCGGCGCGTCGCGCAGGACGACCTCGTCGTAGCCGAACGCGCGCGCCGTCTCGAACTTGGCCGGGGAGCCGACCGTCCCGACGACCCGGCCCGCGCCGAGCAGCCGCGCGGCCTGCCCGAGCATCCCGCCGACGCCCCCGGCCGCGGCGTGGACGAGCACGCTCTCCCCCGGCTCGATTCGCGCGACCCGGTCCAGGGCGAGGAACGCGGTCGTCCCGTTGGACGGCAGGCCAGCCGCCGTCTCGGCCGCCAGCCCGTCCAGCGGGACGACCAGCTCCGCCGACGTCACCGCCACCTCGGCGTACCCGCCGCCGTCGACGATCGTCAGCGCGGCGACCGGCGTCCCCGGCGCGAGGCCCACGACGTCCGGGCCGGTCGCGCGGACGCGGCCCGCGACCTCGATGCCCGGCACGAACGGGAGCGGCACGTCCACCAGCCCCCGCCGGTACAGGATCTCGGCGAAGTTGGCACCCGCGTACGCCACGTCGATCGCGACCTCGCCCGGCCCCGGTTCGGGCGCGGCCACGTCGGCGACGCGCAGCACGCCCGCCGCGCCGAACTCGGGGATGACGACGGCGCGCATCAGTACCGTCCGCCGGCGGGCGCGGGGAGCGCGTCCAGTTCGGCGAGGTCGGTGGCGGTCAGGTCCAGGTCGGCGGCCCCGGCGTTCTCCCGCAGGTACTTCTCCTTCTTCGTGCCCGGGATCGGGAGGACGTGCTCGCCCTGCGCGAGCGTCCACGCGATGGCCACCTGCGCGGGCGTGGCGCCGTGCCGGGCCGCGACGGCGCGGACCGCGTCCACGATCCGCTGGTTGGCCTTCATCGCCTCCTCCTGGAAGCGCGGGTTGCGGGACCGGAAGTCGTCGTCGGCCAGGTCGGCGGACGTGACCGTCCCGGTGAGGAAGCCCCGGCCGAGCGGCGAGAACGGCACGAACGCCGCGCCGTTCTCGCGGCACCAGCCGACGACGTCCCCGACCTCGGTCGCCGTGGACGAGTCCTGGTCCGCGCCGCCGCCCGCGATGCCGCCGGGCGCGCCGAGCGCGTCGCGCGTCCACAGCGACAGCTCCGACTGGATCGCCGCGACCGGGTGGATCACGTGCGCCTCCGCCGCCTGCGCGACCGTCACCTCCGACAGCCCGAGGTGCTTGACCTTGCCCTCGGCGACCAGCTCGGCCATCGCGCCGTAGGTGTCGGCCAGCGGCACCTGCGGGTCGATGCGGTGCAGGTAGTACAGGTCGATGACGTCGACGCCGAGCCGCCGCAGGCTGTCCTCCGCCGACGCCTTCACGTGCTCGGGGGTGGCGAGGCGGCGCATCGCCGCCGGGTCGGGACGGTCCGCGACCAGCCCCGTCTTCGTCGCGACGACCACGTCCGCGCGACCCCCGGCCAGCGCGCGTCCGACCAGCGTCTCGTTGTGCCCGACGCCGTAGATCTGGGCGGTGTCGATGAACGTCACGCCGAGGTCGAACGCCTGGCGGATCAGCGCGACCGACGTGTCGTCGTCCCGCTCGGACGCCGAGTACGCCCAGCTCATGCCCATGCAGCCCAGCCCGACCGCGCCGACCGGCGTGCCCGCGAACTCCCGTGTGCGCATCTGTGCTCTCCCTCCGGCAACGGAGCGGCGGGGCGCCGCTCCGGTCACGATCATGCTCGGCCCGCCCGGAGGGGAACAGACGCGGTTGATCCTGGGTGTGGCACCACCAGTTTGTCAGGCCGGGTTCGCCAGCCGGATCCGCGCCATCAGGCGTTCGAGGCGCTCGTCGGTCCCGGTGCCGGGATGCGGGTGGTGCAGCACCAGGTTGCAGCCCGGCGCGTCGGGCAGCGCGAGCACGACCGCGTCGAAGACCATCTCGCCCGCCTCCGGGTGCCGGATCGCCTTCACGGCCTGCGCGTGCGCGGTCACCTCGTGCCGGTCCCACAGGTCGGCGAACTCGGGGCTGACGGCGGCGAGGTCGGCGGCGATCCGCGCGAACTCGGGGTCCTCGGGGAAGCGGGCCGCGTCGGCGCGGAACCGGGCGACGACGCCGGGCGCGGACTCGGCCCAGTGGGCGTTCATCCGCCGGTAGCGGGCGCTCGTGAAGAACGTGACCAGGCAGTTGTGATCGGTGTCGCCGTAGCCGAAGCACGCCCGGGCCGCGTCGTTGATCACAAGGAAGTTCCAGTGCCGGTCGCGGATGTAGCCCGGACGGGGCGACCAGGCGTCCAGCACCTGCCGCAGCTCGGGCGTCGGCGTCACGGCCTCCGGCTCCGCGCGCGGCGGGTTCAGCCCGGCCAGCAGGTACAGGTGCTCGCGTTCGGCGCGGTCCAAGCGGAGCGCGCCCGCGATGGCGTCCAGGACGTCGCCGGACACCTTGATGTCGCGGCCCTGCTCCAGCCACGTGTACCAGGACACGCCGACGCCCGCGAGGACCGCGACCTCCTCGCGGCGCAGGCCAGGGGTCCGCCGCCGTCCCGACGACGGCATCCCAACGTCGGCCGGGGTGAGGCGGGCGCGCCGCGACCGCAGGAAGTCGCGGAGGTCATCGCGGCGCCGTGCGTCCGGGGAGGCGGTCATGCCGTCACCCTAACCGGCGGCGCGGCAAAGACCCGGCCAAGGCTGCCGCCGCCGGGCGTCCGGGCCGGTCCCGGCGGGGAACGAACCGGGCATGACCTACGGAGACGGCCGTTCCGGCGTCCAGGCCGGACGACTCTGGGCGGGCGGCGTCGCGACCGCCGTCGTCGCCGGGTTCGTCGGCGCCGTCGGCGTGCTCGTCGCGCGCGGCGTGCTCGACATCCCCGTCTGGCTCCCGGCCGGGGAGAACCGCGTCGCCGACGCGTCCGCGCTCGGGGTCGCGCTCACCGGGGCCGTCGCCGCGCTGGTCGCGACCGCCGTCCTGCACCTGCTCATGGCGACGACGCCGAGCCCGCGCCGGTTCTTCGGCTGGATCGTCGCGCTCGCGACCGTCGTGGCGATGGTGTGGCCGTTCACGCTCGACATGTCGCTGCCGGGCGAACTGGCCGGGGCCGTGATCGCGGGGCTCACCGGGCTGGCGATCGGGTCGCTGCTGACGTCCGTCGCGGTGTCCGCGTCCCGGCCCTGACGCTCACTCCACCCGGACGGCGAACAGCGTCGTGTCGTCGGCCGACCGGTCCGGGCGCATGCCCGTCAGCGCGCGGTCCATCACCTGCGCCAGGTCGGCCGGGCTCTCGCGGAGCAGGTCGGTGAGCCGGTTGATGCCGTCGGTGAGATCGGCGTCGCGGCGCTCCACCAGCCCGTCGGTGTAGAGGAACACGATGTCGTCGGGGTACAGGCGGATCTCGTGCGTCGTGTACTCCACGCCCGCGACCGCGCCGAGCATCGGGTCGGGCTCGCCCTGGAGCTGCACGGCCGTCCCGCCGCGCAGCAGGATCGGCGGCAGATGGCCCGCCGACGCCCAACCGAGCGTGTTCCCGTCCGGGTCGTACCGTCCGACCAGCGCGGTGCCCGTCGTCGGCTCGGTGTCGTTGACCAGCTCGTTCAGCCAGCCGACGAGCCGTCCGGGCGGCTCGCCCGTCGAGGCCAGCCCGAGGAGGCCGTTGCGGCTGCGCGCCATCGCCTCGGCCGCCGGAAGCCCGTGGCCCGCGACGTCGCCGATCGCGAACAGGCCCGTCCCGTCCGGCAGCTCGCGGGTCGCGAACCAGTCCCCGCCGATCCGCGCGGCGGTCTCGGCCGCCAGGCTGCGCACCGCGACGCGCAGCCCCGGAAGCTGCCGGACGTCGTTGTCGTCGGGCAGGATCGCGCGCCGCAGCGTCACCGCGAGCCGCTGCTGCTCGGCCGTCCGCGCCTGCTGGCGCTGCATCTGGCGGCGCGTCTGGGTCAGCGCGCGCTCGATGCGGCGCCGCCGGGTGATGTCCTGCGACACGATGTTGACCGAGACGGGCAGGCCGCCGCTGTCCAGCACCGGTTCGGCGAACACCCACAGCGACCGGTAGCGTCCGCCCGACAGCGCGACGCGGTGCTCCACCTCGACCGGCTCCAGCCGCGTGAACAGCGTCTGGAGGGCGTCCTCGACGAGCGGGATGTCGGCGGGCGCCACGACCTTCGCCAGATCGCCCGGCGACGGCGGCGCCTCCGACACCGACACCCCGTAGTTCGCCGCCATCTGGGTGGACCACTCCACCTCGCCGCTGATCAGGTCCCACTCGCCGAACCCGAGCCGGCCGAGGCGCTCGACGCGGTTCAGCCGGCGGCGCGCCCGGTCCTCCTCGAAGTGGTAGCGCCAGGTCTGGCAGATGCCCGTCGGGACGCGCACGACCCGCACCGTCATTCGCGACGACTTGGAGACGCCCTCCTGCGCCGTCGAGTACACCAGCGGACCGCCGTGGTACGGCTCGCCCTTCTCCAGGACGTTCACGAACGCGTCGAACAGGCCGGACAGCGCGGTGCCCGGGTCCATCCGCAGCAGCCGGCGTCCGCGCAGCTCGTCGGCGCCCCGGCCGAACAGGTCGCGGGCCGTGTCGTTCAGATCGGCGTAGAGGAAGTCGTAGACGCGTCCGTCGTCGCGGCGGACGGGCACCAGGTGCGCGGCGCTGTCGAGGGTGGCGTCCAGGACGGCCCTGGCGTGCACGTCCTCGGGGAGCGCGGCGATCGTCTCGGCGTCGCCGGAGGTGTTGGCGGCCGTGACCGACCGCAGCACCTCCTCGCGGTCCTTCTCGCCGGGCGGACGCGCGTTGAGCGACTCCTCGACCTCCGGCGCCGGGGTCGGCGGCACGTCCGGCGTGGACTCCTCGCCGCCCGGAGCGCGCGCCACCAGCGCCGCCGCCTCGGCCAGCTCCAGGTCCATGTCGCGGGCCAGCCAGATCAGGTGCTGGAGCGCCTCGCCCGGCGGGACGCCGAGCCGGCTGGCGAGCGCGCCGCGCGCCTCCGCGATGAGCGCCCGGTCCCGGACGGCGCCGCGCAGGTCGGAGAGATCCGCGGAGCGGGCGTCGGCGGAGCCCTCGTCCGCAGGAGGCGTGCCGTCGTCAGCGCTCACGCGTGCTCCCCCGTCCCCCTTCTCGTGTGACCTCTCGTCCTAGAAAAGGTACATAGGTCGAGGAAGGGCGGCCTCTGGCAATTTCGTCCTCATGCCAGGTTTTTGCACTGCGTTTTCTTGCGTCGCCCCGCCGCCGCAGGACGTCTTCCGCTTCATGATCCTTACCCGTCCGCGCGCGTCCCGCACCTCATCCGGCGGCCTTTTCGATCTTCCTCGTGAAGGCCGTCAGCCGCGCCGCCGACTCCCCGAACCCCGCCCCCGCAGGCTGCAGCGTGAGGATCACGACGATGCGCCGCTCATGCTCGACCAGCCCGGTCGTATGCAGAACAGGCCGCCCCAACCCGAGATCCACCCTCCGGAACAAGCCCTCAGCGGCCGGCCGACAAGGCGCGACCGGACGCTCCCCGAACCCGGACCACCCCTGCTTCACCGCCCACGGCCGCTTCGTCGCGGACGGTATCCCGAACGACTGGTCGAACCCGTCCGTCCCGCACCGCGTGGACCGCCGCAGATGCCCCAGCACCAACTCCCGATCCCGCGCCGGAGCCCGCTCCAGCAGAAACCGGTAGACGGCAACGACATCCGCCGCACTCAACGCCGTATACCCCCAGAACCCAGGCAAAGCAGCAGGCGGCGGAGCCGTATCCCGCAGCCCGATCCGCGCGGCCTGACGCCGAACGATCGCTCCCTGCCCACCCCGCTTCCACAAGGCGGTCGCAGCTTTGTCGTCACTAGACCGCAACATGACCCGCAACAACCGCTGATCCCCCACAGGCACCCGCCCCCGCCCCCGCAGGTAGTCGAGCGCGATGAGCAACTTCACGACGGACGCCGACCGGAACGTCAGACGAGGATTCCGCTGCAGCACGACAGCCCGCGTCGCCCGATCAAAAACGACATACCCCACCTTGACCCCACGAGGCCCCTCAGGCGCAACCCGCCGCACCACCGACGGCGAAGCCACAACCCGCGTAGACGCCGAGGTCACAGCAGGCGAAGCACCAGACCCCCCACCCCCAGAACACCCAACAGCCCCAACCAACACCACCGCGGCCACAACACAACCCCGCCCGACCGAACCCCCCACCCCGACCACCCTCGCCAAACGAAGTACGCAGTGCGCTGCCGACTGCGCTAGAGTAATCACGCCTGCTGCGGCGGGCACCGGGACGTAGCGCAGTTTGGCAGCGCACTTGACTGGGGGTCAAGGGGTCGTGGGTTCAAATCCCGCCGTCCCGACAGAGTAACCGCAGGTCAAAAGGGTCTTGAGGCTGAGCCTCGGGACCCTTTTTCGACGTTCAAAGCTTCTCGGGAGCCAAACGGGGAGCCACTCACATCAGACCTACGCGGACTTGCTCGCGCCGAACACGACGTTCATCGCCTCGGCGCCCTTGGTGATGACCGGCTTGAGCTGGTGCCGGTAGACCTCTTCTGTGACCGCCGTGGACGAGTGGCCGCAGAGGTCGGCGATGTTCTCGATCGGAACACCGCTGTCGCTCATGATCGAGACGAACGAGTGCCGCAGTTCGCGAGGCGTCCACGCCTCCCCGATGCCCGCCTTCTTGGTGATGAGCCGGAACGCACGCCGCACGTTAGCCGCGTCGAGCGGCGTACCGGTCGGCGAGCAGAAGACGAGGCCGTTGGCCTGCCAGGCGTCGCCCGCCCTGAGCCGATGGGCGGCCTGACGCGTGTGGTGTTTCCTCAGTGCCTCCGCCGCTTGCTGCGGGATCTCCAGCGTCCGGCGCGACCTCTCCGTCTTCGTGTCACCGTGCTTCCGCACGGACCGCCAGACGTAGAGGGCGAACCGCTTGTGCTCGAAGCCCGCTTCGGTGACCGGACACCACGCCTTCCGCTCGTCCACCCACGCGACGACGTGATCCCAACGGAGCGCGCGGGCCTCCTCCGTCCGGATGCCAGTCATGAGGCTGACGACGACGTAGCCGTGCAGCCGAGACGACTCGGCGTGCTTGAGCACTACGGTCGCCTGTTCGAGTGTGAGCGCCTTGCTCGGACGCCCCTCGCGCCCCTTCGGCGTCGTGACCAGTTCGGCGACGTTCCGGAGCACATAGCTCCGCGCCTGCGCTTGCCGAATCGTCCGCTTGAGGATGCCGTGGACGAGTCGGAGTGTCCGCGTCGAAAGCGTTTCGGTGAGCCCGTCGAGCCAGGTGTCAACGTCGTCCGCTTCCAAGTCGCCGAGGAGCGGCTTGCCGATCAACGGAATGATGTGCTTCTCGGCAAGCGCCCGGTAGTTGGAGACCGTGTCGGGGTCGAGTCCTTTGATCCCCTTGTCGAGCCAGTCCTCGACAGCCCTGCCGACCGTGTAGTTCGCGGGGACCTTGATGCCGGACTCCAGCGCTTCCACGGCCTTCTTGAGCTTGTCCTTGACCTCGGCCTTGGTGCGGCCCTTCCGCTTGATCCGCTTGCGCTTGCCATCGGGGGTGAACCCGAGGGAGACGGCCCCGGTGAACCGGTCTCCCTCGGGATAGATCGTCCCCTCGTACTTGCCGATGATGATCTTCAACTGTGGGGGAATCCTTCCTCGTTCCGAGTGGGTAGGTGGTCGCCGTTGTTCCTGCTAGCGACGGCGACCACTCACCACACTAGCCCAAGACGTCCCAAGACGTCCCTTGCTCGTCGGGGACTTCGAGCGAGGCGACGAAGTCGGCGAGGTGCTGATCAGTGATCCGGCGAAGGCGGTCGATCTTGATGCTCTGGAGTCGGCCCGTCCGGATGAGGGCATAGACCTTGTCCCGCCCGATCTGCAGGATCTCGGCGACCTGCTCGACGGTGTATGCCTGCATGACCACCTCCGTTCTCCCGAGCGCTCTCGGGTCGTGTAGGTCGTAGCGATGATCTCCGTTCGTCACGTTGGGTGATTGTCTTCGTCTTTGTCTACGGCTTGTCGATGCGCCATACGTGCAGGCGCACGCGAGACGTAGACGTAGACAAGTCACGGAGAGTCGTCGGTGACGCTGCGCCAGTGTCCGCGCGAGACCTGAGTGACGCGACCGGCGTCGGCGAGTTCACGAAGCCGTTGGTAGATCCAGGGACGGCTACGGCCGGTCGCCGTGACGAGGTGAGGGACGGTGCATCCCTCGTCGGGTGCCGTGGAGAGCAGGTCCCACAGGACGGCTTCTGAGTCGTCGGCCTGCCCTTCGTCGGGCGCGGTGTCGAGGGACGGCCCGTTGTGCGCTTCCTCGATCGCCGTGCGGGAGACGGTGTCGAGTTCGGGTCGGTGGTCGGCGTAGTGGTCGGCGGTGCGGGTGACGGTTTTGTCGGTGAGCAGGTAGGCGCGGGCACGGCGCGGAACGTCGTGGTCCGGCGCGCTGATGAGGAACTTGCCGGGAGCGTTAAGGGTGTGGGCGTGCCATCCGGCGTTCAGCATTCCTTGTCCGAGGATGAGGTCGACGTCCTTGCGTTCGCGGACGCGGAAGCTCATCCGGACGTCCATCTGCGAGCGGACGGCTCCCTTGCCCATCGCCTTTTGGGTCGGTCGCTGGGTGGCGGCGATGAGGGTTACTGCGACGGCTCGGCCGCGTCGGGCGATGGAGTCGGTGTCGGGAATGGCGTCGGGTGCGTCGTCGGTGAGTTCGGCGTACTCGTCGATGACGATGACGAGCGCGGGCATGTCCGGGGATGGTTCCCACACGCGCCGTCCCTGCGTGGCGAGCGCCGACGCACGCGCTTCGAGAACGGCGACGGCGTCGCGCAGCAGGGTCCGGGCCTGTTCGGGCGTGGTCGCCAAGCGGTCGATGCACGATGCCCATGGCTGGAGTTCCATGCCGCGTTTGAGGTCGACGGCCCAGACGACGACGTCGGGGCAGGCGACGAGGTTGCCCATCAGGACGTTGATTCCGCCGCTCTTGCCTGAGCCGGCGACGCCTCCGATGAGGGCGTGACGACGCAGGAACGACACGCGTGCGGCGGTTGCGTCCTCGAACGGCCCCAAGTCGATCGGTTCGGCGATCGAGGAGACGGACGGTCCGGGCCAAGCGATGGCGTCGGCGTGCGGATCGGTGTCGAGTACGCGCAACTCGAAGCGGTTGGCCTTACCGTCCCGCGTAGGCATAACCCGTACAGCTCCCCGGAAAGTGCCGAGAGCCGACTCGATGGCAGGGACCTTGCCGGTGACGTCGGCGAGCGTCTGCCCACGGGCGAGCGCGAACCGCGCCCGCCATCCCCACACGTCCGCCATCGCCGATTGGACAGCCGAGCCAGGTAGCCCGATGGTGCGAGCGATGTCGGGCCACGCGGCCAACTGTCGGTCCACGCGGACGCGTGCGCGCCGTCGCCGATGCGCCCACCACGGCAGCGCCAGCACGAACGCACCGCAGACCAGCAGTTGCGGCAACGGCGTCCACAGCGGTCCGAGCGCGACGGCCGAAGCCAACCACGCACCGGCGGCGAATGCCACAAGCGCGGCGTAGAGGCGTTCGCCACGACGGGTGAGCCCGACCCGCTCACCGATACCTGCGGACGCCGACGCGAGCGCGGTGCCGAACCCGAGCAGGTACGGCCACCATCCGGGATGTTCGAAGTGAAGGACGGCCGCGCCGACGACGAGCGCAGACGTCGCGTACAGGGGCGCGAGTTCGGACCGGTACCGCCAGAGCGCACGGCCGACAAGGACGATGGCGAGGTCGGGAAGACGTTCGTCGCCGTTGATGAGGACGACGGGCTGAAGACCGTTGCGGCGCATCGTGCGCGCATGCCGCCGCATCTGCCGGGCGCGGCTCATGCGCGCCCCCAGCCGTCAGGCGGAAGGAACCCCTGCGCGCGCAGCTCGTCACGCAGGTAGTACAGCGGGTCGGGCTCAGCGTCGTGATGAGCGTGGAGGGTGGCGCGGGCTGCAGCGGCGAGATTGGCGCTGTCTCGGCGGAGTTCGCCGGCCTCGGCGATGAGCAGTGAGGCGTTCGTGAGCGCGTGGTCGAGGCGAAGCCATACGGTCGTGAGCCGGGGCATGGCGTCGGACAGGTGGGCGAGGGTTTCGCGGGCGATGCGGTTGCGGTTGCGGGCCTCCTGGAGGTCGAGCGTGGTGCGGTGAGGACGGTTGGGCACGGGCATCCCTCCTTCAGCGTTGGGTGAGGGTGAGCAGCGCGGAGACGAAGCGTCGGATCTCCGGTGCCGCGCTGGTGGCGGCGAGGAAGAACCCGAACAGCAGGCAGACGGCGATGTGCCAGACGCGCAGTCCCATGTAGCGCCAGAGGAACCACACGCCGGCGCCGAGGATGGCGACGAGCGGAACCGTGACGGTCATCGCGTCAGTTCCACGGCCCGGACAGGTGCGGACCCCTGCGGCGCCGCCAGCGGGAGCGGGCTCGGCACTTGCGACAGCGCCGGTTGCCCGGTTCGCGACGGGCTCCGCAGGGGCAGGCGAAGGCGGTAACGGCGACGGGAAGACGCAACGGTCACCGCCCCGCCGGAACGCGGACGGTGTGCGCGTCGTCCTCGGTGCGCGTGGTCAGGACGCGGCATGACGCCGACGCGACCCGCGAACGGCGCGGGTCACGACGCAGCGCGCGGCGCTCCTCGGCGTGGATACCGACGACGAGCATGACGAAGACGCCGAGGACGGCCCCACCGAGGAAGATGGCGGCTCCGACGGCCAGAACGAGAATCATGGTCGATCACCTCTTTCACGTGGCGCCCGGTTCGGGCGTCCGGTGTTGACGTGATCGAGAGTGCGCCTGACCAGCGGGACGAGATCACTACCTGACTGGACGTGCTCGGGACGTCCTCATAGAGTTGACCGCGTCCTGAGACGTCCTGTCGATGCGGTCGGGTGGATGGCGAACGAACGGTTGCGCGCGGCGCTGCTCGAACGAGGCATCACGGTGGCCACGCTCGCCGAAGGCATCGGCGTCGATCAGAAGACGGTCGAACGGTGGATCACCCAAGGCCGGACGCCGTACCGAAAGCATCGTTACGCTGTGGCTTCACAACTCGGCCTCGATGAGACGTACCTGTGGCCCGACGCGCTCACCAGCGAACAGACGGCGTCAGCGTCCAACAGCGAGTTGATCACGATCTACCCGCACCGCTGGTCAGTCCCCCGGGACGCATGGGGACGTCTGTTCGCCACCGCGCAACAAGAGATCGGCGTGCTGGTTTACGCGGGTCTGTTCCTGTCCGAGGACAACGGCGTTCTGCGCACCTTCGCTGAGAAGGCAGATGCAGGCGTCCGGGTGCGCATCCTGCTCGGCGACCCCGACAGCCGACACGTGGCCGAACGCGGAGCGGACGAGGGCGTTGACGATGCGATGGCCGCGAAGATCCGCAACGCGATGGTCCTCTACAAGCCGCTGTTCGGCCGCGACGGGATCGAATTCCGCTTGCACAGCACGGTCCTCTACAACTCGATCTACCGTGCGGACGATCAGATTCTCGTCAACACCCACGTCTACGGCGTGACGGCGCCGCACGCGCCCGTCTGGCACCTGCGCAAGATCGCAGGTGGGAGCCTGGTGAACACCTATTTGGAAAGCTTCGACCGCGTGTGGGACGGCGCGACGCCGTTCGACCCGGAGGGCTGACGTGGGCCGCAGGATCGACTATTACGACGACCCGGACGCACCCGAGCCCAACAGCCTCGTCCCGTCCGTGAACGTCGTCGTAGAAAACGACGCAGGCGAAATCCTGATGATCCGCCGCACCGACAACGACAACTGGGCCGTCCCTGGCGGAGCCATCGACCTGGGCGAGTCCGTCGCCCAAGCCGCCGTCCGCGAGGCGAAAGAAGAAACAGGCATCGACTGCGAGATCACCGGCCTCGTAGGGATTTACAGCGACCCCAAGCACCTCATCCACTACACGAGCAACGACGAGGTTCGGCAAGAGTTCTCGATCCTGCTGACCGGCCGCGCCATCGGCGGAAGCCCGCAGACGAGCGACGAGTCGCGCGACGTCCAATGGATCCCACGAGCCGAGATCACCAACCGCCAGATGGACCGCTCAATGCGCCTGCGGCTCGGCGACTACCTCACGGACGTGCGCAAGCCGGTCGTCAACTGACGGGCCGCAAGGCGCTTTCGACCCGGTGAACGGCGTCGATCAGCGTGGGCGCCGCAGCGGTGATGAACCGGAACACGAGGTGGCCCGCGCCGTACCGGGCCTGAATCTCAGCGATGCGCCGTTCGACGGAGAGGTTCTCACCGTCCGGCCCCGTCGTCATGTCGCAGTAGATCAGCGGATCGAACAGTTCCGGCGGAGTCTCGCCGAACTCCGCGACAAGGTCATTCCCGAGCCCCCGCTCACGCGCCTCCAGCAGAGCACACGTGTGGTGCGCGATGAGCTGGCACAGGTGCTCGTCGGCCTGGTGGACGTCGCGCAGGTACCGCGCGCCGTCGAGCGGATGGAAGCCGGTCACCGAGAGATCGGGCGCATACCCGACGTCATGCAGCCATGCGGAAGCTTCAAGCAGGCCAGCGCGCTCACCGAGGAGAGGCACGAGCGTCCGAGCCTGACGCGCGACGCCCTGCGTGTGCGCCCAACGGCGAGGCAACGGGCCTTCAAGATGCTTACGGGCAAGCTCGCGTGCCCAAGCGGCGATGTTGTCGTCCATGCCCTCGACGTTACGAAACGGCGGCCTGACGTCCACGGACGCGGCTGGACCTTCTAGGGACGTCTGCCGCATGGTACGTCCTCAGCCGGTGAGAGGAGCGGATCCAGAACGGGCACGACCGGCCCGCCGGAACCGGACACGCCGGCGTTTCAATCCCGAGCCGCCTCGGCAAGGCGTCCAAGCGTGCCGGCGACGGAAAGCGCAAGCAGTTCCGGAGTGGGAGCCTCGATGAGACGGCACCAGGCACCGCGCCGGATGAAAGCCCAATAAGACCCCGTCCGAGATCCGTGCCACGCAAGGATGCCAGGGAACTGCTCCTCGATCTGCCTGGCCGCAGCCTGGCGCAACTGATCGACTGGGACGACATCGACACGTGTGCTCTCACACTCTTCGTCCATCAGGACGGCCGTTCTCCGGAGCGCTTCACTTCAAGCTCGCTCATCTCGCATGCCGTTGCACGCTTGCAGCGCAAGCAACTCGGCACGGCTTCGCATTCCGCATCTGTGTAGACATCACGAAGCTGCGCGCCGGCGAGGGCATTGACCGTCCTAATCATTCCGGTCAGTAGCCCCGCGCGCCTCATGGCCTCCTGGTAGGCGGCTCCAACGCTGTCGTAGGCGTTGAGGAGATCCGCCCGAAGGCAGCGGGCCGCATGACCAGGAGATGCTGTCCCCGGCGACTCGCTTTCGCGGATGTCTTCATGGCCGTTCATCAGCACGTCTCCCGGTGACGGTATGCGGGAATGACGAGCCGTTCGGCGTACTCGTCCTGTCGCTGCATGAGGCGATGAACTTCGGCTCGTGTAGCACCGAAGACGACGTACAGCAGCCCCGCCTGTTCCTCGGCGTAGGTGAGCGGACGACGAAGTCGACACGTCCACGTACCGTCAGCAGACACGGACGGCTCTGCCCACCGACTCTCGCGTCCCGACCTTCCGGGCCTCTGTGGATCCTTCGGACTGGGCGAAACGTCGCCGCCGAAATTCTGGACGGACTGCGGGGAGCCGGTTGCTCTTCTCATGCCTGTTTCCAATCTGCGGCGGTGATCGACGGCCCGAAGGCTGACCTTCCGCCACGTGAAGCGGGAGCTGTAGCGCCATGCGGTTCCGATACATCGGGAAATGGCGGACACTCTTGGGCGCGCTTGTTGCGGCGTCGCGGGGACTGGGACAGCCTCCATCTCGCTGCGCGAGTGCGTGGCAAAGCTGGAGACTGTCCCAGTCCCGCCGCGCTATCTGGGTCCGCCCGTCAGGCGGGGGCGTTTCAGCTACGCCTGAGTGCGTTGACGACCGCGTCGACGTCGCCGTCGAAGTAGTCGCGGACGATGCTCTGGAGCACGGCCAGCGCGCGGAGGCCGGGCACGAACTCGGCCTCGGGGCGCGGCGCGGCGGGCTCCTTGGCGTTGCCGATCTTGAGCAGTTCGTGGATCTCGGTGGCGGGGTACCGCCGGTGTCCCGACGGCAGCGTGATCGGGTTCAGCGTCCCCGTCCGCGCCCACCGGGTGACGGTCTTGGGGTCGACGCGGAAGAACTGCGCCACCTCCGAGGGCGTGTAGAGGGTCGGCTGCTCGGGTTCGTTCGGTTCGCTCATGACTTTCCATGTGAGAGACGGCTCGATGGCCGTGGATCGGTTGGGAACATTGGCGGGAAAAGCGTCCGAGCCGCCGGACGGCTCCGTTGTCGATCTGTGCGCCCGGCGGCCGGACAGCCGACCTGTCCTGTCCCCTCCGAGCGGGACGGGTCGGCGCGGGATCGACTCACCAGCCGAAGCGACGAATCAGGAGCGTCCGGTACGCGACCTGGACGACTGGCAGGTGATCAGGCCAGCCGAGCGGACGGGCGGCCCGGCGACGTTCGACCGCTTCCGGGCTGCTCACGCTCGGTCCCTGACTTGTCGGCCCGGTTATGAGCCACGGACTTTCAGCCGGACGACGGGAGCAACCAGTGTTCGAGGCTGAGTTCCGAGCGACGGGACATCATCCGGCACCGCACCGGCTCGCGAGGGCGATGGAAGGACATGGCGCCTCCTAGTAGGCGTGGGGTTCGAAGTTCGGACACCGTCTGCGCCGGTCTCCGAGTGGATCGAGCCTCACGCCCTCACCAGAACGTCTCCACCACTATCGAGGGACGTCTAGGGACGTCTTCTGCTAGCGTCACGCGTAACCGACGTTCCGGGAGGTCCGGTGAACGAACAGCTCCGCGACGCCATCGCCGATTGCGGCCTCACCCGCGACCAGATCGCGTCCCGCCTCGCGGTAGATCCCAAAACCGTCGACCGATGGATCGCCGGCCGCGTCCCCCACCCACGCCACCGCGAGGCCCTGGCGCGACTCATCAACGCCAACAAGCAAGACCTATGGCCCGAACCCACCCAACGCACCCGCCGACCCAACTACGGCAGTCCCGGAATCATCGCCACGTACCCGCACCGCTGGGCCGTCCCCCGCACCGTCTGGCAAGACCTCTTCGAAGGCGCGGAACAGGAAATCGACATCCTCGCCTACGCGGGCCTGTTCCTCGCCGAGGACACCGGCCTTCTCAACACCATCGCCAAGAAGGCCCGCGAAGGCGTCACCGTCCGCATCCTCCTAGGCGACCCTGACGGCCACAACATTGCCGAACGAGGCGAAGCCGAAGGCATCGGCGACGCCATGTCCGCCAAAATCCGCAACGCCCTAACCCTCTACCAGCCGCTACGCGACATCGAAGGTGTCCACCTACGCCTACACGACACTGCCCTGTACAACTCTATCTACCGTTCCGACAATGAAATTATTTCCAACCCACACATACTAGGCGTGCCTGCAGCCCAAGCACCCGTCCTACATCTGCGCAATCAGGAGAGGCTGAGCATTTTCGCGATTTACTGCGAAAGCTTCAAACGCATCTGGTCGAACTCATCCGCTTAATGCGTGCGCCGACCGACATCAAACAACACCATCAATCCGCCGACTCGTCCTCCAATGAGGAAATCAGATCATCCAAGACGTCATCCACATCCAAAGCAACTCTGCGAGCTTCTTCATATAGAGTTTCGAGCATGCCGTTCCAATTTGCAGCGACTTCGATCCCTTGCCCCAGGCCAATAAGTGAGCGCTCGCGGAACCACGTGCTTCGCAAGGTCATAACGACCGAACCCCGTTCATTATACAAACTCAATTCGTAATTATTAACTCCGTCAGACCCATCCCTCCTTCTGGACTCTATCGTTACTGCAGAATTTGGCCCAGAGAACGCAAAAGCTCGCTCAGTATTGTCGGCTGCGGTCCATTCAATATTGCCATTCCTCGTGCGGTCGATCAGCCGCTCAACCAAGTCAACCATTCGGCCACGGGCAGTCATACTTGCATCCGTCATGATTCAACCTCCCGGGATACCTGAGTTGATCGACTTCCGACCATTGGAATCAACGCATTACATGCATCGCCAATTGCACTACGGGCCTTCATGCATGCATCTTTTACAAAGATTCCGTCTCCCATAAGTGCACCACCAGCCCTGGACGCCAGGGTAACACTTTTTTGCAGTTTAGTCTTTACGGCACCATGTTCGCCCTCCAAGGAATCTACTATGCCCCTTATATGACCCACCTGCCACATCCAGTGTTCAAGCTGGCGCAACGCCAGTTCCGGATCATCGTCCTTGATTGCAATATCTAGCTCAGATGCCGTCCATCTCAATTGGGGGATCAGGATAAGGAGTTGGTTTGATCGAACCTGATTTTGAGCCTCACTCATCGCGATCTTGGTCTGCTCCGACGCCGTCTTCGCATCTCTTGCCTGCTTCCAAGTGGCACCAAGTCCGACAATCGTTAGGAGAAACGCGATAATATTTAGCCAATCCATCCAGCTAAGCTTAGACAAACTGACCGACGCGATGAGCATGCGCCCAACTATAATCACATCCCACTCCATCGCGCCATGCGCTCGATCACGGCTTGCGCCACGGAGCATCCAACCTGAGGTCGGGGCATCGACCGCTACATCGCGCCGAGCGTTAGCTTCTGAATGATCAGACTTACCTGCACATGCGGGGCGCTAGAGCCCGTGCATGGGGAGCCATGCGGGGAGCCAACGTTGTACGGCGTAGGCGGACAGTGGACGACAAGCCTAGATGGGACGGGCTGGTGAGGGGCTCCCCGGTCGGCTTGGATCGACCTTGATCGACTGGCCTGAGGTCACTGGGGGTCAAGGGGTCGTGGGTTCAAATCCCGCCGTCCCGACAGCGTAATGAGCAGGTCAGAAGGGCTTTGAGGGACCACCTCAAGGCCCTTTTCCATTTCTCGGGCGCGATCCGCGCCCGGGCGCGCGCTGGGCCGCCCGGGGGTTGGCGGGCGGCCTGGCGGGCGGCGGGGTCAGAAGAGTTTGCGGCCCTTCAGGCGGGCCTTGACGACCTCGCGGCCGTTGACGGCGATCATGTCGTAGGTGTCGGGGTCGCCGTGCTTGCGCGCCCAGTTGAGCATGCGCAGGAACTTCACCGGGTCGGGGTGGAGGAACTGGACGTCGCGCTCCACGAAGCCGAAGTGCTTCGGGACGAAGGGGGCGGACTGGAGGCGGTCGTAGAGCAGGTCCGCGGCCTCGCGGGGGGTCGTGGCGCCGGCTTCCACCGCCTCGCACTGCTTGACCATCGTCTCGTAGAGTTCGGCGAAGCCGTCGTGGTCGGGCCAGTAGAGGCCCGGGTAGGCGGCCTTCTCCAGGTCCAGCAGGTGTTGTTCGCGGCCGTCGGCGCGGTACTTGCTGAGCGCGCGCTGCAGGCGCAGGACGCCCGAGTTCGCGCCCGTCGTCCACATGCGGAAGACGGCCGACCACAGGTCGTAGTCGGTCCAGGAGATGAAGGCCGAGTTCACCAGCGAGTCGTTGTAGTCGAACAGGCCCTGCTGGAGCTTGTCGACGTAGGCGAACCGGTCGGCGGAGAAGTCGCCGTCCTTGACGGCCCGCAGGAGGCGCCACGCGATGACGTTGACGGCCTCGGTGGTGTTCGACAGGCCGCGCGAGAACAGCGGGTCGAGGAAGCCGGCCGCGTGGGACAGCAGCAGCCAGCGGTCGCCGACGGTCGTGCTGGACGAGTACTGCAGCCGTCCCGTCGAGGTCCACTCCCGGACGGGCTTCATGCCCTCGAACTGCCGGGCGATGTCGGGGAACCGTCCCGCCAGCTCGTAGAAGTCCTCCTCGGGCGAGAGGTTGTCGGGCTTCGGGTAGTAGCGCGGGTCGACGGTCATCCCGACGCTGCACAGCGGGTTGCGCGACACCTTGTTGTTGTCGAACCCGATGACCCACGCCCAGCCGCGCTCGAACATGTGGTGGACGGTCCCCTGGTACCACGGCACGGGCGGGGTGAGCCGGCGCGGGTGGTCGAACAGGTCGTCGGTCGGCGTGACGTTCAGCGAGTGGTTCCAGATCGACCGCGAGTGGTGCTTGAAGCGGCACGGGTCCTCGCGCAGGCCGAACTTCTGGGCGACCGGGGAGCGGAAGCCGCTCGCGTCCACGAGGTAGCGGCCCCGGTACTCGCCGTCGCGCCCGGCGACCGAGACGCCCGTGTCGTCGAAGTCGATGTCGGTGACCAGGAAGTTCTGCCGCGCGACGCACCCGCGGGCGATCGCGATGTTGAACAGGAACGAGTCGGTGTCCTGCCGGAACAGGTGCGCCGCCTCGTGCAGGAGCTGCTTCGGCGTGTTGAACTGGTTCGCCTCCCTCGGGTCCTGCTCCTGGCCCTCGTGGTGGAGCAGGAATCCGAAGTGGCGCTTCACGCCGAAACGCGGGCCGATGGCCCGGGTATTGCCGGTGAACGTCGCGATCGTCGCGAGCTCGGGGACGTCGTAACGTTCGGCGAGCGTGCGAATGGAGACCAGGGTGTACGGGATCGTGGATTCGCCGATCGCGAACCGCGGATGCGATGCGGCGTCGAGCAGGAGCACCTTGGCCCCGTGCCGCGCCAAAATCGTCCCGAGGAGGGTCCCGGCGATTCCCGAACCCAGAATGATGACGTCGTAGGTGATCTTTTCGGAAGGGTGAGCCACGGCCATGCGGACCTCCGCCGTTTCGCCTGTAAAGCCATCTTTTCTACACGGCGGCGGACGAGACAAGGCGTTCAATGCAAGAACTGCGGGCACTTCCACAGAGCCGCGTGCGGCCCATGTCAGGCGAACGTGAAATGCCCTTCTCAGCGGCCTGCGGCGGGCCCCGCCGGGCACCGTGTAGACTCCCAGACGGAGGGAGATTCCGGATGTCTGTGGCCGACGAGCGCCAGCCCAAGCGTCAGCGGGCGGACGCCGAGCGCAACCGTGCGAAGATCCTCGACACGGCGCGCCGGCTGTTCAGCACGCGCGGCGAGGCCGTCAACATGGACGAGGTCGCGCGCCGCGCGGGCGTCGGCGTCGGCACCCTGTACCGGCATTTCCCGACCAAGGAGGCGCTCGTCCGCGCCACCGCGCAGCAGCGGTTCGCCGACATCGTGGCGTACTACCGCGCGCAGTGCCGCGACACCGCCGACCCCCTGGCCGCGATGACCGAGCTGCTCCGCCACATCGGCGAGGTGGAGAGCCGTGACCTGGTGTTCTCCCGTGTGGTGGAGAGCACGCTCGGCTCCGACACCGGACCGCCGGACGAGTTCCGCACCGCCTTCGAGGCCGAGCTGATGGAGCTGGTGGACCGGGGCCAGGCCGCCGGGCGCATCCGCGAGGACATCGCGGGCGCCGACCTGCTGTCGGTCACCTGCGGCCTCGCCGCGGTCGTCCACCGGGGCAGCGGCGACTGGCGCCGCTACGTCGACATCGTCGTCGCCGGGCTGAGCACGGCGGCCGGTCGGCCGGCCGCGCCCGCCGGGCACGACGACGCCGCCGCGCGCTAACCGCGCCGCGCCGCCCGCTCCTGCGCCGCCGCGCGCAGGGCGAGCAACTCCTCGATGTCGTAAAGGGCGCGTCCCGGCGTCCCGTGCCGTGTCAGCTTCCCTCTGCTCGCCCATTTCCTGATGGTTGCCTCGGTAACGTTCGCGGCCAGTGCCGCCAGCTTTGTCGGGACGAACCGTGTTTCCGGCATGTGAACTTCCTGTTGAGAGAAACTGAACCGCTGCGGTCGGACGAAAGGGGGGTCGGGAACCGTCGAAAGGAGTTTGACACGATTCCAGGCGGTGTGTCACACTTTCCACAGCGGCGGAGCCATGCCCGAACGGCCGTGCGGGTCCCACTCTCTGATCCCGGCCTCTTCCTCCCGCCGAGAAGATCCTGATTCCTACAGGAGTCACTCGTGCCCACAACTGCTGACGTTATCTCCGAGTTGATCGACCGTAAGTCGGCCGCACGCCAGAGTTCCGATTCCGAGGCCACCAGAAGACAGCACGGCAAAGGAAAGCTCACCGCCTACGAACGGATCGAGCTGCTCCTCGACAAGGGCTCTTTCACCGAGATCGAGGCCCTGCGGCGGCACCGCGCCACGGGGTTCGGCATGGAGCGCCGCCGGCCCGACTCCGACGGGGTCGTGACCGGCTGGGGCACCGTGCTCGGCCGGAGCGTCTTCGTCTACGCGCACGACTTCCGCGTGTTCGGCGGGGCGCTCGGCGAGGCGCACGCCCAGAAGATCCACAAGCTGATGGACCTCGCCATCGCGGCCGGCGCGCCGCTGGTGAGCCTCAACGACGGCGCGGGCGCCCGCATCCAGGAGGGCGTCACGGCGCTCGCGGGGTACGGCGGCATCTTCCGCCGCAACACGCGGGCGTCCGGGGTGATCCCGCAGATCAGCGTGATGCTCGGCCCGTGCGCGGGCGGCGCGGCGTACTCGCCCGCGCTGACCGACTTCGTGTTCATGGTCCGCGGCACCGCGCAGATGTTCATCACCGGCCCGGACGTGGTGCGGGCGGTGACCGGGGAGGACGTCACCCACGACGAGCTGGGCGGCGCGGAGGTCCACGGGTCGAAGTCCGGGGTCTCGCACTTCGTGTACGACGACGA
This sequence comes from Actinomadura rayongensis, assembly GCF_009831215.1. Lineage (GTDB taxonomy): Bacteria > Actinomycetota > Actinomycetes > Streptosporangiales > Streptosporangiaceae > Spirillospora > Spirillospora rayongensis. The sequence goes on from NZ_WUTW01000011.1 coordinate 97,197, forward strand.
GGAGGCGTGCCTCCAGGACGTCCGCTACCTCCTGTCGCTGCTCCCGGACAACAACCGGCAGCTCCCGCCGACCGTGCCGAGCGCGGACGCGCCCGACCGCGAGACGCCGGTGCTCGCCGAGATCGTCCCGGACGAGCCCACGCGCTCCTACGACGTCCGCGCGGTCATCGCGGAGATCGTGGACGACGGCGAGCACCTGGAGGTCCACGCGGACTGGGCGGCGAGCGTCGTCTGCACGCTCGCGCGGCTCGACGGCCACACCGTCGGGATCGTGGCGAACCAGCCCGCGCGGCTCGCCGGGGTGCTCGACATCGTCTCCAGCGAGAAGGCGGCGCGGTTCGTGCAGTTCTGCGACGCCTTCAACATCCCGATCGTCAGCCTCGTGGACGTACCGGGCTTCCTCCCCGGCGTCCGGCAGGAGCACGACGGGATCATCCGGCACGGTGCGAAACTGCTGTACGCGTACTGCAACGCGACCGTCCCGCGCGTCCAGGTCATCATGCGCAAGGCCTACGGCGGCGCGTACATCGTCATGGACTCGCGGTCCATCGGCGCCGACCTGTCGTTCGCCTGGCCGTCCAACGAGATCGCGGTGATGGGCGCCGAGGGCGCGGCCGAGATCGTCTTCCGCCGGGACATCGCGGCGGCCGACGACCCGGCGGCCGTCCGGGCCGCGCGCATCGCCGAGTACCGCAGCGAGCTGATGCACCCGTTCCACGCGGCCGAGCGCGGTCTGGTGGACGACGTCATCGAGCCGGGCCAGACCCGGGCCGTCCTGTGCCGCGCGCTCGCGACGCTGCGCGCCAAGCACGCCGACGCGCCGGCCCGCAAGCACGGGAACCCGCCGCTGTGACCGGGCTGCGCATCGTCCGGGGCGACCCGACGCCCGCCGAGCTGGCCGCGCTCGTCGCCGTCCTCGCGGCGGCCGAGCAGGCCGAACAGGCCGAACAGGACAAGCCCGCACCGACCACCCATCGCCCCCCGCCGCTCCCGCCCGTGTTCCTCCCGCCCCGCAGCTGGCGCGCCGGGACGCGCTGACACCGCCCGCGCAAGGCCGGACCGACCCGCTCGGTCCGGCCTTGCGCGTTCCCGAAACCCTTTCGCGACAAGGAGGCGTCGATGGACGCACCGGTCATCGTGGTCGGCGCGGGTCCCACCGGGCTCGTGCTGGCCGCCGAGCTGCGACTCGGCGGCGTGGACGTCATCGTGCTGGAACGGCTGCCCGAGCGCTCCACCCGCTCGCGCGGCCTCGGCTACACGGCCCGCGTGGTGGAGATGTTCGACCAGCGCGGGCTGCTGCCCCGGTTCGGTTCGATCGAGACGAGCGCGCGCGGCCACTTCGGCGGCATTCCGCTCGACTACAGCGTGCTGGAGGACTGCCACTTCGGCGCGCGCGGCATCCCGCAGACGCAGGTGGAAGCCGTCCTGGAGGCGTGGGCCGTCGAGACGGGCGCCGACATCCGCAGGAGCACCGAGGTGGTGGGCCTGCACGACGACGGCGAGTTCGTCGAGGTGACCGCCGACACCCCGCGCGGCCGGACGATCCTGCGCGCCCGCTACGTCGTCGGCTGCGACGGCGGCCGGAGCACGGTCCGCAGCCTGGCCGACTTCGACGCCGTCGGCTCGGACGCGACGATGGAGATGTACCTCGCCGACGTGGTGGGCGCGGGCGTCCGCGCCCGGCAGATCGGCGAACGGCTCCCCGGCGGCATGGTCATGTCGGCGCCGCTCGGCGACGGCGTGGACCGCATCATCGTGTGCGAGCACGGGACGCCGCCCGCGCGCGGCGACCGCAGCCCGGCCTTCGACGAGGTCGCCGACGCGTGGAAGCGGCTCACCGGCGAGTCGCTGCACGAGGCGACGGCGACCTGGGTCAGCGCGTTCGGCGACGCGACGCGGCAGGTCACGCGGTACCGCAAGGGGAACGTGCTGCTGGCGGGCGACGCCGCGCACACGCACCTCCCGGCGGGCGGCCAGGGCCTCAGCGTCAGCGCCCAGGACGCGTTCAACCTCGGCTGGAAGCTCGCGGCCGTCGCCGCGGGCCACGCCCCGCAGGAGCTGCTCGACACCTACCACGACGAGCGGCACCCGGTCGGGACGCGGCTGCTCGCCAACACGCGCGCCCAGGGCCTCATCTACCTCGGCGGCAGCGAGGTGGAGCCGCTGCGCGGGGTGTTCGAGGAGCTGATGCGGATCCCGGACGTCGCCCGCCACCTGGCCGGCATGGTCAGCGGGCTGGACATCCGCTACGACGTCGGCGCGGGCGACCACCCGCTGCTCGGCCGCCGGATCCCGCCGCGCAAGCTCGCGACGCCCGACGGGCTCGTCACGACGGCCGAGGTCCTGCACGACGCGACGGCCGTCCTGCTCGATTTCGCCGACGACGCGACGCTGCGCGCCGAGGCCGCCCCGTGGACCGGCGGACGGCTCCGGATCGTCACCGCGACCCCGCACGACCTCGCCCCCGGCGACCCGCTCGCGTCCGGCGACGCCCTGCTCGTCCGGCCGGACGGCTACGTCGCCTGGACCGCCGCCGACCCGATCCCCCTGAGCAGCGCCCTCGGCCGCTGGCTCGGACGACCCACCGAGAGTTAGGAGACCCCAGGCATGCACAGCAGCCTCATCGTCGCCCGCATGAAGCCGGAGGACAACGCCGCCGTGGCGCGGTTGTTCGGCGCGTTCGACCAGACCGAGATGCCCGGCCTGATGGGCACCCGCCGGCGGCAGCTCTTCGCCTACCGGGGCCTGTACTTCCACCTCCAGGACTTCGACGGCGACGACGGCGGCGAGCGCATCGAGAAGGCGAAGGACCACCCGCTCTTCCAGCGCATCAGCACCGACCTGCGCCCGTTCATCGAGGCGTACGACCCGGCGACCTGGCGGTCCCCGGCGGACGCGATGGCCGAGCGCTTCTACGAGTGGAGCGACTGACGATGGACCGACGCGTCGTGATCACCGGCATCGGAGTGCTCGCCCCGGGCGGGGTCGGTGTGAAGAACTTCTGGAACCTGCTGGAGGAGGGGCGCACCGCGACCCGGCCGATCTCGTTCTTCGACGCCGGGCCGTTCCGGTCGCGCGTCGCCGCCGAGATCGACCTGGACGCCGAGGCGTGCGGCCTCACGCCGCAGGAGATCCGTCGGATGGACCGGGGCGCGCAGCTCGCGGTCATCGCCGCCGGGGAGGCCGTGGCCGACAGCGGCCTGACGCTGGACCCGGAGCGGACGGGCGTCGTGGTCGGCAGCGCGGTCGGCGCGACCACCTCGCTGGACGAGGAGTACCGCATCGTCAGCGACGGCGGACGGCTCGACCTCGTGGACCACCGCTACGCCGTCCCGCACCTCTACGACTACTTCGTCCCGAGTTCGTTCTCCCGCGAGGTCGCGTGGGCGGTGGACGCGACCGGCCCGAACACCGTGGTGTCCACCGGCTGCACGTCCGGGCTCGACTCGGTCGGCTACGCGGTGGAGCTGATCCGCGAGGGCTCGGTCGACACGATGGTGGCGGGCGCGTCCGACGCGCCGATCTCCCCCATCACCGTCGCCTGCTTCGACGCGATCAAGGCGACGACGCCCCGCAACGACGACCCCGAGCACGCGTCGCGGCCGTTCGACGCGAGCCGCAACGGGTTCGTCCTCGGCGAGGGCTCGGCGATGTTCGTCCTGGAGGAGTACGAGCAGGCCAGGGCGCGCGGCGCGCACATCTACGCCGAGATCGCGGGCTTCGCCAACCGGTGCAACGCCTACCACATGACGGGCCTGCGCCCCGACGGGCGCGAGATGGCCGAGGCGATCACCGCCGCGCTGGACGAGGCCCGCCTCGACCCCACCGCGATCCATTACATCAACGCGCACGGTTCCGGCACCCGGCAGAACGACCGGCACGAGACGGCGGCGTTCAAGCGCAGCCTCGGCGAGCACGCGTACCGGACGCCGGTCAGCTCGATCAAGTCGATGATCGGGCACTCGCTGGGCGCGATCGGGTCCATCGAGATCGCGGCGAGCGCGCTGGCGATCGAGCACAACGTCGTGCCGCCGACGGTGAACCTCCACAACCCGGACCCGGAATGCGATCTGGACTATGTCCCGCTGACGGCGCGCGAGCACCGCACGGACGTCGTCCTGACGGTCGGGAGCGGGTTCGGCGGGTTCCAGAGCGCCATGGTCCTGCGGCGGGCCGCATGACCGGCACGAAAACCGCGACCAAGCGGGCCGAGGTGGTGGTGACGGGCCTCGGCGTGACGGCGCCGAACGGCCTCGGCACCTCCGACTACTGGGCGGCGACGTGCGCGGGCGTCGGCGGGATCGGCCCCGTCGGCCGCTTCGACGCCTCGGGCTACCCGACCGCGCTGGCCGGGGAGGTCCCCGGGTTCGTGCCCGAGGACCACCTGGCCAGCCGCCTGCTCCCGCAGACCGACCACATGACGCGGCTCGCGCTCGTCACGGCGGACTGGGCGCTCGCGGACGCGGGCGTCCGCCCCGACGAGTGGTCGGACTACGACCTCGGCGTCGTCACGGCCAGTTCGGCGGGCGGCTTCGAGTTCGGCCAGCGCGAGCTGCAGGCGCTGTGGAGCAAGGGCGGGCGGCACGTCAGCGCCTACCAGTCCTTCGCGTGGTTCTACGCCGTCAACACCGGCCAGATCTCGATCCGGCACAGCATGCGCGGGCCGTGCGGCGTGGTCGTCTCCGACCACGCGGGCGGGCTCGACGCGGTCGCGCAGGCCCGCCGCCAGGTGCGGCGCGGCACGAGCCGGCTGATGCTGTCGGGCGGCGTGGACGGCGCGGTGTGCTCGTGGGGCTGGGTGGCGCAGCTGGCCAGCCAGCGGCTCAGCCCGGACGGGTACCGCCCGTTCGACGCGACGGCGTCCGGCTACGTCCCCGGCGAGGGCGGCGCGTTCCTCGTCCTGGAGGCGGCCGAGCCCGCACGCGAGCGCGGCGCGCGTCCCTACGGCCGCATCGCCGGCTACGGCTCCACGTTCGACCCGCGCCCGGACGGACGCGACCGCGAACCGGGCCTGAAGCGGGCGATCGATCTGGCGCTGGACGACGCCGGGATCACCCCCGCCGACGTCGACGTCGTGTTCGCCGACGCCGCCGGGGTCCGCGAGCTGGACGCGGCCGAAGCGGCGGCGATCGGCGCGGTGTTCGGACGCCGCGGCGTCCCGGTCACCGCGCCGCAGACCATGACCGGCCGGCTGTACGCGGGCGCGGCGGCGCTGCAGGTCGCGTGCGCGCTGCTCGCGATCCGCGACGGGATCGTCCCGCCGACGACCGGAACCGACCCGATGCCCGAATACGGGCTCGACCTCGTCGTCGGGGAGGCCAGGCGGCGGCCCGTCCGCACCGCCCTGGTGCTCGCCCGCGGCTACGACGGCAACAACTCGGCACTGATCGTGAGAGAAGAGGTGTGACAGGTGGCTCAGCTCACCATCGACGACCTGCGGCGCATCCTGCGGGAGGCCGCGGGCGACGTCCAGGACATCGACCTCGACGGCGACGTCATGGACCTGGAGTTCGAGGCGATCGGCTACGACTCGCTGGCCCTGCTGGAGGCCGGCAGCCGGATCGAGCGCGCGCACGGCATCACGCTGGACGACGGCCTCATCACCGAGGCCGCCACCCCGCGCGACCTGCTGACCGCCGTCAACGAGGTGCTCGCCGAGGCGGACGCGGCATGAGCGGCGACGCGACGACGGCGATCGTCACCGGCGCGACGAGCGGCATCGGCCTGGCCTGCGTGCGCCTGCTCGCGCAGTCGGGCCACCGGGTGTACCTGTGCGCCCGCACGCCCGAGTCGGTGGCCGCGACGGTCAAGGAACTCACCGGCGAGAGCCTGGACGTGGACGGACGCGCCTGCGACGTCACGTCCGCCGCCGACATCACCGCGTTCGTCCGGGCCGCCGTCGAGCGGTACGGGCCGGTCGGCGTGCTCGTCAACAACGCCGGGCGCAGCGGCGGCGGCGTCACCGCCGACATCGCCGACGAGCTGTGGGACGCGGTCATCGACACCAACCTCAACAGCGTGTTCCGCATGACGCGCGAGGTCCTGACCACGGGCGGGATGCGGAACCTCGACCGGGGCCGGATCGTCAACATCGCCTCGACGGCGGGCAAGCAGGGCGTCGTGCTCGGCGCGCCGTACTCGGCGTCCAAGCACGGCGTCGTCGGGTTCACCAAGGCGCTCGGCAACGAGCTGGCGCCGACGGGCATCACGGTCAACGCGGTGTGCCCGGGCTACGTCGAGACGCCGATGGCGCAGCGGGTGCGGGCGGGCTACGCCGCCGCGTACGACACCTCCGAGGACGAGATCCTGCGCAAGTTCCAGGCCAAGATCCCGCTCGGCCGGTACAGCACGCCCGACGAGGTGGCCGGGCTCGTCGGCTACCTCGTCACCGACACGGCGTCCTCCATCACCGCGCAGGCGCTCAACGTCTGCGGCGGTCTCGGCAACTTCTGACAGCGGCGTCCCACCGGAAAGGGAAGAGGCACATGACGACGAAACCGGCCGAGCGCGTGGTGGAGCACGAGACGACGATCGAGGCGGACGCCGACCTGGTCTACGGGCTGCTCGCGCGGGCGGAGGACTGGCCGCACGTGTTCCCGCCGAGCGTCTACGTGGAGCGCGAGCCCGAGGGCGGCGGCGACGAGCGGATCCACATCTGGGCGACCGCGAACGGCGAGGTGAAGAACTGGACGTCCCGGCGCCGCGTCGACCCCGCCGCGCGGCGGATCGAGTTCCGCCAGGAGGTGTCCTCGCCGCCGGTCGCGGCGATGGGCGGGACGTGGACGGTCGAGCCCGGCCCGGGCGGGACGTGCCGGGTGGTGCTCGGCCACGACTACCGCGCGGTCGACGACGACCCGCACGACCTGCTGTGGATCGACCGGGCCGTCGACCGCAACAGCCGGTCGGAGCTGGCGTCGCTGAAGCGGCACGCCGAGCTGGCGGCGGCCGACCTGGTGTTCTCCTTCACCGACGCCGTCCAGATCGCCGGGGCCGCCGCGGACGCGTTCGCGTTCGTCAACGAGGCGGCGCTGTGGCCCGAGCGGCTGCCGCACGTGGCGCGGGCGGAGCTGACGGAGACCACGCCCGGTCTCCAGACGCTGAAGATGGACACGCGGGCCAAGGACGGGTCGACGCACACGACCGAGTCCGTCCGGGTGTGCTTCCCGCACCACAAGATCGTCTACAAGCAGACGACCGTCCCCGCGCTCATGACCGCCCACACCGGGACGTGGCTGTTCCGCGACGACGGGTCGGGCTCCACCGCCAGCTCCGAGCACACCGTCGTGCTCAACCCGGACATGGTGGAGAAGATCCTCGGCGCGGGCGCGACCGTCGCCGACGCCCGCGCGTACGTCCAGGGCGCGCTGAGCGCCAACAGCCTGGCCACGCTCGGCCACGCCCGGACGTTCGCCGAGAGCCGCTGACATGGGCACCGACGTTGACATTGACGTCATCGTCGTCGGCGCGGGGCCCGTCGGGCTGCTGCTGGCGGGCGGGCTGCGCGCCGCCGGGGCGCGCACGCTCGTCCTGGAGCGGCGTGCCGCGCCGATGGACGAGTCGCGCGCCTCGACGCTCAACGCCCGCACGATGGAGGTCCTCGCCGAGCTGGGCGCGCTGTCCCGGCTCGGCGGGCTCCCCCGCGAGCCGCGCGGCCACTTCGGGGGGCTCCCGCTCGACCTCGGCGCGGTCGGCGGGACCCCGTACCCCGGGCAGTGGAAGATCCCGCAGACCGAGCTGGAGGCCAGGTTCGGCGCGTGGCTCGCCGACCTCGGCGTGCCCGTCCGGCGCGGCGCGGCGGCGGAGGCGCTGGAGCAGGACGCGACCGGCGTCACCGTGACCGCGTCGGACGGGACCGTCGTGCGCGGCTCCTACGTCGTGGGCTGCGACGGCGTCGGCAGCACCGTCCGCGCGCTGGCCGGGATCGCGTTCCCCGGCCGCGCGGCGTCCCGGGAACTCCTCCGGGCCGACGTGCGCGGGATCGACGTCCGCGACCGGCGCTTCGAGCGCCTGCCGGCGGGCCTCGCGATCGCCGCGACGCGCGACGGCGTCACCCGCCTGATGACGCACGCGTTCGGCACCCCGGCCCGCGACCGCGAGGGGCCGCCCGACTTCGCCGAGTTCGCCGCGACCTGGGAGCGGGTCACCGGCGAGGACGTCAGCGGCGGCGAGCCCCTGTGGTGCGACGCGTTCGGCGACGCCAGCCGGCTCGCCGAGCGCTACCGCGCGGGCCGGGTGCTGCTGGCGGGCGACGCCGCCCACGAGCAGATGCCGGTCGGCGGGCAGGCGCTCAACCTCGGGCTCCAGGACGCCGCCGCGCTCGTCCCCCGCCTCGCGGCGGTCGTCGCTGGCACGGCCGGCGACACGGTTCTGGACGCCTACGCCGCCGGACGCCACGCCGTCGGCGCGCGCGTCCAGCGCGACGTCGAGGCCCAGACCCTGCTGCTGCTCGGCGGACCCGAGGTCACGCCGGTGCGGACGGTGCTGGCCGAGCTGCTGGAGCGCCCGCCCGCCGCGGAGTTCCTGGCCGCCGGGGTCAGCGGGGTGGCGGAAGGGGTGCGATGAGCGCCCACGCCGCCGACATGCGGATCGCCGTCATGCTGGCGGGCATCGCGCTCGTCCTGCTGGCGGGCCTGGTGTTCGGCCGGATCGCCAAGGCGGTGCGCCAGCCCGCGGTCGTCGGGGAGCTGGTCGCGGGCATCGCGCTCGGGCCGAGCCTGCTCGGCGCGCTGCCCGGCGACCCGGCCCGGCGGATCTTCCCCGACGACGTGCGTCCGCTGCTGTCGGCCGTCGCGCAGGTCGGCCTCGTCCTGTTCATGTTCGCGGTGGGCTGGGAGTTCGAGAAGCGGCTCATCCGCGGCAACGTCGGCGCGGCGCTCGGCGTGTCGGTGTCGTCGGCCGTGCTGGCGTTCGGGCTCGGCGTCGGCGCGGCGGCGGTCCTGTACGCGCGGCACGACACCGTCGCGGGCAAGCACGTCGGGTTCCTGCCGTTCGCCCTGTTCCTCGGGATCGCGCTGTCGGTCACCGCGTTCCCCGTCCTCGCGCGGATGCTCACCGAGAGCAGCCTCGCCGACACCCGGATCGGCGCGGTCGCGCTGGCCGGGGCGGCGATCGACGACGTCCTCGCCTGGTTCCTGCTGGCGTACGTGTCGGCGCTGGTCAGCGCGGACGGCAGCGGTGCGGAACTCGCCCGGATCGCCGTGCTGTTCGCGCTCTACCTCGCCGTCATGGCCGTCGTCGTGCGGCCCCTGCTCAACCGGGTCGTCTGGCGCTGGGCGGCCACCGAGCGGTGGCCCGCCCTGCTGACGCTGCTGTGCGCGGGCGTCTTCCTGTCGTCGTGGCTGACGACCTGGATCGGCGTCCACGCCATCTTCGGCGCGTTCCTGTTCGGCTTCGTCATGCCGCGCGAACCGGCCCGCGTCCTCGCCGAGCACGTCCGGCGGCCCCTGGACGACGTGATCCTGCTCCTGCTGCCCGTCTTCTTCATCGTCACGGGCCTCAACGTCGACGTCGGCGCGCTGGACGGCCCGGGACTGCTCGAACTCGCCCTCGTCCTGGTGTGCGCGTGCGCCGGGAAGATCGGCGGCGCGCTGGTGCCGGCGCGGCTGGCCGGCCTCGGCTGGCGGGACGCGACGACGCTCGGCCTGCTGATGAACACGCGCGGCCTGACCGAACTGATCATCCTGAACGCCGCGAGGAGCCTCGGCGTCCTCGACGGCCGCATGTTCACCGTCCTCGTGCTGATGGCCGTGCTCACCACCGCGCTGACCGGGCCGTTCCTGCCCCGGCGCGGGGACGCGGCGGACCCGCCGGTGCCGGTACCCGCCCGGCCGGCGAAAGGAGCTGGACACCCGTGACCACCGCACGACCCTCCGACGGGCTCGTCGACGCCGCCGCGCTGCGCCGCACCTGCGGCCTGTTCGCCACCGGCGTCACCGTCATCACCAGCGCGCACGGCGGCGTGGCCGCCGGCACCACCGTCAACTCGTTCACCTCGGTCTCGCTCGACCCGCCGCTCGTCCTGTTCTGCCTGCACCGGGACTCCCGGCTGCAGGAGATCATCACCGGGTCGCGGTCGTTCGCCGTCAACCTCCTGCACGCCGAGCAGGGCACGCTCGCGCACGCGTTCGCGCGGCGCAGCACCGCCGTGCTGGACGAGGTGGACCACCGGCGGACCCCGTCGGGGACCCCGGTCTTCGCCGAGTCCCTGGCCTACCTGGACTGCCGGCTCACCGCCGAGTACGGCGGCGGCGACCACTCGATCCTCGTCGGCGAGGTCGTGGACCTCGCGATCCACGACGCCGACAGCGACCCGCTGGTGTTCTTCGGCGGCTCGCTGCACGGCCTGGACAACCCGCTGCGCCGCCGGGCCGGGCTCCGATGACGCCGATCCGCCGGGTCCTCATCGCCAACCGGGGCGAGATCGCGGTCCGGATCGCGCGGGCGTGCCGCGACGCGGGCCTGGCCTCGATCGCCGTGTACGCCGAGCAGGACGTCGACGCGCTGCACGTCCGGGCCGCCGACGAGGCGTACGCGCTCGGCGGGCGCAGCCCCGCCGAGACCTACCTCGACATCACCGGGCTGCTGGCCGTGGCGGCGCGGGCGGGCGCCGACGCCGTCCATCCGGGCTACGGGTTTCTCGCCGAGAACGCCGACTTCGCGACGGCGGTCGCGGCGGCCGGGCTCACCTGGATCGGCCCGCCGCCCGAGGCCATCGCCGCGCTCGGCGACAAGGTCCGGGCGCGCGACATCGCGCGCCGCGTGAACGCCCCGCTCGCCCCGGGCACCGACGGCCCGGTCGCCGACGCCGACGAGGTGCTGGAGTTCGCGCGGCGGCACGGGCTGCCGGTCGCGCTGAAGGCCGCGTTCGGCGGCGGCGGGCGCGGCCTGCGGGTCGCGCGGACGCTGGCGGAGATCCCGGCGGCGTTCGAGGCCGCGACCCGCGAGGCCGTGGCGGCGTTCGGGCGCGGCGAGTGCTTCGTGGAGCGCTACCTGGAGAACTGCCGGCACGTCGAGACGCAGTGCCTGGCCGACCGACACGGCAACGTCATGGTCGTCTCCACCCGCGACTGCACGCTCCAGCGCCGCCACCAGAAGCTCGTGGAGGAGGCGCCCGCGCCCTTCCTCACCGACGACCAGGCCGAGAGCCTCGTGTCCGCGTCGCGGGCGGTGCTGCGCGAGGCGGGCTACGTCGGCGCCGGGACGTGCGAGTTCCTGCTCGCCCCGGACGGGACGATCGCGTTCCTGGAGGTCAACACCCGGCTCCAGGTCGAGCACCCGGTGACCGAGGAGGTGACCGGGATCGACCTCGTCCGGGAGATGTTCCGGATCGCCGAGGGCGGCGTGCTGGACCCGTCCGACCCGCCCGCGCGCGGCCACTCGATCGAGTTCCGGCTGAACGCCGAGGACGCCGGGCGCGGGTTCCTGCCCGCCGCCGGGACGCTGACCCGGTTCCGTCCGCCGTCGGGGCCGGGCGTTCGGCTGGACGCGGGCTACGTCGAGGGCGCGGCCGTCCCGGCGGAGTTCGACTCGCTCATCGGCAAGCTGATCGTCACCGGGCGGACGCGGCGGGAGGCGATCGAGCGCTCCCGGCGCGCGCTGGCGGAGCTGGAGGTCGCGGGCATCCCGACGGTCGTGCCGTTCCACCGGGCGCTGCTGGCCGACGACGCGTTCACCGGGGAGCCGTTCACCGTCCACACCCGCTGGATCGAGACGGAGTTCGCCGGGGCCGTCCCGCCGCACGCCGACGCCCCGGACGCCCCGGCCGACGACACCGGGCACCGGCGGGTGACGGTCGAGGTCGGCGGACGGCGGCTGGAGGTCGTGCTGCGCGACGCGCTCGGCGCGGCCCTCGTGCCCGCGGCGGGCCGCCCCGCCCCCGCCCGCGCCGCGCGCCGCGCCGGGACCGCCGTCACGGGCGGCGACGCGCTCGTCAGCCCGATGCAGGGGACGGTCGTGAAGGTGCTGGTCGCGGACGGCGCCCCGGTCGCGGCCGGGGACACCGTGCTCGTCCTGGAGGCGATGAAGATGGAACAGGGCCTGACGGCGCACCGGTCCGGGACCGTCCGGGACCTGTCCGCGCAGGCCGGGGCCACGGTCGCGGCGGGGGCTGCGGTGTGCCGGATCGTCGACCCGCCCGCGCCGGAGGGGTGAGCGCCGGGGCGGGTCGTCACCGTCCGGCCGGGACGCGCCGAATTCGTTGACAGGGCCAACGGGCCGCGCTCTACTTATCCTGAAGAGGAATCCCCTTCCGATTAAGAGGAGTTCGGCTCGTGGCCAGTCCCGACACCCCGGCGCTCACACCGCCGAGAACCAGCGCACCCGGCCGCATCTACAAGCCGGGGATCGTGCTCGCGTTCATCTGCGTCGCCCAGTTCATGGTCTTCCTCGACGTCACCGTGGTGAATGTCGCGCTCGCGCACATTCAGAAAAGCCTCGACATGGCGGAGACGGACCTGCAGTACATCGTCACCGCCTATGGCACGGTCCTCGGCGGCTTCCTGCTCCTCGGCGGCCGGCTCGCCGACGTGGTCGGGCGCCGCCGGATGCTCCAGATCGGCCTGTTCCTGTTCGCCGCCAGCTCGCTCGTCGCCGGGATCTCCCAGAGCCCGGGCGTCCTCATCGGCGCGCGCGGCTTCCAGGGCCTCGGCTCGGCGCTCATCGCGCCCGCCGCGCTCAGCATCCTGACCAGCACCTTCAAGGAGGGCCCCGAGCGGACGCGCGCGCTCGGCATCTGGGGCGCCCTCACCGGGCTCGCGTCCGTCGCGGGCGTCCTGCTCGGCGGGATCCTCACCCAGGGGCCCGGCTGGCGCTGGATCTTCTTCATCAACGTCCCGATCGGCATCATCGCGGTGCTGCTCGCCCCGCTGCTCGCCCCCGAGAGCAAGGACACCACACGGCGCCACCGCATCGACCTGACCGGCGCGATCCTGCTCACCACCGGGCTGCTCCTGCTCATCTACACGCTCAACGAGACCGTCAACCGCGGCTGGGGCGACGGCCGGACGATCGGCGGCCTCGCCGGCGCGGCGGTCCTGCTCGCCGCGTTCCTCGTCGTGGAGGGCCGCACCAAGGAACCGCTGATGCCGCTCGGCATCTTCCGCAACACCGCGATGCGGACCGCCAACCTCGCGACCGTCCTGCTGTTCGGGTCGACGGTCACGCTGTTCTTCTTCGCCAGCCTGTTCATGCAGGTCGTCCTCGGCTACTCGGCGCTCAAGACGGGACTGGCCTACGTGCCGCTCGCGCTGGTCGTCGCGATCGCCGCGGGCATCGCCTCGACGATCACCACCAAGGTCGCGGCGAAACCGGTCATGCTCACCGGGATGTTCCTCAGCGCCGCCGGGCTGATCATGCTGGCCCGGCTGCCGAAGGACGGCAGCTACCTCACGCACGTCCTGCCCGCGTTCATCGTCGCGGGCGCCGGGCTCGGCGCGTCGTTCGTGACGCTCCAGGTCGCGGCGTTCATCGGCGTCCGCCAGCACGAGGCGGGCCTGGCCGCCGGGCTGATCAACACCAGCCAGGAGGGCGGCGGGGCGCTCGGCGTCGCGGTGGTCGCGACGGCCGCGTTCGCCAAGATCAAGGACCTGCGCGACGCGGCGGCGGGCAACGCCGACCGCATCAAGGACGCCCAGGCGTCCGGCTTCCACGAGGCGTTCGTCATCGGCGCCGGGTTCGCGATCACCGCGCTGGTCCTCGCGCTGGTGCTGCTGCCCATGATGCGCGCGTCCGAACGTCCCGACACCGTCATCGGCTGACCGTCCCGACCCGGAGAGACAGCATGACCAACATCGTCAAGTTGACCAAACGGGCCGAGACGTTCGTGAGCGACGCGCAGGTCGGCGTCCTCACCACGCTCCGTCCCGACGGCACGCCGCACAGCGTGCCGGTCTGCTTCACCTACGACTCGGGCGCCGGACTCGTCCGCGTCCTCACCCGGGCCGCGTCGCGCAAGGCGCGCAACGTGATCGCGAGCCCGGGCGGACGCGCGACGATCTGCCAGGTCACCGGGCCGAAGTTCCTGTCCATGGAGGGGACGGCCGAGGTGTCCGGCGAGCGGGCGCGCGTGGAGGAGGGTGCGCGCTGGTACGCCAAGCGCTACGCCTACGCGCCGCCGAGCCCGCCGGACCGCGTCGTCATCGAGATCGCCGTCGACCGCGTGCTCGACGGGATCAGCTAGACCCCGCCGGCGGGCGCCCGTCCATCCACTGGACGCGGAACGACAGCCGGCTGAGGCGCCACCCCGCGTCCGTGCGGACGGCGTCCCCGTCGACCAGCGTTCCGGTCCGGAAGAGTTCGGGCGGCCCGCCATCGCGGGTGGCGTGGTGGACGTGCGTCGACGTCAGATTCGCCCGCAGGCCGGCGCGGTCGCCGGCCACCTGGACGACCGGCGGCGATCCGAGGTGCTGGGTCGCCGCGAAGTTCCCGAGCGCGTCTCGGTGGTAGCCGGCCATCCCGGCGAGGCCGCGGTGCGCGCTCATCGGGAACTCCACGATCGCGTCGGCGGTGAACAGGCCGCCGGCCCAGTCGTCGTCCAGGGGGTCGGCGTCCAGGCCGACCAGGTAGCGGGCGAGCAGTTCGGCGACGTCCGTCCGGTCGATGTTCGTCAGGTCGCTGTGCATCTGCTTCATGCGCCGAGCATGAACCGCGCCGCCCGCCCGCACCACCGCTCCCAGAAAGACCTGACAAACCTCATGAACGGCTGACCCTCCCCCCTGAAGGAGAGATCGTGGACGACGAGAACCCCCGTGTCGTCATCGTCGGTGCGGGACCGACCGGACTCATGCTCGCCGGCGAGCTGGCGCTCGCCGGCATCCCGGCCCTGATCGTGGACCGGCTCGCCGAGCCGATGCAGCAGTCGCGCGCGCTCGGCTTCTCCGCCCGCACCATCGAGGAGTTCGACCAGCGCGGACTCCTGCCCCGCTTCGGAACCCTGGAAACCCTTCCGTTCGGGCACTTCGGCGGGTTCTTCATGGACTTCACGGCCGTCGACAACGGCTCGTACGGCGCCCGCGGCGTGCACCAGGCCCGCACCGAGGCCGTGCTGACCGCGTGGATCGGCGAGCTGGGCGTGAAGATCCACCGCGAGCACGAGGTCACCGGCCTCGGCACCGACGCCGACGGCGTCACCGTCCGGATGAGCACGCCGGACGGCGAGCGCGAGGTGCGCGCCGAGTACGTCGTGGGCTGCGACGGCGCGCGCAGCACGGTCCGCAACCTCGCGGGGATCGGCTTCCCCGGCACCGAGGCGACCGTCGAGGTGTGGCTGGCGGACGTGTCCGGGCCCGAGCTGCGTCCCCGCTTCGCCGGCGAGCGCGTCGACGGCGGCATGGTGATGGTGCTGCCGCTCGGCGACGGCGTGAACCGCATCGTCGCCTACGAGCGCGCGATGGCCCCGACCGGCCGGACGACCCCGCCGTCGTTCACCGAGGTCGCGGACCGCTTCGAGCGGCTGACCGGCGGCGAGCGCGTCCACGACGGCGAGGCGCTGTGGGTGAGCTGGTTCACCGACGCCAGCCGCCAGGCCGAGCGCTACCGCGCCGGGCGGGTGTTCGTCGCGGGCGACGCGGCGCACGTCCACCTGCCGATCGGCGCGCAGGGCATGAGCGCCGGCGTGCAGGACGCGGTGAACCTCGGCTGGAAGCTCGCCGCCGTGCTCAAGGGCGAGGCGCCCGACGAGCTGCTCGACACCTACCACGCCGAGCGGCACCCGGTCGGCGCGCGGATCGTCGCCAACACCCTCGTGCAGCGGTTCCTCTACCTCGACGGCGACGCGATGCAGCCGCTGCGCGACGTCTTCGGCGAGCTGATGTTCTACCCCGACGTCCAGCGGCACCTGATCGGCATGGTGACGGGGCTCGACATCCGCTACGACGTCGGCCCCGGGGCGCACCCGCTGCTCGGCCGCCGGCTGCCGAACGAGGAACTCGTCCTGCCCGACCGCAAGACCACCAACTACGACCTCCTCCACAAGGGACGCGGCGTGCTGCTCATCCTGGACGACGCCGCCGGCCTGTCCGCCCTCGCCGAACCCTGGGCGGACCGGCTCGACATCGTCCGGGCCGACCAGCACGACTGCAAGGCCCCGCTGGACGCGCTGCTCGTCCGTCCCGACGGATACGTCGCCTGGCTGACGCCGGGCACGGGCGACGACGCCGACCTCACGACCGCACTGACCCGCTGGTTCGGTCCCGACCCTTCATCCACCACAACGAGCGAATCATCAACGAGCGAAAGCGAGTCGTAGATGCCCACGTTCGCCGCGGACGGCAAGTACCTGACCGTCCTCAACCTGTTCACCACCGACACCGACGAGAAGCAGGGCAAGCTGATCGGCGCGATGCGCGACGTCGTCGACAACGCCGCCTACCCGGGCTGGATCTCCAGCACCGTCCACAGCGGCAAGGCCAGCCCGGGGACGGCCAACTTCATCCAGTGGCGCAGCGGCGAGGACCTGGAGGCCCGCTACGCCGGCGAGGAGTTCAAGCACCGCACCCTCCCGCTGTTCCGGGAGATCACCACGTCCATCAAGCTGCTCCAGACCGACGTCGTCTACACCCAGCGGGCGCCGGAGCAGACGGAGATCGAGATCGGCCCGGACCGCGACGACTTCACCGTCATCCAGGTGATCGGCGCGGTGGAAGGGGGCCTCGACGACCTGGTCGAGGCGCTCGGCGCGGGCCACGCGTGGCTGAGCGACGTCCCCGGTTACCGATCGCACACGGTCCTGCGGGGCCGCGCGGCGCGCGGTCTCGACGGCCCGTTCGCGGTCGTGTACTCACAGTGGGACGACGAGGCGTCGTTCACCGCGTTCCGGGACGTGAGCAAGGACGAGCAGTCGTCCGAGCGCCGCGCCGCGACCGAGCGGGTCGAGGCGCTGTCCACTTTCCACGACTGGAATACCTACCAGGTCGTCCACACCCGGTCGGCGGCGGCGCCGACCGGATCGGCCGTCTAGAAAGAACGCGGCGGGCGGGGCGCACGTGCCCCGCCCGCCGCGTGTCCGGAAGTGGGCAGAAAATAAATCGAAATCTTCTCAGTCTGATCTGAAGGCCAGCTAAAGTCGCCTGCTCATACGCGATAGATAGCGCATGAACGGACCAGTTAAATTACCCTGTGTCAGCTTGAAGCCGACAACGCCCGAACGCATAATACGAGTGTTCACGACCCCAAATTCACTGCGAAAATCTGCTGGTTCCACGACCCACACTGGGGCTGAGGATGCGCGTGCTCGTCGTTGAACCCGACTGCCGGACCGCGGAACATCTCGTCCACTGGCTCGTCCGGCACGGCTACGAGGTCGACCTCGTCGACACCGGCCGCCGGACGCTGGAGGTCGCCGCGACGGCGGACCTGGTCCTGCTGGACCTCGGTCTCCCCGACCTCGACGGGATCGAGGTCTGCCGCTCCCTGCGCGACCGCACCGACGCCCCGCTGATCACGTTCACCGGGTCCGGGACGGAGCTGGACCGGGTGCTGAGCCTTCAGGCCGGCGCCGACGACTGCATGGTGAAGCCGTACGGGCTGCGGGAACTCGTGGCCAGGATGGAGGCGGTGATGCGCCGGGTGCTCCCGCGCGGCCGTGGCGTGCGCGGGCTGATCGCGCACGGGACGCTGGAGATCGACCTGGACCGGCGGCAGGTGCGGGTCCGGGGCAACGACGTGGAGCTGACGCGCAAGGAGTTCGAGCTCCTGCGCATCCTCGCGTCCCGGCCCGAGTCGGTGATCACCCGCAGGGAGCTGATGTCACGGGTCTGGGAGGACGACTGGGCCGCCTCGACCCGCACGATCGACACGCACGTCAGCTCCCTGCGGCACAAGCTCGGCGACGCCGAGTGGATCGTCACGGTGCGCGGGGTGGGGTACCGGCTCGGGTCAGGATCGCTGACCAATGCGGCGGCGCAGGTCCAGCCACTCGTGTGACCGCCAGACGTGGCCCGGGTCGCGGCTGCACTCGATCTGGGCCGGCTCCTGGTCCGAGCCGGCGCGGCGCAGGAGCCGGCCGCCGCAGCCCGGCTCGACGCACCGGCCGATGGACTGGGGCCGCTCCTCGGGGAACGCGGCGTACCTGGCGCGGGCCACCAGGGACGCGAGCTGGTCGGGGACGGCCTCGGCCGCCGGATGCCCGGCCACCCAGGCGGCGTGCGTGCCGAGGAACGCGGCGAGGCCGGACACCTCGCAGCGCGGCGCCGACACCCGGCGCTGCACGACGACGACGCGCGCCCACTGGATGAGGAAACTCTGGATCTTCGAGCGCGCCTCGGCGGCCTCGATGTTGAACGGCGCCGCCGCGGGCGGCGTCTTCGCTATTTTCCCCACTCCCGGCCGCACATTGCCGCCGAGCAGCCGACCGCATTGTTCGTGCAGCCGCGCGACTTCGTCCAGGAGCTCGCGGATTTTCTCGGCCCGTCCCTCTGTTTTTCGCACGCCTCCGACGCTAGGCACGCCGGGCACGGCCAACAAGACGGCCGCCGATGTTCTGAATCGTCCCCGGAAAACCTCTGACATGGCGGACGCGGTTCTGACGCTCGGCTGACAATTGCGGGGCGCGCGGCGGACGGTAGCGTTCGGTGCATGCGGCTTCACGTGGGATGCGCGATGTGGTCTCTCGCGCCCTGGCAGGGACGGTTCCTCCCCCATCCCCTCCCGCCCGGCGAACGGCTGCGCGCGTACGCGAGCTGGTGCAACGCGGTCGAGGGGAACACGACGTTCTACGCGATCCCGGCGCGGAGCACGGTCGAGTCGTGGGCGCGGCAGGCCCCGGAGGACTTCCGGCTCGTCGCCAAGCTGCCCCGCACGATCACGCACGAGCACCGGCTCGGCGCGTCCGGACATGACGATCTGCGCACGTTCCTGGACGTGATGGAACCGCTCGGCGCGCGGGCGCACGCGCTGTGGGTGCAGTTGCCCGGCGCGTTCGGGCCGGGCGATCTCGGCGCGCTGGCGGGCTTCCTGCGCGGGCTGCCGGGGACGTACGCGTACGCGGTCGAGGTGCGGCACCGGGCGTTCTTCGAGGATCCGCGCGCGGCGGCGCGGCTGGAGCAGGTGCTCGGCGCCGTCGGGGCCGAGTGGGTGCCGTTCGACACGACCGCGCTGTTCCGGAGTCCGCCGACGAGCGACGCCGAGCGGGACGCGTGGGCGAAGAAGCCGCGGCTGCCGCGCCGGACGGCCGCGCTGACGGGGCGTCCGATCGTCCGTTACCTCGGCCGTGACGACACGGCCCGGACGGTCGAGGGCTGGCAGGTGTGGGTCGAGACGGTCGCCGGGTGGCTGCGCGAGGGCCGCTCCCCCACCGTGTTCGTCCACACGCCGGACAACGCCGAGGCGCCGCCGCTCGCGCGGCGCTTCCACGACGAGGTGCGGGCGCGCGTCCCGGGTCTGGAGCCGCTGCCCGAGCCGGTCCCGGCGGAGCCGCCGACGCTGTTCTGATCGGGTCTGATCAGGTCTGATCGGGCGCCGGGAGGGGCCGGGCGGCCCCTCCCGGCGGCGGGTCAGCGGCCGGCCTTGGCGCGGGCGGCGCGCACGGCCTTCGTCCCGGCGTCGGCGGCACGGCCGCCGACGATGCCGGACTTGGCGCGCGTCTCGTGCGCGGCGGTCCGTGCGGCGCGCCGGGCGCGCGGCCAGAACCGGTTCGCGCGCTGGTGGCGGCGCCACAGCAGCATCGCGGCCAGCCCGGCGGCGACGCCCGCGACGCCCGCCCCGCTCAGGGCGAGCCGGGGCAGCGGCAGCGGGAGCGCCCGGCCGAGGTGCCGGAGCGTGGCTCCCGCGTCGTCGCGGATCTCCTCCGGGGAGACCTGCGCGTCGCCCAGGGGTGTGCCGAGTCCGTTCAGGCTCTCGGGACGGACGGGCTTCTGCGTGGTCAAGGGTGCTCCCCTCATCGGCACTGTCGGTCGTTTTCGGGGGTACCCGCGCCTCGGCGCGCAAACATCAGCACCCGCAGGTTTCGCCGACGGGCGCGGTGAGCCCGTCCACCGGCGGCCGGACGAGCCCGTCGTCGGTCGCGTACGTCAGGCCCTCGCGCACCCAGTACTCGAACCCGCCGAGCATCTCCTTGACGCGGTAGCCGAGCCGCGCGAACTCCAGGGCGGCGCGGGTCGCCCCGTTGCAGGCCGGACCCCAGCAGTAGGTGACGACGGTCGCGGCGGGGTCGACGAGCGCGGGCGCGTCGGCGGCGATCCGGGACACGGGCAGGTGCAGCGCGCCGGGCACGCGCCCGAGCGCCCAGGCCGCCGCGCGGCGCGCGTCCACGACGACGAGCCCGGCGACACCGGCGTCCAGGTCGGCGTGGACGTCGGACACGTCGGTCTCGAACGCGAGCCGGGCCGCGAAGTGGGCGACGGCGTCGGCGGGCGCGGCGGCGGGGACGGCGAGGACGCTGCTCATGGGGGAACACCTCCGAGGTCGTGGGGTGCTCCCATCGTCGGCGCCGCGCCGGGGCGGGCGCGAGGGGCGCGACCGCCACCGTCCGTCCGATTCCCGCCAGGGTCAGGCGTGCGCGAACGCGCGCCGGTACGCGGTCGGCGTCGTGCGCATGCGGCGGGTGAACGCCTGCCGGTAGGCGGCGGCGCTGCCGAACCCGACGGCGGCGGCGATCTCGTCCACCGAGCCGTCCCCGGCCTCCAGCAGCGGCAGGCTCGCGGCGACGCGCTGCGCGGCGAGCCAGCGCATCGGGCTCGCCCCGGTCCGCCGGGCGAAGTGCCGCAGGTAGGAGCGTTCGGACATGCGCGCGGCGCGGGCGAGGTCGGCGACGGTCAGCGGCGCGGCGAGCCGGTCCAGCGCGAACGCCATGCTGCGCGCGACGCCGTCGTCGTCGGGGCCGGGCGGGCGCACCGCCGCCTCGATGAACTGGGCCTGCCCTCCCTCGCGGTGCGGCGGGACGACGAACCGGCGCGCGACGGCGTTCGCGACCGCCGCGCCGTGGTCGGCCCGGACGAGGTGCAGGCACAGGTCGATGCCCGCCGCGCTGCCCGCGCTGGTCAGGACGTCACCGTCGTCCACGTAGAGGACGTCCGGGTCGACCTCGATGTCCGGATGGCGCTCGGCGAGACGCGCCGCGTACCGCCAGTGGGTGGTGGCGCGGCGGCCCGCGAGGATCCCGGCGGCGGCGAGCGCGAACGCGCCCGAGCAGATGGACACGAGCCGCGCGCCCCGGGCGTGCGCGCGGCGCAGGGCGTCCACCAGCGCGGCGGGCACCGGGTCCGGGGCGCCCGGGACGATCACGGTGTCGGCGGCGGCGAGCGCGTCGAACCCGTGCCCGGCGCGCAGCGTGAACCCGCCGACGGCGGTCAGGTCGCGGCCGGGCTCGGCGGCGCAGACCAGCAGCTCGTACCACGGCCGGTCGCCGAGTTCCGGGCGGTGCAGCCCGAACACCTCGACGACCACGCCGAGCTCGAACGTCGTCATGCCGTCGAACACGGCCACCGCGACCTGGTGCATGCCCGGAATGTAGCCGAACGTCCGGAGTTCAGGAGCCGGGCGGGTCGCCGGCGAGCAGGTCGGCGAACGGCGTCGGCTCGGCGTAGGGGTCCGGGCGGACGGCCGGGGCGCGGCCCGCGACGAGGTCGGCCAGCTCGCGGCCCGCCCGCGCGGCGCGTCCGGCCAGCGGGTCGGCCGCGTCCCCGAAGTCGGCGGTGGCCGCGAACACGGCCGTCGGGACGACCGCCGCCCGCAGGTACGCCAGCAGCGGGCGCAGCGCGAAGTCGAGCGCCAGCGAGTGCCGCGCGGTGCCGCCGGTCGCGCCGAGCAGCACCGGACGGCCTTCCAGCGCGCCGGGCTCCAGGACGTCGAAGAACGTTTTGAACAGCCCGTTGTAGGAGCCGTTGTAGATCGGCGTGACGGCGACCACGCCGTCCGCGCCGGTGACGGCCTCGATCGTCGCGCGCAGCTCGCGGCCGGGGAATCCGGTGAGCAGGCCGTCGGTCAGCGCGTGCGCGTGGTCGCGCAGGTCGACCGGCACGACGTCGACGGCGTCGCCGCGGTCGCGCAGCGCGTCCGCGGCGGCGGCGCCGAGCCGGTCGGCGAGCAGGCGCGTGGACGACGGGCGGCCGAGCCCCGCCGCCACGACCGCGAGCGTCCGGTCCGTCACCGCTCCACCTCCTGCGCCTGGGCCGCCGCGACGCGGGCGGCGTGCGTCGGCGCGTCCGGAACGTGCGCGGGACGCCCGATCGCGAACTCCTTGCGCAGCACCGGGACGACCTCCTCGCCGAGCAGGTCGAGCTGCTCCAGGACGGTCTTCAGCGGCAGCCCCGCGTGGTCCATGAGGAACAGCTGGCGCTGGTAGTCGCCGAAGTCCTCGCGGAACTGGAGCGTCCGGTCGATGACCTGCTGCGGGCTGCCGACGATCAGCGGCGTCTCGGCCATGAAGTCCTCCAGCGACGGCCCGTGCCCGTAGACGGGCGCGTTGTCGAAGTAGGGCCGGAACTCGCGGATCGCGTCCTGGGAGTTGCGGCGCAGGAACGCCTGGCCGCCGAGCCCGACGATCGCCTGGTCGGCGCTCCCGTGCCCGTAGTGCTCGTAGCGGCGCCGGTAGAGCCCGATGAGCCGCTGGTAGTGCTCCTTGGGCCAGAAGATGTTGTTGGCGAAGAACCCGTCGCCGTAGTACGCGGCCTGCTCGGCGATCTCGGGGCTGCGGATCGAGCCGTGCCAGACGAAGGGCGGGACGCCGTCCAGCGGGCGCGGCGTGGACGTGAACGCCTGCAGCGGCGTGCGGTGCTTGCCCTGCCAGTCCACGACGTCCTCGCGCCACAGCCGGTGCAGCAGGTGGTAGTTCTCGACGGCCAGCTCGATGCCGTCGCGGATGTCCTTGCCGAACCACGGGTAGACGGGCCCGGTGTTGCCCCGGCCGAGGACGAGGTCGGCGCGCCCGTCGGACAGGTGCTGGAGCATCGCGTAGTCCTCGGCGATCTTCACCGGGTCGTTGGTGGTGATCAGCGTGGTCGCGGTGGACAGCACGAGCCGTTCGGTGCGCGCCGCCAGGTACCCGAGCATCGTCGTCGGCGAGGACGGCACGAACGGCGGGTTGTGGTGCTCGCCGGTCGCGAAGACGTCAAGGCCGACCTCCTCGGCCTTCTGCGCGATCGTCACCATCGCCCGGATGCGCTCGGCCTCGGTGGGCGTGCGCCCGGTCGTCGGGTCCGGGGTCACGTCCCCGACGGAGAAGATCCCGAACTGCATCATGCCCGCCTCCAGGTAGTAGAAAATTCAACCGCTCGGAACCGTACCGGAGAACGGTCTATTCCGCGCGGCGCTCAGACGGGCGCGGGCTCCCGCTCGCCCGTCTCCGCCTCGGCGGTCGCGGTGAGGTTGCGCGGCATCCGGCCGAAGATCAGCCCGTGGAACGGCGAGATCGACCACCAGTACAGATGGCCGAGCAGCCCGTGCGGCCGGAAGATCGCGCGCTGCCGGTACCGGCTGCCCCCGGCGCCGTCCGGCTCGACCGACAGGTCCAGCCACGCCCGGCCGGGCAGCAGCATCTCGGCGCGCAGCCGCAGCGAGCGGCCCGGATCCAGCGTCTCCACCCGCCAGAAGTCCAGCGCGTCGCCGACCCGCAGCCGCTCGGGGTCGCGGCGGCCCCGGCGCAGCCCGACCCCGCCGACCATCCGGTCCAGCACGCCGCGCAGCCGCCACGCCACCGGCAGCGAGTACCAGCCGTGCCGGCCGCCGATGCTCTCGATCACCCGCCACACCGCCGGGGCCGGCGCCCGCGTGGCCTGCTCGCGCTCGTCCACGAACAGCACGCCGCCCGCCCAGTCGGGGTCGGTCGGCAGCGGGTCGCTCGACGCGCCCGGCGTCGCGGCCGAACCCCACCAGGTGCTCACGTCCCCGGTCCGGACGCGCCGCAGCGCCCGCCGGACGGACTCCTCGAAGCCCAGCAGCCCGTCCGGCGGATCCGGGACGTACCGGGCGATGTCGTGCTCGCCCGCCACGACCTCGCTCGTCAGCGACTCCACCAGCGGCCGGGCGATCTGCCCCGGCACCGGCGTCACCAGCCCGACCCACAGGCTCGACAGCTTCGGCGTCAGCAGCGGCACGCCGACGATCACCCGGTGCGGCAGGCCCGCGGCGGCGGCGTAGCGCAGCATCATCTCCCGGTAGGT
Organism: Actinomadura rayongensis; assembly: GCF_009831215.1. GTDB lineage: Bacteria > Actinomycetota > Actinomycetes > Streptosporangiales > Streptosporangiaceae > Spirillospora > Spirillospora rayongensis. The sequence continues at coordinate 121,289 of NZ_WUTW01000011.1, forward strand.
CAGGACGTCCGGGCCCGCGATGTCGAAGCCCCGGTTCACCTCCGGCGGCAGATGCGCCGCGCCGACGAGGTAGCCGAGGACGTCGCGGATCGCGATCGGCTGGACGCGCGAGCGCACCCACGTCGGCGTCACCATCGCGGGCAGCCGCTCGGTCAGGTACCGCAGCATCTCGAACGACGCCGACCCCGAGCCGATGATCACCCCGGCGCGCAGCACCACCGTCGGGACGGGCGAGCCCAGCAGGATCCGCGCGACCTCCGCCCGCGACCGCAGATGGCGCGACAGCTCGCCGCCCGAGCGCAGGCCGCCGAGGAACACGATCCGGCCGACGCCCGCCGCCGCGGCGGCGTCCGCGAACGCCTGCGCGGCGCGCCGGTCCCGCTCGGCGAAGTCGCCGCCCTTCCCGCCCATCGCGTGGATGAGGTAGTAGGCGACGTCCACGCCGTCCAGCGCGGCGGGCAGCGTCGCCGGGTCCAGGGGGTCGCCCCGGACTATCTCGGCCCGGTCCGCCCACGGGTGCGCGCGCGCCGCGTCCGGGCGCCGCACCATGCACCGCACCGCGAACCCCGCGTCGAGCAGTTCCGGGACGAGCCTGCCGCCGATGTAGCCGGTCGCGCCCGTCACCAGGCAGCGCCGTTCCTCCGCATGTGCCATGGACCGCGCCTACCCGCACGGCGCCGCGCCGACGCACGCGCGGTCTCGTCAGAGCCGGTTGTTAGGGTCGGCCCATGGTCACCTTCGTGGAGCCTCCCGCCGAGCCGCCCGTCCATCTCACCGACCCGCGCGCCCTGGTCACCGGCTATCTCGACTTCTACCGCGACGCCCTGCTGCGCAAGCTCGACGGGCTCACCGACGAGCAGCTGCGCACGAGCCGCGTCCCGTCCGGCTGGACGCCGCTCGAACTGCTCAAGCACCTCACCTACGTGGAGATCCGCTGGCTCCAGTGGGCGTTCCTCGGCGACGAGGTCCCCGAGCCGTTCGGCGACCGGGGCCCCGGCGGGCGCCGCGAGGCGGCCTGGCGCGTCCTGCCCGAGGAGACCCTGGACGACCTGCGCACCGCGTTCCTGTCCACGGTCGAGACCTCGCGCGGCATCGTCGCCGCCGCCGCGCTGGAGGACCGCCAGCGCGCCCACTTCGAGGACGAGCCGCCCACCCTCGCCTGGATCCTGTTCCACCTGCTCCAGGAGTACGCGCGGCATGTCGGCCAGCTCGACGTCGTCCGCGAGCTGACCGACGGCGTCACCGGCGAGTGACGCCTCAGCGCTCCGCCGTCACCCACGCCACGATCTCGGCCCGCGAGGAGAACCCGAGCTTGGCGAGGATGTGCTCCACATGGGAGTCGGCGGTGCGCTTGGCGATGACGAGCCGGTCGGCGATCTCCCGGTTCGTCAGCCCCGCCGCGACCAGCCCGGCGATCTCCCGCTCGCGCGGCGTGAGCGCCGGGCGGTCCGGCCGGGCGCCGGGCGCGTCCGGCGCGGGCCGCTCGGCGAGGGCCTCGGCGACCGCGACGTCGGTCTCCAGGGACTCGCCGGTCTCGTAGGCGGTGCGGTAGGCGTCCGCGCCGAGCGCTTCGCCCGCCTGCTGCTCGAAGAAGCCTCGTAGCAGCGCGTGCTGCGGGCCGAACATCGTCGACCCGGTGTAGCGGCGCAGCCGGTCCGCGCAGCCGAACAGCCGCGCGGCCTGCAGCGGCTGCGCGAGCGACACCAGGCAGCCGCCCGCCACGTCCAGCGCGAGCGACACGCCGAGCCGGTCGCCGAGGTCCCGCTTGACGGCCAGGCCCGCGCGGACGTCGGCGAGCGCCTCGTCCGCCGCGCCCGCCAGCAGCCGCGCCGTCCCGCGCGCGAGCAGCCCGTAGGAGCGGCACCACAGGTCGCCGGAGCCCTCGGTGACCGCGACGGCCCGCTCGGCGTGCTCCAGCGCCGTCGCGGTGTCGCCGCCGAGGCAGCACGCCACCGACAGGAACAGGTCGGCGATCGGGACGAGCACGTCGTCCGCGCCCGCCGAGCGGTGCAGCGCGGTCGCCTCGGTGAGCAGCCGGACGGCCTCGTCTGTCCGGTCGTCGTAGAGCGCGGCCATGCCTTGCGCCTGCCGGACGTAGGCGAGGCCCGCGTCGTCGCCCGTCCCGGTCGCGCGGGCCTCCGCGCGCTCCAGCAGGTCGCCCGAGGCGGCGAGGTCGTTCTGCAGGACGGCCAGCAGCCCGCTCAGCGCGATCAGCTCGGTCGCGGCCGGGTCGCCGCCGAGGTCGCGGCAGGCGAGGATCCGCGCCGACCAGTACCGCGCCTCGCCGATCAGCCCTTGCAGCGCGAGGATGCGGCCGAGCCCGAGGCCCGCACGGATCAGCGGGCCGTCGGCGGCCGTGGCGATGCCGTGGTCGATCAGCGCGCGGACGTTGTCCTGCTCGTCGCGGAACCAGGCGAGCACCCGGGGCTGCGCGGACGAGGCCAGCTCGGCGTGCGCGCGCTCGATCCGCCCGGCGAACCAGGCGAACGCGCGGTCGCGGACGCCGCCGCTCTCGCCGCGCCGGTCCAGCCGCTCGGCGCCGTACTCGCGGATCGTGTCCAGCATCCGGTAGCGCGCCTCGCCGTCCCGGGTGACCTGCCGGACGATCGACTTGTCCACCAGCCCGGCGAGCAGGTCGAACACGTCGGCGGCGGGCAGTTCGGCGTCCGCGCAGACCTGCTCGGCGCTCGCCAGGTCGAAGTCGCCCGCGAACACCGACAGCCGCGCCCACAGCAGCCGCTCGCCCGGCGAGCACAGGTCGTGGCTCCAGTCGATCGCGTTCTCCAGCGTGCGGTGCCGGGGCATCGCGGTGCGGCGTCCCCGGACGTGCAGGACGCGCCGGTCGAGCCGGTCCACGATCTGCTCCACCGACAGCGCCCGCAACTGCACGGCGGCCAGTTCCAGCGCGAGCGGGATGCCGTCCAGCCTGCGGCACAGCAGCACCACCGCGTCCTGGTTCTCCGGGGTCAGCTTCCACTCGGGGACGACGGCGGCGGCGCGCTCGGCGAACATCCGCACCGACTCGCACGGCCGCCGGTGGTCGGGCGAGGCGCCGACCGGGATGGGCAGCGGCGCGACGTTCAGCGTGTGCTCGCCCGCGATGTCCAGGGGTTGCCGGCTCGTCGCGAGGATGTGCAGGCCGGGGGCGTTGCGCAGCAGGACCTCGGCGAGCAGCGCGCAGGCGTCGACCAGGTGCTCGCACGTGTCGAGGACGAGCAGCGTCCGGCGCTCGGCCAGGAACTCCACCAGGACGTCCAGGACCGTTCCCGCGTTCGGGTCGGGCAGCCCGAGCGCCGCCGCCAGCGCGGGCGCGAGCAGGCTCGGCTCGCGCAGCGGCGCCAGGTCCACGAAGCACACGCCGTGCTCGTAGCCGGGAAGGGCGCGGCCCGCGGCGCGCACGGCGAGCCGCGACTTGCCGACGCCGCCGGGCCCGACCAGGGTGACCAGCCGGCCGCGGCCGAACAGCCGCGTGATCTCGGCCAGTTCGTCGGCGCGCCCGATGAAGCTCGTCAGCTCCGCGGGGAGCCGGCCCGAACGCTGTTCCAGAATCGTCAACGACACCGCGGCCTCTGCTCCCACCGGCCGAAGCCGGAGATATCACCGGGGGACGCTCGGAATCGTACCCGCGTTTGCACCGTTCGCAACCGACTCATTACGAAGAGCAGGCGGCGCGGAAAGGGCGCCCGAAGGCGCCGGAAAGCCCTGTGGAACGGCCGTTCTACGCGGTGGGGCGCAGGCCCCGGGGCCTGCGGGGGAAGGGGAATGTGGCGGTGGCGGACGGCGGCGCGGCCGTGTCCGGCCACGCCCCTACGATGGCGCCCATGGGCATCGCGCAGCGCGTCCCGGACCTCGGGGCGCTGGAACTGCTGCTGGCCGTCGTCCGGCTCGGCAGCGTCGGCCGCGCGGCGGCGGAACTCGGCGTCACCCAGCCCGCCGCGAGCGCCCGCATCAGCGCCCTGGAGCACCGGCTCGGACTGGCCCTGCTGGACCGTTCCCCGCGCGGGTCGCGGCCCACCGAGGCCGGGACGCTCCTCGCGGGCTGGGCGCAGCAGGTCGTCGCCGCCGCGGCGGCGCTGGACGCGGGCGCGGCGGCGCTGCGCGACCGCGCCGGGGACCGGCTGCGCGTCATCGCGAGCCGCACCGTCGCCGAGCACCTGATGCCGGGCTGGCTCGTCGCGCTGGACGGGGTGCGGCCCGGGACGTCCGTCGCGCTGCGGACCGGCGCGCCCGCCGCCGTGGCCGAGGCCGTCCGGGCGGGCGCCGCCGACCTCGGGTTCGTGGAGGGCGCGCGGACGCCCGCCGGGCTGAGCGGCACGGTCGTCGCGGCCGACCGGCTCCTCGTCGTGGTCGCGCCCGGTCACCGGTGGGCGCGCGGCGGCGTGGACGGCGGCATCCTGGCCGCGACGCCGCTGATCCTGCACGCGGAGGGCTCGGGCACCCGCGAGGTCCTGGACCGGGCGCTGGCGGCGCACGGCGGGACCGCTCCCCCGCTGCTCGAAGCCGAGTCGACCGCCGCGCTGAAGGCCGCCGTCCTCGCCGGGACGGGGCCGGGCGTCGTGAGCGAGCGGGCCGTCGCCGCCGAGCTGGCGGGCGGACGGCTGGTCGCCGTCCCGGTCGCCGACCTGGACCTGCACCGTCCGCTGCGCGCCGTGTGGCCCGCCGGACGGCGTCCCGCGGGCGCCGCGCGGGACCTGGTCGGCCTCGCCCGGCGGTCGCGGCCCTGACCCCGGAGGTGCCGGCCGCGCGCCCGGCGGGGATGCTGGACCCATGATCGGACAGCACCTGCTGGTCGGCTACGCGCCGGGCCGGGGCGGGGACGAGGCCCTGGCGGCGGCGTACGACCTCGCCCGCCACACGGGCGGACTGGTCACCGTCGCGCACGTCCACCCGCCCGGACGGCCCGCCGCCGCGACCGAGGCCGCCACGCTCCTGGAGCGGCTGCGCACCCGGCTGGACGACCCGGCCACCGAGGTCGTCGCGGTCGCGAGCCGCAGCGTCGGGCGCGGGCTGGCCACCGCCGCCGCACGCGCGGGCGCCGACGCGATCGTCATCGGCTCGGCGGCGGGCGGGGCGCGCGGCCGGATCACGCTCGGGTCGGCCGCCGACCATCTGCTGCACTCGGCGCCGGAGGCGGTCCTGGTCGTCCCGGCGGGCCACGTCCCCGGCGCGCGGGCCGAACGGCTCACCGTCATGTACGTCGGGCGTCCGCAGTGCGAGGAGGCGGTGCTGCGCGCGTCGGTCGCGGCGCAGGAGTTCGGGGTCCCGCTGCGGCTGCTGACGCTCGCGCTGGAGGACGACCCGCGCGGCCCACTCCAGGACGACCTGGCGCTCGCGGTCCGGCTCGCGCTGGACGCGTCCGGGCTGGATCCCGACGACGTCAGCGCCGACCTCGGCGCGGGCGACGACGTGGCGGCGGCGATGGCGGACGCGGGCTGGGGCACGGGCGAGATCATGGTCGTGGCCAGCAGCGAGGACGCGTCGCCGCACCGCGTCTTCCTCAGCGAACTCGGGCTCAAGATGGTGCGCGCGGCGCTGTGCCCGGTCGTCGTGCTCCCCCGGGGCTACACGTGAGATGGCCCGTCCGGACCATCGCGCGCCTAGTCTGATTTGACCCCATCGCGTCGGGTGCTTGCCGAGGGGACTTTACCTCGATTACATTCACCCGAGATCAGAACGTGACCTTGAGTCGTCGCGGACCACCACCCCGGGGTCGGGCTCCCGCCCGCACCTTCGAAGGCGCTTGGGGAGCCCTTGATGGACCCGATCGGCAAGAAGATGCTGGCCGTCGTCAAGTCGGAACTCGGCTACACCGAGAAGGGCGACGGCTACACCAAGTTCGGCGAGTGGTACCGCAAGAACGTGGACGGCGACCACGACGCGTACTTCACCACCGCCCCCTGGTGCGACATGTTCCTCGCCTGGGCCGCCAGCAAGGCCGGGGTCGCCGAGCAGGCCGGGCAGTTCGCGTCCACGATCGAGCACGCCCACTGGTTCCGCGACCACGGCGCGTGGGGCACCAAGCCCGAGCCGGGCGCCTTCGTCTTCTACGACTGGTCCGGCAGCGGGGACATCGACCAGATCGACCACGTCGGGATCGTCGAGAGCGTTCAGGGCCGCACGATCCACACCATCGAGGGCAACGCCGACGGGTACCAGCTCACCCGCAAGACCCGCAGCCTGGACGACGTCGTCGGCTTCGGCTACCCGGGCAAGATGCCGGTGCCCGAGAAGTACGCGCCCAAGCACGCCGCGCCGCCCGCCAAGGTCGAGAACATCGGCGCGGCCCCCGCGTCCGCCGCGCCCGCGCAGGGAGCGCCGCAGCACGACGCGCCCGCGTCCAACGCCCCGACGGTGCCCGCGCAGGACGTCGTGCTCGGCGGCGTCCTCGCCCTCATCCTCTGCGGGACCGCCGCGCTCGCCGTCGGCCGCGCCACCGCCGCCAAGGCCCCGACGACGCCGCCCATCCGCGTCCGCAAGCGCGGCCGGCACCACCGCACGGCGACCCCCGTCGAACTGCCCGCCGGCGTCACCACCGCCGACCTCGACGCCGCCGAGTCCACCACGACGGTCATGCCCGCGCTCTCCCTCGCCGCCGCCCACGCCGCCGAGGACCGTGAGTTCTGGGGCCGCATCGACCGCTTCCGCGACGACGACGACCTCGCCTTCTGGGACGCGCTCCACGCCGCCGTCAACGCCGAGCCCGCCGAGTACGCAACGGCCGCCGAGTTCCGCTAGAGTTAACACGTCGCCGCAAGGGACCGCCCCGCAGGGGAAGGCCCGAGCAGCGTCACGCGGAAGTGGCTCAGGGGTAGAGCATCACCTTGCCAAGGTGAGGGTCGCGGGTTCAAATCCCGTCTTCCGCTCT
>NZ_WUTW01000012.1 GCF_009831215.1 Actinomadura rayongensis
AAACCCGCAATTCCCGGCGCACCACAACACACCAGACACGGCGCAAGCCGACACTGGAGAAGGTTGTCGTGGAGGTCTCCCGGGGCCGGCCGCTGCGCGACGCGAAACGTCCTGCATCCCTCCGGGGACAAGTGAACAACTTACGCCCTCTCGGCCGTGTCGTCAAATCCGGCCCCCCGACCGGACGCGAGCGTGGCGCGTTCGTAGGTTGGGGCCGACCGCACGGCGGTTCCAGCTGGGAGGGCCATGACCACGATCCGCGCAGCCACGCCGGACGACCACGCCCGCATCGTCGCCGTCATGGACGACTGGTGGGGCCGGACGATCCACACCCTGCTCCCCCGGCTCTTCCTCGACCACTTCCACCGCAGCAGCCTCGTCGCCGAGCGGGACGGTCGGCTCGCCGGCTTCCTGGTGGGGCTGCTCTCCCCGTCCGTCCCCGGGCTCGCCTACATCCACTTCGTCGGCGTCTCTCCGGCCGCGCGCGGGGAAGGGCTCGGCCGGGAGCTCTACGAGCGGTTCTTCGCGCTCGCCCGGCGGGACGGACGGGAACGCGTCCGCTGCATCACGTCGCCGCAGAACACGGCGTCCATTGCCTTCCACACAGCGATGGGCTTCACCGTGACCGCGCCGATCGACGACTACGACGGTCCGGGAGTCGCGCGGGTGGTGTTCGATCGTCCGCTCGGCTGAGGGGCGGGCGATCAGGTCACTGGGACGATGCGGGCGTCCAACAGCGCTCCGTCTGCGATCGTCAGCAGGCCGATCGTGCCGTGGGGTTGGCAGCGACGGTCGGTGGGCGAGCCCGGGTTGAAGATGCGGACGCCGTCGCCCGTGGCGTCCAGCGGAATGTGCGAGTGGCCGAAGACGACCAGGCGCGCGGACGGGAACCATCGACGCATCCGGGCCGTCCGCCCGACCTTGGCGCCCGAGTCGTGGACCATCGCGACGGGAAGCCCGTCCAGGGAGAGTTCGAGGCGTTCGGGCGCGCCCCAGGCGGCGACGTCGGGGCCGTCGTTGTTGCCGAGGACGGCGTGGACGGGCGCGAACGACGACAGCTCGTCCAGGACCCCGGCGGTGCAGACGTCGCCCGCGTGCAGGATCGCGTCGGCGCCGCGCAAATGGGCGGCGACGGCGGCCGGGACGCCTTTCCAGCGGCGCGGCGCGTGCGTGTCCGACAGCACGACGACTTTCATGCGTCCCATTGTCCCCCGTCGTCCGGAAGGGGCTTATGCGCGGGCGGCGGCGCGTCTACGCTCGCGATCACGTCGCGGACCGTCCGCGCCCCCGATCGCCGAGGAGCCCCGATGTTCACCTTTCCCAGTACCGACGGCGTCGAAATCCACGTCAGCGTGTGGGAGCCGGACGGCGAGGCGCGGGGCATCGTGCAGATCGCGCACGGGGTGGGCGAGCACGCCGAGCGGTACGCGCATTTCGCGGAGACGCTGACGGCGCACGGTTATGTCGTCTACGCCAACGACCATCGCGGGCACGGCCGCACGCTCAAGGGCGCGCCGGGCGACCTCGGCGACGACGGATGGAACCTGCTCGTCGCCGACATGGCCGCCTTGTCGGAGAAGGCAAAGGAGCGGCATCCGGGTCGTCCGCTGGTGCTGCTCGGGCACAGCCTGGGGTCGTTCGCCGCGCAGCAGTACGTCCTGGACCAAGCGGATCTGCTCGCGGGCCTGATCCTGTCGGGGACGACGGCCGTGGACGGGCTTCTGGAGCGCATGTTGGCCGTGCTCGCCGAGGACCCGGAGGCCGATCCGATGGCGGCGTTCAACCGTCCGTTCGAGCCGGGCCGCACCGGGTTCGAGTGGCTGAGCCGGGACGAGGCGCAGGTCGACGCGTACGTCGCGGACCCGCTGTGCGGTTTCGGCCTGGACGACCGCGCGACCGGCGACCTGTTCACGGCCGCCGTCCGGCTCGCCGAACCGGCGGGGATTCCGGCGGACCTGCCGGTGTACATCGTCGTGGGCACCGAGGATCCGCTGAACGTCGGGCTGGAGCTGAGCGACCGCCTCGTGGAGCGGTACCGCAACGCGGGCCTCACCGATGTGACGTACCGGAAATACCAGGACGCACGCCACGAAGTGCTCAACGAGCTGAACCGCGACGAGGTCGAGCGCGACCTCGTGACCTGGATCGACCGTGTGACCGGGTGATCACCGGAGGCGGACGATTCCGCACTTCCCATGACGTCGTCCAGAACCTATAGTTACTCTCAGTCATCAGATCGTCACGTGCACGCGGCCGTGCCGCGGGCGGCTCAGACCGATCGGAGCGACAGATGCAGGACGAGCGAGCGGCCCCCGACCTCCCCTCGCCGACGATGGCGGAACTGGCGCGCGAGGCGATCGCGCACCTGGAGGGGCTGGCCCGCGTCGTCGCGCGGATGCAGGGCCTGGCCGAGCCCGCGGGCGCGCCCGCGGGGAACGCGGCGCGCGCGGAGCCGGGCGGGCTGCCGTCGGGCTCGCCGCACCTGGACCGGCTGACCCGCCGGGAGCGCGAGGTGCTCGCGCTGCTGGTGCGGGGCATGCCGAACCGCAGGATCGCGCGGTCGCTGAACATCACGGACGCGACCGTCAAGAACCATCTGCACGCGGTGTTCGTCAAGCTCGGCGTGGCGGACCGCACCGAGGCCGTGGCGAAGGTGCTCGCGCAGCCAGGGCCGCATCCCGGGCCGCACTCCCCCTGACCCTGGCCGGAAGCCGCGCGGGCTCCCGGCCGGGACGAAAGGTCAGCGACGGCGCGTGAGCGTGAACCGGTCGATCTCGGTGCCGTTCTCGGCGAGCGCGCGGACGGCGAGGCTCGGCGCGCGGCCGTGGGAGCCCGGGTCCACGTCGACGCGGATGAACGAGTAGCCGGTGAACCGGACGCGCGACCACTCGACGGTCTCGGGGATTTTGTTGCCCGACTTGTCCCAGGCGTAGGTCTGCACCGCGTCGAGGGGCTTCTCGTTGCCCTCGTAGCTGTCGGTGACGGGGAAGCTGTAAAGGCTCTTGCCCGCGCCGCCGGCGGTGACGTAGACGACGCCGTCGGTGTCCGTCCGGACGGTTCCGCCGATCGGGAGCGCCTTGCCCACGGCGTTCTTGGCGATGGCGTCGGTCCGCTCGTAGACGTGGTTGTGGCCGTTGACGACGAGGTCGACCTGGTACTTCTCGAACAGCGGCACCCAGGCGTCGCGGACGCCGCCCTCGGACGCGTGCTGGTTCGTCGTGGAGAACGCGCAGTGGTGGAAGAACACGACGATGAAGTCGATGTCGCGGCGCGCGCGGAACGCTTTGAGCTGCTTCTCCAGCCACGCCGTCTGCGCGCCCTTGGACAGGCCGAGGTTGGCGGGGATCTCCCACGAGACGTCGTTGGCGTCGAGCGAGATGACGGCGGTGCCGCCGTACACGAACGAGTACACGCCGGGCAGGTTCGCGGGGTCGGGGCCGTTGCCCGGGAGCTGGAACCGGGCCTCCTCGCCGCCGTAGCCGTTGGGCGAGTACCACGCCTCCATGTCGTGGTTGCCGTAGGAGACCATCCACGGGACCTGCTTGGCGACGGTCTCGGTCTGGGCGAGGAACTGGTCCCACAGGCGGGTGTCGAACGTGTCGGTGGGCTTGCCCTGCCCGGACGAGTCCGCGTAGCAGATGTCGCCCGCGTGCAGGTGGAACGCGGGGTTCTGCGCGAGGATCAGGCTGTCGTTGCCGAGCGCGTGGTAGCTGACGCCCTGGTCGCCGAAGGCGGTGAAGGTGAAGGGGCGGCGGCTGGACGGCGCGGTGGTGAAGGTGCCGAGCGTCCCGGCGAGGTGCGGCGCGGCGGGGTCGAAGCCGTCGTGGCCGACGCCGTAGTAGTACGTCGTGCCGGGCTGGAGGCGGCTGAGGCGCGCGTGCAGGAAGTACTGGGTGACGTCCGGGCTCGCGCCGACGCCCGCGGGCGTGTGCAGGCTGCGGACCTCGGCGGGGATGCGGTGCGACAGGTTCCACGGGTGCGTGCCGACGCGCAGGAACGGCCTGGCGACGGCGACCGGGACCTGCCAGGAGACGGTCATCTCGGTGCGCGGGTCGGCGCCGAAGGCCAGGTGGCGTCCGGTGGGCGCGACGAGGGCGCCGTCGACCTTCGGCGCGGTGCGCGGGACGGCCGGGGTCGCGGCGCGGGCGGTGTCGGTGAGGACGCCGGTGGCGGCGAGGGCGCCCGCGGCGACGGCGCCGCCGCGCAGGACGCCGCGCCGCGAGAGGCGGGAGCGCAGGTACTCGTGCTGCTCGGCCATGCTCATGCGCTCAGCGAGCCGGTCCGGGATCCCCATGCGTGGTGTGTTGTTCACGGTGGCCAGCGTGGCGCGCGGGACCGTTCCACGAGTGCCGTTGCGGTGAATTTCCTCGATACAGCGGGTGACGCGGGTTCAGAGCGGCGGCGGCACGGCGGCGTCCGGTTCGGCGACGGACGCGACGGCCCAGAACAGCAGCGCGATCCCGGCGGCGCCCGGATCGGCGGCGCCGAGCGCCCGGTCGCCGAGGTAGCTGGCGCGGCCCCGGCGGGCGCGCAGGCCGGCGGTGCGGGCGGCCCCGTCGGCGGCGGCGCGCGCGGCGGCGGCGAACGGGTGCGGGCCGTGCAGGGCGTCGACGGCGGGGGCGAGGGCGTCCACGAGCGTGCGGTCGCCGATCTCGGCCTCGCCGACGCGGCGGATCGCGGCGAGCCCGGCGGCGGCGCCGGCCGCGAACCCGTCAGCGCGGGCGATCTCGGTGAACAGCAGGCCGAACAGGGGGCCGCTGGTGCCGCCGACCTCGTCCAGGAACACCTCGCCGAGGACGGCGAACGCGGGGCCTCCCGCCCGGTCGTGGCGGGCGACGGCGGCGCGGAGCCCGGCGCGCAGGTTGTCGCCGAAGTCGCCGTCGCCGCTGTGCCGGTCCAGGCGGGTCAGCTCGCCGTGGGCGGCGTCGACGGCGGTGGCGTAGCGGCGCAGGACGGCGTCCTGGTCGAGTTCCATCAGGCGGCTCCGTTCGCGCGGGGGAAGGCGGGCGTGACGGCCGGGGCGTCCCACCAGGGCCGCCATTCGGGCCGCAGGCGGGTCAGGGTGAGCGAGAACCCGGCCATGTCGAGGGCGGGGACGAACGTCCCGACGAGCGCGTCCGCGACCGCGAGCCCGCGCCGGTCCAGGTCGTCCGCGACGAGGTCGTAGATCCCGTACAGCTCCAGCGGCGTGGTGCCGCCGAGGCCGTTGACGACGACCAGGACGTCGTCGGGGCCGTCCGGCAGCGCGGCGGCGACCGCGTCGAGCATCCGGGCGACGAGGTCGGCGGTGGGCGGGCGGGGCACCGACGTCGCGGCGCGCTCGCCGTGGATGCCGACGCCGTACTCGAGCGCGCCCGGCTCCAGCTCGAACGCGGGCCGTCCGGTGTGCGGGGACGTCTGGGCGCGGGACGCGACGGCGAGGCTGCGCGAGGCGGCGGCGACGCGGGCGCCGAGGTCGGCCAGCTCGTCCAGTCCGAGACCCGCGTCGGCCGCGCCACCGAGCAGCTTCTCCACGACGACCGTGGCGGCGGTGCCGCGCCGTCCGGTGGCGGTGTCGGCGGAGTCGGTGGCGAGGTCGTCGTCCACGAGGACGCGGCGGGACGCGACGCCTTCGAGCCTGAGCCGTTCGGCGGCGATGCCGAAGTTGATGCGGTCGCCGGTGTAGTTCTTCACGATGTGCAGGACGCCGTCCGGCCCGGCGGCGGCGCGGCTCGCCGCGAGGATCTGCCGGTTGTGCGGGGACGCGAACACCTTGCCGGGCGCGACGGCGTCGAGCATCCCGCGGCCGAGGAACCCGGCGTGCAGCGGCTCGTGGCCGGATCCGCCGCCGGAGACCAGGCCGACGCGGCGCGCCGGGGCGCGGTCGCGGGCGACGAGGTGGGGCGGGTCGTCGCGCAGTTCCACCAGGGCCGCGTGGGCGCGGGCGAAGCCGCGCAGCGCGGGCGGGACGGGGTCGCCGTCCGCGGGGAGGAAGGGGCCGCCGGGGGTCGTTCGGTCCGTCGCCATGCCTCCGGTGTACCCGCTCGCGTCCCATCCGTCCCGGCCGTCCCGCGCGCAGCGTAATGAAAATCATTGCTATTGATCTCCGGTGCCCGCCGGGTTAGCGTCGGGGAGCGGTCCTTCCGCGGCACGTCTCGCCGATCCGAGGAGTTTCCGTCTTGTCCCTTGACGTTTCCCCCGACCTGCTCGCCAAGGCGCAGCGGGGTCCCGTCGACGACGCCGAGTTCATCGCCTGCATCCGGGAGTCGCTCCCCTACGCCTGGAACCTGGTCACGGAGCTGATCGCCCGGCTCCAGACCGAGGGCGGCGAGTTCGCGGACAACCTCACCCCGCCACCGGACGAGCAGGCCCGCGGCCAGCTCCTGCGCATGCTCGCCAGCGACGCGATGCGCACCTCGATCGAGCGTCATTTCGGGGTGGCGCTGGCGTTCCAGAACTGTCACCGGCTGGCCGTGTTCCCGCAGCAGGGCACCCCGGCGCACGAGGCGTTCGTCACCGCGCGCGAGCAGATCCTCAACCAGTCGCCCGAGCTGCGCGACTGCTGAGCGGAGGGCGGGGGCCGCCGGAGAACGGCCCCCGCCCGTCACGCGGGCGCCCGGCGCGCGGTCCAGCCCCGGCGCGTCCGGACGGCCCCGACGATCCGGCACGCCACGTAGATGAGGAACGACAGCGTCGTGACGTAGGGGCTGATGGGAATGCTCGCGCCGAGCGCCAGCAGGATCCCGCCGAGCATCGCGGACGTCGCGAACACGACGCTGAGCACCGGCGCGAGGACGGGCGACGCGGTCACCCGCAGCGCCGCCGCCGCGGGCGTGCAGAGCAGCGCCAGCACGAGCAGCGCGCCGACGATCTGCACCGACGCGGCGACCGCCAGGCCGAGGACGAGCATGAACGCCAGCGACAGCGCGCCCGCCGGGACGCCCCGCGCGGCGGCGACGTCCGGGTCCACGCTCGCGAACGTCAGCGGGCGCGACATCACCGCCAGGCACACCACGACGAGCACCGAGATCGCGACGAGCCAGGACAGCCGGGGCGTGTCGATCGCGACGATCTGACCGGTGAGGACGCCGAACTTGTTGACCGACCGTCCCTTGTAGAGCGCGAGGAACAGCACGCCGAGGCCGAGCCCGGTCGGCATCAGCACGCCGATGAAGGAGTTGCGGTCGCGCGCGCCCGCGCCGAGGACGCCGATGAGCGCGGCGGCGGCCAGCGCCCCGGCCAGCGAGCCCACGACGACGTCGAACCCGAACAGCAGCGCGGCGGCGGCCCCGGCGAACGACAGCTCGCTGACGCCGTGGACGGCGAACGTCACGTCCCGCAGCAGGACGAACGTCCCGACGAGCCCGCCGACGAGCCCGAGCACCGCGCCCGCGACGAGCGAGTTGCGCACGAGCGACAGCAGCTCCCCGTAGTGCTCGAAGGAGAAGATCTCATGCCAGACACTCATGCGGCCCCCTCCGCGCGGAGCGGGGGTGCGCCGACGACCGCTATGTGGTCGCCGGCGCGGACGACTTCCACCGGCGTTCCGTAGAGGTCAGACAGCACGGGCGAGGTCAGGACGTCGTCGGGCGCGCCGATCCGGAACCGTCCGCCCGCCAGGTACAGGACGCGGTCGGCGAGGCCGAGGATCGGCTCGATCTCGTGGGTGACGAACACGACGGCGGTGTCGCGGGCGCGGCGGCGCTCGTCGATGAGCCCGGCGACGGTGGCCTGGCTGCCGGGGTCGAGGGACAGCAGCGGCTCGTCGCACAGCAGGATCCGGGGGTCGGACGCCAGCGCCTGCGCGACCCGGACGCGTTGCCGCTCGCCGCCCGACAGCAGCCGCAGCGGGACGTCGGCGTAGGGCTCGGCGCCGACGGCGCGCAGCGCGTCCTCGACGCGGGCGCGGACGGCGCCGCGCGCGCGGCCGAACCCCCAGCGGTGGCCGTCCACGCCGAGCCGGACGACGTCGCGCGCCCGCAGCGGGGTGAGCGGCGACACCTCCAGGCGCTGCGGGACGTACCCGACGAGATCGCCGCGGCGGGGCGCGCGGCCTTCGATCTCGACCGTCCCCTCCGTCAGCCGCTGGAGGCCTAGCAGGACGCGCAGGAGGCTGCTCTTGCCGGTGCCGTTGGCGCCGAGGACGGCCAGGAACTCCCCGGCCCGCACCTCCAGGTCCAGCCCGCGCCAGAGCACGCGGCTGCCGTAGGCGAGGCCCGCGCCGCGCAGCGCGATGGCGGGCGTCATGAGAGCGCGGCCCGGAGCGCGGCGATCGTGCCGGCCATCCAGGTCTGGTAGGTCTTCCCGGCGGGCATCGTCTCGGTGACCGGCACGGAAGGGATCCCGGCGGTCTTCGCCGCCGCCTCCAGCTTCCCGGTCTCGGGCCCGGCGGTCTGCGCGTTGTAGACGAGCGCCTTGACCTTCTTCCCGGTGAACAGCGCGAGCGTCTGCCGCAGGACGCGCGCGGGGACGTCGTCGCCCTCCTCGACGGCCTCGCTGAACTCGTCGGGCGTCTCGTTCTTCAGCCCGGCGGCGTCGAGCAGGTAGAGCGGGACGGGCTCGGTGATCGCGACGCCGGCGCCCGCGTGCGCGGCCTTCAGCGCGGCCGTCTCCCGCTCCAGCGGCGCGAGCGCGCCCTTGAACGCCGCCGCGTTCGCGGTGAACGTCGCGGCGTGCGCGGGGTCGGCCGTGCCGAGCGCCCCGGCGAGGCCGTCGGCGAGCCTCGCCATCGACGGGACGTCGTACCAGACGTGCTCGTTCAGCTCGCCGCCCGCGGGCGCGGTCCGCCCGGAGATCCGGACGGCGTTGAGGACGGTCGCCGAGGAGTTGCGCGCCGTCTTCAGCATCCGGTCCACGAAGTCGTCGTAGCCGCCGCCGTTCTCGATGACGACCCTCGCGCGGGACAGGTCGAGCTGCGTGCGGGTGCTGGCCTCGTAGGAGTGGGGGTCCTGACTCGGGTCGCTGATGATCGACGTGACCCGCACCCGGTCGCCGCCGATCTGGCGGGCGATGTCGCCGTAGACGTTCGTGGACGCCACGACCGCGACCGTCCCGTCGCCCGCCGGGGAGTCGCCGGACCCGCCGCACGCGGTGAGCAGTCCGGCGCCGAGGACCAGCGCTCCGCCGAGGAGGGACGTTCTGGGCATGGGGGTCTCCCAAAGATTTTGATAACCGTTTTCATTTCGTACTATGCCACAGCCCGGCCAATCGGTCATCTCGGACGACGGCACGGCACGAAAAAGCGGGCCCCGGCACCCCGGGACCCGCTCGACGCGCCCCGATCAGGGCAGCAGGCCGCGCTCGTACGCGCGGACGAGACGGCGCGGCACGCGGACCGTCCGCCCGTCCACGGTCACGGTCACGAGGCCCGGCCGCTCGGCCTTCCACCGCGCGCGCCGGGCCCGCGTGTTCGCCCGCGACGTCCTCCGCTTCGGAACGGCCATGCGATCACCAGCTCGCCTTCGTCACGCCGGGCAGCTCGCCCCGGTGGGCCATCTCCCGGAACCGCACCCGCGACAGGCCGAACTTGCGCAGGTGGCCGCGCGGGCGCCCGTCCACCGCGTCGCGGTTGCGGACGCGGGTGGCGCTGGCGTCGCGCGGCTGGCGGCGCAGCTCGCGGACCGCCGCGTCCCGGTCGTCGGGCGCGGTGTCCGCGGACGCGATGATCCGCTTCAGCTCGGCGCGGCGGGCGGCGTACCGCGCGACCGTCGCCCGGCGGCGCGCGTCCGCCGCGATCTTGCTCCGCTTGGCCATCAGACCTTCTCCCCCCGCGCCCGGATCCGGGCGACCGCCGCCTCGACGCCGATCGCGTCGACCGTCCTGATCGCCCGCGCCGACAGCCGGAGCCGGACGAACCGCCGCTCGCTCGGCAGCCAGTAGCGCTTGCGCTGGAGGTTCGGGTCGAACCGGCGCGACGTGCGGTGATGCGAGTGGGACACGCTCTTGCCGAACGCCGACGCGGCGCCGGTGAGCTGGCAGCGGCGCGCCATCAGCGCTCCTCGCGGTACGGCACGTGGCGGCGCACGACGGGGTCGTACTTGCGCAGCGTCAGGCGGTCGGGGTCGTTGCGCCGGTTCTTGCGGGTCACGTACGTGTGCCCCGTCCCGGCGGTCGATCGCAGCTTGACGACCGGCCGCAGCTCGTTGCGGGCCATGCGGCTCTCCTCTCGTCGGTGGACGCTCCATGGTAGCGATAACGGTTTTCATTCCGCGCCGCATTCCGGTGTGGGCGACGTCACCCGCGCGCCGGATCCCGATGCCGTTCACGGGCCCGTCATCTGCGGTTGGCCCCCGTGATCGGGTGCGCGCCTAGGGTCCGCCAGCGGGCCGGTCGTCCATACCGGCCCGGAATCCAGAGGGGATTCGATGCGCCGAAGAACGCTCTCCACGTCCGCGCTCGGGGCCGTCGCCGTGCTCGCGACCGCCACGGCCGCGTTCGCCGCCGCCCCCGGCGACGCGAACACGCCGCTGGCCGACCACCTCGTCGGCCGTCAGCAGGACGGTTCCGTCCTCACGTCCAACAACCAGTACGTCACGCCCGCCGGGACGAGCATCGAGCAGTCCGGCCGGCCGATGGACCTCGCCGTGCGCCCGGACGGACGCACCGCCGTCGACCTCACCAAGTCCGGCGCGGGCCTGTTCACCGTCGTCGACCTCGCCGGCGGCAAGGTCCTCCAGCAGTACACGCCGCCGAAGGGCACCGGCAGCGGCACCATCGGCGTGGCCGGCCTGCTCTACAGCCGCGACGGGAACACGCTGTACGCGACGCAGAGCAAGAACCTGCTGAAGTTCCCGGTGGCCGCCGACGGCACGCTCGGCAAGCCGTCCGTGCTCGCGCTCCCCGCCGACGCCGACGTCCCGAAGGACGCGAACGGCACGGCCGCCGCGCCGCTGCCGACCGGCCTCGCCTGGTCGCCGGACGGGTCGCGGATCCTCGTCGTCCTGGACGGCTGGAACCGGCTCGGCGTCCTCGACCCCGGGACGGGCGCGCTCACCGCGCAGACGCCGGTCGGCGTGGCGCCGCGCGACGTCGTCGTGGTCGGCGGGCACGCGTTCGTCGGCAACGAGGGCGGCCGGACGCCGCGCGCAGGCGAGCGCACGAACCTCAGCTACGACTCCCCCGTCGTCGCCGAGCGGCGCGACGGCCGCGCGTCCACCGGGACGGTCTCGGAGATCGACCTCGCGGCGAACAAGGTCGTCCGCACCTACAGGGTCGGCCTGGACCCGAGCAGTCTGCTCGCCCACGGCACCGAAGTGCTCGTCACCAACTCCAGCGACGACACCGTCTCGGTCATCGACACCGTGCGCAAGCAGGTCGCGCGGACGTTCAACGTCAACCCGCTGCCCGGCCAGCCGTACGGCAGTTCGCCGAACGCGCTGGAGTTCCTGGACGCCGGCCATCTCGTCGTCAGCCTCGGCCGCAACAACGCGCTGGCCGTCTACGAGTACACCGGCGCGCACCGGCCCATCGCGTTCGACGGGCTGATCCCGACCGGCTGGTATCCGGGAACGGTCCGCTGGAACGCGCCGCTCGGCAGGCTCGTCGTGGCGAGCCAGGCGGGCGTGGGAGCGCTCGGCCCGGCGCGGACGATCAGCCAGGGCCCCGGCACGACGCCCGCCACCGGCCACCAGGTGTACGCCGACGTCGGCACGGTCGGGCTCATCGCCAAGCCGACGCCGAAGGAGATGGCCGCCTACACCTCGCAGGTCTTCGCCAACAACCGGTGGAACGGCCTGAAGGAGCGCAACAAGACGGGCTCGCGGGGCGCGGCGCCGGTCGCCGTGCCGCTGCGCACCGGGTCGCCGTCGAAGATCAAGCACGTGTTCGTGATCGTCCGGGAGAACCGGACGTACGACCAGGAGCTGGGCGACGACCCGCGCGGCAACGGCAACCCCGCGTACGCGCAGTTCGGCGCGAACGTGACGCCGAACGCGCACGAACTCGTCCGGCGGTTCCCGCTGATCGACAACCTGTACTCCGACGGCACCAACTCCGCGTCCGGGCACACCTGGCTCGACGCGGGGTTCGTCAACGACTACCTGGAGCGGTCGTACGCCAACTACATCCGCAACTACGGGCAGCCGGACGCGATGGTGTACCCGAAGTCCGGGTTCCTGTGGGACAACGCGCGGGCGCACGGCCTGTCCGCGCGGGTGTGGGGCGAGTACGCCGAGTGGTTCACGGCGCCGGACGGCAAGGACTGCCCCGGCACGTGGACGCAGTGGTACCAGGACTCCAAGATCCTTGAAGGCAAGGCGACGGGCCAGCTCCACTCCCCGATCGGCCACTGCCAGACCAGGACCGACATCCCGTCGCTGGACGGGATCCTGGCGCACGATTTCCCGAACTTCCAGACGCAGATCCCCGACCAGTACCGCGCGGACCTCTTCGAGCGGGACTTCGGGCAGTACGTGAAGAACGGGAAACTGCCCGCGCTGAACATGCTGTGGGTGATGGACGACCACACCAACGGCCTCAACGCCGGGTACCCGACGCCGTCGGCGATGGTGGCCGACAACGACCTCGCCACCGGGCGCATCATCGACACGATCTCGCACTCCAGGTATTGGAAGGACAGCGCGATCTTCGTGGTCGAGGACGACTCGCAGAACGGCGTCGACCACGTGGACGGGCACCGCAACGTGACCCTGATCGCGAGCCCGTACGCCAGGCGGGGCGCGGTCGACCACACGTACTACAGCCAGCTCAACGTCGTCCGGACGGTCGAGCAGATCCTCGGCCTGCCGCCGATGAACCAGCTCGACCTGGCCGCCGAGCCGATGTTCGGCGCGTTCACCGACACGCCGGACCTCACGCCGTACGAGGTCCAGCCGAACAAGATCCCGCTGGACACGCTGAACCCGTCGGCGGCGCAGGTGACGAACGCGATGCAGAAGTCGTGGCTCGCCTGGTCGGAGAAGCAGGACTTCCGCTCCGAGGACAATCTCGCGTTCGCGCCGTTCAACCGGCTCACCTGGTACGCCTCGACCGGCTGGACGAAGCCGTACCCGGGCGACGCGAAGGTCATGACGCCGCAGGAGGTGCTGCGGCGGTTCCCGCAGACGACCGTCGTCAACGGGACCGAGAACGACCTGCCGCGCAGCCGCGTGCCGCACAGGACGCATGCCTGACGCCCCGGTCGAGGCGTCCGGGCTCGTCCGGCGGTTCGGCGCCGCGACGGCCGTGGCCGGGGTCGACCTGCGGGTCGGCCCCGGCCGGGTCCACGGCCTGGTCGGTCCGAACGGGGCGGGGAAGACGACGCTGCTGGCGATGATCCTCGGGCTCGTCCGGCCGGACGCGGGCGCGGTGCGGCTGTTCGGCCGCACCCACGCGGCGGACGGCGCGCGGGCGCTGGACGGCGTCGGCGGCTTCGTGGAGGCCCCCGCGTTCTACCCCTACCTCACCGGCCGCGCGAACCTGGCGCTGCTCGCCGACCTGGACGGCGGCGGCGCCCGGGGCCGGGTCGGCGCGGCGCTGGAGCTGGCCGGGCTCGGCGCCGCCGCCGGGACGCGGGTCGGCGGGTACTCGGTCGGGATGCGGCAGCGGCTCGGGCTCGCGGCGGCGCTGCTGCGCGACCCCCGGCTGCTGGTCCTGGACGAGCCGACGAGCGGGCTGGACCCGTCCGGCCGCCGGGACGTGCGGGCGCTCGTGGCCCGGCTCGCGGGCGAGGGCGTCGCGGTGCTGCTGAGCAGCCACGACATGGACGAGGTGGAGGACCTGTGCGACGACGTCACGATCGTCGCGGGCGGCCGGGCGGTGTTCGACGGGACGCTCGCGGACCTGCGCGGCCGGGCGCCCGCCCCGGCGTTCCGGCTCGCGACCGGCGACGACCGGGCGGCGCTGGCGCTGGCGGCGGACGTCCCGGGCGTCGCGGCGGAGGCGCGCGATGACGGGCTGCTCGTCCGCGCCCCGCGCGAGCGGCTGGACGCCTACGTGATCGCGCTCGGCCGCGCGGGCGTCGCCGTCCGCGCGCTCGCGCTGGAGTCGTCGGCGCTGCGCGGCGCGTTCTTCGCCCTCACCGAGGGGGCGGACGCGTGACCGGGACGTGGACGGTGTTCCGCTGGGAGCTTTACAAGATCACGCGGCAGGCGAAGGCGCAGATCGTCCTCGCGGCGTGCCTGCTCGGGCCGTTCCTGTTCGTCGCGGCGCTGAACGCGCAGAGCAACGTGCCGCAGGACACGCTGTTCGGCCGCTGGGTCCACGACAGCGGGTTCGCGGTCCCGCTGGTCGTGCTCGGGTTCGCCGGGCAGTGGGCGCTGCCGGCGATCACGGCCGTCGTCGCCGGGGACATGTTCGCCGCCGAGGACCGGTACGGGACGTGGAAGACGATCCTCACCCGCTCGCGCGGCCGGACGCAGGTCTTCGCCGGCAAGGCCCTCGCCGCGACCGCGTTCTCCGTGGCCGCGACCGTCGTGCTGGCGCTGGCGAGCCTCGCGGCGGGCGTGCTGCTCGTCGGGCGGCAGCCGATGGTCGGCCTGTCGGGGACGCTGCTGCCCGCCGGGCGCTGCGCGGCGCTGGTGCTGGCGAGCTGGGCGTCGGTGCTGCCGCCCGTCCTCGCGTTCACCGCGCTCGGGCTGCTGCTGTCGGTCGCGGGCCGCAGCGGCGCGCTCGGCGTCGGCGGGCCGGTCGTGGTCGGGCTGGTGCTCCAGCTCGTGTCGTTGGTGAACGCGCCGGTGCTCGTCCGGACGCTGCTGCCGACGACGGCGTTCGGGGCGTGGCACGGGCTGTTCGCCGATCGTCCGTTCTACGGGCCGTTGCAGCAGGGAACGCTGGTCAGCGCCCTCTATTTGGCCGTGTGCGCGGGCGCAGCGTACGCGCTGCTGCGCCGCCGCGACATCACGGGAGGCTGAGCGATGCGGAGATTCGGCGCGGTGGTCGCGGCGGCGGCGGTCCTCGCCACGGGCTGCGGGACGTCCGGCGTCACCCGCGCGCGGCTGAACGACGCCATCGCCCCGACGTTCGCACACCTGTACGTGCTCCAGCAGTCGTTGCGCGGCCGGACGGTCCGCGCGGCCGACCTGCGGGCGCGGGCCGACTGCGGGCGCGGCGGCCCGGACGTCGCCGACAGCGGCGCGGGCAACGACTGGGCCTGCACGATCACCTGGTTCAACACCGGGCCGGGCGTGGCGGTGAACGCGTCGTACCAGGTGCACGTCCAGACCAACGGCTGCTACACCGCCGACGGCGACGGGCCCGCCGACCTCAACGGGCAGCAGACGATCACCGCCGCCGACGGCGCGACCGTCGCGAACCCGCTGTGGGAGTTCGACGGCTGCTTCGACACGACCTGAGGCTCAGCCGGGGGCGTCGGGGACGAGCGTCGGCAGCGCCGCGCGCAGCGCCGCGAGGGCGGTGGTCGTCCCGGCCGTGCGGTCCAGGACGAGCGCGCCCTCGATCGCGGCGAGCAGCAGGTGGGCGAGCCCGGCGGCGCGGTCCTCGGCGTGGCCCTCGCGGACGAGCGCCGCCTGGATCGTCGTGCCCCACGACCCGAACTGCCGGATCGCCTCGTCCCGGATCGTCCGGCCCGCGATCGGCGACTCGACCGCCAGCATCGCGATCGGGCAGCCCTCCAGGCCGTCGCTGGCCGCCATCGACTCCATGAGGATCTCGATCGTCCGGTCGATCCCGCCGCGGGTGCCGAGCGCCGCGACGTCCGCCGCGATGCGGTCGCCGATCCGCTCGCCCTCGCGGCGGACGACCTCGGCGGCGACCTCGCGCTTGCCGCCGGGGAAGTGGTGGTAGAGCGACCCGACGACCGTGCCGCTCTCGTCCAGGAGCTGCTTCACGCCGGTCGCGGCGTAGCCCTGCCGCATGAACAGCTCGCCCGCGGTGCGGAGCAGGCTCTCCCGGGCGTCGTGATCGGCGCGCCGGTCCGTGTCGGCCATCGTGGCACCCCTTCCCGGACGCCGATTGTAGGGCGGCCGGCGGGCCGCGCCGGGCGCCGGTCTACGATCGCCCGAACAGAGGGGGAGCCATGTCGCGACGCGACCAGATCCGCATGACCGACGACGAACTGGACGCGTTCCTGCACGCGTCGCGGACCGTCACGTGCGCCACGCTCGGGCCGAACGGCCGGCCGCACCTGGTTCCGCTGTGGTTCGTCCCGCTCGACGGCGCCGTCGCGTGCTGGACCTACCGCCGGTCGCAGAAGGTCGCCAACCTGCGCCGCGCGCCGCAGGCGACCCTCCAGTTCGAGGACGGGACGGACTACGCCGAGCTGCGCGGCGCGACGATGGAGTGCGACGCCGAGGTGCTGGACGACGCGGCCCGGACCGTCGAGATCGGCCTCGCGCTGACGGCCCGGTACGCGCTGGACGGTGGCTCGGCCGCGCAGGTGCCGGCGGAGCTGGCCGAGTTCGTCCGGGGGCAGGCGGAGAAGCGGGTCGCGCTTCTCTTCCGGCCCACGCGGACGGTCACGTGGGACCACCGCAAGCTCGGTGGAGCCTACTGATCCGGTTATTGCGCGACGGCTCCGGCGTCAGTGCGGCCGTAGTCGTCGTCCAGGCGCTCGATGTCGTCTTCACCGAAGTACGTCCCGGTCTGCACCTCCACGAACACGGCCGGGACGTCGCCGTGGTTGGCGGCGCGGTGCGCGCTGCCCGCCGGGACGTCCACCGACTGGCCCGGCAGCAGGACGGCCTCGGCGCCCTCGATCGTCACGTGGAGCGTTCCGGCCAGGACGTACCAGTGCTCGGAGCGGTGCCGGTGGCGCTGGTAGGACAGGCGGCTGCCGGGGGCGACCTCGATGCGCTTGGTCTTGTGCGCGGGCGACTCGTCCACGACGGTGTAGCTGCCCCACGGGCGCGTCTCGGTGGTGGTCATGCGGTTCCCCTCCCAGTGGTGCCAAAGGTCGCGACGCGCAGCGCCGCGGGGTCGAAGCCGTCCGGCAGGCCCTCGGCGCGGACGCCGACGCGCTCGCCGTCGCGCAGATCAAGATAGTTGCGGCCGAAGACCGCTCCGGGCGCGGGCGGCACGATCCGCGCGAGGTAGCTGTACCCGGTGGAGGTCAAGGTGAGGTCGGCGCGGCCGTCAACGTTCGGTCCGGACGTCAGCTCGACGCGCCCGGCGGCGAGCGGCAGGTCCTTGACCGGGGCGAAGAACAGCCGGTTGGGCTCGGTCGCGCCGTCCGCGTCCGACACCCAGGCGTAGCGGTCGGGTCCGGGCGCGTAGGTCTGCGGCGCGGCGGACCAGACGGGCCGGGACGCGCCCGCCCGCGCGACGGCGGCCACGCGCTCGTCGATCACGTGCTCTCCCGCGAACGTCGCGACCTCCACGCGCAGGTCGAGGGGGACGTCGCGGCGCCCGCTGTTGGTGACCCAGAGTTCGAGGCGTCCGTCGTCGGCGCGGACGAAGCTCGTCAGGACGGTCCGGTACGCGCGCTGCGCGAAGTGGAACCCGGCCTTGGGGATCAGGTCGTGGTCCACGACCGACCAGGACAGGCCCGGCCACGGGTCGTTGAACTGCCACAGCAGCGTGCCCGAACAGTGCGGCTGGCGGCGGCGGTAGTGCTCGATCCCGAACTTCAGGCCCTCCGCCTGGCACGCCATCGAGAAGTCGGCGTACTGCTCCAGGTCGGCGGGCAGGCCGGTCTCGGCGAACATCAGGTCGTCGCCCTTGTTCTTGGGGACGTCCTTGTTGCGGTGGTCGAACTCGGGGCTGTGCGGCGCGAGCGAGCCGGGCGGCGTCCAGCGGCGCAGCGTGCCGAGGTCGGGCGCGGCGTGCAGGCCGAACTCGCTGATGAACTTGCCGCGGTCGTGGCGGTAGCGGGCGAAGTGGACGGCCGCGCCGCGGCCGGGGAACGCGGCGGGGCCGCCCGCGCCGACGTCGACGCCGTGCCAGACCTCCCAGGCGTGCCGGTCGCCGTCCGCGACGCCGTTCGTCCCGGCCGGGTCGGAGTCGGCCCACGGGCTGCCCGGCCAGTACGGCACCTCCGGGGAGCGGCGTTCGACGGCGGCGGGCAGCAGGTCGTGGAAGAACGACCAGCCCCAGTCGCCCGGCTCCAGGTTCCCGTGGACGAACCCGTGGATCGCGTGGACCTCGTTGTTGCCCGCCCACAGCGCCAGGCACGCGCGGTTGCGCAGCCGCCGGACCTGGTGGTCGGCCTCGCGAGCGACCTCGGCGCGCAGTTCGGGGTCGTCGCTCGGGTAGTCGACGCAGGCGAACATGAAGTCCTGCCAGACGAGCACGCCGGGGTCGTCGCAGGCGCGGTAGAACGCGTCCTGCTCGTAGATCCCGCCGCCCCAGACGCGCAGCATCGTCATCTCGCCGCGCCGGGCCGTCGCGACCAGGGACCGGACGGTCGCGGGCTCGACCGAGCCGGTCAGCATGCTCGCCGGGACCCAGTTGGCGCCGCGCGCGAAGATCGGGACGCCGTTGAGGACGAACCGGAACAGCCGGCCGCCCGCGTCGTCGGGCGAGCGGTCCAGGGCGATGGTGCGCAGGCCGACGCGGTCCTCGGAACGGTCCAGGACCGTCCCGTCCGGCGCGGTCAGCGCGATGGACACCGCGTAGAGCGGCTGGTCGCCGAGGTCGTGCGTCCACCACAGGTGCGCGTCGGCGAGGGAGATGACGGTTCCGCCGCGTCCGGACGGGCCGAGCGGAATGCCGGCGGCGTGCTCGCGCCCGTCCGGCGCGGTGAGGACGACGTCGGCGCGCAGCTCGCCCGCGACGGCGAACGCGTCGGCCTCCACGTCGATCGCGACCTCGGCGGTGCGCGCGGCGGCGTCCGCCGCGACCGCCCGGACGTGGTGCCCGGCGAGGACGGCGGCGCGCTCGCGGCGCAGCTCGACCGGGCCGGTGATCCCGACGGACGGGACGCGCGGCGCGAAGTCCCAGCCCCAGGAGAACGCGGCCTTGCGGCGCAGCGTGAACGCCGGGTCCGTCGACAGGACGCCCGGCGGCGGCGCGTCGCCCGGGGCGAGGAGCTTGCGCGTCCGGGCGATCGCGTCGGCCACCCCGGCGGGCGCGGTCAGGCCCGCCAGCGGCGGAGCGAACCGGACGAGCAGGACGTTGCGCTCGCGGACATGGCTGGTGACGTCGAAGACGCCCGGGCGGAACTGCGACGCGTGCGTCCCGACAAGGACGCCGTTGAGCCAGACCGACGCGACGGTGTCGAGCCCGGAGCAGACGAGGCGCAGCCGCTCGTCCCACTCCAGCTCGCCGGGGCCGTCGAAGACCGTCCGGTACCACCACGTCGCGTCCTCGACCCAGCGCACCGACCGCTCGTTGTCCCCGAAGTAGGGATGGCCGATCAGCCCGGCGTCGAGCAGGCTCTCGTGGACGCCGCCGGGCACGCGGGCGGGCCGCCAGGTCGTCCCGGCGGCGAGCGCGGCGGGCGTCGCGGCGGCGTCGGCGGCCAGCTCGAACGGGCCGAGCGGGCGGGCGGTGCTGGTCATGTCGGTCCTTTCGGGGCGCCGGGCGGTCCCCACCCTAGAGACCAAAACCGAGTGTCGCTAGGTTTTAGCGCCCCGCGATAGGTTGCGGCCATGGCCACCAAGTCGCAGCGCGGCCCGTACTCCAAGGGCGTCGCGCGCCGCGCGGAGATCCTCCGGGTCGCGCTGGAGGCGTACCAGACCTCGGGCCGGCAGGGTCCGTCGCTGCGGTCGATCGCGGCGGCGGCCGGGCTGACCGAGGCGGGCGTCCTGCACTACTTCGGCAGCAAGGACGAGCTGCTGGTCGAGGTCCTCGTCGCGCGCGACCGCGAGTACGCCGCCGCCCACGACCTCACGACGCTGGACGGCATCTGGTCGGCCCTCGCCCACACCACCCGGACGCCCGGCCTCATCAAGCTGTTCGTGGACATGACGGCCGCGGCGGCCGACCCGGCCCACCCCGCGCACGCGTTCATGCGCCGCCGCACCCGCGCCCTCCTCGGCCTGATCGAGAACATCACCGGTCCGGGGCACGCGTGGCAGGGGCGGATCCTGCTCGCCGCCGCCGAGGGGCTGCAGATCCAGTGGCTGCGCGACCCGTCCACCGACATCGTCGGCGACCTGCGGCGCCTCGCCGCCGGGCTCGGGCTCCCGGTGGACGACTGACGGGCCCAAAACCGAGGGCCGCCCGGTTTTGCCGGGAACGTCCGAGGTCGGCTAGGTTCCGTGGCCGGACCCCGAGCGGCAGAGGTGAGCGGTGACCGGAATCCCGGTGCTGGAGATCGGCGGCACGCACGTGTGCGCCGCCGTGGTCGACGGGCGGCAGATCGTTGGAACGATCCAGAAGCGTCCGCTCCGCGCCGACGGCACCGCCGAGGAGTTCCTGGCGGCCGTCGCCGGCGCCGCCGCGCCGCTCGCCGCCGACCCCGCCGCGACCTGGGGCGTCGCGATCCCCGACCCGTTCGACTACGCGCGCGGCATCGCGCTGTTCGAGGGCGTCGGCAAGTTCGAGGCGCTGCGCGGGCTGGACGTCGGCGCCGCGCTCGGCGCGCGGATCGGCGCCGCCGGGTTCGCCTTCCTCAACGACGCCGACGCGTTCGCGCTCGGCGAGTGGGCCTACGGCGCCGCCCACGGGACGCGCCGGTGCGTCGGCGTGACGCTCGGCACCGGCGTCGGCTCCGGCTGGATCGTGGACGGACGGGCCGTGACCGAGGGGCCGGGCGTCCCGCCGGACGGCAAGGTCCACCGCCTCACCGTCGATGGGACGCCGCTGGAGGACCGCATGTCGCGCCGCGCGATCCGGGCGGCCCACCGGGCGGCGGGCGGCGACCCCGGCGCGGACGTCGCGGACATCGCCGCCGCCGCCCGCGCCGGGGACGCCGCCGCGACGGCCGTCCTGCGCGCGGCCCTCGGCGCGCTCGGCGCCGCCCTCGGCCCGTGCCTGCGGGCGTTCGGCGCCGAACTGCTCGTCGTCGGCGGCTCGATGACGGGCTCCTGGGACCTGTTCGAGCCGTGGTTCCGCGCCGCCGCGCCGGACCTGCCGCCGGTCGCGGTCGCCGCCGACGCGACCGCGTCCGCGCTGGCGGGCGCGGCGCGGCACGCGCGAGCGGGCTAGCCCCAGGCCGCCGCGAGCAGTTCGTAGGAGCGGACGCGGGCGGCGTGGTCGTGGGTGATCGTCGTGATGAGCAGCTCGTCGGCGCCCGTCGCGCGCCGCAGCGTCTCCAGTCCGGCCGCGACCGTCTCGGGCGACCCGACGAACTGGGTGTCCACCCGGTCGGCGACGAGCGCGCGGTCCTCGTCGGTCCATTCGTGGGCGGCGGCGTCGGCCTCGGTCGGGTACGGGATCGCGGCGAGGCTCGTGCGGATGCTGCGCACCCACAGCCCGTACGGCGAGGCGAGGACGCGGGCCTCCTCGTCGGTCGGGGCGGCGACGACGTCGGCCGAGACGACGACGTAGGGCTCGTCCAGGACGTCCGACGGCTTGAACGCGGCCCGGTACGCCTCGACGGCCTCCACCACGTTCGCCGGGCTGACGTGGTAGTTCGCCGCGAACGGCAGGCCGCGCTCCCCCGCGACCCGCGCGCTCTCCCCGCCGCTGCTGCCGAGGATCCAGAGCGCGAGGTCCGCGTCCTTCCCCGGGACGGCCTGCGCGCGGTGCCCGTCCACCGACTCGTAGGCGCCGGTCAGGAGCCGGACGATGTCGTCCACCACGTCGGCGAAGTCCGGGGACTCCGCGCCCGGCTGCTGGAGCAGCGTCGTCAGCAGCGCGAACCCGGCCGACTTGGCGAGCAGCGGGCCGAAGTCGTACGGCTTGGGCAGGAGCAGGCCGTCCACGACGCGCGCCTCGCGCGGCGGCGGCGGGTTGTCGGCGCGCCGCAGCGCCTCGGCCCGGCGCTGCCCGGAGCGGCCGAGGCCGAGGTCGATGCGGCCGGGGTACAGGGCGTCGAGGGTGGCGAACTGCTCGGCGACGGCGAGCGGCGTCCAGTGCCCGGTCTGCACCGCGCCGGACCCGACGCGCAGCCGGGACGTCGCGGCGGCGACCGCGCCGATGAGCACCTGCGGCGCGGAGCTGGCGACGCCGGGCGCGAGGTGGTGCTCGGCGAGCCAGTACCGGCGGTACCCGGCGGCCTCGGTGCGCCGGGCGAGGTCGAGCGTGTTGCGGACGGCCTGCGGCGCGGTGCCGCCCGCCGGGATCGGGACGAGGTCGAGGACGGACAGCGGAACGGTCATGACGGCGACTCCACGGAGGGGGCGGGGAACGGACGGCTCGGGATCTCCTTGCGGAGCACGGGCGCGACGTCGCGCTGGAACAGCTCCAGCGACGCGCGGTGCAGGTGCGGGGGAAGCCCGTCGGCGTCGGCCTGGACGTGCATGACCTCGTGCCCGAACCGGTCGTGGTAGCGGTGGACCTTGTCGATGATCTGCTGGGGGCTGCCGACGAGGATCGAGCTGCGTTCGACGGCGTCCTCCAGCGTGGGGAAGACGGGCTCGATCCCGACGCGGCGGAACAGCGCGAGCCGCGCGTCGTACACCGGACGGTACGCGGCGAGGGCGTCCTGGGAGCGCTCGGCGACGTACAGCCCGGCGCTGCCCGCGCCGATGAGCGCCTGGTCGGGATCGTGGCCGTGGTGGGCGAGCCGTTCGCGGTAGTGGTCGATCAGCGCGGCGTACGGCTCGATGGGATTGGTGACGTTGGCGGAGAACAGCGGGTCGCCGTGGAGCGCGGCCAGCTCCACCGACTCCTCGCTGGTGGCGCTGCCGTGCCAGACGCGCGGGACCCGCAGCGGGCGCGGCAGGATCTCGGCGTCGGTCAGGGACGGCCGGTAACGGCCCGACCAGGTGACGCGGTCCTCGCGCCAGAGCCGCCGGAACAGCTCGTAGCCCTCGCGGTTGCGCTCCCACTGGTCGTCGGCGGTGACGTGGAACACCTGCGCCTGCGCGGCGCCGTTGCCCTTGCCGATCATGAGTTCGAGGCGTCCGCCCGCCAGGTGGTCCAGCGTGGCGTAGTCCTCGTAGGCGCGGACGGGGTCGAGCAGGCTCAGCGTCGTCACGGCCGTGAACAGGCGGATCGTGGACGTCCGCGCCGCGATGTGGCTGAGCACGACGGGCGGCGCGGCCGACAGGAACGGCCGCTCGTGCCGCTCGCCGACGCCGAACCCGTCGAAGCCGAGCCGTTCGGCGAGGACGGCGTTGTCGACGACCTCGCGGAACCGTTCGGTGACGGGCTTGTAGCGTCCGGTCAGCGGATCGGGCGCGTGGACGATCAGGCTGATGGCGAGGAACTTCATGCGCGCGCCCCCGTCATGGCGCCGCCGCGTACCGGTTGGCGGGCCGGGGCAGGCCGAAGCGGGCGCGCAGCGTGTCCTCGGCGTAGGCGTCGCGGAACGCGCCGCGCCGCCGCAGCTCGGGCACGAGCCCGTCGGCGATCGCGGTGAGGTCGTGCGGGAGGACGCCCGGCCGCAGCCGGAACCCGGCGAGCCCGGCGGCGCTCCAGTCCAGGAGCAGGTCGGCGAGTTCGGCGGGCGTCCCGGCGAAGATCTCGGCGTCGGAGGCGAGCGGGTCGACGCGGTCCAGGCGGGCGAGCCGGGCCGCGGCGGCGCCGGGCTCGTCGTCCAGGAACACGACGAGGTCGCCGAGGACGGTGAGCGGGGCGCCGGTCCGTCCGGTCTCCGCCTCGGCCGCGCGGACCTCGGCGGTGATGGACGCGGCCTCGTCGCGCCCGTGCGGCGTCACGAACACGACGTCCGCGCCGCGCGCCGCGAACCGGTAGATCGGCGCGCTGTGGGCGAGGGCCGTGACGAGCGGCTGGCCCTGCGGCGGACGCGGCGTGATCGACGGCCCCCGGACGCTGAAGAACTCGCCCTCGAAGTCGATGTAGTGCAGTTTGTCGCGGTCCAGGAAGCGGCCGGTGGCGGCGTCGCGGATCTCGGCGTCGTCCTCCCAGCTGTCCCAGAGCCGCCGGACGACCTCGACGTGGTCGCCGGCCTCGGTGAGCAGCCCGGCCACGAACGCCTCGGCCTCGGGCGTGCCGAAGTCGGCGGGCGCCAGCTCGGGCAGGACGCGGCGGCCGAAGTGGGCGGCCTCGGCGGCGCGCGGGGAGATCTGCGGGCGCCAGCCCGCGCGGCCCCGGCTGACGAAGTCCAGCGACGCGATCCCGATGCCGACGTGGAACGGCTCGGTGTGGGTGGTGCTGGTCGTCGGGACGATCCCGATGCGCGTCGTCGTGGGCGCGACGCGGGCGGCGATGAGCACCGCGTCGAGCCGTCCGCGGACCTGGTCGGTGCGGTGGTCGAAGGCGAGCGGGACCGACGACTGGGGGCCGAGGCCGTCCTCCAGCGTGACGAGGTCGAGGGCGGCGCGCTCGGCCTCCCGCACGAGGTCGGTCCAGTAGCCGGCGGTGAAGACGTCGCCGGGACGGGCGCCGGGCTCGCGCCAGGACGCGGGGTGCCAGCCGGTGCCGTCCAGCGCGACGGCGAGGTGGAGGTGGGTCACGAGGTCTCCTCAGCGGTGCGGGCCGGGCCGAGCCCGAGGTGGTCGCGCAGCGTCGGCCCGGTGTAGTCGGCGCGGAACACGCCCTTCTCCTGGAGCAGCGGGACGACGTGCTCGGCGAGGTCGTCCAGCCCGCCCGGGGTCAGGTGCGGGACGAAGATGAACCCGTCGGCGGCGTCGGTCTGGACGAACTCGTCGATGCGGTCGGCGACCGTGCGGGCCGTGCCGACGAACGTCTGCCGCGCGGTCGTCTCGATGGCGAGTTCGCGGATGCTGAGCCCGCGCTCCTCGGCGAGCGCGCGCCACTGCCGGACGGTCGCGGCGCGGTCGCCGCGGAACTGGGCGCGGCCCTTGGACACGCCCTCGCCGAGGTCGGGCTCGACGTCGGGGAGCGGGCCGTCGGGGTCGTAGCCGGACAGGTCGCGTCCCCACACCGCCTCCAGGAACGCGATGGCGGTCTGCGGGGAGACCTGGGCGCGGCGGATCTCGGCGGCGCGCTCGGCGGCGTCCTCGTCGGTGTCGCCGAGGACGTAGGTGACGGCCGGGAGGATCTTCAGCTCGTCGGGCCCGCGGCCGTACTTGGCGAGGCGGCTCTTGACGTCCTTGTAGAACGCGCGGCCGTCCTCCAGCGTGCTGTGGCGGCTGAAGATGACGTCGGCGTCGCGGGCGGCGAACTCGCGTCCCTCGTCGGAGTCGCCCGCCTGGATGATCACTGGATGGCCCTGCGGCCCGCGCGGCGTGGCGAAGCGGCCGTGGATGTCGAAATGGCGGCCGTGGTGGGCGAACTCGCCCGCGCCCTCGCGGACGAACTGCCCGGCGGCGGGGTCGGCGAGCAGGTCGCGGTCGGTCCAGGAGTCCCAGAGTTCGCGGGCCGTTCGCAGGAACTCGGCGGCGCGGGTGTAGCGGTCGGCCTCGTCCAGGAAGCCGCCGCGCCGGAAGTTCTCGCCGGTGAACGCGTCGTAGCTCGTCACGACGTTCCACGCGGCGCGCCCGCCGCTGAGGTGGTCCAGCGACGCGAGCCGCCGCGCGACCTCGTAGGGCTCGTTGAACGTCGAGTTGACGGTCGCCGCCAGGCCGAGATGCGTCGTCACGGCGGCGAGCGCGGACAGGACGGTCAGCGACTCGGGCCGTCCGGCGACGTCGAGGTCGTGGATGCGGCCCTTCAGCTCGCGCAGCCGCAGGCCCTCGGCGAGGAAGAAGAAGTCGAACTTGGCGCGCTCGGCCGTCCGCGCCAGGTGGACGAACGAGGCGAAGTCGATCTGGCTCCCCGAGCGCGGGTCGGACCAGACCGTCGTGTTGTTGACGCCCGGGAAGTGCGCCGCGAGATGGATCTGTCTGGGCATTCGGACTCTCCTTAGTGCGCCGGTTCGGCGCTGGGCAGCGTCGGGACGGCGGCCAGCAGTTCCCGCGTGTAGTCCGCGCGGGGCTCGGTGAGGACCCGGCGGGCGTCGCCGGCCTCGACGACCCGGCCGTCCTTGAGGACGAGCACCCGGTCGCTGACCCGGCGGATCACGCCGAGGTGGTGGGAGATGAACAGGTAGGCGACGCCGAGGTCGTCCTGCAGCCCGGCGAGCAGGTCCAGCACCTGCGCCTGCACCGACACGTCGAGCGCGGAGACCGGCTCGTCGCACACGAGCACGCGCGGTCCCGGGGCGAGCGCGCGGGCGATGGCGACGCGCTGGCGCTGCCCGCCCGACAGCCGCAGCGGCCGGCGGTCCAGGACGGACGCGTCGAGCCCGACGCGTTCGAGCAGTTCGACGGCCCGGTCGCGGCGGGCGCGGCGGGGCGCGCCGCCGACCTCCAGCGCCTCGTCCAGGACGCGGCGGACGGTGAAGCGGGGGTCGAACGAGCCGAGCGGGTCCTGGTAGACGACCTGGACGTGCCGCCGCAGCTCCCGGCGCTCCTTGGCGGTGAGCCCGTGCCAGGGACGGCCGTCCACGGCGGCCTCGCCCGCGTCGGGGTCGAGCAGGCCGAGGACGAGCCGGGCCGTCGTGGTCTTGCCCGACCCGGACTCGCCGACGATGCCGAGCGTCTCCCCCGCGCGCAGCTCGAACGACACGTCGTCCACGGCGCGGCGGTCCTTGAAGTCCTTGACCAGGCCGCGCGCCGCGAGGACGACCTCGCCCGGCGGCCGGGCGGGGGCCGGTTTCGGGGTGCTCGGGACGGCGTCCAGCAGCGTCCGCGTGTAGGCGTGGGCGGGGGCGGTGAGGACGTCGCGCACCGGCCCCTCCTCGACGACGCGTCCGTCCTTCATCACGAGGACGCGGTCGGCCAGCTCGGCGACGACGGCGAGGTCGTGGCTGATGAGCAGCAGCGCCGTCCCGGCCGCGCGGCGCTCGGCGAGCAGCCGCAGGATCTGCGCCTGCACGGTGACGTCGAGCGCGGTGGTCGGCTCGTCGGCGATGAGCAGCGCGGGGTCGCAGGCCAGCGCGGACGCGATGAGCGCCCGCTGCCGCAGCCCGCCCGACAGCTCGTGCGGGCGCTGCCGGGCGCGGCGCTCGGGCTCGGGGACGCCCGCCGCGCGCAGCAGCTCCACGACGCGGGCCGTCCGCTCGGCGCGCGTCAGGCTCCGGTGCAGGGTCAGGGCCTCGGCGATCTCGTGGCCGACCGGGCGCAGCGGGTCCAGCGAGACCAGCGCGTCCTGGAGGACGTAGCCGATCTTCGTGCCGCGCACCGCGCGCCAGCGCCGCTCGGTGAACCCGGTCGCGTCGGCGCCGTCGATGCGCAGCGTGGCCGCGCGGACGTCGGCGCCGTCGCCGGTGAGGCCGAGCAGCGTGCGGGCCGTGACGCTCTTGCCCGACCCCGACTCGCCGACGAGCGCGACGCACTCGCCGGGCCCGATGGTGAACGACACGTCCCGGACGGCCCGGACGTCGCCGAACGCGACCTCCAGCCCGGCGACCTCGACCAGTGGCCCGCTCACGCGGATCTCCCCTCGCTCCGGAGCTGGAGCCGCCGTCCGGCGACCGTGACGGACAGGACGGTCAGCGTGATCGCGAGGCCCGGGAAGACGGCCGTCCACCACGCGACCGAGAAGTAGTCGCGGCCCGCCGAGAGCATCGCGCCCCACTCCGGCGCGGGCGGGCGCGGCCCGAGGCCGAGGAAGCTCAGCGACGACGCGGCGACGATCGCGAGCCCGACCTCCATCGTGGCCAGCACGAACAGCGGCGCGAACGCGTTCGGCAGCAGGTGCCGGGAAATGACGCGCGCCCGGGTCAGGCCGAGGGACGTCGCCGCCTCCACGAACCCCGACCGCCGGATGACCATCGCCTGGACGCGCACGAGCCGCGCGTAGCTCGGCGCGGTGTAGAGCGCGATGGCGTAGATCGAGTTGAGCGTGCCGGGACCGGTGATCGTCAGGACGAGCAGCGCGAGCAGCAGCGTCGGCAGCGACAGGACGACGTCCATGAACCGCATGACGACCTCGTCGGCGACCCGGCCGCCGAGCGCGGCGAGCAGCCCGAGCAGCGACCCGGCCGCGACGCCGAGCCCGGTCGCGCCGAGCCCGGCCAGCAGCGACGGCCGCGCGCCGTAGACGACGCGGGTGAGGACGTCGCGGCCGTTGGCGTCGGTCCCGAACGGGTGCGCGGCGCTCGGGCCGGTGAGCGCGTCGAGCGCGTTGGCGTCGCCCGGGCCGCCGTGGACGAGCAGGCCCGGCGCGACGGCGGCGAGCGCGATGAGCGCGAGGAACAGCGCGGCGCCCCACACGCCCGGCCGGAACCTGCGGCCGGTCCGCGCGGGCGCCGCGACGGCGAGGACCGTCATCGCGCGGCCCCCCGCAGGCGCGGGTCGATGACGAGGTACAGCACGTCGAGCGCGCTGCTGACCACGACGTAGACCAGGGCGGTGAACAGCACGACGCCCATCACGATCGGCAGGTCCTTGCCGCCGACGGCCGTGAGCAGGAGCTGCCCGAGGCCGGGCCGGGAGAAGATCTGCTCGACCGGGACGAGCGCGCCGAGCATCAGCCCGAACAGCCAGCCCGCGAACGTCACGGCCGGGAGGGCGGCGTGCCGGAGGGCGTGCCGCGTGCGGACGCCCGCGTCCGACATGCCCCGGGCGCGGGCGGTCAGCACGAACGGTTCCTCCAGGACGCGTTCCAGCCCCTCCCGCGTGACCTGGGTGAGCAGCGCCGTCACCGGGATCGCGACCGCGACGGCGGGCAGGACGAGCCCGCCGAACCCGGTGGCGCCCGCCGCCGGGAACCAGCCGAGCCGGAACGAGAACACCGTCAGCAGCAGGATCGCCGCCCAGAACGTCGGGATCGAGACGCCGACCAGCTCGATCCCCGACGACAGCGCGCGGACCCAGCGGCGGCGCCGCGCGGTGAACAGCGCGAGCGGCGTCGAGACCAGCAGCGCGAGGCCGATCGCGACCAGCGTGAGCTGGAGCGACGGCGCGAGCTGCGAGCCGAGCGCCGACGCCACCGACTCGTGGAGCTGGTACGAACGCCCGAGGTCGCCGTGCAGGATCCGGCCGAGATAGGCGAGGTACTGCCGCCACAGCGGCCGGTCCAACCCGTAGTCGGCGATGATCTGCGCCCGGACCTGCGGCGTCACGGTGTTGGAGCCGATCAGCGCGTCGACGACGCTGCCGGGCGTGAGGTGCAGGGCGACGAACGCCGCCGTCACCGCGCCCCACAGCACCAGCAGCGACGTCCCGAGCCGGACGAGCACCGTCCGGACGACCCGGCGGCTCACTTCCCGGTCACCCAGGCGTCGTAGAACGTCGGGTAGGCCTGCGGCTCCCAGGCGATGCCGTGGGCGCGCTTGTTGGCGCCGAGCAGGTAGTCGAAGACGTAGACGGGGAAGACCGCGCCGTCCGCCAGCACCTTCTGCTGCACCTTCGCGTACAGCGCGGACCGCTGCGCGAGGTCGGTGGTGGCGAGGGCGGCGTTCAGCCAGCCGTCCACCTCCGGGTTCTTGTAGCGGGCCGAGTTCTGGCCGAAGCTGCGCGGGGTCGAGATGCTGGCGGACGCGAACAGGTTGCGCAGCGCGTCGCCGTCCGCGCGCTGCCAGCTGAAGTCGGCGAGGTCGTAGTCGCCCTTGACCTGGCGGGCGATCAGCTCGGTGATCGTCCCGTCCGCGAACCGGATCTCGATGCCGAGCTTCTTCGCCTCGGCCTGCACCTGGACGGCGAGGACGTCGCGCTGCTCGCGCGCGAACGCCTTGGCGAAGGACCAGCGGACGACGAGGCGCTTGCCGTCCTTGGTGCGGTAGCCCTGCGCGTCGCGGCCCGTCCAGCCAGCCGCGTCCAGGAGCCGCGCGGCCTGCGCCGGGTCGTACTTGCCGAGGTTCTCGGTCGAGGCGTCGTAGCCGACGGTGTTCGGGGCGATCGGGCTGGACGCCGGCGAGAACGTTCCGAAGTAGAGCTTCCGCACGATCGTGCGGAAGTCGATGCCCGCGCGGAACGCCTGCCGGACGCGGACGTCGGTGAAGACCCCGGACGCGGTGTTCGGGTAGTAGTTGTAGTTCCCGCCCGGCGCCTCGCGCGTCAGGATCGTCAGCTTCGGGTTGGCCTTGACCTGCTTGACGTTGGCGGGCGGGACGCTGGCGATGCCGTCCACCTGGCCGCTGGTGAGCGCGCCGAGCCGCACCGAGTCCTCGGTGAGGATCTTGATCTGGAGCTTGTCCAGGTACGCCGGGCCGGTGTGGGCCGCGCCCTCGGGACCCCAGTTGTAGTCCGGGTTGCGGTGGTAGGTGATGCTCTGGTGCGGGGTGAACGCGTCGATGACGAACGGCCCGGTGCCGACGACGTGCCGCGCCAGGTAGTCGGGCCCCTTCTTCAGCGACGCGGGCGACTCGATGCCGAAGTAGGCGGTGGCGAGCGCGGCGAGGAACGGCGAGTGCGGACGCGAGAAGTTCACGCGCACGGTGTGGTCGTCCACGACGGTCGTGCCGGTGTAGGGCGTGATGAACCCGGCCGCGAGCTGCGACTTCGTCTTCGGGTCGACGATGTGGTCGAGGTTGGCCTTCACGGCGGCGGCGTCGAACGGGGTGCCGTCGGTGAACTTCACGCCGGTGCGCAGGGTGAACGTGTAAGTCTTCTGGTCGGCGGAGATCTTCCACGCGGTCGCGAGCCAGGGGTGGACGCCGCCCTTGGCGTCCAGCGCGACGAGCGAGTCCAGCGCGGGCCGGGTGAACAGGCCGGTGATGTCCTGCGGGCTGGCGTGCGGGTCGAGGTTGATCGGCTCGGTGTTGACGGCGTAGACGAGCGTCCCGCCGCGCACCGGGGCGCCCGAACCGGTGCCGCCCGAAGCGTCGGTGCCGCCACATCCGGCCAGCCCGAGGACGGCGGCGAGGGCGGCGGTGGCGGCGAGGGCCGGGCCTGCCGGACGGCGTGCGCGAAGCATGGGCGTGACCTCTCCATCGAGTATTACCTACCTAAATAGTAGGAAAAATCGGGAAGATCGTCAACGCTCTGCGGAGCGCATCGCAACCCGCCGGCCGCTGTGGCGCACCTCTCAGAACCACCACGAACCGGTCGATCCCCACCGTCGGTAGCCTGTCCGCGTCCCGTCCGCCGCCGGCACCGGAGGCCCGCATGAGCCTCCCCCGCCCGCCGGACGGCGACCCCGCGCTCGTCGGCCGGACGGCGGACCTGGATCTCCTGCGCGCGTTCCTCTCCGGCGCCGCCGCCGACGGCCGCGCGCTGGTCCTGTCGGGCGAGGCCGGGGTCGGCAAGACGGCGCTGCTGGACCGGGCCGCCGCGCTGGCGGACGCGGCGGGCGCCACCGTGCTGCGCGCTTCCGGCGTCGAGTTCGAGACCGACCTCGGGTTCGCGGGCCTGAACCAGCTCCTCCTGCCGCTCGCCGGGCTGCGCGGCGGGCTGCCCGCCGCGCACCGGGACGCGCTGAACGTCGCCCTCGGCCTGGACGCCGGGGACCCGCCCGAGCGGCTGCTCGTCCTCACCGCCGCGCTGCGGCTGCTGCGGGACGCCGCCGCGACCGGACCCCTCCTCGTCGTCGTGGACGACGTGCAGTGGCTGGACCGGCCGAGCGCCGCCGCGCTGGGCTTCGTCGCGCGACGGCTCGTCGGCGCCCGCGTCGGGGTGTTGGCCGCCGCGCGGACGGAGGCCGGCGGCTTTTTCGACGCGAGCGGGCTGCCCCGGCACGAGGTGGCGCCGCTGGACGAGCCGTCCGCGGCCGGGCTGCTGCGGGCGCGGTTCCCCCGGCTCTCCTCCGGCGCGCGGCGCCGCGTCCTCGGCGCCGCGCGCGGCAACCCGCTGGCGCTGCTGGAGCTGCCCGCCGCGCTGGACGACCGGCCGGGCGCGCCGCCGGGCGTCCTCCCGCTGACCGGACGGCTCCAAGCGGTCTTCGCGGCGCGGCTCGCCGACCTCGGCCCCGCGACCCGCGCGCTGCTGCTGCTCGCCGCGCTCGACGGCGGCGGGGACCCCGGCGTGCTCCAGCGGGCCGCGGGCGCCGCCGACCTCGCCGACCTCGGGCCGGCCGAGCGCGCCCGGCTCGTCCGGGTGGACGGCGACGGTCGCCTGCGGTTCCGCCACCCGCTGATCGGGTCGGCGGTGGTGGCGGCGGCGACGCTGGCGGAGCGGCGCGCGGCGCACGGCCGGCTGGCCGCCGCGCTGGCCGGCGATCCCGAGCGCGGCGCCCGGCACGCGGCCGAGGCCGCGGCGGGACCGGACGAGGGCATCGCCGGGCGGCTGGAGCGGGCCGCGCTCCCCGCGCTGCGCCGGGGCGACGCGGGCGGCGCGGTCGCCGCGCTGGTCCGCGCGGCCGAGCTGAGCCCGGGCGTCGGCGACCGCGCCCGGCGCCTCACCAGCGCCGCCTACGTCGGCGCGAACCTCGGCGGACGGCTGCGCGAGGCCGCCGGGCTGCTGTCGGACGCGCGCCGGGCCGATCCCGCGGTGGCGGCGTCCCTGCGCGCGACGGTCGCGGCGGCGTTCCTGCTCCTGAACGGGGACGGCGAGATCCAGCTCGCCCACCGCCTGCTCGCCGGCGCGATCGAGACGTCCGCGCACGACCGCGCGGACCTGTTCGAGGCGCTGCACATGCTGCTGCTCGTCTGCGTCTACGGCGGCCGGCCCGAGCTGTGGCCCGCGTTCGAGGACGCGCTGAAGACCGCCCCGCGCCCGCTTCCGCCCGCGCTGGAGCTGTGCGGCGCGCTGTTCGCCGATCCCGTCGCCGCGACGCCCGCGTCCCTGCGGCGGCTCGACGCGGCCATCGCCGGCCTGCGGGAGCAGACCGACCCCGAGCACATCATCCGGGTCGGCTTGGCCGGAGTCTTCATCGACCGGGTCTCCGCGTGCCGCGACGCGCTCGCCCGCGTCGTGGACCTCGGCCGGGCGGGGAGCGCGCCCACTCCGTCCATCAACGCGCTCGTCGCGCTCGCGCTGGAGGCGTTCCACGACGGCCGGTGGGAGCGGTCGCGGGCGCTCGCCGACGAGGCGCTCGGCGTGTGCGAGGAGCACGGCTACCACCTGCTCGCCTGGTCCGCCCGCTACCAGCTCGCCCTGCTGGCGGCCGTCCGGGGCGACGACGCGGCGGCGACCGCCCTGACCGAGCGGATCCGGGCGTGGACCGCGCCGCGCCGGATCCTGTCCGCCGACCACTACTGCGCGCACGTCCACGCGCTGGCCGCCCTCGGCCGGGGCGACGTCGAGGACGCCTACCGGCACGCCGCCTCCGTCGCCCCGCCCGGCCGGCTGCCCGCGCGCACGCCGCAGGCGCTGTGGGTGTGCTTCGACCTGGTCGAGGCCGCCGTCCGGACGGGCCGGGACGCCGCGGCGCGGGCGCACGCCGCCGCCCTGGACGCCGCCGGGGTCGCGGCGCTGTCGCCGCGGCTGGCCCTGCTCGCGGGCGGCGCGTCCGCGATGACCGCGCCCGAGGACGCGTTCGGCGCGCTGTTCGAGCGGGTGCTCGCCGGGCCGGGCGCCGAGCGGTGGCCGTTCGACCACGCCCGCGTTCGCCTGGCCTACGGCGAGCGGCTGCGCCGGGCCGCCGCCGCGCGCCCCCGCCCGGCCCGCGACCAGCTCGCCGAGGCGCTCGACGTCTTCGAACGCCTCGGCGCGCGGCCCTGGGCCGACCGCGCGCGCCGCGAGCTGGGCGCGTCGGGCCGGGCCCGCGCGGTCGGCGGGCTCACCGCGCGGGAGGAGGAGGTCGCGGCGCTGGCCGCCGCCGGGCTGACCAACCGGCAGATCGGGGAGAAGCTGTTCCTGAGCCCCCGCACCGTCGGCGCCCACCTCTACCGGATCTTCCCCAAGCTCGGCGTCGCGACCCGCGCCGCGCTGCGCGACGCCCTGGCCGCCCGGTCCGAGCCGGGCCCGGGGTCCTAGTTGCTGACCCGCCACTGGCTGTTGGGGTAGACGAGCTGACGCGTCAGCGCCGGGCTGTCGCAGCCGCCGTCGTCGCCGGGCACCGCGGGCTGGACGGAGTTGGACGTGGTCGCCGAGACGGTCGGCGCCGCGCCGACGCTCGTCGCGTAGGAGAGGGCCGAGGTCTCCCAGACCGCGCCGCGCGTGTCGTCGCAGAAGGCGCCCTGATGCGTCCCCGAGTCGTAGTCGGTGTAGACCTCCCACATGTCCCAGCCGCCGACCTCCGCGGGGAACGGCGTGGTGCCCGAACTGCTGAAGAAGGTGTCCCACGACGAGGTCGTGAAGTTCCAGAGATAGGACGTCCAGGTCTTGGACGCGGCGTTGGTCAGCAGCGTCTGGACCGCGTAGACGGGGTGGCCCGCTGACAGGGCGGTGTAGGTGGAGGTGAACGCGCTGTCCACGGTGACGCCGACGCTCCAGCCGGGGCTGGACCTGCACCAGTCCCACGCCGACACCGAGTCGCGACCGCCGAGATAGGTGGTCACCATCTCGATGCAGCTCCGGTTGGAGGGCAGCAGCGTCGGTGCGTAGATGCTGTCCGGGTGCCCGGTGGGCAGGACGATCGAGGGGTTGACGCTATGGAGCGCCGCCGCGCCGTACACCTCGACGGTCGGGAAGACGCCCCAGTCCATGTGCCAGGAGCCGGTCCACGGCGTCTCCGCCGCGCTCACCGTCTTCCCGCCGCGCTGCGCGGATTTGAAGCGCGGCTTCTTCAGCTCGAGGAATTGCCGGGCCGAGGAGGCGGGCATCTTCCCGGTGGTCAGGCCCGCCACCTTCTTGTGGCTGAAGGTGGTGCCGAACTTGAAGGCGCCGAGCGTGCGCGGCCGGGGCTTCGGGGCGGCGTGCGCGGTGGTGCCGAGGCCGGCGGCCAGCAGGACCGCCGTCGCCGCCGCCGCGAGCGTCCGTCCGGTCTTCGTCAGGTGATGCACCGTGATCCCTCTCGATCGCGTGCCG
This sequence comes from Actinomadura rayongensis, assembly GCF_009831215.1. GTDB lineage: Bacteria > Actinomycetota > Actinomycetes > Streptosporangiales > Streptosporangiaceae > Spirillospora > Spirillospora rayongensis. The sequence goes on from NZ_WUTW01000012.1 coordinate 34,623, forward strand.
GGCGGACCGCGCCGAGGTGGCGGCGCGGCCCGCGGGGCCGGCCGCGGCCGGTCCCGCCCTCATCGAAGCGTCCGGCCGCGGCGGCGGCATCGGTCGAACGACTGCCCCGTCCGGCCGCGCGTCGTGTCAGTCATCCGACCGATGACGCGGCCGGTCAGTACGTGTCGCCGCCCGCCGTGCCGCCGTAGTCGAGGGATCGGTCGGGCGCGCTGTACTCGCCGCAGTGCTCGCCGCCGCGCTCGCGCTTGGGCAGCAGGGAACTCGCCGGGGGCGGGTCGGGGGTGGTGAACGTGCGGCGGAGCTTGTCGTCGGCGATGGCGTCCGGGCCGAGGACGGCCACGCGGAGCCCGGCGGGCGGCTCCTCGGTGAGTGCTCGGCGCAGGCGGCGGCCCTTCGCGGTCAGGGTCGGCAGGCCGGGGACGCGGTGGCGGGCGATGAGGCCGTCCGCGCGCAGCGCGTCCCGCACGGCCGCGACGGCGGGCGATCCGGCGACGTCGCGTACCGCCGCGCCGAGCACCCGGCCCGCGTCCGGGACGGCGTCCAGGACGGCGGCCTCCACCGGGCCGTCGGGCTCGCGGACCAGCACGGACACGCGGTGGCGGCCGGGCGTGATCCGGATTCGTCCGGCGGCGGCGAGCGCGACCAGCGCGGCGACCGCGACGCGCTCGGGGCCGCCGCAGAGATAGGCCGCCTCATGGAGGCCGATGTCGTCCATGAAAGTTGGACGTTCGCCTCGGCCGCGCGGTTTCCCTCAGGAAAGGACGTGTTCGAACGTGTCCGCGATCCGCTGATATCCGGGCGGCGTCGCGTGACCGTCGCCGTCGGTGCATTGATAGGTCCAGGTGCAGATGCGCGCGACGTTCAGCGGAATCGTTCCGTACGGGGCGACGGTCGCCTTCGTCGTGAAGTCGTGGGTGGAGAAAGCGGCGTTGACGTCGGCGACCTTGTAGCCGTTCAGGAGATAGACGGCCTGTTCCCACGTGTTGAAGATGTCCACGACCGGGACCGACGCGACGGCGACGGCCTGGCCCGCGCCACCCGTCACCCACGCGGCCAGGCCCGGGTCGTAGTAGGTCATCGCCGCGTAGGCCGGGCCGTCGCCGCCCGCCGCGCGCAGCCGGGACGCGATCTGCGGCAGTTCGGCGACGAGCGCCGCCATGCCCGTGAGACCGCACGCGATGTCGCCGTCCAGCATGCAGCCGGTGTTGTTCGCGCCGATGTTCAGGGTGACGTACCGGACGGCGCCCGCGTGCTTTTTCAGGAACGCTTCGGCGGCGCCGACTTGGGAGCCTTCGGGATAGGTGCAGATTCCGCCCTTGAGCATCGTCGTGGTCGTCTCGCCGCCGCAGCCGAGTTTCACGAGCTTCAGGTCCGGATGCTTTTTCCGGAGCGCGGCGTAGAGGTCGTCGGTATATCCCTCGTCGGTCGGCCCTTTGCCCGGCTGGGCGCCCACCGACAAGGAATCGCCGACCGCGAGGTAGTACTCCGGGGCCGCCGCCAGGGCGGGGACGCCGCCGGCCGCGACGGCGAGCAGCGCGGCGAGGACGGACGCGGCGAGTCGGACCGGACGCATGCGCGCTCCACGGGGGTTCGGAGGTCTCGGGGGCCAGCAATCTAACAGACAAAAGCGTCTGTTAAACAGGCCCACTCGACACGCTCACGAACGGGAACCGAGTCCGGACAAAGCGTGTGATCAAACGCTTGACCTAACGTGACCCAGTTCATATGATCCCGTTCAAACGTTTTACCAGAGAGGCCCCAGGCAGTGACGCGTTCGGTGTTCTTCCAGCCCGCCGACGGCTGGGTGGGAGATGTCATCCCCTACGAGCAGGACGGGGAGTTCCGGCTCTACTACCTCCACGAGCGGCGCACGACGCCGCGTCCGGGGACGTCCTGGCACCTCGTGACGACGCGCGACCTCGTCGCCTACACCGACCTCGGCCCGGCGCTGGAGCACGGCACGGCCGACGACGCCGACTTCAACGCCTACACCGGCAGCATCGTCCGCGACGACGACGGCGTGCACCACGTCTTCTACACCGGGCAGAACCCGGCGCGGCTCGGCGCCGACGGCCGGCCCGTCCAGGTCGTCATGCACGCGACCAGCACCGACGGCATGCGCACCTGGACCAAGCACCCCGAGCACACCTTCGGCGCCCCCGACGGCTACGAGACCGGCGACTGGCGCGACCCGTTCGTGTTCCGGGACGAGCGCTCCGGCCAGTGGCAGATGCTCGTCGCGGCCCGCCATCGGAACGGTCCACAGCGGCGGCGCGGCGTCATCGCGCGGTGCGTGTCGGACGACCTGGCGACCTGGACCCCCGACAAGCCGTTCTGGGACCCGCGCCGCTACATCACCCACGAGTGCCCCGAGGTGTTCGCGTGGGGCGACTGGTGGTACCTGGTGTACTCGGAGTTCTCCGAGTCGTTCACCACCCGCTACCGGATGGCGCGCGGCCCGGACGGCCCGTGGATCGTTCCCGAGCACGACACGCTGGACGGCCGCGCGTTCTACGCCGCCAAGTCCGCCGCGCGCGACGGCCGCCGCCTGTTCTTCGGCTGGATCGCCAGCAAGGAGGGCCGGACGGACTCTGGCGCGTGGCAGTGGGCGGGCACGCTGTCGGTCCTGGAGGCGCTACAGAACCCCGACGGCACCCTCGCCTTCACGCTCCCCGCCGAACTGCTCGCGAGCTTCGGCGCCGACGTCGCCTTCGACATCGCGGCGCCCGCCGCGCTGGAGGCCCCGGACGGGTACGACGTCCTGGTCTCGCGCGACGACCTGCCGTCCCGATGCCACGTGTCCGTCCGGCTGCTGATCGAGGACGGCACCACCGAGTGCGGCCTGCTGCTGCGGTCGAGCGCGGACGGAGACACGTCGTACGTCCTCCGGCTGGAGCCGAAGCGCGGGCGCATGGTGTTCGACCGGTGGCCGCGCACGGCGCCCGGACGCGAGCAGTGGCAGATCGCCGGGGACGTCCCGTTCGCGATCGAGCTGGAGCGCCCGGCCGACCTCGCGCCCGGCGAGCACACCCTCGACGTCGTCCTGGACGGCAACCTCTGCGTGGCGGTCCTCGACCGCCGCACCGTCCTCAGCACACGCATCTACGACCGTCCGCACGGCCGCCTCGGCGTCTTCGCCGGGGAGGGCGCGGCGACGGTCCGCGCCGTCCGCGTGCGGCGGCGCGCCGAGCACGGCCAGACCCCCGGTTCAAGGGAGAACCCATGAAGAAGATGCTCACCGCGGCGGTGGCCGCGATCACCGCCGCCGCGCTCGCCGGATGCGGCGGCGGGGGCGGCGGCGACGCCGCGAACGTGAACCCGGCCGGGAAGGTCGAGCCGCGGCGGATCTCCTGGCTGCTGTCGCGCCCCGCGAACGGCACGGTGATCACGGTGATGCGGCAACTCGCGGACGAGTACGCGAAATCCCACCCCGGGTTCTCGCTCAACCTCATCACCACGCCCGACCGTCCGTCCTTCATCCAGAAGTACGAGACGCTCGCGGCGGCGAACAAACTGCCGGACCTGTTCGACACCGACGCCACGCCGTTCGCGCAGAAGCTCGCGCGGCAGGGCCGGATGCTGGACGCCGGGAAACTGCTCACGAGCCTCGGCCTCTACACCAGCTACCGCAAGAGCGCGCTGGACTATCAGCGGTTCGACGACGGCTCGCTCTACACCATTCCGTTCGAGTACCAGATGGAGTTCTTCTGGTACAACAAGGCGCTGTTCAAGCGCGCGGGCGTGAAGGTCCCGGCGTCGCTGGACGACATGCCGGCGACCTGCGCGGCGCTGCGCAGGGCGGGCGTCACGCCGATCGCGCTGGACGGCCAGGACCAATGGCCGCTGGAGCGGTACGTCGCCTACCAGCCGTTCCGCGTGGCGGGCCCCGGCTACCTCGGGAAGCTGAAGCGCAACGACGCCAAGTTCGGCGACCCCGCCGGGCAGAAGGCGGCGAACTGGCTGGGCGCGCTCGGCGCGGCGAAGTGCTTCCCCGACGGTTTCTCCGCGAAGGGCTACACCGACGCGCAGAACCTGTTCACCTCGGGCGGCGCGGCCATGTACAACATCGGCACCTGGGAGCTGTCGAGCCTCGCGACGACGAAGCTGAACCCGGCCGTCCGCGCGGACGTGGACTACTTCACGCTGCCGACCGTCCCGAATTCGGTCACGGCGCCGAACGAGTTCGTCACCAGTTCCGGAATCGGCATGGCCGTGAACGCTAAGACGTTCGACCCGCTGGTCCGCGACTTCCTCAAGTTCGCGCTGGCGAAATACCCGGCGGCGTACGCGGCGACGGGCGCGCTGTCCCCCACGGCGAACGTGAAGACGACGATTCCGTCCGACGCCACCCCGCTCTACCGGCGCGCCGTCGACCAGGCGAACAGCGTCGGCACCAAGCTCGCCATGCCGTGGGACACCCAGCTCGACCCGACGACGAACACGCGGCTCCAGCAGGAGCTGGTGCTGCTCGTCCAGGGCGACATCAAGCCCGGCGACTTCACCCGCACGATGGACGCCGCCCTCGCGCAGAACGCGCCCAAGTTCTTCACGAAGTGAGGCAGGGGATGCTCCCGCACCGGTCGCGGCTGGCGGTGCTCGTCTTCCTGACGCCGCCGCTGCTGCTCTACGGCGTCGCCGTGCTGCTGCCGATCGTCCAGTCCCTCGTCCTCAGCTTCTTCTCCTGGGACGGGCTGAGCGACATGGAGTTCGTCGGCCTCGCGAACTACACGCGGATGCTCACCGGCGACGCGGTCTTCTGGCGGGCGTTCGGCAACGCGCTCGGCTATCTGGCGATCTGCCTCGTCCTCCAGGTGGGCGGCGCGCTGGTCGTGGCGAGCCTGCTCGCCTCGCTGCGGCGCGGACGCGAGGTGATCAAGACGCTGTACCTGCTGCCCGCGGTGATCTCGACGGTCGCGATCGCGTTCCTGTTCCAGCGGATCTACTCGATCGACCCGGCCGGGCTCCTCAACCAGGCGCTCGCGGCCGTCGGGCTCGGCGGGTGGCAGCGGCCGTGGCTGTCGGACGTCCACACCGTCCTCGCGGCGGTGTCGGCGCCGGAGGGCTGGCGGTTCGTCGGCCTCTACACGATCATCATCTACGCGGCGCTGCTCGCGGTGCCGCGCGAGCTGGAGGAGGCGGCGCGGCTGGACGGCGCGTCGTCCTGGCAGGTGTTCGCCCACATCCGCTTCCCGTACATCCGGCCGGTCTTCGCGACGACGACGATCATGGCCGCGACCTACGCGCTGCGCGGGTTCGACATCCCGTACCTGCTGACCAACGGCGGTCCGGGCCAGTCCTCGGAGCTGATCACGACGTACATGTACAAGACCGCGTTCACCAGCACCGACTACGGCTACGCGAGCACGATCTCGGTGTTCATCGTGGTCGAGTGCCTGGTGGCGGTCGGGCTGATCCTGCTGGTCCTGCGGCGGAAGGCGCACCGATGACGACCTACGCGCCCGCGAAGGCGCCCGCGCGGGCCGGCGGACGGCCGCACAAGCCCCGCCGCCCGTCCCGGCGGCCCCCGAGCCCGGCGCGGCTGGCGTCGCGCGTGCTCGTCGGCGCGCTGGTGGTGGTGCAGGTGTACCCGCTGGTGTGGCTGTTCCTGACGAGCCTGCGCACCGAGCGGGACTTCGCGGGCGGCAACCCGTTCGCGCTGCCGACGTCCCTCACGTTCGACAATTACGCGCGGGCGTTCGGCCACGGGCACCTGGGCCGCAACATCCTCAACAGTCTGATCGTCACGATGGGCGCGAACGTGCTCATCGTGCTGTGCGGGATGATGGGCGCCTATGCGCTGCAGGTGCTCGGCTTCCGGTTCAGCCGGGTCGTGCGCGCGCTGTTCCTCGTCGGGATCGTGGTGCCGGTGCAGATCGCGCTCGTCCCGCTGTTCGTGGACTACACGCGCGTCGGCCTGCTGGACACCTACCCGTCCATGATCCTGCCGCTGGCCGGGTTCGCGCTGCCGATGTCGGTCTACCTGTTCTCGTCGTTCTTCGAGTACATCCCGCGCGAGGTGTACGAGGCGGCGTCGCTGGACGGCGCGGGCCCGTACCGGATCTTCGCGCGGATCACGCTGCCGATGTCGGTGAACACGGTCGTGACGGTCGTCATGGTGAACAGCATCTTCATCTGGAACGACTTCATCTTCGCCAACACGTTCGTGCTGTCGGAGGACCTGAAGACGATCCCGCTGGGCCTGCAGAACTACATCGGCGCGATGGGGAAGACCGACTGGACGGCCACGTTCGCGGCCGTCTGCGTCACCGTCACGCCGCTGCTGCTGATCTTCCTCGTCCTCAACAGGGCCATGATCTACGGACTGGAGAGAGGAGCGTCCAAGGGATGACGGAACCGAACCCCCCGGCCCCGCGCGCCCGGCGGCGGCCGGTGACGATGCGGGAGGTCGCGTCCGCCGCCGGAGTCTCGGTCGCCACCGTTTCGCTGGTCATCAACGACAAGAAGACCGCCCGCATCGGGGAGGCGACGCGGCAGCGCGTGTGGGCGGCGATCCGCGACCTCGGCTACCGGCCGAACGCGATGGCGAAGAACCTCGTGCAGGGCGACTCCCGGTTCATCGGGCTGGTCGCCGACGCGATCGCGACGACGCCGTTCGCGGGGCAGATCATCCACGGCGCGCAGGACGAGGCGTGGAAGCACGGGTACGTCCTGCTCGTGGCCAACACCGAGGGCAACGACGACGCGGAGGCCGAGGCCATCGCGATGATGCTGGAGCACAAGGTGCGCGGCATCGTCTACTCGACGTGGTACCACCGGCCGATCGAGGTGCCGGGGTCGCTGGCCGAGACCGACTTCGTGCTCGTCAACTGCTTCGCCGACGCGCCGGGCGTCCGCGCGGTCGTGCCCGACGAGGTGTCCGGCGGACGGGCGGCGGCCGAACTGCTGCTGGCGCGCGGCCACCGGCGGATCGCGTTCGTCAACACGACGACGCCGTCGCCCGCCCGGGAGGGGCGGCTGCGCGGGCACCGGGAGGCGCTCGCCGCCGCCGGGATCGCGTTCGATCCGGCGCTCGTGCTGGACGCGCGGCCGGACCAGGCGGGCGGGTACGCGGTCACCGGGGACGTCCTCGCGCGCGACGTGACGGCCGTCTGCTGCCACAACGACCGGGTCGCGATGGGCCTGTACGACGGGCTGCGCGACCGGGGGCTGCGGGTCCCCGGCGACGTCGCGGTCGTCGGGTTCGACAACCAGGAGGTCATCGCGGCGCACCTGCGGCCCGCGCTGTCGACCGTCGCGCTCCCCCACTATGACCTCGGCGCGGTGGGGCTGCGCGTGCTGCTCGGCCTGGACGACCCGGGCGACGGGCGGGTCGCGCTGGCCTGCCCGCCGGTGGAGCGGGACTCGGTCGCCGCGCCGTCCGCCGCCCGTCCGGCCGCGGGGTGAGCGTGCATTTCCCGGCCGTCCATCCGCGTCCGCCCGCGCACTGGATCAACGACCCGAACGGGCTGGTGTTCCACGACGGGCACTACCACGTCTTCTTCCAGTACAACCCGGCCAGTACGCGGCACGAGAACGTCCACTGGGGGCATTACCGCAGCCGGGACCTGGTGCGGTGGGAGCGGCTGCCGGTCGCGCTGGCGCCGTCGGACGAGGACTCCGGCGGCGTCTGGTCCGGGAACGCGGTGTCCGACGGCGGACGACTCGTCGCGTTCTACTCCGCGCGGCGCGAGGACCGCTGGTGGCAGCCCGTCGCGTCCGCCGTGTCGCGCGACGGCGGGCTGACGTTCGCCAAGGACCCGGGCCTGCGGGTCGCCGAGCCACCGCCGAACGCGGTGATGTTCCGCGACCCGTACGTGTGGCGGGACGGCGACCGGTGGCGGATGCTGGTCGGCGCCGCCCTGCGCGACGGGCGCGGCGCCGCGCTGCACTACCTGTCGGACGATCTGGAGACCTGGAAGTACACCGGCCCGTTCCTGGCGCGCGCCCCCGAGCCCCTGCCCGGCGGCACGACCGAGCGCGGGTGGGAGTGCGTGCAGTACGCCGACTTCGGCGACGGGCGCGGCGCGCTGCTGCTCAGCGCGTGGGACCCGGACGAGGGCGCCCGCCGCACCGCCGTCTACACCGGCGCCGACCACGGGGAGAGCTTCGCGGCGGGCGCGCCGGCCCGGCTCGACCACGGCCCCGACTTCTACGCGCCCGCCCTGCTGCGCGCCCCGGACGGCCGGTGGCTGCTGTGGGCGTGGTCGTGGGAGGCCCGGGACGCCGTCCGTCCCGGCGCGCCGAGCACGTGGACGGACGAGGCCGGATGGGCCGGGCTCCTCACGCTCCCCCGCGAAGTGACGCCGGACGGGCACGGCTGCGTCGTCCAAAGACCCGCGCGGGAGATCGCCGCGCTGCGCGGCGCGGCCGTCGTGACCGCGCGCGGCCGGGCGGCGGCGTGCGTCCCGCGCGACCTCGGCGCCGTCGGCCGGTGCCTGGACGTGACGGCGCGCCTGCACCGCTCGCCGGACGGGCGGGCCGCGGCGGGCCTGCGGCTGCTGACGTCGTCCGACGGCGACGAATACCTGGACGTCGGGCTGGACCCGGCGACGGGCGAGCTGGTGGCCGACCGCTCACGGGCGTCCCGCGAGCCGCGGGCGCAGGGCGGGTCCTGGCGCATCCCGCGCCCGGTCGCGCCCGGCGCGGCGGCCGACGTGCGGATCATCGTCGACCACTCGATCGCCGAGATCTTCCTCGGCACCGGCGAGGCGCTGACGCTGCGCTTCTACCCGGTCGGGGACGGGCCGTGGCGGTTGCGGGCGCGCGCGGCGGGCGCGGGGTCCGCCGCGTTCGACGTCCGGGCGTGGCCGCTGCGCCCGGCGGAAACGGAGGACGCATGCGGACCGTCGTGATCGGCGAGTCCCTCGTGGACCTGGTGTGGCGCGCGGGCGCGGCGACGATCCGCCCGCTGCCCGGCGGGAGCCCGGCGAACGTGGCGATCGGGCTGCGCCGGCTCGGCCGTCCGGTCACGCTCGTCACCTGCTGGAGCGACGACCCGCCGGGCGCGCTGGTCGGCGAGCGGCTGGCCGCCGCCGGCATCGACGTGGCGCGCGTGCCGGGCGCGTCCGGGCGGACCACGGTCGCGCTGGCGTACGTGGACGACGCGACCGGCGCCGCGACCTACGAGTTCCTGGCCGTCTGGGACCCGGTGCGGATCCCGGTCGCCGACGACGCCGTCCTGCTGCACACCGGCTCCCTCGCCGCCGTCGTGCAGCCGGGCGCGGCGCGGGTGCTGGCGGCGTGCCGCGAGGTCCACGGGCGGCCGGGACGCGCGGTGGCGGTGGACCTCAACGTCAGGCCCGCCGTCCTGCCCGACCGCGCCGCCTACCGGGCGGCGGTGGAGCGCATCGCGCGCGTCGCCGACGTCGTCAAGGCCAGCGACGAGGACCTGGCCTGGCTGTGGCCGGGCCTCGGCCCGTCGGACGCGGCCCGCGCGCTGCTCGCCCGCGGCCCGCGCCTGGTGGTGCTGACGCGCGGCGCGGACGGCGCGACCGGGTTCCTGCCGGACGCCGAGGTGTCGGTCCCGGCGCCGCGCGTGCGGGTGGCCGACACGATCGGCGCGGGCGACGCGTTCCAGTCCGCGCTGCTGGACGGCCTGTGGACCGGCGACGAAGTCCGCGTCCCGGCGGCGCCCGACGAGCTGGAAACGGTCCTGCGGCAGGCCGTCCGGGCGGGCGCGCTCGCCACGACCCGTCCCGGCGCGGACCCGCCCACCCGCGCCGAACTCGACGCCGCCGGCTGACCACATGCGGACCCGACAGCCCGGTTGACTCCGGTCGGAACGCTGTCAGCATGGACGGCGTTGCCCGGTGGCCGTTCGCTGCGGAAGGCGCGCCCGATGACAGATCCGTTCTGGGTGATCGAGCCGGCGGACCGCCGGCCCCGGCTGGTGCACGTCAACGCCACGGCCACGGGCGGCGGCGTCGCCGAACTGCTGTCGGGGCTCGTCCCCGCCCAGCGCGCGCGGGGCGCGAACGCCGCGTGGGCCGTGACCGGCGGGAACGCCGAGTTCTTCGCCGTCACGAAGTACCTGTACCGGCTGCTGCACGGGCAGGTCCCCGCCGCGCCGCTGGACGACCCGGAGTACCTCACCGTCTACCGCGCGGTGCTCGCCGAGCAGGCGCCCTGGTTCCTCGCCGAGATCGGCCCCGGGGACGTCGCCGTCCTGCACGACACCCAGACGATCGGGCTCGCCCCGGCGCTGCGGGCGGCCGGGGCGCGGGTGGTGTGGCACTGCCACGTCGGCGCCGAGATCCCGCCCGAGCGCGGGCCGGGCGCGGTGTGGCGGGCGCTGGCCGGCGAGCTGGCCGCCGTCGACGCGGTCGTGACCACGCTGCCGCAGTTCGCGCCGCCGGGCATTCCGGACGAGCGCCGGTTCGTCGCGGCGCCCGCCATCGACCCGGACGCGCCGAAGAACCGGGAGCTGGCGCCGGGCGAGGGCGCCGCGCTGCTGGCCGAGGCCGGGCTCACCGCCGACCGCACGTCCCCGCGCGCGACGGTCGTGCAGGACGCGCCGCTCCCCCCGGACGCGCGCGTGGTCGTCCAGGTGTCGCGGTGGGATCCGCTGAAGGACATGGTCGGGGTCGTGCGGTGCTTCACGGGGCTGCCGCCGGACGTCCATCTCGTCCTGGCGGGCACCGATCCGTCCGAGGTGTCCGACGATCCCGAGGGGCGCGCCGTCCTCGCCGAGGTGACCCGCGTCCGCGCGGAGCTGCCGCCCGCCGAGCGCGCCCGCGTCCATCTGGTGAGCCTGTCGATGCGCCCGCCGGAGTGGAGCGCGCTGGTCGTCAACGCGCTGCAGCGCCGGGCCGACGTGGTCGTCCAGAAAAGCCTGGAAGAAGGGTTCGGCCTCACCGTCACCGAGGCGATGGTCAAGGGCCGCGCGGTCGTCGCGTCGGCGGTCGGCGGCATCCGGCTCCAGATCGCCGACGGGGAGAACGGCGTCCTCGTCGATCCGGCCGACACCGCCGGGGTGCGCCGCGCGCTGGCCCGGCTGCTGGACGATCCCGCGTTGCGGCGGCGGCTCGGCGAGCGCGCGCGGCGAAGCGCGACCGCCCGGTACACGATGCGGCGGCTGGCCGACGACTACGCCCGCGTCGCCGCTCCCGACGCGGCCCCGGCGTCTTGACGGGTCCGGTCAATCCGTGTGACTCTGCTGATCGGGCCGGTCCCCGCCGGACGGCCGGCCGCCGAGGACCCCCATGCCTGAGCGCACGATCACGGTCATCGACGTCGGCGGCACCCATGTGCGCTGGGCGGGCTGGTCCCCCGGGCGCGGGCTCGGCGCCGTGCGCCGGGTGCCGTCCCCGAGCCGCGCGAACCGTCCGGACGCCGACGTCGGCGCGCTGCGCGACGAGCTGGTCCGGCTGCTCGGCGACGCGGTCCCGGCGGGCGGCGCGGCGGGCGTCTCGTTCGGCGCGGCCCTCGACCACCGGACCGGGACGGTCTACGCCTCCGCCCCGCTGTGGGGCGCCCACGCCGAGCCGTTCGACCTGCGCGCGGCGCTGGCGGCGGCCCGACCGGACGTCGCCTGGACGGTCGTCAACGACGTCACGGCCGCGCTGCTGCACCTGGCGGGCGCCACCCGGGGCCGCCGCAAGATCATGCTGGTGACCGTCAGCACCGGGATCGCGTGCCGGACGATCGACCGCCGCACCGGGACGATCCCGGTGGACGGCTGCGGGCTGCAGGGCGAGATCGGGCACCTGCCCGCGGCCACGGCGCTCGGCGGCGCGCCGGTGGACCTCGACTGCGCCTGCGGGCGACCCGGCCACGTCGCGGCGTTCGCGTCCGGGCCGGGGATCCGGCGGCTCGCCGGCGTCCTGCGCGACCGGCGCGGCGCGGCCTGGGACGCGGCGCCGCTCGGCGTCCGGACCGCGCGCGGCGAGCCGTTCGAGACGGCGCTCGCGGCGGCGCTGGACGACGGCGATTTGCTGGCCGCCGAGCTGCTGGCCGCCGCGACCGGGCCGCTCGCCGACGTCGTCCGCACCGCGCTCTGCCTGGACCCCGACCTCGACCTCGTCGCGTTCACCGGCGGCGTCGCGGCGGGCCTCGGCGACCACTACCGCCGCGCCCTGCTCGGCCATCTGCGCCGCGAGGGCCTGTACCTGACCGGCGAGCGCGACCCCGCCTGGACGCTCGACCGGATCCGGGTCTGCGCGCCGGGCGAGGCGGACGGGCTCGTCGGCGCCGGGCTCGCGGCGCTCGGCGGGACGGAGGCGCGATGAGCGTCCACCGGGCGATCGTGCGGAGCGGCGGCGGGGTGTCGGTCGTCCTGCGGCCGACGCCGTCCCCCGGACCGGGCGAGCTGACCGTCGCGCCCCTGTACGCGGGGCTGTGCGGGACGGACCTGCAGATGCTGCGCGGCCTGCGCGACGACCCGGCGCCGGTGATCGGGCACGAGGGCGTCGGCCGGGTGGCGGCCGTCGGCCCGGACGTCCCGGACGCGTTCGCGCCCGGCACGCTCGTCACCGTCAACCCGACGCATCCGCGCGATCCGGGCTTCCTGCTGGGCCACAACGTGGACGGCCTGCTCCAGGAGCGCACGCTGCTGCCCGCGTCGGCGGTGGCGGGCGGCATGGTCGTGCCGCTGCCGGAGTCCACGGACGTCACGCTCGGCGCGCTGCTCGAACCGCTCGCGGTCGCCCGGTACGCGCTGGCGGAGCTGCGGGCGTTCGCGCCGCGCACGCTGCTCGTCGTCGGGGACGGCGTCGTCGGGCACCTGGCCGTCCGCGCGGCGCGGCCGGTGCTCGGCGCGGACGTGCGCGTGGTGCTCGTCCACCGCACCGAGACGGGCCGGGTGTTCAGCCGCCGGAGCCCGCACCCGGCGGACGTGCTGCTCCTCGCCGGTGAGCGGGCGCCGCTGCCCGGGCCGGTCGCGGCGCTGATCGTCACGCCCCGGGACGCGACCGTCGCGGCGCTGGAGGCCGTGCTCGCGGCGGCCGGGCCGGACGTCGTCGTGGACCTCGTCGGCGGCCTGCCGCCCGGCGCGGCCACCCCGCTCCTGCCGGGCGTGGACCTCGCGGCGGCGCGGGCGGCGAACTGCGGCGGGCTGCCGTCCCCGGCCCGCGTCACGGCGACCGCACGGGGCCGGCTGTTCGGCCATCGCGGCGTGTCCGGCGGGCAGCTGCGCGCCGCCGCCGCCGAGCTGGCCCGCGACCCCGCCCGCTACCGCGACCTGATCACGCACCGGACCGGCCTGGACGGCGCCGCGCGGGTGATGCGGCGGCTCGCGCGCACGCGCGACCGCACCGTCGACGGCCGCCGCCTCGTCAAGCTGTCGGTCCGGATCGCCGCGACGGAGGGAGACCCATGACCGACCTGACCGGCCGCCGGATGCTCGTCGTCGGCGGCTCCACGGGCATCGGCCGGGGCGTCGCCGACGCCTGGGCCGCCGCGGGCGCCGACGTCGTCGTGTGCAGCCGGGGCGAACCGGCCCGCGCCGCGCCGCTGCGGTGGGAGCCGCTGGATCTCATCGGCGCCGACGCGGTCGACCGGCTGACCGCGCTCGGCGCCGGGCCGCTGGACGCGGTGTGCTTCGCGGCCGTCCGGTACGGCGCCCGGCGCGCGCCGTTCGGTGCGGTGCCCGAGGACGAGTGGCTCGGCCAGCTCGACGTCAACGTGACCGGGCTCCGGCGGACGCTGGCGGCCACCCTCCCGGCGCTGCGGGCCGCGCGGCCGGGGCTGTTCGTCGGCGTGTCGTCGGAAGTGGCGTTCAACCCCGGGCCCGGACGGTCCGGGTACGCGGCGACCAAGGCGGCGGCCCGGGCGCTGCTGGACGCGGTGGCGCAGGAGGAGGATCCGGCGGACGTCCGGATCGTCCAGATCCTCCCGGCCGGGATGGTCGACACGCCGGGCATCCGCCGCCGTCGGCCGCCCGGTTTCGACTACGGCTCGTACATGCGGCCGTCCGCGTTCGCCCCGCTCGCCCTGCACCTGGCCGCGACCGCCGGGCACCACGGCGAGAGCCTGGTCGTGGACGGCGACGGAACCTGGTGGTCGGTCCACGACCGCGCGCCCGTCTCGCAGAGCGGGCCGGTCCGGTGAACTGCGCGGTCGGGCTGGCCGAGTGGCGGCTGCCCGCGTCCGGCGCGGCCTCGGTCCGCGCGGCGGCCGAGGCCGGGGCGGACGGCGTGCAGCTCGACCTCGGCGGTCCGGGACGCGGCCCGTGGCTCGACGCGCCCGGCCGGACGGACGCGGTGCGCGCGGCGGCGGACGCGACGGGCGTGCGGCTGCTGGCCGTCGCGGGCAACCATCTCAACGACGTCGGCCTCACGTCCGCCGCCGCCCGGCCCGTGCTGGTGCGGCTGCTCGACACGGCCGTCGCGCTCGGCGTGCCGCTGGCGTTCGTTCCGAGCTTCCGGCGCAGCGCGATCGACGGCCCGGACGCGTTCGCCGCCACCGCCGCGACGCTGCGCTGGGCGGCGGCTGAGGCCGAGGCGCGCGGCCTGCTGCTCGGGAGCGAGAACGTCCTGCCGTGCGGGAAGGCCAGGGAACTGGCGCGGCGCGTCGCGTCGCCGGCGTTCCGGCTCGTGCTGGACTGCTACAACCCGGTCAAGGCCGGCCTGCGTCCGGACTGCCTCGCGGCGTGCTGCGGGGACCTGCTCGCCGACCAGGTCCACCTCAAGGACGGGCCGCCCGACACCGGCGCGTCGCCCCCGCTCGGCACCGGCACGGCCGGGCTGGACGCGACGCTCGGCGCGCTGCGCCGCGTCCCGGTGCGCGCGCTCGTGCTGGAGAACGACTACCGCGACGGCGACCGCGCGCGGCTCGCGGCGGACCTCGCCTGGGCACGGCGGCACGCCCCGACGCTTTCAGGGACACCACGATGAGACGAACCCCCGCCGTCGTCGCCGCGACGGCCCTGCTGCTCGACATGGACGGCACGCTGCTGGACTCCACCGCCGTCGTGGAGCGCACCTGGCGCGACTTCGCCCGCCGCCACGGGCTGGACGCGGCGGCGATCCTCGCGGTGTCGCACGGCCGCCCCACGGCCGAGACCGTCGCCGAGTTCGCGCCGCCGGGCGCCGACGTCGCCGCCGAGACCGCGCGCATCACCGCCGCCGAGGTGCGCGAGACCGACGGGATCGTCCCCGTGCCGGGCGCGCCCGACCTGCTCGCCGCGCTGCCGCCGGACCGCTGGGCGCTCGTGACGTCCGCCGACCGCGCGCTCGCGCTCGCCCGGATGCGCGCGGCCGGGCTCCCGCTGCCGTCCGTCGTGGTCACCGCCGACGACGTCGCCGCAGGGAAGCCCAGCCCGGAGGGGTTCCGCACGGCCGCGCGGCGGCTCGGCGTCGCGCCCGCGTCCGCGCTGGCCTTCGAGGACTCCCCCGCCGGGCTGCTGGCCGCGCACGCCGCCGTGGCCGCGACCGTGCTGGTCGGCCCCGGCCCGCTGCCGGACGGCGTGCGAGCCGAGCGCGTCCGGGACCTGCGGGACGTCCGCGTCACCGCCGGCGGCCCGTCCGGAGGGCTGCGCGTGCGGCTGACCCCGTCCTGACCGCCGGCGAGCCGAAGGGGTGCCGCTGTGAACGCCAACGCAGAACGTCCGGGGTCGTGGCGCGTCCGCGCGCAGCAGCTCGTCAGCTACGAGGTGCGGATCCGCGAGCACGTCTTCCGGCCCGACCGCGCCGACGTGCTGGAGATCGGATCGGGCCGGCGCCGCTTCGTCGTCGTCGACCACGCCGTCGACCTGCTGCACGGCGCCGGGATCCGCGCGTACTTCGACCACCACGGCGTCGAGTCCACGGTCCTGACCGTCCGGGCGGACGAGTCGGCGAAGGACTTCGGCACCGCCGCGCGCATCGTGGAGGCGCTGGACGCGTTCGGCCTCGCCCGCCGCCGCGAACCGCTGATCGTCGTCGGCGGCGGCGTCCTGACCGACATCGTGGGGCTGGTCGCGAGCCTGTACCGGCGCGGGACGCCGTTCGTCCGCGTCCCGACCACGCTCGTCGGGCTCGTGGACGCGGGCGTCGGCGCGAAGACGGGGGTGAACTTCAACGGCCACAAGAACCGCCTCGGAACCTATGCGCCCGCCGCGCTGACGCTGCTCGACCGCTTCTTCCTGGCGACGCTGGCCCGGCGGCACGTCAGCAACGGCATCGCCGAGATCCTGAAACTCGCGCTGATCAAGGACGCGCGGCTGTTCGACCTCCTGGAACAGCACGGCCGCCGCCTGCTGGACGAGAAGTTCCAGGGCGTCACCCCCGCGGGCGACCGCGCCGCCGTCGCGGTGCTCCACGCCGCCACCGAAGGGATGCTGGAGGAGCTGGAACCGAATCTCTGGGAGACCGAGCTGGAGCGCAGCGTCGACTACGGCCACACGTTCAGCCCGACGATCGAGATGCGGGCGCTCCCGTCCCTGCTGCACGGCGAGGCCGTCTGCGTGGACATGGCGTTGACCACCGTCGTGGCCCACCACCGCGGCTTGTTGACCGAGCACCAGCGCGACCGGGTGTTCGCGGTGATGTCCGCGCTGGAGCTGCCGACCTGGCATCCCCTCTTAGAGCCGGACATCCTGGCGGGCGCCCTTCAGGACACCGTCCGCCACCGCGACGGGCAGCAGCGCGTCCCCCTGCCGGTCGGGATCGGGGACGTCACCTTCGTCAACGACATCACGCAGGCAGAGCTGGAAGCGGCGACGGCCGTCCAACGCACCCTGGCGCCCTCTCCCCCGCTCCCCTTCCCCTGAGCGCGGCGCGGTCCCGGGGCGGCGCGGCGCGCGGCGGTTTGGCATCCTGGCGGACGCCCGTATCGCCTGCCCGACGAGAGCCATGAACCCGAACCAGCTCGCGGAACGCCTGCCCGCTTCGATCGTCGACCCGCACGTCCACCAGTGGGATCCGCTGACGACCGTGCGCGCGGGCTCGGGGCGGGCGCGGCTGCTGCGCCGCGTTCCCCGGGTGCCGCGCGGGCTGCGCCGGGTCATTCCGCAGGCAGACCGGGAGTTCGTCGGCGACCCGCACCACGTGCTCAAGCCCTATCTGCCCGGTACGTACGCGCGGGATCTCGGGGGGCTGCCGGTCGGCGCGGTCGTCCACATCGAGGCGGCCTGGCCCGCGCGGGACCACCTGGGGACCGTGGCGGAGACGCGCTGGGTGTCCGGGCTGCCGTTCGGGCGGGACGGGGCGCCCCGGCTCGGCGGCGTCGTCGTCCACGTCGATCCGCGCCGGGACGACGTGGGCGCCGTGCTCGACGCGCACCGCGCGGTCACCGGGCTCGTGCGCGGGGTGCGGTTCAGCGCGGCGCACCACCCGGACCCGGGGGTCCGCGACTTCTCCGACGTTCCGGCCGTCTACACCGAACCGGCGTTCCTGGACGGGTTCGCGGCCCTCGCCGAGCGGGGGCTGAGCTTCGAGCTGTGGTGCTATGCGCACCAGTTGCCGGACGCTCTCGGGCTCGTCGAGCGGTATCCCGAGACCACGTTCGTGCTCGACCACTACGCCACGCCGGTCGGGTTCCTCGGCCCGCGCGGACGGCACACCGGGCGTTTCGCCCATCAGCGGCGCGAGCAGTTCGCGGTCTGGCGGGACGACCTCGCCGCGCTCGCCGCGCGTCCCAACGTCGTCGCCAAGCACTCCGGGCTCGGGATGCCGCTGCTGGGCGGCGAGCGGGCCGTGCCGCTCGCCCTGCACGACGTCCGCGGGCCGCGCGCCGCGTTCGTGGACGCGGTCGCGCCGCTCGTCCGGCACCTGCACGACTGCTTCGGGCCGGAGCGGACGATGTGGGCCTCCAACTTCCCCATCGACAAGCCGGGGCTGACCCTTCCGGCCACGCTCGGCGTCGTGCTGGAAGTCCTCGGCGCGGACGCGTCCGTCGACGCGCTCACGCGCGAGGTCGCCCGCCGCACCTACCGTTTGGACGATCTGCCGTGAGCCGTGCGGTCTTCTTCCGGCGCGCCCTTCTCGCCGGGCTCGGGTCGGTCGCGCTGACCGTTCTGGCCGCCTGGATCGTAGAGGGAACAGCGTTCCGTTTCCTCGGGTACCCGGTCGCGGTCGCGGCGGCGGCCTGGTGCGGGCCGGTGGCCGCGTACCGGCTCGCGCGGGACGCTCGCGCGTTCTGGTTCTTCGCGGCGCTGCTCCTGCCCGTCGCGGGGGTCGTGCTGACGTTCCTGGCGGTGTCGGACGAGATCGTCCGGTCCGACCTCAAGGCGGGACGGACGGTCGCCTGCACCTACCTCGACCATCAGCGCGCGGCCAAGGGGCGCCGCGCGGCGAGCCGGCTGTCGTGCGCCGGACGTCCCGCCGTCGTGCGCGGGACGCGCGAGTACCCGCCGGGACGAGAAGTTCCGGTCCGGTTCGGCGCGAGCGGCCGGGTCGCCCCGCGGTTCGCCGACGGGTTCCGCGCCGACGCCCGTCCGCTGCGCGGGCTCGGCGGGATCGGGCTGCTCCTGGTGCTCGGCGTACCGCTCGTGTCGGCGGGGCTGGCCGCGCGGCGCCTGAGCCGTCCCGACGTCGCCGCGGCCCTGCGGGACCTGCGGCGGATCGCCGCCGACGTCGACCGGAGCGCCGCGCGCCTCGGCCTCGCGCCCGGCGACCTCGGCGCGGCGGCGGCGCGCTGGCGGCACGCGCCGCTGGTCACGGCCGGACGGCTCGGCACGTCCCGCGTCCTGATCTGCCGCACCGGCGAGTTCCGGGGCCGCCCGGTGATCGTCGCGGTGCGGCACGAGCCGCTGGATTCGGCGCGGCGCCCCGTCCGCGCCCGGTGCCTGCTCGTCACGGCCGTGCGGCTGGACGTGCCCGCCGACGCCGCCGCTGCCGTCGCGGGCGGCGACCCGGCACTGGCACCGGACTTCGCGGCCGGACGGGACGTCCCCGCGCCCGGCGCCTGGACGCTGCGCGCGAACAACGTGCCGCTCGCCGCGCGCCTCGCCGAGGCCCTGCCGCCCGAGCCGTTCGCCTGGCGCACCGACGACGTGGACGTCGTCCGCCTCGACCGCGTGGACCAGGACGACCCGGTGGCCGAGGACGCCGTCGAACAACGGCTGGAATCCCTGCACCGGATCGCGGCGGAGTTCGAGCGGCTGACCGTCCTCGGTTTCGGCGACCGCCCCTACACCCCGGCCTGGCCGCCGGACAGCCCGGTCCGCGAGCGCTTCCCGTCCGACGTCGTCGCCGAACTGAAAGCGGCGGGCTGGGAGCCCGGCCGCCGCTCCGCCGCCGACCTGCCCGACGCCCCCGACGCCGTCCGCGCGTTCGTCGGCGAGTTCGGCGGGCTCACCGTCCCGACGCGCGGCACCGGCCCGCTGCGGCGCGTCGGATTCACTTTGGACCCGGAGGCCGTCCCGGACGGCGAAGCGTGCGACGCGCTCGCCGCCCGGATCGGCCGCGCCGTCTACCCGCTCGGCGTCATGGCCGACGACTCCCACCTCCTCGCCATCGACTCGTCGGCCCGCGTGTTCGGCCTCGGCCGCGCCCACGACGTCCTGCTCGGCCACCTCCCGGACGAGGCCGTCATCAAGCTCGTCCGGGGCATCCTCACCCCCGCGATCGGCGGCCGGACGGGCTCCTACCGCGCGGACTAGAGCCGGGGGTTCTGGCGGGGACGTCGCTGGAACGGCCCCGCCAGGCCGCCCGTCCGCGGCTAGGTCCCGACCGCGTACTGGAGGACGACGTTGCCCGAGCCCGGGAACGTCCGGTTCGCCAGCAGCCGGAGCCCGGTCTGCGGGTCCCGGTCGAACAAGGTCGTCCCGCCGCCGAGCGCGACCGGCCCGACCATGACGTGCAGCTCGTCCACCAGCCCGGCGCGCAGCAGATCGTTCCAGAGCACGTTGCTGCCGAACACGAGGATGTCGCGGCCGTCCTCCTTCTTCAGCGCCGCGATCCGGGCGTGGGCCTCGGCCCGGGGGACGATCAGGGCGTCGTCCCACGGCGCCGTCCGCCCGGCGGCGAGCGAGTCGGAGACGACCACCTTCTCGATCGCGTCGTCCAGCCGCGCGATCTCCCGCTGGTCGGCGGTGGCCTCGGGGTGCCCGGCCATCGACGGCCAGAACCCGCGGAACAGGTCGAAGGTGGCGCGGCCGAGCAGCAGCGTGTCCGCCGTGCGCAGGCGTTCCGCGCAGTACCCGTCGAAGCTGTGGTCGGCGGGCATCGCCATGAAGTTCCTGCCCGGCCCCTCGACCCGCCCGTCCAGGGACGTCAGGGCGACGACGATCAGCTTGCGCACGATCATCCGGCGTTCCGCGAGTAGAGCAGGCACAGGGCGCCGCTGTCGGTGCGGGCGGTGTCGGTCAGCGTCCAGGACGAGCGGTCGAGGTCGTCGGCGAAGAACGGCCGCGCCCCGCCGCCGACCAGTTCCGGGCACAGCGTGACACTGAGCCGGTCGATCTCGCCCGCCGCCAAGAGCTGCTGGATGACGCTCGTGCTGGCGAGGACGACGATGTCCCCGCCCTCCTGCGCGCGCAGTTCCTTGACGGTCGCGGCCGGGTCGGCGGCGGCGAGCCGCGCGTTGCGCCAGTCCACGCGGTCGAGCGTGGTGGAGAAGACGACCTTCTCCACGCCGTCGAGCCAGCGGGCGAACGCGCGGTCGCGCTCGTCGGCGTTCTCGTCCCCGGCCACCGACGGCCAGAAGCCGGAGAAGCCCTGGTAGTTCTTGCGGCCGAGCAGCGCCGTCGTCGCGCCGCCCGTCACGCGGACCATGTGGTCACGCGCCGCCGCGCTGACGGCGTGCGGGACGATCCAGCTCATGTCGTATTCGCCGCCCGGTCCGGCGACGCGGCCGTCGAGCGAGAGGGAGATGTTGGCGATCACGTTTCTCATGGGTCCGAGCATGTCCGGGCGGGTGGCAGGCTGTCGTCGTCAGACCTGGTGACTTCCCGCCCGGAGTTCGGATGACCTCTGTCGTCAGTCCCGTCGTGGTCGGCCGCGAGGCCGAGACCGCCGCGCTGCGGGACGCGCACGCCCGCGCGGCGGACCGGCGGCCGGTCACCGTGCTCGTCGCGGGCGAGGCGGGCATCGGCAAGACGCGGCTGGTGACCGGCGTGGTCCGGGCGCTGCCCGGCGACCCGCTCGTGCTGACGGGCGGTTGCCTCGAACTCGGCGCCCAGGGCGCGCCCTATGTCCCGTTCGTCGCGATCCTGCGCGCGCTGGTGCGGCGGCTCGGCCGGGACGCGGTGGCGGCGCTGCTGCCGCCGTCGGGCTCGGTGTTCGGCGACTGGCTGCCCGAACTCGGTCCGGCGCCCGTTCGTTACCCGCGCATCCGGTTGCTGGAGGAGATGCTGGCGCTGGTGACGCGCGTGTCCGAGACACGGCCGGTCGTCCTGGTCGTCGAAGACCTGCACTGGGCCGACGCGTCCAGCCGCGAGCTGTTCGCGTACCTGTCCCGCAACCTCGTGGAATGCGCCGTGCTGCTCGTCGGGACCGTCCGGACGGGCGAGCACCCGAACCGCCAGCTCCTGGCCGAGCTGGCGCGCGGCGGCGACGTGGTGCGGCTGCGGCTCGGCCCGCTGGAGCACCGGCACGTGGCCGACATGCTCGCCGCGATCGACGGCCGCCGCCCCGGCCGCGCCCGCGCCGCCCGGATCCACGCGCGCAGCGGCGGGAACCCGCTGTTCGTGGAGGCGCTCGGCACGGCGGGCGAGACCCCCGCCGAAGACCTGCGGACGCTGCTGCTCGACCGCGTCACCGACCTGCCGGGACCGGCGCGGGACACGCTCGCCGTCCTCGCCGTCGCCGGGGCGGGCCTGGACGAGGCCACGCTGCGCGCGGTCGGCGGCGCCGAACCCGCGCTGGACGACCTCGCCGCGCGCGATCTGGTGACCGTCCGGGACGACCGGTTCGCCGTCCGGCACGACCTGATCCGCGAGGCCGTCCACGCGTCGCTGCGCCCGGCGCGCCGCCGCGAGCTGCACGCCCGCTACGCCGCCACGCTCCCCGGCGGCACGACGGCGGCGGCCGAGCACTGGCTGGCCGGGGGCGAGCCGGGACGCGGCCTGCCCGCCGCGTGGGAGGCCGCCGGGCGCGCGGCCCGCCAGAACGCCTACGACGAGCAGTTCCACCTGCTCGAACTGATCCTCGGCCGGTGGATCGACGGCGCGCTGGACGTCCCGCGCGCCGACGTCCTGGAGGCGGCGGCGACGGCCGCGTACGCCGCCGGACGGTCCGCCGCCGGAGTCGCCCACGCCACCGCCGCGCTGGAGCACACCACCGACCCGGAGCGGACGGCGACGCTCCTCGGCCTGCGCGGACGCCTCCAGAACCGCATCGACGGCACCGGCCGCGCCGACCTGGAGCGCGCGCTGAGGCTTTTGCCGCCCGGCGCGGCGCGCAGTGAGCTGCTGTCGGCGCTGGCGTTCATCGGCGTCGGCGCGCTCCGCAACAAGGAGAGCCGGGACCACGCGACCGAGGCGCTGGAGCTGGCCGGATCCGACGACGGCCTGCGCGCCCCCGCCCTGCTCGTCCTGGCCGCGCTCGACGGCATCGACGGCGAGCACGAGCGCGCGGCCCGCCGCTTCGCCGCGGCGCGGAGCGCGGCCGAGGCGGCGGGCGACGAGCACACGTTCCTCACCACCTTCCAGTGGGAGGCGGGCGATCTCATCGCGGCGGGCCGGTACGCGGACGCCGCCGACCTCGCGCACGCCGGGCAGCGCGCGGCGCGGCGGCTCGGCCGGGTCCGCGCGCGGGGCGGGATGCTCGCCGTCACGCGGGCGGTGCCGCTGCGCGCCCTCGGCCGGTGGGACGAGGCCCTGGACGTCGTCGCCGACGCGCTGGACGAGGCCCCGCCGCCCCTCTACGCCGCGTTCATGCGGCTGGTCGCGGCCGACATCGCGCGCTGCCGGGGCGAGACCGACCGCTGCGAGGAGCTGTTCCGGCAGCTCACCGAGTTCGCCCGGAACGCGCGCGGGGCGGAGGAGGCGAAGGCGGACCTGGCCGTCCAGCTCGTCGCGTGGACGTTCGACCGGGGCGACCTCGACGCCGCCGACCGCATGCTCGGCGAGCACCTGGCCGCCGACCCGTCCGCCGCGTGGCCCGCCGCGGACGTGCTGCGCCTCGCCGTCCTCGGCGCCCGGATCCAGCGCGCCCGCCGCGCCGCCGCGCCCCGCGACCGGACGGTCGCCGCCCGGCTCGCGCAGCTCGCCGACCGCGTCGCGTCCGTCCGCGCCGACACCCCCGCGCTCGCCGCGCACCGGCTCACGTTCCTGGCCGAGGCCGGTCCGGGCCCGCTGCCCGCGTGGGACGCCGCCGCCGCGGCCTGGCGCGCCCTCGGCGACCGCTTCGCGACCGCGACCGTGCTCACCGGCGCGGCGGGCGTCGCGCTGGCGTCCAACAACCGGCCGGGCGCGACGTCCCGGCTGCGCGAGGCCCGGGCGATCGCGGCCGAGCTGGGCGCGGCGCCGCTGCTGGCCCGCATCGACGAGCTGGCCGCGCGCGGGCGCCTCACGCCCGCCGCTCCCCCGCCCCGCAACGACTTCGGGCTGACGCGCCGCGAGCTGGAGGTGCTGCGCGTCCTCGCCAAGGGCCGCTCCAACGCCGAGATCGCGGCCGAGCTGTTCATCACGTCCAACACGACGGCGACGCACGTGGCCCGGATCCTCGGCAAGCTCGGTGTCGCGACCCGCACCGAGGCGGCGGCCCGCGCCCACGAGACGGGCCTGCTCACTCCGTGACCCGCGCGCCGAGCAGGGCGAGCGAATCCCGCCACAGCCGGGCCGCGCGCGCCGGGTCCAGCGCGTACCCGGCGACGCCGCGGCGGACGCCCTCCCGGTGCGGCCCGGCCTCGGCGCAGTCCTCGAAGTAGCGGCCCGTCACCCCGTCCGCCAGCGGCGACCCGGCGAGCAGGACGGACGTGGCGGCGCCCTGCTCGACGGTCTTCCACGACACGTCCGTGCTGCGCGGGCCGAACGACGCCGGCGCGGCGGACACGTCCCCGATGTGGCGGGACAGGTTCGTCGCGGTGATCCGGCCGGGGTTCAGCGCGTTCACGGCGATCCCGTCGCCGGCCCAGCGCCGGGCGGCCTCGACGGCGAACAGCACGTTGGCGGTCTTGGACCGTCCGTACGCCGACCACGGGTCGTACGGGCCGTGTTCGTACGCCAGGTCGTCGAAGTCCACGTCGGCGTTGAGGTGGCCCACCGAACTGACGACGACCACGCGGGCGTCCCCGGCCGCCGCGAGCGCCGGGTGCAGGCCGGTGGCCAGCGCGAAGTGGCCGAGGTGGTTGGTGGCGAACTGCAGCTCCCAGCCCTCGGGCGTCCGGGTCTCCGGCGGGGCCATGACCCCGGCGTTGCACACGAGGACGTGCAGCGGGCCGTCCCACGCGGCGACGAACGCGGCCACCGACGCGCGGTCGGCGAGGTCGAGCGGGGCCACGCGCGGACGGGTCCCGGTGGACGCGGCGATCTCGGCGGCGGCGCGGTCCCCGGCGGCGGGGTCGCGGACGGCGAGCGTCACCTCGGCGCCCGCGCCGGCGAGCGCGCGGGCGGTCTCGGCGCCGAGCCCGGACGAGCCGCCGGTGACGACCGCCCGCCGGCCGCGCAGATCGACGCCTTCGAGTACTTCGGCGGCGGTCGTGGTCGCGTCGAACGGGGTGGTGACCAGGTCTTCCATCGTCGTGCTCCAATCACGGTAGAGTAAGCGGAGTCGGCTCCGCATGATGGAAGCGTAAGCGGACTCGGCTCCGTTTACAAGCCCGGAAGGAGGGCGCGATGCCCCCGGCACGGCCGCTGCGCGCCGACGCGCGGCAGAACGAGTCGCGGCTGCTGGAGGTCGCCGCGCGCGCGTTCGCCCGCGAGGGCCCGGGCGCGTCGCTGAAGGCCATCGCCCAGGAGGCCGGAGTCGGCATCGGCACGCTCTACCGCCGGTTCCCGAGCCGCGAGACGCTCATCGAGGCGGTCTACCGGACCGAGGTCGACCGGCTGTGCGCGACGGCGCCCGCCCTGCTCGACCGGCGGGAGCCCCTGGACGCGCTGCGGGAGTGGATGGAGCGGTTCGTGGACTTCATGGCCGCCAAGCAGGCGATGGGCGACGCGCTGCGGGCCGTCCTGACGTCCGAGGACGACCGCATGCGCACCCGCGGCCTGCTCCGCGACGCGCTCGCGGTCCTGCTGCGGGCCGGCGCCGAGCGCGGCACGGTCCGCGACGGGGTGGACGCCCACGACCTGCTGCTCGTCCTCGGCGGGATCGCGCTGATCGCCGAGGGCCCCGACCGGAGCGACGTCGCGCTGCGGCTTCTCGGGCTGGTGATCGACGGGGTCCGCGCCTGACCGGAACGTCGTTCGGTGCGGGTTTCGGCGGCGCGGATTCGTCCTCGGCTGCATAACCCCGGCGTCCGGCGTGTGGCAAAGTGCCCGCATGGATCCAGTGGTGGAGTTCGTCCCGGGCCGCAGCGGCCGGGCGAAGAGGTTCGAGCGCTTCCTGCGGCTGGCGATCAAGCCCTGGCTGTTCGGCATGCCGCTGACGCCGAGCACCCTGCGCCTGGCGGGCGTGTTCGAGCTGGGCGCGCCGCTGGTCATGCGCACGCCGCGCGGGACGGAGATCGAGCGCGTCGAGTTCGACGGCTTCCACGGCGAATGGATCCGGCCCGCGAACGCCGACCCGTCCCGCGTCCTGCTGTACTTCCACGGCGGCGGGTTCTTCTTCTGCGGCCTGAAGACCCACCGCCGCATGATCGCCAAGATCGCCGAGGCGGCGGGCGTCACCGCGTTCTCGGTGGCCTACCGGCAGCTCCCGCGGGCGCCGCTGACCACGTCGACGGCCGACGCGCAGCACGCCTACGAGTGGCTGCTGGCCCAGGGCTTCGCGGGCGAGCACATCGCGCTCGGCGGCGACTCGGCGGGCGGCTTCCTGGCCCTCAACACGGCCCTGACCGCGGCGGAGCAGGGACGTCCCGTGCCCGCCGCGATCGCCGCGCTGGCCCCGCTGGTCACCCTCGACCACGTGGAGCGGGCCGCGTTCCCGTACACGCGCAAGGACGCCTACATCCCCGTCCACCGGCTGGAACGGCTCAAGCGCCTGCTCCTGTCCGACGGCGACGTCACCGCCCCCGCCGACCGGGACCTGCGCCCGCTGCCGCCGATGCTGGTCGTAACGGGATCGCACGAGGCCCTGCGCTACGACACCGACCTACTCGCCCAGCGCCTGGCGGACGCCGGCGTGCCGCACAAGGTCGAGATCTTCGAGAAGCAGATCCACGTGTTCCCGGCGTTCTCCGGCGTCATCCCCGAGGCGGACCGGGCGATCGGCGACATCGCGTCGTTCGTCCGGACCCACCTGGCGCCGAGCGCCGTCGGCAGCACCGCCGCCTGACGCTCAGCCCCGGCACACCGACGTCGCGAGCTGGACGAACGACCTGATCAGCGGGCTCGCGTCGGCTGCCTCTGCGCCGAGCACGCGGGGGTGACGACGGGGTGCCCCCAGGGACACTGATCCCGCACGCTCCGTCACGCTTCGTGATCGCCGCACCGGTTATGAACCGGCGGCGGGTCGTCCGTCCCGCCGTGGTTCGTCACGACAAGGAGCACCGATGGGCGAGAACCGGGCGTGGGCGGCGATGGTCGCCGAGGACGCCGGGATCGATCGGACGCAACTGCGACCGCAGGACACGTTCGAGCATCTCGGCCTGGATTCGCTCGCCCTGCTCCGGCTGCGCGTCCGGCTCGAGGAGGACTTCGGGGTCTGGCTGGACGAGACCGAGTTCAACGCCACGACGACCGTCGCGGAGCTGGAGCACCTGATGTCGGCCCGGGAGGCGGCGCGCGGCTGACGGCTACCGGGCGGCCAGAGCGTTCTTGTCGACCTTGCCGACGCCGGTCAGCGGGAACGCGGCGACGGTCTCGACCCGGTCCGGGAACTTGAAGGCGGCCACGCCGCGTCCACGCAGGAACTCCTTGACCGCCGCGAGCGGGAGCGGCGGCGCTCCGTCCCGCAGGACCACGAAAGCGCAGGTCCGCTCGCCGAGCACCGGGTCGGGCAGGCCGACGACGGCGGCGTCACGGACGGCCGGGTGCGCGAGCAGGTGGCCTTCCAGCTCGGCGGCGGCGAACTTCTCGCCGCCCCGGTTGATCTGCTCCTTCGTGCGGCCTTCCACCACGAGGTGCCCGGACGGGAGCCGCCGCACGAGGTCGCCGGTGCGGAAGAAGCCGTCCCGGGTGAAGGCGCGGGCGTTGTGTTCCGGCGCTCGGTAGTAGCCGCGCAGCGTGTACGGGCCCCGGGTCAGCAGTTCGCCGACCGCGCCGGGCGGGACCGGCGCGCCGTCGGGACCGACGACGCTGATCTCGTCGGCCGGTGACAGCGGGCGGCCCTGCGTGCGCTCGACCAGGTGCGGCGGGTCGTCCGGCCGGGTGAAGTTCAGCAGGCCCTCGGCCATGCCGAACACCTGCTGGAGCGCGCAGCCGAGCGCGCGCGGCACCGTCGCGGCGTGCTCGGGGGCGAGCCGGGCGCCGCCGACCTGAAGGAGCCGCAGGGACGCGAGGTCGTGCCGCGTCCGCGCCGCCGCGCGCGCCCACAGCAGCGCGGCGGGCGGGACGAGCGCACTGACCGTCACCCGCTCCCGCTCGATCAGCGGGAACGTCGCGGCGGGCGACGTCGTCGGCGCCATCACCACCGTGCCGCCCCGGTGCAGCGCGCCGAGGATCCCCGGGCACGCCAGCGCGAAATTGTGCGCCGCCGGAATGGCCGCGAGATAGACGGTATCCGGGCCGAATCCGCATACGTCCGCGCTCGCGCGAACGTTGTAGACATAGTCGCGGTGCGTTCGCGGGATCAGTTTCGGGGAGCCGGTGGTGCCGCCGGACAGGAGCAGGACGGCCACGTCGCCCGGTTCCGGACGTTCCGGCACGGCGTCCGCGCGGCCCGCCGCCTCGACGTCGGCGAGCGCGGTGAATTCCCCGGCGTCACCGTCCACGACGACGTGGTCCACCGGAAGGGAGCGGGCCAGCCGCCGGACGTCGAAATCCGCCTCGGCCTCGCCCACGACATAGGCACGCGCATCGGTCAGCTCGCGCAGCGCGCCGACCTCGTCGGCGCGGTGCGCGGGCAGCGCCAGGACGGGGACGATCCCGCTCCGCACGAGCGCCAGGAACACCACCGCGAACCCGGCGGTGTTGGGCAGCTGGACGATCACCCGGTCGCCCCGCCGCAGGCCCAGCCGGGTGAAGCCGTCCGCGGCCCGCCGGACGCGCAGGTCCAGGTCCGCGTAGGTCAGCCGGACGTCCCCCGCGACCAGCGCGGTCCGGTCCGGCGCGCCGCGCGGCACGTCGCCCAGCAGGTCCCGTCCCCAGTAGCCCGCCGCCTCGTAGCGGGCCGCGAACTCCGGCGGCCAGGGCGTGAAACCGTCCATGTTCGCGGCGCCTCCCAGGCCGATAAACCCCCAGCATGACGCATCGGGACCCTTTCTTCGAGCGCGATTCATGACGCGATATCCGCATTTCCCACACAGCGCGCCCCGATTCTTACTCGGCCGCCCGATGAATATGCCGACGCGGCCACACTCACGCGGAACACGGCATGTCCCCGACCCGGCGGGAGTTTCATGAGGGGCCGAATTCCGTAAGGAGCCGCAGGTGCCGTTTCTCCGTCCCGCGCCGCCGCCGGGGACCGTCCCGTTCACCGCGATCGACCGGGTCGCCGGGGACGTCGCCGCGCGGGCGCGGGCGACCCCGGCGGCGTGCGTGATCCTGACCGTCGACGGCCCCGCCCCGGCCCTGTCCGACCTGTGCGCCCACATCGCCGACCGGATCGACCACGCGCCCGTCCTGCGGTACCGGCCCGACGTGCAAAGGCGACGCTGGGTGCGGACGGAGCCGTTCGACGTCGGCCCGCAGCTGCGCGAGCGGGAGCTGAAACCCGGCGCCGACGTCCAGGCCGCCGCGCTGGACCTGCCGCCCTTCCGCGCCGGACGGCCGCTGTGGGACCTGACCCTGCTGCACGGCCACGCCCCCGGCGAGTACGCCCTGTGCTACCGCTCGCACACGATGTTCCAGGACGGGACGGCCGTCGTCGGCACGGTGGAGGCGCTGTTCGGCCGCAGGCGCCTCCCCGAGCCGCCGCCGAACCCCGGCCGCACCGGCCCGCGCGCCGTCCCGCTCCCGCCCCTGCGCCGCCCCGCGCACCGCCGCCGCACCCCGTGGTCGCTGCCCGCGCGGACGCCCACCGGACGTTTCGCCATGCACGCCATCGAACTGGACACCGGGCGGTTGCTCACCGTCGCGCGCGCCGCCCGGACGACCGTCAACCAGGTCTGCCTGGCCTCGCTGACCGGCGCGCTGCGCGCCTGGACGCCGCCCGACCGCGCCGACCACCGCGCGGCGCTGCCCGTCCAGGTTCCGCTGAACCTGTGGCCGCCCGAACGCAGCGGCGCCCTCGGCCATCACCTCGGCCTGCTGCGCGTGGACCTGCCGTGCGGCGCCCCGTCGCCGCGCGAGCACCTGCGGCAGGTCGTCGACCAGACGAGCGAACGCCGCACCGCCCTGCACCGCGCGCTCGCGCGGGCGCTGGCACCGTCCATGCCGTACACGCTGCTGCGGACGGTCGTCGCCCAGTGCGAACGCGCGGGCGTCGTCGGCCAGTTCGTCACGACGCTGCGCGTGGCGTCCGGGCTCACCGTCGACGGAGCGCCGGTGCGCGCGGTGGCGATCGCGCCCGCGCCGGTGCCGCTCGTCCGCCTGGCCGTCGCGATCGTCTTCTACGGCCCACGGGTGACGGCGGTCGCGTCGGTCGACACCGCCCTCGCCGGATCGGCCGGCGGCCCCGAGCGGCTGGGCGTCCTGTGGCACGCGGCGCTGGCCGAACTGTGCGCCCTCCACTCGTGACCGCCACGACCCCGGGAAGAGAGCCGCGCCCATGAGCGTGCAGAGCATCGCGGAACCGGCGCACGCGGGCCTGGCCCGGCGCTGGGCGACGACCGCCGTCGCGTGCTCGGGACTGCTGCTGATCGGCATCGACGGCACCGTCCTCAACGTCGCGATCCCGGCGATGCAGCGGGCCCTGCACCCGTCCACGGCCGAGGTCCAGTGGACGGTCGACGCCTTCGCGGTCGTCATGGCCGGGACGGTCCTGGCCGCCGGGAGCCTCGGCGACCGCGTCGGACGGCGCCGCGTCTTCATCACCGGCCTGCTGCTGTGCGCGGCGGCCTCGGCGGCGGGCGGCGCCGCGACGTCCCCCGGGCAGATGATCGGCTCGCGGGTCGTGCAGGGCGCCGGCTGCGCGCTGATGATGCCCGCGACGCTGTCGATCATCATCGACGTGTTCCCCGAGCCGCACCTGCGGCGCCGGGGCATCGCGGTCTGGGCGGCCGTCGCGGGCGTCGGCGGCCTGCTCGGGCCGGTCGCGGGCGGCTGGCTGGTCGACCACGCGTCCTGGCGCGCCGCGTTCTGGAGCAGCATGCCCGTCGCGCTGCTCGCGGCGGGCCTGGCGGCGTGGCTGGTGCCCGAGTCGCGCGACGCCGACGCGTCCCCGCTGGACCATCGCGGCGCGCTGCTCTCGACGGCCGGGCTGGGCACGCTGGTCTGGGCGGTGGTCGCCGGGCCGAAGCACGGCTGGACGAGCCCGTCCGTCCTCGCCGCGTTCGCCGGCGCGGCGCTGCTGCTCACGGCGTTCGCGGTGTGGCAGGCCCGCTGCCGTGCGCCGATGCTGCCGCTGGCCTTGTTGAGCGCGCCCCGCGTCCGGCTCGGCCTGGCGATGATGGCGCTGATCTCCGCGCTGGTCTTCGGCTCGGTGCTGATCCTGAACCTCTACATGCAGGGCGTCCTGGACTACTCCGCGCTGCGCAGCGGGACGCGCACGCTCCCGGCGACGGCCGGGATGGTCGTCGGCGCCGCGCTCGCGCTGCCGCTGCTGAACAAGCTCGGACGGTTCGGCGACCGGACCGCGATCCTGGCGGGCCTCACGATCCTCGCGGCGGCGTTCGCCCTGCTCGCCACGTTCACGACCGCCGCGGACTACCGCGCGCTGGCCGTGTACCTCGTGCTGCTCGGAACCGGCGCGGGCGTGATCCTGGCGGCGGCCACCGAGATGGTGATGGCGGCGTTCCCCGGCGAGCGCGCGGGCCTCGGGTCGGCGCTCAACGACGTCACCCGCCAGGTCGGGCTGGCCCTCGGGATCGCCGTCCAGGGGTCGGCCCTGTCGGCGATCGCCGCGCGCCGCCTGCACGGCCCCGGCGACGATGTCAACGCCCTGCTGGCGGCGGCGCACGTCCCCGGCGGTCCCGGACCGGCGGCCGTGGCGGCGGCGAAGGACGCCTTCGTCCACGGCATGACGCGATGCGCGCTGGCGGGGGCCGTCCTGGTCGGCGCGGTGGCCGTCCCGGTCGCGTGGAGCACGGCCCGGACGCTCACCAGGTCACGGGAAGCGCGACGAGCCCGGCCGTGAGCCCGTGCTCGCGCAGTTTGAGCTCGCTCACCGGAACCGCGAGCCGCATGTCCGGGAAGCGCGGGACGAGCCGGGAGAACACCACGTCTAGCTCCAGCCGGGCCAGCGGCGCGCCCGGGCAGTGGCGGCGGCCGTGCCCGAAGGCCAGATGCCGGTTGACGGCCCGCGCCACGTCGAACCCGTCGGGGTCCGCGAACACGCGCCGGTCGTGGTTCGCCGCACCGGTGTCCAGGAGCACCAGGTCCCCGGCGTCGATCCGGACGCCGGCGAACTCCAGATCCGTGCGGGCGTACCGGATGACGCCGCTCGGCACGGTGATCGGCGCCCGCAGCATTTCCTCCACGGCGCCGGGGACGGCCGCGGGGTCGCGCACGAGCGTCGCCCACCGCGCCGGATCCGCCAGCAGGAACAGCGCGCCCCAGCCGATCTGCACGACCGTCGTCTCGTGCCCGCCGATGAGCAGCTTGCACAGGATCTTGACGACGTCGTCGGTGGACGCGTCGGGACGCGCGCACAGCCGGCTGATCACGTCGTCCTCGGGTTCTTTCCGCTTGCGTTCGACGAGCCACGTCCCGTACTGGTACAGCTCGGTCAGGCCCCGCAGGGACACGTCATGGTCGGCGGTGTTCGTCGCGGCTTCGGTCCAGGCGCGGAACTTGCGGTGGTCGTCGTGCGGGACGCCGAGCACCTCGCTGATGACCGCGATGGGCAGCGGAGTCGCCAGATCCCGCTGGAGATCGGCGGGCGGGCCGTGCCGCTCGATCTCGTCGAGGAGTTCCCCGGTGAGCTGGTCGATGCGCGGGCGTAACTCCTGCATGCGCCGCGCGGTGAACTGGGACTGGAAGAAGCTCCGTGTTCGCGCGTGCTCCTGCGGCTCCCGGTCGAAGTTCGTGCCGGGGGCGGTGAAGATGGCCGCGTGCCCGGCGCGCGCGGCCTTGTCCGGGTCGGGGTGGGAGCGGCCGAGGCGTTCGTCGTCCAGCAGCGCGCGGACGTGCGCGTAACCGGTGACGAGCCAGGCTTTGTCGCCCACCATCGTCCGCACGCGCCGCACCTGGTCGCCGTCCTGGAGTTCGCGCGTCAGCGGTGCCGGGCGGAGCAGGTCCGTCCGCTCCAGCGGAAGACGCGGAAGAGGCACATCGGGCATGTTCACAGTCCTTTTTCGGAGATCTCCGGGCACACGCCTCACTGAACGGGGTCGACGTACCGTTCCGCCGCCATGGACGTGTACCAGGTGTCGGTCATCACGAGCCAGAGCGCCGAATCGTCCGCGTACCGGCGCATCATCGAGTTCGGCGACTCCAGCAACGGGCCGAGGACGTCCACGGTCCGCGCGGCGGCGTCGGCGAACATCCGGCGCGCGCGGTCGAGCGCGGACGGAAGGTCGCAGCCGTGGGCGTGCATGAGCACGCCGGGCAGGCTGAACGGGACGCCCCCGACGGCGCGCTGCTCCTTGGCGAACGACGCGAGGTCGTGGTGGATCACCATCACCCGGGTCGCCGCCTTCTTGAGCCGGAGGAAGTCGTCGTAGTGGCGCGACCCCGGCGTGATCGTGACCGAGCAGAGCGGTTCGGCCAACGTCCGCGTCAGCCACATCAGGCACAGATGCCGGCGGGCCGTCAGATAGTCGTCGACGCCGGGCCAGGTCCGCGTGACGCGCTGATGCGCCGCCCAGTGCCACAGGCTCAGCAGCGAACGCACGCTGGTCAGCAGGTCCTCCTGGTGGCGCGAGGAGAAGATCACGGCGCTGCGCCGGAGGACGTCGGCGAGCGCCGCGTCGAACCCGCGGCCGTCCGGCACCCGCTCGGGCTCCTCCAGGACGGTCGTGAGCGACATCAGCAGTTGGACGAACCGGGCGAAGCCCTCGCCGTCGGCGACGTCCTCCACGACCTCGCCGACGGCGATGAACGTGAAATAGAGCTGCGCGGCCACGTCCACGATGTCCATGTCGGCCGTGGGCCAGCAGGCGGCCGTGTCCGCGCCGAGCGTCAGGTGCAGCCACTCGTCGGTGCCGGGCGTCAGGTCGTAGCGGCGGACCCAGTCGCGCAGCCGGCGCTCCGCCGCCTCCCGCATCCCCGGATCGGCCGCCGGCGGCGCGACTCCCGGCAGCAGCCCCGCCAGCGAGGGCATGGACGGACACGGCGTGGACGTGGTCATGGGACGCTCGATTCACCAGGCGAAGGAGCACGCCCGAGCGGGATCCGGGCGTGAGACGGGAGCACGTCCGAACACCTGACGGCCGGACCACTCCGAGTTCCGCCGGAACGCTTGGCGGGCGGCCGACGTGTCCAAGGACCTTACCGCCCACAGAGCGTTACGTAATCAGTCGATAACGTTCTGTCATCATGACCATTGGGGGGAGGGTTTCCTGCCGGAGCGGCCCATGGACAGCTCACGGAGAGTGACCGCACTCTTGCGGAACGGCTGCCCCAGCCGTCCCGGCCCGAAGGGAGCCACCCCGTGACCGTCCCACCGATCGAGCGCCCGGAACGCACGGAACGGGTGGTGGCGACCGGCGCGCCCCCCGTGCTGCTGATGGCGGCGCTGGCCAGGTCGGACCTGTTCGACGAGTACGTCGTCTACGAGAAGCCCGGCTTGTGGACGTTCGCAGGCGGAGCGCTGGGCGAGGTGATCCTCGAAGCCGACACGGTGCGCACGACCTGGCCGGACACGCCGCCCGACGTGCGCCCGTGGTCGGGCCGCCCGGTCGACGCCCTGCGCACGGCGTTCGAAGAATGCCCCCTGCCGGCATGGAACGCCTACGGCTGGATCGCGTTCGAGTTCGCCGTCCGGCACCCGACCGGACGCCTGGCCCACCTGCTCGTCCCGCGCGTGGAAGTCCGCGTCCACGACGGCACCGCGCACATCACGGGACGCGACCACGACGAGGTCGAACGCGCCACCGAAGCACTGCGAACGAGCACACCAGAGCCGCCCGCACCCACCAGAGTGCCGATACGCACGGACGGCGACCATTACCGGGAACGAGTCGCCGAGGCGGTGGCGGACATCCACGCGGGCCGCTACCAGAAGGTGATCCTCTCCCGAACGGTCGACGTCCCGTTCCCGGTGGACGTCGTCGCCACCTACGTACGCGGACGCAGAGCCAACACGCCGGCACGCTCGTTCCTGTCCGTCCTGGACGACCACGAGACCCTGGGCTTCAGCCCCGAAGTCCTGGCCTCCGTGACAGCAGGAGGCCGTGTACGAACCGACCCCCTGGCCGGAACCAGGGCGCTGACGAAATCGAACGAGGACCAAAACCTGCGGAACGAACTCCTCAGCGACCCGAAAGAGATCTTCGAACACGCGATCTCCGTCTACGCCGCGCAGAAGGAACTCCAGCGAATCTGCGCCCCGGGAACGGTCCGGATCGGCGACTTCATGACCGTCAAACAACGCGGCAGCGTCCAGCACCTGGGCTCCACGGTGACCGGCGCCCTGGCCCGCGACCGCACCCAATGGGACGCGCTGGCCACCCTCTTCCCGGGCGTCACGGCATCAGGCGTCCCGAAGAAAGAGGCGATCGAGGCCATCACCCGCCTGGACGAACCACGCGGCCTCTACGCGGGCGCGGCCCTCACGGTGACACACGAAGGAGCACTGGACTGCGCCCTGGTCCTGCGCGCCCTCTACCGCCGGAACGACCGGACATGGCTCCGAGCGGGCGCCGGAATCGTGGGCGCGTCGACCCCCGACAGAGAATTCGAGGAGACCTGCGAAAAACTGACGAGCATCGCCCCCCACGTAGTCGCGAAAACGACCAGATGAAAAGGAGGGGGCGTGGGGGCGGAGCCCCCACATCGGGGGTCCGGGGGTCGCCCCCCGGAAAAACACTGCGGGCCCTTGCGGAAGGTGCGCGAAGCGCACCGACCACAAGAGCCCGACTCGTGGGCGATACTGGGATT
>NZ_WUTW01000013.1 GCF_009831215.1 Actinomadura rayongensis
CTCGACCTTCAACACCTCCGGCCCACCGTGCTCGTAGATCCGGACAGCCGTCATCGTGCCACTCATCAAAACTCCTGGATTGAAACGTCGGCCCTGCTTGGGAGGGCCGTTGATCATGGGTTGGTGTTCGGGTTCCGGCCCGGCGGAAGGGCGGCGTCCGTGGGGACGGCCGTCCACGTTCCGGTGGTCGCGGATCGGAGGACGGCGTCGGTGAGCCGGACGGCGGCGAGGCCGTCGTCGAAGGTGGGCATCCCTTCGGGCGCCGCGCCGGTGCGGACGGCCGTGTAGACGTCGCCGAGGAACGCCTCGAAGCACCGCTCGTAGCCCTCCGGGTGGCCGGCGGGCAGGACGGTGAGGCGCCGCGCGTCGGGGGAGAGGACCGCGGGGTCGCGGACGAGGAGTTCCGTGCCGGCCCGGCGGCCGAGCCACAGCGTCTCGGGCCGCTCCTGGTCGAAGGCGAGCGACTCGGCCGCGCCGTCGAACTCGATGCGCAGCCGGTTCTTGTGCCCGGCGGAGATCTGGCTGACCAGCAGGGAGCCGAGGGCGCCGCGGTCGGTGGCGAACTGGACGGCGACGGCGTCCTCGGTGTCGACCGCGGCGAGGGACCCGGCCGCCGGAGCGCGGGAGAAGGAGACGCGGGACGGCGCGCGCCGCCGCTCGGCGTGCGCGCGCAGGGTCCGCGCCGTCACGCCGACGATGGTGTGGCCGGACGCGAACTGCGCGAGGTCGCACCAGTGGGAGCCGATGTCGGCGAACGCCCGGGACGCGCCGCCCAGGGACGCGTCGACGCGCCAGTTGTCGTCGTCGGCGTCCAGCAGCCAGTCCTGGAGGTAGCCGCCGTGGATCAGCCGGACGTCGCCGGCGGCGCCGCCGAGCAGGCGCGCGCGGGCCTGCCGGACCAGCGCGTAGTAGCGGTAGACGAACGGGACGGCCGCGACGAGCCCGCTGTCGCGCGCCCGCGCGGCGAGGTCGGCGGCCTCGGCGGTGTCCATCGCGAGCGGCTTCTCGCACACGACGTGCTTCCCGGCGCGCAGCGCCGCCGAGGCCAGCGGCGCGTGCAGGTGGTTGGGGGCGCAGATGTGGACGACGTCCACGTCGTCCGACGCGATGAGCCGTTCGGGGGAGTCGAAGGCCCGCGCGGCGCCCAGCCGCGCGGCGGCCCGCCGCGAGCGCTCGGGCGTCGACGCGGCGACGCCGGTGACCGGGACGCCGTTCAGGCGGGCGGCGCGGGCGTGGACGGCCGCGATCATGCCGGCGCCGACGAGCCCCGCGCGCGGCGCGGTCACGCGTCCGCGCCGGTGAGCAGGGCGCCGAGGCCGTCCAGGTGCGCGGGGCCGAGCAGTTCGTCCACGGCGGTGAGCGCGGCGCCGACCACGCCCGCCCGGTCGGCGTGGGCGGACAGGACGACGCGCAGGTCCCGGGTCGCCAGCGGCAGGGACCGCGCGTAGACGATCTTCCGCAGCGACGGGAGCAGCAGGTCCCCGGCGAGCGAGACGCCGCCGCCGATCACGACCAGCGCGGGGTTGAAGATGTTGACGAGGCTGGTCAGCGCCTCGCCGAGCTGCGCGCCCGCCGTGCTCATCAGGTCGACGCAGTCCGGGTCGCCGTGCGCGGCGGAAGCGCTGACGTCGGCGGCGGTCACGGTGCCGGCCTCGGCGAGCCGCCGCGCCAGCGCCGGGCTCGCGCCGCGCTCGGCGAGGTCGAGCGCGGCCTTGCCGAGCGCGCTGCCGCTCGCGAACGTCTGCAGGCAGCCGGTCTTCCCGCACCGGCACTGCCGCGTGGACGCCGGGTCGAGGCACAGGTGCGCGATGTCGCCCGCGCAGCCCTGCGCCCCCCGGTGCAGGCGCCCGGCCGATACGAGCCCGGCCCCGATCCCGGTGCCGACCTTGACGTAGATGAAGTCGTCCACGCCTTGGGCGATCCCGCTGCGCAGCTCGCCCAGCGCCATCGCGTTGACCTCGTTGTCCACCCACACGCCGACGCCGAACCGCGCCGCCAGCCGCTCCCGGACGGGAAAGTCGTCCCAGCCGGACAGGATCGGCGGAGACACCGGCCGTCCGCTGGCGAACTCCACCGGGCAGGGCAGCCCCACGCCGATGCCCGCGAGCGGGGCGGATCCGGGACGGGCGGCGAGGATCTCGTCCATCATGCGCTCGGCCCGCGCCAGCGTCTCCTCGGGACCGCGCGTCACGTCCCACGGCGCCTCGCGGACCTCCAGCGGCGCGCCGTCCAGCGTCGCCAGGCCCACGGTGAGCCCGGTGACGCCGACCTCGACGCCGAACACGGTCGCCGCCTCGTGGCGGAACCGCAGCTCGCGGGGGGCGCGTCCGCCGGTCGAGCGGCCCTTGCCCCGGTGGGCGAGCAGCCCGGCGTCCACCAGGCGGGCGATGCGCTGGGCGACGACCGTGCGGCCCATGCCCGTCGCGTCGCACAGGTCGTTGGTCGTCGTCAGCCCGCGGGTGCGGACCAGGTCGACGAGTGCCGCCGACATGTCCGCCGCCACGGGCCTCGGCGGGGACACGCGCGTCTCGTTCCGGCCGCCGGTGGGCGCTTTCAATCGGGTCTCCTCACGGTGCGCAAGGGTTGACTTATGTGATCTGCTGGCCTACTTTCCTCGAAATCCGGCAAAAGTTCAACAGTTTCCGGCGTAGCGGTTGGGCGACCAGCACCGGCGCCGTCGCGGACCGGCCTTCGCGGGCGGCCCGCCCCACCCCCCATGACCAGCGGCGACACCGACGGTCATGCAGATCCAGGAGCTGAGCATGAGCGCAACCCCCATCGGCGGACTGGGCCTGACCGCCCTCGCCCTGGCCGTGGGCCTCACGATGGGCCTCACCGCCTGCGCGACCGACGACGGCGGCACCGGCGC
Organism: Actinomadura rayongensis; assembly: GCF_009831215.1. Lineage (GTDB taxonomy): Bacteria > Actinomycetota > Actinomycetes > Streptosporangiales > Streptosporangiaceae > Spirillospora > Spirillospora rayongensis. The sequence continues at coordinate 2,870 of NZ_WUTW01000013.1, forward strand.
GGTAGGCGAGCCCGCCGCGCCGACGACCATCGACGCGGCGCTGGCCAAGACCGTCACCGGCGCCGCCGGGACGGGCCGGGCCACCGGTTCGCCGATCACGATCGGCCTGGTCAACCAGCAGGGCGGCCCGGTCTCCAACCCCGAATTCACCGTCGCCGCCAAGGCCGCCGCCGACTACCTCAACGCCGAGCTCGGCGGCGTCGGCGGACATCCGGTGAAGCTCGCGACCTGCGACATCGTCTCCGCCGAGTCGCAGGGACAGCGCTGCGGGCAGCAGATGCTCGCCGACGACGCGATCAAGCTCGTCGTGCAGGGCGGCCTCAACGTCGGCACCCAGTCCCTGCACGCGACCCTGGACGGCAGGAAACCCGACCTCGTCGCCGTCGCCAACCCGGGACCCGACGTGACGGCCAAGAACACCTACGCGCTCAACGCCAGCTCCCTGGCCGGGCGGGCGTCCACCCCGATCTTCCTGGACACCAGCTCAAGGCGAAGACCGTCGCGATGATCGCCGACGACAACCCGGGCAACCAGGAGATCGCCAAGAGCATCAAGGCGGGCATCGAGGCGCGCGGGCTCACGGTCAAGCTGACGACCTACCCGTCGGGCAGCGCCGACCTGATGAGCCCCATGCAGGCCGTCGGCGCCGGGAACGCCGACGTGATCATGCCGATCGCGGTGACGCCGACCGCGTGCATCGCGATGGCCAAGGCCTACGAGCAGTCCGCGATCACGATCCCGCTGGTGGCGTCCGGGCTGTGCGCGTCCGGCGCCGTCCGCAGGGCGCTCGGCGACCTGCCCAAGTGGATCTTCAGCGGTTCGCTGCTGAACGTCAACGCGCCCGACCCGTCCGGCCACGTCGGGCTCTACCGCGCCGTGATGGCCAAGTACGCGCCGAAGAACACCGAGACGGGCATCAACGCCCCGGCCGGGATGGCGGCGATCTTCGCCGCCGCCAAGATCCTTCAGGCGGCCGGGCCGGACGCGCTCACCGTCGAGAAGATCTCCGCCGCCGCCAAGGCGTACACCGGGCCGCTGCTCATGGGACCGCCGACTCTGAAGTTCGGCTCGATCGCGCCGTTCCCGACCCTCGGCGCCCAGGCGGCGCGGTACTACCGCTACGAGGGCGGCGGGAAGTGGACCGACGCGTCCCAGGGCTGGATCAACCTCCCCGCGTGACGGCGGAACGGACGACCGGAGACTTCACGTGGACCGACTGATCCTCTTCATCCTCCTCGGCGCCGGACCCGGCGCCCTGTACGCGGGACTCGCGCAGAGCCTCGTCCTGACCCACCGCGGCGCGGGCGTCATCAACGTCGGCGCCGGGGCGATGGCGATGTGGGGCGCCTACACCTTCTACGGGCTGCGCGAGGGGCACCTGCTGCTGCCGCTGGTCTATCCCGGCCTCGGCGGGCCGGTGCCCGTCGTCCCGGCCTTCCTGCTCGCGGTCGCGCTGTCGGCGCTGCTCGGCGCGCTGGTCGACGTGGCCGTCCTCAAATGGCTGCGCACCTCGGCGCCGCTGGCCAAGCTCGTCGCGGGGGTCGGGCTGATGCTCACCGTCCAGGCGCTGGTCGTGCTGCGCTTCGGCGGGACGGGCCAGACCGCCCCCCAGGTCCTCGCCGGCGGCAGCGTCAGGATTCTCGGCGGCGCCGTCCCCGTCGTGCGCCTTGAGGTGGCGGGCCTCGCGCTGGCCGCCGGGTTCGCGCTCGCCGCCGCCTACCGCCGCACCCGGTTCGGGCTGGCCACCCGCGCCGCGCAGGAGAACGAGGCCGAGGCGATGATGTCCGGCCTGTCGCCCCGGCGGCTGTCGCTGCTGAACACGACGTTCGCCGGAGCGCTCGCGGGCGCCGTCGGCATCCTCGTCGCCCCGATGACCCAGCTCGACCCCACCACCCTGGCGCTCGCCGTGGTGCCCGCGCTCGGCGCCGCGCTCATCGCCCGCTTCACGTCCTTCACCGTCGCGGCGGCGGCCGGGCTGGGCATGGGCGCGCTCCAGGCGGTCGCGCTGTACCTGCAGACGCTGCCGTGGTTCCCCACGTCCAACGGGCTGCCGATGCCGGGCCTGCCGGACGTGCTGTTCTTCCTCGTCATCGCGGGCGCGCTGATGTGGCGCGGGACGAGCCTGCCGGACCGGGGCGCCCACATCGAGCCCCGGCTTCCCCCGGCGCCCGCGCCGCGCCGGGTGGCCCGGCCCACCGCGATCGGCGTCGCCGTCGGCGCGGTCGCGCTGCTGATCCTGCCGTTCGACCTGCGGCAGGGGCTCGTCAACACGCTCATCGCGGTGATCGCCTGCCTCTCGCTGGTCGTCCTGACCGGGTACGTCGGGCAGGTGTCGCTCGCCCAGTTCGCGTTCGCGGGCCTGTCCGGGCTGGTGGTGTCCAAGATCGGCATCGACCTCGGGATCGGGCCGCCCTGGGCGCCGCTGCTGGGCGTCGCCGCCGCGGCCGTGTTCGGGCTGGTGGACGTCCTGCCCGCGATGCGCGTCCGCGGCGTCCATCTGGCGATCCTCACGCTCGCGGCGGCCGTGGCGCTCCAGAACTTCGGGTTCCACAACCCGTCGTGGGGCGCCGGCGGCCTCGGCTCCCCGGTGTCGTCGCCGGTGCTGTTCGGGATCGACTTCGGGCCGTCCGGGTCGTTCCCGCTGAACGCCGCGCATCCGCCGAGCCCGCTGTTCGGGCTGGTGTGCCTGCTCGTGACGGCGCTGTGCTGCGTCGCGGTGGCCAACCTGCGGCGCAGCGGCCTCGGCCAGCGGATGCTCGCGGTGCGGTCCGGCGAGCGCGCCGCCGCCGCGGCCGGGATCTCCGTGCCCGCCGTCAAGGTCACCGCGTTCGTCATCTCGGCGTTCCTGATGGGCGTCGTCGGCGTGCTCACCGCCTACAACTTCGGCTCGGTCGACCCGGCCAACTTCGGCATCGTCAACACGCTCGTGCTGATCGCCCTGGCCTACCTGGGCGGCATCTCGGTCATCAAGGGCGCGCTGATCGGCGGCATGCTCATGTCCGGCGGCGTCGCCGCCACGATCATGGAGGACTACCTCGGCCTGCCCGCCGACTACCTCCTGCTGTTCGCCGGGGTCTCCCTCATCCTCACCGTCACCACGACGCCCGGCGGGATCGCGCTGGCCCATCGCAAGTCCCGGAACGGTCCGCCGGCCGGCAAGGAGCCCGGACGGATCGCGGCGGTCGCGGAGGCGGCGGGATGAACCAGACACTCGACGTCCGCGGCCTGACCGTCCGGTACGGGGGAGTCACCGCCCTCGACGGCGTCGGCCTGACCGTCGCGCCCGGCGAGCTCGTCGGCCTGATCGGCCCCAACGGCGCGGGGAAGACGACCTTCATCGACGCGGTCTGCGGGTTCACCCGCGCCACCGGGACCGTCCGGCTGGGCCACCGCGACCTGACCGGACGCCGCGCCTACGCCCGCGCCCGCGCCGGGCTCGGACGGTCCTGGCAGGCGGCCGACCTGTACGCCGACCTGACCGTCCGGGAGAACCTCGCCGTCGGCGCCTACCGTCCGGACTGGCGGCGGACGCTCGCCGAGGTGCTGCGCGGACGGGCCCGCCACGACGAGCGCGTCGCGGAACTGCTCGGCATCGAAGACCTCCTGGACCGTCCCGCCGACGGCCTGTCCGCGGGCCAGAGCAAGATGGTCGACCTGGCCCGCGCACTCGCGGCCGACCCCGGCGTGCTGCTGCTGGACGAGCCCGCCGCCGGGCTCAACACCGCGGAGAGCCGCCTGCTCGCGACCCGGCTGCGGACCGTCGTGGACACCGGGACCGGCGTCCTGCTGGTCGACCACGACATGGCGCTGGTGCTCGGCGTCTGCGACCGGATCGTCGTGCTCGACTTCGGCCGCGTCCTCGCCGAGGGAACGCCGCGCGAGATCCAGGACGACGACGCCGTCATCGCCGCCTACCTCGGCCGTACCGCGCGCGGGGACCGGCGAGGAAAAGGAGACCGCCCATGACCGGCCCGTCCCCGCGCCTGGAGGTCCGCGGCCTGTCGGCGGGCTACTTCGGCGCCGCCGTCGTGCGGGACCTCAGCCTGACCGTCGGCGCGGGGGAGGTCGTCGCCCTGCTCGGCCCGAACGGGGCGGGCAAGACGACGACGCTGCGCGCGGTCTCGCGGACGATCGCCCCGATGGCGGGAACCGTCCTGCTGGACGGACGCGACATCGGCGCGCTCCGCCCGCAGGACATCGCCCGCGCCGGACTCGTCCACATGTCCGAGCGGCGCGGCGTCTTCCACGGGCTCACCGTCGAGGAGCACCTGCGCCTGCACGGGCTCGACCCGGCGCTCGCCCACCGGTACTTCCCCGAACTGGAGCCGCTGCGCTCGCGCCGCGCCGGGCTGCTGTCGGGCGGGGAGCAGCAGATGCTCGGCATGGCCCGCGCGCTGGCCCGCCGCCCGGCCGTCCTCATGATCGACGAGCTGAGCAAGGGCCTGGCGCCGGTCATCGTGGAGCGCCTGCTGCCGGTCGTGCGCCGCTACGCCGACGAGTCCGGCGCCGCCGTCCTGCTGGTGGAACAGCAGGTGCAGCTCGCCCTGGAGACCGCCGACCGGGGCTGCGTCCTGTCCCACGGCAGCCTCGCCGAACACGACACCGCCGCGAACCTGCTGGCCAGACGGGACGTGCTCGTCTCCAGCTATCTCGGCGCCACCGCACTGTGAAGGAGGAACACCGTGTTCCGTGAACGCATCATCGTGGACGGCTCGCTGACCGTCACGCCCGGCGGCTACGCGCTGGCCGTCCGGCTGCCGTGGTACCGGGCGCTGCCCGTCAGCGCCGTCGAGCAGCTCGACGTCGCCCTCGACGGGGTCCGCGCGCCCGCCGACGCGATCTCGTTCGAGGTGAACGGCCGCGCCCGGTCGCTCGCCGCGGCCCGCGACGACTGGGACGAGTCCTGGTACGTGCTGGACGACGGCGTCGTCCGCGTCGCCGCCGAGGTCCCGCCCGGATCCGCGCACGAGGTCGAGGTCGTCCTCGGCGTCCGCATCCCGTACCTGCCGGTGGCGGGAAAGCCGCTGCTCATGACCGAGCGCTGTGTCAAGACCATGTCCGTGAAGGAGACCGCGGTATGACCCCGCCGAAACTGGGCGTGACGCTCTACAGCTTCACCCCGTACTTCCACGCCCGCCAGTACACCTTCGAGGACCTGATCCGCATCGTCGGCGAGCGCGGCCTCGGCCCGGGGCTGGAGGTCGTCGGCTTCCAGAGCATCAAGGGCTTCCCCCGGCTCCCCGACGGGTTCGCCGCGCGCTTCCGCCGCCTCGTCGACGACGCCGGGCTGGAGCTGTCGTGCCTCGGCGCCAACGCCGACGCGGGCCTGCGCCAGGACCGGCTGCTCACCGAGGACGAGCTGGTCGAGTACATGCTCGCCCAGCTGGAGGCCGCCCGCACGCTCGGATTCCCGGTCGTCCGCGTCCAGCACTCGGTGACGCCCGACCTGATGGAACGCCTCCTCCCGCACGCCGAACGGCTGGACCTCACGCTCGGCATGGAGATCCACAGCCCGCACAGTGTCGGCCACCCCAAGATCCAGGCGCTCCTCGAACGGTACGAACGGCTCGGCTCGCCGCGTCTCGGCTTCATCCCCGACTGGGGCGCCTCGCTGACGCAGCTTCCGCCGAGCCTGCTGCGCACTTACCGGGACAAGGGCGTCCCGGACGAGCTGCTCACCGCCTTCCGCGACCAGTGGAACGCCTTCCACGCCGAACCGCTCATCATGGACGACGCCGAGCAGGGCGCCCGCTTCCGCCGGATGCGCGAGATCAACGAACGCCTCGGCGGCGACGACGTGTCCGTCCGGATCGGCACCAACTCGGTCGGCCTGTTCGGCCACATGGACCCCGCGGACTGGAAGCAGATCATGCCGTGGGTCGTCCACGTCCACGGCAAGTTCTACGACATCGACGCCGACGGCGCCGAGCCCTCGGCGCCGCACGACATCCTGCTGCGCGATCTCGTGGACGCCGGCTATCAGGGGTACATCTCGACCGAATGGGAGGGCTGGCACTGGAACGAGACCGACGACCCGTTCGCGATGGTCGCCGCGCAGCACCGGCTCAGCGAACGCGTGTTCGCGTCCCTGGCGGCGTCATGACGGAACGTGTGGACCTTCTGGTGATCGGCAGCGGCCCGGCGGGCGCCGCGTTCGCCCGCCGCGCCCTCGACACGGCCCCGGACGCGTCCGTCCTCATCGTCGAGGCCGGTCCGCGCCTCACCGACGTCCCCGGGGAGAACGTGCGGAACGTCCCGGCGGCGCTGCGCAGAGAGCTGCAGGAGCGGGTCAGCGGGCCGCAGCCGGACGGGTTCCGGCCGTTCGGCGCCCGTCCGCTGCACGCCCGTCCCGGCACGGTCCTGATCCGCGACGACGACGGGACCGGCGACGGCCAGGACGGGATGCCCGCCGCCGCGTACTCCGCCAACGTCGGCGGCATGGGCGCGCACTGGACGTGCGCCGTGCCGCGTCCCGGCGGCGGCGAGCGCGTGCCGTTCATCGACGCCGGCGAGATGGACGCCGCCCTGGACGTCGCCGAACGCCTCCTCCGCGCCACGACCGCCGGGTTCCGTCCCACGCCCACCGGCGACGCCGTCCGCCGGACGCTCGCCGAGCGCTACGACCACCGGCTGCCCGCCGGGCGCCGGACCGGCCCGATGCCGCTCGCCTGCGTTCCCTCTCCGGACGGGCCGCCGCGCTGGGCCGGCGCCGACACGATCCTCGGCGCCGCGGCGGGCCGGGTCGCGCTCCGCCCCGGCGCCGTCGCCCGCCGCCTGCTGCTGGACGGCGACCGCGTCACCGGCGCCGAGATCGTGGACGCGCGCACCGGCGAGGCGTCCACGATCTCGGCCGGCACGGTCGCGGTGGCCTGCGACGCGCTGCGCACCCCGCAGCTCCTCTGGGCGTCCGGGCTGCGGCTGCCCGCGCTCGGCCGGTACCTCAACGATCAGCCGCAGGTCGTCGTCGGGGCGCGCGTCGATCTGCCGTCCACGACCGTCCGGGACGCGACCGACCCGCGCGACGCGCTCACCGGCGTGTCCTGGGTGCCGTTCGCCGACGACGTCCACCCGTTCCACGGCCAGGTCATGCAGCTCGACGCGTCGCCCATCGCGATCCACGTGGGCGACGCGCCCGACCCGCGGCCGATGGTCGGCCTCGGCTGGTTCCTGCCGAAGGACGTCCGCGCCGACGACCGCGTCCGGTTCGACGACGACGACCCGGACGCCTACGGTCTCCCGCGCATCCACATCGACTACGGGCTCACCGACGCCGACCGGGAACAGGTGCGCCGCGCGGTGAAGGAACTGGAAGGGCTGGCCGCCGACCTCGGCGAGCAGACCCGCGTCCCCGACCTGCTCCCCGCGGGAAGCTCACTGCACTACCAGGGGAGCGTGCGGATGGGGCCGGCCGACGACGGCACGAGCGTCTGCGACGACCGCGGACGCGTCTGGGGATTCCGGAACCTGTTCGTCGGCGGCAACGGCGTCATCCCGACGGCCACCGCCTGCAATCCCACGCTCACCGCCGTGGCGCTGGTCGTCCGGTCGGTCGAGGCGATGGCGCTGACGTCCGGAAAGGGGAGGTGAACCGATGCCGCGACCGCACACGCTGTTCACCGGGCAATGGGTCGACCTGCCCTTCGAGGAGGTCTGCCGCAAGGCGGCCGGCTGGGGGTTCGACGGGCTGGAGATCGCCTGCGACCCCCGCCACTTCGACGTCCACCGCGCCGCGCACGACCCGGCCTACGTCGCCGGGCGCCGCGCGATCCTCGACGCGCACGGCCTCGGCTGCTGGGCGATCTCCGCGCACCTCGTCGGCCAGGCCGTCTGCGACGACCCGATCGACGCCCGCCACCGCGCGATCGTGCCCGCCTCCGTCTGGGGCGACGGCGACCCCGAGGGCGTCCGGCGGCGGGCCGCCGCGACCCTAGAGACGACCGCGCGCGCGGCGCGAGCCTTCGGCGTCGACACGGTCGTCGGCTTCACCGGGTCGAGCATCTGGCCGTTCGTCGCCATGTTCCCGCCCGTCTCCGAGGACGTCATCGACGCCGGATACCGGGATTTCGCCGCCCGCTGGACGCCGATCCTCGACGTGTTCGCGGCGGAGGGCGTCCGGTTCGCGCTGGAGGTCCACCCGTCCGAGATCGCCTACGACTACTGGACGGCGCACCGCGCGCTGGAGGCCGTGGCCGGTCATCCCGCCTTCGGCTTCAACTGGGACCCCTCGCACCTCATGTGGCAGCGGATCGACGTGCGAGGCTTCCTGTGGGACTTCCGCGACCGGATCTTCCACGTCGACTGCAAGGACACCCGGGTCGTCCTCGACGGCCGGAACGGCGTCCTCGGGTCCCACCTGCCGTGGGGCGATCCGCGCCGGGGCTTCGACTTCGTGTCCGTCGGCCACGGCGACGTGCCCTGGGAGGACTGCGTCCGGATGCTCAACGCGATCGGCTACGACGGCCCGATCTCCGTGGAATGGGAGGACTCGGGAATGTCGCGCGACGAGGGCGCCCCGGCGAGCCTGGCGTTCCTGCGCAGCCTGGACTTCGCGCCGTCCACGACCCGCTTCGACGCCGCCTTCGGCCCACCTGGTTCCCCGTGAAGGCGCCCCGCCTTCGCGGCGGCGCCCCTCGAGCCACGCCGGGGCAGGTCAGGCGGTGGGCCTCTCGGTGAGCTCCCACCGGTCGCCGTGGCCGGTGGCGATCGCGATCGCCTCGATCGCCCGCCGGGCCGCCGCCGGATCATCGACGAAGGCGACGGCGGCTTCGAGGCCGACCGGCGGCCCGCCGCCGAGGCTCGCGGCCACGGCGACCATCCGCCGGTCACGATCCGGCACGTCGGCGTCCGCCGCGAAGCCGACGACCGCCGCCCAATCGGTGACCTGCCCCATCCGCACGATGTCGCCCATGTCCCACACCAGGTCCATGATGCCCACGAGGTCACCGAAGCCCGGTTGGTCCGGAATTTTGGTGAAGGTCAGCAGATGCACGGCGGCCCGCCGGCCGAGCGAGGCGCCGGTGACGATGTCGATGTCCAGGACTCCCCGGATCTCATCACCGGTGAACCCGGAGGCGAAGTCCGGCCGGGGAGCCCTCCGATGAAGCGGCGGCGCCGCATCAGGGTCGGCCGGCAGTTCCGCCACCCGCAGGCACTCCGCACACGGCGGCAACGCGGCGATGTCGACGCACGTGTCACTGAGATGCAGGTTGTACGCGATGTCGATCGCCCATTGATCGCTGCCCCACACCGGACGCTCCGGAGTCGAACACAGGGTGAGACCCTTCTCCCCGCCGTCCGCGCCGGGCGTGTCGTCGAGGTCCAGGTCCACGGACAGATGCCGCAACGTGCCGTCCGTACACGGTCGAGGTGTCATCGGGCCTTCCTCACCACCGGGTGCTTCGCCGCCCGCTTACCACAACGAAGTCTACCCCCGCAACAGGCCCGCGCCGCGGCTCGTCCGGTCCCTGCGGACGAGCCGCGGCCCGGCAGGTTCGCCCGCGACAACGGCGGCGAAGATCGATCTCAACGTCGTGTCGCCCGGCTCCGCGCGAGTGTTTCGATCTCGGCGCGGGACGGGCTGGAGGAGAGCGCTCCGCGTCGCGTGGTGGACAGGGCGGCTGCGGCGGCGGCCCAGCGCGCCGCCGCGCGCAGGTCGCGGCCCTCGGCGAGCGCGACGGCGAGTGCCCCGCAGAAGGTGTCGCCCGCCGCGGTGGTGTCGATCGGGACGATGGGGAAGGCGGGCAGATGGAGGTGGGACGCTGCGTCGATCAGGAGCACTCCGTCGCCGCCCAGGGTGACGACGAAGTCCGCGCGGTGCGTCAGTCGGCGGGCGGCGGCGACGACCTGGTCCAGCGTCGCGGGAACGGGGGTCCGGGCGAGCGTGGCGAGTTCGACGCGGTTGGGGATCACCAGGTCGGTGCCGGGCGGGATGTCGCCCGTGACGTCGGCCGGTGCCGGGTTGTAGAGAATCAGCCCGCCGGAGAGCCGGGCGGCCGTGCGGCCGGCCGCGTCGGGCACTTCCCGTTGGAACAGCGTGACGTCGGCGCGGCGGAGGACGGGCGCCGCCGCCTCGACGTCGAGCGCCGTCACCGAGCCGTTGGCCCCGGGACTGACGACGATGGAGTTCTCACCGTGTTCGTCGACGGTGATGAGCGCCCGCCCGGTGGGGACGCCGGCCGTGAGCCGCACGTGCGCGGTGTCGACTCCCTCGGCGCGCAGGGACGCGATCATCGCCGTCCCTTCGGGGTCGTCCCCGACCCGTCCGATCATCGTGACGGTGCCGCCGGCGCGGGCGGCGGCGACCGCCTGGTTGGCGCCCTTCCCGCCGGGGCGGGCGACGGGCGGCCCGCCCGGCACGGTCTCGCCGGGGGCGGGCAGGCGCCGGACGGCGACGGTCAGGTCCTGGTTGAGGCTGCCGACGACCGCGATCATGCCCGGCCGGCCGGTTCGTGCGCGAGGGCGTTGATCGCGGTGGTGAAGTCGGCCGCGACGGCGTCGGCGTCGATCTCGGTGACGACGTCGGTCGGCGGGGCCTGGCCGGGGCCGGCGTGCTGCTCGGACTCCCCGCTGCGCGCGCGCCGGTCCACGATCGTCTGGCCGCGTCCGGTCCCGGCGAGCTGGACGGTCGTCGGGAGCCGTTCGACCGTGCCGTTCTCGGGGCGGGCGAGGTAGCACGCGGCGCCCGCGTCGCCGATTCCGACGGGCGCGGCGAGCGGATCGTGCCGTCCGTAGGCGGTCAGAAGGCTCCCCACGAACCGGTGCGGCGGATGGGGCGAGGACGCCCAGGCGGCGACGGCGGACCGGGCGAGGCGGGGACGCTCGAACACCTCCAGCCCGTACATCGTGACGGGCAGGCCGCTGTGCAGCACGACGTGGAGGGCTTCGGGGTCGTGCCAGGCGTTGAACTCGGCGACGGGCGTGGCGTTCCCGACGGCGAGGGCGCCGCCCATGAACACGATGCGGGCGAGCCGCGCCGCATGGTCGGGGAACGTCCGCAGGAACAGGGCGACGTTGGTGAGCGGGCCGAGGGCGAGAAGGGTGACGGGTTCGGCGCTGCGCTCGATGGTCGTGCGGATGAGGTCGACGGCCGCGCCCGGGACCGGACGGCGCCCGGACGGCGCGAGCGCCAGGTCCCCGAGCCCGTCCGAACCGTGGAAGCCGTGGGCGTGCCGCGGCGGGCTGACGAGCGGGCGGCGCGCGCCCGTCGCGACGGGCACCGGGGGAGCGCCGACCCCGTCCAGGACGGTCAGGGTGTTGGCGACGACCTGTTCCACGTGGGTGTTCCCGGCGACGCAGGTGACGGCGCGCAGGTCGGCGTGCGGCGTCGCGGTGAGGTAGGCGAGGGCGAGCGCGTCGTCGAGGCCGGTGTCGACGTCGGCGATGACGGGGATCACGGGGTCTCCTCCCCTCGGCGCAGGACGCGGCGCAGGAACGCCACGCCGCGGTCGATGAACGGTTCGGGGTCGGTCCCCGCGAACGCGTGGCCCGCGCCGGGGACGACGACGAGTTCGGCGGGCACGCCGTGGGCGGCGCAGGCGGCGGCGAGCCGTTCGCTGTGCTCGACCGGGACGACCGTGTCGGCGGCCCCGTGGACCAGGAGCAGCGGGGCGGACCGGGCGTCGACGTGGTGCAGCGCGCCGGCCTCGCGCGCGAGGTCGGGCCGGTCGCCGAGGAGGGCGGCGGCGGGTCCGTCGGTCATCGTGGTGAGGTCGGACGGTCCGTACCAGACGACGCCCGCGTGGACCCGGCTCGACGGTCCGGTGACGCCCTGTTCGCCCTCCAGCTCGGCACGGTCGCCGGTGGTGGCCAGGAGCGCCGCGAGATGCCCCCCGGCGGACTCGCCCCAGACGCCGACGCGTCCGGGGTCCACGCCCAGCGCGGCGGCGTGGTGCTTCAGCCAGCGGACGGCGCTCTTGACGTCGTGGAGCTGCGCGGGCCAGGACGCCTCGCCGCTGAGCCGGTACTGGACGGAGGCGAAGGCGAGGCCGGCGGCGACCGTCCGGTCCCGGATCAGCGCGGTGGAGAACGGCCCGGCGGTGTGCTTGTTGGTGCCCCAGGTCCATGCGCCGCCGTGCAGCCAGACCACGACGGGGACGGGTCCTTCGGCGTCCGGGACGTCGATGTCGAGCAGCAGGGGCCGGAAGCCGCGCAGCCGGGCGACGATCGCGTCCCGGTGGCGCGTCCGGCCGGGTGCCCGCTCGGGCTCGGGGAACTCGAAGTCGGGATAGGGGTACAGCTCGGCTTCGACGGGGTTCACCGGGCACCGTCCAGGCGGCTCGCGAACCAGTCGGCGGTGAGCGCGACGACGGCGGACGACCGGTCCTCGCCCGGACCGAGGACGTTGAAGATGTGGTCCGCGCCGGCGACCTTGACGGTGGTGACGTCGCCGCTCGCGACCGCGCCCGCCAGGGCGAGGGAGGCCGCCGGGTCCACCGCGTCGTCGTCGGATCCGGCGACGGCGAGCACGGGCCGGTCGAAGCCGGCGAGCGCGGCCCGAAGGTCGATCGCGCGGATCTCGTCCCACCAGGCGCGGGAGAACGTGAACCGCGTGAACCCGAGGTCGACGGTGGCGTGGTCGCCGGCCCCGGCGAACGCGGGCGCCAAGGGCGCGAACGCTCCGTCGGCGATGCCGGACGACCACGTCGCCAGCCCAGCGAGCCCCGGCTCGGCCCCGGCGAGCAGCGCCGCGATCATGCCGCCCTGGGAGAAGCCGAGCACGGCGACGCGGTCGGCGTCGATGTCGTCGCGTCCGCGCAGCCACCGATAGGCCAGGCGGGCGTCGGACAGTTCGCCGGTGACGGTGAGGTCGGTCTGCGGACGGGTGCTGGCGCCGCATCCGGCGAAGTCGATGCGCAGGGACGCGACGCCGGACGCGGCGAGGGCGGACGCCAGGCGGGCGAACATTCCGCCGACCTCGTCGCGGTGGCTGGCGGTGCCGTGCAGCAGCAGGACGGCCGGGGCGGGCCCGTCGCCGTTGGGACGGGTCAGGGCGGCGGGGACGCCGCCCTGCGGAGAGGGGACGGTGATGGGGTGGTCGGTCATCGTCGGTCCTTGCTCAGGCGGGGGACGCGGCCGTGCGGACGCGGGGGACGAGGGCGGTGAGGACCGCCGTGACGACCACGAGCCCGGCCATGAGCGCGAACGTGGTCGTGAAGGCGTGCTCGGTCGGGATCGGCGGGGCGCCGGGGACCTCGACGGTGTCGCGGGCGAGCGCGGAGCCGCCGACCGCGAAGCCGAGGGAGGACCCGAACGAGAACATCACCGACACGATGCCGGGGAGGAACGCCGGGCTCTCGGCGGGGGAGAACAGCACGCCGAGCCCGCTGGCCGCCGTCATCGTGGCGCCCGCGAACACGCACATGACCAGGGCGGCGAACACGAAGGCCGGCACGGTCGCGTGGACGGTGAGGGTGAGCGCGACCAGGCCCGCGCCCGCCGCGGCCGTCCCGGCGACCAGGACGGGACGCCAGCCGACCCGGCGTGCGACGACCCCGGTGGCCGGGGCGAGGCACATCGCGAGGAACGTGCCGGGGAGGATGGCGAGGGAGTAGTCGGTGGCGCTGAGCCCGAACCCTCCGGCGGCCTTCGGGAGCTGTGCCCAGTACGGCATGAGCAGGGCGGTGGCGCCCATGAACCCGGCCATGCCGACCAGGACGATCAGCGCGAGCCCCCAGACGCGCCGGTTCGCGAGGTGCGTCACGCGCACGAGGGGGTGCGCCGACGCGCGCTCCACCAGGACGAACGCGGCGACCAGGGCCAGGCCGGCGCCCAGCAGCACGAGCGTGCCGGTTCCCGTCCAGCCCCACTCGCCGGACTGGGCGAGCCCGGTGGAGATCGCCACCACGCCGGCGCCGAGCGTCGCGATGCCCGTCCAGTCGGTCCGCCCGGTGACGCCCGCCGTCGCGGGGACGGCCACGAGGACGCACACGAGCGCGACCGCGCCGACCGCGGCGGCGATCCAGAAGATCCCCTGGTAGCCGACCGTGTCGGTCATGCGTCCGGCGATGAACCCGTCGAAGCCGGTGATTCCGGTGTTCAGGGCGTTGAGCCAGCCGAAGTAGAGCGGGTAGCGGTCGGCGGGGACGTGGTCGCGCAGGATCAGGTACGACAGCGGCAGCGCGATGACGCCGGTCGCCTGCATCCACCGGCCGATGTCGAACAGCAGCAGGCTGGACGACACCGCGACGAGCACACTGCCCGCGACGCCGAGCGCGAGGACGGCCGCGAGCATCCGGTGCCGTCCGAACCGGTCGCTCAGCGGCAGCGCGGCGGCGGTGAGCCCGCCGATGGCGAAGAACAGGCTCTGTTCGAGGGAGATCTGCGTCGGGGACGCGTCCAGGCGCCGCCCGATCGACGGCAGCGCCGGAGTGATCATCATCGCCGCGACCTGGAAGGCGCTGATGGCGAGCAGGAGGACGATCACCAGGACGACGGGGGACGCGGCGCGCGCCGTGCCCGTCCGGGCGGTTGCGGAAGAGACCATCGTGACACTCCGTGGGGAGAGCGGGCCGCTCGTGGGCGGCGTGGGCCGATCCTCACCCCGGCGACAGATGAGTGCCAGAAAATGCTGGAAACCGTCGTTTAGGCTGTGGTGCGTGCGCGAATCCACCGGAATCGACGAGATCGACCTGGCGGTCGTCCATGCCGTCGAACGGTCTCCACGCGCCTCGTGGGCCGTCATCGGCTCGCTCGTCGGCATCGACGCGAGCACGGCCGCCCGGCGCTGGGAACGCCTGGAGGACGCCGGCGTCGCGTGGGTGACCTGCTACCCGGTGCTCGTCAGCTCCCTCGCCGCGGCCGTCGTCGCGCTCACCTGCGCCCCCGACGCCGCGACCCGCGTCGCCGAGACGATCGCCCGCGACCCGCAGGCCCTGTTCGTCGACGTGACCACCGGCGCGGCCGACGTCCTCGTCACCGTCGGCGCCGACGGCATCGCCGCGCTCTCCTCCTACGTCCTCGACCGCCTCGGCGGGACGCCCGGTGTCACCTCGGTCCAGACCCACCCCATCCTCGTCGTCCACGCGGAGGGGAACTTCGTGGGCGCGGGCTCTCTCGACAGCGCCGCCCTCCACAGCCTTCCCGTACCCGAACACGGCAGGCTCGGCGGCGCGTCCGCCGCCATCGGCGACCTCGACCGGGCGATCTGCGACGCGCTGAGCCGCGACGGCCGCCGTCCGGTCAGCGCCCTCGCCCGGGACGTCGACGCCGCCGAGGCGACGGTGCGGCGCCGGCTCGCCCGACTGACCCGGCTCGGCGCGGTCCGCATGATGGTCGAGATGGCGACGTCCCGAACGGCCACGCCGCTCACCGCCTGGTACTCGGCGCGCGTCCCGGGCCGGCGCCGCGACGCGACCGCCCGCGCGCTCGCCGCACTCCCGACCGTCAAGGCCGTCACGTCCGTCGCGGGCCCCGACAACATCATCTTCAAGGCGACGTTCCGCGACCTGGCGGACATCCACACCTTCGACACGCGACTCAACGAGAACCTGCCCGACCTGGAGACCACGGACCGCAAGGTCGTGCTGCGCCCGGTCCGGATCATGAGCCGACTCGTCGACCCCGGCGGCCACGCCCGCGAGGTGGTGTCCACCGACGTCCGCCGCCCCACCCCCTGAGACGCCGCACGCGCCATACTCCCTCCCACACCCCCCGCGTACGCGCCCTGCGAGGCAGGCCCGTGCCAGAGACCGCCGCGCAGGCCAAGGGCGTAGCCGCGTTCCGAAACGGCTGACGCCAGCTCATCCCGCGAGGCCGACGTGCCTCTCCCGCAGCTCCTTCTTGAAGGATCTTCCCGCTCGGCTTCTTCGGCAGACCCTCGGCGAAGACCACGTACGTGGGGCGCTTGTAGGGCGCGGGCGTGGACGTCGTCGGCCGGTTCGCCGCCGACATGCGGTCGGCGATGGAGCACGCGGGGGGCGGACAAGCAAGCCGACCTCACACGCGCCGCGGACGAGTACTGCCGGTGGACGGCGCGGCAGGGCAGACCCGAGTGGGGGAAATGGCCAAGTCGACGGTGTCGGGAGCACCTGCAGCCGGGCCGTCCGCACCTGAACAGCTGGGAGTTCGTCGCCGACTTCGTCAAGATCCTGCGGTTCGTGGCCGCAGGCGATCCCGGCCGGCTGAGCAAGATCGGAACGCGCCCATAATGCGAGGATCGACAAGAATCCTACCTGCCAGGCATGACGAGGTGCCGTTGTTATGGCATGTGCTCGGAAACACATATGCGATGTCGCAAGTCGCGCGATCGCAACACCCCGGGGACGCTTCCAGAACCCCGAAACCCTTCGGTCGACGTTGATCAATGGCGTGGGTGAACGGAAAAGCCCGCCACAGCGCCGAGATTTCCATCATCCGCAATTCTGTGCATCGGCGAATAAGTCTGCCAGGCCCGTCTGTTCCGCCGGAAGCAGCAACGGCTGCGCTTCAGGGCCGCACCCGAACGAGGTCAGAGGGAGGCGCCCCGGAGTTCCGCGCCGTAGACGCCGGTGAGTTTGTGGCTGACGGGCGGCGCGTGGGAGGCGGGCCAGACAGCGATCAGGAACTCGTCGGCCGGGTCGGTCTGGTCCTCGGCGTCGTCGTAGTCGTCGACCACGTCTTCCTCGACGGCGTCCCAGTCGTAGTTTTCGCTGGCGGCGGGATCGGTGTCCCGGCCGCGGGCGTGGACCCGCAGCCGGTAGGTTCCCGGCCCCGCGTGGCTGAGCGCGGGCAGCAGGTGCTCGGCGTCGGTCTCGGCGGTGAGGCCGGTGACGCGCAGTTCGCCGGCCGGGGCGGGCACGTTGATGTCAACGACGTCCTTCCAGGAGCCGGTGCTCAGCGGCGGCGGCTGGTCGAGCAGTTCGACGGTGACCGTCACCTCGCCGGTGTGGGTGCCGGTGAAAATCAGCGCGGTCCCTCACGCACGGGTCACTTGATCCACACGTGGAACGCGTCTTTGTCCAGGACGCGCTGATCGACGTAGAAGTTGTCCAGCGCGCGACCGCCGTCGCTGTTCTGCTTGGCGTTGATCATGCATGCTGTAGCCCTTGCGCCCGGTTCGGTTCGTGGCACCGCCCGGGGGAGACGGCACCGGGAGAGGGTGCGGCGCAGCGCGCTCGGACTGGTGTCGGAGTTTGCGGTCTTGGCTCCCTGATAGGTGGAGGCGAACAGGTACTCGTCGCACGACTTGCCCGCCGGGCGTGGATACGCTCCTCGGCCTGTGGGGCATGACCGGTCACGGTTCTGCTTCACCTTGCCGGCATCGACCAGACAATTCAGCACCGTGGCCTTCTTGCCCTTCTCGGAGTAGGCGCCGACCAGGCGGGACTTCTGTGCCGCGGCGATGTGCTTGGCCAGCTCGAGGAACGGGCCGTTGAGCTTGTAGAGCATGACCGGCAGCGCCTCGGGGATGATGCAGCCGGGCTTGGTCGACCCGGGCAGCGCACGGTTCGCTCGCACCACGGGGTCTGCCCGGTCTCGACGGCGCGTTCCGGGCAAGAGACCGTCATCCTCGACCATCCCTCGGCGTGACCGGCCGGCACCCCCCGCCATTACCGAATGAGCGACAGAGCCGTTAACTGAGCAGGCCCACCGTGAACGACATCAAGATCCACTTATGCGGGCCGGACCCCGGTCATGGGCAGGACGCCAGCAGGATGGAGATCACGGTGCAGGTGGCTGTGGCGGTGTCGTTGGCCGGGGTGGTGTCGTCGGGGGTGGAGGCGGTGCGGGTGGCGGTGACGGAGATGGTGCTGAGGCTGAGGATGCTCAGCGGCAGGTCGAAGGTGGCGGTGGCGGACGATCCGACGGCGATCGCGCCGGTGGTGCAGGTGACGGTGCCGGGACTGGAAGCGCAGCCTGGCGACAGGCCGGTGGCGGTCTTGCCCGCCGGGAGGGTCGCGGTCAGGGTGGCCGAGGTCGCGGGAGAGGGCCCGTTGTCGGTGACGGTGGCGGTGTAGTGCAGGAACGGCACCAGGATCCCCAGATGGGGCTGGGCGGTGAGGCTGACGGCCAGATCGGTGCCCGCCGGGTTGATCGTGGTGGACTGCGACCCGTAGAAGTCGGAGCAGCAGTTCGCCAGCCGGGCGGTCACGGTCACCGTGCCCGCCGCTGCGGGTGAGACGGTCAGGGTGATGGTACCGGGGGTGTTGATGACCGGAGAGGCGGCGCACGACACGTAAGTGGCGGAGGCGGCGTGGCAGCTGAGGTTGGGGTTGGAGGTGGACACGGCGGTGACCGAGGCGGACGCGCCCGACAGGGTGATGTCGCCGTCCCAAAGCTGGAAGTCGGCGTAGGAGATCGTGTAGGTGTAGCTGGTGCCGACAGTGACGGGGTCGGCCGAGTCGGTCACCGCTTCGACACGGGTTCCCTCCCTTTCACCGGCGCCTGCCCGCGCCGGCCCACGGCGGGCCGGAAACACCACGGGAACAAGACGCCCCGGCCCGGCCTTCCGCCCGCACCCTCCCGGAACATCCGGAAAGGACCCGGCCCCACGAGATCAACAGGAACACCCGCCAGCCGCCATGAAATTCTCACGAACCCGATCGCCCGCCCACCCACACCACCGCCACTCCCGTCTCACCCTCAACCGCCCAAACCCTCACCAACCCGACCATTGGTATATTCGCCCGCAACCGGCCCGCTCGCCGCATCCTGGCCGACGCCCGCCCACCGCAACCAGGACGGCCGGACCGACTACTCATCGACGGGGCCGGCGGGACGGCCTCGGCCCCGCCGACCGGGTGAGGGCATTGTTCGACCTGGCCTATCCGGGCACCCGGGACCGCATTATGGCCAAGACCGAGCTGGCCAGTCTTACTTGGCTGACGGTGGTGGAGTGGCATCGAGTCGGTCGGGACCGACAGCGGTGACCGTGATTCCGGCTTTCGCGAGCCCGGCGGCAACCGCGCCGGTGGGCAGCAGGCCGGCGGTCAGGCGTGCCAAAGCGGGGGCGAGTTGGATTCCGTAGCCGCCTTGGCCCGCGGCGAAGAAGAAGTCGGGGCGGTCTCGTGGGCGCCGACCACGGGTTCGTCGTCGGCGACGAAGGGGCTCATGCCGTTCATGCGCATCGTGATGTTATGGCGCTTCAGGAGCCGGCTCACCGTCTGCCGGGGACGCCGAATCGTTCGCCCAGCTCGTAGGCGGTGGCACCTGATCGGTACTGCTCGATGAGCTGCTGGGTGTGCTCGTCGTTGGGCCGCTGGGTTGGGTGTGGGCGGTGACCCGATGGCTTCTGCGCTTGCACTGCTCCGGGCTTTGGCAGCTTGCGGAGTAGTGCGCGTAGGGCACCTGGCTTGACCTGGGGGTTGGGGCAGGCCTTGAGAGGTGGGCGATACTGGGTTCGAACCAGTGACCTCTTCGGTGTGAACGAAGCGCTCTCCCACTGAGCTAATCGCCCGGGACGGGGTGCCGCTGGGGCGTTCCGTCGTGGAAAAGCCTAGCGCATCCCGTGGGGTCCCCGTGCATCGTTTGGTCGGTGGCTGGTCGGGTGGGCTTGGAAAGTGTACATTTTTGGTAGGGATGGTTGGATCGGCTGGTGTGTCCGGTCGGCTCTGGAGTCTCGGCCGAGTTCGGCTCGTGTCTGGAGGGGAGTGTCGTGAGCACCGACGAGGGCGACTGGAAGCTGTGGCATGAGGAGCGGGTGCGTGCGGTGCAGGCGCCGCTGGGCGCGCTTTCGATCACTGGCACGTACTGGGTTGAGGGGGAGACGCGGGTTCCGGGTGTTCCTGGTGTTTGGGCGCCGCATGACGTTGGTGTGGTGTTGAAGGCTGTAGCGGCGGATGGGATCCGTGCGCATGGTGAGCCGTTGGAGGGGCGTGTCGTTCTTCAGGCGGGCACGCCGGGGCTGACGGTGGGGGACCGGACGCTGGTCGTGCTGGTCCGCGATGGTGTGTCGGCTGTTCGGGTGTTCGATCCGGCGGCGCCGAGTCGGCTCGCGTTCGATGGGATCGAGACTTTTGACTACGACCCTGGGTGGGCGGTGGATGCGACGTTCACGTCCTATGACGCCGAGCGCGCTGCGGTCGTCCCCAACGCGGATGGTGCGCGGCGTGCGCTGGTTCTGGTGGGTGAGGTGGGGTTTGAGGTGGCGGGGGAGCGCAGGGTGCTTGCCGTGTCGCGTACTGCCCAGGGGTTGAACGCGGTGTTCGGGGACGCGACCAGTGGGACGTCCACGTTCCGGTTCCGCTTTCTCGATCTGCCTGAGCCGGATGCGAGCGGACGAACCGTCGCCGACTTCAACCGGGCCTATCTCCCGCCTTGTGCGTTCACCGACCACTCGCTGTGCCCGTTTCCGCCGCCGGGCAACGTCCTAAGCGTGCCCGTCACGGCGGGGGAGCGGGCTGTCCGCCGCAGCTGACCGTTCGGGCGCGGGTCGGCCGCCTGGGTGCCGGTGCCGCCATACGACGAAGATGACCAGGGACACGACGCTCCATGCGGTGAGCACGAGGTAGGGCTGGACGTGTTGGTGTCCGGAGAAGTAGACCGCCGTATGTTGCGCGCTCACTGAGGCGCCGGGCGGCAGCCACCGGCCGATGGCCCCGAGCCCGGACGGCAGCAGCGGCCAGGACACCGCGCCGCCCGACGACGGGTTGCCGAGCAGGACCATCAGGCCCCACGTCGGGAGCATCGCCCAGCGTCCGACCAGCGTGTTGAACATGGTGAAGACCATCCCGCTGGTGAACAGCGTGAACGACAGGATCGTCCACGACAGCAGGAAGGGCAGCGCGAGGACGCCGAGCAGCCAGTCCACGACGGCGCCGATCGCGAAGCCGCCGAGCAGCGAGTACGCCGCGATGAACCCGATCCGCTCCGCCGGGTTCAGCGGACGGGCGTGGACGCTGAGCTGGATCGCCCCCACGAATCCGATGATCACGGCGGCCAGTGAGATGTAGAACAGCGCGAGGCCCTGCGGATCGGACGGCTGGAGCGGCTTCACGTCCCGCACGGACAGCGGGATCCGCGCCGTCGCCGACGCCTTGGGCACCGCCTGGACGAGCAGTCGCGCCACCGACGCCCCGGCGGCCGGCGCGATGTCCAGCCGGGCACCGGGGCGCCCGGCCTCCAGGATCGCGAACCGGCGCTGTTCCTCGACGGCCCGCCGCGCGGACGCGTACGACGGGTACGTCCGGACGGCGAGCGTCGTGGACATGGAGCGGTCCAGCGCGGTGACCAGGGCGGCCGTCCGCGACGGAGGGCCGATGACCGCGATGGGCAGGTGCCGGGGCGCCGGGTTCGCCATCGCGTAGGTGTAGGACCCGGCGAACAGTCCGGCCGCCGCCGCCAGGATGAGCGTCAGGACGACCGCGGCCGGGAACGGCGAGCCGCGGAACGCTTCCCATCGCCGCCGGGACGGTCGCTCACGAGCGTGTTTGCGCACGCGAGCGCGCCTACCCGGACCAGGGCGGCGCTAAGGATCAGGACCAGGGCGTCCAGTCGGCGACGTTCCACGGCAGGTTGAAGTGGTACAGGCACAGGTACGCGATCACGGCCGCGCCGCAGACGAGCCCGCCCAGCACGGCGAGGATCGAGTTGCGGCGCTTGGTGCGCGGGTCGAGCGCCTTCTCCTTGGCCTTCTCGGCGGCGACCTTGGCGTGGTGCAGCGCGCGCTGCGCCCAGGCGAACTCGGACGCGAGGATCGCCAGGCCGACGATGATGCCGAGGATGCCGGGACCGGGCGCGACCATCATGACCAGGCCGCCGATGAGCACCGTCATCCCGACGGTGAAGACGCCGATGCGCCAGGTGGTGTTGAGCAGCGCGTTCCGCCGGATGCGCTCCCGGAAGCGGTGCAGCCGGCCCGGCTCCCCGGTCTCCTCCGGGGGCGACGACGGCGCGTCGTTCTGCTGGTTGATCGCCACGTTTTTACCCTACGCCAGAGGACTCACGACTTCGGGCCTCCGCCCCCTCCAACGACCGAGGACCTTCGATCGTCACACACGGGATGTTCTGTCGCAGGGCGAATACCCCGCACCGTCCGGCATGTTGCCCCCTTTTATGCAGGTCAGGGGGTAGATTGACGTACGTGAGATAGATCACACAGCAGGCGGGGCGCGGAATGTTCCCACAAGTCGGCCCCGTTACGCGTCATAGATCCAGGGGACATCCGTCAGAGGGGTGTCTCCCATCCGGAACGCCCGCGCACGCCGGGACCGACGTCTGAAGGATTGGCCATGAACAGCAGTACCTCCGTGTCCGCAGAGCTGGGCCTTCGCCTCGTCGTCCCCGACCGCGCGTCCGTGCCGCTGCTCGCCGGGCTGGAGTACGCGGCCGACGACCCGTACGCCATCCGCATGGCGTTCTACGTCGGCGACGACGAGCCGGTCGAGTGGATCTTCGCGCGCGAGCTGCTGACGGTCGGCATCGTCCGCCGCGCCGGGGACGGCGACGTCGAGGTGTGGCCCGCGGGCCCCGAGGCCGACGACACGCTGAACCTCGCGCTGTCCTCGCCGTTCGGCGACGCGCTGTTCGAGGTCCCGCTGTCGGCGCTCGCGGAGTTCCTGCACCGCACCTACCGCGCCGTCCCGGCCGGCCAGGAGAGCGACTTCATCGACATCGACGCCGAGCTGGAGAACCTGCTCTGGTCGTCGTGACGCGCGTCAGTCCACGAGCCGCGCGATGTGACGCATCTTGTTCGTCGCGTCCAGCGCCGCGACCTTGTAGGACTCCGCCAGCGTCGGGTAGTTGAACACCGCGTTGACGAGGTAGTCCACCGTCCCCCCGAGCCCCATCACCGTCTGGCCGATGTGGACGAGTTCGGTGGCGTTCGTCCCGAAGACATGGACGCCCAGCAGTGACCGGTCCTCCGACGAGACGAGCAGTTTCAGCATCCCGTACGAATCCCCGATGATCTGACCGCGCGCCAGCTCCCGGTAGCGCGACACCCCCACCTCGAACGGGATCTTGGCCTCGGTCAGCTCGTCCTCGGTCCGTCCGGCGAAGCTGATCTCCGGGATCGTGTAGATGCCGATCGGCTGGATCTCGTGGATGTCGGAGACGGGCTCGCCGCACGCGTGGTGCGCCGCCAGCCGGCCCTGCTCCATCGACGTGGCGGCCAGCGACGGGAAGCCGATGACGTCCCCGACCGCGTAGATGTGCGGGACCTCGGTGCGGTAGTCGTCGTCCACCTTGATCCGGCCGCGGTGGTCGGCGTCCAGCCCGGCCGCGGCGAGCCCGAGGTCGTCGGTCATGCCCTGCCGCCCCGCCGAGTACATGACGGTGTCGGCGGGAATGCGCTTGCCGCTCTCCAGGACGGCGATGGCGCCGCGCGCGTGCCGTTCGACGGACGCCACGGCCTCGCGGAACCGGAACGTCACCGCCAGGTCGCGCAGGTGGTACTTCAGCGCCTCGACGATCTCCAGGTCGCAGAACTCCAGCATCCGGTCGCGCCGCTCGACCACGGTGACCTTGCTGCCGAGGGCGGCGAACATCGACGCGTACTCGATGCCGATCACCCCGGCGCCGACCACGACCATCGTCTCGGGGATGCGGTCCAGGTGGATGATGCCGTCGGAGTCGATGACGGTCCGGTCGTCGAACTCCACGGTCGCCGGACGGGCCGGACGCGTCCCCGTCGCGATGACGATCTTGTCGGCGGTGTAGTCGTGGGCGCGGCCGTCGACGTCCTCGACGGTGATCGAGTGCGGGCCGGTGAACCGGCCGTGGCCGCTCAGCGTCGTGATGTGGTTGCGGGCGAGCTGGCTGCGCACCACGTCGATCTCGCGGCCGATGACGTGCCGGGTGCGCATCCCGAGATCGGCGACCGTGATGTCGTCCTTGACCCGGTAGCTCTGCCCGTACAGTTCGCGCTGGTTGAGGCCGGTCAGATAGAGGACGGCCTCGCGCAGCGTCTTGGACGGGATCGTTCCCGTATTGATGCAGACGCCGCCGATCATGGTCGCCCGGTCCACGATGGCGACGCGCCGGCCGAGCTTGGCGGCGGCGATGGCCGCGCGCTGTCCGCCGGGGCCGGACCCGAGCACAAGGACGTCGAAGTCGTTCACGCTCCTCAGTGTCGCAATCGCGGGGCCGCTTTATCAGGTGTACACACATTCCGGATCCGGCCGGGTTCGTTGAGGACGCTCCGAAAAGGGCAGAATCACGCCATGAGCTTGCTGGGCATCGACATCGGCGGATCAGGCGTCAAGGGCGCCCCGGTGGACCTCGCCACCGGGGAGTTCGAGGCGGAGCGGATGCGCATCGACACCCCCCACCCGTCCGAGCCGAAGGCGGTCGCGGCGGCCGTCGCGCAGATCACCGCCCACTTCGGCGGGACGGGACCCGTCGGGGTGACCTTTCCCGGCGTCGTCCTGCACGGCGTGACGCGGACCGCCGCCAACCTCGACCGGAGCTGGATCGGGGTGGACGCCGCCGCGCTGTTCGGCGAGGCCACCGGACGCCCCGTCAGCGTCCTCAACGACGCCGACGCCGCCGGGATCGCCGAGATGCGGCTCGGCGCGGGACGCGGCGCGCGGGGGACGGTCGCGATCTTCACGCTCGGCACCGGCATCGGCAGCGCCCTGTTCACCGAGGGCGTGCTGCTGCCCAACACCGAGTTCGGGCACCTGGAGCTGGACGGGCACGACGCCGAGAGCCGCGCGTCCGCCAAGGTCCGCGAGGACGAGGACCTGAGCTGGGACAAGTGGGCGCACCGCCTGAGCGTCTACCTCCGCCACGTCGAGAAGCTGATCTCGCCCACGCTGATCGTTCTCGGCGGCGGCGTGAGCCGCAAGGCCGACAAGTTCGTCCCGCTGATCACCGGGGTGAGCGCGCCGATCGTCCCGGCCGCGCTGCACAACAACGCCGGGATCGTCGGGGCCGCGATGGTCGCCGCCGCCGCGCGGCCCTGACGGTCAGGGATCCATCACCTCGGCCGCCCGCGCCGCGAACGTCTCCATCGCCTTGGCGGTGATCGGGCCGGGCGCCGCCGGGAGCGCGACGCCGTCCACCAGCGCGATCGGCTGCAGGTCGCGCGTGGTGGACGTCAGGAACGCCTCGTCGGCGTCGCGCAGCGCGTCCAGCGGGACGTCCTGCTCCTCGCCGCCGCACCACTCCAGCGCCAGCGCCCGCGTGACGCCCGCCAGGCAGCCCGCCGACAGCGGGGGAGTGACGAGCCGCCCGCGCCGGACGACGAACACGTTGCTGCCGGTGCCCTCGCACAGGTTCCCCGCGAGGTTCCCGAAGATCGCCTCGCCCGCGTCCCGCCGTGCCGCGTAGTCCAGCGCGACGGCGTTGTCGGCGTAGGACGTCGTCTTCAGCCCGGTCAGCGGACCCCGCTCGTTGCGCGGCCACGGGACGACCGCGACCGCCGCCGTCGCCGGGAACGGCCGCTGCTCGGCCGCTGTCACCACGACCGTCGGGCCCGCGTCCCCGCGCGCCGAGCCGAGCGGACCCGGACCGCTCGTGTACGTCACGCGGACGCGGCCGAGCGGCCAGCGCGGCGCCGCCGCCAGCACCTCCAGGACGCCCTGGGCGATCGCGTCCTGGTCCGGTTCGGGCAGTCCGAGGCCGGCCGCCGACACCGCGAGCCGCCGCAGGTGCCGGGTCAGGGCGAACGGCTCGCCGCCCGACGCCTTCACCGTCTCGAAGACCCCGTCGCCGACGAGGAAACCGTGGTCGAGCACCGACACCGTCGCGTCGCGCGGGTCGACCAGATCACCGTTGATCCAGACCTTGCCCTGCTCCGTCACCGGAAGCCACCTCCAACAGCCGAGCCGCCTTCAGCTCGGTCTCGCGCCATTCGCCGGCCGGGTCCGAGCCCCAGGTGATGCCCGCTCCGGTGCCGAAGCGCAGCATGCCGTCCTCCGCCCAGAAGGTCCGGATGCCGACCGCGAGGGCGCCGCGCCGGGCATCGGCGTCGACCCAGCCGATGGCTCCACAGTACGGCCCGCGCGGGACCGGTTCGAGTTCGGCCAGCAGCGCCAGCGCGCTCGCCTTCGGCGTCCCGGTGACCGACCCGGGCGGGAACGTCGCGGCGATCAGCTCGGGCCAGCCCGTCCCCGGCGCGAGCCGCGCCCGGACGGTCGAGACCATGTGGACGAGCCCCGGATGCTCCTCCACCGCGCACAGCTCCGGCACCGTCACCGAACCCGTGGCGGCCGTCCGGCCGAGGTCGTTGCGGACGAGATCGACGATCATGACGTTCTCGGCGCGGTCCTTCGGGAGCAGGCCCGCCGCCGTCCGCGCGGTGCCCTTGATCGGACGGGACTCCACCACGTCGCCGTCGCGCGCCAGGTACAGCTCGGGGGACGCCGACGCGATCTCCAGGCCAGGGACGCTCAGCGTCATCGCGTACGGGGCCGGGTTGCCGCGCGCCAGCCTGCGCCCGAGGCCCGCCATCCCCGCGCCCGCCGGCAGCGGCGCCGACAGGACGCGGCACAGATTGGCCTGGTACACGACGCCGTCGGCGATCTCGTCCCGGATGCGCCGCACGCCCGCCGTGTACGCGGCACGGTCCAGCGAGGACGTCCACGCGCCGGGAGCGCTCCACGGGCCGTCCGGATGCGGGGCCCGGCGGACGTCGGTGAACCGCACGCACGTCACCTTGCCCTCGAACGTGACGGCCACCGCCCACCAGCCGCCGCCCTCCAGCGCGGCCGGATCGCTCGTCGTCTCCGCCGGTCCCGTCGCCAGCACGCCGCCGGCGTACGCGAAGTCCATCCCAGTCCGTCCCTGCCGTCCGCTCTCGGGACCAGTGTGCCGGGCGCGGCGGCCCGCGCCGTCGCCCGGGGCCCGACCTCGGGAAAGGCCGCCGCGGCGGTAACCGGTTTGGGGAACGCGGCGGAACGCGCTAGTGTTCTGCATGTCGCCGCGAGGGACCGGCCCGGAAGGGATCGGAACCGAGCAGCACACGCGGAAGTGGCTCAGGGGTAGAGCATCACCTTGCCAAGGTGAGGGTCGCGGGTTCAAATCCCGTCTTCCGCTCT
>NZ_WUTW01000014.1 GCF_009831215.1 Actinomadura rayongensis
GAACCCGGAAGTTAAGCCTTTCAGCGCCGATGGTACTGCATGGGAGACTGTGTGGGAGAGTAGGACACCGCCGGACTCACAGTGGTTGAGGGCCGTCCCTTCGGGGGCGGCCCTCAACGCATTTCTAGAGGCTTTTTGGATGGGCCCCGCCGGACGGCGGGGCCCTTTTTGTTTAGTAGGAACGCTTCACCCGGCTGGCGCCGGGCGGGGTGGTCAGCCGAGTCCGTCGCGGACGGCCTTGATGAGCGCGCTGGGGTCGCCGTCGAAGTAGTCGCGGATGACGGCGTTGAGGATGGCGTTGGCGCGGGGGTTGGCGGCGGGCGTGACGTCGGCGCCGTCGTCGGCCGGCATGTCGTCGGGGGCGTTGCCGACCTGGAGGAGGCGGTGGATTTCGGAGGCGTGGTAGCGCCGGTGCCCCGACGGAAGCGTCACGGGATTGAGCGTCCCGGTCCTGGCCCAGCGGGTGACGGTCTTGGGGTCGACGCGGAAGAAGTTGGCGACCTCGGCCGGCGTGTAGAGGGTCGGCTGCTGCTGGGGGTTTTCGGGCTGCTTGGTCATGGTCGTCGTTCCGATTCTCGTTCTGGATTGATGGTGAACCTCCGAGCGTCGGCGCGGAGGGGTCTATGGCGGCTGCCGCTGTGCAGGGTCAGCCGGGTCAGTTGGCCGTCGGCGGGTCGGCGTCGTCCGGCTCGCTGTCGGGGTCGTCTTCGGGGTGGCGTCCGTTGATCGGTGTGTGTGACGCGGTGCGGAGGGTGGCTAGGTCGGCTTCGGTCTGATCGGCGAGTGCTGCGGCCAGATCGGCGGCGGCTTCGTCCAAGTCGCCGGTCGGGATGTAGAGCGTTCCTCCGGGCTCGGCCGCGGTGTCGATGTCGCGCGCTCTGCGGATGAAGGCGGCGGCTTCCTGGACGACCTCGGCCAGGTCGGCGGCGGCGGTTCGGACGATGGCCTCGGTAGTGCCCGGCGTGCTGCCGAACTCGCGGAGGACGGTCGTGAAGGCGGTGGCGGTTTTGCCGGCCGCGAGGCTGAGGGCCTCGTCGGCGGGAAGGCGGTCCGGGGAGCCGTGCAGCGCTTTTCTGGCGGCGTACTGGGCGACCGCGCTGATGAGGTTGATGCGCATCATCGGGAACCGGCGGTTGAGCATGACGTCCTCGAACGCCTGGGCGGCGAGCGGGATCATGACGGCGGGCGCCACGGAGCGGGTGAGCAGTTCGGCCATGTCACGCGCTACCCGGCAGGTTCGGTGGGGCGTCGGGGAGCGTGCGAGCCATGGTCTCGGCGAGCAGCCGCGCGGCCTCGGCGGTTTCGCGGGCGCGTATGCCGACCTGGTCCCAGGACAGCCACCAGTCGCCGTCGCGGTAGGTCACAATGACCCGCACCGCGCGCTTCTGGTTCCCAACTGTGAATACGTGCAGTACCGGGTAGGTGTTGACGTGCGTGAACGCGCTCTGCACGCCCGGATGGGCGCTGATCTTCTGCTGGAGGGCCGCCAGGTACTCGGCGCGCTCGTGATGCTGAATCATCGGCGCCGCACTGTCGGCGTCGGCCTTTTTGACTCCGGAGTAGAACCCGGAGATTGATTCGGTCTGGTTGGTCAGCGTTTGTCTGGATCGACGCCTCAGAAGCCCCATGTGATCACGCTCCAGCGCGGGGAAAGTTCCGGTTAAGGCTTCTCAGCGTCCAGCAATTGAGGTAGCTTCTCTACGTTCCTGGACGGTTCCGGTAAATGATCATCCCGGTCATTGGAGGAAGTGCCGTGAATGAACCCCCCGACCCCCGAACCTCGCTCTGGGCGACCATCGCGTTCTACCTGCGGTTCTTCCGCATGCAGCACGGCGAATCCGGCGACATCCTCGCTCGGCGACTTGGGTGCTCCCGGTCGTCGATTTCCAGACTGGAGGCCGGTGAAGCTGAACTGACACCCGAACAAGCCGACAAAGTGGACGAAGGGTGGAATTTGGGCGGGCTGTTCGGAACGCTCGTCTACTACGCCACGCTCGGCCATGACCCGGATTGGCTCAAGGCTCACCTGGAGCTGGAGGCGCGTGCGAAGACTCTGCGCATTTACGAGGGCGCGGTCATCCCCGGCCTGTTCCAGACGCCCGAGTACGCGCGGTCTCTGTTCGCAGCGAACGGGATCAAGGACATCGAGAAGCATGTCAAGCTGCGAATGGAGCGGCAGGCGGCGCTGACCAGGCCCAATCCGCCACAGGTGTGGGCTCTGCTCGCTGAGCCGGTCCTTGAGTGGCAGGTCGGCGGACCGGAGGTCATGCGCGGTCAGTTGGAGCGCCTGCTCGAACTGGCAGACCTGCCAGAGGTCTCGATCCGCATCGTCTCGAAGGCGGAGGGCGCCCACGCCGGGCTGGGCGGGACCTTCAAGATCATGACCGTCGGTGGAGTTGATCTCGTGTATACCGATGCGATCGGGGGTGGGAGACTTGCCAGAGGAGTCCAGGAAACCGAACGGTTCTCCAACTGGTACGAATCCATCGGAGCGCAAGCGCTACCGGCGGGCTCCTCACGACGGCTGATCAAGAAGATGATGGAGGGCACCCGCGATGATTCAGTGGCGTAAGTCCAGTCGCAGCATCGGGATGGAGAACAGGGATTGCGTGGAACTCGCTTCGCTCTCGCTCGCTGTCGGCGTCCGGGACTCGAAGGCCCCGTATGCGGGACACCTCGCGGTGCGGGTCGGCGAGTTCCGCCGCTTGGTCGCCGAGGTAAAGGCGGGAGACCACGACCTGCGCTGACGGCGTCCCGCCACCTCCCCGGACCGGCGGTTGATCAAGAAATTGATGGAGGGCACCCGCGATGATCCAGTGGCGCAAGTCCAGTCGGAGTAACCCGCAAGGAGGCGACTGTGTGGAGCTTGCTGCGCTGTTGTCTTGCGTTGGGGTGCGGGACTCGAAGGCCCCGGATGCGGGACACCTTGCGGTGCGGGTCGGAGAGTTTCGGCGCCTTGTCGCTGAGGTGAAGGCCGGGGGCCACGGCCTGCGCTGACGGCGTCGTCGTCATCTGCTGGGACGGGACCGGTTGCTGACCGGTCCCGTTTTGCTTGTTCGGGTGGCGGAACGTTGGCTTCGTGGCGGTTGGCGTGCTGGTGGGGGCGCCGCAGGGTGGTTCGGACTACCGTTCTGCGATCAGTTCCCCGTGTTCGACGGCGTTGCGCAGTGTGACGGCGAACTCTTCTGGTAGCAGGTGGAGCGCGTCCAGTGCCTGCGTGGTCGCCGGGATTTCCTCCAGGAGGTACTCGCCGCGGTCGGGTCGGTCGAACTCTGGTCCGGTGCGGTCGGCGGCGGACCAGGTGTCGATCGCGGCGAGGTAGAAGTCTTGCCGTTCGTCGCCGCGGTCGATGGTGTGCAGGTGCCGGAGGATCGTGGCGGATCCGCCGACCTCTTCCCGGATCTCTCTGAGCAACGCGTCTTCGGGGGAGGCATCGTTGGGCTCGACACCGCCGCCGACGACGACCCAGTACGGGCGCTGCCCGGGCTTGAGGCGTTTCATCAGCAGCAGCGTTCCGGCCGGGGTGAGGAGCACGGCACGCACGCGGTGGGGCATTCGGTTCCTTCCGTGGAGCGGAGCGTGAGTTAGTGCAGGAGTTGGCCGCCGTCGACGTGCAGGGTCTGGCCGGTGATGAATCCGGCGGCCGGGTCGGCGAGGAATGCCGCCGCCGCCGCGACGTCTTCGGGTTGTCCGCGTCGGGGGACGCATTGGCGCTGGACCTGGTCGGCGGGCGGCACACGATCGTGGGCGGGGAGGAGGTTTTCGGCGGGGACCTGGATCGCCCCGGGCACGACGGTGTTCACGGTGATGCCGTGCGCGCCGAGTTCACGCGCCAGCGAACGGGTCATCCCGTGCAATCCGGCTTTGGCCGCCGCGTAGGCGACCAGACCGCGGCGACCGGTTCGTGCGGTGATGCTGCCGATGTTGATGATCCGTCCCCAGCGGTGTTCGGTCATGGTCGGCGTGACAGCGTGGCACATCCGGTAGTGCAGGGTGAGGTTCACCGCGATCGCCTGGTCCCACGCGGCGGCGTCGAGACGGTTCCACGCGATGCGGGGGTAGGCGCCTGCGCAGTTCACCAGGATGTCCACGGTCCCGAGCTCGCGCGCGGCGGCGGCGTGGAGGCGTTCGGCCGCGTCGGGTTCGGTGAGGTCGGCGCTGAGCGCGAGGGCGTGGCGGCCGGCGCGGCGCACGTCGGCGAGGACTTGGTTCGCCCGGGCGGGTTGGTCGTGGTGAGCGATGGCGATGTCGGCGCCGCCGGCGGCGAGCGCCCGGCAGATCGCCGCGCCGATGCCTGTCGCACCACCGGTGACCAGCGCGGTTCGGCCTCGCAGCGGCGCGGCCCCGAGAGGCGCGTCATGCTGGTCGGGCGCGGTCACCGCTGCGCCTGGGCGGATGGGGCGGTGGGCCGCCCGCTGTGAACGGTCGCCGAGGCGCCGGGTCCGGCATGGTCAGGTGTCGCGAACCGGTGCATGGTTTCGGGGTTCTGGGTTTGGGCGAGTCTGGCCAGCAGGAGGAGCAGGTCGCCGTCGGCCAGTTCGCGGGGCGGGATGACGCCGAGGATCCGGACGGCCAGCAGGTGGCGGATGTCGGTGAGCCAGTCGTCGGCGTGAAGGCCGGCGTCGGCGGCGAGGCCGTCGCGGAGCCGTTGGGTGAAGCGCGCCAGCGCGCCAGCGCGGCTGCGCGGCCGGCGCCGACCGGCCAGGTACAGCGGATCCGCAGCCACCGGCCGTTGGAGGCGATCGTGACGTCCTGAGCCGTGGGCGGCGTCGGGCGCGGCGAGCGATGCAGCGTGCGGGCGTACACGGCCGGCCGGTAGAGCGGGACGAGCCAGCCGCCCATGCCCACCAGGTACCAGAGCAGTGTCGCGATCTCTCCGGCGAGGATGTTGCGGCCGGCGTGCTCGAAGTCCAGCCAGCACAGGGTCTTGGGCGATCCGAAGGCGATGTTGGGTTCGGTGGGATCGCCTTGAGTGAGGGCGGTGGCCCACCGTCCGCCGGGCCGCAGCGCACGTCGCGCCGCGTCAATGGCGCCCGCCAGGTCCCACCGGTGGACGGTGCCGTTGACGACGAGTTCGCGTGGTTCCCGGACGTCCACCGGGTTGCCGGTGCGGGGGTCGGGGATGGTGAGGCGGTCGCGCAGGTACCAGGTCGCGATGCGTCCTCCGGGACGGATCCGGTCGGCGTACAGCGCGGGCACGCACTCCTCCAGCCGCGCGATCTCGCCGGTTGCGGACAGGGCCGCGGTGAAGCTGTCGCAGACCGCGTCGATCGCGGCGACGACATTGTGGACGGCGGTCGGCGCGGGGTCGGTGTCGGCGGCGGTGATGAGGTCGCCGAGCAGGCTCTGGCATCGTCGGCCGACGAACACGTCCTCGTACACGAGGGTGTGGGCGGGCGAACGACCAGCGTTCGCGGGTTGCCGATGCGGTCCGTCGCCGGGCCGGGGTGCGTGAAGCAGGGCTGGGACGGGCAGGTGGCCGGCGACCTGCCACCATCCCGCCGCTTCGCTGAGCGCGGAGGGCAGGTCGGGGAACGGCTTGCTGAAAGTCGGCCCGCCGACGGCCCGTCCGGTATCCGACGCGGTGACGGGCGTGGTGGTCGAACCGGCGGCGGTCATGAGCGGCCCGCCTGGGGGAAGGTCGACAGCCAGCGGTCGAGGACGAGCGTGGCCATCGTCGTGGCGGTGGCGCGGTCGGTCCGGGCCTGCCGCTGCCGCTGAGCCCACTGCCCGGGATCAGCGTCGTGCGGTCCGTTCTGCGGCTCGTCGTGCAGGAGCGCGACGAGCGCGCTGTCGTCGTTCTCGTGTTCGCGCTGGGAGGTGCCGAGGATCCGCAGGATCAGCTTGGCCAGCAGCGCAGTGGTCTTGTAGAGCTTGCGCAGGTCCGGTGCGCCGTGCAGGAGCTGGCGGCGGATCTCGATCGCGGCCGACGCGGCGTCGGCCGCGCTCGCGGCGGCGTCGTCGGCGGGCGAGGGCGCGGGCAGCGACAGCCCGGGACGGCACCACAGCGGCGCGTAGTCGCCGTCGCCGAGCAGGGTCAGCACGTGCAGCAGGCGGGGAGTGATCGCCGCGCTACGGCACTCGGCGGCGGTCACGGCCGTCACGCCGAGCTTGACGCCGCCCAACCCGTCGCGCAGGTCGTCCAGGGCTTGGCGCAGCCGCGGCAGGCCGGCGGGTTCGGCGACGACGAACACGTCCAGGTCGCTCCAGCCGTCCCGGTAGGTCCTGCGGGCTCCCGACCCGGTGACGGCCAGGAGGTCAACAGCGGCGGGTTCACCGGTGACCTGGTCCAGCAACGCCGTCAGGTAGGCCGCCAGCCGTACGGGCAGTCCCAGCTCCCCGACCGCGATCGGCACCGGGCGCCGCAGCGGCCATCGCGCCGCCAACGCGATCTGGTCCAGGCGGTGCCGCAAGGCGACCGATGATCGGTTGTTGTCGATGACCTCGTCGGCCAGGTCGGCGACGCGCGCCGCGCCGCGCTCGCTCTTGACGATGTCGCGCTCGGCGACGTCGCCGGGACCCGCCGTGCCGCGTGCGGCGCGCACGTCGGCGTGGGCGTCGAGGTAGAGGACGGTGAGCTGCTTCCCGAGCAGCCGTCGGAGCTCAGCCGTCGCTTCGAACCGGTGCAGTGATTCGATCGTCACCCGATCCAGGTAGGGGTGAGCGGCGCAGTACCGGTCGAGGGCGTCGACCAGTAACTCGGCCTGGACCTGCGGTGTGCAGGCGTACGGGTCGGCGAGATCGGCCAGGTCGGCGGCGGTCCGGATCAGCCAGCCGATCTTCAGGCGTGCGTAGGCGTGCCGGGTCCGCAGGTACTCGCCCGCCGTGCTCTTGCCCGACTCCGACAGACCGCCCAGCGCGACGAGCTGAACATCGCGCAGCGCGCCGTCCGGGAGAACCGGGTGGCCTCCCGCGAGGAGGGCGCGCAGTTCGTCCTGCACGGCCAGCACCGACCGGTCGCCGACGACCACAGCGGTGTGCCGGTCGCGTTCGATCAGCCGGTGAACGTGGTCGTGGAGCTGCCGCTGGTAGGCCGCGTACCGGGACGACACCGCCCGCTCGCGCGCCAGGCTCCGCACCGTCCCGGCCGCCGCGTCGACGTCGTGCAGGAGCACGATGCCGTGCTCACCGGCCTGCGCGCGTCGCAGGTCCTCGGCGTACGGTTTCAGCAGTGCGACGGCTCGGTCGGCGGCGCGCCGGACGTCCAGGTTCTCTCGCACGCCGACGGTGGCCGCCAGCGACGCCTCCAGCATCATGACCCCGCGGTCGACGAGCCGGAGCGACGTCGCGACCGGCGTGCGGGAACGGGCCAGGTAGGAGCAGGCCAGAACGTCGGCGACCTCGTGGACGGGCGCGTCCTGGAACCACCACCGGCTCATGCCTTGAGAACGGACGACCGTCCAGCGCGGATCGAAGTCCTCCAGTGGGCCGGTCAAAGTGGCGTGACGCGCGGTGAGGCGGCGTGCGAGCACCCGCAGTTGGGTGGTCTTGCCGGTGTTGTCCGGGCCGCTGAGCGCGATGGTCAGCGGCGCGTCGGTTCCCGCCCCCCACGCCGGACGGGCGAGCCGCGGGCCGGGAGCTGCCGGGTCGAAGGTCGGGTCGGTGAGCCGGGTCGTCGTCACCGCAGGCGCACGATCGTGCATGCGGACCTCCACGAAGTCGGAGCGAACGACTCCACCCAGCCAGACCCGCGCCTCCGCCGGACCGATTCCTGCGTCCCGCGCACACCGTGTGCGGATCATGCACACGCACTTGTCGACCCGCCTCCCAGGTGTTAGGGCGAGGCCGGGAGCAGGAACAGAACAGGGGTGAAAGGGACGAGAGCTCAGCGGAGGCCGCACCGAAAGGCCAGCTCGCGCAGACCCGGCAACGTGCGCCCTTGCGCGAGCAGCCCCCACACCAAGGCTTGCGCCGCAGGTCGCGCGCGAGTTTCCTCGGGGGCGGCCCGCTCAGCGCGAAGCAATGCCGACAACGTCTCCTCCCGACGGCCCCACATGGCGTACGCGCGTGCGACATCGACCCAGTACCGGGCCTGCCGCTCCACCGTCGGCAGACGGGCCGGCGCGATCCGGCGGGCCGCCGCCACCGCCGCCGACGGATCCCCGGCGGTGTACTCGGCCGAAATCCGGTGCAGCGCAACGGCCCCCGGCCCGAATCCGCCGCCATGATCGCGCAGCAACACTCCGCCGCCCGCCTCCCGCGCCAGCGCGTCGGCCTGCGCGGTGAGTTCCCGCATCCCCGCCCGGTCACCGGCATGCGCCGCCGTATACGCCGCGCTCATCACCAGCAGTCCCCGCTCGGCCACCAGCGCGGACGCATGACCGCGCAGCACCTCACCGTCGGCTGCGGCCATCACCAGATCGGTCGCTTGCGTGAACCGGCCCGCGCGCCGCGCCAGCACCGCCTGCACCCGCGCGGCCTCGGCCACCAGCAGCGGCCGACCGGACAACCGTGCGGAAAGCACCGCACGGTCAGCGGCGACCCACGCCAGTTCGTCGCCGAGTTTGGTCAGCACCCGCGTCGTCAAGATGTAGGTCTCCGCCGCCAGATCTGCCGCAGAAACAGCCATCTGGACGCTGTGGACCAGCCGCGGGAGCCCGTGCTCCAAGCGCCCGAACCGGCTCGCGTCGTAGTCGGCGATCGCCGCGGCCAACGCAGGCCGCATCCGGTCCGGCGCGACCGTGATCAGCCCGGCGCCGGTTCCCAGCAGCGCGTCACCGATCCGCGCAGCCAGCCCGGTACCTGGACGATCACCACCGTCGCGCGACCCGGAACCCCGGAGACCGTGGGCTGGGGGGACCGCCGCGGCTGCGGCGGTCGCCGCCAGGGTCAGCAGCCGACGTCGTCGCACTTCTTCGTCATCCCTCGCACCGGCCGTCTGATCACCGGCCACCGTAGCGGCCACACCAAGGCGCTCCGGCGCGATTCCCAGAACCACCGCGATCCGCCGTAACGTCGCTAGGTCCAGCCGGTCGGCGGCACCGGTCTCCCACCGCGACACCGTGGACGCCGCGCAGCTCATCCGCGCCCCGAACTCTTTCTGCGACCACCCGAGCCGCGTCCGCTCGGTACGAATGACCTGCCCGCGACTCATCTCGCCGGCTAAGCCGGCCGACCGTGGTGAACCCGTCACGGTTCCCAGCGTCGCCGGTTCCCGCTGTCTTCGCGTGTTTTCGGGGGCGGTTGGCGTGTTGGTGGGGGCGCCGTAGGGTGGTTCGGGTGACTGACAAGCTGTGGGAGATCGAACCGTCCGGGCCGCTGCGTGGCGACGTCACGGTGCGGGGAGCCAAGAACGCTGTCAGCAAGCACATGGTCGCGGCCATGCTCGGCAGCGAGCCCAGCACGATCCGGAACACGCCCGACGTGGGCGAGGTCGGGATCACGGCGGCGATGCTGGAGAACCTTGGGACTACGGTGGAGCGTTCCGGGGATGAGATCACGCTCGTGCCCGGCGATGTTGTCGAGCCGAACGTGCCCAAGGCGTTCACGGGGCTCAATCGGATTCCGATTCTGATGCTCGGTCCGCTGCTGCATCGTGCTGGTGAGGCGTTCGTGCCGCTTGTCGGCGGGGATCCGATCGGGCGACGGCCTGTCGACTTCCATGTGGACGCGCTGCGGGCGTTCGGGGCCGAGGTCACGCTCGCCGCTGACGGCATTCATGCTCGTGCCAAGCGGCTTGTCGGGACGCGTATCGAGCTGCCCTATCCGAGCGTCGGGGCCACTGAGACCGTCTTGTTGGCGGCTGTGCTCGCGCAGGGGAAGACCGTCATCCGCAATGCGGCCACGGAACCCGAGATCACCGAGCTGGCGCTGTTCCTCCAGCGGATGGGGGCGCGGATCTCGTTCAGTCCGGACCGGCGCATCGTCATCGAGGGCGTGGAGCGGCTCGGCGGGGCGCAGACGCGGCTCGGCGGGGACCGGATCGAGGCCTTCTCCTACCTCGTGGCCGGGCTTGTCACGGGTGGGGAAGTCCGGGTTCACGGGTGCGCCCAGGACCGGCTCGTCACGCCGATCACGACGCTCGCGCGGATGGGCGCGCGGTTCCAGATCACCGACGACTGGATCATGGCGTCGGCGCCCGAGGGGCTGCTGCCCGCCGCCGTCCAGACCGACACGCACCCCGGGTTCGCCACGGACTGGCAGACGCCGCTCATGGTCCTGTTCACGCAGGCGGACGGCATGTCCGTGCTGCATGAGACGGTTTATGAGAACCGGCTCGCCTACGTCCCGGCGCTTCAGAGCATGGGGGCCGAGATCGAGGTTTACGACACGTGTCTTGGCGGGCCGGCGTGCCGGTACCACGACACCGGGGCGCGGCACTCGGCCGTGGTCCGGGGGGTCAGCAAGCTGCGCGGCGGGGACGTGACGATGCCGGACATCCGCGCGGGCTTCTCGGCCGTCCTCGCCGCCGCCGTGGCGGAGGGGCCGTCGACGTTGCGGGGCGTGCATCACATCGAGCGCGGCTACCACCGTCCGGTCGAGCAGTTCCGCGAGCTGGGGCTGAACCTGCGCGCCCGCTGACCGGCCCGCGTCCGGCGCGCCGGACGGCGGCCGGATCGGATATGTATGGGGGGTGATCCATGCCGACGGCCCCCAGCCGAAGTACCTCCAGCTCCGCGCGATCCTGCTGGAGCTGATCGAGCAGGAGCGCCTGCCGGTGAACGCGCCCGTCCCGTCCGAGCGGGAGCTGTGCCGGCGGTTCGGGGTGTCGCGGATGACGGTCCGGCAGGCGGTCGACCAGCTCGTCGCCGAGGACCGGCTGCGCCGCATTCCCGGCAAGGGGACGTTCGTCGCGCGTCCCAAGGTGCAGATGCCCAAAGAGCTGGTGTCGTTCACCGAGGACATGCGGGCGCGGGGGCTGCGGCCCGCGTCCAAGGTGCTCGGCGCGCGGACCGTCCCGGCGGACGCGCGGCTGGCGCGGCTGTTCGGCGCCGACCCGGGCGCGCCCGTCCACCAGATCGAGCGGCTGCGGCTCGCCGACGACGAGCCCATGGCCGTCGAGAAGTCCTGCATCCTCGCGTCGCTCGCGCCGGGGCTGCTGGACGGCGGCGTGTCCGACCGGTCGCTGTTCGCGGTGCTGGCCGAGGACTACGGGATCGTCCTGGACGCGGGCGAGCAGACGATCGAGGCCGGGCCGGTGGAGGCCGACGAGGCCGGGCTGCTCGGCGTCGCGCCGGGCAGCGCCGTGTTCTTCCTCCTCCAGCGCACGTTCAGCCGGGACGTGTGCGTCGAAGTGGCCACCGCGACCTACCGCGCCGACCGGTACCGCATCCATCTCGGGCTCGAACCGCGAGGTCACGGGCCGGGCGACTGGCGTCCGCGCTGACGTCGCGCGTTCGCCGCGCCCCGCGCTGGGCATGACCTCCCCGACGGGACGAGGGAGGGACGCGCATGCCGGAGAACGTGGTGATCGTGGGGGCCGGGCCGACCGGGCTGCTGCTGGCGGGCGATCTCGCCGCGGCGGGCGTGGACGTCACCGTCCTGGAACGGCGGGTGGGGCCGTCGGAGCTGACGCGGGCGTTCGCCGTCCACGCGCGGACGCTCGAACTCTTCGACATGCGCGGGATCGCGGACGATCTGGTGCGCACCGGGCGGCGCGTCGGGCAGATCCGGTTCTTCGGGCACGTCGGGATTGATCTGTCGCATCTGCCGGGACGGTTCCCGTTCGTCCTCATCACGCCGCAGTACGAGACCGACCGCGTCCTGCGCGACCGGGCCGTCGCGGCGGGGGCACGCCTCCAGGAGGGCGTGGAGGTGACCGGGCTGCGGCAGGACGCCGAGGGCGTCGCCGTCCACGTCCGGACGGCCGACGGGACGACCGGCGTCCACCGGGCCGCCTACGCGGTCGGCGCGGACGGCGCGCACAGCACGGTCCGCGCGGCGCTGGGCCTGCCGTTCGGCGGGACGTCCGCCGCGCGCTCGGTGATGCTCGCCGACGTCCGGCTCCGCGACGAGCCGCAGGAGATCTTCCACTTCGGCGTGGCACGGAACGTGTTCGCCGTGATCGTCCCGTTCGGCGACGGCTGGTACCGCGCGGTCGCGTGGAGCGCCGAGGACAAGGCGGCCGGCACCGACGACGTCGACCTGGACGAGCTGCGCAAGGCCCTCCGCGCCGCGCACGGCACCGACTTCGGGCTGGCCGAGGCGCGCTGGACCTCCCGGTACAGCACCGACGAACGGCAGGTCCCGCGCTACCGGGTGGGGCGGGTGCTGCTCGCGGGCGACGCCGCCCACGTCCACTCGCCGGTGGGCGGGCAGGGCATGAACATCGGCCTGCACGACGCCGCCAACCTCGCCTGGCGGCTCGCCGCCGTCGTGCGCGGCCACGCCCCCGACACGCTCCTGGACGGCTACCACGCCGAACGCCACCCGATCGGGCGCCAGGTCGTCGCCGGGACGGGCGCGCTGATGCGGATGCTGCTGGCCCGGTCGCCCGCGATGCGCGCGGCCCGGCCCCTGATCGTGCGCGCCGCCGCGCTGCCGCCGGTGCGGCGGCGGGCGGCGCTGGTCGCGTCCGGGCTCGCCACCGCCTACCCGGCGCCGCGCGGGACGCACCCGCTCACCGGCCGCCGCGCGCCGGACGTTCCGCTGGCGCGCGGCGCCGGACGGCTGTTCGAGGCGCTGCGCGACGGGACGTTCGTCCTGGTCGCCGCCGCCGACGACCCCGCGCTCGGCTACCTGGTGGAGCAGCGCTGGGCGGGCCGCGTCCGGTACGCCGTCGCGGGCGGCCGGACGCGCGCGACCGTGCTCGTCCGGCCGGACGGCCACATCGCGTGGGCGACGAGCGAGACGTCACCGGACGCGCGGGCCGCCGAGGTCCGCGACGCGCTCGCCGCCTGGGCCGGCCCGGCGGCGGCCCCGGCGGGTCAGAACCGGTGGTCCTCCCGGCCGTAGCCGAGTTCCTCGGCGATGTCGGCGAGGTTCTCGTACGGCCGGTCCGGCAGGTCGGCGAGGCTCTCGGCCGCCGCGTCGGGCGCGTCGGGGCCGATGTGGGCCAGGAGGTCGTCGGGATAGGCCGGGTAGCGGACGCCCGTCAGCATCCGCGCCAGGGCGCTGCGCTGGTCGACGTCGGCGTTGGTCATGCCGGGCGGCGAACCGCTCGTCAGGTCCGCGGGCTGCGTCGGGTCGGGTCGCGCGGCCGGATCCCAGACGGCGTCGTCGGAGAAGGGCTCGGTCTCCTTGAACTCCTCGGCGTGCGTGGGGTGCCCGCCGGTCACCATGCCGCGGGTCTCGCGCTCCAGCTCGTCGTCGAGCTGGGGGCCGTGCTTGCCGGTCTGCTGCTCGCCCATTGGGGGTCCTCCTTCCGTCAGGTGCGACCCCCTTCCCGGTCACGGGCGGCTGAATCGTCAGCCGTCCCGGCTCCAGCGGGGCAGGCGCAGGCGGCGCCGGGACGGGCGCGGCGACGGATCGGCGTCGTCCGCGCCGGGATCGGCGTCCGCGCCGGGGTCGATCGCTGCCTCGTAGCGCATCGGGAGTTCGCGGGGGGCGAGGACGAGCGGGGTCGCCCGCCACTCCAGCTCGTCGCGCGGCACGGCGGGCCGCAGCACCGGCAGCGCCGCCGCGAGCCGTTCCACGGCGAGGACGGCCAGGCCCGTCGCCAGGTCGCGGCCGAGGCAGGCGTGCGGGCCCGCGCCCCACGCCAGATGCGCGCGGGAGCTGTGGACGGCGTCGGCGGGCAGCCCCCCGGCGAACGACGGGTCGGCGTGCGCGGCGGCCGTCGACAGCAGCACCGGGTCGCCCGCGGCGATGCGGTAGCGGCCGAGGCGGACGTCCGAGCGGGGGCAGCGGAACGTCAGGTAGGACGCCGGGGGAGCGTGCAGCGCCGCCCGGTTGACGGCCTCGGGGAGCAGCCCGCCCGCCGAGCCCGCGCCCTCCCCGGACGCCTCCAGGATCGTCGAGCAGATCAGCGCGCCGGTGTGCCCGCCGACCCACCGGACGGCGAGCATCGCCTCGGCGGCCAGCTCGTCGGCGGTGAGGGTCGGGTCGGCGGCGTGCAGGACCGAGGCCAGGTCCATGCCGCGCTTCTCCTGCGCGCATCGCTCCCGGACGGCGGCGTGGACCCGTTCGGCGGCCTCGGGGGCGTCCGGGCCCTCGGCCAGCACGGCGGCGAGGTCGGTGCTCAGGTCGTCCGATAGGTCCAGGAGGCGGAGCGTCGCGCGCAGGGCCAGCGGGCGCGCGTACCCGTTCGCGAGGTCGGCGACGCCCGTCCCGCCGTGCGCCCGGACGAGCGCGGTGATCAGCTCGTCGGCGTCCCGCGCCACGCCGCGTTCCAGCGCCCGCGCCTCGGGGCGCTTGCGGTCCTGGAGCACCGCGAGCGCGGCGGCCCACGCGGCGCGCAGCCGGTCCAGGGCGGCGCCGTCGGCGAACAGCGCCGCGCCCGCCGCCGCGTGCGGGGCGTGCGGCCAGTCCGCCGGGACCCCGCCCGCCCGCTCCCGCCACGCGGCCGAGTCCTTGCTCCAGACGCCGCGCGCGTCGCGCAGGACGTCGAGCATCTGCGGGTAGCCGAGGACGAGCCACGCCGGCACCCCGCCCGCGTCCACCGGGGCGACGGGCCCGTAGCGGGCGCGCAGATCGTCGTGGAACGCCGTGTGCCGCGCCTCGCCCGCGCCGGTGAGCAGCGGTTCGACGGCCAGCCGGGCGAGCGGGGGGTGGGCCGGTTCGTCCGGCGTCAGTGGCTCCATCGACGCCGACTCTAGAGGACGGCCGGGCGATGTGATCAGTTCCTCGCGAAATGCCCGGCCGGGCACCGCGCCGGTCCGGCGGGGCGCCGGGCGTGCGAGGCTGGTGTCCCGATCCGACGACACCCGGAGGTCACGATGGCCGATTCGACCGACGACAACGGCGGCCCGGAGGAGCTGAAGAAGCGGTTCCGGGAGGCCCTGGAACGCAAACGCGGCGCCGCGGCGGACCGGCAGGGCGCCGGCGGCGGGCGCGGCGGCAAGGTGCGCGGGGCGCACGAGCGCGCCGACCACCAGCGCCAGTTCCGCCGCAAGAGCGGCTGATCGCCGGGGCGGACCCGCGTCCCGGGTCCGCCCCTCGCGTCACTGCTGGTAGAGCCGTTCGACGTAGCCGGCGCCGTAGTAGCGCTCCAGCTCCTCCAGCGACTCGGGCGTCGCCTGGACGTCCTTGACCAGGCGGGCGTGGGACGGCAGCACGTCCGGCCGCCAGGTCTCCGGCTTCCAGAGTTCCGAGCGCAGGAACGCCTTCGCGCAGTGGAAGAAGATCTGCTCGATCGCGATCTCCACCGCGAGGACCGGCCGGTGGCCCTTGACGATCATCTGGTCGAAGTAGGGGGCGTCGCGCAGCAGCCGCGCGCGGCCGTTGATCCGCAGCGTCTCGGTGCGGCCGGGGATGAGCGACAGCAGCCCCACATGGGGGTTGGCGAGGATGTTGAGGTAGCCGTCGGCCCGGCGGTTGCCGGGACGTTCGGGGACGGCGATCGTCGCGTCGTCCACGACATGGACGAAGCCGGGCGGATCGCCCTTGGGGGACGCGTCGCAGGAGCCGTCGGCGGCGCTGGTGGCGAGGACGCAGAACGGCGAGGCGGCGAGCCATTCGCGGTCGCGTGCGTGCAGGACGACGCGCTCTTTGGACAGCGCGCGGGACCTGGGCGTGCCGAGCAGTGCGCGCAGGTCGTCGGGCGAGGTGATCTCGGCCGGGTCGGACACCGGGACGAGCCCCTTTCTCCGGCCGTCCGGCCGGTCCGCCGTCCATCCTCGTCGGCGCCGCCGCGCGCTGTCCACCGCGTTCTCCGCCGGTCAGGCGCGGACGGCGTAGGTGCGGACGCCGGCGGACTCGGACGCGTCCAGGATCCGCTGCTCGGTGAGGACGTCCAGGTGCGCGCCGATCTCCAGGACGGCGAGCATGCGGCTGAACGGGTCCAGGTCGTCCAGGGCGCGGCGGCGGCGCGTCCACGGCATCGCCCGCGCGACCTCCAGCGCGGTCGTGTTCCCGGCGCGGACCTGCGCGGCGGCGGCGTCCAGGCGCGCCTCGTGGTGGGCGAGCAGTTCGTCCACGCGGGTGTGGACGCTGCCGGTGACGCCGCCGTGCGCGGGCAGCAGCAGCGTGTCGGGCAGGTCCCGGACGAGGCGCAGCGAGTCCAGGTAGCTGCGCAGCGGGCTCGCCTCGGGCTCGGGCTCCAGCCCGATCGACGGGCTGATGTGCGGCAGGACGTGGTCGCCCGCGAACAGCAGCCCGGCGGCGGCGTCGCGCAGCACGACGTGGCCGCGCGTGTGGCCGGGGGTGGCGAGGACGTCCAGGTCG
Organism: Actinomadura rayongensis; assembly: GCF_009831215.1. Taxonomy (GTDB): domain Bacteria; phylum Actinomycetota; class Actinomycetes; order Streptosporangiales; family Streptosporangiaceae; genus Spirillospora; species Spirillospora rayongensis. The sequence continues at coordinate 16,264 of NZ_WUTW01000014.1, forward strand.
CGGGCGGTGAGGGCGACGCGTTCGCCGTCGTCCAGCCAGGCGTCGGGGAGCGGGTCGGCGATGGAGCGGTCCCCGCCCCGGTCCAGCGCGGCGATCTCGGCGGCGAGGTCGGGGGCGCCGCAGCGGCGCAGCAGCTCGATCTGGCGGCGGCTGCGGTCGGCGACGTTGAACGCCTTGATCGACGGCTCCTCGCCTCGGCCGATCCGCACGCGCGTCCCGAACGCCTCGCGCAGCTTCAGGGCCTGCGAGTAGTGGTCGATGTGGGCGTGGGTGACGAGGAACTGCGACACGTCCCCGGCCGTCAGACCGAGCAGCCCGAGCGCCGAATCCAGCGCGGCGCGGGCGTCCGGGAACGCCCAGCCCGAGTCCACGACGACCGGCCCTGACGGGTCGTCGATCACGTAGACGTTCACCGCGTGCAGGCCCGGGACGGGCACCGGCAGCGGGATCCGGTGGACGCCCGGGACGACCGGGTGCGCGCCCGGCTCCGTCCAGTCCGGGGGCTGCTCGCTGAGCGGCGGTGTCACGGCGGCCCCCTTCTCGAACGTCGTTCGGTTCGTGGCAGAACCTACTTCATCCGGCGGACGGCCGGACCGCCGGGGGCTCCTAGAGTGGGGGCATGGCACGCAGAGGCAGGAACGTCCCGGACCTGCGTCCGGTGGGCGGCGGACGGGCCGAGCTGCTGCGCGACGCCGACCGCGACGGCGGCTGGGTCCTCATCGTCGGCGGCGTCCCGCAGTCGTACGTGGACCTCGCCGACCCCACCCACCTGGACTTCGAGTACATGCGGCTGCTCGGCGACATCGTGGACTGCCTCGGCCTGCCGGGCGAGCCGTTCGACGCCGTCCACGTCGGCGGCGCGGGCTGCACGCTGCCCCGCTACCTCGCCGCGACCCGGCCCGGCTCGCGGCAGGTCGTGCTGGAGCCGGACGCCGAGCTGGTCGCGCTCGTGCGCGAGCGGCTGCCGCTGCGGGGCGTGCGCGGGGTGAAGATCCGCATCACCGACGGGCAGACGGGCCTCGCGGCGATCCCCGACGCGTCCGACGACCTCGTGGTGCTGGACGCGTTCGCGGACGCGACCGTCCCGGCCGAGCTGGTCACCGAGGCGTTCACCCGCGAGGCCGCGCGGGTGCTGCGGCCCGCCGGGGTCTACCTGATGAACATCGCCGACGGGACGCGGCTGGCGTTCGCGCGGCGGGTCACCGCGACGGTCCGGGAGGTGTTCCCGCACGTCCTCATGCTCGCCGACCCCGGCGTGCTGCGCGGGCGACGGTTCGGGAACATCGTGCTGGCGGCGTCGCGGGCGCCGCTGCCCGCCGACGCGCTGGCGCGCCGCGCGGCGGGCGGGATCGCGCGGGCGCGGCTGGTGGACGGCGCCGACCTCGTCGCGTTCGGCGGCGGCGCGGCCCCGATCCGCGCCGCGACGGACGTCGTGCCCCCGGAACCGCCGGAACGGGTGTTCGGGGCGTTCTGAGCGGCGCCCGTCCTTTATGGACCGTTCCCGGACGGTCTGTCGGCGTTAGCGGAAACGGCGAACCGAATTCTATGCGGCAGATCCAGCCGGTTTGTCCTGCAAAACGGGACGGGATGTCCCATAATCGAGTGATGGAGTCGTCCACCCGGATTCTTATTCTCGGCATGGATTCGTCGGGGAAGGTGCTTCAGTTCGATCGAAATGCGGCGGCCGTGCTGCGAATCGAGCCGGGCGTCCGGCTGGACGAGGTGATCGCCGGGGCCGGCGCGCCGCTGCGCGAGGCCGTGCGCAGCGGGCGCGAGCGGACCGTCATGCTCGCCGTCGAGACCTCCGGCGGCGCGCACGAGGCCGTCGTCACGCTCCATCCGCTGAGCGACGCCGCCGATCCCGCCGGGGTCGCCGTGCTCGCGCTCGTCCGCGTGCCCGTCCCGCACGCCGAGCGGTTCGTGGACCCCGCGCTCGTCCGCCGCGCCCTGCTGGACGACGCGCTGCCGCGCCTCGGCTCCACCCTCGACCTGGACCTGCTCGCGCGCGGGCTGGTCGAGGTGGCCGTCCCGCACCTGTGCAACGCGGCGGCCCTGCTGCTGCTGGAGAGCGTGCTCGACCCCGAGGAGCCGCCCGCCGCGGGCGTCCCGCCGATGCGGCGGATGGCGCTCGCCACCGACGACGGCGACTCGGCGTGGGACGCGGCCTTCCCCATCGGCGAGGCCGTCGTGTACCCGGGCGACAGCCCGTACGCGCGGTGCCTGGCGACGGGCGAGCCGGTGCGGGTCACGCTGGACGCCGAGAGCGCCGTCCGGCTGGCCGCCGAGTGGCGGCGTCCGCCCGTCGCGGACCTGTTCAAGGGCGCCTCCCTGCTCCTGCTGCCGATCACCGACGCGGGCGGGCTGCTCGGGTTCTTCGTGTGCATCCGGACGCCCGCGCACCGCCCGTTCGACGCCTACGACGTCGAGGTCGGCATGGAGTTCGCGAGCCGCGCCGCGATCCTCGTCGAGTGCGCCCACCGGTACGGGCGCGAGCGCGCGACGGCGCTGACGCTCCAGCGCAGCCTGCTGCCGACCGACCTGTCGGCGCCCGCGACCGTGGACGTCCGGCACCGCTACCTGCCCGGCGGCCGGCTCATCGAGGTCGGCGGCGACTGGTACGAGGCCATCGCGCTGCCGGGCGCGCGGGTCGCGCTCGTCGTCGGGGACGTCGCGGGGCACGGCGTCCGGGCGGCCGTCACGATGGGACGGCTGCGCACCGCGATCCAGACCCTCGCCGCCCTCGACCTGCCGCCCGGCGAGGCGCTGGAGCGGCTGGACGCCCTGATGCGCACCCTCGGCGAGCGCGAACCGCACTTCGCGACCTGCGCCTACGTCGTGTACGACGCGGTCAGCGGCCGGTGCGAGGTCGCGAGCGCCGGGCACCCGCCGCCGCTGCTGGCCGCGCCGGGCTCGCCCGCCGCGTACCTGGACGTCCCGCCCGCCCCGCCACTCGGGATCGGCGACGGCCCGGTCGTCAGCCGCGAGTTCCCCGTCGCCGACGGCACCCTGCTGTTCCTCTACACCGACGGGCTCGTGGAGCACCGCGCCCGCGACATCGACGTGGGCTTCGACCGGCTGCGCGCCGTCTTCGACCGGGGCGGCGTGGACCTGGACGAGCTGTGCCGGGAAGCCCTCGACGGCGTCTTCGACGACCGCCAGCGCGACGACATCGCGATGCTGCTCGCCCGGCTGCACCGGATCCCCGCCGAGGACCACGTCGCGTTCCCGCTGCCCGCCGAGCCCGCCGCCGCGCGCCGCGCCCGCGGGCTCGTCCGCGAGCGGCTGCGCCGCTGGGGCCTCGCCGCGCTCGCCGACACGGCCGTCCTGCTGGCGTCGGAGCTGGTCACCAACGCCTACCGGCACGCGGGCGGGCCGATCACGCTGCGGCTCATCCGCGAGGGCGGGCTCGTGCTGGAGGTGTTCGACTCCGCCGACGGGCAGCCGCGCGTCCGGGCGGGCGAGGACGTCTTCGCCGACGGCGGCCGGGGCCTCCAGGTGGTCGCGCGGCTGTCGAGCCGGTGGGGCGTGCGCTGTACGCCGGGCGGGAAGGCCGTCTGGTGCGAGCTGCCGCTGCGGTGAATGCCGGAATGGGCGTCCGGCGACTTGTTCGGCCATTTCGGAAAAGGACGATGTCCGGGGCGCGGAAAAGCACACCCGGCGCGGCCGGCGGCCGATCGTGATTTTCGGCTTCGTATCGTGCCGGATGATGACGCACAGTAGTGTTCGGGGTGCCGGTGACCAAGGTGCCGGTGGCGGAGCCCGGTCCGTCGGTCCTGCGCGGTGAATCGGCGGGCCGGGATTCCGTCCGCGTGCGGCGTGTGACGAAGCACCGAAAACGGGATAAAGGCCGCATCTCCGGTGGCCTCGCGGTCGTGATCATGGGATCTTGGTGGGCGCCGCGACCGCGCGGCACGGGACCGCTTGTGCGGGTCCTGCTCCCGATCGGAGAACCATGCCGAGACTCGTCCTCGCGGGCGCGTCCGCCGTCGCGCTCGTCGCGGCGGGCGGATTCGTCGCCTTCCGCACCGCCGACGCGCCGTCCGTTCAGGCGGTGTCGGCCGTCCGTGGCCCCGCCGACCCCGGCCGGGTCGCCGCGCGCTCCCTGCGCGACCTCGGCGCGAACACGCGCGGGCTGCCCGCCGCGACCACCGCGCCGTTCAGCCTGGTCGGCGTCACGTGGGACCGGCCGCGCGCCGAGCTGCGCGGGACCGTGCGGGTGCGCACGCGGGCGCGGGGGACGGGCACGTGGTTGCCGTGGCGGAGCGTCGCGACCGAGACTCAGGACGTCCCGGACAAGCCGGGCAAGAACGTGCGCGGCGGCACCGGCGCGCTGTGGACCGGGCCGTCGGACGGCATCGAGGTCCGCGTGACCGGGCACGGCCGGACGCTGCCCGCCGGGCTCCGCGTCGACCTGGTCGACCCCGGCACCGGGCGGACCACCACCCGCCCGACGCCCCGCGCCGCCGGCGGGCCCGTGCCGGTCCGGCTGGCCGCCGCCGTCGAACCCGCCGGCTCCCCGGCGCCGCCGGTGAAGGCCGCGGCCGTCGCGCAGCCCGCGCTGGTGGCGCGCGCCGGGTGGGGCGCGGACGAGTCGCTGGTCAAGGCGCCGCCGACCTACGACACCTCGGTGAAGGCGGTGTTCGTCCACCACACCGACACCGGGAACGACGTGGCCTGCGCGGACTCGGCGTCCGCCGTCCGGGCGATCTTCCTGTACCACGTGCAGAGCCAGGGCTGGGACGACATCGGCTACAACTTCCTCGTCGACAAGTGCGGGACGATCTTCGAGGGCCGCGCGGGCGGGACGGACCGTCCGGTCCACGGCGCGCACACCTACGGGTTCAACACCGACACGACGGGCGTGGCGGTGCTCGGGACGTACACGTCCGCCCAGCCGAGTTCGGCCGCGCTCGACGCCGTCGCGCGGCTCTCCGCCTGGAAGCTCGGCCTCACCGGCGTCGACCCGACCGGGACCACGAAGCTGACCTCGCTCGCGCCCGACGGCACCGGCGGCAAGTACCCCTACGGCACCGAGGTCACGTTCAGCACGATCGCCGGGCACAGCGACGGGTTCGCGACCGAGTGCCCCGGCGCCCAGCTGTACGGCAAGCTGCCGGCCCTCCGGACGGCCGCGCGGAACGTCACCTGGCCCGTCCCGGCGACCACGCTGGCCGGGGCCGCCAAGTCCGGCACCCGCTACTACACCAAGGGCGCGGTGACGCTCGGCTGGAAGGCCACCGGCGCCGAGTCCTACGAGGTCCGGGTGGACGGCAAGGTCGTCGCGCAGCCCGCCGGGACCGCCACGTCCGCCGCCGTGACCCTCGCGGCGGGCGCGCACACGCTCGCGCTGCGGGCCGTCTACGCGGGCGGGAAGGTCAGCGACGCGCCCGCCTACGCCGTCACGGCCGACGCGACCAAGCCGGTGTTCGGGTCGGGGGCCGCGCTGTCTTTGCGCCGCTCGACCGTCAACACGACCGCCGCGCCCGTCACGCTCGGCTGGAAGGTCACGGACAACACGCTGCTGGCGGGCGTCCGGGCGACGTCCCCGAGCGCGAAGACGTTCCCCCCGACCACCACGAGCTGGTCGGCGACGGCCAAGCCGGGCTCCGCGCAGACCTGGGCGCTGACCGCGACGGACGCGGCGGGCAACGCGGCGACCTCCTCGGTGAGCCGGACGGCCGCGCTGGTCGCCGAGCAGAGCGCCTACCGCAAGGGCACCTGGCGGACCACGACCACGTCGTCCTACCTCGGCGGACGCGGGCTGTACTCCAGCTCGCGCGGCGCCTACGCGTCCTGGACGTTCACCGGCCGCTCGGTCGGCCTCATCGTCAAGCGCGCCGCGAACACCGGCGCGGTGACCGTCTACGTGGACGGCACCAAGGCCGGGACGCTCGACACCCGCGCGTCCACCACCGCGTACCGGCAGCTCGCGTGGACGAAGGCGTGGTCGTCCAGCGCCAAGCACACCATCAAGATCGTGGTGGCGGGGACGTCCGGGCGCGCGGTCGTGGGCATCGACGGGATCGCCTACCTGCGGTGAAAAGGCCGTCCGCCCGGCCGAGGGGGAACGGCCGGGCGGACGGGGCTCAGGGGACCGGGACGGGGGCGTCCGCGAACGTCCCGGTGCGGCGGATCGTGTGCCAGCGCAGCCGCGCGCCGAGCACGGCCGTGACCAGCGACTGGATCACCACGAGGTACAGAAGCTGCCGGTAGACGACCTGCTGGAGCGGCAGCGCCCACAGCGGCCGGATCCGCTCGCCGTCCAGCCACAGCGCGTACGCGCCCGCCGCCGCCTGCGCCGCGACGAACAGCGCCCACGTCGCGGCGGGCGCCACCGGGTCCAGGAACAGGACGCCGAACAGCGCGAAGAGGTCCACGGCGGGCGCGAACAGCGGCAGCACGACCTGGAACAGCGCCAGGTAGGGCAGCGCGCGGCGGCCGAAGCGCCCGGACGGGCCCCGGTGCGCGACCGACGCCCGGTGCTTCCACATCGCCTGCAACGTCCCGTAGCACCAGCGGTAGCGCTGCCGCCAGAGCTGGCGCAGCGACGCGGGCGCCTCGGTCCAGGCGATCGCCTTCTCCTCGTAGACCACGCGCCAGCCCGCGCGGCAGATCGCCATGGTCAGGTCGGTGTCCTCGGCGAGCGTGTCCTCGGGGACGCCGCCGACCGAGCGCAGCGCCGTCCGGCGGAACGCGCCGATCGCGCCCGGCACGGTCGGCATGCACTGCAGGACGTCGAACATCCGCCGGTCGAGGTTGAACCCGATGACGTACTCGATGTGCTGCCAGCGGCCGAGCAGCCCGCGCCGGTTGGCGACCTTGGTGTTGCCGCTGACCGCGCCGACGCCCGGGTCGGCCATCGCCGTGACGAGGTGGCGGAGCGTGTCGCGCTGGAAGACGGTGTCGCCGTCCACGAGCACGAGCAGGTCGTGGCGCGCCAGGGCGATGCCCGCGTTCAGCGCGCTCGGCTTGCCGCCGTTGGCCTTGCGGACGAGCCGGACGCCGGGCGGCGCGAGGGCGTCCACGATCGCGGCGGTGGCGTCGGTGGAGCCGTCGTCCACGACGACGACCTCCAGGTCGCCCGGGTAGTCGGTGGCGAGCAGGGACCGCACCGTCGCCGCGATCCCCGCCTCCTCGTTGTACGCCGGGACGATCACCGAAACGCCCGGCCACTCGCGCGGCTGCGGTCGGCGGCGGCGCCGCACGCGGCGTTTGTGGACGTGCGCGAACACCAGCAGCGCGGCGAGCCGGAGCGCGCACAGCGCCCCGGCGATGCCGAACACCGCGCCGAGCGCGCCGGTCAGCGCGCCCGCCGCCCGCTGCGCGGTCACGAGCGTCCAGCCGATGGCCTTCTCGGTGCGGGACGCGGGGACGGCGGCGGGCGGCAGCCGCAGCGCCCCGGTCACGGTCGTGAACCGGTAGCCGCGCGGCTGGAGGCGCGTGATGATCTGGTCGACGGCCGCGACGGTCTGGGCCCGGTCGCCGCCGGAGTCGTGGAGCATGACGACCGCGCCGCCGCCCGTCCCGGCGACGGCCCGGTCCACGATCGCGGCGGTGCCCGGACGGCGCCAGTCCTCGGTGTCGCGGTCGGTGAGCACGACGAGGTAGCCGGCGCGGCCCGCCCGCTCGGCGGCCCGCCACTCGGCGGCGGTCAGCCCGCTCGGGACCGACGAGTACGGCAGCCGCAGCAGCCGCGTGTGGACCCCGGCGGCCCCGGCCAGCGCCCGCTGGGTGAGGTCGAGTTCGAGGTCGTCGCGCCAGGCCGGGGCGGACGCCATGTCCGCGTGCGTGTAGGTGTGCGAGCCGATCTCGTGGCCCTCGCGCAGGATCCGCCGGATGATCTCGGGATGCTGCGCGGCGTGGGCGCCGGTGGTGAAGAACGTGGCGCGGGCGTTGTGGCGGCGCAGGACGTCCAGGATCTTCGGCGTCCAGACCGGGTCGGGGCCGTCGTCGAAGGTGAGCGCGATGGTCTTGGCGGGGAGGCGGCGGCTGCGGGGCGTGCCGTCCGCCAGGTTCAGCACCGGGCCGCCGGACGTCACGGCGGCGGGCGCGGGGGCCGGGTGCGGCGGCGTCCGGTGCGGGCCCTCGCCGACGGCGCCGTGCGCGTAGCCGTCCAAGAGCAGCAGGGCGGCCAGCGCGAGCCCGCCGAGCGCGAGCAGGAGCCAGTGGCCCCGGGGTTCGGTGCGGCGTCGCGTCACGGCTTCTTGGTCCGGCCCTTGGCGGGAGGCGTGACCCGTCCGTGGCCCGGCGTCGGGGTCGCGGCGTGGGACGACGGGCGGGGCGCGGCCGTGGCGCGCGCGGTCGGCGCCGGTGTCGCCTCCGGCCGCGCGGCGACGGCGGTCCGGCTCGCCGGGGCGGGGCCGGGCACCTCGCGGGGCGTCGCCGCCGGGACGATCCGGGACCGGGGCGTGCCCTCCTGCTTCGCCCGGGGGTGGGCGGGGGAGACGGTCGCGGAGGGGCCGTCGGCGGTCCACGGCGTCATCGGCACCCGCGCGCCGGTCGCGGCGCCGAGGCCGACTCCGGCCAGGAAGAGCGCGCACAGCCCGCCGGCGGCCAGGCCGAGGCCGCGCAGCAGCCTGCGCCGCCGCCCGGTCGGGTCGACGAAGACCGGCTCGGCGGCCGTGGCCTCCGGGCCGTGCGTGATCACGTCGTGGGTCATCGGTTCCATCACTGCTCGCAGGAGGGGCGTCCGGACGCCCTGCTCCCTGAGCGCCGGAATGCTCACAGATGTCACACCAGTCCGGGTTTGCCTGCACAATGGCGCCGTGGAGGACGCCTCGGAGGACGAGCTCGACCGGGCCGTCGCGGCGGCGGCCGACGGCGACGAGGACGCGTTCCGGCTGCTCTACCGGGACGTCCAGCCCCGGCTGCTGCGCTATGCCCGCTCGCTCGCCGGGTCCGACGCCGAGGACGTGACCGCCGAGGCGTGGCTCCAGATCGCCCGCGACATCGCCGGGTTCCGGGGCGAGGCGGACGCGTTCCGGGGCTGGTGCGCGACGATCGTCCGCAACCGCGCGCTGGACCTGCTGCGCCGCCGCTCCCGGCGTCCCGTCGCCGACCGGCCGCTGGAGGAGGTGCTGTCGATGCCCGCCCGCGAGGACACCGAGGCGCTCGCGCTCGGCCGCCTGTCCACCGACGCGGCGGTGCGGCTGATCGCCGAACTGCCCCGGGACCAGGCCGAGGCGGTGCTGCTGCGCGTCGTCGTCGGGCTGGACGCCGAACGCGCGGGCAAGGTGCTCGGCAAGCGGGCGGGCGCGGTGCGCACCGCCGCCTACCGCGGCCTGCGCCGCCTCGCCGCGCGGCTCGACACCGCACCCGACACCGGCCCCGCGCCGGTCCGCACGCACACCGAGGGAGCCCTGTGAGCGAGCCGGAGGCGCGCGCCGTGCGCTGGACTGAGGAGCGTCGGGAGCTTGCGACCAGAGCGACGAGGGAAGCGCGCGGCACCGCGCGCGCCGCAGGCGAGCGGGGAACACTGTGACGGAGCCGGAAGCCCATGGCATCGGGCGCGCCGCAGGTGAGCGGGGCGCTCTGAGCGACGAGATCTCGGAGGTCGGGTCGCCCGGGCTGGAGCGGCTGGTGGCGGCGGCGCAGGGGCCGGCGGAGCCGGAGGAGCTGGCGGGCGAGGAGGCGGCGGTCGCGGCGTTCCGTGCGGCGCGGGCCGGGCGGGCGGCGCGGCGGGCGCGCGCCGTCACCTTCCGGGCGCTGGCCGTCGGCGGGGTCGTGGCGGCGCTCGGCGGCGGGGCGGGCCTGGCCGCCGCGAGCGGTCATCTGCCCACGCCCGGCGGCGCGCCCGCGCGGACGCACCCGGCGACGCGGACCGACGCGCCGGACCGGGAGCGGACCGGGCCGTCGGGGCGGTCGGCCGCGCCGCGTGCTGATGAGAGCCCCGCGCCGCGTCCGACGCCGGACGCCGCCGCGACGCCGTCGCCGTCCCGGTCGCCGGTGAAGGGCGACGTGCGGGCGACGCAGGGCGTCCCGGGCGACGGGCCGCCGAGCGCGAAGCCCGGGCGCGGCGTGACCGAGCACCCGCCCCGGCGGCCGGACAAGCGCCCGAAGGCGTCGCACACCCCGAACGCCGGGAACGGCAACGCGCCGCACGTCGGCGACGAGTAGCGGGTCAGGGCTCGGCGGGCGCCCGGGGCTCCTCCGGCGGCGCGGTCGCCTCCGCGATCGGGTGGAAGTACAGGTGGACGGCCGCCGCTACCACCGCCCCGACCATCGGCGCGACGATGAACAGCCACACCTGGCTGAGCGCCGTCCCGCCGAGGATCACCGCCGGGCCGAGTGAGCGCGCCGGGTTCACGGACGTCCCGGTGATCGCGACGCCGATGAGGTGGGCGACCGCGAGGGCCAGGCCGATGACGACGCCGGCGGTGGCGCGGTCGGCGGTCTTGCTCGTCACGGCCAGCACCGCGAACACGAAGAACGCCGTCAGGACGACCTCGGCGAGGAACGCGCCGCCGAGGCTCACCCGGATGATGCTCGCCGAGCCCCAGCCGTCCGCGCCGAGGCCCGTCGTGGCGCGGCGGTAGATCGGCGACGCGTTCAGCGTCGCCCACAGGATCAGCGCGCCGACGATGCCGCCGAGGAACTGCGCGATCCAGTAGCCGACCGCCCCGCGCACGCTGATCCGGCCCGTGATCAGCGCCCCCAGCGTCACGGCCGGGTTGACGTGCGCGCCGGAGATCGGCGCGAGGACGTAGGTCAGCACGAGCATCACGAAGCCGAAGGTCAGCGCGGTCGCCACGACCCCGGCGGACAGGCTGCGCCCGGTGACGCCGAAGCCGAACGACAGCGCCGCCACCCCGACGGCGAAGTAGACGAGCAGCGCCGTCCCGAGGAACTCCGCCACACATTTCTTGACCATGGTGCCTCTTTCCGAGGATGCCGGTTCCGTCGGGGCCGTACCCGGAACGCGGCGTCCGGCGGAGGGGCGCGGCCGGAATCCTGATCTTCTTTACCGCGCGGCGAGGAATCCTTTCCCATGGCCGGGCGTCCTGCCTTTCTGCGAGGACGCTTCACGCGTCCTTTCCCGGCCCCGGGTTCTTTACCTTTCGCGGGGCATGCTGGACGAGCCCATGGGGTTATACCCGGTGGATCGCGACAGTCCCATGACCCCGGCCCCCGGTTCTTTACCTACCCGGGGGCATCATCTGGGACAACGCGGGGTTATACCCCTCAGATCGCAACACGCGGTCCCTCTCTGGAAGCGCGGCCCTTCTCGGCCGATCCGCTTCGGGCGTCGTGTCCCGCCCCTTCTCGGGCGAGGCTCTCTTCTCCTTCGCACGGCGCTCACACCGCTCTGATTCCACGGCCCTCGCATGGCCTGGGGCGGTTGTTCTGTCCGCCGAACAAAGGATTGTTGATGCATAAGCGTGCGACGAATGTTCTGATGGCCAC
>NZ_WUTW01000015.1:1903-5554 GCF_009831215.1 Actinomadura rayongensis
GCACACGCGGGTGGGGTTGGTGGGCCCGGTTGTTTTTTGAGAACTGCACAGTGGACGCGAGCATCTCTGGAACAAGAGACCGCACAAGAAACCAAGGAGCCTTGGTCTCCTCGCCTTTTCGTGGGGTGGGGGCCGGCCGGGACTCCAGTTTCTGTTTGTAGTGTGTGGTTTGTTGTTCTTCTGTTGCGATTTGTTTGATCGTTTTGTGTGTTCAAGTGTGTAAGGGCATACGGTGGATGCCTTGGCATCAGGAGCCGATGAAGGACGTGGGAGCCTGCGATATGCCTCGGGGAGTCGGCAACCAGACTGTGATCCGGGGATTTCCGAATGGGGGAACCTGGCACCCGTCATGGGGTGTCGCCGCCGGTTGAATGTATAGGCCGGTTGGTGGGAACGCGGGGAAGTGAAACATCTCAGTACCCGCAGGAAGAGAAAACAATAGTGATTCCGTGAGTAGTGGTGAGCGAAAGCGGATTAGCCTAAACCGTGCGCGTGTGATACCTGGTAGGGGTTGCGTGTGCGGGGTTGTGGGAGCGTTCGGTCGGGTCTACCAGCCCGGCGGAGAGTTATAAAGCACTGGGGTAGTTGAACGGCTTGGGATGGCCGACCGTAGACGGTGAGAGTCCGGTAGACGAAACTTCTAGTGCCTCTTGAGCGTTTTCCCGAGTAGCACGGGGCCCGTGAAATCCCGTGTGAATCTGCCACGACCACGTGGTAAGGCTGAATACTTCCTGATGACCGATAGCGGACCAGTACCGTGAGGGAAAGGTGAAAAGTGCCCCGGTGAGGGGTCGTGAAATAGTACCTGAAACCGTGTGCCTACAAGCCGTCAGAGCGTCCCCAACACCCTGCTTGCGGGGTGTTGTTCGTGATGGCGTGCCTTTTGAAGAATGAGCCTGCGAGTTATGGTGTGTGGCGAGGTTAACCGGTGTCGGGTAGCCGTAGCGAAAGCGAGTCTGAACAGGGCGCCGTGATCACTTCGTGTGATCAATTTTAGTCGCATGCTGTAGACCCGAAGCGGGGTGATCTAGCCATGGGCAGGGTGAAGCGCCGGTAAGACGGTGTGGAGGCCCGAACCCACCAGGGTTGAAAACCTGGGGGATGACCTGTGGTTAGGGGTGAAAGGCCAATCAAACTCCGTGATAGCTGGTTCTCCCCGAAATGCATTTAGGTGCAGCGTCGCGTGTTTCTTGCCGGAGGTAGAGCTACTGGATGGCTGATGGGCCTGACCGGGTTACTGACGTCAGCCAAACTCCGAATGCCGGTAAGTGAGAGCGTGGCAGTGAGACTGCGGGGGATAAGCTTCGTAGTCGAGAGGGAAACAGCCCAGATCATCGGTTAAGGCCCCTAAGCGTGTGCTAAGTGGGAAAGGATGTGGAGTTGCTGTGACAACCAGGAGGTTGGCTTAGAAGCAGCCACCCTTGAAAGAGTGCGTAATAGCTCACTGGTCAAGTGATTCCGCGCCGACAATGTAGCGGGGCTCAAGCACACCGCCGAAACCGTGGCACTCCGGACGTGTTCTGGGGTGGGTAGGGGAGCGTCCTGCAAGCCGGTGAAGCCGTCGGGTGACTGTGCGGTGGAGGTTGCGGGAGTGAGAATGCAGGCATGAGTAGCGCATCACACGTGAGAATCGTGTGCGCCGGATGACCAAGGGTTCCTGGGGCAGGCTGTTCCGCCCAGGGTAAGTCGGGACCTAAGGCGAGGCCGACAGGCGTAGTCGATGGACAACGGGTTGATATTCCCGTACCCGCTGGTATGCGCCAACGCTGAACCCGCTGATGCTAACCACCCGAACCCGCTTCGAGACCTTCGGGTCTTGTTGTTGGGGGAGCGTGGGGTCCGAGGTGGTAGTAGGTGAGTGATGGGGTGACGCAGGAGGGTAGCTCAGCCCAGGCGGTGGTCGACCTGGGGTAAGCATGTAGCCCGTGCCATAGGCAAATCCGTGGCACATCAAAGGGTGAGGTGTGATGCCGAGCCGTTTTAGGCGAAGTGAGTGATCCCATGCTGCCGAGAAAAGCCTCTAGCGAGTGTACCGGCGGCCCGTACCCTAAACCGACTCAGGTGGTCAGGTAGAGAATACCAAGGCGATCGGGTGAACTGTGGTCAAGGAACTCGGCAAATTGCCCCCGTAACTTTGGGAGAAGGGGGACCATTCCTGGTGAACACCTGTGCGGTGGGAGCTGGGGGTGGTCGCAGAGGCCAGGGGGAAGCGACTGTTTACTAAAAACACAGGTCCGTGCGAAGTCGTAAGACGCTGTATACGGACTGACGCCTGCCCGGTGCCGGAACGTTAAGAGGACCGGTTAGACCCTTTCGGGGGTCGAGGCTGAGAATCTAAGCGCCGGTAAACGGCGGTGGTAACTATAACCATCCTAAGGTAGCGAAATTCCTTGTCGGGTAAGTTCCGACCTGCACGAATGGCGTAACGACTTCCCCGCTGTCTCGACCGCAGGCCCGGCGAAATTGCAGTACGAGTAAAGATGCTCGTTTCGCGCAGCAGGACGGAAAGACCCCGGGACCTTCACTATAGCTTGGCATTGGCGTTTGGAGCGTCTTGTGTAGGATAGGTGGGAGACTGTGAAGCCGGTACGCCAGTACGGGTGGAGTCGTTGGTGAAATACCACTCTGGTTGTTTTGAGCGTCTAACCCGCGCCCGTGGATCCGGGTGGGGGACAGTGCCTGGTGGGTAGTTTAACTGGGGCGGTTGCCTCCTAAAGGGTAACGGAGGCGCCCAAAGGTTCCCTCAGCCTGGTTGGTCATCAGGTGGTGAGTGCAAGGGCACAAGGGAGCTTGACTGTGAGACGGACGTGTCGAGCAGGTGCGAAAGCAGGGCCTAGTGATCCGGCATCGGCGTGTGGAAGCGGTGTCGCTCAACGGCTAAAAGGTACCCCGGGGATAACAGGCTGATCTTCCCCAAGAGTCCATATCGACGGGATGGTTTGGCACCTCGATGTCGGCTCGTCGCATCCTGGGGCTGGAGTAGGTCCCAAGGGTTGGGCTGTTCGCCCATTAAAGCGGCACGCGAGCTGGGTTTAGAACGTCGCGAGACAGTTCGGTCCCTATCCGCTGCGCGCGTTGGAGAATTGTGGGGGTCTGTCCCTAGTACGAGAGGACCGGGACGGACGAACCTCTGGTGTGCCAGTTGTTCCGCCAGGAGCACGGCTGGTTGGCTACGTTCGGCAGGGATAACCGCTGAAAGCATCTAAGCGGGAAGCCTTCCCCGAGATGAGTTCTCCCACCCCTTAGGGGGTGTAAGGCTCCCAGTAGACGACTGGGTTGATAGGCCGGGGATGGAAGCACTGTAAGGTGTGGAGTCGACCGGTACTAATAGGCCGAGTGGCTTGAACACACCGAACGATCAAACCAATCGTAACGGTTTCCAGGCTGTGTGTATGTTCGCGTCCCTGTGCGGTTCCCGAAAAACAAACTCGGGCACCCGCACGCTCATGGCTTATGGCTGTGGGTGTGTTGATAATTGGATATGTGCTGTTCGACAGAGCTTCCCGCCCCCTCGCGGGGGTTGGGGTTGGTCGTTCGGTGGTTTTGGCGAGAGGGAAACACCCGGTTCCATTCCGAACCCGGAAGTTAAGCCTTTCAGCGCCGATGGTACTGCATGGGAGACTGTGTGGGAGAGTAGGACACCGCCGGACT
>NZ_WUTW01000003.1:0-63227 GCF_009831215.1 Actinomadura rayongensis
CAATGTCGGGCCGTATAAAGGCACTGGCTTTTAACACGCTGTTGAGTTCTCAAGAAACGGACACCCACCGCGCTCCCGCTCACTTCCGTGGCGCTCGCTCCGGGGCAACCCTTCTAACTTACCGGGAACTTCCCCCCTGTCAAATCCGACCCACCGGATCGAACCCCACAAGAGAGCCAGCCCACCCCACGACGAACCAGACGGCCAGAACCGCCACCATGATCGTTCAGAGGAGTCCCACCGGGCCGTCCGCCTCAGAGGCGTCCCGCATCCCGTGCCGGGCTGTCCACTCCAGCCTACCCCGGCGCGAACCGCAGTCCGTACCGTTTTACGCCCAAGTGGTTCCCCGGAGACCGTCCGCCTTGCGGCGTCCCGCGTCCCTCGGGGCATGGAGAACATTAGATTCGCCCCTGCGGGCCGTCAAATCGGGACGGCGAGGGGACGGTCGCTGACACGGCGGACACGCGGTCCGACCTGCGGTGACGCGGCCCGCTGATAGGCGGCGGAGAGCCGTCGTCAGTGCGATGTCAGCGCATGGAAGCGGTCTGTCAGCGGCGTCGGCGACCGTGATGGGCATGAACGAAGTCATCAGGGCCGAAGGCCTGCACAAGACGTATGGGACGACCCATGCGCTCGCCGGAGTGGATCTCTCGGTCGGGCGCGGAACCGTCCTCGGCGTGCTCGGACCGAACGGCGCGGGAAAGACCACGGCCGTCCGCACGCTCGCGACGCTCATCAAGCCGGACGCCGGACGCGCCGAGATCTGCGGTTTCGACGTGGTGCGCGACGCCGTCCGGGTCCGCGCGAAGATCGGCCTGACCGGGCAGTACGCGTCCCTGGACGAGGAGCTGACCGGCACCGAGAACCTCGTCATGATCGGACGGCTGCTGGACTTCCCGCGCGCCGAGGCCAAGGCGCGGGCCCGGGAGCTGCTGGCGCGGTTCCGGCTGACCGACGCCGCCGGACGCGCCGTGAAGACCTACTCGGGCGGCATGCGGCGGCGCCTGGACCTGGCGGCGAGCCTGGTGAACCGTCCCGAGGTGGTGTTCCTGGACGAGCCCACCACGGGCCTGGACCCGCGCGCCCGCAACGAGGTGTGGGAGACCGTCCGCACGATCGTGTCGGAGGGCGCGTCCGTCCTGCTCACGACGCAGTACCTGGAGGAGGCGGACGCCCTCGCCGACCGGATCGTCGTGTTCGACCAGGGCCGCGTCATCGCCGAGGGCACGGCCGACGAGCTGAAGGCCGGCGCGGGCCGGCGGACGCTGGTCGTCCGGGCCGCGGAGGCGCACCGGACCGAGCAGCTCACCGCGATCGTGGCGCGGCTCACCGGCGAGCGGCCGGACGTGTCGGACTCGGGCCTGGTGTCCGTCCCCGTCCCGGACGCGGCCGTGCTGTCCGCGCTGGTCCGCGCGCTGGACGAGGCCGTCATCACCGTCACCGAACTGGCGCTGCGGATGCCGAGCCTCGACGAGGTGTTCCTCAACCTGACCGGCCACACGGCCGAGACCGCCGACGAGAAGATCATGGAAGGGAGCCCGGCATGACGACCGCCGTCCTCGCCCCGCCCCGCCGCATCAGCCCCCGCCGCACGCTTCGCCACGGGCTGACGCTGGCCTGGCGCAACATCGCGCAGCTCCGGCACTCGCCGGAGAAACTGATCGACAGCACGCTGATGCCGATCATCTTCCTGGTGCTGTTCCTCTACGTGTTCGGCGGCGCCGTCCAGGGCAGCACGCACGCCTACCTGCAAGTTCTGCTGCCGGGCCTGGTCGCGCAGATGGCGATGTTCGCCACGATGGGCCTTGGAACCGCGCTGAACGAGGACATCCACAAGGGCGTGTTCGACCGGTTCCGGAGCCTGCCGATCGCGCGGTCGGCGCCGCTGGTCGGGACGATCCTCGGCGACACCGTGCGGTTCGCGACGTCGATGACCTGCCTGACGGCGTTCGGTTCGCTGCTCGGGTTCCGCTTCCACACTGATCCGCTGTCGGTGCTGGCCGGGTTCGGTCTGGCGTACGTGTTCTACCTGGCGGTGAGCTGGATCTCCGTGCTGATCGGGCTGGTGGCGCCGTCGCCGGAGACCGTCCAGGGGCTGGCGTTCCTGTGGGTGATGCCGCTGACGTTCGGGAGCAGCATCCTGGTCGCCAACACGTCCACGATGCCGGGCTGGCTGCAGACGTGGGCGAAGGCGAACCCGGTGTCGCATCTCACCGAGTCGTTGCGGGCGCTGATGCTGGGCGGTCCCGTCGGGAACCACGTCTGGTACACGCTGGCGTGGGCGGCGGGGATCATGCTGGTGACGTTCCCGCTGGCCATGCGCATGTACGCGCGCCGGGCGTGACGCGTCAGGGACGGATCGCGCGGATCCTCTCGGGCGGGAGGGCGCGGCCCCGCGCGCGGGCGGCCTCGTAGGGGGCGTCGCCGAGCGCGGAGCGGGCCGCGTCCTCCGCGCGGAGGAGGTCGTCGTTGTAGCCGTCCCGGTAGCCGTTGAGGGTCTGCGCGGCGCCGATCAGCTCGGCGGCCCGGACGGCGTCGCCGCCGAGGACGCGGTGGAGCGCGAGCCCCCACAGGAGCCCGGCGACGCCCTGGTTCCCGATCATCATGTCGCCGTCGAGGCGGGCGAACGCGCGGGCGTGCCAGCGGGCGGCGTTCTCGGGGTCGCCCTCCAGGTCGGCGAGGGTGCCGAGGCGGCTGAGGACGGTCACCGCCGCCGACCCGAAGTCGGGCCGGCGCATGCGCTGCTCGACCAGGTCGAAGGCGTGTTCGAGGGGCGGTCGGGCGGCGGCGAGGTCCCCGGCGCGGCGGGCGATGTCGCTGAGGCCCACGTAGCCGTTCGCGGCCTCGGCGAACTCCCCGACCCGCTCGGACTGGGCGATGCCGAGCCGCAGGTCGCGGTCGGCGCCGGTGAGGTCCCCGGCGAGCGCGCGGATCTTGCCCATCTCCACCAGCACGGACGCGCCCTGTTCGGGGCTGACGCCGGTGACGGCGTGCTCGTGGGCGCGTTCCCCGTGCCGCAGGGCGGTGTCGAGGTCGCCGCGGGCGACGGCGAGCCGCATCAGCCCGGTCCGTCCGATGATCATGCCGACGCGGTCGCCGAGCGCGGTGAAGATCGCGTGCCCGGCCTCGGTGCTGGCCGCGGCCGTCTCGATGTCCCCGTCGTTGACGGCGAGGAACGCGGTGGCGAGCCGGACGGCGCCGCGCACCCACGGATCGGGGTGGTCGGTGATGGCGGCGAGCCGTTCGCGGCACAGGTCGTAGTCGCCGGTGAACAGGCAGGACAACGCGCTGACGACGACCAGGCCGGGGTGGGCGGGCTCCGGCGGGACGGCGCGCAGCGCGTCCGTCAGCGCGGCGCGCAGGCTGGCCGGGGTGGGTCCGTCGCTGGCGAGCATCTCGCTGACGAGCCGTGCGCTGAACTTCATGATCGCGAATTCCTCGGCGAGGCCGGGCGGCGCGGCGTCGCCCGCGATCGCCTCGACCTCCAGGGCCCAGCCGCCCGCCTCCCGCTCCAGGTCGCGCATGAACCAGAACCACACGAGCGACGCGACGAGCCGGACGGCCGCGGGGACGTCCCGGACGTCCACGAGATGCCGCAGCGCGGCGGCGCAGTTGTCCCGCTCGGCGGCGAGCCGGTCGGCCCACTGGAGCTGTTCGGCGCGGCGCAGCTCGGGTTCGGCGTCGGCGGTGAACCCGACGACCCACGCGGCGTGCCGGTCGCGGACGGCCCGCTCCTCCCCCGCCTCGGCGAGCCGTTCGGCGGCGTAGACGCGGACGGTCTCCAGCAGCCGGTACCGGACCTCGGTGGTGCCCTCGGCCATGACCAGGGACTTCTCGACCAGGGCGGCGACGACGTCGATGAGGTCGGTGGCGTCGCCGTCGCCGCAGACCGTGCAGGCGGCGTCCGGCGTGGCGCCGCCGGCGAACACCGACAGGCGGCGCAGGACGGTGCGTTCGGCGTCGTCCAGCAGGTCCCAGGACCAGTCGACGACGGCGCGGAGCGTGCGGTGCCGGGGCAGCGCGGTGCGGCTGCCCGCGGTGAGCAGCCGGAACCGGTCGTCCAGGCGCTCGGCGACCTGCGCGGGCGTGAGGGACCGCAGCCGCGCGGCGGCGAGTTCGATGGCGAGCGGGATGCCGTCCAGGGCGCGGCAGATGCGGACGACGTCGGGCGCGGTCGCGGCGTCGACCTCGAAGCCGGGCCGGACGGCGGCGGCGCGGTCGGCGAACAGCCGGACGGACGCGTGGGCGAGCGCGTCGGCGGGCCCGGCGTCCTCGGGCGGCAGCGGCAGCGACGGCACCGGGCACAGCGCCTCGCCGGTGATGCCGAGCGGTTCGCGGCTGGTGGCGAGGACGCGGACGGCCGGGGCGGCGCCGAGGACGCGGTCCACGACGGTCGCGACGGCGTCCACGAGGTGTTCGCAGTTGTCGAGGACGAGCACGGCGTCGCGTCCGGTCAGGACCTCGGCGAGCCGGTCCAGCGGCGGGAGCGGCGCGCGGTTCTCGCTGAGCAGCAGGCTCTCGTGGACGCCGAGCGCGGTGAGGACGGCGGCGGGGATGTCGCGGCCGTCGCTGACCGAGGCGAGCGGGACGAACCAGACGCCTTCGGGGCTGTCGTCCAGGAGCCCGGCGGCGGCCTCGGCCGACAGCCGCGTCTTGCCCGCGCCGCCGGGGCCGGTGAGCGTGACGAGCCGGGACTCGCGGACGAGCTTGCGGACCCGTTCGGTCTCCGCCTCGCGTCCGACGAAGGTCGTGAACCGGGCGGGCAGGTTGGTGCGCCGCGCGGGCGCGGGGGCGGGGTCGCGGCGCAGCAGCGCGAGGTGGACGGCGGTCAGCTCGGGCGAGGGGTCCGCGCCGAGCCGGTCGGCGAGGACGTCGCGGCCGTCGGCGAAGACGCCGAGCGCGTCGGCGGGCCGTCCGGCGGCGGCGAGCGCGCGCATCAGCAGGCCGCGCAGCCGCTCGCGCAGCGGGTGCGCGGCGACGAGCGGTTCGAGTTCGGCGGCGAGCCCGGCGCCCGCGCCGAGCGCGAGGTCGGCGTCGGCGCGGTCCTCGACGGCGGTGAGCCGCGCCTCCTCCAGCCGGGTGATCGCGGGGGCGGCGAACGCGGCGCCGGCGACGTCGGCGAGGGCGGGGCCGCGCCACAGGTCCAGGGCGGCGCCGAGGGACGCGGCGCGGCGGCGCGGGTCGGGGTCGGCGCGGGCGGCGGCGACGGCGTGCTCGAACGCGACGGCGTCCACGGCGGACGGGTCGAGCGCGAGCCGGTACCCGGCGGGGCCGTGTTCGACCAGGTCGCGTCCGGCGGCGGCGCGCAGCCGGGACACGACGGCCTGGAGCGCGTTGCCGCCGGGCGGGTCGCCGTCCCACAGGTCGTCCAGGAGGCGGTCGGCCGAGACAGGTCGGCCGGGGTCCAGGGCGAGCCGGATCAGCAGGGCGCGCAGGCGTGCGCCGCGGACGGGGACCGCGCGGCCCGTCTCGTCCCGGACGTCGAGGGTCCCGAGGATTCCGATGCGCACCCGGCCATTGTCCCCCGCGTTTGGAGGGGGACGAAATGAGCACGGGAGGCGCATGGTGGACCTCGTGTGGGTGCTGGACTGCGCGGACCCCGCCGCGCTCGCGCCGTTCTGGGCGGATCTGCTCGGCTGGACCGTCCGGGGCGACGGCGGACGGTACGAAGCGGTGCTGGACGCCGACGGCGAGACGCGGATGCTGTTGCAGCGCGTCCCGGAGCCGAAGACGGTGAAGAACCGGATGCATCTCGATCTACGCGTGTCCGACATGGACGTCTGGTTGCCGCGAGCGCTCGGGCTCGGCGCGTCCGTCGTGCGGGGGCCGTTCGACGACGAGGGCTGGCTGACGACGGTGCTGGCCGACCCGCAGGGCAACGAATTCTGTCTCATCGTTCCGCCGGAGTGACGTTTGGCACGCGCGGGACGGGTAGCCCGGGCCGCATGGATCTGTCTTTCCTGAAGCCGCTGTACCGCCGTCCGGGCCCGTTCGTGTCCGTCTACGCCGAGCTGCTGCGTCCCGCCGAGGACGCCGCGAAGGCCGCCGAGCTGCGCTGGCGCGCGCTGCGGGCGGACCTCTGCGCGCAGGACGCGGCGTCCGCGGCGCTCGCGGCGGCGGACCGGGCGGTGGCGGGCGCGCTGCGCGACCGGCGGACCGGGGGGCTCGCGGTGTTCGCGGCGGCGGACGGCTCGGCGCGGGTGGAGGCGCTGGACGTCGCGCCGCCGGCGCCGGTCGCGCGGGCCGCGCCGCTCCCGCACGTCGTGCCGTTCCTGGCGGCGCGGGGCGAGCGCATCCCGTACCTGGTCGCGGTCGTGGACCGGCGCGGCGGAGAGATCGACTGCGTGAGTGCGGCCGGGCTGCGGCGGCGGATCGACGTGCCGGGCGAGCCTCCGCCGCGCGGCGCGTCCGGACGGGACCGCGACGAGGCCCGCGCGCAGCGGTCGGCGGAGACGGTGTGGCGCGGCAACGCCCGGCGCGTCGGACGCGCGCTGGACCGCGCGGCGCGGCGGCACCGGGCGGAGGCGGTCGTGGTGGCGGGCGACGTGCGCGCCCGGACGGCCGTGCTGGAGGAGGTGTCGGACGGCGTCCTGTCCCGGACGGTCGAGTCGGACCGGGGCAGCGGGCCCGGCCTGGACTCCGACGTCGCGCGCGTCCTGGAGCTGAAGGCCGCCGAGCGGGTGTTCTCGGTCGCCGAGCGGTTCGAGCGGGAGCTGGCGCGGGGCGAGCGCGCGGTGGCGGGGCTGCCCGCGACGGTGGCGGCCGTCCGCGACGGACGCGTCGCGAGCCTGCTCCTGGACGACCCCGACGCGCCCGCGCGTCTCTGGGTCGGCCCCGAACCGGACCAGATCGCGGCGACGCGGGACGAACTGCTCCGCCGCGGCGTCCCCGACCCCGTGGAGGACCGCGCGGACGCGGCCCTGGTGCGCGGCGTGGCCGCCACGGACGGTGAACTGGTCGTCCTGCCGTCCGACGGCCCGAACGCCGAACTCGGCGTCGGCGCCGTCCTCCGCTACCCCGACCCGTCCTGATCCGTCACCGCCGGGCGCGCTCGACGATCTCGTCCTCGGTGAGCGGGTCGGACGGATGGTGCGTCAGGCACAGGGGCGTACGAGCCTGCACGAACGAGAGTCCGTCGCTCGCGACGTAGAAGTGCCCCTGGCCGAGGATCCCCACCTGGTCGGCGTTACCGCCCTTGGCCCGCGCGAGTTCCTTCGCCGCCGCGATCTGGACGGGGCTGCTGAGCTTGCCGATGAACTGCGTCGTCGCGCTCCCGGCGATCTTGTTGTGCAGGCCCTTCGGCGCCTGGGTCGCGAAGACCAGCCCGAGGCCGTACTTGCGGGCCTGCGACGAGAGCATCAGCGTGCTCTCCAGCGCCGCCGATCTGGGCGAGGTGCCCGCCAGGATCTGCGCCTCGTCCATCACGTACAGGGCGCCGAGCGGGCGGTCGCGGGCGGGATTCCGCTTGATCCAGGCGAACAGCGCCACCTGGAGCTGGCTGACGAAACTCTCCCGCCGCTCGTCTCCGAGACCCACGAGGCTGATGACCGACACGCGCGCCCGTTTCCCCGGTGCCGGTGTCAGGAGCGTCCCCGGATCGACGGGGACCCCGCCGCCGGCGAACAGCGGGTCGTTGACGGTCGCGGCCGTCAGCGCCTGCTCCAGCTCTCCGGCGATCTGGGCGGCCTTGTCGATCTGGCTCGCCTCGACCGGAAGCTCCCCCAGCAGATCGAGGAAGGAGGTGAAGCTCCCGCCGCCGCTGCGGGCGAAATGGGCGAGCGCCTCGCGCAGGACGGCCTGGCCGAGCTGCGCCTTGCGGGTCTTGCCGGTGACGTTCGCGCGCGGGGAGAGCGCTTCGACGGCGATGTCCAGTGCGGAGCGCAGCTCGTCCGGGCTGTCGCGGACCGCCCCGAGGTCGGGCAGCGGCTGGAAGCTCAGCGGCCGTCCGCCGGCGCGTCCCGGCGTCCACACCACGACGTCGGTCGTCGCGAGGTATTCGCGCGCCCGGGCGGCGTCGTCGCCCGTCCAGCCGTCGGGCGGGCTCGGCCACGGGTCGCCGAGCCGGGCGAGGTCGTTGTTGGGGTCGAGGACGATCGCGGAGACGCCGCTCAGCGCGCACTCCTCCACCAGCCGCCGCAGGAGCACGGTCTTGCCCGAACCGGATCCGGCGAAGACGGCGGTGTGCCGGGTGAGCGTGGCCAGCTCCAGTTCCACCGGGTCGCCCCGGCGCACCCGCGTCCCGATCCGGATGCGGCCCACGCTGTTCTCCGCGCGTTCGGGCTCGGGCGGTGGTGCCGCCGCTTCACCGAGAACCCGGGTCAGCAACTCGGTGCCGCCGGCCGGACGGCGCGCCCGCAGCCAGTCGTGCAGGTCGGCGCGGTCTTCGGCCAGCATCGTCGCGAGGGCCGCGAAGGTGCGGAGGTCGTCGCCGACGAGCGGTACGGACAGCCCTCCGCCATCGGCCAGCGCCTGGAGCTTCGCCTGCGTCTTGGGCCCGGTGGACCAGGGGACGGTGCGGAGGATGACGAGAGTCCGGTCCGTGCCGTCGGGGGTGACGCCCGCGGCCGTGAACGCGTCGTCCAGCCGCTTCTGCGCCGCGAGGTGGTGCGGCGCTCCGATCGCGCGGAACGCCCAGTGCCGCTGGACGTCGGTGGCCTCGTCGAGCACCTGGCGCAGACGGGCGTGCAGTTCGGGACGCCGGCCGGGCGGCGGGTCGACGCGGAACGCCTCGCCGGCCGGACCCTGCTCGATGGTCCACGCCTTGAGGGCGGCGGCGAGCAGGGCGGGGACGGTCGCGTCCTCGGTCTCGGGGTTCACCGCCGCGCCGATGTCGGCCGCCGCGCGCAGTTCGGCGAACCGGGCGTCGAGCGCCGGGAGATCCGCGAGCGGCACGCGGACGGGTGGCGGGGCGGTCGGTTCGCGGGGAGCCGCCTGCTCGTCGGCGAAGCTCTCGAGGAGCCGGACGGCACCGTCGCGCCGGCACGTCTCAACGTGCGCGTGGATCTTCTTCAGCAGGGCCCGCGGCGTGTGCCCCGGCGCCGTCGCGAAGGCGGCGGGGGCGACCGGCCAGGACGGAACGGGCGGCGTGAACCCGCTTCCCGCGAGCGCGGCGCCGATCCGGCGTTCCACGAGGTCGCGCGCCACGTCCGCGTCGCTCAGCGTGGCGAGGACCGGCGCCGCGCGGAACCGGTCCGTCACGGTCTCCACGGCCTGACCGCGCACGAGCTTCCACGAGGACGGGAGGCAGGCGATCAGGCAGAGCGTCCGGCGGGTCGTCTGGCGCAGCGCCATCAGCCCGCCCGCGACCCGTTCGAGCGTCGTGACGTCGTCCGGGGCGCCGTCGTCGGGCCGGTCGACGCGCTGTGCCTTCGCCGTGTGCTGGAGGAGCGAGTCGACCTGGTCGACGGCGATCACGCTCGGTCCGGTGAGCGCGAGGATCGCGGACAGGTCGATGACGATCTCCTGCGGACCTTTGACGCGGCGGCTCATCCCCCAGGCCCGCCGGTCGCCCGGCTCCGCCTCCTCGGTGGACGTCAGATGATCGCGACCGACGTCCAGCGTGCGCATTGCGGGCGACGCGTACAACGCCAGGGCGCGCAGCGTGTCCGCGCACCTGGCCACGAGGCGCCGGTCGTGGACGAGCAGGCCGTCGACCAGCGCGTCGAGGTCGTCTTTGGTGCACGGCGTCTCACCGGCGAGGGCGGCCGACGTCGCCTCGTCGGCGCCCGCGAGCGCGGCGAGGCGGCGCATGAGGACCGCCACCTGGGTGGACCGGGCGTCGTCCGTCGCGCCGGGACGGCCCAGGTCCTCGACCATCGCCCGCGCGGCCAGCGCCCAGAAGTCGCCTTCGACGCTGAAGTCCAGCAGGAAGAAGTACCCGCCCACGGCGCCGACCCGTCCGCGGACCCAGCTCAGGAAATGGGTCTTGCCGACCCCGCCCTCGCCCTGGAGGACGACGCCGAGCGGGCTCGCGTCCTGCGACGCCCGGGCCTCGGCGATACCGGCGAGGACCAGGGACTCCGCCTGGCGGTGCAGCGCGTCGACGTGGAACGGCGGGTTCTTCCACGCGTGCTCGGACGTCGCGGCCCAGTCCAGGCCCGACGCCACCCGGGCCAGCGCCTCCCGTTCCGCCTCGTTCACCGCGCCTCGATCGACAGGAGGTGCTTGTCCTTCCCACCGATCCGGAGGGCCGCCGCGCGGTCCTCGTCGGTGAGCGTCTTCTGGTCGGCCTCGGGCGCGAAGTTCACGTCCGGAAGCCGTCCCATCCGGCTGAGGACGGCATCGACGTCGGCGCGCGCCGCTGCGCCGAGCAGCGGGCGGACGGCGGTCAGCAGCACCCAGTCCTGCGGTTCCTTCGCCAGGCTCCAATACGCCTCGCGGATGCGCGTCTCCAGGTCGTCGCCGGCGGGGGCCGCGTTGTTCCGGACGATGAACTCGCCCAGGCTCAACTGCATGTCGTCGAGCGAATTGCGCAGCGCCCCGAGAACGCAGAACAACGCCCGTCCGAGCGACCCGGCTCGCGGCGGCGCGACGGCGGAGAGTTCCTCGGCGCACCAGGCCCAGCCCTTGTCGGTGAGCTCGTGCCGGAAAGAGCGTTCTTTCACGCTCTCGACCAGGCCGAGATCGTTCATCCGCCGCCGGGGCGCGCCGTCGAGCGCGTCCCCGAACGCCTCCCTCAGTTCGGGGTTGGACGCCGATCCGCCGAGCGCCATCAACGCGATGAGCAGCGCGCGTTCCCGTGTCCCGAACTCGTCATGTGTCATGGGGATTCTCCTCGCGGGGATGTCGATCGGTGAGTTCGCGGAACCCGTCCGGCCCGGTGCCGACTTCGAGGGGGCCGTTGACGGTGTTCAACTCGCCGCGGGCCGTCACGAGGCGCCCCTCCCGATGGGCGATGATCGCGCGGTCGTAGGTGGCCGCGTCCGGCAGGCGGACCCAGACGCCGGAGCGGGTCGTGGTGCCGTCCGCCAACACCGCCCGGCCGAGGACGAGGACACGAAAACGGTCCCGGCTGCCCGCGCCCCCGTCGTGGAGGGCGCCGACGCGGCCGGTGACCGACGCCGAACCCGTGTGGTGCAGCCGGCGCAGACGGTGCCCGACCCGCCGCAGCAGCGCGCCCGTCCCGGGGGCGAAGGCGACAGACGCCGGGGCCTCGGTCGGCCGTGTGCGCGCCCACCGGAACCCGACCTCGAAGGGCGCGGCACCGTCCGGGCCGGCGAGACTGGCCAGGGCGCCGCACAGGTTGGCCGACACGCCGGACGGGACGGTGGTCGCGAAAACATCAAGATCGCCCGTTTCGTCCGCCGCGCGGGCAGCCTCGCGCAACTGCCGCATCGCGTCGCGGAGGAGCAGCAGGACGCGCCGCGCCAGCGGATCAGCGCCCTCCCCGAGCGGAACGCGGAGGGTCACGCGGTCGTCGGCCGGGTCGAACGGTGAGATCCGCACCCCGGCGAGCAGGTCGCGCACCTGCTTGGGCGGGGCGCCCTCGAACACCGCCTGCGGGCCGGTCACGACGGCGCGGGCCGCCGCCGTCAGGACGTCGCGCGCGCCGCCCAGCGTCGCGACGGCGGCGGAGAGCCCGGCGAAGTCCGCGTTTCCGGCGTCCGTTCGATACCACTGGACGTCGGCCGCCGGCGTGCGGATGTCGGCAGCGACGGCGTCGCGCGACCGGTCCTCGACGGCGGCCAGCGCGGTCAGGATGTCGCGGACCCGGCGCGCGCCGTCGCCCATCCCGTCGTGGGCCGGGACCAGCACCTCGTGGTCGCGCTCGTGGACCCAGACGGCCGCGCCGCGCCACCGGTCGGGCTGGCGCGTCCAGCCGGACGCGGCGAGATAACTGCTGATGTCGGCGACCGACAGAGGCGTCCTCATGCCGCCGGAACGGGCGACCCGGCCGGCGAGCGGACGAGGTCGAGCAGCGTCCGGGCCGTGAGCACGTTGGCGAGCGGAACGCGCACGCGGTGCCGGCTCCGCGCCTTCGGCTCGGGGATCGCCGCTTCGCCCTCGAAGCCGTGGAAGTAGGCGAGCTGGCTCAGGAGCGTCCCGCGCGTCTCGACCGTCGCAAAGGAATCGCGGTCCTGCGGCACGACCACCACGAACAGGTAGCGGGGAACGGTGAAGGGACCGTCGACGAGTTTGTTGTACTGGACCTCGGTCAGCCCGTCGTAGAGCAGTTCACCGCCGGAGAACCGCGGATTCGAGCACGACTTGATCTGGACCTCGACGGAGGGGGACGACATGTGCCCCGCGCGCCCCGGATAACGGAACCCGAGGTCGATGCCGTCGTAGTCGAGGTCGTCCTTGTAGACGAGGAGACCGGCGGCGGAGGCGAGCGCCCGGACATAGTCCTCCGCGAACTTCCCCTGATGGTTCCACGGGTCTAACACCGGCGTCTCCCCTGTCGGCGTGGCACTGCGCGGAAGCCTAGCGGCGACGGGCGTTTCCGACGTCCGGAAAGTCCACATGGGCTGCGGTTTCCGGCCTCTTACGGTCCGTGACGGACCTGGACGCTCAACGTCCGTGCGGGGCGGTGCTCGTGCGTCCCGAGAGGTGCGGGATGCTCACCTGAGGCGCGTCGTGGGGGGCGGAGTCCGTCGTCGAGTACGGAGATGGAGTGGCGTATTCGCACTCGACTGCATTCCTTGCTCATCCGTCCATGAGGCAACGTCGTGTCATGACGTGAACGCCGCCGGTCGCTCCGGGGTGGTTCCGTCCCGCATACGCCCCCGACCCTGTGGATCGACATGCCGACTGTGCACCTCACCGATGCCGACCACGAAGCCATCGCCGCCGAACTGGACGCTCTGCGCCAGCGTGTCACCGCCGAGCTGGGCGCTCGCGACGCCGCCTATATCCATCGCGTCATCGCCTGGCAGCGGGGCCTGGAGGCGGGTGGGCGCGCGGTCCTCCAGATCGCGGCGCTGCTGCCCCGCGACCGGCGCACCGCGCTGCGGCGTTCGGTGTGGGCGGCCGGGACGGCCACGCTCTCCCTGGCCAAGATCCTGGAGAACATGGAGATCGGGCACAACGTCATGCACGGCCAGTGGGACTGGATGCGCGACCCGAAGATCCACTCCACGACGTGGGAGTGGGACGCGGTCGCTCCCGCTGATCTGTGGAAGCACCTGCACAACGTCGTCCACCACACGAACACCAACGTGCTCGGCGTGGACGACGACCTGGGGTTCGGGCTGCTGCGCATCACGCCCGAGCAGCCGTGGAACCCGGCGTGCGTCGCGCAGCCTTTGTACGCGCTGCTGTTGATGGCGTTCTTCGAGTACGGCGTCGCGGTCGCGGACCTGGAGATCGACAAGATCCTCGCCGGGGAGGACGACCGCGAGGTCACGCAGGCCAAGCTCCGGACGATCCGCCGCAAGATCGCGCGGCAGTGGAGCAAGGACTATGTGGCGTTCCCGCTGCTGTCCGGGCGGCGGTTCGGGTCGACGCTGCTGGCGAACTTCGTGGCCAACACCGTCCGGAACCTGTGGGCGACGACCGTCATCTACTGCGGTCACTTCCCCGGGGACGTCGAGGTGTTCCCGCCCGAGCGGCTGGACGGCGAGACGCACGGACAGTGGTACGTCCGGCAGCTCACCGGCTCGGCGAACATCGCGGGCGGGCGCGTGCTGGACCTGCTGAGCGGGAACCTCAGCCACCAGATCGAGCACCATCTGTTCCCGGACATGCCCAGCCACCGGCTCGCCAAGATCGCCCCGCAGGTGCGGGCGCTGTGCGACAAGTACGACCTTCCGTACAACTCGGCGTCGCTGGCGCGGCAGGTCGGGAGCACGTGGAAGAAGATCTTCCGCCTCTCGCTCCCCTAGCGGCTCAGGTGATGTAGAAGACGACGCCGAGGTTCTTTCCGGCGGCCTCGGTGTAGAAGTCGGCGAGCCGTTCGGTCTCGTCGGCGATGAAATCGGGGGCCTCGGCGGCGTCGAGCAGTTCCAGCTCGTACAGCTCGTGCTCGTCGATCAGCTCGTCGAAGTCCGCCCGCCGCACCTGCTCGCGCAACCGCTCCAGGTCCATTCCGGTGAGGCGCTGGGCGTTCTCTGTGACGTCGTCCGTGCTCAGCAGATGGAACCAGCCGGTCTCCAGCCTCGCGGTCGTCAAACTCTCGCCGGACTTGAGCGGCCCGGCGAAGTACTCGACGGCGGCGTAGAGATGCGTCCAGCACGACAGCGGCGTGTCGAGCCGCTCGATCGAGGACGGATCGCTCCGAAGCGCCGCGGCGTCCTCGTCCGTCACGGCCTGCAGCCAGTGCGCCATCGCCATGTTCCCGCTCCCGATCCCTCGGCCCGTCTCGCGGACGACCCTAGCCAGCGCCACCGACACACGCACGGCACGGACGGTCGATGAGTTTCCGGCCGCCCGCTGGTCTCATGAACAGACCGCACGGCCCGACCGGGAGGACGCCGCATGCCGACGCGAGAGCCCACTTCGACCACGAACCTCGACATCTACGACGATCCGCCGCTTCCCTGGAGCAGAGCCCACGACCGCCTGAAGGTGGACCTCGTCGAGATGAGCACCCCGGTGTTCCTCGGCACGACGCGCCCGGACGGCCGCCCGCACTCCGCCGGCATCGGCGCCCTCTGGCTGGACGACGACCTCTACATCACCAGCGGCCCCGGCACCCGCAAGTCCCGCAACCTGGCCGCCAACCCGTTCTGCACGCTCTCGATGCGCCTCCAGGGCATCGACCTCATCCTCGAAGGCGAAGCGGCCCGCGTCACCGACCCCGAAACCCTCACCAACGTCGCCCGCGCCTACAGCGAAGGCGGCTGGCCCGCCGACGTAGCCGCCGACGCCCTCACGGCCCCCTACAGCGCCCCCAGCGCAGGCCCGCCCCCGTGGCACGTCCACCGCATCACCGTCCACACCGCCTTCGGCGTCGCCACCACCGAGCCCTACGGCGCCACCCGCTGGCGCTTCTCCTGACGGTCGGGCAACCGTGCGGCAATGACCCGACGGAATCGCTCGCAACGACGCCGTCCTCACCGCTGCGCCAACCACCGTTCAACGCGGCCACGCCCGTCCGTGCATTGTTGCCGCCGCTTCGTTGAACTGCTTGCACGTGCAGGCCACGCGGGATGCGACGCGGACGCTAAAGAATACATCGGGCCCGGCGTCCTGCATTTGGTCGCGGGCCTTGCTGCCTTCGCGTGAAGATGCGCGGTTTTTGGGGTCGTGGATTTAGGGGGTGGTGATCTGGAGGGCGGTGGTGGTGTTGTCGGAGAGGAACGACGCCAGGGCTTGTCCTTCTTCGGTTATGGCTGTGCGGTCTTGGGGGGTTAGCGGGTGGAGCGGGGTGATGGTCAGGGTGTCGTTTTTCGTGGTCCAGGTCGCGGCTACTCGGCCGTCCAGGAGGACTACGCGGGCGCCTGCTACTGAGAGGTTGCGGTGGGCGTCGTCGACGATCCGGGTTCGGTCGTGGTAGCCGAGCAGGGCGTTGTCGAAGGCCGGGAGGAAGCGGACGGGGGCCGGGGTGTCGGGGTCGGGGCGGGGGGCGTCGGGGAGGTCCAGGAGTTCTCTGCCGTTTTCGTCGTGGAAGGTTATTAGTTCGGGGCGTAGGGCGGTTATTGCGGCGGGGAGGCCGGACAGGCCGCACCAGGCGCGTAGGTCGGCGGTCGTTGCCGGGCCGAATGCGGCTAGGTAGCGGCGGACCAGGGTTTGGCCCACCGGGTCTTTCGCGTCTGTGGGGAGGGGGGTCAGGTCTTTGGCCAGCCAGGAGGTGAGCAGGGTGTTGCGGACGCCCGCGCGTGTTCGCCATATGCCGCGCGGTGGGAGTTGGACCGTGGGGAGGAGGGCTGCCACGAGCATTTCGCCCAGTGCCCTTGGGGGTGGGGACGGCCAGCGGTCGGCTACGGCTCTTGCCAGTTCGGCCATCGTGCGGGGGGCGCCATCGGCCATGATCGTTCGGCCTGCTTTTGCCAGGTCGTCCAGGTCCACTCCTTCTAGTTCTTTGCGGTAGGTCGCCAGGACGCGTTGGCGAAGCATGGCGTCGTGGCGGGGGCGCCAGGCCAAGGCGTCGGCGGCTGTGACCAGGTGGACGGTGCGGCGCATGAGGTGGGTTCGCACGACCTGCCGGTCGACCAGCAGGTCGTTGAGCGTCGCCGGGTCGAATGCGCGCAGGCGTGTCCATAGGCCGATGAACGGCTCTTGCGGTTCTTGGGCTTGCAGGCCGCACAGGTGACCGACCGCGTCCAGGGGTGGGAGGTCGGTGCGGTCCAGCAGGAGTTGCCGGGCGAGGGTCGCGCGGTTGAGCGCCCGGAGGCTGAGACGTGTCTTCACTGCTGCGTCCTTGGTCTCGGCGTCGGGCCATTTTCGACGCCAGGGTCGCAGCAGAAGCGGTCAGTTTCTGGCCGCTATAACCGCAGGGGGACGACGGGCTTGGACGGCGGTGGACGACGTCCATCCCGGGCAGAACGTGTTCGAGGCGGCTTGGTCGATCGTGCCGCTGTTCATTCCGGGGTAGACGTTCATGGCGATGACGACTTGGCGGCGTCCGTCCGGCGTGGACATCCAGGTGTTGGGCTCAGGCCGTTTCGGTGAACTGTGCGAGTTCGGCGCGGAGCCGGGCGGTGGTCGGTCTCGCCGCCGGGTCTTTGGCGAGCAGGTCGGTGAGCAGTGAGCCCAAGGACCCGTCCGCGCGGTGCGGGACGGGCGGCGGTTCGGTCAGGACGGCCGCCATCGCCGCCGTCGCACTCGGACGGCCGAACGCGGAACGGCCTTCGACGGCATAGAACAACGTGGCTCCGAGGCCCCAGAGATCCGTGGCGGGCGAGCATTCCGTCCCCCGGATCTGCTCGGGCGCCATATAGGCGGGCGTGCCGATGATGGCGCCGGCCTCGGTGAGCGTCGGGTCGCCTTCGAACCGCGCGATGCCGAAATCGGCGAGCTTCACCGATCCGTCGGCGCTCACCAGGACGTTCGCGGGCTTGATGTCGCGGTGGACGATGCCGATCGCGTGCGCCGCGTCCAGCACGTCGAGCAGGGCGAGGCCGAGCGCGGCGACGCGCGCGGACGGGAGCGGGCCGTCCGACGCGACCGTCCGGTCGAGCGTCGCCGCCTTGACGAGTTCCATCACGATGAGCACCGAGTCGCGGTCCAGGAGGACGTCGTGGACCGTCACGGCGTTGCGGTGATGCAGTTGCGCGGCGGCTCTCGCCTCGCGCAGCATGCGCGCGCGGACGGCGTCCCGGGCGCCGGGCGCGAGGCCGGACGGCGGGAGGAGCTGCTTGACGGCCACCTCCCGTCCCAGCACGACGTCCCTGGCCCGCCAGACCACGCCCATCCCGCCCCGGCCGAGCTCCTCCAGCGGCGTGTAGCGGTCCGCCGGACGAGCGGCGGTCTCCGCCGCGGGCGGCGGCGCGACCGGCGGCACGGGCTGCGGCACGGGCTGCGGCACGGGCGGCGGCGCGGCGGGCGGCGGGACGCGGCGGCGGAGGCCGCGCGCCAGCGCGACGCCGATCACGATGAACACGACCACGACCGCCGCGACGAGGAACGGGTCGACGTACCAGGCGTCCGCCGCCTCCGCTGCCGCCACGAGGAACCCTTTCCGGCCGAACACAGGTCGTAGCGGACTCTCGTCCACCGACGGCGGCGCGTCAAGCCGTTCGTGGACAACCGCGATCTACACGCAGGACACCGCATTCCTGCTTTCTGGACGAGCGCGGACCCGCCCGCCCGGCTCAGCAGTTGCCGGTGGCGGGCCTGCCCTGGAAGCGGTCGTTGAGGAAGGCGACGGAGTCGGGCCAGCCCCACAGGAAGCCGAGGAGGTGTTCGGCGAACGGGTAGGTCTTCCAGGTCAGATCGGCGCCGTTCTTGCACCAGTCCTTGTGGACGGCGTCGGCCTGGTCGAACAGGACGACCTCGTCCAGCAGTGCGTGGTACTGGAAGACGGGGACGCCGGGCTTGATGCCGCCGAGGTCGTTGGCGTTGAACCGGGCGACCCAGGCGGGGTCGTCGACGGGGTTGCGCGTGGTGAAGTCGCCGATATGGCGGAAGGCCGTGTCGACCGCGACGGGGGCGAGGTCGAAGCTGAGCAGGCAGAGGTCGCTGTAGCGGGCCTTGATCTTCCGGCCGTTGTCGTTGAGGTACGAGTCGAGGTTCAGCTCGGGGTAGGCGCTGTCGTAGCCGAGCGCGGCCATGAGCAGCAGCCCGGTGAACGGGCCTCCTTCGAGGCTGCGCAGGGAGAGCATCTTGCCGGGGATGCCGCCGGCGGCGACGCCCTTGAGGTCCAGGTCGGGGGCGTAGGTCGCGGCGAGCTGCGCGGCCCAGCCGGCGGAGCCGCCGCCCTGGGAGTAGCCGAAGACCCCGACGGGCGTCGCGGCGGTGAGGCCGGTGCCGGGCAGGCGCTCGGCGGCGCGGGCCATGTCCAGGACGGCACGTCCCTCGGACTGGCCGACGACATAAGTGTGGCCGCCGGGCGTGCCGAGGCCCTCCATGTCGGTGACGGCGACGGCCCAGCCCTTGTTGAGCAGGTCGTTGATGAACAGTTCCTCGTAGTCCAGGCCCTGGGCGAGGGTGTACGACGGGGCGCAGGCGTCGCCGAGGCCGCGGGTGCCGACCGCGTACGACACCAGCGGCCGGGCGCCCTTCCCGGTCCACGGGGCCTTGGGGACGAGGACGGTGCCGGAGACGGCGATCGTTCTCCCGGTGGCGTTCTCGCTCTGGTACAGCACCTGCGTCGAGGTAACCGCGGACGACACCGGGAAAGCCGCGGGCCGGGACCGGATGACGTCGCCGGGCCGTCCGGCGGGCAGCGGGGACGGCGGACGGTAGAAGGGGTCGGCGGACGGCACCGGGGCGGCTTCGGCCGCGGCCGGGACGGCGGGCGCGACGCCGAGGGCGAGCAGGGCGCCGGCGGCGAGCACGGCGCGGCGGAGCGGTCTCGGTCTGTTCACGGCGTTCCTGCTTCCTGGGCCGGGCGGACGGGCCGCCCCGGGGACGGGTGGCCGTCATCATGAACCGGCCGACGCCCGGAATCTTGTGCCCCGGCTGCGGGTGCGGCGCGCGGCCTCGCTCACTCGACGACGAATCCGCCAGGTCAGGTATTGTGAACACGGTTCAGATTGGATCAAAGAAAAGCCTGCACAGACAGCAGTTGCCGCGACGGACGCCGATCTGCGATCGTGAACCACGTTCATTCGGTGACGGGAGGGACCCTCGGTGGCGGGTGCGCGGTGGGGCGATCGGGCGGCGCGGCGGCTGGAGATCCTGGAGGCGGCCCGGCGGCTGCTCCAGGACGAGGGATACGCCGGGCTGAACATCCGCACGGTGGCCAAGGGCGCCGGGATCTCCGCCGGGGCCGTCTACACCTACTTCGCGTCCAAGGAGCAGTTGTTCGCGGCGCTGTACGCCCGGCGGCTGGAGGAGTTCCACACCGAGATCGTCCGGGAGACCGAGCGGGCCGCCACCGCCGAGGACCTGTTCGTCGCCGTGGCCGACCGGTACCTGCCGGTCTACCGGGTGTACGGCCGGGAGCTGAACGTGTGGTCGGCGATGTTCGACGAGGGCGGGTTCCCGCCCGAGGTCGCGCTGCCGCTCGCCGAGGCCGCGCTGCGGATCATGGACACGCTCGTCGCGGCGTTCGCCCGCATCGACCCGGCGCTGGCCGGGGGCGAGACGGCGGTGACGTTCCTGTGGGCGAACCTGAACGGCCTGGCCGACCACTTCACCAGCAGCCGCAGCCGCCTGCACGCCGTCGGCTGGCACGACACGATCCGGTTCGCCGCCCGCACCATCGCGGCGGGGCTGCGCCAGGTCCCGTCCCCGTGAGCGGACCCGTCAGCGGGTCCCGTGGCGTTCGCGCAGGGCGCGCTTGAGGACCTTGCCCGTGGGCAGGCAGGGCAGCTCGTCGGTGAACTCGGTGCTGCGCGGCGCCTTGTACCCGGCGATCGTGCGCTTGCAGTGCGCGCGGATCTCCTCGTGGGTGAGCGTCCGGCCCGGCCGCAGGACGATCACCGCGTGGACCCGCTCGCCCCACTCGGCGTCCGGCACGCCGATGACGGCGCACGCGGCGACGGCGGGATGCGCGGCGACGGCGTTCTCGACCTCGGTGGAGTAGACGTTCTCGCCGCCGGTGATGATCATGTCCTTGAGGCGGTCCACGATGTGGACGTAGCCGTCGTCGTCCATGTAGGCGCCGTCGCCCGTGTGCATCCAGCCGTCCTGGACGGCGCGGGCCGTCTGCTCGGGATCGCGCCAGTAGCCGAGCATGACGTTCGCGCCCCGGACGGCCACCTCGCCGACCTGCCCGCGCGGCACCTCCGCGCCGTCGCCGTCGACGATCCGGACCTCGGCGTGCGGCGCGGCCCGGCCGCAGCTCCGCAAGTGCGCGCGCGCCGCGTGGTCGGCGGCGGAGAGCAGCGTGGCGACGGGGGCCAGTTCGGTCATGCCGTACGCCTGGACGAACGCGGTCCCCGGCAGCGCCGCCAAAGCGCGCTCCAGCGTCTCCTCCGGAATCGGCGAGGCGCCGTAGACGATGGTCCGGAGGCTGGACAGCTCGCTCGACGCGAGCCCCGGATGGTCCACGAGCGCCCGGATCATGACCGGCGCGAGCAGCGTCGACGTCACCCGCCGGGTCTCGACGGCCGACAGCACGGCCGACGGCTCGAAGCCGGGGACGATGACGTGGGTGCCGCCGACGACGGTCTGCGCCGTCCACGCCGCGAGGTCGGCGAGGTGGAACATGGGGGACGCATGCAGCAGCCGTCCGCCCGGGACGGCGAACTCCACCGCCGCCTGGCTGCCCAGCGCCGAGACGAGCAGGTTGGCGTGGCTCAGCATGACGCCCTTGGGGAAGCCCGTGGTGCCGCCGGTGTAGAAGATGCCCGCGAGCCGGTCCCCGCCCCACCGCGCGTCCGCGACGGGGGCGCCGCCGACCAGGTCCTCGTAGGCGAGCGTCCCGGGCGGCGCGGGCCCGTCCGCGCAGTGGACGACCGTGTCGAGGTCGTCGCGCAGCTCGGCGGCCAGGGGCGCGAAGGTCTCGTCCACGAGGAGCACGCGCGTCCCCGACTGACGGAGCGCGTACCGGTTCTCCGGGACGGCCCACCGGATGTTGAGCGGGACGACCACGGCGCCGATCCACCAGGTGGCCAGCAGGTACTCGTGGAAGCGGTCGGAGTTGAGCGACAGGATCGCGATCCGGTCGCCCGGGCCGACGCCGAGCCGCCGGAACGCCCCCGCCAGCCGGGCCACGCGGTCCGCGCTCTCCCGGACGGTGCGGACGCGGTCGCCGAAGACGGTCAGCGGCGCGTCCGGATCCTGCTGGAGCGCGCGGTGGAGTCCCTGGGTCAGATACATGCGGCTCTCCTTGGCGGCGGTGCTCAGTCCCGGTCGCCCGTCCAGACGAACGCCGCTTCCAGGCGGCTGTGCACGCCGAGCTTTCGGAATATCGAGTAGACGTGGTTCTTCGCGGTCTTCTCGGCGATGCCGAGGGCGCGCGAAATCTCCCGGTTGGATTTCCCCGCGCAGATCAGGTCGAGCACCCGCCGCTCCTGCCGGGTCAGCCGCACGGCGGATCGGCCGGATTCCGCGGGCGGCGGTTCGGACCCCGTTCCCGTTTCGCCCGGTCGTGTGGAACGTGCGCTTTCGAGGGAAACGAGCAGGCGGTCCAGTTCGGCGAGAGTTCTTCTGATCAATTGAAGGGCTTCGGCCACCTCCGCGACGACTCCCGCCTGCGCGGACGGGTCGGCGCAGCCCGCCGGATCGGCGGCGGGCGGAACGTGCTCTTCCATTAACTACCGTGGCCCGAGGCGATCGGAGGGCACCGGATTCGATGGCCTCTCCTGTAAGGTCCACCCGCTTGCGGCGGGATGTCAAGTCCCGCGCGAAACCGGCCCGCCAATCCGCATTGCGGAAACGCACTCCGGTACCTACGGCCGAGGACCCGGTGGTCTGGGCAAAAGTACCCAGTATCGAGGGGGAAACGAGGGGTACGACGGATCACGATGATCGCGACGGGCATTGATCGAAAACCCGTCCGCTCCCCGGAAACGTTGGATCGGAGCCGCTTTGACCACCGCAACACGCGTCGACGGATGGGGCGTCGCCGCCCTTATGAATGGCATGGAAACGGCGATGTGGCGGATGGATTCCGACGCCGCGCTGCGCACCGACGTCGTCATGGTCTGGACCCTGGACCGGGTCCCGGAGTGGGACCGGTTCCTGGAGTGCTGCGCCTGGCTGACGCGGGTGCTGCCGCGGCTGCGGCTCCGGGTGGCCGAACCGCCGCTGCGGATCGGCCCGCCGGTCTGGGAGGTGGACGGGGCGTTCGACCTCGCCGCCCACGTCCGGCGGGTCCGGCTCCCCGCCCCGGGTGGACGGCGCGAGCTGCTGGACCTCGCCGAGGACGTCGGCGCCTCGGTCTTCGATCCCGCCCGTCCGCCGTGGCGCGCGGTGCTCGCCGAGGAGGGCGAGACCGGCCGGGCCGCGATCGTGATCAAGCTCCACCACGTCCTCGCCGACGGCGCGGGCCTGCGACGGGCGATGCTCGCGCTGCTGCCCCGCTCGCGGCGGGCGTCGCTGCGTCCGCCCGGACCGCCGCCCGACGCGCCCCGCCACGCGCCTCCTCAGCAGGTCGCGGCGCGGGAGTTCGCGTGCCGGCTCGGCGCCGCGCCGGCACAGATCGGCGCGGCTGGCGCCCGGCTGGCGGCGGGCCTGGCGCGCGCGTCCGCCGCACCGGCGGCGCTGCCCGCGCGGGCCGGCCGGCTGGCCCGCGCGCTGGGCGGGGCGGTGACCGTCCCCGGGCGGTCCCCGCTGCTCGCCGGACGCGGGCGCGACCGCCGGTTCGACGCCGTCGAGCTGCCGCTCGCCGACCTGAAGGCGGCCGGGAAGACCGTCGGCGCGACGGTCACGGCGGCCTTCATCGCCGTCCTGCTCGGCGCGTTCGCCGACTACCACCGCCTCCACGGGCGCACCGGCGGCACGCTGGCGATCACGGTGCCGGTGGACGTGCGGAGCCGCGGCCGGGCGGACGGCAACAACATCGTCGGCGGACTCATGCTCGGCGGACCGCTCACCGAGGCGACCGCGCACGACCGCCTCGCCGCGGTGGACGCGCTGCTGCGGCGCGCGCGGCGGAGCCCGCTCGCCGGATGGTCGGCGGCGCTGACGTCGCTGAGCCCCGTGGTGCCCGTCCCGGTGCTGCTGCGGGCGGCGCGCTGGGCGGCCGGCGCGCACGACCTCACCGCCAGCAGCGTGCCCGGGATGCCGGACCGGGCCTACATCGCCGGAGCGCGGCTGACGTCGACGCTCGTGTTCGGGCCGCGCGCCCACGGCGCCTGCACCGCCGTCCTGATGTCCCAGGACGAGACCGCCGGGCTCGGCCTGAACCTCGACCCGGCGGCGGTCGCCGACCCGTCCGCGTTCGGCCGGCTCGTCCGGGACAACGCCGACGCCGTCCTCGCCCTGGCGCGCGCCTGACCCCCCTGAACCTCTCCGAAAGGCATGTCATGAACGAGTTCTCCGTAGGACGCCTCGAACTGACCCCGCTGGTGCTGTCGGCCCCCGACGCGGCGGCGCTGCGGGCTTTGGCGGCGACGCTGGCCGACGAGGTCCGCGCGGCCGGGGACCTCGGCGAACTGGCGGCGGACCGCGCCGCGCGGGACGCCGCCGAACGCCACCGGGCCGTCGTCCTCGCGGCGGACCGGACGCGGCTCCTCGACGGACTGGACGCCCTGTCCTCCGGACGCACGGCGCCGTCGCTCGTCACCGGCGCGGCGCCGTCCGCGCGGCGGCCCGTCCTCGTGTTCCCGGGGGCGGGGTGCCAGTGGCCGGGGATGGGCCGGGCGCTGCGGGACGCCTCTCCCCCGTTCGCGCGGCGCCTCAACGCGTGCGAGCGGGCCCTCGGCTCGCCGCCCGAGGTGCCGGACGACGGCGTCGACGTCGTCCAGCCGGCCCTGTTCGCGGTGATGGTCTCCCTCGCCGAGCTGTGGCGGTCGTTCGGCGTCGAGCCCGCGGCCGTGCTCGCGCAGTGCATCGGCGAGCCGGCGGGGGCGTACGCGGGCAGCGCGCTGTCGCTCCGGGACGCGGCGCTGGCCTGCACGGCGATGGCCGAGGCGCAGGCCGGGGTGGCGGCGCTCGGGGACATGGCCGCCGTCCGGCTGGCCGCGCCGGCGCTCGCCGCGAAGCTGAAACGGTGGGGCGGACGGCTGTGGGTCGCGGGCGTCAACGCGCCGGAATGGACGCTGGTCTCCGGCGACCGCGCGGCGCGCGACGAACTCCTCGCCGCCCTTGACGACGAGGGCGTGTTCGCCACGGCCGTCCGGACGGGGGCGCCGACTCACACCGTCCGGCTGGACGGCGCCCGGACGGCGATGCTCGACCGGCTCGCCGCGATCACGCCGCGCGTCGGCCGCGTCCCCTTCCACTCGGCGACCACCGGAACGGAGACCGATGGAGCGCTCCTGGACGCCGGGCACTGGCACCGCTGCGTCCGCGAGCCCGTCCGGTTCGAGGAGGCGACGCGGTCCGCGCTCGCCGACGGTCCGGCCGCGCTGATCGAGAGCGCTCCGCATCCGTCGCTGCTCACGGCGATGCGCGACACGGTCCGGGCGGCGGGCGCGGACGCGGTCGTGCTCGGCTCGGTCGACCGCGACGACGGCGGCCTCGACCAGTTCACCCGCTCGGTCGCGCAGGCGTACTGCCACGGCGTCGCGGTGGACTGGGCCCGGGCGCTCGCCCCCGCCGCCCCCTCAGCGCACGCGACCGTCCACGCGGACCCCGTCCCCGCAGAGCCCGTCCGCGCCGCGACCAAACCCGCCGCAACCGAAGCCGCCGCAACCGAACGCGCCGCGACTGAACGCGCTGTGGCCGAGCCCGCCGTGGCCGAGCCCGCCGCGACCGAACCCGCCGCGACCGAACCCGCCGCAACCGAGCCCGCCGCAACCGAGCCCGCCGCAACCGAGCCCGCCGTGACGGAGCCCGCCGCATCCGAACGCGCCATGGCCGAACCTGCCGCAACCGAACCCGCCGTGACCGAACCTGCCGCAACCGAACGCGCCGAGATCGGGCCCGCCGTGGCTGAACGCGCCGCGACCGAACGCGTCGGGGACGGGGCGGACGGGCCCGGCGAGCCCATCGCGATCCTCGGCATGGCCTGCCGTTTCCCGGGCGGCATCGAGACCCCCGAGCAGTTGTGGGACGCGGTCATTGAGGGCCGCGACCTGATCGGCGGCCTGCCCGACGACCGGGGCTGGGACACTCGGAAGCTGTACGAGCCGGACTCCGGCAAACCGGGCACGTCCTACACCAAGGAAGGCGGCTTCCTCACCGACGCGGCCGAGTTCGACGCCGAGCTGTTCGGGATCAGCCCGCGCGAGGCGACGGCCATGCACCCCCAGCAGCGCATCCTGCTGGAGATCGCGTGGGAGGCGTGCGAGCGCTCGGGCGTGGACCCGCTGTCGCTGCGCGAGACCGACACCGGCGTCTTCATCGGCGCCTTCGCCACCGAGTACGGCCCGCGCATGCACGAGGCCGGCGCCGGATCCTCCGGGTACATGCTGACCGGCGGCACGCTGAGCGTCCTGTCCGGCCGGATCGCCTACGCGCTGGGGCTGATGGGCCCGGCCATGACGATCGACACCGCGTGCTCGTCCTCGCTGACGTCGGT
The DNA here is from genome assembly GCF_009831215.1 of Actinomadura rayongensis. Classification (GTDB taxonomy): domain Bacteria; phylum Actinomycetota; class Actinomycetes; order Streptosporangiales; family Streptosporangiaceae; genus Spirillospora; species Spirillospora rayongensis. The sequence goes on from NZ_WUTW01000003.1 coordinate 25,619, forward strand.
CCACCAGGCCGTCGCGTCGCTGCGGTCGGGCGAATGCTCGCTGGCGTTCGCGGGCGGGGCCAGCGTGCTCGGCACGCCCGGCCTGCTGGTCGACTTCAGCCGCCAGCAGGCCCTGTCGCACGACGGGCACAGCCGCGCGTTCTCCGCCGACGCCGACGGGTTCGGCATGGCCGAGGGCGCCGGGATGCTCCTGCTCGCCCGGCTCTCGGACGCCCGGCGGCTCGGCCGTCCCGTGCTCGGCGTCATCCGGGGCTCGGCGCTCAGCCAGGACGGCGCGAGCGAGGGCCTGGCCGTCCCCGACGCGGGCGCGCAGGAGCTGGCCGTCCGTAGGGCGCTGGAGGACGCGGGCCTCACGGCGGGCGACATCGACCTCGTGGAGGCGCACGGGACGGGCACCAAGGTCGGCGACCCGATCGAGGCCCGCTCCCTGCTGGCCGCCTACGGGCCCGCCGGGCACCCGGTCTTCCTCGGGTCGGTCAAGTCGAACATCGGGCACAGCATGGCCGCCGCGGGCGTCGCCGGGGTCATCAAGGCGGTGCTGGCGCTGCGCCACGGCGTCCTGCCGAAGACGCTGCACGCGGAGCGGCTGAACCCGGACGTGGACTGGTCGCGGGGCGACGTCCGCGTCCTGCGCGAGAACCGGGACTGGCCCCGGACGGACCGGGTCCGCCGGGCGGCCGTGTCGGCGTACGGCATCAGCGGCACCAACGCGCACCTCGTCCTGGAGCAGTCGCCGTCCGAACGGCCCGCCGAGCGGGCGCCCGAGGACGTCCCGGCGCTCCCGTGGGTGCTCACGGCCCGGTCCCCGGCGGCGCTGCGCGCGCAGGCGGAGCGGCTGCTGCGGTACGTGCGGGAGAACCCCGGGGCCCGCGCCGCCGACGTGGGCTGGACGCTCGCGACGTCGCGGGCCCGGCTGGAGCACCGGGGCGTCATCGTCGGCGACCGCGCGGAACTCCTCGACGGCCTGGCGGCGCTGGCGGCCGGTACCGACGCTCCCCAGCTAGTGCGGGGCGCGGACGTCCACGACGCCCACAATGTGTTCGTCTTCCCCGGCCAGGGATCGCAGTGGTCGGGTATGGCCGCCGAACTGCTGGAGCGGTCCCCGGTGTTCGCCCGGCGGATCGCCGAGTGCGCCGAAGCGCTCGCGCCCTACATCGACTGGTCGCTCACCGACGTGCTGCGCGCCGGTGTCCCGGACGACGCGGGGACCGACGTCGTCCAGCCCGCGCTGTTCGCGGTCATGGTGTCGCTGGCCGCCGTGTGGGAGGACCACGGCGTCGTCCCGGACGCGGTGCTCGGGCACAGCCAGGGCGAGATGGCGGCGGCCGTCGTCGCGGGCGCCCTGTCGCTGGCGGACGCCGCCCGCGTGGTGGCCCTGCGCGCCCGGGCGCTGCGCGTGCTGGCCGGGACGGGCGCGATGGCCACCGTCGCGCTGCCGCCCGACGCGGCGGCGGAACGGCTGGACGAACGGCTCTCGGTGGCCGCGATCAACGGCCCCGCCGAGGTCGTGGTCTCCGGCGACACCGACGCCGTCGCGTCCCTGCTGGAAGAACTGGAGGCCGAGGGCGTCTGGGCGCGCCGGATCGCCGTGGACTTCGCGTCGCACTCGGCGCACGTCGAACGGCTCCGCGACCGCCTGCTGGACGACCTGGACGGCGTCCGGCCGAAGACGTCCGACGTCCCCTTCTACTCGACCGTCACCGGCGAACTCCTGGACACCGAAGCCCTGGACGCCGAGTACTGGTTCACCAACCTGCGCAGCCCCGTCCGGTTCGACCCCGCCCTCCGCGCCGCGCTCGCCGCCGGCCACCGGACGCTGATCGAGATCAGCCCGCACCCGATCCTGACGATGGGCATGCAGGAGATCATCGACGACGCCGGGACGGACGCCGTCGCGCTCGGCACGCTGCGGCGCGGGGACGGCGGCCTGCGGCGGTTCCGGCTCGCGGTCGCCGAGGCCGACGCGCACGGCGTCGCCGCGGACTGGTCGCGGGCCTTCGCGGGCACCGCGCCGCGCCTCCTCGACCTGCCGACCTACGCCTTCCAGCACCGGCGCTACTGGCTCGACGCCGACGCCCCGGGCGCGGCCGGCCTGTCCACGGCGGGGCTGGAGGACGCGGGCCATCCGCTGCTCGGCGCCGCGACGGACTTGGCGGGCTCCCAGGTGCTGCTGCTCACCGGATCGGTGTCGCTGCGCACCCACCCCTTCCTGGCCGACCACGCGGTGCACGACGCCGTCGTGTTCCCCGGCACCGCCTTCCTGGAGGTGGCCCTCCAGGCGGCCGACCGGGCCGGGTTCGACGGCGTCGAGGAACTGATCCTGGAAACACCGCTGGTCATTCCCGCCGACGAGCCGGTGCGGCTCCAGGCGACGGTGGACGAGGACGGCACCCTGGAGATCTTCTCCCGGCCGGAGTCCGCCCCGGAATGGACGCGGCACGCCACGGGCGCGGCGGGCGATCCCCCGCCGTCCGACACGGACGACCTGACCGCGTGGCCGCCGTCCGGCGCCGAGCCCGTCCCGCTGGACGGCTTCTACGACCGGGTCGCCGAGCGCGGCTACCAGTACGGTCCGGCCTTCCGCAATCTCCGGGCCGCCTGGTCGCGCGGCGACGAGGTGTTCGCGGAGATCGCGCTCACCGGCGACGCGGAGACCGAGGCGTACGCCCTGCACCCCGCGCTGCTCGACGCGGCGCTGCAGGGGACGCTGCTCGACGCGGCGGACGGGCTGCGGATGCCGCTCTCCTGGCAGGACGTCCGGCTGCACGCCGTCGGCGCGACCGCGCTGCGCGCCCGGCTGGCCCGGACGGGACCCGACACGTTCGAGGTGACGGTCGCCGACGCGGCCGGCCGTCCCGTCCTCACCGTCCGGTCGCTGGCGCTGCGGACCGTGGAGCGGCTGCGGACGACCGGCGCGGGCGGCCTGTTCCGTCTCGACTGGCCCGTCGTGCCGCCGGCGGACCGCACCGCGCCGGACGCCCGGACCTGGGCGCTGGTCGGGGACGAGGAGGCACGCGGCGTCCTGCCCGGAAGCCCGGCCGTCTTCCCCGACGTCGCCGCCCTGCGCGCGTCGGGCGCGCCCGACGTCGCCGTCCTCGTCTGCCCGCGCTCGGGGGCCCACGAGACGGTCGGCCATGTGCTGTCGGAGCTGCGGGAATGGCTGCGCGACGAGCCGCCCGGCGTGCTGGTCGTCCTCACGCGGGGCGCGGTGGCCGTGCATCCGCGCGACGCGGTGACCGACCTCGCGCAGGCGGCGGTCTGGGGCGCGGTCCGGGGCGCGCAGCCCGAGCACCAGGGCCGGCTGGTCCTGATCGACCTGGACGAGGAGACGTCGGTCGCGTCCGCGCTGGACACCGGCGAGCCCCAGATCGCGCTGCGCGGCGGCGCCCTGCACGTCCCGCGCCTGGTCCCGGCCAAGCCGGGCGACGCGCCGGACGAGCGGCCGTGGCGCCTCGACCTGGAGCCGGGCGACCCCGACAGCCTGCGGATCGTCCCGGCGGACGAGACGCCGCTCGGGCCCGGCGAGATCCGGGTGGCCGTGCGCGCCGCCGGGCTGAACTTCCGCGACGTCGCGGTCGCGGGCGGCCTCGTGGAGCGGCACGAGGTCTGGCCGCTCCTGGGCTTCGACGGCGCGGGCGTCGTCGAAGCGACCGGGCCGGGCGTGACGGACGTGGCGCCCGGCGACCGGGTGGCGGGTGCCTTCACCGGCACCACGGCGTTCGCGTCCACGGCGGTCACCGACGCGCGTTTGGTCGTTCCCATCCCGGACGACTGGACGTTCCCGGAGGCCGCGACCGTCCCGGTGGCGTTCCTGACCGCCTGGTACGCGCTCGCCGACCTCGCCGCGCTGCGGCCCGGCGAAGCGGTGCTGATCCACGCCGCGACCGGGGGCGTCGGGCTGGCGGCCGTGCAGATCGCCCGGCACCTCGGCGCCGAGGTCTTCGCCACCGCCTCGCCCGCCAAGCACCCGGCGCTGCGCGCGCTCGGGCTGGACGACGCCCACATCGCCTCGTCCCGCTCGACGGCCTTCGAGCAGCACTTCCGCGCGACCGCCAAGAACGTGGACGTCGTGCTCAACTGCCTCACCGGCGACGTCATCGACGCGGGGCTGCGGCTGCTGGCGCCCGGCGGACGGTTCGTCGAGCTGGGCCGGACCGAGCTGCGCGACGCCGACGCCGTCGCCCGGGAGCATCCGGGCGTCAGCTACGCCGCGTTCGACCTCGGCCTGCTCGATCCCGCCCGGCTGCACGCCCTGTTCGGCGACCTGCGCGGCCTCTTCGAGCAGGACGTCCTGCGTCCGCTGCCGTTCACCGCGTGGGACGTCCGGGACGCCCGGGAGGCGTTCGAGCACATGCGGCGGGCCGGGCACGTCGGGAAGATCGTCCTGACCGTGCCGCGTCGGCCCGACCCCGCCGGGACCGTCCTGATCACCGGCGGCACCGGTGCGCTCGGCGCGCTGACCGCCCGGCACCTCGTCACCGAGCACGGCCTGCGGCACCTGCTGCTGGTCGGCCGCCGGGGGCCGGACGCGCCCGGCGCCGAGGACCTGCGCGCCGAGCTGACCGCGCTCGGCGCCGAGGTCACGATCGCCGCCTGCGACGCGGCGGACCCGGCGGCGCTGCGGCGGCTGCTGGACGGCATTCCCGCCGAGCATCCGCTGACCGCCGTCGTCCACGCGGCGGCCGTGACCGACGACGGCGTCGTGACCGCGCTGACGCCCGGGCAGATCGACCGCGTCCTGCGCCCGAAGGCCGACGCCGCGCTCAACCTGCACCGGCTCACCCGGGGGTCCGACCTGGCCGCGTTCGTGCTCTACTCGTCCGTGGCGTCGGTGGTCAGCACCGGCGGGCAGGCGAACTACTCCGCCGCCAACGCGTTCCTGGACGGCCTGGCGCTGCGGCGCGGTCAGCACGGCCTGCCCGCGACGTCCGTGGCCTGGGGGCTGTGGGAGCGGGCCAGCGAGCTGACCGGACGCCTCGCCGACACCGACCGGGCGCGGCTCGCGCAGAACGGCCAGCTCCCGCTGTCCGACCGGGACGGCCTGGCCCTGCTGGACGCCGCGCTCGCCGACGGCGGGCCGTTCTTCGTCGGGGCGCGCCTCGACGCGGGCGCGCTCGCCGGGCGGCCCGAGGACGGGGTGCCCGCCGTGCTCCGCCGTCTCGTCCGTCCGGCGCGGGCGAAGGCGAGCACGCGTCCCGCCGAGACCGACCCGGCGCCGCTCGGCGAACGGCTCGCCGCGCTCCCGGCGGACGACCGGGTCCGCGAACTGCTGGGCGTCGTCCGCGCGCAGGCGGCGTCCGTGCTCGGGCACAGCCGGGCGGACGAGATCGACGCCGACCGGCGGTTCCGGGAGATGGGGTTCGACTCGCTCATGGCGGTCCAGCTCCGCAACCACATGAACCGGCTGACCGAGCTGAAGCTGCCGACGACCCTGGTCTTCGACCACCCGACGCCGCTCGCGCTGGCCCGCGAGATCGACGTCCGGCTCGCGGAACGGTCGGGCGGGCCGGCGCCCGCCGATGACGGCACCGCGCGTCTGCGGCGCCTCGGCGACGAAAAGGTGGACCCTGACGAAAAAGTGGCCCTGCTGCGGGAAATCCTCGGCGCCCGCGAATCCGGAGGCGATAACGGGGACCTCGCCGTCCGGCCGGTGCGCCTTTCCACGGGGGACGCCGTGCCGCGTTTGTTCTGCCTGCCGTCGATCCTCGCGCCCGCGGAACCCGACCAGTACGGCGAATTCGCCAGGTTCTTCCGGGGACACCGCGACGTTCTCGCCCTCACCCTGCCGGGCTTCTCCGACGGCGAGCCGCTTCCCGCGACGGTGGACGCTTTCGGCCGTGCGGCGGCCCGCGCGGTGCTCGCCGAGGCGGGCGACGCTCCGTTCGTTCTCGTCGGGCATTCGTCCGGCGCGTGGCTCGCGCACGCCGTCGCCGAACAATGCGAGAAGGACGGACGTTCCCCCGCCGGACTCGTTCTCCTGGACCCCGTCGACATCGGCTGGAACGACCTCCGCGCCATGGTCGGGACCGCCGATCGCCTCTGGGCGCGGATGGACCTTCTTCCGCTGCTCGACGACGCGAACGTGTCCGCCATGATGCGCTACGCGGAACTGTTCGGCGAATGGACGCCGGGCGCTCTCTCCTGTCCCGTTCTCGCGTTGCGGGCCGAGGAGTCCATGCCCGGCGCGGACGCCGGCTGGGCGCGTCCCGGGCGCACGGACCGGACGCCCGGCGACCACCTGACCATGATGACGACCCGGGCCGCCACGACGGCGCGGGCCGCCGAGACGTGGCTGCGGGATCCGGCATGAGCCCGGCCGATCTCGCGGAGAAGGTGGAACAGCCGTCCGGGCCGGTCGCGTTCGTCCTCAGCGGCGGCGGCAAGATGGCGAGCACCGAGCTGGGCATGCTGGCCGCGCTGGCCGAGGCGGAGATCCGGCCCGACATGGTCCTCGGCAGCTCCGCAGGTGCGATCATCGGCGCGGCGTTCGCCGACCGTCCCGGCGCCCTCGGTTCGGTGTACGACTGCTGGACCGAGATCCTCACCGCCCCGGCCCTGAAATGGACGATCCCGCACGCCACGGCCAGGCTGATTTCGGCGAGCGCGCGGGCCAGGGCGCAGGATTGCCTGCGGTCGATCGTGGAGCGGCACATCAAGGCCCGCACGTTCGACGAACTGGCGGTGCATTTCGAGTGCAACGCCATCGAGATGCGCAGCGTGCGCGAGCACTGGTTCGATTCCGGGCCGCTCGTCCCGGCGCTGCTCTCCGCCGGGGCCGCGCCCGGGATGGTGGCGCACACGAGGATCGGCGGTGAGCGTTATATCGACGGGGGATTCGTCGATCCCGTGCCCGTCGACCGGGCCGTTCGGCTGGGTGCCCGGACCGTCTACGTCCTCCAGGCGTCCGACTTCGGCGAGACGCCCCACTTCCCGCGCACGTTCTGGGAGGCGGGGTTCGCGGAAGGGAGCTTTCGTTTCGTCTTCGAAAAGCTCCTGCGCGACCTTCCGGACGGCGTCGAAGTGCATCTCCTGCCCCTCGGACGCCGCCGCACCCCGCACGGCCTGGACATGATCCGCCGGATCTACGGCTTCGACACGGCGGAGGCCGGACGCGAGGGCGAGCACTACATGGAGGCGGCCTACCAGGCCACGGCCGCCTATCTCCGGCTGGAAGGCCAGATCGGCAGGTCGGCCCGCAAGAGGGTCGGCGGCCACCGGCCCGCCACGTGAAAGACCGGGGAAGCGGAAGCCCCCGCCGCCGCTGGACGCGGCGACGGGGGCTCCGTCTTATTGCTGGTCAGCCGTGACCGGGGGTCACTTCTTGACGGCCTTCAGGGTGACGGTGTTGCCCGGGCCCGCGGCGATCGCGCTGATCAGCGGGTTCAGGAAACCGCAGCCCTTGAGGGCGGGCAGCGTGTACGTGCCCTTCAGGTCGCCGCCGGCGGCGCCGAAGTTGGACGACTGCAGCGGGATGGTGGCCGGAGCGGTCGTCTGGCAGGTCGGGCTGCCGATCTCGAAGCCGAAGACCTTGATCGAGGTCAGTTTGACGACCGTCGAGGTCGTGGTCTTCAGCGTGCTGCCGGACAGGGTGCCGGTCGTCTTGCCCTGCGGGGCGTAGGCGACGTCGACCGTGCCGGGCAGGAAGCCGAACAGCGAGAACTTGCCCGCGCTCGGGTTGAGCTTCAGGTCGCCGGTGACCTTGCCGCCGGTGATCGTCGTGGCGACGCTGCCGGTCAGCGGGATCGTCGCGTTGACGCCCTTGACGAGGGACGAACCGGCCAGCGTGTAGGTGACGTCGCCGCCGGTCGGCGGAGCCTTCACCGTGACCTCGACGGGCGTGCTCTGCGCCGACTCGTTGCCGGCCTTGTCCGCGGCCGAGACCGTGAACGAGTACTTGCCCGCCGCCAGACCGCTGATGGTCTTGCTGGTGCCGGTCACCAGGCCGGGAAGCTTGGTCCCGTTCTGGTAGACGTAGTAGCCGGCCAGGCCGGAGCCGCCGTCCTCGTCCTTGGACGCGGACCAGGTCAGCGCGACGCTCGTGTCGGTCGCGGTGCCCTTGACGTCACCCGGAACCGAGGGCTTCGTCGTGTCGGTCTTGGCCTGGGTCTTGGCGTCGACCGACGCGGCCGTGCCGTCGCCCGCGGCGTTGCTCGGGGTGACCGTGACCTTGTACGCGGTGTTCGCGGTCAGGCCCTTGATCGTGTACGTGGTGTCGGCCGTCTCCGCGGAGCCGCCGTTCCACGCGATCTTGTACTTGGCGGCACCGGTGCTCTGGTCCCACTTGACCGTGACCGAGTCGAAGGTCGTGCCGACGACCGTCAGGCCCTTGAGGTCCGCCGGCTTCTGGGGCGTGTCCTCCTGGGTCTTGGCGTCGACCTTGGCCGCGTCACCGGAGCCCTGCTTGTTCACGCCGTTCACCGAGAAGGTGTACGGGGTGTTCGGGGTCAGGCCACTGATCGTCGCGGTGGTGCCCGTCGGGACGTCCTGGGTCTTGGCGCCGTACTTCACGACGTAGGACTCGGCGCCCTCGGCGGCGTTCCACTTCAGCGACACCGACGTGGACGTCGTGCTGGTGACCTGGAGACCCGTGACCGGGCCCGGCTTCGTCGCCGCCGCGGGGGTGTCGAACTCGGCCGAGCTCTTGTCGGACTTGTTGCCGGCCTTGTCGACCGCCTCGACCTCGAGCTTGTAGTGCTTGCCCGCCTCGAGACCGGTCAGCGCCGCCTTCGGGTCGGTGACGGTGTCACCGAACTTGGTGCCGTTGAGGTACACGTTGTACCCGGCGAGGCCCGAGCCGCCGTCCTCGTCCTTCGAGGCGCCCCAGGTCGCGTTCGCCGTGGTGCCGGTGATGTCGGCCACGGCCGGCTTGCCCGGAACGGTCGGCGCCGTCGTGTCGCCCGGCTGCGTCCCGCCACCGGTGATCTTGAAGGTGTGGATGATGTTGTTCTGCCCGGTCGGAGCGGCGGGGCCGTCCAGCGTGCAGGGGACCTGGAACGGCTTGCCGCCCGCGTTCAGGTCGGGGTGCGGGTTGCCGTCCTTGTCGCGCAGGATGACGAACAGGTCGAGACGCTGCACGCCCATCTTGCCCTCGCCGGCCTTGGAGAAGACCAGCGGCGGGGCGGTGCCCAGCAGGCCCTTGATCGGGAGCGCGCCCGACTCGGGAACCGGGATCTTGGCGATCGGCAGCTTCAGCTTCGCCGCCAGCGGGGTCTGACCGTTCTGGATCTCCGGCGCCCACAGGTTGGCCGTCGCGATCGCGTAGCCCTCAAGCGAGGCCGCGGGCGGGTCGATGACCGTCTGCATCGCGTTGACCGTGTACGCGTTGACCTCGGCGTCCGAAGTGACCTTCATCTCCGGGGTCAGCGTGTTGGCGTGGATGTCCTCCGGGTACGGCAGGCTCGCGTCGACCTTCAGGCCCTGCGGCTTGATGATCGGGAACTTGCACGAGAACACCAGGCCGCTGAGCTTGCCGTCGACCGGCTTGTGGTCGTCGGCCTTCGGCTCGGGCGCGGGCGGAACGTCCCAGTTCACGACCGGAGGCGTGCCGGGGTTCTCCGACCCCTCCTTGACGTAGATCGCCGCGATCTGGTTGTTCTGGCCGGCCTTCTGGTAGCACTGGACGTCGAACTCGCCCAGCGCCGTCAGCTCGCCCGCGGCGTTCTTCGGCGCCACGTGCAGCTTCAGGTTGCCGACGTTGACGCGGCCCCAGCCCTTGGTGTTCGGCGCGGTGATCGCCTTCGGCGTCTTGCCGTTCACCGACAGCGGGAACGCCCCGTCGTCGGGAACGCTCGTCTTCGGGATGGGGAGGTCGCCCGTCAGCACCTCCTTGTGGCCGTCGGGCCACGTCCCCTGGACCTCCGCGGTCGCCGAGCCCTCCAGGGACTTGGCGTCCATCGCGAACAGGCCCTTGGTGGTCGCGGCGCTCACGGTGTCGACGGTCTCGATGGGGAGCGGGTCGACCGTCTGACCGAACGACACGGTGTCGGGGATGCCCGTCACCTTGACCTTCACCGTCAGGTCCTGGGCGCCGATCATCGGGTAGACGCAGCGGTAGTTGAGCGTCAGCTCACCGTGCGGCACGTCCGCCGAGGCGGACGGCGCCGCCCCGAAGGCGACGGCACCGGAGAAGGCGGTGGCCGCCGCCGCGATGACCGCGACGACCCTGCCCCTTCGTGCTCGTGAAGTCGAACTCACCGTTTATCTCTCTCCTGTGATTGACGGACCAGGGCTCGCACCGCGTGGAGCTCACTTCGACGGCGGGAGCGTGCACGCCCGATGACCGCTCAGGCGCTCTCCCCGCCGAAGGCGACGGGGGTCACCGGATCGGGAGGCGAAGGCGGCGGGAACGCCGTTCAGCGGGCCGCGGGTTCTCCGGCGCGGCGATCGGGCAGGTCGCGGGCACCGGTGCCGCGTTTTTCCCGGTCCCCGTTTTCTTGGGATTCACGCCACGCCTTTCTGAATCGAAAAGAACCCGTCGGGCGTGTGGGGCACGCCCGACTGCCGGGCCGTTCTCGGAAAGATCGAGGGAATCACCCGGGCGGGGGTCGATGGCGGGTCGCACCGGCTCTCGTCGAGCCGTTTCCTCCGACGTTTCGTGGACGTAAACTACTGCCTGACGAGTCCAACGTCATCGTACGGCTGTGACAAGTTTCACCCCCCAGGGGCTCACTCGAAGCCCAATTCTCCGAGCGCATGTCCGCAGCGCAGCGAAGCCTAGGCGGACAGTGCGGACGCGCGGGCGCGGAGGGCCGCGTCCCGCCGGAAGCGGGGCCGACCGGCAGGGTCCCGTCCGGCCCGCGGCGCGCCCGCGGAGATCATCCCCGGGCGGGCGCGGCGGCCGTTGACGAGAGAACTCGCAGGCAACAGAATCTACTCGCCATTTTGGTCTGGTCCCGAAAGCTGGAGTATTGATGAAGTCGGTTCCGCGCAGGCTGGCGGCGATTCCCGTCGTGTTGACCCTCGGTGCGGCGGCGGCCCTCGCGGTGGCGTCCACGGGCGGGCCCACCACGAGCGTCGCGCGCCCGGTCGCCGCCGTGTCGTACGCGCGCGGACCCGCCCCCACGCTGTCCGGCATCCGCGCCCAGCGCGGCCCGTTCACCTACTCCACCGTGACCGTCACGGCCGGCCAGGCGGGGGGCGCGTTCGGCGGCGGGACGATCTACTACCCCGACGACACGAGCCAGGGCACGTTCGGCGGCGTCGCCGCCGTGCCCGGCTACAAGAGCAGCGAGAAGGCCGTCGCCTGGCTGGGGCCGCGCCTGGCCTCGCAGGGGTTCGTCGTTTTCACCATCGCGACGAACAGCCTCACCAACCAGCCCACCGCACGCGGTCAGCAGCTCCTCGCCGCGCTGAACTACCTCACCGGCAAGTCCCCGGCCGCCGTCCGGCAGCGCCTGGACCCGAAGCGCCTCGCCGTGACCGGCCACTCGATGGGCGGTGGCGGCACCCTTTACGCCGCCTGGAAACGACCGAGCCTGAAGGCCGCGATTCCCCTCGCGCCCTGGCACACCACCAAGAACTGGTCGGGGATCACCGTCCCCACCCTGGTCCAGGGCGGGACGCAGGACACCACCGCGCCGGTCGGCACCTTCGCCAAGCCGATCTACCGGAGCCTCACGAGCGCCCGCGAGCGCGCCTACGCCGAGATCGCGAACGCCGTCCACGGCACCTTCGCCCGCGGGAATCCGCTCATCGGCGAACTCGAAGTCGCCTGGCTGAAGCGCTTCGTGGACGACGACGCCCGCTATGAGCAGTTCCTGTGCCCCGCCCCCACCGACTCCGGGCTCACCGCGTACCGCGACTCCTGCCCGTCGTCCTAGAGCGGGCTCAGGTGCGTCCGACGAGGAGGGAGCACCAGGTGGCGCCCTGCGCGCCGCGGGCGCAGGCGGCGCCGATGGCGCGGGTGTCGGGTGAGCGCGCCACGCTGCCGGCGGGCGCCTGGGGGCCGAACCAGCGGGTCGCGGCGGCCACGGGGTCGATGCCGCCCGAGCTGTAGGCCCCCGACCAGGTCGGGTAGCCGTAGCGGGTCGCCATCGTCTGGGTCTGGGCCTGGACGGTGCCGGTCCGCGCCATTTCCAGCGCCTGGTCGGCGGCGGCGCGGTTGAGGCGGTCGTCGGTGCGCAGGGGCGGGACGCCGTTGGCGGTGCGTCCCCGGTTGGCGGCGGCGATCATGCTCCGGCCGTCCTGGATCGCGCGCCGCTGCGCGTCCGTGGCGCCTGCGGTGGGTCTGGGCTTGGGCGCCGTGCGGGCGGGCGGCGTGGACGGCGCGGGCGTCGTGATGGCGGTCTGGCCGCGGATCGGTTCGGCCATGACGTCGCCGGTCGCTCCCGGGGGGCGGGGTCGGCGGGTCTGGGACGGGTCGGGCTGCGCGGTGGCGGCGGCGGGCGGGTCGTGCCGGGGCGCCGGACCGTCGGGCCCGTTCAGCGCGATCACGATCGGGACGGTGACCAGCGCGACGCCCGCCGTCCCCGCCACGGCTGCGCCCGGAAGCGACACCAGCTTGTGCAGCAGTCCGGCCTTGGCGGCCACCGCGCCCGTCACCGCCGCCCCGGACTTGCCGACGAGCGCCGGCAGCAGCACGGCGGGCAGCAGCGCGGCGCGCAGGTACCGGTCCAGGTCGATCAGCTCGGCGTAGACGGCCCGGCAGTGCGCGCAGTCGTCCAGATGCGCGCGCAGCCTGCGCGAATCGCGCTGCCTGCGGACGGCGCGGGCGAGGAGCTTGGCGTACCCCGCGCACGTGGTCGCGGCGTGCAACGCCAAGTAGGCCTCGCGCAGACTCTCGCGGGCGCGGAACACCAGCACGTTGAGATGGTTCTGCGTCGTCCCCAGCGCGGCGGCGACCTGCGCGCGCGGCTCCTCCTCCACGATCGTGTGCCACAGCACCGTCTGCTCGCGCACCGGCAGCGCCCGGAACGCCGCGCTGATCAGCGACCGGTCCTCCGCACGCGCCGCGTGCTCGTCCGGCCCCGTGCCGGTGTCCGCCGGACGGCCTGCGGACTCGGCCAGGTCGGCGATGTCGTCCGACGGCACCGCACGCCGCTGGGCCCGCGCCCAGTCCGCCGCCAGGTTCCGCACCGCCGCATACAAATACGGCCGCCACGCACCGTCCGGGCCCCCGCCCCGCCGGACGGCCTGAAGCGTCCGCGTGAACGCCTCACTGGCCAGATCCTCGGCCGTATGCCGATCCCGGCACAACGCCTGCGCGTACGCCAGCATCGCCGAGTGGTGCCGCAGGAACACCTCCGCGACGGCCTGCTCGTCGCCCGCCCGCACCCGCTCCGCCAGATCCGCACCGACCGCCTCGATCATGTTCAGGCTCCCTCCCCGGAGACGAACATCGCTGGCCGCGCCCCCGCGCAACGGCGACCGAAATCCCGAAGGTGAAACGTTTTCGCGGCCCTGCGCGGACGTGGGCGACGGAAAGGGACGCGTTCCGTCCCGCGGCGATCACGGAGCACCGAGGATGCCCCCGCCGCACCCGCCCGGCAATGCACTGTTCGCGCGCTCTCCGCGCGTTCGCTCGTGCTCACGTGACAACGCCGGCGCGGAACCGGACGAAGAAATTCCGCGCGGCCCTGTAATCCGGCCGCCGCGCCGACGTCTTCTCCGCGACGGTTCACACGCGCACGCCGAAAGGACCTCGCCATGTCCCCGCGCCCCAGACCGAGTTCCGCCGCGACGTTCCGCGCGGTCGCCCGCCCCGCTCCCCGGACGGTCGCGGCCGTGGAGGGGCCGCGCTTCCGGAGGCGCGTCGCGACATGCGCCGGTCCGCGCGAGCGATGAGCGACCGATCGAGCGTCCCGCGAGCGGACGCGCACGGACCCACTGCCGTGCCACGGTTCGACACGCGTCCGTTCGAGGCGATCCGCCCCGGCCTTCTCGACCGGATACGCCCGTACGTCGCGCTGATCGCCGAGGAACTGGCGGCCGATCCGCAGGCCGACGCCGTGAGCGCGGAGGCGCGCGCCTGGGCCGCCGAGAGCCTGCGGCTGTTCGAGACGCTCACCCGAGACCCCGGCCGCGCCTGGCCGCGCGTCGCCGCGACCTACCGCGAGATCGGCCACGGCGTGGCGCTGCGCGGCCTGGACCTCGGCGACCTGCACACCGCGCTGCACCGGGGCGCGCGCGCCGTCTGGCGCGCGCTCGTCCCGGTGGCCGAGTCGCTCGACCTCGACGGCGCCGCGCTCGGCGCCATCGCCGAAGCCCAGTTCGCCTACCTCGACGCCGTCCTCGCCGAGGCCGCCGCCGGGCACGCCGCCGCGCGGACGGGCGCCCACGAGCTGCTGCACCGCCGGCGCGTCCGGCTGGTCGGGCGGCTCCTGGACGGCGCCGACCCGCGGACCCTGCCGGAGGCGGCGCGCGCGGCGGACTGGCGCGTCCCCGCCGCCGCGGCGGCCGTGCTGCTGCACCCGCGCGCCGCCGAGCCGCGCCCGCTCCTGCTCCCGCCCGACGTGCTGGTCGACCCGGCGCTGCCCGAGCCGCGCCTGATCGTCCCCGACCCCGACGGCGGCGCCCGCGCCCGGCAGCTCCGGGCGCTGCTCAAGGAGTGGATCGTCGTGCAGGGGCCGGCGCTGCCGGTCCCCCGGCTGCCCGAGTCGCTGACGTGGGCGCGGCGCGCGCTGGACCTCGTCCGGCGCGGCAAGATCGCCGCGGACGGCGTGGTGCGCTGCATGGACCACGTCCCGCTGCTGGTGGTCTTCGCCGCCGAGGACCTGCTCGACCACGCGGCCGACCTCCGGCTCGCCCCGCTCGCCGGCCTTCCGCCCGCCCAGGCCGACCGGCTCGCGCGGACGCTGCTGGTCCTGCTGGAATGCAATTTCAACGCGACAGAGGCCGGGGTCCGGCTCTGCGTCCATCCGCAGACCATCCGGTTCCGGCTGCGGCGCCTGGAAGAACTGCTCGGCACCGACCTCCACGATCCGCGCGGCTGCCTCGAACTGGAAATGATCCTGCGCGCCCGGTACGGCGAACCCGCGGGGAGCGACAGCGCGAAACTCGTCCGGCCGCGCACGGGAAACACCCGGACGCCGCCCGCCCGCAACGCGCTGCGAACACAACACCCGTTCGGCGCGGGCCATGCGACGACGCTGTCCGCCGGAATCTCATGACCGCACGCCCTTTCCTGAAAACCCACCCGACAGGAGAACCCGTGAAAATCCGCTCGCTTCTTCCGCTGTCCCTCGTGGCGGCCGGCGCCGTCGTCGGCGCGACGGCCACCGCCGCGTCGGCCGCGACCACCACCGTCCGCCAGGAGACCGCCACCGGTGCCCCCTACGCGGGGAACTGGCAGGTCTCCACGGTCGGCGCCGTCACCTTCGGCATCTCCTTCCTCGGCACGAACGTGACCGGGACCTGCGACAACGCGAAGCTGAAGGGCACGATCACGGCCGCCGGCACCGGCGCGCTCACGGCCGCGTCGATCGGCGCCTGCCGGACGTCCAACGGCATCAGCTCCCCGCCCACCGACCTCGGCGACCTGCCCCGCAACACCGGCCACGTCACCTACGCGCCCGTCGCCCGCGGACGCGACGGCACCCTCACCATCGACGGCGACCTCACCTTCAAGCTCGAAGGCGACTTCCTCTTCGCCCACCGCGTCTGCTACTTCGGCTTCCGCACCAATGGAACCCCGGGCCTTTCCTTCGACCTTTACAACCGCGACAACCCCAACCGCCCGCTCCCCAACGACGACGCCCAGGGCAAGTCCACCAACATCACCCTGGTCAGGCTGCCCGGAAGCGACGGGCTCTGCCCCGCCAACGGCACGTTCGGCGCGTCGGCCATCGCGCGCGGCGAAAAGGTCCCCGGCTCGGGAACCTTCGACCGCAAGCTCTACCTCACGTCATAAAGAATCCGGGGCGGTGAAAGGGCGGCGATGAAGCTGTTGGTCACCGGGGGCGCCGGTTACGTCGGCAGCGTCGTCGCCGCCCGGCTCCTGGAGTTCGGGCACCGGGTCGTCGTCCTGGACGACCTGTCGACCGGCCACGCCGACGCCTGCCCCGCCGGGGCGCGCCTCGTCCGAGGCACGCTGCGCGGCGCGGCGTTCCGGGTGCTGGCGGAGGGCGGGTTCGACGCCGTCCTGCACCTCGCGGCGCGCTCGGTCGCGGACGGGTCGGCGAGTTGGCCGGAGGACTGCTGGGACGTCAACCTCGGCGAGACCCTCGTCCTGCTCGACGCCATGCGCCGCACCGGCGTGGACCGGATCGTGGCGTCCTCGACCGCGGCCGTCTACGGGAAGCCGACGTCGGTGCCCGTCCGGGAGACCGATCCGACGGCGCCGACCGGCCCGTTCGGGGCCGCCAGGCTCGCCGTGGACCAGACCCTGGAGGAGTTCGCGCGCCGGTACGGGCTGGGCGGCGTCAGCTTGCGGCACGCCAATGTCGCCGGAGCGTACGGCCGCCACGGCGAGCGGCACGCCGTGGAGACCCATCTCGTCCCCAATCTGCTCGCCGTGGCGCTCGGCCGCCGCGACCGCGCCGACCTCTTCGGCACCGACCACCCCACGCCCGACGGGACCTGCGTCCGCGACTACGTCCACGTCGCCGACCTCGGCGCGGCCTACGCGCTCGCGCTCCAGGCGTGCGAGCCCGGACGGCACGTCGTCTACAACGTCGGCGGCGAGACCGGCTACTCGGTCAAGGACGTGCTGGACGTGTGCCGCGAGGTCACCGGGCGTCCCATTCCAGTCCGGGTCGCGCCCCGGCGGCCCGGCGACGCGCCCGTGCTCGTGGCGTCCGCGGCCCGGATCGGCGCCGACCTCGGCTGGACGGCCCGGCGCGGCCTCCCCGCGATGGTCGAGGACGCCTGGCGCTTCCACCGGGACGGGCGATGACGCGCGCGGGCCTGGTGGACCGGGCCGCGGCGGCGGCGCGCGCCGTGGTCTGGGGGCCCTGGGGCTACGGACGGTCCTGGCTGCTGGACGCGCTGGCCGAACGCGTCCCCGGCCCGGTCGTGCGGATCTCCGGTCAGCCGGACGGGCCGTACGGCGCGGTCGCCGAGCTCTTAGCTGGCCTGGCGGCGGCCGGGCTCGCGCCGCCCGCGCCGACGGGGCCGCTGCGCGCGGTCACCGACGCGCTCGTGCGCCGGGCCGCCCCGCCCGCCGGGGGCTGGGACCCGGTCGCCGTCCGGCTCGCGCTCGCGGCGGCCCTGAAGGCGGCGCCGGGCGCGCGGATCCTCGTGGACGACGCCCAGCGGCTCCACGACGCCGACGTCGGGATCCTCGCGGGCGTCCTGAGTTCCGTCCCGGCGCGCGTGACGGCGACCGAGCCGCGTCCGGGGAACGCCCTGCGGCTGTGCGGCCCCCGGGCGGCCCGGCTGCTGCTCCCCCCGCTGACGGTGGACGACGTCGCGGCCCTGCTGGAGACGCACGGGCTCCCGGCCGCCTGGGCGACGCGCGCGCACCGCGCCTGCGGCGGCAATCCGCGGCTGGCCGTAGCGCTCGCCGAGAGCCTGGCGGCGGGCGCGCCCGGTCCGGCGCGGATGCCCGCGCCGCCGTCCCACGCCCTGGACGCCGCCGCGGACGGCCTGGCCCGGCTCGCGGCGGACGTCCGCGCGACCCTGACGGCGGCGGCCCTCGTGCGGCGCCCGACGGCGGCGGTGCTGCACCGGGCCGGGTACTGGGACGCGGCCGTCCACCTGGAGGCCGCCGCGCGCGCGGGCGTGGTGGCGGCCGAGGACGACGGGACGGTCCGCTTCACCGCCGGCCTGTTCGCGGCGGCGCTCGTCAGGGACGCGGGCGACACCCGGCCCGTCCACGCCGCGCTGGCCGGGGCCGTCGAGGACCCGGTGCAGGCCGTCCGGCACCGCCTGCTGGCCCGGGACGGGTTCGACGCCGCGCTCGCCGCCGAGGCCGACCGCGCCGCCGCCGTCGCCCGGTCCCGCGGCCGCCGCGAGCCGGCCGGGGAGCTGGCGCTGCTGGCGGCCCGGCGGACCCCGCCCGGCGAGGACGGCGCGCGCCGCGCCCGGCTGCGCGCGGCGGCGGCCGACGCCGCCGCCGGCGGATCCGCCGAGCTGGCCCGCCGGGTGGGCGCGGCGGTGGAGGCCGCGTCGGCGGGCCGCGCGGAACGGGTCGCGGCGCTGCTGGCCGCCGTCGACGCGGGCGGTCAGGCGCTGCACGAGCTGGACGACGTGCTCGCCGCCGCGACGGCCGCCGCCGGGGACGACCCGGTGCTGGCGGCGGCGGTGCAGCTCCGGACGGCCGTCCGGCACAATCTCGGCGGCGACCCGGGGCGCGCCCGCACGGCCGCCGCCCGGTCGGTCGACCTCGCCCGGCGCGGCGGCGACCGCGCGGGCGAGGCGACGGCCCTGACGATGCTGGCCCGGATGGAGCGCATCACCGGCGACCCCGCCGCCGCGCGCACCCTCGCCGCCGCGCTCGCGCTGGACGTCCCGGTGGAGGCGATCGGCGTCCAGCGCTGCCCGCAGTACCTCGCCGCGCGGCACGCCGTGTTCGACGACCGGCTGGACGAGGCCCGCGACCGGCTGCTCGCGCTGCTCCCGGCGGCCGAGCGGCGCGGCGACGCCGAGGACCTGGAAGAGGTGCTGCGCAGCCTGGCGGAGGTCGACGTCCGGCGCGGCGCGTGCGCCCGCGCGCTCGACTGGAGCGACCGCGCCGTCGGCGTGTGCGCGGCGGCGGGCCTGTCGCCGGGGCCCGCCTGGTACACCGCCGCCGTCGCGCAGACCGCCGGCGGGGACCTGGACCGCGCCGCCGACCTCGCCCGGCGCGCCGTCCGGTCGTCCCGCCGCGAGCACGACCTCGTCTTCCTGCCGCGCGGGCTGCTGGCGCTCGGCTCGGCGCACCTGATGGCCGGCCGCGCCGCCGACGCGGTGACGGCGCTGCGCGAGGTCGCCGAGCTGGAGACCCGCCAGCGCGTCGCCGACCCGCGCGTGCTGCGCTGGCGGCCGGAGCTGGCCGAGGCGCTGACGGCGGCGGGCGCGACCGCCGAGGCCGAGTCCGTGCTGGCCGCCCTCGATCCCCATCCCGCCGTGGAGCGGGCGGCGGCGCTGTGCGCGGCGGCGCGGGGCCGGCACGACGAGGCGGCGGTCCGGCTCCGCGCGGGCGCCGCCGGGTTCACCGCGCTCGGGATGCCGGTGGAGGCGGGCCGGACGCTGCTCGCGGCGGGCCGCGTCGAACGCGCCCGGCGCCGCCGCGCCGCCGCCCGCGCCCACTTCGAGCACGCCGCCGACCTCTTCGACACGGCGCGGGCGCGGCCGTGGAGCCGGCTGGCGGGGGCGCTGCTGGACCGTCCGGCGGCGTCCGCGGGGGCGGCGCTGACCGAGACCGAGCGGCGGCTCGCCGTCCTGGTCGCGGCCGGGGCCACCAACCAGGAGGCGGCGCAGCGGCTGTTCCTGTCGGTCAAGACCGTGGAGGGGACGCTGAGCCGGATCTACCGGAAGCTGGACGTCCGGTCGCGCACCGAACTCGCGGGCGCGCTCGGCCGGGACGAGGCGGCGCGGGCCTGACCGCCGGGACGTCCCGGCGGTCAGGCCCTCTGCGCCTACCGGAACCAGACGTTCCAGGTGAAGCGGGCACTGGCCGTCGCCCCGCCGGACCCGGTCACCGTGACGGTGGAGGTGAAGATCCCCCACTGGCTCGGCGTGCCGGAGACGACGCCGGTCGCCGCGTCGATCCGCAGGCCGGTCGGCAGGCCCGTCGCCTGGTAGCGGACCGCGTTGGACGCCTGGATCGGCAGCGTCACCGGCGTGCCCACGTAGGCGGTCTGCGACCCGGGGTTGACGATCGTCGGCGTGGTGCCGCCGGTGGTCCGGATCGTCCAGCCGAACGAGGCGGTGCCGGTCGTGCCGTTCTTGTCGCGGGCCGTGACGGTGACGGAACTCGTCCCGGCCGTGCTCGGCGTGCCTGAGACGACGCCGGTGGAGGCGTCGATCCGCAGTCCGGACGGCAGGCCCGTCGCCGACCAGGTGTAGGGCGCGGTGCCGCCGGACGCGCGCAGCGTCAGCGAGGCGGCCTGCCCGACGGTCCCGGTCTGGTCGCCGGGGGACGCCACGGTGACCTTGCCGGGCTGCGTCCCGCCGGTGCTCAGCGTGAGGTTCCACTTGGCCAGGGCCTCGCCGACCGGCTGGGCGTCGGTGTTGGGATTGGACTGCCCGCAGGCGTTCCCGCCGCCGGAGTGGATCCCGACGGCCTTGTCCCCGCTGACGTAGGAGCCGCCGGAGTCGCCGCCCTGCGAGCACGCGTTGGTGATGAACAGGCCGTCGACGACGACGTTGCCGTAGTCCACGGACTGGTTGACCGCCGTGACCGTCCCGCACCGCCAGCCGGACGTCTGCCCGGAACGGCAGATCGACATCCCGGTGACGGGCTGGGCGTACCCGGTGACGACCACGTCACTGCCGCCGTAGGTGTTGACGTCGGGCGACAGCGTCCAACCAGGCTGGTCGACGTCGACCAGCCCGAAGTCCCCCTCACGCGCGTTGACGCTATGCGTGCCGCCGGTGTTGGACGTACCGACGCGGGAGCCGTCGTAGCCATAGGCCGCCTGGTTGGCGTCGTTGGTGCAGTGCCCGGCCGTCAGGAAGTGGCGGGAGCCGTCGGAACCCACGGCCGAGAATCCCACCGAGCACGCCCCCTCACTGCCCGGCACCCATTTGTCGCCCCCGCGCACCGTGCCCTGCTGGTGCTGCCGCGCGGCGGTGACGACCGACACCACGTCGCCGAGCCCGCGCAGCCGCCGGGCCAGAGCCGCGGTCGCCGGATCGTCGGCACGGGCGTCGAGGGCGACCCGGACGCGGTTCCGCCGCGGATCCACTCCCCAACTGACCAGCCCCGGAGCGGGCGTCACCGCGCGGACGGCGCGCGCCAGGGCGGCCTGGTCATGGCGGACCCGCACCGGCACGGCCCCCGCCGCGCGCGCCCGCGCCGCCGCCTCGTCGGTGGTGACGGCGACGGCCAGCCGTCCCGACGCGGCGTCGAACCACCGTCCGGGCTGGTCGGGCCCGGCCGGAAGCCGGGCGGCGACGCCGCGCGCCGCCGCCTCGGCGTCCAGCCGGGCGCGCATCTGCTCATCGGTCAGTCCGAGGTCGCGGCGCATCGCCGCCGCCATGCCCGGCGCGATCCGCACCGACGCGCCGGGACCGGGCGGCGGCGCGGCCACCGCCACCCCGGGAAGGGTCAGGACCAGCGCCGATCCGGCGCCCAGGGCGCGCCGGAAGGTCGAGGCCCGGAAGAGGGAGTTCATCCAGTCTCCTACGGTTCGAACGCGATCCCCCGTGTGTCGCGCTCAACCTAGGAAGACCCTTGATCCCCCGAAACCGGGAAAACCCTTGCCGTCCCACGACCTCACTCCCGCCCCGCCGGCGGCGACCACCGCCTCGGCGCGTGGGCCGCCGTCACCGGCAGCGTCCCGGGAGCCACCGGCGAGAACGCCGTCGCGCTCACCGGCGCGGCGGGAAGGAAGTTCGCGCAGCAGCGCGAGACCGCGACGCGGAGAGGACGCGTCGGCGCAGCGGTCCGGTGCGGGGACACCCAGGGGCAACAGTTACCAATACCTACCGGTATGGTTCGGTAACCGCTTCGATGAGAGGAATGCTCGTGCTCTGGGTCCGCAGGATAACCGCAGGTGGTCTGGTCGTCGGCGCCGTGTTGGGGCTGGCGGGGTGCGGCGGTGACGCGGGCACAGCGGCGGGCGACAAGAACGCCACCGGGGCGCGGGCCACCGGCACGCTGCGGCTCGGCTCGGTGGTCGTCCCCGCCTCGCTGGCGGCGAGCAAGGCCGCCTGGGCGAACGACGCGCCCTTCCACCAGGCCGTCTACGACACCCTGCTGCGGCAGGACCCGGACCTGAAGATCGAGCCCGGCCTGGCGACCGAGTGGTCGTACAACGCGGACAAGACCGTGCTGACGTTGAAGCTGCGCACGGGCGTGAAGTTCAGCGACGGGACGCCCTTCGACGCCAAGGTCGCCGCCGAGAACATCACCCGGTTCCGGGACGGCACCTCCAACCTGCGGTCCTATCTGCAGGAGGTCCGCACGGCCGAGGCGGTGGACGCCTCGACCCTGCGGCTCACCCTGAGCGCGCCGAATCCGGCGCTGCTGTCGTACTTGGCCGGGGCTGCCGGGCTGCAGGCGAGCCCGAAGACGTTCGGCGCAGCGAACGCCGACACCCGTCCGGTCGGGACGGGCCCCTACGTGCTCGACGCCGCGAAGACCGTCATCGGCTCGACGTACGTCTACAAGCGGAACCCGAACTACTGGAAGCCCGCCGACCAGCACTACGCGAGCATCGTCCTCACCGTCTACCAGACGCCCACGGCGACCGTGAACGCCGTGCGCGGCGGACAGGTCAACGGCGTCGCGGTCCCCGACGCGAGCGTGCAGCAGCAGGTCGCGGCGGCCGGGTTCGACGTGAAGACCTCCGAGCTCAACTTCCTCGGCCTGCTGCTGTTCGACCGCGACGGCAAGATCACGCCCGCGCTGAAGGACGTCCGGGTCCGCCAGGCGATCAACTACGCGGTGGACCGCCCGACGCTGGTGAAGGCCGTCGGCAAGGGCCTCGGCACGCCGACCACCCAGATCTTCAAGGCCACCGACAAGGAGTCCTTCGACCCGGCGCTGGACGGCCGCTACCCCTACGACCCCGCCAAGGCCAAGCAGCTCCTCAAGGACGCCGGCTACGCGGGCGGGTTCGCGGTGACGATCCCGCAGGTCCCGAGCGGGAGCACGGTCCTCTACGACCTGGTCAAGCAGGAGCTGGGCGCGGTGGGGATCACCGTGAAGTACGTGAACGAGCCGCAGAACAGCCTGCTCGCCGACGTCGCCAAGGGGAAGTTCTCCGTGGTCGCCGGCCTCCCGCTCCAGACCGACCCGACGGCCTGGCACGTCGCCAACTTCAAGCTGCTGCCGCACGCGACCTGGAACCCGTTCCACACCGCCGACCCGACGGTCGCCGCGCTCGCCGGGAAGCTCCAGACCGGCTCGGCCGCCGAGGCGGCGAAGGCCGGGAAGGACCTCAACCGGTACATCGTCGAGCAGGCGTGGTTCGCGCCCTGGTACCGGCCGCGCCTTGGCTTCGCGGTGGACCGCAACACGACGGCCGTGCCGCAGCAGAACAACGCCTACCCGTACCTGTGGAACATCACCCCCAGGGGCTGACGTGTACCGGTTCATCGCACGCAGGCTCGGTTCCGGCGTCGTCCTGATCGCGGCGCTCGCCACCCTGACGTTCTTCCTGCTCTATCTCGGCGCGGGCGATCGCATCGCCCGGCAGCTGCTCGGCGAGGACGCCGACGACGCCGCGGTCCGCGCCAAGGAGCACGAGCTGGGGCTGGACCGCCCGATCTGGACCCAGTTCGGCCACTGGGCGTCTGGAGCGGTCCACGGGGATCTGGGCACCTCGTGGTTCAACGGCCAGGACGTCCGGACGGCGATCCTGAGCCGCCTGTCGGTCACGGTGACGCTGGTGATCGGCTCCACGCTGCTGACCGTGGTCCTCGCGACGGTGCTCGGCGTCGTGGCCGCCACGCGCGGCGGCTGGGTGGACCGGGTGGTGCAGTTCCTGGGGGTTCTGGGGCACGCCGTCCCGAACTTCCTGATCTCGCTCGGCCTGGTCACCCTCTTCGCGATCTCGCTGCACTGGTTCCGGCCGACCGGGTACGTCCGGTTCGCCGACTCCCCGCAGCTGTGGTTGTCGTCCATCACGCTGCCCGTGCTGGCGCTGACCATCAACGGCGTGTCCGGGGTCGTCCAGCAGGTCCGCGGATCGGTCCTCGACGAACTCGGCCGGGACTACGTCCGCACGCTGCGCAGCCGGGGCCTCCCGGAGTCCCGCGTGGTGTACCGGCACGTGCTGCGCAACGCCGCCGGACCCGCGCTGTCCTTCCTCGGGGTGCAGGTCGTCGGGCTGCTCGGCGGCGCGGTGATCATCGAGCAGGTCTTCGCGATCCCGGGCCTCGGGCAGGTCGCCGTCACCGCCACCGGGCAGGGTGACATCCCGCTGGTGATGGGGCTGGTGGTGGTGTCGGCCGTCCTGGTCGTCCTCGTGAACCTGCTGGTCGACCTGGTCCAGGGCTGGCTGAACCCGAAGGTGCGGCTCGGATGAGCGACCCGTCCCTCGCGGTGCCCGACGTCGCCTCCGTTCCGGCGCCCGGCAGCCTGCGCCGCCTGCTGCGCAACCCGCTCGGCGTGGCCGCGATCGGATGGCTGGCGCTGGTGCTCGTCTCGGCGCTGCTGGCGTCGTGGCTCTCCCCGTACGACCCCGACGAACCGGCGGCCCGGGACATCCTGGCCGGTCCGGGCTCCGCGCACCTGCTCGGCGCGGACGGCTCGGGCCGCGACATCCTGTCCCGGCTGCTGCACGCGTCGCAGATCTCGGTGGCCGGGGCCGCGCTGACCCTGCTCGTCGCGGCCGTGATCGGCATCGGCGCCGGGCTGCTGGCGGGCTACTACGGCGGATGGACGGAGACCGCCGGCACCTGGGTCGCGAGCCTGATCATGGCGCTGCCGGGCATCGTCGCCCTGCTGGCCGTCCGGGCGGTGGTCGGGCCGTCGCTGTGGACGACGATGGCGATCTTCGGAGTCCTGCTGTCCCCGGCCTTCTACCGCGTCGTCCACGCCGCCGTGTCCGGCGTGCGCAACGAGCTGTACGTCGACGCCGCGCGCGTGTCCGGCCTGAGCGATCCGCGGATCATCGGCAGGCACGTCCTCACCGTCGTGCGGGCACCGGCGATCATCCTGGCGGCGGGCGTCGGCAGCGCCGCCATCGCCCTGCAGTCGGGCATCACGTTCCTCGGGCTCGGCGACCCGTCGGTGCCGACCTGGGGCGGGATGCTCAACGACGCGTTCGCCAACATCTACACCGCGCCGGTCGCGCTGGCCTGGCCGAGCCTGGCGATCGGGGTCACCTGCGTCGCGCTGACGCTGCTGTCCAACGCGCTGCGCGACGCCCTGGAACGCACCGCCGAGCCCGCGCCGACACGGCACGACGCCGACGACGAGCACGCCGCGCCCCCGGCGCCGTCCGGCGGGGAAGCGCTGCTGGAGGTCCGCGACCTGGTGGTCGCGTACCGGCGGCCCGACGGCTCGGCCCGGCGGGTCGTGGACGAGGTGTCGCTGTCGGTCCGCGAAGGCGAGGTGCACGGCCTGGTCGGCGAGTCCGGCTCCGGCAAGACGCAGACGGCGTTCTCGATCCTGCGCCTGCTGCCCGCCGGAGCCCGGACGTCCGGATCGATCGTGTTCGACGGCACCGAGCTGACCGGGCTGCCCGCCAAGCGGCTCACCCGCCTGCGCGGCGACGCGATCGCGTACATCCCGCAGGAACCGATGAGCAACCTCGACCCGAGCTTCACGGTGGGGAGCCAGCTCGTCGAACCGATCCGGACGCACCGCGGATACGGCCGGGCGCAGGCCCGCGCCCGCGCGCTGGAGTTGCTGGACCGCGTCGGCATCCCCGACCCGGAGCGGACGTTCCGCGCCTACCCGCACGAGATCTCCGGCGGCATGGCGCAGCGCGTGCTGATCGCGGGCGCCGTCGCCTGCGAGCCGAAGCTGCTCATCGCCGACGAACCCACGACCGCGCTGGACGTCACCGTCCAGGCCGAGGTCCTCGACCTGCTGCGCGACCTGCGCGACGACCTCGGAATGGGGGTGCTGCTGGTGACCCACGACTTCGGCGTCGTGGCGGACCTGTGCGACCGGGTGTCGGTGATGCGGCACGGACGCGTCGTGGAGACCGGCCCGGTCGACGCCCTCTTCGCCGCGCCGCAGCACCCGTACACGCGGGCCCTGTTCGACGCCGTCATCGCGACCGGGGAGCCCGCGGGGTCGCCGCAGGACGGGGCGGACGCATGAACGAGCCGCTGCTTCAGGTGCGGGACCTCGTCGTGGAGTACCCCGTCAAGGGCCTGCGCAGGCCGCCGTTCCGGGCGCTGCACGGCGTCGGCCTGGACGTCGACGCCGGCGAGACGGTCGGCCTGGTCGGGGAGTCCGGATCGGGCAAGACCACGTTCGGCCGCGCGGTGCTCGGCCTCGCCCCGGTGACGTCCGGTTCGATCCGCTTCCGGGGCCGGGAGATCAGCCGACTGTCGCGGTCCGCGCGCCGCGGGCTCGCCGCGCAGATCCAGGTCGTCTTCCAGGACCCGTACACCTCGCTGAACCCGTCCCTGGTGATCGAGCGGACCCTGGTCGAGCCGCTGCTCGCGCGGCGCGTCCCGGCCGACGAGGCGCGCCGGCGCGTGCGGGACCTCCTCGACCAGGTCCACCTTCCCGCGGACGCCGGGCGGCGGCTGCCGCGCGAGTTCTCCGGCGGCCAGCGGCAGCGCATCGCGATCGCCCGCGCCCTGGCCCTCTCCCCCGCGCTGATCGTGTGCGACGAGCCCGTCTCGGCACTGGACCTGTCCACGCAGGCGCGGGTGCTGAGCCTGTTCCGGGAGATCCAGGAGCGCACCGGGGTCGCCTACCTGTTCGTCTCGCACGACCTCGCGGTCGTCCGGCATCTCAGCCACCGCGTCGCGGTCATGCGGGCCGGGGAGATCGTCGAGTCGGGCGAGGTGCGCCAGGTCACCGACCACCCGCAGCACCCCTACACGCAGAAGCTGTTCCTGGCGGCGCCGCTGCCGGATCCGCAGGCCCAGCGCGAGCGCCGCGAGGCGCGTCGGCGGCTGCGCGCCGAGACCGCGTGAGCCGCGACCGTCCCCCCGCTCGACCAACCGGAGAGGAACCGACCCACGGTGAAGGCGATCATCGTCATGTTCGACAGCCTGAACCGGCACCTGCTGGCGCCGTACGCGCGGGACACGTTCGTCGACGCGCCCAACTTCGCGCGGCTCGCGCGGCGGGCGGTGACGTTCGACACCTTCTACGCCGGGTCGATGCCGTGCATGCCGGCGCGGCGTGAGCTGCACACCGGGCGGTACAACTTCCTGCACCGCAGCTGGGGGCCGCTGGAGCCGTTCGACGACTCGATGCCGCAGATCCTGCGGGACGCGGGAGTGCACACCCATCTGGCGTCCGACCACCCGCACTACTGGGAGGACGGCGGCGCGACGTACCACACCCGCTACTCGACCTGGGAGTTCTTCCGCGGCCAGGAGGGCGACCCGTGGAAAGGCGTGGTCACCGGGCAGCCGCCCGCCGGGCAGCGCGCCCGGATGCTGAGCCAGGACGAGGTCAACCGCCGGTACATGCCCACCGAGGCCGAGCACTCCCAGACGCTCACCGTCGACGCGGGCGTGCACTTCATCGACACCAACGCCGCGGCCGACCGGTGGCTGGTGCAGATCGAGATGTTCGACCCGCACGAGCCGTTCTTCACCAACAACGACGAGTACCGCAAGAAGTACGCGGACGACTATCCCGAGCCGCGGTTCGACTGGCCGCCGTACGCCAAGACGGTCGAGCCCGCCGACACCGTCCGGCACGCGCGCAACGAGTACGCGGCGCTGGTGTCGATGTGCGACCGCTCGCTGGGCCGGGTGCTGGACGCCATGGACCGGCACGGCCTGTGGGACGACACGCTGCTGATCGTCAACACCGACCACGGGTTCCTGCTCGGCGAGCACGGCTGGTGGGCCAAGTCGGTGATGCCGTGGTTCAACGAACTCGTCCACCTGCCGATGTTCGTCTGGGACCCCCGCACCGCCCACCGCGACACCCGCCGCGCCGCGCTCGCGCAGACCATCGACATCGCGCCGACGGTGCTGGGCTTCTTCGGCCTCGCACCGACCCCCGACATGCAGGGCCGCGACCTCGCCGACGTCCTGGAGGACGACCGCGCCGTCCGCGACGGCGCGCTGTTCGGCATCCACGGCGGCCACGTGAACGTCACCGACGGGCGATACGTCTACATGCGCGCCGCCACCGACCGCGCGAACGAACCGCTGGAGGAGTTCACGCTGATGCCGACCCACATGCGGTCGCGCTTCGCGGTCGGTGAGCTGGTCGACTGGGAGCCGTCCGAGCCGCTGTCGTTCACCAAGGGCCTGCGGACGATGCGCATGCCGGCCGCCGGATCCGCCCGCATGTCCAACCCGTGGCTGCACGGGACGCTGCTGTTCGACCTGGAGACCGATCCGGGGCAGGAACACCCGCTGGTGGACGACGAGGTCGAGCTGCGGATGCTCCGGCTGCTGCAACGCCTGCTGCGCGAGAGCGACGCGCCGCCCTCGCAGTACCGGCGCCTCGGGATACCGCAGGACGAACCGGTCACCCGCGACCATCTCCTCGTCGCCGCGCAGCGGGACCAGGCCGACGCCGCCGCCGAGCCGCTGCCGCCGGTGGAGGGGCTGCCCGCGTCCGACCTGCTGACCCGGCCGCTCCTGCACCTGGCCCGGACGCCGGTGCGGCCCGTCCTGGAGAAGCACGTGCCGTTCGTCCTGGACAGCGAACTCGTCGCGGCGATGCCGCAGCTCACCCTCTACGACCTCGCCCGCTCAGCCCACCTGACCACGCGGCAGCTGCGCGCGCTCGCGGCCGACCTGGCGGAGACGCGATGACCGGCGCGTCGCGGCCGAA
The DNA here is from genome assembly GCF_009831215.1 of Actinomadura rayongensis. Classification (GTDB taxonomy): domain Bacteria; phylum Actinomycetota; class Actinomycetes; order Streptosporangiales; family Streptosporangiaceae; genus Spirillospora; species Spirillospora rayongensis. The sequence goes on from NZ_WUTW01000003.1 coordinate 54,084, forward strand.
CATCCTGTGGCTGATGAGCGAGGACTGCTCCCCGCACGGCGCGGCCTACGGGGACGTCCTCGGGCGGATGCCCGCGATCGACCGGCTGGCCCGCGAGGGCGTGCTGTTCGAGCAGGCGTTCTGCACCGCGCCGGTCTGCGCGCCGTCCCGGTTCAGCCTGATCACCGGCGTCCATGCCGCGAGCCACGGACCGGCGCAGCACATGCGCGCGGTCTCGCCCTTCCCGGACGCCCTGGACACCTACGCCGAGCTGCTGCGCGAAGCGGGCTACTACTGCACGAACAATGCCAAGACCGACTACAACACCGATCTCGACAAGGACGCCGTCTGGGACGAGTCGAGCGCCACCGCGCACTGGCGCGACCGTCCGGACGGCGCGCCGTTCCTGGCGGTCTTCAATCCCATGGACACGCACGAGTCGGCGCTTTTCCACGAGCCGGTGACCACCGTTTCGCCCGAGCAGGTGCGCGTCCCCGAGTTCCTGCCGGACCTGCCCGAGATCCGCGCGGACCTCGCCCGCTACTACACGGCGATCGAGAAGGTCGACCGCGTGTTCACGCGGCTGCTGCGTGAGCTGGAAGAAGACGGGCTGTGGGAGGACACCGTCGTGCTGTACTCGTCGGACCACGGCGGCGTCGGCCCGCGGTCGAAGCGGTTCTGCTACGACGAGGGGCTGCGCGTCCCGCTCGTCGTCCGGGTCCCCGCGCGGTTCGCGCACCTGTCCCCGTGGCGTCCCGGCGAGCGCGTCACCACCGCCGTGAGCCACATCGACCTGGCGCCGACGCTGCTGTCGCTGGCGGACGTCCGGGTGCCCGCGAGCATGCAGGGCCGTCCGCTCCTCGGACGCGCCGCCGAGCCCCCGGCCGGCCTGGCGTTCGGCGGCCGGGACCGGATGGGCGAGCGGTACGACTTCGTCCGCACCGTGCGCGACGAGCGCTACCGCTACCTGCGCAACTACGCCCCGCACCGTCCGTACGGGCAGCACGTGGCGTACATGTGGATGGCGCGCGGCTACCAGGCGTGGGAGGCCGCGCACCTGGCCGGGACGCTGGACGAGCCGACCGACCGGTTCTTCCGCCCCAAGCCCGCCGAGGAACTGTACGACCTGGCCGAAGACCCCGACGAGACGCACAACCTCGCCGACGACCCCCGCCACGCCGAGCGGCTGGCGACCCTGCGCGACCTGCTGGACGCCCACCTCCTGCGGGTGAACGACAACGGCTTCATCCCCGAAGGCTCACCGCTCCAGGGCTACGGCCCGAGCAGGGAACCGGGCGCCTACCCGCTGCGCGAGGTCATGGCCCTGGCCGCCACGGCGATCACCCGGGACCCGGCGAACCTCGCCACGTTCGTCACCGCGCTCACCGACGCCCACGAGGTGATCCGGTACTGGGCGGCGCAGGGCCTTCTGATGCTGGGCGCAGACGCCGCCCCGGCCGCAACCGCACTGGAGACCGCCCTGGACGATCCGTCGGCCCACGTCCGGATCGCAGCGGCCGAGGCCTACGGCTTGGCGGTGGACGGCCCGCGCGGCGTCGTCGTCCTGGCGCAAGCGCTCAGCCCGGAGCACCCGCCACCGATACGCCTCCAAGCCCTCAACGCGCTGGTGTACCTGGGCACCGACGCCGCTCTCGCCGAGGACGGCCTCACCGCGGCAGCGGACGCCGACCATCCCGGCGTCCGGTCCGCGGCCCGGTACCTGCTGCTCCGGCTGCGCGGGGACTACACGCCCGACACCGTCGTGTTCGACAACGACCACTTCGACGCCCAGCACACCGGGCTGGTCTGACGACTCCCACTCGGCCTCGGTGGGCTACCAGGCGTGGGAGCAGGCGCGTCTGGACGGGTCGGCGGGAAGTCATGGGCGGGGGCGTGGGGTCGCGGCTCGGTGGAGGCGGTCGGCGATCTCGTGGAGCACCGGGATCAGTTCCGGCGGGTCCAGGATTTCGAAGTCGACTCCCTTCACCGCGACGTACAGGGCCAGTTCCTCCAGCGAGTTCGAGCCGGTGTGGAACACGCACGTGCGGTCGTCCACGGCCTCCAGACGTCCGGCCGCGGGCGAGGTGCGGGGGGCCATCCGCTCCAGCGGCGCGTGGAAGAGGACCCGCGCCTGGTAGCGGTACGGCGCCGCGCTGATCGAGTGGGAGATGTAGGCGGCCGGGTCGCCGTCGGGGAGCGGACGCGGCGCGAAGCGGGCGCCGGGCGGCCCGAGCGGCGGCTCGATCCGGTCGGCGCGGAACGTCCGCCAGTCGTCCCTGCCGAGATCCCACGCCAGCAGGTACCAACGGCGGGACGTGTGGACGAGCCGGTACGGCTCCAGCTCCCGCGACGACGTCCGGTAGCGCACGCGTATCCGGCGGTGGTCGCGGCACGCCGTGGCGAGCGCGGCCAGCAGGTCCGCGCTCACCCCCGTGTCGGCGGCGCTCGCCAGCGACACCGTCATCGTCTGCAGCGCGGTCACCCGGTGCCGGATTCGGGACGGCAGCACCTGCTGGACCTTCGCCAGGGCCCGCAGCGCCGCCTCCTCCATACCCGCGACGGTCCCGGTCGCCGCCGTCCGCAGGCTGATGACGACGGCGACGGCCTCCTCGTCGTCCAGGAGCAGCGGCGGCAGATTCGCGCCGATCCCGAGCCGGTAGCCGCCGAGCGCGCCGGGCGTGGCCTCGACCGGGTAGCCCAGCCCGCGCAGCCGCTCGACGTCCCGCCGCAGCGTGCGGATTCCGACGCCGAGACGTTCGGCGAGTTCGGCGCCGGTCCAGTCCGCCCGGGACTGGAGCAGGGAGAGTAGCCGCAGCAGCCGGGCCGACGTTTCCAGCATGACCGCATCATGCCAAGAATCAGTGCCAGAACCTGACACCAATGCCGAATAGCGTCAGTTTCATGAACAGCGAAACCACCAGAGACCTGATCCCCTACCGCGTCGACGTGGAGGAGAGCGCGATCCAGAACCTGCGGTACCGGCTCCGCCGCACCCGCTGGGCTCCCGAGATCCCCGGCACCGGCTGGGAACGCGGCGTGCCGACCGCGTACCTCGGCAAGCTCGCCGACTACTGGGCCGCCGACTTCGACTGGCGCGTACAGGAGGCGGCGATCAACCGGTATCCCCAGTTCACGACCGTGATCGACGGCGCGAACGTCCACTTCCTGCACGTCCGCTCCGCCGAGCCGGACGCGACGCCGCTGCTGCTCCTGCACGGCTGGCCCGGCTCCGTCGTCGAGTTCCTCGACCTCGTCGAGCCGCTCACCGATCCGGTGGCGCACGGCGGCACGCCCGGCGACGCGTTCGACGTCGTCATCCCGTCCCTGCCCGGCTACGGCTTCTCCGGGCCGCTGACGAGCACCGGCTGGACCGACGGCCGGACGGCGGCGGCGCTGGCCGAGCTGATGTCCCGGCTCGGCTACGACCGCTACGGCGTGCAGGGCGGCGACGTCGGCGCGTTCGTCGCCCCGCTCATCGGCCGTCTGGCGCCCGACCGCGTGATCGGAATCCACGTCAACGCCCTGCTCACGTTCCCGACCGGCGACCCGTCGGTCATGGGGGCGCTGAACGACGCCGAGCGGCGGCGGCTGGCCGGGTTCCAGGACTGGCGCGAGAACCTCGGCGCGTACATGCAGCTCCAGGCGACGCGCCCGCAGACCATCGCCGCCGCCCTGCACGACAGCCCCGCGGGCCAGCTCGCCTGGATCGTGGAGAAGTTCAAGGACTGGACCGATCCGTCCCGCGACCTGCCCGAAGAGGCCGTGGACCTCGACCGGATCCTCACCGACGTGAGCATCTACTGGTTCACCGAAACGGCCGGATCGGCGGCCCACACGTACTACGAACGGTTCAACGACCCGTCCATGCACGCTCCGAGGAGCCGCGGGACGGTCCCGACGGGCGTCGCGGTCTTCCCGACCGACCTCTCGATCCGTCCACTGGCCGAGCAGGTCCACAACGTGACGCACTGGACCGAATTCGATCGGGGCGGCCACTTCGCCGCCCTGGAGACCCCCGACCTGCTGACCACCGACCTGCGGGCCTTCTTCGCATCACTCAACTGACACCCCGGCTCACGGAAAGGACCCCCGCGCACGGAGCCGGGCAGGCATCGGCTTTGGTGCCACAGGTGACCAGGAGATGCGGGGTGATGGTCGGCCTGTCCGGTCTGCGTTCCGGTCCCGCTGGTTGCCGGTTAAGGCCAGTTGTGAGGTTTTGCGGGGCTGAGGTTTCGGCCGAGGGTGATGCTGGGTGGATGGTGCGGTGGGCGAAGAACCCCTGGGTGCTGGGGGTGGTGGCCAGTGTGGGTGCGGGGGTGCCGCCGCTGGTGGTTCCGGCGGGCTGGCCGTTGGTGTGGCGGGCGGTGATCGCGGCGGTGGTCGCGGGGCTGGCCGGGGCGAGCGGGTCGTATTTCGGTGTGGTGCTGTCCCGGGCCGAGGAGTCCGCCGCGGCCCGGGAGGCGTTGGCGGCGGTGCTGGAGCCGCTGCAGGTGCCGCGGCCCGAGCTCGCCTCCGGCGGGGACGATCCGACGGAGGCGGCTCGGGCGCGCGCTGTGCTGGAGGACCTGCTGCCGCAGTGGTGCCCGACCCGGTTCTGGGGACGGCGCGCCGAGTTGGACCGATGGTGGGCGTGGTGCCGGGACGAGGCGGTATCGGGGCTGCTGGTGATGGACGGGCCCGGCGGGTGCGGGAAGACCCGGCTGGCGTTGCGGGCCGCCGCGCAGTCGGCCGGGGACGGGTGGGTGACCGGGTGGCTGGGTGAGGGAAAGGCCGCCGCGCTGGCGGACGCCGCAGCGGCAGTGCCCGGGGGCAAGGTGTTGGCCTTGGTCGATGACGCCGACTCCCGCACGGATCTGGGGGCGCTGCTGGAAGCAATGGCGGGATACCGAGGACAGGCGCGGCTGCGGGTCGTGCTGATCGCCCGCAACGGCTCCGGGCTGGTCCAAGCGCTGGCCGGGCGGATCCCCGAGCGGCATGCCGCGCTGGTGAAAGCCGCGGCGGTGATGTCGCTGCAACCACTGGGCGAGTCCGCTGATCTGGTCCGCTGGTACGGGGAGGCGGTGCACGCGTTCGCCCATGCCCGCGGCGTTACTCCGCCGCCGGTGTCTGCAATGGTGGCGCCGATACGCGCCGGACAGACCCTGATAGAGGTGCTGGCCGAGGCGATGGCCGCAGTGCTGCGCACAACACCGCCCACCGCGCCGCCTGGGGTACCGACGCCGGTCGATGAGGTAGCGCGGGTGCTGATGGAGCACGAGGCACGCTGGTGGCGCGCGACGGCGGCAGCGGACCGGTGGGGCCTCGCGGACGTTACCGATGTGCTGCTGGCCCGGGTGATGGTCGCGCTGGTGCTGTTCGCCCCGGCGGGCGATCAGGCGGCCGTGCGGATCCTGCGCCGGATCCCCGAACTGGCCGACGCCTCCAGCGAACGGGTGCTCAATCTGGCCCGCTGGGCCCACGCCCTATACCCAGCCGACACCAGCGCGGGGATGCGGGTCGGCCCGGACGTGCTCACCGACTGGTTCGTCACCACCCACCTCACCAACCAGCCCGCCAGCACCGGCAGCGACACAACAGACGCCACAGGCGACACCTCGGAGTTCGCACGGCATCTGCTCACCGGACTGGAGGAGGAGCAGGCCGGGCGGGTGCTGACCGTGCTGGCCCGCGCCGGTGAGCACCACCCGCCGGCACAGCGGCTGTTCGAACAGGTCCTGGACGGGGATCCAGTACGACGGGCCCACTACGCCGTCCACGCCGCGCTCACCACCACCCGCCGCCATGACCTGGACCTCGCCACCGCCGCCGCCCTGGCCCGAGCCGACCTCGACCCCGACACCACCACCCGCCTCACCGCCCTCATCCCCGACCACGCCCTACCGCACTGCGCCCTCGCCCTGGCCCGCCACCACCTGCGCCACGCCCGCACCACCACCCACCGCCCTGACGCCGCCCTTGCCCTGCACTACATCGCGGTCGCTCTGGACCAGGTCGGCGAGTACCACGAAGGACTGCAGGCGGCGCGAGAAGCTGTCACGCTCTTCCGTGAACTGGCCGCAGAAAACCCCACCCACCTTCCCGGCCTCGCTAGCGCCCTGCGCAGCCTCACCGTCGCTCTGGACCGGGTCGGCGAGTACGACGAGGAACTACAAGTCGCACGAGAAGCCCTCACGCTCTCCCGCGACATAGCCGCCGACAACCCCACCCACCGCCTCGAACTCGCCAACGCCCTAAGCAACCTCGCTGCCACTCTGAACGAGGTCGGCGAGTACCACGAGGGACTGCACGTCGCGCAGGAAGCCGTCGCACTCTCCCGCGAACTGGCCGCCGACTACCCCGCCCATCGCCCCGAACTCGCCGCTGCCCTGCGCAGGCTCACTGCCGCTCTGGATCAGGTCGGCGAGTATGACGAGGGACTGCAGGCCGCGCGAGAAGCCGTCACACTCTGCCGTGAACTGGCCGCCGGCAACGCCACCCATCGCCCCGAACTCGCTAGCGCTCTAAGCAACCTCGCCGTCGCTCTGAGCCTCGTCGGCGAGTACGACGAGGAACTGCAGGCCGAGCGAGAAGCCATCGCGCTCCGCCGGGACCTGGCCGCCAGCAACCCCGCCCACCGCCCCACCCTCGCCTCTGCATTGCACAACCTCGCTGCGACTCTGTATCAGGTCGGCGAGCACGACGAGGGACTGCAGGCCGCGCGAGAAGCCGTCACACTCTGCCGTGAACTGGCCGCCGGCAACGCCACCCACCGCCCCGAACTCGCTAGCGCCCTGCGCATCCTCACCGTCGCTCTGGCCCAGGTCGGCGAGTACGACGAGGGACTGCGCGTCGCGCGAGAAGCCGTCACACTTTATCGAGACCTGGCCGCCGACCACTCCACCCACCGCCTCGCCCTCGCCTCTGCATTGCACAACCTCGCTGCCACTCTGTATCAGATCGATGAGTACGACGAGGGACTGCACGTCGCGCGAGAAACTGTCGCACTCTGCCGAGACTTGGCCGCCAGCAACCCCGCCCACCGCCCCACCCTCGCCTCTGCATTGCACAACCTCGCTGCCACTCTGGACCAGGTCGGCGAGTACCGTGAGGGGCTGCGGACGGCGCGAGAGGCGGTCACGCTTTACCGCGACTTGGCCGCTCGCCACCCGAAGCGGTTCCGCCAGGTTTACCTCCACGCCCGGGGCAACCTGCAACGTCGCATGGCCGAACGAGGCGACCACGACGACGCCATCACCTTCGACCTGTAAATCCCTCCCCAGGGACGAACCTGGCCGCCGCCTGCTGCGCCCACGCCATCCGGACAGCGACATAGGCTCGGCGGCCCACCCGGGGCATGGCGGCGTTCCTGGTGTCAGTGCTGATCCGGGTCGGGGCCGGGTGCGCGGTCGCCGCCGCGATGGCCCACGACGGCCAGGTCACCGAGGCGACGGCGGCGTTCGGGCTCGGGATCGCCGCTCCCCTGGTGATCGAGAAGCTGGCCCGCCAGGTCCCGCTCACCCTGGACACCCAGGCCGTCCTGGAACCTGAGCCCGAGCCCCCAGCGGCCGGTACAACCCCGCCCGGCGCGGCGTACGCGCCGACAGCAGACTCGGCAGGATCATCGGCGCTAGCCCGCACCCCGGCTCCCCGCCAAACGGTCCCCGACACCCCCGAACCTCATCACCCCGCCGAGCACACGTCCGTCTTCCCCTGGCCGCCGCAGACCTGGACGTTGCAGACCCGGCCGACGCGAATCTGACCGGCGCGAACCTGAACAGCGCGAATTTGACCCGAGCGGACCTGACCTGCGCGAACCTGTACGGTGCGGACCTGACGGGCGCGACAGAGATGCAGGTGCGGTCGTCGGTAGGAACGCGCTGGCCTGCGGGGATGGCCGAGCGGATGCGGTTGCGGTCGGATGAGGTCGTCCCGGGGGCGTGGGTGGTCGCCGGGCGTCAGGGTCCAGACCGGACGGCCGTCCCGTCCAGGTGATTCGGGCGGGGCTGATAGCCCCTGCAGCCCGACGCCGCGCATGGCGTTTTCGCGTGACCCCGATCTCGACCAGTGCCCCGACGAACTACGTCCACTGATCGCCCGATGCCTGTCCAAGGACCCGGCGCAGCGCCCGCGGCCCGCAGAACTCATCCGCGAGCTGTGGCCCGGTCCGGCGCCGCCGCCGGCGGACTGGCTTCCGCCCGCCATCATCGCCCAGATGGGCGCCTATCGCGCCGCACCACCGCCGGCACCCTTTCCCTTCCGAGCTCGGCGGGTCGACCGCAGGATGCTGATCGCGGCGGGCGTCGGCGCCTTCGCTACGCTCATCATCTGCGGGCTTGTGATCGCCGTCATGCCCGACAACTCTTCAGCGGACCATGGCGGCTCCCCGGGCGCCGACCCTTCGACCGCGGCCCGGGCAACAGCCGGTACTGCCAAGGACCCGTCCCCGTCTCGGCCCGCCCAGACGGTCTATCTGACAGATCTCGACCCCGTCAGCCAGACCGCAAACGTCCTCGACCCGCGCCAGACCTGGACGGACCGCCCGGTCATCATCGACGGGCGCACCCATGAACATGGCATCACCGTCGGCCTCGGCTGCGACAACCAGATCCGCGAGTACGCCCTCAGCCGCAGATATGGCCACTTCCGCGCCACCCTGGGACTGGCCGACGACACCCCGAACGCCGCACCGACATCAATGAAGATCGCCGGCGACGGAAAGACGATCCGGTCGCAAACCCTGCGGCTCGGCCACCCCCTCACCGTCGACCTGGACGTGCGTGGCCTGATACGTCTCAGCCTCACCGTCGACGCGAACGACACGTGCAGAGACGGCACCATCGAAATCGCCCTCGGCGACCCCCTGCTCGAACCATGACCGCCTCGGAACACTCATGCCACACAACGACCGCCTCGACAGCGATGCCGGACGACGCAGGAACGGGAATCGGGCGTCGGCCACCTAGCCACGGGCGACCAGTTCGCGACCAGTTCGAGCACCGGGAGGGGGCGTGGGGGCGGAGCCCCCACATCGGGGGGTTCGGGGGGTCGTCCCCCCGATAAACACAGCGGGCCCTCGCGGAAGGTGCGCGAAGCGCACCGACCACAAGAGCCCGACTCGTGGAGCTATGGGGATTCGAACCCCAGACCTCCTCCATGCCATGGAGGCGCGCTACCAACTGCGCCATA
>NZ_WUTW01000003.1:63324-526048 GCF_009831215.1 Actinomadura rayongensis
GAGCCCGACTCGTGGAGCTATGGGGATTCGAACCCCAGACCTCCTCCATGCCATGGAGGCGCGCTACCAACTGCGCCATAGCCCCGCGTCCTCGCGTGGTGCGGGGACGGGGGCAAGCCTAGTGCATGATCGGGACGGTCGTGGACGCGCGTCAGGTCAGGCGGACGAGCATCTTGCCGGTGTTGGCGCCCCGGAGCAGGCCGAGGAAGGCGCCGACGGCGTTGTCGATGCCGTGGACGACGGTCTCCTCGCTGCGCAGGGTGCCCTCGTGGACCCAGGCGGCGGCGCGGGCCTCGTACTCGTCGAGCAGGTGGTAGTGGTCGAGGACGAGGAAGCCGCGCAGGGTGAGGCGGCGGGCGATGGCGGGCCAGAGGTCGGTGCCGGGGGCGGGGTACTCGCGGTAGCGGGAGACGGCGCCGCACAGGGCGATGCGGCCGTGGTCGCGCATGACGTCGAGGGCGGCGCGCAGGTGGGAGCCGCCGACGTTGTCGAAGTAGACGTCGACGCCGTCGGGCGCGGCGGCGGCGAGGCGGCGGTCGAGGTCGCCCTCGCGGTAGTCGATGGCGGCGTCGAAGCCGAACAGGTCGGTGAGGCGGGCGCTTTTGGCGGGGCCTCCGGCGGAGCCGATGACGCGGGCGGCGCCGAGGCGGCGGGCGATCTGGCCGGCGGCGCTGCCGACGGCTCCGGCGGCGGCGGAGACGAACACGACGTCGCCGGGCCGGACGCGGGCGATCTCGGTCAGCCCGACGTAGGCGGCGAGGCCGGGCAGGCCGAGGACGCCGAGGTAGGCCTGGGCGGACGCGGCGGACGTGTCGACCACGCGCCCCTCCCGGACGACGGCGTACTCGCGCCACCCGAAGGAGTGCAGCAGCGTCGTCCCGACGGGACGGTCCGGGTCGGCGGACGCGACGACCTCGCCGACCGCCGCCCCCGTCAGGGCCTCCCCGAGCGGGTAGGGCGACGCGAACCCGGGGTCCTCGTCCATCCGGAACCGCATGTACGGGTCGACGGAGATCCAGTCGTTGCGGACGACGCACTCGCCGGGCCCGGGCGCGGACACGTCGGTCTCGGCCATCGCGAAGTCGGCCGGGCACGGTTCGCCGCGCGGCCGGGCGACGAGGCGGATCTCTCGGCTCTTCATGTCAACGGACCTCCCTGCCCAGACGGTACCCGTAGCGCTCTGTGACCGTACGCTTGCGGGGAGGAGACCTTCGGCGGATTAGGCTGCGGGCGATGAGCGCCGACGATGCCGCCGAGCGGGCGAGGGACCGGCTGGTCGACCGACTCCTGGACGAGGGGGCGGTCGAGTCGCCCGTGGTCGAGAAGGCCCTGCGCGCCGTGCCCCGGCACCGGTTCCTGCCGGACGCGGGCGTCGAGGAGGCGTACGCGGACCGTCCGGTCGTGGTGAAGCGGTCGGCGGGCGGCGCGCCGCTGAGTTCGGCGAGCCAGCCGACGATCGTGGCGTCGATGCTGGAGCGGCTGGCGGTGCGGCCCGGCGACCGCGTCTTGGAGATCGGGACGGGCTCGGGGTACACGGCGGCGCTGCTGCGGGAGCTGACCGGCGCGGACGGCGAGGTCACGACGGTCGACGTCGATCCCGATCTCGCGGCGGCGGCGCGCGAGCGGCTCGGCGCGGCGGCGACCGTGGTGGCCGCCGACGGCGCGGCGGGCCACGCGGCGGGCGCGCCCTATGACCGGATCATCGTGACGACGGGCGCCTGGGACGTCCCGCCGGCGTGGTGGGACCAGCTCGCCGACGACGGCCGGATCGTCGTTCCGCTTCGCTGGCGCGGCATGACGCGCTCGGTCGCGCTGGTCCGCGACGGCGACCGTCTGGTGGCGCGGTCGGCGGACGCGTGCGGCTTCCTCCCGATGCGGACGGCGGACGGCGAGCGCTCGCTGGACCTGGTCGCCGACGGCCGCGTCCGGCTCGTCCACGACGAGGACCAGGCCGTCGGGGCGGACGCGCTGGCGGCCGTGCTGGACCGGCCGCGCGCCGAGACATGGTCGGGCGTCCACGTGACGGGGTCGGACGCGGTGCACGCGGTGTGGCTGCGGCTGGCGGCGGCCGAGCCCGGCACGTGCGCGCTGGCGGCGCGGCCGGCGGCGATCGACGGCGGCCTGGTGTCCCCGGCGCTGCCCGGGACGAGCCCGGCGGTGGTGGACGGCCCGTCGCTGGCGTATCTGGCGACGCGTCCCGCCGGCCCGGACCTGGCCGAACTGGGGGCGATCGGCCACGATTCGGGCGATCTGACCGACCGCATGGCCGACCAGATCGCCCTGTGGCACGAGGCGGCGCCCGCGCCGCTGCTCACCGTCCACCGGGCGGGCGCGGAGCCTCCGAAGCCCGAGCGCGGGACGGTCGTGCGCAAGCGCCACACGACGCTCGTCCTGTCCTGGTGACCTCCGCTTGCTCACCCGGCTGAAGGGTCGGGCTCCCGTGATCAGCAGTTGGCCACATTGTTGTGCACACACTGTGTGACACAGAATGCGGGTCAGCAAGCGACACAGGAGGGCGGAGGCCATGACGATCGCACTGGCGTGCCTGGTCGCCGCCTGCATGGCGGCGAACGCGATCCGGCTGCGGCGGCGTCTGACGGCGCTGCGTCGCCTGCGGCCGTCCGGTCCCAGCGGGGGCGGGAACCGGACGGCGTACACGCTGCTCACCGCGCACGGCGTGACGGTCGCCGACGCGGTGCGCGCCGCCGCCGAGGCCCACGCGCGCGAGCACGGGCTCGCGATGCTGGACCTCGTCCCGTCCGACCTCCCGGTGGACGAAGCGCTCGACCTGATCCGGCACCTGGACGTCCGGCGCTACCGACAGGACACCCTCGGCATGGGACGCGGTGCCTGCTATGCCCTGCTGGTCGATACCGAGGCACTGGCACGGTCCGGAATCACTGCGACCGAGGACCTCGACCCTGACGAACTGGGCGAGGCCACAGCCAGGCTGAGGCTGTACACCGGGACGGCCGACCTGGTGGTGGCGGACGTGCGATCACACGACCGCACCCGGTTCCGGAGGTCGCGCCTACGCTCGCTGGCCCTGGTCATCCCCCAGACGCTGGCCCTGCCGCAGACGCTCATGGCCGCGGCGGCGGGCTACCTCCTGATGCTGGCGTGCGTGGCGCTGGCCTGGCCGTACGGGCTGTTGGTCGCCGCCCTGTACTGCGCACTGCCGTGCGTGGTGTTCGTAGGCACGGCGGTTATCCCCCGCGACCTGCCGAGGGTGACGGTGACCCGCCTCGTCCACACGCCGTGGTCCATCTGGCGGACGCTGCGCGCCCCGCGCACCCGCTGGGAACGACGCCTCATCGCCCGGCGCGAGGAGGCCCGCGTCTGGTACCGGGCGCAGATCGACCAGGGCGTCGAACGGTTCGCCGGACCCCGCCGCAACGACTGCCCGTGGTGCGGTTCCGAGCGGATCGGTCGGCTCGTGACCGTCCGGGACGTCCTCCAGGGCAAACCCGGGAAGTTCCACCTGGACCGCTGCCGCGCCTGCCGCCACGTCTTCCAGAACCCCCGCCTCACCGCCGAGGGCCTGGACTTCTACTACAAGGACGTCTACGACGGCCTCGGCGACGTCCTGGCCGAGCGGATCTTCAGCGCCAACACCGCCTGGTACCTGGCCCGCGTCGCGATGGTCCGCCGCTTCGCCGAGCCGGGCGCGTGGCTGGACGTCGGCACCGGCAAGGCGCACTTCTGCCGCGCGGCGAAGACCGTCCTGCCGGGCACCCGGTTCGACGGCCTGGACATGAGCGCCGGCGTGCAGGAGGCGGTCGCCCGCGGCTGGGTGCACAACGGTTATCGCGGCGCGTTCCTGGCGGCGGCGCACCGGTTGAACGGACGCTACGACGTCATCAGCATGCACCACTACCTGGAGCACACCGCCGAGCCGCTGGCGGAACTGGACGCGGCCGTGAAGGCGCTGCCGTCCGGCGGGCACCTGCTCATCGAGATGCCCGACCCCGAGTCGTGGTTCGGGCGCGTCCTGCGCGGCCAGTGGGTGCCGTGGCTCGCGCCGCAGCACCTCAACATGATCCCGCTCGGCAACCTGCGGCAGGCGCTGGAGCTGCGCGGCATGGAGGTCCTCGCGGTCGAGCGGCGCGAGGCCGACCAGGGGCCGGACTTCGTCGCGTCCGCCGCCGCCGTCGTCAACCGGCTCGGCCTGGACGTGGACCGGCCGTGGTGGCCGCGCCCGCCCGGCCGCCGCGAGTACGCGGGCGTCCTCGGAACGCTCCTGCTCGCCGGGCCGCTCATGGGCGCCGCGATCGTCGCGGACGTCGCGACGCTGCCGCTGCGGCGCACCAACAGCAACGCGTATCGGATTCTGGCACGGAAGCAGGCGGGATGAAGAAGTTCCTGGGCGCACTGATCGTCGCCCTCGGTCTGGTGGCGGCGCCCCCCGCCAACGCGGGCACCGGGGTCAAAGAGCGGTGGGTGGACTCCCGGACGTTCGACCTGACGTGGCACTCCGCGAACGTGGGCGAGAACGTGAGCGCACGCGTCCTGCTGCCGAGAACATGGAAACGCAATACGCAGCGCACGTGGCCCGTGGTGTACGCGTTCCAGGGCGGACGCGACGACTACACCTCGTGGACGCGCGAGACCGACATCGAGAAGCTGGCCGCGCGCTACGACGTCATGGTCGTCATGCCGTCCGGGGGCGAGAACGGCAGCTACGTCGACTGGTGGAACGACGGCAAGGGCGGGACCCCGCGCTGGGAGACGTTCCACACCGTCGAACTCCCGAAGCTGATGGCGCGCTACCACGCGGGGACGCGGCGCGCGACGCTCGGCGTCTCGTCCGGCGGGCAGGGCGCGGTGGCCTACGCGGCACGGCATCCCGGGATGTACAAGTACGCGGCGTCGTTCAGCGGCTCCACCCATCTCACGATGGACGGGATGCAGGTCTTCCTGACGTCCGTCAACCTGCTCGGCTCCGGCCTGGACGCGTTCCGCATCTTCGGCATGCCCGGACGCGACGACGCCAACTGGCGCGCCCACGACCCGTACGTGAAGGCCGCGAACCTGCGCGGGACGGGCCTCTACATCTCCAGCGGCACCACCGGCATGAACGGCCCGTACACGCCGCCCGGCGTGGTGTGGCGGCTCACGCAGCTCAGCGAGATCCTCATCGGCCAGATGAACCGATCGTTCGTGGACCGACTGCACACGCTGAACATCCCGGTGACCAGCCACATCTACGGCGACGGCTGGCACGCGTGGCCCGAGTGGACGCACGAGCTGCACACCGCCTGGCCGCTCATCATGCGGGCGCTCGGAGCGTCCCGATGAGCCTCTTCCCCGCCGACGAAAGCCCGCTGATCAGCCGACTCTCCGGATGGGCGTGGGAGTTCGCGCACGAGACCGCGTACACGTTCGTGGACTACGGCACCGATCCAGCCGGTGTCGCGACGCACCTGACGTGGGCGGAGCTGGACCGCCGCGCCCGCGCCGTCGCCGCCGCGCTGCGCGAGACCAGCAGCCCCGGCGACCGGGCCGCGATCCTCGCGCCGCAGTCGCTGGACTACCTGGTCGCGTTCTTCGGCTGCCTGTACGCGCGGGTCGTCGCGGTGCCGCTGTTCAGCCCGGACCTGCCCGGCCACGCCGACCGGCTGACGGCCGTGTACCGCGACGCGGAGCCGTCCACGGTCATCACGACGTCGGTGTCCGCCGACCACGTGGAGACGTTCCTGGACGAGCAGGGGACGCGGCCCAAAGGCGTCCTGCTCGCGGACCGCATCGGCGACGCTCAGTGGGCCGACGAACCGATCCGTCCCGACGACATCGCGTATCTCCAGTACACGTCCGGGTCCACGCGGGTGCCCGCGGGCGTCGTCATCACGCACCGCAACCTGACGGCCAACGCCGTGCAGCTCCACCACGCCGGGCAGGGGACGCCGCGCACGTCCAGCGGCGTGAGCTGGCTGCCGCTGTTCCACGACATGGGGCTGGTGTTCACGGCGGCGCTCCCGCTCGTCCACGCCAACCCGTGCCTGTTCATGGACCCCGTCGCGTTCGTCATGCGGCCCCTGCGGTGGCTGGAGCTGCTGAGCACACAGCGCGACGTCTATACGGCCGGACCCAACTTCGCGTACGAGTACCTGACGCGCCACGTCACGGACGAGGAGAAGCAGCGCCTCGACCTGAGCGGGGTGCGGATGTTGTTGAACGGGGCCGAACCGATCCGGCCAGCCACGCTGGAGGGGTTCTTCACTGCGTTCGCGGGCTGCGGGCTGCGTGCCGAGGCCCAGTCCCCCGCCTACGGGCTCGCGGAAGCCACGGTCTACGTCACCGCGTGCTCGCCGAGCACGCCGCCCACGACCGTCGCGTTCGACCGCGCCGCGCTGGCCGCCGGGGTCGCCCGTCCCGCTGACGGCGGCACCGCGCTGGTGTCGTGCGGCGCGCCGTTCGGGCAGCACGTCGCGGTGGTCGACCCGGACGGGCGCGCCCTGCCCGACGGCCGCGTCGGCGAGCTGTGGGTCCACGGCGCCAACGTCGCCGCCGGGTACTGGGGCCGGGCGGACGCCACCGAGCAGACGTTCCGGGGCGTCCTCGCCGACCCGCCGGACGGTCTGCCCGCCAAGCCCTGGCTGCGCACCGGCGACCTCGGGTTCCGCCACGCGGGCGAGTACTACGTCACCGGCCGCATCAAGGATCTGATCATCATCGACGGCCGCAACCACTACCCGCAGGACGTCGAGCACACGGCCGCGGCGGCGCATCCGGGCGTCCGCGCGGGCTACGTCACCGCGTTCGCCGACGCGTCCGGCGGCGGCGAGCGCCTGGTCGTCGTGGCCGAGCGCAACCGGCGCGTGCCCGTCCGGCGGCTGGACCGCGCGGCCGTCGCCGACGCCGTCCGGGGCGCCGTCCAGCGCGACCACGGGCTGACCGTGGACGACTTCGTGCTCGTCGAGCCCGGCTCGCTGCCCCGCACCAGCAGCGGGAAGCTGACCCGGACGGCCTGCCGCGACGCCTACCGCGCCGGCCGGTTCCGGTGAGCGTCACGGTCCTGGACGACGCGCGCGCCGGGGAGCGGCTGCGGATCCTGACCGTCCGGGCGGACTCGGTGCCCGGCGAGGAGCTGCGCGTCCAAGTGCTGCTGCCCCGAGGTTGGTCGCCGAACGCGTCCCGCACATGGCCGCTGGTCACGCTGCACCACGGCGGGCTGGACGACTGCACGTCGTGGACGCGATGCACCGATCTCGAACGGTTGAGTCGCGACGACGACGTCCTCATCGTCATGCCCGACGGCGGACGCGCGGGCGGCTACACCAACTGGCGGCGCGGGCCGCAGTGGCAGACGTTCCACGTCCGCGACGTGTACCGGCTCATGCGCGATCGGTACCGGGCCGGTTCGGCACGCGCCGTCGCGGGGGTGTCGGGCGGCGGGTACGGGGCGCTGCTCAGCGCGGCGCTGGCGCCGGGCGCGTTCCGGGCGGTCGCGGCGCTCAGCGCGCCGTGCTCGATCCGGACGCCCGTCACGATGGTCGGGCTGCTCGCCGCCACCGGCATCGCCGGACGGGTGAACCCGCTGCACATGTGGGGCCTGCCGATCGTCCAGGACCGGTACTGGCGCGCCAGCGACCCGCTGTACCTCGCGGCGCGCCTGCGCGGGACGCGGCTGCACCTGTCGGCCGGGCTGACCGGCAGGCCCGGGCCGCTGGACCCGCCGGACGCGCCGTGGAGCCCGGCCAACCTCGCCGAGCCGGTCGTCCGGTCGACGGTCGGGCCGTTCCTGCGCCGTCTGCGCGCCCACCGGATCCCGTACACGACCCATCTCTACCGCGACGGGACGCACTCCTGGCCCTACTGGGAGCGGGAGCTGCACCGAGCGTGGCCGGTGTTGATGCGGTCCGTGCTGGCCTGACCCCGCCGGACAGGGCGGCCTTACACTGTGGGTCACCCGGCCCCGCCGGGACGTCTCGAAGGAAGCGGCAGGAACCCCAATGACCCGCAGCACGATGGTCGACGAGATCACAGAGCGCATCGCGTTCCAGATCGCCTCGGGGCAGGTGCGCGCGGGCGACCGCCTCCCGTCGATCCGCCGGCTCGCCGAGGAGCACGCGGTCAATCCGACGACCGTCCAGCTCGTGCTGGCCCGGTTGCGCGCGATGGGGTTCGTGGAGCCGCACCACGGGCTCGGGGTCGTCGTGAACGACATCGAGGCGCGCGGCGGGATCGAGACGTGGCGCTACCTGTTCCGCTTCTCGCGGCGGCTGCCCGAGACGTCGGTGCGCATCCTGCGGGACCTGCTGGAGACGCTGGCGATCTTCTACGCGTCGGTGGTCACCAAGCTGGAGGCCGATCCTTCGGCCTACGACCCGCGTCCGGTGCGGCAGGCGCTGTCCCGGCTGGACCGGCTGGTCGCGAGCGGGACCGCGTCCCTGACCGACGTCCACCAGGGCGTCCTGGACGTGCTGCGCGCCGGGTCGTCGGCGATCGGCGGGGGGATCCTGCTCGGCGTCCTGAACTCGCTCGGCCCGATGCTCGGGGACGTCCCCGAGGTGCTGGACGCGGTGTTCCACGACGCCGGCGCCCACGTGTGGTGGTGGGACCAGATCGTCACCGCGTGGGAGAAGGGCGACGCGGAGGCGGCGCGCGCGGCGCTCACGCTGCTGGACCCGTGGCACGCCGAGGTGACCGAGCGGCTGCGGGTCGCGCTTCAGGCCCAGCCGACGGGCTGAGCCCTTCAAAAGTACGCAGAATTTCTCCTGAGAACGCTCATCCGGCTGCATAGGCACGGCCCAACTGTGTGACACAAACTGTGGCACGCAAGCCCCCCGAGCGAAGGATGAGAAGCCCATGCGGCCGAGACCACGACGCGCCGACTCCGCCGGCGCCCCCCGCCCCCGCTCCCGTCGGCGCCGCGCCGCGCTCGCGCTCACCGCCGGCGCGGCCCTGCTCGCGTCGAGCCTGACCGCGCTGCCGTCCGCGCGGGCGATCCAGCCGGCGGACCTGCCGGCCGTCGGCGTGGACACCGGACGGTTCAAGCTGCCCATCGCCTGCACGATCAACTTCGCGGGCGCCCTGCCCGTCCTGTGGCTCCCGCTGGACGTGGACATCCAGGGCGTCGCGCCGGTGCAGCTCGGCCCGGGCCAGGAGTTCTGGCTGACGCAGGGCTCGGGCAGCATCACGTTCCCCGAGTGGCTGACGGCCCTCGCCCCGATCCTCGGCATCGACAAGGCCGACGCGACGATCAGCGACATGTCGATCGGGGCGACGCACTCGACCCCGGACGCGGTCAACCTCGCCAAGGACCCGATCTCGATCAAGGACATCCCGATCGTCGCGGGCAAGCCGCTCAAGGTTGGGCTCCCGGCGGCGGGGCAGAAGGCGTTCGACGTCGGCCCCTACACGGCGCCGCAGAGCGGCAAGGTGACGCTCGGCTTCAACAGCGCGTTCGCGAAGGTCGACCTCAAGTCGAGCTGGGGCTTCTCCCTGCCCATCACCGCCGACTGCAAGCCGCGCGGCGGGAACGCGCTGCTGACGATCGCGGTCGGCGGCGCGTCCGGCCAGGCCCCCGCCAAGATCCAGGGCGCGCCGCTGAACTTCGGCGAGCCCAAGTCCGGTGAGCTGACCGGGATCATCAACGCGCCGTACCAGTGCGTCTGGAACGGCCAGACCTACGGCGCGGGCATCGCGGTCGGCGCGGACGGGATCCCGCTGACGGTGAGCAAGTCCGGCTCGTTCTCGTTCACGAACGCGTCCGGGGCGTTGACCGTGCCGAAGGAGACCGTGAACAAGCTGCTGGACCAGGGCGTCACGACCATCTCGGGCAAGGTCACGAACCTGACCCTGGACGTCGAGGGCGGCACGCCGCAGAGCCTCAACGTCATCCCGTCCGCGGGCATCGACATCCCGAAGACCACGCTGACGCGGGATCAGCAGATCGTCGTGCCGCTGCCGCAGGACGGCACGCTGACGGCCGGTCCGTTCAAGCCGACGTCCGGCGCGTCGAGCGTGCAGGTGTCGCTGGGCGGCGCGACGGCGTCCCTGTCCTTCGACGGCGGCGCGGCCACCACGGCGACGTGCGGGAAGCCGTCCCCGACCGTCTACCTGGTCGACAACCCGGTGACCTGACCCCGCCCGGCGGGGGCGTCCGCGTCGGGACGCCCCCGCCGTCAGGCCCTGATCGGCGCGACCCCGCCCGGCACCAGCCCGGCCATCTTCTCCGGGTTGGTGATGACGTAGACGTCGCGGACCAGGCCGTCCGCCACGAACGGCTGCAAGAACGCGACCGGACGGCCGTTGAGCGTCAGCACCACGCCCGGCAGCCCGTTGGCCTGGACGAACGCGACACCGACATCGTCCGCGTCGGCGCCGAGCCGGTCCAGGAAATGGTCGCGCCCGGCGCCGTGCAGAATCCCCCGCAGGAGCCGGGCCGTCCGCTCCGGCCCCCGCACGACGCGCCGCGCGTTCGGCATGAGGCCACCGCCGTCCCCGGTGAGCCGGACGTCCGGCGCCAAGGTGGCGAGCAGCTCGTCCACCCCACCCGTGGCGCAGGCCAGGAAGAATCGGTCCGAAACCTCTCGCCACCGCTCCCGATCGACCTCGTAACGCGGCTTGGCCTCCCGCACATGCGCCCGGGCCCGCGCCGCGAGCTGCCGGACGGCGGGCTCCCGCCGCCCGATCATCTCCGCGATGGCGCCGTACGACTCGCCGAACACGTCCCGCAGCACGAACACCGCCCGCTCAAGCGGCGACAGCGACTCCAGCACCACGAGCACGGCCAACGTCACCGACTCGTCCCGGACGACCCGCTCCGCCAGGTCCTCGGTCAGCACCGGCTCGGGCAGCCACTCCCCCGGATACACCTCGCGCCGCGCCCGAGCCCGCCGCAACCGATCGATCGCCAGCCGCGTGGTGACCCGCACCAGAAACGCCTCGGGATCCTCGACGTCACCGCGATCCGCAGCAGCCCACCGCAGGTACGCATCCTGAACGACGTCTTCAGCGTCGGCCACCCGCCCCAGCACCCGGTACGCGACCCCGACCAGCCGCTCTCGATGCTCAACGAACCCGTCCACCCGCCCAGCATCCCGCGCCCGTCGTCGCACGGCCGAGCGGGGTGGTCGGACCGCCGGAACGCTCCATTTTCCGCATGAAACCAGAAGTGAGCGCATTATGGCGAAAAGGTAAGCAGTAGGCGCCCGCGAACGGGCACGCCAGGGAGCGCTGACGACTCCCACGAAAAGATCAAGACAATGTCCGCACCCCTGTTCTCCGGCCGCGTGGCCGTCTGGGCGCGCCACGAGACGCTGCGGCTGCCCGGCCGCCGGACCGCGTGCGGGGCCGCGTGCGGGGCCGCGTGCCCGGCGGCGCCGTGGGCGGCCGAACTGGACGGCGCCGCCACGGCCGTCCGGCTGGGCCTGCCCGCCGAAGTTCTCCTGCCCCCGGTACGCGCCCCTGACCTCGCCTGGTATCGGTGGATCACCGGCCACCAGGCCGCCTTCCTCGGCTGGCGGGCGCTGCGCGCGGCCCTGGACGGCGGCGCGCCCGAGCACGACGTCGCCGCGCTCGTCGACCTGTACTCCGTCCTGCTCCTCTACGCCGGCAGCTGCCCGCCCGCGCTGTACCGGGACCGGATCCGTCCGCGCATGACGCGCTGGCACCCGGCCTTCACCGGCGAATGGGCGCGCGACCACCGGGACGTCCCGGGCCTGGTGAAGCGCGCGGCGGACGCGAGCCCGCCGATCCGGGCGGCCTGGCGGACGAACGTGCGGGTCCACGCGGCCGTCGCGGAACGGCTCGTCCCGCAGGGCGGCTCGCTGCTCCAGGACGCCGGACGCCGCGCGGGCGCCGCGCCCGCCGCGCACGAGCACGACCTCTACGACCGGTTCTTCGACACCGAGCGGACGGACGTGTGCCCGCATCTGGAGGCCGTCCAGGACGCGCACTGGACGCTCAAGGTCGTCTCGGACCTGGAGTCCACCGGCCTGCGCTACGACGGCCCGCCGCCGCGCGCGGGCACCGAGGTCGCCGCGCTGGAGCAGCGGGCGGCGGACGTCGTCCGGGAGCACTTCCGCGCGGTACGGGAGGAGGGGGCATGGCCAGTGCCGAGAGTGTCGCGCTGACGGCGGAGCTGCGCGCGTACGTCGTCGCGCACGGCCTGCCGCCGGACGCGGTCGCCCGGCGCCTCATCGACCGGACGGCCGCGCTCGGCGGCGTCGCCGAGATGCAGGTCCCGCCCGAGCAGGGCGCGCTGCTCACCTGGCTCGCGCGGCTGCTCGGCGCCCGGCTGGCCGTCGAGGTCGGGACGTTCACCGGCTACTCCACGCTGTGCCTGGCGCGCGGCCTGGCGCCCGGCGGACGCGTCGTGACGTTCGACCTGTCGCAGGAGTGGACGGCGATCGCGCGCGCCGCGTGGCGCGAGGCGGGCGTGGACGACCGCGTCGACCTGCGTCTCGGCCCCGCCGCCGACGGCCTCGCCGCGCTGCCCGGCGACCCCGTCGTCGACCTGGCGTTCATCGACGCCGACAAGCCGTCCTACGTCCGGTACTGGGACCTCATCGTCCCGCGGGTCCGTCCGGGCGGCCTGGTGCTGGCCGACAACGTCCTGTACGGCGGCGCCGTCGCCGATCCGGCGGTCGTCGGGAACGCGGCGGCGATCCGCGCGTTCAACGACCGCGTCCGCGCCGACCCGCGCGTGGAGGCCGTCCTGCTGCCGATCGCCGACGGCCTCACGCTCGCCCGCCGGCTCCCCGACCCGACGGGAGGAGGATCATGAACCCGTCGCCCCTGCCCCTGATGGAGATCGCGTCCGGCGTCTACGCCTTCAAGGCGCTCGCGCTCGCCACCGACCTCGGCGTGTTCACCGAGCTGGCCGACGGCGGCGGCACGGACACGGCGGCGTTCGCCGTCCGGCACGGCATCGCGCGCCGTCCCGCCGAGCTGCTGCTGACCGCCTGCACGTCGCTCGGCCTGCTGCGCCGCGACGCCGACGGCCGCTACCGCAACACCGAGCTGTCCGAACGGTTCCTCGTGCGCGGACGGCCGTACTACTTCGGCGGCTGGATCGCCGTCGTCGACCGCCACGAGTACCCCGCCTACCAGCGGCTCGCCGGGTCGCTGCGCGGGAACCACCCCGTGACCTGGGACGTCGAGCGGCAGGAATCGCTGTTCGACCCGGCCGTCGCCGACCTGTTCTGGGAGGGCATGCACTCCCTCGCCGCCCCCACCGCCGCCGCGCTCGCCGACGCGTTCGACCTGACCGGCGTCCGCCGCCTGCTGGACGTCGGCGGCGGGGGCGCGGCGTTCGCCGTCGAGCTGTGCCGGCGGCTGCCCGGCCTGGCCGTGACGATCTTCGACCTGCCGTTCGTGTGCGACCTCACTCGCGAGCGCGTCGCGTCCGCCGGCCTCACCGACCGGATCGCGCTCGCCGCCGGGGACTTCTTCGCCGACCCGCTGCCCGCCGGGCACGACGCGCTGCTGCTGTCGAACATCCTGCACGACTGGGGCGAGGCCGACGTCGCGCGGATCCTCGCCGCGTGCGCCGCCGCGCTGCCGTCCGGGGGCCGCCTGCTGATCTGCGAGGCGTTCGTCGCCGACGACAAGACCGGGCCGCCGCTCGCCGCGCTGATGAGCCTCAACATGCTCGTCGAGACCTGGGGCCGCAACTACACGGCCGCCGAGTACGGGGCGTGGCTGGACGGTGCCGGCCTGCGGGTCGAGGCGTTCGTCCCGTTCGACGCGCCCGGCGCCAACGGCGTGCTGGTCGCCCGCAAACGGTGAGGAGGACGCCCGCGATGTCCGTCCCGCACCCCGTCGAACCGTGGCGGATCAAGATGGTCGAGCCGCTGCGGCCCACCACCCGCGCCGAGCGCGGGGACGCCCTGCGCGCTGCGGGGTACAACATCAGCCTGCTGCGGTCCGAGGACGTCCTCATCGACCTCTACACCGACTCGGGCACCAACGCGATGTCCGACCGGCAGTGGTCGGCCCTGCTCGCCGGGGACGAGGCGTACGCCGGGGCGCGCAGTTTCTACCGCCTCCGGGACGCCGTGCGCGCGTACTACGGGTACGAGCACGTCATTCCCGTCCATCAGGGGCGCGGGGCGGAGAACCTGCTGTCGCGCTGCCTGATCCGTCCCGGCGACCATGTGCCCGGGAACATGTACTTCACGACCACCCGCGCGCACCAGGAGCTCAACGGGGGGACGTTCCACGACGTCATCCGGGACGAGGCGCACGACCCGTCGTGCGAGCACCCGTTCAAGGGCGACGTGGACATTGCGAAGCTCGAACGGCTCATCGCGGACGTCGGCGCGGACCGCATCCCGTACCTCTCGCTCGCCGCGACCGTGAACATGGCGGGCGGGCAGCCGATCAGCATGGCCGGGCTCGCCGCGGTGCGCGACCTCACCCGGCGGCATGGCATTCCGGTCATCCTGGACGCGGCGCGGGCCGTCGAGAACGCCTGGTTCATCAAGCAACGCGAGCCCGGATGGGGTGATCGCACCATCGCGGACATTCTGCGCGCGATGTGCGATCTCACCGACGGCGCGACGATGTCCGCGAAGAAGGACAGCTACGCCAACATCGGCGGCTGGCTCGGCGTCCGCGACCCGGAGCTGGCCGAGCGCGCCCGCGAGCTGGTCGTCCTCTACGAGGGCCTGCACACCTACGGCGGCATGGCCGGACGGGACATGGAGGCCGTCGCGCGCGGCATCGCCGAGTCGGTCGAGGAGCCCAACATCCGCGCGCGCGTCGGCCAGGTCGCCTACCTCGGCGGACGGCTCGCCGACGCGGGCGTCCCGATCGTCCGCCCGGTCGGGGGCCACGCGGTGTGCGTGGACGCGGCGGCGATCCTCCCCCACCTGCCCCGCGCCGAGTTCCCCGCCCAAACGCTGGCCGCCGTCCTCTACTTGGACTCTGGCGTGCGGGCCGCCGAACGCGGCGCGGTCTCCGCCGGCCGGGACCCCGCGACGGGCCGCGACCGGTTCCCGCGGCTCGAACTCGTCCGCCTGACCGTGCCCCGCCGCGTCTACACGCAAAGCCACCTGGACCTCGTCGCCGACAGCATGATCCGCGTCCACGAGCACCGCACCGAGATCACGGCCGGCCTCGCCTTCACCCACGAACCGTCCACGCTGCGCTTCTTCCAGGCCCGCTTCACCCCGACCGCCGAGATCCCCCTCCTGACCTGACGGCGGCTCAGGCCGTCCGCGCGGCCTCCGCGTCGGCGGCGGCGACGACCGCCGCGAGCAGGCCCGGGAACGCGGCGTCGAAGTCGTCGCGCAGCGTGTTCATCTTCGAGGTGCCGACGTAGTACTGCCGGATGATCCCGGCCTGGCGCAGGACCCGGAAGTGGTGCGTGCCGGTGGAGCGGGAGACCGTGAAGTCGAACGTGCCGCAGGCCATGTCCCCGGGGGCGTTGGCGAGCTGGCGGACGATGCCGCGCCGCACCGGGTCCACGAGGGCCTCCAGGACGTCCGGGATCACGGATCAGCGAGCTCGCAACGCCCGTCGGTGACCGGTATCCGGTGACGGCGGTGGAGGTCCCGTCGTAGCCGAACGTCTCGGTGCCCGGGGCTCCCGTCCGGGTGGCGGTCCGGCCGAGCGCGTCCCGTCGATAGGTGATGGCCTCGGCGCCGGCCTGCGCCGATGTCAGCTCCCCGAATCCGTTGTAGCCGTAGGTGACCGTCGGGGCGTCCGTACGGGTGACGCCGGTCAGGTTGCCGTCGGCGTCGTAGGTGCGGACCGCACCGTCGCTGGATCCGGTGGCCTGACCCGACGCGTCGTACGTCGTCGTGACCTTGGGGCCGCTGCCGTAGCGAATGGAGGTCCGGTTGCCCCTGGCGTCCCATTCGTAGTTCTGGGTGTCGCCGTTGTCGGGATTCGCGGTGATCAGCCGCCCGGCTCCGTCGTACCGGTAGGTCGTCGTTCCCGAACCGTCATTGCCCGGGACGTGCTGGACGAGCTTGGTGATCTGACCGTCGTCGTTGTAGGAGGCCCGCAGGTCGTACGGCTCGGTCTGGGCACCGGTGACCTTGACTTTTCCTTGAATCGAGGTGGGAAGCCCTGATCCGTCGAACTCACGGGTGACGGGCGACACCCGGGCATTCGGGTCACGGGTCTCGACCGTCTGCCGATCGGCCCCGAAACTGTAGATCTGGTTGAGGTTGGTCGGACCGCGAATCTCCGCGAGCCGACCGTCGGCCCCGTACCGGTAGGTAGTCGGCTCGCCCTCCGGCGGTGCGCGTCCCGCCAGACGTCGCGCGACGTCGTACGTGTAGGTGACCTGACCGGTACCGTCGTTGCTGGTCAGGGGCAAGCCCCGATTGTCGTAGGTCAGATCCACCGCCCGCTGCCCGGTGACGGCGTGGGTCAGACGGCCGGCGTCGTCGTACGCGAACGTACGCTGGTCGGTTCCCGAGGTGAGCCCGGTCAGCCTTCCCGCATCGTCGTAGGTGGCCGTGGTCGTGCGACCCGACGGACGGCTGGTGGTGAGCGGCCTGCCCTCGGCGTCGTAGGAATAGGTGGTCACTCGTTCCGTGGGGTCGGTCTCACTGGCCAGACGCCCGAGGCCGTCATAGGCGAAGGTGCGGGTTCCGCCGCCGGGCAGAGTCAACCGGGTCGGTTGGCCTGCCGCGTTATAGCGGTAGCTGCTCCGATTGCCCAAGGGATCGGTGGCAGACGTGAGTTCGCCGGAAGAAGCGTAGGTATAGGTGTATTCACGTCCGCTCGGAGAGGTGACCTTGGTGACGTTGTCGGTGATGTCGTAGGCGTACTTCGTGGATCGGCCGCGTTGGTCCGTGACCCGGGTGCGGCGGCCTCTCGAGTCGTAGGCGATCGTCTGCCCGGAGATTTGCGTACTGCCGGTCAATCGGTTGATCTGGGTCGGCTGGCCGGCGGCGTCATAGGTGTATTCGGTGGTGGCGGAGCCGTCGAAGGCCCGGAGCACCCGTCCGTAGTCGTCATAGGTGGCGGTGGCGGTGACGCCTGCGGGGTCGACGGTCTTCACCGGATTGCCCATGGCGTCGTACTGGACGGTCCAGCTCGCCCCGGTGATGTCACTGGTGACAGCGGGACGCCCCATCGCGTCATAGCCGGTCCGCTGCACGACGCCCGTGGGATCGGTCGTCGCCGTCCGGTTCCCGGCGGTGTCATAGGCGTAGAGGGTGGTGTGCTGAAGCGGGTCCGTGGCGCTGATGACCCGGTTGGCGCCGTCGTACTGATAGGTCCATTTCTGACCGACACGGTCGGTGCGTGTGCTGAGATTCCCGCTCAGGTCGTAGGTGAACGACTCGGTGCTGTCGTCGGTCGTGTCCGTCGTGTTGCCGCGGAAGGTCCGGGTGCTCATCCGGCCGAGCGGGTCGTAGGTCGCGGTGGTGACCTGCCCCATCGGGTCGGTCTGCTTGAGCATCTGTCCGGCCAGGTCGTACTCGCGTTCGGTACGGCGCCCTGACGACTCGACCGTGGAGACGTTTCCGTCGTCGTCGTAACCGATGTCGGTGGTCTCGCGGCCGTCGAGCCGGCGAACCATTCTGCCGAGGGGGTCGCGGACGACCATCTCCACCAGGCCGACCCCGTCCCGGATGGTCTGAGTCCGGGTGCGGTCGCTGTAGTTGATGATCGTGTCACGGCCGAGCGGATCGGTTCTCCTGGTCACTCGGCCGGTCGCGTCGTAGGCCAGCGTGATCTTCTTGCCGTCCGGGCCTGTCACGACGGTGCGGTTGCCCGCTGGGTCGTAGTCGTAGGTCCACTTCGGTCCCGTCCAGTCGGTGCTCTGCGGGGACCAGTAGCCGACGAGCAACCCCATCGCGTTGTACTCGTAGCGTTCGGAGAAACCGTCGGGAGTGTCGTTCCGCACCATCCGACCGTCGATGTCGTAGACGACCCGGGAGACGTTGCCGAGCGAATCGGTCGTGCGCGTCACGCGTCCGGCGGGGTCATGGCCGTAGGTGATGATGCCGCCGTCCTGGGCGACGAGCTTCGTCGCCCACCCCTCGGGCGAGTACTCCTGACGGATCGTCTCGCCGCGCGGGTCGGTATAGCGCGTGGGTCGCCCGAGCGGGTCGTATCCGAAGGTGGAGGTCTGCCCGGCGGGATTCTTCACACCGCTCAGCACTCCGTCGGAGTCATAAAGGTACTCAGCCACGCGGCCGAGTGGATCGGTGAGCGAGACCGGCTGCCGGTCGTCGTTGAAGGCGACCGTGTAGGTCCCGCCCCTCGGCTGGGTGACCTTTTTGAGCTGGCCCCACGGGGTGTACTCGAACATGCGCTTTTCACCGAGCGGATCGGACACCGACGTGACACGGCCCAGCGGGTCATGCCCGAAGACCGTTCGCGCCCCGGTGTTGTCCACCGTGGCGACCAGATCGCCGACCCCGGTGCCGAACTCCTGAGTCTGCTTCCGCCCGAGTGGATCGGTGACGGTGGTGACCCGGCCGATGGAGTCATAGGTGTAGCGGGTCACTTTGCCGCGTTGGTCGGTGTAGGTCGCCAGGCGCTCGTTCTCGTCATAGGTGCGCTTGACCGTCGTGCCGTCGGAAAAGGTGCTGACGAGGGGCTGGCGTTCGGAGTTGAACGTTGTGCTGGCCATGGTTCCCCCGGGGCTCATCTCCAGCACCGGGTTCCCCTTCGCGTCGTACAGCCGCCCTGTGGCGGACGCACTGTAGTTGCGAAGCCGCTGGTTCGGAACGCCTTCAACGGTGACGATCGGTCGGCCTTCACCGTCATAGACGATGTGCCGGCCTGACCTCTCCGTCTGCTCGTGCACCAGGCGTCCGGCCCAGTCGTATTGCTGTACGGTCTCGGCGCCGTCCGGCCGGGTCACCGTGGTCGTGCGTTCGGCGGCGTCGTAGGTGAACGACGTTCGCCCCTGACCCTGCTGTTCGATCCAGGCGACCTTGCCCTCGGCGTTGTAGCCGACGTTGAGCTTGACCTTGCCGTCGGGGGTGGTGACCCGGGTCAGCCGGCCATCGGCGTCGTAGGAATAGGTCTCGGTCTTGCCGTCGACTCCGGTGACCGATGTCAGACGCTCACCGGTGTAGCCGTACTGGGTGGTCCGGTTCTGGGAGTCCGTGATCCGCTGCACGACACCCGACGCACGGTCATAGGCGAGGTACCGGCCCGAGACACCGACGACCTTGACGGGATGACCGTTCTCCCGCTCGACCTGGATCTTGTGGTTCTTGTCCCCGAGGGTCATCTGGGTGAGCGCGCCGGCGGTGTCGAAGTGGTAGCCGGTCTTGTCGGCCAGCCGCACGGTGGTGCCGTTCGCCTCGGTTTCCAGATCGGCGTTTACTCCGGGGACGGGGACATTTCCCGCGGCGGGATCAGTCATGAACGGCAGCGTGCTGCCGTCAGGAAGCGACATGCTCAGCATGCCGTTCACATTCGACAGTTTCTCAGAGAACGCCGATACCCAGCCGTTCCCCAGGTCTCCGGAGGTGGTGGCATCGCCCGAGTGGTAGGTGCGGGTCGCGGCGATGGCCTTGCCCGCGTCCTCAACGGACATGTCCGTGGCGGTGTACTCCAGCGTTCCGGAGAACGTGTCCACCGGCCCGATTCGGGGGCTTTGGGAGCGATTGAGGGAGATCGGAATCGAAGCGGGAGGCACGGAGAGGGCCGGGCCGGCGTTGAAAGTGTAGGACAGCGGCTTCACCTGGCCCGCGGCGCACTTCGGGTCCGTTGAATACTGGATCGGCGGGTTGTTGGCGTCCGCCGCCGCCTTGTCCATGCATTCAGGAAGATGACTGGAATTGAGATCGTAATTCCACCAGTTCTGGGAATACTCAGCCAGGTCTCTCCCGCCGTATCCGGACATCCTCCTTACTCCGCCAACGAGCGCGTTGTAGCGCACATCGACTCCACTGCGGACCGGGGTATTCTCAATTCCGGCTACATCGATTTTACTATAGACAGTATTGAACCAAAATCTCACTTTTATATCATGGTCACTCAAGAAGCCGAATCCAGAGAATTCGATTGAGTCGTCAAAAGTATTCCCAATCGCCTCTACCACTCCCCCCGAGCCTGATACCGTTAGGCCACAATGAGAACTCCCAAACCTATTACCATAGATGCCGTAATAGCTGCGCGGATCCGAACCTTGGTTGCTGAGTTCGACTCCGTCATACTCGTTGTGCATGAATGTCGACGATGAGATGACAAGGTTCGAATTCCATGCACTAACAGCGCCGCCATTGACGCCACCGCAGATGGAAGCGCCTCCGCCCCATGCCCCATAGCGGACATCCGTGTTGTCCAGTACGCTCAATCCCTCCTTGCTGGCATTAGCGAACATGACGTTCATCCAGTCGCCCTCTTGCGGCGTGGATGCGCTCCCGTCGCCATTGGTGTCCCCGAGCACGGCGTCATCCTTGATCGATGTGAAGATGACCCGGCGACCGGGGGTCCCTAGCGAAAGAACCTTACCGCTAACCGAAATAGCCGAGTTGTAGCGCTTGAATTTGACGACAGTTCCGGGAAGGAGGGTCAGAGTCGCCCCAGAGGACACAGAGAGGTTCTCGACCACGTACGGCGATCCCGTTGGTCCCCACGTAGTGTCTGCGTCGATTCGCGCGATGGAATCGAGGATTGTCGGTCCCGGAGTGGTGACCGGCTCGATCAGCGCATTCGGATTCCTCGCGGGTGGGGGCTGAGCGGGGCCGGTCCCGGCTTTGGGTATGACCGG
This sequence comes from Actinomadura rayongensis, assembly GCF_009831215.1. GTDB lineage: Bacteria > Actinomycetota > Actinomycetes > Streptosporangiales > Streptosporangiaceae > Spirillospora > Spirillospora rayongensis. Next base: position 83,972 of record NZ_WUTW01000003.1, read on the forward strand.
ATTCGAGGTCGACACTGCTCCGCCGGCGCCGACCGAGACCTTGAAGGTATACGGCGTTCCATTAGTCAGGCCGGTGAACGTCGCGGAGGTCGTGCCGCCAGGGATGTCCTGGGCGCCGCCGCCGGGCGACGCCACCACGAGGTAGGACGTGACGTTGTCGACGCCGGCCGGTTTCGTCCAGCTGACCGCCGCCGAACCGTCTCCGGAGGTCGCGACGACATTGGTCGGAGGTCCGGGCGCTCGGGCGGGGGTGACCGCGCTCGACGTCCGCAGCGTCCCCGTGCCGAACGCGTTGGTGGCCGCGACCGTGAACGTGTAGGCGGTTCCGTTCGTGAGCCCGTCGATCTGTGTCCAGGAGGTCCGGGCGTCCGTGGTGACCGTCCGTCCGCCCGGTGCCACGGTGATCACATAGCCGGTGAGGTCGCCGCCGTCGGTCGGTGGGCCCCAGCTTAGTCCGGCGGCGCCGTCGCCCGGCCAGGCCGTGACCGAGCCGGGACTGCCGGGAAGACCGACCGGAACCACCGGCTCGGAAGGCTCCGAGGTCACGGAGGTGCCGTCCGAGTACGACGCCGTGACGATGAACGTGTAGGAGTTCCCGTTCGTCAGCCCCGTGACGGTCGCGGTCGGACTGCCGGGCGCGGCGGTCGCGGTCTTGCCGCCGGGCGTCGAGGTGACCGTGTACGACGTGACCGTCGTCGCGGAGCCGGGGGCCGGTTCCGCCCAGTTCACCGTGGCTCGGCGATCACCCGCGACGGCGGTCACATGGCTGGGCGCCGTGACCGTGCCGGTGGGAACGACCGACGCGGAGGGTTCGGACGCGGGTCCGGTGCCGACCGCGTTCGTGGCCGCGACCGTGAACGTGTACGCGGTCCCCGGCCTGAGGTCGGCGACCGTCGCGGTGGTCGTCGTCGTAGTGACCGTCCGGCCGCCCGGCGTCGCGGTCACCGTGTACGAGGTGATCGGGGAGCCGCCATCGGCGGGCGCGGACCACGTGATCGCGGCCTGAGCCGCGCCCGCCGTCGCCACGACCTGCGTCGGCCTGCCCGGGACCTGGCCGGACGCGGGCGTCACGGGGGTGGTCGGGGCGGACCGCGGACCGATCCCCATGTCATTAACGGCGGCGACGTCGAAGGTGTACGCAGTTCCGTTCACGAGGCCGGTGACGGTCGCGGTCGTGGCCACAGGCCCTACGGTCATCACGGTGTCACCGAGATCGGACATCACCCGGATCCGGTAGCCGGTGAGCGCCAGGCCGCCCAGGTCCGCGGGCGCCGCCCAGGTGACCCTCGCCTGCCGGTCACCGGGCAGCGCGGTCACCTGGGTGGGCGCGCCCGGCACGGCGGCGGGGGTGACGGCTCTGGACGGCGCCGATGTAACGCTGCCCCCGTCGCGGTAATGGACGGTGACGGTGAAGGTGTACGCCGTGCCGTTGGTGAGTCCCCCGATGGTCGCCGAGGTGACGTCGCTCGCGACCGTGGTCGTCTGGGTGTTCGGGGTCGTCGTGACGGTGTAGGAGCTGATCTCCGTCTCGTTCCGGCCATCAGGGGCGAGCCAGCTCACCGTCGCAGAGCCGTCCCGGGGAGTGGCTTCGACCCGGCCGGGAGCACCCGGGGGCGGGTCGACGAAGACCTCGGTGGACGCCTCCGACGGCGCGCTCTCGATCCCGGCCGCGTTGACGGCTCGCACGGTGAAGACGTAGCCCGCTCCGGGAACCAGGTCCGTGACGTCGGCGGAGGTCGCCGTGGCAGGCACAGTCGCCGAGAAGCCGCCGGGATCGGAGGTGACGACGAAACCGGTGAGGGGCGCGCCTCCGTCGTCGTCAGGGGCCCGCCAGGTCACCGTGGCAGTGCCGTTCGCCGCCGTGGCCGCGACCTCGGTGGGGCTCCCGGGCGGTCCCACGGGGATGACGGGAGTGGTCGGTTCCGACGCCGCGCCGTTTCCGGCGACGTTGGTGGCGTAGACGGTGAACGTGTAGGCGGTGCCGTTGGTCAGTCCCTGCACCGCCGCGGTGCGGGCATCGGCGGGCACCGTCGTCGTACGCCCGCCCGGTGACGACACAACGGTGTACGAACTGATGGGGGCACCGCCGTCAGAGGCGGGGGCCGTCCATGTCACCGTGGCCTGCCGGTCCCCGAGTACGGCGGCGGCCCCGGTCGGCCGGTCCGGGACCGCGGCCGGGGTGACCGGCGCGGACTGGTCCGACACAGGGCCCGTCCCACGAGCGTTGGTCGCGGTGACGGTGAAGGTGTAGGCCGTGCCATTGGTCAGGCCGGTCACGACGACCGAGCGCTGATCACCGGAGACCGTGGTCGTCTGCCCGCCGGGAGAGGACTTGACCGTGTACGAGGTGATGGGGAGACCGCCGGTGTCGCCCGGCTCCGTCCACGAGACGGTCACCTGGGTGCTGCCGAGCTGCGTCGTCGGCGCGGCGGGCTTTCCGGGGACGTCGACCGGCGTGACGGGAGCGGTCGGACTCGACTGCGCGCCGTCGCCGCCCGCGTTCCGGGCGGCGACGGTGAACGTGTAGGCCGTGCCATTGGTCAGGCCGGTCACGGTGGCGCTGGTGGCTCCGGCGGACGCGGTGGCGGTGAGCCCGCCCGGCGACGAGGTGACGACATAGCCGGTGCGCGCCGACCCGCCGTTCGCAGCCGGCGCCGTCCAGGTGACGGTGGCGCCGCCGGGCTTGGCGGTCGCCGACACCTGGGTCGGCGGGCCGGGCGGGATGTCGACCCCCACGGTGACCTGGCCGACAGCGTCCGCCTGGGGGTCGAGGACGATCGTGTACGGGCCGGTGGCGGGCAGAGTGATCGGGCCGAAGGTACGGGCGGTCGAGGTCAAGGTCTGCGCGGCCACCAGTTCGGACTGGTCGGCGCCGACGATCGAGACTTTCAGGTTCCCGGCGCCGTAGGAGTTACCCGTCAGGTTGACCACCACAGGGGTGTCCTTCTGACCGGAGAAGGTGACGGTGCCGTTCTTTCCTGCCGCGGTGATGACGGTGGTGGTGGCGCCGCCGACCGTGACCGAGGTGGCGACATCTCCCGATTCGCCGGTGACCTGAGCAGCCACTCCGCCAGCGGCATCCATTTTGGGGTCGATGAGGAAGGTGTATGTCCCGTCTGCGGGCAGAGTCAGCGGACCGTACGTGTACGCCCCGTTACTCCAGTAGGGCGAACCCGTCTGCATGACGGTGCCGTCGGGCTTCAGCAGGGACGGGGTGGCATTGCCGTAGCCATAGGTCGAATTGGAGAGCTTGAGGCTTACCTGCTGTCCGACGGTTCCGGCGAACTGGATACGGCTGTTCTGGCCCGGAATCGAGGTGGCGACCTGGACGGCCGGACCGTTGACGGTGGCCGAGAGAACCTGGTCGGCAACCTCGAAAACCTGAACGCGCACCGAACCCGTCACGTCATCCAACGGATCCACTACAACCGAATACTCACCAGCCGACGGCAAAACCAACGGCTCAATCACGTACGAACCAGACCAATACTTGTACGGAGCGACCAACTCAGATCCACTCGGACCCACCAACGACACCGCAGCCTTGCCATACACAAACGACGACCCCGAAAACCCAGCGCTAACCCGCTGACCAGCAGAACCAGAAAACCGAACCAAACTCCGCTGACCAGGAACCGACGTAGAAACCTGAACCGCCGAACCACCAACAGACGCCGCAAGAACCTGATCGGCAACCTCGAAGACCTGAACCCCCACCGAACCCGTCACATCATCCAACGGATCCACCACAACCGAATACTCACCAGCCGACGGCAAAACCAACGGCTCAATCACATACGAACCAGACCAATACTTGTACGGAGCGACCAGCCCAGATCCACTCGGACCCACCAACGACACCGCAGCCTTGCCATACGCAAACGACGACCCCGAGAAATGCACGCTCACCCGTTGACCAGCAACACCCGAAAAACGAATACGCCCGTCTTGAAGCGCGACGGTCGTGGTCAGGGTGACCTTCGGCCCGCCGATCTGAGCATCGAGCACGATGGCGCCTGGCGGCGTCACGGACGTTGACGGTGTCGAGCCCGGGCTGTCGCCGACGCTGTTGGTGGCCTTCACGGTGAAGGTGTAGGCCGTGCCGTTGGTCAGGCCGGTCACGGTGGCGCTGGTGTCGCCGGCCGCGGCGGTGGCGGTGAGTCCGCCCGGTGAGGACGTCACGGTGTAGCCGGTGATCGGGGAACCGCCGTCGTCGGCGGGGGCCGTCCAGGACACCCTGGCCTGCCGATCGCCGGGCACCGCGGTGACCTGGGTGGGTGCGCCGGGCGCGGAGGGGGACGTCAGCGCGGTGAACGTCCTCGACAGGGTCACGGGCGTGGACGCCTCGGACGAGGCACCCGTGCCCCGGGCGTTGCGGGCACGGACGGTGAACGTGTACGTCGTGCCGTTGCGCAGACCGGAGAAGGCCAGCGACGTACGACGGGTCCGCATCGTGGCGCCACCGGGCGTGGCCGTCACGGTGTACTCGGAGACGGGTGCGCCCCCGCTGTCGCGCGGCGGGGTCCAGGACACGGTCGCGCTGCGGTCCCCGGGCGCGGCGGTGACCTGGGTGGGTGCCGCGGGCTTCCCGGTGGGGGTGACGGGTTCGGATGCCGCCGAACGTTTCCCCGGCCCCGCAGCGCTACGGGCCGCGACGGTGAACGTGTAGGCGGTGCCGTTCTTCAGGCCCGTGATCAGGGCCTGCTTCTGGCCGCGGGTGACCTGCACGGTCTTCCCACCGGGCGCGGACGTGACCGTGTAACCGGTGACCGGAGAGCCACCGGTCCTGCTCGGCGGCGTCCAGCTCACGGTCGCCCGGCCGTCACCCGCGGTCGCTCTGATCGCGGTGGGTGCTTCTGCGGGAGCCGCGGGAGTGACGACGCGGGACGCCGCCGACTCCGTGCCCGTCCCAGTGGAGTTGGCCGCGGTGACGGTGAGGGTGTACGGCTGCCCGTTCTTCAGACCGGTCACCGTCGCCGTGGTCTTGCCGCCCACCACGGTCGCCGTCTTCCCACCCGGTTTCGCGGTGACGGTGTAGGAGGTGATCGGACGTCCCCCGTTGTCGGCGGGAGCCTTCCAGGTGAGTGTCGCGGTGGTGTTCCCGGCTGATGCCGACACCGCCGTGGGTGCGCCGGGCGGACCCACGGGCGTCACACCTGCGGACGGCGGCGACGCGGCGGACCGGCCGAGCGGATTCTCGGCGGTGACCGTGAACGTGTACCCCCTGGCGTTGGTCAGGCCCGTCACGGTGGCACTCGTCTTGTCGGCGGAGACGTGCGCCGTCATCCCGCCGGGTGCGGAGGTGACCGTATAGCCGGTGATCGCGGAGCCGCCGTCGTCGGCGGGCGCCGTCCACGTGACCGTGGCCTCGGTGTCACCGGGCGTGGCCGTCACAGCGGCCGGGACACCGGGTGTTCCCAGGGTTCGAGCGTAGCCCTGGAGGTCCGCGTTGATCGTCACCGCGGAGTCTCCGCCGTTCTCGATCACGACCCTGCGGGTTCCGGTCCCCGGCAGTCCGACGATCACGGACCCGGTGGTCCTCGCCCCCGCGTTATACGGCAGCGCGGCCGGCCGGGCCGCGCCGCTTCCGGCGGATTCGGGACGGACGCGCAATGTTCCGGCTCCGGAGCTGCGCGTCGTGAGCCCGAGGACGAGCGCGGTCAGCACGGACTCCTGCATCGGAAGCCGCTTCTGGGTGCTGAGGTCGAGGGTCGTCGTATGACCGGGCTTGAGCGTGACGTCGCCCGACGTCAGCGGAAGTGGTGCCGTGGGCACCAGGCGTTGGCCCCGATCAGCCCGGTCACCGGTGTCGCTGAAGTAGCCGGCCAGCGCGACGGAGACCTCGACGGCGGCCGAGCCATGGTTACGGACGATGTAGCCGGCACTGGACGGCGTCGTGACCAGCGTATTGGTCGTCGTCCGGCCCGCTGCGTACGTGACCTGCGGGCGCTCGGTCCCGTTTCGTCCGACGGGTGTGAGACTCACCGTGCCCGGTGCCGACCCACCCGGTGCCCGGACGGCGATCTGGAGCATCACCGCCTGGGTCTTGGCCGGCAGTCCGAGGTCCTTCGGCGGAGTCAGCGTGCGGGCGCTCTCCCCCGGCAACGCGTCGATGCGCCCGATCGGATCGTACGGGCGGGCGGCGAACCCGCCCGCGGGGACGGTTCCGGGGCTGTCGAGCATGTAGCCCTCGACGTCGATGCCGACCTTCACCGACTCGGACCCACGGTTGACCAGCAGGACTCGTCCGTCGGTGCCGAGCCTGAGCAGCGCGAAGGCACGGGTTCGGGCCCCCGGCTCATATGCGAGGGTGCGTGCGGTCTCCTCGCCCTGGCGCACATCACCGTTCGGATGGGCGAGAAGCTCACCCGAGCCCCGGCCCGACACGGTGATCTGGGCCGCGACCGCCGCCACCGACCGGTCGGGAATCCCGGCCTGACCCGCCACCAGAACGGGGATCTCACCCCCTGCGGGAATGGTCAGCTCCGAACCGAGTGCGCGGGCCCGCAATGGCACGAACTGACCATCAGGACCTGTCGGCTCGGCACCTGTCGGCTTAGCGCCTTCAGGCTTCTCCGCCGCCGGGTCGGCGAAGGCACGACCATTCGGGACGGCCAGGTTCAGCAGCAGGAGGATCGGAACGACGATCCGCAGCGCACGCCAAAGCTTCTGCCGACTGACCCGCATGCGACCTCATCTTCTGCAAGCCGAGGCATGTCACCGTGCGTTGATCAACAGTGATCTACAGTGCACGGCAGCGGGCTCAGCGCCAGTCCAACTACGAGGACATTTCTTACATCCCGGCAGCCATTTTGTCGAGGGCCATCCCGCCGCGCGACAGCGGCCCACATCGTGAGACGCCGAGAAGGCGACCAGCCGCATGCCCTTGCGCCCGACAAGCAGAAAACCAGGATCATGTCCTCCGTTCGGATGACACGTGTCGTCCGTTTGGGCACGCCTGTCAACTGGCTGCATCAGCGGACACCACGTAGGGTCAGCAGGCACCTCGAACCAACGGAGCCCTAGTGACCCATCGCCCCTTGGCCGGCATCGTCGCCGTCGCCGCGCTCACGTTCGCGTTGTCATCCTGTTCCAAAGCGAATTCGCCTTCGTTCCTGGACACGATCGACAAGAACAAGAAGGTGACCATCGGTGTTCTCCCCGACCAGCCCGGCCTCAGCCAGCGGGTCGGGGAAAAAACCTATGCGGGCTTCGACATCGATGTCGCGACCCAGATCGCCAAGCAGCTCGGCGTACCCGCGACCGGCATCACTTTCGTTCCCGTGACCGGCAGGGACCGGGTCGCCACGCTCACCAGCGGCAAGGCTCAGCTCGTCATCGCGGCGTCACCGGCTCCGGCGGAGAAAAACAGCGCGATCACCGCGTCGAACCCCTACCTGACCATGCATGACGACGTGATGCTGCTGTCCAAGGACAAGAAGACGAAGCAGAAAAGCAACGTCGCGGGCAAGAAGCTCTGCGTGCTTCCGGGCAGCGCCATCCCGGCCGACCTCAAGGCCAAGCCAGCACCGACGAAGAGCATCAGCGAATGCCTCGTCGCCCTCCTCAACGGCAAGGTCGCCGGCGCCTTCGGAAAGGACGCCGTCCTCGCCGGATACGCCCAGCAGAACCCCGGTCGCTTCAAGCTGCTTGGACTCAACGGCACGGCAACGAGCTACAGCATCTACCTTCCGGCCAAAGACGCACGCGCGAAGCAGAAGGTCGACTCGGCGCTGCAGAAGATGGTGCAGGACGGCACCTGGAAGCGCATGGTGACAACGCGACTCCCGATGCTGTCGAACACCCGGACCGCCGCTAAGCCGTAACCACGCCACAGATGGCCAATACGGCCCAAACAACGGTCGACGCGATACATATGATTCCGACCGCTTTGGGAAAGTAAACCGACTGGCGCAGCGGCTCAAACTCCTGCAGACGCAAGTCCTTGTCGGGACCCGAAAACCCCTTCATCCAAGCGACGTAGCGAAGCGACCACCGCAGCCAGGCCGCACCGAGCCCGATGGCGAACAGACCGAACAGCGGAAGGATGAAGTAACCGCTGGCCTCCATAAAACCCCCAAACAACGTCCGAAGCACGGCGCAACCCGAGCCGGAGGGGGTGCGGGGGCGGAGCCCCCGCATCGGGGGGTTCGGGGGGTCGTCCCCCCGGAAAGCACTGCGGGCCACCGGGGAAGGCGCAGCTGCGCCGACCACGATGGCCCGACTCGTGGAGCTATGGGGATTCGAACCCCAGACCTCCTCCATGCCATGGAGGCGCGCTACCAACTGCGCCATAGCCCCGTGCCGCTACGTGGACGTTCATCCCGTAGCGCGTGGCCAGTTTAGCCGAGGTGGCGATGGGGGTCGAATCGGTTGTCGTGGGGCGGACCGTCAGCGGCCGACGGCGGGGCTGTCGTCGCCGAGGACGGGTTCGGGCAGCGTTCCGGCGTTGTGCTCGGTGAGGCGGAAGCCGCCGTCGCGGCGTTCGGACAGGACGGACCAGCAGCAGTTGGAGAGTCCGCCGAGGTGTTCCCAGGTCTCTTCGGGGAGGCCGAGGAGGTGGCAGAGGCCGAGGCGGAGCGCGGCGCCGTGGGAGGCGACGACGAGGACGCCGTCGGGCGGCAGGTCGTCGAGGGCGCGCTCGAGGGCGGTGCCGACGCGCTTGGCGACCTGGGCGCTGGTCTCGCCGCCGGGCGGCTGCCAGATGGCCCGCTCGGCGGGGTAGCGCTCGCGGATCTCGGCGCCGGTGAGGCCCTCCCAGGCGCCGCCGTCGCGTTCGATGAGGTCGCGGTCGTGCCGGACGGGCAGGCCGGTCAGGTCGGCGAGGGCCTGCGCGGTGTCGGCGGCGCGCTGGAGCGGGGAGGCGAGCAGCGCGGTGGGCCGCAGGGCGGTGAGGAGGGCGGCGGCGCGGCGGGCCTGGGCGCGGCCGGTGTCGTCGAGGGGGACGTCGGTCTTGCCCTGGAAGCGGTTCTCGACGTTCCAGGTCGTCTGGCCGTGGCGCCACAGGACGAGGCGGCGCTTGCCGGGGGTGCGCGTCTCAGTCACCGGCGCTCCCGACGGGGGCGCGGTGGGTGTTGACGCCCGCGGGCAGCTCGATGAGCGGGCAGTCCTTCCAGAGCCTTTCGAGGGCGTAGTACACGCGGTCCTCCTGGTGCTGGACGTGGACGATCACGTCCACGTAGTCGAGGAGGATCCAGCGGCCCTCGCGTTCGCCCTCGCGGCGGACGGGCTTGGCCCCGGCCTCCTCGCGCAGGCGCTTCTCGATCTCGTCGACGATGGCGCGGACCTGGCGGTCGTTGGCGGCCGAGCAGAGCAGGAACGCGTCGGTGATGACGAGCTGCTCGCTCACGTCGTAGGCAAGGATGTCGTCGGCCAGCTTGTCCCCCGCCGCCTCGGCGGCGGTCCGGATGAGCTGCGCGGCCCTGTCGGATGCGGTCACGATGCGCTCGCGATCCTCCCTGTCGGGGGTCGATTCCGGGGACAGCCTCTCATGACGACCCCGAAATGACCCTTGCCCACCGGTTCCGGATGGTCCGTCCGGCTGCGGTCATGTCCCTTCCAGGGTAGGCGGCATCCGGCGTCCCCGTTCCGTCTTTCCTGTTCAGGCGCCGTCGGGCCGATAGAGGGAACGTTTGTTGATGTACTGGACGATTCCGTCCGGAACGAGGTACCAGATCGGCTCCTCGGCCTCGACCCGCTCCCGGCACTCGGTGGACGAGATCGCGAGCGCCGGCACCTCGATGAGGCTGACGCGGCCGGTGGGCAGGCCGGGGTCGGCGAGGCGGTGGCCGGGACGGGTGACGCCCACGAAATGGGCGAGCCCGAAAAGCTCCTCGCTGTCGTGCCAGGTCAGCATCTTCTCCAGGGCGTCCGCGCCGGTGATGAAGAACAGGTCGGTGTCGGGGCCGTGGAGGGCGCGCATGTCGCGCAGGGTGTCGACGGTGTACGTCGCGCCGGGACGGTCGATGTCGATCCGGCTGACCGAGAAGCGGGGGTTGGACGCGGTGGCGATCACGGCCATGAGGTAGCGGTCCTCGGCGGGGGTGACGTTCGTGTGGCCCTTGTGGGCGGACACCCCGGTCGGGACGAACACGACCTCGTCCAGCGCGAACACGTGCGCGACCTCGCTGGCCGCGACGAGGTGGCCGTGGTGGATGGGATCGAACGTCCCGCCCATGATCCCCAGCCGCCGCTTTTGCGTCATGCCGACGAGAATAGTCGCCCCGGAATCAGGACGATCTTCCGCCCCACAGGGACCCAATTCGCAGGAACCGGGGAACTCGCGGGACGTTCCGGTCGTCGGACGTAGCATGCCGGACATGACGAACACACCGGATCGTGCGCGCACGCGCTTCCCCGGGATCAGCTCCCGCGCCTACGAACACCCTGCGGACCGCTCGGCCCTGGTCGCGCTGCGCTCCCTGACCGGCTTCGACGTCGTGCTGCGGCGGCTCTCGGGGCTGTTCAACGAGCGGGCGATCCGGCTGACGTTCCTCGCCAGCTCGGTGCGGGCGAGCGAGAACCAGTTCCACAACCTGTACGACATGGTCCGGGACGCGGCGTACATCCTGGACATGCCCGAGGTCCCGGAGGTGTACGTCGAGCAGAACCCGGCCGCGAACGCCTACGCGATCGGCGCGGACCACCCGTTCATCGTGGTCACCACGGGCCTGCTGGACCTGCACGACGACGAGGAGCTGCGGTTCGTCATCGGGCACGAGGTCGGGCACATCCTGTCCGGTCACTCGGTGTACCAGACGATGATGATGATCCTGACGCGGCTCGGGTCGCGGCTGGCGTGGCTGCCGCTCGGCAACATCGGGATCGCGGCGATCCTCATGGGCCTGCGCGAGTGGCACCGCAAGTCCGAGCTGTCGTGCGACCGCGCGGGCCTGCTGACCGGCCAGGACCCGGCGGCGGTGAAGCGCGCGCTGATGAAGATGGCGGGCGGGACGCGGCTGGCGGACATGAACACCGACGCGTTCCTGCAGCAGGCCCGCGAGTACGACGAGGCGGGCGACGTCCGGGACGGCATGCTGAAGTTCCTGAACCTGCTCGGCCAGTCGCACCCGTTCGCGGTCGTCCGGCTCGCCGAGATCGACCGGTGGGCGTCCGACGGCGAGTACGCGCGGATCCTCGCGGGCGAGTACCCGCGCCGCGCGGACGACGCGAACGCCAAGGTCACCGACGAGGTGAAGAACGCGGCCCGGTCGTACAAGGACTCGTGGGAGCGCAGCGCCGACCCGTTCATCGGGAAGGTGAAGGACGTCGCGGACGCGGCGGCCGGCGCGGCGGGCGGCCTGTTCGACAAGCTGTCGCGGCGCGGCGGCGACACGGCCTCGCAGAACTGACGGGCGGCTAGAAGGGGGCCGGGACGAGCAGCTCCACGTTCCGGTCCTCGACCCTGCCCCGGCGCGCGGCCGGTGCGTCCTGCCAGTCGTTGCCCGCGACCTGCCGCGACAGGGACGCCAGGTGCAGCGGGTCGCCGGTGCGTCCGCCGAACAGGTCCGGCGCGGCCGAGTCGAGGACGGTCGCGAAGATCGACAGCGTCCCGTCCCGGTTGTCGGCGATCTCCACGATCCGGCTCTGCTGCGGGAAGTCGACGTGCGAGGCCGTGTTGACCTCCCAGAACCCGCCGCCGCCCGCTCGCCGGTGCGCGATGACCTCGTTGCGGTGGGTGTGGCCGTTCACCCACAGGACGACGTTCGGGAACTGCAGCAGCAGCGCCTTCACCTGGTCGCCGAGGATCCGGCCGCCGCCGAGCGGGTTGTCCAGCGTGGCGATGGTGTGGTGGCTGAACAGCACGAACAGCCTGTCCTTGACGCGATGCCCGACCCGTTTCCCGGAGCCGTCCAGGTACCGCGAGCTGCCCGCCTTGAGTTGCGCCTCCAGCCAGGCGAACTGCGCGGCGTCCAGCGAGCCCTCGGCGTAACCGTTCGGGTTGACGGTGTCGAGGACGAGCCCGCGCACAAGACCCCGGTCGAAGGCGTAGTAGGCCGTCCCGTCGCGCAGGTTCGCGGCGGTGAACCCGTGCCCGCGCGGCCCGCCGGACGTCGTGAAGTGCTCCCGGACGACCTCCGCCCGCGACAGCAGCCGCCGCCGCGCGTCCGGCGTCACCGGGCGCAGCAACCCGCCGAGCGCGGGCAGCGCGGAAGGATCGGCGTCGGCCAGCGCGCGGGCGAGCCGGGCCGCCCGCTCCCCGCCCGCCGGGGCGTTGATCTTGAACCCGCCCGTGGCGAGCCCGCTGACCAGCGGGTTCGGCGGCAGGTTCCCCTGGACGAGCCCGTCATGGTTGCCGAACACCGCGAGCCACGGCGAGTCCAGCCCGGTCGCGCGGAACGGACGGCGCGCCGCGTCCAGCAGCCCGGGCACGCGCGGGAACCCGTGCTCGGCGAGCGCCACGTCCGCGCGGCCACCGGGCGGCGGCCCGTCGGGGTGCCAGAACCGGTCGTCGTACACGACGCGGTCCATCACGCCCTCGTACCGGGTGAGATCGCCCGAGTCGGGACGGATCGTCCGGCCGTCGAGCAGGTCGATGATCCAGCGCAGCTCGTTGTACTGGACGTTGTCGGCCGCGTCCCCGGTGTTGATCGTGAACGCGAGCGGCAGCCCGGTCGCCGGGCCGCGCCCGACCCGGTTCAGCGCCCGGACCATCGCCTCGGCGACGTGCGTCGTCAGCGTCTCCTGGGGCCGCCACGCGCCCTCGACCGGCAGGACGGACAGCAGGTCCTTGAACCGGTCGGCGAACTCCACCCGCGCCGGGGACTGCGCGTCGATGACGTGGACGTCCGTGAGCTGCCCGAACGCCACCAGCCCGGCGCGGCGGGCGGCGCGGTCGCGGGCGGCGGCGCCGCCGAGGTCCCGGCGGAGCAGGTGCGGCTCACCGGGACCGGCGACGATCCACCGGAACCGGCCGGAGCCGAGCAGCAGCGTGCGGTCGAGGGTCGTCCCGGCCGCCGGGCCGCGCAGCGCGGCGGACGCGGGACGCGCGGGCAGGACGAGTCCGGTGGACGCGAGGCCCGCGCCGAGCAGGACGCGGCGGCGGCTGATCTGAGGGCGCACCCCCGGATCAGACCACACCCGAACTGTTACAGCAAGACCCGATCTGTCACACGACGGCTACCGGACCTGCCCGTCCCCCGTCACGACGTACTTGGTGGACGTCAGCTCCGGCAGCCCCATCGGCCCCCGCGCGTGCAGCTTCTGCGTCGAGATGCCGATCTCCGCGCCGAACCCGAACTCCTCGCCGTCGGTGAACCGGGTCGAGGCGTTGACCATGACGGCCGCCGCGTCCACCCGCGCGGTGAAGCGCCGGGCGGCGGGCTGCGACGTCGTCACGATCGCCTCGGTGTGGCCCGAGCCGTGCCGGCGGATGTGCGCGACGGCGTCGTCCAGCGAGTCCACGACGCGGGCGGCGATGTCCAGCGACAGGTACTCGGTGTCCCAGTCGTCCTCGGTGGCCGGGACGACCGCGTCCCCGTACGCCCGCACGCGCTCGTCGCCGTGGACGGTCACGCCCTTCTCCGCCAGCGCCGCGAGCGCCACGGGCAGGAACGCGTCGGCGATGTCGGCGTGGACGAGCAGCGTCTCGGCCGCGTTGCACACCGACGGCCGCTGCGTCTTGGCGTTGAGCAGGATCTCCACGGCCGTCGCGACGTCGGCGGCGGCGTCCACGTACACCGAGCAGTTGCCGACGCCGGTCTCGATCACCGGGACCGTCGACTCCTCCACCACCGAGTTGATCAGCGACGCGCCGCCGCGCGGGATCAGCACGTCCACCAGGCCGCGCGCCCGCATCAGGTGCTTGACCGACTCGCGGCTCGTACCCGGGACGAGCTGCACCGCGTCCGCCGGAACCGGCGTCCCCGCCAGCGCCCGCCGCATGACCTCGACCAGCACCGAGTTCGACTCGTAGGCCGACGACGACCCGCGCAGCAGCGCCGCGTTCCCGCTCTTGAGGCAGAGCGCGGCGGCGTCGACGGTGACGTTCGGACGCCCCTCGTAGATGATCCCGACGACGCCGAGCGGCACCCGGATCTGCCGCAGGTCCAGCCCGTTCGGCAGCACGCTCCCCCGGACCGTCTCGCCGACCGGGTCGGGCAGCGCCGCGACGGCCCGCACCGCCTCGGCGATCGCCGCGATGCGCTCCGGTGTGAGGCTCAGCCGGTCGATCATGGACTCGGCGGTGCCCGCCCCGCGCGCCCGCGTGACGTCCACCGCGTTGGCCTTGACGATCTCGGCGGTCGCGGCCTCCAGGGCGTCGGCGACGGCGAGCAGCGCGGCGTCCTTCACCGCGCGGGTCAGCGGCGCCAGCTCCGCCGCCGCGTCCTTGGCCCGCCGCGCCGCGCGCTCGAAGTTCTCGCGCTCCGTCATACCGGCTCCTTCACGGTCGATCTCGGATAAGGGGTCAGCCGTCGGCGAGGACCACCATGCGGTCGCGGTGGATGATCTCGCGTTCGTACTCCGGGCCCAGCTCCCGGGAGAGCCAGCGGGTGGAACGTCCCATCAGGTCCGGGATCTCCCCCGCGTCGTAGTTCACCAGGCCGCGCGCGACGACGCGGCCCGCGTTGTCGCACAGGTCCACCGGGTCGCCCGCGGCGAAGTCGCCCTGGACGCCGGTGACCCCGGCGGGCAGCAGCGACTTGCGGCGGCGGACGACCGCGTCCACCGCGCCCGCGTCCAGCAGCACCCGCCCGTGCCCCGTCGTCGCGTGCGCCAACCACAGGTGGCGGCCCGACATCAGGCGCGGCGACTCGGGGTGGAAGTAGGTGCCGATCGGGTCGCCCGCGAGCGCCCGCGCGGCCGACGCCGCGTCCGTCAGCACGACCGGGACGCCCGCGATCCGCGCCGCCTCCACCTTCGTGATCATCCCGCCGGTGCCGACGCGGCCGGACGCGCCGAGTTCGACGCCGTCCAGGTCGGCCGGGCCGCGCACCTCGCCGATCCGCCGCGACCCGGGCTTGCGGGGGTCGCCGGTGTAGAGCGCGTCCACGTCCGACAGCAGCACGATCGCGTCCGCGCGGGTCAGGTGCGCGACCAGCGCGGCCAGCCGGTCGTTGTCGCCGAACCGGATCTCGTCGGTCGCGACCGTGTCGTTCTCGTTGACGATCGGGACGATCCCGAGCGCGAGGAGCTGCGCCAGCGTGCGCTGCGCGTTGCGGTGGTGCGAGCGGCGCATCATGTCGTCGGCGGTCAGCAGCACCTGCCCGACCGTCAGCCCGTGCCGCGCGAACGCCGCCGTGTACTGCGCGAACAGCAGGCCCTGCCCGACGCTCGCCGCCGCCTGCTGCGTCGCGAGGTCGCGCGGCCGGTTCGCCAGCCCGAGCGGCCCGAGGCCCGCCGCGATCGCCCCCGACGACACGAACACGATCTCGGTGCCCGCCGCGCGGCGCGCCGCGAGGACGTCCACCAGCGCGTCGATGCGCGCCACGTCGATCGTCCCGGCGTGGGTCGTCAGCGACGACGACCCGGCCTTCACGACGAGGCGGCGCGCCTTCTCGATCTCTGCACGACGACTGCTCACGGTCGTTACCTCGGGGGTTCGGGGGCGGTCAGCGACGTCCGTCCAGTCTCCGGTCCGTGCCGCGCGGGCCGGCCACGCCGTCGCCCGCCGCGATCTCCGGCTCCCAGTCGAAGACGACCGCGTCGTCGGGGGTGCCGATGAGGACGGTCGCGCCCGCCGCCGCGCCCGCCTCGGCCAGCGCCTCCTCGACGCCGAGCCGGGCCAGCCGGTCGGCGAGGTAGCCGACGGCCTCGTCGTTGGCGAAGTCGGTCTGGCGCAGCCACCGGACGGGCTTGTCGCCGGTGATGAGGTAGGTGTTGTCGCCCATCTCCTTGACCGCGAAGTCCGTCTTGCCCTGCACCGGCGTCGGCCGCAGGACGATCCGCGTCGGCTCGGCGGGCGGCAGCGACGCCCGGTACGCCCCGACCATCTCGGCCATCGCGAACGTCAGCTCGCGCAGGCCCTCGTGGCTCGCCGCCGACACCTCGAACACCGTCAGGCCGCGCTTCTCGAACTCGGGCCGGACCATCTCGGCGATCTCGCGGGCGTCCGGGACGTCCACCTTGTTCAGCACGACCAGCCGGGGCCGGTCCGACAGCGGACGGTCGCCGAGCGCCCGGTCGTAGGCGCGCAGTTCCTGCTCGATGACCTCGAAGTCGGCGACGGGGTCGCGGCCCGGCTCGGGGGTCGCGCAGTCCAGGACGTGGACGAGCGTGGACGACCGCTCGATGTGCCGCAGGAATTCGAGGCCCAGCCCGCGTCCCTCGCTCGCGCCCTCGATCAGGCCCGGCACGTCGGCGACCGTGAACGTCGTGTCGCCCGCGCTCACCACCCCGAGGTTCGGGACGAGCGTCGTGAACGGATAGTCGGCGATCTTCGGCTTGGCCGCCGACAGCGCCGCGATCAGCGACGACTTGCCCGCGCTCGGGAAGCCGACCAGCGCGACGTCCGCGACGCTTTTCAGCTCCAGCACGATGTCGCGCTCGTCGCCGGGCTCGCCGAGCAGCGCGAACCCCGGCGCCTTGCGCTTGGCCGACGCCAGCGCCGCGTTGCCGAGCCCGCCCCGGCCGCCCTCGGCGACGACGTACCGCGTCCCCTCGCCCACCAGGTCGGCGAGGACCTCGCCGTCGGGGGACTTGACGACCGTGCCGTCCGGGACGGTGAGCACCACGTCGTCGCCGTCGGCGCCGGTCCGGTGCCCGCCCTGCCCCTGCCGCCCGCTCGGGGCGCGGCGGTGCGGACGGCGGTGGTACTCCAGCAGGCTCGCCGCGCCGCTGTCCACCTCCAGGATGACGTCCCCGCCCCGGCCGCCGTTGGCGCCGTCCGGGCCGCCGAGCGGCTTGAACTTCTCGCGGTGGACCGACGCGCAGCCGTTGCCGCCGTTCCCCGCCACGACGTGCAGGACCACGCGGTCCACGAACTGCGCGCCCGACCCGGCACCCGCTGCCACGGCCCCTCCTCGGCATCGTTTCGCTCCGCCGTCAGACAGAGCGAGGGGCGGACCGTACGGTCCGCCCCTCGAAAAAGCCTTCTCGGCCCGCGGACTTATTCCGCCGGGACGATGCTCACGGCGTTACGGCCACGGTAGCGCCCGAACTGCACAGCGCCCGCGACCAGCGCGAACAATGTGTCGTCGCCGCCACGGCCCACACCCGGTCCGGGGTGGAAGTGGGTGCCGCGCTGCCGGACGATGATCTCGCCGGCGTTGACCACCTGGCCGCCGAAGCGCTTGACACCGAGCCGCTGGGCGTTGGAGTCACGACCGTTCCGGCTGGACGATGCGCCCTTCTTGTGTGCCATTGCCCCGCTCCCTTACTTCCCGGAGATACCGGTGATCTTGATCTCGGTGTACGGCTGGCGGTGACCCATCCGCCGCTTGTACCCGGTCTTGTTCCGGTAGTGCATGATGTTGATCTTCGGGCCCTTGACGGCGCCGACGATCTCGGCGGTCACCTCGTACCCGGCCAGGTCGGCGGCCTTGCTGACGACGTTGTCGCCGTCGACGACCAGCAGCGCCGGAAGGGTCAGCGAGTCACCCGGCTCGCCGGTCAGCTTGTCGACGGTGAGAACGTCGCCCTCGGCGACCTTCTCCTGCCTGCCGCCTGCGCGGACAATCGCGTACACCGCGGAAACCTCTCGTCTGCGCGCGCTTCCGGACTGAACCGGTCCCACGCGTGGTCGAAACCAGCCCTCGGACGAGGACCTACCCCCGGATCGCGCCGAGGGCGGCACACCGGTGGAGGAATCCACCGGCGCTCTGTGCAGGACCCGCCGCGGCGGCGGCGGGGACGCGCCCGGAGATTCCGGGCGGTCGCAGGCGCGCCGACGGCGCGCCGACATTTGAGAATACCGGATCGCGGGGCCCGAACGCGAACCGCGTCCGGGCCCCGCGGACGGCTACTCGGCGGGCTCGTCCTTCTTCGTCCGGCGGGTGCGCCGACGGCGGCCCGCCGTCGCGGCCGGGGCGTCGGCCTCGGCGTCCACCGGCTCGTCGGCGGTCAGCGCGCCCGGCGCCGTCGTGGCCGACTCGGCGGCGGCCTCGGCGGCCTCCACCACGGCCTGCGGGTCGGACTCGTCGGTGTCGTCGTCGTCCTCGGCCCGCGCCGCCTCCTGGCGGGCGAGCTTGTCCTCGACGGCCTTCTCCACGTCGCCCTTGCGCTTGCGGCGCCGTCCGGTCTCCTTGCCGCCGTTCTGCGCCTTGGCGTCCTTGGACTCCACCGGCGTGAGCTGCACGTGGATCCCGCGCCCGTTGCAGCACTCGCAGGTCTCCGAGAACGCCTCCAGCAGCCCCTGCCCGACCCGCTTGCGCGTCATCTGGACGAGGCCGAGCGACGTCACCTCGGCGACCTGGTGCTTGGTGCGGTCCCGCGACAGGCACTCCACGAGGCGCCGCAGGACGAGGTCCCGGTTGCTCTCCAGCACCATGTCGATGAAGTCGACCACGATGATGCCGCCGATGTCGCGCAGCCGGAGCTGGCGGACGATCTCCTCGGCCGCCTCCAGGTTGTTGCGGGTGACCGTCTCCTCCAGGTTCCCGCCCTGGCCGGTGAACTTGCCGGTGTTGACGTCGATGACCGTCATCGCCTCGGTGCGGTCGATGACCAGCGAACCGCCGCTCGGCAGCCACACCTTGCGCTCCAGCGCCTTGGCGATCTGCTCGTCCACGCGGTAGGCCGCGAACGCGTCCTGGCCGCCCTCCCAGCGCTCCACCCGGTCCTCCAGGTGCGGCGCGACGTAGTGGACGTACTCCGACACGGTGTCCCACGCGCCGTCGCCCGCGACGACCAGCTTGGCGAAGTCCTCGTTGAAGATGTCGCGGATGACGCGGACGGTCAGGTCCGGCTCGCCGTGCAGCAGCGACGGCGCCGACGCCGTCTTCTGCTGCTTGCGGATGTTCTCCCACTGCGCCGACAGCCGCGCGACGTCCCGCGCCAGCTCCTCCTCGGTGGCGCCCTCGGCGGCCGTCCGGACGATCACCCCGGCGTGCTCGGGCATGATCTTCTTGAGGATCTGCTTGAGGCGGGCGCGCTCCTTGTCGGGCAGCTTGCGGCTGATGCCCGTCATCGAGCCGTCCGGCACGTACACGAGGTAGCGGCCGGGCAGCGAGACCTGGCTGGTCAGCCGGGCGCCCTTGTGGCCCAGCGGGTCCTTGGTGACCTGCACCAGCACCGACTGGCCCGACTTCAGCGCGACCTCGATGCGGCGCGGCTGGCCCTCCAGCCCGGACGCGTCCCAGTTGACCTCGCCCGCGTACAGGACGGCGTTGCGGCCCTTGCCGATGTCGACGAACGCCGCCTCCATCGACGGCAGCACGTTCTGCACCTTGCCGAGGTACACGTTGCCGACGTAGGACTGGTTGGTGGCGCGGTTGACGTAGTGCTCGACGAGGACGCCGTCCTCCAGCACCGCGATCTGCGTCCGCTCGCCCTCCTGGCGGACGACCATCGTCCGCTCCACCGACTCGCGGCGCGCCAGGAACTCCGCCTCGGTGATCACCGGCGGGCGGCGACGGCCCTGCTCGCGGCCCTCGCGGCGGCGCTGCTTCTTGGCCTCCAGCCGGGTGGAGCCCCGGACGGACTGGACCTCGTCCTCGACCGCCCGCGCCTCCCGGACGTGGACGACGGTGTTCGGCTCGTCGGCCGCGACCGCGTCCTCGGCGCCCGCGCGGCGGCGGCGCCGACGGCGCCGGCGGCTGCCGGTGCCCTCGCCGTCGCCCTGCTCGTCGTCCTCGGCCTCGGCCTCGGCGGCGGGCGCGGCGGCCTCCTTCTTGGGCTCCTTCTTCGCCTTCTCGGGCGCGGGCTGCTCGGCCTCGGCCGGCTCCTCGGCGCCCTCGTCGGCGGCGCCGTCCTTGCCGCTCTTGCCCCGGCCCCGGCCGCCCCGGCGGCGCCGGCGGCGGCCCGACCGCTCGGCGGACTCGTCGTCCTCGGCGGCCTCGTCGGCGACGGGCTCGGCGGCCTCCTCGACGACGGCGGCCTCGCGCTCGGGGCGCGGCGTGGACGCGGTCGGCTGCGGCGGCTGGAACACGACCATCGGCGGCTGGAACGTCACCGAAGGAATCCCGGCGGGGACGCCGGTCTCGCCCTCCTCGGTGTCCGGCTCGGCGGGCGTGCCGTCGGCGGGCGCGGTGACGGGCGCGGCCGGCGCGGGCGCGGTGTCCTCGGCGGGCGGCTCGGGCGGCGGCCCGGCGGGCGCGACGGCCCGGCGCCGCGACCGCGTCCGCGCGGGCTTCTCGGCCTGCGGCTCCGGCGCGGTTTCGGCGGCGGGCTCGGCCTCGGTCTCGGCGGACGCCGCGACGGTCTCGACGGCGGGCGCGGCGGCAGCGGTGCGACGCCGCGTCCGCGAACGCGCGGCGGGCTTCTCGCCGACGCTCTCCGCGTCGGACTCGCCGGCGGCGGCGTCGCCGACGCCCTCGGCCGCGGCCCCGGCGGCAGCCTCGTCGCCGCCTTCGGGCGCGGCCCCGGCGGCGGCGCCCCGGGCGGCTCCGCGCGAACGCCCGGCGCCGCGAGCGCCCTCAGGCGCGGACCCGGCGGTCCCGGCGGCGCGAGCGCCCTCGGGTGCGGATCCGGCGGTGCGAGCGCCCTCGGGTGCGGATCCGGCGGCGGCGTCGTCGGCGCTCTCGGACGCGGTGGGCTCCGGCGTGGTCGTGGCGGTCCGGGCGGCGCCGCGGGCGCGCGTGGCCTTGCGGCCGGTGGGCGCGGTCTCGGGCGCGGCCTCGGTCGGGGTGGCGGACACCGTGGCGGACGCGGCGCCGGACACGAGTGCGGCGGTGTCGCCGGTGGGCTCGTCGGCGGGCTCGACCGGCACGACCTTCTTGCGCGTGCGCGTCGTCCGCGTGACCTTCGGCTTGCGGACCGGCGCGGGCGGCGCGGTCTCCAGGGCCGGCACGACGGGCGCGGCGGCCTCCTCGACCTCCGGCGGCGGGCCCGCGGGCCGGCTCGCGGCGCGGCGTGTCGTGCGCGCGGGCTTCTTCACCTGTGCGGTGCCGCCGGCCGTGGCCGATTCGGCTTCGTTCTCAAGCATCCGGGCAATCTCCCGTCAGGTTCCCGGGCGCGACCGCCGTCCCGCCGGTCGGGGCGGGAACGTGCGGTGCGCCGCGCGGGAACTCTCCTCAGTTCTCGGTGCCGGTGCGCCCGGACGGTCGTCCGGGCACGCCGACGAAGTCGTCGGGGGTGCGCCCGCCCGCAGAACACGGGCCCGTGCCGGGAACGGCACGGTCCCCTAGGGGTGGGCGCCGGCGGCATCCACGCCCACGGCCGGCGGACGAAGGGCAGGCACGGCCGCCGTACCGGCACCATCGCCGGTCGGCTGCGCGGTCTCCCGATCGGGTCCGAGCGGATCCGTGAGGCCACCGGTGGCCGCGTCCAGAGGCCCCTGCGCCAGCCTGGTCACCAGCGGTGGTGACGGCGGCGCGAGGTCGGCGATCTGGCGCAGTCCGGTGAGGATGTCGTCGGGTCGTACGGCAGGAGTGGTATGCCGGACAACCATGCGAAGTATCGCACAAGGGGCATCCGCCGCCTCCGAGGCACGCCGGTCCACTTCGCAGCGGGACACGGCGGGCCGCGTGTCGAAACGGCGGCGACCCTTCTTGGTGAGGCGTTCGACCTCGACCGCCTCGGCGGCCAGGAACGCCGCCACGGCGGCGGCGGCCTCGTCGGGCGCGATCCCGTCCAGCCGGACGCGCCACTCCGACGCCTCCAGCCGGTCGGCCAGGGCGCTCGCCCGGCCGGACCCCGGCGGCACGGCCACGACGTCGACGACGTCCAGCCCGCCGGGCAGGGCCGTGTCGAGTTCGCGCCGGACCCGCTCGGGGTCGCGCGGCTCGGTGAGCCCGAGTTCGAGGTACTCCGCCTCGCTGGCCACCCCGGTGGCCGCCGCACCCGCGTAGGAAATCTTCGGGTGCGGGGTGAATCCCGCGCTGTACGCGACCGGGATCCCGGCGCGCCGGACGGCGCGTTCCACGGCCCGGGATATGTCGCGGTGGCTCGTGAAGCGCAGCCTGCCCCGCTTGGCGTAGCGGACCCGCAGGCGCTGGATCACGGGGGCCGGTGCGGGACCCTCCGGCATGGGTGCCAGGGCTGTCGTCCTTCCTACTGTCGTCGCGAGTCGTCGGCGCCCGCCCGTGCGGACGGACGCTCTACCCAACAGAATACGGCGCCGCGACAGCCCCTCGACCGCCGCGCCGCACCAGAAGATCGTCTTCGCTGCGCAAACCCTTGTGCGGCAAGGGCTTCCGGCGTTTCTTCCGATTCGTCAGACGACGTTCAGCGGGAGCAGTTTGCGCCCGGTCGGGCCGATCTGGATCTCGGTGCCCATCGTGGGGCAGACGCCGCAGTCGTAGCAGGGCGTCCAGCGGCAGTCCTCGACCTCGGTCTCTTCGACCGCGTCCCGCCAGTCCTGCCAGAGCCATTCGCGGTCGAGCCCGGCGTCGAGGTGGTCCCAGGGCAGGACCTCGACCTCGTCGCGCTCGCGGACGGTGTACCAGTCGACGTCCACGGGCTCGTCGGCGAGGGCCTTCTCGGCGGCCGTCAGCCAGCGCTCGAAGGAGAAGTGCTCGCTCCAGCCGTCGAACCGGCCGCCGTCCTCCCACACCGCGCGGATCACGCGGCCGACGCGGCGGTCGCCGCGCGACAACAGGCCCTCGATCACCGACGGCTTCCCGTCGTGGTAGCGCAGGCCGATGGCGCGGCCGTACTCGCGGTCGCCGCGCAGGGCGTCCTTGAGCGCGCGCAGGCGGCGGTCGACGGTCTCGTGGTCGCACTGCGCGGCCCACTGGAACGGCGTGTGCGGCTTCGGGACGAACCCGCCGATCGACACCGTGCAGCGGATGTCGCGGCGGCCGGTGGCCTCGCGGCCCGCCTGGATGACGCGGCGGGCCATGTCGGCGATCGCGAGGACGTCGGCGTCCTCCTCGGTGGGCAGGCCGCACATGAAGTAGAGCTTGACCTGCCGCCAGCCGTTCTCGTACGCGGTCGTGACGGTGCGGATGAGGTCGTCCTCGGACACCATCTTGTTGATGACGCGGCGCATCCGCTCCGAGCCGCCCTCGGGCGCGAACGTCAGGCCCGAGCGGCGCCCGCCGCGCGAGAACTCGCCCGCGAGCGTGACGTTGAAGGCGTCCACGCGGGTGGACGGCAGCGACAGCGAGGTGTTGGTGCCCTCGTAGCGGTCGGCGAGGCCCTTGGCGACGTCGGCGATCTCGCTGTGGTCGGCGCTGGACAGGCTGAGCAGCCCGACCTCCTCGAAGCCGGACGCCTTCAGCCCGTTCTCGACCATGTCGCCGATCGTGGTGATCGACCGCTCGCGGACCGGACGGGTGATCATCCCGGCCTGACAGAACCGGCAGCCGCGCGTGCAGCCGCGGAAGATCTCCACGCTGAACCGCTCGTGGACGGTCTCGGCCAGCGGCACCAGCGGCTTCTTCGGGTACGGCCACTGGTCCAGGTCCATGACGGTGTGCTTGGCGACCCGCCACGGAACACCGTTCCGGTTCGGCGCGACGCGCTGGATCCGGCCGTCGGGCAGGTACTCGACGTCGTAGAACTTCGGCACGTAGACGCCGCCGGTGCGGGCGAGGCGCAGCAGGACCTCGTCGCGTCCGCCGGGCTCGCCCTCGTCCTTCCACTCGCGGATCAGCTCGGTGATCGCCAGCGCGATCTCCTCGCCGTCGCCGAGGACGGCCGCGTCGACGAAGTCCGCGATGGGCTCGGGGTTGAACGCGGCGTGCCCGCCGGCGAGGACGATCGGGTGCCCGTCGGCGCGGTCGGCGGCGTCCAGCGGGATCCCGGCGAGGTCCAGCGCGGTGAGCAGGTTGGTGTAGCCGAGTTCGGTGGAGAACGAGACGCCGAGGACGTCGAACGCCGCGACGGGCCGGTGCCCGTCGACGGTGAACTGCGGGATGCCGTGCTCCCGCATGATCGCTTCCATGTCGGGCCACACCGAGTACGTGCGCTCGGCGAGGACGCCGTCGCGCTCGTTGAGGATCTCGTAGAGGATCTGGACGCCCTGGTTGGGCAGGCCGACCTCGTAGGCGTCGGGGTACATCAGCGCCCACCGGACGCGGGCGGCGTCCCAGTCCTTGACCTCGGAGTTCAGCTCACCGCCGACGTACTGAATCGGCTTCTGCACCCGCGGGAGCAGCGGCTCCAGCCGTGGGAAGAGCGACTCGACGGGCATGGCGGCGGCCTCCGGAAGCGAAAGGGGACAGAGGGACAGGCTACCCGCACAGCCGGGAGGTCGGTCGGGGTTGGTTGGTCGGGGTAGACACTGCACAACTCAATCGAACGTGCGGCGGCGCAGGTGGACGGCCTGGAGCAGCCCGAGCGCGATGAAGTTGGCGAACGTCGCCGATCCGCCGTAGGAGACGAACGGCAGCGGCAGCCCGGTGATCGGCATGATCCCGAGGGTCATCCCGATGTTCTCGAACGCCTGGAACGCCAGCCAGCACACGACGCCGGTGGCGACGAGCGTCCCGAACAGGTCGGCGGCCTGGCTGGCGGTGCGCAGCCCGCGCCACAGGATGACGCCGAGCAGCGCGACGATCAGCGCGCCGCCGAGGAACCCCAGCTCCTCGCCCGCGACGGTGAAGATGAAGTCGGTCTGCTGCTCGGGGACGAAGTGGCCGAGCGTCTGCTGCCCGTGGAACAGCCCGCGTCCGGTGACGCCCCCGGACCCGACCGCGATCCGCGCCTGCTGCGCGTTGTACCCGGCGCCGGCGGGGTCGGCGGACGGGTCCAGGAACGCGGTGAACCGGGCGATCTGGTACGCCTTGAGCAGCCCGAAGAACCAGACGCCGAACCCGCCCGCGAGGCCGATCCCGACGAGCCCGGCCATCCACCGCTTGCGCGCGCCCGACACCGCGAGCATCCCGAGGACGACGGCGGCGAACACCAGCGTCGTCCCGAGGTCGGGCTGGAGCATGATCAGTGCGGCGGGCACCCCGGCCAACGCGAGCGCCATGAGGATGTCGCGGCGGCCGGGCCCGACCTCGCCGTCGCGCGGCTCGCCGAGGATCATCGCGAGCAGCACGACCAGCCCGACCTTGGCGAACTCCGACGGCTGCACCTGGAACCCGCCGCCGATGATGATCCACGAGTGCGAGCCGTTGACGGTCGAGCCGAGCGGCGTGATCACCGCGAGCAGCCCGAGGCACGCCAGCCCGTACAGGATCGGGACGTACGCGCGCAGCAGCCGGTAGTCCAGCACGGTGAACAGCGCGCACAGGCCGACGCCGATGACGAGGTTCAGCAGGTGCCGGTCCAGGAACGAGTTCGGGTCGCGGCCCTGGTCGAGCAGCAGCCGGTGCGTCGCGGACCGGACGAGCAGCGCCCCGAGCACCGACAGCGCCGCGACCGACAGGAACATCGTCCAGTCCAGGCGGCGCAGCGCGGACGCGCGGCGGCGCCACAGCGCGGGGTCGCGGCGGGTGCCGAGCGGCGCGGACCGGGCGGCGGTCACGGGGCCTTCCCGGCGCCGTCGTCGGCGGGCTTGGGCAGGACGTTCGGGAGCTGCCCGTTCACCAGCGCGGGCTTCTGGCCGTTCAGCCCGTACATGGCCTCCCAGATCCGCCGCACGGCGGGCGCGGACGTCTCGGCGCCCGTCCCGCCCTGCGAGGTCATGACCACGACGACGAACCGCGGGTTCTGCACCGGCGCGAACGAGGCGAACCAGGACGTGTCATCGTGGCCGTAGACCTCGGCGGTGCCGGTCTTGCCCGCGACGGCGAGCTTCTTGTCGTCGAACCCGCCGAACGCCCCGGCGGCCGTGCCGGACTTCACCACGCCCGCGAGCCCGCCCCGGATGTAGGACAGGACGTTCTTGGACACCGGCAGCTTCGGCGCGGGCGGCACGGCGACCTGCTCGACGCGGGTGCCGTCCGGCCGGACGATGGACGTGGCGACGCGCGGCACGACGAGCGTCCCGCCGTTGGCGACGGCCGCGTACGCGCGCGCGACCTGCAGCGGCGTGGCGAGCACGTCGCCCTGCCCGACCGACAGGTTCGCGGCGTCGCCCGCGCGCCAGGCGTAGCCCTGCGCGCAGTTCTCCGCCGCGATGGCCTTGAGGTAGGCGGCGCGGGCCGGGTCGGTCCTGGCGATCTCGGGGTAGCCCTGCTTGGCGCCCTTGCAGTCGGCCGTCTTGGTGGCGTCCCAGTACGCCTTCTTCCAGGACCGGTCGGGGATGCGCCCGGTCGCCTCGCTCGGCAGGTCCACGCCGGTGCGGGAGCCGAACCCGTAGTCGCGGGCCATCGCGACCATCGGGTCGGCCGGGTGCTTCTTCGGCCGGGTGCCGCCGTCGCGGAGCCACTGCTCGTAGGCGAACTTGTAGAAGATCGTGTCGCAGGAGACGACGAGCGCCTGGTGCAGGTTCATGTCCCCGTGCGACTCGCCCTCGAAGTTGGTGAAGGCGCGGCTGCCGACCTTGTAGGAGCCGGGGCACGGGTAGGTGCCGTTCAGCGGGTAGCCGCTGTTCACGGCGGCGGCCACCGAGGAGATCTTGAACGTCGAGCCGGGCGCGTACTGGCCCTGGATGGCGCGGGAGACGAGCGGCTGCCCCTCCTTCTTGCCGAGCAGCGCCTCGTACTGCCGCTGGGAGATGCCGCCGGTCCAGATGCTCGGGTCGTAGGTGGGGTAGCTGGCGAGCGCGGCGATGTGGCCGTTGGTGACGTCCATGACGACGGCCGCCGCCGCGTCCGCCTTGCGGCCGTGCGCGCGGGCGCTCTGCACGGCTTCGGCCAGCGACTTCTCCGCCGCCGCCTGGATCCTGGAGTTGATGCTGGTGACGATGTTCGCGCCCGGCACCGGCGCCTTCTCCTTCGCGGTGCCGGTGACGCGGCCCTGGCTGTCCACGAGGACCGTCCGCTCGCCGGGGACGCCGCGCAGCTGCTCGTCGTAGGTGGCCTCCAGGCCGTCGCGCCCGATGAGGTCGGCGCCCGCGTACCCGGTGACCTTGAGGTTCTTCTGCCGGTCCAGCTCGGCCTGGGTGATCGGCTGGAGGTAGCCGAGGACCTGCGCGGCGCCCGCGCCCGACGGCCGCGGATACTCCCGGACGGCCTGCATCTCGGCGGTGACGCCCGGGAAGTCCTCTTGGCGCTCCACGATCTGCAGGGCGCGCTTGTCGTTGACGCGGTCGTCCACCGGGATCGGCTGGTACGGCGAGCCGGGCCAGCACGGACGCGGCGTCACCGGCCCGCAGAGCCGGATCCGCATCTCCAGCGCCTGCCGCGTCGTGCCGAGCACGGTCGCGAGGCGGGTCAGGACGGCGGCGCCGCGGTCCTTCTGGCGCATCAGCGTCGTCCGGTCGACGGAGACGACGAGCGCGGTGCGGTTGCGGACGAGCGGGCGCCCGGTGTCGTCCAGGATCATGCCGCGCACGGCGGGCACCACGATGTCGCGGGTGCGGTTGTCGGCGGCGACCTGCTGGTAGTGCTCGCCCTGGAGCACCTGCATCGTCCACAGGCGGCTGACGAGCGTCAGCAGCAGCGCTCCGACGACCACGTACAGGACGACGAGGCGGAAGTGCGTCCGGGAGCTCACAGCCCGGTCCCCCGGCCCGACATCGCGCGGTACTTGGCGGCGGGCAGCGCGAACCGGTCGCGGGACGCGCGGTCGGCGCGTTCGTAGCGGCGGGTCACGCGCAGCACGGCCCACACGACGAACGGGCTGGCGACGACGTCGTAGAACACCTGGAGCGGGACCATGCGCGCGACGATCGTCCAGCTCGCGCGCGGGTCGCCGAGCAGCGCGCCGGTGAGCGCGTACACGGTCGTCCCGGCGAGCGCGCCGACGGCGACGGCGAGGAACGGCACGACGGACTTGCGGTCCATCTCGGCCGACGCCATGCCGCAGACGTAGCCGATGATGCAGTACACGAGCGCGTACCGGCCGATCGTGTGGTCGGCGGGCGGGATGATGTCGGCGGCCAGGCCCGCGCAGAACCCGACGACGACGCCGGTCAGCGACCCGTTCACGAGGGCGAGCGCGACGACCGTCAGCAGCACCAGGTCGGGCGTGACGGCGCCCGGCAGCGGCAGCCGGTTGGCGACCGACACCTGCAGAACGAGCGCGACGACGAGGACCAGCGCGGCCGTGAGATGACGGCCCGCCGGAGTCGGCTCGGGTGCGTTCAGCAAGGTCAGCCCTCCCTCTTGCGCTTGGCTTTCACGGTCTTCTTGTGCGGCGAGGGGGAGACGGACGGCGACGGGGACGGCGGCGGCGCCGGACGCGGCGGCAGCACGGCGTCGCGCGGGTCGGACTTGGGCGGCGCGACGACGACCGCGACGACGTCCAGGCTGGTGAACCGCGCGAACGGCCGGACGTAGGCGGTGCGGCTCAGCCCGCCCTCGGGACGGTCGATGCGCTCCACGACCCCGATCGGGACGCCCGGCACGTACGGCGAGTCGCCCTGCGAGCCGAGCGTGACGAGCCGCTGCCCGACCTTCAGCGTCGCGTTGGCGTTGAGGAGCTGGAACTTCATCGGCGTGCCGCCGCCGTCGCCGAGGCCGCGCCGGCCTCGTCCGGTGACGATCCCGATCTCCTTGGTGTCCTCCAGCCGCGCG
The DNA here is from genome assembly GCF_009831215.1 of Actinomadura rayongensis. GTDB lineage: Bacteria > Actinomycetota > Actinomycetes > Streptosporangiales > Streptosporangiaceae > Spirillospora > Spirillospora rayongensis. The sequence continues at coordinate 112,525 of NZ_WUTW01000003.1, forward strand.
CCGACCGAGGACGCCGCGTCGGTCGCGAGCAGGACGGTCGCGGTGGCGGGCCCGACGCGGGTGACGCGGCCGACGAGGCCGTCCGCGCTCATCACCGTCATGTCCCGGCGGACGCCGCTGCTGCTGCCGACGTCGAGCGTGACGGTGTCCTCGAAGCCCTGGCCCGCCGAGATGACCTGCGCCGCGACGATCTTGTAGCCGCCGATCCCGGCGGTGCCGAGCAGCCGGTCGAGCTGGCGGGCGCGGCCGGCGTCGATGGCGCCCGCGCGGATCTGCTCGCGCAGCCGCTGGTTCTCGCGCTCCAGCTTCTCGGCGCGGCGCCGCTGGTCGGGCGCGTCGGTGATCGCGTCGAAGGTGTTGCCGACGGGCCGGACCACGGCGGCCGACGCGCGCTCGACCGGCCCGAACACGGCCGCGCCGACATCGCGCAGGCCGCGCAGCGGCGAGTTCTCCCCGCCCCGGTAGTCGACCGTGATCAGCACGAGGGCCGCGACGATCAGCACGCCGAGGACCGACCGGGTCCGCCGGGTGTCGTTCACCGACCGTCCTCCCGTTGTCTCGGCTGTCCCACTGTTATCCCACTGTTGCCTGACCGCTGGAGACACGACATGCCGGGACAGCCTCGCATGCATGAAACGGCCGGGCGGCCCGGTCCGCGTTGCTCTCTTTCCCGGCCCGCCGGGTCCCCGAACCGAAACGGGCGAATCGGACGTTAATTCCGTCCGGGCAGGTCAGTGACGCGGCTCGGGGACCAGCACCTGCCGCAGGGACTCGAAGTCCTCCACGCACTTGCCGGTGCCGAGGACGACCGAGTCCAGCGGGTTGTCCACGAGGTGGATCGGCATGCCGGTCTCCTCGCGCAGCCGCTCGTCCAGGTTCTTGAGCAGCGCGCCGCCGCCGGTGAGCGCGATCCCCCGGTCCATGATGTCGCCGGACAACTCCGGCGGGCACTTGTCCAGGGTGGTCTTCACCGCGTCCACGATCGAGTTGACCGGCTCCTCGATCGCGCGGCGGACCTCTTCGGACGAGATCACGACGGTCTTCGGCAGCCCGCTGACCAGGTCGCGGCCCCGGATCTCGGCGTGCGGCTCGTCCTCGCCGCCGGGATAGGCCGACCCGATCGCCATCTTGATCTCCTCGGCGGTGCGCTCCCCGAGCATCAGGGAGTACTCCTTCTTGGAGAACGAGATGACGGCCTGGTCCAGCTCGTCGCCGCCGACGCGCACCGACTGGCTCGTCACGATGCCGCCGAGCGAGATGATCGCGACCTCGGTGGTGCCGCCGCCGATGTCCACGACCATGTTGCCGGTCGGCTCGTAGACCGGCAGGCCCGCGCCGATCGCGGCGGCCATCGGCTCCTCGATGATGTAGACCCGCCGCGCGCCCGCCTGGTAGCCGGCCTCCTTCACCGCGCGCTGCTCGACGCCGGTGATCCCGCTCGGGACCGCGACGACGATGCGCGGCTTGGCGAAGTGGCGCCGCTTGTGGACCTTCTGGATGAAATAGCGCAGCATCCGCTCGGTGACGTCGAAGTCGGCGATGACGCCGTCCTTCAGCGGACGGACGGCGACGATGTTGCCGGGCGTGCGGCCGATCATCCGCTTGGCCTCGATCCCCACCGCGACGATCTTGCCGTTGTTGGTGTTGATCGCGACGACGGAGGGTTCGTTCAGGACGATGCCGCGTCCGCGGACGTAGACGAGCGTGTTCGCGGTGCCAAGGTCGACCGCCATGTCACGGCCGAGAAACGACAACTTGTTACCCATGAAGAAAGGGAGCCCTTCATGTCGGCGGGCGTGCGGAGCGGCACCCCCTATCGTAACGTGCCACGCGCGGCCGGGTCAGCCGCCCATTCGGTGCGTCGCGCCCAAAAAACCGGCGTTGACCTGGGATCGCCGGAGTAAAACAGACGCGGGCCGGACGGATCCGGCCCGCGTGTGTCGGTCGCGGCGGGGTGCGCGGTCGGCGTGCGCGGTCGGTGTGCACGGGACCGCGCGGGAGGGTGCGCGGTCAGCCCAGCTCGGGGAAGAACAGCTTGATCTCGCGCTCGGCGGAGTAGGTCGAGTCCGAGCCGTGGACGATGTTCTCGCCGATCTCCAGCGCGAAGTCGCCGCGGATCGTGCCGGGCGTCGCGCTCACCGGGTCGGTCGCCCCGGCGAGGGCGCGGAACGCCTCGATGGCGCGCGGCCCCTCGACGACCAGCGCGACGAGCGGCCCGCCGGTGATGAAGTCCACCAGCTCGCCGAAGAACGGCTTGCTCGCGTGCTCCTCGTAGTGCGCCTCGGCGGTCTCCCGGGGCAGCCGCTTCAGCTCCAGCGCCACGAGCCGCAGGCCCTTGCGCTCGATCCGGCTGATGACCTCGCCGACGACGCCGCGGCGGACGCCGTCGGGCTTGACCAGGACGAGAGTGCGCTCGGACACGGGTGGTTCTCCTCAAAACGGATGGATGCGAGTGGCGCGCGGACGCGGCGGCCGGAACGGGGCCGCCGGACGGGCGGCGCGCCTCCGGCCGCGAAGTTTACCGGGCTCCGGGAGCGCCCGGTGGGACCGGGGGCGCCGGAATTCGGCACGAATTCACGCGCCGGGCGGCGGCGCGTCTTTTCCGGCCGGGTTTTCCGGCGCGGAATTCGCGGCGGCGGCCTGGACGGCTTCGGCCTTGCGCGCCATCCACAGCGACGTCGCCCACAGCGCCCCGAAAAGGACGCCGAGGAAGAACATCGTCGGGACGAGGAAGCCGGTCAGCAGGATCGCGACCTGGAGGACCGTCCCGGCCTGGACGCCCCACGGGCGCCGCAGCAGCCCGGTCACCAGCAGGCACAGCACGGCGAGGCCGCCGCAGACGCCGCCCGCGAGGCCCGCGTCCACGTCCTGGATGGAGATCGCGACCGGGATCGCCAGCGCGATGACGATCGCCTCGCTGGCGAGGACGGCCGACAGCAGCGCGCGTCCGCCCCGCGCGGAGGCCGTGGCCGGGCGCGTCACGAGCGGCCGTCCGCGCGCAGCAGCGTCCGGGCGTCGCCCGCCGTGACGACCGAACCGGTGATGAGCACGCCCGCGCCCTGGTACTCGCCGGTCTCCTCGGCGAGGGCGATGCCCTGGTCGATGGCGTCGTCCAGGCTCGGGACGACGTGGACGCGCTCGGGGCCGAACACGCTCTCGGCCAGCTCCCCCAGCTCCTCGGGCGGCATCGAGCGCGGCGAGGAGTTGCGGGTGACGACGAGTTCGGCGAGGACGGGTTCGAGCTGGTCCAGGACGCCCGCGAGGTCCTTGTCGGCGGCCCCGGCGAACACCCCGACCAGCCGGGTGAACCCGAACGACTCGGTGATCGTCGCGACCGTCGCGGCCATGCCCGCCGGGTTGTGCGTGGCGTCCACGAGGACGGCCGGGCCGCTGCGGACGACCTCAAGCCGTCCCGGCGACTCGGCCTTGGCGAGCGCGCTGCGCACGAGCGCCGGGTCGAGCTGGCCCTCGGCGCCGCCGGTGTAGGTCTCGCCGGGCGCGACGCGCGTCGCGGCCTCCAGCGGGACGTCGCCGGGCGTCGGGCCGCCGGACGCGAACGCCTCGACCGCCGCGATCGCCGTGGCCGCGTTGGCCGCCTGGTGGTCGCCGAACAGTGGGAGGAACACGTCGTCGTACGTTCCGTGCAGGCCGCGCACCGCGATGCGCTGGCCGCCGACGGCGACGTCGCGCGACAGCACGCCGAACTCGATGCCCTCGCGGGCGGCCGTGGCGCCCGTCTCGGCGACGCGGCGCAGCAGCACCTCGGCGGCGGCGACGGACTGCTGCGCGATCACCGCGACCGCGCCCGGCTTGATGATCCCGGCCTTCTCCGCCGCGATCTCCTCGACCGTGTCGCCGAGGTAGCGGGTGTGGTCGAGGGCGACGGGCGTGACGACCGCGACCTGACCGTCGGCGACGTTGGTGGCGTCGAACGTGCCGCCGAGGCCCACCTCGACGACCGCGACGTCCACCGGGGCGTCGGCGAACGCGGCGAACGCCATCGCGGTCAGCACCTCGAAGTACGACAGCCGGACGGGGTGCTTGTCGTCCACGATCGGCAGATACGGGGCGATGTCGGCGTAGGCCGCGACGAACGCCTCCTCACTGATCGGCTCGCCGTCGATCGCGATGCGCTCGCGCGGCGTGACCAGGTGCGGGCTCGTGTAGAGGCCGACGCGCAGGCCCCGCTCGCGCAGCAGCGCCGCGACGAACCGGGCCGTGCTGGACTTGCCGTTCGTCCCGGCGACGTGGATCACCGGGTAGGCGCGCTGCGGCGAGCCCAGCAGGTCGACCAGGTCGGCCATGCGGTCCAGGGAGGGGTCGAAGTCCCATTCGACGCCGCGCGCGTCGATCGCCGCGACGACGGACCGGTAGTCGGAGAGCGGGGTGTCTGCCACGCCGAAAGCCTACTCACCCCGCGCGGTCGACCGTCCCGGGGCGCGGTCAGCCGGACTTCTCCAACGCGGCGCGCAGCCGGGCGGCGACGGGCGCGAGGTCGGCGGCGCCCGCGTCCTCGGCGGCGACGAACCCGTAGGTGCTCGCGGTCGCCCACGCGCAGTAGGGACGCGTCTCGGCGAGCACCGCGAACGTGCCGCAGGTCATCGCCTGGGCGCGGCGGGCGGTGAGGACGGTCGCGGGCCGCGCGCGGCGCAGGAACACCGGCGGGTCGCCGACGACGTCGTCGCCCGCGAGGACGAGGACCTGGCGGGCGCCCGTCCCGTAGAGCGCGGCGACGATCGGGGGCCGCTCGATCCCGGCCGCGCGCAGCGCCGCCGTCGCGAACGGGTACGTGACGGCCGCCTGCGGGAGGTCGGCGCTGCGGGCGAGCCCGGCGGCCGTCGCGGGCGCCGGGACGATCGCGGGCGGCTTGTCCCCGCCACCCGCGAGGACGGCCGCCGTCCCGCCACCGAGCACGAGCGCCACCGCCGCCGCGACCAGCGCCCCGTACAGCGGCGCACGCCGCCGCACCCCCTGCACCGCCCCACCCGCCACCACGGGCGCCGCCGCAGGCAAGGACGTCCGCGCGGGGCTGGACGTCGGCGCGGACGCCGAACTGGACCCCGGCGCGGGGCTGGACGCCGGCGCGGTGACGGGCGCTGGCGCGGTGACGGGCGTTGGCGCGGGCGCGGATACAGGCGCGGGCGCTGAGACGGGCGAGGCGACGTGCTCGGGCGCGACGATGGGCTCAGGCGCGGTGACGGGCTCAGGCGCGGGCGTGGATTCGGGGGCGGGGCGCGGGGCCGGGACGGGCGGTGGTTCGGCGACGAGCGCCACCGGGCCGGTCGTCACCGCCGGGCCGGCCGACGGCGCGGCGGGCTCGTCGGCCCACCAGGGCGGGGACGCGCCCCACAGCCCGTCCTGCTCGGCCGGTTCCGGCGGCAGGGGGGACGAGTCGGCCATGACACTCCCGGCAGGATCCACAACAAAGCCCACGATCAGCCGGAATCGTAACCTGCCGGGCATCCCACCGGTGGCGAACCGGCGCGACCGCTCGCGTCAGGGCAGGTAGAGGCCGTATTCGAGCAGCTCGGGCAGCAGCTTGGGCGGCAGGTCGGCGATCGTCGCCAGTTCCTCGGCCGAGCTGAACCCGCCGACCTGGTCGCGGATCGCCACGATGCGCTCGGCCGTCTCGACGGTGAGCCCGAACCGCGTCAGCTCCTGCGCCGGGACGAGGTTGACGTCGATCAGCCCGCCGTCGTCGTAGGGACGCCGGTAGGGCGGGAAGTCCGTCCGCCCGATGCGCAGCTCGCGCGCCATCAGCGGGTTGTGCAGCGCGAGCGCCCGCGCCTCGCGGCGCCGGTGCGCGCGGGCGGCGGCCTGCTGGACCGCCGCGTGGTTGATCTGCTCGGGCGACGGCGGCGGCACCGGCGGCCCGAGCGGCACGACCGGCCGCACCGGGACGGGCGGCGGCGCCGGACGCGGGTCCTGCGCGGCCATGACGATCGTGTGGACGATCCACACCGGCAGCCACAGCCCGAACGTCGCGACCGTCAGCACCCCGTGGACGACGTGGATCGACGGGTCCGGCGACCGGCGCGGCAGATGGTGGACGTGGAGGGGCGGCGGCGGAGGCGGCGCGACCGGCATCCCGTACTGCTCGCTCGGCGGCACGACCGGACGCTCGCCCGAGGCGTGCGGGTCCGGTTCGGGGACGCCGCGCGTGCCGGACGAGGGCCGCGTCCCCGGGCCGGGCAGGTAGCCGGGCGCCGCGTCGCGCACGAGATCGGGACGGACCGGCCGCTGCTCGTACATCGCTCTCCCCTGCCGTCCGGGGCGTCCCGCGCGTCCAGGGCGATGGACGTGCGGGCACGTCGCCTTACCGCCAGTGTAAGAGACGACCGGCGGTGCCCCCGGGTTCCCGGGGACACCCCGCGATCTCAGCCGGCGGGCAGCGCGGCGAGCTGGTGCTCCAGCCGGGCGATGTCCGCCTCGGCCTGCGCGAGCCGGTCCTTGTTCTTGGCGACGACGGCCTCGGGCGCCTTGGCGACGAACGCCTCGTTGCCGAGCTTGCGGCGCGTCTGGTCGGCCTCCTTGCGGGCGGTGGCGAGGTCCTTCTCCAGCCGCCGCCGCTCGGCGCCGACGTCGATCGCCCCGGCGGTGTCGAGCCGGACCGTCGCGCCCTCGACCGGCAGCGACGCGGTCGCCGCGAACCCGTCGCCGGGGACGGTCAGCCGCAGCAGCGTCCGCACGCCCTCCTCGTGGGCGGCGAGCGGCGACCCGGCCCAGTCCAGCTCGGCGGCGACGCGCTGGCCGGGCTTGAGGCCCTGGTCGGCGCGGAACCGGCGGACCTCGGTGACGAGCCGCTGCAGCGACTCGATCTCGGCCTCGGCGGCGGCGTCGCGGCGCTCCGGATCAGCCGCGGGCCAGGCCGCGGTGACGAGCGTGTCCGCGCCCGTCAGCGTCGTCCACAGCTCCTCGGTGACGAACGGGATCACCGGGTGCAGCAGCCGCAGCACCTTGTCCAGCACCTCGCCGAGCACGCGCCGCGTCGCGGGGGCCCGGTCGTCGGCGAGCTGCACCTTGGCCAGCTCGACGTACCAGTCGCAGACCTCGTCCCACGCGAAGTGGTAGAGCGTCTCGCACGCCTTGGCGAACTCGTAGTCGTCCAGGTGGGCGTCCACCTCGGCGATCACCGTGTTCAGCCGGGACAGCACCCAGCGGTCCACGGTGGTCAGCTCGGCGGGCACCGGACCGGACACGTTCGCGCCGTTGATCAGCGCGAACCGCGCCACGTTGAACAGCTTGTTGCAGAAGTTGCGCGAGCCCTGCGCCCACTCCTCGGCGACCGGGACGTCCCCGCCGGGGTTCGCGCCGCGCAGCAGCGTGAACCGGGTGGCGTCGGCGCCGTAGCGCTCGATCCAGTCCAGCGGGTCCACGACGTTGCCGAACGACTTGGACATCTTCTTGCCGTGCTGGTCGCGGACCATGCCGTGCAGGACGATCGTCCGGAACGGCACCGCGCCGTCCATCGCGTACAGCCCGAACATCATCATCCTGGCGACCCAGAAGAACAGGATGTCGTAGCCGGTGACCAGCGCGGACGTCGGGTAGAAGCGCTGCAGCTCCGGCGTGTCGGCGGGCCAGCCGAGCGTGGAGAACGGCCACAGCGCCGAGGAGAACCACGTGTCGAGGACGTCGGTGTCCTGCGTCCAGCCCGCCGGGGGCTCCTCGTCCGGGCCGGGGCACGCGGTCTCGCCGTCCGGGCCGTACCAGACGGGGATGCGGTGCCCCCACCAGAGCTGACGGCTCACGCACCAGTCGTGCATGTTGTCGACCCACTCGAAGTAGCGGGCGGCCATCTCCGGCGGGTGGATGGCGACGCGGCCGTCGCGGACGGCGTCGCCCGCCGCCTTGGCCAGCGGCGCGACCTTGACGAACCACTGGAGCGAGACGCGCGGCTCCACGACCGTCCGGCAGCGCTGGCAGTGCCCGACCGAGTGCTCGTAGGGGCGGATCTCCCTGACGATCCGGCCGTCCTCGCGCAGCGCGGCGACGACGGCGGGCCGCGCCTCGAACCGGTCGAGGCCCTGGAACGGGCCGGGCTCGGTGATGACGCCGCGCTCGTCCATGACCGACAGGGACGGCAGGTCGTGGCGGCGGCCGATCTCGAAGTCGTTCGGGTCGTGCGCCGGGGTCACCTTGACGGCGCCGGTGCCGAACGCCGGGTCGACGTGCTCGTCGGCGACGACCGGGATGCGGCGGCCGGTCAGCGGCAGCTCGATGTCGCGTCCGACGAGGTGCTTGTAACGCTCGTCGTCGGGGTGGACGGCCACGGCGGTGTCGCCGAGCATCGTCTCGGCGCGGGTCGTGGCGACGACGATGGAGTCGTCCCCGTCGCCGTAGCGGATCGAGACCAGCTCGCCGTCGCGGTCGGCGTGCTCGACCTCGATGTCCGACAGGGCCGTCAGGCAGCGCGGGCACCAGTTGATGATGCGCTCGGCGCGGTAGATGAGGCCGTCGTCGAACAGCCGCTTGAAGATCGTCCGCACGGCGCGGGCGCGGTCGTCGTCCATCGTGAACGCCTCGCGGGACCAGTCCACGCTGTCGCCGAGGCGGCGCATCTGGCCGAGGATCCGGCCGCCGGACTCCGCCTTCCACTTCCACACGCGGTCCACGAACGCCTCGCGGCCGAGGTCGTGGCGGGACAGGCCCTCCTTGGCCAGTTCGCGCTCGACGACGTTCTGCGTCGCGATGCCCGCGTGGTCCATGCCGGGGATCCACGCGACCTCGTGGCCCTGCATCCGGCGGCGGCGGACCAGCGTGTCCTGGATGGAGTGGTCCAGCGCGTGGCCCATGTGCAGCGAGCCGGTCACGTTGGGCGGCGGGATGACGATCGAGTACGCGGGACGGCCGGGGTTCCGGGCCGGGTCGGCGGTGAATCGGCCCTCGGATACCCAGCGTTCGTAGAGCCTGCCTTCGACGTCCGCCGGCTGGTAGCGGGTGGGCAGGTCGACGGCGTCGCCGCTCGGGGTCTGAGTCGTGGGCTGAGTCACGGCGAACAATTCTACGGCCCGTCCCACGGTGGCGACGCCCGCGTCCCGGGGCGTCCCACGGGGGTCGGGACACAGGTCACCTGACACCGGGTCACCGGTCCCGGAACGATGGGGCGGCGGCCTCCCCGCACGGCCGCGGAAAGGGATCGGAATGCGAGCGGTCGTCGCCCGCGCCGCCGTGCTGGCGGGCGCCTTCACCGCGGGCGTCGTCACGGCGCGGCTCGCCGGGACGCCCCGCACCCTGCGCCTCACCGGGGAACTCCAGCGCTCGCGCGCCCGCATCCTCGCGACCCGCGAGGAGGAGCGCCGCCGGCTGCGGCACGACCTGCACGACGACCTCGGCCCGAGCCTCGCCAGCCTCGCGCTGACGGTGGACGCGGCCCGCCTCACCCTGTCGTCGGAGCCCGAGCAGGTCGGCCCGGTGCTGACCGAGCTGCGCGACCGGCTCGCGGGCGCCGTCGGGGAGATCCGCGACCTCGCGCGCAGCCTCCGGCCGCCCGCCCTGGACGACCTCGGGCTCGTCACCGCGATCGAGACGCTCGCCGACGGCTGCGGGGAGCGGGTGGACGTCCGGTTCGACGGCTCCCCCGCCGACCTGCCCGCCGCCGTCGAGGTCGCCGCGTACCGGATCGTCGCCGAGGCCGTCGCGAACATCCGCGCGCACGCGCACGCGCCGAGCGCGCTCATCCTGCTGTCGCGCGCCGACGACCTGCACATCCTCGTCGCCGACTCCGGCGTGGGGCTGCCGCCGCCGAGCCGGGCGCGCGGCGGCGGGCTGGCCGCGATGCGCGAGTGGGCCGCCGAGGTCGGCGGGCACTGCGCGATCGGGTCGCGGCCGGGCGGCGGGACGGTCGTCGCCGCGCGGCTGCCGCTGGCCATGGCGGGATAGCAGGGCCGGATAGCATCGGTCTCCACAGCGGCAGAGGCGGCACACATGACCAGCTCCCCGATCCGGGTCCTCGTCACCGACGACCATCCCGTCTTCCGGCAGGGCCTCAAGAGCCTGCTCGTCGCGCTCGGCGGCATCGAGATCGTCGCGGAGGCCGAGTGCGGGCCGGACGCCGTCCGGCTCGCCGCCGAGCTGCGGCCCGACGTCGTCGTCATGGACCTGCACATGGCGGGCGGCAACGGCATCGAGGCGACGCGGACGATCACGCGCAACAACCCGTCGATCGGCGTGCTCGTCCTCACGATGTTCCGCGACGACGACTCGGTGTTCGCGGCGATGCGGGCCGGGGCGCGCGGCTACCTGCTCAAGGAGTCGGGCGCGGAGGAGATCGGCCGCGCGGTGCGGGCCGTCGCGGCGGGCGAGGCGATCTACGGGCCGGACATCGCGCGTCGTGTCCTCACCTACTTCACCGACATGCCCGATCCGAAGCGCACGGCGTTCCCGCAGCTCACCGACCGGGAGCGGGAAGTGCTGGAGTTGATCGCGCAGGGGCGGGGCAACGCGGAGATCGCCGCGACCCTGTTCCTGAGCCAGAAGACCGTCCGCAACCACGTGTCGAACATCTTCGTGAAACTGCACGTCGCGGACCGCGCTCAGGCGATCGTCCTGGCCCGCGAGGCCGGGCTCGGCTGAGCCGGCCGGAAGGGCGCGCCCGGTGGGGTCCGGCGCGCCCTTCCGGGGCGGGCGTCACCGCGCGGGGTTCCGGGCGACGGTCGCGGCGACGTGCTCGGCCATGGCGATTCCGGCGGCCATGGACGTGTGGCGGGTGGTCAGGACGGCGACGAGCCGGTCGTGGCCCGCGCGGCGCAGGCGTCCGATGCTGTTGACCGTCCACAGGCCGCCGTCGGGCTTGCGCGGGAGCCAGCCGTTCTTCAGCGCGACCTCGTCGCCGTCCCCGGCGGCGGCGCTGATCCCCCACGCCTGCTCGGGCGCGACGCGGGCCATGAGGCCGAGGAGCAGGCGCCGGTGCTCGCCGGTCAGCGGCCCGCGCGCGGACGTCAGCGCCGACAGGACGCGGATCTGGTCGGCGGCGCTGGTGACGGTCGAGCCCCAGTAGTCGCCGGGGCCGGGCGCGGTGTGGCGCAGCCCGAGGGCGCGTCCGGCGGCGGCGAGGCCGGACGTCCCGCCGATCCCGTGCCACAGCTCCGTCGCGGCGACGTTGTCGCTGTGCCGGACGGCCCGTCCGGCGAGTTCCCGTTCCGTTTCGGTGAGCGTCCCGTGCCGCCGCTGGGCGCGCAGCATCGCCGCGATGACGATCTCGACCTTCACGACGCTGGCCGTGACGGGCCGGAGCGCGGCGTTGTAGGTGAACGCGAAGCCGGTGTCCAGTTCACGGACGGCGACGGTGAACGGCTGCGGATGAGCGTCGGCGTACCGGTCGAGCGTCCGCCGCAGCGCCCGGCGCCGCGCCCGCAGCGCCGTGGCGGTCGGCGTCGGGGCCGGTGCGGGCGTGACCGGGGGCCGGGGACGGGGCACGGCGCGGTCGGGGACCGCCCGGTGGCGCCCGGACCGGGCCGGCGCGGCGGCCCGTGGGGCGGCCGGCGCGCCCCCGGCGGACGCCGCGACCGAGACCGAGGCGAGCACGAGGGCGGCGAGCGCGTCGCGGCGGGCCGGACTCACCGGGACCGCCGCGCGTCGGCGGGATGGCTCATGACCGGCACTCTGCCGGATGGGATGTTAATCCCGCGTTACTGCTTCGCCTGACTCGGTGGGAAGGCCCTTGTCCACCTCCGCTGCCAGGGCGTTTCCACCGCACGCGGGTGATAATGGACGCGCGTCCAACGGACCGCGTCGGCCGCGGGCACCCCGGCGAGGACGGCCAGGCACGCCATCACGGTCCCGGTGCGCCCGACGCCGCCGCCGCACGCGACCTCCACGGCCCGTCCGGCACGGGCGCGCTCGTGCAGCGCGCGGATCTCGGCGACGGCGCGCTCCCGGTCGCGCGGCAGCCGGAAGTCGGGCCAGTCCAGCCAGACGTGCTCCCAGGTCAGGTCGCCGTCGAAGCGGCGGCGCATGCGCGGAGAGCCGAGGTACAGGCCGAAGTCGGGCGAAGGGCCGTCCGGCGTGCCGTGCCGCAGCCCGCGTCCGCGCACCCGCGTCCCGTCGGGCAGCACGACGGCCCCGGGCAGGATCGTCATGCGCGCCACGCCGCCTTCGCGCGCCCGGCCGCCGGACGCAGGACGGGCTCACCGCTCATGTACGCGATGACGAGGTCTTCCAGCCCCACGTCGCCGACCTCCCACGCCGGATCGAGGATCGGGTCGTCCGTGCGGACGACCAGGCTGCTCTGCCGCGCCGCGTGGACGGCCGCGACGACGTGCTGGCCGCGCGGCAGCGTGCCCGGGTCGCGGCGGGGGCCGGTGAGGCGGCGGTGCCGGGCGAGCAGGTCGTCGATGTCCCCGGCCACGCGGACCCGGCCGTCCGCCAGCACGACGAGGTGGTCGCACGTCCGCTCCAGATCGGCCACCAGGTGCGACGCCAGCAGGACGCTCAGCCCGTCCGCCGCGACGGCCTCGAGCAGCGTCGCCCGGAAGTCGCGGCGGGCCAGCGGGTCCAGCGCGGCGGCGGACTCGTCCAGGATCAGCAGCTCCGGCCGCTTGGCGAGGCCGAGCGTGAGCGCGAGCTGCGCGCGCTGCCCGCCCGACAGCCGCCCCGCGCGGCGCGCCGGGTCCAGGCCGAGCCGGTCGATCCGGGCGCGGGCGGACGCGGCGTCCCAGCGCGGGTTGAGGCGCGCGCCGAGCCGCAGGTGCTCGGCGACGGTCAGCCCGGCGTACAGCGGCGCGTCCTGCGCGACGTAGGCGACCTTCCCGAGCCGCGAGCCGGGACGGTCGCCGAGCACGCGGACGGTCCCCGCCGACGGCTCCAGCATCCCGGCCGCGAGCGCCAGCAGCGTGCTCTTGCCCGCGCCGTTCGCGCCGACCAGCCCCGCGACGCGCCCGGCGGGGATCCGCACCGTGCACTCCGCCAGCGCCCAGCGCCGCCCGTACCGCCGGCCGAGGCCCCACGCCTCCAGCAGCGGCGTCACCGCGCCTCCCGCAGCGACGACTGCCGGAACGTCGTCATGAACAGCGCCTCGATGCTCTCGTCGTCCAGCCCGGCGCGGCGCGCCTCGCCCAGCCACGCCAGCAGGTCGCGGCGCAGCGGGCCGTGCGCGGCCAGGGACGCGTCGGCGAGCGTGGCGGTCACGAACGTCCCGACGCCCGGCCGCGCCGCCACCAGCCCCGCGTGCTCCAGCTCCCGGTACGCCTTGAGGACGGTGTTCGGGTTGATCGCGAGCTGCGCCACGACCTCCTTGACGGTCGGGAGCTGGTCGCCCTCGCGCAGCAGCCCGACGCGCAGCGCCTGCCGCACCTGCCGGACGAGCTGGAGATAGGGCGCGAGACCCGACCGGTCGTCCAGATGGAACGCGATCACCGAACCTCCATTGCCCTAGCTTCGTAGCACAATAACACCGCCGGAAACGACGAACGCCCCTCCGGAGAGGGGCGTTCGGCCGAATCGGGGCGCGGTCAGGCGCTCTTCTCGCGCGGCTCGCGCTTGGTCGCGCGCTCGCGCGGCACCAGCGTCGGGTTCACGTGCTCCAGCACCGCCTCGCGGGTGATGACGACGCGCGCCACGTCCTGCCGGGACGGCACCTCGTACATCACCGACATCAGGACCTCTTCCATGATCGCGCGCAGGCCCCGGGCGCCCGTGCCGCGCAGGATCGACTGGTCCGCGATGGCTTCGAGCGCGTCGTCGGTGAACTCCAGATCCACCCCGTCCATCTCGAAGAGGCGGTGGTACTGCCGCACCAGCGCGTTCTTCGGCTCGGTCAGGATGTTGATCAGCGCGTCCCGGTCCAGGTTGTGGACGCTCGTGATGATCGGCAGCCGACCGATGAACTCCGGGATCATCCCGAACTTCAGCAGGTCCTCCGGCATGACGTCGCCGAGCATCTCCGCGACCTCGCCGAAGTCGGCCTTGGAGCGCAGCGCGGCGCCGAAGCCCATGCCCTGCTTGCCGATCCGCGACTCCACGATCTTCTCCAGACCCGCGAACGCGCCGCCGCAGATGAACAGCACGTTCGTCGTGTCGATCTGGATGAACTCCTGGTGCGGGTGCTTGCGTCCGCCCTGCGGCGGGACGCTCGCGGTCGTGCCCTCCAGGATCTTCAGCAGCGCCTGCTGGACGCCCTCGCCGGACACGTCCCGGGTGATCGACGGGTTCTCGCTCTTGCGGGCGATCTTGTCGACCTCGTCGATGTAGATGATCCCGGTCTCGGCCTTCTTGACGTCGTAGTCGGCCGCCTGGATCAGCTTGAGCAGGATGTTCTCGACGTCCTCGCCGACGTAGCCCGCCTCCGTCAGCGCGGTCGCGTCGGCGATGGCGAAGGGCACGTTGAGGAGCTTGGCGAGCGTCTGCGCGAGCAGCGTCTTCCCCGACCCCGTGGGGCCGAGCAGCAGGATGTTGGACTTGCCCAGTTCGACGCCGTCGTCCCGGCCCGCCGCCTCACCCGACTGGATGCGCTTGTAGTGGTTGTAGACGGCGACCGACAGGTTCTTCTTCGCCGTCTCCTGCCCGATCACGTACCCGTCGAGGAACTCGTAGATCTCCCGGGGCTTGGGCAGGCTGTCCCACTTGAGGTCGGAGGTCTCCGACAGCTCTTCCTCGATGATCTCGTTGCAGAGATCAATGCACTCGTCGCAGATATACACGCCCGGACCCGCGATGAGCTTCTTGACCTGCTTCTGGCTCTTTCCGCAGAACGAGCACTTGAGCAGATCACCACCGTCGCCGATGCGTGCCACCCAACTGTCTCCTTTTCGTGGGGCCGCCCGCCTGGAGGATGTGGGCCGGCTCGATTGCGTCCCGGAGGTTCATTCGACGTTGGATTCGACGTTACCGTCTCCCGCGGACCCGGTGAGCCCCTCGCCCGGAAGTGTCACGACCGGGCGGGGGTCTCCCGCGTCCCCGGAGCGCCGTCGGCGGCGCCGTCTCAGGACGACACTACCTCGGCTTGGCGCTTCCTGCTGACGAAGACGTCGTCGATGAGGCCGTAGTCCTTGGCCTCGTCCGCCGTCAGGATCTTGTCGCGCTCGATGTCGACGCGGACCTCTTCCTGCGACTTGCCGCTGTGCCGGGCGAGGATCTCCTCCAGCAGCTCGCGGATCCGCATGATCTCGCGCGCCTGGATCTCGATGTCGCTCGACTGGCCGTAGGTGCCCTCGGTCGCGGGCTGGTGGATCAGGATCCGCGAGTTCGGCAGCGCCGCCCGCTTGCCCTTGGTGCCCGCGGCGAGCAGCACGGCCGCCGCCGACGCCGCCTGGCCGATGCAGACCGTCTGGACGTCCGGCTTGACGAACTGCATCGTGTCGTAGATCGCCGTCATCGCGGTGAACGAACCGCCGGGCGAGTTGATGTAGATGCTGATGTCGCGGTCGGGGTCGATCGACTCCAGCGTGATGAGCTGGGCCATCACGTCGTTCGCGGACGCGTCGTCGATCTGCACGCCGAGGAAGATGATCCGCTCCTCGAAGAGCTTGTTGTACGGGTTCATCTCCTTGACCCCGTACGTGGTGCGCTCGACGAACGACGGAATGATGTAGCGGTTGTCGACGGGCATGACCCCGCCGGCTTGGATCTGCGGACGGATCAGGTCGCTCACTTGCGTGCCTCCGTAGGTCGCTTTCGGGTTCGTCAGGAGACGGGGCCCTCGGAGGGCACCTGGGTGGCGCTCAGCACCACGTGGTCGACCAGGCCGTAGTCGCGGGCCTCGTCGGCGGTGAACCAGCGGTCGCGGTCGGAGTCCTTCTCGATCTGCTCCAGCGGCTGGCCGGTGTGCTCGGCGATCTTCTCGGCGAGCGTCCGCTTCACGTACAGCATCTGCTCGGCCTGGATCTTGATGTCCGAGGCCGTGCCGCCGATGCCGCCGGACGGCTGGTGCATCATGATCCGCGCGTGCGGCAGCGCGTACCGCTTGCCGGGCGTGCCCGCGCAGAGCAGGAACTGGCCCATCGACGCGGCCAGGCCCATGCCGACCGTGACGATGTCGTTCGGGACGTACCGCATGATGTCGTAGATCGCCATGCCGGCCGTCACCGAGCCGCCGGGCGAGTTGATGTAGAGCGTGATGTCGCGCCGGCCGTCCTCGGCGGACAGCAGCAGGAGTTCGGCGCAGATGCGGTTGGCGATGTCGTCGTCGACCTGCTGGCCGAGGAAGACGATGCGCTCGCGCAGCAGCCGCTGGAAGAGCTGGTCGCCGAGGGGCAGCAGGGGCGCCTCCGCGACCCGCGCCTGAACCTGCGACGACTCCAAAGTCGGAGGCATGCTCACCGGTGTTCCTCCGGTCCTTTAATCGGTTCGGATGTCTGGACAGTAACGCGCCGGACGGCCGTGTTAAGCCGCGAGGGGCCGCTTTTCGCTGGCGGCGTAGCTCGCCGTGACGGGATTGGAACGGGTCCCGGCCGGATAAGGCGAACGCCCCGCGTCCCGGCGCGGCGGCCGGGAAACGGGGCGTTCGTCGGTTCGGGCGATGCTCAGGCGTCCTCGGCGTCGGCCTTCTTGGCGGCCTCGGCGTTGGCCTCCTCGGCGGCCTTCGCGTCCGCCTCGTCGGCGGCCTCGGCGTCGGCGTCCGCGTCGGCGATGGCCTGCGCCTCGTCGGCGACCTCGGCCTCCGCGTCGGCCTCGGACTCGACCTCGACCGTCTCGCCGTTCAGCTCGCGCTGCAGGGCGGCGGCGTCGATCGTCGTGCCCGCCTCGTCCTTGATGACGACGTGCTCGACGATCAGGTTCAGCGCCTTGTTGCGCAGCACCTCGGCGACGATGGCCGGGAGCTGGTTGTTCTCGGTGAGGTACTCGGCGAGCTGCTGCGGCGCCACGCCCATCTGCATGGCCTGCGTGACGACGTACTCGCTCAGCTCCTCGTTCTCGACGCCCAGTTCCTCCTGGACGGCGAGCTGGTCGAGCAGGAACCCGCCCTTGACCGCGAGGCGCGCGGCCTTCTCGACGTCGGCGGTGAACTCCTCCTCGGACTTCTCCTCCTCGGCGAGGTAGTCCGCGCGGGTCGTGCCGGACATCGCGAGCTGCTGCTCGAACTGCTGGTTCCGGCGGTTGATCTCGTCCTCGACGACCTTGTCGGGCAGCGGGATCTCGACCTTCTCCAGCAGGGCCTCCAGCGCCTTGTCGCGCGCGTCGGAGAGCTGCTGCAGCTTGACCTGGCGGCCGAGGCGCGTCCGGACGTCCTCGCGGAGCTGCTCGATCGTGTCGAACTCGGACGCCAGCTGGGCGAACTCGTCGTCCGCCTCCGGCAGGTCCTTGACCTTCACGCTCTGGACGGTGACGGTGATCTCCGCGTCCTCGCCCGCGCGCTCGCCGCCCGGCAGCGGCGCGGTGAACGTGGCGCTCTCGCCCGCCGACAGGCCGGTGACGGCGGCGTCCAGGCCCTCGACCGACGAGCCGGAGCCCACCTCGTAGGAGTAGCCGGTGGTGGAGGCGTCCGCGACGGCCTCGCCGTCGATCGACGCGGCCAGGTCGATGGTGGCGAAGTCGCCCTCCTGCGCGGCCCGGTCGACCGTGGTCAGGGACGCGAAGCGCTCGCGCAGGTTGTCGATCGTCTCGGCGATCTTCTCGTCGTCGACCTCGGCGGTGTCCACGACGACCTCCAGGCCGTCGTAGTCGGGCACCTCGAACTTCGGCCGGATGTCCACCTCGGCGGTGAACGCGAACTGCTGGCCGTCGTCCAGCTCGGTGACCTCGACGTCCGGCTGGCCGAGGACGAAGATCTCCGACTCCTCGACCGCGCGTCCGTACAGCTCGGGCAGCGCGTCGTTGACCGCCTCCTGCAGGACCGCGCCGCGGCCGACGTACTTGTCGATCAGCGGGGCGGGAACCCTGCCGGGCCGGAAGCCCTTGATCCGCACCTGCTGCGAGATCTCCTTGTACGCCTTGTCGAGGTTCGGCTTGAGCTCGTCGAACGGCACCTCGACGGTGAGCTTGACCCGCGTGGGGGTCAGCTCCTCGACATCGGTCTTCACTGGGGTAGGTCTCCTTGGTCCGCGCTGTCTCGGCCGGGGCGTTCGACGCGTGCTCAGCCGGGCAGTCTCTCCGGCTCGGTCTCACTCGCGGGCACGCCGAAGAAACCGGCTCCGCGCCCGTGCGCGCCAAGTCTATGGGGTTCGGGCGCGAACTGCGGACACCGCGTCCGCCGCCCGCCCCTCGCCCGGGTCCGTCGCCGGGCCGGACGGGCCGGACGGGACCCGTGCCGCATGATCACCCAGCGCCGTCGATTCCCTACCAAGCGCGCTACCTGGGCATGTGACATGGAGCACCCGGACCCCCCATACTCTTCCGGGATGAACGGGATAGCTGCGGCCTTCGGCGCGACGGCTCTGTACTACCTCGGCTTCGCCGTGTTCAAGCTCGCGGCGGACCGGATGGAGCCCCTGCGCGGCAACCGAATCGTGCACATGATCTGGACCATCCTGTCGAGCTGGGTGTTCCTCGTGGCGCTGGCGATCGTCCTGTGCGGGCTCAGCCTGCAGATCGTGGCGCTGTCCAAGCTGTCGCTCGGCGTGGCCGTCCCGATCTTCATGTCGGGCGTCGTCCCGCTGCTGCTGATCGCGATGGTGTTCTTCCGCGAGCGGCTGTCGGCGCGCGAATGGCTGAGCCTGCTGCTCATCGGCGGGGCGATCCTGCTGCTGGTGGCGTCCACGGGCAACCCGCCGCCGGTGCGGACGGTCGACGTGCCGCTGTGGAAGATCGGCGTCGTGGCGATCCCGGCGCTGCTCGGGCCGCTCGTGCTGCTGCTGTTCCAGGACTACCGCCCCGACGGCCGGCACGCGCGTCCCATCACCGGCATCGCCTACGGGATGCTCGCCGGGTTCCCGGTCGGGACGGCCGAGCTGGCGATCAAGGGGTGGAGCGACTCGGAGGCGTCGGGCTTCGGCGTCCTCGCGACCGTGTACCCGTACCTGACGGTGCTGGCCGCGGCGCTCGGGTTCGGGATCCTCGTGGCGGCGTTCCAGCGCTGCCGCGTGTCGGTCGTCGCGATGATCATGACGGTCAGCGCGAAGACGTACCTGCTGCTCATGGGCACGTTCATCTACGACGAGCCGTGGCCGACGGACCGGCTGAACTCGACGCTGCGCGTGGTGGCGCTGGCGATCGGGCTGCTCGCGGTGCTCCAGTTCCCCCGGCACCGGCCCGTCCCGCACAGCGATCTTCCGCTCGGCGCGGACGCCGGTGTGCTGGAGGGCGACCCGTTCGGTGAGCCGCCGATCGGTCCGCGTTCGTCGTCGTCGGGGCTGACGGGCCTGTCCCGCTCGGAGTACGGCCTGGCGTCCGCGCCGACGCCGCTGGACGGTCCGGCGTTCGGCCGCAACCCGTTCGCGCCCGACGCGCAGGACCGCGACCCGCTGGCCGCGGACCCCCTGGCCGGTGACCCGCTCGGCCGCGACCCCCTCGGACGCGGCCCGTACGCCCCGGACGAGCGGCAGCCCCCGCCGCCCGAGACCGGCAGCGGACGGCACCGGATGCCCGAGGACAACCACAACCCGCCCTGGCAGTAGCCCGTCCCGCTGATCTGAACGCCGCACCGCCATGCCCGGTCGCGGCCACGTTCGGGCTCGTGGTGATCACGCCGGGTGCCCGGCGCGGCCTCCCGCGCCGGGCGTCCGGTCAGCGCTTCTTCTTGTCGCGGGGGTCGGGCAGGCCGCCGGTCAGCCCGGCGCGGCGCAGCGCGTCCGCCATCGCGCCGCTCGCGGGCGGCGCGGCGGGCCGGCCGCGCGGCGCGTTGCGGTTGCCGGGCTGCTGACGGGCGGGCCGCCGCTTCTGGCCCGGGTTCTGGCCCGCGTTCTGGCCCGCGTTCTCGGTGCGGGCCTCGTCGGTCAGCCGCAGCGTGAGGGAGATGCGCTTGCGCGGCAGGTCGACGTCCAGGACCTTGACGCGGACGATGTCGCCGGGCTTCACCACGTCGCGCGGGTCGGCGACGAAGCGGTCGGACATCGCGGAGATGTGGACCAGGCCGTCCTGGTGGACGCCGACGTCGACGAACGCGCCGAACGCGGCCACGTTCGTCACGACGCCCTCCAGGACCATGCCCTTCTCCAGGTCCGACAGCTTGTCGACGCCCTCCTTGAACGCGGCGGCGCGGAAGACCGGACGCGGGTCGCGGCCGGGCTTCTCCAGCTCGGCGAGGATGTCGGTGACGGTCGGCAGGCCGAACGCGTCGTCCACGAAGTCGGCGGGGCGCAGCGAGCGCAGGACGGCCGTGTTGCCGACGATCCCGGCGACGTCCGAGCCCGCCGCCGCGAGGATCCGGTGGACGACCGGGTACGCCTCGGGGTGGACGCTGGAGGAGTCGAGCGGGTCGTCGCCGCCGGGGACGCGCAGGAACCCCGCGCACTGCTCGAACGCCTTCGGGCCGAGGCGCGGCACGTCGCGCAGCCCGGAGCGGGAGCGGAAGCGGCCGTTGGCGTCGCGGTGGGCGACGATGTTCTCCGCCAGGCCCTCGCTGATGCCGGACACGCGGGTGAGCAGCGGGACGGACGCGGTGTTGACGTCCACGCCGACCGCGTTCACGCAGTCCTCCACGACGGCGTCCAGGGACCGCGACAGCTTGGTCTCCGACACGTCGTGCTGGTACTGGCCGACGCCGATGGACTTGGGGTCGATCTTGACCAGCTCGGCCAGCGGGTCCTGGAGGCGGCGGGCGATGGAGACGGCGCCGCGCAGCGACACGTCCATGCCGGGCAGCTCGCGGCCCGCGTACTCCGACGCCGAGTACACCGACGCGCCCGCCTCCGACACCATGATCTTGGTGAGCTTCAGGTCGGGGTGGCGGGCGATGAGGTCGGCGGCGAGCTTGTCGGTCTCGCGGGACGCGGTGCCGTTGCCGATCGCGACGAGGTCCACGTGGTGCTCGCGGGCGAGGCGGGCCAGCGTCGCGATCGACTCGTCCCAGCGGCGGCGCGGCTCGTGCGGGAAGATCGTGTCGGTGGCGACGACCTTGCCGGTGCCGTCCACGACCGCGACCTTCACGCCGGTGCGCAGGCCCGGGTCCAGGCCCATCGTGGCGCGGGTCCCGGCGGGCGCGGCGAGCAGCAGGTCGCGCAGGTTGGCGGCGAAGACGCGGACGGCCTCGTCCTCGGCCTCCTGCCGCAGCCGGGTGCGCAGGTCGATGCCGAGGTGGACGAGCACGCGCGTCCGCCACGTCCAGCGGACGACCTCGCCGAGCCACGCGTCGCCCGGACGGCCCCGGTCCTCGATGCCGAACCGGCGCGCGATCTCGGCCTCGAACGACGAGCGAACGCCCGGGCCGGGGTCTTCTTCGGGCTCCAGTTCGAGGTCCAGGACCTCTTCCTTCTCGCCCCGGAACAGCGCGAGGACGCGGTGCGAGGGCAGCTTGGCGAACGGCTCGGCGAAGTCGAAGTAGTCGGCGAACTTGGCGCCCGCCTCCTCCTTGCCGGGACGGACCTTCGCGACGACGCGGCCCCGCGTCCACATGCGCTCGCGCAGCGCGCCGATGAGGTCGGCGTCCTCGGCGAACCGCTCCACGAGGATGGACCGGGCGCCCTCCAGCGCGGCGGTCGCGTCGGCGACGTTCTTGTCGGCGTCGACGTACGCCTCGGCCTCGGCGCGCGGGTCGCGGCCGGGATCGGCCAGCAGCAGTTCGGCGAGCGGTTCGAGCCCGGCCTCGCGGGCGATCTGCGCCTTGGTGCGCCGCTTGGGCTTGTACGGGAGGTAGATGTCCTCCAGCCGGGCCTTGGAGTCGGCCGCCACGATCTGGGCGCGCAGCTCGGCGGTGAGCTTGCCCTGCCCGTCGATCGACTCCAGGATCGCGCCGCGCCGCTCGTCCAGCTCGCGCAGGTAGCGCAGGCGTTCCTCCAGCGCGCGGAGCTGCGCGTCGTCGAGGGCGCCGGTGGCCTCCTTGCGGTAGCGGGCGATGAACGGGACGGTCGAACCGCCGTCGAGCAGGTCCACGGCGACGCGGACCTGGCCCTCCCGGACGCCCAGCTCGCCCGCGATCCGCGCGGTGATCGGCGGCGGTGCCTGGTCGTCGGGTCCGGCGGTGTGGCTGATGGTCGCTGTCACGGTCTCGATTCTTTCTCCCCGGTGGCGTCGCTCGTGCATTGTTCCGGGAACCCGGGCCCGTTGTCGCCCCGTCGGAGTGAGTCGGAGTGAGGCGGCGCGACGGCCGGACCGGCGGCGCCGCGCCACGGTACATTTGCGACGCGGCGGAAGGATCGGTGTGACGCGGGAGACGTGGGAGGCGGCCGACTTCCCGGCGGCGCTCCGGGACCGGTTCACCCCCCGGTCCGTGCTGGACGTCGGCGCCGAGTCGGTGGTCTACCTGGCGGACTCGGCGGCGGGCACGGTCGTGGTGAAGGTGGACAAGGAGTTCCCGGCCGATCTGGACCAGATGCTGGTCCTCGCGCGGCGGGGCTCGGCGCGGCACGTGCCCCGGATCTACGGGTACGGCAACGTCGAGCACGACGGCGGCACGGTCGGGTGGACGGCCGAGGAGTACTGCGTCCACGGCTCGCTGCGGGACGTCATCCACGGCGCGGCGCCCCCGGCGGGCGACCGGGAGCTGCACGCGATCGTCGCCGAGCTGGCCGAGTGCCTGCACTTCTGGCTGGACGACCTGAACCTCACGCACACCGACGTGAAGCCCGCGAACGTCCTCGTCCGGTCGCGCGACCCGTACGAGCTGGTCATCGGGGACTTCGGCGGGACGGGCCGCAACGTCCGGCGGCGGCGCGACCCCGGCGGGATCGTCGTGCTGACGACCTGGGCGTACGCGGCGCCGGAGACCGCGCGGGGACGGCCGGACGCGCGGTCGGCGTGGTGGGCTCTCGGGATCATCGTCCACGAGCTGCTGACGCGCCGCACGCCGTACGGAAACATGACGCCCGAAGAGGTCCGCGCGGCGTTGACGGCCCGGCGCCCGCCGCCGCTGGACGCGGTGCGCGACCCGGCGTGGCGCCCGCTGGTCGAGGGGCTGCTGACGGTCGATCCGGCGCGGCGGTGGACGTACGAGCAGGTCGCCGGGTGGGTCGCGGCGGAGAACCCGCCGCCGCGCTTCCAGGGCCGGACGTACCGGGCCATCGAGGACCTGGCCGACGATCTGGAACGCCACTGGCGGGCGGGCGCCGTCTGGCTCGCGGACGGGAACGGCGACGCGCTCGCGGACTGGCTCGTCGCGCGCGGCACGGACCCGGCGTCGGTCCGGCACCTGCGCGCGGTGTCGGCCGGACGGGCGCCGCTGGCCCTCGCCCGGCTCGCCGCCGACGTCCTCGGGGACCTGCCGCCGCGCTTCCAGGGCCGTCCGGTCGACGCGGCCGGGCTGCTCGCGCTGGCGCGGGGCGGCGAGTCCGGGCAGCGGCTGCTGTGGGAGGCGGTGGACGGCGGGATCCTCGCCGAGGCCGCCCGGCACCGCTGCGGGCACCACGGCTGCGCGGACGGCTGCGCGCTGCTGCGCCGCGTCCACGCCGAGGCGCCCGAGGTGGTGCGGCGCGCGGAGTCCCGGCTCGGCTGGCTGCGCGACCGGGTGCTGCACGGCTACGACCGCGCGGGGCGGCGGCGTCCGGCCGAGCTGCCGTCGGGGGCGGAGTGGGCGGCGCTGTGGGCGCGCGCGACGGAACTGACGCTCGACCCGGACGCGGCGGGCCAGGTCCACGCTCTGGCCCGGGCCGTCCCGCCGGGCGCCGCGTGGTGGGACGAGCGGCGGTCCTTCGCCGACCCGTCGACGCTGGACGGGCGCGCCGACCTCGCGGTGACGGCGCTGCTCGTCCGGCACGCGTGGCGGACGGCCGTCTCTCAGTAATAAAGCGGGGGCGGAGGCGGGCCCGGCGGCTCCTCCATCTCGATCGCCGGGACCAGCCCCGTCATGCTGAACAGCGACAGCAACGGGCGCAGGACCCGTTTCGGGCCGAACCCGTCGTCGGGGAACGCGCCCAGCTCGCGGTCGGGGAGCTGCGGGACGCCCGACGCGGACGCGAAGTGCAGCGTCACCGGCGAGCCCGGCTGGAACGGCTCCAGCCACAGTTCCGCGCCGCGCCGCCGCAGGAACTGGAACGCCTCGCGGCTCTCCAGCTTGGCGGTGCGCAGGTCGGCGAGGCGGGTCTCGTCCTGACGGCCGATCCAGCGGGTGACGGTCTCGTCGTCGGCCACGCCGTCCAGGACGTCGGACTTGGCCACGACGATCACCGCGGGGACCGGGCCGCGCGACGGCGCGTCGGTGAGCTGCGCGATCGCGGCGGCGAAGCCCGGCTCGGGCGGCCACGGGTTCCAGCGGTCGCCCGAACGGAGGCCGCTGCCGTCCGCGACGTAGATGAGGCCGTCCACGAGGCTCATGAACGGGGTCGCCTCGTACTCGTGGCCGACGAAGTGCTCCCCCGCGACGTCGAAGAACACGACGGCGTGGGAGCGGCCCGTGTGCGCGCTCGCGACGCGCAGCCCGTAGGCGAACTCGGGCCGGTCGCTGCGGGCCGTCCGGGCCAAGACGCGGCGGTGCTCCAGGAACGGGCGGACGCGGTCCTCGTAGAAGCGCTGGCGCAGCCGTCCGTCCAGCGGCCGGAAGGTCAGCTCGCCCGCCAGCATCGCGCGGCGCCGCTCCAGCTGGGCGATCATCGAGGTGAGCAGGTGCGTCTTGCCCGCCGCCGACGCGCCGACGATCCCGATGATCAGCGGCTCCAGCTCGCCGTAGTCGGCGGGCAGGTAGTGCGGCTCGCCGTCGCCCCGGCACTGCCGCTTGGCGCCGAGCGTCCGGTGCCGCCAGCGCTCGTCGGACTCGCCGAGGGCGCGCGTCAGCACCTCGGGGCCCTCGGTGGTCTCCCGGATGAGCGGGACCGTCCCGAAGTCCTGCCAGTCGATCGTGTTGAGGCAGTACGGGCAGGTCACGGAAGGGCCCGGCGCGGGCTGGCCGTACTGCTGCCCGAACGCCCGGGGCTGCTGCCCGTACTGCTGCGTCCGCCCGTCCTGCGCGGGCGGCAGGCCGTAGGGGTTCTTCGGGTCACCGTAGGGGCCGGGCTGGCGGGGCGGGGCGGTCATGGCAACACCACCAGGAGGACGAGGACGAGGACGACGAACAGCGCCGGCCAGAGGACGGCGGGATGAAGACGGCGGTTGCCGTCCTCGTTCTTGCTGAACGGGAAATCCGGGGGCAGGAACGGGCGGCCCGGCGCAGGCTGCCCGTACTGCTGCGCAGGCTGCCCGTACTGCTGCGCAGGCTGCCCGTACTGCTGCGCAGGCTGCCCGTACTGCTGCGCAGGCTGCTGCCCGTACTGCTGCGGCTGCCGGTTCTGCGGGGGCGGCGGGCCGGACGTCGCGGGCCCGGGGACGTCCGGCCGCGGCTGCGGGCCGGATCCGCGCGGCACCGCTGGCTTGGGGCCCGTCCAGCTCCGGTCGAACTCCTCGCCCGCGACGAGTTCGTCGTCGGCGGGCTGC
Source organism: Actinomadura rayongensis (assembly GCF_009831215.1). Taxonomy (GTDB): domain Bacteria; phylum Actinomycetota; class Actinomycetes; order Streptosporangiales; family Streptosporangiaceae; genus Spirillospora; species Spirillospora rayongensis. Next base: position 137,896 of record NZ_WUTW01000003.1, read on the forward strand.
GCCGGAGGCCGCTCGGGAGGCTGCTCGCGTGGCTGCGGGGGACGCTGCGGGCGGGGGTTCGGCTGCGTCCCCCCGCTCGGCGGCAGGTACTTGACCCGGTCGGTGCCGACGTGGTCGGGGTCGGCGGAGTCGCGCGCCGTCCCGGGCTCCCCCGGCGCGGCCACGGCGCCCTGCGGCTGCACCGGCGCGGGCGCTGGGCCGGGCGCGGAGGCGGGGGTGGGCCGCGGCCAGGCCGTCATGCGCTCCAGGAGCGCGGCGGCCGTCACGTCGGCGCCCTCGTAGACGGGACGCAGCACGACCGCGAGGTCGGGATGGAAGCTCGTCAGCCAGTGCAGTTCCTTGGCGCGCTGGGTGTGGTCGCCGTCGGGCGCGAGCGCCGACGGGCCGCCCGACGCCAGCCAGTGCAGCAGCGCGGCGGCGGCCGACACGTCGCGGGCGAGGTCGTCGTCGGACGGCTGCCCGTACGCCTCGGTGAGGTCGGCGATCTGCAGCCGCGTCCCGTCGAACAGGACGGTCGAGGGCGTGATGTTGCGGTGCGCGTACCCGTTGTCGGCGAGCAGCCGCAGCGCCGTGAACAGGTCCCGGACGGGATGCCAGAGCTGCTGGTCGCGCAGCGGGAGGCGGCGCGCGTCGACGGGCCTGCCGCGCCGGGTCTGGAGCAGCCGGGCGCGGCCGTCCTCGGCGTCGAGGTCGTGGCCGAGCAGGTCGGCGAACTGGTCCGCGCGCAGCCCGCCCATGCGGAACGCGCCGAACACGCCGAGTTCGGCGTCGAGCGCGCGGCGGCCGGACAGCCCGTGGGCGACCTTGTAGAGGCAGTCGACCGGGCGGCCGTCGGGTCCGGCGACGGTGCCGAAGTGCGCGGTGTAGCGCGCCCCGCCGACGGCGGCGGCCTCCAGCGCCAGGTCGAACACGACCCGGTCGCCGGACGGCGTCCAGAGCGGCACCCGCTCGGTTCTCATCGCCTCGCCTCCCGGTTCGGTCAGTTCTGGTAGAAGAACGTGATGATCTGGACCGCGTCGGCGCCCTCGCTGCCCGTCCACGCCGCGCGGTAGATCGCCTCGCCGAACCGGTCGTCGCCCGTCCGGATGACCTTGGCGGCCCGCTGGCCGAGCTGGACGCCCCGGTTGACGTCGCTCTGCGCGCCGTAGACGAGGAAGAACCCGACCTTGAGGCCGTCGCGGAGCTGCCGGTCGCAGGACGCCCGTCCCGCCTTGGTGTGCATCTCGGGTCCGTGCAGCCAGGACGGGTGCTCGCCGCGCAGCGCGCCCCGCACCTTGGACAGCAGATCGGTCCGGGCCGAGGACGCGCCGCCGAGCAGCCCGTCGGCCCGCACCGGGATCATGAACTCGCAGAACTCCTGGCCGAGGACGCGCGGCCCGTCCGGCGTCGGCCGCTTCTCCGGCGTCTTCCCGACGGCGATCTGCGCGCGCGGCTGGACGGCCATCGCGACGAGGAACAGCACGAGCATCAGGTCGGCGAACAGCCAGCCGGCCAGGTGCCCGCCCCCGAACCGGCGGCGCGGACGGCGGCGGCTCATCGCGGCGCGCCGTCGTCGCGGCGGCGCAGGTAGTCCACGAACGTCCGGGACTCGCCCACGAAGTCGCCGAGGTCGCGGACGGCGTCCGACAGCCGCAGCGCGGTGTCCGCCATCGCCTTGCTCCCCGCCTCCTGGTAGTGCCGGGTGACGTCGGCGTGGTCGGCGGTGGCGAGCGTCGCGTCCTCGACGGCCTTCAGCAGCGCGGCCAGCTCGGCGCGCAGCTCGCGCTGCCCGGCGGCGATGTCGGACTGCAGGGAGCGGAACGCGTCGATCGTCTCGGCCGGGACGCGCAGCGCGGCGAGCGAGTCCTCCAGCACCGACGCCTTGTCGATCCAGCGCTGGATGGCCTCCTCGATCCGCTTGCCGCCGGTGCTCTCCAGCGCGGCGCGGACCTCCTCGGCGGTGCCCGCGAGCCGGTCCACGAGCGCGCCGACGCTCGCCTCCATCGTCTGGACGTACGCGCGCAGCTCCCGGTAGGAGACGTCGATGTCGGCGTTCCCGGTGATCAGGTGGCCGGCGAGCGCGAGGTCCTGCGCGATCTGGGCGCGTTCGGCCTCGTAGCGGGGCCGCTCCAGCCGGTTCTCCCCCGCGTTCACCGCGACCGCGACCGCGATCATCCCGAGGACGGCGAGGACGACCCACAGCGCCGTCTGCGACAGCGGCGTGAAGTCCTCGATCCCCCGGCGGATGTGGTCGGGGTCGAACGAGCCCGCCTGCCAGCCGAGCAGGAACGACGCCTGGCTGCCCGCGTCGCCGTACGCGGCGAGCGCCTCGTGCAGCATGAACCAGGTGATGAGGATGGGGACGAACACCAGCACGTCCCGCAGCGTCCGCGCCCAGCCGACCAGCCGCTCCAGCCCGCGCGACGGCGGCGGCTCGGGCAGCAGCGCCTCGGCCGGGTAGGCGGCGGCCAGGTCGATCGCCGCCGGGAGGCGCCCGGTGGCCGGGTCCAGCTCGTCGGCGAGCCGCAGGAGCAGCTCCGGGCCGGTCGCCGCCGGACGGTCGGCCGCGCGGACGCGGCGCAGCGCGTCCTCGGCGTACCGGCGGAACCGGCCGCTGATCGCGGCGAGCGCCTCGTCGGGGGCGGTGACCGCGAGGGCCGATCCAGACGCCATCAGGGTCCGTTCCCATCGTTGTTCTGCTGGTGCTTCTTCTGCCCGTCGGGCTTGACCTCGTCCGACGGCGACGGGCTCACGGTCTTGGTGACGTACACCGTCGGCCCGGGCTTCGGCTTCTCGCCCGACCCGCCGGTGAAGGCCAGCAGGAGCACGAGGATGAGCAGCACGAGCACGATCGCGCCGCCGCCGAGCAGCAGCCGCCGGTCCTGCGCGCCGAGCCACGCGGCGAAGCCCGCCGCGCGCCCGACCGGCTCGGCGGGCTCGGCGGGCTTGTCCTGCGACCCGCCGTTCTGCCCGTTGCCCTGTCCGCCGCCGTGGCTGGCCGCCTGCGCCTCCGAGCGGAACGGCGCGGGCGGCAGCGGCGCCTGCGACGGCTCCTCCTTGGCCCAGCGCGGCGTCGCGGGGGCCGGGACGCGCTCGGTCCGGATCTCGACCGCCTTGTGGTGCGGCGTCCGCAGCGCCGCGTCGACGGTGGCGGCGGGCAGCCCGAGTTCGGCGCCCGACCGCCGCGCCAGCGCCAGCAGCACCGGCACGACCGCGTCCTCCCCGGCCGCCTGGAGCAGCGCGAACAGGAACGGCTCGGGACCGTCCAGCGCCAGCAGCTCCTCCGCCTCGGCGGCGGTGAGCCCGGCGGCGCGCCCGTCGCCGTCGGCGACGCGGTAGGCGACGCCGAGCAGGATCCCGTACGCCGAGCACCGGGCGGCGGCGGCCGGCCACGTCCGCTCGACGGGGTCGATGAGGAACCGGGACGAAAGCAGCACGCGCCGACTGGCCGTGCGCTCGTCCGGCGTGTACTCGCGGGCGTCGAGGACCCACAGCACGGCGCTGACGAAGATGCCCTCGTCCGGCCGGGCCTGCGCCGCGCGGATCAGTCCCGCGGTCGGCAGCGTCTCCAGCATCGTCTGCAGGTCCGCCGTCCGGGCGCCGCACGCCGCCGCGTGGCACGCGACGTCCACGACCTCCTTGCCGCCGCCGAGCAGGTCGGCCAGGGCGTGCCAGGGACGGAACTCGGTGCGCGTCCCGTCGGCGGGCAGGTCGGCGAGGACGGTCCGCAGCTCCTGCTCCGGCACGCCGTAGCCCAGCTCGAACACCTGCCGGTACAGGGCGGTCTCCGCGTCGCCCGCCAGGTCCTCGGCGAGGACGATCCGCGCGATCGTGTCGTGGAACGCCTCGGTCTCGCGCAGCAGCTCCCGCACGTCCGCGTCGCCCCGGCGGCGCCGCGAGCGGGCCGCCCCGGCGTGCGCGGTGGCGAGGAAGTGGCGCGCGGCGCGGGTGTCGTCCGCCGCCGCCAGCTCCGCGCTCCAGCGCAGCAGCCGGACGGGCGTCATGCCGGGCAGCAGCGCGCCGATCGTCGGGTCCGCCGACAGGTCCAGCCCGAAGCGCAGCGCGAAGAAGATCGCGCCGTGCTCGTGCGTCGGCGTGATCTCCGCCTGCCCGGCCCGCCACTGCGCGAGGACGTCGGCGGCCTCCTGCCCGACGCCGAGCGCCCCCGCGGCCGTCAGCAGCCGCTTGGCGGCCTCGCGGTCCTGCTCGGCGTCGGCGAGGTAGCGCAGGGCGCCGATGCGGCTCAGCGTCCGCCCGGCCTCGTCCAGCCCGCGCGGCGGGTGCGCGGCCCAGCGCGCGAGCCGGTCGGCGAGGACGGCGATCGGGACGAGCCGGGTCTCCGCGCGCAGCCGCTCCTGCCCGGCGGGGCCGTTGAGGTGGCGGCGGCCGGGCTCGTCCAGCGTCCCGTCGAGCGCGCGGTCGACCAGCGTCAGGACCGTGGACGCGCGCTGGTGCTCGGCCTCCACCCAGTCCAGCAGCAGTTCGGGGTCCGACAGCGGCGCGGCCGGACGCGTCAGCGCCCCCGCCCCGAGGTCGGCCAGCAGGCCCGCCGCGCGCGCGAACCGGGGGTCGGCGGGCGGCGCGGTCGTGAGCAGGGTGCGGCCCCGGCGCGCCTCCGGGGACGCCAGCGCCAGCACCCGGGGGCGGACGGCGGCGCGGGTGACGTCGGCGCCGAGCATGACCGTCCACGGCAGGTCGCCCGCGGTGCCGTCCAGGCGGGCGACGAGCCCGGCGACGAGCCCGTAGTCGTCCGGCGCGATCTCGGCCGTGTAGGCGTCGGCGGGCGCGGCGAGGACCCCGGCGAGCAGGCCGCGCAGCGCGTCCGGGCGCACCGGCAGCACGTCCAGCCCGGCGTCGGCGAGCTTGCGCAGGTCGCGGGCGTGCTCGGGACGCAGGGTCGGCGGCGTGCGGCCCGCCGCGTCGGCGGTGATCCAGCCGGACCAGTCGTGCAGGCCGAGGGCGAGCCGCGCGTCGACGGTGTCGGCCGCGCCGACGAGCGCGTGGACGACCTGCGAGATCCGCCCGTTCGGGTCGCGCGCGGGCAGCACGCGCAGCACCGCGCCCTCCCCGCCGGTCTGGCCGAACGTCAGCGCGCCGAGCGCCACGCACTCGGGCGCGCCGTGGAACCACTGCCCGACGGCGATGTCACCGCCCGCGAGCCGCTGGTTCCACATGCGCAGCGCGTCCGGGCCGAGCGACGACGCGACCGGGCCGAGCCCGCTCCCGCCGATGAGCAGCCGGTCGGACCAGGTGAAGACGATGTGGTCGACGCGGTCCCCGGTCATGACGCCTCCGGGTCGATCATCTGCCGGGGCAGGACGCCCCGCATCGCGAGCAGCGACAGCAGCGGCCGGAGCACGCGCTGCCGGCGGAACGAACGTTCGGGGTACTCGCCGTCCTCGGGGTCCACGCCGGTCGCGGACGCGAAGTGCAGCGTGGCGTCCGCGCACTCCTGGACGGGCGCCAGCCACGAGCCCGCGCCGCGCGCCCGCAGGAACACGTAGGCGTCCTCGGACTCCTGCTCGACGGTCGTGAGGTCGAGGTCGTCGTCGCGGACGATCCACCGGTCGACCTCGGGGAACGTCCGCAGCCTGTCGGACTTGGCGACGACCAGCGCCGCCGGGACCGGCAGGAACTGCTGCCCGCCGCGCGCCCGCACCTGGTCGATGTGGGTGAGCACGGCGGTGAAGCCGGGGTCGGCGACGGGCGCGCCGGGCCGGACGTCGAGGTCCGCGCCGTCGGCCACGAAGACCAGCGCGTCCGCGACGGCCATGAACGGCGTCATCTCGGCCGTGTCCCCGGCGGTAAAGATCTCGCCCGCGACGTCGAAGACCAGCAGCGCGTACTGCTCGCCGGTGTGCCCGCTGGTCACGCGGTACGCGCAGGTGAACTCGGGCGTGCCCCGGAATGTGCGGGGCAGCACCTTGCGCTCGCTGAGCAGGCCGAGCTGGTACTTCTCGGTGAGCGTCCGCTGGAGCCTCGCGTCCAGCGGCAGGACGTTCAGCCGGTGGGTGATCTTGAGCGCGGCGTTCTCCAGCTCCTGCATCATCGCCGCGAGCAGGTGCGACTTGCCGGAGCTGGACTTGCCGACGAGTCCGATGATCAGCGGCTTCATCCCGCCGAGGGACGCGGGGATGTAGTGGTCCTCGCCCGCCACGTCGCAGATCCGCCAGGCGTGCATCGTGCGCGTGCGCCAGCGGGCGTCCGATTCGCCGGGCTGCGGGCGCAGCGGCGTGTCGACCCCCGCCTCGTCGCGGTCGACGAGCGGCGCCTTGTTCCAGTCGAACTCGCTCAGGCAGTACGGGCAGGTCATCTTGCGCCCGGCCGGGCCGTCGGGCGGGCCGGGCTCGCGCTTGACCTTCCCGCGCGACGGGCCCGGCTCGCGGACCGGCTGCGGACCGGACTGCCGCGTCTCCTGCCGTGCTTCGGGCTGCACGGCGGGCTGCTGCACGGCCTGCGGGAGGCGGGCGCTGGACACCGCCGCGCCGCTGCTCCCGGCCGCCGAGGCCGGGTCGGGGGCGCTCCGCTCGCTCTGCGGCTCCGGCGCGGGCCGGTCGCCGTCGGCGGGCGGCATCAGGAACGGTCCCTCGATTCTCGACGGGACTTCCGGAGCCGGTGGCTCGCTCACGGTCACCTCACCATCAGGACGACGACGACGATCAGCACGAGGACGATCGCCCCGGCGAAGACGAACAGGGCCGGCGACGCGCCGTCGCCGGTGGGCGTCGCGGGCCGGGGCGCCGCCGTCGGGGGCGAGAACGCGTCGACGGCCGCGCGCGGACGGCGCGACGGCGTGCGCTCGGTCGTGCGGCGGCGGAACTCGCGCTGCTGGCGGCGCAGCTCCCGGAACTCGGTCCGGAACGCGTGGTCGCGGTCGCCGGGCGCGGCCGGACGGCGGGCCGGCGCGGGCTGGACGGGCTGCGCCTCGGGCGCGGTCCGGGCCGGCGCGTGGCGCGGCGCGGTCTCGACGAGCTGCGCGGCGATCGCCGCCGGGGGCACGAGCGGCCCCGGCCCGGCGTGCAGGGCGGGCGCGAGGACGGCCGCGAGCGCGGGGTCGATCCGGGCGAGGTCGGCGAGCAGCGCGTCCGGGGGGCCGCCGTGGTGGCGGCCGGTCGCGAGCCGGTGGATCACGCGGGCCGCCGCCTGCACGTCCGGCATCTCGCTCGCGGGCAGCCCGGTGGGCGTCGCGAGCGCGGACCCGGCGAGCGCGGCGCCCGGGCCGAGCGGCTGGACGTGCCCGAGTTCCTGGATCTCCAGGCGGCGGCCGTCCCAGAACACGCTCTCGGGCGACACGGCCCGGTGCGCGAAGCCGTGCTCCTCCAGCGCGGCGAGCGCGCCGAACAGGTCGCGGGCCGCGCGCGCGAGCTGGACGGCGTCCAGGCGCGGCGCCGGGTCGAGCCGGGCGATCGGCAGGCCGCGCCGGGTGACGAGCAGGCAGACGGGGTCCTCGGCGGTGCGGAAGCCGAGCAGCGCGCCGAAGCACGCGTGCCGTCCGCCGACGCGGTCGAACACCTCCGCCTCGCGGCGCAGCACCCGCGCTCCGGCGGGCGACACGGCGACCTTGAGAAGGCTCGGGCGTCCTTCGGTGCGGCCGTGGCGGTGGGTGAACAGGGCGTCTTCGTACTCCGGGCCGTCCGGCTCGAACGCGAGCCGCACCCGGCCCGGCTGCCCGAAGGACTTCTGCAGGACGAGCGTCTGCTCCACCGGCACCCCCGTCCAGTCGTTGAGTTGGTGCGTCCTATTTACGGCAAACCTACCGGGCCGCTCAAGTCGGTTCGCCCTGTAATGCAAGGCGAATTCCGGCCGATTGTCTGGACCGGTCCAAACACCACCCGGCCCCGCGAACGTCGAGGAGAACCGGGAGCCACTCCATGAGACGCGCGCGGCGCCCGTTTGTTTCCGCCGAGTCGCTAACTGGCCGGATCCGGACATGGAATGGAAGACGGGCCGCGCAATTACCGTCTCGTGGCGCGGACGGTAATTGCGCGGCGAAGACCTCCCCCGACAGGGGGTCTAGGCCCCCTGCGCCCGCGCTCCCCCGCCGGTGAGAATGGGACCGTCGGAAGGAGGCGGTCGGTGATGGAAGCCCAGGCCGGACGGCGTGCGGCCGTCATGGCGGCGCGCGGGCTCGCGGTCGCGGCGGTGGCGCTCGCGGCGGGGATCCCGCTGTTCGTGATCGCGGTGGTGTCGCTCGCGCTGATCCCGGCGGCGGGGGTGGGGATCATCCTCGCGCCGGTCGCGCTGCTCTCGGTGCGCGCGCTCGCGGACCAGCAGCGGACGTGGGCCACGGACTGGACGGGCGTGGAGATCGCGCGCCCGTACCGCCCCGAGCCGGCGGGCCGGTCGCCGTGGCGGCGCGCCGCGTGGGTGCTCGGCGATCCGGCCACCTGGCGGGACGTCCTGTGGGTGCTGGTGAACATCCCGGTCGGGTTCGTGCTCGGGCTCGTCCCGGCCGCGTGCCTGGTCTACGGGCTGGAAGGCCTCGCCGTCGCGCCCTGGCTCGCGCGGATCACCGGTTACGGCTGGGGTCCGTTCTGGCCTCTCGCCGACTACGGCTTCCTTGGCACGGCCGCGACGATCCTGCTCGCGGCGCTGCTCGTCCTCGCGGGCCTGCCGCTCGCCCCGGCGCTGCTGCGCGCGCACGCCCGGTTCTCCCGGGCGCTGCTCGCCCCGACCCGCGACGCGCTGGAGCGCCGCGTCGCGCACCTCGCCACGACGCGCGAGGAGGCCGTGGACGCGTCCGCCGCCGAGCTGCGCCGCATCGAGCGGGACCTGCACGACGGCGCGCAGGCCCGGCTGGTCGCGCTCAGCATGAACATCGGGCTGGCCGAGGAGCTGATGAAGCGCGACCCCGAGACGGCGGCGCGGCTGCTGGCCGAGGCGCGGCAGGCCAGCGGGACGGCGCTGACCGAGCTGCGCGACCTCGTGCGCGGCATCCATCCGCCGGTGCTCGCCGAACGCGGCCTGGACGGCGGCGTGCGGGCGCTCGCGCTGTCGCTGCCGATCCCGGTGGACGTGTCCGGCGACCTGCCCGGACGCCTGGACGCCCCGGTCGAGTCGGCGGGGTACTTCGCGGTCGCCGAGGCGCTCGCGAACGTCGTCAAGCACAGCGGCGCGGCCCGCGCGTGGGTGGAACTGGAGCACGACGGGCGGCGGCTGCGGGCCATCGTCGGCGACGACGGGACCGGCGGCGCCATCGTGGCGCCCGGGGGCGGGCTCGCGGGCGTGGAACGGCGGCTGGCGGCGTTCGATGGCACGATGGCGGTGACGAGCCCGCCGGGCGGGCCGACGATCGTCACTCTGGAGCTGCCGTGCGCGTTGTCATCGCCGAGGACCTCGCCCTCCTCCGGGACGGGCTGATCCGCCTGCTGGAGGCGTTCGGGTTCGAGGTCGTCGCGGCGGTGGACAACGGTCCGTCGCTGCTGCGGGCGCTCACCGAGCACCGGCCGGACGTGGCGGTCGTGGACGTCCGGCTGCCGCCCACCTTCACCGACGAGGGCCTGCGCGCCGCGCTGGAGGCCCGCAAGGAGCGGCCGGGGCTGCCGGTGCTCGTCCTGTCGCAGCACGTGGAGCGGCTGTACGCGCGCGAGCTGCTGTCGGACGGCTCCGGCGGCATCGGCTACCTGCTGAAGGACCGGGTGTCGGACGTCGCCCAGTTCGTGGACGCCGTCAAGCGCGTCGCGGCGGGCGGCACCGCGCTGGACCCCGACGTCGTCGCGACCCTGCTCACCCGGCACGCCGCCGAGGAGCCGGTGCAGCGGCTGACGCCCCGCGAGCGCGAGGTGCTCGGGCTGATGGCCGAGGGACGGTCGAACGCGGCGATCGCGGCGCGCCTGGTCGTCACCGAGAAGGCGATCGGCAAGCACACCGCGAACATCTTCGCCAAGCTGGACCTGCCGGTGTCGGAGGACGACAACCGCCGCGTCCTGGCCGTCCTGGCCTACCTCGGCGTCTAGCGGACCCAGTCGGGGACGATCCGGTCGTCCCTTCCTTCCACGTCGTAGACGACGGTTCCAGCCCGCGCGGCGACGACGGCGGTGAACCCGTCCGGGCCCGCCGTGACCCGGCGCGGGACGTCGGCGGGCAGCACGGCGGTGTCGCCCTCGGCCAGTTCGAGGCTTTCGCCGCCGAGGTCGACGGCGGCGGTCCCGGTGAGGAACGTCCAGACCTGTTCGGTGCCGGACGTGTGCCGGGGGCCTTTCGCGCCGCCTTGCATCTCGGTCCGCCAGACGGAGAGGTCGGCGCCGCCCTGCGCGGGCGAGGCGAGCGTGGTCATGACGGCGTTCGGGGTCTCGGTGCGCCGTGCGTCGGTGTGTCGGATGACGGACATGGTTGGTTCCCTAAGATGGACAACGTCGTTGTCCAAATAGTCAACGAGGTTGTCTTTCATGTCAAGCGAACCCTGGGACCTCCCGCTGCGCCTGCTCCTCGGCTTCCGGGCGATCATCGACGACGTCCACGCCGAGCTCGCCGCCGCGGGCCACCCGGACCTGCGGCCGATGCACGGCTTCGTCTTCCAGGCCATCGGCCCGGACGGCACCACGGCCGCCGAGCTGGGCCGCCGCCTCGGGGTGTCCAAGCAGGCGGCGGGCAAGACGCTGGACGCGCTCGCCGGCGTCGGCTACGTGGAGCGCGGGCGCGACCCCCGCGACGCGCGGCGCCGGACCGTCCGGCTGACGCCGCGCGCCCATGACGCGCTCGCGCGGTCGGCCGCCGGGTTCGCGCGGGCGCGGGAGCGCTGGGCGGACGTGCTCGGCGAGGACCGCGTCCGGGCGCTGGAACGCGACCTGGCCGCCGTCACGCCCGCCGACGTCTGGCGCCTGGACCTGCCCGGCTGGTTCGGGCCCGCCTAGGATCGGGGCGTGCCTCTCGACGCCGTGCTGTTCGATCTCGACGGCACTCTGCTGGACCACGACGGCGCCGCCGCCGAGGCCGTCACCGCCGCGTTCCCGGACATCTCCCCGGACGTGCTCGTGCCGCGCTGGGTGGAGCTGACGGACGTCGCCGTCGACCGGTACCTCGCGGGCGAGCTGACCTTCGCCGAGCAGCGCCGGTTCCGGATCACCGCGCTCGCCGCCGACCTCGGGCTCGGCGCCTGGGACGACGCCCGCGCCGACGCCTGGATCGCCGCGTATGTCGCGCGTTACCAGGCGGCGTGGCGTCCGTTCCCCGACGCGGCGCCCGCGCTGGTGGCCCTTGCGGGGCTGCGGGTCGGGGTGGTCACCAACGGCGATGCCGGGCAGCAGCGGGCCAAGGTGGCGGCGCTCGGGCTCGACCTCCCCTACGTCCTGACGTCCGCCGAGGCCGGGTGCGCCAAGCCCGCCGCGCGGATCTTCACGACGGCGTGCGCGGCGCTCGGGCTCGCGCCCGGCCGCGTCGCCTACGTCGGGGACCGGCTGGACGTGGACGCGCGCGGTTCGGCCGCCGCGGGGCTTCGCGGGGTGTGGCTCGACCGCTCTGGCTTTGGCCCGGACGTTTCGGACGTGCCGCGTGTCACGACTCTGACGGACGCCGTCGCGCTGCTGACCCGTCCTTCGGGGTAGGGCTTGGGGCATGAGAGCTGTCGTTTATGCGGAGAACGGGCCGTCCAGCGTCCTGAAGCTCGTGGAGCGGGAGCCGCGCGAGCCGGGGCCGGGCGAGGTGCGGGTCAGGGTCGTCGTGTCGGGCGTGAATCCGACGGACTGGAAGCAGCGGCAGGGCAGTCCCGTCGACGGCGAGGCGGTGCCGAACCAGGACGGCGCGGGCGTCGTGGACGCCGTCGGCCCCGGCGTGGAGGACCTGCTGCCGGGCGACCGCGTCTGGACGATGATGTCCGCGCACTACGGGCCGCTGTCGGGCACGGCGCAGGAGTACACCGTCCTGCCCGCCGAGCGCGTGTTCCCGCTGCCGGACGGCGCGAGCTTCGACCTCGGCGCGTCCGTGGGCGTCCCGGCGGTGACGGCGCACCGGGCGCTGACCGTCGCCGAGGACGGGCCGTCCCGGCTGGCGCCGGGCGCGCTCGCGGGGCGGACGGTGCTCGTGCCGGGCGGCGCGGGCGCGGTCGGGCACGCCGCGATCCAGCTCGCCCGCTGGGCCGGCGCGACGGTGATCAGCACGGTCAGCGGGGACGCCAAGGCCGAGCTGACGCGCGCGGCCGGGGCGCACGAGGTCGTGTTCTACACGCGTCCGGACGCCGCCGACACCATCCGCCGGACCGCGCCGGACGGCGTGGACATCGTGGTCGAGGTCGCCGCGTCCGCCAACGCCGCGCTGAACGCGTCCGTGCTGCGGACGGGCGGGACCGTCGCCGTCTACGGCAACGAGCGCGGCGGCGGGGCGCTCACGCTGGACTTCGGCGCGAACCTTTTCCTCAACGCGCGCTACCAGTTCCTCGTCCTTTACACGCTGGATCCTGCTGCGTTGCGGGCGGGCGCGGAGGACGTGGGCGCGGCGCTGCGGGACGGGGCGCTGCCGGTCGGCGCGGACGCCGGGCTGCCCCTGCACCGTTGCCCGCTCGCCGAGACGGCCGCCGCGCACGACGCGGTGGAGGGTGGCGCGGTCGGCAAGGTGCTGATCGACGTCGGCGCGCCCTAGCCCGGCCGGACGATCTTCAGCGCCCGGTCCAGCGCCGGGCCGGTCGTGTCCAGCGGGACGGCCTCGGGCCACGGGTCGGCGCGCGCCTCCATTCGCCGCGCGATGTCGCGGTCGGCGTCGGACGCGCCGGGTCTGCGGTCGCGCAGCCGTCCCTCCCTGACGTCGGCGGGGGCGCGGCACTCGATCGCGACGACGTCGGCGTGCGCTTGCTTTGCTGTCTCGGCCGCGAGCGCGCGGTGCTCGGCGGACGTCCACGACGCGTCCAGCACGACCGTCTCGCCGTGCCGGAGCAGCCGCGCCGCGCGTCCGGCCAGCTCGGCGTAGGTGCGGCGGGTGCTTTCGGGTGTGTAGAGGCCGGTGCCGTACGGCGTGGCGGCGGACGTCTCCGGGGCCAGCCCGGCGAGTTCCTTGCGGACGCGGTCGCTTGCGAGGACGGTCGCGCCAAGTTCTGCCGCGAGGCCGTCCGCCAGCGTGGTCTTGCCGGTGCCGGGCAGGCCGCCGACCAGGACGAGCGTCACCGCGCCCGCTTCGAGATGCCGCCGCGCGAGGTCGGCGAGCGCGTTCGCGCCGGGGTCCGGCGCGCCCTGCGCGGCGCGCAGGCACGCGACCTTCGCCCGGACGAACGCCCGGTACGCGACATAGTGGTGCAGCAGGGAGGTCGGGGCGGGGTCGGCGGCGAACTCGGCGTACCAGCCGACGAACTGTTGTGCCTTTTCGGGGGCGCCGAGGCGTTCGAGGTCCATGGCGAGGAAGGCGGCGTCGTCCAGGCCGTCCAGATGGCGCAGCTTCGGGTCGAACTCCAGGCAGTCCAGGACGCGCGGGCCGTCGTCCAGGACGAAGATGTCATCGGCGAGCAGGTCGCCGTGGCCGTCCACGATCCGGTCCGCGCGGGCGGCGAAAAGGTCGGCCCGTCCGGCGAGGTAGCGGCGGACGCGCTCCTCGATCTCGTTTTGGCCGTCCAGGCCGACCTGCGCGAACCCCTGCTCCCAGCGGGCGCGCAGCGCGTCCCGGCCACCGTCCGCCGCGATCTCGGGGCCGCGCGGCGCCCGCGCGTGCCAGGACGCCAGGAGCTTCGCCGTGGCGCGCAGCGCGTCGTCCACCGGCTCCCCCGCGCGGACGAGCGCCGCCAACCGCCGCTCCGCCGGAAGCCGCCGCATGACGAGCAGATGGTCGCAGATTTCGCCGTCCGGGCCGGTCACGTCGGCGACGCCGAGGTACACGTCCGGCGCGAACCGCCGGTTCAGCCGCACCTCGTCGTGGCAGGCGCGCTCACGGTCCGCGCGGTCGCGGAAGTCCACGAACCCGAGGTCCACGGGCTTCTTCAGCTTGTAGGCGCGGTCGCCGACGAAGAACACCACGGCGGTGTGGGTCTCGCGGACCTCTGCTCCCGTCATGGCGCGCCCCTGCCCGTCCCGGCACCGGTTCATCCGGCGGACGCGGGGAAGGGCTCTTTGCGCAGGTAACGGGGGAAATCGGGGGAGATCATGGGGTCGCACGTCCTCGTCGGCTACGACGGCACCAAGGAGAGCGAGCACGCCGTGCACTGGGCGGCGCGGGAGGCGCGGTTGCGCCGCCTGCCGCTGACGGTCTGCCATGTCTGGCGCTGGCCGTACCCGGACTCCTACGTCGATGCTGACACCGTCACGATCGTGAAGCGCATGGCCGACCACATCCTCGACCAGGGCGTGGCGCTGGCCCACGATGCGGTACCGGCCGTCCGGATCGTCAAGCGGCTCCTGGACGGCCCGCCGTACGCGGCGCTGATGCACGAGGCCCAGACCGCCGAGGTGATCGTCGTGGGCTCCCACCAGCCCGGCGGGGTGCCGCTCGGGTCGACGTCGATCCGGCTGGCGGCGACGGCACACTGCCCCGTTTTGGTCGTCCGGGACCGCCCCGAGACCTACTCCGAGGTCGTCGTGGGCGTGGACGGCTCGGCCGCCAGCGACGCCGCACTGGCCTTCGCCTACGAGGAGGCGACGCTGCGGGGCTGGGCCGTCCGAGCGGTCTACGGCTCATGGGAGCCGAGCGCCGCGCCCAACGGCGACCTGGCGCTCTACGGCGACTCCGAGGAGCTGCGACGCGTCTGCGGCGCCCGCCTGGAACGCGCGGTAGCACCCTGGCAGGCGAAGTTCCCGGACGTCACCACCCGCACCGCTCTGGACCTACGCCCACCCCGCGAAACCCTCCTGGAGGAGGCCGACTCCGCCGGCCTGGTCGTCGTGGGCAACCGAGGCGTAGGCGGCCTGGAACCGCTACGCCTAGGCGCAACAAGCAGCGCGGTACTGCAACACGCCCCCGGAACCGTAGCCATCGTCCCGCCCGCCTGATGGGGGTTTGGCGCAAGACTTACCCGGCACCGGGATCGTCCACGGAACGTCGCGGGCATCAGCCGGAAGACCGTCCCGTTGCGGAAGGCAGGACCGATGGGTGACCGGCACGCGGCACGCGGCGTCGTCGTCGGGTTCGACGGCTCGCCCAAGAGCGAGAAGGCGCTGCTCTGGGCGGCCGTGGAGGCCCGCCGACGCGCGGTGCCGCTGACGCTGTGCCACGCGTGGGAGGTCTACATGAGCGCCGGTCCGATGGCGTTCCCCGACACCGACCTCAAACTCGCCGCGGAACAACTCCTGGAACACGGCGTAGAACGCGCCCGCGAGGAATGGGACAACGTCGAGTCAGTCCTAGGCCGAGGCTCGGCATCCTCAGTCCTGATGGACGCCGCCGCGGACGCAGAACTGGTCGTAGTAGGTTCCCGAAGCCACAACAAGTTCGGCAACCTGGTCCTAGGCTCGGCCGCGGTCGAAATGACAGCCCACTCCCCCTGCCCCGTAGTAGTCGTACGCGAAGAGAAGCAAACACACGAACGCGTAGAGTCCGGCAACGTAGTGGTAGGCGTAGACGGCTCAGAAGCCTCCCGCGAGGCAGTAGGCGTCGGCTTCACCGAGGCCCACCTGCACAAGACATCACTCGTCATCCTGCTCGCGTGGCCGAGAAGCGTAGAAAGCGGCGTCCTCCCCCTACTGAACGCCGACGACCTACGAGGCCTGGCCCAAGACCGCCTGGCCGACCTGATCGCCCCCTGGCGCAACGAATACCCCGAGGTCAAGGTGGATGCGAGAGTAGAGATCGGTCCCCCACGCGAAGTCCTCCTAGAAGCCTCAGCAGACGCCGGCCTGCTGGTAGTAGGCTCACGCGGCCTAGGCGGCTTCCGAGGCCTCCTCCTAGGCTCCGTAAGCCGCGCCCTACTAGACCAGGCCCCCTGCCCAGTAGCGGTGGCCCACGCCCCCGAGCCCTCAGGCGGATGACAACAACCCTGGTAGTAGGCGTAGACGGCTCAGCGCAAAGCCTCACAGCCGTCGAATGGGCAGCAGCCGAAGCCTCCCGCCGCAAGGCGTCCCTAAGAGCCGTCTGCGTAACGACCCCAGGTCCCCCGGACGCCGAATCAATCCTGGACAAAGCGGTATCAGTAGCCCGCCCCCACATCCCAGCCCCGCACCTAACGACCGCAGTGGCAACAGGCCAACCAGCCGCCGCCCTGATCGAGTCAGCCACAGACGCGTCGATCCTGATAGTCGGCTCAAGAGGCCGAGGAGGCCGCACCGGCCTGCTCCTAGGCTCGGTAGCCCTCCAGGTGGCGTCCCACGCCCCCTGCCCCGTGATCTCAGTACGAGGCAACCCCCGCCCCACCCAAGGCGAGGTGGTGGTAGGCATAGACGGCTCACCAGGCTCAAAAGCAGCCCTGGACTTCGCGTTCAAAGCCGCCCAAGTCCGATCAGACCGCCTCCGAGCCGTCCGCGCCTGGACCACCCCACCACCCGACGCGACTCCCCACGTCCCGGACCCAGACCTGGTAGCGGACGCAGAGGTAGAAACAGACCTGGCGAACGCCCTAGCCGAAGCGGGCAAGCCCTACCCGGACGTCCGCGTGATCCCCGACGCCCACCAAGCCCGCCCCGTAAGAGCCCTAACGACCGCCTCAACCCGAGCAGACCTGCTGGTAGTAGGCGCCCGAGGCCGAGGAGGGTTCAAGAACCTGCTCTTAGGCTCAGTGGCGAACGCGATGCTCCACCGCTCAGCCTGCCCGGTAGCGGTAGTCCACCCCTGACCCACCGATCACACCAACGCCCAAAACCCTGTACCCTACATACGGCGACCGACCACCCGTCGCGCCGCACGCGGGCGTAGCTCAATGGTAGAGCCCCAGTCTTCCAAACTGGCTACGCGGGTTCGATTCCCGTCGCCCGCTCCACCCAACAAAGGTCCAGGCCAGGGACACATTTCCCGCCTGGACCTTCGCCTTTCATCGGGCGTATTCGATCGTCCGTGCCCGTTGCGTGCCCGATCGCTTCTCAACTCCCGCAGACAGTCCCCATAACAGTGCGCCGGTCAGGCCGACGAACCAGGCTCCAAGACCGTGTACTCCTCCAGCCGCATGTGCAACTGCGTCGCCCGCAACCAGCGAACCCACGGACTGTCGAGCGCGACCGTCTCACGCCCGACAGCCCTCAATCCGACCGGTGTCGGCTCGTAGAGCATCCCCGACACGGCGGCAGGCCGGAACCGCGACGCCCGCAGCACCACATGCCCACCACGCAAATGCGGGCACAGCCGCGCCGACCGTTCCACACAACCGGGACACAGCGGCGGCTGAGCCGTGAGCACCGGCGCAGGCCACGGCCCTTCACCGTTCTCATACTCCTGCGCCGACAACACCCACACACCGTCATCACCGCACCGCGTCCCGCACACCTGACACAACAACTTGCGCATCGCCAACCGCTGCCGCAGATAGTGAACATTCTTGAACTGCGGACGCCCCACCCTGGGACTGATCCCCATCCGCGCCCACAACACCCCGACCGAGTCACGGTCGTACTGGGTCTCATCGGCGTACCCGATACGCCCACCACGCACGACGACGTTGTACGGCGGCGCCTCCTCCGACGACCACGCGGTGACATAAGGAACCACACCCCACCGCGCCGAAGTCACCGCAGGAGCAGACCGCATACGAGAGGACATGGAGGAAGATCCTTTCTTGGATTCGGAAGGTGCCCGGCGAACGAGCGAGAGAGACGAAGCGCATTAAGGGCCGATCACGATCAAGAAGGCCGGCGACCGAATGGGGATCAAAGCTCGTAGCGCGGAGTGCACTTGGCAAGCAGCAGCAACCACCCATGCCATGGCACTGGCCCCGCAGCTCATCACGCCGCCCGAGAGCGTGTGGCGGGTCAGCACGTCGAACACGGCCGCCGTTCGAACCCGCCGTCCTCACCGGGCGACCGGCCGACGATCACCCAACGCCCCGAACTGACGAGCTTCCACCCACGGCTGTCACACCAAGGGCATTCGGACACTGACCCCAGATCCGTCATGCCTACGAGATTGCTCGTTGATCAGCTCCGCTCCCATGTCGCGACGCTGCCTCAGCACGGAACTTCCGCTGCACCTGGGAATGAGCCGACCCAATGACCGCTGACAAACTGGCCTCATGGCAGAACTCAACGGCTTCCCGGTCACACCCGACCAGCTCAAGGCCCTGGCACTGGTCAACTACGGGCACTTCACATCGATGCGCGTCGAGGACCAGCGCGTACGCGGCCTGTCGCACCACCTCGAACGCCTTGCCCGCGACTGCCGGACGCTGTTCGCGACCGACCTGGACCGCGACAGGACGCGCTCGCTCATCCGCCAAGCGGTCGGAGCCCGCGACGGAACGTTCGTCGTCCGGGTCACCATCTACGACCCCGCTCAAGAGCTGGGGCACCCTGGTTCGACGGCCGATCCCCACGTGCTCGTCACAACCCGGCCGGCCGGGGACCTCCCGCTTCCACCGCTGCGCGTCCAGTCCGCCGCCTACACGCGCGACCTCCCCGAGGTGAAGCACGTCGGACTGTTCGGTGCGCTGTGGCACCGCCGCAACGCCCAACTCGCAGGGTTCGACGACTCGGTCTTCACCGACACGGAGTCCTTCATCTCCGAAGGCGCGACGTGGAACATCGCGTTCTACGACGGCCAACAGGTGATCTGGCCCAACGCCGAAGTACTGCCCGGCGTGACGATGCGTCTCCTCCAGCAGGTCCACGACCAAACCACCCTCGCCCCCGTGAACCTGACCGATCTCCCCGAGCTGGAAGCGGCCTTCGCCACCAACACCGCGATCGGCGTCCGCGCGATCACCAGCATCGACTCCGCAGAGTTCCCCGCCGATCACCCGATCCTCGATACGCTGCGCAAGGAGTACCAGGAGATCCCCGGCGAACCCCTGTAGGCACCGCGACCGCACCCCGGAGCCCCAGTGAGCACCACCGTCCAACGCTGGTCAGGACGCGAGGTCCGAGCCCTCCGCGAAGCCAAACGCATGAGCATCCGCGACTTCGCCGGACACCTCGGCATCAGCGAACGCATGGTCTCCAAGTGGGAGGCAGGCGGCGAGAACATCATCCCCCGCCCCATCAACCAATCGGCGCTCGACTCGTCCCTAGCCGCACCCGGCCCTGACGTTCACGCCCGGTTCGCCGTCATGCTCGAAACGGCGACACTCCGGGTCCCCCAGCCGGCCACTGCACCTACTCAGCCGCCAACGATCCCGGCCACAGACAACACCATCCCCGTAGGAGACGAACACCAGATCCGCCACCCCATCGACGGCAAATCGATGGTCCTGGTCGAAGCAGGAACGTTCTTCTCAGGCACCGACAACACTCCTGTTGATCTGCCCGCGTTCTACATCGACGTCTTCCCCACCACCAACGCCGACTACGCCCGCTTCGTAGCGGCAACCGACGCCAAACCACCGCTCCACTGGCAAGGCAGCGAACCACCCGCCGAACTCCTCAACCACCCCGTCGTCTTCGTCACCTGGCACGACGCCAACGCCTACGCCGAGTGGGCAGGCAAAACACTCCCCACAAGCCAGCAGTGGGAGAAAGCAGCCCGAGGAACCCGAGGCGACCTCTACCCCTGGGGCAACCAGCGCACCCCCGCCAAAGTCAACTACCGAGAACACGCCATCCGATCCACCACACCCGTAGACACCTACGCCAGCGGCGTCAGCCCCTACGGCGTCTACGACCTCTGCGGCAACGTCTGGGAATGGTGCGCCACCCCATCGGCCCCTGGCCGCTACGAACTCAAAGGCAGCGCCTTCACCAGCCCGTTCCTCCGCTGCACCCCCGCCTCCTTCAACGACGCCTCAGCTCACATGCACGACGACACTGGCTTCCGCTGCACCACCTACTCACCCTCTTGCTGATCAACTCCAACCCTCGAAGCCGCAGCACCATCTTCGAGACCGCTATCACGTTGTTTATACGCCTTATATGCATCTAGAACAGCGAGCCCACATACGATATTCAACTCTTCCTTAAGGTAGTCACTTATCTCGTGCGGAGTTTTCCCTTCAGCTACTTGCGAGCGAAAAACGTACCACACTTCGCTCAAAAAATAGAAATTCTCAGAAATTCTGAACCTACCCCAGAGTACAGAATAGGCAGCGGCTTCGGCATCAAAATTTTCAGAAAGACGCAAAGTGTTTTGATCGCTGCCAATTTTCCATCTTTTGCGCCACGGGGAACGCCTAACACGAGTCCCGGCCATGACGACAGAAGCCCTCACGGTGAGAGATCCCGATTTACCTAGCCCTTTCCGGTAGTTTCGCGCCGCAGTCGCCATTGGCCAGAAATCGAAAATTACCTTTTGACTCTCCCCTGCATCAAGCCGAAACGTTTCGTCTTTTATAGCACCAAACATCTCGACCGGCGTACCGCTGATCCTATGACTACCTCGCTTGATCCCGTGCGGCCGTCCGAAGTCCAAAGAGACCTCGGATATAGAAACTGCCGTCCGCCCACTATTAATAATCGACAATTCGACAACGTCCACTTTCCACCTTGGGGAGCTGAACGGTATATCGACGTCACCCCACCCCCTCTCTGGACCTCGGACTATGTGGTCATTCAAATCAATCATCGCCGGTTTCATTTTGACTTTAATTCTAGAACCAGACAATCGATACGATACGAGTTGCCAAAAAATCCCCACCATCGAAATGGCAACACTAATCGTCGACAAGACGATAGCCCAGGTAGCGCGATCCATCTACCACCTCCAAAACCCTAGGCCCAGATCTAGCTAGGCCGAAGAAATGTAAACAGACTGTACATCATTCTTTGCCGAATTTGGCTGTTTTGGATCAAGGGCGGCGGCGCGTCGCCGCAGCCGCACCGGCCGCCCGGCTCCGCCGGTCGGCGCGTGCGGCGTGGGTGCCGGTCACCGACCGGCGGCCCGGACGGCCGAGCGAAAGCCCCGCCGCTGCCAGCTCCCGGCATCCGGCCGTCCGTGGGTCCGCGCCGCCGCCCCTGTGCCGGCTGTTGAGTCAGATCGGTTGAGGTTGCCGACTCGGGGGACACGCTGTCCCCCGAACACCCTGGCGGCCCGGAGCACTCGTTCGCGCGAAACCATCTGTGCCACTCAAGGTCCGTCCGCGCGAACGAGCACTCCGGCTCGTGGCTCGGCTCGTCTGGCAGGTGCAGGGACGATGACAGCCGGGACGACCATGCGGTGAGCGTCCCTCGTGGGCCATTCGGCGTGCCCGCTGCGTGCCCGTTGGGGCGGTGATCAAGGGGGTTCAGCGGGGACATGCGGGGAGAGGTGTAGCCCGCTTGAGCTGCGACGGCGCTGGTTACAAGATCATGTACCGCTGACTTCCAAACTGGCTACGCGGGTTCGATTCCCGTCGCCCGCTCAAACAAAATGGCCCAGGCCAGGATCCTATTCATCACCTGGGTCATCACATTTACCACCCAAACTTCTACCCGCCCGCAGAGCCGCGCCGCATGGGTGAAATATTCAGGGCCGTCCACCAACTGCACATCAATTTCCCAAAAATCGTCGAACTTCTGGCGGAATCTGCGCGGCTCGGCGACGCGTCGACGGAAATTGTTTGATGATGTCCCGCGCCAAAACTCGTTCATGATCGATATCGAGTTCCATTTACTCCCCTAAATCCAACCGTTCCGCCGCATCAAGCAGTTGCCGAGGAAGCTTCGAACGGGCATCCAATACCTCTACACCGACCAGGCACCCATCCTGGTCGAAGTCAAGATTAATCATTCCTCCGACATCGATCGGATCACACGGGTATGTATGTGCGACCCGGGCACCCACTCCAGAGTGAGCCAAGTACAGATAGGCAGCGTTAGCCCGGCGATCGTAAGTGACTCTCAGATCAACCACATTCACCTCCCCATGAGGCGATTAATATAGCTTTGATTCACGTTGTCTATCACGGTGTTCACGTTTCCGTCCACAGTCTTGGCCACGAAGGCCTTTGAATGGTGATCAGCATATCCAAGCTTCCACTGATCCTCGACCCAGTCGCCACAGTTATAGACGAGGATTGACCTGCTGAGGCGAACACATTTTTGCGCCCAATCAAGGAGTAATAGCAACGCTCAATTTGCTAGAGATTCAGTAGCAACATCCATCTGCCCAGACCCAACATCACCCATCGAAACCGCGTGCGGACCAGGTCACAAATTCAGCGATCAACTCTACGAGATCATTGATCAAAATCTCGTCCTGATCCGGCGGAATCCGATCGAAACCCATGCCGCCATCACGCAATTCGTTCACCCGAATCGAGGCAACAATGTAGGACCAATGAACGCCAGAATCCCTGCCATAGACGCGCTTGGACAACCACTGCTGGAAGCCGCGCAAAGACGCACCACCAAGCGCCGTGTTGTATCCTTCGACGAAAGCGACGGCACTCGCATACCGCCCATCAGGCAGATACATACCGCGGCGTTCTTGCAAATGGAAGCAGAGTTCACTCAGCGCCACTTAGCTCAACCTCCGGGATTATGTGGGGTAAATTTAAGGTACTCACCATACTCCCACTGAGACCGATACTCGCCCAACGGCATTCCATTCGGCCCAGTAAAGGCATCGTAGACGGTTCCGTCTTTGATGACGGCGTAATGCTCGAACCACTGCCCGGTCGGATCATTGACAGACGGGCCGAGCTTAGGCGCACCCATGCTGTCTGACACCCGATACACTTTGCCGCCGATTTTTTCCTGGATCTTCTGAGCGCAAGCCTCGCAATTGTCCATAGTCGGCTTAGGCCAACCGTCCGAACCGAGCTCACAATCGAGAGACCCGTTATGGACGAGGACTGACGTGTTGCCTGCTTCTACATAGTAGGTGTGGACGCCGTTGACGGTGAGGTCGTAGGTGGTTCGCGTTGCGGTGTAGGAGTGCAGGGTGAGGATTCGGGCGGTTTGGCCTGCGATGGTTTGGAGGTGGTCGCCTGGGCGGAGTTGGGAGGCCAGGGTCCATGCGTGGGTGGTGGCGTCCCAGTAGGGGTGGTTCGAGGTGCCGACGATCGTCTTCGGGCCGTCGGGGGTGGCGATGGTGACGTCGGTGTAGTTGCGGTCGGTGTGGGTGACGTGGACGGCGGTGACGGTGTTCGTCTTGTCGCGGGTGCCCTTGGGGACGCCGGCGGCGGCATTGGCGATCTTGTCGCCGACCTTGATCTGGTCGATGGGCTTGCTGGAGCCGTCGGCCATGAGGACCTTCGTGGCGCCCGCGAAGCTGTGGCAGCCCAGCGCGGCCTCTTCTTCTTCCAGTTCCTTTTCGGCGCGGGGAATGGAGGCTTCCAGCTCATCGAACGACTCAGTGATGGTCTCCGCTCTGCCGAGGCTGGTGAGCTGTGTGTAGAGCGCTCGCAGGCCCGCGCCGCCGGATTCGGTCTCCTCGGCCAGTGCGACCACACCGGCCACCTCGTCGGGGCCTTCCGCTCCCGCCAGGAGACCGAGGAGCATGCCGCCGTCGACGAGGAGATCGCTGGCCAGTTGGCCCCAGTCGAAATGCGACTCCTTTTTCACCGGGGCTCCGGCGATGATGCAGCCGTCCGGATTGGTGCAGGTCAGGCGCTTCTTTCGCGCCTGGATCGCCGCCTTCAGCGCAGCGATCTTCTGCAGCAGTGCCTCGACGTTCTGGCGCTGGATCTCTTCGAGAATCTCGTTGATGGGGTTGACGGCCTGACCGCCGCCCCCTCCTCCACCGCCGTAGGTGCCACCGCCGCCGCCGTAACTGCCGCCGCCGTTGTAGCCGCCGCTCGACCCGCCGCCGCCGTGGTGGCCGCAGAGGCCGAAGAGGTGGCAGAACGTCCAGCCGGGGTCGTGCAGGCCGTCCGAGTCGCATTTTCCGCCGTAAAGGCAGTTCTGCTCGCCGGGAGGGAGCGGGCCGTCGAGGCCGCTCGGGTCGCTGCGGGTGACGGGGTTGGAGCCCGCGTAGGTGTAGCCGTTCTGCTGCTGGTCGTCGTCCGGCTGGAAGACCGGGTCGAGGCTGACGAACCGTCCGGTCACCGGGTCGTACCAGCGTGCGCCCATGCTCGTCAGACCGGTGACGGTGTCCTGCGGCTTGTCGAGGAAACCGTGCCCGTCGGGCCATGTGTTCGGAGCCGTGCCGCGGGGAGCACCATAAGGCGTCTGCTGCCGCCAGTTCGGGTCGGTGAACGCGGGTCCGATCGAGAACAGCGCGGTGCCGTTGAGGTCGCTGTCCTTGAAGGTGAAAGAGCTTCCCGAGCCCGTCCGGACGATCTGGCCGCCTCCCGGCAGCGCGCAGAAACGGCTTCCAGTGATCGATCCGGTGCCCCGGTCGAGAGTGATCTCCTCACCGGCGACGAAAAGGGTCGCCTTGGTGGGGCTCTTCTGGAGCAGAAGGTTGCCGGACGCGTCGTAGATGTAGCTCGTGCCGCCCGACTTGGTGGTGACGGCCGTCAGTTCGTCGGTGTCGTCCCAGGTGAGCGTCTGCTGGTCACTCGTGTTCCCGTCGGCGACGTTCCGCTGGGTCGTGTTCCCGCTCTTGTCGTAGGTGAAGCTCGACGTGCCCGTCTGGGCACCGCCGACGGTCGTCGTGGTGGACGTCAGGGTGTGCGGCTGTCCGGTCGCGTTGCCGTCATAGCTGTAGGCGGTGATCCGGTCGCCGGTGCCGCCGAGACCGTGCTCGACCTGCTTCTTGCGCTGGCCGAGCGCGTCCAGTTCCCAGGTCGTCCAGTAGGCGCCGCCCGCGATGCCCGATCCGACGACGGACGCACTGGTCGACGGATCCTTGACGCAGTTGTCGGTGGCCGTCCACGCCTGCGTGAGCCGGTCGAGGGTGTCATAGCCGAAGCACTGGGTCTCCGACTGCGTGCCGAGCCGCGTCGTGGTCTGCCGGATCGGATTGCCGGCGGCGTCGTAGGCGTAGGCGTTGTGGTCGATGGGCGTGGACGACGCGTTGGTGTTCGCCGTCTGCGAGTCGGCCAGGCGGCCGGTGTGCGGATCGTAGGTATTGGTGACGTAGGCGTTGACGCTCGTGTTGCCGATCTTGCGCTGCGTCGCCTGGCCCATCGCGTCGTACGTCGTGCTCAACTGGTAGGACGAGAGCCCGGCCAGGCTGTTCGGCAGATCCAGCGCCGTCGAGTATCCGGTGGTGACGGTCTCGGCGGGAAGCGAGCCGCTCGCCGGGTAGGTGGTCCGCCACGGCAGGCCCGTGTTCGCCGTGTAGGTATGGGTGAAGGTGTACGGCGACGAGGCCAGCGCTCCTTCGGCGGACGGCAGCGTGACGGTCTCGCCGAGCGGCTTCCCGAAGACGTTGAAGCCCTTGACCTGGGTCGTGTACGCCTGCCCGCTCGTCCCGGAGCCGCCGATGTAGGACGTGGACGTGGTGAGCTGCCCGACCGGGTACGTCATTCCCGAGACGGCGTTGTTGGAGTTGTCGTAGACCCACGACGCCATCTGGTTCGCGGACGCCTGCCCGGTGACCGGTGCGTCGTACTGCCCGGTCTTACGGTTCAGCGCGTCATAGGTAAAGGAGACCGTCTTGCCGCGTGCGTCGGTCGTCTGGACGAGATTGCCCACAGCGTCGTAGCGGAGGGTCGAGGATCCGGCGTCCGGGTCGTCCTTGGCGATCGGCTCGTTCAGCAGGTCGTACGTCGTCGTCCACGTCTGCTGGGCGGCGAGGTTCTGGACGCCCGTCTGCTGGCCGACCTTGTTGAAGACGTACTTGATCGCCTGGGGCCGGCCGTTGTCAGCCGTGGTCGAGCCGCCGCCGACGGCGACCCGGGTGATCGGCGCGGTACCGGTCCCGGTGGTGACGGTGACCGTCGGCCTGGTCGTGTACCTGTCGAGTTCGGTGGTCCGCCCTAGCGCGTCGGTGTACGTGGCCGTGGCGGGATTGCCCTGCGGCGGAACGGTGACGGTCTTGTCGCCGTAGTAGGCGGTGGCCGTCTGTTCACGGGCCTGGGAGTCGTAGTACGACGTCGCGAGGACCGGACGTCCCGACCCGTCGAACTCGGTGACGGTCTGGTTCGCGACCTGCGCGTCGTCCACGCCGACGAGCGTCCCGCCGGGAGTGGTGTTCGGATCCCACCAGGAGCCGTTCGTCTTCCACGTCCAGCCGTGCGAGTCGTAGAAGGTGTCGGTGACGAGCCGCCCGCCCTGCGGCGTGGGCTTCTGGACCTGGCGGGCGCGCAGCAGGGCGTCGTAGAGCGTGGTGGACGTGATGTAGCCCTGCGCCTCGTTCATCGTCTTCGTCGTGACGACGGTCGGAGCAGTCTTGGACAGGTCGTAGGTGAACTGGACGGTCGCGGGGACGGTCGTCGCCCGGTTCGCACCCCACACGGCGCTCACCCGGCCGAGGCCGTCGTAGTGCGTGGTCGTCGCGATGCCGTTGAGGTCGGTCGAGTGGACCGGCAGTCCGCGCAGGGGGTCGCGGGTCTCCGTCGTGGTCTGGTTCAGCGGGTTCGTGGTCGTCTGGCCGGTGACGAGGCCGTTGGTCATCGAGATGTCGACGTGCGTCTTGCGCCCGAGGCCGTCGAAGGAGTCGGTGACGCGGCCGTAGGAGTCGTAAACCTTCGCCTCGGTGACGCGATAGGTGAACGCGCCGCCCGTGTAGCCGTCGGCGACGCGCACCTCCGAGACGTCGCCCTTGGTCGGCGCGGCCTGCGGCCAGGCCGGGGCGGACGGCTGCGGCCACGTCGTCGCGAGCGTCACGTTGTCGTAGTAGGTGCGCTCGTCGGAGACCACATCGGTCGGCCGGTTCACCGACACGGGCGCGGTGAGGGCGTTGACCTGGCCGGAGCCGGGGGCCGTCGCCCCGTCGGGCCCGGTGCCGCCGCACGCCGCCGCGTCGGTCTCGACCTCGGCGGGCAGTCCGGCGACGTTGGCGGTCGCGTTGACCGGCGCGTACGTCGTGACGGCGCAGCGCCGCTGCGTCGCGTCGGCCAGGTCGCCGTGCGTATAGACGACGAGCGGGAGCCCGAAGGTGGGCGAGGAGGCATCGGCGTCGTAGGACGTGTCGGTCTCGGTCTTGCGCCAGGTCGTGGTGCCGCCGGACGTGACGGCCTGGCGCGTCCAGGTCTCGACGGGCGCGACGGCGTTGGCGGTCAGCGCGGGCAGCCCGGTACGGGTCCGGGTCGCCACCGCGGGCGACGTCCAGTACGAGGTGATCGTCGAGCCCGTGACCGGGCCGCCGGAGTAGTCGTAGGTCGTGCTCTCCAGGACGGCCCCGGCGAACTGGTCGGTGTCCTCGTGCGTGCCGCCCTGCGAGTCGGTGAGGGTGACGACGGTGGAGCCGTTGTTCTTCGACATCCCCCGGTAGTAGGTCGTCTCCGTCTTGGTCTGCGGGTCGCTGCCTTGACCGGTGAACGTCTGGACGCGTCCGAAACCGCGCCACTGCCCGTAGGTCCGATACTTGGCCTTGACGAGTTCGTTGTCGTCGTAGTGCCAGGCGCCGCCGTCCAGGTACTTGTAGCCGGTGTAGAGCGTCGCGCCGCCGCCCGTCGGGTCGGACTGGGTGACGGACGAGACCTGATACTTGTTGAACCAGTCGAGCAGCGGCTGCATGACATCGTGCGGTGTCCAGTACACCGGGTAGCAGGACGACGTATTGCCGGCCGCCGCGGGTTTGGCCGACGCCGAGCAGGGATCGGTGAGCGTGTAGTTCACGCCGATGACCGACCCCGTCTCGGTGGTGATCGAGGAGATGCGCATCCGCGTCAGCGGCGGCAGCCCGTCGGTCACGGTGTCGACGCGGTTGGCCAGGGCCTTCGCGGTGAACGTCACCGAGGGCAGCGTCACCGCGGAACCGCCGGCGGTCGTGTCCGAGCCGGTACGGGTGATCGACGAGAGCCAGAGGGTCGGGGACGTCCCGTCGCCGTTCGCCGGGAACGTGTGGGTGAGGCTCCAGGAGTCCACGGCCGCGTACGCGCTGCCGTTCCACTGCTGCGTCTTGACGCCGGTGAGCCGCACAGTGGACCAGAACGACGGGGCGACGACCTTGCACGCCTGCCCGGACGTGCAGTTGAGGTCGTAGGGGACGTCCGGCCAGTTCGCGGCGGTGCTCTGCCCCAGCGGGTCGCACGTGCCCGACAGGCAGCGGTCGCCGGTGGTGAACAGGACCTGGTCGGGCGCGTGCCCGCTGTTCACCGAGTAGGCGGCGCCATCGGTGAAGCCGTAGTCGATGTGGTCGAGGTGGGAGTCGCGGTCGTAGGTCGCGTTCGCGTTCGGGGTGGTGCTTCCACTGGTGTCGGCGTCGCGGGCGTATGCGTTGGTGTCCTGCTTGTAGTAGTACGCCATCGCGTTGCCGTGCACGTCGGTGACGTAGTCCAGGTTCCAGCGGTACGCCATGGTGCACCACGAGGACGTCCAAGTCGCGTTGTAGCAGGGGTCGCCCGAGTGAGCGGAGTACACCGGAAGGCTGTCGACCGAGTTGGTGGTCGGCTTGCCGGTGCTCCAGCCCGGCAGCCGGTTGCGGCCGAAGGTGTAGGTCGTGCCGGTCCGGTCGGTGATCTGCCAATAGTCGGTGTCATGCGTGCCCGACCCGTTGTTCGCTCCGGTGACGTGCTTGACGATCTCGCCGTGGTCGGCCGCCGGGGTGTAGGTCTTCTTCGTGGCGTCCCAGACGAGCGGCGTGGACGCGCCGTTGAGCGAGAGCGTCAGGATCTGGCCGTCGTAGCACTCGTCGGCGGTGGACTTGGGAGCGGCCGAGCCCTCCGGTGAATCCGAGCAGGGCACGAACGACTGCTCGACGAACGACTGCGGCAGTGACCAGCCGTCGCCCGCCCAGCTCGCCTGCGTCTGGGTCGAGGCCGTCTGCCCGTCCACGGCGCCCGAGTCGTAGTTCAACCCGACCGTGGGAACGAGGCTGGACGCCGCCGGGGGGACGTCGAACGGGTAGGAGTAGGTGAAGGAACCGGTCGAACCCCCGGCTCCCCAGGTCCCGGACGGCTTCAGCGTCGTCGCCGCGTACGTCCCGGCCGCTCCGCCGCCGTCGCCCTCGCCCGTGCCGCTGGTGGCGGCGAGAACGGTCGGGGCGGCGGCGAGCGCGACCGGCGCGTAGACGTTGTGGTTGTCGACGCGGTTCCCGGCGGCGCGCAGTTCGCTCTGCGTCCGGCAGGCCGGCAGTTGCGGCGTCGTGAGCACGCATGACGGCAGTCGCACGAGGCGCAGGCGCGAGCCGAAGTCGCCGCCGTAGGCGTTCTTGAACGTCCCGTAGTCGACACCGATCTGGACGGCGCCCGTCCCTCCGCGCGGCGCGACGGTGAACAGGACGCCGCGCACTCCGGCGGCGTACGCCTGCTTCTGCGGGGCGACCTGCACCGCGACCTGTTTCGGCCCCCGGTAGGCGCCCCCTCCCGGAACGATGGGCTGCGCCCACACCGGGGTGCGTCCGGCGCGCTCGCGTCCGGCCGCCGGTCCGCGCGAGGCCGCCAGGCGGGTCAGGTCGAACGACGCCAGCCCCGATCCTCCCGACGGGAGACGCCGGTTCCCCGTCCGGTACTTGCGGGCGGCGGCGTCCGTCGGCACGGCGGGTCTGGCGGCGCGCAGCCGGCGGACGTCGTGGACCGCCGTGCCGCTGGACGCGTGCGGCGCGGAGAAGGCGCGGTCGAAGAACTCGTACCCGAGCACCGGCGGCGCGATGAGCGCCAGCGCGACGAGCGCCCGGACCCACCGCGCCCGGGAGACCCACGCCGCCCAGCCACGGTCGATCCAGCCCGTGAAGCCTGCCCGCCTCATGCCGACCCGCCTTCTCGCGGCGATGTGTCCGGCACGATCGCCCGCCCATACGACGCCTCCGACGCGTTCGGGTCCGGGGTGCTCCGCGTGGACGCGCGGCCGGGCCGAAACGTGAAAGCAGGCGAACTGTGGCACGAAAGTTTGTGCCGCGAAAGGCACAGATCGGTAACGACAAACTTGTAAAAGTAGCTGTACCAGGGATTACGGTCCGAAACCACGACGACGTGATTCACGCCACGTGGACACAGATTCCAACGGGCTGTTAGATCCGCTGTGCGTCCTGTTTGCGCTGGTCATCAGACCGCCACGCGAACGCGTTCAGAGCGCCACGCACCGTTACGGTGTGTCGCCATCGTGGAGGGATCAGCGCTGTGGGCAGGAGACCCCGGGAAGTAGACCGCTTCTGTCAACCTCGCGTCACCGGCTTTCCCGGACGGTTCGGCCGGACGCTGGCCGCGCTGTCGGCGGGAGTCCTGGCCACTGCCCTGACCATTTCCGGAATGGGCGCCGCGCACGCCGGCAGGCCGCCCTCCCGCCGGGCTCCGGTCGAGCGGGGGCCGCGGGCCGCCGCCGAATCGGCCCGCGCGCTCGCCCGGGCGAAGGCCACGGGGCAGAGCGTGGAGCTGCCCTCCGCCACGACCGGGATCTCCACCACGACCGCCAACCCCGACGGGACGTTCACCACCGTCCAGAGCCTCCTGCCCCAGCGCGTGTGGCAGTCGGGCCGATGGCGGACGCTCGATCCGACCCTCCACGCCGACCCGGGGCACGGCATCTCCCCGGCCGTCAGCGCGGCCGGACTCCAGCTCTCCGCCGGCGGGTCCGGCCCTCTCGCGACGCTCACGACCGAAGGCCACCGACTGTCGCTGACCTGGCCGACCGCACTGCCCGCCCCGGAGATCGACGGCGCCTCGGCCACCTACCCGGACGTGCTGCCCGACGTCGACCTGATCGTCACCGTCACACCGCAGGGCGCGTTCAGCGACACCCTGGCCGTCAAGACCGCCGAGGCCGCCAAGAACCCGGCGCTGTCCCAGCTCAAGCTGACGATCGAGACCGACGGGCTGGAGGTGAGCACCGACCCGCAGGGCAACCTCCAGGCCGTCGAGTCCGCGGACGGGCTGCCCGTCTTCAGCGCCGTCGCCCCCACCATGTGGGATTCCTCCACGAACCCGCCGGCCGGGGTCTCGGCCACCGCCGTCCGGACCGCGACGCCGTCGTCCGCCACGGCACCGGGCAGCCGGGCGCGGGTGGGACGCATCCGGGCGAATGCCGTCACGACGTCCCGGCGCCCCGGCCGGACCACCGCGATCCTCACGCTCCGGCCGGACCGCGCGCTGCTGACGGGCCGGACCACCGCCTACCCCGTCTACCTGGATCCCACCTGGACGCCCCAGTACGCCGGTTCCAAGGTGCAGGCGTCCGCCGAGGTCCAGAGCTATTTCGACAGCCAGCACTACTGGAACCCCTCGACCCTGCAGATGGGGTACTGCGGCTGGGACTCCTGTTACGTCTCCCCCAGCACGCCCGCGCACTTCGTCGCCAGGTCGTTCCTGCGGATGAGCGTGCCGTCGCAACTCCAGAACAACGCGCACATCACCAGCTCACAGCTCAACGTGACCTTCAAGTACGGTCCGTACAACTCGTGCAGCGGGGCACCCAATCCCACCATCGACCTCGGCTGGACGGGCACCATCTCGACCAGCACCACGTGGAACAACCAACCGTCGTGGAAGCAGACGATCGACACCGCCGCTCCGGCGGCCTGCTCCGGCGCGCGGGCCGGCTTCGACCTGACGTCGTTCATGCAGTCCCACGCCGCTGGGGCGTCCAGCATGACGTTCGGGCTGAAGGCCGCCGACTCGGGCGACAAGAACACGTGGAAGCAGTTCGTGACGTCCGACATCTCGATGTCGACGACCTACGACCACGCCCCCGACCTGCCGGGCCACCCCGCGACGTCGCCCGGAGGCCCGTGCCAGACCAGCGGTCCGGGCGCCGTGGTGATCGGCAACGACGACGTGAAGTTCCAGGTCGTCCCGACCGACCGGGACGGCGGCCAGCTCGGCACCCGGTTCGTCGTCAAGAACTACGGCGGATCGACCGTGTACGACTCCGGAGACCCGGCGAACGCATCGACCGCGCTCACCGTCACGTCCGGCCAGGTCGCGTCGCTCACACTCAAACGCTCGCAGATCCAGGGCTGGCACGCCGACGGCCGCACGAAGCCCTACCAGTACTCCTGGTACACGGTCACTTCGGACGGCAAATACGCGAGCCCCGGCACCGGAACCGGCTCGGCCGGATCCCCGTGCGCCTTCACCTACGATCCGACGCAGCCGCCCGCGCCGGGACTGGCGGTGGCGACGGACGCGAACGGCAACGGGGGAACGCTCGGCGGAACCGCCACCGTCACGCTGGCGCCCTGCGCCGACCTGCTCGCCGATCCCGCGACGACCTGCACGGGCACCGCTCCGAACCGGTACAAGTACCAGCTCAACTCCGGCGCGCCGGTGACGGTGACCGCGAGCGGCGGCGCCCAGACCGTCACCGTGCCGCTGCACCACGCCGGTCCCAACGCGCTCACGGTGTTCTCGATCTCGGCGGGCGGCAACCCCGGCGAGTCCGCCTCCGCCGTCTTCACCGTCGCCGGCCCCGCCAGTCCCTATCCGGACGGCGATGTCGACGGCGATCCGCAGCACCGGCCCGACCTGCTCACGATCGGCGGCGGCGCCGCACCGGGCCTCTGGCTGGCGTCCGGGGACGGGGCCGGCGGGCTGGCCACTCCCACCGACATCGGTGCCGCCGGGACCGGCGTGCAGACGGCCGGCTCTCCGGGAGACTGGACCGGCGTCCAGGTCCTGCACGGCGACTTCACCGGCAATCACGTCCAGGACGTGCTCGCCTACTACCCGTCCGGCGACCATCAGGGGTCCGCCTATGTCCTCTCGGGCAACGGCGACGCGCTGCCGCTCCTGCCGGTCTCGGGAGAACAGGTCGCGCTTCCGGCGGGCACGTTCGCCGATCCGCTGCTGGACCCCGACGACGAACCGCTCCAGCTCGTCGCGGCCGGGAACGCCGGTCTGCAGAGCACCGGGGTCGCGGACCTGATCGGCATCGTCGGTGATGCGGCCAACGGCTACCAGCTCGACCTCTACTCCACGTGCGGGGGCTGCGGGCCGTCCAACTACACGGCGACGGCGACGCTCGCCGCGAAGGACGAGTCCCCCGACGGCGCCGCCGACTGGAACAACTTCACCCTGGTCACCGCCCAGCCGAACGGGATCCCGGTGCTCTTCGCCGTAAAGAGGACAACCGGCGAGACATGGGAGTCCACCAACCCGAACCAGAGCGCTACGGCGCTGATCGGCACCGCCGGCACCTGGACGAAGATCACCGCACCGTGGGGGTCCGCGCCGCCGACGCCGATCTCCGGGGACGTCAACGCGGCCGGGAAGATCGAGCTGTGGGGGCGGACGGGCTCGGCGACCGCGCCCACCGCCACCCCGTACACCCTGACGGGCACGTCCCTCGCCGGCGGAACCGCGACGAACCT
This sequence comes from Actinomadura rayongensis, assembly GCF_009831215.1. Taxonomy (GTDB): domain Bacteria; phylum Actinomycetota; class Actinomycetes; order Streptosporangiales; family Streptosporangiaceae; genus Spirillospora; species Spirillospora rayongensis. The sequence continues at coordinate 171,070 of NZ_WUTW01000003.1, forward strand.
GCTGATCCCCGCCCACCAGTGGCCGCTGACCAGCAGCGGCGGGGCCACCGCCAGTTGCGCGGCGGCGGTCTGCACGCCCGACACGACGGGCGGCCAGGACGCCGCCATCACGGGCGGCGTCACGCTCGCCGACGACCCGACGCGCGGCACGGTCGCGGATCTCGACGGCAGCAGCGGTTACATCACCCTTCCCACCAACCTCCTCCACGCCTCGAACGTTCTCACCATCGGGCTCTCGTTCCGCGCCGATCCCGGAACCGGCGGCATCCTGTTCTCGACCGGCAACGACGTGCCGAGCACACCGAACGCCAACGCGATGCCGGTGATGTACATCGGCACCGACGGGAAGCTGTACGCGCAGTTCTGGAACGGCGGGGTAACGCCGATGATCTCGCCGCAGCGCGTCGACGACGGCCAATGGCACACCGTGCTGCTCAACAGCACGGGAAATCACCAGGGCTTCTACCTCGACAACGACCTTCGCATCGGGATGGCCGGGAGCCAGGCCGTCAACAACGCCGACCCGCTCGTCTTCGTCGGGGCGGGCACGTTCCCGCCCAACACCGACACGCGGCAGTGGGTCAACGCACCGGGCGACACGACCAGGACCAGGAGCAGCTACTTCAACGGACAGATCTCCAACGTGATGTATTTCGCGAGCGCGCTTAGCACCGCCCAAATGGCTCCTTACTGGAAGGCCGCCCCGATGGTCGGCCCCATCGTCTCCGCTCTGTCCGCCGGGTTGTGCGTCGACAACAACGGAGGCACCATGACCAACAAGAACAAGGTCCAGATCTGGACCTGCAACAACAGGATTTCGCAGAACTGGTCGCTCAACCCGGACGAGACGATCTCGATGACGTCGGGCGGCACTACGATGTGCCTGGACGTCACGGAGTCGGGCACCGCCAACGGAACGCTGGTGCAGCTTTATACCTGCAACGGCACAGTGGCCCAGATGTGGCACCTCGATTCCAGCGGACAGATCTGGAATCCCAATGCCGGGAAGTGCCTCGACGACCCGAAGTCGAGCACGACCAGCGGTACGCAACTCCAGATCTACGACTGCAACCTGACGAAGGCGCAGTACTGGATCGTCCCGTGATGCCGGCCGGGACCGTCCGATCGCCCGGCGATCCATCCGGCGCAAAGGCCCGCGTGCGGTGGGCGGCCGTCGCGGGACTCGTGCTCCTCGCGGCGGTCGGCCCGGTCGCGCCGGCCCGCGCAGCCGGGCCGGGCACGACGTCGAGCCCGTCGCCCGGCTCCGGAACCGCCGACCCGACGCCGGTCGCACCGGTCCTCGTCGTCCATTCGGTCGTCGGCGCGGCCGGGGCGCACAGCGGGGACGCTTTGAGTGGACAGTCCTGGATCGCGGCGACCGGTCCCGTCGCGCGGAACGCCTCGCTCCACTTCCGCGTGTCCGGCGGGGCGTCCGTGCGCCCGACGTGCACGCGCGACGCGGGCGGACGCTGTGCGCTGGGCGACGTCGGAGCCGCCGGGATCACCGTCCCCTTCGTCCTCGGTACGAAAAAGCGGCACGGAACGGACACGGTGACGCTGACGGCGATCGTCACCGCCCGGAACGCCGTTGAACGCCGCGCGACCGTGCGGATCACGCTCGCGCCCCCGGCCGCCCGTCCTCCTGCGGCGACGAAGGCGCCCGGTTCCGGGCACCGGGCCGCACCGCCGCCCGCTCCCGAGGCGCCGACCGCGTCGCCCAGCATTCCGGTCGAGAGCGCGGCGTCCCCGTCGCCGAGCCCGATCCTGCCGGAGATCGCGCCCGCTCCGACACCGAGCCCGACACACCGCGAGACACACGTCCGTGAACCATCGGTGACCCTGCCGAACCACCGTCCGGTGTCGGCCGAACTGACCAGCGGCGGGCTGTGGGGACTGCTCCTGATCGCCGGAGTCGTCATCGCCGCCGTTCTCCCGGCCCGGCGCAGGCAGCCCGCGCTTCCCCGTCCGGAAGCGGACGGGCGCCCCTCGTAAGGCCGGCACCTGCGGCCGTCCCGTCCGGCCCGATGCCCGCGTCCTCGTCCGCACCGCGCGCTGTAGGCTCTGAGCCCGGCGCGCCCGGCCCTGCCGCCGGCCGCAGCCGAGCGAGAATCGGCCGGCATCCAGGGGAGGGGCCATGCCACGCCGCGCCAGGCGCGCTCCAGGCGAACTGGAACGCGAGGTCATGAGCCTTCTCCAGCAGGCCGAGGACGCACTGCCGCCCGCCGAGGTCAAGGCCCGGCTCGGCGGTGACCTCACCTACAGCACGGTGGTCACGATCCTCACCCGCATGCGGGACAAGGGGCTTCTCGTCCGGCTCAAGGACGGCCGCGGTTACGTCTACACGCCTGTGGCCGACCAATCCGGGCTCGCGGCGCTGCGCATGCGGGAGGCGCTGGCGGCCGAGACGGACCGTCGCGCGGTGCTCAGCCAGTTCGTCGGCGGCCTTTCCGAGCAGGAGGAAGAGATCCTGCGCGACCTGCTGGGTCCTGCGTGAACACGTTGGACCTGGAGGACGTCTTTCCGTTCGTGCTGCCGCTGCTCGCCGCCGCGCCGGGCGTGCGGTTGATCGAACGGCTTCCGCCGCGGTCGGCGGTGTGGACGACGACGGCTCTCACGACGGTCCTCTCCCTGACCGGGCTCGCGGGGCTCGGGCTGATCGCGGCCGACGGCGCCCTCCGGTTCCATGCAGTCGAGGTGCTCGGGCGGCTGTCCCCCACCGGCCTCGACCGGATCGACCGGACCGGGAAGCCGGTGGGCCTCGCGGCGGCCGTGGCGTTCGGCACCGCCCTGGCCGCGTTCGTCGGTTCCGCTCTGCGCGAGGCGCTGTCGCTTCGCACGGCGTATCGGACCGCGGCCCGCACGCCCGGCTCACGCGAGGTCGTCGTGGTCGGTGACGCGGAGGCGCGTGCGTTCACCCTTCCCGGTCGGCCGGGGCGGATCTTCGTGTCGACCGCGATGCTCGATGCGCTGGACGAGCGGCAGGCCCAGGCACTGCTCGCCCACGAGCGCGGCCACCTGCACGATCGGCACCACCTCTTCCGCGCCTGGGTGCGCGTCCTCGCGGCGGCGAATCCGCTGTTGCGCCCGTTGCGCCGATCCCTGCAGTACTCGCTCGAACGGTGGGCCGACGAGCGGGCCGCCGTGGCCGTGGGAGACCGCCGGACGGTCGCGCACGCGATCGCCAAGGCCGCGCTGGCCGTGCCCCGGTCTCCGGGGCGCTGCGGACTGGCCTTCGTGACGCTTCGGCGCGGCAGTGCCGTGCCCCGGCGGGTCGCCGCGCTCCTCGCCCCACCGCCCCGGCCGCATTTCGGGATCGTGCTCGTGGCAGCGGTGTGCTCGGGCTCTGCGGTTTTCGCGGTGCTCAACGGGGCCGCCGGTCTGCACCACATCCTTGAGGCCGCGCGTGCCCGTTAGCCGCCGGGGCTGGTCTCCTAGCGGAGAGGGAGGCCGGTGATGGTGCGGCCTATGACGAGGCGTTGGATTTCGCTGGTGCCCTCGAAGATGGTGAAGATCTTCGCGTCTCGGTGCATGCGTTCGACGGGGTAGTCGCGGGTGTAGCCGTTGCCGCCCAGGATCTGGATGGCTTCTTCGGTTACTCGGACTGCCACTTCGGAGGCCAGGAGTTTCGCCTGGGAGCCTTCGGCGTTGTCGAAGTCCTTGCCGTTGCGGGCCATCCATGCGGCTCGGTGGACCATCAGGCGGGCCGCATCTATCTGCATTCTCATGTCGGCCAGCTTGAAGGACACGGCTTGGAAGTCGCCTATCTTGCGGCCGAACTGTTCGCGCTGCCGGGCGTAGTCCAGGGCGTACTCGTAGGCTGCTCTTGCCACGCCTAGTGCCTCGGCGCCTACGCTGGGGCGGGTGGATTCGAAGGTGCGCATCGCTGCTTGGCCTCGGCTCCGCTTGCCTTCGCGGACTCGGGCTATGCGCTCGTCGAACTTTTCCTTGCCGCCCACGATGAGGTGGGCGGGGATTCGTACGTTGTCGAGGATGACCTCGGCTGTGTGGGATGCGCGGATGCCGTGCTTCTTGAACTTTTGGCCTTGTTTCAAGCCTTGGGTTCCGGGTGGGATGATGAAGCTGGCCTGGCCTCGGCTGCCCAGGTCGGGGTGGACGGACGCCACGACGACGTGGACGTCGGCTATTCCGCCGTTCGTGGCCCAGGTTTTGGTGCCGTTCAGGACCCACTCGTCGTTGGCCTCGTCGTAGACGGCTCTTGTGCGGATGGAGCCCACGTCGGAGCCGGCGTCGGGTTCGGACGCGCAGAAGGCGCCCAGTTTCACGTCGTCGGCCGTGCCGAACATCTGCGGGACCCATTCGGCGATCTGGTCGTTCGTGCCGACGGCGGCCACAGAGGCGGCGGCCAGGCCCGTTCCGACGATCGCCAGGCCGATGCCCGCGTCGCCCCAGAAGAGTTCTTCGAAGGCTACCGGGATGCCGAGGCCCGTCGGCTCCAGCCATTGCGCGGCGAAGAAGTCCAGGGAGTAGATGCCGACTTTCGCGGCCTCCTGGATGATCGGCCAGGGGGTCTCCTCGCGTTCGTCCCATTCGTGGGCGGCCGGGCGGATGACGTCCCGTGCGAACTCGTGCACCCACTGTTTGACTTCTTGGACGTCCTCGCTCAGGTCCAGCGAGTAACCGGTGTTCGTCATCTGGTGACCTCCCCGACGGCATGGGGGTCCGCCGCCCCGACCGGCGGCGGACCGGCACCATGTCCGACCGCCCAAGGATCCAGGAAAGCGCGCGGGGCGGCTTTGCCTCGGACGCGCAACTCGGGTCTCCTGATCCGCCCGGGGCTGACAAACTCTGGGCCATGAGCCGCGTCGTGGAGCGATTCCTGGATCCGTTGCTGGCGCGCGATGCCTGGTTCGGCGAGGACGACCTGGAGGACGTCCTCGCCGATGCCGAGCCCGTCCCGGACGCGTTGGAACGGCACCTTCGGATGTGCGCGCGGCTCGGTGCGGCGTGGCATCGGACGCGCCGGGCCGTCCGGGAGCGGGCCGACGGGGAGATTGTTCGGCTGCTCGCTTTCAAGTACGCCGACGAGCCTGGATATCGGCCCTCGTGGCGGCCTCCGCCTCGTGAGATCGCGGCCGATGACGCGGCCGTGCGCTTTCTGCGGGAGCGTTGGGATGAGGAACGCGCTGTGGCGGAAGAGGCCGCGCGGGTGAGCGGGGCGGAGTTCACCTGGGAGGAGATCGAGGTTCAGGACGGTCAGGGGCTCGTTCTCGACGGCGAGAAGCGCAGCGTGTTCGGGTGCGCTCTTTATCCCGAGGTCGGCCGGAGCATTGTTCAGCACTCCCCGGGACGTGTCCTGCGCGATATCGCCGGCCGCGAGGGCATCCTTGCCCGGGCCGATTCCGCGCTCCTTGAGCTGCTGCTCGGTACCTACGCATCCTGACCGGCGAGATCTTGCGCGCCGAGGACGCCGAGGAGCGCGAGCCGTCCGGCGTCCTCGGTGCCCGGCTCGGCGGTGTAGACGATGACGTTCAGGTCGCCGTTCTCGACGTGCAGCATGTCGCAGTCCAGCGTGATCGCACCGACCAGCGGATGTTGGACGGTCTTGCGGGACACCGCGTACCGTCCGACGGTCCCCGCGTCCCACAGCTCGGCGAACCGCGCGCTGCCCGCGTGCAGGTCGGCGACGAGGCGGCGCAGCCCACGGTCCGCCGGGTAGCGGAGCGTCGCCGTCCGCAGGGCGGAGACCTGGGCGGCCTCCAGCGCGCGGCGCGCGTCCGGCGCGTAGTGGACGCGGCTGCCCGCGCCGAGGAACGTCCGCCAGACCGCGTTGCGCTCCGGGCCGCGCCGCTCCCCCATCAGCGCGACGTGCAGCGGGTTGGCGAGCAGCAGGTTTCCCGCCGCGTCGGACACGGCGACGGGCGTTCCGGCGAGCCGGTCCAGCATCCGGTGGACGCCCGGCGTGATGTGAGTCGGGACCGTCCCCTCGCCGGGCGGAGCGAGTCCGGCCAACCGGTACAAATGGGCGTGTTCGTCGTCGGTCAGCCGTAGCGCGCGGCCCAGCGCCGCCACCACCTGCTCGGACGGACGGGCGGCGCGGCCCTGTTCCAGCCGCGTCAGGTAGTCCACCGAGATGCCGGCCAGCAGGGCGAGTTCTTCGCGGCGCAGGCCGGGGGCGCGGCGGCGTCCGCCCGCCGGCAGACCGGACGCGGACGGCGCCGTCCGGTCCCGCCAGCGCCGCACCGCCTGCCCGAATTCGGTGCCTGTCATGGCCTCCACTGTGCCCGCTCGCGGGCGGAACGTCCTGGTACCGCCAGGGCCAGGCTAAACGGAACGATGTACCGGATGCTGGTGGGCATGACGACGACACTGATCACCGGAGCGAACAAGGGCCTCGGGTTCGAGACCGCGCGGCGGCTCGTGGCGGCCGGGCACACCGTCCTGCTCGGCAGCCGGGACGCCGAGCGCGGGCGGCGCGCGGCCGAGCGGATCGGCGCCCGCTCCATCCTGATCGACGTGACCGACGACGCGTCCGTCCAGGACGCCGTGGCGGCTGTGGGCGAGCTGGACGTCCTGGTCAACAACGCGGGCGTCCAGCGGGAGATGACCGAGGACGGCATCGTCGGCGCGGCCGACCTGACTGCCGACATCATGCGCGACACGTTCGAGACCAACGTGTTCGGCGCCGTCCGCGTCCTCCACGCGTTCCTCCCGCTGCTGCGGCGGTCGGCGGCGCCGGTGGTGGTCAACGTCAGCAGCGGCCTCGCGTCGCTGGCCACCGTGACGACGCCCGGCCACCCGGCGCACGCGTATCCGGGCGTCGCGTACCCGGCGTCGAAGACGGCGCTGAACATGGTCACCGTCCAGTACGCCAAGGCGTTCCCCGAGTTCCGGATCAACGCCGTTGAACCGGGCTACACGAGCACGGACCTCAACCTGAACCAGGGACACCAGAGCGTCGAGGAGGGCGCCGAGATCATCGTCCGGATGGCGTCGATCGGTCGCGAGGGCCCCACCGGCGGCTACTTCGACGCGAACGGAACGCTGCCCTGGTAGGCGCAGCGTCCTCGCGGGACTGGACGCGGTCCCCCGGACGAGCCTGCGCCACGCCCACAGCTCAGCGAGCGATGTCCGGCCTGCCGCAGTGCCCGCGCCCGGACGCCGACGGCCTGCGCGCGGACGCCAACGACGTGCGCGCGGACGCCGGGGGCCGGTTCGTGGACACCGCAGACGTGCGCGCGACCGCCGGGGGCTGCACGCGAACGCCAAGGACGTGCGCGCGAGCGCCGGGGCCTGCGCGCGGACACCGCAGACGTGCGCGCGAATGCGGGGGTCCGCGCATGGAGGCCGCAGATGTGCGCGCGGACGCCGACGGCCCGTGCGCGGACGCGCGAGCGCCGGGGCCTGCGCACAGACGCCGCAGACGCGCGCGCGACCGCCGGAGGTTGCACGCGAACGCCGAGGACGTGCGCGAGCGCCGGGGCCTGCGCGCGGACGCCGAGGGCCTGTGCGCGAATGTCGGGGCCTGCGCGCGGACGCCGAGGGCCTGTGCGCGGACGCCGAGGGCCAGCGCGACGCAGTGCTTGCCGCCCTGAGCGCCCGCGCGTCTTCCGCCTGGGCGACCGGCAGGGCGTCGGCTCCGCGACGTCATTCGTGCTCGGCGTCGCCCGGACGACCGGGACGCGCACCGTCGCCACGCCCGGCTCGCCGGAGCGCGGCCCAGGTCGCCGCCGTGACGGCCAGGCCGCCCGTGCCCGCGACGATGAACGCGGTGCGCGGGGACGTCGCGTCCAGCAGCAGCCCGCCGCCGATGTAGGAGAGCGCGGCGGCGGCGCCGATCCCGCCGTGGAACGTGCCGAAGACGCGGCCGAGACGGTCGGCGGGGACGGTCCGCTGGATCAGCGTGTTCGCCGCGACGTCCATCCCCGCGAGCCCCGCGCCCCGGGCGGCCTGCGCGGCGAACACCGCCCCCGCCGCCCACGCGAAGCCCGTCAGCAGGTTGCCGAGGCTGCTCACCGCGAACCCGACGGCGAGCAGCGCGGCCCCCGCCGGGACGCGCGCGACCACCGCGTAGCCGACGAACAGCCCGATCCCGACGGCGGCCAGCACGATCGCCACCACCGCGTCACCGCCGTGCAGGGAGTCCTGGACCAGGAAGACGAGCGCGACGTCATCGATCCCGTTGAACAGCACGACCAGCACGAACCCCAGCACGACCGCGCGCAGCAGCGGGCTCGCACGGACGTGCCCGAGCCCCGCACGCGCCGCGCGGAACGGCCCGGCGTCCGACAGCCGCCGCCGGGGAGCCGCAGGCAGGAAAGCCAGCAGCAAGGCCGAAACCAGGAACGTCCCGACGTCGAGCAGCAGCACGCCCCGGACGCCGAGCAACGGCAGCAACCCGGCGGCGACGAGCGGACCGAGCGTCTCGCCCGCGTTGGTGCCGAGACCCACGAGGGCGTTGGCGCGTTCGAGGTCCCGGTCGTCCACCAGAGCGGGCACGACGGCCCGGGACGCGGGCTGGAACACCTGCCCCGCGACCGCCCGCACCGCGACGAGCGCCAGCAGCACCGGCAGCGGCGGCAGCCACACGGCGATCACGAGCATCACGGCGCCCTGCGTCAGCTCGCACCCGACCATGACCTTCCGCAGGTCGAACCGGTCGCTGACGACCCCGGCCAGCGGTCCGAGCAGCGCGGGCGCCAGCTCGGCCGCGAGCAGCAGCGACGCGACGGCGAGCGCCCGCCCGGTGCCGGACGCGACGAACAGCAGCAGCGCCACGAGGCTCAGCGCGTCGCCGAGGAACGAGCACGTCCGGGCGCACCACAGCAGCCGGAAGCCCGGGTTCGTCAGCAGCACCCGGCCGACCCTGCCGAACCCCGCCCGACGACGGCAACCGGATTTTGAGTAGGAGAGTTGAGCACGCGTACTCACGACCAGAGAACGTCAAAGCGCAACACTGGCGGACATGGCGACCTCAACGCCGGTCAAGCCGGCCAACACCACCGCGTTCCTCGTCCAGGCGGCGATCTCGTTCATCGTGTCCGCCGTGTCCGTCGCCGCCGGGATCGTCTACCTGCCCGTCAACGGCTGGGTGCGGGCGTTCCTGGCGATCGGCCTGCTCTACGTGATCACCTCGACGTTCACGCTCGCCAAGTGCGTCCGCGACAAGCAGGAGGGCCTGGCGCTCAGCAACCGCGTCGACCAGGCGCGGCTGGACAAGCTGCTCGCCGAGCACGACGTCTTCGCGACGCCGTGAACCCTCACTTCAGCGGGTCATGGCCCCAGTTCATCAGCGAGTAGCGCCAGCGGGTGTCCCGGACGTCCCCGGACGGCCGCTGCGCGAGATGCCGGTGCACGTACCCGACGACCTTGTTCATGTGCGCGTAGTCGTCGTCGGTGCGCTCGGCCTTCCGCTTGCGCAGCAGGTCGATGATGCGGCGGCCGGACGCGTGCCCGACCGACTCGCCGCCGCCGTCCTTCTGCCCGACGGCCCGGGACTCACCCGTGTCAAGCCACCGTTCCAGTTCTTTGGGCGTCATATTGACGGCCTTGCCGAACTCGTCCGCCACCGTGCGTTGGTCCATGGGCCTCGCGATACCCGATGACCTGGGCGGATAGTCATGCCGCTGCGGGTTCGGGCGCCACGGGAACGACCGGCGCGACCGCGTCCCGCTCGGGCCGGACGGTCAGCGCCGCCACCGCCCCGCCCGCCAGCAGCAGCCCGGCCGCGAGGTCGAACGCCGCCGAGAAGCCCGAATTGTCCACGAGGACCCCCGTCACGACGGGCGCGAGGACGCTCGCCGTCGCCGCCACCGCGTAGGACGCGCCGAGCGCCGCGCCCCGCTGCCCCGGCGGGCACACCCGGGCCAGCGCGGCGTTCGTCAGCGGCGCCTGCGCGCCGCCCGCCGAGAACGCGACGGCCAGCAGCGGCAGCATCAGCGCGACCGGCCCGACCCGCGTCATGCCGAGCATGCACACCCCGGCGACGGCCGCGACCGCCGCGCCGAGCAGCCCCTGCGCCGCGCGGTGCGAGACGCCGCGCCGGATGAGCCGCTGCGCGAGCGTCCCGGTGACGAGGACGAACACGATCCCGACCACGCTCGGCAGCCCGATCACCCCGCTGACGGCCGCGTCGCTGAACCCGGCGTCGTCCTTGAGGTACGTGGGGATCCAGGTGAGCCCGAGCGCCAGCGACCACATGACGGCGAAGGACGCGAACGTCCCGCCGAGCCACGTCCCGGTCAGCAGGACGCGCCGGTACGGGACGCGCGGCGACTCCTCCGGCTTCTCGCGCGCGCTGTACGGCCCCTCGGCGCCGCGCCGCAGCCAGAGCGGCAGCCACAGCACGCCCGCGAGGCCGAGCACGCCGAACGCGGCGCGCCAGCCGAGCGTCCCGGTGACGGCGAGGATCAGCGGCCCGCCGAGGATCGCGCCCGCCGCGCCGCCCACCGAGATCAGCGCGGACGGCAGCGACCGGCGCTCGACCGGATACCAGGTGAAGACGGTGTGGTTGGCCAGCGGGAAGGCCGGGCCCTCCCCCGCGCCGAGCACGACGCGGGTCGCCACCAGCAGCCCGAACCCGGCGGCGGGCGCAAGGACGGCGAGCTGCGCGGCCGACCACACGACGACCAGCGCGGCCAGCAGCGGACGCGCGCGCAGCCGGTCGCCGAGGAACCCGACGCCGAGCGAGGAGAGGCTGAACAGCAGGTAGAAGGCGCCCGCCATCGCCCCGAACCGCGTCCCCGACAGGTGCAGGTCGTCGCGGATCGGGTCGGCGACGAGCCCGAGGACCGCCTTGTCGGCGAAGTTGACGGCCATGAACACCATCAGCAGGACGAGCACCGCCCGTCCGCCGCCGCGCGGCTCGTCCACCGGCGCGCTCCTCTCGCCACGGGGTCCGTCGGACGCCACCGTGCCGCGCGCGCCCAAAGCGCGGCTTAGGCCGGGGTCGCCGGACGCCTTCCCTGGTAGGCTCGGCAGCGTTCCGGGCGCCGCGGCGCCCGAGGTCGACGGGCTGTAGCGCAGCTTGGCAGCGCGCCGCGTTTGGGTCGCGGAGGCCGGGAGTTCAAATCTCCCCAGCCCGACCAGGAAAAGCCCCGGTCACGGGCGGCGTGCCGCGCGAGGCCCGGGCCCGTGAGCCCCCGATCGTGGTCCCCGACGGTTTCCGCGGCTCGGGGAGGAAGCGGTGCGGACGGTGCTGGCGGCGGGGGCCGCGCTGGCGGTCACGGCGACGGCGGGCGCCGACCCGAAGGATCCGGTGGTCACGGTGGGTCCGCCCGTGGTGCGGCTGGTGCCCGGCACGAGCGCCCCGGTGACGGTCGCTGTCGACTTCGGGACGTGCATGGACGAAACCCTCATCGAGGTCGAAGCCGCCGAGGGCCACGGCTATGACTACGTGTCGTCCGGGGAACGGATCAATGGCCGCGCGACCGCGTCCTTCGCCTTCGACGGCATCGAGACGCGCGGCCGGTGGACGGTCGCGGTCAGCGGCAGCGCCTGCGGCACGTCGACGCCGGTGCGGCGGGAGGCGGCGGCTTCCTTCGAGGTCAAGCGGGACGCCCGGATCACGGGGTTCGGCGTCCGGACGCGCGGCCCGGCGGCCGAGGTCGCCGGACGGCTGACGCGGCTGGACCCGTGGGCGAACCGGTACGTCCCGTACGGCGGGGCGCGCGTTCAGGTGGAGTCGCGCCCGAGCGGGACGAAACCCTGGACCGTCCGCGACACGACTGTCACCACGCGAAACGGGCGCTTCTCAGTGCGCGTGCCCGGGACGGCGGACGGCGCGTGGCGCGCGGTGTTCCCCGGCACCCGCCACCACGCCGACGCGACCGGCGAGGCCGACCGCGTCGCGGCGCACTGAGCACCGGTCACCGGCTCCGACAGACGCAGCGCCCGACCACGGCGGCCTGAGCCCGTCACCGGACACCAGCCCCGACAGGCGCAGCGCCAAGTCGCGTCGGGGCGGGCTGAGCGCCGATCACCCCGGTAGGCGCAGCCCCAGGTCGCGGCGCGGCGCGCTGAGCGCCGGTCACCCCGACAGGCGCAGCGCCAGACCGGGTCGCGGCGCGCTGAGCCCCGATCACCCCGACAAGCGCACCGCCAGGTGCGACACGGCGCGCCGAGCGCCGATTACCCCGGCAGGCGCAGCGCGAGACCGGGTCGCGGCGGGCTGAGCGCCGGTCACTTCGGTAGGCGCAGCGCCAGGGTGCCGCGCGCTGAGCGCTGATCACCGGGACAGCAACCCCGACAGGGGCGACGCCAGGTCGCGGCGGGGCGGGCTGAGCGCCGGTCGCCCCGGTAGGCGCAACGGCAGGGCGCGCTGCGGCGGGCCGCGCGTCCGTCACCGGAACACCAGCCCGGACAGGCGCAGCGCCAGGTCGCGGCGGGCGGCGGGCACGTGTCCGGCGGCCCGCAGCAGCAGGTTGCGGACGGGCCGGACGCGCGGCCCGACGGTCGCGAGCCGCGTCAGCCGGTCCGCCAGCCGGACGACCTGCTCGGCGACGGGACGGCGCGTGGCGGCGTAGGCGTCCAGCGGCGCGTCGTCGCCGGTGGTGAGCGCGGTGTGCAGCGCGTCCGCGAGGGCCACGGCGTCCTGGATGCCGGTGTTCATGCCCTGCCCGCCCGCCGGGCTGTGGACGTGCGCGGCGTCGCCCGCGAGCAGGATCCGCCCGTTGCGGTACCGGTCGGCGACGCGGTGGTGGACGCGGAACCGCGAACTCCACACGACGTCCTCGACGACGGCGCGGGTGCGGCGCGGGCCCCGCTCGTCCAGCAGGGCCTGGACGAACGCGGCGTCGGGGCGCTCGGGCGCGGCGTCCACCGTCGCGACGATGCGGTGGGTGCCGCCGGGCAGGGGCGCGACGACGACCATCCCGGCGGTGGCGAAGTAGAGGACGACCTCGTCGGCGGGCAGCGCGCCGCCGCGCAGCCGGACGTCGGCGAGCACGAACGACTCGGCGTAGTCGCCGCCCCCGAACCCGATCCCGGCCCGGTCGCGGACGGTGCTGTGCATCCCGTCGGCGCCGACGACGTACTGCGCGCGGATCGGGTCGTACCCGGCGAACTCGGCGGTGATCCCGGCGGCGTCCTCGGTGAGCGCGGTGAGCCGGACGGGCCGCAGCACGCGTCCGCCGAGGTCGGTGAAGCGGCGCAGCAGGACGGCCTCGGTCTCGGCCTGCGACAGCATCAGCGTGTAGGGGAAGGCGGTGGGCAGGCCGCCGAACGGGACGGCCACGAGGATCCGGTCCCGGTCGCGGACGGTGAACCGGCCCGCCTTGATGCCGCGCGCGACGAGCTCCTCGGTGACGCCGAGCGGCCGGAGGACCTCCAGGCTGCGGGCGTGGACGACGGCGGCGCGGGAGGTGTTTGCGCCCTCGGCGGCGGCGTCCACGACGGTCACGTCGTGTCCGGCGCGGGTGAGCGCGACGGCGGCGGTGAGGCCGGTGGGGCCGGCTCCGACGATGAGGATCCCGGTCTGCTCGGTCATGGCGTCCTCCATGTCAACGTTTGTTGGCCAACGGCCGTTGGCCAACAGCATGAGCCGGGGCGGCCCGCGATGTCAACACTTGTTGGCCAACGTTTGTTGGCCTACGATGCGGCGCATGAGAAGGACATCCGAGGAGACCCGGGGCGTGATCCTCGCCGCCGCCCGCAGCCGCTTCGCCAGCGACGGCTACGACCGCGCGACGATCCGCGCCATCGCCGCCGACGCGCGCATCGACCCGTCGATGGTCATGCGCTACTTCGGCAGCAAGCAGGGCCTCTTCGCCGCCGCCGCCGACCTGGACCTGCGGCTCCCCGACCTCGCCGCCGCGCCGCGCGCCGAGGCCGGCCGCGTCCTCGCCGCCCACCTCCTGGACCTGTGGGACGACGACGAGGACCTGCGCATCCTGCTGCGCACGGCCATGACGGACGAGGGCGTCGCCGAGCGCGTCCGAGGCGTCCTCGCGGCCCAACTCGTCCCGGCCGTGGCGGCGGTCACCCCCGACCCCGCGACGGCCGCACCGCGCGCGGGAATGACCGCGTCCCAAGCACTCGGCTTCGCCCTCTGCCGCCACGTCCTGCGCCTGCCCCCGGTCGTCGCGCTCACCCGAGACGAGGCCGTGGCCTGGCTCGCCCCAACCTTCCAGCGCTACCTAACCGGCCCCCTCTAACCGGCTCGCACTGACGCCGACGGATACGCCGCCGTCGCGCCTAGGCGCCGAGGTGGGAGCGCAGGTAGGGGGCGGTGCGGCTGGTCGGGGACGCGGCTACCTGGGGCGGGGTGCCCGCCGCGACGATTCGGCCGCCGTCGTCGCCGCCGCCCGGGCCGAGGTCCAGGACGAAGTCGGCGGCGGCCACCGCGTCCATCGCGTGTTCGGCCGCCACGACCGTCGCGCCGCCGTCCACCAGGGCGTGCAGTCGTGCCATGAGCAGGTCGGCGTCGGCGGGGTGCAGGCCGGTCGTCGGCTCGTCCAGTAGGTAGAGGGTGTCGCGGCGGCGGGCGCGGCGCAGTTCGGCGGCCAGCTTGATCCGTTGTGCCTCGCCGCCGGACAGTTCGGTCGCGGGCTGGCCGAGGCGCAGGTAGCCGAGGCCGACGCCGCGCAGCGTCTGCAGAGCGCGGGCGGCGGCGGGGATGTCGGCGAGGACGGTCGACGCGTCGTCCACAGTGAGGCCGAGGACTTGCGCTATGTCCAGGCCGTTCCAGCGGACGTCCAGGGTTTCGGGGTTGTAGCGGGCGCCGTGGCACACCGGGCACGGGGCGTAGGTGGACGGCAAGAAAAGCAGCTCCACCGATACGTATCCCTCGCCCTGGCAGTGGGGGCAGCGCCCGCCTTCCACGTTGAAGGAGAACCGTCCGGCGTCGTAGCCGCGCGCCTTCGCCTCGTCGGTCGCGGCGAACACGCGGCGCACGGCGTCGAACAGGCCGGTGTAGGTCGCGAGGTTGGAGCGTGGCGTGCGGCCGATGGGCTTCTGGTCGACGCGGACGATCCGCTCGAAATTAGGCGTCTCGGCGAGGACGTCCAGCAGCGTGGATTTGCCCGACCCGGACACGCCGGTGATCGCCGTGAACACGCCGAGCGGAACGTCCACGTCGAGTCCGCGCAGGTTGTGGCGCGTGACGTCGCGCAGCCGCAGCCACCCGGACGGCGCGCGCGGTGTCCGGACCGGTCGTTCTACCTCGCCGAACAGATAGCGCCGGGTGACGGACTCGGCCACCTTCGCCAGGCCGTCCACCGGCCCGCTGTACAGGACGAGCCCGCCAGCGGCGCCCGCGCCCGGCCCGACGTCCACGATCCAGTCGGCGCGGCGCACGACGTCCAGGTCGTGCTCCACGAAGAACACGCTGTTCCCGGCCGCGCGCAGCCGTCCGAGCACTTCGGTCAGCGCCTCGGTGTCGGCGGGGTGCAGCCCGGCGGACGGCTCGTCCAGCACGTACACCACGCCGAACAGGCCCGACCGCAGCTGCGTCGCCAGCCGGAGCCGCTGCAGCTCCCCCGCCGACAGCGTCGGGCTCGTCCGGTCCACGCTGAGGTAGCCGAGGCCGAGTTCGGTCAGCACCTCGATCCGGGCCACGAGGTCGCGCGTCAGCACCCCGGCCGGCTCGTCGCCGCCGGTGTGCGGACGCAGCAGGTCCGCCAGTTCGGTCAGCGGCAGCGCGGCCAGCTCGGCGATCGACCGGCCCGCGAACGTGACGGCGAGCGCGTCCAGCCGCAGCCGCCGTCCGCCGCACAGCGGGCACACCCGCGCGGCCAGGAACGTCGCCGCCTTCGCCCGCCGCGCCTCGCTGCGCGACTCGGAGTACGCCCGCAGCACGAGCCGCTGCGCCGATGAGTACGTCCCCTGGTACGGCCGCTGGATCCGGTGCGCCTCCCGCTCGGGATGGACGGTCACGACGGGCTGGTCCTCGGTGAACAGGATCCAGTCCCGCTCGTCCTGCGGCAGATCGCGCCACGGACGGTCGATGTCGTACCCGAGCGCGGCGAGGACGTCCCGCAGGTTCTTGCCCTGCCACGCGCCGGGCCAGGAGGCGATCGCGCCGTCCCGGATGCTCAGCGACGGGTCCGGGACGAGCGACTCCTCGGTCACCTCGTGCACCTCGCCGAGCCCGTCGCAGCGCGGGCACGCCCCCACGATCGTGTTCGGCGAGAACGCGTCGGAGTACAGCATCTCGGCGCCGGGCGGGTAGTCGCCCGCGCGCGACATCAGCATCCGCAGCGAGTTGGACAGCGCGGTGACCGTCCCGACCGACGACCGCGACGACGGCACCGACCGCCGCTGGCCGAGCGCGACCGCCGGAGGCAGGCCGGTGACGTCGCCGACGGCGGGCGTCCCGGCCTGGTCCAGCAGCCGCCGCGCGTACGGCGCGACCGACTCCAGGTAACGGCGCTGCGCCTCGGCGTAGATCGTCCCGAAGGCCAGCGACGACTTGCCCGAGCCGGACACGCCCGTGAACGCCACGAGCGCGTCGCGGGGCACGGCGACGTCCACGTTCCGCAGGTTGTGCTCCCGCGCGTCCCGGACCCGGACGAACCCGTCCTCCATGATCGGGACCGTACCCCGGACGGCGGGAAGACCCGCGCGGACGCACGGGTTGCAGAGAACATGACCGTTCCCTTCTCCGTTCTCGACCTCGCCCCGGTGGCGTCCGGCTCCACGTCCGGGCAGGCGCTCCGCAACACGCTGGACCTCGCCCGGCGCACCGAGGCCCTCGGCTATCACCGGTACTGGCTCGCCGAGCACCACGCGATGCCGGGCATCGCCAGCTCCGCGACGGCCGTCCTCATCGGCCAGGTCGCGGCGGCGACGGAGCGGATGCGGGTCGGGTCCGGCGGGATCATGCTGCCCAACCACGCGCCGATGGTCGTCGCGGAGCAGTTCGGGACGCTGGAAGCGCTCTACCCGGGCCGCATCGACCTCGGCCTCGGCCGCGCGCCCGGCACCGACCAGGCCACCGCGCGGGCGCTGCGCCGCTCCCCCGAGGCCCTGTCGGCGGACGACTTCCCCGAGCAGGTCGCCGAGCTGAACGGCTACTTCGACGAGAAGAGCGTGATCACCCCGGCGGCGGGGAACGGCCCTCCGGTGTGGCTGCTCGGGTCCAGTGGGTACAGCGCGCGGCTCGCGGGGCTGCTGGGGCTGCCGTTCGCGTTCGCGCACCACTTCATGGCGCGGAACACGCTGCCCGCGCTCGCTTTGTACCGGGAGTCGTTCCGTGCGTCGTCGGTGCTGAGCGAGCCGTATTCGATGATCGGCGTGTCCGTCATGGCCGCCGAGACGGACGAGAAGGCGCGGGACATGGCCCGTCCGCAGGCGCTCCAGTTCCTGCGGCTGCGGCAGGGGCTGCCGGGGCCGCTGCCGACGCCGGAGGAGGCCGCGGCGCAGGTGTTCTCGCCGGTCGAGGCGCAGATGGTCAAGGAGCGGCTCGCCGACCAGGTCATCGGGAGTCCCGCGACCGTCCGGGCCGAGCTGGACGCGCTGTTGGAGCGCACCGGCGTGGACGAGGTCATGGTCGTGACGTCGGTGTACCACCACGAGGACCGGGTGCGGTCCTACGAACTGCTCGCCGATCTCTACGACCTCGCCCGCTGACGGACGTGGACGCCGGGATAGCGTGGATCGACGCGAGAAGGAGTGCAGACGGATGAACGTGACACCTTTCTGGCTGGCCGGGCGTCCGGCGACCGGGGACGAGTCCATCGAGGTCACCAACCCCTATGACGGGCACGTGGTCGGGGCGGCGTCCGTCCCGACGCCCGCGCAGGTGGAGGAGGCGGTGGCCGCCGCCGACGCGGTGCGCCGCCAGGCCGCCGCGCTGCCGCTGCACGTGCGGGCCGAGGCGCTGCTGCACGTGTCGCGGCGGCTGGCCGAGCGCGCCGACGAGGTCGCCCGGCTGATCACCGCCGAGAACGGCAAGCCGCTGCTGTGGGCGCGGGGCGAGGTGGCGCGCGCGGTCGCGACGTTCCGGTTCGCCGCGGAGGAGACGCGCCGCTGGAGCGGAAACGTGCAGCGGCTGGACACCGAGCCCGCCGCCGCCGGACGCGTCGCCTACATCACGCGCGTGCCGCGCGGGCCGGTGCTCGGGATCTCGCCGTTCAACTTCCCGCTCAACCTGACCGCGCACAAGATCGCCCCGGCGATCGCGGTCGGGGCGCCGATCATCGTCAAGCCCGCGCCCGCGACGCCGCTGTCGGCGCTGCTGCTGGGCGAGCTGCTGGCCGAGACCGACCTGCCGGTCGGGATGTTCTCGGTGCTGCCGGTGCCCAACGACCGGGCGGGCGGGCTCGTGGACGACCCGCGCCTGCCGATCGTGTCGTTCACCGGCTCGGTACCGGTCGGGTGGTCGATCAACGACCAGGTCCCGCGCAAGCACGTCACGCTGGAACTCGGCGGGAACGGCGCGGCAGTCGTGCTGCCGGACGCCGACCTGGACTGGGCCGCGTCCCGGATCGGGCTGTTCGCCAACTACCAGGGCGGGCAGAGCTGCATCGCCGTCCAGCGCGTGTACGTCGACCGTTCGGTCTACGAGGACTTCCTGCCGAAGCTCATCGACGCCGTCAACGGCCTGGTCACTGGGGACCCGTGGGACGAGCGCACGCAGGTCGGCCCGCTGGTCAGCACCGACGCGGCCGTGCGGGTCGAGAACTGGGTGAACGAGGCCGTCGACGCGGGCGCCAAGATCCTTGCGGGCGGGGAGCGCGACGGCGCGGTCTACGCGCCGACGATCCTGTCCGACGTGCCGGCCGACGCCAAGGTCGCGCGCGAGGAGGTGTTCGGGCCGGTCCTGCTCGTCCAGCCGGTGGACGGCGTGGACGACGCGTTCGCGCACGTCAACGACTCCACCTTCGGTCTCCAGGCGGGCGTGTTCACCCGGAGTCTGGACGTCGCGTTCCGCGCCCACCGCGAGCTGGACGTGGGCGGCGTGATCATCGGCGACGTCCCGTCCTACCGGGCCGACCAGATGCCCTACGGCGGCGTCAAGGACTCGGGCGTCGGCCGCGAAGGGCTGCACTCGGCGATGAACGACTACACCGAGGAGAAGGTGATGGTCCTCACGGGCCTTCAACTCTGAGCAGCACGGCCGTGACGTTGTCGTGCCCGCCCGCCGCGAGCGCGTGCCCGACGAGCGCCCGCGCGTCCGCGCGCAGGTCCCCGCCGCCGAGCTTCGCCCGCAGCTCGGCGGCGCCCGGCAGGTAGCGCCAAAGACCGTCCGTGCACAGCAGCACCCGTCCCGGCCCGAACGGCCGCAGGAACCGGATCCGCACGCGCGGCTCGTCCGCGTCCGCGCCGAGCCAGGCGGCGAGCGCCTCGTGCGCGCCGTGGTCGTCCTCGGTCAGGCGCAGCGCGGTGCCGTCGTCCGGCAGCCAGTAGGCACGGCTGTCGCCGATCCAGCCCGCCCACAGCCCGGACGGCCCGACGGTCGCGGCGGCGAACGTACAGGCCGGCGCCGGACCCGTCCCGCGAACCGCCTCGCCCGGCCCAGCGAACACTGTGTCGCGACCGGGCTCGTCCGGGACAGTGGCCGGGGCGTGGCGCGGACGGTCACCGCCGGGGCGGCGACCGGGGGCGCGGCGTGAGCGGACCCGACGGGGGCGTGGCGCACGCGGGCGCGGCCGGGGTTGCGGCCGGGGGCGTGGCGGGAGGGGTGAGCGAGACGCCGTCGCAGACTACGGCGATCGTCCAGGGGCCGACGGTGGCGAGGGAGGAACAGTCGGGCGTTGTGTCCGTCAGGTCAGGGCGGCGGTGATGCGGTCTTCCAGGTCGGGTTCGCGGTCGGGGTGGACCGTGAAGGTGATCTTGAGGCCGTCGGCGGATGCTTCGGCCAGGACGTCCAAGAGGATTGCCAGCTGGCTTGTGTCCTCTTCGGCCAGGAGTTCGTCGGCGTGCGCGACGGTCAGGGACGGGCGGTCCAGGTCGCGCAGGCAGTCGGCGAAGGCGTCCCAGTTGCGGCCGAAGTAGTCGGGAAAGGCCAGGGCCCGCGCCGCCTCGGTGAAGAGGGCGGCGCGGGTCCGGCAGTCCCGTCCGTCGAGGTCGGCCGGGACCGGGTCGGCGGTGACCGTCAACCAGGGCGGCGGCGTCATCGGCGGGACCTCGTTCTAGGAGAGCCGGTAGAAGTTCGCGTAGTGGTCCGGCGAGAAGTACACCGCGCCGGTGCTGCTGTGGACGATCCGGTACGCGTCCCGCGCCGCGCCCTTCGCCCGCGAGTAGACGTCGTACTCGTGGTAGGTCGCGCCGGACGGGAGCTGCCCGTCGTAGTTGTGGTAGACGCCGCCAGTGTAGTTCCACTTGCCGTCCGGCCAGGTGTACCAGCCGGAGGTCGACGGCCAGCCCTTGCCCGACCACACCGACGCGGCGTAGCTGCCGTCGGAGCAGCGCGAGATCGTGCAGGAGCCGTAGACGGTCGCGTTCGCGGGGACGGTCGAGATGGCGCCCGTCACCGACACCGCGGCGGCGAGCGTGACGGCGGCGCGCCTGGCCCAGGACGAGCGGGAGCGTTGCTTGGACACGGGGCCTCCCAGAGCGAGGGGGTGAACGCCGCCATCGTCACCGCCCGCGACCCGACGAGACCATTCTGTATCCCGCTAAATCCTCGTAAACACTTCCTGTCTGCCGGGTCCCGCGCCCGCCCGCCACGCCGCCGGATCCGCCGTCCCGCACGAGGCGGGAGGCCGTGCGACCTGCGCGTCCGCACTGTCCCGCCGCCGGAAAAATGAGTCGGCGGGGCGGGCGGACTTCGCTATCGTTCGGGCGCGTGTCCTCCGCCACCGACCTCGACATCGCCGATCTGGCCACCGTGCTGGAGGACGTCGCGCGGATGTCCGTGCGGCTCCCCACGTCCGAACGCCTCAGCTTCACGACGCTCTCCGTCCTGCACACGCTGGCGCGGCGCGGCCCGCGACGGCTCATCGCGCTGGCCGCCGACGAGCACGTCACGCAGTCCGCGGTCACGCAGATCGTCACCCGCCTGGAGCGCGACGGCCTGGTGGAGCGGCGGTCCGACCCGTCCGACGGACGCGCGGTGCTCGTCCACGTGACCGGCGCGGGCGCCGCGATCGTGGACGGCCGCCACGCCGAGCGCATCGCCCACCTCGCCGATCTCACCGGCCGCCTCGCCCCGGCCGAGCGCGCCGCCCTCGCCGCCGCGCTCCCCGCCCTGTCCCGCCTCGCCGCCCTCCACCGCGCAACCGAAAGCTAGGCGCAACCGCCCGCCAACAATCCCACCGCGCGCCAGAGTCAGCCGCAGCCGCTCGCCAGCGATCCACCGCACGCGCGAGTCAGGCGCGGCGGCCCGCCAGCGGCCCACCGCACGCGAAGGTCAGCTGCGCCCGCCCGTCAGCTGCCCACCGCACGGCCGAAAGTCCCGCGCAGCGGCCCGCCGACGGTCCCACCGCGAGCGGGTCAGCCGCGCCCGCCCGTCAGCGGCGCACCGCGCGGGCGAGAGTCGGGCGCGGCGGTCCCGGCGCGCGGGTTAGGCGCGGCGGGGCGTCGGGGGGTCGCGGGGACGGGTGGGGTTAGGCGCGGAGGCCGTCCAGGAAGGCCAGGACGGCGGGGAGGGCTTCGCGGCGGGCTGTTTCGGGGTCGTCGGAGCCGGCGATGAGCAGGCCCGCCTCGGCTAGGGACGCCAGGACCATGTGGGCTAGGGGGCGCAGTGGGACGTCCGTGCGCAGGACGCCCGCCGCGCGGCCCTGCTCCAGGCCGGCGGTGACCAGGCCGAGCGCGTAGCGTTCGTCGATCTCGCGCCAGGTCTCCCAGCCGAGGACGGCGGGCGCGTCCACCAGGCCGATGCGGGCCTTGTCGCGTTCGAGGCAGGTGTCGAGGAAGACGCGCAGGCCGGTCCGCAGCGCGGCGATCGGGTCGTCGCCGGCGTCGCCCATCGCCGCCCCGATCCGCGCGACGATCTCCTCCTGGACCTGCTCGTAGACGGCCCGGAACAGCTCCTTCTTGTCCTTGAAGTGGTGGTACATGGCGCCCCGGGAGCTTCCGGCGCGCTCCACGATCTCCACGGTGCCGACCCCGGCGTAGCCGCGTTCGGCGAACAGGGCGCGCGCCGCGGCGATCAGGACCGTCCGGGTCGCCTCCGACCGCTCCGCCTGCCGGCTCATCGTCCCCCTCTTAAAAACAGACAGCCTGTTTGTTAGTCTCCTGGCACGCCCATTCTTTCAACCAGGGAGCTGGTCCGGATGACGTCCACCACGTACGGGACCTGGCGCGACCCCGCCCTCGGGACCCGCCGCGAGATCGACCTGCCGGCCGCGCGGCTGCCCGTGTTCGAGACCGGGGACGGCGCGCCGGTCGTGTTCGTCCACGGCCTGCTCGTCAACGCCAACCTCTGGGCCGGCGTCGTGCCGCTCGTCGCGCCCGGGCACCGGTGCGTCACCGTCGACCTGCCGTTCGGGTCGCACACCGTCGCCGCGCCGGACGCCGACCTCACCCCGCCCGGCCTCGCCGCGCTGCTCATCGGCGTGATCGAGGACCTCGGGCTCGGGCCGGTCACGCTCGTCGGCAACGACAGCGGCGGCGCGGTGTGCCAGATCGCCGCCGTGACGCGGCCCGACCTCGTCGCGCGGCTCGTCCTTACCTCGTGCGACTCCCACGACCGGTTCCCGCCGAAGGCGTTCGCGTTCCTCAGGGCCGCCGCCGCGGTGCCCGGCGCGCTCGCCGCGCTGGCCGGGACGCTGCGGGTGCGCGCGCTGCGGCGGATGCCGCTCGCCTACGGCTGGCTGACGAGCGTGCCGCTCAGCCCCGAGGTCGGCGACTCGTTCGTGACGCCCGCGCGCGTCGATCCGGCCGTCCGCGCCGACCTGCGCCGCGTGCTGCGCGGCCTGCACCCGCGCCACACCCGCGCGGCGGCGGCCCGCTTCAAGGACTTCGACCGGCCGGTGCTCATCGCCTGGTCCGAAAAAGACCGGTTCTTCCCGGCCCGCGACGCCGAGCGCCTGGCCGGGGACTTCCCCGACGCGCGGCTCACCTGGATCGCCGGCGCGCGCACGTTCTCCCCCGTCGACCGGCCGGGGCCGCTGGCCGCCGCGATCACCGGATTCCTCGACCGGACGGCGGCGGAGGTCCGGTGACCGCGCCGCTCCCGGACGTCCCGGGCGTCGAGCACACGTTCGTGGACGTCGGCGGCCTGCGCACGCACGTGGCGCTCGCGGGCGCGGGCGACCCGCTCGTCCTGCTGCACGGCTGGCCGCAGCACTGGTGGCAATGGCGGCACGTCCTCCCCCGCCTCGCGGAACACCACCGGGTCGTCTGCCCGGACCTGCGCGGCCTCGGCTGGACGGACGCGCCGAGCTGCGGCTACCGGCCCGCCGTGATGGCCCGCGACGTGCTCGGCCTCCTCGACCGGCTCGGCGTGCGGCGGTTCGCGCTGGTCGGGCACGACTGGGGCGGGCTCGCCGCCTACCTCGTCGCGCTGCGGCACCCCGGCCGCGTGCGGGGGCTCGTCGCGATCAACACCGCGAACCCGTTCACCCGGCCGACGCCGGGCACGCTGCTGGACGGGGCGCGCCTCTGGCACGTCCTCGCCAACGCGACCGGCCCGCGGTTCGCCGGTGAGGTGATCCCCCGCTGGGCGCTGCGGCACTGGGTCCACCGGGCGGGCACCCTGCCGCCCGAAGACCGGGCCGTCTACCTGCGGCAGTTCGACGACCCCGAACGCGTGCGCGCGACCGTCCGCTACTACCGGGGGCTGGCCGCGCGGGAGATCCCGGCGATCCTCGCCGGGCGGTACCGGCGGACGCCGCTGACCGTCCCGACGCTGGTCCTCGCGGGCGACCGGGACCCGCTGCTGCCCGTCCGGGGCATGTCCGGCTTCGGGCCGCGCGCCGCCGACCTGCGCGTCAAGGTCCTCGAAGGCGTCGGCCACTTCCCCGCCACCGAGGCCCCGGACGCGGTGGCGGGGCACCTGCTGGACTTCTTCGCGGCGCTCAGCGATCCGCCCACGCCCGGTGGAACAGCTCGTGGACGGGCACCGGCGGCAGGACCCGCATGAACGGCCCGGTGGCCTCCTTCTTGTAGTTCACCTTCAGCAGGTACGGCTCCAGCTTCCGTTCCTCCATCGGGAGCGCCGGGGACTTGAGATCCGCCCACGGGCCGGGGACGAACGCCGTCCGCCGCGCCCGTGGCCGCTTCTCCACGACGATCGCGCCGAGCGCCGCCAGCTCCTCCTGCGCGGCCGTGTGGCGGGCCGGTTTCCAGCCGTTCCAGCGGCGGACGTTCTTGTCCGTCGGATGCGCGAGCGTGAGGAGCTGGAGGTAGAGCGCGGCGGCGTCCGGGCTCGCGCCGAGGTCGGCCGCGACCTCGGCGACCAGGCCGGGGACGCTCGCCGACGGGTCGTTCTCGTACCGTCCGGCCGGGACCGGGCTGTTCAGCGCCCGTTCCACCAGTGCCGCGACGTTCAGCCGGGCCGTCTCCCGGCGCAGGTCGGAGGCCAGCGAGTCCAGCTTGTACTCGGCGCAGACCTGGAGTTCCTCGGCGAGCGCGGCCGGGTCGTTCAGCGCGGTCGTGCGCAGCAGCGGGCGCACCCAGTTCTCCTCGGCGCCGACGATCAGGACGCCGTCGTCGAACGCCTCGACCGGGTCCCCGGCGTCGGACTCGTGCGCCGGGACGGTCAGCGTGTCGGGCCCGAACAGCGCCGCCCGCACCGCGCGCCCGCCCGCGATCCGCTGCGAGCCGAGCGTGACGAACCGGTCCGGCGCGGCGACGGTGGCGTGCAGCTGGTCGAGCAGGGCCGCGAGCCCGGCGAGGGCCGTGTCTCCGGCGGGCCGCTCCGAGCACGCCCACGCGAGCACCGACGCGAGCACGAAGTACGGGTGGCCGTAGTAGTAACGGCCGGGCGTGCCGTCCGGCGTGAGGGCCCGCAACCAGAGGTCGCCGCGCCGCGCGGACGGGACCATCGCCGGGACCTCCACCGCGCGCGGCGACGGGTCGCCCAGCGCGGCGGCCCAGGACGAGTCCAGCCCGAGGTCGCGGTCCAGCTCGGCGGCGAGGTTCTCGTCCACCGGGCGGCGGGCGCCGAGCAGGGCCGTCCACGCGTCGGCCATGCGCCCGGCGGCGGCGACGGCGCCGTCCGGCGTCCACAGCTCGGCGGGGTCGTCCGGCAGCGCGGCGGCGAGGACGCGGCGGTGCCCGGCGTGCCCGAGCCGCCGCAGCAGCGTCTCGGCCTCCTGCGCCGCCGTCTTGGAGCCGGTGTAGGAGCGCAGCGCCTTCTCGTGCTCCTCGACGCTCGTCGTCCGGTCGCCGCCGAACTCGGCGCGGCGCGGCAGGCCGTCCAGGACGTAGCGGGCGAGGCCGGAGCGGACGCCGGTGCGGCGCGCGAACTCCCCGGCCGCCGCGTCCCCGAACGTCACCGGGCCGCGCTCGGCGAGCAGGTCCAGCACGCGGGCGATCGAGACGGCGTCGTCGCCGGTGGCGGCCGTCTCGACCTTGGTCGCGTCCGCCGGGAGCGGCGCGGACGCCCGCTGGACGAAGCGCGGCGGCGCCACCGTGACCGTCCCGTCCCCGGACGCGGCCGAGCGCGCGTACCCGTACCGCCACTCGCCGGGCCGCGCGAACGGCGTGTCCGCCCAGGTGCGCAGCAGCGCGACGAGCGCGGCCCGGTCGTCGCCGGACGTCGCGGCCGTCACGGCGCGCAGCGCGACCGCGCCGATCGCGCCGAGCAGCACCGGCCAGTCGTAGGGCGCGGCGGGACGGCTCAGCCGCCGGACCTCGTCGGTGACCGCGCCGTCCAGGAAGCGCCCGTCGGCGGCGAGCGCGGTGAGCGTGGCGGGCAGCGGCGACGGCGGCCCGTCCGGCGCGCCGGGGCCGCGCACGACGACCAGGCCGCGCAGCGCGGGCACCAGCGCGGTGTCGGCGGCCTCGGCGGGCGGCCGGACGAGCACGCCCGACGCGACGACCTCCGCGCGCCGCACCAGCCGGTCGCGCGCGGACGCCAGCCGGGCCGCGAGATCGGCGGCCATCGCCGCGACCACCGGATCGTCGACGCCGGGGACGGTGCCGCCGTCGAGCAGGGCGCGGGCGGCGGACGCGTCGGCGGCCCGCAGCGCCCGCGACGACGCGGGGTCGCGCGGCGTGAGCAGGTGCCAGAACAGCGGCGGCGGGTACAGCGGCGTCGGGACCTCCCACAGGACCGTGCCGTCGGCGGGGTCCACGCCGCGCACGGTCTTGCGCCCGCGCTGGAGCACGGTGTCGGCGGGCATCCACGCGATCCCGAACGGGTACGGCGCGATGTGCCTGGACGGGATCCGGGCCGACCGCCCGTCCAGCGTCTCCACGATGTAGTGGTCGGGGTCGCGGCCCTCGGGGACGAGCACGCGGGACCCGCTGAGGCCGTCCGCGGAGCCGAGCGGGGAGTCCGCAGCCGGAGCGAGGAACACCAGGCGCGGTTCGGTCTCGTACCCGGCGCGCGGCGCGGTGAAGAAGGACGGGAGCGGCGCGCCGTCCGAGGCCGTGTAGTCGTCCAGCGCGCGGGGGCTGCTGTGCGTGGCCCACACGCGGGCGCCGTCGCCGAGCTGCCGCCCCGGATAGCCGATGCCGGGGAACTCGCCGGGGCGCAGCACGTGCTTGCCGTCGAACCGGCCGCCGGGCACGGCGAACTCGTCGCCGTACTCGGAGTGGGCGCTCTCGGCGACGCCGCGCGCGTCGGCGGACGCGAGCGTGGCGACCGTGCCGGGGTCGCTCGCCCAGAACGCGCGGCGCGGCGCGTACCGGTCGGACGTCCAGGCGACGAGGAAGTCGCCGTCGGCGTGGTGGACGGTGTGGATCGCGGCGTCGTCCGGCAGCGTGTAGGCGCAGGAGCCGACCCGTCCGGACGGCCCCACGGCGATCGCGCGCCCGCCGCCGAACAGCGTGAGGACGGGCCACGTCGCGGTCGTCCCGGCGATCTCGTCCAGCTCGGCGACCGCCGTCTCGAAGGCGGGCCAGGCCAGCTCGGCGGGGATCCCGGCGCGCAGCGTGCGCAGCAGCGGGGCGGTGAGGTCCAGCGCGGACAGGGCGGCGGCGGTGCCGTCCAGCGCGGCGAGCGTCGGGGTGTCCAGGACGCCGTCCAGCTCGGCGAGCGCCTGCTCGGCCGCGCGGGCGCCGCCGGACGTGACGGCGGCGAGCAGGTCCTCGATCCGCGCGTGGACGCTCGCCTCGATGCCCGAGCCGGGCCGCAGCCGCGTGACGGCCGTGCCGGGGCCGGACCGCAGCGTGTGTTCGAGCAGCGGCCCGAACTCCGGGTGCGCGGCGACGGCCTTGAGGTCCCGGACCGAGTCCGCGCCCCACTCCGTCAGCCGGTGGCCCTCGGGGACGATCACCGGCACCCCGGCCGCCAGGCAGGCGTCGAGCAGGTCCGCGTCCAGGCTGGACGCGCCGTTGAACCGGGACCGGTGCAGCACGACGGGCACACCCGAGGCGAGCCGGGGCGCGAGGCGTTCGACGGCCGCGAACAGCTCGGCGGGCATCGGCTGCCGCGTGATGCCGCCGTAAGCGACGCGGACGAA
This sequence comes from Actinomadura rayongensis, assembly GCF_009831215.1. Classification (GTDB taxonomy): domain Bacteria; phylum Actinomycetota; class Actinomycetes; order Streptosporangiales; family Streptosporangiaceae; genus Spirillospora; species Spirillospora rayongensis. The sequence continues at coordinate 198,486 of NZ_WUTW01000003.1, forward strand.
CGAGTAGTGGAACGGGAACCCGCCGAGCCACGCCGCGAGCCCGCCCTCGGGTTCGGCGCCGTCGGCGAGGGCGGTGAGCGTGCCCGCCGCGTCCAGCAGCCGCAGGAACGCCGCGCCGTCGGTGGCGCCCGTCGGGAACAGCCCCGCGAGCGCGACCGGATCCTCGGGCGGGGCGGCGGCGAACGCGGCGGCGGCCCGGTCGAGCAGGCCGTCCGACAGCTCGGTGCCCGCGCAGGCCGCGAGGACGTGCGCGAGAATCCGCGACTCCTCGGCCGGGCCGTGCCCGGCCGCCCGCGCGGACGCGCGCACGAGCCGGGGCAGCTCGGCGGGCGGCGGAGCCCCGCGCCACGCCAGCAGCAGGCCGGCGAACAGCTCGTGCGCGCGGTCGGCCGGGTACGCGTCGGCCAGCCAGTCCCGCAGGGCGCGGACCTCGCCGGCGGGCAGCCCGCCGAACCGGGCGAACAGCGCCGCGTTGGCGAGCCGGAAGTCCGGGTCGACGGGCAGCGCGCCGTCCCGCTCGGCCCGGCGCGCGGCGACGTACGCCTCCCCGGCGGCGCGCGGCGCGGCGGCCAGCAGCCGGTGCCCGACCGTGTCCCAGTACCACGGGACGTGGTCGGGCGGCATGCCGCGCGTCTCGCGAGCCAGCTCGTCGACGAACCGGCGGGGCTTGTGGTGGACGCGGCCGGTGCGCAGCGTCTCGACCAGGCGCTCGGCGGCGGCGTGGTCGTGGCCGTGCGCCTTCGCCCAGTCGAGGTAGAGCGTGGACGCACCCGGATCGTGCGGCAGGGGGACGGACATGTCGCGGATTATGGCAGCGGCCACCGACAGACGTGCCCGCTTCAGTCAGCCGCGCCTCACGCGTCGAACGCGGACGTCGTGGGGCTCCGGGCCACCGACAGACGCGTCCGCCTCCGTCAGTGGCTGCGTCCGTGGCGCCCCGCGCGGTCGTACCGGGCGGCGCGCAGGCGCGGCGCCGCCGCCAGCCCGGTCAGCGCGCGCTCCACGGCCGCCGCCGCGCGCAGGCAGAACGCGACGGGCTCGTCGGCGGCGTCGGGACGCTCGTCGACCAGGGCGTCCACGATGCCGTCGCGCAGCAGGTCGGCGGCCCCGACGCCCTGCGCCTCGGCCAGCTCGGCAGCACGGTCCGGCGTCCGGTGGACGATCACCGACGCGCCCTCCGGCGGCAGCGGCGCGAGCCAGGCGTGCCGCGCCGCGAGCACCCGGTCGGCGGGCAGCAGGGCGAGCGCGGCGCCGCCCGTCCCCTCGCCGAGCAGCAGCGCCAGGGTCGGCGCGGGCAGCGTGAGCAGGTCGGCGAGGCAGCGCGCGATCTCGCCCGCGAGCCCGCCCTCCTCGGCCTCGGCCGACAGCACCGCGCCGGGCGTGTCCACGACGGTGACGAGCGGCAGCCCGAGGTCGGCGGCGAGGTTCATGCCGCGCCGCGCGACGCGCAGCCCGGCCGGGCCGAGCGGGTGCCCGGTGCGCTGGCTGCGGCGGTCCTGCGCGACGACGACGCACGGCGCGGACCCGAACCGGGCGAGCGCGAGCAGCAGCCCGGGGTCGGCCTCGCCCTGGCCGGTGCCCGACAGCGGCGTGACGGCCGTCGCGCCGTGCCGCAGCAGGTCCCGCGCGCCGGGACGGTCCGGGCGCCGGGACCGTTCGATGGCCTCCCACGCCGGCGCGGCGGGCACCGGCGTCGGGTCGGGCGCCGGGGGCACCGCGACGGACGGCCGGGCCGCGAGCACGTCCAGCGCGCACGCCGCGACGTCGGCGAGGTCGTCGATCGGGACGACCGCGTCCACGACGCCCTTCGCGGCCAGGTTCTCGGCGGTCTGGACGTCCTCGGGGAACGGCTTGCCGTACAGGCCCTCGTAGACGCGCGGCCCGAGGAACCCGATGAGCGCGCCCGGCTCGGCGGCCGTGACGTGCCCGAGCGACCCCCACGACGCGAACACCCCGCCCGTCGTCGGATGCCGCAGGTAGACCAGGTACGGCAGGCCCGCCGCGCGGTGCGCCGTGACGGCCGCCGTGATCCGGGCCATCTGCGCGAACGCGGCCGTGCCCTCCTGCATCCGCGTCCCGCCCGACGACGGCGCGGCCAGCAGCGGCAGCCCCTGGGCGGTCGCGCGTTCGACGGCCGCGACGATCCGGTCCGCCGTCGCGATCCCGATGGACCCGGCGAGGAAGCGGAACTCCGACACCACGCACGCGACCCGGTGCTCGCGCAGCAGGCCCTCACCGGTCAGGACGGCCTCGTCGCAGCCGCTGCGCTCGCGCGCCGCCGCCAGGTCCGCCGCGTACCGGGAGCCGGGCGGGGCGGTCTCCCGCGGCGGTTCGTCCCAGGACGTCCATCCGGTGACGACACGGTCCAGCAACGCGCGGGCTCCGACCCGTTCGCTCACCGCGGGCTCCCTCCGGCGCACGGACAGTCCGCCGAGCATAAAGGGACCGCGCGTTCAGTCCGCCCGGCGGGTGTCGGCCAGCGGGATCCGCAGCTCCAGCGACGCGCCGCGCCCCTCCCCGGACGCCGACGGCAGCCCGTCGCCGGTGACGACGAGCGTCCCGCCGTGCGCCGCCGCGATCTCGCGGGAGATCGGCAGCCCGAGCCCGCTGCCGGTCTTGTCGCGCCGCCGGCTCTCGGCGAGCCGCTGGAACCGCTGGAACACGCGCTCGCGGTCCTCGGGGGCGATGCCCGCGCCGTCGTCGCGGACGGTCAGCACCGCGTCCCCGCCCTCGGCCCGCACCCGGACCTGGATCCGCTCCGCCGCGTGCCGCGCCGCGTTGTCCAGCAGGTTGTTGAGGATGCGCGCGAGCGCGTGCCGCGACCCGTGGACGTGGACGTCGTCCCGGGCGTCCACCTCGACCGGCACCCGCCGCCTGCGCCGCTCGGCCTCCTCCCGCGCGAACGCGCCGAGTTCCAGGTCCTCGCGGTCCAGCGGGACGCCCGCGTCCAGCTTCGCCATGATCAGCAGGTCCGAGACGAGCTGCTGGAGCCGGTCGGCGTCGGCGAGCGCGGCCCGCGCGACGCCGGGCCAGTCCTCGTCCTCGGGGCTCTCCAGCGCCAGTTCGAGCTGGGCCTGCAATCCGGTGAGCGGGTTGCGCAGCTCGTGCGAGATGTCGGCGACGAAGCCGCGCTGGCGCTCCAGCACCCGGTGCAGGCGGTGCAGCGTGACGTTGATGGACGTGGCGAGTTCGGCGACCTCGTCCTCGGTGTCGGGGACGGTCACCAGCCGCTCCTCCCGTCCGCCGGTGATCTCGGCCAGCTCCCGCTGCATCCGGCCCACCGGACGCACCGCGCGATGCACCGCGTACCAGACCATCCAGCCGTTGAACACGGCCATCACCGGCACCGAGAGCGGGATCTCGATCGCGATGACCTCGCCGACCAGGTCGAGCACCGGGACGGGCAGCCCGGCGTAGACGAGCTGCGGCCGTCCGGCGGCGTCCCGCGTCCACGCGCCGACGACGTACACGCGGTGGTCGTAGCCGGGGATCCGCACGAGCTTGTGGACGCGCCCGCCCGGCGTGTCCGGCCGGGCCGTCGTCAGCGCCGGACGCCCGGCGGCCGGGGCGCTCGCCGCGACGACGCGTCCGCGCTCGTCCACGATCTGCAGCAGCGAGAAGCCGAGCTGGCGGGACCCGAGGACGGGCGTCCCCGGCGCCCGCGCCTCGGCGATCACGTCCCGGACGGCGTGCTCGCCCTGGCGGCGCAGGCTGGAGAACACGACCTGCTTGAGCACGAAGAAGAACAGGAGCGCGCCGATGACCCCGAACAGCAGGAACAGGCCGGTCGCGACGGCGGTCACGCGGGGCCCCAGCGACCACCGCGACGGCCGCCGCCACCGCCCGCGCTCGGGCATCCTCGCCGCCTCCCCGCTCGGACCCGCGCGGGCGCTCGTCCGCGCGACCGTCGCCGGGGGGCCTGCGACCGGTCTTCAAGATCTTTCCGGTCGCCGCCGGGGGGAAACCTCTAGTGGTGCCGCCGGTGCGCGGTGAACCGCCCGAACCGGCCCCGGTGGTAGAGCAGCGGAAGGTCGTCGTCGGCGCCGAGTTCGACGCCGGTGACGTGCCCGACGACGAGCAGGTGGTCGCCGATCTCCCGGACGCTGTGCCAGGCGCAGCGCAGCCGCACCGCGACGTCCTCCAGCAGCGGTTCGCCCTGCGGCCCGGGCCGCCACCGCGTCGGCGCGGCGAACCGGTCCACGTCGCGGCTGGCGAACCGCGCCGCGAGGTCGGCCTGGTCGTGCCGGAGCACGTTGACGGCGAACGTCGCCGCCCGGCGCAGACGCGGGAACGTCGTGGACGACCCCGCGACGTAGAACGACACGAGCGGCGGGTCGAGGCTCACGGACGTGAAGGACGTCGCGGTGAGCCCTTCGGGCGTGGCCCCGTCGGGGCGGGCGGTGACCACCACCACGCCGGCGGCGTGCCGCGCGAGCGCGTCGCGGAAAGAGTCCCCGGTGACCGGGACGGGCCGTGCCGTCGCCGTCCCGGTCACCGGGACGCCTCCGCGCGCAGAGCGCCCCGCGCGGCGGAGGCCACCCGTCCGGCCCACTCCGCCGTGACGGAGTCGAGCCGGTCGAGGTCGGATTCGAGCAGCGCGAGCCCCGGGGTCGGGACGGTCGCGCCCAGCTCGACGAGCAGGGGCCGCAGATGGACTTCCACGGCCAGGGCGTGCTGCGGGGCGCCGAGGACCAGCAGCGGCAGGGCGACCTTGCCGGTCAGCGCGCCGCCGGGCAGCCGGTCCAGGAAGGACTTGAGCAGTCCGGTGTAGGTGCCCTTGTAGGTGGGGCTGGCAATGAGCAGGACGTCCGCCGCGGCGACGCGCTCCAGCGCGGCGGCGACGTCCGGACCGGGGTCGGCGGCCAGCAGCCGCGGGGCCAGGTCCGACAGGTCGATGGTCTCGGGGGCGGAGGACAGGCCCGCCGCGTCCGCGACCGCGCGCGCCGCGGCGACGGCGGCCGTGGCGGTGCGCGAGTGCGGGCGGGGGTTGCCGATGATGACCAGGAAGCTCACGTCCCCCATTAGAGGGCAATATCCCTACCAAGTCAATCGGCTATATCGGAATATGGGACGGCCGATGCCCGCGCGGACGGCGCCTCCCACCCCTGGGGTGCCGTTCGCGCGGGCATCTCCTTCGGTGCCGCCAACCGCCCGGGGACTCGCGCGCCGAGGAGGATCCGACGAGTCCGGGGCGGTTGCCGAACTGATGACTACTCTGCCGGACCGTTGTTCACAGACGGAAACATCGAGATGACGTTCACGTTTCCAGATGCTCGTGTTTCCCGGCGGCGGGCGACGGCGGCCACGTCCGCCAGATCACGACGAGCGCGCAGTCGTCGTCGCGCGCCGCAGCCATCGTCTGGACGAGTTCCCGCGCGCCCGTCGCGAAGCCTTCGGGCACCAGGCGCTCGGCCTGCCCGAGCAGGTTCTCGATGCCCGCGTCCAGGTCGCTGCCGGGCGACTCGACGAGCCCGTCGGTGTAGAGGAGCAGGGCGTCGCCGGGCATCAGCGTGCCGTGGTCGGGGACGCAGTCCATCTCCGGCACCACGCCGAGCACGACGCCCTTGGCCGGGCTGACCTGCCACTCGCCGCTGCTCGCGTCGAACTGCACCGCCGGCGGGTGCCCGGCGGACTCGACGGTGTACGCGCCGGTGGACAGGTCGATCTCCACGTGGACGGCCGTGACGAAGCCCTCGTCCCAGCCCTGTCGGTGCAGGTAGCGGTTGCAGGCGGGAAGGAAGCCCTCCGGCTGGACCGATCCAAGAAGACCGCCGAACGCGCCCGACAGCATGAGCGCCCGGGTCCCGGCGTCGGTGCCCTTGCCGGACACGTCCACGAGCGCGACCTCCAGCTTGTCGCCGTCGCGCGCCGACACCACGAAGTCCCCGCCGAACGACGAGCCGCCCGCCTGGAGCAGCACGACCTGGGCGTCCCAGTCCGCCGGGAGGCGCGGCATCTCGCCCTGCCGCCGCAGCCGGTCGCGCAGCTCCAGCAGCATCGAGTCGCCGCGCAGGCCCTGCACGCCGAGCTGCTGGCGGGTGCGCGCCAGCGTCAGCGCGAGCAGGGCGGTGATCGAGAGCGTCGCGATGACGCCGAGACCGAGGCCGCGCCCGTCGTCCCACGCCTCGTAGGCGTTGTAGGCGAGCACCGCCGCGACGACGCCGAGCAGCGCGACGACCGTCCGGATCTTCAGCAGCAGCCCGCCGCCGAGGACGATCAGCACGAGCGCGCCGGACGTCGCCCGCTGCTGTGAGTCGCCGCCGAGCCCGATCGCGAGCACCAGGAACGCGAGCGCCACGAACACGTACCGTTCGCGCGTCAGCTTGCCCTGGCGCGTCCACCGGTACAGGCGCACCAGCAGCGGGATCCGGCGCAGGAGCGTGCGGATCCGGAGCGGCAGGTGGCGCACCAGTCGTTGCAGCATGACGTGCAGACGATACCGAGCATCCGGCCCGTACGGTGGGGTTCCACGGCACCGATGACCGTCCGTGACGGAACGGTCATCGCGTGCGCACACCCGTCACGGACCCGTTGACCTGCCGGATCGCCCGGCGGGACGGGCCCGCTCATGATCAGGATCACCCCGGACGGCGCCCGGCCCGGTCACGCCGCGTGACGGTCAGTCACCGGGCAGCGGCGGCAGCTCGCCCGTCTCCTCGTACTCGGCGAGCATCGTGATCCGGCGCGTGTGACGCGGCTCGTCGGAGTAGGCCGTACCGAGGAACAGCTCCACGAACCGGGTGGCCGTGCCGAGGTCGTGCTGCCGCGCGCCGAGGCTGATGACGTTGGCGTCGTTGTGCTCGCGCGCGAGGGTCGCGGTCGCGTCGCTCCACACCAGCGCGGCCCGGATCCCCTTGACCTTGTTCGCCGCGATCGCCTCGCCGTTGCCCGAACCGCCGATGACGATCCCGAGCGAGCCCGGCTCGGCGGCGACCCGCTCGGCGGCGCGCAGCACGAACGGCGGGTAGTCGTCCACCGCGTCGTAGGCGAGGGCGCCGCAGTCCACGGCCTCGTGCCCGTTGGCCTTGAGCCAGGCGAGCAGGTGCTCCTTCAGCTCGAAGCCGGCATGGTCGCATCCCAGATACACGCGCATGCCGGAGATTGTCGCAGGCGGTCCGGCGCGGGCCGTCCCCGGGTCAGGCGGGCGGCGGCGGGCCGTCGCCGCGCGGCGCGGGCGGCGGCTGCGGGCCGCCCCAGCCCGGCTGCGGGTACGGCGGCGGCGTCCCCGGGCCGCCCCACCCGGGCGGCGCCGCGGGCGGTGCTCCCGGCGGCCCGTACGGGGCGGCGGGCGGCGCGGGAGGCGGGGCGTACGGGGCGCCGGCCGGGTAACCCGCGGCGCGCGGCGTCCGGCCCCGGCCGACCAGGAAGGCCAGCAGCGCGGCGAGGCCGCCGAGCCAGCCGTAGAAGAACCCGAACGCCAGCCCCGACTCGGTGGCGCTCCACAGGAGCCGCGCCGGCGCCGGCAGGTCGTCGTACTGGAACGTCGCGAGCCCCTTGACGAACCCGCCGAGGCCGCACGCGACGAGCGCGGCCCACCAGCCCGACACGAGCGCGCCGAACGCGCCCCGGCGCGGGTCCACCGTCCGCCCGGCGAGCGCGGCCAGCAGGACGGTCAGGCCGAGCGCCAGGAGCGTCCCGAAGAGGTCGATGACGACGTAGCCCATGGGCGGCTGGCCGTACCGCGTGAATCCCCAGTCGAGGAACGACACCGACTGGATCGGCTGAAGGTAGTCGTTGCGGAACTCGTGCTGGCGGAACCACCAGTCGCGGAACCACGGGTTGCCGAACAGGACCGCCAGCACGACGAGCGGCAGCACCGTCGCGAGGCCGATGAGGAAGGCGCGCGGCGCGGGCGGGCCGGGCGGGGAGGCCGGGGGGCGGAACGTCATGCCCGGGAAGCGTAATCCCGCGTCCGCCCCGCCGACAGGGGTGCCCGGATCACGGTTCAGACCGGGTACCGGAACTCCGGGTCGACCTGCTCGGCCAGGTCCGCGCCGACCGCCCGGTTCGCCCAGCTTTCGGCGTTCTTCAGGTGGAACTGGACGGCCTGGCGCAGGTAGCCGTCCCAGTCCTTGCCGCGCGCGTCGACGGCGGCGAGCATCGCGTCGAGCGCGGCGGTGTTGGCGTCCTCCAGCGCGACGCCGGAGCGGCCCTGCTCGAACGCGCGGACGGCGGCGGACTGCCCGACCCACGTCAGCAGGTCGTCGCCGGTGTTGGCGCGCAGGTACGCGACGTCCTCGTCGTTCTGGACCTTGTTGCCGACGACCGCGATCGCGACGTCGTAGTCCCGCGCGTACTCGACGTACTGCCGGTAGACGCCGACGCCCTTGCGGGTGGGCTCGGCGACCAGGAACATCAGGTCGAAGCGCGTGAACAGGCCGGACGCGAACGTGTCGGCGCCCGCCGTCATGTCCACGACGACGTACTCCCCGGCGCCGTCCACGAGGTGGTTCAGGTACAGCTCGACCGCGCCGGTCTTGGAGTGGTAGCACGCGACGCCGAGGTCGTCGTCGTTGAACGGGCCGGTGGCGAGGAGCGTGACGCCCTCGACGTCCTGGCCGAGCGCGTGGACGGGGTCGTCGCCGCGCAGCCGCAGCAGGCGGGAGCCGGTGCCGGGCGGCGTGGTCTTGACCATCGCGGCGGCGGACGCGATGCGCGGGTTGGCGCCGCGCAGCCAGTCCTTGATCTCGGGCAGGTGGTCGCCGAGCGCGGGGATCTTGGCGGCGCGGTCGTCGTCGAGGCCGAGCGCGACGCCGAGGTGCTGGTTGATGTCGGCGTCCACGGCGACGACGGGCCGGCCGAGCGCGGCGAGCCGCCGGATGAACAGCGAGGACAGCGTGGTCTTGCCGCTGCCGCCCTTGCCGACGAACGCGATCTTCATGGTGTGCCCCTTGGTGGAATGAAAACCGTTACCGGTTACCAGGGGTCAGTCTTGCGAACGCCGCGTGCCGGGGCAAGCGGAACCCGCTAGCGCGCCCGGACCGCCGAAGGATCGAACCCGAACGGCAGCTCCAGCCGGTGCGCGCGCAGCAGGGCGTCGTCGGCGAGCAGGTCGGGCGTCGGGGCGTCCGCCGCGATCACCCCGCCGGACAGCACCAGCGAGCGCGGGCACAGCTCGGCGGCGTACGGCAGGTCGTGGGTGACCATGAGAACGGTCACATCGAGGCTCAACAGGATCTCGGCCAGCTCGCGGCGGCCCGCCGGGTCCAGGTTGGACGACGGCTCGTCCAGCACGAGGATCTCCGGCTCCATCGCCAGCACGGTCGCGACCGCGACGCGGCGGCGCTGCCCGAAGCTGAGGTGCTGCGGCGGACGGTCGGCGACGTGCGCCATCCCGACGCGCTCCAGCGCCACCGTGACGCACCGGTCCAGCGCGTCGCCCCGGACGCCGAGGTTGGCGGGGCCGAACGCGACGTCCTCCCGGACGGTCGGCATGAACAGCTGGTCGTCGGGGTCCTGGAAGACGATCCCGACGCGGCGGCGGATCTCGCGCAGCGCCTTCTTGTCCTTCGGGTCGACGCGCAGCCCGCCGACCTCGACCGTGCCGAGCCCGCCGTGCAGGATCCCGTTGAGGTGCAGGACGAGCGTCGTCTTCCCCGCCCCGTTCGGCCCGAGCAGCGCGACCCGCTCCCCCCGCCCGATCGTGACGTCCACGCCGTAGAGCGCCTGCGTGCCGTCGGGATAGGCGTAGGCGAGGCCGCTCACCTTCAGGGACGGGGTCATGCCACGATCCAAGCAGCCGCCGCGACCAGGGCGGCGGCCAGGGGCAGCGCGGCGGCGGCCGTCCACTGCGCCCGCGTCGCGCCCACGTCCGCAAGGACGGGCATCTGGCCCGAGTAGCCCCGGCTGAGCATCGCGAGGTGGACGCGCTCGCCCCGCTCGTACGACCGCAGGAACAGCGCGCCGAGCGAGCGGGCGAGGACGCGGGTGGCCCGAGCGTCACGGGCCCGGAACCCGCGCGCCGCCCGCGCGACGCGCATCCGCTGGAGTTCGGCGGTCACGACGTCGACGTAGCGGAGCATGAACGCGGCGATCTGGGTGATGAGGCGCGGCATCCGCAGCCGCTCGACGCCGAGCAGCAGCACGCGCGGTTCGGTCGTCGCGGCGAGCAGCAGGGACGCGACGACGCCGAGCGTGCCCTTGGCGAGGATGTTCCAGGCGCCCCACAGGCCGTTCTCGCTGAGGTGAAGCCCGAGGACGGCGACGCGCGGGCCGTCCGCCACGAACGGCAGCAGGAACGCGAACGCCACGAACGGCGCCTCGATGACGACGCGGCGCAGCACGAGCCGCACCGGCACCCGCGCGACCACCGCGACCGCGCCGAGCAGCACCGCGTACGCCGCGAACGCCCACACGCGCTCGCGCGGCGTCGCGACGACGGCCAGCACGAACGCCAGGACGGCGACGATCTTGCACTGCGGCGGCAGCCGGTGGACGGGCGACGCCCCCGGCACGTACAGCCGGTGCGCGTGCCCGGCGCCCACCTAGGCGTCCCGCGCGGGCGCGCGGCGGCGCAGGAGCCAGAACGCCCCGCCGCCGACGAGCAGCACGACGCCGACGCCCGCGATCCCGGCGAGGCCGCCCGACAGCCGCCCGTTCCCGACGCCCTTGACGCCGTAGTCGGCGAACGGCGAGTCCTTGAGCGAGTGGTCCTTCTCCTTGGCGGAGATGCCCTTGTCGGCGGCGACCTTCTCCAGGCCGTCCGGGCTGGAGCTGGCGTAGTAGCTGACGACCCCGGCCAGCGCGAGCGACACCAGCAGGAAGACGACCAGGAAGCGCTTGTTCTTCACAGTCCCTCTCAGACGGTCGCGGGCTCGGGGCGCAGTTCGAGCGGCTTCGCCAGCCCCCGCGCGCCGTAGACCAGGTCGGGACGGACGGCCAGCACGCTCGACACCGTCAGCGCCGTGATCAGCGCCTCGCCGATCCCGATGAGGACGTGGACGCCGATCATCGCGGCGGCGACCTTGCCGATCGACACGTCCGTGGTCCCGCCGAGCGCGTAGATCCCGGTGAACACGACGGCGGCGGCGGGCACCGACACGACCGCGCCGGCGAACGCGGCCCCGGCCGCCGCCGCCCGCGTGCGCGGCAACACGCGCAGCAGCAGGCGGAACAGGCCGTAGCCGACCAGGACGGTCACGAACGCCATGTTGATGATGTTGACGCCGAGCGCCGTCAGGCCGCCGTCGGCGAACAGCAGGCCCTGGACGAGCAGGACCACCGACACGCACAGCACGCCCGTCCACGGCCCGACGAGGATCGCGGCGAGCGTGCCGCCGAGCAGGTGCCCGCTCGTCCCGGCGGCGACCGGGAAGTTGAGCATCTGCGCCGCGAAGACGAACGCCGCCGTCAGGCCTGCGAGGGGCGCCGTGCGGTCGTCCAGCTCGCGGCGGGCGCCGCGCAGCGCGAGCGCGACGCCCGCGACGGCCACGACGCCCGCTCCGGCCGACACCGGCGCGTCGATGAACCCATCCGGTACGTGCACACCCATCACCGTCCTGGCAGATCGTTCCCGTCTCCACCAGTTTGACGGCATGAATGTGTACATGCAAGACAGTCGCAACTGCCCCCTACGGGCAGTAAGCCGTCACTCGAAGATCGGGTCGCGGGTCCGGGAGCGCTTCAGCTCGAAGAAGCCGTCGGTCTCCGACACCGCCAGCACGCCGTCCCAGAGTTTCGCCGCCGCCTCCCCGCGCGGCGCAGGCGACACGACCGGGCCGAAGAACGCGTTCTCGCCCACCGCGATCACCGGGGTGCCGACCTCCTGGCCGACCCGGTCGATGCCGTCGGCGTGCGAGGCGCGGACCGCCGCGTCGTACTCGGTCGAGTCGGCCGCGTCCGCCAGCTCGGCGGGCAGCCCGGCCGCCTCCAGCGCCGCGAGGAAGGTCGCGCGCTCGTACGGCGCCTTCTCGTGGTGGTGCCGCGTGCCGAGTTCGGTGTAGAGCTTCTCCAGCACCTCGGGGCCGTACTTCTGCTCGGCGGCGATGCAAATGCGCACCGGACCCCACCCGGCCTCGATCAGCGCCTTGTACTTCTCGGGGACGTCCTTGTCCTCGTTGAGCACCGACAGGCTCATCACATGCCAGCGGACGTCGATCGGACGCTGCTTCTCGACCTCCAGAATCCACCGCGACGTCATCCACGCCCAGGGGCACAGCGGGTCGAACCAGAAGTCCACCGCCGTGCGGTCGTCCTGCGCCAAGAGAAACCCCTCCAATGGGCCGTTCCACACCAACACCAGCGGCAACCCCGCGCCGCCGCGCCCCATTCCCGCGCCGCGCGGCGGCCGTCGGAGCCGCCCGGTTGGTAGATATGAGGGGACCAGGAAACAGACGACTCAAGGAGTCCATGTGGCAGGCAACCTCACGCGCGACGAGGCGCGGGAACGCGCCCGGTCGCTCACCGTCGATTCCTACGCGGTGGAGCTGGACCTCACGACGGGCGGGGAGCGGTTCGGGTCCACGACGGTGATCCGGTTCGCCTGCGCGGACGAGGGCGCCGACAGCTTCGTCGACCTGCACGACGCGGTCGTGCGCGAGGCGACGCTGAACGGCCGTCCGATCGACCCGGCGCGCTACGACGCGGCCAAGGGACGGCTCCCCCTCGACGGGCTCGCGGCGTCCAACGAGCTGCGCGTGTCCGCCGACATCCTGTACTCGCGGTCCGGCGAGGGCCTGCACCGCTTCGTGGACCCGGTCGACGGCAGCGTGTACCTCTACACGCAGTTCGAGACCGCCGACGCGCACCGCATGTACACCTGCTTCGACCAGCCCGACCTGAAGGCCACGTTCGAGCTGACCGTCCGCGCCCCCGAGAACTGGCGGGTCGTCACCAACGAGGCCGCCGACTCGGCCGACGACGGGGTCTGGCACTTCCCGCCGACGCCGAAGGTCTCCACCTACATCACCGCGCTCGTCGCCGGGCCGTACCACCTCGTCACCGACGAGTACGTCCGCCCCGACGGCAGCATCATCCCCCTCGGCGTCTACTGCCGCGCGTCGCTCGCCGAGCACCTGGACGCCGACGCCATCATCGACGTCACCAAGCAGGGCTTCGCGTTCTTCGAGAAGGTCTTCGACCGGCCGTACCCGTTCGCCAAGTACGACCAGCTGTTCGTCCCCGAGTTCAACGCGGGCGCGATGGAGAACGCCGGGTGCGTCACCTTCCTGGAGGACTACGTCTTCCGGTCGCGGGTGACCGACGCCGCCTACGAGCGCCGCGCCGAGACGATCCTGCACGAGATGGCGCACATGTGGTTCGGCGACCTCGTCACCATGCGCTGGTGGGACGACCTGTGGCTCAACGAGTCGTTCGCCACGTACATGAGCGTCCTGTGCCAGGCCGAGGCCACCAAGTGGACGGGCTCGTGGACCACGTTCGCCAACGTCGAGAAGGCGTGGGCGTACCGGCAGGACCAGCTGCCGTCCACGCACCCGATCTCGGCGGACATCCCGGACATCCGCGCGGTCGAGGTGAACTTCGACGGCATCACCTACGCCAAGGGCGCGAGCGTGCTGAAGCAGCTCGTCGCCTACGTCGGGCGGGACAACTTCCTGGAGGGCGTGCGGCGGTACTTCCAGCGGCACGCGTGGGGCAACACCGTCCTCGCCGACCTGCTGGACGCGCTGGAGGAGACGTCCGGGCGCGACCTGGCGTCCTGGTCGAAGGAGTGGCTGGAGACGGCGGGGGCGAACACGCTGCGTCCGTCCTACGAGGTCGACGGCGCCGGCAACTTCACGTCGTTCGCCGTGCTCCAGGAGGCCAAGGCGGACTACCCGACGCTGCGCTCGCACCGCGTCGCGATCGGGCTCTACGACCGCACGGCCGACGGGCTCGTCCGGCGCGACCGGGTCGAGCTGGACGTCGTCGGCGCCCGCACGGACGTGCCCGAGCTGATCGGCAAGGCGCGGCCCGACCTGGTGCTCGTCAACGACGACGACCTCACCTACGCCAAGATCCGGCTGGACGACCACTCGCTCCAGACGCTCGTCTCCGGCATCGGCGACATCCGGGACGGCCTGCCGCGCGCCCTGTGCTGGTCGGCGGCGTGGGACATGACGCGGGACGCCGAGATGGCCACCCGCGACTACATCAAGCTGGTCATCAGCGGCATCCGCGGCGTCACGGACATGACCGTCCTGCAGACGCTGCTGCGGCAGGCGCGGACGGCCGTCCAGCAGTACGCGGCGCCCGAGTGGCGTCCCGAGGGCCTGCGGCTCCTCGCCGACGCCCTCTACGACCTCGCCCGCGAGGCCGCCCCCGGCTCGGACTTCCAGCTCGCCTACCTCCAGGCGTTCGCCGGGGCCGCAACGTCGGACGAGCACCTGACGTGGATCGCGGCGCTGCTGGACGGGTCGGCCGTCCTCGACGGCCTCACCGTGGACACCGACCTGCGCTGGGCGCTGCTGCGCCGTCTCGTCGCGACCGGCCGCGCCGGGGAGGCCGAGATCGACGCCGAGGCCGCCCGGGACGCGACCGCCGCCGGCGAGCGGCAGGCCGCGGGCGCCCGCGCGCAGATCCCGACCGCCGAGGCCAAGGCCGCCGCGTGGGCCGCGATCATCGGCGGCGAGCTGCCGAACGCGGTGTTCCGCGCGACGATCGGCGGGTTCGTGGACGCCGAGGGCGCCGCGCTGCTGGAGCCGTACGTCGAGCGGTACTTCGCCGAGGTCGGCCGGATCTGGACGTCCTGGACGAGCGACATGTCCCAGACGTTCGCCGAGGTCGCCTACCCGTTCCTCGTCGTCGACCAGTCCACGCTGGACCGCACGGACGCCTACGTCGCGGCCGAGAACCCGCCGCCCGCGCTGCGCCGGCTGCTGTCGGAGGGCCGCGACGGCGTCGCCCGCGCGCTGCGCGCCCGCGCCCGGGACGCCGCCGCGTCCTGATCCGGCCGTGACCCCGTGTGCGCCGGTCGCCATGTCCCCCGCTCCTGGGACGATGGGGGCCGGCGCACGGCGGGGAGGTCCATGTGGAGACGGCACGCGACGTGCTCCGGGCGCTCGCCCGGCGGCACGCGTTCGGGGACCTGGAGGCGCTGGTCGGCGGCGACCCGGCCGCCGCCGCGCTGTGCGCGTTCGGGCAGCGCGTGCTGGACCTGGACGCCGAGGACTTCGGGATGCCCGAGGCGGTCGGCGACGTCCCGCGCGACCTTTTGGACCGGGCGCGCGCGTCGCGGATGCCGCAGGCGCCCCGGGAGCGTCCGCGCGGCGCGCTCGCCAGCCTGCGGCCCGCCTACGCGCTGCTGCTGGAGGTCGTGGAGATCCGGTGGCGGCGGCGGGAGATGGCCGCGCTGGTGGCCGCCGTGCACATCGCGAGCGAGTACCTGCCGCTGCTGGCGTGGGAGCCGGTGCTCGGGCACGCGGGCGACCCGGCGCTGCTCGGGGCGTCGGTGACCGGGCCCGGCAGCCGGTTCGGGGTGCCGGTCGAGCCCGGCTCGCGGCGGGAGTGCGACCACACGCGTCCGGAACGTTCCGCCTGTGACCGGACGCTGCGGGTGGCCGCCGAGCCGCCGTCGGGCTGGCGCGCGTACCTGGACCGGCAGCACAGCCAGGTCGCGTCGGCGCTCGGCAAGTGCGCGTCGGGGTGCCGGACGCCGTGCGCGGTGCTGACGCGGCTGGACGAGCCCGTCCGGACGGACCTGTCGGCGCGGGCCAAGCTGGCGGCCGACTTCGCCGACACGGCCGTGGTCCGGTTGCGGCACGCGGCGCCGGTCGGGCACGGGTTCGGCGTGCCGTCGCCGGAGGAGGTCGAGACGGCCTGGTCCCGCGCCCGCGCGTCCCTGCGCCACCAGCCGCTGGCCGCCGCCGCGCTGGCGGGCACCGACGACGAGGACTATCCGCTGCCGGGCCTGGCCGCGCTGTTCTCGGCCGTGGCGGGCACGCCGATCCGTCCGGACACGCTGTTGCACGACGTGGCGAGGCGTCTGCTCCGCGTTCTCTGAGTCAGGCCGTCCAGAGGGGCGGTTTGCGGTGGATCCAGGGGGCCGCCTCTTCGAGCTGGGCGGAGAGGGCGATGAGGTCGCCTTCGCCGCCGATGCGGCCCGCGAGCATGACGCCGATGGGGAGTCCTTCGTCCGTCCAGTGCAGGGGGACGGTCACCGCGGGCTGGCCCGACACGTTGTAGACGGACGTGAACGGCGTGAACAGCGTCTGGCGGCGGAAGTTCTCCTCCGGCGTGCAGTCGTGGAAGTGACCGATCGGGGCCGGTGGCTGGGCCAGGGTCGGCTGGAGGATCGCGTCGTACTGGTTCGTGAGCGGCAGGACGGAGCGCATCGCCGTCTGGAAGGCCGTCAGGGCGTCCATCAGCTCGGGCGCGGTGGTCGCGGCGCCGCGCTCACGCAGCCAGCGGGTCAGCGGCTGGAGGCGGTGCTCCTGCGCGGGGTCGACGGGCGTGCGGGTGGCCATCGCGGCCCAGATCGTCTCGAACTGGGGCAGCAGGTCCGTGCCGACCAGCTCGGGGAGATCGACGACCTCGTGGCCGAGGTCGGCCAGCAGCGCGCTCGCGGACTCGTAGGCGGCGAGGCAGTCCGGGTGGACCTCGGCTCCGGGGACGGGCGGGACGGCGCTGCGGGCGATCCTGAGCCGTCCCGGCGGGCGTTCGGCGTGGCCGAGGAACGTCTCGCCGGGGGCCAGGGGCGGCGCGGCGTAGAGGTCGCCGGGGCGCGAGCCGGTCATGACGTCCAGCAGGAGGGCGGCGTCGCGGACCGTCCGGGCGAGCGGACCGCCGGTGGACAGGCCGAACAGGTCCGGGACGATCGGTCCCTGCGAGATCCGGCCGCGCGTCGGCTTGATGCCGAACAGGCCGCACGCGCTGCCCGGGATGCGGATCGAGCCGCCGCCGTCGCTGCCCTGCGCGGCCGGGGCGAGGCCCGCCGCGACGGCCGCGGCGGCGCCGCCGCTGGAGCCGCCGGCCGAGCGGGAGAGGTCCCAGGGCGTCCGCGCCGGAGCGGACACACCGTTTTCCGTGTAACACGGCAGGCCGAATTCGGGCGTGTTGGTCTTACCCAGAAGGACAGAACCGGCTTCCCTCAGCGCGACCACCATATGATCATCAGCGAATCCGGTCAGGTCCGAATAAACCTTCGATCCAAGGGTCAAACGGACACCTTCGACCATCGTGAGGTCCTTGACGGGCACCGGGACGCCCAGCAGCGGCGGCAGCTCCCCCGGTTCTGCGGCGTCCAGCACCGCCTTCTCCGCCCGCGCCGCCTGCCCGCGCGCCACCTCGTGGGTGACCGTCACGTACGCGCCGACCTGCGGGTTCAGCCGGTCGATGCGGTCCAGGTAGTGGTCGGCGACCTCGGTCGGGGACACCTCGCGGGCCCGGATCGCGGCGGCGAGGTCCAGCGCCGTCAGATCATGCAGTTGCGTCACCCGACCGACGGTAGACGCCCGCCCCGGGCCGCCTCCAGGCGGACCCGCCGGTTCCGGCCGTCCGCCGCCGGGCCGGTAGCCTTACCCCGGCGGCGCGCGTGCGAATCGCACAACAACGGGGACAAAAATCTTCACCCGGCACGGCTAGTCGCCGCACCCCGCACCTGATTACTCTGCGCTCGGAGAATCATGTTCCCGGCGCGCGGAAGGAACACGGAGCGTCATTCATGGCGATCAGCGAGCACGACGAAGCGCAGCAGCCCGCCGACGCGACCCCCGAGGAGGAGGCCCCGGCGAAGGGCCGCCCTCCCAAGACGTTCCGTGACGTGCTCGCGGACCGCCGGACGATCACGTGGATCCGCCGGGCCGCGATCGGCGTCGTCATCGCCGTCATCGTCTCGGCGATCATCAACGCGCGGATCGGCATCACGGTCGGCGTGCTCTACGTGCTGTGGGACGCCTTCCGGCGCGGCCGGCGGCCGACCAGCAGCGTCGCGGCGTGGCAGAAGTCGTCCGCCGTGGAGCGCAAGACCGAGAAGCAGCTCAAGTCGCTGGAGCGCAACGGCTACCGGGTGCTGCACGCCCGCGCCGTCCCGCTGGACGACGAGGGCGTCAGCGACGGCCGGATCGACCACCTCGTCATCGGGCCGAGCGGCGTCTACGCGATCGACTCCGAGAAGTGGGACTCCCGCCTCCCCATCCGAACGGGCTCGCACCTCAAGCTCTACCACGGCCCCTTCGACAAGAAGGACCGGCTGGACGAGGCCCGCTGGGAGGCCGAGCAGGCCAGCAAGACCCTCAGCGGCCAGGTCGGCTTCGACGTGCCGGTGCAGCCGTCGGTGGCGATCTACGGGCCGTCCATCCCGTGGAAGGTGATGCGCGTCCGCGACGTGGACGTCTACTCGGGCACGCACGCGCGCCGCTACCTGCGCCGCCGCCCGACGATCCTCACCGAGGCCGACGTCCAGCGCATCTACGCGGCGGCCGAGAACTCCCTGCCGCCGAAGTACCCCGAGGACTCCTGACCCACCCGCTCCCCGGAGGGAAGGCCGCCCTGGCCTTCCCTCTTTTTCGTGCGCCCGGACGTCGTTTAGCAGCTCCCGCTAACTCGGACGCCCGATTCCATTGCAACCTGTACAGGCACCATCACGGATATATGAGACAAAGAACGCCAACGCCACGGCCTACCCCCCGCCGCCGTGGCGCTCCATCGAGGGAGGCGTTCATGAAGCGAGCAGGTCTTGCGGCGGCCACGGCGGTGGTCTCGGTCGTCGCCACCGCCCCGGCGGCCCTTGCCGATCCCCGGCCCGTCCCGTCGCCCGGGGTCAGCGCCTCCGCGATGGCCGCCCGCGCGCTGAGCGCCGCCGCGGCGCGCGGCGCCGAACTCAAGGCCGGCCCGGACACGTCGCTCAAGGTGACCGGCGTCATCGTCGACCGGGACGGCTCCACCCACACCCGGATGACGCGCACGTACCGCAAGCTGCCGGTGCTGGGCGGCGACCTGGTGGTGCACCAGACGCGCGCGGGCGGGTGGAAGGGCGCGTCCCTCGGCCTCGCCCAGGCCCCGGCCGCCGCCGCGCCGAAGGTCGCCGCGAGCGACGCCGAGAAGAAGGCGGCCGGCAAGGGGCACGAGGTGACCGGCGGAGCGCAGCTCGTCTACGAGGCCCGGACCGCCGACCGGGTGCCCCGGCTGGCGTGGCGGTTCGCCGTCGAGGGCTGGCAGGCCGACGGGACCCCGAGCCGGGTGTACGTGTCGGTGGACGCCCGGACCGGAAGGGTGCTGACGCGCGAGGAGACCATCGAGTCCGCGACCGGGCAGGGCAAGAGCCTGTACAGCGGGACGGTGCCGCTGGAGACGACCGTGCAGGGCGGCGGGTACGGATACACGCTCACCGATCCGTCCCGGGGCGGCACCTACACCGGCGACGCCAAGAACCAGTCGGACCTCTGCTTCCTGATCTTCTGCTTCTGGCGGGCGCCGTCGACGGCCCTCACCGACACCGACAACGTGTGGGGCGACGGCACGCCCGGCGACCGCGCGACCGTGGCGGTGGACGCCCAGTACGGCACGAGCGTGACGTGGGACTTCTACAAGACCCTCTTCGGCCGCAACGGCATCGCCGGCAACGGCAAGGGCTCCTACAACCGGGTGCACTACGGCGACAAGTACGCCAACGCGTTCTGGGACGACTCCTGCTTCTGCATGACCTACGGCGACGGCGACGGCACGAACTTCGGGCCGCTGACCAGCCTGGACGTGACGGCGCACGAGATGAGCCACGGCGTGACGTCCAGCACGGCCAAGCTCGCCTACACCGGCGAGTCCGGCGGCCTGAACGAGGCGACGTCCGACATCTTCGCGGCGGCGGTCGAGTTCTTCGCCAAGAACGGCAAGGACGTCCCGGACTACCTGGTGGGCGAGAAGATCGTCCTGCCGGGCTCGGGCCGGACCGCGCTGCGCTACATGGACCGGCCCAGCCGGGACGGCAAGTCCCTGGACGCCTGGTCGTCGAAGCTCGCGAGCCTCGACGTGCACTACTCGTCGGGCGTGGCGAACCACTTCTTCTACCTGCTGTCCGAGGGCAGCGGTAAGAAGACGGTCAACGGCGTGGAGTACGACAGCCCCACGTCCAACGGCTCGACCGTGCAGGGCATCGGCATCGACGCGGCCACCCGCATCTGGTACAAGGCGCTGACGGCCTACATGACGTCGAACACCAACTACGCCGGCGCCCGCACCGCGACCCTGAACGCGGCGCGCGACCTCTACGGCGCGGGCAGCGCCCAGTACGCCGCGGTCGCCGCCGCCTGGTCCGCCGTGAACGTGAACTGACGCGAGCGGCCGGTGTGCGGACCAGCGCCCGCACACCGGCCTCGCCCTGTCCCGAGTGGCCCCGCCTCACCGTTCGATCACCGGCGGAGCGCTCCCACGGACGCGATGGGGAAGGGCGGGGAGAACCGGGCCCGCTGCCCGGGGTCGATCCTGCTGAACCCTCCGGAGCAGTCCAGGGTGGGGAACAGCTCGGCCACGAGGGTCGAGTTGTTGACGGCGGTGACGACGCGTAACTGCCGGTTGAGCGGCATGCACCCGGGCCGGAGTTCCAGGACCGTGGACTGGCCCCGGTCGTCGACGAGGGTCAGGGTCTGCTGCCGCGCGGCGCGCACGGTCTCCGCTCCTGCAGCGGGCGCGGCGGCGGACGCGAGGACGAGCATCGCGGCGGCCACCGAAGCCGTCGCCCGTGTCCCGGCGGGGCGGTTCGTGCCGATCATGAGGTGTTCCTTTCGGTCCCGATGACGAGTTTCCACTCACTCATCGTAAAGGAGCAGACACTTTCGGTAACGGAAGGTTTTGGGCGCCTGCCCGCTCACAACACCCTGAGGTCGCCGACGGGCCTCCCGTCTCCGCTCGCGTCCGGTGGCCTCCGGCGAGGTCCGGTGCGGCGAGTAGACTGCTGGGACGGTCGGTCGGCCCCACATGACCTCTGCGTCGCCGACGGGCAGCGCCGCGATCCGCCGCTGCGACCGCCACCCCGTCGGCCCGTGCGGGACGGCCCGCCGCCGCCCGCGACGCGCTCCGGCGGCATCCGAGCACGGAACATCAGAGGTTGGAGAGGTCCATGCCCCCGCTCAGGTCACGTACGGTCACGCACGGCAGGAACATGGTGGGCGCCCGCGCGCTCATGCGGGCCAGCGGCGTCGCCCGGGAGGACTTCGGCAAGCCCATCGTGGCCGTCGCCAACAGCTTCACGCAGTTCGTGCCGGGCCACGTCCATCTGCGCGAGGTCGCCGACGTCGTCGCCAAGTCGGTCAGCGCGGCGGGCGGCGTGCCGCGCGAGTTCAACACGATCGCCGTGGACGACGGCATCGCGATGGGCCACGACGGGATGCTGTACTCGCTGCCGTCCCGCGAGCTGATCGCCGACGCCGTCGAGTACATGGTCAACGCGCACCAGGCGGACGCGCTCGTCTGCGTCTCCAACTGCGACAAGATCACGCCGGGGATGCTGCTGGCGGCGCTGCGGCTCAACATCCCGACGGTGTTCGTGTCCGGCGGGCCGATGGAGGCGGGCAAGCCCGTCGAGGGCGTCGCGAACGGCAACAAGCTGGACCTCATCGACCCGATGATCGCGGCGGCGAACGAGTCCATCAGCGACGCCAAGCTCGCCGAGATGGAAGAGGCCGCCTGCCCGACCTGCGGCTCCTGCTCGGGCATGTTCACCGCCAACTCCATGAACTGCCTCACCGAGGCGATCGGGCTGGCGCTGCCCGGCAACGGCACCACGCTCGCCACCCACACCGCGCGCCGCCGCCTGTACGAGGACGCGGGACGCACCGTCGTGGAGATCGCGCGGCGGTACTACGAGGACGACGACGCGTCCGTCCTGCCGCTGAACATCGCCACCAAGGAGGCGTTCGAGAACGCCATGGTGCTCGACATCGCGATGGGCGGCTCCACGAACACGATCCTGCACCTGCTCGCGGCGGCCTTCGAGGGACGGGTCGACTTCGGCCTCAAGGAGATCGACGAGCTGTCCCGGCGCGTCCCGTGCGTCTGCAAGCTCGCCCCCGCGACCGGCAAGTACCACGTCGAGGACTGCCACCGCGCGGGCGGCATCCCCGCGCTGCTCGGCGAGCTGGACCGGGCGGGCCTGCTGCACCGCACGACGGCGTCCGTCCACTCGTCCTCGCTGACCGAGTTCCTCGCCAAGTGGGACGTGCGGTCGCCCGACGTCCTGCCCGAGGCCGTCGAGCTGTTCCACGCGGCGCCCGGCGGCGTCCGCACGACGTCGGCGTTCAGCCAGAGCGCCCGGTGGGAGGAACTGGACCTCGACCGCGAGAACGGCTGCATCCGCGACGTCGAGCACGCCTACACCCGCGACGGCGGCCTGGCCGTGCTGCGCGGCAACCTCGCCGAGGACGGCGCGATCGTCAAGACGGCCGGCGTCGAAGAAGAACTGTGGCGCTTCGAGGGCCCGGCGGTGGTCTTCGAGAGCCAGGACGACGCCGTGCAGGGCATCCTCGGCGGCGCGGTGAAGGAGGGCGACGTCGTCGTCATCCGCTACGAGGGACCCAAGGGCGGCCCGGGGATGCAGGAGATGCTGTACCCGACGAGCTTCCTCAAGGGGCGCGGCCTCGGCAAGGCGTGCGCGCTGATCACCGACGGCCGGTTCTCCGGCGGGACGAGCGGCCTGTCGATCGGGCACGCGTCCCCCGAGGCGGCGGGCGGCGGCGTCATCGCGCTGGTCGAGAACGGCGACCGCATCGTCATCGACATCCCCGAGCGGCGGCTGGACCTCGACGTCCCGGCCGCCGAGCTGGAGGCGCGCCGCGCCAGGCTGCTGGACGAGCTGGGCCGCTACCGTCCGCGCGACCGCCAGCGCACGGTCAGCGCGGCGCTCCAGGCGTACGCGGCGCTCGCGACGTCCGCGTCGACCGGCGCGTCCCGCGACGTGACGCTCCTCGACCGGGGCTGACGGTTACCCCGGAGGTCATCGCCACGCTTCCCCCGCAGGGAAAAGACTGGGGTCGTCGCCGCAACCGGCGACGACCCCCACGTCTTTCCGGAGGTTCGCGATGACCGCCTACGCGATGGCCCACCTGCGCCCCGTCCCGCCGCTGCACGACGGCGTGTTCACCTACATGGAGCGCATCCAGGACACGCTGGACCCGTTCGGCGGCCGGTTCCTCGTCCACGGCGCGGACGCCGAGGTGCTGGAGGGGCCGTTCGAGGGCGCGGTCGTCGTGATCGAGTTCCCCGACCTGGAGCGCGCCCGCGCCTGGTACGCGTCGGACGCCTACCAGGAGATCCTGCCGCTGCGCACCGACAACATCCCGGGCGTTGCGATCCTCGCCCAAGGCGCAAGCCCGGACCACGACTCGGCGGCGCTCGGCCGCCGGATGCGCGAAGCCCAGGCGGGTTAGGAGCAGCAGCCCCCGCCGCAGCAGCCTCCGCCGCCGCCGCGCGGGGCGGGGGCCGGGGCGGCGCCGCCCGTCACGGCGACGGTGGACAGCAGCTTGACCGTGTCGTCGTGCCCGCCGGGGCACCGCGCGGGCGCGGACGCCTCCGTCATCGGACGCGACACCTCGAACGTGGCGCCGCAGGAGCGGCAGCGGAAGTCGTAACGTGGCACAGCCTTTTCCTATCAGCCTTCACCGACATCGGGAACCCGGACGTCGACCGTCCGGCCGTCCGGGTCGCGCAGCAGATGGCGTCCGGGCGCGAGCCCCGCGGCCCGGGCGGTGAAGCCGAGCCGCAGCGCCCCGGTGCCACGGCCGTCGGACGCCGGGTAGATCTCGAACACGAGGCCGTCCGGCAGCACGGCCGCGTGGTGCGGCGGCCCGGTGCCGTGGCGCTCGGGAACGAAGTCCAGCCCGAGCGCCGCGTAGAACGCCACGCACTCCGCGGCCCGCGCCGTGTAGAGGACGATCAGGGACAGCACGCCCGGCTACGCGGCCGGTTCTTTGACGTAGGCGGCCCACTGCGGATCGCCGTCGTTGATGACGCCGATCAGCCGCCAGTGCGCGCCGCGCGGCACACAGGGAGCGGTGGGGAGCGTCCAGCCGAGTTCTTCGAGCAGCCGGTCGGCCTTGTTGTGGTTGCACGTCATGCAGGACGCGACGCAGTTCTCCCACACGTGCTTGCCGCCCCGGCTGCGCGGCTGGACGTGGTCGATGGTCTCGGCGCGCCGCCCGCAGTAGACGCAGCGGAAGCCGTCGCGCCGCATGAGCGCCGCGCGGGTGAGCGGGACGCGGCTGCGGTACGGGATCCGGACGTAGCGGCGCAGCCGGATCACCGACGGGACCTCCACCCGCATCGTCGCCGAGTGCAGGGCGGCGCCCGAGGAGTCGTGGTGCACGATCTCCGCCTTCTCCCGCAGGACGAGGCAGACCGCGCGCCGCAGCGGCAAGGTCGTGAGGGGTTCATAGGTGGCGTTGAGCAGGAGGACCTGTCGCATCACACGACCTCCGGCCGGCACGCCGTCGGCATGGCCTCGGCGGGCGGTGTTCTCCGCCGAGGCCCGCCTATCGCTTCCGGTATGTGTACACCCGCCATGTAGGGACCTCCCCAGGGGCGAACGGACCCGAAATCAGTGTGGCCTCAGAGGGAGGTCGTCCGCTACCCCATATCTCCCCGCCCCGTGGCCCGCCCGAACCCGCGAATCACGAAGGACACACTGTTGTCGCCGTCCCGTCTTATCGCGGGGCGGCGCGGCGCCAGGTGACCGTCCCGCCGATCCGGACGGTGCCCTTCGCACCGTCCGGGACGCGGGCGACGAGCCGCCCGGTGCGGCGTCCGCCCGCGGGCAGCGCGCCGTAACCGCAGCGGACACCGCCGGCCGTGGCGGCGCAGCCGGGCGTCACCGCGACGACGTCCAGCCTCGGCCGCAGCCGGTGGACGACGGTGAGGTCGCCGACGGAGGCGCCGGTGTTGCGGACGGTCCACGTCCAGGCGATCGTCCGGCCGTCGCGGGCGAGCCGGGCGGGCGAGTACTCGATCGTCACCGGCGCGGCCGGCGCGAACCCCGTGCCCGCCAGTGCCGCTCCGACCAGCGTCAATGCGATCTTCACCCGGTTCTCCCGTCCGTTCGCCTGCAAGATCAATCTCTAGCGGAGACCGCGCCCGCACGCGCGCCGACACGACGGCGGGGGCGCACCGTGCGCACGAAGATCGTCGGCGAATACAGTGCGGATCATGAGCCGACCGACATATCCGCCCGCGCACCGCCAGGACGTCGTGGACGTGCTCCACGGCCGCGAGGTGCCCGACCCGTACCGGTGGCTGGAGGACCGCGACTCCGCCGCGACGCGCGCCTGGCTGGAGGCGCAGGACGCCCTCTTCCACGCGACGGTCGACGGCCTGCCCGGACGGGACCGGCTGCGCGCGCGCCTCACCGAACTGCTGGGCGCGGGCAGCGTCGGCACGCCGGTCTGGCGCGGCGGACGGCTGTTCCAGACCCGCCGCGACCCCGGCCAGGAACATGCGGTGCTCGTGACGACCGATCCGGACGGCACCGAACGCGTCCTGGTCGACCCGATGGCCCTGGACGACAGCGGCACCACCACGCTCGACGGCTGGCAGCCCGACAAGGAGGGCCGCCGCGTCGCCTACAAGATCTCGCGCGGCGGGGACGAGGAGTCGCTGCTGTACGTCCTGGACGCCGCGACGGGCGCTCCGGTCGAAGGACCGATCGACCGGGCGCGCTACTCGTCGGTGGCGTGGCTGCCGGGCGGCGAGGCGTACTACTACGTCCGGCGGCTGCCGCCCGAGGACGTCCCCGAGGGCGAGGACCAGTACCACCGGCGCGTCTACCTGCACCGCGTCGGCGCCGACCCCGCCGACGACGTCGAGATCTTCGGCGCCGGGCGCGACAAGACGAACTACTACGGCGCGAGCGTGAGCCGCGACGGCCGCTGGCTGACGATCTCCGCGTCGCAGGGCACCGCGCCGCGCAACGACCTGTGGATCGCCGACCTGGCCGCGTCGCCGCCGGAGAAGCCCGCGCTGCGCGCCGTCCAGGAGGGCGTGGACGCCGGGACGGGCCTGTACGTCGGCCGCGACGGCCGCGCCTACGTGTTCACCGACCGGGACGCGCCGCGCTCGCGGCTGTGCGTGACCGACCCGTCCGACCCGGCGCCGGAGACGTGGCGGGACCTGATCCCCCAGGACCCCGAGGCGGTGCTGACGGACTTCGCGATCCTGGACGACCTGGACCGCCCCGTCCTGCTGGCGGCCTGGACGCGGCACGCGATCGGGGAGATCACCGTCCACGACCTGGCGTCCGGCGAGCGGCTCGGGACCGTTCCGACGCCGGGGCTCGGTTCGGTCGGCGGGTTCTCCGAGCGGCCCGAGGGCGGCCACGAGGCGTGGTTCTCCTACACCGACAACGTGACGCCCGCGCGGGTGCTGCGCTACGACGCGCGGACGGGCGAGACCGCGACCTGGGCGGCCCCGCCCGGCACGGTCGACGTCTCGCGCATCGAGACGAAGCAGGTCGCCTACACCTCGCGCGACGGCACGACCGTCCGGATGCTGGTCATGGCGCGGCCGGACGCGGACGGGCCGCGTCCGGCCGTCCTGTACGGCTACGGCGGCTTCAACGTGCCGCTCACCCCGGGCTACTCCGCGAGCGTCCTCGCGTGGGTGGAGGCGGGCGGCGTCTACGCCATCGCCAACCTGCGCGGCGGGTCGGAGGAGGGCGAGGAGTGGCACCGCGCGGGGATGCGCGAGCACAAGCAGAACGTCTTCGACGACTGCCACGCCGCCGCCGAGGCCCTGGTCGCGGGCGGCTGGACGACCCCGGACCGGCTCGCGGTCTCCGGCGGCTCCAACGGCGGGCTGCTCGTCGGCGCGGTGCTGACGCAGCGTCCCGAGCTGTACCGGGCGGTGGTGTGCTCGGCGCCGCTGCTCGACATGGTCCGGTACGAGCAGTTCGGCCTCGGACGGACGTGGAACGACGAGTACGGCACCGCCGACGACCCGGACGAGCTGGAGTGGCTGCTGTCCTACTCGCCGTACCACCACGTGCGGAAGGGCGTCGCTTATCCGGCCGTCCTGTTCACGGTCTTCGACGGGGACACGCGCGTCGACCCGCTCCACGGCCGCAAGATGTGCGCGGCGCTCCAGTACGCGACCGCGTCGGACGCGCCGGTGCTGCTGCGCAACGAGGAGCAGGTCGGACACGCGGCGCGGTCGGTGAGCCGGTCGGTGGACCTGATGACCGACACGCTGTCGTTCCTCGCCGCGCAGACGGGACTGGACCTCGACTGAGTGGCATCGCTCACACCGGGACGAAGCGGACGACAGGGAAATTCGACGCGTGCTCCAATAGCCGCATGACTCCCGTGGCCGCGCGTCCCGCCGCGCTGGACCGGATCCTCGCCCTCCTCGCCGACCCGCCCGCCGACCCCGACACCGGCGCGGGCTACCTCGACCTCCTCGGACCCGTCGACGAGCCCGCGCCGACGCTCGCGCAGTCGGTCATGCGGTCGTCGTTCCTGCCGCGCATCTACGAGCGGGTGTGGCGGCCGGTCGGGTTCAACCTCGCCAAGGGCTGGCCCGCCGGACCCGACACCGCCGCCGAGCAGGCGCTGCTGCGCCGCCGCCTCGGCCTCGGCGCGCGG
Organism: Actinomadura rayongensis; assembly: GCF_009831215.1. Taxonomy (GTDB): domain Bacteria; phylum Actinomycetota; class Actinomycetes; order Streptosporangiales; family Streptosporangiaceae; genus Spirillospora; species Spirillospora rayongensis. The sequence continues at coordinate 225,980 of NZ_WUTW01000003.1, forward strand.
CGGCCGTGCCGGGACGCGGGCACCGGCGACCGTCCGGACGCGACCGTCCTCGACATCGCCTGCGGCCCCGGCAACGTCACGCGGGCGCTGGCGTGCGGCGTCGGCCCCGGCGGACTCGTCGTCGGCCTGGACGCGGCGCCGCGCATGCTCGCCCGCGCCGCCGCCGAGCCCGTCCCGCAGGACGGCCCGGCGATCGGCTACGTCCGGGGCGACGCCGTCGACCTGCCGTTCGCGGACGCGACCTTCGACGCCGTCTGCTGCTCGGGCGCGCTCTACCTGTTCGCCGACCCGTGGGCCGCGCTGGACGCCATGACCCGCGTCCTGCGGCCCGGCGGACGGCTCGTCATCCTCACCAGCCGCCGTCCCCGGCTCCCCGTGACGGGCCTGACCGTCAGCACGGCCGGCCGCGCCGCCGGGATCCGCGTCTTCGGCGACGCCGAGGTCACCGGCGCCCTCGCCGGACGCGGCTTCGCCGACGTCCGGCGCGACCGCTACCCGCTCGCCCAGATCGTCACCGGCCGTCGCGTCTGACGGCACGACCGCGATCCGCCGACCCAGATCGTCGCGGGACGCCGCGTCTGACGTCGCGGCACCGCGATCCGCTGGCGCAGACGTGGCGGGCCGCCGCGTCTAACGTGCGGTGCGACCGCTACCCGGGGCGCCGCGTTCAGCGCAGACGCTTCTCCAGGTAGACGTTGACCAGGCCGCCGATCCGCTCGCGGCGCGTCTCGCGCCAGCCGAACCGGTGGTAGAGCGCGAGCGCCGTCGTCTGCCGCGACGTCGTGTCCGCGCGCAGCACCCGGTACCCCAGCTCGACGGCCCGCTCCTCCAGCATCCGCACCAGCGCGGTCCCGTACCCGCGCCCCTGGTGGTCGGGACGGACGCGCAGCCGCACCATCTCGACCGCGTCCAGCTCGGGCGCGCCGAGCACGGCCGCGCCGAACGCGCGCGCCCGGCCGCCCGGCACGAGATCGGCCCGGCGCAGCCCGCCCATCGCGACGATCGCGCCGCCGGCCTCCCCGACGAGGAACTCCCCGTCGTTGGTCAGATAGATCTCCTCCATCCGGAAAAAGTCGTGGTCGTAGTACACGCCGTCGCCCGGCCGCAGCCCGACCTGCGCCAGGCCCTCGCGGTGCAGCCGCAGCACGCTGGCGTGGTCGCCCGGCCGGTAGCGGCGCAGCCGCAGCTCCCCGAGCCGCCACACCGGCGGCTCCTGCGCCAGCCGCACCGGGACCGGACGTCCCGCCGCACCGGCGCCCTGCGGGGACGTGCCCTCGAACGTCGTCATCTCGCGGTTCAGACCTCTGTGCTCGGGTCGGGGGTGGCCGGGCTCTTGACCCACGGCCCGGACATCGCCTCGTAGAAGTCGTCCAGCGCGGGCATCTTCCCGTACCGGACCTTGACCTCGGCGCCGATCTGCCGGGCGCGGTGCATGAGGATGTCGGACCGGTGCTCGGGCGGCAGGTCGAGGATCGCGTCCTGCGCCGTGACGAGCGCCCCGTCGGCGTTCCCGGCGTTCAGTCGGCACAGCGCCCGGTCGAGCCGGACGAGCGTCAGGTCCACCCGGTCGCTCGGGGCGTACAGGGTCAGCGCGCGGCTGAGCACCTCGTCGCCCTGCTTGTGGTCGCCGAGGTTGGTGAACGTGTCGCCCTCGTAGAACGTCATCTGCCGGTCGGTGAAGCCGAACACCAGGTCGTTGGTGTCCTCGTTGCTCAGCCGCTCGAACACCGACCGGCCGCGCGCCAGCGCCCGCCGCGCGCCCGGACCGGCGTCGCCGCGTCCGCGCAGCGCGAGCATCCCGAGCGCGCGCGCCTCCACCGCCGGGCCCATCGCGGCGGCGACGGACGGGTCGCGTCCGGCCAGGTCCTGCGCCTTGCGCGCCAGGTGCAGCGCCTCGCGCGGGTCGCCGTAGTACATCGGGACGAGCGCCTCCCGCACCGTGACCCAGGCGCGGAGCTTGCGGTCGCCGGTCTCGTCGGCGGCGGTGCGGGCGGTGCGGAAGAACGACCGGGCGAGCCGGTGGTCGCCCAGGTTGATCATGATCAGGCCGGACAGCGCGGACAGCCGGGCGGCGATCCCGCACAGCCGCTCCTGGAGTTCGACCGGCTGGCGCATGTCGCACATCCGGCGGACCTCGCTGAAGTCCAGCAGGACGTCGCACAGCATCCGCAGCGACGGCGTCGCCTGGTAGATCTGGCCGTACCCGAGGGTGGTCTCCTCCCACTGGTCGAGCATGGTGGGCGAGACGGTCGCGTTGACGAGCGTGTCGTCCATCTTGCGGCGGAGCCCGTCCACGGCCCCGAGGAACTGGCCGTCGACGGCGACGCCGGCGCCGGCCAGGAGCTGCAGCAGTGTTCTACGCAGCACGATGTCCTCCTCCCCCACGTCGATCGACGCGGGATTCCCGTCGCGGCCGGACTCCCCGCGTCCGACCGGCAGCCAGCGGCGCCGCTCCGGACGGGCGACGACGTTCCCGACGAGGGGTTCGGGCTCGGGCGCGGCGACGTCCCCTCCGCCGGACGCGGCGACCGGCGCCGCGTGCGCGCGCCCGCACACGCACAGGTTCGCGAAGCCGAGCTGCACGGGCTCGACCCGGTACACGGCGCAGAGATAGTGCAGGTACTCCGGGCCGGGCCGCTTGTAGCCGCTCTCGTAGGCCGACAGCAGCGTCTCGCCGAGTTTCGGCTCGGGCTTGCCGTCCAGCTCGAAAAGCGCTCTGACCTGCGCGACGATGTCCGAGAGCGCGACACCGTGCGCGAGCCGGTGCGCCTTCACCGCGCTCGTTCCGAACAACGGGCCGCACTGGTCGTGGATTTCTCGTGCGATCTCCACGGGGGAATGTCCCCTGGCCAACCCGTGTGCGCGTATTCTGCGCGCAATGTCCGTTTCTTTTCGGGGGGGATCCGACATCGCCTCCGGCCTCCCTCACCGTTCGGCGGGGGGCTCCGGCCGCGGGGGCGGCCGACGTCTCCTGCCACGGCGACCGGTTGGTTATAGCCACGACAGATAATCTTTCGCGCACAGAGCGTAACTCCCGGGCGGGTGCGCGCCAACCCGAATGGCAGAATGGCAGGGCGCTTCCTGTGCCGTCCGCCACACGGGTAGAGGATTTTCCTCCGCGGGGTGCCATCTCTTCTCCCGGGGAGGTGTTTTCCCCTCCCCGACCGCCCGATGGGTGCCTTGACCCTTCTGCTGAGAGTTGCAATTCTCGCGTCCGTTGCCGGAGCACGGACGACGGAAGGGGTGCGCGGGTGGCCAGCGACAGACGCGTCGCCTACCTGGAGGACCTGGAACAGGCGCTCGACACGCGGGGCCTGGTCGGCCGGGTGGTGTCGACCGGAACGGGACACGCCTTCCTGCGGGTGATCAACCCCGACGCGGCGAGCCTCGCGGAGGACGTCACCTGCGCACCCTCGCCCGAGTCCCCCGACGTCTACTTCTGGTGGTCCTGGGGCGAGCGGCTGCACCCCGCCGACGACCCCGCCACCGCCGCGTCCAAGCTCGCGCACGTCCTGCAGCCGGTGTGCCGCGAGCCGGTCGGTCCCGTCCCCCGGGGCGCCGCCGACGCGGCCTGGCGCTGGCGGGCCGGACACCCCTGAACCGGGCGCGTCCCGCGCGCCGGCGGGCGGATTCGGCGCGGCAGCGCCGTCGCGCGGGACGCGACCCACTGTGCGAAGGGCACCTCCCCAGGGCCGTTACGATCGAGCGGGTACGCCCACGGGAAGGTTCGCTCGATCATGTTGTTGAACCTCGTGTCCCTCCAGGTCCCCTGGGGTGACAAGGGGACGCCGGAGACGATGTGCCACTCCGCGGAGCCCAGCGTCGGCTGCCGCCTGGTGTGGAACGTCTCACACGACGAGGGCTTCACCGACTTCTTCCGCACCTGGCTCGACAAGCCCCTCAACACGCTCGTCGTGATCGTCCTCACCGCCGCCGTCGCGCTGGTGCTGCGCCGGATCGCGCACCGGATGATCGACCGCGTCACGCTCCGGATGGCCGAGAGCACGATCTCCGAACGCGTCAAGGAACGGACGCGGACCCACTTCGAGGGCAGTCCGGCGCTGCTCAGCCAGCGGCGGGCGTCGCGGGCCAAGACGATCGGGTCGGTGCTGCGCAGCATCGCGTCCATCCTGATCCTCGGGACGGCCGCGTTCAGCATCCTCGGCAGCCTCGGCCTCAACCTCGCGCCGATCCTCGCCAGCGCCAGCGTCATCGGCGTCGCGGTCGGGTTCGGCGCGCAGAACATCGTCAAGGACTTCCTCGCCGGGCTGTTCATGCTGCTGGAGGACCAGTACGGCGTCGGGGACGTCATCGACGTCGGCACCGCCAAGGGCACCGTCGAGGCCGTCAGCCTGCGGGTCACCCGGATGCGGGACGTCAACGGCGTCGTCTGGTACGTCCCGAACGGCGAGATCAAGCACGTCGGCAACGAGTCCCAGAACTGGGGCCGCGCCGTGCTGGACATCCCGGTCGGCGTCACCGAGGACGTCGAGAAGGTCAAGGCGCTGCTCCAGTCCACCGCCGACGAACTCGGCGAGGACCCGGCGTGGCAACCGCTGATCCTGGAGCGCCCGTCGGTGTGGGGCGTCCAGTCCCTCGCCGGGGACGCGCTGACGATCCGCGTCGTGATCAAGACCGCGCCCGGCAAGCAGGCCGAGATCGCACGGGAGCTGCGCGAGCGCGTCAAGGTGTCGTTCGACCGGGCGGGCGTCTCCGTCGGCCCGACGGTGTGATCACGACTCGCATAGGGTGGGGACCGCTATGGCTGAACAGGTGACGTTCTACGAGGCGGTCGGCGGCGAGGAGACCTTCCGGCGCCTGGTCCACCGCTTCTACGAGGGCGTCGCGGACGACCCCGTCCTGCGTCCGCTCTACCCCGAGGAGGACCTCGGCCCCGCCGAGGAGCGGCTGCGGCTGTTCCTCGTCCAGTACTGGGGCGGGCCGAACACCTACAGCCAGGAGCGCGGGCACCCCCGCCTGCGCATGCGGCACGGCCCGTTCGTGATCGGCGCGGCGGAGCGGGACGCGTGGCTGGCGCGGATGCGGGAGGCCCTGAACGACCTCGACCTGCCCGAACAGCTCGACGCGATGCTCTGGAACTACTTCACCATGGCGGCGCAGAGCATGGTGAACGCGCCGTCCTGAAAGGGTAGGTCCCGCTTATGACCCGAACCCCCTGGTGGCGCAACGCCGTCGTGTACGAGGTGTACGTCCGCAGTTTCGCCGACGCCGACGGAGACGGCGACGGCGACCTGCGCGGCGTCCGGTCCCGGCTCGGATACCTGCGGGACCTCGGCATCGACGCGCTGTGGCTCACCCCGTTCTACCGGTCGCCGCTCGCCGACGGCGGCTACGACGTCGCCGACTACCGCGCCGTCGACCCGCGCTTCGGCTCGCTGGAGGACTTCGACGCGCTCGTCGCCGACGCGCACGCGCACGGCCTGCGGGTGATCATCGACATCGTGCCCAACCACACGTCCGACCGGCATCCGTGGTTCCAGGAGGCGCTGGCGGCGCCGCCCGGTTCGCCGGCCCGCGACCGGTACGTCTTCCGCACCGGGCCGCCGGACGGGTCGCCGCCCACGGACTGGCCGTCGGCGTTCGGCGGCCCCGCCTGGACGCGCCTGCCGGACGGCGAGTGGTACCTGCACCTGTACGCGTCCGAGCAGCCGGACCTCAACTGGCACAACCCGGAGGTCCGCGCCGAGTTCGAGGACATCCTGCGGTTCTGGCTGGACCGGGGCGCGGACGGGTTCCGCATCGACGTCGCCGCCGGGCTGTTCAAGGACCCCGAGTTCGCCGACCTCGGCGACAGGGGGCGGCACGGGCCGGGCAGCCCGATCTACGGCCGTCCCGAGGTGCACCAGGTCTACCGCGACTGGCGGCGCGTCCTGGACTCCTACGACGGCGAGCGGATGGCGATCGGCGAGGTCTGGACGGACGATCCGGACACGCTCGTCCGGTATCTGCGCGCCGACGAGCTGCACCAGGTCTTCCAGTTCCACCTGCAGCTCGCGCCGTGGTCGGCGAAGGACTTCCGGCAGGTGGTGACCGGCGCGATCGACGCGGTCGCGCCGACGGGGGCCGCGCCGACCTGGGTGCTGTCCAGCCACGACGTCATCCGGCACACGACCCGGTACGAGCAGCCCGCCGGGCCGCCGGGGATCGGGCTCGCGCGGGCGCGGGCGGCGCTGCTGTTCGTCCTCGCGCTGCCCGGTTCGACCTATCTGTACCAGGGCGAGGAGCTGGGGCTGCCGGAGGTCCTGGACATGCCCGCCGACGCCCGGCGCGACCCGATCTGGATCCGCAGCGGCGGGACCGTCCTCGGCCGGGACGGGTGCCGCGTCCCGCTGCCGTGGTCGGGCAAGGCGGCGCCGTTCGGGTTCGGTCCGGACGGGTCGCGGCCGTGGCTGCCCGTCCCGGACGCGTGGCGCGACCTCACCGCCGAGGCCCAGTCCGCCGAGCCGGACTCCATGCTCGCCTTCTACCGGCGGGCGCTGCGCAAGCGGCGGGCGCTGCCGTCCGACCTGCCCGACTCGATCGAATGGGTGGACTCGCCGGGCGAGTCGCTGGCGTTCCGGCGCGGGCCCCTGACCTGCGTGGTGAACTTCGGGTCCGAGCCGGTGAAGGTGCCGTCCGGGCACCGCGTCCTGACGAGCGAGCCCGTCGGGGACCTGCTGCCCGGCGGCACCGCCGTCTGGCTCCTGGACCGCTGACGTGCGTTGCGGCGGCCCGCCCGCCGGCGGGCCGCCGCACCGGTCACAGACGCGGACGTTCGAGGAGCACCGGGTCCTCGGCCGGGACCGTCCGGGCCAGCATCGACGGCGCCGGGCCGAGTCCCGCCCAGCGGCGGACGTCCTCGGTCGCGGCGGCGCGCTGGTCCGCGGGCAGCTTGGCGATGAGGCGTCCGCTGTGGTTCATGCCGGGGGCGACGTACACCGCCGAGTCTCTTGAGCCCGCGCCCAGCTCGAACGGCTCCGCGCCCCACGGGTCGTTCTGGCCGTACAGGAACAGCATGCGGTCACTGTGGCCGCGCACCCACGCGTCGATGTCGCGCATGGCCGCGCCGCCGTCGAACCGCATCGGTATGTCGCGGGGTACGTAGGTGCGGGGCAGGTAGTCGTCGGGGTACCGCAGTTCGCCGCGCAGGTTCGGGAACGCGGGGTACGGCCAGCCGAGCTGCGTCCCCGCCTGGTAGTAGTACGGGACGTACCGATCCAGGCTCTGGTCGGTGTAGGACGACAGGTCGGAGATGGCGTTCAGGCTCGCGTACAGCTCGTCGTCGGGGGCGGTCACGGCGGGCAGGCTCGCGCAGTCGGACTGCAGGCTGTACTGCCAGAACGCCCACTCGTAGTCCAGCACCGAGTTCTCGAAGGCGCGGTCGGCGGTGCGCAGGATGCGGAACGTCCAGCCGTTCTTGGCCGCGTCGGCTTCCAGGTGCGCTACGAGCGGTTTGCGGCGCTTCAGGAACTCGCGGGCGAGGCTCTTGAGCTGGACGCGGCACTTCGGGTCGTCGCCGACCGTCAGGAAGAAGCGGTCGTAACGACTGTCCTCGTTGTTGACGACGTCGTTGGGGGCGACGTAGACGACGCTGCCGTCCACATCACGGGGATAGAAGCGCCGGTGGTAGACGGCCGTCATGCCGCCCTTGCTCGCGCCCGTCGAGATCCACTTGGCGCCGTAGATGGTCTTGAGGGCGCCGATGATGCGGTGCTCGTCCGTCGCGGCCTGCCAGATCGTGTCGTTGCGCCAGGTCGCCGGCTCCGGGCGCGACGGCGTGAAGTACCGGTACTCGACGGAGATCTGGTTGCCGTCCACCAGCGCGGTCGGCTCGCTGGTGAACATGACCTCGGGCGTGTTGTAGCCGCTGGTGTAGAGCACCATCGGACGGTCCGTGCTCTTGTGCTCCAGCAGGATCCGCTGCTCGAACCACCGTCCGTGCGGGTTCCGGTGGTCGACGGGCTGCTTGTAGGTGAGCCAGAACCACCGGTAGCCGGGGAGCGTGGACGTCCGCTCCTCGACCGTCATGCCCGGTATGGCGCGCAGCCGGTCGGCGACGTCCGGTGGCGCCGCGCGGACCGCCGTGACGGTGCCGCAGGTCAGCCCGGCCGCCAGGAACAGGGCCATCGCCCCGCGTGAGAAGCGCCGCATCCTTCCCCTTCCCGCGTGGAATGTCGACGCAGACCCTAAGCGGCCCGTGGTGGTCTCGACCGGCCCTGTTCCTCCCGTTATCCATCCGTGATCGGCGGGGCGAGCGTGCGTCCGTCGTCCCAGGGGGCGAGGCACTCGAACAGGCGCTCGTCGTGCCAGCGGCCGGCCACATGGATGTGGCGCCGCGCGACGCCGACCGGGGTGAACCCGTTGCGCAGCAGGACGCGCTGCGACGCGATGTTGTCGACCCGGGTGAACGCCTCGACGCGGTGCAGCCGCAGCTCCCCGAACGCCACGGCCAGCGCCTGGCGCAGGGCCTCGGTCGCGACGCCGCGTCCGGTGTGGTTCCGGTCGACCCAGTAGCCGGTGAAGCAGCTCTGGAGCGCGCCGCGCAGGATGTTGTTGAGCGTGATGCGGCCGGCGATCGTGCCGTCGACGAGGATGACGCCGGGCCACATCTCGCCGAACGCCAGGGCGTCCAGCAGGTCCCGGATGTTGTCGAGCTGGCCCTGCTCGGTGAAGTACCGGTCGCCCTTCTCCGGCTCCCACGGGCGAAGATGCTCCCGGTTCGCCCGGTACAGCGCGGCGAGTTCGGGGGCGTCGGTCTCGGCGACCGGGCGCAGCGCGACCCGCCGCAGCGTCGCCGCTTCGGAGCCGGTCACTCCGCCGGGGCGAGGTACCGGCCGATGAACTCCCGTTCGTACGGCGTGAAGCGCCGCAGCCGGTTCGCCTCCACGTCGAACGCCACGATCGTGGACGTCGCCGTCGCGTACACGTGGGCGTCGTCGCGGACCTCGTAGCCCAGCGTGAACGACGCCGCCCGCGCCTGCCGCACCCACGTCTCCACCCGCACGGGATGGACGGTCGGCAGCAGCGGCAGCTTGTAGTCGATCTCGTGCCGCGCGATGACCATGCCGCGCACCGGCTCCTCGCCCTTGCGGACGGGGTCGCCGTGGAACATCTCCAGCCGCGCGTCCTCCAGGTAGCCGAGGAACTTCACGTTGTTCACATGTCCCTGCGAGTCGATGTCGCCGAAGCGGAGATGGAACTCGTAGACGTGCCGGAACTCGGCGGGAGGCGGTTCGGTGCGCTGCATGTCTCACCTGGGTTCGGGGGCGCTGGTCCGGGTGATGGTACCCGGACCAGCGGCCCGTCCCGGGATCAGTCCCGGGTGAGCTTGCGGTGGGTGACGCGGTGCGGACGGGCCGCGTCCGCGCCGAGCCGCTCCACCTTGTTCTTCTCGTAGTCGGCGTAGTTGCCCTCGAACCAGAACCAGTTCGAGCCCTCTTCCCAGGCCAGGATGTGCGTCGCGATCCGGTCCAGGAACCACCGGTCGTGCGAGGTGATCACGGCGCAGCCGGGGAACTCCAGCAGCGCGTTCTCCAGGCTGGACAGGGTCTCGGTGTCGAGGTCGTTGGTGGGCTCGTCCAGCAGCAGGACGTTGCCGCCCTGCTTCAGCGTCAGCGCCAGGTTCAGCCGGTTGCGCTCACCGCCGGACAGGACGCCCGTCGGCTTCTGCTGGTCCGGGCCCTTGAAGCCGAACGCCGCCACGTACGCGCGGGACGGCATCTCGACCTGACCGACGTTGATGTGGTCGAGGCCGTCGGACACGGTCTGCCACACCGTCTTCTGCGGGTCGAGCCCGCCGCGTCCCTGGTCCACGTAGGAGATCTGGACGGTCTCGCCGAGCCGCAGCACGCCGGTGTCCGGCCCCTCCTCCCCCACGATCATGCGGAACAGGGTCGTCTTGCCGACGCCGTTCGGGCCGATGACGCCGACGATGCCGTTCGGCGGCAGGTTGAACGACAGGTGCTCCATCAGCAGCCGCTCGCCGAACCCCTTGGTGACGTCGTCGGCGACGATCACCGTGTTGCCCAGGCGCGGACCCGGCGGGATCTGGATCTCCTCGAAGTCCAGCTTGCGGGTCTTGGCCGCCTCCGCCGCCATCTCCTCGTAGCGCTGGAGACGGGCCTTGCTCTTGGTCTGCCGCGCCTTGGGGTTCGAGCGGACCCACTCCAGCTCGTCCTGGAGGCGCTTCTTGCGCTTGGCGTCCTTGTTGCCCTCGACCTTGAGGCGCTCGGCCTTCTTCTCCAGATAGGTCGAGTAGTTGCCCTCGTAGGGGTGGCAGCGGCCCCGGTCCAGCTCCAGGATCCACGTCGCCACGTTGTCCAGGAAGTACCGGTCGTGGGTGACGGCGAGGACGGTGCCCTCGTACTTCGCGAGGAACTGCTCCAGCCAGTTGACGCTCTCGGCGTCGAGGTGGTTGGTGGGCTCGTCCAGCAGCAGCAGGTCGGGCGCCTCCAGCAGCAGCTTGCACAGCGCGACCCGGCGCCGCTCACCCCCGGACAGCCTGGTGACGTCCGCGTCCGGCGGCGGGCAGCGCAACGCGTCCATCGCCTGCTCAAGCTGACTGTCGAGGTCCCAGGCGTTGCGATGGTCCAACTGCTCCTGCAGCTTGCCCATCTCGGCCATCAGCTCGTCGGAGTAGTCGGTCGCCATCTGCTCGGCGATCTCGTTGAACCGGTCGAGCAGCGCCTTGGTCTCCGCAACGCCCTCCTGGACGTTCCCGAGAACCGTCTTCTCCTCGTTCAGCGGCGGCTCCTGCTGCAGGATGCCGACACTGAAGCCCGGCATGAGCCTGGCGTCGCCGTTGGACGGCTGCTCCAGACCGGCCATCATCCGCAGCAGCGTCGACTTACCGGTGCCGTTCGGACCCAGAACACCGATCTTGGCGCCCGGGAGGAAGTGCAGGGTCACGTCGTCCAGGACGACCTTGTCCCCATGTGCCTTGCGCACACGCTGCATCGTGTAGATGTACTCGGCCATATCGTCAAGCCTAGAGCCTTCCGGGCACCGGTCGACGCACCTTGACCCCGTCCACCCCACCCCAAGCCCCCCACCGTCCCCACCCCCCAAAATCCACCCCCAAAAGCCCCCCACCACCCCACCCCCAACACCCGCCCCCATCCACAACCACACCCCAATCCCACAACCCAGCCCAACACCCCACCGCGCCAGACCCGCCACAAGCACAGCACTCCAACCCAACAAACCCGAACACCCAAGCCGCCCCAGCGCACCCGTCGGCAGCCGCGAGCACGGACGGCAGACAGCGGACGGCGAGCGGCGGACGGCGGACGGCAAGCGGCGAGCGGGGAGCGGGGAGCAAGCTCAGCGCGACACGGGTTGAACAAGGAGACGCGACAGCACGACGGCACAGCGTGTGCGCTACTCGCAGTGCGGCCTGCGGCACAGCGCGGCAGCACGCGCACGCGCAGTGCGGTGTCCAGCGCGGCGGCGCGCGCACGCGGCAGCGTGGTGGCCCGGCCCGGCGGGTCAACGAGTCCGATCGCACGGCGCAGTGGGTTAGCTCAATGCGGCACGGGCGCGTCGGCGCGACGGCGCGCGACGGCGGGTGCACTCGCTACGCCGCGAAGCGGCGGCGCGGTTGCGGGGCAAGGCGGCGTCCAGCGCGGCGGCGCGCGCACGCGGCAGCGTGGCGGCGCGGCCCGGCGGGCCAACGAGTCCGAGGGCACAGCGCGGTGGGCTAGCTCAACGCGGCACCGGCGCGTCGGCGCGTCGGCGCGTCGGCGCGGGACGGCGGGTGCACCCGTTGCGGCGCGAAGCGGCGGCGCGTTCACGCGGCAGCGTGGTGGCCCGGCGCGGCGGGCCAAGGAGTCCGATCGCACGGCGCAGTGGGTTAGCTCAGCGCGGCATGGGCGCGTTGGCGCGGCGGCGCGGGCGGCGTGTGCATTCGCTGCGGCGCGAAGTGGCGGCGCGGTTGCGGGGCAGGGTGGTGTCCGGCGTGGCGGGACGGTGTTGCGTGGTGGTGCGGGTCGGCGTGGGTGCGGTGTCGGTGAAAGGCGGCTTTGGCTGGGTTGGTCGGTGTGGGTGGTGGGAAGGGTGTGGTCAGAGGGGGCGGGGGCCGTCCAGGGCCGGGAGGCAGACGCGGTCGCGGCCGGACTGTTTGGCGCGGTACAACGCGAGGTCGGCGGCGGCGAGCATCTCGATCATGTCGGCGCCGTGCATGCGGAAGAGGGCCACGCCGATGGAGATCGTCACGCTGACGGTTCCCTCTTCGGCGGGGACGGCCAGGCGGCGGACTCGGCCGCGCAGGCGTTCGGCCACCCGGCAGGCTTCCACGGTGTCGGCGCCGGGGAGGAGCACGACGAACTCCTCGCCGCCGAATCTGCCGACGATGTCGTAGTCGCGCAGTTGGTGGCAGAGGGTGCTCGCCACGCCGATCAGGACCTGGTCGCCGACGAGGTGGCCGTGGGTGTCGTTCACGCGCTTGAAGTAGTCGATGTCGATCAGCAGCAGGGCCAGCGACTCGTGGCCGCGCTGGGCGCGGGACAGCTCGGTGTCGGCTTCGCGTTGCCAGGCGACGGCGTTGAGCAGGCCGGTCTTGGCGTCGGTGCGGGCGGCGGCCTGGAGCTGCTGGTGCATCAGACTGCGCTGGAGCAGGACAGCGGGCGGGAGGGCGAGGAGCAGCAGGCCGAGGGAGATCGTCGCGCAGATCGAGACCGTGACGCCGACGCACAGCTCGACCAGGTCGAGGAGCAGGCTCTCGCGCGTCCACAGGACGTCCTTCCAGCCGCTCTCGGGGTTGGCGGCGTGCGCCGCGATCGCCACGATGAACGTGCTGATGACCGTGAACAGGACGGCGCAGCCGACCGCGACGGGAATGCCGGGGGTGACGTCCACGACCCAGTCCGTCCCGGCGAGCGGGTCGGGCACGACGAGGTGGAACAGCACGGACGCGACCGCCGCCGCGATGCCGTGCGCCGCCATGAGGAGCAGGCGCCGGTACAGCAGCGTCCGGCGGACGCGGAACTGCAGCAGCAACTGCAACGGGATCGGGACGACCAGCGCGTACGCGGGCGGCAAAAGCAGCGCGGCGGGCAGCCACCACGCCGACAGCAGGTCGCGCGCGACCCCCGCGGGCATGCCGAGACGCCGGGACGCCTCGATGCAGACGACCCCGCAGGCCAAAATCGCGCCAAAGGTCCCTAGATCGTTCAACCGCAGCGGCGCCTCCAACAGCGCCGCGACGGTCAGGGAGACGTGGACGGCGATGACGACCGACACGTACACGGCCGTCACCGACGGACGTCCGGAAAGCCCGCGCCAACTGGGCTTTTGGGTGAGGTCCCCGCCACGGTCCTCGGCGGACGACTGCACTGCTGTCATCCTTCCCCCCTATGCATCACGTTCTGTAACACGATAGTTGCAACGTGTGCGCACCGTGCCGGAAACCGGTAGCTTCGATTACGCACAAGTCGGTGGCCATCGGGCCATCCACCGCACGGCCAGCGAATCCGCGGGCCTCGGCACATTCGGAGGGGGAAGAGATCATGCGTGGCGTTTCCTGGATCTGAGGCGGCCCGCGTCCCCCGCCGCGCGGGGACGGCGCGACGGCGCCCCCGCGCCGGGGACGGCGGACCCGGTCATGACCGCGACACCCGTTCGCGGTCCGCCCGCCGGACGGACCGGCCGTGGGTCTCGCGGTCCGCGGTCCCCGCCCGGCACCCGGACCGCACCACCGCCCCCGCCGAGCCCTCCCACGAGTCCCCCGCCCACCGGGCCGAGAAGCCCGACGACCGTGCCACCCTTTCCGCCGGACGCCGCCCGCCCGGCGCTTACCTCTCCCCCGTGCACACGAGCACCCTCGCGCACAACGACCAGTTCGAGCCCGTCCGCCACGCACCAGCGCCGCGACGAACCGCACCAGGCCCAAGCCGCACGCCCGCGCCCCGACGAACCATGCCAGGCCCGAGCTGCACTCCCGAGCCGCCGAGACCCATCGTTCCCACGACGACGCCGAGTCCCCCATTCACTTCCCCACGCACGGCAGACGGCCGCCCCAGCAGCCCGTCTCCTCCCACGCGAGGACAAGCGCAAAACGCGACCGGCCCCACGACACGACACCTCCGCGCGCAGCCGAACGCGCGCGGACACGACGGATCCGCGGACGGCGCAAGCCTTGATCAGCACGACCGCGGCAGCGTCCCCCGCAACGGCAATCCGGGTCCGACTCACGATTACCGACGGTACAGATATCTTTACGCTCACGAAAGACCCGGGGACAACTTTTTGCGATCGCCGCACCACAGTCCGTGATGGCCGTGAGGTTTTCTTTACCTTGCGTCTCCACCTCCCTTACGTGAACCGCACCCCATACCGAGCGCCCCGGTCGTCCCGCACCAGAAGCCAAGCCGCCCCACCAACCCCCACGCTCCCGACCACCCCCAGCAGCCCACTCCCGGCAGCCCACCCCAGTTGCCTCCCCCTCCCATAACACGCCAGCTCTTGACGCCGCGACGCTATGCCGCGCAGGGCGGCCACCGTGGAGGCTGAGGCGGTGAGGACACTTCGTCTTCCTGGTGGCTCGTCTGTTGGTGGGAACCTCCTCTCGTCGTGGGCATTGACGCTCGGGGTGGTGGGCCGACTCTCTATCCACGCGGCGTCGGGTCGTATGCGGCGGAGTTGGAAGCGGTGGTGGTACTTCGCGGATGGAGAGGCGGGTATCGCGGCGACGGTGGGCTTTGTGGGGCAGTGGTGCTTCGCGGGCGGGACGCGTGTTACGGCTAAGGCGGAAGTTGCGCGGGTGGCGAGGGCGCTTTGAGCGTGGGCGGGGTCGCGGGCGTGGACGGGGTCGCTTGCGTGAGCGAGGTGGCGGGCGTGGGCGGGGTGCCGGGCGTGAGCGAGGTGGCGGGCGTGGACGGGGTGGCGGGCGTGGCGAGGTGGCGGGCGTGGGCAAGGTGGCGGGCGTGGGCGAGGTGCCGGGCGTGAGCGAGGTGCCGGGCGTGAGCGGGGTCGCGGGCGTGGGCAAGGTGCCGGGCGTGGGCAAGGTGCCGGGCGTGGGCGAGGTGCCGGGCGTGGACGGGGTCGCGGGCGTGAGCGGGGTCGCCGGCGTGGGCGAGGTGGCGGGCGTGGGCGAGGTGCCGGGCATGGGCGAGGTGCCGGGCGTGAGCGGGGTCGCGGGCGTGAGCGAGGTCGCGGGCGTGGACGGGGTGGGGTGTGGGTTAGGCGGCTTGGGTTGCTCGGCGGGGAGGCTTGGCGGGGGTGGGGGTCGGGGTGGTGGACGGGTCGGGGGGCGGGGTCAGGGGGCCGGCGGCGGTCCAGTGGTCGGTGGCGTCGGCGGCCTCGCGGCGGTCGTCCTCGCTGAGGCCCGCGGAGCGGGTCACGGGGCGGAAGTCGACGGTGCCGCGGTTGAGGTCGGGGGCGAGGGTGACGGCCTCGATCTCGGCGGCGAAGCGGTTCGCGCCGTCCTTCTCGTACTGGCGGATCCGGAGCCTGCCGGTCACCACGACGGGGTGGCCGCGGCGGAACTCCGAGGCGTTGACGTTGTCGGCGAGGGACCGCCAGCACTGGACGGTCAGGAACATCGTCTCCAGGTCCTGCCACTGGCCGGCCTGGCGGTCGTAGCGGCGCGGCGTGCAGCCGATCCGCAGCGACAGGCAGGACGTCCCGGCGGTCGTCACCGAGTAGATGGGCTCGGCCGCGACCCAGCCGGTGACGGTGATCTGGGCTTCGTTCATCGTGGGCTCCTTCGTCCGGACGCGAGCCCTTGCGGCCCGCGCTCGAACCCCACGCTCTCCCAGGTCAGAGCGTCAACGAAAGTCGCAAGCGAAGCTGTGGATAACTCTCAGCCGCGCAGCGCGTCCACATCGGCACGGAACCGGGCGAACCGGGCGAGTTCTTCGCCCACCGGCTTGAGGACCTTGGCATCCGCGAGCCGTTCGATCCGTTCCCGCATGTGCCGTTCCAGCCGATCGCCGTGCTTGGCCGACGACAGCGCCGCCAGGTTCCGGCACGCCGCCGCCGTCAGCCAGCCCATCCCGAGCGTGCAGACGGCCAGGACGGCGATGTACGGGATCAGGCCCGCGTCGCTGAGCAGCCGGTTGGTGTCGGCGTCCGTCCCCATCACCGCGTAGGCGACGAGCACCCCGATCCAGCCGATCCCGAGCACCGTCACCAGAGCGAGGAAGTACTGCCACGTCTTGATCAGCCACCACCAGCGCGGCACCTGGTTGAACGCGGGCAGGACGTCCCGCAGCGACGCGCCGAGCGATTCGGGCAGGTCGTGGGCGTGCAGCCGGGCGGCGGCGCGCACCGAGCGCGCCCAGGCGTCCGGGAGTGCGTCGGTGAAGCCCTCGGTGGCCTTGACCAGGGCCGCGTCCACGTCGCCCTGCTGCGCGCCGACCGGGCCGGTGAACGCGCCGCGCAGTTCCTCGCGCAACTCGGTGAGCCGCATCCGGCGCAGCGGGTCGCTGCGCAGCCGGGAGACCAGAGTCTGGACGGGCCAGCCCACGAAGTCCGCCGCGCGCAGCTCGTACGCGCTCTCCATCGCCTCGGCGACGGCGGGCGCCCCGGCGGCGGCGGTCAGCTCGGCGACCAGCTCCGCGCGGCGCTCGACGGGCACCGAGGTGGGCACGTCGTCGTCGCCGCGGTGGACGGCGAACCGGTCGGCGAGCCGGTCCAGGTCGGTGGCGAGCCGTCCGGTGCGGGCCTCGCGGGCCGCGACGGTCTCGACCAGCACCTCGCGGAAGGACGCGGCGCCCTCGTCGCTGACGGCGGACGTCGTCACGATCCGCGGCTTGGCCAGCCCCTCGGCCTCCAGCAGACGGCGCAGGTCGGCGACGCAGTCGTCCACCTCGCCGGGCTGGAGCTTGTCCACCTGGTTCAGGACGATCAACGTGACCGCCGCGTACCGGGCGAAAGGCACGATGTAATTGCGGTGCAGCGCGGCGTCCGCGTACTTCTGCGGGTCCACGACCCAGACGAGCAGGTCCGCGATCGTGACGAACCGGTCGACCTCGGCGCGGTGGACGGCCTGGATCGAGTCGTGGTCGGGCAGGTCCAGCAGCACGAGCCCCTGCAGCGACTGGTCGGCGCGCGTGTCGAGGGCGCTGGCGCGGGCGTAGCGGTGGCGTTTGTCCACGTCGAGCCAGTCGAGGAGCGGTCCGGCGCCGTCCAGCCCCCACACGCAGGCGTGGGCCTTGGACGTCATCGGCCGCCGCACCCCGGTCGGCGACAGGTCCAGCCCGCAGATCGCGTTGAACAGCGACGACTTGCCGCTGCCGGTGCCGCCCGCGAGCGTGACCACCGTGTGGTCGCCCGAGAGCCGCAGCCGCTGCCCGGCCCGGTCCAGCAGGCCGCGCGCGTCGTCCAGCAGGGCCGGGTCGACGCGGTCGGCGCCGCCGGCGACGAGGCGTTCGAGGCCGTCGAGCCGGGCGACGAGCGCGGGCGCGGACGGCACCACGGGCGCCGCGGAGGTGGTCATCGGGCAACCTCCAGGTTGTGGGTGGCCTGGTAGAGCTGCACGGGGACGGTCTGGTCCGGGATCCCGGCGGCGTCCAGCGCCTGCCCGAACCTGATCGCCTCCTCGTCGAACAGCATGCCGATGCGGCTGCGCAGGTCGGCGCGGGCCTTGGCGCCCATGCCGCGCAGCGACTCGGCCCCGAACAGCGCCTTGAGGAGCCGCTGCGGGACGGCGCTGGTGCCGGCGTCGACGGTGACGTCCGACGTCCCGTAGCCGAGCAGCCCGATCATGAGGACGAGCGACAGCGCCTCGGCGTCGAACGAGACGAGCTTGGCGACCGACCGCTTCGTCACGCCCTGGGTGCGGACGAGTTCCTGCACGTGGTCCTGCCAGGAGCTGACGGCCCGGGTGACGCGCCGCTCCAGCTCGGGCGAGGCGGTGCCGAGCGCGGCCGACGGCGCGGCGAGCACCGGCCCGCCGGCGGGGTGCTCGCGCCAGCGGGCGATGACCTGCTCGGCGGCGTGCTCGGCGGACGAGACGATCAGCGACTCCAGCCCGCCGCGCAGCGCCGCCTTCAGCGACCGGACCCGGCTCGGGCTGCGGTGCCGCCGGACGCCGCGCTTGACGGCCTTGCCCCGGCCCCGGACGCGCAGCGAGCGCAGCAGGTCGCCGGTGCCCGCGAAGTCCTGCCAGCGGGCGAGGACCTCGCCGCGCAGCAGGGAGCCGTTGCGGGTGGCCTCGTCCAGCTCGGCGAGCGCGGTGCCGTACGCGCCGTCCACGATGCGGGCCAGCTCGGCGCGCTGCTCGGCCTGCGCCTCGACGTGCCGGGCGATCTCGGGGACGCGGGTGCGCAGGCTGTCCAGGACGGCCGCGAGCGTCTCCGACACCACGATCTCCCGGTCGGCGGAGCTGGCGGCGAGGTCGGTGAGCCAGGCCCGGACGTCCTCGACGGCCTCCTCGGGGAGGCGGCTGTCCTCGATGCGGGTCTCGGGGACGGTGAAGCGCCGCGCGCTCGTCACGCCGTGCTCGGCGAGCATGTCCGCGAAGTGCTCCACGACCTCCGACCCGGCGCCCTGCGGCACGCGGGACAGGACGACCCCGATCGTGGCGCCGTTGTCGCGGGCGCGGCCGAGCATGTCCCAGACCTGGGCGTCGGCGTAGCGGGCGGCGGTCGTCACGCACAGCCAGAGGTCGGCGGCGGCCATGAGCTTGGTCGCGAACTCGTAGTGGTCCTCGAAGACCGAGTCGAAGTCGGGGCTGTCCAGCAGCGCGAGGCCGGGCGGCAGGGTGTCGCTGGCGATGACGACGAGCTGGTCGCCGGCGATCGCGTCGGGCGCGGGGCCGCGGACGCGTCCCATGCCGGGCAGCAGCGGCCCTTCGAGGAACCAGTCGGCGTGGTCGGGGTGGCAGACGAGGATGGGGCTGCTGGTGGTGGGGCGGAGCACGCCGGTGGCGCTGACGCGCGTCCCGACGAGCGTGTTGACCAGCGTGGACTTGCCCGCGCCGGTCGAGCCGCCGAGGACGACGAGCATGGGCGTCCCGGCCGCCTGGACGCGCGGGAGAACGTAGTCCTCGAGCTGGTTGCGCAGTTCGGAGCGGGCTTCGCGGGCGTCGGCGACGCCGGGGCCGTCCAGGACGAACTCGAACGCGTCGAGCTGTTCGCGCAGGCTGGTGAGGGCGTCGGTGAGGGCGCGCTGGCGCACGGTCAGCTCACCGGGACGGACGGTGGACGCGCGCGGGCGCGTCACGGCCTCGGTGCGCACGGCGGCGGGCGGCTTCGGCGGTTCGGCGGAGCGGTTCGTCTCGACGGGACGGTCCTTGTCGTCTCGGTGCTCGGCGGACGGCTCGATGGAGGGCGCGGCGGACGGCTCGGTCGCGTCCGGCCCGTCGTTCTGGACCGCGCTTCGTTCTGCGGGGGAGGTCACGGATCCCGTCCCAGGTCGGCTCGCAACGTCTCGATCTCCTGTGCCACGGTGACGACGTCGCCCACGATCACGATCGCCGGTGGCCGGACTCCGGCGGCCCGCATGCTGGCGGCCACCGTCGCCAGGGTCGCCGTCAGCGAACGCTGGGCCGGGAGCGTCCCCTCCTGGACCACGGCGACCGGCGTGCCTGGCGACCGACCATAGCCTATGAGGGCTTCGGTGATCAGTTCCATGCGCTCGACCGCCATGAGGAGGACGAGTGTGCCGCCGCACGCCGCGAGCGCCTCCCAGTCGACGGTCGATTCGGGGTGCCCCGGGGCGACGTGCGCGGAGACGACGTGGAACTCCTGGGACAGCCCGCGGTGCGTCACCGGGATCCCGGCGGCGGACGGCACCGCGACGGCGCTGGTGATGCCCGGGACGACGGTCACGGGAATGCCGTGCCGGGCGCAGTGCAGCGCCTCCTCGCCGCCGCGCCCGAAGACGAACGGGTCGCCGCCCTTGAGCCGGACGACGAACTTGCCCTGCCGGGCGTGCTCGACCAGGTAGTCGTTGATGCTCTCCTGCGGGACGGTGCGCCCGTAGGGGATCTTGGCGGCGTCGATGACCTCGACGTCGTCGGCCAGCTCGTCCAGCAGCTCGCGGGGGGCGAGGCGGTCGGTGACGACGACGTCGGCCTGGGCCAGGAGCCGCCGGCCCCGGACGGTGATCAGCCCGGGGTCGCCGGGGCCGCCGCCGACGAGCGCGACGCCGACGGGCTTGCGCCGCGACTGGCGGGACTCCAGGGCGCCGTCGCGCAGCCCGTCCACGACGGCGTCGCGCAGCCCCGCGGCGCGGCGCGGGTCGCCGCCCGCGAGGACGCCGACGGTGGTCTCGCCGACCTGCCCCGAGGCGGGCGTCCAGCCGGGCGAGGCGTCGGCGTCGTCGGCCCGGACGGACCAGATCCGCCGCTCCTCGGCCTCGGCGACGACGGTGGCGTTGACCTTGCCGTCGTCGGTGACCGCCTGGACGAGCCAGGCCCCGGCGCAGTCGCCGGGGGCGTAGTTGCGCCGCCGCCACTCGATCCGTCCCGCCGCCGCCAGGTCCTCCAGGGAGGGGGTGACCTCCGGGGAGACGAGGATGACCGAGGCTCCCGCCGCCAGCAGGGCGGGGACGCGCCGCTGGGCGACGCGCCCGCCGCCGACGACGACGACGCGTCGGCCGGTGAGCCGGAGTCCTAGCAGGTACGGGGGCACGGCGTGGGTCTCTCGATCGGGGCTGGGCGGTCGTTGACGGACGTACGTGACGGACATGGGTCTTTGCGGATAAAGGTACTCGGAACAGGGGCCTGATGGAGCGCCCCCGCGCCGCCGATGTGGCCCGGCCGCCCATACCGTGACCAGGTCGTTACGACGGCGCGGGGGTGCGCGTTATGACTCGCCGTCCTTACCCGTCACGCCCGCCGAGTCGAACGTGGCGACGTCGTGCAGGACCCTCACGGCGCTCTGGACGAGGGGCAGCGCGAGCAGCGCGCCGGTGCCCTCGCCGAGCCGCAGGCCGAGGTCCACGAGCGGGTCGAGGCCGAGGTGGGCGAGCGCGGCGGCGTGGCCGGGCTCGGCGGAGCGGTGCCCGGCCACGCAGGCGCCGACGACGCCGGGGGCCAGCGCGGCGGCGGCGAGGGCGGCGGCCCCGGCGATCACGCCGTCCAGGATGACCGGCACGCGCTGCGCGGCGCCGCCGAGGATGAACCCGGCGAGCGCGGCGTGCTCCAGCCCGCCGACCTGGGCGAGGATTTCCAGCGGCCCGGCGGTTTCGGGCAGCCGCGCCAGCGCGTCCCGGACGATCTCGATCTTGCGCGCGTGGGTGGCCGGGTCGATGCCCGTCCCGAGCCCGGTGACCTGCTCGGCGGGCCTGCCGGTGTAGGCCGCGATGAGGGCGGCGGACGCGGTGGTGTTCGCGATGCCCATGTCGCCGGTGATCAGGCAGCGGGCGCCGTCCGCGACGAGCCCGCGCGCGACCTCGATCCCCGCTTCCAGCGCTTCCCGTGCTTGCTCGGCGGTCATCGCGGGGCCCGCGGACAGGTCGGCGGTGCCGCGCGCGATCTTCCGGTTCTGCAGGCCGGGGGCGGCGGGCAGGTCGGCGGCGACGCCCACGTCCACCACGGTGACGGTCGCGCCCGCCTGGGCCGCGAACGCGTTGACGACCGCTCCCCCGGCGAGGAAGTTGGCGACCATCTGGGCCGTCACCTCCTGCGGCCACGGCGAGACGCCGCGCGCGTGGACGCCGTGGTCGGCGGCGAAGATCGCGACGGCTGCGGGCGCGGGAATCGGGGGCGGGCACGTCCCGGCGAGCCCGGCGAGCCGCACCGACAGCTCCTCCAGCGCGCCGAGCGAGCCCGGCGGCTTGGTCAGCCGCGCCTGGCGGTCGCGGGCGTCGCGGATCGCGGCCTCGTCCGGGGGGACGATCGCGGCCAAAGTCTCCTCGATCACGGGGGGCTCCTCTTGTCTAGACGCCGAGGTCGGCGAGCGCTTTGAGCAGGCCGTCGTGGGCGGCGGCGTCGCGGACGGCGATCCGCAGCCAGTCCGGCCCGAGGCCGGGGAAGGTGTCGCCGCGCCGGACCGCGTAGCCGCGCTGCCGCAGCAGGGCGCGGACGCCGAGCCCGTCGGGCACGCGGACGCACAGGAACGACGCGGCGGCGTGCGGGACGACGTGCAGGCCGCGTCCGGTCAGGGCGGCGGCGAGCCGGTCGCGCTCGGCGCCCATCGCGGCGGCCCAGGCGTCGGCCTCGGCGACGGCGTCCGGCGCGCAGCACGCCTCGATCGCGGCGAGCGCGGGCGTGGACACGGCCCACAGCGGCTGGGCCTCGGCGAGCCGTCCGATCAGCTCGGGCTCGGCGAGGACGTATCCGGCGCGCAGCCCCGCGAGCCCCCACGTCTTGGTGAGGCTTCGGATCACCGCGATGCCCGGGGGCAGACGTCCGGCCAGGCTCTCCGGCTCGCCGGGAACGCAGTCCATGAACGCCTCGTCCACGACCACGAGCCGTCCCGGCCGCGCCAGCGCCGCCACGGTCTCGACCGGATGCAGCACGGACGTCGGGTTCGTCGGATTTCCGACCATGACGAGATCGGCGTCGTCCGGCACGGCGGACGGATCCAGCACGAAATCCCCGCCGAGCACGACCCGCTCCACCTCGTGCCCGGCGGCGCGCAACGCGGCCTCCGGCTCGGTGAACTGCGGATGGACGACCACCGCACGACGCGGCCGGACGACCCGCGCCAACAGCACGAACGCCTCGGCGGCCCCGGCAGTGAGCAGCACCTCGTCCGCAACGCGCCCATGCCGCGCGGCGACGGCGCCCCGCGCGACGGACGCGTCGGGATAAGCAGCAAGATCGGCGACCGAGGCCCGGATCCGCTCGGCGAGCCAGGCGGGCGGCGTCCCGGTCCGGACGTTGACGGCGAAGTCGATCAGCCCGCCCCCGACCTCGCTGTCCCCGTGGTGACGCAGGTCGATCACGCCGCCTCCCCGTCGTAGTAGAGCAGCGCGTTCACGGCGGCGGCGGCGACGGCCGAGCCGCCCTTCTCGGACACGTTGCTGACCTGCGGCAGCCCGCTGGCCCGCAGCGCCTCCTTGGCCTCGGCGGCGCCGACGAACCCGACCGGGAGCCCGACGACCAGCGCGGGCCGCACGTCCCGGGCGATGATCTCCAGCAGCGCGCCGGGCGCGGACCCGACGGCCCACACGGCGCCCGGGCCGACCTCGGCGTAGGAGAGCCGGACGGCGGCGGCCTCGCGGGAGATCCCGGCGGCGCGCGCGAGGCGTCCGGCGGCGGGGTCGGCGATGTGGCAGACGGCGGGCCGCGCGGTGATGCCCGCGACGACCATGCCCTCGTCGGCGACGACCGGCGCCCCGGCGCGCAGCGCGGCGAGCCCGCGGGCGAGGTGCTCCTCGCGGGTGACGACGTCCACGGCGTACTCCAGGTCCGCGGTGACGTGGATGATCCGCTCGGTGACCGCCCGCCACAGCGGCGGCATCGGGGTGAGGTCGACACGGGATCGCAGGATCTCGTACGACCGGACCTCGATCGGGTGGGGTTGGCGGACGGTCACGCGGTCTCCTGGCTGGGTCGGGGCGGTCATCGGGGCGCGGCTCCGGCGAGCGCGGCGGTGGCGTGCGGGGTCGTCGTGCGGGCGACGAGCAGCACGGCCCGTCCCAGGGTACGAGCGGTGCGCAGGGCCGCCGCCTCCGCGACCGACGGGGTCCCGGTGCGGGCGCGGACGGCCTCGGACGGATGCGGCACGGCCACGTCCGCCAGCTCCCCGGCCGCGTGCCCGACGATCTCCCAGCCGCGCGCGGCGGCCACCTCGACCAGCGCGGGCGCCGTCGCCCGGTCCGCGAGCGTGGCGAGGACCCGCACGTCGCCGGAACGCGCGCCCGCCGCCGCGAGCACCCGGTCCACCAGCGCGCCGATCTCGGCCGCGTCCGCCCGCGAGGACAGGCCGACGCCGACGACGAGCGCCGTCACCGCACCCCGCCACACGCCCCGACGGAACGCCGACGCGCGGCGGGCGGGCGTTCGAGCAGCTCCCCGGCGCGGACACTGCGCGCGAGCTCGACGGGCATCGCGACAGGGCGCCGACGCGCGGCGGGCGGGCGTTCGAGCAGTTCCCCAGCGCGGACACTGCGCGCGAGCTCGAACGCGACAGGGCGCCGACGCGCGGCGGGCGGGCGCTCGGGGCGGTCCGCGCCGCAGGCGCGTTGAACGAGCGCGCTCGGCGCGGCCCGGCGAGGGAACGCCGGGGCGTCGCGGCCTGGCCGGTCTGCTGGGCGGGCGCATGCGGTCACTGGAGGGCGCCCAGGGTTTCGACGGGGCGTTGTGGGGCCTCGGGCGGGCGGACGGGGAGGTCCGCGGTGCGGGTGCCGTGGACGACCGCCAGGCCGGCGAGGATTACGGAGCCCGTGGTGAAGCCCGCTGTGGTGAGGGTTTCGTGGATCGCGTCCGCGTCGGCGGGGGCGACTACCGCCACTGCGGCGCGGAGTGCGCGGGGGGCGCAGTGGGCGGCCAGGGACGGATCGCCGGTGACGTGGACGGCGTCCGGTTCGGGCAGCGGCGCCAGGACGGCGGGCGGTTCTCCGCGCGCCACGGCCACCTTGACGCGGTGCGCCGCGACGTCGGCGCGGATCGCGTCGCGGGCGGCGCGGTCGGCGGCGACCGCCACGGCCGCCGCGCCGAAGCGGGCGCATTCGACCGCGAGCGGGCCGGCGCCGGGGCCGAGGTCCCAGACCAGGTCGCCGACGCGCGGGCCGAGGCGGGCCAGGGCCAGCGCGCGGACCTCGGGGGGCGCGGCGGGACGTGTGAACGCGTCCACTGGCAGTGCCCAGGCCACCGGGCCGTGGGCGCCGGCCAGCCAGGACGGCGCGTCGAAGCGGCCGAACGGGTCCAGGACGAGCACGACCTGCGGGTCGTTCCACGGCCGGGTGGTGGCCTCGGCGGGGCGGACGCGCTCGATGCGCTCGGCGGGGCCGTCCAGGTCCTCGCAGACGACGAACGTGCGGGGCGTCTGGGGGAACAGCTCGCGCGCCAGCTCGGCCGGGCCCGCGCCGGGGCCGGTGAGGACGGCGACCTTGCGGTGGGCGCGGCAGGCGTTGGCGGCGCGGCGCAGGTTCCCGTCGCGGGCGGACACGACGAGCGCGTCGGCGGCCGGGAGCCCGGCCCGGTCCAGCGCCCGCGCGGCGAGCGCGATCACCGTACGGGCGCCGTTCGGCCGAACATGCCGGTCATGCGGCCGGTCGCGTCCACCAGGACGACCTGGGCGGCGGCGACGTCGAGCGTGTCCGCGACGCGGCGGCACAGCTCGCGCCCGCAGCGGCCGAGCGCCCCGGCGGCCTCCCACTCGGCGGGCGGCGGCGCGTCCATGGCGGCGGCGATCTCGGCGAGGACGGGCGCGCCGCCCGCCGCGTCCGCCAGCTCGGCGAAGCGGCCGACGACGACCGTGTCGAGGCCGTGCGCGGCGGCCTCGCGGGCGGCGGCGGGCAGCGTGGCGGGGTCGGCGCGGACGATCCGGGCGGCGGGCACCTGCGGCAGCAGCGCGCGGGCGGCGTCGCGGGCGCCGTCCCCCGCGCAGAGGACGAGTGCGTTCATCCCGCCGAGCCTGGTCCGGACGGCGCCGCGCCGGGGTCAGGCGCGCCGGGGACGTCGCGGGCCAGGTCGCGCGCGATCAGCCCGAACACCACCTGGTCGTGGTGCGCGCCGTCGGCCGACCGCTCCGCGCCCCGGGCCCGTCCCTCGCGCAGGAACCCGGCGTACTCGGCGACGCGGATCGACGCGTGGTTGGACGTCAGCGCCCGCAGCTCGACCCGGTACAGGCCGCGCTCGTGCAGCGCCCACCGGACGACGAGCTTCAGCGCCTCGGTGGCGTAGCCGCGCCGCCGCCACGCGGGCCGCATCCCGTAGCCGACCTCGCAGGTGAGGTTGGACCAGTCGACGCGGAACAGCCCGATCGTGCCGGTCAGCGCGCCGGACGCCCGGTCGGCGATCGCCAGGTGGACGCCGAGGCCGAGCTTCTGCGGCTGGTGGACGCCGTCCTCGAACCACCAGGCGAGGCGTTCGGCGTCCAGCTCGCGCGGGAAGTTGGGCGGCAGCCAGTCCTCGCCCGCGCGCAGGACGGCGACGTAGTCCTCAGCGTCGTCCACGGAGAACGGCCGCAGGACGGTCCGCTCCCCCTCCAGCCGCACCGGGTCGCCGAACCGTCCGGTCATCGGGTCTCCTCCACCAGGCGTCGCGCGGACCAGGGCGTCGCGGCCCAGTGCAGATGCAGGTAGGAGGCGACGCACGCGCCGCGCACGAAGCCCTCCGGTCCCGCCGGGGACCACTGCCACGCACCGCGGGAGCCGTGCGCCGGCGTGGTCGTGGTGCGGTGGAACTCGTGGCCGCGCACCCGTTCGCCGGTCCGGGCGACCACCGAGTCGTTGATCGCCACGGCGGCACGGTAGCCGAGTGTGAGACGCGGCGCCATGACTCCGGAGACATCGGGCAGAACACCGCACATCGGCGCCCCGTCGAGATCGCGGGCGAGGTACAGGAGCCCGGCGCACTCGGCGTAGACGGGCGCCCCGGACGCGGCCAGCGCGGCGACCTCGGCGCGCAGCGGGACGTTCTCCGACAGCTCCGCCGCGTAGACCTCGGGGAACCCGCCGCCGATGACGAGCCCGCGCGTCCCGGCGGGCAGCTTCTCGTCGCGCAGCGGGTCGAACCGGACGACCTCCGCGCCCGCCCCGGCCAGCAGCTCCTCGTTCTCGGTGTAGCCGAACGTGAACGCCGGGCCGCCCGCGACGGCGATCACGGGCCGCTCCCCCGGCGGCGGCGTGCCCGGATCCCAGGCGGCGCCGGTGAGCGGGGGCGCGGTGCGGGCCAGGGCGAGCAGGGCGTCCAGGTCGCAGGACGCCGCCACCAGCTCCCCGAGCCGCGCCACGGTCGCGACGGCCTCGGCGCTGCGCTCGGCGGCCGGGACGAGCCCGAGGTGCCGCGACGGCTTGGCCACGTCGTCGCGCCGCCGCAGCGCGCCCAGCACGGGCACGCCGAGCGCCTCGACGGCCTCGCGGCACATGGCCTCGTGGGCGTCCGAGCCGACGCGGTTGAGGACCACGCCGCCGAGCCGGACCTCGCCGTAGGACGCGAAGCCGTGGACGAGCGCGGCGACGGACCGTCCGGCCGCCGAGGACGCGTCCACGACCAGCACGACCGGGGCGTCCAGCAGGCGGGCGACGTGCGCGGTGGACGCGAACTCGCCGCCCGAGTCGCCGCCCGGACGGCCCGTCGCGCCGTCGTAGAGGCCCATCACGCCCTCGATGACCGCGACGTCCGCGCCGGCCGCGCCGTGCTTGAGCAGCGGGACGAGCAGGTCCTCGCCGGACAGCCACGCGTCCAGGTTCCGTCCCGGACGTCCGGCGGCGAGGGCGTGGTAGCCGGGGTCGATGTAGTCCGGGCCGACCTTGTGCGGGGACACCGTGAGGCCGCGTGCGGCGAACGCGGCCATCAGGCCGGTCGCCACCGTCGTCTTGCCGCTGCCCGACGCGGGCGCGGCGACGACCAGCCGTGCTACCACTCGATGCCCTTCTGGCCCTTCTGCCCGGCGTCCATCGGGTGCTTCACCTTGGTCATCTCGGTGACGAGGTCGGCGGCGTCCAGCAGGCGCGGGTCGGCGTCCCGGCCGGTGATCACGACGTGCTGGGTCCCGGGACGGTCGCGCAGGACGGCCACGACCTCGTCCACGTCGATCCATCCCCACTTCATCGGATAGGTGAACTCATCCAGCACGTACAGCCGGTAGGTCTCGGCGGCCAGGTCCCGCTTGATCTGCGCCCAGCCCTCGCGGGCGTCGGCGGCGTGGTCGTCCTCGCCGCCCGCCTTGCGGATCCAGGACCAGCCCTCGCCCATCTTGTTCCAGACGACCGTCCCGCCCTCGCCGCCGTCCCCGAGGACGCGCAGCGCCGTCTCCTCGCCGACGCGCCACTTCGCGGACTTCACGAACTGGAACACCCCGATCGGCCAGCCCTGGTTCCAGGCGCGCAGCGCGAGCCCGAACGCGGCCGTCGACTTGCCCTTCCCCGGCCCGGTGTGGACGACCAGCAGCGGCCGGTTGCGGCGCTCCCGCGTCGTCAGCCCGTCCTGCGGCACGTACTCCGGCTTGCCCTGCGGCATGGGGTTCTCCCTTCCTCCGGCCGCGCGCGCGGCCTGCTGAACGCGGCGCTCAGGCGGCGCGATGGGCGCGGACGAGTCCCGCGAGGTTCCCGGCGGCCAGATCGTCCAGCCGGACGGTCTCCGCGCCGAGCCGGGCGCCGAGCGCGGCGGCCAGGCCGAGCCGCACCGGGCCGGACTCGCAGTCCACGACGACGCATGCGACGCCGTCCAGCAGCGGCGCGGCGGTGGCCGGGTCCGCGCCGGCCGTGGCGCGGCCGTCGGTGACGAGCACGAGCAGCGGACGCCGCGCCGGGTCGCGCAGCCGCTCGGCGCGCAGCACCCCGGCGGCCCGGACGAGCCCGGCGGCCAGCGGCGTCCGGCCCCCGGTCGGCAGCCGCTCCAGGCGTCGCGCGCCCGCCTCCACCGAGGACGTGGGCGGCAGCGCGACCTCGGCGTCCCGGCCCCGGAACGTGATCAGGCCGACCTTGTCGCGGCGCTGGTAGGCGTCGCGCAGCAGGCTGAGCACGGCGCCCTTGACGGCGGTCATGCGGCGGCGCGCGGCCATCGAGCCGCTCGCGTCGACGACGAACAGGACGAGGTTGCCCTCGCGTCCGTCGCGCACGGCCGCGCGCAGGTCGCCCGGACGCAGCACCAGTCCCGCGCCCGTGCGGCCCCGCGCGCGCTGGCGCGGGGCGGCGGCGCGCAGCGTGGCGGTCAGGTGGAGCCCGGCGGCGCCGGGCCGGTCGCCGGTCACGCGGCCGTGCGGCGTGCGGGCCTTGGACCGGCGTCCCGGCGCGCCCGCGCCGAGGCCCGGGACGGTGAACAGGCGCGGCTTGTACGCCGCCCCGGCCGCCACGACGCTCTCCCGCCCGCCGCCCGGCGGACCGTCCTCCGCCCCCGGCGACTCACTCGCACCCGCGCCCGCTTCCGCACGCGCACCCGCACGCGCGCCCTCGCCTGCGCCTGCGTCCGCATTCGCGCCCTCGCCCGTACCCGCGTCAGCGCTCGCACCGGCGTTCGCGCCAGTGCCCACGTCGGCGCCGGAGTTCGCGCCCGCACCCGCGTGCTCGTCAGTGCCCACGTCAGCGCCGGGTCCGGTGGCGTCCTCCGCGCCCGTGGAGCCGCCCGGGCCGTCCGTGGCCCCGCCGCCGGGGCCGTCCGGGCCGCCGGGGCCGTCGGGGTCGTCGTCGGGGTCGGCGTGCTCGTTCAGGACCTCGTCCAGCCGGTCGCGGTCCAGGCCCGGCGCGTCGAACGGGTCGCGGCGGCGCCGGTGCGGCAGCGCGAGCCGCGCGGCGTTCCGGACGTCGTCGGAGTTCACCTCGGTCCGCCCGTTCCACGCGGCGAGCGCGAGCGCCGCGCGGGCCGTGACGAGGTCGGCGCGCAGCCCGTCCACGTCGAACGCCGCGCACACCGCCGTGATCTGCCGCAGCGCCGCGTCGGTCAGCGCGACGTCCGGCAGCAGCGCGCGGGCGGCGGCGATGCGCCCGGCCAGCTCCGCCTCGGCGGACGCCCACAGCGCCGCGAACGAGCCCGGGTCGTCCTCGAACCGCAGCCGCCGCCGCACGACCTCGGCGCGCTCGGCCGGGTCGCGCGTCGCGGCGACCTCGACGGTCAGCCCGAAACGGTCCAGGAGCTGCGGGCGCAGCTCGCCCTCCTCGGGGTTCATCGTCCCGACGAGCAGGAACCGCGCCGCGTGCCGCACCGACACGCCCTCGCGCTCGACGTGCGACTCGCCCATCGCGGCGGCGTCCAGCAGCAGGTCCACGAGGTGGTCGTGCAGGAGGTTGACCTCGTCCACGTACAGGACGCCCCGGTGCGCGGCGGCGAGCAGTCCCGGCTCGAACGCGGTGACGCCCTCGGTCAGCGCCCGCTCGATGTCGAGGGAGCCGGTCAGCCGCTCCTCGGCCGCGCCGACGGGCAGCTCCACCAGCCGCGCCGGACGCTCACCGGCGCCCGAGTGCGGCCCGTCGGGGCAGCGCGGGTCGGGCGCGGACGGGTCGCACGAGAAGCGGCAGCCCGGCACGACCGGCACGGGCGGCAGCAGCGCGGCCAGCGCCCGGACGATCGTGGACTTCGCCGTCCCCTTCTCGCCGCGCACGAGCACACCGCCGACCCGCGGCGACACGGCGTTGACCAGCAGCGCCAGCTTGAGATCGTCCATGCCGACGATCGCGGAGAACGGGTAGCGCGCGTCGCTGGAGGCCATGCCCCACTGTCCTTCCGTCGGGTGTCCACGCCCGTTGGCGGTCCAAGCGGCGGCCGGAGTCTCCTGGCTCCCGGATCACCGTCCGTCCCCGGCCTTCCGGCGTGTCCGCCGTGGCGTCGAGCGTGGGGACGGGCTCCCCGGTCACAGTTGCGGGACAGCCCCGGATTCGCACCGGGTTCCTCCTGTCCGCCGTCCGCAAGGATCGCACACTCCCGGCGATCAGGACGAAGACGGTCAGGTAATGGCGAACCAGACGGCCTTGCCGGGTTCGGGATCGCCCAGCCGCGCGACGTCCGCCCGGGTGCCCCACCGGCCGCCCGACAGCTCCCGCACGATCGCGAGGCCGCGCCCGCAGTCGCCGGACGTCCAGGAGTAGCCCGGCAGCCGCGCGGACGCGTCCCGGTCGAACACGGCGCAGTAGACCGTTCCGGACGCGGCGTCCCGGCACAGCCACAGCTCGTGCGGACGGCGCCCGGACGCGTGCTGGTGGGCGTTGGTGGCCAGCTCGCTGACCATGAGACGGGCGTCGGCGCGCGCCTCGGCGGAGACGCCGAGCGCGGCCAGGGCCTCGTCCAGGACGGCCCGGGCGTGCCGGGCGCACTCGGGGCCGTCCGGCAGCGGCCACGTCCAGCCGGCGGGCGGAGCGAGGGGGTCGGTGGTCTGGGGTGAGACTTTCACGGGTGGTCCTCCCGCTCGGGACGCGTTGGGCGGGGGCGCCCCTGGGCAACTCGTCACATTGCGTCCCCGAGCCGTCACGCGACAGCGTCTCGTGAGAATCTCAGCGGCGCAACTGCCTTCGCCAGATTGCTCCACCGAGTTCGTCAATCCCTGCGGATTCCGGCAATCACGTTGTGCGACGCCGCGCTGACGGAAAGACTCGCTTGCCATGACCTACCGGCCTACTGTGCGCGGTCGCCGGCTGGCCCGCGAGCTGCGCAAGCTGCGCGAGGAGCAGCGCCTCACCCTCCAGGACGTGGCGGACCGGCTCGCCTGGTCCCGCGCCACGGTCTCCCGCCTG
This sequence comes from Actinomadura rayongensis, assembly GCF_009831215.1. Lineage (GTDB taxonomy): Bacteria > Actinomycetota > Actinomycetes > Streptosporangiales > Streptosporangiaceae > Spirillospora > Spirillospora rayongensis. The sequence continues at coordinate 257,204 of NZ_WUTW01000003.1, forward strand.
GAGACCGGCCAGACCCGCCCCAAGCCCGACGACATCGCCGCACTGCTCGACCTGTACGGCGTCCCGAGCCCCGACCGGGACGCGCTGCTCACCCTCGCCCGCGAGGCGGGCCGGCGCGGCTGGTGGACCGCCTACGCCGACGTGTTCGCGGGCAGCTACGTCGCGCTGGAGGACGACGCGGCGGAGATCCGCACCTGGGACCCGCAGCTCATCCACGGCCTGCTCCAGACCCAGGACTACTCGCGCGCCGTCATCACGGCGGGCCGCCTGCTCGCCACGCGCGAGCAGATCGAGCGCCGCGTGGACGCCCGCAAGATCCGCCAGGCGATCCTGGACCGGACCGACGCCCCCCGGCTGCACATGATCATGGACGAGGGCGCGCTGCGCCGCCCGATCGGCGGGCACCAGGTGATGGCCGCACAATTGGACAAACTCGTGAAAATGGGCGAACGGTCCTTCGTGACCGTTCAGGTCCTTCCCTTCTCCACAATGGAGCACGCCGGACTCGACGGACGTTTCACCATCCTTTCCTATTCCGATCCCGCCGACCCCGATATCGCCTACGTCGAAGGCACGATGGGCGACGTTTATGTGGAAAGCAGCGCGGAAATAGCGAAGCACAGGGACCGCTTCCGCCGGATCGAGGAGGCGGCCCTCACCCCCGAGGATTCCGCGCGCCTCATGAGCGAGGCGGCAAGGAGCGGCATGTGACGAAATCGCGGCGCGACACCGGCGGCTGCTGGCGCACCTCCTCCCACAGCGGCAGCGGGGAGCAGTGCGTCGAGGTGGCGGACCTGGCGGGCGGACGGTGCGTCGTCCGCGACTCCAAGGACCCGCAGGGCCCCGCCCTGGTCCTGTCCAGCACCGGCTGGAGCGCGCTGCTCGACTCCGTGCGCGGCACCTGACCGGCGGCGCTCCGGCGCTTCGCGGGGTGGGCGGCGCCACACCGCGGGAGCGGAATGATCGAATGGGAGACGACGCTGAGAAGGATGCCCGCGGTCCGCGGGCGCCGCGACTGGAAGAAGGACACCCGATGTCCACGCAGGCCGACGCCGCCCGGCTGCTCGTCCGCATCCTGGAGGCCGAAGGGGTCGAGTACGTCTTCGGCATCCCGGGCGAGGAGAACATCCATTTCGTCGACGCGCTCAACGACTCGTCCATCCGCTATGTCCTCGTCCGGCACGAGCAGGGCGCGGCGTTCATGGCGGAGATCTACGGACGGCTGACCGGACGGGCCGGGGTCGCCTCGGCCACGCTCGGCCCGGGCGCGATCAACCTGCAGCTCGGCGTCGCCGACGCGATGACCAACAGCACGCCGGTCGTGGCGATCTCCGCGCAGGTCGGGCTGGACCGCATCTACAAGGAGTCGCACCAGATCATCGACCTCGTGTCGCTGTTCCGCCCGATCACCAAGTGGTCGGAGCTGGCGCCGACGGCCGAGGCGCTGCCGGAGATGGTCCGCAAGGCGTTCAAGACGGCGCAGACCGAGCGGCCGGGCGCGGTGTACCTGGCGATCCCCGAGGACGTCGAGTCCGCGCCCGTCCCGGCGACGCTCAAGCCGCTCGCGGTGAACGTCGTCCGGCCGCAGGAGCCGTCGCCCGCGCAGATCGCCCGCGCCGCCGACGTGATCGCGATGGCGCAGCAGCCGGTGGTGGTGGCCGGGCACGGCGCGACGCGCGCGCACGCGGGCGAGGCGCTGGTCCACTTCGCCGAGACGCTCGGCGTCCCGGTCGCGACGACGTTCAACGGCAAGGGCGTCTTCCCCGACGACCACCGGCTCGCGCTCGGCGCCGTCGGGTTCATGCGGCACGACTACGTGAACTTCGGGCTGGACCGCGCGGACGTGCTCATCACGGTCGGCTACGAGCTGCAGGAGTTCGACCCCGTCAAGATCAACCCCGACGGCGACAAGAAGATCCTGCACATCCACCAGAGCCCCGCCGAGGTGGACGACCACTACACCGTCACGGTCGGCATCCAGGGCGACATCTCCCGGACGCTGCGGCAGCTCGCCGACTCCGTCCACCGCCGGTTCGCGGGCGCCGGGACGGGCGAGAAGATCCGCGACCTGCTGCGCGCCGAGCTGGAGCAGGGCCGCGCCGAGGACGGCTTCCCGCTGTCGCCGCGCCGGGTCGTCGCCGACATCCGCGCCGCGATGGGCCGCGAGGACATCGTGCTCGCCGACACCGGCGCGGTGAAGATGTGGATGGCGCGGATGTACCCGACGTACGAGCCGAACACGCTGCTGGTGTCGAACGGGCTGTCGTCGATGGGGTTCGCGGTGCCGGGCGCCGTCGCGGCCAAGCTGGCCCGCCCGGACCGGCGCGTCCTCGCCGCGACCGGGGACGGCGCGTTCCTCATGAACTCGCAGGAGCTGGAGACGGCCGTCCGGGAGAACGTCCCGATCACGGTCCTGATCTGGGAGGACGGCGCGTACGGCCTGATCGGCTGGAAGATGGACATGGAACTCGGCCGCAGCTCCAACATCGCGTTCGGCAACCCCGATTTCGTCGCCTACGCCGAGAGTTTCGGGGCGCGCGGTTACCGGGTGACGTCCGCCGACGAGCTGCTGCCCACGCTGCGCAAGGCGCTGACCGACGACGGGGTGTCGGTGGTGACCGTCCCGGTGGACTACCGCGCGAACCTGGAGCTGACCGACCAACTCGGCGAGCTGACCGACCCGTTCTAGGCCCGCGCGGCGCCCCGGCGGTCAGGCGCGGCAGACGATCTCGCCGTGCGGGACGGTGAACCAGCCGTCCGGGTCGGCGGCCCACGCCTTCCAGCCCGCGTAGATCGCCTCCAGCTCGGCGCGGGTGGCGTGGCCGCGCGCGACGGCCGTCTCGGCGACGTCGGAGTGGACCATCCGCCCGCCCCACGTCTCGCTCCACCACTCGCGCTCCTGCGGCGTGGCGTAGCACCAGGACGACACGGTCGCGGTGACGTCGGCGAACCCGGCCGCGTGCGCCCAGGCGACCAGGCGGCGTCCCGCGTGCGGCTCGCCGCCGTTACCGCGCGCCACCTTCTCGTAGACGGGCCGCCAGGCGTCCATGCCCGGCGGGTTCGGGTACCAGACCATGCCGCCGAAGTCGGCCTCGCGGACGGCGACGATCCCGCCCGGCCGGCACACGCGCCGCATCTCGGCCAGCGCCCGCACCGGGTCGGCGATGTGCTGCAGCACCTGGTGGGCGTGGACGACGTCGAAGGAGTCGTCCGCGAAGTCCAGCGCGTGGACGTCGCCGACCGCGAACGCGACGTTGTCCGCGCCCTGCTCGCGGGCGTGCGCGGCGGCCCGCTCCAGGACGCCCGCCGCCGCGTCGATCCCGGTGACGCGGGCGACCCGGGCGGCGATGCCGGCGGTGATCGTGCCGGGGCCGCAGCCGACGTCCAGGACCTCCGCTCCGGGCGTCAGGTGCGGCAGCAGGTGCGGGGCGGAGTTCTCGGCGGTCCGCCACTCGTGCGAACTCAGGACGGTCGCGTGGTGGCCGTGGGTGTAGCTGGTCATGACTTCCTCCCGTGGCGTTGCCTGCTCCGCAACCCTAGACACCGTGACCACTATTTGAGAAGTGGATCTCATAATGCGAGACGTCCGAGATGTGCGACGATGGGCGCCATGGACCCCGAGGTCAACGTCAGCCGGCCGGTCTCGGCGCGCGTGTGGAACTACTGGCTCGGCGGCAAGGACCACTACGCGGTCGACCGCCGCGCGGGCGACGAGGTCGCGCGGCACGTGCCCGGCATCGCCGCCGCCGCACGCGCCGACCGGCAGTTCCTCGGCCGCGTCATGGCGCCGCTCGTCCACGAGGGCGGGATCCGGCAGTTCCTCGACGTCGGGACGGGTCTGCCCACGGCCGACAACACCCACGAGATGGCGCAGCGGCTCGCGCCCGACGCGCGGATCGTCTACGTCGACAACGACCCGCTCGTCCTGTCGCACGCCCGCGCGCTGCTGACCAGCACGCCCGAGGGCGCGACGAGCTATGTCGACGCCGACGCCCGCGACCCGGAGAAGATCCTGGAGGCCGCCGCCGCGACGCTGGACCTGGACCGTCCGGTCGCGCTGATGCTGCTCGCGATCCTGCACCTGTTCACCGACGACGCCGAGGCGGCCCGGATCGTCGGGACGCTCGTGGACGCCCTGCCGTCCGGGAGCTACCTCGTTCTCACCCACGCGTGCCTGGACGTCGACGCCACCCGCACCGCAATGCGCGTGTGGAACGGGTCGGGCACGCCGCACCCGATCCGGGCGCGCGGCGCCGACCGGATCACCGGCTACTTCGACGGGCTCGACCTGCTCGAACCGGGCGTCGTGTCGTGCTCGCGGTGGCGCCCGCTCCCGAACCGCTGGGGCCTTCCGGACGAGGTCATGACCTTCGGTGGAGTGGCCCGCAAACCCTGACCGCGCCGCTAGGGTGCCGCTGATCATCTTTTTCTCGGAGGTGCCCGTGCCGCATATCGACCTCGGCAGCGACCTGCCCGGACTCCCCGCCCTGCTCGCCTACCGGCCGGAGACGGCGGGGCCGCTGCGGGCGCTCGCCGAGGCGCTGCTGCGCGGTCCAGGTCCCCTTTCCACCGGCGAGCGGGAATTGATCGCCGCCTACGTTTCGGAACTGAACGGGTGCGGTTTCTGCGCCGGGTCCCACGGGGCGTGCGCGGCCGAGCTGCTGGCCGACGACGCCGTCCTCGGCCAGGTCACGGCCGATCTGGACGCCGCTCCGGTCACGCCCCGGCTGCGCGCGCTGCTGCGGCTGGCCGAGGCCGTCCAGCGCGGCGGGACGGCCGTGACGCCCGAACTCGTCGCCGCCGCGAAATCGGCGGGCGCGGGTGACCGGGAGATCCACGACGCGATTCTCATCGCCGCCGCGTTCTGCATGTACAACCGTTATGTGGACGGTCTCGCGACGACGGCCCCGGCCGATCCCGGCGCTTACGCGATGATGGCGCGCGGGCTCGTCACCGGCGGTTATGCCTGACGTTTTTCAGCGAGCGGAATGGCGGGTCTGGATCTCGTCCAGTTCGGCGTAGGTGGGCGGGCGGTGCGCGAGCGGGCGGCCCGACGGGGCGATTCCGGCGAGCAGGACGTCCAGGTGCCGCCGCCACGCGTCCGGGTCCACCCCGGCGGTCAGCTCGACGATGTGCCGCAGCGACCAGAACAGGACGAGCGCGTCCCCGGCCGCCAGATCGGGCCGGACGGTCCCGGCGTCCTGCGCGCGGACGAGCAGTTCCTGCACGATCGACCGGAACTCCTGCCGCTCGGCCGACGGCGTGCCCGCCCACAGCCGCCGCAGGCAGCCCCGGTGCGCGGCCTGGAGTTCGCCCATGCCGCGCAGGAGGGACTCCAGGCCGGTGCCGTCGCTCTCGTCCAGCGCCCGCCGGGCGAGGTCGAGGGCGTCCCGGACGAGCTGCGCCACCAGGAACTCGATCAGCGCCTCCTTGGTGGGGAAGCGCCGGTAGACCGTCCCCATGCCGACGCCCGCCCGCGCGGCGATGCTCTCCACGCTGGCGTCCAGGCCCTGTTCGGCGAACAGCTCCCGGGCGGCGGCGACCACCCGTTCGAGGTTGCGGGCGGCGTCGCGGCGGAGCGGACGGGCGTCTGCGGTGACCATGGGGTCAATTATCGGCCGCCGGGACGAGCGTCCCGGCCTCCCGCACGGGTTCGGGAACGGCGCGGCGGGCGCGCGGCACGAGGAGCGTGGTGGCGAGCGCGACGGCCGCCGCCCCCGCGAGGAACCAGAACCCGTGCGTGTACCCGGACTCCTTCGGCAGGCCGCCGACCGCGCCGGACGTGATGATCGACCCGGTCACGGCCGTGCCGATGGACCCGCCGATCGTGCGGATGTTGGCGTTCATGCCGCTCGCGGCGCCGGTCTGCGCGGGCGGCACGGCCGTCACGATCAGCGCGGACAGCGCGGAGAACGCGAACCCGATCCCGGCCCCGCACAGCGCGGCGACCAGGTAGATCGTCCAGCGCTCGGCGTGCACGGCGGCAAGCAGCACCATCGACGGGATCAGCAGCACCGCGCCGAGCGCGAGGACGGCGCGCGCCCCGAACCGCAGGCCGAGCCGTCCCGCCGCGAGGCCGCTGAAGAACATCGTGACCGTCATCGGCAGCAGGAACAGGCCGGACTCGGTGACGCTCGCGCCGAACCCGTAGCCGGCGGACGGCGGCGTCTGCACGAACGCGGGCAGGAACGCCATGAGCGAGTACAGGCCGAGACCGAACAGCAGGGCGACGAGGTTCGTCGTCCAGACGGCGGGCAGCCGCATCATGCGCATGTCGATGAGCGGTTCGGCCGACCGCAGCTCCACCGCGATCCAGGCGGCGGCGAGGACGACCGCGAGCGCGAGCGTCCCGAGGACGCGGCCGGACGTCCAGCCCCACCGCGAGCCCTCGCTGATCGGGACCAGCAGCGCGACCAGCCACGCCGACAGCAGCGCGGCGGCGAGCAGGTTGATCCGGCCGGGCGCGCGCACCGGCGACTCGGGGACGACCAGGTGCGTGGCGACGGCGGCGACCACGATGACGATCAGCGGGAGCCAGAACAGCCAGCGGTAGTCGAGCGTGTTGACGATCGGCCCGGCGACGACGATGCCGAGGCCGCCGCCGACGCCCATGAGCGCCGCCGCCGTCCCGATCGCGCCGGACACGCGGTCGCGCGGGAACTCGTCGCGGATGATGCCGAAGACCAGGGGCAGCACGCCGCCCCCGACGCCCTGGATCACCCGCGCCGCGATCATGACGCCGATGGACGAGGCGAGCGCCGCCAGCAGCGAGCCCGCCCCGAGCGCGAGCAGGGCGACGAGCAGCATCCGCTCCTTGCCGACGACGTCCCCGATCTTGCCGAGGACGGGCGTCGCGACGGACGCCGACAGCAGATAGGCCGTCATCACCCAGGTCACCGAACTCTGCGACGTGTGCAGGTGGTGCTGGATCGTGGGCAGGACGGGCGAGACGAGGGACTGCGACAGCGCGTAGGACATGATGCCGAGGCAGAGGACGAGGAAGGTGGCGCCGGTGCGTGGCCGCCCGGCGCCTGCGGTGTGGGTCAAAAGGGGATCCCGGGCTGGGCGGATGGGGACGTGGTCAGGCTACGTCCGAAGCGGATGTTGAGTTCCGGTTCCGGTAGGTGAGACTTCCCACCCGCCCAGTCGGGAATAACGGCGTCAGCGGGCGAGCGCGGGGACGGCCGGGGTCGGCGCCGTCCTCGCCGCGCGCGGGATGAGCAGCGCGGCGACCGCCCCGGCCAGCGAGAACGCGCCGCTGACGGCCAGCGCGGGCGCGAAGCCGTCCGCGAACGCCCGGGCGCCGCCGTACCCGCCGTGCGCGGTGAAGACGGCCGCGAGGACCGCGACGCCGAAGACGGCGGCGAGCTGGCGCAGTGTGTTGAAGACGCCGGACGCCGTCCCGATCCGCTGCGGCGCGACCGCGTTGATCACCGCGGTCTGGACGGCGGGCATCGCCATGCTGATCCCCGCGCCCGCGATGATCATGGGCGCGACCAGCGCGGGATAGGCCGCGTCCGGGTCCGCTGCCAGGCTCAGCCACACCATGCCGACGGCCTGGAGCGTCAGGCCGGCGACGGTGAGCGTCCGCGCGCCGATCCGGTTCACGAGCGCTCCGGCGACGGGCGCGACGACGGTCACCGTGCCCGTCCAGGGCATGAGCCGCAGCCCGGTGATCATCGGGCCGTCGCCCAGGCTCGTCTGGAAGAACTGCGCGACGAAGAACAGCGAGCCGTACAGCGCCGCGTACATGAGGAAGCCCGCGGCGTTCCCGGCGGAGAAGCCGCGCTCGCGCAGCAGCCGCAACGGGACCATCGGCTTCTCGGCGCGCAGCTCCCAGACGATGAACGCGGCCGTCAGCAGGGCTCCGGCGGCCAGGGCGCCGTCCACCTCGGCCGCGTCCCAGCCCGCCGAGCCGGAGCGGACCAGGCCCCAGGCCAGCCCGAGCGCGCCGCCGGTCACCAGGACGACGCCGCCGAGGTCGAAGGACGTCCCGGCGCCGCGGCTCTCCGGGACGTCCCGCAGCACCAGCGGGATCACCACCAGGCCGATCGGCACGTTGAGCCAGAAGATCCACTGCCAGGCCAGGCCCTCGGTGACGATCCCGCCGACCACCGGGCCCGCGACCACCGCCAGGCCGGTGATCCCGGCGAAGACGCCGAGCGCCTTCGCTCGCCGCTCGGGCGGAAAACCGTTGCTGAGCAGCGCCATCGCGAGCGGCATCACGAGCGCGGCGCCGCTCCCCTGCACCGCGCGGGCGGCGATCAGCCACCCCACGTCCGGCGCCAGCGCGCACGCCGCCGACGCCGCCGTGAACAGGCCGAGCCCCGCCGCGAACATCCGCCGCCGGCCGAACCGGTCGCCGAGCGCGGCGCCCGTCATCAGCAGGACGGCGAAGCTGAGGCTGTAGGCGTTGACGGTCCATTCGAGCTGTTCGACGGTCGCGGCCAGGTCCAGGCGGATCCTGGCCAGCGCGGTCGACACCGCCGTCGCGTCCAGCGCCACCATCAGCGACGCCGTCGCGGTCAGGCCGAGCAGCCTGCCGCTGGTCCTGCGAGCCATAGTCGTCTTCCCTTCATCGGCTGCCTGTACAAACCGGGCCGATGCCGGAAATTCGGCGGGCTGCGGCCGACGACTTCGCCCGCCGTCGCCGGTCGGTAGGAGGGGAGGTGCGACATGAGAACCGATTCGGACCAGGCGGCGGAGTTCGCCCGGCTGACCGACCCGTTCCGGCGCGAGCTGCTGTCCTACGGCTACCGGATGCTGGGGTCGGTCCACGACGCGGAGGACGTCGTCCAGGAGGTGTACCTGCGCGCGTGGCGGTCGTACGACCGTTTCGAGGGGCGGGCGTCGATACGGACGTGGTTGTACCGCATCGCAACGAACGCCTGCCTGAACGCGTTGGAGCACAGCAGCAGGCGGGTCATGCCGTCCGGCCTCGCGCCGCCGTCCGACGACCCGGGGCGCAGCGGCGTCCGCGCGCCCGAGGTGACCTGGCTCCGGCCGCTCGCCGACCGCCTGCTCGGGGTTGCGCCCGACGACCCGGCGTCCGTCGTGGCCGCGCGGGCGGGGCTGCGGCTCGCGCTGATCGCCGCGCTGCAGTACCTGCCCGGACGGCAGCGCGCCGTGGTCATCCTGCGCGACGTCCTCGCCTGGCCCGCCGCCGACGTCGCCGGGATGCTCGGGATGACCGCGACCGGGGTGAACAGCACGCTGCTGCGGGCCCGCGCGCGGCTGTCCCGGCTCGTCCCGGCCGACGACGAGATCACCGAACCGGCCGAACCCGCGCGCCGCGCGCTCCTCGACCGCTACGTGCGGGCGTTCGAGTCAGTGGACGTCCCCGCGCTCACCCGGCTGCTCACCGAGGACGCGTCGTGGGAGATGCCGCCGGTCGTGTCGTGGTTCAGCGGCCGGGCGTCGATCGGGCGGCTCCTGCATTCCCGGCTCTCGTCGGCCGGGCCGGGCGGGAACCGCCTCGTGCCGGTGACCGCGAACAACCAGCCCGCTTTCGCGATGTACCTGCGCAACGCGGACGGCCTCTTGCACGCCCATTCCATCCAGGTGCTGACGCTCGGTCCGTCCGGCATCACGCACGTGTCCAGCTTCATCGACGAGGCGCTGTTCGACGATTTCGCCGTGCCGCGCGTCCTGACCTAGCTCACGGCTCATCGCGCAGAACCAGCCGTTCGGCGGCCTCCACCATGAGGTCGGCGACCGTCGCGGCGGGCAGGCCGCGTCCGGAACGGAGCTGGTCGAAGAACTCGAACCCGGTGACGGCCCACAGCAGATCGGCGGCGCGGGCCGGGGTCAGGCCGGGCCGGAGCGCATCCTGCCCGGCCAGGCGCTCGGCGTGCCAGGCCAGGCCCTCGGCGCGGCCCCGGCCCATGCGCTCCACCGCGCCGCCGACGGCCCGGGGATCGAGCGCCGCCATCGAGTAGAGGACCCGCAGCACCTGCCGGTGCTCGGCGAAAAGCGGCACGGCGGCGCGGATCGAGGCGCGCAGGTCCGCGCGGGCATCGCCGCCGCCCCCGCCCGCCGGAAGCTCGAATCCGCCGCGTCCGCGCAGGTCGTCGGCGAGGGCGTCGAAAAGCCCGGCCCGCGAGCCGAACACCAGGTAGACGGTCGAGCGCGACACCCCGGCCATGCTCGCGACGCGCTCGACGGCGACCGGCTCGGCGGGCGCCTCGCACAACCGCCGGTAGAGCGCGTCCAGGACACGGCGGCGGGTCTGCTCGGCGGCGTCGGCGCGCAGCCGCTGCTCGTACTTGCGGGTGGCCATGGACCTGGATCCTAGCTTTCGCTTGACACACCGTCCAACGGAAGACAACATGTCCACTGAAAGACACTCTGTCCAACGAAAACCCACCAGGGAGCCGAATGGACCTGCAGCTGAACGGAAAACGCGCACTGGTGACCGGCAGCACCAGCGGAATAGGCCGGGCCATCGCCCTGACCCTGGCCGCCGAGGGAGCCGCGGTCATCGTCCACGGCCGCGACGCCGCACGCGCAAAGGAAACGGCCGACGCCATCACCGCGCGAGGCGGCCGGTCAGCGATCGCCCTGGGCGACCTGACGACCAACCCCGACGCCCAGCGCATCGCCGAAGCAGCCGAAACGGCCTTCGGAGGCATCGACATCCTGGTCAACAACGCCGCGTCGAACGACGGCGAGCCGACCTGGACGGCGGACGGCCCCGACCAATGGCTGGCCCTCTACAACGCGAACGTGGCATCCGCAGTCCGCCTGATCACCGCCCTGACACCGCCGATGCGAACGGCCGGCTGGGGCCGCGTCATCCAGATCGGCAGCGCCGCCCACCCCTTCCCGCTGCCGATGAAGGCGGCCTACAGCGCAACAAAGGCGGCCCTGGCCAACCTCACGGTGTCCCTCGCAAAGGAACTGACCGGCACCGGCGTAACGGCCAACACGATCAGCCCAGGCCCCACCGCCACCGAGCACTTCCACGAACTGGCCCTGAACTTCGCTCACCACCACGGCATGGGCGACGACACGACCGCCGCAACCCGCGCGCTCCTCCAAGGCCCACTGGCCAACCCGTCCGGCCGCCTGACCGAACCCCACGAAATCGCCGCCCTGACCGCCCTGGTAGCAAGCCCACTAGGCGCATCCATCAACGGCGCAAACCTGCGCATCGACGGCGCCCTAACCCCCACCGTCAACTAACCGCACCCCACCAGCCCAAGCCCCGCCCAGCGGCCAAGCCAACGCACGCCCACAGCCACAACCACATCACGCCCTACAAACTCCCGCCGTGGGCACCCCGGACCATGGGCCGCCCACCCCGATCAAGCACCGACAAGCCAAAAGATCTCCCTCTCCCAAGCGCCCCACCCCCAGTCGACCCCCGACCCCGCCACCCGCCAACGCGCCAACACACCCGACGACACGAAACCGCGAACCACAGAACACGGACTCAGCGACCCCAAAACAGCGCGGCGCACGGCGTGCGCGAACAGCGCGGCGCACGGCGTGCGCGAACAGCGCGGCGCACGGCGTGCGCGAACAGCGCGGCGCACGGCGTCGCCTTGCGACGCCTGCACGCCGCGTTGACGATCGGAGCGCCATGGCGCGCTGCACCCATGCACCCATGCGTGCGAAGCGCGCGAGTTCACGCGCGGCAGGGCTGAGCGGACGGCTACGGACCCGGCGTCCGGCACGACACGCAAGTGAGGGCGTGCGGGCGGCGACGCGGGACCTAGTTGAGGCGTCGCGGTGTGGCGACGTGTGGCGGGCCTGGCGATGGCGTCGGCTGCTCCGGGGACGCGCTGACGGGCCGAAGCGCCGTGCGGGCCACTGCTCGTCCGCCCACTACTCGGCCGCTCCACGCTTGTCCGCGTGGGCGCATGGCAGTCGTGTCAGTGCGAGGTTGTTGCGGGTCGCGGCGCGATGCGTCGCCCGGCAGATCGTTCGGCACGTCGTGCGATACGCGGGGCTCGTTGCGCGCGCTGGGCTTGGGGCCGCGGGTACGCAGAAGTCTTGGGCGACGGTGGGTGGAAGTGCGTCGGCGGTTTGGGGTCGCCGGTTTTCGCGTGGGGCGTGCACGGAGCAGTGACGTGACGGTGAGGTAATTGTTACCTAGTCGTCATGCGAATGTCGGAATAGCGGGGAGAGTTCGCGGGTGCGCGGATGGACGGTGTTTATGTCTGAGTCGTGTGAATGGCGGGGATGTGTCGGGGGCGGGAAGGTTCGGGGGTGCCCGTGGTGCTGGGCCACGGGCACCGGGGCGTCAGGCCGCCAGGGCCACCCGGCGGCGGTGGGCGGTGTAGCCGGGCGGCGTGATCAGCGCTTCCACCACCGACAGCGGGCTCGGCAGGAGGGCCGGGCCGGTGGACGGGGCGGTCTCGGTGTAGCCGTTCAGCGACAGGCCGGACAGTTCGCCGAGCCACGGCTCGACGAGCGTGCGTTCGGCGGGTCCGTGAAATCGCGGGTGGGTCAGATGGAACGTCGTCTCGTTCACTGGCTACCCCTTCCTCCGACACGGGTCGTACCCGGTACCACGCCAGGAAAAAGCTCTCCGAGCCGGTTCCTATTCCGTGGCCTTCGTCTCACCTGCAACTCACGTTATGTCCTGCCACTGACATTTCGGCGCCCCGGAGACCGACGGTGCGCAGATCATGGCGGGGCGTGGCCGGACGGCCCTGCGGCGCGCTCCCCGAGCAGGATTTCCGGCGGTGCGCCGTCGGCGGCGTCGCCGACGCCCCCGCCAACACCCCCGCCGATGCTGTTACCGACGCCGTTGCGGGCGCCGTTGCCCCCGCCGACGCCGTTGCGCGCTGTTGCCGTTACCGACGCCGTTGCCGACGCCCCCGCCGACACCCCCGCCGACGCCCTTGCCGACGCCGTTGCCGTTGCGGGCGCCGTTGCCGACGCCGTTGCGGGCGCTGTTCCCGACGCCGTTGCGGGCGCTGTTACTGACGCCCGTTGCGGGTGGCGGACGGCTCTCCGGTGCGTTCCCCCCGGGACGGGTTTTACGGTGGTGCGTTGGAGCGGGCGGCGGTGGGTGTGCGTTCGGGGGCTGTCGGGGCGGCGAGCGGGTCGCGGGGGCTGTCGGGCGCTTGCGGTGAGAATGGCGGATCGGTCGCGCGGTGCTCAACGGATTTTCGGGCGCGCCACCGGTCGAGCAGCGGTTCGAGGACGTCCGTCAGCGGCACGGCCAGGCCCGCGTACAGGACGAAGGCCAGGAACAGCAGCGCGGCGGGCACGAAGATGAGGTCCATGAGTCAAGGGTGCGCGCACGGCCTCCCGGACCACATCAACCCGCCGTCTACAGTTCGGCCCCGCGAGGTCATACGAACGGTTGATCCGGTGGTGCGCCGCAGGTCGTAGCCTCAGGAGGCGTGACGGAACAGCGCGGGACGCTCGAACGCGTCCACTCGGCGGGCGGCTGCCTGTTGCGCCTGGTGGGCTGGGGTGCGACGGCCCTCGCCGTGCTCGCCTCGCTCCTCCTGCGCGAGGTCTCCCCCGTCCACCTCGCGATGGACGCCGTGGCGGTGGCGGCGGCGGTCGGCGCGCTTATGTGGCGGAACGTCCTGCGCTGGGCGGCCGGGGTCGCGGCGGCGTCGATCGCGGTGACGCTGCTGGTCGCCGCGCAGAACGCCGCGCAGTTCGGCGTGACGGTGCCGGTGGAGGTGTTCTGGCTGCTCGTGCTCGTCGTCCGGGTCGTCTGGAAGGCGCCGCAGCCCCGGCTGCCCGCGCTGGCGGCGCTGACCGGCGGCGCGGTGGTGTTCTGCGCCGGCCGGAGCCCGGACGCGGCGGTCCTGCCGGTCGCCGTCGCGCCGCTCGGCGTGCTGGTCGCCGTCGCGGTCGGCGCGGGGCTCTACCTGCGCGCGCTGGACGCCCGCCGGGTCCGCGCGCTCGCCGGCGCCCGCCGGGACGAGCGCCTGGAGCTGGCGAGGGACCTGCACGATTTCGTCGCGCACCACGTCACGGGCATCGTCGTCCAGGCGCAGGCGGCCCGGTTCGCGGCCGGGTCCCAGGCCGCGCAGAGCCCCGAGCAGCTCGACCGGATGCTCGCCTCGATCGAGAAGGCGGGCGGGGAGGCGCTGGCGTCGATGCGGCGCATGGTCGGGCTGCTGCGCGACGCGTCCGACGATCCCGCCGGGCTGCGGCCGGTCGGCGGGCTGGACCAGATCGCCGACCTGGTCGGACGCTGGACGGGCCCGAGGGCGTTCCTCACCATCGACCGAAACGTCGGCGCGCCGCCGCCGGAGGTCGCGACGACGCTGCACCGCATCGTCCAGGAAGCGCTGACGAACGTCCGCAAGCACGCGGCGGACGCCACGGCCGTGCGGATCGCGATCACCAGGAGCGGCCCGGACGCCGTCGCGATCGAGGTCGCCGACGACGGCCAGGGCCGCGGGCGGCTGCTGCCGTCCGGCGGGTTCGGCCTGGCCGGGCTCGACGAGCGGGTCGCGTCCCTCGGCGGCCGATTGTGGGCGGGGCCGGGTCCGCACGGCGGGTGGCGGGTGGCCGCCGTCCTGCCCATAAGGGATGTCCTGCGAGAATCGTCCGCGTGACGATCCGGGTGCTCATCGCCGACGACCAGGAGATGGTGCGGGCCGGGTTCCGCATGATCATCGACTCGCAGCCGGAGATGACCGTGGTCGGCGACGCGGCGGACGGCGTCCGCGCGGTCGAGCTGGCCCGCGAGCTGCGTCCCGACGTGTGCCTGTTCGACATCCGCATGCCGCGCATGGACGGCCTGGAGGCCACCCGCCTGCTCGCCGGCCCGGGCGTCCCCGACCCGCTGCGGATCGTGATCGTCACGACGTTCGACATGGACGAGTACGTCTACGGCGCGCTGCGCGGCGGCGCGGCGGGCTTCCTGCTCAAGGACAGCGGCCCGGCGCTGCTGGTGGAGGCGGTGCGGGCGGCGGCCGAGGGCGCGGCGCTGGTGTCCCCGTCGATCACCGTGCGGCTGCTGGCACGGCTCGCGACGCCGCCCGCCGTGCCCCGGACGCCGCGCGAGCGCCCGACCGACCGGGAGCTGGACGTGGTGCGGCTCGTCGCGCGCGGCCGGACGAACGAGGAGATCGCGGCCGAGCTGTTCGTGTCGCCGTCCACGGTCAAGACGCACCTCGGGAGCGTCCAGCGCAAGCTCGCGGCGCGCAACCGCGTGGAGGTCGCGGCGTGGGCGTGGGAGTCCGGGCTGGTGGGGCGCTAGGTGGCGCCCGAGTCGCTGGCGGGCTTCCCGACGCCGGTGGTCGTGCTGTGGATCGTCGCGGCGACGGGGTGGGGCGCGGTCCTCGCGGGGCTTCACGCGGGCCTGCCCGAGGGGACGCGCGGCCCGGCGGTTTTCGCGCACGTCCTGACCGCTCCGACGGCGCTGCTGGTGCCGTCCCTGGTCGGGTACGGCGCGCTGCCACTGACGGTCGGGGTCGCGGCGGTGTGGTGGTCGCTGACGCTGACGACGGGTTTCCGGCCGCGGCGGCTGGTGGCGACGGGCGGGTGGGGCCGGCTCGCGTTGTTCCTGGTCGTCGCGGCGCTGGGCATGACCGCCGGGACGCATCTGATCCTCTGACCCGCTTAATCGGACGATGTCCGGTCATGCGTTACGTAGGATCGGGATACGTGCGGGCAAAAGCGCCAGGGAGGTGGGGTCATGCCGTGTGCGCTCTGCGGCGACATCATCCCCCGCGAAGTCGTGCGCTGCCCGCACTGCGGCGCCTGGGCCCGGCGGCGGGACTTCCGCGCGGTCGGCGTCGCGGTGTTCCTCCTGCTCGGGTTCAACGCGTTCATCGCGCTCGGCTCGGGGATCAGTCTGCTGCGCGCGGGCGGCCCGCTGCGCGGCGAGACCCACGACACCTATGACCCGGTGAACACCGGGAAGGTCCTCGCGCCGTACGCGGACGTGTTCGTGGTCTGCGCCGTCCTCGCTGGCATGACCGGCCTGCTGTACCTCGGCTGGCTGTGGCGCGCGCACCGGCAGTCGCCCGGGCCGCACCGCCACCACCGCGCCTGGGTGGTGTTCGGGTGGATATGCCCGGTCGTGAACCTGTGGGTGCCGCCGCGCGTGGTGTACGACGTGTGGGTCAACAGCGGCCGGTACCGGACGACGGAACGCCAGGTCGCGGGCGCGGTCGTCGCGGGCTGGTGGACGTTCCTGCTGTCCGGCGCGCTGCTGGCCCGCCTGTTCGCGGTGGCGGACGTCGAGACGCTCGCCGACGCCCGGTTCGACGTCCACCTCGGCGTCGCGGCGGCGGCGTGCCAGGCGCTCGCCGCCGCGTTCTGCATGGTCACGGTCTTCCAGATCACCCGCCTGCAACTGCTGCGCGGCGACTAGCCGGTGCTTCAAGGTCCCCCGCCGCCCGGCGGCTCGTTCAGCGATCTTCGACCGCGAGGCACGCCCTAGTCCCAGACGGCCGTGAGCGTCCACGCGCCGCCGGACGGCTCGTGCCGCAGCTCGTACACCGCGAGCCCCTCCCCGGCGGACGCCTCGACCCGCCAGTAGTCCAGCCGGACCTCGTCGGCGGGCGGATCCCGCCACCAGTCCGGTGTGAGGACCCAGTGCTCCAGCACCCGCCGCACCGTGCGGGCGCGGCCCTGCCAGACGAACTCCGACGGCTCCCCGCCGCTCGTCGCGACCGCCACCGGATCGGCGAACACGCGCGTCATCCACTCCCCCCGTCCCTGTCGTGTCATCGCCGCACGGGGGAAGTCATGCGGAACGCTCGAACATGTGTTCGGCAGGCCGAGTCTAGGGAACGCCGCCACGGGGGAGCAAGGCGGGGTCGGACGAAACATCAGGTCAGAAGGTGTGCGATGGCCTCCGCGGCATGATCGACGGCGGTCACGTCGGCGTAGCCCCCGCCCGTCCACAGGTACGACCAGCCCGCCCCGGTGGGCATCGCGACGATCATCACCTGCTGCCCCGAGCGCGGTCCGGTGACCGCGAGGACCGACTCCCCCGGCCCCGCCAGGCGCCAGTGCAGCCCGCGCGCACCGACCGCGCGGGCGAGCAGCGCGAGATGACGCCGGCGCATCTGCGCCGGTTCTTGGGCACGGGCTACGGACACCGTGATCAGCCGCCTCGGGGTGAAGGTTCGCCGCCGGTCGCCCGGCGACGAGGGGGTGGCGCGCCCCGCGCCGCCCGGCGGTCCGGGCCGCGCGGGGCTCAGTCGGCTCATTCTTGCCCCCGCGTAACGTGGCGGTCACGGAACAGAGGGTCACGAGATGCTTACGCGGGAGGTCGGCGGGGGCGGCCTTGAGCCCGGCGTGATAGACCCACTAAGAAAAAGCGAGCACCGCGCGAAGGAGCCCTCGATGACCGCCGCCCCCGGTCCCGGTCAGCCCGATCCCGAGGCCGCCGGCGCCGTCCCCGCCGCCGGGCTGCGCGAGCGCAAGAAGCAGCGCACCCGGCTCGCGCTCATCGACGCCGCGCTCGACCTGTTCCTG
The DNA here is from genome assembly GCF_009831215.1 of Actinomadura rayongensis. Classification (GTDB taxonomy): domain Bacteria; phylum Actinomycetota; class Actinomycetes; order Streptosporangiales; family Streptosporangiaceae; genus Spirillospora; species Spirillospora rayongensis. The sequence continues at coordinate 274,619 of NZ_WUTW01000003.1, forward strand.
CGCAAGGGCTACGAGGAGACGACGATCGACGAGATCGTCGCGGCCGTCGAGGTGTCCCAGCGGACGTTCTTCCGTTACTTCGCCACCAAGGAGGACGTCGTCACCGCGTTCCTGGCCGACTTCGACCAGGTGCTGATCACCGCCGTCCGGGCCCGGCCCTCCGCCGAGCGGCCGTTCACCGCGCTGGTCGAGGCGATGCGCGCGATGCTGCGCGCGGTGGCCGAGACCGGCCCGGACGAGACGGGCCGCTTCCGCCGCGTCCAGCAGGTCGTGGAGGCCAACCCGTCGCTCATGGCCGCGCAGATGGCCCGGTTCCACGAGACCGAGGAGACGCTGGCGCGGGTCGTCGCCGAGCGCGAGGGCGTCGACCCCGGGGACCCGCGGGCCGCGCTGATCGTCGCGTTCCACTCGGCGGCGATCCGGGTGGCGTTCGACCAGTGCGCGCGGCTGGACGTGTGGGACCCCGCTGCCATCGCCCGCCGCATGACCGACCTCGCCGCCGTCGCCCGCGAGACCATGCGCGACTGGACCTGAATTCCGATTCCTCCCGGCGCGTGCGGGACGGCTATGGTTTCCCCACAGCTCCCCGAGAACCCCTCCAGGACCCCTCCATGACCTCGCACGCACGAGAGAACGACGCGCTCGGCACCGGCGATCCGCGGGAACTCGGCCCGTACCGGCTGCTGTCGCGGCTCGGCCGGGGCGGGATGGGCACCGTCCTGCTCGGCGAGGACGCGGCGGGCCGCCGGGTCGCGGTCAAGGTCATCAACCCGGAGCTGGCCGGGGAGGCGGCGTTCCGGGAGCGGTTCCGCCGCGAGGTCACGGCGGCGCGCCGGGTCCGCCGGTTCTGCACCGCGCCGGTCGTGGACGCCGAGCTGGACCGCGAGCCGCTGTACGTCGTCACCGAGTTCATCGACGGGCCGACGCTGGAACGCGCCGTCGCCGACCGCGGGCCGCTGCCCGGCTCGGACCTGGAGGGCCTGGCGGTCGGCGTCGCGACCGCGCTCGCCGCGATCCACGGGGCGGGGATCGTCCACCGCGACCTCAAGCCCGCGAACGTCCTGCTGTCGTCCACCGGCCCGCGCGTGATCGACTTCGGCATCGCCCGGGCGCTGGACGCGGCGGACGGCCCCACCCGCACCGGCCAGTTCGTCGGCACCCCGAACTATCTGCCGCCCGAGCTGCTGCGCGGCGAACCGGTCACGCCCGCGTCCGACGTGTTCTCCTGGGGCTGCGTCGTCGCGTACGCGGGCACCGGCCGCGCCCCGTTCGACGGCGCGACGATGCCGCAGATCCTGTACCGCGTCGCGCACGAGCCGCCCGCGCTGGACGGCCTGGACCCCGCCCTCCGCGACCTCGTCGCCGCCGCCCTGCACAAGGACCCCCGGCAGCGGCCGACGGTGGACGACCTGCTGAGCCGCCTCGTCGGGCACCCGCGGCCGAACCCGGCGCAGATCGCCGAGACGGTCCAGTCGTCCTGGCACGGCCCCGCCTACGACCAGACGATGCAGACCCGCCGCGTCTCCGCCGACCCCACCCGCCACGACCCGCCCCCGCCGCGCGGGTTCCCGGTCAAGCCGCTCGCGCTCGGCGCGGCGGCCGTCGCGCTGCTGCTGGTCGCGGGGGTCGGGCTGTGGGCGGCGCTGCGTCCGTCCGGGCCGCCGTCCGACACCGCGAGCGTGTTCAGCGACGACTTCAGTCAGACCGCGTCCGGCTGGTCCGGGAACGTCTACACCGCGCCCGCGCCCGACGACGGCTACGAGGGCGGCCACTACCGCATCGACCTGCGCGACTCCGACGACTCGGCCGTCACCGACTCGCCGATCGACGTGCGCAAGCGTCCGCTGCCCGTGCGCGAGCTGGTCACGGTGAAGGCCGAGATCACCGGCGGGCCCGACTACGGACAATTCGGCGTCTACTGCCGCAGTTCGGCGGGGAAGACGAACCTGCTGCCGTCCTACCGGTTCCTCGTCCGGCGCGACGGCAAGGGTGCCGTCCTGCGCAAGGTCACGCCCGACGGCGGGTCCAAGGAGCTGTACTCCTCCGACGACGCGCCCGGCTACCGGCCGGGGCGGCAGAACACCGTCCAGCTCGCGTGCGAGCAGGACGGCGGCGAGGTGCGGCTGCGGGCCTGGCTGAACGGCACGCGCGCGGCGTCCGCGACCGACGGCGGCCAGATCCTCCCGAACGGGAACGCCGGCCTGACCGTCGCACGGGTGGGACCGTCCAGCGCGATGGTGACCGTTCTGTTCGACGACTTCGAGATCTCCGAGATCCACTGACGTCCCGGGAGGCGTCCGCGTGACCCGTCCCCTCACGAGCACCGACCCGCGCGAGCTGGGCCCCTACCGTCTCACCGGACGGCTCGGACGCGGCGGCATGGGCACCGTCTACCGGGCCGAGGACCCCGCAGGGCGGCCCGTCGCCGTCAAGGTCATCAACGCCGAGCTGGCCGACGAGGACGCGTTCCGGACCCGGTTCCGGCGCGAGGTGACGGCGGCGCGGCGGGTCCGCCGGTTCTGCACGGCGGCCGTGCTGGACGCGCGGCTGGACGGCGAGCCGCTGTACGTCGTCACCGAGTTCGTGGACGGGCCGTCGCTGGAGCAGGCCGTCCGCGCGGGCGGGCCGATGCGCGGCGGGACGCTCGAAGGGCTCGCGGTCGGCATCGCGACGGCGCTCGGCGCGATCCACGGGGCCGGGATCGTCCACCGCGACCTGAAGCCCGCGAACGTCCTGCTGTCGTCCACCGGCCCGCGCGTGATCGACTTCGGCATCGCCCGGGCGCTGGACGCCGTGGACGGCCCCACCCGCACCGGCCAGTTCGTCGGGACGCCCGCCTACCTCGCGCCCGAGATCCCGCGCGGCGGCGAGATCACGCCCGCCGCCGACGTGTTCTCCTGGGGCTGCGTGGTCGCGTTCGCGGGCACCGGCCGCTCCCCGTTCGCGGGCTCGACCGTCCCGGAGATCCTGCACCGCGTCGCGACCGCCGACCCCGACCTGGACGACCTCGACCCGGCCCTGCGCCCGCTCGTCGCCGCCGCGCTGGACAAGGACCCGTCCCGCCGCCCCACGACCCGGACGATCCTCGCCCACCTGACCGGCGACGACGCACCCGCCCCGACCGTCCCCGACACCCCGCCCCCGACCGTCCCCCGCGTCCCCGTCACCCCCGCGCCCGACCCGGCCGCTCTCAACACCGCCGCACCCGACCCGGCCACCCCCGACCACACCGTGCGCGACCCGGCCGGCCTCAACACCGCCGCGCCCGACCCGGCCGCACCGCGCCCGCCCGTGTCCCGCGCGCGGCGGTGGCGCCGCCCCGTCCCGCTGGCGGCCTTCGCCGTCGCCCTCATCACCGTCGCGGCCCTGCTGGCCTGGTTCACCACCCGCCCCGGAGGCCCGCCGAAGCCCGGCGCGCTCATCGTGCGGGACGACTTCTCCGACGACTCCTCCGGCTGGCCCGACAGCCACTTCCTCTGCGGCGTCTACGACGACGGCAGCTACATGCTCATGGCCGACGCCCAGTCCCACAAGGGCTGCAAGATCCCGAACATGCGCGTGTCCTCGACGGGCCGCTACCTGATCGACGTGAAGGTCCAGTTGCGCACCGGCCCGCCGTCGGCGGCATGGGAGGCGGGCCTGACCCTGCTGGCGGCCGGTGGCGAGCGCTACCAGCTCGGCCTGCGCCTCTACGGGACGTTGTGGCTCGGCAAATACGCCGGCGGCGGCCGAACCGAGCTGAAGCACGCGACGATCGGCTCGTTCGTCACGACCGGGCTCAACCGGCTCCAGGTGGCCGTGGACGCGAGCGACGGCCGCAGGACCCGGATCACGGCGTGGGTCAACGGAGACCGCACCCTGTCGTTCACCGACACCGAGCACCCCCTCATCCCCGGCGACATCGGCATCGACACGAGCAGCTTCGGCGACAACAGTGCCGTGGCCTTCTTCGACGACATCAGGGTCAGCGAGTACTAGTCCTTGCGGCCCGTGGTGGCGATGGCGACGCCGAGGCCGATCATCATGAGGCCGCCGGTGCCGCCGACGGCGGACAGGCGGCGGGGCGAGCGGGCGAACCAGGCGCGGGCCGTCCCGGCGGCGAGGCCCCACAGGCCGTCGCACAGCAGCGCGAGCAGGCAGAAGACCAGCCCGAACACGAGCATCTGCGCGGGCACGCCGCCGCGTTCGGGGTCGGCGAACTGGGGCAGGACGGCCGCGAAGAACACGAGCGTCTTCGGGTTCGTCACGCCGACGACGAAGCCCTGCCGCAGCGCGCGCCACGTCCCGACCGGCCCGGCGACCGCGTCGGCGGCCTCGGCCAAAGAGCGTCGGTGCCGGAACGCCTGCACGCCCAGGTACACGATGTAAAGAGCGCCGCACAGCTTCAGGACCGTGAAGACGACGAGCGAGCGCGCCACCACCGACCCGACGCCGAACGCCACGGCGGCGGTGAGGACGAGCGCGCCGAGTTCGTTGCCGACGACGCCCGTCAAAGCGACGCGGCGGCCGTGCGCGAGCGCGCGGCCGACCACGAACAGGACGCTCGGCCCCGGCACCAGGATGATCAGCAGCGCCAGGGCCGAGAAGGCGAGGAGGTTTCCGGGGGCGACCATGACCGGCACCCTAATCACCCGACTCGCCAGGCAAAACAGGATTTATACCGACGACCGCTCCCGCGCGCCCTCCGCGACCGGCGCGACGGAAGGCCGCTCCAGCCGCGCCGACGCCACCGCCGCCGCGAGCCCGCCCGCCCCGAGCAGCGCCGCCACCCACAGCGGCGCCGTATAACCGAGCCCCGCACCGATCGCGACCCCGGCCAGCGCGGGCCCGACCGTGTTCCCGAGGTTGAACGCCGCCACGTTGGCCGCCGACGCCAGCGTCTGCGCGTCCGAGGCCGTGGCGAGCACCCGCGACTGGAGCGCCGGGATCGTCGCGGACGCCACGACGCCGAACACCGCGAGCGTCACCACCGCCGTCGCCTTGTTGTGCGCGGTGACCAGCAGGACGAGCGACGTCAAGGCCAGCGCCGCGATCGTCACGTACACGCTGGCCAGCGGCGCGCGGTCGGCGTAGCGTCCGCCGAGCAGCCCGCCCGCGAGCATCCCGACGCCGAGCCACGTCAGCACGAGCGGCACCGCGCCGGACGAGAACCCCGTGACGTCCGTCAGCAGCGGCGCGACGTAGGTGATCACGGCGAGCGCGGGCGCCCAGCCGAGCGCGGTGGTGAGCAGGACGAGCCAGACCCGTCCGCGCCGGAACGCGCCCAGCTCGCTGCGGACCCCGGCCGCCGGACGCGGCGAGCGCGGCACCAGCGCGGCGATCCCGGCGAACGCCAGCACGCCGACGACCGCGATCACCCAGAACGTGACGCGCCAGCCGAACCGCTGCCCGACGGCCGTCCCGAGCGGGACGCCGAGCACGTTGGCGAGGCTGAGCCCGGCGAACATGAGCGCGATGGCGCTGGCGCGCTTCTCCGGCCGCACCAGCCCGGCCGCGACGACCGACCCGACGCCCATGTAGGCGCCGTGCGCGAACGACGCGACGATCCGCGCGCCGAGCAGCGCGAGGAACCCCGGCGCCAGCGCGGACAGGACGTGCGCGGCGATGAACAGCCCGACGAGCCCGAGCAGCATCCCCTTGCGGGGCAGCCGGGCGCCGAGGGCGGTGACGAGCGGGGCGCCGACGACCGTCCCGAACGCGTAGCCGGAGACCAGCAGGCCCGCCGCCGGGATGGACGTGTGGAAGTCGCCGGCGAGGTCGGGCAGCAGTCCGGCGATGACGAACTCGGTGGTGCCGATCCCGAACGCGCCGAGCGCGAGGGCCAGCAGGGCGAGGGGCATGACGGTCCTCCGGTAGGATTACCGGCGTACGCCGATAGCGAGCGGAAGCATTAGTTGCAGACGCCGACTATCTCAGCACGCAAGGAACGTGCGGGGCAAACGCGCAGGAGGGTGAGCCGTGTCACGCCAGGACGACGCACGGGCCCGCGGCTGGCGGACGCTCGCCGCGCTCCAGGCCCGCATCGAGGACCGCATCGAGCGGTCGCTGCAGGCCGAGCACGGTCTGAGCGTCAACGAGTACTGCGTGCTCCACCACCTCGCCGGCCCGGACGGCCCGCACACGCGGATGCAGGAGCTGGCGGCCCGGCTCGTCCTCAGCCAGAGCGCGACGACCCGGCTCGTCACCCGGCTGGAGGAGCGCGGCCTGCTCACCCGCGTCATCTCCGCCGAGGACAGGCGCGGCATCTACGCCCAGGTCACCGACGAGGGACGCGCGCTGGAGCTGCGCGCCGCCCCCACCCACAACGCCGCGCTGGAGGACGCGCTCGCGCAGGCCGCCGACCTGCCCGAGCTGACGCCGCTGGTCCGCGCGCTGGAGTCGCTCGCCGACCTGAAGGTGTGATCAGCCGCGCGCCAGCGCCGCCCGGCGGATCGTCCCGGACGGCGTGCGCGGCATCTCCGCCATGAACACCACCGAGCGCGGCACCTTGTGCGCGGGCAGCCGGTCCCCCGCGAAGCCGATGAGGTCGTCCTCGGTGGCACGGGTCGGGGCGGTCGCGTCGTCCAGGACGACGAACGCGCGCAGGTCCCCGTCGGCGTCCGGGACGACCGCCACTTCGACCACGCCGGGATGCCGCCCGAGCGTCCGCTCGACCTCCACCGGCGCGACCGGCTCGCCGAGCACGGTCACCTGGTCGCGGAGCCGGCCGTGGTGGTGGACGAAGCCGTCCTCGTCCACGTGGACGAGATCGCCGGTGAGCAGCCAGCCGTCCGCGCCGAGCACGCCCGGACGGCCGAGGTACTCGCGCGTCACCGACGGCCCCCGCACGTACAGGACGCCGGTCTCCCCGGTCCGCGCGGGACGGCCGTCCACCCGGACCTCGATCTCGAACGGGTCCAGCGGGACGCCGAGCGTCCCGCGCCGCCGCCGGGTGATCGTGTTGGAGACGAACGTGTGCCCGGCCTCGGTGCTGCCGAGGCCGTCCAGGACCGGGCAGCCGAGCGCGTCCTCGACCCGGGCGGCGAGCGACGGCAGCAGCGGCTCGCCCGCCGACAGCGCGGCGCGCAGCGTCCCGAGCGCGTCGCGCAGGTCCGCGCCGTCGGCCGCGACGAGCCGCGCGTACAGGGTCGGGACGGTGAACAGCAGCGAGGGCCGGTGCGTCCGGGCCTGCTCCAGCACGCCCGCGACGGTCGGGATGTCCGGCCACAGCACCGCCGACGCCCCCCGGAACATCGGGAAGAAGACCGTCGCGCCGAGCCCGAACGGGTAGCACGCCTTGGCCGGGGACAGCACGACGTCGCTCGACGTCAGCGCGAGCGCGCCGTCCGCGAGCGCCCGCACGTAGCCCTCGGGGTCGCCGTGGCGGTGGACGACGCCCTTCGGGGCGCCGGTCGTCCCGGACGTGTACTGGACGTAGGCGGGCGCGTCCGGCCCGACGGGCTCGGGGTCGGGGACGTGCGCGGGCTCGTCGGCGAGGTCGTCGCCGGTGACCACGTGCCGTCCGGGGAAGCGTCCGGCCAGGTCGGGGGCGCAGACGACCGTGCGGGGCTCGGCGTCGGCGACGATGTGGGCGTGCTCGTCCGGGCTCTGCTCCGGCCCCGTCAGCACCGCGACCGCACCGAGCCGCAACGTACCGAGCAGCGCCGCAACGAACGCGGGCGAATCGAACAGCGCGATGAGGACGCGGTCGCCGGACCGCACCCCGGCGGCGTGCAGCACCCCGGACGCGCGCGCCGCCGCGTCGTGGACCGCGCCGTGGCCGAGCGTTCCGGCGGCCGTCCGGAACAGGGGGCGGTCCCGCCAGCCCCGGGTCTCCGCGCGCCGCGCGAGCGCCGCGGCGAGATTGTCGTCCGTCCGAACCTCCTGCATGGAGAGGAGGCTACGCCCGGTATGCACGCCGACACGCGCGGTTCGCGGTTTTTCAGCCTGCCAGCAATTCCCAACCGGTGCCGCGCCGGACGAGCAGATCGCGGACCAGCAGCGTCCCGACCGGGACGTCGCGGCCGGGGGCGGCGTCGTCCTCGCTGCGTCCGTCCGACCAGACCTGCCCGACGGCCCAGCGCAGCTTCTCGACGCCGTCGGGATGGCCGGTGCCGGACGCGACGAACACGTCCCGCGCCGGGACCGCCACGACGAGGTCGCCCTCGACGTCCTGGGCGAGCTTTTCGAGGAACCCGTCGTCCAGCAGCAGCGCGGCCTCCAGCCCGGCGCCGCCGAGCGTCACCGTGACGGCTCTCGCGTCGGGGTACCAGTCGAGCGACAGCTCCCGGCGCCGGTTGCGGAGGTTGATGGTCGCGAGCCGCCACAGGTCCTTCGGCGCGATGCCCATCTCGTCGCAGTGCCTTCGCGCGACGTGCTCGTAGCGTCTGCGGCCGGCGCTCTCGTCGGGCAGCTCGAAGGCGTAGGTGACGTAGAGGTCGCCCGCGAGGTCGTCCCGGACGGGCTCCTCGCCCGGCGGCAGCGGGAACTCCAACTGGACCTCGGCCGGGACCCGCGCCTTCGGCAACGGGACGACGAGATCGGTCCGCTCGGTCACGAGGTTGCTCCTCCCGGGGACGGCGTTTATCAAGTGGATCACGATACCGGGATGCGGCCGTTACCGTGGGTGATGTTCTATCGGGTTTCCGTGACCGGTCCGCCGGGCGGGACGATCTTCAGTCCCTTCGGCGCGCCTTCCTCGATGAGGCTTCTCAGCGCCGTCGTGTCGAGGTGGTCTGCTATGAGGTCGCCCAGTTTGTCGAGCGTCTTTTCTCTGAGCGCGCGGAAGGAGACGTCGGGGGCCGGGACGAACTTCCGGTTCGCCGTTTTCGCCACGTCTTCGAGGAAGGCGCGGCGGAAAGCGTCGTTCTCCAGCGCGCCGTGCCAGGTCGTCCCCCAGACCGCGCCGCTTCGGCAGCCGTCGAGGAACGGTTCGCCCTGGTGTCTGACGATTCCGTGGTGGATCTCGTAGGCCTCCACCTCGTGGCCGTATGCCTCGCCTTTCGGGCGGGCCAGGGTTTTGTGCTGGTGGAAGGTGACGTCCGCCGGGAGCAGGTTGAGGCCGCTGACCTGGCCTTGCTTGGACTCGACGTCGTCGCGGATCGTCCTGGCGAGCATCTGGTAGCCGCCGCAGATGCCGAGGACGGGGCGGTTCTGCTTGGCGCGCTTTTCTATTTCGTCCGCCATTCCTCTCTCGCGCAGCCAGGCGAGGTCCTGGACGGTCGCGCGGCTGCCGGGGAGGACGACCAGGTCGGCGTCGGCCAGGTCGCCGGGGCTCGCCGCGTATCGGACGGCGACGCCCGGTTCGCAGAGGAGCGCGTCCAAATCGGTGAAGTTGGAAATGCGCGGGAATCTGACGACCGCGACTCTCAACGTTTCCTCGCCGTGCGGAGCTTGGGCGTCTGGGCGGGGGGCCTCCAGGGCGAGGGTGTCCTCAGAGTCCAGATAGAGGCCGAGTTGCCACGGGAGGACGCCGAGCGTGGGTCGTCCGGTGAGTTTCTTGAGCTGATCCAGTCCCGGTTCGAGGAGTTCGCGCGCGCCGCGGAATTTGTTGATGACGAAGCCCGCGATGAGCGCCTGATCCTCGGGTTCGAGCAGCGCGACCGTCCCGTAAAGGGAGGCGAACACGCCGCCCCGGTCGATGTCGCCGACCACGATGACCGGGATGTCCGCCGCACGGGCCAGGCCCATGTTCACCAGGTCGCCCGCCCGGAGATTGATCTCGGCCGGGCTGCCGGCGCCTTCGCAGACGACGACGTCGTACTGCGCGCGGAGTTCGGCCAGGCTGTCGTTGACGATCGTCCGCAGCTCGTCCTTGAACGCGCCGTACTGCAGCGCGTCCACCTCCGCGACCGGACGGCCCTTCACGACGACCTGGCTGCGGCGGTCGCTGCCCGGCTTGAGCAGGACCGGGTTCATGATCGCTCGTGGTTCCGTGCCGGCGGCCTGGGCCTGCATGTACTGGGCGCGTCCGATCTCGGCGCCGTCCGCCGTGACCATCGAGTTCAGCGACATGTTCTGCGCCTTGAACGGCGCCACGCTGACGCCCTGCCGGGCCAGCCAGCGGCAGATGCCCGCGGTGACGACGCTCTTGCCGGCGTCCGAGGTCGTCCCGGCTATAAGGATGGCACCGCTCATCTACCGCTCCCGTTCGCCGCCAGCGCGGCGGCCAGCGCCGCGACGGCCGTGACAATCGCCGACAGCCTGGTCGCACGCCGGATGTCGCTCGTCTCCGGCGGCCTGCCGTCACCCAATTCGGGCCGCTGCTCTTTCCGTCCGTGGTAGACGTTCGCGCCGCCGAGCCTGACGCCGAGGGCGCCCGCGAACGCGGCTTCGCACCGTCCGGCGTTGGGACTGGGGTGCTTGCCCCCGTCCCTGCGGAGGACGCGCCAGGCACGCGGGGCGCAGGCGACGGTAATCGCGGCGGTGACCCGTGCGGGGACCCAGTTCAGGACGTCGTCCAGCCGCGCAGACGCCCAGCCAAACTGCTCGTACCGCTCATTGCGATACCCGACCATCGCGTCGAGCGTGTTGGCGGCGCGATAGGCGAGCAGCCCCGGGACGCCCGCCACCGCGCCCCACACGAGCGGGGCGATGGCCGCGTCGGACGTGTTCTCGGCGATGGACTCGACGGTGGCCCGGGCGAGCCCGCCTTCGTCCAGATGACTCGGATCGCGCGCACAGAGATGCCCGAGCCTGTTCCGCGCCGCCTCAATATCGTCACGCTCCAGATATCCGGCCATGACCCGCCCTTCGCGGGCGAGCGACGTACCGCCCAGCACTGCCCAGGTAGCCAGCGCCGTGACGGCGGCCTCAGCCGTGCCGCCGTGTGCCCTGCGCTCGACCGCGTACCCGGCGGCTGCCGCCCCTCCAACGAGCGTCGCCGTATAGATGACCCCGTTGAGCTTCCGATCCGCATAAAGCCTGTCTTCCAGAGCTTTCGCAGCACGCCCGAAGGCGGCGACCGGATGCCCCCTCCGGGGATCACCGAACGCGGCGTCAAGCGCGACGCCCACCAGCAACCCGGCGGCCCTAGACGAGATGCGCATCAAGATCCTCCCAGTGGAGGTCGAGCCAGTCCTGAGCACGCCGGATGCGCTCCCCGGCACCGCCGTCCCACATGCGCGCCCACCCACCGCCAAGCCGCTCCGCACGCCGCCGCATAGCCGCATAAGACCGCTCGAACCGAGCCCTGGCCAGCGGCAACACACCTCGCCGATCGTCCCGCCCAAGCCCATAGGCATCACAGAACAGCCGAAGCCGCCGCCCAGCATCAACGTCATAGAGAACGGCGTCACGATCAGCCGGATCAGCAAGCGGCGCCCAGTGCCGAGCAGCCGTGACAACGTCATAGAGCCGCGTGGTGGGCCGAGCAAGATCAAAATCGATCAACGCCACCGGCACCCCGTCCCGGAACACGACGTTCTCCGGAGTCACATCACAGTGCCCGACAAGCTCAGGAGGACCATCCGCGTTGGACGCGTCCAGCTCATCCCAGACAGCATCATCAGGCGGCCGGTACGCAGCAACGGCATCGTGGTACCGCCGCAACAGCCCGGCAACCCCCCGAACCGCAGACTCGTCCACCGCATAAGCAGGCAACGGCCGATGCGGAACATCCCCGTCCACCCACCCCAACACCTCACGCCCCAGCCCATCAACCCCGAGCACCCGAGGCACCCCATCAAACCCGGAACGCTCCAGAAACCTCAACAGCCCATGAACCGCCGCAGTATGCGCCCCCACAGGCCGCCGCACCGTGTCCCCGACCCGCACCACGCCTTCCGTGACGTCACCCCCGGAAAGCGGCACCTCACCGTCCACCGCCACAGGGATAGACGATAAGACCAAACAACGACCGCACCGACCACGCAAAACCAGTGTGGAGCCCGGCCACGCCCGGCCCTACACTGTGACCCGGTGCCCACTTGGACACCGAAGCGCCCGTAGCTCAGCTGGATAGAGCACCGGTCTTCTAAACCGACGGTCGCGGGTTCGAATCCTGCCGGGCGCGCTCTAAGATCCCCGTAAGTTGCCCCCTGACCAGCCCGAACACCTCACCCGGGCGCGCAGCCGGACACCGCCTCCGACAGCCGGAACGCCCGCTTCACGGAGTACACGCGGAATGATCCCGCCCGCATCCGCGCAGGTCGAGCCCACAAACCAACGAGACCCCGGACGGTTCCGGCCCCTCTGGCAACGTGGCGATCTTCACGCGGCCAACGCGCAGCAACGGCACGCCGGTCAGTCCGACGGACCAGGGCCCAAGACGGTGTACTCCTCCAGCCGCATATGCATCTGGGAGGGGCGCATCCAAGGAGTCCAAGGAGTCCAAGGATCGCCGTACTCGATCGTGGTGCGCTCAACCTGCTCCAGCCCAGTGGGCGTGAGCCGGTAGAGCATGCCGGACACAGCCGCAGGCGTGAAGCGACTCGCCCGCAGGACGACATGCCCGCCCCTCAGATGCGGGCACAACCGCACCGAGCGTTCGACGCACCCGGGGCACAGCGGAGGCTGAGCGGTCAGAACGGGCGCGGGCCAGGGACCTTCGGCATCCTGATACTCCCGCGCCGAAAGCACCCAGACCGCGTCCTCCCGGCAAGGCTTCCCACAGACCTGGCACAGCAGCTTGCGCATCGCGAGCCGCTGCCGCAAGTAGTGGAGAATTGGCGAATCGGGCTAGGAGACGAAGGTTCTCTAACCCAATGGCTAGAAGTTCGGCTCCCACCGGGCGCGATTAAAGACCAGGCAGCTGGGTTTTGGCCAAGCCCGAACACTGCTAGCGCGGTTGCGCAGACAGAACTTTCAAACCATGGACGCGTTCGCAATCGCATCCGCACAGGTCCGACCCGCAGGACGGCTTGCTCTGGGCTGGGGAGCAGCCATGCGCTTACGCGGTGGCGTGGGGGTGGGCGGCAAAGCGGGATTGTAGGTCGCGGTCTAGTTCGGGGAAGTCTCGGTCTTTGGTTTCGGGGACGAAACGGGTGGTGAACAGGAGGCCTAGAGCGGCGATTGCTGCGAAGATCCAGAAGGTTTCGCCTTGGCCGATGGCGTTGGCTATGGGGAGGAAGACCAGGCTTACGGCGAAGTTGGCTGCCCAGTTCGTGGCTGTGCAGGCGGCTGAGCCTGTTGCGCGGGATGACGGGGGGAAGATCTCGCCTATGAGGGTCCAGAAGACTGGGCCTACGCCGCCTGCGTAGCCGGCGATGTAGAGGACCATGGCTAGGAGTGTTAGGACGGACGGCCAGTCTGCGATGAAGGCCAGGCCCAGCAGGGTCATCATGACGGTCATTACCGCGAACGAGACGAGCAGGAGTTCTCTGCGGCCCAGGCGGTCGATCAGGCGGATCGCCAGGATGGTCATCGCTAGGTTGATGACGCCGATCGCGATTGAGTAGACGATCGAGTTCGATGCGGTCAGGCCGGTCTTCTCGATGATCGTTGGGGCGTAGTAGATGATCGTGTTGACGCCGCTGAGCTGTTGTGCGGCGGCTAGGACCAGGCCGACGATCAGGGCGGGGCGGACGTGGGGCGTCAGCAGGGAGCGCCAGCCTGTTTCGGACGGGTTTTGTGCGCGCTGCTCGTCGCGGTGTTCGATCAGCCGGTTCGCGGTGGCGTCGTCGCTGACGCCGGCTATCACTGCGTGCGCTTGTTTGCGGCGGTTGTGGGAGAGCAGCCATTCGGGTGACTCGGGCAGCACCCAGAGCGCGGAGATGACCATGACCAGGGCGGGTATTGCGCCTATTGCGATCATTGCGCGCCAGTTGCCGCCGCCGGCGAAGGCCAGGTTGACGAGGTAGGCGATCAGGATTCCGATCGTGATGAGCATCTGGTTGAGGGTGAGGAGACGGCCTCGGATCTCTTTTGGTGCGATCTCCGAGAGGTATGGCGGGACGGTTGCCGATGCTGCTCCTACCGCCAGGCCGAGGACTAGGCGCGCCGCTAGCAACATTCCGTAACCCGTCGACAGGACTGCGATGGCCGTGCCTACTAGGAAGACGGCTCCTTCCAGGCAGAAGATCCAGCGGCGTCCTATGCGGTCGGCTAGTCGTCCGGATGCTAGTGCGCCTGCCATCGCGCCTAGGACCAGCACGCTTACGACGCTGCCTTGCTGGAACGAGTTCAGGTGGAAGTCTGTCCTGATGTAGAGGAGTGCGCCGGAGATTACGCCGGTGTCGAAGCCGAACAGGAAGCCGCCTACCGCGATCAGTACGGCGTGCCGCCAGATCTTGCGGCGGCCTCGGCCCGTGATCGCGGCTAGTACTCCCCCATCGATCGGTGCGCTGGAGTAGCCCTGCAATGTCACGTCCTCCTCGGGTACGCGGACGTTACGACCGCAGGTCTACGACGACCTTGATGTCGTCGGGCTTGCGGTTCAGGCCGTCCGCGAATGCATTCATCGGGACGCGTCGGGTGATCAGGCGGTCAAGCCAGCCGGCGTCGGCCTTGGCCAGTGCGTCGGCTGCCTGCTGGAAATTGCGGCGTGCAGCGTTGACTGAGCCGAAGATGACCGTGTTGTCCAGGACGAGGCCCTTGTTGATCGCGTCTGCGGGGACGGGGACCTTTCGTTGCCCTGATGAGATGCCGGTCAGGCAGATCACCGCGTCCGGGGCGACTATCTCGGTGAGCTGGAAGAGCAGCGGGCCGTGTCCGGTGCACTCGATGACGACGTCGGGGCGGATGCCGATGTCGCGCACGTCCGTGGTATGGAACGTTCCGCCCAGGTCTTGGACCAGCGTGCGCTTCGCCGGGCTCTCCTTGTTGTCCACGACGTGGACCTCCAGGCCGCGCTGGACTGCCATCAGGGCTGCGAAGAGTCCGATCGTGCCTGCGCCGGTCACGAGGGCGACCTCGGGGCGCCATGAGGAGCGTGTGAGGAACCGGTCGGTCTGCTCCCACGCCTTGGCGATTACCGTGGCAGGTTCTAGCAGGACGCCATTGTCCCCGAGTGCTGGGTTCAGCTTGACGGCGTAGCGATCTTCGGTGAGCCATAGTTGGGCGCCGAAGCCGTCCAGCTCTTTGATGCCGCGTTCGGTGTAGCCGCCGTTGCGGCAGAAGTCCGCCTCGTCGTGGGCGCACGGGATGCAGGGCACCGGGTCGGGGCGGCGCACGACGCCGACGACTAGGTCGCCTTCCGCGAATCCGCTGGTGGGGTCTGCTGAGATGACCGTGCCCAGCGACTCGTGTCCGATGATCAGCCGGTCGCTGCCCGGTGGCGTCCAGCCGTAGCCGTCGCTTTCGACGATGTCGTTGTCCGTGCCGCAGATGCCGAGCAGCCGTCCCTCCACCAGCAGGTCGCCCGGGCCGGGGACGGGATCGGGCCGTTCCTCCACCCGGACCAGGTCGGGACGTCCGGGGACCACGGTCAGCGCCTTCATCTGTGTCGTCTCCTCGCCGCCGACGCACGCTCTGGACAGTGCTGCCCTGCGGCCCGCCGCACCACACGCCCCGTTGACCGATCACGGACCAACCTTGGACATTCGGTGAAATGAGGTTCTACCGACACCGGGCTGAGTGCGTTGTGAGGTGGTGCACCGCACCCTCTGAAACCACTGGGCCCAGCGACCCACATGAGGGGCACCGGAAAACTTGCGCCATGGCAACGCGTCCATTACGCGGACGACCTCGTCGACCGAGCACCAATCGGCTACGTGATGCTGCAGATAGAAGTACGGGCGGGAGAAGGCTGAATTCTACTGAACCAACGCTTGCGGACTCAATCCTGCCGCGTGTTCAGGCTGCCGGTACGTCTCCGAACGTGTAGTCCGCCGTTCACAACCGATCCAGATGTGCTACGAGGTCCTGGTTTCCGGACGTGGCGGCAAGCGCGCGAAGTTCGGGCAGACTGATCTCGCCGAGGCCGAGCTGACGCCCGATCCGCCCAGCGTGGTGGGCGACATCATCCCGTCCGGCTCGCAGGCGCGCGGTGAGGTAGGAGTCCACCCGTTTGAGGAGGGCATCGCGACGGACCCGTTCATCGGCGCACCAGACGTGAAAGAAGTCGTTGCCCAGAACGACGAACGATCCGAGTTTGCTCAGCGGTACCTGACCTCGGGCGCCGTTCGCCTGGAAGCACCGGGCCGGGAAAGTCACGCGGAGCGTTCCGTCATCGAGCCGGATCGGACGCAGGTCGGCGAGGCCGCGATTACGCAGATATTCCTGAGTCTTCCTCTCGTCCCGGCCACCGCGCGCATCCGCTTCTTCGTTCTCCAAGACGACAACGACCTCGCGACTGCCTTCACATATCGCCGTGACGTCGTCATCGGCCGTGTCGCCCGCCCGGGTGTAGGCGAAACAGCGGGTCCGGCCGCCGGGTTCGACCGCCCGTACGGCGAAGATCGGCAGGTACACGGTTTCGGGCTCGCCGGCGAGTACCGGCATGTCGACGCGCTCCGGCAGATTGAACCGGTCGCGTTCGGCCAGGCCGGCGAGTTCGGCGAGAGCGGCCATCCGAAACGGGCGCTCGCCGGAAAGAACGGAGAACTTCGGTCCGTCGCGACGCTTCGCCTGGTCGAGGGCCTCCTTCAACGAGAGGAGCATGACAGTCGACGGGTCGTAATACGGCCGCGTCAGCGGCCGCGAGGCGAACGCGTCGAAGTAAAGCCTGCGGCGGTCGTGCCGCTCGACCGTGTAACGCACCCGGTCGCGGACGGACCTGTGCCCGATGTCGGTGAGCGTGACGCGGCCGTCCGACGCAATGGTGACGTGGCCGAGCTTCACCAGGACCCTGAGCGCCCGGTCGACGAGGGTTTCGTCCAGCGAGAAGAAGCGGGCCAGATCGGCCGCGTTGTCCAGGCCGCCCTCGGCGATCCCCCGTTCCAGGTAGCGGTCGATCAGGTCATACGGCTGGCCGTCAGTGATGGTCGCCTCGACCTCCACGCTCCAGACGGGCAGAAGCAGCGGGATGATGCGCGTAGGCGTTGCCCCCCGCGCGTACGCCGCGTCTTCGAGGGCGCGCTGCTCCGGATAAGGGATCAGCCTTTTGGCGGGCATGACTCACTCCTGCTCATTGAGCTTCCTGACCAGGTCGTGCACCTCGCGGTACTGGCGCAACTCGCCGTTGCGGACCACGTGGTCGCGCAGCGACCGGGCCAGCTCGGCGAAGCCGTGATCCCGGGCCGCGGTCAGCGTGGGCAGGTCGCCGACGAGGACGAGCTGGCGCTGGACGCGGGTGAAAGCGACGTTGGCCCGGCGTAGTTCCTTGAGGAATCCGACGTCGCCGTGGCCGTTGGCGCGAGTGAATCCGTAGAGGATCACCGAACGTTCGTCGCCTTGGAAGGAGTCGACCGTCCCGACGTTCAGCCCCAGCAGCGTCGCGTCGCCGATCCGGGCGGCCAGGGCGGCGGTGATCATTCTGACCTGTGCCTTGTAGGGCACGATCACCGCCCACTCCGTGCCGCGGCGGTGGTAGTGGACGGCGAGCTCGACCAGCAGGTCGGCCTCCGCCGGGTTGACGTAGCCGGTCTGTCCCCAGCGCTCGCGGGCCCGGCCCTGCCGTTCGCCGCGTTCGCGGTCCGGGAGCCGCGCGGTATCGACGAAAGCCAACGGGCCGGCGAAGATCTGGTCTCGGTGGACACGCGTCACGTCCGTCCGCAACCTCCCTTGGTAGAAGGCATCGGAGACGAAATCGGCGATCACCGCAGGCATCCGGCGCTGCCGGGTCAGTTGCACCACGTGGCCGGACGGCAGTCCGTCGACGAGCCGCTCGAGCGCGCTTTTGGCCAGCAGGTCGCGGACGAGCGGGTCACCGACCGATCTGCCCCACGCCTCGACCTCGGAGTCGAGGAACGGCGGAAGCTGCTGAGCGTCTCCCACCAAGACGCCTCGCTTCGCGCGCACCAGCGGCACCAGCGCGTCGGCGACCCCGATCTGCCCGGCCTCGTCCACGATCGCCAGGTCGAAGGAGACGTCGGCGATCTCGGGACGCGACGCCGTGCCGGTGCAGGTGGCGGCGATCACATCGGCGTAGCGGATCAGTTCGGGATAGAGCTGATCGGTCGCGCCTTCGATGTCGGCGTGCCACTCGCCGAGCAGCGCCGCGCGAGCGCTGATCACCGGCAGGGCCGCTCGCAGCCAGCCGAGCAGAGAGCCGAGGTCCGCTTCCACGACGTCCGGCGGCGCGTCCTCGCGCACGGGCGGCACGACGGCCGCAGAGCCGAGCGCCAGGCGGGCATGGCGGGCCGCCTGCACGGCGGCGAGCACGCGGGTGTGGTAGAGCCGCGCCGCGGTATCGAGATCCCGGTGGGCCGCTCGGACGGACGGAGCGTCGCGCGTGACGGCCTCAAGTTCTTCCACCGCCTCGGTCAGCGCGTCACGAATCCGGAACAGTTCCTCGTTCAGCCGGTCGGCACGTGCCTTGCCCGCTGCCTGCCGCCTGGTCCACAGCAGCGCCAGCAGCCCGACAAGCACGCTGAGGACGGGTGCCCTCTCCGCACGCGCCCACAGCAGTCGACGCGCTCTGCGTTCGGTGCGCCGCCGATGACGGTCGAGGACCTGCACTTTCTTATCTCGCCGGGCCGTGAGTTCGTCCACTCTGACTTGTATCGGGCCGCCCACGGCACGACGGGCCGCATCGTGCCGGGCCCGGGCCTGCTCCGTCCCGGCCCGTGCCGCCGCGAGCGCGTCGAGCCGATCGTGCAGCTCGTCGGTCCACTTTCCGGCGGTTTCGACGTCGCGGTACGCGTCCATCGATCGCTTCGACTCGTTCAGCACCCGCTCGCGCAGTTCGGCGGCCCGCCGTTCCAGCAGGTAGGGCTTCCCGTCGGCCGTGACGCCCGTGTGCCCGACGCGGACGACCTCCAGGTTCCCGGGCAGGCGGGTGAGCACGTTGTCGACCGCCCGATTGGTGCGGGAGGTGACCAGGACCCGCTCCTGCCGGTCCAGGCTCGCGGCGTGGGCGATCTGTGCGATGACACGCGTCTTGCCGGTGCCAGGCGGGCCGAGTACCACCAGCAGGTCCGGGGTGGCCAGACCTCTGCGGAAGGCCTCCTGCTGATCGGGGTCCAGGTCTTCGGTCGCTCGGGCCGGCGTCGGCGGGATCCTGCCGACCCTGTGCTCCACCACGGCCGGAAGCAAACCCATGTTGCGGGACTGCCCCGCCCGGAGCAGGGCGATGGCTTCGCGCTGCTTGTCAAAGACCACGCTGCTGGGCGTCGCCTCCAGCACGCCCTGCGGAAAACGTGCGAGCCGGTCCCAGTCGACCGGTCCGTCGAAGCGCACCGTGACCGCGTCGCCCTCGTTCCGCACCACCCGGCCCCGCAGCCCGGGGTCCCCACGGACCTGGACGAAGGTCTCGCGCTCCGGCTTCTCACCGCCCACGAGCCGGAACCGGTACGCCGACTGGGCACCGTCGCGCTGCTCGCCGGTCGCGGTGACCGCGCGATAGGGGAACGCCGCCATCGACCGTGCCGTCTCGGCGTCGATCCGCTGGCTGGCGTCGACCGTCTGTTCGAGCGTGTCGAGGAAACCGGACTGCGCGGAAGTCAACGCGGAACCGCCCTGCCGTGTCGCCAGTTCGCTTCCGAGGCCGTCCCACGCGTCCACCAACGAGGACCAGTACGAGTCGGAGGGCCTAGGGATGGTCCGCACGTCGAAGTTCACCCGCCATCTGGACGGGCGGACCAGCAGGCATCCTCGCGCGAGCCTCTCGTGGTCGTGCATCCGCATCGGGCTGATCGATGCGATCGTGTAGGCGTCTTGGTACTTCTTCGTCAGGAAGAGACGGACGGTATAGGTCGTGAGGTGGAGCAGCAGGCTCCAGTCCCCGCCCTGCCAGGGCTCGCTGAATGTCACGGCCACACCGTCGGCCCTGGCGTTGAGGTCGCTTTCCAGCCGCCGCAGGTCCACGGGCAGTTGCAGGTGCGGATTCTCCCGGGCAAGCCGGTCGACCTTGGAGTTCAGCTTCTCGCTAGGGACGAGGTTGATGGATCCGGGGAGGGTCACCAGGCGAAACGTCATCGTTTCCTCGGGAGAGGTCGGCACGGGCGGCCCGGAACGCCGCGCCGAGCACGGCGGCGTCCGGACGGGCGTCCGGGTCGGACGCCAGTGCGGCGTCCAGGACATGACTGATCCGATCCGGAACGTCGGGGGCCTGCCTGCGGAGGGGCAGGGGAGCACGGACCGCCGGGGGGCGGCCCGTGAGCAGGTGGTGGGTGAGGGCGGCGACCTGGTAAACGTCGGTTTTCGGCCCCGGACGGGCGCCGCGGCCGTGCCGCTGTTCGGGGGCCTGACCGTCGGGCGGACCCTCGCCCGCGCGAGGTTCGCGGGCCGCGAGGCCGAGGTCCCTGAGCTTCACCCGGCCGCCGTCGCACATGATGATCCCGGACGGGGTCAGGCGGCGATGGGCCACTCCGTGCGTGTGCAGCGCGGCGAGGGTGTCGCAAAGGTGCGCCAGCCCTCGGAAGAGGTCGAACATACGGAACGGGTCCATTGCCGCGCCGCCCGGCTCGAGCAACGTTTCCAGGGCCGGGAACGGCTCCTGGGACTTGCGCGAGGACGGCCAGGCGACCGCGAGGGTCGCAGTTCGTCCGTCCGGTTCGGTTTCCATGTGCAGCACGCGCGGGAGCCCGGCGATCTGTCCGCTCAGCCGGGTCAGATACTCGCGTTCCACGGCTAGGGTTTTCAGTTCCGCGCGGGCGGCAGCGGTCTCCTCACGCACACGCACCTGCCGCAGCCATGCGTACCGGTGATCTGGCGCCGCCTCGGAACCGCGTCCGCGCGGCCGTGCGCGTCGCCCGCCCGGGCCACGTGCGACGCGCAGCGCGAGGGCCTCGCGGTACAACACTGAATGGTCTGGTGAGGAGGACGTTCTCAGGAAGGGATCGCAAAGAAGGTAGACGTGCGCGCCGACCCGGACGTCGGCGCCGCCGGACCAGCCCACCGGAACCGTTTCCGGCGTTCCGGCGGGGATGATCACCCGCGGGCCATAATAGTTCTTGAACTGGTCACCGTTGACGAGATCGCCGTTGATCGCCACGTGAAGGGCGTCGCTCGGCGCACGGTCTCGGGGATCGTTCATGCTCAGGACCCGTAGTTCTTGATCGAGGTTCCGTTGATCACGTCTCCTTGGTGGAAGTAGTTTCCGGACACGATGATCTGCCCGTTCATCCCCCTGACGTTCGTTTCGTCGAGAACGCGGGATGCCTCGGCCGACATGAAATCATCAGCGGCGAGAACTTCCTCCAGCTGGGCGCGCAGGACGGCGCGGTCCGGTCGTTCACGCGTCGCCTCGGGGAGGAGGGAGACCGCGGAACGTCTGTTGATGAGCACCCAGAGGTCTTTCGCGATGTCGAACGAGGCACCGTTCAGCCGCGCCTCCGGGTCCGGGTCTCCGGCGCCGGTGAGAACGGGCAGGACAGGCGCGAGAGCATCGGCCATCCGCTGGGCGAGTGCCGGGTTCCGATGCGGCGGCATGGCGGTTCCTTTCCTTGCGGTACGGACGGGCGGGTGGAGCGTGGCGTCCTCTTCGACGATCCGCCGGAACAGGTTCTTGGTCTCCGGACTCGGGCCCGTGCCGAACTTCGCGCCGACGCGCCGCTCGAATCCCTCGTAGACCCTGAGCGCCTGGAGCCGATGGCCCGCCCGGTCGTGGGCGAGCATCAACATCCCGACGATCGCTTCCTCGAACGGCCATTCCCGGTGCAGTGCTTCCAGCTCGGCGACGAGGCGGGCGCCCGCTCCCAAGCGCAGTTCGGCCTCCAGGCACCGGACCGTGATTTCGCGGTGCTCCCGACGCAGGTTGTTCCGGCATTCGGTCGCCCATCGGCCCGTCAGGTCCGCCAGAGGCTCACCACGAGGGCCGGCACCGCCGCGATCCCACTGTCCGAGCGCCGCACGCGCGACATGGACGATCCTCGGATCGTCCTCCGCACGATTCCGGGCGGCGAGTCGGCGCACCTCCCGCGCACGCTCACGGAAACGGTGTAGATCGACGTTGTCACGGGCGACCACCAGGCGGTAACCCGGCTCGCGTTTGGGAATCAGCGCGTCCGCATCGAGACCGCCCTGCCGCAGAATTCCTCTCAGGTCGCTCACACACGAGTGGACCGCCCCCTGCGGGTCGCGGACCGCGCGACTGCTCGACCTTCTGTCCGCGAGAATCCCGCTCAGTTTCTCCAGCGCGACCGACCGTCCCTCCGCCTCCAGCAAGACGGCCAGCGTCAGACGAACCTTCTCACCGCCGAGGGGCAGCCGGGCGGCGTCAACGGTGACCTCCAACGGCCCGAGGAAGCTAAATTCCACTGACTGCCACCCCATCGCGACCTGCGTTTTCAGAGCCCCCACCAGAACATCGCCAGGCACGCCAGGACGCGACCAGTTCCATACCAGATCGGTGTTCGAGCCTTTCTTTACCGACGGCGGAAGGTCGCCGCCCAACAGAAAGGTCGTCAGATATGGCCAGGACGGAAGAAGGTCGGATCCACGGTTCGCTCGAGTGGCGTAAGAGCACGTACAGCGGCCCCCACGGCCAATGCGTCGAACTCGCTCTGGACGGCGCCGTCGTCTGCGTGCGCGACTCCAAGGACCCCGACGGACCGGTGATCCGGCTCGCGCGCGGCGGACGGGCGGCGCTCTCCGCGCTGATGCGCGAGGCGATGCTGGGGCTTGCCGGGAGCATGTTCACGCAGAACTGACGCGCCCGGCGGGCCCGGGGGACGCCGCGTCCGTGCCGGGGCGTCCCCCCTCCGGGTTCCGGTCGCGGCTCGCCGCGGGACGCGTACACCGGATCACTCCGCGGGCACACGGAAGGCCGACAAGTGCTCGATGACGATCTGGCGCGCCTCGTCGCCGAAGAGGGCCGTCCGCTTCAACGCCGTCCACGTTCTCTCGTACATCTCGATCACGTCCGGATCATGAAGCGCCATTCCCGCGTGCACGGCCTCGACGCCGACGCATACGTCGTCGGCATCGCGGCCTTCGTAGATCACGAACCCGTGAGCGGCATAGGTCAGAGCTGGTGCGCCGTCTCGAATGACCCCGATGGACACGTTCCGCAACGTGCTCAGCGAATGAACACGGTCCAGCTGGGCGGGAAGCAGCCCTCGTCCTTCCTGCCCAGGACACCAGCGCAGTGAGGCCTCGGTGATGAGGAACTCGAACCTCTGGCCCGGATCGTAGAGCGCGAGCTGGCGGTCCATCCGCGCGGAAACAGCGGCCGGAACGCCCTCCCTGACCGTGGCCAGCGGCGACAGGTCGAACACCTGCCGGGCGTACTCCGCCGTCTGGAGCAGGCCCGGCACGATCAGGGGCTCGAACGTGCGCACCATCCGTGCTCCGCCCTCTCGTTTCCCGATCTCGTCCTGCTGGTGCGGCCGGTCTTTCAGCAACGTTCCCCAAGCGTGGATCTCGTTGAAGGCGCGCTCGGCCAGCATGAGCAAGTTCCGCGTCTTCTCCGGCGTCGCTCCAGTGAGCTCCGCCCAGCGCTCGATCTGGGCGAGCGTCGGCATCGCGGTGCCGGCTTCGATCCTCGACACCTTGGACTGGCTGACACGGTCGATGCCCGACGCCAGCTCACGGCCGGAAAGTCCGGCCTGAGCGCGCAGCGCGCGCAGTTCGGCGGCGAGTCTCCGGCGTTCCTTGGGCCCTTCGGCCGAGCCGGTCACGCCCGCCTCACCTCGCCCGCCAGGTCGACTTGCGGGCCGGAGTCGACCGAACCGGCCACCTCGACCCGCATTGAGTCACAACGATTCACAGCAACGCACACCTAACCACCTTCTCACGGGAGCAGCAACCGATCCGATGAAAGTCGGACGTCGGACGGCTTACGGACAGGTCTACCAAACCGGTTGAAGGGCCCCGGGATCTTGATTCATCATGATTCGCATGCTGAATCACGTGTTGTCCAGCCGTGCCCCCTCTGCACCAGCATCACCCCGCCACCGCTCGCGATCCCCGGCGGGACAGGACTCGGGGGCGGGAGGTGATGCTCGCACCACCACTGCACGACGGGCGTTGCTGATCGATCTTGAGAACATGCTGTACGAGCGCAGCCGGCGCGTAGACGACGCGCGCGCCGCCAAGCGCATCGAAGCGATCCTCGACACCGCCGGACCGGTCCAGCACACATTCGTCGTCGGCGGGCAGTGGGCCTTCATCCCGCATGTCGCCCTTCTGGCCGCCCGCAGCCTGCCGCCCTTCGAACTCGTCCGCCCGGCTCCCGACAGCGCCGACCGCGTTCTCCTCGACCGCGGCGAGTTCCTCGCCAGCACGGGGTACACCGACTTCTTCATCGCTTCACGCGACCGAATCTTCGCGCCGTTCGCCTCCTCCTACCGCACGACGGTCATCACACCGAGCCGCCGGGGCCTTTCGCGCGCGCTGGAGGATGCCGCCGCCGAGGTCATTGTCCTGACCTGCGGTTAGGTCGTCTACGTCTGCGGCATGCCACCCGCCCTCCCCGAAGGTTCACCCCTCCTTCCAGAGCGACCCGTATGGGCAGTGTTCGCGGCGTGCGCCCCCCGTGCTCACGGTCGAGGGCCGTACGCGCCTGTCACGATCCGGCGGACCATGAGCCGTTCGAGCGACTGCGGGTAGGCCGAGGCGCGCCGGAAGTCCGGCGGGCGCTGCTCCGGGTTCGAGTCTCGCGGGCGATGCTGGCGGTTGGGATGTCTGAGTACGTCCCGATCGGTGAGTGGTTCGTGGGCGGACAGCAGTAGGGAGCCGGGGGCGGGTATCGTGGCGGGCTTCGCGGCCCGTCGAGAGCGAGGCCGCCGGACCGGTAGATTGCGAGCCGGTCTTCTTTGCCCGGTTTTCACGGCCCTCTTAGGTGGGCGGTGGCAGGGTGTGACCGGTGTGGTGTCGTCGATCCCGGAGCGAGTGAGGAAACATGTCTGAGGATGGCAAGCCCCGGGGCGAGCCGGCGGTCAAGGCCAAGCTCCCGAACGCCAAGAACATCCGCAGCCCCGAGTTCACGCCGCACGGCATCAGCGCGGGGCGCAAGGGCGGCGGTCCCC
Source organism: Actinomadura rayongensis (assembly GCF_009831215.1). Taxonomy (GTDB): domain Bacteria; phylum Actinomycetota; class Actinomycetes; order Streptosporangiales; family Streptosporangiaceae; genus Spirillospora; species Spirillospora rayongensis. The sequence goes on from NZ_WUTW01000003.1 coordinate 299,548, forward strand.
GGCCGTCCGGGCTGACGGCGGCGCAGGCGCGGAAGCGGAAGCGGCTCGGGATCCTGGCGGCCGTGGTCGTCGTCCTCGTCGTGGCGGGCGGCGTCACCTACCTCGTCACCCGGCCGGGGCCGGAGATCAAGGTCACCGGCGCGTTCGGCAAGAAGCCCGCGGTGAAGATCCCCGCGGGGCTTGAGCCGGCGAAGAAGCTGTCGACCAGCACGCCGATCAAGGGCAGCGGGACGAAGGTCGCGAGCGGCTCGGCCGTGTACGGGCGCTACACCTTCTACCAGTGGACCAAGGGCTCCGGCGACGACGCCAAGAAGAAGAGCACCAGCAAGGAGATCGACAGCTCGTTCTCCGCGACGGCGCAGCAGATCCGTCCGCTCGTCATCGGCAAGACCGGTGTGAAGGGCGTGGACGAGGGGCTCGTCGGCCAGACGGCGGGCAGCCGCGTCGTCCTGGAGATCCCGCCGAGCAAGGGCTTCGGGGCGCAGGGCGAGCAGATGGGGATCTCGGCGACCGACTCGATCGTCTTCGTCGTGGACATCCTCGGCGTGTACCCGAAGGGCATGGGGCCGTCCGGGACGGCGCAGGAGCAGAAGGACAAGAACCTGCCGTCCGTCGCGGCGGGCAAGCCGGGCGAAGCGCCCAAGGTGACGATCCCGAAGGCGGACGCGCCGTCCAAGCTCCAGGTCAAGACGATCGTCCAGGGCACCGGGAAGGCGCTCGCGAAGAACGACAACGCGGTCGTCCAGTACCAGGGGCAGCTCTGGCGGGACGGCAAGGTGTTCGACTCCAGCTTCACCAACGGCGTCCCCGCGCTGTTCCCGATCGGCGTGAAGGCGACCGTGCCGGGCTTCGACAAGGGGCTCAGCGGTCAGAAGGTCGGGAGCCGCGTGCTGCTCGTCCTGCCGCCGAGCGAGGGGTACGGCAAGAACGGGAACCCGCAGGCCGGGATCAAGGGGACGGACACGCTCGTCTTCGTGGTGGACATTCTGGGCACCGTTCCCAACTGATAGTGGACATTTAGCAACACATCGGACGGCGGGGCCCCGGAGGCGGGTGTCCCGCCGTCCCGCGTTGGACGGTCCCGGGACGGGCCGGGAGTCAACCCGCGCGCGTCCCCGTCCGTCCCTTCTAGGGAGTCCCGGGAGAGAGCAATGGACCGGCCTGGAGCGTCGGTCCCCTCGGGTATCGTCGGTAACGGAACAATCACGGGGGGCTTGTGAGCGACAGCGGTAAGAGCCCGGAGGGCGCAGTGCCCGCCGGGCGGCCGGACGGTGCCGACGGCGTCGAGGAGGACCCGGCCGCGCCGCCGGCGGACGAGCCCGTCGCCCCGCCGGACGACGCGGACACCGCCGCCCCCGAGCCGCAGACCGACCCCGGCGACCCGGACGCCGCAAAGCGCCCGAAAGCCGCCGTCGCCGACGAGCCGGACGAGGACGACACGGCCCCCGCCGAGCCGACGCGCGCCGACGCGGACGAGCCCGCCGAGGAAGAGACGCCCGCCTCCCCGACGCGCGCCGAGGCCGTCACGCCCGACAAGGGAACGACCGCCGAGACGGCGCCCGCCGACGAGAACGCGACGGGCGACACGACGCCCGCCGACGCGGACGAACCGCAGGACGCAACGCGCGCCGAGGCCGTCGCGCCCGACGAGCCGGACGCGCCCGCCGACGCGACGCAAGCGGAAGCCGCCACGAGCGAGCCGGACGACACGGCGCCCATCGCGGCTGTGCCCGCCGAAAGCGCGACCACCGACCCGGACGAGCCGCAAGTCGCGCCCGCCGACGCGACACGGGCGAAGGGCATCGTCGCGGACGAGCCGCAAGACGCGCCCGACCCGGCTGCGACCGACGAAAGCGCGACCGACGCGGCGTCCGCCGAGGCGGACGAGCCGGAGGACGTGCCCGCCAACACGACGCGGGCGGAAGCCGACGTTACGGATGACCCGGAGGACACGGCCCCCATCGCGGGTGTGCCCGCCGAAAGCGCGACGTTCGACGCGGACGACTCGGAGGACGCGCCCGCCGAAAGCGCGACCATCGACCCGGACGAGCCGGACGAGCCCGCCGACGCGACGCGCGCGGAGGCCATCGTCGCGGGTGACCCGGAGGATACGGCTCCCATCGCGGCTACGCCCGAGGCAGGCGGGATCGCCGACGCGGCGCCCGCTGAGGCGGACGAGCCGGAGGATGCGCCCGCTGACGCCACGCGGGCGGAAGCCGTCGTCGAGGACGAGCCGGAGGCGTCCGAGGGCACCGAGAAGGCGGAGGCGCCCGGCGCCGTCGCACGCGAAGAGGCGTCGGGCGGCGTCGCGGGTGTCGTGCCCGCAGAGGCGCCCGGCAACGCCACGCGCGGTGACGCCGTTGTGCCCGACGAGATGGAGGCGCCCGCCGACGCGACGCGCGCCGAGAGCGTCGTGCCCGACCAGAGCGCGCCCGGTGATGCAACGCGCGTTGAGGGCGTCGTGCCCGAGAAGGCGGAGGCGCTCGCCGACGCGACGCGTGTTGAGGGTGTTGTGCCTGAGGAGGCGGAGGCGTCTGCTGACGCTACGCGGGCGGAGGCGGTCGTTGCGCCGACGGGCGCTACGCGCGTCGATCGTGTCGTCACCGACGACGATCTCGCGGACGACGCTACGGCCGGGGTGAACGCCGAGGGCGCGCCGCCGACGATCCTGCCGCCCGACAGCGGCGACGGCGGTGATGGGGGTGACGGGCCGCCGGAGGGTGGTGCGGGCAAGGGGAAGAAGCGGCGCAGCAAGCGCGTCCGGTACGCCCGGCGTGCCGCGTTGACGCTGCTCGGCCTCATCGTGCTCGTCGTCGGCGGGTTCGTGGTGGCGTACATGCTGACGCCCGTCCCGTCCCCGCAGGAGGCGGCGATCGCGCAGGGGCCGACCTTCTACTACTCCGACGGCAAGACGGTCATCGCGAAGACGGGCGTCAACCGCGAGGCCGTCACGATGGACCAGATCCCCAAGAGCATGCGGGACGCGGTCATCGCCGCCGAGAACCGGAGCTTCTACACCGACCCGGGCGTTTCGCCGTCCGGGACGATCCGGGCGTTCTGGTCCACCGCGACCGGCGAGCAGCTCCAGGGCGGGTCGACGATCACGCAGCAGATGGTCCGCAACTACTACGGCGGCATCGGCAAGGAACGGTCCGTCACCCGCAAGCTCAAAGAGATCATGGTCGCGCTGAAGGTCGGCCGGGAGAAGCCCAAGGACTGGATCCTGGAGCAGTACCTCAACACGATCTTCTTCGGCCGGGACGCGTACGGCGTCCAGGCGGCGGCGCACGCGTACTACGGCAAGGACGTCAAGGACCTGACCCCGGCCGAGTCCGCCTACCTGGCCGCCGCGATCCAGCAGCCGAGCAACTTCGCCGACCCGACGGGCCAGAACCGCGCCTACGCCGAGCAGCGCTGGCGCGCGGTCATCGCCAACATGGTCCGGGACAAGGCGCTGGACGCGAACCAGGCGGCGTCCCTGCAGTTCCCGGCGCCGCAGAAGCAGCGGATCACCGACGTCCTCAAGGGCCAGAAGGGCTACATGGTCAATGTGGCCAAGAAGGAGCTGATGGAGCGCCGGGGCTACAGCGAGGACGAGATCAACCGCGCCGGGCTGAAGATCACGACGACGTTCGACAAGCGGCTGATGGACCAGCTCCGGCAGACGGTGACGGCGAACCTCCCGTCCGGGATGAACCGGAAGATCCGGACGGCCGTCGTCTCGGTGGACCCGAAGACCGGCCAGGTCGTCGCGTTCTACGGCGGACGCAACTACCTGGACGAGCCGCTGAGCAGCGCGTTCGGCGACTGGGGCCAGGTCGGCTCGGGCTTCAAGCCGATCGCGCTGGCCGCCGCGCTGGACGACGGCAAGTCGCTCACGACGTCCTATGACGGCAGCTCGCCGCAGTACTTCAACGGCACGCCGATCCACAACGACAGCAACGAGAACTTCGGCATGGTCAACCTCGTGACCGCCACGGAGCACTCGATCAACACGGCGTACGTGAACCTCGGCCGCGACATCGGCAACGAGAAGATCGCGAAGATGGCCGAGAAGATGGGCGTCCCTGCCGACCAGATGAGCGCGGCGCAGCGCGCGTCGGCGGTGTTCCCGCTCGGCGTGATCTCCGAGCACCCGGTGCAGCAGGCCGGCGTGTACGCGACGTTCGCGGCCGAGGGCGAGCACCGGACGCCGTACGTCGTGAAGGCCGTCCGGGACAACGACGGCCGGTCGCGGACGTTCACCGAGAAGGGCACCCGCGCGTTCAGCACGCAGGTCGCCCGGGACGCGACGTACGCGATGCGGCAGGTCGTCCTCGGCGGCACGGGCACGGCCGCGCAGCTCCCGGACCGGGACGTCGCGGGCAAGACGGGCACGACCGACGCGGGCGCGGCCATCTGGTTCAACGGCTACATCCCGCAGATGGCGACGACGGTGGCGATGTTCCGGTCGGACGGGAAGCCGCTCGTCATCCCCGGCTACGGGTCGTACGGCGGGCAGCTCCCCGCGCAGATCTGGAGCGCGTACATGCGCCAGGCCGTCAACATCAAGGGCTACGACCCGGAGGACTTCGGGGAGCCGTCCACCCGCACCGGCGGCTACAACGGCGGGAACCCGGCGCAGGGGCTGCCCGCCAACCCGCGCACGAACCGTCCGCAGGACCCGGGCCCGACGCGTCCGCACGTCCCGACCGCGCCGCCGACGCGGCCGACGGTGCCGGTCACCCCGCCCGGCGACGGGGGCGGCGGCACGCCCGGCGGCGGGAACGGCGGCGGTCCCGGGAACGGCGGCGGCCCCGGCCATGGCGGCGGTGGCGGGGGCGGCGACGGCGGGCCGAACCCGAACGAGTTCGGCGGCTAGGCGGCGACGGCGGCGCGCGTCCCCGGGCGCGCGCCGCTCAGTCGCAGGCCTTGCCGAGGCCGCGCGGCGTCTGGGCGAGCGCGGTGTTGAGCTGCGCCATGTCCCCGGACGCGACGGTCGTGGACGCGGCGCGCAGCCGTCCGGCCTCGGCGTTCAGCGCCGTGCGGAGCTTGCCGTCGTCCGCCTTGCCCGCGAGCGCGCCGAGTTTCGCGGCGAGCTGGTCCGTCGGCGCCTTCCACTGGGCGGGCTGGCCCGCCGGGACGGTCCGCACCTGCGTGATGTAGGCCGCGTACGCGGCCTTGGCGTCCGAGCAGACGGCGGCCGAGTTGCCCCCGCACCCCGCCGTGAGGCCCAACGCGGCCAGCAGCACGCCGCTCCCCGACAACACCCGGCGCATGGCGCCCTCCCGCTCGATCCCCGTCAGCATCCGCTCATACTGACGCACACCAGCCGAATCGGTTGCCTCGACGGGACGGGAATCACGCCGACGTTCAGGGAGCCGGTGGCTCCGGCGGCGCGCGGACCCTACCCTGTCGGGGAACACGGAGACGGCGTCGGCCCTGGCTGGGGGGTTCGGGCGGCGCCGCAGGCCCGTCCCGGCGCGTGCGGGGCGGCGCGCACGTTCGCGCGGACGGGGCGGCGGGGGCCGCCGGAGTTCCACCGCGGGACCGGCCGACACGGGGAGCTTTGGCCGTGTTCGCCCATGTAGCGTAGGCAGGTCCGTAACTCGTCGCGGAGCCCGTCGCGGGACCTCGCGGCGGGACGAAGGCGGCGCGGGATGAAACAGGGGGTGGCGACCGTGGCCGACGTCTGGCGGCCCACGTCAGAGCTGGAGCGGCGGCTGGTGGAGGCGGTCCGCGCGGGCGACCGGGAGGCGTACTTCCGGATGCTCGCGGAGGCGGAACTGCTGCTCCCGGTCGCCCCGGACCTGGTCGAGGACGTCCTCGCCAACCGGGTGCAGCCGCCGTGGCCGACGCGGGAGGACGACGGACGCGTCCATGTGCTGGCGTTCACCTCGGCGGCGGCGATGCTGGCGTGCCTCGGCCCGGGCGTCCGGCACTTCCTGACGGTGTCGTTCGCCGACGTCGCGCAGAGCTGGCCGGAGCTGCGCTGGTGGCTCGCGGTGGACGCCGTGCCGTCCGGTGCCGCGCCGCTGCCGCTCGAAGGCCGACTGCCCGGCTGGTTCGTGCGGCAGATCCTCGACGGGGACGCGCTGCCGCCGCAGGCCGGACGTCCCGACGTCCTAGAGCCGCCGGTGCCGCTGCCCCGGGGGGCGCACCGCGCGCCGGACGCGCCCGTGCCCGTCGCGCCGCCGGACGCCCCCGCCGAGCCCGCCCCGCAGGGCGCGCACCACGCGGCCGTCGCCCCGGACGGCCCGCCCGCCGAACCCGACCCGGCCGGCCTGCCGTACGCCGCGCCCGCGCCGTGGACGCCCGGCCGTCCCTCGGTGGACGACGGGACGCTCGACGCGGACTCCTTCACCCGTCCGTCCCCCGACACGCCCGGCGCGACGTCCAACGCCCCCGGCATCCCGCCCGGCGCGGCCCCCAACGTCCCGCCCGGCACTCCCGGCGCCGCCCACGGCGCCCCCGGAGCGACGTCCAGCGCACCGCCGAACATCCCCGGCGCCCCAACGGACGGACCGCCAGAAGCGCCGGGCCGCCCGCCCGGCGCGACACCGGAAGTACAGCCCGGGATGCCCGGCGCGACATCCAACGTGCCGCCACGCGGCACAGCGCCGAGCGGCACTTACGGCGCGCCCGCCGACGCAACGCTGGACAGGCCGCCCGCGACGCCGGGCGACGCGCACAGCACCCCACCCGGCGCCATCCCGGGCGTAGCACCCGGCGCGGCCCACAGCGCGCCCCCCGGCACGACGCCGGGTGGGCTGCCCGGCGATGCGCACGGCGCACCCCCTGGCACGACGCCGGGGGGGCCGCCCAGCGCGCCCGGCGGTGCTCACGGCACGCCGTCCGACGTCGTCCCGGGTGCGGTGCCCGGCGGTGCGCCCTCCGACGCGACGCTGGACGGGCTGCCCGGGACGCCCGGCGATGCGCACGGCACGCCGCCCGGCGCCATCCCGGGCGCGGCCCCCGGCACTCCGCCCGGTACCCCGCCCGGCTCGGCCCCCGGCACCCCGCCCGGTATCCCGCCCAGCTCGGTGCCCGGTACGTCGCCCGGCTCGGTGCCCGGCGGTGCGCCGGGTGCGTCGTCCGACGCGACGCCGGGCCTGCCGCCCGGCCTGGGGGGCGAGCAGGGTCTGCACGGAGCGCCGCCCGCCGAGCCCGGCGCGGGCCTGCCGCCGTTCTCCCGGCCCGAGCCGGACGCGGACCGGCCCGGTCATCCGGTGCCGCCCCTTCCCGGCGAGGCCGGGGACGCTTATGCGTCGCCCGAGCGCGGCGTGCCGCCCTTCGACCCGTCCTCGGGTGGCCGCGTCAACGGGGTGGAGGTGCCGCCGCCCGGTGACCGTCCGTTCGCCGAGTCCGGCGTGCCCGCCGACGACGCGGACCGCTCGTCCTTTCTGCGCCCCGGCGCCGACGCGCCGCGCGGGGCCGACGACGGGCGACCGCCGTACGCGCCCGGCGACGCGGGTGACCAGGACACGGGCCTGCCGCCGTTCGCGGCGCACGGTGCTGCCGGACCCGCCGCGCCCGCGCCCGGCGAGGCGGGGGCGGAACCGCCGTCCTTCGCTCCGCCCGGGTCGTCCGGCGAGCACGGCGTGGAGCGGCCGTCCCGCACGCCCGTCGGCGAGCCCGGCGCGGAGGCGCCGTCTTCCGGCGAACTCGGCGTGGGCGAACACCCGACGTCTGTGCCGGGCGGCGAACCGCGCTTGAGCGAGCGCCCGGGCTTCGCCCCGGGCAGCGACCACGGAACCGAGCGCCCAGGCTTCACGCCAGGCGACGAGCACGACACCGAACGCCTGGGCTTCACGCCGGGCGGCGAGCCCGGAACCGAACGGCCAGGCTCCGCACCGGGCAGCGAGTTCGGCATCGAACTGCCGGGCGGTGAGCACGGAACCGAGCGCCCGGGCTTCACGCCAGGCGACGAGCGCGACACCGAGCGCCTGGGCTTCACGCCAGGTGGTGAGCACGGCACCGAGCGGCCGGGCTTTACGCCGGGCGGTGAGCGCGACACCGAACGGCCGGGTTCCGCGCCGGGCGGCGAGTTCGGTACCGAGCTGCCGGGCTTCACGCCGGGCGGCGAGCAGGGTGCCGGTCGTGTCGGCGCGCATGGCGCCGGTGAGCGTGAGAGCGAGCGGACGGACGGTGCGGGCGGCGTCGGCGAGTTCGGTGCCGAGCGGCCGGGGCTTGCGCCGGGTCGCGAGGGCGGGCCGGGCGAGCCTGGCGCCGAACCGCCTGGCGGTGAGCTGGGTGAGGAGCGGTCGGGGCGCGGGACGGGGCCGGACGGTCCGCAGCCGTCGTTCGTGGCCGCGGGTGACGCGGAGCGCGGCGTGGAGTTCGCGGCGGACGAGGACGACGACCCGTCCGCCACCACGCGGGACCCGTATCCGGTCGTCAAGGCGCGCGGCGGGCGCAAGGCCGGGGAGGCGGACGTCAGGACGGAGCCGTCCCCCACGGAGACGCAAGTCGATCTTCCGCCGGTGGACGACGAGTCCGGCTGGGAGGATCTGCGCGACCAGCACCGCGCGCTCCCCCGCGACAGGGCCCGCGCGCCGTTCGAGCCCGCCAACGACGTCGAGCGCGAACTGCTGCGCGCCGCGTCCACCGACGACCACGACCTGTTCCTGCAGACGCTCGCCGGGGCGGAGGTGCTGCTGCCCGTCCCCGACGACATGGACTACACGCTGCGGCCTGGCCGTCCGGGGTTCCCGTGGCGGACGCGCGAGGTCGACGGCGTCACGACCGTCCCGGTGTTCACCTCGCCGGAGCGGCTGGTCGAGGAGGCGCGGCGGGCGGGGACGAACGCCGAGTACCTGACGCTGCCGTTCACGACCGTCCTGCGCTACTGGCCGGACAAGGAGTGGCCGCTCGCGGTGAACGCGGGGTCCCCGGCGGGCGGGACGGTCCACGCCGAGCAGCTTCCCGGCCTCGCGACCTGGGCGGACCAGCGCGCGGCGCGGCGGCTCGGCGAGTCGTTCGAGCCGCAGAACGAGGTCGAGGAGCGGCTGTTCGAGGCGGCCGGACGCGGTGACGCCGACGGGTTCTTCGCGATCCTGGCGGGCGCGCAGGTGCTCGTCCCGGCCGAGCCGCAGACGCTGTGGGGCATCGCGCCGGACGATCCGGAGTTCCCGTGGCGTCCGGTGCCCGTCCACGGCCGCACGGCGATCCAGGTGTTCACGTCGCTGCGCTGGATGAACGAGGCGATCGGCAGTTCGAGGTTCGTCATGCCGAGCTTCCAGGAGATGGCGGCGGCGTGGCCGGACGACGGGTGGACGCTCGTCCTCAACCCCGGCACGCCGATCGACGCCGCGCTCCCGGCCGAGCGGGTCCGGACGTTCGGCGCCGCGCCGCCCGAGGCGGCCCCCGACCCCGAGCCGCAGCCCCTGCCGCGCACCGACGAGCCGGAGTTCGAGCCCGGCAACCGCATCGACCAGGAACTGTACGAGGCCGTCCGCGCGGGCGACTCCGACGCGTTCCTGCGCGTCCTGCTGGCCGCGAACGTCCTGGTACCGATTCCGGAAGACGCGCCGCTGGAGGTCACGCCCGTCCAGCGCGAGTTCCGGTGGGACGCGGCGCTGCGCGACCCGTCCTCGGTCCGCGTGTTCACCTCGATGGTGCGGCTGCGCGAGGTGCTGCCGGAGTCGCGGTTCGTGTACGCGGACTTCCGCGAGCTGATCGCGGTGTGGCCGCGCGACGACTGGGCGATGCTGCTCAACCCGGGCACGCGGATCGGCGCGTCGCTGGAGGGCGGCCAGGTCCGGTCGCTGAGCGAGTGGGCGGCGCGGGTGGGCCTCGTCCGGCCGCGTCCGGAACCGGCGGTGGCCGAGCCCGAACCGGCGCCGCGGCCCGAACCGCGCCGCGAGCCGGAGCCCGAGCCGGACGGCGAACCGCTCCCGACGCCGGCGATCATGCAGAAGGTCGTCCCGCACGGCCATGTCGGCTGGTATCTGGAGCAGGGCTACGACCGGGTCGGCGGGTTCGTCCACCCGACCTCGGACGTCGCCGAGCTGCAGACCCCGGCGCAGCTCTACGAGACGCTCGGCCTGCTCTACGCGGACTCGCCGTTCTCGGCGACCGACGAGAGCGTCTACGTGATCCGCTGGCCCGCGTACTGCTCGGACCTGTACCGGGTGCCGTTCGGCGGCCGGACGGACGAGGAACTGGCCGCGTGGGGCGACGCGGGCTGGGTCGTGGAGGCGCCGCCGTTCCAGGGGTCGGGCTTCGCGCCGGGCAGCGCGGGGTCGATCCGCGAGTACAAGGTGGACAGCGTCCGGCTCCCGCACGGCGCGGAGATGTACCTGGTCGGAGCGGACCGCTCGGAGCGGTTCGTCGCGATGTACGACCCGGACCGGCTGGCGTGGCTGCGGCCCGAGGCGGGTGAACCCGACGGTGATCGACGTTGACGGACGGCCTTACTGGACGGAGGGCATCATGGCACCCATCCGCGACGGTTATCTGGCCCGTTGGCTGGGCCGGGACTTCGAGGCGGCGCCCGGCGCGGACGGCGAGATCCGCCTGTACGCCCCGGAACCGACCGACGGTTTCGAGGAGCTGCGCCCCGGCCGGTACCGCCGGACCGTCCCGGCCTTCGAGGTCGAGGCGCTGCGGTACGTCCGGACGACGTGCAGGTGGCGGGGCGAGCCGTTCGTGATCGTCGGGGAGCACGAGGGCTGGCTGCGGGTGGAGTACGCGGGCGGGCGCGCGCCCGTCGCCGAGCGGCTCGGCCTCGACCGCGTGGACCAGGGCGTGTGGCAGAGCTGGGCGCCGCGCGACGAGGTGGAGGACGTGCGGGAGGAGTCCGTCTGACGTCCGGCTTGCGATGACGCCCCGCTCGTGCTGGCATGAAGTGCGCACCGGATCGTTACCGGCGCGTCAAAAATTCTTCATGAGTGAGCAATGGCGCCCTGGGTAGGGGACGAACCAGGCGTACATGGGGCGAACGCGACGGAGGTGCGGGGGCGTGCTCTCCCGTTCGACGGGTCATCGGATCCTGCTCGGCGTGGGACTGGCGACGGTCGTCGCCGCGACCCCCGCCCCCGATCCCTCGGGGTCGGACAGTCCCACGCCGGATCCGAGCCCGACGACGACGCCGCCACGCGCCGAGCTGCTGGTGAGCGCGACGCCCGGCAAGGCGAAGGCCAAGCCGGGCGAGACGGTGCCGGTGACCGTCCGGGTGCACGCCCAGAAGGCGGCGGCGACCGGCGTGCGCGTCACGCGGATCGCGGCAAGCCCGAAGAAGGCCGTCGTCGGCGGCGAGTGCCCGGCCCCGTTCACGGCGCCCGGCTGCACGCTCGGGACGCTCGCGGCGGGCGGACGGGACACCGTGCTCGCGACCGTCGGCGTCCCGGACGACCTGGCGGCGACCACGGCCGTCACCCTGTCGGTCACGGTGACGGCCGAGAACGCCGACGCCGGATCCGCCGCCGCGACCGTCACGTTCGCGGTGCCGGTGAAGTCCACGCCGCTGCCGACGAAGACGACGGCCCCGCCGAAGAAGAAGAAAAAGAAGGCGGCCCCGGCGCCGCGTCCGGTGCCGCAGGCCGCCCCGCCCCCGCCGCTGCCGCCCGCGCACACCGTCGCGCCGCCGACCGTCACGACGAGCGTGCCGCTGCCGTCGGTGCAGGCCCCGGCGGTCGCGCAGGAGCGGACGTCCGCGCTCCCGCAGAACAGGCTCCGCAGCAACAGCGCGGTCGTGGCGCGGAACGCGGAGTTCGAGCGCGTCGCGGGCGTGCAGGCGGCGTGGCTCGCGGCGCTGTTCGTCGCGACGCTGCTCGTCCTGACGCAGGCGCGGCTCGGCCGCCGGACCGTCCGCCGGCGGGTCAGGTCCCGCTGACGAGCGCGTAGCAGGCGATCGCGGCGGCGGCCACGACGTTGAGGGAGTCGACGCCGCTCGCGAGCGCGCCCGCGTCCATCGGGATGCGGACGGGCGCGTCCGCCTCGGCCAGCCAGTGGGATGTCAGCCCGTCGCCCTCGGAGCCGAGCAGCAGCGCGACCCGCTCGCCGGACGGGGCGGCGGTCAGCGGCACGGCGGACGCGTCCGGGGTGAGGGCGAGCAGCGTGAACCCGGCTTTGCGCAGGGTGTCCAGGCCGTCCCGCCGGTGCGCCATGCGCGCGTACGGCACGGCGAACACCGCGCCCATCGACACCTTCACCGCACGCCGGTAGAGCGGGTCGGCGCAGCGCCGGGACAGCACGACGGCGTCCACGCCGAGCGCGGCGGCGCACCGGAAGATCGCGCCGACGTTGGCGTGGTCGACCAGGTCCTCCAGGACGAGCAGGCGCCGCGCTTCGGCCACGACCGACGCGACGTCCGGCAGCGGCAGCCGCCGCAGCGACGCCAGCGCGCCCCGGTGGACCGGGAAGCCCGCCACCGCCTCCACCACGGCGTCGGCGGCGACGTAGACGGGCGCGTCGGCGGCGTCCAGCGCGTCGGCGAGCGGCTCCACCCAGCGGTCGGCCATGAGGAACGAGCGGGCCGGGTGCCCGGTGGCGAGGGCGCGCCGGATGACCTTCTCGCCCTCGGCGATGAACAGGCCGTGCTCGGCCTCCAGGCTCTTGCGGAGGTTGACGTCGCGCAGCCGCGTGTAGTCGGCGAGACGCGGGTCGGCGGGGTCGGCGACGGGGACGAGACGGGCCATGCTCCCCATTCTGGCCCCGCGCCGCCGGGGGTTCGTCCGGGCACGCGGCGTGACCGCCGCCGGGACCGTACCAACGGGATGACCTGCGAGATCACCATTTTGCGGCTCTTTGTAACCTCCATGGCGGACTACTACAGTGCCGGGGAACATGAACGTGTTTCTGGTGAATCGAGGCTGCCGTGAGCGGACGTCATCGCAACGACTTCCCTGATGAGGGGGCGGAGGGCGGTGAGCACGACCCGTCCCGTCCGGTCTTCGGGCCGGCGAACGACGGGTCGTCCGACTGGTTCGCGCCGCGCGACAGCCAGAGCCCGCGGGTGACGCCCGGCGAGTCCGGCGAGTGGTCCGCCCTCGGCGGGACGTCCGACAGCGGATCCCGGGGCACGACGCCGCCTCCGCCCTCGTCCGGGCCCTACGGGACGTACGGGTACGGCTCGGGGGCGTACGAGCGCCCGTCCACGGCGAGCGGCGGGTTCGAGCAGCCGCCGTCCGGAACCGGCGGATACGAGCGCCCGACGAGCGCCACGGGCGGGTTCCAGTTGCCGCCGGGCGGGACCGGCGGCTTCGAGCGGCCCACCGGCGGCACGGGCGGGTTCGAGCTGCCGCCGTCCGGGACGGGCGGGTTCGAGCGGCCCGCAGGCGGAACGGGCGGGTACGGCCGGTCCTCGGGCGGGTATGAGCGGCCGTCCACCGGAAGCGGTGGGTTCGAGCTGCCGTCGTCCGGGACGGGCGGATATGAGCGGCCGTCGAGCGGAAGTGGCGAGATCGGCGGGTACACGCTGCCGGGCGCGTCCAGCGCGGGGTACCGCGGCTACGACACCATGTCGGGCTCGGGCGAGCGCCAGGGCGGGTTCTTCGGCGGCCGGTCGGGCGGCGACTCCGGCGGGCCGGGCGGGCCGGGCGGCTCCGGCGAGTACGGGCGGCCCCGCAGGAAGCGCCGCGGCGTGCTGATCGGCCCGCTGGCGGGCGCGATCGGCCTCGCGGTGCTGCTCGGCGTCGGCGTCTACGCGTTCCTCGGGACGGGCGGCTGCGGCGGCGACGGCGCGCTGCGGCTGCGCGTCTCGGCCGCCCCCGACATCGCGCCGGCCGTCCGCAAGGCCGTCGACCGGTTCAACGACCAGGGCCGCAAGGTGGACGGCAAGTGCGTCCAGGCGTCCGTCGGCGCCGAGGACCCGTCGTCGGTGGCGACCGTGCTGTCCGGGCAGGGCGTCCCGTCCGACACGGCCCGCCAGCCGGACGTGTGGATCCCCGACTCGACGCTGTGGACGTCCCTCGTCCAGACCAGCACCGACAAGGCCCGGCACAAGATCACGGTGAGCCGGACGTCCGTCGCGTCGAGCCCGATCGTCGTCGGCCTGCCGCAGACCCTCGCCGGGCAGCTCCAGAAGGAGGGCGTCACCGCGACGCCGTCCTGGGACAACCTGCTGAAGGCGGCGGGCGGCGTCGCGGGCGGCGGCGTCACCAAGAACCAGATGATCCCGGCGGGCGCGGTGCGGATGGTCGTCCCGGACCCGACGGTCAACGCCGTCGGCCTCGGCGGCCTGGTCCTCACCGGCGAGCTGCTGACCAACGACCCGAACCGGGACTCGATCTTCACCGGGATCGTCCGGACGGTCCGCGAGGCGACCGTCGCCAAGCCCGCCGACACGTTCAGGCAGTTCCGCCCGGGACGCAGCGGCCGGCAGCCGATCAGCATCTCGTCCGAGCAGGCGCTGTGGAGCTACAACCGGACGAGCCCGGCGGAACCGGCCGTCGCGCTGTACCCGGTCGAGGGCACGCTGTCGCTGGACTACCCGTTCACCGTCACGACCGGCGACGACGCCAAGAAGCGCGCGGCGGGCCTGCTCGAACAGGCGATGAACACCGACGCGACCCGCACAGACGTCCGTGAGCTGGGCTTCCGCTCGCCCGACGGCAAGGCTCCGACGGCGTTCTCCCAGAAGTACGGCGTGACCCCGGCCCGTCCGCGGCAGCTCCCGGCGCCCAAGCCCGCCGACGTCGCGCAGACGATGCAGGCGTGGTCGAAGCTGTCGCTCGGGATCCGGCTCCTGACGCTCACCGACGTGTCCGGCTCGATGGCCGAGCCCGTGGGCGGCGGGATGAACCGGCTCCAGGCGCTCGCGCGCGTCGAGCAGGGCGGGCTCAGCATGCTGCCCAACGACACCGAACTCGGCGTCTGGTCGTTCTCGACGCATCTCGTGGGCAACCGCGACTACCGCGAACTCGTCCCGATCGGCGGGCTCGGCGACCGCATCGGCTCCACGACGCGCCGGAACATGGTCCTCACCCAGCTCAACCAGATCCGTCCCAAGCCGAACGGCGACACGGCCCTGTACGCGTCCATCCTCGCCGCGTACAAGGAGATGAACCGGACGTACAAGCCGGAGTTCGTCAACACGATCCTGCTGTTCACCGACGGCCAGAACGACGACCCCGACGGCCCGACGCTCCAGGAGGCGGTCGCGCAGCTCAAGGCGATGCGCGACCCGAACAAGCCGATCCAGGTGAACATGATCGGCTACGGGAAGGACGTCGACGAGGCGTCGCTCCGGGAGATCGGCCGGATCACCAACGGGACGGTCCAGCTCGCCAACACCCCGCAGGACATCCAGAAGATCGTCCTGAAGCTGCTGGCCCGCCGGATCAACGAATGACCGCCGGGGGCCGGGCTCGTCCCGGCCCCCGGAGGAAATCTCCGAAATTTCGCTGCGAACCTGTCAACCGGGCGCCGGGGCGGGCCGTCTCTTATACGGAGGCCCGACGGGGAGCGGGGCCGTCGGGCCTCCCTACTCCACGCCCTGTGAATCGTCCGGGGCCGCGGTGCCCGGAGCGCCCACCCTTCTCGGCTCCGGCACCCGCACCTCCGACTCCGCTCCGGGAGGACCCCGTGTCCGCTTGGCCCACCCTTGACCGCGCCGCCGACGAGCGTCTCGCCCGCGCGCTCGCCGCCGGCGACGCGTCGGCGCCGGGCCTGCTCGCCGACCGGTACGGCGCCCGCCTCTACGACTACGCGCACGCGCTGCTCCGCGACCGCGACGAAGCCTCCTGGGCGCTGTACAACGCGCTGCTGGCCGCGTCCGCGCACGGCGACCTGGCCGGGGGCGGCGGACGGGTGCGCGCCTGGCTGTACGCGCTCGTCCGGCACGAGTGCCTGCTGCGGCTGCGCGATCCGGACCGTCCGGACGAGCGGATCGAGGCCCCCGAGGCCGAGGACGCGTTCCTGGACGAGGCCGAGCACGCCCGCCTGCTGGAGGGCCGCAGGCTCGCGCACAGCGCCCTCGCCGCGCTGCGGGGCCGCGACCGCGAAGCCCTCGACCTGCTGCTGCGCCACGACCTGGACACCCCCGAGATCGGCGTCGTGCTCGGGCTGGACGCGGGCGAGGCCGCCCGGCTCGCCGCCGCCGCGCGCGCCGGGCTGGACGAGGCCGTCGCCGCCGCGCTCATCGCCCGCTCCCGGGGGCACGGCTGCCGGGAGGCCGCCGCGCTCGCCGAACGGGGCGGCTGGCCGGTCGACCCCGCGTCGGCCCGCGCGCTGGTCGCCCACCTGGAGGACTGCCGGGTCTGCGCCGCGCACCGGGGCCGTTCGGTGTCGGCCGCGCGGCTGCTCCAGGCGCTCCCGGTCGCGCTCATGCCGGGCGACCTGCCCGGCGTGATCACCGACGCCGCCGCCGATCCCGCGACCGTGGCGGAGGCCGCCCGGCGGGCCGGGCCGTTCGGTCCGGACGGCCTGCCGCTCCCGCCGGCCGCGCGGGCGGAGGCGGACGAGCCGCGCCGGAGCCGTACCCCGCCCCGGCTCTGGCCCGCGCTCGCCGCCGCCGCGGCCGTCATCCTCGTGGTGACGGGCGGCTACATGCTGATGCCGGGGTCGGGGGGTCCGGCGGCGGGGCTCGGCACGGCGTCGTCGTCCACGCCGGCCGCCGACCCGTCGGAGTCGCCGCTCGACAGCCCGTCGCCCGAGCCCACGACGTCCGCGCCGACGCCGACGACCAGCGCTCCGACGCCGTCCGCGACCCCGACGACCCGCAAGCCCACCCCGAAGCCCACCCGCACCAAGCGCCCGAAGCCCACGCCGACGCGCAGCAGGCCCACGACCGGCACGGTCGCCGTCAGCGGGTCGTGCAACCTGAGCGCGGCCCCATCGTGCGCCGTCACGGTGACCGCGCCGGGCTTCCTGACCTGGACGGCGACCCACTCACCGGGTCTCAGCCTCAGCCGGGCGTCCGGCCGAGGGAACGGGCTCGTCACCGTGATCCGGACGGGCGAGTGCCAGCCCGGCGCCGTCACCTTCCTCCCCGGCGGCAGCTCCGTCGCCGTCACCTGTGACCAACCGGAGGCCGGTCAGAAGTGATCCCGCCGCGTCGGCTCAGCGTTCCGCGCTCACCAGGCGGAACCCGAGTCCAGGACGCGATGGGCACGGTCCAACAGCAGCGGGACGGCCGCGCCGACCTGGTCGAACCCGGCGCCGACCGTGGCGTTCTGCAGGAACCGCGCGTGGATCCCCTCCAGGATCGCCGCCAGCTTGAAGCACGCGAACGCGACGTAGTAGTCCAGCCCGGACAGGTCAGCGCCAGTGGCGGCGGCGTACCGCGCGGCGAACTCGCGCCGGGTCGGGAAGCCGGGCGCGGCGGTGACGGTCGCGCCGACGGGCAGCCGCTCGGCGTCCCCGGCCTCGGTCCAGTAGACGAGCGTCAGCCCGAGGTCGGCCAGCGGGTCGCCGAGCGTCGACATCTCCCAGTCCACGACGGCCGCAACGGCGGGTTCGGGGTCGAGCCGGACGAGGGCGTTGTCGAGGCGGAAGTCGCCGTGCACGAGCCGTCCGGGCGCGTCGGGCGGCAGCCGCTCGCCGAGCCGCGCCACGAGCCGGTCGAACGCGGGCAGGTCGCGGTCGGCCCCGGCGGCGCGGACGGCGTCGCGCGACCGCTCCCACTGCTGCCCCCAGCGGCGGAGCTGCCGCTCCAGGTACCCGGCGGGACGGCCGAAGTCCGCGAGCCCCGCCCGCTCCGGGTCGACGCCGTGGATCTCGGCGAGCGCGTCCGCGAGCCGGTCGCCGAGCGCGCGGGCCCGCGCCGGGGCGAGCCCGGCGGCGTCGGCCTCGGTGCGCAGGACGAGCCCGTCGACGAAGTCCATGACGTAGAACGTCGCGCCGATGACGCCCGGGTCGTCGCAAAAGGCGACCATCGTCGGCACCGGCACCCCGGACGCCGCGCCGAGCGCCGCCATCACGCGGTACTCGCGGGCCATGTCGTGCGCGGTCGGCAGGACGTGCCCGAGCGGCGGCCGGCGCAGCACGACCGCGCGCCCGTCGCCGAGCGCGACCCGGTAGGTGAGGTTGGACCGGCCGCCCGCGATGAGCTCGACGGCGGTGACGGGTCCGGAGCCGGGCAGCGCGCCGGCCAGCCAGGCGGACAGGCGCGGGACGTCGATGCCGGGCACGGTGCGTTCGTCCTTCATGACGACCTATTAGAACGCGGCTCGGTCGACTTCGGGGCGGCGGGTGCGCCCCGGGCGTCCCGGCGGCGCGCGGCGGCCACATCCGGCCGCCCGGTCCGGCCCGCACGCCAGGTCGCCCACCTGCGACGACGCGGTCACGATCCGCCACGGTGAGCCAGATCGTCCCGGCGCCAGGTGGATCCGCGCGACCGGCGGGGTACGACCCCGCGACGGCACGGATCACCCCAGGTCACCCCGGGACACCTTCAGGGTGGACATCCATGCACAACTGGGCTAACACAGGATAACGAGACCAATTCGGGGCATGACGCCCGATTGGGGAGGACACACGGTGGCAGACGCATGGCTACCGGAGGCCGGCCGGTCGCCGGCGGGCGACGACGGCGGACCGCTGCGGGGCGGCGCCCCGCGCGCGGTGTGGCTGGCCAGCGACTCCGACGCGCGGGTGGTGTCGGCCCGGTCGGTCGCCGCCGACCTCGTCCGCGCCGGACGGCCCGCGCACCTCGTGTGGAACCCGCGCACCGGGGAGATCGTCCAGCTCGTCCCGGCGACCCGGGCGGCGGGGACGATCGGCGCGGCGGGCCGGGAGGGCCGGGCCTGCCTGCAGATCATGGTCGTCGGGTCCGCGCACGAGCCGTTCACCGCGACCCCGCTGACCGGCCTGGACACGATCCTCACCTGGCTGGACGGCTGGGGCGTCGCGCGCCGCTGGCCCGCCGGGCCGCCGCTGCCCCCGCCGCAGTCCTACCAGGCCCGGCGCGACCGGCGGGCGTGGGCGCGCGGCGGCCACTTCGGCGCGTCGCAGGTGCCCGGACCGGAACGGCCGGACCCGGGCGGCATCGACATCCGGCGCGTCACCGGTCCGGAGACGCCGGTCGCGCCGCTGCCGCGTCCGCTGCCCCGCGAGGACCGCGCGCCCCGGCTCCCCGTGCCCCGGCTGGCCGGCGACCTGGCGGCGGTTCCGGCCGTGCCAGCGCCCGCACCAGCGAGCATCCGGTCCTGAGCTCGTCCGCCGACGCCGCCGCGCCGTAGCCGATGACGAGCCCGCCGCCGTCGGCGGGCTCGGTGCGGTACCGGTCGAGGACGTCCACGAGCACGCCCCGCGCGGCGGCCTCGTCCCGCACCCGGCGGGCCTGCCCGGCGGGCAGCGCGACGACCAGGTGCAGGCCCGCCGTGCTGCCCCGCACGTCGAGCCCGCGCAGTTCCTCGGTGACGACCGCGCGGCGGCGCGCGTACTCGGCCCGGACGCGCCGGACGTGGCGTTCGAGGTCGCCGCGCTCCAGCAGCACGCGCAGCGCCTCCTCGGCCAGCGCGGACGTCCGGTCGTTGACCCGGTCGCGGTGCCGGGCGACGGCGGCGGCGAGGTCGGGCCGCGCGACCAGCCAGCCGAGGCCCATCCGCGCGGTGAGCATCTTCGCGGTCGTGCCGAGGTAGAGGACGACGTCCGGATCGAGGCCGTGCAGGGCGGGCAGCGGGCCGACGTCGAAGCGGAACTCGCCGTCGTAGTCGTCCTCGGCGATCAGCGCGCCGGTGCGCCGCGCCCACGCCACGAGCGCCTGTCGGCGCGGCACCGGCAGGACGCCGCCGAGCGGGAACTGGTGCGCCGGGGTCGTGTAGACGAGCGCGAGGTCGTCGGGCAGGTCGGCGACGACGAGTCCGTGGTCGTCCACGCGGCACGGCACGACCTCCAGCCCGCGCGCCGCCAGCGCCGCCCGGGCCTTGCCGTAGCCGGGCTCCTCGACGCCCGCGCGCTGACCCGGTTTCAGCAGCGCGGCGGCGGCGAGCGCGAGCGCGTTCGTCGCGCCCCTGGTCACGACGATCTGGCCGGGCGCGCACGCGACGCCCCGGCCGCGCCGCAGGTAGGCGGCCAGTTCGGCGCGCAGCCCGGGCAGGCCGTGCGGGTCGGAGCGCTCGCTCGCCTGCGCGGTCGCGGCGAGCCGCCACGCGCGCCGCCAGGCGGGGGTGTCCAGCGCGTCGGCGAACGCGGTGCCGGGTCTGAGGTCGATCGTGCCCGGTGGGGCGATGCGTCCCGAGTAGGGGATTTGTTCCTGGATCGGGTCGTTCGTCTCAGGGGCGGGGACGACGTCGGTGACGTAGGTGCCCGAGCCGTGCCGTCCCTCGATCCAGCCCTCGGCGTAGAGCTGTTCGTAGGCCTCGGTGACGACCGTCCGGCTGACGCCGAGTTCGGCCGCGAGCGCCCGGCCGGACGGCAGGCGCTCCCCCGCGACGAGCCGTCCGTCGCGCATCGCGGCGCGGAGCTGCCGGACGATCTGGGTCCGCAGCGGCGTCGCGTCCGCGCGGTCGACCGTGACGGGCAGCAAAGTGGTCTCCCCTTATCGGTGTTAAGTGGCTCTACTGGCCAGGCCACTCGGGTTCTAGCGTAACCGTCATGACGCCGCTTTCACCGACCGAACGGACCCGCATCCGCCGCCTTCCGGAACGCGGATCCGTTTCGCGCGAGGCCCTGTACCGCATCTTGGACGAGGGCCGCATCTGCCACCTCGGCGTGACGATCGACGGGACCCCGCGCGTCATCCCGACCGCCTACGGCCGCGCCGGCGACACCCTCTACCTGCACGGCTCGACCGGCGCCGTGAGCATGCGCGGCGCGACGGCCGACGTGTGCGTGACCGTGACGCTGCTGGACGGCCTCGTCCTCGCCCGCTCGCTGATGCACCACTCGATGAACTACCGCAGCGCGCTGATCTTCGGCACGCCCCGGACCGTCACCGACCGGGCCGAGAAGCTCGCCGGACTCCGCGCGATCGTCGAGAACCTGGTGCCGGGCCGCTGGGACGAGGCGCGCGAGCCGTCCGCGAAGGAACTCGCCGCGACGGCCGTCCTCGCGCTGTCCCTCGCCGAGGCGTCGGTCAAGACGCGGCAGGGCCCGCCGAACGACGACGAGGCGGACCTAGCGCTGGACGCGTGGGCGGGCGTGGTGCCCGTCCGGACCGTCCTCGGCGACCCGTCCCCCGACCCGCTGCTGCGCCCCGGAACGCCCCTGCCCGCCGCGCTTTCGGGCGCCTGACGCCCGGCACGGCCGCTCCCGGTTCGGCGGAGGCATAACCTGGCCTGGTGACCATGTCCGCCGACGCCGGGCCGGGGCGTGCGCCCGGTCCCCGCCGTCGCGGCACGGCAGAGGATCGTCGCAGGTGAGAGGGCGCATGACGAACGAGAAACTCGTGTGGGTGGACTGCGAGATGACGGGTCTCGACCTGCAGAACGACGCCCTGATCGAAATAGCGGTGCTCGTGACCGACAGCGAGCTGACGATTCTCGACGAGGGCATCGACATCGTCATCCGGCCGCCGGACGCCGCGCTGGCGCAGATGACGAAGGTCGTCCGGGACATGCACACCGCGTCCGGGCTGCTGGACGCCCTGCCGGGCGGCGTCCCGCTCGCCGACGCCGAGGCCGAGGTCCTCGCCTACGTGAAGCGCTTCGTGAAGGACCCGAAGAAGGCGCCGCTGTGCGGCAACTCGATCGCGACGGACCGCTCGTTCCTGGCCCGCGACATGCCCGCCCTGGACGCGCACCTGCACTACCGGATGGTGGACGTCTCCTCCATCAAGGAGCTGGCGCGCCGCTGGTACCCCCGAGCCTACTTCGCGAGCCCGGCCAAAAAGGGCGGCCACCGCGCACTGGCCGACATCACCGAAAGCATCCAGGAGCTGCGCTACTACCGCTCATCGGTCTTCGTCCCACAGCCCGGCCCGGACTCCGAGACGGCCCGCGCCCTGGCCGCCGAAGCCATCGCCGCCACACCCCGCCCGGCCTAGAAACGCGGTGGCGCACCACCCCACCGGAGCCGCTACACTACTGGAAGCCGCGAACACGGCGGCCACGGTGGGTGTAGCTCAGCTGGCAGAGCACTTGGTTGTGGTCCAAGATGTCGGGGGTTCAAGTCCCCTCACTCACCCCGAGTGAACAAAACGAAGAGGGCCCGGTCGTCACGACCGGGCCCTCTTCGCGTTCTTGGCCCGGTGCCCCCGCAGGCGCGATGACGGCCGACACTCAGCAGGCGGCCGTGCAGCGGGGCGCTTCTGCGCCGCGCTCCCGTGAAGGGCCTGGTCACCGTGCGGGCAGCCGGGCCCTTCGACGTGGCGGGCTCGTCCGCATCACGTTGTTCTTGCCGACGGATACACGACGCGGCCTGTCGAGGTCGTCCGTATGGACGGTGCGGGCGCGGGCGGGGGCGGCGTGGACAGGGTTTGCCAAGCGTCGCGGACCAGTTCGTGGAGGGGCTGGACCATGTGGGCGTGCAGGGCGCCGCGGGATCGGCTCGCGGTGACGCGGCGCTCGCGCCAGGTGCCGTCGGCGCCGCGGCTTCGGGCGTTCAGCGGAGGTCGGTGTTCGACCTGGACGAGATGTTCCAGTGCCAGGCCGACCACCTCGGGGTCCAGGCCGGTCACCGTGCGGCGGGGCGTCTGCGGCAGGGCGTCCACGAGCAGGGGCCAGCGGACGACGACGATCTTCTCCCAGAGTTCCGGCGGCACCGTCATGCCCAGGTGATGGCTCTCGCCGATCGGCAGGTCGCGGAGCCGTCGTCGGGCGTCACCGGTCTGGCCCACGTAGGCGAGGCCGACTCCGGAGACGTAGACGCCGTAGAGCACGGCTCCGTCGACTGCCGGGTGATCGCCGGACGGCTCGGTCAGGAGGCGGCCGATCTCGTGGGCGAACCGGTAGCGGCGGTCCTGCCAGCGGATCAGGTCGTCCGTGCTTCCCACCAGGCGCGCCATCGCCGAGCGCCAGTTCTCGTACGGGTCCTCGTCGTCCATTCCGCTTTCCAGTCCGCCCGGCAGAAAGCGACCAGGGTTGCACAACCGCGTGTGCAAGACCTTCGGGCGGGACTTAGAGGCGGACGACGACTAGGGCTATGTCGTCGGCGGCGCCGGTGGCGGGGACGAGGCGGTCGAGGAGGGTGTCGGCGAGGTCTTCGGCGGGGAGGGTGCGGCCTTCGGTGACGGCGTCGGTGAGGCGGGTCAGGCCGACGTCGATGTCCTCGTTCCGGCGTTCGATGAGGCCGTCGGTGTAGAGGACGAGGGTGTCGTCGGCGCCGTAGGCGAGGCTGGCCTGGGGTTGTGGGACGTCCTTGATGCGGACGCCTAGGGCCGGGTCGGTGGCCTGGTCGAGGAGTTCGTGGGTACCGTCCGCGTGGACGAGTACCGGCGGCGGGTGGCCCGCGCTGCTGTAGGTGATCACCTCGCTGCTGGTGTCGATCAGGACCTTTGCGGCTGTTGTCGCCATTGCGCCCTCTAGGGAGCGGGCGTAGAGGCCTAGGACGTCCAACGCCTGCGCGGGGCTTTGGAGGGCGCGGACGGCGGCGCTCAGGGCGCTGCGCAGCATGCCCATGACGGACGCCGCCTCCAGGCCGTGGCCGACGACGTCGCCGATGCCGACGGAGAAGCGGTCCGGGGAGAGGTCCACGACGTCGTACCAGTCGCCGCACACGTTGAGCGCCCCGGCGGCCGGACGGTACCGGACGGCGATGTCGCGGTGCCGGGCCAGGTCGGGCGCCTGCAGCATCGCCTCCTGGAGCGTCACGGCGACCTCCCGTTCCCGCGCGTGCGCCTCCTGCAGCTCCTCGTTCAGGCGCAGCAGCTCCCGCGCCCGCTCGAACCGCTCCCCCTCGGCCAGCGCGGGTTCGGAGCCGGGTTCGCCCGGTTCGCCGGCCAGGATGGGGGTGTCCGTGCCGTACCGGGCGAACTCGGTCATGTCCTCGACGCGGTGCAGGATGCCGGTGATCGTCCCGTCCGACCCGAAGATCGGCGTGTTGTAGCCGGACCACCAGCGTTCCATCGCCTTCCCCGACGCGTCGCGCATCGGGACGTCGTAGCGCTGGAGCCCCATCGTGTCCGGCCGTCCGGTGGCGAGCACCCGGTGCAGCGAGGTGTCGAGGTTGCGCGCCCCGACGGCGCCGGGGTCGGCGGGGTTGGCGGGGAAGGCCTCGAAGATGTGCCTGCCCACCAGCTCCTCGCGCGGCAGCCCGGTGAGCTGCGTGTACGCCCGGTTGACGCACCTGATCACGAAGTCGGTGCCGAGGACCATGTACGGGTTGGGCGTCGCGAGGAAGATGTCCGCGTAATCGAGCTCCGATGCCATCTCGTATCCCCCTTCCCTGTCCTTCCTGCTCGGCCGTCGCCTCAAACGACGCTCCACGCTCCCGGGGAACGCCACGTTTTCCTCACTCGTCCGCACATTTGCGGGATCCACTCGTGCGCGGACGTCACTAGCCGTGCGCCCGGCTTACGGGCGACCGTTTTCCTCTGACCGGATCCACCCCTCCGGTCCCGCTCCCGTGGAGAGACGATGAGACGCAGACTCGGCCGGGCGGTCCTCGCCCTCGCGCTGGCCGCCGGGTCGTCGCTGGCCGCGGCGGTGCCGGCCGCCGCCGCGCCCGTGTGCCGCGCGGGCGCCGAGGAGGTCATGACGCCGCCGGAGGCGATCATCGGCGACCCGGGCGAAGTCCTCGCGTGCCGGACGGTGACGCTGCGCGCGGGCGTGAAGGCCCACGCGTGGCAGGTGCAGTACGTGTCGACGGACCTGCGCGGGCAGAAGATCGCGGTGTCGGGGACGATCGCCGTCCCGGACGCCCCGTGGACCGGCCCCGGCGTGCGCCCGGTCGTCGCGCACGCGTCCGCCGCGACGGGCCTCGGCACCGCCTGCGCTCCGTCGCGCGGGCCCGGGACGGACCTGGCCCCCTACCTGCGGGCCGGCTACGCGGTCGCCGCGACGGACGGCGTCGGCTTCCTGAAGGGCCAGACGCACACGTCCCTGGCGGGCGTCAACGCGGGCCATGCGCTGCTGGACGCGGCCCGGACGGCGTTCCGGCTCCCCGGCACGGGCCTGGTCCCCGTGGCGGCCGTCGGCCTCGCCGGGTACTCCGAGGGCGGGGCGGCGGCGCTGTGGGCGGCGCAGCTCGCGACCTCGTACGCGCCGGACGTCAACGTCGTCGGCGCGGCGGCGGGCGGCGTCCCCGGCGACCTGCGCACGACCGCCGCCGCGCTGGACGGCGGCCTGTTCGCGGGCCTGCTCGCCGAGGCCGTCGCGGGGCTGAGCGCGGCCTACCCGTCGATGCCGTTCACCGAACTGCTCGACGACCGGGGCCGCGCGGCGATGGCGGACGTCCGGACGACCTGCCTGCCCGCCGCGCTCTCCGGCTTCTACTTCGCCAAGATCGAGGACATCACCGCGGGCCGCCTGACCCTGGACCGCCTCTACGACCTCGACGGCCCCGACGGGCGGACGTGGGGTCAGATCATCGACGACCAGCGGCTCGGCGTGAACGTCGGCCGCCGCGGGTCGGGCGCGAAGTACACCGTGCCGTTCCCCGTCCTGCAGTACCGGGGGACGGCGGACGAGGTCGTCCCCACGTCCGTCGAGGACGCCACGGCCGCCGCGTACTGCAAAGCGGGTATCACGACCCGGTACCGCACGGACTACGACGGCGGCCACTTCCAGACCGCGGGCCTCGCGGCGAACGACGTCGCGGCGTGGCTCGGCGACCGGTTCGCCGGGCTGCCCGCCACCGGGACGTGCTGAGTCACGGACGGTGCCGGCGCAGGTCCGTCGTCTCTTCGTACGGCTGCGGGTCGGGGTAGGTGAGGAGTTCGAGCGTCCCGCCCCACGGCGTCCGCGCGTACCAGAACCGGTTGCGTGGACCCGACTCAGGCCCGGGCAGCGGACGCGGATCGCCGAGCGGAATGCCGCCCGCCCGGCTGACGCGCGCCGCCGCCGCGTCGAGGTCGTCCACGTAGAACGCGACGTGCTGCCAGCCGAGGTCGCTCGGGACGGCCGGGTCGCGCCGCCGGGGCGTCCGGAACTCGAACAGCTCGATGCCGGGCCCGTTGGGGAGGGCGAGCATCCGGATGGCGACCTCGGCCGTCCCGGCGGGCACGCCGAGCCGCCGCTCGGTGTCCGGCCCGCCGACCGGGCCGTCGTCGCGGCGCAGCGTGTCGTACAGGACGGCCGCGTCGAACGCCTCGACGAAGAACCGGGTCGCCGCGTCGAGATCCGGGACGGTCACCCCGATGTGGTCGATGCCTCGGGACACGCTGGCATGCTCCCCGTTCCCCCGTCCGGCCGAACCGCCATTGTCCCAGGTCACGCCGCACCATGACCGGCTTTTGGCGAGATTCCCGGCGGCCGGGACGGTACGGTCGTCGGCCATGCCCGAAGATTCCGTGCGCGCCGCCTACGACGCCATCGCGCTCCCCTATTCCGAGATGTTCCGCACCGTCCTGGAGGACCGTCGGGCCGACCGGGCCTCGCTCGCCCTGTTCGCCGAACTGGCACGCGGCGACGGCCCGGTCGCCGACGTCGGCAGCGGCCCCGGCCGCGTGACCGCCTTCCTGCGCGGGCTCGGCTGCGACGTGACGGGCATCGACCTGTCGCCGGAGATGGTCGCGCTCGCGAGCCGGACGTTCCCCGACATCCCGTTCCGCCAGGGCACCATGACCGCGCTGGACCTCCCCGACGGCGCGCTCGGCGGCCTGCTCGCCTGGTACTCGGTCATCCACGTCGACCCGGACGCGGTGCCCACGGCGTTCGCCGAGTTCCACCGCGTCCTGAAGCCGGGCGGGCACCTGATGGTCGGCTTCCAGGTCGGCGAGAAGCCGCAGCGGTACGAGCAGCCGTTCGACCGGCCCTTCCCGCTCGTCTTCCACCGCCTCGACCCCGACCGCGTCACCGCACAGCTCGAAGCGGCGGGCTTCACGGTCCTGGTCCGGACGATCCGGGCGCCCGAAGGCACGGAGCCCGTCCCGCAGGCGCACCTGCTGGCGCGGCGCATGAACCGGTAGCGCGACGGGTAGGCGCGGCGCCACGTCGCACGTGGATCGGGGGATCACCATGCGAGCCATCACCGTGGCCGAGTACGGGGCGACTCCGTCGCTGATGAACCTGCCGGAGCCCGAGCCGGGACCGGGCGAGGTCCAGATCGAGCTGGTGGCGGCGGGCCTGAACCCGCTGGACTGGAAGATCGCCGACGGGATGCGCAAGGACGTGCCGGACGTGCGGTTCCCGCTGGTCCTCGGCACGGACGGCGCGGGCGTCGTGACGGCCGCCGGGTCCGACGACACGCGCCTCAAGGTCGGCGACCGCGTGTTCGGAGCGTTCCACGGCGCCGTCCGGGGCCAGGGCACCTACGCCGAGTTCACCGTGGCGGGGCCGGACGACGCGGTCGCCGTGATGCCCGAAGAGATGCCCTATGTGCTGGCCGCCGCGCTCCCGACGGCGGGCGTCGCGGCGGTCGAGCTGGTGGACGACGTCGGCATCGCCGAGGGCCAGACGATCCTCGTCATCGGCGCGTCCGGCGGCGTCGGGCAGAACGCGGTGCAGCTCGCCGCCGCGCGCGGGGCGGACGTCGTCGCGACGGCCCGTCCGGACGCCGCCGACCGGATGCGCGACCTCGGCGCCGCGACCGTCGTGGACCACCAGGACGACCTGAACGCCCAGGTCCTGGCCCAGCACGGCGAAGTCGATACGATCATCGACCTGGTCAACGGCCCGTCCGCGACCGAGCACGTCGCGGGCCTGCTCAAGCCCGGCGGGACCTACCTGTCGACGGTCCACGCCGTGAACCCCGACGCGATGGACGCGCGGGGCCTGCGCGGCGTCAACTTCGAGACGCGCGGCGGCACGGCGGCGGTGGAGCACGTCGCGGCGCTGGTCGAGGCGGGCGACCTGCGGGTGGCGATCCACGCGGAGCCGCCGCTGGAGGAGGCTCCGGCCGCGCTCGCCGAGAGCCGCAAGGGGCACGCCGACGGCAAGACCGTCATCCGCATCTGACCCCGAAACCACTCCGCACGCTGCGTGACCGCTCCTAAACTCTGTGTGACAGCACGTTCACGGAACGGGAGCGCAGATGACGGAGCACGGCGTACGAGGGCTCGACGTGGGCGAACCGGCGCCGGCCGCGCCCGACGACCTGCCCCTGGTGGACCCCCGGCGGCGCATGAGCGGCCGGCCGGGCTCGTCGCCGGTCCTCGCGACCGCCTACGACGAGGTGTGCGAGCGCGTCGCCGACGAGGCGCTGATGCAGATCTCCGAGCCGGGCGCGCCGCGCGTGCCGTTCCCCGTCCGGCCCGTGGTGTCGGTGCTGCACCCGCGCGCGGAGCCGGAGCTGCGGCGGCGCGTCCAGAGCGTGGTCGGGTCGCTGGAGAAGCTCGTCCGGGCGTATCCGGACGATCCCGAACTGCAGGACTTCCTGGCCGTCCCCGAGACGCTGCACCGCTGGATCATGCGCGGCCAGGCCGCCGGACGCCTCGGGATCGACTACTGCCGCCTCGACCTGCTCGGCGCCACCCTCGGCACGGCCCGCGTGCTGGAGTTCAACCCGAGCAGCCCCGGCGGCGTGATCTCCACGGGGATGCTGAACCGGTTCTGGCGCGAGTCGTCGCTCGCGCCCGTCCTCGCCGCGTGGGCTCCCGCGCCCGCGCCGTTCGAGGGCGAGCACTGGTTCGCCGACTGGCTGCTCGGCTTCGGCCGGTCGCGCGGCGTGCCCGACGACGGACGTCCCATCGGGCTGTTCCACGCGAGCAAGAGCACGAAGTTCGAGCTGGACCTCGTCGCGCGGCAGCTCGCGGCGCGCGGGCGCGAGACCGTCTTCATCCGGGCCGACGACGCGGACGCGGCCCGCGACGTCCGGCTCGGCTACTTCAAGTTCATCCCGATGGAGCTGGACGAGGTCCCCGGCTGGGACCGCTTCTGCGCACGCCTCCTGGACGGGACGATCGCCGCGCCCAACCCGCTCGGCGCCCGCTGGGTCGCGGAGAACAAGCTGTGCCTGGCCGCGCTGTCGGACCCCCGGTTCCGGCGGCTGTTCGACCCGGCCGAGATTGCGCACCTGGACGCGCTCGTCCCCTACGGTCGCAAGCTCGGCGACGGCATCGACGCGGCCGAGGTGCTGCGGCGGCGCGACGAGCTGGTCCTCAAGGCGCCGTACAGCTTCCACGGCCGGGACGTCCACCTCGGCGCCGAGTGCGACCCCGACGCCTGGGAGCGGATCGTGACGGCGCACCGGGGCTGGCTCGTCCAGGAGCGCGTCCAGGCCGGCGCGGTCGACGCCGACGACGGCACCTACCTGCACGACCTGGTCGCGCCCGTCCTGGACGGCCGGGTGATCGGCTACTCGGCGCGGATGAGCGCCGGGCCCGTGCTCAACGGGGCGCGCGGCGGCGGCGCCTACGCGATCTTCGGCCCGCACCCGCTGGGGAACGCGGTGCCCTCACCCCTGCGCTGAGTCCGCCGGCGTCTCGACGCGGCGCCGCGCCTGCACCCACAGCTCGTGCATGAGCGGGTCGGACGCGGCGTCGCGCACGACCGGCCCGGCCCCGAACCGAGCCTCGTAGCGGCGGTACCACTCGGCGCGCTCGTGCAGGAACAGCACGTCGTGCCGGGCCATCCGGCGCATCGCGAGCGCCGCGACCGGGCCGCGCGCGACCGGGTGGTCGGGGTTGCGGACGGCGCGGACATCGCACTGCGGATGGAACTGGGCGACCATTAAGTCGCGCGCGACGGCCTGCTCCTTGAGGCTCGGGTAGGCGGCGTCCAGGACCGTCCAGCCCGCGGGACCGGCCGCCGGGAACGCCAGGACCAGCCCGGCGAGCGCGCGGCGCGGCGCGGTGTCGGCCCCGGCGCCGCGCAGGAAGTCGTCCATCACCCGGCCGACCAGCGCCTGGAGCCGGCCCGGGTCGGCGCAGTCCTCGGCGGGCTCGACGCGGATCTCGATCGCGTCGGCGTCCAGGGCGGGGCGCATGAACGGGCACACGTCGCCGTCCCGGCCGAGGAAGGGCGACGGCCGGGCGATCTCGTCGCGCAGCCATGTCATGACGGCGGCGGTGCAGTCGGGGGTCTTCTCCATCGGGGTCCTCCATCGGGTCACGGATCGGTGAGCGGGCGCGGGGCGGACGGCGCGACGGCCCATCCGGCGAGCGCGACGGCGGCGGTGGCGGCGCCGCTGAGCACGAACCCGGCCGCGACGTCGGCCGAGGCCAGCAGGGGCAGGAAGAGCATTCCGGCGGTCTCCCCGGCGCGGACGGCCGTGACGTCCAGGCTCATCAGCCGGATCCGGTCGGCGTGCGGGAACGCCGACAGCGCGGTCTGGAGGATCACCGACATGAACGGGGTGGTGATCCCGAGCAGGACGCACAGCGCGTCGAGGGCGAGCGGGGTCGGGGCCAGGCCGAGCGAGCCGAGCATCAGCCCGCACGCGACCCACGCGGCGCAGTACGACGCGGGGAACCGGCCGAGCGAGCGCAGGTGGCCCGCGAGCGCGTTGCCGAGCAGCGCGCCCGCGCCGATGCACGCGGACGCGGTCGCGTACGCCGAGGCGCCGGCGTGGAAGCGCGCGGTGACGAGGATCGGCAGCGCGATCGTGACGGTCGTCAGCAGCGTCGCGACGCCGTGGACCGCGATGGCGCAGGTCAGCTCGGGCCGTCCGCGCAGCGCGGGGAGCCGGGTCCGCGCGGCGGGTCGCATGGTTTCGGCGGGCGCCGTGGCGCGGCCGAGGGTCGCGAGGGCCGCCGCCGACACGACGAACGTGGCGGCGTCGATCGCGTAGAGGGTCTGGGCGGGGACGACGACGAGGAGCACGGCCGCCGCGCCCGGCGCCGCGAACCGCGCGACGCGTGCGCCCGCGTCCAGCAGCGCGACCACCTGGCGGATCTCGCTCGGGGCGACGAAGCCGGGCAGCAGCGCCTTCAGGTTGGGCTCGAAGACCGCGCCGAGCGTCCCGAGCAGCACCGCGACGGCGAACAGGACGGCGACGCTCGGTTCCCGGACCGTCCACCACACCGGCAGCGCCACGGCGACCAGCGCGCGGACCGCGTCCACGGCGGCGAGCGCGCGCAGCGAGGCCAGGCGCGGGAGCACGCGGCGCCCGGCCGTCCCGACCAGGACGTACGGCAGCCCGCCCGCGACGGCGGCGAGGCCGAGCAGCGCCGCCGAGCGCGACGCGTCCCAGACGAGCCACGCGACGGCCAGCATGTAGAGCCGGTCGCCGATGACCGAGAACGTCTGGGCCGTCCACAGCGCGCACGGCCGTGGACGCCGGAGCAATGCGAGGTACCCCACCACGGCCCCGCGCGCTCAGCCGGATCGGTGCGGGACCGCTAATGCCCTGGTCATGGTCTGGTTTCCTTCCGGCGACATCGCGACCCCGAACCACGCGAAGTGACAAAGAGATCACTCAGTGTAGTCATGAGAACGCCGCCCGTGCCAGGCCCGCGACGCGAGTGTCACCCCGCGCGGGAGTCCCTCACGTCCTTGAGGTTGTCGTGGACGGGGTGCGCCCGGCCGAGCGGCCCGACCGCCATCGCCCGGACGAGCGTCTCGGTGCTCGCGGCCACGAACGCGCGGGCCGCGTCGGTGACGCCGTGGCCGCAGGCCGCGCCGCGCAGCCCGCAGACCCAGCGCATCGTGCCGGTCGCGACGACGCCCGCGCCGCTCGGGACGGTGTAGTACGACGCGTGGGAGACGTCCGGCCGGTTCCCGCAGGTCATCGGGGACCGCGCGACGATCTCGATGGGCCGGGGCGTCGGGCCCAGGGGGTTCAGCGCGTCCGCCTCGGGGCCGACCAGGCCGGGGAAGCGCGTGCCCGCGCGGACGCCCGTGCCCCGGAACATCCAGAAGTCGGGGCGCAGCACGGTGAACGCGCCCTCGGCCGGGAAGCAGACGTACTGGATGCCGATGAGGTCGCTCTCGGGGCGCGGATGGGGCGGCAGGCGCCAGTCCTGCGTGGATTCCTTCGGGTTCGTCCGGGCGACCGGGTCGGTGGCCGCGTCCTTGTAGCAGATGACCAGCCGGTCGGGGCCGAGCCGCGTCCCGGCGAACCGGATGTGCCGGTTGACGGCGTTCGCCCCGAGGAACGCGATGTTGACGCCGTGGTCGCGGGCCTTCGTGGCGTGGTCGCGCATCGCCGTCGACCAGTACTCGTCGTGGCCGAGGGTGAGCAGGCCGCGCGCCTTGTCCAGCAGCCCGGCGCGGGCGTGCAGGTCGTTGTCGGTCGCGTACGCCAGCGGGACGCCGAGCCGTTCGGCGAGCGCGATGGCCGACTGCTCGTAGGTGAGGAACTTGCCCGCGCCGTTGGCGTCGTAGGGCCGGTCGAAGCTGACCCCGCTCGCGCGGTCGCCGTCGCCGCCGGACGGCCCCTTGTAGAGGCTGTAACCGCCCCACGCGTTGTACGCCTGCCAGGTGGTGGTGGCGTTGAGGACGACGACGCGCCCTTCGGTGTCCTTGGATCTGACGGTCACCGGTACGTAGCGCTGCGCTCCGGACGCGGCGGTCAGCCTGATCAGGTAGGCCCCGGCGGGCCAGTGCGCGGTGTCGACGGTCAGGGACGGCTTCCAGGGGGCGGTGACCGTCCGGGTCCTCGGGTCGATCTTCGGGGTCGGTTGCCGCACGCCTGCCGTTTCTTCGGAATGCCAGACCTCGCGGGCCTTCTTTCCGCCGTACCAGCCCATGCGGAACGCCTGGGCGGAGAAACGGGCCGTCGTGGTGGAGACGAAGAGGCGGAAGTTCTCGCCCGGAAGGACGCTCACCCGGTCGGCGAAACCCTCGATCTCGTGCTCGGCGCCCGTTCTGCGGACGCGCCAGTCGGCCGTTCCCGGACGGTCGTTCTCGGCGACCGTCCCGGTGTCGTCCTTCGGGACGAGCGCCCGTTCAGGGACCTTGCCGGATGTGGCGGAACACGCGCCCGCCAGGAGCACGGCCAGGCTCGCCGCCAGGAGTCGAGCGCGCATGATGGATTCCCCCGATCCCCCGAATCGGGGGAATCATCGCACGGGCGGGCGGCGCTTCCCTTCCTTGGGCGGGCCGCTTCCGGAAAAGGAGAACGGCCGCTGACCGGCGCATGACCGGCGCGCGAATTCAGGCGGGGAGAAGACTCTCCGGTCGGATAAAGCGTCAGGGCGAGCACGGCCGCCGGCAAGCCGCGCGGCGTCGAAGTCCGGACACCGGGCCGAGCAGCAGAATCAGGACGGCCGGCCCGGCGGCCGTCGCCTCATCCCGGCAAGGTGAGGACGATCTTTCCGGTCGTCCGGCCCGCCGCGCCGAGCGCGTGCGCCGCAGCCGCCTCCGCCAGCGGGAACGTCGCGTCCACCCGGACGGTCAGCGCGCCCTTCTCGATCAGGGACGCCAGCTCCCGCAGCCCGATCGGATCCGGCTCCACCAGCACGAACACGGCCCGCACCCCGGCTTCGCGCGCCGCGTCGGCGGGCCAGCCGGGTCCCGGCGGCAGGAGCGAGACCAGCGTTCCGCCCGGCCGCAGCAGCGCCAGGGACCGCGTCCAGGAGTCGCCGCCGAGCGCGTCCAGCACGACGTCCACCGGGCCGGCCGCCGCGACGTCCTCGGTCGTGTAGTCGATCAGCTCGTCCGCGCCCAGCGAGCGCAGGTACGCGTGCTTGGCGGCGCGGGCCGTTCCGAGCACGTGCGCGCCGCGCGCCTTGGCGATCTGGACCGCCACATGGCCGACGCCGCCGGCCGCCGCGTGGACCAGCACCCGCTGCCCCGGACGGACGTCGGCGGTGTCGACCAGCGCCTGCCACGCCGTCAGACCGACCAGCGGCACGGCCGCCGCGCGGACGTGGTCGAGCGGCGCCGGGCGGGGCGCGAAATGCCGCGCGGGAGCCGTCACGTACTCCGCGTAGGCCCCGGCGGGGTGGGGGAAACGGGGCATGCCGAAGACCTCGTCCCCCGGCCGGAACAGCGTGACGCCGGCGCCGACCTCCTCGACCACCCCGGACACGTCCCAGCCGGGCGTGAACGGCGGGCGCTCCCCCGTCGGGAAGACGCCGCGCTCCCGCGTCTTCCAGTCGGCGGGGTTGACTCCGGCGGCGTGCACCCGCACCAGGATCTCGGTGGGCAGCGGGGCGGGGCGCGGAACGTCCGCGATCCGCAGGACGTCCGGGCCGCCCGGACGGTCCTGGACGACGGCGCGCATCGTCGGCGCAGCAGGCATGAGCTGGTCCTCTCTCGTCGGTGCGGCCCAGCGTGCCCGGCGGGTGCCGTGCCCCGGCAGTGGCCCGCAGGCCAACATGTGCCAAGATCCGGCCATGCACCGCATCGGCGTCCTCGCGCTGGACGGCGTCCTGCCGTTCGAGCTGGCCATCCCCGCCCGGATCTTCGACAGCGCCCGCGACGCCGATGACGCGCCGCTCTACACGGTCACGACGTGCAGCGTCGACGGCGGCCCGGTCCGGACGGCGGCGGACTTCACGCTGGCCGTCGAGCACGACGCGTCCCTGCTCGCCGCGGTCGACACCGTGATCGTCCCGCCGACGGCGGACGCGCCCGGCGCGCCGCGCGACGTCCTCGCCGGGGTGCGGCCCGGCACGCGCGTCGTGGGGCTCTGCACCGGCGCGTTCGTGCTCGCCGCCGCCGGGCTGCTCGACGGCCGTCCGGCCACCACGCACTGGAACGAGGCCGACCGGCTCCAGCGGGCGTTCCCGCAGGTGAAGGTGGACCCGAACGTGCTGTTCGTGGACGACGGCGACGTCCTCACCTCGGCGGGCGTCGCGGCGGGCGTGGACCTCTGCCTGCACCTCGTGCGGCGCGACCACGGCAGCGCGGTCGCCAACCGGGTCGCGCGGCGGTGCGTCGTCCCGCCCTGGCGCGACGGCGGGCAGGCGCAGTTCATCGAGCGTCCCGTCCCCGGAGCGGCCGACGGCGGGACCGCCGCGACCCGCGCCTGGGCGCTGGACCGGCTCGACCGGCCCCTCACGCTCGCCGACCTCGCCGGGCACGCGCGCGTCAGCGTCCGGACGTTCACCCGCCGGTTCCGCGCCGAGACCGGCGTGTCGCCCGGCCAGTGGCTCGTCCGGCAGCGCGTCGAGCGGGCCCGGCACCTGCTGGAGACGACCGACCACTCCGTCGACGCCGTGGCGCACCGCGCCGGATTCGGCACCGGGGCGTCACTGCGGCTGCACTTCCAGGCCGCGGTCGGCGTCCCGCCGCAGCACTACCGGCGGACGTTCCGGGGCACCACCGTGTAGCGCCGCAGTTCCAGCGCCGGGTTCACGTTCCGGACGGCGTCCACTCGCTCCCGCGCGATCTCCCCCACCGCGACCCCGGGCGCCTCGCCCAGGGACGCGACCACGACGCCCATCGGGTCGACGATCATGCTGTTGCCCGCGCCGGCGCGGCCGGACTGGTCGGCGGCGGCCACGTAGATCGTGTTCTCGATGGCGCGGGCGCGCACGAGCGTCCGCCAGTGGTCCTCCTTGAGCGGGCCGGGCACCCACTCGGCGGGCAGCGCGAGGACGTCGGCGCCCGCGTCCACGATCCGCCGCGTCACCTCGGGGAACCGGACGTCGTAGCAGGTCTGGAGGCCGAACGTCAGGTCGTCCACGGTGAACAGCTCGGGGTCGGCGAGCGGGCCGGGGACGAGGAAGTCCGACTCGCGGTAGCCGAACGCGTCGAACAGGTGGGTTTTGCGGTAGCCGGCGGCTATTTCACCGTCCGGGGTGAGGGCCAGCAGCGTGTTGGACGCGCGCTCCGGATCGCCGGTGCGCTCGGCGAACCCCGCGACGACGTGCACGCCGTGCTTGCGCGCGGACGCGGCGAGCGCGGCGACGAACGGGCCGTCCAGCGGCTCGGCGGACGTCACGAACCGCTCGTCCATGCGCGGCGCCGTGAACATCGAGTACTCGGGCAGGATGACGACGCGGGCGCCCTGCGCGGCGGCGGACGCGACGAGGTCCGCCACCCGGTCGCGGTTGGCGTCCTTGTCCATTCCCGGCTCGAACTGCGCGACGGCGATCCGGACCATGCAAGCCTCCCTCGGCGCTCCCGACTCCGGTTTAGCAGACGGGACGGCCGGGCGAATGTCCACCTCCGGCCCGCGCGGGGACCCTTTCGTCCCGACCATGCCCGCATGATCTGCGGCGCGTCGTTGTGTCCATCGACCTTGGTTCATGGGACGGTTATGCTCCGACCTTATAAAAGCCAAGGGCGACCGCCGGAGGCGGGATGAACGTTGACGAAACGGCCCCACTGCGCGTCCTCGTCGTGGACGGCGATCCGCACGCCCGCGCCGAGGTGGTGGCCCTGCTCAAGGGCAGCGCCGAACTGGAGGTCGTGGCGGAGACGTCCGGTGGGGACGAGGCCGCCGAACTGGCCGAACGCGTCCGGCCCGACATCGTCCTGCTCGACGCCGACGCCACCCTCGGCGGCCACACGGCGCCGCTGAGCCGCGCGTCCCGCGTGTTCGTGCTCGCCCCGCAGGGCGACCGCGCGACGGTCGAGACCGCGCTGCGCGCCGGCGCGAGCGGCCACCTCGTCCCCGGGGCGTTCACCGTCGCCGACCTGATCCGCGGCGTGCGCGACGCGTCCCGCACGAGCCTGGGCCTGTCCGCCCGCGAGGCCGAGGTCATGGACCTGATCGCGTCCGGCCGCTCCAACGGCGAGATCGCCCGCCAGCTCTTCCTGAGCGAGAAGACCGTCAAGAACCACGTGAACCGGATCTACTCCAAGCTCGGCGTCGGCTCCCGCGCCACCGCCATCGCCCTGTGGCGCGGCATGATGAGCGTGGTGACGGCCCCCGACCGGCCCGTTTAAACGATTCGCGCAGTCCCCGGCCCGCTGCTAGTCTTCTTCCTGTCGCCAGCACGCAGGCCGAGCGACAAGCGCCGTTAGCTCAATTGGCAGAGCAGCGGACTCTTAATCCGCGGGTTCGGGGTTCAAGTCCCTGACGGCGCACCGCACCCAAGGGCGAACGCACCAGCGTTCGCCCTTCTCCGTCTCCACACTTGCCCCACCTGAGCGCCGGTTTCGAGCGCACGGCCTTTTACGGAAAGATGGGCCGCTCGTGGGCTAGGAGGCACATCATGACCGGTTCGCGGGTTCCCGCGGCATGGCTCGTACGCGGTGGGCGGCGCGGGGAGCGCGAGCGGGTCGCGCTCGCCGACGGGCTGGTCATCGTGGGCTGGAACGAACTCGGCGACATGAGCCGGGCCGCCACCAAAGAAGAGCTCCGCGCGCTCATCGCCCAGGCTTATCCGGGCGGCGGAAAGGCGCGCATCGCGAACTGGACGGGCCAGCTCTGGCGTTTCCGCGCGGTCATCGAAGTCGGCGACCACGTCGTCATGCCCGTCAAATCGCGAGGGACGATCGCGATCGGCCGGGTGACCGGACCTTATGAGTACCGCGCCGACGCCCCGGAGGATTCTCGCCATGTGCGGCCTGTTCGGTGGCTGCGCACGGACATTCCCCGGGACGCCGTCAGGCAGGATCTCCTCGACAGCATGGGGTCCCTCCTGACCGTCTGCGGCCTGAACCGGGCCGATGCCGACGCCCGTATCGCGCATCTCGCCGAGCACGGCACCGACCCCGGACCGGCGCAGGACGCCGACGCGGACGCGTACGGATCGGCATCCCGGTCCGAACTCCTGGCGCAGGCCGCCGAACGCGATCCCGCGGATCCGATCCGGATGCCGATCCGGTCGTTCCTCTCGCTCTGGGACGCCGTCCGCCGCACCAACGCCACGGTCGAGCGGATCGAGGCCGACCTGGCCGAGAAGGGCCTGACGACCCGTCCGCCGTTCACCGAGGGTTGGATCGGCAGCACGATCCAGCTCGTGCCGCTCGGCGAGGAGCCCGCCGCCGGCCAGACCGACACCGACGCGCAGCGCGCCGAGGACACCCAGGACGTCGCCGACCTGCCGCCGCTCACGCTGCGCATCGGCGACCTGGAGGCGGCGGGCAAGGGCGTCATGTCCGTCCCTCCCGGACGGTCCCTGCGGAGCGTGGTCACCACGATGGTCGCGCTCGGGTACTCCCAGCTCGCGGTCATCGCCGAGGACGGGACGTTCCACGGCGCGGTGAGCTGGGAGTCCATCGGCCGGGCGCGCATGTCCGACCCCGATCCCTCGCTCGACCAGGCCACCGTCTCGGTCCCGCTCGTCGACCAGGACGAACCGCTCCTCGATCAGATCGAGCAGATCTATACGCGGGGTTTCGTGTTCGTCCGAAGCTCCGACAAGCGGACCGTCAGCGGCATCATCAGCACGGCGGACCTGACCCAGCAATTCGGCGATCTCGCCCGCCCGTTCGTCCTCATCGAAGAGGCCGAACGGCGTCTCCGGCGGCGTGTGGACGAGAAGGTGCCGCTCGCCGAGATCCGCAAGAGCGCGCCGCGCCGCAGCCGCGACAGCGCCCGGTCCGCCGCCGCGCTCACCCTCGGCAATTACCGCTTTCTGCTGGACACCGACGAGAACTGGGCGCGCCTCGACTGGGACGTGGACCG
This sequence comes from Actinomadura rayongensis, assembly GCF_009831215.1. GTDB lineage: Bacteria > Actinomycetota > Actinomycetes > Streptosporangiales > Streptosporangiaceae > Spirillospora > Spirillospora rayongensis. The sequence goes on from NZ_WUTW01000003.1 coordinate 337,861, forward strand.
GGGCTTGTTCTTCGACCTGCTCAAGTCCGTCAACGCCATCCGCAACGAGACGATGCACTTCAGTCCCGACCCGCTGACGCCCGAGCAGCTCGCTCAGCTCAACGGTTTCCTGGCGCTTCTGCGCGCGCTCGATCCGACGGCCTGAACGGGCGTCGGGGGGTTAGGTGGTCGAGGAGGGTTGTCAGTTGGTCGGCGGCCGTGACCACTGCGGTGATGCCGGTGGCGGTCAGGGTGATGTGGGTCAGGAAGCCGAGGTTCGGCATCTGCTTGATCAGGTAGGCGTGCAGGTCGGCGTCGCGCGCCAGCCGCTGCGCCGTCCGCCGGGCCGTCAGCGACGTCCGGACGCAGCGGGTGGCCGACGCGCCGAGCGGCGCGCCGACGGCGAGGCCGTCGCCGTACAGGGAAGCGCAGCGGAAGCGAGCGAATTTCGCGTTCATGTGGGGTGCCGCGCGCTAGGCGGGGCGTGACGGCGTCGGCGCGGATGCGCGGCAGGGCGACGACCAGCGGCGACGCGTCGAAATCGGTGATCATGGAGACTCCGGGGTCCGGAGGAACGCGGGCCCCACCGCGCCTTCCATGCTCGCCGAGCGGAACGCCCCGGACTAGGCGTTTTTCCCGGATGGGCATATTCGGCCACCGTTTCCGGCGATTTTTTTCCACCTCCGGCGATTCCCGGCTCTTTCGGCGGCCCCGGAATGGCGCGGGCGGGCGGCAGGATGACGGTTTCGGGGACAGGTGTTCTGGTGGGCGGATACGGTCCGTGCATGGACACGCGTCCCATCGTCACCCCGCCGCGCGGTGCGGCGCGCGCGGTGCGGCACGGCGGGCGCGACGGCGCGCCCCCGGTCCTGCGCGTGTGGATGCGCGGGGACGCGACCGTCGCCGGGCGGCAGCCGGTCCGCCGCTTCGCCGCCGACATCGCCCGCGTCGCCGAGGAGGAGACGCTCGACCTCGCGGGATGGGAGTTCGCGTCCACCGCGACGGGGCTGGAGGCGCGGACGACCGTCCGGTGGGACGATCCGCGGGCCGGGCACGTTCATGCCGCCGTCATGCTGCGGCAGGGCGGCGAGGACGCCGGACGGACGTGCGAGTGGGCGGTGGCCGCCGACTGCGAGCACGGGTGGTGGTACGACGTCACCTCGCCGTGCCGGATGCTCGGCATCCACGGCGCGGACTTTCGGGATCCGTCCGGCGTGCTGTGCCTGGACGAGGCGGAGCTGTGGTCCCCCGAGCACGACGACGAGCCGGACGAGATCGAGGAGCCGCTCAGGATCATCGCCGACCCGGCGCGGACGGTCGGCCTGTTCGTCGTCAGCATCGGCACCGAGTCGCCGAAGTCGGCGTCCTACGGCCTGTTCCCGGGCGTCGTCGCGATGGCGCTGATCACCGAGGAGGGCCGCGACGCGCTCAACCGGCGGCTCCCCCGGCAGCCGATCCCGGCGTGCGGCGCCCGGTACTTCCCCGCGCCGTGCGATCCGTCGATGACCGAGCAGCGGCTCGGCACCAGCCACGCGAGCCGGTCGGCGACCTACCAGCGGCTGGTGGACGAGGCGCTGTCGGCGCGGGCCGCGACGCCTCCGGCGGGGCTGGCGGCGGCGACCGTCGCGCTGCTCCCCCGTCCGCCCGGCGACGACCGGACCGACGGCGACCTGGCTCGGCTGCGCGAGCGCGTCCGGCGGCTGGAGGACGAGCTGGCCCGCGCCCGGGAGCGGCACACCGCGACGCGGCAGGCGCTGCAGCGGGCCGAGTGCCGCCGCGAGGCCGCCGCGAAACGCGCCGACCGGCTCGCCGCCGAGCTGGACGAGACCCGCGCCCGCCTGGACGATCCCGCGCTGGAACGGCAGCTCCACGACGCGCTGACCGACCGCGACGTCTACGCGCAGGCGCTGGAGATCGCCGAGGAGGAGCGCGACGTGGCCGTCCGCGAGCGGGGGCTGCTGGCGATCCGGCTGGCCCGCGCCGAGTCCGTCGCGCGGCCGAGCGTCCGGCCCGCCCGGTCGCGCGCGACGACGGACGAGGTCCCCGCCGACTTCGGCGCGCTGCTGACGGCGGCGGCCACCCGGTTCCCGCTGCTGCTCCTGGACGACCTGGACCCGGCGGGCACCACCGCGCTCGACGCCTACCCGAAGGCCCAGGTCTGGCGGCGACGGACGTGGGACGCGCTCGCCACCCTGGACGCCTACGCGCGGGCCCGCCGGGAGGCGCACGCGGCGGACCGGCGCGAGCCCGTCCCGCATCTGGCGGACGTCCACGCGTTCATCCGCGCGGGCCGTCCCGGCGCGCTGATCAGCGCGAACATCGTGGCGCTCGGCGAGTCGGAGAACGTGAACGCCGACCCCCGGTACCGGAACGCCCGGATGTTCCCGGTCCGTCCGGAGACGCACCCGACCGGCCGCGCCTTCTTTGCCGCGCACATCAAGATCGACGGCCCGCGTCCCCCGGCGCCCCGGCTGCACTTCTACGACGACACGTGCGGACCGACCGGCCGCGTGTACATCGGGCACATCGGCCCCCACCTGCCCACGTCCCGGACCAACTGAGGTTTGGAACCAAATCGGTAGGAATAGTTGCCTAACCGTGCCGACGCGTGGTCTCATACGGTCATGCGCGTTCGGCTGATCCTCGTCCGGCGGCGGCACGTCGATCTCCGGCGTGTCACCGCGGCGGGCTGTCACGCCTGACCCGCCCCCGCACGTCCTCCCCACCCCCCGGCCCGGCGCGGCGCCCGACGGCGACCGCGGGCCGGCGCCTGTCCTAGGAGCCCTCGCACCATGCTCAGAAAGACCCTCGCCGCCGCCGTGGCCCCGCTGCTCGCGCTCGGCCTCGCCGGCTGCGACCGCGCGGGCGGCGGCACCGGCACCCTGAAGATCGGTTACTTCCAGGGCGCGGTCGCCGGGCCGGACGCCGTCGTCGCCGGCAACCCCGACCTGGCGAAGAAGGTCCCGGCGAAGATCGAGCTGCGGCCGATCGACAGCGGCGTCGCCGGGCTCGCCCAGCTCCGCGCCGGGGCGTTCCCGGCCGTCTCGGCGGTCGGCAACCCCCCGATCGTCGGCGCGTTCACCAGCGGCACCGACATCCAGGTCGTGTTCGTGGAGAGCCTGGACGAGTCCGGCCTCGCCGTGAACGCCAAGGTCAAGACGCCCGCCGACCTCAGGAAGGTGGGCGTCCTCGTCGGCTCCACGCTCGACTTCCAGCTCCGCGGCTGGCTCAAGTCGCAGAACCTCGCCGGGAAGGTGCAGGTCGCGAGCTTCGCCAGCGAGGCCGCCGAGGCCGCCGCCTGGAAGGCCGGGAAGATCGACGCCGTCTACATCAGCCAGGCGTTCCTGCTCGACCTGAAGAAGCACGGCGCGAACGTGCTCGTCTCCGCCGCCGACATCGCGAAGCTCGGGTACGCGGCCGTCAACTCGCTCGCCGTGACCAGCGCGTACGCGCGCAAGAACCCCGACGTCGTGCAGCAGCTCGTCTGCCAGGTGTCCCAAGCGCAGGAGGTCGTCAAGGGCCCGCAGGCCGACAAGTACATCACCGCCGCGACCAAGTACCTCGGCGTGAAGCCCGCCGACGCGATCCCGGCGACGAAGGGCTACCCCTACGTCCCGAAGGCCGAGGAGACCGCGTGGCTCCAGGGGCCGGACGGGACGTCCGCCACCGGAAGGCTCGCGCAGAACTTCAAGCTCACGGCCGAGTTCCTGGTGACGCAGGGACGCGCGAAGGCCGTCCCGTCCGACGCGGAGATCGCCGCGCACATCGACCCGCGCTTCTGGGCCAAGGCGCAGCGGGGCGGCTGCAAGTGAGCACGTTGACCGTCGCGCGTCCCACCGGGGTGCGGCTGCGCGACGTCCGCAAGACCTTCCACCGGCGGCGCCGCGCCGGCCGTCCCGCGCTGGACGGCGTCAGCCTCGACGTGGCGCCCGGCGAGTTCCTGTGCCTGCTCGGGCCGTCGGGCTGCGGGAAGTCCACGCTGCTCAACATTCTCGCCGGGTTCGTCCCGGCCGACTCCGGCGAGGTCGTCGTCGGGGACCGTCCGGTGACCGGGCCTGGCCACGACCGGGGCGTGCTGTTCCAGACGCCGATGCTGTTCCCGTGGCTGACGACCTGGCAGAACGTCCTGTACGGGCCGAAGGCGCGCGGCGCGCTCACCCCCGAGGTCCGCGCCGAGGCCGAAGCGCTGCTGGCGACGGTCGGGCTCGCCGACGCCCGCGACGCCTACCCGCACGAGCTGTCGGGCGGGATGCGGCACCGCGCCGCGTTCGCCCGCGTGCTGATCAACCGGCCGGGCGTGCTGCTCATGGACGAGCCGTTCGGCGCGCTCGACGCGATCACCCGCGCCGCGATGCAGCGGTTCCTGCTCGACCTGTGGCAGCAGCGCCGGACGACGATCGTGTTCGTCACGCACGACGTCGAGGAGGCCGCGCTGCTCGGCGACCGGGTGTGCGTGCTGTCGGCGCCGCCCGGCGGGACCAAGGACGTCCTCACCGTCGACCTGCCGCGCCCGCGCAGCTACGACGACACCGAGACGCTCGCGTTCGTGCAGGCCAAGCGGCGGATCCGGGAGGTGCTGGAGGGATGAGGGACGTCCGCAGGATCGGCACCGGGGCGGCGGCCCTCGGCCTCGCCCTCGCCGTGTGGGAGCTGGCCGCGCTCGCGATCGGCGACAGCGTGACGCTGCCGACCGTCACCGAGACCGTCCACACCCTGGCGAAGTATTTGACGCACACGTATCCCGAGGTGCAGGGCAAGACGCTGGTCGAGGACGCGCTGATCAGCACCGGCCGCATCGTCGCCGGGTTCGTCCTCGGGACGGCGGCGGGCCTGGTGCTCGGCGCGGCGATGGCCGGGATCCGGATCGTCCGGGAGCTGGCCGACCCGCTGATCGGCGTCCTGCGCCCGCTGCCGCCGATCGCGTTCATCCCGCTGCTCGTCGTGTGGTTCGGGATCGGCGAGACGTCCAAGATCGCGCTGATCTTCTTCGGGGTGCTGCCGATCGTCACGATCGCGACGCTCGGCGCCCTCGACGCGGTGCCCGACGGGCTGCTGCACGCCAGCCGCAGCCTCGGCGCGTCCCCGCTGCGCACGATGGTCCACGTCCGGCTGCGCGCGGCCGTGCCCGGCGTCATCACCGGCATGCGCATCGCGATGGGCGGCGCGTGGACCAGCATCATCGCCGCCGAGATGATCGCCGCGACCGGCGGCGTCGGCTTCCTCATCCTCCAGGCCGGCAACTACCTCCAGACCCCGCTGATCTTCGCCGGGATCGCGTGGATCGCCGTGCTCGGCCTCCTCTTCGACGGGCTGCTGCGCCTGCTGCTGCGGTTCGCCGACCCCACCGTCCGCCGTTAGGAAGGGCTCACGACCATGACCGAGATCCGCCGCATCGGCGGGCGCATCGGCGCCGAGATCACCGGCGCCGACCCCAACGCCGTGCCGTACGACGAGCTGAACGGGCTGCTGCTGGAGCACAAGGCGCTCGTGTTCCGGGACGCGGGCCTGGACGAGGACGGGCAGATCCGCTTCGCGTCCCGGTTCGGCGACCTGACGCGGGCGCACCCGACGCTGCCGCCCGTCGACGACCGTCCCGACATCCTCCCGGTGGACGCCGAGGAGGGCATCCGCTCCAACCACTGGCACACCGACGTCACGTTCATCCGGACGCCCCCGGCGGTGAGCACGCTGCGCGCCCTCGTCGTCCCGCCCTACGGCGGCAACACACTGATCGCCAACGCCGCCGCCGCGTACCGGGACCTGCCCGAGCCGCTGCGGGAGTTCGCCGATCGGTTGTGGGCCGTCCACAGCAACGCCCACGACTACATCCTTCCGCGCGGCGACGGGGACGCGGCCGATTCGTACCGGCGCACGTTCACCGCCAAGCGCTACAAGACCGCGCATCCGGTGGTGCGCGTCCACCCGGAGACGGGTGAGCGCGGACTGTTCATCGGCGGGTTCGCCGAGCGGATCGTGGACCTGTCCTCCAGCGAGTCGCGCGACATCCTGCGCATTCTGCAGAGCTACGTGACGCGTCCGGAGAACCTGCTGCGCGTCGTCTGGAACCCCGGCGACGTCGTCGTGTTCGACAACCGCATCACCCAGCACTACGCGCCGGACGACTACGGCGACCTGCCGCGCGTCCTGCACCGCGTCACCGTCGCGGGCGACGTGCCCGCCGGGGTGACCGGCGAGCGCAGCCGCATCGTCGAGGGCGACGCCGCCGCCCACTACACGCCGGCCGCCTGATCCGAGCCCGGCCGCCGCGTCCCCTCCTCCCTCGGGTCCTCCTCCGGGGACGCGGCGGTCGCCTTCCCTGTGGAGAGCCGCGCATGACCGTCACGCACGAGAACCCCGTCCTGCCCGACGACCTGCTCGCCGCGTTCGCGGGCCGCGCCGACCGCTACGACCGCGAGAACGCCTTCTTCCACGAGGACTTCGCGGACCTGCGCGCCGCCGGGTACCTCACCGTCGCGCTGCCGCCCGCGTTCGGCGGCGCCGGCCTCGGCCTGCCGGAGGTCGCCGCCGCACAGCGCCGTCTCGCCTACCACGCGCCCGCGACCGCCCTCGCCACCAACATGCACCTCTACTGGACGGGCGTCGCCGCCGACCTGCACCGCGCGGGCGACGACTCGCTGGACTGGCTGCTGCGCGAGGCCGCCGCCGGCGAGGTGTTCGCCGCCGGGCACGGCGAGCCCGGCAACGACCGCGACCTGGAGTACGCCCGGACGGTCGCCGTCCCGCAGGCCGACGGCGGCTACCGGATCACCGGGCACAAGACGTTCACGTCGCTGTCGCCGGTCTGGACGCGGCTCGGCGTGCACGCCCTGGACGACTCCGACCCCGAGCACCCGAAGATCGTCCACGCGTTCGTGGACCGGGACGCGGCCGGGATCCGGATCGAGGACACCTGGGACACCGTGGGCCAGCGCGCCACGCGCAGCGACGACACCCACCTCGCCGACGTCCCGGTGCCCGCCGGACGCGTCGCGCGCGTGCTCGCCGCCGGGCCGACCGGCGACCCGTTCGTCGCGTCGATCTTCGCGTGGGCGGAGGTGCTGTTCGCGAGCGTCTACTACGGGCTCGCGCGGCGCGCCCTGGACCTCGCGGTCGCGTCGGCGAAGCGGCGGCCGTCGGTGAAGCTCGGCCGTCCGGTCGCGCACGACCCGTACGTGCAGTGGTCGGTCGCGGAGGCGACGGTCGAGCTGGAGGGCGTCCTCGCGCACGTCGAGCGCGTCGCCGACGACTGGGCGGCGGGCGTCGACCACGGCGACGACTGGCCGGTGAAGCTCGTCGCCGTCAAGTACCACGCCACCGAGTCCGCCAAGCGCGTCGTGGACCACGCCGTCAAGGCCGCCGGCGCGGGCGCCCTGCGCACCGGCGAGCTGTCGCGCCTGTACCGCGACGTCCTCGCCGGGACGTTCCATCCGGCGAACTCCGCGACCGTCCACGAACTGGTCGGCAAATCCGTCCTCGGCCTGCTCGCGGCCGGGGAGCAATGACCCGGGGGTCCTGGCCGTCTCAGGGGGCGGCCAGGGCCTCCAGGGCCGGCAGCGCGGCGGCCAGCGCCGCCCGCTGCTCGGGCGGCAGCGCCGCGATGCGCGTCGCGTAGAAGGCCGTCCGGTCGGCGCGCAGGCGGTCCAGCCAGGCGCGGCCCTCGTCGGTGATCGTCAGCAGGCAGGCGCGGCGGTCGGCGGGGTCGGCCGTGCGCGCCAGCAGGCTCATGTCCTCCAGCGTCGCCACCACGCGGCTCTGCGTGGGAGCGCGGACGCCCTCGTGGTCGGCCAGGTCCACCAGCCGGACCGGCCCGATCGCCTCGACGGCCGCGAGCGTGGACACCTGGCCCACCGTCAGCGCCTGCGGGGTGTGACGGCGGGCGCGGCGGTGCAGCCGGCCGAGCGCGTTGCGCAGCCGGTCGGACAGTTCGAGGTCGGCGGGCGCCACGTCCGGCGCCGTGCCGGGCGTGCGGCCGTCCGTCGCGACTGCGTTCAACGGGACTCCTTGGAACGTGGGGGCACCCGCGTGCACCGGGGGAACGGGCGGCGTGGTCAACGCCTTCCACGAAAATAACGTGCGAACGCCCGCAAACACTCCCAGGCGCCGCGTCACCCTTCGCCGACGGCCACCTTCCCGCGCGGCTCGGGCTCCTTCTCCTCGTGGACGTACCGTCCACCGCGCAGCACCGACGCCACGCCCGCGAGGAGCGTGATCCCGATCGCCAGCCCGAACACGATCACGAGGCCGTGGTGGAACGGGTCGGAGATCAGGTGCGGGAAGTAGGTGTGGCCGGTGAGGGCGGAACGGTCCGCCGGGCTGAGCGTCGCGAGCGTCCCGGTCGGCGCGAGCAGGCTCTCGACCGGGTTGTAGCCGAGGAACGCGGCGAACAGCGTCCCGACGGGCGGCAGGTTCCCGATCTCGGTGGCCACGCCGGACGGTACCCCGTGCGCGGTCAGGCCGGACGTCAGCGTGCGCGGCAGCGTGTCGGCCAGCCCGGCGATCATCAGCGAGAAGAACACGCCGATGGACAGGACCATCCCGGCGTTGGTGAACGTCGCGGCCATGCCGGACGCCACGCCGCGCTGGTTCGCCGGGACGGAGTTCATGATCGCCGCGGAGTTGGGGGCCGCGAACAGGCCCGTCCCGGCGCCGTTCAGGAAGATCAGCCCGGCGAACGCCCAGTAGGAGAAGTCGGTCGGGATGATCAGCAGGCCGAGCAGGGACAGCGCCGCGACGACCAGGCCGCCGGTGGAGAAGACCCGTGCGCCGTAGCGGTCCGACAGCGTCCCCGACAGCGGCCCGGCGACGAGGAACCCGACCGTCAGCGGCAGCAGGTAGATGCCCGCCCACAGCGGCGTGTCCTCGTAGGCGTAGCCGCGCAGCGGGAGCCAGATGCCCTGGAGCCAGATGATCAGCATGAACTGCATGCCGCCGCGCGAGATCGCGGTGAGCAGCCCGGCGGAGTTCCCGGCCGCGAACGCGCGGATGCGGAACAGGTCGAGGTGGAACATCGGGCTCTCGACGCGCGTCTCGATGACGCAGAACGCGACGAGGACGGCGACGCCGCCGATGATCCCGGCGAGGACCCAGGGGTTCGTCCAGCCCATGTCGTGCCCGGCGTAGGGCTGGATGCCGTAGGTGATCGCGGCGAGCAGCGCGGTGAGGCCGACGGCGAACGTGACGTTCCCGAGCCAGTCGATCTTCGCGCCGGGGTTGCGGCGGCCGGTGTCGCGCAGGGAGAAGTACGCCCAGACCGTCCCGGCGATCCCGATCGGCGCGGAGACGAAGAAGACGAGCCGCCAGTCGATCTCGCTGAGCAGGCCGCCCGCGACGAGCCCGACGAAGCTGCCCGCGATGCCCGCGACCTGGTTGACGCCCATCGCCATGCCCCGGCGGTGGGCGGGGAACGCGTCGGTGAGGATCGCGGCGGAGTTGGCCATCAGCATCGCGCCGCCGATGCCCTGGAACACGCGCCAGCCGATCAGCCAGAGCGCTCCCGCGCCGCCCTGGAACGGGTCGAACGCGAGGACGAGCGTCCCGACGGTGAACACCGCGAACCCCGCGTTGTACATGCGCACGCGGCCGAACAGGTCGCCGAGACGGCCGAGCGTCACGACGAGGACGGCCGAGACGAGCATGTAGCCCATCAGGATCCACAGCAGGTAGCTGACGTTGCCCGGCTTGAGCGGGTCGAGGTGGATCCCGCGGAAGATGGCGGGCAGGGAGATGATCACGATCGAGGAGTTGACGGTCGCGAGGAGCATGCCGAGCGTCGTGTTGCTCAGCGCGACCCAGTGGTAGTGCTTCGAGGGCACAGGGGCATCCTTCGGGAGGATTTACTTGCTTGTACTAAGCAAACTATAGGTCCTGAATGCCCGGAAAGTCGCCGTCCCGTTCCGGCCATGCCTGCCGGGGAATGCTTTTTGCGTGAGACCAGAGAGCCGGCGGGTGCTCGGCACGCTGCTGGGACTGACCGCGCTGACCGGCTTCCTCGACGCCGTCAGCTATGTCGGGCTCGGCCGGATCTTCACCGGGAACATGACGGGGAACGTCATCGTCCTCGGCCTGGCCGCCGCGCGGACGCCCGGCTTCTCCGTGCCCGGCTCGGCCGTCTCGCTCGCCGCGTTCACCGCGGGCGCCGCGCTCGGCGGCTGGCTCGCCGCCCGGTTCGCCCCGGACGCGCGGCGGCTCATGGCGGCGCTGCTCGCCGAGACGGCCCTCACGACTTTCGCCGCGCTCACGGCGGCCCTGGCGTCCGTCCCGCGCTATCCGGTGATCGCGCTACTGGCGCTGGCGATGGGGTGCCGCAACGGGGCGTTGCGCGCCCACCTCTCCCCTGATCTACCGACGACCGTCCTCACGACGACGCTGACGCGGCTCGCGGCGGACGCCACGTCCGGCCGCACCTTCGCCCGCTGGGCGCGCCGCACCGCCGCCGTCGCGCTGATGGCGGCGGGCGCGCTGCTCGGCGCCCTGGCCCTGCGGGGCCTCGGGCTCGCGCCGAGCCTCGCACTCGCCGCCGGGTGCGTCGCGCTGCTGCTGGCGTCGTTCGCCGCGGGTCAGCGCTTCACTTCGCGGAGACGGCCCGTCTCCACCTCGTAGACGAAGCCGCGCACCGCGTCCTTGTGGGGGATGGACGGGTCGGCCTCGATGCGGGCGATCGACTGGCGGACGTCGTCCTCCAGGTCCGTGAACGCCTCCGCCGACCAGTCGGGGCGGACGCCGGTGTCCTGCTGGACGGCCGTCCGGAACTCCTCGTCGGTGAAGGTGAGCATCCCGCAGTCGGTGTGGTGGATGAGGATGATCTCGCGGGTGCCGAGCAGGCGCTGGCTGATGGCCAGGCTGCGGCGCTCGTCGGCGGTGATCACGCCGCCCGCGTTGCGGATGACGTGCGCGTCGCCCTCGGCGAGGCCGAGGACGCCGTAGGGGTTGAGGCGCGCGTCCATGCAGGCGACGACGGCCACCTGCTTGGCGGGCGGCAGGGGCAGGTCGCCCTTGTCGAAGCCCGCCGCGTACCGCTCGGCGTTGGCCAGCAGCTCGTCGGTGACGCTCATGACGCTCCTTCGCGTGGTCGTCCGGTGACGCTCCCATAATCATGCAAAAGAGGTCGGATTAATAGACTTAACTCCGGAGACGGCGCGTGAACAGGTGGTTCTTGTCCAGACGGCTGCCGGGCGTGCGTCCGCCGCCCCAGCCGACGAGACGCCGGTACTCGCCGAGCGCCGCGCCGAGGACGTCCTCGTCGGCGTGCGGCGAGCCCGGCGGGACGGGATCGGCGAACGGCGCGACGTACAGCGCGTCCGCCGGGCAGTGGGCCTCGCACATGAAGCAGGTCTGGCAGTCGCCCTGCCGCGCGATGACCGGGACGCCGTCCGCGCCCCGCTCGAACACGTCCGTCGGGCACACCCTGATGCAGATGTCGCAGGTCACGCAGCGCGCCGCGCTCACCACCTCGATCATGTGAGCGCTCCGGGGGCGTCGTCCCGGGAGACCGGCGGCGGCGCGAGCCGGGGATCCTCGGGCGGCTCGCGGACGGTCCACGGCTCGTCCAGGCCGCCGACGCGTATCCGGTGTTCGAGGTCCGCGCGCAGCGGCAGGTCCTCCAGCCGGTGCAGGCCGCGCGACTCCTCGCGGGCCAGCGCCGCCCGGTAGGCCCAGCGGGCGTGCGCCGTCAGCGCGGCGGCCTCCCGGGCGCGCAGCCGGCCCCGGCCCGTGCCCGCCAGGCCCTCGGCCGACAGCCGCCGCCAGAGCGCGTCCAGCCGGGCGAGCGAGCGGCGCAGGCCGTCGCGGGTGCGGAAGTAGTTGCGGTCGAGCGGCAGCACCTCGGCCTGGACGGCGGCGACGACCGCGGCGGGGTCGAGCGTCCCGCCCGCCGGCCCGGCGCCGCCGGACGGGACGGCGTGCGGCCGGCCCCGTCCCGCGGCGAACCGCGCGGCCCCGCGTCCGGCGAACGTCCCGGACGCGATCGCCCACGCGCCGTTGTACGCGCCGCCGCCGCTGACCGCGCCGCTGACGAGTTCGCGGGTCGCGACGTCCCCGGCGGCGAACAGCCCCGGGACGGTCGTCGCGCAGTCGTCCCCGACGATCCGCAGCCCGCCGGTCCCCCGCACGGTGCCCTCCAGCACCATCCGCACCGGGTAGCGGTCGCGGAACGGGTCGATGCCCGCCTTGTCCAGCGGGAGGAAGTAGTTCGGCTGCGCCTGCCGCATCGCCTCGCGCAGCTCCGCGGGCGCGCGGTCCAGCCGCGCGAACACCCGCTCGCCCGCCGCGAGGAGTTCGGCGATCCGCTCGCGGGCCCCGAGCGGATCGGGGACGTCCACGAGCGTCCCGTCCCCGAGGGTGTAGGTCGCGAACTGCATCATCAGGCCCTTGGTGTGGGCGCCGTGCGCCGGGGACAGCGCGTACGCGGCGGAGAACTCCATGCCCGACAGCTCCGCGCCCAGCTCGGCGGCCATCAGGTGCCCGTCACCGGTGTCCACGTTCGTCCCGAACGCGCCGGACAGGAACGCGCAGCCGCCGGTGGCGAGCACGACGCCGGCGGCGCGGACGGTCCACGGCTCGGCGTCGCGCTGCCGGGCGAGGCCGGACGCGCCCGCCGCGACGCCCCGGTCGTCCACGAGCAGCCGCAGCGCCGGATGGTGGTCGAGGATCGTCACGCCGGCCCGGTGGACGCGGCGGCGCATCCGCCGCATGTACTCCGGCCCCTGGAGGCTGCCGCGCACCTCGGCGCCGTCCTCGGAAGGGAACGGGTAGCCCCACGCGGCGAGGTCGCCGACGCGGCGGTAGGTCTCGTCCACGACGCGGGCCATCCAGGCGCGGTCGCCGAGCCGTCCGCCCGCCTCGAACCGCGCGGCGACGGCCGTCGCCCGGGCCTCGGGGTCCGGTGGGACGTACCAGAGGTTGTTGCCACCGGACGCGGTCGGCCCGCTGGTGCCGCAGTAGCCCTTGTCCGCGAGGACGACCCGCGCGCCCGCGTCCGCCGCCGCGAGCGCCGCCCACGTCCCGGCGGGCCCGCCGCCGAGGACGAGGACGTCGGCCTCCCGTTCGCTCACGCCTTCGCTCCCGGGGCGATCCAGGAGTCCAGCGGGAAGTCCTCGGCGACGAGTTTCTGCTGGACGAGGAACGTCTTCGTGCCCTCCAGCAGCGTGCGCCCGCGCGCCGGGAACGGCTCGTCGGGAAGCTGCGCGGGCAGCGTGGTCTTCAGCGTCACCTCCGGCCGGTAGCCGCCGACCCTGGCGGCGAACGCGGTGTAGGCGGGCCAGTCGGCCTTGGCCGTCCGGACGGCCTTGACCTGGGCGCCCTGCCACGCCCTGACGATGGCCGGGTGCGCGTCGAGGTACTTCTGCGTGACGACCGTCGCGGACGTGCCGAGGACGTCCGGGTGGTCCCGCGACGCCACGTCGATCGCCTTGAAGCCCTTCTGCTCCTCGGCGTACCGGTCGGCGGACACCAGCGCGCCCGCGTCGATCGAGCCCTTGTCCAGCGCCGCGACGATCGCGGGCGTGTACATGTGGATGATCTGCGCGGGCTTGACGCCGGCCTGCTGGAGCGCGGCGAGCAGGTAGCGGTGGATGTACGACCCGACCTGGACGCCGATCCGCTTGCCCGCCAGTTCCCTCAGCGACGTCGGCCCGCCCTTGCGCGCGACGACGGCGGCGTCCAGGTTGATCTGCGACAGCCCGATCAGCCGGGTCGGCAGGCCCTTCCCCCGGGCGACGAGCGCGGGCGTGTCGCCGTAGGTCGCGAGGTCGAGCGAGCCGCCGGCGAGCGCCTGGTTCAGGTCGGGGCCGTTCGGGAACGTCGCGACCTGGATCTTCGTGACGCCCGCCGCCTTCAGCTCCGGCAGCAGCCCGCCGCGCTCGCTGAGGAAGCCGACCGCGCCGTTGAGCTTGTTGCCGACGCCGGAGCCGATGACGCCGATGCGGAGCGTCCCGGACCCGGCGTCGGCGTCGGACGTGCCGCACGCCGTCGCGGCCAGGACGAGAAGGCCGGCGGCGAGCAGCCGGGGGAACGCGAGTTTCACGGTGGTGCCTTTCGAACGGATCAGGAGGTGAGGGGTCCGGTGGAGCGGTCGAGGGCGGGGCCGACGGCGAGTTTCGCGCCGGGCGTCCGGCCCCGGCCCCACCCGATCTGCCGCCGGTACGCGCCGAGGCTGCCGTCACGGGCGAGGGCCCGTTCGTCGGGCGGCGCGGGCAGCGGGTGCGAGCGCGGGTCGACGAACAGGGCGTCGACCGGGCAGTACGCCTCGCACATGAAGCAGGTCTGGCAGTCGTCGCGGCGGGTGAGGACGGGGATGCCGTCCGCGCCCCGGTCGAAGACGTTGGTCGGGCAGACCTCGATGCACTTGTCGCACGCGATGCAGCGCTCCCGCGACACGATCTCGATCACGACGCCACCGCCGGGACGGGCGTCTCGGGACGGTTCCAGACCTCGTCCAGGCCCCCGGTGACGAGCCGGTGGTGCTGGGCCGGGTCCTGGCCGGGACGGTCCTCGCGCTTGTGCATCCCGCGCGTCTCGGTGCGGGCCAGCGCGGCGCGGTACATCCAGCGGGCGTGCGCGGCCATCGCGGCGGCGGACCGGGCGCGCACGCCGTCCGCGCCGTCGGCGCGCAGCGTCGCGCGCAGATCGCGCCAGGCGGCGTCGAGGACGTCCAGTGCGGGCGCGAGCCGGTCGCCGTGCCGCAGGTAGTTCTTGTCGTAGGGCAGCACCTGCGCCTGCACGGCGGCGACGACCTCACGGTGGCCGGGCCCGGAGCCGTCCGCGCGGGACGGGCGGATCCCGGCCTCGCCGAGCGCCCGGACGGTCCGCGTCCCGGCCCGTCCGCCGAGCCCGGCCGCGTACCGCGCCGCGCCCTGCCCGGCCCACGTGCCCGATGACATCGCCCACGCCGAGTTGTGGCTGCCGCCGCCGGTGAAACCGCCGCAGATCAGCTCGCGGGTCGCCGCGTCGCCCGCCGCGAACAGGCCGGGCACCGACGTGGAGCAGTCGTTCCCGGCGATCCGGATGCCGCCCGTCCCGCGTACCGTCCCTTCGGCCAGCAGCGTGACGGGGAAGAGGTCGCGGAACGGGTCGATGCCCTGCCTGTCGAACGGCAGAAAGAAATTGGGCTGGGCGAGCCGCATCGCGCGCCGCTCGTCCTCCGTCGCGCGGTCGATGCGGCACAGCACCGGCTCGCGCAGCAGCGTCCGCGCGATCACCGAGCGGCCACGCCGGCTGCCCGCGCCCTCCAGCACGCTGCCGTCCTGGTGGTAGAAGGTCGCGAACGAGTAGAACGCCGTCTTCGTCACGGACGTGAACGCGGGCGCGATCGCGTAGGCGTTGGAGAACTCCATCCCCGACAGCTCCGCGCCCGCCTCCGCCGCGAACAGCGCTCCGTCGCCGGTGTTGACGTCGCAGCCGAGCGCCTTGCTGAGGAACGCGCACCCGCCCGTCGCGAGCACGACCGCGCCCGCCCGGACGCGGAACGGCTCGTCCGCGCGCAGCCGGTGCCCGGCGGCCCCGGCGACCGCCCCGGACGCGTCCGCGAGCAGTTCGGTGACCGGGCTGTGGTCGAGAATCCGCACGCCCGACCGGCGCACCCGGACGCGCATCCGCCGCATGTACTCCGGACCCTGGAGGCCGCGCCGGATCTGGCGTCCGTCGGCGTCCTCGGGGAACGGGTAGCGGGAGATCTCCGCGATCTCCCTCATGTTCGCGTAGGTCTGGTCGAGGACGCGGGCCATCCAGTCCCGGTCGGCGAGGTGACCGCCGAGGCTCTCACGGGACGCCATCGCAGCCTCACGCGCCGCCGGGTCGGGCTCGACGTACCAGACGCCCGTCCCGCCGGACGCCGTCGCGCCGCTCGTCCCGAGGTAGCCCTTGTCCGCGAGGACGACGCTCGCCCCCGCCTCGGCGGCCTTGATCGCGGCCCAGGCCCCGGCGGGGCCGCCGCCCGCCACGAACACGTCGGCGGTCAGGTCGGTCATGATGCCTCCTCGGCAGTGCGGGCGGGCGTGACGCCGAGCCCGGCGAGCAGGTCGCGGCGCAGCGCGACGAAACGCGGGTCCTCGAGCGAGCGCGGCCGGGGCAGGCCGACGGCGTACTCGCGCACGATCCGGCCGTCCGCGAGCAGCAGCGCGCGGTCGGCGAGCAGCAACGCCTCCTCGACGTCGTGCGTGACGAGCAGGACGGCGGGCCGGTGCTCGGCCCACAGGTCCGCGACGAGCGCCTGCGCCCTCAGCCGGGTGAGGGCGTCCAGCGCACCGAACGGCTCGTCCAGCAGCAGCAGGTCGGGCCGCCGGACGAGCGCGCGGGCCAGCGCGACGCGCTGCGACTCACCGCCCGACAGCGTCAGCGGATAGGCGTCGGCGTGGGTGTCCAGGCCGACCTCGGCGAGCGCGGCCACCGCGCGCCGCCGCAGGTCGCGGCCGTCCAGCCCGAGGACGACGTTGCGCCACACCCGGCTCCACGGCAGCAACCGGTGCTCCTGGTAGACGACGGCGCGCCGGTCCGGGACGTCGACGTCGTCGCCGCGGGCGTCACCGTCCAGGCCCGCGAGCGCCCGCAGCAGCGTGCTCTTGCCGGTGCCGCTCGCGCCGAGCAGCGCGACGAACTCGCCGGGCGCGATGTCGAGGTCGACGCCGGCCAGGACCGTCCGGCCGCCGAACGCGCGGGTGAGGCCGCGCACCCGCACCCCGGACGCGGTCGCCGTCGTGGTGCTCATCGGGCCACCAGTCCCCTCCGCCAGGCGAGCGCCCGGCGCTCGATGCCCCGCACGAGCAGGTCGGTGCCGACGCCGAGCAGCGCATAGACGACGAGCACCACGAAAACCGTGTCCATCCGCAGGAACTGGGTGGCCTGGTTGATGACGAACCCGATGCCGGCGCTGGTCGCGGACTGCTCGACCACGACGAGCGTCAGCCAGGCGAGGCCGAGGGACTGCCGCAGCCCGACGAGGATCTGCGGCAGCGCGCCCGGCAGGATGACGCGCCGGATCAGCCCGAGCCGGCCGAGCCCGCACGACCGCGCGGACTCCACGAGCCGTTCGTCCACGCCCCGGATGCCGTGGAACACGTTGATGTAGAGGGGGAACACGACGCCGACCGCGATCAGCCCGACCTTGGACGTCTCGCCGATGCCGAACCAGATGATGAACAGCGGGACGAGCGCGAGGTGCGGCAGCATCCGCAGCGCCTGGACGGGCGCGTCGACGATGTCCTCCCCGACGCGCAGCAGCCCGGCGAGGAGGCCGAGCCCGAGGCCGAGCGGCAGCCCGATCGCGAGCCCCTTCAGCACCCGGAGCAGCGAGACGCCGAGGTTGGACGCCAGCTCGCCCGAGCCGATCATCTCCGCGCCCCGGTCGAGGACCTGGCTGAGCGCGGGCGTGGTGCTGCCGAGCCAGCCCGCGCGTGCGCCGGCCTCCCAGAGCACGAGGACGACGACGAGCCCGCTGACCTTGCGCGCCCGCCGCAGCGCGGTCCGCGCGGCGGCGGCGGAGCGGGCCGGGGCGGCGGTCCGCGCGGGCCTGGGCACGGGCCGGGGCGGATCGAGGACATCGGTGGACACGCGGAACCTCCGGGTACGGGGTCGTCGGCCGAAAAGAGGGGGAGCCGGGGGCTCCGGGTGCGGATTCGGCGAGTCAACAGCCCGCGCTGCACACGCGGAGGAGGTCGATGTGGCGCCTCGCCACCAGAATCGCCGTCGCGTTCATGCCCACAGGATGCACACGGCGATGGCCGCTGGGAAGGCCCCGGAATTTCGGCTCCCACCTGCACGGACGTGACCCGGGGAGGCATTTCCTGTAAAACCTACCGATTTACCAGGGATTATGCCGGTTTCGACCCTTGACGATGATCGACGGCCCTGGACGGCGGAGTTGCGTAAATCACACCGCCCGCCGTCCGGGGACGGCGGGCGGTCACGGCGGCTCAGCGGGCGAGGGCGTGCCGGGAGTAGGCGCGGACGTCGGCGTCGGCGTCCTCGTGCGCCGCGCGCAGCGCCGCGACGACGTCCGGACGCTCCGGCCACGCGGTCAGCGCGAGCACGGCGGCCTTGCGGACGTCGGCGTGCGGATCCTCCAGCGCCTTCGCCAGCGGCGCGACCGCCGCGTCCGGCGACGCGGCGGCCAGTCCCCGCGCCGCCCCCACCCGGACCTCCCAGGACGGGTCGTGCAGCGCCGCGACGGCCACCGCGTCCAGGGGCGGCGGGCACCCGATCCCCGCCAGCCCCTCCAGCGCGGCGGCGCGGACGAGCGGGTCGGGGTCGGCGGCCAGCGTCCCGGCCGTTGCGGCGGCGGACGGGTCGCCGATCGCGCCGATGCCGTGCGCGACCTGGATCCGGACCTCGCGGTTGGCGTCGGCGGCGGCCCCGGCGACGCCGTCCGCGTCGTCCAGGGCGACGAGGCCGCGCACCGCCTGGAGCCGGACGCGGTGGTCGGCGTCGGCGCGGGCGGCGCGGAACACGGCGCGGTCGCCGAGGCCGAGGGCGCGCAGCACGTCCAGCACCGCCGCGCGCACCACGGCGTCCGGCGAGGCCAGCGGCGGGGTCAGGGCGGCACGGACGTCGGGGGACGCGGGCAGCACCTCCACCAGCTCGCGCAGCGCCGTCGCGGCGGCGTGCCGCACCGCGCCGTGCGCGTCGCCGAGCGCCCCGGCCAGCACGGCGGCGGTGCCGTCCGGGACTACCTCGGTGACCGTCGCGACGGCCGCGCGCCGCACCTTCGGGTCCGCGTCGGCGAGGTAGGGCGCGAGGTCGGCGGCCGACGGGCCGGACTCGGCGAGCCGCAGCAGCTCCAGCATCCGGGGCGAGCGCGTCACGCCGGACGCGGGCCGGTCCGATTGCCGGACGGGCGCGGACGCGGCCACCGGCGCGGCGGCCCCCAGCACGATCGGCTCGGTGCCGTTCGCGGGGACGTCGATGCCGTCCACGTCCACCAGGTAGGGCGCGACGGGCCGCTTCAGGAACTCCATCGCCCCGTCGCCGCGCCGCCGCAGGTTGAGGTGGTAGAACCAGGCCGCGTCGTCGCGTTCGGGCAGGTCGGCGCGGTCGTGGTAGAGGCCCCACCGGCTCTCGGTCCGGGTCAGCGACGCCCGCGCGGCCATCTCCGCGCAGTCGCGGATGAACGTGACCTCCGCGCAGCGCATCAGCTCGTGCGGGGTCCGCGCGCCCATCGCCGCGATCTCGCCGCGCATCCGGTCGAACGTCTCGATCGCCAGCTCCAGCCGCCGGGCGGTCTTGGCGGGCGCGACATAGTCGTTGACGAACCGGCGCAGCTTGTACTCGACCTGCTGCTGCGGCGGGCCGTCCGGGTTGCGCAGCGGCCGGTAGACCAGCTCGTGCGCGGCGGCGATCTGGTCCTCGTCCAGCGGTCCCGGCGCGTGGTGCGCGGCGGCGTGCGCGCCCGCGAGGTCGCCGAACACGAACGCGCCGATCATGTAGTTGTGCGGGACGCAGGCCAGGTCGCCCGCCGCGTACAGGCCGGGGACGGTCGTGCGCGCGTTCTCGTCCACCCACACCCCCGAGGACGAGTGCCCGCCGCACAGGCCGATCTCGGAGATGTGCATCTCGACGTCGTGCGTCCGGTAGTCGTGGCCGCGTCCGGCGTGGAAGGTGCCGCGCGTGGGCCGCTCGGTGGTGTGCAGGATGCCTTCGAGGGCGGTCAGCGTCTCGTCGGGCAGGTGGCTGAGCTTGAGGTAGATCGGGCCGCGCGCCGAGTCGATCTCCCGCTTGACCTCGGCCATCATCTGCCCGGACCAGTAGTCGCAGTCCACGAACCGCTCGCCGTCGGCGTTCACCTGGTAGCCGCCGAACGGGTTCGCGACGTACGCGCAGGCCGGGCCGTTGTAGTCCTTGATCAGCGGGTTGATCTGGAAGCACTCGATGCCGCTCAGCTCGGCGCCCGCGTGGTAGGCCATCGCGTAGCCGTCGCCGGCGTTGGCGGGGTTCTCGTACGTCCCGTAGAGGTAGCCGCTGGCGGGCAGGCCGAGGCGCCCGCACGGGCCGGTCGCGAGGATCACAGCGCCCGCCGCGACGGTGACGAACTCGCCGGTGCGGGTGTCGAACCCGGCGGCGCCGACGGCGCGCCCCTCGTGCGTCAGGACCCGGACGGGCATGACGCGGTTCTCGATCGTCACGCGCTCGCGCATCGTCCGCTGCCGCAGCACGCGGTAGAGCACCTTCTTGACGTCCTTGCCCTCCGGCATCGGCAGCACGTAGCTCCCGGACCGGTGGACGCGCCGCACCGCGTACTCGCCGTGCTCGTCCTTCTCGAACTTGACGCCGTACTTCTCCAGCCGCTTCACCATCGCGAACCCGCGCGTGGCGGTCTGGTGGACGGTGCGCTGGTTCACGATGCCGTCGTTGGCGCGGGTGATCTCGGCGACGTAGTCCTCGGGGGTGGCCTTGCCGGGGATGACGGCGTTGTTGACGCCGTCCATGCCCATCGCCAGCGCGCCCGAGTGCCGGACGTGCGCCTTCTCCAGCAGCAGGACGTTCGCGCCCCGCTCGGCGGCGGTGATCGCGGCCATCGTCCCGGCGGTGCCGCCGCCGACGACGAGGACGTCGCAGCGCAGCTCGCGCCGCGCGGTCGGGATCTCCATCAGCGGACCTCTTCTCCGGTGCGGGCGCCGAGCGCGGCGAGGACGCGGGCGCGCAGCGTGTCGTCGGGGGCGGCGGGGACGTCGGCGTCGAGCGCGACGCCGCGGCGGCCGAGCACGACGACGCGGTCGCCGAGCAGCAGCGCCTCGTCGACGTCGTGGGTGACGAACACGACCGTCGCGGGCGCGTCGGCGAGCACGTCCAGCAGCAGCCGCTGCATCGCGGCGCGGGTCTGGGCGTCGAGCGCGCCGAACGGCTCGTCCATGAGCAGCGCGCGGGGACGGCCGGCGAGCGCGCGGGCGAGCTGGACGCGCTGGCGCATCCCGCCCGAGAGCTGGCGCGGCAGGCGGCGGACGGCGTCGGCGAGGCCCACCCGGGCCAGCCACTCGGCCGCCTCGGCTCGGCGCGCGTTGCGCGGGACGCCTCTTATGGCCAGCGGCAGTTCGACGTTGCGGCGCGCGGACCGCCACGGCAGCAGCGCGTCGTCCTGGAACACGAGCGCGCGGTCGGGCGACGGGCCGGTGATCGTCTCCCCGCCCGCCGTCACCGCGCCGCCGGACGGCCGCAGCAGGCCCGCGAACGCGCGCAGCAGCGTGGACTTGCCGCACCCGGACGGCCCGGCGACGACGAGGAACTCGCCCGCCCGCACGTCCAGGTCCAGCCCGGTGCAGACGGCGTGGTCGCCGTAGCCGAGGGTCGCGCGCTCGGCGCGCAGGGACAGCGGGCTCACCGCTCCTCCTCGCCCGGAAGCCAGCGCGTGACGCGCCGCCCCGCCAGCTCGACGGCGCCGGACGTGACGCGGCCCAGCACCCCGATCGTGATCATCCCGACGAGGACGCCCGGGTAGTCGACGATCGTGTACGCCTGCCACGTCCGGTAGCCGACGCCGAAGTCGCCGGAGATCATCTCGGCGGACACCACGCAGATCCACGCGACGCCCATCCCGACCGACAGGCCGCCGAACACGCCGGGCAGGATGCCGGGCAGCACGACCGACAGGAGCACGCGGGCCCGGCCGCCGCCGAGCGTCCGGACGGCGTCCGCCCAGACCGTCGGCAGCGCGCGGACGGCGTGCCGCGTGCTGACGAGGATCGGGAAGAACGCCGCGACGAACGTGATGAACACGATGCCCTGCTCGTTCTTCGGGAACAGCAGGATCGCGACGGGCACGAGCGCGATCGCCGGGATCGGGCGGACGACCTCCAGCAGCGGGCTGAGCAGGTCGTCCGCCCAGCGCGACCGCGCGACCGCGACGCCGAGCGCCACGCCGAGGGCGGCGGCGAGCGCGAAGCCGGACACGATCCGGACGAGGCTCTGCGCGACGTCCTGCCAGTACTGGCCGGTCTGGAGCTGGCGGCCGAACTCGCGGGCGACGTCCTCCGGGCCGGGGAGGCGGTCGAAGCGCAGGCCGAGGCGCGCGTTCGCGGCCGTCAGCAGGTGCCAGAGGGCGAGGGCGGCGACGAGGGCGGCTGCGCGGACGAGCCTGCGGCTTCCGCGTTTTCTCGGCTTCGGGGCGGGCCGTTCTTGGGCGGCGGCGCGGGGTTCGTCCAGGGCGAGCGTCATGCCGTCCGCACCGCCTCTTCGTACGTTATGTCCGTGGCGTTCGGGTGGGCGGCGCGGTAGCGATCGGCGTTCTGGCGGGTGGCGAAGGGGAGATAACGGCCGCCGTCGTGCAGCCAGACCATCGCGTCGGCGAACCAGCGGGTGCCGGTGAGGGCGTCCTGCGCGTAGACGGCGCGGATCTTCCTGCCGTTCTGCCGGAACGTCTTCACGTTCTTCAGCAGGCATTGCGGATCGGCGGCGGGGTGAGTGGCGTGTTCGCCGTCCAGCCAGATCTCACCGGCTTTCGCGGGGTCGTCCACCGGCTTCTTGCACGCCTCGTCGGTGCCCTTGATGGCGGCCTTGTTCTGCGTGGCGGCGGCGTCCTGGTCGTATTTCGCGCCGTACGCGCGGCGGATGTACTGGTCGTCGATGAACTTGTCGAGGTTCACCGGGTTCTGCAGCACGCCGATCTGTTTGAGGAACGGGACATCGTGGCGCAGCGCGTCGCCGAGCTGCTTCTTGAGGGTCACGTCGAACGTCGACTGGCCGCCCGCGCCGTTGTAGAGGTAGACCGTCTCGGCCGGGAGCCCGGTGCTCCTCGCGACGCTCTCGGCGGCCTCGACCGGGTGCGCGTGGAGGTAGTCGGTGGCCTGGATCTGCGCTTTCAGGAACGCCTGGAGGACGTCGCCGCGCTGCTCGGCGAAGGACGACCGGACGACGACGCCGTGGAACGTCGGGACGTCCAGGTCCCCTCCGTCGTAGAGCAGCCGCGCCTGCCCCCGGTTCACCAGCAGGCCCGGCCAGGCGACGAACTGGGCCAGCGCCGCCGCCTTTCCGCTCTGGAGCGCCGACGCGCCGACGGACGGCTGCTGGTTCTCCGTCTTCACGTCGCCGACGGCGTATTTCTTGAGCGCCTGGACGAGCGTCCCGTGGCCCGCGGATCCGATGCTCGCCGAGACCGTCTTTCCCTTGAGGTCGGCGATCGTGCGGAATTTCGCGTTCTTGTCCACGACGACGCCGTTCAGCGAGCCGCGCAGGTTGTAGCCCGTCACGGAGACGAGTTCGGTGCGGGCGTCCGCGCCCTGCGCCTGCGCGCGGGACCCGTTGATGAGCAGCGGGTAGTCGCCCATCGAACCGATGTCGATTTTTCCGGCGAGCATCTGCGCGGTGATCGGGGCGCCCGTGTCGTAGTCCTGCCAGACGACCTTGTACTTCGTCCCGAGGGCCTTCTCGAAGTAGCCGAGCGAGCGCAGCAGCGTGCCCGCCGTGACCGTGTTGATGGTCTTGGACTGGTAGCCGACGACGACGGTCGTCGCGCCGCCGGTGCCGGCGTTGCCCGCGACCGAGCAGCCGCCCGCCGCGAGCGTCGCGGCGGCGATAATCGTGAGGGATCGGTTCACCGTGGGGTCTCTCAGCGCAGCAGGTAGGGGATGTTGACGGTCACCGCGCCCGTCGGGCAGCGGTCGGCGCAGGGGCCGCAGTACCAGCACTCGTCCACGAACATGTGGGCCTTGCCGGTCTCGGGGTTCAGGGCGAGGGAGTCGAGCGGGCACACGTCGATGCAGAGCGTGCAGCCGTCGATGCAGAGGGACTCGTCCACCGTCACGGGGACGTCGGCGCGGTTCTCCACCAGGGACATGACGCGGGCTCCAGTCGGTTTTCGGGCAGGCTTCGAGGGCCGTGCGTCGCACGGCGTTCCGGGCGTCCGGGGCTAGGTGCGGCGCAGGGTGCCGGTCATCGTGATGCGGTCGCCGCGGAAGCGGATGTACTCCAGGTCGACGGGACGTCCGTCGGCGAGCCTGGTGAGCCGCTCGGCCATGAGCAGCGCCGTCCCGCGCGGGGTCTCCAGCACGGCCGCCGAGTGCGGGTCGGCGTTGACGGCCTCCATCGTCATCTCGGCGGTGCCGAGCGGCTGCCCGGCGAGCCGTTCGAGGAGCACGAACACGTCGTTGTGCACGAGGTCCTCTTCCAGCAGCGGTTCGCCGAGGTCGCGGACGATGTAGGTGAGGTCCAGCGAGAACGGCACGCCGCCGATCCTGCGCAGCCGCTCGATGTACACGACGGGCTCCCCCGGCGGCAGCGCGAGCCGGTCGCTGATCTCCTGCGGCGGCGTGAACGACCCGGTCGTGCGGACCTCGTTCGTCACCTCGCCGTGGCCCTTCAGCGTCTCGCCGAGCCCGAGCAGCCGCTCGAACCCGTGCGTGTACTTCTCGGCGACGACGACGCTCCCCACTCCCGGGCACCGCTCGATGAGGCCTTCGCCGCGCAGCAGGTCCAGCGCGTCCCGGACGGTGTTGCGCGACGCGGCGAACTCCCGGACGAGACACGACTCGGCGGGCAGCACGCCGTCGCCGAACACGCCGTTCACGACCTGCCGCCGCAGGACGTCGGCGACCTGCCGCGCCCGGTCCGCCCGCCGTCTGCGGACGTCGCCGAGCTCGATCGCCGCCAAGTTCTCGCTGGTCACGCGGCAAACATACTTACCAAGTCGGAAATTGTGAATACCACCCGCACAACGCCACCCGTCCCGCCCGAAAAACGCCCTCCACCTGCACGAACGCCGTCCGCGCATCCCGTTCCGCCACCCACCCGCCAGATGCTGTACCGGACCAACCCCCGGCAGCGGCGGCGCGCTGAAGCCAGGTCTCGCACGGCGGGCAGCGCGGGCAGCGCGCGCAGCGCGGGTGGTGCAGCGAGCGCAGGCGACGCGGGCAGCGTCAGGCGACGCAGGCAAGTCGGACAGCGCGGGCGACGCAAGGGCACGGCAGTGCGGGAAGTGGAGGCGCGAGGAACTTGCGGGATTTCCGGCGCGTGGCGGAGGGAGTGGCCGGAGTGCGGGGGTTCGCTCTTGCGGCGGCGGCAGGGCTGGGACTGCGCGGTCCGGTGGGCGGAGGGCGCGGAGCGGCGGCCGGGTGCGAGCGGGGTGCGGTGCGTGGGTGGGCGGCGAGGCCCGGTGTGTTCCGGTTACTTCTTGGGGTCTTCGTCGGGGACGGTGATCCAGGCTTCGATGTTGCCCTTGCCGTCGCAGAACTTACAGGTCGTCCCCTTCTTTGTCTGGCCCTTCGTACAGTTCGGGCAGACCGACGTTATCTTCTTTCTTGCCACGGTTCCGCTTTCTCGCCTCAAGCAGGAGCTTGGCGCTCTCATAGGTGTGGATCCGCGTCCGCCAGGGGTCGGGCTCCATGTACTCCCAGAAGTTCAGCACCTCCTGGTCCCAGCGGGCCTCGCCGCAGGCCAGACAGTGGACGACGCCGAGTTCCTCCAGCACCTTGTGCAACTGGTGCCGCCCGGTCGGACTGCCCTTACACCGGGATTTGGCAATTTTGGCCATTTCAGGGGACATCTCACGGGCTGGCATGTCACCCACTCTAACCACGGTCAAGATCCACGGCCATCGTTTCCGACCATGGGCACTATTCGCGTCTCACAGGTCGCCGAGCGTGGCGATGACGTCCGGCGAGTGGCCGGCGGCGGCGAGCGGCGCGCGGACCTCGGCGTCCAGATCGGGCTTGTAGCCGAGCAGGACGTCGGCCGGGCCGGTGAACTCGACGGCGCCGAGCGCGGCGGGCAGCAGGAGGGTCCGGCCGGGGCCGAGGACGTCCGTCCAGCCGCCCGAGCGGACCTCGACCGGGCCGCCGACGTTGGTGAACACGACGGCGGAGCGGAACTCGTGCCGGGCCACGGCGCCGGTCGCGGCCGTCCAGCGTTCCAGGGCGAAGTGGGGGCCGGCGGCGCAGAACGTCCGCTCGACGTCCCTGGACGGGCGCACCGCGAGGCCCGGCTGGAAGTCCGGACGGTGCCACGGCTCCCACTCGGCGATGACGAGGTCGATGTTGTCCTGCCAGATGCCCTCGTCGAGGAGAGCGCCGTCCTCCTGACGCCAGCACACGGCGCTCTGCTGGACGTCCGACGTCTGCTCGATCTCGTAGACGAGCGTGTCCGGGCCGAACGAGTGGAGCGTTCCACCCGGCACGTACAGCGTCTCCCCCGGACGCACCGGCAGCCGCCGCAGCACCGCGTCGAAGTCCTCCGCCAGCAGGGCCGCGCGGAGCGTCTCGGCGTCCACGCCCGGCAGGGTCCCGGCGAGCGCGGTGGCGCCGGGCGGCGCGTCCACGACGTGCCACGCCTCGGTCTTGCCGTTCGGCTCGGACTCCAGCCGGTGCGCGGTCTCGTCGTCGGCGTGCAGATGGACGGGCAGCGGCTCGGACGCGTCGATGAACTTGGTCAGCACCGGGAACCGCGCCCCCTGGCGGCCGGGCCCCATCAGCTCGACGGGGAACTCCTCGGCGAGGTCGCGCAGCGTCCGTCCGGCCAGCGGGCCGTCCAGGACCTCGCCGACCGCGCCGTCCACGTCGCTGACCTCCCAGGTCTCGGCGACCGGGCCGGGCACCTCGGACGGACGGCCGAGCCGCTCGGCGATCGCCGTGCCCCCGAACGCGTGCGTCATGACCGGGGTGGTCAGCCGCAGCGGATACCAGTCCATGACCGAGCCTCCTTCGTGCGAAATTGCCGACCTTTCGCCGCTACCCGTCCCGGCCGCACGTGAAAGGCCAGATCAGCCGGGTAGTCGGACGGCATGGAATTCGGATACACGCTCCTCTGCGAGCAGACACCGCCGAAACAGCTCGTCTCCGACGCGGTCGGGGCGGAGGAGGCGGGCTTCGCCTACTCCTGCATCTCCGACCACTACTTCCCGTGGATCGAGGACCTCGGCCACTCCGCCTACGCCTGGTCGGTGCTCGGCGCCCTCGCCCACGCCACCGAGCGCCTGCGGCTCATGACGTTCGTGACCTGCCCGACCATGCGGTACCACCCGGCGGTGGTGGCGCAGAAGGCCGCGACGATGGGCGTCCTGTCCGACGGACGGTTCACGCTCGGCGTCGGCGCGGGCGAGAACCTGAACGAGCACGTCGTCGGGCGCGGCTGGCCGTCGGCGGACGTCCGGCACGAGATGTTCCGCGAGTCCCTGGAGATCATCCGGCGGCTGTTCGACGGCGGGTTCGTCAACTACCGGGGCGACCACTACCGCGTCGACTCCGCGAAGATCTACGACCTGCCGGCCGAGCGCGTCCCGATCGGTGTGGCGGCGTTCGGTGAGCGCGCCGGACGCATCGCCGCCGAGTTCGGCGACGCGCTCGTCTCCGACCAGCCCGTCGCGGACGTCGTGGCGGACTTCTCGTCCGGCGCCGGACGCGGCAAGCCCGTCTACGGGCAGCTCCCCGTCTCCTACGGGGCCGACGCCGACGAGGCCCTGCACCGCGCGCACAAGCTGTGGCGGTGGGCCGTGCCGGGCTGGAAGGTGATGGCCGAGCTGCCCGGGCCGAAGAACTTCGAGGCGAACTCGGCGAACGTCCGGGCCGACGACGTGGCGTCCGCCGTCCCGCACGGGCCGGACGTCGAGACCTACCTCAACGCCGTGAAGACCTGGGCGGACGCGGGGTTCACGCACCTGTCGTTCTGCCAGGTCGGCGCGGACCGGCAGGACGACTTCCGCCGGTTCGCCTCGGCCGAGCTGCTGCCCGCGCTGCGCGAGCGCTACGGATGACCCCGGCGGCGGACCCGGGCGCCCGGCCCGGGTCCGCCGGGGCCGTCACAGGATCGGCGTCCCGCCGGTGACGGCCACGCGTGCGCCGGACACGTAGCTCGCCTCGTCGCTCGCCAGCATCACGTAGACCGGGGCCAGCTCGGCGGGCTGCCCCGGACGGCCGAGCGGCGCGTCCTCCCCGAACGAGGCAACCATGTCCGGGGGCATCGTGGCGGGGATCAGCGGCGTCCAGATCGGGCCGGGGGCGACGCTGTTGACGCGGATCCCGCGCGGGCCTAGCTGCTGCGCCAGCCCGCCGGCGAAGTTCGCGATGGCGGCCTTGGTGGCGTCGTAGGCGAGCAGGAACGGCGGCGGCATGTCCGAGTTGATCGACGTGGACGCGATGATGGACGACCCCGGGCCCATGTGCGGCAGCGCCGCCTTGCACAGGTGGAACAGCGCGTTGAGGTTGGTCTCGATGGTGCGGTTCCACTCCTCGTCCGGGATGTCCTCGATGCGCTCTCTTGTCATCTGGTAGCCGGCGTTGCTGACGAGGACGTCGATGCGGCCGAAAGCGTCCACAGCGCGACGGATCACCGTCCGGCACTGCCCGGGGTCGCGCAGGTCGCCCG
The DNA here is from genome assembly GCF_009831215.1 of Actinomadura rayongensis. Classification (GTDB taxonomy): domain Bacteria; phylum Actinomycetota; class Actinomycetes; order Streptosporangiales; family Streptosporangiaceae; genus Spirillospora; species Spirillospora rayongensis. The sequence goes on from NZ_WUTW01000003.1 coordinate 366,109, forward strand.
GGACGAGCACCGCCTTGCGCCCGGCCTCCTCCACCAGCCTTGCCGTGTCCGCCGCGTCGTCGTCCTCCTCCAGGTAGGAGATGAGGACGTCGGCGCCCTCGCGGGCGTAGGCGATGGCGACGGCGCGTCCGATGCCGCTGTCCCCGCCGGTGATCACGGCGGCCTTGCCGGTCAGCCGTCCCGAGCCGCGGTAGTCGTCCGCGCCGCTGTCGGGCCGGGGGTCCATGATCCCCTCACGGCCGGGCGGACGCTGCTGCTGGACGGTCGGGCTCATGACGTCACCTCCGAGTCGCTTCCACTGAGCCCCGCAGCTACCCGCTGCCCCTGCGTCCCATCGTGCGCGGTGCGGATTTGACCGGCCTTTTGCCATGCCGTCCGATGGGCCGGACTTCCCCGCTATGGTGCCGACAACGTCGAGAACACCGGGGGTTTCGATGGCCGGACGTCACGCGCTCCTCCTCGGAGTCCCCGAGTGCGACGACGGCCGGTTCAGCCCCATCGGCGACGTGGTCCGCCGCGACATCTCGGCCATGCACCACGCCCTCGACCAGTCCGGCTACACGGTCACCACTTTCGGCGTCGACGGCCCGGAACCGACGCGCAACCGGATCGCCCGCGCGATCCAGCAAGCGTTGGCCGACGCGCCGCCCGACAGTGTGCTGCTGCTCTATTTCTCCGGGCACGGCGTAAGTATGGACGGCTCCGACTTCCTCGTCCCGAGCGATGCGGACGGCACGGACGCCGACGACCTCGTCCCGGTGATCCCGCCGGACCTCGGCGCGTGCCCGGCGCGGCTCGTGGTCTTCTTCGTGGACGCGTGCCGCGACGACCCCGCGCGGGGCGACGTTCCCGAGCCGGGCGCCGTGGTGACGTTCCGGGCCGGGGGCTCGTTCGTCCTGGTCAACGGGTGCGGGCCGGGTCAGCGCTGCCATTACACCGAGAGCGGCAGCGTGTTCACCCAGGTCCTCGCGCAGGTGTTGGACCGGCGGCACCCGGCGCGGACGCTCGGCGGCGTCGTGGACGAGGTCACCCAGGAGATGCGGCGGCGCACCCGGCACACCGACCTGCGGCAGGAGCCGGGCGTGCCACATCCGGCAATGCTGGCCGACGCCCGGGACGTCCCGATCTGTGACGGGGACGAGCTGACCGGCGCCTGGCAGCGCGCCGCCGAGGAGACCGCGTTGTGGGGAAGCTGCGCCGCGCCCCTCCGCACGGCCGTCCTCGACCTGGTCGCGGACTGCGCACGCCGGTGCGGCGCCGCGTACAAGGCTTTGCGCGCGCGTATCGGCATCGAGGACCCGTGGTTCGACCAGAACTACCCGAGCCGCGTCCTCGCGCGGACCGCCGAACTGCTCGCCCGTCCGGACGATCTGACGTCCGCCGAGGCGGCGCTGCTGGTCGCCGTCCCGTTCCTGCGGGAAGTGGTGCTCGCCGAAGGAATTCGGCTCGCGGCGGGCATCAAACCGGCCGACTTCACCCGCACCTACCGGGAGGGGCCGCGCACCGACCTGGAGATCACGCACGAGATGTACCAGCAGATGGTGCGCCGTGCCGAGGGTCTCGGGCGGCGCGGAGAGACGGCCAAGCGGGACGCGCTCGCGATGTGGCTCGTCCACGAGTGGCTGTCCACGCGGCTGTCGGTCTGGCAGAGCCCGGCCGCAGCCGAGTGCTACCGACGCGGCGCGCTTCTACTCGACGGGGACGCGCGAGGCCTCTCGGCCGCCGAGGTGCCCAAGTTGGTCGAAGCCCTGGTGCGGGCGGTCGGGGCGCGTCCGGCGGACCGGCTGGTCCTGGATCGGCTCAACGCGGCGTACCTGGACGACCGACGCCGCTCGCTGGCGGCCGTCCTGTGGCTCGGCGGCATCCTGGCCGCCGACCTGCGCCGGATGCCGCCGGTCATCGCCGACCACATCGGCACCCGCATGGAACTCGCTCTCCCAACGGTGCGGAACGCGGCGGACCGGCTCGCGTGGGAGGGCCGCGGCGACGCCTGCGAGCTGCGCATGCCATGCGACCACCCGGCGCAGTACGCGGCGTTCGAGGACCTCGTCCTGCGCGCCGACCGCGCCCGCGCGTCGATCGCGGAACTTCCGCTGGACACCGGCCTCGTGTCCTTGCCGTCCCGATTCACGGCGGACGGCCTGCGCGCCGAACGGCGCCCCGACGACACCGACGCGTTCGACGTGCCGCTCTCAAGGTTCCGCCTGTCAGAAGACAAGGTCCGCGAACTGCTAATGGGCCGCCAGCTCTACGACGACCCGGCGCTCTCGATCCGCGAGCTGTACCAGAACGCTCTGGACGCCTGCCGCTACCGCGACACGCGCCTCAAGGGCCTCCGCTCGTCCGGCCGCAACCCCGCCGCGTGGACGGGCCGAATCATCTTCCGCCAGGGCACGGACACCGACGGCCGCGAATACATCGAGTGCGAAGACAACGGCGTCGGCATGGACACCGACACGCTGAAACACGTCTTCGCCAACGCCGGCGAACGCTTCGTCTACCGCGAGTCGTTCCGCGCCGAACAGGCCGCGTGGGCCGACCTCACCCCGCCCCTGCGGCTGGTCTCCAACAGCCAGTTCGGCGTGGGCGTGTTCAGCTACTTCATGCTGGCGGACGAGATCACGGTGGAAACTCGTCCCGTCAATACGAACGGCATCGTCTCCGACCGCGCCTACCGCGTCGACATCGCGAGCAGCGGCTCCCTCTTCCAGATCACCGCGTCCGACGAAATGCACGGCGGAGGAACCCGCGTCCGCCTCTACCTGACCGGTGACGAACGCGTCTCGGCGGCTGCGACGCTGCGCAAGCTCCTGTGGATCTCCGACTACCGCGTGGAAGTCCACGGCGAACGGCCGACGCCGGAGATCTGGAAGCCGTGCGAGCTGCGCTATCCCGACGACAGCACCGAGCCGGTACGGTTCGGCGACGACCTCTGGTGGGTGTCGGGCGAGGGCGGGTTCGCCGCCGACGGCATCCGCACCGAGAAAAAGTTCTTCGGTCTGATCGTGAACCTCCGCGACGCGCGTCGCCCGCAATTCACGGTGGACCGCAAGACGCTCCGCATGTGGGACAAAAAATGGGTCAACGAGCAGATCGCGGCTTCCTTGCCGGATCTGATGGCCTGGTCCGGGCTGACGCTCAACTGGCTCTGGCAGGTCACCGAGTCCGCGCCGGAGATCGCCCAGCAGGTCTTCGACCATCTGGTCGAACGCCGACACGCGCTGCCGATCGGAAGCTCCTGGGCCCAGGACGCCGAAGCGCTTCTGAACGAGATCGGCTGTCTTCCCGACGACCGCAAACTGTTCGAGCAGGATCGCTACCTCGGCTACGGCCACTGGTTCACGACCTGGCGAACAGGGATCTGGTCCAGGCTGGTCAGCTTCCGGTTGCGAACACGGGACAGACCGAGCACGGTCGCCACGGAAGGCTTCCCGGTCATCGAACCCGGCGACGCGGAGATCATCGCAAAACTCGAGCACAGTGGCGACCGGCGGCTCACCGCCGACGAGTTCCTCGCGGCGACGATCCACGCCGACCGGCCGCTCGCGACAGGCCTGCGCCGACTGCGGCGATACGCGATCACCGGACTCGACGTCTCGGCGCTGCGGCACTGCCCGCCCCTGGATCTGACCATCGAAAAGGAAGAGGAACGGCCGCTGGCGCGCGCTTTCGCCGCCTGGGCCCCGCCCGGTTCGCCACCCGCCGTAGGGAACGCCCGCTGCATCATTTATGCGTCGGCTGAACTAGGCCTGCCGCTGGGCCAGGTCGTCGCCCGCGTAGGCGACCTCATGCCGGACGGTTGGACGTCGCCCGATCTCGGTTCCGCTGGACTGGCCGACTACACGTGCACAAACGCCGACGTCAAGCTCGTCTCCGCCGACATGGACGGGGTTCGCCCCTGGTTCGACGGACCGCTGGAACCGTTCCAGCTCGTCGCGGCGTCCGGCGCGCTCGGGCGCGAGGTCAACGAGGTCCTCGCGCTCTGCGACATGTTCGCACCGCTGGGGATGACGGTGGCCGGACGCGACCGGTATCCGGACGATCTCACGATCATGGAGATCGAGACACTGCGCTATGTGCGCACGGTCGGCCGGCCTCTGACCCCGTTGAATCTCGTCATGGTCGCCGCGAAGATCGGAGACACCCTGTTCGGGCTCCACGATGGTCTCGCCCGTCTGGAGGAACAGGGGTTGATCCGGCGTCCCGACATCGCCGGTCTGCCCGATCGCCGTGCGGAACCCGAGGAGTTCGACTTTCTCTACAACCCGACGACCGAGTTCGCGGACTACTCCGTTCTGCGGGTCTTCAGGTCGAAGAAACCGTGCATGGTCATCTTGAAGCACATGGGCCCGCGTGAGACGTCGCAGCGCAACATCGCTTTGACCCAGCGGCTGGCCCCCCTCGCACGGCCCGATGGACCGGTGAGCTACCCCGAACTGGTAGAGGCCGCCGGAGAGCTCCGCTGTTCCGTGGCCGAGGCCCGCGCGCAGCTTCTGGAGACCTATCCGGACGCCGACGTGCCTCCGGCGCACCGGACGGCTGAGACCCTGTACCCGACGTTCGATCTGGACCAGATCGTCCTCGGTCGCTGGATGGACGAGAGCGGGCCGCGAGAATGGCGTATCGAACCGGCGACCATCATTCGGGGGGCGGAGCAGTTTGGTTATTCGCTCGGGCATTTCCTGACGATCCTCGCCCCCTACGGTGAGCTCGGCGCGATACTTCCGGACGTCTGGCCCAAGACTAAAAACGAATTCAACCGGTTCTATCCGGACGTATACGACGCCGACATCGTCCAAGACTTCGACGAGCACGGCCGCGAGGCGCCCGTGTCTCGTTTCGACGCGCTGCGGCTCGTCCGGATCGCCGGACGGCTCGGGATGCCGCCCACCGAAGTCCACCGGCGGCTGTCCCGGATGGCGCCGATCGGTCTGGAGTTGGTCTATCCGCAGGACGCGGTGCCGGACGAGATCGTGCGGTGGCAGGACGTTCTGCTGCTCACCGAGTACCTGGACGGGCAGGAGCCGGCCGTATCGGGGCAGGTCAGTGCGGAGCATGTGGCGTGGGCGGCCACTGAGACCGAGGAGTCGGAAGAGTGGATCGTGGGGAGGCTCGGGGTGTACGCAGCGTTGTTCGGTCTGGAATTGGAGCATCTGCGTGTCTGACGAGCCCGACCATCACCGGGACCTCGGGTACACCGAGACCGAGTTCCCGCCGCAGCAGTTCAGCGTCGCCGAGTCCGAGCGCGGCCTGACGATCAGCGGGACGTGCCCGGCGTGCGGCGGACGGACGGTGACGACGCTCGGCCGGGGCAGTCCGGAGGGGACCAAGGGGTTCTTTCGGCGCGGTGCGGTGCGGACGAATGCGGCGCCGCGCACGGTGACCGTGTACTGCGAGTGCGGGCACGTCCACGCGGACCGTCCGGCGGACGCGATCGACGCGGGCTGCGGCGCGTTCTGGGACGTCGAGCTGCCGTGAGCCTCGACAAGAAGCGCTGGGCACAACGAGCGCAGGCGCTCAAGTTCACCCAGCTCGACGGCGCCCGCAAGCAGGCGGAGGCCTGGCGGACGGGCCTCGGCGGGCTGACGGCACTGCTCGGCGCCGTCCTCATCGTCAAGGGCCGCGACAACGTCACCGCCCTGACGCCCGGCTTCCGGTGGTTCGTGGTGGTCCTCATCGGGGTGGCGCTCGGCCTGCTCGTCGCCGCGACGCTGAATGCGGTGCGGGCGGCGGCCGGCGATCCGGGAGCGGACATCCTGCTCAGCGGCGAGTCCCTGGAGGCGTGGACGGCCGACGAAGTCAAACGCGTCTCCAAAGCGATCCGCCGCGCCGCATGGCTCACCACCACCGCCGTCGCCTGCCTGGCCCTCGGCATCGGCGCGACCTGGCTCGGTCCGGCGGAGAAGCCCGAGAAAGCCCTGATGGAAGTCCTTTACGCGGGCGGACGGGCCTGCGGCGAGATCGGCGGCGCGGACAAGGGCCAGCTGATCGTCCGGGAGGCGCGGCGCCCGGTGGTGGTGCCGCTCGCGACCGTCCAGCGGATGCGGGCCGTCGCGTCGTGCGGCTGAGGACGGGTACGGCCCCGTCATGAGCGCAGAGCCTTACGTCCCCGAGCACGCCGACCTCGGCGAACTCCAGAAAGCGGCGGCCGGATGCGAAGGCTGCCACCTCTACGAGGACGCCACGCAGACCGTGTTCGGCGAGGGCGGCGCGGACGCGCGGGTCGTCCTCGTCGGCGAGCAGCCCGGCGACCAGGAGGACAAGCAGGGCCACCCGTTCGTCGGCCCCGCCGGACGCGTCCTGGACCGCGCACTGGACGAAGCGGGCATCGAACGCGACGACGCCTACGTCACGAACGCCGTGAAGCACTTCAAGTTCTCCCGCCAGGGCAAACGAAGAATCCACCAGAAACCGGGTATCACCGAGCTGCGCGCCTGCCTCCCCTGGCTGAGAGCCGAACTGACCACGCTCAACCCCGAGGTGATCGTCGCGCTCGGCGCCACGGCCGGCCAAGCCCTGCTCGGCCCGGAGTTCCGCGTGACGAAGCAACGCGGCGTCCCTCTCCCCTGCCCGCCCCTGGACCGCCTCGGCACCCGCGAGGAGCAGGGCGAAGGACGCATCGTCGCGACGATCCACCCGTCCGCCGTGCTGCGCGCCGAGGACCGCGACGCCGCCTACGACGGCCTCCTCGCCGACCTCCGCGTGGCGGCGGCCCTGCTCGCCTGACCAGCGCATGGCCGAGCACGCCCCGGGTACGCGGACGGACGACGAAAGGAGCGGCACGATGACCAACATCCAGCAACCGTCCATGCGCCGTTCGGGCCACACCCCGACCACCGCGCAGCCCCCGCCCGAGGCGACCCAGCCGAAGGGCTCGCGCCGCCGCGTCCACCCGCACGGGACGGACAAGGGCGCGAAGGGCGGCGGCCAGGGCGGCGGCACCCCGCCCGCCCAGCGCCCCGACCACCCGGACTGACCCGCCCGGCCCGCCCCCACGAAACGGGGGCGGGCTGTGGGACGGTGCCGGGGACACTGTTCCCCCGAGGACGGGAGACCCCGGCATGACCGAAACGTCCGTGCGGCTGGAGGCCGACGGCCCCGTCCGGCATCTGGTGCTCGCCGCGCCCGCCCGCCGCAACGCGCTCACCGCCGCGATGCTGCGCGAGCTGGCGGACGCCGTCACGGCCGTGGGCGACGACCCGGACGTGCGGGCGCTCGTCGTCCGCGCCGAGGGCCGGGCGTTCTGCGCGGGCGCCGACGTGACGACGCTGTTCGGCGACCTGGACCGTCCGACCGGCGCGATCCGCGACGACCTCAAGGGCGTCTACGCGGCGTTCCTCGGCCTCGCCGACCTGAGCATTCCGACGATCGCGGCGGTGGACGGCATAGCGGTCGGCGCGGGCGCGAACATCGCGCTGGCCTGCGACATGGTGATCGTCGGGCCGCGCGCCGCGTTCGCGTTCAGCTTCGCCGACATCGGCCTGCATCCGGGCGGCGGCGCGACGTGGTTCCTGACGTCCCGGCTCGGCGGGCACCGGGCGCTCGCGACCGTCCTGGACGCCGACACCATCGACGCCGACCGCGCGATGGACCTCGGCCTCGCCACCCGCCGCGCCGACGACCCCGTCCACGCCGCCACTGAACTGGCGAAACGCTGCGCGGAGAGGGACCCCGCGCTCGTCCGGGACATGAAGCGCGCGGTGCGGCTCGCCGAGACGGGCACGCCGGACGCGGTGGTCGAGTTCGAGGCCTGGGCGCAGGCCGCGTCCGTCGGACGGCCCGCCTTCGCCCGCTATGTCGCCGAGTTCCGCGCCCGCGCACAACCGCGCAATGCTTGATCAACAGCATGTCGGCGCAGCGTGCCACGGGGGCGTTGCGCGCGCGCAAGCCTCCGTGACCGCGCGCTCGCCGAGGCGTCAAGATGGCTGTCGTGCGGGTCTCGCCGACAGGCCCGCCGGTCCGCGCCCGTGATCCTCCGCCCTCTCCCCGGGGCGGAGGTCCGGCCAGCCCGTCCCGTCCAGGGGCGGCGCGGCCGGCCAGGACGGAAGGTGGCCCGCTGTGGGAACCGTGCTGAGCCTGGGGCCGATCCCGGCGGAGTGCCCACCGCGCCGGCCCGTCCCGGCGCCGAACGCGGCGCGGATGGACAACCACTATCTGGGCGGCAAGGACACCTACGCCGCCGACCGCGCCCTCGCCGACCGCGTGGTGGAGCTGGCGCCGGTCGTCCCGTCGCTGGCCCGCGCCGGGCGCGCGTTCCTGCGCGCGAGCGCGCGGCGGCTGGCGGGCGCGGGGCTGCGGCAGTTCCTCGACGTCGGGTGCGGGCTGCCGCTGCCCGGCGAGCGGCTGGACGAGATCGTCCGGCGGGTGGACCCGCGCAGCCGCGTCGCCTACACCGACCGCGACCCGATGGTCGTGTGCCACGCGCGGGCGCTGCTCGCGGTGGAGGCGGGGACGTCCGCCGCGCAGGCCGACCTGCGCGAGCCGGTGCGCCTCCTGCACCACCCCGAGGTGCGTCGCGTCATCGACCCGGACGCCCCGACGGCCGTGTTCCTCGTCAACGTCCTGCCCTTCGTGACCGACGCCGACGAGCCGTGCACGATCATGCGGGAGCTGCTGGAGGCGCTGCCGCCGGGCAGCCATGTGGTCCTGTGCCACCCGGTCCGGACGCCCGCGCTCGACGCCGCCGCCGCATTGTGCCGGGAGGCGGACGTCGCGTTCGTCCCGCGCGACGAGGAGCGGATCGCCGGGCTCCTGCGCGGCTGGGAGACGCTTCCCGCGCAACCGTCCGACGACGACGAATCGGCGCTCCCCCTGCTGCGCCGCGTCGGAAGAAAGGCGGCGTGACCGCGTTAACCGGCATGGTGGCCCGGCCGGGGCGCGCCCCGTTAGAATCAGGCGTCCGGCGCAGGTCTATTCCAGGGCTTTGGATGGCAACCGACAGCGAGCCGAAACCCCTCTCGGAGATCGCGGCCGAGGTCGGGCTGAACATCTCCGACGTCGCGGCGTTCTCCGGACTGGACGAGAGCACCGTCTTCCGGCTGTGGGAGAACCGGCACTGGCTGGAACGGGCGAGCGGCCGGTCGCTGCAGAATCTCATCTCGTCCGTTCCCGGCATCGCCGAATACGTCACGACGCATTCGGTGGTGAAACGGCGGGAATCGCTGGTGGCCGATCTGGACGCGGCGGGGCTCACGGTCGATCTGACGGTGCTGCGCTCGTCCACCGTGGCCCAGCAGCACCTGCTGAACGCCCTGGAGGCGGGCCTGCAGATCATGCGGGGCGAAAAGCCGCCGCGCGTGGCGTCCTACCTGGCGCGGTTCTGGGGCCGCGAGCAGGACCGGGCGCTGGAATCGCTGTTCGCCACAGAGAACGGCCTGATCACCGACCCCAGGCCGTTGTTCGACGCCGCCATCGAGATCGCCCCCCGCCTGAACCAGCGCGCGTACTCGTTCCATTCCATCCTGGCCCTCAACATCCTCACGCACCAGGTCAGCAAGGTGACGCGGGAGCTCTCGGAGGACCTCGCGTTCGAGGTCCCCGGACGGCAGTCGGCGTTCATGCTGCGCGGCGTCGTGATGGGCACGCTGATCGCCACCGACGACATCGACCTCGCCGAGCGGTACCGCCGCATTCTGGAGGCGACGCCGATGTACGCGGGCCTGGAGGAATGGTCGCTCCCCACCTACGCGCGCGACGGGCGCGTCACGTCCGATTTCACGCTGCCGAGCGATCTGTCGCTGCGCCACACGGCGGTCGAAGTGCTGCGCGAGATCGACGCGTACAACGACGCGTATTTCTATTACCTGGTCTCCACCTATCTTCCGCTGGCGCTGCGCAGGGACCCGAAGTTCGGCGGACGCGTCGCCGAACTGGCCGCGGCGGTCCGGCGGCGGCGGGAGACGGTGACGGACCGGAAGATCCGCGAGACCTGCGACCGCCTGCTGCGGCGGCTGGCGGCGCTGACCTGACGCACGAGGAGAGTGGGGGGCCGGTGGACGAGACGAGCGAGACGTTCGCGAAAGTGACGCGCGAGCGGTGGGAGGCCAACGCGGCGTACTGGGTCAAGGTGATCCGGGAGAACCGCGATCGGTACCGGACGGACCTCACCGACCGGGCCGTCATGGACGCGATCGGCCCGGCCGACGGATGCCGCGTCCTGGACGCGGGCTGCGGCGAGGGCTACCTGTCGCGGCGGCTGGCGACGCTCGGCGCGGACGTCGTCGGCGTGGACGCGGCACAGAACCTCGTGGACGCCGCGTCCGCCGTCCCCGTCGACGGCCCCGGCGCCGCCCGCTTCCTGCGCGCGAGCGTGGACGACCTACCGCTCCCCGACGCCGCCTTCGACCTGGTGGTCTGCAACCACCTGTTCAGCCACCTGCCCGAGCCGTCGCACGCGATCAACGAGTTCGGCCGCGTCCTGCGCCCCGGCGGCCGGCTGATCATCCTGACGCTGCACCCGTGTTTCTACGTCTTCGATTCCGAGCGGGGAGCGTCCAACAGCGTCCCGGCGTCGGAGTACTTCGGCACGCGCGGCATCGACCAGCGCTTCCTCGTGGACGGCCTGGAATCCCCCTCCATGATCACGTCCTGGCTGCGTCCGCTGGAACACTACGCTGGAACGCTCCGAGACGCCGGTTTCGTGCTCGCCGACCTGCGCGAACCCCACCCGTCCCCCGAACAACTCCGCGACGACCCGTGGTGGAAGGAAAGCTTCCCCGCCGCCCTCTTCCTCCTCCTGATCGCCGAACGCCGCTGACCCCGGCGTCTCCGCCGGGGCCGGGCGCGTCAGGTCAGCGGGGGCGGGGGAAGGCGTTGCGGCGGGCGTAGGCGTTCAGGGCGGCCCAGTCGTCGCCGGTGTGGGCGTGGTTCGGGTCGAGGCAGCCGAGGGTCGCGGGCTGGGGGACGGTGTAGCGGGGGGCCTTCAGGTTCGGGGGGTTGTCGAAGTCGAGGACCTCGGCGAGGTTGCGGGCCGCCGCGTCGCGGACGGAGAGGGGGTCCAGGCCCCAGCGCCATTCGACGAGCTTCAGGACGGACGTGTGGTCGTAGGTCTCGTGGGCGACGGCGCCGCGGCGGGCGCGGGGGGAGATCAGCAGGCACGGGACGCGGAAGCCGCGCAGGCCCGTGCCGAGGTCGGGGCGCGGGTCGGGGCCCGTGGGCGGCGGGACGTGATCGAAGAAGCCGCCCCATTCGTCGTAGTTGATGATGAGCAGGGTGCGTTCCCAGTTCGGCGAGTTCACCACGGCCGTGTAGACCTTGTTGAGGAACGCCTGGCCGAAGCGGATGTCGGCTAGCGGGTGCTCGTCCTCCGAGAGGCCGGGGAGCAGTTCGCCTAGGAAGCCCGGTTCCACGAAGCTCAGTGCGGGCAGGTTGCCGTTCTTGGCGTCGTTGTAGAACTCCCAGATGTTCTTGCTGATGTCGAGGTGTTTCAGGCCCCACAGGGCCGTGAACGGGACGTCGCTGAAGTAGTAGCGCGCCGGGATCTTCTTGGCGGCCAGGCGGTCCCAGATCGTCGTCAGTTCGGAGAGCGCGAACGTGTTGGAGATCCGGTCGGTCTGCGCCGCGTGCTGGAAGATGCGATTCGGGAACGTGGACGACATGACGGCCGGGAAATAGCGGTCGCAGACCGTCCAGTCGCGGGCGGCGTGGCCGTGGAAGCCGAGGTCGGCGCCCTCGTAGTAGCCGATGCAGAAGACGTCGTTGTTCCCGGCGCGCAGCCAGCCGTCGCAGGCGCCGTCGTTGTACTCGGTGCGTCCGCCGGCGTAGGTGTGGTCGGGGTCCTGGAAGCCGCAGCCGTGCGGGACGGTCAGGTGGTGGGTGGCGTGGGACGCGCCGGACGCGTCGGTGAACGTCAGGCCCGCCTGGCGTCCGTCCGCGCCGGGCAGCCACCCGAGGTAGTGGTCGAACGACCGGTTCTCCATCATCACGACGACCACGTGGTCGATGCCGGAGTCGCCCGGGTCCGGGAGCGTCCCGACCGGCGCGGTCGCCGCCGTGGCCGCCGCGCCGCCGCCCGCGGCGACGACCGCGGCTCCCGCCGTCCCGGCGAGGAATCCCCGCCGGGTGAGTTCGTCGATGTTCATGTTCGGCCTCCCGTCGCTGCGCCGCCGAGCCGAAGTATCACGACTCGTGCGGCTCCGGGGAAGAACGGGAGGCGAGTGGAAGATGAAGGAAATTCATCCCCAAAAGACGGCAGAATGGGGTTCTAGAACCCGAGGAGGCGCTCATGACCGTCCGCGTCGAACGACGGGACTCCGTCGCGCTGGTCGGCATCGACCGGCCCGATCGCCGCAACGCCGTCGACCGGCCGACGGCGGACGCGCTGGTCGCCGCGTTCCACGACGTCGAGAACGACGACGCGGTGACCGCCGCCGTCCTGTACGGCACCGGCGGCACGTTCTGCGCGGGCGCCGACCTGCGCGCCGTCGGCACCCCGGACGGCAACCGCGCCGAGCCCGACGGCGACGGGCCGATGGGGCCGACCCGGATGCGGCTGTCCAAGCCCGTCATCGCGGCGGTGAGCGGGCACGCCGTCGCGGGCGGGCTGGAGCTGGCGCTCTGGGCGGACCTGCGGGTCGCCGACGAGACCGCCGTGTTCGGGGTGTTCTGCCGCCGCTGGGGCGTCCCGCTCATCGACGGCGGGACGGTCCGGCTCCCCCGCCTCATCGGGCAGAGCCGCGCGCTGGACATGATCCTCACCGGCCGTCCGGTGGACGCCGCCGAGGCGCTGGCGATGGGCCTGGCCAACCGCGTCGTCCCCGCCGGGACGGCCGTGGACGCGGCGGTCGAGCTGGCCGCGTCGCTCGCGCGCTTCCCGCAGACCTGCCTGCGCGAGGACCGCGCGTCCGTCCTCGACCAGTGGGGCCTGGACGAACCGGACGCCCTCGCCGTCGAATGGCGCCACGGCATGACGTCCCTGGCCGCCGACGCGGTCGACGGCGCGGCCAGGTTCGCGGCGGGCGCCGGGCGGCACGGCGCGTTCGACGCGGGCTGAGCTGGGAGAACGCGTCCGGTTCGTCCGCCGCGCCAGCCTGGATCGGGCCTCCGCCGCTCCGTACGATGACGGCCCGTGCCCGACGTTCCCGCCGCCTTCGAGCTGCCCTCCGCCGGACGCGCCGCGCTGTTCCCCACGGTCACCGTCCTCGCGTGGCTGAGCGTGGCGTGCCTGTTCGCGTCGGCCGTCCTCGCGCTCGCCGGACGCCCCTACGCCGCGTTCGGCTGCGGCGCCGCCGGGACCGTGCTGCCCGCCGCGGCCGTCGCGGCGGGCCGGACGCTGCGCCGCAGCGGCCTGGCGCGGCTCGTCCTGGACGCGCGCGGCCTGCGCTCGGTGACGGCTGAAGGGGACACGTGCTGGACGGTCGCCTGGACCGAGCTGGCGGACGTCGTCGTCGGCCCCGGCGTCCTGTCCCTGTTCCCGTTCGAGGGATTCGCCGCGCGTCACCCCGAGATGGCCGGGATGTGGGCGGGCGACGGCGCCTACCGCGTCCTGTTCTCGCACCGGCTGCGCTCCTGGCGGGAGCTGCGCGCGGCCGTCGACGCGTTCGCGCCGCACCTGCGCCGGGGACCCGACGGCCCCGCGACGCCCGCGGGCGCCCTCGGCGCGGGCCGCTACGGCGTGTCCCGGCTGCTGCTGCGCGCCGAGCCGGTCGCGAGCCCCGGGCGGCGTCCGGCCGAGGTGGTCGCGGCGGTCGCGGGGCTCGCCGGGTGGGGCGCGGTGCTGTCGGGGCACCAGGCCGAGCGCGCCATCCACGCCGCGCACGCGAGCGGGGCCGTCGACGTCGGACGGCTCCTGCTCGTCGGGCTCGGCCCGCTGCTGCTCGCGGCGCTGCTACGGCGGGTGTGGGCGGGCGCGCCGACCGCGCTGTGGGCGCTCGCCGTCTACGGCCGCAACGTCGGCGGCCTGCTCACGGCCGCGCTGCTGCTCATCTACCTCGTGACGCGCGGGGTCGCGGCGCTCGCGGGGACGCCGAGCCCGGAGCCGTCCGCCGGGGACCTGCTGCTGTGGGCGGGCGCGCCGCTGCTCGTGGTCGCGGGCGCGCTGCTGCACCGCCGCCGGGTCTGGGCGTGGGTGCGGGTCAGGCCGTGAGGCCGTGCGCGGCGAGCGCGGGCAGGACGGCGGGCGGCGTCAGCGGCAGCTCGCGGAACCGGACGCCCGTCGCGTGGTGGACGGCGTTCCCGATCGCCGCCGCGACCCCGACGATCCCGATCTCGCCGATGCCCTTGGCGCCCATCGCGTTCAGGTGCGGGTCGGCCTCCTCGATCCACGCGGCGTCGATGTCGGGAATGTCCGCGCAGACCGGGACGTGGTACTGCGCGAGGTCGTGGTTGAGGTAGTCGCCGAACTCCAGGTCCAGGACGCCGCGTTCCATCAGCGCCATCCCGGCGCCCATCGTCATCCCGCCGAGGAACTGGGACCGGGCCGTCTGCGGGTTCAGGATGCGGCCCGCCGCGTACACGCCGAGCAGCCGGCGGACGCGGATCTCGCCGGTGTCCAGGTCCACGGCGGTCTCGGCGAAGTGCGCGCCGAACGCGTGCCGCGCGTACTGCGGACGGTTCTTCAGCTCGTCGGCGGTGTCGGCCTCGGCCTCCTGCGGCAGCCCGTCGCCGAGCTTGGCGAGCAGCGCCTCGCACGCGCGGGCGACGGCGTGCCCCCAGCTCGCGGTGCCCATCGAGCCGCCCGCGAGCGGCGCGCGCGGCAGGTCGCTGGAACCGATCCGCACGGTGACGGCGTCCGGCTCGGCCTTCAGCGTCTCGGCGGCGACGACGGTCAGGACGGTCCGCGCGCCGGTCCCGATGTCGGCGGCGGCGATCGAGACGGTGAACGTCCCGTCCTCGTTGGCGCGCACGCGGGCCTTGGCGGGCATCGTCATCGCCGGGTAGGTCGCGGCGGCGACGCCGGTGCCGACCAGCGTCCGGCCTTCGCGGCGGACGCCCGGACGCGGGTCGCGGTGGGCCCAGCCGAACCGGTCCGCGCCCTCGTTCAGGCACGCGACGAGGTTGCGGGAGCTGAACGGCAGGCCGGTGTCGGGGTCGGTCTCGGGCTCGTTGCGGACGCGCAGCTCGATCGGGTCGAGGCCGGCGGCGTACGCCAGCTCGTCCATCGCCGACTCCAGCACGTACATTCCGGGCGTCTCGCCGGGCGCGCGCATCCAGGACGGCGACGGGACGTCCAGCCGCACCACCTGGTGCCCGGTGTACAGGTTCGGCGTTCGGTACATGTGCCGTGTGGCGACGGCCGCCTGCTCGGCGAACTCCCGGATCCGGGACGTCTGCGCGACGGCCTCGTGCAGCACCGCGCGCAGCCGTCCGTCGGGGTCGGCGCCGAGCCGGACCCGCTGGACGGTCGGCGTCCGGTACCCGACGGTCGCGAACATCTGCTGCCGCGTCACGGCCAGCTTCACCGGGCGCCCGGCCGCGCGGGCGGCGAGCGCGGCCAGCACCGGCACCGGACGCGGCGTGCCCTTGGACCCGAACCCGCCGCCGACGTGCGGCGACACCACCGTCACGTGCTCGGGGTCCAGGCCGAAGATCTGGGCGAGCGTGTCCCGGACGACCACCGACCCCTGGTTGGAGTCGTGGACGACGAGCCGGTCGGGCGCCGTCCACTCGGCGAGCGTGGCGTGCGGTTCCATCGGGTTGTTGTACTCGGCCGGGGTCGCGTAGGTGACGTCCACGCGGACCGGCGACCCCGCGAACGCGTCCGCCGGCTCGCCGCTGCCCAACTCGGTGGCGAACCCGCCGTTCACCTTCTCCGGCCGGTACAGCCCGGGGTGGTCGGCGTCCAGTTCGACGTCCATCTCGTGCGGGGCGTACTCGATCTCCAGCAGCCGTCCGGCCTCGCGCGCGGTCTCCAGCGTCTCGGCGACGACGGCCGCGATGATCTGGCCGCGGTAGGAGACCGTCCGGGACTGGAACAGGTGCAGCTCGGCGTCCGACACGGGCGCGATGTCCGGCGGGTCCATGCAGGACAGGACGGTGATCAGCCCCGGCAGTTCCGGCGCCCGCACCGACAGCACCTCGCCGCGCGCCACGTCGGACGTCACCGCGAACGCGTACGCGACGTCCTCGGCGGGGTACTCGTAGGCGTACTTCGCCTCGCCGGTGACCTTCGCGCGGCCCTCGATCCTCATGCGTCCTCCCCGAGGCCGGCCAGCGCCGCCGTGATCACGTTGACCGCCAGCGTCACCTTGTAGGCGTTCCCGCTCAGCGGCTCGGCCGCCGCCAGCTCCGCCTCGGCCGCCGCGCGGTAGCTCGCCTCGGTCGCGGGCCGGCCGCGCAGCGCGTCCTCGGCGCGGTGCGCCCGCCACGGCCGGTGCGCGACGCCGCCGAGCGCGATCCGGCAGTCGCGGACGGTCCCGTCGGCGACGTCCAGCGCGACGGCCGCCGAGACCAGCGCGAACGCGAACGACGCCCGCTCGCGGACCTTGCGGTACCGCGCGGGCATGTCCAGCCGTCCGGGCACCTCCACGGCGGTGATGAGGTCGCCCGGCCGCAGCGTCGTGTCGCGGGACGGATCGTCGCCCGGCGATCGGTACAGCCGCGCCAGCGGGACCACGTCCTCGCCGCCGGAGTGCCGGACGCGGACCCGGGCGTCCAGCGCGGTCAGCGCGACCGCCATGTCGGACGGATGGGTCGCCACGCAGTGCGGCGAAGGGTCCAGGATCGCCATGTTCTCGTTGTCGCCGTGGACGGCCGGGCAGCCCGTGCCCGGTTCGCGCTTGTTGCACGGCTTGGTGACGTCCTGGAAGTAGGGACAGCGCGTCCGCTGGAGCAGGTTGCCGCCCACCGTGGCCTGGTTGCGGATCTGCCCGGACGCCCCCGCCAGCACCGCCTGCGCCAGCAGCGGGTGGTCGTCGCGGACGCCGAGGTCGGCGGCGAGGTCGCTGTTGCGGACGGCCGCGCCGATCACCAGCCCGCCGTCCGCGCGGTGCTCGATGCGGTCGTAGGGCAGGCGCGCGACGTCCACCAGCCGGGCCGGGGTCGCGACGCCGAGCCGCATCAGGTCCACGAGGTTGGTGCCGCCGCCGAGATACTGGGCGTCGTCGGTGTGCCGGTTCAGCGCGTCCTCGGCGGACACCGCGCGTTCGTAGGCGAAGGGCCTCATCGCGCCGCCTCCCGGACCGCCGCGACGATGCCCTGGTAGGCGCCGCATCGGCAGAGGTTGCCGCTCATCCGCTCGCGGATCTCGGCGTCGTCCAGCGGGGGTTCGGACGCGACGTCGGCGGTGACGGCGCTCGGCCAGCCCCGCGCCGCCTCGCGCAGCACGCCCGTCGCCGAGCAGAGCTGGCCCGGCGTGCAGTAGCCGCACTGGTAGCCGTCGTGCGCAAGGAAGGCCTCCTGGACGGGGCTGAGCCGCTCCCCGTCCGCCAGGCCCTCGACGGTGACGACGTCCGACCCGTCCTGCGCGACCGCGAGCGCGAGGCACGCGTTGGCGCGGCGGCCGTCGAGCAGCACCGTGCACGCGCCGCACTGGCCGTGGTCGCAGCCCTTCTTGGCGCCGGTCAGGCCCAGGGTCTCGCGCAGCGCGTCCAGCAGCGACGCGCGCGTATCGACGGTCAGCCTGCGCAGGCTCCCGTTCACGGTCAGGACGATGTTCGCGCGCACCGGCGGCGCGCTCCCGCTCACCATGATCTGTCCCCTACCCGCGTCCCGTCCCGTCTCACCCGCGGAAACCCCACGTGACGGCTGTGTTCCGGGATACCTGACTGACGAGAGGGTTAGGGGATTATGACTTTCAGTAGCGGGTTGCGGACAGTACGTTGGGCCGCGCCGGGAAGATCCGCTTCCAACCGCAGGAAGGCGGTCCATGCAACCGTACGAGCTGCCGGACTTCTACGTCCCGTATCCGTCCCGCATCAACCCCAACCTGGAGGAGACGCGGGCGCACAGCACCCCCTGGGCGCGGCAGATGGGGATGCTGGACGACACGCGCGACCCCGGCACCCCCGAGATCTGGGACGAAGCCGCGCTCGACGCGATGGACTACCCCCTGCTCTGCGCGTACACCCATCCCGACTGCGACGCCACGGAACTGAACCTCATCACCGACTGGTACGTCTGGGTGTTCTACTTCGACGACCACTTCCTGGAAGTGTTCAAGAAGCCCCGCGACCTGCCCGGCGCGCGCGTCTACCTGGAACGGCTGGCCGCGTTCATGCGGCCGGGCTGCACGCTGGAGCCGGAGAACGCGTGCGAACGCGGGCTCGCCGATCTGTGGGCGCGGACCGTCCCGTCCATGTCGGACGCCTGGCGCGAGCGGTTCACCGCCAGCACCGACGCGCTCCTGCTCGACTGCCTGTGGGAACTCGCCAACATCGACGAGGGCCGCATCCCGAACCCCATCGAGTACGTCCACATGCGCCGCAAGGTCGGCGGGGCGCCCTGGTCGGCCGACCTGGTCGAGCACGCGGTCGGCGCCGAGATCCCCGAGCGGGTGGTCGGGACGCGTCCGCTGCGCGTGCTGAAGGACACCTTCGCCGACGGCGTCCACCTGCGCAACGACATCTTCTCCTACCAGCGCGAGACCGAGGAGGAGGGCGAGATCAACAACTGCGTGCTCGTCTTCCAGCACTTCCTCGGGGTGGATCCGCAGCGCGCCGCCGACACCGTCAACGACCTGCTGACGTCCCGGCTCAAGCAGTTCGAGAACACCGCGCTGACCGAGCTGCCGCTGCTGTACGCCGAGTACGGGCTCGACCCGGCCGAGCAGGCGCGGGTGGCGGCGTACGTCAAGGGCCTGGAGGACTGGCAGGTCGGCGGCCACGACTGGCACATGCGGTCCAGCCGCTACATGAACCGCGCCGAACCGACCGGCCTCGCGCTGCACGCGGCGCGGCTGCCCGCCGCGGTGAAGGCCGCGGGGACCGGGTACGGGCACGTCCCGCGCCAGCGCGTCGGGCCGACGCCGCTGCCGGACTTCACGATGCCGTATCCGGCGCGTCCCAACGCCAACCTCGAACGCGCCCGCGCCGCCTGCGTCGACTGGTGCGGCGCGGTCGGCATGTACGAACCGACGTCACGGACGCCGAAGCCGGTGTGGACGGCCGAGCAGGTCGCCGGGTTCGACTTCGCGCTCTGCGCCGCGTCCATCGACCCCGAGGCCGGGCCGGAGACGCTGGACCTCGCCGCCCAGTGGCTCGCCTGGGGCACCTACGGCGACGACTACTTCCCGGCGGTCTTCTTCCGCGACCGGGACATGATCGGGGCCAAGGCGTTCGCCGCGCGGATCCCCGAGTTCGTCCCGCTGGACCTCGGCCCGGTGCCCGTCCCGGAGAACCCCTTCGAGGCCGGCCTCGCCGACCTGTGGCCGCGCACGGCCGAGCCGATGTCGCCGCGGGCGCGGGCGCGGTTCCGGGCCGCGGTGATCTCGATGGTCGACGCGTGGCCGTGGGAGCTGGCCAACCAGATCCAGGGCCGCGTCCCCGACCCGATCGACTACCTCGAAATGCGGCGCCGGACGTTCGGCTCGGACCTCACGATCGCGCTCGGCCGCATCGAGCACGAGAACGCGGTGCCGGACGAGGTGTTCGACTCCCGTCCCATCCGGGAGCTGGAGGCCGCCGCGATGGACTACGGCTGCCTGACCAACGACGTCTTCTCCTACCAGAAGGAGATCGAGTTCGAGGGCGAGTACAACAACGGCGTGCTGGCCGTGCAGAACTTCCTCAACTGCGAGCGGGACACGGCCGTCGCGATCGTCAACGACCTCATGACCGGGCGGCTGCGGCAGTTCGAGCACATCGCGGCGACCGACGTCCCGAAGTTCGAGCTGGACGACGCGGGCCGCGCCGCGCTGGAGGCCTACATCGACGGGCTCCGCGACTGGATGGCCGCCGTCCTGAACTGGCACCGCAAGACCCGGCGCTACGGCGAGGAGGAACTGCTCGGCATCTCCCCGCTGAACGCGCCGACCGGCCTCGGCACCTCGGCGGCGCGGCTGGCCGCGATCATGCGGCACACCCGGGCGCTCGCCGTCAGCGCAGGGACGCCCGGACCTCCATGAGCGCGAACCCCAGCAGATTGCGACCGCGCCACTCCGCCACGCGAGCGGCGCGGTCGTCGTCGGCGGCGAGGCCGATGCCCCAGACGCGGTCCAGCGGGCTCGCCTCCACGAGGATCCGGCCGCCGGTCCCGGTGAGGTAGTCGCGCAGGTCGCGGTGCTGCCCGAACTTCGCCCGGTTGCCCCGGACGACGATCGGCACGCTGTGGTCGTCCCACGTCCGCCGGTCGAACCCTCGCACGGCCCGCCCGAGGTCCTTGGCCTCCTTCGGATGCCCGGCGGCGAGGACGCGCCCGCGCGTCTCCTCGTCGCCGAACAGCCGCGCCTTCTCGGCCATCATGTAGTGCTCGGCGGTCGGATAGACGGTCCCGTCGACCGTGAACGCGGCGGGCCACCACTGACTGAGACACCCCGCGCCGACCCCGCCGTCACGCGGCGGCCGGTGCCCCCAGAAGAACAGGAACTCGAGCCGCTCGCCGCGCTCCTCGGCCCGCAGCAACTCCGGGACGTCCATCATGCGCCCGACCCTGCCAGCCGCCCGCACCCCGATCAACGCCTTTTACCGCCGGATCCCCGGCGGACGCGCCGGACCGGGAGCAAAATGACGGACCATGCGGATACGCGCAGGCGGCCCGCCGGACGGCGACGCGATCTTCGACCTCCTGGACAGCGCGGTGACCTGGCTCGCAGCACGCGGCCGAACGGACCAATGGGGCACCGAACCGTTCGCCCGCGACCCCGGCGAGGGCATAGGCCGCCTCATCCAGGAAGCGTCCGTATGGATCGCCGAACACGACGAACACCCGATAGGCGCCCTGCTCCTGACATCAGGCCCGCGTCCGCCCCTGACCCCCGCCCCGGAGCCGGAAGTCTTCGTCGCCCTCCTCGTCACCGACCACTCCGTCCCCGGCACCGGCGCCGCCCTCCTCGACCACGCCCGCGCCGAGGCCCGCCGCGCCGGAATCGCCCTCGTGCGGGTGGACTGCTACGCCGGCGGCGACGGAGCGCTGGTCGACTACTACGTGCGGAACGGCTTCACGCCCGTCCGCCGCTTCCAGGTCGGCGACTGGCCCGGAATGCTCTTAGAACAACGCCTGACCCCCTGACACGGCGCGGGGCGGGCGGAGGTCTTCGGCCGGCGGAATAGGGCGTGGCCGGAAAGCGTTGGAGTGTGCGTCGGGATCCCCGGTCCGTGTCGCGTGAACCCCTCGGGTCACGGAACGGCGGATTGCCGCGATCGAGCTCGGGGAGGGCGGCGCATGGAATGTTCTTTCGGTCCGCGCAGTGGGTCTTGCGCTTGGCGCTCTCGTCCCCGGTCGGCGTTTTCCGCGCGGCTTCTGCACGCCGGTTTTCTGGGTTTTTCTTGCCGCGCGTTCGCGGCCTGCTGACCGGCCGGTAGTTTCCGGGCGCTCGGATCCCGTGGTCATTCGGGTCGGCGGCCGGGCGTATCCTTCTCTCCTCGGGGTGTTTCCGCGCGGCACGTCCGGTGATCGGCGCGGATCGTCCCGGGGGACGTCTCACCTTTGCCCTTTCCGGCGCGTCCCGTCCCGACGGCAGTGCGGTCTAGACCATTTTGCCGAACCGGGTGGGGTGTCGGCGAAGATCTTTCCCTACCACTCCGTCAGGTGGCCCGCCCGGCGCGGGAGACCGCTGACGACGGCCCGATAGGAGGACAGCGACAACGATGAGCACCCCTCTGGCCAACCCTCGGCGCACCCGGCTCGTCTCCTGGCCGACGCAGGACAGGCGCGACCAGGACACCGAGCAGGCGACCCGTCCGGCCGAGGCCCCGTCGGTCCCCGCCGAGGACGACCGGCCCGCCTCCTGACCGTCCGCGCCCCGGCCGGCCCCGCGCGGCCCGCCGGGGCCGGCCCTCCGGGGCGCGCCCCTCGCGCCGCCCCGACGAGTGTGATTTACGTCGCACTGACGAGAAGCCGGTCGCCGCGCGAGGCGCCGGACCCGACGCGAACGGGATTGCCCTCCGGCGGCGGGGCCGCGATTCTCGAACTGCGCGCCGCCTCCCTTTTTTAAGGCTTTTTCGCGTATCGCGCGCGCCTTTTCCTGTGGACCGAACGCACCTCGGCGAACCCATCACTCGCCACTATCGGCGACAAATCCAAAAGCCTGGCTCAGCCTGTTCGGCGGGCGCTTTCTCCGGTCCGGCGAGCGCACGGGAGCTTGGCGCGATCCGGACGATTTCGAGTGAACGGCTGGTCGCGGGGACGGGCGCATGGTGGACTCGGGTGGGAATGCCGTGCGAGGGAGACCGCCGATGACCGACCCGATGACCATCGCCATCGCCACCGCCGCGGCGGGCAAAGCGGTCGAACTGACCGGTGAGCCGCTGCGCAACGCGGCCGTCGCGCTCGCGCGGCTCGTCCGCGACCGGTTCCGGGGGCGGCCGGAGGACGAGCAGGCCCTGGAGCGCGCCGCGGACGCGCATGACTCTCCGTCCCGGCTGGAGGCGCTGGAGGCGGCCCTGCGGCGCGTCATGGACGAGGATCCCTCGTTCCGCGAGCGGGTCGAGACGCTGTGGAGCCAGACGCAGACCAACGCCACCGCGCAGGACGACGCCGTCGTCAACATCTTCAACGGGAACGCGCAGAAGGTCGTCCAGCTCCGCGACCACCACGGCGATCTCCACCTCTGACGGTCCCGCGCGACTGCCGCACCCGGGATGGGAACGTTTGTTCGAATGGGGGCTAGGGTGGGGGTGTGTCAGCCGCCTGTCCGCATGATCATGTTCCGTTCGTCTGTCCGCGTGGGCATCGGATCGTGCCCGGCGAGATGATCGTCAGCTGGTCGCCGTGCGTCTGCGGGCCCAGCGTCGGGCTCGGTGAGGGACGTCAGGGTCACCGCACCTATCTGTGCCTGGCGTGCAAGGACGAGCGCAGGACCACCCTGTGCTACCTGCCCGCCCACGTTCCCGGGTTCTGACGGGGGCGGGACGGGTCTTCCGCGGGGGGGGTGCGGAGGACCCGTCCCGTGCTCCGGGACGGTCAGTGGTCGCGGTCGGTGAGGAGGCGGGCCATCGCCGCCAGTTCCGCCTCCGTTCCGCCGCTCGGGCCGACGGCGGCCAGTTCCGCGTGCGCCGCCGCCAGCAGTTCGGCCGTGCGGACGGCCGCCCAGGTCCGGCCGCCCGCGCGTTCGACCAGGTCGGCGGCGCGCGCGGGGTCGGCGCCCGCCAGGGGTTCGGCGCGGTGGTAGAGGTCGGCGAGCGCCGCCCCCGCGGACGTGCCGGACGTCAGGGCCGCGACGACCGGCAGCGACTTCTTGCGGTTGACGAGGTCGGAGTGGACGGGCTTGCCGGTGACGGCCGGGTCGCCCCAGATGCCGAGCAGGTCGTCCATGATCTGGAACGCCAGCCCGACCAGTTCGCCGTACCGCCGCAGCCGCGCCGTCCGCTCGGCGTCGCCGCCGCCGAAGATCGCGCCGAGCGCGCACGCCCCGCCGATCAGCGCGCCGGTCTTCTTGGCGGCCATCGCCTCGCACTCGGCGAGCGTCACGTCCGTGCGCTCCTCGAACGAGACGTCCGCGCTCTGGCCCTCGACCAGCTCGCGGACCGCGCGGCCGAACGCGGCGACGGCCGTCGCGCCGACCGTCGCGGCGGCCAGGCCCTCGACCGCGCAGGCCAGCAGCGCGTCCCCGGCGAGGACGGCCGGGTTCGCGCCGAACACCGCCCAGGCGGTGGGACGGTGCCGGCGCTCCAGGTCCCCGTCCATCACGTCGTCGTGCAGCAACGAGAAGTTGTGCGCGAGTTCGACCGCGACGGCCGCGGGCAGCGCGTCGGCCGCGCCGCCCCCGACCGCCTCCGCCGCCAGCAGCGCGAGCGCGGGCCGGACGGCCTTGCCCGCGGGCGCCTCCGCCGGACGGCCGGCCGCGTCGCGCCAGCCGAAGTGGTACTCGGCGATGGCGCGCATCTCCCCCGACAGCTCGCCGACGGCGACGCGCAGGGCGGGGTCCACGAGATCGCGGCTCCACCGGAGGATCTCCGGCGCCGACCGTCCCATCGTCGCCTCCCGGGCAGCGGACATGGCTTCCTCCCTAGCGGGCGATCTCGACGTTCTCCAGGACGCCCAGCGCGTCGGGCACGAGGACGGCGGCCGAGTAGTAGGCGCTGACCAGGTAGGACAGGATCGCCCGGTCGTCCACGCCCATGAACCGCACCGACAGGCCGGGCTCCACCTCGTCGGCGATCCCGGTGCGGTGCAGGCCGACGACGCCCTGGTCCTCCTCGCCGGTGCGCAGGACGAGGATCGAGCTGGTCCCGCCCGGGCTGATCGGGATCTTGTCGCTGGGGAAGATCGGGACGCCGCGCCACGCCTGCACGGCCCGTCCCTCGTGGACGACCGGCTCGGGGTAGACGCCGCGCCGGGTGCACTCGCGGCCGAACGCGGCGATGGTCTTCGGGTGGGCGAGGAAGAACCGGGACTTGCGCCGCCGCGCCAGGAGTTCGTCCAGGTCGTCGGGGGTGGGCGGGCCAGTCCGGGTGGAGATCCGCTGCCGCAGGTCGGCGTTGTGCAGGAGCCCGAAGTCCCGGTTGTTGATCAGGTCGTGCTCCTGCCGTTCGCGCAGGGCCTCGATCGTCAGCCTGACCTGCTGCTGCGTCTGGTCCATCGGCCCGTTGTACAGGTCGGCGACGCGGGTGTGGATGCGCAGCCGCGTCTGCGCGACGCCCAGCTCGTACTCGCGCGGCCCGGCGTCGTAGTCGACGAACGTGCCGGGCAGCTCGACCTCGCCGGTGTGCCCGGACGCCAGGTCGATCTCCGCCTCGCCCTGCCAGTTGCTGGGCGGGAGCGGACGGTCCCGGACGGCCTCCAGATGGGCGCGCAGCCCGTCGTGCCGTCCGGTCAGCTCCGCCAGCGCCGACCGCGACAGCGTCAGGACGGTCGTCGGCGTCAGCGCGGTGACCGTGCTCGCCCACGCCGTCTCCGTGCCGAGCAGCAGCTCGTCCCCGGCGAACCGGCCGTCGGCGAGGACGCCGAGGTCGGTCTCGGCGCCGTACGGGCCGGTGCCGATCCGGCCGACCTTGCCGTGCGCGACGAGGACGATCTCCTCCACCGGATCGCCGCGCCGGGCGATCACCTCGCCGGGCGCCAGCTCGCGCTGGACGAACCGGTCGGCGAGCGCGCTCAGGATCTCCGGGTCGTCCAGGTCGCGCAGCGCGGGCAGTTCGGTCAGCTCGGCGGGGATGACGCGGATCGCGGCGCCGGTGGCGACGAACGTGACCAGCCCGTCGCCGAGCTGGTAGGCGAGCCGCCGGTTGACCCGGTAGCTGCCGCCGCGCGCCTCGATCCACGGCAGGAGCCGCAGCAGCCAGCGCGGCGTGATGTTCTGCGACTGCGGGACGGTCTTGGTCGTCGTCGCGAGTTTGCGCGCGGCCGACGTCGAGAGCGACAGCCGCTCTGCGGTCTCAGGCACCGGCGCCGCCCCGGGCGACCTCGACGCTCTCCAGGACGCCCAGCGCGTCCGGGACGAGGACCGCCGCCGAGTAGTACACGCTGACCAGGTAGGACAGGATGGCCTTGTCGTCGATGTTCATGAACCGGACCGACAGCCCGGGCTCGTGCTCGTCGGGGATCCCGGTCTGGTGGAGGCCGACGACGCCCTGCGCCTCCTCGCCCGTCCGCATGAGCAGGATCGAGCTGGTCTTGGTCTCGCTGATCGGGATCTTGTTGCACGGGAAGATCGGGATGCCGCGCCAGCCGGGGACCTTGTTCCCGCCGACGTCCACCGCGTCGGGGTAGACGCCGCGCGCGCTGCACTCGCGGCCGAACGCGGCGATGGCCTTCGGGTGGGCGAGGAAGAACGCGGGGTCCTTCCAGACGAGGGTGAGCAGCTCGTCCATGTCGTCGGGGGTGGGCGGGCCGGTGCGGGTGTGGACGCGCTGGGAGAAGTCGGCGTTGTGCAGGAGCCCGAAGTCGCGGTTGTTGACCAGCTCGGCCTCCTGCCGCTCGCGCAGCGCCTCCACGGTGAGCCTGAGCTGCTGCTCGGTCTGGTTCATCGGCTCGTTGTAGAGGTCGGCGACGCGGCTGTGGACGCGCAGGACGGTCTGCGCGACGCTCAGCTCGTACTCGCGCGGCTCGGGCTCGTAGTCCACGAACGTGCCGGGCAGGCTGACCTCGCCCGCGTGCCCGGACGCGAGCGCGATCTCGGCCTCGCCGTTGTCGTCGGCGGGCCGGTCGGGCGCCGCGGTGTAGG
Organism: Actinomadura rayongensis; assembly: GCF_009831215.1. Lineage (GTDB taxonomy): Bacteria > Actinomycetota > Actinomycetes > Streptosporangiales > Streptosporangiaceae > Spirillospora > Spirillospora rayongensis. Next base: position 392,306 of record NZ_WUTW01000003.1, read on the forward strand.
CGTCGATGTGGGCGGCCAGGTCCTCCGAGCGGTCGACGGCCTGGCGGAAGCCGTCCCGGTCGAGGGTCAGGACGGTGACGGCGGTGAGCGCGCGGAGCGTCTGGTCCCAGGTGCCGTCGTCGGTGAGCAGCGCGCCGTCGCCGAAGTACTCGCCGTCGGCGAGGACGCCGAGGTCGACCTCGTCGCCGTACGCGCCGTCGCCGACGCGGGCCACCTTGCCGTGCGCGATGAGGACGACCTGGTCGGCGGGCCGGCCGCGCTCGACGATGACCTGGCCGGGCCCGTACTCGTGCTGGGTGAAGCGGCCCGCGAGCTCGGTGAGGACCTCCTCGTCGTCGAAGCCGCGCAGCGGGGGCAGCTCGCCGAGTTCGGCCGGGATCACGCGGACGTCGGCGCCGGTCGAGACGAACGTGATCCGTCCGTCGCCCACGGTGTAGGTGAGGCGCCGGTTGACGCGGTAGGCGCCGCCCGCCGCGCGCACCCACGGCAGGAGCTTGATCAGCCAGCGGGACGAGATGCCCTGCATCTGCGGGACGGTCTTGGTGGTCGTCGCGAGTTTGCGGGCGGCCGAAGTGCTGAGGCTGAGCTGCTGGTCGGTCACGTTCCACACCACCGATTCGTGGTCGTGCTGACAGGGGGGTCATGCTCAGTGGTACGTCGGACGCCCCGGGCGTTGATCGCGAACGCGGCGCCATCCGGCACACTACCCAGAGTGGTGACACCATCACAACGACAGTATTTTCTTACCTTCTATAGCTTTTCTGTCACCTCGCCAGCACCACTCGACTCAGCCGTCGCCTGCAAAAAGGGAAATGTCGTCCTATTCGGTGACGAATTACCGGCCAAAAAGGCTAGCGGGAGAGCGAGAGACCCGTCGGACGGGGCGCGTCCGGACGGCCCGCCTTCTCGATCGGAACCCCCGCCGTCTCGGGAATCCGGGCCAGCGGCACCAGCGCGACGAGCCCCGCCAGCATCAGGTAGTACGCCGGGACGTAGTTCGAACCCGTCGCGTCGATGAGCGAGCCGACGAGCACCGCCGCCGTCCCGCCGAACAGCGATGTCGAGATGTTGTAACCGATGGCGAAAGCGCCATAACGGACTTTCGTCGGAAACATGGCCGGGAACGTCGCGCCGATCACCGCGAGCATCAGCACCAGCAGCCCGCCGATGACCGCGTAGCCGAGCGCGACGCCGGCCGCCGACCGCGTCTGCATCAGCGCGAACGCGGGCCAGGAGAGCACGACGAACCCCACCGCGGCCGTACGCAGCAGCGGGCGTCGGCCGATCCGGTCCGACAGCGCGCCGAGCGGCGTGATCACCGCGATCATGCACAGTTCGACGCCGATCGTGACGAGCTGGGACGTCACCGGCCCGACGTCCAAAAAGTCGGTGAGGTAGGACGGCATGAACGTCAGCAGCGTGTAGTCCGCGACGTTGAGCAGGAACACGATCCCGATGAGCATCAGGATCGTCGGCCAGTACCGGGCCAGCGTCTCGCGCAGCGGCGACTTCAGCCGCTCCCCGCTGCGCTCCATCCGCCGGAACGCGGGCGTGTCCTCGATCTGCGTCCGGACGTACAGGCCGACGAGCCCGAGCGGCAGCGCGGCGAAGAACGGAATGCGCCACGCCCAGGCGTGCATCGTCTCGTCCCCGGCGATCAGGTTCACGAGCAGCACCAGCCCCGCGCCGCCCACGTACCCGGCCAGCGTGCCGAGTTCGAGGAAGCTGCCGTAGAACCCGCGCCGGTCGGTCGGCGCGTACTCGGCGATCATCGTGGCGGCTCCGCCGTACTCGCCGCCGGTCGAGAAGCCCTGGACGAGCCGGACGACGAGCAGCAGCAGCGGCGCCGCGAACCCGATCGTCGCGTAGCCGGGCAGGACGCCGATGACGAACGTCGAACCGGACATCAGGATGATCGTCAGGGCCAGCACCCGCCGCCGGCCGAGCCGGTCCCCGAGCGGACCGAACACCAGCCCGCCGAACGGACGGGCCAGGAACGCCGCCGCGATCAGCGCGAACGACCGCAGCGTCGCGTTCTCGCTCCCGCCGGGGAAGAAGACCGTCCCGACGATCGGGGTGATCACGCCCGCGCTGAACACGCCGAAGTCGAACCACTCGACCGCGTTGCCCAGCGCCGACGCCAGCACCGCCTTGCGGACCGTCCCGGTTCCCTGCTCGTCCATCCGACCTCCAGGCCGACTATCTCCCCCGCCGCCGGGCGCCGTAACGCTCGGTGAGGGGAAAGGCGCGGAGGGGGAACGCCGGTGTGTCAGTCGCGCGGCGGCTCGGGCTCGTCGGCGTCCGGTTCGACGCCCTCGGGCAGCTCGGGCAGCCGCATCGTGCTCTGCGGGCCCGGTTCGACGCGCAGCGGCTCCTCGTCCTCGGGGATCGACAGCAGCGCCTGGGTGACCTGCGACTCGCGGGTGATCACACCGCTGGTCAGGACGGTGTTGCGGTGCCGCAGGCGGCCGTTCTGGCGCAGCAGCTCGTCGATCTCGGCGCGCGCCCGCCGGATCCGGCGCGTCAGCCGGACGTGGACCAGCAGCCCGCCGCCCGCCAGGCCGACGAGGAAGGTGGCGAGGGGGATCCCGACCGCGTGCGGCGCCGCCAGCAGCGCGCACGCCGCCAGCACCAGCGCGAGGGCCACCCCGAGCGGCGGCCGGTGCGCTTCCACCCAGTCCAGGGCGGCGTTGACGGGCTTCGGAATCCTCACGCCTCGTTCTCCTCCACGTCATCGTGCTCGACCCCCGGGCGGCCGAAAGGCCGACGGATCATGAACGACGCGGACCCGGGGAGGTGTTCCGGCCGGGACGGAGGCGCGCGTCACCCTCAGCTCGCCCACGGCCGTCGCCCGCGCCGTCGCGGGTCGGCCCGTCCGGCCGCTCCGCGTCGCCGACGAGCCGTCGCACGGGCCGTCGCGCGCACCGCGGGAGGGGACGCCGAGAACCCTAACAGCCGCGCGGGTCCCGTCCGGCGGCGCCGCCGGATGCCGAGGTCGGGATGCGACGGAGGTCCGGGCCGAATATCGTTGACGGATATGAGCAATCACTTTGACGTCGTGGTCCTCGGCGCGGGACCGGGCGGGTATGTCGCCGCGATCCGGTCGGCACAGCTCGGTCTCAAAACGGCCATCATCGAGGAGAAGTACTGGGGCGGCGTCTGTCTCAACGTCGGCTGCATCCCCTCGAAGGCCCTGCTCCGCAACGCGGAGCTGGCCCACATCTTCACCACCGAGACGGAGAAGTACGGGATCTCGGTCGACGGACAGGTCTCCTTCGACTACGGCGTCGCCTACCAGCGCAGCCGCCAGGTGTCGGAGAAGCTCGTCAAGGGCGTCCAGTTCCTGATGAAGAAGAACAAGATCACGACCTTCGACGGGCGTGGAACGTTCACCGACGCCACCACCCTCCAGGTGGACCTGGCCGACGGAGCGTCCGACACCGTCACCTTCGACCACTGCATCATCGCGGCGGGCGCGCACACGCGGCTGCTGCCCGGCACGTCGCTGTCGGACCGCGTGGTCACCTACGAGGAGCAGATCCTCTCCTCCGAACTGCCCGGGAGCATCGTCATCGCGGGCGCCGGGGCGATCGGCGTCGAGTTCGCCTACGTCCTGCACAACTACGGCGTGAAGGTCACCATCGTCGAGTTCCTCGACCGGATGGTCCCGAACGAGGACGCCGACATCTCCAAGGAGCTGTCGCGCCGGTACCGCAAGCTCGGCATCGAGGTGCTGACGTCCACCCGCGTCGACCAGATCGACGACTCGGGCGAGAAGGTCAAGGTCACCGTCACCGGCAAGGACGGCGCCCAGCAGGTCCTGGAGACCGACAAGGTCCTCCAGGCCATCGGGTTCGCGCCGAACGTGGACGGCTACGGCCTCGACAAGACCGGCGTCCGGCTCACCGAGCGCGGCGCGATCGACGTGGACGCGTACTGCCGCACGTCCGTCCCGCACATCTACGCGATCGGCGACGTCACCGCCAAGCTCATGCTCGCGCACGCCGCCGAGTCGATGGGCATCGTGGCCGCCGAGACGATCGCGGGCGCCGAGACGATGGCGCTCGACTACGTGATGATCCCCCGCGCGACCTACTGCCAGCCGCAGGTCGCGAGCTTCGGGTGGACGGAGGCGCAGGCCAAGGAGCAGGGCTACGACGTCAACGTCGCCAAGTTCCCCTACTCGGCGAACGGCAAGGCGCTCGGGCTCGGCGAGGGCGAGGGCTTCGCGAAGATCATCTCCGACAAGAAGTACGGGGAGATCCTCGGCGCCCACCTGATCGGCCCGGAGGTCACCGAACTGCTGCCCGAGCTGACGCTCGCGCAGCAGTGGGACCTGACCGTCCACGAGGTCGCCCGCAACGTCCACGCGCACCCGACGCTGGGCGAGGCGATCAAGGAGGCCGTCCACGGCCTCGCCGGTCACATGATCAACCTCTGACCCGCACCACTTCGCAAGGCCGCATCCCGGCCCGCAGTGCCCGCCCACCGGCCCGCACTGCGGCCCGGGCCCGGCCCTCCGCGCCCGGTCTGGCCGCTTCCCGGCGCACGTCGGCGTCCGGGGGCGGACCCGGGGGCTGGGCGTTTAGGTGCGTCGGGGAGCATATGCGCATGCGCTCCGACGACGAGTTCGGCTTCCTTCGCCTTGATGGCGCCGCCAACGTCCGTGATCTCGGTGGGCGGCCCGTGCCCGGTGGGGCGGTGGCGCGTGGGCGGTTGCTGCGTGCCGACGCGTTGAACGCCCTCAGCGAGTCCGATCTGGAGCGGCTTGCCGGGGTTCGTACCGTGATCGACTTCCGTAGTGACCACGAGGTCGGCACGAACGGGGCAGACCGGTTGCCGGACGGTGCGGACCTCGTCCATCTGCCCATTGACGGTGGCGACCTGGAGGACTTCTACAAGGCCGTCACGGCCGGCGATCCGCTCCGGCAGCGGGAGGTGTTCGGCGGGGGGCGCACCGAGCGGGTGCTCGTCGGGGTGAACCGGAACTTCGTCGCCGACGACGAGCAGCGCGCCGCGTTCGCCACCGCGTTGCGGCTGGTCGCCGACGCGGGGCGGCTGCCGCTCATCTTCCACTGCACGGCCGGGAAGGACCGGACGGGGTGGATGGCGGCGATCGTCCTGACGATCCTCGGCGTCCCGCGCGCCGACATCATGGCCGACTACCTGCGGTCCAACGAGTACCACCGGGAGCGGTGGAAGAAGCTGCTGGACCACCTCGGCCGGACCGGGCAGATGGAGGAGCCCGAGCTGCTGCTGCCGCTGCTGGAGCAGCGTCCCGAGTACCTGGAGGCGGCGTTCTCCGAGGCCACCGCCCGGTACGGGTCGTTCGCCGGGTTCCTCGCCGACGGGCTCGGCGCGGACGAGGAACTGCTCGCCGCCGTCCGGGACGGCCTGACCGCCTGACGGCTGCCCGGCCGCCGTCCGGACGGCCTGACGGGCTGTCGGGCCGCCGTCCGGACGGGGCTGACGGGGGCGGGCTCAGTCGCGCAGCAGCTCGGTCAGTTCGCCGAGCGCGTCGTGCAGGTGGTCGACCAGCTCCGACGGGTCGGGCACGAGGTCGCGGCAGGTGATGATGCCGACGTCGATCGTCCCGTCGTAGGAGAACACCGTGATGTTGAGGCCGCCGCTCAGGTCGGTGACCAGCGAGATCGGGTAGTAGGCCAGCACCCGCGCGCCGCCGAGGAACAGCGGGAACTGCGGGCCCGGCACGTTGGACACGATGAGGTTCAGCGGGCGCATCCCCGTCATCGGCGCGGCGAGCAGGGCGAGCTTGGTCGCGGCCCCGGCGAACGGCGCGGGGACGAGCGCCGACAGGTCCCGGACCCAGCCGCCGGACGCGGTGAACCGCCGCTTCATCCGGTCCATGTCGGCGCGGACGGCCGTGAACCGATCGGCGGGGTCCGCGACGTGGGTGGCGAGCGGCGCGGCGAGGATCGACGTCATGTTGCCCTCGGCGGCGTCCTCCGCGCCCCGGCCGGGACGGCGCAGCGAGATCGGCACGCCCGCGACCAGCGGCCCGGCGGGCAGTTCGCCGCGCTTGTCCAGCCAGGTGCGCAGCGCGGTCGCGCACAGGGCCATGACGACGTCGTTGACGCTCCCGCCGAGCGCGCGGCCGACGCGCTTGACGTCGTCCAGCGGCAGTTCGCCGAACGCGACGGCGCGGCGGGCGCCGATGGGACGGTTGAACGGCGTCGGCGGCGCGGCGGTCGTGTCGGCCGCCGGGTGCTCGGTCCGGCCGAGGACGCCCCGGGCCAGCCGCGCGACGCGGCCGACGCCCGGCAGCGACCCGACGCCCGGCACGTCGTCCAGGTGCGGGACGGACCGGACGACCGACAGCGCCGACGCCAGCGGGTGCCCGGCCATCCGCAGCAGCCCGTCCCGCATCATCTCGGCGGTGCCGGGGGCGCGCTGCGGCGCGACGTCGTCGGCGGGGACGTCGCGCTCGTCCGGCGACAGGTCGAGCAGCGCGGCGAGCGCCTCGGCGGCCATGACGCCGTCGATCGCGGCGTGGTGGACCTTCATGTAGACGGCGGCGCGCCCGCCCGCGAGCCCGTGGATCAGCACCAGCTCCCACAGTGGCCGGGAGCGGTCGAGCGGACGCTCGTGCAGCGCCGCGACGAGCCGGGAGAGCTGGTCGTCGTCGCCGGGCCTGGGCAGGGTGACCTCGGAGATGTGCCGGGCGGGGTCGAACTCGGGATCGTCCTCCCAGTACGGCCGGTCCAGCCCGAGCGGGACCTGGACGAGCCGGCGGCGCAGCGGCCGGGGAGCGAGGTGGGCGCGGCGGGAGATCAGGTCGGCGAGCGCGTCGGCGGTCAGCCGCCCGCCGGGGCAGGTCGCCGGATCGACGACCCCGAGCCCGGCGATGTGCGCGCGGGTGGTGTCCGTCTCGGCGTTGAGGAAGACGGCGTCCACGGAGGTGAGCTGGCTCATGAGCTGTCCCGTCTCATCGGCTGTGGGCCACCTCTTTAGGAGGTACGGCGTACCCGGCGGTAGGTCAATGGCGGCAGGTAGGACGTAACCGGGACTTAACTGGACGAATCACAAGGTTCACCGGAGCCCGGCCCGCGCGACCGTTTCGGCGCTGCCGCCCACAAGATCAATAACGATCGGGAACGTCCGGGCATTCCCGGCCGCGGTGTGGCGTGCGCCATTACAGTGGAGTCCCATGACACGACCCCTCGCGGACATCATGGAGGCGGGCTGGGCGGAGGCCCTGGCGCCGGTGGCGGACCGGATCGCGGCGATGGGCGACTTCCTGCGCGCCGAGGTCGCCGCCGGACGCCGCTACCTCCCGGCGGGAGCGAACATCCTGCGGGCGTTCCAGCAGCCGTTCAACGAGGTCCGCGTGCTGATCGTCGGGCAGGACCCGTATCCGACGCCGGGACACGCCGTCGGGCTCAGCTTCTCTGTCGCCCCCGAGGTCCGGCCGCTGCCGGGCAGCCTCGTCAACATCTTCCGGGAGTACGGGAACGACCTCGGGCTGCCCGCGCCGTCCACCGGGGACCTGACGCCGTGGACGCACCAGGGCGTCCTGCTGCTCAACCGCGCGCTGACCGTCCTGCCGCGCAAGCCCGCGTCGCACCGCGGCAAGGGCTGGGAGGCCGTCACCGAGCAGGCCATCCGGGCGCTCGCCGCGCGGAACCGGCCGCTGGTCGCGATCCTGTGGGGCCGGGACGCGCGGGACGCCAAGCCGCTGCTCGGGAACGTCCCGGCGATCGAGTCCGCGCACCCGAGCCCGATGTCGGCCGACCGGGGCTTCTTCGGCTCCCGTCCGTTCAGCCGCGCCAACGCGCTGCTGGAGCGGCAGGGCGCGGCTCCGGTCGACTGGAAGCTGCCCTAGCCCTCGTCCTAGCCCTCGTCCGGGACGCGGCGCAGCATCGCCGCGAACTCGCCGTCGCGGGGCCGTTCGGGGTTCTGGCCGAGCGGCGTCAGCCGGCGCTCGCCGTGGCTCCAGTAGACGCCGGGCGCGCACGGGTCGTCGGCGGCGGCGTGCATCTCCGCGACGACCTCGGCGAACACCGGCAGGACCCTCCGGACGGCCGTCGAGGTGATCGGGTAGAGCAGCAGCGTGCTGTGGCACGGGACGCCGACCAGCGCGCCGTGCTCGTTCGGCGGCGGGAGGAACTGGTCCACCTCGCTGAGCAGCGCGGACACGTACCGGTTGCCGGGCTTGGTGACGACCCGCACGTTGCGTCCCGGCAGGAGCGGCTGGTCGCGGACCTCGACGTCGGCCAGCTCGCGGTCATGCGTGTTCGTCATGACGTACCCGAGCCGCCGCAGCCCGAGCAGCCCCGCGCGCGCCCGCGTCAGCGGCCCGCCGTAGCGCGGGTGCTCGATCATCACCATCGCGTCGAAGTGGTCGCCCGCCGGGACGACGACCAGGCCCTCGCGGTCGCGCGGGGCGAGCTTCGGGACGATCCGCAGCCGCAGCAGCTCCCGGACGTCCCCGAACAGCTCCATCTCCCCCACCGCGAGGAACGCCCGGTCGGCGATCTCGCGGATCCACGCGTCCGTCAGCCGGGGCCAGCGCGCGGGCTCGGCGCGGGCGCAGCGCTCCAGCAGCGTCCAGGTGGTGGCGCGCGCCTCGGACCGGCCGACGGGCAGCACGACCTCGGAGGTGCCGCCGTCCAGCCACCCCGACGGGGCCACCACCGGCAGCAGGTCGCGGATGAGCGCATGCACGTCCGCAGCCACGTCCAGCGGTTCCACGCTCATCGCCGCCTCCCTTCTCGTCCGTGCCGGGCCACGGGTCAACCTTCTCAAAGTTCGGGGGCCGCGCGGGACCCCTCGGAGTGACCGTATCGCCGACGGCCCCGGCGGGGCGCGGATCCCGCCCACCCTGTCGCCGACGGGCCGCCGCTCAAGTACGGTGCTTCCATGTCCGAAATCGTGTACCCGCCGGTGATCAAGACCGCGCTCGCCCTGTTCAAGGCGCTGAACATCAAGTTCCGCCTGGAGGGCACCGAGCACGTCCCGGCGACCGGCGGCGCGGTGCTGGTGAGCAACCACGTCAGCTACCTGGACTTCATCTTCGCGGGCCTCGCGGTCCACCCCGCCGGGCGCCTCACCCGGTTCATGGCGAAGAAGGAGGTCTTCGACAACCGGATCTCCGGACCGCTCATGCGGGGCATGCATCACATTCCGGTCGACCGGGACGCGGGCGCCGCGTCGTACAAGGCGGCGCTCACCGCGCTGAAGGGCGGCGAGATCGTCGGCGTGTTCGCCGAGGCGACGATCAGCCGGTCGTTCACGGTCAAGGAGATCAAGAGCGGCGCGGTGCGGATGGCCGTCGCCGCGGACGTCCCGCTGCTGCCCATCGCGATCTGGGGGCCGCAGCGCATGTGGACGAAGGGGCGCAAGCGGCGGCTGTTCCAGCGGAACATCCCCGTCACCATCCTCATCGGCGAGCCGATGTACCCCAAGCGCGGCGACGACTACGCGCAGGTCACCGCCGACCTCCAGGCCCGGATGAGCGAGCTGCTGGAGAAGGCGCAGCGCGAGTACCCCGAGGAGCCGGCCGGCGACGACCGCTGGTGGCAGCCCGCCTACCTCGGCGGCACCGCCCCGACGCCCGAGGAGGCCGCCGAGCTGGACCGCGCCGAGGCCGACGCGCGGGCCGCCCGCCGGGCCGAGCGCGCCGAGCGCCGCGAGGGTGATGCCGCCTGAGCGGCACGGGCACGGCTAAATCGGTGGACGCCCCGGCCGCCCCGACTCGATCATCGAACCCATGACCGAACGCCCGCGGGAGTTCCTGCACCTGGTGGAGGCGCCCGAGGTCGCGACGGCCTCCGGCGCCGACCTGACGCTTCCCGTGATCCTCAGCGTGGACGACACCTGCTCGCCCGCCGACGTGATGGGGATGCTGTCGATGCGGCCGTTCGCGTCCGGCGACCAGCCGTGGTCGCGGTCGGCGCGGATCGAGCACGTCCGGGCCGACGCGCCGCTGCGTCCGGAGTCGGCGCGGGTGCTGCGCTCGGCGCGCGACCGCGACCGTGACACCGTCCTCGCCGAGGGCGAGGGCTGGACGCTGCTGGCGAGCCGCTGGAAGCACGGCAACGCGCACGTCGCGGTGTCGGCGGAGAGCGAGGAGCTGGCCGAGGCGATCCTGGCCGAGTCCGTCCGGGACGCCAGCGACCCGCCGCGCACCGACGAGCAGAACGTCGAGATGGGCTTCTGGCACATGGGCGCGCACGGGCCGGTGCGCACCGAGCGGGCCATCAGCGCCGACTCGTGGACGGAGATCCGCCGCAACTACACCGCGCCCGTCGCGGCGGCGCTGGACGACGTCATGGCGCTGCGCCGCGAGGACGTCGCGGGCCGGCTGCTGCTCCTGCACGGCCCGCCCGGCACCGGCAAGACGACGGCGCTGCGGGCGCTCGCGCGGGCGTGGGGCGACTGGTGCCAGGCCGACTGCGTCCTGGACCCCGAGTCGCTGTTCGGCACGCCGAGCTACCTCATGGAGGTCGCGGTCGGCGAGGACGACGACGAGGAGCGCCGCTGGCGGCTGCTCATCCTGGAGGACTGCGACGAGCTGATCCGCGGCGAGGCCAAGCAGTCGACCGGGCAGGGCCTGTCGCGGCTGCTGAACCTCACCGACGGGATGCTCGGGCAGGGCCGGGACGTCCTGGTGGCCATCACCACCAACGAGGACCTGGCGCGGCTGCATCCGGCGGTCGTCCGTCCGGGCCGGTGCCTGGCGCAGATCGAGGTGGGGCCGCTCACCCGGGCCGAGTCGCTGGACTGGCTGGACGGGGCCGTCCCCGATCCGGACATCGCGGCGGACGGCGCGACGCTGGCCGAGCTGGCGGCGCTGCGCAAGGGCGAGCGCCGGCCGAAGCCCGAGACGCCGGCGGGGTCGGCGACGGGCTTCTACCTGTAGTCACCGGGCTTCCCTCAATAGTCACTTCGCGGCGGCCTGCCAGAGGCGCGCGTAGGCGTGCCGGAGGCTCGGCAGGTCGTGCGCGGGGTGCGGGAACGGGACGCGCAGGTCGAACGGCTCGGGCGCGTCCTTGTCCGGGATCGCGCAGCGCAGCCAGAGGCCGAGCCGGTCCAGGCCGAGCGGGCGGACGTCGGGCGCGGGCGCGCCGAGGTCGGGCAGCAGGCGGCGCAGTTCGGCGCGGTGGCAGCCGTCCAGGTGGGTGAGGACGCCCGCCTCGATGGCCGCGAACGGGTCGGGGCTGGCCTGGGCGAACTCTTCGGGTTCGACCGTTGCGCTGCCCCAGGGGTCGTCGACCTCGATCTGGGCGACGTCCAGGGTGAGCAGGACGTGGTCGCCGCCGTCCGTCCGCGCGAGGTCGAGCAGTTCGGGACGCGGGTGGAGGCGGGCGAGGCGTCGGGCGGCGTCCTTGCGTCCGGCGGGCGGGACCTCGCTGATCCAGCCGTGCAGCCAGGCCCGTCCGCGCACCCGGTCGGGGAACGGCACCGGCGCGACGTCGGAGATCCGCAGCGTGGCGGGCAGGTCCTCGTTGCCGACGAGCGCGGTCGCGACGGGCGACGCGGCGGGCAGGAGCAGCAGCGGGGCGCCGTCCCTGCCGGTGACGTGCGCGGGGATCGGCGCGTAGGGGACACCGGGCGTGACGAGGACGCCGCCCGCCACCCCGTAGGCGAGGGTGCGCGCGCGTTCGGCGGGGGACGGCCCGCTCACGGTCCGCTGCTGGTCCACGGAATCCTCCCATTGAGTTAGGGTGACCTAAGTTAGGCTTACCTAACCACCGAAGGAGGACCATGAACAACCCCCGGCCGAAGGTCCGGCTGTCGCGCGCGCTCGGGATCCCGCTGACGCCCAAGAGCGTGAAGTACTTCGAGGCGCGGCCGTACCCGCCCGGCGTCCACGGCCGCGCGCGCAAGCAGGAGACGGACTACAAGGTGCGGCTGCGCGAGAAGCAGCGGCTGCGGGCGCAGTACAACATCCGCGAGACGCAGCTCCGCAACGCCTTCGACAAGGCGGCCCGGTCCGGGGGCAAGACGGGCGAGGCGCTGCTCGTGGATCTGGAACGGCGCCTGGACGCGCTGGTCCTGCGCTCCGGGTTCGCCCGGACGATCTACCAGGCGCGGCAGTTCGTCGTCCACCGGCACGTGCTGGTGAACGGGCGGCGCGTGGACCGTCCGTCCTTCCGGCTCGCCCCCGGCGACGTCATCACGATCGCCGAACGCAGCCGGAACATGGATCCGTTCCAGATCGCCGCCGCCGGGGCGCACGCCGAGAACGTCCCGCCCTACCTGGACGTCCGCATCGACGCGCTGACGGCCCGCTTCACCCGGCTCCCCGAACGCACCGAGATCCCGGTCATCTGCGACGAGCAGCTCGTGGTGGAGCACTACTCCCGCTGACCCGCGCCGCCCGCCCGATGCCCCCGAGCCGCGACGGACGGGCGCGGGGCTCGGGGGTCAGAGGAGGCTGCGGGAGGCCACGACGATGCCGTCCTCGTCGCTGTAGAGCCAGTCGCCGGGGCGGAATTCCACGTTGCCGAACTCCACGGGTACGTCCACCGCGCCCGCGGCGTCTTTGGCGCTCTTGCGGGGGTTGGAGCCCAGGGCCTTGATGCCCAGGTCCAGGGTGCGGAGGGTCGCCACGTCGCGTACCACGCCGTTGATCACCACACCGGACCAGGCGTTCGCCACCGCCGCCGCCGCGATCAGGTCGCCCATGAGGGCCGAGGCCGTCGAGGCGGCGCCGTCCACCACCAGGACCCGGCCCTCGCCCGGGGTGTTCAGGAGCTTTTTCACCAGGCCGTTGTCGCGGAAGCAGCGGACGGTCGCGACCGGGCCGGCGAAGGCGGTGCGGGCGCCGAACTGGCGGAACTGGGTCTCGCAGCTCCGCAGTTCGTCGCCGAAGTCGTCGATGAGGTCGGCGGTGGCGAAGGAGGTCATGGCAGGCAGCCTACCGATCGGTAACCGGCTAGCCGCCGGGGGTGGGCGGGACGCCCTGCCAGACGGTCAGGTCGAAGGCGAGGTAGGCGGACGGCTTGTCGCCCGTCCCGCGCACCTCCACCAGCCCGACGAGGCCGCTCTCGGTCGTCACGCAGATCCTCTTGCCCTTGATGAGGTAGTCGTCGCCCAGGTAGTCGGCGTAGCGGGTGTTGTCGCGGCACGCCTCGTAGCCGCCGGGCTGGCCGGGCGCGAGCACCGACAGGCGGTCGCCCCACAGCGTGCCGTCGTAGCGCAGGTCCTCGCCGCCGCTGGACGCCTTCGGGTGCTTCGGGTCGTCGCTCAGGTTGATCGCGTAGCCGCTGCTCAGGTTGATGTCGGCGTAGTGGCCGAGCTGCGTGCCGACGCCGCCGGGCGCGGGCCGCGTCGGGCCGCCGAGGTCGGGGCCGGCCGTCTGCGTCGCGGTGGACGACTCGTGCGCGGCGGGCAGGGACGCGGACGGACGGTGCGCGGCGGCGTCCGGCGCGTCCCGCTCCCACGGCCGCAGCACGACCAGCGCCACCGCCAGCACGACGATCACCGCGCCCGCCGCCGCGAGCGCGAGCAGCAGCAGCCGCACGGCCGGGACGGACGGTGCGGGCGGCACGGGCGCCCCCGCGGGCGGCGCCGGGACGGGATCGAACCCCGGACCGCTCGTCGGCGGCCCCATCGGACGCGGCGGCTCGGCCGAGTAGGCGGGGAGGCGGCGCGTGACGTCCTCGGGGAGCCAGCCCGCGCCGGGCGGCTCGGTGCCGGCGTCCAGGGCGTCGAGGACGTCGCGCGGCGTCGGACGGTCCGCCGGGTCCTTGGCGAGGCAGCGTTCGACCAGGTCGCGCAGGCTCTCGGGGCAGCCGTCCAGCACCGGCTCCTCGTGGACGACCCGGAACAGCACCGCCTCGGCCGGGCCCTCGCCGAACGGCGTCCGTCCGGTCGCCGCGAACAGCACGACGCCCGCCAGCGCGAACATGTCGATCGCCGGGGTGGACGGCTGACCGAGCGCCTGCTCGGGCGCCATGTACTGCGGCGAGCCGATCCGCATCCCGGTGCGCGTGAGCGGGGTCGTGTCGGCGGCGCGGGCGATGCCGAAGTCGATGACGCGCGGACCGTCCGGCGCCAGCAGCACGTTGGACGGCTTCAGGTCCCGGTGCACCACCCCCGCCGCGTGGACGGCCTGCAACGCCTCGGCGACCCCGGCGAACACCGCCCGGACCGACGCCTCCGGCAGCGGACCGAGTTCCACGACCGTCTGCGCCAGCGACGGCCCCGGCACGTGCGCGGTGGCCAGCCACGGCTGCGGGCCGTCGGCGTGCGCGTCGATGACGGGGGCGGTGTAGAAGCTCTGCACCCGCTGCGCGGCGGCGATCTCCTGCTGGAAGCGCCGCCGGAACTCGGGGTCCTCGGCGAACTCGGGCCGCACGACCTTGATGGCGAGCTTGCGTCCGCTCTGCGTCGTGGCGAGGTAGACGCGGCCCATCCCGCCCGCGCCGATGCGGGCGAGGACGCGGTACCCGCCGATGAGCGGCGGATCCTCCGGCGTGCGGGGCTCATACACCGGAACGGGCGCTGGCATAGGGCCTCCAAGGGGGTGCGGCCCCCTGTTTCTACTAAAAACCACGGCTTCGCGCACGAAATGCGGCCGTGCTGTGACCCGGACGATCCGTCAAGACGCGGCCAACATCCGCTCCGAAGTGCCTGTTCGGCCCCCGTCCGGCGCCCGCACCGAACGTACGCTGAAGGACGGACGACCGACCGCCGGGGAGGCACAATGAGCGAGAAGACCGGGGCGAGTGCTGAGACCGAGCGGTTGCGGCGGTTGTCGGACGAGCACAGCGCGCACAACTACCACCCGCTGCCGATCGTGGTCGCGGAGGCGGACGGGGCGTTCGTCACCGACGTGGACGGGCGGCGCTATCTCGACATGCTGTCGGCGTACTCGGCCGTCAACTTCGGGCACCGCAACCCCAGGCTCGTCGCCGCCGCCGAGCGGCAGCTCGGGCGGGTGACGCTGGTCAGCCGCGCGTTCGACCACGACCAGTTCGGCCCGTTCTGCGCCGAGCTGGCCGCGCTGTGCGGCAAGGACATGGTGCTGCCGATGAACACCGGCGCGGAGGCGGTGGAGACGGCGCTGAAGACGGCCCGCAAGTGGGGGTACGAGGTCAAGGGCGTCCCGGCGGACCAAGCGAACATCGTCACGTTCGTCGGCAACTTCCACGGCCGGACGACGACGATCGTCAGCTTCTCCACCGACCCGGTCGCCAAGGCATCCTACGGCCCGTACACGCCGGGGTTCCGGACGGTCCCCTACGGCGACGCGGACGCGCTGCGCGACGCGATGGACGCGAACACCGTCGGCGTCCTGGTCGAGCCGATCCAGGGCGAGGCGGGGGTGCTGGTGCCGCCGCCCGGCTACCTGCGGGCCGTCAGGGACCTGTGCGACGAGCGCGGCGCGCTGATGATCGCCGACGAGGTGCAGACCGGCCTCGGCCGCACCGGCACGACGTTCGCGTGCGAGCACGAGGACGTGGTGCCGGACGTCTACGTCCTCGGCAAGGCCCTCGGCGGCGGCATCGTCCCGGTCTCGGCGGTCGTGGCCGACACCGGCGTCCTCGGCGTCTACAAGCCGGGCGAGCACGGCTCGACGTTCGGCGGCAACCCGATGGCCTGCGCGATCGCCCGCGAGGTCATCGCGATGCTGAAGACCGGCGAGTTCCAGGCCCGGTCCCGCGACCTCGGCGCGCACCTGCACGGCCGGCTCGGCGCGCTGGACCTCGGGATGGTCCGGGAGGTGCGCGGACGCGGCCTGTGGGCGGGCATCGAGCTGAACGGGCTCGCGCGGCCGGTCAGCGAGCGGCTGATGGAGCTGGGCGTCCTGGCGAAGGAGACGCACGACACGACGCTGCGCCTCGCGCCGCCGCTCGTCGTGGAGCGCGACGACCTCGACTGGGCGCTGGACCAGCTGGAGGCCGCGCTCAAGGCCTGACCTGCGGGGAAGCCCGCACGGGCGGTCGGCTGTTACACGGGTGAGCCGAAAATGTCCGACCTCGTCGGTATAAACTAATCCAAACAGATCAATCCGAACCGACGACGAGGACGGTGGCCCGCGTGGGCCGACCCCTGACCCCCCTGGCGCTCACGGTGCTGCGCATGTTGTGCGACCGCCCGATGCACCCGTACGAGATGCAGCAGCAGATCCGCGACCACCACTACGACGCCGCCGTGAAGATCACGCACGGCGCGCTGTACCACTGGGTGGAGCGGCTCGCCTCCGCCGGGCTCATCGAGCCCGTCGAGACGAACCGCGAGGGGCGGCGGCCCGAACGCACGGTCTACGCCGTCACGACGACGGGACGCGACGCGGCCCAACTCCGCATGGCCGAGCTGCTCTCCCGCCCGAACCCCGAATTTCCGCTGTTCGGGACGGCGCTCGCCTTCGTCAACCTCCTGCCCGAGAGCGAGGTGGCCGCGCTGCTGCGGCGCCGCGTCATCGCGCTGGAGGCGTCGCTGGCGGGCCACCTCACCATGCAGGAGGCGTTCGACAAGCGCGGTCTGGAGCGCTACAAGCTCCTCGACCACGAGCTGACGATCGCCCAGCTCCTCACCGAGCTGGAGTTCTGCCGGGCGCTCGCCGACGACCTGGAGACCGGCCGCCTCACCTTCCGGGACGCCGACGCGTCCCGCTCCCCCGAACGTCCCTCCACCGAGGAGTCCAGTTGACCAGATGGCGCGGAAACCCGTGGGCGATCCTCATCACCCTGTCCCTCGGGTTCTTCATGACGCTGCTCGACCTGACGATCGTGAACATCGCGATCCCGAGCATGACCGACAAACTGCACGCGTCCCTGGACGAGATCCTGTGGGTGACCAACGCCTACACGCTCGTCCTCGCGGTGCTGCTGATCACCGCGGGCCGCCTCGGCGACCTGCTCGGCAAGAAGAACCTCTTCGTCGCCGGCGTCGCGCTGTTCACGCTCGCCAGCCTGGCCTGCGGGATCTCGCAGGACCCGACGCAGCTCATCGTCGCCCGCGCCGTGCAGGGCCTCGGCGCCGCGATGCTGATGCCGCAGACGATGTCGCTCATCATCGCGACGTTCCCGCCGGAGAAGCGCGGCGCGGCGCTCGGCGTCTGGGGCGGCGTCGCGGGCATCTCCACCATCGCCGGGCCGACGATCGGCGGCCTGCTGGTCAGCGCGCTGGACTGGCGGTGGATCTTCTTCGTCAACCTGCCCATCGGGATCCTCGTGCTCGTGATGGCGCTGCCGATCCTGCCCGCGCACATCAAGGGCGCGCGGCACCGGTTCGACATCACCGGCGTCGTCCTCGCGAGCGCCACGCTGTTCTGCCTGGTGTTCGGCTTGACCGAGGGCCAGAAGTACAACTGGGCCGCGTGGATCTGGGCGCTGATCGGCGCGTCGGTCGTGCTGCTGGCGCTGTTCCTCGTCCAGCAGAAGATGCGCCAGGACCGCGACCCGCTGATGCCGTTCGTGCTGTTCGCCGACCGCAACTTCTCGATCCTCAGCGCCATCGGCGCGATCGTGTCGATCGGCATGCTCGGGATCTTCCTGCCGCTGACGTTCTACTTCCAGTCCGCGCAGGGGCACAGCGCGCTGGAGGCCGGGCTGATCATGGCGCCGTCCTCGATCGTGTCGATGTTCCTCGCGCCGCTGGCCGGACGGCTGTCGGACCGCGTCGGCGGACGGTTCATCCTGCTCGGCGGGCTCACCCTGTACGGGCTCGGGATGCTGTGGGTCGTGCTCATCGCCAAGACCGACACGTCGTGGGTGGCGTTCATGCCGCCGTTCGTCCTCGCGGGCATCGGCATCGGCGGCGTGTTCGCGCCGATGGCGACCGAGGCGACGCGCAACGTCCCGCCGATGCTGGCGGGCGCCGCGTCCGGCGTGAACAACACGATCCGGCAGATCGGGTCCGTGGTCGGCGGCGCGGCCGTCGGCGCGCTGCTGCAGAACCAGCTCGCGTCGTCGCTGCGGGACGAGGCCGTCAAGCGGTCCGCCGAGCTGCCCCCGCAGTACCGGGGCCAGTTCGTGCAGGGCTTCGCGAACGCGGGCAAGGGCGGGCTGGAGGTCGGGACGTCCCAGCAGACGACCGCTCCCCCGCCCGGGGTGCCGCAGGCGGTCGCGCACAAGCTCCAGGAGCTGGGCGGCCAGGTCTTCACCCACGGCCTGGTGGACGCGATGAAGCCCACGATGCTCATGCCGATCCTGCTGATCTTCGTCGGCGCGGCGGCGTGCCTCGGCGTCAAGCGCTACCGCGCCCCCGAGCAGCAGGCCGCCCAGTCCCCCGAGCCCGCGTCCCACAAGGGCTGATCCATCCCCACAGCAGCGCCAGCAGGGGAAGGACGAGCGGGACGAACCCGTACCCCGCGCCGTACCACGACCAGACGGTCGCGTCCGGGAACGCGGACGGCACGAGGACGCTGAGGGTGCCGACCGCCAGGACTCCGCCGAACTCGGCCGCCGCGAGGGCGCACGCGGCGGCCCGCAGGCGGGGACGGCGGTCGGCCCCGGCCAGCAGCAGCGCTCCCGCCAGGTAGGTGAGCCCGGCGCCCACCGACAGCGCGTAGGCGAGGGGCGCCCGTCCGGCGTCCGTGAGGAGCTGGACGGCGCCGCGCGCCCCGGCGGCGAGCGCGAACAGCGCGTACCCCGCCGCCAGCGCACGCGCAGGCCCCGCGCCGCCCCGGTCAGGCACCGGACGTGCCGGACGGTCGGGCACGGGTCGGTCGGGCACGGGTCGGTCGGGCACGGGTCGGTCGGGCACGGGGCGGTCAGGCACGGGGGGCGCCGGTGGCGTGCAGGCGGACGGTGACGACGGCGACGGCGACGCACACGGCGGCGAGCGCCGCGCAGGCCCAGCGGCCCCGGTCGCGGGCGAACGCCGTCCCGGCGACCGGCAGCAGGACCACCGACGTCACGAGGTAGCCGAGGTGCACGCCGGGCTCGGCGGCGCGCGGGCCGGCCAGGTCCACGCCCGCCTGGACGAGCAGCGCCCCCTCCAGGACGACGAGCCCGGCGGGCAGCGCGCCGGGACGGGGCCGTCCCACGACCGCGGACCACCCGGCGAGGACGGCCAGCAGCACGCCGTACAGGACGACGGCCGCGCCGAACGGCGCGGTCATGCCGCGCGCGCGGCGGCGCGGCGACGGCGGGTGCCGCGCCGGTACAGCCAGGTCGACACGCCCGTCGCGGCGAGCACCAGCGGGCTCAGCCCGAACAGCAGCCAGACCAGCCGCCACCACCCGTTGACCGAGTAGCCGTAGTGGAACATCGGCGCGCGCCACTGGTCCCAGACGGTGTTCGACAGCGTCGGCCCGTGCGCGGGGTTGAGCACGGCGACGTGCCGCGGATCGTGGCGGTCCACGCCGACGGACACCTGCCCCGGATACACCCCGTACCTCCAGGGATCGAGGCCGCGCGCCACGATGACGTCGTAGTACCCGGCGGGATCGTCCGCGTCGGGCAGGCTGACGTAGACGACGCGGTCGGGCGTCCCGGCGGGCTCGGTGGGACGCAGCGCGCCGAGCGCGGAGGCGACGGCGGCGTCCACCGTGATGTCGGGCCCGGACGACGCGCCCGACGCGAACACGGGCTCGGCGACCGTCCGGCCGCCGGTGACCGCGTACCAGGCGCGGCTCACGGCGGGGAACTCGAAGCTGACGCCGGTGACGCTCCACATGAGCAGGAACGGCACGACGGCCAGGCCGACCACCTGGTGCAGGTCGTAGTCGCGGGCGAACCGCCCCCGGCCGAACCGCACGCGGAAGCCCTGCCGCCAGCGGCGCACACCGGGCCACCACAGCACGACGCCCGACAGCGCCAGCAGCAGGAGAACGACGCCGGTGAAAGCGAGGACGAAGCCACCGACCTTGACGTCCTTCATCCACGACTGCCCGAACGTCGGCATCGCCTTGTCGAACCACGGCACGTACCCGGGGTAGCCCGCGCAGGTCAGCCCGCACGCGTGCAGGTTGACCATGAAGCCCATGAAGCCGCCGTTGGCGTCGGCCCGTCCGGTGATGCGCCCGGTGCCGGGGTCGACGCCGTACAGCGGGCCGCTCCCCTCCGAACTCCCGACCTCGTAGACGCCGTGGTCGAAGTTGACCATCGTCGCGGGGAACTCGGGGTGCGCCCGCCGGACGACGTCGAGCGCCTGCCCCGGGCTGAGCGGACGCGCGCTGTCGGTGTGGTGGAACAGCGCCGGGTGCGTGGCCCGGAAGTACTCCGGCGCGTACAGCACGACCGCGCCGGACGTCGTGACGACGAGCAGCACAGCGCCGAGGATCAGCGACGCCCAGCGGTGCGTCACGACGAGCGCCCGTTTCGTTCGCTTGCGCACGCTCCGGCGCGTGCGGCGTCGGCCGGACGGCGCCGCGGTGGTCGATTCAACGGCCATGCGGCACGCCTCCGGGACACTCGGATCAACAAAACTTAGGTGAGGCTAACCTAAGTAAAGAGACTCGCCAATGTGACCCTGGGCACAGCGGCGGAACGCGTCAGCGCCGGGTCAGCCAGGAACCGGCCGGGTTCTTCGCCGGGACGAGCAGCGGCGCCGCCACGACCGCGAGGACCCCGGCGGCCATGTAGACGTACCCGGCGGCGTTCCCGAGGATCAGCAGGTCCCCCTCCGAGCGCTGCGCGGACAGCACGAGCGTCACCACCAGCCAGGCGGTGCCGGGGACGATCGCGCCCGCCCGGGACCCCATCCCGCGTCCCGCCAGGTAGGTGAGCGCGAAGACGGCCAGCGCCGCCGCCAGCGCCGGGGCGACCGCCGGCGTGACCGGCCAGAGCTGCACGACCGCGCCGAACACGCCCACGACCGCGCCCAGCAGGGCCAGGACGGCGTAGGCCGCGCCGGTCACCATCGCGTCCAGCGGCCGGTCCCCGCGCCGGGTGGCCGGCGGCGCCTCATCGTCGATCCGCACGCCCGTCAGGGTAGCGACCCGGAGGCGTGCGTCCGGTCGTCCGGCGCGTCGGCCGCGGGCTCGGCGAGCAGATCGGTCTCGCGGCCGGACGGCGGCTTGCCCGGACCCGGCTCGCCCTCCAGCAGGATGTAGTACTCGGTGCCGAACGCCTGCTGCCCGAGGTTGTTCGACAGCGCGAAGAACGGTCCCGCGTCGTCCGGCGCGACCGTGATCTGCGTGCGGTGGGCGCGCAGCGCGGCGAGCTTGGCGGGCAGGTGCGGGCGGGCGTCCACGGCGGTGGTGATCTCGTCGTCGGGAACGCCCGAGCCCAGCTCGTCCAGGCCCGCGACCCGCGCGAACGGCAGCTTCGCCTCCCGCATGACCGCGATGGCGCGGGCGAGGACGGTCCGGGGCGTCGCGTACGCGTACAGCTTCGGCGTCCGCCACGGCTCGCCGCCGGGGGTGAACGCGGGGTCGGCGGCGAGGTCGAACGCCCGCCGCGTCACCCGGTGCGCCTGGATGTGGTCGGGGTGGCCGTAGTTGCCGCGCTCGTCGTAGGTGACGATCGCCTGCGGCCGGATCTCACGGATCACGGCGGCCAGCTCCCCGGCGGCCTCCTCGACGTCCGCCCGCCAGAAGCAGCGCGGGTCGTCGTTGGACGGCGCGCCCATCATCCCCGAGTCGCGCCACCGGCCCGGCCCGCCGAGGTAGCGGTGCTCGGTGACGCCGAGCGTCGCGCACGCCTGCGCCAGCTCCCCGATCCGGTGCTCGCCGAGCCGGTCCTCCCGGTCCGCCGCCAGGTGCCGCAGCTCGGGCGGGATGATCTCGCCCTCCTCGCCCAGCGTGCAGGTGACCAGGTGGACGCGGGCGCCCTGCGCCGCGTACTTGGCGATGGTCGCCCCGGTCCCGATGGACTCGTCGTCCGGATGGGCGTGGACGAACAGGATGCACGGCTCGGTCATAGGACTTGAGGGTACTCAGGGCACGGGCGCGCCATGCGAGCCGCCCTTACGGCATGCCCGCGCCGCCGCCCTCGGCGCCGGTCCCGCCGCCGGCGCCGCCCCCGCCGCCCGAACCGCCGCCGGAGCCGCCGCCCGCGCCCCCGCCGCCGGAGCCGCCGCCGCCCGACCCGCCGTCGCCGGGGGTCGTCGGGGTGGTGGGCGGGGTCGACGGCTCGGTCGGCGGGGCGGACGTGGGCGGCTCGGACGTCGGCGGGCGCGTGGTCGGCGCGTGCGTCGTCGGGGTCGTCGTGCGCGGCCGGGTGGCCGTCGGTTCCGGTTCCTCCGACTGACCGCCGCTGTCCTCGGTGGACGGCGACGCCGACGGCGAGCCCGACGAGCCGCCGCCCGGCCCGTTGTCCCCGCCCGACTTCGCCAGCGCGACGCCGATGACGACCGCGAGCAGCAGCACGAACAGCACCGCGCCGACGACGGCCCAGCGCGCCCCGCCGCCGCCCTCACGGCCCCCGCCCCGGTCCACGCGGCGCGGCCCGTCGCCGTAGCCGGGCGCGGGCGGGAGCGTTCCGGTGAAGTCCTGCGGCGCGACGCCGCCCGGCCCGGCCGGACGCGTCTCGTGCGGGGACGGCTGCCGCATCGTGGAGCCGCCCGCGAGCTGCGAGCCCTCGGCCAGCAGCGCGGTCGCCTGCGCCGGGTCGTCCATGCGGGTCTGCCCGGGCTGGCCGCCGCCGATCATGCCCATCATGAGCTGCTGCGCGCCCGGCCGCCGTCCCGGCTCCTTGACCAGGCACGACGCCAGCAGCCCGTACAGGTCGTCGGGGACGCCGTCCAGCGACGGCGGCTCGTGCATCACCCGGTTGATCACCGCGACGACCGTGTCCTCGCCGAACGGCGGACGGCCCGTCGCCGCGAACACCATCGTCGCCGCCCACGCCCACACGTCCACGGCCTCGGTGAGCCGCTGCCCGGCGACCTGCTCGGGCGCCATGTAGGACGGCGTGCCGATCGCCTTGGTCGCCGACGTCTGCCCGACGTCCAGGGCGCGCGCGATGCCGAAGTCGATGACGCGCGGCCCGTCCGGCGCCATGATCACGTTGTGCGGCTTGAAGTCGCGGTGGACGATGCCCGCCTGGTGGATCGCGACGAGCGCCGTCGCCGTCCCGATCGCGAGCCGCTCCAGCCCCGCGCCGGTCAGCGGCCCCTGCTCGGTGATCTGCTTGTAGAGGGACGGCCCCGGGACGTACTCGCTCGCGATGTACGGCTGGTCGCCCGCGACGTCGGCCTCCAGCACCTGCGCCGTGCAGAACCGGGCGACCTGCTTGGCGGCCTGCGCCTCGCGGACGAACCGGTTGCGCGCCTCGGCGTCGCCGGCCAGGTCGGCGCGCAGCAGCTTGATCGCGGCCTTGCCCCCGGACCCGTCCACGCCCAGGTAGACGACGCCCTGCCCGCCCTCGCCGAGTCGTTCCAGCACCTCGTACGACCCCAGCCTCCGGGGGTCTCCCGGCTGAAGCACAGGCATGGGCTCTCCTTCTCCGTGTCACAGCGGGGGGCGGCGCGTCCATCGCGGGAGATCCAGAGCCTACCGAGCGCGCGGGACGTCCGGGCCGGTTCGCGGTCCCGATTCGTCCCGGCCCGGGGCGCCCCGGTGGGCATCGGCCGCGAGAACCGGGCAGACTCGGTTCATGAGCATCAGCTATCCGCGGCAGAGCGCCCGCACGCGACGGTTCACGCTCGGCGCCCCGCGCGCGTTCCAGATCGCGCCGGACGGGTCCCGCGCGGCCTTCCTGCGCACCCGGGCCGGCGACGACCCGGTCACCTGCCTGTGGACGCTCGATCCGGCGACCGGCGCCGAGACACTCGTCGCCGACCCGGCCGCGCTGGACCTGCCCGGCGAGGCGGACCTGCCCGCCGAGGAGCGCGCCCGCCGCGAGCGCGCCCGCGAGCAGGCGGGCGGCATCGTCGGCTACGCGACCGACCGGGAGCTGCGGATCGCGGTGTTCACGCTGGCCGGGAAGCTGTTCGTCGCCGACCTCGCCGCCGCGACGGTCCGCGCGCTGCCCGCCGCCGAGCCGGTGTTCGACCCCCGTCCGGACCCGGCCGGACGGCACGTCGCGTACGTCTCGGGCCGCGCGCTGCGGGTCATCGGCGTGGACGGCGCCGACGACCGGGCGCTCGCGACGCCCGAGAGCGACCAGATCTCCTACGGCCTCGCCGAGTTCATCGCCGCCGAGGAGATGGGCCGGTTCCGGGGCTTCTGGTGGTCCCCGGACGGCTCGGCGCTGCTCGCCGCGCGGGTGGACGAGACGCCCGTCGCGCGCTGGCACATCGCCGACCCCGCCAACCCCGACCGGCCCGCCACCGAGGTCGCCTATCCCGCCGCCGGGACGCCGAACGCCATCGTGTCGCTCGCGCTCGTCTCGCTGGAGGGCCGCCGGACCAGCGTCGCGTGGGACCGGGGCCAGTACCCCTACGTGGTCACCGCCCTGTGGGACCGGCACGGCCCCGCGATCGTCGTCCAGCCGCGCGACCAGCGCAGCCAGCGCGCCCTGCGGGTGGACGCGCTGAGCGGCGAGACCGCCCTGCTGCACACCGAGCACGACCCGCAGTGGTCGGAGATCGTCCCGGGCGTCCCGGCGCGGACGCCCGGCGGTGAGCTGGTGTGGATCACCGAGGACCGCGCGGCCGACACGCGGCGGCTCACGGTCGGCGGGAAGGCCGTCACGCCGCCGGGGCTCCAGGTGCGGGGCGTGCTCGGCGTGGACGGCGACGAGGTCCTGTTCACCGCGTCCGAGGACCCGACCGAGATCCACGTCTGGGAGTACCGGCCGGACACGCTCACCAGGCTCACCGAGGGGCGCGGCGTGTTCTCGGCCGTGCGCGCGGGCGGCGTCACGGTCGTCAGCGGGTCCCGGCTGGACGGCGACGGCGCGCAGATCGAGGTGCGCGGCCCGAACGGCGTCCACCCGGTCGCGTCGCACGCGCAGACGCCCGTGCTGACGCCGCGCGTCGAGCTGATCGCCGCCGGGGACCGGGAGCTGCGCACCGCCGTCGTCCTGCCCACCGGCTGGGAGCCGTCGGACGGGCGGCTGCCGGTCGTCCTCGACCCCTACGGCGGGCCGCACGCGCAGCGCGTCCTCGCCACGCGGCGCGCCTACCTGGAGTCGCAGTGGCTCGCCGACCAGGGCTTCGCGGTCGTCATCACCGACGGGCGCGGCACGCCGGGACGCGGGCCGGCGTTCGAGCGGGCCGTCCAGGGCGACTTCGTCACGCCCGTCCTGGACGACCAGATCGCCGGGATGATGGAGGCCGCGCGCCGCCACCCCGGCGCGCTCGACCTGGACCGCGTCGGCGTCCGGGGCTGGTCGTTCGGCGGCTGGCTCGCGGCGCTCGCCGTCCTGGCCCGGCCGGACGTGTTCCACGCGGGCGTCGCGGGCGCGCCCGTGACCGACTGGCGGCTGTACGACACCCACTACACCGAGCGGTATCTCGGGCATCCGGACGAGGAGCCCGAGACGTACGCCGTCCAGTCCCTCATCGACCGCGCGCCCGACCTGAAGCGCCCGCTCCTGCTCATCCACGGGCTCGCCGACGACAACGTGGTCGTGGCCCACACGCTGCGGCTGTCGTCGGCGCTGCTCGCGGCGGGCCGCCCGCACACCGTGCTGCCGCTGTCGGGCGTCACCCACATGACGCCGCAGGAGGTCGTCGCCGAGAACCTGCTGCACCTCCAGGTCGAGTTCCTGCGCAGCAACCTCGGCTAGGCGATTCGGACAGGCCGCGGGCGGCGATCGGGTCCGGCCGGGATGCGGGACGGCGTGCCGGGACGCTAGGGTCGGAGGCGGAGCGATGATCCACTCCGCTCGCCGAGCCGGGCCGCCCGCGGCCCGCCGCCGCCCGGCGCGGACCCGCCCGCGGGCCGGGTCCGGCCCGCCGTCCGTGCGCCACTCGCCGACAGTCCGGAAACCATCTGTGAGCACGCTCAGCCGCCAGCCGCACTCCGTCCCGCCGGTGCCCGGACACGGCCGCCCGGCACGCTCCTCGGGGTCGGGACCGGGCGCCGAGGGCACTTTGGACCTGCTGCTCATCGGCGACGACCCGTCCGACGTGTTCCTGGTCGAGCGGATGCTCGCCGAGAGCGGCCTGGACGCGCGGCTGGCGGTCGCCCGGGACCTCGACGGCGCGCGCGGCCGGCTCACCCGCCGCACCCAGTGCATCATCGTGGACCTGTCCGCGCCCGACATCGACCGGATCGAGGCGCTGCGGGACGTCATCGCGCTGTCGGGGTCCACGGCCGTCGTCGTGCTCACCGCGCTGGACGACGACGACCTCGGCGTCCGCGCCGTCGCGACCGGCGCCGCCGACTACCTCGTCAAGCAGGAGGTGGACGGCCCGCTCCTCGCCCGCGCCATCCGCTACGCCATCGAGCGCAAGCGCGCCGAGGACACCGAGCGGCGGCTGGTCGAGGCGCGCATCCTCGGCCGCGAGAACGCCCGGCTGGAGCGGGGGCTGCTGCCCGTCCCGCTCATCGACGACCCGCGCCTGCGCCACCACACCCGATACCGGCCGGGACGGCGCCGCGCGCTGCTCGGCGGCGACTTCTACGACACCGTCCAGACCGAGGACGGCACCGTCCACCTCATGATCGGCGACGTGTGCGGGCACGGCCCGGACGAGGCGGCGCTCGGCGTCCAGCTCCGCATGGCGTGGCGGACGCTCGTCCTCGCCGGGCACACCGGGGAGCGGCTGCTCGGCACGCTCGACACCGTCCTCGGCCACGAGCGGCGCAGCGACGAGATCTTCACGACGCTGTGCATGGTCACGATCGCGCCGGACCGCCGCACCGCGCGGCTGTACCTGGCCGGGCACCCGGCGCCGCTGCTGTTCGGGACGGGCCCCGACGGCGTCCCCGGCGCCGCCGCGCTGCCCGACGACGCGCTCGGCCCCGCGCTCGGCCTCATCCCCGGCGCCGAGTGGCCGGGCACCGACATCGAGCTGGGCGCCGCCTGGACGCTCATGCTCTACACCGACGGCCTCATCGAGGGCCGCGTCGGCCGGGGACCCGAACGGCTCGGCACCGACGGGCTCGTCCGGCTGGCGCGCGGCGCCCACCGCCGGGGCGCGGCCGGGCGCGCGCTGATCGACGCGCTCGTCGCCGAGGTCGAGGAGCTGAACGGCGACGCGCTCACCGACGACCTCGCCGTCCTCCTGCTCTCCCACGACGTGACCCGGGCGTGACCCGACAGTCATTTTGTTGAGACCGGTGCTAAGAACGGGGTTCCCTCTTGTCATGTGAGGTCCATCACCTCACATGACCAGGCAACTTAAGGAGAACCCCTGTGCTGCACGGGTCATAGCCACCGGCTATCGAAACGAGTGCGCCCATGACTTGGTGTTCTCGTGCGTCCCGGACCTACCGTTCGCACCGTGGCTATAGCGATCCCCAAGGTCTACAGATCGACCGTCGGCAAGAAGGCCGTCATGGCCGTCACCGGCGCGATCCTCGTGTTCTTCCTCCTCGCGCACATGATCGGCAACCTGAAGGTCTTCCTGGGCGCCGACGACTTCGACCACTACTCCGAGTGGCTCCGGACGATGGGCGAGCCGGCCGTCCCGCACCGGACCCTGCTGACGGTCCTGGAGATCGTCCTCGTGGTCGCCGTGATCCTCCACATGTGGTCGGCGACCTCGCTGGCGCTGCGCGCCCGCCGCGCCCGCCCGGTGAAGTACCAGTCCCGCAAGAAGTCGCACGCGCAGGGCTATGCCACCCACACGATGCGCTACGGCGGCGTCATCATCCTGCTGTTCATCGTCTGGCACCTCCTGGACCTCACGTTCCACGTCGTGAACCCCAAGGGCGACGGCTACACCCCCTACGAGCGCGTCGTCGCCGACTTCGACGCGTCCCGCTGGTACATCACCGTCTGGTACGTGCTCGCCGTCGTGCTCGTCGGCCTGCACCTCAACCACGGCGTGTGGAGCGCCTTCAACACCCTCGGCTGGCGCACCCCGCGCAACGACCGCACGCTGCGCGGCCTCGCGTTCGCCGTCGCCGGGGTGGTGACCCTCGGGTTCATCTCCGTGCCCCTCTCTGTCACCTTCGGATGGGTGAGCTGATCATGGTCGACGCCTTCTACAAGTCCGGCGAGCCGATCGCCGACGCCAAGGCCCCGCAGGGCCCCATCGAGCAGCGGTGGACGACGCGCAAGTTCGAGGCCAAGCTCGTCAACCCCGCCAACAAGCGCAAGAAGAAGATCATCATCGTCGGCACCGGGCTGGCGGGCGGCGCGGCCGGCGCCACGCTCGGCGAGGCCGGGTACCACGTCGTCCAGTTCTGCTTCCAGGACAGCCCGCGCCGCGCCCACTCCATCGCCGCGCAGGGCGGGATCAACGCCGCGAAGAACTACCGCAACGACGGCGACAGCGTCCACCGGCTGTTCTACGACACCGTCAAGGGCGGCGACTTCCGCGCCCGCGAGTCCAACGTCCACCGCCTCGCCGAGATCTCCACGCAGATCATCGACCAGTGCGTCGCGCAGGGCGTCCCGTTCGCCCGCGAGTACGGCGGCCTGCTCGACAACCGCTCGTTCGGCGGCACCCAGGTCTCCCGGACGTTCTACGCGCGCGGGCAGACGGGCCAGCAGCTCCTGCTCGGCGCCTACCAGGCCCTCATGCGCCAGGTGGACGCCGGGAACGTCGAGCTGTACCCGCGGCACGAGATGCTCGACCTCATCATGGAGGACGGGCGGGCGCGCGGCGTCGTCGTCCGCAACCTGCTGACCGGCGAGATCAGGCACCACACCGCCGACGCGGTCGTCCTCGCCAGCGGCGGCTACGGGAACGTATACTTCCTGTCCACCAACGCGATGGGCTCGAACGTCACCGCGTCCTGGCGCGCGCACCGGCACGGCGCCTACTTCGCCAACCCGTGCTACACGCAGATCCACCCGACGTGCATCCCCGTCAGCGGCGACCACCAGTCCAAGCTGACGCTGATGTCGGAGTCGCTGCGCAACGACGGCCGCGTGTGGGTGCCGAAGAAGGGCGGCGACACGCGCCGTCCCGCCGACATCCCCGAGGACGAGCGCGACTACTACCTGGAGCGCATCTACCCCTCGTTCGGCAACCTCGTCCCCCGCGACATCGCCTCGCGCGCCGCCAAGAACGTCTGCGACGAGGGCCGCGGCGTCGGCCCCGGCGGGCTCGGCGTCTACCTGGACTTCGCCGACGCGATCGGGCGGCTCGGCCGCAAGACCGTCGAGGCCAAGTACGGGAACCTGTTCGAGATGTACGAGCGGATCACGGGCGAGAACCCGTACGAGACGCCGATGCGCATCTACCCGGCCGTCCACTACACGATGGGCGGGCTGTGGGTGGACTACGACCTCCAGTCCAACATCCCCGGCCTGTTCGTCACCGGCGAGGCGAACTTCTCCGACCACGGCGCCAACCGGCTCGGCGCGTCCGCGCTGATGCAGGGCCTCGCCGACGGGTACTTCGTCCTGCCGACCGGCCTCGGCGACTACATCGCCCGCAACAACCTCGGCCCCGTCTCCGAGACGGCGATCGCCGAGGCCGAGACCCGCGTCACGGAGCAGATCGACCGGCTCCTCGCCATCGACGGCGACCGCTCCGTCGACTCCTTCCACCGCGAACTCGGCCACATCATGTGGGAGTACTGCGGCATGGAACGTACCGAGGAGGGCCTGCGCAAGGCGCTGGAGCTGATCCCCGCGCTGCGCGCCGAGTTCTGGTCGCGCGTCAAGGTCACCGGCACCGACGCCGAGCTGAACCAGCAGCTCGAAAAGGCCGGACGCGTCGCCGACTTCCTCGAACTCGGCGAGCTGATGGTGATCGACGCGCTGCACCGCACCGAGTCCTGCGGCGGCCACTTCCGCGCCGAGAGCCAGGACGAGGACGGCGAGGCCAAGCGCGACGACGAGAACTTCTCCTACGTCGCCGCCTGGGAGTGGGCCGGATCGGACGAGCAGCCGATCCTCCACAAGGAAGCGCTCGAATTCGAATACGTTCACCCCACGCAGAGGTCGTACAAGTAATGAAGCTCACACTGCGGATCTGGCGGCAGAAGGGCCCGGGCGACAAGGGCGCGATGGTCGAGTACCCCGTCGACGGGATCTCGGAGGACGCGTCGTTCCTCGAAATGCTGGACGTTCTCAACGAGGAGCTGATCGCCAAGGGCGAGGAGCCCGTGGCGTTCGACCACGACTGCCGCGAGGGCATCTGCGGCATGTGCTCGCTGGTGATCAACGGGACGCCGCACGGCCCCGAGCGCAACACCACGACCTGCCAGCTCCACATGCGCAAGTTCAGGGACGGCGAAGTCATCGACGTCGAGCCGTGGCGCGCGAAGGCGTTCCCGGTCGTCAAGGACCTCGTCGTGGACCGGGGCGCGTTCGACCGGATCATCAAGTCCGGCGGGTTCATCTCCGCGCCGACCGGCACCGCGCCCGAGGCGCACTCCACGCCGGTGCCCAAGCCCGACGCCGACCGGGCGTTCGAGGCGGCCGAGTGCATCGGCTGCGGCGCGTGCGTGGCGGCCTGCCCGAACGGGTCGGCGTCGCTGTTCCTCGGCGCGAAGGTCACCCACCTCGGGCTCATGCCGCAGGGCCAGCCCGAGCGCTGGGACCGCGTGGTCTCGATGCTGGAGACGCACGACGCGGAGGGCTTCGGCGGCTGCACCAACACCGGCGAGTGCACGGTGGCGTGCCCGAAGGGCATCCCGCTGGACGTCATCGGACGGCTGAACCACGACTACATCAAGGCCACCGCCGGCGGACGTAAGCAGTAAGATTCCGTTGACGTTCGGTAAGAACCACCGTCGGAAGCCGACCGGCGGTCTCCGTTGCGGGGCCCCTCCTGCCGTGGCGTTCATGTAGTCACGGCTTTCAGCGCCCCGGGCTCCGGCCCGGGGCGCTCACCGTTGCGCCGCGGTCAGCGTTCCAGGAGCGTTTCGACGCCGGCCGGGAGGCTGCCCGCGAGGGCCGCTTCCACGAGGAACGTCTCCAGGGTGTCCTGGAAGGCGCGGGCGGCGTGGGTGAGCGAGACGTCCTTGCGGTGGGCGAGCGCGATCGTCCGCAGCAGGGACGGGTGGCCGCCGTCGCCGTCGTCGGCCTGGACGAGCGGCGTCCCGCGCAGCCCCGGCCGTCCGGCCAGCACCATGCTCGGCACCACCGCGATGCCGAGGCCCGCCTCCACGAACCGCAGCACGGCGTCCATCTCGCCGCCCTCGACGGCGAAGCGCGGCTCGAAGCCCTCCGCCCGGCACGCGCTGATCGTCGCCTCGCGCAGGTCGTAGCCGGAGCGGAACATCACCATCGGGCGGTCCCGCAGGTCCGCGATCCGCAGCGTCGCGCGGCGCGGGACGGCGCGGCGCGGCAGCCGTCCGCCGGGCGGGCCGGGGACGGAGCGCTCGCCGTCCGCCGGGGACGCCACGACGAGCCGTTCGCGCAGGATCGGCCGGGTGTCCAGCGGCGCGTCGCCGTGCAGCGGCAGGATCACCAGGGCGAGGTCGAGCAGCCCGCGCGTCAGCTCGCGCACGAGGTCGCGGGACCCGCCCTCCTCGACCAGGATCTCGATGCCGGAGTAGGCGTCGTGGAAGCGGCGCAGGACGTCCCCGAGCAGCCCCGCGCACAGCGACGGCGTCGCGCCGAGCCGCACCCGCCCGCGTCGCAGCCCCGCGAGTTCCTGCACCTCGTGCCGCGCGGTGTCGACGTCGGCGAGGATGCGCTTGGCCAGCGGCAGCAGCGCCTCCCCCGCCGGAGTGAGCGTGATGTTGCCGCGCGCGCGGCTGAACAGCGACGCGCCGAGATCGGTCTCCAGCGCGCGGATCTGCTTGGACAGCGACGGCTGGGCGACGCGCAGCAGCTCCGCCGCCTGGGTGAAGTGGCGGACCTCGGCGACGGCCACGAAGTAGGCGAGCTGCTGGAGTTGCACCGACCCAGGTTACGGCGCGACCGAAACGCCGCCGAGCGCGGCCGGGCCGTCAGCGCGCATGGCGGCGCAGCGCCGGCAGGTCGCGGACGACGAACTTGCGGCGTCCCGTCTCGATCAGTCCGTGCCGGCGCAGCGTCCCGAGCGCCTTGCTGACGGCCTCGCGGGACGCGCCGACCCAGCCCGCCAGCTCCTCCTGCGACAGGTTGAGGTTGATGCGGACGCCGCCGCCCGCCGCCGTGTCGTCCGGGACGCCGAACCGCTCGGCCAGCTCCACCAGGCGCTGCGCGACGCGTCCGGTGGCGTCGAACATGCCGAACTCGATGCGCTTGCGGTCGGCGTCGCGGAACCGCTGGCAGAGCGTCCGCATGATGAGGACGGACGCGCCGCCGTGCGTCCGCAGGAACTCCATGAACTGCTCGCCGGTGATGGTCAGCAGCTTGACCGGCTCCAGCGCCGCGACCGTCGCCGAACGCGGCCCGCCGTCGATCACCGCGACCTCGCCGAGCAGCGCGCCGGGCCCGCGCACCGCGAGCAGCGCCTCGCCGCCCTGCTCGCGGTCGGAGTAGGCCTTGACGTGACCGGACGTCAGCACCGCCGCCCAGGTCGAGTGCTCGCCCTCCCGGAAGATCGTCTCGCCGCGCCGGAACGCGCGGGGACGGCCGAGGCGCTGCAGGTCGTCACGGTCGTCCGGGGACAGTTCGGCGAGGAACGATCCCTCCTCGTAGGGGGTCATGCCGTCCACGCTAGAGGGCCGGGCGCCGCACCGTGCCCGCGCGGCAATCACGAAACCATTACGCGTTCTGTGTACTTCTTCCTATTCGCCGGGGCGCGGGACGGCGACAGTGGGGCGGGTGTGCCCGCGTTCCCCCGCCGGCCCGGACCCGCCCCGCCGGGGGCGCGGCGCGGTCCCCTCCGGGGAGCGGCGGACGGACGGGCGGCGGTGTCGCGGGGGCACGGCCGCCCGTCCCGCACGTCACGCGGACGGGGTGTCCTGGCCCTTGCGGACGATGCCGAGCTTGCTGCCGAGCCAGACGATCGGATCGTATTTCTTGCCGACGACCCGCTCTTTCATCGGGATCAGCGCGTTGTCGGTGATTTTGATGTGCTCGGGACACACTTCGGTGCAACATTTAGTAATGTTGCAAAATCCGAGCCCATGGTCGTTCTGGGCGATATTCCGGCGGTCGGCGACGTCGGCCGGGTGCATCTCCAGTTCCGCGATCCGCATGAGGAAGCGCGGCCCCGCGAACTCCGGCTTGTTCTCGTCGTGGTCGCGGATGACGTGGCAGACGTTGTTGCACAGGAAGCACTCGATGCACTTGCGGAACTCCTGCGAGCGCTGCACGTCCACCTGCTGCATCCGGATGTCGCCCGGCGCGACGTCGCCCGGGTCGAACGCCGGGATCTGCCGCGCCTTCTCGTAGTTGAACGACACGTCGGTGACCAGGTCGCGGATCACCGGGAACGTCCGGACGGGCGTGACGGTGATGGTCTCGTCCTCGGTGAACGTGGACATCCGCGTCATGCACATCAGGCGCGGCATCCCGTTGATCTCCGCCGAGCACGACCCGCACTTGCCCGCCTTGCAGTTCCACCGGACGGCGAGGTCGGGCGCCTGCGTCTGCTGGAGCCGGTGGATGATGTCGAGGACGACCTCGCCCTCGTTCACCTCGACCGCGTAGTCGACCAGCTCGCCGTCACCGTCGTCCCCGCGCCAGACGCGGAATTTGGCCTCGTAGCTCATCGGGCCTCCTCGGGGAGTTCTTCGGCGGTGAGGTACTTCTTCAGTTCGGACGTCTCGAACAGCGCGATGAGGTCGTCGCGCATCAGATCGAGCGGCTGGCGCCGCAGCTCGACGCGGGGGTCGGCGGGGTCGCCGGTGAGGCGGCAGACGAGGTTGACCTTCCGCCACTCCGGCGACATCGACGGGTGGTCGTCGCGGGTGTGGCCGCCGCGGCTCTCCTCGCGCTCCAAAGCGGCCTTCGCGATCGCCTCGGCGACGAGCAGCATGTTCCGCAGGTCGAGCGCGAGGTGCCAGGCGGGGTGGTAGCCGCGTCCGCCGGCCCCGACGGCGACGGGCTGCACCGACACCGTCCGGACGCGTTCGCGCAGCTTGTCGAGGGCTTCGACGGCCTGCTTCAGCTCGTCCTCGCGGCGGATGATGCCGACGAGGTCGTTCATCGTCTGCTGGAGTTCGAGGTGGACGGTGTAGGGGCTCTCGCCGCCCTCGCGCTCCAGTGGGGCGAGGGCCTCGGCGGTGGCGCGGGCGACCTCGTCGTCGGCGACGGCCGGACGCTCGGCGAGGCCGTCCACGTACGCGGACGCGCCGAGCCCGCAGCGCCGCCCGAACACGAGCAGGTCGGTGAGCGAGTTGCCGCCGAGCCGGTTGGAGCCGTGCATCCCGCCCGAGCACTCGCCCGCCGCGAACAGGCCGGGGACGAGCGCCGCGCCGGTGTCGGGGTCCACCTCGACGCCGCCCATGACGTAGTGGCAGGTCGGGCCGACCTCCATCGGCTCGGCGGTGATGTCGACGTCCGCCAGCTCCTTGAACTGGTGGTGCATGGCGGGCAGGCGGCGGCGGATCTCCTCGGCGCCGCCGGGCATCCGGTCGACGACCGTCAGGAACACGCCGCCGTGCGGGGAGCCGCGTCCGGCCTTGACCTCGGCGTTGATGGCGCGGGCGACCTCGTCGCGGGGCAGCAGCTCGGGCGGGCGGCGGTTGTTGTCGGGGTCGTCGTACCAGCGGTCGGCCTCGTCCTCGGTGGTGGCGTACTGCGCCTTGAACACCTCGGGGATGTACTTGAACATGAACCGTTCGCCGTCGGAGTTCTTCAGGACGCCGCGGTCGCCGCGCACCGACTCGGTGACGAGGATGCCCTTCACCGACGGCGGCCAGACCATCCCGGTGGGGTGGAACTGGACGAACTCCATGTTCAGGAGCGTCGCGCCGGCGAGCAGCGCGAGGGCGTGGCCGTCGCCGGTGTACTCCCAGGAGTTGGACGTGACCTTGAACGTCTTGCCGATGCCGCCGGTCGCGAGGATCACCGCGGGCGCCTCGAACACGACGAACTTCCCGGTCTCGCGGACGTAGGCGAACGCGCCGGCGACGCGGTCGCCGTCCAGCAGCAGGCGGGTGACGGTCGTCTCGGCCCAGACCTTGATGCGGGCGTCGTAGTCGCCGTGGACGCGGTGGTCCTCCTGCTGGAGCGCGACGATCTTCTGCTGCGTGGTGCGGATCAGCTCCAGCCCGGTGCGGTCGCCGACGTGCGCGAGGCGCGGGTACTCGTGGCCGCCGAAGTTGCGCTGGCTGATCTTGCCGTCCTTGGTGCGGTCGAACAGCGCGCCCCAGTGCTCCAGCTCCCAGACGCGGTCGGGCGCCTCCTTGGCGTGCAGCTCGGCCATCCGCCAGTTGTTGAGGAACTTCCCGCCGCGCATCGTGTCGCGGAAGTGGACCTGCCAGTTGTCGTTGGGGTTGACGTTCCCCATCGACGCGGCGGCGCCGCCCTCGGCCATGACCGTGTGCGCCTTGCCGAACAGCGATTTGGAGATGATCGCCGTCTTCTTGCCCTGGAGCCGGGCCTCGATCGCGGCGCGCAGGCCCGCGCCGCCGGCGCCGATCACCACGACGTCGTACCGGTGCCGTTCGATCTCCGTCATGTCGCGCAGGCTCCCTCTAGTTGAACAGTCGCAGGTCGGAGATGGTGCCGCTGGCGACCAGCGCCACGTACAGGTCGGCCGCGACGAGCGAGCCCAGCGTGATCAGCGCGAACTGGCCGTGCCGCGCGTTGAGCTTGGACACCCACTCCCAGAGCCGGTAGCGGACGGGGTGCTTGGAGAAGTGCTTGAGGCGTCCGCCGACGATGTGGCGGCACGAGTGGCACGACAGCGTGTACGCCCACAGCAGGACGACGTTGGCGACCAGGATGAGCGTGCCGAGGCCGATGCCGAAGCCGCCGTCGGAGCCGTGGAAGGCGCGGATCGCGTCCCAGGTGTTGATCAGGGAGATGGCGACGGCGGCGAGCCAGAAGTAGCGGTGCAGGTTCTGGCCGAGGAGCGGGAACCGGGTCTCGCCGGTGTACTTCTTGTGCGGCTCGGCGACGGCGCAGGCGGGCGGCGACGCCCAGTACGAGCGGTAGTACGCCTTGCGGTAGTAGTAGCAGGTCAGGCGGAACAGCAGCAGGAACGGCAGGGAGATCGCCGCGAACGGGATCCAGCCGCGCGTGCCCGCCGGGAGGAAGGTGCCGAACTCCGCCGCGCTGCCGGTGTGGTGGTTCACCGTGACGCTGTCGCAGATCTCGTTGAGGCACGGCGAGTAGAACGGCGTCAGGTAATGGAATTCGGGGACGTAGAACGCCGCTCCCCAGAAGGCCCGGATCGTCGCGTAGACCACCCAGGCGGTGAAGATGACGAGGGTGGTGAGGGGATAGACGCGCCAGTCGTCCTTGCGGAGCGTGCGTTTCCCGATGCGGGCGCGCGTCCTGTCCGGCGCCTCCAGTGTGCTCATTGGTCGCTCCCTGGGCTCGGGTCGTGACGGCCCCCGTGGTGGGCGGCCACGCGTCCGGCCGTCGTGCCGCGCCGCCTTCGGTGACGTGCGCGGACGCGCCGTTCGCGCTACCAGCGAAGCGACCTTACGCCACCGTGGTGCGACTGTGACATACATAACAGCCGCCCTCTGGTGTGACTCCGGCCACAGATACGGCCCGTCCGCTTTGCCCGCTCGACCTCGTTTCGGCCATAACCATTGCCTATGGCCGCTGGCTATTGAGACGAGCGCCACACGGCATGGGACGCGGGGCGTCCCGGGCCCCGGGTCAGTTTCCGAGGATTCGGCGGAAATGCTCCTCGGCGTCGCCGGCGCGGCCCGTCCCGTAAATGCGGAGGACGTCGGCGAGGTCGGGGAATTCGGCGGCGATGAGCGCGGCGGCGGCCTCGATCTCGGCGGCGGACGCGACCTCGCGCAGCAGCGCCTGCACCGCCCGGACGGCGGTGGGCCGCTCCAGCGGCGGCCTGCCGAGCGCGGGGGCGGCCACCGAGCGGATCTCGTCCAGGCGCGCGCGCAGCTCCCCGGCGGACAGCGCGGCGGTCGCCGGGTCGGCGGCCAGGTCCTCGACGGCGAGCAGCCGCCCGAGCACCGCCGGATTGCTGATCTTGGCGCGGTGGCCGGACATGAGCTGCGACAACATCGGCGGCGACAGGCCGAGCACGCGCGCGAGCGCCGACTGGGACAGGCCGAGCCCGTCCAGGATCCGCCGGACGCGGTCCCCCAGCGGTTCGCCGTACCACTCGGCCTGGAGCGCCCGATTGCGCGCCACCGCGTCCTCGCCCGGCCCCACCCGCACCGCCTCCCGGTGTTCACGTCCGCAAACGACTCCGCCACCGCACCCGTGCCCGCCGGAAGAACGATCATGCAGGGGTTTCGTGCCGCGTTCCGCCCGGGCTGACCGGCTGTGTTATTCGCGGGCGGGATGTCGGTGCGGTGTGGCAAGCTCGTGCCCGTCATGACCGACACCGTGGAAGCATCGCCCGTCGTCCCCGCGCCCCTCTGTCTGACCTGCTTCGGGGCGGGGCTCGTCATCACGCTCGGGACGCCCGGTACGCACCGCGCGCCCGCGGTCTCGCGCTGCCCGGACTGCGCCGCCGACCGCACCGAACCCCTCCACCTCGCCGACCGCGTCTAGCCCCGCGACCGGATCGACCAGCTCGCGCCGCGCGTACCCGGTCACGCCCACCAGTGCCGCCCGCCTCGGCGTTGTCCGAGCCGTGCCGGCGGTGAACTTCGCGCGCCGCCTTTCCGGACGCGCTCGACCGCGTCCAGCGGGCCGTCCGTGATCGTCTCGGCCGGGCGGTGATGTGCGGGACTCCAGGTGCGGGGGGTGTGAGCTGGGAGAGGGGCGCGCCTCGCACGCCCGGCGACGTACCGCTATCCTGACCGTCGGGTTACCGATACATGACGGAAAGTCGAAGGGGTCCATGCCAACCTCGACGTGGTTTCGCCTCAACGTGGCCAAGCGTGAGCGGGTCCTTGAGGTGGCCATGCGCGAGTTCGGGGAGCACGGCTACTCGACCGGCAGCCTGAACACGATCGCGCGCGAGGCGGGCATCGCCAAGGGCTCGCTGTTCCAGTACTTCACCGACAAGCTGGAGTTCTTCGCGTTCGTCTGCGACGAGGCGTCCCGGCGCATCCGCGAGGAGATGGAGCGCCGCATCGCCCGCGTCGACTTCGACCAGCCCTTCGACGAGTGGCTGTTCGACGTCCTCTGCGAGTGGACGGAGTACTGGAGCGACCACCCGCTGGAGCGCGCGGTCACGGCCGCGACCAACTTCGAGCTGGACAACAGCGTGCGGTCGGTCGTCCGCGACACCGCCAACCAGCACTATCTGCAGGTCGTCCACCCGACGCTGAAGCTGTGGCAGGAGCGGGGCGACATCCGTGCCGACGCCGACATCGACGTCCTCGCGACCCTGCTGCTGATGACGCTCCCGCACCTCGCCCTCGCCCCGTACTACGACGGCCTGGACCCCGTCCTCGGCCTGCGGGGCCGGACGCCCGCCGAACAGCGCCCGGTCATCCGCCGCCTCATCGAGGGCGTCAAGCCCATGTTCGCCCCGCCCGCCTGACCTCGCTCGGCCGTCAGTAGGTGAAGGTGTAGTCCTCTTCCTTCGCGCGGCGGGTGCCGGCCCAGAACTCGAAGGTGTGGCCGGGCCAGAGGGTGCGGTTGACGCCGTTCTCGTCCAGGTACCAGGACTGGCAGCCGCCCTCGTTCCAGACCGCGCGGCGCAGGCGGCGGTGCATGCGGTCGTTGAACGCGCGCAGCGCCTCGGGCTTGGGCTCCAGCGCGTCCGCGCCCTTCTCCTGGAGCAGGCGCAGGCAGGACAGGACGTGCTGGATCTGCACCTCGATCATGAAGACGACGGAGTTGTGGCCGAGGCCGGTGTTCGGGCCGAGCAGCATGAACAGGTTCGGGAAGCCCGGGATCGTCGTGCCCCGGTAGACCTCGATGCCGTTCGCGAACGCCTCCTGGATCTTCAGGCCGTCGCGGCCGACGATCCGCTGCTCGGCGACCGCGTCCGTCACCTTGAAGCCGGTGCCGTAGATGATGCAGTCGACCTCGTACTCGCGGCCGTCCGCGGTGACGACGGAGTTCTCGCGGACCTCGGCGATGGCGGACGTCTCCACGTCCACGTTCGGCCGGGTGAGCGCCGGATAGTAGTCGTTGGACAGCAGCACCCGCTTGCAGCCGATCGTGTAGTCCGGCGTCACCTTGGCGCGCAGCTCGGGGTCGGCGATCTGCCGCTTGATGTGCCAGCGGGCGAGCTTCTCCATCGGCAGCGACAGGCGCGGGTCGATGGTGAAGCCGACCGCGCGGGCCTCCAGCGTCCAGTAGATGGACGAGCGCAGCGCGCGGGCCGCGCCGGGCACCTTGGCCAGGGCGGTCCGGACGGCCGGCGGGATCGGCCGGTCCGGCTTCGGCTGGATCCACGGCGGCGTCCGCTGGAACAGCACGAGGTGGTCGGCCTGCTTGGCGACCTTCGGGACGAACTGGATCGCCGACGCGCCCGTCCCGATCACGGCGACGCGTTTGCCTGCCAGGTCGTAGTCGTGGTTCCACTCGGCCGAGTGGAAGGCCGTCCCCTGGAACCGCTCGATGCCCGGCAGGTCCGGGTAGGACGGGACGTGCAGCGCCCCGACGCCCGACACGACGGCCTTCGGCGTCAGCACGGACCCGTCGGCGAGCGTCACGTTCCAGCGCTTGGCCGCGTCGTCGTACTCCATGCTCTCGACGGCCGCGCCGAAGCGGATGTGGTCGCGGACGCCGTACTTGTCGGCGGTGCGCTCCAGGTAGGCGCGGATCTCGGGCTGGGGGGCGAACATGCGCGTCCAGTCCGGGTTCAGCTCGAACGAGAACGAGTACATGTGGGACGGGACGTCGCACGCGCACCCCGGGTAGGTGTTGTCGTGCCAGGTCCCGCCGAGGGCCTCGCTCTTCTCCAGGATGACGAAGTCGTCGAACCCGGCCTTGCGGAGCTGGATGCCCATGCCGAGTCCGGCGAAGCCCGACCCGACGATCACGACGGCGGGGGTGCGCTCGTTCATGTTCTGCCTACCTTCTCCCCGGTTTTCCTACTCTCAGTAAGTTACTATGAGTAGGCTACTCCCGGTAGGTCCGATCGGAGGGAACCGCTGTGAGCACCGCCACGCCGCCGCCCCGGCGCCGCCGCATGTCGCGGGCGGACCGCGAGCGGCAGATGCTGGACGTCGCCGAGGAGATCTTCGGCGAACGGGGCTACGCGGCGACGTCGATGGACGAGGTCGCCGAGCGCTGCGGCGTCTCCAAGCCGATGATCTACGAGTACTTCGGGTCCAAGGAGGGCCTGCTCGTCGCGTGCATCGCCCGGTCGCGGGCCGAGCTGTTCGACGTCACCCACAAGGCGATGGCGGGCGCCACCGACCCGAAGGACATCCTCACGCGCGGCATGACGGCCTACTTCGAGTTCGTCGGCTCGCACAGCCGGTCGTTCGCGACGCTGCTCACCGACCACGGCGGGCCGCCCGAGAGCGTCGAGGCGATCCGGGAGACGCGGGCGCAGCAGAGCGACCTCATCGCGGGCGTGCTGCGGACGTTCGCGCCCGCGCTCCCCGAACCGGAGCTGGCCGCGTTCACCGAGATCATCATGGGCGGCAGCGAACGGCTCGCGCTGTGGCAGACCGGACGGCCCGACGTCGCCGCCCGCGACGCCGCCGCCTACATGATCGACTTCTGCTGGCAGGGCCTCGCGCCCTACGTGGCCTGACCGTCGCTTCGGCGCGGCAGCCGGTCGATCGCGTCCAGCAGCAGGTCGAGCCCGAACTCGAAGTCGGCGTCCGGCTCGCGGCGGGCCAGCGCGGCGGCGCTCGCGCTGACGTGCGGGAACCGCTCGGCGTCCAGGTCCTCGAACTTGTCCGGACGGTTCCCGAGCGCCTTGGCCATGCCTGCCTCGCGCAGCTGCGTCCCGAGCGTGTACGCCATGAGCGCACGGGTGACGCGCACGGCCGTCTGCTCGTCGAAGCCCGCCGCGGCGGCGAGCGCGAGCGCCCGCTCGGCGGGCAGCAGCCCCACCATGCTCTCGATCCGCTGGGTGAGGACGATCGTCATGCAGCGCGGGTAGTCCGCCGCGATCTTGCGGAACGCGCGGGCGAGCGCGCGGGCGCGGTCGGCCCAGTCCTCGGCGGGGTCGAACGACAGGTCCATGCCCGCGACGACGTGCTCGGCGACGCCGCTCAGCAGCGCCGCCTTGTTCGGGACGTGGTTGTAGAGCGACATCACGGCGACGTCCAGCTCCGCCGCGACGGCGCGCATGGACAGGGCGTGCTCGCCGTCGCGTTCGATGAGGTCCACGGCGGCCCGGACGATCCGGTCGCGCGTGAGGACGGCCCGGGGCGGCGTGGCGGACGTCACTCGTCTCGGCATCGGGTCGGGTCTCCGCTTCCGTTGACAGGGTAAGTGGCCCATGACACGGTGACGTACAACGTACGTACGTACATCGTACGCCAGCGCTCCCCCAGGAGGCGGCCGTGTCGACCCACGACCTCTACATCACCCCCGTCCCCGAGTCCACCCGCGAGGTCACGCCCGCGGGAAGCACGCGGTTCACATGGGAGTACGACGACGGGCGCGAGAAGCTGCTCGCCCTGTACCAGAAGGGCAAGGACCGGCAGTGGGACTCGGTCAAGCGCATCGACTGGGACCTGGACGTCGATCCGTACAACGTCCTCGGCATCCCCGACCAGTCGCTGGCCATCTACGGCACGAAGTACTGGGACAAACTCAGCCCGAAGGAACGGGCTGAGCTGCGGCGGCACTCGGCGTCCTGGCAGTTCAGCCAGTTCATGCACGGCGAGCAGGGCGCGATGGTCACCGCCGCGAAGATCGTGGAGACCGCGCCGGACCTGGACGCCAAGTTCTACTCCGCCACCCAGACGATGGACGAGGCCCGCCACGTCGAGGTCTTCGCCCGCTTCCTCCAGGACAAGATCGGGCTCGTCTACCCGATCAACACCAAGCTCCAGGACCTGCTCGCCGAGACGCTGACCGACTCCCGCTGGGACATGCCGTTCCTCGGGATGCAGGTGCTCATCGAAGGGCTCGCGCTCGCGGCGTTCGGCGTCATGCGGGACGTCACGACGCAGCCGCTCCCCCGCCAGATCCTCGCCTACGTCATGCAGGACGAGGCCCGCCACGTCGCGTTCGGCCGGATGGCGCTGCGCGACCTCTACCGCGACCTCTCCGCCGCCGAGCGCAAGGACCGCGAGGAGTTCGTGATCCAGGGCTGCCACCTCATGCGCGACCGCATCCGCAGCCGCGAGGTCTGGGAGAACTTCGGCCTCGCCACCCCCGAGGTCCGCAAGCTGATCGACGAGTCCCCGTACATGCGGATGTTCCAGAGCCTGCTGTTCAGCCGGATCGTCCCGTGCGTGAAGGACATCGGCCTGTGGAGCCCGAGGATCCAGGAGACCTTCGCGGAGATGGGCGTGCTGGACGCGTCCCGCGCCGACCTGGACGCCCTCATGCGCGGCGACGAGGAGATCGCCGACCGCCTGGACGCCGAGCGGTTCGCCGCCGAGGAGGCCGCCCGCAAGGCCGAGGTGGACGCCGTCATCGCCGCCGAGGCCGCGTCGTCCTGACCCCCCGCGAGGAGGAGAGCATGCCCACCACCGCCCCCGAACGCACCGCGGTCGTCCGCTGCCGCGACGGCGACCACACGCTCGCGCTGACCGACCGCGACGCCGTCGCGCGCCGCCTGCTGGACGCGTCCCGCAAGCACTCCTTCGATCCCGACGTGGACGTGGACTGGGACGTCCCGCAGGACCCCGACGTCTACTACCTGCCGCCCGTCCTCGTGTCGCTGTACGAGACGCCGCTGTGGGACGGCCTGACGCACCGGCAGCGCGTCGAGCTGTCCAAGCGGGAGATGGCGAGCATCGCGTCCTTCGGCATCTGGGCCGAGTTCATGCTGATGCAGGCGCTCGTCCAGCACTGTCACCGGCACCGCTACGACAGCGAGCACGTGGCGTACGCGCTCACCGAGATCGCGGACGAGTGCCGTCACTCGATCATGTTCGGGCGGATGGTCCGGACGTTCGGCCTGCGCACCCACCGGCCGAACGCGCTCCAGTACTCGGCGGGCGTGGTGTCGGGCGCGGTGTACGACCCGCTGGTCAAGTTCGCGGGGACGCTCGTCGTGGAGGAGTTCACCGACGCGTTCCAGCGGCTCAGCTTCCCCGACGAGGAGATCCAGCCGCTCGTCCGGCAGGTGACGCGGATCCACGTCATCGAGGAGGCGCGGCACATCCGGTACGCGCGCGAGGAGCTGAAGCGGCTGGTCGCCGCGGCGTCCGCGCCGCGCCGGCGGCTCGCGGCGGCCGGGCTGGCGTAC
This sequence comes from Actinomadura rayongensis, assembly GCF_009831215.1. Lineage (GTDB taxonomy): Bacteria > Actinomycetota > Actinomycetes > Streptosporangiales > Streptosporangiaceae > Spirillospora > Spirillospora rayongensis. The sequence continues at coordinate 435,449 of NZ_WUTW01000003.1, forward strand.
GCGACGCGGCTGATCACCTCGCAGGTCGTCCATCCGTCGTGCTACACGGCGGTGGGCCTGGACCCGCGCGCGGCGCGGCGCGCGGCGGCGGCCAGCCCGCACCGCCGCGCGACGCTCGCGTGGTCGTTCCGCAAGTGCACCGCGTTCCTGGACGAGGTCGGCTACCTGGACGGACCCGCCCGGCGGATCTGGGTCAACGGGGGTCTGCTGGAGTGAACGGCCGCTCCTCCACCGGGACGTCGGCGGGCTGGTCGAGCAGCGCGAGGCACGCGGCGTACCCCGGACCGGGATCGAGCGTGCGCATGGTGATCCTCCCGACGAGTTCGGGCCGTCCGGACCAGTCGAGCAACTGGGGGTTTTCGGAAGGACCGGAAACCCGCAGCTTCGTCATCGGCTCGCGCAGTCCGTCTCCGGTGGCCTTGAGAAGGGCCTCCTTGCGCGTCCAGTAGGCGAGCAGTTCGGTCTCGCCGGACCCCCGCTCCCCCTCGGCGAGGACGTGGTCGGCGAAGCTGTCGTTCAGCCGTCCGGAGGCCTCCTCGACGTCCACGCCGAGCGGCCCGTGCGGGGACAGGGCGAGGACGACCCGGTCGCCGGAGTGCGAGATCGACAGGTGCGGGCCGCCCGGGATCACCGGCCGGCCGTGCGGCTGGTCGCAGTCCGGGCAGGTCCGGTCGACCGGGACGGCCGCGGGCGCGACGCCGAGCCGGGCACCGACCGTGATCCGGGTGAGCGCGACGCCGAGCGTGAAGCGGTCGCGGTCGGCGTCGCGGAGGTACTTGGCGCGCCGCTCCTTCTCGACCGGGTCGAGCAGTGCCGCGTGGGCCGGTCGCACCGCGTCCAGCGACGCCCACCAGACGGTGACTGGTTCCACCCCGACTCCCATTCCGGCGGCGCCGCCGCCCATTCCCGAGCACACCTTCAGTACATCTCAGACTATTTCGTATATATCGGACCGACGGGAAGCACCGAGGCCGCCGGACCCGTGCGGCCCGGCGGCCTCGCGGCGGAGTACCCGCCCCTTCACCTGGGGTTATCTACACCCAGGACACTCCCGCGCGTTGTGCGGTCACGACGACGCCTCCTCCTCCCCTTGGCGTGTCGAGCACCGGCCGCGCCGTGCCAGCCTGCGACGGCCGACGGCGACCGGCGCTTCCCTCCCCTTTCACGAAACAACCTTAGAAGCGAGGGACTTCTCTTATGCCATGATCGGCCGATTGAGGTCATAAATGGTTCACCGAAAACCCGCCAGCACTTCCCGCGCCGCCCCCTCGGCGTTCGCCAGGCACGCGCGCCGCGCGGCGGCCGGCCCGCCGCTCTCCGGGGCCGCCTCGCTGTAGGCGACGGTCAGCACGACGTTGCGGACGCGGACGGTGACCTGCCCGGTCACGGTGCTCGGCGGCTCGTCCACCGTGAACCAGTGGAACGCCTCGTCGCCGAGCCCGTCGATCCGCTCCAGCGTGAGCGTCCGCTGGGCGGGCTCGCCGGTCGCCTGGCGCAGCGCGGCGGCGAAGGTCTGCCGGGCGGCGCCGGACGGATCGCCGCCGGTCGCCGCTACGAGCCGTTCGTCCACCGTCAGCCACCGGTACCGCTTTCCCGGCGCCGTGAACGTGCAGGTCGCCGTGGCCGCGTCGGTGTGCCGCCGGGACGTCGCGCCCGGGACGAGCCGGTCCAGCGTCGCGCGGCCGACCCCGGCGCAGGGATCGCCGAGCCGCGTGATCGGGGCGCCCGGAGGCGGCGCGGCCGAGTGCGACGGCACGGCGGACGGCGGCGGAGGGCGCCGCTCCCCCGATCCCCCGCCGGGCATGAGCACGAGCGCGACGCCCCCGGCCAGGACGACGGCCGCCGCCGTGAGGACGAGCGGGAGCGCGCGCGGACGGCGCGGTCCCCGGGGCCGCTCGGGCCCGGAGTAGACGCGCTCGAACCGCTCCTGCGGGCGCTTCGGCCCGATCCCCGATCCTTTTCCCACCACCACCCCTTTTGGCGAGCCTTACCGCATTTTTCCCAACGACCTACGCACCGAAAAGGCGATCCGGTCACCGTCCCGCACCCGGACGATCCGAGTGTCGTACCTGCGCTCCACAATGGGAACGTGCTGCTCTCCGAGATCGCGCGAACGTCCGGGACGGTCGCGGGCACCGCGTCGCGGCGCGCCAAGGCCGCCGCGCTCGCCGCCTGCCTGCGCGACGCGGAACCCGCCGAGGCCGCGACCGTCGTCGCCTACCTGTCCGGCGAGCTGCCGCAGCGGCAGATCGGGGTCGGCTACGCGGCCCTGCGCGACCTGCCCGCGCCCGCCGCGGACGCCACGCTGACGGTAGCCGAGGTGGACGCCGCCTTCTCCGCCATCGGCGCCGTCGCCGGGCCGGGGTCGGTCGCGCGGCGGCGGGAGCTGGTCGCGGCGCTGTTCGCCCGCGCCACCCGGGACGAGCAGTGGTTCCTCGTCCGGCTGCTGTCGGGCGAGCTGCGGCAGGGCGCGCTGGACGGGGTCATGGCCGACGCCGTCGCGGGCGCCGCCGCCGTCCCGGCCGCCGCCGTGCGCCGCGCGGTCATGCTGCGCGGCTCGCTCGGCGCCGTCGCGACCGCCGCGCTCGCGTCCGGGGAAGAAGGGCTGGCCGCGTTCGGGCTGGAGGTCGGACGGCCCGTGAAGCCGATGCTCGCCGCGTCCGAGCCCGACCTGCCCGCCGCCCTCGCCCGCCTCGACGGCCCCGCCGCCGTGGAGTGGAAGCTCGACGGCATCCGCGCCCAGATCCACATCACCGGCGGCGAGGTCCGCGTGTTCACCCGCACGCTGGACGAGATCACCGTGCGGCTGCCCGAGGTCACGGCCGTCCTGTCCCGGCTGCCGGTGCGCGACGCGGTGCTGGACGGCGAGCTGATCGCGCTCCGCCCCGACGGCACCCCGCACCCGTTCCAGGTCACCGCCGCCCGCGCCGCCACCCGGCGCGCCGAGGGGCCCGTCCCACTGTCGGTGTTCCTGTTCGACGTCCTGCACCTGGACGGCGAGGACCTGCTCGACCGTCCGGGCACGGAACGGCACGCGGCGCTCGCCCGGGTCGTCCCCGAGGAGCTGCGGATGCCGCGCCTGGTCACCGCCGACCCCGCCCGCGCCGCCGACCTGTTCGCCGAGGCCGTGGAGCGCGGGCACGAGGGCGTCGTCGTCAAGTCGCTGGACACGCCCTACACGGCCGGGCGGCGCGGCGCGGGCTGGATCAAGGTGAAGCCCCGCCACACGCTCGACCTCGTCGTCCTCGCCGCCGAGTGGGGGCACGGGCGGCGGCGCGGCTACCTGTCCAACCTGCACCTCGGCGCGCGCGACGCGGCGACCGGGGAGTTCGTCATGCTCGGCAAGACGTTCAAGGGCATGACCGACGAGCTGCTGGCCTGGCAGACCGAGCGGCTGCGGGAGCTGGCCGTGGACGAGGACGCGCACACCGTCCGGGTGCGGCCCGAGCTGGTCGTGGAGATCGCGTTCGACGGCGTCCAGCGCAGCACCCGCTACCCCGGCGGGATGGCGCTGCGGTTCGCGCGCGTCCTGCGCTACCGGCCGGACAAGCGCGCGGCGGACGCCGACACCGTCGAGACCGTGCGCGCCGTCGCCCCGGTGATCGACTGAGGTTTTACCTGTCGGTCCCGGACGGGCCGGGCGCGCTCCGCGAGGATGGTCACCCGGTGTCGTACGGAGGTGACGATGGGTACCCGCATGGCGATCATCCTGCCGGCCGCGCTCGCCGGGGCCGCGCTCGCGGCGCCGACGATCGGCGCGGCCCTCGGCACGGCCGCGCTGGCCAGTCCCGGGCCGGACCGGGTGTGCCCGCCGCCGAACAAGGTGCCGCCCGCCGCTGGGACCCGGGACACGGCCGCCGCGCCCGAGCCCCGGCCCGTCTACCACCCGCTGGTGCTGCGCGGCGGCCCCGAGCGGCCCGAGCCCCGTCCGGCGTACCGGACGCGGGAGCGCTGCCCGGTGCTGCTGCCGTTCACCGCGCCGGGCCCGCGCTTCCAGGTCGGGACGCCGAACGCGCCGTCGTGGTTCGCGTTCCCCGCCCGCGCCCGGTGAGCTGACGCTTCAGGGCGGCTCAGTACGCTGCGGGGATGGGCCACTTCGCCGACCGCTGCGACCCCGGCCGCCGCGCGTGGATCGCCGAGGCCGTCCGCGTCGTCGAGGCCGACGCCAACCGCAGCGCCGACACGCACCTGCACGTCTTCCCGCTGCCCGCCGCGTGGGGCGTCGACCTGTACCTCAAGGACGAGTCCGTCCACCCGACCGGGTCGCTGAAGCACCGGCTCGCGCGGTCGCTGTTCCTGTACGGCCTCGCCAACGGCTGGATCTGCGAGGGCACCACGATCATCGAGGCGTCCAGCGGGTCGACGGCGGTCAGCGAGGCGTACTTCGCGCGGCTGCTCGGGCTGCCGTTCGTCGCGGTCATGCCCGCGTCCACCAGCCCGGAGAAGATCGCGCTCATCGAGTTCTACGGCGGGCGCTGCCACCTCGTGGACGACCCGTCGGCCATCTACGCCGAGTCCCACCGGCTGGCCCGCGAGTGCGACGGCCACTTCATGGACCAGTTCACCTACGCCGAGCGCGCCACGGACTGGCGGGGCAACAACAACATCGCCGAGGCCATTTTCGAGCAGATGGCGCTGGAGCGGTATCCGGAGCCGTCCTGGATCGTCGTCGGGGCCGGGACGGGCGGGACGTCCGCCACCCTCGGCCGCTACGCCCGCTACCGCCGGTTCGCCACCCGCGTCGCCGTCGTGGACCCCGAGGGCTCGGCGTTCTTCGACGCCTACGAGCGCGGCGCGACCGACGGCACCGCGCCCGGCTCGCGGATCGAGGGCATCGGGCGCCCGCGCGTCGAGCCGTCGTTCCTGCCGTCGGTGATCGACCGGATGATCCGGGTGCCGGACGCCGCGTCCGTCGCCGGGATGCGCTGGGCCGCCGAGGTCACCGGGCTCGGCGTCGGCGGCTCCACCGGCACGAACCTGTGGGGCGCCGCGCTGCTCATCGCGGAGATGGTCGAGCGCGGCGAGCGCGGCAGCGTCGTCACGCTGATCTGCGACGGCGCCGACCGCTACGCCCACACCTACGGCTCGGACGCGTGGCTGACGCAGCAGGGCCTGGACGTCGCGCCGTACCTGGCCGGGCTGCGCGCCTTCCGCGCGACGGGCGCTAGCCCGACAGCCGGATCGGGTTGAACAGGTCCGCGTAGATCAGCAGCCCGCCCATGACGATCAGGACCGCCGCCATGACGTAGGTGACGGGCAGCGCCTTGGCGACGTCCACCGGCCCGGGGTCGGGACGGCTGAACACCCGCGCGAACGCCTTCTTCAGCGCCTCCAGCAGCGCGCCCGCCATGTGCCCGCCGTCCAGCGGCAGCAGCGGGATCAGGTTGAACAGCCCGACCGCGAGGTTCAGCGACCCGATCAGGCTGATCAGCAGCCAGACCTTGGTCTTCACCGGCTCGTGCGCCGCCGCGACCTCGCCGCCGAGCCGGCTGACGCCGACGACGCCGATCGGGCCGTTCGGGTCGCGCTTCTCGCCGCCGAACGCCGCGTGCCAGACGCCGACCATCCGCTGCGGCATCCGCACCAGCGCGCCCGCCGTGTGGGACGTCAGCTGGCCGATGTAGCGGGCGACGGCGCCCGGCCCCTGCCGCTCGTAGGCGACGTGGGTGACCGGGGCGATGCCGAGGTACCCGACGGTGACGGTCTTGTTCTCGTCCTTCAGGTCGGGCATCCGGTTCGGGATGATCGAGACGCGCGTGGTGACGTCCGCGCCGTGGCGGCGCAGCCCGAGCGTGACGGTCCTGCCCGCCGACTGCCGGATCAGCTCCTGCACCTGCGCGTAGTCGGTGACCTTCCGCCCGTCGAAGGTGACGAAGGTGTCACCCGCCTGGAGGCCCGCCTTGGCGGCCGGGGTGAGCGGCGCGTCGGACGGGCACGTCTCGGCCGTGGACGTCGCCGGGACGACGCACTTGGCGACGCTGCTCACCACCGGGTCGGTCTTGAGCGTCTGCGCGCCGAGCCCCATCAGCAGGAACGCGAAGATCACGACGGCGAGCACCAGGTTCACGGCCGGGCCCGCGAACATGATGATGAGCTTCTGCCACCACTTCTTGCTGTAGAAGACGCGGTCCTCGTCGCCGGGCCGCACCTCTTCCAGGGCCGCGCCGCGCGCCGACTCGATGAGGCCCTGCCACGGGCCGGTGCTGACGCTGCGGACCTTGCCGGACGCGTCGCCGCGCCGGGGCGGCAGCATCCCGATCATGCGGATGTAGCCGCCGAGCGGGATCCACTTGACGCCGTACTCGGTCTCGCCCTTGGTCTTCGACCACAGCGTCGGGCCGAAGCCGACCATGTACTGCGGGACGCGGACGCCGAACAGCTTGGCGAACGAGAAGTGCCCCAGCTCGTGCAGCGCGATGGACACCAGCAGGCCGAAGAAAAGGATCAGCACACCGGCCAGCCAGATCATGCGCGTCGCCCTCCGCGATCTTCAGGAACGTCCTCAGCGTACGTCATGCGCGCGGCTAGCCGAGGAAGCCCCGCAGCAGCGACGCGGTGGCCTCCAGGTGCTCGGCGACGGCCGTCCGGGCGGCCACCGGATCGCCGAGCAGGACCGCGTCCACGATGGCCGCGTGCTGGGCCGCGGCGTGCTCGATGTTCGGGCCGAGGACGGGGATCGCGTTCAGCAGGTCGGTCACGCGCATCCGGGCGTCGGCGCACGCGTTGGCCAGCAGCCGCGAGCCCGTCAGCTCCGCGATCGTCAGGTGGAACACCGTGTCGAGGCGCCGGTACTCGCCGGGCCGGGCCGCGTTGACCTCCGCCAGCCGGGTGCGCAGCAGCGTCCGCTGGTCGGAGCTGAGCGACGAGGTGGCGAGGGCCTCGACCGCGCCGGTCTCCACGGCCATCCGGAAGGTCAGCGTGTCCGACAGGCGGTCGCCCATGCGCGCGACGGCGCGGCGCAGGTCGTCCTCGCGGGGCTTGGGCCGCCGGTAGACGACGAACGTGCCGCCCGACCGGCCGCGCCGCGACTCGACGTAACCCTCCTGCTGGAGGACGTGGATCGCCTCGCGCAGCGTGACCCGGCCGATGCCGAGCAGCGGCGCCAGCTCGCGCTCGGGCGGCAGCCGGTCGCCGTGGTCCAGGACGCCGAGCTTGATCGCCTGGAGCAGCCGCTCGACCGTCTCCTCGAACGCGTTGCCCGATCGGACGGGCCGGAACACGGCGGCGGCCGTGACGCCGGACGGCGCCGGGAGCGGCGACGGTCCCCGGCCGTCGGTCGTCCGTTTCATCAGGCTTCCTCGGTCGCTCGGGACCGGCGGGGCCGCCGGGACCTCCTGTCTACCAGGGGCGCGGCGCCGCTGAAACCCCGTGGGAGGCGAGTGTTGGCTGGTGTCGGGGAGACGGGAGCATGGCTTGTCCGGAGCGTCCTGTTACGTCCAGATGGCTCGGAAATGTGTGCCCAGGTGCTAAAACGCCGTCCGCGTTTGTTCGGGAGGGCCGGTATCGGAGGGAAGCCCGCGCCGCGCATCATGGCGCTCCCACCCGCAGAGAGGCACCCATGAACCGCAGTCATCTCGCCGTCGCCGCCCTCGTTCCGGCGCTCGTCCTCGGTCTCGCCGGCTGCGGCGGCTCCGGCGGAGGGGAGAAGGCGGCGGCCCCGAGCGGAACCGCGCCCACGGCCGCCGGCACCCCGGCGAGCCCGCCGTTCCCGACGCCGTCGACCAGCGCGGACATCAAGAAGGCCGCCGACAAGTTCACCGCGTGCATGAAGCAGCACGGCGTCGTCCTGCCGAGCCCCGGGCCGAGCGCGTCGGCCTCGGCCAAGCAGGACGCGCAGAAGGTGCAGGAGGCGACGCGCGCCTGCCTGTCGGAGATGACCGGGCAGACGCCCAAGTAGGACCCGCGGGTCTCCGCCCCCCACCGCGCCGGGGGACGGGGACCCGTTCCGCGTCAGCGGGGGTTCTCGGCGGGGGCCTCGTCCGCCTCCCACAGCTCCTTGTTGCGCGCGGCGTCGATGCGCCGCAGCCGCTTGTTCATCGAGCGGACGAGGAAGACCAGCGCGACCGCGAGCAGCAGGAACACCCCGAAGCCGAGCAGGCCCGGGGAGACCGTGTCGTCGTTCAGCGGGATCGCGTGGACGGGGACGGCGAGGGTTCGCACTACGAAAACACCTTCTCCCGGACGCCGGCGAACAGGTCGTCCTCCGGCACCTCGGTATCGACCAGGGACCTGGCCAGATGGTAGTCCTCGGTCGGCCAGTGCTCGCGCTGGAGGTCCAGCGGGACCTGGAACCAGAACCCGTTCGGGTCGATCTGGGTGGCGTGGGCCAGCAGCGCCCGGTCGCGGGTCTCGAAGTAGTCGCCGCACGGGACGCGGGTCGTGACCTGCCACGGTGGCGGGGCGTCGTCCTCGGCGAACCGGGCCAGCCACTCGGCGTAGGGCGACTCCAGGCCCGCGCCGACCATGGCGTCGTGCAACGCGAGCGTCCGCTCCTTGCTGAAGCTCATGTGGTAGTAGAGCTTGAGGGGCTGCCAGGGCTCGCCCGTCCCGGGATAGCGCTCGGGGTCGCCCGCCGCGTCGAACGCCTCCACCGACACCTCGTGGCACTTCACGTGGTCCGGATGCGGGTAGCCGCCCTTCTCGTCATAGGTCAGCACGACGTGCGGGCGGAACTCGCGCATCGCCCGCACCAGCGGCTCGGCGGCCGTCTCCAGCGGCTCCAGCGCGAAACAGCCCTCGGGCAGCGGGGGCGGCGGGTCGCCCTCGGGGAAGCCGGAGTCCACGAAGCCGAGCCAGCGCTGCTCGACGCCGAGGATCTCCCGGGCGCGCGCCATCTCCTCGGTGCGGACGCGGCCGATGTCGGCCTCGATCTCCGGCCGGTCCATCGCCGGGTTCAGGATGCTGCCGCGCTCGCCCCCGGTGCAGGTGACGACGAGGACGTCCACGCCCTCGGCGGCGTAGCGGGCCATCGTCGCCGCGCCCTTGCTGGACTCGTCGTCGGGGTGGGCGTGCACCGCCATCAGCCGCAGCCGGTTCCCGGCCCCCGGGCTCGGGTCGGGGGCGGCGCGGTCCAGGGCCTCGGTCACCGTGGGACTCCCTCGTCAACGCGATCGTGGAAACGTCAGGACGCGCCGGAGGGGCACCCCGGTTCGGAGCATCCGGCGCGGCAGACGAGAATTGTCCATGACAACGCCCGAACCCCGCAGAGAGATTCCGACGCGATGACCCTCAGCGCACCGTCCGGACCGGCGACCGACCCCGCGGCCCCGGCCCGGGACAAGCGCGGTCTCGGCCCGCTGGGCTGGATCGTGATCGGCGGGCTGACGGCCGTCTTCGCGGCCGGCTGGGCGGTGATCTACGCGAACGTCGGGCAGACGCCGGGCATCTCGGCCGAGGCCACGGCCTGGAACATCCGGAGCGCGTCCGCCGTTGACGTCTCGTACACGGTGGTCAAGCCGAAGGACGAGCGGGTGCGGTGCGTGGTGGACGCCTTCGACGCCAACTTCGAGGTCCTGGCCCGACGCGAGGTGATCGTCCCGGCGGGACGCGAGCGCCTCGCCGCCGAGCAGACGCTGACCACGCCGCGCAAGGCGACCGGGGCGCGGATCCGGGACTGCCGGACCGTCTGATCCCGGGACCGTTCCCGCGCTCGGCGCCCCACCGGCGAAACGCCAGGTGAAGCCGAACGCCGTGGACGGATTGCGAACCACCCGTTAAGGGAACCTTTACCCGCACGCACCGGATAGGCTTGAGATTTCATCCGGCCGCACTTGCCGGCGATGTGAGCCCCCGCCCGTCCGGGGCGTGCGACGATCGCACCATGTGATGAGGAGTACCCGTGACCGAGACCCGCGCTGACAACGTCACCTGGCTCACCCAGGAGGCGTACGACCGGCTCAAGAACGAGCTGGACCATCTGTCTGGCCCGGGGCGCACCGAGATCGCGAAGAAGATCGAGGCCGCTCGCGAGGAGGGCGACCTCCGGGAGAACGGCGGCTACCACGCGGCCAAGGAGGAGCAGGGCAAGATCGAGGGCCGCATCCTCCAGCTCCAGGGCATCCTGGAGAACGCCCGGATCGGTGAGGCGCCGCGCGCCGAGGGCGTCGTCGGCCCCGGGATGACGGTCACCATCGCCTTCGAGGGCGACGACGAGGAGGTCACGTTCCTGCTCGCGTCCCGCGAGGAGAGCGGGCCGATCGACGTCTACTCGCCGAAGTCCCCGCTCGGCGCCGCGATCAACGGCAAGCGGGTCGGCGACAAGGCCACGTACTCGCTGCCGAACGGCCGGAGCATGACGGTCGAGATCCTGGACGCCACCCCGTACCAGGGGGGCTGATCGCAGGACCCCCGACGGACCCGCCGCGCGCGCCGCGGCGGGTCCGTCGTCGTTTCAGGGCTGCTGCGCGGCGGCGCGGACGAGCGGGAGCGTCCGGTGCGGGATCTGGTCGGCCAGCGAGATCACCGTGGACGCGCGCTCGACGCCCCGCACCGCGACGATCATGTCGATGACGCGCTGGAGGTCGCGGTTGCCGCGCGCGACGACGCGGCAGAGCATGTCGGCGGACCCGGTGATCGTGTGCGCCTCGATGACCTCGGGGACTGCGGCGAGCCGCGCCGCGACCGGGTCGTGCCCCCGGCCCTGCGCGAGCTGGAGCGTGACGAACGCCGTGACCGCGTAGCCGAGCGCGGCCGGGTCGATCTCCGGGCCGAAGCCTCGGACGACGCCGGTGCGCGCCAGCCGGTCCAGCCGGGCCTGGACGGTCCCGCGCGCGACGCCGAGCCGCCGGGACGCCTCCAGCACGCCGATCCGGGGCTCGGCGGCGAACAGCTCCAGGACGCGGGCGTCGAGGGCGTCGATCGGGGACATGTCCTCTCCCGTGGTCAGTCTGTGCAGATCGTCCGGTGGATTCGTGCGTTGGCTGGGCAGGTTGTCCAGTGTTTCCGACTACTCTTGCGCACTCTGCCGTGCGTTGTCGACATTGGGGTCATGGATGACTTCCCGGTGCTGGGCATGGACGCCGTCGTGTTCGCGGTCGGCAACGCGCGTCAGGCCGCCCACTTCTACTCGACCGCCTTCGGCATGCGCCGCGTCGCCTATCGCGGCCCCGAGAACGGGAGCCCGGACGAGGCGGTGCACGTCCTGGAGTCCGGGACGGCCCGGTTCGTGCTCCGGGGACCGGTGCGCGCGGGCACCGATCTCGGCCGCCACGTCGCGGCGCACGGCGACGGCGTGACCGACCTCGCCATCGCGGTGCCGGACGTCGCGGCGGCCTACCGGCACGCGCTGGAGCGGGGCGCGACCGGCGTGGAGGAGCCGCACGTCCTGGAGGACGAGTACGGCAAGGTCGTGCTCGCGGCCGTCGCGACGTACGGCGAGACCCGCCACTCGCTGGTGGACCGGTCCAACTACAGCGGCCCCTACCTGCCGGGATTCGTCGCCGCCGATCCCGTGGCCGCGGCGCCGGACCGTCCGTTCTTCACCGGCATCGACCACTGCGTCGGCAATGTGGAGCGCATGGACGAGTGGGCCGACTACTACCACCGCGTCATGGGCTTCACCGACATGGCCGAGTTCGTCGGCGACGACATCGCCACCGAGTACTCCGCGCTCATGTCCAAGGTCGTCGCGGACGGCTCGCGCCGCGTCAAGTTCCCGCTCAACGAGCCCGCCGACGGGCCGCGCCGCTCCCAGATCGACGAGTACCTGGAGTTCTACGGCGGTCCCGGCGTGCAGCACATCGCGCTCGCCACCGACGACATCCTCGCGTCGGTGGACCGGATGCGCGCGGCGGGCGTCGCGTTCCTGTCCACGCCCGCGTCCTACTACGACGACCCCGAGCTGCGCGCCCGGATCGGCGAGGTGCGGGTGCCGGTGGAGGAGCTGCGCTCGCGGGGCGTCCTCGTGGACCGGGACGAGGACGGCTACCTGCTCCAGATCTTCACCCAGCCCGTCCAGGACCGTCCGACCGTGTTCTACGAGCTGATCGAGCGGCACGGGTCGCTCGGGTTCGGCAAGGGCAACTTCAAGGCGCTGTTCGAGGCGATCGAGCGGGAGCAGGAGGCGCGCGGGAACCTCTAGCGGGTCACCGGCGGGCAACCTTTGCCCTGGCGGCGGCCCAAGTCCTGGTCAACCGGTGCCGTCCGGCCGGTGCGTTGGGGGACTTCTACCGATATGACGCAACCGCCGCATGATTCTGGACAGCCCGGGGACCAGCCCGAGCAGCCCCGGCCGCCGTCGTACTCCCGCGACCCCAACTACCCGCAGTACGGGGAGCAGCAGCAGAACCCGTACGGCGGCCAACAGCCCTACCCGGGCGGCAGCCCGTACGGCGAGCAGCAGCCGCCGTACGGCAACCCGTACTACGGGCAGCAGCCGCCCGGCGGGGACGGCCGCACCGAGCCGCTGGCGATCTGGAGCCTCGTCGCCGGGATCGTCGGGCTGTTCACCTGCGGGATCCTCTCGCTCGTCGCCGTCGTGCTCGGGCACCTGTCGATCCGCAGGATCCAGGCCACCGGACGGCGCGGACGCGGCATGGCGCTCGCCGGGCTCGTCCTCGGCTACCTCGCGCTCGTCGGCTGGATCATCTACTGGATCCTCGTCCTCGTGGCCGGGACGCACGGCGGGCACAGCGGACGGTACTGATCGCCGTCCGGTAGATCCGAGTTGCCGCGCCTGTCACGAACCGGCAGGCTTGGCCCGTGTCCTCGCCAGTAGCACCGCCACCGCCGGTCCGTCCCCGGCCCCGCCGTCCGGCCCTGCGCGGCGCCGCCGCGGCCGTCGCGCTCGGCTGCGTCGCGGCGCTGGCCGGCTGCCGGGCGGTCGCGACCGACCCGGCGTCCGAGCCGCCGCCGGACGTGGCGTCCGGGCCCGGCGGGCAGGCGTCGGTCGGGGACCCGTACACGCCGGGCGACGGGAACGGCGGCTACGACGTCCAGCACTACAAGCTGACGCTGGCGATCACGCCCGGCGGGCCGAAGGAGCTGGACGGCACCGCGGAGATCACCGCGAAGGCCACCGAGCAGATGAACCGGTTCGACCTGGACCTCACCGGGCTCGACGTCGCGTCGGTGACCGTGGACGGGGCGCCCGCCCGGTTCGTCCGGGACGGCACCGAGCTGGTCATCAGCCCGGCGCGTCCGCTGAACAAGGGCGCGACGTTCGTCACCAGCGTGAAGTACTCGGGGACGCCGCGTCCGGTGACCGACCCGGTCCTCGGCCGCTACGGCTGGATCCGCACGCCGGACGGCGTGTTCGTCGCCTGCCAGCCGAGCGGCGCGCACACCTGGTTCCCGTCCAACGACCACCCGTCGGACAAGGCGACGTTCGAGTTCGTCATCACCGTGCCCGAGGGCCTGACCGCCATCGCCAACGGCGAGCCGACGTCGCCGATCCCGAGCAGCGGCGGTGGAACGCCCCAGGTACCGACGCAGCCGGGCGTCCCGCCGTCCACCGACCCGGGCGGCGGCCCCGCCATCGTGCCCGCCGGGTTCCGCCGGGGGCCGTCCACGACCACGTGGAAGGTCACCGACCCGATGCAGACCTACCTGGCGACCGTGGACGTCGGCCGCTTCCAGGTCCGCACCGGCCGCACGCCCGCCGGGATCCCGGTGATCACCGCCGTGGACCCGACCGTGCCGGGCGCCGACCTCGACGCCTTCCACGCGCTGAACATCGCCGTCACCGACGAGTGGACGCGGCGGTTCGGCGCGTTCCCCTTCACCTCCAGCGGCGGGCTCATCGACAACGCCTCGGTGGACTTCGCGCTGGAGACCCAGACCCGTCCGGTGTACGGGTCGTTCGGGCTGCAGCAGTCCGTCGTCGCGCACGAGCTGGCCCACCAGTGGTTCGGCGACAGCGTCGGGCTGCGCCGCTGGCAGGACATCTGGCTGAACGAGGGCTTCGCCACCTACGCCGAGTGGATGTGGAACGAGAAGGCGGGCGGGCCGAAGGTCCAGCAGCAGTTCGACAGCGTCTACAAGAACCCGAACGCCGGGGAGCTGTGGGAGGTCCCGCCGGGCAACCCGGGCCGCCGCGACCTGTTCGGCCGGTCGGTGTACGACCGGGGCGGCATGACGCTGCACGCGCTGCGCCTCAAGGTCGGCGACGGCACCTTCTTCAAGATCCTCCAGACCTGGGCCAAGGAGCACCGGCACGGCACGGGCACGACGCCGGAGTTCATCACGACGGCGGGGAAGGTGTCGGGCAAGAACCTCGACTCCTTCTTCAAGTCCTGGCTCTACGACCGAGGCCGCCCCAAGCTCTGAGTCCAAGGGCTCAAGGGGTGGTCAATGGGGGGCAAGGGTAGGTCAAAGGCGTGCGGATGACCGGGACAGGTCCGCGCGCGCGTGGCCACGCTGTTGAGCGCGCTCTCCGGCCGGGGGGCGCGGTCGACGGAAAGGCCCCGCTCACGTGCTCCCGGTCCTGCCTCCCGTGGCGTCCCACGGGCTCGCCGCCGTCCTGACGGCGGCCGTCCTGCCGCTGTCCGGTCCGTTCACGCCGGGCGCGCCCGGCGCGGGCGATCCGTACTTCCCGAACGCGGGGAACGGCGGGTTCGACGTCGGGTCGTACGCGATCTCGCTCGCGTACACGCCGAAGACGCGGCGGATCGCCGCGACGACCCGGATCACGGCCACCGCCACCCAGAACCTGTCGCGCTTCGACCTGGACTTCGCCGGCAACACGATCGGGTCGGTCACCGTCGACGGCGCCAGGGCGCGGTACCGGCGCGACGGCGGCGAACTCGTCATCACGCCCGCGCGCGGGCTGCCGCAGGGCCACGAGTTCACCGTCGCGGTGACGTACCACGGGCGTCCGGGCGCCAACAAGGACCCCGAACTCGGCCAGACGGGCTGGATCCGCACCAAGGACGGCGCCGTCACGCTGTCGCAGCCGGTCGGGTCCTCGACGTGGTTCCCGGTGAGCGACCACCCGTCCGACAAGGCGCTGTTCTCGTACGCGATCACCGTCCCGAAGGGGCTGCGCGCCCTGGCGAACGGCGAGCCCGCCGGGATCGCGGCGCGGCACGGCCGGACGACCTACCGCTGGCGCTCGTCCCACCCGATGGCCCCGTACCTGGCGATGGTCGCGATCGGGCGGTTCCGGGTGCGCGACGGCCGCTCCCCCGGCGGCGTCCGGACGATCACCGCCGTCGACCCGGTCCTGACGGACGTGAACGGCGCGAAGTTCCAGCGCGACACCGCCGCCGTCACCGACTGGGAGGCCCGGACGTTCGGCCGCTTCCCGTTCCGCTCGACCGGCGGCGTCGCCGACGACGTGGACGTCAGCTACGCCCTGGAGACCCAGAACCGCCCGGTGTACCCGGGGACGACCGACCGGATCATCCTCGTCCACGAGCTGGCCCACCAGTGGTTCGGCGACAGCGTGAGCGTGGCGCGCTGGAAGGACATCTGGCTGAACGAGGGCTTCGCGACCTACGCCGAGTGGCTGTGGACGGCCGCGCACGGCGGCAAGTCCACGGCGCAGCGGTTCGCGAAGCTGTACGCCAAGCCCGCGTCCGACAAGGCGTGGACGATCAGGACGGGCGAGCCGGGCCAGCGCGGCATGTTCGACGGCTTCGCGATCTACGACCGGGGCGCGATGACGCTGGAGGCGCTGCGCCGGACCGTCGGCGACAAGGCGTTCTTCCGCGTCCTGCGCGGCTGGCCCGCCCGGTTCGCGGGCCGCAACGCGGGCTCGACGGACTTCGTCGCCTTCGCCGAGCGCGAGACCGGCAAGGATCTGGACCGGTTCTTCGACGCGTGGCTGTTCACCGGCGCCAAGCCGCCCGCGCCCCAGCCGTCCTGACGAACCCGAGACCGGGCCGCGCTTGATCGGCGCGGCCCCGGCCGGAAGCCTTGGCCCATGAGATTCCGAACCCCGGCCGCCGCGCTGTCCGTCGCGGCGGCCGTGCTGGTCACGGCCCTCCCGGCGGACGCGGCGGCGCACTTCACGCCGGGCGCCCCGGGCGCGGGCGATCCCTACTTCCCCGACATGGGCAACGGCGGCTACGACGTCGCCCACTACGCCGTCGACCTCACGTACGACCCCGGGACGAAGGGCATCCGGGCCGTCACGACGATCAATGCGACGGCCGCGCAGGACCTGTCCCGCTTCAACCTGGACTTCCGCGGCCCGCTGAAGATCTCCGCGCTGGCGGTGGACGGGCGTCCGGCCAAGTTCGCCCGCACCGGCGCGCAGGAACTCCAGATCACGCCGCGCCGGGGCCTGCGAAAGGGAACACGGTTCCGGGTGCGGGTCGCGTACGCGGGCGTGCCGCGCGGCATCAACGATCCGGCGCTCGGTGAGTCGGGCTGGATCGCCACGCCGGACGGCGGCGTCATGCTCAACCAGCCGACCGGCGCCGCGACGGTGTTCCCGGTGAACGACACGCCGCGCGACAAGGCGACCTACTCGTTCGCGCTGACGGCGCCGCGGGGCCTCACGACGCTGGCGAACGGCGACCCGGCCGGGACGTCCGCGCGCGGCGGCGCCGTGACGACGCGCTGGGAGATGCGCAGCCCGATGGCGAGCGAGCTGTCGATGATCGCGATCGGGAAGTACGCGGTGACGGCGACCCGGGCGGGCGGCCGGACGAACGTCACGGCCGTCCAGGACGCGGCGAAGGTCTCCGCGAAGAACGCCCGCGCCTTCAACGCGCAGACCGCGAGCGTCGTCGCGTTCGAGGAGACGCGGTTCGGCCGGTACCCGTTCTCGTCCACCGGCGGGATCGTCGTGAAGGCGGGCGTCGGGTACGCGCTGGAGTCGCAGGGCCGGCCCGTCTACGACCTCCGGGGCTCCGGCGAGATCCCCGACGGCGAGCTGCTCGCGCACGAGCTGGCGCACCAGTGGTTCGGCGACAGCGTCACGCCCGCGCGGTGGAAGGACATCTGGCTGAACGAGGGCTTCGCCACCTACGCCGAGTGGCTGTACGCCGCGAAGTACCTGGACACGCCCGTCCAGAAGAACTTCGACAAGGCGTACCGGACGCCGTCCAGCGGCGACCTGTGGAAGCCGAGGACCGCCGATCCGGGACGCGACGGGCTGTTCGACGCGACCGTCTACGAGCGGGGCGCGATGACGCTCCAGGTGCTCCGGAAGACGATCGGCGACGAGAAGTTCTTCCGGCTGCTGAAGGAGTGGCCCGCCGCCTACAAGGGACGGAACGCGTCCAGCGCCGACTTCGTCCGGTTCGCCGAGCGGCTGTCGGGACGGGACCTCGGCGCCCTGTTCAAGGACTGGATCTACACGTCCGGCAAACCCGCGCTTCGGACGTACTAGGCGCGTCCGCCGCCCTCGTCGATCGTCCGCCTGCTAGATTCCCGTCGAATCCGTGACAAGTCGGGCAGGGCGGAAGCGAGGGATCCGAGTGACGGAGGCCACCGGGCGAGGGCGGCGGCGCGCTCCGGGCGGACGGCGCCGCGAGCGGCCGGACGGGCGGCGCCGCCGGCCCGTCGTGTTCCTGGCCGTGGCGGGCGTCGCGGTCGCCGGCGCGAGCGCGTTCGGGCTGCGCGCCGCCTCCGAGGACGGCTCCGCGCCGCGTCCCGGCGGCTCGCCGGGCGACTGCCGCAACGGGTGCGCGCTGCCGACCGTGCCGGTCTCGCCCACCGGGACGAAGGAGCGCCCGCAGGCGCAGACCGTCGCGCCGTCGCCGAGCGCGTCCCCGTCGGCGTCGGCCACGGCGTCCGCGCGCCCGTCCCGGACGTCCGCGCCCGGGATCGGGAAGAGGCACAAGCACCACGGGCCGCCGTACCGCCAGGGTCCGCCGGGGCGCACCCGGACGACCGGCCTCCAGGCCACCTACACGACCAGCGACCGCTGGGACTCGGGCTTCGTCGGGCAGATCACGGTCGTCAACACGGGCCAGGCGACCGTGAACGCCTGGAACCTGAGCGCCTCGTTCCCCGGCGCCCGCATCACCTGGGCGTGGGGCACCGGCGCCGACCACGACGTGAACCGGCTGCTCGGCACGGGCGGCCCGCTCGCGCCCGGCGCGACCGTCCAGCTCGGGTTCCAGGCGGAGGGCCGGCCGCCCGGCTCGCCCTCCGCCTGCGTCCTCAACGGCGCCCCCTGCTAGGGGTTGACGACCGCCATCCAGATCGGCTCGGTGCGGCTCTGCATCGCCGCGACGGCCGCCCGCGCGTCGGTGAGCGGGAAGCGGTGCGTGATGAGGTCGTCCACCCGCAGCGCGCCGGAGTCCAGCAGCGCCAGGACCTCGCGCGCGTCGGTGCGGGTGCAGGCGCGGGTGCCCACGAACCGCCAGCAGTTGACCATCATGACCGCGGCGGGCAGGTCGAGCGGCTCCTGGCTCGCGCCCATGTGGACGATGGTCCCGCCGGTGCGCATGGCGGCCATGGACTGCGCCGTCATCCGTCCCGCCGGGGCGAAGTCGAGCACCGCGTGCGCGCCGCCCGGAACGATCTCGCGCAGCCGCCGGGTCAGGCCGGCGGTCTTCTCCCAGCCGTCCGGCAGGCTCTCGCACGCGACGGTCTCGACGGGCAGCGGGCTGATCCGCGCGACGTCGGCCAGCCGCTCGGCCGACCGTCCGACGAGGACGAGCCGGCCGACGCCGAAGTGCGGCGCCAGCTTGACCGTCGCGGTGCCCATCGTGCCGGTCGCGGCCGTGACGACGAGCGTGGCGCCCGGCGTCAGGTCGGCGAGCTTCAGCGCGCGGACGGCGTTGGCGAGGTCGTGGACCTTCGCGCCGACGTCGAAGCTCACGTTGTCCGGCAGCGGGTCCACCAGCCAGTGCGGGACGCGGACGTACTCGGCGAGCCCGCCGTCGTGGTACTCGGCGTAGAGCGGCATCGGCACGGGACTGAACGCCGCGTGTCCCATCATCGCCTGCTGCGCGCACATCATCTCGCGGTCGGTGCGGCAGTACTCGCACGACCGGCACGTCAGGTTCGGGTGGACGCGCACCCGCGTGCCCTCCGCGACGCCCGTGACCTGGTCGCCGACCGCGACGACGGTGCCCGCCGCCTCGTGGCCGAGCGTCGTCGGCAGGTGCCGGAACGCGCCGCGCGCGAGCAGCGTCATCATGCCGGGGGCGAGCCCGGCGGCGGCGACGCGGACGAGGACGTCCTGCGGCCCGACCTCGGGCACCGGGATCTTCGTGACGTGCAGCTCGGTGGAGTCGGCGTGCGCCCGCACGGCCAGCATCTCGCTCAACGGCTCGTCCTTTCGGCGCGCGCGGCGGCGACCCGCGCGGGGGTGGGGGGTTCGGCGGTCCGGGCCGTCGCGGCGACCTGCGGCAGGTCGCGGCCCGACAGCAGCACGATGTGCTCGGCGTCGCCGGACGTGACGGACGTGTGGGCGAGGCCCTGCGGGATCCGGACGAAGTCGCCGGGGCCGAGGTCGACGATCCCGCGCTGCGAGATCAGCGTGCGCGTGCCGCTGATCTGGTACTGGACCTCGTCGGCGTCCAGGGTGCGGCGGTAGACCGTCCCGTCGGACGCGGCGAGCCGGACGACGCCGAGCCGGAAGCCGTCCGAGCGGTAGAGCCAGGTCGTCCCGGCGCCCTCGGCGGCGCGCAGGACGTTCAGCCGCTCCTTCTCGCGATGGACCTGGTCGAGCAGCAGCCGCTCGTCGATCGGGAACACCGTGATGTCGTGGCCGGGCGCGCCCATGCACTGCGTGACGGCCTCGTTGACGTTCCCGGGCTCCCAGCCGGGGAACGGCGGGAACACCGGCTCGGACGTCCGCTCGGCGGCGCGCTCCTCGGCGACCGTCGCGGGCGTGTAGAAGAGCAGGTGGCTCTCCTCGCGTCCGTAGTTGTCGTGGCCGAGCCCGCGCGGCAGGCGGGAGAACTCGCCCGTACGGTGCTCGATCACCCCGTACTCGGTCATCAGCGTCCGCTCACCGGCGATCTGGTACGAGATCTCGTCCACGTCGGTGTTGCGGTGGTAGAAGGGCTGACGGTTGTTCATCGTCTGCCACTCGACGCGGATCGACTCGCTCTCGTAGACGCCGCGCGGCGGCGCGAACGGCTGCGCGGCGTACTCCTGCGGGTAGTGGACGACGGTCAGCGGGTCGTGATCGCGCCACAGCTTCATCGGGCCTGGGTGCGGCGCGGCGAGCAGCAGGTCCTCGTCGCGCTCGACGGTGCGCAGCGGCGCGTCGGCGCCGAGGACGGCGACGTCCTCCCGGACGATCCCCATGCGTTCCTCCTCGGTGGTCGCGGTCAGGCTTCGAGCTGCTCGTAGTAGGCGGCGGCGCCCGGATGCAGCGGGACGGGGGTGCGTCCGATCGCGACCGGGTCCAGCGGGTAGGTGATCGGACTGTGGTCGGGCGGGATGTGCCGGTACTGGCGCTCGATGACCTCGCGGGTCTCGCCGAGCACCCAGGCGATGGCGTAGGCGACGTCGTCGGGGAGGTCGGCGCGGGCCAGCACGAGGAAGTCGGAGAAGTCGAGGGTGCGGAACGCGGGCGTGTCGGGGAAGTAGCCGTCGGCGACGTCGGCGGCGGGCCAGCCCTGCTCGGCCTCCAGCGCCTCCAGGACGTCCGGCTCGACCTCCAGGAAGTGCATGTCCTTCCCGAACTCCTGCCAGGCGGGAAGCATGATGGCCTCGTGGACGATCGCGTCCGCGCGTCCCGCCAGCACGTGGTCGAAGGACTCGAACGGGCGCTCGTCGGACAGGAACTCGCCGCCCCAGCCGGTGACGTCCACGCCGGCGCGCTCCAGCAGGGCGTGGGCGGCCACGCCGACGTGGTTGACGCCGTCGTTCACCGACGTCGCGACGCGCAGCGCGGGCTTGCGCTCGCGCAGTTCGGCGAACGTCCGGACGCCGAACGAGCGCCGCACGCCGACGACGAGCCGGTCGCGCTGCGGCAGGACGCCGAGGGCGCGCAGGTCCGGGTAGTGCTCGTCGGCGTACGGGCCCCGGCCGTCCAGCGCGGCCGTGACGAACGCGGCGGGGGTGGCCAGCGCGACCTGGACCTCGCCGCGTCCGACGGCGCGGACGGCGTCCACGAAGCCGCGGCTGTTCCACGTCGCGATCCGCGTGTACGGGCCGCACCGGTCGGCGAGTTCCTGGGCGATCCAGCCGCAGATGCGGTGCAGGTTGGCACCGCCCCAGTCGCCCCGCAGGTGCAGGGTGAGCGAACGCTCGATCTTCGGCTCCGGGGCTCCGCTGCGTTGGGGTGCCACGCCGCGCCTCCTTCACTGTCCTATTTTAGAGGACGCAAGTTTCGTGATGTGGGACACGGTACGCGGCCCGCGCGCGGAATCGCAAGCGCTCCCTTATAAATACCCGGTATGGGCCGGTGTCAGGGCGTCGTGACGGTGTAGCCGCGTCCGCGCAGGTGGGCGACCACCTGCTCGCTGTGGTCGGCGCCGCGCGTCTCCAGGTGCATCACCACCTCGGCCTCCTCCACCGGCAGCCGCGCGGCGACCCGCTCGTGCCGGACGTCCAGGACGTTCACCCCGAGGTCGGCCACCTCGCCGAGCAGCGTGACGAGCGCGCCCGGCTTGTCCTTCAGGCGGCAGCGGACGACCAGGTACCGTCCCGCCCCGGCCAGCCCGTGCCGCAGCAGCCGCGACAGCAGCAGCGGGTCGATGTTGCCGCCCGACAGCAGGACGACGGCGGGCGTCCGGATCGCGTACCCGTGCTCCAGGACGGCCGCCACCCCGGCGGCCCCGGCGGGCTCCACGACCTGCTTGGCCCGTTCGAGGCAGAGCAGCAGCGCCTGCGACAGGGATTCCTCGGTGACCGTGACGACGGCGTCCACCAGGTCGGCGACGAGGCCGTAGGTGAGGTCGCCCGGCCGGCCGACCGCGATGCCGTCCGCCATCGTCGGCCGCACCTCGACCCGCACCGGCCGCCCGGCCGCCAGCGACGGCGGGAACGAGGCCGCCCGCTTGGCCTGCGCGCCGACGATCTTGACGTCCGGGCCGCCGCGCTCGGCCGTCAGCGCCTTCACGGCGGCGGCGATCCCGGCCATGAGGCCCCCGCCGCCGACCGCGCCGACGATCGTCGCGGCGCCCGGGAGCTGCTCCATGATCTCCAGCCCGATCGTGGCCTGCCCCGCGACGACGTCGGGGTGGTCGAACGGGTGGATGAACACCGCGCCGGTCTCCTCGGCGTGCCGCTCGGCGGCGACCAGGCACTCGTCCACGGTCGGGCCGGGGAAGCGGACCTCGGCGCCGTAGCCGGTCGTCGCGGCGATCTTCGGCAGCGGCGCGCCCTTCGGCATGTAGACGGTCGCGCGGGCGCCCAGCGTCGCCGCCGCGAGCGCGACGCCCTGCGCGTGGTTCCCGGCGCTCGCCGCGACGACCCCGCGCGCCCGCTCGGCGTCGGTCAGCCGCGCGATCCGCAGGTACGCGCCGCGGATCTTGAACGAGCCGGTGCGCTGAAGGTTCTCGCACTTGAGGTAGACGGGGCCGCCGAGCAGGTCCGACAGGGCCGGGGAGTGGAGCAGCGGCGTCGGGACGACCACGTCGTGCAGCAGGTCGCGGGCCGTCCGCACGTCGTCCAGTGAGACTGGTGCCATCCTTCGATCCTTCCACGCGCGGGCGCGCGAACGGCGCCGGGCGGGCGCCGGAATTCGGCGGGCTCTCCTGGACGGTCCGGTGCATTCCCTGTACTCACTTCCGCAGTGAGGGACCCGTCCGGGCGACGCCAATATTTGCTCACCGACAATCAATGCCAAGGGCATTGCGCGGGAGCGGCGCTGATACCACCCTTGTTTTGTGGGAGAAAGTTTCTCCACGGAAATAGGCATTGCCGACGAAAACGGTGCACCGCTCCCCGACAGGCGGTCGACCTCCGGCAACGTCCCAGGTGAGACCAGCAGGAAGGAAAAATGACCGTTTCGTACGGACGGCTCGGGAGAGTGCTCGTCCGAAAAAACCGGCAGTGCGCGGGCGCCGTTGTTCGCCTCGCTGTGGGAACGTTCCAAACACCGCCGCCCAGGAACGGCACATGAAGTCTCCGGGAGCATCCCGGCGCGAATACCGCGCGAATCCCTCCAGCGCGCGGGTCCCCGTCCCCGGGGAAGCGGCGCCGGCCGGGCACGCGCCCGGCGGCGCCACCAGACAGCGGATCACCCGCCGGTGACCGGACGGCGACCGATGCCGCGGTCCGGCGGCGACGGATTTGGAGGTCATGTGCTCGAAACCAGAGAGAAGGGGCTCGGCGGCGCGGCGGCGCGGTCGGTCACCACCGCCTACTTCGTGTGCTTCGCGATGGTCGGCGCGACATCGGCGATGCTCGGGCCGTCGCTGCCCGTGCTGTCGGACGCGTCCGGCCTGTCCGCCTCGTCCCTGTCGGTGCTGTTCACGGCCGACTCCGTCGGGGCCGTCTGCGGCTCGCTGTTCGCGGGCCGCGTGTTCGACCGCCTCGACCCGCACGTCCAGCTGGCGCTCGGCCTCGGCGGCCTCGCGGCGGCCGTGGCGGCGATCCCGCTGGCCGACTCCCTGCTCCTGCTCGTCCTCGGCTGGTGGGCGCTCGGCGCGTCCAAGATCTTCGTCCTCGTCACGGCCAACACGCTGCTCATGCGGCAGCGCGGCGAGGGCGCGGGACCGTACGTCAACGCGGCGCAGTTCTTCGCCGGGCTCGGCTCGCTGCTGATGCCCGCCCTCATCGCGCAGGCCCTCGGCGCCACCGGCGGGCTCCACCTCGCCTACTGGGCGATGACCGGGCTGGCCGTGCTGCTGGTCGCCCGGCTGCGCGCGCTCCCCGTCCCGGCCCCCACCGCCCCCGAACCCGAGGAACCCGACCTGCGGGCGCGGCACCGGCGCATCGTCCTGACGGTCGCGGTCCTGTTCTTCTTCTACGAGGGCGCGGAGATCGGCTTCTCCGGCTGGCTGCCGTCCTTCACCCTCGACCAGGGCATCACGGACTCGTCCGGGACGGCGGCGTACTACACGTCGGTGTTCTGGATCGCGATGACGCTCGGCCGGCTGCTCTGCCTGCCGATCGCCCGCCGGACCCCCGCCGAGCGCATCCTGCTCACCAGCCTCGCGGCGTGCTGCACGACGCTCGCCGCGCTGCTGCTGTTCGGGTCGACGTCGCTGTTCGTCGTGTTCTGGACGTTCGCGTTCGGCCTGTCGATGGCGTCGATCTTCCCGGCGGCGTTCACGATGCTCAACCAGCGCGGCGCGATGAACGGACGGGTCAACGCCCTCTGCATGTTCGCGGCCAGCGGCGGCGCGATGTTCTTCCCACTGGTCATCGGCCAGTTCGTCACGCTGCGCCGCTGACCGCGCGGCCGGGCTTCAGGGCGCGGGCCAGTAGCGGTCGCCGGCCAGGATGAGCGCGGCGGCGCCGACCAGGCCCGCGCCCTGGCCGAGGGCGGCGGGGACGACCTCGACGCGCGCCGCGAACGGCATCCGGGCGTGGGCGCGCAGCGCGGCGGCGAGCGGGCCGAACAGCGGGGCGCCCGCCTGGGACAGCCCGCCGCCGATCGCGACGACGTCCAGGTCGCACAGGTGCGTCGCGGACGCGATCGCGACGCCGAGCGCGCCGCCCGCCCGGCGCAGCGCGCGGACGGCGGACGGGACGCCGCGCCGGGCGTCGGCGGCGAGGTCGACGCCGGTCATCTCCTCGCCGGTCCGCCAGCCGTGCGCCTGCGCCCACGCGACCAGGCCCGGCCCGCGCGCGACGGCCTCCAGGCAGCCCCGGCCGCCGCACGCGCACGGCGGCCCCTCCGGCTCCACCACGATGTGCCCGACATGTCCGGCGTTGCCGCTCGCGCCGGTGATGAGACGGTCGTCCAGGATGAGGCCGCCGCCGACGCCCGTCGAGACGACCATCCCGAGCACGTTCCGGTGCCCCTTCCCCGCGCCGCGCCAGTGCTCGGCCACCGCCACGCACACCGCGTCGTTGTGGACGCGCACCGGCACGCCCGGATACCGGTCGGCGAGCCGCGCGCGCAGCGGGAACCGCCGCCACGACGGGATGTTCAGCGGCGACACGTCCCCGTCCGGCCAGATCATCGGCCCGCCGCAGCCCACCCCGACGCCCACCGGCACGACCCGCCCGGTCACCTCGTCCAGCAGCTCGACCAACGCCCGCCACAGATCGTCCGCGCCGACGTACGGCCCGGACGGCGTCGCCATCCGCCGGTACCCGGTGAGCCGCCCGGCCTCGTCCACCAGCGCGGCGGCGAGCTTCGTCCCCCCGACGTCCACCGCCAGCACATAACTCATGGAGCGTCGGGGGCGGGGCCGAAGGCGAGGATGGACGCGGTGTAGCCGTGGACGTGGTTGCGTCCGCCGACCGGGCCGATCTCGCCCGCCGCGAAGAAGCCGCCGACGCCCGCGCCCGCGAACGCGCGGCCGAGCAGCCGGGCGTCGTGGCCGGAGTCGGCGAACGTCGCGCGGCCCCGGCCGTTGCAGGAGAACAGGAGGGCGCCTTCCACCGCCAGGTCGAAGCGGTCGAGCAGCGCGGTGAGGTCGTCGTCGGCGGCGGACGCGTCGCGGACCTGGAAGCGGACCGTGCGGCCGACGTCCACGACGTCGCCGATCGCGAGCGCGCCCGCCTCGGCGTCCGCGCCGACCACGCCCCGGACGAGGAAGTCGCCGCGCTCGTGCTCGTCGGCGTACTCGTCCATCGCGACGCCGATCAGCAGCCCCTGCCCGGCCAGCTCCCGGTCCTCCTCGGGCAGCTCGGCGACGATCTCCTCCAGCTTCTCCAGCGCCGGACGGCCCGCCAGCTCGTACAGCACATTCTCGTCCGCGCGCGTCACCACCATGTCGGGGCCGATCGGACGGGCGCCCTGGCTGACCACCGTCGCCGCCGTCACCGGCCCGCCGAGCACCACCCCGACCGCGCCGCCGTCGTGGACCTCGCCGTTCACGAACAGCCGGATCGCGCCGCGCTCTCCGTCGGCGAGGCCGCCGACCAGCGGCAGGCCCGGCAGCGCCTCGGCGGACCGCTCCACGAACGCGTCCACCGGGAAGCCGTAGGGGTCGGCGAGCAGGACGCCCACGACGTCGTCGGCCCGCGTCTCGGGCATCCCGGCGACGACCAGCCGGTCCCCCGCGCGCAGCGTCTCCAGCCGGAACGGCTCCAGCCGCGCGCCGGGCAGCACCGCCGCCCACGCGCTGACCGCGCCCGCGCCCTCCACGCCGCGCCCGCCGCCGATGACGCCCGCCGAGCTGCACCCGAGCACGACGCGGGCGCCCGCGAGCGCGCCCGCCCGCCGCGCCGCCGCGCCCGCCTGCTCGGGGTCGTCGCCGGAGACGAACACGAACAGCAGGTCGGGCGCCGCGTCCAGGCCGTCCAGCGCCCGCCGCACCGCGACCTCGGCGGCGGACACCAGGTCCGGCCCGACCGCCAAGCCATCACCGAACCGCGCCATCGGCACCTCTCCCGGTTGCGTCCACGCTCCTAGTCTCCCCGTCGCGGCACCCCTCCCCAAACACCTCGTGGCCCGACGGTAAGGGGGTGCGAACCCGTAGACCGCGACGTAGTGTCGATCGCGTGCGTCCAACCACACCTCCTGAGACCACGCTCGGCGACCTCCGCGCCGGCGGCCACGTCCAGCGGACGGTGAAGGCGGAGATCCGCCACAACCTCCTCGCCCGGATGCGGTCCGGCGAGCCGCGCTTCCCCGGCATCGTCGGCTTCGACGACACCGTGCTCCCCCACCTGGAACGCGCCCTGCTCGCCGGGCACGACCTGGTGCTGCTCGGCGAGCGCGGGCAGGGCAAGACGCGGCTGATCCGCACCCTCGTCGGGCTGCTGGACGAGTGGACGCCCGTCGTCGCCGGCTGCGAGATCAACGACCATCCCTACGCGCCCGTCTGCGTGCGGTGCCTGCGGCTCGCGGACGAGCGGGGCGACGACCTGCCCGTCGCGTGGCGGCACCGCGACGACCGGTTCGGTGAAAAGCTCGCCACGCCCGACACCGCCGTCGGCGACCTCATCGGCGACGTCGACCCGATCAAGGTGGCCGAGGGCCGGACGCTGGGCGATCCCGAGACCGTCCACTACGGGCTCGTCCCGCGCACCAACCGGGGCATCTTCGCGATCAACGAGCTGCCCGACCTCGCCGAGCGCATCCAGGTCGCGCTGCTCAACGTGCTGGAGGAGCGGGACGTCCAGATCCGCGGCTACGCGCTGCGGCTCCCCCTGGACGTGCTGCTCGTCGCGAGCGCCAACCCCGAGGACTACACCAACCGGGGCCGGATCATCACCCCGCTGAAGGACCGCTTCGGCGCCGAGATCCGCACGCACTACCCGCTCGCGCTGGACACCGAGCTGGACCTGATCCGCCAGGAGGCCGAGTTCGCCGACCTCGGCGGCGTGCCCGCCGAGGTGCCCGGCCACCTGATCGAGGTGGTCGGACGGTTCACGCGGCTCGTCCGGGAGTCGTCCGCCGTGGACGCGCGGTCCGGCGTGTCGGCGCGGTTTGCGCTCGCCGGGGCCGAGACCGTCGCGGCCGGTGCGGTGCGCCGCGCCGCGCTCGCCGGGGAGGAGCGCGCGGTCGCCCGCGTCTGCGACCTGCCCGCGATCGTCCCCTCGCTGCTCGGCAAGGTGGAGTTCGAGGTCAGCGAGGAGGGCCGCGAGCAGGAGGTGCTGGAGCACCTGCTGCGCCGCGCGGTCGCCGAGACGTTCCGCCGCACGCTCGGCGCCGCCGACCTGGACGGGCTGCGCGCCCGGTTCGAGGCCGGCGCGAGCGTCGAGTCCGGCGAGCTGGTCGGCGCGGGCGAGCTGCTGCGCCGCGTCGGGCCGGTGCCCGGGCTGGCGCGGATGATGGAGCGCCTCGGGCTCAGCGGCGACTCGCCCGGCCAGGCCGCCGCGGCGATCGAGTTCGCGCTGGAGGGGATGTTCCTGACCCGCCAGCTCTCCAAGGACGTCGGCGACAGCCCGGACGGAACGGCCACCTACCGGACGTGAGCACGGGAAGGCGCAGATGAGCCGTTACCGCTACGGGGCTTACCACGACGGACCGGATCCGCTGGCCCCTCCCTACGACGTCCGGTCGGCGCTCGACGCGGTCGGCGACTCGGTGCTGGACGGCACCCGCGCCGACGAGGCCCTGCGGGACATGCTGCGCCGGGGGCTGCCCGGCGTCCGGGACCGGCGCGGCCTGGACGACCTGCTGCGCGAGGTCCGCGAGCGGCGCCGCGCGATCCGCGACCGGGGGCGCCTGGACGGCACGCTGGAGCGCGTCCGGGCACTGCTGGACACGGCGGTCGGGCAGGAGCGCGCCGAGCTGTTCCCCGATCCGGGCGACGAGGCGCGGCTGCGCGAGGCCGAGCTGGACGCGCTGCCCGACGACACCGCGCAGGCCGTCCGCCGCCTGTCGGACTACCAGTGGCGGTCCGACGCCGCGCGGCAGACGTTCGAGCAGCTGAAGGACCTGCTGCGCCGCGACGTCCTGGACGCGCAGTTCCAGGGCATGCGGCAGGCCATGCAGAACCCCGACCCGGCCGCGATGGAACGGGTCAAGGACATGATGGCCGCGCTCAACCAGATGCTGGACGCCGAGGCGCGCGGCGAGCACACCCCCGAAGACTTCGACCGCTTCATGCAGGAGTACGGCGACTTCTTCCCCGAGCAGCCGCGCAACCTCGACGAGCTGGTCGACATCCTCGCCCGCCGCGCCGCCGCGATGGACCGGCTCATGGCGTCGCTGTCGCCCGAGCAGCGCGCCGAGCTGGCCGACCTGATGGACCAGGTCATGCAGGACGCGGGCCTGGCGCTGGAGATGGAACGGCTCACCGGCGCGCTACGAGCCCGGCGGCCCGACCTCGGCTGGGGCGTCCCGGAGCACATGACCGGCGACACGGCGCTCGGCGTCGGGGACGCCACGTCCGCGCTCGCCGAGCTGGCCGACCTCGCCGAGCTGGAGGCCGCGCTCGCGCAGGACTATCCGGGCGCGCGGCTGGACGACATCGACGAGGACGCCGTCCGGCGGGCGCTCGGCCGCCGCGCCGTGGACGACCTCGCCGCGCTGCGCCGGATCGAGGCCGAGCTGGAGCGGCAGGGCTACCTGCGGCGGCGGCGCGGGAAGCTGGAGCTGACGCCGAAGGCCGTCCGGCGGCTCGGCGAGACCGCGCTGCGCCGCGTGTTCTCCCAGCTCGACGGCGACCGGCAGGGCGACCACGACCAGCAGGACGCGGGCAAGGCCGGGGAACTGACCGGCGCCACGCGGCCGTGGCGGTTCGGGGACGAGCAGCCGCTCGACGTCGTCGCGACCGTCCGCAACGCGATCCGCCGCACCGCCGGGGAGCGGCCCGTCCGGCTCGCCGTGGACGACTTCGAGGTGCAGGAGACCGAGCGGCGCACGGGCGCGGCGGTGTGCCTGCTGGTGGACCTGTCGTACTCGATGGTGCTGCGCGGGACGTGGGGCGCGGCCAAGCAGACGGCGCTCGCGCTGCACTCGCTGGTGACGAGCAAGTACCCGCAGGACGCGATCCAGATCGTCGGGTTCTCCAACTACGCGCGCACGCTGCACCCCACCGAGATGGCCGGGCTCGACTGGGACATGGTCCAGGGCACGAACCTGCACCACGCGCTGATGATCGCCGGACGGCATCTGGACCGGCATCCGGACTTCGAGCCGATCGTCCTGATCGTCACCGACGGCGAGCCGACCGCGCACCTGCGGCCGGACGGACGGTCCCGGTTCGACTACCCGCCGTCGCCCGACACGCTCGTCCTGACGATGTCCGAGGTCGACAAGATGACGCGGCGCGGGGCGGGGATGAACTTCTTCATGCTCGCCGACGACCGCCGCCTCGTGTCGTTCGTGGAGGAGGTCGCGCGCCGCAACGGCGGCCGGGTGTTCGCGCCGGACGCCGAGCGGCTCGGCGAGTACGTCGTGAGCGACTACCTCCGGGTGCGCCGGTCGCGGCGCCGCGCCGCCGGGTGACACCGGGCCGGGACAGGTTAGGTTGGTCGTCATGTCGACCTCCGATCGCCTGCTGCTCGTCCTGCACGTCGGCTTCGCCATCTTCACGCTCGGGCCGCTGACGGCCGCGACGATGTCCACGCCCCGGTACATCCGGCAGGGCAACGTGACGGTCGTCCGCTATCTGCACCGCACGACGCAGATCTACGGGCTCGGGACGCTCGGGATCTTCCTGTTCGGCCTGTTCCTCGCCGAGGGCGCGTTCTCCGAGGCGTGGCTGTCGGTGTCGATGACGCTGTTCGTCGTGTCGCTGGCGCTGCTGCTCGTCGTCGTCCGCGACCAGGGGCACGCGGTGAAGCTGCTCACCGAGCGCGAGGGCGCGGGCGAGGAGAAGGACGCCGGCGACGTCGCGGTGGCCGAGCGCGGCCGGATCGCCGCGCTGTCGGGGATCGTCGCGCTGCTGTGGCTCGTGATCCTCGTCCTGATGGTCTGGAACGGCTAGTCCACCCGCAGGACGATCTTGCCCTGGAGGTGGCCGCGCTCGCCGTGCGCGTGCGCGGACGCCGCGTCGGCCAGCGCGAACTCGCTGTCCACCGCGACCCGGACGGCGCCCGACTCGATGAGCCGCGCCAGCTCGGCCATGCCCGCGCCGTCCGAGCGGACCTGGCCGCCCGCGAACGTGATGCCCCGCGCGGCGGCCTCCTCGGGGTGGTAGTCGCCGAGGTAGATCGGGGAGATGACGCCGCCGTCGCGGAGCACGGGCAGCAGGCGGTACGCGTCCGGCCCGGCGACGGCGTCGAACAGGTGGTCCACGTCGCGGACGGCGGTCGCGACGTCGGTGGTCGTGTAGTCAATGAACTCGTCCGCGCCGAGGTCGCGCAGGAACGCCTCGTGGCGGCCGGACGCGACGGCGACGACGTGCGCGTCCCGCGTCTTGGCGAGCTGGACGAAGAAGTGGCCCGTCCCGCCCGCCGCGCCGTTGACCAGCACCTTCTTGCCGGGCGGCAGCGCGGCGACCTCGAACATGATCTGGAGCGCGGTGAGGCCCGCCATCGGGACGCCCGCCGCGGGGACGTGGTCCAGCCCGTCCGGGACGCGGGCCAGGTGGTCGGCCGGGGCGGTGGTGTACTCGGCGTACGCGCGTCCGCCGTTGTTGATGTCGCCGAACCGGACGAGCCCGAACACCCGGTCGCCCGGGCGCCACGCGGTGACGTCCGGCGCGGTGTCCACGACGACGCCGGAGACGTCCCCGCCGGGGGTCCACGGCAGCCGGATCTCCGGCCGCAGGTCCGGCGGGATGTTCGGGAAGCCGCGCCGGGCGTACAGGTCCGCCGGGTTCACCCCGGCCGCGTGGACGCGGATCAGCACCTCGCCGGGCGCCGGCTCGGGCCGGAGCACCTCGTCCGGGCGCAGGACGTCCGGGTCGCCGAACGTGTGGACGCGCACAGCCCGCATGGGTGATCCCCCCGCCGTTTCCGGAACACTGCTCCGGAATCTATGCGGAGCGCCGCTCCGGGTGCAACCCCGGGCGCCGCGTCAGCGGGTGCGGGCGCGCAGGAACGCGAGGATGCGCGAGTAGACGCCGGGGTCGCCGAGCTGCGCGGTGCCGTGCCCGTTCCCCGCGACCGTCCGGACGGTCGCGGCCACCCCGGCGGCGCGCAGCGCGCTCGCCAGCTCGGTGCTGTGCGTGACGGGCACGAAGTCCCCGGCGGCGTGCATCAGCAGCATCGGCGCGTCGCCGGCGGACGCGTGCACGGCCGCGTCGGCGTCGTCCGCGCGGCCCCAGCACAGGTCGTCGTCCTCAGTGCCCGGGACGGCGCCCGGGACGCAGCCGAGCAGGTCCACCACGGCGCGGCGCAGCTTGGCCTGGCGGGACGAGGCGTCCGGCGCCTCCCCCTGCCGGAAGGCGAGGTAGGGGTTGTTGACGGGCGACAGCGCGACCACGCCCCGCACCTGCTTCGCGCCCTCGCCGTAGGTGCCGAGCTGCGTCGCGAGCATCCCGCCCGCCGACGAGCCGACCACCGCGATCCGGCCGGGGTCGACGTTCCACCGCTTGGCGTTCTTCTTGACGAACCGCAGCGCGGCCAGGGCGTCGTCGCGCTGCGCGGGCCACACCGCGTGCGGCCCGGCGAGCCGGTAGTCGGCGGCGAAGACCGTGAAGCCGTCCCCGGCGAGGCGGCGCGCGACGTACTTCCAGTCCCGCTTGTCGCCCTCGATCCAGTAGCCGCCGTGCAGCAGCAGGACCGCCGGGCCCGGCTTGGCGCGCGCCGACTTCACCGGCGCGCGCCAGTACGCGTCCAGCCGCTGCCGCGCGTTCTTGCCGTAGGCGTAGGTGCGGAACTTCGGCAGGTCCGGCGTGACCATGACGGCCGAGCCCGCCGCCACCGAGCCGCCGCCCGGCGGAACCGCCGGGGACGCCGCCGCGCCGGGCGGGACGAGCCCCGCCGCGCCCGCGCCGACCGCGGTCAGCACCGCACCCCACACCACTGCTCTGCGCACCCGCGGCCCTTTCCGGAGGAAGCCCGACGCGCCCAGCATAGATGTTTGATCAAGCGTCGTCCGGGAAGGGCAGTCCGGTTGGCGTCAGCCCAGGGCACGTTCCAGGTCGCGCAGCAGGTCGCCTGCGTCCTCGATGCCGACGGACAGCCGGACGAGGTCGTCCGGCACCTCCAGCGGCGAGCCCGACGCCGACGCGTGCGTCATCCGGTGCGGGTGCTCGATCAGCGACTCCACGCCGCCGAGCGACTCCCCGAGCGTGAACAGCTTGGTGTTCTCGCACACCGCGACGGCCTCGGCCGCCGACCCCATCCGGAACGACACCATGCCGCCGAACTTCGCCATCTGCTTCACCGCGACGTCGTGCCCCGGGTGGTCCGGCAGCCCCGGGTACAGCACCTCCCGGACGCGCGGGTGCGCGGTCAGCAGCCCGACGACCCGCTCGGCGTTGGCGCAGTGCCGGTCCATCCGGACGGCGAGGGTCTTCACGCCGCGCAGCGTCAGCCACGCGTCGAACGGCCCCGCGACCGCGCCCATCGCGTTCTGGTGGAACGCGAGCTGGTCGCCGAGCACGTTGTCGGCCGTGACCAGCGCGCCGCCGACCACGTCGGAGTGGCCGCCGATGTACTTGGTCGTCGAGTGGACGACCACGTCCGCGCCGAGCGCCAGCGGACGCTGCAGGTACGGCGAGGCGAACGTGTTGTCCACCGCCAGCAGCGCGCCCGCCTGGTGCGCCACGCTCGCCAGTGCGGCGATGTCGGCGATGCCGAGCAGCGGGTTGGTCGGCGTCTCCGCCCAGATCAGCACGGTCTCGGGCCGCATCGCCGCCCGCACGGCCGCGATGTCGCCGAGCGGCACCGGGTCGAACGACACGCCCCACGGCTCGGCGACCTTGGCGATCAGCCGGTAGGTGCCGCCGTAGGCGTCGTCGGGGATGACGATGTGGGCGCCGGGCCGGCAGACCGCGCGCAGCAGCGCGTCCTCGGCGGCGAGGCCGGACGCGAACGCCAGGCCCCGCGTCCCGCCCTCGATCTCGGCGAGACACGTCTCCAGCGCCGTCCGGGTCGGGTTGGCGGAGCGGGAGTACTCGTAACCGCCGCGCAGGCCGCCGATGCCGTCCTGCTTGTAGGTCGACACCTGATAGATCGGCGGGACGACCGCGCCCGTCGTCGCGTCCGGCTCCTGCCCGGCGTGGATGGCCAGCGTCTCGAAGGATCGCCGCACGTCGTTGTCCATGCGTATGAGGCTAGCGACCCGGCGCCCCTCCCGAAGGATGAGAGGGGTCCACCCGAGGTATCAGCCCGAAAATGGGCTTGTGGGGTGAGCCGTCATGCGCTTTCGTTCTTTACCGTTTGTGGAGATACAGAGCCCAACCCCCCGAGTAAGGATCAACCATGTTCGCTGGTCTCGCACGCTTCGTCGTGCGGCATCCGTGGTGGACCATCGTGAGCTGGCTGGTCGTCGCCGTGGTCGTCATCGCGTTCTCGCCGAAGCTTTCGACCAAGTCCGACCAGGGCGACTTCCTGCCGTCCAAGTACGAGTCGGCGCAGGCGATGAAGGTCGCCCAGAAGGCGTTCCCGCAGCAGGCCGACCAGACGACCGTGATCGTCGTGAAGCGCTCCGACGGCGGGACGCTGACCACGCCGGACGTCGCGAAGGTCGGCCAGACGGCCGCGGCGCTGCAGGCGAAGAAGTACCCCACGGTCACCGCCGTCTCCACGTCCAAGGAGACGGTCGCTCCCAACAAGGCCGTCCAGGTCGTCGTCGTGGGCATGAAGGGCACGAGCACCGAGGACAGCAAGAAGCAGGCCGACGCCGTGAAGGACATCCGGCTCCAGCTGCCGAAGCTCCTGTCGGGCAGCGGGCTGGAGGCCAAGGTCGGCGGTGACGTCGCCGGGTTCGTCGACAACGAGGACTCGTTCAACCAGTCCTTCGAGATCGTCGGCATCGCGACGTTCGTCCTGATCATCGGGCTGATCCTGCTGATCTTCCGGGCGCCGATCGCCGCCGTCCTGCCGCTGATCGTGATCAGTATCACGATGCAGGTGGTGATGGGGCTCGTCGGGGCCGCGTCGAAGGTGCTGAACTTCTCCAGCGACGACAGCCTCAGCATCATCATCCTGATCGTCCTGTTCGGCGTCGGCGCCGACTACTACCTGTTCCTCCTGTTCCGCTACCGCGAGCGGCTGCGGGCCGGGGAGGACAAGAAGACCGCGATGATCCAGTCGGTGGAGCGCGTCGGCGAGGTCATCGCCTCCGCCGCCGCCGCCATCGCCGTGACGTTCCTCGTCCTGCTGCTCGCCACGTTCGGCGCGTTCAAGGCGTGGGGGCCGTCGCTCGCCATCGCGGTCCTGTTCATGGGCATCACCGCCCTGACCCTGTTCCCGGCGATCATCTCGCTGCTCGGCACGGCGGTGTTCTGGCCGTCCAAGTCGTGGAAGAAGCAGCCGAAGGCGCGCATCTCGGCGTCCATCGGGCGCGGCGTCGGACGGCGTCCGTGGCTCGCGGCGGTCGTGTCCGGCGGGCTCATGCTCGTCCTCGCGGCCGGGGTGTTCGGGTTCAAGGCCGACTACGACTTCGCGTCCGGGTTCCCGCAGGACACCGAGTCCGCGCAGGCCACCAAGGACATGGAGAAGGGCTTCCCGCCCGGACTCACCAAGCCCGTCCAGGTCTACCTGAAGACCACGGACGGCTCGCCCGCCACCGACGCCCAGGTCGCCGCGTTCCGCTCGGCGGCCGGCGGCGCCCCCGGCGTCGCCCGGGTGCAGGACCCCGTCCCCGCGCCGCTGGACAAGAGCGTCGTCCGGGTGGACCTGCTGCTGAAGAAGAACCCGGTCGCCAACGAGTCCGTCGTGCTGGTGAAGGACAAGCTGCGGCCGGCCGTCCACAAGGCCACGCCGGACGGGATGCGCTCCTACGTCGGCGGTGAGACGGCCCTGTGGGCGGACATCAACACCGTCAACAACCGGGACCTGTCGGTCACGCTGCCGGTGGCGGCGGTGCTCATCGCGGTGATCCTCGCGCTGCTGCTCCGGTCGGTGGTCGCCCCGGTGTACCTGGTGGCGGCGGTGCTCGTCGGCTTCGCGTCCACGCTCGGCAGCGCCGTGTACGTCTTCCAGGGCGGGCTCGGCGAGGCCGGGGTGACCTTCCAGCTGCCGATCATCCTCTACCTGTTCGTGCTGGCCATCGGGACCGACTACAACATCCTGATGACCGCGCGGCTGCGCGAGGAGGCCAAGGAGGGCCACGAGCCGCGCGAGGCGGCGGCGCTGGCCGTCCAGCACGGCGGCCCGACGGTCGCCGCGGCGGGCCTGATCCTCGCCGGGACGTTCTCGGTGATGATGCTGGCGAAGGTGTCCTTCCTCCAGCAGATGGGCTTCTCGGTCGCCATCGGCATCTCGATCGCCGCGTTCGTCATGTCGATGTTCCTCGTGCCGGGCCTGACGGCGATGCTGGGCCACCGCGCCTGGTGGCCGGGCCACGGCGACGCCCCCAAGCAGGCCCCGGCCGGCGAGGACGAGGACTGGCAGGTGGCCACGGGCCTCCGCCGCTGAAAGACCGCCGGGAGGAGGGACGGGCCGGAAACACCGCCCATTTCCCCCGCCCCACCTCCCGGCTCACCTGGAAAGACCCCAGCCTGGGGCGCTCGCCTAACGGCTCGCGCCCCAGGCTTTTCCCGTCCCGAACGCCCCTCTCCGCCCCCGCCGCGCGCACGGACACCCCGCCGCGCGCGCCGCGCTCTGGCGCGGTGGGCGCGCGGTGGGTGGGGTTTGTGCGAGGCGGGTCTCACTTCGTGGTCGTGGCGGGGGCGGGCGGTTAGGGTCGGGACGGTGACCGAAGGGATCGACACGCCGGATCGGCGGGGGCGGACGGGGCTGGACCGGGCGGGGCGGGACCTCACCGGGAATCCGCGGGTGAAGGTGCGCGACGTGCAGGTTCTGTCGTCGTACTGGTACGTGCTGCGCAACACCGTCTTCGACTACCAGGACCGGCACGGGCGCTGGACGACCCACGAGCGCGAGACCCACGACCGGGGCAACGGCGCGACGATCCTGCTCTACAACCGCGCGCGCCGGACGGTCGTGCTGATCCGCCAGTTCCGCTACCCGGCGTACGTCAACGGGCATCCGGACGGGATGCTGCTGGAGACGCCCGGCGGGCTGCTGGACGAGGACCGGCCCGAGGACGCCATCCGCCGCGAGACCGCCGAGGAGACCGGGTACGTCATCGGCGAGCCGGAGCACGTCCTCGACGCGTACATGAGCCCGGGGTCGGTCACCGAGATCGTCCACTGCTACGCCGCGCCGGTCGAGGGCGAGCCGCACATCGCGTGCGTGACGGGGCTCGCCGAGGAGGGCGAGGACATCGAGGTCGTCGAGCTGCCGTTCGAGCGGGCGCTCGCGATGACCCGCGACGGCGGCATCACCGACGCCAAGACGATCATGCTGCTCCAGTGGGCGGCGCTGGACGGCCCGTTCGCGCGCGCCTGACGCGACTGTCGGACCCGGCGGGCATCATCGGGGCATGGCGAAGATCCTGTACTCCTGCACGGCGTCGCTGGACGGCTTCATCGCCGGTCCGGGCGGCGACATGTCCTGGCTGACCGACCTCATCGGCCCGAACCCGGCGGTGGCGGACGTCATCGCGGAGATCGGCGCGCTGCTGATCGGGAACCGGTCGTTCCGCGGCGACGACCCGCACCGCGGCACCGAGAAGGAGGGCAAGGCGTTCGGCGGCGGCTGGGACGGGCCGCAGTTCGTCGTGACCCACCACGTGCCCGAGATGTCCGTGCCGGAGGTGACGTTCGTCGGCGACCTGGAGTCCGGCGTGGCCGCCGCCAAGGCCGCCGCGGGCGACAAGTACGTGAACGTGATCGGCGCGGACATCGCGCGGCAGTGCCTGGCCGCGGGCGTGCTGGACGAGATCCTCGTGATGACCGCGCCGATCCTGTTGGGCGACGGCGTCCGGCTGTTCGACCACCCGGGCGGCACGCGGGTCCGGCTGGAGCGCGTCGCGGTGTCGCACGCGCCGCTGGCCACCAACCAGCGCTTCCGCGTCGTCCGCTGAACGGCAAGGGTTCAGACAGGAGTTCGCAAAGGATTGGTCGACTGCCGTACCGTCCTGGCCATGTCCAGGAACAGCGGGTGCGGATGATTCCGGCAGGTATCCACATGCTCTGCCCGTGCTGCGGCGGCGCGGGCGTGCGGCCCGTCCCGCGCGCCGCCGTCCAGGCCGGGGAGATCACCACGGCGGTGTCGCCGGAGAACTGCCGCCCGTGCGAGGGGACCGGCTGGCTGCCGCCCAAGCACGACGACCCGTCCCCCGGCGCCGCCGACTAGCCGTTCGCGAAGAAGGCCAGCAGATCCTGGCGGGTGACGATGCCCGTGGGCTTGCCGTCCACCAGGACGACCGCCGCGTCCCGGCCCTCCAGGACGGACACCATCCGCGAGACCGGCTCGCCGGACCCGACGACCGGCAGCGGCGGGCTCATGTGCTTCTCCAGCGGCTCGTCCGGCCCGGCCTGGTCGGCGTAGAGGGCGTGCAGCAGCACCCGCTCCTCGACCGCGCCGATGACCTCGCCGGCCATCACGTCGGGGTGCCCCGCGCCCGGCGAGACGACCGGCATCTGCGACACGCCGAACTCGCGGAGCACCTTCACCGCCTCGCCGACCGACTCGGTGGGGTGCATGTGGACGAAGTTCGGGATGCCGTCGGACTGCGCCTCGGCCTTCTGCGCGAGGACGTCCCCGACCGTCGCCTCCGCGGTCGCGTCCTCGCTGAACCCGTGCTGGCCCATCCACTCGTCGTTGAAGATCTTGCTGAGGTAGCCGCGTCCGCCGTCGGGCAGCAGGACGACGATCACCGCGTCGTCCGGGGCGCTCGCGGCGACGCGCAGGGCCGCGACCACCGCCATCCCGCAGGACCCGCCGACGAGCAGCCCCTCCTCGCGGGCGAGCCGCCGCGTCATGAGGAAGGAGTCCTTGTCGGAGACGGCGATGACGTCGTCGCAGATCGTCCGGTCGTAGGTCTCGGGCCAGATGTCCTCGCCGACGCCCTCGGTCAGGTACGGACGGCCGGAGCCGCCGGAGTAGACCGAGCCCTCCGGGTCCGCGCCGATGATCTGGACGGCCCCGCCGGACACCTCCTTGAGGTAGCGCCCGGTGCCGGTGATCGTCCCGCCGGTGCCGATGCCCGCGACGAAGTGGGTCACGGTGCCGTCGGTCTGCGCCCAGATCTCCGGGCCGGTCGTCGCGTAGTGCGAGTCCGGGTTGTTCTGGTTGGCGTACTGGTTCGGCTTCCACGCGCCGGGGATCTCGGCGGCGAGCCGGTCCGACACCGAGTAGTACGAGTCGGGGTGTTCGGGCGACACGGCCGTCGGGCACACGACGACCTCGGCCCCGTAGGCGCGCAGCACGTCGATCTTGTCGCGGGCGACCTTGTCGGGGCAGACGAACACGCACCGGTAGCCGCGCTCCTGCGCGACGATGGCGAGGCCGACGCCGGTGTTGCCGGACGTGGGCTCCACGATCGTCCCGCCGGGCGGCAGCTCGCCGGACGCCTCGGCCGCGTCGATCATCCGGACGGCGATCCGGTCCTTCACCGAGCCGCCCGGGTTGAAGTACTCGACCTTGGCGAGGACCTGCGGACGGGCCCCCGCGACGACCCGCCGCAACCGGACGAGCGGCGTGTTCCCCATCAGTTCGACCAGCGAATCGTTCACCTGCATCGCGACTCCCCCTGCCGGACGAGCGCCCCTGGCGCTGATCGTTTCATCGTGTTACATCCCTGTTCAGCCCGCGTGTACTGCGAGGGTCGGGGATGCGGTTTCGGATAGATTCCAGTTTCCGACGGTAACCCAGAACGGCGTTCGCGGGCATCACCGCCGTACGGGGTCGGGTGGGCGGAGGTGGCAGGATGAGGTTGCTGAGGGCTCTGCGGGCGCGGCGGATCGCCGCCGCGGCGGCGTACGGGGGCGGCGGGATCACCGCCGTCGGCGGGCTGACGATCGGGCTGGTCCTGGTCGAGGCGCGGCTGGCCAAGAAAATGATCAGGGCGACGCCGAGCACGCCGCCGCCGGTCGCGGACGGCGTGTTCGGGCCGGACACCGGCGCGCCGCTGTCGTTCGTCATGCTGGGCGACTCGACGGCGGCGGGCCTCGGCGTCCACCAGCC
Organism: Actinomadura rayongensis; assembly: GCF_009831215.1. GTDB lineage: Bacteria > Actinomycetota > Actinomycetes > Streptosporangiales > Streptosporangiaceae > Spirillospora > Spirillospora rayongensis. Next base: position 474,920 of record NZ_WUTW01000003.1, read on the forward strand.
GGACGAGACGCCGGGCGCGCTGCTGGCGGCGGGCCTGTCGGCCATCGCGGGACGGCCGGTGCAGCTGACCAACGTCGCGCTGTCGGGCGCGCGGTCGTCGATGCTGCCCGAGCAGGTGGACCGGGCGCTGGCGGCGAGCCCGGACGTCGCGGTCATCATGATCGGCGCCAACGACGTCACCGCGCGGATCCCGGCGGCCGAGTCGGTCGGGCACCTGGCGACGGCCGTGGAGCGGCTGCGCGCGGCGGGCTGCGAGGTCGTCGTCGGAACGTGCCCGGACCTCGGCTCGGTGAAGCCGCTCTGGCAGCCGCTGCGGTGGATCGCGCAGAACGCCAGCCGGCGGCTCGCGGCGGCGCAGACGATCGTGGTGGTGGAGCGCGGGGGCCGGTCGGTGTCGCTCGGCGACCTGCTCGGCCGCGAGTTCGCCGCCGATCCGCGCGAGATGTTCAGCGCGGACCGGTACCACCCGTCGGCGCGCGGGTACGCGGCGGCGGCGATGGCGGTGCTGCCGTCGATGGCGGCGGCGCTGGACCTGGAGCCGGACTTCGACGTCCTGCCCGATCCCCGGCGCCGGACGGGCGTGCTGCCGGTCTACCTCGCGGCGGCGGAGGCGGCGGACGAGCCGGGCACCGAGGTCGCGGGGACGCGCGTCGCGGGCACCGACCGGGGGCCGCGCGGCCGGTGGGCCACGCTGCTGCGCCGCCGGGGCGTGCCGGAGCCCGCGCCGACGACTCCGGGGGCCGCCTGACCGGCGTAATGTCCTGTTTGTCCGCTGGGCGGCGGCCCGGTGCTCACCGCACTGTTAGACGAAGTGTCAATGATGTGCGCCACCCGACATGTACGGGCCTGCACCGGGAACGCTAGATTCACAAGCGACCGGCGAGTAACCAACGATCGCCGCCCAGAGGAGACCAAGGAGTCCCGACATGCCCGAGGCTGTCATCGTCGCAACCGCGCGCTCGCCGATCGGCCGTGCCTTCAAGGGGTCGCTGAAGGACGTCCGCGGTGACGACCTGACCGTGCAGATGGTCGCCGCCGCCATGGCGAAGGTGCCGCAGCTCGACCCGTCCCAGATCGACGACCTGCTGCTCGGCTGCGGCCTGCCCGGCGCCGAGCAGGGCCACAACCTGGGCCGCGTCGTGTCCGTCCTGCTGGGCTGGGACAACGTGCCCGGCGCGACGATCACGCGGTACTGTTCGTCCTCGCTCCAGACCACCCGCATGGCGCTGCACGCGATCAAGGCCGGCGAGGCCGACGTGATCGTCTCCGCCGGTGTGGAGACCGTCAGCCGGTTCATCAAGGGCAGCAGCGACGGCATGCCCGACACCGAGAACCCGGTGTTCGACGACGCCAAGGCCCGCACCGCCAAGACCGCCGAGGGCGGCGCCGGCGTGTGGCACGACCCGCGCGCGGACGGGAACATCCCCGACGTCTACATCGCGATGGGCCAGACCGCCGAGAACGTGGCGAGCCTCAAGGGCGTCACCCGGCAGGCGCAGGACGAGTTCGCCGTCCGCTCGCAGAACCTCGCCGAGAAGGCCATCGCCAACGGCTTCTGGGAGCAGGACATCACCCCGGTGACCCTCCCCGACGGCACGGTCGTCACCAAGGACGACGGCCCCCGCCCCGGCACCACCTACGAGAAGGTGTCCTCGCTCCAGCCGTCGTTCCGCCCGGACGGCACCATCACGGCGGGCAACTGCTGCCCGCTGAACGACGGCGCCGCCGCCGTGATCGTCATGAGCGACACCAAGGCCGCCGAGCTGGGCATCACCCCGCTCGCGCGCGTCGTGTCCACCGGCGTGACCGGCCTGTCCCCCGAGATCATGGGCCTCGGCCCGGTGGAGGCCTCCCGGCAGGCGCTGGCTCGCGCGGGCCTGACGATCGACGACATCGACCTCGTGGAGATCAACGAGGCGTTCGCCGCGCAGGTGCTGCCCTCGGCGGACGAGCTGGGCATCGACCTCGACAAGCTGAACGTCAACGGCGGCGCGATCGCGGTCGGCCACCCGTTCGGCATGACCGGCGCCCGGATCACGTCCACGCTGATCAACAGCCTGCGGTTCCACGACAAGCAGTTCGGTCTGGAGACCATGTGCGTCGGCGGCGGCCAGGGCATGGCGATGGTGCTGGAGCGCCTGAGCTGACCCGCGTCCCCCCACGCGAAGGCCCCGCCGGATCCGTCCGGCGGGGGCCTTTTCCGTGCGGGCTAGTTGCGTCCGCCCGCGAAGTAGGACAGGAAGCGCAGCAGCTCCAGGTAGATCCAGACCAGGCTGAGCGTCAGGCCGAACGCGCAGTACCAGGCGAAGTTCTCCGGGGCGCGCTCGGCGACGCCGCGCTCGATCGTGTCGAAGTCGAGCAGCAGGAAGAAGCAGCCGACGAGGATCGCGACGACGCTGAACACGTAGGCGAGCGGGCTGGACGCGTCGCGGATGCCGATGCCGCTGTCGCCGCCGAACGCCGACACGAGCAGGTCCACGATCATCAGGCCCATCAGCCCGAACCCGGCCGCGACGACGAACCGGACGAACCGGGGCGTCACCCGGACGATCCGCAGCGCGTGGACGGCGAGCGTCGCGCCGAACGCGAGCGCGGTGCCGACGACGGCCTGGAACGCGATGCCGTGGTAGAGGTCGTTGTAGGCGTGGCTGAGGACCCCGACGACGATGCCGTAGACGGCCGCGAACGCCAGCACGAGCGGCGCGTTCGCCTTGCGCCCGAACGTGATGAACGCCCAGATGCCGAGTTCGGCGATCGTCGCGACCACCAGCACCGGCGCCGCCGCCGCGGTCGGGACGAGCGCCCAGGTGAGCGCCGCCGCGACGACCAGCGTGCCGAGCGTGAAGAAGCCGCGGACGACGACGTCGTCCAGGGTCATGGGACGGGACGGCGCGTACGCCGGACCGCCGGGCAGCGTCTCCGGGGCGCCGTACCCGTTGTACGCGCCCGCGCGCTGGCGGAAGTTCTGGCCCCGGAACGCGGGGTTCCTGCTTTCCACTGGTGTCCTCCATCCGGGCCGCCACCGGTCCTCGTGATGGTAGACGCGACGGCGCCGACGATCGTTCCCCCGCGCGGGTCGCGGACACATAACGATGACCGTGACGTTGGTCGCGGTGCCCCTGGTCGGAGTTGAACCGACACGATGAAGCTCTTTTAGGGAGCCCGCCTCTAACCGTTGGGCCACAGGGGCGGTCCCATCATATCGCTACGCAGCGTGACCGGCGAGGGATTCGCGGGCACGGAGCGTCAGCGGCTGAGAATGGCGCGTTCCTCGACGAGGGTCGTCCCGGCGCGGCCGTCGCGGTCCCGGCGGATGGCGGCGATCTCGTGGACGCCGACCCGGCCGCTCTCGCAGGCCAGTGCGGACGCGGCGAGGTAGAGCAGCCAGACCCGGGCGCGCCCCTCCCCCGCCAGCTCGGCGCACTCGGCCCAGTGCCGCTGGAGCCCCGCCGCCCAGGCGCGCAGCGTCCGGGCGTGGTGCTCGCGCAGCGCGGTGACGGCGCGGACCTCGAGCCCGGCGTCCTCCAGCGCGGCGACCTGCTCGCCGAGCGTCCGCAGCTCGGCGTCGCCGGGGAACATGTAGCTGGTCGTGAAGGTGCGGCGGACCTCGTGCGGGCCGGGACGGCGGGCCGTCCGCTGGAGCACGAGCCGGCCGCCGGGCGCGAGCAGTTCGTAGAGCCGGGCGACGGGCAGGTCCGGGGACTCGACGCCGCCGAGCCCGGCGATCGCGTCGTAGGGGCCGTCGCCCGCGGCGTCCAGGCCGCCGTCGCGGACGTCCACGCCCTCGACCCGCGCGGCGCGCAGGTGCTCGGCCTGCTCGGGCGTGCGGGCGAGCGCGACGACCCGGGCGCCCGCGGCGGCGGCGCGGCGGGCGAACGCGCCCCAGCCCGACGACAGGTCCAGGACGCGGGCGCCGGGGAACAGGCCGAGCCGTTCGGCGACGCAGTCCAGGGCGGCGCGCTGGGCGTCCTCCAGGTCGACGGCCTGGTCCCACAGGCCGCTGCCGTGCGCGAGCGACGGGCCGAGCATCCGGGCGAAGAACGCGGCGGGCGCCCGCAGCGGCGCCTCCGCGGCGGGCGCGCGGCCCGCCGGGAACTCCTCGGCGGGCGGACGCGGCTCGGGGCCGACCGCGCCGAGCATGACGGCCGTCCGGACGATCTCGCGCTTGTCGTCGCCGCTCAGCCGGATGGGCTCGTCGCCGCTGCGCATGACGCGCTGGACCGCTCCGAGCGCGGCGAACACGTCGCCCTCGATGTCCAGTTCACCGGCGACGTAGGCGCGGACGAGCCCCATCTCGCCCGGCTTCCACAGCAGCCGGCGCAGCGCGCGGCGGTGCCGCAGCACGAACGCGGGCGCCCCGGCGGGGCCGACGGCGCTGCCGTCCCAGGCGCGGACCTGGACGGGCAGTTCGCCGGCGCCGCCCTCGTCGCCGAGGAGGATCCGGGTGAGCAGGGGGGTGAGGCGGCCCGCGACACCGTCCTGCATGCGCTCCCCCCGTCAGCTCCGGCCGGCCAGCTCGAACTCCTCGTGCGGGCGCTCCAGTTCGGCGAGCGAGACGATCTCACGCCGGAAGAAGAGCGCCAGGGTCCAGTCCGCCGTCACCCGCATCTTACGGTTGAACGTCGGCATGCGTGACAGGTGGTACGTGCGGTGCATGAGCCACGCGGGCAGGCCGCGCAGCTTGACGCCGTAGACGTTCGCGACGCCCTTGTGCAGCCCGAGACCCGCGACGGACCCGACGTAGGCGTGCTCGTAGGGCGTCCGGTCCTTTCCGCGCAGGTCGGCGACGATGTTGTCGGCGAGGCGGCGGGCCTGCCGGACGGCGTGCTGCGCGTTCGGCGCGGTGAACTCCCCCTTGCCCGACAGATCGGGCACCCGGGCGTTGTCCCCGGCGGCGTACACGTGGGGGCGGCCCTCGGCGACGAGGTCGGCGCCGACCTTCACGCGTCCCTTGTCGTCCAGCGGCAGGTCGCTGTTGCGGACGACGGGGTGCGCCTTCACCCCGGCCGTCCAGACGAGCGTGGCGGCGTCGAACTCCTCGCCGTCGCTGAGGACGATGTGCCGGTTCTCCGCCGATTTCAGCAGCGTCTCCAGCTTGACCTCGATGCCGCGCCGGCGCAGGGCCTCGACCGTCCACCGGCCCATCTCCGGGCCGACCTCGGGCAGGACGCGGTCGGTGGCCTCGACCATCATCCAGCGCATGTCCGCCGGGTCGATGCCGTACCAGGGGCACGCGTCGCGGGCCATGTCCTCCAGTTCGGCGAGGGCCTCGATCCCGGCGAAGCCCGCGCCGACGAACACGAACGTCAGCGCGCGGCGGCGGACCGCCGGGTCGTCGTTGGACGCGGCCACGTCGAGCTGGTGCAGGACGTGGTTGCGCAGGTAGATGGCCTCTTCGATGGTCTTGAACCCGATGCCGCAGGACGCGAGGCCGGGGATCGGGAGCGTCCGGGAGACCGAGCCGAGCGCGACGACGAGCACGTCGTAGGGGATCTCCTGCTCGGCGTGGTCGTCCGCCCCGGCCGGACGGTAGGAGACGCGGCGGCGCGCGGCGTCGACGCGGGTGACATAGCCATTGCGGACGCGGCAGCGTTTCAGCACCTTGCGCAGCGGCGCGACGACGTGCCGGGGCTCCAGGTTGCCCGCCGCCGCCTCCGGCAGGAACGGCTGGTAGGTCATGTAGGACTGCGGGTCGATGACGGTGACGGTGACGTCGCCGCGGCGCATCTCGCGGCGCAGCTTCCGCTGGAGGCGCAGCGCGGTGTACATGCCGACGTAGCCGCCGCCGAGGATCACGATCCGCCGGGGGTTCTTCGCAGGGGCCATGGGACGCCCGTACCCCGATGCGCGGCGTCCTCACCGAACGTGATCCGGCGCACAGATTAATCCGTCAAATACGGCGAACCTGGGTGAACTCGGGCGCATCTCATCTCACGACGCCCGACGGGACGGGGCCGACGGGGGCCGGCCCCGTCCCGGGCTCAGGACGCCAGCGCCCGGGCGCGCGTGAAGACCGCGTCGAGCATCGCCTCGGTGACGCGCCCGGTGAAGGTGTTCTGCTGGCTGGGGTGGTAGCAGCCGAGCAGCGTGACGTCCCGTCCGTGCGGGCCGGGCAGCAGCACCTCGGCGCCGTGCCCGAACGGCGGGCGCGGACGCGGCAGCGCGTACCCGGCGCGTCCCAGCGCGGGCCAGACGGCCTGCCACGCGAACCCGCCGAGCGCGACCACACAGCGCACCGATGGCGCGACCTCGGCGACCTCGCGCTCCAGCCACGGCAGGCAGGCGCGGCGCTCGTCGGGCGTCGGCTTGTTGTCGGGCGGGGCGCAGCGGACGGCCGCGACGACCCGCACGCCGAACAGTTCCTGCCCGTCCCCGGCCCGGACGCTCGTCTCCTGCGCCGCCAGCCCCACCCGGTGCAGCGACGCGAACAGCCAGTCCCCGGACCGGTCGCCGGTGAAGATCCGCCCGGTGCGGTTGCCGCCGTGCGCCGCCGGGGCGAGGCCCGAGATCAGGATCGTCGGCTCGTCCGCGCCCCAGCCCGGCACCGGACGGCCCCAGTACTCCTCGTCGGCGAACATCCGCCGCCGCTCCACCGCGACCTTCTCCCGCCACGCGACGAGACGGTCGCACGCGCGGCACACCGACTCGCGCGCCGCGACCTCGGCCAGGTCCGGCGCGCTCGCGGCCAGCGCGGCGACGTCCGCCGCGTCGCGCGCGACGGGCGTGTCCGGCGCCGCCGGATCCTCGGGCCACCCGGTGCCGGGCGGGACGAACGGACGATTGCCCACGGCGTCAGGCCAGCGACCAGGCGATGCCGTCGAGGATGTCGTGCTCGCTGACGATCACGGCCCCGAAGCCGAACTCGCGCATGATGCGGTCCAAAATCAGCGCGCCCGCGCCGATGACGTCCACGCGGCCGGGGTGCATCACGCCGATCTCGGAGCGTTCCGCGCGGGACGCGTGCAGCAGGTCGCGCGTCACGTCGTGGACCTGGCCCGCCATGATCCGGCTGAGGTGGATGCGGTCGGAGTCGTAGGCGGGCAGGTCCAGCGCGATGCCCGCGACCGTCGTCACCGAGCCCGCCAGCCCGACGAGCGTCCGCGCCTCGTCCACCGGCACGGACTCGCGGACGAGCCGCAGCGCCGCGTCGATGTCGGCCACGGCCGCGCTGATCTGGCCCGGCGACGGCGGGTCGCCGTCCTTCAGGTGCCGCTCGGTCATCCGGACGCACCCGATGTCCACCGACCGCGCCGCGCGCACCGACGAGCCGCCGAGCACGAACTCGGTCGAGCCGCCGCCGATGTCCACGACCAGGTACGGCCGGGCCGGACGCAGCTCCGCCAGCTCCCGGGTCGCGCCCGCGAACGACAGCGCCGCCTCCTCCTCGCCGGTGACGACCTCCGGGGCCGTCCCGAAGATCTCCACGACGCCCGCGACGAACGCGTCCCGGTTCGCGGCGTCGCGGGTGGCGCTCGTCGCGACGACCCGGACCTTCTCCGCGCCGTGCCGCTCGATCAGCTCGGCGTACCCGCGCATGGCGGTGAAGGTACGGTCCAGGGCGGCGTCCGACAGCCGTCCGGTACGGTCCACGCCCTCGCCGAGCCGGACGATCTCCATCCGCCGCTCGACGTCGGTCAGCGTCTCGCCGGCGACGTCGGCGACGAGCAGCCGGACCGAGTTGGTGCCGCAGTCCACGGCCGCGACGCGCGTCACCGTTCCTCCTCCAGTTCCGGCTCCGCTTCGGGCCGGACGCACGGTCCCGACCGCCACCACTCGGGCAGCGCGTCCAGCGCCTCCCGGCCGAACGGGTTCGACCCCGGCACGGCCAGCTCGTGCGCGATCAGCGCGTGCAGGCACTTGACGCGCTCGGGCATGCCCCCGGCGCTCTGCGTCCCGGGCGGCAGCGGCTCGACGCCGTCCTCCGCCGCCGCCGCGTCGCGGCGGCGCAGGTAGTCCTCGTGGGCGGCCCGGTAGGCGGCGGCCAGCTCCGGGTCGTCGGCGAGCCTGGCCTGCATCTCGCGCATCACGCCGCTCCCCTCCAGCGTCCCGATCGCGGACGCGGCCTTCGGGCACGTCAGGTAGAACAGGGTCGGGAACGGCGTTCCGTCCGGGAGGCGCGGCGCCGTCTCGATCACCGCGGGCCGTCCGCACGGGCAACGGTACGCCACCCGCCGGATCCCGCGCGGGGTACGGCCGAGCTGGGCCGCGACGGCGGCCTCGTCTGTTGCGTGGATCATCCTCGGGCTTCTCTCCCGCTCAGCGCGGGCGGTCGGCGTCCCGCACGGACCGCCACAGCGTCTCGTACCAGGGCGGACGGCGGCCGGTGCCGCTCCCGCCGGCCGGTGTCCCGCCGCCGTCGCCGCCGTCCAGGACGATGTAGCACTTCTCGTCCGGCATGCAGTAGCGCAGCCGCCGCCGGGCCTCGCGCTCGATGTAGGACCGGTCGCCGAGCCGCTGCTCGTGCCGGGTCAGCTCGTCCACCTGCCGCCGCGCCTCGGCCTGCCGGTGCTCCAGCTGCGCGATCTCCTGGCGCTGCGCCACGTACTCGCGGACCGGGTAGGCGAGGCTCAGCGCGATCGCGCAGACGACGACCGCGAGGATCGCCGCGCGGCCGGTCAGCGCGTGGCCGAGCCCGGGGCGCGGCGGGCCCGCCGGGGCGCCGTCGCCCCGGCGGCCGGTGTCGCCGGTGTCCTCGCTCGGGTCCCGGGCCATCGGAGACGCGGTCAGCCCTCGGCGGAGAAGCGCGGGAACGCGGCGGCGCCGGCGTAGCGGGCCGCGTCGTCCAGCAGCTCCTCGATCCGCAGGAGCTGGTTGTACTTGGCGACGCGGTCGCTGCGGGCGGGCGCGCCGGTCTTGATCTGGCCGCAATTGGTCGCGACGGCGAGGTCGGCGATCGTGGTGTCCTCGGTCTCGCCGGACCGGTGGCTCATCATGCAGCGGTAGCCGCTGGTCTGGGCGAGCGTGACGGCGTCCAGCGTCTCGGTGAGGCTGCCGATCTGGTTGACCTTGACCAGCAGCGCGTTGGCGGTGCCGGTCTCGATGCCGCGCGCGAGCCGCTCGGGGTTGGTGACGAACAGGTCGTCGCCGACGAGCTGGACGCGTCCGCCGACGGCGTCGGTGAGGGCCTTCCAGCCCGTCCAGTCCTCCTCGTCCAGCGGGTCCTCGATGGAGACGAGCGGGTAGTCGGCGAGCAGGCCCGCGTAGTAGGCGGCCATCTCGTCGGCGGACTTCTTGCCGCCCTCGAACGCGTACGTCCCGGCGTCGTGGAACTCGCTGGCGGCGACGTCGAGGGCGAGCGCGATGTCGCGGCCCGGCGCGAACCCGGCCTTGCGGATCGCCTCCAGGATGAGGTCCAGCGCCTCGCGGTTGCTCGGCAGGTCGGGGGCGAAGCCGCCCTCGTCGCCGAGCCCGGTGCTCAGTCCCTTGGCCTTCAGCACCGACTTCAGCGCGTGGTAGGTCTCGGTGCCCCAGCGCAGCGCCTCGGAGAAGGTGGGCGCGCCGATCGGCGCGATCATGAACTCCTGGACGTCGACGTTGGTGTCGGCGTGCGCGCCGCCGTTCAGGATGTTCATCATCGGGACGGGCAGCAGGTGCGCGTTCGGCCCGCCGACGTAGCGGAACAGCGGCAGCCCGGCCGACTCGGCGGCGGCCTTGGCGACCGCGAGGCTCACGCCGAGGATGGCGTTGGCGCCGAGCGCGGACTTGGCGGGCGTGCCGTCGAGGTCGATGAGGAGCTGGTCGATCAGGCGCTGCTCGGAGACCGGGTAGCCGACGAGCTTCTCGTCCACCGTCTCGTTGACGGCCCGGACGGCGTCGCGCACGCCCTTGCCGTTGTAGCGGTCGCCGCCGTCGCGCAGCTCGACGGCCTCGAACTGGCCGGTGGACGCACCGCTCGGCACGGCGGCGCGCGCCTCGGTGCCGTCGGCGAGCAGGACCTCGACCTCGACGGTGGGGTTGCCCCGCGAGTCCAGGATCTCCCGGGCGAGGACGGCCTCGATCGACGACACGGCGTGCTCCTTGGTGCGTGCGGTGGTTCCGGCTGGCTAGTCACCCTATCGAGGGGGCCGGGAGCGGGGCCAAGGGGCACGCCCGGAGCATCGGGATGCTTCGTGACAAAACCGTGCCACGCAGGCGACTTGACGAACTCATTACCAACCTTATCTACTGTCCAAACCGAACACACCGAAACAGTAGGGATAGACCGAATGTTCCGTAGGTTCCGCGGGCGCGCGGCTGCAGCAGCCATGATCCTTCTCGCCGGATCGGGTGTGCTGACCGCCTGTGGCGACGACGACCCCGCAGACAAGGACGCACCCCTGCGGCTCGGTTACTTCCCGAACATCACGCACGCGACCGCGCTCGTCGGCGTCGAGAAGGGCATCTTCGCCAAGCACCTCGGCACGGCCCCGAAGACCGCGACGTTCAACGCCGGCCCGGCCGCCGTCGAGGCGCTGTTCTCCGGCGCGATCGACGCGACGTTCGTCGGCCCGAACCCGTCGATCAACGCGTGGTCGCAGTCGCACGGCAAGGCGATCAAGATCTTCTCGGGCGCGGCGTCGGGCGGCGTCTCGCTCATCGTCAAGCCCTCGATCAAGGGCGCGGCCGACCTCAAGGGCAAGAAGATCGCGACGCCGCAGCTCGGCAACACCCAGGACGTCGCGCTGCGCTACTGGCTCAAGCAGCAGGGCCTGACGGCCAACAAGGACGGCAGCGGCGACGTCAAGGTCGTCCCGCAGGACAACTCGCAGACGCTCCAGACGTTCGAGCAGGGCTCCATCGACGGCGCCTGGGTGCCCGAGCCCTACGCGTCCCGGCTGATCATCGAGGGCAAGGGCAAGAAGCTCCTCGACGAGAGCTCGCTGTGGCCCGGCGGCAAGTTCGTCATCACCAACCTCATCGTCAGCCAGAAGTACGCCAAGGCCCACCCGGACACGGTGAAGAAGCTGCTGGAGGGCGTGGTCGAGGCGACCGACTACATCAACAACAACAAGGCCGACGCCGAGAAGACCGCCAACGACGCCCTCACCAAACTCAGCGGCAAGCCGCTCAAGCAGGAGGTCCTGGACGCGGCCTTCAAGCAGATCACGTTCACCGAGGACCCGGTGGCCTCGTCGCTGTTCGCCGGCGCGCAGCACGCCGAGCAGATCGGCCTCCTGGCCAAGACCGACCTCACCGGCATCTACGACCTCGGTCCCCTCAACGAGGTCCTCAAGGCGAGTGGAAAGGCACAGGTCTCCGACAAATGACACAGGCCGCCCCGGCCGCCACGAGCCGGACCGCCGACACGGCGGTCCGGCTCGACGGCGTCTCCAAAGCCTTCGGTTCCGGCGGGAACCGGCTGCTGGCACTCGACAACGTCTCGCTGTCCGTCGCGCCCGGCGAGTTCGTCTGCCTGCTCGGCGCGTCCGGCTGCGGGAAGAGCACGCTGCTCAACCTCGTCGCGGACCTGGACCGTCCCACCGCCGGGACGATCGACACCGGCGACGCCCGCGTCGCGATGATGTTCCAGGAGCCCGCGCTGTTCCCGTGGCTCACGGTCAGCGCGAACGTCGAGCTGGCGCTGAAGGCGCGGGGCGTCCCGCGCGGCGAGCGCCGCGACCGGGCCGGCGACCTGCTCGCGTCCGTCCACCTGCGCGACTTCGGCCGCAAGCGCCCGCACCAGCTGTCGGGCGGCATGCGCCAGCGCGTGGCGCTCGCCCGCGCGCTCGCCCTCACCGTCAACGAGGACGGCGCGGCGGGCGGCACCGTCCTGCTCATGGACGAGCCGTTCGGCGCGCTCGACGCCATGACCCGCGACCTGCTCCACGACGAGCTGGAGCGCATCTGGACGGAGCGGTCGCTGAGCATCCTGTTCGTCACCCACAACGTCCGCGAGGCCGTGCGCCTCGGCGACCGGGTCGTGCTGCTCAGCAGCCGTCCCGGACGGGTCGTGGAGGAGTTCCCCGTGCCGATGGACCGGCCCCGGCGGATCGACTCGCCCGAAGTGTCGAGCCTCGCCGCCCACATCACCGACCGGCTGCGCGAGGAGGTCGGACGTCATGGCGCATGACACCGTGCAGGGCGCCGGGCAGAAGCGCGACGCGGGCGACCGGCTGAACCGCGAGCTGGCGGGCCTGGACGCGCTCGAACTCGGCGGCTCCCCCGGCCGCGACCGGCTCTCGCGGGTGTGGAACGCGGTGTGGCCGATGGCCACGGCCGTCCTCATCGCGCTCGGCGCGTGGCAGATCGTCGTCTGGAGCGGCTGGAAGGAGCCCTGGGTCCTGCCCGGCCCGGGCGACACGCTGCCGGTGTTCTGGGACCAGGTCACGAGCGGCCGGTTCTGGAAGGCCGTCGCGCTGACGATGCAGCGCGCGGCGATCGGGTTCGCGGTGTCGGTGCTGGTGGGCGTCCTGGTCGGCGCGCTGGTGTCCCGGTTCCTGGTGCTGCGGCGCGCGTTCGGCTCGCTGATCACCGGGCTCCAGACCATGCCGTCGATCGCGTGGTTCCCGCTGGCGATCCTGCTGTTCAAGCTGAGCGAGAGCGCGATCCTGTTCGTGGTCGTGCTCGGCGCGGCGCCGTCGATCGCCAACGGCCTCATCGCGGGCGTGGACTACACGCCGCCGATCCTGCTGCGCGCCGGGAAGGTCATGGGGCTGCGCGGGCTGAACCTGTACCGGCACCTGATCATGCCCGCGTCGCTGCCGTCGTTCGTGGCGGGGCTCAAGCAGGGCTGGGCGTTCGCGTGGCGCAGCCTGATGGCGGGCGAGCTGCTGGTGATCATCGGGGACACCACGTCGCTCGGCGTGCTGCTGTCGCAGGCGCGGGAGCTGAACAACACCGCCGACATGATCTCCTACATGATCGTCATCCTGATCATCGGGATCGTCATCGACCAGATCTTCGGGGCCGTGGACAACGCGATCCGGTCGCGCTGGGGGCTGGACTCGCGCGACTGACCGCGCCGACCCAGGTTTGACCGGGCGGGAGGGGGCGGTTTGCCGGGATCGGGGCAGGTCTTCGGCGACCAGGCAACGATCCCGCGAGGTGGCTCGGAATGCGCCGACCCGGCGGTGGCGGGGCCGCCCGTCCCGCCGCGGCCGGGACCGGCCCTCCGCAGGACGCGCCCGACGGCGCGCGCGACGACGCGCGCGCCGGCGCGTCCGGCAACGCGCCTGGCAACGCGCCCGGTGAGGCACCCGGCGACGCGTCCGGCGGCACGTCCCGCAACGCGCCCGGCGGCGCACCCGGCAACGCGCCCGGCAACACGCTCGGCGGCGCTTCCAGCAGCGCGTCCAGCGGCGCGCCCGGCGGCACGTCCTCCAACACGCCCGGTGGCGCGTCCGGCGGCGCGCCCCGCGGCATGCCCGGCGGCGGATCCCGTGGTGCGTCCGGCGGCGACTCCGGCGGCGACTCCGGCGGCTCGTCCGGCGGCGCGGACGGCGATGCGGAGTCGGCCTGGCGGGCGCGGCGGGGACGGATCATGCGGCTGGTGCCCCGGTGGCGCCAGCCGCCGCGGATCCGGCTGCGCGTGACGCTGTCGGCGGTCCTGATCACGGCGGTGCTGACGCTCGCCGTGTACGTCCTGCTGCTCCTGCTCATCCGGCGGCAGGAGCTCTCCGCCGTGGACCGCGAACTCGGCCAGGAGTCCAGTCGGCTCGTCGCGACCGTCCACGGCGGGCTGCCCGACGACGGCCGGATCCTCACCGGCGACTCCCAGGAACTGCTCCAGGTCATCGGCCCGGGCGGGCGGATCGCCGCCGCCAACGAGGAGATGATCGGCGAGCCGCCGGTCGCGTTCCCGCCGCCCGGCCCGACCGAGGAGCGCCGGATCGGCACGGCGTGCGGGATCTCCGCGCCGGGCGGCCACTGCTTCCGGGTGTTCGTCCGGCGGGCGGTGACGGCGCACGGCGAGTTCTTCGCCTACGCGCTGCTGCCCGCGCCGGGCCTCGTCCCGCGTCCCGGCGAGGCGGCGGTGCTCGCGATCGGGATCCCGCTGGTCACCGGGCTGATCGGCGCCGGGACGTGGCGGGCGGCGGGCCGGACGCTGCGCCCGGTGGACGAGATCCGCGCGGACCTGGACGAGATCACCGCGTCCGACCTGCAGCGCCGGGTGCCCGTCCCGCCGCGCGACGACGAGATCTCGCGGCTGGCCGCGTCGGTGAACGCGACGCTGGACCGGCTGGAGGCGGCGGTGGCGCGGCAGCGCGGCTTCGTGTCGGACGTGTCGCACGAGCTGCGCAGCCCCCTCGCCGGGCTGCGCACCGAGCTGGAGGTGGCGCTGGCCGATCCGGACGCGTCCGACGTCCGGGAGACGCTGGACGCGACGCTGCGCAGCGCCGACCGGCTCCAGGCCGTGGTGGAGGACCTGCTGGCGCTGGCGCGGCTGGACTCCTCCGACCGCGGCCCGGACGAGCCCGTCGAGCTGCACGGCCTCGCCGACCAGGAGGTGCTGCGGCGCCCGCGCCGGTCGCGGATCATCGTGCCCGACGGCGACCCGGTGACGGTGCGGGGATCGCCGCGCGACCTCGCCCGCCTGCTCACCAACCTCATCGACAACGCCGACCGGCACGCCGCGTCCGAGGTGATCGTGCGGATCGGGACGCTGCCCGGCGGCTACGCGGTCGTCGAGGTGGTGGACGACGGCACCGGCATCCCCCCGGAGGACCGCGAGCGGATCTTCGAGCGGTTCACCCGGCTGGCCGAGGGGCAGCACCGCGACGCGGGCGGCACCGGGCTCGGGCTCGCCATCGCGCGGGACATCGCGGCGGCGCACCAGGGCTCGCTCGTGCTGCAGGATCGCTCGGACGGCCAGGAGGGCGCCCGCTTTGTCCTGCTACTTCCCATGCAAGCGGAATAATCATTGCTCGCGTGGACACACTGACGGCGTTCTCGTCCGCCGACCCGGCGGACCGCCACCGGGAGGTGTGCCATGCGCGCCGGAAGCGTCGTCCTCATCATCTGGCTCGTCATCGGCGGGTTCGCCGCGGCGCAGCGCCACTACTTCGACGACGCCGACACGAGCTGCGCGGACTTCGGGACGCTCACGCTGACGATCGTCGCCGGGCCGCTGAACTACTTCGGCGTGAACCCGAAGGTCCACTGCGAGACGCCGCAGCCCAGCAAGTGACGCGTCACGCCTCGAAGCGGTAGCCGCGCCCGCGCAGCGTGGTGATCGACGTCGGGTCGGCGCCGTGCTCGGCGAGCTTGCGGCGCAGCGCCGAGATGTGGACGTCGAGCGTCTTGGTCGGGCCGAACCAGTGGACGTCCCACACCCGGTCGATCAGGGCCTCGCGCGTCACGACCTCGCCCGCGCTGGCCGCCAGGCACGCCAGCAGGTCGAACTCCTTCGGCCGCAGCCGGATCTCGGTGCCGTGGAAGCTCGCGCGCCGCGCGGCGAGGTCCAGCGTGAGGCCGCCGCGCGTCAGGAACCGCTCCTCCGCGCGGGCCGCGCCGCTGCGCCGCAGGTGGGCGCGCAGCCGGGCCATCAGCTCGGTCAGCCGGAACGGCTTGGTCAGGTAGTCGTCGGCGCCCGCGTCCAGCGCCACGACGACCTCGAACTCGCGGGTGCGGGCGGTGAGGACGACGATGACGGTGTCGGCGAGCAGACCGCGGAGCTTGCGGCACAGCGTGACGCCGTCCATGTCGGGCAGGCCGAGGTCGAGCAGGATCAGGTCCGGCGGACGCTCGGCGGCGCGGGCCAGCGCGTCGGCGCCGTCGGGCGCCCACTCGGCCGTGTAGCCCTGGGCGCCGAGGGCCTCGGCCAGCTCGGTGCCGATGACGTCGTCGTCCTCGACGACGAGCAGCCGTCCCGCCGTCATGGCGTGCCTCCCCCCGGAAGATCCGGACGTTCGTCAGCCTATCCCCGGGCAGGTGAGCGGCCGGTTAACGCGGCGCTCACCCCGGCGCGCCCGGTTATTCTCGGTGCGGCCTGCCGGAAAGGCGTGGAAGCGCATGGAACGTCCTCCTGGAACGCCGCTGCGGCGGCGGCTCCTCGTCACGATCGCGGGGATCACGGCGGTGGCGGTGGCGCTGCTGATCGTCCCGCTGGCCGTGGCCGTCCAGCTCCTGTACCGGGCCGAGGCGGTGGCGACGCTGGAGCGCGACGCGGCGCGGGTCGCGGCGGGCGCGGGCAACGGCACCGCCCCGGCCGCGCGCGAGCTGAGCCCGCATCTCGTCGTCGGGATCTACCGAACGGACGGCGTCCGCGTCGCCGGTGCGGGACCGGCCGTGTCGCACGTCGCCGCCGCCGCGCGGGACGGGCGCTCGCACGAGGCCGCCGAGGGGCGCGCGCTCGCGGTGACGACGCCGGTCCCCTCGCGCGGCGGTCCCGGGCAGGTCGTGCGGGTCGCGCTGCCCGCCGCGACCGTGCACGCCAGGACGGTCCGGACGTGGCTGCTCATGGGCGCGTTCGCGCTGGTCATCGTGGGGCTGGCGGCCGGGGTCGCGTGGAACCAGTCGCGGCGGCTGGCGCGTCCGCTGGAACGGCTGACGCGCGCCGCGCAGGCGCTCGGGGACGGCGACTTCACCGTGCGCGCCGACCCGTCCGGGCTGCGCGAGGCGGACGCGGCGGGCCGCGCGCTGGAGGTCACCGCGCGGCGGCTCGGGTCGATGCTGGAGCGCGAGCGGGCGTTCAGCGCGGACGTCTCGCACCAGCTCCGCACCCCGCTCACCGGGCTGCTGCTCGGGCTGGAGTCGGCGCTGGAGCGGCCCGGCGCGGACCTGCGCTCGGCCGCGCGGACGGCCGTGCGGCGCGGCGAGCGGATGCGCGACATCATCGACGACCTGCTGCTGCTCGCCCGCGACGCCGGGCCCGACCGCGCGCCGCTGGACGTGCCCGCGCTGCTGGACGAGCTGCGCGCCCGCTGGGAGGGGCTGCCGCTGGCGACGGTCGTGCACGGGCCGCTGCCGACCGTCCATGTGAAGACCTCGGCGCTGCGGCAGATCCTGGACGTCCTCGTGGACAACGCGCGCGAGCACGGCGGCGGGCGGATCACCGTGGAGGCCAGCGACATCGGCGGCGGGCTCGCGTTCGACGTCGCCGACGAGGGGCCGGGCGTCACCGATCCGGAGGACGAGATCTTCACGCGGCGCAGCGCGTCCGGCAACGGCCACGGGATCGGGCTGGCGCTCGCGCGCTCGCTCGCCGAGGCCGAGGGCGGGCGGCTCGTGCTCCGCCGGCCCGCGCCGCCGATCTTCACCCTGCTGCTGCCGGCGACGCGCGACCTGCACTGATCCGGGGCGCACGCGCCCCGGCCCCCGTCGCGGGGCGCGGCGCACGGACGGGCCGCCGTCTCCGCCCGGCTCCCAACCCCAGAAAGCAGCCCGGAGGTGTCGGGGCGGCCCGTCCGTCCGCCGGACACGCTAATCGACGGCGCATAAGTGCCGGATCAGCACAAGGTAAGCACCGCATTTACCCCGGTGCGCCCGGCGGGCGGCCGACCGGACCAGTCCAGCGTGCGGACCGGACCAGTGGCGATTTGAATAACGGTTGGAAATCGGACCTTGAACCGGTCCGGACCGGCTCTTAGGTTCGGGGAACACGCCGGGTCCCGGTGGGGTGGGCCGGGGCAGGGAAAGGGGATATCGCGGGACACGTCCAGCGTGTCCCGCAGTGAAGGCGGAACAGATGAAAAAGCAGTTCATCGGCGTCGTGGCGGCGGGTCTGAGCGTGGCCCTCGCCGCCGCCGGGTGCGGCAAGGGAAGCGCTTCGGGCGATGATTCGGACGGTAAGACGATCCGTTTCGTCGCCGCGATCTACGACGACAACACCAAGGGTTACTGGGACGCCCTCATCAAGGATTTCCAGGCGAAGAACCCGGGCTACAAGGTCGCGCTCGAAATGGTCGACTGGGCGCAGATGGACCGCAAGGTGCAGACCTATGTCCAGACCAAGCAGACGCCGGACGTCCTCAACTACAACGCCTTCTCCGACTTCGCCCGCGACGGGCTGATCTACAAGGCGTCCGAGGTCGTCTCGCCGCAGGTGCTCGGCGACTTCACGCCGACGTTCGTCGCGCAGGCGCAGTACCAGGGGCAGCAGTACGGGCTGCCGTTCATCTCCAGCGCCCGCCTGCTGTTCTACAACAAGGACCTGTTCGCCAAGGCGGGCCTCGGCGGACCGCCCGCGACGTGGGACGACGTCAAGAAGGACGCGCAGAAGATCAAGGCCGCGGGCGCCACCGGGTACGGGCTGCCGCTCGGCCCCGAGGAGGCGCAGGCCGAGTTCTACTCCTGGGCGATGAACAACGGCGGCGGCTGGGTGGACGCGTCCGGGAAATGGGCGATCGACCAGCCCGCGAACGTCGCCACGCTGACCTATCTGCGCGACCTCACCAAGTCGGGCGTCACGCAGCCGAACCCGGAGACCACCGACCGCGCGAAGGTGTTCAACCAGTTCGCGCAGGGCCGGATCGGGATGGCGATCGGCGGACCGTTCACCAAGGCCGGATTCATCGACCCGGTGAACAAGAACCTGAACTTCGGCGTGGCGCCGCTGCCGAGCAGGGACGGCAAGGAGCACAACACGCTCGGCGTGATGGACGTCCTCGCGGCGTTCAAGAAGAACGGCGGCAAGAACCGCGAGGCGGTCCGCCGCTTCCTCGACTTCTTCTACACCGCGCAGAACACGTCGAAGTTCCTCAAGTTGGAGGGCTTCCTGCCGGTCACGAAATCGGCCGGGGAGGCGCTCAGCTCCGACCCTTACATGAAGCAGTTCGTGGACGCGCTCCCGACGTCGAAGTTCGCTCCCACGAGCAATCCCGCCTGGTCCGCCGTGGCCGGGGCGGTGAAGCAGGATCTCGGCTCGGCCGTGTCCGGCGGCGACCCGAAGCAGGTCCTGTCCGGCATCCAGCGGACCGCCGAGAAGGCCGGCTGAGTGGACGGCGTCACGAAGGCGGGCCGGGGCGCGTCGTCCCGGCCCGCCCGGCTCCCCGGGCTCCGCCGCGCGCTCGCGCCGCTGCCGTGGCTCGCGCCGTCGCTGCTGCTCGTCGGCGCGGTGGTGCTGTGGCCGGTCGTGGAGATGGTCCGGACGTCGCTGCTGGACATCAGCTCGTCCGGCACGACGCTCGGCGGCGCGGGGACGTCCAACTACACCGACCTGTTCGACGAGCCGGACCTGTGGCCGGTGCTCGGCCGGACGCTGCTGTGGGTCGCCGGCGTGGTCGTCGCGGCGACCGTGCTGTCGCTCGCGCTCGGCCAGCTCCTGCACGCGCGGTTCCCCGGCCGCCGCGCCGTGCGGTGGGCGGTGATCGTCCCGTGGGCGGCGTCGGTGCTGATGACGGCGCTGATCTGGCGGTGGATGCTCGACAACGACTCCGGCGTGATCAACCGCGTGCTGCTCGACCTGGGCGTCCTGGACAAGCCGGTCAACTGGCTGGCGCATCCCGCGCAGGCGCTGCTGTGGATGATGGGCGTCGCGGTGTTCGTGACGCTGCCGTTCACCTCGTTCGTCATCCTCGCCGGACTGCAGAGCATTCCGGACGACGTCTACGAGGCGGCCCGGGTGGACGGCGCGTCCGCCTGGACGACCTATTTCCGCATCACGCTGCCGCTGCTGCGCCCGTCCCTGCTCATCGGGACGATCGTGAACGTCATCAACGTGTTCAACAATTTCCCGATCATCTGGTCGATGACGCAGGGCGGCCCCGGGCACGCCACCGACATCACCACCACGTTCACCTACAAGATCGCGTTCTTCGACAAGCACGTCGGCGAATCGGCGGCGATGGCCGTGGTGAACTTCCTGCTCATCCTGCTGATGGTGCTGCTGTATCTGCGCGCCGTCCGGCGTCCGGGGGCGAGGGCATGAACAAGCGTTTCCGCGTCGCGCTGCTGGCCGGTGTGGGCTGGCTCGTCGCGCTGTTCTTCCTGCTGCCTTACGTCGAGATGCTGCTGACGGCGCTGAAGCCGGAACGGGAGCTGACGCGCTCGCCGGGCGGCTATCTCCCGTCGCACTGGCAGTGGTCGAATTTCACCGACGTCTGGTCGGCCGCGCCCCTTCTCACCAATCTGCGGGTGTCGCTGATCGTGGCGGGCGGGGCGACGGCGCTGACGCTGGCGTGCGCGCTCCCCGCCGCGTACTACGCCGCGCGCAACCGGTTCCAGGGGCGCGGCGCGTTCCTGCTGCTGGTGCTCGTCACGCAGATGTTCGCGCCGACCGCGCTCGTCATCGGCGTCTACCGGGAAATGGTCGCGCTGAACCTCACCGACACGCTGGAGGCGCTGATCCTCGTCAACGCGGCGTTCAATCTGCCGTTCTGCGTGTGGATCCTGCACGGCTCGTTCAGCGCCGTCCCGAAAGAGCTGGAGGAGGCCGCGTTCCTGGACGGCGCCGGACGCATCGGCGCCCTTTTCCGCGTGACGCTCCCGGTTTCGCTGCCCGGCGTCGTGACGGCCGTCGTCTACACGTTCATCACGGCGTGGAACGAGTACATCGTGGCGCTCACGGTGTCGGTCTCGGACAACAGGAAGCCGCTGACGGTCGCCGTCCCGTCGTTCGTCACGCAGTACCAGGAGCACTGGCAGTACCTCTTCGCGACGTCGCTCATCGCGATCGTCCCGGTGGTGCTGCTGTTCGCGCTGGTCGAGCGGTACCTGATCGGCGGGCTGACCGCCGGGTCGGTGAAGTGACCCCGGGCCGCGCCCCGCGCCGGGCGCGGCCCGGGACGCTCAGCCGGTGACCCGCACCGCGCCCGACGGGCACAGGTTCGCGGCGGTGCGCGCCGCGTCCTCGTCCGCCGGGGCGGGCAGCAGGACGGTGACGAGCCCGTCGTCGTCCTGGTCGAACACCTCCGGGGCGGAGAGCGCGCACAGGCCCGCTCCGACGCAGACCGTCCGGTCGGCGGTGACCCGCATCAGGCCCCCCAGGTGATCGGCAGCGCGTTCACGCCCTGGATGGTCGTCGGGCCGCGCTGCGGCAGTTCGTCGCGCGGCACCTCGAGCCGCAGCGTCGGCACCCGCCTGATCAGCGCCGACAGTGCGATCTGGAGTTCGAGCCGCGCGAGGTTCTGGCCGAGGCACTGGTGGACGCCGTACCCGAACGCCAGGTGGTGGCGCGCGGAGCGGTGGACGTCCAGGACGTCGGGGTCGGCGAACACGTCCCCGTCCCGGTTGACCAGCGAGTTGGGGATGACGACGCCCTCCCCCGCGCGGATCGTCCGGCCGCCGATCTCGATGTCCTCCCGCGCGATGCGGATGCCCGCGATGTCGGCGATGGACAGGTAGCGGAGCAGTTCCTCCACGGCCGCCGGCATGAGGTCGGGGTCGTCGCGCAGTGCGGCCATCTGGTCGGGATGGTCGAGCAGCGCGATGACGCTCAGCGCGATCATCGACGCGGTCGTCTCGTGGCCCGCGACCAGCAGCAGGATCGCCGACGACACGAGGTCGTCGGTGTCGGGCGGATCGTCGGCGGCGGCCAGGCGGCCGAGCAGCCCGGCCCGCCGCTCCGGGTCCTCGATGAGGGCGCGCAGGTACGCCGCCAGTTCGTCGCGCGCCGCGACCGAGACGTCCGGGTCGTCGGACCGCAGCAGGCGGCGGCTCGCGTCCTGAAAGAACGCGTGGTCGTCGTACGGGACGCCGAGCAGCCGGCAGATGACCATCGAAGGGACCGGGAGCGCGAAGTCCTCCACCAGGTCGGCGGGCGGCCCGGCGGCGAGCATCCGGTCCAGGAACTCCGCGACGATCGCCTCGATCTCGGCGCGCATCCCGGCGACGCGGCGGACGGTGAAGTCGGGGATGAGCGGCCGGCGCCGGGCGCCGTGGTCGGGCGGGTCCAGGCCGATGAACGCCGGGGGCCGCAGCCGGAACGCCTCGAACCGCCGCGACAGCGCGGGGAAGCCGTCGCGCCTGCGGTCGGACGAGAGCCGCGGGTCGGCGAGCAGTTTCCGCGCGTCGTCGTAGTGCGGGACGAGCCACGCGGCGCGCCCGTCGTAGAGGGTGACCCGGACGAGCGGCTCGTCACGGGGAAGCGTCCGGTAGCCGGGCGGGGGGTCGTAGGGGCACGTGCGTGCCTGGGGATACGGAGGCGGGGTGAACGTGTCGGTCATCGCATCCCTCGCTCGTCGGTGGAGCACGAGGTGGTCTTGACAACGACCGTAAGCTTCTCCGACTCCGGGGGCAATGCCCCATCGTCAACGCTTCCTGCCGACGCCTCCGTAGAGCGATGTCGTCTGGGGCGAGCCCTCGTCGTCGGGGTGCCACGTCCACGGCCGGACGAGCCCGGGCTCGATCAGCTCGTAGCCGTCGAAGATGCCGTTGATCTCCTCGCGGGTGCGGAACACCATCGGGGACGTCGCGTTCTCGAACGCCTTCTCCCACGACCGCTGCTCGCCGGGCGGCGTCCCGTCGCTGGTCAGGTGGGAGATCCCGACGTAGGAGCCGGGGGCCGAGCGCTCGCGGAACGCCGCGACGATCCGCGCCGGGTCCTCCGCGGGGGTGATGAAGTGGAACACCGCGATGAACAGCACCGCCACCGGACGGGTGAAGTCGATCAGGTCGTGCGTCTCGGGGGCGTCCAGGATCGCGGCCGGTTCGCGCATGTCGGCGGTCAGGATCCGGGTGTTGTCGCCCTCCAGCAGCGCGCGGCCGTGGACGGCGACGATCGGGTCGTAGTCCACGTAGAGCACGCGCGCGCCCGGATCGGCCTCCTGCGCGATCTGGTGGGTGTTGCGCATGGTCGGCAGGCCGGAGCCGATGTCGAGGAACTGCCTGATGCCGTGCTCGGCGGCCAGCCGGCGCACCACGCGGCCGAGGAAACGGCGGTTCTCCAGCGCCGTCGCGCGCACGGACGCCTCGCCGATCCCCTCGTACAGGGTGGCGTTGGCGCGCCGGTCGACCTCGTAGTGGTCCTTGCCGTGCAGGGCCTCGTCGTACATGCGGGCGGGGGTCGGGACGCCGAGGGGAATGGACTCGTCGGGCAACGCGGGTCACCTCACCGAAAGCGGGAGCCGGGCGGGCGTACCGATCCTATTCCCGTCCGCCCGGCGGCGGTCCGGTTCCGGGCCCCTGTTCCGGACCGGACCGCGGTCGCCGGGCGCGCCGACCCTCTCATCCGGGTCCGACATTTCACGGCGGCCTTTGCGGGAACACGGAACCCGACCTTTGAATGGGATCTGACGAACCACGGCCAGAGGAGGCCATGTGACCATCGACGTCGCCCGGGTCCGCGCGGAGACGCCGGGATGCGCCGGAGTCGTCCACTTCAACAACGCCGGCGCGGCCCTCCCGCCCCGGCCCGTCCTGGACGCCGTGCTCGGGCACCTGCGGCTGGAGGCCGAGATCGGCGGCTACGAGGCCGCGGACCGGGCCGCCGCCGCGCTCGACGACTTCTACCCGGCCGTCGCGGCGCTGCTCGGCGCGCACCCGGACGAGATCGCCTACGTGGAGAACGCGACGCGGGCGTGGGACATGGCGTTCCACTCCGTCCCGTTCGCCGCCGGGGACCGCATCCTCACCACGACCAGCGAGTACGCCAGCAACGCCATCGCCTACCGGCGGGCCGAGGAGACGCTCGGCGTGCGGGTCGCGGTCGTGCCCGACGGTCCGGACGGCCTCGTGTCGCTGGACGCGCTCGCCGTTGAACTCGCGCGGGGGGACGTCCGGCTCGTCTCGCTCAACCACGTTCCGACGTACAACGGGCTGGTGAACCCGGCCGCCGAGGTCGGGCGGCTGTGCCGGTCCGCGGGCGTGCTGTACCTGCTGGACGCGTGCCAGTCGGTCGGGCAGCGGCCCGTGGACGTCGCCGAGATCGGCTGCGACCTGCTGTCGGCGACCGGGCGCAAGTTCCTGCGGGGGCCGCGCGGCACCGGGTTCCTTTATGTCCGGCGGGGGGTGCTGTCGACGCTCGTCCCGCCGTTCCTCGATCTGCAGGCGGCGGACTGGCGGCCTCCGGACACCTACGTCCTGCGCGACGACGCGCGCCGCTTCGAGACGTGGGAGCGGTTCTTCGCCGGGCAGATCGGGCTCGGCGTCGCGGCCCGGTACGCGGCGAGCCTCGGGGTGGAGGCGATCGCCTCGCGCGTCACCGGGCTGGCCGCCGACCTGCGCGGACGGCTCGCCGAGCGGCCCGGCGTGACCGTGCTGGACCGGGGTGCGGCGCCGTCCGGGATCGTGACGTTCACGGTCGACGGGGTCGCGGCGGACGACGTCCGGGACGCGCTGCGGGCGAAGGGCGTGAACGTGAGCGTCGCCGTCCCGAGCGGCCACGGATACACCACCGGGGCCGCTCCGGACGTCGTCCGCGCGTCGGTGCACTACTACAACACCGAGGAGGAGATCGGTCTTTTGCTGGACGCGCTGCCGGTCACCTGAGCGTCCGGAACAGAGCCTCGGCGCGCTTCTCGTCCAGGACCAGGCGGGCCGGGTCGCGCGGGTCCGGGACGACCGGCGCGATCTTGTACCGCGCTGTGGCGGGGTCGGTGCGCTCCAGGCTCGTTGCCAACTCCTTCAGGAACGCGGGGGTCAGGGCGCGGTCGGCGACCATGCCGGACGTCACCGCGTTCACCAGCCGGGCCAGCGTGACCGGGTTGGTGATCTTTTCGCGCGCGGCTTTGGCGAGCGCGGCCATCAGGGCCTGCTGCCGCTTGACGCGGTCCAGGTCGGAGCCGTCGCCGAGCCCGTGCCGCGCCCGCGCGTAGGCGAGGGCCGGTCGGCCCCGGACGAGGTGGCGCCCGGCCGACAGCTTCAGGCCGCTGGCCGGGTCGTCCACCGCGCGGGGCAGCATGACCTCGACGCCGCCGACCGCGTCCACCATCTCCACCAGCCCGGCGTAGGCGAGGATCGCGACGTGGTCGACGCGGACGTGCGTCAGCGCCTCCACGTTGCGGGTCACGCAGGTCAGGGAGCGGTTCGGGATCGTCCCGGAGAGCCGTCCGCCGGTCGTTGCGCCCGGGCACGCGGCCGGGGCTTCCACGTCGCGCGGCAGGCTCACGACCGTGACGCGGCGGCGGTCGGCGGGCAGGTGGACGAGCACGATCGAGTCGGCGCGGGCATCGCCGCGGACGCCGTCCGCGCCGACGAGCAGCAGGTTCACGGCCTTCACGGTGCCCGGCCGGTGCGTGGCCGGGGCCTTGCCGCTCTGCCGCAGCAGCGCCGGGACGAGCACGAGCGCGGCCGTCGCGAGGGCCGCCGCCGCGATGACGAGTGGGCCCGGCCTCCGGCGTCGCGGCCGGGCTTGCGCGAGCCGGGACCGTTGCCGGACGAGCGTCGCGGGCGGTTCGCGGTCCAGCGCGCGCCCGAGGTCGCGGAGCAGGTTCAGGTCGTCCACGGTCACGCCTCCTCGCGCGTCGGGTCGGTGTCGCCGAGGGCCGCGCGGACCTTGCGGCGCGCCCGGTTCAGCCGGGACCGGACGGTCCCGACCGGGATGCCGAGCGCCTCGGCCGTCTCGGCGTAGTTCAGGTCCGCCCACGCCACCAGCAGCAGGACGTCGCGGTCGCGGCGCGGCAGGGCTTCGAGCGCGCCCGCCAGCCGGGGCCGGACGGCGGCGGCGGTGACGGCCGCGGCCACCGCGTCGGCCGGGTCGTCGTGGACGGCGCCGGCCGGGGTGCGGCGCAGCGCCCGGTAGCGGGCGGCCTCGTCGCGGTGGTGCCGTGCGACCAGCTTGGTGACGATGCCGAACAGCCAGGGCCGCGCGTCGGCGCGGTCGAGGTCGTAGCGGTCGCGGCGGCCGAACGCGGCGAGGAACGTGTCGCCGACGAGGTCCTCGGCCGGGTCCGGGCCGAGACGGCGCGCGACATAGCGGTACAGCATCGGGGCGTAGCGGTCGAAGAGGGCGGCGAACGCCTCGGGGTCGTCGTGGGAGCGCCGGATCAGGTCGGCGTCGGACGCCGTCTCCGGCACGGCGGGCGGCGCCGTCATCGGCGGCGCCGCTGCTTTGGGTCGGGCATGGGGGGACCGGCCTTCCCGGTGGGGGACGTGACGGGGATGTCTTGCCGCGAACGTGCGTCCGGGTTCACGGTCCGGCCGAGGTTTTCCTTGATCGATGATGCATTGCGAACCGCCCTTTCCGGCTAAGCTGCGCATTCTCTAGGGGGGACACGGGGGGTCCGTCGGCGAGCCCGCTGCGTCCGCGTGTGGTCCGCGTGGGTGGACGCAGGACGAGGAGGACGCCGCCGTGAACGAGCCCGAAACGGACGCCGAGCGCCCGGAGACCGCCGAGTTCGCGGTGCCGTCCGGCGGCGCGCGACGCGGCCGGCACGCCCGTCCCGTCGACGAGGAACCCGCGGCGGCCACGCCCGAGGAACCCGCCGAAGCGGCTCCCGCCGAGGAGCCCGAGACCGACGACGCGTCCGAAGCGGCTCCCGCCGAACCGGAGCCCGCCGAACCCAAGGCAGCCGGACCGGAGCCCGCCGAACCGAGCGCGGCCGAACCGGAGGCGTCCGGCGAGCCCGGCGAGCCCGAGGACGAGGACGCACCGGACGCGGAGCCCAACGAGGCCACCGCACCGCCTGCGCCGCCCGCACCGTCCGCACCACCCGAACCCTCCGCGCCGCCTGCGCCGCCTGCGCCGCCCGAAGCCTCCGCACCGTCCGCGCCGCCCGCGCCCTCCGCACCGGTTGCGCCACCCGAGCCGGTCACGCCGCCCGCGCCATCCGCGTCGTTCGAGCCGTCCGCACCGGTCACCCCGTCCGCACCGGTCACGCCGCCCGAGCCGGTTGCGCCCCCCGAGCCGTCGGCGCCGGTCGCGCCGCCCGGGCCCTCCGCGCGGGTTTCGCGGTCTGCGCCACCCGTGCCCTCCGCGCCACCCGCGCCACCCGCTTTCTCCGCGCCACCCGCGCCGGTCGAGCCGTCCGAGCCCTCGGCGCCGGTCACGCCGTCCGAGCCGGTCACGCCGGTCGCCGCCGACGATCCCACGGTGACCCGGCCCGAGCCGCTGCCCGAGCCCATGCCTGAGCCCGAGTCGCAGGCCCGGCCGCCCGAGGCGGCCGAGCCGCCGTCCGACCGGCTGCCCGTGCCCCGGCCCGACCGGCTGCCGGTGCCGCGTTCGGCCACGCCGACCGTCGAGGAGCGGCTTCCGGCGCTGCCGGAGGAACGTCCCGCCGCGAGCGCGTCCGGGCAGTGGAGCGCCCCGTGGTCTCCCGCCGCGCCGCCGACCGAGCCCGTGACCGCGTTCCGGCCCGAACCGCAGTCCGACCCCCGCCCGGACCCGGGCTACGCGCCGCCGTTCGAGGCGGAGTTCCCGCCGCGCCACGAGCCCCAGCACGAGCCCCGGCAGGAGCCCTGGCACGAGCAGCAGTACGAACAGCAGTACGAACAGCAGTACGAACAGCAGTACGAACAGCAGTACGAACAGCAGTACGAGCAGGAACCGCCGCGCTGGGTCACCGAGCGCGAGGAGGAGCCGCCGCCGATCCCGGCGTACGCGCACGCCTACGACGAGGAGCCGCGCCGCCGCCGCTGGCCGCTCGTCACGCTGCTCGTCGCGATTCTGCTGATCGCGGGCGTCGTCACCGGGCAGCTGCTGCGGCCGGTGCCCGAACCCGACCTCGTCCTGGCGCTGCCCGCGTCGCACACGTTCGCCGGGACCAGGCCCGTCCTGCCGTGGCCCGTGAACGGCCAGAGCGCGGTAGCGGTGGACGGCCTCGGCACGATGGGCACGTCCGGCGGCACGGCCCCGACACCGACCGCGAGCGTCGCCAAGGTGATGACCGCGTACGTGTTCCTGCACGAGCACCCGCTGGCGTCCGGCGCGGACGGCCCCGTGTACGCGGTGTCGGCGCAGGGCGTCGCCGACCTGCCCGGCCGCCGAGCGCGTGGCGAGTCACTGCTCGGCATCACCGCGGGCCAGCACCTCACCGAGCGCAAGGCGCTGGAAGCACTGCTGCTGATCTCGGCGAACGACGTCGCCCACGAACTGGCCCGCTGGGACGCGGGCACCGAAGTGGACTTCGTCGCGAAGATGAACGAGACGGCGCGAAGCCTGGGCATGACGTCCACGACGTACACCGACCCGAGCGGCTACGACGCCCGCACGGTCAGCACGGCCGCCGACCAGGTGAAACTGCTGACGGCCGCAATGCGCGTGAAGGCCTTCACCGAGATCGTCGCGAACCGGATGTTCGTCCCCGACAACGGCGGCGCCGCACGCCCCGCCGGCAACCTGCTGCTCGGCCGATACGGCGTCGTAGGCGGCAAGACCGGCTACACCGACAAGGCAGGCGGCAACTACGTCTTCGCCGCACGCAAGCGGATCGGAACGGTCAGCGTCCTCATCATCGGCGCGGTGATGGCACAGCGGTCACCGAGCGCGGTAGGAGCGATCAACGTCGGAGAACGGCTGGTCGCGGCGGCCGAAAACGCCCTGACGGCCGAACGCGTCGCCCGGTCCGGCGACACCGTGGCACGCGTCGAGGACGGCCTAGGCGGATCAACACCGGTGCGCGCCGCCTCCTCGGTGACGGTCGTAGGCTGGCGCGGCCTGACGGTACCCCTGCACGTCCTCGGCGACCCACCGCACGCGGCGAACGCCGGCGAGCCCATCGGCACCATCACCGCCGGCCCGGGCCGCTTCGCACTCACCCCCGCCCAAGCCCTCACCGGCCCGTCCCTCCAACACCGCCTACTGCGACTCCGCTAATCCCACCACCCCACGCAGACCATCAGCACCTCGCGAGTCGCGGGCACCAGTGCGTCGCACACCGCGCCCGCGTAGAGCGCGGACAAGACGCGGACCAGCGGGCTTCGCGGGTTGCGGGCGGCGGCGCGTCACACCGTCCCGCGTAACGCACGGACCGGCGCGGGCTTGCGGGTCGCGGGGGGCGGTGCGTTAGACCGCGCCGGCGTAGAGCGCTGAGAGGAAGCGGATCAGTAGGGCCTCGCGGGTGGTGGGGGGCAGGGTGTCGAGGACGGCGTTGATCGTCGCCATGCCGCCGTCGCCGGTCGCGGTGAGGAGTTCGGCGAACTGGTGGTCGTCCAGCGCGTCCAGGTCCAGGCCCGCGACGAACTCGGCGAGGCCGTCGGGGATCGTGGCGGGGCCCGCGGCGCGGGCCGTGTTCACCGCCTCGGTGAGCGCGGCGAGCATCGGTCCGACCGCGCTGACGCCGGTCAGCGTGAGGTGCAGGTTCGCCGGGACGCCCTGGAACGACAGCTGTGGTTGGAAGTACCAGCCGAGTGAGCGGGCCGCGTCGGCGATGACGAACACGTCCAAGTGCGGGTCGTCGGACGCTATGGCTACGAGCGGCGCGTCGGGCTTGCCCAGGACTCGAAGGCCCGGGATTCGTGCGATTCCGGTGATGAGGCGGTCGGCGGCGTCCATCGCGTCGGCCGCGAGCCGCCGGTAGCCGTCCGCGCCGAGCGCGCGCAGCGTCACCCACGCCGCGCCGAGCGGTCCCGCGCTCCGGCTGCTCTGCGCCGTCGCGTTGACGACCGTGTACCCGGGCCAGCCGGCGGACGCGAAGTACGCGCGGCGGCGCAGCGCCGGGTCCGCGAACAGCACGACCGACGCCCCCTTCGGCGCGTACCCGTACTTGTGCAGATCGCACGACAGCGACGTCACGCCGGGGACGGACAGGTCGAACGGCGGCACGTCCCGGCCGTTCTCGCGCAGCCATGGCAGCACCCAGCCGCCGACGCACGCGTCCACGTGGCAGAGCACGCCCGCGTCGGCCGCGATCCGCGCGAGGTCGGCCACCGGGTCCAGGACGCCCTGCGGGTAGGACGGCGCGGACGCCACGACCAGCACCGTCCGGGGCGTCAGCGCGGCGGCGGTCGCGGCGGGGTCGGCGCGGTAGGACGCTTGGTCTACCGGGACGGTCACGACCTCCATCCCCAGATAGTGCGCGGCCTTGTGGAACGCCGGGTGCGCGGTGGACGGCGCGACGATCTGCGGCGTCCCGTCCACCGGGGACGCGTCGCGCGCGGCCTTCACCGCCAGCAGGATCGACTCGGTGCCGCCGCTGGTGAAGATCCCCGGCGTGTCCGGGCCGCCGCCGAGCCGGTCCGCGACGGCGCCGACGACGTCCCGCTCCAGCGCGACGATGCTCGGGAACGCCGTCGGGTCCAGGCAGTTGACCTCCAGCAGGTCCAGGTAGGCGCGGGCGGCGGCGTCGTGGATCTCGGGCCGTCCGGTGTCGTAGACGTAGGCGGTCACGCGTCCGCCGCGCACGGGCAGGTCCCCGGCGCGCAGCCGGGCGAGGTCGGCGAGCAGGTCGGCGGCGGGACGGCCGTCGGCCAGCGGTCCGGCTACGGATCTGGGCACGGAGGCGGGCAAAAAGGCTCCTTCAGTGCAGGCCGAGCATTCGATCGACCAGTCGGTGCACGTGGGCGCGGAACCGGCGGACCTCGGCCGGACGGTCGATGCCGCGCCGTCCGGCCGCGTCGGGCACGCCGCCCCGGCAGAACCCGTGCGTGCACCAGACGACGGTCATGACGGCGTACTCGGCGTCCACGTCCGCCTCGGCGACCCCGCGCACCACCGCCGCCATGCGCTCCACGAGCGGCCGGGCGTAGCGGCTCTCCAGGTCGGCGATGTCGGCGGCGTCGGACTGCCACCGGTGCACCCACAGCGCGGGGACCTCCGGGTGCTCGACGCAGAAGTCGATGTAGGCGTCGAGGAGGCGGCGCAGGCCCGGCACGTCCGCCACGCCGTCGTGCGCTTCGAGGACGGCGCGTTCGGCCTGGTGGGCGCGTTCCATGACGGTCAGGTACAGGTCCCGTTTGCCGCCGACGTGGTAGGCGACGGTCGCGACGTTCAGCCCGGCCGTCGCGGCGATGAGCCGGGTGGACGTGCCGTCGTAGCCGAGCGCGGCGAACAGCCGGGTCGCGGTCTCGATGATCCGTTCGCGGGGGTCCGCCGGGAGGACGGGCGGGGCGAGGTCGGCCATGCCTCACCGTAGGCACCGCGCTACAGGCCGGTCAATCGTTTGATGGAGATCACTTTTTGTTATTTCTTTGCTACTGAAAGTGTTCGACCGCTTCTCTCCAGGGAAAAGGCCCGGCGACGCACCCCCGCACGCCCCCGGGAGACGTATGACGCACGACACGACCGTCCGCGCGACCGGCCTCGGGAAGACCTACGACCCGTCCGCCGGGCCTGTGCTGGCGGGCGTGGACGTCGCGTTCGCCGCCGGAGAGCTGTGCGCTCTCATGGGACCGCCCGGCGCGGGACGCAGCACGCTGCTCGGCTGCCTCGCCGGGTACGTCCCGCCGAGCACGGGCGCCGTCCACCTCACCGGCGGGCGCTCCCCCGTGCTGCTGCGCGGCGTCCGACGGTCCCGGATCGGGTTCGTCGCGCCGCACGCGCGCCCGTTCCCCCGCGAAACGGTCGCGAGCCATCTGCGCTGGTCCTGCGCGCTCGCCGGGACGCCGCACGACCCGTACCGCGCGGCGCGGGTGGCGTGGCTGCTCGGGCTCGGCGGCGTCCTCGGCACGCCCGTCGCGCGGCTGACCGCCCGCGACCGGCGGCTCGTCCTGTGCGCGGGCGCGCTGCTGCCCGGCCCGCGCCTGGTCACCGTGGACGCCCCCGACGCCGCCGCCCCGGACGCCGCGTTCTTCGAGCGCCTGCGCCGCGCCACCGCCGGGCTCGGGACGGGCGTCGTCGCGGTCACCGGCGACAGCGCCGCCGCGGCCGTCGCCGACCGCGTCGTGTTCGTGGAGCGCGGACGGATCGCGGGCGCCGTCCACCACCCGCACGACCGCCCGGCGCTCCCCCCGCTCGCGGGGTAGCCCCCACCGCCCGCCAGGCCGTCCCCGCCGCTCGCAGCGTCGTCCCCGCCGCTCGCAGCGCTGTCAGCGCCGCTCGCGGGGCCGTGTCGGGTGCTGGCGGGTGGGTCAGTCCTCGTCGGCCTCGGTGCGGCGTTCGGCGTCCGGGCTGCTCAGCCAGACGGTCAGCACCATCTCCATCTCCAGCCGCGTCTCCGGGTCGTAGAGCTGGTCGCCGAACAGTTCTTCGAGCTGGTGCAGGCGGTACCGGACGGTCTGCGGGTGCACGTGCAGCCGCGCCGCCACCTCGGTCGCGTTGAACCCGTTCTGCAGGCACGACAGCAGCGTCCGCACGAGCCGTTCCCGGTGCCGGGGCCGGACGCCGCGCAGCGGGGCGAGCCGCAGGTCCGCGACGGCGCGCACCAGTTCCTCGTCCTTGAACACCACGAGCGTCGGCATGTGCTCGGAGCAGCGGATCAGGCGGTCGGACGGCAGCACCCCGCGCCGCGCCAGCGGCAGCGCCTCGCGCGCCCACCGCATCGACTTGGCTGCGTCCTCGGTGCGGACGGTGGGCCCCATCGCGGCGACCCAGTTGCGCAGGGCGTTCTCCAGCAGGCGCCCGCGCCCCGGCCCGTCCGGGTCGGGGACGATCAGGCACGGCTCGCGCCGGTTCACGTCGGCGAGGACGTCCGGCGGCAGCGACGGGTGCGTGAACGGCTCCTGCCCCCGCTCGTACAGCACGACCGCCGCGACCGTCCGCGGCACCCGCCACTGGGCGAGCCGGGCGAGGTCGGCGACGGCCTGCGGCGCGGCGGGCGGCTCGGCGAGCATCATGTCCAGCAGTCGGCGCCGCCGGTGCTCCAGCTCGCCCGCCTCCTGCTCGCGGGCCTTGGTGTACCCCTCGGTGGCGGCGCGGGCGATCTCGTCCAGGAACGCGAAGATGGCCTCGGCGATGCTGGCGAGCGTCCGGCGCGAGATGTTGTACCGCTCCGACTCCGACGCCAGCCGCCGCCACGCGACGCGCGCGCCGAGCCGCAGGGACGTCTGAAGCACGTCGAGGCTGCGCCCCTCGCGGGCCTCCGCCCAGCCGATCTCCCGGTACACGGCCGCGACCGGCTCCCACGAGCTGTCGGGGTCCATGATGAGGTCGACGAACTGCCGCAGCGCGCCCTCCACCGCGAGCCGGACGAACCGCGCGTACTCCTCGTCGTGCGGACGCGAGTACTCCGGGACGCCGGCCAGGATCTCCTCGATCATCTCCTCGGCCAGGGCGCCGAGATGCGGTCGGAACAGCTCCGAGACCTCACCGGGCACGCCCACCCAGGGCTTGAGCTGCGAACGTTCCTCGATCGACGCTGTCACCGTTGGTTCCTCCCACCCCGCCGGGGTCCGGGGCCTTCCGGGGAAGGTACCTCCGGTGGGACGGCGGGGCTTCAGGTTCACCGACGCATTAGCCGGGTGCCGTTGTCAGTCGAGTGACAACCCCGGGCGTTCACCCGACGGGGATCATCACCTGGAGACGGAGCCCGTGACCGTCCTGTGACCCGGCGGTCAGCCCGGGACGGCGGCGAGCGCGCCGCGCAGGACGAGCCGTCCCGACGTGCGCACGAGCGCGGTGACCTCGTCCACGGGGCGGCGCAGCGACGTCAGGCTGACGAGGGCGGCGAGCAGCACGTGCCCGAGGACGATCTCGGCGTCCTCGCGGCCCGGCACCGGATCGCCGATCGCCGCCGACAGCCGGGCGCGGAGCTGCGCGAACAGCTCGGTGCGGGCCGCGTCCACGCCCGGGTCGCCGGACGTCGCCGCCTGGACGACCGCCGACGCGAGCGTCAGGTTCTCGGCGGCGACCACGACGATGCGCTCCAGCAGGCCGGTGAGCCGCTCCTCGGGCGTCGCGCCGGGGGCCGGGTCGCCGGGGGCGATCTCCTGCGCCCAGACGGCGGCCACCTCGGTAAGAAGATGGTCTTTTGTCGCGAAATATCGGTACACGGTGGCGCGCGCCACGCCCGCGCGGTCGGCGACGTCGTGCATCGTGACGGCCGGGTAGCCGCCCGCGTCGGCCAGCGCGCGGGCCGCCGCGATCAGCCGCTCCCGCCGCGCCTGCTGCTCGCGCGACAGGCTCCGCGTGACGGTGATGTGCGCGGTTCGGTCCGGGTGGGTCATGGGGTCGTTCTCCTCCCGTCGCCACCGCCCATTCTCGCGCATGCGCTCGCGCACGCGCCGCGCGCGCCGGATCGCGCTCCGGCGGACGTGTGGTAGCGTCGAGGCAGTTGCGGTTCCCATAGACATTTGTGTGCGCCTGCAGGTTCGATCCTCAGGCGCATTTTTTGTTGTTCTGGATCTTCCGGATGGGCCATCGCGGCGCTTCCGGCCGTACAAGGTGTGCGACCGGGACCTAATCCGAAGGAGATCAATATGGCCACCGGTACCGTCAAGTGGTTCAACGCCGAAAAGGGCTTCGGCTTCATCGCCCAGGACGACGGCGGCGCCGACGTCTTCGCCCACTACTCCAACATCGCGGCGCAGGGCTTCCGCGAGCTGCAGGAGGGCCAGAAGGTGACGTTCGACGTCACCCAGGGCCAGAAGGGCCTCCAGGCGGAGAACATCGTCCCCGCCTGACCGTTCCGCAGCGCCGCGGCGGGCGTCGATCCGCCGCGGCGACCCGGTCCGGAAGGACTACCGCCATGACCCGTTCCGCCCGTCCCGCGCGCCGCTCCCGGCGCCCGGCGGCCCGGCGACCGCACGGCGCGGAGTCCCCGCGTCCGGGCACGCCCGCACCGCCGCCCGTCGCCTCGTTCGCCGAGCTCCCGCTCCCCGCCCCGCTGTTGACGGCCCTCGCCGCGCAGGGCGTCACCGAGCCGTTCCCCATCCAGGCCGCGACGCTGCCGAGCGCGCTCGCCGGCCGGGACGTCCTCGGCCGGGGCCGCACCGGCTCCGGCAAGACCCTCGCCTTCGGCCTCGCGCTGCTCGCCCGCCTCACCGGCCGGCGCGCCGAGCCGTGCCGTCCGCTCGCGCTCGTCCTCGTCCCCACCCGCGAACTCGCGCAGCAGGTCGCGACCGCCCTCACCCCCTACGCCGACGCCGTCGGCCTGCGGATGACGGCCGTCGTCGGCGGCCTGCCGATCGCGCGCCAGGCCACCGCGCTGCGGCGCGGCGCCGACGTCCTCGTCGCGACCCCCGGACGCCTCGCCGACCTGCTGGAACGCGGCGACTGCCACCTCGGCGACATCGCCGTCACGGTCCTGGACGAGGCCGACCAGATGACCGACATGGGCTTCCTGCCGCAGGTCACCCGGCTGCTCGACCGCACGCCGCCCGGCGGCCAGCGGATGCTGTTCTCCGCCACGCTCGACGGCGACGTGGACAAGCTCGTCCGGCGCTTCCTGGACGACCCGGTGTCGCACGCCGTCGACGCCGCCGCCGGGGCCGTCACCGCGATGGAGCACCACCTGCTGCGCGTCGCGGACACCGACAAGCAGGAGACCACCGCGCACATCGCCGCCCGCTCCGGGCAGGTGATCATGTTCGTGCGGATGAAGCACGCCGCGAACCGGCTCGTCCGCAAGCTGTCGGCGCGCGGGATCAACGCCGGCGCCCTGCACGGCGGCCGGACGCAGTCCCAGCGCGACCGCACGCTCGCCGGCTTCCGGACGGGCGAGGTGACCGTCCTCGTCGCCACCGACGTCGCCGCGCGCGGCATCCACATCGACGACCTGGACCTCGTCGTCAACGTGGACCCACCCGCCGACCACAAGGACTACCTGCACCGCGCCGGCCGCACGGCCCGCGCCGGCCGCGCCGGGACGGTCGTCACGCTCGTCCTGCCCGACCAGCGCGCCGCCGTGGACGAACTGTTCGCCGCCGCCAAGGTCCGCCCGACGACGACGGCCGTCCGCCCGGGCGACGCGGAACTGACCCGCATCACCGGCGCCCGCACCCCACCCGGCCCGGCCCCCACCGCCTCGTCCCGCGAGGCAACACCGTCCCGCAGGGCCACCTCACCCCGCGACAGCGCGCCCCGTAAGGCGGCGTCCCGCGAGTCCGCCCCGTCCCGCGACACCGCGCCCCGCAAGGCCGCGTCCCGCGAGACCCCCGCGCGCCGCGAAGCCGCCCCGTCCCGCGGAGCCGCTTCATCGCGCGAGACCGCGTCCCGCAAGGCCGGCGCGCCCCGCGAGACCACCGCGTCCCGCGAAACCCCGGCGCCCCGAGAGGCCACCACGGGCCATCCCGCCCAAGAGGGACGCCGCCGGGGCACTCCACCCGCGTCCCGCAACCGCCGACCGCGCCGAGCCCCGTCCCCGCGCAACAGCTAGCACCCGCACCTAGGCCCCAGCGCCCCCGGGCCGACTCCGCGTCGGCCCGGGGCCGGCCGGCGCGGCGGCAGGATGTTCCGACCGCGTCCCGTTCCCGCTGGACGCCGTCGCCGCACAACAGCCAACGCCCACAGCCGCCCAGGCCCCTGCGCCCCGGGCCGGTTCCGGACTGGCCGGGGCGGCGGCCGAGTGCTTCGCCCGCGTCCCATGCCCGCCAGCCCCGCCGAAGGCCATCGGCGGGGTGCTCCCGCCCGCGCCCCGCGCCCACCAGCCCCGCCGGGCGCCGTCGCCGCCACAAGAGCTAACGCCCGCGCCTGCCCGGGCCCTTGCGCCTGAGCAGCTGCGGGCCAGCCGGGCGACGGCGGAGTGCTCCGGCCGCGTCCCGCGCCCGCCAGCCCGCCGACCCCGTCGGGCGCAACAGCAGCGCGTGCCCCAGGGTCAAGCTCAGCCCGCTGTCGGGGTAGTCCACGGTCAGCGGTGTTATGCCGGGCGGCGGCCCGGCCGTCCGGCTTCCGGCCGACTTCCCGGGCTCGCCTGGCGTCTCATTCCGCGACCGTGTCTTCGCGAGCGCGGCATCGCTCCGGGCTTCGGGCCGGGGCGGGCTGCGGGGCGGGGACGGCGGGGTGGGGTTTTGACGGCGGGGCTAGCGCTCGCGTCTGGGCGGGGCCAACCCCGGGCAAACCCTTCTGTCGCGCGTGGATAGGCCTCCGGGGGCGGGTACGGGCGGTCGGATGCAGCCTGACCGCGACAGAAGGGAAGCATCATGGGTGACGCCAATCTGACCGGCTACAGCGCACTGGCGATCGTGTCGAACTACGGCGTCGAGCAGGACGAGCTGATCGTGCCGGTGCAGCACCTGCGCGACGACGGCGCCGACATCGACGTCGCCGCCCCGTCCGCGGACACCATCCAGACGCTGGTCGGCGACCGGGACCCGGGCAAGACGGTCGAACCGACGCTTTCGCTGGACCAGGTCGAACCGGCCGACTATGACCTGCTGTTCATTCCCGGCGGGACGCTCAACGCGGACACGCTGCGGCGCAACGAGACCGCCATCGGGATCGTCCGGGCGTTCACGTCCACGGGCGCGCCGGTCGCGGCGATCTGCCACGGGCCGTGGGCGCTGGTGGAGGCGGGGGCGACGGAGGGCAAGACGCTTACGTCCTATCCCTCGCTGCAGACCGACATCCGCAACGCGGGCGGCACGTGGGTAGATCGACCGGTCGTTACCGATGACGCGGGCTATCCGCTGGTCACCTCCCGGCGGCCGGACGACCTGGACGACTTCGTGCGCGAGATCGACGCCGTCCTCACGGCCGGGTCGACCGCCTGACCCGGCTCAGGGCCGCCCGGCCTGGTCGAGGACCGTCTCGGCCAGCGCGCGGGCGGCGAGCGCGGGGTGCTCCTCGGGGCGCGTGACGCCCTGGGCCAGCACCCCGTCCACGAGCACGGCGAGCTGGTTCGCCCCCGCGTCCGGGTCGGGGTGGCCGTGCCGGGTCAGCTCGCCCGCGAACAGCTCGTGGATCCGCCACTTGGTGGCGCGGACCTCTTTGTGCGCGGGGTGGCCCGGGTCGGCCAGGGCCAGTTCGGCGGCCGTGAACCGGCAGCCGTGGAAGTCGGGCTTGGTCGTGACGCGGTCCAGCTCGTCGAACACCGCGAGGACGCGGGCGCGCGGCTCGTCGCCCGCCGCGTCCATGGCGGTGCGGTAGCGGGCGACGGGGTCGGCGCTGCGCAGCACCTCGACGATCAGGCCGTCCTTGCCGCCGAAGTGCTGGTAGAGCGACCTTCGGGCGACGTCGGCCTGCTTGAGGATCGCGTCCACGCCGACGTGGACGCCCTGGGTGTAGGTGAGGTCGCGGGCGGCCTGGAGGAGGCGGTCGCGGGGTCCGGGGCGCGTGGTCACGGGACGATTCTAGGCACGGACTTGACAGTAGATCAACCGATCTATCTATGATCAGCGACGTATACCGACCGTTCTATCTCCCCTGGAGTGCTCATGGCCCGTGCGGGCACGCTCCCCACCGTGCTGACCGGTGTGTTCGTCACCGTCCTCGACTTCTTCATCGTCAACGTCGCCCTGCCGTCCCTCCAGCACGACCTGGGCGCGGGCGCCTCGGCCGTCGAGTGGGTCGTCGCCGGGTACGGGCTCGTCTACGGGTCCGGGCTCGTCCTCGGCGGACAGCTCGGGGATGTCCTCGGCCGCCGCCGCGCCTTCGCGCTCGGCCTCGCGCTGTTCACGCTCACGTCCGCGCTGTGCGGCCTCGCGCCGGACACCGGGACGCTCATCGCCGCCCGCGTCGCCCAGGGCGCCGCCGCCGCGCTGCTCACGCCGCAGGTGCTCGCGATCCTGCGCACCGCCTACACCGGCCGCGCGCAGGTCCGCGTCATCAACGCCTACGCGCTCACCATCGGGCTCGCCGCCGTGTTCGGCCAGCTCATCGGGGGGCTGCTCATCAACGCGGACCTGTTCGGCCTCGGCTGGCGCGCCTGCTTCCTGATCAACGTCCCGATCGGCCTGGTGACCCTCGCTGCGACGTTCCGGGTCGTCCCGGAAAGCCGCGCCGTCCTCCCCGCCCAGCCGGCCCCGTCCGGTCTCCCCGCTCAGCCGACCTCGACCGGCCTCTCCGCCCAGCCGACCTCGGCCAGCCTCCCCGGCCGACCGGCCCCGACCGGTCTCCCGGGTCGCTCGCGGCACACGGGACCCGCGGGCGCGCGGCCTCGGCTCGACGCGGGCGGGGCCGTGCTCGTCACGCTCGCGCTGGCCGCCGTGCTGCTGCCGCTGATCGAGGGACGCGAGCAGGGCTGGCCGCTGTGGACGTGGCTGTCCCCACTCGCCGCGCTCGTCCTGCTCGCGGTCTACGCGCTGCGCCGCCACCCCGCGCCGTTGATCGACCCGGCGTTGTTCCGTGAGCGTCCGTTCACGGTCGGGCTGCTCACCGCGGTGGCGTTCTCGATGAGCATGGCCGCGTACTTCTTCGTGTTCGCCCTGTACGTCCAGCAGGGACGCGGACTGGACGCCCTCCAGGCCGGGCTCGTCTTCGCACCGATCGGCGCCGGTTATCTCGCGGCCTCCCTGCTCGCGCCCCGGCTGTCCGCGCGGCTCGGGCGGCAGACGATCGCGCTCGGCGGCCTGGTGCGCGCGGGCGGGCTCGCGATCCTGCTCGTCCTGGCCGGGGTAGATGCACCGATCGGTGCACTGGTCCCCGTGCTGGTCCTGGACGGGATCGGGATGGGCCTGGCGTTCGCGCCGATCACCGCCGTCGTCCTGGCCCGGGTCGCGCCGCACCACGCCGGGTCCGCCGCCGGGGCCCTCGCCACGGCGCAGCAGGTCGGCAACGCGCTCGGCGTCGGGATCATCGGCGTCATCTACTTCGGCGCCGTCTCCGGCGGGGTCCCGCACGCGTTCCAGGACGGACTGGTCTACCTCATCGCGGGGTCGCTGGCGATCACGGCGCTGGTGCAGTTCCTGCCGCGCGCGTCCGCCGCTCCCGCCGCTCCCGCCGTTCCGGCACCGACGCGGCCCGCCGCTCACCATGCGTGAACGACGGTGTGCGCTTTTCGTGCCACGGTCCTAACCGAGGTGCAATCGCCCCGACAAGGCCCTCCGGTGTGCTCGGGTCCCACACACCGGAGGGATGTCGGAATGAGCATCTACGAATCCATCGGCGGCGAAGACGCGCTCGTCGCGGTCGTGGACGACCTCTACGTGCGGATCCTCGCCGATCCTGAGCTGGCGGGCTTCTTCGCCGGGACGAACCTGCCCCGGCTCAAGGGGCGCCAGGTCGAGTTCTTCGGGCAGGCGCTCGGCGGGCCGATGATCTACGGCGGCGGGTCGATGAAGGACGTCCACCTCGGCCGGGGCATCGAGCGGCGGCACTTCGACCTCGTCGCCGGGCACCTCGTCGCGGCGCTCGGCGCGGCGGGCGTCCCGGACGACACCATCGCCGAGATCGCGTCGGTCGTGCTCCCGCTGGCCGACGACATCGTGGCGGACGGCGCGGCCGTCGAGTAGGCGACCTGCGGGGATTGCGCCGGAGCCGTCCGTTACATCCGCCCACTTTCGGTGGACCCCGTACGACTCCCGGCGTACTCCCGAAGCCGACTTCCGAGCGATGCCGGTCGCCCCTCGCGTCGCCTAGCGTGCTGGGCGTGACCTCCTCGTCCGCGCTGCGCCGCGTCCCGCCGCCGTCGGAATGGCCCGTCTGGGTCGTCCCGGCGGTGCTCCTCGCCGTCCAGATCGCCGGATCGTTCGGCGCGCAGCATCCGGGCGGCCGGTGGGGCGGCCACGAGGACCGGCTGCCCCCCGCAACGCCGCTGGACGCGCTCGGCGTGGCGCTGCTGGCGGCGGGCCCGCTGGCGCTGCTGCTGCGCCGCCGGGCGCCGGTGGCGGTGCTCGCCGCGACCGGCGCGGTCACCGCGTTCTACCTGCTGCGCGCCTACACCTACGGCCCGGTGATGCTGTCGCCGCTGGTCGCGATGGTCGGGGCGGTGACGGCGGGCCGCCGGCTCGTCGCCTGGACCGGGACGGCGGCGACGATCACCGGCTATCTCGTCCTGACCACGCTCATCGGCGTGCCGGGCGCCGAACGCGGCCATACCGGCGCGTTCTTCCCGGTCGACCGTCCCGGCGTGGACGGCGTGGCGGGCTCGCTCGGCTGGGCGCTGGTCGCGCTCGTGACCGGCGAGCTGCTGCGGGCGACGTCCCTGCGCGCCGCCGCCGCCGCGCGGACGCGCGCCGAGGAGGACCGGCGGCGCGCCAGCGAGGAGCGGTTGCGGATGGCGCGGGAGCTGCACGACGTCCTCGCGCACAACATCTCCATGATCAACGTGCGGGCGGGCGTGGCGCTGCACCTGCTGGACGACAACCCCGAGGAGGCCCGCAGTGCCCTGGCCGCGATCAAGGAGGCGAGCAAGGAGGCGCTGACCGAGATGCGCTCGGTGATCGGCGCCCTGCGCGCCGAGGGCGAGCGCGCGCCCCGCTCCCCCACGCCCGGGCTGGCCCAACTGGACGACCTGGTCGACCGCGCCCGCGCGGCCGGCCTGGACGTCCTGCTCACGGTCACCGGCGACCGCCGCCCTCTCCCGGCGGGCGCGGACCTGGCGGCGTTCCGGATCGTCCAGGAGTCCCTGACGAACATCACCCGCCACGCGGGCCCGCCCCCGGTGACCGCCGACATCACGCTGACCTACACCCCGGACGCCTTGAGCCTGACGATCACGAACACGCCCACGCCACCGCCCGCCCACCCCGGCGCCCACCCGGGCGCCAACCTCACCAACAACCCGACGAGTAGCCCGACCAGCGGCAGACACGACAGCGCGGAAGTCACCGCGACCGGCGGCTCGACCGTCAGCCCGGCCAGCAGCGCGACCGGCAGTCCGAGGAGCAGTGGGGCCAGCGGCGCGAGGGACAGTGCGGCCAGCGGCCCGACCAGCGGCCCGAGCAGCGACGCAAGCAGCGACGCGACGGAAGGTGTGCCTGGCAGCCCGAACGGCAGCTCGAACAGCGGCGCGAGCAGCGGCCCGAACAGCGGCCCGAGCAGCGACGCGACAGACAGTACGACCGGCGGCCCGAACAGCGGCCCGAGCAGCAGCCCGAACAGCAGCCCGAACAGCGACGCGACGGGCGGTGCGACGGACGGTGCGGCTGGCGGCCCGAACGGCAGCGCGGTCGAAGGCGCGGAGGGCGGCGCGCCGACGGGAAGCGGCCTGCGCGGAATGCGCGAACGCGTCACCGCCCTCAACGGCACGTTCAGCGCAGGTCCGGACTCTGAAGGAGGCTTCACCGTCCACGCGGAGATCCCCTGCTGACCCCGGGCACCGCGAGCCGCGCCGGGCGCCTCTGGCCTGCGCTGGACCGGCCCGACGACGTCCAATGTTCCTAGAATGACCCGAACCGACCGGCTACGGGCCTCTCTGGTCGGCTCCAAGGTCAGCGTCCTGGAATGCGGATGGCGGGTACGGGTTGATGGATGCAACGGATCTGGCAGAAGCGCGCATCGAGGGCGCGGACAATGTCCTGGTCGCACCGTCGAAATTGCGCGACGATGATGCGATCAAGGACTTCTTCGGGTCCACGATCACGCCGGAGGACCTGGCTGCTGGTTCGATCGACCTGACGCAGAAGACCGTCTATCTGTGCGGCGACGTGTCCGAGGTGAGCGGTGACCACCTGCGGGCAGCGGCCCGGGTGTTCGTCGTCCGGGAGCTGTCGCACGGCTACCGCGAGGACGCCGGCAATCCGTGGACGATCATCGACCTCGGCCGAGTTCCGCTCCGCGTCCACGGCGTCGGCGTGTTCTACCGCCGCTTCTTCGACCTCGGCGCCGACCACTTCGGCCAGATCAGCACGGAACACCAGTTCCAGTCTCTGACCGAGTCCACCAAGACCGGGACGGCCCACCGCAGCGGAATCTATCTGACGCCCGTCACGCAGGACGGAGACGAGCTGCATTTCCGGCTGCTCCGGTGCTCCACGAATCTCTCCGGGCCCACCGAGAGCTTCCGTCCGACCGACACGAGCATCGTCGACGCCCTGAACCGCGAGGCAGCCGCCATCTTCCGGGGGCACGCGCCGCTGAACCACGTCCTCGCGCAGATCTACCACAACACCCAGGCGACGGCCGAGCGCAAGCAGGCCAAGGCCAAGATCTCGTCCCACGCGGACAAGACGAAGGACATGCCCGTCAACGGCATCATGGCCTTCTGCACGTTCTATGACGGGCTCGACAAGCTGCAGCCCATGGCCGACGACGCCTTCGACTACGGCGTGAAGCGCGCCAGCGGCCTGACCCGGCTCCGCTTCCGCTTGAAGGCGACTGCGGAAGGCGACAGCGTCGCGCTCCCGCAGCAGTTCACCCTGACCCTCTATCCCGGGTCCGTGTTCTTCATGCCGCTGTCCACCAACCGCCTCTACACGCACGAGATCCGGCCGTCGACGCTCGACGCCCACATGATTCCGACCCGTCTGGGCTACGTGGTGCGCTGTTCGAGCACCGAAGCCGTCCACAAGAACGGCCGGACGTTCCTCAAAGCGGGCGGTGATCTGGTGAAACTGGAGGCGCCCACCGAAGAGGGCATGGCCGAACTGCGCAGGATGTACGCCGAGGAGAACAAGAGCACGGGCTTCATCGACTACGGCGGCAAGTTCCTCTTCAGCATGAACGCGGGAGACTACGTTGCCC
Organism: Actinomadura rayongensis; assembly: GCF_009831215.1. Lineage (GTDB taxonomy): Bacteria > Actinomycetota > Actinomycetes > Streptosporangiales > Streptosporangiaceae > Spirillospora > Spirillospora rayongensis. Next base: position 518,028 of record NZ_WUTW01000003.1, read on the forward strand.
CCCGGATCTAGGATCTCGGACGACGTCCTCTCCTACGACCTGCCTAGCAGGGAGAACCTGTTCGCCGAGCTGTACGCGTCGGTCCGCTGGGAAGACGTGGGCAAAGGCCGACGCGGCGCCGTGCTCACCAAGACCGACGAGACGGGCGGCGTGCCTCTCGTACGCACGACCACTCGCTACAGCACCCCGGCGCAGCGTTTCCGGCCAGTTCACGAACACCTGGCCCGAAGGATCGAGGAACATGCGGCGCTACCGGTCGGCTTGAACAACGCTCTCATCGAGACCTACACGAACGCCTACCGAAAGATGGGCGGCCATTCCGACCAGGCGCTCGATCTGGCCGACGAGTCGTTCATCGCCGTCTTCTCCTGCTACGAGCACCCTGAATCAGGCCCGTCAAGAAAGCTGATCTTCGAGGCGAAGGATCAGGACGGCGAGAAGTTCGAGATCCCCCTGACCCACAACAGCGTCGTCACGTTCTCCGTCAGCTCGAATCGGCGACTCAAGCACAAGATCGTGCTGGACGCGCCGACCCAGCCGACGGAGAACCAGTGGCTGGGCGTCACGTTCCGAACGTCGAAGACCCTGGTCCACTTCCGTGACGGACACCCCCATCTCCCGCAGGGCGCGCGCCTCACGCTGGCCGACGACGAGCAGCAGCACGAGTTCTACCGACTGCGACGCCGCGAGAACAACGAGACGGACTTCGTCTACCCCTCGTTGACGTGCACCGTCAGCGCGAGCGACCTGATGCCGCCCGTTTAGAGGACATCTCCATCAGCTCGTCGGCGTGCCCAGCCGCTCGGGCCGAGTCGGGGGCCGCCGGTGGGCGCAGCCGCGGCGAGCGAGCGCGGCGGATGCCAGAGTTTTCCCAGAATCGATGGTTACGGTCTCCCCTCGTATCGAGAGGAGAGATGGTGATCAGAATTATCGGCCGGGTGTTCTACCCGTCGGCGACCGGAGCGGTCGCGGGTGTATTGCTCCTGGGCTCGGCCGTCGGCTGCATGACCGTGGCGAGCGCGGATGCTCCCCCTCCCAAGGCGCCGCCTGAATACAAGGTGAACGTCAACAAACCCGACGGATTGAGCGGGTACGTGTTCTACACCACCGGTCTCGGCGGGGTCAACGACAATGGAAAGCAGCCCACGGACGGCGGCGGCGCGACCGCGGAGCCGAAAAAGGAGAAGGGCGCCGGGTCGGTCGCCAGAATCATGACCAAGTCGGGTCAGGTGGTCTACCAGCGCGCCGCGCCCAAGGGCGAGCGGATCAACAACTTCCGCACCCAGACCTACCGGGGGAAGCCGGTGCTGACCTGGTGGCAGGGAGAGTCGCAAAGCGGCCACGGCGTCGGAACCGACTTCATCGCCGACGACCACTACAACATCATCGCGAGCTTCACCCCGTCCAACATGCCCGCCGACGCGCACGAGTTCCGGCTCACCCCCGACGGAAAGGCGCTGGTCACCTCCTACGTGGAGAAGACCGTTGACCTGACCTCCGTCGGAGGCCCCAAGCACGGCAAGATCTACGACTGCATCGCCTCGGTCATCGACGTCGCCACCAAGCGGACGCTGTTCCAGTGGGACGCGTTGCAGCACGTCCCGGTCGCCGACACCTACGCCTCCTTCAAGGCCGAAAAGATCCTCGACCCGTACCACATGAACTCCATCGCGCTGGATCCCTCGGGAAACCTGGTCATTTCCCTGCGCCACACCTCCACCATCTACAACATCAACCGGACCACCGGCGCGATCAACTGGCGGCTGGGCGGCAAGCACTCCACCTTCGCCCTCGGCAAGGGGATTCAGTTCTCCTACCAGCACGACGCTGAAATGCCCAACGCCACCACGGTGTCGATGTTCAACAACAACGACGGCCCGCAAGTCCAAGGGACGCCCGCCCAGCGTCGGCTCAGCAGCCTGGAGTGGATCCATCTCGACCTGGCCGCCCGCAAGGCCACGCTGATCCGCAACCAGACCCATCCCGACGATCTGCGAGCCGCCGCCACCGGCAACATGCAGGCCCTTCCCAACGGCAACGCTTTCGGCAGCTGGGGCAACGCCGGGCACATCTCCGAATTCACGCCCGACGGGCAGATGCTCTACGACGCCGTCCCGGCCCGACGCACCTACCGGGCCTACTTCGACCCCTGGCGGGGATCACCCACCACCCCGCCGCAGCTGGTCCTCCCCGCGCAGGGAAAGACAGACGCGCGGGCGATCTGGAACGGGGCCACCAACGTCGCCCAATGGCGAGTTCTCCACGGCCCCACCACCACCGACCTGACACCGCTCACCACCGTCGCCTGGCGCGGCTACGACACCACAATCCCGCTCAAGGACGAGCCGTCCGGCTACTACCAACTCCAAGCTCTGGACGCCCACGGCCACGTCCTGGTGCAGACCGCACCCGTCCACTGACCGCAGCACGGAAAAGAGCCGGCAGCCGAAGCCTCTTCTGATCCGTCAACGGCCCAGGAACCCCTGGGCCGTTGTTCGTCCATCGGGGAAGGGCCGTCGCCTGGCAGGACGGGCGCGAGGCGCACGAGGATCTCGTCCAAGAGCCCGGCTTCCAGACATTGGCGGGCGGCACGGTCCGCAGGTCATCTAGTGGGCGAACCATCGGTGCGCGAGGGCGAGGACGGCGGTGCCGAGAGCGGTGCCGAGGGCGCAGGCGACGGCGTCCACTGCGGCGGACGTCGCCGCGTGCGCGAACCGGCGGACGGCGCGGGCCCGGCGGGTGGACGGACGGCGGGACGCGGTGGTCATGGCCGGTTCTCCCTTCTCGGCCGGACGGTCGTCGGGTCTGGGCCCGGCCGGTGAAGAGCGTGCTGGCGTGCGGTGTTCGGTTTCGACACGGAAACGGCCAGAACAGAGTTCTCGTTCGATCCCCCAGGTCATCACGGATGGTGTTTGCTGGCGGACGGAACGCAACCGAACGAACCGGCACGTTGAGAGGGGCCGTGCGGTGGAACACGTTGATCCCGACGGGGTGCACGGGCGTGAGGAACTGCTCGCCGGGCTCCGGAGGCTCTTTCACGAGGGCGGGTGGAGCGTGCATCGTTTCGCCGCGGCCAGCGGTCTCGGGACGGCCACGATCCAAGGCATCCTCGACGGCTCGACCAACGTGCCGCAGACCCGCACGCTGGAACTTTTCGTCCGGACCTGCGGCCAGGACTCCGCATCGTGGGTGCGTGCCCGGGGTCGCGTCGTCCGGGCGTCGAAGGAGGCCGCCCCCACCGGCGAGCCGAGCCGTCCGCCACGCGATGGGGGACTCGGGCCTTCTGCGGTCGCGCGGCCCCCGTCGAGACCCGGGGGACGATGGGGGCCTCGTACGGCCGTCGCGGTGGCGGCCGTGTTACTGGCGGCGGTGGGGTGGGCGGTGACGCACCGCCGCCACGGCTCGACGGGCGGGCCGCCCGTGGCCGTCCTTCGCGACGTCCACAGGGCCGATCCCTGCTCGCTTCTCGACGCCGGGTCGCTCGCCGGTTTCGGCGCGACCAGGATCGACCCCGACTATGGGGCGCTGTCCCGGTGCGACGTCCTGCTGAGCCCGGACAACGATGCCGAGCCGACCGTGGACGTCGACCTCCACTTCGACGGTCCCTCGGCAGAGTCGCCGCCCGCGACGCGCACGACGAGAGTCGGCCATGTGAGCGTCACCGAAATGCCCGACGAGCCGGACCGGTGCATCCGGGACGTCCGGCTCGCCGACGGCGATCACGTACGGATCACGGCGAAGAGGCTCAGGCACTCGGCGGCGGGACTGTGCACGATCGCCCAGGCCGTCACGGGCCGTGCGGTGGAGAGGCTGAACAACGGCACGGCGCCGGTTTACCGGGACCGGTTTCCGAAGAACTCGCTCGCCCTTCGCAACGCGTGCGACCTGCTCGATGACGAAGCGCTCAACGCGATTCCCGGTGCCGATGCGAAGAATCGGCACGCGGGTTTCGCCGGCTGGGACTGCACGTGGGACAGTGCCACGACCGATGCAGGCGTCGACGTGCAGTTCAACCAGGACGACGATCTGGACGACGACGGGAAACCGGTACTGCTCGCGGGCAGGCGCTCCCATGTTGCCGCGGGTTACCAGGCCGACCACTCGTGCACTGTCGCCGTCGAGCACCGTCACTTCACCGACGCCGCCGGCGATCCCACCGTCGAGTTCGTCATGCTGACCGTGTACGGGCCGCAGGCGAACGCCGACCTCTGCACGACGGCCGAAGCGCTCGGAACGTCGGCGGCGTCCAAGCTGCCCGACGTCTGAACGCGACCGGTGGGACGATGCGACGTTCATCGTGGGGCCGAGCGTGCTGCCGGTGGCGCTCACCCGCACCGGAGCCGCACCACCGCCGGCGATCGGCCACCCATCACCGGATTGGCCAACACCCCTGGGGCAGCACAAAACGGTCAGGGGCGGAGGCCGTCGATGATGAGGCGGGCCAGGTGCGCCGAGCGGTCGGGGCTGGTCTCGGCGCCCGCGTGGCGGATCGCGGCGAAGGCGCCGGCGACGAGCGCCATCAGGTCGGCGGCGGTGACGTCCGGGCGGACGACGCGGGCGGCGTGCGCGCGGGCGAGCAGGTCCGCGACGTGGCGTGTCAGGTCGGCGGCCACCTGTGGGGCGGCGGTGCGCAGGTCGAACTCGGCGGCCGTGAGCGCGCTCTTGACCGTCGCGTTCTCGGCGCCGCTCGCCATCATGCGGGCCAGCAGCGCGAACACCGCCTCGGGGTCGCCGGTGGCGGCGAGCGCTTCGGCCTCCGCGATCAGGCGTTCGAGCTGGTCGGTCGCGACGGCGAGGTAGAGCGCCTCCTTCGTCGGGAAGTGGCGGTGGACGGTGCCGGGGCCGACGCCCGCGCGGCGTGCGATCTCGTCCAGGGAGACGTCGAGTCCTTCGGTGGCGAACAGCCGCTGCGCGGTCCGCAGGACGCGTTCGCGGTTGCGGCGCGCGTCGGCACGCAGAACGCGACCGCCGCCGGGCGTCCCCGGGGGCTCCGCGCCGGGCCGGATGGGTTCGGTCATGGTGGCCACAGCATAACCGGGGCGGCGCACCGTATAGTGGTGGCAATAACCGGGGCGACGCACCGCTTAGAGGTGCCGACCGGACGGCCGAGAGGATCACGCCGATGACCGCGCACGATGACGCCGCCGTTCTGATCCGGCGGTTGCAGGAGTGCTTCAACACCCGGCAGTTCGACCGGGCCGCCGACCTCCACACCCCGGACTTCTTCAGCCATCCGCTCGGCACCGCCGGGTTCGACGCGGGCAAGGCCGCCTGGCACGCGCTCACGGCCCGCTTCCCCGACATGCGCGTCGTCGCCGAGGACATCGTGGTCGAGGGCGACCGCGCCGCCGTCCGCTCGACCGTCGAGGGCGTCGCGGCCCCGGGCGGCGCCCGGCCCGAGCTGGTCGAGATCTTCCGCTTCGAGGACGGCCGGTTCGCGGAGATGTGGGGTGCGGCCAGCGGGTTCCCGGCCGCGAACAGCCCGGAGGATCTGGTCGCCTGACGCCGAGGCCGCCCGGTCCGAGGCCGCCCATGCCCCTGGGGCGCACGCACTTGAAAGTGCCTTTTGTAAGCCCTCTCTCACTCACTCATGATGCTGTTACGCACTGATAGTGAGGTGAGGGAGAAAGATGGTCGAGCAGGCAACGCGCCCCGTCGTCATCGAGATGTGGTCCGACCTGGGGTGCCCGTGGTGCTACATCGCCAAGCACCGGCTCCGGACCGCGATCGGACGGCGTCCGGACGCGGATCGGTTCACGGTCGTCATGCGGTCCTTCGAGCTGAACCCGGCCGCGCCGAAGCAACCGGAGGCGGTCGAAGAAGCCTTCGTCCGCACCCACGGCGGAACCGCCGCCCACTTCATGGCGGCAGAGCGCCGGATCCAGGCGATGGCCCGCGAAGAGGGCCTGAAGTTCACACTGGACCGTCTCAGTGCCAACACCTTCGATCTGCACCGCGTGGTGCAGTACGCCAACGACGAGGGGCTGGGGCTGGAGTTCTTCTCCGCCGTCCAGGACGGCTTCTTCGCCGACGCCCTCGACCCGTACGCCCCGGACGCCCTGGCCGGGGTCGCCGGGTCGGTCGGGCTGGACGGCCGGCGAGTGCGCGCGATCCTCGCGAGCGGCGAGTACGCCGACCGCGTCCGCGCCGACCGGACCGAAGGCGTGGAGCTGGGCGCGACCGGCGTGCCGTTCGTCGTCCTGGACCGGCGGGTCGCCGCCCCGGGGGCGCAGCCGGTTCCGGTCTACGGCCGGATGCTGGAGCGGGCGGCCGGGTCGAGCGAGCGTGTGTCGTGAGCGAGCCGAAGGACGGTCTCCCGATCGTGGCGGCCCCCGCCGACGGGTGGTGCGAACCCGGCACCGGAGTCTGCCGCACCGACGAGACGACCGAGCCCGACGGTGCGGAGCGGTGAGCACCGCCGGTTCGGCTACGACCCGGCCGGGGCCTTGCTCCGACCGACGCCGGTCAGCTCGCTGGCCGCCCGGTTGGCGGCGATCTCGCGGTGGTGGGCGGCGGCCCAAGCGGCCATCGCCATGACCGCTTCCATCAGCGACCGTCCCAGCTCGGTGAGTTCGTACTCCACCCTTGGCGGGACCTCGGGGTACGCGGTCCGGACGAGCATCCCGTCGCGCTCCAGGTGCTTGAGCGTCTGGGTCAGCATCCGCTGGGAGATCCCCGGGATGCTCGCCTGCACGTCCGAGTAGCGCAGCGGACCGGCGTCCAGGGTGCTGACGATCAGCATCGTCCACTTGTCGCCGATGCGGTCGAGCACCTCGCGAATGAAGGCGCTGTCCTCCGGCCACGCCTGGCACGGACCCGCGATCTGTCGCACTGCCGCCATCTCGACGCCCTCTCATCTGGTCTGCAACCGCACCACCAGTATGTGACGCCCTCGGGGCGACCACACGCCCGATCCACGGCGACCGCCCCTCCCCAGGCCCGCTCCCGGATCACCCGAGCGCGCCCGCAACCACTCCGAAAGGACCCGACCCATGCCGTACCTCCTGCACATCGACTCCTCCTCGCTCGGCGCGGCCTCGGTCTCGCACCAGGTCGCGCGGTCCTTCCTCGACGGCTGGAACGGCGACGTCGTCCACCGCGACCTGGCCGCCTCGCCCGTGCCCCATCTGTCCGCGGCCGGCATCAGCGCCCGCGTCACCGACCCCGCCCAGTACACGCCCGAGGAGGCCGAGGCGGCGGCGACGCAGGACGCGTTGATCGAAGAATTCCTCGGCGCGGGCGCCTATCTCTTCACGGTCCCGATGTACAACCTGACGATGCCGTCGGTGTTCAAGGCGTGGCTGGACCAGATCATGGTCTTCGGCCGCACCCTGCACTTCGAGGCCCCCGCGCCGACCACCGGACGTCCGGCGGTGCTGATCTCGGCGCGCGGCGGCGGCTACGGTCCCGGCGCGCCCAAGCACGGCCTGGACTATGTCGTGCCCACCCTGGAGGCCGTGCTCGGCCGTGCGGACATGCTCGGGCTCGACGTCACCACCGTCGTTCCCGAGCTGACGATGGCGCCCCACAACCCGGCCCTGGCCGCGCTGCTGGAGAAGCACGAGGCGTCCATGACCGGCGCCCACCGCCGCGCCCGCGAACTCGCCGCCGCCATCACCGCCGCCTGTACCCCGGGCGTGGGGCGGCCCTCGCGGCCGGTCCCGGCCTGACCAGGTTCGACCCGGCTCGACGATCTCGGCCGCAAAGCCGCCGGTCAACGGCTCGACGCCGACCGTGCCGTCCTCGCACGCCGAGTCGCCGAGCCGGGCCGCCGGTGACGGCCGACGCGGCGACGCGGGCGACGCGGCGACGCGGGCGACGCGGCGACGCGGGCAGCGCGGCGACGCGGGCAGCGCGGCAGCGCGGCGACGCGGACGGCGCGGCAGCGCGGGCAGCGCGGCAGCGCGGGCAGCGCGGCAGCGCGGGCAGCGCGGCAGCGCGGGCAGCGCGGCAGCGCGGGCAGCGCGGCGACGGGACGGCGCGGCAGCGCGGGCAGCGCGGCGACGCGGACGGCGCGGCAG
>NZ_WUTW01000004.1 GCF_009831215.1 Actinomadura rayongensis
CGCCAGCGTTCGTCCTGAGCCAGGATCAAACTCTCCATCAAGGCCTACACGACACACCCAGGGGGCGAACCCCGGACGCGCCAAACCTTAAGGGATCGAAATCCCAGCATGCCGACCCCGAGATCGGCTTGCCTCAAAGAAATCCCAGACCACCACGCGAACGCGGCGGTCTCGGGGACGGCCCGAACCAATGTCGGGCCGTATAAAGGCACTGGCTTTTAACACGCTGTTGAGTTCTCAAGAAACGGACACCCACCGCGCTCCCACCACTCACATGGTGTTCGCTCCGGGGCGACGTTTTCTACTTTATCAGATCCGCTCGGACTGTCAATTCCGGGCTTTTCTGATTCCTTTGCGTCGGGTTCGCTTTCGCGTTCCGTCCGCAACGGCTCCGCTATTTCACCAGAGATCCCGCGGATGTCAAACCCGCAATTCCCGGCGCACCACAACACACCAGACACGGCGCAAGCCGACACTGGAGAAGGTTGTCGTGGAGGTCCCTCGGGATCGGTCATCGCGATGCACGCGACGTCCCGCACCCCATCGGGGGACAAGCGATAAACCTACGCGCCCGCGCGGCCGATGTCAAGGCGGGGCGCGCGGGCGTTGTCCGGGCGTGTGTCAGGTGGGGTGGACGGCGGGGGCGGCGGCGCTGGAGGATGCCGCACCGGACGCGGGGGTCGCTTGGTGACCCAATGGTCACTTACGCTCGGGAGCGGCCGGGTCGTCCAGGAGCTGGGAGCCGCGAACATGGATGGACCGCACGAGGTCGTGATCATCGGCGCGGGGTTCGGCGGTGTCGGCATGGCGATCACGCTCAAACGCGCCGGCGTGGAAGACGTGGTCGTCCTGGAGCGGGCGGAGTCCCTGGGCGGAACGTGGCGGGACAACACCTACCCCGGTGCCGCGTGCGACGTCCCGTCCCATCTGTACTCGTTCTCGTTCGCACCGAAGACGGACTGGTCCCGGCGCTTTCCACCCCAGCGGGAGATCCTCGGTTATCTGGAGGACACCGCGCGGAAGCACGGCGTCCTGTCGCACATCCGGTTCGGCGCGGACGTGCGCGGCGCGCGGTTCGACGAGCACGCGGCCGTCTGGCGGGTCGACACGAGCGCCGGCGAGGTCGCGGCGCGGGTGTTGGTCTCGGCGTGCGGGCAGCTCAACCGGCCGGTCGTCCCCGCGATCGAGGGCAGCGCGGAGTTCCAGGGCACGGCGTTCCATTCGGCGCGGTGGGACCACCGCGCCGATCTGCGGGGCAAGCGCGTCGCGGTGATCGGGACGGGTGCGAGCGCGGTGCAGATCGTCCCGTCGCTGGCCGGACGCGTCGCGCGTCTCGACCTCTACCAGCGGACGCCCCCGTACGTCATCACCAAGGCCGACCGCGCGTACCGACTCTGGGAACGCACACTGCTGGGCGCGTTCCCAGGTGTCCACACCCTGAGCCGGGCGAAGACGTACGCGCAGTACGAGGCCCGCGCGCTGGGGTTCGTGGTGAATCCGAAGCTCATGGGGTTCATGCGCGGCCGGTTCCTGCGGCGGCTGGCGGAGCAGGTGCCGGACGCGGAACTGCGGCGCAAGCTCGTCCCGGACTACCCGATGGGGTGCAAGCGCGTCCTCATCTCCGACGACTACTACCCGGCGCTGACCCGGCCGGACGTCGATCTGGTCACCGATCCGATCGCGCGCGTCACCGAGCACGGCGTCGTCACCGAGGACGGGACCGAACGCCCCGCCGACGTCATCATCTACGCCACCGGATTCGCCGCCACCGACTTCCTCGCGCCCATGCGGATCGAAGGCCGCGACGGACGCGAACTCAGCGAGGAATGGCGACACGGCGCCCAGGCCCATCTCGGCATCACCGTGGCCGGTTTCCCGAACCTCTTCCTGCTCTACGGCCCGTACACCAACCTCGGCCACAACAGCATCATCTACATGCTGGAATCGCAGTTCCGCTATGTGAGCGCGTGCGTCCGGGCGATGCGGCGGCACGGACTGGCGTCGATCGAGGTGCGTCCGCGCGTCCAGGAACGGTTCGTCCGGGCGATGCGGAAGCGGCTGAGCGGGTCGGTCTGGGAATCGGGCTGCACGAGCTGGTACCAGACGGCGGACGGCACCGTCGTCAACAACTGGCCGGGGTTCACCTTCGCCTACCGGCGCGCGACGCGGCGGCCCGACCCCCGGCACTTCCGGGTGCGCCGCGCGGCTTAGGGTCGGATCATGCCGACTGCCTTCATCACCGGCGCGACCGCCGGGATCGGCGCCGCGTTCGCCCGGCGCCTCGCGTCCGACGGATTCGACCTCGTCCTGCTGGCGCGGAACGGCGAGCGTCTGGACGCGTCCGCGCGGGACCTGTCCGACCGGTACGGCGTGCGCGCCGAGACCGTCGTGGCGGACCTGGCGACGGACGCGGGAATCGAGACCGCCGAGAAGCGCGTCCGCGACGGCGTGGACCTGCTCGTCAACAATGCCGGGTTCGGCAACAAGGGGACGTTCCTGGACGTCCCCGTGAACGCCGAGACGACGATGCTGAAAGTGCACTGCGAGGCGGTGCTGCGGCTGACGCACGCGGCGCTGCCGGGAATGCTGGAGCGCGGCCGGGGCGGAATCGTGAACGTGTCGTCGGTGGCGGCGTTCGCGACGCGCGGCACCTATGGCGCGTCCAAGGCGTGGGTGGTGAGTTTCAGCCGCGGCGTCGCGCACGACATCGCCGCCAAGGGACGGCCGAACGTGCGCGTCATGGCGCTCTGCCCGGGATTCGTGCGGACGGAGTTCCACGAGCGCGCCGGAATGGACGTCCAGGGAATCCCCGAGTTCATGTGGCTGCCGCAGGACAAGGTCGTGGACACCGCGCTGCGGGATCTGCGGCGCGGCGTGGACATCAGCGTGCCGGGCGCGCAGTACAAGGCGATCGTCGCCCTGTCGCGAGTGGTGCCGCAGGGATTGGCGGGGCGTCTGTCGTCGCGGGCCGGGCGCCGGTACGACTGAAATTGCGGAATCGGCGACCGTGCGTTGTCATCCGGCGATCTAGCCGGGCGCGGGGGCGGCGGGCAGGCTGGACGGTCGCCGTCCGCTCGCCGAGAGGAACTCCCGCATGGGCGACTCGCTGGGCAATTTCGTCCTGGCACTGCTCGCGTCCAGCGCTTATTACGTGGCGTTCGTGATCTTCCGGTCGGCGGCGGAGAAGATGCCGCCGCTGCGCGGGAGCCGGCCGTTCACGGTGGCCCGGTCGATGCTGTTCAGCCCGGTGTGGGTCGGCGGCGGGCTGGTGCTGGTGATCGGGCTGGGGTACGAGGTCGTCGCGTTCACGGTGATGCCGATGACGCAGGCGCAGCCGGTGTTCGCGGTGAGCCTGGTGCTGCTGTTGGTCTACACGGCGTTGTTCCTCGGCGAGAAGATGAGCGGCCGGGAGTGGACGAGCATCGCGCTGTTCGTCGTCGCGACCGTGCTCATCGGGCTGTCGGCGCGGACGGACGGCGTCCTGCGCGTCCAGCTCCACGCGACGGACGTGCTGCGGGCGCCGTGGATGATGGTCGCGGTGATGGGACCGGCGCTGGTCATCGCGGGCCTGGTGTGGCTGGTCGGGGACCGCAGGGCCAGCGGACGGCACGCGCGGCGCCTCGCCGGGGTCGCCTACGGGATCGGGTCGGGGGCGTGCGCGGGGCTCGCCGAGGCGGGCATCCGAGGCATGGCGATCCTCTACCACGACACGCAGAGCGTCGCGGCGGTGGCGCGGTCGCCCTATCCGTATCTCACGGTCGTGTTCGCGGGCATCGCGCTGGTCCAGCTCCAGGTGGCGGTGCAGCGGTGCCGGCTGTCGGTGGTGGCGAGCGTCCTGACCGTCATCGGGCGGACGTACCTGCTGATCAGCAGCATGATCCTTTTCCAGGAGCGGTGGCCGGGCGATCCGGTGCCGTACGCGCTGCGCGGCGTCGGGCTCGTCCTGGCGCTGGTCGCGCTGCTGCTGTTCCCCCGGTATGAGAACGCTCCGCGCGGGGAAAACGCCGGAGCGGGTGCGGGGCGGCGGTCCGTCGCCTAGATTGCCGGAATGGACCTTCTCCCCCGGACCCTGGTCGCCCTGGGAGTCGCGGCGGGGGTCATGGGGGCCGCTCCGGCGGCGGCCGTGGTGGGCGGGGCGCCCGCCGACGCGTCCCGGTACCCGTGGCTGGCGTCCGTCGGGTCGCCGTTGTTCTTCGTCCGGCCGGGCGGGCAGTTCTGCGGCGGCGCGCTCGTCGCGCCGGACCGGGTGCTGACGGCCGCGCACTGCGCCTCCCTGTTCAAGTTCGCGCCGGGGCTGATGACCGTGACGTTCGGACGGTCCGACCTCGCGTCCGGCGGCGGCGAGCGGATCGCCGTGAAGAAGATCCGCATCGACGCGCGGTTCCGGGAGAGCGACTTCCGGGGCGAGACCGTCGAGCACCACGACCTCGCGGAGCTGACGCTGACGCGGCGGGTCGCGCGGACGCCCGTCCCGGTCGGCGCGGCGGGCGGGACGGGCCGGGTCCTCGGCTGGGGTCTGCGCAGCGAGAAGGACCTGTTCAACACGCGTCTGTACGCGGCGGACGTCCCGCTGCCCGGCGACGCGGCCTGCCGCCGGGCCTACGGCGGCGCGTACGACGCGTCCGACATGCTCTGCGCCGGGTCCCCGGCCGCCGACACGTGCCAGTTCGACAGCGGCGGGCCGCTGCTCGCCGGCGGGCGGCTGGTCGCGCTGACGTCGTGGGCGTACGGGTGCGCGCGGCCCGGCTACCCCGGCGTGTACGCGCGGGTGGCGCCCTTACGGTGAGGAGTTGACATGCGGGTCCTGGTGACGGGCGCGGGCGGTTACGTCGGGTACGCGGTGGCGCGGCGGCTGGCGGCGGACGGGCACGAGGTGTCCGGGCTCGTCCGGGACGTCCGGCGGGAGGTGCCGCCGGACGTGGCGCCGGTCGCCGGGGATCTGCTGGACCCGCCGGGGCTCGCGGCGGCGCTCGCCCGGTCGTCGTTCGACGGGGTGTGCCATCTCGCCGCCGCCACCCGCGTCCGCGCCTCGTTCGAGAACCCGCTGGGGTTCTTCGCCGTCAACGCGACCGGGACCGCGAACCTGCTGGCCGCGCTGCCCGCCGGGGGACGGCCGCCGCGCGTGGTGTTCGCGTCCACCGCCGCCGTGTACGGGCCGTCCGGCGGGGAGCCGATCGGCGAGGACCGGGTGCCCGATCCGCGCAGCCCGTACGGGGCGTCCAAGCTCGCCGCCGAGCACCTGCTGCGGTTCCACGCGCGGACGGGCGCGATCGGCGTGACGGTGCTGCGGGCGTTCAACGTCGCGGGATCGGTCGACGGCCGTCCCGACCCGGACCGGACGCGGCTCGTCCCGGCGGCGCTGGAGGTCGCGGCGGGCCGTTCGGAGCGGCTGGCGGTGCACGGGGACGGGTCGGCGGTCCGCGCGTTCGTGCACGTGGACGACCTCGCCGCCGCGTACGCCGCCGCGCTGTCGGCGACCGTGCCGGGCGCGGACCGCGTCTACAACGTGAGCGGGGACGAGGCCGTCGGCGTCGCGGCGGTGGTCGCCGAGGTGACGGCCGTGACGGGACGGCCCGTGCCGGTGGAACATCGTCCGGCGCGGCCCGAGCCGTCCCGGCTGGTGGGCGACGCGTCGCTGATCCGCCGCGACCTCGGCTGGCGTCCGCGCCGGTCCGCGCTGACCTCGATCGTCACGGACGCGTGGTCCGCCGCGGTCGCGCGCCGCGGCTAGAATCTGCCGCGTGTCCGCCGCCAAGTTCGAGATCCAGATGCTGCACGACCGCGTCATGATCCGGAGCGAGAAGGACGCGGGCGAGCGCCGCAGCAGCGGCGGCATCGTGATCCCCGCGACGGTCGAGCAGTCCAACCGCCTCGTGTGGGGCGAGGTGTGCGGCGTCGGCCACCACGTCCGGACGGTGAAGGTCGGCGACCGCGTCCTGTACCACCCCGACGACCAGTTCGAGGTCGAGGTGCAGGGCGAGAGCTACCTCGTCATGCGGGAGCGGGACCTGCACGCCGTCGCCAACGAGCGCCCCGAGCACGGCACCGGCCTGTACCTCTGATCAGCGGGTCGCGGTGACGGTGACGGTCGCCATGCCCGGTTCGATGAGGCCCGGGCGCGACAGCCGGTCGATGACGGTGGTCACGTCGTCCGGGCCGATGCCGGGCAGGGCGCTGATCGCCGGACCCAGGTGCTGGATGGTCATCCGCCAGAACCGGCCCATCGGGGTGTCATGGACCGCGGTGGGGCACGTGATGCGCATCTCGACGTCGGTCAGGCCGCGACCGGCCACGTCGTAGGGCAGGTCGAGCGGCCACTCGCAGTCGGTGCCGATCCGCTCCGCGAGCACCGTGAACACGCCCAGGGACACCTTGCGGTAGGCCTCGTCCCGTGCCGCCCACAGCGGGAACAGGGCCGACTCCTCCAGGACCAGCCGGCCGCCGGGGGCCAGCCATCGGGCGATGTCCGCCAGGACGCGGTCGCGCTCGGGGAGGTGGACCAGCAGGTAGCGGGCATGGATCAGGTCGAAGGACGCGTCGGGGAACGAGTCGGACGTCACGTCGTGGCGGACGTACTCCAGGTTGGGGTGGTCGGAGGCGTCCAGGAACCGCAGGTCCAGGTCGGTCGCGGTGACCTGCGCGGCGGGGTGGCGTTCGGCCAGGCGGCGCGCGACCGATCCGGTGCCCGCCGCCAGTTCCAGGCAGCGGCGCACGGGACGGCGCGGCAGCGCGTCCAGGGTCGCGAACGAGACCGGATCCAGCGCCGCGCACAGCGCCTCCAGGCGCTCCCGCTCGTCGGCGTCTTCGTGGCCGAAGACCGTGTCGCCGTAGCGTTCGGCGTTGCGGGTCGTCATGCCGTCATTCCTTTCTCGGTGGGCGGAACGGCGCGGACGTCGGCTTCCGACAGGGACGCGCAGGTCCGGTGGCCGGTCAGCGCGAGCGCGCCGGTGAACTCTTCGCGCAGGCTGCGCAGGACGTGTTCGACGCCCGCCTGTCCCCCGACGGCGAGGCCGTACAGCCAGGGGCGTCCGATCATCACGGCGTCGGCTCCGAGCGCCAGCGCGATCAGCGCGTCGGTGCCGGTGCGGACGCCAGAGTCGAACAGGACGGGGACGCGTCCGCCGACCGCCGCCGCCACCGGGGGCAGGCAGTCCAGCGCGGCCACTCCGGCGTCGAGCTGCCGGCCGCCGTGGTTCGACACGATGAGGCCGTCGACGCCCTCCGCGCACAGGCGGGTCGCCTCGTCGGGGCGGCACACGCCCTTGACGACGATCGGGAGGCTGGTCCACGACCGGAGCAGCGCCAGGTCCTCGGGCTGGAGCGCGGGCTTGGTGAAGACGCGGTTCCACGTCTCGGCCGCCGCCGCGACCATCTCCGGGGTAAGGCCGTCGGGCACGGATCCGAACCCCGCCAGCTCCCAGAACCGGCGGTCCGAGACGTAGTTGCCGAGGCCGTGCGCGTGCTGGAAGGGGAAGAAGCCCGAGGACAGTTCCCGCGTCCGCCACCCCGCCACGTGGCAGTCGCCCATCACCACGATCGCGGTGTATCCGGCGGCCTCGGCCCGCTCGATCAGGGAGCGGGCCAGTTTCTCGTCGTCGGGCCAGGCGAACTGGAACCATCGTTGCCCGTTCGGTGCAGCCTCGGCGACGTCCTCCAGCGGGGTCGACGTCACCGCCGACAGCACCTGGACCGCTCCGACCCGCTCGGCCGCCCGCGCCGCCGCCGCCTCGGCCTCGGGGTGCGCCAGCTCGGCCACCCCCGCCGGGGCCAGCATCACCGGCATGCTCATCGGGGTGCCCAGCACGGTGCGGGACGGGTCGGCGGGCGCTCCGTCGCGCAGCACCCGGTAGGTCAGCCCCCAGCGGCCGAACGCCGCCTCGTTCGCCGCCACGGTCCGCTCGCGGCCCGCGCCGCCCGCGATGTAGTCGAAGTGTTCGCGCGGCATGTCGCGCCGCGCCGCCTCTTCCAGTCCTTTCGGGGTGAAGGGGAACGGACTCCCTCCGGCGGCGAACACCTGGGTTTGGTAACTGCCCGTATAGGCCACAGCACCGTCTCCTCTCGTTGACGTCTTCCACCCCAGTAGTTCGCCGACCGCCGGGCGGATCAACGAGATCCCGCACCCTGACATGTCACGCCTTGGGAGAACGTCACGCCTTCTCGTCGGGCGCTCGTCCGCGCAGGGCGTGACAACCGGAAAAGGCGTGACATGTGGACCGCGCGACGTCCTGGCAAGGAAATCCGGGGGCGGAGTAGGCAGGGAAGAAGAACCCCCTGCCGTCATCGTCATGAAGGACACGCATGCCAATCGAAGCGAAAACGACCATCGCCGGCTCACACGTGAACGGGCACGGATTGCCCGGGAAGGCCGTCCGGCGGAGAACCGCCGTCGTCTTCCCGGGGCAGGGCGCTTACCGGCCGGGCATCCTCCAGGAGCTGCGCACCGCCTCGCCCGAGTCCGGCGCCGTCCTGGAGGAGATCTCCGCCGCGCTCGACGGCGGACTCGACCGGCTGCTCGGCAGGGACAGGGACGCGTCGCCCGAAGACCTCGCGGCCGACGCGCCGGACCTGCTCCAGACGGCCGTCTTCGCCGCCTCGGTCGCGCTCTGGGCGGCACGCCACCGCGACCTGCCGGACGACGCCGTGCTGGTCGGGCACAGCCTCGGCGAGATCGCCGCCGCCACCTGCGCGGGAGCCTTCTCGATCGCCGACGGCGCCCGGATCCTCCAGGCGCGCAACGACGCGCTCATGGACCTCACCGTCCGCGACGGCGGCATGGTCGCACTCGGACTCGACGACGCGCGGGCCTCGGCCCTGCTCCGTTTCGTGGACGACCCCACCCTCGCCGTGGCGTGCCGGAACGCGCCGGACCAGACGGTGGTGTCCGGCTCGTCCGGCGCCCTGGCCCGCGTCGGGGAGACCGCGCGGGCCCTGGCCGTGCCCGCCGCCGCGCTCCCCGCGCCGTTCCCGTTCCACGGACCGCGCATGGCGCCGGTCGCGGCCCGGCACCGGGAGCTCATCGACGGCATCCCGCAGCGGCCCCTGTCCTGGAACCTCTACTCCACGCTGCGCCGCCGGCACCTGACCGACGCCGACGACATCGGCGCGACGCTGGTCGACCAGGAACTCGTCACCGTGGACTTCCTGGACGCGGTCCGGACGCTCCACGCGCACGGCGTCCGCGACTTCGTCGAATGCGGGGCCGGCGAGACCATGGTCCGGGCCGTGCGCCGCAGCGTGCCCGCGGTCGACTGCCGGACCTGGGACGAACGGCAGGAACACCGGCCGGCACCGCCGGTCGAGCGGTCCCCCGCGCCGGACGAGCCGCCGGAGGACGTCCTCGACGCCCTGCGCGCCCTCTACGCCGAAGTCCTCGGCTACCCGGTGGAGGTCATGGCGGACGACGCCGACCTCGAAGCCGACCTCGGCGTCGACTCCCTCAAGCAGACCGAACTGCTCGTCCGGGCGGCCGGGCGGTTCGGGCTGCCCGAGACCGGCGATCTCAAGGTGTCCGACCTCCCCACGCTGGCGTGCGTGGCCGACGAGGTCCGCCGCCGCCTCGACCACGGGACGCGGTGAGGGCCATGTCGGAGTTCGACGGCAGGACCGTGCTCGTCACCGGGGGTGGCCGCGGGATCGGCAGGACCATCGGCGCCCGCTTCGCGCTCGACGGCGCCCGCGTCTTCCTCAACTACTTCCACTCCCGCGAGGCGGCCGAGGCCACGGCCGCCGAGCTGACCGAGGCCGGGGGCCGCGTGGAACTGCTCCACGGCTCCGTCGCCAAGCCCGACGACCTGTGCCGCATGATGGACCACGTCCGGGCCGCGGCGGGCGGCCTCGACGTCCTGGTCAACAACGCCGCGCTGGGCACGCTCGCGCCCATGCGCGAGCTGACGGAACGCGCCTGGACGCAGAGCTGGCAGACCACCGTGCAGGGGACCGTCGACTGTTCGCTCCTCGCCGCCGAGATCATGCGGCCCGGCGGCGCGATCGTCACGATGTCCTCGATCGGCGCCGGTCTCGTCCTCGGCAACTACGCGGCGCTGGGCATCGCCAAGGCCGCGGTGGAGTCGGCGACCCGCTACCTCGCGGTCGAGCTGGCCCCGCTCGGGATCCGGGTCAACTGCGCGTCGTGCGGCATCATCGAGAGCCCGGTGCTGGGGAAGTTCCCCGAGTCGGACGAGCTGCGCGACGTCGTCGCGGCGGCGACGCCGTTCGGCCGCCTCGCCGAGCCCGACGAGTACGCCGACCTCGTCCTGTTCCTCGCCTCGGAGCGGGCGCGGTGGATCACCGGTCAGACCGTGCTCGCCGACGGCGGGCTCAGCCTCGGCGCGCCCCTGCTGACTCCGCCGACACACCGGGCCCCGAAACCGGCTCCCGTCGCGTCGCCCGAGCCGGTGGACGCGGGCGAGGCGATCGCCATCGTGGGGACGGGCTCGGTGGTGCCCGGCGCGGACGGCTCCGACGCCCTGTGGAAATTGCTCACCTCCGGGGATCCGGTCTTCCGGGAGCCCGGACGGCGGTGGTCGGACAGCTACCACGCGCCCGACCTCATCTACGCGCGGGAGCTGGGGTTCGTCACCACCGACGAACCGGACCGTGCCGAGGACTACAACACCACGTGGCTGCGCAGGGCCCTTGCGGAGGCCTGGGACGGCGTGGTCAGCCGTCCGGACGACAGGACCGCGCTCTACGTCGGGGCGACGCCCGACGGGAGCCAGCACCTGGAGGAGTCCGTGGTCCTTTCCGCTCTGCGCCGGGGCCTCGCCGGAGCGCCGGGCGCCGAGGAGGTGATCCGAGCGGCGCGCGAGCACCTGCGCCATGCCGCGCCGGATCCCGTCCGCTGTCTTCCGCACGTCGCGGTCACGGCGGCGGCCGAAGCCGTCCTGCCGCCGCGCTCCGACGTCACGGTCGTCGACACGGCGTGCAGTTCGTCGCTGTACGCCGTCGACCTCGGCATGCGCCGCCTGCGCTCGGGCGCCTGCGACGTCGCCGTCTGCGGGGGCGCCTTCGCCCTCACGCCGCGGTCGGTGGCGCTGTTCGCCGCGCTGCGCGGGCTCAGCCCCACGGGCGCCGTGCGCGCCTTCGACGGCGCCGCCGACGGGACGCTGTTCGCCGACGGCGCCGCCGTGGTCGTCCTGAAGACCCTGGAGCGGGCGCGTGCGGACGGGGATCGGGTGCTCGGCGTCCTCACCGGCCTCGGCACGTCCTGCGACGGCAAGGGCAAGGCGATCTACGCGCCCAGCAGCCGGGGGCAGGTCCTGGCCGTCCGGCGCGCCTACCGGGCGGGCCCGTCGCCGGAGGACGTCTCGTGGATCATCGCGCACGGCACCGGGACGCGGGCCGGGGATCAGGCCGAGTTCGCCACGCTGGCGTCGGAGTTCGCGCACGGTCTCGTGCTGACGTCGAACAAGTCGCTCATCGGGCACACCGGATGGCCGTCGGGCGTGCTGTCGGTGATCCACGCCGTGGAGGGGCTGCGGCGCTCCGCGATCCCCGCCCAGCGGCCCGCCGTCACCGCGCCCAGCCCGGACCTGCCCGCCCGGTTCACCGTCCCGGACGGCGAGGTGCCCTGGCCCCGTCCGGACGCCGGTGTCCGGACCGTGGCCGTCGACTCCTTCGGCTTCGGCGGCACCAACGCCCACGCCGTGATCACCGAGGACCATCCCGGGCTCCAGGCGAACCCGAGGCCGGCCGAGCGGGATCCGGTCGTGCTGGTCGGCTGGAACGCCGTCGTGCCCGGACGGCCGTCCCGGCAGGACGTCGCGGACTGGCTGGTCTCCGGCGCGGGCGAGACTCCGGCGGCGTTCGCGACGGTGCCCCCGGTGCCGTTCCGCATGCTCCGGACGCCCCCGGCGACCCACCGGACCCTCGACCCGGCGCACCGGCTCGCGCTGCTGGCGGTCGACGGGCTCCACGACGAACTCGGCGCGTTCTGGTCCGAGGTCAAGGACACCTGCGGAGTGATCGGTGCGCATTGCGGTCTCACCTCGCATGCGGCGCGGCACACCGTCCGCTACGCGCTGGACGACCTCCGCGGCGCCGTGGGGCGCGCCGCGTCGTTCGACCGCTTCGCCGCCGAGGCGCGCGACGCCGTCGAAGAGGCCACCGAGGACTCCTTCCCCGGCGGCATGCCGTCGGTGATGCCGGCGCGCGTGGCCGCCGCGCTGGACTTCCACGGCCTGGCGATGAACTGCGACACCGGCACGTGCTCCGGCGTGGACGCGCTGCGGGCGGCCTGCGATCACCTGGCCTCCGGCGACCTCGACCTCGCCCTGGTGGTCTGCGTCAACGCCCACAGCGACGCGGCGTGGGCCGACCTCGTCCTGCCCGCGTTCGACGACGGCGTCGCCGAGCTGGGCGAGGCGGCGGTGTGCTTCGCGCTGACGCGGCGGTCCCACGCCCTGCGCAACGACCTGCCGGTGCTCGCCACGCTCGGCGATGCGACCGGCGTCAGTGCGGAGGGCTCCCGTCCCCGGCCGCTCGAACGGCGCAGCTACATGGCGGCCGACTCCGCCTTCGCGGTGCTGGCCCACGTCCTGCGGCGGGAGGACGCGACGGTGTGCTGGACGGACCCCTTCACCGGCCGCACCGCGCGCCTGGCCGTCGCCGCTCCCGCTCCCCCGGCGTCCGAGGTCGTGCATCGTTACGCCCTCGCGCACCGGCCCGTCCCGGCCGTGGCCGCCGAGACGGCGGTCGAGATGTTCCCCGACCACTGCCTCGTGCTCACCAACGGCCCGGAACCGCCCGCGACGCTCCCGCCGCACACGCTCGTCGTCTCCACGGCGGACGTTCCGGGGCGTCCCGGCGTGCACACGGCCGTGCCGGACGAGGGCGTCATCGCCGGCCTGGTCACGGCGACGGGCTGGCGGCCCCGGCACCTGCGGATCGTCGCCGACGCCGACGCCGACGTCCTGGACCTCCACGACCTGGCCTTTCTCGCCCTCAAGGAGTGCTTCGACGACCTCGGGCGCGGCAGCGTGGCGACGCTCGTGCACAACGCGGTCGCCCACGGGCAGCCGGTCGCCCGGGCCGGACTGTTCACCGGCTTCGGCAGGACGGTGGCCTGCGACCTTCCGGACGCCACGGTCCACTGCGTCCTGTCCGACGCCGACATGCCGGAGAACGGCCTGCGCCATTGGGCCGAAGAACTCGGACGGCACTCCACCACCGGGACCGTTCTCCGCATCGGCGCCGACCGGTTCGAGCCGCTGCCCACGCCCGCGCCCGAACCACCGGCGACGCCGTCTCCGCCGCTCGACGACTCCAGCGTCATCGTCGCGGCGGGCGGGTCGCGCGGCATCACGGCGGCGCTGCTGGACGATCTGACGCGCGCCGTCCGGCCGAAGATCTGGATCCTCGGGCGCGGCGAGATCACCGGCGGCCCGGCGCTGCCGCCCGGCACGTCGCGCAGCGACCATCTCCGCGCCCGCAGACGCGACGACCCGTCCGTCTCGGTCGCGGCGGCCAGCCGCGAATACGACCGGCACGTCGAACGGCAGGAGACCCTCGACACCCTCCGGGCGCTGCGGGACCGGTGCGGCGCCGACCGCGTGACGTACCTGACGTGCGATGTCCGGGATCGGGCGGCGGTCCGGCGGAGCGTCGAACAGATCCTGGCGGAGGACCCGGTCATCGACCTGCTGCTGTTCGCGGCGGGCGTCAACCGGTCCACCGAGACGCGCCGCAAGTCGCTGGAGGAGTTCCGGCTCGTCCGGGACGTCAAGGTCCGCGGGCACGCGCACCTGCGCGACGCCTTCGGCCCGCGCCGGCCGCGGACATGGATCGACATGGGCTCGGTCTCGGCGTTCACCGGCCAGCCCGGCAGCACCGACTACACCTCCGCCAACGACTACCTGGCGACCGCCGCCCAGCAGGCGAACGCGGAGGGCTTCGACCACCGCACCATCGCCTGGCCCATCTGGAAGGAGACCGGGCTCGCCTCCGGCGCGATCATGCGCGAGCAGCTGGCCCGGCAGGGCTACACCGCGATCACGACGGCGGAGGGCGTCCGGCAGTTCCGGCACGTCCTGGCCGGGCCGTCGCATCCGCCGTGCACGCTGCTCCTCGGCCCGCTGGACGCGGAGGTCGCCGACCGGCGTTTCCCGGGCGTCATGGCCGCGGCCGACGCACCGGACCACCCGCTCCTGAGCGAGGCTCCGTCCGGGGCGGGCGACGTCGGGTGCAGCCTCGACGTCGCGCGCCACGCCTACCTCGACGACCATCTGGTCGACGGCAGGCCGACCGTTCCGGGCGCCTTCCTCGTGGAGGCGGCGGTCGAGGCCGCGGCGGCGGTGTGCCCGGGGCGTCTCCCCGTCCGCGTTCTCGACGGGATCTTCGAGGGCTTCCTCAAGGCGCACCCGCGCACCGGCACCGTCGACTTCCGGATCAGGACCGCGATCGACCGCTCCGACGACCGGGAGACCCACGTCGCCGTCACCTTCCACAGCGACCTTCCCGGCGGGCTCGCGAGCCGTCGGCACGCCCGCTGCACCGTGGTCCTCGCCGACGCCGCACCGGACGCGCCACGGCATCCGATCGTCGTCCCGCCCGGCGCCGTGCCGCTGCCCGACCCGTACCACCTGCCGAACGGCTCGATCGTCCTGCGCGGGGCCTTCGCCACGACCGCCGCCACCTCCGTGCACGACGGCACCGC
This sequence comes from Actinomadura rayongensis, assembly GCF_009831215.1. Taxonomy (GTDB): domain Bacteria; phylum Actinomycetota; class Actinomycetes; order Streptosporangiales; family Streptosporangiaceae; genus Spirillospora; species Spirillospora rayongensis. Next base: position 14,654 of record NZ_WUTW01000004.1, read on the forward strand.
CTACGGCCGCTTCGCGCCGCCCGAACACGTCCACCGGCCGCCCTTCACCGGCTTCCGCACACCGGCGCTCCTGCTCGACGCGCTCGCCCGGATCGCCGTTCTGCTGGAAGGGACGGCGACCGACCTCCCGGTCCACGCGCTCAAGTCCTTCCGGGAGATCACCTTCCACCGGACGGGCAGCGATCGCGACGTCGCGGACCGGGCCGTCCTGCTGAGCGCCGTGCGGGACCACGGCTGTTCGTGCACCGCCGCCGACGAGGAAGGGGAGGTCGTCCTCACGATCCGCGGTCTCGAAGGCCATCCGAAGGGCGTGGCCCGCCTCGACCCGGCCCCGGATCGTCCTTGACAGATTTTGTTACGTCTGCCAGAAACGAGAAGGACGGCCCGCGCAGGACGATGCCGCGTTCGCCGAGGCCGCCTCCTCCGACTCGGGAGCGTTGCCATGACGCTGTCACGTCCCCCCGGCCGAGGACCGAACGGCGCGTTGCGGAGACTGCTCGCCGAGGCGCTGGCGCGCGGGCTGGGCCGACGGGTCACGGCCGCCGCGCCGACTCGGGACCCGGTGACCGTCGACGCCCCGCCGGGCGGCCCGATCGCTCCGACGGCGCCGCCGCGCGGCACCGGCCGCGCCCGCGCGCACCCGAGCACGCCGGCGCCCGACGCCGAGGCCATGGTGCGCGCGTTCGCCACCATCGACGACGGCTTCGGCGGCGGCCACTCCCGCGTCGCGCTGGCCGCGTACCTCGCCCGCGACATCGCCCCCCGGCTCGGCGACATCGGCGCCGGCGGGGCGGCGCGCAGCGGGCTCTGGTCGGCCGCGACCCGGCTGACCTACCGATGCGGGTTCATGTGCTTCGACGAGGAACTCCCCGATCTCGCGCAGCGCTACTACCGCGTCGCGCTGGACCTGGCGTCCGCGGCCGGGGACGCCGCCGCCCGCGCGGTCGTCCTGCGCACGATGTCGAACCAGGCCCGGCTGCTCGGCCACCGCCGCCGCGCGGTCCATCTCGCCGAGGCCGCCGTGGTGACCGGCGGACGGGCGGTCCCCCCGGCCCGCAGCGCGTTCCTGCTCGGCCAGGTCGCCGTCGCGTCGGCCGCCGCCGGTGACCGGACCAACGCGGTGTCGTCGCTGAGCGCGGCGGAGCGCCAGTTGAGCCGCGCCACGTCGCAGTCGGCGGCCGAGGACGCGGCGATGGGCGGCTACCATCTCGCCGCGCTGTGGCACCAGCAGGCCGCCGTCCGGGCCCTGCTGGGCGACCGGGCGGGCGCCGTCTCGGCGCTCGCCGTCTCCCTCGCGCACCGTCCGGCCCAGGAACGACGGTCCCGCACGATCACCCGGGCGCGTCTCGCGGAACTCCAGCTCGCCCAGGGCGAGGTCGAGCAGGCGGTCGGGACCTGGCACGCGTTCCTGGACGACTACCGCCACCTGCGCTCGGCCCGCGCCACCACCGCGCTGCGCACCCTGCGCTCCCGGCTCGCCCCGCACGCGGCCGACCGGGACGTCGCGGGGCTCCTGGCGCGCGCCGGCGCCGAATCCCGGCCGCGCTGACCCGGGCGATCAGACGAGCGAGTCGGGACGTTCCGCGACGGCACCGCCCGCCGGAGCGTCCTCGACCGGCCCGGCGGCCCGGACGGGGTAGGGCGTGGTGTCGACGGAGCGCCGCCGGCACGTCAGCGGCCCGAGGCCCGCCAGCGCCGCGACGACCTGCTCCCGCAGCCCCGCCGGGGCCGACCGGGTGACGACGAGCCCGAGCGCGGTGGCACCGGCCAGCGGCTCGGCCTCCAGATCCGCCAGACGGGTCACCACCCGCACCGCGGGGAAGCGGGCCGAGCGGCGGGCGACCCGCACGTCCGGATCACGCTCGTCGGCGGCGAGGACGAAGGTCAGCTCGCTGCCGGACGACACCGAGGCGATCGTCTGCGCCCGGTCGGACGCGGCGTCGCACAGCACGTCGAAGTGGTGCCCGGCCAGCTCCGGGACGTGGTCGCGCAGCGCCGTCACGATCGGCAGGGCGTCCTCGACGGCCATGCCGGGGTCGATCACGAAGGACACCGCGTCGCGCGCCCGGGCCGCCGCCGGGACGTCCGCCACGTCGTGGACGACCTCGGCGGCGGGGCCCGCGCAGGCCGTCAGGACGGGGAGCGACGCGTGGCGCCGGTCCCCGATCACCACGACGCGATCGCCCCGGGCCGCGTAGGCGGCGGCGTCGGCCTGGACGGCGGTCACCAGCGGGCACGTCCCGTCGATCACCCGCAGCCGCCGCCGGGCCGCCTCCGCCCGGACCGCCGGGGGCACGCCGTGCGCGGGGAACGCCACCGGGGCTCCGTCGGGCACCGCGTCGAGGTCGTCGACGCAGACCACGCCGGCCTGTTCCCACCCCGTCGGCCACGGCGCGCCGGTGACGGGACGGCCGACGACGAACACCCGGCCGCCGTCCGATCGGGTCGCCGCGCGCGCCATGCCGTCGATCATCCGCGCCGCGCGCCGTCCGCCCCGGCACAGGGCCGGCATGTCGGTCACGAGCAATCGGCGGCTCCGCAGCAGCGCCGTCCATCGCCCCATCGCCGCGCTCACCGCGGCCGAGGCGACGCCGTCGTCGCGATGGGCCACGAGCGCGAATCCGCCGACGCCGCCGTCGCGGCCCACCCACGAAACCGCGGACAGGACACCGGCGGCCGACGGCCCCGCGCCGATCTCCCCGCCGCCCGGCACCGCGCGCAATTCCACGACGCGATCATTTCCGGCGCCGCGCGCGAGCGTTTCGGACATCCATTCGACCAGCAAAGGGGCGGCGTCACAGCGGACCACGCCGCGTTCCGGATCAGTGAACCACGGCAGGACCAGCACGCACCCGATCCGGCCGTCGGGGACCCGGACCTGCCGCCGCTGCAGAGTTAGTTTCATCACGCTCCACTGAACGCGCCAACGTTAACACGGGCCCGCGTTGATCACATTGCACGGCACAAAGAGCAGGGAAGGTATAGCGCATTCACGCCCGGCGGCCCAGAAATATGTCTCGCTTGAACGGCATGTCTCGCCTGCGGTCGACGCGACGGAGGATTGAACGCAAAGAATCCAGGTACGATCCGCCCATGACTCCCAAGGCGAAGAACCGTCGGGAGCGCGACAATCCCCCTAGTGGAGCACGGAAATGGCGGATTCCCGGATCCCCAACCCTTTGCTGCGCGCCCTGCTCGACGAGACCGGATGGAGCGGTGCCGAGCTGGCGCGGCACGCCGCCGCGGTCGCGGCCGAACAGGGCTCCCCGCACACCTTCGACCGCAAGACGGTGTCGTTCTGGCTGACGGGGCGCCGTCCGCGACCGCCCGTTCCGGCGATCGTGGCCGAAACCTTCTCCCGTGCCCTCGGCCGCCGCGTGACCGTCGCCGAGACCGGTCTGGCCCGCGCGGCGCCGCGCCCCTCGGCCGCCCGCACGAGCCCGCACGCCGGACCGTCCGACCCCGCGGCGGCGCTGCGCGACCTCGGCCGGACCAAGCATCACGGGCCGGCGGACGCCGCGTACCGCCTCGCCCTGCTCGACGTCCCGACGTGGACCCGGGCCGCGGGCGGACGGACCGCGCCGACCATCCCGACGGACCAGGCCGAGACGGTGACCGCGCCGCAGGTGGAGACGGTCGAGCAGATGGTGCGGCTGTTCCTGGACAACGACGGCGCGTTCGGCGGCGGCTACGCCCGCGGGCCGCTCGCCGCGTACCTGGCCCATGACGTGGCGCCCCTGCTTCGGGCGTCCGCCCCGCCGCCGCTGCGCCTGCGGCTGCTCCGCGCCGCGACCCGGCTGACCTATCTGTGCGCGTTCACCTGCTTCGACGACGAGGAGCACGCCCTCGCCCAGCGCTACCACCGCGCCGCCCTCGACCTGGCCGTCGAGGCGGCGGACCCGGCGGGCTACGCTGTCGTCCTGCGGGCCATGTCGGTCCAGGCCCGCTCGCTCGGGCACCACCACGAAGCCCTCGTCCTCGCCGAGAACGCCGCCGCCACCGGGCAGCGGAAGGCGGGCCCCGCCCGGCACGCGTTCCTCCTCGGCCAGGTCGCCGTCGCCGCCGCGGCCGAGGCCGACCGCTCGACCGCGCTCTCGGCCCTCGCGGCGGCCGAACGCCTGCTGGACCGGTCGACCTCGCGGTCCACGGCCCACCAGGTCCGGCCGTCGCAGACCGCGCCCGGGCCCGCGGACGTCATCGGGGGCTACCATCCGGCCGCGCTCGCCCACCAGGAGGCCGCCGTCCGGGCGCTGCTCGGCGACCTCCGGGGCGCCATCGCGGCGCTGAAGACCTCCCTGCGGCACCGGCCGTCCGACGAGCGCCGGTCCCGCGCGGTCACCACCGCCCGCCTGGCCGAACTCCAGCTGCGGACCGGGCACCTCGACCAGGCCGTCTGCACCTGGCACGCGTTCCTCGACGACTATCCCCATCTGTCGTCCGGCCGGGTGACCTCGGCGTTGCGCACCATGAAGGCCCACCTGCGTCCCCACGCCGACAACGCCGGAGCACGCCACCTCCTCGCCCGGGCCGCCGAGCTGTAGGCGGCATGGGCGCGGGTCGTCCCGGGTACATGATCATCGCCGCGCCGGGGGGCGCGCGGCGGGGGGTGGCCGCATGCCGGGACGGATCGCGCCGCGCGTGCCGCCGCGGCGGGCCGAGCGGGAGCGGCTCGGCGCGTTCGGCGGGCTGGCGGCGCTCTCGCTGGACGCGCTGAGTTCGGTCGCGTACGGGCCGGAGGCGATCGTCCTCGTGCTCGTCGCGGCCGGGACGTCGGCGGTGCGGCTGACGCTGCCGGTCGCGGGCGCCATCGCGGTGCTGCTGGCGGTGCTCGTCGTGTCGTACCGGCAGGTCATCGCCGTCCATCCGAACGGCGGCGGCTCGTACGCGGTCGCCAAGAGCGAGCTGGGCGGGCCGGTCAGCCTGCTGGCGGCGGCGAGCCTGGTCGTCGACTACGTCCTGACGGTCGCGGTGAGCCTGTCGGCGGGCGCGGCGGCGGTGGTGTCGGCGTTCCCAGGGCTGTCGGGGCACATGCTGACGCTCGCGCTCGGCGGGCTCGCGGTGCTGACGGCGGTGAACCTGTGGGGCATCGCCGAGAGCGCGCGGGTGCTGATGCTGCCGATGGCCGCGTTCGTCACGGTGATCCTCGCGGTGATCGTCACCGGGCTGGCCCGGGGGCATCCGGCGGCGGCGGTCGGCGGGGCGCCGGCCGTGCACGCGGCGGAGGCGGTCGGGTTCCTGCTCGTCCTCAAGGCGTTCTCGGCGGGCTGCTCGGCGCTGACGGGCGTCGAGGCGATCGCCAACGCCGTCCCGGCCTTCCAGGAGCCCCGGGCGCGGCGGGCGCAGCGCACCGAGATGATGCTCGGCGCGCTGCTCGGGACGATGCTGCTCGGGCTCGCGCTGCTCATCACCCGCGACCACGTCGCGCCGCGCGCGGGCGTGACCGTCCTCGCGCAGCTCACGGCGGGCGCTTTCGGGACGGGCCCGCTCTACTACGCCGCGAACCTCGTCACGACGCTCGCGCTCTGCCTCGCCGCGAACACGAGCTTCGGCGGGCTGCCGGTGCTGCTCAGCCTGCTCGCCAAGGACGGGCGGCTGCCGCACCTGTTCGCGCTGCGGTCGCGGCGGCCGGTGTACCGGTTCGGGATCGTCGCGCTCGCGGTGTGCGCGGCGGTGCTGCTCCTCGCGGTGGACGCCGAGACGTCCCGGCTCATCCCGCTGTACGCGATCGGCGTGTTCATCGGGTTCACGGTCAGCCAGACGGGCCTCGTCCGGCACTGGCGGACGAGGCGTCCCCCGCGCTGGGCGGTGCACGCCGTCCTGAACGGCACCGGGGCGCTGCTGACGGCGACGGCGGCCGTCGTGTTCCTCGTCACCAAGTTCCTTGAGGGCGCGTGGGTCGTCGCCGTGATCATCCCGCTGCTCATGCTGCTGTTCTCGCGGATCCAGGGCTACTACCACGCGGTGGAACGGGAGCTGGCCGCGGGCGAGATCGTGCCGCCGCCGCGCGCCACCGCCGGGCTGGTGATCGTCCCGGTCGGCGGCATCGACCGGCTGACCGCGCAGGCGCTGCGGGCCGCGCTGACGCTCGGTCCTGAGGTCGTCGCGATCGCCGTCCACGACGACCCCGAGCGCGGCGCGGCGTTCCGGGACCGGTGGAACCGGTGGGGCCCGGGCGTGCGGCTGGAGACGCTGAGCAGCCCGGACCACACGGTCGTCCACCCGATCGTCGGCTACGTGAAGGAGCGGCGGGACCGGCAGGTCGCGGTGCTCGTCCCGGAGGTCGAGCCGCGCCGGTGGCGGTTCCGGCTGCTCCAGGACCCGCGTCCGGTGATCCTCGCGACCCTGCTGCGCGCCGAGACGGACGCGATCGTCTGCACCTACCCCTACCGGCTGACGTCGCGGTGACCGTTTCCGGCGCGCGGGCGCCGGGTAGGCGGCCGGTCCGACCTGGAGGGAGCGACGATGACGGCCGCGACGACGATCGTGATCGCGACCCGGGACCGCCGCGACCCGCTGCTCCGCACGCTCGGCGAGCTGACCGCGCTGCCGGACCGGCCGCCGGTGATCGTGGTGGACAACGGCTCGCGCGACGGGTCGCCGGACGCCGTGCGGGACGCGTTCCCCGGCGTCCGGGTCGTCGGGCTGCCCCGCAACCACGGCGCGTGCGCGCGCAACGTCGGCGTCCGGCTCGCGACGACGCCGTACGTGGCGTTCAGCGACGACGACTCGTGGTGGGAGCCGGACGCGCTCGGCGCGGCGGCGCGGCTGATGGACGCCCATCCCCGGCTGGCCGTGCTCATCGGCCGGATCCACCTCGGGTCCGGGGACGTCGACGTCGTGTCGCGGAAGATGCGCACCGCGCCGATCGGACGCGCGCCGGATCTGCCCGGGCCGTCCGTGCTGGGCTTCCCGGCGTGCGCGGCGGTCGTGCGGCGCACGGCGTTCCTCGCGGCGGGCGGCTTCGACGACCTGCTGTTCTTCGGCGGCGAGGAGAGCCTACTCGCGCTGGACCTGGCGGCGGGCGGCTGGGGCCTGGCGTACGCCGACGAGGTCGTCGCGCGGCACTCCCCCGCGTCCGGACGGGACGAGACCCCGCCCGAACGCTGGGCGCTGCACCGCCGCAACGACCTGCTCGTGACGTGGATGCGGCTGTCCGGTCGACGCGCGCTCGCGCGGACGCTGGGGCTCGCCGCGCAGGCCGTCCGGGACCCGGCGGCGCGCAGCGCGTTCGGCGGGCTGCTGCGCCGGCTGCCCGCCGCGCTCGCACGGCGGCGCCCGGTGCCGCCGGCCGTGGCCGGGGGCGTCCGGGCGCTGCGCGAGCTGGAGTGACGCCCTAGTCCTGCCGGTTCGGGTTCTCCAGCCGGAAGAAGTTGCTCGGCGTCCCGTCCTTCTTGTGCTCCTGGTAGAGGAAGTTGAGCCTGCGCTCCTCGAACGTCCGGAACCAGTCGTCCCAGGAGATCTCCTGGAGGTCCTGGCCGCCGTAGCCGGGGAAGTCCAGCAGCAGCCGCCCGGGACGGCCGTCGTACTCGCTGCCCGGGACGGTCGCCGGACGCGCCCCGCGCTCCTCGGCCCACTGGCGGATCACGCCGTGGTCGGTGGTGATCAGGCTGCGGCCCTCCCGCTCCTCGTGCTCGTCGGGGGAGGTCACCACCTGCTGGTACGCGTGCTCGCCCTGGATGTCATGCCCCTGTGCGGACATGGTCGTCCTCCTCTCGCGGTGCTCCGGACGCCGCCCCTCCCCGGACGCGGCGCTCGGCAAACCCCGCAGGGCCGCTCAGGGCCGCTCGGAGCGCAGGTCGAGGCGGCGCATCAGCCGGTCGACCAGATCGGGCGGCATCGCGCCCTCGCGGCGCGCGGCGAGGGCCTCGCGGCGGCCGGCGGCCAGGACGTCCTGCTGGATCTCGCGCATCATCCCGGCCTTGCGCATCGTCCGGCGGGCGCCGGCGAGAACCTCCTCGTCGGCCGCCTCGGGGTCGGCCTGCGCGAGACGCTGGACGAACGCGCCGCGCAGCCGCTCGTAGACCTCGTCGGGGATGTCGTCGCGGGACCCGGCGATCTCCTTCAGCCGGGCCAGCTCGGCGCGCAGAACCCGCGTCATCAGCTCGCGCTCCAGGCGGCGTTCGACGGCCGTGTCGGCGGTGACGCCCGTCCAGCGCACGACGAGCGGGAGCGTCGGACCCTGGACGAGCAGCGTGAACAGCACGACGCCGAACGCCGTCACCATGATCTCCGAGCGGTACGGGAACGCGGCGCCGTGCTCGGTGGTGAGCGGCAGCGCGAGGGCCAGCGCGACGGACGCGACGCCGCGCATCCCCGCCCACCACGTGACGATGGTCTCCTGCCAGGTGTACGGCTCGTCCACGGTGTGCTCGCGCCGGCGGCTGGTGAACGCCCACCAGGTGACGAGCAGCCACGCCAGCCGCAGCAGCACGACCACGGCGACGACGGCGGCGGCGCTGCCGAGCATGCCGGTCCAGGACGTCCCGGTCGTCGCGAGGACGGTCGCCAGCTCCAGCCCGATCAGGCCGAACGCGAAGCCGCTGACGAGCAGTTCGATGACGTCCCAGACCGAGTCGCCGACGAGCCGGTAGGAGCTGTCGTCGGTCGCGGCGGCCTGCTCGGTCAGGTACAGCGCGGACACCAGCACCGCGAGGACGCCGGACGCCTCGAACGCCTCCGCCAGCCCGTAGGCCGCGAACGGGACGAGCAGGCTGAACGCGACCTTCCACACGGCCTCGTCCAGGTGCTCCATCAGCCGGCTCGCCGCCCAGCCGAGGACCGTTCCACCCGCGACCGCGATCAACGCCGACAGCAAGAACGCGCCGACCGCGTGCCACGCCGAGAAGTGGCCCGTCACGACCGCCTCGACCGCGACGCCGTAGACGACGATCGCGGTGACGTCGTTGAACAGGCCCTCGCCCTCCAGCACGGACACCAGGCGGCGCGGCAGGCCCAGCCGGGACGCCAGCGCCGTCGCGGCGATCGGGTCGGGCGGGGCGACCAGCGCGCCGAGCGCGACCGCCGCCGCGACCGGCACCGCCACGTGCAGGGCGTGGAACGCCGCCGCCACGGCCGCCGCCGTGACCAGCACCAGCGCGACCGCCCGCGCGGTGATCGCCTGCCAGCTCGCCGCGAACTCGCGGAACGACGTGCGGCGCGCCGCCGCGTACAGCAGCGGGGGCAGGACGAGCGGCAGGATGAGCTTCGGCTCGATCCGGATGTTCGGGACGGCCGGGATCACCGCGAGCACGCAGCCGAACACCGTCATGGTCACGGCCGGGGCCAGGCCGATCCGGCGGCTCAGCGGCTCGGCGAGCACGGCGCCGAACAGCACGACGAACAGCAGGGCGAGCTGGTCCACGTGATCAACCGTAACCCGGACGGGTCAGACGCGGACGTCCGTGGTCGATCCGGCGCGCTCCTTGCGGACGTGGAGCTGCGCGGGCACGCGGGCGCGCAGCTCGGCGACGTGGCTGACGACGCCGACGGCCCGGCCGCCGTCGCGCAGGCCGTCCAGGACGTCCATCACCTCGTCGAGGGTGTCCTCGTCGAGGGTGCCGAAGCCCTCGTCCACGAACAGCGTGTTGATCTCGGTGCCGCCCGCCTCGTCGGTGACGACGTCGGCGAGGCCGAGCGCGAGCGCGAGCGAGGTGATGAACGACTCGCCGCCGGACAGGGTGGCGGGGTCGCGGGTCTGGCCCGTCCAGGCGTCGGCGACGCGCAGGCCGAGACCGCCCGCGCCCCGGCTGCGGTCGCCCGCGGCCTTCTCGACGGTGTGCGCGAGGACGTACCGGCCGGACGACATGCGGCCGAGCCGTTCGTTGGCGGCGTGGACGACCTGCTCCAGCCGCGCCGCGAGGACGTACGCCGACAGCGACATGTCGCGCCGGTTCGCCGGGTCCTTGCCGGACGCCAGGCCCGCGAGCCGCGCCGCGACGGCGTGTTCTTCGGCGGCCGGACGCCAGGCGTGGAGCGCCGCGCTCAGCTCGGCGCGGAGCTGGTCGAGGCGGGCGCCGCGGCGGCGGGCCTGGTCGGCGGCGGACGCGGCGGCGGTGCGGGCCGCCTCGGCGACGGCGAACGCGTTCTCCAGCGCGGGCAGGTCGGGGGCGGGGCCGTCGGCGGCGGCGCGCAGCTCGGCGTTGTCGAGTTCTTCGCGGACGAACGCCTCTTCCCGGTCGAACCGCCGCTGCCGGTCGCGCAACGGGGCCTGCTGCTCGTCGGTGAGCGCCGCCGCGCGGGCGTCCTCCGGGGTGCGGAAGCCCTCGTCGGCGAGGGCGGCGTCGGCGGCGGCGCGGGCGGCGGCCCGTTCGTCGCGGGCGATCACGGCGTCGCGGGCGGCGTCGGCGGCGGCGCGCAGCGCGTCGGCCTCGTGGCGGAGGCGGTCGACGCGGGCGTCCAGGGACGGGTCGTCGCCGCGCGCCCGGTCCAGCTCGGCCCGCAACCGGTCCTGCTCGGCGGCGTGCTCGGCGGCCCGGGCGCGGCGCGTGGCGAGGGTGCGCGCGATCTCCTCGGCCTCGGCGCCGGCGGCTTCGAGTTCCTTCTCCTCCGCGCGCAGGGCGGTCTCGTGGGCCGTCTCGTCGGCGGCGCGCCCGGTCGTCTCCGTCAGCTCGGCGCGCGCGTCGGCGAGGACCGTGTCGAGGTCGGCGACGGACGCGTCGCCGACGCTCTCCACGAGCGCCGCGTGCTCGGCCGACAGTCGGCTGACCTCGTTGTGGGCCGCGTCGCGGGCCCGGTCGGCGCGGGCCGTCGCCTCGCGCGCCCGTTCGATCTCGTCCTCGTCGGGGATGACGGCCGTGGACACGGCGGGCGCGGGGTGCTCGGCCGAACCGCACACCGCGCACGGCGTCCCCTCGCGCAGCTCGCCCGCGAGGACGGCGGCCATGCCGTCCAGGCGCGCCTGGAGCAGGTGTTGCGCGACGTCCTTCACGCGCTGGGCCTCGTCCACGGCGGCGCGGTGGGCGTCCTCGGCGGCGGCGAGGTCCAGGGCGACGCGGTCGCGGCGGCGGGCGTCGTCGCGGCGGCGTTCGGCGTGCTCGGCGGCGGCGCGCAGGCCCGGGACGGACGCGGCGGCCCGCTGCGCCGCCGCGAGCGCCGTCCGGCGCTCCTCGACGCGGGCGGGCAGCGCGGCGAGCGCGGCTTCCGCGCGGCGCGCCCGCTCGGTCAGCGCGGCGATCTCGCGGTCGGCGCGCTCGCGCTCCCCGGCGAGTTCGTGCAGGCGGCGGACGGCGGAGCGGCGGGTCTCCAGCGCGGCGACCTCGTCGCGGCGGTCCCGTTCGGCCTTGCCGAGGACGTCGTCGGACGCGCCCGGCGGCAGCAGCACCGCGACCCGCTCCCGCGTCTCGTCTTCGCGCCGGGCGGCCTGCACGGCGCGGTGGCGGCGGTCCTCGGCGGCGCGCAGCAGCGGGAGGACGCGGTCGGCGCGGGCGGCGGCGTCCAGCCGGGACGCCAGGTCCGAGCGTTCCGCCGCGCGCTCCTCCAGCGCCTGTTTGCGGGCGAGGGCGGCGGCGCGGCGCGTCTGGGCCTCGGCGCGGACGCGCGCCGCGTCGAGGGCCGCGCGCGTCGCGTCGAGCGCGGCGGCCGACGTCCGAGCGGCGTCCGCAGCCGCGTCGGCGGCCACGGCGAGGTCGGCGGCGAGGCCCGCCGCCCAGCCGGGCAGGACGTCCAGGTCCAGCGGGACCGCGTCGCCGGGCCGGGGCGCGGGCACCTGGCCGCGCGGTCCGAGCGGCGCGGGCGACCCGGTGGTCTCGGCGATGCGGTCGGCGACGGACTGAGCGGCGGCGCTCAGCTCGTCCGCGCGGCGGTGCGTCGCCTGGCGGCGGTCGGCGAGCCACTTCTCGACCTGGGTGAACACCTCGGCCGCGAACAGCTTCTCCAGGACCTTGCGGCGCTCCTCGGCGCCCGCGCGCAGGAACCCGGCGAACTCGCCCTGCGGCAGCAGCGCGACCTGGCAGAACTGGGCGGGGTTCATGCCGAGCAGCCGGGTGACGACCTCGCCGGCCTCGTCCAGCCGGGTGGACAGGGCCGTCCACGCGCCGCGCTCGAACTCCTGGAGCAGGACGCGCGCCTTCTCGCTCGTCGTGCCGGTGCCGCGCAGCTTCGGGCGTTCCCACGCGGGCGACCGGGTGACGCGCAGCCGCCGTCCCCGGATCGTCGTCTCCAGCGAGACTTCCGGGGCCGTGCCGGGGGCGGCGTGGTCGCTGCGCAGGTTCTTCGCCGCGTTCCGGACGCCGGGGACCTGGCCGTAGAGCGCGAAGCACACCGCGTCCAGAACGCTGGTCTTGCCCGCGCCCGTCCGGCCCCGGATGAGGAACAGGCCCGCGTCCGACAGCGCGTCGAAGTCGATGTCCTCGGTGCCGGAGAACGGGCCGAACGCCGTGATCGTGAGCCGGTGCAGCCTCACGCGCGGGCCTCCTTGCGGCGGACGTCGCCGAACGCCTCGTCCAGCAGCGCCCGCTCGGCCGGTCCCGCGGCGCTCCCGGTGACCTCGGCGACGAAGTCCGCGGCGAGGTCCAGGGCGGTCTTCTCGCGGTGGCGCTCGGCGAACGTCCGGACGGGGCGGTCGTCGCCGCCGCGCGGTTCGTAGCCGAGGACGAGCGTGTGCGGGAACCGGCGGCGCAGCTTCTCCATCGCGCCGGACGGACGGTCGGCGTCGGTCAGCGTGATCTGGACCCAGCGGTCCTCGTGGTCGGCATAGCGGTCGTTCGACAGCAGGTCGTCCAGCGTGCCGGTCAGCCGCCCGAGACGGCGCGGCACCGGCGCCTCCACGAACTCGGCGGCGACCTCGCCGTCCGCGCCGAGGTCCACCAGCCACGAGCCCTTCACGTGCCGGGCCTCGGAGAACGAGTACGCCAGCGGCGAGCCCGAGTAGCGGACGCGGTCGGTCATCGTCTGCCGACCGTGCAGATGCCCGAGCGCGACGTAGTCCACGCCGTCGAACACCCCGGCCGGGACGCTCGCCGCGCCGCCGACGCTGATGTCGCGCTCGCTGTCGCTGGCCTCCCCGCCCGTCACGAACGCGTGCGCGAGCACCACCGACCGCGTCCCCGGACGGGTCGCGAGGTCGGCGCGGACGCGGCGCATCGCGGCGGTGAGGGCGGCGGTGTGCCCGCGCTCGTCCAGTTCCCACGGCGCCCGGACGAGTTCCGGTTCGAGATACGGGATCCCGTAGAACGCGACGCCGTCCACCAGCACCGGTTCCCCGACCGTCGCGAAGTCGGTGCGGACGTGCACGCCCGCCGCGTCCATCAGCGCCGACCCGAACCCGAGGCGCCGCGTCGAGTCGTGGTTGCCCGCGATGAGCACGACACGGACGTCCAGCGAGGCGAGCCGGGCCAGCGTCTCGTCCGCGAGCTTCACCGCCTCGACGCCCGGCAGCGCCCGGTCGTAGACGTCGCCGGAGACGACCACGCAGTCCACCCGTTCCGCGCGCACCGTGCCGACGAGATGGTCGACGAAGGCCGCCTGCGCGGAGAGCAGGTCCTCGCGGTGGAACGAGCGGCCGAGATGCCAGTCGGACGTGTGGAGGATTCGCATGTCGGGACGACACCCTAGGGACCGCCGCCGACAGTCGCTCGGTGAAACGCCGATCGCCCGCAAAGCCGGGGAAATGTCGGATTTCCCGTACCGCGCGGCCGGGCGTGAGAATCTCTCCTGATCAACGGGCGGTTCCCCTACAGTGATCACGTGAGCGACCGCCCCTACACGCTGCTGAGCTGCGCGATGTCGGCCGACGGCTACATCGACGACGCCTCCCCCGAGCGGCTGCGGCTGTCCAGCGCCGCCGACTTCGACCGCGTGGACGGCGTCCGCGCCACCTGCGACGCGATCCTCGTCGGCGCCGAGACGATCCGCCGCGACGACCCGAAGCTGCTGCTGCGCTCCCCCGCGCGGCGCGAGCGGCGCGTCGCGCGCGGCGTCCCCGGCGACCTCGTCAAGGTCACGCTGACGTCCGGCGGCGACCTCGACCCGGCCGCGCGGTTCTTCACCACCGGGGACGTCGCCAAGCTCGTCTACACGCGCGCCGACGTCGTCCCGGCGCTCGCCGAACGGCTCGGCGACGCGGCCGAGGTGATCGACGCGGGCGACCCGGTGAGCCTGCCGCGCGTCCTCGCCGACCTGTGGACGCGCGGGATCCGGCGGCTCATGGTGGAGGGCGGCGGCGGCATCCACACCCGGTTCCTCACCGAGGACCTCGCCGACGAGCTGCAGCTCGTCGTCGCGCCGTTCTTCCTCGGCGACCCGGCCGCGCCCCGGTTCGTCCGGCCCGGCGTGTTCCCGCAGAGCCCGCGCCGACCGATGCGGCTGGACGCCGTCACGCGCGTCGGCGACCTCGCGCTGCTGCGCTACCTGATCGGCGGTGCCCGTGGCTGAACCGCAGGCCCCCGGCTCGACCGACGCCGACCTCGTCTGGCTGGACCTGGCCTGCGACCTCGCCGCGCTGTGCCCGCCGTCGGAGTCGGCGTTCTCGGTCGGCGCGGTGATCGTCGCGGCGGACGGCACGCGGATCGCGCGCGGCCACTCCCGCGAGGACGACCCGAAGGACCACGCCGAGGAGTCCGCGCTGCGCCGCGTCCCGGCCGGGACCGACCTCGGCGGCGCGACCCTGTACAGCAGCCTGGAGCCGTGCGGGCGCCGCGCGTCGCGGCCCCGGCCGTGCGCGGACCTGATCCTGGCCGCCGGGATCCGCCGCGTCGTGTTCGCCTGGAGCGAGCCGGACGTGTTCGTCCCCGCGACCGGCGCCGACCGGCTCCGCGCGGCGGGCGTCGAGGTCGTGGAGATGCCCGCCCTCGCCGCCCGCGCGAAAGAACCCAACGCCCACCTGCTCGGCTGAGCCCGGTTCAGCCGATCGACACGACGATCCAGCCCCGGCGGGCGCGGCACGCGGCGAGGACGTCCGGGTCGGGGCGCCCGGTGACCAGGAGCCGGACGTCCCCGACCGGGATCTCGGCGTGGCCGAAGGCCAGCGCCCGCAGTTTGGCGGGAGTGACCACCGCCGTCGTGGCCCGGTGCCGGCCGATGGCGGCCAGCAGCTCGGGCAGACCCGGCTCGGGCACGGCGACGAGCGTCGCGCCGTGCAGCAGGCACAGGTCGACCAGGCCCGTCCACGCGGGGGTGGAGCAGTCCCCCGGGTGGCAGGCCAGGACGTCATCCACGCCGAGCCCGGCCGTGCCGCCGAGGCGGTACAGATCGGCCAGTCGCTCGGCGTGGGTGATCCCCTCCGGTGGGTCGCAGAGGCGCAGCGCGAGGTCGCGCAGCGGGTCGGCGGGCGCGATCGGACCCGGTCCCGGGTCGGGCGCGACGGGAGGCGCGCCCGCCTCGACCAGCCGCGCGAACGGCGTCGCGCCCGGGACGTTCCCGAACGCGAACACCTGCCGGACGTAGGACCGCTCGGTCGCGGCCAGCGCCTCGGCGGCCGTCGCGGCGCCGGTCAGCAGGAAGCGGGCGCCGCACTCGGTCATCATCGCGGCCAGCTCGGGGACCTCGGCGTTCGCGGGCAGCGGCGCGGGCACGGCGCCCGCGGCGGCGACCGCGTGGACGGCGAGCGCGTGGTCGCAGACGCCCGTGACGTGGATCGCCGCGACGTCCCCGGTGCGCACGCCGAGGCGGCGCAGGCCGGTCGCGGCGGCGGGCACCGAGGCGGCGAACCGGCCGTAGTCCAGTTCGCGGTGCGGGTCGACCAGGGCGGGACGTCCCGAGCCGCGCTCGGCGTGCTCCCGGGCCGCCGCGAGCACCGCCTGGGTCACCGTCGTCTCGGATACGGCCGCGTGGCCGAACTGTCCGTCGAACATGCGCCGAACGTACGCGCGGCGCCGTCGCCACCACATCCGCAGAAGTGTGTAAGGGGGTGTGTAGGTCAGCGGTGTCATGATCCGAGTCCCGCCCGCTCCAGGAGGGCGCGGCGGCGGACGCGCCCGCCGGGGCCGCGCGGGATGGCGTCGACGACGTGGACGGCGGCCACGCCCCGGCTCGGCGGGACGTGCGCGTTGACGTAGGCGAGCAGGTCGGCGGCGGGCACCGGCTCGGCGAGGACGGCGAACGCGTGCGGGACGAGCCCGAGGTCCAGGTCGGGGGCGGGCGCGACGGCCGCGTCCCGGACGGCGGGGTGCGCGGCGAGGACGGCGTCCGGTTCGGGCTGCGGCTCGGGCCGCCGCCCGCCGATGCGGCCGAGGACGAACACGCGCCCGTGCTCGTCGGCGAACGCCGAGTCCCCGGCGGGCAGCCAGCGCGACGCGTCGCCCGCCGCCGGGACCCGCACGCACAGCTCGCCCGGCTGGTAGGCGGACTGGTCGTCGCCGGTGGCCGGGTCCACGACGCGCCAGGACACGCCGGGCAGCCCGCGCCCGACCGAGTCGGCGGTGCACTCCTCGGCGGCGCGCAGGTTGAGGTGGGTGAGGCCGCCCGCCTCGGCGAGCCCGTACGCCTGCCGGACGGGACAGCCGAGCCGCTGCGCGAGGGCGCGGGCCGTCCGCGCGTCGAGCGGCCCGGCGGTGACGACGATCGCGCGCAGCCGCAGCCGGTACCGGGAGACGGCGCGGTCGTAGGCGAGCATCGTGGCGCGTCCGGGGTCGAGGAGCGCGACGGTGACGTCGTGGTCCTGGAGGGCGCGCAGCAGGTCGTGGTGGCCGCCGCCGGGCAGCGCGACGACGGTCGCGCCGAGCCGCAGCGCCGGGTTCAGCAGCCCGTTGAGCGCGAGGACGTCGGCGAACGGCACCGCCGACAGGACGGTGTCGGCCGCGCCGATCATGCCCGCGTCCGCGACGCGCAGCAGCCCGGCGACGACCTCGGCGTGGGTGAGCGGCACCGGGCGCGCCGGCCCGCCGTCGCCGCGCGTGCAGACGAGCAGCGCGGTGTCGCGGGCGGCGTCCACGTCGACGTCGGGCGCGGCGCCGCCGGTGAGCAGCGCCGCGAACGGCTCGGTCCCGGGGACCGAGCCGAAGCAGAACACCCGGCGCAGGCCCGGGACGGTGCGCGCGGCGGCGCGGACCTGGTCCAGCGGCGCGCCCGGCCACGTGACGAGCGCCTGCGCGCCCGCGGCGTTGAGCAGCCGGGACAGTTCGGTGCACGTCGCGGTGACGCGGACCGGGAACGGCACCGCGCCGGCCGCCGCGACGGCGTGCAGCGCGAGCGCGAACTCGGGCCCGTCGGGGAGGTGCAGCGCCACGACCGTCCCCGGGCCGACGCCCTCGCGGGCCAGTCCGGACGCGGCCGACCCGACGGCGGCGGCCAGTTCGGCGTGGGTCGGTCCGTGGCCGGTCACGGCGTCGAGGACGGCCGTCCGCGCGCCCCGGACCCGGTCGTCCGCGGCGCCGAACACGGCCCGCGCCATCGTCATGGTCATCGTCATCAGGGCGCCCCCGCCCGAACCGAGGGAGATCATGGGGCGACCGTAGGCGCGCATCCGCACGGTGCGCATGCTCCAGAGTGCGCAACCGGTTGCGTATTCGGCGGCGGGTGCCGTGTGTACGCATATCCGGCGGGTTAGCTGCGGGTTTCCTCGGAGATATGGTCCACTGCCCAGGCGGCGACCTGAGCACGCGACGTGAAGCCCAATTTGCCGAGAATGTTGGTGACATGCCGCGCGACGGTCGCCGGACTGATCACGAGTTCGCCCGCGATGCCCCGGTTACTGAGGCCGCGCGCGACGAGCCGCGCGATCTCCCGCTCCCGGGCCGTGAGCGTGCTGGCGGGGGTCGCGGCCCCGGCGGGCGCGTCGCCGGGGGCGTCCGGGACCACGCCCCCCGAACCGCCGCCCGGACCGTCGCCGGGACCCGCGAGCGCCCGCGCGATCGCGTCCTCCGGCGTCGTCACCCGGCCCTGACCCCAGAGCTGCGCGACGACCGGCTCGCCGAGCCGCCGCCGGATCGGCTCCAGCAGCCCCTCGACGCGCGCGCCCCCGCCGGGCCGCGGGTCCGGCGCGGCGGCCTCCTGCAACGCCGCGCCCGCCCCGGCCAGCAGCACCGCGCCCCGCTCGTCGCCCTCGCGCGCCGACAGCTCGGCGAACGCGATGAGCGAGCGCGCGACGTCCGGGCGGATGCCCGCCGACCGGCTCAGCTCCAGGCTCTCCCCGAGCGCCGCGCGCGCGGCGCCGGTGTCGCCGCGCGCCAGCGCGACCCGGCCGAGCCCGGCCAGGGCGCGGGCGCGCTCGGGCCGCGCGCCGACCGCGACCAGCGCGGGCAGCGCGGCGCCGTAGCAGGACCCGGCGGCGGCCAGGTCCCCGCGCAGCGTCGCGACGCGGCCGAGCCCGATCAGCGCGTGCGCCGCGCCCCAGAGCTGCCCGATCTCCCGCATTCCGGCCAGGCCCTGTTCGAGCAGGTCGCGGGCGTCGCGCAGGCGGCCCTGCCGGATCCGCAGCCGCCCCCGGACGATCCGCCCGTAGGCGCGGTTCCACTCCTGGCGCTCGCCGCGCGAGACGGCGTCGGCCTCGTCCAGCCGGACGGTCGCCTCCGCGAACCGGCCCGCGACGATGTCGGCCTCGGCGAGGGTGTTCAGCGCGACGGCCGTCATGAAGTCGTCGCCCGCCTTGCGGCACGGCTCCAGGGCGCGGCCGGCGAACTCGGCGGCGGTGCGGTAGTCGCGGGCGCCGATGGCGAGCTGCGCGCGGCCCGCGAGGCCCGGCCCGTGGACGAACGCGGGCGCGTCCAGGGCGCCGACGAGGAACCGGTCGGTCATCTCGATCCACTCGCCGAGCCGTCCCCGGACGATCCAGAAGGTGCGCAGCGCGGTGCAGAGCCGCAGTCCTTCTTCGTACTCGTGCCGGTCCAGCGACCAGGACAGCACCGCCCGGACGTTCTCCATCTCGGCGTCGTAGCGCTGGAACAGCGCGACGCGCTCGTCCCACGTGGCGGGGATCTCGGCGAGGGCGATCTCGGCGTGGCGCTCGGCGTCCTCCAGGACGGCGTCGCGGTGCCGGGTGCGGACCTCGGCGTCCTCGCCCGCCGCGACGAGCCGTTCGGCCGCGTACTGGCGGATGCTGTCGGGCAGCCGGAACCGGGTCTCGCCCGCGACCTCGTCGGCGACGACGGCGAGGGACTTGTCCGACAGCGCGGTGAGCAGGTCGAGCGGGTCGTGCCCGTCCAGGCCGGTGAGCGCGGGCGGGTCGTCGCGGCACACCTGCTCGACGCGGGTGAGCGTCCAGCCCGCGAACACCGACAGGCGGCGCAGCAGGACGCGCTCGGCGTCGCCGAGCAGTTCGTAGCTCCAGTCGATCGCGGCGCGCAGCGTCCGCTGCCGGGGCGGGGCCGTCCGGTCGCCCGCGCTGAGCAGCCGGAACCGGTCGGTGAGACGGTCGGCGATCTGCTCGGCCGACAGCACCCGCACGCGCGCGGCGGCCAGTTCGAGCGCGAGCGGCACGCCGTCCAGCGCGCGGCTGACGGCGGCGACGGCGCCGGTCACGGTGAAGTCGGGCCGGACGGCCCGCGCCCGCTCCACGAACAGCCGCTCGGCCTCCGCCGGTTCCAGCGGCGGGACGCGCCACACCGTCTCGGCGGCCATCCGCAGCGGCTCCCGGCTCGTCGCGAGGATCCGCAGCCCCGGGCAGCGGTTCAGCAGCACCCCGGCCAGCGCCGCGCAGTCGTCCACGAGGTGCTCGCAGTTGTCGAGGACGAGCAGGACGCCGCGCGTCCCGATCGTGTCGGCGATGACCCCGGCGGGGGCGCGGTGGTCCTCCTCGGCGATCTCCAGCGCGGCGGCGACGCGGCGGCCGACCGTGCCGGGCGGGCCGTCGGCGGGCGCGTCGGACAGGTCCACGAACCACGTCCCGCCGGGATGGTCGGCGCGCAGCGACCGCGCGACGCGCACCGCGAGCCGCGTCTTGCCGATCCCCCCGGGCCCGCACAGCGTGACGACGCGCAGCGACCCGAGCAGGTCGCGCAGGTCGGCGACGTCCCGGTCGCGACCGACGAACACGTCGGTCTCGGCCGGGAGGCTGCTCCCGCCAGGAGGTTTCTGCGTCGTCATACGCCCAGTTTCCGCGGCCCGTGCGTGCGCACCGCCGAGTCTTTCACCGCGCGCGGGTGATCGTCTCCCGATTCGGCGGGCCGGTTGCGGATTCCGTGCCGGGCGGGCGGCGCGGGACGGGCGGAACACGCCGGTCAGGCGGCGATTCCCGTTCTGTCGGCGGGCGGGTCTACGGTAGGTCGCCGTGTCCGCAGTCGATCCCGAACCCGTCCCGAGCCTGGACGACGCGCTGGAGGGCGAGGCCGTCCTCGGCGTGTACCGGCAGATGTTCGCGGCCCTCGCCCGCGACGGCGGCGCCGTCGTGGACGACCCCGAGCTGGTGGACGTCGCCGAGACGCTGCTGGCCGCGTTCGCCGACGCCGGCGAGGACGGCCTGAGCCGCGAGCAGATGCGGTACGTGTGCCGCCGCTACCCCGCCGAGGTGTTCGAGAACCGGCTGCGGGTGCTGAAGGGCCTCGGCGCGGTGCGGGAGGTGTTCCCGAAGCCGAACCAGCTCCGCTACCGGGCGTCGTTCACGAGCGTGGTCGGGCTGATGTTCGTCCGGCGGATGATGCTGGACGGCGGCCAGAGCGAGATGCACCGCCTGCTCGCGCTGGAGCAGCTGAACGTCGCCGACCCGCGCATGACGCCCGCGCAGGCCCGCGCGGGCGCCGAGGGGCTGGCGCGCGCGTTCCGGCTGTGGAGCGTGGAGCTGCTGACGCTGACGAACGGCACGATCGAGGAGCTGCGCGAGCAGGCGCCCAAGCTGTGGGGCGCGGACGAGATCCTGGCGGGCGCCGAGCGGCTGCACGGCGCGATCCTGCGCCGCTGGCCCGAGCTGGACCGCACCTGCACCGAGCTGCGCGCCGCGCTGTACGCCTACGGGGACGCGTCGCGGCGGGCGGCGGCGCGCCTGTCGGACTCGGCGGGCCTCACCCGGAACCTGACGCTGCTGCCGCCCGAGACGTGGCGGACGTTCGCGCGGACGGCCTCGCGGGACGAGCTGGCCGCCGTCCTGGACGGGTTCGTGTTCGACGCGCCCGCCCCCTGGCACGAGCCGTCGGCGGTGGTCGCGGCGGTGGCGGACGCGCCGCGCGCGGTGCCGGTGCGTCCGGCGCCGCCGCGTCCGTCCGGGCCCGACCCGGGGCTCGCCGACCGCGCCGACGCCGGGACCGCCGACGCCGACCGGCTGCGCGAGGTCGCCGAGCAGGCGCTGCGCGGCCGGGACCGCGCCGACGTCGCGGACCTGCTGGACGGCGACTGGCCCGCCGCGCGACGGCTGCTGGCCGACCTGTCCTCGGCGCACCTGCATCCCGCGCTGCCGTACCGGCTCGTCTGGGGCGACGGGCTGGCGGCGCGGCCGGGCGCGGCGCCGTCGTGGGTGTCGCCCGGCGTGTTCGAGCGGACGGACCGGTGAGCGACGAGTGGGCGCCCGGCATCCTCGCGCGGGCCCGGGCGCGCGTGACCGGCGCGGTCTCCGTCCCGGCCGCCGAACCCGTCCCGCCGGGGCTGGCCGCCGTGCCGGACGGGCCGCGCACCTGGCTGCTGCCGTCCTGGCCCGACGGCGCGACGCCCGCCGTGCTGGAGCAGTACGAGCTGGCGCCGATGCCGCTGGACCGGTCCGGCCAGGCGCGCCGGGTGCTGGCCGCCGCGCTGCGCTGCTGCTGGGCGAACCTGGACGACGCGCCGTGGCCGGGCGTCCCGGCGCCCGTCCCGGCGGTGCTGGACGTGTACGCGGGGATGACGCGCGGGGACGCCGCCCTCGCGGGCCGCTGGGCGACCGGGGAGCTGCGGCGGCTCGCCGACACGGGCTGGCTGGTGCTGGACGAGGCGCGCGGCGTCGTCCGGACGGGTCCGCGCACCGCGCTGTGGCCGCACGAGGCGCTCGGCCCGCTGCGCGACCTGCTGCGGCGGATGCCGGGGCCGTCGCGGGAGGCGCTGGGCGATGAGTGAGCTGTTCGACCCGCTGCTCGCGCCCTACGACGAGCGGCGCCGCGCGGAGCTGGTCGCGGCGTACATGGCGGTGGAGCACGCCGCCGCGCCGGTGCCCGAGGTCCGCTTCCCGGCGCTGCGCGAACCGGCGCTGCGCCGGACGGTCGCGGCGATGCTCGCGCTGTCGGGCCGGACGCTGGTGCGCGGCGCCGACCGGGACTGGACGTCGGGCTACCACGACGACGTCGCCGCCGCGCTCGCCGCCGACCCCGCCTGCGTCCTCCCGGTGGAGGACCGGGCGGTGCTGACGCTCGTGCTCGTCCACTCGGTGGCGATCCCGCGCGCGACGGGCACGCTCGGCGAGGACACGTGGCTGTCGCCGTACCCGGCGGCGGCCGACGAGCTGCGCCGCCGCTCGCAGCTCCCGGTGGGCGAGCTGGAGGCGGCGCTGCGGCGGCTGCGGACGGCGGGCCTCGTCACGCAGGTGAAGGCGGGCGGGGACGAGGCGGGCGGCTACGTCCCCGGCCCGCAGTTCCACCGGCTGACGCCGGGTGCGCGCCGCCGTCTGCAAGAGGAACTGATCCTGGCGGCCGGGCCGGACTCGCCGCTGGCCGCCGCGATCCGCGCCCGCCGCCGGAGCAACGAGGAGGCCTCATGACCGCCGTCACCGACGCGCTGGTGCCCGAGCCCGCCACCGGGGGCGAGGACGTCGTCGGCGACCGCGTGCTCGTCGCCGTCCAGGCCGTGAACATCTCGCGGCTGTCCACGCATCCGGTGCCGACCGTGCCGGGGACGCTGATCGTCGTGGCCGGGCAGGGCCCCAAGGACTCCAACGGCGCGGGCAAGTCGTCGTTCATCGCGGCGATCACCGCGCTGCTCGGCGACGAGCAGTGGCGGTTCGCGTCCGGCGCCCGCGCGGTCTCCGAGCTGCTGTTCAACGCCGAGCTGGCCACGCAGGGCGACAGCGCGTGGGCCAGCGCCGACCACGGCTACATCGCGGGCGTGTTCGACGGGGACGGCGGCCCGCTGACGGTGTGGCTGCGCGTGAACGCCGACGCGCCGCACCTGGAGGTCCGGTGGCGCCCCGGCGTGCACCTGGCGGCGGCGCCGTCGGAGGCCGAGCGGGTGACGCTCGCGGACGGCGTGTGGGCGTCGCTGCCGCGCGGCGCGGGCCGCCGGGACGTCGTCGCCAAGGACCTCGGGCGCGTCCTGTACGGCGGGCGGGTGCGGTGCGTGTCGTTCCTGTCGACGTCCGTCCGGTCCAAGGTCGCGACGAACCTGCTGTCGCAGCCGCTCAACGAGATCCCGCCGGAGCGGATCTTCAACGCCATCGCGGCGCTGACCGGGCTGGACCGGGAGCTGGAGGCCGAGCGGGTCGCGCGCGCCGAGGAGCACCGCGAGCGGGCCGGGGCGGCCGAGGCCGCCGAACGGCTCGCCGCGTGGGAGCGGGACGCGGCGGCGCAACTGCGGGCGTTCGACCGCCGCGACCGGGCGCGCGCGGACGCCGAGGCGGCGCTGACCTGCTGGCGGACGCGACGGGCCCGGCTGCTCGCCGACGCGATCGAGGCGGACGCGGCGCTGGCCGCCGAGCGCGCCCAATGGGAAGCTGACGAGTCCGACGCGCGGGACGCCGTCGCGGCGGCCGAGCGGGAGATCGAGCAGCTCTCCGGGGAGACGCTGGACGCCGGGCTCGCCGCCGCCGCGTCCGCGCTCGCCGACGCGCGGGCGCGCGCGGAACGGCTCGGCGCGGACGCGGCCGTCGCGCGGGACCGGGCCGAGGAGCTGCGGCGGCGCGTCCCGGCCCTGGAGGACCGGCGGCGCGAGGCCGACGGCCGGGACGAGGCGGCGGCCCGCGCGGAGCTGGCGGCGGCCGAGACCCGCAGGGACGAGGCGCAGCAGGCGTTCGGGCGGGCGCGCGGCGCGGTCGCGGCGGCCGAGCGCGCGGCGGCGGAGGCCGACGCCGGGGCGAGCAGCGCGCCCGCGCAGCTGCGGGCGCTCGCGGCGGCGGGCATCGCGGCGGACGGCCTGCTGGACGCGATCGAACTGGACGAGGCCGTCCGGGACACGTGGGAGACCCGGCTGTGGCCGTACCGGGAGGCGGTCGTCGTCGCGGCCGACGCCCTGGACGCGGCGGCGGAGGCCCTGGCCGGCCTGCCCGGCTCGATGATCGTCGCGGCGTCGGACGGCGACCTGCCGGACGGCGTCCGCTCCACCGTGCCGATCGCGGGGTTCCTCAGCGGGCTCGGCGGCGACGGCGTCATGGTCGTCGGCGGCTTCCCTGATCCGGTGACGGGCCGCGCGGCGCGCGTGAAGGCGGCGCACGCCGCTTGGGAGGCGGCCCGGGCGGAAGAAGAAGCGGCGCGGCGCCGCGCGGACGACGCCGCCGCCGACGTGGCCCTCGCGACGAGGCGCCTCGCGGGCGCGCGGGCGGGCACCGAGCTGGACGCCGTCCACGCCGACCTCGCCGCGCAGCGCGACCGGCTCGCCGCGCTGACCGCGCAGGAGGCCGCGCTCGCGCCCGAGCTGGACGCCGCCGAACGCGAGGTCCGCCGCCGCCAGGCCAGGGCCGACACGCGCGCGCTGGAGCTGGACCGGCTGCGCGGGCGCCGCGAGGCCCGCGAGCGCGACCGGGACCGCGTCCGCGCCGCGCTCGCCGACCTGGACCGGCGCCGCGCCGCGCTCGGCCTCGCCGCCCTGGAAGAGGACTGGGGCGCGCCGCGCGAGACGGCCGCCGACCTGCTCGCCGGGCTCGACGCCGACGCGGCCACCTGGACGCCCGACGAGTGGTGGCAGACCGCCGAGAAGCACCTGTCGGAGGCGCTGCGGCACGCGTTCCCCGACGGCCCGTCCGACGCGGACGCGCCCGAGGAGATCCGGTTCCTGCTGCGCGAGCGCGCCGAGGGCGAGGGCCGCCGCACCGAGCGCGAGCAGGCCACGTTCCCGCGCCTGGCCGCCGCGCTGGACGGCCATCTGCGCCGCCAGGCCGACTACGAGCGGCACCGGCGCCGCCAGATCGAGGTGCAGCTCGCGGCCCGGCACGCCGACCTGGTCACCGCACGCAAGGGCGCCGAGGAGGCGGCGGGCGCGGCCGAGGCGCACCGGACGGCGCTGACCGCCGCGATCCGCGCCCGGCTCCAGCGCGTCGCCGAGGAGTTCGACAAGCTGGACACCGCGTTCGGCGGGTACGGCGCGACGCTGGAGTTCCCGACGCCCGAGCCGCCCGCCGACCCCGGGCAGGAGTGGCGGTGGCGGGTCACGCCGAAGTGGCGGCGCGCGGACGGGCAGCGGTTCGTCCCCTACAACCGGCGCGCCAACACCGCGCTGATGGACGAGAAGGCCGTCAAGCTGGTGTGCGCGGCGGCGCTGGCCAGCGCGGGCGGCGGGCGGCTGTGCCTGGTGCTGGACGAGCTGGGCCGCAACCTCGGCAAGGAGCACCGGAAAGAGGCCGTCGCGCTGTTCCGCAAGATCGGCGAGACGCACGGCATCACGGTCATCGGCGCCCTCCAGGACGACATGGAGCCGTACGCGATCGACGCGTGCGGGCAGTATGTGAAGCTGCGCCGCTCGTCGGACGCGATGCCCTACAACGAGCCGCCGGTCGTCGTCGGGTACGACGAGCACGCCGAGCGCGTCCGGCTGCTGGCCGAGCAGGTGACGGCGGCGCGCCCGGAATGAGCCGCCGCCGGGGACGGCCGGACGTTAGGTTCTAAGCGTGCGCGTCTTCCTCACCGGTGCTTCCGGTTTCGTCGGGTCCCATGCCGTGCGGGCGCTGGTGGAGGCGGGGCACCGGCCGCGCGCCCTCGTCCGCGACCCCGCCAAGGCCGTCCGGGTGCTCGGGGCGCTCGGCATCGCCGCCAAGGACATCGAGCTGGTGCGCGGCGACATGCTGGACGCGGCGGCGGTGACCGCCGCGCTGGAGGGCTGCGACGCGGCGATCCACGCCGCCGCCGCGCTCGGCGTGACGGGCCGCGCCCCGGCCGATCTCGACGCCGTCAACGTCACCGGGACGCGGAACGTGGTCGGCGGCGCGGTCGCGGCGGGCCTGTCGCCGGTCGTCCACGTGTCGACGGTCGCGGTGTTCGTGCCGACGTCCGCGCCGGTCATCACGGCCGAGACGCCGCTCGCCGGGGGCCGCACCGGGTACGGCCGGTCCAAGCTCGCCGCCGAGCAGTACGTGCGCGGGCTGCAAGAGGAGGGCGCGCCCGTCACGATCGTGTACCCCGGCGGGGTGTGCGGGCCGGACCAGCCCACACCGGACGCGCTGATGGAAGGGCTCGCCGCCGCGCTGCGGGTCGCGTGGCCGCTGACGGCGGGCGGGGTCTCGGTGCTGGACGTCCGCGACCTCGCCGAGGCGCTGGCCCGGACGGTCACCGGCGGCAAGACCGGCGAGCGGTGGGTGCTCGGCGGGCACTACCTGACGTGGCCGCAGCTGGCCGCGCTGTGCGACGCGGTGACCGGCGTCCGGTCGGTGAAGATCCCGCTGCCGGGAGCGGTGGTGACGGGCGCGGGCGCGGCGCTGGACGCGGTCCGGCGCGTCCGGCCGGTCCCCTATCCGCTGACGCGCGACGCCGCCGAGTTCATGGCGCGGCTCGTCCCGACCGACGACCGGCCCGCGCTGGACGCGCTCGGACTGGAGCTGCGCCCGGTGCGGGAGACGGTCACGGACGCGCTGCGGTTCCTCGCCGCGTCCGGCCGCCTGGACGCGCGGCACGCCGGACGGCTCGGCGGCGCGCGGCGGCCGACGCTCGTGCAGCGCGGGCTCGGGCCCGCCGTCCGGCGGATGGCGGCGGCGCCGTGGTTCCGCAGGGTCGGGCCCAAGGTCGTCCCGCCCGTGGACCGGGCGCTGAACCGGCTCACCGGCGGACGGTTCCTGCTGTCGCAGGCGATGGTCCCGAGCCTGCTGCTGACGACGCGCGGCGCCGTCACCGGCCAGCCCCGGCGCACCCCGCTGGCCTGCCTGCCCGACGGCGACGGCTGGCTCGTCGTCGGCTCCAACTTCGGGCGGGCCGCGCATCCGGCGTGGACGGGGAACCTGCTGCGCCACCCGTCCGCCCTCGTGACCTGGCGGGGGCGGACCGTCCCCGTCACCGCGCGGCTGCTGGACGGCCCCGAACGCGCGGCGGCGTGGCCCCGGCTGGTCGCGGTGTGGCCCGTCTACGACCGGTACGTCGAGTCGTCCGGACGGACGCTGCGCGTGTTCCGGCTGAGCCCGCGCCGCTAGCGGCGTCCGCGCAGGGTGCGCGACAGGCGGCGGCCGAGCACGAGGTAGGCGAGCAGCACGCCGGCGGTGTTGAGGATGATGTCGTCCACGTCGAAGGCCCGTCCGGTGACCGCGAGGCCCTGCGTGCACTCGATGACGAACGACACGAGCGCGCCGAGGAACACGAGGCGCAGCGGCCCGCGCAGCCGCACCGACGCGACGGGCGCGAGCACGCCGAGCGGCGCGAGCAGCAGCAGGTTCCCGCCGATCTGGAGCGCCGCGTCCTTGAACGGACGGTCCCAGTAGAAGCGGAGCGAATGGCCGGGGTCGGTGTTGCCGCCCGCCTGGCCGTGGTCGGCGACCGGCGTGAGCGTCAGCCGGTACGCCGCATAAGAGAACGCCGCGAGCCCCGCGAGGGCGATCAGCACCGCGACGACGCGCAGTGCCCTGACGTACCACCGGACCGGCTCGCGGGGCTTGGCCGGCTGCTGGAGTTCGATCGTTCCCGACACGCTCGGCTTGTCCCCCGCCCCGCGCGGTTCATTCCACGCGGGACGGGGGACCGTGGCCGGATCAGGCCGCGACGGCCGTCGTCGCCGACTCCAGCGCCAGGTCCAGGACCTCGCGGACGTCGCTGACGGTGAAGACCGTCAGGTTCTCCAGCACCTCGGCCGGGACGTCCTCCAGGTCCGGCTCGTTGCGCTTGGGCACGATCGCGGTCGTGATCCCGAGCCGGGACGCGGCCAGCAGCTTCTGCTTCAGCCCGCCGATCGGCAGCACCCGCCCGGTCAGCGACACCTCACCGGTCATCGCCACGTCCGCGCGGACCGGACGGCCCGACAGCAGCGACGCCAGCGCCGTCGTCATCGTGATGCCCGCGCTCGGCCCGTCCTTCGGGATCGCGCCCGCCGGGACGTGGACGTGGACGCCGCGGTCCTTCAGGTCCCCGACCGGCAGCTCCAGCTCCGCGCCCCGCGACCGCAGGTAGCTCAGCGCGATCTGCGCCGACTCCTTCATGACGTCGCCGAGCTGGCCGGTGAGCGTGACGCCCGTCCCGCCGGTCTCGGGGTCGGCCAGCGACGCCTCGATGTAGAGGACGTCGCCGCCCGCGCCCGTCACGGCGAGGCCGGTCGCGACGCCCGGGACGGCCGTGCGGCGCTCGGTGCGGCTCAGCTCCGCCTCCGGCGTGAACCGGGGACGGCCCAGGTACTCCTTCAGGTCGGCCGCGTCCACCGTGACCGGCAGCGCCGTCTTCTCCAGCGCGACGTTCGCGGCGACCTTGCGCAGCACCCGCGCGACCGCCCGGTCCAGCGACCGGACGCCCGCCTCCCGCGTGTACTCCGACGCCAGCAGCCGCAGCGCGTCGTCGGTGACGGTGACCTCCGCCGCGTCCAGCCCGGACTTCTCCAGCTCCCGGGGCAGCAGGTGGTCGCGGGCGATCGTGACCTTCTCGTCCTCGGTGTAGCCGTCGAGCTGGACCAGCTCCATGCGGTCCAGCAGCGGGCCGGGGATCTGCTCGACGACGTTCGCGGTGGCCACGAACAGCACGTCGCTCAGGTCCAGCTCGACCTCCAGGTAGTGGTCCCGGAAGGTGTGGTTCTGCTCGGGGTCCAGGACCTCCAGCAGCGCGGCCGTCGGGTCGCCCCGGTAGTCGGCGCCGACCTTGTCGATCTCGTCCAGCAGCACGACCGGGTTCATCGACCCCGCCTCGCGGACCGCGCGGACGATCCGGCCCGGCAGCGCGCCGACGTAGGTGCGCCGGTGGCCGCGGATCTCGGCCTCGTCGCGGACCCCGCCGAGCGCGACCCGGACGAACTTGCGTCCCATCGCGCGGGCGATCGACTCGCCGAGCGAGGTCTTGCCGACCCCGGGAGGGCCGCCGAGCGCCAGGACCGCGCCGCTGCGCCGTCCGCCGACGACGCCGAGGCCCCGGTCCGCGCGGCGCTTGCGCACGGCCAGGTACTCGATGATGCGCTCCTTGACGTCCTCCAGGCCGGTGTGGTCGGCGTCCAGGACGGCGCGGGCGCCCGCGATGTCGTAGGCGTCCTCGGTGCGCTCGTTCCACGGCAGGTCCAGGACGGTGTCCAGCCAGGTGCGGATCCAGCCGCCCTCGGGCGACGCGTCCGACGACCGCTCCAGCTTGTCGACCTCCTTGAGCGCGGCCTCGCGCACCTTCTCCGGCAGGTCGGCGGCCTCGATGCGGGCGCGGTAGTCGTCCTCCTCGTCGGCCGGGTCGCCCTTCAGCTCGGCCAGCTCCTTGCGGATGGCCTCCTGCTGCTGGCGGAGCAGGAACTCGCGCTGCTGCTTCTCCATGCCCTCCTGGACGTCCTTGCGGATCGTCTCGGCGACGTCCAGCTCCGCGAGGTGGTCGCGAACCCAGCCGATCGCGAGCGTCAGGCGCTCGTCGGTGTCGGCGGTCTCCAGCAGCTCGGTCTTCTGCTCGTCGGTCAGGTAGGGGGCGTATCCGGCGTTGTCCACCAGCGTGGACGGGTCGTCGATCTGCTGCACGACGTCCACGACCTGCCACGCGCCGCGCTTCTGCAGGACGGCGCTCACCAGGCCCTTGTACTCCTTGGCCAGCTCGTGCGTGCGTCCGGTGGGCGCCGGGACCGGGATCTCGGTGCCCTCCACCCACAGCGCCGCGCCCGGCCCGGTCGTCCCGGTGCCGATGCGGACGCGCGCGACGCCGCGCACGACGGCCCCGGGCTCACCGCCGGGCAGCCGTCCCTCCTGCTCCACGACGGCCAGCGTGCCGACGGCGGTGTACTGCCCGCCGCGGCGCGGAACGATCAGCACCCGCGGCTTGGCGGCCGACCGGATGCCCGGCCCGCGGCTCTGGGCGACGGCCCGCGCCGCCTCGATGGCCGCGCGCACCTCGGTGCCGTCGGACAGGTCGAGGGGAACGACCATGCCCGGCAGAACGGCCCCGTCGTCCAGGGGCAGCACCGGCAGCGTCAGGGTCTCGCTCATGCTCAGCTCCGTTCTCCGTCCGTGCGGCCCTCCCGGACCGCTCCGGATGACCCGCCCCAGAGGGTTGAGTCATACACACTCAAGAAAACGTAGCCGAGTTTTGTTTCCTCCCCGCGTTCGCTCTCAGCGATCAGGCGCGGGGACCGTACCCCGGGGAACGCCCGGGGGGCGGGGGCGCTTCCCCTAGTCGTTCAGTTCGTGTTCGCCGAACAGGGGCGCGTAGCCGGACGGGAGCTGGCTCAGGACGTGGTTCAGCTCGCCGCCCGAGACGGTCGCCGCGACCGTCGAGAGGACGGCGCTCGCGTCCATCTGGGCCGTCGTGCCCGCCGCGTGCGTGCGTTCGGCGATCCTTCGGCAGAACTCGTCCACGCCGAACGACTCGGGCAGGTCGGGGTCGTCGGCGAGCAGGACGTCGTCCAGCGGCTCGGGGAGCTGGGCGGCCAGGTGCGCGGCGCCCTCGGGCGTCATCCGGCTGCGCAGCACCTCCAGCACCGAGACCGTGACGTGCTCGGCCTCCCGCCGGTCGGTGTACTCCCCGTTCTCCCGCACCGTCTTGATGAACTGGCCGTACTTCATGTCGTCCCTCCCTCTCCGGAGAGCCTCCGCTACCCGCCGCGCCGCCCGGTGAACCCCGCCGCCGGTTCTTTACGCGCATGGGGGATTCTGGACGGAACGTCCGGCGGAAGGATCACCGGAGACCGCCGGAGACGAGGAGGCGTGATGCCGCTCCACCGTGTGGCGACCGGGACGTCCGGGGCCGACGACGTGTTCACCGCGCCGCTGGCCGAGCAACCCCTGCCGAAGTCGCGCATTCCCGACGATCCGAGCGACCCGAAGGTCGTCTACGACCTGCTGCGCTCCGAACTGCTGCTGGACGGCAACTCCGCGCAGAACCTCGCCACCTTCTGCACCACCTACAACGGCGACGAGGTCAAGCGGCTCATGGCCGACGCCCTCGACAAGAACATGGTGGACAAGGACGAGTATCCGCAGACCGCCGAGATCGAGCGGCGGTGCGTCCGGATCCTCGCCGACCTGTGGAACGCGCCCGGCGGGCCGGACACGATGGGCTGCTCCACCACCGGGTCCAGCGAGGCCGCCATGCTCGGCGGGCTCGCGCTGAAGTGGCGGTGGCGCAAGGCGCGGGAGGCGGCCGGGAAGCCCGCCGACAAGCCCAACCTCGTCTGCGGGCCGGTGCAGGTGTGCTGGGAGAAGTTCGCGCGGTACTTCGACGTGGAGCTGCGGCAGATCCCGCTGGAGCCGGGCGCGACGGGCATCCGCCCGCACCAGCTCGCGCACTACGTGGACGAGAACACGATCGGCGTCGTCGCGATCCTCGGCGTCACGTTCACCTGCGACTACGAGCCGGTCGCGGAGATCGCCGGGGCGCTGGACGCGATCCAGGCCAACACCGGGCTGGACGTGCCGATCCACGTGGACGCGGCGAGCGGCGGGTTCGTGGCGCCGTTCGTCCGGCCCGACCTCGTCTGGGACTTCCGGCTGGACCGGGTCGCGTCGATCAACTCGTCCGGGCACAAGTACGGGCTCGCGCCGCTCACCTGCGGGTGGGCCGTCTGGCGGGCGGCGGACCTGCTGCCCGAGGAGCTGATCTTCCGGGTGGACTACCTCGGCGGCGAGATGCCCACGTTCGCGCTGAACTTCTCCCGGCCGGGCGGCGAGGTCATCGCGCAGTACTTCAACCTGCTGCGCCTCGGCCGGGAGGGGTACCGGCGCGTCCAGCAGAGCTGCATGGACACCGCGCAGTACCTCGCCGGGCGGCTGCGCGACATGAAGGTGTTCGAGCTGCTGTACGACGGGTCGTCCGCGCTGCCCGCCGTCTGCTACACGCTGCACGGCGACCCCGGGTTCACGCTCTACGACATCACCGAGCAGCTTCGGACGCGGGGCTGGCAGGTGCCGTCGTATCCGCTGCCCGCCGGGCGGAGTTCGACGGTCGTGCAGCGGGTGCTCGTCCGGCACGGCATCAGCCGGGACGAGATCTCGCTGCTCGCCGACGACATCGAGGCCGTCCTGGCGAAGCTGCGCGCGGGCGGCGGACGGGGCGGGCCGCAGGAGCCGTCCTTCCACCACTGACCGGTCAGCCGGCGACCGCCAGATCGGCGGCGGGCCCGAGCGCGGCCCGGTCCCGCTCGGGCCGGACCAGCGCCCCGGCCAGCAGCCCGCCCGCGACCAGCAGGACGGCGGCCAGGTCGAACGCGTGCCCGAAGCCCTCCGCCGCATCGGGCGCGCCCTCGACCAGCGCCCCGGTCACCGCCGGGCCGAACGCGCCCGCCGTGGACGCCAGCGCGATGACCGCGCCGAGCAGCGGCGCCCGCTGCCGCACCGGCGCGATCTCGGCCAGCGCGGTCTGGGTGAGCGTGATGAACGTGTGGGCGCCCGCGAACGCGACGAGCAGCACGAGGACGAGCGCGGCCGTCCCCTCGACGCGGGTGAGCAGCGCGACCGCCAGCCCGGACGCCGCGATCGCCGACCCGCCGACCACGCCGCGCGCGATCCGGCTCGGCGCGCCCGCATGCAGCATTTTTCGCGACGCGACGGCGACGCCGAGCACCAGCGCGATCGACCCGGCCTGTGCGACCGCCGCGACCATGCTCGCCCGGCCCAGCGAATGGCCGTGGACGCGCTGGAGGTACTGCGGCAGCCACGTCGTCGCGACCGCGAGCATCCAGTACGCGGCGAAGCACGCGGCCAGCGCGGCGAGGACGCTGCCCCGGCCGAGCAGCCGCAGGTAGGGGACGGCGCGGGCGTCGGCCTCGGGGGCGCGGGCCGCGTGCGGGCCGTCCGCGCCGAACCGCAGCCACGCGACCGTCCAGGCCAGGCCGAGGACGCCGGTCAGCGCGAACGCCGACCGCCACCCCCACTGGCCGATCGTCAGCGCGAGGACGGGCGCGCCGACCGCGACGCCCGCCGCCGCGCCGATCGGCAGCATCGCGCCCGGGACGGCGCGCTCGCGGTCGGGGAACCAGCCGAACGCGGTGTGGTTGGCCAGCGGGAACGCCGGCCCCTCGGCCGCGCCGAGCACGACGCGCGTCGCGACCAGGGCCGCGAATCCCGCCGCCGGGAGCGCCGCCACGAGCTGCGCGCCGCTCCACAGCAGGACCAGCGCGGCGAGCAGGCCGCGCGCCGGGACGCGGTCGGCGAGGAACCCGACGATCCCGCCGGACACGCTGAACAGCAGGTAGAACGCGCTGCCGACCGTCCCGAACGCGGTGTCGCCGAGGCGCAGGTCGGCCTGGATGTCCCTGCCCGCCAGGCCGAGGACGGCCTTGTCGGCGAAGTTCACCACCATGAACAGGAACAGGAGCCAGACGATCGTCCAGGGACGCCGTGCCGTCATGGACACCCCCCGTGGCCGATCGTGACGCTGCGTGAGCGTCCACCTTCGCGGGCGGGTGGGCGCCGCCGCAAGACCCCCGGACGTCTTGTGGCTTGACGGCGACTCCTCGGTGGCGTTTCCCGGCCGGTTTTCTGGCGCTCCCGGTCGGGCGCCCGTCCCGGCGGCGGACCCGGCGTCCGGCGGCCCACGCGCCCCGGGCGTCCCGCCAACTTCTTCCTTGACCTGGGTTTACGCCCGCGATGACGGCGGGTACCTTCCGCATGGAAATCGTGACGCTGGGTGACGGTCAACGTCGAGGTCCGGTCAAGGGGACTTCGCCTGATCCCACCGGAGAAAGGGGGTTTCGATGCCGTTCACTCGCGGGGGCGACGCCCCTGCCGGCAGCGTCGCCGTTCCGGGCGCACGATCGTCCGGTTCCGTCCCGGCGGCCGAGGACGTCCCCGACGGGCCGTCCCGCGACGCGCACCGGCCCCCTTGCCCTCCGGTGCGCGTCGCGGCGACGGTCGCCGGGTGCACACCTCGGGTCCTCGGCCGTCCAGGACGCGCACCGGCGAGCACCCGACGGCCCTCGACCGGCCCGCCGCCGCGCGTGCGCGGAGCGGCGGCGGGCCGCTCCAGTCCCGCCCCAGTCCCGCACCGGCCCCGGGGTCGCGGCGCCGTGCGCCCCCGCGGCACCGTGACCAGCCGGGCCGGCGGCGCAGGCGAAGCGCAGCGCCGCCCGCCGGTCCGGCCTCCTCGCCTCCGGCGGCGGCACGCCCGCCCCGGCCCGCCCCCGACCCCGTCCGGCGCGCCCCGCGCCCCGGACGCGAGGGGGTGAGGCCCCGGACAGACCATCCGGCGCACGCCGGCGCGGCCCCGGGCGTCCGGTTCACGTCCCGACCCCCGTCCCGGACGGCCCGCGGCCCCAGTGGAGAGACACTGCCCACCCGTCCCGGGCGGCATCGATGACCGCCCGGGACGGGCCGCGCCCCACCCACGCGGGCGCGGGCGTGGCGGCGGGCGGGTTGTGTCCGCCCGGTCGCGCGTGTGCGTCGGCCGGTGGGGCGGGTCAGAGGGGACGGGCCCAGAACTGCCCGTGGATCTCGTCGCCGAAGCGGCGGGCCGGCGGGTCCTCGCTCGTCAGGCGGAAGCCCGCGCGCTCGTAGAGGCGGATCGCGGCGCGCTGCAGGACCGTCGTCCACAGCGTGATCTCCCGGTACCCGGCCTCCCGGGCGAAGGTCACGCACGCGTCGATCAGCGCGGTGCCGACGCCGGCGCCGCGCGCGAACGGTTCCACGTGCAGGATGCGGAGCTGCGCGACGTCGCCCTCGCGGGGCGAGCAGAAGATCGCGCCCGCGCGTTCGCCGTCGAGTTCGGCGATCCAGCCGTTGGAGCGCGCCGGGTCCCGGTTCAGCACATAGGCGGACAGGACGCCCGCCACATGCGCCTCGTACGTCTCGTCCCAGTTGCACTCGGCCGCGTAGAGGGCGCCGTTGCGGGAGATCACCCAGCCGAGGTCGCCGGGCGCCAGGGCGCGCAGGCGCAGCCCCGGCGGAGCCTGCGCCGTCACGCCTGGACCGGCGCGGACGCGGCCTCGTTCCCGGCGGCCAGCTCGGCGCGCGCCGCGCCGACGATCTTGTGCTCGATGTAGAACGCGAGGAACGGGATCAGGCCCGCCGTGACCATCAGCGCCATCCGCGGCAGCGGCCACGAGAACCGCCGCCACAGGTCGTACGCCATGACGAGGTAGACGATGTAGAGGATGCCGTGGATCGGCGAGATGATCCCCGACGGCGTCGCGTTGCCGCCGATGTAGCGGATCGGCATCGCCACGAAGACGAGGAGCAGCAGCATCACGCCCACCGTGAAGGCGAGGGCGCGGTAGCGGGTGACGGCCGCTTCCACAGGTTCACACCTTTCTCGACGCGCCCGGCGCGCGGGCGGCCACGACCGGTCAGGCGCGCTTGCCCTGCGCGTTGAGCCGGGCCAGATAGCGGTTGTAGGCGGCGAGCGCGGGGTCCTCTTCCTCCTGCCGCCGGATGATCTCCCGGGTCACCTTCGCCTCGGCGGGCTCCTCGATCGGCTCGGCCGACGGGGGCTTCACGCCGTTCAGCTCGTCCCGGATCATCTTGATCCACATCACCACGACGAAGACCGAGAACACCGGCCACTCGAACGTGTACGCCCAGCTCCGGTCGTTGCCGCCCGTCGCCCGCTCGAACTGCCACCAGCCGAAGAACAGGAACGAGAAGAACAGCACGACGGCGATGGCATGGAGACCGAGCCAGCCGGGGGTGAGGAACCTGCGCACGTCACCCACCGTACCCCCGCCCCCACCGAGCCCGCGCCCGCCCCCGCACTACCGCGTCTCCCGAACGTCGCGGGCACGCAGCCGACTCCACCGCGCGCACTCCCCAGCACGTGCGCGAGCCGACCGACGGTCCGGGCGACGGCGAGCCCGCGCCGCGGACGAGGCCGAGCGGGCACCCGCCGCGCGTCGCCGGACCGGTACACGGCGTGCCCGAGGCCGGGGATTCGCTTGCCCGCGCAGAGCCGTCCGGCGAGTCGTCGCGCGCTGCCCGGACGGGCTGGCGCTGGCGTTTCCTGAGCAACTCGCCTGATTTGTCGGTCGTCTCCCCTACGGTGACGGGCATGTCGATCACGGCACCGGCCCACGGGTACTCGTACGCGCGCCCGTCGGGGCTGTCGGACGGGCGGCTCGGCCTGTCCACCTCGGGCGGGCGCACCGCCAAGGGACCCGCGGCCCGGCCGCACTTCTTCAGCGGCGTCGTGACCCGTCCGGCACCGGCCGCCGCCGCGCTGCTGGCCGTCGCCGACGTCGCGACGACGCGCTACCACCGGCCCGGCGGCGCGTCCCGCGACCCGGTCGTCACGTGCAACGGGGACCGGCTGCGGCTGGAGGCGTTCTCCGGCTGCGGCGGCGTCTACGCGCGGCTCGACCTGCTGGCCGGGGCGCTGGACGGCGACGTCCACGACCTCGGCACCACCAACGTGGACGTCAACCCGCCGCTGCGCACGGCGCTGGCCCGGGTGGGCGCGGGCGACCCGCTGCACTTCGCGGTCGGCGCGGACGAGCTGGTCGTCACCACCGGCGACGGCGCCGCCGTGGAGAAGAAGGTGCCGCTCCCCGACCGGTGGCTGCGCGGGTTCGCCGAGGTCCAGGTCATCACGGCGGGCTTCGACCCCCGCGCGGAGCTGCGCGGCCCGGAGGCGGTCCGGTTCGTCCGGTCGCTGCGGTCGGGCGGGGCGCCGTGGTTCGTCCCGGCGGGGCGGACGCTGCGGCCGGCGGCGCGTCCGGTGCCCGGCGCGGTGTGCGCGGCGGCGCCCGAACGGCTCCGCACGATGCTGCCGCTGCTGCGGTTCGCGACGGCGCTGCGCGCGTACGGACCGCCCGCGCCGGACGGCCCGGCGGCGAGCGTGTGGGAGCTGGAACTGCCGGGGATGCGGTACGTCCTCGCCCTGTCCCCCGAAGTCCACCGGGGGTTCTCCGGCGAGGGCGCGGTGCTGGACGCCCTCGCCGGGGACGACACCGCCGACGACGCGGACCTGGTCGGCGCGCTGCTGGCGTTCGAGCCGCGCCTGGACACCGATGTCCTCGCCGAGCGCTCCGGACTGCCCGCCAACCGCGTCCGCGCCGCGCTGACCTGCCTCGGGACGGCCGGACGCGTCGGCTTCGACGCCGCCGAGGCCGCCTACTTCCACCGCGAGCTGCCCTACGACGGCACCCGCGTCACCGCGCTGAACCCCCGGCTGCGGGCGGCGCGGGAGCTGGCCGCGTCGGTGCGGTTCGCGACGGACGGCACGGCGCTCGTTCCCGGCTCGGAACGCGAACACCGGGTGCGCGAGACGTCCTGCACCTGTGAATGGTGGACACGGCACGGCGGCGGGCGCGGTCCCTGCAAGCACGTCCTGGCCGTCCGGCTCGCCGGGGAGGCGCGATGAACGTCGGCGACCTGATCGAGGCGGGCGACGCGGCGGGCGTGGTGCGGCTCGTCCAGACGATGCCCGAGGACGAGCGCCGCGCGACCGCCCGCGAGCTGCCCGTCCTGCTCCGCGAGCTGAAGAAGGGCGACTGGCACCCCTGGGGCAAGGACGGCGACCGCGCCGACGCGCTGGCCCTCGCCGGGGCGGGCTGCATCGCCGGGGCCGCGGCGGCGGCGACGTGGCTGTGCAAGAACGACATCGCCGACGTCGGGATGCGCGAACGCGGCTACCCGGCGCTGATCGTCGCGGCCACCGAGCACCGGACGCCCGCGTGGCGCGCGGACGTCGCCGCGCGCATGACCGGCCGCCTGCGGTTCCGCGAGGACCCGATGACCTCCGTCGGACGCTGGCGCGCGGCGGCGGCGCTGACGCTCGCGGCGGACGCGGAACCGCCCGGGGACGACGCGTTCGTCGCGGGCTGGGCCACGTGCGCGCTCACGCTCGCCGACGACCCGTTCCTGCCCGCCCTGCTCCCCCGCCTGTTCGAGGCCGACGGCGTCGGCGCGGCGCTCCAGTGGGACGCGGGCGAGACCGCGCAGGTCTGGACGGGCGTCTCCCGGGTCGTACGGCCGTCCTGGCTGGCCGCGCTCACCGCGCTGGCCGACACGGGCCGCGTCGACCGCGACCTCCTGCTGGACGGCTGCCTCGGCAGGTTCCTGCGCGGCGGGCGCCTGATCGACCTCCAGTGGTTCGTCCGCCTCTACGACGCCCTCGCGCCCGGCCCGGACGAGACGACCGCGCGGCTGCGCGACCATCTGCGGCTGCTGCCGTCCGCGCCCGTCCCGGTGGCGGAGCGGGCGCTTGCGGCCGTCCGGACGGCCGACGAGGCGGGCGCCCTCGACCCGGCGGCGTTCGCCGAGGCGGCCGACGCGCTGCTGTTCCGGCCCGAGAAGAAGCTGGTCAAGGCGGCGCTCACCTGGATGGACCGCACCGCGCGGAGCCGCGAGCGGGTGGACGCCACGCTGCGCGCGCTGCCCGTCCTGTTCTCCGCCGAGGCCGCCGACCTCAGGGACCGGGCCGTGCGGTGCGCGGTGAAGCACGCCGCGCACGCCGGAGCCGACGTCCGCGCTGAGATCCGGGACGCCGCCGCCGAGCTGCCCGCCCCGTCCCGCGCGACGATCGCGACCGCGTTCGGCGAGGTCGCGGCACCCGTCACGATCGCGTTCCCCGACCTGCCCGCCTACACGCCCCGCCCGTTCCCCGCACCCGCCGAGTCCGCCGCCGAGCTGGCCCACCGGCTCGCGGCGGTACGGTCCGACACGGCGGCCTGGCAGGACGTCGAACGGCTCGTCGCGGACGTCGTCGCGTTCGCCTGGCGGGACGGCGCCGCCCTGCGCGCCGCGCTGGACGGCGTCGTGCCGCGCCGCCCCGACACCCGGCTCGCGGCGGACTTCGGGACGGCGACGACCTGGCTCGGGCTCGCGACCGCGGCCGTCCTGGACGGGCGCCTCCGGCCGCGTCCGAAGGAGGCGCACGGCCGCTTCCGCCGGGACCGGCCGCACGGCGCCGGCGCGAACCGCTGGCTGCCGCCGATCCTCCAGCGGTTCCTGGCGTGGCGGATGCGGGAGGCGGCGGACGCGGTGGGGCGCGTCCCGCTGCTGCTCGCGACGCCGACCGACGCGTCCGGGGCGCTCGACCCGGACGTCCTGCTGCGCCGCCGCGCCGAGCTGGACGCCGCCGGGGTGCGGCCGGGCCGGGCCGACGCGGTCCAGGCCGTCCTGCGGCTG
This sequence comes from Actinomadura rayongensis, assembly GCF_009831215.1. Taxonomy (GTDB): domain Bacteria; phylum Actinomycetota; class Actinomycetes; order Streptosporangiales; family Streptosporangiaceae; genus Spirillospora; species Spirillospora rayongensis. Next base: position 53,760 of record NZ_WUTW01000004.1, read on the forward strand.
CCGCGCGAGGCCGCCGCCGTCGCCGAGCGGCTGCTGCCGGGCGCGGGCGCGTGGTTCGACGCCCCGACGGTCGCCTGCGCGGTGGAGCCGGTGCGGGTCGGGCGCGGCGACGGCGAGTACGCGCCGCGCCTCGCCGGACGGGTGACGCTCAAGGAGAAGGTGCCCGACGAGCTGGACCGGGCGGCGCGGCTGCCGTCCGGACGGTCCTTCGGCGACGCGTTCGCCACCGGCTACACGATCGGCGTCGGCCAGTGGCCCGGGATGTTCCCGCACCACCGCGAGGTCGCCGCCGCGCACCTGCTGCCGTCCCTGCCGCTCGGCATGACCGTCGACTGGTTCCCGTCCGGGGTGACGGCGGGCCTCGCGGCGGCGGGCGGCCCGCCGGGACCCGCGACCGCCGCCGTCCTCGCCTGCGGCCTGAGCGGCACGCCCGCCGCGCGCGCCGAGGCGGTGGACGCGCTGCTCGTCCTCGCCGCCCGCGACGCCCTCGCCGCCGCCGACCTCGGCGCGGCCGTCGTCACCCTGACCGGCCAGGCCATCGTCAAGGTGAACCGCGTGACCGAGTCACTGGGGCAGGCGGCGGACGCGGGCGCCCACCGGCACGTCTTCACGGCGATCACGACGGCGCTGCCCGGCCTGCTGCCCGCGCCGGGCGCGCGGCCCGCCACCGGACTGCCCGACCTGCTCGCGCTCGCCGCCCGCATCGCCGAGACGGCGGGGCTGCGCGCGGACCTGCCGGAGGTCGCGGCGGTCGCGGCGCGCGGCGGATCGAGCCGGCTCGTCCGCGAGGCCGCCCGGCTGCACCAGGCGACGAGCGCCTGATCAGGCGAAGGTCACGCCGGTCAGGCGCTCGGACGTCTCCCACAGGCGGCGGCCGAGGTCGGCACGGTCCGCCGTGCGGCCCATCGGGACGCGGCCCGGCGCGCCGCGCAGGTTGAACACGCCGCGCGGGCCGTAGCAGGCGCCGGTGGTGACGTCCGGGGCCGTCGCCGCGTACAGGGTCGGCAGCGCGCCGCCCGCCGCGGACTGGCCGATCAGCGTGTTGCCGAGGACGGCGATCCGGTCGGTGACGGCGTTGCCCTCCATCTTCGGACCCGCCTGCTGGAGGTTCGTGGACGCGTACCCGGGATGCGCCGCGACGCTCACGACGTCCGGATAGCGGCGCGCCAGCTCCTTGGCGAACACCAGGTTCGCCAGCTTGGAGTCGGCGTAGGCGACCCACTTGCGGTAGCGGCGCTCGCTCTGCAGGTCGTCGAAGCGCAGCCGCCCGACCCTGGCGAACCCGCTGGTGACCGTCACCACGCGCGGCGCGGCGGTCGCGCGCAGAGCGGGCAGCAGCAGGCCCGTCAGGGCGAAGTGGCCGAGGTGGTTGGTGCCGAACTGCATCTCGAAGCCGTCGGCGGTCGTGCGGTGCGGCAGCGCCATCACGCCCGCGTTGTTGACGAGCAGGTCGAGCGGCCCGTCGTGCGCGGCGGCGAACGCGCGGACCGACTCCAGGTCGGCGAGGTCGAGCGCCGCCAGCTCGACGGCGGCGTCCGGGACGGCGGCGCGGAGCCGACCGAGGGCCTCCGCCCCGCGTTCGGGACTGCGGCAGGCGAGGACGACCGCCGCACCGTGCCGCGCCAGTTGCAGCGCGGTGTGATACCCGATCCCGCTGTTGGCGCCGGTGACGATCGCGCGCCGTCCGCCGAGGTCGGGAATGTCGTCCGCCGTCCAGTCCGTCATGGCCCCTCCGCCGTCGCTCTCGGTTCTGGTGACAACGACCGGCGCTCCGGATCCGTCCCCGGGGCGCCGGATCGGCCGCCGGATCAGGCGGGCAGCGCCGCCTCGACGGCCGCGACGACCTCCGCCGACTCCGGTTCGGTCTGCGGGGAGAACCGGGCGGCCACGGCCCCGTCCGGTCCGACGACGAACTTCTCGAAGTTCCACCGGATGTCGCCGGTGTGGCCCTCGGCGTCGGGCACGTCGACCAGCTCGCGGTACAGCGGGTGCCGGTGCTCGCCGTTGACGTCGACCTTCTCCGTCAGCGGGAACGTCACCCCGTAGGTCGCCGAACAGAACGCGGCGATCTCCTCGGAGGTGCCCGGCTCCTGCCCCATGAACTGGTTGCAGGGCACGCCGAGGACGGTGAAACCGCGCTCGGCGTACCGCTCGTGCAAACGTTCCAGGCCTTCGTACTGCGGGGTGAGGCCGCACTTGGACGCGACGTTCACCACGAGGACGGCCTTGCCCCGGTACTGGCCGAGGTCGGCGGAACCGCCCTGAAGGGCGTCGATCTCTACATCGAAGACAGACATGCGGCCGATCCTAGAAGACCGGCCCGCAGGCCCCGCGTCAGCCTCCCAGCACGCCGATCGACGTCACGAACGTGCCGAGCTGGTTGCCCGCGTCGCCGAGCCGCGCGAAGGCGTTGTTCACCACGTCAGCCGCCGCACGGGGCGAGCTGAGGAGATAGAAGATGACAAACGCGATGGCGACAAAGCGGCCGTACTTCTTCATCATCTGGCAACGCCGTCCTCGTAGTAGCGCAGCGACACAGGGACCCGATCACATTGTGCCCCGCTGCTGTGATCTGCAAAGCGGGATTTTACTGTGACCTGACGGCAACCGCTGGCTGTCCCGCGATACCCGGACTTGACGGATCCGACCGCGTCCGGCACGCTCCGCTCCGCCGCGACGCAGCCCCGCGCCCGCCGGGGGCACGGGGCGCCGGGCCGGCGGGCGTCAGGGAATGGCGCTCATGAACTGCGCCAGCGAGTCCGCGGCGTTCCCGAGCCCGCCCAATCCGCTGTTCACCAGGCTGGCCGCACCGTCGGGACGACTGATGACGTACCAGGCGATAAACGCGATCGTGGCCATTTTCAGGTATTTCTTGTTCACGTCCCCCACCCTCTGCGGTGACTTGCCTACAGAGAGTAATTCCCTGGGGCCGGGGACGTCAGGCGCACCCAGGGTAAAGACACGGCGACAGAACGTGATCGCCGGGACGGGCCGCCGGGAACGGGCAGCTCAGCGCGCCGCGCGCCGCCGGTCAGCCGCCGTGCTCGGTGAGATAGCTCACATACACGGGCCGCAGCGCGTCGGCGATGTCGCTGTCCCCCGCCTGCCGGAACTCCTCCAGCAGCGACATGACGTGCAGCATGTCGAACTCGGCGCGGTCGACCTCCCCGGTGGCCGCGGCGGCGGCCGGGATGGCGCGCAGCAGCTCCCAGAGAAAGCCGAGGTCGCGGCGCTCGCGGGCGCGCGCCACCGCCCGGTCGTGCAGCTCCGCGGTCGGGAGCAGCTCCAGTTCGGCCGCGTCGGGCGTCTTCTCGGACATGCCACCGACTCTAACCGCTGCCCCCGTCACTCCCGCGCCACCCGCCCCCGCGCCCGGCGAGCGGGCCCAGGCCGAACCCGCGCCGCCGCCGCGCCCGGGCGGGCGTGGCGGCGGTGCGGGCGGGTTCAGTTGCTGATCGCGCTCGCGGGGACGGGCTCGTCGTGGGCGAGGGCGCCGAACAGCTTCCCGGCGCGGGCGCCGTCCCAGGTGATGTAGGCGCCGACGGACGGCGTCGAGCCCATGCCGCCGATCGGCACGGTCGTCGTCCGCCCGCTCCCGCCGCTGACGCCGCGCATCGCCCACATCATCCGGGCGAGGTCGTACAGGTGGTCGTGGTCGTCCACCAGGAAGTTGCTGGTGGCGTTGAGCGCGAGCGGGACGCTGCGGAACGGGTTGAGCAGCACGCCCGGCCCGGTCGACTTCTTCATCAGGGCGCCGAAGAACTGCCGCTGGTGCTCGACGCGCTCCAAGTCGGCGCGGGCGTAGGCGCGGGACCTGACGTAGCCGAGCGCGTCCTTGCCGTCCAGCGTCTGGCAGCCGGGCTTGAGGTCCAGCTTGGCCTTCGGGTCCTTCATCCGCGACTTGACGCAGATGTCCACCCCGCCGACCGCGTCCACCACGCCGACGAACCCGCTGAACCCGATCTCGGCGTAGTGGTCGATGTGGACGCCGGTCGCCCCCTCGACCGTCCGGACGAGCAGCTTCGGCCCGCCGAACGCGAACGCCGCGTTGAGCTTGTTGGAGCCGTGCCCGGGGATCGGGAGGTAGGAGTCGCGCGGGAGGCTGACGAGCGTGGTGCCGCCCGAGCCGTAGTGCAGCAGCATCATCGAGTCGGTGCGGCGGCCCGCGGCCTGGCCCGTCCCGAGCTTGTGCCGCTGCTCGCGGGACAGGCCCGCGCGGCTGTCGGAGCCGACGATCAGCCAGTTCGTGCCGGGCGTGTCGGCGACGCGGCCCGCGTAGTCGGTCAGGACGTCCTCGCGCTTGAGCCGCGAGTCCAGATAGAAGTAGCCGCCGACCACGACCAGCACCAGCACGAGCGCCAGCACCCCGAGCACCCGGGGCCAGCGCCGCCGCCGCGGATACCCGGACGGGCCGTCGTAGGAGCCCTGCCCGTGCCCGCGGAGCTGATCCCCGTAGGCGTACGGGTCCTCCGGCGGGACGGAGGCGGACCTGCTGTGCGCCACGGGAACGACCTTCCTGCGAACCACCCGGCCCGGACGCCGGGAACGTCCCCCAACACTAGACATTCCCGCCGCGTGCCCGCGTCCCTCCGGCGCATGATTCACCGGCCCGTGACGTCATCTTCGCCGCCGACCCGCCACGGCCCGCCGTCAGACGAAAGGCGCAATCACAGGTAGTTCCCGGGTTCGAGGTCGCGGACCGGCGGGGAGGCGGCCAGGTCCTCGGCCCGCAGCTCGCGCACCTCGTCCGCCCCGGGCGTGCCCGCGCCGGTGATGCGGCGGCCCTGCTGCGCGATGGCCGCGTCCAGCAGGTTGCGGACGAACCGGGCGTTGCCGAACGACGCGCCGCGCGGCTCCTCCGCGATCCTCCGCCGGACGGCCGGCAGCACGTCCTCGGCCAGCGTGTACCCGTTCGCGGCGGCCATCGACTCGAAGATCGTGACCAGCTCGGCCGTCGAGTAGTCCGGGAACCGCAGCACCTTCGGGAACCGCGACGCCAGCCCGGGATTGGAGTCCAGGAAGGCGCGCATCTCCGCGTCGTACCCGGCGACGATCACCACGAGGTCGGACCGGTGCTCCTCCATCAGCCGCAGCAGCTCGGCGACGGCCTCGTGCCCGAAGTCGCGCCGGTCGCCGCCGGCCGTGCCGAGCGTGTACGCCTCGTCGATGAACAGGACGCCGCCGAGCGCCCGGTCCACCGCGGCCCGCACGCGCGGCGCGGTCTGCCCGATGTACTGGGCGACGAGGTCCGCGCGCGTCACCTCGACCAGGTGCCCGGACGACAGCAGCCCGAGCCGCAGGTAGACGGCCGCTATCAACCGCGCGATGGTCGTCTTGGCGGTGCCCGGGTTGCCCATGAACACCATGTGCCGGGTGGGCGTGCCGAGCGGTATCCCGGCGTCGCGGCGCATCTGCTCGGCGCGGGCCTCGGCGACCAGCGCCGCGACCTCCTGCTTGATCGCCGACAGCCCGATGAGCCGCTCGATCTCCGAGAACGGGTCGCCGGGGACCGTCTCGAAGTCGGGCGCGGGGCTGTCGGGGACGTCCACGAGCAGGATCTCGTCCAGCGACTCGGTCTCGTCCACGACCCCGTCGGCGAGGACGCGCCGCCCCTGCCGGGCGATCGCGCGGTCCAGCAGGCTGATCGCGAGCCGCGCGTTGGCGAGGCCCCGGTCGCGCGGCGCCGCGCGGACGACCGCGCGGACCTTCTCCAGGACGCCGTCCGCGAGCGCGAACCCGCCGTCGGCGGCGCGCGCGGCGAACAGCTCGGCCAGCTCGTCGTCGGTGAGGTCGGGGAAGCGCAGCGTCCGGACGAACCGCGCCGACACCTCCGGGTGCGACTTCAGCAGCCCGTTCAGCTCGGCCTCCGGCCCGCCGAGGACGACGACCAGCTCGTTGCGGTGCGTCTGGACGGCCGTGAGCAGCACGTCCAGCAGCTCCTGCCCGCGTCCGGCGTCGGAGGCGAAGGTGTGGGCGTCGCGGACGAGCAGCACCCCGCCGACGGCGCGCTCCACCACGCGCCGCACCCGCAGCGCGCTCTCGCTGCTGTACTCCCCGATCAGGTCGGCGCGGTCGACCTCGACCAGATGGCCGCTGGCGAGGACGCCGAGGTCGGCGTAGATGCGGCCGAGGATCCGCGCGATCTTGGTCTTGCCGGTGCCGGGGTTCCCGGCGAACACCAGGTGCCGGGACCGCTCGGCGATGCCCATCCCGGCCTCGCGGCGCATCCGGGCGGCGCGGGTCTCGGCGACGAGCGCGTGGATCTCCCGCTTGACCGGCTCGATCCCGACGCACGCCTCCAGCTCGGCGAGCGGGTCGGTCTCGACGGCCCCGGCCGGGACGAGCCGCTGCGGCAGGTCGCCGAGCCGCACCTCCGGCGGCACCGCGCCGGGCCGCGACCGCGCGGTGGCCGCGCACTCCTCGGCCAGGTGCTCCACGAGCCGCGCGCCGCGCAGGTTGAGCAGCGGCGGCGTCCGGCTGAGCAGGACCCCGGCGGTGCGGGCGACGTCGGGCGCGACGGTCGCGCCCCGCGCGGTGACGGCGCGGCGGAACAGCTCGGTGAAGTGGTCCTCGGCGAAGTCCACCGTGCGGGCGGTGCGGAACGCGCGCACGAGGGCCGGGTTCAGGTCGAACAGCCGCAGGTCGCCGTCGGGACGGCAGAGCGCGACGACGTCCAGCCCCGGGCAGCGGGCCATCAGGCAGCGCAGCTCCTCGACGGCCGCCGCGCCGCAGGTCTCGTGCCCGGCGAGGCGTTCCAGGTCGTCCACGACGAGCAGCAGCCGGCTCTCGACGCACTCGCGGACGCGCGCCTGCAGCCACAGGACGGCGTCGCTGACGGTCAGCGAGGCGAAGACCTGGTCGGAGATCCACAGCGCCTCGCGGACGGCCCCGGCGTCGACTAAGGCCAGCTCGACCAGCTCGGCGGCCGTCCCCTTGCCGGTGCCCTCGGGTCCCGCGATGAGCAGCCGGACGGGCCGGTCGGCCGTCAGCCGCTCGGTCAGCGCCCGCTGCAACGCGGCCGTCAGCTCGGGCTGCCCGACGAGCACCCCGGACCCGGCGTCGGGGGCGGCGATCTCGGCCGGGGCGGGCGCGGCCTCCTCGCGCGGCCGGGGCACCTGGAGCGCGGACGTCAGGATGTTCGCGACGGGCCGGTGCCCGAACAGCCGCCGCACGTCGAGCTGGAACGCCCGGACGGGCAGCGGGCTGCGCGGCGCGGTCGCGGCCTCGGGCAGCCCCTGGAGCGCGCCGATGACGCGGGTGCCCATGTCGAGCCAGGCGCGGCAGGCGTCGGCCTCCCCGGCGACGAGCCCGCGCGCGAGCCACGACCGGACCTCGCGCTGCCAGGTCTCCACGACGAAGCCGCCGCGCAGCGCGCGCGTCCGGTCCTCGACGGCGGCGTAGACGGCGAGGCCCGCGGCGGGCGCCAGCTCGGCGGGGACGGCGGTGAGCCCGGCGGCCAGCAGCAGCCGGGCGAGCGCGGCGTCGAACGCGTCGAACCCGCCGAGCGCGGCGAGCAGCCGCTCGTGCGCGGCGGCCAGGCCCGCGCAGGCCCAGCCGAGGTAGGCGACCGGCCCGGCCAGCTCGGGCAGGACGGCGAGGGTCTCGTCGGGCAGCCCGGCCGTCCACTCGTCGGCGAGCGCGGCCTGCGGGACGGTCAGCGCCCGCTGCCGCAGCACCGGGTCGGCGGCGCGCCGGTCGAACACCTCCAGCAGCGCGCGGCGCCGGGCGTCGACCGGCGCGAGCCCGGCGAACAGCTCGACGCCGTCGCGGGCGAGGTCGAAGGTGACGGCGCGCAGCTCGGCGTCGTCCCCGGCGGGCTCGGGCAGCCACAGGCCCGGCGGACGCCACCGGCCGCCCTGGGTGAACCAGGCGACGGCGTCGCGGACGGGCGGCTCCGGCGCCGCGAGCAGCCCGGCCAGCAGCTCGTAGTCGACGTCGCCGCGCGAGCCCCCGCGCACGGCGGCGGCGCCGAGCAGGAACGTCAGCAGCGACCATGCCTCCGCACCGGCGGCCGTGGTCGTCGGGGCGTAGATGTCGCGCAGCGACCGCGTGAGCCGGCGGGCGCGCGGATCCCGGTTATAGACCGCGACCCGCTCGCGCAGCTCCTCGTACAACCCGTCGGGGACCCGCCACGGACCGTGCGCGTACACGTCGAGCACGGGCTCGTCCGTGAGGAGCAGTTCGAGGTGGTCGGGCAGACGGGGAGCGCTCACCGATGGCAATCCTTCACGTGCGAGGGCCGCGGTACGTAGGTTTCTGGTGAGCAGATTACGACCCTCCGCGACCGGACACAGCCCCCCATGACGCGAAGACCGACCGCCTCGCGGCGTTAGTCCGCAATGGTCGTGCTGGAAGTTTCCGTACCGGCCGTCAGAGCGGCAGCGGCGTGGGACGCTTCGGCTCCCGCCCGTCCCCGGACGAGCGGCCCGTCGCGCGGCGGCCGATCCACGGGAGCAGGTAGGTCCGCGCCCAGTGGAGGTCCTGGCGGCGCTGGGTCAGCCAGTCGGGGGCCGCGCCCGGCTCGGGCCAGGGCTCGTGCCAGCTCCCGTCCACGTCGAGCCCGATGGCGTCGGCGACGCGCAGCGCCATCCTGCGGTGCCCCTCGGGCGACAGGTGCAGCCGGTCCTCGTACCAGGCGCGCGGGTCGTGGAACGCCGATGCCGACCACAGGTCCACGACCGTGCAGCCGCGCACGTCGGCGATGGCGCGCAGGTGCATGTTGAACGTGGCCGCCTTGCCGCGGATGCGCCCGCCGGCGCGCAGCTTGCCGGTGTCGAAGCCGGTGAAGATCACGACATGGGCGCCGGTGCCGCGCAGCCGCCGGACGGCGTCGTCGAACACCACCGCGAGCGCGTCCGGGTCGGCGCCGGGACGGATCATGTCGTTGCCGCCCGCGCAGAACGTCACGAGGTCGGGGTCCAGCGCGACGGCGCGCGGCACCTGGTCGTCCACGACCTGGCGGAGCAGCTTGCCGCGCACGGCGAGGTTGGCGTAGCGCAGGCCGGGCCGCTCGCGCGCGAGGTGCTCGGCGAGCCGGTCGGCCCAGCCCCGGAAACGGTCGGGCGCGCCGCTCGGGTCCGGGTCGTTCAGCCCCTCGGTGAAACTGTCACCGATCGCGACATAGGTCGTGGCCTGCTTCGCTTCCCTCATGACGGTCCCTCCGGGCCTGGTTCTATCACCACCGACGTAATGATGCAGTCTGCATACATCCTTACGCGACCGTAACTCCCGACCCGCGGCCCGGCCAGAATATTCCCGGGGTCAGCTCCAGCTCGGGGAAACGTTCCCGGACGGCGCCCGCGAACCGCCGGACGCGTGCAGCGTCAACGCGTGCTGCACGAGCGTGATCAGCACCCGCTTGGTGGACTCGCGGTCGCGCGCGTCGCACTCCAGCACCGGCACGTGCGCGCGGATCGACAGCGCCTCGCGGATGTCCTCGACGGCGTACTGGAACTCGCCGTTGAACCCGTTGACGCCCACGACGAACGGCAGGCCCAGCTCCTCGAAGTAGTCGACGGCGGCGAAGCAGTCCTCCAGCCGCCGGGTGTCCACCAGCACGACCGCGCCGATCGCGCCGCGCACGAGGTCGTCCCACATGAACCAGAACCGCGTCTGGCCGGGCGTGCCGAACAGGTACAGGATCAGCTCGCTGTCCAGCGACACGCGGCCGAAGTCCATCGCGACCGTCGTGGTCGTCTTGTCCGGGACGGCCGTCAGGTCGTCCACGCCCGCGCTCGCCGCCGTCATGACCGCCTCGGTGGTCAGCGGCATGATCTCCGAGACCGAGCCGACGAACGTCGTCTTGCCGACGCCGAACCCGCCGCCGACGACGATCTTCACCGAGGTCAGCTCGCCGCCCGGGCCGCCCGGCGGCCGGTCAGAGGTTGCGAAGTCCACTGAGCACCCTTTCCAGAAGCCGGACGTCCGCCTGCGCGCCCGGCGGACGCGACTGGTGCAGCCGCAGCAGTCCCTCGGCGGCCATGTCGGCGATGAGGACGCGCGCGACGCCGAGCGGCAGCCGCAGCAGCGCCGACACCTCCGCGACCGACCGCGCCGACCGGCACAGATCCATGATCGCCCGGTACTCGGGCGTGAGCACCGCCACGTCGCGCGGCGGGAAGGGCGCGGCCGTCACCAGCGCCTCGACCGCGAGGTCGTAGCGCGGCCTGGTCCGGCCGCCGGTCACCGCGTACGGGCGCACCAGGGAGCTGCCGTCGTCGCCGCCCGCGTCCGGCCCCGCCGGACCGCGCCGGCGGTGGCCACCTTGTTCCATCGCACTGACCTTCCGTCCTCCGGTCCGGGACCGGTTCAGTACCGGTTCCGGCCGGCGCCGAGATCGGGCAGCGGCCCGGCGTCCTCCGGGCCGCGCAGCGCCGGGGTCAGGACGCGCCCGACCCGCTCCACCAGCAGCGTCATCTCGTAGGCGACGAGGCCGAGGTCGCAGTCGGGCGCCGCGAGGACGGCGAACACCGACCCGTTCGCGATCGCCATGACGAACAGCAGCCCGCGGTCCATCTCGACCACGGTCTGGTTCACCCCGCCCGCCTCGAAGATCTTGGCGGCGCCCTGGGTCAGGCTCATCAGGCCGGACGCGATGGCCGACAGCTGGTCGGCCCGCTCCGGCGGGAAGCCCGCCGAGTACGCCATCGGGAGCCCGTCGGAGGACACCACCACGGCGTGCGCGACCTTCGGGACGCGGTCGGCGAAATTCGTCACCAGCCAGTTGAGATCCTGCCCGCTCACCGGGAGCCTCCTGTCTCTCCGTCGTGGTGCGACGGAACGTCGTTGTCGCCCTCCGCGCCGGCGCCGCGCGTCTCGGCCCGGCCCCGCCGCACGCCGCGCTGGAGGCCCGCGAACCGCTCGCGGACGGCCGCCGCGGAAACGCCATGCTCCCGCTCCGGCGGCGCGGGCGGCGCACCGGGGTCCTGCCGCGTGACCGCGCCGGGCACCCGGTTGCGGCCGGGGACGCGTTTGGGCAGGCCGGCGGCCGTCCGTCCGGTCCCGGCCGGGCTGGCGGCCGACTCGGCGGCGCGGAAGCCCGCGTCGGCCGGGGACTCCCAGCCGCGCGCCGGGTCGTCGCGGGGCGCGTCGGGACGGCGCAGGAACCACTCCGAGCGCATCGCGTCGAAGATCGGGGACCGGTGCCCGGGCGGCCCGGCCGACGCGGTCGGCGCGGTCGGTTCGGGCCGGGCCTCGGGCTGCCGGGGCGGCGGCGGTCCGTCGTCGGGGAAGGTCTGGAGCGGGCCGCTCTCCCAGGTGAAGGGGCGGGTGCGGGGCTCGGGCGCGTCCTGCGGCTCGGCCGGACGGAACAGGTCCTCGCCCGGCGTTCCCGGCCGGTCGCGGCCCGGCAGCCGCGCCCCCGGGGTGCGGACCGGCAGGTCGGACGCGGGCCGCCGCTCGCCGCCGGACGGCGCGGGCCGCGTCCCGTCCCCGACGGCCGGGAGCGGACCCGTGCCGAACGCGGGCAGCGGCCCGGTCGCCCCCGTCGGGAACTGGCCCGTGTTCCGCACGGCGGGGAACTGCCCGGTGTTGCTCGGCAACGCGGGAAACTGGCCCGTGTCCGACGGCACGGCGGGGAACTGGCCGGTGTCGCCGCGCTGCGCGGGGAAGCGGTCGGTGTCGTCCGTCCCGACGGGGAACTGGCCGGTGTTGCTCGGCAACGCGGGGAACTGGCCGGTGTCCACCGACACGGCCGGGAACTGCCCGGTGCCGCCGCGCTGCGCGGGGAACTGGCCCGTGTCCGACGACACGGCCGGGAACTGGCCGGTGTCGCTCCGCTGCGCGGGGAAGCGGTCGGTGTCGTCCGCCGTGACGGGGAACTGCCCGGTGTTGCTCGGCAACGCGGGGAACTGGCCCGTGTCGCCCGTCAGGGCGGGGAGCGGGCCGGTGCCGGCGGGCCGGCCGAGGGCGGGCGGGCCGCCCGTTCCGACGGACGTCCCGGACGCGCCGAGCAGCGCGGGCTCGGCCTCGGGCAGCCCGGCGCCGGTGCCGTAGCCGCGCGTCCCGGGCTCGGCCGACGCGATCACCGACGCGGGCAGCAGCACGAACGCGGTCGTCCCGCCGCCCTGCGCCGCGCGCAGCTCCACCCTGATCCCGTGCCGGACGGCCAGCCGCCCGACCACGAACAGGCCCATGCGGCGCGCCGCCGAGAAGTCGATGACGGGCGGGCTGGCGAGCCGCCGGTTGGCCTCGTCCAGCTCGTCGTCCGCCATGCCGACGCCGTTGTCGGTGATCTGGAGCATCGCGCCGCCGCCGCTGAGCTGCTGCCCGGAGATCGTCACCTTGGTGCGCCGGTCGGAGAACTCGGTCGCGTTGTCGACCAGCTCGGCGAGCAGGTGGACGAGGTCGTTCACGGCGGCGCCCGCGACGGTCATGTCCGTCCGGACGGTCAGCGCGACCCGCTCGTACTGCTCGACCTCCGACAGCGACGCGCGGACGACGTCGATGAGCGGCACGGGCTTCGTCCGCCGCCGCACCTGGTCCTGCCCGCCGAGGACGAGCAGGTTCTCGCAGTTGCGGCGCATGCGGGTGGCGAGGTGGTCGAGGCGGAACAGGTGGGCGAGCTGGTCCTCGTCGCGCTCGCCCTGCTCCAACTCCTCGATGAGCTGGAGCTGCTGCTCGATAAGCGTCTGGCTGCGCCGGGAGAGGTTGACGAACATCGCGTTGATGTTGCCGCGCAGGACGGCCTCGTCGGCGGCGAGCCGGACGGCCTCCCGGTGGACCTCGTCGAACGCCCGCGCGACCTGCCCGATCTCGTCGGCGGTGTGGACGTCGATGGGCTCGACCTCGATGCCGCCGCTGGCCGCGCCCGGGTCGCGGAGCTGGTCCACGAGGCGCGGCAGCCGGTTGTCGGCGACCTCCAGCGCGCCGACCTGGAGCCGCCGCAGCGGGCGGACCAGGGACCGCGCGACCGCGAGCGTCGCGAACGCGGCGAGCACCAGCCCGACGAGCAGCAGCGCGGCGTCGGTGAGCGCGGCCTGCCAGGCGTCGTGCTTGAGGCCGCGGCTGCGGTCCACCAGCGACTGGATGACGCTGCGCTCGGCCGTGCGCATCTGCTCCAGCCGGGTGCTGCTGGCCTTGACCCACTGGGCCGCGTCGCGGGGCCGCAGCGGCGCGACCGACAGGTTCGGCGCCGTGCCGGACCGGATCATCGCCTGCTGGTACATCAGCTCGGTCTGGCCGATGTCGGCGCCGGTCACGACGTCCTCGTAGCGCCGCCGCTGGGCGGTGGACGCCGTCTCGCCGAACAGGGCGATCTGGCTCTCGCGCTGGGCGTGCAGGGACTGCAGCGCCTCGCGCTCGGTCGGCGTCGCGAACCGTCCGGCGAGGATCGCGACGTCGAGCCGCGCGCGCTCCTGCGAGGCGAAGTCCTTGGCGCGGGCGAGGGCGGCGAACGCGCGGGCGTCCTCGGCGAGGACGGCGTCGGGGCTGCCCTGCGCGACGAGGTCGTCCAGGTCGACGAGGGAGCCGATGAGCTGGCTGTAGACGTCGAGCGTCAGCGTCACCGACCTGCTGTCCCGGCCCGACTGCCTGCGCACCGTGCCGAGCGTGTCGAGCCGGTACCGCAGGTCGCGCAGCCGGGCCCGGGCCTGCTCGGAGTAGTCGCCGTCGTGGACGGGCGCGAGCGTCGACCGGACGGCCGCGGCGGCCCGGTCGGTGGCGCGGACCTGCTCGTTCAGGGCGGTGAGCGCGGCGGGACGCTTGCGCCGGGACAGGCTGAGGTACTCGACCGTCAGGTCGCGTTCGTCCTCCAGTTCCTGGACGAAACCGGCCGTTCGATCACTGAGCGTAGCCAGCCGCTCGATGCGCGTGTAGACGGCCGCCTCGGTCATCGCGTCCCGCAGGCGCAGCCCGGCGAGGGCGCCGGCGACCACTCCGGGAATCAGGACGAGCAGCACCAGGCGCGTCGCGACCCGGCGGTCGCCGAGGCGCAGACCACGTCCGCGCGGCCGGTGTTCGGGCTGGTAGACGGGGTCGTCGCGGAGGGGATCCGCGGCTGGTCCGGGGACCTGGACCCGTTCCGTGGCCGGTCGCACTTCCCTCCATCACCTTTCCTGGCGTCGGGCCGCGACGGGGGATCTCGCACGCGGCCCGGCCCGTCGGCGCCCGTGACCCTCGAAGCCTCCGGGGGCTGGGTCATTGGAGCACAGAGTAATCCCTGCGACCAACCCGAAGTCCGCCATTCCACACATTGACAACGTTGACAGAGTTTCGGACTGTTTAACGCTGTGTGTCCGAATTGGATCCGACCTGGATAAACAGCGACCTTGGAGCGGTTTACGCTCCACCGGGCCGCGTCGGCGTCGTCGGCCGGTTACTTGGCGTCGGCATAGCAGTCGACCACGGACGCCTCCATCGGGAACACGACGGGCGTGCCGGGGAACAGCAGGTCGCGGGCCTCGTCCGCCGCCGCCGGGACGGCCGCCGCGACCGCGTCCGCCAGCTCCGCCGGAGTGTGGACGATCACCTCGTCGTGCTGGAAGAACACCAGCCGGGGCGGCCCGAGCGCGGTCAGCCGGCGGCGCAGCGCGCCGAGCAGCGCCAGCGCCCAGTCGGCGGCGGTGGCCTGGACGACGAAGTTGCGCGTGAACCGCCCCCGGCCGCGCGTCGCCGCCGCCGCGCGGTCCCCGCCCGCCGACGTCAGCGCGCGCCACTCGGCCGACGGCGGCGGGCAGGTGCGGCCGAGCAGCGACCGGACGAGATGCCCCCGCTCCCCCGCCCGCGCGGCGGCCTCGACGTACTCGAACGCGTCCGGGAACCGCTGCTTGAGGACGGCGAGCAGCCCGGCGGCGTCGCCCGTCCCGCCGCCGTACATCGCCGAGAGCAGCGCGAGTTTGGCCTGGTCGCGCGGGGCGACCGCGCCGCCGGACGGGAAGGCGCCGGCCAGCGCGGCGTACAGGTCGCCGTGCGCCGCGGCGGCGGCGAACGCCCGGTCGCCCGCGAGCGCGGCCAGCACCCGGGGTTCGAGCTGCGCGGCGTCGGCGACGACGAGCTTCCAGCCGGGATCGGCGACGACGGCGCCGCGCAGCGTGCGCGGGATCTGGAGCGCGCCGCCGCCGTGCGTGGCCCACCGGCCCGACACGACGCCGCCGACGATGTACTCGGTGCGGAACCGGCCGTCGCGGACCCACGCGTCCAGCCACGCCCAGCCGTGCGCGGTGTGCAGCCGCGCCAGCTCCTTGTACTCCAGCAGCAGCGGCACCGCCGGATGGTCGGTCTGCTTCAGGACGTGCGCGCGCGTCGACGTCACCGGACGGCCCGCCGCCGCGAACGCCTTCACGAGCTGCGCCGGGGAGTCGGGGTTGACGCGGCTGCCGAACGCGGCGGCGATCCGGTCGGCGAGGTCCTGGAGGTTCTTCGGCCGCATCCCGGCGGCCGGACGCGGCCCGAGCCGTTCGGTGAGCAGCGCGTCGTGCCGGGCCGCCGACCAGGGCAGGCCGTCGGCCGCCATCTCGGCGGCGACCAGCGCGCCCGCCGACTCGGCCGCCGCGAGCAGCGCGAACCCGGGCAGCCCGGCCATCCGGCGGCGCTGGTCGGCGTACACCTCGACGACGCGGTCCACGTCGTCGGGCTCGGGACCGGTGTCGAACAGCGAGCGCTGCGGACGTTCGGCCAGCGGCGGCGGATCGTCCGGGACGGGCTCACCGCGCAGCCGCGCCGACGCCGCCGCGACCGAGCGCGGCTCGCCGTACCGTCCGGCGTGGCCGAGCAGCAGCGCCTCGGTCAGTTCCAGGTCGTGGCAGCGCGCGACGCGGACCCCGGCGCGCAGCAGCGCCGGGTACAGCCGGGCCGTGGCGGGCCACACCCAGCGCGGCGCGCCGACCTCGCGGGCCGCGACCGCCGCCGCGAGGTCGGGCACCGGCTCGGCCGGCCCGGCGGGGACGCCGTCGTCGGCGAGCGGGCGCAGCACGCCCCCGCCGTCCGGCCCCGCCGCCACCGCGATCCTCATCCGCGCATTGTCGCGCGGGGGTACGACGAAAACACCGCCGAAAACACCGCCGGAAACGCCGCGGCCCCGGCGTCCGCGCGGGACGCCGGGGCCGGGAGGAATCGGATCAGGCCGCCAGCGGAACCTGCTGGCCGGGCGCGGTGCCCGGGTAGCGGTCCACGACCTTGTTCAGTTCGATCTGGTAGTACAGCACGCCGAAGCCGAAGATCCCGAGCAGGAAGGCGAGCCCTCCGTTGCAGGACGGCTGCAGGCCCGCCGCCCGCTGCGCCTGCGCGATGCGCCCGGCGAGCTTGACGTACATGATGAGCGGCCAGATGCCGAGCGTGATGAAGCCGAAGATCAGCGACAGCAGCGCGTTGGTCGCGGCGTCGCCGGTGCGGCGGTCGTAGTTGAACAGCTCGGCGTGGACCTTGTAGAACCACACGAGGCCGTAGATGCCGAACGTGATGATCGGCAGCCCGAGCCAGGCGCCGAGCGGGTTGCGGCGCTTCATGCTGTAACCGGCGGCGACCGGGGCCGGCGCGTGCTGCGGCGCCGGCGCGGGGGCGTATCCGCCCTGGTAGGCCTGCTGCTGATGCGGCTGCCCCTGCTGGGGATGGCTCATTCTGTGCTCTCCTGAGACGCGGTCATAACGCGGCCGACCGTCCGGTGTCGCCGGGTCATCCTTCTTGGGTCGAGGGACGACTGTAGGGGAGGCGGCCCGGCTTGTCCGTGGATTAAGCAACAGATTCGGGAAACCGCCTACATTTCGTTATCTAGCGGACGTACCCGGAATCAGAGGGATTCGCACCTCGTCCTCGACCGGAGGACGCCGTTCGTGATCGGCGCAGCCCGTCACGCCGAAACAGCGAATGCGCAGCTCACCGGCCGTGACGTCGAGCCGCAGGACGCTCTTGAAGAACGGCGGCGAGTCCCAGTCGGCGAGTTCCGAGCGGAACCACTGCGGCACCTTGCGCACCGGCAGCCGCAGGAACCGCGACCGGCGCCGTCCGCCGCGCGGCACGCCGAGCGCCACCGCGACGAACCGGGCGCGCAGCGACGGCGGCACGTCGTCGTAACCGCGTCCGGGCCGGATGCCGAGCCGGTGCCGGACGGCGGCGGTCGCCTCGCGCGGGGACAGCTCGAACAGGCCGGGCATCCGCGTCCACTGGCCGTACAGCTTGGAGTAGCGCGACAGGGAGTCGCCGCGCAGCGGGTAGCAGCGGAAGTCGTCCTCGGCGACGGTCCTGGTGCGGCGGATGACGTGGGTGGCGTGCATGAACGCGCCGCCGCCGCCCGCGACGACGTACTGGATCGTCCGGTCGCCGACCTTCACCGGGTAGCGCTGGTAGTTGTGGATGTCGCCGCCGATCGCGGCGACGTAGTTGCAGGCCGGGTCGCGGACGATCGCGTCGACCGTCCCGCCGCCCTCGATCGGCCCGGGACGGTGCCGGTCGTCCACCACCAGCGGCTTGCCGGTGACCAGCAGCTTCGGCTTCGGCCCCGCCGACACGCCCCGCAGCCACGCGCCCTGGTCGCGGTCCAGCGACCCGTCGATGCCGGTGTCGATGCCGACGATCCGCAGGTGCGGCGTGTCGATCGCCCAGTACGGACCGGGCTGGACCGACCGCTGCGCCGACGACCCCCGGTAGGCGTCGCGGGCCGCGTCCAGGACGCCCTCGTCGGTCTCCCCCGCCGCGCGCCACAGCAGCCGCGCGGCCCCGGCCAGCGGCCCGCCGAACGCCGGCCGCGCGTGCCCGCCGCCCGGTTCGTCGCGCAGGTCGCAGAAGACCCGGACGAACCCGCGCAGCCCGTCGTACCAGTCGTGGTTGCCGGGCACCGCGTAGATCGGGCCCGGGTAACCGCAGTAGGGACGGAAGAACTTCTCCGGGTAGTCGGCGGAGTCGCCGGTCGGATAGATGACGTCGCTCGCGATGACGAGGAAGTCGGTGCCCGCGCCGATCCGCTCCAGCGCCGGGACGACCGCGTACTGCGACCGGTCGCCCTCCCCGGTGTCGCCCATGAGGACGAAGGAGAACTCCTCGGCCGTCCGCTGGAGCGTGAACGCCGCCGGGGTGCCGCGCTCGGCGAGGGCCGCGACCCACGCGCGGCGGATCTCGTTCGACGGGTCGCCGAACAGCCGGGCGACGACGTCGTTGCGCGACCGCCACAGCGTGGACGGCCGGTACCAGAACAGGCGCCGCGTGCGGGGCGGGACGAGCGCCTCGAACGAGCCCAGCGCCGCGCACGTCCAGCCCGCGCCGGCCTCGGACGTCCGCGAGTTGCCCGACGCGGGCTCGGGCTGGGCCGCCACGGCGGATCGTCCTCCGAGAGGTGCGGAACGGCCGCCCGCAGGAACGAGCGGGCGGTACCCGGACAGGCCGGGCACCGCCACTGTATTTCAAAAGCCCCGGCCTGCGGGGCTCGCCTAGCGGCTCGCCCCGCAACCGTGACTTGGGCGAGTGCTGCATCGCTTCGCGATCTTCCCGCCCGTGGGGACTCGCCTTCGGCGTCGTCCCCACGGGCGCTCAGTTAACGCACTCGCGCGACGGCTGAGGCGGCTTGCCATGAGCCTCAGTGCGCTCCCTTTCCGGTGAGGGCGCGGACCTCCAGTTCGGCGAAGCGCTCGTCGGTGCGGGCGCGGGACAGGACCGTGCCGAGGTAGGCGCACAGGAACCCGACCGGGATGGAGATCAGGCCGGGGTTCTGGAGCGGGAACGGCGCGACGGTGTCGGCGCTGAACAGGGCGTCGGGATTGCCCTTCGGCAGCGTGTCGGACGCGCCGCCCCAGCAGATCGGGCTGAGCAGGACGAGCCCGACCGCCGCGACGAGCCCGCCGTAGATCCCGGCGACCGCGCCGCTCGTGTTGAACCGCCGCCAGAACAGCGAGAACAGCAGCGTCGGCAGGTTGGCCGACGCGGCGACCGCGAACGCCAGCGCGACGAGGAACGCCACGTTCAGCCCGCGCGCGAAGATCGACAGCACGATCGCGACCGCGCCGATGACGAGCGCCGACAGCCGCGCGACGCGGACCTCGTCGCGTTCGGTGCTCGTCCCGCGGCGCAGGACGCTCGCGAAGATGTCGTGCGCGAACGACGAGGACGACGCGAGCGTCAGCCCGGCGACGACCGCGAGGATCGTCGCGAACGCCACCGCCGCGATGACCGCGAGGAACACCGCGCCGCCGGTGGTGCCCGCGCCGCCGCCGAGGTGCTCGGCGAGCTGCGGCGCGGCCGTGTTGCCGCCCTTGTCCTGCGCGGCGATGGCCTTGCCGCCGACGAGCGCGGCGGCGCCGAACCCGATGACCAGCGTCATCAGGTAGAACACGCCGATGATGCCGATCGCCCAGTTGACCGACGCACGTGCGGCGCGGGCGTCGGGGACGGTGTAGAAGCGGATGAGGATGTGCGGCAGCCCGGCGGTGCCGAGGACGAGCGCGAGCCCGAGCGACAGCAGGTCCAGCTTGGACCAGGCGTCGGTCGCGCCGTACTTCAGGCCGGGCTCCAGGAACGCGGCGCCCTTGCCGCTGCGGTCGGCCGCCGCGCCGAGCAGGTCGGACGGGTTGAACCCGTACTTGGCGAGCACCCAGACCGTCATGACGAGCGCGCCGCTCATGAGCAGGACGGCCTTGACGATCTGGACCCAGGTCGTCCCCTTCATCCCGCCGACCGTCACATAGAAGATCATCAGCGCGCCGACCAGCACGATCGTCCAGACCTTCGCGGCCTCGCTGGACGTCCCGAGCAGCAACGAGACGAGCGCGCCCGCGCCGACCATCTGCGCGAGCAGATAGAAGATCGACACGACGATGGTGGAGATCCCGGCCGCCGCCCGGACGGGCCGCTGCCGCATCCGGAACGCCAGCACGTCCGCCATCGTGAACCGGCCGGAGTTGCGCAGCATCTCGGCGACGAGCAGCAGCGCGACGAGCCAGGCGACGAGGAACCCGATCGAGTAGAGGAACCCGTCGTAGCCGGACAGCGCGAACATGCCCGCGATGCCGAGGAACGACGCGGCGGACATGTAGTCGCCGCCGATGGCCAGGCCGTTCTGGAGCGGGGAGAAGGAGCGTCCGCCCGCGTAGTAGTCGGCGGCGGTCCGCGTCTGCCGGCTCGCGCGGATCGTGATGTAGAGGGTGATCGCGACGAACACCGCGAACAGCACGATCGAGATCGTCCGGTGCTCGTTCTCCGAGGCCGCGAGGACGTGGGGGGCGCTCATGACGCGTCCTCCGTCGCGCCGACGGCGGCGGCCAGTGGTTCGAGTCTGCGGCGCGCGTATCGCTCGTACGACCAAGCGATGAGGAACGTCGAGACGAATTGCAGCAGCCCGAAGACGAGCGCCACGTTGATGTTGCCCACGACCTTGGTGCCCATGAAGCCGCGCGCGTAGGCCGACAGCACGACGTACAGCAGGTACCAGACGAGGAACGCCGCCGTCATCGGCAGGACGAAGCGGCGGAACGCGGCGCGCAGCCGCGCGAACTCGGGGCTCTCGGCGAGGGAGAGGAACGCCGCTTGATCGGGAGCGGGCGGTGTTCCGGGCGAATCGGTTGTCACATGCACCTCCGGCGTAGGTCGCCATCGGCGTCTACCCGGACGGGAAGTCGGTCACACCGGGTGACGCCGTGCGGACCCTTCGGGTCCTAACGGCCCATCAGAGCAACAACCGGCGCGGTCCGTGGAGGGTGGGAGATGAGACCGAAGCGGGGACGATGCCGAAACGAGACCCACGTCACACTGGATGCGCTCCGCGCGCGTGTCCCGGACGCGTTGAGGCGCGGCCTCCGCAGCGGAGGCCGCGCCGGGATCCGCGCCGCTCGGCCGCGCCGGAGCGATCGGGTCAGCGTCCGCCGTCCGGCCGGCCCCGGTCCGCGGCCCGCGCGGGGAGCCGCCGGACGGGAACGGGCCCGGCCGCACGCGGCGGCCGGGCCCGGATGAGCGTGGCGGGCGCCGGCGCCACCCCCGTCGACACCGGCGCCACCACGGCGGGGTGGCCTGCGGGCATCATGAGTCCCCCCAGAACGGCGTGCGTGACGCCTCTCATGATGCCTCCAGCAGACGACCCGAAAGCCCCCAACCGGGACTTACCAGGAACGCTACCGAGGCCGTTGTCATGGGGGCGTAAACCGCCATGCCGGTGGCCGCCAAGCTTTCACGGCGCGAGGATCGTCAGGGCCCCGGGCAGCACGCGGACGGTGACGGGCAGCGTGCCGGGCAGTTCGCCGTCCGCGCCGTAGGGCAGCGCGCGAGCCGCCTCGATCCGCACCTCGCGGCCCCGCACGACGCGCACCTGCGGGCGGTGGACGTGGCTTCCGTCGGCCAGTTCGCGCATGACGGAGAAGAACATGGTCTTCGGGCCGTCGCCGACGATCACGACGTCGAGCAGGCCGTCGTCCACGCGGGCGTCGGGCGCGATGCGGCGGCCGAAGCCGTAGTAGCCGGAGTTGGCGGCGACGACGGTGTAGCCGCGCTCGCGGTACTCGACGCCGTCGACCGTGACGCGGTAGTCGGCGGGACGCCAGCCGAGCACGGCCCGCAGCGCGCCCGCGTAGTAGGACGCCGAGCCGCGCAGCAGCCGGGACCGGTTGGCGTGCCGGCCCGCGACGGCGTCCACGCCCGCGTAGACGCTGCCGAGCACCGGGACGCCGTCGGCCTCGATCGCGTCGACCGCGCGGGGCGCGCCGGTCAGCAGCAGCGGGGCGAGCGCGTCCGGCGCGGCCGGGATCCCGAGCTGGCGGGCGAAGTCGTTGCCGCGTCCGGCGGGGACGATCCCGAACACCGAGCCCGTCCCGGCGAGCGCGCCGCCGACCGCGCCCGCCATGCCGTCGCCGCCCGCCGCGAGCGCGACGCGTCCGGCGCCCGCCGCCGTCCGGGCCAGCTCGGCGGCGTGCGCGAGGCCGCGCGTGTGCTCGACGGCGACGTCGGCGCCCGCGTCGCGCAGCCGCCGGGCCAGCGGGTGGACGGCCGCCGCGCCGCCCGCCGCCGGGTTGACGACGACCGTGAAGCTCCGCGCGCCCATCACGCGTCCCCGGGGATCAGGATCCCGGGGTTGAGGATCCCGGACGGGTCCAGCGCCGCCTTCACGGCCCGCAGGACGTCCGCGCCGAGCGCGCCGATCTCGCGGCCGTACCCGGCGCGGTGGTCGGTGCCGACGCCGTGGTGGTGGGAGACCGTCCCGCCCGTCGCGACGATGGCGGCGGTGGCGGCGTCCTTGGCTTTCGCCCAGTGCGCGACGGGGTCGCCCTCCCCCTGTGCGGACACGACGGTGAAGTACAGCGATGCTCCGGTTTCGTACACGTGCGAAATGTGGCACAGGACGAGCGGCGGGGTCCCGGACTCGGTGAGCGTGGTCGTCAGTGCGTCCCGGACGGCCGCGTACAGCGCGGGGATCCGGGACCAGAACGCGGCGGTCTCCAGCGTCTCGGCGAACGCCCCGGCGTCCAGCAGCGCGTCGCGCAGGTAGGGCGCGGCGAACCGGCCGCGCTCCCACTTCTCCCCCGGCTCGGCGCCGAGCGGTTCGCCGCCCGCCTCGGCCAACTGGGCGCGGGCTGCGGCGCGGGCGGTGGCGATCTCCGCGTCCGTGCCCTCAAAGCCGAGGACGGCGAGGCATCCGGCGGCGGCGTCCAGTGAGGCGCCGACCGCGGACGGGTCGGCGAGCCCGACGAGCGTCTCGGTCTCGTCCGACAGCCGCAGCACGGCGGGCCGGGGGCCGTCCTGGGCGAGGCGGCGCAGCGCGGCCGTGCCCGCCGCGAAGTCGGGGAACCGCCAGCCCTCGTAGGCCGTCCCGGCGGGCCGGGGCCGGATCCGCACGGTCACCGACGTGATGACCCCGAACGCGCCCTCCGAGCCGAGGACGAGCTGGCGCAGGTCCGGCCCGGCGGCCGAGCGCGGCGCGCGGCCGAGGTCGAGCGTCCCGGCGGGCGTGGCGACGGTGAGGCCGACGACCATCTCGTCGAACCGCCCGTACCCGGCGGACGCCTGGCCGCTGGACCGCGCCGCCGCGAACCCGCCGATCGTCGCCCACTCGTAGGACTGCGGGAAGTGGCCGAGCGTGTAGCCGCGCGCGTTCAGCAGCGCCTCGGCGGCGGGGGCGCGCAGACCCGGCTGGAGGACGGCCGTGCGCGACTCCTCGTCCAGTTCCAGCAGCGCGTCCATGCGGCGCAGGTCCAGCGCGACGAACGGGCGGTCCCCGCGCGGGGCGAGGCCGCCGACGACGGACGTCCCGCCGCCGAACGGCACCACGGCGACGTCCAGGTCGGCGCAGGCGCGCAGGACGTCCAGGACCTCGTCGTGCGCGCCGGGCAGCACGACGGCGTCCGGCGCGGCGGCGGCGTCGCCCGCGCGCAGGCGCAGCAGGTCCGGCGTGGACTTGCCGCGCGTGTGCCGGACGCGGGCCTCGGCGTCGGTCCGGACGTGCGGGACGCCCACCACCGCGACCAGCGCGGCGTAGGCGGCGTACTCCAGCCGGGACGCGGGCGGCGCGACGTCGGCGAGGTCGGCCGGGGGCGCGGCGGCGGGCCGGACGCCGAGCAGGTCGCGCAGCAGCCCGGCCGCCCCGTCCGGCAGCGGCGCGGCGGCGCCGGGATCGCCCCAGCCGCGCCACAGCATGTCCTGGGTCATCGTTCTTCCTGTCCGTCGGATGTGCTTACACTGTGACACGTGACGTCGAATCGTAACAACAGGACGGACGAGGACGCCGTCCTCGACGCCGCGCGCGACTGCGTGCTGGCCGTCGGGGTCCGCCGCACGACCCTCACCGACATCGCGCGCCGCGCGGGCGTGTCGCGGATGACGCTGTACCGCCGCTGGCCGGACGTCCGGACGATCGTCGCCGACCTCATGACCCGCGAGTGGACGGCCATCCCGGTCGAAATGCCGACCGGGGGCGACGCCCGCATCCGGCTCGTGGACGCCCTGGTGGACGGCGTGGCGGCCTTCCGCGCCCACCCGCTGCTGCGCAAGATCCTGGAGGTCGACCCCGAGCTGTTGCTCCCCTACGTCCTGGACCGGCTCGGCGCGACGCAGCGCCGGTTCCTGGAGCTGTTCGAGGACGCGATCCGCGCCGGGCACGCCGACGGGTCGATCCGCGCGGGCGACGCGGCGCGGCAGGCGCGGGCGCTGCTGCTCGTCGTGCAGTCGTTCGCGCTGTCGGGCCCGGCGGCGACGCGCGACGCCGACCTGCCCGCCGACGGCCTGGACGACGAGCTGCGCCGCGTCCTCGACGGAGCTCTGGCCCCGTGACCGGGCCTCGCGCGTCCTCGCTGAACGCCGCGCGGCGCGCCCGCGAGCTGGCCGCGCTGCCCGGCGAGGTCGTGGACGTCCTCGTCGTCGGGCTCGGCGCGACCGGCGCGGGCGTGGCGCTGGACGCGGCCTCGCGGGGCCTGTCGGTCGCCGCGATCGACGCGCACGACCTGGCGTTCGGGACGTCGCGGTGGAGTTCCAAGCTGATCCACGGCGGGCTGCGGTACCTGGCGTCCGGGCACGTCGGGATCGCGCGGGAGAGCGCCGTCGAGCGCGGGATCCTCATGACCCGCACCGCGCCGCACCTCGTCCGGGCGCAGCCGTTCGTGCTGCCGCTGACGCCCGCCGTCCCGCGGGCGCAGGGCGCGCTGGCGGCGGCCGGGCTGGTCGCGGGCGACGCGCTGCGGGCCGCCGCGGGGACGCCCCGCGCCGTCCTGCCCGGCCCGCGCCGTCTGCGGCCAGCCGCCGCGCTCGGGCTCGCCCCGGCGCTGGCGGCGGCGGGGCTGCGCGGCGGGCTGCTGTCGTTCGACGGACGGGTCGCCGACGACGCCCGGCTCGTCACCGCGATCGCCCGGACCGCCGCCGCGCACGGCGCCCGGATCCTCACCCGCTGCCGGGCGCTCGCGCTGGCGGGCGACGGCGCCCAGGTCCGGGACGAGCTGACCGGCGCCGAGTTCGGGATCCGCGCCCGCGCGGTCGTCAACGCGGCCGGGGTGTGGGCGGGCGGGCTCGTGGACGGCGTCGCGCTGCGGCCCTCGCGCGGCACCCACCTCGTCCTGCGCGCCGAGAGCCTGCCGGGCCTGCGCGCCGGGCTGCACGTGCCCATTCCGGGGGCGGCGAATCGGTTCGTGCTCGTCCTGCCGCAGGGCGACGGCCGTGTGTACGTGGGCCTCACCGACGAACCGGTGGACGGGCCCGTCCCGGACGTCCCCGAGCCCGCGCCCGGCGAGATCGGCTTCCTGCTGGACGTCCTCGGCTCCGTCCTCGCCGCCCCGGTGCGCCGCGCGGACGTGGCGGGCGCGTTCGCGGGCCTGCGCCCGCTGCTGGACGCCGGCGGATCCACGGCCGACCTATCCCGCAGGCATGCCGTTCTCACCTCGCCGAACGGGGTTGTCACCGTCGTGGGCGGCAAGCTGACCACCTACCGGCGCATGGCGCAGGACGCGGTCGACGCGCTGGTGCGCGCCGGGAGCGTCACGGCCCCGCCGTCGCGGACGGACCGGATCCCGCTGGTCGGCGCCGGGGCCGGCGCAGGGGCCGGCGCAGGGGCCGGCGCAGGGGCCGGCGCAGGGGACGCGCCCGCCCGGCTCGTCGCCCGCTACGGCGCCGAGGCCCCGCTGCTGGCCGCCGATCCGGAGCTGCTGGAGCCGGTGATCCCCGGCTCGCCGGTGCTGCGCGCCGAGCTGGACTGGGCCGTCCGGCACGAGGGCGCGCTGTCGGCGGACGACCTGCTCGACCGCCGCACCCGGCTCGGGCTGGTCGCCGCCGACCGGGCCGCCGCGCTGCCGACCGCATCGGCCCTGCTCGCGCGCGGGTGAGGAGCCCGGGTCCTGCGGGTATGGCGTGTCTCACCCGGTGCCGGTGTGACGCGAGAGGTGAGGCTAGCCTAACCTCGTGCTGACACCGGATCACCGGTGGAATCGACGGGGGGAAGGGTCTCGTGACGCGCGACAACGGCTGCGACCACTGCCCGGGCAGCCACTCGGGCGAGCGGCCCTGCCTGGCGAGCGCCACGACCGGAGCCCGGTCCTGGCTGCTGGTCGAGCACCCCGGGCCGTGGCCCGAGCGCATCGAGGACCTGCCCGCCGGGCCCATGGGCGACGCCGTCCGGGCGGCCCGCGCCGCCGGGGTCCGGCCGCAGCTCGTCCGGCGGCCCGGACGGCGCCGCGCGGTCCCGCCCGTCCAGGTCTACGCGGGGTACTCGGCGCCCGGCGCGGACGTGTGGCTGGAGGGCCGCGAGCTGGCCGACCCCGCCGAGCTGGCCGGACTCGACTTCGCCGCGCTCGCCGCCGGGCGCAGCCCCGGGCTCGGCGACCGCGTCCCCGAACCGCTGCTGCTGGTCTGCACGCACGGCCGCCGCAACGCCTGCTGCGCCCGCACCGGCGCCCCGCTGGCCCGCGCGCTCGCCCGCCGCTTCTCCGACGCGGTCTGGGAGACCACGCACGTCGGCGGGGACCGGTTCGCCGCCAACCTCGTCTGCCTGCCGCACGCCCTGTACTACGGCGATCTCGGCACCGCCGAGGCCGTGGCCGCCGTGACGGCCTACCAGCGCGGCGAGGTCGCGCCGGCGCGGCTGCGCGGACGCGCCGGGCAGGCCGAGCCCGTCCAGGCCGCCGAGCACTTCGTCCGGGCGCGGACGGGCGTTCTCGGGATCGACGCCGTCCGCGTCGAATCACTGACCGGGACTTCTCCGTATGAAGCGGTCGTATCGGCCGGAGAAGCCCGTTTTCGGGTCGTGTTCGAGCGCGCGAAGGCCGCCGCTCCGTGCGGGCCGGACTGCCGGGAGAACCTGGAAACCTTCATTGTTAGGGACCTCACCCTTCTCAACGCCGCCGCCCTCGTGTAATCTCTCGAAGGCCCCATTCGTTGGGCTTCCCTGTCGCACGGCCCCAGCTTCCGGATCACCGGGCGGGGAACAGAGCGGCAACTTCAGACGTTGGACTATTCGGCGCTTCGGACGCATCACGGGCGAAGCACGTCGAGCGTCCATGTCCGCAATTGCTCGGTAAAACCAATCAAGGTGGGTGTTCCATGGCTCAGGTACGTCGGCAGGCAAACCTCCCTCGTCCCTCATGGGGCTGGCAGGACGCCGCGGCGTGCCGGGGAGAAGACCTCGTGCTCTTCTTCGGCCCCGACGGTGAGCGCCAGCCCGAACGTGAGATCCGCGAGCGCAAGGCCAAGCAGATCTGCATGGGTTGTCCCGTCCGCTCGGAATGCCTGGACTACGCCGTGTCCCGTCCCGAGAAGTACGGGACGTGGGGCGGCCTGAACGAGGACGAGCGCGCCTCCGAGCGCCGTCGCCGGATGCGCCGCGCGAACGCCGCCTGACGGCTCGCGCGGCGGACGCGGTCCCTCCGGCCGCGCACGCATCCGCACGATCACCCCGGCACGCCACCGGATCAGAAAACGTCACGGCCCCGCTCGCGCGGGGCCGTTCGCGTCTCCGGGGAAAATCGGCACCGCGCGGGACGCACGGGCCGGAAGAAAGATCACGGGAAGCGCTTATACCGCACGGCCTACTGGCGCGTAGGCCATTTCACGCAATCGCAAAGAACGGCTTTCGCGGCGCCGCTCACCCGCGCAGCGCGGCGACCACCTCCGCGTCGGTCGTCTGGGTGAAGTCGTCGTACCACTGGCCGACGGCGAAGAACGGGACGGGCTCGGCCAGCGTGACGATCTCGTCGGCGTCCGCCCGCAGCGCCCGGACGGTGTCGGCCGCGCCCACCGGCACCGCCAGCACCAGCCGCGCGGGCCGCCGCGCCCGGACGGCCCGCAGCGCGGCGCGGGCCGTGGAGCCCGTGGCGAGGCCGTCGTCCACCACGACGACCGTCCGGCCCGCGATCTCCGGCGGCGGGCGGTCGCCCCGGTAGGCGGCCACGCGGCGGTCCAGCTCGGCCCGCTCGGCCTCGATCACCGGGGCCAGGTCGGCGGGCGTCAGGCCGGCCTCGGCGAGCAGGGCCGGGTCGAGCGCGGGCTCGCCGCCCTCGGCCACGGCGCCCGCCGCCAGCTCCGGCTGGCCCGGCACCCCGATCTTCCGGGTGACGAGGACGTCCAGCGTTCCGTTCAGCGCCCGCGCCACCTCGGCCGCCACCGGCGTCCCGCCGCGCGGCAGCCCGAGCACGAGCGCCCCCTCCAGATTGCGCGGGACGAGACGCTCGGCCAGCTCCCGTCCCGCCGTGACACGATCGGCGAATGGCGCACTCACGCCCGCGCCCCTACCCCGCAGGTGTCAGTTCTCGAACCTTCAGGCGGCGGTGAGCCAGCGGACGGGGTTGTCGCGCAGGATGCCGTCCAGCGTCGCCTCGTCCACCCCGGCCGCGCGCAGGGCGGGCAGGAACGTCGTGAACAGGTAGCCGAAGCCCGGGCCGCCGTAGCGGGTGATCTGGCCCATCCGGGCGACGCCGGTGCTCAGCAGGATCCGGTCGGCGTGCCCGGCCTCCAGCAGCTCCATGACGGCCCGCACGCGCGCGCCGATCGCGGCGGCGTCGTCCCCGGCGAGGACGAGCGACCCGAACGCGACATAGGCGCCGCTCTCGGCGATCTTGCGGGTCGCGCCCGCGTCGTCGGCGCGGTCCTGGCGGCCGACGGCGATCCGGGCGGGATTCGTCCCGGCGGTCGTGAGGATTTCCAGCTCGGCGAGCCCGGCCCGGCCGTAGGTGGCGATGGCGAGGCCGGAGTAGCGGGACGCCTGGGCGGCGGCGCGCAGCGCGCGCTCCTCGTCCCGGCTCGGCACCTCGTTCCAGGTGCCGACCTCGCCGATGACGCCCGGCAGCGAGCTGGTGCCGTCCATCCCGAAGCCGATCTCGGCGAGCAGCCGCTCGGCGAGCCGGTCCACGTCGGCCTCGCGGACGTAGGCGGGGTGGAACGGCTCGACGAAGAACCCGGTCGCGGAGACCACCGGGACGCGGGCGCCGGCGCTGATCCGCGCGAGCGCGGCGGCGTTGCGGCCCATCCCCCCGCAGGTGAGGTCGATGACGAGGCCGAGGCCCCGGTCGGTGCGCAGCCGCGTCAGCTCGGCGGTGACGGCCTTCTCCTCGTCCAGCCAGCGGCCGGGGTCGGACGGCGTCGCCGCGGGGCGCGAGGGCCAGCGCAGGTCGAGCTGGAGATGCTCGTGCGCCAGCACCGGGCCGGTGATGGCGGACGTCGGAATCGTGCCCGTGACGGTGCGCAGCCGCCCGGGCTCCTCACGAGGGGTCATGTAATCCGACATTACGACATGTTTGGCCATTTCAAACGGCGTATCGGGTTTGTTTTACCCTAGATCGGGGAGGCGCCGCCGTCCGGGGTTCCGGCGGCGCGGACGGCGCGGGCGCGGGCCGTCCCGGCGCTCGGCCAGCGGCGGTCGATCTCGGCGTTGAGCGCCGCGCCGATCAGCACCGCGAGCGCGGCCACGTACAGCCAGCCGAGGACGGCGATGGCCGCCGACAGCGACCCGTACACCGACACCCCGCTCAGCGAACCGGCCAGGTAGGTGCGCAGGAAGAAGCTGCCGAAGACGAGGATGACGAGCGCCAGCACCGCGCCGGGGACCTCGCGCCACCAGTTCGTCCTGACGGGGACGCTCATGTGGTACAGCAGCGCCAGGAAGAGGACGGTCAGCGTCACGACGACGGGCCAGTACAGCAGTTCGATGACCAGGCCCCCGTCCGGGACGGCCCGGCGCGCCAGCGACGGCCCCGCCACCAGCAGCGGGATCACCACGATCATCACGACGAGGCCGACGAGGTAGAGCAGGAACGCCCGGACGCGCGTCCGGATCATCCCGCGCACGCCCGACAGCCCGTAGGCGATCGTGATCGTGTCGACGTACACGTTGGTGGCGCGCGATCCGGCCCACAGCGACAGCAGGAACCCGACCGAGACGAGATCCGGCCGGCCGCCCTTGATCACGTCGTCGACGAGCGGCACGACCACGTCGTGGACGGCCGACGGCGTCAGCACCCGCTGCGCCTGCTCGATCAGCCAGGCGCGGCTGTCGGCGATCGTGTCGGCGCCGAGCAGCCCGGTGAAGTGGCCCATCGTGCCGACGAGCCCGATCGCGAGCGGCGGCAGCGACAGCAGCGCGAAGAAGGCCGCCTCGGCGGCGAGCCCGGTGACCCGGTGCCGGAACGCGGTCACGGTCGTCCCCCGCACGAGCGCCCAGCCCGTCCGCGCGACCCGCCGCACCCCCACCGGCAGAGAACCCCAGCCCCGCTCGACCCACCGCCGCACCGCACGCGCCCACCCGAAGCCGCCCCGCACCGCCCCCGGCCGATCCGCACCCGCCCGCTCGGCACCCGCCGACTCGGTGCCCGCACGCTCGGCGCCCGCACGCTCGGCGGCCGGGCGGTCGGTGTCCTGCCGGTCGGTGATCTCGTCCCCCCTGGTCGCGTTCCGGTCGGCGGCGCCGTCCGGACGGTCCGGGTCCGGTGGGCCGGACGGCGGACCCTGCGGGCCGGGTGTTCCCGAAACGGTGGTCACAGCGCCTCACGGTAGGGGGTCTGCTCGCGGTCTACCCGCTTTGACGGCGCCCACCGCGATCCGGATCATGATCGTTTCGCGGGACGGGGGGCGCCGTTCCGGACACCGGGGACGATCGGCGACAATGGACCCATGATCTGTGTCGCCTGCCGCGAAGGCCACCACGGCGAGTGCCGCGGCGGTTCGTGGTGCGACTGCCAGCACCAGCCGCCGGTCACCGAGCGCGACGACGCCGCCGCGCCCGCCCCTGGCGGACGAGAGGCCGCCCCGGCTGAACCTCCGGTGAACTGGAGGCGGCAGGGATGACACTTCTCACCCGTCCGCATTCCGGACACAACTGGACAGTGGACGGATCCGCATGTCAGAGTCGACGCATGACTGCTGCGGACCCCCTGCTGGTGATGCGCCGGCACGTGGACTTCCTGCGCGTCCGCAGCGCGATCTGTCTGTGACGCCCCGACCACGCCCCCACCGTTGAATCGCGGGCGCGTGGCGCATCGGCGTCACCCGATGACACCTTCCTGCTCAGCGTCGAGCCGGCCGTCAGCGAGCCGCCGTGCGCTACGCGTCCTCCACCCACCTGGATTAGGACGCGCGCCGTGCCACCTGCGACCAAGCGCAAGCGAGGCGAGGGCCAGTGGGCCCTCGGCTACCGCGAACCCCTCAACAAGAACGAAGAGAACAAGAAGAACGACGACGGGCTGAACGTCCGCCGCCGGATCCTCGACGTCTACTCCAAGGCCGGCTTCGACTCGATCGACCCCGCCGACCTGCGGGGACGGTTCCGCTGGTTCGGGCTCTACACGCAGCGCAAGCCGGGCATCGACGGCGGCAAGACGGGCGCGCTGGAGGACGAGGAGCTGGACGACCGCTACTTCATGCTCCGCGTCCGCATCGACGGGGGCCAGCTCGACGGCGCGCAGCTCCGCACGCTCGCCGACATCTCGGTGAAGTACGCGCGGGGCACCGCCGACATCACCGACCGGCAGAACATCCAGTACCACTGGATCCGGATCGAGGACGTCCCGGCGATCTGGGAGGCCCTGGAGGCGGTCGGCCTCAGCACCATGGAGGCGTGCGGTGACACGCCCCGCGTCATCATCGGGTGCCCGGTGGCCGGGATCGCGGCGGACGAGGTGATCGACGGCGGCCCGCAGATCCGCGACATCTACGACCGCTACATCGGCTCCCCGGAATTTTCCAACCTGCCGCGGAAGTTCAAGACGGCCGTGAGCGGCTGCACGGCGCACTGCACGGTCCACGAGATCAACGACGTGGCCTTCGTCGGCGTGGTCGACGACGAGAGCAACACCGGCTACCAGGCGTTCGTCGGCGGCGGCCTGTCGACCAACCCGATGTTCGCCAAGAGCCTCGGGGTGTTCGTCCGGCCCGACCAGGTCCACGAGGTGTGGAAGGGCGTCATCTCGATCTTCCGCGACTACGGGTACCGGCGGCTGCGGCACCGCGCCCGCATCAAGTTCCTGGTCAACGACTGGGGCGCGGAGAAGTTCCGCGAGGTGCTGGAGAAGGACTACCTCGGGTACGCCCTGCCGGACGGCCCCGAGCCCGCCGCGCCGCTGCCGAACCGCGACCACGTCGGGATCCGGCCGCAGAAGGACGGGAACTTCTACGTCGGGTTCGCGCCGCGCGTCGGCCGCGTCAACGGCGAACTGCTCGGCGCGATCGCCGACCTGGCCCAGCGCTACGGGTCCGGACGGGTGCGCACGACGGCCGAGCAGAAGATGGTGATCCTCGACGTGCCCGAGGAGAACACCGCGCCGCTCGCCGCCGCGCTCGCCGAGCACGACCTCCAGGTGCACCCGTCCACGTTCCGCCGCAACACGATGGCCTGCACCGGCATCGAGTACTGCAAGCTCGCGATCGTCGAGACCAAGCAGCGCGCGATGGACCTGGTCGACGAACTGGAGAAGCGCCTCCCCGGGTTCGACCAGCCGCTGTCCATCAACGTCAACGGCTGCCCGAACGCCTGCGCCCGCATCCAGGTCGCCGACATCGGCCTGAAGGGCCAGCTCGTCGTGGACGAGAACGGCGACCAGGTCGAGGGCTTCCAGATCCACCTGGGCGGGCAGCTCGGCGCGACGTTCGGCAAGAAGGTCCGCGGGCTGAAGACGACGTCCGACGGGCTGACCGACTACGTCGAGCGGGTCGTCCGCAACTACGACGCCCAGCGCGCGGACGGCGAGTCGTTCGCCGCGTGGGTGCGGCGGGCCGACGACGCCGACCTGAAGTGACCGTGCCGGGGCGCTCCCGCCCCGGCGAGCGAAGGGAGATCTCATGAGTGAGCGTGCCGCTCCCTTCTTCTGCCCTTACTGCGGCGACGAGAACCTCGTCCCGCTGGAGGCGGAGGGGACGTGGTCGTGCCGAGACTGTGTCCGTTCCTTCCGCCTCTCGTTCCTCGGTGTTGGAGCGCCCCAGCCTGTGAAGGAGGATCCCCGGTGACCGTGCTGGAGATCGACAGACCCACCCTCGACCTGGAGGACATCGTCGAGTCCGCGGCGAGCGCCCTGGAGGGCGCCCCCGCACTCGAGGTGATCCGCTGGGCGTCCGCGACGTTCGGCGACCGCATCTGCCTGACGTCCTCGATGTCGGACGCCGCGCTCATCCACCTCGTGTCGAAGGTCAAGCCGGGCATCGACGTCCTGTTCGTGGACACCGGCTACCACTTCGCCGAGACGATCGGTACGCGCGACGCCGTCGAGGCCGTGTACCCCGTGAACGTCATCAACGTGACCCCGTCGCGGACCGTCGCCGAGCAGGAGGCCGCGCTCGGTCCGCGCCTGTACGGCCGCAACCCGGACCTGTGCTGCCACCTGCGCAAGGTCGAGCCGCTCGGCCGCGCGCTGGAGGGCTACATGGCGTGGTTCAGCGGCATCCGCCGGGACGAGACCGCCAGCCGCCGCGACCGCCGCGTGGTCGAGTGGGACCGCAAGCGCGGCATGGTGAAGGTCAACCCGATCCTCGGCTGGACGCAGGAGGACATGGACAACTACATGTCCGACAACGGCGTCCTCGTGAACCCGCTGCACTACGACGGCTACCCGTCGATCGGCTGCGAGCCCTGCACGAGCCGCGTCGAGCCCGGTGACGACCCGCGCAGCGGCCGGTGGGCCGGGATGGGCAAGACCGAGTGCGGCATCCATCTCTGACCGTCCCACCGATGGTGGCGGTGGCGCACGGGAGCCGTGACCCCCGCGCCGCCGCCACGGTGGCGGACCTGCTGGACGAGGTGCGCGCGCTGCGTCCGGACGTGCCCGTCCACGGGTCGTTCCTGGACCACGCGGCGCCCGCGCCCGGCCGGGTGCTGGCGGGGCTGGCGGACGGCGGGGCGCGGGCGGCGGTGGTCGTGCCGCTGCTGCTGACGTCCGCCTACCACAGCAAGATCGACATTCCGGGCGTGCTGGCGCGGGCGCCGCACCGGCTGCGGACGCGCCAGGCCGCGACGCTCGGCCCCGATCCGCTGGTCCTCGCGGCGCTGGAGCGGCGGCTGGCCGAGGTGGGCGCGGACGATCCGGACATCCCGGTCGTGCTGGCCGTGGCGGGGTCGCGGGATCCGGCGGCGAACGCGTCCGTCCGCGCGCTGGCCGCGCGCTGGCGCGGGCGCACGGCGGTGGCGGCGTTCGCGTCCGGGACCGGGCTCCGGCCGGACGCGGCGGTGGCGGCGCTGCGGGCGTCCGGGGCGCGGCGCGTGGCGGTGGCGTCGTGCTTCCTCGCGCCCGGGTTCTTCGCCGACCGGGTGCGGCGGGAGGCGGGCGCGGACGTGGTGTCGCCCGTCCTCGGCGCGGCCCCGGAGATCGCGGAGCTGGTCGTCGCCCGGTACGCGGCGGCCCTGGCGGAGACGTCGGCCCGGGCCGTGTGACGGACGCGCCGGAGCGGGTAGGCGCCCGCCCATGAGCGAACGCGACGACCCCGGGCACGCGCCCCGGGAGACCGACGACGAGTGCTACGCCCCCGTCACCCGGGGGTCGGACTGGCGGGGCCGGACGGTGCCCGGCGCGGGAACGCCCGGCACCAGCGGGACCGGCGTGCCCGGCGTGGCGACCGAGTGGGCGGACGCGCGCGACGACTGGCGGGCCTCGCTGCGGCCCGACGAGGAGGGCGTGGAGCGCGCCGAGCGGGAGGACGACTCGCGCTGAGCCGGTATTGACGGGCCGTCCAATGCGCGGCTAGCGTCGGTCCGCCCTCCCGAAAGGAACCACGTCATGGCCCTTCTGCGCACCGCCGGACTCGTCCTGGCCGCCACCGGCGCCGCCCACTTCGCCGCGCCGGGGGCCTTCGCGCCCGTCACCCGGATCGCCTTCCCGGAGAACACGCGGGCCTGGATCCAGCGCAACGGCGCGACCGAGATCGCGCTCGGCCTCGCGCTGACCGCCCGGCGGACGCGCCGCGCCGGCCTCGCCGGGACGGCCCTGTACGCCGCCTGGCTCGGCGCCCGGACGGCCCGCAACGCCCGCTGACCGCGCGACGGCGGTGCCGCCCGGGCGGCACCGCCGTCGGCGGGGATCATCAGTGCAGCGGGCAGGTCTCCTCGGACTGGGAGATCTCGTTGTTCGTCGCCGGCTTCGGGCAGAGGAACTGGTCGTAGCGGGTGTCGTCGTCGACGAACCGCTTGAGCCACGACACCGCGTACTTGGCGATGTTCTTGTTGTAGCCCGTGAACGTGAAGTGGTTGGCGTTCTTCAGCTCGATGAACGCCTTGTTCGTGCTCTCGGGGATGCCGGCGTAGAACGGCTTGGCGAACGAGCCGGTCGGCGCCAGCCAGTCGTTGTCGTCCGCGAGGATCAGGCTGGGCACGGTGATCTTGCTCTGGTCCAGGCCGACGTGCCAGGGCGCGAGCGCGACGTCCGCCTTCAGCGACGGCCGGTTGTACGTCGACTCCAGCGCGCCGCCGCCGCCCATCGACCAGCCGACGACCCCGAGGCGGCTGGTGTCGATGCGGTCCACGACCTTGCTCTTGGTCGTCAGGTAGTCCAGCGCGGCGAGCAACTGGTTGCCGCGGGCGGTCGGCGAATCGATGAAGCCCTTGCTGTCGAGCGTCATCACGACGAACCCCTGGGACGCCAGCGTCGGCCCGTACCAGCGGATCCAGTCCTGCGGCGACAGGAAGCCCGGCATCACGGCGATCGCGCCGAACGTGCCCTGGCTGGTGTCGGTCGGGTAGTAGATCGTCCCGTCGTTGAAGCCTTCGCCGCTGTTGGCGGGAACGTTGACCTGCGCGGTCGCGAACGGACCCTTCTGCGCGCTCACGCTCGCCTCGGTGGGCGCGGGGCCGCGCTGGAACGGGTTGGTGTCGGCGTGCGCGGGGGCGCCGACGGCGGTGACGGACGTCAGCGCGGCGAACGCGGCGACCGCCGTCAGGGCGGTCTTGGGGCGCGCGTGGCTCCAGAGGGGCATGGGGGCGGTTCCTCTCATAAGTACTTACTTGTACTCGTGGGAGGCCATCATGACCGCATGAGTGGTATGCCGGATACGACGCGGTGTACGTATCGGCGACCGTAATTTGGCAGCGGAGAGCGATACAGGCGCGGGCTCAGTCGGCGGCGCGGGGCTCGGTCACCGGACGGCGCCGCGCGTCCTGCCGGTCCCCCGCGACGATCCGCACGTCGCCGAGGATGGAGTTCGCGCGCACCCGCACCACCGGCAGGCGGCGGTCGGGCTCCTGGTCGCCGACGAGCACCCGCCGGTCCCCGAGGACGGCGCGGCCGGTCATCTCGACGCGCACGCCGTCCGGGACGATGATCCGCACGTCGCCGAGAACGGCCATCGCGCTGACCGTCACCTCGCCGCTCGGCACCTGGGCGGCGCGCAGGTCGAGCACGACGTCGCCGAGGACGGCCAGGGCCTCGAGGTCCTGGTCGATGCGCCCGGCGGGCCGCGCGTCGCAGTCGCCCATGATCGCGGTGAAGCGCCGCACCACCTGGCGCGGCGCGGGCGCGGCGCCGGGCGCGCCGAGCGCGGGCAGGTCGCCGGTGACGCGCTCCAGCTCGCCGCGCGTGCGCGCCGCGTACGCCGCCGCCGTGCGGTCGGTCAGCTCCTGGAAGGTCAGCCGTCCCTCGACCGACGCGACGCGCAGCCGCTCCACGACGGCCGCGCGCTCGGCGCCGGACGCGCGGACCGGCGCCGTGCGGTCGGACGAGGGGACCGGTCCGTGCTGCGGGGTGGGCGCGCTCATGATTCCGAAGGTATGCCCCCGCGGGCGCCGGGCAATCCGCCGCGCGGACGAGATGGGGCCGCGCCCTAGGGAGGAGGGGGTTGCCCTGAAGGAATGAACTGAGGTTCAATCCTTGCCATGCCCTATCGGAGGACGCCCGGCGTGCAGGCGCGGCTCAGCGCGTCCCGGGACCGCGTCGTCGCCGCCGCGCTCGACCTCGTCGCCGAGCACGGCTACCGGGGCTGCTCGGTCGGCGCGGTCGCCGAGCGCGCGGGGATGGCGACCGGCAGCGTCTACCGCCACTTCCCCGCCAAGGCCGACCTCATGGCCGAGGTGTTCCGGACGGCCTCCCGACGCGAGGTCGACGCCGTGGCCCGCGCCGCCGAACTGGAGACCACCGCCGCCGCGCGCACCACCGCCGTGATCGAGACGTTCGCGGGCCGCGCGCTGCGCTCGCCCCGGCTGGCGTACGCGCTGCTCGCCGAGCCCGTCGACCCCGCCGTCGAGGCCGAGCGCCTGGTCTTCCGCCGCGCCTACGCCGCCGTCTTCACCCGCTTCGTCGCCGCCGCGATCGCCGCCGGCGAACTGCCCGACCAGGACGCGGCGCTCTCGGCGACCGCGCTCGTCGGGGCCATCGGGGAGGCGCTGGTCGCGCCGCTGGCGGCGGGCTCGATCGCGCCCGGGACCGTCCCGTCCCTCATCGCCTTCGCCCACCGATCGCTGGGAGTACGACCGTGACGACGCACACCGTGTTCAACCAGGTCCCGCCGCTCGTCGGCCACGACCTGGCCGACGACCCCGCCCTGCTGTCCGGCCTGGAACGCGAGGGCGCCGCCTGGGCCGCTTCGGAGGTCCACGAGCTGGGCGTCCTGGCGGGCACCGAGCAGGCGCAGGAGTGGGGACGGCTGGCGAACGAGCACCCGCCCGTCCTGCGCACGCACGACCGCTACGGCCACCGCATCGACACGGTCGAGTTCCACCCGGCGTGGCACGAACTGATGAACGTGGCGGTCACCCGCGGCCTGCACGGCGCGCCGTGGGCGGACGACCGTCCGGGCGCGCACGTCGCCCGGGCCGCGAAGTTCTTCGCCTGGCGCGTCGACGCGGGCCACGGCTGCCCGGTCTCGATGACCTACGCGGCCGTCCCCGCCCTCCGCCAGGCCCCCGACCTGGCCGCGCTCTACGAGCCGCTGCTGACCGAACCCGTCTACGACTTCGGTCTGCGCGCTCCGCTCGGCAAGCGCGGTCTGCTGGCCGGGATGTCGATGACGGAAAAGCAGGGCGGCTCAGACGTCCGGGCGAACACGACGACCGCGACCCCGTCCGCTGACGGCACCTATCACCTGGTGGGCCACAAGTGGTTCACCAGCGCCCCGATGTGCGACGTGTTCCTGACGCTGGCGCAGGCACCGGGCGGCCTGACGTGCTTCCTGGTCCCGCGCGTCCTCCCCGACGGCACCCAGAACCCCCTGCGGCTCATGCGCCTGAAAGACAAACTGGGCAACCGCTCGAACGCCTCGTCAGAAATCGAATACGAGAACGCGGTCGCATGGCGCGTGGGCGAAGAAGGCCGCGGCGTCCGGACCATCATCGAAATGGTCAACATGACCCGCCTGGACTGCGTGATCGGCGCGGCGGCGGGAATGCGCCAGGGCCTCATCACCGCCGCCCACCACGCCGCCCACCGCAAGGCGTTCGGCTCCTACCTCATCGACCAGCCGCTGATGCGGAACGTCTTGGCGGACCTGGCGATCGAGTCCGAAGCGGCGACCACCCTCATGACACGCCTGGCCGGCGCCGCGGACCGCGCCGTCCGCGGCGACGCCCGCGAAGACGCCTTCAAACGCCTGGCCTTGGCCGTAGGGAAATACTGGGTCTGCAAGCGCTGGCCGTCCCACACCGCAGAAGCCCTGGAATGCCTGGGCGGCAACGGCTACGTAGAAGACTCCGGCATGCCCCGCCTCTTCCGCGAAAGCCCCCTGAACGGCATCTGGGAAGGCTCAGGAAACGTGGCAGCCCTGGACGCGCTACGAGCGGTCATGAAGCAGCCCGAATCTCTGGAAATCTTCTTCGACGAACTGGACAAGGCCACCGGAGCCAACCCCCACCTGGACACCGCGATCCAAAAGGCCAAAGCCAGCTTCGCCGACACCGCCACCGTGGAAATCCGCGCCCGCCGCGTGGTCGAGCACCTGGCCCTGACCCTCCAGGCGTCCCTCCTCGTCCGCCACGGCCACCCCGCCGTCGCCGAAGCCTTCTGCGTCACCCGCCTGGGCGACGACTGGGGCAATGCCTACGGCACCCTGCCCCCGGGCCTCGACCTCTCCCCCATCCTCGAACGCTCCGTCCCGAAGATCCCCTGACGACCGTGAAGGGTCGGCGGCCCCGGGAGCCGGCCGTCGACCCTTCAGCCGGTCGGGTCAGGAGAAGGTGACGTCGTCGTACTTGGTGGAGGTCGCGGTTCCGGTCGTGTTGTCGTCGTGGTTGACGAGCGTCAGCCGATAGGCCCTGCCACCGGTGATCGTGGCCGTGGCCTGCCGCCAGACGCCGTCATTGGTGCACGTCTTCGGCAGGACGGTGCTGGTGGTCGACGTCTTGAAGTCGTAGATCGTCGCCGTCGCCCAGTCGGTCGTCACCGTGCCCGTGCAGGCCGCCCGGTACCAGAAGGACACCGAGTGCGCGCCGTACGGGGCGATGAACGTCTGGACGATCTGGGAGTCGCCGTTGGTGGGCGTCGCGGCCCCGAGCTGGACGGACTGCGCGCCACCGTGCGGGCCGGTCGTGCTGAAGCCGGTGGTGCCGGTCGGGTTCCAGCCCGCGAGGGTGGCCGCCTCGAAGTCGCTGTTGGCGACCGAGCAGTTCGGCAGCGAGAACGTGCCGATCCTGGTGCGCCAGGAATTGCTGCCCGACACGAGGTACTCGTTGGCGTACCAGAAGGTGCATCGGTCGAACGGGTCGATGTTCATCGACGTGTAGTCGCCCCAGCGGTCCCGGTCGTCGTCCGTCGTCTGGGAGCCGCTTCCGGCCTGGATGGTGCCCTCGCCCTGCGTCATCTGACCGAGCGGGTCACCGGCCAGGCGGCCGGTGAAGCGGATCGACGGGTAGACCGTGCCGCTGCTCACCGTGTAGCCGAGCCCCATGTTGCCGACCTTGTCCTGCGCGATCGATCCCTGGAAACGCCAGGCGGAGTCGGGCGACCAGGTGCCCTGCTGGTAGACCGACGGCGTGCCCCCGGCGCCGATGCGCAGTTCGTACCAGCGGACGCCCGACGGCCCGCCTGCCGGGGTCACGGTGTGGTCGAACACCAGCGACTCGTGGTCGCCGAAGTTCCGGTAGGCCAGCCGGAACATCGCCCGGTCCGACAACGCTTCGAGCTGCTGTGGCGTGCCCGGCTGCGGGACGCAACCGAAACAGGTGTACGGCCAGGTCGCCACGGACAGGCTGGTCGGGCCGGTGAGTGTCGTGTTGCTCGGATTCGTCCAGTCGACGTGGAACGTGTAGTAGTTCAGCGTGTTCTGCGAGGAGCCCAGTCCGACGAGAGGGTTGGGCGCTCCGAGCGGCGGTGTGCCGCCGTCCACGTCGGCGGGCAGCAGGCTGTAACTGGTCGTCGCGAAGCACTGCTGGCCCGCGGCGGTGCCGTTGATCATCGCGGTCCGGTCCAGCGCGCAGACCTCGGCGTACGCGCTGCCTCCGTCCGGGAAGTAGTTCGACGTGAGGTAATAGGCGTCGGGCCACACCCCGAACTTCGGGTAGTCCGGGAAAAGAGCCGCGGGGAAGGCGTAGCGGTTGTACTTTCCGGTCGCGTCGGAGCTGGTGCTGACGGCCACGCAGACATAGAAGTCTCCACCGACCGCGTACTCGGCGACCACCCAGCGCCCGGCGGCGTTGTCGTACCGGATCACGCTGTCACCGGTGAAGCTGTTGGTGCATTCCCCGGCGTCGAAATCGTCCCAGAAGGCCGTGCTGTAGTTCGGCCCGAGCAGCGTGTTACCGGTCTTGTCGAAGACGGCGTAGCTGTTGTTGACAATTTCGGCGACCTGGCTCGTGCCGACCGCGAGATTGGGGTCGGGCGGAGTGTTGTACGCCGCGTTCGGCCCGGGCATTCCCGCGCCCAGGCCCTCGAAGCCCTGGAGCTGCGCGGCGGCGGTCGTGACCCTGCCCGTCTGGCGCACCGGGTCCGTGGTCGGCCCGGAGGGGTTCGGCTCCAGTTGGCCGTCCTCCTCGTCGCCTTCGGGCCGGACGCGCGGCTTCACGCCCTTCATCGCCCGCAACGGCTTGCGGGACGTGTCGTGCGCGATCTCTTTCACTATTCTCGGTTTGGGTTTCGCCACGATCTTCGCCTGGGTGACCGGTGCGGTGCCGAGCGAACTCAACACCAGTACGGCGGCCAGGGCCGCGACGCGTCGTGACCACGAAGTGAGCGGCATGTGACTCCTTCGTCGGAATGATGATCGCTACCAGCCATACGATCAGCCGCCGCGCCGAAAATTTTCAAGATCCGAAACTGTCCTCAACCGGACATGTCATATCCGTTTTCTCCGCCGGGCCACAGCGGAGCACGCTCTGTGCCGGGTGGTTTTGCAAGGGGGTCAACCCTCTTTCGGCGGGGCGGGACACCGCGATCCAAGACGCAAAGAATGCCTTCACCGACACGGCGACCCTCGAAACCGCGCGCCCGTGGATTGCGGCGGCGGGAGAGAATTTCGCTCAGGAGCGGGCGGCGCGGAGTTCGACGGCGTCGAGGAAGAGGGCCAGGGCGGTCTCGAACTGGTCTTCGGCGTCGGCCTCGGCCAGGTGCTCGGACACCGCCGCGATCGACGGGTAGCGGTCGGCGGGCAGGGCGCGGTATTCGCGCGACCAGGCTTCGTGGTCGCGGGCGCGGGCGGATTCGGGCAGCGTCAGGTGGACGGCCTCGTAGGTCGAGTAGGCCAGCGCGGTGTCGACCAGCGCGCGATAGCAGGAGGCGGCCTCCCGGCCCTGCAGTCCGGCCTGGAGCAGGGCGCCGAGGACGATCTCGGCGCCGGCGAACTCGGCCGCGCCCCGGGACGTGCGTCCGGCGACCAGGGCCGCCGAGTGCGGGTGGGCGCGGCAGGCCCGGCGGACGCGGCGGGCCAGGTCGGTCAGCGTCTGCCGCCAGTCCGCGGAAGCGACGAAGCCGTGGAGCGATTCGGCGAGCAGCCGGTCGGTGAGGGCGAGCAGCAGGTCGTCCTTGCCCCCGAAGTGGCGCAGGACGGCCGTGTGGTCGACGCCGAGCTCGGTGCCGAGCCGCCGGAACGTCAGCGCCTCCGACCCCTCTCGTTCCATCAGCGCCATGGCCGCGTCCATGATCACTTCCGGGGTGAGAAAGCCCAGGGAGCGGCGCCGCCGCACGGGCCGGGGGGCTGCTTCGGTCATCGTCCCAGGGTAGCGGCCGACCTTGAGCACCACCGTTGACACCACTGGTGCTTAGGTGTTTCGATCGGGCCTCCCCCCCACCGAACGGAGAACCCGACATGCTCAAGCGAGGTGCCTTCGCGGCCGTCTCGGCCGCCGTCCTCGTGACCTCGGCGCTGACGGCTCCGGCCCGCGCGGACGACGCTCCGCTCCCCCTGCCGCTCCTGCCGCACGTGCCCTTCTACCCGACGACGACGGTCGCCCCGTCGGCCACTCCCGAACCGCTCGCCGTGCGGAACGCGCCCGTCAACCCGAGATACTCGTTCGGCGGACGGACCAGCACGCTGGACGACTTCCTCGCCCGGTCCTCGACGCTCGGCTACCTCGTCCTGCGCGGCGGGACCATCGTCGACGAGCGCTACTTCGCCGGCTACGACGCCGCCAGCCGCTTCAACTCCTGGTCGGTCGGCAAGTCCATCACCGCCACCGCCGTGGGCGCCGCCGTCGCCGACGGCCGGATCGCCTCGGTCGCCGACCCGGTGACGAAGTACGTCCCCGAGCTGCGCGGCACGGGCTACGACGGCGTCGCGATCCGCGACCTCCTGCAGATGGCGTCCGGCCACAAGTACGACGAGACCGACTACGCCAACCCGTTCAAGGGCTCGACGTTCACCACGATCCGGATGGTGCTCGGCGCGTCGCTCACGAGCCAGGCGCGCGAGGCCGAGCGCGACGTCCCGCCGGGGACCCGCTGGAACTACGATTCGATGAACACGTTCGTCCTGGGCTGGCTCGTCGCCAAGGCCACCGGCACGCCACTGTCCACCTACGTGCGCGAGAAGATCTGGCAGCCCGCCGGGATGCAGAGCCCGATGCTGATGGGCCGCGACTACCAGGGCAGCGACATCGGCTACTGCTGCTACCACGCGACTGTCCGCGACTTCGCCCGGTTCGGCCTGCTGTACCTGCGGGACGGCCGCGCGGGCGGACGCCAGGTCATCCCGAGCGGGTGGAACAACGACTCGACCCGGGCCACCGCGCCCTACCTCCAGCCCCACCACCTCACGCCCGCCGCGCCCGACAGCGCCGAGAACGCCTACGGATACGGCTACCAGTGGTGGCTCGGCGACCAGGGCGACTACGCCGCCATCGGCATCCTCGGCCAGTTCGTCTACATCTCGCCCCGGCGGGACGTCGTCATCGTCAAGACCAGCCAGGACCTCAACTCCGAGCTGCACATGGCCGAAGCCCTTCCGGCGTTCCGCGCCGTCGCCGACGCGGTGGCCGCCCGCTGATCGCCCGACCGAGCCAGAGCCGGGCCGCGCGCCCGGCTCTGCCTCTTCGTTCGTCCGCAAGGTCCGAGACCTGGAACGGCACAGCAGGCGCAACGCCCGCCCGCCGGCACCGAACAGGGACCGGCGGGCGCGTCACAGGTTGTAGCCGCCGGAGACCTCGATGTCCTGCGCGGTGATCCAACCTCCGTCGGCGAGCAGAAAGGCGATGACCGCGCCGATGTCGTCCGGTTCACCGAGGCGGCCGAGGACGGTCCGGGCGGCGAGGGGCGGGATGACCTCCGGGTATTTCGCGAAGGCGTCGTCCGCGATGCGGGTGCGGGTGGCGCCGGGGCGACGGAGTTGACGCGGATGCCACGTGTGCCGAGTTCCTTGGCGAGATAGCGGGTCAGGACGGCCAGGCCGCCTTTCATCGACGCGTAGGCGGAGTAGCCGGGTTCCAGTCCGGTCACGAGCGCCGAGTTGCTGGTCGTGTTGACGGGCCTGGACGACGGCGTCCTTGAAGGCGGGGAAGGTGTCGCTCCGGCCGACGTCCAGCGGGAGGGCGACGGCGGTGCCGCCGTCCTTCTCGATCATCGCGACGGTTTCCGCGGCTCCGTCGGGACGGGCGCTGCACGTGACCGGCGCGCAGGGCGCGGCGGTGCGGCAGCTCGGCCTCGGCGACAGCGGCCTCAGCCGGGTGAGCCGCGCCGTCGCCTGGATCCGCGACCACTACGCCGACCCGATCCGTGTGGACGGCCTCGCCCGGCTCTCGCGCATGATTCAGCCGCGAATACCGCCGCCGGTTCGGTGCGCCGCCCGGAAAGGACGCGCTCCGCCGACGCGAGACCGGGTGAGCAGCAGCAAACGCCGACGGATTGCCTGCGTGACGTGAACCCCCGCCCGGCACCAATTCGCGCGGTCTCGAACCGATCCTCGGCCTCAGCGAATCCGGAACGGTTTCTGGGAGCAAGCATGGGAGACCGCCCCGACGACCCCGCAGAAGCGCTCGTGACCGCACGAAGCCACCTCGGCCAGGTGCCCAACTCATCCCCGCCTTCGCCCACCGCTATCTCCCCATCTGCCACGGCACCTACGGACACCCGGTCCTTTCGGTCCACCAGACCGACGTCGACTTTCCCGCCCCCCCCTTTCGCGAGAGAAGCGGGGGCCGCTTGTGGACTGGGGCGGCGCGGTGTGGGCGGGGGGCTCCAGGATTGCGGGCATGGGTGGAGGGAAGCGC
Source organism: Actinomadura rayongensis (assembly GCF_009831215.1). GTDB lineage: Bacteria > Actinomycetota > Actinomycetes > Streptosporangiales > Streptosporangiaceae > Spirillospora > Spirillospora rayongensis. The sequence continues at coordinate 98,167 of NZ_WUTW01000004.1, forward strand.
TGGTGGCCTTGGCTGGCGGTCTTGGTGGCGGCGGCCGGGGTGCTGGGGTTGGGCGTGGTGACGTTCGCGCCGCTGTCCGGCAAGGACGGACTGCAGATTTCGGCGAACCGCGCCCAGTTGACCGGGGGGTTCGTGTTCGCCGTCGCGGTGCCGCTCGTCCTGGTGTTCCGGTGGGCGTGGCAACGCTCCCGCCAGTTGCGCGTAGCGGCCGCCCCTACCGGTGACGTGCTGGCCCGGGCCAAGGACGTGCTGGCCGAGACGGTGGCCGGGCAGTGGAAGGACGAAACGCGGTTGCGGTCGCTGCAGGACCCCGATCCGATCCCGGTGCGGTGGCGCACCCCGGCGCCGATCCCGGGCGCGCCCGCGCTGATGGACCATCCCGCGCTCATCGACCCCGCCGCCGGGCCGGTGAGCGGGCCAGTGGGCGGGTCGGCGGGCGGGGTGTGGTGGACGGCTTCCAGCTCCGACATCGCCGCTCTCGCGGACCGGTTCCGCCGCACCCGACGGCGCCGGCTGGTGATCCTGGGCGGGCCCGGGACGGGCAAGACCACGCTGGCGATCCAACTGCTACTGCACCTGCTGGCCACCTGCGACCAGCACCCCGACGAGCCGGTCCCGGTGCTGCTGCCGGTGGCGGGCTGGGACACCGAGCAGTTCCCCCGCCTGCACGACTGGATCGCCGACCGGCTCGCCCGCGACTACCCGGCCCTGCGCTCACCCGACCTGGGCACCGCCGTCGCGCATGCACTGACCGGCCGCGGGCACGTGCTGCCGGTCCTGGACGGGCTCGACGAGCTGCCCCCGCACGCCCAGACCAGCGTGATCACGGCGTTGAACCGATCCCTGGGCGGCGGCGACCAGCTCATCCTCACCAGCCGCACCACCGAGTACACCGACGCCATCGCCGCGGCCGGAGACGTCATCACCTCCGCCGCCGTCCTGGAACCACTCCCGCTGTCCCCCGCAGCCGCCGCCACCTACCTCACCCACTGCCTGCCGCCCTCCCCAGGACCCGCCTGGGAACAGACCCTCACCAAGCTACGCACCACACCCGCCACCGGCCTGGCCTCCCTCCACCAGGTGCCGCCCGGACCGGCCGGGGTGCTGGCCCGGGTGACCGCCACCCCGCTGGGCCTGTGGCTGCTGCGCACCGTCTACATCACCCCCGGCACCGACCCCGCCGCCCTGACCGACCAAGTCCGCTTCCCGACCCCCGCCGCGCTCCAGGCCACCCTGTTCGACCAGCTCATCCGCGCCCTCATCACCACTCGCCCACCCAGCGACAACCCCGCCGACCCGTTCCGGCCACGCCACCACCACGACCCCGCAGAGACACGACGTTGGCTGGGGTACCTCGCCCTCCACCTCACCAGCCGCCAAGGAACCCGCGACTTCGCCTGGTGGCGACTCGCCGCCACAACCAACACCATCACCCCCGTCACCCAGCTCACCATTACTCTCCTCACCACCCTCACAACCGGGCTCGCGTTCGGGCTCGCAGGCGGGCTCGCGTTCGGGCTCGCAGGCGGGCTCTCGGGCGGGCGCCCGATCGGGCTCTCGGTCGGCCTCGCGTTCGGCCTCGCATTCGGGCTCACGTTCGGGCTCGTGAACGGGCTCGCGGGCGGGCTCACCGCGAGATCGTGGGCGCAGGACTCGCCTGGCTATGCGGACCTGAAGATCCGCCAACGCTCGGCCGAACTCAGACGCCACCTCGCGGCCGGGCTCTCGTTCGGGCTTTCAGTCGGGCTTTCAGTCGGGCTTTCAGTCGGGCTCGCGTTCGGGCTCACAGGCGGACTCATAGGCGGACTCACAGTCGGGCTCGCGGGCGGGCTCGCGGGCAGTCTCGCGGGCGGGCTGCTGCAGTGGGCCGAGAGACCAGCCCAAGGTCAGCGCGCTGCAACGCCGATGAGTAGTTGGCGCGCCGACCGAACCCTGAACCTGCTCCGCACCAGCGCCAGCGGGCTTGCGGGCGGGCTCGCGGGCAGCCTCGCGTTCGGGCTCACGGGCGGGCTCGTGATCGGGCTCGCGATCGGGCTCGTGATCGGGCTCAGGATCGGGGATCATCGGGCTTGGCCGGCATATCTGATCGCTACCGGGAAGCTGGCCCGGGCCGGCCTCCTGCCGCGCCGACTGATGCCGTTCCTGGACGACTGCCACCGCCTCGGACTGCTACGCGCGGTCGGCCCCGTCTACCAGTTCCGCCACGCCGAACTCCACGACCACCTCGCCGCCACCTATCAGCCGCCCACCTGACCGAACACGACACGGCACCGGGCTCCGCCGGCTCCACGGAGATCGGACACGGCAGTGACGACCCCTTCACCAGGATCTGGTGCCAGCCCTCGCAGGCACGGTCCAGCCGATCGACGGCGCGTCGGCAAGGTCGTGCGGAACGGCCTCCCGGCGCAGCGACCCGAAGAGGGCTCGGGCCCGCGCTCGGTCGTCCCGGGCGTAAAAGTCCCTTGGCGTCACGTCCTGTCGGTGCTGCCGATGTTGCCGGCTGCTGCCGCGGGGGCCGGGAAACGGCTAAAAGTGCTGGGTCACCCAGTAGAAGAATCCGGCACCGACCGCCCCTCCGAGAGCGTAGGCAAGGCCGCGCACGGCGGCGAAAAGGGCCGCCTGGATCAGACGGCCGACCTTGCGCTGGAAGCGGTGCCGTCGGTGGGGGGTGGTGGACATGGATGTGCTCCTTGGGACGGTCCGGACACTGGTCGTGCCGGTGCGAGTCCCATTGATGCAGTACCCGGAGGGGTTGCACCACGCCGCAACGACTCCGGACAAGGGGTTGCGGGGGATGGCAACAGATTGGAAGATCAGGGCCGGGTTATCAGCGATGGAGTGCATAACGGGCATTCACCGCGCGGACCGGAAGGCCGACCGACGAACGAGGCCCCAGGACCGGGTTGCACGGTGCGGCAACCCGGTCGAACTCGTCAAATGGAGCACCCGCGCCAGGTCGGCGCGCCACAATCAGGGGCTATGACCGGATCAACCCTTCGACCGTTGCCAGCCGCCGCATCTGGTGCGACCCGGCTGGCAGAACTGGACCCCAGCCTCAGCCCCGAAGTACAAGCATGGGTTGCAGAGCTGCGGAAAGTCTGGGCGGCGACTGGAATGTCGCTGAAGCGATTCGCCAGTGGGCATCCGATCGACAAGGGGACTCTGTCGCGCTACCTCAACGGCAAGCGCGTGCCGCGCGACTCCTGGTTCCTGGACAAGTTGCTGACGATCTTGGCCGAACACGGCAATGAGGTCTCTCCGGAAGTCCGAGAGCATCTCAACGGCTTGCAGTTGCAGGCCCTGCAAACGGCTCATCCGCACGAGTACCGAGTTCGCCAGGTCAACGACGAACTCGAACTGGCAGAGTTCGCGCAGCGTGAGGCCGACCGCTACGCCCGCGGGCTGGAGGCGCATCTGGCCGACCTGACCCACCGATGCAACGACCTCACCGACCAGCTGAGCCGGCTTCGAAGCGCGTGGGACGCCGAGCGCGCCGACCTGCAAGCCGAGAAGAACGATCTCGAGCAGGAGATCTTCGAGCTGAGACGTCGTTTGGAACACGCCCGCCAGCGCATCGCCGCCGCGGAGCGACACCGTCATCATCTCGAGAACCTCTTGGAGAATCTGGATCCGCCGACCTCGACTCCGGAATTTGATCTTCCGGCACGGATCACTCCCAACGACATTCGCGAAGCACGTTTCGGCACCGTCCGATTCCGTCCGGGCTACGACGAGGAGGAGGTCGATGTCTTCCTCGACAAGGTTGAAAAAGAGGTCGAGCTGCTCCGCGCGGACCGCGAGGAGCTGGCGAAGGAGAACGCCGAGCTCCGCGCGCAACTGGGCAGTGTTCTCTACCCGGAGAACTTGGACGGGCAGGCATAGGCAAGGGCACAGGTGGGACGATCCGGACCGCCTTCGAATGCATCCGTAACGAGACCAGACGCCGCAGGGGGTTCCGGACGTTCGCCTGCCGGATGTTCAAGCAGCCGTCCACCGGGCGCGTCGTCACCGGACGGAGTCGTCCTCACGCGACAGGCCCGGCAGCCGTAGCGAGTTTGGACTGCGTCCCGGCCTCGTTGAGGTCATCGAGAAGGCTCAGAGGGTCCTTGAGTCCCCGCCACCATCAGTCCCGCGCCGTGCGGGTCGATACGCCTTGATCCGTCCGGCGGTGGAGCTTCCACCGGCCGCGGTGCCCCCAGTTCACCCACCCGGCTCCGAGCGGATCCGGTTCCCTGAGCCTCATCTGACCGAGGCCCTCCCGGCGCTCCGCTTCCCCGGGCTTCACGGGGCGAAATCCTCCCGGCGTTTCCGCGCCGTCGCCGACGCAGTGGCCGCCCATTGCTGGAACGATCCACCAGCTCGCCGGGACGAGGAGCAGCGACACCGCGCCGAACAGGAACAGGACCTGGAACTCCACGTCCGGCAGCAGGATCCGGCCGAGCAGCGGCGAGGCGCTGCCGCCGATCCCGATCGCGCCCATGCCGATCGCCAGGTGCAGGGGTGCGGCGGCGCGGCGGGGCGTTGTCGGTGACGTAGGCGCCGATCAGCGCGGCCAGGGCGCCGATGCCGACGCGCTGGTTCGCCGTCGCGCGGTTCTGCACCGGGGCTGGCACGACGGCGACCCGGGCCTCGGCCCGACGTACGTCTTCCACAGCCCCGACGGCCACGAGCTGGAGATCTACTGGGAGAGCGAGTGGTACGCGGTGCCGCCCGAGCTGGCGCCCGCGCTGAAGAACCAGGCGCAGGCGTACCCGGGGCGCGGCGTATGCGTCCGCCGCCTTGACCGCGTGAACTTCTTGGCCGCCGAGGTCGAGCCGAGCACCGGGTTCGTCCGGGACGTGCTCGGCGGGCGTCCGACCGAGCAGATCCGGCTGGACGACGGGACGATCGCCGGCCGCTGGCTCACCTTCACCAACAAGTCCTACGACCTCGTCTACACGCGCGACCGGACGGGCTCGCGTGGGCGCCTGCACCACATCGCGTTCGCCAACGAGACCCGCGAGGCATCCTGCGCGCCGCCGACGTGTTCCTGACAAGGGCGTCTTCATCGAGACCGGCCCGCACAAGCACGCCATCCAGCAGACGTTCTTCCTCTACCTCTACGAACCGGGCGGCAACCGGATTCGCTGTGCCACCCGGGCGCGCGGCTCGTGCTCTCCCCGGACTGGGAGACGTTCACGACGGAGGCCGAACGCGCCAAGGGTCAGGCGCGGGGGCTCAAGACGATCCACACCCACGGCACGCCGCCGGTGGAAGCGTGACCGCGCGGCTAGACGCGCAGGCCCGTCCTGCCCCGCTCCCCGATCTCGCGCATGGCGGTGATGACGCTGGCCAGGTGCTCCCGCATGGCCTGTTCGGTCGCCACGGGATTCTGGGCGCACACCGCGTTGATGATCGCCACGTGCTCGGTCAGGCCGACCGCCGAACGTCCCGGATGCATGGCGAGCCGGGACTGGTGCCGGACGCTCTGCGCCCGCAGCCGCTCCAGCCCGCGCGTCGCCGTCTCCTGCCCGCTGATCTCCCGGATCTGCCGGTGCAGTTCCTGGTTGGACGCCGCCATGGGAGCGGATCGCCTCCCGGCGTCAACCTCGTCTTTGCCGACGCGGCCGCGCTGGACCGCGTCGGGCGAACTGCACGCGCACCTCGCCGTAAATCCCATGGAACGCCACGGATCGTGACGAAACGGTGCCCTTTTGTGCGGGAAACGGCGCTAGGCTCGCCCGCGGAAAAGGAGTGCTCCCCATGAAACGAATTGCCTTTGCGGCAATATGCATAACGATGGCTGGTTTGGCCTGTTTTGTCGGGTTGACGGTCTCGCGGTCGTCCACCGTGACGCCCTCGGCCGCCGCCGCGCCGTCGTACACGTTCAAGGCGCAGCGGATCACCGGTCCCCGGCCGCCGAAGTCCGGGATCGACCACAACGTCGTCGCCCTCGGCACCGTGCGGCTCGCGATGTCGGCGAAGCAGACCGCGTACGTGGTCTCCGCGCTGCGCGCCAACGCGGCCACCGTCCGGACGATGGTGGACAACGAGGTGCGCTGCACCTGGCCGGGCGGAAGCAAGAACCTGGTCATGGGGCAGAACGTCTACGCGGGCACCGGCAAGGACCCGAAGTGGGAGGACGTCTGGATCGTCACCAAGTTCCTCCTGCACCCGGGCGTCGCCGCGACCGCCACCTGCACGACGTACGCGCGGGTCGCCTCGCTCTACAAGCAGCCGTCCTCGGTGATGATCGCGGGCGGCTCGCTGCGGTTCGCCGACACCTCGGTCGCCAACGCCGCGAGCGGGAAGCCGCTGGAGTACGACATGCCGTACGGCGACCTGCCCGTCGACGCCAGGCGCCGGACGCTGCGGCAGCCCGCGCTGCCCGTCACCGCCGCGCCGCCCGGGTTCCGGGAGCTCAGCGCGTTCGGCGACGTGGACTTCCAGGTCTGCCAGCGCAATGTGGCCTGCGACAAGAACGGGTCCACGACGGCCAAGTTCACGCTGATCGTCGCCCAGTGGGACTCCAAGGGCACGCACCTGTGCCACAGCGACGCGACGACCAGCGTCACGAAGACGGTCCCGTACTGGGTCCACCACGCCGTCGTGCCGCTCTACAAGCCGCACTTCAAGGTGTCCACGGCCGCCGGCTGCGCCCCCAAGTTCAGCGTCTACGTGCGCGTGGACTGGCTGCGCGGCCAGCCCGCGGCGGTGCAGGGCACGGCGGTCGGGCTGCCCGACCGGCGCGGCTCCGCCACGACGCACCGCTCGGCGATGAGCCACGCCTACCTCGTCCCGGCGTGACCTGACCTGCTCGGCCCAAGGACGACGAGCGGGCGACCTCGTGTCTCCTCGTCCCGGGGTGAAATGACCCGGTCGGTCCGCGTCCGCGCGGGCCGGCCGGACGTCAGGCGCTCAGCGTCACCGCGCCGCCGGACAGGGCGGCGAGGTGGGCCGCGAAGCCCGGGTAGCTGGTGGCGACCGAGTCCCAGCCGTGGATGACGGTCGTGCCCTCGGCGACGAGGGCGTTGATGCAGGCGGACATCGCGATGCGGTGGTCGCCGTGGCTGTCCACGACGCCGCCGCGGACCGGGGCGCCGCCCTCGATGATCATGCCGTCCTCGGTCTCGTGCGCCCGTGCGCCGAACGCCCGCAGCATCCGGACCGTGCTGGCGATCCGGTCGCTCTCCTTGACGCGCAGCTCCTGGGCGCCGCTGATCGTGGTCGTGCCGGACGCGGCGGCGGCGGCGACCGCGAGGATCGGGACCTCGTCGATGATCGACGGAATGTCCGCGCCGGAGATGTCGATGCCGGTCAGGCGGGTGCTGCGGGCGCGGATCAGGCCGGTGGACGCGTCCACGTCGATGTCGGCGCCCATGCGGCGCAGGACGTCGACGAACCCGGTCCTGCCGAAGCCGAGGTAGACGTTCTCGACCGCCACCGACGCGTCCGGGACGATCAGGGCCGCGACGGTCCAGAAGGCCGCCTGCGACGGGTCGCCCGGGACGTCCACGTCGGTCGCGCGCAGCGGGGACGGCTCGATCGTCACCCGCGTCCCGTCCACGACGACGTTGCCGCCGAAGTCCGCCAGCATCTCCTCGGTGTGCCGCCGGGTGGGCGCGGGCTCGCGGACGCTCGTGGGGCCGCTCGCGCCGAGCCCGGCCAGCAGGATCGCCGACTTGACCTGCGCGCTCGCGACCGGCGAGTCGTAGTCGATGCCGGTGAGCCGCCCGCCCCGGACGCCGAGCGGCAGCAGGTCGCCGCCGCGGCGCCCGTCGATCGCGGCGCCCATCGCGCGCAGCGGGACCGCGACGCGGCTCATCGGGCGGGCGCGCAGGTACTGGTCGCCGGTGAGGACCGCGTAACCGTCGCGTCCGGCGCACACGCCCGCGAACAGGCGCGTGGCGGTGCCGGAGTTGCCGAGGTCGAGTGGTTCGTCCGGCTCGTCCTGGAGGCCGCCGCGCACGCGCAGGCCGTCGCCCGCCGGTTCGATCCGGACGCCGTAGCTCTCCAGCGCCAGCCGGGTGCGCCGCACGTCGTCGCCGCCCGACAGCCCGGTGATCAGGCTCTCGCCCTCGGCCAGGCCCGCGAGCAGCAGCGCCCGGTGGGAGATCGACTTGTCGCCCGGGACGCGCAGGCTCCCCGACAGGTGGCCGGGCCCTGTCAGCGACACCGTCCTCGCGGCGTCGACGTCCGACGATACGTCCGGTGCCACCACTGCCCGACCTCCCTGGAAACCGATTCCGCCCGTGCCCCGCAACCCTACCGATTCGCCGCGCACGGCCGGGCCGGGACGAGCCCCGCGACCTCGGACACCAGGTCGTCCACCGGACGCTCGGCGGACAGGACGAGCTGCGGGTACGGCAGCAGCGGCCGGACGCGGTCGAACGCCGCCGCGTACCGGGTCAGCTTCCGCTCCGCGCCGCCGCCGTGCAGCAGCCGGTCCCCCTTCGGGCGCGCGGTGATCCGGCGCAGCGCCTCGGCGGCGGGCAGGTCGAGGTGGACGGACACGTCGGGCGTCGGCAGCCGTCCGTAGATCGCGGCGAGGACGTCGAGCTTCGCGGCGTCCCAGAACGCGGCGACGGCCAGCCACCGCACGACGTAGGTCTCGGTGAGCAGGACGTGCCCGGACCCGGCCGGGTGCAGCGCCGCGTGCGCCTGCGCGACCATCTCGACGGCGTGCGCGACCTCGGCCTCGTCCGCGCTGACGAGCTGCCGCCAGTTCGCGGCGCCGCGCCCGACGGCGACGTCGTCCAGCAGCCGTTTGCCCATCGACCGCAGCGTCAGCGGCGAGCACGGCAGTCCGGCCGCGGTGACGGCGGTGCGGAGGCGGTCGGCGAGCGTGGACTTCCCGGCGCCGTCCACGCCGGTGATCTCGATCAGCATCGCGCGCGTCCTTCCGCGAGGGCGGCCCCGGCGTGCCGGAACGCGGCCTCGTAGCGGGCCAGGACGGGTTCGGAGTCCTCGTACAGGTCCCGTCCGGCGAACTCGATCAGATCGGTCATGCAGCGATCGGTGCCGGGGAAGTCGCCGGGCACCGCGCGCACCGGCCCGGGGAGGCCGTCGTCCAACAGGCCGGGATCGGTGAAGAGAGGCGTGCGGTGCAGCGCCTTCGCGGGCCGCCGGACGGCCAACCCGGCCGCTTTCAGCAGTTGGACGACCCGGTCGGCGGGCGTCTCCGGGTCGGTCCAGCGGCAGTGGAACTTGTAGAGCGTCCCGTGCGCGTGGTCGCGGCCCAGCGGACGCAGCGCGGGGAGCAGCGCGCCGAGCAGCGCGTCCAGCCGCGCGAGGTTCCGGTTCCGGACCGCGACGGTCGTCGGGAGGCGGTCCAGGTGGTCGTCGCAGAGGATCGCGGCGGCGGGCGACGGACGCAGGTTGTGCCCGAGGCCGGTCTCGGCCAGCGCGCGCAGCGCCGGGTCGGCGACGTCGGCGAGCGCCCGGTGCTTGGGCTGGCCGAAGACGAGCGCGCGTTCGTAGACGTCCCGGTCGGTGGTGAGCAGCACCCCGGCGAGGCCGCCGGAGACCATCTTGGTCGTGCCGAGGCTGAACGCCGCGACGTGCCCGGCGGACCCGACAGGACGGCCCCGCCACCGGGTGCCGTGCGCGTGCGAGCAGTCCTCGACCAGCGCGAGGCCGTGCCGGTCGGCGAGCGCCCGCGCGTCGTCCAGCGGGACGGGACGGCCCCACAGGTGCGTCACGACCAGCGCCCGCGTGCGCGCGGTGATCCGCCGGGCCGCGTCCGCCAGGTCGATGCGGCCGTCCGCGGGCAGCGAGTCGCACAGCACGGGCCGCAGCCCGAGCGCCAGCAGCGGCGTCGCGGTGGCCCGGAAGGTGTTCGACGGGACCAGCACCTCGGCGCCCGGTTCGAGCGCGAGCCCGTGGTAGGCGCCGGCCAACGCGGCGGTCCCCGAGTTGCACAGCACGGCGGACGCGCCGGGGAGCAGGACGTCCGCCAGCCGCCGTTCGCACGCGGCGATGTCCGGATCGTCGCCCGTGGTGGAGTACATCGTCCCGGCGCGGACGCGGGCGGTCACGCGGGCGACGGCGCGCTCGGAGTAGAACGGCCAGAGCCGCGGCCCGTCAGAACCCATCGCCGCGCTCCTTCAGTCGGTCGATCACCAGGTCGGCGTGGATCCCGGTGATCCGCCCGCCCGTCCGGTCGTGCTCGGTGCCGGTGAAGAACCGCCAGCTCGGGACCGTGGGGTTCACCTCGATCACGGCGTGGCCGTCGGGGGTCTCGACGAGGTCCAGCGACGCCAGGTCCAGGCCGAGGACGCCGAGCGCCCGGCCGACGAGCGCGAGCAGCGCGGCGTCGGGCTCGTGCGGCTCCCACCGGGCGGGGTCCATGAGGACGCGGGCGCCCTGGACGGCCGCGCCGAGTTCGGCCGTCCGGTGGTAGGAGCAGACGACGACGCGTCCGCCGATCACGATGACGCGCAGTTCGCGTCCCGGGCTCGGCAGGAACCGCTGCGCGCACAGTTCTCCATAGCGGCGGAGCAGGTGCCAGCCCACGGTCTCCTCGCGCAGGCCGAGCGACCCGTCCCGGTACCGCCGTTCGGGGCCGAGCGCCGCCATCCGGGTCACGTCGAGCGACGCGTGCCCGTGGACGGGCTTGAGCACGATCTCGCCCCAGTCGGCGAGGCAGCGGGCGATCTCGTCCAGCGTCCGGACGGTCCGGGTGGCGGGCACCGGCACGCCCGCGCCGGCGAGCAGCGCGGCCTGCCGCACCTTGTTCTTGGCGCGCCGCAGGGAGTCCACGGTGTTCAGCACCCGCGTCCCGCCGTCCTCCATGACGCCGAGCCAGTCGTACAGCAGCGCGAGATCGCCTTCGTGGCGGTTCAGCACGCGCGGCCGGACGAGCGCCAGGTCCGGCAGCGCGGGACGTCCCGCCGACGGGTCGGGGAAGCCTTGTGCGATCAGCCGCGTCCAGTCGACGGTGTCGGCGGTGATCCCGCGTTCGCCGAGCGCGTCGCAGAGCAGCCGTCCCTCCGCCGACGGCTCGCCGCGATCGAGGACCCACACGTTCGGTGTCATCGCGTCCCTTCTCCCACGTGGTAGGCGGCGGCCTGCGCCGTGAACAGTTCGGCATAGCGCGGGGAGGCGGCGAGCAGGTCCGCGTGGGCGCCCGCGAGCGCCCCGCCCGCGGCGTCCAGGAACACGACGAGGTCGGCGCGCACGGCGGTCGTCATCCGGTGGGTGACGAGGACGGTGATCGTCCCGGTCGCGGCGGCGCGGCGGCGGGCATCCCGGACGTAGTGCCCGACGACGGCCTCCTCGGCGGCGGGGTCCAGGCCGGCGCCGGGCTCGTCCACCAGGTGCAGCAGCGGCCGGTCGCGCAGCCGGCCGCGCGCTATGGCGAGCTGCTGCCACTGGCCGCCCGACAGGTCGACGGCGCCAGGCAGGGTGCGTCCGACGGGGGTGTCCAGGCCGTCCGGCAGGCCGCGCGCCCAGGCGCCGTCGCCGCAGGAGCGCAGGGCGTCCCAGGCGGCCGGGGCGTCGTCCAGGCGCGGCAGGTCGCCGACGCCGATGTTCTGCCCGGCGGTCAGCTCGTAGCGGACGAAGTCCTGGAACGTCACGGCGATGGCCGCGTGCCAGTCGTCGCGCGCGAAGCCGGCGATGTCGGCGCCGTCGAGCAGGATCCGGCCCCGCGTCGGGGCGTAGACGCCGGTGAGCAGCTTGACGAGCGTGCTCTTTCCCGCGCCGTTCTCGCCGATCAGGACGACGAGGGAGCCCGCGGGGACGTGCAGCGTGACGCCGTCCAGCGCCGGGGGGCCGTCGTCGTAGGCGAAGCCGACGCCGTCCAGGTCGAGGCCGTGGACGATCCGGGACGGCACCGGCGGCGCCGTCCCGGGCGCCCGCTCCCCCGCGAAACGCCCGCGCAGCCAGAGGTAGTCGCGCATCACGTCCCCGACGGACACGAGCCTGCCGAGCGCGGCGGCGGCCTGCCCGCTGACGAGCTGGGACCGCCGCACGACGGCCGCGACCATGAGCAGCTGCCCCACGCTGGCCTGGTGGTCGGCGGCGCGGACGACGACGAGCCCGAGGCCCGCCGTGAAGACCGCCGCGTACACCGCCCAGCCCGCCGACCGCAGGACCGTCGGCCGCGCGGTCCGGCGGCGCAGCGCGGCGACGCCCCGGTCGGCGACGGCGCGGTGCCGCCGGAGGAGTTCGGCGCCGAGCCCGTGGACGCGCAGCTCGGCGGCGGCCGTCGGCGAGGCGGCGAGGTCCAGGAGGGCGGTCGCGGTCGTCCGGTCGGCCGCCAGGTCCCGTTCGGCGGCGGTCCGCGCCCGCGCCGCCACGCGTTCCAGCGCGACGGGCAGGACGGCGGCCAGCGGCAGCGCGGCCAGCGGCGGGTAGACGAGCCCGAGGACCAGCGCGATGCCGAGCGCCCGCAGGACCGCCTGGAACAGCGCGAGCAGATGGCGGGGACCGGCGGCGAGCAGGACGCGGCCGTCGCGGACGGCGCCCAGCCGCCGCCGGTACTCCGCGCCCTCCAGCCGCCGGAGCCGGGGTTCGGTCGCCGCCGCGTGCGCGACCTGCTCCAGCAGCCGGAGCGCGACATGGTCCGACAGGCCGAACCCGATGTTGGCGGCGAGGACGGTGACCGTCCAGCCGACGCTGAACAGGACGGCCGTCAGCACCGCGCCGCGCATCACCTCGGCGTCGTCGTGCTCCAGGTAGCCGTCCACGATCTGCTGGAAGCCGACCGCGTACGCCGACATCGCGAACGCGCCGACGATCCACACGACCAGCGCCGCGACCATGTGGCGGGGCGCGGCGCGGAACCCGAGCGCGAGGACCCGCGGCCAGACCGCGCGCCTCACCGGGCCGTCGCCTCTCCGGCGAACCGCGCCGCCTGCGCGGTGAACATCGCGGCGTACCGGCCGTCCAGCGCGAGCAGCGTGTCGTGGTCGCCGCTCTCGGCGACCTTCCCGTCGTGCAGCACGTGGATGCGGTCCGCCCGGCGGACGGTCGAGAAGCGGTGCGCCACGATGATCGTGGTGAGGCCGCGCGTCATCGCCAGGAACCGCCGGTGGAAGTCGGCCTCGGCCGCCGCGTCCAGCCACGCGGTCGGCTCGTCCAGGACGAGGATCCGCGCGCCGTGTTCCGCGGCGTACAGCGCCCGCGCGAGGGCGACGCGCTGCCACTGGCCGCGCGACAGGTCGCGTCCGCCGGGGACGCCGAGCGGCGTGTCCCAGCCGTCCGGCAGCCCGGCGACGAGGTCGGCGGCCCCGGCGCGCTCGGCGGCGGCCCGCAGCGCCGCGCGGCTCGCGCCGACGCCGATGTTGTCGGCGAGGGTGAACGGGAGCCGCGCGAAGTCCTGCGAGATCAGCGCGCAGCGGCGCTGCCAGTCGGCCGGGTCGAGGTCGGCGAGGTCGGTGCCGTCCACGGTGATCCGGCCGCCGGACGGGTCGTGCAGCCGGGTGAGCAGCCGGATCAGCGTGGTCTTCCCGGCGCCGTTCGCGCCGACGATCGCGGTCGACGCGCCGACCGGGATGTCGAGGTCGAGGCCGTCCAGGACGGGCCGGTCGCCGAACGCGAACCGGACGCCCTCCAGCCGGATCGTCCGCCGGGGCAGGTCGCCGACGGGCCGCGCGCCGCCGAGCGGGACGGCGCTGCGCGCGATCCCGGCCTCCAGGCGCTCGACGTCGGGAAGGGAGGCGAGCATCCAGGCCAGCGCGATGTCCTCGGTGGAGATGCCGCCGACGGCGGACGTCGCGACGATCGCGGGGAAGTACGCGGCCAGCTCGGCGAGCCCGATCCGGTGGTGGGCGACGGCGTCGGCGAGCACCCAGCAGGCCGCGAGGTTGGCCGCGACGACCAGCCCGGCCGTCAGCGCGACCGTGCGGTAGACGCGCGCCCGGACGCTCCACGCCGCCGCCATCGCCAGCAGCCAGTGCTCGCGCAGACGGTCCACCGTCCACCGTCCGAGGCCGTAGGCGCGCACCTCGGGCGCGGCGGCCGGATCGGTGGCCAGCTCGAAGAAGTAGACGGCCCGGCGGATCTTCCCGGCGTCCCCGCCGAGCGCCGCCACATGCTCCGTGATCACCGTGCGCAGGGGGCGGCGGACGGCCAGCCACACCAGCAGCAGCCCGGCGCCGAGCCACCAGCGGAACGCTCCGACGAGGACGCAGGCGGCGAGCCCGCCCAGCCGGTCGCCCGCCAGCGCGACCTGGGTGAGCGGCGCGTTCGCGGGCTGGAAGCCGGTGAGCGCGCCCTTGGCCCCGGCGAGCGCGTCCAGATTGCCCTGGTCGGTGAGGTGCGCGATCCCGGCGGGCCGGATCAGCGCCGTCATCAGCCGTTCCTGCAGCGCGAACGTGAGCCGGGCGCGGGCGATCCCCGCCACGTGGTCGCGGACCGTGTCGCCGACGAGCAGGACGCCGATCGCCGCCCCGCTCACCGCGATCCAGGGCCAGGTCGCCTGCCGGTCCCCGGCCGCCGCCCGGACGATCCGGCCGACGCCGACGAGCAGCACGACCGGCGCCAGCGCGCCCACCGCCGCGCAGGCGTAGAGCAGGACGGCCTGGCGCGGCGCGCCGTCCCAGAGCATGCGCTGCGCGCGCCACCGGGGCGAGGACCGGGGCGCCCACCGGGTCGGGAGCACCGGCTCAGCCGTCCGCGCCGCGCGCGATCATCTCGCCCACCTCGGCGACGCGGGCGTCGCGGGCCCGGTCCTCCTGCTCGGCGAGGTCCTCGTCGCGCGCCATCGCGGCCTGAAGGTCCACGTCGGCGAGGTCGAGGACGCCGATGTCGGCGTAGGCGGCGCGGACCCGGTCCGTCCACAGGCCGATGTCGCGGACGCACGGGACGATCCGCCCGAACAGCGCCCGCTGGAACATCCGCAGCGCCTCGCGGTTGGGCCGCGTCTCCGGCGACTTCGACCGCTCGTAGCCGAGCGCGACGATGACGTCCGTCCACAGGAACCGGTCGCGCATCCGGTAGCACGCCTCGATGACGAAGTCCTCGCGCTCGGCGCGCTCCCTGGCGTCGATCTCGCGGTAGTAGTCGCGCAGCGCGAGCCGTCCGAACGCGACGTGCCGCGCCTCGTCCTGCATGACGTAGGCGAGGATCTGGCGGGCGAGCGGCTGGGTCGTCATGTCGCGCAGCAGCCCGAACGCGGCCAGCGCCAATCCTTCGATGAGCACCTGCATTCCGAGATAGGGCAGGTCCCAGCGGGAATCGGTCAGCGTGTCGTCGAGCAGGGACGCCAGATTCTGGTTGATCGGATATTGCACGCCCACCCGCTCGGTAAGGAAGCGGCTGAAGATCTCGGTGTGGCGCGCCTCGTCCACCACCTGCGTCGCGGCGTAGAGCTTGGCGTCGATGCCGGGCACCGACTCCACGAGCCGGGACGCGCAGATCAGCGCCCCCTGCTCGCCGTGCAGGAACTGGCTGAACTGCCAGGCCGCGCCGTGCAGCCGGAGTTCGGCGATGTTCTTCGGGCCGAGCTTGGCCCAGGTCGGCGAGCCGTAGAGCGGGACCATGACGTCCGGCATCCCGAGCGGGTCGTCGGGATCGGTGGGGACGTCCCAGTCGATCCGCCGCTCCTGGTCCCACTGCTTGTCCTTGCCCTTGCGGTAGAGCGAGAGCAGGCGTTCGTTCCCGGCGTCGTAATCCCAGGAAAAGGTGGCCCGGCCGTTCATCGCCACGGACCACGTCGCGTCGGTCGCGGACATCATTCCTCCGGGGCGCAGGCCCGCTGCTCGAGTTCTTCCAGCATCCGGCTCGTGTTCGTGCGCAGCGACTCCCGCGCGATCGGGTCGAGCATCCGCGCCATCAGCGGAATGCCGATCTCGAACTCGATGCGCAGGGACGCGCGGGTGAGGCCGCCGCCGAGATCGGTCAGCAGCCATTCGCCCTGGAAAACGCTGAGGTCGCCGTCGAGCTGCTCGAAGTCGATCCGGTGCCGGGACGGGTCGACGCGCCCCTTCTCGGACCAGCGCAGGATCGACCCGCGCAGGATCACCGACCATTCGGCGGTGCGCACGTCGTCGCGGACGTCGAGCACCTTGATCCACTCGACGTCGCTCATGTAGTCGGCGAAGCGCTCCACGTCGAGGAGCAGGTCCCAGAGCCTGCCGATCGGCGCTCGGAGGTCTTTCGTGACGGAGACGGTCTGCATCGCGGGCCTCTCGGTTCGGGCGGGCGGTCAGGACGCGGGCGGGACGGCCGTCGTCCAGGACTCGGGGAAGACGGGCGCGAGGTGCATCGCCGCGACCACGTCGAAGCCGTCCCTGGCGAGGCGCAGCGCCGCGAACATGCCCGCGGGCGAGCGCAGTTCGGGCAGGTCGCCGGCGATGCCGTTGCCGGCCGTGACGCCGTCGACGAGCGCCGCGAGACGGTCCCGCCAGGCCGCCGCGCCGGCCGCGTCGCCGAGCCGTCCGGCCCGGTCGAGCAGGTCGGCGGCCTCGGCGCGCTCGGCCGGGTCCAGCCGGGCGAACGGGTCGAACGCGACGCCGCCGACGGGCCACGACGGTTCGCCGCCGCGTCCGGTGCCGCGCAGCGCGCAGCATTCGAGGACGACGGCGCGTCCGGCGTGCCCGGCCACCTCCCACTGCCCGGCGTCGATCGCGCCGTCCACGTCCTGCAGCAGGGCCTGGACGGTCACCATGATCCGCGCGGCGGTCTGGGTCGTCGCGGCGGTGCGGCGGCGGATGTCGTCGAAGGTCTCGATCATGGGGCGCTCCCGTCCGTGATCACCGACAGCCACAGCAGGTCGGCCTCCAGCAGGGCCAGCAGGACGGGGTCCGGACGCTCGTCCCAGCGGCCCGTCCAGACGCGGGCGGGGTCGGCCAGCGGCGCGCCCTCGTCCTCGGGGACTTCGGCGCCGCGCATGTTCCACCGGCTGACGACGTAGCGGCCGAGGTAGCGGTGGATCTCCACGCCCGTCGCGGGGGTGAGCGCCCAGCGGTGCCGGGCGGCGTCGAACGGCGCGTCGGACGCGACGAGGTCGGCGGTGAAGGCGGTGAACGCGACCAGGTCGTCCGGCGGGCCGAACGCCAGGCAGCGGCGCAGCGCCGCGAGCGCGTCCGCGTCGCCGGACTGCCGGAACTTCTCCCCCAGCCATTTGGCGCCGAAGAACAGGTGCCCGGACCGCGCCGCCCGGCACTCCAGGGCGGCGAGCCCCGCGTCCGCCGCGCGCAGCCACCGGGGTTCCCAGGCGCCCCGGTCGAGCCACGCGGCGGCGAGCGCGCGCCGCCGCGCCTCGGCCGCCCACCAGTCCGCGACGGCCCGGCCGAGCCACGGGCCGCGCAGGTCCCGCGACCACTCCGCCAGCTCGTCGCGCTCGGCGAGGACGCGGGCCAGCGCGAACCTGACCGTCGCCTGCAGCGCGGCCCGCCGCTTCTTGTAGCCCGCGTGCCCGGCCGACGCCGCGTCCGGCGGCGTCCGCAGCAGGGCGGGCCAGGCCGTCACCTCGTCGCGGCCGAAGTACCGCACGTCGACGCGGTGGCCGTCCTCGTAGGCGGCGATGGGGATCTGCATGACCGGGCCGTCCACGACGGCGTACACGTCGATGTCGCTCGCCCGGTTCCCGTACCCGGCGGCCAGGGACCCGGTGAGCCCGATGAATCCCGGCGCGCCGAACGCCTCGCCGACCAGCTCGATCATCCGGTCCGCGGTGACGGCGTGCAGCGGGGTCGCCGCGTCCTGTTTCACGTCCAAGGTCCCTCTTTTCAGACGGCGGCCAGCGCGCGTTCGTAGGTCTCGTGCGGGACTTCCAGGTCGGACACCAGGAGGTGGGAGCCGAGCGGGCCGCGCAGGATGGAGCCGAAGTCGTGCCGGTCCAGGCGCTCGCCGTCCGCGGGACGGTCGTCCAGCGGCACCCCGTACTCCAGCGTCCCGTGCTCGCCCGGATCGCGTACGCCCTCGCGACGCCGCCGTTCCCGGTCGGCGTGCGGCGCGAGCCGCGCGGCCATCGCCAGCGCCGCCGCCCGCAGGTGCCCGGCGCCGGCGCGTCCGTCGACCGCGTCCGCCGCCGCGGCCAGCAGCGCCGCGACCTCCGGCGCCAGCCGGGCCGCCGTGGTCGCGGCGATCCAGGCGTCGTCGGGCGGGGCCCCGGCCGCGTCGAGGATCATCAGGACGTCCAGGACGTCGCGGGCGCCGACGGCGCGCTGGAACTGCTCCTCGGCGACGAGCAGGAGTTGCAGCGTCCAGCCCGACGCGGGCAGCCCCGGGCGGGGCGGGACCGCCGCGCGGTCGCCGAGGAACGGCAGCGTCGACAGCTCCACCCGGTAGACCGAGTCGAGCGCGGTGTGCGGCGACGTCCAGCTCAGGCCCGCGAACACCGCCCGCTCCGCCCCGCGCGTCAGGACGCTGACGTTCGCCTCCTTCGGTTCGAGCCCGGGCCCGAGGTCGGCCGCGCGGCGCCGCACGTGTCCGGCCAGGTCCCAGAGCGACGGGACGTCCGGCGCGCACACGTCCAGGTCGACCCGGCCGCGGATCACGTCGTCCGGATAGAACGCGTCGATCGCGGGGCCTTTGAGCACCGTCAGGCCGGGACACCGCTCGGTCAGCTCGGCGAGGACGCGGGCGTAGAAGTCCTTGCGCCGCGTCGTGAGCGCGAGCCAGGCCGCGCCGATCTCGCCGATGTCGGTCCCGGCGGCGCGGGCGACGCTGAGCACCGGCTCGGCCAGCTTCGCGCCCGGGTCCAGCGCCGTGACGAACATGCGGCGCAGGCCCGTCCCCTCGGGCAGGCCGAGCAGACGCGCCAGCAGGTCCAGGTCCAGCCAGGGCTTCATGAGGCCGGGAACATGTACCGCTGGTACTTGTGCGAGAACTCCCAGCCCCGGGTGTAGAGCCGGTCGAGGATCATCAGCTCGACCCCGGCGCAGTGGCAGGTCTTCTCGCGCACCACGATGTGGCTGAGGACGGGCAGCCCGAGGTCCTGGGCGTACTTCCAGGTGTGGGTGACCAGCGCCGATTCGGCCGGGTACCGCATCGGGTGCTTGCGCTCCACCAGGAAGTCGAGCAGTTCCACGAACTCCTGCCCGGTGACCTGGTCGGCCTGGTTCACGAGAAGCGTGGCGTGGCCGATGTTCTCGCCGTCGCAGGACGCGACGAAGCTGCGCGCGTCCGGGTCCTTGAGCACAGTGCGGGCCTGCTTCGTCCCGGCGTCCTCCTCGGCGGGCAGCAGCCGCATCTCCAGGCCGTCGTCGAACGCCTCGACCAGGAACGACCCGACGAACTCCAGGTCTTCGGGCCGCGCCGGACGGACGTCGATCGGCGTCTCGTCCGCGTGCGGCGTCGGCGGCTTCGTGAGCATCATGTAGAAGAGGTAGTCCTCGAAGCCGAGCAGCGAGGCGTCCTCGTCGGTGAGCCGGACGAGCAGCATCTTCGCCGCCGGGAACGCCTCTTTCGCCCACGCGACGAGGACGTCGGCCGCGTCGGGCGCCGCCGCGAGTTCGGGCGAGACGTAGTCGACCAGGCAGCTCGGGATGCGCTGCATCGGTTCGACGTACTCGCCGGCGACGACGACGTGGCCGCCGGGCAGGTGGTGGACGTCGGCCGCGTCGAACCGGCTCAGGACGTCGTCGAGCATGACCGTCATGGATGGGTCCTTCCTGCTGGTTGGTGCCCTTGCGTGCTGGTGGTGTCGCCGCCGATCAGGTCGTCGACCAGGGCGGCGTAGGCGTCCGCGAGGCCGCGCACGTAGGCGCTCTCGTACCGGTCGCCCGCGTACCGGAAGACGCCCTCCAGCGCGTCGTTCTGCGGGATCACGAGGAGTTCGAGGTCGAAGCGGCTGCCCATGCCGTCCGGGATCCGGAACGGCTCGGCGGTGAGCCCGGCGAAGCGCGGCCGGTGCGGCGCGTCGACGCCGGGCGGGACGGCGAGCATGTGGAAGACGACCTCGCCCGCGCGCCGCGCGTGGGCCGTTTCCGGGTCCAGGACGAGGCTGCGGTACGGCATCCCCTGGTGCGGCAGGGCCGACAGGACGGTGCCGCGCGCGGCGTCGATGTGGTCGGTCAGCTGCGGGTTCGGTCCCGTCCGCAGGCGCAGCGGGATCATGTTGGCGAAGAAGCCGACGGTCTCGTGCGCCTCGCGGCGGGCGCGGTTGGCGAAGACGGACCCGACCGTGACGTCCGTCTCCCCGGACGCCGCGTGCAGGACGGCGGCGTAGAGGGCCAGCGTGATGACGAACAGGCTCGTCCGGTGCCGCCGCGCCGCCCGCTTCAGCGCGGCGGTCCGGTCCGCGTCGAGCGTGAACCAGACGTTCTCGGTCTGCGGCCGGGCGCCCGCGCGTTCGGGCGCGGGACGCAGGTCCAGGTAGCGCGCGTCGCGCAGTTGCTCCCGCCAGAACGCGCGGTCGCGTCGTCCGCCGTCGCCGTCCAGGCGCCGCCGCTCCCAGGCCGCGTAGTCGCCGAACTGCCACCGCACCTCGGGCAGCCCGGCCGGACGGCCGCTCAGCCGCGCGTCGTAGAGCGCCGCGAGGTCGCGCAGCAGGAGCATGTTGGACCACGCGTCGGTGACCAGGTGGTGCGGGTTGAGCATCAGCAGGTGCTCGGCGGGCGCCGTGCGGATCAGGTCGACGGTGACGGGCGGGCCGGTGACGACGTCGATGTCGCGGGTCAGGCGCTCGTGGATCGTCCGCCAGGCGTTCTCGGCGGGGTGCGCGGTGGCGGCGGTGTCGGTGAACGTCACCGCGAGGTCGCTCCCGGGGTGGACGGCGAAGTGCAGCCGGCCGTCGATCTTCCCGAACGTCGTGCGCAGCGCCTCGTGGCGGTCGGCGAGGTCCCGGACGGCCGCGTCCAGCGCGGGACGGTCCAGGGCGCCCGTCAGCCGCAGCGTCGTCGGGACGTTCATGACGCCCGGCGCGCCGAAGTTCCGCTCCATGAAGCGCAGCAGAATCTGGCTGTCGGTGACGCGCTGCCGGGTCAGTTGCAGGTCAGCCATCGTGCGCCTCCCCGGTTCGCGCCGCGATGTGCGCGGCCATGCGGGCGACGGTGTTCAGCTCGTCGAAGAGAGACTGCGGGCCGAGGACCACGCCGAAGACCTCCTCGACCGTGCTCAGCAGCGCGACGGCGGCCAGGGAGTCGCCGCCGCGCGCGAAGAAGTCGTCCTCGACCGACACGTGCGCGACGTCCAGCGCGAACGCCCAGAGCCCGGCGAGCGCGGCCTCGGTCGCGGTGCGGGGGCGGGGGCCGTCGTTCCCGGCGGTCTCCCGGACGGGCTCCAGCTCGCGCGCCAGCTCGTGCTTCTGGATCTTGCCGGTGGCGCTCACCGGGAGCGCGTCCCGGAACGTGATCAGCTCGGGGACCTTGTGCGGGGCGATCCGGCGGCCGGTGAAGCGGCGCAGGCCGTCGGCGTCGGGGGCGGCGCCCGCGCGCAGGACGACGGCCGCCGCGATCCGCTCGGTGAGCACCGGGTCGGGGACGCCGAACACGGCCGCGCGCTCGACGTCGGGGTGCCGCGCGAGGGCGTCCTCGATCTCGCGGGGCGACACCTTCTCGCCGCCCCGGTCGATCAGCTCCTTGAGCCGTCCGGTGACCGCGAGCGAGCCGTCGTCGTGCAGCGCGCCGAGGTCGCCGGTGCGGAACCAGCCGCCGGTGAACGCCTCGTCGGCGCGCGACGGCCACAGGTAGCCGCCGACGACGTTCGGGCCGCGCACGACGATCTCGCCGGTCGCGCCCGGTGTGCGGTGGATCGTCCCGTGGTCGTCGCGGATGCCGATCTCCGAGCCGGTCGCGACCATGCCGCGCGCGGGCGGCTGCGGCGGCAGCGGCGTCGACGCGATCTGGTGCGCCTCGGACATGCCGTACGACTCGACGACCGGGACGGCGTAGGCGTCCGCCAGGTCGGCGCGCAGCGCGGCGGGCAGGGCGGCCGAGCCGGACCGGACGAACCGCAGCGCGTGCCCGTCCGGCCGTCCGGGCGCGTCCAGGATGAGCCGGTGCATGGCCGGGCTCGCCGAGAACCAGGTCGGACGCAGCTCGCGCAGCCAGCCCGCCACCTTGGCGGGATCGAACGCGGCGGCGCAGACGACGCTGGACCCGGCCGCCAGCGACGCGAGCAGCGAGCCGACCAGCCCCTGCACGTGGAACAGCGGCATGAGGTTGAGGCGCCGGTCGTCCGGGGTGAGGGCGTAGGCGCGGCCGGTCGCGCGGGCGCCGGCGACGATGTTCCCGGCCGTCAGGGCGACGATCTTGCCCCGGGCGGTGGTGCCGGACGTGCGCAGGAGCAGTTTGGCGTCGTCGTCCGTCCCGGCGCGCGGCGTCCGGCGCTCGGCGACCGGCGTCAGCACCGGCGCTGGATCGGCGTGCGCCTCGATGACGCCGAGGCCGCGCGACGCCGCCGCGTGCCGCAGGTCCGCGCCCGCGTTCGCCGGGACGACGACGGCCGCCGGCCGGACCAGGTCGAGGACGGCCCGGAGTTCGTCGCGCCGGACCGTCGGGTCGACGGGGCAGCAGCAGGCCAGGTCCAGCAGCGCGAGCAGCAGCACGGCGGTGCCGAGACCGGCCCCGGCGGCGACGACCACGCGGTCGCCGGGCGCGATCCCGAGCTGTTCCAGCCGCGCCCTGGTCGCGTCGAGCAGGTCCCGGAGGTCTCCGTAGGCGAGGGCGTGCCCGGCGGTGTCCAGGAGCGCGGCGGCTCCGGGCGTCGTCGCGGCGTGCGCCCGGACGGCGTCGATCGGCCCGTCGACCGGCCGGACTCCGTCGGCGCGCACCGCGTCATCTGCCGCGAGCGGCACGGCGTACCCCCACTTCCCCGTTGAGCGCGGACCCGCCGGTAAAGGCGATCATCGTTTCTCTCGTCCCCCAAGAAAAACATTCATCTTCTGCCGTGGAACAGAAGACCGCTGCGGTTCCGCGTGGATTCGCAACACTCCCGGAGACTAGCCACCACATCCGGTGAATAGTATGTGACGAGGATCACACTGTCACGCTCAAGCCCATCACAGCACGGCCGCATTCATCTAAAGTCGACTGGTCACAGAACGAATGTCGCCCCCGCCGCGATCACCGCGAACCAGTTTTCTGACTTCTTATACGACACTTGTAGCAGAAACGCTCCGCATGATCGCACTTACGTTCCGTAAGCGACAGCGCCACTGACCTGGCCAAACTCGACACCGCAGAACTCTGTTGACAGCAATTTCGCGCGAGCTTAACTTGCACATGCCGCCACCGGCGGGGACGGAAATTCCTACCAACCGGCTCGGCATTCCACCGGGGCCGCCATTCTCAGGGCGGACGGGGTTCCACTCCCCGGCGCGAGCCGGCCGCCCGGGACGGCGGCACCGTCGCACATTTCTCCACTGAGAAGAGGTGTTCTCATGGCGCGACCCCACATGGCGCTCATGCGTCCCACGATCGGACGCAAACCGACGGCGCGGCCCGACCAGCCGCAGCCCGGCCAGTCCGCCGGGCCCGGCAAGTAATCGGCGTCCGTCCAGGCCGGAGACCCGCGTCCCGGCCTGGACGGCCGCACACGGGAACGGCCGGACTCCGTCACGGTCCGGCCGTCGCAGAAACCGGGGGAAGAGGGGAACAGTGGCCGGCACGGGGGTCTTCGACGCCGACGCGCATTTCGTCCTGCCCGACGGGCGGCAGGTCGTCGCCGGCGAGTTCCACGATCCGCTCAGCGGACGGGAATGCTGCCTGATCGAGACGGTCCCGGACGCGCTCGTCGGAACGTCCGCCGCGCACGGCCTCCTCACCGAGTTCGCGCGGACGTCGTTCCCCGGCGCGGAACGCGTGCTGGTGCGGCTCGGCGACCGCGCGGCGGAGATCCCGGGCTTCCGCGACCACCTCTACTACGTCCGGCTCGACGCGCCGCCCGCCGATGCCGCCGAGCGCCCCGCCGACCCGCGCGTACGGCCCGCCGCCGAACGCGACCGGCCGAAGGTCGCCGGCTGGCTGGACCGGGCGTTCCGCGACGCGATGACCGCCGTCGCCGACGACCCCGCGCCCGAGGCCACCGCCGCGCAGGCCGCCGCCGTCGCCGGGCATCCCGATGCCCGCTCCTTCGTCGCGGAGTGCGCCGGAACGGACATCGGTCACATCACGCTCATCACCGGCCAGTTCGACGCGCTCACCGGACGGGACTACATCGAACTGCTCGACATGCTCGTCGAACCGGACCACCCGGCGCGCTCCGCCGCCGAACGCCGCCTGGTCGCGACCGCGGGGGCCTTCGCCGCCGCCGCCGGACTGCCGCTCATCGGGCACGTCGTCTGCGGCGCGCCGCCCGCGCGCACCGGACCGGCCGTCCTCGCCGCGCTGGAACGGCGCGGGTGGGTCTTCGACCACAAGTACCAGACGTTCGACCTGCGCTGACGCCGCCCGCTCCCTGGAGGACCAATGCCCACACCGCTGGACGAGGCGGGTCTGCTGGACCTGCTGCGCGAGGAGATCGCCGAGGTCGCCGGCATCGACGGCTCGACCGTGGGCCCGTCGGCCAACCTCGCCGAGGACTACGACGTGGACAGCCTGGAACTGATGGAGATCGCGACCCGGCTGGAGGACCGGCTCGGCGTCCGGCTCGACCCCGCCGACCTGAAGGACACGACGACGGTCGGCGACGTGGTCGGCTACCTCGGCGACGTCCTGCGGGCGCGGGCGTGACCGGCCGCCGCGTCGTCGTGACCGGCCTCGGCGTCCAGTGTCCGGCGGGCGGGACGGTGGACGAGGCGTTCGCCGCCCTGCTCGCCGCCAAGGGCACCGCCGCCCTGCTGCCCGGCACCGACGGCAGGCACCGGCTGGCCTGCCGCGTGGACGCCTTCGACCCCGACGCCTACTTCTCCCCGCGCGAGGCCAGGGTGCTGGATCGCGGCACGCAGCTCGGGGTCGCCGCGGCCCTCGACGCGTTCGCGGACGCCGGTCTCGCGGGCCGGACGCCGGACGGGCGCTGGTGCACGATCGTCGGCACCGGCGGCGCCGGGCTCGCCGCCGAGGCCGAACGGGTCATGGTGCGGGACGCGGGCGCGGTCAACGCGCGGACCGTCCCGAAGCTGATGCCCAGCTCCACCGCCGCGTGGCTGAGCATGCGGCTCGGCCTGACCGGTCCCGCGCTGACGATCGCGACGGCCTGCGCGAGCGGGACCAACGCGATCGGCGAGGCGTTCCAGGCGATCCGGAGCGGCCGGTGCGACGCGGCGCTCACCGGCGGCACCGAGGCGCCCGTGTCCGATCTGGTGCTCGAAGGCTTCTACCGGTCCCGCGCCCTGTCGCGCCGGACGGGCGACCCCGCCGCCGCGTCCCGTCCGTTCGACGCCGACCGGGACGGGTTCGTCCTCGGCGAGGGCGCGGCGTTCCTCGTCCTGGAAGACCTGTACACCGCCCGCGCACGCGGCGCACGGATCCATTGCGAACTGGCGGGCTACGCCACCAACGCGGACGCGCACCACATCGTCGCGCCGTTGGAGGACGGCTCCCGCGCCGCAGCCTGCATGCGCGCGGCGCTGGACGACGCCGGGGTCGCCCCGGACGAGGTCGCCCACGTCAACGCGCACGGCACGGCCACCCTGCTCAACGATCGGTCCGAGGCCGCCGCGATCCGCCGCTGCTTCAACGGCGCCGGGCCGCCGGTGACCGCGCCCAAGGGCGTCGTCGGCCACATGATCGGCGCGGCCGGGGCGTTCGAGGCCGTCGTCATGGCGACGTCGGTGCGGACGGGCCGGGTCCCGCCCGTCGCGAACCACCGCGCCCAGCCGGACGGCGACGCGGAGATCACCGTGGTCCGCGACCGGCCCGCCGACGTCGGCCCCGGCCCGGCGATCTCCAACTCGTTCGGCTTCGGCGGGCACAACGCGTCACTGGTCATGGTCCCCGCCTGAGCGCGGCACGCGGAAGGGACGTCTTCAGGTGCGAATTCTTCTCACGGGCGCCACGGGAATCCTCGGCAGCGAGGTGGACCGCCTGCTCACCGGCACGGGGCACGAGGTCGTCGGCGTCGCCCGGCGCGCGGCCGGTTCCGCCGTCGCGTGGACCATCGGCCACGAGCCGCCGCCCCCGGCGGTGCGGGGGCCGTGGGACGTCATCGTCCACACCGCCGCGTGCACCCGCTGGACGATGGGCCGGGACGAGGCCGCCGCCGCGAACGTCGCGCCGCTGCGCGCGGTCCTGGACCTGGCCGACAACCGGACGCACCTCGTCCACGTGTCCACGGCCTTCGTGGACCTGCCGCCCGCGCCCGGCCGGGGCGCGAACGCCGAGTTCGACGGCCGCCGCAACGGCTACGAGTGGTCCAAGGCGCGCTGCGAGGAGCTGCTGCGCGCGTCCGGCCGCACGCGCGTGACCGTCATCCGCCCGCCGCTCATCATCGGACGGCGGACGGACGGCGCCATCGCCCGGTTCAACGGCGTCTACTCGATGATCCACGCGCTGACCAGCGGGCTCGGCGCCGTCGTGGTCGGCTCGCCGGACGGCCGGGTCGAGATGGCGCCGGTCGACGTCGTGGCGCAGGCCGCCGTCGACCGCGCGCTCGGACCCGCGCCCGGCGCGATCCGCCACGACGTCGTCGCCGCCGGCGCGGACGCGCTGACGCTCGCCGAGCTGATCGCCGTCATCCGCGGCACGCTCAACGCGTGGCGGGCCGCACGCGGGCTCGCCCCGGTGGACGACCCGCCGCTGATCAGCGGCGAGAGCTGGCACCGCTTCTTCCTGCCGTTCGTCCGGGAGCACCTGTCCCCCATCCAGCTCGAGGCGGTGCGGCTGCTCGGCAGCTTCGAGAGCTACGCGAGCATGCCCGCGCCCTTCACCCCGACCTATCCCGTGCGCGACATCGCCGGGGCGCTCGCCACGGCCGTCCGTTACTGGGCCGAGACCAGGCCGCGCGCCGCGTCGGCGGTGCCGCGTCCCTGGACGGCCGCGGCGCCCGCCCTCGCGTCCTGACCGTACGACCCGACGTTCCACGACCTTCAGGAGCTCTCATGCATCTGTTCGAGCCGATGCGCCTTCGTTCGGTCACCCTGCGCAACCGCCTCGGGCTCCCGCCGATGAGTCAGTACTCCGCGGACGAGCACCGGGTGACCTCGTGGCACCTGACGCACTACGCCACGCGGGCGATCGGTCCGGGTCTCGTCGTGGTGGAGGCGACCGCCGTCAGCCCGCAGGGCCTGGTGACGCCGCAGGACCTCGGGATCTGGGACGACGCGTTCACCGGCCCGCTCACCCGGCTGGCCGACGTCATCCGGGAGCAGGGCGCGGTGCCCGGCATCCAGCTGTCGCACGGCGGACGCAAGGGCAGCCGGACACGGCCGTGGGACGGCGATCGGTGGATCAGGCCCGAGGAGGGCGGCTGGGAGGTGGTCGGTCCGAGCGCGATCCGGTTCGCCGACGGTTATCCCGTGCCCAAGGCGCTCACCGAACGCGAGATCGACCGCGTCATCGACCAGTTCGCCGAGGCCGCCGCCCGCGCCCTCGCCTGCGGTTACGAGTTCCTGGAACTGCACGCGGGGCACGGGCGCCTGCTGCACAGCTTCCTGTCCCCGGCGGCCAACCGCCGCACCGACGGCTGGGGCGGCGACATCGCGGCGCGGTCGCGGCTGCTCGTGGAGGTCGTCCGGGCCGTCCGCGCGCGGTGGTCCGACGACCTTCCGCTCGGCGTGCGGCTGTCGTGCGTGGACTGGCTGGAGGACGGGTGGAGCCTGGACGACTCGGTGTGGCTGTCGCGCGTGCTCCGCGCCGAGGGCGTCGACCTCGTCGACTGCAGCTCGGGCGGGATCCTGCGTCCGCTGAGCGTGGAGCGCAAGCCCGGCTACCAGGTCCCGTTCGCGCGGCGGATCCGGCAGGAGACCGGGATCGCGACGGCGAGCGTCGGCATGATCCGGGACCTCTGGCAGGCCGGGGAGATCATCGAGGCCGGCGACAGCGACCTCGTCTTCCTCGGCCGGAGCATGCTCGTGGAACCGCTCCAGATCGTCCGGGCCGCCGCGCAGGGCATGGTGCCGAAGTCGCTGGTCCCGCTCCAGTACCGGCGGGCCGTCGACCAGCTCGGCGGCACCGCGGGGGCGGGCGAGGACGTGCCGCCCGAGCTGTGATCCGCATCCGGCCGCGAAGGGGGCACCGGTGATCGTCTCGCATGAGCATCGCTTCATCTTCATCCGGACGCGCAAGACCGCCGGGACCAGCCTGGAGATCGCGCTCTCCCGGCTGGTCGGGGACGACGCGGTCGTCACCTCGCTCAGCCCGCGCGACGAGCGGATCCGCCGCGCGCACGGCGGCCGTCCGCCGCAGAACCACCTGCTGCGCGCCGCGCCGCCGGACGCGGAGGTCGTCCCGCCGGGGCCGGGTCCGGGCATCGTGTTCTACAACCACATGCCCGCCCGGGCCGTGCGCGCACTGCTCGGCGAGAAGGTGTGGCGGACGTATTTCACGTTCTGTTTCGAGCGCAATCCGTGGGACAAAGTCGTTTCGCTCTATTACCACCGGTACCGGACGCCGCCCCGGCCGGGGATCGACCATTTCGTCCGGTCGGGCGAGGCGCGGGACGCCTACAACTGGCCGCTCTACACGCTGAACGACGCCGTCGCGGTGGACATGGTCGGCCGCTACGAGACGCTGCTCGCCGACGTCAAGCACGTCGCGGCCGAACTCGGGCTGCCCGAGCTGACGCCGCTGCCCGAGGCCAAGACGCAGTTCCGCCCGTTCGGCGCCGACCACCGGCACGTGCTCGATGATCCCCTGCGCGCGGTGATAGCACGGGAGTACGCACGGGAGATCCAATACCACGGATACGAGTGGTGACCCCACTCCGGCACGAGGACCGCATATGCTCATCGAATTCTCCGGCATCGACGGCGCGGGAAAGACGACGTTCGTCGAACGCGTCATGCGCCTGTTCAATTCGGCCGGGGTGCCCTGTTACCAGCGGAGTTTCCCCAGCACGTTCAAGCGCGTCGCGGCGGACCTGGCGGTCGCGGCGGGCCACCGGCACTGGAGCGGGCTGTTCCCGCCGAACGAGATCGAGACCGCGCACGCGTTCGAGATGCTGAACCTCGTGAGCCAGCAGCTGCTCCCGCTCGACCTGGACCGGCAGGTGATCGTCACCGACACCTACGTCAGCAAATGGCTCGCCGACTCGATCCTCTGGAAAAGCGACGCCGCCGAGCGGCTCGGCCTCGTTTACGGCGGGCTTCCGGCGCCGGATCTGTCGTTCCGCCTCCAGGTGTCCGTGGACGAGGCGGCGCGCCGGATCGCCGAGCGCCCCAAGGGCGACCATCCCCAGAAGATCGGCCCCGATTCGGTGCTCGGGCGTTATGCGGCGGCCTATGAGCAGGCCGCCCCGCTGGTGCCCTATCCCCGAGAGACCGTCTTCACGGAGACGGGACTCGCCGAAAGCTGGAAACAGATCCAGGAGACGATCGTGGACCGCGTCCAGGCCGGCGGACGGCATCAGGCGCTTCTGGACGCCGTCCGGCACGCCCCATGATGGACCTCACCGGCCCCATCGCGCCGTGGCCCGCGGACGCCCGGCGGCTGTTCGAGAAATGCCTGCACGAGGCGCTCGATTCGCCGCGGGCATGGCTCACGCCGCCCCGGACCGGACTGCCGCGCCTGCGCGAGGCTTTGGCGGCGCATCTGCGGCTGCCCTACGACGGGCTCAGCGTGACCGGGGGAATTCGCGAGCAGGCTTCGGCCCTGTTCCGCGCGAGCGAGGCCGTCGTCATCGAGCGGCCCGCGTTCCGGGACGTCCCCCGGCTCGCGTACGAACATGTGCGGGACGTCGCGCTGATGGCGCCGGAGGACATTCTCTCCCTCGACGGCGATCTCACCGGGACGCTGGTCTGGGTGACCTCGCCCGCGCGCAATCCCGACGGGTTCACGCTCACGGATAATCAGGCCGCAACGCTCACCGGAATCGGGAGGCGCTGCGCGCGGCTCGTCGTCAACCAGGCGTACCACTGGGCCGCGCCGCAGGCACCGCGTCCCGACGGCGCCACGCTGCTGGGAAGCCTGCACAAGCTCGCGGGCGGCGGCGGGCAGCTCGGCTGGCGGTTCAGTCCGGAGGGGGCGGGACGCGAACGCCCGTCCCGCGGCGGGCCGCCGCGCGCCTGGCAGGACGCGTGGGCCGGCTTCGTCGAACGCGGCGGACTCGACGCGCTGGCCGGTCCGGGCCTGCGCGCCGCGTCCCGGCGCTGCGCCGCGTTCGCGCGGACGTTCGTCCCGCCGCCCGGCGTCGAGATCCGCTTCGGCGGCGACGGGCCGTCCCTGCTGCTCGTGTTCGCCCCGGACGGGCCGTCCGAAGAAAGCGTTGTCGACGCTTTCGCCGCCGCCGGGCTCACGGTGAGTCCCGGGGCGTCCTTCTACTGCACGCGGACGGCCGTCCGCCTTTCCTTCACCGCCGTCACCGACGCCGACCTGCCCGAGTGCCGACACCGGGCCGAACGCGCCACCGCCGCGATCCGCCCCCTTGTTCACGGGACACCTCATGACGCTTGACGACTCCGCGCCGATCCTGCGCCTCGGCCTCCTGCAACCCCGGACCCCGCTCGCCGAATGCCTGGCGGCGATCGAACGGACGGGCGTCGAGGCCGCCGCCGAACTCCTGCATTTCCACAAGGTGCGGAGCATCGCCCGCGACCGGATCGCGGAACTGCGCGGCGCGCTGCCCCCAGCCGAGTCTTCGCTGCTGAACGACCTGCACGACCGCCTCGACGAGAAAGCGCGGCTGACGGACGTGCGCGGCGCGACGACGGACACCGTCCACCGCTTGGTCGGCGACGTGGCGCGGAAAGCCGGCGTTCCGTGGTGGACGATGAAAGGCCACACGTTCCGCCGTCTCTACCCGGACGGCCTCCGCCGCGACGTCGGCGACCTCGACGTCCTGGTCGACGACATCGACGCCGCGTGGGCGCTCGCCGAAGGGCTCCGCCGCCACGACTACGCCTATCCCGCCGGCGAACTCCCCTGGTTCAAGAAGGACACCGAGGACGGCCGCCTCTACGGCCAGATCAGGCTGGTCGCGCCGGACCGCGAACGGCTTTCGATCGACGTCCACGCCGGCCCGTATTCGGTGCGGCACTGCGGTCTCATGCGGCTCGGACGCTCCGGCGGCCCCGCGGAACCCGGCCCGATCTCCTTCGACGACGACGTCTGCGCCGTCATCGCGAACGCCGCCGGGGACTGCTTCGTCAACGCCAAACTCGCGAACGACCTCGTCCTCGCCCTGGACGCGGGTTTCGACCACGCGTACGTCCTGCGGACGCTGGACGGCGCGGGTCTGCTGCCGTTCCTCCAGTCGTGCCTGATCAGGCTGCGGGAATGGTGCGACCTTTCGGACCGTCAGCGCGCCGCGCTCGCCCGGCTGACCACGTCCGACGCGCCCGAACCGCTGCCGCCGGTGTCGTTCTCCGACCCCGCCCAGCGCTGCGCGACGACGGTGGAACACGCGCGCGTCATCGCCGGGCGCAAATTCCCCGACGACCCCGGCCGCGTCGAGGAAATCGTCACCACGGCCGAAGACGCGTACGGCAAGGACCACCCGCTGGAGATCGTGCCCGACGGCGAGACGTTCGACGGCGGGCTCCCGCCCCTCAACAACTGGACCTGCGTCCGTCTGGTCCCGATCCCGCTCGCCGCCGAACATTTCACCGAGGCTCCCGGCGGCACGCTGCCTCCGGGGAACATCCGCGCCCTCACCGACCGGCTCGGCGTCATCGACTACGGCGGCAACGCGGTCGTCCACGCCGCGCGGGAGCGGTTCGTCCCCACCGTCACCTACCGGCTCCCCGCACCGTTCGTGCGCGCCCTTCTCCCGCACGGCGCCTGACCGACCGCGCGGCGCCCGGGCCGGGGCGCCGCGCGGGCCGGTCAGCGGACGACGTCGAAGACCTGCTTCTGCACGCCGTTGGCGTAGACCTCGTGCTCGGTGAGCCGCAGCTTCTGGGCGTCCTTGTCGGCGGCGCTGAACAGCCGCTTGCCCGCGCCGAGCAGCAGCGGGAAGACCAGCAGGTGGTAGCGGTCGATCAGGCCGGCGTCCGCGAGGCCGTGGTTCAGGGTGGCGCTGCCGTGGACGATGATCGGCCCGCCCTCGGTCTCCTTCAGCGCCGCGACCTCGTCCAGCGAGCGCAGGATCGTCGTCTCGCCCCAGGTGGACACGAGGGCGTCCGCGGTCAGCGTGGTGGACACGACGTACTTCGGCATCACCTTGTAGTCCGCGAACTCCGCCATGTCGGGCCAGACGGGGCTGAACGCCTCGTAGCTCGTCCGGCCCAGCAGGAGCGCGGCGGCCTCCTTCTGCTCCCGCTCCTTGAGCGCGTACGCCTCGGGGACGAACTCGACCTCCTTGAACGTCCAGCCGGAGTTCCGGTAGCCGGGCTCGCCGCCCGGCGCCTCCATGACGCCGTCGAGCGAGACGAACGCGGTGCTGATCAGAGTGCGCATGATGAAGTCCTTTCAGGTGAAGAGGCCGGTGAGCCAGTGCTGCCAGGCGGTCTCGGCGCCGTCGGTGTCCGGGCCGAAAAGGTGGTGGAACATCACCGCGACGCCGGGCGCGTGGTGGAAGGTGTAGAGGCCGTCCGGGGTGCGGACGGCGAAGCGTTCGTCGTCCGCCCAGGTCACGACGCCGTCCAGCGGCGGCGCGTCGGCGTGCGCCCGGGTGCCCGGCGCGACCGTGTCGGGCAACGATAGGGCCTGATGAAGAGTGGCCTTGGCGTCCTGTTCGCCCGTCTGTGTGAAGGCGAAGACCGGGACGCCGGTGCGGCCGGGGAAATGCGCCAGGTACTCGTGGAGCGTCCGGAGGTGGAACGGCCAGCCCCGGCGGAGCGCGTCGTACTCGTCCTCCCAGTCGTCGCCGAGCACGCCGCTGTGGACGACCCGCAGCACCGTGCTCCCGCCGTCGCGGCCTTCGATCAGGTACTCGAAGGCCATGAACCGGCCGTCCTCGGCGGTGGCCGTGCGGGTGGCGAAGCGGCGACCGGGCTCGTAGGCGGTGATGACCGCCTCCTCCCGCCGTCCGCCGGTGTCCATCGCGGCGGTGCCGCCCGCGCGGGGCTCGACCTCGTTGCGTCCCATGAACCAGGAGTCGATGCCCGGCCCGGTGGCGATGGCGTCCCAGACCTCCTCGGGGCTCGCGGGGAGCACCCGCTCCAGCCCGATCTCGAACGGGCGACTCATCGCGGCGCCTCCTCGGCGGGGATCTGGTGCAGCCCGACGATCACCCGGTGGCTGCGGCCCCCGGGCGCGGACTCGTCGTGGTAGCGGCCGACGAGCGTCGCCACCGTCCGGGCCAGCTCGTCGGCGAAGGCCGTCCGGTCGGCCGCCGACGCGAACCGCACCTCCGCGTCGATCCCGAAGGACGCGACGCGCCGCCGCGCCCGGGCCGCCCCGGTGAGCAGCGCGCCGACCTCCTGCACCATCCGCGCGCCGAGCGCGAGCAGCCAGCGGGCCGAGAGCTGGTCCGGGGCCCGGGACGGGTCCGGGCTGACGGCGGCGAGCGCGCTCGGCGAGATCACGTAGGACGCGGCGGTGGCGCGGTACACCCGCTCGGTGACGTTGCCCCTGCGCCGTTCCGCGTCCAGCTCGACGAGCCCGTGCCGCTCCAGCTCCTTCAGGTGGTAGTTGACCTTCTGCCGGGCGAGGCCCAGCCGTCCGGCCAGCATGGCGGCCGAGCCGGGCTCGGCGAGGGCGGCGAGGATCCGGGACCTGGTCGGGTCCAGGGACGCCTCGGCCGCGGCGGGTTCTTCGATGACGGCGATGTCCAGCACGGCTCCACCGTCCCACCGACAAACTTTTTTGTCAAGACGAATTTTCTTGTCGGCGGGCGAGGTACCGCTCGAAGGTCACCGTCCCGACGGCCTGGTCGGGCGCCAGATGGCCGCCGTCGCGGAACGCGCGGAAGGCCGCGCCCGGCAGCCGCACCGGCACGACCGGACGACGCCGGCCCACGGCGGCGAGCGTGGCGCGGGCGAACGCGGCGGCGTCCCGGACCTGCGGCCCGCCCATGTCGGCGACCCGTCCGGCGGGCGCGTTCTGCGCGAGGACGGCCAGCCGCGCCGCGACCTCCGTGACGTCGATCGGCTGGAACCGGACGCCGGCCGGCGACAGCACCGCGGGAAGCCACCGCTGCGCGAGCGTCACCCGGGCCAGCAGGTCGTGGAACTGGGTGGTGCGCAGGATGGTGAACGGCAGCCCGGACGCCTCGATCAGCTGTTCGGCGGCCAGTTTGCCCCGGTAGTAGAAGTACGGCACCCGGTCGACGCCGACGATCGAGATGTAGACGAGATGCGGCGCCCCGGCCCGGGCCGCCGCGACGAGACGGCGCGTCGCGGCGGTGTCGTCGCGCAGATTGGTCGCGCAGTGGACGATCGTTTCCACGTCCGCGACGGCGTCGGCCAGCCCCGCGCCGCTCGCCAGTTCCGCGACGGCCCAGTCGCAGGCCCGGTCATCGCCCGCCGGGCGCGGACGGCGGCTCATCGCGCGCACCGCCGCTCCGTCGGCGAGCAGCCGCGCCACCAGCGGACGCCCCAGCGTCCCCGTGGCGCCGGTCACCAGGATCGTGCCCATCGTTCCTCCTCGGTGTCGGTCGACACCGAGGACGCGGCGACGCCCCGGTTTGTGACAACCCGGTCAGGAGACCTTGCGGGCCACCCCGGCGACGAAGATCCCGGTCCCGGGCCGCACCATCGTCGGCACCTCGGGACGCCACAGCGCGACGGGCACCAGGCCGGGGTCGAGCATCTCCCAGCCGTCCCGGCCGAAGAAGCCCTGGATCCGGCCGAACGGACGCAGCGCGCCCACGCCCATCTCGCGCTGGTACTCCTCGGCGATCGCCGCGAACTCCGGCCGGTCGATCGCGTGGCTGATGACCAGGTGGCTGCCCACCGGCAGCGCCTCGCGCAGCCGCGCGACGACCGGGTCGGGGTCGGGGATGAAGTGCAGGACGGCGATGAGGTTCACCGCCACCGGACGCGTGAAGTCCAGCGTCTCGGCGGCCAGCTCCACGATGCGGTCGGGGTCGCGCAGGTCGGCGTCGATGTACCGGGTCGCGCCCTGCGGGGTGCCGGTCAGCAGCGCGCGGGCGTGCGCGAGCACGATCGGGTCGTTGTCGACGTACACGACGCGGGCGTCGGGCGCGGCGTCCTGCGCGACCTGGTGGACGTTCTCCTGCGTCGGCAGGCCCGTCCCGATGTCGAGGAACTGCCGGACGCCGACCTCGCGCGCCAGGTGCCGGACGGCGCGGGTCATGAAGCCCCGGTTCTGCCGGACCTCCCACGCGAAGTCCAGGTTCGGGCACCGCGCCGCCAGCCGCCGCGCGAACTCGCGGTCGACGGCGTAGTGGTCCTTGCCGCCGAGGAGGAAGTCGTAGACCCGGGCGACACTGGGAACGCCGGTGTCGACCCCGGGACGTTCGGTTCCCGATTCCATCGCGCCTCACCTCGTCCGCCCGACCGGACGATCAAGGTAACCCAAGATCCACCGGCCCGCAGGCGGTTGGCGCCCTTAGCCGAACGCCCCGGGTCGCGCCACCGGTTCACCGGACGAGCCGTACCGAAAAATATGCAGGTCAGGCTAGGTCCCACCGGAATCCGTACGGACATCGGTAGTGCTACCGATGCATGCGCCCGATCCCGCCCGCCACGATGAGGGTCGAGGCCGATCCGGGAGACGGCGCCGTCCGGAGCGAAGGGGACGGCCCGTCGGTCGCGGCCGGGTGGGACCGCGCGGCGCGCGGCCGGTCGCGGCACGGAACCCCGGACGGCACTCGGCGCGGCCCTGGCACGGTCGCCGGTCCGGCGGTCGGGGGACTGGGGGGTCCCCGGCCGCCGGGCCCACCCGCCGTCGCCGTCCGGGCACGCGGCGCAAAGCTCGCGAGTTGCCCTCTTCCCCGGGAGTTCATGCGTTAGGGTCGGCCCGCATATCCGGTCGTCCGGGTACGCCGCGGGTCCTACACGACCCGCCGCGCCGCCCGGTTCGTCCGCGTTTCGTCCGTGTTCTCTCGATCCCCCCGGGAGCTGGGCCCATGTCGTTCGCGTCGGATGTCTCCCCGCGGCGCGCACGCCGCGCGGGCCGCCTGACCGCGCGGCTGGGCCGCCGCCGCGGCGAGCCCCGCGACAGGGGGTGGCGGGCGCGGCTGCGCGTCCGGCTCGCCCGCCGGCTGGTGGCCGCACCCGGACACGATCTGGTGGACGACCTGCTCGACGCCGTCGGCCGCACCGGCGGCGGACGCGGCTCGGCGGACGCCTGGCGCACCCTGAACGACGACGTCGGCGCCCGGCTGCTGCTGCTCACCGAGCAGATGCTCCCGCCGCTGACCGCGCTGGAGGCCGACGAGGCCGACGAGGAGCGCATCGCCCACCTGTACGCCGTCGACCACGCGCTCGCGCGGATCCGGCGCGTCGCCCGTGACCTGCGAGTCCTCGCCGACGGGCAGGAGCACGAGGGCGAGGACGCCGCCGTCCCGCTGTACGAGGTCGTGCTGCAGGCCGTCTCGCCGGTGCAGTTCCCCGACCGCGTCCGGCACCAGCCGGGCCCGGCCGGGGACGCCGCCGTCCCCGGCTACGCGGCGCACGACGTGGCGATGCTGCTCGCCGCGCTGATCGACAACGCGGTGCGGTACTCCACCGGGCCCGTCCACGTGACCGCGCATCCGTTCACCAACGGGAGCCTGGTCGTCCAGGTCGCGGACGCGGGCGTCGGCATGGCGCCCGACCGGGTCGAGCACCTGAACCGGCTGTTCGCCGGGGAACCGCTGCCCGTCGGCGCCGAGACCGGCCGCCACCTGGGCTTCCCCGTCGCGCACCGGCTGGCGCGGCGGCACGGGATCGGGCTGTCGCTGGCGTCCCGGCACGGCGGTCCGGGCGGCGGGCTGATCGCGATGGTGACCGTCCCGGCGCACCTGCTGACGACCCCGGCGCCCGCGCGCGACCCCGCACCCCGGCCGCCCGCCCCCGAACCCGCCGCTCCCCCGGCGCCGCCGCCCGCGCACGCCCCCGACGGCGGCCTGCCGCGGCGCAGCGACTGGCGGCGCGGCGCCGGGACGCCCGGCCCGGACGCCCCCGCGTCGCCGCCCGCCGCGCCCGCGAACACGCTGGCGGGGTTCGCCGACGACCTCGCCGCCTTCACCGCTCCCGAGAGCGGCGGCGCGGACTCCCCGGAAGGTGAGAAGTGGTGAGTACCCAGGACACCGTCCCGCTGGACCGCCTGGTCGGCAACCTCCTCGGCTCGGTCCCCGGCATCGCGGGCGCGGTGGTCGCCTCGTCCGACGGGCTGCTGCTGTCGAGCGTCGGCCTCGCCCGCGACCAGGCCGAACGGCACGCCGCCGCCGGGATCTCCCTGCTGGCCCTCGGGCACGCGATGGGCGGCACCACCGGACGCGGCTCGTGCGAGCAGATCCTCCTGCGCTACACGCGCGGGCACCTGGTGTGCATGCGGATCCAGGCCCCCGCCGCGCTGATCGTGGAGGCCGAGCCGGGCGCCAACCT
Organism: Actinomadura rayongensis; assembly: GCF_009831215.1. GTDB lineage: Bacteria > Actinomycetota > Actinomycetes > Streptosporangiales > Streptosporangiaceae > Spirillospora > Spirillospora rayongensis. The sequence goes on from NZ_WUTW01000004.1 coordinate 135,512, forward strand.
CGGCGCCGTCGCGACCGCGATGACCCAGTTCGTCACCAGCGTGGGGCCGGTCTTCGCCCCCGAGCTGCGCGGCGGACGGGAGTCCGGGTGACGTGGCTCGCGGGCCTGGACCCGACGCGCTGGGGCCGTCCCTACACGCGCGTCGGCGGACGGATCCGCACGCCCCGGCCGCTGCTCGTCCACACGCTCGTCCACGTCCCGCACTACGACGCGTCGGTCGCGGCGACGCTGCCGCCGTGGGCGCGCACCCTCTACCAGCGGGCGGCGGCGTCCTCCCCGGTGTCGCTGGCCGAACTGTCGGCCGACTGCGCGATCGCGCTCGGCGTCGCGCGGGTGGTGCTGAGCGACCTGTCGGCCGCCGGCCACGTCCACCTCGGCTCGGGCGCGCAGGATCCGCGCGACACGGTCGTCCTCGGAAGGGTGCTCGATGGTCTCCGCAAGCTGGCCTGAACCCCAGCGCGCGCCGGCGGCGCGACGGCACGCGACGTCCGTCAAGATCATGGTGGCGGGCGGGCTCGGGGTCGGGAAGACGACCGCCGTGCAGTCCATCTCGGAGATCGCGACGATCAACACCGACAACTGGATGACCGAGCCGGGCCGGCCGCTGGACGCGCTCGCCGACGGGCAGGGCAAGACGACCACCACCGTCGCGATGGACTTCGGCCGGATCACGCTGGAGAGCGACCTCGTCCTGTACCTGTTCGGCACGCCCGGCCAGCCCCGGTTCTGGACGATCTGGGAGGACCTGTGCCGGGGCGCCAGCGCCGCGCTCGTCCTCGCCGACGCCCGGCGGCTGGAGACCAGCTTCCCCGCGATCGACTACTTCGAGCGCGACGCCGACATCCCGTTCGCGGTCGCCGTGAACCGGTTCGACGACGTCCTGCCCCATCCGGTCGAGCGGATCCGGGCGGCGCTGGAGCTGCCCGAGCACGTCCCGCTGACCACGGTGGACGCGCGCAGCCGGTCGTCGGTGGCCCGCGCGCTGATCACCACGGTCGGGCACAGCCTGCGGCAGGCCGTCCTCGCGTCCGGCGGCGACGCGTCCGGCGGCGGCCGGTAGTCCCACCCGTTGCGAGCACAGAGAAGAGAGAGCGTCCGACGATGCGCAACATCCTGATCATCGGTGCGGGCCAGGCGGGTCTCCAGCTCGGGCTGGACCTGCTGCGCCACGGCTACCGGGTCACGCTGATGGCGGCCCGCACCCCGGAGGAGACCCGCGCGGGACGGGTCATGTCGACGCAGGTGATGTTCGCGCCCGCCCTCGACTTCGAGCGGGTCGGCGAGCTGAACCTGTGGGAGGAGCAGGTCCCCGCGATCGAGGGGATGCGCGTCATGGCGGGCGGTCCCGACGGGTCGGTGGCGCTGTCGTTCAGCGCGCCGTTCGAGCGCGCCGCGCACAGCGTCGACCAGCGGGTGAAGGTCGCGGGCTGGCTGGAGCTGTTCGAGCAGCGCGGCGGACGCGTCGTCTACGGGTCGGTGCTGACGTCCGACCTGGAGGGCCTGGCCGCCCTGTTCGACCTGACGATCGTCGCGGCCGGGCGGGGCGACCTCGCGGCGCTGTTCGACCCGGACCCGTCCCGCTCCCCCTACGACGCGCCGCAGCGTGCGCTGGCGTGCGTGTACGTGCACGGGATGGAGCCGGACCCGGCGTACCCGGAGCCGCACGTCGGGATCAGCGCGCTGCCGGTGGGCGAGCTGATCACGATCCCCGCCCTCACCGTCGGCCGGGACGGGGACGTCTCGCCCTGCGACATCCTCTTCGTCGAGGCCGTCCCGGGCGGGCCGCTGGACCGCTGGGACACCGGCCGCAGCCTCGACGCCGCCGCCCACCTCGACCTCACCGTCCAGGTCATCGAGGAGCATTTCCCGTGGGTGGCGCCGCAGTGCCGGTCGCTGGAGCCCACCGACGGCCGGTCCGCGCTCGCCGGGGCCTTCACGCCGGTCGTGCGGCATCCGGTCGGACGCGTCGGCGGCGCCGCGGTGCTCGGGATGGCGGACGTCGTCGTCACCAACGACCCCATCGCGGGCCAGGGCGCCAACAACGCCGCCCACTGCGCCGCGATCTACCTCGCCTCGATCCTGGAACGCGGCGACAAGCCGTTCGACGCGGCCTGGATGCAGGAGACTTTCGACCGGTACTGGGACTACGCGCAGTGGTCCACGGCCTGGTCGAACGCGCTGCTCGGGCCGATGCCCGAGCACGTGCAGCGCGTCCTCGGCACGGCCGCCCAGGACCCGCGCGTGGCGCGCCGCTTCGCCGCCGGCTACGTGACGCCGCCCGAACTCGCCGAGTGGATCCTCGACCCGGCCGCGACCGACGCCTACCTGGCGTCCCTCGCCTGACGCCGAGGGCGGCCGGACCGGCCCCGTGGTCCCCCGGGATCGCGGGGCCGTTCGGTGTCCCGGGAAAGGCGGGCGGGGGGAAACCGCGCCGATTCGGCGGCGGGAGCGAGGGCTGACTTTCGTTCACGGCCGGGCGTCCGCAGTTCGGCGGACGGGCATTTGCCGGGGCGGCGCGGCGGGGTTTTCCCGGGCGGCGGGGATCGGCCGGGTTTTCGGGTGCGGTTCGAACGTTCCCGGGGCGGGCGGCGGGGTCGGGAAGTGCGTCGGCTTCGTCCTGCTTTGCCGGTCCGGTGGGCGCGCGGCCATTCAGGGCCGGGAACCGGACGAGGGCCTGACCGGTCGACGGTCAGGCCCTCTCATGCGGCGCTCCGAACCGTGGAGCGCCATTGGCGGGGACGTGCTAGTGCGCCGCTTCGTACTGCTCGATCACGGTCGCCGGAATGCGGCCCCGTTCGTTCACCGCGATGCCCTGCGACCTCGCCCACTCGCGAATCTCGCCGGACCGCTCGCGGTTGGACTGCGTCCTGGCCGGCCGGCCGGCCTTGACGCCCTTGGGACGCGCCCGGCGGGCGCCCTGCACGAACGGCTCCAGGTTCTTGCGGAGCCGGGCGGCGTGCTGCTCGCTCAGGTCGATCTCATAAAGAACGCCGTCCAACGAGAAGCTGACGGTCTCGTCTGCCACGCCCCCGTCGATGTCGTCAACGAGGCGCACCTCGACCTTCTGTGCCATGCGGGGCCTCCTTTCCACAGTTCCGAGGTAGCCCGCAGCATAGACGGTCGGACGGTCGATAGCGAGGCCGGGCGCAAAAATTTCATAAATCGCGCCATAGTTAACTCGGGCGATCGGCGACTAGTCACCATGCCCCCGACCTGCGGCGGACCGGAACGGTCGCGGCGCGCGATGTCGGACGGACGAGATCGCGATCGTCCCGCCTTCTCTGCACCGCGCGCCGGGACCGGACCCCGCGCGTTCAGGAAGCCCTTCCTGCCCAGCGCGCAAAAATCAAGATCGAGTCAACTCGGCGGAAGCCCGTTCCGAATAGCCGGGCAATGCGCCGGACATACCGGATATGGATGATGTTTCCTTACCGCGTCCGGCCGCCTCGGGGGCGCCCAGGCGCGGGCCGCCGCGGACGGGTGACCAGACCGGTCAGGATTCGAGAAGCGCCACTTACCGTGCCCCGCCTAGCGTGAGATCCAGATCCGCGAACGAAGGAGACACGATGGGCGACACGCCGTCGATCAAGACCGTCCTGCACCCCGTCACCGACGTGGCCAAGGCCAAGGACGTCTACACCGCGCTGCTCGGCACCGCGCCGCAGACCGACTCGGAGTACTACGTCGGCTACGACGTCGGCGGGCAGCACATCGGGCTGCTGCCGAACGGCGGGCCGCAGGGCTTGACGTCCCCGGTCGCGTACTGGCACGTTCCCGACATCGAGGCGAAGCTCGCCGAGGTGACCGCCGCGGGCGCGGTCGTCACCGAGGCCGCGCACGACGTCGGCGGGGGGCGCCTGGTGGCGAGCTTCACCGACCCGGACGGCAACGTCCTCGGGCTCGTCCAGGACCGATGAGCGCCGCACCGCCGCGTCCGGGACCGTCCGGACGCGGCGGCGGCACCGCGCCGGGATGCGGCGAACTTCGCGAACCTGGTTGGATCGGACCAGGTCACGACGGGGATGGGAGACCAGCATGGGCACGCCGACGGGGGCGCACGCCGCCGACAGCCACGATCTGATCCGCGTCCACGGCGCGCGCGAGAACAACCTGAAGGACGTCAGCGTCGAGATCCCGAAGCGCCGGCTCACGGTCTTCACCGGCGTCTCCGGGTCGGGCAAGAGCTCGCTGGTGTTCGGGACGATCGCCGCCGAGTCGCAGCGGCTGATCAACGAGACCTACAGCGCGTTCGTGCAGGGCTTCATGCCGACGCTCGCGCGGCCGGACGTCGACGTCCTGGACGGCCTCACCACCGCGATCATCGTGGACCAGCAGCGGATGGGCGCCGACCCGCGCTCCACCGTCGGCACCGCGACCGACGCGAACGCCATGCTGCGCATCCTGTTCAGCCGGCTCGGGCAGCCGCACATCGGGCCGCCCGGCGCGTACGCGTTCAACGTCCCGTCCGTCCGGGCGAGCGGCGCGATCACCGTGGAGCGCGGCGAGAAGAAGGCGGTGAAGGCGACCTTCACCCGCACCGGCGGCATGTGCCCGCGCTGCGAGGGACGGGGCGCGGTGTCCGACATCGACCTCGGCCAGCTCTACGACGACGCCAAATCGCTCGCCGAGGGCGCACTCACCATCCCCGGTTATACGCCGGGCGGTTGGAACTACCGCCTGTACGCGTCGTCGGGGTTCGTGGACGCGGACAAGCCCATCCGCAAGTACACGAAGAAGGAACTGCACGACTTCCTGTACCACGAGCCCGTCCGGATGAAGATCGAAGGCATCAACATGACCTACGAGGGTCTGGTGCCGCGCATCCAGAAGTCCATGCTGTCCAAGGACAAGGAGGCGATGCAGCCGCACATCCGGGCGTTCGTGGACCGGGCCGTCACGTTCACCACGTGCCCCGAATGCGACGGCACGCGTCTCACCGAGGCGGCGCGCTCCTCGAAGATCGGCGGCGTCAGCATCGCGGACGCGTGCGCGATGCAGATCAGCGACCTCGCCGCCTGGGTCCGGGGCCTGGACGAGCCGTCGGTCGCCCCCCTGCTGGAGGCGCTCGGCGACACGCTGGACTCGTTCACGGAGATCGGGCTCGGTTATCTGTCGCTGGACCGACCGTCCGGCACGCTGTCGGGCGGCGAGGCGCAGCGCGTCAAGATGGTCCGGCACCTCGGGTCGTCGCTCACCGACGTCACGTACGTCTTCGACGAGCCGACCACGGGCCTGCACCCGCACGACATCCAGCGGATGAACGACCTGCTGCTGCGGCTGCGCGACAAGGGCAACACCGTCCTCGTCGTGGAGCACAAGCCGCAGACGATCGCGGTCGCCGACCACGTCGTGGACCTCGGGCCCGGCGCGGGGACGGCGGGCGGCGCCGTCTGCTTCGAGGGCACCGTCGCAGGGCTGCGGAGCGCCGGGACGGTCACCGGACGGCATCTGGACGACCGGGCGTCGCTCAAGGAGAGCGTCCGCAAGCCTTCGGGCGCGCTGGAGATCCGCGGCGCGTCCGCGCACAACCTCCAGGACGTGGACGTCGACGTGCCGCTCGGTGTGCTCGTCGTCGTTACCGGCGTCGCGGGTTCGGGCAAGAGTTCCCTGCTGCACGGGTCTCTGCCCGCCGACGCGGGCGTGGTGTCGGTCGACCAGGCACCGATCCGCGGGTCCCGGCGCAGCAACCCGGCGACCTACACGGGGCTGCTCGAACCGATCCGCAAGGCGTTCGCCAAGGCCAACGGCGTCAAGCCCGCGCTGTTCAGCGCCAACTCCGAGGGCGCCTGCCCCACCTGCAACGGCGCCGGGGTCATCTACACCGACCTGGCGATGATGGCGGGCGTCGCCACGACCTGCGAGGACTGCGAGGGCAAGCGGTTCCAGGCGGCCGTGCTGGAGTACCGGCTCGGCGGACGCGACATCAGCGAGGTGCTCGCGATGTCGGTGGCCGAGGCGGAGGGGTTCTTCGGCGCCGGGGAGGCGCGGCTGCCCGCCGCGCACCGGATCCTCGCGCGGCTCGCGGACGTCGGGCTCGGCTACCTCGGCATCGGCCAGCCGCTCACCACGCTGTCGGGCGGCGAGCGGCAGCGGCTCAAGCTGGCCGTCCACATGGCCGAGACGGGCGGCGTGTACGTCCTGGACGAGCCGACGACCGGGCTGCACCTGGCGGACGTCGAGCAGCTCCTCGGCCTGCTGGACCGGCTCGTCGACTCCGGCAAGTCGGTCATCGTGATCGAGCACCACCCGGCCGTGATGGCGCACGCCGACTGGATCATCGACCTCGGTCCCGGCGCCGGGCACGACGGCGGACGGGTCGTCTTCGAGGGCACCCCCGCCGACCTCGTCGCCGCCCGCTCCACCCTCACCGGCGAGCACCTGGCCGCCTACGTCGACGCCTGACCGGGTCTTCCGCGACGGGACGCGGCGGCGCGTCCCGTCGCGGGCCGAAAACCGATTGTCCGCCGTCCCGGGGCCGCACTAGCGTGCCCGGGTGGACCTCTTCTCACGCTCGTGGACGGCCCTGCGCGCGGCCGTGGACGCCCTCGCCGACGAGGACTTCGCCCAGCCGTCGGGCTGCGCCGGGTGGCTCGTGCGGGACCTGGTCTGCCACCTGGTCATCGACGCGCAGGACGTCCTGATCACGCTGGTGACCCCCACCGACGGCGAACCGACCGCCGACGCCACCACCTACTGGGAACTGGTCGACCCGCCGACCGGCGACGACCCGCTCGACGCGCTGATCCCCCGCCTGGCCGCCGCGTACGGCGACCCGGGCCTGCTGAAGTTCCACCTCGACGACCTCGGCTCCGCCGCCGGACGCGCCGCCGAACTCGCCGACCCGTCCGTCCGGGTCGCGACGAAGGACGTCGTGCTGACCGCCGGGGACTACCTGACGGCCTACCTCATGGAATGGACGCTGCACCACCTCGACCTGGTCGCGCACCTGCCGTCCATCGCCGGACCCCCCGCCGACACCCTCGCCGCGGCGCGCACGGCCCTGGAAGAGATCGCCGGTGCCGCGTTCCCCACGTCGTTCTCCGACGCCGACGCCCTCCTGGTCGGCACCGGCCGCCGCACCCCGACCCCCGCCGAGCAGGCCGCACTCGGCGACCTGGCCGCCCGCCTCCCACTCGTCCTCGGCTGACCGACCTCTAATCCCGCCCGACGCCCGCGCCCGACGGCCAGTCAGCGCGCCACGCTCGGCAACCCGGCTCCCGCTCGTCCTCGGCTGACGACCTCTAGTCCCGCTCGGCATCCGCGTCCGGCGGCAGGTCGGCGCGCCGCACCGCGTCCGGGCCGGCGGATGGAGTTGCGCCGGGCGGGCCGGCGGACGGTGTTGCGCTTTGGGGGCCGTTCTGGTCGGCGGGCGGGGGCGGGGTCTCCGGGCCGGCGGACGGTGGCGCGCTCGGTGACGCGGCCCAGCCGGGGCCGCGGGGGGCGGGCGGCGGTGGTGCGGGCCACGGGGACGGGTGGGCGCCCAGCTCGGTCAGCGCCTGCTCCGCCTCCGCCACGACGGTCGCCGAACCGCTGCGGGCGGCGTCGCCGTACAGCCTGCGGGCCAGCGCGTGGTCGCCGCGCCGCGCCGCCAGCTGGGCCAGCCGCAGGGTCGCCTTCGGCGCCACCTCGTGGTGGCCGGACGCGGCGGCGAGCGAGAACCACCGTCCTGCGGTGTCCAGCGCGCCTAGTTTCTCGTCCATCGCGCCGAGGGTGAGCATGGCGCGGGCGGAGACGTAGCGGTTCGCGGACGTCGCGGCGCGTTCGAGCAGGCGCCGCGCCCGGTCGGTCTCGCCGCGCGCCCGCGCGGCCAGGCCCCCGTTCAGCTCGCCGGACGACGCCGCGTCCCCGTCGGACGCGCCCTCGCCTCCCGCCGGGCCGCCTGCGCCCGCCGGTTCCTCCCACGGCAGGGGCGGCGGAGCGCCGGGCGGCTGGTAACCGGGCGGCGGGGTGTTCGCAGGGCCGACGCCCGGCTGTCCCTCCTGCGGCACGAACGCCGCCCGCACGCGGGCCGCCAGCCGGTCGACGTGGCCGAAGATCGCCGGTCGTCCCGCCTGCGGCGCGCCGTACGGCGGCGCGGGAAGCCCGTCGGGCGCCGATCCGTATGGCGGCGCGGGCGGCGTTGAGCCCGGCGGGGTCTGGTGGTGCGGGCCGGGCGGAACGCCGTACGGCGGCGCGGCCTGCGGACGCCCTGCGGATCCGTCCGGCGGCGGACCCGCCGGAGGTCCGGACGGCCCGCCCGCCTGCTCGTGCGGCGCGCCGGGGAACGACGCGGGCGGCACCCCGTACGGCGCGCCGGCCTGCGGACCCGACGACCGCTCGTGCGGCATGCCGTACGGCGGCGCGGGCGTGGCACCGGGCGGTCCGGGTGGCGGCGTCTCGTTCTGTGCGGCGTGCGGATGCCCGGACGGCACGCCCGGCGCGGGCGCGGCGGGCGGGACGCCCTGCGGCGGCGTGCCGAAAGGCGCGGCGCCCGGCGGGACGGGAGCGGCGCCCGGCGCCGCCGACGGTATGCCGTAGCCGGGAGCGGCCCCCGGGAGGGCGCCAGGCGGGGTGCCGGGGACGGGAGCGGCCCCCGGGAGGGCGACGGGCGGGGTGCCGTGGGCGTGCGCGGACGGCGGGGCGGCGGGGCCGGTCAGGGCGGCGGCGGTCGTGCGGCGGCGTTCCTCGATCAGGCCGACGACCGGCGGCGGCAGCCAGGACGTCGGCGGCGGCCCCGGCGCCATCAGCCGGTCGATGACCTCTTCGAGCGTCGGACGGTCCCGGCGGTCCTTGGCCAGGCACGCCGCGACCACCGCGTGCAGGACGGGCGGGAGGCCCGCGAGGTCCGGTTCGGCGTCCATGATCCGGTAGATGACCGCCGCCTGCGGCAGGTCCCCGAACGGCGGACGGCCCGTGGCGGCGTGGGCGAGGACACCGCCGAGCGCGAAGACGTCCGTCCGCGCGTCCAGGTCCCGTTCGCCGCGCACCTGCTCGGGCGCCATGTACGCGAGCGTCCCGATGACCGATCCGGTGACGGAGTGGCGCGGCGTGTCCAGCGCCAGCGCGATCCCGAAGTCGATGATGCGCGGGCCGTCCTCCGCGAGGACGATGTTGCCCGGCTTGAGGTCCCGGTGGACGAGCCCCGCCCGGTGCACCGCCGCCAGGCCCTCGGCGAGGTGCGCGCCGAGGACGCGCGCGGAGTCCGGCGGGAGCGGTCCGAACCGGTCGACGGCCTCGTCCAGCGACGGCCCGGGGACGTACGCGGTGACGAGCCAGGGCGGGTCCGCGCCGGGGTCGGCCTTGACGACCGCCGCCGTGTAGAGCGCGCTCACCCGCCCGGCCGCGCGGACCTCCCCGGCGAACCGGCGGCGCAGCTCGTCGCGGCCCTGGAAGTCCGCGCGGATCGACTTGACCGCGACGGCCCGGCCGGTGCGGGTGCGGCCGAGGTAGACGGTCCCCATCCCGCCCTCGCCGAGCCGCGCGACGAGGTCGTACTCGTCGACCCGCCGCGGATCGCCCGGCCCCAGCGGCTTGATCCCCACCCCGGCTCCCCGTCCTCGGCCCAGCGCCACGTTCCGGACGAATCGTACGGCGGAACGCGGCGCCCGCGCGCCCGTCAGACGGCCGGGACGGCGACCGGACGAGGCCGCGCGGCGAAGGCACGATCGCGGACGACGAGCACCGCCAGCGCGATCATCCACGCGCTCCAGGCGACGTAGCCGAGGAAGTTGGCGGCGTCCGCGCCGGGCACGTCGAGCGGCACCACGATCCCGGCGGCGACGGCGAGCGCCGACAGGGCGGCGAGTCCGGCGAACCAGCGCGGGGCGCCGGGCATCGCGCGCAGGACGAGCAGCGTCCAGGACGCCGTGAGCAGGTAGCCGAGCGTCTCACCGACGGCCGTGCCGAGGTAGTGGTGCAGCACCGTGAAGACGGCCTCGGTCGTGGCGGGGTCGGCGGCGTGCGCGTCGGCGAGCGCCGGGACGGCGAACGGCCAGCGCAGCAGCCCGAGCACTTGGACGAGCCCGGCGAGGACCCCGGTGTGGACGGCGAGCGTGGTCGCGGTGCCGGGCGGCAGGCGGCGCCCGAGCAGGACGGCGGCCGGGACGAGCAGCCCCGCGCCGAACGCCAGGAGCAGGAACCACCCCCCGATGACGTGCGGGTTCGCGGCGAACCTGTCGAGGATCGTCCCGGCGGGCTCGGCGAGGACGCCGGGGTAGTCGAACACCGACCCGAGGCCGGCGAAGGCCGCGTTCGCGGCGGCCACTCCGCCGACGAGGGCGGCGGCGAGGGTCCATCGTCCGTCACGCATGGCTGTGCTCCCAAAACTCTGAACGGTGTTTAACATTAAACACTGTACAGTATTGCCATGCCACCACGGAAGCGCGGACCGCGACGATCCGTCGACCGCTCGACGGTCCTGGACGCGGCCCTGGCCCTCGTCGACTCCGGCGGCCTCCAAGCGCTGACGATGCGGTCCCTGGCCGCCGAGGTGGGCCTGACGCCGGGCGCGCTCTACACCTACTTCCCGGACCGCGCGGCGATCGTGTCCGCGCTGGTGGACGCGCTGCTGGCCGAGGCCGACACGTCCGTCCTCGCCACCGCGTGGCCCTGGCAGGAGCGGATCACCACGTTCGCGCTGGGGCTGCGCGACGTGCTCCTGCGGCACCCGGGGATCGTCCCGGCCCTGCTCGGCGACGCGTTCCGGGGTCCGGTCGCGCTGACCGTCGGCGAACGCCTGCTGGACGCCCTCGCCGACGCGGGCCTCCCGCCGGACGAGGCCGCCCGCGCGTCCTACGGCGTGATGGTCTACGTCCTCGGCGCGATCGCGCTGGAGGCGGCCGAGATCCCGCCGGGCGCGCCGGCCGCGCCGGAGGACGTCCGGATCGCCGAACGCCGCGCCGCGCTCGGCCATCTCGACCCGTCCGCCCACCCCCGGACCCACGCGGCGGCCGACACGATCGCCGCCTACGTCTCCACCGACCAGTTCCGCTGGGGCCTGAACCGGATGCTGACGGGCCTGCGCCGCTGACGAACGGGCGACACTTCGGTGACGTTACGTGTGGGAAACCTCACGGACTGGCACCATGCGCTGCATGGCGCGTGAACGGTCGGCGCGGGCGCGCAGCGCGGGCGCCGCGCTCCTGGCCCTGATGATCATCGCGATCTGCGGCGGCCTGGTGGCGGTGCTGCGGCGCAGCGGGCTGGAAACGACCGCGAGCTGGGCGCAGCTGGCGTCGGTGCCGCTGGCCGTCGCGCCGCTCGTCCCGCTGGTCGTCGGCGGCTGGCGCAGGCCCGGCCGGACGGTGAGCACGCCCGAGCAGGTCGACCGCGCGCAGGAGACGCTGGCCGGGCTGGTCGCCGAGCAGTGGCGCGCGGAGATCCTCGCGCGGCGGCTGGACGATCCCGCGCCGCTGGCCGTCCGGTGGCGCCTGACCGGCCTGCCCGTCATGGACCGCGCGGCGGCGGGCGGGCGCCGGTTCCTGTCCGCCGGGCCGCGCCTCACCGCCCGCAGCGACCGGGTGGACGACCTCGTCCGCGCCTTCCGCGACCTCCCCCGCCGCCGCCTGGTCGTCCTCGGCGACCCGGGCATGGGCAAGACGACCCTGGCCGTCCTGCTCCTGCGCGGGCTGCTGCGCGACCGGCGCCCCGGCGACCCGGTCCCCGTCCTCGTGACGCTCGCGGGCTGGGCGCCGGACGCCGTGCCGTTCGACGCCTGGTTCGCGTCCCGGCTCGCCGCGATGTACCCGGCCCTGCGCGCGGACGCGTTCGGCCCGGACGCGCCCGCCGCCCTGGTGCGCCGCCGCCGCGTCCTGCCGGTCCTGGACGGCCTGGACGAGGTCCCCGAACCGCTGCGCGCCCCCATGATCACCGCGTTGAACGCCGCGCTGACCGCCGACGACGGGCTCGTCCTGACCTGCCGCACCGCCGAGTACGCCGCCGCCGTCGCCGCGCCCGGCGGGGACGTCCTGACGGCCGGCGCGGTGATCGAGCCGCGTCCGCTGCGGCCCGCCGACACGGCCGCGTACGTGGCGCGGAGCCTGCCGCCGCATCCGCCGGGCGCGTGGCGGGACCTGGTCGCCGTCCTGGCCTCGGGCGAGCGGACGCCCGCCGCCGAGGCGCTGGCGACGCCGCTGGCGCTGTGGCTGCTGCGCAAGGTCTACGCCGACACGCGCACCGACCCGGCCGTCCTGCTGAACCGGACGTACTTCCGCACGCCCGAGGCGATCACCGGCCATCTGCTGGACCATCTCGTCCCGTCGCTCGCCGGGCCGGGCCGCGCGTGGACGTCCGGACGGGCCTCGATCTGGCTCGCCTACCTCGCCCGCCACCTGACGGCCGCGGGCACGACCGATCTGGCGTGGTGGAACCTGCGGCTCCGCCACCGCACGCTCGTCACCGCGTTGGTGGTCGGCGTGCTGGCCGGGCTGACGCTCACGCTGACGAACGCCGTCCTCTATGGGTTCACGAGCAAGCTGGGCAACGGCCTGGCCTACGGGTCGGGGTTCGCGGCACTGTGCGGGTTCTTCGGATGGGCGTCGGCGCGTCCGGCCCGCTCGCCGCTGCGCAAGGCCGCGCTGTGGCTGGCGGGCGGGCTGGTGTTCGGAGTGGCGAGCGGGCTCGGCGACGCCGTGACCGACGGCCTCGCCGACGGGCTCACCGACGGCCTCACGATCGGGCTCGCGGACGGCCTGTGCGTCGGCCTCGCCTACGGCCTCGCGACCGGCTTCCGCGCCCCCGCGACCGCGCCCGCCCACGCCGAGTTCCGGCTGCGCGGCCGGACCCGCGCGCTCCTGCACCACCTGGCGATCTGCCTGACCGTCGGGCTGCTGTTCGGCCCGGCGGCGGGCCTGGTGAAGGTGCTCGCGGGCGAGGCGGGGCACGAGCTGGCGTACGGGCTGTCGGCCGGGCTGGCGGTGAGCGTGCACAGCGCGTCCACGCTCGGGGTCGTCTTCGGGCTGACGTTCGGGCCCGCGCTGGCCGTCCGGAACTGGGCGCGGACGCCGCAGCCCACCGGCGGGCCGCAGACCCCGCGCGACGCGCTGCGCCGCGACCTGCGGCTGGCGTGCCTGGAGTCGGCGGCGCTCGGGCTCGCGACGGGCCTGGCGTTCGGGCTGTCGACGGGCCTGGTCGCGGGGCCGGTGGACGGGGTGAGCTACGGGCTGCTGTTCGGGCTCGCGTTCGCGGCGATGATCGCGCTGCGGAGCTGCGGGGTGACCTACCTCGTGACGCTGCTGTTCCTGCGGCGGCGCGTCCCGTTCCGGCTCATGCGGTTCCTGGACGACGCGCACCGCCTCGGCCTGCTGCGGCGGACCGGGGCCGTCCACCAGTTCCGGCACGCCGACCTCCAGGATCGCCTGGCGGACGTCCGGTCGTCCCGGCGCTGAGCCCGGCCGGTTGACGGAACCACCGTCGGCTGTTTGACTGATTATCAGTCAACCGAGGAGGCCCGATGGCCCGGTCGCTGGACGGCGCTGCGGTGCTCCTGACGGGGGCGTCCAGCGGCATCGGCCGCGCGCTCGCGCAGACGCTGGCGGAACGCGGCGCCCGGCTGGCGCTCGCCGCGCGACGACGGGCGCTCCTGGACGAGGTCGCGACCGAGATCGCCGCCGCCGGACGGCCCCGGCCGCACGTGATCGAGGCGGACCTGTCCCGTCCCGGCGCCGCCGCCGACCTCGCGCGGGCCGCTCTCGACGCTCTCGGAACGGTGGACGTCCTGGTCAACAACGCGGGCGCCGGGCTGGTCGGCGCGCAGGGCGTCCACGGCGACGACGCGGCGGCCCGCGCCCTGTTCGAGACGAACCTGTGGTCGCCGGTGGCGCTGACCCGCGCGCTGCTGCCCGCCCTGCGGGACCGGGACGGGCTGGTGGTCAACGTGACCTCCAGCCTCCAGTCCGTCCCGGTGCCGCTGCTCGGCTACTACGGCGCGTCCAAGGCGGCCCTGGCGCACCTCACGCGGACGCTGCGGCACGAGCTGCGCGCGGCGGGCGTCGGGGTGCTGGAGATCGTCCCGGGCGCGACCGACACCGCCGCGCGCGACGTCGATCTGCTGCCCTGGCGCGGGCGGCCCGTCCGCACCCCGCCGCCGGTGCCGCCCGCGTCGACGGCCCGCGCGATCACCCGGGCGATCGAGCGCGGGACCCGGCGCCGCGTGCATCCGCGCTCGTCGCTGCTGCCGCTGGAGTTCCCCGTCCTCGGCCGCGTGGCCGCGGCGGTGGCGGCGCGCCGCATCGCCGTCAGCCGGTGACGCGGGTGATCCACGCGACCAGGTCGGATTCGACCTCGTCGCGGTTGGTCTCGTTGAGGATCTCGTGCCGGGCGCCGGGATAGGTGCGGTAGGTCAGGTCCGTCAGGCCGGCCGAGCGGTAGCGCTGCACCACCAGGTCCGAGTGGGCGAGACCCGCGTTCAGAACGTCCTCTTCACCGACCATCACGTAAATGGGGAGCGTGGGTCGGACGGTCGACGGGTCGGCGAGACGTTCCGCGGCGGCGACCGCCAAGTCGCCGGTGCTGGCGTCGTCGATCGCGAAGCCGCACCACGGGTCGGCGACGTAGGCGTCCACCTGCGCCTCGTCGCGGCTCAGCCAGTCGGCGTCGGTGCGGGACGGCTGGAACGGCGCGTTGAAGAAGGAGAACACGTCGCCGCCGGACGCGATGATCCGCTCCAGCAGGGCGTCCACGGCCGTCGTCCCGGAGAGGGCCACGCCCGCGAGCAGGTCGGCGTGGTCCAGGACGTACTGCTGCGCGGCGAACGACCCGAGGCTGTGCCCGACGAGGACGAGCGGCACGCCGGGATGCCGCTCGCGGACGATCTGCGACAGCGTCACCATGTCCGCGACGAGCAGGTTCCAGCCGTCCGCGCCGAGGTCGCCGGGCGTGCCCTTCATGGTGTGGCCGTGGCCCCGGTGATCGTTGGCGTAGACCGTGTAGCCGAGGCGGTTGAGCCGTTCGGCGAGGTGGGCGTAGCGGGCCGCGTGCTCGCCCATGCCGTGCGAGATCTGGACGATCCCGCGCGGCCCGGCGGGGGCGGGCCACGCGTGGACGTGGATCTCCAGCCCGTCGCTGCTGGTGAACGTGAACATCTAGCGGCTCCTCAGCATCTCGGTGACCTGCGCGCGGATCTCGGGGGTGTCCAGCCCGCGCAGGGTGAGGGTGGTCCGGCGGCGGAGGACGTCGTCGGCGGTGGAGGCCCATTCACGGTCGCGGGCGTACACGACCTGCGCCCAGATGTCGGGGCCGTCCGGGTGGACGGGCGCGCCGAGCGCCGGGTCGGCCCGGACGAGGTCGGCGAGGTCGAACGCGAGCGTCCCGTAGTGGGTGGCGAGGTGCGCGGCGACGGCCGGGTCCATCGGCGCGGCGGCGAGGCGCTGCGCGACGGCGGCGGGCGCGGCGAGGCCCGGCAGCGGGACGGTCTTCAGCAGTTCCCCGCCGACGCCGAGCCGGTCCAGGATGACCTTGCCGATGTGGCGGTACGTCGTCCACTTGCCGCCCGCGATGGACAGCATCCCGCCGGGGCCCTCGGTCAGGACGGTCTCGCGCTTGGCGGTGGCGACGTCGCCGGGGCCGCCGGGCAGGACGCGCAGGCCCGCGAAGGCGTAGACGACGTCCGCGCGGCGCAGCCCGGACAGGCCGACGCCCGCCTCGCCGAGGATCTGGTCGATGTCGGCGTCGGTCGCGCGGACCTCGCCGGGCTCGCCCTCGTACGCCTCGTCGGTCGTGCCGAGCAGGAGGTGGTCCTCCCACGGGATCGCGAACGACACGCGGTACTTGTCGATCGGGATCGTCAGCGCGGCCTTCCACGGCTGGTGCCGCTTGAGGACGATGTGCGCCCCCTTCGACAGCCGGATGCTCGGCGCGGCGCTCGCGTCCTCCATCGCGCGGAGCCGGTCCACCCACGGGCCGGTCGCGTTGAGGACGAGCCGGGCCGCGACGCCGAACTCGGTGCCGTCCAGGCCGTCGCGCAGGTCGGCGCCGACGACGCGGCCCGCCGACATGCGCAGCCCGACGACGCCCGCGTGGTTGAGCACGACCGCCCCGGCGGCGACGGCCGCGCGCACGGTCATGATGGCGACGCGGCTGTCGTTCATCTGGTGGTCGGTGTAGACGGCGGCCGACTTCAGCCCCTCGGTCCGCAGCGCCGGGACCTGCTCCAGCGCGTGCGCCTTGGTGATCACGCGGCCGAGGCCGTCGCCGAACGCCGACAGCGCCGAGTACAGGAACACCCCGGCGCCGAGCTTGGCGGCGCCGTGCGGGCCGTCGGCGTAGATCGGCACGACGAACCGGCGCGGGTTGACCAGGTGCGGGGCGACCTCGGCGGCGAGGCTGCGCCGCTCGCGGTGGTTCTCGGCGACGAGCCGGACGTTGCCCGTCTGGAGGTAGCGCAGCCCGCCGTGGACGAGCTTGGTGGACGCGCTGGACGTCGCCCCCGCGAAGTCGCCCGCGTCCACGAGCGCGACCCGGAGCCCGGCCTGCGCGGCGGTCCACGCGGCCGAGATCCCGACGATCCCGCCGCCGATGACGAGCAGGTCGAACTTGCCGCGGCCCAGTTCGGCGCGGATCTCCGAGCGTCCCGCGGCCGTGGTGGTCACGTTCATCGCCCCTCCACTTCGAGGTCGTCCTCGTCGATCCAGCCCTTGGCCAGCTCGACGGCCTTGCGGTACTTGCGGAGCATGCGGTCGCGGACGCGGTCGTCCAGCCGGGGCGTCCACTCGGCCGCGCGGCGCCACTCGGCGCGCAGCGCGTCCAGGTCGGGCCACACGCCGGCGACGAGGCCGGCGGCGTGCGCGGCGCCGAGGCAGGTGGTCTCGGACACGAACGGACGGGTGACGGGCGCGTCCAGCATGTCGGCGATGGTCTGCATGAGCAGGTTGTTGGCGGTCATGCCGCCGTCGACCTTGAGGGCCTTCAGCTCGACGCCGGAGTCGAGGACCATCGCGTCCACGACGTCGCGGGTCTGGAACGCGGTGGCCTCCAGGACGCAGCGCGCGAGGTGGCCCTTCCCGGCGAACCCGGTGAGCCCGACGATCACGCCGCGCGCGTCCGGCCGCCAGTGCGGCGCGAACAGCCCGGAGAAGGCCGGGACGAGGTAGAGGCCGCCGTTGTCCTCGACCGACAGCGCCAGCGTCTCGATCTCGGCGGCCGTGGTGATGAGCCCGATGCGGTCGCGGAGCCACTGCGTCAGCGACCCGGTGTTGGCGATGGAGCCCTCCAGCGCGTACACCGGGGCCTCGCCGCCGAGCTGGTAGCCGATCGTGGTGATCAGCCCGTGGTGCGACCTGACGGGCTCCTTCCCGGTGTTGAGCAGCAGGAACGAGCCGGTGCCGTAGGTGGACTTGGCGTCGCCGACCGAGAAGCACGTCTGGCCGAACAGCGCGGCCTGCTGGTCGCCGAGCGCCGCCGCGATCGGGACGCCCTCCAGCACGCCGCGCCCGGTGCCGTACACCTCGGCGGACGAGCGGATCTCCGGCAGCAGCGAGCGGGGGATGCCGAAGTCGGCGAGGATGCCGTCGTCCCAGTCCAGCGTCCGCAGGTCCATGAGCATGGTGCGGCTGGCGTTGGTGACGTCGGTGACGTGGACGGCGCCGCCGGTCAGGTTCCAGATGACCCAGGTGTCCATCGTGCCGAACAGCAGCTCGCCGCGCTCGGCCCGCTCGCGCACGCCGGGGACGTGGTCGAGCAGCCAGCGGATCTTCGGCCCGGAGAAGTACGAGGCCAGCGGCAGGCCGGTGCGGTCGGCGAAGCGGTCGCGGCCCTGGTCGCCGGCCAGCTCCGCGCACAGCGCCTCGGTGCGGGTGTCCTGCCAGACGAGCGCGTGGTGGACGGGACGTCCGGTCGCCCTGTCCCACAGCACCGTGGTCTCGCGCTGGTTGGTAATGCCGACGGCGGCGAGGTCGGACGGCTTCAGCCCCGCCTTGCCGAGCGCGCCCGCCACGACCTCCTGGACGCGGGCCCAGATCTGCGCGGCGTCGTGCTCCACCCATCCCGGCCGGGGGAAGATCTGCCGGTGTTCGCGCTGATCAACGGCCAGGATGTGGCTGCTCCCGTCAAAGATGATGCACCGGCTCGACGTCGTTCCCTGGTCGATCGCCGCCACGAAGCGGTCCGTCATCCGCGGCCCCTCCGACTCGTGAGATGGGGTGGTTTCCTGAACAGTATCGGATTCGACTATGTCGAACAACAGTCCCGCGTCAGAACATCGTGGCGCCGAGGTCGCGGCTGATCGACCGGGCCGCGTCGCGCACGGCCGCGACCAGCGCGGGCGGGAACGCGCCCCCGGGGGCGACCCGTTCGACGGCCCCGCCGATGCCGACCGCGCCGAGCGGGCTGCCCCGGTGGTCGCGGATCGGGGCGGCCAGGCCCGCGACGCCGTCCACCGCCTCCTCGCGCTCGCCCGCCCAGCCCAGCTCGCGGATCGCGGCGCACTCGGCGTCCAACTCGGCGCGATCGGCCAGCGTGCGGCGGGTGAAGACCTTCAGCTCGTCGTCCAGCTCGCCGGGGGCGGCGGGGTCGAAGGCCAGCAGCACCTTGCCCCACGCCGTGGCGTGCAGCGGGAGCATCGACCCGACCTCCAGGACCTGGCGGCTCTCGTCCGGCCGGAACACGTGGTGGATGACCAGCACGCCGCCCTGGTGCAGCACGCCGATCCGCACG
This sequence comes from Actinomadura rayongensis, assembly GCF_009831215.1. Lineage (GTDB taxonomy): Bacteria > Actinomycetota > Actinomycetes > Streptosporangiales > Streptosporangiaceae > Spirillospora > Spirillospora rayongensis. Next base: position 154,139 of record NZ_WUTW01000004.1, read on the forward strand.
CTCTCGCCGGTGACGCGCGCCAGGTCGTCGGCCCACATCAGCGAGCGGGCCCGCAGCTCGTGGACGTCGAGATAGCTGTTGCCGAGCCGCAGGAGCTCCGCGCCGAGCTGGTAGCGGCCCGTCTCCGGGTCCTGCTCGACGAAGCCCTCCTGCTGGAGCGTGCGCAGGATCCCGTGGACGGTCCCCTTGGCCAGCCCGAGCGTCACCGACACGTCCGACAGCGCCAGCTTCCGCTGGCCGCCGGCCAGCAGGCGCAGGATCGCCGCCGCGCGCTCAAGCGACTGGATTGAACCCGGCATCCACCCTCCCTAGACGACTGTGGTTCGACATTATCGAACATCCTTCTTGTAAGCCAGGGATTTTGCCCCTAGAGTGTGCGCCACCTCACCCCGAAAGCGGAGGTTCCCACCCCATGCGCTCCAGAACAGCAGCGGCCCTGACGGCGTCCGCAGTCCTCATCTCCACCGCCGCCTGCGGTTCCGGCGGCGGCTCCGGGGACGACACCACGGTCAAGATCGGCGCGATCCTCTCCATGTCGGGCATCTACTCGACGCTCGGCGCGCCGCAGAAGAAGGCCCTCCAGATGGGCGTCGAGGACCTGAGCAAGCAGGGCTTCACCGTCGCGGGCAAGAAGCGCACGATGGCGATCAGCTACGCCGACGACAAGTCCGACGCGGCCACCACCGGCGTGACCCAGCTCCGCGAGCTGGTGCAGGCGAAGAAGCTGCCGGTCATCGCCTACGGCCTCGGCTCCGACACCTACGTGCCGCAGCTCAAGCGCAAGCCCGTCGCCATGCTGAACCTCATCGACTCGGTGTATCCGAGCATCCTGCGGCTCAGCCCGCACTTCTGGCGCGTTCGCGGCGACTCCCCCACCTATGTCCCGGGCTGTTTCTACTACGCCAAGCGGCAGCTCGGCATCAAGAGCGTCTCGGTCATCACCGCCAAGGGCGAGGGATACGGCGAAGGGCTCACGCAGCTCGTCAACAAGTTCGCGCCCGCCGAGGGCATCAAGGTCGCCGCGAGCACCCAGTTCCCCGTCGGGTCGACCGACTACAGCAACGCGATCCGCACCGCCGTCGCGGCCAAGCCGGACGCGGTCTACCTGTCCAGCGTCACCGCCGTGATCCTGCCCGTCCTCAAGCAGCTCCGGCAGTCCGGGTACACCGGGCCGGTCATCCACAGCGCGGGCATCAACCCGAACCAGGCCAAGGACATCCTCGGCGCCCAGTTCAACTCGATCATGAAGGACAACTACGACTGCGCCGGGACGCTGCCGACCACGTCCGACAACCCGGCCGCCAAGTCCTTCGCCGCCGCCTACCAGGCCCGGTACAACGAGTACCCGCAGGACCTGACGATGTGGGCGCACGACTTCCCGTTCATCGTCGCCGCCGCGATGGCCAAGGCCGGGACGACCACCGACTCGGCGAAGATCGAGAAGGCGCTGGCGGAGATCCCGATCCCGTCCGGCACCGTCAGCGGGTGGATCGCCGGCGACGGCAAGCTGTTCACCGAGCGCATGGCCCGGACCGCCTCCGAGGTCACCACCTGGTGCTCGAACAAGCAGACGCTCGCCAGCGCCATGACGTTCGACGTCAATAACGGGACGGTCGTGCAGCCGAACCTGAAGAAGGACGTCTGCTCGTGATCCAGGTCCTCGTCAACGGCGTCTTCCTCGGCTGCCTGTTCGCGGTCGTGGCCGTGGGGCTCACCCTGGTCTACGGGGTGATGGAGGTCCCCAACTTCGCCCACGCCGGCGTGATCGTCCTCGCGGCGTACACGACCTGGTCGGTGAGCCACGCCGGCGCGCCGTTCGCGGTGGCGGCGCTGGCGGGGATCGCGTGCGGCGGGCTGGTGTCGGTGCTCACCGAGGTCCTGGCCTACCGGTGGATCATCACCAGGCCCGCCGCCGCGCCGGCCGTCGCGCTCGGCCTGCTGCTCATCCTCCAGAACGTCGCCCTGCGCCTCTACGGCGGCGAGGGCCGGTCGCTGGACACGCCCTACGACACCGTCCTGCTCAAGGCGGGGAGCGTGTCGCTGCCGGGGGTGAAGGCGGCGCTGATCGTCCTCGCCGTCCTGTCGCTGGTCGCGCTGCACCTGCTGCTCTCGCGGACCTCGCTCGGCCGCGCCATGCGCGCGGTCGCGCAGGACCGCGAGGCGGCGGCGATGCTCGGCATCCCGATGCGCCGCCAGTACAGCCTCGCGTTCCTCATCGCCGGGCTGCTCGGCGGGGTCGCGGCCGTCGCCTACGGCCCGACGTTCCAGGTCTCGCCGTACATGGCCGACGACGTGCTGCTCAGCGCGTTCGTCGTGGTCGTCCTCGGCGGGCTCGGCAGCGTGTGGGGCGCGGTGGCGGGCGGGCTCGTCCTCGGCGTCGTCGAGGGGCTCGGCGCAGCGTACGTCAGCGCGGCGTACCAGAGCGCGTTCGGGTTCCTCATCCTCGTCCTGATCCTCGTGCTGCGGCCCGGCGGGCTGCGCAGCACCAACGCGCGAAGGGTGGCCTGACGTGCGCGTTCCCGCATGGACCGCGGCCGGGTGGACCCGGCACGCGGCGACGGCGGCGGGGCTCACCGCCCTCAGCGTCGTCGCCTACCTCCTGCTGAAGGGCGTCCAGGGCGACCGCGGGCAGGTCGTGCTCCTCGTCGTCGTCTGGGCCATCGCCCTGACCGGACTCAACCTCATCACCGGCCTCGGCGGGTACCCGAGCCTCGCGCACGTGTCGTTCTTCGGCGGCGGCGCGTACCTGTCGGCGTACCTGCTCGGCAAGGGCCTGCCGATGGCGCTGTGCGCGCTGCTCGCCGTGGGCGGGACGATGCTCGCCGGGCTCGTCGTCGCCCTCGTGTTCAGCCGGACGCGCGGCCAGTACTTCGCCATCGGGACGATGTTCTTCACGGCCGTCACCAACCTCGTCCTCACCAACGCCGCCGACGTCACCGGCGGACCGAACGGACGGCCCGTCGACCTCGGCTTCTCGCTCGACACCACGCTCGTGCTGCTCGCCGCGTCGCTCGGGCTGAGCCTCGGCGCGTTCTACGCCCTGTCGCGCAGCCGCTTCGGGGACCGGCTGCGCGCCATCCGCGAGGACGAGGACCTGGCCCAGCACGTCGGCGTCCCCACCGCCCGCGTGATGCTCATCGCGATGGTCGTGTCCTCGGCGTTCGGCGCCTGGGCCGGCGTGCTGTTCGCCCAGTACAACGGCGTCATCGCGCCGTCGCAGTTCACGTTCGTGCAGGGCTTCCTCATGCTCGTCGCGATCGGGCTCGGCGGCGGCGGACGGCTGCTGGCCCCGCTCGTCGGCAGCGCCGTCGTCATCGGGTTCACCCAGCTCATCAAGCTCGGGCCGGGCGTCAGCCAGATCGTGCTCGGCGTGCTGTTCATCCTCGTCACGCTGCTCGTCCCGAACGGGATCCTCGGCGGGATCACCGCGCTGCGGCGGCGGCCCCGGCCGACCGCGCCGGACGTCCCGGCCCCCGCCCCGGCGCGCGCGAAGGAGGTCGCGTCATGACCGCGCTGCTGACCGTCGACAACGTCGTCAAGCGCTACGGGGGCCTCGCCGCCGTGGACGGCGTGTCGTTCACGCTCGACGCGGGCGGCGTCCTCGGGCTCATCGGGCCGAACGGCTCGGGCAAGACGACGCTGCTCGGCGTCCTCGCCGGGACCCACGACCCGACCGCGGGGACGGTCACGCTCGACGGCCGGGTCGCGTCCGGGCGGGGCGCGCACCGCGCCGTCCGCGCCGGGATCGCGCGGACGTTCCAGACGACCCGCCTGTTCGGGACCTGGACGCTGCGCGACAGCCTGCGGCTGGCGCGCGGCGAGGTCAAGGGCCGCACGAGCGCCGCGTCCGACGACGACATCGCCGACCTGCTCGGCCTGGACGGGCTGCTGGACCGGCCGTGCGGGGCGCTGACCAGCGCGGCGCAGCGGCTCGCGATGATCGCGCTGGCGCTCGCCACCGGTCCGCGCGTCCTGCTGCTGGACGAGCCCGCCGTCGGCATGGACACCGGCGAGTCGGCCGCGCTCGCCGCCGCCGTCCGGCGGGTCGCCGACCGGCTCGGCGTCGCGGTCGTCGTCGTGGACCACAACATGCACTTCCTCATGCCGCTGGCCGACCGGGTGCTCGTGATGGCGGCGGGCGCCGTCCTGGCCGCCGGGACGCCCGAGGAGATCCGCGCCGACGAGGCCGTCATCGCGTCCTACCTGGGAGGGGCCTGACCCCATGCTCACCGACATGCTCACCGTCACCGACCTCACGGTCGCCTTCGGGAACACCGTCGCCGTGCGCGACGTCGCGCTGTCCGCCGCGTCCGGGACGGTCACCGGCATCCTCGGCGCCAACGGCGCGGGCAAGACCACGACGCTGCTCGGGATCCTCGGCCGCGTCCCGCGCCGCAGCGGGACGATCACCTTCGACGGCCGGGACGTCACCGGGGACGACACCGGCGCGCTCGTCCGGGCGGGCATCGCGCTCTGCCCGGAGAACCGGCGGCTGTTCCCGAACATGTCGATCGAGGACAACCTGCTGCTCGGCGCGTACGGGCACGGCCGCAAGGTGCGGCGCGAGCGGCTGGAGCGCACCTACGCGCGCTTCGGCTGGATCCGCGACCGCGCCGCCGAGCCCGCCGGACGGCTGAGCGGCGGGCAGCAGCAGGGCGTCGCGATCGCGCGGGCGCTGATGTCGGACCCGAAGCTGGTGCTGCTGGACGAGCCGTCCAGCGGCCTGTCGCCGGTCGCGGTGGACGAGATCGGCGAGCTGCTGGCCGGGATCGCCGCCGAGGGGACGGCGATGCTGCTGGTGGAGCAGAACGTCCGGCTCGTCCGGAAGCTGTGCTCGACGGCGTACGTCCTCGCGCACGGGCGGGTCACCGCGTCCGGGCCGGTGGACGAGTTGTTCGACGCCGACGCGGTCTCCGACGCCTACCTGGGCAAAGCGGGCTGACCTGCCGGTATCCGTTCCCCTTTCGTTTCGTCTGACGTCCTGATTTATCCGTCGGCGTCCTGGAGACTGATCCCATGAAACGCTCCTTCACGCGCTCCCTGGCGATCGTTTCCGCGCTCGCCGCGCTGACCGTCCCGGGCGGCCTTGCCGCCGCCTCGCCCCCCGCCGCGTCCCCCGCCGTCACCGCCGCGTCGTACCAGCGCGGCCCCGCGCCGACCCTGTCCGGCATCCGCGCCAAGCGCGGCCCCTTCGCCTTCTCCAAGGTGACCGTCACGTCCGACCAGGCCGCGGGCGCGTTCGGCGGCGGGACGATCTACTACCCGAACGACACGAGCAAGGGCACGTTCGGCGGCATCGCCGTCAGCCCCGGCTTCCAGGGTCCCGAGGTGTCGATCGCCTGGCTCGGCCCGCGCCTGGCGTCGCAGGGCTTCGTCGTGTTCACGATCGCGACCAGGACCGTCAACGACCAGCCGGCCGAGCGCGGCGACGAACTCCTCGCGGCGCTGGACTACCTGACCGGCAAGGCGCCTGCGGCCGTCCAGAAGCGCCTCGACCCGAGCCGCCTCGCGGTGACGGGCCACTCGATGGGCGGCGGGGGCGTGCTGAGCGCCGCCAAGGCGCGGCCGGGCCTCAAGGCCGCCGCCGCGCTCGCGCCCTGGCACCTGACCAAGAACTGGTCGACGGTGACCGTCCCGACGCTGATCGAGAGCGCGACCAAGGACGACTGGGCGCCGGCCGACAGCTTCGCCGAGCCGATGTACGAGAGCCTGACGCGGGCGCCCGAGCGCGCGTACGCCCAGATCGCCGACTCCGACCACCTCACGTTCACCCGGGACACCCCGTACGCGGGCGCCCTGGAGGTCGCCTGGATGAAGCGGTTCGTGGACGGGGACAGCCGCTACTCCCAGTTCCTCTGCCCCGGCCCGGACGGCTCCGGCTACGCCGCCTACCGCGCCTCCTGCCCGATCTCCTGACGGCCGGTCCGTGCCGCGCGCCCGCCCCGCGCGGCACGGACCTTTAGGAGTTTTCAAGGTAATTCGATAGGGATAGGGGATAGTCTCGGTGCCATGCCCGAAACCGCAGGCAGCGAGCGTGATCCCCGGGTCGTCGTGGTGGGCGGCGGGGCCAGCGCGACACTGACGGCCGTGCATCTGCTGCGCCGCACCGGACCCGTCCCCCGGCTCGTCGTGATCGACCGGCACGGCCGGCACGGGCGGGGCCAGGCGTACGCCACCGAGGACCCCGGCCATCTGCTGAACGCCCGCGTCGCGACGATGAGCGGCCTGCAGACCGACCCGGGCCATCTGCTGGACTGGGCGCGCGGACGGGGGCTGGACGTCACCGCCGACGACTTCCTGCCGCGTCCGCTCTACGGCCGCTATTTGCGCGACCTGCTCGCCGACGCGCTGCGCGGACGCCCCGACGGCCAGCTCGCCGAGCGCACCGGGACGGTCACCGCGCTGGTCCCGGAGGGCGCGGGCTGGCGGGTCGTCCTGGCCGACGGCACGACGATCACCGCCGACGCCGTCGTCCTCGCCACCGGCAACCAGGCCCCGGCCGCCTGGCCGTGGGCGCCCGCCGGACCCCGCTACGTCCCCGACCCGTGGGCGCCCGGCGCGCTGGACGCCATCGAGGGCGACGCGCCCGTGCTCGTCGCGGGCACCGGGCTCACGGCCGTCGACCTCGAGACCACGCTGGCCGCCGGACGCACCGTCCACGCCGTGTCGCGCCACGGGCTGCTCCCCCGGACGCACCGGACCCCGCGTCCGCCCGCCGCCCGGCTCTCCGCGCCGCCCGAGCACGCCGACCTGCGCGCGCTGCTGCGCTGGGCGCGGCTGGCCGTCCGCGACAACGACGGCGAGTGGCACGGCGTGGTGGACGCGATCCGCCCGCACGTCCCGCGCGTCTGGGCGCGGCTCCCCGAACCGGACCGGCGGCGCTTCCTCGACCTCGCCGCGCGGTACTGGGAGGTCCACCGGCACCGGATCCCGCCCGCCACGGCCGACCGGATCGCGCGGCTGCGCGCCGCCGGACGGCTCCACGTCCTGTCCGGCCGCATCGAGGACGTGCGCGCGGACGCCGACGGGCTCGCCGTCCGGGTCTCCGGCCGCGAACTGCGCGTGGGCTGGCTCGTCAACGGCACGGGACCGGCCGCCGCGCCCGGCGCCGACCCGCTGCTGCGGAGCCTCGTCGCCGCCGGGTACGCCGCGCCGGGACCGCTCGGCCTCGGCCTGGACGCCGACGAGGGCGGCCGGGTCCGCGACGCGGTCGGCCGCCCGCAGCCCCGGCTGTTCACGCTCGGCCCGACGCTGCGCGGCCTGCGCTACGAGACGACGGCCGTCCCGGAGATCCGCGCGCAGGCCGCCGACCTGGCCGCGCGGCTCGCGGTGCTCGGCGTGGCGGACGCGACGCCGGTGCCGGTCGCGTCCGCGTGAGCCGTCAGTGAGCCGTCAGTAGTCGAACCAGCGCGGCAGCCGGGCCGCGACGAGCGGGTTGCCCCGGAACCTGAGCGTCCGCTCGCGCAGCGCCCGGACGACGTTGAGCCGTCCCGCGCACAGCCGGACGAGCACCGGCGCGGTGACCGTGAGCCGGACGTCCGCCCGCCGCGCCGTGCCCCGCTCGGCGGTCGCGCCGTGCGGGCCGTAGGCGAACCGGTAGGGCAGGTCACCGTCCGGCATCCGGACGACCCACTGCACCACCCCGGACCGGCCTCCCGCGCGCTCCGGAGAGAACCGCTCGGCCATCACGCCGAAGATCCGGTCCAGCGCGGGCGCCGCCCCGGCCTGCTGGAGGAAGCCCTCCAGGAAGGCGTCGTCGACGCCCTCGATCGCGAGCAGTTCGCGCAACTGCTTGGGGGTGCCGATCTGGTCGAGCAGGGCGTTGAGCGCGTCGCTCATGTCATTCCGCGCTCGTGTCGAACGCGGCGGGCAGCTTGGCGCCGAACAGCATGTCGCCGTTCAGCTTGATCGAGCCCTTCATGAACGCGGTGAGGCCGTTCAGCGTGCCCGCGCAGAGCCGCAGCAGGTCGGGCGCGGACAGGGTGAGCGTGACGCGGGGGTTGCCCGCCGCGCCCCGGCCGGACTCGGCGACGCCGTCGGCGATCTTCAGGTGGTAGACCTTCGGGCCGTCCGGGGTGGTGACGTGCCACTCGATCGTGCCGCGCTCGTTGCGCAGCCGGTCGCCGAGGAACCGGCCCGGCATGAGGTCGAAGACGCGGTCGAGCAGCAGGTCGCTGCCCGCCTTGCCGAGGATCCGCTCCACGAGCCGGTCGATCATGCGGGTGTCGTCGCCCGCGAACTCCACGAGCCGCCGCAGCTCGCCGGGCGTGCTGATCTCCTGCGCGAGCCGTGCCACGTCGTCCGCGCCGAGCCGGTCGACGACGGCGTCGGGGCCGGAGGCGGCGGCCTCGGCGAGCAGGTCGTCCAGGACGCCGGTACCTTCGCTCATCGGATTCTCCATCCCAGTCAGAGCCAGAAAAATCCGTCCCATGGATTTATGGGACGAAGTCACATGGGACAGATTGTGCGGATAGGATCATGGAAACGTCAAGACCCCGGATGGCAGGAACGCATGGCGACCTACCGCATCGACGAGCTGGCCCGCACGGCCGGGACGACCGTCCGCAACGTGCGCGCCTTCCAGGAGCGCGGCGTACTGCCGCCGCCCCGGCGGCACGGCCGGACGGGCGTCTACGACGACTCCCACCTGGCCAGGATCCGGCTCGTCGTGCAGCTCCAGGAGCGCGGCTACACCTTCGCCGCCATCGCCGAGCTGATCTCCGCGTGGGAGCAGGGGCACGACATCGGCGAGCTGCTGGGCCTGGAGAAGGTGCTGACGGACCCGTGGACGGACGAGATCCCCGGCCACGTCACGCTCGCCGAGCTGGGCGACCTGTTCTTCCCCGCCCACGGCCCCGCGCCGACCCCCGAGCGGGTCGCCGAGCTGCTGCGGCGCGCCGAGGAGCTGGGGTTCGTGGAGCCCGCCGGGGACCGGTACCGCGTGCCGAGCCCGCGGCTGCTCAACGTCGGCGCCGAGCTGGCCGCCGCCGGGATCCCGCTGGAGGCCGTGTTCGACATCGCCGCGCAGCTCGCCGAGGACTGCCGGACGATCGCGCGCCGGTTCGTCCGGCTCACCGTCGAGCACGCCGACCTGGACGACGTGGCGGGCTACCGCGACCGGACGGACCTGCCCGATCTCGCCCGGCTGATCACCCGGCTCCGGCCGCTCGCCCAGTCCGCCGTCCACGGCCTGCTCGCGCGCGGGATGCAGACCGAGGTCATGGCCGCGTTCGGCGACCGGATCGAGGGCCTCGCGCTGCGGGAGGAGCCCGACGCGGGCTGACCCCCGCGTTCGACCGGCCGGGTCCCGGCATGCCATGATGTCGATAATGATTTTCATTCTCGACTAGGAGGCGCGCATGTCCGTCCCTGTGGTGCTCGTGGCGGGGCTGCACGGACCCGCCCGCGAGGCCGTGGTCGACCGGCTGCTGCGGGAGCGGCCCGGATCCCTCGCCGTCCACCACGACCTGCGCGCGATCACCGGCGGGAACGCCGTCCGCGTCGTGCGCGACGCCGCCGGGGCGCGCGACCGCGCCGTCGTGCGGCTCGTCCACGGCTGCGTGACGTGCACGGTCCGGGAAGACCTCGTCCCGGTGCTGCGCAGCCACGCCCGGCACGCCGCGCTGCTGATCGTGGACCTGTGGGACTCGGTCGAGCCGCGGACCGTCGCCGAGGCCCTGCACGCCGAGGGTTTCGGGCTGACGGGCGTCCTCACCGCGCTGGACCCCGAGCTGACGCCGGTGGACGTCTGCCGGGGCGAACCGCTCCAGGCCGTCGGCAAGCCGGGCGCGGCCGGGGACGAGCGGCATCTCGCCGAGGTGCTCGTCCGGCAGATCGAGTACGCGACCGCGCTCGTCCTGCCCGAGGTGCTGCCCGGCGTCCTGCCCGGCACCGACCCCGAGGACGTCGCCCTCTGCGCCGACCTGCTCGGGCACTTCGCGCCGCTGACGCCCGTCCACCGGCCCGGCGACCCGCTGCCGCCGCTGGACGGCCCGCCGCTGTGCGCCCGCGACCTCGCCGCCCGCCTCGACCCCGCCACCGCGCGGTTGCCGCCGGGGGCGAGCACGGACGCGGCCGACACCGTCGTCTGGCGGCACACCGCGCCGCTGCACCCCGAGCGGTTCTTCGACGCCGCCGACGCGCTCGCGATCGAGTCGGTGCGCAGCCGGGGCCGGTTCTGGCTGGCCACCCGTCCGGACCGGATGCTCGCCTGGGACGCCGTCGCCGGGATCGTCACCGTCGAGGACGCCGGGCCGTGGCTGGCGTCGCTGCCCGCCGCCGCGTGGGACCTCGTGCCGCCGCTGCGGCGCGCGGCGGCGTCCCTGGACTGGACGCCCCCGCACGGCGACCGCGTCCAGCACCTCGTCTTCACCGGCGCCGACCTGGACCGCGCCCGCATCCATGCGCTGCTCGGCTCCTGCCTGCTCGCGCCCGGCGAGTCCGCCGCCGGGCTGGACGACCCGTTCGCGCCGTTCCTCGACGTCGGCGAGGCCGCGTGAGCCGCGCCGGTACGGGATGATGGCGGGCGTGTCCGTCGAGAGTCCCGCCTGGGAGGACGACGTCCTCCCCCCGCCCGACTGGGGCAGGAAGCCGCGTTCGCCGCTCACGACGGCGTCCGCCTTGTTCGCCGGGTCCGCCTTGCTGCTCGTCGCCGGACGGCTGTGGATCGCGCCCGCGCTGGACGTCCGCGCCGTGGACGCCTGGACGACCGTGTTCGTCGCCGTCTGCGTCCAGGCCCTGCCGTTCCTCGTGTTCGGGGTGGCGCTGTCAGCGGCGATCACCGCGTTCGTCCCGGCCGGGTTCTGGACGCGCGTCCTGCCCCGCAGGCCCGGCGCGGCCGTGCCGGTCGCCGGGGCGCTCGGCGCGGTCCTGCCCGGCTGCGAGTGCGCGTCGGTGCCCGTCGCGGGCGGGCTGATGGCGCGCGGCGTGGCGCCGTCGGCGGCGCTGGCGTTCCTGCTCGCCGCGCCGGCCGTGAACCCGGTCGTGCTGGTGTCCACGGCGGTGGCGTTCCCGGGGCGCCCCGAGATGGTCGCCGGACGGTTCGCGGCGTCGCTGCTCACCGCCGTCGTCGCGGGCTGGGCGTGGCTGGCGTTCGGCCGGGGCTCGTGGCTGCGCGTGTTGCCGCAGCGCCCTTCCGCCGCCGGGGACGGCCGGTGGGACGCCTTCCGGAGCGCGATGGCGCACGACATCCTGCACGCCGGGGGCTTCCTCGTCGTCGGCGGGGCCGCCGCCGCGACGATCAACGTGGCGCTGCCCGCGTCGTGGGTCGCGTCCGTCGCCGGGATCCCGGTCGTCTCGATCCTCGTCCTCGCGCTGCTGGCCGTGCTCATGTCGATCTGCTCGGAGGCGGACGCGTTCGTCGCGGCCAGCCTCACCGGGTTCTCCCCCACCGCGCGGCTGGTCTTCCTCGTCGTCGGGCCGATGGTCGACCTCAAGCTGATCGCCTTGCAGACCGGCTTCTTCGGACGTGCGTTCGCCGTGCGATTCATCCCGCTCACGTTCGCGCTCGCCGTCGTGTCCGGGACGGCCGTGGGGAGCGTGCTGCTGTGAGCAGGCCCGCGCAGAACCTGCTGCTCGTCGCGCTCGGCGCGGCGGCGCTGTGGATCACGCTCGCGACCGGGGAGTACCTGAGCTACGTGCGGCCGGGGTTCCGGATCCCGCTGGCGGCGGCCGGGGCGGTGCTGGTCGTCCTCGGCGGCGCCGGGATGCTGCGCGACCGGCGCGCCGCGTCCGCGCACGGGCACCACCACCACGGGCCGGGCGTGGCGTGGCTGCTCGCGGCGCCGGTCGTGGCCGTGGCCGTCGTGGCGCCGCCCGCGCTCGGGTCGTTCAGCGCCACCCGGACCGCGTCCCGTCCGGCGCCGCCCCCGCCGCCGCCCGACGAGGGGTACCCGGCGCTGCCCGTCACCGCCGAGCCCGACGACATGTCGCTCGGCGAGTACATCGGCCGCGCGTTCCAGGCCCAGGACGGACGGCCCGAGGTGCTCGGGGACGCGACCGTCCGGCTCACCGGGTTCGCCACCCCGCGCAAGGGCGGCGGCTGGTTCCTCACCCGGATGGTGATCGCGTGCTGCGCGGGGGACGCCGTGCCGTTCCGCGTGGTCGTCCACGGCGCGCCCTCGCCCGGGGCCGACCGGTGGGTGCGCGTCACCGGCACCTGGCACCGTCCCCCGGCCGGACTCCGCAGGACCACCGAACCGGCGCTGGACGCGCGGCGCGTGATCCGCATCCCCCGGCCCGCGCGTCCCTACGAATGAAACGTCCGGAATCTAGAGTGTGGCCATGACCGATATCCGGACGAGCGCGTGGCGCGGCGTCATGACCGGCCGCGACCCCGGCGAGGAGCACCGCGCCTCGACCCCGCTGGAGCTGCTGTTCGACCTCTGCTTCGTCGTCGCGGTCTCCCAGGCCGCCGCGCAGCTGCACCACTCGCTGGGCGAGGGCCACGCCGGATCGGGCGTGCTCGGGTACGCGATGGTGTTCTTCGCGATCTGGTGGGCGTGGATGAACTTCACGTGGTTCGCGTCCTCCTACGACACCGACGACGTCCCGTACCGGCTGCTGACGCTGCTCCAGATGGCCGGCGTGCTCGTGCTGGCCGCCGGGGTGAGCGACGCCCTCGACCACTACGACTTCACGCTCATCACCGTCGGCTACGTGATCATGCGGATCGCGATGGTGATCCAGTGGGCGCGGGCCGCCCGCGAGGACCCGGCGCGGCGCGGGACGGACCTGCGGTACGCGGCGGGGATCGCGGCCGTCCAGGTCGGCTGGGTGGTCCGGCTCGCGCTGCCGCACCCGTTCGACTACGCGGGCTTCGCGCTGCTCGTCGTGGCGGAGCTGGCGGTTCCCGTGTGGGCGGAGTTCCGCGGCCCGTCCGTGACGCCCTGGCACCCCGGCCACATCGCCGAGCGGTACGGCCTGTTCACGATCATCGTGCTCGGCGAGGTGATCCTCGCGACGCTCAACGGGATCCGGTCGGCGCTGAGCGAGCACGGCCTGTCGGTGTCCCTGGGCCTGATCGCCGGGGGCGCGCTGCTCCTGGTCTTCGCGCTCTGGTGGATCTACTTCACCGGCGCCGAGGCCGAGTTCCCCACCCTGCGGACCGCGCTGACCTGGGGCTACGGGCACTACGTCGTCTTCGCGGCGGTGGCGGCGCTCGGCGCGGGCCTGGAGGCCGCCGTGAGCGCCGCCGAACACCACGGCCACCTGTCCCCCGAACACGCGGCCTGGGCCGTGGCGGTCCCGGCGGCGGTCTACCTGATCGTCCTTGCCGTCCTGCACCGCGTCGGCGGCATCGCCCCGCAGGGCCCGCCGATCCCGGCCATCGCCGGCGCCGTCGCCCTGCTCGTCCTCGCCGCCCTCGCCGGCCCGCTCACCCTGGGCGGCGCGGTCCTCGGCATGGGCCTCACGGTGACGGCCGTCCTCGCGGGCTACCTCATCACCGACCAGCGCCGCTGAAAACGCGAACGGCCCCGGCGGTGTGCCGGGGCCGTTCGTTGGGGGTGATTATCCGAGGGGCTTGGGGGTGCCCTTCTTGCCCGGGCCGTGGCCCCACTTCAGGACCTCGTACTTGACGCCCTTGATGTGGCCCTCGCTGGTACCGGTGTCGTACTTGCTGTTGGGCTTCTTCCCGTCGATCAGGTGACGGAAGGTGTAGGTGTCCAGGTCCAGCATCACCCCGCGATGCGAGGGCTCACCCGGACCCACATCACCCACGAACCCGGTGACACTACGACCCTCGTAGGAGACCTTCACCTTGGTGTTCATCGGCCACGACGGGCTGGCGAACATCCCCTTCTGCATCGGCTTACCCGACGCCGGAGCACCGGTGTCACCGTTCACACCCGACCCGTCGTCCCAGAAGTAGGACGCGGTCGTCGAACCGGTCAGCAGCGCCTTCTTCTTCGCGGGCGCCTTCTTCGCGTGAGTGGTCTGCGTGGCGGCGGCGGTCGTGCCCGTGGCCTTGGTGGTGTGGTCCTCGGTGCTGGCGTTGACCACGCCGGCGACCATCATGCCGGCCAGAGCCGACCCGGTGACCGTGGCCAGAAGGGCGTTCGTCGCTCGCTTGTGCATGAAGAATCCTTTGTTCGGCGGACAGAACGACCGCTCCAGGCCCGGACACGGGCGTGCGTCACCCGCTACGGGCGTGCAGTGCGGAGCGGCGGCCGGGAAAGACATCCCGGCGCGGGCGCCGTGCGAAGGAGGGAGAAGAAAGGCCGCCGTTGAATGGCCGGCCGGTCCCGCCCGTCAGAAAGAGGCGGGGCACGACGCTTCAGGTTGGTGCCAGGTCATCACAACACCTGCACCACCCCAACGATTCCCCCGAAAGGTAAAGAATGACCAGGTCACGGCCACCCTGTCGTTGGGATCTGACGGTTATAACCACCCGGGCGCGCAAACCATGCCCCACGAAAGGTAAAGAACCCGAGGGGCGTGCGTTGATTGGCGGAAAGGCCTTGCCATAAAGGCGATGGAAGCCAATCGACCGGCGTCCGGGATCCGATCCTTGACGGCGGGCGACGCCGGGGCTACCCTCACGGCAACCGGTTCCGGAATCGATTCCAGAAGCAGCGGGAGGGCGGATCATGGCGCGACGGCGGGTCACGATGGCGGACCTGGCGACGGCGGCGGGCGTCAGCAAGCCTACGGTGTCGCGGGCCCTGAACGGCCATCCCGACGTCGGCGCGGAGACCCGGGAGCGGATCCTGCGGCTGGCCGAGGAGATCGGCTACGTCCCGAGCATGAGCGCCCAGGCGCTGCGCACCGGACGGTTCAAGATGCTGGGCCTGCTCGTCCCGAACATCGCGTGGGACTGGATGCCCGACGTCATCCGGGGCGTGACCGAGGAGGCCGACCGGCGCGGCTACGCGATCCTGCTCCAGCCGATGGACGCCAGCGCCAAGACCGAGGCGGACTTCGTCGAGCGGGTGCTGCCGGTGCTCCCGGTGGACGGCCTCGTCCTCGTCATCCCGCCCGGCCTGGTCGAGCGGATCGCCGAACTGCACGCCGGGGGCCTGAAGGTGGTCGCGATCGACGACCGGGTGGAGCGGCCCCAGTTCCCGTCCGTCGAGACCACCGACCGCGAGAGCGTCCGCCGCGTCACCGAGCACCTGATCGCCACCGGACGCCGCCGGATCGCGTTCGCCTCCTCCGACGACACCCGCAACCTGCGGCTGCGCCGGGACGGCTACCGCGACGCGCTCGCGGCGGCGGGCCTGCCCGAGACGGTGCTGATGACGTCCGACCTCGACCACCGGGCCCTCGCCGCCGAGGTCGCGCGGCGCGCGGACGAGTTCGACGCCGTCGTCACCGCCTTCGACGACCTGGCGTTCACCGTGCTGGCCGCGCTGCGCGACGCCGGCCGCCGGGTGCCCGAGGACGTCGCGGTGACCGGGTTCGACGACGTCCCGGCGGCGCGGCTCACCCATCCGGCGCTGACCACGGTCCGCGCCCCCTTCTACGAGCTGGGCGCGGCGGCCGTGCACATGCTGATCCAGGCCGTCGAGGGCGAGGCGATCCCCGACCGGGTCGTCCTGCCCGCCGAGCCGGTCGTCCGGGAATCCTCACGGCCCGGCGACGTTCACCCCCTGAACGGAGAATGAGATGACCGACACCACCCGGGCGCGCAGCGCCCCCGACGCGCCGCCGAGCGCGCTCGCGATCGAGCAGAACGGCCTGAACGTCATCCCCGAGGACGAGCGCAAGGGCCGGCCGTTCGACCTGTTCTGGACCTGGTTCGCCTCCAACGTCGGCGTCACGAGCGTGGCGTACGGCTCGTTCCTGCTGGCCTACGGCGTGTCCCTCGTCGAGGGGATCGTCGCGGGCGTGGTCGGGATCGCGCTGTCGTTCCTGCTCGTCGGGCTGGCGTCGCTGGCGGGCAAGCGCGGGTCCGCGCCGACGATGGTCCTGTCGCGGGCGGCGTTCGGCGTCGAGGGCGGACGCGTCCCGTCCTTCCTCACCTACGTGCTCCAGGTCGGCTGGGAGACGGTCACGGCCGTCCTCGCCGTGGACGCGACCGCGAGCGTGTTCACCCGGCTCGGCTGGAGCAGCGGGACGGCGACGAAGCTGCTGGCCTTCGCGTTCGTCGCGGTCGTCATCGCCGGCGCGGCGCTGATCGGGCTGGAGATGATCCAGCGGCTGCAGCGGTTCGTCACGGTCGCGACGATCGTCCTGCTGGTCGGCTTCCTCGCGCTCACGGCCCGGCACGTCCACTGGTCGCAGGCCACCTCCCTGCATGCGGGCGGGGCCACCGCGTTCGTGGGCGCGCTCGTGTTCGCGTTCGCCGGCTTCGGGCTGGGCTGGACGAACATCGCCGCCGACTTCAGCCGCTACCTGCCCCGGTCGGCCTCCGGCCCGAAGGTGGTGGGCTGGACGACGCTCGGCGCCAGCATCGCGCCCGTCGTCCTCGTCCTGGACGGCCTGCTGCTCGTCGGTTCCAACCCCGACCTCAACGACAAGATCGCGGCGGACCCCATCGGCGGGCTGGCGGGGATCCTCCCGACCTGGTACCTCGTGCCGTTCGTGGTCGTCGCGCTGCTCGGGCTGATCGGCGGGTCGGTGCTGAACATCTACTCGTCCGGCCTGGCGATGCTGAGCATCGGCGTCCGGGTGCCGCGCCACGTCGCGGTGCTCATCGACACGGGGCTGATGGTCGTTGGAACGATCTATGTCGTGTGGTTCTCGTCCGGCTTCCTGCCGGTGTTCACGGCGTTCCTCATCACGCTCGGCGTCCCGATCGCGGCCTGGTCCGGGATCTTCCTGGCCGACCTGCTGCTGCGGCGCGGCCCGTACTCCGAGACCGACCTGTTCGACCGCGACGGCCGCTACGGCGCGGCCAACCCCGCCGCCCTCGCGATCCTCGCCGCCGGCGCGGCCGTCGGCTGGGGGCTCGTGGTCAACGCCGGGGCGTCCTGGCTGTCCTGGCAGGGCTACCTGCTCGGGCCGCTCGGCCTCGGCGGCACGTCCGGCACCTGGGCGCAGGCCAACGTCGGCGTGGTCGTCGCGCTCGCGATCGGGTTCCTCGGCTACCTGGCGCTGTGCGGACGGCGCGTGCGGCGGCAGCGCGCCTGAGCCCCCGGCCTCTCTGGAATCGATTCCACAACCGTTACCGAACGCTCCCACGAAAGGTGCGACGACCGTGACCCTCCGTTTCCCTGAAGGATTCCTGTGGGGCGCGTCGACCGCCGCGTACCAGATCGAGGGCGCCGCCGCCGAGGACGGCCGGCGGCCCTCGATCTGGGACGACTTCGTCCATGCCGGGCACGCCCGGCACGGCGAGACCGGCGACGTCGCCGCCGACCACTACCACCGGTCCGCGTCCGACCTCGACCTCATGGCCGACCTCGGCATGACGGCCTACCGCTTCTCCATCGCCTGGACCCGGACCATGGACGACGACGGCGCCGTCAACCAGAAGGGCCTGGACTTCTACCGGCGGCTCGCCGACGGGCTGCGCGAGCGCGGCATCGAGCCGTTCGCCACCCTGTACCACTTCGACCTCCCGCGCCGGCTCGGCGAGCGCGGCGGCTGGCTGGACCGCGACACGGCGTACCGGCTCGCCGACCACGCCGACCTCGTGTCCGGCGCGCTCGGCGACCGGATCGGGCACTGGATGACGGTGAACGAGCTGTTCGTCGAGACGTTCCTCGGCTACGCCACCGGCGACTCCCCGCCGGGCCGCGAGAGCACGGGCGAGGCCGTCGCGGCGTCGCACCACATGCTGCTCGGCCACGGGCTCGCGGCGCAGGCCGTCCGGGCGAACGGGGCGGGCGAGGTCGGGATCGTGACCTCGTTCTCCCCCGTCCGCCCGGCGACTGCCGACCCGCGCGACGCGGAAGCGGCGCGCCGGATCGACGGCCTCGTCAACCGCTTCTACCTGGACGCCCTGTTCCGGGGCGAATACCCGGCCGACCTCATGGCCCACTACGCCGACCTGAGGCCCGGGTTCACGGCCGTGCGCGACGGCGACCTCGACGTCATCTCGGCGCCGCTCGACTTCCTCGGCCTGAACTACTACTTCTCCCGGACGGTCGCCGCGTCCGGCCGCGACCTCGGCCCGGACTGGGTCGAGACCCCGCTGAGCACGCGAGTGGAGGCCGAACTCGGGGCGCGGGACGTCGTGCGCGCCGGAGAGACGCTCACCGCGATCGGCTGGCCCGTCGACCCCGGCGGCCTCACCGAGCTGCTGCTGCGGCTCCGCGCCGACTACGGCGACGTGCCGATCTACATCACCGAGAACGGGCTTCCGCTCGGCGACTACGTGACGCCGGACGGCCGCGTCCACGACCCCGAGCGGATCGAGTTCCTGCGCCGCCACCTGACGGCCCTGCACGCGGCCGTCGCGGCGGGCGTCGACGTGCGCGGCTACCTGACCTGGTCGCTGCTGGACAACTTCGAGTGGGGCAGCGGGTACGCGCCCCGGTTCGGGCTGACGTTCGTGGACTACGGCACCCAGCGCCGCATCCCGAAGGACAGCTTCCACTGGTACCGGGAGGTGATCGCCCGCAACGGGCTCTGAGTCCGTTCACTCAGGGGCGGTGCGGCCGGGCGCGAGCAGCGCGACGCCCACGCCCGCCGCGGAGACGGCGGCGGCGGCCCATTCGGCGGGGACGAACCCGGCGAGGAACCGGTCCGGCGAGCCGTAGCCTCCGTGCGCGGCGAAGACGGCCGCGACGAGCGCGATGCCGAAGACGCCCGCGACCTCGCCGACGGCGCTGTTGGTCCCGGCGGCGACGCCCGCCTCGTCCGGCGGCACCGCCGAGACGACGAGCCCGGCCACGGTCGGGAAGCACAGCGCGATGCCGATCCCGGCGACGATCAGCGGCAGCACGACCGTCCCGTACCCGGCGTCGGGCGCGGCGACGGCCGCCAGCCAGCCGAGCCCGGCCGCCTGGAGCGCCAGCCCGGCGGCCATGAACGGGCGGAACCCGAGCCGGTCGGCGAGCGCGCCCGCGACCGGCGCGACGAGCATCGGCATCGCCGTCCAGACGAGGATCCGCAGCCCCGCCTGCAACGGCGAGTAGCCCATGCCGGTCTGGAACAGCTGCGCGATGAGGAACAGCGACCCGATCAGCGACACGCGCTGGAAGAACGCCACCCCGTTGGCCGCGGCGAACCCCCGGTCGCGGAAGTACCGCAGCGGGAGCATCGGCTGCCGGGCGCGGCGCTCCCACGCCACGAACGCCGCCACCAGCGCGGTTCCGACCGCGAGCGCCCCGACGACCTGCACACTCCCCCACCCGGCGGACGGCGCCCGCACCGGCCCCCAGGTCAGCGCGAACAGCCCCGCGCCCGCGAGGACGAGCCCGGGCACGTCCAGGCGCGACCGCGGGCCGCGCGACTCGGTGAGCAGCAGCGCCGACAGCGGCATCAGCGCCAGCCCCACCGGCACGTTCAGCCAGAAGATCCACTCCCAGGACACGCCCTGCACGACCACGCCGCCGACCAGCGGCCCGGCCGCGACGCCGAGCCCGGTGACGCCGCCCCAGACGCCCACCGCCGCGCCCCGCTTCGCGGCCGGGAACGCGGCGGTGATCAGCGTGAGCGTCAGCGGGAGGACGACGGCGGCGCCCGCGCCCTGCGCGACCCGGGCGGCGATCAGCGCCCCGGCGGTCGGCGAGAGCGCGGCGGCGGCGGACGCGGCGGTGAACAGCCCGACGCCGGCGACGTACGCGCGGCGGCGCCCGAACCGGTCGCCGAGGGCCGCGCCGGTCGGGATCAGGCACGCGAAGACGAGGTTGTAGGCGTTGACGGTCCATTCCAGGTCCGCGAGGTCGGCGTCCAGCTCGACCCGCATGACCGGCAGCGCGGTCGCGACGACGACCACGTCGAGCGTGGTCAGGAACACCCCGAGGGACGCCAGCGCCAGCGTCCACCCCGGGCGGGACGGTCGATCGTCCATCACCCCTCCAAACATTTAGCCGATTGGCTGAACGATCGCATGGCCACTAACATTTCGCAATGTGGCTGAACAAGTTGAGGCGCTGGACCTGACCTACGCCGCGCTGGCCCACCCGACCCGCCGCGCGATCCTCGAACGCGTGCGCGCCGACCCGGTGCGCGTCACCGACGTCGCGCGGGAGTTCCCGATGGCCCTCGCGACCGTGTCCAAGCACATCCGCGTCCTGGAGCGCGCCGGGCTGGTGCGGCGCGACGTCCACGGCCGCGACCACTACCTCAGCGCCGCGCCCGGCCCGCTGGCCGAGGCCGAGGCGTGGATCGCCCGCTACACCGCGTTCTGGGAGCGGAGCGCGGACGCGCTCGCCCGCCATCTGGAGGAGGACGCATGACCGACGGGGCCGTCCGGGTCACCCGGACGCTCAGGGCCCGGCCGGACGACGTCTTCGCCGCCTGGACCGACCCCGACCGCCTCCGCCGCTGGCTGATGCCCGGCCCCGGCACGGTCGCCGCGGCCGTGACCGACCCGGTGCCCGGCGGGGGCTTCCGGTTCGCGAAGCTGTTCCCGTCCGGCGTGGACGAGGTCACCGGCGAGTACCTGGTCGTCGATCCGCCGCACCGGCTCGTGTTCACCTGGCGGTCCCCCGGCACGACCGGCGGCCGGGACTCGGTGGTGACCGTCACGCTCCGCCCGGACGGCGACGGCACCGCGATGACGATCCTCCACGAACGCCTCCCGGCCGAGTCCTTCCGAAGCGGCGCGCGCGGCGCCTGGACGGCCGTCGCGGCGAACCTCGACGCGCACCTGACCACGACCGGATGAGGCCATGACAGGGCCGCTGGGACGCGGTTAGGCTCTCGGCAAGTGAGCGTCTATCCCTGGATCGCTTGGTTCGCGTTGCGCCGGCAGGCCGCCTACCTCGCGATGGCGCTCGCCGAGGGGCTCACGAACGCGTTCTTCGGGCTGCTGCGGGCGTTCATCCTCATCGCGCTGTGGCGCGAGCGGCCCGCGCTCGGCGGCTGGGACGCGGCCGACGCCGTCACGTTCTCCTTCGTCACGCAGGCGCTCCTCGGGGCCGTCCAGGTGTTCGGCGGGCTGGACCTGACGGCCCGGATCCGCAGCGGCGACGTCGCCGTCGACCTGTACCGCCCGGTGAGCCTCCAGGGCTGGTGGCTGGCCGACGACCTCGGCCGCGCGACGGGCACGCTGCTGCTGCGGTCGGGTCCGCCGCTGCTGTGCGGGGCGCTCGTGTTCGGGCTGCGGGTGCCGGGGCCGGGCCGGATCGCGCTGTTCGCGGCGTCGTTCGTCCTCGCCGTGCTGGTCAGCTTCGGGCTCCGCTACCTGGTGGCGCTGTCGGTGTTCTGGCTGCACGACGACCGGGGAATCCAGCCGATCGCGCTCGTCCTGACCCTGTTCTTCTCCGGGATGACGGTGCCGCTCGTCGTGTTCCCCGACCCGCTGCGCGCGGTCGCCGGGACGCTGCCGTGGTCGGCGCTCGTCCAGGTCCCCGGCGAGGTGTTCCTCGGCCGCGGGAACGCCGCCGGGGCGCTCGCCTTCCAGGCCGCGTGGGCGGCGGCGCTGCTGCTGGCGGGCGCGGCCGTCACCGGCGCGGCGCGGCGGCGGCTGGTGGTGCAGGGTGGGTGACGCGCTGCGCGCCTACGGGACACTCGCCTGGGCCTGGCTGCGCGCCGCCGCCCAGTACCCGGTGTCGATGGTGCTGCTCGGGCTCGCGTCGGCCGCCGTCGCCGGGCTGGACGCGGCGGGGATCGGGCTGCTGTTCTCCCGCGTCCACCGGCTCGGCGGGTTCGGCGCCGCGCAGGTGCTGTTCCTGTACGCGACGTCGCAGCTCGCGTTCGTGCTGTCGGACGCGCTGCTCGGGAACGCCGACCTGCTCGCCCGGCACGTCCGGGAGGGGACGTTCGACGCGATGCTGCTGCGTCCGGTGAGCCCGCTCGTCCAGGTCGCGACCGAGGAGTACAGCCCGCGCCGGTTCGCCAAGCTGGTGCTGCCCGCGGTGCTGCTGGCGATCGTCCTGCCCCGGCTGGACACCTCCTGGACGGCGGGCCGCGTCGCGATGGTCCCGGTCATGGTCGCGTCCGGGACGGCGATCTTCTGCGGGCTCTGGGTGCTGGTGGCGTCGGTGCAGTTCGTCCTGCTGGAGAGCCACGGCGCGGGCAAGGCCCTGACGTTCGGGGGCTCGTTCCTCACCCAGTACCCGATGAGCGTGTTCGCGCGGGACTTCGTGCGCGGCGTGACGTTCGCCGTCCCGCTGGCGTTCGTGAACTGGCAGCCCGCCCTGTACGTCCTGGACCGTCCCGACCCGCTCGGGCTCCCTGCGGCGACGCGGCTGGCGTCCCCGGCGGTCGCGGTCGCGGTGTGCGGGCTCGCGGCGCTGGCGTGGCGGGCGGGGCTGCGCCGCTACCGATCGACGGGGAGCTGACGATGATCGAGGCCGGGGACGTCCGCAAGACCTTCACCGTCCGCGAGCGCACCGGACGGCTGCGCCGGACGCGGCGGCGCGTGAGCGCGGTGGACGGCGTGTCCTTCACGGTCGCGCCGGGCGAGTTCGTCGGCTACCTCGGCCCGAACGGCGCCGGGAAATCCACGACGATCAAGATGCTGACCGGGATCCTCACCCCGACGTCCGGGACGATCCGGGTCTGCGGCCTGGACCCGTCCCGCCAGCGGACCGCCCTGGCCCGCCGCCTCGGCGTCGTCTTCGGGCACCGCACGACGCTCTGGTGGGACCTTCCGCTGCGCGACAGCCTCGCGCTCGTGCGGCGGCTGTACCGGGTGGAGGCGGGCGCGCACCGGGAGCGGCTGGACGAGCTGACCGCGCTGCTCGACCTCGGCCCGTTCCTCGCGACGCCCGTCCGCCAGCTCAGCCTCGGCCAGCGGATGCGCGGCGACCTGGCCGCCGCGCTGCTGCACGCGCCCGACCTGCTGGTCCTGGACGAGCCGACGATCGGCCTGGACGTCGTCAGCAAGGCGACCGTCCGCGCGTTCCTGGAGCGGCTGAACACCGAGCGCGGAACGACGATCCTGCTGACCACGCACGACCTCGGCGACATCGAGCGGCTGTGCCGCCGCGTCATGATCGTCGACCACGGACGGCTGGCGTTCGACGGCTCGCTGGACGCCCTGCGCGCCACGGCCGGGTCGGGCCGGATCCTCGTGGTGGAGCTGGCGCGCCCGGAGCCGCCCGTCGCGGTGGACGGCGCAGCGGTCGAACGCGTCGAGGGCCCCCGCCAATGGCTGCGCCTGCCCGGCGACGCGAACGCCGCCTCCGTCGTCGCGGCCCTCGCCGCACGCCACGAGGTCCGCGACATCGCCCTGCGCGAACCCGACATCGAGGAGATCGTCGCGCGCCTCTACCAGGGCGAGATCCCCTACACGGCCGCACACTGACTCAGGCGCGGACGGCGGCGAAGCGCAGTTCGAGGCCGTCCAGCAGCGCGGTCAGGCCGGTCTCGAAGGCCGCGGCGTCGATCTCCTGCTGGCGCTCGGCGAGCAGGTGCGCCTGGTCGAGGCGGGGGTAGGCGCCCGCGTAGACGGCCGCGTCGTCGGGGAAGCCGCCCGCGAACGTGCCGAGCGCCGAGCCGGTGATGAAGTAGCGCAGCAGCGCGCCGACGCGGGTGGCCTCGCGGCGCGGCCAGCCCGCGTCCACCAGGCCGCCGAAGACGGCGTCGGCGAGGCGCAGCGCGTTGGGCCGACCGCCCCGGGGCTGGCCGATCGCGGGGACGACGTTCGGGTGGGCGGCGAGCGCGGCGCGGTAGGAGCGCGCCCACGCCTCCAGGGACGCCCGCCAGGACGGGCCGGGGAACATCGACAGGTCCACCTCGCCGAGGACGGCGTCCACGACGGCGTCCAGCAGGTCGTCCTTGGTGGCGACGTGGTTGTAGAGGGACGGCCCGCTGACGCCGAGTTCCGCCGCGAGCCGCCGGGTGGACAGCGCCTCCAGGCCCTCGGCGTCCACGAGGTCCAGCGCCGCCGCGACGATGCGGGCGCGGCTGAGCAGCGGTCGACGCGGCCGGGCCACGGGTCACCTCCGAACCGGAAACTTGCGGCGCTAGTTTAGCGTGCTAGCCTGCGACAAAACTCGCATTGCTAGTTTTCGGGAGCCGTCATGGACCTGGGACTGTCGGACGAGCAGGAGGCCCTGCGCCGCCTGGCCGCCGAGTTCGTGGACCGGGAGATCGTCCCGCACGCCGCCGCGTGGGACCGCGCCGAAGAGGTCGACCGGAGCATCGTCCCCCGGCTCGGCGACCTCGGGTTCCTCGGTATGACGCTGCCCGAGGAGCACGGCGGTTCCGGCGGCGACCACCTGTCCTACTGCCTGGTGCTGGAGGAGCTGGGCCGGGGCGACTCGGCGGTGCGCGGCATCGTGTCGGTGTCGCTCGGCCTGGTCGGCAAGTCCATCGCCGCCTACGGCACCGACGAGCAGAAGCGCGACTGGCTGCCCCGCCTGACGTCCGGCGACGCGCTCGGCTGCTTCGGCCTCACCGAGCCCGGCACCGGCTCGGACGCCGCGAACCTCACCACCCGGGCCGTCCGCGACGGCGGCGACTGGCTGCTCACCGGCACCAAGATGTTCATCACCAACGGCACCTGGGCCGACGTCGCGCTCGTGTTCGCCCGCACCGGCGGGCCTGGGCACCGGGGCGTGACGGCGTTCCTCGTCCCGACCGACGCCGACGGGTTCGACGCCCGCGTCATCCACGGCAAGCTCGGGCTGCGCGGCCAGGCGACCGCCGAGATCGTCCTGGACGGCGTGCGGGTCCCCGACGCGGCGCGGCTCGGCCCCGAGGGCAAGGGCTTCACGGTCGCGATGAGCGCGCTCGCCAAGGGCCGCATGTCGGTCGCGGCGGGCTGCGTCGGCATCGCGCAGGGCTGCCTGGACGCCGCCGTCGGCTACGCCAGGGAGCGCGACCAGTTCGGGAAGCCGATCGCGTCGTACCAGCTCGTCCAGGAGCTGCTGGCGCGGATCGCCCTGGACGTGGACGCCGCGCGGCTGCTGACCTGGCGCGTCGCCGACCTGATCGACCGGGGGCAGCCGTTCGCGACCGAGTCGTCCAAGGCCAAGCTGTTCGCCAGCGAGGCCGCGGTGCGCGCCGCCAACGACGCGCTCCAGGTGTTCGGCGGCTACGGGTACATCGACGAGTACCCCGTCGGCAAGTACCTGCGCGACGCCCGGGTGATGACGCTCTACGAGGGCACGAGCCAGATCCAGACCCTGCTGATCGGCCGCGCGCTGACCGGGGTGAGCGCGTTCTAGGGCCGTCTGGCACGATGGGGGCGTCGGCAGCCCGGCCGCCCTCCCCCGGAGACCGCCATGGACCGTGAACGCGTCATCGCCACCGACACCCCCGCCGAGACCCTTCCCGACATCGTCCCGGACGCCGGCCCGCCCGCCGGGCACCCGGCCGCGCGCGAGCTGACCGCGATCACGGCCGTCCAGGACGGCCCGCCGCACCGGCTGTGGCTGGACGAGGACGCCGGCCTGCTCCTCCACCTCGCCCCCGGCGCCCCGGCCTTACGGCGGATCCCGGTGCGCGACCCCGGCTGGAACCGCACCCTCGCCGCGCTGATGGAACGTCCGCTGGAACGGCTGGCCGCGCCCGGACGGAACTACCGCGGCCGGGCGCAGGCCGCCGCCGACCTCGGCGCGCTCGCCGACCTGTTCCGCGCCCGGCTCGTCCGGCTGCGGGCGGCCCGCGACGACCCGGCGGCGATCGTCCGGGCCGCGCTGGACCAGATCGCGCGGGCGCGCGACGAGGAGGACCGGGCCCGCCGCCGCGCGTTCCTCGGCTGGTACCTGCGGCACGCGTGCGGCGACGGCCCGGACGCCGTGGCCGCGGCGGCGGCCGTCGTCGGCGACGAGCCGGTCGGCGCGCTGCTGACGGCCTGGCCGGACTACTGCGCCGAGGTCAAGGCGATGGTGGCCGACGATGACGACGACCTGGACGAGTGGCCCGCCGCCCGGCGCCGCGCCCTCCGCCGGTACCACGAGTTCCGGACCGTCGGCCGGCGGCTGGACGGCGCCCGGGTCGCGGCGCTGCGCGCGGCCGTGCCGGACGCCGACGTCGGCCCCGGCCGCCTGCTGTTCGACCGGATGATCGACCCGGACCGCGAGGACCTCGGCTGGGACCCCGGCCGCGTCTTCGGCGACGGCTTCGACGCGGGCCTGTCGTTCGACCAGCGCGGCCCGCGCAGCGTGCGGTTCCGGCTGCCCGGCGCGCTCGCCCGGCGGGTCGAGCCGTACCGGATCCTGTTCGGCGTCGCGCTCGCGATGCGGGACGGCGACGTCCTCGTCGAACTCGAACGCTACGAGGAGGACCGGGAGACCGAGTACGCGGGCACCGACCCGGCGCCGTGGCTGGCCGAGCTGCTGCCGCTGCGCGCCGCGCTGCTGGACGGCGACCTGCGCGCGCTGCACCTGGCGTGGGCGCACGGCGCGCAGGAGGGCCACAACCGGGACCGGGCCGTCCGCCCGGCCGGCGCCCCGGCGCTGGACCCGGACGCGTTCACGCCCGAACTCCACGCGCTGGACCGCTTCCTCAACGCCGCTCCCTGACCGCCGCGACGATCAGTCGTCGCCCGTCCAGCGCAGGACGACGAAGGGCGCGTGGCGGGACGGATGGTGCACGCGCTCGCGCGTGATGCGGTACCGCGCCCGGCCGCCGAACGCCTCGGTGGGATCGGGGACCTCGACGGCGCCGACGTCCTGCTCCACCCGGACGAGCGCGCCGTGGTACGGCCCGTCGAGGCAGAGCGCGTTCCGCTCGCCGGTGATCACGTCGCGGTGCCGCCGGACGGAGACAGAGAAGGCTCACCCATGGCGTTAATTTACCCGCTCACCGGTGAGTCGCAGGACCCGGGGAAAGAATCAGGGGATCGACGGTGATTAGGCCGGATCGCGGCGCATGACGATCATCGCGACGTCGTCCTCGCGGTGCCCGAACTCGGCGATCACCCGGTCGCTGAACCGTTCCAGGTCCTCGTCCACGCCGACGGCCACGCCGCGCAGCCGTTCCAGGTTGTCGGCCAGCGAGACCCCGCGGTCCTCGATCAGCCCGTCGGTGATGAGCATGACCGTGCCGCCCGGCGGCACGACCGCCTCCTCGATCTCGATCCGCTCCGCCGGGAACCCGAGCAGCAGGCCGCCGCCCCGGCCGTAGCTGGCCGCGCCGTCGGCGACGAACAGCGGCGGGAGGTGCCCGGCGCTCGCCACCCGCAGCCGTCCCGTCGCGGGGTCCAGCGTCATGAGGCAGACGGTCGCGGTCTGGTCGTCGTGGTAGCGCTGCATCACGCCGTTGAGCAGCCGCAGGATCGTCTCGCCGTCGTGGCCCTCGTCGGCGAACGCCCGCAGCGCGTGCCGGATCTCGGCCATCACGGTCGCCGCGACCAGCGAGTGCCCCTGCACGTCCCCGATCGCGATGAGGACGTGGTCGCCGCGGTCCAGCACCTCGTAGAAGTCGCCGCCGACCTCGGCCTGGTCGCTCGCGGGCTCGTACCGGACGGCGAACTCCCACCCCGGCACCGACGGCCGCCGCGCGGGCAGCAGGCTGCGCTGGAGCGTCAGCGAGATCAGGTGCTGCTCGGTGAAGGACCGCATGGCCTCCATCGCGAGGGCGAGCGTCTGCCCGAGCTGGCGCAGCAGGTCCAGGTCCTCCTGGCCGGGGACGCCCTCGACGTGGATCGCCACGCAGATCGGCGGCCGGCCCCGCTTCACCCGCGACAGCACGAGCGCGACGTCGCCGTCCACCACCGTGTCGGGGACGAGGGCCTTCCAGCGCGGGCCGTCCAGCGGCAGCACCTTCGTCCCGGTGGCCTCGCCGAGGTCGGTCAGCGACGTGAGCCGCTCGAACCGCTCCGGCGAGCAGTGCCGGAACTCCGGGCCCGCGCGGTGCCCGACCGTCCGGCGGACGCGGCCGTCCGGCGGCATCAGGAACACCGACGCGGGCACGTCGAAGATGTCGTAGGCGCTGTCGGCCGCGACGAGCGCCAGCTCCTCGAACGTCTCGGCGGCGTTGACGGCCAGGGAGTGCCGGGTCAGCGCGGCCGTCCGCGCGGCCAGCCGCTCGGCGCGGCGCAGCGCCCCGTAGTACCGCAGCATCGCCTCGACGGTCGCGAGGAACTCGGTCGGGTCGATCGGGTCGGTGAGGTAGGCGTCGGCGCCGCGCCGCAGCCCGTGGGCGCGGTCGGTGGTCTCCACGGCCGTCGCGGAGATGTGGATGACGGGCGTGGACGCGGTCGCGGGATCGGAGCGGATCCGCTCGCAGACCTCGACGCCGCTCATGTCGGGCAGCCGGACGTCCAGCACGACGAGGTCCACGGCGTGCTCGGCCAGCCGCTTCCAGGTCTCGGCCGCCGACGCCGCCTCGACCACGGTGTGCCCGGCGCGGCGCAGCCAGCTTCCGATGATGTAGCGCTTGGTGTCGTTGTCGTCGACGACCAGCGCGGTGACCGATTCGTTCCGGCTCACGTCGCTCCTCCTCCTTCCGCGCGCGGCAGTACCAGTGTGACGGTCGTGCCCTCGCCGAGCACGCTGTCCAGCAGCAGGTCGCCGCCCAGGATCCGGGCGAGCCGCCGCGCGTACGCCAGCCCCAGGCCCGTGCCGCCGCCCCCGGCGCCCGGCACCTGGTAGAACTCCTCGAACACGCGCTCGCGGTCGGCCTCGGGGATGCCCCGGCCGGTGTCGGCGACGACGAAGACGACCCGTCCCGGCTCGGCCCGGACGGTCGCCCGCACCTCGCCCGCGTCGGTGAACTTCAGCCCGTTGGCCAGCACGTTCCGCAGCACGCGCGTCAGCATGGTCTCGTCGGTGACGAGGACGTCCGGCGCCCGCGCGGTGTCCACCACCAGCGCCACGCCCGACTGCTCGGCCATCGGCGCCAGCAGCCCGGCCAGCCGGTCGAGCAGCGCGGGCACGTCCACCAGGGCCGGATGCGGCTCCAGCAGCCCGCGCTCGGCCTTGGCCATGTCCAGCAGCTCGTTGACCAGCGACAACATTGTCGCACCCGCTTCGGTGATCAGGCCGAGCTGGTGCCGCTGCTCGGCGGTGAGCGGGTCGGCGGCCGGGTCCAGCAGCAGCCGGGCCAGCCCGATGATCCCGTTCACCGGCGTCCGCAGCTCGTGGCTGATCGTCGCCCAGAACCGGCTCTGGGCCTCGCTCGCGTCGACCAGCAGGTCGGACTTCTCCTCCAGCTCGGCGTACAGCGCGACGACGCCCCGGTTCGTCTCCTCCAGCTCGGCGGAGATCTCGTTGTAGAGCGCGAGCACGCCCCGGTTGGTGTCCTCCAGCTCGGCGTTCAGGGACCGCAGCTCCTCGCTCTGCCGCCGCACCTCCGCCAGCGCCTCGACCAGGTCGGCGTTGCGGGTGCGCAGTTCCTCCAGCGCCGGGAGCGGCACGAGCCGTTCCAGCCGGACGCGCAGCGGGCCGAGCACCGCCGGGCCGGGGCGGCGTGCGCCCGGCGGCAGGCGCTTGACGAGCCGGACGTTCGCGTCGTCCTCGACGACCTCGTCCATCAGCCGGACGCCCGCCCGGACGCCCGAGCCCGACGGCCCGCCGCCCGGCCCGCGCGCCAGGTCGATCACCAGCGCGCCGTCGTCGAGCCGGAACGTCACCGCCGCGCCGCCGCCGGACTGGAACAGGTCGCGGCCCATCTCGCTCAGCGCCGTCGCGACGCGGACCTGGTCCGGCGCGTCCAGCCCGACGGCGACGGCGACCGCCCGGCCCGCCTGGCGCAGCGCGACGACGCCCGCCTCGTCCACGACGTCGAACCGCAGGAGCACGACGGCCGTCATCGCCGCCTCGCCCCGATCACCAGCACCGAGCGGTCGTCGTGCCGCGTCCCGGCGTCGCGCAGCAGCGCCGCCGCCGCGAGCAGCGGGTCCCGGCCGAGCAGGTCCGGGCGGGACGACAGGTCCCACCGGTCGGTCAGCCCGTCGGAGTGCAGCACCACCGCCGCGCCCGTCGGCAGGTCGTACACGTGCTCGCGGAACCCGCGGCCCCGCACCCCGGCGATCCCGGGCGTCGAGATCATGCCCTGGCGGCGGCCCGGGGCGACGACCCAGCCCGCGACGTTCCCGAGGCCCGCGAACACCACGCGGCGCGCCGCCGGGTCGACGGTGACGGCCGCGACCGCGCCGCCGCGCGTCCCGGCCAGCGCCCGGTGGATCCGGTCCAGCAGCGCGCCCGGCGCGGTCGGCGCGTCGATCCCGCGCACCGCGCGGACCGCCTCGGCCGCCGCCCGCGCGGCGAGCGGCCCGTGCCCGAGGCCGTCGCACAGGATCGCGTGGACGACGCCGTCCAGCTCCCGCGCCGCGTAGGCGTCGCCGCACTCCTCCTCGCCGTCCAGCGGCCGGGTCAGCCCGGCGAACGGCGGGTCGGCCGGCGGCGCGCCGCCCGGCTGCCGGAACCGCGCGAACAGGATCGTGCCCTCGCCCGGACGGGACTGCAGGCCCGCGTCGTCGGCGAGCCGCCCGATCATGCCGAGGCCGATGCCGAGCGAGCCGCTGGTGGACACGCCGTCGCGCAGGGACTCGGGCACGTCGGCCATCCCGGGCCCCCGGTCGACGCTGACGAACTCCAGCGTGGCCCGCTCGCCGCCGCGCACCACGCGCACCAGCATCTCGCCGCGTCCGGCGTGCTTGACGAGGTTCGTCGCCGCCTCGGTCGCCGCGAGCCGCACGTGCTCCAGGCGCTCGTCGGCGAACCCGAGCCGCTCGGCCAGCGCCGTGGCCCGGCGCCGCACCCCGGCGGGCGCGCTCGTCTCCTCCACCCGCGCCCACACCGACTCGCCGGCGGACGGGCTGACCGACCAGCCGCCGGTCAGCGCGGCCACTTGGTCACCGTCACGGTCGTGCCCGCGCCGGGCTCGGTGCGCAGCTCGAACTCGTCCACCAGGCGGCGCGCGCCGGGCAGGCCGAGGCCGAGGCCGCCGCCGCTCGTCCAGCCCTCGGTGAGCGCCTGGTCGACGTCGGGGATGCCCGGACCGTCGTCGGTGAACGTGATGCGGACGCCGGGGCGGCGGCCCGCCCGCGCGGCCGACTCCACCCGCGCCGACCCGCCGCCGCCGTGGATGAGCGTGTTGCGGGCCAGCTCGCTCGCCGCGGTGACGATCTTGGTCTGGTCGACCAGCGACAGCCCGGCCGCCGCGGCGGCCGTCCGCACGAGCTGCCGGACGCGCACCACGTCGTCGTTGGACGCGATCGTGATCTCGCCGCCCGTCGTGTCGGGCGTCACCGGCCGTCCGCGCCGGGCACGGCCACGCCGAGCAGACGCATGCCCTTTTCCAGGTCCAGGGCGGTGCGCACACCGCCCAGCGACAGGCCGAGCTCGACCAGCGTGATCGCGACCGCCGGCCGCATCCCCACCACGACGGTCTCGGCGTCCATCAGCCGGGACATCGCGGCGATCGTGGCGAACATCCGCCCGATGAAGGAGTCCACGACGTCGACGGCGGTGATGTCGATGATCACGCCGCGCGCGCCGGTCCGGGTGATCCGGTCGGCCAGGTCCTCCTGGAGCGCGAGGACGGTCTGGTCCTCCAGGTCGATCTGGATCGAGACCAGCAGCACGGCGCCGATCTTGAGAATCGGCACGCGGTCCATCAGTCGCCGTCCTCGATGCGGACGCCGCGCCGGCGCAGCGTGTAGGCGAGCGCGTCCGCCAGCGTGGCCTTGGTGACGATGTCGCCGAACTCGATGCCGAGGCCGACGATCGTCTGGGCGATCTGCGGGCGGATGCCGGAGATCACGCAGTCGGTGCCCATCAGCCGCGCCGCCATCACGGTCTTGAGCAGGTGCTGGGCGACCTCGGTGTCCACGGCGGGCACGCCGGTGATGTCGATCACCGCGAACTCCGAGCCGGTGTCGACCAGCATCTGGAGCAGCGACTCCATGACGACCTGGGTGCGGGCCGAGTCCAGCGTGCCGACGAGCGGGACGCCGAGGATCCCGTCCCACAGCTTCACCACCGGCGTCGACAGCTCCAGGAGCTGCTCCGCCTGGTCGACGATCACCTGCTCGCGCTCGGCGGCGTAGGTCTCGAAGGTGACGAGGCCGAGGTCGTCCACGAACGCGGAGAACGGGACGAAGCCCGCATATCCGGCGCCGTCGGCCTCGATCGCCTCCAGCACGGCCTGCTTGAGCGCGAACACGCCGACGGCCGTCTCGGTCGGACTGAAGCCCTGCCGCGCCCGGCCGCGCGAGATCTCCGCCAGCGCGGCCCGCAGCTCGCCGCGCTCGGCGCCGTCCGCGTCGTCCAGGGCGCGGACGAGCAGGTCGAACAGCTCGGCCAGCTCGGCCCGCAGCTCCCGCTCGGTGATCCGGCCGCGCACGTTCCCTGCGACCAGTTCCACCCACCGGTCCAGGACGCGCCCGGCGTCGGCCCGCAGGAGCTTCGCCATCGGGGCCGTCGCACCCGCCGCCTCTGTCGCCAAACCCCGCTCCTCCGCCATTTCGTCCGTTCTGTCCGGACACGCTCTCCGGCGGGAAGCGTACCGCCCGCCGGAGACCGTCCGGTCCGACGTCCTTCTCTCCACCTCGTGCGTTTTCACACCTCTCGCCAGGGAACACTTCCCGATCCGCACGTCCCGGAAGCCTGCGGTTGCCCCGTGCGTCCCGAGGGCATCATCCGGACGGTCCCACCCCAGGGAAGGCGGGTCACGCCGTGATCGAGGAACAGGCGCCCCCGGACACCGTCGTGCCGCCGGGCGACAAGCGGTACCCGGCGCTCAGCCGGGGGTTCAACCAGCGCTGGATCGCCGCGCCGGAGTACGTCCGGCTCGTCCGGTCGCCGGAGGAGGTGCGCGTCGCGCTGGCCGACGCGCTGCGCGAACGCCCGCGCGACCCCCGGCGCACCCGGATCACCGTCCGGTCGGGCGGGCACTGCTACGAGGACTTCGTCTGCGGCGACGACGTCCGCGTCATCCTCGACGTCAGCCCGATGTGCGGGATCGCGCACGACCCCGTCATGGACGCCTACATGGTCGAGGCGGGCGCGACGAACTGGCACGTCTACAGCCATCTGTACCCGCTGAGCGGCACCGCGCTGCCGGGCGGGTCGTGCTACTCGGTCGGGCTCGGCGGGCACATCACCGGCGGCGGGTTCGGGCTGCTGTCCCGGCAGCACGGGCTCACGGTCGACTACCTGTACGCGGTGGAGGTCGCGGTCGTCGGGGCGGACCGGTCGGTCCAGCTCGTCACCGCCACCCGCGACGACGACGGCGACCTCGGCGAGCTGTTCTGGGCGCACACCGGAGGAGGCGGCGGGAACTTCGGGATCGTCACCCGGTTCTGGTTCCGGGACCTGCCCGAGCCGCCCGAGCGCGTCCTGCTCACCGGCCTCGCCTGGGACTGGGCCGACTTCACCGCCGAGGACTTCACCGCCCTGCTCACGGCGTACGGCGAGTACTTCCGCGACCACCAGGACCCGCGCGACGCGTCCGGACGGCTGTTCGCGCTGCTCAAGCTCAACCACGTCAGCAACGGGCAGATCGGGCTCATCGCCCAGGTCGACCTGGACGACGGCACCGGCGCGGACGCGATGACCGAGTTCCTGGAGGCCGTGGACGGCCGGATCCGTCCGCCCGCCGGGGCCATGTTCGCGCCGATGGGCGAGCACGCGCCGGTCGCGCACGCCGCGCTCCCCCGCGTCATGCCCTGGCTGACGGCCACGCAGGCGCTCAACGCCAGCGGGGAGAACCGCTGCGGGAAGTACAAGTCGGCGTACTTCCGCGAGCCGTTCGGCGAGGGGCACATCGCGGCCATGTGGGATTACCTCGGCCACGAGAAGTTCCGCGACTACCGCAATTCCCAGGCGCTCATCCAGGTGGACTCCTACGGGTCGGCGATCAACACGCCCCGGTACGACACGGCCGTCCGGCAGCGCGACTCGATCCTCAAGCTCCAGTACCAGGTGTACTGGACGCGCGGCGATCCCGCCGAGGCCCACCACGTCGACTGGATCCGGCAGACGTACCGGGCGACGTTCGGCGACACCGGCGGCGTCCCGGTCGTGGGGGACGTCACCGACGGCTGCTACATCAGCTACCCGGACGCCGACCTGAGCGACCCTTCGTGGAACGCCTCCGAGCAGCCTTGGTCGACGCTCTACTACAAGGACGGCTACCGGCGGCTGCAGCGCGTCAAGGAGCTGTGGGACCCGCTCGACGTGTTCCGGCATCGGCAGTCCGTCCGGCCCCGCGCCCGCTCCCCGCACGCCGCCGGACGGTAGGGTTGCGGGGTTTCGTTCGTCGGCGGGCGTCGTGCCGGGAGGGCCATGAGGCGGGAGTGGCTGCGGGTGCCGATCGGCCCGCAGGCCGCCCGGTGGGCCACCCGCCGCCCGGAGCGGACCGTTCTCGCGGTCGTCCACAACGTGACGTCGTTGACGCGGCTGCTGGACGTCCTCGACGTCTTTTCTCCCGATCCTCGGGTGCAGGTCGTCTTCACCTGGACGGGGTCGTCGCCTTTCACACACGACGTCTCGGGTTTTCTCGCCGATCTCGGTTCGCTGGTCGTCCCGTGGGACCAGGCGCTCGCCGAGACGTTCGACCTCGCGGTGACCGCGAGTTATGGCGGGGATCTGCACCTCGTCCATGCGCCGATCATCGCCGTTTCGCATGGAATTGGCTACAATAAAACGCTCGCCACAGAACACAGAACACAGAACACAGAACACAGAACACAGAACACAGAACACAGAATCCGGTGTTCGGCCTTTCGGCGGAATGGCTGCTGGCGGACGGGCGGCTCGTCCCGTCCTCGATCGTCCTGTCGCATCCCGAGCAGCGCGTCCGGCTCGCCCGCGCCTGCCCCGAGGCGGTGGACGCGGCCGTCGTCGCCGGGGACCCGTGCTTCGACCGCATCCTGGCGAGCCTGTCCCACCGCCGCGCCTACCGGGCCGCGCTCGGCGTCCCGGACGGCCGCCGGCTCGTCCTCGTCAGCTCCACCTGGGGCCCGCGCTCGCTGCTCGGCCGCGCGCCCGGGCTCGTCGCGCGGCTGCTCGCCGAGCTTCCGGCGGACGAGTACGCGGTCGCGGCGGCGCTGCACCCCAACATCTGGCACGGCCACGGCCCCTGGCAGGTCCGGGCGTGGCTCGCGGACGCCCTGCGCGCCGGGCTCCTGCTGCTCCCGCCGCGCGACGGCTGGCGGGCGGCGCTCGTCGCGGCCGACGCGGTCGTCGGGGACCACGGCTCGGTGACGTTCTACGGCGCGGCGCTGGACCGTCCCGTCCTGCTCGGCGCGTTCCCGCACGACGACCTGGACCCGGACTCGCCCGTCGCGGCGTTCGGCCGCACCGCCCCGGCTCTGGATGCGGACCGCCCGCTGCGCCCGCAGCTCGACCGCGCCGTCGCCGAGCACACGCCGGGCCGGTACGCCGAGGTCACCGCGTCCACGACGGCCGTGCCGGGACGCTCCGCCGCGCTCCTGCGCACCGAGATGTACCGATTGATGGCCCTGGACGAGCCCGCCGCGCCGCCGGTCGTCCGCCGCCTGGACGAGCCCGGACGCCCGGAGTCCGCCGACGTCACGGCGCTGCTCACCGAGGTCGCGTGGCGCGGCGCGACGGCCGTCCTGCGGCGCCTGCCCGCCGCCGTCGCGCTCGACCGCGCCGACGCGGCGAAGGGCCACCTCGCCACCGACCTGCGCGAGACCGACGAGCGGCTGCTGAAACTGGCCGACGTCCTGCACGGCGGCCCCGCCGACGACCCCGCCGACGTCCTCGCGGCGTTCCCCGGCTGCCATGTGGCGGCGTCGGGCCCGGTGGACGGCGCGTGCCGGATCCGGGTGCGCGACGCGCCGCCGCTGACCTGCCGCACGGACGCGCCGGGCCTCGCCGCGTCGGCCGTCTACGCCTGGCTGGCGGCGGGCCGCCCCCTCGCCGCGCTCCCGAAAACGGCCGTCCTCGTCACCGGGACGGAACGCCGCACGGCGACGTTCACCTGCTGAGAACGTCCAGCCGCACCCGGACGGCCTCCGCGCGCGGCTTCCCCGCCAGCAGCTCCAGCGCGGCTTCCAGCGCCGCGACGGCGGTCGCGCGGTCGCCGTCCCGCTCGGCGAGCGCGCTCAGCGTCTCCAGCACCGTCGCCCGCTCGGCCGCGTGCCGTTCGGCGGGCAGCAGCTCCAGCGCCGCGTCCAGTGCCGCGCGGGCCTCGGCGGACCGTCCGGCGCGCACCAGCGCCTGCCCGAGGTCCCCCAGCGCCTTGCCCGCGTTGTAGGTGTCGCCGAGCGCCGTGAGCAGGTCGTGCGCCCGCCGCAGATGCGCGACGGCCGCGTCGTGATCCCCGGTCGCGCCGAGCGCGCGGCCCCGGTGCCGCCAGGCCAGCGCGACGGCCCGGTCGTCGTCGGCCGCCTCGCTCATCGCGAGGTTCAGCCGCAGGTTGTCGGTGAGCAGGTCCAGGGCCTCGGCGGCGAGGTCCGGGCGCGTCGCCGTCAGCGCGGGCGGCTCCTCGGCCCCGCACCGCCGGAGCTGGAGCAGCCCCAGCGACTCGACGGCGGTGGCCTCGCCGCGCGCGTGCCCGGCGGCCCGGTCGGCGGCGCGGGCGGCGGTGAACGCGGCGGCGGCCTCGTCCGGACGGTCCAGCTCCAGGTAGGCGAAGCCGAGCTGGCAGCGGACCCGTCCCTCGAACCGGGCGTCGGACGCGTGCGGCGCGACCGCCGCGGCCCGCCGGTGCGTGTCGAGCCAGTGCTCGTAGTGCTTGCGCTGGAAGCACAGCGCCCACTGCGCCTCGACGAGCTGGACGGCGAGATCCGCCCACCCGCGGTCCGCCGCCGCCCGGACGGCCGCCCGCAGCTCGGCCCGGTGCCCCTCCAGCCACGCGCCCGCCGCGTCCGGGCCGAGTTCCGGCGGACGGCCGAGCAGCGGCGCGAACGCGGGACCGAGCCGCCACCGGCCCGGCATGAGCGCGTGGTCGGCGACGGCGGCGCGGTGCAGGTACCAGCCGAGGAGACGGCGCAGCGCCGCGTCCCGTTCGGCGGGCGCGGCGAGCGCGCGGGCGTGGTCGCGGGCCAGCTCGTGCAGCCGGTACCGGCCGGGGGCCGCCTCGGTGATCAGCCCGGCGCGGCGCAGGTCGTCCAGCAGCGGGACGGAGTCGGCCGCACCGGTCAGCGCGGCGGCCGTCTCCACCGTGACCTCGGCGCCGAACAGCACGCCGAGCGCCCGGTACAGCGCGGCGGACGGCTCCGGAAGCTCCTCGTACCCGGTCGACAGGACGGCGGTCACGGCGTCCCGTGTGCCCGGCCCGGCGGGCGTCAACCGCCGGATCTCGTGCGCGACGTCGGCGGCCGGGCGCGACGCGAGCCGGCTCCCCGCCGCGCACAGGCTGAGCGGACGGCCCGCGCACAGCTCGGCGAGCGCGTCGAAGGCCGCGTCGTCGGCGCTGGCGGGCTCACCGGCGAGGTCGCGCAGCAGGCTGCGGGCCGCGTCCCCCGCCAGTGGCGGCACCGGGACCTCCACCGCGCCGGGCAGGTTCGGCAGCGGCTCGCGCGCGGTCACCGCGAGGACGCTCCCCGGCGCGGCGGGCAGCAGGCTCCGCACCTGCGCCGCGACCGTGACGTTTTCCAGCAGGACGAGCGCGGGCTTTTCGCTGGTGCGCGTCCGGAAATGCCCGACCATCTCCGGGAAGGCGCGCGGAATGTCGGCGGCGGGCATCCCGAGCGCCCGCAGGAATCCGCGCACGACGTCGTCGGCGGTGCGCGGTCCGCCGAGCGCCATGTCGTCCCAGAAATGCGGGCCCTCGGCCGTTTTCCCGAGCGTTTTCAGCCACCGGTACGCCAGTTCGCTCTTGCCGATCCCGCCCGGCCCGGTGAGCACGACGACGAGCGGCGCCCCGGCCCGCACGGCCCGCTCGTGCGCCCGTTCCAGGCGGCGCAGCGGCTCCTCGCGGTCGGTGAAGTACAGCGTCGGCGCGGGCAGTTGGCGGGGCAGCGGGACGGCCGGGGCGAGGGAGCCGATGTTGATGTCGCGCCCTTGGATGACCAGATGGGCGGACGACGCGTCGATCCGGTTGTGCGTGCCGTCGCCGGGCTGGGACACGTCGACCTCCGCTTGAAGACACGAGCCGTCCCGCACGATACCGCGAAATACGGGGCCCGTTTCGGTCGTTGTTTCCGCTCGAATTACCGTCCGTCCCTTTTCCCGGCTACGCTCGGACGGCGATGACACCGGGAATGACGACGCGGACGCTCGGGCCGTACTTCGCGTTCGAGACGGACGGCCCGGAACCGGGCTGGCGGACGCTCGGCGCGCTGTTCGCCGACGTCCCGTGGACGGCGCGACGGGTCGCGGACGTCGCGGACGTTCTCGGCACCGAGGACCTGCGCGTCGCCGCGTCGATCTGGCAGCTCGGCATGGCCGCGCGGCTGTGGAGCCCGGTGGTCGGCGCGCTCGTCGCCGAGGGCGTGCTCCTGGACCTGGACCCTGGACGGGTGTGGTGGCGGCCCGTCGCGTCCGGGCCGCTGCCGCTGCGGATCCCCGCGCCGACGGTCCGCGCGGGGACGTCGACCGCCGACGTCGCCGACGTCATGACCGGCCTGCTGGACCCGCTGGCCGCGCTCACCGGACGCGTCGCGCGCCTCGCGCCGGGCCTGCTGCGCGGGAACGCCGCGTCCGCGCTCGCCGGGGCCGTCCGGACGGTGTCCGCCGCCCGCCCCGACCTCGCCCCCGCCGCGCACGACCTCGGCCGCCGACTGCTCGGCCACGGGACGCTGCGCGGCACGGGAACGTTCGCCGACGGGTCGTTCCGCCGCCGGAGCTGCTGCCTCTACTACCGCGTCCCGGGCGGCGGGACGTGCGGCGACTGCCCGCTGACGGGCCGTCCGGTCACGCGCGCCTGACGCCCACGCCGACGAGCCCGGCGAACCGCTCGGTGTCGGGCGGCCCCGGCTCGGGACGCCACGCGTTCGGCCCGACCAGCCCCGGTTCCAGCAGCTCGAACCCGGCGAAGAACGACAGGATCTCGGCGCGGGTGCGGGCGCCGAGCGGGACGTTCGTCCCCTGGTAGACCCGCTCGGCCCGCGCCATCTCGTCCGGGAAGGCGTCCGAGGCGAGGTGCGACAGGACGAGGTGGCTGCCGGGCGCGCACGCGTCGCGGCAGGTCGCGACGATCCGGGCCGTCTCGGCGGTGTCGGCGACGAAGTGCAGGACGGACACGAACAGGATCGCGACCGGCTCGCGCAGGTCCAGCAGCTCGTTCACGTCGGGGCGCGCGAGGATCGCCTCCGGCTCGCGCAGGTCCGCCTCGATGAACCGGACGCCCGGCGCCGTCGCCAGCAGCGCCCGCCCGTGGGCCGCGACCGCCGGGTCGTTGTCCACATAGACGACGCGGGCGCCGGGCCCTACCGCCTCGTGGACGTTCTCGCGCGTCGGCAGCCCGGACCCGAGGTCGAGGAACTGCCGGACCCCGGCCGCCGCGGCCGTCCGCACCGCGCGCCCGAGGAACGCCCGGTTCAGCCGCACGCCGCGCAGCACCTTCCCGCCGGAGATCCGGACGATCTCGTCCGCGCTCTCCCGGTCCGCCGCGAAGTGGTCCTTGCCGCCTAACCAGTAGTCGTACATACGGGCGATGTTGGGGGTGTCCATACCCGATTCCTACCGGACGGCCGCCCATTCCGCGTCCAAACGGGCGCGGTCGGCCGGATCCGCGCCGGGCCACATCCGCAGCACCTCCCGCAGGCTCCACGCGCGGACCTCGGCGAGCCGGGTCGGCGTGCCGTGGACGTCGTCCTGCTCGACCAGGCGGAGTTCGGGCGTCGCGCAGCGGATCCGGTCGAAGTCGAACGGCGGGACGATCTCGTCGCGGCGCGCGGTGACCATCGCCAGCGGGACGGTCAGCGAGCGCAGGTCGTCCTCGCCGAGCGGCCAGTCGCGCAGGTGCTCGAAGACCTCCTCGGCGGGCACGCGGGTCAGGTGCGCGAGCGTGTCGCGCGTGGAGCGCGGAATCTGCGCCTGCCAGACCGGGTCGGTGAAGAACGTGTCGACCGGCGGACCGTTCCCGACGACGCCCCGGATCCGGGGGTCGCGCAGCGCCGCGAGGATCGCCGCGTGCCCGGCGAACCCGGACGCGAGCAGGTACGTCTCGGCGGTCCGGGCGCGGTCGGCGAGCGCGTCGAGAATGGCCGAGAGCTGCCGGTGCGGGGTCTCCCAGTCGTAGCGCAGTGGGTTCTCCCCCACGCCGGGCAGCTCGGCGACGACGCCGGCCAGGCCGAGGTCCGCGACGCGCGGCAGGATCGGCGCCCACAGCTCCTTGGGGCTCTGCAGCCCGCCCACGACGACGAGCAGCGGCCGGGGCTCCGCGCGCGACAGCCCGGTCGTCCAGACGCGGACGTCCACGCCGTCGACCGCCACGGCCTCCGGCTCGATCCCGCGACCGCGCCGCCAGCGGTCGAACGCCTCGACGGCGCGGGTCTGGGCGCGCTTGCGGCCGGGGCCGTCCACGAACGGGAAGCGTCCGCGCAGGTAGCACTGGAGCGCGGCGAGCGGCTCGCCCGCCGCGTCGTAGGCCTCGCCCGCGCGGATCCACTCGTGCGGCCAGGAGCCCGGCTCGTCGCCCGCGTCGGCGACGATGCGGGCGAGCACGGGGCCGTCGCCGGTGTCCGGCTCGGTGACGACGGTGTGGCCCGTCACCAGGCGTTTCAGCTCGTCCAGGTCGTTCACCGGGGCCGTCCTTCCGCAAGCGCGCGGACGGCGCGCCCCGCCCGCGGTCCCGACGTCGCGCGACGTCCGGTCACGCTAGGCGGCCCATCTTAAGGAATTCTGAAGTGGATTGGTAGGAAATACTAGGGTGAGGGCATGTCCGACGTCTTCACCGTGCCCGTCACCGTCCGGGGCTACGAACTCGACACGCAGGGCCACCTCAACCAGGCCGTCTACCTCCAGTACGCCGAGCACGCCCGCTGGGAGTGCCTGCGCGCGGCGGGCGTCAGCCTGGACGCGCTCCGTGCG
Source organism: Actinomadura rayongensis (assembly GCF_009831215.1). Lineage (GTDB taxonomy): Bacteria > Actinomycetota > Actinomycetes > Streptosporangiales > Streptosporangiaceae > Spirillospora > Spirillospora rayongensis. The sequence goes on from NZ_WUTW01000004.1 coordinate 194,989, forward strand.
ACCGGGGCCGGGCCGGTGGTGCTGGAGACGACGGTCAAGTACCGGCGGGAGCTGCGCGGCGGGGACGCGGTGACGGTGAGCTGCCGGTTCACCGCCGAAAACGGAAAGACGTTCCGGATCGTCCAGGAGATCGTCAAGGCGGACGGGACGCTCGCGGCCGAGGTGACCGGCGTCGGCGGCCTGCTCGACCTGACCGAGCGGCGGCTCGTCCCCGACCCGGCCGGACGGCTGCGGAGCCTCGCGTCCGATCCGGCGGTGCTCGGTCTGTAGCTCGGTCTGTAGCGGCCGTCCCGGACGGCGGACGTTCACCCGCCGACCGTAAGCTTTCCGTCATGTCCCCCGGCGGTCCGCCCTGCAACTGCGTGCTGTGCCACGACTACGGCGACCGGCACCGGATGGACACGTTCCTGCTCCGGACGATCGTGCACATCAGCGAGTACGGCTGGAGCGTCGTGCTCGTCCAGCCCGGGCGCGACCGCCCCGGCTGGGCGTACACGATCGGCCTGTGGCACAGCCACCGCACCCCCGAACTCGCGATGTTCGGCGCGGACGTCTACGAGACCGAGGAGATCCTGAACACGCTGGGCCGCGCGTCCGCCGCCGGCGCGGGCCCTCTGGACGGCGAGCGCCGCCCCGACACGGTCCGCGGCCACGACGCCGTCTTCCGCTCGGTGGACGCCCGCTGGTACCACCCGCTGTTCCCCGGCGCGGTGTCGTTCCACCGCCGCCCGCCGCTCCCCTTCCTCCAACTCGTCTGGCCCGACGAGTCGAACGCCTTCCCCTGGGACCCGGACGCCGAGCGCGACACCCAGCCCTGGACCTGGCTGCCCCCGGCCCACCACCCCCCGTCCCCCTGGCTCCCCTGACGGCGTCAGGTGCGGACGGCGGTGGCGAGGACCAGGACGAGGGTCAGGGCGGCGCCGAGGCCGTGGACGAGGACGGCGGCGGCCGGGAACGGCGCGCCGCGCGCGTGGCGGCCGTCGGGGCCGACCAGCCAGCGCGTGAACAGGACGAAGCCCTGGAGAGCGGTCGCGACGAGGACGGCGAAGGCCGCCCAGGCGCACCAGCGCGTCCCGGCGGTCAGGTGGACGGCCCATAGCGCGAAGCCCGCCAGCGCGGCCGGGGGGTGACCGCCGAGCAGCAGCAGCGGATGGCGGGTCACCTTCGCCGCCGGGCCGCGCAGCCCGCCGTCGCGGACGAGCCGGGCCAGCAGGTGCGCGCCGGTGGCGGCCGTCAGCAGCCAGGCGATGAGCGCGGCGACGTCCACGGCCCTCCCTCCCCGGCGGCGCCGAGGGCCAGTGTGCCGCGCGGCGGCGGCCGGGCACGGCGGTTCCGGCGAAGTCGGGGTCGATCAGCGCAGCCGATACCGGAGGAAAAGGACGCCCTCATCCTCGTACACGGCGGCCGGACGTACCGGGATCTCTTCGTCCAACGCACCCAGAAGCGGCGTGTGGTGGGTGCTTCCGTGCAGCGCGGGCGCGAGGTTGAGGCACAGCTCGTCGACCAGCCCGGCGCGCACCAGGGACGTCGTCAGCCCGGGGCCGCCCTCGCACAGCAGCCGGTCCAGCCCGTGGTCGTCGCGCAGCGCCCGCACGGCCGCGCCGAGGTCCACCGCGTCCTCGCCCGCCACCACGACGGGCACCGGGAGCCAGCGGCCGGACAGCGCGGACGCGCACGTCACCACGAGCGTCGGCGTCTCGGCGGCGGTGAACAGCGGCAGCGTCCAGTCCAGGTCCAGCGACCGGCTCACCACGACGATCGGCGCGGGCGGGCCGCCCCGGCGCTCCCGCAGCTCGGCGCTCAGCCGCGCCGGGCCGAGCCGCCGCGTCCGGACGGTCGACGCCCCGACGAGGATCGCCCCGGCGAGCGCGCGCAGCACCCGGAACACGCGGAAGTCGGCGGCGCCGCCGAGGCCGTCGGTCCAGCCCTCGGCGTCGGTGACCGTCCCGTCGACGCTCGCGACCATCCCGATCCGCAGCGGCGGGACGCCCGCGCCGTACTCGTCGTAGGGGTCGACGGACGCGGCGGGCGACGGGAGGAGACGGCGCATGACCTGCAAGGTTAGCCGAGCCCCGGTGCGGCGTTCTGTCGGTGGCAGGGCGCAGGATGGACGCATGGACCTGCCGATCAGCCTGCCGCTCGAACCGATGCTCGCCAAGGCCGTCGCGACGATGCCGGAGGGCGACGTCCTGTACGAGCCGAAGTGGGACGGTTTCCGGTGCATCGTCTTCCGCGACGGCGACGAGGTCGAACTCGCCAGCCGGGGCAAGAAGCCGCTGACCCGCTACTTCCCCGACGTCGTCGAGGCGGTGAAGCGCGAGCTGCCCGAGCGCTGCGTCGTGGACGGCGAGATCGTCATGCGGCACGGCACCCGGCTCGACTTCGACCGGCTCCAGCAGCGCATCCATCCGGCGGCGTCGCGGATCCGGCTGCTGGCCGAGGAGACCCCGGCGTCGTTCGTGGCGTTCGACCTGCTCGCGCTCGGCGACGAGAACCTGATGGACGTCCCGCTCGGCGAACGGCGCCGGCGGCTCACCGAGGCGCTGGCCGGCGCGAACCCGCCCGTCCACGTGACCCCGGCGTCCGACTCGCACGCGCTGGCGCTGCGGTGGTTCGAGACGTTCGAGGGCGCGGGCCTGGACGGCGTCATCGCCAAGCCCCTCGACCTGCGCTACCAGCCGGGCAAGCGGCTGATGTTCAAGGTGAAGCACGAGCGCACGGCCGACTGCGTGGTCGCGGGGTTCCGCTGGCACAAGTCCGGCCCGATCGTCGGGTCGCTGCTGCTCGGCCTCTACAACGACGACGGGCGGCTCCAGCACGTCGGCGTGTCCGCGTCGTTCACGATGAAGCGCCGCGCGGAGCTGGTGGACGAGCTGGCCCCCTACCGGATGGACGACTTCACCGGCCATCCGTGGGAGGAGTGGGCGCGGCAGTCCGAGGCCACGGCGGACCGGATGCCCGGCGCGATCTCGCGCTGGTCGGGCGGCAAGAACCTGGACTGGGTGGCGCTGCGGCCCGAGCTGGTGGTGGAGGTCGCCTACGACGCGATGGAGGGCGACCGGTTCCGGCACACGGCCAGGTTCCGCCGGTGGCGGCCCGACCGTGTGCCGGAGTCCTGCACGTACGGGCAGCTGGAGGTGCCCGTCGCCTACGACCTGGACGCGATCTTCTCCGATCCGCATCCCCGGCCGGAGTGATCAGACCGGCTGGGTCTCGTTCGCGATCGTCTCGCGGATGATCTGCTCGTCGGTGCGGCGGTCGGCGGCGCGCACCGACTCGTACGGGCGCAGGTACGTCCGGTGGACGCCGGGCACCCGGTCGTGGATGACGAAGGTGGCCTTGGTGGACGCGGCGGCGGTGTGCGTCCGGACGGTCGGAACGGTCCGGAAGTCGGCCTTGATCTGGTCCTTGCCGATCTTCGTGATCACGTAGCCGCGCTGGTTGTTGTAGAACTTCAGGTGCGGGTTGATCTTGAGGTACGGGTGGTCGGCGGGGTCGGAGTCCCGGCCGTCGCCGCCCGAGGTGATCGACGAGCAGACCAGCTCCGACCCGACGGTCCTGGAGTGCGGGTCGTCGTAGTTCAGCTTGAGGTCGCTCGCCCAGTGCGCGTGGACGTCGCCGGTGAGCACGACGGCGTTGCGGACCTTGGCGTTCACCCAGCCCCTGGTGATGCGGGCGCGGGACGCGACGTAGCCGTCCCAGGCGTCCATGCTGGTGATCTTGGCGGGGCCCGCGTCGCTGTCGCGCTGGGCGAAGAAGACCTGCTGGCCGAGGATGTCCCACCGGGCGGCGGACCGGCGGAAGCCGTCCACCAGCCACTTCTCCTGCCGGGCGCCGGTGATGGACCGGCTCGTCGCCGCCGCCTCCGGGCAGTTCTTGTTGCCGTCGCCGCACGCCTGGTCGTCGCGGAACTGGCGGGTGTCGAGCATGTGGAAGTTCGCGAGCCGTCCCCACGCGACGTTGCGGTAGAGCTGCATCCCGGCGCCGCGCGGGATCGACGTGCGGCGCAGCGGCATGTTCTCGTAGTACGCCCGGAACGCGGCGGCGCGGCGCCGGACGAAGTCGGCCGTGTTCGGGGTGTCCGATCCGGCCTCGGGGACGTCCCCGGCCCAGTTGTTCTCGACCTCGTGGTCGTCGAACACGACGAGCCAGGGCGCGACGGCGTGCGCGGCCTGGAGGTCGGCGTCGGCCTTGTACTGGGCGTGCCGCTGCCGGTAGTTGGCGAGCGTGACGGTCTCGGGCCCGGCGTGGTCGCGGACGTTGCCGCCCGGCGCCACGTAGGTGCCCTTCTTGTACTCGTACTGGTAGTCGCCGAGGTGCAGGACGAGGTCGGGGTGCTGCTCGGCGAGCCGCCGGTACGACGTGAAGTAGCCGTGCTCGTACTGGGCGCACGACACGAACGCCATCACGAGCGCGGACCCGAACGTGTCGGCGCGCGGCGCGGTGCGGGTGTGGCCGGTGCGCGAGAGGAACGTTCCGGTCTTGAACCGGTACCAGTACTGGGCGCCGGGCCGCAGGCCGTGGACCTCGACGTGGACGCTGTGCGCGGACGCGACGGACGCACCCACCGTCCCCCGCTTGACGATCTTCTTGAAGCGCGCGTCCGAGGCGACCTGCCACTCGACGGTCACCGTGCCGGACGGCATCCCGCCGAGCCCGTTCTCGGCCAGCGGGTCGAGGGCGAGCCGGGTCCAGAGCACGAACCCGTCGGGCGCCGGGTCGCCGGACGCGACGCCGAGGGTGAACGGGTTCTTCTTCAGCGCCCGGCTGCGCAGCGGCGCGGCGTCGGCGGTTCCGGGGAGCAGGAGCGGGCCCGCCGCCGCGGTGCCCGCCGTGAGCCCGGTCGTGACGAGGAAGGATCTACGGTCGAACGACTGGGGCGTTTCGGCCATCAGGGCGACCTTTCGGTGTCCGGGGTTGATCACCGGACAGCCTCACCAGGGCCGATGGCCAGCACATTGTGCATGGGTGTCCGCTTCCTCAACACGAGAGATCGAGTACGCGCGGACGATGCTACGCTGAGAGTTCGTCTCGACGAGCGACAACACACCCAGCTTGATGAGGAGATTAGCAGACATATGCGAGCCGGTCAAGTCAAGCCCCCGTCCGGAAATAATTCCGAAGCGGCCCGTGCCGCGGCCCTGGCCACCGAGCAGCAGCAGGTCGCACGTGTCTACGCCCGTCTCGACGCCGAGCGCCGCACCGCCGAGCACGCCGTCGCGGCCGGACCCGGCCAGGGCGGCGGCGCGGGCTTCCAGGCCAAGGTGGAGCGGGAGACGGCCGTGACCGAGGCCGCGCGCCGCCTCGCCCGGCTGAACGGCGTCGAGCGCGCGCTCTGCTTCGGCCGCATCGACCACCGCGGCACCGCCGAGGAGCCCGGCGACACCTTCTACATCGGCCGGATCGGCCTGCGCGACGACGACCGCGAGCCGTTGCTCATCGATTGGCGCGCGGCGGCGGCGCGGCCCTTCTACACCGCGACCGCGAGCGACCCGGGCACGCTCGCGCGCCGCCGCCACCTGCATTTGCGCGACCGGACCGTCCGGCGCGTGGACGACGAGGTGTTCGACCTGGACGGCCTGCGCCCCGGCGACCGGTCGGCGATCGTCGGCGAGGCGGCGCTGCTGGCCGCGCTGCGCCGGGGCCGCACCGGGCGGATGGGCGACGTCGTCGCGACGATCCAGGAGGAGCAGGACCAGGTCATCCGGTCCGGGCTGCAAGGAGTGCTGGTCGTCCAGGGCGGGCCGGGCACCGGGAAGACCGTCGCGGCGCTGCACCGCGCGGCGTACCTGCTCTACACCTACCGGGACGTGCTGGAGCGGCGCGGCGTCCTGATCATCGGGCCGAACACGACGTTCCTGCGGTACATCGAGCAGGTGCTGCCGGGGCTCGGCGAGACCGACGTCGCGCTCGCGACCGTCGGGGAGCTGTACCCGGGCGTGCGGGCCGTCGCCGAGGACGCGCCCGCCGTCGCCGTCGTCAAGGGCGACGCGCGGATGGCCGGTCTGATCGAGACGGCCGTGCGGGAGCGGCAGCGCGTCCCCGACGGCGGGCTGACCGTCGACGCGGACGGGCTGACGCTGCACGCCGACGAGGACGCCTGCCGCCGCGCGCGGGACCGGGCGCGGGCGCTGCGCGCGGCGCACAACGTGCAGCGGCGGATGTTCGTCAACGAGGTCCTGGACGCGTTGGCGGCCGACCGGGCGCGGCAGTACGACGCGCTCGCCGACGAGCCGATCGAGCAGATGAAGCGGGAGGGGAACGTCCCGGCATGGCTGCTGGAGCTGATCGTCAACGCCGACGAGAACCCCATCCTGGACCCCGAGGACGTGCGGCTGTCCAAGGAGATGCTGTGGGAGCAGCCCGCCGTCCGGTCCGCGATCGACGCGCTGTGGCCGGAGCTGACGCCCGAGCGCCTGCTGACGACCCTGTTCGCCGACCCCGCCGCGCTGCGCCAGGCGGGTGGCGCGTTCGATGCTTCCGAGCTGGAGCTGCTGCACCGCGACCCGTCCGCGCCGTGGACGGTCGCGGACGTCCCGCTGCTGGACGAGGCCGCCGAACACCTTGGGCACGACGACCCGGAGGAGCGCGCCCGCGCCCGCGCCGCCGCCGCCGAACGCGCGGCCGACGAGCGGTACGCGCGCGAGGTGCTGGAGTCGGCGGGCGTCGACGCCGACCTGGTGGACGCCGCCGAGCTGGCCGCCCGCAACGCCGACGACGGCCCGCAGCGGACGACCGCCGAGCGCGCCGCCGCCGACCGCTCGTGGGCGTACGGCCACGTGATCGTGGACGAGGCGCAGGAGCTGTCGGCGATGGCGTGGCGCGCGGTGATGCGCCGCGTTCCCACCCGCTCTTTGACGGTCGTCGGCGATGTGGCGCAGACCGGGAGCCCGGCGGGCGCTGCGTCCTGGGGCGAGATGCTCGACCCGTACGTGCCGGGCCGCTGGCGCGAGCACCGGCTGACCGTCAACTACCGGACCCCGGCGGCGATCATGCGCCTGGCGACTCGTCTGCTCGCCCAGGTCGCCCCCGACCAGACCCCGCCGGCCCCGGTCCGCGACGACGGCCCGCCCCCGGCCCTGATCCCCGTCTCCCCCGCCGACCTCCCCACCCGTCTCCCCGAACTCGTCACCGCCGAGCTGGCCGAGATCATCAGCGAGGGCGACGACACGGCGGGCCGCCTGGCCGTCATCGTCTCCCCGGCCCACCACGCGGCCGTCCTCGCGGCCCTCCCCGAAGCCGGCGCGGGCACGACCCCCGAAGCCCTGGACGCCCCCGCCGTCGTCCTCACCCCGTCCGAGGCGAAGGGCCTCGAATTCGACTCGGTGATCGTCGTGGACCCGGCGGGGATCCTGGCGGCGTCCGCGCGCGGCGGCCAGGACCTCTATGTGGCCCTGACCCGCCCCACCCGCCGTCTGACGATCGTCCACGACGACGACCTTCCCGACGTGTTGGGCTGATCCGCGCGTCCCCGTCCGGCGCTCGGCCGGACGGGGACGCTCACGGCCACAGGTTCATCAGCGCGGCCGTCACCACGCCCCCGGCGCCGCCCTCCAGGACGGCGCGCAGCGAGTTCCCGAGCGCGCGCAGCCGTCCCCGGTCGGGCGCGGGCTCCTGCGCCTCGGCGACGATCCGCTCGGCGATCTGCCGGGCGATGTCCTCCGACGGGCCGAGGTCCAGTTCCGGCAGCCGGTCCCGGACCGTCCGCGCGAAGGCGGCCAGCGCCTCCGTGTCGTCGCCCGCCGCGTTCATGACGACGTCGTTGCCGTCGCCGACGACGATCTGCGCCCGCTGCACCGGGCCGTCGATCCGCACGCGGTGCCCGCGCGGTTCCCGCTCCGTCATTCGTTGCCCTCTTCCTCTCACGGGGTCGCGCTCGGACGCGGCTGGACGTGGAGCGCAACGTCGGTCTTGCGGCCCGACGCCCACTGTGAGATGTGGACGTCGAGTCTCCCGTTCCGCGCGTCGTCGGGCACGTGGAGCATGAACTCGATCGTGCCGTCGTCGCGTGCGGACGTCGTGAGGCCGAAGCCGGAACAGCTCCACTCGACGTTCCAGCCGGGAGCGAAGCCGGTCCCGGTGATCGTGACCGTGTCGCCGGGATGCACGGGGTCGCGGTCGGCCCGGGCGGCAAGTCGTCCGATCCCCTGCACCGGCCGGTAGTGCGCGGTCGCGGCGGCCTCGCGTTTCGAGGTCAGCCCTTCGGCATGGACCATCACATTCCGGTTCCCGTTCGCCCATCCGTCGCCGAACACGGCGACCGCGACGCCCGAGGCGTTCGCCTCGGCATCGCCGCCCGCGCCGCCGTGCCCGTAGCGCGTCATGCCCATGTAGAAAATGACGGTTTCGCCGGGTTTGAAGCCCGACGCGGTCGCCTGGATCGGGTCGCCGAACCGGGGCGCGGACGGGCTCAGCCGCAGCGCCGGAGCGCCGAGGTCGGCCGCGCCCTCGACGGTCAGCGGGGCCGACGCGTCGCGGCCGGACCGCTGCCCCGTCGCCCGGATCGTGTAGCGGCCCGGGTCGGTCGCCGCGCGGACGTCCGCCTCGGCGGTCCCGTCGCGGTCGGCCGTGAGCGTCTCGGCCCGGCCCGACGCCGGTCCCGTCCACGAGAGGACGACCGTTTCGCCCGGTTCCATCCCGCCGACGCGCGCCCCGTAGTGAGCCCCGGCCTTCACCGACGCGACCGACAGGCGCAGCCACGCGTCCGACGGGCTCATCGTCGCGGACGGCGTCGTCCGCGACCAGGACGGCACCGGCGCCGCCACGGGGCCGTGGACGCGCGGCGGGGGTCCGTCGTCGCGCGCGGCGGCGGCCACGCCGAGCCCGGCGACCGTCAAGGCCAGGACGGTCGCCGCGCCGAACGCCACCGGGTGCGCCGACACCACGCCGCCGCCCTTCGCGCCGAGCAGCGCGAGCAGGCCCCCCGCCGCCGCGCCGCCCGCCGCCGTCGCGCCCGCCAGGCCCAGCACGCGCTTGCGGACGTTCTCCTCGTGCCGGAAGTAGTGCAGGTCGTCGGCCGAGTTCAGCTCCCGCGCGGCGACGAGCCCGAGCGCGAGGACCGTCCGCCACGACCCCCAGCGCAGCGACCGCTGGAGCGCGGGGGCGGCGGCGCGGGCGAGGTCGCGGGCCGCCTCGTGCGCGCCGCGCTCGACCGCCGCCGCCAGCAGCCGCGTCACGACCGCCGCCTCGTCGGCGATCTCGCGCGCGGACGCCGTGGCCGCCCAGTCCGCGAGCCGCCGGAAGTACAGCGCGAGGTCGTCGGCGGACGGGCTCGGCCGGTCGGTTCCGTCGTCGTCGGGCGGTGGGACGCTCCGGTACGCGCCCCGGGTGGGCACGGCGAGTTCGGCGGCGGCCAGCCGCTCGAGGATCCGGCCGGCGTCCTCGGCCTCCGCGCCGGTCAGCGCGGCGAGCAGCGCGGCCGACAGCGGCGCGGCGTCCAGCAGCGACAGGACGAGCAGGGCCTCGCGGGCCGCGCCGTCCAGCCCGTCCACCAGCGCGCGGGTCACGACGGCCGGGTCGGGCTCGAACGCGGGCCCGCCGTCCGCGCCGCGGGCCGCGTCGACGGCCCGGCGCAGCGCCCGCGGATGGCCGGACGCGGCCCGGCACAGGTCCCGTGCGGGCGCGCGCTCCTCGTCCCGCAGCGAACGGCCCAGTTCCGCCTCGATCAGGGCGAGCGCGGCGTCCTCGCCGAGTCCGGTCAGTTCCAGCGACGCGCCGCTGCCGCCCAGGCACGGACGGCGCGTCGCGAGGACCAGGTCGCCCCCGGGCGTGGCGGCGAGCAGCCGGTCGACGTTCTCCGCCGAGCCCGCGAAGTCGTCGACGAGGAACAGCGCGTCCACCTCGCCCATCAACCGGCCCAGCCGCGCCGGGTCGGGCTGGTAGTCGTCCGCGTCATAGCAGGCGACGAACAGCTTGCGCAGCACGTCGTCCACCGGAAGACCCGACGCCGACAGATACACCACGTGCCGTCCCGCGGCGCGGCGGGCCTCGGCGAGTTCGCGCAGCAGCGCGGACTTGCCGACGCCGGGCACGCCCCGAATCTCGACGGGCCGGTCGGCGGCGAGCCAGGCGTCCACCCGCGCGATCTCCACGTCCCGGCCGTGCGGCATAGCGCCCGTGCGAGGCAACCGATCCCCGCCAAGCTCGTCCCGAAGCGCCACCGGAGGCGGGCCGCCCCGGTGGACGGTCACCGTGGAGCCCTTCGCGGCGTTGATGACGCAGTTGTAGTCGCCGACGACGACCTGGCCGTCGACACGACCGGTCCTGACCTTCGCCATGGCATCCGTTCCCGGCTGGGCCGCGAGTCGAGAGCCACCCATGCTCGCAGCGCGCCCACCGGCCGGCGCCCACGTGGCCGCATCCGGAAACGCCGCCGACGCGTTCCGGCCGCCGCCAACCTCCCCAAGCCCCCACCCCGTCACGGCACCGCGGTGGCCGGGCCGCGCGGGACCAGCGCGAGAGCAGCGCGAGACGCCGAGGGGACCCGGCGGCCCGTCGGGTCGGCGCAGGCGCGGAGCGGCCCGTCCGGCGGCGCAGGCGCGAAGCGACCCGCCGGCGGAAGCCGACGCCGACCGTGGGCAGCGCGGGACGTCGGCGGGAGTCGGTGGCCGGGCTGGGCGGCGCGGGGGCGGGCGTCCGGGGCGGGCGTTCGCGCGTGGTGTCGCGGGTGGGTCAGGCCCCGGACGGGGACGGGATGTCGGTGCGGTCCAGGCCCGTGTCGGCGTAGGAGACCGGGTCCTCGATGGGTTCCAGGTGGGTCAGGACGGTGATGTGCGGGAGGGCCGTGCGGAGGGCCGCTTCCACCTCTTCGGCCTTGTCGTGGCCGCGTTGGACCGTCCAGGCGCCCGGGACGAGCAGGTGCAGCGACACGAAGCCTCGGCTGCCCGACTGGCGGGTGCGGACGGCGTGGAAGGCCACGCCCTCGCGCTCGAAGGCGGCCAGGACCTCGTTGATGCGGTCCTGTTCGTCGGTGTCCAGGGCGCGGTCCATCAGGCCCGCGCCCGAGCGGCGGATCAGGTCCGTGCCCGTCCGGACGATGTTGACCGCTACCGCCAGCGCGATGAGCGGGTCCAGTTGGGACCAGCCTGTCAGGGCTACTGCGCCTACCGCCGCTACGACGCCTACCGACGTCCAGACGTCGGTGAGCAGGTGTTTTCCGTCGGCCTCCAGGGTGATCGAGCGGTGGCGGCGGCCGGCGCGCACCAGCAGCAGGCCCACCGCGAGGTTGAGCACGGACGCGGCCGTCGACACGAGCAGGCCGAGGCCCACCTGGTCGATCGGGTGCGGGTGCAGCAGGCGTTCCACGGCGGTGCCCGCGATCGCGACCGCCGCGACGAAGATCATCATGCCCTCGGCACCCGCCGAGAAGTACTCGGCCTTGGTGTGGCCGTGCGGGTGCTCCTCGTCGGCGGGCTTGCTCGCCCAGCGCAGCGCGCCGAGCGCGACCACGGCCGCGACCAGGTTGACGACGGACTCCAGCGCGTCCGACAGCAGCCCGACCGAACCGGTCACCAGGTAGGCGACGGTCTTCAGCGCGATCGTCGCGACGGCCGCCGCGACCGACAGCCACAGCAGCCGGAACAGTCGGCTCTCCGAACGGTCCATGGCTCAGCCCACGCCCGCGATCGTGCTGCGGCGCTCCAGGTACACGACGTCGCGCCAGACGGACCGACCGCCGAAGTCGTGCCGCCCCATCCGCTCGCGCACGCCGACGTGCCGGAAGCCGAGTTGTTCGTGCAGCCGCAGGCTCGCGACGTTCTCCGGGAAGATCCCGGCGAGGATCGACCAGATCCCGGCCCGCTCGCTGGAGTCGATCACCGCCTCCAGCAGCGCGCGGCCGACGCCCCGCCCGCACGCCTTCGGATGGACGTACACCGAGTTCTCCACGACGCCCCAATACACCGGGCGCCCGGACGTGGGCGCGAGCGCGACCCAGCCGAGCACCTCGGCGCCGTCGAGCGCGACGAACCGGTGGTCGGGCAGTTTCCCGGCCGAGAACTCGGCCCAGTCCGGCGCGGCGTCCTCGAACGTCGCGTTCCCCCCGTCGATGCCGTGCTGGTAGATCGCGAGCACGTCGGGGCCGTGCTCGGGAAGCATGGGCGCAATCTCCACGCCGTTCACTTTACGGACGTCCGCCACCAGCGCGAACCCCGTGTCCAGACTGTGGATAACTCCTGTCTCAGGCGCCCAGCGCGGCCATCGTGCGGCGGAGTTCGGCCGTCAGGACGGCGCCCGCGGCGGCCGGGTCGCCCGCGCGGACCGCGGCGACGAGGTCCGCGTGCGCGGCGGCCCCGTGGACGGCGTCGTCGGCGCGCGCGTCGATCATCCGGACGAGGTCGAGCAGCCCGTCCCGCAGTACCGGGACGAACCCGGCGAACAGGTCGGCGAGCAGCGGATTTCCCGCCGCCGCGACGACCGCGGCGTGCAGCGCGATGTCGGCGTCGACGAACTCCTCGTCGGTGCCGTCCGCGACGGCCGCCGTCCGGGCCGCGAGCGCCCGGTCCAGCGCGGCGAGGTCGGCGTCCGTGCGCCGCCGCGCGGCCCGTTCCGCCGCCCCGACCTCGATCATCAGCCGGATCTCGTAGACCTCGGCGACCGAGGCGCGGCGCAGCCGGTCGCGCCAGTCCTCGTCCGGCTCGGCGGCCAGCACGAACACCCCGGCGCCCTGCCGCGCGCGCACCAGCCCGGCCCCGGCGAGCGCGCGGATCGCCTCCCGGACGGTGGACCGGCCGACGCCGAGGTCGCGGGCGAGCGTCGTCTCGCCGGGCAGTTTCGCGCCGACCGGCCAGCGGCCCGCCGCGATCTGTTCGCGCAGGTGGGCGATGGCCTGTTCGACCAGCGGGCTGGGACGGAGCGGAGCCACGTGCGACCCTTCAGGTTGTCTGAGGAGCTGAGTTGTGCCTATCCTACCGTCGATGTCGCAGCGCGTTCTTCTTCTCGGTCGCCGCGGCGGGGCCTGAACCGACCGGCACCCCGCCGCGGGGTCCGGCGCTGCCGGTCGTCCGAGCCACGACCGACGAGGAAGAACCCATGTTCCCCAGTCTGCGCACCCCGACCGGGCCCGTCGCCGACGACGCGCCCTTCTGGAATCCACAGCGCGCGAGTTCCATGCCGTCCCATCGGTACCGGTCGGTGTACGACCGCGTCCCGGTACCCGAGTTCGAGCGCGCCTGGCCGACCCGGCGGCTGGAGACGCCGCCGCTGTGGGTTCCGGTGGACCTGCGCGACGGCAACCAGGCGCTGGCCGACCCGATGGACCCGGACCGCAAGCGCCGCTTCTTCGACCTGCTCGTCACGATGGGCTTCAAGGAGATCGAGGTCGGTTATCCGTCGGCCAGCCGCGACGACTTCGCGTTCGTACGGCACCTGGTGGAGAGCGACGCCATCCCGGACGACGTCACGATCGTCGTTTTCACCCCCGCCCGACACGACCTCATCGAGCGGACGTTCGCCTCGATCGAGGGACTGCCGCGCGCGGTCGTCCACCTCTACACCGCGACGGCCCCGACCTGGCGCGACGTCGTCCTGCGGCGCGGGCGCGACGAGCTGCACCGGCTCGTCCTGGACGCGGCGGCGCTGGTCGCGCGGCTCGCCGGGGACCGGCCGGGCGTCCGGTTCGAGTTCTCGCCCGAGGTGTTCAACCAGACCGAGCCCGACTACGTCCTGGCGGTCTGCGACAGCCTGACCGAGCTGTGGGACGCGTCGCCGGACCGTCCCGTCATCCACAACCTGCCCGCGACGGTGGAGATCGCGTCCCCGAACGTGTACGCGGACCAGATCGAGTACATGCACCGCAATCTGGCCCGTCGCGACGCGGTCATCCTGTCGGTGCATCCGCACAACGACCGGGGCACCGGCGTGGCGTGCGCGGAGCTGGCCGTCCTCGCCGGGGCGCAGCGAGTGGAAGGGTGCCTGTTCGGTAACGGCGAGCGCACCGGCAACGTCGACCTGGTGGCGCTGGCGCTGAACCTCCATGCGCAGGGCGTCGATCCCCGGATCGACTTCTCGGACATCGACGTCATCCGCGCCACGGTCGAGCACTGCAATCGGATCGGCGTGCATGAACGGCACCCGTACGGTGGCGACCTGGTCTACACGGCGTTCTCCGGGACGCACCAGGACGCCATCAACAAGGGCCTCGCGCACCACGACGAGCAGGCCCGCGCCCTCGGCGTCGCCCCGGACGAAGCGCCGTGGAACGTCCCGTACCTGCCGATCGACCCGCACGACGTGGGACGGTCGTACGAGGCCGTCATCCGCGTGAACAGCCAGTCCGGCAAGGGCGGCGTGGCGTACGTGTTGAAGACCGAGCACGGGTTCGACCTGCCGGTCCGGCTGCGGGCCGAGGTCTCGCGGCGCGTCCAGGCGGCGGCCGACGACAGCGGCGCGGAGGTCTCCGCGAAGGAGATCGGCGACCTGTTCCGCGCCGCGTACGTGGACGTCGCCGGACCCGTCGCGGTGGTCGACGCCGCGGACGGCTCGGTGACCGTCCGGATCGGGGACGCCTCCCACACCGGCACAGCGGACGATCCGGTCGCCGCGCTCGTCCGCGCCCTGCGCGCCGCCGGGACGGACGTCGAGGTCACCGAGCACGCCGTCCGCGCGGGCGTCGCCTACGCCGAGTGCCGGGTGGCCGGCCGCACCGCGTGGGGCGCCGCCCCCGCCCCGCTCACAGCGGTGCTGAACGCGGTGAACCGCCTGCTCGGCTAGCGGCGGCGACCCCGGCGGCGCACCGGACGAACGCGGCCAGCTCCGGCGACCGCGCGCCCTCGGCCCAGGCCAGGACGAGCGTCGTCGGCGGCGCGTCGGTCACCGGGACGGCCGTCAGGTCCCGGCGGAGCTGGTCCTGGAACGACTCCGGCACGACCGCCACGGCGCGGCCGAGCGCGACGAGCTGCGACAGATGGCCGGTCTCGGTGACCTCGGGACCGGCCGCGTCGCCGGGCGGCGACCCGGGGTAGCGCGGGACCGGCTCGCCGCGCAGGTCGTCCAGCCGGACGGCGGCGCGCCCCGCCAGCCGGTGGCCGGGCGGCAGCAGCACGACCTGCCGCTCGACCAGCAGGTCCTCCCAGGCCAGGCCGGTCAGGTCGTTGCGCGGACGGTGCAGGAGCGCGGCGTCGGCGCGGCCGTCGCGCAGCATCTCGGCCCGCTCGCCGAAGCTGAACCGGACGTCCACCGGGACGGCGCCGGGCAGCGCGCGGTAGGCGTCCAGGACGTCGCGCAGCAGCCCGCCGCCGTCCCCGCCGGGCTTCATGACGAGGACGAGCCCCGGTGCTGCGGCCCGCCGGGCGCGCCGCACGGCCGCGTCCGCCGCGTCCAGGACGGCGCGGCTCTCGCGCAGGAACACCGCGCCGGCGCGGGTGAGCGCGACGCGGCGGCTCGTCCGTTCCAGCAGCGGGGCGCCCACCTGCCGTTCCAGCTTCTGGACGGCCCGCGACAGCGGCGGCTGGGCGATGCCGAGCCGTTCGGCGGCCCGGCCGAAGTGCAGTTCCTCGGCGACCGCGACGAAGTACCGCAGCTCGCGCATCTCGACCATACTTTGAAGGTATCAATCGGCGTCGCATCGGTGTTGGTGCCCGGAGCGTCGCGTGGTGGTCTTGGGGCCATGACCGAACATCGGATCGCGCTAGTGACCGGCGCGAACAAGGGCATCGGGTACGAGGTCGCGGCGGGGCTCGCCGCAGGGGGCATGACCGTCCTGCTGGCGTCGCGGGACCCCGAGCGCGGCGCGAAGGCCGCCGCCGACCTGGGCGGGCGCGTCGAGCCGATCACGCTGGACGTCACCGACGACGCGTCCGTCGCCGCCGCCGCGCGGCTGGTCGCGGACCGGTACGGCGTGCTGGACGTGCTCGTCAACAACGCCGGGATCTCCGGCGGTCACGCGCCCGCCCGGCCGGGCGACGCGGACGTCGCGGCGCTGCGGGACGTCTTCGAGACGAACGTGTTCGGCGTCGTCCGCGTGACCGAGGCGCTGCTGCCGCTGCTCCGGCGCTCGTCCGCCGGACGGATCGTCAACGTCGGCAGCGGCGTCGGCTCCCTGACCCGGATGAGCGACCCCGCCGACTACCTCACCCGCCTTGCGCCGAACGTCGGCTATGCACCGTCCAAGACCGCGCTCAACGCGCTGACCGTCCAGTACGCCAAGGAGCTGCGGCCCCACGGCGTGCTCGTCAACACCGCCGACCCCGGCCCGTGCGCGACCGACTTCGCCGCCGGCGTCACGCAGCACCTCGCGGGAGGCTCGGCCGCCGCGCCGCACCCCGGCTTCTCCCGCACCGCCGCCGACGGCGCGACGATCGTCCTGCGGCTCGCCACCCTGGACGACGACGGCCCGACCGGCGGTTACTTCAACGAGGCCGGCCCCGTCCCCTGGTGACTAGTCGCGGCGGGCCTTGCTCGGCTGGACGCGGCGCGGCTCGCCCTCCATCTTCGGGTAGTTCGGCGGGTAGGGCATGTCGCCGAGGCCGTGGTCGTTCTCGTCCCGGTCGGCCATCTCCAGCAGCGGTTCGAGGGAGAAGGCGCGGTCGTCGATGGCGGCGTGGACGTCGCCCAGCTCGGCGAACCGGGCGGGCATCGTCGCGATCGTGAAGTCCTCGGTGGCGACGTCGGGCAGCTCGTCCCAGGTCACCGGCGCCGACACCGTCGCGGCGGGCACCGGACGGACGCTGTAGGCCGACGCGATCGTCCGGTCGCGCGCGTTCTGGTTGAAGTCCACGAAGATCTGCTCGCCGCGCTCCTCCTTCCACCACTTCGTCGTGATCTCGCGCGGCGCGCGGCGCTCGATCTCCCGGCCGAACGCCAGCGCCGCGCGGCGGACCTCGGTGAACGTCCAGCGCGGCTCGATCCGGACGTAGATGTGGACGCCGTTCTTGCCCGACGTCTTCACGAAGCCGGTGTAGCCCAGCTCGTCCAGCAGGTCGCGGGCGGGGCCGAGCGCGACCCGCACCGCGTCGGCGAACCCGGTGCCGGGCTGCGGGTCCAGGTCGATCCGCAGCTCGTCGGGACGGTCGACGTCATCGGCGCGGACCGGCCACGGATGGAACGTCAGCGTCCCGAGGTTGGCCGCCCACGCGATCACGGCCGTCTCCGTCGGGCACACCTCGTCGGCCGACCGGCCGGACGGGAAGTCGATCCGCGCCGTCGCCACCCAGTCCGGCGCGCCCTTCGGCACGCGCTTCTGGTAGAACGCGTCGGCATTGCGCCCGTCGGCCCGCGTCGCGAGCCGCGCGCCCTCGAACACCCCCGACGGCCACCGCTCCAGCGTCGTCGGGCGGTTCCGGGTGGCGCGCAGGATCCCGTCGCCGACCGCCAGGTAGTACTCCACCACCATCCGCTTGGTGAAGCCGTGCTCCGGGAAGTAGACGCGGTCGGGGTTGCTCACCTTGACGAGCCGCTCCCCGACCGGGATCTCGATGAAGGGCGAAGCCATAAGGGCACGTTAACCCACGGGTCCGACGTTTCCCGGGACCGCCCTCGGCCGCCGCCGCGCCCGGCCCGCGAGGTACCGTCGGACGCATGGAGAAGATCCGCAAGACCGACGCGGAGTGGCGGGCGCAGCTCAGCCCGGAGGAGTTCCACGTCCTGCGCGAGGCCGGTACCGAACGTCCGTTCACCGGCGAGTACACCGACACCAAGACCGTCGGCGTCTACCGCTGCCGCGCGTGCGGCGCCGAGCTGTTCCGCTCGGACGCCAAGTTCGACTCGCACTGCGGATGGCCGTCGTTCTTCGAGCCCTCGAAGTCCGAGGCGGTCGTCCTGCTGGAGGACAACTCGCTCGGCATGACGCGCGTCGAGGTCCGCTGCGCCCGGTGCGACTCCCACCTGGGCCACGTCTTCCACGGCGAGGGCTACGAGACCCCGACCGACGACCGCTACTGCATCAACTCGGTCTCCATGACCCTGGAGCCCGCCGAGTGACACCCGCGCCGCGCGACCCCCGGCGGGGTCGCGCGGCGCGGCTGGGCGATCCCCGGCGGGGTCGCGCGGCGCAGGTGGGCGATGCCGCGCGCGGACGGACACCCGCCCGGAAGCGCAGGTCAACGACGAGCACGCGGCGTGCGCGGGGTTACGGGAGGGACGCGACGAGTTCGCCGATCTCGCGGCGGCGGCCGGTGTAGAAGGGCACCTCCTCGCGGACGTGCAGGCGGGCGCGGGAGCCGCGCAGGTGGCGCATCAGGTCCACGATGCGGTGCAGTTCGTCGGCCTCGAAGGCGAGCATCCACTCGTAGTCGCCGAGCGCGAAGGACGACACCGTGTTCGCCCGCACGTCGGGGTAGCCGCGCGCCATCTTGCCGTGCTCGGCGAGCATCGCGCGGCGCTCCTCGTCCGGCAGCAGGTACCAGTCGTAGGACCGCACGAACGGGTACACGCACACGTACGCGCGGGCCTCCTCCTCGGCGAGGAACGCCGGGATGTGGCTCTTGTTGAACTCGGCGGGCCGGTGCAGCGCCATCTGCGACCACACCGGGTCGCTGGCGCGGCCGACGGACGTCCGCCGGAACCGGGTGTAGACCTCCTGGAGGTCCTCGGCGGTCGGCGCGTGCCACCAGAACAGGTAGTCGGCGTCGGCGCGCAGGCCCGAGACGTCGTAGGCGCCGCGCGTCACCACGTCCTTCTCGGCGGCCTGGTCCAGGACGGCCTGGACCTCGGCCGCGTCCCGCTCGCCGAACTCACCGGGCGTCCTCACTCGGAAGACCGACCACATCGTGTAGCGGATGACCTGGTTGAGGTCCCGCGCCTTCGGCCTGGCCGGCTGCTCGCTCATGCTCGTCTCCTCGACGTTCCAGGAATTCCAGTATCCGCCCGGCCGCCGCCTCGGCGGACGCGACGCAGGCGGGGATGCCGACCCCGTCGTAGGCGGCGCCCGCGACGGCCAGGCCGGGCTGGGCCGCGACGGCGGAGCGGATCCGCGCCACCCGGTCGCCGTGCCCGACGTTGTACTGCGGGAGCCCGCCGCCCCACCGCGTGACGCGGGCGTCCACCGGAAGCTCGGTCACCCCGGACGTCCGGGCGAGTTCGGCCAGCGCCGCCGCCTTCAGCTCGTCGTCGCCGCGCTGCAGCGCCCGCTCGTCGCCGAACCGGCCGATCGAGCACCGCACCGCGACCAGGCCGGGCGCGCGGTCGCGCAGGTGCGGCCACTTCACCGAGCTGTAGGTGACGGCCTTGACCTCCCGCCCCTCGACGGCGGGCACGAGGTATCCGCTGCGGGACGGCGCCTGCGGGAACGCCGTCGGCCGGTAGACGAGCGTCACGATCGCCATGCTCGCGTACTCGATCGCCGACAGCGCGCGGGCGGCGCCCGGGACGTCGTCGGCCAGCAGCCGCGCGGCGGGCGCGGCGGGCAGCGCGAGCACGACCGCGTCGGCGGTGAGCACCTCGGGGTCGCGCGCGGACCCGACGACGAGCCGCCACCCGTCCGGGCGGCGGCGCAGCTCCCGCACCGGCGCCCCGGTCCTGACCGTGCCGCCGGAGCGCTCCACGGCCGCCGCGACCAGCGGCGGCAGCGTGCCCATCCCGCCCGGCAGCGTCGCGAACACCGGGCCTGGGGACGCGGGCGCGGCGGCCCGCACGCTCCGCACCGCCGTGATCAGCGACCGGTGGGCGCGGGCGGCGGACGCGACGGCGGGCAGCGCGGACTCGAACGACAGCAGATCGGCCCGGCCCGCGTAGACGCCGCCGAGCAGCGGTTCGACCAGCCGGTCCACGACCTCGCGGCCGAGCCGGGCCCCGACGAACCCCGCGACCGACACGTCCCGGCCGCGCCGGGTGGCGGGCAGCGCGAGGTCGAGCGGGACGCGGGCGAGCCCGGCCGCCGACAGCACCCCCGACGACGCGAGCGCGCCGAGGTCGGCGGGCACGCCCATCACCTGCCCGGCGGGCAGCGGACGCAGCGCGCCCCGGCTGAGGATCGCCGACGAGGCCGCCCCGGGATGGACGAGGTCCGCCCCGAGCGCGCCCGCCAGCGCCACCCCCTCGGGCCTGCGGGCGAGCATCGACTCGGCGCCCTCGTCCACGGGGAGCCCGGCGACCTCGCTGATCCGGAGCTTTCCGCCGACGCGCGGCGAGCCTTCCAGGACGGTCACCCGCACGCCCCGCGCGGCGAGCGACCGGGCCGCGGCGAGGCCCGCGATCCCGCCCCCGACGACGGCGACATGCGAGCTGGTCATGCCTCCAGCCTTCCAGACGCCGCCGCGTTCCGCGCACCGGGTCGCCACCTGTGGATAACCCCACACGGCGGCGGACGGACGTCAGCGCGCCGACAGCTCGTGGACGAACTCGGTGAGCCGCGTCAGCTTGTCGGGGTCGGTGCCCGGGTGGACGCCGTGCCCGAGGTTGAAGATGTGCCCCTCGGCGGCCTGCCCCTTGGCCAGCACGCGGCGGGCGCGGCGCTCGACGATCTCCCACGGCGTGAACAGCGTCGCCGGGTCCAGGTTGCCCTGCAGCGCCTTGCCGGGGCCGACGCGGCGGGCGGCCTCGTCCAGCGGGACGCGCCAGTCCACGCCGACGACGTCCGCGCCCGCCTCGCCCATCATCGGCAGCAGCTCGCCGGTGTTGACGCCGAAGTGGATGCGCGGGACGCCGTACTCCGCCACCGCGTCGAAGATCCGCCGCGAGTAGGGCAGGATCGACGTCCGGTAGTCCACCGGCGCGACCGCCCCGGCCCAGGAGTCGAAGAGCTGGACGGCGCTCGCCCCGGCCTCGATCTGCAGCCGCAGGAACGTGATCGTGATGTCGGTGAGCCGTTCCATCAGCTCGGCCCACAGCTCGGGCTCCCCGTACATGAGGGCCTTGGTGCGGTCGTGGCTCTTGGACGGCCCGCCCTCCACCAGGTAGGACGCGAGCGTGAACGGCGCCCCCGCGAACCCGATGAGCGGCGTCGCGCCCAGCTCCCCGACCAGCCCGCGCACGGACTCGGCCACGTAGCCGACGTCGCCGGGCTCCAGCGGACGCAGCACCGACAGCCCGCCCTTGTCCCGGATCGGGTCGGCGATGACCGGGCCGACGCCCGGCTTGATGTCCAGGTCGACCCCGACCGCGAGCAGCGGCACCATGATGTCGCTGAACAGGATCGCGGCGTCCACGCCGTAGCGGCGGACGGGCTGGAGCGTGATCTCCACCACCATCTCCGGGCGGCGGCACGCCTCCAGCATCGGCACGCCCTCGCGCACCCGCAGGTACTCGGGCAGCGCGCGGCCCGCCTGGCGCATGAACCACACCGGGGTGCGGTCGACGGCCTCACGTCGGCAGGCTCGCAGGAAGGGGCTCTGCCGCAGGGCCTCGGACGGCGCGGGCGCGAGAGTGGAATCGGCACGGTGGTCTGCCACCCACCGATCGTCCCACGAGGGGCCGGGTGATCGGGTACGACCCCCGGCGCTGAACGAAGTTCCGGACACGCCGAGCGAAGTCCCGCATTCTGTCGTCCCGGCGTGCGAACGTGATGCGTGTCATAGCGAGGGAGGCCCCCGTGTTCCGCTTCACCTGCGGTGATGAACGCCCCGCGGCGCCCGGCCGGCGCCCTCTCGCACCCGTCCCCCGCCCCCTGCCGTGCCACGCCGATCGGGCCGCGGCCTGACGGCCCGGTCCTTGAAACGAAAACCCCGTGTTGTGCCTGCATCCCCACTCACTCCCCCGATGGCCCCGGCGGTCCGGCCCGTGCCGCCGCCCGGTGCGGCCATGACCCCGCCCATGAACCCGCCCATGAACCCGCCCATGAACCCGCCGCCCGACCGCCGCCCCGCCGAGGCGGCCGTCCCCGACGAGTTCCGCCGCGCCGCCGACACGCTGCGCTCCGTCCTGTCCGGCCCGCCGCTGCGGCCCGAGCTGGACCTGGAGGAGATGCCCGCGCCCCAGCGCCTCGCCCCGTACGCGGCGGCGCTGTCGGGCAGCGTGTGGCGCGACGACGACACCGAGGCCGCCACCGGGCGGCTGATCCTGCTGTACGACCCGGCCGGCCGCGAGGGCTGGACGAACGGGTTCCGCGTCGTCGCCTACATCCAGGCCGACCTGGAGCCCGACATCGCCGCCGACGAGCTGATCGGCCCGGTCGCGTGGAGCTGGCTGCTGGAGGCGCTGGAGCCCGCCGGGTACGCGGGCGAGTCCGGGACGATCACCCGGGCCGTCTCGGAGAGCTTCGGCGACAAGAGCGGCGAGCCGTCCACGACCGAGCTGGAGCTGCGCGCCTCGTGGTCGCCCACCGGCGACGACCTCGCGGGGCACGTCGCCGCGTGGTGCGAGGTCATGTGCACGACGGCGGGGCTGCCCCCGGCGGGCGTGAGCGCGCTGCCGGACCGCGAGGGCGGTTTCGGGCGTTGAGCGACGTACGGTAGGAGACGTGGGTAGTACAGCGTCCGAGACCGATGCGGCCGGCGAGAGCACCGCGACGACGCCCGTCGCCGCGGCCGTCGAGGCCGTCCCCCTGCTGGAGCCGCGCGAGGGCGTCCCGCCGGTGCTGACCGCGCCCGCCGAGCTGGAGCGCGCCATCGCGGCGTTCGCGGCCGGGACCGGTCCCGTCGCGGTCGACGCCGAGCGGGCCTCGGGCTACCGCTACGGCCAGCGCGCGTACCTGATCCAGCTCCGCCGGGCGGGCGCAGGGACGGCCCTGATCGACCCCGTCGCGCTGCCCGACCTGTCCGGCCTGGACGCGGCGCTGGCGGGCACCGAGATGGTGCTGCACGCCGCGAACCAGGACCTCCCGTGCCTCGCCGAGGTCGGGATCGTCCCGCACCGCCTGTTCGACACCGAGCTGGCCGGGCGGCTGCTCGGCTACCCGCGCGTCGGGCTCGGCTCGATGGTGGAGAACGTCCTCGGGTTCCTGCTGGAGAAGGGGCACTCGGCGGCCGACTGGTCGACGCGCCCGCTCCCCGAGGACTGGCTGAAGTACGCCGCGCTGGACGTGGAGCTGCTGGTCGAGCTGCGCGACGCGCTGCACGAGCAGCTCGCGGCGGCCGGCAAGCTGGACTGGGCCGTCGAGGAGTTCGAGGCGATCCTGGACGCGCCGCCGAAGACGCCGCGCGCCGACCCGTGGCGGCGGACGTCGGGGATCCACCGCGTCCGCAACCGGCGGGCGCTCGCGATCGTCCGCGAGCTGTGGGAGACGCGCGACCGCATCGCCCAGGAGCGCGACCTGTCGCCCGGCCGGGTGCTGCAGGACGCCGCGATCATCGAGCTGGCGACCAACCCCCCGCGCACCCCGGCGGAGCTGCAGGCGCTGGCGTCCATGCGGAACCGGGGCGCGCGGCGGCACCAGTCGCAGTGGCTGCGCGCCGTCCACCGGGCGCGGGCGCTGCCCGACCAGGCGCTGCCCGAGGCGAGCGTCCCCGGGGAGGGCCCGCCGCCCGCGCACC
The DNA here is from genome assembly GCF_009831215.1 of Actinomadura rayongensis. Taxonomy (GTDB): domain Bacteria; phylum Actinomycetota; class Actinomycetes; order Streptosporangiales; family Streptosporangiaceae; genus Spirillospora; species Spirillospora rayongensis. The sequence continues at coordinate 218,331 of NZ_WUTW01000004.1, forward strand.
GCTGGGCCGAGCGCGACCCGGTCGCGGCGGCGCGGCTCACCGCGGCGCGCGCGGTCGTGACGGGCCTGGCGGAGGAGCACGGGATGCCGGCGGAGAACCTCGTCCAGCCGGAGGCGATCCGGCGGCTGGCCTGGACGCCGCCCGCCGAGCCGTCGGCCGCGACGGTCGGGGACGCGCTGCGCGGCCTCGGCGTGCGGGCGTGGCAGATCGGGCTGGTCGCCGAGCCGCTGGCCGCCGCGCTGGCCAAGCCGTCGCCCGCCTCGTGAGGCTGTGACGAACGTCCCGTAGGTCCGGTTTGCCACTGGCCTTGCCCCGGCCGACGGTAATAAGGTTTGGTTTACCTAAGTCTGTCGTCCGGGGAAGGATCCGCGCCGATGCTCGGCAACTATCTCATCGGCCTGCGCGAGGGCCTGGAGGCGGCGCTCGTCGTCACGATCCTCATCGCCTACCTCGTGCGGACCGGCCGCCGGGACGCGCTGCGGCCGGTGTGGGCCGGGGTCGGCGTCGCCGTCGCGCTCAGCGTCGGCTTCGGGATCGCGCTGTCGGCGGCGTCGGCGGAGATGCAGTTCAAGACGCAGGAGTTCTTCGGCGGGACGCTCTCGATCCTCGCGGTCGGGCTCGTCACCTGGATGGTCTTCTGGATGCGGCGCACCGCCCGGTTCATGAAGGCCGAGCTGGAGGGCCGGCTGTCGGACGCGCTGAGCGTCGGGCCGGTCGCGCTCGCCGTCGTCGCGCTGCTCGCCGTCGGCCGCGAGGGGCTGGAGACGGCCCTGTTCCTCTGGACGAACATCAACAGCTCCGCCGACGGGTCCGCCGTCCCGATCACCGGGGCGCTGCTCGGGCTCGCGACGGCCGTCGTCATCGGCTACCTGCTGTACCGGGGCGGGCTCAAGCTCAACCTGACGCGGTTCTTCACCTGGACGGGCGCGGCGCTGATCGTCGTCGCCGCCGGGGTCTTCGGGTACGGGTTCCACGACCTCCAGGAGGCGGACGTCCTGCCCGGCCTGACGTCGGTCGCGCTGCGGCCCGGCCTGTTCTTCGCCGACTACGGGACGTTCGGGGACTGGGTGCAGCACCTGCTCCAGGGCGTCCTCAACGTCACGCCGCAGATCACGTGGCTGCAGCTCGCCATGTGGGCCGCCTACCTCGTGCCGGTGATGACCGTGTTCCTGTGGAGGTCGGGGACGCCCGCGCCCAGGTCCCGGCCCGCCGCGCAGCGAACCGAGAGCGCCGCGTCGTCCTGACCTACAGGTCCGGCAGGGGGTCGCGGGGCAGGCTGTCGGGCTCGAACGCCTCGGCGTCGGCCGCGTTGACGACCGGGACGTACTGGTCGTCGATCTCGAAGTACGAGCCGTCGAACTCGAACACGCCCTCGCCGGGCCGCACCGGGCCGATCCGCGACTCGCGCGGATAGGTGCCCCAGACGCTCTTCGGCTTCTCCCGGCCGAGGCCGCCGGTGGTGAGGACGCTGATCTGGTCGTCGGTCACCACGAAGAAGAAGCCCGCGCCGCCGCCGCGCGCCGCGGCCGGGAACAGATAGCGGATACCGTCCCCGACTCCGAGGAACTCGCGGCAGCGGTCGCGCGCCGGGCGTGACACGGGCATGGCGGACGGGCACCTCCCCCGAAATCGGACGGCATCGGCCAGCCCCATCATGCACCGGACCCGCCGGACGTGACCAGTGTCCGTGCGGCGTACCTGTCCGGCCGATCTGGGACGTCCGCGCCGTGTTCCGTTCTCATAACCGTTGCCGGTCGTTCATGGGGCGTCCGGGCGTTGCCGCGCGGAAGTTTCACAGCACTCGCGGACGGACTTCCCGCGCGTCGTTCCGGCGTTCTCCGCCGGAACCTGTTGCCCAGGTGACAAATCGGGTGCCAGAAGACATGAACCAATCTCAATACAGACGTCCGTACATGCCGCAATAATCCGTTCGGTGTCCAGCCAAACTGGGGCGCCGCCGTCCGACGACGACGTCCGGCTGACCGAAGCCCTCCGCGCACGGCGTCCAGGGGCGGTCGGCCACGTCTACAACGTTTACGGCCCTTGGCTCTTCGCCTACGCCCAGGAGATCATCGGGGACCGCGACCAGGCCGTCGAGGCGGTGCGGGCCGCCCTGCTCACCGCGCGCTCGCAGCCCGACCGCATCCCGCCGCCCGAGCAGTTCCAGCACTGGCTGACCGACCTGGTGCGGGCCGAGTGCCGCAAGGCCGTGGCGGACGCCGCGGACACGCCGGAGCCGTCCGCGCCCGCCGACCCGCCCGCTCCGTCGCCCGCGGCCGAGACGCCCACGCCCGCCGCCCCTGCCGCGCCCGCCGCGCCGTCGGCGCCGGAGGAGGCGTTCGACGAGCCGCAGGAGCGGCAGAAGCGGCTGCGGATGCGGGCGATGCGCGCGCTGCTGCCGAAGAAGGCCACGCCTCCGCCGCCGCCCGCGCCGCCCGCCGCGCCCCCGGCCGCCGAGCAGACCCCGGCGGACCGCGACCCGGCGCCGGACCCGTCCGCTCCCCCGCCGCCGCTGCGGTCGCCGCTGGCGTTCCGTCCGATCCCGGTCGTCCAGCCCGGCCCCGAGTCGCGCCCCGCGCCGCAGGACACGCCGCCCGCCGCGCGTCGTCCGGCGCCGCCGCAGGACACGCCGCGCCGCCCGGCGAGCACGTTCGGCGCGTCCGCGTCCGCGGAGGTGCCGCTGTTCAGCGCCGTCCCCGAGGTCAGCGACCCCGAGACCCCCAGCGCGGGCGCCTCCCTGTGGGACGACGAGCCCGCACAGCCCGCCGACCGCCGGGACGACCCGCCGTTCCACGCGGCCCCCGTCCCGACGGCCCTCCCCTACACCGACGCCGACGTGGAGGCCGAAGAGGCGCTTCTCTTCGACGCGTCCCCGCCCACCGCGCCGCCCGTCCCGGAACCCCCGGCCGCGCCGCCCGCCGTCACGGCCTTCGACCTCCCGCGACCGACCGAGCCCGCCGAGCCGGTCGCCGAAGAGGCGGTCGAGACACCGCCGACGGCCGACACCGCGACCGACATCCCCGTCGTGGACACGCCCGCCGCCGAGACACCGGACGTCCCGGCGGAATCGCCCGCGCCGCCCGACGCCGAGAGCACCCCGGCGGCTGCCGCCACCGTGTTCGACGTGCCTGTGGCCAAGGCCCCCGACGCGGATGCGCCTACGGAAGAGGACCCGTCCGCAGCGACCGCCGCTGCGGGCCCCCTGGAGTCCGAAACGCCGGTCGCGGACGCGCCCGAGAGCGAGACCCCCGCGCCGACCGATGAGGCCTCACCCGAGGCCCCGGTCGCGGACGCGCCCAAGGGCGAAACTCCCGCGCCGGAAGACGAGGACTCCTCCGCGAAGACCGGCGCCGCCGTTGCGGCGGGCGCGGGCGTCGCGTTCGGGGCGGGCGTCGCTGCGGGCGCCTTGGCGGCCGAAGGCGCCGAAGCTTCGGACGCGGATGCGTCCAAGAGCGAGACCCCCGCGCCGGCGGACGAGGACTCCCCCGCGAGTGCCGCAACCACTGCGGACACGGGCGCCGTCGCGGACGCCCCGGCCGAAGGCTCCGAGGTCGGCGCTCCGGGCGCGGACGCGCCCGATGGCGACGCTCCCGCACCTGCGGACGAAACGCCTGCCGCCGACGACACGTCCGCACCCTCGGGCGAAACGCCTGCCGGTGCGGCTCCCGTGCCCACGGACGAGACGGCTCCGGCTGACGCCCCCACCGCTGCGAGTGAGACGCCTGCCGCTGAGGCTTCCGCGCCTGCGGACGCGACGCCCGCGAGCGACGCACCCGCGCCTGCGGACACCACGCCTACGGGCGACGCTTCTGCGCCTGCGGACGAAACGCCTGCTGGTGAGACGCCTGCGGGCGAGACGCCTGCGGGCGAGACGGCTGCGGGCGAGACGGCTGTTAGTGAGACGGCTGTTAGTGAGACGGCTGCGGGTGGCGTGGCTGCTGGTGCTGCGTCCGGGGCGGGCGTGGACGCGCCTGTGGCGGATGAGCGGAATGCGGACACCGCGCCCATCACGGTCGTCGATCTGCCTGTGGCGGGGGCGGGCGCGCCAGAGGCGAAGCCCAGTGAGTCCCCGGCGGGCGGGACGCCGATCTTCGCGCCGAGGCCGCCGGCCGGTGGCGCGGGCGACGACGGGCCGGACGGCTCCACCACCGTGCTTCCGGTTCCGCCGGGGGACGAGGAGAAGAAGCGGCGGCGGCCCGCCGCGCTCGGCGTCGGGCAGGCGCGGCTGCTGCTGGTCGCCGGGGCCGTGCTCCTGGTGATCATCCTCGGGCTCGTCGTGCTGCTGCCCGGCGACGGCGGCAAGCCCCGGGAGGGGGCGGCGAGCCCGGTGGCGACGCAGAGCCCGGACGTCCCGACGCTCACGCCGTCCCCGGCACCGTCGCCGAAGAAGGCGGAGAAGAAGCCCACGGGCAAGAAGAAGAAGCCGGCGCCGAAGAAGAAGAGTTCGCCCAAGAAGAAGCGGTCGGGCGGCGGCGGGCACGGACGCCTGTCGGTCAACTCGGCCGGCTGCCAGGGCGTCCACGCGACGTCGCTCGGCGCGACGTGCCGGATCGTCGTCACCGCGCGCGGCGGGACGGTCCGCTGGTCCGTGCGGGGCGTCTCGGGCCGCATGACGGCGTCCGGCGGCGGCACGCTGCGGTCGGGCCAGTCGGCGGGCGTGACGGTCCGGATCTTCGCGCCGGTCAGTTGCGCGTTCGGCGGCAGCGGGCGCGGCACGGTGTCCTTCTCGCCGAGCGGCGCGGGGTCGGTCAGCTACCGGTGCCGCTTCGGAGGGTTCTGAGCCTTACCCTCGCTTAACGCCCGGCGCGCCATGCTCGTCCCGTTCAGGGAGGGGACTGGCATGCGCGTGCTGATCGTCGAGGACGAGCGGGTGCTCGCGGACGCGATCGCGGAGGGCCTCCGGGAGGAGGCCCTCGCGGTGGACGTGGTGTACGACGGGGACGAGGCGCTGGAGCGCACGTCCCACACCGACTACGACGTGATCGTCCTGGACCGGGACCTGCCGACCGTCCACGGCGACGACGTCTGCCGGGACCTGGCCGACCGGCGGCACCCGGCCAGGATCCTCATGCTGACGGCGGCGGCGGACGTCACCGAGCGGGTGGACGGCCTGTCCCTCGGCGCCGACGACTATCTGCCGAAGCCGTTCGTGTTCGGCGAGCTGGTGGCGCGGATCCGGGCGCTCGGCCGCCGTTCGTCGCCGCCCGTCCCGCCCGTGCTGGAGCGATCCGGGGTGCGGCTGGACCCGCACCGGCGTACGGTCCACCGTGACGGCCGCCTGATCCGCCTGACCCGCAAGGAGTTCTCGGTGCTGGAGGAGCTGCTGCGCGCGCAGGGCGGGGTGGTGAGCGCGGAGCTGCTGCTCGCGCGGGCGTGGGACGAGCATCTGGACCCGTTCAGCAACGTCGTCCGCGTCACGATGGCGACGCTGCGCCGCAAGCTCGGCGAGCCCGCCGTCATCGAGACGGTCACGGGTGCGGGGTACCGCCTGTGATGCCGAGGATGAGCGTCCGGACGCGGCTGTCGGTCGTATACGGAACATTGTTCCTGATCTCCGCGGGGCTGCTCGTCGGCGTGACGTACCTGCTGACCGTCCGGGCGATCGACAGCTCGCTCGGCAAGCCCCTCGTCCAGGTGACCTACCGGGGCGACGGATCGACCGTGGCCGACCCGCTGAACGGGGTCAACATGATGGCCACGGCGCAGCGCGAGGTCGACTCCGAGCTCGCCGCGCGCAAGCAGGCCGTCCTGGACAACCTGCTGCGCAGCTCGGTGCTGCTCCTCATCGCCCTCGGACTGCTCGCGGTGCTCATCGGCTACGTGATGGCGGGCCGGATGCTGCGTCCGCTGCACACGGTGACCGAGACCGCGCGCCGCCTGTCCGAGAGCACCCTCCACGAGCGGATCGCGCTCAAGGGCCCGCAGGACGAGATCAAGGACCTCGCCGACACCTTCGACCGCATGCTGGACCGCCTGCACCGGGCGTTCGACGCGCAACGCAGGTTCGTCGCGAACGCCTCGCACGAGCTGCGCACCCCGCTGACGATCAACCGGACGGTCCTGGAGGTCGCGCTCGCCGGCCGCCGCAACCCGCCCGAGACCAAGGCCCTCGCCGAGGTGCTGCTCGGGAACACGGCCCGGCACGAACGCCTCATCGAGGGATTGCTGCTGCTGGCGAAGTCCGAGCGGGAGCTGGCCACGGCGGCGCCGGTCTCGCTGCCGGACGTCGCCCGCACCGCCGTCGACCAGGTCGAGGTCCCGCCCGGCCTGAAGATCACCACCGACCTGGACGACGCCGCGACGTTCGGCGACCCGGTGCTGCTGGAGCGCTGCGCGGTGAACCTGCTGGAGAACGCCGTCAAGTACAACATCGCGGACGGGCGCGTCGAGATCGTCACCGGCCGCGCGGACGGCGACGCGTTCCTGCGGGTGTCCAACACGGGCCGTCCGGTGCCGCCGTACGAGATCGGGCGGATCTTCGAGCCGTTCCGGCGGCTGCGCAACGACCGGACGGGCTCGGCGGAGGGCGCGGGCCTCGGCCTCTCGATCGTCGCGGCGGTCGTGCGGGTGCACGGCGGGACGGTCGAGGCCGTCCCCCGCGACGGCGGCGGCCTGATCGTCACGCTGCGGCTGCACGCGCCCCCCTCGTCAGCCTGACGGCGTCTCGGTCGGCTGGCGGATCACCGGCCAGCTCACCTTGCCCTCGGGCTGCTGCGACTGCCGGGGGCTCGCGACGAGCCACCGGTGGACGACCTTGCCGACGGCGTTGCGCGGCAGCTCGTTGATGAAGTGGACGTCGCGCGGCGCCGCGTACCGGGCGACGCGGTCGCGGACGTGCTGCCGGACGGCCTCGGCGTCCAGTTCCGCGCCGGGCCGCAGCACGACGTAGGCGGCCAGCCGCTGCCCCCAGGTGTCGTCGGGCACGCCGAGCACGGCGACCTCGTGGATCTGCGGCAGCTCCAGCAGCGCGTCCTCGACCTCGCCCGGCACGACGTTCTCGCCGCCGGTGACGACCATGCCGTCCTTGCGGCCGTCCACGAACAGCAGGCCGTGGTGGTCGATGTGCCCGAGGTCGCCGGTGGCGAGCAGCCCGTCCCGGACGGTCACCGGGTCGCCGCTGGTGTAGCCCTCGAAGACCAGTTCGTTGGCCGCGTGGATCTCTCCGATCGTGGAGCGCCCGACGGGCTTGCCCGCGTCGTTGAGCACGGCGATCGAGGTGTTGCGCGGCGCGCGGCCCGCCGTCCGGGGGTCGATGCGCAGGTCGCGCGGGGTCGCGATGGACACCCAGGACGCCTCGGTGGAGCCGTAGACGTTGTAGAGGCAGTCCCCGAAGGCGTCCATGAAGCGGGTCGCGAGGTCGCCGGGCAGCGCCGAGCCGCTCAGCGCGACGATCTTCAGCCCGGACGCGTCGTAGACGTCCCGGACGTCCGGCGGCAGGTCCAGGATGCGCTGGAGCATCACCGGCACGGCGAACAGCACGGTGCTGCCGTACGCGGTGATGGACGCGAGCGTCCGCGACGGGTCGAACCGGCGGTGCAGCACGACCGGCGCCCGCAGCGCCCACGCCATCTGGAGCGCTGCATATCCCCACGTGTGGAACAGCGGCGCCTCGATGATCATGGTGTACCGGGCGCGGAGCGGGATCCGGGACGTCATCGACGCGAGCGGCCACAGCCCCGGCCGGGGCGGACGGCGGGCGCCCTTGGGCCGTCCGGTCGTGCCGGAGCTGAGCATGATCGTCCGGGGTTGCGTGTCCGGAACGGCGATCCGGCTGACCGGCGTGGCGTTGACGATGTCGTTGATCGTCGGCCCGGCGCCGGGGACGGGCGAGCGGTCCGTCCAGACGATCGTCCGGCGCAGAGAGTGCGGGACGGCGCGCAGCAGGTACGCGAACTCGGCGTCGGCGACGATGAGGTCCATCCGCATCTCGGTGAGCACGTTGCGGACCTGCCCGGCGCCGAAGCCGGTGTTGAGCAGGACGACCTCGACGCCGCGCTTGCCGCACGCGACGAGCGCCTCCACGATCCCCCGGTGGTTGCGGCACAGGATCCCGACGCGCGGACGCGGCCCGGTGAGCGGCAGCCCGGCGGCGAGGCGGGTGGTGCGGTCGTCCAGCTCGGCGAAGGTGAGCGTGCCGGAGTCGTCGATGATCGCGGTGCGTCCGGGGTTGCGGGCGGCGGCCGAGACGACGATGCCCGCGAGCGTCGTGCCCCAGCGGCGCAGTTCGCGGATCTGGCGGAAGCCGCCGAGCGGGTTGCCGGAGAAGGCGACGCCCGTCCGGAGCAGGAGGGCCAGCACGTCGCGCAGGAGCCACACCCGGCGGCGAGGCCCCGGATGATAAACGGGCCTGGCGTGCGCCACCGCGACCTCCTCGGCGATTGTGCCGACACGTTACCCAGCCAGCGTCCACTGGACAAGAGTCCAAAACCGGACGTGACACGGCCAGTGGTTACTGACGGGTAGCATCAACGGTTACCAGCGAGTAGCATCTTCGGTGTGGGTACTCGTGCCGTCCGCTCCGGACGGCACGAGGCTCAACCACTCGATCATCCACAGATCGACCCCATTCCCGAGGGAGGGACGACCCGTGCCTCGCACCGCACGTGACGTCGTGTTCGTCGACGGCGTACGCACGCCGTTCGGCAAGGCGGGCCCGAAGGGCCTGTACGCCGAGACCCGCGCCGACGACCTGGTCGTGCGCGCCATCCGCGAGCTGATGCGCCGCAACCCGTCCCTCCCGCCGGAGCGGGTGGACGAGGTCGCCATCGCCGCGACCACCCAGACCGGCGACCAGGGCCTGACCATCGGACGGTCCGCCGCCGTCCTCGCCGGGCTGCCCAAGAGCGTGCCCGGCTACGCCATCGACCGCATGTGCGCGGGCGCGATGACGGCCGTCACGACGACCGGGGCCGGGATCTCCTTCGGCTCCTACGACGTCGTGATCGCCGGCGGCGTCGAGCACATGGGACGGCACCCGATGGGCGAGGGCGTCGACCCGAACCCGCGCTTCCTCGCCGACCGGCTCGTGGACCCGTCCGCGCTGGTCATGGGCTCCACCGCCGAGAACCTGCACGACCGGTTCCCCGGCATCACCAAGGAGCGCGCGGACGCCTACGCCGTCCGCAGCCAGCAGAAGGTCGCCGCCGCCTACGCCGCCGGGAAGATCCAGCCGGACCTGGTGCCGACCGCGATCCGCTCGGTGGAGAAGGGCTACGGCCTCGCGACCGCCGACGAGCCGCCGCGTCCGGGCACCACGCTGGAGGACCTGGCCAAGCTCAAGACGCCGTTCCGGCCGCACGGCAACGTCACCGCCGGCAACGCGGCGGGCCTGAACGACGGCGCGACCGCGTGCCTGCTCGCCGCCGAGGACGTCGCCCGCGAACTCGGCCTCGCGCCGAAGATGCGGCTGGTCGACTTCTCCTTCGCGGGCGTCGAGCCCGAGGTCATGGGCGTCGGGCCGGTCCCGGCGACCGAGAAGCTGCTCGCCCGCAACTCACTGACGATGGACGACATCGGCCTCATCGAGATCAACGAGGCGTTCGCCGTCCAGGTGCTCGCGTTCCTGGAGCACTTCAAGATCGCCGACGACGACGCGCGGGTGAACCCGTGGGGCGGCGCGATCGCGCTCGGCCACCCGCTGGCCTCGTCCGGCGTCCGGCTGATGAACCAGCTCGCGCGGCTGTTCGAGGAGCGCACCGACGTCCGGTACGGCCTCACCACCATGTGCGTCGGCATGGGCATGGGCGGGACCGTCCTCTGGGAGAACGTGAACTGGGAGGGCGCGAAGTGAGTACCGTCGAGACGTGGCGCTCGCTGCTGGCGAGCGAGGATCGCAACGCGGACGAAGTCGTTACGCACGCCCGCGTGCGCGACGTCGAACTGCCGTTCGGCGCGGGGACCCTCGCGCTGATCACGCTGGACAACGGCTTCGACCACACCAAGCCGAGCACGTTCGGTCCGCGCGGCCTGCTCGCGCTGAACGACGCCCTCGACCAGATCGAGGCCCGCGACGACCTCGTGGCGGTCGGCGTCACGGGCAAGCCGTTCATCTTCGCCGTCGGCGCCGACCTCAACGGGGTCCCGTCCGTGCGCGACAAGGACGAGGCCCGTCTCGTCGCCCGGCTCGGGCACGACGTGTTCCGGCGGCTGGGCGAGCTGAGCGTCCCGTCGTTCGCGTACTACAACGGCGCGGCGATGGGCGGCGGCGTCGAGATCGGCCTGCACTGCACCTACCGGACGATCTCGGCGGGCGTCCCGGCGTTCGCGCTGCCCGAGGCGTTCCTCGGGCTCGTCCCGGGCTGGGGCGGGACGTACCTGCTGCCGAACCTCGTCGGCGCCGAGAAGGCGATCAAGGTCGTCATCGACAACCCGCTCGCGCAGAACCGCATGCTCCGCGGCAAGCAGGCGTACGAGCTGGGCATCGCGGACGCGATCTTCGAGTCGGCCGACTTCCTGGAGGAGTCGCTGACCTGGACCGCCCGCGTCCTGAAGGGCGAGATCGAGGTCACGCGCCCCGAGGTCGACAAGGGCAAGGCGTGGGACGACGCCGTCGCGCTCGCCCGCTGGAACCTGGACGGCAAGCTGCACGGCGCCGCGCCGTCCTACGTCCGGGCGATCGAGCTGATCGCGGCGGCCAAGGACCGCAGCCGCGACGAGGGCTTCGCCGCCGAGGACGAGGCCCTGGCCGACCTCATCCTGAGCGACGAGCTGCGCGCCGGGCTGTACGCGTTCGACCTGACGCAGAAGCGCGCCAAGAAGCCGGCGGGCGCGCCCGCCAAGGAGCTGGCCCGCAAGGTCACCAAGGTCGGCGTCGTCGGCGCGGGCCTGATGGCGTCCCAGCTCGCGCTGCTGTTCGCGCGGCGGCTTGAGGTCCCGGTCGTCCTGACCGACCTGGACCAGGAGCGGCTGGACAAGGGCGTCGGCTACGCGCACGGCGAGGTCGACAAGCTGCTCGCCAAGGGCCGCGTGTCGGCCGACAAGGCGAACCGGCTGAAGGCCCTCATCACCGGGTCGCTGACGAAGGACGCGTTCGCCGACGCCGACTTCGTCATCGAGGCGGTCTTCGAGGAGATGTCGGTCAAGCAGAAGGTGTTCGCCGAGGTCGAGGAGCACGTCTCCCCCGAGTGCGTCCTCGCGACCAACACCTCGTCGCTGTCGGTGTCGGAGATGGCGTCCAAGCTCGCGCACCCCGAGCGGGTCGTCGGCTTCCACTTCTTCAACCCGGTCGCGGTGCTGCCGCTGCTGGAGATCGTCCGGGGCGAGCGGACCGACGACGCGGCGCTGGCGACGGCGTTCGCGGTCGGAAAGCAGCTCAAGAAGTCGTCGGTGCTGGTCAAGGACGCCCCGGCGTTCGTGGTCAACCGGATCCTGCTGCGCCTGATGGCCGAGATCATCCAGACCGTGGACGAGGGCACGCCGATCGACGTGGCCGAGCGCGCCGCCGCGCCGCTCGGGCTGCCGATGCCGCCGTTCGTCCTCATGGGGCTGGTCGGCCCGGCGATCGCGCTGCACGTCAACGAGACGCTGCACGGGAAGTTCCCCGAGCGGTTCCCGCTGTCGGAGAAGTTCGCCAAGTTCGTCGCGGCGGGCAAGCGCGGCGTGTACCAGCCGGACTTCACGCTGGACCCGGAGGCGGTCGCGCTGTTCGGCGGCGGGACGAACCCGTCCACCGAGGAGCAGGTGCTGGAGCGGGCGCTGAACGGGCTCGCCGAGGAGATCCGGATCATGCTGGACGAGGGCGTCGTCGCGGCGCCCGAGGACATCGACCTGTGCATGATCCTCGGCGCGGGCTGGCCGTTCCACCTCGGCGGCATCACCCCGTACCTGGACCGTGCGGGGATCGCGGAGAAGGCGGCGGGCGGCCGGTTCCTGGAGCCGGGCGTCGCATCGGTTTCGCGATAACGGCCAAAGTGCCATTTAATCGGCGCCGAATTGCGCGAGGAAGAGGCGTTCCGCCATCAGCGGAACGCCTCTTTCCCGTCATATCGCCGCGTTCCGGCCGTGTCGACGTTTGGCCCTCCTTCCTCGGGTGATCAAGACTGCGACGGCGGTCCCCGGACGAAGGAGGGCGCGGTGCAACTCCTGCGCACCAAGACGGTCGAACAGTCGATCCGCGACACCGAGGAGCCCGAGCACCGGCTCCGCCGCGATCTGTCGGCGCTCGACCTGACCGTCTTCGGCGTGGGCGTCATCATCGGCACCGGGATCTTCGTCCTCACCGGCCAGGTCGCCAAGGAGAAGGCCGGGCCCGCCGTCGCGATCTCCTTCATCCTCGCCGCCGTCGTCTGCGGCCTGGCCGCGCTCTGCTACGCCGAGTTCTCCTCGACCGTCCCGGTCGCCGGATCGGCCTACACGTTTTCCTACGCCACGCTCGGCGAGTTCCCCGCCTGGATCATCGGCTGGGACCTCATCCTCGAACTGGCCCTCGGCGCGGCCGTCGTCGCCGTCGGCTGGTCCGGGTACGCCGCGTCGCTGCTGGACACCATCGGGGCGCCGCTGCCCGCCGCGATCAGCCATCCGCCCGGCGAGCACGGCGGCGTCGTCAACGTCCCGGCGATCCTGCTGGTCTTCGCCGTCACGATCCTGCTGGTCACGGGCACGAAGGTGTCCTCGCGGGTCAACGCCGTCGTCGTCGGGATCAAGGTCGCGGTGGTCTTCCTCGTGATCATCGCCGGGCTGTTCTTCGTCAAGGGCGCCAACTACACGCCGTTCATCCCGCCGGAGAAGACCACCGGTTCGGTGTCGGGCGGCGGGGCGCCGCTGATCCAGGTCCTGTTCGGGATCCCGCCGGTCGCGTTCGGCTGGCTCGGGATCTTCGCCGCCGTCGCCGTCGTGTTCTTCGCCTACATCGGGTTCGACGTCGTCGCGACCGCCGCCGAGGAGGCCCGCAACCCCCAGCGCGACGTCCCGATCGGGCTGATCGGCTCGCTCGTCGTCACGGCCGTGCTGTACGCGGTCGTGTCGCTCGTCGTGGTCGGGATGCAGAACTACAAACAGCTCAGCGCGGACGCGCCGCTCGCGGACGCGTTCCGGGCCGTCGGCCACCCCGGGTTCGCGACGGTCATCAGCATCGGCGCGGTCGCGGGCCTCACGACCGTCGTGCTCATCCTGCTGCTCGGGCAGAGCCGGGTGTTCTTCGCGATGAGCCGGGACGGGCTGCTGCCCGCCTGGCTCGCCACCGTCCACCCCCGGTTCGGCACGCCCTACCGCTCCACGATCCTCATGGGCGCGATCGTCGCGGTGCTGTCGGGCTTCATCCCGCTCGCCAAGCTCGCCGAACTCGTCAACATCGGGACGCTGTTCGCGTTCTGCCTGGTGTCGGTGGGCGTGGTGATCCTGCGCCGCACCCGTCCCGACCTGCACCGGGCGTTCCGCGCGCCGTTCGTCCCGGTGGTGCCCGCGCTCGCCATGCTCGGGTGTCTTTTCGTGATGCTCAACCTTCCCCTGGAGACATGGTTGCGGTTCGTGGCCTGGATGGTCCTCGGGACCGTCCTGTATCTCGCGTACGGCTACCGGCACAGCCGTGTGGGGCTTGCGCGCACCCCCGCCGCCACCCCCACCGACCCGCTGAGCGGCACATCTCCCATCGACCCGGTCGGTTGACCCGGGGTGCGGTGACGCTCTGCGCCTGTGCACAATGCCCGCATGGTGGATCCTGTGCGCGTCGCAGTCATCGGGTCGGGCCCGGCTGGGCTCTACTCCGCCGAAGCACTCGTCAAGCAGTCCGGGGGGACGGTCCGCGTCGACGTCATCGACCGGCTCCCGACGCCGTACGGCCTCGTCCGGTACGGCGTCGCCCCCGACCACACCTCGATCAAGTCGATCGCCCGCTACCTCCAGCGCGTCCTGGAGGACAACGCCGTCCGGTTCCTCGGCTGCCTCGAACTCGGCACCGACATCACCCGTGAGGACCTGCTGAGCTGCTACGACGCCGTCGTCTACGCGACCGGCGCGATGGTGGACCGGCGCCTCGGCGTCCCCGGCGAGGACCTGCCCGGCAGCGTCGCCGCCACCGACTTCGTCAACTGGTACTGCGGCCACCCCGACGCCGCCGACCACGCCTTCGACCTCGGCGTCGAGGACGTCGCGGTCATCGGCGTCGGGAACGTCGCCGTGGACGTCGTGCGGATCCTCGCCAAGTCCGCCGACGAGCTGCGCTCCACCGACGTCCCGCAGCAGGTGCTCGACGCCCTGGCCGCCAGCCGCGTCCGGCGCGTCCACCTCATCGGGCGGCGCGGCCCCGCGCAGGCCAAGTTCACCACCAAGGAGGCCCGCGAGCTGGGCGAACTGCCCGGCGCCGGGATCCACGTCGACCCCGCCGACCTCGCGCTCGACCCCGCCGACGCGGCGCACGCCGAGCGGGACCGCAAGGTGCGCGGCAACCTCGCCGTCCTCGCCGGGTGGACCGGCGAGCCGCCGGCGGACCGGCCGCGCCGCATCGACGTGCGGTTCTGGCGCGCGCCCGTCGAGATCGTCGGCACCGGCCGCGTCGAGGCGCTGCGGCTGGAGCGCACCCGCCCCGACGGCGCCGGACGCGTCGTCGGCACCGGGGAGTTCGAGACGCTGCCCGCCGGGCTCGTGCTGCGCTCGGTCGGGTACCAGAGCGTCCCGCTGCCGGGCGTGCCGTTCGACGAGCGGGCGTCGATCGTCCCCAACGACGGCGGGCGCGTCGTCGGCCCGGACGGCGCGCCCGTCCCCCGCGAGTACGTCGCGGGCTGGGTCAAGCGCGGCCCGACCGGCGTCGTCGGCACCAACAAGTCCGACGCGGCCGAGACCGTCGCCCGCCTGCTCGCCGACCTGGAGAAGGAGCGGCCCGCCGCGCCCGTCCGCAGCGTCGAGGACCTGCTCGCCGAGCGCGGCCTCGCCACGGTCGCCTACCGGGACTGGCTGAACCTCGACGCGGCCGAGCAGGAGCTGGCCCGCTCGCTCGGGCGCGGCGAACGCGTGAAGCTCGCCCGCTGGGACGCCATGCGCGCCGCGTGCACCCCGACCTGAGCCCCGTCCGAGCCGCGTGCGGGCCGCAGTCCGAGCCGCAGTCCGAGCGCCGTCCGAGCCGCGCCCGGGCCGCAATTCGAGCGCCGTCCGGGCGGCGGCCGAGGCGCGTTCCGCGCGGGGGACGGCGACACGCCGGTCCCGGCCGTGGATCGGTCGGCCGGACGGGCGCTCCGCCGACCGATCCACGGCGCGCCAGCGGGGAACATGTGACGTGGACCGCACCAGGGCGCTACGGTGCGCGTGTGACCGACGGTCCAGAGCTGCTCGGATTTCCGCCGCCCGCCGCGCTGCCCGACCTGCGCTGGCTCGGCCCGGACTATGTCGCCGTGCTGGTCGGCGACCTGACCCGGGGCCTGCTGCGCCAGGACGCCGGCACGCGCGTCATGGGCGTGCGGTGCGCAGGCGAGCCCGACCTGCGCGCGTCCGTCGACGCGGCCGGGGTGATCCGGTCCCACGACGCCCGCTTCGAGCTGCAGGTGTTCGTCCAGGACGGCGCGGGACGCCCCTGGCGGCTGCGCGGCCACTGGACGTACTCCGGCCGCGACCTCGGCACCGAGGCCGCGTCCGTCACCCACTCCTGGCGGCTCAGCGACGCCGAGGGCGTGTGAGCGGCCCGCGGGACGCGTCCGTCCCGCGGGGCACCGGCTCACTCGTGGGCGGCCGACGCGCGCTCGCTGTCCTCCCCGGTGTCGGCGAGCTGCGTGGCGGCCTCGGTGACGTCCCGGGCGAGGCCCTGCGGGGTCAGCCCGAGGTCGGCGAGGATCTGCGCCCGCGACGCGTGGTCCAGGAACTCCTGCGGGATGCCGAACGTCCGGACGGGCACGTCGTTGCCGCGGTCGCGCAGCAGCCGCGCCACCGCGTCCCCGACGGCGCCGGTGCGGCCGTTGTCCTCCACGACCGCGACGAGCGAGTGCGCGGCGGCCAGCGCGACCAGCGCGTCGTCCAGCGGCTTCACCCAGCGCGGGTCGACGACCGTGACGCCGATGCCCTGCGCGGCGATCAGCTCGGCCGCGGCGACCGCCGTCGTCGCCATCGCGCCCGCCGCGACCAGCAGCACGCGCATCCCGTTGGTGCCGTCGTGCCGGGCGAGGACGTCCAGCGCCCCGATCCGCTCCAGCGCGGGCAGGTCGTCGGCGGCGGCGCCCTTGGGGTACCGGATGGCGGTCGGGCCGTCGGTGACGGCGACGCACTCGCGCAGCAACTCGCGCAGCCGCGCCCCGTCGCGCGGCACCGCGATCCGCAGGCCGGGCACGAGGTTCAGGATCGACAGGTCCCACATGCCGTTGTGGCTGGCGCCGTCGTCGCCGGTCACGCCGGAGCGGTCGAGCGCGAACGTGACGGGCAGGCGGTGCAGCGCGACGTCCATGAGCACCTGGTCGAACGCGCGGTTCAGGAACGTGGCGTACAGCGCGACGACCGGGTGCAGGCCCCCGGCGGCCAGGCCCGCGGCGGACGTGGCGGCGTGCTGCTCGGCGATGCCGACGTCGTACACGCGGTCGGGGTAGGCCTCGGCGAAGGGCGCGAGCCCGACCGGGTGCAGCATCGCGGCGGTGATCGCGACGACATCGGACCGTTCCGCCCCGATTTCCACCATCTCGGCGCCGAACACCGACGTCCAGGACGGCCCGCCGCCCTTGCTGACGGACCGGCCGGTGGCGGGGTCGAACGCGCCGCCGCCGTGCATGCAGTCCTCGGTGTCGTTCTCGGCGGGCGCGTAGCCCCGGCCCTTCTGGGTGATCGCGTGGACGATCACCGGCCGGCCGAAGTCGCGGGCGCGGCGCAGCGCGTCCTCGACGGCCGCCGCGTCGTGGCCGTCGATCGGGCCGACGTACTTCATGCCGAGGTCCTCGAACATCGCCTGCGGCTGCAGGACGTCCTTGAGGCCCTTCTTGATGCCGTGCAGCGCCTCGTAGGCGGCGTGCCCGACGACCGGCGCGCGCGGGACGGTCTTCTTGATCAGGTCCAGGGCCTGCTCGTAGCCCCGGGTGACGCGCAGCCCCGCCAGGTGGCTGGCGAGCCCGCCGATCGTCGGCGAGTAGGAGCGGCCGTTGTCGTTGACGACGATGATCACCGGCCGGTCCACGCCCGCCGCGATGTTGTTCAGCGCCTCCCAGCACATGCCGCCGGTGAGCGCGCCGTCGCCGACGACGGCGACCACGGCCCGGTCGGTCTCGCCGCGGAGCTGGAACGCTTTGGCAAGGCCGTCGGCGTAGGACAGCGCGGTCGAGGCGTGGGAGTTCTCGATCAGGTCGTGCTCGGACTCGGCCCGGCTCGGATAACCCGAAAGGCCGCCGCGCCGACGGAGGTCCGTGAAGTCGTGGCGGCCGGTCAGCATCTTGTGAACGTAGGCCTGGTGACCGGTATCGAAAAGGATCTTGTCGTGCGGCGAGGAGAAGACGCGGTGCAGGGCGATCGTCAGCTCGACGACCCCGAGGTTGGGTCCGAGGTGGCCGCCGGTCCTGGCGACGGCGCTCACCAGGGCCTCCCGTATCTCCGCCGCGAGATGAGGCAGTTGCGTGGCGTCCAGTCGTTTGAGGTCGCGCGGACCTTTGATCGACTCCAGCAGGGTCACGCGTTTCAACTCCTCCAGCAGGGCCTCGTCGGCCTCTGTTCGTCGGGCCGTTTCGAGTTTAGTCCGGTCACGTCCGCGCGGTGTCCCTGGCCACTGGGCCGCCGGGATCACCACACATCATCCGCATAACAACGATGAGGTCGGGGAACGCATATGGATGTAGAAGAAATCGTTCTGCTGAACGAGGCGGACGAAGCGGTCGGAACCGCTCCCAAGCTCGCGAGTCACCATCAGGAGACGCCGTACCATCTGGCGTTCTCGGCCTACGTGACCGACCCGGCGGGCCGCGTCCTCATCACGCGGCGGGCGCTCGGCAAGAAGACCTTCCCCGGCGTCTGGACCGGGAGCTGCTGCGGCCACCCCGCGCCCGGCGAGCGGCTGCGCGCGGCGGTCGCCCGGCGGCTCGGCGAGGAGCTGGGGGTGACCCCGGACACGATCACCCCGGTTCTTCCCGCCTTCCGTTACCGCGCCGTGGCGGAGGACGGGACGGTCGAGTACGAGCGCTGCCCGGTCGTCCGCGTCACCACCGCGGGGACCGGCGTCCGGCCCAACCCCGACGAGGTGGAGGACGCCGAGTGGTGGCCGTGGGACGAGTGCGTCGCGCTGGTCGGCCGTCCCGAGTCGTCGCCGTGGTACCGGCTGCAGATGGCCGAACTCGTCCCGCTCGGCCCGCCCGCGCGGTGGCCCGACCCGGGGACGGAGGGCCTGCCGCCCGCCGTGCTGTGGTGAGCGCGGGCTGAGGAGCGGGGGCCGCGCGCCGTCCGTCCGGGGCGCCGGGCGGACGGCCGGGGCCGTCGGTGAATCGACGGCGGGAGCGGCGGGGCGAAGGGTTTTTCGGCACCGCCCGGCGGACGGCGGCGGGGTGCGCCCTCTTGCCAGGGACGCGTAAGGTGTGAGAAATCATCTTATGCATGATTTGCCGTTCGGAAGTGATTTTCCGACGTGACCTTTCCCAACGGACACACCGTCCCCGCCGGTCGGAGCGTTTTGCCCTACCTTTCCGGCCGAGCGCCCGACGACGGAAGCCCGCCCAGCCCCGGAGGTGACCGCGTGCAGGCGATCAGTGTCCAGCAGCCGTGGGCCTTCGCCATCGCGCGCGGCGGCAAGCCGGTCTCCAACCAGCCGGTGCCGACCGCGTACCGGGGGCCGCTGCTCGTCCACGCGTCCATGCGGGTGGACCTCAAGGCGTGCGACTCGCCGCTCGTGCAGGGCGCGGGCTGGGACCCGCGCGACCCGCTGGCGACGATCGGCGCCGTCATCGCGGTCGCCGAGCTGACCGGCGTCTGCGCCAGCGCGGCGCGGGGGCTCGGCGTCTGCCGGTGCGGGCCGTGGGCCGACGACGACGCCTACCACTGGCAGCTCGGGGACGTCCGTCCGCTCCCCCGGCCGATCGTCGCGCTCGGCCGGACGGACCTCTGGGAGCCGACGGCGACGCTGGTCGCCGAGGTCCGGGCGATGCTCGCGGCGGCGGCCGTCCCGCGCGTCCTCTAGCCGGCGGCGGCGCGCAGCCGGGAGAACTCGGCGACGAGCGAGCCCCGGAACGCGCGGGGCGACGGCTCCAGCGTCCAGCCCGCGTTGAGGCCGCTCGGGTTCGGCAGGATCCACAGCCGGGCGTTCCCGATGCGCTCCTCCTGCGGGCCGATCTTCGCGCGGGGGCGGCCGAACGCCGTCCGGTAGGCCGTGACGCCCGCGATCGCGATCCAGTTCGGCGCGTGCTCGGCGACGAGCGCGGCGAGGCGTTCGGCGCCCGCGCGCAGCTCGTCGTCGGTCAGCTCGTCGGCGCGGGCAGTGGCGCGCGGCGCGATGTTGGTGATGCCGAGGCCGAGCGCGGGCAGCAGGTGCTGCTCGGCGGGCGCGAACTGGCGGGGCGTGAAGCCCGAGCGGTGCAGGGCGGGCCAGAAGCGGTTGCCGGGCCGGGCGAAGTGCAGCCCGGTCGCGGCCGAGTACAGGCCGGGGTTGATGCCGCTGAACAGGACGTGCAGGGGCTCGCCGGCGGCGGGCAGGACGTCCGGGACGAACCGGCCGTGCGCGGCGGCGATCTCCGCCTTGGTGGGGGGCGTCACCCGGCCAGACTACGCACGATCAAGGTCACCGCCGACGTGCCGACGACGACCAGCACCGCGATCCGCATCCGTCCCGCGTCCAGGTACCGCCGGACGGGCCCGGCGAGCACGAACCCGGCGAGCACGAACGGCGTGAGCGCCAGCCCGGCCGTCACCTGCCGCGCCGGCAGCTGCCCGACCGCGCCGAGCGTGAGCAGCGAGACGAGCGCGCCGACCGTGAAGAACACCGCGAGCGTGGCGCGGACGCGCGGCCCGCTGTCGCGCTGGTAGAGCAGCGCGATGGGCGGCCCGCCGATCCCGGACGCCGTCCCGGTCGCGCCCGCGACGAGCCCGGCGGCGCCGAGCGTGCCGGGGTTGCGCGGGACGGTCGCCGTCCACAGCGTCGCGGCGAGCGCGGCGAGGACGACCCCGCCGATCATCGCCTCCAGCGCCCGGTCCGGCACCGCCGCGACCACCCAGACGCCGAGCGGCGTCCCGGCGGCGCGCCCGGCGAACGCCCAGCGGAGACCGCGCAGGTCGGCGTGCCGGACCTCGCGGGTCAGGGTCGCGAGCGGCAGGAACACCGCCGCGACGAGGATCGCGCCCGGCATCAGGTCCGGGAAGACGAGCGTCACCACCGGCGTCGCGACCAGGCCGACGCCGAGGCCGACGCTGCTCTGCACGATCGCGCCGAGCAGCGCGGCCAGGCCGCCCACCAGCAGGAATTCCAGAGTCGGCATAACGCCGCAGGACAGTACACCCTCGGCTTACCGACCAGATGGACAGGGATCAGGCGGACGCCGCGGTGAGCGCGTCCACCTCCTCCGCCGTCAGCTCGATCTCCGGGAACGCGAGCAGCGGGCCGAGCTGCTCGACCGTCCGCGCGGACGCGATCGGCGCCACGACGGTCGGCCGCGTCGCCAGCCACGCCAGCGCGATCGACGGGACCGGGACGTCCCGCTCCCGGGCGATGGCGTCCAGCGCCGCGAGCACCTTCGGCCCGCGCTCAGTCTCCAGGTACTGGGCGGCGCGGCCCGCGCGGGCGCTGTCCACGGTCTGGCCCGGACGGTACTTGCCCGTCAGGAACCCCGCCGCCAGCGCGAAGTAGGGCAGCGACACGAGCCCGAGCCGGGCGGCGGTGTCCAGCGGCGGCCCCTCGTAGGCGTCGCGCTCGACGAGGTTGTAGTGCGGCTGGAGCGCGACGTAGCGGGCCCTGCCCTCGGCCTCGCTGAACGCGACGGACGCGGCCAGCCGGTCCGGCTCGATGTTGGACGCGGCGATCTCGCGGACCTTCCCGGCCCGGACGAGGTCGTCCAGCGCCGTGACGATCTCCTCCACCGGCACGTCCGGGTCGTCGAAGTGCGTGTAGAGCAGGTCGATCCGGTCGGTCCCGAGGCGCCGCAGCGAGGCGTCGGCGGCGGCCTTCAGCGTCTCGGGCTTCAGCCCCATGAAGTCGGGGTGCCGACCGACCTTGGTCGCGATGACCACGTCGTCGCGGTTGCCGCGCGCCGCCAGCCACTCGCCGATGATCGTCTCGGACTCGCCGCCCCGGTTGCCGGGCGCGAACGCGCTGTAGACGTCGGCGGTGTCCACGAAGTTGCCGCCGCCCGCGACATAGCCGTCCAGCACGGCGAAGGACGTCGCGCGGTCGGCCGTCCAGCCGAACACGTTGCCGCCGAGCGCGAGCGGGAAGACGTTCAGGGATCCTATGGTTTTCAGGTCTGCCATACCTGGATCCAATCTCCGGAACCGGACCGGTTATTCCGCCCCTACCCGTCCGCCGCCCCGCGAAGCTGGCGGACGAGCCCGGCCGCGAGCCGGTCGGCCACCGGGTCGTCCAGCGGCGCGCTACCGACCAGGCAGCGGTACCACAGGACGCCGAAGACCTGGTCGACGGCGAGGTCGAGGTCGGCGTCCGGCCCGATCTCGTCCCGGGCGGCGACCAGGACGTCCCGCAGCGCCCGGCGGCGGCGCGCGACGAACTCCTCCATCAGCGCGCGGGCGGCGGGGTCGCGCTGCGCCTCGGCCATCGTCGCGCGCAGCGCCGCCCGGGTGCCGTCCGGCCCGGCCGCGCGGAACGTCGCGCGGACGAACGCGGCGAGGTCGCCGGCGAGCGTCCCGGTGGCGGGCGCGGGGACCTCGGCCGCCGCGCGCTCGGCCAGGGCCTCCAGCAGCATCGCGCCCTTGGACGGCCACCACCGGTAGATCGTCTGCCGCCCGACCCCGGCGGCGGCGGCGATGGTGTCGACCGTCACCGGGCCGCCGCCGGACCGCCCGAGCTGGTCGACCGCGACGTCGAGGATGGCGCGCCGGGCGGCCTCGTTGCGGCGCCGGCCGGTGTGCGGACGGCGCTCCGCGTCCTTCTCCATGCGGAGATCCTAATTGACGAGACCAGAAGTCTCGGTGAATACTTGTCGAGACGCTAAGTCTTGACAAAGGGGGATCCGATGACCGCACGACGCGTACTGATCATGGGCGGCGGCTCGGGGATCGGCGCGGCCACCGCCGCGCTGTTCGCCGCGCGGGGCGCCGAGGTCGTCATCACCGGGCGCGACGAGGCCCGCCTCGCCGCGACCGCCGGCGAAAAGATCACCGCGCGGCGCCTGGACGCCGCCGTCGACGACGACGTCACCGCGTTCTTCGCCGGGGACGCCGAGTACGACGACCTGGTCCTCGCGCTCAGCGGCGGCGCGGGCGCCGGCCCGTTCGCCGACCTGGACCTGGCCGGGCTGCGCCGAGCGTTCGATGAGAAGTTCTGGCTCCACCTGGGCGTCCTTCAGGCGGCCCTGCCCCGGTTGCGCGGTTCGGTCACGTTCATCACCGCGTCGTCGGCGCGCGCCGCGCTGGCCGGGACGGCGGGCCTGGCGGCCGTGAACGGGGCGCTGGAGGCGATGGTCGGGCCGCTGGCGACCGAGCTGGCCCCGCTGCGGGTGAACGCGGTCTCCCCCGGCGTCGTCGCGACGCCGTGGTGGGACGGGCTGCCCGCCGACCAGCGGGAGGCGATGTTCGCCGAGCACGCCGCCAAACTGCCGGTCGGCCGGATCGGACGTCCCGAGGACGTCGCCGAGGCCGTCGTGTTCGCCGCGACCAACGGGTTCACGACCGGGCAGGTCATCGCGGTCAACGGCGGGCTGTCGCTCGCGTCCTGAGAAGGCGGAAGGGCCGCCCCCCGCGATCGGGGGGCGGCCCTTCGGCGTTCGGTGGCTACTTGCGCAGCAGGTTCCGCAGGACGTACTGCATGATCCCGCCGTTGCGGTAGTAGTCGGCCTCGCCGGGGGTGTCGATCCGGACGACGGCGGTGAACTCCTTGTCGTCGGCCTTCACCGTGACCGTCTCGGGGATCCCGCCCTCGTTGAGCTTCTCGACCCCGACGATGTCGAAGGTCTCGGTGCCCGTCAGGCCGAGCGACTCCGCCGACTCGCCGGCGGCGAACTGCAGCGGCAGGACGCCCATGCCGATGAGGTTCGAGCGGTGGATGCGCTCGTAGGACTGCGCGATGACGGCGCGGACGCCGAGCAGCGCGGTGCCCTTGGCGGCCCAGTCGCGCGAGGACCCCGAGCCGTACTCCTTGCCCGCGAGGACGACGAGCGGGGTGCTCTGCGCGGCGTAGTTCTGCGCCGCGTCGTAGATGTAGGACTGCGGCCCGCCGTCCTGGGTGAAGTCGCGGGTGAAGCCGCCCTCGACGCCGTCCAGGAGCTGGTTGCGCAGCCGGATGTTGGCGAACGTGCCGCGGATCATCACCTCGTGGTTCCCGCGCCGGGAGCCGTAGGAGTTGAAGTCGCGGACCTCGACGCCGTTGGCCTGGAGGTACTGCGCGGCCGGGGTGCCGACCTTGATCGAGCCCGCCGGGGAGATGTGGTCGGTGGTGACCGAGTCGCCGAGCTTGGCGAGCACGCGCGCGCCGTGGATGTCGGTGACCGGGGCCGGCTCGTGCGCCATGCCGTCGAAGTACGGCGCCTTGCGGACGTAGGTGGAGTTCGGGTCCCACTCGAACGTCCCGCCGGTCGGGATGTCGAGGCCGCGCCAGCGCTCGTCGCCCTTGAACACGTCGGCGTAGTTCTTCGTGAACATGTCCTGGCCGATGGACGAGGTGACGATCTCGGCGACCTCCTCCGGCGCGGGCCAGAGGTCGCGCAGGTACACCGGGCCGTCGGCGCCCTCGGCGATCGGGTCGTTGAGGATGTCGATGTCCATCGTCCCGGCCAGCGCGTAGGCGATGACCAGCGGCGGGGACGCCAGGTAGTTCATCTTCACGTCGGGGCTGATGCGGCCCTCGAAGTTGCGGTTGCCCGACAGGACGGCCGTGACGGCGAGGTCGTTGTCGTTGACCGCCTTGGAGATCTCCGGCTGGAGCGGTCCGGTGTTGCCGATGCAGGTCGTGCAGCCGTACCCGACGAGGTTGTAGCCGATCTTGTCGAGGTAGGGCGTGAGGCCCGCGCGCTCCAGGTAGTCGGTGACGGCCTGGGAGCCGGGCGCCAGCGAGGTCTTCACCCACGGCTTGCGGGTGAGGCCCTTCTCGACGGCCTTCTTGGCGAGCAGGCCCGCGCCGACCATCACGTACGGGTTGGAGGTGTTGGTGCACGACGTGATGGCCGCGACGGCGACCGCGCCGTGGTCCAGCTCGAACTCGGTGCCGTCGCCGAGCTTGACGGTGACCGGGTTGTGCGGCCGGGACCCGACGGTCGCGGCGGCGGCGCGCGGCCGGTCGGCCGGACTGGTCTGGCTGTTGGCGGGCGAGTCCGACGCGGGGAAGGACTCGTCGCTGGCCTCGTCCGCCGGGCCGAAGCCGGTCGTGACGTAGTTGCGGACGTCGCGGCGCCAGGTGGCCTTGGCGTCCGACACCGCGATGCGGTCCTGCGGGCGCTTCGGCCCGGCCAGCGACGGGACGACCGTCGCGAGGTCCAGCTCCAGGTACTCGGAGAACTCCGGCTCGGCGGACGGCTCCAGCCAGAGGCCCTGCTCCTTGGCGTACGCCTCGACCAGCGCGATCTGCTCCTCGCCGCGGCCGGTGAGGCGCAGGTAGGACAGCGTCTCGCCGTCGATCGGGAAGATCGCGCAGGTGGAGCCGAACTCGGGGCTCATGTTGCCGATCGTGGCGCGGTTGGCCAGCGGCAGCGCGGCGACGCCCTCGCCGTAGAACTCGACGAACTTGCCGACCACGCCGTGCTGGCGCAGCATCTCGGTGATCGTGAGGACGAGGTCGGTCGCGGTGGTGCCCGCGGGCAGCTCGCCGGTCAGCTTGAAGCCGACGACGCGCGGGATGAGCATGGAGATCGGCTGGCCGAGCATCGCGGCCTCGGCCTCGATGCCGCCGACGCCCCAGCCGAGCACGCCGATGCCGTTCTCCATCGTCGTGTGCGAGTCGGTGCCGACGCACGTGTCCGGGTAGGCGATGCCGTCGCGGTCGAACACGACGCGCGCCAGGTGCTCGATGTTCACCTGGTGGACGATGCCGGTGCCGGGCGGGACAACCTTGAACTCGTCGAACGCGGTCTGGCCCCAGCGCAGGAACTGGTAGCGCTCCTTGTTGCGCTCGTACTCGACCTGGACGTTGCGCTCGAACGCGTCCGGCGTGCCGAAGTAGTCGACGATGACGGAGTGGTCGATGACCATCTCGGCGGGCGCCAGCGGGTTGATCTTCGTCGGGTCGCCGCCGAGGTCGCGGACGGCCTCGCGCATCGTGGCGAGGTCGACCACGCACGGCACGCCGGTGAAGTCCTGCATGATCACGCGGGCCGGGGTGAACTGGATCTCGCGGCTCGGCTGGGCGGAGGCGTCCCACCCGGCGAGCGCGCGGATGTGGTCGGCGGTGACGTTGGCACCGTCCTCGGTGCGCAGCAGGTTCTCCAGCAGGACCTTGAGGCTGTACGGGAGCCTGGCCGAGCCCTCGACGGCGTCCAGCCGGAAGATCTCGTAGGACCTGTCGCCCACCTGCAGCGTGCTACGGCTGCCGAAGCTGTTCGCGGACACGGACTCCTCCTCCGTCACCACCGCGCGGTCCGGTCCGGGACACGACGGCGCGGCGCAATCTCTGGCTGTGGCGACCCCGCGAGCGGCCCGGGTCCCGGGGGGCGTTCCTCCGGGCCTCGGCCGCAGGGCCTCGTCTCTTCCCTGCATCCTGCCGTAGTCGCGGTCCCGGACATGACCCGGGTCCGCCTAACTTCCGCAGGAATTCTCTTGACGTCAAGCTATCTCTGATTTATCTCGACATCAAGTTACCCGGTGGGGCGGGGATCCCGGGAACTCCTCTTCCGTTCCGAGCGCTGTCGATATATCGTTACTGTATCGCGAAGGCTCACAGACGGATCGAGAGAAGGAGACGACGATGCGCGGATCCCGCGGCGCCGGTCCCGACCCGTGGCAGGCCCTGGGCGCGTTCGCCCTCGGCGCCAAGGCGGCCCGGCACCTGCACGGCCACGTCCACGGACCCGGGGCCCACGAGGGCGGCTTCGGGATCGGGGTCGGCGGCCCGTTCGGCTTCGGCGGGTTCGGGGGCGGACGTCCGTCCAAGGCCCCGCGCGGGAACGTCCGGGCGGCGATCCTCAGCCTGCTCGCCGAGGAGCCCCGCAACGGCTACCAGATCATCCAGGAGATCGAGGAGCGCAGCGGCGGCGGCTGGCGGCCGAGCCCCGGCGCCGTCTACCCGGCGCTCCAGCAGCTCGCCGACGAGGGCCTGATCGAGGGCGAGGAGGAGGGCGGACGCCGCACCTTCCGGCTCACCGACGCGGGCCGCGCCCACGCCGCCGAGCACGCCGACGAACTGGCCGAGCCGTGGGCGGCGATGACGCCCGCGTTCGGGGAGAACGTCCCGGACCTGTTCAAGGAGGCCGCGCAGACGGGCGCGGCGGTCATGCAGGTCGTCCGGTCGGGCTCGCCGGACCAGGTGGCGCGGGCGGGCGCGGTGCTCGCCGACGCGCGCCGCGACCTCTACCGCATCCTCGCCGGGGACGCCCCCGCCGACGGCACCCCCGACGCCCCCGCCGCGGACCCGGAGGAGCACCCGTGAGCACCGACGACCTGCGCATCGGGGACGCCGAGCGCGACGCCGTCGCGACGGCCCTGCACGACCACTTCGTGCAGGGCCGGCTGGACCGCGAGGAGCTGGACGAGCGGCTGGACGGCGTCCTCTCCGCCAGGACCACCGGGGACCTGCGGCGCATCGTCGCGGACCTGCCCGAGCCGAACGGCCTGCCCGAGCCGGAGTTCCCCGCGTTCCCGTGGGGGCCGCTGGCCGGACGCGAGATGCAGCACGCGATGCGGCAGGCCATGCGCGCGCAGGCGCGGGCGCAGCGCGACCTGCACCGGGGCATGCGGCACGGGCACCCGCACGGGCGACGGCGCGTGATGTTCCCCGTCATGGCGCTGGTGTTCACCGCGCTGCTGTGGACGGCCGGGATCGGCACGGCGTTCGCCGCCGTGTTCACGCTCGCGCTGGTGGCCTGGACGGGACGCGCGTTCGCCCACGCCCGGCGGCACCACGGCTCGCAGCGGGTCTAGAGCCCCGCCGCGAAGGCGAGCAGCCCCGCCTCGACCCGGTCGGCGCACCCGAGCCGGCCGACGACGCGGGCGACGTCCCGGTCGGCGGATCCGCGCCGCAGCCGCAGGCACCGCGCGATCTGCCGATCGGACAGGCCCTCCCCGAGACAGGCGAGCACGGCGGCGTCCGCCTCCGACAGCGCCCGCACCCGGCCGAGCGCGGCCGGGCCGGGCGGCTCGCCGGGACCGAGCACGATCCGTCCGACCGCCGCCGCGCGGACCGCGTCGGCGAGCGCGGCCCCGGTGAGCGCACCGGGCACGAACCCGCGCGCGCCCGCGCGCAGCGCCCGCAGGACGTGCCGGTCGGGCCGCTCGCCCGTCAGCACGAGCACGGCGGGCGCCCGCTCCCGGCCGAGCAGCCCGGCGAGCACGGCCAGCCCCTCGCGGGGCGGCCCGAGGTCGAGCAGGACGACGTCGGGCGGCTCGTCGGACGTTTCGGCCAGCCCGGCATCGGTCAGCGCAGCGGCCAGCCGTCCGGCGACCGCCGGGTCGCGCGCGGCCACCCGGACCCGGGGGACGGACGGTGCGGACGAAGCGGGCGGGGTCCCGCCCGTACGACGGAAGGGCACGCCGACCACGGTAGACGTCGCGCCGGAGAACACAACCCCTCCGCGGGGGAACGTCCCGGTGACCGTCAGCGGAGCGCGGCGGCGGCCCGGGCCAGCTCCTCGATCCGCGCCCAGTCCCCGGCGGCGATCGCGTCGCGCGGCGTCAGCCACGTCCCGCCGACGCAGCCGACGTTCGGCAGCGCGAGGTAGCCGGGCGCGTTCGCGACCGTCACGCCGCCGGTCGGGCAGAACCGGACCTGGGGCAGCGGGCCGCCGAGCGCCTTGAGGTACGGAATGCCGCCCGCCGCCTCGGCGGGGAAGAACTTCAGGGCCGTCACGCCCTCTTCGAGCAGGGCCAGGGCCTCGGACGCCGTCGCGACGCCCGGCAGGAACGGCACGCCGGTGTCGGCCATCGCGGCGCGCAGCGCGGGCGTGCAGCCGGGGCTGACGAGGAACCGGGCGCCCGCCTTGGCGGCCTGCTCGGCGTCCGCGCGGCGCACGACGGTGCCCGCGCCGACGACCGCGTCCGGGACCTCGGCGGCGACGCGCTCGATCGCGGGCAGCGCGGCGGGCGTGCGCAGCGTCAGCTCGATCACCGGCAGGCCGCCCGCCACGAGGGCGCGGGCGAGCGGGACGGCGGCGTCCGCGTCGTCCAGGACGACCACCGGCACCACCGGGGCGAGGTCGAGCAGAGAGTCGGCGTTCACGCGGCCTCCAGGGCGAGTTTGGCGGCGGCCCCGGCGAGCGCCGGGCCGGGATGGACGATCAGCCGGGTCGGGATCGCGGCCACGTAGTCGCCGACCGGCGGCTTGGCCTCGAACCGCGTCCGGAACGCGGACGCGCGCAGCGCCCCGGCGATGCGCGGCAGGATGCCGCCGCCGAGGTAGACGCCGCCGCGCGCGCCGAGCGTCAGCGCGACGTTGCCCGCGTACGAGCCGAGCAGCGCGCAGAACGTCGCGACGGCCTCCGCGCAGCGCGGGTCGTCCTCGCGCGCGCAGATGTGCGCGGCGGTGAGCGGACGGGCCGGGTCGCCGTCGAGCACCGCCAGATACCGGTACAGGCGGGCGAGTCCGTTACCGGACAGCAGCAGCTCGGCGGCGCCCGACCCGTGCTCGGCGCGCAGCAGCCGCACGACCTCGATCTCGCGGTCGGTGGCGGCGGGCGCGTCGACCTGGCCGCCCTCGCCGGGCAGCGGCACCCAGCCGGACGGCGTGCGCACGAGGCCCGCCGTGCCGAGCCCGGTGCCGGGGCCGACGACGGCGAGCGGCCCGTCGCCGGACGGGACCGGCGGGCCGATGTCCGTCACGTCGGACGGCCCGAGGACGGGCAGCGCGCGGGCGAGGGCCTCGAAGTCGTTGATGACGTCCACGTGCGGGATGCCGAGCCGGACGGCGACGCCTTCGGCGGTGTCGGCGGGCCAGCCCGCGTTGGTGAGCCGGAACCGTCCGCCCGCGACGGGACCCGCGACGGCCAGGCACGCGGCGGCGGGCCGGACCCCGGACGCGTGCCGCTGCAGGTAGGCGGCGGCGGTCTCGGCGAGCCCGGCGTGCCCGGCGGTGGGCAGGACGGCGAGGCGCTCGGGCGGGGCGCCGGGGCCGTCCAGCAGCGCGAAGCGGGCGTTGGTGCCGCCGATGTCGGCGACCAGCCAGGGGCGCGTCACCGGAACGTCGCCCCGCCCAGCTCGGCGGGGCCGACCGCGGCGCGGAACGCGGCGAACAGCTCGCGCCCGGTGCCGGCCGCCGGCCCGGGAGCGCCCCCGGCGGGCTCCCGGGCGGCCAGTTCGTCGTCGGGGACGAGCACTTCGAGCAGGCCCTTGTCGGCGTCGAGCCGGACGACGTCGCCGTCGCGGACCTTCGCCAGCGGCCCGCCCGCCGCCGCCTCGGGCGACACGTGGATCGCGGCGGGCACCGAGCCGGACGCCCCCGACATCCGCCCGTCGGTGACGAGCGCGACGCGGTGCCCCCGGTCCTGGAGGACGGCCAGCGGCGGGGTGAGCTTGTGCAGCTCGGGCATCCCGTTGGCGTGCGGCCCCTGGAAGCGGACGACGGCCACGAGGTCGTGCTCCAGCTCGCCCGCCCTGAACGCGCGCTGCAACTCGTCCTGCGACGAGAACACGCGGGCGGGCGCCTCCACGACGCGGCGCTCGGCCGCGACCGCCGACACCTTGACGACCGCGCGGCCGAGGTTGCCGGTCACGGTGTGCAGGCCGCCGTGCTCGTCGAACGGGTCGGCGACGGGACGCAGCACGGCCGGGTCGCCGGACTCGGCGGGGACGGGCGTGTAGGCGAGGGCGTCGCCGTCCAGCGCGGGGACGGAGCGGTAGTCCTCCAGCGTCGCGCCGCCGACCGTGCGGGCGTCGGCGTGCAGCAGGCCCGCGTCGATCAGCTCGCCGATGAGGAACGCCGTTCCGCCCGCGGCGTGGAAGTGGTTCACGTCGGCGGTGCCGTTGGGGTAGAGCCGGGTGAGCAGCGGCGTGACGCGGGACAGCTCGTCGAAGTCGTCCCAGGTCAGCTCCAGGCCCGCGGCGGCGGCCATCGCGACCAGGTGCAGCGTGTGGTTGGTGGACCCGCCGGTGGCCAGCAGCGCGACGACGGCGTTGGCGAACGCCCGCTCGTCCAGCAGCTCCCCGACCGGCGTGTAGGCGTCGCCGAGCGCGGTCAGCTCCAGGACGCGGCGCCCGGCGGCGTCGGTGAGCGCGTCGCGCAGCGGGGTGCCCGGCGGGACGAAGCTCGCGCCCGGCAGGTGCAGGCCCATGACCTCCATGAGGAGCTGGTTGGAGTTCGCGGTGCCGTAGAACGTGCAGGTGCCCGGCGAGTGGTACGACTTGGCCTCGGCGGCGAGCAGCTCGTCGCGGCCGATCTCCCCGGCGGCGTGGCGCTTGCGGACGGCGGCCTTCTCGGCGTTCGGCAGCCCGGACGCCATCGGCCCGGCCGGGACGAGGATCGCGGGCAGGTGCCCGAAGCTCAGCGCCCCGATCACCAGCCCGGGGACGATCTTGTCGCAGACGCCGAGCAGCAGCGCCCCGTCGAACATGTCGTGCGACAGCGCGATCGCGGTGGCCATCGCGACGACGTCCCGGCTGAACAGCGACAGCTCCATGCCCGCGCGGCCCTGGGTGATGCCGTCGCACATCGCGGGCACGCCGCCCGCGAACTGCGCGGTGCCGCCCGCCGCCGCGATCGCGGCCTTGAGCCGGTCGGGGTAGTCCTTGAGCGGCTGGTGCGCCGACAGCATGTCGTTGTAGGCGGACACGATCGCGATGTTCGGGGTGGCCGCGCCGCGCAGCAGCAGCTTGTCGCCGGGCGAGCAGGCGGCGAAGCCGTGGGCGAGGTTGGCACAGCCGAGCGCGCCGCGCGCGGGCCCGGCCAGGCGGGCGTCCGCTATCCGGTCCAGGTACGCGGCGCGGGTCGCGGCGCTGCGCTCGGCGATCCGGGCGGTGACGCGGGCGAGGACGGGATGCGGACTGCTCACGGGTGACGCTCCTCGGGGCGGGATCGGGCGGCGTGCCGCAACCTACCGAGACATCGGCGATCGCGACAAGCGTACTTTCGCAGCCCAGCTGACAAAAGACCCGAACTTGCACCAAATGGACGAACCGAATTCGGCCGTGCTTCACTGGCGGCATGACCAGACGTCCGGCCACCGGCGGCGACCTGCTGCGCCTCGTCCGCGTCGAGGGCATCGGCACGCGCGCCGAACTCGGCCGCGTCACCGGCCTGTCGCGGCCCGCCGTCGCCGCGCGCGTCGCCGCGCTGCTCGCCGCCGGGCTGCTCACCGAGCGCGCGGACGGGCCGTCCACCGGCGGCCGGCCGCCCGCGCGGCTGGAGTTCGACGCGTCCGGCGGGACGGTCCTGGTCGCCAACCTCGGGCACTCGCGCGGCCAGCTCGCCGTCTGCGACCTCGCCGGCCGGGTCGTCCTCAGCGCCGACGCCGACCTGCCGCCCGGCGCGTCCCCGGCGGCGGCGCTGCCCCGGCTGCTGGACGGCTGGGACGACCTGCTCGCCAAGCTCGACGCCCCGCGCGTCCCGGTGCGCGGCGCGGGCCTCGGCGTGCCGGACGCGGTCGAGGCGGGCCGGTGGGCGGGCTTCGACCCGTCCCCGGCCGTCGCCGAACGGTTCGGCGTCCCGGCGTTCCTGGACAACGAGGTGAACGCGGCGGCGCTCGGCGAGCACCACGCGGGCGCGGCGCGCGGGGCGGGCGACGTCCTGTTCGTCAAGCTGTCCACCGGCATCGGCGCCGGGCTGATCATGGGCGGGCGGATCCAGCGCGGCGCGTTCGGCGCGGCGGGCGAGATCGGGCAC
Organism: Actinomadura rayongensis; assembly: GCF_009831215.1. Taxonomy (GTDB): domain Bacteria; phylum Actinomycetota; class Actinomycetes; order Streptosporangiales; family Streptosporangiaceae; genus Spirillospora; species Spirillospora rayongensis. Next base: position 250,324 of record NZ_WUTW01000004.1, read on the forward strand.
ATCGCGGTCGCGGGCGGCGGCGGGGCGCCCTGCCGGTGCGGCGCGACCGACTGCCTGGAGGCCGTCGCGGGCGGCGCGGCGCTGCTGGCCCGCTCCCCCGCCGCCGACCTGGCCGCGCTGTCGGCGCTGGCCCGCGCGGGCGACCCGGACGCGGTCGCGCTCGTCCGCGAGGCGGGCGGACGGATCGGCACCGTCATCGCGGGCGCGGTGAACCTGCTGAACCCCGAGCTGGTCGTCCTCGGCGGCGACCTCACCGGCGCCTACGAGCCGCTGGTCGCGGGCGTCCGGGCCGAGGTCTACCGGCGCGCGACGGCCCCGGCGACGAGCCGGCTGCGGATCGAGCCGAGCGCGCTCGGCGACGCGGCGGGCCTGATCGGCTGCGCGGCGATGGTGCTGGACCGCATCCTCGCGCCCGCCGCCGTCGACGCCACGCTTTAGGCGTTCTCGGCCGGGTCGTCGGAGAAGGTGTCGACGTCCGGCGCGTGGTGGGTGATCGCGGCGAGCTGCATCTGGGTGTTGGGGACGGAGACCCGTCCCTCCTTGCTGTCCATCTCGACGTAGAGCAGGCCGATCTGCTGGACGACGCCCACCAGCGGCCCCCCGAGCGGGCCGGACCGGATCGTCACCTGGTCGCCGATCGCGAACGGCCGCGCGTAGAGCATGACGATCCCGGCGAACACGTTCGCGAGCGTCTGCTGCCCCGCGATGCCGAGCAGCGCGCCGATGACCGCGCCGCCGAGGATGAGCTGCCCGATCGGCACCCGGACGAGCGTCAGCGCCACCAGGATGACGAGCATCCCGCCGACCAGCACCACCGACACGCGGGCGAGCCCGGCGCGGGAGTCGCCGAGCACCGAGAGCGTCACGCGGCGGGTCTCCTCGCCGAGGCGGAACGTCGCCGCGAGCCCGGCCACGCAGAACACGAGGGCGCCGAACCAGGCGAGGATCCGCGTCCAGACCGGGCCCTTCGCCGGGTCGCCGATCCAGGACAGGACGCCGGCGGCGGTCGCGACCGACGCGAAGACGGTGAACTTGCCGAGGCGCAACCGCACGGGCAGCCGGGCCGTCATGTGCATGGTCCTGCCCTCCCCGGGTCGCCGCCGACGCTTCGGGGATGTCCGCGACCGTGGTGCCGGTAACCCAAGGCAAGATCAAGAATGCACGGGCGAGGCTCGCAAAATGGTGGCAACCGGGCATCAGATTCCAGGCCGAACAGCGATTAACCGGACGCCAGACGTGTATCGGTACCGCATGGACCTCGCTTTCCTTCGACCGTTGTACGAGTCCGGCGGACCCGTGGCGTCGGCCTGCCTGGACACCACGCGCGACACGCCCGACGCGGAGAAGATGATCGAGCTGCGCTGGCGGGCGCTGCGCGAGGACCTCGCGCGGCAGGGCGCGGACGACGCGACGCTCGACGCGATGGAGTCGGTGGCCGGGGGCGTCCGGGGGATCGGCGGGCCGCAGGGCGAGGCGGTGTTCGCGGCGGACGGCGAGGTGCTGGCCGTCCACACGATGGCGAGCCCGCCCGTCCGCGACCGCGCGTCCTGGCTGCCCGTGCCCGACCCGTTCGACCTCGTGCTGGACCGCGGCCGGCTGCTCCCCTACGTGGTGGCGGCCGTCGACCGCGAGGGCGCGGACGTGTTCGCCTACGACGTCGCGGTGCCCGACCCGGCGACGGCGCGGTTCTTCAACGGCGGCACTTTGCACGTCCACAAGGTCCGGGGCGGCGGGATGGCCAGCAGCCACTACCAGCGGCACTCGGAGAACGTGTGGGAGAAGAACGCCGAGCAGGTCGCGCAGGACGTGGCGCGGGCCGTCCGGGACGTCGGCGCCGCCGTCGTGTTCGTGGGCGGCGACCAGCGCGCGATCGGCCTGCTGCGCGCCCACCTGGACGCGCTCGAACCGCCGGTCGTGGAACTGCCCGGCGGACGCGCCGACCACGACGCGGCCGGGGCGCTGCGCGCGTCCGTGGACGCCGCGCTGGAGGACGTGACGGCCCGCAGCCGCGAGGACGTCATCGACGACTTCCACGACCGCATCTCGCAGGGCACGGCCGTGGACAACGCGCCCGGCACGCTGCGCGCGCTCACCGACGGCCAGGTGGAGACGCTGCTGCTCGGCGCCGAGCGGGACGGGGAGCCGTGGCTGTACGGGTCGCCGGACGAGCCGCGCGCGCTCGCGACCGTCGCCTCCGCGCTGCCCGCCGCCGCCGACGGCGCCCTGCACGCCCCGGCGACGCCGCTGATGCTGCGCTCGGCCGTCCTCGGCGACGCGGGGTTCAGCGAGCTGACCGACGGCGCGGGCACCGCCGCCACCCTGCGCTTCGCGCTCTGACGCCGGGAAAACGGGCGGGGCCGCGGCGAGCGTCGCGCTCGCCGCGGCCCCGTGGCCGGCCGGACGTCAGCGGGTGTTGGGCAGCCCGTGCGGGTCGTGCGGCTTGTGCGGCTTGCCGTGCTCGTACTTGTCACCGTCGCGGTGCACGTTGATCTGGCTGTGCTGGTTGGTGACCGCGGAGCCGTTGTAGCAGTCGCCGTGCTCGTCGACGACCGAGAGCAGGTTCTTGAGGACCGCCCCCAGCGCCGCGACGTCCAGGTCGCGGCAGAACTGGACGTTGACGAGGGAGTTGGTCTTCGGGTCGTCGGCCTGGGCCGGGCCCGCGGTGAGGGCCGTCAGGCCCGCCGCGCCGATGAGGCCCGTGACGAGCAGTCGCTTGAGCACGTGTTCTCCATTCCGCGTTACGTCTCGGACCGGGGGTTCGTTCGTCGGCCCACCGGCCACACCCGGAGATCGTGGGGCACACGGCACGGGCGGATCACGGGTTCCACGCGGCCTTGAATCAAACCTTGCCGTCCGTCGACCTCCGCTTGCCCTACGTCACCGTTGCATTGCCAGGCGTATCCGGACAACAAAGGCATGCAGGTCAGGGCGGGCGGGCGGTTCGTCGGGCAGCGGGGAACCGTCCCGCTCGTCCTCCAGCCGGTCGGCGAGCGCGGCCACGTCGGCGGCCAGCCGCGCCCGGGACGGGGCGTCCGCCGGGAGCGTCCCGAGTTCGGCCTCCCGCTTGGCCGCGATCAGCTCGGTCAGGTACGCCGGGCCGTACTCGGGGGCGAGCCGGGTCAGGTCCGCCTCGACCTCGCCGGTCCGCATCAGGTGGACGCCCGTCGCGAGCGCGCGGAAGGCGTAGAGCAGCGGCTTCAGCCGTCCGGTCTCCTCGAACGCGCGCCACCGGCCGCGCCCGAACCCGAGGTAGTGGTGGGCGAACCGCGTCGTGACGATGCCGGGCAGGTGGCCGAGCAGCTCCTCGTGCAGCGGCGACGACGCGACGACGAGCGGCGAGGCGAGCTGCTCCAGGACGTCGCCGCTGCGCCGCAGCAGCAGCCGGCAGAACTTCGCGAGGTCGTGGGTGACGACGTCGGCCTCGACGCCGTCGTGGTCCCACATGCGGGTGAACGTCTCCGGCGGCTCGGCGAGGCCGACGACGTCCGCGAGCGGCAGCAGGTGCATCCCGCGCAGGTCCACGTCGGAGTCGCGGGACGGGAAGCCGTACAGGTGCGCGCCGCTCACGGTCACGAACGCGCGCGGGTAGGGGTGGGCGCCGGTCAGCGCGTCGGCCAGGCCGGAGGGCAGCGGGTTCACGCGCGCACGCTCCGCCGCCGCACGGACGCCAGCAGGTCGTCCACCCGCGCCCGGTCGGGCTCGGCGGGCAGCGCGGCGCCGTCCGGCCACGCCGCGACGAGCCGGTCCCGCCACGCCTCGACCTCCGGCCAGGAAACCTCGCCGCGCCGCACGGCGAGCAGCCGGTCGCGGTGCTCGGCGACGTCCACGAGCGGTTCGCCGTGCCGCGCGAGGTGGTTGCCGCTGATGAGCAGCCGCAGCATGTGCATGACGTGCTTCCAGCGCGAGGCCCCGCCGCCGCGCAGCCCGGCCTTCGCCTTGGCGAACTGGGCGTCGGCGTAGCGCAGGAACGTCTCGGTGGCGCGGCGCGACGGGAACGCGTCCCGGACGGCCAGCAGCTCGGCGCCGACGGGCGTGACGTGCTCGGTCAGCGGCGACCACAGCACTTCCAGCACCGTGGGGTTGGACGCGAGCGCCAGCGCGCAGAAGCGCTCGATCTCCCACGAGAACTGCTCGGGCCGGGGGCCGTCCAGATGCGTCGGCGGCTTGTCCAGGCGCCAGAAGCGTTCGGCGGGGAGGGCGAAGACGCCGCGCCGGTCCACATCGCTGTCCTCGGTGGCGAGGCCGTACGCGCGGGACCCGACGACGACCGACAGGACCGTGTGGGCGGGGAATTCGAGCATCCGTGCAGAGTCCCGCAACCCGCGCATGGACGACAACTCGGATCCCCGCGAGGGTGGAGGGGTGCCCCCGACCGAAAGGCCCCCGATGACGCAGCCCCCGTCCGTCCCCGCCGGCTCGTGGTGGCGGGACGCGGTGATCTACGAGGTGTACGTCCGCAGCTTCGCCGACGCGGGCGGGGACGGCGTCGGGGACCTGCCCGGCGTCCGGTCCCGGCTGCCCTACCTGCGGCGGCTCGGCGTGGACGCGCTGTGGCTGACGCCGTTCTACCCGTCCCCGATGGCCGATTTCGGGTACGACGTCGCCGACTACCGCGACGTGGACCCGGTGTTCGGGACGCTGGACGACGCCCGCGCGCTCGTCGCCGACGCCCACGCGCACGGGTTGCGGATCCTCGTGGACCTCGTCCCGAACCACACCTCCGACGCCCATCGGTGGTTCCGCGCCGCGCTCGCCGCCGCGCCCGGATCGCCCGAGCGCGACCGGTACGTCTTCCGGGACGGGCGCGGCGCGGAGGGTTCGGAGCCGCCGAACGACTGGCGGTCGGTGTTCGGCGGGCCGGCGTGGCGCCGCGTCCCGGACGGGCAGTGGTACCTGCACCTGTTCGCGCCCGAGCAGCCGGACCTGAACTGGTCGAACGCGGAGGTGCGGGACGAGTTCGCCGACGTCCTGCGGTTCTGGCTGGACCTCGGCGTGGACGGCTTCCGCGTCGACGTCGCGCACGGCATGGTCAAGGCGGCCGGGCTGCCCGACGCCGGTCCCGACCAGGGCCTGGACGTGCCGTACTTCGACCGGGACGGCGTGCACGAGCTGCACCGCGCGTTCCGGCGGATCCTCGACTCCTACCCCGGCGGGCGGATCGGCGTGGCGGAGGCGTGGGCGCCGACGAACGAGCGGCTGGCGCTGTACGTCCGCCCGGACGAGATGCACCAGGCGTTCAACTTCCACTACCTGACGACGCCGTGGGACGCCGGGGCGCTGCGGGCCGCGATCGACGCGTCGCTCGCCACGGCCGGGGCGGTCGGCGCGCCCGCGACGTGGGTGCTGTCCAACCACGACGTCCACCGGCACGTCACCCGGTACGGCGGCGGGGCGGCGGGGCTCGCGCGCGCCCGCGCCGCCGCGCTGCTGACCCTCGCGCTGCCCGGCTCGGCGTACCTGTACCAGGGCGAGGAGCTGGGGCTGCCCGAGGTCCTGGACCTGCCGCCGGAGGTCTGCCACGACCCGCAGGCCCGGCGCGGGGACGGCGCCGGACGCGACGGGTGCCGCGTGCCGATCCCGTGGTCGGGCGACGCGCCGCCGTTCGGGTTCTCCACCGGGACGAGCTGGCTGCCGATGCCGCCGGAGTGGCGGTCGCTGACCGTCGCGGCGCAGGACGGCGACCCCGCGTCCACGCTGTCGCTGTACCGGGACGCGCTGCGGCTGCGGCGCGAGCATCCCGCGCTCGGCGACGGGCCGCCGCCGCGCTGGCTCGACGCGCCTCCGGGCGTGCTCGTGTTCGTCCGGGAGGCGGGCGGCCGGGCTCTCGGGTGCGCGGTGAACGCCGGGTCCGCGCCCGTGCGGGTGGCCGCCGGGCCGGTGCTGCTCGCCAGCGGGCCGGTGACGGCGTCCGGCGGCGTCCTGGAGCTGCCGCCGGACACGGCCGCCTGGTGGGAAGGTGACCGTTCCGTCACGGAGCGTTGACGGCGGTGCTCGTCGCGGCCTCTCCTGTGGGAAACGCTCACGAGAGGGGCACGCGATGCTCAGGGGACTCGCCGCCGTGGCGCTGCTCGCGGCGGGCTGCGCGCCCGGCGACGGCCGGACGCTCCTCACCGTCGACCTCTTCGGCGAGTTCGGCTACGAGCGGCTGTACCGCGAGTACGAGGCGGCGCATCCGGAGATACGCGTCCGGCAGCGTCGCATCTCGGTGCTGGACGACTACGCGCCCCGCCTGCGGCAGCGGATCGCCACCGGCCACGGCGCCGGGGACGTCGTCGCGCTCGAAGAGGGCCTGCTGCCCGCCTTCCTGCGGCGGCCCGAACGGTTCGTGGACCTGTCGGCGTACGGCGGCCGGGCGCTGGAACCGTACTTCCTGCCGTGGAAGTGGCGCATGGGCGTCGCGGCCGACGGGCGGCTCGTCGGCCTCGGCACCGACATCGGCCCGCTCGCGCTCTGCTACCGGCCGGACCTGTTCGCCCGCGCCGGGCTGCCGACCGCCCGGGACGCCGTCGCGCGGCTCTGGCCGACCTGGGACGCCTACTACCGGACGGGCCTGGCGTTCGAGCGCCGCCTGCCGGGCGTCCGGTGGCTCGACGGCCCGACCGCCGTGTTCCGCGCGGCGCTGCTCCAGGAGGCGGGGCGCGGGCCCGGTTTCACCTACTTCGACCGGAGCGGACGGCTCGTGTTCGCGTCCAACCCGGCCGTCCGGACGGCGTTCGCGACGGCCCTGCGGTTCGAGCGGGCCCGGCTGACCGCCGACCTCCAGGTGTTCACGCCGTCCTGGCAGACCGCGCTGCGCCGCGACCGGTTCGCGACCGTCCCGTGCCCGGCGTGGATGCTCGGCGGGCTCGCGGCGTTCTCCGGCGGGCGCGGCCGGTGGGACGTCGCGACCGCGCCCGGCGGGGCCGGCTCGTGGGGCGGGTCCTGGCTCGCGGTGCCCCGGCAGACCCGGCATCCGGCGCGGGCCGCCGCGCTCGCGGCGTTCCTGACGAGCCCGCACGGCCAGGTCGCGGCGTTCCGGGCGCGGAGCACGTTCCCGTCCTCGCCGCAGGCGGCCCGCGACCCGGTCGTCGCGGGCAGCGCGAACGCCTTCTTCGGCGGGGCGCCCACCGGGCGGATCTTCGGGGCCGTCGCCGCGCGGGTCCGGCCGGTGTACCTCGGGCCGCGCAACGAGGACGTCCGGGTCGCGGTGGACGACGTCCTGCTCTCGGTCGGGCAGGGCCGGCTCGCGGCGCGCGACGCCTGGCCCCGCGCCGTCCGGGCCGCCGCCAAGGCCGCGCGCTGATGCGCCGGTCCACGCCGTACCTGCTCGTCGCGCCGTTCTTCCTGCTGTTCCTGGCGTTCGGGGCGTTCCCGCTGCTGTTCACGCTGTGGATGGCGCTGCACGACTGGGAACTCGGGTCCGGGACGCGCCGGTGGGTCGGGCTCGGCAACTTCCGCTACCTCGCGACGGACGCCGACTTCTGGCACGCCGTGGTGAACACGGCCGGGATCTTCGCGCTGTCGACCGTCCCGCAGCTGCTCGCGGCGCTCGTCCTGGCCGACCTGCTCGACCGGCGGCTGCGCGGCGCCGCCGCGCTCCGCGTCGCGCTGGCCGCGCCGCTCGTCACCGCGACGGCGGCGGTCGCGCTCGTCTTCACGCAGCTGTTCGACTCTGATCACGGGCTCGTCAACGGGCTGCTCGGCCTGGTCGGCGTCCCGCCGGTCGACTGGCAGGGCGGGCGCCTCGCGTCCTGGACGGCCCTCGCCGCGATGGTGGACTGGCGCTGGACGGGCAACAACGCGCTGATCTACCTGGCCGCGCTCCAGGCCGTCCCGCGCGAGCTGTACGAGGCCGCCGCGCTGGACGGGGCGTCGCCCGCGCGCCGGTTCTGGACGATCACCGTCCCGCTGCTGCGCCCGACGATCGTGTTCACGGCCGTCGTCTCGACCGTCGGGGGGCTCCAGCTGTTCACCGAGCCGACGCTGTTCGGCGCGGCGGGCGCGCACCGGATGGACGGCGGCGCGCAGCACCAGTTCCAGACCGTCACGATGTACCTGTTCGAGAGCGCGTTCGGGCAGGACCGGTACGGCTACGGCGCGGCGGTCGCGTGGGCGCTGTTCCTGCTGATCGTCACGTTCGCGCTGCTCAACGCGCTGGTCCTGCGGCGCCGGACGGGCGGCGCGCGGTGACGGCCCGCCGCGCCGGCCCGCTGACGCGGATCGCCCTCGCGGTAGCCCTGCTGCTGACGGCCGCGCCGGTGTACTGGATGGTCGTCGTGGCGTCCCGGACGAGCGCGGAGGCGGCCGACGTCCCGCCGCCGCTGCTGCCCGGCGGGCACTTCGCGGAGAACGTCCGGCGCCTGTTCGCCAACCCCGACGCCCACTTCGCGCGCGGCCTGCTGAACTCGGTGCTCGTGTCGGGCTGCGTGGCGCTCGGGACCGTCCTGCTTGGGTCGCTCGCCGGGTTCGCGTTCGCCAAGCTGCGCTTCCGGGGCCGCGACGCGCTGCTGCTGACGGTGCTCGCGACGATGATGGTCCCGGTCCAGACGGGCGTGGTCCCGCTCTACCTGATCATGCTGCGGCTGCACTGGCAGGACGGCCTCCAGGCGGTGACCGTGCCCTTCCTCGTCACCGGCTTCGGCGTCTTCCTGATGCGCCAGGCCGCCCGCGACGTCCCCGACGCCCTCATCGAGGCGGCCCGCGTGGACGGCTGCACGACCCTCGGCGTCTACCGCCACGTCGTCCTGCCCGTCCTGCGCCCCGCCGCGGGCGTCCTCGGCCTCCTGACCTTCGCGCAGACCTGGAACGACTTCCTCTGGCCGCTCGTCGTCCTCAGCCCCGACGACCCGACCGTCCAGCTGTCCCTGAACAACCTGGCGACGGCTTACTACAACGACTACGCCCTGATGTTCGCGGGCGCGTCCGTGGCCGTCCTTCCGCCCCTGGCCCTCTTCGCCGTCCTCGGCCCGCGCATCGTCCGCGCCGTCCTCTCCGGTGCCGTCAAAGGCTGAGAGCGCGGCCGGAATGTCAAGGGGGAAGTTGTCGGTCTTTGTCGGAGAAGAGGGCGCTCCGTGACGCGATTCCGGGGCAGAATTTCCTTTTCTCATGATCATTTTTAAGACCAAAGAAGTGTTCTTGACTAACCCTTGACGTTTATCCGTGGTTGCGGACTGCGACAGCGGACATACAGAGAGTGGCCGCCCGGTCCCACCCCCGACCACGCACGACCGGACCACGACCGGAGCACGGCCCCAACGCGACCACAGGGCTCCGCCCGCCGATCCCTGCCCGGAAGGGGGCATTCGCATGAGGTCTGGACCCAAGCCGGACAGCGATCTCACGAAGCACCGCAACATCGACACCGTGCGCCAGCTCCAGCACCTCATGGTGCTGTGCGAGCTGCTGCCGCCGGGGAGCAAGCTGCACGAGGCCCTCACGATCGCGCTGTCGATCAACGAGGAGAGCCTGCCGGGCCGCATCCGCCCGGTCCGCGACCTCCACCCGCTGACCACCAAGACCTGGCTGGAGTCCCTCTGGGATCCGGACCTCATCTCCCCGGAGGAGATGGAGCTGGTCGCGTGGCAGAACAACAAGGCCAAAATGGACGCCGCCGTCGAGGAGATGCAGAAGATCGAACGGCGGCTCGGAATACGTCTGGCCACTGAGAAGATCCAGTAGCCGGCGAACCAGGTAAAAATTCACAAAGGAGGAAAGACCATGTCCCCGAGCACCATTCTGCGGCAGGCCGCCGCGGACGCCGAGTTCCGCGCCGAACTGCTCGACAACCCCGAGGTCTTCGGCGTCGCCGCCGGCACGGTCCCCGAGTCGGTGGAGCAGCAGGACGAGGCGTCCCTCAACTACTGGACCGAGGGCGTCGCCGCCGTGGACGCCTACGCGTGCTCCAGCACGTGTACGTCCGGGCCGTTCACCTTCGCGTGCGACGGCACCACCAAGGGCTGACGTCGGGCTGACGGACCGCACCACCCCGGCCGCGTAGGCCGGGCGCCCCATCCGGTGGGCCGGCCTCGCGTCGGCCCACCGGCCTGTTCCCTCCCCCGTCCTTCCGAGGAGCCGCGCGCGTGAACCCGAGCTACCCCGCGGACATCGCCGCCCGCGCCGCCACCCTGGCCGAGCGCGCGCGGATCGTCGCCGCGTTGCCCCCGCCCGCCGCGACCGGCCCGCTGGAGCCGTTCGACGCCTGGAAGATCGACCGGCTGGCCGGACGCCTCGCGCAGCGGTTCGCGAAGGAGGGCCGCCGCCAGGGCGGTCCCGCGCGGCACACCGGCGCGTCGCTGACCGACGTCCTCACCGCCTACCGGCGGCACGAACGGGCGCTCGGCGACGCCGACGGGCCGCTCGGCCGCGCCCTGGCCGACCTGCACGGCGACTGGCTGCCGACCTATCGGGGCGCATTGGACGCGTTCCAGCGGCCCTTCGACGCGGACGCCGACGGCGCGGCCGACGCGGCGGCGGGCTGGCGGGAGCCTGAGGTGTATTACGGCAGGCTCGCCATCGCGTGCGAGCCGTTCCTCGTCGAGCTGGGCCGCCGCCTCACGTCCGTCCTCGACGCGGGCGGGCTCGCCATCGCGCCGCGCGTCGTCGCGGCCTTCCAGGAGCACCTGCTCGATCGGTTCGCGCTCGCGCTGGCCTGGGCCGTGGAGGCCGACGCGAAGGTCTACTGCCGCCTGCGCGACATCGACCCCGAGACCTCGACCCGCGAGGACTACCTCGCCTACCTGGACAAGACGTTCGCCGACGCCGCGTCCTACCACCGCTTCTACCTGGAGTACCCGGTCCTCGGGCGCTGGCTCGCGCACGTCACCGACCTGCTCGCCGCGCACGGCCGCGAGCTGGCCGTGCGGCTGCGGGCGGACGCGGCGGCGATCGGGGACGCGTTCTTCGGCCGTCCGCTCGGCGCCGTCCGCGACATCGGGCTCGGCGGCTCGGACGCGCACGCGGGCGCGCGCGGCGTCGTCATGGTGGACGCCGAGCTGGACGACGGCACCCCGGCGCCGTTCGTCTACAAGCCGCGCTGCGTGCGGGGCGAGGCCGCGCTGCAGGGCCTGCTCGCGCGGCTGCGCGCCGACGGCGTGGTGGGCTTCGCCGAGCGCGCCGTGCTGCCCCGCGACGGGTACGGGTACGAGGCGCTGATCCCGTCCGGGCGCAACCGGGTGGCGACGCGCGCCGAGGCGGCCCGCGTCTACACCGAGCTGGGCGGCTACCTGGCGATCTTCTACGTGCTCGGCGGCGGCGACCTGCACTTCGAGAACGTCCTCGTCGCGGACGGGCACGCGTTCATCTGCGACTGCGAGACCGTGCTCGGCGCGCTCCCCAAAGGCCAGCCGCGCCCGGCCGGGACGCTGATGGACTCGGTGTTCAAGACGGGCCTGATCGAGTGGCCCGCCGCCCCCGACGCGGCCGAGACCGGGATGCGGCTCAGCGGCTACTCCGGCGGCGACGCCTACGAGATCCCGATGCCGATCCCGAAGGTCGACGACCGGCCGCTGTCGTTCAGCGCGTCCGTCACGCACCGGACGGGCCTGCGCGTCGAGCCGGGCGCCGCGAACCGGGTGTTCGTCGGCGACGAGCTGACCCGCGCCGAGGACTTCGTGGCCGAGATCAAGGACGGGTTCGGCCGCGTCCACCGCTGGTTCCAGGAGGACCCCGAGCGCGCGGCGGCGTGCGTCACCGACCTGTTCGACGGGACGCGCGTCCGGTTCGTCAACTGGAGCACGCAGATCTACGTGCAGTTGCTGTCGGCGGCGCGGCACCCCAAGTGCCTGATGGAGCCGCTGGAGGTGGACCTGCTGTTCAACACCGTCCGGACGTTCCCCCGCAACTGGGACCAGGACGGCGTGCTCCCCGCCTACGAGCTGGAGTCGATGTGGCGGCTGGACGTCCCGCTGTTCTGGGTGGACGCCGCCGACGACCGGCTCGTCCACGACCACCGCGCGGTGATCCCCGCGACGCTGGAGGCCGGGCCGCTGGAGCACGCCGCCGCGCGGATCCGGCGGCTGACCCCGGAGAACCGCGCCCAGCAGGACCAGTACATCGCGGCCGGGCTGTCGGGCGGCGACGTCACCAGCGGCGACTTCGCCGCCACCTGCGTGGCGCAGGCGGCGGGCCTCGGCCAGCGGCTGTGCGCGATGCTCCGCGCGCCGGACGCGCCCGCCCCGTGGATCTCCTACATCATCCGGCCGGACGGCCGCGACGAGGTCGACATCGAGGGCGACCTGTACAACGGCTCGGCGGGCATCGCCCTGTTCCTGGCGTACCTGAACGACCTGGACCCGCGGCCGGAGTTCCGCACGGCGGCGCGGCGCGCGCTCGACCACGCCCTGGCCGACGGCGACCGCGACCGCATCGGCGCGTTCCCCGGCCTCGGCGGCCTGATCTACACGCTGCTGCACCTGCACCGGCTGTGGGGCGACCGGGCGCTGCTCGACCAGGCCGTCGCGATGGCCGAGACGCTGGACGGCCGCATCGAGCGGGACCCGCACCTGGACGTCTTCCACGGCGTCGCCGGGCTCATCCCGATCCTGCTCGCGCTGGACGACGTCACCGGCGGCGACCGGGGCACCGCGCTGGCGCACCGCTGCGCGGCCCACCTGCTGCGGCACGCGCGCGACCGGGGCGACGGGCTGTCGTGGTCCAACAGCGATCCCCGGGTCGTCCTGGACGACCTCACGGGCCTGTCGCACGGCAGCGCCGGCATCGGCTGGGCGCTGATCCTGCTCGGCACCCGCACCGGCCGCGACGAGTACGTCGACGCGGGCCGCCGCGCGTTCGCCTACGAGACCCGCCACTTCGACCCCGACGCGCAGGACTGGTACGACCTGCGGACCGTCCCGGGCGGCCCGACCCGGCACGGGCGCCACTACGCCAACGCCTGGTGCAACGGCGCGTCCGGCATCGGCCTGACCCGCATCGCGAGCTGGGCGCTGCTCGGCGGCGACGACGAGCTGCTGCTCACCGAGGCCCACCAGGCGCTCACCGCGACGATGCGCAACTACCCGCGCCTCGCCAACGACTCGCTCTGCCACGGCCGCACCGGCAACGCCGAGCTGTTCCTGCGGTACGCGCTGCTGCGCGACCAGCCCGCGTTCCGGCTGGAGGCCAACGTCCAGGTGCAGAGCCAGTGGCGCGACCTGGACCAGGCGCGGCCCGGTCCCGAGGCCGGGTTCTTCCCCGGGCTGATGCTCGGCATGGCCGGGTTCGGGCTGCACTTCCTGCGGCTGGCGCGGCCCGAGCGCGTCCCGTCCGTCCTGCTCCTCGACCCGCCGCCCGCCCGAACCAAGGAGTGACACCGTGTCCGTCGAGTCCTGTACCGAGTTCCTGCGCGTGATCGGCGACGATCCGGGCCTGCGGCGCCAGTTCCGCGCGATGACCGGGGTCGCGGAGATGATCCGGCTCGGGCGCGTCCACGGGTTCGCGTTCGACGGCGGCGACCTGGCCGCGGCGGCGGCCACCGACGCCGCCGCCCGGCTCGTCCCGCCCGCGCCGCGCCGCGCGGAGCGGCCCGTGCCCGGGTTCCACCACTACGAGTTCGCGCTGGAGGAGATCCCGGGGTTCGCGCCGGTGCTGGACGAGCTGCCGCACCTGAAGATCCGGCCGGACACCGTCGACCTGGACGCGTTCGACCGCGACTTCCGCGCCGACGACCTGCGCTCGACGTCCGCCGCCCCGGCGAGCGCGGAGTTCGCGCGCTGGCGGACGGGCGCCGGCGCCCCGGCCGGCCCGAACGACGCCCGCCACTTCCACCTCGTCAACCTGGACGACCACGTCGACCACCCCGCCTACGACGGCTACCTCGCCGCGAAGAACCGCACGGTGGCGGCGCTGGAGAAGGTCTTCGGCGACGAGGTCCGCTTCTCGGGCAGCATGTGGTACCCGCCGTCGTCGTACCGGCTCTGGCACACCAACGAGTCGCAGCCGGGCTGGCGCATGTACCTGATCGACTTCGACGCGCCCTTCGACGACCCGGCCGACACGTCGTTCTTCCGCTACCAGCGGCCCGGCACGTCCGAGCTGGTCACGCTGCCGGAGCGGCCCCGCCTCGCGCGGTTCTTCCGGATCGGGCAGGAGCCGGAGCGGCTGTTCTGGCACTGCATCGTCAACCCGACCCGGCGGCACCGCTGGAGCTTCGGCTTCGTCGTCCCCGACTCCTGGACCGACGCTCTGGAGGCCCGCCGGTGAGGGTGCAGCCGGATGCTCCCCTGGCGCCGCCGGTCACAGGCTCGCCCGCGATCCGTGCGACGGGGCTGACCAAGCGGTACCCGGACGTCACCGCCGTGGACGGGCTGGACCTGTCGGTCGCGGCCGGGGAGAGCTTCGGCTTCCTCGGGCCGAACGGCGCGGGCAAGTCCACGACGATCGCGATGCTGTGCACGCTGGCCGTGCCGACCGCCGGGACGGTCGAGATCGACGGCCACGACACCCGCACCGACGCCGTGGCCGCGCGCCGCAGCATCGGGCTGATCTTCCAGGAGTCGACGCTCGACGCGGAGCTGACGGCGGCGGAGAACCTGCGCTTCCACGCCGATCTGTACGACGTCCCGGCCGCGCTGGTGCCCGGGCGGGTGGACGAGACGCTGGCGCTGGTCGGGCTCAGCGACGCCCGCGACCGGTTCGTCCGGACGTTCTCCGGCGGGATGCGGCGGCGGCTGGAGATCGCGCGGGCGCTGCTGCACCGGCCGCGGATCCTGTTCCTGGACGAGCCCACGATCGGCCTGGACCCGCAGTCGCGCGCCCAGGTCTGGCGCCACCTGCACCGGATCCGCGAGCGCGAGAGCGTCACGCTGTTCCTCACCACGCACTACCTGGACGAGGCCGAGCAGTGCGACCGCGTCGCCATCCTCGACGCGGGCCGGATCGTCGCGCAGGGCCCGCCCGCCGAGCTGAAGGCCGTCCTCGGCGCCGACCGGGTGGACCTGCGCACCGACGACGACGCGGCGGCGGCGCGGCTGCTGCGGACGCGCTTCGGGCTGACCGTGGCCGAGACGCCCGGCGGCCTGTCGTTCACCGCGACCGACAGCGCCCGGATCCTGCCCCGGCTGTTCGCCGAGCTGGACGTGCCCGTCTACGAGGCGCGCGTCACCCCGCCGACGCTGGACGACGTGTTCCTGCACCACACCGGGCACCGGATCCGCGCCGAAGGGGCGTCCGAGGGGCCGCCCGACCCGGCCGGGGACGACGCGCCGCCGCCGGTGCCCGCGCCGCGTCCGGCGCCCGAGGTCGCGTCCGGCGGGTTCCGCGCGGAGCTGCGCGCGCTGCGGATGGTGTGGCGGCGGGAGATGCTGCACTTCCTGCGGGACCGGGCGGGCACCGTGCTCTCGCTGTTCCAGCCGCTGCTGTTCCTGTTCATCCTCGGCGTCGGGCTGGCCGGGCTGATGGCGGGGCCGAGCAGCCGGTCCTACCAGGTGTTCCTGTTCTCGGGCGCGCTGGTGACGGCGTCGCAGGCGCCCGCGCTGCGCGTCGGGTCGGCGCTCCTGTGGGACCGCCGCAGCGGGTTCCTGCGGGAGATGCTGGCCGGGCCCGTCCACCGGGGCACGCTGCTGCTCGGCATCTGCCTCGGCGGGACGACCGTCGCGACGTGCCAGGCCGGGCTGCTGCTCGGCGCGGGCGCGCTGATCGGCGTGCCGCCCGATCCGGGGCTGCTGGTGCTGCTGGCGGCCGAGCTGGCGCTGACGGCGCTGGCGATGACCGTGCTCGGGGTGGTGCTGGCGATGGTCGTCCGGCCGCAGACGTACGGGACGGCGCTGACCGTCCTCATGGCCCCGCTGATGTTCCTGTCCGGCTCGGTGTTCCCGCTGTCGGCGATGCCGGGCTGGATGGAGGCGGTCGCGCTGGTCAACCCGTTCACCTACGCGGTGGACGCGATGCACCGCACGATGGCGGTCTACCTGGCCGACGCGCCCGCGTCCCTGTTCGCGCCGGTGGCCTGGGGGTCGTGGCACCCGCCGGTCGTGCTGGAGGCGCTGATGCTCGCGGGGCTCGCGGCGCTCGGCCTGGCCTGGGCCGCGCGCCGGTTCTCCCGGCTGGACTGACGCCCGACCGGACGCCCGACCGGACGCACGACCGGACGCGCGGCGGGACGCGCGGGCGGACGCGCGGGCGGACGCGCGGGCGGACGCGCGGGCGCGTCCCGCCGGCCCCCGCACGGCGGGACGCGCCCGGGTCGCACCGGGGCGGCGCGCCGCGGGGAGGAGGGCGGCGCGCGCTCGCCCGGTGTCGGATTCGACCCTAGAACGATCGTTCTGGGCGCGGCAATCCTCATGCCGACATCGGCCACGGAGCGGACGGGCCATACTGATCCGATGGACATCGCGCGGCTCGCCGCCCTCGGCCGGGACGCGGGCGGCACCGGCGAGCCGGACGTCCTCTACGACCGGCACGGGGTGCTCGTCGTCCGGGTCGGCGCGGTCGTCGTCAAGCTGCACCAGGCCGACCGGGAGGCGGGCCCGGCGCTGGCCCGGCGGCTGGACGCGGCCCGCGCGCTGCCCGGCATCGCGCTCGCGCCCCTCGGCCCGCCGCACCGCCTGGACGGACGGGCCGTGACCGTGTGGCCGTACGCCGAGCCCGTCCGTCCCGAGGCGCCGCCGTGGACCGAGGCCGGCCGGCTGCTCGCCGCGCTGCACCGCTCCCCCGTCCCGCCGGACGCGCCGCCGTGGGGCCGCCCGGGACGTGTCGCGCGCGTCGTCGGCCGCCTCGCCCCCGGCACGGAGACCGACGTGATCCGGCGGGCGTTCGCGGCGCTCCCCGCCTGGATCCGGGACGGCACCGCCCCGCCCGACGACGGGAAGGTCCTGATCCACGGCGACTGGCACCTCGGCCAGATGGTCCGCGCGGAAACGGGCTGGCTGCTCATCGACGTCGAGGACCTCGGCGTCGGCGACCCCGCGTGGGACCTCGCCCGTCCGGCGGCGCTGTACGCGGCGGGCGTCCTCGGCACCGACGCCTGGACGGCCTTCCTCGACGGCTACGGACCGTCCCCGCACACCGACCTCTGGGCCGCCCTGGACGAACCCGCGCGCGCCCTGGCGATCCAGATCGCCGCGACGTGCGTCCAATCGGCACGGGAGGAGGACCGGGACCTGGACGACGCCGAGACCGCGATGGTGGACGCCTGCGCACGGATCATCCGCGCGTGAGGACGCTTCCCGGCATGACGTGGTGCCCGGGCTCCCCTACATTTACCCTCAATCTGGGGATCTGATGGAAGGACGACACAGCGATGCACTGTCCCAAGTGCCGTGGCGTGATGCGGACCTACACGCGTAACGGCGTCCACATCGAGCAATGCGACAACTGCCGGGGGATCTTCCTGGACTACGGCGAGCTGGAGGCGCTCAGCCGGATGGAGGCGACGCACCACGCGCCGCCCCCGCCGCCCTCCGCGCCCGCGTGGGGCGCCCCGGCGGTCCACCACCATCACCACCAGGGCCACCACCGCCCGCACCACGGCGGCGGCGTCTTCCACATGCTGTTCTCGACCTGAGAACCGCGCGGCGTCCCGTCACGCGACCGTGACGGGACGCCCGGCACGCCTCACAGGCGCGGGTCGACCGGCTCGGACTCCAGCGCCAGCACCCCGAACACCGGCTGGTGCCGCCGCCACAGCGGCTCCCCGGCGACGAGCCGTTCCAGCGCCTCCACGCCGAGCGCGTGCTCGCGCGACGCGAGCGAGCGCTTGCGGCCGAGCGCGCGGCGGCGCAGGACGTCCAGGGTCCCCGGCTCGGTGTAGTCGGGGCCGTAGATGATGCGCAGGTACTCGCGGCCCCGGCACTTCAGGCCCGGCTGGACCGTCCGGCCGGACGGCGCCGGGCCGAGCGGCTTGACGACCATGCCCTCGCCGCCGCGCCCGGTCAGGTCCGTCCACCACGCGGTGGCGGCGGCCTCGGACGCGGGGTCGGCGAGGTCCACGACGACGGACGCGGTCGGCGCGAGGAGCCCCGACGCGTCCGCCGCGACGAGCCGCGCCGCGATCTCCAGGTGCCAGTCGTGCCCGCGCGCCACCGCGTGGACGGCGCCCTCCCCGGC
Organism: Actinomadura rayongensis; assembly: GCF_009831215.1. Taxonomy (GTDB): domain Bacteria; phylum Actinomycetota; class Actinomycetes; order Streptosporangiales; family Streptosporangiaceae; genus Spirillospora; species Spirillospora rayongensis. Next base: position 268,342 of record NZ_WUTW01000004.1, read on the forward strand.
GAGGATCTGGAACGGGGCGAGGCGGACGCCGTCCAGGCCGTCCACCGGCGCGCAGTAGCGGGCGTACGCGGCGCGGAACAGCGCGGCGTTCGCGGCGCGGCGCTCGATGTGCGCGCCGAGGCCGCCGACGTCCACGCCGCGCGCGGCGGCGCGGGCGAGCAGGTCCGCCGCGCGGGGCAGCGCGGCGCGGGCGGCGGCGCCGGTCGCGGCGTACTGGGACCGGACGAGGTCCAGCGCCTTGGCCGACCAGGGCAGCAGTTCGGCGTCCAGCACGAGCCAGCCGGTGTCCAGCTCGTCCCACAGCCCGGCCGCGCCGATCGCCGCGCGGACGCGGTCCAGGAGCCCGGCGGTGAGGTCGGGCGACCGGAAGAACGCGCGGCCGGTGCGGGTGTAGACGGCGCCGGAACTGCCGTCGTCCACGCCGAACCGCGCGGCGGCGACGGCCGCGTCGCGCGCGACCACGACGACCGCCCGCGACCCCATGTGCTTCTCCTCGCACACGACGCGCTCCAGCCCGGCGGAGCGGTAGGCGGCCAGCGCCTCGGCCGGGTGCTCCAGGCGGCCGGGCAGCTCGGACGTCGCGGCGGGCGCCATCGTCGGCGGCAGGTAGACGAGCCAGCGCGGGTCGATCGTGAAGCGGCTCATCACCTCCAGCGCGGCGAGCGCGTTCTCCTCCCGGACGGCGACGCGGCCGAGCAGCCGGGTCTCGACGCCGCCCGCGTCCAGCACGTCCCCGATCTTGAGCAGCCCGGTCGCGCGCGCCGGCCCCTCGGTGAGCGGACGGACCGGCGCGTACCAGACCTCCCGGGCGGGCCGGGAGACCAGCTCGCGCTCGGGGTAGCGCAGCGCGGTGAGCCGCCCGCCGAACACGGCGCCGGTGTCCAGGCAGATCGTGTTGTTGACCCACTCGGCGTCCGGTACGGGCGTGTGGCCGTAGACGACCGTCGCGGCGCCCCGGTAGTCCAGCGCCCACGGGTACCGGACGGGCAGCCCGTACTCGTCGGTCTCGCCGGTCGTCTCGCCGTAGAGCGCGAACGAGCGCACCCGTCCGGACGCGCGGCCGTGGTAGGCCTCCTTGAGGCCCGCGTGCGCGACGACGAGGCGTCCGCCGTCCAGGACGTAGTGGCTGATCAGCCCGTCCATGAACGCGAGCGTGGCGGCCCGGAACTCCTCGGTCTCGGCGGCGAGCTGCTCCAGCGACTCGGCGAGCCCGTGCGCGACCCGCACCTTGCGGCCCTTCAGCGCGCGCACGAGCTTGGCCTCGTGGTTGCCGGTGACGCACAGCGCCGTCCCGGCGGCGGCCATGCCCATGACGAGCCGCAGCACGCCGGGCGTGTCGGGGCCGCGGTCGACGAGGTCGCCGACGAACACGGCGGTGCGGCCCTCCGGGTGCCGCGCGCCGCACGGACGGCCGGCCGCGTCGTGCTCCACCGCGTAGCCGAGGTCGCCGAGCAGGTCGACCAGCTCGGCGCGGCAGCCGTGGACGTCGCCGACGACGTCGAACGGCCCGGTCAGCTCGCGCCGGTCGTTCCACGGCCGCTCGGGGACGAGCACCGCCGCGTCGATCTCGTCCACGCCGGTCAGGACGTGGACGCGCTTGAACTCGCGGTGCAGCGACTTCAGGCCGCGCCGCAGCTCACGGCGCTGCCGGGGCACGACGTGCGGCGCCAGGTCCCGGTCGGGACGGGCCGCGTTGCGCTCCACGGCGACGTGCTCGGGGACGTCCAGCACGATCGCGCACGCCAGCGCGTCCTGGTCGCGGGCGACGGCGAGCAGCGACTCGCGCGACCGCGGCTGGACGTTGGTGGCGTCCACGACGGTGAGCAGCCCGCGCCGCAGCCGCGTCCGGACGATGTGGTGCAGCAGCTCGAACGCGTCGCCGGTCGCGGCCTGGTCGCTCTCGTCGTCGCTCACGGCCGCGCGGCAGAAGTCGGACGAAACGACCTGCGTCGGCCGGAAGTGCCGCCGGGCGAAGTGGGACTTGCCCGACCCGGACACGCCGACCAGCACGACGAGCCCGGTCGCGGGGATCTTCAGTTCCCTGGTCATCGGGTGAAAACTCCCATCTGGGTCGGGGCGCCGACCTCGGGGTCGTGGTCGCCGACGCCCACGAACCGGACGCGGTAGCCGTGCTCGGCGGCGACGCGCTCGCTCCACGCGGCGAACTCGGCGCGCGTCCACTCGAAGCGGTGGTCGGGGTGGCGGAGCGCGCCGGGCGCCAGGCCCGCGTACCGGACGTTGTGCTCGGCGTTCGGCGTCGTCACGATCACGACGCGGGGCCGCGCGTCGCCGAACACCACCTGCTCGACCGCGCCGAGCCGGGGCGGGTCGATGTGCTCGACGACCTCCATGAGCACGGCGGCGTCGTAGCCGTGGAACCGCGCGTCGGCGTAGGTCAGCGCGCCCTGGAACACGCCGCGGAACCGGTCGGCGCGGTGCTTGGCGGCGCGCCGGCGGGCGATCTCGACGGCGCGCCAGGACACGTCCGCGCCGCCGACGCCGGTGAACGCGGCGTCGGCGAGCAGGCGGGCGAGCAGCCGGCCCTGGCCGCAGCCGAGGTCGAGGACGGTCGTCGCCTCCTCGCGGCGCAGCTCGTCCAGGACGGCCCGGATCCGGTGCTCGGCCAGCGTCGTCGGCGTCTCGTCCTCGGGCGCGGCGGGGTCCAGGGCCTCGTCGGGCGCGTCGTCGGCGTCGGCGAGGCGGCCGAGCGCGGCCCGGACGAGCGTCCGGCGGTTCGCCAGGTAGCGGCGGACGATCGCCGCGCGCTCGGGGTGCGCGGCGAGCCAGCCGTCGCCCGCGCGGATCAGCTTGTCGACCTCGTCGGGCGCGAGCCAGTAGTGCTTGGCCTCGTCCAGCACCGGCAGCAGGACGTAGAGCTGGTTGAGCGCGTCGGCGAGCCGGACGGTCCCGGTCAGCGTCAGCGTCACGTACCGGGAGTCGCCCCACTCGGGGAACTCGGGGTCCAGCGGGACGGGCTCGGCGGCGACCGTCCAGCCGAGCGGCGCGAACAGGCGCTCGGCGCGGGCGGGCCCGCCCCGGCACGGCAGCGCGGGCAGCGCGATCTCCAGCGGGAGCGGCGCGGCGGCCAGGTCCGGCCGGGCGTCGCAGCGTCCGCGCATCGCGGTCCGGTACACGCCCGCCAGCGCGGACGCCAGCAGCGACGACGCCGCGTAGGGCCGGTCGTTGACGTACTGGCCGAGGGAGAAGTCGGGGACGTTCCCGCCGCGCGTCCGGACGAGCCGCACCGGGTCCACGTCGAGCAGCAGCGCGGCGGTGCAGCGCCCGGCGTCGGCCTCGGGGTAGAAGACGTGGGCGGTGCCGTACGCCTGCTCGAACCGCTGGGCCTTGTCCGGATGCTTGTGCAGGAGGAAGCCGAGGTCGGTGGCGGGCGCGGCGGTCGTGGTGATCGTGAGCAGCACGCCGGTCAGTGTGACGGAACCGGCCGCCCGTCTTCACCCGGTTTGTTTACGGTTGTTCGGGGCCCGCGACGAAGCGTCCGTGCGCGTCGTACGGCCAGGCGTTGGCGCGGCAGCCGTTCAGCCCGGCGATCTGGTCCTGCATGACGGGCGCGGGCCGGCCGTCGCCCCCGCACGTCCGGTGCCCGGCGCCGAAGTGGTGGCCCAGCTCGTGGTTGAGCAGGAAGGCCCGGTAGTTCTCGGCCGACGACCGGAACGGCGCGGACGGCGCCAGCCAGCGGCCGAGGTTGACGACGACCTGACGGCCCGCCGCGCAGTTCACCGAGGCGTCGGCCGTCAGCCCGTAGGCGCGGCAGATCCGCTCGGCGGTCGGCGCGGACGCGAGGCGGACGGCGAAGTCCACCTTGCCCGTCGCCACCCGGCGGAACGAGCGCTTGCCGCTCGCCGTCCAGCCGCGCGCGTCGGCGAGCACGCGGTCCACTTCGCGGGCGAACAGGGCCGGGCTGAGGCCGAGGCCGCCCTCCACCTCGACCCGGTACCGGACGAGCCTGCCGTGCCCGAACGTCGGCGGCGGCACGGCGGCCGGGGCGCGCAGGAACGTGCCGGTGCCGCGCTCGGAGTGCGCGACCGGCGCGTCCGGCGGCGCGGTGTCGGCGAACCCGGACGGGCCGCCGGACGCGGCGGGCGAGGCGACCGAGCCGGGCGGGGCCGCGCGGACCGTCCCGGCGCCCTCGAACGGGACGTCGCTCGGCGGGCCGCTCGACATGACCCCCCACGCGACGAACGCGCCGATGCCGGTGGCGGTGACGGCGGTCAGGGAGCCGATGCCGAGGACGAGGTTGCGGATGCGGCTGCGCCGGGCCACGCCGAACGCGCGGTCCAGGTCGCCGCCGATGCCGAGGACGCCGTCGACCGCGAACGAGTCGGTGGTCCCGGAACGGTCCGGATCGAGCAGGGCGTCCAGCTCGGGGTCGCCGTCCGGCGGCTCCTGTCCGTAGGGCGGCTGACCGGGCGGCTCCTGGTCGAACGGCGGCGTTTCATAGGGCGACGGATCGAACGGAGCCGCTTGGTACGGTGCCGCGTCGTGCGGGGCCTGCTCGCGGGGGGCGAGCGGCTCCGGCGGGGGTGCGCCGCGGCGGTGCGATCGAGCGCGCCGCCGCCCGGGGCGAGGAGCATCTGGCTGCATGGCGCAGCTCAGCATGCCAGAAACCGGGGCGTCCATTGATCAGATCCCCCAAGGCGGCACCGGACGCCCGGTGGCATAACACGTGGCCACGGTGTCCGAAAAGCAGCAGAATGAGCCGCACGATGAGCAGAAATCCGCGCCGCGCGATCGCGCAGCAGACCGTCGAGATCCTTGACCACGGCTCCTACCGCGCCCCGTCCGGGCACGTCGTGGAGCTGGCCGGGCGGGTCGCCGCCGCCGTGGCCGGGACCGTCCTGTACCGGCCGGACGAGCTGGACGCGCTGGTGCGCGTCCCGTCCGCCGCGCCCGCCCTGCCGACGCGGATCGAGGTCACCGGCGAGACGACGCTGGCCGCCGCGCGCCGCCTGACCGGCGCCGACGCGCCCCCGCTCGCGCTGAACTTCGCGTCCGCGAAGAACCCGGGCGGCGGCTTCCTGCGCGGCGCGCACGCCCAGGAGGAAGGACTCGCGCGGTCGTCGGCGCTGTACGCGTCGCTGCGCGCGGCCCCGGAGTACTACGCGTTCCACCGCGCGCAGGGCGACCTGCTCTACAGCGACCACATGATCTACTCGCCGTCCGTCCCGGTGTTCCGCGCCGACGACGGGACGCTCCTGGACGCGCCCTACGACGTCGCGTTCGTCACCTCGGCCGCGCCGAACCGGGGCGCGATCCGTGAGAAGGAACACGCGGCGCGCGTTCCGGCGGCGCTCACGACGCGCGCCGCGAAGGTGCTCGCGGTCGCGGCGGCGCACGGGCACGCGCGGCTCGTGCTCGGCGCGTGGGGCTGCGGCGTGTTCGGCAACGACCCGGCCGAGGTCGCGGCGGTGTTCGCGGCGCTGCTGCGGCCGGGCGGCGCGTTCGCCGGACGGTTCGAGCACGTCGTGTTCGCCGTCTGGGACACCGCGCCGGGCGCGCCGCGTCAGGTCGCGTTCGAGCGGGAGTTCGCTCAGGGGACGTAGGACGCGAGGCCGCGGATGAAGATGTCCAGGCCGAACAGGAAGCGCTCGTCGCCGTCGCCCTCGGTCAGCTCGTCCACCATCGCGACGATGTTGGGGTAGCGGGCGGGCGGCAGCGCGTGGAAGTAGTCCCGGATCGGGCCGATCTTGTCCTCGTACATCCGCTGGCCGTCCTCGGGGCCGAACGCCTTCGCGGTGTAGATCGTCCCCTCGATGACGTCGGCGTCGATGTACATCGCGAGCGTGTCGAGCGCCATCGCGGCGATCTTGGGCGGGACGCCGCCCGCGAGCAGGATCGCGAGCATCCGCTCGGCGCCGAGCAGCAGGTTCGGGCCGAGCGGGATGGAGCCGAGCGAGACCCGGGCGATGTCGCGGTGCGCGGACAGGACGCGGCGCGACTCCAGCGCCGACTCCTTGATCAGCTCGCGCCAGCGCGCCGGGTCGGGCTCGGGCAGCCGGATCTCGGCCGCGACGCGGTCGAGCATGAGGTCGTACAGCTCGTCCTTGCTCCCGACGTGCGCGTAGAGCGAGGCCGGGCCGGTGCCGAGTTCCTGCGCGACGCGGCGCATCGTAACGGCGTCCAGGCCCTCGGCGTCGAGGACGCGGATGCCGGTCTCGACGATGAGGTCCACGGTCAGCGGGCGGCGCGGTTCGCGCGTCCGGCGCGGACGGCGGCCGGGCGGGGTGGGCATCGGAACCTCGACGTCGGACATGCCGGACCTCCAATGTCGCGATACATCTTGATTTTCGCGACTCGCGATATATCGTGTCCCTGGGATCGAGCCCCCGTGGCGGGGCACTCCCGATCTCGTTACGAACATCGTACTTGACACGAACACTGTTCGCGACTACGAATTACGTTCGTTGACTACGAACACCGTTCCCCCCTCGGAGGCACCGATGACCGACACCGCTTCCGGCGGACCCCCCGCGTCCGCCCTCGCCGAGACGGCCTACCGCTGGCGCTGGGTCGCCCTGCTCGTCGTCCTCGCGGGCGAGATCATGGACATGCTCGACGCGCTCGTCACCACGATCGCCTCCCCCGCGATCCGCGCCGACCTCGGCGGCACCGCCGCCACCATCCAGTGGCTCGCCGCCGGGTACACCCTCGCGATGGCCATCGGCCTCATCACCGGCGGACGCCTCGGCGACCTCTACGGCCGCAAGCAGATGTTCGTCATCGGCGCGGCCGGGTTCACCGTCGGGTCGCTGCTGTGCGGCGTCGCCGCGTCGCCCGGGATGCTGATCGGCGCGCGCGTCGTCCAGGGCTTGTTCGGCGCCGTCATGCTGCCGCAGGGCATCGGCATGATCCGCCGCATGTTCCCGCCCAAGGAGATGGGCACCGCGTTCGGCCTGTTCGGGCCGATCATGGGCCTGTCCTCGATCGGCGGCCCCGTCCTCGCGGGCTGGCTGGTGGACGCCGACCTCTTCGGCACCGGCTGGCGCATGATCTTCCTGATCAACCTGCCGCTCGGCCTCGCCGCCGTGATCGCGGGCATCCTGTTCCTGCCGTCCGGACGGTCGGAGGAGGCCACCCGGCTCGACCTGCTCGGCGCGATCCTCGCCGGCGCGGGCGCGGCGCTGCTGGTCTACCCGCTCGTGCAGGGCCGTGAGCTGGGCTGGCCCGCCTGGACGTTCGCGATGATCGCCGGCGCCGTCGCCGTGTTCGGCCTGTTCGGCTGGTACCAGGCGCGGCGGCAGCGGACGGGCGGCGACCCGCTCGTCACCCCGAGCCTGTTCCGCAAGCGCGGCTTCACCGGCGGGCTCGTCGTCGGCCTCGTGTTCTTCTCCGGCATGACCGGCTTCGCGCTGACGCTGTCGCTGTACTTCCAGCTCGGGCTCGGCTACTCGGCGCTCAAGGCCGGGCTCAGCCAGATCCCCTGGTCGGTCGGCATGATCGCCGGGTTCGTCGGCGCGCAGGCCCTGGAGCGCTTCGGCCGCCACGTGATCCACGCCGGGACGGTCGTCATGGCGGCGGGCACCGTCGGCGTCGTCGCCACCCTCCAGATCGCCGGCATCGGCATGACGCCCTGGCAGCTCGCGCCCGCGCTCATCGCCACCGGGCTCGGCATGGGGCTGCTCATGGCGCCGTTCTTCGGGATCGTCATCTCCGGCGTCGAACCGCACGAGACCGGCTCGGCGGGCGGCACGCTCACCGCGATCCAGCAGCTCGGCAGCTCGCTGGGCGCCGCCGTCCTCGGGACGATCTTCTTCGGCCTGCTCGGCAGCGGCGTCGCCACCGCCGTCGACCACGACGCGCCGTCGCTGAGGACGCGGCTCGCGGCCGTCTCGGTCGCCGCCGCCGACCAGGACCGGATCGCGTCCGCGCTGCGCGCCTGCGGGCACGACCGCGCGAGCGCCGACGACGCCGAGGCCGTCCCCGCGTCGTGCGCGCGGCTGGAGCAGACCGTCCGGACCGTCCGGTCGTCGGACCCGGCCGCCGTGCAGCGGACCGTCGGGACCGCCGGGAAGGACGCCGCCGGGCACGGGTTCTCCGACGCCATGACCGCCACGCTGTGGGTCGTGGTCGGGATGCTCGGGCTGACATTCGTCGCGGCCTTCCTGCTGCCGATGCGCGCCCGGCCCGAGGACGAGGACGAGAACGCCGGCATCGGCGCCGTCCCCGCCTCCGTCTGACGTCCGGCCGCCGACGGCGCGTCCCGCTTTCGGGACGCGCCGTCGCCGCGTTCCGAAGGTCACCCAAATGTCGCCCCGGCGGTCTTGGTCAAACCGCTGCGATCACGGAGGGCAGCGGGTTTTAATCGGAGAGCAACGGGTTCCGGCACCGGGAGGGTACATGTCCGTATTCGGCGTGGACTACGCGTGGGGCCGGCCGGGAGTGGCGGCGCTGAAGAAGGCCGGGGTCGACTTCGTGTGCCGCTACTTCTCGCACGATTCGTCCGGCAAGAACCTCACGCGGGCCGAGGCCGAACAACTCTGCGAGGGCGGCTTCTGGCTCGTCGCCGTCTGGGAGAGCACCGCGAGCCGCGCGCTCCAGGGCCGGGACGCGGGCGCCGCCGACGCCAAGGAGGCCGAGCGGCAGGCCGCCGCCTGCGGGATGCCCGACGACCGGCCGATCTACTTCGCCGTGGACTTCGACGCCTCGTCCGGCCAGCAGAAGAAGATCAACGCCTATCTGGACGGCGCGGCGAGCGTCCTCGGCACCGACCGCGTCGGGATCTACGCGGGCTACGGCCCGGTCAAACGGGCGTTCGACGCGGGCAAGATCGCCTACGGCTGGCAGACCTACGCCTGGTCCGGCGGCAAGTGGGACGGCCGCGCCCAGATCCAGCAGTACTCCAACGATCACGTGATCAACGGCGTCGGGCTCGACTACGACCGCGCCGTGAAGGCCGACTACGGGCAGTGGCGCATCGGCGTCTCACCCGGAAAGGACGACATGCCCGACTATGTCTCGGTCGGCGCCACCGCCGCCCAGCAGCTCAAGCCCGGCGAATGGACGACCGTCGCCTTCGACAAGGACTACTCCGACGCCGAGCACCAGCACTCCGACGAGGGCGGCCCGAGCGTCCTGTGGGGCCCCGCGCGCTACGCGCTGACCGCGAGCGTGACGCTGGACGGCGTCCCGCAGGGCACCCGGGTCCAGGCGCGGGCCATCGAGGTCAAGGCCGACGACACGTCCAAGTTCACGGTCGCCGCCACGCAGGACTTCGTCTCGGCGGGCGAGGACACGGCGCTGGTGTTCGCCATGTCCGCCGACACCGTGGACGACGGCTACCGCGTCCGCTTCCAGGTGAAGCAGTTCGGCAAGGACGCGGCGAAGCTCTCCTCCGCCGGCGCGAAGGTCCTCTTCTGGCGCCTGTGACCGCGCCGGTCATGTGCGGGCCGGTCAATTGAGGGCGGCGGGGACGCCGCCGAAACTGGTCCCCAGTGGGCCGGCCGACCGTGCGCCGGCCCGGCACGGAAGGGGATCCGATGACCGACGCACCACCCGACGAGGCCGTCCTGACGGCCCGTGTGGACCGCAACCCGGACGCGCACCGGGCGACCGAGCCGGACGAGGACGCCGTCCTCGCCGCCCTGTACGGCCCGGGAGCCTGACATGCGCCGACGCCACGACGACCCGCGCGGAAGCGGCCGGCTAACCCGGCCGCTTCCGCGCTTCACGGGGGCGGCGCGATGACGGCCGCCGCCCTGCTGGCCGAGGCACGGCGCTGGCTCGGCACCCGCGGCCGGCCGAACGCCCTGACGCGCGCCTACGCGTCCCGCAACGGCGCGGACTACCTGGCGACGGCCTGGTGCGACATCGCCGTCACCGAGTGGGCGCGGCGCTCGGGCGACGCCGCCGCCGTCCTGCCCGCCGGGGACCGCGCCTACACGGTGTGGCACGCCCGCGATTTTCAGCGCGCGGGCCGCTGGCACGCCGGGACGACCGCGAACGTCGACGCGGCGCGCCCCGGCGACATCGTGTTCTTCGACTGGGGCGCCTCGGACTCCCTCGACGCGATCGACCACGTCGGCGTCGTGGAGCGGGTGCTCGGCGGCGGACGGGTGCAGACCATCGAGGGCAACACGGCCGACGCCGTGCTGCGCCGCGTGCGGTCCGCGTCCGTCATCGCCGGTTACGGACGTCCCGCCTACCCGACCGCCTCCCCCTGGATGGTGAAGACCGTGAAGGACCTGCCGCTGCTGAAGAAGGGCGCGACCGGCGAGCACGTGCAGACGCTGCGCGGCCTGCTGCTCGCCCGCTCCCACCCCGAGATCAGGTCCGTGGAGGGCCCGTTCGACGAGACCGTCCGCAGGGCCGTCGTCGCCGTCCAGAAGTGGGGCGGGGTCGCGGCCGACGGCGAGGTCGGCCCGCAGACCTGGCCGGTCCTGCTCCGCGTGCGGTAGCCCGCCGCGCAGGCCGTCCGGCCCCCGCCGTGCGCCCCCGGGCGCGCGCCGTCCGGCGTCGCGTTCTCCCGGGGTGACCAGTGGACGGGCGGCCGGGCGGCGGTCGGCGACCGTCGGGCCGAAGATCGCAAACCGTCCCGCACTCTACGACACCGAGCGTCACTCAGCGCGACGATCATTCGGCAAAAGAACCGGCGTGTCCGCACACGGCGAGCCGTGGGTGGCGTTTCCTGTTCCGGTCCGCCACGTCCGCGAATCGCTCACCCGGAGCACGCCATGCGCCCGTTCAGCGCACCTACGACGGTCATTTCCGCCATGACCATTCTCGTCGTGTCCCTCGCGGTCCCGGCGCACGCCCGGGCGACGCCGCTGCCGCTCGGCAAGGCCAATTACGCGATGGCCGTGGGCTCGCTCGAAGCGGACTCGACGCAGAACTGGGTGCGCCTGGCGCAGTACACGTTCAGCGGCGACGGCAGGGTCGTCCAGCAGTACTGGCAGTGGTCGCAGCGCGTCCACGTGCCCCGGAGCAGCACGGGGATCACCGCGCAGGACTGCGCCGGACGCGACTGCACCGTCCTCACGGCCGCCGGATGGGAGACCGCCGACGCGTCACAGACGTTGCGCGGGACGTTCACCACGAAGGACGACACCCTGACCATCAACTGGAGCAATGACCACGAGGAATCCTGGAAACTGAGCGCCGCGTCCGCGGGAAAGCTGGTGGGCGCCGAACTGACGGACAACGATTTCGACGCCACCCACGGTTTCGGCAACGGCAGCAACGCGAGCTGGACGATCCGCACCCCGGCGGCCACGGTGAAAGCCGCCGACTGGACGACGATGAAACACCGCTACGCCCTCTGGAAGACGACCTACGATCCCGACCTCGGTTATGAGGGCTACATCGACCAGGGCGACGGCGAACCCTTCTGGGCCAGGGAATGGCACATCTGCACCGACAAGCGCTGTCTGGGCGCCAAGACCAGCGCGAGCGACACCATTCACACCGCCTACTACATCGCCCCGGCCAACGCCGCGCCCGCCCACCGCCGCGACACCCTCTGGCACTGGCACACCGAGCTGGCCGACGCCCGCGGCGAAACCTGCTACTCCGGGAACTCGCACGTCAAGCCGATGATCCAGGTCCTCGACGACGACGGCCGCTTCCATGGCTGGGTCGGCGTCGAGGCCTCCCTCAACCAGACCACGCAGGCGGGCCCCGACGACGACGACATCGGCGTCTTCCGCATTCTCGGCTGACCGCCGTGAATTCCGGTGGCGTCAGCCCCGGACGAGCGTCGCCAGCAATTCCACATGCTGGGTCATGGGAAATGCGTCGAAAGCGCGGAGGCTTTCCAGGGTCCAGCCGCGCTCGCCGAAGTAGGAGAGGTCGCGGGCGAGGGTGGCCGGGTCGCAGGAGACGTAGGCGATCTTGCGGGTGGCCAGCGCCGCGACGCGGTCGACCACCTCGCGGCCCGCGCCGGTGCGGGGCGGGTCGAGGACGACCAGGTCCGCGCCGCGCGTCCGGGCGCCGCCGCGGTGGCCGGTGCCCGAGCGCTTGTTCTGGGTGCGCGACGAGCCGTCCGCCCGGCCGAACTCCAGGTCCCCGACGACCTCCTCGACGGCGCCGCGCTCGATCGACACCTGCGGCAGGTCCCGGACGTTGAACCGCGCGTCCCGCACCGCCGGGCCGTCGGACTCGACGCCGACGACCAGGCCGCCGGAGCCGACGCGCTCGCCGAGGAACGCCGTGAACAGGCCCGCGCCGCAGTACAGGTCCACGACGACGTCGCCGGGCTTGGGCTCCAGGGCGTCCAGGACGGCGTCCACCAGCAGCGGCGCCGCGCCCGGGTGGACCTGCCAGAACCCGCCGCCCGTCACCTGGAACAGCCGGTCGCGGACCTGCTCGCGCACGAACGGGACGGTCGCGCCGGGCTCGGGACGGCCCCGGACGAGCCGCACCGGCACGTCCAGCCGGGGCACCCGCGCGGTGCGCTTGCCGCGCAGGACGACCACCCGGTCCCCCGTGGCGGCCGACACGACGCCCTCGACCGACGCGGTCCCCGGCCAGCGGTGCCGCTCGATGCCCATCAGCTCGACGCCGGGGTGCGCGATGAGGCACTCGTCCACCGGCTCGATGTCGTGCGACCGGTGCTTGCGGAGGCCGACCGCGCCGCCCTCCACGGAGAACTGGACGCGCGTGCGCCAGCCGAGGCCGGGGGCGGGCACGAAGTCGTCGGACTCGGGGTAGGGGACCTCCTCGACCACGACGGTCCGCTCGATCCCGGCGACGCGGCGCAGCTGCTCCTCGATCACCGTGGCCTTCAGCGCGCGCTGGGCGGGCAGCGCGACGTGCTGCCAGTCGCAGCCGCCGCAGCGGCCGGGCCCGGAGAACGGGCAGGGCGCCGGGACGCGGTCCGGGGACGCGACGACGATCTCCTCGGCGTCCGCGCGGAGGAACTTCTTGGAGACGTCCGTGACGCGGGCGCGGACCTTCTCGCCGGGCAGCGCGTGCCGCACGAACACCACCCGGCCTTCGTGCCGGGCCACGCAGAAGCCGCCATTGGCGACATTGCCCACGTCGAGGTCGAGCAGGTCACCGGGTCGCAGATCAGTCACGGTCCGAAACGATACCGGCACCGGAGACCGTCCCGTCCCGGTCGCGCGGCGGGCGCGGCGGACGGCGCGAGGCCCCCGGCGCGGCGCGCTCGGCGCGGCCCTTCAGCCGGTCGGACGAGTGGAGCTGCCACGCCACGCTCGTCACCATGACGCCGGGCTGGAACAGCAGCCGCCCCTTGAGCCGCAGTGCGCTCTGGTTGTGGAGCAGCGTCTCCCACCAGTGGCCGACGACGTACTCGGGGATGAACACCGTCACGACGTCGCGGGGGCTGCGCCGCCGGACGCTCTTGACGTACTCCAGGACGGGCCGGGTGACCTCGCGGAACGGCGAGTCGAGGATCTTGAGCGGGACGGAGGTGTCCAGCGCGTCCCACTCCTCCTGGAGCCGGCGCGACTCCTCGGCGTCCACCGCGACCGTGACGGCCTCCAGCGTGGACGGCCGGGTGACCTGCGCGTACGCCAGCGCCCGCAGCGTCGGCTTGTGGATCTTGGAGACGAGGACGATCGCGTGGTTGCGGGCGGGCAGCGCGACGTCCTCGCCGGACGGCACCAGCTCCGCCGCGACCCGGTCGTAGTGCCGCCGGATCCCGCGCATCATCGCGAACAGCACCGGCATGGCGATCACGACGATGTAGGCGCCGAGCGCGAACTTGGTGATCAGGACGACCAGCAGGACGATCCCGGTGAGCGTCGCGCCGAACGCGTTGATCGACCGGGAGACGACCATGCGGCGGCGCTGCGCCGGGTCCCGCTCGTCGCGCAGCAGCCGGTTCCAGTGCCGGACCATGCCGATCTGGCTGACGGTGAACGAGACGAACACGCCGACGGTGTAGAGCGGGATCAGCTTGGTGACCGACGCGTCGTAGGCGTAGATCAGCACGCCCGCCGCCGCCGCGAGCAGGATGATGCCGTTGCTGAACGCGAGCCGGTCGCCGCGGGTGTGGAGCTGGCGCGGCAGGTACCGGTTCTGGGCGAGGACGGACCCGAGCACGGGGAACCCGTTGAACGCGGTGTTCGCGGCGAGGAACAGGATCAGCGCCGTCATCACGGTGACCAGCGCGAACCCGGGGGTGAACCCGCTGAACACGGTGTGCGCGACCTGGGCGATGACGGGGTCGGCGTCGGTGACCTCGCGGCCCGTGCTCGGGTTGATCAGGTGGCTGCCCTGCGCCGGGTCGGCGAACTTGGCGTGGGTGGCGTAGGCGAGGGCCGTCACGCCGCCGAACATCACCGTGGCGACGCCGCCGAGCGCCAGCAGCGTCTTCGCGGCGTTCTCGCCCTTCGGCTTGCGGAACGCCGGGACGCCGTTGCTGATCGACTCGACGCCCGTCAGCGCCGCGCAGCCGGACGAGAACGCCCGCAGCAGCAGGAAGATCAGCGCGAACCCGCCGACGTTGCTCTCGTTGCCGGTGACCTGGAAGTGCGCGGTCTCGGCGTTCAGGTCCACCCCGAACGCCAGCCGCACCGCGCCCCACATCAGCATGGTGACGATCGCGAACATGAACAGATAGGTCGGGACCGCGAACGCGACGCCCGCCTCCTTGAGCCCCCGCAGGTTCCCGATCGTCAGCAGGACGACGATCACGATCGCGACCAGCACCTCGTGCGGCTGGAGGAACTTCAGCAGCGCGCCCAGGTTCTCGACCCCGGACGACACCGACACCGCGACCGTCATGACGTAGTCGACGAGCAGCGCCGACGCGACCAGCAGCCCCCAGTTGGAGCCGAGGTTGGTCGTGGCGACCTCGAAGTCGCCGCCGCCGCTCTGGTAGGCGCGGACGTTCTGCCGGTAGGACGCGACGACGGTGAGCAGGATCACCACGACGGCCGCCGCGATCCACGGCGTGTAGTGGTACATGACCAGCCCGCCCGCGGCGAGGGCCAGCATGATCTCCTGGGGGGCGTAGGCCACCGACGACAGGGCGTCGCTGGCGAAGATGGGGAGCGCGATGCGCTTGCGCAGCAGTTGCTCGTGCTGGCTGGCACTGCTCAGCGCGCGCCCCAGCAGGAGCCGCTTGGCGAAGTCCGGAACGGTCGGCACGCAGCAGACTCTAGCCGTTGCCTCCGACGGCGCTCCGGCGCGCCCCGTCCGGCCGCCGGACGGCTGGCGGCGCCCCGTCCCGGGTAGTACTCGCCGGGGTGCATGTGTAGCTTGTCAGGCTGCGAGGAACCAGGGAGCGACGTGCAGGTGTGCACGCGTACCGGGGAAGGGACGACCGTGCATATCGTGATCATGGGGTGCGGACGGGTGGGGTCGACGCTCGCCCACATCCTGGAGGACAAAGGCCACTCGGTGGCCGTGATCGACCAGAACCCGGAGGCGTTCCGCAAGCTGCGCGCCGGGTTCAAGGGCCGGCGCGTCACCGGGTTCGGCTTCGACCGGGACGTGATCGCCGAGGCCGGGATCGAGAAGGCGTCCGCGTTCGTGGCCGTCAGCAGCGGCGACAACTCCAACATCATCTCGGCGCGGGTGGCGCGCGAGACGTTCGGCGTCGACAACGTGGTGGCCCGCATCTACGACCCGCGCCGCGCCGAGGTCTACCAGCGGCTGGGCATCCCGACGGTCGCGACGGTCCGCTGGACGGCCGACCAGATCCTGCGGCGCCTGCTCCCCGAGGGCGCCGAGCCGCTGTGGCGGGACCCGTCGGGCCAGGTCGTCCTCGCCGAGGTCGAGACGGGCGCGACGTGGGTGGGCGAGCGCGTCGCGGACCTGGAGGAGGCGGCGCGCACCCGCGTCGCGTTCCTCACCCGGATGGGCGACGCGCTCGTCCCGCGCGCCGACACCGTCATCCAGGACGGCGACATCGTCCATGTGGTGGCGCGGGCGGACGAGCTGGAACGGATCAACGCGGCCGTCGCCGCGCGCACGGAGGGGGACGCCTGATGCGGGTCGCGATCGCGGGCGCGGGCGCGGTGGGCCGGTCCATCGCCCAGGAACTGCTGGAGAACGGGCACGAGGTCCTGCTGATCGACAAGAGCCCGAAGGCCATCAAGGTGGAGATGGTGCCGCGCGCCGAGTGGCTGCTGGCGGACGCCTGCGAGATCTCCTCCCTGGACGACGCGGCGCTGGAGCGCTGCCAGGTCGTCGTGGCGTCCACCGGGGACGACAAGGCGAACCTGGTCGTGTCGCTGCTCGCCAAGACCGAGTACGGGGTGCCGCGCGTGGTGGCGCGGATCAACCACCCGAAGAACGAGTGGCTGTTCAACGAGTCGTGGGGCGTGGACGTGGCCGTGTCGACGCCGCGCCTGCTGTCGGCGCTGGTCGAGGAGGCCGTGAGCGTCGGCGACCTGGTCCGGCTGATGACGTTCCGGCAGGGCGAGGCGAACCTCGTGGAGCTGACGCTGCCCGAGGACGCGCCGCTCGGCGGCGAGCGGGTCGGGTCGGTGCGGTGGCCGCGCGACACGGCGCTGGTGGCGATCCTGCGCGAGGGCCGGGTGCTGGTGCCGACGCCCGACGACACGCTGGAGGCCGGGGACGAGCTGATGTTCGTCGCCAGCCAGGACGTCGAGGACGAACTCGCCGACCTGCTCAACGCGCGCTGAGCGCCGGTCCGGGGCCGGGGTCAGGCGTCCTCGGCCTCGGGGCGGGCGGCGAGCGGGGTGTTGCCGCGGGCCAGCAGCGCGACCATCAGGGCGAGCGCGGCGACCTGGAGCGGCCAGCCCATCGCGATCTTGGCGATGCCGAGCGGGCCGCTCTGGTCGCCCGACATCAGCCAGATCGGGTACTGGACGACCACGCGCAGCAGGCACGGCGCCATCAGCAGCCACGTCAGCCGGGAGCACAGCCGGACGACGCCGGGGTCGGAGCGCCAGGCCGTCGGGTCGCCGGTGACGGACCCGATGATGAACCCGACGAGCGGCCAGCGCACCGCGATGGACGCCAGCATCCCGGCGGAGTAGACGGCGTTGTAGATGATGCCGGGCAGGAACGCGTCCTCGGCCTTGCCCGAGCGCAGCGCGAAGAACGCGGCGATCGCGATGCCGACGAGGCTGTTGAGGACGAACTGCGGGTTGGAGCGCTGCGCGACCCGGACGGCCAGCAGCACCACGGCGGCGGCGACCCCGGCGATCACGGCCGTCTTCACGTCCTTGGCGACCAGGTAGGTGCCGGTGAAGCCGATCGTCGGGACGGCCGCCTCGATCATCCCGCGCACGCCGCCGAGCGCCTTGGCGAGCTGGGCGCGGACGGCGGCCTCGACGGTGTCGTGGGCGCGCGCGTCCCGCCGGTCCGCGCTCACGCTCTCATCCACGCTCTGGTCCACGCCGCCTCCCCCGTCCGGGCCGAGCCCCGGCGCGTTCACGAACCGCCGCGCAGCTCGTACCGGGGGTTGAACATGACCTTGCGCCCGTCCTGGACGCTGACCAGGCCCTCGGCGCGGAGCCTGCGGCCCGGGTCGATGCCGGCGATCCGGCGGCGGCCCAGCCACACGAGGCTGATCACGTCGGTGCCGTCGTACAGCTCGGCCTCCAGCGCGGGGGCGCCGCCGCGCGGACGCAACGTCACGGTACGCAGCGTACCCGCCACGCAGTGCCGTGTGCGCTCACCGCAGGCGGTGATGGGCGTGGCGCCCTCGCGGCCGGACGTCTCCTGCAGTTCGGCGGCCTCCAGCTCGGCGTCCGAGGAGGCCATCCGGCGCAGGAAGCGCCGCAGGCCGCGGGGCTCGCGTCGCGTCCCCGGCGCGGCGGCGGCCGGTACGTCGTCCATGAAACGAACTTTAGGCCATCTCGCGCCGTGCTGAACCTTCCGGGACGCCCGGATCAGGCGACCGCCGCGACGGCGGGCGCCCGCAGCGCGCGGCGGGCCGCGAGCCAGGCCGTCCCGCCGGTGAGGACGACGGCCAGCGCCGCGACGCCCACGAAGATCAGCGGGCCGCCGGCGGGCAGGGCCGAGCCCGTCCGGGCGACGGCGAACGGGACGGACGTGAACGCCGACGCGACCGTCCCGGCGGCGATCCCGAGCGCGGCGAGCACCGCCGACTCGACGGCCACCGCCGCGAGCACCTGGCCGGGCGCGGCCCCGGCGAGCCGCTGCTGCCCGAACTCGCGCCGCCGGTCGGCGACGGCCGCGACCAGCGTGTTCACCAGCATGATCGCGGCGAACAGGATGATCATCCCGATGACGACGAGGTTGAGGACCTCGACGGACCGGTCGTCGGCGCTCGCCGCGCGCCCGGCGGACGCGGCGTTCTCGGTGGCCTGGAGGTGGAGGGTCCCGATGCCGATCCCGGTGAACAGGATGATCGGCAGGACGACCGCCGCGAGCCGCCGGGACCGCCGCGCCAGCCCGGCGAGCACGAGGTCACCGACGGCGCCGAGGGCGCGCAGCGGCCCGGCCAGCGCCCGCGCGGCGCCGCCGACGAGCGCGGGGGCGAGCAGGGCGAGGGCGAGCGCGGCGACGATGTCGGCCTGCCCGGACGTGGCCATCGCGTCCAGGCCCTTCCCGCGCATGACCGTGGCGGTCGTGACGGCCTCGCCGGACGCGGCGGCGAGCAGCACGGCGGCCGCGATGATCCGGCCCCGGCCGAGCCCGCCCGCCTCGTCGCCGGACGCGACGGTCGTCCCCCGCACCGCCCGGCGCGCCGCGAACACGCCCCCGGTCAGCGCGGAGGCGAACGTGACGCCGAGCCCGACGCCGAGCGCGCACGGCCCGAACGCGTAGCCGACCGTCTCCGGGACCATCGCGCCGTCGTGCATCAGCGCGAGCACGCCGTGCCCGAGCGCCCAGCCGGGGACGATCGCGAGGACGCCGCCCGCGACCGCGACGAGCAGGCACTCGGCGATGATCATCCGGGCGACCTGCCCGGGGGTGGCGCCCGCGCTGCGCAGGAGCGCGATCTCCTCGGCCCGCTGCCGGACCGCGAGCGACTGCGTGGACGTCACGGCGAACGCCACTAGCAGCAGCCCCCAGCCGCCGACGACGAGCCCGACGGTCAGCAGCGTGTTCCGGGCGGTTCCGGTGGCGTCCCCGGCGACGTCGAGCATCGCGCCGAAGGACATGAGCAGGGCCGCGCCGAGGAACACGGCGAGGAACGTGGCGGTGAAGGCGCTCGCGCGGCGGCGCAGCGAGCGCAGGGCGAGCCCGGTCACGCGGCGGCCCCCCGCTCCACCGCGGCGGCCAGGCGGGTCATGCGCTCGGCGACGGCCTCGGCGGTCGGGGCGTCCAGGCTTCCGGCGAGGGCGCCGTCGGCGAGGAACACCACCCGGTCGGCGTAGGACGCGGCGACGGGGTCGTGGGTGACCATGACGACCGTCCGGCCGTGGACGCGGACGGCCTCGCTCAGCAGCGCCAGCACGTCCCGGGCGCTGCGCAGGTCGAGCGCGCCGGTCGGCTCGTCGGCGAACACCACGTCCGGGGCCGTGACCAGGGCGCGGGCGATGGCGACGCGCTGCTGCTGGCCGCCCGACAGCTCGGCGGGCAGGTGGTGCAGCCGGTCCCCGAGGCCGACGCGGGCGAGGATGTCGGCGGCGGCGGCGCGGTTCGCGCGGCGGCCCGCCAGCTTCGCCGGGAGCAGGACGTTCTGCAGGACGGTCAGCGTCGGCAGCAGGTTGAACCGCTGGAACACGAACCCGACGCGCTCGCGCCGGAACCGCGTCAGCGCCGCCTCACTGCGTCCGGCCAGCTCGGCGCCGGCGAGGAACACGCGTCCCTCGGTCGGACGGTCCAGGCCCGCCGCGCACTGGAGCAGCGTGCTCTTGCCCGATCCGGACGGCCCCATCACCGCCGTGAACGTCCCGGCGGCCAGGCGCAGCGACACGCCCGCCAGCGCCCGGACGCGGTTCCCGTCCGTCCCGTGGACCTTCCCGACGTTCTCCAGCCGCAGTGCTTCCCGCGGGGCCTCGCCCCGGCCCGTGTGTTCCCGCCCTGACATCCGCGTCTCCCGCAGTCACGGCGTCCCGCCTGCCGGAACGCCCGTGGCCACGACGCTACGGAGCGGGCGGACCCGTCACGAGGGGTCCAGGACGCCGCCGGAGGTAGGGGAAAGCCCACCCTCCGGCGGCGGACGGTCAGCGGACCTCGGTGATCTCCGGGCCGCGCTCGAACGGGTCGAACGTCTGCTCGGCGCCCTCGCCGTCCTGCTCGCCCGCCTCGCTGAACTCCTTGGGGATCCGCAGCTCCAGCAGGTCGCGGGGCGGCATCGGCTGGTCGCCGCGGTGGATGACCACGCCGCGCAGCACGTCCTCCAGCACCTGCCACTGCTCCTCGTCCTCGATCGCGGCGCCCTGCACCACGGCCTGGAGGAACCAGCGCGGGCCGTCGATCCCGAGGAACCGGACGACCTGCGGCGCCCAGCCCTGCTCGACGAACTCGGCCGGGATCTGCTCACGGACCTCGGCGGGCATCTCGGCGAGGACCTCCTCGGTCAGCGCGGCCGGGACCATCGCGATCAGCTCGGGGCCGAACGGTCCCTCGCCCTCCTGCGTCTGGCCCTGCGCCTGCTCCTCGATGTCCTTGGCGGTCTCGCGCCGGACGTCGTCCCAGATGCCGGACCGCTTGGGCGCGGCGAAGACCTGGAGCTGCATGGCGCTCTCACCGTGCTGCACGAGGACGGCCACCGGACGGCCGTTGACCGGGTTGCCCTCCTCGTCCACCTCGGTCGCCTCGAAGTTGACCTGGAAGCCGAGCCCCGAGGCCACCGGGACCTGCAGCGCCCCGAAGTCCAGGCGCTGGATGTCCGGGTAGGACTCGGCGGAGTCCCAGGGGCCGCCCTCGGCCGGGTCGGCGGCCTCCGCCTCGGCCTCCTCGACCGCCGGAGCCAGGTCCTCGGCGTCCTCCGCCACCTGCTCGTCGGCCTGCCGGCGACGTCCAAAAGCCACGACACACGCTCCTTATCGACGATCCTCGTTGTCGGCCACCCGGTCCCCTTCCCCGAACCCCCCGGTGGAACCGAAGCCGCCCGCCCCCCGGGCGCTGCCCGGAAGATCGGCGACCTCGTGGAAGACCGCGTGCGCGACGCGCTGCACGACCATCTGCGCGATGCGGTCGCCGCGGCGCAGCCGGACGGTCTCGCGAAGATCGGTGTTCAGCAGGGTCACCCTGATCTCACCTCGGTAGCCGGCGTCGACCGTACCGGGTGCGTTGACGATGGTCACCCCCAACCTAACCCCCAAACCCGAGCGCGGGTGGATGAAGGCCGCGTAACCGTCGGGCAGGGCGATCGACACCCCGGTCGGGACGCTCGCGCGCTCCCCCGGCGGCAGCTCGACGTCGACGGCGGCGTACAGGTCGGCGCCCGCGTCGCCGGGGTGGGCGTAGCCGGGCACCGGCAGCTCCGGGTCCAGCCGCTTGATCAGGACGTCGACCTTCTCGCTCACGTGCCACCTTCGCCGTCGGGATCGGGGGTCCGGCGGACGAGCGTCGCCGCTCACCGGCCGCTCGGATTTTACCGGCGCGGGGCCTCCCCCGCCGTCAGGACGCGGCCCGGGCAGCGGGGGAGGTGGTGAGGTAGGCGGTGGCGAGCCGGGTCGAGCACTCGCGGGACGGGTGGAAGTCGCGGCGCAGGTAGCGGCGGGCGGCGGCGATCATGAAGCGGTTGCTCGGCAGCAGGCCCTTGCGGACGGCCCGCCGGTAGTCGCGGACGCGCGGCCGGACGCCCTTCAGCGTCGGGTCCTGCGCGCACAGGAACACCGCGCCGAGGTAGACCGCGAGCGGCATCGCGACGACCCCCGCGAGGAACGCGATGAAACGGCGCCAGTACGCGCCGGAGACGTGCTGGTACACGTCGAACGCGACCGATCGGTGCTCGACCTCTTCGGCGCCGTGCCAGCGCAGCAGGTCGAGCATCGTGGGGTCGGCGCCGGCCGCGTCCAGCGCGCGGGCCTCCAGGATCCACTGGCCGAGGACGGCCGTGTAGTGCTCGATCCCGGCGATGATGCCGATCCGGGCGTTCAGCCACGCCCGCCGGGGCAACAGCGGGACGGGCGGACGGTCGCCGAGCAGCGTCTGGAACAGCCACTCGATCCGCGCGGTGAGCGGGCGCGGGTCCAGGCCCCGCGCGCGCATCTGCCGGTCCAGGACGCCCTGGTGGGAGTAGGCGTGGACGGCCTCCTGCCCCATGAACCCGCGCACCTCGGCGTGCAGCCGCTCGTCGCCCGCCACCAGCGGCAGCGCCTGCTTGTAGACGCGCACGAACCACCGCTCGCCGGCGGGCAGCAGCAGGTGCAGGACGTTGATGAAGTGGGTGGCGACGGGCTCGCCGGGGATCCAGTGCAGCGGGGTGTCCGACCAGTCGAACCGCACCCGCCGGGGGGCGATGACGGGGTGACGTTCGTCCGGTACGGGGTCGTTCATGCCGCCTCCTCCGTGTGTTCCGCATCACTCGTCGCGTCCGTCCCGGCACGAACTTGCGTCGCACCGGCGATCGGTCCGACGATCGAGGGGAGCCGCCGGACGGGGGGCGCGCCGGACCCGTCGTACTCACGCGAGGCCGGAACCGCGGCGCGGTTTTTGATCGTCCGCGCGTTAACCGCGTCCGCCACGCCAATTAGACTTCCGATCTAATATGAGCAGCCGCTGAACGAAAGTCAAGAGAGGACGCGATGACGGCCCAGGCGAGCCAGGACCAGACCCGATCCGGCCGGCGGGGCGAGGCACGGCGCGGCGCGATCCTGGAGGCGGCGGGCGCGCTGTTCGCCGACCGGCCCTACGACGTCCTGTCCATCGACGAGATCGCCGACGCCGCCGGGGTCGCCAAAGGCCTCATCTACTACTACTTCGGCAGCAAGCGCGGCCTGTTCCTCGCCGTCATCGAGTCCGCCGCGTCCGCGCTGGAGGAGCTGACCGAGGAGTACGACGGCCTCTCCCCCGCCGAACGGCTCATCCGCACGCTCGACGGGTTCCTGTGGTGGGCCGACGGGCACCGCTCGGCGTTCCACACCATCCTCAGCGGCGGCATCGGCGTGGACGACGAGGTCGCCGCGTTCTACCGGCGCGTCCGGACCCGTCTGGCCACCGCGCTCAGCCAGGGCCTCATCGGCTCCCCCGACCCCCGGCCCGTCCTGCGCGTCGCCATCGACGGCTGGATGTCGTTCGTGGAGGGCGCCGCCGTCGCCTGGCTCGAACGCGGCGACCTGGAGCGCGACGACGTCCGCGACCTGTCCGTCCGGGTGCTCGGCGGCGTGCTCCAGGCCGTCGGCGCGACCGACCCGGCGTGCGACCGGCCCGCCGACCGGACCTCCGACCGGCCCACGACCCCGGACGCGCCGCCCGCGGCGGTCCCGGCCGAGGTCGCGGCCGAGACCGCCTGAGGGCCGGTCAGCCCGCCGCCAGCTCCACGTCCACGGCCAGCTCCGCCGGGCCGTCCTCCAGCAGCAGCTCGGCGATCCGGCCCGCCGCCGCGAGGTCGCCGCGCGCCACCCGGTCCGCCGCCGCGCCCCGGACGACCGCGCGCGTCACGTCCGCCCGCATCGACGCCCGCGCCGCCGACTTGGCCCGCCGGACCTCGCGCAGCGCCGCGCCCGTCACCGCGAGGACGTCGGCGTCCCCGGCGTCGGCCAGCTCGGCGGCCTCGGGCCACGGCGCGCGGTGCACCGAGCCCTCCCGCCACCACGACCAGACCTCCTCGGTCACGAACGGCAGGACCGGCGCGAACAGCCGCAGCAGCACGCCGAGCGCCGTCCGCAGCGCCGACCGCGCCGACGCCGCCGCCGGGCCCGTCCCGTACGCGCGGTCCTTCACCAGCTCCAGGTAGTCGTCGCAGAACTCCCAGAAGAACCGCTCGGTGCGCTCCAGGGCCCGCGCGTAGTCGTAGTCGTCGTACGCGCGCGTCGCCTCGTCCACCACGCGCGCCAGCCCGGCGAGCATCGCGCGGTCCAGCGGCTCGGTCGCCGGGCCGTCCGCCGCGCCGAACCCGAGGACGAACTTCGACGCGTTCAGGATCTTGATCGCGAGCCGCCGGCCGACCTTGATCTGCCCGGTGTCGAACGCCGTGTCGGTGCCCGGACGGCCGCTCGCCGCCCAGTACCGCACCGCGTCCGACCCGTACTCCTCCAGCAGCGCGATCGGCGTGACCACGTTGCCCTTGGACTTCGACATCTTCTTGCGGTCCGGGTCGAGGATCCACCCCGACAGCGCGGTGTCGCTCCACGGCAGGCCGCCGTGCTCGGCGTCCGCCCGGACGACCGTCGAGAACAGCCACGTCCGGATGATGTCGTGCGCCTGCGGACGCAGGTCGAACGGGTACACGCGGCCGAACAGGTCCGGGTCGCGCTCCCAGCCGCCCGCGATCTGCGGCGTCAGCGACGACGTCGCCCAGGTGTCCATGACGTCCGGATCGCCGGTGAACCCGCCAGGCTCGCCGCGCTGGTCCTCGTTGTAGCCGGGCGGGGCGTCCGACGACGGGTCCACCGGCAGCTCGGCCTCCGCCGGGACGATCGGCGCGTCGTAGCGCGGCTCCCCGGCGTCGTCCAGCGGGTACCAGACGGGGATCGGCACCCCGAAGAACCGCTGCCGCGAGACCAGCCAGTCGCCGTTGAGGCCCTCGACCCAGTTCTCGTACCGCGCCCGCATGTACGCCGGGTGCCAGCGCAGCTCCCGGCCCCGGGCGAGCAGCCGCTCCCGCCGCTCGGCGTCCCGGCCGCCGTTGCGGATGTACCACTGCCGGGTCGTGACGATCTCCAGCGGGCGGCTGCCCTTCTCGAAGAACTTCACCGGCCGGACGAGCCTGCGCGGCTCGCCGTCCAGGTCCCCGGACGCGCGCAGCAGCTCCACCACGCGCTCCTTCGCCGAGAACACCGTCTTCCCGGCCAGCTCGGCGTACGGCCCGGGCGCGACGCCCGGCGGCGGCTCGGCGGCGAACCGCCCGTCCCGGCCGAGGACGGCGCGGGTCGGCAGGTCCAGCTCGCGCCACCACGTGACGTCGGTGAGGTCGCCGAACGTGCAGACCATGACGATGCCCGAGCCCTTCTCGGGGTCGGCGAGGCGGTGCGGAAGGACGGGCACCTCGGCGTCGAACAGCGGCGTCCGGACCGTCGTCCCGAACAGCTCCTGGTAGCGCGCGTCGTCGGGGTGGGCGACGAGCGCCACGCACGCGGGCAGCAGCTCCGGCCGCGTCGTCTCGATGTAGACCGGACGGTCCGCGCTCCGGAACCGCAGCCGGTGGAACGCGCCGGGCTCGTCGCGGTCCTCCAGCTCGGCCTGCGCGACGGCAGTGCGGAACGTGACGTCCCACAGCGTCGGCGCCTCCGCCAGGTACGCCTCGCCGCGCGCCAGGTTGCGCAGGAACGCGCGCTGGGACGCGGCCCGGGCCGTCGCGCCGATCGTCGTGTAGAGGTGGTCCCAGTCGACCGACAGGCCGACGCGGCGCCACATCTCCTCGAACGCGCGCTCGTCCACCTCGGTGAGCCGTTCGCACAGCTCGATGAAGTTCCGCCGCGAGATCGGGATCTGTCTCGGACCATCCCCGCGGGCGCGGGGCGCACGCTGCGCGAACGGCTCGAATTCAGGATCGTATGGCAGGGACGGCTCGCAGCGCACGCCGAAGTGGTTCTGGACGCGGCGCTCGGTCGGCAGCCCGTTGTCGTCCCAGCCCATCGGGTAGAAGACCGCCCGGCCGCGCATCCGCTGGTAGCGCGCGACCGCGTCGGTGTGGGTATAGGAGAAGACGTGCCCGACGTGCAGGGATCCGGAGACGGTCGGGGGCGGGGTGTCGATGGAGTAGACGTCGGCGCGGGGGCGGGTCCGGTCGAACCGGTACGTCCCCTCCTCTTCCCAGACGCGTACCCACTTGTCCTCCAGGCCGTCGATCGAGGGCTTGGCGGGGACCTGTGGGGTAAACGACTGTCCGGTCATGCGGCCATCGTATTGACCGGCGCGGCCCGGGCGGCCGGGGATGGGCGATTCCGGTAGCGTCGTGATCAGGATTGGACGATCGGGAGGACGAAGATGGCGGACAAGGGCGACATCGGCTGGCGGCTGGTGGCCGGGGCCGCGGCGTTCGCGGGCGGCTGGGCCGCCAAGAAGGCGATCGGCGTCGCCTGGAAGAAGAGCACCGGCAAGGAGCCGCCGGTCAACCCCGAGTCGCCGGACGTGGCGCTGAGCGAGGCGGTCGGCTGGGTCGTCGTCGTCGGCATCGGCGTCGAGGTCGCGCGGCTGCTCGCCACCCGCGCCGCCGCGCGCCAGTGGGCGAAGGGGACCGGCGAACTGCCGTCCCAGCTCGTGGCCGACGCCGCGCCCTGACGCGCGCCGGGGCGGGCGCCGTCGACAAGGCCGCTCCCGCCCCCGGCCGGACGCCGGGTCAGCGCTCGTCGGCGCGCGGGAGGCGCAGGACCTTGCCCGGGGACGTCCCCGGGGCCGCCGACGACACGACGACGCCGGGCCCGGCGCGGCGCAGGTCGGCGCGGACGGCGCCGGCGAGCCTGCGCGTCGCGGCGCGGTTCAGCGCGGCCCCGGCGGCGGCGCCGGTCAGGAACGGGCCGATCGTGGTCAGGCTGCGCCCGAGCGTCTTCAGCAGCCGTTTGCGGAGGGCGGACTTGGCGGCGGTCCCGAGCGCTCCGGTGAGCGTCCCCTCCTCCAGCGGGTCGATGCCCCGCCGTTTGGCCCAGGCCGTCACGTAGGACGTCGCCCGGACCGTTCCCGAGCCCTCGACGCGCACCCCGTACACCTCGTGCAGCTCGGCGATCATCTTCACCTCGATCGCCGCGACCACCAGGGTCTCGGCGACCAGTTGCGCGGGCGCGGTGAGCAGCAGCGGCGGCGCGGTGAACTGCACCGCCGCGAGCGCCCCGCCCGCCGCCCCGACGGCGGTCGTGCCGTGCCCCGCCATCCGCACCACGCTGTCGGCCAGGGCTTCCCCCGCCAGGCCGTGGTGGTGCTCGCGGAGCGTCGCGAGATCGCGGACGGGGATGTGCGGTCCGGCGGCGAGGAGCAGGTCGGCGAGCCAGCGGCCCCCGGCCACCCCGGCCGTCCCGGCACGGCGCGCGCTCGCGCCGAGCAGGCGCGCCAGCCGCGCGAGCAGACGGCCGCGGGTCTCGCGGTCCATGTCGCCCGGCACGGCGAGGCGCCCGATGAGCGCGCCGATCTCGGTGGAGCCGCCGTCGGCCGACTCCGCCTCGTCCCGGCCCGTGCCGGTCGTCCCGTCCGTCATCCCGTCCTTCACCGCGCCGGTCAGGCGGCGCACTCGCGGCAGACCAGCCGGCCGTTCTTCTCGCTGGCGAGCTGGCTGCGGTGGTGCACCAGGAAGCACCGGGTGCACGTGAACTCGTCGGCCTGCCGCGGCACCACGCGGAAGGTCAGCTCCTCGTTGGAGAGATCGGCGCCCGGAAGCTCCGCGACCTCGCCGGCGTCCAGGTCCTCGTCGATGATGCTCGCGGCCTTGTCGGCCCGCCGAGCCTGGAGTTCCTGAAGGCTGTCCTCGTTGATGTCGTCGTCGGTCTTGCGTGGGCTGTCGTAGTCGGTCGCCATCTTGGTGTCTCCATCCCCCTCGATGCTTTATGCGCCCCGTCGCGCGGATCTAACGCGCGAAGGGCCGTTCTTGTGCCCGATCCGGGCGGGAAATTCTGTCACGTGCGGTGAGCTGCGACACACGAGGCGCGACCACCTCCACGGTTGACGGCCGACATCGACATGGCCGCCGATGATGTGGTTTGCGTCACCTTCGTGCAGGTCGTCACGGTGTGGAACAGGCCGTGACTTCCGGCTCGGCAACCCACGGCGGCCGGGATCATATCGGTACCCAGTGCCCGGCGCGCACCAACCTCACACGCGCCGCGCCGGTGCGGGTTCCCGGCGGGTCCGGTGGGACGGGACGCATCTGGCGCGCCGCGGCGGACGCCGAGGACGGTCCGGAGCGAAAGGACCGAACCACGAGCTTCGGTGAAACGTCCGAACTAACGCGATATCGTGCCCGCCTGAGACCGGGGCGGCCCCGTGGAGGACGGGGCGCGCCGCACGGCCGGGCCGGGCCGGGATCGACGGCGGGCACATTCACTGCGGGTGGAGGAACTGGACATGCCGGATGCCGCTCCCCTGGAGCCAGGGGACCCCCGGGCGCTGGGACAGTACGAGGTGGTCGGGCGACTCGGCGCGGGCGGGCAGGGCGCGGTGTTCCTCGGCCGTGTCCGCGGCGGCGGCGCCTATGTGGCGATCAAGCTGCTGCACACCCAGATGGCGGCCGACCCGTCCGCGCGCGCCCGGTTCACCCGGGAGGTCGCGGCGGCGCAGAAGGTCGAGCCGTTCTGCACGGCGCGGGTGCTGGAGGCCGACGTCCAGGGCGACCAGCCCTACGTCGTCAGCGAGTTCATCGACGGGCCGTCCCTGCACGACGCCATCGCCCACAACGGGCCGTTCGGCCGCGAGGAGCTGGAACGGCTCGCGATCGGCACCGTGACGGCGCTCGCGGCGATCCACGAGGCGGGGATCGTCCACCGCGACTTCAAGCCGAACAACGTCATGCTGGCGTCCGACGGCCCCCGCGTCGTCGACTTCGGCATCGCGCGGACCGTCAACTCGCAGGAGAGCGCGGTCACCGCGACGGGCATGGTCGTCGGGACGCCCGGCTACCTGGCCCCCGAGCAGCTCACCGGCGCGCCGCTGACCCCGGCCGTGGACATCTTCGCGTGGGGCGCGACGATGGTGTTCGCGGCGACCGGGCAGTCGCCGTTCGAGGCCGAGACGCTGCCGGTCATCATCAACAAGATCCTCAACGACGAGCCTGACCTGTCGGCGCTGCCGGCGGGCCACCTGCGCGACCTCATCGGCCGCTGCCTGTCCAAGGACGCCGGGCTCCGCCCGCCCGCCGCGCAGCTCCTGCTGTTCCTGCTGGACGGCGCGGGCGCCGCGCCCGCCGGGCAGGGCGCGGACGCCGAGGCGCTGATGAACCAGGGCACCCGGATCGCGTCCCAGCTCCCGGCGCCGCCCGCACCGCCCGCGCCGCGTCCGCCCCAGCAGCCGCCGCACCACCAGCCGCAGCAGGCGATCACGCCGCCGCCGATGCCGCTGAACCAGGCCGGGTTCGGTCAGCAGGGGATGGGCCAGGCGGGGCCGCACACGCCGCCGCCGCAGCCGCTGACGCCCCCGCCGATGCCGATGTACCAGGGCGGTCCGCAGCCGGGTCCGGGGACGCCGCCGCCGATGCGGGGGCCCGCGACGCCGGGGCCGATGATGGCCGGACCGTACGGCCCGCCGCCGCCCAAGCCGTCCGGGACGAACCCGGGGGTGTTCATCGGGATCGGGTGCGGCGTGCTCGCGCTGATCGCGCTCATCGCCGTCGTGGTGGTCGTGGTCGTGGCCAACAGCGGGAACGACGACCCGATCATCGACTACTCGCCGTCCCCGACGTTCAGCTCGGCGCTCGGCGGCGGGCTCATCGGGACGTACAAGGGCACGGGCTACCAGCCGAACACGTCGTCCGGCGGCGAGTCGTTCACGCCGTCGTTCTACCTGTTCGGCAAGGCGGGCACGGCGACGTACACCTACACCGACGGGCACAGCACCTGCTACACCAAGCTGACGCTGATGCCGGAGAACACCAACAGCGTGCGCTACGTGTACCGCGAGGAGTCGCTGCTGTCGGACAAGTCGCAGTGCGCGGACGGGTACGTGAGCTTCCTGCCGTCGTCCTCGACCACGATGCGGTGGGAGTGGCGGCAGAGCACGCCGACGGCCGGCAGCGCCCTCGCGTACGGGACGGTGACCAAGCAGTAGCGGCTGCCCCGCTCGTCCCCCGTCCCGCCGTCCTCCCGTCCGGAGGTGCTCCGCCGTGCCCGCGACCTCGCCCCTGCGTTCCGGCGACCCCGAACGGCTGGGCCGGTACCGGCTGACCGGCCTGCTCGGCGAGGGCGGGCAGGGGTCGGTGTTCCTCGGCGTCGCCACGGACAGGGCCGCGGACGGGCCGGACGAGCGGGTCGCGGTGAAGCTGCTGCACGCCCGGTTCAGCGGGGACGCGCGGGCGCGGTCGCGGTTCGCCGCCGAGGTCGCGGTCGCGCGGCGGGTGGCGCCGTTCTGCACCGCGCGGATCGTGGACGCCGACGTGGACGGCGACCGGCCCTACATCGTCAGCGAGTTCATCGAGGGGCCGTCGCTGCTGGAGGTGCTGCGGATGCGCGGCCCCCGGTCGGGCCCGGAGCTGGACCGGCTGGCGATCGGGACGATGACGGCGCTCGCCGCGATCCACGAGGCGGGGATCGTCCACCGGGACTTCAAGCCGGGCAACATCCTGCTGGCGTCCGACGGCCCGCGCGTGATCGACTTCGGGATCGCGCGGGCGCTGGACGCGACCGGCACGCTGTCCAGCACGGCCGTCGGGACGCCCGCGTACATGGCGCCCGAGCAGATCTCCGGCGCGCCGGTCGGGCCTGCGGCGGACGTGTTCGCGTGGGGCGCGACGATGGTCTACGCGGCGTCCGGACGGCCCGCGTTCGGCCAGGACTCGATCCCGGCCGTCATGCACCGCATCCTCAACCTGCCGCCGGACCTCGGGCTGATGACGGGCCCGCTGCGCGACGTCGTGGCCGACTGCCTCGCCAAGGACCCGGCGCGCCGCCCGGCGTCCCGCGACGTGCTGCTGCGGCTGCTGTCGCTGGCGGGCAGTGCGCCCGCGCCGGGCGGACGCGCCGCCGACGTCCTCGGCCAGGGCGCCGCCGCCGCGTCCACCCACGCGGGCACGACCTCGCCCCCGCACAACGCGCCCACACCGCACGGCGCCGCCACTCACGCACCGAACGGCGCGGGCACGCCGCAGGGCGCAGGCACGCCGCAGGGCGCGGGGGCGCCGCTGGGCGGGCACGGGGCGGTGGCGGCGCCGCCGCTGCCGCCGTGGGGCGGGCCGGGGACGCCGCAGCCGTGGGCGACCGTCCCGGCCGGGCCTCCGGCGCGGCCCGGGCGGCGCAAGGGCCTCGCGCTGCTGGCCGGGGGCGGCGGCGCGGCGGTCGTCGCGGTGGCCGTGGCGGCGGTGCTGCTCCTTCCGCACGACGGCCGGCCCGACGTGACCGCGTCGCCCGTCACAGGACGGGTCGGCGGGACGCTCACGGTCTCCGCGCCCACCCTCCAGTCGTCCACCGGCGCGATCGACCCGGCCGCCGATCTCGGCGGCTCCACCGAGCGGACGATCACCAAGGCCCTCTTCACCGGCCTCACGGAGATCACGCCGGACGGGAAGCTGCTGAACCGGATGGCGACGTCCCTGACCCCGAACGGCGACTGCACGCACTGGACCATCGCCGTCCGGTCCGGGACGACGTTCAGCGACGGCGAGCCGGTCGACGCCGCCGCGTTCGCCCGGGGCTGGTCCCGCACCGCCCAGAACCCCAACGGCAACGCCCTGTACGTCATGGGCGGCATCAAGGGCTACGACGAGGTCGCGGCGGGCAGGGCCGAGACCCTGACCGGCGTGACGGCCGACGGATCGACCCTCCAGGCGGACCTGCGGTCCCCCGACTGCGACTTCCCGCTCCGCGTCGCGAACCTCGCGTTCGCCCCGGCGCCGAAGGACGCGGGACGCTACAACGACGCGTCCTACCGCGTGAACCCGGTCGGGAACGGCCCGTTCAAGCTCGGCGGGACGTCGTCCGGCGTGATCACGCTCGTCCGCAACAAGGCATGGGCGTTCGGTTCGACCCCGCTGGACAAGGTCACCCTGAAACTGAGCAGCGACGCCCCCACGGCCGGGATCGCCGGCCTGGCGTCGGGGACGCTCGGTTTCACCCCGCTCAGCTCGTCCGCGCAGGGAACGACCGGCACGCGGCTCACCCGGGCGATCCCCGGCGCACGGTTCCTGCTCCCGCTCACCGCGCGCGGACCGATGGCCAATGCCACCGCGCGGCAGGCGGTGTCCTACGCGCTGGACCGGCGCCAGGCCGTCGCGGCGGTCGGCCCCGGATACGCCCCCGCGACGGGCATCGTCCCGGCCGCGACGCCCGGCTACAGCAACCCGGGCGTATGCCCGTCGTGCGCGCGGCAGGACGTCGCGAAGGCCGTCGGGCTCGCGACCGACGCCAAGCTGCCGAGCGGGTCGACGGTCCGGCTCTACACGATGAGCTTCCCGGCGCAGCGCGGCCTCGCCGAGGTCGTGCAGAACCAGCTCCGGCAGGTGCTCGGCTGGCGGGTCGAGATCAAGACCTACGACCGGTACCCGGACCTGGCCAAGGCGGTGTCGGCGGGCGACGCGTCCGGGCTCGTCCTGTACGCGTGGACGGCCGACGTCCCGACCGCCCCGCTCCTGCTCGGCCCGCTGCTCGGCGACGCGGGCGTCTACGGCGACCTCGGCCTCGGGAACGTCGCGCGCTGGCGCGACGGACGGTTCGACGCCCTGCTCGCCGAGGCCGCCCGCACCCCGGACGCGTCCCGGCGGCTCGACCTCGCCCGGCAGGCCGAGAAGATCGCGGCGGACGCCCTGGCGATCGTCCCGCTGGTGGACATCGGCGTCGGCGCCGCCTACGACCCGCGCTACACCGGCCTGCGCCTCGACCTGGACGGCGACCCCACGCTCGCCACCGCCGCGCTCAAGTAGGCGGCGCGAGCGGCAGCCGGATCGTGATGATGAGCCCGCCGCCCGTCCGGGACGTCGCGTACAGCGTCCCCCGGTGCGCCAGGACCACCGACCGGACGATCGACAGCCCGAGCCCCGCGCCCTTCGCCGACTCCACCCGGTCGGAGTTCAGCCGCCGGAACGGCTCGAACAGCCGCTCCACCTCGTATCCCGGGACGTTCGGCCCCGTGTTCTCCACCTGGACGGTCGCGAACCCGTCCAGGACGCCGGTCCGGACCCAGACCTCGCCGCCGTCGTCGTTGTGCTTGATCCCGTTGTCCACCAGGTTCGACACCAGGTGCTCCAGCAGGACCGGGTCCCCGAGCGCGGTGCCCGTCGTCAGCTCCGGGTGCAGGACGACGTCGTTGTCGTGGTCGCGGCGCCCGGCGTTCTCCAGGACCGTCCGGGCCACGTCCGCGAGGTCCACCGGGGTGCGGGTCGTCAGCTCCCGCTCGCTGCGCGCCAGCAGCAGCAGGCCCTCGATCAGCCGCTCGTGCCGGGCGTTGGTGGCCAGCAGCGTCCGGCCGACGGCGCGCAGGTCGTCGGAGACCTCCTCGTCGCCGAGCGCGACCTCCAGCAGCGTCCGGTTGATCGCCAGCGGCGTCCGCAGCTCGTGCGACGCGTTGGCGACGAAGCGGCGCTGGGAGTCGAACGCCTGCCCGAGGCGCTCCAGCATCGCGTCGAACGTGTCGGCCAGCTCCTTGATCTCGTCGTTGGGCCCCTGGAGGGCGATCCGCTCGTGCAGGGTGCTCTCCGACAGCCGCCGCGCCGTCGCCGTCACCCGCTGGAGCGGGCTGAGCGCCCGGTCCGCGACGAAGTAGCCGAGGACGACCGCCAGCACGGCCACGCCCGCGAACGCCACCAGCGACCGCGCCACGAGCTGCCGCATCGTCTCCTCGACGAACCGGCGCTGCAGCTCGGCCGCCTCGTCGTCGGTGATCCCGAACCCGATCACCTTGATGTTGCCGAGGATGTTCGCGACGAGCACCGACATCACGAACAGCAGCAGCGCGCCCGCCAGCAGGAACAGCAGCCCGTACAGCGCCGTCAGCCGCAGCCGGACGCTCACCCGCCCGAACGGCCCCCGCATCCCGCCCGGCCGCAGGCTCCTCTGCGCGGGGCGCGGGAACTGCTGCGGCCCGGGCCCGCGCCACTCCTTGTGCTCCGGACGCGGCTCAGGGCGGCTCTCGGGACGCTCGGTCTCCTGCGTCACAGCCGGTACCCCACGCCCGGCACCGTCTCGATCACGGCGGGCTCGCCGAGCTTCTTGCGCAGCGTCATCATCGTCACGCGGACCACGTTCGTGAACGGGTCGATGTGCTCGTCCCACGCCTTCTCCAGCAGGTGCTCGGAGCTGACCACCGCGCCGTCCGCGCCGAGCAGCACCTCCAGCACCGCGAACTCCTTGCGGGTCAGGTCCACCGGACGGCTCTCGCGCCACACCTCGCGCCGCGCCGGGTCCAGCCGGATCCCGGCGCGCTCCAGCACCGGCGGCCGGGGCGCCGCCGCGCGCCGGCCGAGCGCCCGCACGCGCGCGATCAGCTCCTTGAACGCGAACGGCTTGGCCAGGTAGTCGTCGGCGCCGAGGGTCAGGCCCTCGACGCGGTCGTCCAGCTCGCCCGCCGCCGTCAGCATGATGATCCGGGCCGGGTACCGCTGGTCCACCAGCCTGCGGCACACCTCGTCGCCGTGGACCTTCGGCAGGTCGCGGTCCAGCACGATCACGTCGTAGGCGTTGACCGCCGCCCGCTCCAGCGCGCCCGCGCCGTCATAGGCCACGTCCACCGCCAGCGCATCGCGGCGGAGGCCAGTGGCGATGGCGTCGGCGAGCACGCGCTCGTCCTCGACGACCAGAACACGCACGTCCCGTTCCCCCTCCTCGCGGACCCGTCCTCCCAGGTATCCCACGCGGCCCGTAAGACGTCCGTAAGACGTTCACCTGCGGTTCTTATCGTGTTGCCGGGCGACGGGGCAAAATCCTCATTAGAACAGGTTTAGCTTAAGGAAAGATCTGGGTACCGAAAGCCTGATTCCGGGAGGAGGCCTCATGGGCGAGTTGACCCGCACGATCCAGCAGCGCCTCGACGACGCGTACGCGTCGCTGCGCACCGCCCGCGCCGACGGCGACACCTATCTGGCCGACATCCGGCAGGAAGAGATCAACGAGCTGCTGCGGATCGCGGCGAACAACGACATCAACCTGCCGGACTGAGCTTCGGACGGGCGCCCAGGTAGGCGTTCGTCTGGAGCGCCGCCAGGCGCTGCAGGTCCCCCTGGACGAGGTCGTAGTCGGCCATGTGGAGCCCCATGACGTTGCGGGGCGTCGGGACGAAGTAGAACGCGAACGGCGTCATGTCCCCGCCGATGTCGTCCACCCGGGGGTCGGCGGGGTCCCGGTGGACGGTGATCTCGAAGAAGCTGTAGCCGTCCTTGTGGACGCAGCGGCCCGTCACGAAGCGCGGCGTGCGGACGAACGCGGTGGTGACCGTCCCGTGGTCGGCCCGGACCCACGGCCCCGGGGCCTGCCAGGTGAAGTACGGGTACTGGCCGAACGGGAACCGCGTCGGGAAGTAGGAGTCGAGCCAGGTGCTCGCGGCCGGGTCTGCGCTGGGCTTCAGCAGCGTGGCGGGGTTGACGCAGGGGAAGTGCGTCCCGTCGGCGGGGTCGCGCCCGAACAGGGACGGGAGCAGGGCTTTCGCGGTCGGCGCGCGGTCGGAACGGTAGGACGCCCAGGTCACGACGCAGCCGGTCTGCCAGTAGCGCGAGCACAGCGGCGTGGTGGGCGAGGCCCCGTCGGCGGACGGCATGTAGGCGCCGATCAGCCGCGCGTGCAGTTGCGGATCCGGGTCGATCTGCTCCCGCAGGAGGCGCTGGACCATGCCCGCGCCCTGGGAGTGGCCGAGCAGCAGGAACCCGCGTCCGCCGTTGTCGTGCGCGAGGTAGTGCTTCCAGGCGCGCAGCACGTCGGCGTAGGCGAAATCGTCCGCCGCGCGCTGCTTGGCGGTGTCGGACGTGCGGCCGTCGATGATCGCGGTCAGCGTGATCTGCCGGTACCCGGGGGCGAAGACGCGGCAGGTGGATCCGAACCTGGCCGCCTGCTGCCGGGTGATCAGGCCCTCGACGTCGGGCGACCAGTTCGTGTCGCTGTTCATGCCGGGGTCGCCGGAGACGGTCGGGTAGACGTAGAAGCAGTCGACGGGCGGGGCGGTCGCGTGCCGGGCGTGCTCCACCGACAGCCGTCCGTCGGCGGGGACGACGGTGGCGTCGAGGTCGTCGTCGCAGGGCCCGCGGACGCCCGGACGGCAGATCCAGGACCGGGCGTCGCCGTAGTCGGGGTCGCCGTCGGCGCGGGCCGCCGGGGCGGTCAGGAGGGCCAGTACGCTCGCGACCGCGAGCGTGACGAGGGGGTGTGCGCGCATGTTCGGCCTCCCGGCCGCGCGGAGATGGAACCGCCGATAATATACAGATCCTGGATCATGTCTACTTTTTCCGATGACAAGAAACCGGGGCCGACCAGGCGCAGGGGACGGCCCCCGGGCGGCGGGCTCAGCCCGGCGCAGGCCCGGGAGGCGCTGCTGGACGCCGCCGAGCGGGCCGTCCTGGAGTCCGGCACGGCGGCGACGATGGAGGCGATCGCCCGGCGCAGCGGGTACACGCGCGCCGTCCTCTACCGCCATTTCGCGAACCGCGACGAGGTCGTCGGCGCGCTCGCGCTGCGCGCCACCGAGCGGTCCGTCGCCGAGGCGACCGCCCGGTTCGTCGGCCCGTTCGACCCCCAGCGCGTGATCACCGAGTCGCTGGTGTTCGTCGCGACCGAGGTGGCCCGCGACCCGCTGCTCGCCCGGCTGACGGGCGAGGGCGGCTTCGCGCGCCTCGTCACCGCCCATCCGGAGATCGCCGCGCTGCTCACCGAGAGCTATGAGCTGGGCCTCGCGGGCTGCCTGCCGGGGAGCCTGCGGCCGGGGCTCGGTTCCGCCGAGGCGGCCGGGTACGTGCTGTCGATCGCGCTGGCGCTGCTCATGGGGGCCGTCCCGGACGCGGGCGACCCGGACGCGGTCCGCCGCTACGTCCGGGCGTTCGTGCTGCCCGCGCTGTTCACCGACCCGCCGCCGCTGCCCGGCTAGTCGTGCGCGGGGTCCAGCGGGGCCAGCAGGGCGTGCAGGGCCTCGAACGTGCCGGGGCCCGCGGCGATCGTGAACTCGGGGCTCATCGGGGCGCCGTCCAGGCCCTCGACGCGTCCGCCCGCCTCGGCGACGATCAGCGCGCCCGCCGCGACGTCCCACGCCTGGGTGCCGCGCTCGTAGTAGGCGTCCACCCGGCCCGCCGCGACCGCGCACAGGTCGACGCAGGCCGAGCCGCCCCGGCGGATGTCCCGGACGTTCGGCACCACGCCCCGCAGCACCTCGGCCTGGTGCGCGCGGCGCCCGGACGCGTAGCCGAAGCCCGTCGCGACCAGCGCCCGCGCGAGCGGCACGTTCTCGTTGACGCGCAGCCGCCGCCGGACGCCCGCCGCCTCCAGGTACGCGCCGCCGCCCCGGCTCGCCGTGTAGACCTCGCCCCGGCGCGGGATGACGATCGCGCCCGCGACCGGGACGCCGCCGTCCTCCACGCCGATGCTCACCGCCCAGTCCGGCAGGTCGTACAGGAAGTTGACGGTCCCGTCGATCGGGTCGATCACCCAGCGGACGCCCGAGCCGCCGCCGGTCTCGCCGCCCTCCTCGCCGAGGAACGCGTCGTCCGGCCGGGCCTCGGCGATCCGCTCCACGATCAGCTTCTCGGCGGCGCGGTCCAGCGCGGTGACGACGTCGGTCGGGCTCGACTTGGTCTGGACGACGTCGGGTCCGGCGGCGGGCCGCTCGGCGACGAGCATCCGGGCCGCCTCGCGGGCGGTCGCGACGGCGAGTTCGAGCAGGTCCTCGGGGCTGGTCATCGGTCGTCTCCCAGGTCGGCCAGCAGGGCGCGGGGCAGCGTCGCGAAGCGGGGGTCGGCGCCCGGCGTGGCGGCCCGGACGAACGCGAGCCCGAGCTTGTCCGCCACGTCCGCCGCCTGCACGTCCAGGTCGTACATGACCTCCATGTGGTCGGACACGAACCCGACCGGCACGACGACGACCGCGTCGTGCCCGGCGTCGTGCAGCCGCTCCAGGTGGTCCCCGACGTCCGGCTCCAGCCACGGCTGGCTCGGCGGCCCGCTGCGGCTCTGGTAGACGAGGTCCCACGGGTGGCCGGGCGCGGCCCGCTCGGCGACCCGCGCGGCGACGGCCCGCAGTTCGGCCGCGTAGGTCTCCCGTCCGGGCTGCGCGAGCGGGACGCTGTGCGCCGTGAACGCCAGCGGGGCGCCCGCGCGCAGATGGGCGGGCAGCTCGGCGAGCGCGGCGCGGACGGCGTCCACCAGCGGCTCCACGAACCCCGGCCGGTCGTAGTAGACGGGCAGCTTGTCGATCTCCGGCGCCCCCGGGACCTCCGACCGTGCCTGCTCGATCGCCTCCACGTACTGGTCGCACGCCGAATAACCGCTGTAGGCGGACGTGACGAACGCGGCGGCGCGGCGGATCCCGTCGTCGCGCATCGCGCGGACGGCGTCGGCGAGGAACGGGTCCCAGTGCCGGTTGCCCCAGTAGACGGGCAGGTCCACGCCGTGCGCGGCGAAGTCCGCCTCGATCGCGGCCTTCAGCGCGCGGCAGTGGCCGTTGATCGGGCTGACGCCGCCGAACAGCATGTAGTGCTCGCCGACGACCGCGAGGCGTTCGCGCGGGACGTTGCGCCCCCGGGTCACGTTCTCCAGGAACGGGATCACGTCGTCAGGCCCTTCGGGGCCGCCGAACGACACCAGGAGCAGCGCGTCGTAGGACGTCATGCCCCCATCCAACCTCACGGGAAGCGGGTGGCGTACGCACGGGCCAGATTGAGCACCTTCTGCACGTACCAGTCGGCGTGGTTGTAGTGCCAGATCGCCTGGTAGAGGGATCGGCCGCCCTTTCCTGCGCCGTTGGCGCACAGGTACTTGGCCGCGCCGGGGACGGCGTCGTAGGGGTTCATGATGTCGGCCTTGCCGTCGCCGTCGCCGTCCACGCCGTAGGACTTCCACGTGGCGGGCATGAACTGCATCGGCCCGTAGGCGCCCGCGCTGGACCGGCCGGCGTTGCGTCCGTGGTCGCTCTCGACCTGGCCGATCGCCGCGAGCACGGTCCACGACAGGCCGGGGCAGCTCTTCGCGGCCTGCTTGTAGAGGTCGAGGTAGCTGCCGGGCCGCTGGCCGCCGCCGGTCGGCTGGTACCGCTTCTCGTGCAGGTTGACGCCGCTGACGCCCGTCCCGAGGGCCTTCTGGACGGCCGCGGCGAGCTTGGCCGGGTCCACGCCGGGCGCGTTGACGAGCACGGCCACGTTCTCGACCAGGCCCATGTCCGTCCCGGTCTTGCGGCTGACGAGCATGTCGATGCCGGGGATCCCGAGGTCGCCGGACCCGCCCATCGTCACCTGCGGGACGGTCTTGGCGACGATCGGGTACGGCCGTCCGGGGCTCAGCCCGAGCTGGGTCGCGGCGGACTTCGAGGTGACGAACCGGTGCTCGGCGAGGGCCGTCCACAGCTGGGTGTCCTTGGCGGTGCCGGGCGGCGTCCAGGACCGGAACGCCGACGGATCCACCGCGAAGGTGTTGACCGCACGCCCCTGCAACTGGACGGCGCCGCCCGCGACGGCGATGACCGAGTCGATGCGCTTGACGCGCCGCAGCCGGTCGATGCGCTCCTGGGGGATCGGCTGCCCGCTGGAGACCGCGAGGACGTCCGGCGGGACGACCCGGCGCAGCGGCGCGAGCTGCCCGGTGTCGTCCACGGTCGTGACGGGCGAGCCCGTGACGCGCGGCGGGTCGCTGTGCCCGCCGCCGTCCGCGCCGCCTCGCCCGAGGACGGCGTAGGCGCCGCCGCCGAGCGCGGCGGCGGCCAGCGCGGACGCGGCGGCGACCGCGACCACCGGCCGGACGCGGCGGCGCGGGCGGCCGGTGGCGCGGGGCGGTGAAGACGGAGGCACGGCCCATCTCCTGCAAGAGTCGGTACGGGTGAGACGAGACTAACCGCCCGGTCCGGACACCTGCCGCGCCGGTCAGTCCCGCCCGGGATGGAACGTGAACTTTCCTCATGAACACCCGGACGAGTAGCATCCCCCCATGTCTCCCGCGAGCACCGAGAACTGGCGGAACTGGGCCGGGAACCAGCACGCGTCCCCGCGCCGCGCGACGACCCCGCGCACGACCGCCGAGGTGGCCGAGGCCGTGCGGGCCGCCGCCGACGACGGCCTGACCGTCCGCATGACCGGCACCGGTCACTCCTTCACCGGCGCGGCCGTCGCCGAGGGCGTCCTGCTGCGGCCCGGCGGGCTGACGGCCGTGCGCTCGGTCGACACCGCCGGCGGGCTCGTCACGGTCGAGGCCGGGCTGCCGCTGCACCGGCTCAACGCCGTCCTGGCCGACCACGGGCTCGCGCTCGCCAACATGGGCGACATCCAGGAGCAGACCGTCGCGGGCGCCCTCCAGACCGCCACGCACGGCACCGGACGCGACGCCGCCGGGCTGGCGTCCCAGGTCGCGGCGCTGGAACTCGTCCTCGCCGACGGCAGCGTCGTGACGTGCTCGCGCGACGAGCGGCCGGACCTGTTCGACGCAGCCCGCGCCGGGCTCGGCGCGCTCGGGATCGTCACCGCGATCACGTGGCGGACCGTCCCGGCGTTCCTGCTGCGCGCCGAGGAGGCGCCGATGCGGTGGGACGAGGTCGTGGCGCGCATCGACGAGTTCGACGCCGCCAACGAGCACTTCGAGTTCTACTGGTTCCCCCACACCGAGGGGTGCAGCACCAAGCGCAACAACCGGACCGAGGGCCCGGCCGCGCCGCTGTCCCCCGTCAAGTACTGGCTGGACGACAAGTTCCTGTCCAACACGGTGTTCGGGTGGATCAACCGGGTGACCCACCGCGTCCCGGCGGCGGCGCCGGCCATCAACAAGGTGTCGGCCAAGGCGCTGGGCGCGCGGACGTACACCGACACGTCGTACAAGGTGTTCACCAGCCCGCGCACCGTCCGGTTCAAGGAGCAGGAGTACGCGATCCCGCGCGAGCAGCTCGTCCCGGCGCTGAAGGAGCTGCGGGCGCTGTTCGACCGGCGGGACTGGCGCATCAGCTTCCCGATCGAGGTGCGGATGCTGCCGGAGGAGGACGCCTGGCTGTCGATGGCGCACGGCCGCCGGAGCGCGTTCATCGCCGTCCACGTCTACAACCGCGACCCGCACGAGGACTACTTCGGCGGCGTCGAGGACCTGCTGACCGCGATGGGCGGGCGCCCGCACTGGGGCAAGCTCCACACCCGCGACGCCGCGTACCTGGAAACGGTCTACCCGCGCTTCGGCGACTTCCGCGCGCTGCGCGACGAGCTGGACCCCGACCGCCGCTTCGCCAACCCCTACACCCGGCGCGTCTTCGGCGACTGACCGGTCAGGGCGTCGTCCGCTCGATCCCGCGCGGTGTCTCGGCGCCCCCGGCGGGCGGGGACGTGGACGGCCCGGTGCTCGGCCGGGTCGTCGTCGGCGCCGGGGTCGTGGGGGTGGTCGTGCCGGGCGTCGGGGACGGGGTCGTCTCCGGCTTCGTCGTGGGCGTGGGCGACGTCGTCGGGGTCGTGGTCGGCGTGCCCGACGGCGTTACCGACGGCCGGTGCGTCGGCTCGTGGGACGGCGTGCGCGCCTCTCCCCCGCCGAACACCCGCACGACCGTGGGGCCGTTCCCGCCGTCCCTGCCGATGCCGCCCGCCGCGACCTCCCACAGCGTGATCCCGCCGATGACCAGCGCGAACACGACCGCCGACGAGGCCGCGAGCTTGATCCAGTGGCGCCGCGTCCAGTCCCCGGTGTCGGCGAGCGCGGCCCGCCAGGACGCCCGGCGCAGCGCGTCGTCGCCCGCCGCGTCCGCCAGCGCGCCCGCGACGGCCGCCGGGCCGTCCAGCCGGGTCGCGCCCGGGTCGGCGGGGAGCGGCAGGTCGCGGCGGGTGGCGCCGGGGTCGAACGCGGACGGGTCCAGGACGGTCGCGTTCGGGTCCAGGCCCGTCCGCGCCGCCCACGGCACGGTCCGCGCCGGGTGCGCGGACGTGACGGCCGCCGCGGCGCGCTCGGCCTCGTCCCGGGCGAGGACGGCCGACACCAGGTGCGCCCGCTCCCTGATCTGTTCCTTGCCCCGGTCCAGGTAGTGCTTGGCGACGATGCCGCCCGCCGTGGACGCGACGCTCATGAACGCCGCGCCGATGATCGTTCCGTAGACGCCGAGGTACGACGCTCCGACCGCTGCTCCCAAGGTCGCCACTCCACTGGCGATCAATTGGGTGGTGCTCAGCTCCGGCAGCTTGCCCGGCATCGACGAACTCTCCCATCACGGTTGACCAGCAGGAATCCCGACAACAGGAACTAACGGGACGACGAGGCTGTTCCAGTACCCGGACGTGAGGTTCGCAACCCGTCGGGACTGGAGTCCCCCCAAACCTTCGGGCACAGTGGGGTAAGGATCCAGGAAGAAAGCGCCGGGCGTCCCCGGACGGGCGCCCGCCCCCGGCAAGCTGGGCCGCAGCCGTCTTTCGGCTCGTGACGAGCGCTGCGGAGCGGCGATGTTCGGACATGCCGGGTACGGTGCTGGCAGCAGGTGTGTCCGAAAGACAGACTCGGGAATCCGGGGGAGGGCACGCATGCGCCCTCGGCAGGGGCCGGACGTCCGGCCGGTGCGAGCATGGCCCGGTCCACGCTCGCGGCGGCGGGTGCCCGCGGCGCCCTCCGTGCCGTCAGGGACAGGCAGGAAGGACACGCATGCAGGAGCTGCGCCTCGTCGCGGTCAGCGAGGACGGTACGTACCTCGTCCTGGCCACCGCGGGCCGAGGCACCCGGTTCACCCTGCCCGTCGACGACCGTCTGCGGGCGGCGGTCCGCGGGCACTTCTCCCGGCTCGGCCAGTTCGAGATCGAGGTGGAGAGCCCGCTGCGCCCGAAGGAGATCCAGGCCCGCATCCGCTCCGGCGAGACCGCCGAGGAGATCGCCGAGTCGGCCGGGATCCCCGTCGAGCGCGTCCGCTGGTTCGAGGGGCCGGTCCTGCAAGAGCGCGAGTACATGGCGCAGCAGGCGCAGCGCGTGGCGGTCCGCCGTCCCGGCGACTCCGCGCCCGGACCGGCGCTCGGCGAGACCGTCGAGGAACGGCTCGCGCGCGGCGGCGTGGACCTGGAGGAGGCCGAGTGGGACTCCTGGAAGTGCGAGGACCGCACCTGGCGCATCCGCCTGTCGTTCTTCGAGGGCGGCCGGCCGCACGCCGCCGAGTGGGTCTTCGACCCGCGCCGCCGGCACGTGTCCCCGCTGGACGAGATCGCCGCGCGGCTGACCGCCGTGGAGTGGGACGACGAACCGGCCGCCGACACCGTCACGCCGCTGCGCCGTCCCACGATGACGGTGGTGCCGGACGGGCGTGACACCGCGCCGCCGTCCCGGGGACTGCCCGAGCCGCCGGTCCGGCCGCCGGCGCAGGAGCGTCCGCGCGTGCCCGAGCCGCGTCCCGAGCCCGCGCCCGAGCCGGTGCGGGCGCCCGCACCCGCCGCCGAGGAGGACGAGGCCGAGCGCGAGTACATCGTGGAGCGCGGCCGGATGGTCGACGCGAGCCCGGCGTTCCCGCCCGACGAGCCCGAGATCGAGGCCGAGCCCGAGATCGTGGACGAAGCCGAGCCCGAGGACGAGGACGAGGCCCCGGCCGAGCCGGAGGCGGTCGACGAGCCGTCCGTCGAGCCGTCCGTCGAGGCGGACGAGCCCGAGGCCCCCGAAGACGCCGAGGAGCCGCCCGCGGACGTTCAGGACGTCCCGGACGAGGCTCCCGCCGAACCGGAGCCCGAACCCGAACCCGAGCCCGTCGCCGAGGCGGAACCGGAGCCCGAGCCCGAACCCGAGCCGGAGCCGGTCGCGGCGTCCGAGCCCGAGCCGGTGCCCGAGCCCGAGCCCGCCCCGCAGGAGGAGCCGCCCCGGGTCGCCGCGCCGCAGCGCCCGCAGCATCCCCGGCCCGCGCAGAAGAAGAAGCCGACGACCCGGCCGTCGATGCCCGCCGCGTCCGACAAGCCGGTCGCCGCGGCGGCGGCCGACACCCCGGCGCAGCGCGCGGCGCGGGGCCGCCGCAAGCCGAAGGGCAAGCGCGCGTCCGTGCCGTCCTGGGACGAGATCATGTTCGGGGCGCGCCGCCCGGAGTAGCCCCCGGCGGCTCCAGGAACGGCAGCACCCAGTCCGGGGTGAGCGCGGCGGCGAACGCGACGGCGTCCGGCGCCGCCATGTCCAGGCCCGCGTAGCCGCCGTCGCCCGCGCCGACGGCGGCGTCCAGCGTGGCGAGCCCGGCGCGCCGCTGGAACAGCGACTGCCGGACGCGCCAGCCGACGACGGCCGTCCGGTCCACGACGACCTGGCGGCGCAGCAGCGACCCCGACCGCAGCGTGAACCGGGTGGCGTCGGCGGCGTGGCCGAGCTGCCGGTACCGGTCCAGCCCGAGCGGCACCGCGAGCACCGTCAGGACGGCGCACAGAACGGCGACGCCGCCCTGCCCGACGGAGGCCGCGACCACCCCGACGCCGAGCGGCGGCGCGGCGGCCCGCACGACGCGGCGGCCCCGCGCGGCGGACGGATGCGCGGTCAGCGGCCCGGGAACCGGCCCGAGCACCCGTTCGGCGACGTCCACCGCGTACGCGCGGGGTGCGGCGGGCAGCAGCCGCCCCCGGTGCGCGGCGTCGCCGAGCCCGGTGACGAGCGCGCCGAGCCGCACCACGCGCGCGGCCCGCTCGAACGGGTTGTCGACCAGCTCGACGCCCCGGACGCGGCGCAGCTCCAGCGCGACGCTGCGGCGCGTGACGAACCCGCGCTCGGCGACCAGCGACCCGTCCCGCTCCCGGACGGTGAAGTC
This sequence comes from Actinomadura rayongensis, assembly GCF_009831215.1. Lineage (GTDB taxonomy): Bacteria > Actinomycetota > Actinomycetes > Streptosporangiales > Streptosporangiaceae > Spirillospora > Spirillospora rayongensis. The sequence continues at coordinate 312,777 of NZ_WUTW01000004.1, forward strand.
CCCGTTGAACAGCGTGAACACGATGACCGACATGACCGGCATGGCGACCAGCAGGACGGCCGCCGCCGCGACCACCGCCGCCCCCGGCAGCCCGGCGACGTCCTGCCCGAGCCGGGCGATGCGGTCGCGGGTGACGAGCCCGAGATCGTCCCCGACGTCGTAGAGGAACCCGATCAGGCTCCCCGCCAGCGCGAACGGCGTCAGCAGGTACGCGCCGCTGAGCGGGGCGTACAGGTACCAGCGGCGCCGCATCCGGGCGAGGACGCGGGCGCGCGGCGGGGCGGGCGCGGCGGTCCGGGCCAGCAGGACGCGGCGCAGCCGGGCCGCCTCGCGCCGCGACACGGCGTTCAGCTCGCCCTCGCCGCCGTCCGCGCCCGCGTCCACGCGCACGACCGCGAGACCGAGCAGCCGGTGACCGAACGACGTGGTGACGTCCACACCGCGGATCCGGTCGCGGGGGATGCTCTTGACCGTCCGCCGGACCAGCGACCGGCGCAGCTCGATCCGGTCGTCCTGGACGGTGTAGGTGAACGTCGCCCACGCCGTGACGTGGAACGCCAGCCCGAACGCCAGCCCGATCAGCGTGAAGAAGAACGCCGTGGATAAACCGCCGACGAGCAGCCCGGTCGCCCCGGCGGCGAGCAGCGCCATCAGCTCGCGGGTCGCGCCGACGACGAACGTCAGCGGGTGCAGGCGCTGGCGCCCGGCCGGCGCGACGGCCCCGCGCTCCCCCGGCGGGCGCGTCGCCGGACCGGTCATGTGGCGTCGTCGCGCAGGTCGTGGGCGCGGCGGGCGAGGTCGGCGGCGAGCCGGACCGCGACGTCCACCGGCAGCCCGGTCAGCTCCGACGACCCGGTGTGCGACGCGGTGTTGATCTCGACGGTGGCCAGCCCGAGCAGCCGCTCCAGCCAGCCCTGCCCGGCCGTGGCGGTCTGGATCCGCCCGACCGGGACGAGCAGCCACTCGCGGTCGAACCAGCCGGTGCGGGTGTAGACGACGTCGGCGCTGACCTCCCAGCGGTGGACGCGGTACCGCCAGACGGGCGCGATCGCGGCCGTGAGCGTCCCGGCGACGCCGATGACGATCGGCAGCAGCGCCGCGTGCCGGGCGAGGAGGCCGGGGGTGCCCGTCCAGTCCGCCGACCCGGCCCAGGCGGCGACGCCGAGCGCGAGCCCGAACGCCAGGCCGAAGACCAGGACGTACTCGATCGTCCAGTGCGCGACGGCGCGGCGCGAGACGTGGTGGGCGGGCGGGCGCAGGCGCGGCGCCGGGGGGACGTCCCCGCCGTCGTCCCGAGGGGCGCCCCGAACCGCCGTCACGGGACGAGTCTACGTGGGCACGCCCGCCGGGCCGCGTGCGCGCGCGCCGTCAGCGCCGTGTGCGGGAACTGTCAGTGGCGTGGAGCACACTTGGGACATCGGGCGGCGAACCGCCACGCATCACAGAAGGAGGGGACATGCCCCACGCGATCCGGGCCGACGGCCTGGAGAAACGCTTCGGCGAGACCGTCGCGCTCGCCGACGTCTCGCTCAGCGCCGAGGCCGGCACCGTCCTCGGGGTCCTCGGCCCGAACGGCGCCGGCAAGACGACCACGACGCGCATCCTCGCGACGCTGACCGCGCCGACGGCGGGTCACGCGGAGGTCGGCGGCTTCGACGTCACCACGCACGCCCACCAGGTGCGGCGGCTCATCGGGCTCACCGGCCAGTACGCCGGGGTGGACGAGATGCTGACCGGCGCGGAGAACCTGCTGCTCATCGGCCGCCTGCTCGGGATGTCCCGCAAGGACGCCAAGGCCCGCGCGGCCGAGCTGCTGGAGCGGTTCCGGCTGTCGGACGCCGCCGAGCGCGCCGCCAAGACGTTCTCCGGCGGCATGCGGCGCCGCCTGGACCTGGCCGCCAGCCTGGTCGGACGGCCCCAGATCCTGTTCCTGGACGAGCCCACCACCGGTCTCGACCCGCGCAGCCGGGGCGACCTGTGGGAGATCGTCCGGGGGCTGACCGACGACGGCGTGACCGTCCTGCTCACCACGCAGTACCTGGAGGAGGCCGACCAGCTCGCCGACGACATCGTCGTCATCGACCGCGGGCGCGTGATCGCCAGCGGCACGCCGGACGCGCTGAAGTCCCAGGTCGGCGGGCAGGTCCTGGAGGTCACGCCGGTGCGCGCGGACGACCGCGAGGCCGCCGCGAAGATCGTCGGCGAGCTGGCCGAGGCCGCGCCGGAGATCCGCGACGCGCTGGTCTCGGTGCCCGTCGCGGACACCGGCGTCATGCCCGCCGTCGTCCGCCGCCTCGACGACGCGGGCATCGCCGTGGCCGAGCTGTCCCTGCGCCGGTCCAGCCTGGACGAGGTGTTCTTCGCGCTGACCGGCCACCACACCGACGACGCGGCCGGCGACCCCGCCGCGCGAGAGGAGGTCCCGGCATGACGACCGCGACCGCCGCCCGGCCGGGTCTCGCCACGCGCGTGACGCCCGTCGAGGCGTTCCGCCAGACCCTGACGCTGACCTGGCGCAACCTGGTGCAGATCAAGCACAACCCGATGGAACTGGTCGACCTGAGCATCCAGCCGATCATGTTCGTGCTGCTGTTCGCCTACGTGTTCGGCCCCGCGATGGCCGGGAGCGTGTCGGCGTACATGCCGATCCTCATCCCGGGGATCATCGTGCAGAACGCGCTGTTCGCGTCCATGACGACCGGGACCGGCCTGAACGCCGACGTCGGCAAGGGCGTGTTCGACCGGTTCCGCAGCCTGCCGATCGCGCGGAGCGCGCCGCTCGCCGGGCGGATCCTCGCCGACACGGTGAAGCAGGTCTGGTCGATGGCGATCCTGCTCGGCGTGGGGCTGCTCATCGGGTTCCGGATCGAGACGTCGTGGCTGAACCTCGTCCCGGCGTTCCTGCTGCTCCTGGCGTTCGCGCTGCTGTTCTCGTGGGCGTCGGTGTTCATCGGGCTCGCCGTGGACGCCCCGGAGAAGGTGCAGATCTTCGGGTTCACGGTCATCTTCCCGATCACGTTCCTGTCGAACGCGTTCATCCCCGTCTCCGACCGCTACCCCGGCTGGATCCGGGCGATCATGGAGAACAACCCGGTGTCCAAGCTCGGCGACGCGCTGCGGGGCCTGCTCGTCGGGCACCCGGTCGGCAACCCGGCGGGCGACCAGCCGGTCGGCGGCCCGGCCCTCACCGCGCTGCTGTGGGGCGTGGCGATCGCGGCCGTGTTCGTGCCGCTGTCGCTGCGCCTCTTCCGCCGCAACACCTGAGCCGTCAGCCGGGCGTGCGGGCCGGGCCGGACGCGGCGGCGACGTCCGCGAACGTCACGGCCCGGCCCCGGTCGCGGGCGGCGGCGAACGCGGGCTCGCCGAGGGCGGCGCGGACGGCGGTGTCCACGGCCGTGACGTCCGCGAGCGCCAGGTCGGGCCCGCCGCGCAGCGCCTCGGCCGTGCCGAGCAGTTCGGCGGCGCGCACGGCGTCGCCGTCGTGCAGGGCCAGCGCGGCGGCGCCGCCGAGCGCGTGCGCGAGGACGGGGTAGTCCAGCGCCGCCACGGCCGCGCGCACGGCCCGGTCGCACCGGTCGCGGGCGGCGGCGCCGTCCCCGTCGGCGAGGTCCAGCAGCGCAGCGGACGTCAGCACGGTCGCGTGGAACTGCGGCGGGCCGGTGAGCCGGGCGGCGGCGGCCTCGGCGGCGGCGAACCGGGCGCGGGCCTCGTCCCGGCGGCCGAGCCGCAGCGCGAGGACGCCGAGCCAGTAGGTCATGAGCGCGGCGCCCTCCGGCGCGCCCGCGCGCTCGGCCCGGCGCCGCCCGTCGCGCAGGACGGCCGCCGCGCGGTCCCGCTCGCCCGCCAGGAACAGGGAGTTCGCGAGCTTCGTCCGGGAGAACGGGTTGGCCGCCTCGCCCTCACCCAGGCTCTCCTGGAGCCGCAGCGCCTCGGTCAGCAGCCGCACCGCCGCCCGGTGCTCGCCCGCGCGGGCGAGCAGTTCGGCGCGCGCGTCCAGCGTGAACGCCAGGCCCCAGCGGTCGCCCGCCGTCCGGAACGCCTCCTCGGCGGACGCGTAGTGCCCGGCGAGCCGGGCCGTCCGGCCGAAGTTCCCCGCGATCTGCCCGCACGCGAACGCCGCGACCCCGCGCACCCACGGGTCGGGGTCGGCGCGGAGCGCGCGCAGCGCCGGCAGCACCTCGCCGTCCGGTTCGGCGGCGATCATCGCCTCGCTCCACCCGCCGCCGAACAGCTCGAACATGACGGTCACCAGCCGCAGCACGGGATGGGCCGGCCGTTCCCCGGACGCCGCCACGATCGCGTGCGCCTCGCGCAGCCAGGCCACGGCGTCGGCCGAGTGCTCGCCGTCCATCAGCGGCATCGCCGAGACCGCGAGGGCGAGCGCGGTCGTCGTGTCGCGCGGGACGTCCGGCAGCGCCAGCGCCTGCGCCATGTGCTCACGGCTCTCGGCGACCCGGCCGCGCAGGTACCAGTACCAGCCGAGCGCGGCGCAGAACCGGACGGCGGTCCGGGCGTCCCCGGCCGCGACCGCCCCGCGCAGCGCAGCGTTCAGGTTGTCGTGCTCGGACGTGAGGCGGGCCAGCCAGACGAGCTGGTCCGCGCCGTGCAGGCGCGGCGCGGCCGTCTCGGCGAGGTCCAGGAAGTACGCCGCGTGCGCGCGCCGCACCGCCGCCTCCTCGCCGGACTCGGCCAGCCGGTCCAGCCCGTAGGCGCGGATCGTCTCCAGCATCCCGTAGCGGGGCGCGCCGCCGGACGCGTCCACGGTGACGAGCGACTTGCCGACCAGCGCGGTCAGCACGTCCAGGACGTCCGCCCGGTCCAGCCCGGCGCCCGCCCCGACGATCTCGGCGGCGTCCAGCGTCGCGCCGCCGTGGAACACCGCAAGCCGCCGCCACAGCGCCCGCTCCGGCGCGGCCAGCAGGTCGAAGCTCCAGTCCACGACGGCGCGCAGCGTCCGGTGCCGGGGCAGCGCCGTCCGGCTGCCCGCGCGCAGCAGCCGGAACCGGTCGTCGAGCCGGTCGGCGACCTGCGCCGGGGTCAGCGCGCGCAGCCGCGCGGCGGCCAGCTCGATCGCCAGCGGCACGCCGTCCAGCGCCCGGCAGATCCGCAGGACGTCCGCGGCGTTGGCGTCGGTGACCGCGAACCCGGGCGCCGCCGCTGCCGCCCGCTCGGCCAGCAGGCGGACGGCCGGGTACTCCAGCGCCGCCGCCGCGTCCACCGGCCCCGGCGGCGCCGCCAGCGGTCCGACGGGCCACAGCGCCTCGCCGGTGATGCCGAGCGGTTCCCGGCTGGTGGTGAGGATCCGGACGTCCGGGCAGCCCGCCAGCACCCGGTCGGCGAGCCGCGCCGCCGCGTCCAGCAGGTGCTCGCAGTTGTCCAGGACGAGCAGCAGCCGCCGTCCGCGCAGCGCCCGGACGAGCCGGTCCAGCGGATCCCCGGCGTCCCGCGCGGGCAGCCCGCCGCGCACGCCCGGTCCGAGGCCCGCGCCGGGCAGCCGCAGCGCCGCGAGGGCGGCCGGGGCGACCTCGCCGGGGTCCTCCACCGGCGCCAGTTCGACGTTCCACACCCCGCCGGGGAACTCCGCCGCCCGCGCGCCCGCCTCCAGCGCCAGCCGCGTCTTGCCCGCGCCGCCCGGCCCGGTGAGCGTGACGAGCCGTCCGGCGGCCAGCAGCCCGGCCACGCGCTCCAGGTCGCGGTCGCGGCCGACGAAGCTGGTCAGCGGCGCGCGCAGGTTGCCCGGCGGCTCGTCCGGAGTCTCCTGTGGGGGCGCCAGCAGGACCGGGTCCCGCCGCAGCATCGCCACGTGCAGGTCCGCCAGCTCCGGCGACGGGTCGACGCCCAGCTCGTCGGCCAGCTCCCGGCGCAGCGCCGCGTACTCCGCGAGCGCGTCGGCCTGCCGTCCCGCCGCGTACAGGGCGCGGATCAGCCGGGCGCGCAGCGGCTCGCGCAGCGGGTCGGCGGCGACCAGCGCCGCCAGCTCGGGGATCAGCCCGGCGTGCCCGCCGAGCGCGAGGTCGGCGTCCAGCCGCTCCTCCAGCGCCGCCCGGCGCAGCGCCTCCAGCCGCGCGGCGCGCGCGTCGGCGGCCGGACGGCCCCGCGCGTCGGCCAGGGCGGGCCCGCGCCACAGGTCCAGCGCCGCGCGCAGTCCGGCGGCGCGGTCGGCGGCGGATCCGGCGCGGCGGGCGGCGGCGACGCGGGTCTCGAACTCGTGGGCGTCCACCGCCTCGGGCGGCACCGCCAGCCGGTACCCGGCGGGCGAGGACGGCACCAGGTCGCGCCCGATCGCCGCCCGCAGCCGCGACACGAGCGACTGGACGGCGTTCGGCGCGGCGGCGGGCACGTCCTCCCCCCACAGCGCGTCGACGAGCGCGTCCACCGGGACGGGGCGTCCGGCGTCCAGCGCGAGCAGGGCCAGCAGCGCCCGCAGCCGCGCGCCGCCCACCGCGACGGGACGGCCGTCCGCCGTGACCTCCAGCGGGCCGAGGATCGCGATCCGCACCCGCCGATTGTCCCCCATCCCGGGCACCGGGCCGGGACATGCGGACGCCCCGGCGGTCACGGGGACCACCGGGGCGTCCGGCCGGGAGAACGGGCGGGTCAGGCCGCGTTCTCCTTCGGCTTGGCGTCCGCCGTCGCGGCCAGCTCGAACTCGGCGCGCGGCTGCTCGATGCTGCCGAGCGAGACGGTCTCGCGCTTGAAGAACAGCGCGAGCGTCCAGTCGGCCAGGACGCGGACCTTGCGGTTGAAGGTCGGGACGCGCGACACGTGGTACGTGCGGTGCATGACCCAGGCCGGGAAGCCCTTGACCTTGATCCCGTAGGTGTTCGCGACGCCCTTGTGCAGGCCGAGGCCCGCCACCGAGCCCACGCTGTTGTGGACGTACGGCTTCAGCGACTTGCCGCGCAGCGCCCGGACGAGGTTGTCCGCGAGCACCTTCGACTGCCGCACCGCGTGCTGGGCGTTCGGGGCGCAGAACATGCCGTCCTGGGTCAGGTCCGGCACGGCCGCGTTGTCACCGGCGGTGAACGCGCGGACGACGCCCTCGACCGTCAGGTACTCGGTCGCCTTCACCTGGCCGCGCTCGTTCAGCGGGAGGTCGGAGTTGCGGACGACCGGCGCCGCCTTCACCCCGGCCGTCCAGACCAGCGTGCCCGCCGGGAAGCTGCTGCCGTCCGAGCACTCGATCACGCCGCCGACGGCCGACTGCAGGAACGTCTTGAGCTTGACGTCGATGCCCCGGCCGCGGAGCTGCTCGGCCGTCCAGCGGCCCATGTCCGGGCCGACCTCGGGCAGGATGCGGTCGGCGGCCTCGACGAGGACGAACCGCAGGTCCTGCGGGGTGACCTTGCGCATGTACTGGACCGCGCCGCGGGCCATGTCCTCCAGCTCGGCGAGCGCCTCGACGCCCGCGAAGCCGCCGCCGACGAACACGAAGGTCAGCGCCTTGCGGCGGATCTCCTCGTCGTCGGTCGACTCGGCGATCTCCAGCTGCGCCAGCACGTGGTTGCGCAGGTGGATCGCCTCGCCGATGGTCTTGAAGCCGATGCCGTTCTCGGCGAGGCCGGGGATCGGGAGGGTGCGGGAGACCGAACCGGCCGCCATGACGAGGTAGTCGTAGGAGATGCGCTCCGGCGGCCCGGCGAGGGGCTGGACGATCGCCCATCGCTCGGCGTGGTTCAGCTCGGTCACGCGGGCGTTGCGGACGACGCAGCGGGGCAGCACCCGGCGCAGCGGCGCGACGACGTGGCGCGGGGAGACGTTCCCCGCGGCGGCCTCGGGAAGGAACGGCTGGTACGTCATGTACGAGTTCGGGTCCACGACGGTGATGCTGACGTCGCCCGTCTTCAGCTCGCGGCGCAGCTTCTTCTGCAGTCGCAGAGCGGTGTACATGCCCACATAGCCGCCACCCACGATGAGGATGTGGGGAGCGCCAGGGGTTCCCTCGGCGGTCCTGGCCATTGCGGCCCTCCAATGTTCACGGTCGGCTTGTGAAGACATTCACAAGCTAGCCGATGGCACGGACCAAACGCCAACCGGTATCCATGAAAGAACGCCCGTTCTTTCCGTACCGGCAAATTGGACCGCGCCCAGGGCGTGAACTTCGCCACTCCTTCTCCCAGAAACGGTCATCCAGCAGCAAACCACGCATGACTAACGTCACACCACGAATCTGCCGGGCGCGCGGAGCCGCGAGCCGAAGTCCCGCCCCACCCCGCCGCACACTCTATGGTTGGGGCGGACGAGGAAGGGGGCGCCCGCGCGGGCGTGCGACGCGGGACGAAGCATCATGAGCATTGACCGACGCCCGGCCCTGGCCGCGGCGGGCGCGCTCGCGCTCACCGCGCTGCTGAGCGGCTGCGGAACGGTCGGCCTGCCGGAGAACGCCAGCGCCGAGCTTTCCGACGGTTTCACCGTGACCAGCCCCGCGTTCCACGATGGCGGCGACTTGCCCACGCGGTTCGCCTGCGCGACGTACTCTGGCTCCGACGCCCTGGGCCGGACCCCGCCGTTGCGGTGGTCCGGGGCGCCGACGGGCACGCGGTCGTTCGCCATCGTCATGGACGACCCGGACGCCAGCGACGGGGCCTACGTGCACTGGGTGTACGCGGGCATCGACGGCAACAGGCAGGAACTCGTCGAGGGCACCCATTTGGACAAGACGGTGGAGGGGCTCAACACCGGCAAGAAGGTGGGCTACAGGCCGCCGTGCCCGCCCAAGGGGGAACGGCACCGCTACCGGTTCACCATCTACGCCCTGAACTCCCCCGCGCCGTTCGCGAACGGGGCACCGCTCAAGGACTCGCTCGCCGCGATAGCCGAGCACGTCATCGCCCGGGGCAGGATCACCGGGAACCTCGGCGGCAGGTAGGCGCGTTCAGTCATGAGGCCGTCCCGCCCGCGACGCCGCCGGGGTCCCGATCCGGGACACCGGCCGACAGACAGGCGCCGTCCGGCCGGACTGGCCGTACGGCACACCGCCATGTGAGGGTAGATGTGCACGAAGGGTGTGACAACGGTCATAGCGGTCGGCCAGAATCAATCTAGGTCCGCGGGAAACCGGCTGCTTGCGACAATGGGCACGGCCCCGTGGTCCGTGCCTGGGACTCTCGCCGGGCCAAGGCATTGGGTGGTGGCATGACTTCTTACATCGTGGTCTTCGGCCTGATCGTGGTCGTCGTCCTCGTGGTGATCCTCGTCGCCCTGGGGCTGCGCGCCAGCAGAGCCGGGCAGGACGACGACGACTGGATGGACGAGGAGCCGCAGCAGAGCCGCGGCAGACGCGCCGCTCCCCCCGTCCCGGACCAGCAGGCCGACGACGGCTACGGGCACGACGCCGACGGCTACGGCGCCGGTCCGCAGCCCGGCGCGCCCGCCGAGGCCCCCGAGTTCGACCGCCGCGTCGCCGGCGGTGGCGGCGGGCCGCTCGCCGCCCCGCCCTCCCCCGCGTCGGCCGCCCCGTCCCGGGGCGGCTCCAGCGACGAGCTGGAGGACGACGACTACTGGGCGACGATCACCTTCGACAAGCCCAAGTTCCCCTGGCAGCACGACGACGCGGGCGACCGCCGCGAGCCGGACCCGGCGGCCGATCCGCTGAACGTCCAGGCGGCGCAGGCGGCTCCGCAGCCCGGTCCGCAGACCGGCCCCCAGACCGGTCCGCAGGCGGTCGAGCCGCCCGGCCTCACCCAGCCGGTCCCGGCGGACATGTTCCCGAACGGCGTGCCGGGCTCCACCGGCCCGCAGCAGGCGCCCGGGTCGTTCGCGCCCGCCGCGTTCGGCGCCGACCCGTCCGCGACGGCCAGCGACCCGCTCCCGGTCGAGCCGCCGTCCTACGACCAGCCGTCCTACGACCAGCCGGTGTACGAGCAGCAGCAGCCCTCGTACGACCAGCCCTCGTATGACCAGCCGTCGTACGACCAGCCCTCCTACGGGCGCACCGAGCAACAGGGCTACCCGGACAAGCCGGGCTACGGCGAGTCCTATCCGGACTCCCAGCCGACGTACGGCACGCCGGAGCCCGCGCCGTCCTACGACTCCTCGCCGTACGGCGGCGACCCGCTCGGCGGGGGGCTGTCGGTGCCGCCCGCCGCGACGCCGTCCCCGGCGTCGTCGTTCGACCGGCCGTCCGACCCGCTCGGGCTGCCGCTCGGCCGCTCCGAGGAGCCCGCCGCGCCCGCCGCGAGCTGGGACTCCGGGCCGCTCGCCCCGCCGCCCGCGACGCCCCCGCCCGCGCCGCCGGTCACCCCGCCGGTCACCCCGGCCGCGCCGCAGCCGGCCGCCGCGGACACCGACGGCGGCAGCAAGCTCCCGACCGTGGACGAGCTGCTCCAGCGCATCCAGTCCGACCGGCAGCGGTCCGCGAGCACCCCGGCCGCGCCCGCCACCCCGGCCTCGTCGGGCGAGACGCAGAGCACGTCCTACGGGAGCGGGCTGCCCGACCCGCTCGGCGGCGACCCGCTGAGCACCGGGCCGACGTACGGCGGGTCCTCGTCCTCGTGGTCGTCGTCGGCGCCGTCCACGCCGTCCTACGACACCGAATCGTCCGGAACGTCCAGCGGCGGGTACTCCACCAGCGGCACGGGCGGGTACGGGACGTCCGGCGACGGCTACCCGAGTTCGCCCTACGGCGACCCGCTGAGCACCGGCCCCACGTACGGCGGGTCGTCCTCCTACGGGACGACGGGCGAGCAGCCGTCCGAGCCGGGCCGCTACGGCGACTTCAGCGGCAGCAGCTACAGCGGTTCGAGCGACCCCCTCGGCACGGGCGGCACCCCCGCGCCCGCCTACGACCCGAACGCGACCCAGGCGTACGGCGGCGGGTACTTCGGGCCGTCGTCCGGCAACCAGGACCAGCAGGGCGGCTACCCGGCCGCGCCCGGCACCCCGGCGCCGGAGAACGGCGGCCGGTACGGGTCGTCCTATCCCGGCCAGGAGCCGCGCTCCCCGCAGGACGACTGGGAGAACCACCGCGACTACCGGCGCTGACGGCGTCCGCGCCGGACCGGCGCGCTCCGGTCTCGCTCTGAGGGAAGGGTCACCGCACCGCGCGGTGACCCTTTTCATTTGGTATGAAAGAGATGTGACAGGTGATTCGTCCGCATCGCGCCCTTCGTCCCAGCGCTGGTGGGCCCCCTGGGCGAACCGGAAGCGCCGGGCCCCGGCCGATCTCGACGCGCCCGGGGTCTCGCCGAGCGACGTGCTGCTCGACGGCGTCCGCGACTACCACGGCACGATGGCGCCGCTCGTCCGGCCGATCATGGCCGAGCTGGCGTTCGCGCAGAAGCCGCAGCACCTCTTCATCACGTGCGTGGACTCGCGCGTGGTGCCCAACATCATCACCGCGAGCGGCCCCGGCGACCTGTTCATCAACCGCAACGTCGGCAACCTCGTGCCGCGCTTCGGCTCCCGGACGCCGGACGACTCGGTGGCCGCGACCGTCGAGTACGCGGTGAACGTCCTCGGCATCCGGACGATCACCGTCTGCGGCCACTCCAACTGCGGCGCGATGGCCGCCCTGCTCGCGGGCGGCACCGAGGTCGAGCACCTGCGCTCGCTGACGCACTGGCTGCGCCACGGCCACCGGAGCCTCGCCCGCTTCCTGGACGAGGGCCCCGACGAGCGCGCGCCGCTCGCCCGCCTCTGCCAGATCAACGTGGAGCAGCAGCTCGACAACCTGCTCACCTACCCGTGGCTGCGCACGATGGTGGACGCCGGGGACGTCGAACTGGTCGGCCTCTACCTGGACCTGGAGTCCGCCGAGGTCAGCGCCCTGAACCGCGAGACCCGCGCGTTCGCCCCCGTCGCCGGCACACCTCCGCAGGAACCCGTCCCGGCCCCCTGACGCCCCCTGACGCCGCCCCCTGGCGCCCCGCCCCTAGCCCCTGGCTCCCCGTCCCGAGCCCCTGACGATCCGCCCGGGCCCGTCCCGGTCCGCGGACGGCCTGCATCAGCCCGTCCGGCCCCCGACGGCTCGGACGGGCCTTCCATCCAACCCCGGACGCGGCAGGGCCGCCCCGCTCCGGTGCGGGGCGGCCCGTCCCCGTCAGCGGCGCACGAGCCGCTCGTCGTCGCGCGCGGCGGCGGGGAGGTTCCCGCCACGCACGTACATGCCGGTCAGCCGCCGCGCGCGGCGCGCGTGCGCCGAGGACGCCGGCTGGAACAGGGAGTCGTTGCGGCTGGCCCGGGCGAAGTCCACGAGCCAGCCGATGAGCAGGAGGGGCACCAGCGCGAGCGCCGGCAGAAGGACGATCATCTGCACTCCTCTCCGCGGGGCTCGTCGCGCCCCGCCGGCCGCCGCCGGTCGTCGCCGCCGACCGGCCGTGTTCCTCACGGTAGGCCGCGCCACCGCACGACTTTGTGTCCGGCGACCCGAATTCTCCGGTAATTCGCCACACCCCGCCCACAAACGAAAAATCCACCGCTCCGGCCGCCGGACGAGGCCACGAACGGCCATCCCGCCGGACCGGGATCTCCGCGCTGCCATGCTGCGTCTCACTGAAGAGAGAACCGTCGCGGCAGAGGAGGATCATTGACCACCGGGCATGTCGGTGACGTCAGTTTCACGAAGCTCCTGTCCGGTGATCTCGCCGGGACCATCGCGGCGGTCCCGCAGGCGCTGGACAACCAGTGGCTCGACCGGGAGCTGCTCGGCGCGTCGCTGGCGAAGGGCGGGATGTCCAAGCGCGTCGCCCGGGAGCACGCCGACCGGGCGCGCCGCGAGTACCTGCGCTCGCTGCTGAACGCCGAGAAGATCATCGTCAACCGGGCGTACTTCTACAACAGCCACGCCGTCTACTCCGACTACCTCACCGAGGGCCCCGACGAGCGGGCGTTCCGGGAGCTGCTGGCCGGCGCGGTGATCGTCCCGCTGCTCCTCCAGGAGACCTCGCCGCTGCCCGAGGACGACGTGGCGTTCGACGTCGGCGCGGGCTTCGCGGCGTGGCGCCGGATCGCCGAGAGCACCGAGATCTCCTGCCTGCGGCTGTCCTGGGACGACCGCGAGAACGACCACCTCGCCCGCGCCGCCTACCGGGGCTACGCGGAATTCCTCACCGGCTTCAACCACTTCGAGGCGTCCGCGCTGCGCCGCGACTTCGACCTGGACCAGGAGGAGGCGGCGAGCGCCCTCCTCCGGCTCAAGGAGATCGCGCGGTGGGCGTTCGAGGAGACGTCCGAGGACCGCCCGGTGACGCGGCAGCGGGTGTACGAGCGGTTCGTGACCAAGCCCGGGATCAACGTCGCGGAGCGGCAGTACGACCCGTCCCAGCCGCACGTCGCGACCGTGAAGCAGCTGGTCGACCTGAAGTACAACACCAACCTCGCCGACGCGTTCGACGTCTTCACCCTCACCCCGAGCGACACGGCCCGCCGCACCGCGCTCCAGGAGGGCCTAGCCCTCGCCCGGCGGCGGCGCGACGCCGCGCCCCCGCAGACCACCGACGCGGACGAGCTGATCCACGCGCTGCGGACGCTGGCGTTCGAGGAGGTCCAGGGGCTGCTGGAGGCCGTGCCGACGCTCGACCGGCTCACGCTGACCGACATCCGCGACGTCCGCGCGGAACGCGAGTGGCGCGCCTACCGCAACGCGCTCGCCGGGCTGCTGGAGCGTCCGTCGGTGCAGGCGCTGACGGACCCGGAGATCGGCGTCGTGGCGATCAGCCGCGCCTACCTGGAGATGATGAACAAGGCCGAGGAGATCCACGCGCGGAACTGGGCGCAGGGCGGCGGGCGGCGCTTCGAGGCGCTGACGGAGATCGCGATCGACATCGGCTCCCTTACGATCAATGTCATGTATCTGAACGGTCACGCGCTGGGGTTCCAGGTCGCCGGGGAACTCGGCGCGCTGGCCGGGTCGCGGGTGGCGCGGGTGACGCTGCGGCTCGGCATCGGGCGCTTCCTCGCGGGCCGGGCGCGGCACCGGATCGAGACCACGGCCCAGCTCCTCGACCTGCGGATGGACGACCCGTACCGGGAGGCCGGGAAGCTGATCGCGTACCTGACCCGGGAGGCGGCCGACACTGATCCCGGCGTGACCGGCTCCGACCTGTCGAGCGAGGGCGAGGGACGGCGCCGGACGACGCGCTGGCGGAGTACGCCCGGCTGCGCGCGGCGCGGCCGGGCCTGTTCGGCAACCCGTCGGCGGCCCCGTTCCCCATCCTGGACGAGATCCCGCCGGAGGGCGGCCCGTACGGCGTGCTCTACCGGGACCCGTACGTCACGCTCGTCCGGGACCCGGTGCGCTTCCCGGACGGGCGGGTCGCCGGTTACGTCCGGACGGTCCCCGCCCACCACGGCGGGTCGGTGGTCTTCCCGGTCTACGCGGGCAAGGCGGTGCTGCTGCGCGTGTTCCGGCACGCGACGCGGCGCTGGCACGTGGAGTTCCCGCGCGGGTTCGCCGAGGCGGGCGAGACCGGCGCGCAGACGGCGGCGCGGGAGCTGACGGAGGAGGTCGGCGTCCCCCCGGCGGTCGTCGAGCCGCTCGGCACCCTGCACACCGACACGGGCATGACGTCGGGCGAGGTCGGCCTGTTCTGGGCGCGGATCGACGCTCCCCCGCGTCCGGGCGGCGGCGAGGGCATCGACCGGGTGCTGCTCGCGGACGCCGCCCGGCTCGGCGCGCTGCTGGACGACGGGACGATCACGGACTCGTTCACGCAGGTCGCGGTGCTGAAGGCGGAACGGCGGGGGCTGCCGCCCTTCGGCGGCGGATGAGGTACTCGACGAGGACGAGGTTGACGATCCAGCCGAGGGCCTGGCCGACGGGGATCGTGCCGTCGACCAGGGCCTGCCGCCCGCCGGCGGGGGTGCCCTCGATCGCCAGGCGGGCGAGCAGCAGAAACGGAACAAGGATCCGGGACGTGACGGCGAGGAACGTCAGCGCGTAGTTGCGGGTCATCCAGTCGCGGTGCGCGGCGTGGTCCCCGCGGCGGGCGGCGCGGACGGCGAGGAACGCCGTCACCGGCCAGAGCAGCGCCGGGATCGTGAGGCCGATCTGCGTGAGGAGCCGTCCCGACAGCAGCGCGACCGGGACGCCCGCCGCCGCCGACGGCAGCACCCCGGCGAACACGTAGCAGCGGCCGAGGACGCGGTGGACCCGGCGCCGCGCCCGCACGGCGGGCAGGAACTGGAGCGGGCCGAGGACGAGCGCGACGAACGCCGTGAAGATGTGCGTCACCAGCAGGGCGTAGTGGACGCCGTGCGCCTCGACCCGGCCGCCGTCCATGTCCAGCGTGGCGTAGGGGACGACCAGGACCGTCCCGACGACGACGGCCACGGCGAACAGCAGCAGCAGCCGGCGCGGGTTGCGCGGCCCCTCCACGGTGTGCGCCAACGGTCCTCCCAGGGTCGCGCGGCGGCGCACGGGACCGGGCCGCCGCTCCGGACGAGCGATCGGCCCTCATCGTCGGCGCACGACCCGCCCGTCCGCGTCCCCCACCGGGCGACACCCGCCCTAAGCCCCCGGGAGTACGCACCCCGTCCCCGCCTGCGCACAGCGCACGCCCGCATGACGCCCCGAGCCCGCCGGCGGCGCGGGGGTCAGTGGCGGCGGGTGAGGCTGTCCAGGACGAGGCTCGCGCCGATGCCGAGGAGCCAGGTGTCCTTGGCGATCGGGACGCCCTGTTCGGTCGGGCGGAGGCTGTTCTCGCGGCGCAGGCCGGGCGTCTTCAGGTACAGACCGACGAGGCCGCCCGCGAAGGCGGTGAGCGCCGCCCCCGCGACGAGCGACGGGACGAACGGCAGGACGAGCGCGGCGCCGAGCGCGATCTCCGCCTGGGACAGCCGCCGGGTGAACTCCTCGGCGTCCATCTTCCCCAGGAACGGATAGGTCCCGGCGGCCATGCCGTGGATCCCGGCGGCGGTCTTCTCGTCGGCGCCGGACTTGCTCAGCCCGGAGTTGAGGATGAACGCCCCGGCGGCCAGCCGCGCGGGCATCTGGTGAAGCAGGGTCAGTTTCGCCATGATGACCCGATTCCCCGGCCGACCCGGCCCAATCACCCAGGTGGGACGGCGGACGAGTCGGCCTGTAAGCCGGGTTCTGTCCCCGCCTCGCGGCGGGTGACGGCCATCCATCTCGGGCCGCCGTTGCCGACGGCCTCCAGCGGTCTACCCGCAGGCTCGGGCGGGCCGCCCTCGAACGCCTGCGCGGAGAACTGGCGCTCTCCTTCTTGACCTTGCTCCGGGTGGGGTTTACCGAGCCGCCCACGTCACCGTGGGCGCTGGTGAGCTCTTACCTCACCGTTTCACCCTTACCACCGGCGCGCCGGTGGCGGTCTGCTTTCTGTGGCACTGTCCCGCGGGTCGCCCCGGGTCGGCGTTACCGACCACCCTGCCCTGTGGAGCCCGGACTTTCCTCGACGGGGATCGCTCCCCGACGCGACCGTCCGGCCGGCTCGTCCGCCGTACCCAGAGGATAGTGGACGCGGCAGGAATTCCGGTCAGCCGAGGTGGTGGGTGTCGTTGAAGGCGCGCAGGACCGCGGGCCCGTCGGCGTACCACTGGACGGACGACAGCGATGCCACGTCCAGGTGCATCCGGTAGAGCGCGTTCATCGGCGCGCCGAGCGCCCGCCGGACGAGCAGCTTGATCGGCGTCACGTGCGACACCACGAGCACAAGCTGCTCCCGGTGCCGCGCCGTCAGCTCGTCCAGCGCCGCGTCCACCCGCCGGGCGGCCTGCGCGAAGCTCTCCCCGCCGGGCGGGGCGACGGCGGGGTCGGCGAGCCAGGCCCGCAGCGCGTCCGGGTCGCGTTCGCCGACCTCGGCGAACGTCAGGCCCTCCCAGGCGCCGAAGTCGGTCTCGCGGAAGCCGGGCTCGACGCGGACGGGCGCGCCGGTCGCGGCGGCGACCTCCTCCGCCGTCGCCCGGCAGCGGACGAGCGGGGACGTGACGATCGCGTCGAGCCCGGCCGTCTTGAGGGCCCGCGCGGCGGCACGGGCCTGCGCGCGACCGTTCTCGGTGAGCGGGAAGTCGCCCGTCCCGGCGAAGCGGCGCTCCACCGACAGCGGCGTCTCGCCGTGCCGGAGCAGCAGCGTCGTCGTCGGCGCGGTCGTCGCCCCCGACCATCCCGGCGTCGCGGCGGGCGCGGGCGCGGCGCCCGAGCGCTCCCACTCCTCGCCGCGCGCGGCGGCGTCCATCGCCTCGTTGGCGAGCCGGTCGGCCGCCGCGTTGTCCGCCCGGGGCACCCAGCCGTACGCGACCGACCCGAGCGTCCCGGCGATCTCGCGGGCCTCCAGCGCCAGCGGGACCAGGTCCGGGTGCTTGACCTTCCAGCGGCCCGCCATCTGCTCCACGACGAGCTTGGAGTCCATCCGGACCTCGACGCGCGCCCCGGCGTCGATCGACGCCGCGAGCCGCAGCCCCTCGATCAGCCCCCGGTACTCGGCGACGTTGTTGGTGGCGTGCCCGATGGACCGGGCGTGCTCGGCCAGGACCTCGCCGGTCCGCGCGTCCCGGACGAGCGAGCCGTACCCGGCGGGCCCCGGGTTGCCCCGCGACCCGCCGTCGGCCTCGACGATCAGCGTCCGTCCGGTCACAGGCCCGACTCGGCCGTGCGGACGAGGATCCGGCGGCACTCCTCGCACCGGATCACCTCGTCCGGCGCGGCGGCGCGGATGCGGTTCAGGTCGACCGTGTTGAGCGTGAGGCGGCACCCCTGGCACGACCCCCGGTGCAGGACGGCTGCGCCGACGCCGCCGAACTGGCCGCGCAGCTTCTCGTAAAGCGCGAGGAGATCGTCCGGAATATCCCCGGCGACGCCCTTGCGCGCGGCCGTCGTCAGCTCGACCTCCGAGTCGATCTTCTGCTGCGCCTCGTCGCGGCGCGCCTGGAGCGCGGTCAGCTCCTCCTCGGCCTTCTCCCGCTCGGCGCGCAGCGCGGCGACGCGGGCGTCGGCGGCCTCCCGGCGCTCCATGATCTCCAGCACGACCTCCTCCAGGTCGGACTGGCGGCGGTGCAGCGACTCGATCTCGGTCTGGAGGCCGCTCAGGTCCTTGGCGGACGTGATCTGCCCCGAGTCCAGCCGCTTCTGGTCCCGGTCGGCGCGGGCGCGGACCTGGTCCACGTCCTGCTCGGCCTTGCGCTGCTCGCGGTCCAGGTCGCCGACCTCGGTCTCGGCGGCGACGATCGCGTCGCGCAGCTCGGTGCGGCGGGCCTCCAGCCGCTCGATCTCGGCCAGCTCCGGCAGCGTGCGGCGGCGGTGGGCCAGCCGGTCCAGCGAGCCGTCCAGCTCCTGGAGGTCGATCAGGCGTTTCTGCGCGTCCGGTGCGGCTTTCACTTCACTCCTTCGTCGTGCAGGCTCCACGCGTCGGTGACGAGCGTGGACACCCTGGTCTCCAGTGTGCCCGGACCGAGCCGCTCGGTGAGCCGCCGCTCGGCGTCCGCCAGCCAGGGCCACTCGGTCGCCCAGTGTGCTGCGTCCACGAGGGCGGGGCCGTCCTGTTCGGCGAATTCGGTCGCGGGATGGTGGCGGAGGTCGGCGGTGAGGTACACGTCGGCGCCGACGGCGCGGGCCGCACCGAGCAGGGAGTCGCCCGCGCCGCCGCAGACGGCGACGGTCGCGACCGTCCGGCCGGGATCGCCCGCCGCCCGGACGCCCCACGCCGTGGCGGGCAGGCCGCGCGCGACGGCGGCGGTGAACGCGGCGAGCGTGACGGGCTCGGCCAGGGTCCCGACGCGGCCGAGCCCCCGGCGCGGATCATCGGCGGACGGCACGAGCGGGCGCAGCTCCCCCGTCACCCCGACCGCGCGGGCCAGCGCGTCCGACACGCCGGGGTAAGCGACGTCGGCGTTCGTATGCGCGGTGAACAGCGCGACGCCGTTGCGGATCAGGGTGTGGACGGCCCGTCCCTTGGGCGTCGTCGCGGCCACCCCGGTGACCCCGCGCAGCAGCAGCGGATGGTGCGCCACAATCAGGTCGGCGTTCCACGCGACGGCCTCGGCCACGACCGCAGCCAACGGGTCCACGGCGAACAGCACGCGCCGGACGTCCTGGTCCGGATCGCCGGTGACGGGCCCGACCGCGTCCCAGGACTCGGCCCAGGCGGGCGGGTACAACTCGTCGAGGGCCGCGAAGACGTCGGAGAGGCGCACGACCGGCAGGCTACCGCCCGGCGGGGTGCCGCCGGAGCGGGCGGAGGTCGGCGCCGGGGGCCGCCGGCGGCTAGGGTGTGGAGGTCGCGGAGTCCCAGGTGAGCGCGTTCCGGCGCGCGGCCGGGGACGGCGCGGCACGACCCGGGGCGGCTCCGCCGTCCGTCCGCCCGGTCGGCGGGATCAAAATGCCGGCTCATCGCGTTGGAGTGTGTGTGAAGTCACCTTTCCGCCGCCGCAGGCGCGTCAAGGGGCGCGCGGCCGTCAGGCGCGCGCCCGTGGAGCAGGAGACCGTCGACTGGCCCACCGAGGGCACCGGCAGGTCGTCGCTGATGGGCGCGATCCGGGGCGACGGCGAGACCGGCGCCGGGTTCGGCGGCGGCATGTTCGAGGACCTCGCCTCCGCGTTCGAGGGCTCCCGCAAGGTCAAGCAGGAGGAGCAGGAGGCGCAGAAGGTGCGCCGGCAGGACGACCACCGCCAGGAGGGCGGGGGGCGCGACGACCTGGACTCGGGGCGGATCCGCATCCGGCGCGGGCCGGGCGGCGGTTCCGGCACGTCCGCCTGATCTGTCCCGTGGGGGCCGAGGTACCGCCTGGATGGCCCGGCGAGGTGCGCCCGCCGGGCGCCGAGGGGTTCGAGGAGACGGCGCTGGCGTGGCTGCTGGAGATCGTCCCGCCCGAGTACCGGCGGTACGGGGTGCTGCGCCGGTATCCGGTCGCGCTCGCGCGGATGGCGCGCCAGCACGTCGCGGCGTCGGTGACGGCGGCGCGCGAGGGCTTCCGGTCGGCCCGGGTGGAGTTGAGCGCGACGGTGCCGCCGCACGGCGTCGAGGCCGTCTTGGACGCCTACCGGGCCGAGGGGACGCGGCTCGTGGCGCTGGCGGCGGCGGTCGAGCTGGTGGAGGCGGCGTTGCTGCGCGTCCCGCCGCGCGACTAGGACGGTGTGGCCAGGCGGAAGCGCGGCGCCCGGCCGAGACTTTCGGTGATGAGCGCGCGGACGCCCGGCACGGCCGTCAGCGGGACCAGCGCGACGACGCAGCGGCCGAGCGCCCGTCCGCCTAACGCCCCCGCCGCCCGCGCGGCGGCCAGCGCCTCGTCGGCGGCCCGCGAGCCCGGCAGGTGCGCCTCGGTGAGCAGCGGCCCGAGTTCGGCGACGTTCCCGGTGCGCAGCACGGCGGCGGCCCGGTCCACGACGCCGAGCGGCGCGGGCCCGGCGGGCGGCGCGGGCGCGTCCGGGCCGAGGTCGGCGATCAGCAGCCGCAGCCCGGCCGCCGCCAGATCGCACGGCAGGTGCCGGATCTCGCCGCCCGCGACGAACAGCGCGTGCGCCTCCCGCGCCCGCAGCGACGCCGTGTAGGACGGGTCGTGCGGACGGCGTCCCGGCCCGACCGGCGGCCCGTACAGGTCGCCGAGCGCGAGCGACACCGCGCACCGCGCCGCGCCGCCGTCCACCAGGCCGAGCGCCTCGGGCAGCTCCCGGTTCAGGACGATCCGCGCGGCGGGCGGCGGCACGGAGTGCGCGGTGAGCGCGGCGACGGCGGGCACCGCCCACGCGGGGACGGCCCCGGCCGCGACGGTCGCCGCGAGATGGTCGGGCCCGGTGGTGAAGCGGTCGGTGTGCCGGTTCGCCGAGGACAGGTCGACGCGGCCGTCGCGGGACCGTCCGGCCGCGACGACGGCGCCCCACGGCAGGGCGAGGGCGAGCGCGGCGCCGTCCGGGCCCGCGAGCAGCGTGCAGCCGCCGCGCACGTGCCGGACGGTCTGCGGCGCGCTCCCGTTGACGCGGCCGAACAGGTCGGCGGTCAGCCGGATCTCCGGCGGCGGGACCGGGTCGGCCGTGCCGGCGCCGGCGGCGGTCACGTCAGCTTCTCCAGCCGGTCGGCTGCGGCGGCGGCCCCTCCCGCCGCGCGGAAGGAGTCGCGGACGCGGACGGCGGCGGCCCGGTAGGACGGGCCGGTGAGCACGTCGGCGAGCGCGGCGCGCAGCTCGGGGGCGGTGCACCGGCCGAACCGCACGGACCGTCCGGCGCCGCACGCCTCGACCTGCCGGGCGACGACGGGCTGGTCGTCGCGGATCGGCGCGACGACCTGCGGCAGCCCGTGCGCCAGCGCCTCGGTGACCGTGGTGTGGCCGCCGTGCGAGACGACGGCCGCCACGTGCTCCAGCAGCGCCCGCTGCGGGACGTGCGGGAACACCAGGGCGTTCGGCGGCGGGTCGGGCAGTTGCGCGTCCGTCGCGACGATGACGGCCTGGACGTCCATCCCGGCGACGGCGTCGGCGGCGGCCCGGTGGAACCGCGCGGCGGCCGGGCCGTCGGCGCCGCCGAGCGTGACGAGGACGACGGGCCGTCCGTCCAGCCGGTCCAGCGGGAAGTCGCCGCGCGGCGGGCGGCCGAGCGCGGGGCCGACGAACGCGACGTGGTCCGGGAAGTAGGACACGTCCCCGAACAGCGCGGCGGTGCTGTAGACGAGCGCGAGGTGGTCGGAGAACCGCAGGTCGACGAGGTCCTCGATGCCGTTGTCGAGCTGGAACCCGCCGATCAGGTCGCGGATCCACTCCTCGACGAGCGGCAGCGCGGCGAGCGGCCGGGTGAACTCGGCCGAGGTGGACGCCGACGTCGCCCAGGGCAGCCCGCGCCGCCGCGCGGCGACCGGGGCGGCGAGGACGTGCTGGTCGGCGACGACGACGTCCGGGCGGAACCGGTCGATCGCGTTCTCGACGCCGGGCAGCATCGCGTGGCCGAGCGGGACGAGCAGGCGTTCCCATCGGAAGCGCAGCGCGGCGGGCCCGCGCAGGTCGCGGCCCTCGCGGCGGGCGGTGTCCAGGGCGGCGGTCCAGGCGGGGTCCTCGGCGTGGAAGACCCGCGACCCGCCGCGCAGCAGCGGTTCCAGCCGTCCGCGGTGCCCGGCCCACGCGACGCGGTGGCCGCGCGCGGCCAGCTCGTCGGCGACGGCGCGGGCGGGCGCGACGGCCCCGGCGACGGGCGGGACGGCGAACAGGAACCGGCGCCGCTCGGGCCCCTCGTCCTCGGGCGGGACGGGCGCGCTGCCCATGATCGTGTCCAGCGACGGCACCTGGACCCGGCGCGCCCTCACCGCGTCCCCCCGTCGACGTACGCCGCCAGTTCGCCGACGGTCAGCCCGATCAGCGCGTCGATGTCCAGCGCGGCGAGCAGGCCCGGGACGTCCGCGCCGTAGCGTTCGCGCAGCTGCCCGGCGAGCGCGGCGAACTCGACGCTCTCCAGCGCGAGGTCGCCGAACAGGGCGGTGCCGGGTCCGATCCGGGCGGCGGCCCGCTCGCCGGCGATCCCGGCGAGCAGGCCGGTGATCTCGGCGACGGTGGTCGCGGTCATGTGCTGTCCTCTCGGCGGGCACGGGTACGGGTCATGGGGCGGGGGCGAGGACGACGCGCGGCTCGTCCCCGTGCGCCAGCTCGTGCAGCAGGACGCGCACGGCGGCGTCGGCGTCGCCCGGCCCCCAGTCGGCGGCGAGGACGCGGCAGCCGAGCGCCTCCCGCCAGAGCGGGACGAGCGCGGCGCAGGCGTCGTGCGCGGCGGCGTGGTCGGCCCGGCCCGCGCCGCCGAGGACGGCGAAGAACCGCAGGCCGCGCGGGACGGCGGCGGCGAGCGCGCGGGCGCCGTCCACGCGCGTCCGGTAGACGCGGTCGAACAGGCGCGGCGACATGTCGCGGACGAGCCGGTCCGGCGCGAGCCCGGCGGCGTGGACGACCCCGTCCAGGCGGCCGTGGCGGCGGCGGACGTCGGCGACGAGCGCGCGGACGGCGGCGGCGTCGCGCACGTCCGCCTGGTGGTACCGGACGGACGCGCCGAGGTCGCGCAGCGTCGAGCGCATCTCCCGCTCGGCGAGGACGCGGCGGACGGCCCGGTCGACGTCCCCGGACGTCCGCCGGGCGAGGACGCGGCGCAGGGCGGCCTCGTCGCGGGCGGCGGCGAGCGCGGGGTCCTCGGGCGGCGGCTGCGGCGCGCGGCCCGCGAGTTCGAGCCGGCAGCCGGTCGCGGCCAGCGCCCGCGCGACCCGGGCCGGGACGCCGCGCGCTCCCCCGGTGAGCAGGACGACCGAGCGCCCGTCCAGGCCGAGTCCGCCGCGCGGGGCGGGCAGCGCGGCCGGGACGGCCTCCGGCGCGAGCCGGGCCGCGCCGGAATGGACGACGGCGACGGGTCCCTCGGCGTCGAGGAGTTCGGCGAGCAGCAGGGCGGCGAGCGCGGCGGGCGCGCGCTCCTTGGCGTCCACCTCGACCGACCGGACGCGCACGCGCGGGTACTCGCGGGCCAGCGTCCGGGCGAGGCCCTGGAGCCCGGCGCCCGCCTCCCCGCCGGACGCCAGCAGCACCCAGCGCGGCCCCCCGGCGAGCGCCGCGCGGATCCCCGCGTACGCGCCGGGCAGCACGGGCGCGGCGCCGGGCCGCAGCGCGCCGAGATGGATCAGCCCGTCGCACGGGCCGCCCGCGTCGGGCGGCGTGGTGACCCGGGCGCCCTGGCGTTCGAGCAGGTCGGCGAGGGCGAGCGCGACGCCGCCGCCGTCGTCGGCCACGACGAACCTGCGCCCGGCGAACCGGCCGGGCGCGGGCTCGGGGACGGGCAGCGGCGGCAGGTCCCGGGTCCGGACGACGTGCCGGACGGGCTCGGCGGGCCGGACGTCGGGCAGCACGACCGCGTCCCGTCCGGCGAACAACGCGGACGCGTCCACCGGCACCCCGGCGGCGGCGAGTTCGGCGAGCGCGAGCAGCAGGCGCGGCAGGCCGGGCTCCCCGGCGACGTCGCAGGCCACCGCGCGGTGCGGCCGGTCCCCGAGGATCTCCCCGACGAGGCCGGTGAGCGCGTCGCCCGGCCCGGTCTCCACGAACACCCGCGCGCCCGCCGCGTACATCGCCTCGACCAGCTCCACGAACCGGACGGGCGCGGCGGCCTGCCCGGCGAGCGCCGCCGCGAGCGCGCCCGGCTCGGCGGGATGCGGGGCGGCGGTCGCGCCGGACCAGACGGGGAACGCGGGCGAGCGCAGGTCGCGTCCGGCCAGGGCGCGGCGCAGCGGCGCGGCGGCGCCCGCGACGGACGGCCCGTGCAGCGCGCAGTCGACCGCGAGCCGTTCCACCGGCAGGCCGCGCGCGGCGAGCGCCGCGACGGCCCGGTCCAGCGCGGCCGTCGGGCCGGACACCACGACCTGGCGGGGCGCGTTGTGCTGCGCGACGACCACGTCGGGAATGCCCGCGAGCGCGGCCCGCACCGTGCCGGGCGCGGCGGCGACGGCGGCCATACCGCCGGGGTCCCCGTCGGCGGCGCACGCGGCGTCGCGCAGCGCGGCGGCGCGGGCGGCGCCGAGCGGGACGAGGTCGCTCTCGGCGATCACCCCGGCGGCGCACAGCGCGACCAGCTCGCCGGCGCCGTGCCCGGCGGCCAGGTCGGGCCGGACGCCGAGTTCGGTGAGCAGCCGATGGACGGCGAGGCCGACCAGCGCGGGCGCGTCCCGCCGCCGGGGCGGCCCCGAAGCCGGGAACAGCGCGGCGACGCCGTCCGGTCCGGCGAGGCGCAGCAGCCGCCGCAGGCGCGGGAACGCCAGGAACAGGTCGGCGGGCGGACGTGCGGGCGCGCCGTCGTGGCCCGGGTGCAGGAACGCGACGGCGCCGGGCGCCGGGGTCGCGGGGAACACGCCGGGCGCGGGCCGGGCCGCGCGCACGGCGTCGATCTTGGCGAGCAGGTCGGCGCGTCCGGTGGCGACCAGCGCGGCCCGCACCGGACCGGTCCAGGCCGCGCACGTGCGGGCGAGGTCGCGCAGCCGGACGCCGTCGCGGCGGGCCAGTGCGGCGAGCCGGGCGAGGGCGGCGTCCCGGTCGGCGCCCCGGACGAGGAACAGCTCCGCGGGCCAGGCGTCCAGCCCGGACACCGGGTCGGGCGCGCCGTCGTAGCCGGTGAGGACGGCGTGGAAGACCGTCCCGCCGAAGCCCGCGCCGCTGACGGCCGCGACCCGCGCGCCCGGCTCGGCGGGCCACGGACGGGCCGCGTCGCCCGTCGCGAACGGCCCACCGCCGGGGACGGCGTGCGGCGTCGCGGGCAGGATCCCGGTGTGCAGGGCGTGCGCGGCCTTGACCAGCCCGGCCAGGCCCGCCGCGCACCGCGTGTGCCCGATCCGGGACGTGACGGCGCCGAGCGTCGCGGTGCCGGGCGGGGCGGCGGCGTGGACGGCGGCGAGCGCGTCCGGGTCCACGCCGTGCGCCTCGACCAGCCCGGCGGCGGGCAGCGGGTCCGCGCCCGTCCCGACGGACGCGACCAGCGCGTGGACGCGGTCGCCGTCGCGCTCGGCGTCGGCGCGGCGCTTCAGCACCAGGCACGCGGCGGCGAACGGACCGCCCCGGGCGCCGTCGAAGGACGCCGCGCCGCCGCACAGCACGGTGTCGCTCGTCCCGGCGGCCAGTTCCTTGCAGGCGGCGTCGAGCGCGGCGAGCGGGGACGCGCACGCGGCGTCCACGGTGTAGGCGGTGCCGCCGAGGCCGAGCCGGGACGCCAGCCAGGCCGCGATCCCCCCGTCCGCGCCCACGATCACGGCGGTGCGGGCCCGGTCGAACGGACGGTCGGCGTATCCGGCGTCGGCGAGCGCGCGGCCCGCGACGTCCAGCGCGAGCCGCGCCGGGTCCCCGCCGGGCGCGGCGGACGGGCGCGGGCGCGTCCCCGCGACGACGTGCGCCCAGTGCCGGGCCGCGTCCGGCGCGCCGGGGAACGCGCACCCGACCCCGACGACCGCGATGTCGAGCGGCGCGGGCCGGGCGGGCGCGGCGCCGCCGTGGACGCGGGCGTCGATCGCCGCGCGGAACGCCCGCACGACCCCGCCCGCCGTCTTGTGCCGGACGGCCGGGGACGCGGCCGGGTTCCCGGCGAGCGCGGCGGCCACGTCGGCGGGCAGCCCGGTCTCGCGGGCGAGCGCGAGCTGCAGGTCCAGGACGATCCCGGCGGCGCCGTCGGCCACCGCCCGCGCCGCCCCGGCCGGGTCCAGGTCGCCCGCCGCGTACACCGGGCGGGCCAGCCGCGACCCGGCGAGCAGGCGCGGGAGCAGCGAGTCGCGGGCGATGAGGCCGCCGGGCGGCCCGTCGCCGTCCAGCAGGCGCAGCGCGGCGGCGACCTCGCCGAGATCGGTGACCTCCAGCAGGGCGCGGCGGCCCGCGGCGTACGCGGCGGCGGCGTCGGAGCGCAGGACGGTCCCGGCCAGGACGACGGCGCGGACGGCGGCGGGCAGCTCGTCCGGCCGCACCCCGCAGCCCGCCGGGACCCGGACGCCGAACGGGCCGCGCCACCAGCGCCCGACCTCGGCGAGCGCGGCCAGCGCGACCTGCCGGTCGGTGCCGAGGTCCAGGACGCCGAGCCCGCCCGCCCGCGCGACCGCCACCGCGACGCGCGGCGCCGGCCGGCCGAACGGGCCGATGCCGACGATCTCGCCGGTGGTTTCCCCGGTGGAGCCCGTCATCCGTCGCCCTTCCGCCATCCCTCGCCCCGCCCGGGGACTCGTGCGAACCGGTCCGCCACACTACGTTCCGTGACGATGTGATCGCAGGGACGACACACCAGGGATGGCGGAATCCGCGCGAAACCGGGGGCGGGGCGCGTCAGCCGGAGGCGGCGGCCACTCGGCGGGGCGCGCGGATGCCGTGCCGGACGGTGCCCTCGTCCAGCCAGCGGTCCAGGTGCGCCCACGTGGTGCGGCGGGCGGACCGGCCGGTGAGGACGCCGAGGTGCCCGCCCGGCGCGACCGCGAACCGCACCTGCGGCGCGCGCGGCAGCAGCCGGGTCAGCGGCCGGACGGACGCGACGGGCGCGACGTCGTCGGACTCCCCCGCCACGGCCAGCACCGGCACGCGCACGCCGTCCAGCCCGACGCGGCGGCCACCGATCGCGACGCCGTCCCGGGCGAACGCGTTGCCGCGCAGCAGCGTCCGGTAGATTTCGGCGGCCGGCGGCCCGGCGGCGAGGTTCGCGAAATGGTCGACGGCCTCGGCCTGGGCGAGGAATTCGGCGTCGTCCAGATGCGTGATCGTCCGGTAGGGCCGCAGCAGCGAATTGTCGATCCCGGTGAGCCGCCGGGCGCGTTTCAGGGCCGTCTGCGGCAGGGGAACGGTGCGGCGGACGGCGGCGGCGTCCACCGGCGTCGCGATCACCGCGACCGACGCGATCGGCAGGTCCGGGTCGGCGGCGGCGGCCAGCAGCGCGGCCAGCCCGCCGAGGCACCAGCCGACGAGCTGGACGGGCTGCCCGCCCGCGGCGGCGCTGACGGTGCGGACGGCGTCCGGCAGGACGGTCCCGGCCAGGGTCGCAAGGTCCGGGTCGGCGCCGGGATCGAGCAGGTAGCTCAGCCGTCCGGCGTTCACGACGTGCTCGGCGAGGCTGCACCCCCGGCGCAGGTCGTAGCAGCGCGCGGGCGCGGCGGGCGACGGGACGAACAGCACGGGCGGCCCGGCGGGCACCACCCCCCGGGGCGGCCGGTACCGGCGGACGAAGCCGTCCGACGTGTCGGCGGGCATGGGCCGCAGGTCGGCCACACCGCCGTACAGGACCTTGTGGGCGACGTTGACGGCCACGGTGCGCAGCGTCCGGGGGGAGCGAATCATTTCTTTGTCATCCATCTCCAGGCGGTGTCCGGACGCGAGGGCCGATTGGCCGGAGCCGGTCGGTGCTCGCCGTGAGGCATTTCTATCCTGGCCCCCGATCCGGCGAAATCTCCAGCCGATGAAGTGCGTGTTAAATAACGTTGACAACCGTCCGGTAAGACGCGAACGCGCGCGCGGAATTCCTGACCGCCCGGTCGTTTCCGCCGGGCCCTAGGCTGGAGCGCATGACCGAGCAGCCGATCGTGCCGGCCGACGACGGCCCGCGCGTGGTCGTCGCGGGCGTCGACGGCTCCGCGACGTCCCTGCGCGCCGCCGCCTACGCCTGGGGCCTCGCCCGGCGCAGCGACGCGCGGCTGGTGTTCGTCCACGCGTCCACCGTCGCGTCCCTGTCCACGCTGACGCCCGCGGGCGCGAACGCGGTGCGCGAGGCCGAGGCGGAGATCACGGCCGAGCTGCGGGCGACCTTCGCGGCGGCGGCCCGGACGTACCCGGGCGTGCGCTACGAGCTGGTGTCCGAGCCGGGCGACGCGTTCGGCGTCATCTCCCGCGTCGCCGACGAGCGGCGCGCCGACGCGGTCGTCGTCGGGGCGTCCGCGCAGGCCGGGCACCGGCTCATCGGCTCGGTCGCGGTCCGGCTGGTGCGGACCGGGCGCTGGCCCGTGACCGTCGTGCCCTGAGTCAGCGGCGCCAGCGACGGCGACGGCGCGGACGGGCGTCCGGCCACTCGCGGGACGCGGCGCCCACCAGCGTCAGCATGCCGACGATCAGCGTTCCGCCCGCGAGGTTCAGCGCGGCGGTCGCGACCATCGCCGCGATGTCCCCGCGCACGGTCAGCGGCAGCAGCGCCGCGATGACGACGACGAGCGCGCCCGTCCACGCGAACGACCGCACCGGCCGCTCGGCCGTCCCGGACAGGACGTGCAGCAGCGCGGTCGCCTGCACCGTGACGGCCCCCGCGCACACGCCGTAGGTGAGCCCGGCCGAGCCCGGCCCCGCCTCGGCGTCCAGGAACGCCGGGACCGGGACGCCGAACAGCGCCCGGCCGAGGAACGCCGCCGAGGCCGCGAGCGCCGCCGCCGCGAACGCCAGCGCGACGCCGCACCACCAGACGCGGCGGACGTCGATCTCCGGTTCGGCCGCCCACCGCTCGTGCAGGGCGACGAAGTCGTCGTAGCGGCGCACGGCGCGCTCGGGGGCGCGGTCCAGGGCCGTCCGGCAGCGGTACGAGCGCCGGTAGGAGGCGGGCGGGCGCGTGCCCCGCGCCGCCCGGCGCCGGTGTTCCGACGCGCCTGAGCCCATGACCCCTCCCCCCGGTTCGGTCATCGGTGAACTACCCGCCGTCACCGCGCCGAACGCTCGGCCTTTCCGCTCTTTGTCGTCATTTGAGGCGGGACGCCGAACGGCCGAGAGGCCCCGGAGCGGAACTCCGGGGCCTCTCGGCGTGCGAAACGGCGTGCGAAACGGCGCGGCGGCGCCGGGGGGATCAGACCTGGCCGGCCTTCTCCAGCGCCTCGCAGCAGGTGTTCACCAGCAGGCGCGTCACGTTGTACGGGTCGATGTTGGCGTTCGGGCGACGGTCCTCGATGTAGCCCTTCTTCTCCACCTCGACCTGCCACGGGATGCGCACCGAGGCGCCGCGGTTGGAGACGCCGTAGCTGAACTCGTTGTACGGCGCGGTCTCGTGCAGGCCGGTGAGGCGGTCCGCGATGCCCTCGCCGTACCCGGCGATGTGCTCCTCGACCTTGCCCTCGGCGCCGAGCGACTCGCACGCGGTGATGATCGCGTCGTAGCTCTCGCGCATCGCCTTGGTGGAGAAGTTCGTGTGCGCGCCCGCGCCGTTCCAGTCGCCCTTCACCGGCTTGGCGTCGATGCTGGCGGCGACGTCGTGGTCCTCGGCGATGCGGTAGAGCAGCCAGCGCGCGAGCCACAGGTGGTCGGAGACCTCCAGCGGGCCCGCCGGGCCGATCTGGAACTCCCACTGGCCGGGCATGACCTCGGCGTTGATGCCGGAGACCTTGATGCCCGCGAGGAGGCACGCCTCCAGGTGCTCCTCGACGATCTCGCGGCCGAAGACCTCGTCGGCGCCGACGCCGCAGTAGTACGGGCCCTGCGGGGCCGGGAAGCCGGTCTCGGGGAAGCCGAGCGGACGGCCGGCCTGGAAGAACGTGTACTCCTGCTCGATGCCGAACCAGGCGTCCTGCGCGGCGTACTTCTCGGCGACCGGGCGCAGCTTGGCGCGGTTGTTGGTCGGGTGCGGCGTGCCGTCCACGAGGTAGACCTCGCAGAGCACCAGCTTGTTGTCGCCGCCGCGGATCGGGTCCGGGACGGACAGGACGGGCTTGAGCACGCAGTCCGAGTTGTCACCGGGGGCCTGGTTGGTGCTGGAACCGTCGAATCCCCAGTCCGGCAGGTCCGCGCCGTCGGGGAGGATCCTGGTCTTGGACCGGAGCTTGGCGGACGGCTCGGTCCCGTCGATCCAGATGTACTCGGCCTTGTAGCTCAACGTCGGTTCCCTTCGTCATGCCCGCCTGTTGGTGACCGAGAGCGAGCATGGCAATCGGGCATTTCACACCTGTTGCTCATATGTGAACGCCATGTTAAACAGGGCTTGACCTGCCGCTATAGCATGAGAGAGATGTCACATGGAGCGTTTTAAGGGACTTTGCTTCACATAGGGTTCACCGTCACCAACCGTGGACGCGTGACCGCACGGTGACGATCCGTCGATCTGGACAGCCCCCCGGTCGCCCAGCACACTGACCCTCGTGGACTTCCGGACGGTCAAGCCCCGCGACTACGACGACGTGATCCATGTGGGCCACTTCTTCTGCATCGG
The DNA here is from genome assembly GCF_009831215.1 of Actinomadura rayongensis. Lineage (GTDB taxonomy): Bacteria > Actinomycetota > Actinomycetes > Streptosporangiales > Streptosporangiaceae > Spirillospora > Spirillospora rayongensis. Next base: position 343,303 of record NZ_WUTW01000004.1, read on the forward strand.
CCACCGCATCGTCATGGACCTCGCCCATCTGAGCGACGAGGACGCCAAGCCGCTCATCGACTTCGCGTCCGGCATGGTCTTCGGCCGCCAGGGCGCGATGGACCGCATCGCCCCGAAGGTCTTCCTGCTCACGCCGCCCGGACTGATGAGCCCGGCCGCGTCCTGACGTCCCGCGTCAGGCGTCCGGCAGCATCGCCAGCAGCGCGGCCGTCGCGGGCGCGGGCGGACGGTCCGCCGCCGTCGCGACCGCCAGCTCGAACGGGATCGCGGGCTCGACGCCGACCGCGACGACGCGCGGCCCGGCCCGGCGCAGCGCCGACCGGGGCACCAGCGCGACCCCCAGCCCCTCGGCGACGAGGTCGACCAGGTCGGGCATCAGGTCGACCTCGCAGGACGCGCGGCGGCGCAGCCCGATCGCGGCGCAGTGGCGGTCCACCAGCGCGCGCAGCGCCGAGTCGGCCCGGAACTCCACGAACTCGCGGTCGCCGAGCGCGGCCAGGCCGACCGACGGCTCCCCCGCGAGCGGATCGCCGGCCGCGACGGCCAGCACCATCGGCTCGGCCGCGAGCGGGACGAGCCGCAGGTGCCGCGCCCGCACCGGGAGGCCGAGGAACGCGAGGTCCAGCTCCCCGTCGGCGACGGCGGCGGCCATCGCGTCCACGCTGGCGGTGGACAGCCGCAGCGTGACGCCCGGATACGCCCGGTGGTAGCGGGCGATGAGGACGAGCGGGTCGAACGACTGGACGGTCCCGATCGCGAGGCGCCCGCGCAGCAGGCCGCGCACGGCGTCGACGGCGTCCCTGCCGTCCTGCGCGGCGGCGAGCGCGCGGCGGGCGGCGGGCAGCAGCGCGCGGCCCGCCTCGGTCAGCTCGACCCGGCGGCTGCTGCGGACCAGCAGCTCGGCGCCCAGCTCCCGTTCCAGCGCGCGGAGCGAACTGGACAGGCTCGACTGGACGAGGTGGACGCGCCGCGCCGCCCGCGTGAAGTGCCGTTCTTCGGCGATCGCCACGAAATGCCTGAGCTGGCGCAGCTCCATGCAGGGATGGTACCGATCGAAGCTATGGGAAGAATCTGTTGGATAGATGCCTCCGTGGGCGTTCATCCTGGTCTCTCGTGAGCACCCCAAGGACTATGGACCGATCCACCGAACGTCCCACGGCGCGCGCGGGCGTGCTGTTCGTCGCCTTCGCCTTCACCGTGGGAATGCTCGGCACGACGCTTCCGACCCCGCTGTACGGCCTCTACCAGCAGCAGTTCGGCTTCTCCAACCTGCTGACGACCGTGATCTACGCGGTCTACGCGTTCGGGGTCCTGCTGGCGCTGCTGCTGTTCGGGCGCGCCTCCGACGTGCTCGGCCGCCGCCCGCTGCTGCTGGCCGCGCTCGCGACGTCCGCCCTGTCCGCCGTGTTGTTCCTCACCGACGGCGGCGTGCCGGTGCTGATCGCCGGGCGGCTGGTGTCGGGTCTGTCCGCCGGCTTCCTCACCGGCACCGGGACGGTCGCGCTCGTCGAACTCGTCGCCCCCCGGCACCGGCCGCGCGCGGCGATGCTCGCGACGGCCGTCAACATGCTCGGCCTCGGCACCGGCCCGCTGCTGGCCGGGCTGCTCGCCGAGTACGCGCCCGCGCCGCTGCGCCTGCCGTTCCTCGTGGACCTGGCGCTGCTGGCGGTCGCGGCCGTCGGCGTCTGGCGGACGCCCGAGACCGTCGCGGCGCCGCGCCGCGAGCTGCCGCGCCCGCAGCGGCCGGGCGTGCCGCCGGAGGTGCGGCCGGTGTTCGTCCCGGCGGCGCTCGCGGTGTTCGCGGCGTTCTCGGTGTTCGGCCTGCTCACCGCGATCGAGCCGGGCTTCCTCGCGACGCTGCTGCACCTGACGAACCGGGCGGTCGCCGGGACGGTCGTGTTCTCGATGTTCGCGGGCTCGGTCGTCGGGCAGACGGCCCTGTCCCGCGTGCCGGGACGGCTCGCGCTGCGGCTCGGCTGCCTCGTGCTGATCGCCGGGCTGGGCGCGATCGCCGTCGCGCTGGCGACCAGCACGCTCGCGCCGCTCGTCCTCGGCACGATCGTCGTGGGCGTCGGGCAGGGCCTCGGGTTCCGCGCCGGGATGACGGCGATCAGCGAGGCGAGCCCCGCCGCCCGGCGCGCCGAGACGGTCTCCAGCTTCTTCGTCGTCGCCTATGTCGGCATCTCGGTCCCGGTGATCCTCGTGGGCGTGGCCGCGCACGCGTGGGGCCTGCGCACGGCGGGCCTGACGTTCACGGGCGCGGTCGCCCTCGTGGCGCTGACGGCGTTCCTGCTCCTGCTGCGCCGCCGCTGAGCCGCCGCTGAGCCGCCGCTGACCCGTCAGCCGCGCGGACGCGGCCGGTCGCCGCGCTCCTGGACGGGACGCTTCTGCTTCGCGCCGGGCAGCCGCGGCGCGGGCAGCGTCTCGACGTTCCCGATCGCCCGCGCCAGCTCCCGCCCGGTGTTGGGCAGGCTCGGGAACCGGGCGGCGGACGCGAATCCGAACGCCGAGGTCAGGTCGCCGAACGTCCGGCGCCGCCAGGCGGTGAGGTTCGGGATCGCGACGCCGGTCAGCCGCTCCAGGAACCGCAGCGGCGAGGTGTGGTCGAATTTCTCGCTCGCGACCCAGCCGCCCCGCGTCCACGGGGAAACGATCACGCACGGCACGCGGAAGCCGCCGCCGATGGGGAGGCCGCCGATGAACTCGTCCGGGGTGCCGTCCGGCGGCGTGGGCGGCGGGACGTGGTCGAACAGGCCGTCGTTCTCGTCGTAGGTGAGGATGAAGACCGTCTTGGCCCAGACGTCCGGGTTGGACGCGATGGCGTCGATCTTGCTCGCGATGAAGTCGGCTCCGGCGGCGGGCGTGTAGTCGGGGTGCTCGGACTGGTAGCTGGTCGGGATGATCCACGAGACCGTCGGGAGGCGGTCGTGGGAGGCGTCGTACTCGAACCGTCCGGCCGAGGACGTGCGCATCGCGCTGCGGTGGAGCGTCGAGCCGACCGGCGCGTCCTGGTAGACCTCGAACTGCTCCAGGACGTTGCAGCCGTAGTTGTCGGACTCCTGGTAGACCTTCCACGTCACACCGGCCTCGGTGAGCGCCTCCGGGTACGTCTTCCACCGGTAGGGCGTGGGGGCGACGTTGCTCGTCACCGGCCCGCCGCGCTCGCCGGACGGGTCGATGCTCGCGCTCATGAGGTACAGCCGGTTGGGCCACGTCGGGCCGAACACCGAGCAGTGGTACTGGTCGCAGACGGTGAACTGCTCGGCCAGCGCGAAGTGGAACGGGATGTCCTCGCGGGTGTAGTAGCCCATCACGTAAGGGCCGTTGACGCCGTCGGCCTTGCGGTGCGCGGGCAGCCAGGCGTCCATCTTCCCGTGGTTCCACGCCGCGTGCTGGACGCTCCAGGCGTGGCTGGTGGACGGGATGGCCTGCGCGCTGGTCGTCCCGGTGTCCAGGTGGAACGGCAGGACGTAGCCCGCCGGGTTGACCTCGTCGGGCTGGTGGAACACCGAGCGCCCGGTGCTGAGCGTGAGGGCGTCCGGGTCGTCGAAGCCGGCGACGCCCGGGAGCGTTCCGAAGTAGTGGTCGAAGCTGCGGTTCTCCTGCATGAGGATCACCACGTGCTCGATGTCGCCGATCCTGCCGGCGCGGCGCGCGGGGGCGGCGGCGAGCGCGCGGCGGACGTTCGGCGGGAGGACGTCGGCGGCGAGGGCGGCGGCGGTGGCGGCCCCGGCGGCGGTCAGGAAGCGGCGGCGGGTGGGCGTTCCGTTGGGCAGGGCGGTGTCGGGCATGGGAGCGGCACTCCTCGCAGAAAATGCGGATGAACCCGACAAGGAACGATCTATGGCGCGTTCTGCCGCGCGGCGGACGCGGCGTGAATGCGGGGAGAAAACAACCGGTCACCCGGGATCACCCACGAGTGAACCCTATGTCACTCAACGGCCACACAAAGTAGCCACGCCGGTCAGGCGGTGAGCCGATCCGCCAGGTCGGTGAGCGTCGTGCCGAGCGGCGCGTCGATCCGGACGAGCGCGTCCGCGTCCCCCCGTGTCGGCCCCTGGTTCACGATCGCGACCGGGACGGCCAGCCGCGCCGCCCGCCGCACGAACCGGTACCCCGACATGACCGTCAGCGACGTGCCGAGGACGAGCAGCGTCCCCGCCCGCTCGGTCAGCGCGAAGCACCGCTCGACCAGCGGGCGCGCGACGTTCTCGCCGAAGAACACCACGTCCGGCTTGAGGACGCCGCCGCAGCCCGCGCAGTCCACGATGCGGAAGGCGGCGACCTGCGCGTCGGTGAGGACGACGTCGCCGTCGGGGTTGACGGCTCCGGCGGCGGCCGTCCAGCCGGGGTTGGCGGCGCGCAGCCGGGCGTCCAGGGCCGCGCGGGGCGTGCGGGCGCCGCAGCCGAGGCAGACGACGCGGTCGAGCGCGCCGTGCAGTTCCAGCACGTCCCGGGCGCCCGCCGCCTGGTGCAGGCCGTCCACGTTCTGGGTGATGATCCCGGCGAGCAGGCCGTGCCGCTGGAGCGCCGCGACCGCGCGGTGCCCGGCGTTCGGCGCGGCGCCGGTCACGTGCCGCCAGCCGACGTGGCTGCGCGCCCAGTACCGCCGCCGGGCGGCCTCGCTCCCGACGAACGTCTGGTAGGTCATGGGCGTGGCGGGCCGGCCGCGCGCCGCCGGGCCCCGGTAGTCCGGAATGCCGGACTCGGTGGACAGTCCGGCCCCGCTGAGCACCACGACATCGCCGTCGGCGAGCAGGTCGGCGAGCACGGCGGTCGCATCGGGGGCGAAAACGGTCACGCTTTCATAGTGCCTCAGCGTTCGAGGACCAGCGCCACGCCTTGCCCGACCCCGACGCACAGCGCGGCGACGCCCGTCCCGGACCCGGCGGCGGCGAGCTGATGGGCGACCGCCCCGGCGATCCGGGCGCCGGACGCGCCCAGCGGGTGGCCGATCGCGATGGCCCCGCCGCGCGGGTTCACCACGGCCGGGTCCAGCTCGGGCCACTCGGCCAGGCAGCCGAGGGCCTGCGCGGCGAACGCCTCGTTCAGCTCCAGGACACCGACGTCGGCGAACGTCCGTCCGGCCCGCTCCAGGGCCGTCCGGACGGCGCGCACCGGCCCGAGGCCGAAGTACTGCGGCTCGATCGCCGTCACGGCCGACGCCCGCACCCGCGCGAGCGGTTCCCGTCCGGTCGCCGCGAGGCCCGCCGCGTCGGTGACGAGCAGCGCGGCGGCGCCGTCGTTGAGCGGGGAGCTGTTCCCGGCCGTGACCGTCCCGCCCGGCCGGAACGCGGGCTTCAGCCGGGCCAGCGCGTCCAGCGAGGTCGTGTCGCGGATCGTCTCGTCGCGCGTCAGGTCCGTGCCGGGCACCGGGACGCTCTCGGCGTCGAACAGCCCGTCCTTCCACGCGCGGGCGGCCTTGCGGTGGCTGGCCAGCGCGAACGCGTCCTGGTCCGCCTGCGTGATCTCGTGCTTGTCGGCGACCAGCTCGGCGCCCTCGCCGAGCGCGACCGTCCACTGCGGCTCCATGCGCGGGTTCACCATCCGCCACCCCAGCGTGGTGGAGAACATCTCCGGCGCGCCCGCCGGGAACGCCCGCTCGGGCTTCGGGACCACCCACGGCGCCCGGCTCATCGACTCGACGCCGCCCGCGACCACGACCGACGCCTCACCGACCGCGACGGCCCGCGCCGCCTGGATCACCGCCTCCAGCCCGGACGAGCACAGCCGGTTGACCGTCGCGCCCGGCACCGTCACCGGCAGCCCGGCCAGCAGCGCCGCCATCCGCCCGACGTTGCGGTTCTCCTCCCCCGCGCCGTTGGCGTTCCCGAGGACCACGTCGTCCACCCGCGCCGGGTCCAGCGCGGGCGACCGGGCGAGCAGTTCCCGCACGGCGTGCGCGGCGAGGTCGTCCGGCCGCACCCGCGCCAGCGCGCCGCCGTACTTCCCGACCGGCGTGCGCACGGCGTCCACGATGAAGACGTCCCGGTAGCCCATGAAACCGAGTCTGGTTCGGGAGCTGGGACGCTGTCAACGCGCGGCGCACGCCGGCCCGCCCGGCTAGGCGGCGAGGGACGAGAAGCCGGACGCGTCGCCCTCGATGACGGTGCTGACGTCCCCGTCGATGCCCACCGGCACGTCCCCGGCCACGGTGATCCGGTGCAGGCGCCGCGGGTGGTCGTCGTAGTCGGCGACGGCGTAGTGCTGCGTCGCGCGGTTGTCCCAGATCGCGATGTCACCGGGCCGCCAGGTCCACCGGACGGTGTTCTCCAGCTTGGTGATGTGCCGCTGGAACAGCGTGTAGAGGTCCTGGAAGTCGGCCGAGGACAGCCCCCGGATCGACTGCGCGAAGTGGCCGAGCAGCAGCGACGGCTCGCCGGTCTCGGGGTGGACGCGGACGAGCGGGTGCTCGGTGACGAACGAGGTGTGCCGGAACTCGGCCCGGTACGCCTCCTCCTTGACGTCCACGCCGCCGATCACCGGGCGCTCGATCGCGTAGTCGAACGCGTTGCTGTGCAGGACGCGCAGCCGCGCCGCCAGCGCCTGGAGCCCGGGGTGCAGGGTCGCGTAGGCGTTGACCGTGTTCGCCCAGACCGTCGTGCCGCCGTAGGGCGGCAGCGTGATCGCCCGCAGGACGCTGATCGCCGGGACGCGGTCCACGAACGTGACGTCGGTGTGCCAGCTGTTGGCCTTGCCCTGCTCGGAGTCGATGGGCAGGATCGCCCGGCCGTCGCCGCGCACGGTCGGGTGCGGCGAGGTGACCTCGCCGAGCTGCGCCGCGAAGGCGTACTGGTCGTCGTCGGTGGCGTGATCCTGGTCACGCAGGAACACGACCCGGTGCTTGAGCAGCGCCGCCCGGAACTCCGCCACGGCCGAGGGAGCGAGGTCCGCGCCGATGCGCAGGCCCGAGACGACCGCGCCGATGTTGCCCCCGACGGGCGTGACGTCCAGCGCCGCCCGACTGCCGGTGAACTGGGTCATAGGTCATAATCCTCTCGAAAAGACGCCATCTCGGACGCCGCCCAAACCCGTCTAACTTGATCGGGTAAGTAGGAATACTATACAAACGAGGCACCCCGGTAGGTGCCCCGTCGCGGGCGAGCGAAGAGAGACCCCCATGAACCCAGCCCTGTCCCGACGCGCACTGCTGTCCGGCGCCGCCGGCGGCGCCGCCCTGCTGGCCCTCGCCGGCTGCACCTCGGCGGTCGGCGCCCAGAACTCCGGCACCGTCAAGAAGGGCGGGACGTTCCTCGGCGGCATCTCCACCGACCTCGTCCCCGCGAACTTCTTCACCAACTCCAACGCCGGCGTCACGACGATCATCGGCCTGGTCTACGAGAGCCTGATCCGCTACCCCGTGGACCGGCTGCGGCCCGAGCCCCGACTGGCCAAGGACTGGACGATCTCCCCCGACGGCCGCACGGTCACGCTCCACCTGCGCGACGACGTGACGTTCCACACCGGCCGCCCGTTCACCTCGGCCGACGTCGCCTTCTCGCTGAGGACCTACGCCGACCCGAAGTGGAACGGCCAGCTCAAGAGCACCGCGCAGGCCATCACGTCGATCGACGCGCGCGACCCGCACACGGCCGTCCTGCACCTGGCGCACCCGCTCGGCAACATCCTCGACCTGCTGGAGATCGTCCCGATCGTGGACGAGAAGACGTTCGCGGGCGTCGGCGACGGCAGCCGCTACGTCGGCACCGGGCCGTTCGTGTTCGAGAGGTGGAGCCCGAACTCGCGCCTGAAGTTCACGAAGAACCCGCACTACTGGGTGCCGGGCCGTCCGTACCTGGACGCCGTGGACATCGCGGTCATCACCGACGCGACGCCCCTCACCAGCCAGCTCCGCAGCGGGCAGATCGACTACGCCTACGGCAGCAGCTTCCTGGACATCGAGCGGCTGGAGAAGTCCGGCAAGTACGACACGATCCAGCTCCGGGGCGCCGAGACGCAGGTGTACGTCGGGACGAACGTCACCGCCGAGGGGCTGTCGGACGTGCGCGTCCGGCAGGCCATCGCCTACGCCCTCGACCGGGACCGCGTCATCGCCGAGGTCTTCCGGGGCAGCGGCTACACGGCCAACCTGCCGTGGCCGAAGACGTCCCCCGCCTACGACGCGAAGCTCAACGCGTCCTACGGGCGGAACGTCGCCAGGGCCAAGAGCCTGCTCGCCGAGTACGGCAAGCCCGTCCCGACGCTGAAGTACAGCTACGTCGGCAAGGACCCGCTGCTCGCGGCGACCGCGCAGATCGTCCAGGCGAACCTGAAGGAGATCGGCGTCACCGTCGCGCTGGACCCGCTGGACCCGCCGACGTTCGTCGCCCAGCTCATCGGCGGCAAGTTCCCGGGGCTCTGGACGACCTACCACTCGTGGGCGCAGTACACGCCGTCGACGCTGACGGTCAGCGCCTATCCGTTCAACGCGCTGAAGAACACCTCGCACTACTCGTCGGCGGCCTACACCAAGGACGCGGACACGGCGTGGCGGCAGGTCGCGGGCGACGGCGTCAAGGCGCGGGAGGCGTACGCGGCGCTGTCCAAGGACCTGCTGGACGGGCTGTTCCTCATCGAGATCGGCGTGATCGAGGGACGCTGGGCCGTCAGCGACCGGGTCAAGGGCGTCGCGTACACCAAGCGCTCCGAACTCGTGCTGACCGACGCGCAGCTCACCGCGTGAGGACGCCGCCGTGACGTCCTATCTCCTGCGCCGGCTGCCGTCGCTGGCCGCCGTGCTCGCGGTGTCGTCCGTGCTGATCTTCGGGCTGATCCGGCTCGTCCCCGGCGACCCCGCGACGACGCTGGCCGGGGCGAACGCGACCCCCGACGCCGTCGCGGCGATCCGGCACCAGCTCGGCCTGGACCAGCCGCTTCTGACGCAGTACCTCCGCTGGCTCGGCGACCTGGTGACGTTCGACCCCGGACGGTCGTACATCATCGGCGGCGGCATCGGCGCGCTCGTCGGCGACGCGCTCGGCAACACGCTCCTGCTGACCGGGAGCGCGCTGCTGCTCGCCGTCGCGTCCGCGCTGCTGCTCGGCCCGCTGTGGGCCGGGACGCGGCGGCGCTGGCTGGAGCACCTGCTGACGGGCGTCAACACGCTGGCCATCGCGATTCCGACGTTCGTGCTCGGCGTCGCGCTGGCGCTGGTGTTCGGCGTCCTCGTGCCGGTGCTGCCCGCCGGGGGCGTGCCGCGCGCCGGGCTGCTCGCCGACCCGTCCATCACGGCGCAGTACCTGCTGCTGCCCGCGGTGTGCCTCGGGCTGCCGGTCGGCGCGGTGCTGACCCGGTACCTCGCCGAGTCGCTGCGGACGGAACTCTCCAAGCCGTACGTCGTGACGGCGCTCGCGGCGGGCGTGGCGCGGCGGCGGCTGCTGTTCCGGCACGCGCTGCGCAACGTCCTGCCGACGAGCCTCACCGTGCTCGGCCTCCAGACGGGCGCGCTGCTCGGCGGCGCGGTCCTGGTCGAGTTCACCTTCTCCTGGCCCGGCCTCGGGCTGCTGATCGAGCGCGCGGTGACCGGCCGCGACTACCCGGTCGTGCAGGTGCTGCTCATGCTGTCGGTGACGGTGTTCGCCGTCCTGCAACTGCTGACCGACGCCGCGCACGCCCTGCTCGACCCGCGCATCCGGCTCGGGGGTGCCCGATGACCGATCTCGCGCTGAAAGTCGGGAAGGCCCCGCGCGTCCGGCGGGGCGCGCTCACGCACGGACGCGGCCTCGCGGGGCTCGTGCTCGTCGGCGCGGTCGTGCTGCTCGGCGTCCTCGCCCCGCTCATCGCGCCGTACGCGCCGCAGCAGCAGATCCCGGGCGCGAACCTGCTCGGCGCGAGCGGCGCGCACCTGTTCGGCACCGACGAGGTGAACCGGGACGTGTTCTCCCGAGTGCTGTACGGCGTCCGGATCGACCTCGCGATCTGCCTGGTCGCCGTGCCGTGCGGCGCGCTGCTCGGCGGTCTCGCCGGGCTGGTCGCCGGGCAGGCCGCGCCCGCCGACGTGCTCGCGCAGCGCGTCTTCGACGTCCTGCTCGCCTTCCCGCCGATCATCCTCGGCATCGCGATCGCGGCCGTCACCGGACCCGGCGTGCTGCCGGTCGTCTGCGTCGTGGTCGGGGCCGAGGTGCCGCTGTTCGGACGGCTCGTCCGGACGGCCGCGCTGGAGGTCCGCGAACTGCCCTACGTGGACGCCGCCGAGACGATGGGCGCGTCCCGGACGTGGGTGCTGCGCAAACACGTCGTGCCCAACATCCTCGACGCGGTGATCGTCCAGCTCGCGCTGTCGGCGTCGGGCGCGGTGTTCATCGACAGCGCGATGAACTTCATCGGGATCGGCGTCCGGCCCCCGACGCCGTCGCTCGGCGGGGTCCTCGCCGCCGCGATGGGACAGCTCGGCGCGAACGCGTTCTACGCGGTCGGGCCGCTGCTGGTGATCGTCGTGCTCGTGCTCGGTTTCCAGCTCATCGCGCAGGCCCTGCTGGCCGCGCGGCGCGGAGGTGCGCGATGACCCCGGTGCTGCGGATCAGGGACCTGGCCGTCCGGTTCCCCGGCGGGACGGCCGTCCAGGGCGTCGATCTCGACCTGAACCCGGACGAGGTGCTGGCCGTCGTCGGCGAGTCCGGGTCGGGCAAGTCGGTCACCGCGCTGGCGGTCATGGGGCTGCTGCCCCCGGCCGCGACCGCGTCCGGCAGCGTGACGCTGGACGGCCGGGAACTGCTCGGCCTGCCCGAGGAGGAACTGCGCCGCGTGCGCGGGGCCCGGATCGCGCTCGTGTTCCAGGAGCCGTCGACGGCGCTCAACCCGGTCGAACGCGTCGGCTGGCAGATCGGCGAGGTGCTGCGCGCGCACGGGACGTCCTCACGCCGCGAGCGGACGCGCCGGGCGGCCGAGCTGCTGGCGTCCGTCGGGATCCCGCCCGGGCGGGCGCGCGACTACCCGCACCAGTTCTCCGGCGGGCAGAAGCAGCGGATCGTGCTGGCCCTCGCGCTCGCGGCCGGTCCGGACGTCCTCATCGCCGACGAGCCCACCACCGCGCTCGACGTGACCGTCCAGGCCGAGATCCTGGCGCTGCTGCGGGAGCTGCGGCGCGAACGGCGGCTGGCGGTGCTGCTCATCACGCACAACATGGGCGTCGTCGCCGACCTCGCCGACCGGGTCGCGGTCATGCGCGACGGCCGGGTGGTCGAGACTCAGGACGCCCTCCGCCTGTTCGACGCTCCGGAGACCGAGTACGCGCGGAAGCTGCTGGCGGCGGTGCCGCGCCTGGACGGGGCCGACCACCCGTCACGGGCCGCGCGGCACGGCGAACCGGTGTTCGCGGTCTCGGACCTGGTCGTCGACTATCCCGGACGTCGGGCGACCCTCGACGGCATCACGCTGTCGGTCGCGCCCGGCGAGGTGCTCGGGCTGGTCGGCGAGTCCGGGTCCGGGAAGACGACGCTCGGGCGGGTCGCGGTGGGGCGGCTGCGGCCCACGTCCGGGAGCGCGCGGCTGTTCGGGCTCGACCTGGCCTCGCTCCGGCGGTCGGAGCTGCGCGCGGTGCGGCGGCGGATCGGGGTCGTCCACCAGGATCCGGCCGCGTCGCTCGACCCGCGCCGGACCGTCCTGGAGTCGATCACCGAACCGCTCGACGTCCACGGGATCGGCACCCCGGCCTCGCGGGTCGCCCGCGCCGAGGAGCTGCTGGACCAGGTCGCGCTGCGCCGCGAGCACGGCCGGCGGCTGCCCCGCGAGCTGTCGGGCGGGCAGCGGCAGCGGGTGGCGCTCGCGCGGGCGCTCGTCCTGGAGCCGGACCTGCTGCTCGCCGACGAGCCGACGAGCGCGCTGGACGTGTCCGTGCAGGCGGCCGTCCTGGATCTGTTCGCCGAACTCCAGGAGCGGCACGGCTTCGCGTGCGTGTTCATCAGCCACGACCTCGCGGTCGTGCACCGGGTCGCCGACCGGGTCGCGGTGCTGCGCGGCGGGCGGCTCGTGGAGTCCGGGCCGGCGCGGGACGTCCTGACGCGGCCCGCCGACCCGTACACGCGGACGCTCGTGGCGTCCGTCCCGATCCCCGACCCCGTCGCCCAGCGGTCCCGGCGCGGACCCGACCTGGAGGTTCCGGCATGACCGTCCCCCCGTACGCCCGCGGCTACGAAGGCTTCCAGGGCCGCGTCGGCCGGACGGCGGCCGAGTCCTCGCCGTGGTGGCCGGACGTCCCGACGCCGCGCGCGGGCGCGCCGAACATCGTCGTCGTGCTCGCCGACGACCTCGGCTACTCCGACATCGGCCCGTTCGGCGCCGAGGCGGCCACCCCGACGCTGGACCGGCTCGCGGCGCGCGGCTACCGGTTCTCCAACTACCACACGACCCCGGTCTGCTCGCCCGCCCGCGCGGCGCTGCTGACCGGCGTGAACCCGCACCGGGCGGGGTTCGCGAGCGTCGCGAACTTCGACCCCGGCTTCCCCGGCCTCACGCTCGAACTGGGCGACGACGTCGTCACGCTGCCCGAGGCGCTGCGGGAGGCGGGCTACGCGACGTTCATGGCGGGCAAGTGGCACCTCACCCGCGACGCGCAGATGAACGACGCGGGGCGCCGTCGCTCCTGGCCCGTCCAGCGCGGCTTCGACCGCTACTACGGGACGCTGGAGGGGCTGAACAGCTTCTTCGCGCCGAACCGGCTCGTCCGCGACAACAGCCCGGTCGAGGTCGAGCGCTATCCGGACGACTACTACCTGACCGACGACCTCACCGACGAGGCCATCGGGATGATCCGCTCGCTGCGGGCGTCCGACGACCGTCCGTTCTTCCTCTACTTCGCCCACCACGCGATGCACGGGCCGCTCGGCGCCCCGGCCGACGCGCTCGCCCGGCAGCGCGGCCGGTACGACGGCGGCTGGGATCGGCTGCGGGAGGAGCGGTTCGCGCGGCAGCTCGCGTCCGGGCTGTTCCCGTCGGGGACGCGGCTCGCGCCCCGCAACGCCGAGCCGGGGTTGGACGTGCCCGCCTGGTCGTCGCTGCCCGCCGCGGAACGGTCGTTGCTCGCCCGGTACATGGAGGTTTATGCGGCGATGGTCGAGAACATCGACCAGAACCTCGGCCGCCTGCTCGCCGCCATCGAGGAGTACGGGGAGCTGGACAACACCATCGTCGTGTTCACGTCCGACAACGGCGGGACGGCCGAGGGCGGCGCCGCCGGGACGCGGAGCTACTTCAGCCAGTTCGTCCATGTGGCGGGGCTGCCCGCGTCGTGGGAGCGGGACACGCCGCTGGATCCGTCGCTCATCGGCGGGCCGCAGGCGATGGTCCACTATCCGCGCGGGTGGGGCATGGCGTCCAACACGCCGTTCCGTCTCTACAAGGGGAACACGTTCGCGGGCGGTGTGCGGGTGCCGTTCGTGCTGTCGTGGCCTGCGGGGCTGCCGCGCGCCGCAGACGACTCGGGACTACGCCCGCAGTACCAATACGTCACCGACCTGTACCCGACGCTGCTGGAACTCGCTGGCGTGTCACGCCCCGCGACCCGTCAGGGCGTGCCCGCGCTGGATCTGGACGGCGCCAGTTTCGCGTCCGTCGCACAATCGGAGCAGGCGGCGAGCACGCACCCCGAGCAGTACGCCGAGTGGGGCGGCCAGCGCGGCTACTACCGCGACGGCTGGAAGCTGCTGACGCTGCACGCGCCGGGGACGCCGTACGACGACGCGGAATGGGAGCTGTACGACGTCACCGCCGATCCCACCGAGATCGACGACGTCTCCGCCCAGCACCCGGAACTGACTCGCGAGTTGGCGGACGCATGGGAGAAGGCCGCCTGGCACAACACGGTCTTCCCACTGACGGACGCGTCGGGACGGCTGAACGTCCGCCGTCCCGCCGAGGCCGCGCTGACCCGCCCGGTGACCCTTCCGGCGGGCACGCCCGCGCTGGAGCGCTACCGGTCGTCCAAGCTGATCGCTTTGCGCGACGTGGACATCGAGGTCCGCGCGACGCTCGCCTCCGGCGACGCGGGCGTCCTGGTGGCGCACGGCGACCAAGGCGGCGGCTACGTCCTGTTCGTGGAGGACGGCCGCCTGCGCCTGGACTGGAACGACTACGGCGCCCTGCGCTCCCTCGACGCCGGCCCGGTCTCCCCCGGCCCCGCCTCCTGGGTGCTACGCCTGACGGCCTTGCCCGAGTTCCGCTGGCGGGTGTCGGTCCACTCGGGCGACACCGAACTGGCAGCCCTGGACGAGGTCGCGATGCTCGTGGGAATGGCACCGTGGACGGGCATCTCCGTCGGCATCGACCGGGGCGGCCCAGTCTCGTGGCCACTACACGAACGCCACCGCGCCTTCCCGTTCACCGGCCGCCTGCACCACGTCCGCTACGTGCCGGGCGCGCCCGCCGACTACGCGCCCGGCCGCGTCCACGCCGCCACGGCCGCGGCGACAGACGTCTACGAGTAGCTACTTCAGCGCGCGCAGCGCCTTCCTGAGCCGCTTCTCCGGCGCGGGGTGATAGCCCCAGGCGAGCGGGGGCGGCGCTGTCCGGCCCGCGCGCCGATCGCGTGCTGCTGAAGGACGGCCCACGGCGCGGCGTCGCGTCAATCTCCTCCGCGAGCTTCTCCGCGCCGTGCCACCGGCACGGCTCGACGTGAACGACGAACCCGTCCCGGCCGAACAGGCGGCGCGCACCGTCCAGCCAGGCCGGCACTGCCGTGGCGAACGCTTCTTCTCACTGACGCACGCACTGGCCGCCGCCGAAGTAGTCCGGCCCGGCGGCGCGCAGCTTCGACGCCTGCGCCATGACGAGCAGGCCGTAGAAGGGAATCGCGCTGAGCATGCCGATGGCGTTGTCGAACTCCTCAGGGGTGAGCCGGTTGCCGGTTTGGCATACGACGGTCCTGGGCGCGTTGCTTCCCAGCTCGTTCTCGATCTGGAGGGTGTAGGGAGCGTCGCCGCCCTGGCCCGGCCCGCATCCGCCGGCCAGCACCAGCCCGCCGCCGACGTCGACGACCAACCCAGTGGTGCAGGTGGTGCCGGTCGCAGCGGTGGCCGGGCCGGCGACGGCGGTGGCGAGGCCGAGCGCGGTGACGACTGCGGCGGCGCCCGCCGCGACGGCATTCCTGATGATCATGATGCTGCCCTCCTGTACGGCGCGCCGGAATCGAATCCACTTCCGGCCACAGCGGGTCTACCAGGCTCCGCTGCGACACTCCATGCATTGGATTGCACATCTTCCGGCGAGCAGCTCGTCCTTCCGAACGATTTTCACCCGTACAGCCCTCCTGAACTGCCGATCAGGCGCCGGATGCTACCCCGGGCGAGCGAGGCACCAACATCCACCCCTGCACGCTGCCTCGACCGTCCGCGAACACGCACTGGCGGTCGGTGCAGGAACGCACTGCGACACGTCGATTCAACCAGTGTTTCGGAAATCTAGACCAACAGACATCGACTGGCGATTGCCATCTTCGGATGGACACATATTTTCAAGTCGATCATCGACGTGCCCGTCCTGAACTCAAGCGCGATACCATATGACGATGAATCGGACCACAGGCGAAAGAGCTCTGCACCCTCATAAAAAATATCAAGGTTCGGCCCGTGCGCTTGGTTCAACCGCAACCTGACCGACCTCTCCACGACATCGTAGGAAAGGTCGAGCTCTTCACCCGACCCGCCCACCAAACGGATCGCGCGCGTGAATTCACCAGTCCCGGATGCGCGCGGCTCGACGCCCAGGGCGACAAGAACCTCCTCATCGGAAGGCACGACGAACTCAGAGCGACCCATCGAAAACCCCTTTCGAGCTGATGAGGGCCGGTCCCTCACTCCTCGTCACCGACGACGACACGCTGATACTCGTCTCCCGTGTCGAAGAACCGATCAATATACTCGTTTTTGCTCAACGAACCTTCCGTCAAAATCACCCTCCTTCAGAACAGCAGTCCGCTCATTTCGGGCGGGGGCGCCGTCGGCCCCACCTCGTCCAGACCTTCCGGAGCAGCCGGAATCAGTCGTCGGACGGACGATTCCAGTCCATCCTCACTTTCTGCAACTGCTCCGTGATCCATGCACGAGTTTCGGCGTCGGAATTACTCCAGAGGTAGCTGAGCGGCCGATTCGCAGCCTCCCAGCCCAGCCCAGCCCGGCCGCATCATGAGCGGCACGGTTCTGCGACTCGCCACCGGAAGCCGTGCACAAATCCCCGCCAGAAAATGAATTCGATCCAAAGTCTCCCGACGCTCACGACCGCCGTTGGACGGCGAAGACAGCGCCCCGATCTCCCTCAGCGCCCTAGTGACAAGTCCGCCAGAAAGTCGATACTCATCAACTGCGGTCGGCCTTCGCCAAGTCCGGAATCGCCGGAACACCACCACTCCTCCAGTCTCTTCCGTCAATCAACGATCTCCTGGGATCGACGCCGAAGACAATGCGCCAAAATGGGCGGCGAAGTGTTCAATAAATGCGCGCGACCGCTCACGCATTGCAGGATGCCGAGACTGTGCCATGGACCAGAGCGCGGCCAAACTGGCCACCGCGCCGTCACGATCCCCGACTAAGGCGCATGCGATGGCCAACTTCCGTCGGCGATCCAATGGCTTCTTGTCATGCCACATGAAACGAAGCACGTCGTCCACCGAACGAAATTCATTGAAGAACGGCCAGCCGACGCGCATCACGTCGGATTAAATTCGACTGCCGAGCGTTTCGCCACCCACTCCCGGCAGAACACTCCACCTTTCGTCAACTTCCCCGCCTTGTTCACAATGCAGATCCACGACGCTTCTTCCGATGGTGGCGACATATTTGGCCACATCGGGCGGCAGTGCCAGAAAAGGACCTTCCAACCGCGCCACTTCGGGCCACCTGACGGCTACCGCCGGAAGGAACATCGAGCCGTCCGAGCAGGTTTCAGGGCTGCCGAGGCCGATCTGGTAGACGATCGTCTCCTGCTGCTGAAGCTGGAACGAGTCGGGGCGCTCATCCGCCCGGCTCCAGCCTGCGCCTACCAGCCGGCCGCCAACATGACGGCGTACCTCGTCGATCACGGACACCAACGGGAACACCGCCAGAGACACCGTCTGCGCGGAGGAAGCTGTTTCACGCGCACCCCATCGAATCCACCGAAGCCACATGCATCTCCAGGCGCCTGGTTCGCTCGATACTTTTACGAGGCACTGGATCACCTTGTTCTGGCCGAGAGTCGCGCTCCGCACTCGTCGGTCATTATTCAGCCATGGCAATGCGGGATCGGGGGCGAGCCCGGCTCACGTTGGCATCATTGAGGTGGCCCGCTGTCCGCGCAAGGGATCGCCAACGGCCGAGCGGAATGCCGGGCGTGCCGTAGCGACCGCTCATCGTGTTCCAGCGGTTCGCGGGTGATCGAGGTTCGTCCGCGCCCGGCAGGGTGCGCGGCGGCGGACTGCCGGGACGGGACGGGATGGGTGGGGCTGGCCGGACTCGAACCGACGACCTACGAGGTGTAAGCTCGCCGCGCTACCAACTGCGCCACAGCCCCTTGACCGCAAAGACGATACCGTCTTCGGGGGCGTTGGCTGTACTCGGTTGTCGGTGTCAAGGGGCGGCCGGGGTGTAGGTCGTGTGCAGGACGCCCGTCGTGAAGGTCTTCTGCTGCGTCAGGGTCAGCGGGTGGGTCTCGGTGTCGGTGAAGAGGCGTGCGCCCTTGCCCACCACGATCGGGTGGATCAGGAGTTCCAGGCGGTCCAGGAGCTTTTCGGCCAGGAGCCAGCGAACGAGCGTTGCGCTGCCGGACATGCCGATGTCGCCGGGCAGGGACGACTTCAGGGTGCGGAGCTCCTCGGCGGCGGTGGCGCCGGGGACGATCGTTGTGTTGGACCAGGTCGCTTCGGTCAAGCTGTTGGAGACCACGTACTTGGGAATCTCGTTGATGAAGGCGGCGAAGGGCTCGTCGGCGCTCTGCTGCGGCCAGTACTGGGACCACTCGTCGTACATGGTGCGGCCCATGAGGAAGGCGTCGTAGGTCTTCATGCCCGCGCCGATCACCTCCCCCATCTCGTCGTTGAAGTAGGGGAAGTGCCACTGGTCGGGGCGTTCCACGACGCCGTCCAGCGAGATGAAGAAGTTCGCGACGATCTGTCCCATGATGACGACTCCTGGCGGCCTGCACGCCGGTCCTTCCGGCGCGACCCACTATCGCGGCCGGGTACGACAGAACCGAGGGGTCGGCGACGGAAGGCTTGTTCTAAAGTGTGAGCGTGACCGTCCCCACACATCGACGCCTGCCCCGCGGGCGCCACGCGCTGCCCCCCGACGAGGTCGCGCGGACGCAGCGCGCGCGGCTGTTCCTGGCGATGGCGCAGGCGATGAGTCGGCAGGGGTTCGCGGCCACGTCGGTCGGGGACGTCCTGAAGCTCGCCGGCGTCTCGCGCCAGACGTTCTACCAGCTCTTCTCGTCCAAGCTCGACTGCTTCATGGCGACGTTCGACGCGGCGACCGAGCTGCTGGAGGCGCGCCTGAACGAGGCCGTGGAGGGCGGCGGCACGCCGCTCGAACGGTTCGAGCGGGCGATCGACGCGTACGTGACGTCGCTGGCGAGCGAGCCGGGCTACGCGCGGCTGTTCCTCGTGGAGGCGCACGCGGCGGGGCCCGAGGCGATCAAGCGGCGGCTCCAGTTCCAGTACCGGCTGGCCGACCGCATCGCGGGGCTGTTCGACTCCGGGTCGGAGGACTCGCGGTTCGCGTGCCGGACGATCGCGGCGGCCGTCGCGTCGATGGTCGTCGGCCCGCTGCTGGACGACGACCCCGAGGCCCTGCGCCGGCTCGCCGACGACATGACGCGGCACGTCCGCAGGCTCAGCGAGTCCGGCGTCCTTTGACGGCCGCCGGGGTGACGGGCGTGACGAAGGTCGCCACGGCCGGGTACCAGCACGGCGAGACGTCCTACGCCCGCCGGATCTGACCGCGCGGCGCGTCCGGCTCGATGCGCAGCGCGCCGATGACGGTCGCCAGCATCTCGTAGTGCCCGGCGAGCATGCACAGCTCGACGCACTCGGGCTCGGTGAGGTGCCGCCGCAAAGCGGCCCAAACTGCGTCGGACAGGTCGCGGGAAGCGTGCAAAGCGTCCACGGCGGCGAGGACCGCCCGCTCCCGCTCCGTCCAGCCCGGCGCGGACGGCCCGGCGAGCACCCGCTCCACGTCGGCGGACCGCACCCCGGCGCGGCGGGCGAGCCGGACGTGGTGGTCGAACTCGTACTGACACGACCGCAGGTGGGCGACGCGCAGGATCACCAGCTCGCTCTCCCGGCGCGGCAGAACGCCGCCGGGCATCAGCGACCCGGCGAACAGCAGCCAGGTGTGGAACAGCCGCGGACGGCGCCCGAGCGTGAGGAACAGGTTGAGCGGCCCCGTCCCGGCGACGCGGCCGGACAGGCGCGCGAACAGCCAAGTGAACGGCCCGATCTCGGCGAGCCGGCCGGGCCGGACGCGCGGTGTCACACGGTCTCCCCGGGCTGCGGCGTGGTGAGCGGGGCGTTCTCGCCGCGCGCGATCTCCAGGGCGCGGTCCAGGTCGCGCTGGACGATCCGGTCCAGGAACGGCTGCACGGCCATCCGCACCGGCAGCACCCCGCCGACCCACCAGGGCGCGACGACGCGGCGGGCGCGCCGGGCGATGCCGCGTTCGAGGGCGTCGATGCCGACCTCCAGCGGCGTGACGCCGGCCAGCCCGGACGCCGAGCGCCGCTTGCCGATGAGCGCGGCGGCGGCCTCGGTGCCGAACCCGCGGCTGGTCATGTCGGTGTCGAGTTCGGCGAAGTAGGCGACGCCGACGCGGGCGCCGGACGGCCGCAGCTCGGCGCGCAGCGTGTTGCCGAGCGTCTCGACGGCGGCCTTGGACGCGCTGTAGGCGCCGAGCAGCGGGAGCTGGACGGCGGCGGCGGCCGACGCGACCGCGAGCGCGTACCCGCGCCGGTGCGCGACGTGCGGCCCGGCGGCGCGCAGCGTGTTGTAGGTGCCGGTGGCGTTGACGCGCAGGGTCTGGTCCCAGACGGCCGGGTCGCCGCCGAGGACGGGCAGCTGCGCGGCGATCCCGGCGTTGGCGACGACGACGTCCAGCCCGCCGAGGGCAGCGACGGTCGACGCGACGGCGGCGTCCACGGCCGCGCGGTCGGCTACGTCGCACACCGCCCACGGCGCGGACCCGCAGCGCGCCGCGACGTCGGCGAGCAGGTCGGGTTCGAGCCCGGCGAGGGCGACGCGGGCGCCGCGGGCGTGCAGGCGCTCGGCGAGCGCGGCGCCGATGCCGCGCGCGGAGCCGGTGATGAGGACCCGGCGCCCGGTCAGCGGGGGGAGGCGGCGCGCGTTCGCAATCATGCGCGGGACCGTATCACACGCAAACAGGCGTGTTCTTTTGGAAACTCACACCGGGTCCGTGCCGTCCTGCTCGGCGAGGAACCGCTCGAACTGGGCGGCGATCTCGTCGGCGGTCGGCATGTCCCGCTCGTCGGCGAGCAGGCTCTCGCGCTCGGCCGCGCCCGCGAACGCGTCGTACTGCTGCTCCAGCGCCCGGACGACCTTCTCCACCTCGGCGTTGCCCGCGACCTGCTCGGCGATCTCGGCGTCGGTGCGGGCGGCGGCGTCGCGCAGCCCGTCCGACGGCAGGACGAGCCCGGACGCGCCCACGATCGCCTCCAGCCCCGCGACCGCCGCCGCCGGGTACGACGCCTGCGCCAGGTAGTGCGGGACGTGCACGGCGTACCCCACCGCGTCGTGCCCCGCCTCCCCCAGCCGGAACTCCAGCAGCCCCGAGACGCTGCCCGGCACCTGCATCCGGTCGAACCACGCCGCCTTGTTGACCAGTTCGGGACGCGTCGCGTGCGACGTCATCCCCACCGGCCGGGTGTGCGGCACGCCCATCGGGATCCCGTGGACCCCGACGACGAGCCGCACCCCGAGCCGCTTGACGAGGTCGCGCACCGACGCCACGAACCCCTCCCAGAGCCGGTCGGGCTCCGGGCCGGTGAGCAGCAGGAACGGCGTGCCGACCTCGTCGCGCAGCAGGTGGACGGCGAGTTCGGGCGCGGCGTAGTCCGACCAGTGGTCCTTGTCGAACGTCATGGTCGGGCGCCGCGCCCGGTAGTCGATGAGGGAGTCCACGTCGAACCGGGCGATGACCCGGTGCTCCAGGGCGTCGAGCAGGTGCTCGCGCAGGAGCTGGCCGGTGGACCCCGCGTCGACGAAGCCGTCGAGGCTGTGGAGGAGGACCGGCCCGTCCAACGCGGGCAGGTCCCCGTCCAGCTCGTACAGGTCCTCTGGGTTGCGCACCGTACCCCCCAAGTCCAACGTCGAATGAACTCAACATTAGGACATGGCGGGCTTCTTCCCCGTCCCGCCGAACGTCAGCTTCCGGCGCCGAACACGCGGCTGCCGAGGAAGTCGTCGGCGCGCAGCGTGGTCAGCTCCGCGCGATCGACGGACCCGCCCGCGTCCAGCAGCCGGTTGGCGTGCCGGAGCCTGGCCCGCTCGATCGCGTTGCGCACCGACCGGGCGTTGGCGAACCGCGGCTGCTTGCGCCGCCGTTCGACGTACTCGCGGAAGACGGGCTCGGCGGCCGGGTCGAGCCGGTAGCCCTCGCGCTCCATCATCATCGTCCCGATCTCCTCCAGCTCGCCGGCGGCGTAGTCGGGGAAGTCGATGTGGTGCGCGATGCGGCTGCTCATGCCGGGGTTGGACGAGAAGAACGAGTCCATCCGGTCCTTGTAGCCGGCGAGCACCACCACGAGGTCGTCGCGCTGGTTCTCCATCACCTGCAGCAGGATCTCGATGGCCTCCTGCCCGTAGTCGCGCTCGTTCTCCGCGCGGTACAGGTAGTACGCCTCGTCAATGAACAGGACGCCGCCCATCGCGCGCTTCAGGACCTCCTTGGTCTTCGGCGCGGTGTGGCCGACGTACTGGCCGACGAGGTCGTCGCGGGTGACCGACACAAGGTGGCCGCGCCGGACGTACCCGAGCCGGTGCAGCAGCTCGGCGAGCCGGACGGCGACGGTCGTCTTGCCCGTCCCCGGACTGCCGGTGAAGCACATGTGCAGGTTGGGACGGCCCGAGTCGATCCCGAACCGCTCCCGGACGCGGTCGATCAGCAGCAGCGCCGCGATCTCCCGGATCCGGGTCTTGACCGGGACGAGCCCGACCAGTTCGCGGTCGAGCGCGTCCAGGACCTCGTCCACCTGCGAGTCGGCGCGTTCTTTGGCGAGGTCGATCGACGCGTCCGGGGGGAGCGGCTCCCCGGCGGAAGAGGTCTCCTCCTCCGCCGGGGAGCCCGACCCGGGACGCATCCCGAAGCCGACACGCTCGGTCATGACGTCGGGTACCGGTCGCCCTGCGGGCGGTCGAGCGCGTACGGGTGGGTCGTGTACTGGGTGCGCCGGTCGGAGACCTCGGTGCGGTCCAGCCGGAACCCGGGCTCCTCGGCGGGACGCTGGACGATGAACTGCAGCGCGGTCGTCTGGCGTCCGTACCGGGCGTCGTAGGCGTTCAGCCGGATGTAGTGGTTCGGGTAGGCCTTGCGGCACTCGTTCACTTCCAGCAGGACGCCCGCCGGGTCCTTGAGGTCGAACATCGGCAGGCCCCACATCTCCCAGTAGGAGTTCCGGGGGTGCGGGTCGTCGGTGAACTCCACCGAGCAGGGCCAGTCCCGGTCCAGGGCGTAGGCGATCTGCTTGGTGATCTCTTCGTCGGTGAAGTCCGGCAGGTACGAGAAGGTTCCTTGGGTCACGCGCATCAGATGCTCACCGGGGTCTCGACGACGTCAGGGGTGTCGGTGGACTCGTAGTTGAACGTGATGTCGCCCCAGGTGGACAGGGCGACGTCCAGCTCGCGGCTGTGCTTGGCGGCGGCGCGCAGGATGTCGCCGCCCTCCTTGAGGAAGTCGCGGCCCTCGTTGCGCGCCTTGATCATGGCCTCCAGCGCGACGCGGTTGGCGGCGGCGCCGGCGGCGATGCCCATCGGGTGGCCGATCGTCCCGCCGCCGAACTGCAGGACGACGTCCTCGTCCAGGTAGTGCAGGAGCTGGTGCATCTGCCCGGCGTGGATGCCGCCGGACGCGACCGGCATCGTCCCCGGCAGCGACGCCCACTCCTGGTCGAAGTAGAGGCCCTTCACCGGGTCGGCGGCGACCTTGTCCAGCCGCAGCGTGTCGTAGAACCCGGCGACGCTGTTGGGGTCGCCCTCCAGCTTGCCGACGACCGTCCCGGCGTGGATGTGGTCGACGCCGGCGAGCCGCATCCACTTGGCGATCACGCGGAAGCTGACGCCGTGGTTCTTCTGCCGCGTGTAGGTGGAGTGCCCGGCGCGGTGCAGGTGCAGGATCGTGCCGTTGGCCCGCGCCCAGTTCGCCATCGACTGGATCGCGGTGTAGCCGATCGTCAGGTCGATCATGACGATGACGCTGCCCAGCTCCTTGGCGAACTCGGCCCGCTCGTACATCGCCTCCATCGTCCCGGCGGTGACGTTGAGGTAGTGGCCCTTGATCTCGCCCGTCGCGGCCTGCGCCTTGTTGACGCCCTCCATGCAGTAGAGGAACCGGTCGCGCCAGCGCATGAACGGCTGGGAGTTGATGTTCTCGTCGTCCTTGGTGAAGTCGAGGCCGCCCCGGAGGGCCTCGTAGACGACGCGGCCGTAGTTGCGGGCCGACAGGCCGAGCTTCGGCTTGACGGTCGCGCCGAGCAGCGGGCGGCCGAACTTGCCGAGGTACTCGCGCTCCATGACGATGCCGTGCGCGGGTCCCTGGAACGTCTTGACGTAGTGCGTCGGGATCCGCATGTCCTCCAGGCGGAGCGCCTTCAGCGCCTTGAACCCGAACACGTTGCCGATGATCGACGACGTGAGGTTCGCGATCGACCCCTCCTCGAACAGGTCGAGGTCGTAGGCGATGTAGGCGATGAACTGGCCCTCCTGCCCCGGGACGGGCTCCACCCGGTAGCACTTGGCCTGGTAGTTCTCGTAGCTGGTGAGGCGGTCGGTCCAGACGACCGTCCAGGTCGCCGTGGACGACTCGCCCGCGACGGCCGCGCCGGCCTCCTCCGGCGGCACGCCCTGCTGCGGCGTGATCCGGAAGGCGGCGAGGATGTCGCTGTCCTTCGGCTGGTAGTCGGGGCGCCAGTAGCCCATTTCCGCGTACGGGATCACGCCCGCCGACCATCGGCCGCCGCTCATGTGCGCTCTCCTTCTCCGCCCTGACGGCGGGTCTTCCGGGCCGGAACGCGGCGCCGCTCCCGAGAAAGGACGGCAGGCCCAGGGGTCGACGGGAGAAGCGCCGCGTTCCGGCCACGGTGTCTCGTGGACGGGACGAGCTTCGCCGCCCGATACTTGCGCTGTCCATCAAGTGTTCCGGGCCGAATATCAAGCATTCGGTTGAACCAGGAGGTCGGGCCGATGACCGAGGGACGGTTGCGGACGTTCGTCACCCTCGCCGAGACGGGCTCGGTCCGCGAGGCGGCGCGGCGGCTGTACGTGACGGAGTCCGCAGTGTCGGCCGCGGTGGCGGGACTGGCCCGTGACCTGGGCGTTCCGCTCGTCCGGCGGGCGGGGCGGGGGCTCGCGCTGACCCCGCCGGGCGCCGTCTACGCCGGGTACGCGCGGCAGGTGCTCGGGCTGCTGGAGCAGGGCCGGGCGGCGGCGCGCGGCGCGGCGGACCCGGCGCGCGGGCCGCTGCGCCTCGCGGCGGTCACCACGGCCGCCGACGAGCTGGTCCCCGACCTGCTCGCCGGGTTCCGGACGCGCTGGCCGGAGGTGGAGCTGACCCTGTTCGTCGGGCCGCGCCGCGCGGTGTTCGACCGGCTCGCCGCGCACGACGCCGACCTCGTCCTCGCGGGCCGGCCGCCCGCCGAGCTGGCCGCGACCGTCCTCGCCCGGCACCCGAACGACCTCGTGGTCGTCGGCGCGCCGGGCCTGGCCGCCTCGTTCTCGCTGGACGCGACGCCGTGGGTGATGCGCGAGCCCGGCTCGGGCACCCGCGCGACCGCCGAGGCGTACCTGGCCGAGCACGACGCGGCGCCGCCCCGGCTCGTCCTCGGGTCCAACGGCGCGGTCGTCGCGGGCGCGGCGGCGGGGCTCGGCGCGGCGCTGGTGTCCCGGGAGGCGGTCGGCGCGCACCTGGCCGACGGCCGGCTCGTCGTCATCGACGCGCCCGGCACCCCGCTGGACCGTCCCTGGCACGCCGTCTCCGGCCCCGATCCCACCGCGACCACGCGGTTGTTCGTGGACCACCTCCTCGGCGCGCCGGGCTGGACGGCGGCCTGACACAATCGGCGCAGCCGATCCGTCCGCCAGGGAGCCGCCCATGCCCGCCGACCGCGCGTACGACATCGTCCTGTTCGGTGCCACCGGGTACACCGGCGGGCTCACCGCCGAGTACCTGGCCGCCCACGCCGGCCCGGACGTGCGGTGGGCCGTCGCCGGACGGGACCGGGGGCGGCTGGAGGCCGTCCGGGACCGTCTCGCCGCGCTCGACCCCGCGCTCGCCGAGCTGCCGCTGCTGCACGCCGACACCGGCGACACGGCGTCCATCGAGGCCGTCGCGACCATGACCCGCGTCGTGATCACGACGGTCGGCCCCTACGCGCGGCTCGGCGAACCGCTCGTCGCCGCGTGCGCCCGCGCCGGGACCGACTACGTGGACCTGACGGGCGAGCCGACGTTCGTGGACGAGATGTACGTCCGCCACCACGAGCAGGCCGTCCGGACCGGCGCGCGGATCGTCCACGCCTGCGGGTTCGACTCGATCCCGCACGACCTCGGCGCGTACTTCACCGTCAAGCACCTGCCCGAGGGCGTGCCGCTGCGCGTCGAGGGGTTCGTGCGGGCGCGCGGGGACGTCTCGGGCGGCACGCTGGAGTCGGCCGTCGGGATCTTCGCCGACCCGGTGCGGATGCTGCGCGCCGAGCGCGCCCGCGCCGCCGCCGAGCCGCGTCCCGCCGGGCGCCGCGCGCGGATCTCGCGGCGGCCCGTCCCGCACGCGCGGGTGCGCGGCTGGGCGCTGCCGCTGCCGACGATCGACCCGGCGATCGTCGTCCGGTCGGCCGCCGCGCTGGAGCGGTACGGGCCGGACTTCTCCTACGGGCACTACCTCGCGACGCGGCGGTTCGCGACGGCGGCCGGGCTCGCGGCGGGCTCGGCGGCGCTGCTGGCCGTCGCGCCGGTGAAGCCCGCGCGGGAGCTGCTGCTGCGGCTGCGGCGGCCGGGCGAGGGGCCGTCGGAGACCGTCCGCGCGCGCAACTGGTTCCGCGTGACGTTCGTCGGCGAGGGCGGCGGACGGCGCGTGGTGACCGAGGTGTCCGGCGGCGACCCCGGTTACGGCGAGACGGCCAAGATGCTCGCCGAGTCGGCGCTGTGCCTGGCGCTGGACGAGCTGCCCGACACGTCCGGGCAGGTCACGACCGCGACCGCGATGGGCGACGCGCTGATCGAGCGGCTCGTCAAGGCCGGGCTGTCGTTCCGGGTCCTGCGGGCCGGATGAACGCCGGGACGGGCACGATCGCCTCGACCGTCGTCCCGACCCCCGGGCGGCTCGTCACGGTGACGCGTCCGCCGAGCAGTTCGGCGCGCTCGGCCATGCCGCGCAGGCCGTAGGAGTCCAGCGGGATCCCGGCGTCGGGGACGGCGAAGCCCCGGCCGTCGTCGGCGATCCGCAGCCGCACCCGGTCGCGCTCGTTGTCCAGCAGGATGTCGACGGCGGTGCCGTGCGCGTGCCGCAGCGCGTTCGCGACCGCTTCCTGCGCGATGCGGTACAGCGCGGTCTGGACGTGGTCGGGCAGCGCGTCGTCCAGTTCGCCGGTCACGGTCACGGTGACGTCCAGGGACGCGCCGGTCTCGCGCGCCAGCCCGGCGAGCGCCGCCGACAGGCCGAGGTCGTCCAGCACCGGCGGGCGCAGCCCCCCGATCGCGGCGCGGGTCTCGGCGCCCGCCCGGTCGCACTGCGCGCGGGCGAGGCGGAGCTGTTCGCGGGCCTCGGGGTGGTGGTCGGGCAGGGCGCGTTCGGCCGCCGACAGGTGGAAGCCGAGGCTGGCCAGGCGCTGCGCGATGCCGTCGTGGATGTCGCGGCTCAGCCGGGTGCGCTCGGCCTCCTGCGCCTCGACCGCGCGCTCGGCGAACCGCTCGGCGGCGTGCTCGCGCTCCTCGGCCGCGCGCAGCCGCCGCGCCGAGCACAGGACGGGCGCGAACAGCTCGCCGAGCGCGGTGACGAGCGTCACGTCGTCGGGGCGGCACGGACCCGCGAACCGGATGTCGAGCACCGCGATCGTGGCGTTGCCCCGGTGGACGGGGATGGCGATGCCGCGTCCGTCGGCGTGCGGGCGGGCGCGGCCGTGCGCGGCGACCCAGCCCGCGTCGCCCATCCCGAGCGGGACCGGCGGGCCGCCCCATTCCAGCCGCCGCCCGTCCTGGTCGACCACGTAGACGTCGCAGAACGCCACCGCCTCCGCCGACCGGACGACGAGCCCGGACAGCTCGGCGGCCAGTTCCGGCAGGTCCCGGTCCGAGCAGGCGACGGTCACGATCCGCACGAGCAGGTCGCGGCCTCGTCCGGCCAGCAGGTCCAGCGCGCTCACTGTGTCCCCCGCTCGCCTACGGCGCGCCTTGAGCCGCGCGCTTCCCTCGTCGCTCTGGTCGCAAGCTCCCGACGCTCCTCAGTCCACCGCACGGCGCGCGCCTCCGGCGCGCTCATCGGAACAGGCCCTCGCGGAGCGCGACCGCGATCGCGGCGGAGCGGTCGGCGACCTCCAGTTTCCGGTAGAGCGCGCGCAGATGGCTCTTGACCGTCTCCTCGCTCAGGACGAGCCGCGCCGCGATGGCCTTGTTCGAGAGGCCGCCGACGAGCAGGCTCAGCACCTCGCTCTCGCGCTGGGTGAGGCCGCGGTTGGCGCCCGGCCAGAACTCGCCGCGGGTGAGGCGGGCGGCGGTGACGGCCATCCGTCCCGCCAGCGTCGGGTCGACGACCGTCTCGCCGCGCGCGACCTCCTCCAGGCGCCGGACGAGTTCCGGGCCGTCCACGCGTTTCAGCAGGTAGCCGCCCGCGCCCGCGCGCAGCGCCTCGAAGACGTACTGCTCGTCGTCGTAGACCGACAGGAACACCACGCGGGACCCCGGCGACCGTCCGGTCAGCGCGCGGCACAGGTCCAGGCCGCTCTCGGGGCCGAGCCGGACGTCCAGGAGCACGACGTCCGGGCGCAGCGTGCTGACCAGCCGGGTCGCGTCCTCGGACGTGGCCGCCTGGCCCACCACCCGCACGCGGCCCGCGAATCCCGCCAGCATCGCCTGGAGGCCGGCGAGGATCATCTCGTGGTCGTCGACGAGGACGACGCGTACGGGGGTGCCCATCGGGGCACGATAACAACCGCAAACTACCCGCCAGTAGCCCCCGCCGGACCGGGTTCACCCCCGCCCTCACCCATCCGGGGGACGACCGGTGAGGACGCCCTGCCTAGCGTGTCGGAGGACACATTGACCCCCTGCGAGGAGGAGGCCAGGTGCCCCATCGGATCGTGCACATGCTCCGGGCGCGCGACGCGGGCCGGCGGCCCGTCATGCTCGCCATCGCCGGCGACAGCGCGGCGGGCAAGACGACCCTCACCAAGGGGCTCGTGGAATGCCTCGGAGAAGACCGCATGACGGCGGTCTGCGTGGACGACTACCACCGGTACGACCGCAAGGAGCGTGTCGGCAAGCCGTTCACCGCGCTGCACCCCGACTGCAACCACATCGACATCATGGAGCAGCACCTGCAGCTCCTGTCGATGGGCGAGCCGATCCTCAAGCCCGTCTACGACCACGCGACGGGCGAGCTGGTCCGGCCCGAGCTGGTCACGCCGAAGGACTTCGTGATCGTCGAGGGCCTGCTGCCGCTGCACACGCGGCTGGCCCGCGCGTGCTTCGACATCACCGTCTACCTGGACCCGCCCGAGCCGCTGCGCCACTCCTGGAAGCAGCAGCGCGACTGCGGCAAGCGCGGCTACACCCCCGAGCAGGTCCAGGCCGAACTCGACCGGCGCGAGCCCGAGAGCGCCGCCTACATCCGCCCGCAGCGCCGCTGGGCCGACATCGTCGTGCGGTTCGCGCCCGTCGCCGGACGCGTCGACCCGCCCGGCACCCCGCTGTCCGCCGAGCTGCTGCTGCGTCCGACGATCGACCACCCCGACCTGGCCGGCGTGCTGGCCGAGGCCGGTCCGGCGGGCGCCGAGACCGCGATGCACCTGAGTCTTCACCGGGACGACGACGGGCGTCCGGTCGACGCGCTGCACGTCCACGGCTATGTTCAGCCCAACGAATCTGAAATCGTGAAAAAGGCGATCTGGGAACGGGTGGGGCAGCGCACCGGCGACGGGCGGCTCGACCCCGACGCTCTCGGCCGGTTCGGCGAGGGCACCAGCGACCCGCTGGCGATCACGCAGCTCCTGCTGCTGTACCACCTGCTGGACGCCGACCACCGCCAGGCCGCCTGATCCGGTTCCCCGCCCGCGCGGCGGGGTACCGGACGGGCTCGCGGGCCGCGCGGGGAGGCCCCGGTTCGCCGGGCCGCGCGGCACGCCACGACCGGGAGGGCCGCCCGACAGGGCGCTCGGGCGCCCTCCCGGTCTGTGTCTCCTGCCACGAGCCGCATGCGGACTGATCCCCGCCCACCGGCCGGCCTCACGCACACGCCGGGGTGCTGACCTCTTACGGACACCTGTCCCACATTGTCCTTTTTGCGGCACTGGCGTCTCATGAACGTCGTCAGCGAGAACCCCAGGAATCGAGGTCCGCATGCGGTCCCCCTTACGACTGATCATGGCGTCGGCCATGGCGGCGGTGCTCGCCGCCGCGACGGCGTCCGCGGCGAACGCCGCACCGGCCGTCCCGGCGGCACCGGCGGCGAAGACCGCCGGGACGAGCGCGAGCACGGCCCGGCTCTCGGACGGCAGCGCGGTCAACAGCGCCGCCGCGGCGGCGAAGGTCGCCAAGTACTGGACGGCGGCGCGCATGAAGGCCGCCCGTCCCGTCCCCGTCCCGAAGGCGCGCGCCGGGGCCCTCGGCGCGGCCGGGCCGACCGGGAGGGCGGGGTCGTCGCCGTCGGCCAGGGCCATCGCGTCGGCGGCCAACAAGATGGCGGGCGGGAACCTCAAGCTCGCGGCGGCCATCACCGAGTCGGCCGTGGTCGGCAAGGTGTTCTTCCACAAGCCGAGCGGCGGGGACTGGGTGTGCTCGGCGAGCGCGCTCAACAGCCCGTCCAAGCAGCTCGTCATCACCGCCGGGCACTGCGTCCACGAGGGCGCGGGCGGCACGTGGGTGACGAACTGGACGTTCGCGCCCCGCTACCGCAGCGGATCGCGTCCGTTCGGCACGTTCGCGGCCAAGCAGTTCCGGACGTTCAATTCCTGGATCAGCAGCAGCGACCTCCAGCGCGACGTCGGCATGGTGACGACGTGGCCGCTGAGCGGGAACAAGCTCGTCAACGTCGTCGGCGGCAACGGCCTGAACTGGAACTGGCCGAAGAACGTCGCGGTGACGATTCTCGGCTACCCGCAGAACGCGAACAACGGTGAGATCCAGCAGTGGTGCCAGGGCACCACGTACGACGGCGGGAACTACACGATCGCGCTCAACTGCAACTTCAACGGCGGGTCCAGCGGCGGCCCCTGGATCATGAGCTTCGACAACGGCACGGGGCTCGGCCAGACCGACGGCGTGATGAGCACGCTCGGCTCGGGCGGCGTGAACCGGGCGTCGTACTTCGACGACGCCGTCAAGGCGATGTTCGACGCGCAGGGCAGCGTGACCTGACGCACATTCCGCGTTCTCCGTCCCGTCGGACCGGTTTTTGGCCGGATCCGGCGGGACGTCGCCGTTTCACGACAATTCCGCTTCGACGCGGGCGCGCCCGGCGCGGTTCCCGGTTTCTCGGTTAATTCCGAATGAACGGACGGGCGACGACCGGCGGGCCGGACCCTGGTCCCCACCCTCCGACCGTCTAAGACGCAGCCGGATGGCTCCCGGTTCGTGGCCCTTTTCGGACTTGCGAAGAACATTGTGCTTTGCCCGGAGACAGGGTGTCATTGGACCCGTCCAGAAGCACTGAAGGAATTGAGGTCCGCATGCGGTCCGCCCTCCGACTCATCACGACGACGGCCACGGCCGGGGTCCTCGCCGCGGCGCTGGCCTCGGCCGCGAACGCCGCCCCGGCGAACCCGGCCGGCACGAGCGCGAGCACGGCCCGGCTCACCGGCGGCGGCGCGGTGACCAGCGCCGCCGCCGTCGAGCAGGTCTCCAAGTACTGGACGGCGGCGCGGATGAAGGCCGCCCGTCCCGTCCCCGAGCCGAAGGCGCCCGCCGGGACCCCCGCCGCCGCCGCGACGGCGACCGGCAAGCCCGGCTCCACCCCGTCCGCCGGGGCGATCGCCTCGGCGGCCAACTCGCTCGCGGGCGGGGACGCGAAGCTCGCCGCGGCCATCACCGAGTCGAGGGTCGTCGGGAAGGTCTTCTTCCACAAGCCGAGCGGCGGCGACTGGGTCTGCTCGGCGAGCGCGCTCAACAGCCCGTCCAAGCAGCTCGTCATCACCGCCGGGCACTGCGTCCACGAGGGCAAGGGCGGCAAGTGGATGACGAACTGGACGTTCGTCCCGCGCTACCGCAACGGATCGCGTCCGTTCGGGACGTTCGCCGCCAAGCAGTTCCGCACGTTCAACGCGTGGATCAGCAGCAGCGCCTACAACCGCGACGTCGGCATGGTCACGACGTGGCCGCTGAACGGCCGCAAGCTCGTGAACGTCGTCGGCGGGAACGGGCTGAGCTGGAACTACCCGAAGGCCCTCAAGGTGACCGTTCTCGGTTACCCGAGGAACTTCAGCAGCGGCCAGGTCCAGGCCTGGTGCCAGGGCACCACGCGGGACGCGGGCGGCGGCCGGATCGCCCTCAACTGCAACTTCCAGCCCGGCTCCAGCGGCGGCCCCTGGATCCGCGCCTTCGACAACTCCACCGGTCGCGGCCAGACCAACGGCGTGACGAGCACGATCAGCAGCACCGGCGGCGTCAACAAGTCGCCGTACTTCGACACGGCCGTGAAGAACATGTTCGACGCGCAGGGCAGCGTCACCTGATCCCGTCCGATCCTCGCCCCGCCGGCGCCGGCCGCATAGGCTGGCGCCGGCGGGTCTCGCGTCCGGTCGGGCGCGGCAACAGAGAAGAGTCACCCATGAAGCGCACTCTCGTCCTGGTCCTCGCCGGCGCGGCGACGGCCGGCGTGCTCGTCGCGGCCGGGTTCGCCCTCTCGGCGTCCGCCGACGGCCCGAAGCCCGCCGACGACCCCGGCGCGTCCACGTCCGGCCCGGTCCAGAAGCAGGACCCGGGCTACTGGACGAAGGAGCGCATGGAGCAGGCCCAGCCCGCCCCCATGCCCACCGACGACTGACGCCGCGTCGCGCTCATCCGCCCGGACGAGCGCGACGCACGCGCACCGGAACGCACAGCGTCCGCCCCGGAGACGCGGGGTGATGCCGCGCACGAGGGTTGCAGTGCGCGCTCGTGTGGGTCTCGGCGGCCGAGATTCCGACGGACGGCGGCAGGCCGCACGATCGACGAGCAGGTGGATCTTCGACCCGTTCGTCCGGAGCGAGGCCGGGCGGATCCCATCAGCTGCAGGGATTGTCGCCGGCCTGACCGCAGGGACTTTCAGCGATTACTTCACCGCTGTCGCAGTAGATTGCGCAGCCGGCGCCGTCGCCGACGATCTCGATATGATGATATCCCCCGGACAACTCCTCCTTCGTATTTACTGGCACGAATTTCCTGACCGTGGTGGGATCCAGTCTCCTGCCCACGAGTCGCGCGTGGATCAGTGCCAGTTCCTCAAGCCTCCCCTGGATCTCCTCCCGGAGCCGGACGAGCCGAGCGGCATCTTCCGGACCCGCCTGAACAGCGCGACCGCGATCGCCATCAGTCATCAGCGAACCCTCTCCTTCCTCGCCGTAAGGCACGACCGGGCCCGTCAATCCGACGCCGAGCCCACTGGACAGCGGTCACACTCGGGACCACAGACTGTGCCGATTACCACCACATCGGACATACCCGGAGACGCAACCCCCAGCGCACCAACCGATATGAGCACTACGGTCAACATTTGACCTCGGCCAGCCGGACGCGATCATCCCCGCGCCCACGTGGCGCAAGTGCCGCGGGGCGACCTGGAACCGCAGCTCGCACTGCCCCAGTGCCGAGGCGTTAACGAGCGGACCACCGGGAAATGCGTGAACCCCGGCGCTCGGCCGGGGTTCACGTGGTCTTGCGAGGGGTTGGTCAGAGGTTGAGGTCGTTGCGCTTGGCCTCGGCGAGCAGGGCGGCGAACGTGGCGGGGGTGAGCGTCAGGTGACCGGCGGACGGGGCCTTGCTGTCACGCAGGCCGACCGTCTCGGAAAGCTTCGCCACCTCAACGCACTCGGACATCCCGCCGTTGTTTCCGCCGCTTCGGGTGCTTTTGCGCCACTGTGGGGTCACTGGAACTTCTCCATCGTTTCTCGGATGAGCCGCAGGGAGGCGTCCACGGGCAGAGCGTGGTCCCCGATGCGCGCGAACTTCACTCGCAACGAGCTTACATCCGCGCTGTCTGCGGTGAGCCGTCCTCCCGCACTGGCCTCGGTGTACGCCTGCTCTTCCTTGGCCGTTGCCATGAGCATGAAGGCGCCGTCGCGGCCGACGGTCGCGCCGACCGAGCGGGGCAGGATGCGAATCGTGATGTTGGGCTGCTCGGCCAGCTCCAGGAGGCGGGCGAGCTGTGCGCGCATGACCTCCGAGCCGCCCACCGGCGACTCGATCACGTCCTGGTAGACGTAGGCCCAGACGAGCGGCCACGGGTCGCGGGACAGGAGAGCCTGCCTCTTCATGCGAGCTTCGACGAGCTTGTCGATCCCGCTCAGGCCGTAGCACTCGAACACGGCGCTGGCGTACTCGGGCGTCTGGAACAGGCCGGGCACCCAGGACGTTTCCCAGATCCGCACCTCGTCGGACTTCGCCTGGAACTCCTCATGGGCCTTGAACCACTGCGGGTCGTGCCCGGACTTCGCGAATTTCACGAGTCGCCCATACAGGCCACCCGTATTCCATGCGGCATCAATCTTCGCCGCGTGGAACGCCTGGAGTCGCGTATGTCCCGACTCAACACGGGACACCAGCGAGCGCGTGCGGTCGATGACCCCACCGACCGCGTCCTGCGACAAGCCCCTCGATTCGCGGTCGTTCCGCAGGTGATCGGCTATGAGATCCCACAGCGAACTGTCGGGATCGAAGTCGTGACGCAGTTTCACGGACCCTCCTGTTGTTGCATTTCGCGGGCTCACCTGGCCAGGGGGTGGCCTGGGAGGCAGTCTTGGAGTACCGAACCGAGAGAATCGGGAAGGTCCGTCGTGGGGGCACGATGACCTTGAACGTTACGTCGGTTCGCGTCTCGGGTTAAGACGATGCATGGTTCGCGGCGGCAGCGCAAGAAGTCTTTCGGAAGTTTGGGAAAGAATTCTGTAGCTAGCTCGCGTCCCACCCGTCAGATGCCACGAGACCACCGAACGTGATAAAAGGAAAACAACAGTCGATCGTCACACCGACCACGAAAGGACACCCAATGGCTCAGGTGATGTTGCGCCCGTCCAGCCGGATGAGCGCAATGCCGGCGTCCATGCCGACCGCCAGCCCGGACGCCACGCTCGCGACCGCGTGCGCGGTGTGGTGGACCGGGATGGTGAGCGGCGCCGCCGACCGCAGGTCCCACACCCGGACCGTCCGGTCACTGCTCGCCGTCGCCAATCGCACCCGACCGTTGCCGCCGGGCAGCGCGCAGACGGCATTCACCGAGTCGGTGTGCCCTTCGAGTACCTGCCGCACGGTCCCGGTCTCCGGATCCCAGAGCCGGACGGTGCGGTCGTTGCTCGCACTCGCCAGCAGCACGCCTCCCCCGGCGTCGGGACTGACCGCCAGCGCATTGATCCCGCCCTCGTGGCCTTCGAGGACCGCACACAGGGACGCAGTGCGCGGATCCCAGAGCCGGATCGTCCGGTCCTCCCCGGCGGTCGCCAACAAGATCCCGTGACCCGGGTATGGAACGGCGCAGACCGCGCGAACCCAGTCGGCGTGACCGCGTAGAACGCGCTGGACGGTCCGGGTCCGCAGGTCCCAGATCTGCACTTCGCAGTCGGTGCCCCCGGTGACCAGCAGTGTTTCGCCTTGCATGGGAAGCATGCAGACCGTAGTGACCGAATGCCCGTAGCCCTGCCTTAGCAGCCGGTGCTGTCCGGTACCCGGATCGACGAGCCGTACCGTGCCGTCGTTGCTGGCCGTAGCGAGGTAGACGCCGCCCGAGACGCGCAATGCGCATACAGCGTTCACCGACCGGTTGTGGCAGTGGTAGGAAACTACGGTCGCTCCGTCGACCTCGTCCACAACGTTCACTGTGCTTTCTCTGCCGACGGCGGCCAGCAACGGGCGTCCATCGGGACCGGTGAACGGGCAGAGCGCGTTCACCGAGTCCGCGATGGGCGGGAACGGAAGCGCGTCGTCGCGGTCTCCGTAGTCCCAGATGCGCACCGTGTGGTCCTCCCCGCCGGTTGCCATCAGCGTCTTGCCGCCGGGCTCGGGGAAGGTGCAGACGGCGCTCACCCGCTCCGTGTGACCGATGAGCACCTGGTGTCCGAAACGATCGTGGAGATGGCAGATCCGCACGACGCGATCGTCCCCGACGATCGCCAAGCGGGCGCCGCCAGCCGGTTCGCGAAGCGCGCACACCGCACTTCCGTTCGTGTGATAGCCCACCAGGATCCGGCTTGTGTTGTTCTGCAGGTCCCAGAGGTACACGGCGCGCGTGTCGTCCACGATCGCCAATACCGTTCCGCCGTCGGCGCCTGGCACGGCGCACAGAGCCCGCACGGGCAGGCCAGAACCCAGATGGCTCTTGAAGACAACGCCGGAGTTGGGGTCCCAGATTTTCACCGACCCGTCCTCGCTGCTGCTGGCCAGTAGGGGAACCTCACCGGGGACGGGGCAGATCGCTCCGCAGAAACCGGAGTATGCACGAAAATTCTGCCCGGCGAGCGGGTCACAGATCCAAAATATGCCGTTCAGTCCGCCGCTCACGACCAACGGCGTCCCGTCCTGGTCGCGCAGTGCGCAGAGCGTCTGCACAGGTCCGACATGGGCCTCGAACTCACGACGCGCGATTCCGGTGACGGGATCCCAGAGTCGCACGATCCCGTTCACGCCGGCCGTGGCCAGCAATGCCCCGCCGTCCGGCAGTGGCACCGCGCACAGCGTGAGCACCCAGTCCTTGTCGAATTTCAGGACGTGGCGAGTGCTGCCCGTCGTCGGATCCCAGATGCGGACGGTGCCGTCGTCGGCGGCGGACGCGAGCACCACCACCCCGTCCGGGAGGATGAGCGCACACAGTGAGCGCACCGGCCCGGTGTGGCCCTCGAAGCGGGTGACCTCCTGCCGGAGGCGCGTGGTCGCCCAGACGGGCCGGTAGGGGATGTCGGCAGTGTCCGTCAGCGCGGTGAAAGTACCGTCAAGCCCTTCCATCTTCTCGGTGAGGGCCAGCATCGCCAAGCGTTCGGCCGCGTCGGCGCGCCGGGCCTGCGGTGTCAGGTCGAGCAGGCGGACGCGCGTGCGTCCCGCGTCGGTCCGGGCCAGATGCTTGTCGGCCAGCAGGCGCGGCAGGTCGGCGTGCAGGATGTAAGCGGGATCGGCCAGCAACGCGTCGAGCATCCCGGCGGGTGCCGCGTGGGCGGGCAGTGAGCGCAGCAGGTAGGCGGGCGCGTCGTCCCAGCCGGTCGCGTGGCCGTGTGCCAGGAAGGCCGTCACGATGGCGCACTCGTCGTCCGACCTGGGCGTCAGCTTGGCGCGCGCTTCGAGCAGGACGTCGTCCAGCGCTTGATGGAAAAGCCGGTACGACCGGCCGTGTGCGGTCTCGACCAGGAAGTTCGCCGCCGATGAGCGGGCGAACGCGCGCAGGTCGCGGTCGGTGAACGGGACGTCGGTCAGGGCGTTCACGGCGATCCGCCACAGGTCGATGGGCAGACCGGGTGCTTGGGCGTAAGCGAGGACGGTGAGCAGGTCGGCGGCCGGGATGCCGCGCACCGGCGGGACGCGGGCGAGGAAGGCGTGCAGCGCGTTGTCGACCGTGCCGACGAACGACAGAGCGTTCGGATCGACCGGGTCGGTGTCGTACAGGCCGTGACTCTTGGCGACCAGGCCCGCCACCAGGAAGTTGCGGTCGGAGCGCTCGGCGATCCGTTCGGCGACCGCCTCCGCGATGTCTTTGTCGTCGTAGGGGTTGCCGAGGCGTTCGGCTCCTCGGAGCTGGAGCGTGGCTAAGGCGTAGGCCGCGAGGTCGCGCAGCTCGAAGTATTCGGGCAGGTCCAGGTCGATGAGCGCGCGGCCCGCGCCGAACGTCTCCAGCAGGTCGCCGATGTCGTCGTGGCGGCGCGTGCCGACGACGAGCCGGACGCCGACGTCGGCGCAGGTCTGGGCGAGCGGCAGGACGATGTCGCCGACGACGCGGCGGGCGTCGACCGGTGTGGACGCTTCGTCCAGCGCGTCCACCACGATCGCGAATGGGCGGGGACGCTCGGTCAGTTCGGCGCGCACGGCGGGGGCCAGGTCGTCGGGGCGTTCGGGAAGCGGGGCGGACGCGGCGCGTGCGATCTCCGCCGCGACTTCCAGGGCCGTCTTGCCCTTGGCGTGGACGGCGCACTGGACCGTCCCGGACGTCGCGCGGACGCCCTTGTCGTCGGCGGGGAGTTCCGCGCGGAGCGTGGGGTCGGCGGTGGTGACGATCCGGCCGAGCACGGCCGACTTGCCGACGCCCGGTGAGCCCGTCACGACGAGGACGCGGCGGTCGGGACGGTCCGCGTCGAGCCAGCCGACGATCTCCGACAACGCAGTGCGGCGGCCCTCGAAGCGGTGGCCGCGCTCGCTGTCCACGGTCACGCCCCGGGCGCGCGGGCTCCAATGCCGCGCGGTCTCGGGATCGTCGCTCAGATTCCAGCCGGAACCCGGACGGCGGGTGATTCCCCAGGACGTTCGGGCGACCTCGTCGGCGTCCCCGGCGGTCCAGGCCGCGAGGCGGTCCAGTTTCGCGTCGGGAAAGCAGGAGATCGCCTTGTGAAAGGTCACGGCCTTTCCGTCGCCCGCCGGATTGGCCTGCACGACGACGCCGACGACCGCCTGGTACTCCGGCGACCACAGGCCGCTTCCGCTGAAGCCCCGGCGCAGCGTGGAACGCGAATCCGGACGGGCGTCGAGACGCACGAAACCACGTCCGAGGTCGATCCCGACAACGCCCCGAGCGTCATTTCCGTGTACTTCCCCGTCCGGATATCCGAACGTCCACCAGGCCCGGTCCACCAGCCCGGCCGGCGGCGGGTGCCGGACGGGCGCGGGCGCCACGCCGCACGGCCCGTCGAGCGTCAGCAACGCCAGGTCGTAGCGCGGCGCCCGCTCGACCCGGACGACCCGGTGCCGCTCGTCGTCGCGCTCGGATTTCGGGAACTCGACCCACAGATCGTCGGTGACTGCCACATGGTTGCAGGTCAGCAACCGGGTGGCGTCGACGAGCACCGCGCTGCCGCAGGCCCGGTCGCCCGCATAGACCAGCGCCGCCCATGCGCTGTCGGCGGGATGGGGCGACGCCGAGCCGCCCGGAAAAGGGGACATGAAAGGTTCCAGAGAACGGGGCTTTTCAGCTTAGAAGCCGCGCGTCCGGCCCGTCCGCCGAAACTAGACGTCCTCGGGTTCCTCTTCCGGCACAGCGGCCGGGACCCCGGACCGCCAGACGAGTTTCACCTCGAAGTTCGCATCCGTGGCGGCCTTGGCGACGAGCCAGTTCGCCGTGCCGGACACCTTGACGCCGAACTTCACCTCGACCTCGTCCGGCGAGGCGTCCTTCAGCCGCTCCAGCACGACCCGCGCCGCCCGCACCGCCGGGTCGATCGCGTCCCGCACGCGTCCCTGGACGTCCTCGGCCGTCCCGACCGGCCGGAACTCGTCCGTGGGAGCGATCTCGAACGCCACCTGCGTGGCGTCGTCCAGCTCGTACTTCACTACCTCGCCCATGCCCCCACCGACGCGCGACGCGCCCCGGCGGTTCCCGGTCAGAGGGCGGCGAGCGCCGAGCGGTAGTCGGACAGGCTGCGCGCGTCGGGCAGGGCGTTCTCGACCTTCCACCGCACGACGCCCGACGCGTCGAGAACGAACGTCCCGCGCGTGGCCACCCCCCGGTCGGCGTCGAACACGCCGTAGCGGCGCGCGACGTCCCCGTGCGGCCAGAAGTCCGACAGCAGCGGAAACGGAAAGCGCTCCTGGTCCGACCAGGCGCGCAGGGCGAACATCGAGTCCACCGAGACGGCCAGCACCTGAGCCTCCAGCGACGGCGCAGCGTCCCGCAGAGCACGCAGCTCCCCGGTGCACACCCCGCTGAACGCCAGCGGGTAGAACACGAGGAGCACGGGCGCGCGGACGTCCGACAGCCGCACCGGCGCGCCGTGCTGGTCGTCCAGCGTGAAGTCCGGCGCGACGGCGCCGATCTCGACGGCCACGGATCCTCCAGGTCAGGTCCCGGCCAGTCTGCCACCCGCGAGGGCGCGACGGCCGCCCGGGACCCGCCCGCGTCCTACTTGCGCACCTTCGGGGCGACGAGCCGGGTGCCCGACCACTCCCCCGCCGCGCTGATGCTGCTGGTCTGCGCGAGACCGGCGGTCTGGGCGGCCTCGCCGATGTCGCTCGGCTCGACATGCCCGTCCCGGCCCGCCTTGGGGGTCAGCAGCCAGATCTGGCCGCCGCCG
This sequence comes from Actinomadura rayongensis, assembly GCF_009831215.1. Lineage (GTDB taxonomy): Bacteria > Actinomycetota > Actinomycetes > Streptosporangiales > Streptosporangiaceae > Spirillospora > Spirillospora rayongensis. Next base: position 383,086 of record NZ_WUTW01000004.1, read on the forward strand.
TCCAGCGCCACCATCGCGTCGGTGAGGGCCTCGAAGAGGTCGCCGTCCTCGTCCCGCCACCACAGCAGGACGACGTCCACGACGTCGTCGTAGTCCTCGTCGACCAGGTCGGCGCCGGTGACGGCCTCGACGGAGCTGCGCAGCTCCTCGGCCACGTCGTCGTCGTAGCCGATCTCCTGCACCACCTGGCCGGCCTTGAGGCCGAGCCGTTCGGCCAGGCTGCGCTCAGACTGCGCCTGGCCCGCGGTCGCGCTCACGAAAGTCCTCCCCTTGTCGTCAGCCCGCGCCGTTCCGGCGGTTCTCGACCACCGGCCGCCGACGCGGCGTTTGCGGGACAGTCCACACAAGGTGGAGCCGTCGCGCAAGTGTCTTCCCGGCTTTTGGCGCCCTCATTGGCCGATCACCGGAATCGCGGTGACCGGGTTCCCACGGAGCGTAACAACCCGTGCTCATCCCGCGAGGAACGACAACCGGACGCTGCGGTCGCGATTGTCGACGTTCAGGTCGACCAGCGCGATGGACTGCCATGTCCCGAGTGCCGGCCGGCCGCCCAGGACGGGAATCGTCGCATAGGGCGCGACGATCGCCGGCATCACGTGCGAGCGGCCGTGGCCGCGCGAGCCGTGGGCGTGCCGCCACCGGTCGTCGGCGGGCAGCAGGTCCCCGAGGGCGGCCAGCAGGTCGTCGTCGCTGCCCGCGCCCAGCTCGATGAGCGCGATCCCCGCCGTCGCGTGCGGGACGAAGACGTGCAGCAGCCCGTCCCCGCCGCCGGACGCGTCCGCCGCGAAGCGCGCGCACGCGGAGGTGATGTCGTGGACGGTCTCCGTGCCGCCCGTGGTCACCTCGATGACAGTGCTCTCCACAGTTCCCCTCCATCATGTCCGGTCTACCCGTTCCGTCCCATGCGACGCGTCCGCCTCGCAAGTCGGGACGAATCGGACCCCGCCGGTGCTCCCACCCCCGCTGACCGGGGAGAATGGTTACCGGTTGGTAGAGATGCGTTAGCCGCCACGAACGGCGACGATGGATCACGAACCACTGCGACCAACAGTCGTTCCGGGCATCACTCCCCCGCTCCGGGGGCAGGGGGCCCACCAGCAGAAACGGTAAGCACAGAGGGGATCCCGTGGCTTCCGGACGTCAACGCTTTTCGATCATCAGCGACGGCCTGCCCACCCAGTTGCCCGACATCAACCCGGACGAGACCCGGGAGTGGTTGGAGTCACTGGACACGGTCATCAAGACCGAGGGGCGCAGCAGGGCGCGCTACGTCATGCTCCGCCTCCTGGAGCGAGCGCGGGAGCAGCAGGTCGGCGTGCCCGGCCTGCGCAGCACCGACTTCATCAACACCATCCCGCCGGAGGAGGAGCCCTGGTTCCCCGGCGACGAGCACATCGAGCGGCGGGTCCGCGCCTACATCCGGTGGAACGCCGCGATCATGGTGTCCCGGGCCAACCGCCCGAACCTCGGCGTCGGCGGGCACATCGCGACCTACGCCTCGGCGGCGTCGCTGTACGAAGTGGGCTTCAACCACTTCTTCCGCGGCAAGGACCACGGCGAGTCCGGCGACCAGGTGTTCATCCAGGGCCACGCCGCGCCGGGCATCTACGCGCGCGCGTTCCTGGAGGGACGTCTCCCGGAGGAGAAGCTGGACGGCTTCCGCCAGGAGATGTCGCACCCGGGCGGCGGGCTCTCGTCCTACCCCCACCCCCGGCTCATGCCGGACTTCTGGGAGTTCCCGACCGTCTCGATGGGCCTCACCGCGATCGACTCGGTGTACCAGGCGCGGTTCAACCGCTACCTGTACAACCGGAAGATCAAGGACACGTCCCGCTCGCACGTCTGGGCGTTCCTCGGCGACGGCGAGATGGGCGAGCCCGAGTCGCTCGGCGCGATCGGCCTGGCCGCCCGCGAGGAGCTGGACAACCTGACCTTCGTGGTCAACTGCAACCTCCAGCAGCTCGACGGACCGGTGCGCGGCAACGGAAAGATCATCCAGGAGCTGGAATCGTTCTTCCGGGGCGCGGGCTGGAACGTCATCAAGGTGGTGTGGGGCCGCGACTGGGACCCGCTGCTCGCGCAGGACGCCGACGGCGTGCTCGTCAACAAGATGAACACCACGCCCGACGGCCAGTTCCAGACGTTCACCGTCGAGTCCGGCGCGTACATCCGGGACAAGTTCTTCGGGGACGACCCGCGCCTGCGCAAGATCGTCCAGGACCTCTCGGACGACGAGCTGCGCAAGCTGTCACGCGGCGGCCACGACTACCGCAAGGTCTACGCGGCGTTCAAGTCGGCCCGTGAGCACGTGGGCCAGCCGACGGTGATCCTCGCCCACACGATCAAGGGCTGGACGCTCGGCACCGACTTCGAGGCCCGCAACGCCACGCACCAGATGAAGAAGCTCACCAAGGCCGAGCTGAAGGAGTTCCGGGACCGCCTGTACCTGGACATCCCGGACTCAGCGCTGGAGGGCGAGCTGCCGCCGTACTACCACCCGGGCGAGGACTCCGACGAGATTCAGTACATGCGGGAGCGGCGCGCGGCGCTCGGCGGGTTCCTGCCGAAGCGGGTCGTGCGGGCCAAGCCGCTGAAGCTGCCCGGCGACCCGGTGTACGCCGAGCTGCGCAAGGGGTCGGGCAAGCAGAACGTGGCGACGACGATGGCGTTCGTCCGGCTGCTGAAGGACCTGATCAAGGACAAGGAGATCGGCGCGCGCTTCGTCCCGATCGCTCCGGACGAGTACCGGACGTTCGGCATGGACTCGCTGTTCCCCACGTCCAAGATCTACTCACCGCACGGCCAGACCTACGAGGCCGTGGACCGCAAGCTGCTGCTCTCCTACAAGGAGTCCGAGCAGGGCCAGATGCTGCACGAGGGCATCAGCGAGGCCGGGTCGATGGCGTCCACGATCGCGGCGGGCACGGCCTACGCGACGCACGGCGTCCACATGATCCCGGTCTACATCTTCTACTCGATGTTCGGGTTCCAGCGGACCGGCGACCAGATGTGGGCGCTCGGCGACCAGATGGGCCGCGGGTTCCTGCTCGGCGCGACGGCGGGCCGCACCACGCTCACCGGCGAGGGCCTCCAGCACGCCGACGGGCACTCGCCGCTGCTGGCCGCGACGAACCCGGCGTGCGTCCACTACGACCCGATGTGGGCGTACGAGCTGGCGTACATCACGCAGGACGCCCTGCGCCGCATGTACGGGTCGTCGGAGGAGCACCCCGACGGCGAGAACGTCTTCTACTACCTGACCGTCTACAACGAGCCGTACCAGCAGCCCGTCGCGCCGGAGGGCCTGGACGTGGACGGCCTGCTCAAGGGCCTCTACCTGTTCGGGACGGGCCCGGCGGTGGAGGGCAACGGGACGGCCCCGAAGGCGCAGATCCTGGCGTCCGGCGTGGCCGGGCGGTGGGCGGTCGAGGCGCAGCGGATGCTCGCCGCGGACTGGGGCGTCAGCGCGGACGTGTGGTCGGCGACGTCCTGGAACGAGCTGGCCCGGGAGGCGCGGGCGTGCGAGGAGTGGAACCTCCTGCACCCCGACGCGGAGCAGCGCGTCCCGTACCTGACGAGCAGGCTCGCCGACGTCGCCGGGCCGATCGTCGCGGTGTCGGACTTCATGCGGGCCGTGCCGGACCAGATCGCGCCGTGGGTCCCCGGGGACTACACCTCGCTCGGCACCGACGGGTTCGGGATCTCCGACACCCGCGCCGCCGCGCGCCGGTACTTCCACGTGGACGCGGCGTCGATCGTGCTCGCGGTGCTGAGCCGGCTGGCGGGCCAGGGCGAGGTCAAGCACGAGGTGCTGCAGGCGGCCATCGCCAAGTACCAGCTGGACGCGCCGGTCAGCGCGGTGTTCGCGGGCGGCGTCGGCAGCCCGGAGAGCAACACCGGCGGCGACGCGTGATCCGGCGGGAGGTTGCGGAGGTGTAGGCCGCGACCTCGCGCGGAGGGGCCGGTGTCCGAGGGGGACACCGGCCCTTCTCATTGCGCAGGGGCGCGCAGCCGGGCGCGTGCGGCCGGGTGCGGGCCCGTGCGGGCATTAGACGGCGGGCGGCGTGAACACCCCGAAGTGGTGGCCCGCGCTGTCGGCGAGGTGCGCGAACACCAGGCCGTTGGCGGCCTCGGTGCGCGGGACGATCACCTTGCCGCCGAGTTCCTGGGCGCGCTCCACGGTCGCGGCGACGTCCTCGACGACCACGTAGAAGATCGCGTAGTCCGGGGCGGCGCCGCCGCTCGGAAAGATCCCGCCGCTCGGGGCGTCCGCGCCGGGCGCGGTGATCTCCTGGTAGGACAGCTCGCCCTCGGGACCGATCGCGAACGTCCAGTCGAACAGCTCGCCGAAGAACTTCCGCACCTCGGCGGGCCGGTCGGTGCCGATCTCGAACCACGCCACCGAGTTGTAGGCCGTCGCGCTCATGGTCTCGCTCCTCTCGCAGGACCGGCCGGTCGCCGGTGTGAACGATCCTGCGCCCGCCCCGCGACAACCCCCTGTCGGTGTTTCCGGAGAAGTTCTCAGGCCAGTTCGAGCGACCGCATGACCATGTGGTGCGGCCCGACGTCGAGGTCGCCGATCGTGCGTTCGGGCGCGGTCTCGTCGAGCAGCACGGCCCGGCGGACGCGGTCGATGCGGAACACGCGGGCCGCGCCGCGCAGCCGGCACCAGCCGATGAGGTACCAGACGCGCGTCCCGGCGGTGAACGCGACGGGTTCGACGTCGCGGTCGGTGACCGTCCCGACCGCGTCGGAGTAGGCCAGCCGGACGACGCGCCGGGTCGTCATCGCCTCCTCCAGCACCGCCGGGACGGACGCGGGGACGTCGGCGTCCGGCCGGGCGAAGAAGTGGATGCGGGCGGCGAGGTCGCGGGCGGCGGCGCCGTCGCCCGCCGACATGGCCGTGACGATCTTGTTGAGCGCGGTCCGGGCCGCCCGGGAGTAGGGCGACCCGTCCGCGCGGGCGAGCGTGATCGCGACCGCCACGGCCTCGGCGGGCGTGAAGTTCAGCGGCGGCAGCGTCCGGCTCGGGTCGACGGTGTAGCCGCCGCCGCGGCCGACGTCGGCCCAGATCGGGACGCCCGCCTGCTGGAGCGCGCCGATGTCGCGCTCGATCGTGCGGGCGCTGACCTCGTACAGGTCGGCCAGTTCGCGGGCGGTGACGCGGCGCGGCGCGCGCGCCCGCAGCTCCTCCACGAGGGCGTACAGCCGGTCGGTGCGGTTCACCCCGCCGACCGTACGCCGGGGCGGTGACATTTCCGGGGGTCAGAGCGACCCGAGGAAGTCGATCAGGGCGGCGGAGACCTCGGCGGGGCGTTCCTGCTGCGTCCAGTGGCCGCAGCCGGGCAGCAGGACGGGCTCGCGCAGGGCCGGGACGTCGCGGCGCATCCGCTCGATCGCCTGCAGCGCGCCGGGCGCGGTGACGACCATGTCGCGCTCGCCCGCGACGAACAGGGCGGGCGGCGTGATGGGGGCGTCCTGCCAGGCGGCGGTCAGCTCCCAGTTCCGGTCCAGGTTGCGGTACCAGTTGAGGGGGCCGGTGAAGCCCGTCTCGGCGTACTCGTCGGCGAAGACGCGAATGTCGTCCTCGGTGAGCCAGGACGGCAGGGTCTCCGGCTCGGGGCAGACATCCAGGAAGCCCTTGCCCTCGGGGATGATCGGGACGAACGGCTCCGCGTCCCCCGACAGCGCCCACAGCACGCGCCGGAACGTCGCCTCGCGGTCCTTGGCGAACTCGGCGTCGGGCACGCCGGGCTCCTGGAAGCGGACCATGTAGAAGCCGTCCCCGGCGAGCGCGCGCAGCGACTCCACCGGCGGCCGGGACGGGCGCGGGTAGTGCGGCACCGACAGCCCGACGACGCCCCGGACGAGGTCGGGCCGGTACTGCGCGGCGGCCCACGCGACCGGCGCGCCCCAGTCGTGCCCGGCGACGACGGCGGTCTCGGCGCCGAGCGCGCCGATCAGCCCGAGCGCGTCCCCGGCGAGGTGGAGCAGGGAGTAGGCGGCGACGTCGGCGGGGCCGCCGGTGCGGGCGTAGCCGCGCTGGTCGGGGGCGACGGCGTGGTACCCGGCGTCGGCGAGCGCGGCGAGCTGGTGCCGCCAGGAGTACCAGCACTCGGGGAAGCCGTGCAGGAGCAGGACGAGCGGACCCTCGCCCGCCTCGGCCACGTGCAGGTCCAGGCCGCTCGCCGAGCGGACGACGCGATGCGTGATCTCGGTCATCGACCCACGCTAACCGAGGCACCGTACGCGGGCGTGACGTCCGTGCCCGGCTTCGGCGGCGTTCCGGCGACATGCGCCGGGGCTCGTCCGGGCGGGCGGCTAGTTCGGGGCGAGGCGGGCGCGGCGGGTCTCCAGGAACGTCCGTTCGGTGGCGTTGGCGGCCAGGGCGATCGCCGCGTCGTAGGCGGCGACGGCGTCGGCGGTGCGGCCCAGGCGGGCGAGCAGGTCGGCGCGGACGGCGGGCAGCAGGTGGTAGCCCGGCAGGTCCAGGTCGTCCACGGCCGCGAGCGCCGCCGCCGGGCCGTGGACCTCGGCGACGGCGACCGCGCGGTTGAGCGCCACGACCGGGGTCGGGACGAACTGGAGGAGCTGGTCGTAGAGCGCGAGGACCTGCGTCCAGTCGGTGGCCGTCCCGTCGGTGTGGACGGCGTTGATCGCGGCCTGGATCTGGTACGGCCCCGGCTGACCGCGCCGCAGGCAGCGACGCACCAGCTCGTGGCCCTCGGCGATGAGGGCGCGGTCCCACAGCGTGCGGTCCTGGTCGCCGAGGACGACCAGTTCGCCGTCCGGGCCGACCCGCGCCGGACGCCGCGCCTCGATGAGCAGGAGCAGGGCCAGCAGGCCGATGACCTCGGGCTCGTCGGGCATCAGGTCGGCGAGCGCGCGGGCGAGGCGGACGGCCTCGCGGCACAGGTCCGTCCGGACCAGCTCCCCCGACGTGGCGGCGTAGCCCTCGTTGAACACCAGGTAGAGGACGGTCAGCACGGGCGGCAGCCGGTCGGGGAGTTCGGCGTGGCCGGGCACCCGGTACGGGATCCCGGCGTCGCGGATCTTCTTCTTCGCCCGGACGATCCGCTGCGCGACCGTCGCCTCCGGCACCAGGTAGGCCCGGGCGATCTCGGCCGTCTCCAGCCCGCCGAGCAGCCGCAGCGTGAGCGCGGCCTGCGCGGACGGCGCCAGCGCCGGGTGGCAGCAGGTGAAGATCATGCGGAGCTGGTCGTCGCGCACCGGTCCCACGTCCTCGGGTTCGTCGGGTTGCTGGAGCAGGAGGGCCTGCGCGTGGCGGGCCTCGCGGGTCGATTCGCGGCGCAGCCGGTCGATCGCGCGGTTGCGGGCGGTGGTGACGATCCACGCGCCGGGGTTGGGCGGCGGCTCGTCCCATTTCTCCAGGGCGGTGGCGAACGCGTCCTGGACCGCTTCCTCGGCGAGCCCGATGTCGCCGAGGAAGCGCGTCAGCGTCGCGACGCACCGGCCGTACTCGGCCCGGAAGACGCCGTCCAGATCCATGCGGGCTAGACCCACTGCGCGCCTTCGAAGGGGCGGACCTCGATCGCCGCCCCGCAGGCCAGCGCGCACTTCTCCGCCCAGGCCAGCGCCTGGTCCAGGTCCGCGCAGCGGATCACCCAGAACCCGCCGAGCTGTTCCTTGGTCTCGGCGAACGGGCCGTCGGTCACCGTGACCGCGCCGCCGGCGGGCCGGACGACCGTCGAGGCGTGCGAGGGCAGCAGGCCGCCGAGGAACACCCAGGTTCCGGTCATTTCCTCGTTGACCTTGGCCACCTGCGCCCGCTGGGCCGCCACCTCCTCCTCGGACCACTCGGTGGTCTCGTCGAACTGGACGGCGAGCAGATAGGTCTTCATCGCTTCTTCTCCTTCGAAGGTCAGGCGGACAGGCGGCGGGCGACGGCCGGGATCACGATCGCGGCGGCGACCAGGTGGGTGAGCATGAGCAGCGCCTTGGTGCCGACGGACGCGTCCGCCAGCACGTCCGGCACGAGCGACAGGGCGGTGAGCGCGACCGTCGTGCGGACGAACACCGCGCGCGGCCGGCGGACCGTGCGGGCCAGCACCAGCGCGAGCGCCAGGCCGATCACCGAGAAGACGGCGGTCAGCATCGCGAACCCGGGCACCGGGATCGGCTTGCCGCTGACGTCGAGGCTGACCCCGGCCGCCGAGCCCACCGCCGCGACGACGGCGGTCGCGACCGACGCGGCGGCCGTGGCGGCCAGGCCGCCGAGGATCAGGGCCTTGGCGGGAGCGGGGGTGACGGTGGTGACGGACATGGTGTGCCTCCGAAGGCTGCGGCGACCGGGCGCTTCCCGGTCTCTCACCCTTGCTACGAACGGGCTCGACGCCGATCGACATCATCGCCGAAAAACTTTCCGGAGATCTTTCGGCGGCGACGGCGCCGGTCAGTCCATCGGGTCCGGGGTGGCACTCTGGGGGCGTGGACAACGGCGACGATCTCGACCTCATCCGCGCCCGGACGACCGAGCGCCTGGAGAAGGCGATGGGCACGTTCGGCACGGCCGCCCTCGCCAGCATGGAGGACCAGCTCCCCTGGTTCCGGCGGATGCCCGCCGACCAGCGGTCCTGGATCGGCCTGGTCGCGCAGGCCGGGATCGCCGCGTTCGTGGAGTACTTCAAGAACGGCGAGCAGACGCGGCCCGCCATCGCGGGCGAGGTGTTCGGCACCGCGCCCCGCGAGCTGCTGCGGTCGATCAAGCTGCGGCACACGATCGACATGGTCCGCGTGATCATCGACGTGGTGGAGACCCGGCTGGACGACCTCGCGGCCCCCGGCGGCGCCGCCCAGCTCCGCGAGGCCATCCTGCGCTACACCCGCGACGTCGCGTTCGGCGCCGCCCAGGTCTACGCGCAGGCCGCCGAGACCCGCGCGGCCTGGGACGCCCGGCTCGAAGCGCTCGTCGTCAACGCCGTGCTGCGCGGCGAGGTGGACGACGGGATGCACTCGTGGGCGGCGGCGCTCGGGTGGACGTCCAAGCCCGTCACGGTCGTCGCCGGGCAGACCCCCGAGGACGAGGACCCCGAGGTCACCATCGACCAGATGCAGCTCGCCGCCCGGCGCGCCCGGGTGGACGTCCTCGCCGGGGTGCAGGGCCGCCGGGTCGTGGTGATCGTCGGCGGCGCGGCCGACCCGATGAGCGCCGCGAAGATCATTTCGGCGAAGTGCGGGCCGGGGCCGGTCGTCGTCGGGCCGTCCGTCGCCGATCTGTACGAGTCCACGCTGTCGGCGCGGGCCGCGATGGCGGGGCTGCGGGCGGCGGCGGGGTGGCCGGACGCGCCGCGTCCCGTCCACGCCCACGATCTGCTCCCCGAACGCGCTTTGGACGGCGACGAGGCCGCCCGCGCCTACCTCGTCGACGAGGTCTACACGCCGATGCTCTCCGCCGGCGCGCCCCTGCTGGACACGCTGACGACCTATCTGGAGCAGGGATCGTCCCTGGAGGCGACGGCGCGGTTGTTGTTCGTCCACCCCAACACCGTCCGGTACCGGCTGCGCCGGGTCACCGAGCTGACCGGGCTGGCCCCCGCCGACGGGCGCAACGCGTTCACCCTGCGCATCGCGCTGGTCCTCGGCCGGTTCGGCGGCCGGACGGGCTGACGCGCGCGTCCCCGCAGGTCGGCGGAACTGTAGGGGTCGTACAAACCCGAGTGACGAAAGTTCGTGGGCGGCGGCATCGGCACCGAGGGGCCGCACAGGGGAGGGTTGTCGCTGTGATCCTCCTCGCCGCGCCCGGACAGGGCGCCCAGACCCCCGGATTCCTGACCCCCTGGCTGGAACTCCCCGGCGTCGCCGACCGCCTCGGCTGGTGGTCGGCCGTGACGGGGCTGGACCTGGTCCGGTACGGCACCGAGGCCGACGCCGAGGAGATCCGCGACACGGCCGTCGCGCAGCCGCTGCTGGTGAGCGCCGCGCTGGCCGCGTTCGAGACCCTGTACGAAGGCGCCGACCGTCCGGACGCCGTCGCCGGGCACAGCGTCGGCGAACTGGCCGCCGCCGCCGTCGCGGGGGTGCTGTCGCCCGAGGCGGCGCTGGTGCTCGTCCGCGAGCGCGGCCGGGCGATGGCCGACGCCGCCGCCGTCACCGAGACCGGCATGACGGCCGTGCTCGGCGGCGACCCGGACGAGGTCCTCGCCGTCATCGAGCGGCACGGGCTGACCCCCGCCAACGTCAACGCGGCCGGGCAGGTCGTCGCCGCCGGGACGCTGCTCCAGCTCCAGGCGCTCGCCGACGACCCGCCCGCCAAGGCGCGGCTGCGCAAGCTGTCGGTCGCCGGAGCGTTCCACACCGAGCACATGGCCCCGGCCGTCGCGACGCTGCGGCGCCTCGCGCCCGGCATCCGCGTCGCCGACCCGGCGATCACGCTGCTGTCCAACCGGGACGGCGCGGCCGTCGCGTCCGGCCGCGAGTACCTCACCCGGCTCGCCGAGCAGGTCAGCGCGCCCGTCCGGTGGGACGCGTGCATGGCCACGATGCGCGACCTCGGCGTCACCGCGATCATCGAGCTGCCGCCCGCCGGGACGCTCGTCGGCATCGCCAAGCGCGAGCTGAAGGGCGTCGAGACGCTGGCCCTCAAGACCCCCGCCGACCTGGAGAAGGCCCGCGAGCTGATCAAGGCGCACACGGCATGATCGGCGGCCTGAAGACCAACGCCCTCGTACCCGGCTCGAAGGTGCTCGGGTTCGGCGACTACCGGCCCGCCCGGATCGTCACCAACGACGAGCTGGCCAAGATCGTCGACACCGACGACGCCTGGATCCGCAGCCGCGTCGGCATCGTGGAGCGCCGCATCGCCGCGCCGGACGAGACGATCATCGACATGGGCGTCCACGCCGGCGGCAAGGCCATCGCCGCCAGCGGCCTCACGCCCGGCGACATCGACCTCGTCATCGTCGCGACCTGCTCGGCCGAGTCGCCGATGCCCGCGCACGCCGCGAGCATCGCGCACCGCCTCGGCATCGCCGCCCCCGGCGCCTACGACCTCAACGCCGCCTGCGCGGGCTTCTGCTACGCGCTCGCGTCCGCCGACGCGGCCGTCCGCACCGGGACGGCCCGCAACGTCCTCGTCATCGGCGCCGAGAAGATGTCGCAGTGGCTCGACTGGACCGACCGGTCGACCTGCATCATCTTCGCCGACGGCGCGGGCGCGGCGGTCGTCGGCGCCGCTACCGAACCCGGCGTCGGGCCGGTGGTGTGGGGCAGCGACGGCGGCCAGGCCGACAAGATCGTCATCACCGGGCGGGCCGGGAGCATCCGGCAGGAGGGCCAGGCGGTCTTCCGCTGGGCCACCAGCGCCGTCGCGCCCGTCGCGCTCGCCGCCTGCGAACGCGCCGGGGTCCGTCCCGAGGACCTTGCCGCGCTCGTCCCGCACCAGGCCAACCTGCGGATCATCGAGGCCATCGCGCGGCGGGTCGGGGCGGTGAACGCCGTGGTGGCCGACGACATCGTCCACTCCGGGAACACGTCCGGAGCGTCGATTCCGATCGCGCTTTCGCACATGCTCGAACGCGGCGACGTCCCGTCCGGCGCCCCGGCCCTTCTGGTCGGGTTCGGCGCCGGGCTGGCCTACGCTGCCCAAGTCATCCAGATCCCGTAGGCCGACTTTCGCCTGCGCAACCCACTAAAGGAGAACCATGGCAATCGCCACCGAACAGGACATCCTGGACGGCCTCGCCGAGATCATCGACGAGATCGTCGGCATCGACAAGTCCGAGGTCACCCCGGAGAAGAACTTCATCGAGGACCTGGACATCGACTCGCTGTCGATGGTAGAGATCGCGGTTGCCGCGCAGGACCAGTTCGGCGTCGAGATCCCCGACGACGAGCTGCGCAACCTGAAGACGGTCAAGGACGTCGTCAACTTCGTCCAGAACCTGCAGCAGCAGGGCTGAGCGACGCGGGAGCGCGCCGCCGGTCCCCCGGGCACGCGGCCCGGCGGCGCACCCTCTCTCCCCCCAGTTTGCGAGGAGCACTCACTATGAGCACAAGCCCGACCACCGTCGTCGTGACCGGACTCGGCGCGACAACACCGCTCGGCGGCGACGTCCCGTCGACCTGGTCTGCGCTGCTCGCCGGTAAATCCGGGGTACGCAATCTGGACTGGGAGGGCGTCGAGGAGCTGCCCGTCCGGTTCGCGGCGCAACTCGCCGTGGACCCGGCCGAGAGCATCCCGCGCGCGCAGCTCCGCCGGCTGGACCGCAGCCAGGCCATCGCGCTGATCGCGGCGCGGGAGGCGTGGCAGGACGCCGGGTTCGCGCCGCCGGTGAAGCGCGCCAAGTCCGGGAAGGCCGCCGAGGCCGCGCCCGGCGAGGGGTTCGTCGTGGACGGCGACCGTCTAGGCGTCGTCGTCTCCAGCGGCATCGGCGGCCTGCACACCGCGCTGAACAGCTACGACGTGTACAAGGAGAAGGGCTGGACGCGCGTCTCGCCGTTCACCGTTCCCATGCTGATGCCGAACGGCGCGTCCGGGCACGTCGGCATCGAGTTCGGCGCCACCGCCGGGTCGCACGCGCTCGTCAGCGCCTGCGCGTCCAGCGGCGAGGCCGTCGGGTACGCCATCGACATGATCCGCGCCGGCCGCGCCGACGTCGTGATCTGCGGCGGCACCGAGTCGTGCATCCACCCGCTGCAAATGGCGTCGTTCGGGTCGATGCGGGCGATGTCCACCCGCAACGACGAGCCGCAGCGCGCGTCGCGGCCCTACGACAAGAACCGCGACGGCTTCGTCCTCGGCGAGGGCGCCGCCGTCATGATCCTGGAGTCGGAGGAGCACGCGCGGGCGCGCGGCGCCACGGTCCACGCCGTCGCGGCGGGCTGCGGCTACTCCAACGACGCCTACGACATCGTCCTGCCCGACCCGAGCGGCAGCGGGCAGGCCAAGGCCATGCTCCGCGCCCTCGACGACGCGGGGCTGCGGCCGGAGGACATCGTGCACGTCAACGCGCACGCCACGTCCACCCCGGCGGGCGACGTCGCCGAGCTGGCCTCGATCCGGGCCGCGCTCGGGCCCGTCGCCGAGAAGCTGACCGTCACCGCGACCAAGTCGATGACCGGGCACCTGCTCGGCGGGGCCGGGGCGCTGGAGTCGGTGATCACCATCCTGTCGCTGCGGGAGGGGCTCGTCCCGGCCGTGGCGAACCTGGAGGACATGGACGACGAGGTCGACCTGGACATCGTGCGCGGCGAGCCGCGGACGATCCCGGCCGGTCCCGCCGCGGCCCTCAACAACTCGTTCGGTTTCGGCGGCCACAACGTGTCGGTCGCCTTCCGCCGCGCCGTCTGACGCGGGGTTCCGCTCCGCCACGGCCCATTGAAGGAGCATTCGTGACCGTTCTCGACAACCGGGTCGTCCCGGACGAACCGGCGTCCGACCCCCGGCACCCCCGGGTCCGGCTCGCCGTGCTCTTCGACGAGGCGACGTTCGTGCCCCTGAGCGACGAGGACGACGGCAGCGGCGCGCTCGCCGGCGTCGGCCGGGTCGAGGGCCTGCCCGTCGTGGCGTTCGCGTCCGACCCGCGCATCCAGGGCGGGGCGATGGGGACGGCGGGGTGCGCGGCGATCGTCGCGGCCTACGACCACGCCGTCCGGGAACGGCTGCCGATCATCGGGCTCTGGCACTCGGGCGGCGCGCGGCTCGCCGAGGGCGTGGAGTCGCTGCACGCCGTCGGGCAGGTGTTCGCGGCGATGACGCGGGCGTCGGGGATCGTCCCGCAGATCTCGGTGGTGCTCGGCGCGGCGGCGGGCGGGGCGGCCTACGGGCCCGCGCTGACCGACATCGTGGTGCTGTCGGAGAGCGGCAAGATCTTCGTGACGGGCCCGGACGTGGTGCGCTCGGTCACCGGCGAGGACATCGACATGGCCTCGCTCGGCGGGCCGGAACCGCACTCGCGCAAGTCGGGCGTGGTGCACGTGGTGGCGCGCGACGACGCCGAGGCCATCGCGCGGGGGCGCCGGCTGGCGGTGCTGCTCGGGCACCAGGGTCGGGTGCGGCTGTCCGCCGTGGAGGAACGTGACTTTTCGGGCCTGCTGCCGGAGAGCGCGCGGCGGGCTTACAGCGTCCATCCGCTGGTGCACGGGATCGTGGACGACGCGGCCGAGGACTATGTCGAGCTGCACCCCAAGTGGGCGCCGAACATCGTGACGTCCCTCGGGCGGCTCGGCGGGCGGACGGTCGGCGTCATCGCCAACAACCCGCTGCGGCTCGGCGGGTGCCTGGACTCGACGTCCGCCGAGAAGGCCGCCCGGTTCGTCCGGATGTGCGATGCCTTCGGGGTGCCGCTGGTCGTCCTGGTCGACGTGCCCGGCTACCTGCCCGGCGTGGGCCAGGAGCACGAGGGCGTGGTGCGGCGGGGCGCCAAGCTGCTGCACGCGTTCGCGGCGGCGACCGTCCCGCGCGTGACGCTGGTGACCCGCAAGGCGTACGGCGGCGCCTACATCGCCATGAACTCCCGCTCCCTCGGCGCCACCCGCGTCTTCGCCTGGCCGACCGCCGAACTGGCCGTGATGGGCGCCCTGGCGGCGGTGCGCGTCCTGCACCGGCGCAAGATCGCCGCCGTGCCGGAGGCCGACCGTCCGGCGCTCGAGGCCGAACTCGCCGCCGAACACGAGAAGATCGCCGGCGGCCTCGACCGCGCCCGCGCCCTCGGCGTCGTGGACGAGGTCATCAGCCCGTCCACGACCCGCCACGCCCTCGCCCGCGCCATCGCCGAAGCCATCCCGGCCCGAGGCGCCCACGGCAACATCCCGCTGTAACGAACTCCGAAGGCCCGGCGCTCCCCAAGGGGGCCGCCGGGCCTTCTGCCGTCGGCGCGGGTCAGACGGCGGCGTGGAGCCAGCGGACGGGCGCGCCGTCGCCCGCGCGGCGGAAGGGTTCCAGTTCGTTGTCCCAGGGGGTGCCGAGCAGGCGGTCCAGCTCGGCCTCCAGGGTCGTCTTGCCGAGGGCCGCGCCGGCCATGACCGAGCGCAGCCGGTCCTCGGGGATCATGATGTCGCCGTTGGCGCCGATGACGCCGGTGAAGACGCCGAGGGACGGCGTGAAGCTGTACCGCACCCCGTCGCAGCCCGGCGTGGGGTCCTCCGTGCACTCGAAGCGCGCGAGCTTCCAGTTGCGCAGGGCCGAGGTGATCCCGGCGGCGGTGCCCGGCTTCCCCTCCCAGTGCAGTTCGGCGCGCAGAGTCCCGGGGGCGGCGGGCTGGTCGGCCCACTCAAGGGACACGGGCACGCCGAGGACACCTGCGGCGGCCCACTCGATGTGCGGGCTCAGCGCAGGTGGCGCGGAGTGGACGTAGAAAACGCCACGTGCGGTCACCGGACCTCCTGGATCTGTACCGAGGCTCGTCTTCCCCTACGGCCTCGTTCGCACCACGGGCGGCGTCCGCGTTGCTCATTCTGCATCATCGGCACGGGTCGCACCACTGCGCGAGCCCTGTTTGCCGAACCCTTGCCGCGTTCTTCCGATCCGCGTGGCGTCATTCCACCCGGCCAACCGGCATGTTCGTCAATATCCCCATTTCCAGATGTCGATCATGGTGAAAAGCACCGCGCCCGCACGGAAGCCGCAAGAACGACCACCGGGCCATTGCCGTGCGGCCGGTACCCATCTCGCCGGATTTCAATCATCGAGACTCGGCCACGACCCGGCCGCGACTCGATAACCGCCCCAGCGCGATGCGTGCCCGCCCGACTACGTTCGGCGACCGGGCAGGGGACGGCGAGGGGACCCGCGTGAGAGAACTCGTGCTCCGCGCGCGCGACGGCGACGCGGCGGCGTGGACGGCGCTCGTGGAGCGGCACGCCGAGACGCTGTGGGCGGTGGCGCGCTCATGGCGGCTCGGCGACGCCGACTGCGCGGACGTCGTCCAGCTCACCTGGCTGCGGCTGGTCGAACGGCTCGACACGATCCAGGACCCCGACGCCGTCGGCGCCTGGCTCGTCGTCACCGCCCGCCGCGAGGCCGCCCGCACGGCCCGCGAGCGCGGCTACGAACCGCTCGGCGCCACCACGGCCGCACTGCCGCCCCCGCACGACGTCGTCGCCGCCCGCGAACAAGTCTGCGCCGTCGGCACCGCCCTGCGCACCCTCCCCCGCCGCTGCCGGGACCTCCTCCGCCTGGCCGCCCTCGCACCCGGCCAGGCCGAACTGGCGGCGGCCCTCGACATGCCCGTCGGCGGCCTCGGCCCCACCCGCGCCCGCTGCCTCCAAAAACTCCGCCGAAAGCTGACCCCATGAACGATGACGAGCTGGTGGCGGCTGTGGTGCGGGCGTTTCGGGCGATGGATCCTGTGCCGGGCCGGGTGCTCGATGCTTCGCGGGCGGCGTTCGGACGGCGGATGGTCGGGGCCGTCGTCGCCGGTGAGGTTCCGGCGCCAGAGCCGGTCGGGATGCGCGGGGGCGAGGTGCGGCGGGTGGCGTTCGAGGCGCCGGGGGCTCTGGTCGAGATGGAGGTCGCGGGGCGGGAGGTGGCCGGGCGGCTGCGGCCTGCGGTAGCCGTGCCGGTCGTTGTGCGGCGTGCGGGCGGCGACGGTGAGCGGACGCGGACGGATGCGGGCGGGCGGTTCGCGTTTCCTGAGCTTGCTCGGGGGCCGTTGAGTCTGGTGTTCGAGTTGGGCGCGGGCACGGTCGTGACGAGCTGGATCCGGGTCTGATGGAGACGCGTCCCGGTGCGGGCCCGGACGACCGCGCGGCGGCTCTGCTGCGCATCGAGCTGATGGACGTCCTCGCGGCGCGCGGGGACGTGGCGGGGGCGCTGGCGGAGGCGGAGCTGGCGCGTCCGGTCGTCACGGGCGCGGACGCCGACCGGCTCGACGCGGCCGTCGCCCGCGCCCTCGCCCACGCCGGACGGCTTCCCGAGGCGACCGCGCTCGCGATGGACACGCTGCGGCGGCTGCGGCGCGGCGGCGATCCGGTGACGCGCGTGGACCTGCTGACCGCGCTCGGCACCGCGCAGGCGCTGCGCGGGTCGGCCGGGTGCGCGCGGGCGGCGCTGGCCGAGGCCGTCGCGACGGCGGCGGACGCGGGGCTCGCGGCCCGCGCGGCGGCGGCCCGCGCCGATCTGGCGCTCGCCGCCGCGCGGGGCGGCGACCTGCCGGACGCGCTGGCGCTGTTCGCCGCCGCCGAGCCCGGCCTGTCCGGGGAGCTTCTGGCGCGGTGCCGCCTCGGCCGCGCCGAGACGCTGCTGCGCGCCGGGCTGCCCGCCGAGGCGCGCGGGCTGCTGGCCCGCACCTTGGCCGAGTCCGGGGGCCATCGCGCCGCCGTCGCCGACGGCCTGCTGCTGCTCGGGCACGCCGAGCTGGCCGACGGCGCGCCGGACGCGGCGGCGAGCACGGCCGAGCGCGCCCGCGCGGCGTTCGCGGCGCAGGGCCGGACGGGCTGGACGCGCCCCGCCGAGCACCTGCTGCTGCGCGCCCGGTACGCGGCGGGCGACCGGTCGCCGCTGCTGCTGGCGACCGCGCGGGCCGTCGCGGCCCGGCTGGACGCGGGCGGCTGGACGACCGCCGCCGCGCAGGCCCGCGTGATCGCCGCGCGGGTCGCGCTGCACCTGGGCCGCCCGGACGCCGTGCCGCCCGCGGTGCCGGTGCGGGCGGGTCCGGCGGCGCTGCGGGCGGCGTCCTGGCACCTGGCCGCGCTGGAGCGGTGCGGGCGCGGGGACCGGACGGGCGCGCGGGCGGCCGTCGAGACGGGCCTGACGATCCTCGCCGCGCACGCCGACGCGCTCGCCGCCCACGAGCCCCGCGCCCTCGCGGCCGGGACGGGCGCGGACCTGGCGGCGCTCGGGCTGGAACTCGCCGACACGCCGCACGACCTGCTGGCGGCCGAGGAGCGGCGGCGGACGCTGGCGCGGCGCCCGGCGGCGGTGCGTCCGCCGCGCGACCCGGCGCGGGCGGCGGCGCTGACGGAGATCCGGACGCTCAGCGCTCGGCAGGCCGCCGCGACCGCCGAGACCGCGGCGTGCCCGATCCTGGCCCGGCGCCTGCTGCGGCTGGAGGCGACCCTGCGGATGGACGCGCTGCGCCGGACACCCGAGCGGACGCCCGCCCCGCCCTCATTGCACGAATTGTCCGCCGCCCTGGATGGACGGGTCCTGGTCGAACTCGTCCGGATCGGCGACGAACTGCACGCGGTGACCGTCCGGGACGGGCGGGCGCGCCGCCACGTCCTCGGCCCCTACGCGGCGGCGGCCCGGGAGACGGCCCTGCTCCGGACGTCCGTCGACCACGCCGACGCGCCGCCCCGCTCACTCCTGCTGACGCCGCTGCGAACCGTGCTCGAAGACCGCGAACTCGTCCTCGCCCCGACGGGCGCGCTGCACGGCCTCCCGTGGGCGACGCTGCCCGAGCTGGCCGGACGCCCGTTCACCGTGACGCCGTCGGCGGCGGCTTGGCTGCGCGCCCACCGCGTCCCCCGACGCACCGGACGCACCGTCCTCGCCGCAGGCCCCGGCCTCGACCACGCCGAGGACGAGATCACCCGCGTCGCAACCGCCCACCCCGGCGCCGACCGCCTGACCGGCCCGGCGGCGACGGCCGAGGCCGTCCGCGACGCCCTGGACGGCGCCGCCGTCGCCCACGTGGCCGCCCACGGCGCCTTCCGCCCCGGGAACCCGCTGTTCTCCGGCCTCCGGATGGCGGACGGCCCCCTGCTCGCCCACGACCTGGAGGACATCGCGGCCGTCCCCCCGCTCATCGTCCTGTCCGCGTGCGACGCGGGCCGCTCGACGGGCGGCGCGGCGATGCTCGGCCTGCCCGGCGTCCTGCTGGCCCTGGGCGCCCGGACCGTGATCGCCCCGGTCACCCGCGTCGCCGACGCCGAGTCCGCCCCGTTCATGGAAGCCCTGTACCAGGCGCTCGCGACTGGCACTCCACCCGCCCACGCCCTGGCGGAGGCACCCGTGACCCCGGGCACGGCGGGATTCCTCTGCTTCGGCGCAAGCTGACCCGACACCGAGACCGCCGCCGTCACCGCCAACCTTCACCGGGCCCTCGCGAAAGGAACCCCGCCCGCCCGGGCGCAGACGACGCCGGGCGGGGCGGGGTTCCCCTGCTTCGGTGCGGGCGGAACCGTCAGCCGGTCGCGATCGGGCGGGACGGGTCGGTGATCCACTCGGACCATGAGCCGACGTACAGGGCGGCGGGCACGCCCGCGATCGTCAGGGCCAGCACCTCGTGCGCGGCGGTGACGCCCGAGCCGCAGTAGGCGCCCACGTGCTGCGCGTCGGTCGCGCCGAGGGCGGCGAACCGTTCCCGCAGCGCCAGCGACGGCAGGAAGAAGCCTGATTCGTCCACGTTCTCTGACGTGGGCGCGTTCACGGCGCCCGGGATGTGGCCCGCCACCGGGTCCACCGGCTCCTTCTCGCCCCGGTAGCGCTCGGCGGCGCGGGCGTCGAGCAGCACGCCGTCGCGGGCCAGGGCCGCCGCGCCCGCCGCGTCCAGGACGGGCAGCCCGCCCGGACGGGCCGTGAAGTCGCCGGGCGCCGGGTCCGGTTCGTCCGTCGCGACCGGACGGCCCGCGCCCGCCCACGCCCGGAACCCGCCGTCCAGCACGCGGACGTCCGGGTGGCCGTAGTAGCGCAGCGTCCACCACAGCCGGGCGGCGGCGGACGCGTCCGACTCGTCGTACACCACGACGGGCCGCGCCGCCGACACCCCGGCGCGGCGCATGGCCTCCTGGAACGCGTCGGCGGACGGCAAGGGATGACGGCCGCCCGCGCCGGGCGAGGACGCCACGTCGCGGTCCAGGTCCACGAACACGGCGCCGGGCAGGTGGCCGCGCCGGTAGGCCTCGATGCCGGGCGGCCCGGCGAGGTTCCAGCGGACGTCCAGCAGGACGGGGGCGGGATCGCGATAAAGCTGACGCGCGAGGGCGCTCACGTCGACGAGAGGATGCACGGCGTCAGTCTGACCGGCGTGCCCCGGGGTCGTGAAGGGCGGATCGACAGGCGTCACGGACCGTAGCCTAGCGGGTACGACACGCGGTCATTCCACCCGCCAGGCGACGCCGTGCGGGACGAGCGCGTCCAGGAATCCGGCGGGCTCGAACGCCTGCGCGGGCGTCAACGCGCCGGGCCGAGCGTCGCCGCGCGCGAGCCGCAGCGCGCCCTCGACCGCGATGACGGCGGTCAGCCCGTACGGGTCCGGCCCGGTGACGACGCCCGTCGCGGTCGCGCCGGATCCGGTCGCGCGGGCGAGCATGCACCAGCGTCCGGCGCGGCGCGTCGCCTCGTCCAGGACGGCCGGCGCCAGCTCGGCGGCCCCGGGGTCGAACGACGCGAACAGCTTGACGACGTCCGCGCGCATCGCCGCCCGCACCCGCGCGGCCGGAACGTGGCGCGGCACCGTCGCGACGCCCGGCAGCGGGAACGGCGCCACCTCGACCCGCTCGCCGGGCAGGTCGACCGGAGCATGGCCGCCGGTGTCGGGACGCCAGCCGCCGTCGGCGTACTCCAGCGGGCCGCGCCCGACGATCGACGCCATCGAGCGGGCGGTGCCGCGCGACGCGCCGCCCGGCAGCCGCAGGTCCGCGACCAGGATCTCGCGCGCCGGGGCGACGCGCGCCGCCGTCAGCGCCGCGATCAGGTCGCCGGGGCCGCCGTCGTCGGCGAGCGCGGGCACGACGGTCACCCCGGCGCGCTCGGCGTCCGGCCCGGCCGTCGCGAGGACGTCGTGGATCTGCCCCTGCTCGCCCGAGGTGTCGACGTAGTGGACGCGGGCGGCGAGCGCCGCGCGCAGCACCGGCCCGCCCCAGCGCGTGAACGGCCCCGCCGTGTTGACCACGGCCGCGCAGCCGGCGAAGGCGGCGGCGAGCGCGTCCGGGTCGTCCAGCGTCGCGACGCGGACCTCCGCGTCGGCGACCGCGCGCAGCCGTTCCCTGGACCGTCCGACGAGCACCGCCTCGACGCCCCGCCGCGCCAGCTCCGCGACGACCAGCCCGCCGGTGAACCCGCTCGCCCCGTGCACCGCGATCTTCATGTCCGATCTCCTCTCGTTCAGGAACGACGCTAGGAAGCCCGGACGAGACGAACAATGTGCGCGAGCCGCGCCCCGATGTCCGATCGTCTCTACACTGGACGGCATGGACGTGCTCGGAGACGTCGTCCAGGTCATGCGCACCGGCCGTCCGCACGCGAACCGGACGGTCCTGGACGCCCCCTGGCGGCGGAGCTTCCCCGCCCGCGAGGCCGCCGGGTTCCACGTCGTGCTGCGCGGCGGCTGCGAGATCGTCCCGACCGGCGGCGCCCCGCTGAGCCTGACGCAGGGCGACGTGGCGTTCCTCCCGCGCGGCACCGGCCACACGATCACCGGCGACGCCGCGACCGTCCTGCTGTGCGGCGCCTACGACCTGGACCTGGCCCGTCCGCACCCGCTGCTCGCCGAACTGCCCCGCGTCGTCCGGCTCCCGGCGGACGCGCCGTGCCCGTCGGTGCGCGCCGCCGTCGGCCTGCTGGACCGCGAACTGGACGGCGCGGGCCGTCCCGGCGCCCCCGCCGCGCTCACCGCCCTCCTCGACCTGCTCCTGCTCTACCTGCTGCGGGCCTGGCACGACGCGCACGCGGGCACCGGCTGGAGCGCGGCCCTGCGGGACCCGGCGGTCGGGGCGGCGCTGCGGGCCGTCCACGCCGACCCGGCCCGGGACTGGACGGTCGCGGCGCTCGGCGCGGAGGCCGGCCTGTCCCGCGCCGCGTTCGCGCGCCGCTTCACCGGCCTGGTCGGACGCCCGCCGCTCGGCTACCTCACCTGGTGGCGGATGAGCGTCGCGGCACGGCTGCTGCGCGGCTCGGACCTGCCGCTGCGCGCCGTCGCGGCCCGCGTCGGGTACACGTCGGAGTACGCGTTCGGCAAAGCCTTCAAGCGGGAGCTGGGCGTGCCGCCGGGCGCGTACCGGGCGGTCAGTCCTTGACGGTCCGCACCAGCGGGACGAGCTGCTCGGCGGTCACCAGCGACCCGTGCATCCCGACCATCCCGGCGAGCCACGGCTCCCGCGCGGACGCCGTGATCGCCACGTCCGCGTACGGCACCGCGATGACGTCGCCGACGCGCTCGGCCATATCCGGCGTGATGGCCCCGAACCACCCCTCCGCGACGGCCTCGGCGCGGGAGCGGACCCAGCACGTCCCGGCCAGCCGCTCCCGCCACGCCGCGAGGACGTCGCCGTGCGCGCCCGGCAGCGCGTACACATAGCGGGACCTGGCGTCGCCGCCGAGCCGCGCCACTCCGGCCGACAGCGCCGGATCGGTGTCGGCGTCGATCCGCGCCGACGGGTCGGTCATGCCGTGGTCGGCCGTGACGTACAGGGCCGTCCCGGACGGCAGGGCGTCCGCGAGGCGTTCGGCGAGCAGGTCCACGAAGCGGAGCTGCTGCCGCCAGTCCGCCGAGGCGACGCCGAACCGGTGGCCGGTGGAGTCCAGGTCCGGGTGGTAGACGGTCGCGTAGGCGCGATCGCTCGCGCTCAGCGCCCGCTGCGCCGCCGCGACGAGCTGGCCGAGCGCGTCGGCCCCGGCGTAGTCCGCGCCGCGCGCCGTCGCCCGGGTGAGCGGGCTGTCGCGGTAGAGGCTCGCGCCGACGTAGGACGCCGCGACGCCCGCCGCCCGCGCCCGCTCGTAGACGGTCGGGGCGGGCTGGACGACGACCGGGTCCGCGCCGTCCGGCGCCCAGCGCAGCAGGTTGGCCAGCTCGTCCCGGCCGGGCAGCGCGATCTGGAGGCCGAGCAGGCCGTGCCCGCCGGGCGGCAGGCCGGTGCCGAGCGAACCGAGGCTGGTGACGGTCGTCGCGGGGAAGCCCGCCGTGAGGGGACCGCCGCCGAGCGACGTCAGGAACGGCGCGTCGCCGGGATGGGCGCGCAGCTGCTCCCAGCCGAGGCCGTCCACGAGCAGCACGCAGACCCGCCGCGTCTCCGGCAGGCCGAGGACGTTCACCGCGCCCGGCACGCCGAGCGCCGCCAGCGCCGATTCGGGCAGGTCCGCCAGCGCCGCGCGCCCGTACGCCGGGACGGGCGGCGCGGGCCGGGTCACCCCGCCGCCGCCGACGTGGCCGACGACAGCGCCTCGGCGAACGCCAGCACCTGCCCGACCGCCTCCGCGCCGTCGGCGGCCTCGCTGACCCGCAGCGACAGGTCGTCGGCGGTCACGCTGCCGGTGTAGCCGTGGTCGGCCTCGCAGTTCTCGTCGCCGCAGGTCGCGGGCTCCAGGTCGATGTGCGCGATCGCGCCCCACCCGATCGTCAGCACGACCTCGGTGGGCGCGGTGCCCGGCACGTACGACGCCGGGTCCGGGACGACGCGCGTCACGGCCACCGACTGGACGCGCTCGATCTTCACCGCCTCGGTCGTCGTGGACGCGTGCGGCTGGGCGACGCCCTCCCCCGGCGGATGCTCGTCGGTGTGGCAGACCAGCAGCCGCGTCGGCGACAGGACCAGCACGGTCACATGGCGCCGCACCTCCATCGCCGGATCGAACGTCGCCTCGTGGTGGATCACGTAGGCGAGCACCCGCTCGTCGCCGATCGCCGACTGGACCGCGTCCGCGACCAGGGCCGGGTAGTAACCGCTGCGCTCGATGGCCGTGCGCAACCCGTCAGACGTCGCTCGGGTTTCCCTCATGGTCCCATCCTGCCCTGTCGGCGGCGGGCCGCGCACATGAGCCCGATGGCCGCCGCTCCGGCCCGCATGGTCGTTTCGTCCCACACGGGGTAACAGATCCGCATGAGTACCCGCACAGCCAGGAACGCAATCATCGGCCCGGACGACCGCGAACCGCTCCCGGGGCCGCCGCCGATCCCCCCGCCGGGGCCGGATCCGGCACCGCCGCCGCCCTCCCCCGTCCCGCCGGGGCCCGAGCCGCCGCCACCGTCGCCGCAACCGCCCGTGCCGGGGCCGGGGCCGGCGCCCGAGCCGAGCCCGATCCCGCCCGTCCCGCCGACGCCGGAGCCCGCACCGCCGCCGCCACCGTCCTGATCAACGGAGGCGGCGGGGGGCGAGTTCCTGGCGCGGGCCGGGCGGACGGCAGAGCGTCAGCGTCACGTCGCGGACGACCGTGCCGGACGCGCCCGCCAGCACCGGCGACAGGTCCAGGCGCGCCACCTCCGGCAGGTCGTCGGCCAGCCGGGACGCCCGCAGCAGCAACGTCTCCAGCGCCGCGACGTCCACCGGCTCCGCGCCCCGGTGGCCGAGCAGCAGCGGCGCGGCGCGGATCGCGCGGACCATGTCGGCGGCCTCGACGTCGGTGAGCGGCGCCAGCCGGTAGGCGCGGTCGTCCAGCAGGGCGGCGGTCTCGTCGGCGAGCCCGAACGAGACGACGGCGCCGAACGAGGCGTCCTCGCGGACGGTGATCTGCGTCGGGACGCCGCCGCCCGCGTCGCCGAGCGCGATCCCATAGCAGGCCAGCAGCTCGGCGGCCTGGGCGCGGGCCACGGTGACCGGGCCGCCGCCGGACAGCCACCGCTCGACCAGGGCGCGGGCGCGGCGGCGGTCCGCGCCGACGATCTCCGGGAGCCGTCCGGGCGGGCGCCGCCGCCACTGCGCGTACCGGACGACGTAGGCCAGCGCCCGCACCGCGTCCTCCGGCGCCGCGTAGGACGGCACCGACCCGGCGGCGGGCGACCCGTCCGGGCCGGGGACGCGCAGGTCGGCGGGCATGCCCTCGGAACCCAGGTACGTCGCGACGATCGGCTTGTCCGCGCCCGCCGCCAGCCGCAGGATCTTCGCCGGGACCGACAGGTCGTACCCGCCGATGGTCGGGGGCGTGAACAGCGCGACGACCGCGTCCACGCCCGGGTCGGCCAGCGCTTCGGCGAGCGCGGCCTCGTACTCGGCGGCGCCGGCGGCCGGGCCGAGGTCCGCCGGCGGACGCGCCCGCAGGCCGAACGCCGCCGCCGCGTCCTGCGCCAGCAGGCCCAGCGAGTCGGAGTTGTCGATGATCGCGAGCCGGTCCCCGGCGGGCAGCGGCTGGTAGGCCAGGAGCTGGGCGACGTCGAACAGCTCCGACAGGTCCTCCACCCGGATCACCCCCGCCTGCGCGAACAGCGCGCTGACCGCGTGGTCGGGCAGGCTCAGCGCGGCTGCCGCGTGCCCGAGCGGGACGCCCTGCGTGCTGCGTCCGCTTTTCACCGCGACGATCGGTTTGCGGCGCGACAGTCGGCGGGCCAGGCGGGCGAACTTGCGCGGGTTGCCCAGGGACTCCAGGTACAGAAGGACGGCCTTGGTGTCCGGGTCCTCCTCCCAGTACTGCATGAGGTCGTTTCCGGAGACGTCCGCTCGGTTGCCCGCCGATACGAACGTCGACAGACCGAGCCCGCGTTCCGCCGTGCGCTGGAGGATCGCGATGCCCAGCGCGCCGGACTGGGAGAAGAAGCCGACGGGGCCGCGTCCGGGCATCGTCGGCGCGAGCGTGGCGTTCAGGCGGACGGCCGGGTCGTTGTTCGCGATGCCCAGGCAGTTGGGGCCGACGACCCGCATCCCGTAGGCGCGGGCCAGGCGGACCAGTTCCTCCTGGCGTTCGCGGCCGTCCGGGCCGGTCTCGCCGAACCCCGACGACACCACGACCAGCCCGTGGACGCCCTTGCCCGCGCACTGCTCCACGACGTCCTGCACGACGGGGGCGCGGACGGCGACGATCGCGAGGTCCACGTCGTCCGGAATCTCCAGCACCGACCGGTACGCCCGGACGCCCCCGACCGCCGTCGCCGTGGGATGCACCGGGTAGACCGGGCCGGTGAAGTCGCCCGCGAGCAGGTTGCGCAGGACCGTCCGGCCGACCGAGTGCTCCGACCGGCTCGCGCCGATCACCGCGACCGACCGGGGCGTCAGCAGCCGCTGGATCGACCGGGACTCGGCGCGGTGCTCGCGCGCGATCATGACCTCCACCGACGTCTCGGTCGGCTCCAAGTCGAGGACGAGTTCGATGACGCCGTCCTCGAACGTCTGCTCCGCGCGGTAGCCGACCTCGCGGAACACCCGCGTCATCCGCCGGTTGTCGGGCAGGACGCTCGCCACGAACCGCGTCAGGCCGCGCTCGCGGGCCGCCGCCGCGATGTGCTCCAGCAGGACCGGGCCGAGGCCGCGGCCCTGGTGCTCGTCCTCCACGAGGAACGCCACCTCGGCCGTCCCGGGACGGTCCTTCAGCCGCTCGTAACGGACGACCGCGACCATCCGCCCGCCGATCGTCGCGATCAGCGCCACCCGGTCCACGTGGTCCACGGTGGTGAAGTGAGCGATCTCACGTTCGCTCAGCCGGGGGCGCGCGGAGAAGAACCGGTAATAGATCGACTCGGGCGAGAGGCGGGTGTAGAACTCGCGGAGCAGGTCCGCGTCCGCGCTCCGGATGGGGCGCAGATGCGCCGTCCCGCCGTCGGTCAGCAGGACGTCGGCCTCCCAATGATCCGGATACGCCTCGGTCACACCACCGAGCGTAGGACACCGGCGCCGACATCCCGCACGCGGGAATTCCCCCCTGCTCCCCGTTTTCGCTGCGCGTTCGAGACCTAATCGCGCCTCGATAGCTGTTACGGTCGAGCACACGCCCAGTACGCCGCTCACGCGGGCCGTGTTGATCGAGGTGATGACTCCCATGACGCGCGTGGTCGTGGTTGGCGACTTGATGAGTGACACCGTGGCGCGTGCCGCGTTCCCCCTCGCCAAGGGCAGTGACACGCCCGCGGCCGTGACGACCCACGGCGGCGGCTCGGGCGCCAACGTGGCGTCCTGGCTCGCCCTGGAGGGCGTCGAGGCCGCGTTCGTCGGCCGCCGCGGGTCCGACATCGCGGGACGCAACCGCGACATGGAGCTGATGGGCTACGGCGTGGACGCCCGTCTCGTCATGGACTCCGAGCGGCCCACCGGCACCTGCGTCGTCCTCGTCACCCACAAGGGCGACCGGACGATGCTCTCGGACCCGGGCGCCAACGCCGCGCTCCTCGTCGAGGACATCGAGCGCTGCCGCGACCTGTTCCGCCAGGGCACCCACCTGCACCTGTCGGGGTACTCGCTGCTCAACGAGGGGTCGCGCAAGGCCGCGATCTTCGCGCTGGACACCGCCCGCAAGGCGAAGATGTCGATCTCGGTGGACGCCGGGTCGTCCTCGCCGCTCCAGCGCATCGGCGCCGAGCCGTTCCTGGAGTGGACGCAAGGGGCGCGGCTGCTCATCCTGAACGCCAAGGAGGCCGAGGTCCTCACCGGCCGCGACGTGCCCGAGCAGGCCGCCAAGGTCCTGACCGCCTGGTACCCGCAGGTCGTGATCACCTCCGGCGCGGACGGCGCCCTCTGGTACACCAACGGCCGTCCCGAGCCGGTCACCGTGAAGGCCGAGCCGATCGACAAGATCGTCGACGGCACCGGCGCGGGCGACGCCTTCGTGGCGGGCTTCCTGCCGCCCTGGCTGGACGGCAAGTCGCCCGCCGACGCCCTGACCGCGGGCTCCCGCCTCGCCGTCAAGGCGATGCGCCACCTGGGCGCCCGCCCGTCCCTGGACGTCATGGACAACCCGATTAATTAGGTCTTTCCACCACGGCGCTCGCCTGGCGGCTCGCACCGTGCCGGCAGGACGTGCGAGTGCGGCATCGCTTCGCGATCTTCGCGCCCGGGGACTCGCCTTCGGCGTCGTCCCCGGGCGCTCAGTTCACGCACTCGCGCGACGCTTGAACTCGTCGCGCGGCGAACCCTGCCGAGGCCGCCGCACCCTCGCGGGCGTGTCGCACGGTGGGGTCAGGTGAGGAACTCGCCGCCGTCGACGGTGATGACCTGGCCCGTCACGTAGTTGTTGGCCATCAGGAACAGGGCCGAGGCGGCGGCCTCCTCGGCGGTGCCGAAGCGGCCGAGCGGCGTCGGCGCGCCGGCGGCGGCCATCGCCTCGTCGGTGTCCAGGCCCGGCGCCGCGCGCAGCAGCGGGGTGTCGACGCGGCCGTACCGGACGGCGTTCACCCGCTGCCGCGCGGGCGCGAACTCCACGGCCAGCGCCCGCGTGACGGCCTCCACCGCGCCCGCCGCCGCCACCAGCGCGGACATGCCGGGACGCGGGCTGATCACGAGGGCTCCCGAACTGAACGTGAGCGAGCCGCCCGCCGGGAGCCGGGTCGCCGCCGCGCGGGCGACGGTGAACGCCGTCCGGACGCGTCCGTCGAGGTTCACGGTGATGGCGTCGTCGGACAGTTCGGCCGCGAGGCCCATGCCGCTGATGCCGCCCGCGGTGAGAAGCACGTGGTCGACCCGGCCCGCCCGGTCGAACGCCTCGGTGATGGTCTGCTCGCTGCCGGCGTCACCGGCGACGCCGAGGACGTCGTCCGGCGCCGTGTCCGGGCTCGCGGCGCGGACGCGGGCGACGGCGGCGTCCAGCCGGGACGGGTCGCGGCCGACCAGCACGACGCGGGCGCCGACCGAGCGCAGCAGGACGCCCGCCGCCAGGCCGATGCCCGACGTCCCGCCGATGAGGAGGGCGGTGGCGCCGGAGAGGCCGCTCGGCAGCGGGGAACGGACGGGGATGGGAGCGGCAGTGCTCATGTGCGGGCCTTCCGAAATAAACCATCTGGTTGTTTTACTGTCCCGGCCGATCCTGCCCGCTCCCGGGGAACGGAGTCAACCAGATGGTTTAATCCGTGCATGGGCTATGACGCGGAGGACACCCGGCGGCGGATCTTCGCCGCCGCCGCCGCCGAGTTCGCCGAGCACGGCCTCGCGGGCGCCCGGGTCGACCGGATCGCGACCGCCGCCAAGGCCAACAAGCAGGCCATCTACCTGTACTTCGGCGGCAAGGAGAAGCTGTTCGCCGCGATCCTGCGCGCGAAGCTGGAGGCGGTGGCCGTCTCGGTCACCATCGACCCCGAGGCGGTGGGCGAGTCCGCCGGGCAGATCTTCGACTGGTACCACGAGCACCCGGAACTGATCAGGCTGGTGCTCTGGGAGTCCCTGGAGGCGTGCGACACCCCCGCCGCCGAGGACCACGAACGCCGGGACGGCTACCGCGCCAAGGTCCGCTCGCTGGTGGACGCCGGAATGGCCTGCCACCTGCCCGAGGAGGCCCGCGTCCCCGCCGTCCAGGACCTGGTGTTCACGGTGATGGGCCTGATCGCCTGGAACTTCGCCGTCCCCCGCATGTGCCGCATGCTCCTGGACGAGGAGACGAGCGAAGCCGCCCTGGCCCGCCGCCGCGCGGCCGTCGTCGAGGCCGCCCGCACCCTGGCCGCCGACTTCGCCCCGTCCCGCTGCGCCCCCGAGCAGCCAGGCGCCACAACCGGCGACTGAACACAGCTAGTTCGGGACGGCGAGGACCAGGGGGAGGACGGCGGGGGCTCCGGCGGAGCGCAGGGCGCGGGCGGCGACGGTCATCGTCCAGCCCGTGTCGATCCGGTCGTCCACCAGCAGGATCGGGCCGCCCGCCGCGGCGGCGGCGGCGGACGCGACCTGCGGCGGCAGTGTCTGGGCGTTCCAGACCGAGCGCAGTCGCTGGGCGCTGTTGTGGCGGCGCGGCACCGGTTCGGCGGGGGGCTCGAACGCGCCGGTGAACGGCAGGCGGCCGATCTCGGCGATGCGGCGCGCGAGCGATCCCACCAGGCGGGGACGGGTCAGCGATCCGAGGGCGACCACGCCCGCCGGTCGCTGATCCCAGTCCCAGGCGGCCAGCACGCGGACGACCGCGTCCACCAGGTCGGCGGGGACGTCGGCGTCCGGGGCGCCGGGGGCCAGCAGGTCGCGCAGCCGGTTGCCCCAGCCGGTGTCGGTGAGGCGGCCGAGGGCGCGGCCCGGCTCGGCCAGGTCGGCGGGGGCGATCCGGCCGCCGACGCCGAGGTCGTCCTTCACGCCGGTCGGCCACATGCGGCGCGGCGCCACGTCCACGCCGGGCCGGTGCAGCCGGTCGCGGGCGCGCGCCGTGCCCTCCGCGCTCACCGTCGCGGGGCGCCGCCGGCCGGTGCAGTTGTCGCAGCGTCCGCACGGCACGGCGGTCTCGTCGTCCAGCAGGCGGCGCAGGAACTCCTCGCGGCAGCCCTCGGTGACGATGTACTCCAGCATCGCCCGCTGTTCGCGCTCGCGCGCCTCCCGCACGCGGGCGTACCGCTCGCGGTCGTAGGACCACGGCTCGCCGGTGGACGTCCAGCCGCCCTTGACGCGGCGGACCGCGCCGTCCACGTCGAGGACCTTGAGCATCATCTCCAGCCGCGACCGGCTGAGGTCGACGCGCGGTTCGAGCGCGCCGGTGGACAGCGGGCGGCCCGCCGCGTCCAGGACGTCCAGCGTCGCCCGCACGACCGGTTCGGGCGGGAACGCCAGGCTCGCGAAGTACTCCCAGATCCGCCGGTCCTCCGCGCCGGGCAGCAGGACGACCTCCGCGCGGTCCACCCCGCGGCCCGCGCGGCCGATCTGCTGGTAGTACGCGACCGGGGACTGCGGCGCGCCGACATGGACGATGAAGCCGAGGTCGGGCTTGTCGAAGCCCATCCCGAGCGCGCTCGTCGCGACCAGGGCCTTCAGCTTGTTGTCGCGCAGGTCGCGTTCGGCCTGGAGGCGTTCGGCGGGCTCGGTCTGCCCGGAGTACGCGGCGACCTCGTGGCCCCGGTCGCGCAGGTAGCCGGTGATCTCGTGCGCCGCCGCGACCGTCAGCGTGTAGACGATGCCCGAGCCGGGCAGCGCGTCGAGGTTCTCGCCGAGCCAGGCGATCCGCTGCTCGGCCTCGGGCAGCCGGACGACCGACAGGTGCAGCGAGTCGCGCTCCAGCGGACCGCGCAGCACGAGTGTGTCGCCCTCGGCGAGCTGTTCGGCGACGTCGGCGGTGACGCGCGCGTTGGCGGTGGCGGTCGTGGCGAGGACGGGGATGCCCGGCGGCAGGTCGGCGAGCAGGGTGCGCAGCCGCCGGTAGTCCGGACGGAAGTCGTGCCCCCAGTCGGAGATGCAATGGGCCTCGTCCACCACGACGAGGCCCGCGCCCGCCGCGAGCTTGGGCAGGACCAGGTCGCGGAAGTCGGGGTTGTTGAGCCGCTCGGGACTGACGAGCAGGACGTCCACCGCGCCCCGCTCCACGTCGGCGAAGACGCCGTCCCAGTCGTCGGTGTTGGCGGAGTTGACCGTCGCGGCGCGGATCCCGGCGCGCTCGGCCGCGTCGATCTGGTTGCGCATCAGCGCGAGCAGCGGCGACACGATCACGGTCGGCCCGGCGCCGCGCGTGCGCAGCAGCCGGGTCGCGACGAAGTACACCGCCGACTTGCCCCAGCCGGTGCGCTGCACGACGAGCGCGCGCCGCCGGTCGACGACGAGCGCGCGGATCGCCGTCCACTGGTCCTCGCGCAGGCGCGCGCCCGCGCCGGCCAGGGCGCGCAGGCAGGCTTCGGCCTCGTCGCGCAGCGCGTCGACGGTCTCGGGGGCGGCGCCGGGCCGCTCGGAAATGCTCACCCGTCCTTGCTACCAGCCGCCGCCGACGTCCCGCATCCGGACGGCCGGCCTGTGGATAACCCGCCCGCCGGGCCCCGGACGCCGGAAGGTAGCCTGCGAACAAGATCAACCGACGGGACGGGAGGATTTGCACGGAATGGGCCGGGCGACCGAGCGCGTGCGACGGGGCTGGCAGGCATTGATGAACAACCCTCCGCCCGAACCGCCCGAGGACGAACCCGGTCCCGTCTTCGACCCCCGCGCCATCGACCTCGTGCTGCGGGTCGGGGAGCTGCTGCTGGCGTCCGGCGAGTCCACCGAGCGGGTCAACGAGGCGATGCTGAGCGTCGCGGTCGCCTACGAGATCCCGCGCTGCGAGGTGGAGGTCACCTTCACGAGCCTGCTCGTGTCGGCCCATCCCGGCCAGGGTGCTCCCCCGGTGACCGGATCCCGCGCGATACGACGCCGCACCCCCGCGTACTGGCGGCTCACCGCGCTGCACGAACTCGTCCAGCAGGCGTCCATCGGCATGCTCGGCGTGGACGAGGCCCGCACCGAACTCGCGCGGATCAAACGCGGCCGGGGCCCGTTCCCGCCGTGGCTGCTCGTGGTGGGGCTCGGGCTCATCGCCGCGTCGGCGGGCGTCCTCGGCGGCGGCGGGCCGATCGTGGCGGTGACGGCGTTCGTCGCGACCGTCCTCGGCGACCGCACCGCCGCCGCGCTCGCCCGGCGCGGCATCGCCGAGTTCTTCCAGCTCGCGGTGGCCGCCGCGATCGGCGCGTCGGCGGCCGTGATCGTCGTCGCGCTCGGCAGCCCCGGCCGCGCCCCGACGATCGTGACGGGCGCGATCCTCGCGCTCCTGCCCGGACGTCCGCTGGTGGCGAGCATCCAGGACGGGATCACCGGCGACCTGCTCAGCGCGGCGGCCCGCCTGCTGGAGGTCTTCCTCATCATCGCGGCGATCGTGGCCGGGCTCGGCGCGGTCGTTTACCTGGCCGTCTATGCCGGGGTCCGGGTGGACGTCGGGGACCTGCCGCCCTCACCGGCCCTGCTCGAACCCGTCCGCGTCCTCGCGGCGGCGGGTGTCGCGGTGACGTTCGCCATCACGCTGGCGGTACCGCGCTCGGTGCTCATTCCGGCGGCGATCGGTGGCGCCCTGATCTGGATGATCTACGTGTCGCTGCTGCACCTGGAAGTGGCGCCCGTGCTGGCGGCCGGAGTGTCCGCGGTTGTCATCGGCCTCGCCGGGAGCGCGTACGCGCGACGTAAACAGGCGCCGTCGTTGCCGTTCGTCGTCCCGTCCATCTCGCCGCTGCTGCCCGGTATGACGCTCTACCGATCCATGGTCGAATTGAACAGCGGGGACGCCGCCACCGGGGCGCTCAGCTTGGTCGGGGCGCTGTCGATCGCGCTCGCGCTCGCGGCGGGCGTCAACCTCGGCGGCGAGCTGGTGCGGGCGTTCCAGCACGTCGGGCTGAGCGTGTCCGGACGCGGCGCCCGCCCCGCCGCGCGCCGGACGCGTGGCTTCTGACCTGCGGAAACGGATTCTGTCGGTGGCGCCGGTTACGTTGCGGAGCATGTACCGACAGGGAGACATCCTCATCGTTCCCGTGGCCGAGGACGCCGTGCCCGCGTCCGTCCGCGCGCTGCCGCCGACGGCCCGCGACGGACGCGGCCGGATGGTCCTCGCGCTCGGCGAGGCGACCGGCCACGCGCACGCGCTCACCGCCCCCGGCGAGCTGCGCCGCGACCCGAACCCCCTCGCGCCCGACCACCTCTGGCTGCCGTCGGGCGGACGCCTCGTCCACGAGGAGCACGCCGCGATCTCGCTGCCCAAGGGCTGGTACCGGGTGATCCGGCAGCGCGAGTACGTGCCGGGCGCCGTGCGGGTGGTGGCGGACTGATGGAGACCGTCGACCGCGCGAGCCTCCTGCTGTCCTGGCAGGCCGTCGCCTTCGCCACCGGCGCCGCCGACCGTCCGGCCGCCGAGGCGGGCGTCGCCGCCGCGTACGCCGCCGCCGGGCTGCCCGCCCCCGAGCGGTTCGTCTGGGTGGGCTCGCCCGCCGCGGGGGCGGTCGCCGCCGCCGCGCTCGGCGGGCACGCGGACGCGCTGCGCGCCGCCGGGCTGGACGTCCCGGACCTGCCCGCCGCCGGGGCGTCGGTGCGCGACGCCGTCCGGACCCGGCCGTGGGAGCAGGTCCGCGCGCAGGCTCACGCCGCGCTCGGCACGGACGGCTGGCCGCGCGCCTGGGCCGACACCGGCGCGCTGCTGTGGGACCCGGTGAACAGCGTGGTCACGCGCGTGCGCGCCGCGATCGGCGGGCTCGCCGAGCCGGTCGAGACGGTGCTGCGCGCCGCGACGCTCGACGCCGTCCTCGGCCAGCAGGACGCGCCGTGGCTCGCCCAGTTCGACGCGCTCGACCTGCTCGAACCGCTGCGCGGCCTCGCCGGCGCGGCCCGGTCGGCGGGCTGGTGGTGGCCGTACGAGAACCTGGTGATCATCGCCGAGCGGCCCGTCGAGCTGCACCGCGACGAGCCCGGCCGCCTGCACCGCGGCGACGGCCCGGCCGTGGCCTGGCCGGACGGCTTCGCGCTGCACGCCTGGCGCGGCATGCCGATCCCGGCCGACTTCGTCCGCACGCTGGACGGCCTCACCCCCGAGCGCATCCGCGCCGAGGACAACGCCGAGCTGCGCCGCGTCATGCTGGAGATCTACGGCTACGACCGGTACCTCGCCGAGTCGAACGCCACGCCGCTGCACCGCGACGAGACGGGCGTGCTGTGGCGGATCGACCTGCCCGATGACGAACCCGTCGTCATGGTGGAGGTGGTGAACTCGACGCCCGAACCCGACGGCACGAGCCGCACGTACTACCTGCGCGTCCCGCCCGCCACCCGCACCGCCCGCGAGGGCGTGGCCTGGACGTTCGGCGTGGACGCCGCCGACTACCACCCGCAAGCCCAGACCTGACCCCGCTCGGGGGCGAACGCGCCCACCCGCGTCCGCCCCCGACGCGCACGTCCCGTCACCCCCGATCGCGGCTCGTCCTTCGTCGGGAGGCGGTGCGGTGATCATGCGTTGTGGGAGGTGAACGTGGGTAGTGCGTCGGTGTGACGACGGGTGACGGGCCGGGGGCGTTCGGTGATGTTCCGCGAGGTCTGCGCGCCTCGACGGCCATCGTCGCGTGCCTCATCGTCCTGGCCGTCGGCGGGTGGCTCGTGGCGACCGTGCTGGCGCGGCTCGCGTCGCTGACGCTGTCGCTGGCCGCCACGCTGCTGCTCGCGGCGCTGATCATGCCGGTCGCGCGGGGGCTGCGGCGGCTGCACGCGCCGCCCTGGCTCGCCGCGCTCGGCGGTGTGCTGTCGATCGTGGTGATCGTCGCCGGGCCGCTCGCGCTGATCGGGAACGAGACGGTCCATCAGTGGCCGCAGCTGCAGCAGGGGATCGGGCAGGGCGTCGACCGGATCCGCGAGTGGCTGCTGCACGGGCCGATGCCGATCACTTCACGGCGCATCGACGCCATCGGGGCCGAGATCCGGCACCGCATCACCGCGTCCGCGCCCGACCCGGCGGCCGGGGCGAGCGCCGCCGCGCAGGTCGCCGCCGCCGCCGTGCTCGCGCTGCTGCTGGTGTTCTTCGTGCTCAAGGACGGCGCGTCGATGTGGGCGTGGACGCTGCGGATGACGCCCGAGCACCTGCGTCCCCGGGTGGACGCCGCCGCCCGCGCCGGGTGGGACTCCCTTGTCGCCTATGTGCGCGGCACCGTCGTCATCGCGGCCGTGGACGCCACCGGGATCGGGATCGGGCTCGTGATCATCGGGGTGCCGCTGGCCGCGCCGCTCGCGCTGCTGACGTTCATCGCGGCGTTCGTCCCGATCGTCGGGGCGGCCGTCGCGGGCGCCGCGGCGGTGATCATCGCGTTCGTCAGCAAGGGGATCACCGCCGCGCTGCTCGTCATCGCGGTCGTCGTCGGGGTGCAGCAGTCGGAGGGGAATCTGCTGCAGCCGCTGATCATGGGACGGGCGCTGCGGCTGCATCCGGCGGTCATCCTCATCACCGTCACCGCCGGGACGCTGCTGGCCGGGATCGCCGGGGCGGTGGTCGCCGTGCCGATCACGGCGGTCGCCTACCGGGTCTTCCTCACGCTCCGCGCGCCGCTGCCGATCGCCGCGCCCGAGGCCGACGACGCCGACGCGCCCTGACCGGCGCCTCGACCGGCGCCTCGACCGGCGTTCTCGCAGTCGTTGGTGCAGACGTCCGACGGTGTTCCGACGGGTCTCGGGGGCGGGGGGTCAGGGGGTGCCGAAGGTCGCCCAGATGCACTTGCCGGACGGTTCGACGGGGCGCCAGCCCCAGCCCGCGGCGAGGGCGGCCACGATGATCAGGCCGCGTCCGCTGGTGCCGAGCGGGTCGGGGTCGGCGGTGCAGGGCGGGGCCGGGTCGTCGTCGGTGACCTCCAGGACGACGGTGTCCGGACGGCGCGTCACCGCGACCGTCGCCGTCCCCGCGTGCCGGAGGGCGTTGGTGACCAGTTCGCTCGCGACCAGCTCGGCGTCGTCGGCGAGGCCGTCCAGGCCCCAGGCCCGCAGCGCCGCCCCCACGGTCTCGCGGGCGACGCGGGCCCCCGGCGTCGCGGACGTGAAGGTGAGCGCGAACCCGTCCGGCGGCGCGGCCGGGCGCGGGACGACGCGGCCCGGCGGATCGGCGCGCCGCCGCTCGGCGGGGAACTCGGCGGGGAACGCGACGCCGCCGGGCCCCGGCCGCCCGAAGGCGCACTTCGGCTCGGCCACGGGCGGTCCCGCCGGTGGTGTCTCGATCATCGTTCCCCCGTCTCGGGCCGGCCGTCCCCCTCGACCGGCCGGCCCGCAATCCTCCGACGGCGTGCGCGCGTCCACGTTCCCCCCGATCTCCGGCCGTCCAGGCCGGAGGAACCTTGCGCAATCATGTGATCTCTCTCCGTGACCGTGCGAAGCTGAGCCAAGCGTGCCCCCACCGCGCCGAAAATGCAAGGTATGCAGAAACATTCATTGCAACTTCCCCCCGAAGGAGGGACGGCCATGTCCGCCCGCAAGCCCGCGCCGACCGTCCGGCTGCGGCGCCTGACCGCCGAGCTGCGCCGCCACCGCCAGGCCGCCGGCCTGACGCGCGAGGACGTCGTGGAGCGGACCGGGATCAACGCCGCGACCCTGTACCGGATCGAGTCGGCGCGCGTCCGCCCGCAGCCCCGCACGCTGGCCGCCCTCCTGGAGGCGTACGCGGTGGACGAGCCCGTCCGCGCCGAGCTGACGACACTGCTCAAGGCGGCCGGACAGCGGAGCTGGCTGCACACGCTGGCGTCCGAACTGCCCGAACGCTACGCCTCCTACATCGAGTTCGAGAGCGAGGCGCAGGAACTCCTCACCTATCAGAGCCTCCACATTCCGGGTCTGCTGCAGACAGCGGACTATGCCCGTGCGGTGACACGCGGATCCCTGCCGGACGCGGGCGCCGAGGACGTCGAGCGTCGCGTCGAGGCCCGGCTCAAGCGGCAGGCGGCGCTCACCGGAGCCAAGCCGCTCCGGCTGTGGGCGATCGTGGACGAGGCCGCACTGCGCCGCTCGGTGGGCGGATCCACGGTCATGGCGGCACAACTCGCCCACCTGCGCGAAACGGCCGAATCCCCATCCGTCACCCTTCAGGTGATTCCGTTCGACGCCGGTGCGCATCCGGGACTTGTCGGCTCATTCACGCTGATGCGCTTTCCCGAGGCGGTCGGCCCGGAGGTCGTCTACATCGAGAGCCAGGCGG
Organism: Actinomadura rayongensis; assembly: GCF_009831215.1. Lineage (GTDB taxonomy): Bacteria > Actinomycetota > Actinomycetes > Streptosporangiales > Streptosporangiaceae > Spirillospora > Spirillospora rayongensis. The sequence continues at coordinate 420,239 of NZ_WUTW01000004.1, forward strand.
GCGACCTGTTCCTCGAAGAGCCCGAGGACGTTGACAGGTATAGGGTTTCGTTCGAACATTTGCGGGCAGTGGCGCTGAGCCCGACGGCGAGCGCCGCGGCGACGTATCGGAATTGACCGGAAAGAGGAAGCACAATGGCCGAAGTGCCCAACCCCAGCCGCCGGTGGCGGAAGAGTTCCGTGAGCGGGGCGACGGAGTGCGTGGAGATCGCCCCGGACGCGGCGGGCGTCCTGATCCGTGACAGCAAGCGTCCCGAGGGCGGCCTGATCCCCGTGGCCACCGGCGCGTGGACGGCCCTGATCGGTGACATCAAGACCGGGCGGATCACCCCCGCCTGATCCCCCGTGGAGCGGTCCCCGTCCCGCTCCGGCTTCCCTCCCGATTCATTTTGCGGCGCGGTGGCATATTTTCAGGAGATCCCTTTGGCCACCGCTCACGGAATCGCCCTGACGTTCGGCGAATGAGAAACACCCCGCACTTTTGAAGAACTGGGAAGATTGTCCGGTTCACTGCACGTCTCAGTTGAACCGGAATCAACCTTCCGGTCGGCGCGGTCGTTCATTCCCCGCCGATCCGGAAAACGTCCGGCCGGGCCGGGCGCACGACGGAGAAGCCGCGGAACCCGCACCTCCTCACGGCACGGGTTCCGCGGCGGTCACCGCGCGGGGATGCGCTCCAGAACGCCCCCGGCGAACACGTCGTACAGGCCGAGCGGCTCCAGGTGGACGTAGCCGATGTGGCAGTCGCACACCGCCAGCGGGCACGGACGGGGCCGCAGCGCCGCGCGGAACGACCCGTCGTAGAGGTTGCCGAGCACGTCCGGCACGAAGTGGCAGCGCCGGACCGTCCCGTCGCCGTCCACCGAGACCACGCTGTCGCCCGTCCGGCAGGGCAGGCCGCGGCTCGGGTGCGCGCGGCGGCTGTGCCCGAACAGCGGGTCCAGGGCCGTCCAGTCGGCCGCCTCGGCGTCGGTGTAGGTACGCCCCTCGGCGGCGTTGACCCACAGGTAGACGCCCGACGGCAGGTCGGCGCGCAGGCGGCGCGCGGCGTCCAGGTGCTCGGGCTGCCCGACGATCCCGACGCTGAACCGCACCCCGCGCTCGTCCAGCTCGCGGCACCGCCCGAGGAAGCGCTCGTAGGGCACCTGGCCGGGATGGTAGGTGGCCCACAGCGCGAGCCGGGACCGATCGGCGTCGTCCGTCCAACCGACGCGGTGGCTGAGGTTGGTCTGGATCGCGACGCGCTCGACGTGCGGCAGCAGGCTCAGCTCCACCAGCGCCCGCCGGTACCAGGACCGGACGAGCCCCTCCCCCCACGGCGTGAACAGCACCGACACCGGATGCCCGCACCCGGCGACCCACGCGGTGAAGCGCTCCAGCGCGGCGCGGTCGGCGCGAAGCTGCTCGGGCGTGTCGCGGCGCTTGGCGAACGGGCAGTACGGGCAGTCGTAGTCGCAGCTCGCGAGCGGACCCCGGTACAGGATCGTGAGGTGGTCCATCAGCGGGCCTCGTAGGCGTCCATGAGCGCGCGGACGCGTGGGGAGAACAGCGCGGGCCCGATCGCGTCGGAGTGCGCGAGCCCTTCGGGCGTGAGCCGCAGGACGTCCGGGGTCTCGGTCAGCCAGCCCCGCTCGGCGAACGGCGCGAGGTCCAGGTGGTCGGCCGCGTCGCCGCCGAACCGGGCGCGGTAGGCGGCGCGGTCCAGGCCGGCGGCCTGCAGCAGGGACTGGACGGCGTGCCGGCGGCGCCGCTCGTCCTCGTCCAGCGCGAACCCGACGCGGGCGGTGGTGAAGTCGCGGGCGGCCACGTAGTCGTCGATGATCGCCCGGACGTGCCGCGCCTCGACCGCGTACTCGAACGAGTAGTGCAGCGCGGCCGTGTAGGAGCGCGCGCCGGCGCCGAGGCCGACCATCCCGTCGGTCTGGCAGCAGTACTCGGTGCCGCCGCCGGTGCCGGGACGGCGGAACATCCGCATCGACACCTGTTCGTATCCGGCGGCGAGCAGGTGGTCGCGGCCGAGCCGGTACAGCTCCAGGCGGTGGTCGTCCCAGTCGCGGGCGCAGCGGCCGAGCCCGGTCAGCGGCCGGACGTACAGCGGGTACAGGTACAGCTCCTCCGGCTCCCAGGCCAGCGCGGCGTCCAGCGACTGACGCCAGGTCGCCGGGGTCTGGCCGTCGATGCCGTAGATGAGGTCGATGTTGAGGACGTCGAACCCGGCCGCGCGGATCCGGCCGAGGGCGGCCTCCACCTCGGCGCGCTTCTGCGGACGGACGGCCGCGCGCGCCTCCTCGTCCAGGAAGCTCTGCACGCCGATGGAGATCCGGGTGGCGCCGTGCTCGGCGAGGACGGCGAGCCGGTCCGTGGTGGCCGTCGCCGGGGACGTCTCGACGCCGAGCGGCACGCCCGGGGCGAACCGTCCGGCGATCCGGCAGAGCCGGTCCAGCTCGGGCGCGGTGAGGTAGGTGGGGGTGCCGCCGCCGAACGCGGCCGTCGCGAACGTGGCCGGGCCGAGCGCGGCGGCGACCGCGTCGGCCTGCCGGTCGAGCGCGTCGAGGTAGGCGCGGGTCAGCTCGTCCGGCGCGCCCGTGCGGGTGAACAGGTTGCAGAAGCCGCAGCGCATCTCGCAGAACGGGACGTGCAGGTAGAGGAAGAGGGCGTCGCGGGCCTCGTCCGCCCAGACGTCGGCGAGCGACGGCGCGGGGTCGAGCGGCCGGTACGCCGTCTTGTGCGGGTAGGCGTAGACGTAGGAGCGGTAGACGTCGCTCGTCGTCCGGTCGATCAGTTCAGCGGTCATGTCAGGAGGAACTCCCCGTACGGAACGGTCCAGACGACCTCGTGGCCGATCCGGTGCCCGGTGTGGCCGTCCTCCCCGTAGGCGGTGCCGTGGTCGGAGCAGACGATCACCAGGCTGGGCCGCCGCAGCAGGCCGAACAGGCGGCCGAGGTCGGCGTCGGCGTGGCGGAGCGCGGCGGCGTGGCTGGCGCGGGTGTCGCCGTCCGCGCGGGTCGCGCCGGGCAGGTAGAACCAGTTGGGCTGGTGCAGCGCGGCGACGTTGAGCAGCAGGAACAGCCGCCGGGACGCGGGCAGCCCGGCGAGGACGGCCGCGATCCGGTCGACCTGGTGGCGCAGCGAATCGGGGTCGGTCACGCCGAACTCCGGCTCCCAGTGCGCCTCGGCGAACAGCGACGGCAGCGCCGAGCCGAGCGCGGTCCGGTTGTTGAAGAACCCGACGCCGCCGACGCAGACCGTGTGATACCCGGCGGCGGCCAGGCCCGTGGGCAGGTCGGCGGCGTCGAACGTCCAGGTGCCCGGCGCGGTGGTCTCGCTGCCGGGGAACGCGGCGGCGAACAGGCGCGGGTGCGGGCCGGGCGCGGCCGGGGTGGGCAGGAACCCGGCGAGCATCGCGGCGTGCGCGGCGTAGGTGAAGCTGCCGGGGGTGTGCCGCCTCTCCCAGCGTCCGCCGGGCAGGACGGCCGCCAGGTTCGGCGTCTCCCCCGCCGCGCACAGTTCCTCGGCGACGTCGTGGCGCAGCGTGTCCAGGGTGATCAGGACGATGTCGTGCGTCCCGACGATCCGGTTCATGTCGAGCACAGCGCCTCCCGCGCGGCGGCGATCTGCGCGGCGTAGGCGTCGCGGCCTTCGGCGGGGCCGCCGGGCAGGCCGGTGAGGTTCGGCAGCAGGTCGCCGAACGCGTTGACCTCGCCGACCGCGACGCGGCGTCCGCCGAGCCCGACCAGCAGGTCCACGCCGACCATGAGCGTGCCGGGGAAGCACGCCGCCGCCCGAACGCAGACGTCGAGGGCGGCGGCGAACCCGTCCGGGCCGAGCAGGGCGCGGACGGCGCCGAGGTCCCCGCGCGTCCCGCCGAGGTGCAGGTTGGTGAGCGGGCCGGTGCCGACGCGGGCGACGGCGTGGGTCGGGACGCCGCCGACGACGACCACGCGCAGGTCGAACGGACGGCCGTCCAGCGACGCCTTCGGCAGCCACCGCTCGACGTGCAGCCCGTCCGGGGCGAGCGCGCCGATCAGCGCCGCGACCTCGTCCTCGGTCTCGTAGGAGCGCAGCCGCAGCGAGTTGAGGAGCCCGCCGGGGCCGAACGCGGCGGGCGTCATGGCCTTGACGCGTCCCGGCGCGGTCTGCAGCGCGACCACGCCGGAGCCGGACGACCCGTGCGCGGGCTTGACGAACACGCGCGGCTCGCCCGCGTCCGCCATTGCCGCGCGCAGCTCCGCGTACCCGGTGACCTGCGGCAACGCGGGCGGCACCGGCACCCCGGCGGCGGCGAGCCGGGCGTGGCAGCGGCGCTTGTCGAACATGACCGCGATCTCGTCGGCGTCGCAGGTGCGGCGGAGCCCGGCCGCGTCCGCCGCCGCGACGACCCGGCGCAGCGCGGCGGTGAACGCCGCGTACCAGGCCGCGCCGCCGCCGACGCGCGCCGGGTCGCCGGGGCCGCGCAGCAGCGCGTCGGTCTCTGGGCTCTCGCCGGGCGAGTCGACCCGCAGCACGGTGCCCGGGTCGAGGACGAGCGGGGCGCCGCGCAGCACGTCCGGCCAGCCGACGACGTCCGGGTCGGGCAGCCCGGCCGCCCGGCAGGCCGCGCCGAACAGCGCGACCCGCCGGTCGCCGGGCGACCCGACGACGGTGTACCTCACTCGGCGACCGCCACGAAGCGCCAGTCCTCGTCCGGGTCCTCCTGCTCGGCGAGGTCGACGTCGACGCCGGGCAGCGCGGCGCGCACCCGCTCGATCATCGGGTCGGTGACGAAGTGGTGGTGCAGGTCGAGTTTCCGCAGGTGGGTGAGCGGCTGCCCGGCCAGCAAAGCTTCGGCGCCCTCGTCGCCGAGCGCGCCGAGCGCGAGGCTCAGCGACTCCAGCCGCGCCACGACCGGCGCGCCCGCGAGCGCCGCCGCGATCTCGTCGGCGATCTCGGCGTTCTCCAGCCCGAGGTGCCTCAGCGCGGGGAACCGCTCGCCGCCGAGGACGGGCGCGAGATCCGCGACGGTCGCGCTCCCGCCGTACTCGTCGGTGCCGAGCCACAGGTCCAGGTGCTCCAGCGCGGGCAGCTCGGACGCGCCGACCGCGCGCACGACGTCCGCGGGCAGCCCGCCGGTCTCGAACCGCAGCGTCTTCAGCGCGTCGCTCTTGAGCGGTTCGAGCCGCAGGCCCTCCGAGCCCCGGACGTCGAAGCGCTCCAGGTCGGGGAACGCGGCGAGGAGCGGGCCGATGTCGCCGTGCTCGATCCACGACACCTCCGACTCCTCCAGCACGATCTCGCCGAAGAACAGCGACCGCAGGTTCGGGAAGCGGTCGGCGGCGTCGGCCACCAGGGAGACGGGGTAGTTGGCGTTGCCGCGCTCGCTCGGCCCCCAGTACCCGACGACCAGCGCCGTGACCTCGGCGGTGTCGACCGTGTCGAGGAAGCGCGCCCACAGCTTCGCGAACGCGCCCTCCTTGTAGCCCTCGGCGCGCACCCGCCACGCGTGCCCGGCGGCCGGGACGTCCGGCGTGGAGCGGGACGTGAACTCGGCGATCGGCAGGCCCGCGTACTCGGTGATGTGCCGGCTGATGGTCATGGGTTCCCTTTACTCGGAGACGGTGATGAAACGGTTCTCGCGTCCGGCGGCGCCCTGGTCGCCCGCGTCGATCTCGACGCCGGGCAGCGCCGCGCGGAGCCGCTCGACCAGCGCGTCGCCGACGAAGTGGTGGTGCAGGTCGAGTTTCCGCAGGTGGGTGAGCGGCTGCCCGGCCAGCAGCGCTTCGGCGCCCTCGTCGCCGAGCGTGCCGTGGGCGAGGCTCAGCGACTCCAGCCGCGCCACGACCGGCGCGCCCGCCAGCGCGGACGCGAGCCAGTCGGCGATCTCGGAGTTCTCCAGCCCGAGGTGCTTGAGCGCCGGGAACCGCTCGCCGCCGAGGACGGGCGCCAGCTCGTCCGGCGTGACGTCCCCGCCGTACATGCGGGTGCCGAGCCACAGGTCCAGGTGCTCCAGCGCGGGCAGCTCGGACGCGGCGAGCGCGCGGACGACCGTCGCGGGCAGCCCGCCGGTCTCGAACCGCAGCGTCTTCAGCGCGTCGCTCTTGACCGGCTCGAACACCAGGCCCTCCGAGCCGCGCACGTCGAGCCGTTCCAGCCCGGGGAACGCGGCGAAGATCGGCCCGATGTCGGTGTGCTCGATCCAGGACACCTCCGACTCCTCCAGCACGATGTCGCCGAGGAACAGCGACCGCAGCTTCGGGAAGCGGGACGCCGCGCCGGTCAGCAGCGCCACGGGGTCGGCCGTGTGCTCGTCGTACTCCGCGCCCCAGTAGCCGATCACCAGCGCGCTGATCTGCGTGGTGTCGACGGTGTCGAGGAACAGGTTCCAGACCTCGTTGAACGGGGTCTCGTCGAACTCGGTGCGGACGCGCCAGGCGTGGTCGCCGGCCGGGGGCAGCGGCGGCGCGCCCTCGGCGTCGATCACGTACTCGTTGGTGAACTCCGCGACGAGCTGACCCGCGTAGGTGTCCAGGTGGTCGTTGATGGTCATCGGGGGGATGCGCCTTTCAGGGGGTTATTCGGCGACGGCGATGAAGCGGAACGCGCGGTCGCCGACGAGGGACGGGCTCCGGGGGCGGCTCAGGTCCACGTCGGTGCCGGGGAGCGCGGCGCGGAGCTTGGCAGTCAGCGGTTCGCCGATGTAGTGGTGGTGCAGGTTGAGTTTCCGCAGGTGGGTGAGGGGCTGGCCGGTCAGGAGGGCTTCGGCGCCGGGGTCGGACAGGGCGCCGAGGGCGAGGCTCAGCGACTCCAGGTGCGCGACGAGCGGGGCGCTCGCGAGGGCCGCCGCCAGGTCGTCGGCGATCTCGGCGTCCTCCAGGCCGAGGTGGCGCAGGGCGGGCAGGCGCGTGCCGTCCAGCAGGCCGGCGAGGTCGGCGGGCGTGGCGTCGCCGCTCTGGTTCGCGGTGCCGAGCCACAGGTCCAGGTGCTCCAGCGCGGGCAGGTCGGACGCGGCGACCGCCCGGACGACCCCGGCGGGCAGTCCGGCGCTCTCGAAGCGCAGCGTCCGGAGCGCGTCGTGCCGGACGGGGTCGAGACGCAGCCCGGCCCCGCCGCGCACCTCCAGGCGCTCCAGCGCGGGGAACACGGTCAGCAGCGGCGTGATGTCGTCGTGCTCGATCCACGACATCTCGCTCATCTCGGGCGGGATCTCGCCGAGGAACAGCGCGCGCAGCGCCGGGAAGCGGTCGGCGGCCTCGGCCAGCAGCGGGACGGGGTAGTCCTCCTCGCCGTCGCCGGGCAGCCCCCACGCGCCGAAGATCAGCGCCCGGACGCGGGAGGTGTCGACCTGGTCGAGGAAGGCTGTCCAGACGTCCCGGAAGCGTTCCTCGTCGGAGACCCGCCAGGCGAGGTCGGCGGCCTCCCGCGGCGGCACGGGCGCGGGGTCGCCGTGCTCGGGCAGCCGCCCGGCGTCGAAGTCGGCGACGATCTGTCCCGCGAACTCCGTGCGCATGTCGTAGTGGTTCATCGGCCCTTCCGGATCTTCGTCCGGACTGTCCTACCAGCCGCGAGCGACATTTCCGGCCAAGACCTAAAAACGGCCCCGTTCCCGGTGCGCGAACACCGGGAGCGGGGCCATCGGCCCGGACGGTCAGGACGGAAGCACCGAGCCCTGGTACTTGTCCTGGATGAACTTGCGGACCTCGGGGCCGGTCAGCAGCGCGACCAGCTTCTTGATCTTCGGGTCGTCCTTGTCCTCGGGACGGGTGACGATCCCGTTGACGTACGGGTTGCCCGCCGCCTTCTCGCTCACCAGCGCGTCCTTGGCCGGGTTCAGCCGGGCCTCCAGCGCGTAGTTGCCGTTGATGACGGACGCGTCGACGTCGCCGAGCTGGCGCGGCAGCGACGCGGCGTCGGTCGGCCGGAACCTGATCCCCTTGGGGTTGCCCGCGACGTCCTTCTCGGTCGCGGTCTGCCCCGCGCCCGGCTTCAGCGTGATCAGGCCGTTGTCGGCGAGCAGCTTCAGCGCGCGGCCCTCGTTGGTCGGGTCGCTCGGCAGCGAGACCGTCGCGCCCTGCCGCAGCTCCTGGAGGCTCTTGACCTTCTTGGAGTAGACGCCGAGCGGTTCCAGGTGGACGCCCGCGACGAACACCAGGTGCTCGCCGGTCTTCTGGTTCGACTCCTCCAGGTACGGCTTGTGCTGGAAGTAGTTGGCGTCGAGCTGCTTGGACGCGAGCGCGGGGTTGAGCTGCTCGTACTCGCTGAACTCCTTGACCTCGATCTTGAGGCCGGCCTTGGCGGCGAGGTTGTCCTTGACGTAGGTGAGGATCTCGGCGTGCGGGACGGACGTGGCGCCGATCGTGAGCGTGTCGTCGTCGTCCGCCGATCCGCCGCACGCGGCCAGGCCGAACAGGAGCCCGGCGGACGCGACGGCGGCGGTGAGCTTGCGGAGCACGGGTCGTGCCTTTCTCTTCGGGTGGGAAGCGGCTCAGCGGTGGCTGAGCCTGCGGGCGAGGTGGTCGCCGAGCATCTGGACGAGCGCCACCAGCACGACGAGCAGGACGACGATGACGAGCATCATCCCGGTCTCGAACCGCTGGTAGCCGTAGCGTTTGGCGAGGTCGCCGAGCCCGCCGCCGCCGATCGCGCCCGCCATGGCCGAGTAGCCGATGAGCGCGATGACCGTCACCGTCAGGCCCGCGACGATGCCGGGCCACGCCTCGCGCAGCAGCACCTTCACGACGATCTGGCGGCGCGACGCGCCGAGCGCGAGCGCCGCCGCGATCGTCCCGGGCTCCACCTCGCGCAGCGACGTTTCGACCAGCCGCGCGTAGAACGGGATCGCGGCGATGGTGAGCGGCGGGATCGCGGCGGTCGTGCCGATGGACGTGCCGACCATCGCCGTCGTGACGGGGATCAGCGCCATCAGCAGGATGATGAACGGCACCGCGCGGCCGACGTTGACTACGAGGCCGACGAGCTTGTTGACGGGCGCGAGCGGCAGCAGCCCGTCCCGGTCGGTGACGACGAGCACGACGCCGAGCAGGACGCCGCCGAGCGCGGTGAACAGCGTCGACCACAGCGTCATCTGCAGCGTCTCGATCGTGCCCTGCCGCAGCAGCGGGAACATTTCATCCCAGGTCATGACCGCACCTCCACCACCAGGCCGGACGAGCGCAGGAACTCCAGCGGCGCCGCGTTGGCGGACGGGTCGCCGGGCAACTCGATCCGGAGCCGTCCGATCCGGGTTCCGCCCGCCTCCTCGACGGACCCGCCGACGATGTTGACGTCGATGTCATGGGTGCGGGCGAGCGCGGACACGAACGGGCGGTCCGCGCCGTCGCCCTCGAACGTGACGTCCACGAGCGTCGTGCCGGGACGCGGGTCGGGCGGCGGCAGCGGGAACAGCCCGCGCGCCAGCTCCGACCCGGGCCGCAGCAGCAGGTCGCGGACGGGCCCGGACTCGGTGAACCGCCCGTCCCGCATCACCGACGCGGCGTCGCAGATGCGCCGGACGACGTCCATCTCGTGCGTGATCAGCAGGATCGTCAGGCCGAGCCGCCGGTTCAGGTCGCGCAGCAGCTCCAGGATCGACGCGGTGGTCTCGGGGTCGAGCGCGGACGTGGCCTCGTCCGACAGCAGGACGTTCGGGCGTCCGGCGAGCGCGCGGGCGATGCCGACGCGCTGCTTCTGCCCGCCGGAGATCCGCGCCGGGTGGGCGCGGGCGTGCTCGGTGAGGCCGACGAGGTCCAGCAGTTCGGCGACGCGGGCGGCGCGCTCGGCGCGCGGGACGCCCATGACCTCCAGCGGGAACGCGACGTTCCCTGCGACGGTCCGGCTGGACAGCAGCCCGAAGTGCTGGTGGATCATCCCGATCCGCTGCCGGGCGCGGCGCAGCTCGCCGCCGGGCAGGGCGAGCAGGTCCCGGCCGTCCACGACGACGCGGCCGGAGTCGGGGCGTTCCAGCAGGTTGACGCAGCGCAGGAGGGTGCTCTTTCCGGCGCCGCTGCGGCCGAGGACGCCGTGGACGGTCCCGGCGTCCACCGTGAGGTCGACGCCGTCGACGGCGGTCACCGTCCGGCCGCGGGCCTTGTAGGCCTTACGAAGTTTTTCGATCTGGATCACAGGAAATAGGTCCCGGGAGAGATGCGGGTTCAGGTCGATGGACGCGGACCGGCCCGGCGGATCAGGGGGAGGAGGTCGCCCTCAGGGGCGCGCGCACATGCCCGCGCGGCTCCCCGGGACCGGGGGACGGCACGGCGGACAGGGGCGGGCGACGGTCATGTCACGAGTTAACACGCTCGACACAAATGTCGTCAAACGCTCAAGCGTCCCGACCTGCGACTATGGCGCGATTCACAGCCGTCCGGACCCGTATCCGGCGGTCACCGAGCCCGAACCGGTCGTGAGGTCCAGCAGGCCCGCCGCCCGGTCGTCGGGCAGCGCCGGGTCGATCGCGCGGTCCCCGGACCCGGTGCCGCCCGCGACCCGGTAGTGCGTGCCGGGCGGGACGGTCACCGCCACCTCCCCCGACCCGGCCCGCGCCGACACCGAGCCGGGCGCGTCCGCGAACGCCAGCCGCACCGTCCCGGACCCGACGCGCGCGACGACCCGTCCGGCCAGCAGGCCCGTCGCGGCCAGTTCGCCGGAGTTCGCCTCGAAGTCCACCGGCCCGGACGTGCCCGCGAGGTCGAGCGTGCCGCTGTGCGTCCGCATCGTCACGGCCCCGGTCAGGCCGCGCACCGCGACCTCGCCCGACGACGAGGTGGACGTCACGGCGGTGCCGGGCGGGACGCGGAAGTCCAGGTCGGCGCCGCAGTCCAGCACCGGGACGATCTCCGTCCGCCGCCCGCAGTCGACCTTGACCCACAGGACGTCGCCCGACCAGGTCGTCCGCACGACCGGCCGGGCGAGCGTCCAGGACAGCCGCTCGCGGATCCCGACCCGCCCGGCCGGGCCCGCGCTGAACGCCGCCCGCGTGTCGCCCGCGTCGACCCGCACCTCCCGGACGGGACGGGTGAACGTCACCGGCACGTCCGCCGTCCGCCGCAGCGCACGGCTCGCGACCTCGCCGCCGACCGGCACGACCACCACGGCCGCCGTGAGCGCGGCGAGCGCGACCCAGCGGCCCCGGCGGCGCGGACGGCCGGTCACGCGTCGCCGTCCAGGAAGCGCAGCACGGCCAGCACGCGCCGGTGGTCGCCCTCGGCGTGCGGGAGGTCGAGCTTGGTGAAGATCCCGTTGATGTGCTTGGCGACCGCGCTCTCGCTGACCACCAGCGCCGCCGCGATCCCGGCGTTCGAGCGTCCCTCGGCCATCAGCTCCAGCACCTCGCGCTCGCGCGGCGTCAACCGGCCGAGCGGCCCGCCGCCCCGGCGCAGCAGGAGCTGCGCGACGACCTCGGGGTCCAGCGCGGTGCCCCCGGCGGCGACGCGGCGCAGCGCGTCCAGGAACGTCGAGACGTCGGCGACGCGGTCCTTCAGCAGATAGCCGATGCCGCTCGTGTGCTCGGCGAGCAGGTCGGCGGCGTAGCGCTCCTCGACGTACTGCGACAGCAGCAGCACGGCCACGTCCGGCGACTCGCGGCGGATCACCAGCGCGGCGCGGACGCCCTCGTCGGTGTGTCCCGGCGGCATCCGGACGTCCACGACCGCGAGGTCGGGCCGGTGCTCGGCGACGGCGGCCAGCAGCCCGGCCGCCTCCCCCACCGCCGCGACGACCTCGAACCCGGCCGTCTCCAGCAGCTTGATCAGCCCGGCCCGGAGCAGGACCGAGTCCTCGGCGATCACAACGCGCACGGCAGCTCCACGGTCAGGGCGGTCGGGCCGCCGGGGGGACTCACGACGCGGAACGTCCCGTCCACGGACCGGACGCGGCGGGCGAGACCGGCCAGGCCGGTGCCGCGCGCCGGGTCCGCGCCGCCCGCGCCGTCGTCGGCGACGCGGACGCGCAGCGTGGGGCCGTCGCGGACGACGTCCACCTCCACGCTCGCCGCGCCCGCGTGCTTCACGACGTTGGTCAGCGCCTCGGCGACGACGAAGTACGCGACGGCCTCGACGGTCGAGGCGACGCGTTCGGCGACGTCCACGCGCAGCGTGACGGGCAGCGGCACGCGGGCGGCGACGCCCGACAGCGCGGCGTCCAGGCCCCGGTCCGCGAGGACGGCCGGGTGCAGGCCCCGGATGAGGTCGCGCAGTTCGGCGAGCGCCGCCTTGGCCTCCTCGTGCGCCTCGACGATCACGCGCCGGGCGGGCTCGGGGACGTCCGTCAGCGTCTCGCGGGCCAGGCCGAGGTTCATCGCGAGCGCGACCAGGCGCTGCTGGGCGCCGTCGTGCAGGTCGCGCTCGATGCGGCGGCGCTCCAGGTCGGCGGCGTCCACGACGTCGGCGCGCTTGCCCGCCAGGTCCTCGACGCGGCGCTCCAGCTCGCGGGCGCGGTCGGGGCCGAGCAGCGCCGCCATCGCCCGGACGTCCAGCCGCCGCGTCCCGGCCGCCAGCCACGGCGCGGCGATCAGCAGGGCGAGCCCGGCCAAGGTGAGCCCGGCGAGCAGGACGGCCAGGCCCTTGGACGGCGGCAGCCAGAAGGCGAAGGCGGCGGAGCAGGCGAGCGCGGCCCCGCCCGCCCAGGCCAGCGCGACGGCCGCCGCCGCGCCGCCGAGCAGCGGCCCGACGACGAGGTGGTAGAGCAGTTCGCGGCCGAGGTCGCGGCGCGCGTCCTCCGAGCGCAGGGCGCGCAGGAGCTTGCGCCGGGGCGGCGGGGCGGGCAGGTCGGCGCCGAGCACCGCCCACGCCCGCTCCCGGTGCGCGCGGCCGAGCGGGCGGACGAGCGCGAGGACCGCCGCGCACGACAGCAGCAGCAACGACAGCACCGACCCGGTGCGGTAGGGCGCCCAGAACGCCCAGGGCAGCGCGACCAGCGTCCAGCAGACGGCCTGGAGCGGCGCGCCGGACAGGACGAAGAGCGTGTCGCGCCACGCCCCCCGCGACCACGGCAGGCGCTCCGCGGCGGGGAGGACCATGTCCGGAACCCTACGGTTCGCGGCGCGGCGGGCACCATGCGGCGTGCACCCGGTCCGGGGCTGTACCTGGTGCCACCCCCGGCCGGAACGCCGCGCTACCGACAGGCGCGCCGCGCCCCGCGAGGCTGGAGGGACCCACCCGAGGGGAGCTCCCGATGACCATGATCACCAGCCTGCCGCGCGTCCGGACCGCGCGCCGCACCGGCCATCTGCCCCGGCTGCTGCTGGCGGCGGGCGCGGCGCTCGTCCCGTGGGCGTGCGCCCTCGCGGCGCGGCTCCCGGCGACCGCCGAGGCGGCGCACTGGGCGACGGCCTGGACGGGCCTGGACCTCATGATCGCCGCCGGTTTCGTCGCCACCGGGACCCTGCTGCGACGGGGTGATCCGCGTCACGCGCTGACCGCCGCCGGGACCGCCGCGCTGCTCGCCGCGGACGCCTGGTTCGACGTCCTGACGGCCGCGCCCGGGGCGGACCGGACGGTCGCGATCACCCTCGCCGCCGTGGCCGAAATTCCCCTTGCGGCACTGTGCTGCGCATTGGCACTCCGGGCCTTCCCACCAGCGACTTCACCGAACCTTTCCGCACCGACAGGAGATTGATACCGGCTGAACGGGAAGAGAACGACCGTCTGCGCAAAACCTCACGAGCCGGACCTTTAGAGTATGTGCGGCGGCGGTTCCGCGCTCGCGGAGGCATTGGCCGGCCCAGCGAAGACAGAGGTCCGATCATGAACGATCACGAGGTGAACGAGGAGTGTCTGCGCCTCCTCCGTGACGGCCTGCCCGACATCCGCACGGAGGTACCCGACGTCGGCCTGACGTTCCTCCCGCTGTGCCTGGACGTGGACGGCGACGTGGCCGTCGTCACCGTCCTGACGTTCGACGAGACCGGGAACGTTCCCGGCGAGAGCTTCATCGACGGCTGGACCTTCCACCGCCGCAACGGCGAGTGGATGGCCCTCGGCGGCGGGGGCGGCGCCGCGCCCGCCGAGCCGCTGGCGCGTCGCTCGGCGGCCGAGCTGGGCCGCCATCTGCGCCGGTACGGCAGCGGCCGGACGGTCCGCAACGCCGACCGCCTCCTGCCCTGGGGCGCGAAATACGTCAACCAGGTGCGACTACGGGTGGCCGCCGAGGCGACCCAGATCCGCGTCGGGCGGCGGGTGATTCCCGTACCGCAGCACGGGCACGTCGCGGTCGTCTGGACGGCCCGCCGGGCGCCGCTCATCGAAGCGCTGGACCCTGCGGGACGGGTTCTTGACGCCCTGGAATTGGAGCGGTCCCAAACGCCGGAGCGCAACTCGGCCTGACCCCGTTTCCGCACGTCAGAGCCATCCGAGGTCGCGGGCGGCCCGCACCGCCGCATGCCGGTTGTCCACCCCCAGCTTGGTGACCGCCGACGACAGGTAGTTGCGGACCGTCCCCTCCGAGAGACCGAGCCCGCGCGCGATCCGCGCCACCGGCGCCCCGTCGGCGGCGGCGCGCAGCGCGTCCAGCTCGCGCGGGGTCAGCGGGCACTCCTCGGCGGCGAGCGCGTCGGCGGCGAGCTGCGGGTCGATGTACCGCGCGCCGGCCGCGACCTGCCGGACGACCTCGGCGAGCCGCGCGCCCGGCGCGTCCTTGCCGAGGAACCCGCGCACCCCGGCGGCCATCGCCCGGCGCAGGTTGCCCGGTCGGCCGTGCGCGGTGACGATCACCAGCCGGCACGCGGGCAGGTCCCGGGCCAGGCGCTCGGCGGCGGCGAGGCCGTCCAGGCCCGGCATGTCGATGTCGAGGACGGCGACGTCCGGTTTGAGGGCGAGCGCCCGGTCCACGGCCTCGTCGCCCCGGCCCGCCTCGGCGACGACCTCGATGCCGTCCTCGGTGCCGAGCAGCAGGACCAGCGCCTCCCGGATGAGCAGGTGGTCGTCGGCCAGCAGCACCCGGATCATGGCTCTCCCCTCGGGACGGCGGCGGCGACGCGGAACGTCCCGTCGCCCGCCGGACCGGCCAGGAACTCCCCGCGCGCCGCCGCGATCCGCTCGGCGAGCCCGGACAGGCCCGAGCCGGTACCGTGCCGGCGGCGGCCCGCGCCGTCGTTGACGATCTCCAGCCGGACGTGCGCGTCGTCCGTCCGGACCGTGATCTGGCACCACGTCGCGCTGGAGTGGCGCAGCACGTTCGTGGCGGCCTCGCGCGCGACCCAGCCGAGCGGTTCGTGGACGTGCGCGGGCAGCCCTTCGCCGACCTCCGGGCGCTCACAGCGGATCCCCGCCGCGCGCAGCACCGCCGACATGCCGTCCAGCTCGGTGCGCAGCGACGTCCTGCGGTGCCCCCGCACGACCTCCCGGACGTCGCGGACCGCGTCCCGCGCCATCGTCTGGATCTCCGCCAGCTCCTTGCGGACGCGCCCCGGATCGCGGTCCAGGAACCGTTCGGCGACCTCGGCGCGCAGCGCGACGGCCTGGAGGCTGTGCCCGAGGACGTCGTGCAGGTCGCGGGCGAACCGCAGCCGCTCCTCCCCGACCGCCGACCGCGCCATCTCGGCGCGCGCCTCGGCCAGTTCCTGCACGACGTGGAAGAACCAGACCGTCACGAAGCCGGAGAACGCGGTGAGAGGGATCGCGACCGCCGCGTACAGGACGGCCAGCGTCGGCTGCCCGAGCGCCAGCCCGTAGACGGGCGCCAGCAGCGTCGCGGCGGTCGTCACGGCGGTCGCCGGGCGCACCGGGAGGACGACCGCGAACAGCCCGGCGGGCGCGATCAGCGCGTTGCCCCAGCCGCCGTGGCCGCGCAGCAGCGCGGGCAGCAGCCAGCACCCGGCCGTGACGACCGCGAGCCCGGCCGCGTGCCACGGGCGGGACCGGCGCATGAGGCTCGCCCACAGCATCCGGCCGTACAGCACGAACACCGCGCCGACGAGCGCCGCGGCGAGCGCGAGGCGGGGCAGGTCGCCGCGGTCGAACATCTCCGACCAGAAGGCGGGCGCGAGCAGGCCGGCCATCGTCACCAGCGTCATCGTCACGGTGATCGCGGCGATGACGGTGGGGCGCGGAATCCTCGGCTGCACCCGGCTGCCCGCCTCTGCTCGCTCTGCCCGCCACCTGCGGGTTCCTCAGCGTATGTCAGATCTCGCGCCGGTCATGCCGCGCGCAGTTCCGCGCGCGCCGCCTCGGCCGGGGCGGTGACCAGGATCGTCACGCCGTGCGCGGCGGCGAACCGCAGCACCGACCAGACGCGGTCGGCGTCGCCGCGTGCGAGGCCGTGCGCGGGGTCCTCAAGGAACAGGACGTCCGAGCGGCCCACCAGCGCGAGCGCCAGGTCCAGCAGCCGCCGCTGGACGGCCGTCAGCCGCTCGAACGGCACGTCCGCGAGGCCGGTGAGCCCGGTGAGGCGCAGCGCCTCGGCGCGGCCGAGCGGGTCCAGCGTCCAGCGGCGCCAGGTGTCGACCACCTCGGCGACGGTCAGGCCGGGGAACAGCCCGCCCTCGCGCCACACCGCCCCCGACCGGACGGCGCCGGGCCGCTCGTAGGGGTCGGTTCCGGCGACGCGCACCGTCCCCGCCGCGGGCCGCCGGACGCCCGCCGCCGCCTCCAGCACCGCCGTCGCGCCCGTCCCGCGCAGCACGCCGATCTCCCCGGCCGCCAGCGCGAACGAGACGCCCCGGACATTCTCGTCCTCGCCCGCACGGACGTGCAGGTCGCGTACCTCGATCACATGTGCCGTCATGGGTTCGATCGTGCCCGTCGTGGGGCATTTCGGGCAGTCACGGCCGTCAGGAACCGGGCGTGAGGATCGCGGGGGCGACCCGTGACGAATGTCAGGCCCGGACGAGCGTGTCCGGCCCGAGGTCGGCGGGGCCGGTGAGCCCGGCGAGCGCCAGCGTGAGGTCCAGGTCGGCCAGCAGCGACCGCAGCACGTGCCGGACGCCCGTCTCCCCGCCGAGCGCGAGCCCGTAGGCGAACGGGCGGCCCACCAGCACGGCGCGCGCGCCGAGCGCCAGCGCCTTGATCACGTCCGAGCCGGTGCGGATCCCGCTGTCGAACAGGACGGTCAGGCCGTCCGCCGCCGAGACGACGGCGGGCAGCGCGTCCAGCGACGCGACCGCGCCGTCCACCTGCCGTCCGCCGTGGTTGGAGACGACGACGCCGTCCATGCCCGCGTCGGCCGCGCGCCGGGCGTCGTCGGCGTGCTGGACGCCCTTGAGCAGGATCGGGCCGTTCCAGCGCTCGCGCAGCCACGCCAGGTCGTCCCAGGTCAGCGCGGGGTTCCCGAACTGCGCGACCCAGGTGAGCAGGGCCGCGTCGCGGTTGGCGTCGGTGACGGGCCCGCCGACCATCTCCTGGAAGACGGGGTCGCTGAAGTAGTTCTGCACGCCGACGGCCCGCAGGAACGGCAGGTACGCGCCGTCCAGGTCGCGGGGACGCCAGGCCAGCGTGAACGTGTCCAGCGTGACGACCAGCGCCTCGTACCCGGCGGCCTCGGCGCGGGCGAGGAAGCTCGCGGCCAGCTCGCGGCTCTTGGGCCAGTACAGCTGGTACCAGCGCGGACCCGTCCCGGCGGCCTCGGCGACGTCCTCCAGCGCGGTCGACGACGCGGTGCTCAGCACGCTCGTCAGGCCGAGCTCTGCGGCGGCGCGGGCGGTCGCGCGCTCGCCGTCGGCGTGCAGGATGCCCTGGACGCCGAGCGGGGCCAGCAACACCGGCGCGGGCATCCGCCGCCCGAACACCTCGACCGAGAGGTCGCGGACGGAGACGTCGCGCAGCAGGCGCGGAACGATCCGCCACCGGTCGAACGCCTCGCGGTTGAACCGGGCCGTCCGCTCGCTGCCCGCCGACCCCGCCACGTACCCGAACGCCCGCGCGCTCAGGACGTCCCGCGCCGCGTCCTCCAGCTTCGTGAGATCCGTCGGGAACCCGGGCAGCACGTCCCCGAGCCCCGCCAGGTAGATCTCGTTCTGGAAGTCGGCCGGAGTACTCACTGTGTTTCCCGCTCGCCTACGGCGCGCTTTGAGCCGCGCGCTTCCCTCGTCGCTCTGGTCGCAAGCTCCCGACGCTCCTCAGTCCAGCGCGCGGCGCGCGCCTTCGGCTCGCTCAAGGGCGCTCCCGTTCGTCGGAGATGATCGTGCTCAGTGCCGCCACCGCGTGGTCGCGGTGCTCGGCGAGCAGCGCGACCAGCCGGGCGGCGTCGCGTTCGCGCAGGGCGGCGACGATGGCCGCGTGCTCCCGTTCGACCGTCTCCCGGTGGGTGGGCGCATTGTAGTAAACCGATCGGTACGTATCGGTGGCGTCCCACAGCGAGCGGACCACCCGCAACAGACGCGGCAGCTGGGACGCGCCGAGGATCGCGAAGTGGAAGCGCCGGTTCGCCTCGGTCATCGCCGCGAGGTCGCCCGCCGCCGACGCCGCCGCCACGTCCCGCTGCGCGGCCACGACCCGCTCGATCTCGGCGTCGGTGATGTGGACGACGGCCGTCCGCGCCGCCTCCGACTCCAGCAGCGCGCGCATCAGGTACACCTCGCGCAGGTCCGCGAGCGACAGCTCGGCGACCGCGTAGCCGTGGTGCGGCCGGTGGACGACCTGCCCCTCGCCCTCCAGCACCTTCAGCGCCTCGCGGACCGGCACCCGGCTCACCCCGAGCGACGCGGCCAGGCTCTCCTGCCGGATCGGGCGGCCGGGCCGCAGCTCGCCCGCGACGATCGCCCGGCGCAGCTCGGCGAGCACGTAGTCCTGCACGGTCGGCGGCCGGGCCATGGGCCTCCCTGGACGAAATGTATATTGGATCCAACTTTACCCCGGAGAGGATGTCTCGCATGCGGCCTCTGGACGGCGTGCTCGTCGCCGACTTCAGCCGCGTCCTCGCGGGCCCGCTCGCGACGATGACGCTGGCCGACCTCGGCGCGACCGTCGTCAAGGTCGAGCGTCCCGGCACCGGCGACGACACCCGCCGCTGGGGACCGCCCTGGACCGACCGCTCCAGCACCTACTTCGCGGGCCTCAACCGGGGCAAGCACAGCGTCGCCCTCGACCTGGACGACCCCGCCGACCGGGCCGCCGCCGTCGAACTCGTCCGGCGGGCCGACGTGCTCGTGCAGAACTTCCGTCCGGGCGTCCTCGCCCGCTGCGGGCTCGACCCCGACGGCGCGCTGGAGCTGAACCCGCGGCTGGTCTACACGTCGGTCTCGGGGTTCGGCGCCCGCGCCGACCTGCCCGGCTACGACTTCGTGGTGCAGGCGGCGGGCGGGCTGATGAGCGTCACCGGCGCCGCCGACGGCGAGCCCACCAAGGCGGGGGTCGCGCTCGTGGACGTCCTGACCGGCAAGGACGCCCTCGTCGGCATCCTCGCGGCCCTGCGCCAGCGCGAACGCACCGGACACGGGCAGCACGTCGAGGTGAACCTGATGTCCAGCCTGCTGGCCGGGCTCGTCAACCAGGTCTCCGGCTACCTCGCGACCGGCGAGGCCCCCGCCCGGATGGGCAACCGGCACCCCAGCATCGCCCCCTACGAGACGCTGCGCTGCGCGGACGGGCTGCTCGCCGTCGCCGTCGGCAACGACGCCCAGTTCCGCCGGTTCACCGCCGCGCTGGACCGTCCCGCGCTCGCCGACGACCCCCGGTTCGCCGCCAACGCCGACCGCGTCGCGCACCGGGACGCCCTCGTCGCGCTGCTGGAGGACGCGCTGTCAGCCCGCCGCGCGGACGCGTGGGAGCCCGTCCTGCACGCCGCCGGGATCGCGTGCGCCCGCGTCAACGACGTCGGCGCGGCCGTCCGGTACGCCGAGTCGCTCGGCCTGGACCCGGTGCTCGACCTCGGCCCGGACCACCCCGGCCAGATCCGGCCGCCGGTGACGTTCTCCGCCGCCCCCGCCGGGACGGCGCTGCCGCCGCCCGGCCTCGACGAGCACGGCGACCGCGTCCGCGCGTGGCTGCGCGGCCCGGCCGTCCCGTTCCCCGAAGGAGAAGCATGAGCGTCCCGTTCGACCCGCGCGACCCGCTCGCCGTCGATTCCCTGCTGTCGGCCGAGGAGATCGACATCCGTGACACCGTGCGGGGCTTCTGCGCGGAGAACATCACGCCGCACGTCGGGGAGTGGTTCGAGCGCGGCGAGCTGCCCGGCGTCCGCGACCTGGCCCGGGAGATGGGCAAGCTGGGCCTGCTCGGGATGCATCTGCACGGTTACGGCTGCGCCGGGACGAGCGCCGTCGCCTACGGGCTGGCCTGCCTGGAGCTGGAGGCGTGCGACTCCGGCATCCGCTCGCTCGTGTCCGTCCAGGGCTCGCTGGCCATGTACGCGATCTGGCGGTGGGGGTCGGAGGAGCAGAAACGCGCGTGGCTTCCGCGCATGGCCGCCGGGGAGGCGATCGGCTGCTTCGGTCTCACCGAGCCCGACCACGGCTCCGACCCGGGCTCGATGCGCACGTCCGCGCGCCGCGACGGCACCGACTGGGTGCTGAACGGCCGCAAGATGTGGATCACCAACGGGTCCGTCGCGGACGTCGCCGTCGTGTGGGCGCGCGCCGAGGACGGCATCCGGGGCTTCGTCGTCCCCACGTCCGCGCCTGGGTTCTCGGCGCCGCTGATGCACCGCAAGATGTCGCTGCGCGCGTCGGTGACCAGCGAACTCGTCCTGGACGACGTCCGGCTGCCCGCCGACGCCGCGCTGCCGGAGGGCGTCGGGCTCAAGGCGCCGCTGAGCTGCCTCAACGAGGCCCGCTACGGCATCGTGTGGGGCGCGGTCGGCGCGGGCCGCTCCGCGCTGGAGGCCGCGCTCGACTACGCCGGGACGCGCGTGCAGTTCGGCCGTCCCATCGCCGGGTTCCAGCTCACCCAGGCCAAGCTCGCCGACATGGCGCTGGAGATCCACAAGGCGCTGCTGCTCGCGCTGCACCTCGGCCGGCTCAAGGACGACGGCCGGCTGCGTCCCGAACAGGTCAGTTTCGGCAAGCTCAACAACGTCCGCGAGGCGCTGGACGTGTGCCGGACGGCCCGGACGATCCTCGGCGCCAACGGCATCTCGCTCGAATACCCGGTGATCCGGCACATGAACAACCTGGAGTCCGTCCTCACCTACGAGGGCACCGCCGAGATGCACGCGCTGGTGATCGGGCAGGCGCTCACCGGGATCCCCGCGTTCCGCTGAGCGCGCCGTGCGCAACTGTCACCGGGAGCGGTCACAATTGTGCGCATGGCACGACGCGGATCCCAGGCCCCTCCCCCGCCGGACTTCGACGAGAACATCGTCGACATCGACGTCTCCGAGGAGATGCGCGGCAGCTACCTCGAGTACGCCTACTCGGTCATCTACCAGCGGGCGCTGCCCGACGCACGGGACGGGCTGAAGCCCGTCCAGCGCCGGATCCTGTACTCGATGAGCGAGATGGGCCTGCGGCCCGACCGGGGGCACGTCAAGTGCGCCCGCGTCGTGGGCGAGGTGATGGGCAAGCTGCACCCGCACGGCGACAGCCCCATCTACGACGCGATGGTCCGCATGGCCCAGCCGTGGGCGATGCGGATGCCGCTGGTGGACGGGCACGGCAACTTCGGGTCGCTCGGCGGCGACGACATGCCCGCCGCGATGCGGTACACCGAGGCGCGGCTGTCCCGCGAGGCGATGCTGATGGTCGCCTCGATCGACGAGGAGACCGTCGACTTCCGGCCCAACTACGACGGGCAGGAGCAGGAGCCGGAGATCCTTCCGGCGGCGTTCCCGAACCTGCTCGTCAACGGGACGTCCGGCATCGCGGTCGGCATGGCCACCAACATGGCCCCGCACAACCTCGGCGAGGTCATCGCGGCGGCGCGGCACCTCATCGACCACCCCGACGCCACGCTGGACGACCTCATGCGGTTCGTCCCCGGCCCCGACCTGCCGACGGGCGGGCGGATCGTCGGGCTGGACGGCGTCCGCGACGCCTACGCCACCGGGCGCGGCACGTTCCGCACCCGCGCGACCGTCCGGATCGAGAACGTGACGCCGCGCCGCAAGGGCATCGTCGTCACCGAACTGCCGTACGCGGTCGGTCCCGAGCGCGTCAAGGCCAAGATCAAGGAACTGGTCAACGCCAAGAAGCTCAACGGCATCGCCGACCTGAAGGACCTCACCGACCGGACGGTCGGGCTCCAGCTCGTCATCGAGATCAAGAACGGCTTCCACCCGGAGGCGGTGCTGGCGGAGCTGTACCGCCTCACGCCGATGGAGGAGACGTTCGGGATCAACAACGTCGCGCTGGTGGACGGCCAGCCCCGCACGCTCGGCCTGCGCGACCTGCTCGGCGTGTACGTCAACCACCGCATCGACGTCGTGCGGCGCCGCTCGGAGTTCCGCCGCCGCAAGCGCGCCGACCGCCTGCACCTGGTCGACGGGCTGCTCGTCGCGCTGCTCAACATCGACGAGGTCATCCAGGTCATCCGGCAGAGCGACGACGCCGGGCAGGCCCGCCAGCGGCTCATGCAGATCTTCGAGCTGTCGGAGATCCAGGCGCAGTACATCCTGGACACGCCGCTGCGCCGCCTCACCCGCTTCGACCGGCTGGAGCTGGAGAAGGAGAAGGAGCAGCTCGCCAAGGAGATCGCCGAGCTGACCGCGATCCTGGAGTCGGAGACCAAGCTGCGCAAGGTCGTGTCGCGCGAGCTGGCCGACGTCGCCAAGGAGTTCGCGACCCCGCGCCGGACCGTGCTGCTGGAGGCGTCCGGCGAGGCCCGCACCGCGGACGTGCCGCTGGAGGTCGCCGACGACCCGGTGCTCGTCCTGCTGTCGGCGACGGGCCAGCTCGCCCGGACGCAGGGCGCCGCACCCCTGCCCGCGGACGGCGGACGCTCCGCGCACGACGTGCTGCTGTCGGTCGTCCCGGCGACGGCGCGCGGCGAGTTCGGCGCGGTGACCTCGGCGGGCCGGATGATCCGCGTGGCCGTCCTGGACCTGCCCGCCCTGCCGCCCTCAGCGTCGCCGCCGTCGCTGGCGGGCGGCGCGCCCGTCACCGAGTACGTCGACCTCGAACCGGACGAAACGGTCGTCGGCCTGGGCTCCCTCACCGGCGCCGGAGGCGGTCTGGCGCTCGGCACGGCACAGGGCGTCGTCAAGCGGGTCGTCCCGGACTTCCCGGCCAACCGCGACGAGTTCGAGGTCATCACCCTGAAGGACGGCGACCGCGTGGTCGGCGCCGCCCAACTCCTCTCCGAGGACCACGACCTGGTCTTCATCACCACCGACGCGCAACTCCTGCGCTACAAGGCGTCGATCGTCCGGCCGCAGGGCCGCACCGCGGGCGGCGTGGCGGGCATCAAGCTGGGCCCGGACGCGCGCGTGCTCTGGTTCGGCGCGGTCGACCCGTCCCGCCCGTCCCGCGTCCTCACGGTCGCAGGCTCGTCAGCGGCACTCCCCGGCACCCAGACGGGCGCGGTGAAGCTAGCGGACTACGCCGACTTCCCGCCGAAGGGCCGCGCGACCGGCGGCGTCCGCTCCCACCGCTTCCTCAAGGGCGAGGACGCCCTGATCCTCGCCTGGGCCGGCCCCACCCCGCTCCGCGCCGCCACCCCGGACGGCAAACCGGTCTCCCTGGACATCGAACTGGGCCGCCGCGACGGCTCCGGCGAACGCCTCCCCACCGCCCTCGGCATGATCGGCGGCCCCATCGGCCCACCCGCCCCGGAAACCCCCGAGGAATAACCCGAACGCCCGGCCACGCGGCCGAAAGCATGACGCGCGGTCCGCCCGCGCCCGCCGTGAGACGGCGGGCGCGGGCGGACCGCGCGTGGGGGCCGCCTCGCGGCGGGCGGGTGGAGGGGCCTGGGGGCGACGGATGCGTTGATCTTTGTGGGGTGGGCGGGCGGACGAGGGGTCGGGACGCGTTCCCGGGGCGTCGGGGGCCGGTCGTGATCGTTCCAGTTCCGCCGATCTGAGGGCGGTGGGCGGGCGGCTGGCCGGGCGTCGGTCACAATGGCCGCATGGCGATCAACTCGTTCATGGTTCCGCTGGGCACGCCCGCTCCCGACTTCACGCTGCCCGCCGCCGACGGCGGCAAGCCGTTCTCGCTCGCCGACACCGGGGACGCGGCGGCCGTGCTGGTGGTGTTCCTGTCCAACCACTGCCCGTACGTCCGGCGCATCGAGACGGCGCTCGGCGCGGTGACGGCCGAGTACGCGGCGCGGGGCGTCGCCACGGTCGGCATCGGCAGCAACGACATCGACCGCTACCCCGACGACGACGCCGAGCACCTCGTCGAGCAGGCCGGGCGCGCGGGCTTCACGTTCCCCTACCTGGTGGACGAGACGCAGGAGGTCGCGCTCGCCTACCGCGCCGCCTGCACCCCCGACTTCTTCCTCTACGACGCGGCGCGGCGGCTGGCCTACCGGGGCGAGTTCGACGGCGCGCGGCCCCGCAACGACGTCCCGTCCAACGGGGCGACACTGCGCGCCGCGCTCGACCTCGTCCTCGCGGGCGAGCCGGTGCCCGAGCCGCACACGCCGTCGCTCGGCTGCGGCGTCAAGTGGCGGCCCGGCAACGAGCCCGGCTGAGCGGACGCCGTCAGTCCGCCATCCCGTTCCGGTACGCGTAGGTGACGGCCTGGGCGCGGTCGCGCAGCCCCGCCTTGGCGAACAGGTTGTTGATGTGGGACTTCACCGTCGCCTCGGAGATGAACAGGTCCCGGGCGATCTCGGCGTTGGACAGGCCCCGCGCGATGAGCCGCAGCACCTCGGCCTCGCGCGGGGTCAGCCCGTCGGGCAGCCCGTCCGGCGCCGCCGAAGGCCGCTCCCCCGACGCGACCGCCTCCACGAGCCGCCGCTGCACGGCCGGGTCGAGCTGGGCCGCGCCGCCGCGCACCGCCGCGACGGCGCGGGCGATCTCGTCGGCGCCGGCGTCCTTGGTGAGGTAGCCGCGGGCGCCCGCGCGCAGCGCCGCGAAGATCGACTCGTCGTCGGCGTAGGTGGTGAGGACGACGACCTCCACCTCGGGATGGTCGGCCTTGATCCGCCGGGTGGCCTCCGCGCCGTCCACGCGCGGCATCCGCAGGTCCATCAGGACGACCTCGGGCCGCAGCTCGGCGACCAGTTCCACGGCCCGCTCCCCGTCCCCCGCCGACCCGACGACCTCGATGTCGGGCAGCAGGTTCAGCAGGAGGATCAGGCCCTCCCGCACGACCGTCTGGTCGTCCACGACCAGGATCCTCGTCCGGTCCGTCATGCCGGCACCCGTAGCGACACTGTGAAGCCTTTCTCGTCCGGTCCGGTCTCCAGGGTCCCACCGATCAGCGCCGCGCGTTCGCGCATGCCGACCAGGCCGTAGCCGCCGCTCGCCAGGTCCAGCGGCGGCCCGGTCGCGCCGGTGTCGGCGACCTCCAGGACGATCTCCCGCTCGGTGTAGCGCAGCGCGATCCGCGCGTCGGCGCCGGGGGCGTGCTTGCGGGTGTTGGTCAGCGCCTCCTGCGCCGTCCGGACGACCGCGAGCGCGACCGGCGGCGGCACCTCCCGCGCCTCCCCGGTCACCTCGACGGAGCAGGCGCGGCCGGTGCCGCCCCGGAAGTCGGCGGCCAGGCTCTCCAGCGCCTCGTCCAGCGGGGGCGCGTCGCCGCGCAGCGCCGCGAGCGCCCGCCGGGTCTCCTCCAACCCGGACCGCGCGAGCCGCCCGGCCCGTTCGACCTGTTCAAGGGCCTGGCCGTCGCCGTCGCGCGCCAGCAGCAGCCGCGCCGCCTCCAGGTGGACGATCTGCGCCGACAGCGAGTGGGCGAGGATGTCGTGGATCTCCCGCGCCATCCGGGACCGCTCGGCCAGCGCGATCGTCTCGTTCTCGGCGCGGCGCGCGGCGGTCTCGGCGAGCCGCCGCTGCCGGGTGGCGATGGCGCCGACGAGCACGCCGAGCCCGGCGGCGAGCAGGCCGAGGTCGGGACCGTCCGGCCGGGTGGCCTCGCTGATCGCGGCGGTCGCCAGCAGCGTCGCGCCGCCCGCCGCCACCGCCCACGCCAGGCCGAGCCGCAGCACGAGGAACCACAGCGCGACCATCGCGAACGTGAACCCGCCGCCCGACCGGGACGCCACGCCGTACAGGACGAGCGCGAGCACGAGCGCCAGCCCCGTCACGGCGATCGCGGCGCGGGCCGCACGCGTCCCGGCGTCGCCGGCGCGGTTCGCCCGCCACGACAGCCGGAGCCCCGCCGCGAGCAGCGCGACGATCGCCGCGTTCAGCACGACGACGACGAGGCCCGCCCCGTGCAGGGCGGGCTTCGGCGAGGTGTGCCAGAACGAGCGGAGGTAGGAGTAGCCCGCCCAGCCGAGGCCGGCGGTCAGCAGCGCCCTGCGGAGCCACCGGTCCCCGGCCGGGCGTCGCGGCTGCATCAGACGGCCACGCCCTTGGCGGCGGGCGCCGGGACGGTCAGCGTCCGCGCCCGGTAGACGACCAGCGCGTTCTGCACGAGCAGCGTCAGCCCGAGGAACAGCAGCAGCCCGCTGCCCTCCGACGCCGCGCCGGTGAGGTGGCCGACGACGACGAGGCCCACGCGCAGCAGGACCGAACCGACCCAGGCGGCGAGCGTCCAGGGCGTCCCGCCGCGCCACAGGACGCCGTCCTGGTCACGCCAGACCCGGACGGTCAGCGCCCGCACGACGCCCGACCCGAGCGCGACGACGACGCCCGCAACGAGCAGGACCACGCTCACGGCGATGTGGTCGCGGTCGACCAGGCCGCCGCTGAACAGGCCGACGGCGGCGAGGATCAGCGGCACCCGGAAGGACGACTTCTCCTCCAGGGGGCGGGCGGTGAGCTGGCGGCTCAGGACGTAGCCGAGCGCGATGACGACGAGAACGATCTCTGCTGCGGTGCTCATGGGTTCCACGCTAGGCAGGACGGGCCCGGCGGGCATCGGAGCGGAGACGGGTCCCGCGCCTCCACCCGCGGGTGGAGCGGCCTCAGCAGGGCGCGACCATCCGCCTGGTCAGCACGTGGAGGTAGTTCCGGAACCGCTCGATCTCGTCGGCGTCGGGGTGGTGCCGGGACGGCAGGCCCTGCGTCGGCCGGCCGCCCGCGAGGAACCCGAAGACCGTCCAGATGACCGTCGCGACGAGGTAGTAGGCGTCGACGTCCGGCGGGACCAGCTCCCGCGTCCGCTCCATGACGTGCTGTGTCTGCGACAGCACGTACTCGGCCTCCAGCCGCTCGGTGTCGGCCGCGTCGGCCAGCCACCGGTGCATCCAGAGCGCGCGGAACTGCGGGTTCGCGGCGTAGAAGTCCAGCACCGCGTCCACCAGCGCGACGGCGCCCTCGACGGTCGGGGTGAACGCGTCCGTCGCGGCGACCAGCATCTCCTGCTCCGCCTCGTACGCCCGTCGCATGACCTCCAGATACAGCGCCTGCTTGCCGCCCACCAGCTCGGTGACCATGCCGGTGCCGGTCCCTGCGGTATCGGCGATCAGGTCCAGCGGGGTGGCGTCGTAGCCGAGCTCGGCGAACAGTCGCGTCGCGGCCCGCAGGATCCGCTCGCGGAGGTCGTCGTCCGGCGGAGCACCGGTTCCATCGCTCACCGTCACCACTCTAGACGGAAAGTGATCACCGCACGCGCACCCGGGTCAGGTGTCGATGCGGTCCATGTCCAGCTCGGACGCGCCCGCCGTGATGAACGCCCGGCGCGGCGCGACGTCGCTGCCCATGAGCAGGTCGAACGTCGCGGCGGCGCTCTCGGCGTCCGCCACCTTGATGCGGCGCAGCACGCGGTGGCGCGGGTCGAGCGTGGTCTCGGCGAGCTGGTCGGCGTCCATCTCGCCGAGGCCCTTGTACCGCTGGATCGGCTCCTTCCAGCGCTGCCCGCGCCGCTCCAGCTCCACCAGCCGCTGGCGCAGCTCGCCGTCGGAGTAGGTGTAGATGTACTTGTCCTGGCCCTTGCGCGGCTTGATCAGCTCGATCCGGTGCAGCGGCGGGACGGCGGAGAACACCCGTCCGGCCTCCAGCATCGGCCGCATGTACTTGTAGAACAGCGTGAGCAGCAGGCAGCGGATGTGCGCGCCGTCCACGTCGGCGTCGGCGAGCAGGCAGACCCGGCCGTACCGGGCGGCGTTCAGGTCGAACGTGCGGCCCGAGCCCGCGCCGAGCACCTGGATGATCGACGCGCACTCGGCGTTCTTCAGCATGTCCGCCACGGACGCCTTGTGGACGTTCAGGATCTTGCCCCGGATCGGCAGCAGCGCCTGGAACTCGGAGTTGCGGGCCAGCTTGGCGGTGCCGAGCGCCGAGTCGCCCTCGACGATGAACAGCTCGCTGCGGTCGTCGGCGGACCGGCAGTCGACCAGCTTGGCGGGCAGCGCCGAGTTCTCCAGCGCGTTCTTGCGGCGCTGGTTGTCGCGCTGGGTGCGGGCCGCGATGCGGGTCTTGGCCGCGCCGACGACCTTCTCCAGGACGGTCCTGAGCTGCTGCTTCTGGCCGCGCCCCGGGTTGTCGAAGACGGCCTTCAGCTCGCGCGTCACGACCTGCGCCACGATGCGGGTCGCGGCGGACG
Organism: Actinomadura rayongensis; assembly: GCF_009831215.1. Taxonomy (GTDB): domain Bacteria; phylum Actinomycetota; class Actinomycetes; order Streptosporangiales; family Streptosporangiaceae; genus Spirillospora; species Spirillospora rayongensis. Next base: position 448,679 of record NZ_WUTW01000004.1, read on the forward strand.
TCCCGAGGATCTCCTTGGTCTGGCCCTCGAACTGCGGCTCGGGCAGCCGGACCGTCACGACGGCCGTCAGGCCCTCCAGGCAGTCCTCCTTGAGGACGTCCTCGTCGTTGTTCTTCAGCAGCTTGGTGGCGCGCAGCTGCTCGTTCAGCACGCGCACCAGCGCCCGCTCGAACCCGCGCACGTGCGTCCCGCCCTTGGGCGTGGCGATCACGTTGACGAACGACCGGGTGACCGTGTCGTAGCCGGTGCCCCAGCGCAGCGCGACGTCGACCTCCAGCTCCCGCTCGACGTCGGTGGGCGTCAGGTGGCCCTGGTCGTCCAGGACGGGGACGGTCTCGGTGAACCCGCCCTTGCCCTCCAGCCGCAGGACCTCCACGATCGCGGGGTCCTTGGCGAGGTAGGTGCAGAACTCGCCGATGCCGCCGTCGAAGCGGAACGTCTCGTCGACCGGCTCGTCGCCGCGCTCGTCGCGGACGTCGATGGTCAGGCCCGGGATGAGGAACGCGGTCTGGCGCATCCGGTCCATGACGAGGGCGCCGTCGACCGTGGCGTCCTTGAGGAAGATCTGCAGGTCCGGCCAGAAGCGGGTGCGGGTGCCGGTGACGTTCTTGCCGACCCGCGCGATCTCGTGGACGCCCGAGCGCTTCTTGAACCGGGCGTTCGGCCGTCCGGCGTCGGCGAACTCGCCGGGCAGGCCGCGCTTGAAGCTCATCGCCCAGGTGCGGCCGTCGCGGTCGATCTCGACGTCCAGCCGGGCCGACAGCGCGTTGACGACCGACGCGCCGACGCCGTGCAGGCCGCCGGACGCGGTGTAGGACACGCCGCCGAACTTGCCGCCCGCGTGCAGGCGCGTCATCACCAGCTCGACGCCGGGCAGCCCGGTGCGGGGCTCGACGTCCACCGGGATGCCGCGCCCGTCGTCGGCGACCTCGAACGAGCCGTCGGCGTGCAGGGTCACCTGGATGTGCGAGCAGTGGCCCGCCAGCGCCTCGTCGACGGAGTTGTCGACGATCTCCCAGAGGCAGTGGGCCAGGCCCCGGCTGTCGGTGGACCCGATGTACATGCCGGGGCGCTTGCGCACGGCCTCCAGCCCCTCCAGCACCGAGAGGTGCCGGGCGGAGTAGCCCTGCGGGTCGTCGGTCGTGGGTTCGGCGGTCGCGGCGGTCAACGTGCGTGCGCTCCTCGGGGGCGAGCCGGGTCAGGCGGGCGATCTCCGTCCGCCGGGGACGAGAGTACCCCCGGGATCCGACATTCCTCCGCCAGGCTCGCCGCCGTCCGCCTCCGGCCGCGCGACCGGGGGTGGAGACGCCGGATCCACCTCCGGGCGGGTGCTCCCGGGGCCGTCTCGGCCCTAAGGTCCCGATCATGGCACACACGATCAACGCGGACGGGCTCCGCAAGCGGTACGGCGACGTCCGTGCCGTGGACGGGGTCTCGTTCGCCGTCGAGGAGGGCGAGTTCTTCGGCATCCTCGGCCCGAACGGCGCGGGCAAGACCACGGCACTGGAGATCATCGAGGGTCTCCGGGAGGCGGACGAGGGGACGGTCACCGTCCTCGGCCTGCCGCCGTGGCCGCGCAACCCCAAGCTCCTGCCCCGCATCGGCGTCCAGTTGCAGGCGTCGGCGTTCTTCGAGCGGCTGACGGCGCGCGAGCAGTTGCAGACGTTCGCGTCCCTGTACGGCGTGCCGGCGCGCAAGGCCGACGCGATGCTGGAGGCCGTCGGGCTCACCGGCAAGGCGGGCGAGCGGGTGGAGAAGCTGTCGGGCGGGCAGGCGCAGCGGCTGTCGATCGCGTGCGCGCTCGTCCACGACCCCGAACTGGTCTTCCTGGACGAGCCCACCGCCGCCCTGGACCCGCAGGCGCGCCGCAACCTGTGGGACGTCCTGCGCCAGATCAACACGGCGGGCCGCACGATCGTGCTGACCACGCACTACATGGACGAGGCCGAATCCCTCTGCGACCGCGTCGCCATCATGGACGGCGGCAAGATCCTGCGGATGGGGCCGCCCGCGACGCTGGTGCGGGGCCTGGACGCGCCCGCGCGGATCAGCGTGGCCAGCGGCGTCCTGCCGCTGGACGACGCCCGCGCGCTGCCCGGCGCCGACGAGGCCGCCGACGACGGCGTGTCGCTGACCGTCGAGACCCGCGACCCGTCGGCCGTCGTGGCGGCCCTGGCGGCGCGGGACGCGCTGACGGGCGTCCAGATCCGCGGCGCGACGCTGGAGGACGTGTTCCTCGACCTGACCGGACGGGAGTACCGCGCGTGAGCACCTGGCAGAGTTTCCGGAGCCTGGCGCGCGCGATGTTCCTCGGCTTCCGCCGGGACCGGGGCGCGCTGTTCTTCACCGTCCTGTTCCCGCTGATGTTCCTCGTGGTGTTCGGCGGCGTGTTCGGACACCAGACGTCGTCCAAGGTCGACATCGTCGAGATCGGCGCGGCCCCCCTGATCGACGGGGCGCTCGCGCACGACGCGGACCTGCGCAAGACGATGAAGGTCACCCGGTACGCCACGTCGGCGGCGGCGCTGCGCAAGGTCGAGAAGGGCGACGCCTCGGCGGCCGTGGAGCAGCGGGACGGGACGCTCGTCGTCCACTACTCGGCGGCCGACCAGGTCAAGGCCGGGACGGTGCGGGGCCTGCTCGGCGCGGTCGTCCAGGCGGCGAACCAGGAGGCGTCCGGCAAGCCGCCCACGTACCGCATGTCGGACGTCCAGGTGGAGGACGACTCCCTCAAGGCGATCCAGTTCTTCACGCCGAGCCTGCTCGGCTGGGCGCTGGCGTCGGCGGGCGTGTTCGGGGCCTCGCAGACGCTCGTGACCTGGCGGACCAAGGGGATGCTGCGGCGGCTGCGGCTGTCGCCCGCGCCGATCGCGACCGTGTTCGGCGCGCGGGTGGCCGTCAGCCTCGCCGTCGCGATGGTGCAGCTCGGGTTGTTCCTCGCGGTGGCCCAGCTCCCGGTCTTCGGCCTGAAGCTGGTGGGCGCGTGGTGGATGGCCATCCCCACGGTCGTGGCGGGCGTGCTGGCGTTCCTCGGGATCGGGATGCTGATCGGGGCGTGGGCCAAGACCCAGGAGACCGCCCAGTCGGTGACCCAGCTCGTCGTGCTGCCGATGGCGTTCCTCGGCGGTTCGTTCTTCCCCCTGGACGATGCGCCGGTGTGGATGCGGACCCTGTCCTACGTTTTTCCGCTCCGTTACCTGAACGAGGCGATGCTCAACGTGATGGGCCGCGGGCTCGGCCCCGGATCGGCGTTGCCGCAGATCGGAGTGCTCCTCGGGGTGGCCGTGGTGACCGCGTTCATCGCCTCCCGGCTGTTCCGCTGGGACGCTTCGTGACGCAGCGTGACCGATCCAATGTGACCTCGGTCACTAAGGCCGCCATTCTGCTCTCGGCGTACCTGGAAACCGGTTGGGAACGTTCACGTCGGGTTAGATGTTGTCTTAAGTACCGACCCCGAGCATGAGGAAGGTGCCGTGACTGGAGCCCTTGCCCCGACCAAGCCGTTGACCGTCGCCGACCGGTGCGACCGCTGCGGCGCCCAGGCCTACGTCCGTGCGGTCCTTGTAGGCGGCGGCGACCTTCTCTTCTGCGCCCACCACGGGCGCAAGTACGCGGAGGCGCTCCGATCCAACGGGGCCGACATTCAGGACGAGTCCGCCCGACTCACCGAAACGCCCGCCACCGCCGTCGACGACGATCGGTAGGTCGGACCAGACCCGCATGCGGCGGCCACCGAGCCACGGGGGCCGCCGTTTCCGGTGCCCGCGACCGGTCCGGCGCGCGGGCCGCGCCGTTCCGGGGGGAACGTGTTCATCCTGCTGCCGCCGTCGGAGAAGAAGGCCGCCGGCGGGGACGGCCCGCCGCTCGACCTCGCCGCGCTGGCGTTCCCCGGGCTGACCCCGGTCCGCAAGCGCCTGCTGACGGCCCTGCGCCGCGTCTCGGCCCGGCCGTCGGGCGCGGACGTCCTCGGGCTGCCCGCCGGGCAGGCGGCGGACGCGCTCGCCCGCAACCGCGCCCTGGCCGACGCGCCCACGTTGCCCGTCGCACGGCTCTACACCGGCGTCCTGTACGACCATCTCGCCCTCGACACGCTCGATCCCGTGCGCGCCGCGGAGCGGATCGTGGTGTTCTCGGGGCTGTGGGGCGCCCTGCGGCTCACCGACCGCGTGCCACCGTACCGGCTGTCGATGAACGTCACCCTGCCGCGACTCGGCCGACCGGCGACGCTCTGGCGGCCCGCGCTGGCCCGCGCACTGGACGGCCCGCTCGGCGCCGGCGGACGGCTCGTCGTCGATCTGCGCTCCGGCCCGTACGCCGCCGCATGGCGCGCGCCCGGCCCGGCCGTCGCCGTCCGGGTGTTCCGGGAGCGGGTCGTCGACGGCGCGGTGCGGCGCACGGTCGTCAGCCACATGGCCAAGGCGACGCGCGGCCTGATCGCCCGCGACCTGCTCGCGTCCGGCACGGATCCGCGCACGCCGGACGAACTCCTGAAGATCGTCACCGGCCTCGGCCACACGGCCGAGCTGACCGGCACACCCCAGGGCACGGCCCTGGACGTCGTCCTTCCCGACTGACCCGCGTCGCCGCTCAGCATGGGCGGCCCGGCGACGCGCGTGGCACGCTCGCCGCGCATGGTCCGCTCGGCGCGCGTGGTCCGCTCGACGCGGGCGGCACCGCGCGGCGCGGCGGCATGAGCGCGGCGCGGAGGGCGCGAGAACACTCGCGCGGTCCGTGCGATGCGCTCGCTTGGAACGTGCCTAAAACAGGCCGGGCGGCGCGTCCCGGCCGGTGAACCGGTTCAGTCCGTGACGACGTTGAGGTGCTTGCACGCTTTCAGGTACTGGTGCGTGCCGTCGCTGCCGAGGTACGTCCACGGCAGTCCGCTCGGGCGCCCGAACGTCCGCAGCAGGTGCTGGCGGGCGGGACGGCGCGCGTCGGCCAGATGGAAGGCGGCTCCGAACATGTTGTGCGCCTCGATCGTCCGCGGATGCGGACGGGCGCCCTCGAACCAGCCCCGCGCCGCCATCGCCACGTCCCGGTTCTCCTCCGGTGTGAACCACGACGACGACCCGCGGATGATCCCCGAGCGCGACTGGACGAAGTACTCGAAATAGGCCAGCGGAACGAGCGCGGCCCGCGGGTCCTCACGGCCCGCCGTGCCCATCGCCACCCGCGCGAAGTCGAACATCTCCTCCGGCACACCACCCCACTGCGGCGACAACGTCACCACCCGCGCGACGTGCGCGCCGTACAGCGTCGGGCAGCGCCGGCTGACCTGCTCCCAGAGCGCGTCCTTCTCCTCGCGGTCCAGATCCAGCCCGAGCGCGAGCCACAGCATCGACTCCCACGGGACGGGATCGTCCGGCAACATCTCCGCCGCCTTGCGCAACGGCTCGCGCGCCCCGCGCATCAACTTGGCGTAGGTGGTGAAGCGCGCGGCCTGGACCGCGCGCGCACGGCCGTCCGGCCGGATCGACCACGCCTCCTCCACCCGGGTGCGGCCCAGCCACAGCCACAGGTCGGGGTTGCGGGCGTCCTCGGCCAGCAGCGCCTCGATGCCGCCGCTCCAACCGACCGCCGCCTTCGCCAGCGCCTCGACGCGCAGCGACCGCAACTCCGGATCATCGCGCGACTCGGCCAGAACGTGCGCGCCAAAGCGGAAATAGCGGTCGCGGACGGCCGTGACCGCCTGGTCGAGCGCGGGATCCATCCACGGCCGCCCGGTGATCACCTGCGCGGTGCGGGGACGGACCACCGTTGCCCCGCTGCTCGTCGGGTTCCGGTCCACCGGTCCTCCCGGTGCCCGGTCAAGCTCCATGAGTCCCATAGCGCGGAAGCGTAGGAAGGAGCGAGGCGGTGGAAGCTACTTGGCGGTAAACACTGTGTTACATACCCAGGAGTAAATTGACCTGGCCGTTTTCCTTAAGTGAGCCTTGTCCGGACTCATGTCGCCGGAGTGCGGACACATGCACGAAACGTGTCCGGCCCCCGGCCATAGAGCGGACGGGGGCCGGGACCGGCGAACGATACGTCAGTCCAGGTAGTCGCGCAGAACCTGGGACCGCGACGGGTGGCGCAGCTTCGACATCGTCTTGGACTCGATCTGCCGGATGCGCTCCCGGGTCACCCCGTACACCTTGCCGATCTCGTCCAGCGTCTTCGGCTGGCCGTCGGTCAGGCCGAACCGCATCGACACCACGCCCGCCTCGCGCTCGCTCAGCGTGTCGAGCACCGAGTGGAGCTGCTCCTGCAGCAGCGTGAAGCTGACCGCGTCGGCCGGGACGATCGCCTCGGAGTCCTCGATGAGGTCGCCGAACTCGCTGTCGCCGTCCTCACCGAGCGGCGTGTGCAGCGAGATCGGCTCGCGGCCGTACTTCTGGACCTCGACGACCTTCTCCGGCGTCATGTCCAGTTCCTTGGCCAGCTCCTCCGGGGTGGGCTCGCGGCCCAGGTCCTGGAGCATCTGCCGCTGCACGCGCGCCAGCTTGTTGATCACCTCGACCATGTGGACCGGGATGCGGATCGTCCGCGCCTGGTCGGCCATCGCGCGGGTGATCGCCTGCCGGATCCACCACGTGGCGTACGTGGAGAACTTGTAGCCCTTGGTGTAGTCGAACTTCTCGACCGCGCGGATCAGACCGAGGTTGCCCTCCTGGATCAGGTCCAGGAACAGCATGCCGCGGCCGGTGTAGCGCTTGGCCAGCGACACCACGAGGCGGAGGTTGGCCTCCAGCAGGTGGTTCTTGGCGCGGCGGCCGTCCTCGGCGATCCACTCGAAGTCCTCAAGGTCCTCGTCGGACATCGCCGGGCCGTCGGCGGCCAGCCGCTCCTCGGCGAACAGGCCCGCCTCGATGCGCTTGGCGAGTTCGACCTCCTGCTCGGCGTTGAGCAGCGGGACCTTGCCGATCTGCTTGAGGTAGTCCTTGACCGGGTCGGCGGTGGCGCCCGCGGCGGCGATCTGCTGCGCGGGGGCGTCCTCGTCGTCGTCGCCGAGGACGAACGCCTCCTCCTCCGACACCGGCGCGCCGTCGGCGGGCTTGCCCTTGGCGGCGGGCGCGGCGGCGGGCTCCTCGGGCTCCGCCTCCTCCGTCTCCTCGGTCTCCAGCTCGATCGCGTCGTCGGCGAGGTCGACTTCGGTGTTGTTGAGATCCTCGAGGTCGGTGATGTCGACCTCGTCGTCCAGCTCGGGGTCCTCGCCGCCCTCGGCCGCGACGACCTTGGCCGGGGCCTTGGCGGGCGCGGCGGCGACGGTCTTGGCGGCGGCCTTCTTCGGCTTGGCCGGGGCCTTGCGGGCAGCCGGCTTCACCGGCTTGGGCTTGGCGGCCGGCTCGTCGTCATCGCTGACGACGGCGGTCACCGTCTCGGGCTGCTGCTCCTTGGCGGCAGCGGCGGTCTTCGGCCGGCGCGCCGGAGGCGTCGTCGCGCGCTTGCGCGGACGCTTCGGCGCTGCGGAATCGGCGGCGCTCACCACGACCGTCACACCCTCCTTGCTGAGGCTCCGCAAGATGCTGGAGGCCTTCGACACGGGGATGTCGGCCTCCTCGAACGTACGGCGTACGTCGTCGGCTTCGAGGTAACCCTGGGACCGTCCACGCTCGATCAGTTGCGCGATGACGTGCTCGTGCAGATCTGACGCTTTCGAGGTCGAGCTAGCAGGCGACACAAATACCTCTCGAACGAACGTGTGGCTTGGTTGACCCAAGTGCCCTGACGGGCCAGGACCGGCCTCACACGGGGTGGGACCACACACCGAGCTGGGCCACATGTGCGGGAACGCAGCGTACCCGCTCTTGAGTGGGTCAAGCATTCTGGCACGGCTGCGCATTCCGCCTCGGTGTCCTACTCGGTAGCTCCCCACCTTAGAGGGCGCGGAGCGGTCCTTCGTACGTACGGGACCGCATTCCGCACCACCGGCGGGCGGCCTTCTTACGCGGGCGCGGGCGGGACGTGCAGGGCGAGTACGGTCACATCGTCCACTTGCTCGTATCCGGCAAGCATCCGATCGACCAGGAAGTCGACGAGTCTCTCGGGATCTCCTACCACTTCAGGTGGGGCGTCCGCCGCGACGGCGGCCAGTTCCTCCAGGCCGGCGTCCACCCCACGCCTACGGTTCTCCACCAGTCCATCGGAGTAGAAGACCACAGTGTTGCCGGTCTCCACGGAAAAACTTGTCTGCCGCCGCTCACTCGGCCAGCCGAGGGGTGTCCCCGGCTCGACGTCGTCCACGCGCGCGGGCGCGTGCGGCGAGACGACCAGCGGCGGCGGATGGCCCGCGTTGCTGAACGCCCCCTGACCGGTCTCGGGGTCGATGACCACGTACGCGACCGTCGTGAACTGTTCCTCGGACTCGGTCGCGCTGAACAGCCGGTCCAGGCCCGACAGCACGGCGGCCGGACGCGGGTCGTTCAGCGCCAGGGCGCGCAGGGCGTTGCGGACGCGTCCCATGACGGCCGCCGCCAGCACGCCCTTGCCCATGACGTCCCCGACGGCGATGGCGAGCCGGTCGTCGGGCAGCTTGAAGACGTCGTACCAGTCGCCGCCGACCTGCACGTGCCGCGTCGCCGGGCTGTACCGGGCGGCGAGCACCATGCCGGGCAGCTGCGGCAGGTCGCTCGGCAGCAGGCTGCGCTGGAGCTGTTCGGCGGTGCGGTGCTCGCGCTCGAACAGCATCGCGCGTTCCAGCGCGAACGCGCACTGGCCCGCCAGCGCCTCCAGGAACACGCGCTCCTCGTCGGTGATCTCGCGCGGCCGGGTGAAGGAGAACCGCAGCGCGCCGATCGCCGCGCCCGCCGCCAGCAGCGGCAGGCCGACCCAGGCGCGCTCCTCGGCGTGCCGGGCGAACAGGCCCGACTCGTCGCGGCCGAGCTGGAGCCGCAGCGCGTTCGGATGCTCGGCGAGGAACGGGCGGCTCTCCCGGACGGCCACCGACATCACCGTCTCGTCGGCGACGCGGAACACCTCGCGCAGCACCGTGCTCTCGCCGGTGTCGTCGCCGGGCGTGGACGACTCCACGATCGACAGGTTGGCCTTGGCGTCGTCCAGCAGCGCGACGGCGGAGTAGTCGGCGCCGATCGCCGACCGTCCGACCTCGGTGATGACCTGCACCACCTGCGCGACCGTCAGCGCCTCGGCGAGCATGGACGTGGCCTGCTGGAGGCGGGCGGTGCGCAGCGCGGCGGCCGAAAGCTGCTCGGTGAGGCGTCCGCGCATCTCCTCGGCCTCGCGCTGGCCGGTGACGTCGAGGTTCGCGCCGACCCACTCCACGACCGTCCCGCCGCGCCAGATCGGGACGGCCCGCACGTCGAAGTGCCGGTACGCGCCCGTCCGCGTCTTGACTCGGTAGGAGCCCTCGAAGACGCGGTTCTCCCCCACGCACTCGCGCCACAGCGCCTCGACGCGCGGCCGGTCCTCGGGGTGGACGACGGCGAGCCAGCCGCCCTCGGCGTAGTCGGCCTGGGTCTGTCCGGTGACGGCGCGCCACTCCGGCGCGTCGTCCAGGACCGTGCCGTCGGGGGCGGCGACCCACACGATCTGCGAGCTGGCCTCGACCAGCGACCGGTACCGCTCCTCCTTGCGCCGGATGACGTCCTCGGAGCGGCGGCGGTCGGTGATGTCGTACGCGGTCAGCACCGCGCCGATCGGGGCGCCGTCGGCGTCGCGGGCGGGCAGCCAGGTGCAGGCGAGGATCCGCTCGGCCGGCGGCGCGACGGGCGGCGCGGGCGGCGGGACGTCCGGCACCGGACGGCGCGGCTCGGGGACGGGCAGGACGAGTTCGGTCTCGGTGATCGCGGGCGCCCCGCCGAGGACGGCGCCGAGCGCGGTCTCGGCCGCGGCGGCGGCCTCGGCCGGGAACATTTCGGCGAGCCGTCGCTCGGCGAGGTCGCGGGCGGCGACGCCGAGCAGGCGGCCGAGCGCGTCGTTGGCGCGGCGGCAGCGGCGGGCCGCGTCGAAGAAGGCGATCCCGGCGGGGGCCTCGTTCATCAAGGCGGTGTAGAGCGCGGCGTCGGACGCGTTCATCTGCTGGCCCTCCACCCCGGAGACGCGGGGATGCGGAACGGGCGTCCCCGTGCTCATCAGCGACACCTCCGGCCCTCGGGCTTCCGCACCGCGCGGCGAGTTCTCATCACTATGGGCGAATGGGAGCACGGTAGCGCTCCCGCCTCCCTCACAACACCGGTCGAAGTCAGGTTCTCATCATCCCGAGGGTTCGGCGCGGGCGGAAGGTCCGGGACGCCGTCGTCCCGCGCCCCTCGTCCGGCGGCGGTGGTTTCGGACGTCGCCTCCGCGCGCGGTGTCCGGGGTCCGGGCGCGCGAGGGCGGCAAGTACGAGATGGTACGACGCCACGCCACGAATCGGGGTCCGGCTCGCCGGGTTCCCTCCGGTCCGGATAGGGGCATCCCACCGCGAAACCACCCGGAACTTGCGGCAAAAACCTGGTAAAGCGACACCCTACTCTTTACCGGCTCCCGCGCCCGCGCAGGTCAGCGGGCGGCCTTCCGCGCCTGTTTCTGGGCCTGCTTGAACGCGCGGACCTCGGCCAGCGACGCGGGCCCGGTGATGTCGGCGACCGAGCGGCGCGACCCGTCCTCGCCGTACGCCCCCGCCGCCTCCCGCCACCCCGCGGGCCGCACGCCGTACTGCTTGCCGAGCAGCGCCAGGAAGATCCGCGCCTTCTGGTCCCCGAACCCCGGCAGCGCCTTCAGCCGCTTCAACAGCTCCGCGCCGTCTGCGACGTCACGCCACACCGCCTCGGCGTCCCCGTCGTAGTGCTCCACGAGGTACTGACAGAGCTGCTGCACCCGCTTGGCCATCGACCCCGGATACCGGTGCACCGCCGGCTTCTCCGACAACAGCGCCGCGAACGCCTCCGGATCCCGCCCGGCGATCTCGTGCGCGTCCAGATCGTCCGCACCCATCCGCCGCGCGATCGTGTACGGCCCCGTGAACGCCCACTCCATCGGAATCTGCTGGTCTAGGAGCATGCCCGTGAGGGCGGCGAGGGGGCTGCGGGACAGGAGAGCGTCGGCCTCGGGGGACTGCGCGAGATGGACCGTCGTGGGCATGTGCCCAGCTTAGGGGGCGGGCGGCGGGGACGGGCGCGGGCGCGGGGTGACGCGGCGCGCGGCGGATCTGCGAAGCTAGAGGCGTGAGTCCCCGCAGCAGCCGCCGTTCCGCCGGGGAGCCCGATCGTCCGCCGCCCCCCGACGAGATGACGCTGGTCTACGAGGGGATGCTTCAGCACGCGCGGGAACTGCTCGCGGTGCGCGGGCCGCTGGACGCCGAGCTGATCGTCAGCCGGATCCTCGGGGCGTGGTGGGGGCGGCGCGTCGTCGAGGGGGACGTGGAGGAGGTCGTCGGGGACGGGCTCGTCCGGTACGCGGCGGGCGCCGGCACCCCGGCCGCGCTGGCGCTGCTCACCGGCATCGGGTACCTCGGGACGCCGCGGCAGGCCGCCGAGGCCGAGCGGGCCGCGCTGGACCTCATGGCGCGCGGCGTCGCGCGTCCGGCGTGGGCGGACCGGCTCGGGACGGTCATGCCCGAGGAGTGCTTCGTGTCCGGCGACGTCTACGGCGACCACGAGTCGATCGTGTGCACGTTCTCCTATGGCGGCCCGCGGCGGCACGCGCTCGTCGTCCTGGTGGACCGGACGAAGGCCGAGCCGGTCGGCGCGGGCGGGCGGACGCCGCGCGGGACGGTCCCCGCGTACGGGATGGTCCGGGACGCGTGGGTGTCCTCGCGGGTGGAGCGGCTGCTGGCGCAGTGCCGCGCGGAGAGCCGGGACCGTCCGCTCATGCGGTTCGAGCCGCTGGACCCCGCCGACACGCGGGCGATGCTGCACCGGGCGCTGGAGCACACGAACGCGACCGTGAACCCGCCGGTCGGGGAGAACTTCGCGTCGTACCACGCGTTCCTGCGGGCGCGGGTGCGGGCGCTGCCGCCGGGCGGGCGCGCGCCGCAGCCCGTCCCGCACGGCGGGGACCGGCGGGCCACGCTCGCGGCGCGGTTCCTGGCGTCGGACGAGGCGGAGGGCCTGTCGGACCTGTCGGCGGCGGGACGCTGCGTGGACCGGATCATCGACTACGGCTGCGCGCAGGACTTCGGCCGTCCGCTGCGCGTCAGCCCGCTCAAGGCCGAGATGTTCCTGCTGGACTGGCTGCCGCGCAAGGTTCTCCTCTCCCCGGCGGAACAAGAGGCTGTCCCGCACGTTCTGGCGTCGTGGGTGCGGTGGGCGGCGCGGCAGACGGGGCTGCCGGACGAGGGCGTCCGCGCGACCCTGGACGCCGTCTGGGACGCCACCGCCCGGTTCGCCGCCGCCTACCGCGACCCGGCCGCCGCCGGGCTGGACCGCGCGCTGGTCGACCGGCTGCTGCCCGACGGCGACCTGGAGGCGCTGCCCCGGCGGGCGTTCGCGCTGCCGTTCCTGTCCGGGCGGCACCGGCTGTCGGGACGGCACGGCGTCGTCGATCTCGGCGCGCTGGACCCGTCCGCGCCCGCCGACCGCCGTATCCTGCTGGAATTCGAGCACCCCGGGGCCGACCAGGAACATCTCGACGCGCACGAACGTCTCGCCGCCCGGCTCTGGGACGGCGATCCGCCCGAGTTGTGGGAGACGGCGCAGGCGCTGCTGGACGTCGGTTTCGAGCGTCACGACGTCCTGCACCGGCTCATCGGGGCGTTCGAGCGGGCCGGCGACGATCCGGACGCACTTCGGGACGCTCTCGGCGTCCTGCGGCACGAGCCGCCGCCGGGCTGAACGCCGGTTTGCCAGAAGGAGTCCGGGGCGACAATCATCAATACTCCGGGACCCCGGTTCCCGCGCGGCTCAGGGGGGCCGATCGCGGGCATAAGGAGTGATCTTGTTGGAGTGGTCCGAGTTCACCCGGCGGCTGGGGCGCGAGCTGGCGGGTCTCGACCGGGACACCATCCTCATCGTGCGCGAGCGCGAGGAGAGCCGCCACTACGTCCAGGCGATGCGCGAGCCGGACCGGCTCTATGCCGAGGCGGTGAGCAACAACTTCCTCGAAGGACCGCTGCTGCTGACCCTCGCGGACGAAGAGGTCATGAGCGAGGCGGGCTGGCGTCCGCCCGCCGATCCCGCCCCGCGCAACTGGTGGACCGAACTGCCCGCGTACGCCTCGCCCGCCGACCACGCGCGGCTCGCCGAGGTGATGGTGACGGCGCTGCGGGACGTGCAGGGCGTGCGGCGGCCGTCCGACCTCGTCTACGAGTCCTTCCACCGGCACGGCACCGGGCTGATCGAGCTGCTGGACTTCGGCATCGAGACCGCCGACCCGGCGCGGATCGCCGAGCGGCGCTCGACCGTGTCCGTCCTCGCCGAGGCCCTGGTGCGGGACGAACCGCACTTCGTCCACGACGACGGGCACTTCGGGGTGAACGGGTCCGCGGTGAACGGGTCGGCGGAGGCGTTCGCCGGGGCCGGGCTGCTCGGCGCGCCCGTGCCCGATCCGGCGCCCGCCGCCGCGCCCGTCCCGCCGCCGTCCGATCTGGAGGGGTTCCTCGCCGACGCGCGGCGGCGCGGCGACCACGCGGCCTACTTCGACCTGCTGCGCGGCGCGGACCTCGTCCTGCCCGGCGCGGGCGGGCCCGACGAGCCGCACGGGCTGCCGCTGATCTCCATCGGCGGCGGCACGTTCGTCGCGGTGTTCACGTCCCCGGCCGCGATGAGCCGCGACGGCGGGCCGCCCGGACCGTACCGGCGGACGTCGTTCGCCGAACTCGGCGCGGCCTGGGCCGACCCGACGTGGCAGCTCGCGGTGAACCCGGGGCTGCCGAGCGAGGTGCTGCTGGACGCCGCCGCCGTCGCGCGGCTCGGCGCCGACCGGCTCGCCGAGGCGCCCCCGGCCGCGTCGCCGCCGTCGCCGCCGCCGGTGCAGGACGTCCCGGTGCTGCGTCCGCCGCACGGCACGCGGCTGTGGCGGGTGGACGTCGAGGAGGGCCGCGAGACCACGGCCGTCCCCGTCGCGGTGTACGACGCGATCGGCGGCGTGTGGGCGCCCGTCCGCGCGGACGTGCTACCGGGCCATCCTCCCGAATGACGCAATAACGGCGCGGGGCGGCTACCGTTCGCTGAGACCGTGTCGACGATCGGCGGGAGCGGGAGTGGACTGGGAAGACTTCGCCGGACGGCTGTCCCGGGAGTTGCAGCGCCTCCCGGTCCGGTCGTTCATCATCGTGCAGGGTCCCACGGGGCTGCCGTACGTGCAGGCGATGCGGTCCACGAGCGCGATCGACGCCGAGGCCGTGGGGAGCGCGTTCCTGCCGCGTCCGCTGTCGCACCGGCAGGAGCGGCGGCTCGGCGCGCTCGGCTGGCGCAAACCGGACGGCCGGGACCGGCTGAACTGGTCGCACCGGCTCACGATGCCGCCCCGGATGCGGCTCACGCCGATGCAGTCCGCCGAGGTGGACCGGCTCGCCGACCGGATGGTCGCCGCGTTCCGTGACGTGTACGGCGTCCGGTCGCCGCTGGACCTCGTCTACCAGGCCGGCCGGACGTCCGGGGAGGGCGGCGGGCTCGCCCTGCCCGGCCTCGGGCTGCCGCTGGCGATCCCCGAGGCCGAGCAGACGACGGCGGAGGCCGCCGGGCTCGCCCCGCCGCCCGCCGCGGGCGATCTGGAGGCCGAGCTGACGGCGGCGCGGCGGCGCGGCGACGAGCAGGCGTATCTGGCGCTGCTCGCCGGGGCGACGCTGTGCCTTCCCGTGCCGGGCGAGCCGGGGTCGGAGGCCGCGGACCAGTTCGCCACCGCCAAGTTCGGGGACGGGACGTACGTCCTCGGGTTCACCTCGCCCGAGGCGATGGACCGGTCGCTGCGCGGGCAGGCCGTCCACCACCGTCCGGTGACGCTGACCGAGCTGGCGGGGGCGTGGCCGCGGCTCGAGTGGGGGCTGGCGGTGGACCCGGGGCTGCCGAGCGCCGCGTATCTGGACGCCGAGACCGTCGCCAAGACCGCCGGGACGGACCTCGCGGCCCGTCCCGCCGCGGCTGCTCCCGTACCGGAGTCCCCGTCGGTGCGGACGACGCCGCTGCCGTCGGTGGAGCCGCCCGCCAAGCCGGAGCCGGACGACAAGCGCGTCGCGGGCAAGCCGTCCCGTCCCTCCGCCGCCGCGCCGCAGCCCGTCCCGTCCGACCCGGCCCGCACCGTCCCGTCCGACCCCGCCCGCACCGTGCCGGACACCCCTCCCCACCGCCCCGCCCTCGAACGCCCGGCACCGCCGTCCGCCCCCGAACGCACCGCGCCGCCGTCCGCTCCCGAGCGCCCGGCGCCGCAGGCCCTCCCGTCCACACCCGAACCCCCGCGCCGTCCCGCCACCCCGGACGTCCCGCCACGCCGTCCCGCCGCGCCGGAGCCCGAACTCCCGCGCCGCGCCGCGTCACCGCAGCCCGAGCCGCCCGTCCGCACGGCGCAGGCCACGCCCGCGCCGGTCCAGCCCGCCGCGCCCCCGGAACCCGACACGCTCTCGCGCCGCCCGGCGGCCGTCCCGCCCGCACCCGACGCACCGCGCACCCCGGCCGAGCCCAGCGCGCCGGACGTCCCGGCACGCCGGCCGACCGCGCCGCCCCGACCCGTCGCACCCGACCTCCCGGCACGCCAACCCGCCGCAGTGCAGGAACCCGGCCGCCAAGCCGCGCCCCCTGAACCCCCGCGCCAACCCGCCGCAGCGCCCGAGCCCGGCCGACAGGCCGCGCCGCCTGAGACGCCGCGCCGATCCGCCACGGACGTGCCGGCGCGACAGCCCGCCGGAGCGCCCGAGCCAGCGCGGCAGGCCGTGCCCGCCCCGCCGGACGTCCCCGCGCGGCAACCGGCCGCGCAGCAAGAGACCGAAGCACCGCGTCGGCCCAGCACGCCGGAGATCCCGGCCCGGCAGCCTGCCGCACCCGACGTCCCGGCGCGGAAGCCCGCCGCGCAGCAGGAGGCCGAAGGACCACGTCGGCCCAGCGCGCCGGAAGTCCCGGCGCGACAGCCTGCCGCGCCGCGCGAATTCGGCTACCAGGCCGCGCCGCCCGCCGCGCCGGACGTCCCGGCGCGGAAGCCGGCCACGCAGCAAGAGGCCGAACCGCCGCGTCGGTCCAACGTGCCCGAGGCGCCCGCGCGGCAGCCTGTCGCGGCGCAGGAGTTCGGCCATCAGGGTGCGCCGGCTGAGGCGCCGGGGCGGGCCGACGGCGCGGAGCCGGGGCGGCGGACGTTGCCGGACGTGCCGCGCTGGGCCGCCGAGCCCGCCTCGTTCGGGCAGGGCGCGTCGAGCGGCGCGCCCGCCGAGCGTCATGCGGCGGCGGCGCACGCGCTGCCGCAGGCGCCGGGCGGGACGCGGGTCGGGGACCGGCGGGTCGCGCCCGTCCCGGGCAGCACGACGCCGGACCCGCCGGGCGGGGGCCGGGAGGCGCGCACGCCCACGGAGAAGCGCACGCCGGCGGAGACGCGGGTCGACGCGGCCAAGCCGTCCGCGACGCTGCGCGACCCCCTGCCCGTCAACGGGCAGGCGACCAAGCCGCTGCCGACCGTCGAGCGGGCGGCGCCGACGCGGATCCGGCCGACGTCGGCGGAGTTCGTCGTGATGCAGAAAGTGCTGCGGCCCGAGCACGTCCGGCACTACGTGGAGGGCGGATACGACCTGGTCGCCGGGTACGTCCACCGGCTGAAGGACGTCGCGGACCTGCGGACGCCCGCCGGGATCGTCCGCGCGCTCGGCCTCACCTACCAGGGGACGCCGTTCTCGGCGTCCGACGACACGATCCACGTCCTGCGCTGGCCCGCCGTGAAGCCCACGCTGTTCCGGACGCCGCTCGGCGGCATCGACGAGTGGAGCATGGAGATCATCCCGGGCGGCTGGGTGATCGAGAACGCGCCGTTCCCCGGCTCGGGGTACGCGCCGGGCGACGGCCCCCCGATCCCCGAGTTCAAGATCGACAGCCAGCGGCTGCCGCACGAGGCGGAGATCTACCGGATCGACCGGTCCGGCGAGGCGACGCCGATCGCCCGGTTCGACGCGGACCGGCGGCAGTGGCGGCGGGCCCCGGCCGGGGACGCGGAAGGAGCGCGGCGGTGACCGACACGCTGACGATCCGGCACGGCTACTACGCGGGCTGGGGCGGCGCCGACTACGAGGCCAGCCCCTGCGGCGCGCAGGTCCGGCTGTACGCGACGCGCGCGGCGTCCGGGTTCGTCCCGGCGGGCACCGGGCGGTACGTCCGGATCGTCCCGCTGACGGAGGTCGAGCACCTCTCGTACGTCACCACGCGCTGCGTGTGGCGTGGCGAGCCGTTCCTCGTCCTCGCCCACCACGACGGGTGGCTGCGCGTCGAGTACACCGGCGGACGAGCGCCCGTCGCGGAACGGCTCGGCCTGGAGCGCTTCGACCGGGGCGTCTACCAGGCGTGGGCGCCGGCGCGCGAGGTGGCGGAGCTGCGGGAGGAGTGGGTCTGACGGCCGTCCGCCGGGGCCGTCGGCGACAATGGCGGGATGGCGGTCATCGACATCAACGCCGACCTCGGCGAGGGCTTCGGCCGGTGGGAGCTGGGCGACGACGCGGCGCTGCTGTCGATCGTCACGAGCGCGAACGTCGCCTGCGGCTTCCACGCGGGTGATCCGCTGACGCTGCGGCGCGTCTGCACGGGCGCGGTGGGGCACGGGGTGACGATCGGCGCGCAGGTGTCCTACCGGGATCTGGCCGGGTTCGGGCGGCGCGAGATGGACGTCCCGCCCGACGAACTGACCGCCGAGGTCCTGTACCAGATCGCCGCGCTGGACGGCATCGCGCGCACCCAGGGCGGACGCGTCGCCTACGTCAAGCCGCACGGCGCGCTCTACAACCGGATCGCGCGGGACCCGGTGCAGGCGGCGGCCGTCGCGGCGGCCGTCCGCGCGTACGACCCGGCGCTGCCGCTGCTGACGCTGCCGGGCTCGGCGGTGTTCGCGGCGGCGGACGATCTGACGGTCGTGGCGGAGGCGTTCGCCGACCGCGCCTACACCCCCGACGGACGGCTCGTGTCCCGGCGCGAGCCCGGCGCGGTGATCCACGACCCGGAGGCGGTGGTGCGGCGCGCCGTCGCGATGGCGGTGGACGGCGAGGTGAAGGCGATCGACGGGACGGCGGTGCCGGTGCGCGCCCGGTCGATCTGCGTCCACGGGGACACGCCGGGCGCGGTGGGGCTGGCGCGGGCCGTCCGGGACGCGCTGGTCGCCGCCGGGGTCACGCCGGAGCCGTTCGCATGAGGATCCGGCGCGCCGGGGACGCGGCGCTGCTGGTGGAGACCGCCGACCCGCACCGGCTGGACGCCGCCGTCCGCGCGGCAAGCCTGCCCGGCGTGGTGGACGTCGTGCCGGGCGAGCGGACCGTCCTGATCACGACGACCGGCGACCCGGACCGGCTCGCCGAACGGGTCGCCGCGCTGACGCCCCCGCCGCGCACGGCCGCCGACGCGCCCCCGGTGGAGATCCCGGTGATCTACGACGGCGCGGACCTGGCGGAGGTCGCCGACCTGACCGGCCGCACCGCCGCCGAGGTCGCCGCGCAGCACGCCGCCGCCGAGTACACGGTCGCCTACCTGGGCTTCTCCCCCGGCTTCGGCTACCTGACCGGCCTGCCGGACGACCTGCGGGTGCCGCGCCGCCCGACCCCGCGCACGTCCGTCCCGGCGGGCGCGGTCGCGATCGCCGGCCCCTACACGGCGGTGTACCCGTCGTCCTCGCCGGGCGGCTGGCGCCTGCTGGGCCGCACGGACACACGGCTGTGGGACGTCGACCGCGACCCCCCGTCCCTCCTCTCCCCCGGCACCCGCGTCCGCTTCGTCCGGGAGGACGCATGAGTGAGCCGGAGGCGCGCGCCGCGCGCTGGACTGAGGAGCGGCGGGAGCCTGCGACCAGAGCGACGAGGGAAGCGCGCGGCACCCAGCGCGCCGTAGGCGAACGGGCAGCACAGTGCGGGTTGGTGGTCGTGCGGGCGGGGCCGTTGGCCACGGTGCAGGATCTCGGGCGGGCTGGGTTGGCGCATCTCGGGGTGCCGGGGTCGGGGGCGGCGGACGTGCCTGCGTTGCGGCTCGCGAACCGGCTCGCGGGCAATCCCGAGGGGGCGGCCGGGCTGGAGTTGACGTTCGGCGGGGCGGCGCTGCGGCCAGAGCGCGGCGTGTGGGCCGTGGTCACCGGGGCTCCTGCGCCCGTCGCCGTGGACGGGCGGCAGCAGGGCATGAACGCGCCGTTCCGGGTTCCGGCGGGCGCGACGCTGGAAGTCGGCGCGCCGGTGCGGGGCGTGCGGACGTACGTCGCGGTGCGGGGCGGGCTGACGCCGGACGCGGTGCTCGGCAGCCGTTCGGCCGATCTGCTGTCGGGGCTCGGGCCGCGTCCGCTGGCGGCGGGCGACGTCGTCCCGCTCGGCCCGGCGGACGGTCTGGACCCCATCGCGGTGGACCTCGCCCCCGTTCCGCCGCTGCCCGAAACGCCTGAGCTGCGCGTCCGGCCGGGGCCGCGTGACGACTGGTTCGACGGGGACGCGCTGGCGACGCTGACCGGCGGGAACTACACGGTCACGGACGCGTCCAACCGCGTCGGCGTGCGCCTGGACGGCCCCGTGCTCGCCCGCGCCCGCGACGGCGAGCTGCCGAGCGAGGGCATGGTGACCGGCGCGCTCCAGGTGCCGCCGGACGGCCTGCCGATCCTGTTCCTCGCCGACCATCCGACGACGGGCGGCTACCCGGTCCTCGCCGTGGTCGCCGCCGCCGACGTGCCGCTGGCCGCGCAGCTCCGCCCGGGGCAGAACGTCCGGTTCCGGGCGCTCAGGTGAGCAGCGCCCGCACCCGGTCGACCTCGGTGCCGAGCGGGTCGGCGGGCACGTCGGTGAACGTGGTGACGGCGACGTCGCCGTCCTTGGCCTCCCAGACCCCGGCGACGCGTCCCTCGTGCAGCACGACCGCCGAGATCCACCCGGCCGCGCGGCTCACCGCCGCGCGGTGCTCGGCCGGGACGAGGTAGCCCGCCGACGTCCCCGCGCCCAGCACGTACTGGTCGAACGGCCCGAGCAGCCGGACGGCCGGGGCGGGCGGCCCGGACGCGATCTCCGCGGCGTCCCCGGGACGGACCTTCATCGGCACCCCGTCCACCGAGACGTCCTCCAGACCGTCGAACCAGTCGGCGACCTCGCGTTTGCGCAGGTTGCCGCGCGTCAGCCACTGGTCGAACGTTGCGGGCGTGCCGGGCCCGTGCGCGCCGAGGAACGCCCGGACGACGAGCGGGCCTGCCTCGTCCACCGGCGGCGCCGAGACACCGACCGGCGCGGTGAACGTGACCCGCGTGCCGCGCGGCGGCCCGTAGCAGAGCACGCCCCACCAGGCCAACGGCTTGAGCAGCGTCCCCCAGCCCGAGCCGAGCACCTCGGCCAGGTGCTCGGACCCGGTCCGCTCCACGATCGCGGCGGTCAGCTCCTCGCGGGTCAGCACGGCGCCGCCCGCCAGCGCGTCCGCAGCCGCCGCCGCGATGGCCTCCAGGTCGGCGGGGGTGGCGCCGAACGTCCGCTGCCAGCTCGGCTTCTCCCAGTTCCGGACGCGGGCGCACACCGCGAGATACGCGCCCACCTCGGCGGACGGGAGCAGGTGCAGCGTCCCGCGCATCGCCCACGTCTTCACCAGGGACCCGTCCGCGAGCGCCGGAGCGGCGGGCGAGGCGCCGCGCAGCGCCACCGCCAGTTCCGCCGCCGACGCCACCTGCGCCTGCACGCCGCCGAGCCGCCGCGCGACCGCGACGGCCGTGTCCGCGTCAGAACCGGCGAGGAACTGCCGCCGCATCCGCCAGGCCAGCACCTGCGGCCACGTCACCGAGAGCATGGCCCGATCCAACCACGCGCCCCCGACAGAACCGTCAGGACGAGACGCGCCCCAGCCCGGCGTAGGCGTCCCGGACGTCCCCGGCGGTCAGGACGGTCAGGTCCGCGGCCGTCGCGGCGTCCCCCAGCTCCGCCGCCCGCAGCGCCCGGCACGCGCACGCCTTCTCGTACAGGGTGCGGGCGAACCGGCCGTTGCCCAGCTCGTCCACGCGGCCCTGCCCGACGACGCGCTGGAACACCAGGGCCAGGTCGTCCAGCGCGCGTTCGGCCCACACGTCGCCGCCCTGCTCGGCCACGAGCTGCGCGATCCGCAGCAGCTCGTCGGGCCCGTAGGACGGGAACGTCACGCGCGTCCCGAACCGGGACGCCAGGCCCGGGTTGGACGCCAGGAACCGGTCCATGTCGGCCTCGTAGCCGGCGAGGACGACGACGAGCCGGTCCCGGTCGTCCTCGGCGCGCTTCAGCAGCGTCTGGACGGCCTCGGCGCCGAACGCGTCCCCGCCCGCGTACCCCGAGCCCGCCAGCGCGTACGCCTCGTCGATGAACAGCACGCCGCCGAGCGCGGAGTCGATCAGCCGGTTGGTCTTGAGCGCGGTGGAGCCGAGGTGGTCGCCGACGAGGTCCGCGCGCTGCGCCTCGACCACGACCGGACGGGCGAGCAGCCCGAGCGCGGCGAACACCCGGCCGAGCAGCCGCGCGACGGTCGTCTTCCCGGTGCCGGGCGGGCCGGTGAACACGAAGTGCCGGGTCGGCGGACGGGTGACGAGCCCCTGTTCCTGCCGCAGCCGCGCCACGCGGGCCTGCGCGGCGATCTCCCTGACCTGCTGTTTCACCGGCGCGAGACCGATCATCGCGTCCAGTTCCCGCAGGGCCTCGTCCAGTGTGGGGGTCTCGGCGAATCCCCGGTAGCGCTCGGTCAGCTCGGCGAACGCGGCGTCGACGTCCACGGCGCGCAGCGTGACGAGGTCGTCGGCGGTGGGCGGGGACGCGGCGTCCCCGACGACCCGGACGTCCCGGGCGCGCGCGGCCCCTTCGGTCAGCGACCGTACGAACCGGCCGTTCCCCAGTTCGTCCACGATGCCCCGCCGCTGGACGTCGGCGAACCGATCGGCGAGGCGGGCGCGGGCGTCGGGGGCGAGCCGGTCGCCGCGCAGCCCGGCGTGGTACTCGGCGATGCGCAGCAGCTCGTCGGGCTGGAAGCTCGGGAAGTGGACGCGGGTGCCGAACCGGGACGCCAGGCCCGGGTTGGAGTCCAGGAACGCGTCCATCTGCGTCTCGTAGCCCGCCAGGATGATGACGAGGCGGTCGCGGTCGTCCTCGGCGCGCTTGAGCAGGGTCTGGACGGCCTCGTCCCCGAACCGGTCCGGCCGCCCCTCCCCCGCGTTGACCAGCCCGTACGCCTCGTCGATGAACAGCACCCCGCCGAGCGCCGACTCGATCAGCGCGGTGGTCTTGATCGCGGTGGCGCCGAGGTGTTCACCGACCAGGTCCGCGCGGCCCGCCTCCACGACCAGCGGCGACGGCAGCAGCCCGAACGCGTAGAAGATCTTGGCGAGGACGCGCGCGACGGTCGTCTTCCCCGTCCCCGACGGCCCGACGAACACGAAGTGCCGCATCGGCTTCTCGGTCGGCACCCCGGCGGCGGCGCGCAGGTGCGCGGCCTCCAGCGACGCCGCGATCGACCGGACCTGCCGCTTCACCGGCTCCAGCCCGACCATCGCCTCCAGCTCGGCGAGCGCCTCCTCGACCGAGATGCTGGGCGCGTCGCCCGGGGACGCCGCCACGCGCTGCTCGTAGGCGGCCTGCAGCGCCGCCGGGACGCCCGCCGCCGGAGCGGTCTCCACGGCGACCTCCGACGGTGGCTCGGGCGCGCGCGGCGCGGGGACGGCCGACTCCGGCTCGGCCTGCTCCTGCACCCAGCCCGTCTCGTACGCTTCGGCCGCGACCGTCTGCCGGGACCGCAGCCAGCGGTGGACGAGCACGGCCGCCATCGCCGCGACCGCCGCGACGATCCCGGCGCGCGGCGCGACGGCGGCCCCGGCGGCGGCGACGAGCCCGCCCGTCCCGAACGCCAGCAGCGCCGTCCGCCAGGGAGCGAACCCGCCGAGCCGCGCGGACGCGACCGCGACCGGCAGCGCGAGCGTCGCCAGGACGAGCGCGTTGCCGTCGTAGGGCGCCCGGTAGAGGTGGTCGAGCGGGAAGCACACCCCGACCCAGCCGGCGACGACGAGGAGCAGCGCGGTGCCGGCCGGGGTCCGCAGCACGAGGTGCCCGACCGTCAGCAGCGCCGCGGCGGCGCCCGCGACGAGCGCGACCGGGCCGTCCAGCACGACCGCCGCCGCCGCGACGGCCGCGAGCAGCACCAGGCCGCCGAGGAACCGCAGTCCCGCCGGGACCTGGAAGTACCGCGAACGCAGGCGCTCGAACAGATCCCGCGCCGTCGTCGCGATCGCCGTCGCCGGGCGGGAGTGGAAGCCGCCGAACCGTGCCATCCCCATGAGTAAATCGCAGGACCCGGCCGAATGGGACTCTTCGCCGCGGGTTCGTCGGAACGCCGCAGGTACGGTTGCGGCGTGGATCAGGAGAGTCGCAGGTGAGGCGCCGTCCGCCGCCCGACCTCGCCCGGATCGACGGCTCCGGGCCGGACGCGCGCGGCCTGTCGGTGTGGGTTCTCGTGCTGGCGTGGCCCGCGTCCGACGTCGTGTCGGGGTCGGCGCGCCCGCGCTGGGCCGCCGCGCTGCTCGTCGCGCTGGTCGCCGTGCTGTTCGTCGCCGCGCTGCGCACCGCGTTCGACGGACGGCGCCCGCTGCGCGCGGCCGTCCTGCTGCTGGCCGCGCAGACCGCCGCGACCGGCACGGCGATCGCGTGGTTCGGCGGGCACTGGCTGTCGGCGCTCGGCGTCCTCGGCGTCGCGACGGGCGCGGTGATCGGGCATCTGCCGCGTCCGCGCGGCGGGCTGGAGGTGCCGATGTTCGCCGGGGTCGGCGGCGTGACGGCCGTCGCGACCGGGTCCGCGTGGCTCGGCGGCCTCGGGACGGGCGCGGTCGTCGCCGCCGCCTGGACGACGCTCACCGCCGGGCTCGTGACCACGATCGTCGTCCGGCTTTTCCTGGTGATCACGCTGCTGCGCGACGCCCGCGAGGAGCTGGCGTCGGCGGCCGTCGAGCGCGAGCGGCTGCGGTTCTCCCGCGACCTGCACGACCTGCTCGGGCACACGCTGTCGCTGATGGTCGTGCAGGCGCAGGCCGTGCGGCGGATCGCCGAGCGGGACCCGGCGCTCGCCGCGCGGCAGGCCGCCGACATCGAGAGCGTCGGGCGGGACGCGCTCGGCGAGGTCCGGCAGGCCGTCGCCGGGTACCGGGGGCGGGGCCTGGCCGCCGAGCTGGACGCGGCGCGGTCCGCGCTGGCCGCCGCCGGGATCGAGCCGGTCGTGCGGCGCTCGGGCGATCCGCCGCCCGCGGCGGACGCGCTGCTCGGCTGGGCGGTGCGGGAGGGCGTCACGAACGTCGTCCGGCACAGCGGCGCCCGGACCTGCGAGATCACCTGGGAGGACGACGTGCTGTCGATCGTCGACGACGGCTCCGCCGCCGGGGCGCCGTCCGGCGGGCACGGGCTGCGCGGCCTGCGGGAGCGGGTCGCGGACGCGGGCGGCTCGCTGACGGCCGGGCCGCGCCCCGGCGGCGGGTTCGCGCTGACCGTCCGGCTCAGGGAGGCGCCGTGATCCGGGTGCTGCTCGCCGAGGACCAGGGCATGATGCGCGGCGCGCTCGCCCTGCTGCTGGGTCTGGAGGACGACATCGAGGTCGTCGCGGAGATCGGGGACGGCGCCGAGGTGCTGGACGCCGCGCTCTCGACCCGTCCCGACGTGGCCGTGCTGGACATCGAGATGCCCGGCCGCACCGGATTGGACCTGGCCGCCGACCTGCGCGAACGCCTGCCCGGCTGCCGGGTGCTCATCGTGACGACGTTCGGCCGCCCCGGCTACCTGCGGCGCGCGATGGACGCCGGGGCGCACGGCTTCCTGGTCAAGGACGGGCCGATCGAGGACCTGGTCGCCGCGATCCGGCGCGTCCTCGCGGGCGAGCGCGTCGTGGACCCGGCGCTCGCGACGGCCGCGCTGTCGGTCGGTCCGAACCCGCTGACGGCGCGCGAGCGCGACGTGCTGACGGCCGCGTCCGACGGCGCCACGGTCGCCGACGTCGCCCGCGCGCTGCACCTGTCGGAGAGCACGGTCCGCAACTACCTGTCGTCGGCGATCGGGAAGACCGGCGCCCGCAACCGCGTCGAGGCGCTTCACACCGCGCGCGACAACGGGTGGCTCTAGGCTTCTCCGTCATGGACGAGCTGCTGGAGGCACCGGCGCCGGCGCCGCGCGGGCGGGCGGACTACGCGATCGAGCACGCCCTGCGGGACGCGCTCGGCGGCGCGCCCGTCATCGCCGGGGTGGACGAGGTCGGGCGCGGCGCCTGGGCCGGGCCCGTGGTGGTCTGCGCGGCCGTCACCGATCTGTCCGATCCGCCGGAGCTGCCCGGACGCGGCGGGAAGACCGTCGGGCTCACCGACTCCAAGCTGCTGACCGCCGCGCACCGGTCCGCGTTCGCCGCCGTGCTGCCCGGCTGGCTGGCCGGGCACGCGTTCGGTTCCGCGTCGCCCGCCGAGATCGACGAGCTGGGGATGACCGCCGCGCTGCGCCGGGCGGCCGTGCGGGCGCTGGAGGCGCTGCCCGTCGCGCCCGACATCGTGCTGCTGGACGGCTCGCACGACTTCCTCGGGCGTCCGTGGCGGGTGCGCTGCGAAGTGAAAGCGGATCAACGTTCCGTTACGGTCGCCGCCGCGTCCGTCCTCGCCAAGGTCCACCGCGACGCGCACATGGCCGCGCTCGGCGCCGACTTCCCCGGCTACGGGTTCGCCGAGGCCGCGGGCTATCCCTCGCCCGTCCACCAGAAGGCTTTGGAGGAGTCCGGGCCGACGCCGCACCACCGGCTGAGCTGGTCGTATCTGGACGATCTGCCGCGCTGGCGGCACCTCAAGCGGCACCGCGACCCGAACGCCGGCGAGGGCCAGCTCAGCCTGATGTGAGGGACGCGCCCGTCGCGGGTAGGCGGGCCGCATGGACGCCAAGGCCAAGAAGCTCCTGGACGACGCCGGACGGCAGACCTACGCCGAGGAGGCGGGCATCGCGGTCAAGGACCAGCCCGCCGCGCTGTGGAAGCTGCTCGTCCTCGCCAACCTGCTGAGCACCCGCATCTCCGCCACGATCGCCGTCGCCGCCGCGCGCGAGCTGTTCGCCGCCGGGGGCGGCACGCCGCGCGGCATGGCCGACCTGAGCTGGCAGGCCCGGGTGGACGCGCTCGGCCGCGCCCACTACCGCCGCTACGACGAGGGCACCGCGACGCGGCTCGGGCGCATGGCGGAGATCGTCCTCGACGTGTACGGCGGCGACCTGCGCCGCCTGCCCGACAAGGCCGGCCGGGACCGGTCGCGCGCCGCCGAGCTGCTGGAGCAGTTCCCCGGGATCGGGCCGACCGGGGCGGACATTTTCTGCCGCGAGGCGCAGGCCGTCTGGCCGTGGCTGCGGCCCTACGTGGACCGGCTCGCGCTGCGCGGCGCCGACCGCGTCGGCCTGCCCGGCGACCCCGGCAAGGCGGGCGTCCCCGGCAAGGACGTGGCGCGGTTCACCGCCGGGCTCGTCCGCGTCGCGCGGGACAAGAAGCTCGCCGACGCCGTCGCCCGCGCCTAGAGCGCGCAGCCTCAGCCGCCGCGCGGGCCTAGAGCGCGCCTCAACGTCGGCCTCAGCCGCCAGGCGAGCGCAGCAGGCCGGGACTCTTGAAACACCACCTAGTCCTTGCCGCGCGAGGCGACCCACTCCAGGTTCCAGCCGTACGCCTCGTCCACGGCCATCTTGCCCCAGCGCGGACGGCCCGGCGGGGGGAGCACGAACCGTCCCTCGCGGCGCACGACCAGCTCGCCGCCCACATTCTCGATCAGCGCGAGGACGGCGTCGCGGGACGCGTCGGCGCAGTCGTCCATCCGCATCTCGATCGGCGGCGAGCCGACCGGGTAGAGGGTGGCGGTCGCGTCCAGGCCCCGGAAGTCGTCGGCGCCGTCGTAGATCTCGGCGAACACCAGGATCCGCTTGAACTTCGCCGTGTGGTCGAGGTTGATCACCAGGTTCTCGCCGGTCTCGACGGTGCCGGTGCGGTCGTCCTTGTCGAGCTGCACGTACGGGGGACGGTCCAGCGCGCCCATGTCGCCGACCGCGTGGACGATGCCGCGCCGTCCGTCGGTCAGCTCCCACAGGCAGCACAGGTCGAGGTCCAGGTCGACGCCGCGACGGCGCTTGCCGAGCAGGCCCCGCGCCGCGCCCGAGCGCGCCGTCCAGTTGAGGTTGACGCGCATGTTGCCCGACGTCGCGCCGTGCTTGGTCAGCGACACCGACGGCGCGCTCTTGGTCAGCGAGATCTTCCCGCCCGCCGCGCCGGGCTGCGCCGCAGCAGGCGGCGGCGCGTACTGCTGCTGCGCGGGCGCGGGCGGCGGCGTGTACTGGTGCTGGACGGGCGGAGGCTCATACGGCGGCGGGGGCGCGTACTGGTGCTGCACCGGCGCGGGCGGAGGCGGCGGGGCGTACTGGTGCTGCACGGGCGGAGGCTCATACGGCGGCGGAGGCGCGTACTGGTGCTGGTCGGGCGCGGGCGGCGGCGGGGCGGACTCGGGCGCGGGCGGCGGCGCGTACTGCTGCGGCTCAGGCGCGGGCGGGGGCTGCTCCTGGACGGGCGGGGGCGCGTCGTCCACCGAGATCCCGAAGTCGGTCGCGAGCCCCGCGAGGCCCGAGTCGTAGCCCTGCCCGACGGCGCGGAACTTCCACGCGCCCTGCCTGCGGTACAGCTCGCCGAGGACGTAGGCCGTCTCGGTCGTGGCGCCGGTGCTGTCGAAGCGGGCGATCTCGGTGCCGTCCGCCGCGTCCACGACCCGGACGTACAGGTCAGCGAACCGCGCGAACGTGCCCCCGTCCGCCGACGCCGCGATCACGACCCGCTCCACGGCGGGCTCGACGCGCGCCAGGTCGACCGCGAGGACGTCCCGGACCGTCGCCCCCGGTTGCTTGCCCTCGTGCCGCACCGCGCCGGACGGATGGCCCGGCTGGTTGTAGAAGACGAAGTCGTCGTCATTTCTGACCCGTCCGTCCGCCGCCAGGAGCAGCGCGGACGCGTCGGCGTCGGGCGCCCCGGGACCGCCGCGCCACCCCAGCTCGACCCGGACCGCGGCGGCGGGCACCGCCGTGTTGGCGCCCTTCTGCAACGACATGAACGCTCCTCGCTCGACGACCCCGTCCTCACAGCGAGACGGACGAGCCCCCGCCGAGGTTCCCGAACACCGGCTCATGACGCACCGGAAAGCTGACAGAAGACGCGATGAAGCACATTTCGTGGGCGCGCTCGTGGAGGGCGCGCGCCCGCTCGACGTCCGCGCCGGGCGCGAGCGTCACCTCGGGACGCAGGACGACCTCCTGGAACCGTCCGGACCCGTCCCGCTCCTCGGTCATGGTCCCCTCGGGCCGGTCGACGTACCCGGTCACGACGACGCCCTCCGCCGCACAAAGCCCCAGATACCAGAGCATGTGACACTGCGACAGCGACGCCACCAGCAGTTCCTCGGGATTCCACCGCGCCGGATCGCCCCGGAACGCCGGATCGGCGGACCCGGCGATCACCGGCTTGCCCTCGCCGCTCACCTCATGGGCCCGCTCGTAGGCGCGGTACCCGCTCGTCCCCGTCCCGGTGTCCCCGGTCCACGTCACGGTCATCCCGTAACGGTGTGTTCTGGCCATGCCGCCCATTCTCGACCGCACGGCGGACCGCCGCAGGGCGCGGGGCCGCCGCACGACCCCGCGCCCGCCCCCGTAGCGGCCCTCAGACGACGAGGAGCGTTTTCCCCGGCACCGAACGCGCCTCCATCGCCGCATGCGCGCCCGCAGCATCCGCCAGCGGGAACGTGCGCCCGATCGCCGGCCGCAGCCGCCCGGCCGCGGCATCCGCGAGCACCCGCGCGACCCGGTCCCGCGCGTCCGCAGCACCGGCCAGCGCGAACAGCTGGTCGATCCCGATCACGGTGACCCCGCGCTCGGCCGCCTCCGCCGGATCGACCGTCGTCATCTCCCCGCTGGACACGCCATGGATCGAGAACCGTCCCCCACCCGCCGTGACCTCGAACGCCGCCCGCCCGATCGCCCCGCCGACGCCGTCGAACACGACATCAGGCCCACGCCCACCGGTGGCAGCCCGAACGGCGTCCGCCCACCCGTCCCGCGAGTAGTCGACAACGGCCTCGGCCCCCAGCTCACGCGCCACGTCCAACTTGGCGGAACTACTAGCAGCCCCGACGACCCGCGCCCCGGCACCGTGCGCGAGCTGGACGAGCAGACTCCCGAGCCCCCCGGCCGCCGCCTCGACCAACACCCACTCCCCAGGCTTGACAGCGGCCCGCTCGAACAACGCAAGCGCAGTCTGCCCGTCGTTCAACAAAGCGGCAGCCTCCGGCATCCCAAGCCCCTCAGGCACCGGAACCAGGAACTCGACATCCGCAACGGCGAACTCGGCGTTCCCACCCCGCCCATCGACCGTCCGCGTGACAACGCGCCGCCCGACCCACGAGGCATCGACACCGCCCCCGACCTCCGCGACCGTCCCCGCAACTCCCCCGCCGGGCACGAACGGCACCTCGGGCAACGGCGGCCCCGGCGAGAACCCCCGCCGCAACTGCGTCTCCACAAAGTTGATCTCCGCGACCTCGACCCGGACGAGCACCTGCCCATCCCCCGCGACGGGCTCCGCCACGTCCTCCCACTTCAGGACGTCCGGTCCCCCGAACGCCGTAACGACGACAGCACGCATACGCCACTCCCCTTTTCGGTAGACGCTCCCACCCTTCAACCTCAAGCGCACTCAAGGTCAACCCTGCCCGGTCACGGCGCGCGTGATGTCCCTCTCGTCCTCTCGGTCCGGCAAGGAAGCGGTGAGCGCGTTCCCCCCGCGTCAACGCGAACGGGGGGCCGGGCGAGATGCCCGGCCCCCCGTTGGGATGGCGGTCTAGCTGCAGCCGCTGGTGGAGCCGCAACCTTCGCAGACGTAGCAGCTGCCGGCGGGGCGCATCTTGGTGCCGCAGGTCATGCAGAGCGGCGCGTCCGCCGTGCGGCCCTGCGTGCTCTCGATGATCTCCATCGAGGAGTGCGCGGGGGCGGACGGGGCGGCGACGGCGGGCGACGGCGCCGGACGGGTGATCTCCGCCGACTGCGCCAGCGCGTCGTGGTCCTCGGCGCGCAGCGCGGCCGGGTCCTCGCCGCTGGCCTGCCGCGCGCGCTCCTCGGCGGTGAAGATGCCGAGTTCGGCGCGCTGCTCGTACGGCATGTTGTCCAGCGCGAGGCGGCGGAAGATGTAGTCCATCACCGACGTCGCCATGCGGATGTCCGGGTCGTCCGTCATCCCGGCCGGCTCGAACCGCATGTTGGTGAACTTCTCCACCCACGTCTCCAGCGGCACGCCGTACTGGAGGCTGATGGAGATCGCCATCGAGAACGCGTCCATGACGCCAGCGAGCGTCGACCCCTGCTTGCCGAGCTTGAGGAAGACCTCGCCGAGCCCGTCGTCGGGGTAGGACGACGCCGTCATGTACCCCTCGGCGCCCGCCACCGAGAACCGCGTCACGGTCGCCGGACGCTGCTTGGGCAGCCGCTTGCGGACCGGCCGCACCTCGCCCGGCGCGGCCACGGGCTCGGCGGCGGCGGTCTCCTTCTTGCCCGCCGCCGACAGCGGCTGGCCCACCTTGCAGTTGTCGCGGTAGATCGCGAGCGCCTTCAGCCCGAGCTTCCAGCCCTCGAAGTAGACGCGCTCGATGTCCTCGATCGTCGCCTGCTCCGGCATGTTGACGGTCTTGGAGATCGCCCCGGACAGGAACGGCTGCACCGCCGCCATCATCCGGACGTGCCCCATCGGGCTGATCGCCCGCTCGCCCATCGCGCAGTCGAACACCTCGTAGTGCTCGGGACGCAGCCCCGGCGCGTCCACGACGTGCCCGTTCTCGGCGATGTACTCGACGATCGCCTCGATCTGCTCCTGCTGGTAGCCGAGCTGGGTGAGCGCGCGCGGCACCGTCTGGTTGACGATCTGCATGGACCCGCCGCCGACGAGCTTCTTGAACTTCATCAGCGCGAGGTCCGGCTCGATGCCGGTGGTGTCGCAGTCCATCATCAGCCCGATGGTGCCGGTCGGCGCGAGCAGCGACGCCTGCGCGTTGCGGTAGCCGTGCCGTTCGCCGAGCTTCAGGCAGTCGGCCCACTGCCGCGTGGCGGCCTTGTGGACGGCGCGGTCCACCGCGTCCAGCGTCCGCAGGTCGTCGTTGGCGGCGGCGTGCTTGCGCATGACGCGCTTGTGCGCGTCGGCGTTGCGCGCGTACCCCTCGTACGGCCCGACGATCCCCGCCAGCTCCGCCGACCGCCGGTACGCGACGCCCGTCATCAGCGACGTGATCGCGGCGGCCAGCGACCGTCCGCCCTCGGAGTCGTAGGCGTGCCCGCTCGCCATGAGCAGCGCGCCGAGGTTGGCGTAGCCGATGCCGAGCTGCCGGTAGTCCCGCGTCGTCCGCGCGATCTTCTCGGTCGGGAAGTCGGCGAACGTGATCGAGATGTCCATCGCGGTGATGATCAGCTCGGTGAGCTTCACGAACCGCTCGACGTCGAACACGTTGCCCGCGCCGAGGAACTTCAGCAGGTTGATGCTCGCCAGGTTGCAGGACGAGTTGTCCAGCGACATGTACTCCGAGCACGGGTTGCTCGCGGTGATGCGGCCGGTCTCGGGGTTGGTGTGCCAGTCGTTGATCGTGTCGTCGTACTGGACGCCCGGGTCGGCGCACTCCCACGCCGCCCTGGCCATCAGCCGGAACAGGTCCTTGGCGCGGATCTTCTCGATGACCTCGCCGCTCAGCCGCGCCCGCAGCCCGAACTCGGCGTCCTCCTCGACCGCGCGCATGAACTCGTCCGACACGCGCACCGAGTTGTTGGCGTTCTGGTACTGGACGCTCGCGATGTCCCGGCCGCCGAGGTCCATGTCGAACCCGGCGTCCCGCAGCGCGCGGATCTTGTTCTCCTCGCGCGCCTTGGTCTCGATGAACTCGGCGACGTCGGGGTGGTCCACGTCGAGCACGACCATCTTGGCGGCCCGGCGGGTCGCGCCGCCCGACTTGATCGTCCCGGCGGACGCGTCCGCGCCGCGCATGAACGACACCGGCCCGCTCGCCGTCCCCCCGGACGACAGCAGCTCCTTGGACGAGCGGATCCGCGACAGGTTGAGCCCGGCGCCCGACCCGCCCTTGAAGATGATCCCCTCCTCCTTGTACCAGTCGAGGATCGACTCCATCGTGTCGTCCACCGACAGGATGAAACACGCCGAGACCTGCTGCGGGGACTTGGTGCCGACGTTGAACCAGACGGGAGAGTTGAAGCTGAAAAGCTGGTGGGCGAGGGCGTAGGTCAGCTCGTGCTCGAAGATCTCGGCGTCGGCCGCGGACGCGAAGTAGCCCTCCGCCAGGCCCGTGTCCACGTAGGCGCGGACGACGCGGTCGATCAGCTGCTTCAGGCTCCACTCGCGCGCGGCCGTGCCGACGGCGCCGCGGAAGTACTTGGACGTGACGATGTTGACCGCGTTCAGCGACCAGAAGTCGGGGAACTCGACGCCGCGCTGCTCGAAGTTGACCGAGCCGTCGCGCCAGTTGGTCATGACGACGTCGCGCCGCTCCCAGCGGATCTCGTCGTACGGATGCACGCCCTCCGTCGTGAAGATCCGCTCGACCTTGAGGCCCTTGCGGCCTCCCTTGCCGCGCCGTGCCGACGATCCGCTCACCGTCTCGGTCATGGGCTTCCCCCTCCGGACCCTCCCGCCGGGTCCTGTCCAGGACGACTGAACCCGGGGGACGATCGCGTCCCCGGGCTGTCCGTTCTCAAGTGCTGTTGTGCCGATCCGCCGCTCACCGGGGCGGCGCGTGTTCTCCCGGAGTGCGCCGGCGCAGGTCCTCGATCTCCCGGGCGAAGTCGTCCAGGGACTCGAAGGACCGGTAGACGGACGCGAAGCGCAGGTAGGCGACCTCGTCGAGTTCGCCGAGCGGCCCGAGGATCGCCAGGCCCACCTGGTGCGAGGGGATCTCGGCCGCGCCGGTCGCCCGGAGCGCCTCCTCGACCCGCTGGCCGAGCTGGGCCAGCGCGTCCTCGCCGACCGGCCGCCCCTGGCAGGCCCGGCGCACCCCCGCGATGATCTTCTCCCGGGAGAAGGGCTCGGTGACGCCGCTGCGCTTGGCCACCATGAGGAGCACGTTCTCCTGGGTCGTGAACCGCTTGCCGCACTCCGGGCACGAGCGGCGCCGCCGGATGGCGGCCCCGTCGTCGGCGGAGCGGCTGTCGATGACCTTGGTGTCGGGGTTGCGGCAGAACGGGCAGTGCATGACGTTCTTCCTCTCCCCCGGCACCGGGCCGCGTC
This sequence comes from Actinomadura rayongensis, assembly GCF_009831215.1. Lineage (GTDB taxonomy): Bacteria > Actinomycetota > Actinomycetes > Streptosporangiales > Streptosporangiaceae > Spirillospora > Spirillospora rayongensis. The sequence goes on from NZ_WUTW01000004.1 coordinate 482,029, forward strand.
ACACGGACGTCACACGACCACAATCTGTGGTTAATGATACCGCGCCAACTACTAGATGTTGTGGTCAACCGTAGGGCGCCGACGCACGCTTCGCAACTCTGACCTGGCGTCCCGCGCGTAGACCCTGATCACATCGGACCTCGCGCGCACCATCCCGGCGTGTCGTACCGGCGCAGCAACTTACTCCCGGCGCGCGGGTCAGCGCGCGGGGACCCGCAACCTGGTCCCGGGCTGGACGATCGACCCCGACATCCCGTTGAGGTCGCGGATCCGCCGGACGGTCGCGCCCGGGTCGCCGTGCGGGTCCACCCGGACGGCGATGTCCCACAGCGTGTCGCGCTCGCCGACGACGACCGTCGCGGTGCGGGCGGCGTCCCGGACGGGCCGGGGCTGCGGGCGCGGGGGCGTCCCGGCGTGCAGCGCGCCGGCGACGGGCCACAGCACGGCCAGCGCGACCCCGGCCGCGAGGACGCCGACGACGATCCGTCCCCGCCGCGTCAGCCGCAGACCCGGCCGCCCCTCCGACCGACTCGCGACCCGGCCCGCGGCCGGGCGGACGACGCGGGACGCGACGGGCGCCGGGACGTCCGCCACCGGTTCGCCGCGCCCGCCGATGATCAATCGCAGATGCCCCCGGCGGCGCGGGAACCCCCGCCGCGCGCCGTCCGCGGGAGCACCGCGCTCCTCGTGCCCGGCGACGAGGCCGCCGCCGCACACCGCCACCTGTCCCTGCTGGAGCGAATCACCCATCTCTGCCCCTCCGCGACCGGTCCGCACCCGACGTTTCGAATGCATTTTCGATCGAACGTGTGTACGATGTTCTATCGCACGGCAGTGGGGGAAGGCGAGCATCTTCTTCGAACAATTGTTTGATCATCGGTCGTGGAGGCGGTAGCGTTCCCTGGACGAGGAGTGACGGATCCGACCGCCTGGAGGCGACGAGCGATGAGCAAGGCCCGGGAGCTGCCCGACGGTTCCGGCGAGGGAAGCGGGCTGACCCAGCGGCAGCGCATGGTCCTCGAGGTCATCCGCGACTCGGTCCAGCGGCGCGGCTACCCGCCGTCGATGCGCGAGATCGGGGAGGCCGTCGGCCTGACGAGCACCTCCAGCGTGTCCCACCAGCTCCGCACCCTCCAGCGCAAGGGCTACCTGCGGCGCGACCCGAACCGTCCGCGCGCGGTCGAGGTGCGGGTGCCCGGCGCGACGCCGGTGCGCACCGCCGAGGACGTCGACGGCGCCGAGCCGGCCGGGACGCAGCCCGCCCCCGCCTACGTGCCGCTCGTCGGCCGCATCGCGGCGGGCGGCCCGATCCTCGCCGAGGAGGCCGTGGAGGACGTCTTCACGCTGCCCAAGCAGCTCGTCGGCGAGGGCACGCACTTCCTGCTCAAGGTCACCGGCGACTCGATGATCGACGCGGCCATCGCGGACGGCGACTGGGTGGTCGTCCGGCAGCAGCCGGTCGCGGAGCAGGGCGACATCGTCGCCGCGATGATCGACGGCGAGGCCACCGTGAAGACGCTGAAGCACAGGGACGGCCATATCTGGTTGATGCCGCAGAACCCGGCGTATGACCCGATTCCGGGTGACGAAGCGTCGGTCCTGGGGCGCGTGGTCGCGGTTCTCCGCAAGATGTGACGGGAGAATCCTGACATACCACGGCGTTCCCGTCCGGCGGACCGAAATCTTTCCCGCATTGACAAACCGTCCAGTGCGACGGCCCCGCCGGGCCCGGGAATCCGTCCCCGAGCACGGACATGCGAAAGCCCCGCCCGGACGTCCCGGACGGGGCTTTCGCCCGTTCTCAGCGGCGCGGCACGATGTTGACGATCTTGGGCGCGCGGACGATCACCTTGGCGATCTCCGCCCCGCCCAGCGCCTCCACGACCCGCTCGGACGCCAGCGCCAGCGCCTCCAGCTCGCCCGCGTCGATGCCGGGCGCGACCTCCAGCCGGTCCCGGACCTTGCCCGCGACCTGCACGACGCACGTCACCGACTCCTGGACCAGCAGCGCCGGGTCCACCGCGGGCCAGCCCGCCGTCACGACGGGCGCGGTGCGGCCCAGCCGCTCCCACGCCTCCTCGGCCGTGTAGGGCGCGAACAGCGACAGCAGGACGGTGACGGTCTCGGCGGCCTCGCGGACGGCCGGGTCGGCGGCGCCGGGCCCGGAGTCGATCGCGCGCCGGGCGGCCGACACCAGCTCCATCAGCCGGGCGATCGCGACGTTGAACCGGGTGGCCTCGACCAGCCCGGTGACCTCCTCGATCGTCCGGTGCGTGACGCGGCGCAGCGCCCGGGCCCCGGCGGCGGGGTCGGCGCCGGGCGCGGACGCCACCTCCGACGCGACGCGGTGCACGCGCGCCAGGAATTTCGTCATGCCCTGGAGGGACACGTCGGCCCAGTCGATGTCGTCCTCGGGCGGGCCGGCGAACAGCATCGCCAGCCGGACGACGTCCACGCCGTGATCGGCGATCTGCTCGCCCAGGTTCACGCCGTTGCCCAGCGTCTTGGACATCGCCTTGCCGCCGTTGATGACCTGCCCCTGGTTGAGCAGCTGCTTGAACGGCTCGGTGAAGTCGACCAGGCCCATGTCGTACAGGACCTTGGTGAAGAACCGGCTGTACAGCAGGTGCAGGATCGCGTGCTCGACGCCGCCGGTGTACCGGTCGACGGGCATCCAGCGGCGGACCTCCTCGACGTCGAACGGCCCGTCGGTGTAGTCCGGCGAGCAGTACCGGAAGTAGTACCAGGACGAGTCCACGAAGGTGTCCATCGTGTCGGAGTCGCGCTTGGCGGCGCCCCCGCACTTCGGGCAGTCGACGTTGACCCACTGCTCGGCGGCGGCCAGCGGCGACGTCCCCTTGGGCGCCAGGTCGGAGCCGCGCAGGTCGTCGGGCAGCCGCACCGGCAGCTCGTCCTCGGGGACGGGCACCTCGCCGCACGACGGGCAGTGGACGATCGGGATCGGGCAGCCCCAGAACCGCTGCCGCGAGACCAGCCAGTCGCGCAGCCGGAAGTTGACGGCGGCGCGTCCGGTGCCGCGCTCGGCCAGCAGCTCGATCGTGCGGGCGATCGCGTCGGCCTTGCCCAGGCCGTCCACCGGCCCGGAGTTGACCAGCGTGCCCTCGCCGGGCGTGGCGACGCCGGTCGCGGCGGGGTCGGGCGCGCCGGTCTCCACGACGACGCGGACGGGCAGCCCGAACTTCAGCGCGAAGTCCAGGTCGCGCTGGTCGTGGGCGGGCACCGCCATGATCGCGCCGTGCCCGTACTCGGCCAGGACGTAGTCCGACGCCCACACCGGGATCCGCTCGCCGTTCACCGGGTTCACGGCATAGCGGCCCAGGAACACGCCGGTCTTCTCGCGCTCGGTGGACAGCCGCTCGATCTCGCTCTCCCGCGAGACCTCCTCGCGGTACGCCTCGAACGCGGCGCGCTGCTCGGGCGCGACGACCTCCTCGGCCAGCGGGGCGTCCGCCGCGACGACCATGAACGTCGCGCCGTGCAGCGTGTCCGGACGGGTCGTGTAGACGGTCACCGGCTCGGCGCGGCCCTCGATGACGAAGTCCACGTCCGCGCCGGTGGAGCGGCCGATCCAGTTGCGCTGCATCAGCAGGACGCGCTCGGGCCAGCCGCCCTCCAGCTGGTCCATGTCGTCCAGCAGCCGGTCGGCGTAGTCGGTGATCTTGAAGTACCACTGGGTCAGGACGCGCCGCTCCACCAGCGCGCCGCAGCGCTCGCAGTGGCCGCCGACGACCTGCTCGTTGGCCAGGACGGTCTGGTCGTTCGGGCACCAGTTGACCTGGCCGCCCTTGCGGTAGGCCAGCCCGCGCTCGTAGAAGCGCAGGAACAGCCACTGCGTCCAGCGGTAGTACTCGGGGTCGGAGGTGTGCAGGCGCCGCGTCCAGTCGAAGGACGGGGCGAAGCGCCGGAACGACTCGGCCTGGGTCTCGATGTTGGCGTACGTCCACTCGGCCGGGTGGGAGTCGCGCTTGATCGCGGCGTTCTCGGCGGGCAGGCCGAAGGAGTCCCAGCCGATGGGGTGCAGGACGTTGTACCCGCGCTGCGCCCAGTAGCGGGCGGACACGTCCCCGATCGCGAACGCCTCGGCATGCCCCATGTGCAGGTCACCGGACGGGTAGGGGAACATGTCCAGGGCATAGCGGCGCTCGCGCGGATCGTCCGGGCCGCCCGCGCGGTGAGCCGCGAGCCGCTCCCAGCGGTCCCGCCACTTGTCCTGGACGGCCCGCGGGTCGTACCCGTCGGCCGCCTGGTCGTTGCGCGAGGTCTCGTCGCTGCTCACGTCGCTGCTCCACTGGTTCCGGTCGTTGAGGGGCCTGCACGGACGTGCCCTGACATGAAAGAACCCCTCGCACAGGAGGGGTCGCCGCGCTCGCCGGGTAGGGCTCAGCGCGGCGTGCGAAGAAGGAGGGCCATGGTCCGCATACAACAAGACTAGCGCAGGAGCAAGGCCGTCGCGCGGTCGATAACGACCGACGAACCGACCAGATGGTCACAACCTTGATGTCAAGGAAGCACGACATATGGCGTCGGCCGCAACTTATGTATCAGGATGAGCACTACGGTTCGTACACTCGCCAGTAGTAAACGCCTGGTGACACCACCCGGTACGAGGAGTGCCATGCTCAATCTCTCCGTCCTTCTCGAAGACGCGGCCCGCGAGGCGCCCGACCGGGACGCGGTCGTCCTCGGTGACACACGGCTCTCGTACGCGCTGCTGGACACGGTCGCGAACCAGGTGGCGAACCTGCTGGTGGCGCGCGGCCTGCGGCCCGGCGACAAGATCGCCCTGGCGTCGCCGAACGTGCCGTACTTCCCGATGGTGTACTTCGGTGCGCTCAAGGCCGGGGTGGTGGTCGTACCGCTGAACGTCCTGCTGAAGCCGCGCGAGATCGCCTACCATCTCGCCGACTCCGAGGCGAAGGCGTTCTTCTGCTTCGAGGGGACGCCGCAGCTTCCGCTCGGCGAGGCCGGGTTCGCCGGCTTCCAGGAGACGGACGTGTGCGAGCACTTCTTCCTCATGCCCGCGGACCCGACGGCGACCGCGTCCCCGATCGAGGGCGCCGAGCCGTTCCTCGCCGCGATCGGCGGGCAGCCCGGGACGTTCGAGAGCGTCCAGACCGACGCCAACGACACCGCCGTCGTCCTCTACACGAGCGGCACCACCGGGCAGCCCAAGGGCGCCGAACTGACGCACGGCAACCTGCTGATGAACGCGATGGTCTCCGACGGGCTGTTCGAGCGTTCGCTCCACGACACGCTGCTGGTCGCGCTGCCGCTGTTCCACATCTTCGGGCAGACCTGCATGATGAACGTCGGCCTGTACCGGCGCGGGACGCTCGTCCTGCTGCCCAGGTTCGACCCGAAGCAGGCCGTCGCGCTGATGGTCAAGGAGAAGGTGAACGTCTTCGCGGGCGTCCCGACGATGTACTGGGCACTGCTGACCGACGACACCTCCGCCGAGGACGTGGCGACGATCCGCGACAACCTGCGCGTCGCGACGTCGGGCGGGTCGGCGCTGCCGATGGAGGTCCTCAAGGGGATCAGGACCAAGTTCGACGTGAGCATCCTGGAGGGCTACGGGCTCTCGGAGACGTCCCCGGTCGCGTCCTTCAACCGGCCCGACCGCGAGCAGCGGCCCGGCTCGATCGGCCTGCCGATCTGGGGCGTGGAGATGAAGCTCATCGACGACGACTGGAAGACGATCGAGGGCGAGGGCCCCGGCGAGATCGCCATCCGCGGCCACAACGTCATGAAGGGCTACTACAACCGTCCCGAGGCGACCGAGGGCGCGATCCGGGACGGCTGGTTCCGCACCGGCGACGTCGCCCGCCGCGACGAGGACGGCTACTACTACATCATCGACCGCTCGAAGGACATGATCATCCGGGGCGGCTTCAACGTGTACCCGCGCGAGCTGGAGGAGGTCCTGATGACGCATCCGGACGTCTCGCTCGCCGCGGTCGTCGGCGTCCCGCACGAGTCGCACGGCGAGGAGATCAAGGCGTACGTGATCCGCACGCCCGGCTCGACCGTCACCGAGGACGAGCTGATCGCCTGGGGCAGGGAGCAGTTCGCCAACTACAAGTACCCGCGCATCGTCGAGTTCCGCGAGGAACTGCCGATGACCGCCACCGGCAAGATCCTCAAGCGGGCGCTGCGCTGACCGGCGGGCGGTCCGGGGGCGACGGCGCGGTCCCCGGGCCGCTCAGTACGCGTACGGCAGCCGTTTGATGCCGTTGACGAAGGCGGACTCCAGCCGGTCCGGCGCGCCGGCGGCGTGGACGTCCGGCAGCCGCCCGAACAGCTCGCGGAACAGCACGGAGATCTCGCGGCGGGCCAGGTGGGCGCCGAGGCAGAAGTGCGGGCCCGGCCCGCCGAACCCGACATGTCCGGACGCGTCGCGCAGGATGTCGAACCGCTCGGGCTCGGGGAAGACCGACTCGTCCCGGTTCGCCGACCAGTAGTAGAGCAGCAGCTTGTCGCCGGCGGCGACCTCGTGGCCGTTCAGCGTCGTGTCGCGGGTCGCGGTGCGGCGCATCCAGATCACCGGCGAGACGTACCGGACGATCTCCTCCACGGCCCCGGCGATCCGTCCCTCGAAGTCCGCCAGCAGCAGTTCCCGCTGGCCGGGGTGGCGGGTGAACAGGTCCAGGCCGTGCGCGATCGCGTTGCGCGTCGTCTCGTTGCCCGCCACGACGAGCAGGATGAAGAACGAGCCCAGCTCCTGGTCGGTCAGCGCCTCGCCGTCGATGTTGGCGTTGACCAGCGCGGACGTCAGGTCGTCGGCGGGCTCGGCGCGGCGGCGCGCCGCCAGTTCCTCCACGATGGCCTTGAGCGTCTGCGCCGCGTCCAGGAGGGCCACGACGATCCGGTCGGGCTCGCCGAGCGGGATGAACTCGGCGTCGTTGCCCGCCAGGATCGTGTTGGACGCCGCCAGCACCGCCGCGTGGTGCTCTTTTCCGATGCCCATGAGGTCGCAGATGATCGTCAGCGGGAGGCGCGCCGCGACGTCCGCCACGAAGTCGCCGGTGCCCTCGCCCGCCGCGACCCCGGCCACCAGCCGCGCCGCGACCGTGCGGACCTGCTCGTCGAAGCGCTGCACCATGCGCGGCGAGAACGCGCGCGACACGATCCGGCGGATCTTGGCGTGCCGGGGGTCGTCCATGCTGATCATCGAGCCGAAGTACTCGTGCATGTCGCCCGGCATGTCCGGAATGCTGATCGCGCCCCGGCCGGAGCAGAAGTCCTGGGGGCGGCGCGACGCCTCCACGACGTCCGCGTGCCGCGTCACCGCGTAGTAGCCGGGGCCGCGCGGGACGACGAAGACCTCGGGCTCCTCGAACTTCGGCAGCCGGGGCTCGCCGCGCAGCGCCGCGAAGGCCGCGTGCCGGTGCTCGTGCGGCGCCCGCCAGAACGCCCAGTCGGTCAGGTTCACGTCCGCGGCGCGCAACTCGTCCATGATCGTGAACGTACCCCGGGACGCGGCGGGCGTCAGCCCCTCGCGGGCGGACGCCGAGGACGTCAGCCCCTCGCGGCGGACGTCAGTCCTTCGCGGCGGACGTCAGTCCTTCGCGGCGGACGCGGAGGCCGTGCCCCCGCGTCCGCCGCGCCGTCAGACGCCCCAGTCGGGACGCAGGGGCATCTGCGCCCCGCCCTCGTCGTCCAGCTTGACGCCGAGCGTCTGGTGCAACTGGATCCAGTTCTGCTCGAACCCGAGGACGCAGCCCGCCATGTAGACCCGCCACACCCGCGCGGTGCCCTCGCCGACCTCGGCGACGGCCTCGTCCCAGTGGTCGTCCAGGTTGCGGCACCAGCCGAGGAGCGTCCGCGCGTAGTGCTCGCGCAGGTTCTCCTGGTGCCGGATCTCGAAGCCCGCGTCGTTCATCTGCTGCTGGATGTAGCCGGGGCCCTCCAGCTCGCCGTCCGGGAACACGTACCGGTTGATGAACCCGCTCTGCTTCATCGGCGGCGCGAGATTGTCCGGACGGGTGATGGTGTGGTTCAGCATCCGGCCGTACGGCTTCAGTTTCCCGTACAGGAACGAGAAATACGACGGCAGGTTCGCCTTGCCGATGTGCTCCGTCAGGCCGATCGAGCTGACGGCGTCGAATCCGGACTCGGTGACGTCCCGGTAGTCCATGTGCCGCACTTCGGCCAGCTCCGACAGCCCGCGGTCGGCGATGGCCTTCTGCGCCCATTCCGCCTGCTGCTTGGACAGCGTCACGCCGAGGGCCTTGACGCCGTACTCCTTGGCGGCGTGCATGACCATGCCGCCCCAGCCGCAGCCCACGTCCAGCAGCCGCATGCCCGGCTTGAGGCCGAGCTTCCTGGCCACCAGGTCGTGCTTGTGGAACTGTGCCTCCTCAAGCGTGGAGTTCTCCTCCGGGAAACAGGCGCACGTGTACGCCATCGAAGGACCGAGAACCCACTCATAAAAGGTGTTGGAAACGTCGTAGTGGTGGGAGATCGCCTGCGCGTCGCGCCGCTTAGAATGCCGCAGCCACGCCGGGACCCGGCTGAACGGCGCCTCCTGCGGCGGCGGCGGGAGCCGGCGCGACACCGCGCCGCGCAGCAACGGGTCCCCGAGGACGCCCCCGATGATCCGCAGCTTCTCGCGCGGCGTCACGTCGCCGAGCACCTGCTGCATCGTCGACAGGGCCGTGTACATGTCGCCGCTCACGTCGATCATTCCGCTCACGTACGCGCGGGCGAGCCCGAGCGCGCCCGGCGAGTGCACGAGATACGACACCGCGTACGGGGAGCGCACGTCGAACCGGATGTCCGCGTCCGGGTGCCCCGAGCGCGACCCGTCGTAGGCCGCGAACTCCACTGGCGCCCCAGGCCCGGCCAGGCGCTCGAAGACCTTGGCCAGCGTCATCTTTCTTCCTCCTGTCTCCACGCCCCGCGGGGGCGACGGGATCGCGCCGGCCCGCGCGGGACCGGCCCTTCCCCGGGCACGGCTCAGCGCCCGCGCACGCACTTGTCGTAGAGGTCCAGCAGCCGCTTTCCGGGGTCGTAACCCGCCTTCAGCCGCTGGTAGGTCTCCCCGTCGTAGTGCCGCCAGAACTCGTCACGGCTGTAAAAAGCGGTCGAGTACAGCGATTTATGCCCGTCAAGGGCCGCGACCTCACGCTCGATGAGCCGGTTGTGGTACTCGGGGATCTGGCCGGGGGGCAGCCGGACCGTCCCCCAGAAACCGACGTTGACGTACGTCCGGCCCGGTTCCAGCGGGTACAGCGGCCAGTTGTCGCGGGCGCGGAGCGGGCACAGCCAGATCGGCGCCATCCCGACCTTGGCGTGGAAGAAGTCCAGGAATTCCGGCAGCCGTCCGACCGGCACCTCGATGTCCTGGATGACGTCCTCGCGGGGACGCAGCCCGCGCCACCGCTCGATCCGCGCGATGACCTGGTAGCGGCGGTCGTAGGCGACGAGCTTGCGGTAGACGTCCGAGCGCTTGGCGCGGTCCGGCCAGACGCGGCGGACGAGCGGGTTCTGCACGCCGAACGCGCCCGAGCACCAGAACCAGTCGGTGTCCCAGCGCCAGATGTAGTCGCGGACGGTCAGGAAGTCCACCGAACGCTGCTGGATCGACCGGTAGTAGATGTTCTGGCCGGTGTAGTCGGAGGTGTAGGGGGCCTCGTAGGTGAAGAAGCCGAGGGTGAGGTACTGCTCGTCGGCGCTGAAGACGGTGCCGTCCAGGAAGTCGATGGTCTCGCCCTCGTGGACGCCGCTCGCGACGAGGTCGTCCAGCGCGCGGCTCAGCGCGTTCGCGTCGGCGAACCGCAGGTGCCGCAGCTTGACGTACGGCTTCACCGGCACCAGGTCGATCTTCAGGCGGAGGCTGTAGCCGAGCGTGCCGTAGGAGTTCGGGAAGCCGAAGAAGAGGTCGCTGTGCTCGTTGTCGCGCGTGGCGACGACCACCCGGCCGTCGCCGGTGAGGATCTCCATCTCCTGGACGGCCTCGTGCGGCAGGCCCAGCCGGAACGACGTCGACTCGATGCCGAGGCCGGTGACCGCGCCGCCGAGCGTGATCGTCTTGAGCTGCGGGACGACGGTCGGCATGAGCCCGTGCGCCAGCGTCGCGTCGACCAGGTCCTCATACGTCGTCATGCCCTGGACCTGCGCGGTGCGGGTCTCGGGGTCGACGCTCAGCACGCGGTCGAAGCCGGAGACGTCCAGACCCGGGGCCTCGGACGGGTCGCGCCACCGGAACAGGTTCGAGGTCCGCTTCGCCAGCCGGATCGGCTGCCCCTCCGGGATCGCCGCGTACGAGCGGCGCAACGCCTCGACCGCCTGTTCGTGATCACCGTTGACCAGCAGGTCCGTCATCTCACCCTCCCCGTGACAGTAAACCGGTCATCCCATGTATCGTCCACATAATTGGGCGAGAGGGTGCTCACACACCCCGGGGACGTCCGGCCGTCCGACTATCTCACGAGGCGCAGGATCCAGGGCGTCCGGAATCCGTTCCCGGTGAGCGCGACGACGGCCGCGACCGCCGCGACGACCCAGGTCAGAGCGTAGAGCACCCCGCCGATCCCGAACGTCACCACCGTGACCAGCAACAGTGTCAACTGGAAGTTGACGGCCTCCACGGCGTGCCGCCGCACATACGCGGACCGCTTGCCGCTCGTCAGCATCAACACGAGCGGACCGACGAAAAGCGTCGGAACACCGAGCGCATGCGACAACGCGGCGAGCACCCGATCCTCCCCGCTCAACGCCCCCGCCCGCGCCCCGTCCTCGCCACCGACCGCAAGGTCGACGAGCACCGTCTCCAACTCGCCGCGCGTCTTGGCCGTCATGGCGAGATGGGCCCGAAGGTCGAACTCGTCATGATCGAGCCGCCCCTCGGCATAAGCATCCTGAAGCCGCCCGACGACGGCGTCACGCTCGGCATCGGACACACGGAGCCGGCCGACGTCCTCGACGCCACCGAAATGTTTCCCGTCCATACCCCCATGCTGCGCCGCCCCACCCCACACCACCATCGGGGACGTCCCTGACCCAACCCTGAACCCCCTCCCCCCAAAGTTCGCCCGCCCCACTCCCTCCGCGCCCATGCCCGTCCGTCGTCCGCGCGTGCCCGCGCGCGACGGTGCGCGACGGTGCGCGACCGCGAACATTCATGCGCGACGCCGTGCGCGCAGAACGCCGTGCCCACGGGGCGCGGGGAGCAACGCGCGGCGCAACGTGCGCGTAGAACGTATGCCTCGGAGAAGGCCATGCGCACAGTGCGGACGACGCACCGCGCGCACCGTGTGGGCGTTGGCGCGGTGCGCGGGACGACGTGTGCGCGGGACGACGGGCGCGCGGGACGACGGGCGCGCAGGACGGTGTGTGCAAGGAGTGCCCTGCGCGGGGGTGCCCTGCGCGGGGGTGCCCTGCGTGTGGGTCGTCGTCGCCTGCGGAGTGTGGGTGGGGCATCGTTCAGACCCCGGCGGCGAACGCGACCGCGAGACCGCGGGCGGGGCGGGGCTTAGCGGGACGGTCAGTGATTGCGCTTGGTGTAGCGGTGGCCGGGCTTGAGATGCGTGCCGAGCAGTTCGGGGACGGTCGCGAAGACGTATCCCTTCGCCTTCAGCGCGCGGATGATCCCCGGGACGGCGGCAATCGTCGTCGGGTGGATGTCGTGCATGAGGACGATGTAGCCGGGCTTCGTCCCGCGCACGACGCGGCGCGTCACGATGGCGCTGTTGCGGTCCTTCCAGTCGAGCGGGTCGACCGCCCAGAGGATCTGCGCGAGTCCGAGGTCGCGGGTGACCGCGGCGACCGTCCGGTCGGTCGAACCGTAGGGCGGACGCATCAGCACCGGCGTGACGCCGGCGGCGTGGCGGACGGCGCGCTGTGTGCGCACCAGTTCGGAGCGGACGGTGGCCGCCGAGGCGCGGCCGAGGTCGGCGTGGCTCCAGCTGTGGTTGCCGACGACGTGGCCGTCCGCGATCTCGCGCCGGATCACGGCCGGTTCGGCGGCGGCGTTGCGCCCGACGACGAAGAACGTCGCGCGGACGTTGCGCTCGGCGAGCATGCGCAGCAGCGTGCCCGTCTTCGGACCCGGCCCGTCGTCGAACGTGAGCGCGACGCATTTCTGCTTCGCGCAGTCGATATGCCGGGGCGCGCCCGCCTCGCTCACCGGCGGATCTCCCGCCCGCGGCTCCTCGGTCGGCGGCAGAGCGCCCGTCGGCGCGGGCGTTCCAGGTATGCCCGCCCCACCTGGCCGGACGGGCGCGCTCCCGGCTCCCGGCCGTCCGACAGTGGCCCCGCGCCGCCCGGGCGCGACGGCCGGACGTTCGACCGACTTTCCCGATCCCCGCACATTCCCCGACCCGGCCTGCGGCGCGGGCGCCGCGGAAAAGGAACGGTCCGCCGCGGCCGGTACGCTCCCGAAACTGCTCAGCCATCCGCAGAGGATCACCGCAGCGGTGCCCATCGCGCCGAAGCGCACGCGACTCGCCATGTGTCCCCCTTCGACCGGCCCCGATGCCGGTCATCCTAGAACCGCGCACCCCGGAAAGGCGGGCGGCGGGAACCCGCGCGTCCCCAAGACCGTTTATGGTCATAGTCCGCTCATCGACCCGGAAAGGGATTCCGGGCACCGCGAACGGGGGACGCCGATGAGGATCCGCGACCGTTTCGGACTCCGCAGAAACCGGGGACCGCGAACGAACACGCTCGACCGCGAGGCGACCGACGCCGACGTCGAGGCCCTGATCGCCTTCGCCCGCTCCCGCCGCGGCGTGGAGTTCTTCGTGGAGCCGGAGACCTTCGCGACCGACACGACGGCGGTCGCGGTGGCCCACGACGGCGAATGGACCCGCCGCCGCGTCGGCTCCCCCCGCGTGATCGCGAAGGTGGCCCGCAACCTGAGCCTCCCCATCTACGACGTCCAGATCGTCGGCTACCCGCCCCGGATGCGCGCCTACAACGAACGCAACCGCGACCGCCGCCTGGACCCCGGCACCCCCGGCGAAGCCGTCGCCTCCTAGCCCCTCCTCTCCGCGCCCCGCAGACCCCCTGCGGCGCGCTCCCCATCACCACGCGCGGTCGCGCGAGGGTGGTCGCGCGAAGGTGCTTTGTCCGAGCGGGGTTGTCTAACCGTGGCTGTTCGAGCGCGGGCGTCCGAGCCCGGTCGTCTGACCGTGGTTGTTCGAGTCTGAGCGTTCGGGTCTGAGCGTTCGAGCCCGTTGTCCGAGCCCGTTGTCCGAGCCCGGACGTTCGACTGCGGACGTTCGACTGCGGACGTTCGGCGCGGGCGGTGGGCGGTGGGCGGTGGGCGGTGGGCGGTGGGCGGTGGCGTCGATGATGCTGCTGCGTGGGCGGTGCGGACGGTTGGGTGGGTGGGTGGTGGGGGTTGGGGGTTAGAAGTGGCGGGCTACTCGGGCTTGGGTTTCGGACGGCGGGATGCCGAGGGCGATGATTTCGCGGAGGAGGGCGGCCATCGAGTAGGACGGGGCGGCGGTGAGTGCTCTGTCCAGGGCCAGGTTCGCCAGGGCGCCGTCTCCTATGAGGTAGGCCGTGTAGGCCAGGAGTGAGGCAGGGGCGGCTGCGTAGTGCGGTGCTACTCGGCGGGTTGTGTTGCGCCAGAGTTGCAGGTGGTCGGCGGGGGTGTTGTTGGCGTGTTCCCATGCTTCGTCGCGGACGGGCAGGGACGTCAGCAGGAGGCCTAGCCAGGCTGTTTCGTCGTCGGTCGGCGGGTTTCGGTCTGTGCTGTAGCGGTCGAGCAGGTGGGTGACGAACGGGATGCCTTCTGTGGTCAGGATGGTGGGGGTCGAGGGTGGGTCGGGGGCGGACGGTGCTCTTGCCAAGGCGGCCAGGCGGTCTTCGGCGCGGCGGGTCGCGGCGCGCATCGCGGCGGCGGCGGGGCCGTCCACGGGGGCGATCGTGCGGGCCAGGTCGGCGCGGTCGGACAGGGCGACGTGGCCCGCGTAGACCGCTTCGGCCGTGACGCGGGCGGCGCGGGTGTCGAGCGGGCGGCCCGTCGGCGGGCAGCACGTCTCGTCGGGACAGCCGAGCCGCCACCAGCGGTCGTCGAGGACCCGCAGGATGTCGATCACCTTGATGTCGTGGCGGTCGAGTGCGGCGGCGAGGGCGTGGGCCGCGTCGTCCGCCCGGTCCGGCGGGCCGTAGCCGAGGACGATCGCCTGCTCGAAGCCGTTGCGGGCCAGGACGGGCGCGGTCTGCTCGTCCACGTCGGGCAGGTCCTGCCGGACGGCGCACGCGGTGCGCGGGCCGCCGAACGCCAGGCAGACGAGGCTGTCGGCCGGGTGAAAGCCCAGGAGGTAGGGGACGGCGGCGATCGCGTCCGCGGGGTCGCCGATCTTCAGTGGCTCGTTCATGCGTCGAGCTTCGCCGCCGGGAGGGGCGCGGCGAAACTCGTCTCGTGATCTGTGGAAAACCTCTGAGTCAGGATGGGTCGCGTGAAAGGACGGGAGGGTCCGCTGACCACGGGAAATCAATCCACCGGTCCGTGCGCCGCCACACGTACTCGCACTTCACTGTCGAACGGGGTTTCTCGTATACGACCGCGCATCGTACGTCCGCAACGTGGTCGGCGCAGAAGTCCCGGACGAGCCGCAGCGTCGCTCCCGTGTCGGCCACGTCGTCCGCGACCAGCACCCGCGCTCCCGACAGGTCCACCGCGCTCGGCGTGGGCGGCAGCATGACGGGCATCTCCAGCCGCTGGTCCACGCCGGTATAGAACTCGATGTTCATGACGTGCAGGTTCTTCACGTCCAGCGCATAACCGAGCGCGCCGGCGACGAACAGCCCGCCCCGGGCGATCGACAGGATCAGGTCCGGGCGGTACCCGTCGGACGCGACCGCCACGGCCAGCTCCCGGCTCGCGGTGCCGAACAGTTCCCAGGTGAGGACTTCTCTCGACGCGGACACCCGCCCATCCTCTCCGATGCCGCCCGGCGACCCGTCGCCGACGCCGGACGAACTCGGACGCGAACCGTCCCGGCGCACCGGAACACGTCTGCTCGCGATGGTGGGCGCACGGAGCGGAGGCGGCCCGCCGCAGGGTGCGGACCCGCGTGACTTGACGGCAACGCGCAGCCTGGCGGACACACGTGGGCTGGCGGCAACGCGCGGGCGGCGAGCGCGCGGCCTGACGGACACACGCAGCTTGATGGCGACGCGCGGGCGGCGGGCCGCACGGGCTGACGGACACGTGGCGCGGCGGCAACGCGCGCGGCGAGCGCCCGGGCTGGCGGACAAACGTGGAGTGGCGGCGACGCGCGTGCGGCGAGCGCGTGGGCTGGCGGACACGCTCAGCCTGATGGCAACGCGCGAGCGGCGGGGCGCGGGCTGACGGATACGTGGGGTGGCGGCGACGCGCGGGTGGCGGCGACGGGCGCACGGGCTGACCAATACGTGGGGTGGCGGCGACGCGCGGGTGGCGGGGGCGCGGGCGGCGCGGAGTGGGGGCGGCGCGGAGTGGTGTGGGTCGGGGTTTCGTGACGGACCGGAGGTGTGTGGGGTTGCGGCATGGAGGGGCCGCGCTGCCTCACGTGACCCTGTAGCGTTGCCCCGTGCCAGCCCCCGAACTCCTGAGCGAATCCGCCCCGACCTCTGATGTTCCGGACGTAACGGAACTCCTGGCGGCGGCCGTGGCGGCCGTCGGCGGCACGGAGCGGCCCGGCCAGGTGGCGATGGCCGAGGCGGTCGCGCACGCGATCGCGTCCGGCGAGCACGTCGCCGCGCAGGCGGGCACCGGGACGGGCAAGTCGCTGGCGTACCTCGTCCCCGCGCTGAGGCACGCCGTGACGGCCAAGAAGACCGTCGTCGTGTCGACCGCGACGATCGCGCTGCAGAACCAGCTCGTCGACCGCGACCTCCCGAGGCTCGCCAAGGCGCTGGAGCCGCACCTCGGCGTCGAGCCGATGTTCGCGATCCTCAAGGGCCGCCGCAACTACCTGTGCCTGCACCGCGTCCAGACCGGCGCCCCCGAGGACCCCGAGGACGAGGCCCTGTTCGACCCGCAGCAGCTCTCCGGCCTCGGCCGCCAGGTGAAGCGGCTGAACGAGTGGGCCGACGAGACCACGACCGGCGACCGCGACGAGCTGGTCCCCGGCGTGAGCGAGCAGGCGTGGCGGCAGGTCGCGGTGACGGCCCGCGAGTGCCTCGGCGCGGCGCGCTGCCCGCAGGGCACCGAGTGCTTCGCCGAGCGGGCGCGGGCGGCGGCGGGCGAGGCGCACGTCGTCGTCACCAACCACGCGCTGCTCGCGATCGACGCGCTGGAGGACTTCCAGGTCCTGCCCGAGCACGACGTCGTGATCGT
The DNA here is from genome assembly GCF_009831215.1 of Actinomadura rayongensis. Classification (GTDB taxonomy): domain Bacteria; phylum Actinomycetota; class Actinomycetes; order Streptosporangiales; family Streptosporangiaceae; genus Spirillospora; species Spirillospora rayongensis. Next base: position 498,329 of record NZ_WUTW01000004.1, read on the forward strand.
GGACGAGGCGCACGAGCTGGTGGACCGCGTGACGTCCGTCGCGACCGGCGACCTCAGCGGCCCCGGCGTCGAGGCGGCGGCACGGCGGCTCGGCCGACTGGTCGAGGAGGCCGTGGCGGACCGGCTGAAGGAGGCGGGCGAGGCGCTCGGCGTCCTGCTGGACGATCTGCCCGAGGGCCGCATGGACGTCCTGTCACCCGGGCTCGGCACGACGCTCGCGGTCGTCCGCGACACCGCGCACGCCTGCCTGACGGCCCTCGGCCCGGAGAAGAAGGACAACGACCCGTCCGACATGGGCGCGCGCAAGGCGGCCCGGTCCGCGCTGGACGACCTCCACGACACCGCGGGACGCCTGGTCGACGCGTTCGCGGCGGAGATCGCGGCGCGCACCGAGGTGGTGTGGCTGGCCAAGCCGTTCGCCCAGGAAGGACGCCCGACCCGTCCGCCGACGCTGCACGTCGCGCCGATCGGCGTGGGCGGGCTGCTGCGCGGCACGCTGTTCGAGGACCGCACGACCGTCCTGACGTCCGCGACGCTGACGCTCGGCGGCTCGTTCGACCCGCTGGCCCGCCAGTGGGGCCTGCCCGCGCAGGACGCCGAGGACGAGAAGCTGAAGTGGTCCGGCCTGGACGTCGGGTCGCCGTTCGACCATCCGAAATCGGGCATCCTCTACGTCGCCCGGCACCTCCCGCAGCCGGGACGCGACGGCCTCGCCGACGCCTGCCTCACCGAGATCACCGAGCTGGTCGAGGCGGCGGGCGGCCGGACGCTCGGCCTGTTCTCCTCGATGCGCGCCGCGCGCCAGGCCGCCGACGAGCTGCGCGACCACCTGTCGCACCCGCTGCTGTGCCAGGGCGACGACACGACGTCCCTGCTGGTCAAGCGGTTCGCCGAGGAGGAGCGGACGTGCCTGTTCGGCACGCTGTCGCTGTGGCAGGGCGTGGACGTGCCCGGCCCGTCCCTGCAACTGGTGATCATGGACCGGATCCCGTTCCCGCGCCCGGACGACCCGGTGACCTCGGCGCGGCAGCGGGCCGTCGCGGCGCACGGCGGGAACGGCTTCATGGCCGTCGCGGCGACGCACGCGGCGCTGCTGCTGGCGCAGGGCGCGGGACGGCTGCTGCGGTCGATGGACGACCGGGGCGTCGTCGCGATCCTGGACCCGCGGCTGGCGACCGCCCGCTACGGCGGCTTCCTCAAGAACTCGCTGCCGCCGTTCTGGGCGACGACGGACCCGCAGGTGGCGCGGGGCGCGCTGCGCCGGCTCGACGCCGCGGCCGGCTGATCAGCCGACCCGCCGCCCGCTGACCTCGACGGGCCGCAGCGAGACGTACGACTCGCGTTCGCCCCCGGCCCACGGCCGCACGTCCGGCAGCGCCTCGACCTCCGCCGCCGTCAGGTGGTGCGCCGGGCCGCGCAGCAGGACGCTCCAGCCCGCGTGCCGCTCGGCGTCGATCGCGTCGACCTCGAACGCGACGCGGGCCTCGGCGCCGCGCACGGCGGTGCTGACGCCGCTGTTGATCCGGCCGCCGAAGCTCGTCCGGAACACGACGGTGTCACCGGCGACGACGTAGTTGACGGGCAGGACCGACGGCCCCTCGCCGTCGTCGAACCCTACGCGGCCGATCCCGCCCGGCGCGATCAGCCGCAGGCACTCGTCCCGGTCCAGCCTCTCGAAGGATCCCGACGTGGTCATCACTGGCCTCCCTGGCAACTCCCCTGTCGTCGTTCCCCGAGAACGCGCAGGTCATCCCCGGCGGCGGGCGGCCAGGAACTCGCCGATCCTGCCGATGGCCTCCTCCAGGTCGTCCGCGTACTGGAGCGTGACGATCCGGAAGTGGTCGGGACGCGGCCAGTTGAACCCGCTGCCCTGCACGACGAGGATCTTCTGCTCCTCCAGCAGGTCGAACGCGAACCGGACGTCGTCCTCGATCGCGTAGACGTCCGGGTCCAGGCGCGGGAACACGTACAGGGCGCCCTGCGGCCGGACGCAGGACACGCCGGGCAGCGCGTTGAGCCGGTCGGCGGCGCGGTCGCGCTGCTCGCCGAGCCGTCCGGTCGGCAGGACGAGCTCCTCGATCGTCTGCTTCCCGCCGAGCGCGGCCTGGATGGCGTGCTGGCCGGGGACGTTCGGGCAGAGCCGCATGTTGGCGAGGATGTCCAGGCCCTCGATGTAGGACGCGGCGTGCTGCTTCGGCCCCGACAGCACCACCCATCCCGAGCGGAACCCGGCGACCCGGTAGTTCTTGGACAGCCCGCCGAACGTCAGGCACAGCAGGTCGGGCGCGAGCGACGCGATCGAGGTGTGGACGGCGCCGTCGTAGAGGATCTTGTCGTAGATCTCGTCGGCGAAGATCAGCAGGTGGTGCCGCCGGGCCAGCTCGACGATCTGCTCCAGCACCGGACGCGGGTACACCGCGCCGGTCGGGTTGTTGGGGTTGATCAGGACGAGCGCCCGCGTCCGGTCGGTGATCTTGGCTTCCATGTCGGCGAGGTCGGGGATCCAGTCGGCGCCCTCGTCGCACAGGTAGTGGACGGCCTGCCCGCCGCACAGCGCGACCGACGCCGTCCACAGCGGGTAGTCCGGCGCGGGGATGAGGACCTGGTCGCCGTTGTTGAGCAGCGCCTGCAGCGTCATGACGATCAGCTCGGAGACGCCGTTGCCGAGGTAGACGTCCTCCACGTCGACGTCGGCGATGCCCATCTCCTCGCAGCGCTGCACGACGGCGCGGCGCGCGGGCAGGATGCCCTTGGAGTCGCTGTAGCCGTGGGCGTCGGGCAGGTTGCGGACCATGTCCTGGAGGAGTTCGGGCGGGCACTCGAAGCCGAACGGCGCGGGGTTGCCGATGTGCAGCTTGAGGATGCGGTGCCCCGCGGCCTCCAGTTCCCGCGCGCGGCCGAGGACGGGGCCGCGGATGTCGTAACAGACGTTGCCGAGCTTCGCCGACTGGGTGACCTGCATGGCTTCCAGCCTATCCGCGGACGATCACGCTCCCGCCGGGACATGGGGCGCCATATTGTGATGCGACCGACATACAAGCAGGCTTGCTTGCTTGTATGTCGCCTCGTACCTTCGAGGTGTGACAGTAAGCAGTCGCCGACACGGACCCCCCGTCCGCCGCACGCAGGAGGAGCGGCGGTCGACGACGCGTCGGCGCCTGCTGGACGCGACGATGGAGTGTCTGGTGGATCTCGGCTGGTCGGGGACCTCGACCACGGAGGTCGCCCGGCGCGCCGGAGTCTCGCGCGGTGCCCAGCAGCACCACTATCCGACGAAGATGGAGCTGGTCACCGCGGCCCTGGAGCACATGCTCCAGGCGCAGCGGCTCGCGTACGAGACGGCGTTCGCGATCCTCCCGGCCGCCCGCCGCAACGTCGAGGGAGCCCTCGACCTGCTGTGGGAGGTCTTCCGCGGGCGCCCGGCCAAGGCGCTCATGGAACTGGCCGTCGCGGGGCGCACCGACGACGAACTGCGCCCCCTGTGCCGGGACATGAACGAGCGGATCGTCCAGGTGATCACCGAGACGTTCAGTCGGCTGTTCCCCGCGAACACCCTGCCCCCCGACTTCGTCACGACGCTGCTGCGCGCCCTGTACGCCCTGTACATCGGGCTGTCGGTGCAGAACGCGCTGGACGACGACGCGGACGGTCACCAGGCCGAGGTGCTGACGCAGCTCAAGGCCATCGCCCTGCTGATCGTCCCCGAGACGGGCGGACCCGTCCTGACCCCCACCCCCGAAGACGGCGGCGACGCCGGACGCAGCACCCCCGAGGGAGCGCCATCATGACCAAAGCCCCCACCGAGCTCGCCGAGGAAGTCCGCGAGCAGGTCAAGGACAAGAAGTCGTATCTCGGTGTCATCAGCCGCCTGAACAAGGCGTCGGTGGACAAGCACTGGGAGGCGTACGCCGACATCCCGTGGGACGACCCCGAGTTCCTGGTCGACAAGAACGACCCGCGCTGGGTCCTGCCGGAGTTCGACCGGCTCGGGGACACCGCCTGGTACAAGGCGCAGCCGCCGGAGATCCGCGCGCAGATCGGGCTGTGGCGCGTCGCGACGGCGATGAAGATCGGCCTGCAGTTCGAGAACCTGCTCAAGCGCGGCCTGCTGAACTACGCCTACCGGCTGCCGAACGGCCGTCCGGAGTTCCGGTACGTCTACCACGAGACGACCGAGGAATGTCACCACGGCATGATGTTCCAGGAGTTCGTGAACCGGACGAAGATGCCGATCCGCGGCATGCCCCGGTCGCTGAGCCTCATCGCGCAGGTAGCGCCGTGGATCCCGCTGGTCAGCACCGAGCTGTTCTTCGTGTTCGTGCTCGGCGGCGAGGACCCGATCGACTACGTGCAGCGCAAGTCGCTGAAGGGCGGGCACATCAAGCACCCGCTCGAAGAGACGATCATGAAGATCCACATCGCCGAGGAGGCGCGGCACATCTCGTTCGCGCGCCACTACCTCAAGCACCGCGTGCCGAACCTGAACCGCACGCAGAAGGCGATCCTCGGCGTGCTCACGCCGGTCGTGCTCGGCGTCATGGCGCGGATCATGCTGTCCCCGCCCGGGCCGATGGTGCGGCACTTCAACATCCCGGCCGAGGTCGTCCGCGAGGCGTACCGCAACCCCGACAGCAAGGCGGAGATCTCCAACTCCGTCGCCAAGATCCGCGACCTGATGAACGAGCTGGGCCTGGTGAACCGGCGCAACAAGCAGGTCTGGAAGGCGTTCGGGATCTGGGACGAGCCGGGCACCCGCCGTCCGCTGAGCACCGACGCCGTCGCCAAGGCCGCCTGACGATGACCGCGGAGAACAACCGTCCCGCCGTGGTCACGCCCGCGGCGGGACCGGGCGAGGCGTACAACGTCGTCATCGTCGGGACGGGCTTCTCCGGCCTCGGCATGGCGATCGGGCTGAAGAAGGCCGGCGTCCACGACTTCGTGATCCTGGAGAAGGCCGGCGAGGTCGGCGGGACGTGGCGGGAGAACACCTATCCCGGCTGCGGCTGCGACATCATGTCGCTGCTGTACTCGTTCTCGTTCGAGCCGAAGGCCGACTGGTCCCGGATGTTCCCCAAGCAGGCCGAACTGCTGGAGTACATCAAGGAGGTCGTCGCCAAGTACGAGCTGGAGCAGCACATCCGGTTCGACACCGAGGTGACGGGCGCCGAGTACAGCGACGCCGACGACACCTGGAGCGTGACCGTCGCCGGCGCGGGCGCCGAGCCGGGCGAGGTCGTGCGGGGACGGGCGCTGGTCGCGGGCATGGGGCCGCTGCACCAGCCGAGCATCCCCGACCTGCCGGGCCTGGACTCCTTCGAGGGCACGACGTTCCACTCCGCCGAGTGGAACCACGACTACGACCTCACCGGCAAGCGCGTCGCCGTGATCGGGACGGGCGCGTCGGCCATCCAGTTCGTCCCGCGCGTGGCGAAGCAGGCCGGGTCGCTGACGCTGTTCCAGCGGACGCCGCCGTGGATCCTGCCCAAGCCCGACCGCCGCGTCACCGGCGTGGAGAAGGCGCTGTTCCGGCGCGTCCCCGGCGTGCAGCGCGGCTACCGCAACGGCATCTACCTGATGCAGGAGAGCTTCGTGCTGGGGTTCAAGAACCCCAGGCTGCTGAAGGCCGCGAGCGGCCTGGCGAAGTGGCACCTGAACCGCCAGGTGAAGGACCCGGAGCTGCGCCGCAAGCTGACGCCCGACTACACGATGGGCTGCAAGCGGACACTGGTGTCCAGCGACTACTACCCGGCGCTGACCCGTCCCAATGTGCACGTCACGACCGAGGGGATCGCCGAGGTCCGGCCGCACTCGATCCTCACGAAGGACGGCGCCGAGCACCCGGTCGACGCGATCATCTTCGGCACCGGCTTCCACGTCACCGACGCCTTCGAGCACGCCCACATCGTCGGCCGCGACGGCGTGAAGATCCAGGACGCGTGGCAGGACGGCGTCGAGGCGCACCTCGGCGTGTCCGTCGCGGGCTTCCCGAACCTGTTCCTGCTGCTCGGCCCGAACTCCGGGCTCGGGCACAACTCGATGATCTTCATCATCGAGGCGCAGGTCCGGTACGTCCTGCGGTGCCTGCGGATGCGGGACGCGGCGGGCGGCAGCCGGATCGCCGTGCGCTCCTCCGCGCAGGACCGCTTCAACCGCTGGGTCCAGGCCAAGTCCGAGGGCGCGGTGTGGGTCGCCGGCGGCTGCACGAGCTGGTACCTCGACCGCAACGGCGTGAACCGGGCCGCGTGGCCCGCCTCGACCGTCAACTACTGGCTGCGGACGCGCCGCCTCGACCCGGCGGACTTCGAGATCGCCGGGAAGGCCGCGAGCTGAGCGCCCTGTCGCGCGCCGGGCACGGGCCGTAGACTCGCCCATCAATTCCACCCACCATCCAATTGCGCCGCCGCGGGGACCTGGCCGGTCCCCGCAGCCCGGCGTTCCAACCGAGCGGAGCACGCCATGAGCATCGCGATCGTGACCGGAGGCGCGTCCGGCATCGGCCGCGCCATCGCCACGTCCCTGGTCCACCGGGGCGACACGGTGGTCGTCGCCGACATCAACGCCGAGGGCGCCCGGAAGGTCGCCGACAAGCTCAACACGCTCGGCCGGGGCAAGGCGTCGTCCGCGCCGCTCGACGTCACCGACGCCGCCGCCGTGGCGGAGCTGTACCACGCCGTCCGCGACGAGCACGGCCACCTCGACCTCGTGTTCAACAACGCGGGCATCTCGATCGGCGGCCTGGCCGAGGAACTGACCCTCGACCACTGGAACCGCGCGATCGACATCAACCTCAAGGGCGTCGTCCACGGCGTCGACGCGGCGTACCGGATCATGCTGGAGCAGGGGTCCGGGCACATCGTCAACACCGCGTCGCTCGCCGGGCTCGTCCCGATGCCGATCGGCATCCCCTACACCGCCACCAAGCACGCCGTCGTCGGGCTGTCGCTCGGCCTGCGCGCCGAGGCGGCCGGACGCGGCGTCAAGGTCAGCGTCGTCTGCCCGAGCTTCGTCGACACGCCGCTGCTCACCAACGTCAACCCGGGCCTGCCGGAGACGGCGATGAGCGGCAACGCGACCGAGGACATCAAGAAGGCGGTCCCCCGGCTCTACACCGCCGAGAAGCTCGCCCGCGACATCATCCGCGGCGTCGACCGCAACAAGGCCCTCATCGTCGCGCCCGCGCACGGCCGCGCCGCGTGGCGGGGCGTCCGGCTCAACCCGGCGGGGGCGGTGCGCGTCGCGCAGTTCGCCGTCGACAAGGTGCTGTCCGGCAAGAAGTGAGCCCCCTGGACGGCGGCCTCGCCGGGGGCGGCGCCTCCCCGCCCCCGGCTCAGGTCACGCCCGAGCAGGGCGCGTCCAGCCGGTAGCCGTCGGCGGTCGCGCCCGCCTGGTAGTCCGTCAGCACCCGCAGGCCCGTGTACCGGGACGGGTCGGGACGCTCGAAGACCGTCTCCCGGAACGCCGACGCGTTGGGCGTCCCGGAGAAGTCCCCCGCCGCCGGGGGCATCATGCCCTCGTAGTCGACGAACGTGGTCTCCTTCATCGCCGTGTAGAGGCCCTGGCGCGTCAGCCGCCCGTTCTGCGCGGCGCGCTCCAGCACCGCCTTCAGCGGATATTGCATCGACCAACCGACCGTCAGGGTGTCATCGGGCACCACCCGGCCGAGGGCGGCGCGCATCGCGGTGTAGCCGGGCGCGTCGGTCGCGAACGGCTTCCACGTCGCGGTCATGAGGTAGTGGTCGCGCATCGCGGCGGCGACCGGCGACTTCATCACCGCGACGTTCCAGGTCGTCTGGTCGCCGAAGAAGCGGCCCTTGTAGCCGTGCGCGACGGCCTGCCCGACGATCGCAGCCGTCTCCGCAGGGCCGGTGGACAGCAGCACCACGTCCGGCTTGAACTTCAGGATCGACCGCACCGCCGCCGCCTGCCGGTCCGGGCCCTGCGGCGTCTGGACGCTCCGGTACGCCAGCCGGTGCGCGCGGGCCGCGATCCGCGCGCCGCCGGCGCCGTCCGCGCCGTAGTCGCCCGCGAAGTGGACGCTCATCACCCGCTTCACCCGGCCCTGCCGGACGGCGTAGTCCACGGCGTTCATGTAGTGGAAGCAGTACGACGTGCCCGACTCCAGGATCACGTCCTCGAACTCCCAGCGGGACTGGAACGACGCCGGCACCGCCAGCATCCGCTCGGTCCGCAGGTCGTCGAGGATCTCCTCGGTCGTCGTGGACCCGAGCGTCTGCGCCAGCGCCAGCACCCGGTCCTTGATCTCCAGGTAGGCGGCGAGGTGACGGCTCGGGACGTACCCGGTGTCGCGGACATAGGTGACGGCGTCCACGTCGTACCCGCCGATGCCGCCCTCGGCGTTGACCCGCTCCCAGAACGCCCGCTGCGCCCGGGTGAGCAGCACGCCGAGCGCGCTGAACGGGCCGGTGGACAGGTCCGAGAGCGTCCCGAGGTAGATGCAGCCGTGGTTCCGGTTCACCGCGTGCGGGCACGGCCGCGACGTGACGCCCGGAACCGTCTCGGCGCGCGCCGGGCCGCCCAGCAGGCCGCAGCCGGACGTGCCGAGCGCCGCCGCGAGCAGCACGAGCCCCGCCAGCCACGCCCGCAGCCTCGGACCGTCAGAGCGCGCGCAGACCATCGATCATTTCCTTCAGCAGGTTCGTGTCGGGACGCCCGGAGACCGTCTCCGGGCTGCGCGCCGTCACCAGACGGCGCTCCAGCAGATCGCCGAGCAGCACCCGGACCACGCCGAGCGGCAGCGCCAGCTCCGCCGCGATCTCGGCGACCGGCACCGGGCCGCGGCACAGGTCGAGGATCGTCTCCTCCTCCGGCGTCAGCACGCCCGGATCGGGCAGCGGCTCCCGCGCCTGGACGGTCGCGAGCAGGTCCAGCGCGTCGCCGCCCGCGTGCCGGGCGCGGCCCTTGGCCACCGCGTAGGGACGGACGACCGGGCCGGCCATCTCGTCGACCCACAGCTCCTCGGGGCCCTCGGGCATCACTCGCCCCCGGGCGCGGACGGGCCGTCGTCGTCCGCGGCGGCGGCCCGGCCCCGCTCCAGCCCGCTCTGCAGGCCGGTGAGCAGCCGCTGCGCGGACTCCGGCGAACGCGGCTCGGCGACGGGCGCGGCGAGCAGCGGCTCCTCGGCGCGCAGCGGCTCGGCGAGATGGGTCTGGCGGCGCCGCGCGGGCAGGCCCGCGGCCGTCTCGCGCGGGACGTCCGGCGCCGGCTCGCGGCCCGGCTCCACGACGAGGTCCAGCGGCAGCAGCACGATCGCCGTCACCCCGCCGTACGCCGACGGCCGCAGCGTCACCTTCGCGCCGAGCCGCGCCGCGAGCCGCGCGACGACGAACAGGCCGAGCCGCGTCGTGTCGCCCAGCCGCCCGTCCGGGTCGGTCGCGAGCAGTTCGTTGCACGCCTCGAACTCCTCGGGGCCGAGGCCGAGGCCGCCGTCCTCGATCTCGATCGCGAACCCGCGTCCGACCAGCTCGCCGGAGACCCGCACGGTCGTCGTCGGCGGCGAGAACGTGGTGGCGTTCTCGATCAGCTCGGCGAGCAGGTGGATGGTGTCGGCGACGGCGGAGCCGCGCAGCGCGGTCCGTCCCATCGGGGCGACGTCCACCCGCGTGTAGTCCTCGACCTCGGCGGCGGCGGCACGGGCGACGTCCACAAGGCGGACCGGGTCGCGCCAGGACCGTCCGGCGGGCCGTCCCGACAGCACGACCAGGCCCTCGGCGTGGCGGCGCATCCGCGTGGCGAGGTGGTCGAGCGCGAACAGGGCCTCCAGCTCGTCGGGACGCTCGGTGCGCCGCTGCATCGCCTCCAGCATCGCCAGCAGCCGCTGCAGCAGCGACTGGTTGCGGCGCGCCAGCGTCACGAACACCTCGTTGAGCCTGCGGTGCGCGGCCTCCTCGTTCGCGGCGGCGCGGCGGACGGCGTCGCGGGCGCGGTCGAACGCGTCCCCGATCCGCCGGATCTCGCCGACCGTGTAGACCGGGCCAGGCGCCTCGGGCTCGGCGTCGGGCGGTTCCAGCGGCTCGGGCGGCGGCGGGTCGCCCGGACGCGCGGGCAGCCGCCGTTCGGGGGCCAGCGGCTCGGGGCCGTCCGGCAGCCGCTCGGCCGCGAACGCCGACACGTCGCGGGCCAGGGCGCGGCTCTCACGGATCAGCGTCCGCCCGATGCGGACGGCCAGCACGACCGACACGACCACCGCGATCAGCCCCAGCCCGCCCGCCAGCACCAGCCGCAGCAGGAACGCCCTGGCGGTGTCGCGGGCGCGGTCGGTGGTGACGGCGCGGATCCGCGTGGCGAGGCCCGTCAGCTCACGGCCGACGGCCTCGGTCGCGGTGTGCCAGGCGCCGACGTCCAGCGGCGGCGCGGCGCCCGGACGGCTCTGCGGCCGGGTCACCAGCCGTTCCAGGTCGTCGAACCGCGCGGCGTCCGGGCCGCTGACGATCTCCCGGTACCGGGCGGCGTCGGCGCCGCTCAGCGACCGCGACGCCTCGTCGTACAGCGCCTGCCGGGCGCCGGCGAGCCGGATCGTCTCCAGCCGCTCGTCGGCGGTCATCCGGCCCGCCGCGAGGACGCCGGTGACCAGCGCGTCCTCGCGGGCCAGCTGCTCACGGCCCCGCTCCAGCGAGATCAGCATCCGCGAGTTGCGCACGACGCGCCGGTCGCTGGACGGGACGTCGTCGTACACGTCGGCGGCGAGGTCGATCAGCGCGCTGTAGCGCGTCATCGCCTGCGCGCGGTCGATCGCGCGGTGGTCGACGGCCTGGCGGAGCGCGTCGAGGTCGGTGAGGGCGTCCACGAGCCGCGTCATGCGCTGGAGCGTCTCGGGCCGGGTCGCGCCGCGCGTGCCGGGATCGGCGGCGGCCCGGCGGAACGCGTCCCTGGTCTGCCCGGTGCGGGCGCGCTGGGCGTCGAACCCGGCACGTCCGATCGTCGCGTCGTCGCCGAGGGACGACAGGGACATGCGCCGCTCGTCCTGCAGCGCGGCGATCAGCGCGTCCGTGGGCTGCGCGACGTTGGTCGTGAACGTCTTCGCCCGCGTCTGCCGGAGGCTGTCGGTGAGGGCCGTGGCCGCGACGAAGCCCCACAGCAGGACGAGCGCGGTGAGCGGTGGGAACAACAGCAGGAACATCTTGGCGCGAACCGACTGGCCGCGGCCCCGGCGACCTGTTCCCATCTTGACCCCCGCGGACCCTCACCCCGAATGGGATCGGACCGTATCGCGGTGATTCGGGACGCATCCGGCGGTTCGCGGAGAAGATTGGGATTGTTATGTTTATGTTACTGACAGATGACAGTTGATCAACTCCGCGTCATCTGCCCCTCCACTCCCAACCCACCCCACCCCACCCACACCAGCCCGCAACGACCCACCCCCGCACGCCACCTCCCCCGCACCGGAACGGCCGTCCCCACACGCGCCCCAGCCGGACCGGCACATCCCCGCACGCACCCCGCACGCCGACGCCGCCTCCCGCGCCAATCACCCACCCGGACCCGGGGCTGCCCCCCGTGCGGCATCGCCTGGCTCCGGCTGCGTGCGGCGCGGTGCGCCCACCACGTACGTGGCCCGCACGGGCGCGGACGCCGCATTGCCAGTGCGCATCGTCCCAGGCGCGAGCGAAGTACTCGCGCGGGCGACCTTTGATCAGTTAGGAGCAGCGCGCTCACAGCTACGGCGGCCCGGCTGGGGCGATGCGTTGTTGCGCACCGCCTGTGCCCAGGTACGGGCAGCGCATCGGCGTCGACGCTTACGCTGGACGGATGGAGCGGATCCTCGTCAGCGCTTGCCTGCTCGGTCGGCCCGTCCGCTACGACGGCGCCGCCAAGCCGGTGGCCGACGACCTGTTCGCGCGCTGGCGGGCCGAAGGGCGGCTGGTCCCTTTCTGCCCGGAAGTCTCGGGCGGGCTGGCGGTGCCGCGACCGGCCGCCGAGATCGTCCCGGCGGCCGGCGGGGGCGCGGCGGTCCTGGCCGGAACAGCACGCGTCCTGACCGGCGCGGGCGACGACGTGACGGACGCCTTCCTGCGCGGCGCGTACCTGGCCCTCGACTGCGCCCGCCGCGCCGGTGCCCGCATCGCACTCCTGAAGGAGGGAAGCCCGTCCTGCGGCGTCCACCGCATCCACGACGGGACCTTCCAGGGCCGCTCTCTCCCCGGAGAAGGCATCACGGCCGCCCTGCTCGCTCAGGCGGGCCTACGCGTCTTCACCGAGTCGGAACTACCGTCCCTGGCGTCCTTCCTGGACACCTCCACGCCCTAGACGCCCGGCACACGAAAGGGGTCTCGCCGCTTGGCGGGACCCCCAAAAGTCGTTAGGAACGCAAAAAGGGGCTTCGCCGTCGGCGAAGCCCCTAGAAATGCGTTGAGGGCCACCCCGTGACGGGATGGCCCTCAACCACTGTGAGTCCGGCGGTGTCCTACTCTCCCACACAGTCTCCCATGCAGTACCATCGGCGCTGAAAGGCTTAACTTCCGGGTTC
>NZ_WUTW01000005.1 GCF_009831215.1 Actinomadura rayongensis
GCGAACGCGGCGGCCTCGGGGACGGCCCGAACCAATGTCGGGCCGTATAAAGGCACTGGCTTTTAACACGCTGTTGAATTCTCAAGAAACGGACACCCACCGCGCTCCCGCTCACTTCCGTGGCGCTCGCTCCGGGGCGACGTTTTGTACTTTATCAGATCCGCTCGGACTGTCAATTCCGAGCCTTTCCGATTCCACCGATTCGAGTCCGCTTTCGCGGCCCCTTCTCGGTGGCCTTTCTATTTCACCAGATCCCGTCCCGTTGTCAAAACCGGGCCGCTTTCCGGTCCCCCACCGAACCCCGGGCATGGCGATAGTCGCCGAGCCGGTTCTCCGTGGTGGTTCCCCCGGGCCGTCCGCCGTACCGGCGTCCTGGTCCCCGTGGGGCGAAGTGAACAGTATGCCCACGGGGCAGCGCCGTCAAACCGTTCGGCGAACCTTCATCCCCGTGTCGGGACGGCCCGCAGCCGAACGGCTCGGCGTTCCGGGACCCGGCACCGGCATCCGGCGGTGATCATGCGGAGGGACGATCTGTTCGACGGCGTCCGCTGATCAGGACGAATACCCCTGTCCGTTCGAGGACACCCGGCGGCGTCCCGGACTCACACCGTTCAACGCCGCCGGTGCGCCGCGAGGTTCCCGGCGGGACCGGCGTGGCCGAGGTCACGTCGCGGCAACCGGGACGGCAAGACGTCCGAATCCTGCAAGACCCGGGGCACGCCGGCCCCGGATGCTGGACGCATGTCCATCGACCTGACCGCCGTCGCGCGCTTCATGACCGCCCATGCCCGCCTCCTCGACCGGCTGCGCTTCGACGCGCTGACGGGCGACGCCGATCCACAGGCCGTTCTTGCAGCGCTGAACGGCTACCGCAACCCCGACGGCGGCTACGGACGCGGCCTCGAACCCGACCTGCGGGCCGCCGAGAGCCAGCCCGCCGCCGCGTTCCACGCGTTCGAGGTCCTCGCCGAGCTGCCCGGCGACCTCGCCGCGCCGGACGCCCGCGCGCTCGCCGACTGGCTCGCCACCGTCACCCGCGACGACGGCGGCCTTCCGTTCGCGCTGCCCGTCGCCGACCCGACGGCGTGCGCGCCGTTCTGGGTCGAGGCCGACCCAGACGTCTCGTCCCTCCAGATCACGGCGATCGTCGCGACGCACGCGCACCGGATCCCGGCGCTGGCCGGGCATCCCTGGCTCGACCGCGCCACGCGCTACTGCCTGCGGGCGATCGACGCGCTCGGGGAACAGCCGCACGCGCTCGTCCTCTCGTTCGCCGTCCGGCTCCTGGACCGGCTCGGCGACGCGAACCGGATCAGGAAACTCGCACAGTTCGTCCCACCGGACGGTCTCCTCCCCGTCGTGGGCGGCCTCCCGGACGAGACGCTGCGCCCCCTCGACTTCGCGCCGTTCCCCGGCCGCCCTGCCCGGGACCTGTTCGCGGCGGACGTCGTCGACGCCGACCTCGACCGGCTCGCGGCGGGCCGGCAGGACGACGGCGGCTGGGTCACCGACTTCGCCAGCTACTCGCCCGCCGCCGCGCTCGACTGGCGCGGGTACACGACCGTCACGGCCGTCGGGCTGCTGCGCGCCAACGGACGGGCCTAGCGGACGACCAGCCCGGCGAGGAACAGAATCCCCTCCGCGACGATCCAGCCGGACGCCGCGCCGGTGAGCCGCAGGGCCAGCCGGGTCGGGTGGCGGCGCAGCTCCGGCGACGTCCAGGCGGCGAACGCCGCGACCGTCGCGGCGGCGGCGAAGGGCACCGAGAGCAGGACGGCGACCGCGAACCCGTCCGAACACGCCAGGTCCCGGTCGGGCCCGTCGCCGCAGTAGGCCGTCTCGCCCCAGCCGCCGAACGTCGAGCACGTCCAGAGCAGCGCGAGCAGGCCGTGGGCGATGGTCGGGACGGTCGGGGAGATCTCCCGCCCGTCGGTCCGTTCCCGCGTCGCCCGCATGCCCGGTACGTACCCGGCGCGGGCGCGGCGCAGACCGCCGGTCACGTCACCTCCTTGGCCTCGTGCAGTGCGAGGTCCATGGCGATGGCGCCCGCGACGACGAACGTCCGCAGCGGCTCGGCGACGTCCGCGCCGATCGTGACGACGTACTTGTCGGCGGTGGTCAGCAGGTGGGTGGCGACCCCGGCGAAGCGCTTGCGGATCGTCCCGGCGGTGGCCCCGGACGGGTCGGTCACGGTGAAGTTGCGCCGAGCAAGGTCGCCGTCGAGCCCGCCGACCGGACGGTCCTCGGCGTCGCGCAGCGCGAACTTGCGGCCGGCGTGGTGGGCGGTGTAGGTGCCGAGGACGGCGCCGTCCGGTGCGCGCAACGTGATCAGCGTGCGCCCGGCGGCCTTGTCGACGACGAGGAGCGGGGAGCCGTCCGGGTCGGTCAGGAGCACGGCGCGGGCGTCGATGCCGGACTTGCCGGGGAACACGGTCTTCAGCGTCTCGGCGCGGGAGCGTTCCCCGGTCTCGGCGGCGACGGCGAGGACGGTCCCGGCGTCGTCCAGCACCCGGTAGCGCGTGCGGGCGGCGGGCCCGCGCCGGGGCTGCTCGACCCGGAGGAAGGGAGCGGTGAAGAGTTCGGTCACCCGCCCAGCGTGCCCGCCGGGACCGCGCGCCCAAACCGGCGGACGGCCCGGAACGCGACGAGGGACGGTCCCCAACCGGGAACCGCCCCTCCGGGACGCGCGATCCGAAAGCGGATCAGAAGTCCATGCCGCCGTCGCCGCCGGGGACGGCGGGAGCCGGGTTCTTCTCCGGCTTCTCGGCGATGACCGCCTCGGTGGTCAGGAACAGCGCGGCGATCGAGGACGCGTTCTGCAGCGCCGACCGCGTCACCTTCGCCGGGTCCAGGATGCCGGACTCGAACATGTTGACGTAGTCGCCGGTGGCCGCGTTCAGGCCCTCGCCCGGGGTCAGGTTGCGCACCTTCTCCACGACGACGCCGCCCTCGAGGCCGGCGTTGACGGCGATCTGCTTGAGCGGCTCCTCCAGCGCGCGCCGGACGATGGCCGCGCCGGTCGCCTCGTCGCCCGACAGCTCCAGCTTGTCGAACGCCTTGGTGCCCGCCTGCAGCAGCGCGACACCGCCGCCGGGGACGATGCCCTCCTCGACCGCGGCCTTCGCGTTGCGGACGGCGTCCTCGATGCGGTGCTTGCGCTCCTTCAGCTCGACCTCGGTCGCCGCGCCGGCCTTGATGACGGCGACGCCGCCGGCCAGCTTGGCGAGGCGCTCCTGGAGCTTCTCGCGGTCGTAGTCGGAGTCGGTCGCGTCGATCTCGGTGCGGATCTGGTTGACGCGGCCCGCGATCTCGTTGGCGTCGCCGGCGCCGTCCACGATGGTGGTCTCGTCCTTGGACACGACGACCTTGCGGGCGCGGCCGAGCTGGTCGAGCGTGGTGTTCTCCAGCTTGAGGCCGATGTCCTCGGAGATGACCTGGCCGCCGGTCAGGACGGCGATGTCGCCGAGCATGGCCTTGCGGCGGTCGCCGAAGCCCGGGGCCTTGACGGCGACGGACTTGAAGATGCCGCGGATCTTGTTGACGACCAGGGTCGCCAGCGCCTCGGCCTCGACGTCCTCGGCGATGATCAGCAGCGGCTTGCCGGACTGCATGACCGACTCCAGGACCGGCAGCAGGTCCTTGTTGGCCGACGCCTTGCCCTGGACGATCAGGATGTAGGGGTCCTCGAGGGTCGCCTCCATCCGCTCCGGGTCGGTCACGAAGTAGTGGGAGATGTACCCCTTGTCGAAGCGCATGCCCTCGGTGAGCTCCAGCTCCAGCCCGAAGGTGTTGCTCTCCTCGACGGTGATGACGCCTTCCTTGCCGACCTTGTCCATCGCCTCGGCGATCATCTCGCCGATCTGCGGGTCGCCGGCGGAGATGGACGCGGTGGAGGCGATCTGCTCCTTGGTCTCCACGTCCTTGGCGAGCTTGTGCAGCTCCTCGCTGACGCGCTCGACGGCGGCCTCGATGCCGCGCTTCAGCGACATCGGGTTGGCGCCGGCGGCGACGTTGCGCAGGCCCTCGCGTACCAGCGCCTGGGCGAGAACGGTCGCGGTCGTGGTCCCGTCACCGGCGACGTCGTCGGTCTTCTTCGCGACTTCCTTGACCAGCTCGGCCCCGATCTTTTCCCACGGGTCCTCGAGCTCGATCTCCTTGGCGATCGACACACCGTCGTTGGTGATGGTGGGGGCGCCCCACTTCTTCTCCAGCACGACGTTGCGGCCCTTGGGACCGAGGGTCACCTTCACGGCGTCGGCGAGCTGGTTCATGCCGCGCTCAAGACCGCGGCGGGCCTCTTCGTCGAACGCGATCTGCTTTGCAGCCATAGGGCTCCAGTCCTCCCGGAACAGGTGGCCATGAGACGGATCGAGACGACGCCCGCGACGGACGGCCACCCCGGACGGCTGCCATTCCGCCGCCGGATCGTGGCCTCATCGCCCCGACCCACGCTGTGGGCTGTCACTCTCCACAGCAGAGTGCCAATCACTGTTTAGCACTCTGCCCTGCCGAGTGCAAGCCAGGGGGTCGCCCACCAGCCCCGATGGGCGGGCACGCCGGACGTTCCCGGCTGGAACGGTCCGCACACCGGGCGGCGGTCAGCCTTTACCGGACCGCCATGAAGCCGTCACCGCAGACGGAAGGCGCGGCCCCCGCGACCGGGGACCGCGCCTGTCGCACTCGTGCTCAGCCGCCCGCGACGGCCGGGATGATCGAGACCTGCGCGCCCGCCGGGGTGGGGGTGTCGAGGCCGTCGGCGAACCGGACGTCCTCGTCCCCGACGTACACGTTGACGAACCGGCGGATCTTGCCGTTGTCGTCCAGGATCCGCGCGGCGATGCCGGTGTGGCTCGCCTCCAGGTCGGCGATGACCGCGCGGAGCGTGGCGCCCTCGGCCTTCACCTCGGACTCGCCGCCGGTGTAGGTCCGCAGGATCGTCGGAATCCGCACAGACACGGTGCTCATGCTGACCTCCCAGGTCGGCTCGTTGGGGTTCAGGCGAGGCCGGCGGCGCGGAAGGCCGCCAGGGACGGGGCGATGTTCGCCGACGGCGCGACGACCGGGGACACCGCGTCCAGGGTCTTCAGCCCGTCGCCGGAGTTGATGATCACGGTCTCGGCGGACGGGTCGAGCGTGCCGTCGTCGATGAGCTTCTTCAGGACGCCGACCGTGACGCCGCCCGCCGTCTCGCCGAAGATGCCCTCGGTGCGGGCGAGGAGGCGGATGCCGTCCACGACCTGCGCGTCGGTGACGTCCTCGACGGCCCCGCCGGTGCGGCGCACGACGTCCAGGACGTAGGGGCCGTCGGCCGGGTTGCCGATCGCGAGCGACTTGGCGATCGTGTCCGGCTTGACCGGGCGGACGACGTCGTGCCCGGCCTTGAACGCGGCGGACACCGGCCCGCAGCCCTCGGCCTGCGCGCCGAACACGCGGTAGGGCCTGTCCTCGACGAACCCGAGCTTGATCAGCTCCTGGAACGCCTTGTCGATCTTGGTGAGCTGGGACCCGGACGCCACCGGCACGACGATCTGGTCCGGCAGCCGCCAGCCGAGCTGCTCGGCGATCTCGTAGCCGAGCGTCTTGGAGCCCTCGGCGTAGTACGGGCGGACGTTGACGTTCACGAACGCCCAGTCGTCCTGCTCGCCCGCGATCTCCGAGGCGAGGCGGTTGACGTCGTCGTAGTTGCCGTCGACGGTGACGAACGTGCCGCCGTACACGGCCGTCGTGATGATCTTCTGCTGCTCCAGGTTCGACGGCACGAACACCGCGCTGCGGATCCCGGCGCGCGCGGCGGCGGCGGCGACCGCGTTGGCCAGGTTGCCGGTGGACGGGCAGGCGAGCACCTTGAAGCCCAGCTCGCGGGCGGCGGCGAGCGCGACCGCGACGACGCGGTCCTTGAACGAGTGGGTCGGGTTGCCGCTGTCGTCCTTCACCCAGAGCCGCTGCAGGCCGAGCGCCTCGGCGAGGTTGTCGGCGCGGACGAGGCGGGTCAGGCCCGGCTCGGTGTTGGGCGTGTCGGCGACGTTCTCCGGGACGGGCAGCAGCCCCCGGTAGCGCCAGATGTTGGCCGGGCCCGACTCGATGTCGGCCCGGGTGAGCCCGCCGAAGTCGTATTCGATCTCCAGCGGGCCGAAACACTCCTCACACGCGTAGAACGCGCCGAGTTCGCGGCGGTGGCCGCATTCGCGGCAGACGAGCGCGGTCGCCGGGCCGAGGTTGCCGGCGGGCGTGAGGTCGTTGACAGGCGTGGGCGCCATGAGCGAGGCCTTTCTCCCCATCTTCCCTGCGCCACCTTGGTCGCAGGCCGGAGTTGGCACCATCTCCCGGCCGGCCTCGCAGGATCGCGAGCGCTGTCGAGCCGAGTGGTTGCCGGGGCTTCTACGGGCCGGTCCCTCCACCCCTCTGGATGAGCGATATTCGGTTGTCTGCGTGATTTTACATGGTCTGCCCGATGCGGGCAGGCCGGGGGTTCGTCCGGCGATGCCGGAACCGTCTCGACCGTACCCCCGGCGCCTCATGATCACCCTCTCGTTTTTCGCCGGAACCCGCGCCGGGGCGCGTGGCGTCCGGCCGCGCCCGACTGCGATGCTGATCTCCATGAGCCGAGTGCTGGTGGCGTCGAACCGCGGACCCGTGTCGTTCTCCACGGCCGACGACGGGACGCTCGTCCCGCGTCGCGGGGGCGGCGGCCTGGTGTCCGCGCTGGCCGGCGCGGGCGAGGTGCTGTGGGTGTGCGCGGCGCTGTCGGAGGCGGACCGGACGGCCGCGCGCAAGTCCCCCGACGGGCGCATCGACCAGGCCGGGCACGACACCGGGGACGCGGCCGTCCGGATGCTCGACATCCCGGCCGCGACGTTCGAGCGCGCCTACAACGGCATGGCCAACTCGACCCTGTGGTTCGTCCACCACATGCTGTACGACCTGCCGGGCGAGCCGTGCTTCGACGCGCGCGCCCGCCGGGACCGGCAGTCCTACGAGGCCTACAACGCGGCGTTCGCCGACGCGCTCGCCCGGGACGCCGCGCCCGGCGCCAAGGTCGCCGTGCAGGACTACCACCTCGCGCTGGCCCCGGCGATGCTGCGCG
Organism: Actinomadura rayongensis; assembly: GCF_009831215.1. Classification (GTDB taxonomy): domain Bacteria; phylum Actinomycetota; class Actinomycetes; order Streptosporangiales; family Streptosporangiaceae; genus Spirillospora; species Spirillospora rayongensis. The sequence continues at coordinate 7,085 of NZ_WUTW01000005.1, forward strand.
AACGGCGTCCGGACCTGCGGATCGCCCACTTCTCCCACACGCCGTGGGCGCCGCCGGACTACTTCCGGCTGCTGCCCGACGACCTCGGCGCGGAACTGCTCGCCGGGGTGCTCGGCGCGGACCACGCGGGGTTCCTCGCCGAGCGGTGGGCGTCGGCGTTCCTCGCGTGCTGCGAGCTGCTGCCGGGGGCGCGGGTCGATCACGCGGCGCGGACCGTCCGGTACGCGGGTCATGTCACGCACGTCGGGGTGCACGGGCTCGGGGTGGACGGTCCCGCGCTGCGCTCGCGCGCCTCTTCCCCGGACGTCCTCGCGCGGGAGACCTCTTTGCGCGACCGGGTCGGGGACCGGCGGCTCATCGTCCGGATCGACCGGACGGAGTTGTCCAAGAACATCGTGCGCGGGCTCGCCGCGTACCGCGAGCTGCTGACCGACCATCCCGAGTGGCACGGCCGGGTGACGCATCTGGTGTTCGCCTACCCGTCCCGTACCGATCTGGCGGTCTACCGCGCGTACACCGACGCCGTGCTGCGGACGGCCGCCGACATTCGGGCCGAGTTCGGTACGGCCGACTGGGAACCGCTGATCGTGGAGGTCAACGACGACTATCCGCGGTCGCTCGCCGCGTACGCGCTGGCGGACGTCCTGCTGGTCAATCCCGTCCGGGACGGGATGAACCTCGTCGCCAAGGAGGGGCCGGTCGTGTCGCGGGACGGGTGCACGCTCGTCCTGTCCCGGGAGGCGGGGGCGGCGGCCGACCTCGGCGAGGACGCGCTGACCGTCAACCCGTTCGACGTCTCGCAGACCGCCGCCGCGCTGCACCAGGCGCTGCTGATGCCCGCCGACGTCCGCGCCGCGCGCTGCGCCCGGCTCGCCGAGCGCGCGACGGCCCTCCCGCCGCGCGCCTGGCTCGCCGCCCAGCTCGCCGCGCTGGACTGACTTTCGTCACCGGTCAGGTATAGGACTCTCCCAGTGTGAGGCGCACCTGCTTGCGCGCCTCGTGGATGCGGGACTTCACCGTGCCCAGCGGCAGCTGGAGCTGCTCGGCGATCTCCGCGTACTCCAGCTGCGACACGTCCCGCAGCACCAGCGCCTGGATCAGGTCCGGCTTGCGGGCCTCCAGGTCCTCCATGGCGTCGAGGATGTCGACGCGGGACCCCGCGATGACGCTCGTCCGGCGCGGGTCGGGGCGCTGCTGGGGCAGCTCGCCCGCCTGCTCCACCGAACGGCGCTTCAGCGACCGGTACGTCGACCGCGCCGAGTTCGCGACGACGACATGCAGCCACGTGCTGAACCGCGACCGTCCCTCGAAGCGGTGGATGTTCCGCGCGACCTGCAGCAACGCGTCCTGGCAGGCTTCCTCGGCGTCCTGCCGGCAGGGCAGGAAGCGGGCGCTGTGCCGCAGGACGTCGGGTTCGATCCTGCGCAGCAGTTCGTTCAGTGCTCCCTGGTCTCCCTGGGCGGCCTGCACCGCCAGTTGCTCGGTCCTTTCGTCGAATGCCATCGCCGCAGCCTCAATGCTCGTTCGCGCACACACCCCGTTTGTTGGGCATGATACGGGAGTGTCCATCCCACCTGCCGTCGGTCGTTTCCGCATCGAGCGCGTCCTCGGATCCGGGGCGTTCGCGTCGGTGTGGCTCGGGCACGACGACGTCCTCGACTCCCAGGTCGCCATCAAGGTCCTGTCCGGCAGCCTCGTGGACGACCTCGACGTCCGCAGCCGGTTCCTCGAAGAGGCCCGGATCCTGCGCCGCGCCGACTCCGACCGGCTCGTGCGCGTCCACGACATCGGCGAGCTGCCGGACCGGCGGCCCTACTTCGTCATGCCGTACGCCGACCGGGGGACGCTCGGGGACCGGATGCGCGACCGTCCGCTGCCGATCGCCGAGGCTCTGGCGCTCGCGGAGGAGATCGCGTACGGCGTCGAGGTGATCAACGCGCTGGGCGTCATCCACCGGGACCTGAAGCCGTCCAACGTGCTGTTCCAGTCGGCGCGCGGCGGCGGGGAGAAGCTGCTCATCGCCGACCTCGGGCTGGCGAAGGCGCTCGCGCACGCGTCCGGGGCGTTCACGCTGCCCGTCGGGACGCCCGGGTACATGTCGCCGGAGCAGGCGCGGTTCGGCGGCGGGCTGGACGTGCGCGCCGACGTGTACGGGCTCGGCGCGCTGACCTACCACATGCTCGCGGGCCGCCCCCCGGGCCCCGCGCCCGTGCGCCGCCGTCCCGGCGAGCTGCGCGAAGGCGTGCCTCCCGAGGTGGACGAGGTGATCCTGCGCGCCCTGTCCGCCGAACGCGACCGCCGCCACCCGACGGCCCAGGCGTTCGCCGAAGCGGTGGCCGCCCTACGCGCGTCCCTCCCCACCTCACTGACCGGCCCACCCGGCGGCGCGCACCCCGGCCCACCGTCCGGCGCCCCCGCCGCGCCGCCCGGCGGCGCGCCGCTCGGCCCGCCCGCCGGGCCACGCGCCAACGTCCCCGCCGACCCGCCCACCGGCGCGCCCGGCGGCCCGACTGCCGGGCCGCCCGCAGGACCACCTGCCGGCCCGCCCGCCGGGCCACATGTCAACGCGCCTGCCGGCCCACCCGGCGGCTCGCCTGCCGGTGCGCCCGGCGGGGCGCCCGCGGGGCCACGCGTCGGCGCGCCATCCGGCCCGCCGGTCGGCGCGTCTGACGGCGCGCCTGCCGGGCGACCTGCCGGGACGCCGTCCGGCGCGCCTGGTGGCCCAGCCGCCGGTCCGCCCGGCGGCGCGACGCCCGGCGCTCCTGGCGGCCCGCCCGTCGGGGCGCCGCCCGGTGCTCCCGGCGAGGTGCCTGGCGGGCCGTCCGCCGGTGCGCCGTCTCGTATGCCCGCTGGTCCGGGGGCCGGTACGGCGCCGGGTCCGGGGGCCGCGGGGCCTGGTGATTTTCCGCCGTCCGGTCGGTCCGGTGATGCGTCCGGTGGCGGACGGAGCGTCGATCCGGACGTGACGGTGCGGGATCATCCGCGCTCGTCGGGGCCTCGGCCCGTCCCGGCGGGACGGCACGACCCGTACGAACCGCTCGCGCCGGACGAGAGCGAGCCGACCGTCGTGGACCGTCCGTCGCGCGCGCCGGGCGGCGAGGACCGGACGCTCGCGCTGCCCGCTCTGCCGCCGCCCCCGATGCCGCCGCCGCGTCCGCAGCCGGGGCCGCCGCCACCGGGCGGGGCCGGGCCGCAGCCGTACCGGCCGGGCGGGGCGCCGCAGGGCGGACCGGGCGGGGCGCCGCAGGGCGGGCCCGGCGGGGCGCCGCAGGGCGGGCCGGACGGGGCGCCGCAGCCGCGGGGGGCGTCGCGGAAGAACGTCACGATGCTGGCGGTCGGGGCGGTCGTTCTCGTGGTCGCGCTGGTCGGCGGGCTGCTGCTCGGGAAGCTGTTCTCCGGGGGCGACAAGAAGGCGGACAAGCCCGTGCTGCCCGCCGACTTCGTCCAGCTCGGCGATGCGTCCGGGCACATCCGGTTCGCCGCGCCGAAGGCGTGGCCGAAGGCCGCCGAGCCGACCTGGACGCCGTCGTCGGTCGGGCTGGCCGACGCGACGCCGCGTCCGGTGCTGCGCGCGACGCCGAGCCTCGCGGCGTTCCTCGGCGACGGCCGGGGCCCGGGCGTCTTCGTCGGGCTGACGACGGACGTCGCGAACGGCAAGCTCCCGCCGTCCGGCGCGGCCAAGCACCCGCAGTGCACGCAGGGCGCGCCGGAGCGCTACACGTCGCCCGACAAGGCGCTCACCGGCACGATCACCCGGTTCACCGGCTGCCGTGCGGGGACGCCGACGGTCACCGAGGTCGGCCTGCGCGACCGGAGCGGACGGTTCGGCGCGTGGGTGCGCGTCAAGGAGACCGACGCCCGCAAGCTGACGACCACGATCCTGGACTCCCTCCACCTCACCGCACCCTGACCTGCGCGTTCACCTCAGGCGACCGGCCCGGCGGCCGATCGCCTGGTCGTCGTGCTCGGGAATGCCAGTTGCATCGCGAGTGTTCACCGATATATCGTTAAGCATCGTCCAACGATAAGGAGAACCACGATGCGTGGAAACCACCACTTTCAGGACCATGAGAGCCGGCGCCGCCGCGACCCCTTCGGCTGGGGACCGGCGTTCGGCCCGGGCTTCGGCCCCGGCGGACCCGGCGGCCGGGGACGCGGCGGTCGCGGCCGGCGCACCCGGCGCGGCAACGTCCGCGCCGCCCTGCTCGCGCTGCTCGCCGAGCGTCCGATGCACGGCTACGAGATGATCCAGGAGCTCGACTCCCGCACCGGCGGCGTCTGGCGCCCGAGCCCCGGCTCGGTCTACCCGACGCTCCAGATGCTGGAGGACGAGGGCCTCATCACCGGGACGGAGCAGGGCGGCAAGCGCCTCTTCTCCCTCACCGAGACGGGCCGCGCCGAGGCCGACGCGCAGACCGCCGCCCCCTGGGACGAGGTCACCGCCGCCGCCGGCGAGAACGCGCTGCGCGGCCGGGAGGCCGTCGGCCAGCTCATGGGAGCGCTGCACCAGGTCATGGCGGTCGGCAGCGAGGAGCAGAAGGCGCGGGCGCTGGACGTCGTCAACGACGCCCGCCGCCGCGTCTACGGCATCCTCGCCGACGACCCCGCGGCCGAATGATCACTCAGAGGGCGCCGCGCCCCGCGCGCGGCGCCCTTCGTCACCTCGGAAAGGGCGCGAGCCGGGCGTACTGGTCGTCGACGTACAGCTTTTTCCACAGGTAGAGCCGCAGGTCGGCGCGCCGGACGGTCGACCGCACCGGGATCTGGACGGTCGTCCGCACGAGGAACGCCGACGCGGGCGGGAGATAGCGGTCGTCGCCGTCCCCGGGCAGCAGCGCGCCGCCGGCCAGGCCGCGCACGACCTCGCTCCGGGTGGGCGGGGTGCACATCGCGTCCGGGACGCCCGCCTGCCACATGCAGCGGCCCCGGTCCCGCGCGGCCAGCAGGTCGTTCGTCAGGAACAGATCGGCGGGGAAGTCGAGCAGCGCCTTCGCGGTCGGCGACGGGTTCGCCAGCACGTACTCGATGTACGCGGACGATCCGGACGCCCCGCCGGTCACCGCCGCGACCCGGTAGCGCGACCCGTCCGCCGTGCTCACGTCCACCGGACGGCCCGCGTCGGCGAACGCGGCGTCCAGGTCTGCGCCCGTCGCGGCGGGCGGCGCGTCGTCGCCCCGGCCGGGCAGGAACACGAACGCGACCACCCCGAGGACCGCGAGCACCGCGACCGCCACGGCGGCGAACCCGGTGCGGCGCCCGCCGCCCCGATGGTCGCCCGGCGCGACGATCCGCACCTCGACACCGCTCGTCTCGCGGAACCCCAGCGGTGCGCCGGGGGTCGCCGGTCGCTCGTCCACCGTTCGCCTTCCCTTCACGCGCGCGTCACCTCGGGACCGGACGACATTGTGGCGCACGGCGGCGGCGCGTCCAGGGGCGGGCCGGAACACGCGCGGGGAGCGACAGTCCGCCGCGCGGGGTTTGTCAGCGCCCGTCAGGGCAGCAGGGCGTCCAGGAACGCGACGACGCCGGGCGGGCCGTCCACCACGACGTCCGCGCGGGCCGCGAGTTCGGTGACCTCCGCCGACCCGCTGCACACCTTGACGACCGGGACGCCCGCGTCGCGCAGCTCGTCCAGCGCGTCGAACGCCGCGAGGTCGCCGAGGTCGTCGCCCGCGAACAGCACCGCCGACGGGTCGCCGCGCTCGGCGAGGAAGCCGCGCAGCGCCGCGCCCTTGTCCATGCCCGGCGGACGCAGCTCCAGCACGAACCGTCCCGGCTCGACGGCGAGGCCCGTCCGCTCGGCGAGCGCGGCCAGCAGGCTGCGCAGCCGGTCCAGCGCGACCTGCGGCTCCGCGCAGCGCCGCGTGTGGACGGCCAGCGCGAGCCCCTTGTCCTCCACGAACACCTCGGGCGGCGCGCCGGACGCGGCCAGGACGCCGGGGATCTTCGCGCGGGCCTCGGCGACGCCGGGCGGCGGCTCGGGGACGGTCAGCGTCCCCGACTCCCACCGCTCCCGGCCGTACTGCCCGAGGACGACCAGCCCGTCGATCCCCCCGAAACCGCCTTGTTCCACCACGAAGCCCGCCGGCCGGCCGGTGATCACCGCCACGCCGCCGAGCCGGGACGCGAGCCGGGCGAGGGCGTCGGCCGCGCCCGGCTGCGCGCGGGCCGCCGCCGGATCGTCGACGATCGGGGCGAGGGTGCCGTCGAAGTCCAGCCCGAGGACGGCGGTGGAGGGGTGGGAGCGCAGCGCGTCGAGACCGTCCGCGCCGACGGACGTGACGGAAGTCATCCCCCCAGTCTCCCCCACGTCACGGACGGATGCCGAGCCGCCGCGCGGCGCGCTGCCGCTGCCGCTGCGACCGCGTCCGGCGCAGGCGCTTGACCAGCATCGGGTCGTGCTCCATCGCCTCCGGACGGTCGATGAGGAGGTTGAGGAGCTGGTAATACCGCGTCGAGGACATGTCGAAGAGTTCGCGGATGGCCTGCTCTTTCGCGCCCGCGTACTTCCACCAGCGGCGCTCGAACGCGAGGATCTGGCGGTCGCGCTCGGAGAGGAGGTCGGCCGGGAAGACGTCGTCGTCGTTCTCCAGCTCAGGATCGATCGGGTCCAGGGCTGAGCCGTCGTTCATGCTGCCGTCCTGTCGGGGAACGCCCCCGGTCCCCTCTGTGGTCACTAATCCCGGGCTGTCCGGGTTCGGCCGGTGCCATCGTACGCGTCCGGGACGACACGCACCCGACGTTCGCGGTACACACGGGCGACGGACGGAAACTCGGGACCGGTCCGCCGCGTTAAAGTGTGCACGGTGCATCCGTACCGTGACGCACGCTGGACGGGAGACCCGCACATGGCGCCGCAGAACGAGCCGGACGAGCTGTCCGACCCCGTGCTCGCCGACGTCTCGCTCGCCCTGTTCCACCTGCGCCGCGTCTGGTTCAAACCGGACCTGATGCGCCGCATCCGCGCCCAGACCGCCGACGGCCCCGGCGGCCGTCCGCTGCAGATCTCGAACCTGATGGTCGTCCAGGCCGTGGCCGCGCTGACCGCGTTCTGCGCCGAGCAGCGACCCGAGGGCGAGGTCACGGTCGGGGCCGTCGCGGACCGCCTGGAGATCGACCCGTCCACCGCGTCCCGGCTCGTCGGCCACGCCATAGACGCGGGCCTGATCTCCCGTCGCCCGTCCCCCCTGGACGCCCGCCGCGCCAACCTGGGCCTGACCGAGGCCGGCGAACGCGTCAAGCGGGTCGCCGAACGCTTCCGCCGCGCCTACCTGGACGAACTGATGGACGGCTGGACCCCCGCCGAACGCGCCGAGTTCGCCCGCCTCCTCACCCGCTTCGCCGAAACCGCCGCCCGCTACCCCACCGAGGCCGACCGCGTGGACCGCATCTTCGCAGCAGCCGAGGTATCCGCCGACTAACCCGCCCACCTCCCGCACAACACCCTCCACACCACGCCGCACCACCCCACGCCGCCCGGGCCACTCCGTGCCCCCGCGCCGCGCCGTACTGCTCTGCCCCGCGCCACCCGCGCGTGCCGCGCCGTACCGCTCTGCGCCATGCCTCGCCACCCGCGCCACCCCGCGCCGCGCTTTGCCCTACCGCGCTGTGCCGGGCCACCCCGGGCTGCGCCAAGCCGGGACGCGCCGAGCGGTGCCGAGCCGCGCCACCCGCGCCACGTCGAGCCGCCGCCCCGCACTACGCCGTGCCGCCCCCGTGCCACCCCGCCGCTGCTCTGCGCCATGCCGCGCGGGGCCTCACCGGGCCGCGCCGAGCCGCGCCGGGCCGGGCCGGGCTACGTCGGTCCGAGCCTCGCCATCCGAGCCGGGACGCGCCGAGCCGGGACGCGCCGAGCCGGGACGCGCCGAGCCGGGACGCGCCGAGCCGGGACGCGCCGAGCCGGGACGCGCCGAGCCGGGCTGGCGCCCGGCTCAGGCGTCGTACCGCAGGACGGCCAGCCGGGCGTGGTACTCGTCCTCGTCGATCTCCCCGCGAGCGAAACGGTCGGCGAGCAGCGCGCGAGCGTTCCGCGTCGGGTCCTGCGCGGTCGCCGGCCGGGCCGTCATGCGCCGCCGGACGAGCACGAACCCGCCGCCCAGCACGAGCGCCCACAGCAGCGGGAACAGCGGCCAGAAGGCGTGCGGGCCGCCGGAGTCGTTCCAGGGCCCGTGGGCGAGCACAGTGGTGAACATGGATCGTCCCTTCTCTTCGGTGGACGATCCGATCGTTCCGCCCTGCCACCGCGCACCGCGTCCCCCCGGCGGAGGCATCCGCGCTACGCCGCAGGACGTATCACCACCAGGGTGGGCGGTACTCGTCGTCCTGGTCGGCGTCCCTCGGGACGGACGCGCCCGGCGGCTCCTCCGGCGGCGTGGCCGGAACCGGACGCTCGGCGGGCTCGTCCTCGTCGTCCGCCAAGAACGGCTCACGCAACGCCCGCTGCCGGAACCGCTCCCACTCGTCGTCATCGAAGACGGGCCCGGTGTACTCGTCGTCGTCCTCACTACGCGCCCCGGACGCCTCGAAGGTCACATCGACCGGCGCCTTCTCACCGTCCCCCGGCGCAACAGGCCCACGCGACGCGAACAACTCGCCCGGCACACCTGCCCCGTGCGGCGCGCCAGACCCCGACGCGGGCGGAACGCCCGGCGCGGCAGGCTCACGCGGCGCGGGAGGTGCCGCCTCGCGCGGCGCGGAAGGATTGCGCGGCGCAGCAGGTCCGCGCGGCGCGGGCCGGACGCCCGGTTGAGTCGGTTCATGCGGCAGAGCCGCCTCATGCGAGGCGACGGACTCGCCCTGCGCGGTAGAACCGCGCGGCGGGGGCTGGACGTCCGGCGCAGCACGCCCGGATGGCGCGGGCGGGACTCCCGGCGGGGCGGCTTCATGCGGCACAGCCGCTTCACCGGAAGCGAGGGGGTCGCGCGGCGCGAAAGGCCCCGGTGGTGCGACAGAACCGCGCAGCCCAGGAGGCGCGCCCCGCCCGGACGGCGTGGAAAGGCCGGGCGGCTCGGGCGGGACGCCCGGTGAGGCCGGTTCGCGCGGCGCAGCCGTCTCATCCGACACAACAGGCTCGCGCGCCGCGAAAGGTCCGTGCGGGGCGGCAGAGCCGCGCGGCATGGGCGGTGCGCCCGGCGCAGCGGACTCGCGCGGCCCGAGCGGAGCGCCCGGCTGGGTCGGTTCGTGCGGCAGAGCCGCCTCGGCCGGGGCGGCAGGTTCGTGCGGTGTGGCAGGCCCATACGGCGGCGTAGTGGACTCGCGCGGCGTGGGCTCGGCGCCCGGGTGAGTCAGTTCAGGTGGCACGGGTGCCTCGTGTGAGGAGACGGGGTCGTGCGGCTTGAAAGGGTCGCGCGGTGCGGTGGAGCTGCGGGGTGTTGGTGGGGTGGGTTTGTGTGGCGTGGCCGCTTCGCCTGAGGTGGCGGGGGTGCGCGGGGTGGTGGGGTGGGGGGTTTGTTCGGCGGGGTCTTGGGGCATTGGGTGGTGGGGCGGGGTGGGGGGAACTGTTTCTGGGCGGCGGCGGCCTCGCCAGCCGAGCACCAGGCCGATCAGGACGAGCACTCCGCCGCCCACGAGGATGGCGCGGAGCAGGGGGGATGAGGCGGCGGAGGTTGTGGGCTTCGCGGACGTTGGGGACGTCGTCGGTGGGGGTGTGGCGACCTTGCCGCCGGAGGCTCGGTTCAGTTCGCCTGCGGCCTTGAGGGCGCGGGACGCGTCCAGGGGGCCTGCGCAGGTCGGCGAGCCCGTTGGCTGGCCGGGGCGGGCGGGGGAGCCCTCCACAAGGGCTTGCTTGATCTTGGGCGGGGTGAGGCTCGGGTAGCGCGAGCGGATCAGTGCCGCCACCCCGGCGACGATCGCCGAGGACGGGCTCGTCCCGCTGCCGACCACGTAGCCGCTGCCGGGGCCCGCGCTGACGATCTCCACTCCGGGGGCGCAGACTCCGACGTAGGGACGGTGGTTGCTGTCCTTCCAGAGGCGTCCGTGCTGGTCCAGCGCGCCGACGGCGATCACGCCGGGGTAGGCCGCGGGGAAGTTGCGGCGGTTGCCCGTCGCGCCGTCGTTCCCGGCGGACGCGATCAGCACCACGTTCCGGCTCAGCGCGTACTTGATCGCGCTCTCCTCGGCCCGGCTGCCGTTGCCGTAGAGCTGCCCGCCGCCGAGCGACATGTTCACGACCTGCGCGCCGTGGTCCACCGCGTACCGGATGCCCTGGGCGACGGTGTCGCGGCTGAGGCCGGAGCGGCCCGCGCGGCGCACCGGGTCGTCGTTCTCCCACGTCACCCGGATCGAGAGGATCTTGCTGAGCGGGGCGACGCCGATGACGCCGCGCCGTCCGTCCGCGCCGTTGCCGTGGCCGGCGATGATGCTGGCCATCGACGTCCCGTGCTGGCCCCAGTAGCGGCTGCCGGGACGGCGTTTGCCGCCCGTCAGGTCCGGGCCGCTGAGGACGCGTCCGGCGAGGTCGGGATGGCGGCCGTCCACGCCGGTGTCCAGGACGGCGACCGTCACGCCCGCGCCGCGCGCGTACCGCCAGGCGCGGGCCGCGCGGATCGTCGTGAGGTGCCATTCGCGGGCGCGGATCTGGTCGGTGGGGGTCCGCAGCAGCGCCTTCCCGGCGGCGCCCTCGATGGAGCGGGACGCGCCCGTCCCGCCGCCCGGCCACAGCCCGACCGGGACGGCGACGGCGGCGGCCAGCGCCAGCGCGGTCAGCGCGCCGGTGACACGGGCCGGCGTCCGGCGACGACGCGCCTGGTCCACCGCCGCACCTCCTCCCCCGGCCGCGTTTCCGCGGGAGCCACCCACGGCGGGCACGGGGCATTCTTGCAGTTGCGTCCCGGCGGGAGCGACCCCCCTCCGCGCGGCCGGGCCGGGGAGGGGGACGCGCGTCAGACCGATCCGGCTCCCGTCAGGGCCCGGACGGACAGGTCGTCGTGGCGTTCCTCGTCCGGCTCCTCGTCGCTGAGCAGCGTCCCGAGGACGGCGCACAGGAACCCGAACGGAATGGACACCAGGCCCGGGTTCTCCATCGGGAAGATGTGGAAGTCCACCCCGGCGGGGAACAGGGACTGGCTCGCGCCCGTCACCGGGTCGATCTTCCCGGACACGACCGGCGAGAAGAACACGAGCACCAGCGAGCTGACCAGCCCGCCGTAGATCCCGGCGACGACGCCGCGCGTGTTGAACCGCCGCCAGAACAGCGACAGCGTGATCGCGGGCAGGTTCGCCGCCGCGGCCATCGCGAACGCCAGCGCGACGAGGAACGCCACGTTGAGGTTCTTGGCGATCACCGCGAGGACGATCGCGAGCGTCCCGATCACGAGCGCGGCGAACCGGGCGACCGCGACCTCCTGCGACTCGCGCGGCCGTCCGAGCATCAGCACGTGCCCGAAGAAGTCGTGCGCCAGGGACGTGGACGACGCCAGCACCAGCCCCGACACGACCGCGAGGATCGTCGCGAACGCGACCGCCGCGATGAACGCGAGCAGCAGGTCGCCGCCGAGGTCGCCCCAGAAGTGCTGGCCGATGGCCCGGGCGAGCTGCGGCGCGGCGGTGTTGCCCGCCGGGTCCTGCGCGACGATCGCGTCGTGCCCGACCAGCGCGGTCGCGCCGAAGCCGAGCGCGATCGTCATCAGGTAGAAGACGCCGACCAGGCCGATCGCCCAGTTGACGGACGTGCGCGCCGCCCGCGCGTCCGGGACGGTGAAGAACCGCGTGACGATGTGCGGCAGCCCGGCCGTCCCGAGGATCAGCGCGAGCGCGAGGCTGATCAGGTCGAGCTTGTTGACGATCGTCTGCCCGGGATCGCCCGGAACGTCCTGCGCGTACTTCAGGCCGGGCCGCAGGAACGCGTCGCCGTGCCCGCTGCTGTGCGCCGCCGAGCCGAGCAGCGTGGACGGGTCGAACCCGAACCGGGCGAGGACGAGCAGGCTCAGCACGGCCGCGCCGCCGAGCAGCAGCACCGCCTTGATGATCTGCACCCAGGTGGTGGCCTTCATCCCGCCGAACATCACGTAGAAGATCATCAGCGCGCCGACCACGATGATCGTCATGACCTGCGCGGTGCCCGCGGACATGCCGAGGAACGTCTCGCCGGGCCGGATGCCGAGCAGCAGCGACACGAGCGCGCCCGCGCCGACCATCTGCGCCAGCAGGTAGAACACCGACACGGTGACGGTGGAGATCGCCGCCGCCGTCCGGACGGGCGGCTGCCGCATCCGGTAGGCGAGCACGTCCGCCATCGTGAACCGGCCCGCGTTGCGCATCAGCTCGACCAGCAGCAGCGTCAGCAGCCACGCCACGAGGAAGCCGACGGAGTACAGGAACCCGTCATAACCGGACAGCGCGATCAGGCCCGCGATGCCGAGGAACGACGCCGCCGACATGTAGTCGCCCGCGAGCGCGATGCCGTTCTGCGGGCCGGAGAAGACGCGTCCGCCCGCGTAGAAGTCCGTCGCGCCGCGGGTGTTGGCGCGCGCCCACAGGGTGATGCCGAGGGTGATGCCGATGAACGCCAGGAACATCAGGAACGTCAGGGCGCGTCCGCTCATCGGCCCGGCCGCCGCCGCGATCATCGGAGCCACCCCGGGTCGGTGCGGATCGGGCCGGTCCAGCCGCCGTCGCGGGCGCGCTGCTGGTCGGGCGCGGTGCGGCGGGCGCGCTGCTCGGGGATCCCGTCCGGGACGGGCCGGCGGGCCAGGCCGGCGGCGGGCTCGCGGCCCTTGGCGTGCCGTCCGCCGCGCGGCGCCACCCGCCGGTCGCCGGGGTCGACGCCGAGCGGCGCGACGTCGGCGGACTCGGCCTCGCGGCGCAGCTCGGCGGCCAGCGGGTCCAGAGCGCGGCGCGCGTAGGCGGTGTACCACCAGGCCAGCGCGAACGTCGAGACGAACTGGAGGATGCCGAGGACGAGCGCGACGTTGACGTCCCCGACCACCTTGCCCGCCATGAAGCCGCGGGCGAACGCCGACAGCAGCACGTAGAGCAGGTACCAGCCGAGGAACGTCCCGACGATCGTCAGGGCGTGACGGCGGTACCTGCGCCGCAACGCCCGGAACCGCTCGTCGTCCGCCATGGCGGCGAACCGCGTCCCCGGCCGTTGCCGGACCGCCCGGCCGCCGCTCCGGCGCTCCGGTGGCCGCGAGTCCCAGACCATCCGACCCTCCAACCTCGTGATGACACTGTGTAGCGATGACGTCACTATGAGATCAAAGAATGATGGGGGATAGCGGCCGGTTCACGAGAATGGGAGAAAAAGAGGCCACGGCAAGGTCAACTCGTCGCGTCGGTACCGGGACCAAGCGGGACGAAATGCGTTCTTTTCCGGCCTCCGCCGATGAACCCTATGCGCCACGGTCCGCACACGCGCCCTGTCCCGGGCGCGCCGAAACCACCGCGCCCGGGTGACCGAATCATGGCGCGGGGGTGCCGCCGATGTCCGGGCCGCCGGGCCAGAGCGTGCGCAGCGCACGCGGCGTGAGAGGGCGCTGGTAGGCGGCTTTCAGGACGTTGTTCCGGCTCTCTTCGTTCGCTTCGGCCAGGTGGGCGAACCATTCCATTCCCGCCGGATACACCCAAAGGTAGGAGCGAAGCTGCGGATTGTCGCGACGGTCGCGAATGACGTTTCGTCCGGCTTTTCCGTCCCACCAGGGGAGGCGGGCGCGCATGCCGTCGGCGACGTCGTCAATGGACATTCCTGAATTGACCTGCACATGCGCCCTGGCCCTGACGAGCTGCACATAATGATCGAACCGGACGCGGGCGACGAGCGGCGCGTCGTCCGGCAGCAGGAACAGCGGCCACGCCTGCGCCAGGCCCTCCAGCGTCACCTGGTACAGCGCGTGCACCGACAGCAGGCGCACCCACGGGACGTCCTCGGTCCCGGCCCGCTCGGACAGGCTCGCGCTCTGCAGCCCGTGGCCGAGCACCTCGTGCAGCGCGAACTGCCGCGCGCCGACGCGGGTGAACTCGACCTGCGGCAGGTTGAGCCGCAGCCGGACGTCGCGGCCCGCGCCGTCGAGCCAGTACGCCCAGTACGCGTCGACGGCGACGGCCTCGATGCTCAGCCGGTAGTCGGCGGTGCTCCCGGTCGCGGCGCGGACGAGCGGCTCCAGCTCGGCGACGGCGTCGCGGATCGCGCCGGGGGCGGCCAGGACGTCCAGCGGTTCCTCCAGCGCGCGCAGCTCCCGGTGCGCGGCCGGGCCCCACGCGACGCCGACCTTCTCCAGCGCGCTCTCGGCCTGCCGCCGCACGGCGTCGAGGCGGTCGTCGTCCCAGCCGTGGGCGACGCAGCCCTGCGTCGCGCGGACGTAGGCGTCCAGCGGCGGCCGTTCGCCGTGCAGCGCGTCGAGGTAGGCGAGGTCGGCGTCGATGCGCTCGGCGACTTCGCCCTCGGCGTCGGCCCGCAGTGCTCGCAGCCGCCGCCGGACCTCGGCCCGGTCCAGCGGCGCCGCCCGCTCCCCCGGCCGGCAGTCGAAGTCGATCACCGGCTCGCCGCCGGAGGCCCGCTCGAACGCGTCCCACGCCCGCAGGACGCGCTCGGTCTCGTCCCGCACGCTCACATCCGCCACCCTATGACCGTCCCGCACCGGTGTTCCCGGCTTCGCGCCGCTCGTCACGCTCGCGCGCGTCGGGCCGGGCGACGGTATTGTGGGGCTGCCGGGTACTACGCACCCCCGGCCGCGCCCCTGTAGCTCAGTCGGCCAGAGCAGCTGTCTTGTAAACAGCAGGTCGCCGGTTCGAATCCGGCCGGGGGCTCACCCTCCGCCGGACGTCCGCCGCGCGGCCGGCGGACGCACCTTCCGGCCCCCCTGGAACGCGCCGTCCCCGGACCGCGCGACGCTCCGCCACTGGTCCAGCTCGGCGCGGCAGTCCGCGCGATGTTCCAGGTGGGACGGCTCGGGCCGGGTCTCGTCGGGACGGCCCGCCATGGCGACGAGTTCGTCGAGGCTCAGGTGAACGATGCGTCGGTCATGATCCGAGTCCCCCTTTCGGGCATCGAGCGGACGAGGGCGGCGCGTGCCGCGGACAGCTGGCTCATGACCGTCCCGACGGGGACGTCGAGCGCCCCTGCCCGGAGGAGGCGACACCTTCGAGCGCCGAAAAGATCCGCCGCACGCTCATGCCCAGGGAGGTGACACTGCCGAGCCCTGGCGAGGAACCGCCGCGCGGCCATGGCCGTAGAAGGTCACACCACCGGGCGCCGGCGGGGAACCGGTGCGCGGCCGTGCCCGGGGAGGGTGTGCGGGTCAGCCCATGGTCTTCGCTCCGTCGATCGACTCGCGGATGATGTCGGCGTGGCCCGCGTGCTGGGACGTCTCGGCCACCAGGTGGACGAGGACCCGGCGGGCCGAGCGGCGGGCGTTCGGCGGGAACCACGGCGCCTGCGGCAGCGGCTGGGACGCGCCGAGGTCCGGCAGGGAGCGGAAGACCTTCTCGGTTTCGGCGGCCACCTCGTCGTAGCGGGCCAGCTCGCCCGCCAGCGTCTCGCCGTCCAGGAGCCGGAAGTCGTCGGCCCAGGCGGCGGAGGCCTCCAGCGCGTCCGGCCCCGCGACGACGAAGCGGACCCATCTCTCCTCGGTGTTGGCGACGTGCTTGATGATCCCGCCGAGGCTCAGTTCGCTGGCCGTGGGGCGCAGGACGGCCTGCTCGTCGGTGATGTCGCGGACCGTCCGGCGCAGGAGGCCCCGGTGCACGGCCAGCGCGTCGAGGAGTTCGTCCAGCTCGGTCGTCTCGTTCGTCATGCCCGTCACTCTACGAGCCGCCTCTGACATTTTCCGGGCCCCGAATCTTGCCCTTGATCAGGGCTTTTGTCCCTTATCGGACGACCGCGCGCCCGGTTCGGCGTCCGGCGCGTGTGGGCGCGACAAGTAAGCACTTTCTGCTGTTTGTCACCGCAAGCCGTATCGCGAACGGCCGAAGGTGAGACATTCTCGTATCCGCATGATCGCCCCCTGGGACGGAGTCCGTATGCGGATGCGCTCGACCGGCGCCCTTCTGGTCGCCCTGGCCCTGCTCGGCCTGCCGGCCGCCGCCGCGGGAGGCGGGTACCCCGACGACCCGTCCTACGCCCCGCTGGAGGGCGGCGGCGCGTGCTCGAAGGTCGCCGGGAACGAACAGCACGGGTTGTACTCGTTCATGCCGCGCTGCACGCCGAACGCCAAGGACCCGGAGAACGCGTCCGGGATGTCGGTGGACAAGGCCTGGCGCGACTACACGACCGGGTCGCCGGCGGTGACGATCGCGTACGTCGAGGCGGGCGTCAACTGGCATGGCGACGATGTCGCCGAGCTGGCCGACAAGGTGTTCCTCAACACCGGGGAGCTGCCCAAGCCGCAGGGGTCGTCCACCTACGACAAGGACGGCGACGGCGCCGTCACGGCCGCCGACTACGCCCGCGACCCGCGCGTCAAGGACGCCAACCGCAACGGGCGCATCGACCCCGAGGACCTGATCGTCGCGTTCTCCAACGGCAAGGACGACGACAAGAACGGCTTCGTCGACGACATCTCCGGATGGGACTTCTACGACCGTCAGAACGACCCCGCGACGTACGACGCCACCTACGGGCACGCCAACGACCAGATGCGGAAGGCGGCGGCGCAGACCAACAACGCGACGGCGGGGGCGGGGGTCTGCCCGCGCTGCCGCGTCCTGCCGATCCGCGCGGGCCAGGAGGCCCTGGACCGGACGGACGACCTCGCGCAGGCCTGGCTGTACGCGGCGCACATGGGCGCGAAGGTGATCGTGAGCACGACGGCCGACCTCGGTTATTCGTCGTACATGCGGCAGACCGTCGAGAAGCTATGGCGCGAGGGCGTCGTGATGGTGGAGTCGAGCAACGACTTCGACTCCACCGATCACCAGGGCGGCATGTTCTGGCCGCACGTGGTTCCGGGGAACGGGCTGGTCGCCAACACGGCGGGCAGCATTCCGGACCCGATCGCCAACCCGCTGACGACCACGTACCGAACCCGCTCGGGCCAGACGTCGTTCGGCGCCAAGGCCATGTTCTCGGTGTCCACGCAGGGCGGTTCCACGTCGGAGTCCACACCGACGACCGGCGGTGTGTTCGGGCTGCTGCTGTCCTACGGGATCCAGATCGGGCATCCGCTGACCAACGAGGAAGCGATCCAGGTGCTGCGCGCGACGGCGTCCGACATCGACGACCCGTCGCTCGGCTGGCCGGGCAAACCGGGATGGGACCGGCAGTACGGGTACGGACGGCCCAACGTCGCCAAGGCGCTCGCGGCGATCAAGGCGGGCGCGGTGCCGCCCGTCGGGTCGATCACGAGCCCGGACTGGTACGCGCTGTACGACCCGTCCCGCACGGACAAGGTGGACGTCGCCGGGTACGTCGCCGCGCCGCGTTCCCCGAAGTACCGGTACGAACTCCAGTGGGCGCCGGGGATCGAGCCGGGCGAGAAGGCGTTCGCGACGGCCGGTTCGGGTTCGGGGACGGCGCCGCGCGACGGCAAACTCGGCACGCTGGACCTGTCAAAGGTCCCCGAGTCGGTGTGGAAGAAGGCGTACGGGCTGTCGTCGGACAAGGCGCTGTCGTCCACCGAGCAGTACACGGTGACGCTGCGGCTGCGCGTCTGGGACGCGGCGGGACGGATGTCGGAGGAACGGCGCGCCATCGCCGTCCACCACGACCCGGCGCTGCGGCCCGGGTTCCCGCTGAAGCTCGGGATCGGCAACGAGAGCCAGCCCGCGCTCGCCGACCTGACCGGCACCGGACGGCAGGCGATCGTGTACGGCGACGGCGACGGACGCGTCCACGCCCGTGACGAGCAGACCGGCCGCGAGCTGCCCGGCTGGCCCGTGACGACGCTGCCGACCGTCCCGCAGCACGCCTATCCGGGGATCGACCCGGGGCACGAGCCGATCGTCGCGCCGGTCGCCGTCGGGGACCTGTTCCACGACGGGCGGCAGGAGGTCGTCGTCACGAGCACGACCGGGCGCACCTACGCGTTCTCGGCGTCCGGGCGGCTGCTGCCGGGCTGGCCGAAGGCGCTGGACGCGGGCGTGTCCGCGCCGCCGATCCCCCGTCCCGCACTGCGCTACACGCGGCTGCCGGTGCGGGGCGCGACCGCGTCGCCGCTGCTCGCCGACCTGGACGGCGACGGACGGCTCGACGTCGTCCAGGCGGGCTGGGACGGACGGCTGCACGCCTGGCGGCCGGACGGCTCGACACTGCCCGGCTGGCCGGTGCGGGTGACGCTGGACGCGCCGCCGCCGTCCGGCTATGTCCGGATCAATGACCAGAAGCTGCCCGGCATGCCCGCCCTCGCGGACCTGGACGGCGACGGCAAGCCCGAGATCGTCGTCCGCTCGCAGTACTCCGACACCAAGGGGCCGGGCGAGCAGTTCTACGGCGCGAACTACGTGTTCGCCTACCACGCGTCCGGCGCGCCGGTGCGCGGCTGGCCCGTGCGGATGAACTCCACGCTGACGTTCTACGGGTCGGCGCAGGAGTTCATCACCGAGGGCGTCAACCAGCCCGCCGTCGCGGACGTGGACGGCGACGGGCGCGACGAGGTGGCGACCGGCCCGTCGTTCGGCCCGACCTACCTGATCTCGGGCGCCGGGAAGATCGTCAAGAACTACGGCCCGCTGGAGAACATCGCGGGGCAGTTGTCGCCGGGCGCGGTGCTCGGCGGCGCCCTCGGCCCGGACGTCCCGCTGTCGTTCACGACGTCCGGCGCGTTCGGCCGGTTCGGGCCGTTCGGCAGGCTCGGCTACAGCGAGGCCGGATCCGGCGCGCTGTCGCTGGTCGCGGCGCTGCTGTTCCCCGGCAGCGGGCAGGCGATCGGGAACTACCAGCGCGGCTACGACGCCGCGACGGCGCTGCCCGTCCTCGGCTTCCCGCAGGGACGGACGGGCCTCGGCTTCCTCGGCGCGCCGATCATCACCGACGTCACCGGCGACGGGAAGGCCGAGATCGTGGACGGCGGCGACACCTCGACGCTGCACGCGTTCGGCGGCTCGGGCCGTCAGGCGTCCGGCTTCCCGGCGTTCACCGGCGGCTGGACGCTATGGTCGCCGTCCGCCGGCGACCTGGACGGCGACGGCCGGACGGACCTGGTGACGACCACCCGCGAGGGCTACCTCTTCGCCTGGAAGACGTCAGGTAAGGCCGCCGCGAACACCGAGTGGTGGACCTACCACCACGACGAACGCCGGACGGGCCGCTACGGCGCCGACACCCGTGCCCCCGGCCCGCTGCGCAACGCGGTCCGCTCCGGCACGACACTGACCTTCACCGCGCCGGGCGACGACCTCTTCACCGGCCGCGTGACGTCCTACCGGATCACGGCGGCGGGACGCACGACGATCGTCCCGGCGACGACCGACCCGAACACGATCCAGCGTCTGACGGTCCCGGCAGGGCGGATAACCGTCCAGCCGGTGGACGACGCGAACAACTATGGCCCACCGCAGATTTTCACCTAGTCCATTGTCCTCCCAGCGCTTGCGACGCCCTTGCCCGGTATTTCTTGCGCGCTTCCTGCCAAATTGCCGCACGAGCGCTTGTCGTTCGGTGAGTCGGCCCTCGCGGTTTGTCAGGTGATCGACAAATCTGGGGTCGGAGAGACTCCGCGGGCGTCTGCCCGCGGCCCGTTCCGCGAATTACGCTGGCCCGCCGTATCGGGGGTCCGAACTCGGAAGGTGACGATGCGCTGCTCTTCTCGCGCTCTGCGCAGACTGGCGGGAGGCGCTCTTTCGCTCCTGCTCACGGCGGGCGTGCTGCCGGGCGTCGCCCGGCCGGCCGCCGCGGAGCAGACGGTTCCGGCCGATGACGGCGCGCGGATCAAGACGGAGACCTGGATCGATTCCCGGACCGTCGACCTCACCGTCGCGACGCCCGCCGTCGGGGACGACGAGATGATCCGCGTCATCGTGCCGCAGGGCTGGTCGCGGACGGCGTCCCGCACGTGGCCGGTCGTCTACGCCTACCAGGGCGGCAACGACGACTATCTGTCATGGGTGAAGGGCAGCCAGATCTCCGATCTCGCCTCGCAGTGGGGCGTGCTCGTGGTGATGCCGGCCGGCGGCAAGGGCGGCGGGTTCTCCGACTGGTGGAACTACGGCAGGGGCGGCACCCCGAAGTGGGAGACCTTCCACACCACCGAGGTCCTCCAGCTTCTGGAACGCAACTACCGGGCCGGGACGCGGCGGGCCGCGCTCGGCGTCTCCTCCGGCGGGCAGGGCGCCATCGCCTACGCCGCGCGGCATCGCGGAATGTTCGCCTACGCGGCGAGTTTCAGCGGTCTGCTCCACAGCTCCTCCCCGCCCATTCAGTGGACGCTGATGCTCCAGGGCGTCACGTTCGATTCCGACCCGTTCGCGGTCTGGGGCGTGCCCGGGTTCGACGACGCGAACTGGAAGGCCCACGACCCCTACGAACTGGCCGACAAGCTGCGCGGCACGCAGCTCTACATCTCCAGCGGGACGACCGGGCTGCCCGGCCCGCTGGACGACCCGTCCAAGACTCCTCTCGACTCCAACATCTACGGCGCGACCGGCGAGCTGATCGTCGGCAGCACCGCCAAGGACTTCGTCGCCCGGCTGCAGCGGCTCGGCATCCCGGCGACGACCCATCTGTACGGAGACGGCTGGCACAACTGGAACTACTGGCGCCGGGAGCTGACGACCGAATGGCCGCTGATGATGCAGGCCCTCGGCGCGGAAAAGGTGTGACCGCATGGATCTGAGGACCCGGTGGACGCCGGCGGCCGTCGCTCTCGGCCTCGTCGCGGACGGCGTGTGGCGCCGTTCGCGCGCGGCCCGGCTGAACGTCCTCCCGCCCCCCGCCCGAACCGATGACGCGCAGGCCGACGAGGACGCCGGGGACTTCCGGTTCGTCACCGCGGCCGGCGTCGACGTCGACCCCGCGACCCGCGCCGCCGCGCTCTCCCACGCGGCCCGCGAGGGGCTCGACGTGCTGGAACTCGTCCCGGCGGGCCTGGACACGGCCCGCGCGCTCGAACTCCTCCGACGGCTCGACCCCGCGTCCTACCGGGCCGCGCGGCTCGCGCGCGGCGAGACCGCCGGGCACGCCGTCGTCGTCCGCGCGGACGTGCTGCGCCGCGCCCGCGCGGACGACGTGCTCGACCGCCCGGACGGCCTGTCGCCCGCCGAGCTGGACGCCCTCGCCGTCAAGCTCAAGCGGCACGCTCCCACGACCACCGACGTCGCCGTCGCGCCGGACCTCGCGGCACGGCCGGCGGCGGCGTTCACCCCGCGCGACCGGCGCGCCGTCCTGCGGACGCGCTGGCACCTCGACCTCCCCACCCATCTGGCGACCGTGCTCGGCGGGTTCGCGGCGGCGGCGCTGTTCGCGGCGCGCCGGCCCGGGCCCGCGGCGGCGGTGCTCGCGGCGGCCTGCGCGCAGCCCTACCTCGCGACGGCGGGCACGCCGCTGCGTCCGCGCGACCGGGGCCGCTTCGCGCTGCTGCGCCCCGTCGCGGCCCCCGCGCGCTGGGCGCAGGTCGCCCTCGCGCGCGAGGAGCAGGACCCGGACCTCCCCCGCCTCCGCGCCCGGTACCAGAACGACCTCGCGCTCGGCGTGGAGCGCTTCCTCGAACCGCCCCGCACCGACTGTCCGTGGTGCGGTTCTCACTCTCCGCGTCCATACATCACCAGCCTCGACTACCAGCAGCGCAAGCCGGGGACGTTCCGGCTCGACCGCTGCACCTCCTGCGGACACGTCTTCCAGAACCCGCGCCTGAACGAGGCGGGCCTGGAGTTCTACTACCGGGACTACTACGACGGCATCGGCGAGGCGGAGGTCGAGCGCGGGTTCCAGCTCAGCGGCGAGCACTACCGGGCGCGAGCCGGGATGCTCCGGGGGCGCGCGGTCCCCCGGGCGTGGCTCGACGTGGGCGGCGGTCACGGCCACTTCTGCAACGCCGCCCGCGACATCTGGCCCGACACCCGCTTCGACGCCCTCGACTTCGGGTCGGGGATCATCGAGGCCGAGCGCCGCGGCTGGGTCGACCTCGCCCACTACGGCCAGTTCCGGGACCTGGCCGACAAGCTGGTCGGCTCCTACGACGTCGTCAGCATGCACCACTACCTGGAACACACCCTCGATCCGCTCGCCGAACTCGACGCGGCGGCCCGGGTGCTGCCCGCCGGAGGACATCTGCTCATCGAGGTGCCCGACCCCGAGTCGCCCGTCGCCCGGCTGGCAAAACGATGGTGGCACAACTGGTTCCAGCCGCAGCACCTCCACTTCATCCCTGTGGATAACCTCGTCGAGGCGCTGGCCGCGCGGGGCCTGCGGACGGTCGCCGTCGACCGCGGCACGGCGCACCAGCACATCGACCTGCTCATGGTCGTCATGCTGATGCTGAACCGCGTCGCGCCCGTCCATCCGGACCGGCCGTGGGCGCCGCCGGGCCGCCGCCTCCCGCGCGTCGCGGCGCGGGTCGCGCTCACGCTCGCCGGGACGCCGCTGATGGTGGCGGCGGGCACGGCGGACCAGCTCGCGCGGCCGTTCGTTCACCGCTTCGGCGGCGCGAACACCTACCGCGTGCTGGCCCGCAAGGAGGATGTCACCGGGGCATAAGGGCCTCACCGCGCGCCCGTCTTCGCCTCTCAGGCTGAGGACGGGCGCGCTCGTTTCGGCCGTTACGACCCGTCCGTCCCGGAGGCCCCGGCGTAGCGGTCGGCCATGCGCGCGCAGGCGGCGCGGAGTTCGGGCGGCCCGACGATCGTGAAAGCGGCGTCGAAGCGGCCGACGGCGGCGGCGAGGCCGGGCCACGACCACGAGCCGAGGACGAGCCGGCACCGGTCCGGCCCGAGTTCCTCGACGATTCCGTCCCGGACGAACGGCGACACCTCGGCGGCGGGCCGTTCGAGGATCACCTCGCCGGTGCAGGGCCAGCCGCCGGAACCGCCGGAGAACCGGTCCGCGACGAACGCGGCGACATTTCCGCCGGGCAGTTCGCGGGGACGGAACCGAGGCCCGGTCGGCACGCGCGGAACGATCCGGTCCACGCGGAAAGTGCGCCAGTCGTCCTTTTCGAGATCGAACGCCACGAGATACCAGCGTCCGCCCCACGTCACCAGATGATGGGGCTCGACACGACGCGGTTCGGACGCCGTCGCGTAGTCGAAGCGCAGCACCTCGCGGGCGTGGACGGCGGCGCTCAGCGCGACCAGCACACCGCTGTCGACCTGCGGTTCCGTCCCGGTCGCGGGCCGCGCGACGGCCGTGACCCGGACGGTGTCGACGCGGTGCCGCAGCCGCGCGGGCATCACCTGCCGGACGGTGGTCAGCGCCCGCGCCGCCGCCTCTTCCATTCCCGCCCCGGCCGTCGCGGCGATTTGCAGCGCGACGGCCAGCGCGACGGCCTGTTCGTCGTCGAAGAGCAGCGGCGGCAGATCGGCGCCGGCACCGAGCCGGTAACCGCCGTCCGGGCCTTTCACGGCCGCGATCGGATAACCCAGTTCCCGCAGCCGGTCGACGTCGCGGCGAACGGTGCGCGGGCTGACCTCCAGCCGTTCGGCCAGCAGGGCGCCCGGCCAGTCCCGGCGCGCCTGCAACAACGACAGCAGCGCCAGCAGCCGGGCGGAAGTCTTCGGCATGGCGTCCATTCTGCCCGGAGAAGAGGACAGCACCTGGCCGCCGACCCCGAGCGATGATTTTCGCCGGGCCGGACGGTCTGCACCGGTGTGGAAGGGAGATCCGTCATGGACGAGGTGAAGGTGCTGCTCGACGGGCGCGGACTGGTGGAGTCGCCGCGCTGGCACGAGGGCAGGCTGTATTTCTCGGACTGGTCGTCCGGCGAGGTCATCGCGGTCGACCTCGAAGGGAACAGCGAAGTGGTCGCGCGCGTCGATGCGCTGCCGCTCTGCACGGCGTGGCTGCCGGACGGCGATCTGCTCATCGTCTCGTCGCGCGAGGGAAAACTGCTGCGCCGCCGTTCCGACGGATCGCTCGGCGTCCACGCCGACCTGGGCGAACCCGGATGGAACGACATCGTCGTGGACGATCGCGGAAACGCCTACGTCAACCGCATCGGATTCGACCTGGCGACGGGCGAGCCGCCCAAACCGGGATTCGTCCACCTGGCCACGCCCGACGGCACGGTGCGCCGGGTCGCGGACGACATCGAGTTCCCCAACGGAATGGCGGTGACGGCCGACGGTTCCACCCTGATCGTCGCCGATTCCTACGGCCACCGGCTCGTCGCGTTCGACATCGAACCGGACGGCGGGCTCTCGGGTCGGCGCGTCTGGGCCGATCTCGGCGACGGCACCCCGGACGGCATCTGCGTCGACGCCGAAAACGCCGTCTGGTACGCCGACGTGCCGAATGAGCGCTGCGTCCGCGTGGCCGAGGGCGGCGCGGTCCTGCGGACGATCGAGCTGGACCGGGGCGGTTTCGCCTGCGTTCTCGGCGGCCCCGAGAAAAGGACGCTGTTCATCGTGGCCGCGCAATGGGCGGGCTTTTCCGGCCCGTCCGGTCCCGTCCCGCCGGGCACCGGGCAGGTCCTCGCGGTCGAGGTGGACGTACCGGGCGCGGGCCGTCCCTAGCCGAGGCGCGCCGGGTCGGCGAGGACGTCGATCGCGACGATCCGGCCGCCGACCACCGTGAACGCCATGATCGAGAGCAGGCGCCCGTCCCGGACGACCGTCACGCCCGCCGCGCCGTTGACCAGCGCCGGACGCGCGTACGGGCCGAACTGACCGAACAGCACCGCCTGCCCGGCCACGTCGCGGGCGCCCCGGACCGTCACCGTGAGCCCGGCGCGCGCCGCGCCGCCGTCGGACCGCAGCACGACGCCCGGGTCGAGCACGGCGACGAGCGCGTCGAGGTCCCCGGCGCGGGCGGCGGCGAAGAACCCGTCCACGACCTCCCGCTGGACGGCGATGGAACGGTCCGGCGCGGGCGCCCGGTCGCGCACGCGGCGCCGCGCCCGGCTCGCGAGCTGCCGCGTCGCGGCCGGGGTCCGCTCGATCATCGGGGCGATGTCCTCGAACGGCACCGCGAACATGTCGTGCAGCACGAACGCGACCCGCTCGGGCGGCGCCAGGGTTTCGAGCACGACCATCAGCGCGAGGCCGACCGCGTCCGTCAGCAGGGCCTCGTGCTCGGGGTCGGGCCCGGACGCGGCGTCCACGATCGGGTCCGGGATCCGCAGGTCGTAGGGCTCCTCACCACGCCGTTCCCGCGTACGCAGCACGTCCAGGCACACCCGGGTGACGACGGTCGTCAGCCAGGCGCCGAGGTTTTCCACAGCCGCGACGTCCGCGTGCCGGAACCGCAGCCACGTCTCCTGGACCGCGTCGTCGGCGTCGCTCAGCGACCCCAGGACGCGGTAGGCGACCGCGCGCAGACGCGGCCGGTGCTCCTCGAAGCCCACGCTGTCACATTCCTCTCGCCCCGGACGTCGACACGGTAGACCCACCCCGGACGGGCGGTGGGCGCCGGGGCGGACCCGGCGGGAGAGGAGCATCATGACGGCACCCATCCTGGTCACCGGCGGCACCGGCACGCTCGGGCGGCGCGTCGTCCCGCTGCTGCGGGCGGCCGGACGCGACGTGCGCGTGCTCAGCCGCCGCGACCGCGCACCCGAGCCCGGTGTGACGTACGTCACCGGCGATCTGCGGGCGGACGAGGGCGTCGAGCGGGCGGTGGACGGCGTACGGACGATCCTGCACCTGGCGGGCGGGCCGAAGGGCGACGACGAGGCCGCGCGTCATCTCGTCCGCGCCGCCGCCCGCGCCGACGTCCGACACATCGTGCACATCTCGGTCATCGGCGCGGACGCGGTCCCGCTCGGCTTCCTCCGCGCGAAGCTGGCCGCCGAGCAGGCGATCGCCGGTTCGGGCGTGCCGTTCACGGTGCTGCGCGCGGCGCAGTTCCACGAGTTCGTCCTCGGACTGGCCGAGAAGCTGGCCGCGCTGCCGGTCGTGCCGGTGCCGGGGATGCGCGTCCAGCCCGTCGACGCGCGGGACGTCGCCGGCCGGCTGGTCGACCTGGCGCTCGCGGAACCGGCCGGGCGCGTGCCGGACCTCGCCGGGCCGCGCGAGTACGAACTGAAGGACGTCGTCCGGTCGTACCTGGCGGCCCGGGGGCGGCGCCGCCCGCTGGTGGGGGTTCGCATTCCGGGCAAGGCGGGCCGTTCGTACCGCGCGGGCGCGAACCTGACGCTCGACGGCACGCGCGGAACCCGCACCTGGGAGGACTTCCTGGCCGAGCGGACGTCAGCCGGCGAGGGCGTCCAGCCGCGCGAGCTCGTCCGGCGGCAGGGCGAGTGACGCGCCGGCGACGTTCTCGCGCAGATGCGCGATGGACGAGGTGCCCGGAATGAGCAGGATGTTCGGTGCGCGGTGGAGCAGCCAGGCCAGCGCCACCGCCATCGGCGTCGCGTCCAGGCGGCGGGCGACGGCGGACAGCTCGTCCGACTGGAGCGGCGAGAAGCCGCCGAGCGGAAAGAACGGCACATAGGCGACGCCCTGGGCGGCCAGGGCGTCGATGAGGTCGTCGTCGTGCCGGTGCACGAGGTTGTAGAAGTTCTGGACGCATACGACCGGCGCGATCGTCTGCGCCTCGGCGACCTGCTCCGGCAGGACGTTGCTCACGCCGAGATGCCGGATCAGCCCCTTGTCCTGCAACGACGCGAGGACGGAGAACGGCTCGGCGATCGACCCGGGCACGGGCTCGTCCACACCTCCGACGCGCAGGTTGACGATGTCGAGCGCGTCCAGCCCGAGACGGTCCAGGTTGTCGTGGACGGCCTGGACGAGCTGCTCGGGCGCCAGCGCCTGCGGCCAGTTGCCCGCCTCGTCCCGCAGCGCCCCGACCTTCGTGACGATGTGCAGATCGTCCGGATACGGGTGCAACGCCTCCTTGATGATCTCGTTGGTGACGTGCGGCCCGTAGAAGTCGGCGGTGTCGATGTGCGTGACGCCGAGCGCGACGGCCTCGCGCAGCACCGCGACCGCCGCGTCCCGGTCGGCGGGCGGGCCGAAAACGTGCGGCCCGGCCAATTGCATCGCGCCGTACCCCATTCGGGTGACCGTGAGGTCATCGGCGAGCATGAACGTCCCGCCGGGAAGTGCGGTGGCCATGGGGAAACCTTTCGCTGCGTGCATCGGAAACACCCCCTACACTCCGCCGCACGGCGCGAAACAGACAGCGTCCCCGTCATCCTGGGAGTGGCGGGGACAGGCAGGACGCCGTGGCGCGCGGTTATCGTGGAAACCGTGCACGAGACCAATCTGCTCGGCGACTATCTGCGGGCGCGGCGCGAACGCGTCCGACCCGAGAGCGTCGGGCTCCCCGCCCACGGGACGCGCCGTGTCGCCGGGCTGCGCCGCGAGGAGGTCGCGCTGCTCGCCGGGATCAGCGCGGACTACTACCTGCGGCTCGAACAGGGCCGGGACCGCAACCCGTCGGTGCAGGTGCTCGAAGCGCTCGCCCGCGTCCTCCTCCTCGACCCGGCCGCGACCGACCATCTGCTGACGCTGGCCGCGCCGCGCGCCGCCCGGCGCCGTCCGCGCCGCGAAACGGTTCCGGCGAGCGTGCGGCAGTTGCTGGACGCCCTCGGGCTGCCCGCCTTCGTCGAGGGACGGTATTTCGACGTCCTCGCGTCCAATTCCCTCGCCCGGGCGCTGTCCCCGAGTTTCCGGGAGGGCGAGAACCGGCTGCGGTCGCTTTTCCTCGACCCCGCGGAACGGGCGATGTATCCCGCGTGGGACGAGGCGTCCGCCGGAATCGTCGCCGCTTTCCGCGAATCGGTCGGGCGGGACGCCGACGACCCCCGCTTCGTCCAGCTGGTCGGAGAACTGTCACTCGGCAGTGAGCGGTTCCGCACGCTCTGGGCACGGCACGACGTCAAGCGCCGCGAAGGGTCGGCGCTCGTCCTGCGCCACCCGCAGGTCGGCGAGCTGGCCCTGCACCGCGAGAAGCTCGCGGTCGGCGGGACGGACGGGCAGCTCCTCGCGATCTATCACGCCCGCGCGGGGACGGACAGCGCCGACAAGCTCGCGCTGCTCGGCTCGCTGGCCGCCCCCGGACGGTGAACCTCAGGACCCGCGGTCGAGGTGGTCCTTGAGCGCGTCGAGCGGGCCGTCCCAGTCGCGGGCCAGCGCGGCGAGGAACTGCTGCGCGACGCGCATCGGGGCCGAGTCCAGCCGGTAGCGGACGCGGCGCCGCTCCCCCGGCTCGGCCGTCACCAGCCCGGCCTCGGCCAGCAGCGCCAGGTGTTTGGCGACGGCCTGCCGCGTGATCGGCAGCCGGACCGCGAGGTCGGTGGCCGTGGCCGGGCCCGCGGCGGCGAGCGCGGCGAGGATCGCGCGCCGGGTCGGGTCGGCCAGGGCCGCGAAGACCCGCTCGGCGGTCGCCTCGGCGTCAGGCGGCATTCAGGTAGTCGGCCAGCTCGCCGAGTTCGCTCTTCCAGCCCTGGACGTTGCCCTCGTAGGTCGTGCGGTGGGCGTCGTCGGGGAGCTGCGCGAAGCCGGTCTCCACGACCGTCAGCCGCGTGCCCGCGCCGGACGGTTCGAGCGTGAACTCGACGTAGGTGCGGCGCGGGTCGTCCTCGGGCAGGCCGTAGATCCCCCAGGTGTAGGCGAACACCTTCGGTTCCTCGACGCGCTCGATGCGCAGGGACGCGGTGTGCCCGGCGTCCCAGCGCAGCCGCGCCGCCCCGCCGGGACGCAGGTCGATCGTCGCCTCGTTGCCGAACCACGTCCCCAGTCCCTCGGCGGTGGTCAGCGCGGTCCAGACCGTGGCCGGGGGCTGGGCGAGGTCGATCGTCCGCTCGATGCGGTCGGGAAAGCCCATGGCGTCCTCCTTAGTAGCAACCGTTGGGTTGCGACTTTATGGCAACCGTTTGGTTGCGTCAAGGCACCAGGACGATCCGCCGGCCCGCCTCGACCGGCGCGCTCCACGCCTGTTCGACCCGGTCGAGCGGCATCGGGAGCGCTTCCATCGCCAGGTCGGGGATCACCTCGGCGAGGGACGGCAGCTCCGCGACGATGCCCGCCGTCGACACCGAGCCCTGGCCGCTGCCGAGCAGCGTCAGGTTCGCGACGCGCAGCAGGGCGGACGGCAGCGTGATCTCCGCGCCCGCCACCGAGCCGATCTGGATCCAGGACAGCGGCTTGGAACGGTCCTTGCGGGCGCGCAGCAGCGCGGGCATGGCCTGCTCGGTCGGCGGGCCCCAGACGTAGTCGAGCACGACGTCCACGTCGGCGGCCGTCTCCGCGAGGCGCGCGGTGTCGTCCAGCCGGACGGTCGCGTCGGCGCCGAGGGCGCGCAGCGGGGCGAGGCGGCGCTCGTCCCGGCCCGCGCCGACGACGCGCGCCGCGCCGAGCCGCCGGGCGATCTGGACGGCCAGCCGGCCCGCGCCGCCCGTCGCGCCGAGCACCAGCACCGACCCGCCCGGCCGGAACCCGATGCGGCTGCGGAGCGCGATCCAGGACGACATCGCGGGGTTCATCGCGGCGGCCACGGCGACCGGGTCCGCGTCCGGCGGCAGGACGACGGCGCGCCGCCGGTCCGCGACGGCCCGCTCCGCCATCGTGCCGGGCTCGCCGTCCAGCGCGACGAAGTACAGCAGCTCGCCGCCGGGGGCGCGGCCGACCGCGTCGACGCCCGGGACCAGCGGCAGGACGCCGTCGGACGTGTAGTGGCTGCCGTCCGCGCCCGACCGCACGCGCGGGTGCAGCCCGGCGGCGAGGACGTCGACCAGAACCTCGTCCGCGCCGTCGGCGACGGGCTCCGGAACCGTGCCATAACGGGGCGGACTGCCGAACGCGTGGACGATCGCTGCGTGCATGGACGAGCCCCCATCTGGTTTGTGTCACGTACTACTTGGCGGTGAAAGTAGTTTGTGTCGCGTACCAGTGTCAAGTAGCCTGGCGCGCATGATCGTCGACGACGGGCCGCTCACCACGACGGACGCGCTGGTGCGGCTCTCCTTCCGCGTCCAGCGCGTCCTGGCCGAGGCCGCCGCCGAGCACGACCTGTCGGTGATCCAGCTCCGGCTGCTCGGGATCCTGCGCGACCGGACGCCCGGAATGGTCGAACTCGGCCGCCACCTCGGCCTCGACAAGTCCTCCATGACCGGCCTGGTGAGCCGTGCCGAGAAGCGGGGCCTGGTCGAACGGTCGCCGTCCCCGGACGACGGCCGCGCCGTCCGCGTCGCGCTGACCCCGCGCGGCCGTGAACTGACCGCGCACTGCACCGCCGAGGTGGACCGCCGCATCGCCGCACTGACCGACCACCTCACAGCCGCACAACGCACCCGCCTCACCGCGCTGGCGACAACACTCGTCCAAGCCCCCACCGACTGACCCCCGCGCGAGCCGCCCCGAACCACCACCGCGCCCAAAACCCGCCGACGACGCTCCACGACCGCAACCGCCAGGACGGCCGGCGCGAACGCGAAGTCGGTCGCTACGCGATCCGCTCGTCGGGCACCGCGAGCCACTCTTGGACGCCGCACGCGTTCGAGGCACCTGGCGACACGCCGACCGCGCGATCCGCATTCCGGACACCGCGCACGTTCGCGACACCCGGTGACGCTGCCAACCGCCCCGGGCCCCCTTTCGACGTGACCGCGCGGGGTCCGAGACGCCGCCGACCGCGCCGGTCGTTCGCCGGACGCGGTCGTACGGCGCGTCCGCGGCGCTTGCGGGCGCCGCGGACGTGCCGTCGTCGGGGTGCGGTGTCGTGGTCGCGCTGATGGTCAGGCGTGGGTGGGCTGTTCTTCCGGGACGGTCTGCGCGGGCTCGTGGCGGGTGTTGGCCGTGCGCAGCGCGATGACGGCGGCGACGACGAGCACCCCGGCCGCGCACAGCAGCGCGCGGTGGAAGCCGGACGTCAGCGCCACGGGCGCGGACGCGTGCGCCGCCATCAGGTCGTTCGTCCGGGAGACCGCGACGGCCGTGAAGACCGCCAGCCCGAGCGCGCCGCCGAGCTGCTGCGACGCGTTGAGCAGCGCCGCCGCCGCGCCCGCCCGCTCGGCCGGGACGCCCGCGTTCGCGGCCGTCGTCACCGCGACGAACACCATGCCGAGCCCGATCGCCATCACGACGAGGCCGGGGAGCAGGTCCACGGCGTACGAGCCGTCCACCGGGACGCGGGACAGCAGTCCCACGCCGACCGCCGCGAGCAGCGCGCCCGCGACGATCACCGGACGGGCGCCGATCCGCGTCACCAGCCGCGGCGTGGCCCCCGCCGCGACGCCGACGCCGACCGTGACGGGCAGGTACGCGAGGCCCGTCCGGATCGGCGAGTAGCCGAGGATGTTCTGCATGTAGAGGGTCAGGAAGAAGAACACCGCGAGGAACCCGGCCAGGCCGATGAGCTGGGTGACGTTCGCGGCGACGAGCCCCCGGATCCGCAGCAGGGACAGCGGCAGGAGGGCGTGCGCGCCGCGTCCCTCGACGAGGACGAACGCGGCCAGCACGAGCAGCGCGCCGGCGAGGCCCGCGACCGTCCGGACGCTGCCCCAGCCGACGTCGGGCGCCTTGACCAGCGTGAACACGAGCAGGAGCATCCCGGCCGTGGACAGCAGCGCGCCCGGCAGGTCGAAGGTGAGCAGGCGGGCGCGGCGGCCGTCCGGCGCGACCAGCCGGACCGTGCCGAACAGGACGACGGCGGCGGCGGGCAGGTTGACGAACATGACCCAGCGCCAGCCGGGCCCTTCCGTGAGCAGCCCGCCGAACAGCACGCCTGCGGCCGAGCCGAGGCCCGCCATGGCGCCCCAGGCGCCGAGGGCGCGGGCGCGGTCGGTGCCGTGGCGGAACGTCGTCGTGAGGATCGACAGGGCGGCCGGGAGCATCAGCGCGGCCCCGACGCCCTGGCCGAGCCGCGCGGCGACGAGGACGCCGGCCGTGGGCGCGAGCCCGCCGGCGAGGGACGCGAGGGCGAACAGCGCCGTGCCGAGCAGCAGGACCGGACGGCGGCCGAGCAGGTCGGCGGCGCGCCCGCCGAGCAGCATCAGCCCGCCGTAGGTGAGCAGGTAGCCGCTCGGCACCCACTGGAGCGCGGGGACGGAGAACCCGAGGTCCTCGCGCATCTCCGGGAGCGCCACGTTGACGATCGACGCGTCCACGAAGTCCAGGAACGCGACGAGGCAGAGGAGAGCGAGCAGGAGTCGTCCGCGCGGCGTCGCCAGGGCGGAGTTCGGCATGGGCGGTCCCTAGTTAGTTGGCTGACTTAAAACCGACCGTAGCACATGAGCTAGACTCAGTCAGGTGACTGACTCAACTTCCGTCCGGACGCGGGCGGCCGGGAAGCGGCAGCGGCTGATGGCCGCAGCGGCCCGGGTGCTGCACCAGCAGGGCGTCGAGCGGACGACGATCGCGGACATCGCGCAGGCCGCCGACGTCCCGGCCGGGAACGTGTACTACTACTTCAAGACCAAGGACGCGCTCGTCCTGGCGGCCCTGACCGAGCACGCGCGCGGCTTCACCGAGCTGACGGCCGAACTCGAACGCCTGGACGACCCGCTCGAACGCCTCAAGGTGCTCGTCTGCACCTGGATCGGCCAGCGCGACATCGCGGCCCGCTTCGGCTGCCCCGCCGGAACGCTCGCGATGGAACTCGACAAGCGCGAGGAGGGCGGCCTCGACATCGAGGCGGGCAAGCTCATCCGCCAGGCACTGGACTGGACGGAACAACAGTTCCGCGCGCTCGGCCGCGCCGACGCCGCCGACCTGGCCCTCACCCTCATCAGCAGCTACCAGGGCATGTCGGTGATGTCCAACGCACTGCGCGACCCGGACGTCATGACACGCGAGGGCGCCCGCCTCAACCGCTGGCTCGACTCCCTCAAGCCCAAGAAATAGCCCCGCAAGCCCGCAAGCCCGTCAGGGCGCCAGCCTGTTCGGGCGCGAGCCCATCAGGGCGTGAGGCTTGTACGCGGTTACGCGGTCACACCGCCCGGACCGCCGGGACGTCGGCACGCGTCAGAGTCGTACGCCGTCAGGCCGCCGCGCCGCCCGGGACGTCGGACCGTCGGCATATCGGGACGCCGCACCGCCGGGACGCAGGCACGCCGGGACGTCAGGACGTCGGGACGTCGGGACGTCGGGACGTCGGGACGTCGGGACGTCGGGACGTCGGGACGTCGGGACGTCGGGACGTCGGGACGTCGGGACGTCGGGACGTCGGGACGTCGGGACGTGAGCATGGCGGGCCGCAAGGCAGCCGGGGCGCAAGCCGGTCGGGGCGTCAGGGGTGAGGCCTGGTCGTCAGGCGGGGACGTGTTCGGTGACGTGCGCCGGGCGGCGGCGGTCGCAGCTTCGCGGCGTGTTGTGCGGGCGGGGTGGTCGGTGGTGCGTGTGGGCGCCAGTGCGCTGTCGGGACGGGCGCCGGGGGGCGGGTTCGGGGGCGCGCGGCGGGTCGTTCGGTACGAAGACCGATTCCAAACGCTGCATGAGCATCAGCCCGGCGAGCGCCACGGCGGGAAGAACGAACGCGGCGGCGAGGATCGGACGTCACCTCCATCCTGACGTGGGCGAGATCGTTGTGCGCTGGCGAGCCCTGTACCTCGTTCAGGTAAGGGAAAACCTCCCGACCCATCCTGTTTAAAACGCTGACCCTGGGCACCCTCGCCCCCGGCGGGCGAGCACGGCGCTCGCCGCACAGCGGAAACGGAAGGGCGGAGCGATGGCGAAGCAGCAGGACGAGAAACCCACGAAGGACGCCGACGGCCCCGCGGGCCTGCGCGCCCAGATCGAGCGCAAGCGCGCCGACCTCGGCGAGACGGTCGAGGCGCTGGCCGCGAAGGCGGACGTCAAGGCCCGGGCCAAGGACACCGCGGACGAGGTCCGCGACAAGGCCGACGAAGTCAAGGAGAAGGCGGGCACGGCCGTGCGCCGCGCCCAGGAGCACGCCCGCGCCACGACCCGCCAGGTCGTCGAGGCGACGCGCGAGGACCCGGGCACGCGCCGCCGCATCCTCATCCCGGCGAGCGCCGCGCTGCTGGCCGCCGGCGCCCTGGCCGGCCGGGCGCTGCGCCGCCGCCGCGCCCGCAAGAACGCGACGCCGTGGCAGCGCGCGTCCGGCCAGTTCCGCGACCTGGGCGCCGTTCTGGCGAGCAGCGACGCCGCCGGACAGGCCAAGGACATCGCGACCCGCGCCGCCGCCCAGAGCCAGGACCTGGCGGTCCGCGCCGCCGAACGGAGCCGCGACGTGGCCGCGCGCACGGCCGCCTCCCCGGCCACCCGCCCCCGCGCCCAAGGCGCCCTGGCAGCCGCCGCCACCCTCCTGATCGCGTCCCGCATCCGCAAGCGCCACTGACCCCACCCACCGCCGCACGCCGCCCGCCGAGCAGCGCCCCACGCACCACCCGGCGGGCGGCGCCCGCGTAACACCACCAGGGCACGTGGCGCGCCCGCGAACGCCGCCCGAGCGTGCAGTGCGCCCACCTGCGGCGTGCAGATGGGTGGCGCGCTGGCGTACGCCCCCGGACGGCTGGCGAAGCCGCCGTCGCTCGAGCACGTGACAGACCCGCGTACGCCGCTCGGACGGGTGGCGCGCCGCTCAGGGCACATGATGCGCCCGCGTGCACCGCCCGGATGGGTGGCGCGCTGGCGTGCGGGGCTTGGCCGGGCGGCGGGTCCGCCTACGTCGCTCGGCTCGTGGCGAGTCCGTGGACGGCGTTCGGACGGGTGGCGTGCCCGTGGGCGCCTTCCGGCGGGTGGCGCCGACGGCTTACGCCGTTCGGTGTGCAGTGCGTCCGCGTGCGCCGTTGGGGTGGGTCAGGCGGCGAAGCCGCCGTCGGCGGAGAGGACGGCGCCGGTCACGTAGGCGGCGTCGGGGGCTGCCAGGTGGGCTACTACGGCGGCGATCTCGGAGGGGTTCGCGTAGCGGTTGAGGGCTGTCAGGGCGCTGATCGTGGGGGCTGCGGGGCCGGTGGCGGGGTTGGCGTCGGTGTCCGTGGGGCCGGGGTGGACGAGGTTTGCCGTGATTCCGCGTGGGCCCAGGTCTCGGGCCAGGCCGCGGGTCAGGCCGACCAGGGCCGTCTTGCTCAGGGCGTAGAGGGTCAGTCCCGGGAAGGGGGTGCGTTCGGCGATGTTGCTGCCGATCGTGATGATGCGTCCGCCGGAGGTCATGTGGCGGGCTGCGGCGCGTGATGCCAGGTAGGGGGCGCGGACGTTCACTGCCAGGACGTGGTCGATTTCTTCGGGGCCCAGTTCGTCCAGGGGGCCCACGAGGTAGGCCGCCGCGTTGTTGACCAGGATGTCCAGACGGCCGAACTCGGCGGCCGTGCGGTCCACGGCGGCGGTCAGGGCGTCCGGGGAGGCGCTGTCGGCGCGTAGGGGGAGGGCGCGGCGGCCTGTTTCGGTGATGGCCGATGCGATCTTTTCGGCGTCGTCCTCGGCCTCTCGGTAGGTCAGGGCCACGTCCGCGCCTCCGGCGGCCAGGCGCAGGGCGATGGCGGCTCCGATGCCGCGGGAACCGCCGATGACCAGTGCGGAGCGGCCGGTGAAAGTCGTGTCGTTCATGGCTCGAGCTTTGTGGAGGGGCGGGGGGCTGTGCTGGCATGTAAGCGGCATCGGGTTCGTCCATTCGGCCAACACCGCACGTGATCGGGCCGTCGCATGCTGTAGTGGTGGCTGTCCGAAGTCCACCCGTGAAAGGGAACTCGATGCGCCGTCTGCTGACCACGACCGTCGTCGCGGCCTCCGTCCTCGCCGCGCCGCTGGTGGCGGCCCCGGTCGCCCAGGCCGCTCCGGCCGCGCCCGTCCACGCCGCCGGCGGGCCCGGCGACCTGCTCAAGGGCCTGCCGGTCATCGGCCAGCTCATTCCCGGCTGAGCCGACCGCGTCGTGCTGACGGGGGCGGCGGCCGAGCCGTCGCCCCCGTTTCGCCGTACCCGGGCCGGGTAACGGATCTTGAGCCATGACGATGCGGCGCAGCGACCCGGGCGGCCCCGGGATCCGGCGGCGACGGCACGGGCGCGGCTTCCGCTACCTCGGTCCGGACGGACGGCCGCTCACCGACCCCGCCGCACTCGACCGCGTCAAGGCGCTCGTCGTCCCACCCGCCTGGCAGGACGTGTGGATCTGCCCGCACGAGGACGGCCACCTCCAGGCCGTCGGCGTCGACAAGGCCGGCCGCCGCCAGTACCTCTACCACCCGCGCTGGCGAGAGGAGCGGGACCGCGCCAAGCACGACCATGTGCTGGAGTTCGGGGCTCGGCTGCCGCGCGTCCGGACGACCGTCGCCGCGCACCTGGACGGACGCGGCCTCACACGCGAACGCGTCCTCGCCGCCGCCGTCCGGCTCATCGACCTCGGCTTCTTCCGCATCGGCGGCGAGGAGTACGCCGAGGAGAACGGCACCTACGGCCTCGCCACCGTCCTGCGCGAGCACGTTACCTGCGCCAGGGGCGCCGTGACGTTCGAGTACCCCGCCAAGCACGGCAAGGAGCGGCACCAGGCCGTCGTGGAGGAATCGGTGTGCCGGGTCGTCAGCGCGCTGAAGCGGCGCGCCGACGGCGGCGGCCAGCTGCTCATCCACCGCGACGGCGACCGCTGGCACGAGGTGCGCGGCGCGGACGTCAACGACTACCTGCGCGCGGCGGCCGGCGGCGACTTCACCGCCAAGGACTTCAGGACGTGGCACGCCACCGTCCTCGCGGCGGTCGGCCTGGCCGTCTCGACCCGCGCGGCGGAGACCGAGACGGCCCGCAAACGCGCGGTCGCGCGCGTCGTCCGGGAGGTCGCCGGCTATCTCGGCAACACCCCGGCCGTCGCGCGCGACGCCTACATCAACCCGCGCGTCATCGAGCTGTACGAGGACGGCGTCACGATCGCGCCCGTGCTCCAGGAACTCGGCGGCGAGGCGCAGTTCGGGGAGCTGGCGACGCAGGGCCGCGTCGAGGAGGCCGTCCGGACGATGCTCAGGGCTGGAGCAGCACCTTGATCGCGCCGTCCTGCTTCTTCTGGAAGATCTCGTAGCCGTGCGGCGCCTGCTCCAGCGGCAGCTTGTGCGTGGTGAAGTCCATGACGCCGAGCGGGTCCGCGTCGTCGCTCACCAGCGGCAGCAGGTCGTCGATCCACCGCTTGACGTGCGCCTGGCCCATCCGCAGCGTGATGCCCTTGTCGAACATCCGCAGCATCGGCAGCGGATCGGTCATGCCGCCGTAGACGCCGGACAGCGAGATCGTCCCGCCGCGCCGGACGATCTCGATCGCCAGGTGCAGCGCGGCGAGCCGGTCCACCCCGGCGCGGGTCATGAGCTGCTCGGCGGCCCGGTCGGGCATGAACCCGACGAGCGTGTGCGCGGCCTTGCCCAACGGCGAGCCGTGCGCCTCCATCCCGACCGCGTCGATCACCGAGTCCGTGCCGCGCCCGTCGGTGAGGTCGCGGACGGCCTCGACCGTGTCCGGTGACAGCTCGACGCACTCGATCCCGTGCCGCCGCGCCATCGACAGCCGCTCCGGGACGAGGTCCACGCCGATCACCCGGTAGCCGCGGTGCCGGGCGATGCGCGCCGACATCTGTCCGATCGGCCCGAGGCCGAGGACGGTCACCGACCCGCCGTCCGGAATGTCCGCCCATTCGACGGCCTGCCACGCCGTGGGCAGCACGTCCGACAGGAAGACGAAGCGCTCGTCCGGCGGCCCCTGCGGCACCTTGACCGGCCCGAACTGCGCCTGCGGTACGCGCAGGTACTCGGCCTGCCCGCCGGGCACCTCGCCGTACAGCTTGGTGTAGCCGAACAGCGCGCCGCCCATGCCCTGCTCGCGGACCTGCGTCGTCTCGCACTGCGCGTACAGCTTCTGGTCGCACGTGTGGCAGTGCCCGCACGAGATGTTGAACGGGACGACGACCCGGTCGCCGGGCGTGAGGTTCGTGATCTCCGCCCCGACCTCCTCGACCACGCCCATCGGCTCGTGCCCGAGCACGTCCCCGGGCTCGATGAACGGCCCCAGCACCTCGTAAAGATGCAGGTCGGAGCCGCAGATGCCCGACGACGTCACCCGGATGATCGCGTCGTTCGGCTCCTTGAGCACCGGGTCGGGGACCTCGTCCACGCGGACGTCGCGTTTGCCCTGCCAGGTGAGCGCTCTCATCAGGTTCCTCCCGGAAGATCGACGGAACCTCGCGCCTACCCCCGGAGCGAACCGCTATGCGATGGTCCGGTGCAGGACGCTCGCGTCGAACTCCCGCAGCAGCTCGGCCGGAGAGGCGTAGACGGCGACGGCGCCCTCGTCCATCAGCTCGGCGCGGGACGTCCCGCCCGACAGGACGCCGACGCACGGCACGCCCGCCCGGACGCAGGCCCGCACGTCCCAGACGGCGTCGCCGACGAACACGGCCTGCTCCGCCGCCACGTCCGCCGTCCTCAGCGCGACCTCGACCAGGTCGGGCGCGGGCTTGCTCTCCTCCACGTCGGCGGACGAGGCGATGGCGTCGATCGCGTCGTCGGCGTCCAGCGCCCGCCGCAGCGCGCCCATCTCGGTCGCCGACGCCGAACTCGCCAGCACCACGCGGCTGCCCTGGCTCGCGCAGCGCCGCAGCAGCGCGCCCGCGTCGGCGAACGCGTCCAGACGGTCCCAGTACTGGGCGTAGAGGGCGGTGTGGCCGGAGCGCATCGCGTCGTCGGCGGAGCGGTCCCGGTCGGCGGGCAGGACGGCGTCGAGCAGCTTGTCCGAGCCCATCCCGACCGCCCGGTGGACGGACGCCATCGGCACCGTGTGCCCGTGCTGCCGGAACGCCTGCCACCAGCTCACCGCGTGCAGGTAGTTGGTGTCGACCAGCGTGCCGTCCACGTCGAAGATCACTGCGTCCTTCACGCGGGACCGCTTACCCGCCGCGGCGCGGTTCAGTCGATGAAGAAGAACAGCGACAGCGCGACCAGGTGCGACACGATCACGAGGACCAGCGAGACCCAGAAGATGTTCCGCGCGATCGGGTGGTCGAAGTACGCGCTTTTACTCGGGGCCTGGGCGGCGGCGCGGGCCTCCACCTGGTTCTCCAGCTCGTCCAGCGACGGCAGGAACGACGGGCGGCGCAGTGCCATCTCGGTGCCCCCTATCTGCTCGCTCCCAGGGTACGCGGGGTCAGGA
Organism: Actinomadura rayongensis; assembly: GCF_009831215.1. GTDB lineage: Bacteria > Actinomycetota > Actinomycetes > Streptosporangiales > Streptosporangiaceae > Spirillospora > Spirillospora rayongensis. Next base: position 46,128 of record NZ_WUTW01000005.1, read on the forward strand.
CGAGCGCAGCCGCGAGGCCTCGTACAGCGCGATCCCCGCCGCGACGCCCGCGTTCAGGGACTCGGCCGCGCCCGGCATCGGGATCGTGACGAGCAGGTCGCACGTGTCGGCGACCAGGCGCCCGATGCCCTTGCCCTCCGAGCCCACGACCAGCACGAACGGCCCGTCGGCGACCTCGATCTCGCCGACCGGGACGGTGCCCGCGGCGTCCAGCCCGGCCACGAAGCACCCGGCCTTCTGGTACGCCTTGAGCTGCCGCGCGAGGTTCGTCACCTGCGCCACCGGGATCGACGCGAGCGTGCCCGCCGACGCCTTCCACGCGCCCGCCGTCACCCCGGCCGCGCGCCGCTCGGGCACCACGACGCCGCTCGCGCCGAACGCCGCCGCCGACCGGACGATCGCGCCGAGGTTGCGCGGGTCGGTGATGCCGTCCACCGCGACGATCAGCGGCGCGGTGCCGCGCAGCAGGTCCTCGGCGTCCGCGTACCGGTACGGCCGGACCTGGAGCGCGAGGCCCTGGTGGACGGCCCCGTCGGTCAGCCGGTCCAGCTCGGCCCGGCCGATCTCCATGAGCGGGATGCGCCGGTCGGCCGCGATCTGGATGGCCTCGCGGACGCGGTCGTCCCGGCCCTCCGACACGTACAGCGCGCTGCCCGGCACGCCCGCCCGCAGCGCCTCGACCACCGGGTTGCGGCCGGTGACCAGCTCGGGCGTCTCGCCGTTGGCCCGCCGCGCGCCCGCCGGACGGCTCTTGCGGACCGGCTCGCGCTCGGCCGGACGGGACGTGCCCGGACCGGCCGTCGGCGTGCCGGTGCGCTTGGCGCTCTTGGCGGCGCGGGCGCGCTGGCGCTTGGCGTGCCAGTGCCGGTCCTCGGCCTTGGGGGTCGGTCCCTTGCCCTTGCGCTTGGCCATGTCTGTCCCTCGGATGCGGTTGCGGGTGCGGACGCCCGCACGGGTTCGGGGGCGGACCTTCCGATTTTACGCGGCGCGCGGAGGCGTCACGTCCGGTCCATGCGCTCCACGACGGTCGCCAGCAGCGTCTCGATGTTCTCCAGCCGCCGCTCGATGGCGTCCAGGCGACGGGCGGTGGACGGCCGCGCGCGCGGCAGGAACGGCTCGGCGCGCGGCCCGCCGCACCGGGCCAGCAGGTCCGAGCGCAGCGCGCGGGGCTCGGCGCCGAGGCCGGTCAGGACGGCGACGCCGCGTCCCCCGCCCTCGCGGAGCACGCCGAGCAGGACGTGCCCGGTGTCGATCGACTCGGCGTCCAGCCGCCGCGCCTCCCGCAGCGCCAGCTCCAGCGCCGCCTTCGCGCGCGGGGTGAACGGGATCTCGCCGGCCGCCGCGTCCGCCGCGCGGCCCGCCAGCTCGACGACGCGGGCGCGGGCGGCGTCGAGCGTCACGCCCGCGTCCGCCAGCGCCGCCGCGGCCGGATCGTCGTCGGCGCCGAGCAGGCCGAGCAGCAGGTGCTCGGTGCCGACATGGTCGTGCCGCAGCCGCCGCGCCTCGTCCCGCGCCGCCGCGACCGCCGCGCGGGCGCGGCCGGTGAACCGCTCTAACACGTCGCACCGCCTCGGGGTAGGGGGAGTCCCGGCCTCCGACCGTACTCGCCCCCGGACCCGTTGCCGCCCGGTTCGTCAGGAACGCTTCAGCTCCCAGCGCGGCCCGTGCGCGGTGTCCTCGATGAGGATCCCGGCCTCGGCGAGGCTGTCGCGGATCCCGTCGGCGGCGACGTAGTCCTTGCGCGCCCGCGCGGCCTGCCGCTGGTCGAGCGCGACGCGGATCAGCGCGTCCACGACCGGACGCAGGTCGCTCTCGGCGCTTCCCGCCCACTGCTCGTCCAGCGGGTCCAGGCCGAGGACGCCGGTCATCGCGCGGACCGCCGCGAGCGCCGCCGCCGTGGCCGCCGCGTCCCCGGCCGCGAGCGCGTTGTTGCCCTCCCGGACGGTCTCGTGGACGACCGCGAGCGCCTGCGGGACGCCGAGGTCGTCGTCCATCGCGTCGGTGAACGCCGCCGGCAGCTCACCGGGCTCGACCGGCCCGGCCAGCTCGGCGGCGCGCGTCACGAACCCCTCGATCCGCTGGTACGCCGACACGGCCTCGCCGAGCGCGGTCCGCGTGAAGTCCAGCAGCGACCGGTAGTGCGCGGACGCCAGGTAGTACCGGACCTCCGCCGGACGGGCCAGGCTCAGCAGCTCGGGCAGCAGCACGACGTTCCCGACGGACTTGCTCATCTTCTCGCCGTCCACCGTGAGCAGGCCGTTGTGCAGCCAGTACCGGGCGAACGCGTCCCCGGCCGCCCGGGACTGGGCGATCTCGTTCTCATGGTGCGGGAAGATCAGGTCCATGCCGCCGCCGTGGATGTCGAACTCCGCCCCGAGGTAGCGGGTCGCCATCGCCGAGCACTCCAGGTGCCAGCCCGGACGTCCCTCGCCCCACGGCGTCTCCCAGGACGGCTCGCCGGGCTTGGCGCCCTTCCACAGCGCGAAGTCGCGCGGGTCGCGCTTGGCCTCCTCGTCCACGACGTCGCCGGACGGGCGCATGTGGTCGAGTTTCTGGTTGGACAGCGCGCCGTACTCGTCCGCCCAGGACAGGACGTCGAAGTACACGTCGCGGCCCGCCGGGTAGGCGTGCCCGTTCTCGATCAGCCGCCGGATCAGGCCGATCATCTCCGGGACGTGCCCGGTCGCGCGCGGCTCGACCGTCGGCGGCAGGCAGCCGAGCGTGTCGTAGCCCCGGCCGAACACCCGCTGGTTGCCCTCGGCGATCGCGAACCACGGGACGCCGGTGGCGTGCGCGACCGCGAGGATCTTGTCGTCCACGTCGGTGACGTTCCGGACGAACGTCACCTCGTACCCCGAGCGCAGCAGCCACCGCAGCAGCACGTCGTAGATGACGCCGGAGCGCAGATGGCCGATGTGGGGCGCGGCCTGCGGAGTGGCACCACAGACGTACATCCCGACGCGGCCCTCGCGCAGGGGCTCGAAAACGCGGACGGTACGGGTGCCGGTGTCGTAGAGGTGCAGGCTCACCGATCCAGGTTATGGGATGCGGCGCTTCGCGGGCACGGTTCGCGGGTAGGGAGCAGTGTCCGGAGCGGGCCTCCCACGCTCGGCGGCGCGGAGCGGCTAGGGTCGCGGACAGCGGAATGATCACCGCGCCTCCGTGGATGACCCGGCCGCGAACGGGCATCCACCGGGACCGGACCCCTTCCCCCGGAGAGAGCCCGCGATGCCGTCGTCCTCCCGTCCACCGCGCCCCGGCCGGTTCTTCACCTGGTCGGCGGCGCTCGCCGTGCTCGTCCTCGCCGGCGCCGGGTTCGTGCAGACCTACGAACCGCTGTGCGTCCTCGCCCGCACCGGCGGCGTCGAGGCGCGCTGGGCGCCCGCGTACCCCGTCATGGCCGACACGCTGATCGTCGTCGCGCTGCTGGCGGTCGTGGTCGCGCGGCGCGCGGGCTGGTTCGCGCGGACGCTGCGGTGGCTGCTGCTGCTCGTCCTGCTCGCGGGCGGCGCGGCGCTCGCCGTGCAGTACGCGGTGCGGGGCTACGGGTCGCTTCCCCGGGACGCGGTGAAGGCCGGGGTCGCGGTCGCGCCGAACGTCATGCTGGCCGTCGCGGTGTGGCTGTGGCTGACGATGATCAAGCAGCTCAGGACGGCGGCGGAACGGTCCCCCGGGCCCGTCCCGGAGGCGCCGGCGCGCGCCGAGGCCGACGCCCCGCCGCTGCCGGAGGCCGAACCCGAGGTCCTGGTCGTCCCGCCGCCCGCGCCGGACGAGGACTACGGCGCCGTCTGGGCGGCCCGCGCCGAGGCCGGCGGCACGTGGAACGAGACCCGCGAGATGCCCCGGCACGACGTCCGGACGATGCGCGAGGTCGCCTGGGCCGACGACGACGAGCCCGCCCACCCCCTGCTCCTGGACGACCCCGACCTGCCGGACGACCCGCCCGTCGAACTCCCCGAACCCCGCGCAAGCGAGGACGACGAACCTGCCGTCACCCGCCGCGACGCGCGCCCGGCAAAGGAAGAACCGGCCGTCACCCGCCACGACACGCATCCGGCGCAGGACGAGCCGCCCGTCACCCACCACGACGCGCGCCCGGCACAGGACGAGTCGGCCGCCGCGCGACAGGACGCGCTCGCGGCCGAGGAACCCGACGACGTGCGCGCGGGCGAGGACGAGCCGGAGGTCACGCGCCGCGAGGCGCGGGACGAGGACGAGGTCGCGCGGCGCGAGGAACAGGCGCCGCCGCTGCCCGCGTCGGACGCGGAGGTGGACGCGCCCGAGCCCGCGCCGGTGCTGCTGCCGTCGGACGTCCGCACGATCGCCGAGCAGGCCACCGATCCGGTGCCCGCCGAACCGACGCTCACCGAAGAGGAGCGGATCGTCCGGGACGACGAGGGCGAGGACGTCGAGCGGCCCGCCAAGGACGGCGACCTGGAGATCTGGGACTGGAACCCGCCGTCCGGGAGCTTCCGCAGCTCCCCGACCCCGCCCGCCGAGTGAAGGGGTGAGGCGGCCGGGTCAGAGCGCGGGAAGGACGAGCGCGTTCGCGACGGCGGCGAGCCCCTCGCCGCGCCCGGTGAGCCCGAGCCCGTCGGTGGTGGTCGCCGAGACGGAGACCGGCGCGCCGTTCAGGGCCTTGGCGAGGACGTCCTCGGCCTCGGCCCGCCGCTTGCCGATCTTGGGCCGGTTGCCGATCACCTGGATCGCCACGTTGCCGATCACGTAGCCGGCCTCGCCGACCAGCCGGGCGACTTCGGCGAGCAGGGTCGTCCCCGCGGCGCCGGACCAGCGCGGGTCGGACGTGCCGAAGACCGCGCCGAGATCGCCGAGCCCGCAGGCCGACAGCAGCGCGTCGCAGGCGGCGTGCGCGGCGACATCGCCGTCGGAGTGTCCGGCCAGCCCGGGGCCCTCGTCCGGCCAGAGCAGGCCCGCCACCCAGAGGGGACGGCCGGAGTCACCGAACGGGTGGACGTCCGTGCCGACGCCCACCCGGGGGAGCCGTTCCGCGGGATTCAACGCGGGGATCAGCTCGCCAGCACCTCGTCGAGGAGGGCCTCGGCCTTGTCCTCGTTGGTCTTCTCGGCGAGCGCGAGTTCGCTCACCAGGATCTGCCGGGCCTTGGCCAGCATGCGCTTCTCGCCGGCCGAGAGCCCGCGCTCCTTGTCGCGCCGCCACAGGTCGCGGACGACCTCGGCGACCTTGTTGACGTCACCGGAGGCGAGCTTCTCCAGGTTCGCCTTGTACCGGCGGGACCAGTTGGTGGGCTCCTCGGTGTAAGGTGCGCGCAGCACCTCGAACACCTTCTCCAGGCCCTCCTTGCCCACGACGTCCCGGACGCCCACTTCTTCGACGTTCTCGACCGGGACGCGCACGGTCAGGTCGCCCTTGTCGACCTTCAGGACCAGGTAGATCCTCTCCTGGTCCTTGATGGTGCGGGTCTCGATGGCCTCGATTCGAGCAGCCCCGTGATGGGGGTAGACGACGGTGTCGCCGACCTGGAAAGTCATGTGACAGATACCCCTTCCGCTGACACCAGTTTAGCACGGGCCCGAAGGGCGCCGCACCGGCCTTCTCGACAAATGCGCAGGTCAACCCCCTAATTGGGAGCTTGACAAGGGCAGCGTTCCATGCGTTCGGGCGCCCGTCGGCGAGCGGTCGCGGCCCGGGTCCGGCGGCCGGGTTCCGCCGGGACGTCCGGCGGTCGCCGCATACTGGAGGTGAACATGCCGGACCAGGCGGGTACGAAGCGCGCGAACGACGCGAATACCCCAGGATACGGCGTTCCGGCGAGGTGAGGTGCGGCGTGCGGCCAGACGGCGACCACGAGCCCGACGACTACGGGCTCCCTCGGGTGGACGTCGTGGTGCCCGACGACGCCCGCGCGCTCGCCGCCGACGTCCTCGCCTACCGCCGCGAGGAGCGCAGGCGCCGCCGCCGCGAACGCGCCGCGCGGCTGGTCGCGCCCGTCACGCGCTTCGGCGTCGCCGTCCCGATCATCACGCTGGCGCTGCTGGCCGCGCTGGTCAGCGGGGGGCTCATGACGGCGTTCGGGCCGCGTCCGACGGTGCGCCCGACGGCGTCGCTGCTGGAGCGCAGCCCGGCCGCGCCCGCCGGGGAGGTCGACGGGCCGCTGCCGAACGGGACCGTCGAGTTCGTCACCGGCCGCACCGAACGGGCCGACCTCAGCACGCTGCGGCCGGGCGTCATCGGAATCGTGCCGCCGGGCTGCGCGTGCTCCGGGCTCGTCGCGAAGCTGTCGGGGACGGCCCGCGAGTTCGAGCTGCGGTTCTGGCTCGTCGCGGACACGCGCGGCCGGACGTTCGCGCGCGACGCCGTCCGCCGCGAGCTGCGCGCGCTCGCCGCCACCGCGCACGAGGGCTCGCCGCAGCTCGTCGCCGACCCGTCCGGCGTGCTCGCGGGCGCCTACGCCCCGGCGGCCGGGACGCCCGGCGCGGGCCTGACGGCCGTGCTCGTCCAGGCCGACGGAATCGTCGCGGACGCGCGCACGCTGCCGCTGTCGGCCGCCCAGCCCGCGCCCGATCTCGTCGGGCGGATCAAGGAACTGCGCTGACCGACGTTTTCCCGCCGCCGGGCCACCCCGGAGGCCGATCGGTGATCAGGTCTCGCTACGCTTTGCCTGGCGTTCTCACACGCCCCTGACGCAACCCCGATCCGCCTTTCGCCGAGGAGACCGACGCCGTGATCCGTAACAGCCGTCGAGTGGCGGCACTCGCCTTCGCGGGTGCCGTGGCCATCGCGCCGGTCATCTCCGGCTGCGGCGCCGGGCAGGTGCCCCAGACCGTGGAGCCGACCCAGCTCACCGAGGGCGTCAACGTCTCGCTGCCGGAGAACGGCACCCGGATCGACGTGCGGAACATGTTCCTGCTCGGCCCGAAGCCCGGCGAGCGGCTCGACCCAGGGGCGCGCGTCCCGCTGTACGCGTCGATCATCAACCAGACCGGGGCGCAGGACCGGCTCGTCGCGGTGACGGCCGAGAAGTTCGGGACCGCGAAGATCACCGGCGGCGCGATCACGCTGCCGCCGCGCGACGCCGACGGCCGGGGCAGCCTGACCAACCTCCTCGGGACGGCGCAGACGGCCGCCGAGCCGTCCGCGACCCCGACGCCCGCCAAGAAGCCGAAGAAGACCGAGTCGCCCGCCGCGCAGATCACCGCGACGCAGAACACCGGCGCGGGCGACCAGCCCACCCCGGGCGCGGGCGGCGCGGGCGCGGCGACCCCGAGCGGACCGGCGGCGGCCGATGCGCGGCAGCCGCTCGTCGTGCTGACCGGCCTGCAGAGCCCGCTGCTCGGCGGCGAGAACCTGCGGCTGACGCTGTCGTTCCAGAACGCGGGCCAGGTGACGGTCGTCGTCCCGGTCGTCCCGCAGCAGAACGAGTACGCGTCCTACACGGCGGTGTCGGCGGGCGTCCCGCGCAGCCCCGCCCCGACGACGCCGGAGTCGCCCGCGCCGACGCAGAGCGGCCACAACGGCGGCCCCGGCACGCCGGGCGCCAACAACGACGCGCCGACGTCGGGCGGCGGCTCGCCCACCGCCTCGCCGCAGCACTGAACCCACAGGAAAGGGGAGTGCGCCCGCGAGGGCCCACTCCCCTTTCCCTTTGCGCACACCCGGTCTGCGACCCCGATCAGGGCTCGAACTTGTACCCGAGGCCCCGCACGGTGATGATGTGGCGCGGCGTGGACGGGACGTCCTCGATCTTCGCCCGCAGCCGCTTGATGTGGACGTCGAGGGTCTTGGTGTCGCCGACGTAGTCCGCGCCCCAGACCCGGTCGATGAGCTGCATCCGGGTGAGGACGCGCCCGGCGTTGCGGAGAAGCACCTCCAGCAGCTCGAACTCCTTCAGCGGCAGCTGGACGTTGCCGCCCTCGACGGTCACGACGTGGCGCTCAACGTCCATGCGGACCGGTCCCGCCTCCAGCGTCGCGACGACGGGCTCGCCGCCCTCGCCCCGGCGACGCAGCACGGCGCGCATCCGGGCGATCAGCTCGCGGGTGGAGAACGGCTTGGTGACGTAGTCGTCGGCGCCGAGTTCGAGCCCGACGACCTTGTCCACCTCGCTGTCCTTGGCGGTCAGCATGATCACTGGAACGTTCGAGCGGGAGCGCAGCTCGCGGCAGACCTCGGTGCCGGGCAGGCCGGGCAGCATCAGGTCCAGGAGGACGAGATCGGCCCCGGCCTGATCGAACTGCTCCAGCGCGTCCGGGCCGGTGGCGGCGACGGCCACCTCGAAGCCCTCTTTGCGCAGGTTGTACGACAGGGCGTCGCTGAACGACTCCTCGTCTTCGACGACGAGCACGCGGGTCACGGTGTTGCCTCCTGGCGGGTGGTGCGGTGTCGGGCTCCGGCGCGGGAGCGCCGGGTGGGGGGCCGTGCCGGGTGCGCGGCCGGGCTCACAGATCGGGCTCCTCGGGCGTCGGTCCGTCCGGCGGACGGGTCGTCAGCAGCGGAAGCCTGAGCGTGAACGTCGAGCCGTGGCCCTCCTCGCTCCACACGGAGACCGTGCCGTGGTGCTTGGTGGCGACGTGCTTGACGATGGCGAGTCCGAGTCCGGTGCCGCCGGTCTGCCGGGACCGGGCGGGGTCGACGCGGTAGAACCGCTCGAAGATGCGGTCCAGCTCGCCGGCGGGGATGCCGATGCCCTGGTCGGTGACGTTCAGCTCGACCTCGGGCTGCCCGTCGCCGTCCTCCTCGCAGCAGCGCGTGGACACGACGACGCGGGTGTTCTCGGGGCTGTAGGCGATGGCGTTGTCGATGAGGTTGCGCAGCGCGGTGACGAGCAGTTCCTCGTCGCCGCGCACCTTGAGGCCGGTGGCGCCGCCCGAGCCGAGGTCGATGTTCTTGGACGTCGCGCGGATCTGGCTGCGGTCCAGCGACTCGGCGATGACCTCGTCCAGCGCGACCGGCCGGACCTCGGGCAGCGGCTCCTCACCCTGCACGCGCGACAGCGTCATGAGGTCCTGGACGAGGTTGGTGAGCCGGACGGCCTCGTGCTGCATCCGGCCGGAGAAGCGGCGGACGGCCTCGGGGTCGTCGGCGGCGCCCTCGACGGTCTCGGCGAGCAGCGCGAGCGCGCCCACCGGGGTCTTCAGCTCGTGCGAGACGTTGGCGACGAAGTCGCGGCGCATGGCCTCGACGCGGCGCGACTCGGTCAGGTCCTCGGCGAGGACGAGCACGAGCCCGTGCGTGCCGAGCGGCGCGACCCGGACGGCGAACCAGCGGCCCTCGCGGCGCAGCCGGCCCTTGCCGCCGCCGAGCTGCAGCTCGGTCTCGCGGATCTCGCCGTCGCGGCGGACGAGCCGGGCCATCGCCAGCAGCTCGTCCACGATGAGGCGGTCCCCGCTGACCATGCCGAACGCGCGGGCGGCGGGGCTGGCGCGCAGGACGCGGTCCTCGCCGTCCACGACGACGGCGGACGAGCGCAGCACGCCGAGCACGGTCGCCACGCCGGGGGCGAGCCCGGCGTCGGGCGCCCAGCCGGTCGGCGCGTCGTCCGGCAGCCGCTGGGAGCGCTCGGTCATCCGCACGGCGAGACCCGCGCCAAGCCCGACGGCGAGCCCGGCGACCCCCGTGAGCGCCGCGGCGACGATGTCTACCTGCACACTTCGGATCGTAAGCGCCCGGCGCCGGCCCGCAGCACTCCGGGGAGCCGTCCGGGGCCTCGTTCCCCCAAAGTTCACCTGGCCCTATGTGGGCATTCATCCTGACAAGGCAAGGTGTGGCGTGGGCGAGTACGCCCATGGTCCCCCGCGACGAGTTGGGAAAGAAGGAACGGTGCGCGACGCCTATCACGAGGAGCTGGACTCCCTCTCCGACCGCCTGGTCGAGATGACCCGGCTCGTCCGGTCCGCGATGGCCCGCGCGGTGACCGCGCTGCTGGACGCGGACCTGCGGCTGTCGGAAGAGGTCATCAGCGGCGACGAGCACATCAACAAGATCGACGTCGAGCTGGAAGAGACCGTGTTCGACCTGATGGCGCGGCAGCAGCCCGTCGCGGGCGACCTGCGCATGGTCATCACCGCGCTGCGGATGAGCGGCGACCTGGAGCGGATGGGCGACCTCGCCGTCCACATCGCGAAGACGGCGCGGCGGCGGCACCCGGAGACGGCCGTGCCGCCGGAGCTGCAGGCCACGGTGCTCCAGATGGGGCAGATCGCCGAGCGGATGGTCGCCAAGGCGGGCAGCGTGATCGCGTCCAAGGACGTCGAGCTGGGCCTGGAGCTGGACGCCGACGACGACGCGATGGACCGCCTGCACCGCAAGCTGTTCGACATCCTGCTGTCGCCGAAGTGGAAGCACGGCGTCGAGCCCGCCGTGGACATCACGCTCGCGGGCCGGTACTTCGAGCGGTTCGCCGACCACGCGGTGGTCGTCGCGGAGAACGTCGTCTACCTGGTGACCGGGCAGCGGCCCGAGGACATCGTCGACGACCTGACCTGAGCGCGGGGGCGGCGCGGCGCCGCCCCCGGCCCGGGGTCACTTCTTGCGCCGGCCGCCCTTCTTGGCCTCGGCCTTGCCGGCGGACGCGCCCTGGTTCTTCACGGCCTCGATCGCGGCCTTGGCCGCCGTCGGGTCCAGGTACTCGCCGCCGCGCTTGAGCGGGGCGAAGTCGTCGTCCAGCTCGTAGAGCAGCGGGATGCCGGTGGGGATGTTCAGCGCGGAGATCGCGTCGTCGGAGATCCCGTCCAGGTGCTTGACCAGCGCGCGCAGCGAGTTGCCGTGCGCGGCGACGAGGACGGTCCGCCCTGCGGCGAGGTCCGGGACGACGGCGTCGTACCAGTACGGCAGCAGCCGGTCCACGACGTCGGCGAGGCACTCGGTGCGCGGGATCAGCTCGGACGGCAGCGACGCGTACCGCAGGTCGTTGACCTGGGACAGCGGGTCGTCGTCCTTGATCGGGGGCGGCGGGACGTCGTAGGACCGGCGCCAGGTCATGAACTGGTCCTCGCCGAACTCCTCGCGCGTCTGCGCCTTGTTCTTGCCCTGCAGCGCGCCGTAGTGCCGCTCGTTGAGGCGCCAGGAGCGGCGGACCTGGATCCAGGACAGGTCCGCGACGTCCAGCGCGATCTCCGCCGTGCGGATGGCGCGCTTCAGCAGGGACGTGTGGACGACGTCGGGCGTCAGGTCCGCGTCGAGCAGGAGGTCGCCGCCGCGCGTCGCCTCCCCCTCGCCCTTCGCGGACAGGTCGACGTCCACCCAGCCGGTGAACAGTCCCTCCGCGTTCCACACGCTTTCGCCATGCCGGAGCAAAACCAGGGTCGCCATGGGCGGAAGCCTATCGGTGCGGGGTGAACCGCCCGCTCAGCGGTTCGCGGGATCGGCGAACGACGCGAACGCGCGCAGGTTGGCGAGGCTTTCGCCGCGCTTGACGCGCCAGTCCCATTCTTTCTGGATGGACGTCTTGAAGCCGCGTTCCAGGGCCTTGTCGAAGTTCTCGTCGGAATAGGTGAGGACGCAGCCGAGCAGCCGGTCGATCTCGTCGGCCGACACCGACGCGAGCGGGACGCGGCCGACGATGTAGACGTCGCCGACCTCGTCCAGCGTGAACGCCATCCCGTACATGCGGCCGTTCTTCTCCAGCAGGAAGCGGTAGAAGTCGGCGTGGTTCTCGTCCGGACGGCGGCAGAAGAACGCCTCGACGTGCAGGCTGTGCTCGCCGACGATCAGCCAGGTCATGGTGGCGAGCTTGTGCTCGCCGGGGAGCTTGACGAAGAACGCCCCGGGGCGGGGGCGCTCGAACTCCAGCTCGGCGGCGCGCAGGGTCTCCTCGATCGTCGCGACGATCTCCTGGGTCACGCCGTCACCTCCGCGCGGCTCGTGGTGGGAAAGCGGCTGGAAAAGCGGGTGGTCGCATCCTCGTACACCTCGAGGAGCCTGTCGACGGTGGCGTCCCAGCCGAAGGCGCGGGCGTGCCGGACGGCGCCGCGCGCGAGCCGGTCGCGGCGGCCGGGGTCGTCGTGCAGGCCGCGCAGCACGGCGGCGTAGGCGGCGGGGTCGTGGCCGCGCACGAGGACGCCGGAGTCGCCGTCGCGGACGGCCGTGCGCAGCCCGCCCACCGAGGACGCGACGACGGGCGTCCCGCACGCCTGCGACTCGACGGCGACGAGCCCGAACGACTCGTTGTACGACGGGACGACGGTGACGTCGGCGGCGCGGTACCAGTCGGCCAGCTCGTCCTGCGGGCACGGCGGCTCGAAGCGGACGACGCCGCCGAGCCCGAGGTCGGCGGCGAGCTTCTGAAGCTGTTCGGGCTGGCGCCGGCCCGTGCCGGACGGCCCGCCGACGACGGCGACGACGAGCCGGTTCCGCAGCGCGGGGTCGTCGTCGAGCATCCGGGCGACGGCGCGCAGCAGCACGTCGGGGGCCTTGAGCGGCTGGATCCGTCCGACGAACAGCAGCACGAACGCGTCCTGCGGCAGCCCGAGCCGCCGCCGAACAACCCCGGTGAATCCCGGCGTGAACATGCCGAGATCGACGCCCGGGCTGACGGTCGCGACCCGCGACGGCGCCGCGCCGTACAGGTCGATCAGCTCGCGGGCCTCCTCGGCGGTGTTGGCGACGAGCCGGTCGGCGCAGTCCACGACCTGCTGCTCGCCGAGGACGCGCTCGGCCGGCTCGGGCCGGTCCCCGGCGGCGAGCGCGGCGTTCTTCACCTTGGCCATCGTGTGCATCGAGTGGACGAGCGGAACCCCCCACCGGTGCCGGGCGGCCCATCCGGCCTGCCCCGACAGCCAGTAGTGCGTGTGCAGGAGGTCGTAGTGGCCGGGTTCGTGGCACGCCTCGGCGCGCAGCACGGCGGAGGTGAACCCGCAGAGCTGGCGGGGCAGCTCGCTCTTGTCCAGCTCCTCGAACGGCCCGGCGACGACGTTGCGGACGTTCACCCCGGGGGCCAGCTCGGCGACCGGGGGCAGGGCGCGGGACGTGGCGCGCGTGAACACGTCCACCTCGATGCCGCGGGCGGCCAGCCGTCTGGCGACCTCGACGATGTAGACGTTCATCCCGCCCGCGTCGCCCGTTCCGGGCTGGTCCAGCGGCGACGTGTGGACGCTGATCGTCGCGATCCGGCTGATTCGACCCGACACCGGGACACCACCTCCGGTAGAGCAACCTATCCACCCGTCCGGGTGTTCCCGCCCCAACCCGGGCAGGGCCGGTCGTGCCGTCCGGACCCTTCCCTGGAAAGCTGGGCGCATGCGCAAAACGGCTGTGATCACGGGTGCGAGCAGCGGGATCGGCGCGGCGACGGCCCGCCGGCTCGCGGCGGAGGGATTCCACGTCGTCCTGGCGGCGCGGCGGCGCGACCGGCTGGATCTGCTGGCGGCGGAGCTGGGCGCGCTGCCGGGCGCGGGCAAGGTCGCGCCGGTCACGCTGGACGTCACCGACCAGGACTCGGTGGACGCGCTCGCCGCCGGACTGGACGCCTGCCACGTGCTCGTCAACAACGCGGGCGGCGCGATCGGGCTGGAGGCGGTCCGCGACGCCGACCCCGAGGACTGGCGGACGATGTACGAGACGAACGTCCTCGGGCTGCTGCGGATGACCAAGGCGCTGCTGCCCAAGTTGGTCGCGAGCGGCGCCGGGCACGTGGTGAACATCACGTCGCTGGCGGGGCACGTCCCGTACGAGGGCGGCGCGGGCTACAACGCGGCCAAGCACGCGGCGTACGCGGTGAACGAGGTGCTGCGGCTGGAGCTGGTCGCCGAGCCGGTGCGGGTCACCGAGATCGCGCCGGGCCTGGTCAAGACCGAGGAGTTCAGCCTGGTGCGCTTCCGGGGCGACGCGGCGCGGGCCGAGGAGCCGTACCGGGGCGTGCCGGGGCCGCTGGTCGCCGAGGACGTCGCGGACTGCGTGGCGTGGGCGGTGACGCGTCCCGAGCACGTCAACATCGACCGGATCGACGTGCAGCCGCGCGCCCAGGCCGCCCCGCACAGGCTCCACCGCGAGTGACGACTCAGACCGTCCCCGCCGGGTAGGCGCCCCCGGACGCAAGCGAGGCCCAGGGGGTTGGACTATGGCGGAGACGTGGGAGACGGACTGGGAGCGGGAGCTGGTCCTCCCGCTCGCCGATCCGGACGCGGCCGACGCCGCCCGCGTCGGCGCGAAGGGCGCGGCGCTGGCGCGGACGGCCATCGCGGGGCTGCGCGTCCCGGCCGGGTTCCATGTGACGGAGAAGGCGTACCGCCGGTACGTCGACGAGGCCGGGATCGGCGGCGAGATCCTGACGGCCGTCGCCGACCTCGGCCCGGACGAGGCCGAACGCGCGATCGGCGAGTTGTTCGCTAAGCACGAGCCGGGGACCGAGCTGAGCGGCGCGATCCGCTGGGCGTACTCCGACCTCGGCGACCGCGAGCACGAGGTGGCGGTGCGGGCGTCGGGCGCCGAGGAGATCGCGGGCCTGGCGTTCGGCGGGCGCTATCTCGCGCGGCTCGGCGTGCGCGGCGACACCGCGCTGCTGGCGGCGGTCCGCGAGGTGTGGGCGTCGCTGTGGACGGCGCAGGCCATCCTCTACCGCGAGCGCGCCGGGATCCGGCACGAGGACGCGGCGATGGCGATCGTCGTCCAGTCGATGCTGGAGCCGTCGGCCGCCGGGACGCTGTTCACGGTCGCGCCGATGAGCGAGGCGGCCGGCCACATGCTGGTGAACGCGAGCCGGGACGAGGCGGGCCGGCACGAGGCCGAGCAGATCGTCGTGGACCGCTCGTCGGGCAAGGTCGCGGCGCGCCGCACGTCCGGCGCGACCGTGCTGTCCGCCCGGGACGCCGCCGAGCTGGCGCGCGTCGGCCTGCGGGTCGAGGAGCTGTTCGAGCGGCCGATGATGGTGCGGTGGGCGCGGCACGAGGGCGTCCCGTGGGTGCTCCAGGCGACGCCGGTGTCCAGCCTCGGCGACACCGAGGTGTGGAACGACAGCATCGCGGGCGACGACGTGTGGAGCAACGGCGCGACCGGCGAGATCGCCGCGGACGTCATGACGCCGTGCACGTGGTCGCTGGCCCGGCTGATGCTCCAGGCGTCCGCGCCCGCGACGTCGGTGCCGGGGTTCCGGACGTTCGGCGTCGTCGGCGGGCGCCTGTACCAGAACTTGAGCGTCCGGGCCGCGATCGCGCGGGCGTTCGGGCGCTCCAGCCCGCCCTCCGCGCTGTACGACCGGCTGCCCGGCGAGGACGAGGCCGAGCCCGCGCCGCTGCCGCGCCGCGCGGTGCTGCGCGCGGTCGGGCCGGTGGCGGCCCGGTCGGCGGCGCGCGGGGCGGCGAACCGGCGGCGGGTGAAGGAGTTCCTGGCGCGGGCGCGGGACCGGTCCGACACGCTGCGGCGCCGGGCCGCCGACGCCCCGACGGAGCGCGACCTGATCCGCCTCTGGCACGACGAGATCCTGCCGCACCTGAAGACGTGCGGGGAGATGGAGGAGGCGGCCGGCGGGCAGCGCTCCGGATCGCTGTCGGCGGTGCACCCCGCCGTGGCCGCCGCCGTCGGCGAGGAGGACGCGAACCTGCTGCTCACCGGCGTGGCCGCGCCGGACGGGACGCCGTCGGCGACGCTCGGCCCGATCGTCGGCCTCGCCCGGTACGCGCGCGGGATCATCGGCCGCGACACCTACCGGCAGCGGTGGGGGCACCGGGGTCCCGAGGAGTTCGAGCTGGCGACGCCGCGTCCCGCCGAGGACCCCGAGTGGCCGGGGCCGGTGTCGGACGAGGCGCGCGCCGCCGTGACGCTGCTGCGCAGTCGGGAGCGGCAGCGCCGGGAGGCGTGGTGGCGGCTGCGCGAGCGGCATCCGGGGCAGGCCGCGCGGATCTCGCGCCGCGTCGCGAAGTTCTCCCGGGTGACCTACCAGCGGGAGGCGGTCCGGTCGGAGACGGTGCGGGCGATGTGGGCCGTCCGGCAGTTCGTGCTGCGCGCCGGGGAGCTGACCGGGTGCGGGGACGACCTGTTCTTCCTGCCGATCGACGAGATCCTGGCGGTGCTCGACGGGGACCGGCGTCCGCTGGAGCGCGTCGCCGTCCGCCGCCGCACCTACGAGCGGTACCGGTCGCTGCCGCCCTACCCGACGCTGATCAAGGGCCGGTTCGACCCGTTCGCGTGGGCGGCCGACCCGGACCGCCGGACGGACGTCTACGAGGGCCCCGAGCCCGCCGCGCAGGAGGACGGCGGCACGCTGCCGGGCTTCGCGGGCTCGGCGGGCGTCGTGGAGGGCCCGGTGCGGGTCCTCGCGCACGCCGAGGACGGCGACCACCTGCGCGACGGCGAGGTCATCGTCGCGATGGTCACCAACATCGGCTGGTCGCCGCTGTTCACGCGGGCGTCGGCGGTGATCACCGACGTGGGGGCGCCGCTGTCGCACATGGTCGTCGCGGCGCGCGAGCTGGGCATCCCGGCGGTCGTCGGGACGGGCGACGCGACGGCGCGGCTGCGCACCGGCGACATCGTCCGGGTGGACGGGACGCGCGGCACGGTCGAGGTGCTGGAGCGGCGCGTCACGGAGCCAGAGCGCGCCACGGCACGCTGACCTCGCCGAGCCGCCAGCGCGTCCGCCCGCCGAGCGGGGGCCGCGCCAGCACCGGCTGAGTCCGGGCCAGCAGCGCGACGGCCTCCACCCAGCGGGCGCGCGGCCCGAACGCCGAGTGCGGCGCGGCGGCGGCCCAGCAGCGGTCGAACTCGGCGAGGAACGCGTGGACGCGCTCGCCGGGGACGTTGCGGTGGATCAGCGTCTTCGGCAGCCGCTCGGCGAACCCGGACGGGCGGTCCAGCGCGTCCACGCGGGCGGCGAACGTGACCGTCCGGGGGCCTTCGGGGCCGAGCGCGACCCAGACGGCGCGGCGTCCGATCTCGTCGCAGGTGCCCTCGACCAGGACGCCGCGCGGGTGCAGGCGGGAGCGCAGGTCGTCCCAGGCGCGCCAGGCGGCGGCCTCGTCGTACTGGCGCAGGACGTTGAACGCGCGGACGAGCACGGGCGGCCGGTCCACCGGCAGCTCGAACCCGCCGCGCCGGAACGCCAGCCCGGGGTAGGCGCCGCCGGACGCGGCGAGGAACGCCGTCCCGCGCGCGACCCGGTCCGGCTCGATCTCGACGCCGGTGACCTCCAGCCCCGGCGCCACCGCGCGCAGCCGCGTGTACAGCTCGACGGCCGTGACCGGCGACGCCCCGTACCCGAGGTCCACGGCGAGCGGACGGTCGGCGGCGCGCAGGGCGGCGCGCTGCGTCGCGGCGATCCAGCGGTCCACGCGGCGCAGCCGGTTGGGGGCGGTCGTGCCCCGGGTGATCTCGCCCTGGGGCCGCCGGGTTCGGGGGGCCATCGCGGTAAAGAGTACGAGGTCAGGCGACATGGCCGACTCGTTGTTCTTTGCCCGGGGTGTTTGAGCGTTTTGTCCCCGGGCACCCCGGCGGAACGATGAACGAGACCGAACGGAACGGCGACTCCCCCGGCCGCACGCTGTCGGCCGTCGCCAGGGTGCGCAGGGCCCGCGACCAGTTCGTGGAGCTGACCGGGCACGAGCCCGAGTCGGTGTCGGCCCTGCGCCGCGCCGAGGACGGCTGGGAGATCCGGTTCGAGGTCCTGGAGCTGGCGCGCGTCCCGGACACGATGAGCCTGCTGGCGAGTTACCGGGTGACGCTCGACGACGACGGTGAGCTGCTCGGCTACGAGCGCTGTCACCGCTACACGCGGGGCCAGGCGGACCGTTCCTGAACCCCCCGAGGAGGACCCCCCATGTCAGTGATGACGGAAGCGAGGACCACCCCCAATACCAGCGCCGGACGGCGCGGATCCCTGTACGACGTCCTCGAACTGGTGCTGGACCGAGGACTGGTGATCGACGTCTTCGTCCGCGTCTCGCTGGTGGGCATCGAGCTGCTCACCATCGACGCCCGGATCGTCGTGGCCAGCGTGGACACCTATCTGCGCTTCGCCGAGGCGTGCAACCGCCTCGACCTGACCAACAACGGGAACGCGACGACGCTGCCCGAGCTGGTCGGCGACGTCACCGAGAAGGGCGCGCACGGCAAGTCCAAGGGCGCGCTCGCCGGGGCCGTCGAGGCGATCGGCGACACGATCCGCCCGTCCCGCGACTCCGGCGACGACGACAAGCCCCGCAGCACGCGCTCGCGCCGCAAGGAGCCCGCGGAATGAGCACGTACGTCTACGGCCTCACCCGGTCGGCGCATCCGCTGAAGCTGGACGGCGCCGCCGGGGTGGGGGCCGACCCGGCGCCGCTGCGGGCCGTCCGCGCGGACGGCGTCGCGGCCGTGGTGAGCGACGCGCCCGAGGGCCTGCGCGCCAAGCGCCGCGACCTGGAGGCGCACGAGGCCGTGCTGGAGGCGCTGATGGCGGACGGCACCGTCCTGCCGATGCGGTTCGGCACGCTCAGCCCGGACGACGCGACCCTCGAACGCGAGCTGAACGCCCATTCCGGCACGTACGCCGAGCTGCTGAGCGGCCTGGACGGACGGGCCGAGTACAACATCAAGGCCGCCCACCACGAGGACGCCGTCCTGCGCGAGATCCTGCGGCACGACACCGCGCTGCGCGAGGCCAACGAGGCCCTGCGCGCCGCCGACGGCGGAACCGCGCGCGAGCGCATGGACTTCGGCGAGCGCGTGGCCGTCGCGCTGGAGGGCCACCGCGAGCGCGACGCCGCGCGGCTGCTGGCCCTGCTGCGTCCGCACTCGGTCGCCGAGCGTCCGGGCCCGCCGGTGGACGGCGCGTTCCTCAACGTGTCGCTGCTGGTGGAGGACGCGCAGGCCGGCGAGCTGGCCGAGCTGGTCGAGACGCTGCGCGGCGAGATCGGGTGGCTCATGGAGCTGAACCTGTACGGGCCGCTGCCGCCCTACAGCTTCGTCGACGCGGCGCCCGGGACGTGACCCGATGGGGCTGCTGAGCAACCTTCTCCTGCTGCCGCTCGCGCCGGTCCGGGTCGCCGGCTGGACGCTCGACCAGGTGATCGACGCGGCGGAGCGGGAGTACTACGACCCGGCCGCGCTCCGCCGCGAGCTGGCGGAGCTGGCCCGGGACCTCGACGCGGGCCGGATCGGCGCCGCCGAGTTCGACCGGCGCGAGGACGAACTGCTCGACCTGCTGGAGGCGAGCGAGGCGAGAAGGAGAGGGGCACCGTGACCGAGGCGAGCCTGTGGCAGAGCGGGGCGCCGTCCGTCAGCGCGCGCGGCCCCGGATCGGGGGCCAACCTCGCGGACATCCTGGAACGCGTCCTGGACAAGGGCGTCGTGATCGCGGGCGACATCCAGATCAACCTGCTCGACATCGAACTGCTGACGATCAAGCTGCGGCTGCTGGTCGCGTCCGTCGACAAGGCCAAGGAGATGGGCATCGACTGGTGGGAGCACGACCCGTCGCTGTCGTCGCGCGCGCCGAAGCCGGTCGAGAGCCGGGACCTGGCGGCCGAGAACCGGGAGCTGCGCGACCGGATCGCCCAGCTGGAGGCGGGGAAGGAGACCTCATGACCCCGGCGAGCTACGCCTACGCCGTCACCCGGGGGCTCAAGCCCGAGCAGGTGGCGGGCGTGCGCGGCGTCGACGGCACGGAAGTGCATCTCGTCGCGCACCGGGACCTGGTCGCGGTCGTCGGGGCCGTCCCGCTGGAGGAGTACGACGCGGACGCGCTGAAGGCCAAGCTGGAGCGCATCGAATGGCTGGAGGCGATCGCCCGCGCCCACCACGGGGTCGTGGACGCGGTCGGGACGCACGGCGCGACGCTCCCGCTGCGCATGGCGACCGTCTACCGCAGCGACGAGCGGGTCGCGGAGGTCCTGCGCGACGGCTACGACCGGTTCACGGCCGCGCTGGACGACCTGGACGGACGCGTCGAGTGGGGCGTCAAACTCTACGTCGAGCCGCCGCCGCCCGAACCGGCCGCGCCGCCGTCCGCCACCGGCAAGGACTACCTGCGCCGCCGCCGCGACGCGCGCCGCTCCCGCGAGGACGTCTGGCGCCGCGCCGCCGAGTTCGGGCACCGGGTGGACGCCGCGCTCGCCGAGCTGGCCGTCGACACCCGCCACCACCGGCCGCAGAACCCGCAGCTCTCCGGGGCGCGCGGGGAGAACGTCCTGAACGCCGCCTACCTGGTGGACGCGGCCGGCGCCCGCGACTTCGCCGAGCGCGCCCGCAGCGCGGACGGCGCGGTCCCGGGCATCCGGGTGGAGGTGACGGGCCCGTGGGCGCCGTACTCGTTCGCCGTCCCGGCCGATCCGGAGGCGGTCCGGTGAGGGCGGGCCTGCCGGGCTACGACGAGTACACGGGCTCCCCCGCCTACGACGCGGACTATCCGCTGGCGAACCGGGAGATCGCGCTCGTCGACCTGCTCGACCGGCTGCTCTCCGACGGCGTCGTGCTGACCGGCGACATCACGCTGGCCATCGCGGACGTCGACCTCGTCCACATCTCGCTGCGCGCGCTGATCTCGTCGGTGAAGGCGGACATGCCGTCACCGTGGGGCGGGCGCGGGCGCGGGCCGTTCGACATGATCGGAGGCGGCTGATGGACGCGCGGCAGCGGCTCGCCAACCGCATCGCGACCGACAAGGACACGGTCGAGCGGGACCTGATCAAGCTCGTCCTGACGATCGTGGAGCTGCTGCGGCAGCTCATGGAGCGCCAGGCGCTGCGCCGGGTGGACGAGGGCGACCTCACCGAGGACGAGGAGGAGCGCATCGGCATGACGCTGATGCTGCTGGAGGACCGGATGGCCAAGCTCCGCGACCGCTACGACCTCACCCCGGAGGACCTGAACCTCGACCTCGGCCCGCTCGGCCCGCTGCTCCCCCGCTGAACCGAATCACGCTCGGTTCCCCTTGTCGCCGGCCGCGGCCGGGCGGGATCATGACGCCATGCCCGATCTTTCGAGCCTGCTGGCCGACCTCACCGCCGAGGGCGACGTCCTGGACGCCCTCGTCGCCCCGCTGCCCGCCGACCGGTGGGCGACGCCGACGCCCGCGGCGGGCTGGACGATCGCCCACCAGATCGCGCACCTGACCTGGACGGACGGCGTGGCGCTCCAGGCCGCGACCGACCCGGACGCGTTCACCGCGGGCCTCGCCGACACCGACCTGGACGTCGTCGACCGCGCCGCCGAGCGGGGCGCGGCCCGGCCGCCCGCCGAACTGCTCGCGGACTGGCGCGCCGGACGGGCCGCGCTCGCCGCCGCGCTGGCGGCGGTCCCGCGCGGCGTCCGGCTGCCCTGGTACGGGCCGCCGATGGCCGCCGGGACGATGGCGACCGCGCGGCTCATGGAGACCTGGGCGCACGGGCAGGACGTCGCGGACGCGCTCGGGGCCGTCCGCGCGCCGACCGCCCGGCTGCGGCACGTCGCGCACATCGGCGTCCGGACGCGGGACAACGCGTTCCGCAGCCGGGGCCTCCAGCCGCCCGCCGAGGAGTTCTACGTCGCGCTGACCGGCCCGGACGGCGAGGCGTGGACCTGGGGACCGGAGGACGCGCCGCAGCGGGTCACCGGCCCCGCGCTCGACTTCTGCCTGCTCGCGACCCGGCGGCGGCACCCCGACGACCTCGCGGTGGCGGCGGAGGGGCCGGACGCGGCGCGCTGGCTCGGGATCGCGCAGGCGTTCGCCGGGCCGCCCGGCACCGACCCGGTCCCGGGTGCCTGATCGGTCACCTTTTCCGGCGTACGGGCATAAACAACAGCCTTCAGGACATGTTCGGAACATGACCATTCTGATTGCTTACGACGGTTCGGACGACGCGCGGACCGCCATCGAATACGCCGCCGCCCACGTCAAGACCGACGAGCCCGCCGTCGTGCTCACCGTCTGGGAGCCGCTGCTGTCCCAGCTCACCTGGGCGCCCGTCGTCACCGTCGGGGCGCTCCCGCCCGAGCAGGGCGCCGACTCGGAGAAGTACGGCGAGCAGACCGAGGCCGAGCAGATCTCCGAACAGGGCGCCGAGCTGGCGCGCAAGGCGGGGTTCGGCACGGTCACCGCCCGCGCGGAACGTTCCAACGGCCCGAACTGGGCGGCGATCGTGGACGTCGCCGAATCCCTCGACGCCTCCCTGATCATCATGGGCTCGCGCGGCCTTTCGGGGGCGAAGTCCGTCCTGCTCGGCAGCGTGTCCGACCGCGTCCTGCACCACGCGCACCGCGCCGCGCTGATCGTCCCGCCCGTGCGCGAGGACGACTGACCGGCCCCCCGATCAGTCCGCGAGCGCGCCCTGGAACGCCGCGTAGACGTCGGCGGTGAACAGC
The DNA here is from genome assembly GCF_009831215.1 of Actinomadura rayongensis. Lineage (GTDB taxonomy): Bacteria > Actinomycetota > Actinomycetes > Streptosporangiales > Streptosporangiaceae > Spirillospora > Spirillospora rayongensis. Next base: position 68,355 of record NZ_WUTW01000005.1, read on the forward strand.
ACGAACCGCGCCTGCGCGACCCGCGCGGCGGTGGCCCGGACCGCGCCGACGGCGATGCGGGCGGCGTCGTCCAGCGGCCATCCATAGATCCCGGCGGACACGGCCGGGAAAGCGACCGTGTCCGCACCGAGATCCTCCGCCACGCGCAGCGACTCCCGGTAACACGAAGCGAGCAGATCCGAACGGTCCGCCTGCGTCGAATAGACCGGCCCGACCGTGTGGATCACCCAGCGCGCGGGCAGCCGCCCGGCCGGAGTGGCGACCGCCTGCCCCGTCGGCAGCCCGCCCCCGTACCGCGACGCCCGCAGCGCCCGGCACGCCGCCAGGATCTCCGGCCCGCCGCGCCGGTGGATCGCGCCGTCCACGCCGCTGCCGCCCAGCAGGGACGAGTTGGCCGCGTTGACCACGGCGTCCACTTCCTGCTCGGTGATGTCCCCGAGCACCAGCGTGATCTCCGTCCCCACCACACGCTCCTTCGCTTCGGCCCGCCCCGGGCGGCATCGACTGTAATGAAGACGACCGGGACTGCAATAAACAGTCTGTGGCGGTACGCTCACCGTGGGGCGGCATTTAGGGTGCGGTCCCCGAAGACGAACCCGGTTTCCTAAACGGGGCCCCGGCGCGCCGGGCGGATCCGGATTCGTCGCCCGGCGTTCGACGTCCGGATTCACCCGGTCAGGGAGGGAAACGGGGGTTGATCCGGGGTTATGCTGCCGTCAGGACGACCACAGGGACGTGCATCGCGTGGAGGTTCCCCCCTTGAAGATCTTCGTTGCCGGAGCGACCGGCGTCGTGGGCCGCCGGCTCATCCCGGCACTGGTCCAGGCGGGCCATGAGGTCGTCGGGACGACACGTCGCGCCGACCGCACGGCGTCCATCGAAGAACAGAAGGCCACGCCGGTCGTCCTCGACGTGCTGGACGCCGCCGCGACGCGCGCGGCGGTCGCCGAGGCCGCGCCGGACGTGATCGTCCACCAGCTCACCGACCTCGCCGCCCGCGACTTCGACGCCAACTCGCGGCTGCGGATCGAGGGCACCCGCAACCTCGTCGACGCCGCCAAGGCGGCCGGGGTCGAGCGGATGGTCGCGCAGAGCATCGCGTGGGTGTACGTGCCGGGCGCGACGCCCGCCGTCGAGACCGACCCGCTGGACGCGTCGCTGCCGCCGTACGCCGGCGTGGCCGCGCTGGAGGCCGCCGTCGCCGAGCTGCCGCGCGGCGTCGTCCTGCGGTATGGAGCGTTGTACGGGCCGGGCACCTGGTACGCGCGGGACGGCTTCTTCGCCGAGCAGGTCCGGCGCGGCGAGCAGAAGCAGGACCCGGGCTGGACGTCGTTCGTCCACGTGGACGACGCGGCGATCGCGTCCGTCGCGGCGCTGGAGTGGCCCGCCGGCCCGGTGAACATCGTGGACGACGAGCCCGCCCTCGCGCAGGACTGGCTGCCGGTCTACAGCGCCGCGCTCGACGCGCCCGCGCCGCCGCAGGGCGGACGGCACGCGGCGGTGCTGGGCCGTCCGGTGTCCAACGCCCGCGCCCGCGACCTCGGCTGGAAGCCGTCGATCGCGTCCTGGCGGGACGGCTTCGAGCAGCTCGGCTAGACCGGCTCCACGATGACGGCGTGCTCGGCCGCCGGATGCGCGGCGGCGAGCAGGCGCCGGGCCTCGGCCTCGACCGCGTCGGCGTCGGGCAGCGGCGCGAACGGCACGACCCGGACGGTCGCCGTGCCGCGCGCGGCGTCCATCGCCCACATGCCGTGGACGAACCCGTCCACCAGCAGCGTCGGCCGGATGATCCCGTTGACGGTGAACACGCGCTTGCGGTGCTCCTCGGTGATCACGCGGCTGCGGTCCTCGTGCGACAGCGTCAGGTTGTCGAAGTCGGGGACGAGCCGGACGGGCGCGGGCGTGTCCGGATCCGGCCGCGGCGCGTCCGGCAGGTCGTAGAGCGTGCGGCCGTCGGCGTCGCGGAACCTCCGCAGGCGCGGCGCGAGCCGGTCGAACACCGCGCCGAGCCCGGTCAGCCCGGACCAGCGCTGCGCGTCGCGGACCGTCGCGGGGCCGAACGCCCCGAGGTAGCGCAGGACGAGCCCGTCGAGCGTGCCCGGTTCGCCCGGAACGCCGTCCAGCCACGTGTCGAGGTTCGTGTGCCGGGCGAGCCCCGACTTCCCCCACACCCCGCGCGGCGGCACCTGGACGAGCGGCAGCGCGTAGTGGACGGCCCGCGCGAGTTCGGTCGCGTCATGGCCGGGCCACCGCTCGGCGAGCATCTCGCGCAGTTCCTTCGCGCTGCGCGGCTTCTCCGCGAAATGCTCCCGGGCCGCCGCGAGGGCGTCGGGCAGGACGTCCTCGAACCCCTTGATGACGCGGTCCAGCAGGGTCTGGGCGAGGGGCCGCAGCGCGCGGGCGTCCCGGGCGCTGACGAGGTGGATCGTCCCGCGCATCAGCAGGATCCGGACGGCCGCGCGCGTCTCGACCAGCGCGGCGAGGTCGGCGAACGCGAAGCCGTCGAGCCGCGTCCACAGCCCGACGTACGGCGGGTTCGGCGCCTGGCTCTGCATGCCGACCAGGTGCTCGACGGCGTCGAGCGGCGCGAGCGGGACGCGCTCCAGCAGCAGTTGCCGGGCGAGCAGCGCGCGGTTGAGGGCGCGGCGGTCGAGGAGATCAGTCATGGCGGAACAGCCTTCCAGTCCCGCGGAACATACCAATCGCCCCTGACAACGGGGTGGTGGAGACGCCGAACGTCATCGGCCGCTCACGGTGACGGAAAAAGTTCCCCCGGAAGGGGCGTGTCCGCTTCGCACGGCAAAGTGGCCATTAGCCAAATGTTAGGTGAACCCGTCAACGCGGGATCGTCGCTGGGAATCCTTCTCATGTGGTGAATAATCTGCGGATCGGCCTGGGGACGCCGTTCGCCCGTCCCGTCCCCGGTGACCGGCGATGGCTCAGGACCGGCCTTTTCGTGGCCGCCGCCGTGGTGCTCGGCGCGACGTTATGGCTGGTCCGCTGGTCGGCCGGGCCGTCGACGGCCACGCCCGACACCTTTTGGTACGCGCGGGACGCGTTCCGTTTCGCGGGCGTCGCGGAACCGCGCGCGGAGCTGGACGCCGCCCGGATCACCTGCTCGGCGATGGCGCACGGCACGCCGCGCCCCACGAGCCGTTTCCGGCACGGCGGCACGTGCCTGGACTATCGCAGTTCGCTGCCGCAGCGGGCGCCGCAGCGGTTCGAGGACATCTTCACGTCGCGGCCCGGTTACGCATTGCTGACGACGCCTTTCGTCTGGGCCTTCGGCCCGGGCGGATTCGCCCTCGGCACGGCGTTCCTCGGCGTCGCCTGCGGAGTGGCCGTGGTCGGCCTGGCGCTCGCGGCCGGGCTGCGGCCGGCGCAGGCTTTTCTCGCCGAACTCGTTTTCTATCTCCTGCCGACCGGGCTGTGGACGAGCCGGATGCTCGCCGAGGCCCCGATGATCCTCTGCGTGCTGCTCGCGCTGACCGGCGCGGTGCTGCTGCTGCGCGACACGGCCCGGATCCGGGCGGGCGCGCTGCTGGCGGCGGGCCTGGCGTTCTGCTGCGTCGTCAAGCCCGCGAACGGCGTGGCGCTGTCGGCGGCGCTGCTCGTCGGCTCGGTGCCGCTGTTCTTCTTCGCCCGGTGGCGTCCGGCGTGCCTGGCCATCGCGGGGATCGCCGGGATCGTCCTCGTGGGCAACGGGTTCGTCAGCTCGCTGCTGCACCTGCCGGGGACGTCGGCGACGCTCCAGGACACGTTCACCCGGCACTACCGGCACCCGGACGTCCCGGACGTCTGGCCCCGGCTCCAGGATCTCGCCGGCGAGCTGTGGAACGACCGGATCCTGCCGCAGATGCACGACAATCCGCTCATTCCCGCCGGGTACCTGCTCGGCGCGGCCGGGCTGTTCACCCGGCTGCGCGGCGACGTCGCCTGGCCGCTGCTGCTCGCCGGGCTGACCGGGGCCGTCGTCGTGACGATGCATCCGCTCGGCTCCGAGACCGACCGGCTCGCCACCGTGACGTGGGTGCCGGTCGCGCTCGGGCTCGCCGCGCTGACGGCCCCGTCGCGGTTTCGCCGTCCGTCCGGCGCGGAGCCGCCCGTCCCGGCCGCCGCGCCCGCGCCCGCGCCGGCCAAAGAAGGCGCCGCGCCGTAGTTCAGTACGGCATCCCCATCGCCGTGCGGACCTCCGCGAGCGTCCGGTCGGCGACGGCGCGGGCGTGCGCGTTGCCCTCGGCGAGGATCCGGTGGAGCTGCTCGGGGTCGTCGGCGTAGACCGCGCGGCGCTCGCGGATCGGGCGGAAGAACTCGTTCACCGACTCGATCACCGTCTTCTTCAGCGCCGCCGCGCCGCCCGCCCCGATGTCGGCGGCCACGTCGTGCGGGTCGCGGTCCTGGCACAGCGCCGCGAGCAGCACGAGGTTCGCCACCTCCGGACGGTTCTCCGGGTCGTAGGCGATGTGCCGGTCGGCGTCGGTCTTCGCGCGGGTGAGCAGCCGGGCCGTCTCGTCCTCCGACGCCGACAGCGCGATCGCGTTGCCCCGGCTCTTGCTCATCTTGCGGCCGTCCGTGCCGAGCAGGACGGGCGCGGACGACAGCAGCGCCTCGGGCACCGGGAAAACCGGGGCGTAGCGCTCGTTGAAGCGGCGCGCGACCGTCCGGGTGATCTCCTGGTGCGGGAGCTGGTCGCGGCCGACCGGGACGAGGTTGGCCTTGCAGAACAGGATGTCGGCCGCCTGGTGGACGGGGTAGGTCAGCATCAGCCCGCTCACCGACGCCTGCCGCGAGTTCTGGATCTCGTCCTTGACGGTCGGGTTGCGGCGCAGCTCGGCGTCCGTCACCAGCGACAGGAACGGCAGCATGAGCTGGTTGAGCGCGGGGACGGCGCTGTGCGCGAAGATCGTCGCCGTGGAAGGTTCCACGCCGACGGCGAGATGGTCGGCGACGAGGCCGAGGACGTGCTCCTCCAGGCGGTCGGCGACGTCCCGGTCGGTGAGCACCTGGTAGTCGGCGACGAGCACGAACAGCTCGACCCCGGCGCGCTGGAGCCGGACGCGGTTGGCGAGCGTGCCGAAGTAGTGCCCGAGGTGCAGCGGGCCGGTCGGCCGGTCGCCGGTCAGGATCCGGAACGCGGACGGACGGGCCGCGACGCGGCGTTCGAGGTCATCGGGGTCGTTCATGGATCAGCTCCCTGTGCGGTGGTCGGGGCCGTGCCCGGACGGGCGCCGCGCGGGGAGCTGTGGCGGGCCGTCCGAGACGGCCCGCCGTGCGTGCGGAGATCGGTGGCCGTCGCTAGGACGGCCACCAGGTCGGGCACGCGTGGCGTTGCATGCGCTCAGGATAGCCCGTTCCGAAGCGGATCGTCCGGGACGGGATCGTCCCGGTTACGCTGGAGGCATGACCACACCGGCCCCGGTCCGGGCGCTGCCGGACCTGTCCTTCCTGTTCAACCACGCCGCGCACGTCCTGCGGACGCAGATGGCGGCGGCGCTGGCCGAGGTCGGGCTGACGTCGCGGATGCACTGCGTGCTCGTCCACGCGCTGGAGGAGGAGCGCACGCAGATCCAGCTCGCCGAGATCGGCGACATGGACAAGACGACGATGGTCGCGACCGTGGACGCGCTGGAGAAGGCGGGCCTGGCCGAGCGGCGGCCGTCCAGCCGGGACCGGCGGGCGCGCGTGATCTGGGTGACGCCGGCGGGCGCGGCGGCGGCGGCGCGCAGCCAGGAGATCGTGGACCGCGTCCACGGCGCGGTGCTGGACGCGCTGCCCGAGGACGAGCGCGCGGTGTTCGTGCGCGCCCTGAACCGGCTGGTGGACGGGCATCTGGCCGTGCCCGCGCCCGCGCCCGCGACGCGCCGGGCACGGGAGCGCAGCACCTGATCCGGTTTTAGATCGTCTATTACCGAACTATCTGTTACGGTCTCTCTTGTCGTTCCCGAAGGAGAGACCGATGGACCTTTCCCAGCCCCGCGCCCGGGGGCTCGCGCTCGCCGTCCTCTGCGCGAGCATGCTGATGATCATCCTGGACGGCAGCGTCGTCAGCGTGGCGCTGCCCGCGATCCAGGACGGCCTCGGCTTCACCGACGGCGGCCTGACCTGGACCGTCAACGCCTACATGATCGCGTTCGGCGGCCTGCTGCTGCTGTCCGGACGGCTCGGCGACCTGCTCGGCCGCCGGACGGTCTTCGTCGCCGGGCTCGCCGTCTTCACCCTCGCCTCGCTGCTGTGCGGCGTCGCCGCGAGCCCGGCCGCGCTCGTCGCGGCGCGGTTCGTCCAGGGCGCCGGGGGCGCGCTGGCCTCGGCCGTCGCGCTCGGGATGCTCGTCACGATCTTCACCGGGCCGCGCGAGCGGGGCCGGGCGCTCGGCGCGTACGCGTTCGTCGGCGCGGCGGGCGCGTCGATCGGGCAGGTGCTCGGCGGCGTGCTCGCCGACCGGCTCGGCTGGCACTGGATCTTCCTGGTCAACCTGCCGATCGGTGCGGCGGCGATCGTCCTCGCGCTGCGCGTGCTGCCCGCCGACGCCGGGCTCGGGCTGCGGGCGGGCGCGGACGCGCTCGGGGCCGTCCTCGCGACGTCCGGGCTGATGCTCGCCGTCTACGCGATCGTGCAGACCGGCGGGCACGGCTGGACGTCGGCGCGGACCTTGGCGCTCGGCGGCGTCGCGGCGCTGCTGCTCGCGGGGTTCGTCGTCCGGCAGGCCACCGCCGCGACCCCGCTGCTGCCGCTGCGGATGTTCCGCTCGCGCAATGTGTGGGGGGCCAACCTCGCCCAGTTGCTGCTGATCGGGGCGATGTTCGGCTTCCAGTTCTTCATCGCGCTGTACATGCAGCGCGTGCTCGGTTACGGCGCCACCGCGACGGGGTTCGCGATGCTGCCCGCGGCCGTCGCGATCGGTGCGGCGTCGCTGCTGCTGTCCGCGCGGCTCTCGGCGCGGTTCGGGGAGCGGGCGGTGCTCGTCGCGGGGCTCGTGCTGCTGCTCGCGTCGCGGTACTTCCTGCTCGTCCTGCCGGTGGACGGCTCCTATGCCGCCGACGTCCTGCCGCTCATGGTCCTGTGCTTCGGCGCGGGGCTCGCGATGCCCGCGCTGACCGGGCTCGGCATGTCCGGGGCGCGTCCCGAGGACGCCGGGATCGCGTCCGGGCTGTTCAACACCTCCCAGCAGATCGGCGCGGCGCTCGGCGTCGCCGTCGCGTCCACGGTCGCGGGCCGCACGCCCGGGACCGCGCCGGACGCGCTCAACGACGGCTACCGCGCCGCGTTCGGCGTCGGCGCGGTGCTGCTGGTCGCGGCCCTCGCCGTCGCGCTGGCCGTCCAGCGCCGCGTGCGCCCCTCTGTCACCACCGAACCCGCTCTCACCAAGGAGACCGTGCGATGACCGCCTACGGACCCGGCCAGGGACCTGGCCCCGCCCCGCTGAACGACGCCGCGCTGGCGACGATCCTGCGCGAGAACCCGTTCGCCGTGCTCGCGACGACGCGCCGCGACGGCCGTCCGCAGCTCTCCACGGTCGCCCAGGCGTTCGACGCCGACGCCGGCCTGATCCGGATCAGCACGACCGAGGACCGGCTGAAGGTGCGCCAGCTCCGCCGCGACCCGCGCGCCGTCCTGCACGTCAGCACGCCCGACCACCTGGCGTTCGCGATCGTGGAGGCCGACGCGGAGCTGTCCGCGGTCACGAGCGAGCCGGGCGACGCGGTCGGCCGCGAACTCCTGGCGCTGCAACCGCCGTTCTCCCCGGAGGACGAGCGGGCGTTCCTGGAGCAGGTCGTCAAGGACCGCCGCCTCGTCATCCGCCTGCACATCACCCGCCTCCACGGCACGGGCCTTGACCTCAAGGAAAGTTGAGGTCCGAGACTGGGCGCCATGAAGGCACTGGTACTCGGGCCGGGCGGCATCCCGGCGACGGCGTGGACGGCGGGCCTGCTCGCCGGGCTGCGCGAGGCGGGCGTCGACCTCGGCACCGCCGACCGGATCATCGGCACGTCGGCGGGCGCGATCGTCGGCGCGCTGCTCGCCTCGGGGGACGATCCCGCCCGCCTCGGCGCGGTCGCCCCCCGCCGCAACGGACGCCGTCCCAGCCCGGCGCGGATGCAGGAGATCATCACGGCGCTCCAGGACCCGGCCGCGCCCCCCGCCGAGCGGCTGTGCCGGGCGGGACGGCTCGGGCTCGCGGCGGAGGCGGCGGGCGAGGTCGATCGGGAAAGCGAGGTCATCGCCCGGATGGCCGCGCTGATCGGCGCGGAGCGCTGGCCGGAGCGGCTGGTGGTCCCGGTCGTGGACGTGGCGACGGGCGTCCCGCGCATCCTGGATGCGTCCGACCCGGCACCGCTCGCCACGGCCGTCGCGGCGGCGACCGCGATGCCGGGCACGGCCCCGGCGGTCACGATCGACGGCCGCCGGTACATGGACGGCGCGCTGCGCGGGGGCGCGAACGAGGACCTGGCGGACGGCGCGGACGTCAAGATCGTGGTGGAACCGGGCGCCGGCGGCCCGTTCGGCGGCCCGCCCGGCGAAGAACCGTGGCGGATCGTCCCGGACGGCCCGTCCCGCGCCCTGCTGGCCGATCCGAGCGACCCGGGCGCCTGGGCGGCGGCGTTCGCGGCGGGCCGGGAGCAGGCGGCGGCGGACGCGCCGCGCGTCGCGGCGGTGTGGAACGTCTAGTGCGGCAGCGCGTAGAGCAGGACCGGGACGATCGCGATGGCCGGGATCGCGAGCAACGTCGCCAGCCGGGTCGAGCGCCGGACGGGCCGGGGCTCCAGCAGCCGGTTCACCCGGGCCATGACCGGGATGTCGTCGGCGGTGGCGACGCCGAGCGCGCCGCGCGGCGCGGCGGCGGGCCGGGCGGCGGCGAACCGGAGCAGCGCCGTCGCGAGTTCGCGGGCCGAGCGGTGCCGCCGGGCGCGGTCGTCGGCGGCCATCTCGATGAGCAGTTCGACGGCGTCCAGACAGCGGCCGACCAGCCGGATCTGCGGGAAGACCTGGCGCAGCGAGGTGAAGGGCAGCAGCACGAGGTCGTGGCGCTCGCGGGCGTGGGCGCGCTCGTGGGCGAGGACGGCGGCCAGCTCGTCGGGGTCGAGGAGTTCGAGCGTCCCGGCGCTGATCACGACCTTCGCCGAGCGGACGCCCGGGACGCAGTACGCCGCCGCGCCCGGGTGGTCCAGGACCAGCGTGCCGGGGACGGCGGAGTCGCGGCGGGACACCAGGGCGAGCACGGCCCGGTGCCGCCGCCGGGCGCGGACGACGCGGACGACCGCGCCCATCAGCATGGCCAGCAGCACGCCGGTCAGCCCGACCGCCGCCAGCAGCGCCGCCAGATGGACCCCGTCCATCCGGGCCGCCTGGTCGGCGAGCATCCCGGGCAGGCCGCCCGCGATGCCCTTGCGGTAGGGCAGCAGGGCCAGGCCGAGCAGGGCGCCGATCGTCGCGACGCCCCAGCTCAGCCCGAGGGCCTGCCACAGCGCGATGCCGAGGCGCGGCGCGCGCCAGGTCCAGCGCGCCCGCGACAGCGCGTGCGCGCCGCCGATCGTCGCGAGCGCGATGAGGGCGAGCAGCGCCGTTCCGGTCATGCCGGTGGCTCCTTGGGTGGGGTGCGGTCGGCCGTCAGGTCGGCCAGGGCCTGACGTATGACGTCCATCTCATCACGGGACACCGACCGGACGAAATGGGCGAGCGCGGCGTCCCTGTCCCCGGTTTCGTTCAGCGCGCCGAGCATCAGCTCCGTCACATAGCTCTCCCGGCTCTCGGCGGGACTGTACCGCCAGGCGCGGCCGTCGCGGCGGCGGCGCAGGAAGCCCTTCTTCGCGAGCCGGTCGAGAACGGTCATGACGGTGGTGTGGGCGAGGTCGCGGTCACCGGCGAGCGCGCGGCTGACGTCACGCGCGGTGGGGGCTCCGCGGCCGGAGTCCTCCCAGTCCCAGACGACTTCCATGACCGTGCGTTCAAGCTCTCCAAGACCCTTCACGACGTCAAGGCTAACCCACTGAGAGGCAAGTCACCACGGCGGGTAGTACTACCGGCTTTAGTACTACGGCTCGTAGTACTACATTGCGTGGCATGAGCACAGTGCAGTTCCTCGCCGAGGGCGCCGCGACACCGGCCGACTTCGTGGCCGCGCGTCAGCAGATGGCGTTCACCTTGGGGTTCCACATCGTGCTGGCGTCCATCGGGATCGGACTGCCGGCGCTCACCCTGCTCGCCGAGTGGCGCTCGCTGCGCACCGGCGACCGGGTCTACGCCGAGCTGGCGCGGCGCTGGATGAAGGCCGCGGGCGTGCTGTTCGCGGTCGGCGCCGTGTCGGGAACGGTCCTGTCCTTCGAGATGGGGACGCTCTGGCCCGGCTTCATGGACAAGTACGGCCAGGTCTTCGGCGGCGCGTTCGCGCTGGAGGGCATCGCCTTCTTCATCGAGGCGATCTTCATGGGGATCTACCTGTACGGCTGGGACCGACTGTCGCCGCGCGCCCACTTCCTCACCGGCATCCCGGTCGTCGTGGCGGGCATCCTGTCGGCGACGTTCGTCGTGACGGTCAACTCCTGGATGAACCAGCCGCGCGGGTTCAACCTCGTCAACGGTCAGGTCACCGACGTCAGCCCGCTGAAGGCCATGCTCAACCCCGCGACGCCGACCGAGGCGACGCACCTGATCCTCGCCTCGCTGATGGTCTGCGGGTTCCTCGTCGCGTCCGTCTACGCGGTGGCGCTGCTGCGGGACGCGCGGGCCGGACGCGTCGACCGCTACCACCGGCTCGGGTTCGCGATCCCCTTCACGCTCGGCGCCGTCTGCGCTCCGCTCCAGGTGATCGTGGGCGACTTCGCGTCCCGGTTCGTAGCGAGCCACCAGCCCGCCAAGTTCGCCGCCATGGAGGGAATCGAGCACACCCAGGCCGGGGTGCCGTTCAAGTTCGCGACGATCGAGATCCCGAACATGCTGTCGCTGATGGTCAAGTTCGACGCGCACGCGACGCTGCGCGGCATGGACTCGATCCCGGCCGACGCCCGGCCGCCCGCCGAGGTCGTCAAGACGTCCTTCGAGATCATGATCACGCTGGGCATGTTCCTGCTGGCGCTGGCCGCCTGGTGGGGGTTCGCCTGGTTCGTCCGGCGGCGCGCGCTGGGCCGGGCCGGACGGCTCGCCACCCGCGTCGACCTGCCCTGGAAGCCGTGGTTCCTGCGGCTCGCGCTGACCGCCGGGGGCGCCGCGATCCTCGCGATGGAGGCGGGCTGGACGACCACCGAGGTCGGCCGGCAGCCGTGGATCGTCTACGGCGTCATGCGGACGACCGAGGCCGTCAACCCCAGCTCCAACCTGCGCTACGGCCTCTACGCGGTGCTCGCCGTGTACGCCGTGCTCGCCGCCGCGACGATCAGCGTCCTGCGGCGGATCCGGCGCCGGCCCGACGCCGGCACGCCCCAGTCCGGTCCCGTCCCCGTGGGGAGCGCCCGATGAGCTACGCCGACGTCGCGCTCGGCCTGATCGTCCTCGGCCTGTCCGCCTACCTCCTGTTCGGCGGCGCGGACTTCGGGGCGGGCCTGTGGCATCTGTTCGCCCGCCGCCGCACGGACCGCGAGGTCATCGAGCACGCGATGGGGCCGCTGTGGGAGGCCAACCACGTCTGGCTGATCTTCGTCATGGTCATGACGTGGACGGCCTTCCCGCCGATCTTCGCGTCCGTCATGACCGAGCACTGGGTGCCGCTGTCGCTCGCGGCGCTCGGGATCGTGGCGCGGGGCAGCACGTTCGTGTTCGCCAAGGCCGTCCCGGACCACCACGTCCGCTACGGGGTGGTGTTCGGGGTGTCGTCGCTGCTCACGCCGTTCTGCTTCGGCGCGGTCGCCACCGCGATCACGACCGGGGACGGCACGTGGCTCAGCCCCGCCGGGCTCTACGGCGGCGCGCTCACCACCGCCCTGTGCGCCTACCTCGCGGCGGTCTACCTGATCTGGGACGCGCGGCGGCTCGCCGACGCCGACGCCGCCCTGCGCTTCCGGGGCTATGCGCTGCTGTCGGGGATCGTCGTCGGCGTGCTGGCGCTGCCGGGGGCCGCGCTGATCGACGTCCGGTCGCCGCTGATCATCGTGTCGGCGGTCGCGGGGCTGGTGTCGCTCGTGCTCGTGGCGCGGCACCGGCTGCTCGCGGTGCGGGCGACGGGGGCGCTGGCCGTCGTGTCGGTGCTGTGGGGGGCGGTCGAGCGGGCCGGGCTGGACCTGGACGCCGCCGCCGCGCAGGACACCGTGCTCCAGTTCGTGTTCTTCGCCCTCGGCATCGGCGCGCTGGTGCTGGTTCCGTCGATGATCTGGCTGTTCGTCCTGTTCCAGCGGTCCACGGAGGCGGACGCGCATTGACCTGCGGGGCCGTCCCTCACACGGTCGGCAACCTTTCGGGGGACGCGCCTCGCATTGCGGCGGGGGCGCCGGTGTCATAGCCACCACCGGCGCCCCCGCCGGCTCTTTAATACGCGGTCGTAGCCTGAGGGCCTCCCCGGGAAAGGACACCGTTGTTCGGCGAGCGCGTGCTGGCGGAGGCCGCGAACGGCCTGCCCGCCTTCGTCTACGACCTGGCGGGCCTGCGCATCCACGTGGCGGCGGTCCGCGCCGCGCTGGACGGCGCGGCGGAGCTGTACTACGCCGCCAAGGCCAACCCCGAGGCGCCGATCCTGCGGACGCTGGCGCCGCTGGTGGACGGCGTCGAGGTCGCGTCCGGCGGCGAGCTGGAGCACGTCCGGGCCGTCCTGCCGGACGTGCGGCTGGCGTTCGGCGGCCCCGGCAAGACCGATGCCGAGCTTCGCGCGGCCCTGGAGCGCGGCGTCCACCGCGTCCATGTGGAGAGCCCGCACGAGCTGCGCCGCCTGGCGGCCCTCGGGCGCCCGTTGGACGTCCTGCTGCGCGTGAATCTCTCGGTCGACCGATCGAAAGCCGCGCTCGCGATGTCCGGCCCGTTCGGCATGGACCCGGCGGCGATCGAGGAATGCCGCCCGCTCCTGGCCGCCGCGCCCCATCTGCGGCTGCGCGGGATCCATGCGCATCTGGCGTCCGGCCTGGACGCCCCGGCGCTGCTCGACCAGTCCGCCGCCGTCCTGGCCTGGGCGCGCCCGTGGCTGACCGGCGTCCCGGACCCCGAGATCAATCTGGGCGGCGGCATGGCCGTCGACTACGCCGACCCGTCACGCCGCTTCGACTGGGCGGGATACGCGGCGGGCCTGCGGAAACTGGCCCGGCCCGGCGAGACGCTGCGCATCGAGCCGGGCCGCGCGCTGACCGTCTACTGCGGCTGGTACGTCACCGACGTGCTGGACGTGAAGCGCGCCCACGACGCGTGGTACGCCGTCCTGCGCGGCGGCACGATGCACCTGCGCACGCCGGTGACGAAGAACCACGACCAGCCGTTCACCGTCCTGCGCCGCACCGCGGCCGAGCCGCGCACGACCGAGCCCGTCACGCTGGTCGGCCAGCTCTGCACGCCCAAGGACGTCTTCGCCCGCCGGGCGGACGCGGGTTCGCTGGGCGTCGGCGACGTCGTCGCCTTCACGATGGCGGGCGCCTACGCCTGGAACATCTCCCACCACGACTTCCTGATGCACCCGAAGCCGCGCCTGGTCCACCTCGCGTGACCGCGCGTCACCAGGGGCCGTAGGGGCCCATGCCGCTGCGTCCGCCGCCCTTGTTGCCCTTGTACGGCTTCACGGCCGGACGGACGTCGGCGAGGTAGACCGCCGCCGCGATGAACGCCGCGACGGGCAGGATGCCGAGCAGCAGCGCGATCGGGGACGCGCCCTGGGTCGGCAGCACGACCAGCGCCAGCCCGATCACCGTGGCCACGGCCAGCAGGATCGTCCACAGCTTCTTGTTCTGCTTGCCCGCGGCGAGATAGGCGTTCGACGGGACGAGCAGCGAGTCCACGAGGGCGAACCCCTCCGTCACGAACGCGATGATCAGGAGCAGCCAGAAGAAGTAGTCCAGTACGCCGAAGCCGGTCACCGGCGATCAACGCTCCTGCCTGGTCTCGGGCGGCGCGAACGCCGCCGGTCCATCGCTTCCGCCACGACCCTACGCGGCGCGGGTGCCGTCCCGCGAGATCACGGGGCCGCTGTGGAGAAGACGACCGGACCCGTCCCGTTGTTCCCCGCCGCCGCACGCCGGACGGAGGCCTGGAACGCCCCCGCCCGGCGTGTCGCGCGTCACGACTTGGGCTTGCTCGCGGCGGAGCGCGTCTGCGACTTCGCCGTCTTGCGCGTCGTCGCGGCCTTCTCGGCGGCGGCCGGCTGCCCGGCGTCCTCGGCCGCGACCTCGGCGACGGCCTCGGCCGTCACCGTGACCTCGGCGGCCGTCCGGTGGACGACCTTCTTGCCGCGCTCGGCCAGCTCGTCGATGAACGAGACCGTCCGGTTGCCCAGCCCCGAGACGTAGGTGGCGGCGGTGTTCGGGAGTTCCTTGACCTCCACCCGCTCCTGGAGCTTGGAGACGTTCCCGGACGCCTCCTCGCGGTACCTGTCGACGTTCTTGCGAACCTCGGCGCGGTACTTCTCCACGTTCTTCGCGGCCTCGGCGCGGTACTTCTCGACCGCCTCGCGGACGCTCCCGCGGTACTTCTCGACGTTCTTGCGGGCCTCGACGCGGTACTTGCCGACCGCGCCCGGCACCTCGCGGATCTTCTCGACGGCCAGGTCGCCCGCGCCCGCGACGGTGTAGACGGCCTTGTTCTCTCGGAGGGTGCTTGCGAGGGTCATTCGACCTCGTCCTCTCTCGGATCGTCCGGCGCGCCGACATCGGATCCGTCCGCCTCGTTCTCGCGGCGGAACGAGTCGTAGATGTCCAGCAGCACCTGCTTCTGCCGCTCGGAGAGCAGCAGGTCGGCCCGGATCGAGGCCTGCACGTCCGTGTCGGCCGCGCGGTCCTCGAGGATCCCGGCCTGCACGTACAGCGCCTCGGCGGAGATGCGCAGACCCTTGGCGATCTGCGCGAGGATCTCCGCGCTCGGCTTGCGCAGGCCGCGCTCGATCTGGCTCAGGTACGGGTTGGAGATCCCCGAGACGTCCGCGAGCTGGCGCAGCGAGATCTTCGCCCGCGTGCGCTGCTCCCGGATGTACTCCCCGATCGAGCCGACCTTGGAACTTGCCATGTCCCCACCCTGCGTCATGGTGCTTGCTATTGCAAGCACTCCAGCTAGCACCCGGCGGTGAAAACCGTCACAAACGGGTCAGGAAACCTCGTCGGCGGGCGCCGTCCACGTGTTGCAGACCGCCGGGCCGTCGCCCCGGTAGCCGCGGACCAGCCAGCCCGCGTAGTGCCGTCCGGACCCGTGGTCGCGCCGGTCGGCCGGCTGGCCGTCGTCGCCCCGGTGCCGGACGTCGTTCACCATCGCCTCGTACTGGAGCCGCGTCATCGGCAGCGTCCCCCGCTCGGCGCCGAGCCACGCCCCGGCCAGGCACTGCGCCTGCAGCTCGATCCGGCGGCTGGCCTCGGTGCGGGCGAGGTCGTCGCCCTTCTCCATCTCCTGCTGCCCGTAGGCGAGGATCCCCGCGCTGTCCTGGACGTGATGCCCGTACTCGTGCGCGATCACCCGCGCGAACACCGCGTAGTGCTCCAGCGGCTCCCCGCCGGACGTCTCCACAATGTGCCGCAGCCCCACGTACATCGTGTTGTTGGCCGGGCAGTAGAACGCCGACGACCCGGGGCTCGGATACGAACCGCACGGGCTGCGGCCGGGCTGGTCCCAGAACACGCGGCGCGGGACGGCGTACTTCATCCCGCTCCGGCGGAACTGGCCGGTCCAGGACGCGTCCAGGCAGTCGCTCAGCGTCTCCATGAAGCGGCGCATCGACGGGCCCTCGTCCGTCAGCCGGGGCAGCGCGCACCGGACGGGCACCAGCCGCCCCGAGGCGTACAGCGTGTTCCCCGTGGCGACCCGGCGCGGCACGGGCGCGCCCGCCGCGACCCCCGCCGACGACGCCCGCGTCAGCGCGCCGTAGCCCGCGAACCCCAGCGCGCCGAGGACGAGCACCGCCGCCAGCCCGCCCACGAGCCCGGCGATCGTCCCGCCCGCCGAGCGGCGCGGCGGACGGCGGCGCGGCACGTGCGCGTACGTCCGGACCTGGCCGCCCGGACGCTCCGGCAGGAGGTAGGGCGGCTGCGGTGGACGATGGCCTGCCATAGCGCGAAATCATCGCACGCCTTCCCGCTACGATTCGCTGCCATGTCCGGTATCGCGACCCCGGGTCGCTTGCGGAAGACGCTCGTCGCCGTCCTTGCGGGCGTTCTCACGGTCTCCCCCGCCGTCTCCGCGTCCGCCGCCGTCGCGACCGCGTCGGGCGAGCAGCGCGTCGTCAAGGACGAGGTGGCCCTGACGGTCGGCGCGCACGGCACCGCGAAGGTCCGCGAGACGATCACCTACTGGTTCACCGGGAATGACCGGCTGGAGCGCCGGTTCGTCACCCGGCAGCACCACAGCGTCACGCAGGACCGCGTGTACCGGATCACGAACGTCACCGTCGGCGCGGCGGACGGGTTCAGCTTCGCCGGACGGTCCCGCCACGGCGACAGCACCGTCGTCAAGATCAGGAACAGCCGGAAGCTGACCGGCGCGCACACCGTCACACTTCAGTACGACGTGAGCGGGATCGTCGCGCCGGCGGGCGGGCTGGAGGAGCTGCGCTGGCCCGCCGTCGGCGGCTGGCCGGTGCGGCTGGACGAGGCGCGCGTCACCGTGGACGCCGACGCCATGATCCGCAACGTCAACTGCTTCGCCGGGCCGATCGAGAGCGTCATCGGCTGCACGCAGTACTACACGAACCACACGCACACCCAGGGCGTGTACGACCAGCAGACGATGCTGCCCGGCGAGCACCTGACGGTCGTCGCGGGCCTGCCGCCCGGCACGACCGGCGGGAAGGCGATCTACGAGCGGCGGCACACGGCGGCGACGGCGTTCTCCGTCAACGCGGTCACGGCGGGCGCGCTGCTCGGGCTGCTGGTGCTGCTCGCGGGCGGGTTCCTCGTGCTGTACCTGCTGCGCGGCCGGGACGTCCGGGTCGTCGGCAAGAAGGCCGCCGAGGGCGACCAGGCGCCGGTCGCGGGCGAGGGCTTCGAGCCGCCGGACGGCGTCCGCCCCGGCCAGATCGGCACGCTGATCGACGAGCAGGCCGACGTCATCGACGTCACCGCCACGATCGTGGACCTCGCCGTGCGCGGCTACCTGCTCATCGAAGAAGAGGACCGGGCCGTCACCGGCCGCACCGACTGGGCGCTGCGGCGCCTCGACCGGCCCGACGACGAGCTGCTGACCTACGAGCGCATCCTGCGCGACGCGCTGTTCACCGCCCCCGACGGCACGCCGCGCGAGAGCGTGAAGCTGTCGGAGCTGGGCGGCGCGTTCGCGACGCAGCTCGCGCGGGTGCGGTCGGCGATGTACGCGGACGTCGTGGAGCAGGGCTGGTTCGCGCGCCGTCCGGACACGACGCGGTCGCGGTGGACGGTCGCGGGGCTCGTCCTGACCGTCCTCGGGATCGCCGGGACGACCGCGCTGGCCTTCACCACCGACTTCGCGCTGGCCGGGCTCGCGGTGATCATCGCGGGCGCGGCGATGGCGTACGGCGGCCAGTACATGCCCGCCAAGACCGCGCAGGGCTCGACCGTCCTCGCCCACATGATCGGCTTCCGCGCGTTCCTGGAGCGCGGCGAGATCCCCGCGAGCGCGGCCGACGCGCCCCGGCAGCGGATCGCGCTGTTCTCGCGGTTCCTGCCGTACGCGGTGGTGTTCGGGGTCGTCCCGCGCTGGGCCGAGACGGTCAAGGACGCGGGCGAGCAGGCCGAGCGCGCCGACAACCTGTACTGGTACGAAGGTCCGGCGGAGTGGGACCTGACGAACTTCGCCGAGTCGATGCGCGTGTTCACGCTGGCGACGTCCGGGTCCATCTCCCAGTCGCGGGGGCTGTGACCGCGACGGCGGGGTAGGGGTCGGGCATGACCGCACCGATCGCCACCGAACCGATCGCCGCCGCGCCGATCGGGCCGACCTGGTACGCCGTCGCGGGACCGATCGTGGTCGTCCTGGCGCTGGCCCTCTGGCTCGCCCTGCTGATGCTCGCCGGGCTGAAGAAGCGCTATCCCGAAGCCTCGTCGTGGACGGTCCCGCACCGCGGGCCGATCACCGGCGGCATGGGACGCGGCGGCCCGGCCTGGGAGCGGCGCGAGGGTCTGCCCGAGGAGCCCGCCGAGCCCCGCCGCTCGCTCGCCCGCGAGGACAACGCCCCCTGGGACTGATAGGAACGTCCCCGGAGGTGCCGCATGTCCGAATTGAGCCTGGAGCAGAAGGCGTCGCTCACGTCCGGGAGTTCGACGTGGGACAGCACGGCGGTGGAGGGCGTCCGGGCCGTCACCTTCACCGACGGGCCGCACGGGATCCGGCGGCAGGAGCGGCGCGACGGCGACGCGCTCGGGCTCACGCACAGCGTTCCGGCGACGTGCTTCCCGCCCGCCGTCGCGCTCGGCGCGTCGTTCGACGCGGGGCTCGTGCGGCGGGTCGGCGCGGCGCTCGCGCGGGAGGCGGCGGCGCTCGGCGCGGACGTCGTGCTCGGGCCGGGCGTCAACATCAAGCGGTCGCCGCTGTGCGGGCGCAACTTCGAGTACTTCTCCGAGGACCCGCACCTCACCGGCGTGCTCGGCGCGGCCCTGGTGGACGGGATCCAGTCGCTCGGGGTCGGCGCCTGCGTGAAGCACTTCGCGGTCAACAACCAGGAGCACGACCGGATGCGGGTCAGCGCCGACGTGGACGAGCGGACGCTCCGCGAGATCTACCTCCCCGCGTTCGAGAAGATCGTCACCGAGGCGCGGCCGTACGCGGTGATGTGCTCCTACAACAAGATCAACGGCGTCTACGCGAGCCAGAACCGGTGGCTGCTCACCGAGCTGCTGCGCGGTGAATGGGGCTTCGACGGGCTCGTCGTGTCCGACTGGGGCGCGGTCAACGACCGTGTGGAGGCGCTGCGCGCGGGGCTGGACCTGGAGATGCCGCCGTCCCGGACGGACGACGAGATCGTGGCCGCCGTCCGCGCGGGCCGGCTGGACGAGGCCGACGTCACCCGCGCCGCCGACCGGATGCGCGCGCTCGTCCGCCGCGTCGACCGGCGCGAGCGCTTCGACGGCTGGGACGTCGACGCGCACCACGAGCTGGCCCGCGAGGCGGCGCGGGGCGCGGCCGTGCTGCTGAAGAACGACGGCGTGCTGCCGCTGGATCCCGGCGCGTCCCAGCGGGTGGCCGTGGTCGGCGAGCTGGCCCGGACGCCGCGCTACCAGGGCCACGGCAGCTCCCACGTCGTCCCGACCCGGCTGGACGACGCGTGGACCGCGCTTCAGGCCGCCGGGACCGCCGCCACGCTGGACTTCGCCGCCGGGTACCGGCTGGACGGCGTCCCGGACGCGGGGCTGCGCGCCGAGGCGGTCGCCGCCGCCGAGGTCGCCGACGTGACGCTGCTGTTCCTCGGCCTGCCCGAGGAGGCCGAGTCCGAGGGCTTCGACCGGACGACCCTGGACCTGCCCGCCGACCAGATCGCCCTTCTCCGTGCGGTTGCGGAGGTCTGCCCGCGTGTCATCGCGGTGCTGGCCAACGGGGGCGTGGTGTCGGTCGCGGAGTGGCGGGACGCGGCGGCGGCCGTCCTGGAGGGCTGGCTGCTCGGCCAGGCGGGCGGCGCGGCCGTCGCGGACCTGCTGTTCGGCGCGCACAGCCCGTCCGGGCGGCTCGCCGAGACGATCCCGCTCCGGCTCGCCGACGTGCCGTCCTACCTGCACTTTCCGGGCGCGGACGGGCACGTCGTCTACGGCGAGGGCCGCTATGTCGGCTACCGGCACCACGACACGCTGGACACCGAGGTCGCCTATCCGTTCGGCCACGGTCTGACGTACACGACGTTCGAGTATTCGGACCTCGCGGTGACGGAGACGGGGCAGAACGCCTGGACGGTCGAGCTGACCGTCGCCAACACCGGCGAGCGCGCCGCCGCCGAGGTCGTCCAGCTCTACACGGCGTTCGCGGAGGACGTTCCGAGCCGTCCGCGCCATGAGCTGCGCGGCTTCCGCAAGGTGTTCCTCGCGCCGGGCGAGGCGCAGCGCGTGACGTTCGCGCTCACCGGCCGCGACCTCGCGTGGTGGTCCACCGGCCGCGGCGCCTGGGCCGTCTCGGCGGGCCGCTTCACGGTCGAGATCGGCGCGTCGTCCCGCGACATCCGGCTGACCGCCGAGCTGACGACCCCGGGCGACGGCCATCTGCCGACGCTCACCGGCATGTCCACGCTCGGCGAATGGCTGGACCACCCGATCGGCGGCCCGCTGCTGCGGGCGCGGCTGGCCACCGACGCGCCCGACCTCGCCGGGGAGCGGACGTCCCCGATGATGCTCGCGCTCCAGCGCGGGGTGCCGCTGGTGAAGTTCCGGACGTTCGGCGTCCCGCTCGGCCTGGCGGCGGTGAACGAGCTGGTCGAGGCCGCCGCCCGCGCTGCCGAAACACTTTAATTGTTTGCCTAATACATTTAGGCGACCTACGCTGCACGGCATGAGACCCGTCACCGAGCGCGACATCCGCACGTCCTTCGTCAACTGCACGCGCGGCGAGGCCAAGCGGCTGGCCGTCCCCCGCGACCTGGCCGAACGCCCGTGGGACGACCTGGACTTCCTCGGCTGGCGCGACCCCGCCGCCCCGCAGCGCGCCTACCTCGTCGCCGAGAACGGCGACGGGTTCACGGGGGTCGCGCTGCGGCTGGCGTCCCCGCACGCCGGGCATCTGCGACGCAGCATGTGCTCGCTGTGCCTGACCACGCACTCGGGCGGCGGCGTCGCGCTGATGACCGCCCGCCGGGCCGGTCAGCGCGGCCAGGGGGGCGATTCGGTCGGGTCCTACTTCTGCTCCGATCTGGCCTGCTCGCTCTACGTGCGCCGCAAGAAGACCGTGGGCGCGGGCGGCCGGCTCCAGGAGACGCTGACATTGGAGGAGCAGATCGCCCGCACCACCGCGAACCTGGACGAGTTCCTCGCGAAGGTGACCGGGTGAGGGGTCAGGACAGTCGGCGGCGGACCGTCCAGAAGCAGAACCCGGCGAGCCCGGCGGCCAGCACCGCGAAGATCCCCGTCTCGGCCCACTGGAACGCCCAGTAGCGGCTAGACGGCTGGTACACGAGCCGCTGCCGGTAGCCGAGCCGGTTGATCTCGGCGAGGCAGGCGGCGATGGGCGACCGCCCCTCCGGGGGCTGCGCGGACCGGCTGCCGCCGGGCGGCGCGTTCTGCTCCGGCGCGCACGGCCCGGACGTCGTGGAGACGTTGATCGTCCCGCCGGTGGGCTTCCCCGCCGCGTCCACGAGCCGGCTCTCCAGCACCCACGCGTCCGGGTCGCCGGGCGCCTGGGCCTGCACGGTGAGCTGGACGGGCTCGCCGTTCCGCCCGACGAAGAAGTCGTCCAGATTCGCCTCGCTGATCGTCCTCGACGCCCGCACCGGCGCGGCGTAGTGCGGGCGCACCAGCAGCGGCAGCGCCAGCTGGACGACGACGAAGACCGCGAGCGTGACGGCCATCGCGGGCAGCGTGCGGCGGACGACCGTCCCGGCCGCGACGCCGAGCAGGAACGCGAACGCCGCGTACGCGACCGGGACGAGCCCGCGCGCGTCGAACAGCAGCGGCCCCATCCGGGGGAAGCTCGGGATGTTGCGCGCCGCGCTCCCGTCCACCGGCCCGGCCCACCACGTGACGGCGAGGCTGCCGATCCCGGCGGCGGCCGTCGCGCCGAGCCCGACGAGGACGAGCTTGACGGTCAGCCACCGCGTCCGCGTGACGCTCTGGTTCCAGACGAGCCGGTGCGTGCCGGTCTCCAGCTCGCGGGTGATGAGCGGCGCGCCCCAGAACAGGCCGAGCAGCGCGGGCAGCAGCAGCACGACGACCGTGACGCCGAAGAACGCCGCCATGTGCGCGTGGTAGAAGTCCTGGTAGAAGTTGCCGCATCCGCCCGGACGGCGTTTGCACGCGGCGACACCCGCGGCGTAGTCGTCCGCCATGCCGGGCCCGGTGAGCGCGAGGACGGCGGCGAGCGCGGCCAGCAGCGCGGCGGCCGTCGCGGCGGACGCCCGGAACTGCCGCCAGGTCAGCCAGATCATCGGTCCTCCGACATGTAGGCGAGGACGAGATCTTCCAGCCCGACCTCGGCGACCGTCCAGGCCGGGTCCGGCGCGGGGTCGTCGGCGCGGGCGATGTAGCTGCTCTGCCGCTCGGCGTGGACGGCCGCGACGACATGCCAGCCGGGCGGCGGCGCGCCCGGCGGCCCGGTGAGGCGGCGGTGCGCGGCGAGCAGCGCGTCGGTCTCCCCCGCGAGCCGGACCCGCGACGCCACGAGGACGACCAGGTAGTCGCACGCCCGCTCCACGTCCGACACCAGATGGGACGACAGCACCACGCTGATCCCCTGCTCGGCGGCGGCCTCCATCAGGCCCTGGACGAACCCGCGCCGCGCGAGCGGGTCGAGGGCGGCGACGGGCTCGTCCAGGAACAGCAGCTCGGGCCGCTTGGCGAGACCGAGCGTCAGCGCGAGCTGCGCGCGCTGGCCGCCCGACAGCCGTCCGGCCCGCCGCGCGGGGTCCAGGCCGACGCGCGCGACGCGCTCGCGGGCGAACGCGTCGTCCCAGCGCGGGTTGAGGCGGGCGCCGAGCCGCAGGTGCTCGGCGACGGTCAGCCCGGCGTAGGTCGGGGTGTCCTGGGCGACGAACCCGACGCGCGCCAGCCGTCCCGGCCCGCCGCCGAGCACGGTGACGCGCCCCGCGCTCGGGACGGCCTGCCCGCTCGCCAGGCTGAGCAGCGTCGTCTTCCCGGCGCCGTTCGGGCCGACCAGCCCGACGACGTGCCCGGACGGGACGTCCAGCGTGCAGTCGGCCAGCGCCCAGCGTTTCCCGTACCTCTTGCCGAGCCCTTCGGCCCGCAGCACAGCGGTCATGGTCACCTCTATTTATCTAGGGTCGTAGCACTATAGGGTTATGACTCAATGCGCTGTCAATCGGACGACCGCGTTTGGGCCCGTCCGCTCCGGTTACGGCAGAAGGCAGAGTTCTAGGCAGGGAGGTAGAACCGATGAACGCAGCACTCATGGCCGCGCAGCACGCCCAGGGCTGGCGCCTCGGGCTCAACTCCCTCTTCTGGATCGGGCCGGTCGTCATGTTCCTGGCCCTGGCCGGCTGGCTGGCCCTGACGGCGCTCGGCGCGGTCCGGACCCGTCACGTCTCGCCCGGCCACGAGCCCGCGCCCGAGCGCGGACCCGTCAAGGGCGGCTTCCAGAAGTCATCGCACGGGATGTTCTCGCACAGCTACGCGCCGGACCAGATCCCGGTCTCACCCGAGGAACAGGCCCGCAGCGACCCGGATCGCTCCCACCGGTACGGCACCGCCGTGAAGCAGCGGCGCGGCTAGTTCCGCGAGGTCGTCCGGACCGGCGACGCCGAGGGCGCGCAGCAGCGCGACCGTCACCGGCGTCCGGGCGCGCATGGCGCCGTCGTCGATCTTGACGGCGCCCGCCCGGCCGTCGGCGCACGCGAACGCGTCCACGCCCTCGGCGCCGCACTTCACGAGCAGCCCGGGGACGGCCCGCATCAGCGTGTTCTCCTCGCGGCGCGTGCCGGACGTCCACTGCGGATGGGCGCGCATCGCGTCGGCGACGCGGCGCTCGGGCGTCCCCGGCGCGGCGAGGACGAGCCGCCGGAACGCCCGCGCGACGCCCGTCACCGACACCGCGAACAGCGGCGCGCCGCAGCCGTCCACGCCGGTCGCGGCGGGCTTCTCGCCCGTCAGCTCGGCGACGGCCGCGCGCACCGCGAGCTGGAGCGGGTGGCCGGGCTCCAGGTAGGTCGCGGTGGGCCAGCCCGCCGCGACGCACGCGGCGAGCATCCCGGCGTGCTTGCCGGAGCAGTTCATGCGCAGCGCGGACCGCGTCCCGCCGTCCCGGACGACCTGCCGCTCCACCGCCGGGTCCAGCGGCCACGACGCGGGGCACTGGAGATCGTCGGCGCCCAGCCCGGCGCCCGCGAGGATCCGCTCGACGCCCGCGACGTGGAAGTCCTCGCCCGAGTGGCTTCCGGCGGCGAGGGCCAGCAGCTCGCCGTCCAGGTCCAGCCCGGACCGCAGCATCGCGACGGCCTGCATCGGCTTGTTCGCCGAGCGCGGGAAGACGGGCTGGTCCGGATCCCCGGCGGACGCGGCGACGCCGCCGTCCGCGCCGAGCCCGACCGCGCTCCCCCGGTGCCGCGACTCCACGAACCCGGACCGCTCGACCTCGACCAGAACCGGATTCACGCCCATGGCGCCAATATAGGCAGCCGCGTCTCAGCCGGTTCCGACCGCCCCCCGCAGGTCGGCGGCGCGGGCGCGGGCCAGCGCGGCGGCGCCCCGCTCGCCGAGCCCGTCGGCGACGGCGGCGTGCTTGAGCCAGTTGAACGGGCTGCACGGCCGGACGTTGATCCGCTCGCTCGTCAGCACCCGCGCGTGCCCGAGCCGTCCGCCGCGCAGCGCGGCCTCCAGCAGCGTCTTCAGGACGACGTCGCGCTGCGCGTGGCTGCCGCCGAACTCGTGGAGGCGGTGCCGGACCGGCCACAGTAGATCGACGGCCCGTTCGTGGTCGCCACGTCCGTAGGCGATGAGCGCGCGGCACACCGGCAGCCCGACGCGCGCCGTCATCTCCTGGTTCGTGGCGCCCAGGTCGTGTTCGAGATACGCGACGCGGTTCGCCACGAGCGCGTCCGCCGCCGCGAACCGTCCCGCGCCGACGAACGCCATCACCGCGTGCATGTCGTTGAACGCCGAGCACGGCTCGGTCGTGAGCGGTTCCCACGCGTCGGCGAGCGCGGTCCACCGCTCGGTCCGGTCGTCGCCCTCCAGCAGGAGCCGCCACAGCAGCGCGGACGCGTCGAGCAGGTCCATCGGCATCCCGGCGGCGTCCGGGCCGTGCAGGACGGCGTCGTAGATCTCCAGCGCCCGCGCCGTATCGCCCGCCTCCAGCGCGTACAGGGCGTAGTGCCACCAGGTGTGGACGTTGAAGAACGTCCCGGTGGACCAGTCGCCGAGCCGCGCGTCCAGATACCCGAGCCCGGTGCGGAACCGGCCCTGCATCTCGTAGGTGTGGGCGACGGCGTGGATCGCCCACACGTCCTTCGGGTTCAGCTCGACCGCGCGCAGCCCCACGTCCTCGGACCGGTCGTAGTGCCCGGCCTCCTCCAGCCCGAACGCGAACATGCCGAGCAGGTGGCCGCGGTGCCGGTCGTCGTCGTGCCAGGCCGACAGGGCGCCGCCGACGCGGTCGCGCAGCGCGCGGGCGTCGCCGGTCAGGTAGTCGATCTGGTGCCCGGCGATGAGCGCGAGGACGTCGCGCGGATGCTCCTCGGTGATCCGGGCGAGCAGCGCGCCGCACGCCCGCAGGTCGCCGCCGAGCAGCGCCTCGACGGCCGCGACGTGGGCGCGCTCGCGCGGCAGCAGGCCGGAGACGTCCAGCTCCGCGCGGAACGCGGCGTAGCGGTCGCGGCCCGCGCGCGTCTCGGCCGCGTCGGTCGTGAGCACCGACAGGTAGGCCGCGAGGACGTGCCCGAGCACGAACCCCGGGTCCGCCGCCAGCGCGGCCTTCGCCTCGGCGTCCACCGCCGCGCGGAAGTGCAGCAGCTCGTGGAGCGCCCGGTCGTAGTGGCGGACGGCCTCGTCCGTCCCCCGCAGTTCCAGTCCGTGTTCGTCGCGCCGCATCATCGCCTCCCGGTCTCGCCCTCGACTGTCTCGCGGCCGGGGGCCGCCGCGCCACCCGTCAGGCGAAGCGCAGCGCCGCGACGGCGACCGGGCCGAACGCGTCCAGCCTCGTCTTGCGCGGCACGACGACGGCGGGGGCGCCCGCGCACGCCTCGTCGGTGAAGAGGTGCACGTCGCGCGTGTGCGAGCGGTTGACGGCCGACGCGGTGACGAACGGCGCGGACAGCGGCACGCACCCGTCCTGCTCGGGCACCAGCAGCTCGTCGCCGCCGAGGTCCGGCGCGGAGTGCAGGTACAGATAGTCGGTCCGGTTACCCATGACTCTCCTCATCGAGACGTTTACGGAGCGTCATCGTACGGGTCAGTGGACGAGCCCGTAGACCGTACCGGCGAGGATCACCACCGTGCCCGCCGCCGCGGACACCAGCGCGATCAGGTCGGCCTGCGCGAGCCGCGCCCGCACCACCCAGGGGCCCGGCGCGGCCGGACGGCGCCCCGCCAGCCGCCACAGCGCCTCGTTCTTCAGCTTCTGGTGCTCGCCCCGGCACGCGAACAACCGCCCCCGGACGGGCTCGCGGCACGAGAACCCCTGCCGCGTCATCACCCGGCACACCGCCGGGACGAACAGGAACTCGTACCCGCACCACAGCAGCACGCCGAACAGCGCGAGCCGCCAGGACGCCGTCCAGACGGCCGCGACCGCGAGGGCCGCGAAGACCGTCCACCACACCGCGACGGGCTCGCGCCGCCGCCGGCGACGGCGGCCGGGCCGGGCGCGGCCGACGGCCGGCTCGTTGTCGGGGTCCACGACCGTGCCTTCCTCTCCCGGGGCGCGCTGTGCCCCGGGATCTGCCCGGACTCGGGGCGGTTTACGCCCGGCGCGCGGGCTGCCGGCGCAGCGCGATCTCGGCGTTGGCGCCGGTGTCCGGCGGGACGACGACCGCCTGCGCGGCGGCGACGCCCCCGGCCAGCAGTTCGGCGTCCACCGGGACGTTCCGCTTGACCAGCGCGAGCGCGATCGGGCCGAGTTCGCGGTGCCGCGCGGCCGAGCCGACGAACCCGACCGTCCGGCCGCCGGGGACCTCGACCGGGTCGCCGTGGGCGGGCAGCCGGTCGACGCTGCCGTCCAGGTGCAGGAACGTCAGGCGGCGCGGCGGACGGCCGAGGTTCTCCACGCGCGCGACCGTCTCCTGGCCCCGGTAGCAGCCCTTGTGCAGGTGGACGGCCGTCTCGATCCAGCCCATCTCGTGCGGGATCGCGCGCTCGTCGGTGTCGCGCCCGAACCGGGGGACGTGCGCCTCGATGCGCAGCGCCTCGTACGCCCACAGGCCCGCCGGGCGCAGGTCGGTCGCGCCGAGCGCGGCGCGCGGGACCAGCGTCGTGGTGAGCCCGGCGACGTCCGGGAACGCGACGCCCGCGAACGTCGCGGGACCGGTCACGGCGGCGTACTCGGCGGTGACGTCGGCGACCTCGACGCGGAGCATGAACCGCATCCGGTCCAGGAAGGCGACGAGGGCGGGCGCGGTACCCGGCTCGACGTGCGCGAGGACGGACTCCCCGTCGTCCACGAGGTGCAGGTGGTGCTCGATGCGCCCGTTGGCGTCCAGCAGCAGCGCCTGCGTCGGCTCGTGCGGGGCGAGCGCGTCGAGGCGCTGGCTGAGCAGGCTGTGCAGCCACGACAGCCGGTCCGGCCCGGACACGCGGACGACCCCGCGATTGCTCCGGTCCACGAAGGCGCCGCCGGTTTCGAGCGCCCGCTGTTCCTGCGCCGGTTTGCCGTAGTGCGCGGCGACGTCCTGGTCGGGCGCGTCGGCGGCGACGGCCCCGTGCAGATCGAGCAGCGGACTCCTCATGGTCACCAGACTATGCGCTCACTCCCGGCAGTCGCGGCACTCGCCGTAGACCGTGAGGTGATGCACGTCGGTGACGAATCCGAACCGCTCGGCGAGTTCCGCCGCCAGCCCGGACGCGGCGGACGGGTCGGCGTCCTCGGCCCGTCCGCAGCCCCGGCAGACGAGGTGGATGTGCTCGGCCTCGGTCGCCAGGTGGTAGTTCGGCGGGCCGTGCCCGAGGTGCGCGTGCTTGACGAGCCCGAGTTCCTCCAGCAGCTCCAGCGTCCGGTAGACGGTGGAGATGTTCACGCCCTGCGCGGTGCGCCGCACCTGCGCGCAGATCTCCTCGGGGGTCGCGTGCTCAAGGGCCGCGACGGCCTCCAGGACGAGCTGCCGCTGGGGCGTGATCCGGTATCCCTTGGCCCGCAGCTCCTCCTGCCACGTGTCCACCATGCGCCGAGTGTATGTCGCCGAAAACACGCTTGCCTCGTCTCGCACGGGTCGCATAACGTGCAGCCACGCAGGAAAGGAGGTGGTCCTAGGTATGAGTGACAGTAGGGCTTGCGAGGTGGCTGTCCGCTAGTCGCCGTCACGCCTCGGACCCACCGCTCTTGCAGGCGAGCTAGCCGCCTGTCGGGGCACGGGCACCGGTCGTGGACGCGACCGGCGAATTCCAGGCAGGCACCGGGCCTCCGAACCAGATGAGCCAGTCCTCTCATCGCCCCCGCACCCGCGGGGAAGGTTCGGGGGCTTCTTCCTTTTCCGCGACCGCCCGCTCGTAGGCGGCGCGCAGCAGGTCCGACGCGCGCGGACGGCCCGGGTCCGGGCGCGGTACCCCGAGGTGCAGTTCGCGCAGCTCGTCCATCAGGTCGTTCCACAGCTCCGGCCCGCCCTCTTCCAGCAGCTTCGCCCGGACGCCCAGTTCGTGGGACGTCGGCCGGTGCGCGAGGCCCCAGGTGCCGAGCGCCGCCATGACCGGCACCGTCTCGATGCCCGCCTCGGTGAGGCTGTAGGTTCCGCGCCGTCCGCGCCCGGCGTCCTCGTGGGTGAGCAGGCCGCCCGCCACCAGCGCCTTCAGTCGGCTGCTCAGGATGTTGGACGCGATCCCTTCGTCGTTCAGGGTGAGCAGTTCGCGGAAGTGCCGCCGGTTCCCGAAGATCACGTCGCGCAGCACGATCAGGCTCCACCGGTCGCCCAGCGCCTCGACCGCCGCGTTGATCGCGCATCCCGACCGCGGTTCCATGCTCGCCTCCAAGTGGTTGCATCTCGCAAGCACCTAGTCTACGCTCCTCTTAGCGATTGCGAAACGCAATCACCTAGGGAGGATGACATGTCCCGTGTACGCGTCCACAACTTCGGCGTCTCGCTCGACGGCTTCGCCACCGGCGAGGGCCAGACCCTGGAGTCCCCGTTCGGCCACGCCGGCGGACGGCTCATGACGTGGTTCCTCGGCACCCGGACGTTCCGCGCGATGCAGGGCAAGTCCGACGGCAGCCACGGCGTGGACGAGACGTTCGCCAGCCAGTTCGGGCCGGGCATCGGCGCGGAGATCATGGGCCGCAACAAGTTCGGCCCGCAGCGCGGCCCCTGGGAGAACCACGACTGGAACGGCTGGTGGGGCGACAACCCGCCGTTCCACACGCCCGTGTTCGTCCTCACGCACCACCCGCGGCCGTCCGTCGAGATGGAAGGCGGAACGACGTTCCACTTCGTCGACGCGCCGATCGAGGACGTCCTGAAGCAGGCGCGCGAGGCCGCCGGCGGGCTGGACGTGCGGATCGGCGGCGGGCCGAGCACCGTCCGCGCCTACCTCGCGGCCGACCTCATCGACCACCTGCACGTCGTGATCTCGCCGATCATCCTCGGCCGGGGCGTGCGGCTGTGGGACGGGCTCGAAGGCATGGAGGAGCGCTTCGATGTCGAGTCCGTGACGTCCCCGGCGGGCGTCACGCACATGACCTTCACCCGGCGCGCTTGAGCTGCGCCGACAGGTGCACCTGGAGCGGCTGACCCATCGCCGCCATCTCGTACACCCAGCCGAGATCGCGCGCGCCGTCCTTCTCCGGCAGGAGCCCGTACATCCGGGTCCCGGCCGTGACCTCCTTCGCCGAGGCGGTGCGCGCGACGACGTCGGTCTGCAGCTCGATGCGGTGGAACGCGACGTTCCCGACGTAGATCTCCACGATCCCCGTCGGGTGCGCCAGCGTCACCTCGACCTCGTTGTTCGGCCGGGGCCGCCAGTAGCCGGTCTCGCGGCCGAGCGGACGGCCGAGCGAACCGTCCTCCTCGATGAGCCACGTCCTGCTCTCGTAGATCAGGAACGGCTTGCCGTTGTGGCCGAACGTGACCTCCTGGCCGAACCGGAACTCCTCGATGGTCGGGTAGTCGCCGACCCCGGCGCCCTTCCAGGTGCCGAGCAGGAATTCCAGCGGCTTCAGATCGGGATGAAGATCGGGCTCCATGGCGTCCGAGCGTAGCGGGACCCCGAAGGCGCCGCGTCCGGCTAGCACGTCCGGCTAGCGCAGCCGGTTCAGCCGGACGACCAGCAGCGTCAGCACCGCCGCGACGAGCCCGCACGCCAGCACGAGGATGATCGCGTTCGCCATGCCCACGCGCCGACCCTACCGCCCGCCGGGCGCGCGCACCGGGCGGGTCTAGAGTGCCCGGCATGGCCAAGTCTCTGGTGATCAAGGTGACCGCGGGCGCGGACGGCGCCGAGCGGTGCAACCAGGCGTTCACCGTCGCGGCGGCGGCGGTCGCGAGCGGCGTGCCGGTGTCGCTGTGGCTGACCGGCGAGTCCGCCTGGTTCGCGCTGCCCGGCCGCGCCGCCGACCTCGAACTGCCGCACGCCGCGCCGCTGCCCGACCTGCTGGCGGCCGTCCTCGCGGGCGGCCGGGTGACGCTCTGCACGCAGTGCGCGGCGCGGCGCGGCATCGGCGCCGACGACGTCATCGACGGCGTCCGGATCGCGGGCGCCCCCACGTTCGTCGAGGAGATCCTGGCCGAGGGGACGCAGGCGCTCATCTACTGAGCGACCTGCTGACCCACGGCCCGGCGGAACGGCCAGGCCAGCGCGGCGCGGAAGCCGCGCGGATCGGGGAAGGACGCCGGGTCGTCCAGGCCGAGCGCGTCCGGCACGCGGCGCGGGGTGTGGACGAACGTGCGGAAGACGAGGTCCCACACCGCGACGACCGAGCCGTAGTTGACCCGTTCGCCCGCGCCGTGGTGCCAGCGGTGCGTCTCCGCGCCGACCAGCAGGTAGTTGAGCGGGCCGGTGCGGATGTCGGAGTTCACGTGGCTGATCGTCTGCTGGAGGTTGAGGACGAGCACGGCCAGGAACGCCGCCCCCGGCGTCGCGCCGCTCAGCCGGAAGACGACCAGCGCCATCAGGAACCGGGACGCCAGCAGGTCGATCGGGTGGAACACCAGGTGCATCAGCACGTACACCTGCGACGGCGAGTGGTGCACCCCGTGCGCCCGCCACAGGCGCGGCAGCGTGTGCGCCGCGCGGTGGTAGCCGTACCAGAGCAGGTCGAGCGCGAGCAGCACCACGGCCGCCTGCGCGACGACCGGCAGCGCCGCGACCGGGCCGAACCCGCCGTCCGGCACCAGGCGGACGGCCGCCAGCGCGACGCCGAGCGCGGCGATCTGCTCGGTGACGAACGAGAGCCCGATGAACGGGAGATCGCGGCCGACGAGGCTGTCCTTCGTCATCCGCCAGCGGTCGAGCAGCGGGTTCGCCCGCTCCACCGCGAAGGCGACGGCGACGGTCGTCAGCGCGAGCAGCCCCACCGCCGCGTCCGTCGTGAGCGGCACCCGGCGGGTGAGCGTGGCCCACGCGACGGCGCCGGTGAGGGCGGCGAGGAACGGATAGGTACCGTAGGTCAGGACCGGCCGGGCCGGTGTTCGCAGTTCCATGCCGCCACGGTCGCGGCGGGTCGGGAGGGCGGGCTTCCCCTTGCACGCAACGCCTTTGCCTTCGTCCGCACCGCCCGTCGAGCTGCAGCTCCGGGCCTTCGCGGACGCGCACGGCGTCGTCGCCGACAGCGCCGGCGCCGCCGACTGGCTGGCGCCGCTGTGGCGGGCGCTGCGGGCCGCCGGGATCGCGCGGCCGGGGCTGGCGTTCGCCGCGTGGGCGGAGACGGCGATGCTGGGCGGGCTCGTCCCGCCGATCCTCGCCAACAGCCCGGACGTCGGCGCGCTGCTCGCCGTCCTCCAGCGCTACCACCCGCTGCTCGGCCGCAACGAGCTGGTGGTCGAGCGCGCCGGGGCGGGCGCGACGCTCACGCTCCGGTCCCCCGACGGCGGCGCGGCCGATCCCGACACCGTCGACGCCTGTTTCGGCGTGATGTGCCATGTGCTCGCGCGGCTCACGGGGGGCGCGGCGCGTCCGGACCGCGTCCGGCTGCGGCGTTCCGAGCCCGCCGATCCCGCCGCGCATCGCGCCGCCTTCGGGACGGTCGCGTTCGGGCAGCCGCGCGACGCCTGCGACCTCGGCCCCGGCGCGCTCGCGGCGCGGATCCGGCAGGCGGACCCGGTCGTCCTCGCGATGCTCGAACCGTACGCCGAGCAGCGGCTCGCGGCGGCGCGGGCGCCCTGGTCGGCGACGATCGAGCCGGTCATGCGGCGGCTGTCGGACGGCGCGCCGCCGCGCCTGCCGGACGTCGCGCGGGCGCTCGCGGTCAGCCCCCGCACGCTCCAGCTCCGGCTGCGCGCCGAGGGCCTGTCCTACGCGGCGCTCGCCGACGCGTTCCGCCGCGACCGGGCGCTGGCCCTGCTCGCCGCGACGACGCTGCCCGTCACCGCGATCGCCGCGCGCCTCGGCTTCGCGACCCCGGCGGCGTTCACCCGGGCCGTCCGCCGCTGGACGGGCGAGACCCCGACCGCCTACCGCGCCGGGGTCACGCGCGGCCGGTGACCAGGACGAACCCGGCGTCGTCCTCGTCCTCGGGGATGATCCGCGCGTCGAACCCCGCCGCGGTCAGGATCCGGGCCAGGGCCGGGTGCATGACGGCGTGGACCGCGCTCTCGAACGCGTCGCCGTCGCTGTTCATCCGGCCCCGCAGCGCCCACGAGACGACCACGCCGTCGTCGCGCAGCCAGGTCGCGACGTGGAATCCGCCGGACCCCTCGCCCGCGGTGTCGTGCCGGTCCATTCCGGCGGACTCCAGCGCCGCGCCGATCTCCTCGTTCAGCGGCGCCGAGCCCTCCACGCGCCGCAGGAAGGACACGACGTCCTCGCGCGGCACCATGTCGAAGACGCTCGGGGGCCAGCCGGTGCGCTCCCGGAGTTCGTCGATCGTGAGGTCGCCGACGTCGCGGGGCGCGCCGCCGGACGAGAGCGGGAACGGATCCGTCATGGACGGGACGCTACTCCTCGTCACGGGACGCTCACCCTGGGAACACACAAATCAGTTGCGTCTCAGCGGTAACCGGTCGTGTCGGCGGGCTTCCCGGCGTCCTGCACCTCGGTGATGTAGCGCCACGCGTCGGGACGGCTGCCGTCCAGGTCGGTGAAGCCGTACTCCTGCGCGAGCCCCCCGCTGGACAGGGACCGCCCGTTCCACCGCTCCTTGTCCGGATCGGCGGCGAGGGCGGCGACGGCCCGTCCCGTGAAGCGCGGCGTCTCAGAGATCGCGAAGTGCGGCTCCTTCGCCAGCGCGTCGCGCCAGGTCTCCTCGGTGACGCCGAAGGTCTCCAGCATGATCTCCGAGCGCATCCAGCCCGGCGTGAGCGCGACGGCCGTCGCGCCGAGCGGCCCGAGCTCCTGCGCCTGCGCGTACGCCATCCGCAGCACGGACGTCTTGGCCAGGTCGTAGAAGAACGAGACCCGGTAGTTGTCGGCGTTGTACTGCGCGGTGCCGTCGGTCATCTCGACCACCAGCCCGCCGGGGTTGCGCAGCAGCAGCGGGAGCGCGTGGTGGCTGGTGATGATGTGGGTGTCGACGGCGAGCCGCAGGATGCGCAGCCCCTTGTCGAGGTCGTGCTCCCAGAGCTTGGCGTCCCAGCTGAACATCAGCTCGCCGCCCCAGATGTCGTTGACGAGGACGTCCAGCCGTCCCCGCTCGGCGTCGATGCGCTCCACCAGCGCCCGGACCTGCGCGCTCTCCAGATGGTCGACGGCCACGGCGATTCCCGTGCCCCCGGCCGCCGTCACCAGCTCGGCGGTCTCCTCGATGGTCTCGGGCCGGTCCATCTCCGACCGCCGGGCGCGCGTGCTGCGTCCCGTCACGTAGACCGTCGCGCCCGCCGCCCCCAGCTCGACCGCGATGCCCCGTCCGGCGCCGCGCGTCCCGCCGGCAACGAGCGCCACCTTCCCCTGCAACGATTTCGTCATGCGACCGAGCATGGCGCGAATACCTGACAGCCGACGTCATCTTTGCACCGTCGTTCCGTCACGGCAGGCGGGGTTCGGGGGCCCGGAGGCGGGCGGCGTCGTGGCCGGGGGGCGCGCCGAACAGGCGGCGGTACTCCCGGCTGAACTGGGACGGGCTGTCATAGCCGACCAGGTGCCCCACCCCGGCGACGTCGTTGGGGGACGTGACGAGCAGCGACCGCGCCTTCTGCAACCGGATGCGCTTCTGGAACTGGAGCGGGCTCAACGCCGTGACGGCGCGGAAGTGCCGGTGGAACGCCGACGGGCTCATCCCGGCCAGCCGGGCGAGGTCCTCGACCCGCATCGGCTCGGCGTAGTGGTCGTGGATCCACCGGACGGCCCGTCCGACGTGCGACAGGCCGCTGTCGGCGAGCCCGATCGCCCGGACCATCGCGCCGTGCGGGCCGGTGAGCAGCCGCCAGAGGATCTCCCGCTCGACCAGCGGGGCGAGCACGGGCGCGTCCCCGGGACGATCGAGCAAGCGCAGCAGCCGGGCCACAGCGTCGAGCAGGTCGGGCCACGCCGTGCCGGTCGCGAGCGTCGGCGGGCGCTCCTCCGCCCGGGACCGTCGCGGCGGCGCCTCCAGCAGCAGCGGCGCGATGGCGGACGGGCGCAGCGCGACGCCGAGGCCCAGCGCCGGGACGCGCGCGTCGGCGTCGAGGAAGTGGCCCGTGACGGGCAGTTCGGCCGTGACCAGGAGGAACTCGCCCGCCCTGTACTCGAACACCCGGTCGCCGAGCAGGAGCCGCTTGGCGCCCTGCGCCATCAGGACGAACAGCGGCTCGGTCAGCGAGTACTCCGGCGCGGTGTCGGCGACGCGCGACAGCAGCAGGCCGTCGATCGGCGTCCGCAGGTCCGGCCGGGCATGGGACGCGACGAGGCCGCGGATCTCGTCCAGAAGGTCGGTGCGCACGGTTCAGCGTAAGCCCGATCCGCGCGAGATCGGCAGGATCGTGCAAGAGCCCGCGCGGATCGGTCTACCGTGCGGACCACCGCCCGCGTTTCGATGGGACCACCGAAACAGCGAGCCACGGGAGCCACGCTCATGCCACTCGACCACTACGTCACGCTCGGCAGGTCCGGACTGCGGGTCAGCCCGTTCGCGCTCGGCGCGATGACGTTCGGCGAGGACCCCGGCGGCGCCGGATGCGACGTCGCCGAGTCGGAACGGATCCTCGCGACGTACCTGGACCGGGGCGGGAACTTCGTCGACACCGCGAACCTCTACACCAACGGGCACTCGGAGAAGATCCTCGGCGACTGGTTCGCCGCCCGCCCCGGACGGCGCGACCGGGTCGTCCTCGCGTCGAAGTTCTTCGCCAACCTCCACCCCGGCGACCCCAACGGCGGCGGCGCCGGACGCTCGTCCATCGTCGCCCA
The DNA here is from genome assembly GCF_009831215.1 of Actinomadura rayongensis. GTDB lineage: Bacteria > Actinomycetota > Actinomycetes > Streptosporangiales > Streptosporangiaceae > Spirillospora > Spirillospora rayongensis. The sequence goes on from NZ_WUTW01000005.1 coordinate 103,688, forward strand.
GCTCCACGCGACGCTGCGCCGGATGCGCACCGACTACCTGGACCTGTACTGGCTGCACAACTGGGACCGGCACACACCGATCGAGGAGACGCTGCGCACGCTGGACGACCTCGTCCGCGCCGGGAAGATCCGCTACATCGGGTTCTCCAACACGCCCGCGTGGATCACCGCCCAGGCGCAGACGACGGCGCTGCTGCGGGGCTGGACGCCGCTGGTCGCGCTCCAGGTCGAGTACTCGCTGCTCGCGCGCACCGTCGAGGGCGAACTCGCGCCGTTCGCCCGCGACCAGGGCCTGGCGCTGGTCCCGTGGAGCCCGCTGCGGAACGGCTTCCTGTCCGGGAAGTACCGGCGCGGCGCGGCGGCGGCCGAGTCCGCCCGCGCCGCGTTCGTCGGCGGCCCCGGCGAGGACGACTTCCCGGTGATCGACGCGGTCGCCGCCGTCGCCGCCGACCTCGGCACGACGTCGGCGGCGGTCGCGCTGGCCTGGCTGCTCGCCCGCGCGGGCACGGTCGTCCCCATCGTCGGCGCGCGGCGCGTGGAGCAGTTGACCGGCAACCTCGCCGCGCTGGACGTGGTGCTCACTCCCGAGCACCTCCGGACTCTGGGCGAGGTGTCCGCCCCGGCCCTGAACTACCCGGCGGCCCTGAACGGCTCCCTGCGCGCGATGCTGCAGTTCGCCGGGGCCACCGTGGACGGTGAGACCTCCACCGTGTACCCGCCGCTGGTGGAGAGCGACGTCCGGTACTAGGTGCTCCGGGACGCGGTGACGACGGCGGCGGTGTAGTGGACGGGGAAGGTGCCGCCGACGGCGTCGATCGCGGCGCCGACGCCGGCGAGCAGGGCGTCCAGGGTGTCGGCCGGGAGGTCCGCGTGGCCGCCGAAGCTGGGCACCTGGTCCAGCCACTCGTCGCGCGTGTAGGGGCGCTGCCAGGTGAAACGCCATTCCTCGGGCTCGGAGAAGGCGCCGGTGGCGCGAATCCCGTCGGCGGTCGTGGCGAAGATCGCCGAGTAGGCGGTGAGGCCGGGCATCACGCCGCGCGCGAACGGCGAGTCCGGCAGGACGCGGGCGTAGACGGCGGAGAAGGCTTCGGCCAGGGCGGGCGGCGCCTCGAAGACGTACCAGAACGGCGCGAACCGTCCGCCGGGACGCAGGACGCTCGCCGCCTTCTCCGCGCCCGCGACCGTGTCCACCCAGTGCCAGGACTGCCCGGCGACGACGGCGTCGAACGCGCGGCCCGCCGGGTCCCAGTCCTCGAACGTCGCGACCTCGACGGGCAGGCCGTGCCGCCGCGCGAAGGCGGCCATCCGCCCGTCGGGGTCCACGCCGAGCACGCGGCAGCCCGCCGCCGCGAACGCGCGGGACGCGATCCCGGTGCCGCAGCCGACGTCCAGGACGTCCGGGCCGGGGCTCGCGGCGACGACGCGGGCGATGAGGTCGCCGGGGTAGCGCGGCCGGGTCCGGTCGTAGCGCTCGGCCTCCGCGCCGAACGATTCGGCGACGTGGCGGGCGCGGTGCGGCTCGTCCGGCGACGGGCGCGACGGTAGAGTGGGCATGCGCCCACACTAGTGGGCAAGCGCCCACTTAGCCAGCGAGAGGATGTCCCATGCCCACCGGCGTGGCCCTGCGCGACGCGCGCGAGCAGCTCTTCGCCGCCGCCGAGCGCGTCCTGCTGCGGGACGGCCCGAACGCGCTGACCAGCCGCGCCGTGACCGACGAGGCGGGCTGCGCGAAGGGCGTCCTGCACCGGCACTTCGCCGACTTCGACGCGTTCCTGGCCGACCTCGTCCACGACAGCGTCGCGCGCCTGGACGCGCGGACCGCCGTGCTGCTCGCCACGGCCGGGACGGGCACTGTCGCCGACAATCTCACGGCCGCGCTGGTGGACGTGTTCGATGCGGTGGCCGTCGCGATGGTCGGCCTCATCACCTTCCGGGACGAGCTGCGCGCCCGCCTCCGCCGCACCTGGCCCACCGGCGTCCCGCTGCTCACCGAGGCCATGGCCATGGTCCGCGCGTACCTGGCGGCCGAACGCGACCGGCTGCCGGACGGCGCCGACGTCGACACGCTCGCGCTGACCGTCGTCGGCACCGCGCACCTGCTGTTCGCCGACCGCGAGCGCGCTCCGGACTCCGAAGCCGTCCGCGCGGTCGTCGCGGCGATCGTCGGCTGACGGTCAGCGGGGGGTCAGGACGGCGTTCAGGCGCTCCTCGCGCAGACGCTCGGACCAGGACGGCTGCAGCGGCGGCAGTTCCATGCCCACCGCCCACGTCAGCAGCAGGTCCGCGAGGGCCGGGTTGCGGACGAGCGCCGGGCCGTGCATGTACGTCCCGAGCGTGTGGCCCGCGTAGGCGCCCTCGAAGCCCTGGCCGTCGCCGTTCCCGACGCCCGACACGACCTTGGCGAGCGGGCGCGCGTTCGGCCCGATCGTCGTCGCGCCCTGGTGGTTCTCGAAGCCGGTGATGCGCGGGACGTTCAGCTCCGCCGCGACGTCCCCGACGACCTCGCCGACCGCGCGCTGCGCCCCGCGCCCGCTGCGGATGTCGAGGATGCCGAGGCCGGGCAGCGGCTGGCCCTCCTCGCCGCCGAACTCGTGCCCGATGATCTGGTAGCCCGCGCACACCGCGAAGATCACGGCGTTGCGCTGCACGGCGGCCGTCAGCCCGCCGTCCGCGCGCAGGCGCTGCGCCGCGAGGATCTGCGGACGGTCCTCGCCGCCGCCGAGCAGGTAGATGTCGCCGTCGTCGGGCACCGGCTCGTCGGACCGCAGGTGGACGGTCTCGGTCGGGATGTCGCGCAGCGCCGCCCGGCGCTCCAGGACGATCGTGTTGCCCTGGTCCCCGTAGGTGCTCAGCAGGTCGGGGTAGATCCAGACGATCTTGATGCGGTCAGACGACACGGCCGTACCTCGTTCGGATGTCCTGGAAGGCGGTGTAGTTGGCGATCACGTCGAGCTGTCCCGGCGGCACCGCGAGGACCGCCTGCTCGATGTCGTCCACGACGGTGAACTGCACGTCGGCGGCCTCCAGCCGGGCGGCGAGGTCCACGCGGCGCTCGCCGGTCGCCCAGACGGGACGGCCGCGCAGGATGCGGTAGTCGACGTCCCACAGCCAGGACGTGTCGCGTCCGTCCGGGCCCTGCGCGTTGATCGACAGCGCGACCGGGCCGGGCGCGGGCGCGAGGACGTCGAACGCCTCCAGCCAGCCCGCCGGGTTCTTCGACAGCAGCAGCCGCAGCGCGCGGCCCTGGTGCTCGACGGTCGTGTACCGTCCGGCGACCGACCTGACCTGCGCCAGCAGCGGCAGCGCCTGCTCGGGCGGCACGCCGAACTGCGCGACGACGGCCAGCGCGATCGCCGCGTTCGACCGGTTCGCCCGGCCGGGGAGCTGGACGTCCGACAGCGGCACCGCCCGTCCGTCCGGACCGAGGACGTGGTCGCCGCGCAGCACCCAGTCGGGCTTGGGCCGCGCGAAGTGGCACTGGCGGCAGCGCCAGTCGCTGTCCTCCTCGGTGCCCTGCCGGTCCAGCGGGCCGCCGCACTCGGGGCAGCACCACGAGTCCTCGCGCCAGTGCTGCCCGGCCGCGACCCACGTGACGCTCCGGGCCGTCGCCGCGCCCCAGGTGACGAGCGGGTCGTCGCAGTTGGCGACCACGTGGCTCTCCGGCGACGCCTCCAGCGCCCGCCGCCACTTCCCGGCCAGCAGCCAGATCTCGGCGGCGCGGTCCATCTGGTCCCGGCTGAGGTTCATCAGCGCGACGACGTTCGCGCCGGTCTCCTTCAGCACCATCGGGACGTACTTCTCGTCGCACTCCAGCACGCCGTACCGGGCGTCCGGCGCGGACGCCAGCGCGGACACGTGGCCGGTCGGCATGTTCGCGCCGAACGCGTTGGTGGCGATCTCGCCGAGCGGCGTCATCGCCGACGTGATCAGCCGGGTCGTGGTCGTCTTGCCGTTGGTGGCGCTGACGAGCACGAGCTTGCGGTCCTTGGCCAGCCGGGTGAGCAGCTCGGGGTCCAGGCGCAGGCCGATCCGCCCGCCGATCACCGAACCGTCGCCCTTGCCCGCCAGCCGGGACATCCGCGCGGCCGTCTTGCCGAGCGCGACGGCGAGCTGCGAACGCAGTGGAAGGTCGCTCATGAACTCCGTCTTCTCCGGTGGTGCGTCCGGGCGCGTCCGACTGGCCCGCCCCGCAGATGAGGGCAGCCTAGTCGCCGGGACGCTCCATCGTCGCGGCAGCGCGCGGACCGGTCCCGTACGGACATTTCCCTCTTCTTCCGCCGCCGTTCTCCTGCGGGCGCGATAATGCGACGAGCGTCACACCGGACGGGGTAAACCCGCGTCGAGGTTCTTGACCTTCGTCGGCGGCCCGTGATTCGGTGCCAGACCCGGGGGCGGGTTGGTCCGCGCATGGCGCGGTTTCCCGGTGATGCGCCCGAGATGGGGTCCCGCACGTTACTTTGTCGGATGTCCCCATCGGCCGGTGGAGCGGCCCCGCGCCCCGCCGGGACCCGGGGCACGCGACGTGGGCGTACCGGCGATCAAGCGAGGTTTCGAGCTGATGCACTGTCCGACGTGCGGGACGAGCACGCCCGGGACGCTCGGGGCGTGCCCGCGCTGCAACACGCCGCTCGCGGGGGCGCCGCTCGGCGCGCCGGTCCTGAACGGGCGCGGCGCGTCCGGCACGGAGGACGGCGCGGGACTCGGCGACGGCACCGTCCTCGTCCCGCCGCCGCCGTCCTGGGCGCCGGCTCCCCCCGACGCCCACGCCAACGGCCCGGCCGCACCGCCCTCACCGTTCGCCGCACCCCCGAACGGCTCACCCGCCTCGACCGCGTCCACGGGCCCGTCCGCGCCACCGAACGGATGGGGCACGACGCCCGCGACGGCAGGCGCGTCGTTCGCCGGACCGCCCGTCCCACCGAACGACCTGTACGCCCCGCCCGCCGCACCGCACGCGTCGCCGTCCGAGCCACCGCACGAACCAGGCGCGCCGCTGAACGGACTGGGCGCGCCGCCCGCAGGGCCGCCGAACGGACTGGGCGCGCCGCCCGCAGGGCCGCTGAACGGATCCGGCGCCTCGTTCGGCGGGCCGGGCGCTCCTCACGCGCCGCTGAACGGATCCGGCGCGCCTTCGCACGCGCCGCTGAACGGCGCGGGCGCGCCGCCCGCAGGGCCGCTGGACGGGCCGGGCGCGTCGTTCGGTCAGCCGGGCGCGGCGTCCGCGGGTGCGGGCGCGCCGTTCGCCGGAGCGCCCGGCTCGTTCGGCGGGGGGCCGCAGGACCCGGAGTCCACGGCCGCGTGGACGTTCGACCCGGACGCCTACGACGACGAGGACGACGACGTCACGCACCGCGCGGCGCCGCCGTCCGCGCCTCCCGCGCCTCCCGCGCCTCCCGCGCGTCCCGCGTGGGCCGAGGCGCAGGACGACGCCGGGCCGGCCGAGTCGATCGTGCCGGAGTCGTGGTACGCCAAGCCGCGCCGTCCGTCCCCCGAGGACGAGTCCGACGCGACCCGCGCGCTGCCGCCGAGCCCGGCGCCGTCGCCCTGGGCGTCCGGCGCGGACGCGACGCAGATCGCCCCCGGGCCGCCGCACGGGCCGCCGCACGGGCCGCAGCCGGGGTACGGGCCGCCGAACGGCCCGGGCGAGCCGTACGGGCCGCCGAACGGCCCTTACGGGCAGCCGAGCGCGGGCTTCGGCCCGCCGAACGCGCCGCTCGGGCAACCGAACGCGCCCTACGGGCCGCCGAACGATCCGTACGGGCCGAACGCGCCGTACGGCGGCGCGAACCCACCGGGCGGCGGGAAACGCGGGGGCGGGACGCCGAAGCCGCTGCTCGTCGGCGTCGCCGTGCTGGTCGCCGTGGCCGTCGTGGCGATCGCGGTCGTCGTGTGGCCGGACGGCAAGAAGGACCCGTCGGGGGCGCACGGCAGGCCCGCCGCGTCCACGTCCAACACGCCGGTCGCGGAGAAGAAGCCGATCTCCGGCCCGACCCGGCAGCAGGCCGCGCAGCTCAACGCGCTGCTGAACACCAGCGGCGAGGCGCGCCGCAACCTGACCGCCGCGCTCGCCGCGAGCGCCAAGTGCAAGACGCTGCCCGCCGCGATCGGCGCGTACCAGCGCGTCGCCGAGCGGCGTCAGGCGCAGCTCCAGCGCACCGAGGCGCTCAAGGTGGACCACCTGCCGAACGGCGAGCGGATGCGCGGCTACCTGCGGCAGTCGTTCCAGTCCTCGCTGGAGGTGGACCAGGCGCTGCTGCGCTGGGCGCAGGGCAACCAGCGCAAGTGCAAGGGCAAGCCGCGTCCGAACGCCGCGCACGCGCCCGGACGCGCCGACGCCGAGCGCCGCGCCACGCAGAACAAGCAGCGGTTCGTCGCGCTGTGGAACCCGGTCGCGCGCAGGACCGGGAACCCCACCCGCGCCTGGAACACGGTGTGAGCGCCTGAAGGAACGGCGCGGGGCGTCCCCGCGGGGTTATGTTGTGGCTCCACTGCGGGCCGTCATGGTGAGGTGGGGTTATGCGGTGTCCGGTCTGTGGCAGTGACACGACCCCGGCGTTGCCGCGCTGCACCCACTGCGGCGCGCTGCTGGACACGAATCGGCACGCGGCCGACGACGCGACGGCGCGCGACGAGCCCGTCCGCCCGCCCTGGGCGACCGACCCGCCGCCCGGCGGCTACGAGCCATCAGGTGGCGGGTTCAACCCGTCGGCCGGCGGCCACGGGCCGCCGCCCGGGGATTCTGGACCGTCGGCCGGCGGGTTCAATCCGGCGGCCGGTGGCCACGAGTCGGCGACGGCGCGGGACGAGGGGGCGCGCGGCGGGTTCGGGTTGCCGCCCGCCGGGCCGAAGCACGAGACGACGGCGTTGTCGCCCGAGCCGTGGAACGTGCCGGTGCCGCCCCCGCCCGCCGAGGAGCGGACGACCCCGCTCGCCGACGAGCCGTGGAACCACCCGCCGATCTGGCAGCCGCCGCCCCCGCGCCGCCGCAGCCCGGTCCCGTGGATCGCGCTCGCGGCGGGCATCGTGGTGCTGGCGGTGGTCGCGGTGGGGATCGTGCTGTGGCCGTCCGGGTCGCCGGGCGGGCGGGGCGGCGCGACGGCCGCGCCGACCAGCGCCGGGCCGAGCGCGAGCACGATCGCCGAGAGCCCGACCCCGGACGGCGACGTCCACGTCCAGGCGCAGGCCGTGGACGCGCTGCTCACCGAGATGGGCTCCACCCGCCGTGAACTGGGCTCGGCGATCGAGAACGGCTGCACCGTCAGCGATCTGCAGGCCGTCCGGGACGCGCGGCAGAGCCAGCTCGCCAAGGCGCAGTCCCTCGACGTCGGCGCGCTGACGAACGGCGCGGAGATGCGGGACGCGCTCGTCCGCGCGCTCCAGGCGTCGGTGGACTCCAACTCGCGCTACCTCGACCAGGCCCCCGGCTGCCCGACCGACTCCGACCCGGTCATCGCCGCGGCCAACGAGCGCGCGAGCGCCGCGAAACGCGAGTTCCTCGGCTACTGGAGCACCGTGGCCGCGGCGGAGAACCTTCCGTCCCGCGCCGAGGGCGACATCTAGTCGGACGGCAGGCTCGCCTTGGCGGTGTCGTAATCGCCCGTCGGGGCGGCCTCGTCCCGGCGGTAGACCAGGTGCACGACCCCGGTCGCGAACGTCGTCGACGCGACGAGTTCCAGCGGCAGCGGCGCGTCCGCCTCCGCGAACAGCCGCATGCCCTTGCGCACGGCGATCGGGTGGACGAACAGGTGCAGCTCGTCCAGCAGCCCGGCCTCCAGCAGCACCCGCACGACCGACACCGACCCGCTCATGCCGATGGCCGCCGTGGACGGCTCGTTCTTCAGCGCTTTCACGGCCTCGACGAGGTCCCCCGAGAGCTGCTCGGAGTTGCGCCACGTGAACGTCAGCTCCTGCCGCGACACGACGATCTTGCGGGCGTCGCCGAGCTTCGTGGCGAACGCGGCGTCGTCGCCCCCGGCCTTCTCGCGCTCCGGCCACGCCCCGGCGAAGCTGTCGTAGGTCTTCCGCCCGAGCAGCAGCGTGTCGGCCGAGCCGAGCTGGGCGTCGACGGCCCGCCCCATCTCCTCGTTGAAGTACGGGAAGTGCCAGTCCCCCGGCTCCTCGACGACGCCGTCGAGCGAGATGAACAGGCCGGCCGTGATCTTCCGCATCGCAAATGCCCCTTCAGTTCGTGTGTGCACAGGGAGAGACCCGCGGCACGTCCGAAACTCATCGCACCACACTCAGGGCAACGTGAACGGAACGCCCCCGGCCGGATCGGCGAACGGTTTGATCAGGCCCTCGGGCCAGCTCAGGACGGGCTCCAGCCAGTCCGCGACGCGCATGGTCGCGGCGACGTCGGCGATCTGCTCGTCCTCGGGCAGCCCGATCGTGACGACGGCGAGGTCGGCGAAGAAGGCCGCGTTCTCGTCGTCCCCGGCCAGCGCGGTGATCGCCAGCGGACGGTTGCGCGCCAGCTCCGGCGACAGCGGATGGCGGCGCAACGCGCGCAGCCGGTGGCCGAGCAGCCCGTCCGGCGGCTGCCGCAGGCCCGGGAGCTGGTAGTCCATCGGCGGGGCGGGGTCGCGCGGATCGGGTTCGTCGCCGCCGTAGGGGAAGATCCGGTCCAGCTCGTGCACCCAGCGGACCTGCGGGATCACCCAGTGCGGGCCGGGCGACGTCCCGGCGAGGTCGCCCGCGCCGCCGAGCAGGCGCTGCGCGACGTCCGCGACGACGCCCGTCAGCTCGGCGGGCGGGTACTGCGTCCGCAGCGCCCACGACCGGCGCGTCACCGCCCGCTCCACGACCGTCGCGAGCGTGCACTCGCGCAGCCGCGCGGTCAGCCGCGACCAGGCGCGGACCAGTTCGGGCGGCACCGCGGGCAGCGGACGGTTCGTGACGTGCGCGAGGACGAGCGTCTCCGTCCACACCCGCAGCCACGCCGAGTCCACGCCGCCCGCGAGCAGGTCCGCCTCGCGCAGCTCGTACAGCGTGCAGGCGCGTCCGGACTGGCACTCGCGCCCGCACGCGGCCGACCGGCGCCCGTCCACCGGGGGCGGCGGTCCTGGCAGCTCCTCCTCGCGGCCCTCGCCGAGCGGGATCCGCACGCGCAGCGGACGGTCCATGCCGTCCGCGAACACCGCCGCGACGCCCGGCCGCAGCGACACGACCTCGCGCGACTGGTCGGTGTCCAGGTTCATCGCCGCGCCGACCTGGAACCGGTCGTCGTGCGCGGGCAGCCGGTGGACGACCTTCAGCGCCGTGTTCTTGATGACGTCCGGGACGAGCTTGGTCGGGATCTGCTCCGCCACGATGATCCCCTCGCCGTACGCGCGGATCTCGGCGAGCATCCCGGCGAACAGCTCGACGGCGTGCGAGCTCGTCCGCTCCGGGCGGTTGCGCAGCAGCCGGTGCGCCTCCTCGATGACGATCACGTGCCGCAGCGCGGGCGCGCCGTCGCGGGACGCGCCGCGCGACCGCATCCGCAGGTGCTCCACGATGCGGATGATGAGCGTGCCCATGAGGAACGCCTTGTCCTCGTCGTTGGCGACGTCCTCGATGGCGAGCACGATGTTGTCGCGCAGCATGCCGCCGATGTCGGCGGGGTGGCCGCCCTCGAAGAACCGTCCGGCCGAGCCGATGCGCAGGCTGCGGAGCCGGACGTCCACGAAGCCCTGGACGTCCGCCATCATCTCCCGCCCGTACCCGACGTCCGTGATGACCTGGAGCGCCGCGTTCTGGAGCTGTTCGAGCGTCGGGACGGTCGGTTCGATCAGCGAGCCGGGCACGCCGCCGCCGGTGACGACGTCCCAGCCGTTGGTCTCGTAGACGCGCTGGAGCGCCTGCGCCATGATCTGCGGGAACGGCTCCTCGGCGTCGAACGCGGCCTGGAACAGCGCCCGCACCATGTCGATGTGGGCCTGCACCGGGTAGCCGGGCTCGGGCGCGAGCGGGTTCACCGACAGCGGCACCGACGCCGGGTCGGACGGGTTCACGACCGTCACCGGCCCGCCGAGGTCCGCGATCCGCCCGGCCATCGCCGCGTACTCGGACTTGGCGGGCTCGATCGCCAGCCACGGCACGCCCGCGCGGGTGAGCTGCTCCAGCAGGTGCCGGACGGTCTGGCTCTTGCCCGCGCCCGTCGCGCCCGTGACGAACACGTGCCGGTTGATCGTCGAGCGCGGGACGGTGAACGCGCCCACGCGGCGGTCCTGCGCGTCCAGGATCGCGCCGAGTTCGATGCGCGGCTCGGTGCCGGACGCGGTGTCGTCGGTCTCGGACGTGACGTCGAAGTACCCCGCGTCCAGCACCCGCAGCCCCGGCACCTCGCGGCGCGGCAGCCCGGCGAGGGCCGCGAGCGCGCCCGCCGTCGCGGTGAACGGGAAGCGCAGCTCGTCCGGCGCCTGCGGCCGGCGCGGCGCCGGGGTCGCGGGCGCCCGCAGCGCCTCGGCGAACGAGCCCGCGCCGTGCCCGGACCGCAGCCGGTACGGGTGGTGGCCGAGGTCCATCGACCCGACGAGGACGGGCGCGATCTGCCACAGCTCCTGCTCGGTCTCGGCGCCCGCGACGACCTTGACCTGCCACAGCCCGGCCTCGCGGAACGCGTCCAGCTCGGCGAGGCGGTCGTCGGCGCGGGCGACGGCGAGGCGGGACTGCTCGTCCTCGCCGCGCCGCAGCATCCGCAGCTCGTGGTGGAGTTCGCGCATCTCGTCGTCCAGGACGCGCTCGCCGCACGGCTCGGCGACGACGAACCAGCCGAACGGCCGCTCCATCAGCGTGACGAGCGTCGACTCGAACAGGCCCGCGCCCTCGGCGAGCGCGGGCGCGACGGGGGCGAGCCGGCCGGCGCAGCGCGTCCAGACCATGCGGCGCGCCTGCCGCAGCCACTCCTCGCCGACGCGGACGCCGCGCGCGCCGCTCGGGAACAGCAGCGCCTGCCGCGCCTCGCCGACCGGCCCGGCGTTGGTGATCAGCTCCAGCGGCGCGCCGCCGCCCGCCGACAGCCAGCCGACGACGAACGGCTCGCCGCGCCGCGCGGCCGACAGCGCGGCGGGCAGGACGCTCACGAAGTCGCCCTCCGCCGACGCGGCCCGGCGCGGCGCCGGAATCGCCTGGATCCGGTACCACGGTCCGGTCAGTCCCGGCTCCGCGCGGTTTCCCCATGTCGCGGACGGCGGGTACTCCTGTGGAATCCCGGGGGGATGGGTCACGGGACATCCTTACCGTCCCTCGTGACTCCGCGCCAGCGTCCTTGACCACACTCTCCGCACCGGGTCTGTCATCCATCGCGGTCGTAGGCTCGCGTCCATGGGGATTCTCACGGGCAAGGCGGCCGTGGTGACCGGGGGGTCGCGCGGGATCGGGCGCGCGATCGTTGAGCGGCTCGCGTTCGACGGGGCGGAGGTCGTGTTCAGCTATGCGCACTCCTCGTCCGGAGCGGACGACGTGGTGCGCACGGTCGCCTCGGGGGGCGGCGTCGCGCACGCCGTGCGGGCCGACCTCACCGAGCGCGGCGCGGCCTCGCGGCTGATGGAGACGGCCTCCGACCGGCTCGGCGGGCTGGACGTGCTGGTGAACAACGCCGTCCCGTCCTTCACCATGACGCCGCTGGCCGAGACGGGCGAGGACGTGTTCGACGCCGTTCTCACGGCCGGCGCGAAGGCCGTCTTCCTGACGCTCCGGTACGCGGCCCGGCACATGCGCGACGACGGACGCGTCGTCAACATCTCCACGATCAACACCGTGCTGCCGACGCCGGGCGTCGCGCCGTACGTGGCGGCCAAGGGCGCCGTGGAGCAGCTGACGCTCGCCGCGGCGCAGGAGCTGGGCCCGCGCGGCATCACCGTCAACACGGTGTCGCCGGGCGCGACGGACACCGATCTGTTCCGGAGCGTCACCTCGCCCGAGACCGCCGAGCAGGTCGCCGGGCGGACGCCGCTGCGCCGGATCGGGACGCCGCCCGACGTGGCCGCCGTCGTGGCCTTCCTCGCCGGGCCGGACGCCCGCTGGATCACGGGGCAGAACGTCCGCGCGTCCGGCGGGCTGGGCTGAGCCGGGGGAAGTTCACCGGAAATGCCGACGGTGTTCGCGTAATCACCGGACGTGCCGTTCTGTGACTGGTACCGTCACCCGCAAATTCACCGAGAATGCCGCCGAGTCGGGAGGAAACACCCCGGACCTTTGGGGTATTTCGTCCGATTTACCGGCGGCGACCGGGACGTCCCGAGCGGGACGGAAATGGATGAGCGGATGAGCGTGTTCGGCGTCGATTACGCCTGGGGCCGTCCGGGACCGGCGGCGCTCAAGAAGGCCGGCGTGCGGTTCGTGTGCCGCTACCTCTCGCACGACACGTCCGGCAAGAACCTCACGAGAGCCGAGGCGGAACAGCTCTCCGACGCGGGCCTGTGGCTGGTCGTCGTGTGGGAGAGCACCGCGAGCCGCGCGCTGTCGGGCCGCTCCGGCGGCGTCGCGGACGCCCGGGACGCCGCCCGGCAGGCCGCCGCCTGCGGCATGCCCGGCGACCGGCCGATCTACTTCGCGGTGGACTTCGACGCCTCGTCCGGGCAGCAGTCCACCATCAACGCCTACCTGGACGGGGCCGCGAGCGTCCTCGGCCGCGACCGCGTCGGCCTGTACGCGGGCTACGGCCCGATGCGGCGCGCGTTCGACGCCGGCAAGATCACCTACGGCTGGCAGACGTACGCCTGGTCCGGCGGCAAATGGGACGCCCGCGCCCAGCTCCAGCAGTACTCCAACGACCACACGATCAACGGCGTCGGCCTCGACTACGACCGCGCCGTGAAAAGCGACTACGGGCAGTGGCGCGTCGGCGCCGGCCCCGGTGAGGAGGACGACATGCCGGAATACGTCAGCCTCGGCCTGAGCAAGCCGATGGCCGTCACGAAGGACCAGACCGCCCGCGTCAAGTTCGACAAGGAGTACTCCGACACGGGCAAGGCCCACGGGGACGGCGGCGCCTACCCCGGCATCCTGTCCGGCGGCGCGAAGGGCACCCAGTTCGTCATCGAGGTGGACGTCTCGGGCGACCACCCCTTCCGCCTCATCGAGACCGACCCCGACAACAACTACGCCACCAGCAAGACCTACCCGCTCCGCACGGGCACCGGCACCTACGTCGGCGTCTGCGGCGCCCACCAGCACCTCTACGTCGAACTCCACCCCGCCGCCGACGGCGAAGCGAACGTCTCGATCAGAGCCCAGTACTGGCGCCGCTGACCCCACCCGGGTGGCCCTAGCACCACCCCCCGAAGTGCCACACCCGACACTCAGAACCGGGCCACAGACCCATCGTGCCGCCACGCCCGCGTTCCTAAGTTCGACGCATGAGATCACCTCTAGCCGTCCTGACAGCCGGAACCCTGACGGCACTCGCCCTCGCAACCCCACCCGCCCAAGCAACCCCCACCCCAACGCCTCGCGGAACAGCCCCCGTCAACCTGACGCAGGACGGCCCGCCGTCGAGCGGTCCGACTCCCGCGGGCACGGCGCTCGCGGACGCGCGGGTTGGCGGGCGCGGGGCCATCGTGTCGGCGCGGCGCGTGCAGAACCTCGACGCGGGCGCCGTCCGGACGGCGCTGCGCAAGGACGGCTTGGACGCGTCCCGCGTCCGCCACGGCGTCACCGCGTACCGCATCGTCTACCGGACGATCGACACCGCGCGAAAGCCCACCACGGCCAGCGGCCTGCTCGTCCTGCCGCGCGACGGACGGCACCGGCTCCGCGCCGTCACCTACGCGCACGGCACGATGGCGGCGGCGGCCGACGCGCCGTCCGTGGACGACGGCGGACGCTCCGGTGAGGGCCTGCTCCTGGCGTCCGCCGGCTACGCGGCCATCGAGCCCGACTACCTCGGCCTGGGCGTCGGCCCGGGCGCGCACCCGTACCTGCACGCGCACTCCGAGGCGACGGCGACGCTGGACCTCGTCCGCGCGTCCTTCACCTTCGCCCCCCGAACCGGCCGCGCGCTGGACCCGCGCCTGCTCGTCACCGGCTTCTCCCAGGGCGGACAGGCGGCCATGGCCTTCGGCAAGGCCCTGCTCAACGGCGCCGACCCACGCTTCCGCCTGGCCGCCGCCGCACCCGTCAGCGGCCCCTACGACCTGCGCGGCGCCGAAGTCCCGGCGATCTTCAACGGCACCCTGGACCCGAAGGCGTCGGCGTACTACCTCGCGTACTTCCTGACGTCCTGGAACCGCCTCTACCACCTGTACGGCACCAACGCCGAGGTCTTCCGCACGCCCTACGACACCACGGTCGCCCCGCTGTACGACGGCCGCCACGACGAGAACGAGATCGTCCCGCGCCTCCCCGACTCACCGCAGCAACTCCTGACCGCCAAAGCCCTGACGATGATCCAGCACCCCACCGGAAGGCTGGCCGCAGCACTGACCACCAACGACCGGACCTGCAAGGGCTGGCACACCACCATCCCCGTCCACGTGATCGGAGCACACGCCGACGAACAGGTCGCCTTCACGAACGCGAGGCACTGCGTCCGCCAACTGGGCCCCAACGCAACCCTCACCGACCTGGGCGCCCTCCACCACATGGACTCAGGCCGCCACGGCCTGACCGAAGCCCTCCGCTGGTTCCAGACCATCGCACCCCCAACCCGCTAAACCCGCCCACCCGAACGCGCCTTGCAAGCACCAGGCCGGACACCCAGCACCACGACCCTCCGACCACGTGCGCGCGGGGCGCACTCCCCTCAACAAGCACCCGCCACCGCACAACAAGGCGCCGCTCCACCGATGCGCGGCAAAGTCCCGCAACCGCGCCCGCACAAATCACTCCCCGCGACCAGCCTGAGTGGGCGCAGCGCTTAGGCGCATTCGCTGGAACCGGTGCCAGGCGGACGTGCGTGCAGCGCCCGTAGGACGAGCGCGTCCGCTAGTGCAGGTTGGCGCGGGCTGCGGGTGCGTGCTGTGCCTCGGGGCGCTGATGGCGCTTGGATGCGACGGGTTTGTCGGGTGGTTTGGGTCAGGGGCGGTCGCGGCCTGCTGCGTGGCGGCCGGCGGTGCGGCGGGGGGCGCTGAGGCGGGGGGTTCCGGCGCGGGGGCGGCCGTGGCGGGGTGTTGTGGGGACGGGGGCTGCCAGGGGCGGCTGGGTGGGTGTCGGGGTGTCGGTCGGTTGTGGGGGTGTTTCTTCGAGGGTGGCCTGTTGTTCGCGGATGTACTCCTCGAACTCGATCGAGTGGGCCGTGGGCAGGGTGATGATGCCGGGGTTGGCGTCCACCATGAGGATCCGGCGGCCCGTCGAGCCGGCGTGGGTGAAGACCATCGCGGTCGGCGGGAGTTCCTGGAGCTGCGGCGGTTCGATCAGGAGTTCGCGGGCGCGCTGGCGGGACAGGTTCGGTGGGATCGTGCGGCCCCACGCCGTCGCGGACGAGATGCCCTGGACGAGCGCCGAGTCGTCGGCGGCCGGGGCGGGCAGCGGCGACCAGACGGGTTCGGTCAGCGGATCGGAGCGGCCGTCGCCGCGCGTCCGGGCGTAGGCGACGGTGGAGGCGTAGGTCTCCCCGGCGACGTCGAACGGCGTCTCGCCCGCCGTGTCGGTGATCTCGGCGACGAGCAGGCGGTGGTCGGTGCCGATGTGCTCGGCGGCGATCCGGGCGTCCTCGGGGTTGCCGAGCCGCATGAACCCGACGGCGGCGTGGCCGCGCCGGCCGAGCCGTTCCCGGACGTGCGGCGGCAGCGACCGGTACATCAGCACCAGCCCGTTCCCGGTGGCCTCGCAGGCGTCGATCAGCCGGTCCAGGACGTCCCCGCGCAGCTTCTCCGCCCCGCACACCAGCAGCGTGTGCTCCCAGCGCCCGCCGGGCGGGGACTCGCGGATCCGGTGCGTGAGCGCGGTCGTGACGTACGTGCCGAGCACCCGGTTCGTCAGGACGCCCGCGCGGCGGTCCATCGACACGACGCGCAGCCGCGACGGCGGCAGCACGACCTGCTCGGTCGCGATCTGCTCCAGTTTGCGGAGCTGCGCCTCCAGCGCCCACGCGTGCCGGACGACGATGCGGCCGGTCGCGTCCCGGCCGAACAGCGTCGCGATGCGTTCGAGCTGCTCCTCGGTGAGCAGGCCCCGGCGCAGATCGTCGCGCGGGTCGCCGACCTGGGCGAGGACGCGCAGCGCCGCGGTGATCCGGGGCAGCGTCACGTCCGGTCCGAGCACCTCGATGACGCGTTCCAAGATCGAATTGTCGAAGGACAGATCACGGGTGCTCGCCTGCTCCTCCCCGGCGCCGACGACGAGCGAGAGCACGTCGGCGAGCGCCTCGGGGGACAGGCCGCGCGTCACGTCCAGCCGGGGCAGGTCGGCGGGCAGCACCCAGACCAGCGGGTCGTCGCCCCGGTCGGACGCCAGCCGCAGCAGGTCGTGCGCGACCGCGCCCTCGGACAGGTCCACGACGGTGAGCCGCGCGCCGACGGCGAGCCGGGCCGCGCCCATCGTCGTGACGAACGCCGACCAGCCCGCGAGCGTGCCGCCGACGACGTCCACCCGGTCCACGCCGGGCGGCACCGCGACCGGGTACCACTCGCGCTGCTCCTCGTAGGCGCGGCGGCGCCGGTCCCAGGCGCGGTAGGCGTCGGCGTGCGCGCGGTCGGCGGCGGCCCCGGCCCGTTCGCGGGCGCGGCGCTCGGCCTCCTCCCCGGCGCGCTGCGCGGCGATGCGGGCGCGGACGGCCTGCTCGTCGCGCCACAGCGCCGACCCGGTGATCCCGAGGACGATCAGGCACGCGAGCACGCCCACCCCCGCGAACGCCCACGGCAGGACGCCCACCACGGCGCAGAGCAGGAACAGCAGGATGAACGCGCACGCCCCGCCCGCCGTGATCCGGAGCTGGTGGTTGGCGAACTGCTCGCCGCGCGGGCGCTGCGGCGGGGACGGCGCGGCGGGCACGGACCGCTCGGGCGCGGGCGGCGGCGGCCCCGGCTCCGGGTGGACCTGCGCGTACCGCCAGCCCACGTAGACGCGGTCGGGCTGGACGAGACGCGTCCGCCCCGGTCCGCCTGCCATGTCCGTCACGTCGTAAGACCCCTGGGTGGTGCGGGATGCTGAGGAAACGGATACCGGTGTCCTATACAGCACAGGGTAAAGACGTCCACCGCGCGCCGCGCCCGGTTCCTGGAAAGCGTTCAGTCCCCAGCCGCCGCGCCCGCCAATTCGGTCACCGAGTTCACCTGCGGTAAAGATCGGGCACACCCGGTCCGGCGGGTGGCCGGATCCGGTCACCGGCCGCGGACGATCTCCTCCCACGCGTCCCGCACGCGCGGCAGCCCGTAGCCGTCGCGGACCTGCCCCTGGCCGATGCGGCGCTCCTCGTCCCAGCGCCCGCCCTTGACGATCACCTCGATCGCGTCGGCCATCTCCCCCGCGTCCCGGTGGATCCAGCGGCGGTCGTAGATCGTGTCGGCGCCGGGCCAGTTCCGCACGACCGGCACCGCCCCCGACGCCATCCCCTCGGCGGGCGCGAGATGGAAGCTCTCGTCGTCGCTCGTGGACAGCACGAACCCGACCCGCCGCAGCCACGCCGCGACGTCGCCGCCGTAGCCGTCGAACACGACTCCCTCCGCCAGCGAGGGCGACGCCGCGATCCGCCGGAACAGCGCCTCGTAATGCGCCCGTTCCTCCGGGCGCTTCCAGATCCACCAGTACTCCCAGGGCAGCTTGGACTTCACGAACAGGGTGAAGCGCGGGTCGCGGCGGCGCAGCTCCTCGACGACGTCCACGGCGAGGTCGAGGCGCTTGCGCGACGGCGCGGCGCCGATGAACCCGAGGTGGAACCGCGCGCCGGGGAGCTTCGGACGGTCGAGCTGGGCGACGTCCACCCAGTTCGGCACGACCGTGATCTTCTCCGTCGGCCAGCCGGTCGCCTCGGCGGTGAGCGCGGCGTAGTGCGGGCTGACGCAGACCACCTGGTCCACGCGGTCGATGTCGAGCTTCTGCGGCCAGCCCGACTCCAGCTCGAACCGGTGCAGCCGGACGATCAGCCGCTGCCGTGCCTTCTTGTGCCGCGCGTACCAGAGCGCGTTCGGCCCGCACCACTCGCAGATGACGACGTCGGCCCACGCGGCGAGTTCCCTGCTGCGCTCCTCGTCGTGCTCGGACAGGGTGCGCCAGGGGTCGACGCGGACGTCGAGCCCGGGCAGGGCGGCCAGATGCTGCAGCAGGCGCGTGAAGAACTTGAGGTCATGACCACAGACGACCACCTTCAGCGGCGGCCCGGCAACCGCGACCGAAGGCTGTGGATAAACCTCGGCGAGCGCGGCCCGGAGCCGCTCGGCGGCCCGCTCCAGCGTGAAGCCGTCCGCGGCGGCCCGGCAGCGCGCGGCGGCCAGCGCGTACAGGTCGGGGTTCTGCGCGGCGCGGCGGAGGGCGTCCACGGCGTCGTCCTCGGACGCGGCGAACAGCGGATAGTCCTCGCCGAGCAGCGTCTCGTGCATCGGCGTTCGGTTGAGCAGCACGGGCAGCCCGAGCGCACCGAACTCCAGGACCTTCGTGGACAGCTCCAGGCTCGCGTCCAGCTCCGGCGCCCGCCACGACAGCCCGATGTCGGCGCCCGCCGCGATGGCCATCGCCTTCTCGCGCGGATGCCCGCCGTGCCAGTGCACGCCCGGCGCGGACTCCAGCGCCCGCCGCATCCGGTCCGCGAAGTCCGGATCGTCGCGCTCGTCGTGGATCTTGTCGCCGACCATGTCCAGTTCGGCGGGAACGCCCGCGTTGGTGAGCCGCGTCGGCAGTCCGGTCATCTCGAAGGTGTTCCACCGCAGCGCGAACTTGCCCGTGTAGACGAGCCGCAACGGGGTGTTCGCGGTGCGCGGCGCGGGGTCCGCAAGTTCCGGCGGGACAACGACGGTCGGCGGAAAGAGCACCGACTTCCCGCACGCCTCGGGCACCGTCTGCTCCAGGAAGCAGCGCAGTTCCTCGGTCTGGCACAGCAACGTCCGCGCGGCGCGCGCGATGCGCCGCAGGTCGCCGTGGATCTCGGGGGTGAACCCGGCGAGGTTCTGCGGGACGTCCGTCAGATACGGCCACAGCCGGTTCCGGAACGCCCCGTCGCCCGCCAGCGCCGCCGCGATCGCCCGCCCGCGCACGACGACGAGGTCGTGCGGATGGTCGCCGTCCACACGGCCGAGCACCGCGTGGGCCTGCGGGACGGTCATCGGCGCGTCCCCGTCGACCAGCCCCTCGGCGTGCGGGTGCCGGACGAGCACGCCGTCCAGCTCGGTGAGCGGGTCCACGAGCCGTCCGGTCCGGACGGGCGCCTTGAGCACCAGCGTCACCCGGCAGCCCGCCGCGCGCAGCGCCCGCACCATCGACTGCGCCCAGATCGCCGACCCGTCGATGAGGTTGAGGTCCACGTCGCCGTAGACGAGCGCGCGGAGCCGCTGTTCGGTCATCGGATCATCCTGTCGAGGTCGGCGGCGGTCGGGACGGCGCCGGGGGCCGCGGCCACGACCTCGTCCCAGCCGAGCGCGGGCAGGCCGGGCGACGGCCGCGCGTTGTGCCAGAGCACGACGGGCCGGTCCAGCGGACGGGCCGCCTCGCGCACCGCGAGCAGCGCGCGCTGCCGGTCGGCCGCGGCGGCGTCGCCGAGGTAGGCCCACGGATGCCCGGCCGCACAGGCCGCCGCTTCGAAGAGCACGACGTCGGGATCAGTCTGGTCCACGGCGACCCCCGCATCGAAGGGGCGCAGCGCCACGACGTGGGCGTGCTCGCTCAGTGCCTCGCGGGTCGTTGCGGTGAACACCCCGGCCACGACGGGCCGTCCGGACGGACGCAGCGACGCACCGAACAGCAGCCGTTCGTCCTGGCCGACCTCGCCGCGCAGCTCGGGCCAGTTCGACACGGCGCGGCCCGGCGTCGTCTGCGCCGTCCCGCCGCCGGGCGCGCGGCCCTTGGCCATCCGGTACAGGTCGCGGGGCAGCGCGATCAGCCCGAGGCCGGGACGGCGCGCGGCGGCGGCGAGCCGGCGGCCGACCGCCAGCGCCGTGGACGCCTCCAGCGCCGCCAGCCGGGCCTGCGTCTCGCGCAGCCGGCGGTCGCGCTCGCGCAGTTCCCGTTCGCGCTTGCGCAACCGGCCCTGCAGTCGTTTGATCTCGGCGTCATCGGTCATGCGAGGCTCCGCAGCAGGACGTCGGCGATGCGTTCGCCCGCGCGCCCGTCCCACAGCGGCGGCGCGGCGCGTTCCGGTGGCGGCCCGTCGTCCAGGAGCTTCCGGACGGACGGGACGAGTTCCCCGGCCGTCACGAGCCGGTTCGTTCCCTGCGTGATCGTGATCGGCCGTTCGGTGTTGGGGCGCAACGTCAGGCACGGAACGCGCAATATCGTCGTCTCCTCCTGGACCCCGCCCGAATCGGTCACGGCGGCGACCGCGCCGCGCACCAGACCGACGAACTCAACGTAACCCAAGGGATCCATCAGGTGAATTCTCGGATGCGCGCCGAGCCCGGCGGCGGTGAGCGCCGGACGGCTGCGCGGATGGACGGGCATGGCGACGTCCACGAGATCGGCGACCTCGTGCAGCCGGGCCACGAGAACGCCCGCGGTCTCCGGGTCGTCGACATTCGCGGGCCGGTGCAGCGTGGCCGTGACATAACGCTCCGGAAGTCCGTGCTTTTCCCGGACGGCGGCCGAATCGAACCGGTCGAGATGCGCCAGCAACGTGTCGATCATGGGATTTCCCACGAAATGCACGCGGTCCACCGGGACGCCCTCGTTCGCGAGGTGCCCGATCGCCTCCGGGCTCGTGACCAGGCACACGTCCGCGAGCTGGTCGACGACGCGCCGGTTCACCTCCTCCGGCATCGACATGTCGAAACTGCGCAGGCCCGCCTCGACATGGGCGACCGGAACGCACAGCTTCGCCGCCGCGAGCGACGCCGCCAACGTCGAGTTCACGTCCCCGTAAACGACGACGAGATCCGGCGCGGAGGCGACGAACTCGTCCTCCAGAGCGGCGAGCAGCGCGCCCGTCTGGTGCCCGTGAGTGCCCGATCCGACGCCGAGGTCGACGTCCGGCGCGGGCAGATCCAGCTCGCGGAAGAAGATCGCGGACATCCGCTCGTCATAGTGCTGCCCCGTGTGGACAACCCGCTGTTCACATCCGCGTCGTCGCAGCGCGGCGACGACGGGAGCCGCTTTGATGAAATTAGGCCGAGCCCCCATGACATGAAGGACGAGCGATGCCATCGGGCCTCCGGTGTCTGGTGTACTTGTTGCCCATGTCCTGGGCAAAGGCGGTCTCCCTCGCGCCACAGGTCGCCGTCCGGCACGTGCGCACGGAACCGGCCCGAACGCCGCTCCTCGCGCTGCGCGTGCTCCCGGCGCCGATTCGACGCATGATGCGCGGAATGCTACTGCGTGCCGGACCTGTCCCGAGTGCGTACGGCCAGTGGGACCAGGGACGGCGCGACGACGCGCTCGCGACCATCGCCCGCGCGGCGGCCGACGCGCGGCCACGCAGGCTGCGCCGGCTCGCGGCGTTCACGGTCGCGGTGGAGCGCCCGGACGCGGCCCGCCCGCTGCTCGACGCGCTCCCCGAACGCGACCGCGCGCGGCTCGGCGCGCTGCTGGCCGCCAAGGACGGACGGCTCCGCGAGGCCGTCGCCAAGTCCGAGCACGCCCCCGCGCGCGTGCGCCGCGACCTCGCGGGACGTCTCGACGCCCTCACCTGGACGCCGCCGCCCGCCGCCAAGCGCACCGATGGCACGCCGGGCCGTGTTCTGCACATCGTCACGAATGCGCTGCCAACGACGAACGCCGGTTATACGGTCCGCACCCATCGTCTGGTGTCGGCGCAGCGCGCGCAGGGCCTCGACCCGCATGTGGTGACGCGGCTCGGTTTCCCCGTCGCACAGGGCGCCCGCGACCCCCGTCCGCTGGTGGACGTGGACGGCATCCCCTACCACCGCCTCATCCCGTGGCGGCTGCCGCCGACCGCCCGCGCCGCGCTCGACGCCAACGTGGACGCCGCGTCCGCGCTGGTCGAACGGCTGCGGCCCGCCGTCCTGCACGCCGCGAGCAACCACGTCAACGCGCAGATCGCGCTGGAGCTGCGGGCGCGGCACGGCATCCCGGTCGTCTACGAGGTGCGCGGGTTCCTGGAGGAGTCGTGGCTGTCGCGCGACCCCCGCCGCGACACCGGCCGCGACTTCTACCGGCTCAGCCGCGAGCTGGAGACGGCGTGCATGACCGCCGCCGATCTCGTCGTCACGCTCGGCGAAGCCATGCGGGACGAGATCGTGGCGCGCGGCGTGCCCGCCGAGCAGGTGCTCGTGATCCCGAACGGCGTGGACGACGTGTTCCTGCAGCCGCTCCCGGACGCGTCCGGGCTGCGCGCGTCGCTCGGCATCGCGCCGGACGAGAAGGTCGTCGGCACCACGACCAGCTTCTACGGCTACGAGGGCCTGGACACGCTGCTGGAGGCGGGCGCCCGGCTGCGCGACCGGGGCCGCCCGGTGCGGCTGCTGCTCGTCGGG
This sequence comes from Actinomadura rayongensis, assembly GCF_009831215.1. Classification (GTDB taxonomy): domain Bacteria; phylum Actinomycetota; class Actinomycetes; order Streptosporangiales; family Streptosporangiaceae; genus Spirillospora; species Spirillospora rayongensis. The sequence goes on from NZ_WUTW01000005.1 coordinate 126,184, forward strand.
GACGGCCCCGAGCGCGCCGCGCTGGAGCGCCGCGCCGCCGACCTCGGCCTGGACGCGCTGTTCCCGGGCCGCGTCCCGGCCGACGACGTCCGGCTGTACCACGCCGCGCTGGACGCGTTCGTCGTCCCGCGCCGCGACGAGCGCGTGTGCCGCCTGGTCACGCCGCTGAAGCCGCTGGAGGCGATGGCGGGCGGCGTGCCGGTGATCGCCAGCGACCTGCCCGCCTTGCGGGAGATCATCGACCCGGAGGCCACCGGACGGCTAACGTTGGCGGGCGATCCCGACGACCTCGCGGAGGAGATCACTTCGACGCTCTACGGTGCCGGGACGGATCGGATCCGGGACGCCGCGCGCGCCTGGGTCCATTCCGAACGAACCTGGCGCATTGGGACGGACCGCCTGCGCGACGCCTACCGTGCGCTGGACGTCCCGTGCTGAGCCGGAAGGAACCGGGGTGAAGGTCGATCTCGTCGTCGTCGGACTGGGCTATGTCGGGCTGCCGCTCGCCCGCGAGGCCGTCCGGGCGGGGCTGTCGGTCGCGGGGCTCGACCGCGACGCGGGCCTCGTCGCCGCGCTGCGCGCCGGCCGCTCCCACGTGGACGACGTCCCGGCCGCCGACGTCGCGGACATGCTGGCCCGCGGTTTCCACCCGACGGACGACGCCGGAATCATCGCGGGCGCCTCGACCGTCGTCATCTGCGTGCCGACCCCGCTGTCCAACGACCAGGGCCCGGATCTGACCGCCGTGATCGGTGCGACGCGGTCCGTGGCGTCGCACCTGCGGTCCGGGACGCTCGTCGTGCTGGAGTCGACGACGTACCCGGGGACGACCGACGAGGTCGTCAAGCCGCTGCTGGAGGCGACGGGCCTGGTCGCGGGCACCGACTTCCATCTCGCGTTCTCGCCGGAGCGCATCGACCCGGGCAACGAGGTCTACGGCGTCCGGAACACGCCGAAGGTCGTCGGCGGGCTGACGCCCGCGTGCGCGGAGGCCGCCGCCGCGTTCTACGGGACGTTCGTGGACGAGGTGGTGCGCGCGAAGGGCACCCGTGAGGCCGAGATGGCCAAGTTGCTGGAGAACACGTATCGGCACGTCAATATCGCGCTCGTGAACGAGATGGCGGTGTTCTGCCACGAGCTGGGCATCGACCTGTGGGACGCCATCGACGCCGCTTCGACCAAGCCGTTCGGATTCCAGGCGTTCCGCCCGGGTCCCGGCGTCGGCGGACACTGCATCCCGATCGACCCGAACTACCTGTCGTACAAGGTCCGCTCCCTGGGCTACCCGTTCCGGTTCGTGGAGCTGGCCCAGGAGATCAACGACCGGATGCCGCGGTACGTCGCCGACCGCGCGCAGCAGCTGCTGAATCGGGAGGGACGGGCCGTCAACGGCTCCCGCGTCCTCCTGCTCGGCGTCACGTACAAGGCCGACATCGCCGACCAGCGCGAATCGCCCGCGCTGCCCGTCGCGCGGCGGCTGCTGGCGCTCGGCGCGGAGCTGTCGTTCCACGACCCGTATGTCACGGCGTGGTCGGTGGACGGTGCTTCGGTGCCCTCCGTCTCCTTGGAGGCCGGTCTGGCGGACGCCGATCTGACGATCCTGCTGCAACACCACCGCGCCTACGACACGTCCCTGCTGGCCGACCGGGCGCGGCTCCTGCTCGACACCCGCGGAGCCGTACCGGCGCGGCCCGGCGTGGAGGCGCTCTGAGATGGTCGTCCGCGATCGGTTAAGGGTGTGCGTGTGCACGGTCGTCCACCATGCCGAGGACGCCCGCATCCTGCACCGGCAGATCCGCGCCCTGCTCGCCGCCGGGCACGAGGTCACCTACATCGCGCCGTTCTCGGCGTCCAGCGCGACGCCGTGGCCCGAGCTGACCGGCGTGGACGTCCCGCGCGCCCGGGGCCGGCGCCGGCTGCGCGCGCTGCGGCACGTGCGGCGCGCGCTGTCCCGGCACGCGCGCGACGCGGACGTCCTGCTGCTGCACGACCCCGAACTGTTGCTGCTGCTGCCGTTCATCCGGCGTCGTCCGCCGACGGTGTGGGACGTCCACGAGGACACCGCAGCCGCACTCTCCGGTAAGGCGTGGCTGCCCGGTTTCCTCGCGGCCCTGCTGCGGCGTCCGGTGCGCTGGGCGGAACGGATCGCCGAGCGGCGGCTGCGGCTGCTGCTCGCCGAAGAGGGCTACCGGCCGCGGTTCCGCAGCGAGCACCCGGTCGTCCCGAACACGACGCACGTGCCCGCGCAGAGCCCGCCGCCGCCCGGCGCGGACCGCGTCGTGTACGTCGGGCACCTGTCGGCGGCGCGCGGGGTGGAGGACCTGCTCGCGCTCGCCGCCGCGCTCGTCCCGCACGGGATCCGGACGGACCTCGTCGGCGGCGCGGACCCCAAGCTCGGCGAGCGGCTGCGCGCCGCCCAGCGCGACGGCGTGCTGCGCTGGCACGGCTACCAGTCCAACGACACGGCGCTGGCGCTGGTCGAGGGCGCGCTCGCCGGGCTGTCGCTGCTGCACGACGAGCCGAACTACCGCCACTCGGTGCCCACCAAGATCATCGAGTACATGGCGCGCGGCGTGCCCGTCGTGACGACCCCGCTCCCGGCCGCCCGCACGATCGTGGAGCGGGACGGGTGCGGGATCGTCGTGCCGTTCGGCGACCCGTCCGCCGCCCTGGCCGCCGTGCTGCGGCTGCGCGACGACCCGGGCCTGCGGCGGACGTTCGGCACCGCCGGCCACCGCGCCGCCCGCCTGCGCTACCACTGGCCCGACCAGGCGAAACTGTTCGTCGCACAGCTGCAGGAGTGGTCGGGCGTCCCGGCCGGGACGGCGCCCGGCCCTCACCAGTCGTAGGTGCCGCCGGACTCGCTGAGGAACACGCCCGTCGCGTCGCCGTCGAGGACCTGCCGGGCGATCCTCTCCCCGCCCTCGTCCGCCGTGGACCAGCCGGAATGGTTGTTCAGATCGGTCGCGCAGAAGCCCGGGGACAGCGCGTTCACGCGGATGCCCTCATCCTTGAGCGCGTCGGCGTACATGAGCGTGAGGGCGTTCAGCGCGGATTTGGACGAGTTGTAGCCGATGAGCTGCGCGTACGCCCTGAGGTTCGCGGGCGGGTCGGTGAGGAACGCCATCGTGCCGAGGCCGCTGGACACGTTGCCGATGACGGCGCCGTCCGCTCTGCGCAGCAGCGGGAGCATCGCGTTCGTGACGGCGACGACGCCGAACACGTTCGTCTCGTAGATCGCGCGGAGCTGCGCGACGGGCAGCGCGATCGGCGACTTCGGATGCGGCCTGGTGATCGCCGCGTTGTTGACGAGGACGTCGAGCCTGCCGTGCTCCTCCTCGATCCGCGCGCCGGCGGCGTCAATGGTGGCCTGCTCAGTGACATCAAGGCGGATATACCGAACATCCCCTTCGCCGGCCAGCGCCTTCTCGGCCGCGCGGCCCTTCTCCTCGTCGCGCGCGCCGAGCAGGACCGTATGGCCGCGCTGCGCGATCTCACGCGCCGTCGCAAAGCCGATGCCCTTGTTGGCACCCGTGATCAGAACAATCTTCATGCCTTTCAGCGTCGGCGTACGGCCCCGTAACCGGGAGAGCACCCGTCAAGCTGGGATCGAGAGTCCCATGGTGACGCCCGCACACCGCCCGGCATGCTGGACGGATGAATGACGCGGACCGGTCGGAACTGGCCGCCTTCCTCCGCCGCCGACGCGCAAGGGTGCGCCCATCCGACGTCGGCCTGGAGGACGGCCCGCGCCGACGCGTACCAGGGCTCCGCCGCGAGGAGGTCGCACAACTGGCCGGAATGTCCGTGGACTACTACATCCGGCTGGAACAGGGCCGGGGCCCACGCCCGTCCCGCCAGATGGCGACGGCGATCAGCCGCGCCCTACAACTCTCGGACGACGAACGCACCTACCTGTTCCACCTGGTCGGCGAACTGCCAGGCCCGCCGCCCGGCCCGATCAACGACGTACGCCCCGGCGTCCTGCGCCTGCTCGACCGGATGGACGACACACCCGCCCTCGTCTGCTCGGCCGTCTACGACATCCTCGCCTGGAACCCGATGGCCGCCGCACTGCTCCACGGCCTCGTCACGGCACCCGCCGACGAACGCAACGTGATCTGGCGCTTCTTCACCGACCCCGCCGCCCGCGACCGCCACGACCCGGCGACCGGCTACCAGTTCGCCCGCGAATCGGTCGCCGACCTACGCAGAGCACTGGCCCGCTACCCAAAATCCCCGACAGTACGATCCCTGATAAACCGCCTACTGACAACAAGCCCAGAATTCCAAGCCCTATGGAACGAGGGCGACGTAGAGGTCGGCCGCTCAACCCACAAACGCCTGCACCACCCATCCGTAGACTGGCTTGACCTGGACTGCGAAGCCCTCCACGACCCCGTCCGCGACCAGTGGATCATCCTCTACACAGCCGCCCCCGGCACCCCGTCCCACGAATCCCTACGCCTCCTCAACGTCATAGGCACCCAATCCCTAACAAACAACCAACCCAACCCCCAATAACCCCTCCCACAGTCACAGAGCGCGGAACGCGCGGGCGCAGAGCGCGGAACGCGCGGGCGGGTGGTGTGAGGGCGCGTGCAGCGTGTTCGGAGGTTGTCGCGGGTTGGGATGTTCGGCGTCGGATGTGGCGTCGGCGAGTCTTCGCCAGCCGCGCGGCGCTGTTCTGGGGTCGCTTACGTGGTCAGGTGCTCGGGCTCGGCTCCGGACTTTTAACTCGTAGGTCGTGAGTACGTGGGGGTGTAACGCGCGGGGTTGTGGGCGGGGTTGCGGAGAAATCTGGTGGTGGGGGTTGAACGGGCGCTTGTGCCTGTGAGCCGGCTGAGAGTCTGCTTCATCGTCATGTCGCCGAGATCGATGCCGAGATGGCTCGGCTGGCGGCGTTGCGGGCCGAGCTCACCGGGATGCTGACGCAGATGCCCGGGCCCGACTGCCCGGATCCGGTTCCCGGGACCTGGTGCCCGCCGGACATGCCCACGCCGGAGGGAGGTGAATGCGCTGATGTGCCCGTGCTGCGAGAACCCGTCGTGTGACGACGCGTGCTGCTCCGACTGCTGCTGAGCTGACGGACGAGCCGTCACGGCTCCTGCGTCCCGCCCCTAGGCGCCCGGGCGGGGCCCGGCCGGTCCGTCGGCGTCAGCCGCCGCCGATCTCGTGCCGTTTCGGCAGGAAGAGCAGCGGATATTTCAGGTCCACGCCGGGGTAGAAGAATGCCCATAGTCCGGCGCGGAAAAGAGTGAAGAAGAGCACCAGGCATCCGGCGATCAGCGCGAACGCCATAGCCGGGCCGTCCTGCTTCGTCGCCCAGCTCATCCCGACCGTGAAGGCTAGTACCAGGCCCACCAGCGCTACCACGGCGATCAGGCCGAAGGTCAGGCGGATCCGCAAGGTTTCGGTGGCATCGCGGATCGTGCAGGTCAACGTCCGACCGCAGGCCGGGCAGACAATTGGCCGTTTGATCTTTCCGGAAGCCGGTCGGGAGAACTGCAGCTTATGCGACTGGTATCGCGTATAGGCGTATCCGGGAGCGTAGATCCGGCGCAGGATATGCGTGAAGGTCACCGACACCTCGGCGTTGATCCGCAGCATCGTCGGCCTCTCCCCGTCCGACCGTCCGGCTCCTTCACGAGCATAGGGCGGACGACTCGGCCTGGCCCCGGCTTTGAACAGGCTTCGGGTTTTGTGCGGCTGCTTCGGGGCGAGTGTGCCGCAACCGCGGCAGTGTGAGCGTTCGGTTGCCTGGGAGCGGGTTGTGTTTCGGGCGGCTTGTACGGGCGATGGCGGGTCGAGTTGGGGCGGCCTCCAGCGCGGGGTTCTGGAGGCCGCCTGCTCAGGGGCGATCAGTCGTGGGCGAGGGACTCCACGATCGACGTCTTCGCCGCTCGGCGGGACGGGAGGATCGCCGCCAAAACTCCGGCCAGGCCCGCCAGGGCGACGAACGCGATGATCTGGCCGTAGGGCACCGCGAGGATCGAGTCCTCCGTCATCGCCTCGGTCGCCGCCAAGCCGAACGCCACGCCCAGCACCACTCCGGTGACGGCTCCCATCACCGCCATCACCAGCGCCTCCACCGAGAGCATCCGGCGGAGCTGGCGTTTGGTCAGGCCGATCGCGCGGAGCAGTGCCGACTCGCGCGTGCGTTCCACCACCGACAGGGACAGCGTGTTCGCGATGCCGAACAGAGCGATCACGATGGCCAGTCCCAGCAGGCCGCCGAAGATCATGAAGACCGTGTCGATGGCCTTGGTGAGCTGGTCCTTGGATTCCGCCGCCGACTGCACGCGGACGGTCGGGTACGCGCGGGTCGCCGCGTCCAGGGCCGCCCGGCCGGCGTCCGCGCCGACGCCGTCGCGGACCTTCGCGTAGACGTGCTCGGGTGCGACCGCGCCGAAGTGGCGGCGGAAGTCCGCCTCCGGCAGGACGAAGCCCGACAGCGGGCCGCCCGCGGCGAAGACGCCCGCGACGCGTACCGGTGTCGGGCCGGTCCGGGTGGCGATGGTCGTTCGCGAGCCCGTCCGCAGGCCGAGGCTCTTGGCGACGACCTCGTCCAGGATCGCGGTGCCGGGGCCGAAGGCGTCCAGCGAGCCCGAGCGGAACTTCGGTTTCATGATCGTGCCCCACGCCGAGGCGGTGAGCGTCGAGACGGTCGTTTCGTCGCCGTTGCCGAGCCGGGCGTCCTTCGACCGCTCCTCCAGGACGGCGCTGAACTCCGGGCGCGCCCGCAGGGCCGCCGTCAGCCCGGCGGGCAGCGTGCGGTCGGCCTCGCGGTCGAACTGCGCCCTGATCTGGTAGTCCACCGGGAACTGGTCGTCCACCTGCCGGGCGGCTCCGGCCTTGCCGCCCGCGGCGACGACCGCGAACAGGCTCATCAGGCCGACGCCGACGGTCAGCGCGATCGTCGTGGTCGCCGTGCGGCGCGGGGTCCGGCGCGCGTTGGCGACCGCGAGCCGTCCGGGCACGCCGCCGAACCGGCCCGGCAGCGCGCCCACCGCGCGGCCGAGCGGCCCGACGAGCACGGGCATCAGCGCGATCACGGCGAGGAAGACCAGCGCGCCGCCGCACGCGACCGCGTACATGGCCGTCTCGCCCTTCGGCATCCCGACCGCCCCGACGACGGCCGCCAGCAGGCCCGCTCCGCCGAACAGGACGGTCGCCGCGATCCGGAACGCGCCGGGACGGAAGCGTCCGCCGCCCGGCTCGCGTTCGTCGCGCAGGGCCGCGACCGGCGCGATGCGCGTCGCCGCGCGGGCGGGCACGATCGCCGCCAGCACCGTCACGACCAGCCCGACCGCGATCGCGACCAGTGCCGTGCGCGGCGCCAGCACCACCTGCGCGGGCGGCAGTTGACCGCCCGCCGATCTGATCAGTGCCAGCGCCCCCGCGCCGAGCCCCACGCCGACGGCGATCCCGAGCAGCGAGCCGACGAGGCCGACGACGGCCGCCTCCAGCAGCACGCCCCGGAAGACCTGGCGGCGGGTCGCGCCGACGCAGCGCAGCGTCGCCATCTCGCGAGTCCGCTGGGCGATGAGGATCGTGAACGTGTTGTAGATGACGAGCGCGGACACCAGCATCGCGACCAGCGCGAACAGCAGCAGCCCCGCCCCGATCAGCTTGGTGTCGGCGCCGTTGGCCTTGGAGATCTCGGCGGCGAGCCGGTCCCCGGTGAGCGTCCGGTAGCCGGACCCCACGGCCGCCGCGACGCCCGCCGTGGAGCCGCCCACCGTGTCGATCTCGGTGTAGGTGGACGTTCCGGTCATCGCGGACGCGGTGGCCGGCGCGAAGCCGACCGCGCCGCGCACGCTGGCCTCGGAGTCGATGCCGACGTCGACGATCCCGCTGACGGTGAAGCGGTGCGGCCGGTTCTTACCGTCGAGGACGGTCACGGTGTCCCCCACCGCGAAGCGCTGGCGCCGCGACGTCCACGGATCGAGGACGACCTCGTGCGGCCCGGCCGGCGCCCGGCCCTTCTCCATCCGGTACCGCAGCAGGCGCCCGGACGGCACCGCGAGCCCGACCGTCGGCGCGTCCCCGACGACGCGGCCGTTCGCGCCGAGCAGCGGCGCGTCGCCGCGCACCAGCCCCTGCGCCTCGGTGACGCCCGGCGCGGCGCGCACCTTCGCCAGCAGCGCCGCCGGAATCCCCGCGTCGCTGCCCCGGGGCGGCAGGACGGCGACGTCCACCCGGTCGGCCGAGCGCGCGAACGTCTCGGTGATGCCCCGGTTCATCATGTCGGTCAGCACGAACGTCCCGGCGATGAACCCGACGCCGAGGGTGATCGCCACGACCGTGGACAGCAGCCGGAGCCGATGGGCCACCAGGCCCGCGAGCGTGGTCCGCAGCATCGGTCAGCCCTCCAGCGCGGCGAGCCGGTCGAGGACGGACGCCGGCGTCGGGTCCGTCAGCTCGGTGACGATCGCGCCGTCGCGCAGGAACACCACCCGGTCGGCGTAGGACGCGGCCACCGGATCGTGCGTGACCATGACGATCGTCTGCCCCATCTCGCGGACCGACGAGCGCAGGAACGCCAGCACCTCCGCGCCCGACGCCGAGTCGAGGTTGCCGGTCGGCTCGTCCGCGAAGATGACCTCGGGCCGGGAGACCAGCGCCCGCGCGCACGCGACCCGCTGCTGCTGCCCGCCCGACAGCTCGGACGGACGATGCCCGAGCCGGTCCCGCAGGCCGACGACGTCCACGACCCGGTCGAACCACGCACGGTCGGCCGAGCGGCCCGCGAGCTGCAGCGGGAGCAGGATGTTCTGCTCGGCGGTGAGCGTCGGCAGCAGGTTGAACGCCTGGAAGACGAACCCGACCCGTTCGCGCCGCAGCAGCGTGAGCCGCCGGTCGTTCAGCTGTCCGAGATCGGTGTCGCCGAGGACGATCCGCCCCGCGCCGACGGTGTCGAGACCGGCCAGGCAGTGCAGCAGCGTCGACTTGCCCGACCCGGACGGCCCCATGATCGCGGTGAACGCCCGGGCGGCGAACGCGACGTCGACGTCCCGCAGGGCGTGGACGGCCGCGTCCCCGGTTCCGTACACCTTGGAGACGCGCTCGGCCCGGACGGCGGGGGCGCCGGGCACGGCCGGGGCCGCTCCGGGAGGACTGGCGAAGGCGCTGGTCACGATGGCTCCTAGCAGGGGGGTTCTGGACGTTCTCCACGCTAGGAACTCGCCGCCGCCCTGCCATCGACCTCGCGTCTTCGATTCGGGTCCGCCGATCGTCGCAACCGGCGGCCGAGGTACGACTTATGGTTGACCCCCGGGTCAGCCTTCCGGCCGTCCCGCCCGCGCTACTCCGGCCGCTGGAGCTGCCCGGTCTTCACCAGGCCCGTCTCGTACGCCAGCACCACGGCCTGCACGCGGTCGCGGAGCCCGAGCTTGGTGAACAGGCGTCCGAGATGGGTCTTCACCGTCGCCTCGGACAGATGCAGCCGCGCGGCGACCTCGGCGTTCGACAGCCCGCGCGCGACCAGCAGCAGCACGTCGAGTTCGCGCCCGGTCAGCCCCTTCACCGCGTCCAGCGCCTTGTCCTCCTTGCCGGGGAGGTGGACGGCGAACCGGTCCAGCAGGCGGCGCGTCGTGCTCGGCGCGACCACCGCGTCGCCCGAATGGACGGCCCGGATCGCCGCGATGAGCTGCGCCGGACCCGCGTCCTTCAGCAAGAACCCGGCGGCACCTGCCTTGATCGCCGCGAAGGCGTACTCGTCCATGTCGAAGGTCGTCAGGATGATCACGCGCGGCCCGGCGCGGGTGCCGGTGATCCGGCGGGTGGCCTCGATGCCGTCCATCCGCGGCATCCGGACGTCCATCAGGACGACGTCGGCGGGCGTCGCGGCGAGCAGCCGCAGCGCGGGCTCACCGTCCCCGGCCTCGCCGACGACCTCGATGTCGTCCTGGGCGTCGAGCACCATGCGGAACCCCGCCCGGACCAGCTCCTGGTCGTCGACCAGCACCACCCGGATCATCGGGCGCCCTCTCCGCTCATCGCCGCCCCCTCGCGCACCGGTATCCGCGCGACCACCTCGAACCCGCCGCCGACGCGCGGCCCGGCGCGCACCTCGCCGCCGTAGACGCCGACGCGCTCGCGCATGCCGGGCAGGCCGTGCCCGCGCCCGTCGTCGGACGCGGCGGCGCCCCGGCCGTCGTCGCGGATCTCCACCCGCACCTCGTCCGGCCCGTAGCCGAGCCGGACCCGGGCCGTCGCCTCCGGCCCGCCGTGTTTCAGCGTGTTGGTCAGCGCCTCCTGGACGACGCGGTAGATCGTGAGCTGCCGTCCCTCCGCGAGCGACGGCGGGTCGCCGGACGCCTGCACGTCCACCGGCAGCCCCGCGTGGCGCACCTGGTCGACGAGGTCGCCGAGCTGCGCGAGCCCCGGCTGCGGCGTGTAGACCGACACGTCGTCGTCGGCCCGCAGGACGCCGAGCAGCCGCCGCATCTCGCCGAGCGCCGTCCGGCCCGTCTCGGAGATCGCGGTGAGCGCCTGCCGCGCGCGGACCGGATCGGTGTCGAGGGCGTACGACGCGCCGTCGGCCTGCACCACGATCACGCTGACGTTGTGCGCCACGACGTCGTGCAGTTCCCGGGCGATCCGGGATCTTTCACCGGCCCGCGCCATCCGCAACTCGTTCTCCCGCTCCCGTTCCAGTCGTTCGGCGCGGTCTTCCACCGAGCGCAGGTATTCGCGGCGGGTGCGGATGTGCAGGCCGAGGATCCACACCCCGAAGATGATGACGGCGAAGAACAACCAGGGGTTCTCAATGTCCTTCCAGCCCCCCGCCCACACCTGGATCACTTCCATCAGCGCGCCGAGCTGCGCGACGCCGAGCGCCGACAGCCCCCACCACGGCGTCGTGTAGGCGGTGACGGTGTAGAGCCCGATCAGCACGGCGACGTTCGCCGGGAGCAGCGTCACATGGAAGCACCACTGCACCAGGCTGACCAGCGCGACGATCCCGAACGTCGGGACGGGCCACCGGCGGCGCCAGACCATCGGCAGCAGCAGCCCGATGGTCAGCGCGGCGTACCCCGGAACCGGGAGATTCCGCGTCAGATCGGACGTCTGGAACGCCGACAGCAGCGCGAACGGCAGGAGGAAGCCGGCGTCGACGCGCGCGGCGTTCCCGCGCCACCGCTCCCAGATCCGTCCGACCATGCCCGCCACCCTACGTACCGCCAGCTCAGCCTGGGATCGACCGGAAGTCGGAACCGCATCCACCGCAAGGATTACCCGCCTGACCTTCCCGGTCGCGGTACCGTCCTCGACGTGGCGGTTTGGGAGACGTGGCGGGACGCGATGGAACGGGCGCTGTACGGCGCGGACGGCTTCTACCGGCGCGGCGAGCGTCCCCGGGAGCACTTCCGCACATCGGTCCACGCCTCGCCGCGCTTCGCCGCCGCGCTGGCGCGGCTGCTCGTGGACGTGGACGCGGCGCTCGGCCGTCCCGACCGGCTCGACCTCGTGGACATCGGCGCGGGCGGCGGCGAACTGCTCGTCAACCTGCTGGAACGCGTCCCGGACGACCTCGCCCGGCGGGTCGTCCCGATCGCGGTGGAGGTGGCGCCGCGTGCGGACGGCGTGCCCGCGTGCGTCGAGTGGCGGGACGAACCCCCCGCGCACATTACGGGCCTCGTCATTGCGAACGAGTGGCTGGACAACGTCCCGCTGGACGTCGTGGAACTGACCCCGGCGGGCCCGCGCAAGGTCCTGGTCGAGGCGGGCTGCGGTGCCGAGCGCAGCGGCCCGGAGCCGTCCCGGGACGACCTGGACTGGCTGGACCGCTGGTGGCCGCTGCGCGAGAACGGCGACCGCGCCGAGGTCGGGAGCCCGCGCTGCGCGGCGTGGTCGGGCGTGATCGAGCGGCTGGACCGGGGGCTGGCGGTCGCGATCGACTACGCGCACCGCGCCGGGGAGCGGCCCGTCTACGGCACGATCACCGGATACCGGGACGGTTCGACCGTCCCGGCCATCCCGGACGGATCATGTGATGTCACCGCACACGTCGCGCTGGACGCCTGCGCGGTCGCGGGCGAGCAGGCGGGCGCCACGGCCGGGGTGCTGACGACCCAGCGCGCGGCCCTGCGCGCCCTCGGGATCACGGGCGCGCGTCCGCCGCTGGACCTCGCCCACCGCGACCCGCGCGGCTACCTCGCGGCGCTGTCGGTGGCCGGAGAGGACGCCGAACTGACCGATCCTGGCGGGCTCGGCGGCTTCGGGTGGCTGGCGCAGTCGGTCGGGATCGCGATCCCGTCCGTCCTCGCCGACCTGGCCTAATTGCCGAACGACGGGGTGTTGCGCGGATCCACCGACCGCTTCGCGATCGACTCGACCATCGCGCGCGCCTCGCCCAGCTCGCGGTCGGCGGCCCGGACGCGGATCGGCCCGGACGGCGCGTCCACGTGGACGGTCGCGAGCCCCAGCATCTTCTGCAGCGGGTTGACCGTCATCCGCACGCTCTGCGCCCGGACGACCGGGATCACGTCGGTGCGGCGTCCCGGCCAGCCGTGCCGCGACACGAACAGGACGTCGTCGGCGCCCGCACCCTCGGGATGGTCCAGCGCGATGGAGACCCGGGCGGGTGGGACGAGCGGGATGGCGTCCACGTCCCGCAGCATGAACAGCAGCCGTACGAGTCCCATGCACACCGATCGCGGCGCGACCGGGAGCAGCACGGACGACAGGGCCTGGCGGTCTCCGGCATAACCGGCGACGGTGATCTCCAGCCGCGCCCAGCCGACGCTGCGCCACAACGCGGGCTCGACGATCCCGACCGCTTGGACGCGGCCCGGAGGCAGCGTCTGCATCCGGGTCTCCAGCATGCCGTAGCGGAGGCGCAGACCGTCCGGCGAGACCGCGACGCGGAACCCCGCGTACATGACCGCCGGTGCAACGACACTGCGGATCAGGCCGAGCAGCGCCGGGACGGTCACCGCGAGGATCGCCGGCTCGCCGTAGATCACCATGAACATGAGCGAGCCGATGAGCAGCAGGAACGTCCCGAGGACGGGCAGCCGCATCGCGAGCGAGCCGAGCAGCTGCCCGTAGCGGACCTTCCAGAAGTGCCGCTCGGGCGCCTCGGGCGTCTGGCCCGGCAGCCCGGCGGCGATCGCCAGCAGCTCCGCGCGCAGCGCCTGGCCGGCGTCCCGGCCGAGGTAGCGCAGGATGATCTCGCTCTGCTCGCCGCCCGCCGCCTCGACGCGGACCTCGCTGAGCCGGAAGAACCGCGTGACCAGCGGACGGACGACGTCGATCGCCTGCACGCGCGACAGCGGAATGCTCCGCGTCCGTTTGCGCAGCACGCCGGTCACGACCACGAGGTCGTCGTTCTCGACGCGGAACCGCACCGACAGCCAGCCCCAGACGCCCGCGGCGACGGCGACGACCACGAACGGCACCGTCACCAGCGTGAACCGGACGAGGTTCACGGCCGCGCCGCCGTCGCTCCGCGTCAGCAGCAGCGGCATCCCGAGCAGGACGAAGTACACGATGAGGATCGCGAACGCGCGCAGCGGCGCGGTGGCCCAGTGCAGCCGATGCGTGCCCTCGGAGAACCGAACGGGCGGACGCGGCGGCGGCCCCGGCATGTAGTACTGCGGCTGCGGGCCATAGGACGGCGGCTGGAACAGCGGCGCGTACGGACGGTACCCCGCGCCCATGGGAGGCGGCCCGCCATGGAACGGCCGCCCGTCCGGCCCGACGGGCGGCGGCGCCGGCGGATACGGCAACCCCGGCGGACCGTACGGCGACCGCCCATACGACGGCGGCACCGAACGTCCCGGATACGGCGCGGGATACCCCGGCGCCTGAGGAGGCCGCCCCGACGGATACGTCCCCGCCGCAGACCCGCCCTGCCCCGGCGGGTACGGACCGGCGGGCAGTCCCGCCGCGCCGAACGCCCCACCGCCGTACGGGACCTGACCCGGCGCGCCGTACCCGGACGCACCCGGCGCGGGCCGACCCGGCGCGCCCTGGCCCGGCTGCTGCCAGCCCGGCGGGAGCTGACCCTGCCCGTTCTGGCCAGGCGCTGCGAGTCCTGGCGCAGGCGGTCCGGCTTGGCCCGGCGCGGGCTGTCCCGGCGCGGGACCTGCGGGCGTCGACGGGCCCGGCTGCCAGCCGGGAGGAAGCCGACCCGGCGCGCCTTGCGCGGGCTGGGGTGGCGCACTCTGGCCCGGCGCCTGCCAATCGGACGGGAACGGGCTCGGCGCGCCGTATGCGGGCTCGGGCGACGCACCCTGGCCCGGAACGGGCGAGCCCGGCGCCTGCCAACCCGGCGGAAGCGCGCTCGGCGCGCCATTCGGGGGTTGGGGCGACGCGCCCTGGCTTGAGGTGGGCGGGCCTGGCTGCTGCTGGTCCGGTGGGAGTTGGGGCGGCGTGCTCTGGCCGGGCGGGGTGCCTTGGGGAGCGGGCTCGCCTTGTGGTCCGGCGTCCGGTGTCGCCGTGCCCGGGGCGGGGGGTGGGGTGGGGTGGTCTTGGTTCGGGGGGTCGGGGCGGGGGTTCTGGGTCACGGCGTGCTCCGGTGTTCGCCGTGGTGGGCCAAGCGGTCGCGCAGTTCGCCCGCCTCGCGGACCGGGAGCGACGGGATGCGGGCGTCGGTCGCTGCGGCGGCCGTGTGCAGCCGGACGGTCGCGAGCCCCAGCCAGCGGTCGACGAGCCCGGACGTCACGTCCACGAACTCCATCCGCGCGTACGGCACGACGACGAGCCGCCGGACGAACACCCCGGAGGTCAGGATCAGGTCGTCGTCACGCTCGGCGTACCCGTAGGACCGGCTGGTGAGTTCTGCCACGATCCACGTCACGGCCAGCGCCACGACCACGAGGGAGACGAGCACCACCGCGCCGGGCACGCCGCCGTTGCGCCAGCCGACCAGCGCGCCGCCGAGGGCGCACGGGAGCGCCCAGAAGGTCGCCGCCAGCCCCCGCGACAGCGTGTGGCGCCGGGAGACGCGCGCCCAGGACCGTCCGTCGCCGGGCGCGAAGGCCGAGTCGGCGGCGGACGGCGGCGGGGCGTGCGGTACCGTCCCCTGCGCGGCCGTCGCCGGGAGTTGTGGTGGTTCGCCGTGGGTTGCGTTCATTGCCCCCTAGTCAACCGGAAAACCGGCTCGGCTCGCCATGCGACGATGGGCGCTGATCCGGAAAGCCCAGGCGGTGAGGTGTGCGATGAGGTCTCGACCATGACGACGGAACGCATCGTTGGTATCGGCGCGGGCGCGCGGGAGCTGCCGTCCGACGGGACGCCCGGCGCGCCGGCGACCGAGGACATGGTCCTCAACATCGGCCCGCAGCACCCGTCCACGCACGGCGTGCTCAGGCTCAAGCTCACGCTCGACGGCGAACGGATCACCACGGCCGAGCCGATCGTCGGCTACATGCACCGGGGCGCGGAGAAGCTGTTCGAGGCCCGCGACTTCCGGCAGATCATCGTCCTCGCCAACCGGCACGACTGGCTGTCGGCGTTCTCCAGCGAACTCGGCGTCGTGCTCGCGGTGGAGCGGATGCTCGGGATGGAGGTCCCCGAGCGGGCGACGTGGGTCCGGACGCTGCTGGCCGAGCTGAACCGCGTCCTCAACCATCTGATGTTCCTCGGGTCGTATCCCCTGGAGGTCGGTGCGATCACCCCGATCTTCTACGCGTTCCGGGAGCGCGAGGCGCTCCAGGCCGTGATGGAGGAGGTCTCCGGCGGCCGGATGCACTACATGTTCAACCGCGTCGGCGGCCTCAAGGAGGAGCTGCCCGCGGGCTGGACGGGACGCGCGCGCCAGGCCGTCACGGACGTCCGCGCCCGGATGGGCGACATCGGCGACCTCATCATGGGCAACGAGATCTTCCGCGCCCGCACCCGGGGCGTCGGCGTCCTCACCCGCGACCAGATCCTCCAGTACGGGGTGTCGGGGCCGATCGCCCGCGCGTCCGGCGTGGACTTCGACCTGCGCCGCGACGAGCCCTACCTCGCGTACGGCGACCTCGACGTGCCCGTCGTGACCCGCGACGAGGGCGACTGCCTCGCCCGCTTCGAGTGCCTGCTCGACCAGGTGCACGCCTCGCTGGACCTGGCCGACGCCTGCCTGGACCGCCTCGCCGAGCTGCCGCCCGGACCGATCAACCAGCGCCTCCCGAAGGTGCTCAAGGTGCCCGAGGGGCACACCTACGCCTGGACCGAGAACCCGCTCGGCCTGAACGGCTACTACCTCGTCTCGCGCGGCGAGAAGACGCCGTGGCGCCTGAAGCTGCGCTCGGCGTCCTACAACAACATCCAGGTGCTCGCCGAGATGCTGCCGGGCACGCTCGTCGCCGACATGGTCGCGATCCTCGGGTCGATGTTCTTCGTCGTCGGCGACATCGACAAGTAGCCGGGTCAGGCCGTCAGCAGCGGCGCCAGCCGTTCGAGCCGGTCCACCAGGGACGTCAGGTCGGGCGCGCGGGGCGTCAGCAGCACGTGGTCGGCCCCGGCGTCCAGGTGGGCGCGCAGCCGCTCGGCGACCGCGGCCTCGTCGCCCCAGGCGAGCGTCGCGTCCACGATCCGGTCGCTGCGGACGTCGCCGAGGTCGTCGTCGCCGTAGCCGAGCCGCCGGTAGTTGCGCTCGTACGGCCCCTCCGGCATGCCCTTCATGAGGTGGCGCAGCGGGTCGCGGGCCTTGTCAGGGTCGGTCTCCAGCGCCACCATCTGCTGCGGGATCAGCAGCGGCTCGGGGCCGAGCAGGTCCCGCGCGACCTCGGTGTGCCGGACGGGCTGCAGGAACGGATGGGCGCCCTGCGCGCGCTCGGCCGCGAGCCGGTTCGCCTTCGGCCCGAGCGCCGCGAGGACGCGCGGGTACTCGACGTGCGGCAGCGCGGTCTTGGCCACCTCGTCCATCGCGTCGAGATACTCGGCGAGCCGGGTCAGCGGACGATCCGGCCCCGCCCCGCCGAGCCCCAGGATGAACCGCCCCGGGTACAGCTCGGCGAGCGTCGCCGCCCCCGTGTGCATGGCGACCGGCGGACGGGTCGTGACGTTGGCGATGCCCGTCCCGACGACGATCCGCTCCGTCGAGGCGAGCATCAGCCCGTGCTGCACGAACGTCTCGCGGCCCGGCGGCGCCCCGGCCGGCGGTTCCCCGGTCCACAGCGAGCCGTAGCCGAGCTTCTCGATCCGGGCGAACTGCTCGCGCTGCACGCCGACCGGTGTGGCCAGCAGCGCCTGCGGAGTGATCCAGACGCCGTACGGGCCGAGTCTGCGCCGGTAGTCCTCGACGGACATCGCGCCTCCTTTCGGACATTCGGAGGCACCCTCCGAATCTGTCCGCTACACTAATGGAGGCAGGCTCCGCTTCGCAACCTCGGGAGGAAGGCTGAACGGAACCCCGACGCCCCGCTTCCGGCGCGCGGACGCCCGGCGCAACTACGAACGGCTGCTCAAGGAGGCCCGCGCCGCCTTCGACGAGCACGGCATCGACACGTCCCTGGAGGACGTCGCCCGCCGCGCCGGAGTCGGCATCGGCACGCTCTACCGGCACTTCCCCGCGCGCGACTCGCTGCTGGAGGCCGTCCTGCGGGACCGGTTCGACGCGCTCACCGAGCACGGCCGCGCTCTGCTGCGCGAGCCGGAGGAACGACCCGTCCTGCTGGACTGGTCGCGGTCGCTCGCCGAGATGGCGACCACCTACCGCGGGCTCACCGGCGCGCTGATGGGCACGCTGCGGGACGAGAAGTCCGATCTGCACGCGTCCTGCGAGGCCATGCGCCGCACCGGCGCGGCGCTGCTGCGGCGCGAGCAGGAGGCGGGCCGGGTGCGCGCCGACGTCGACACCGCCGAGTTCCTGGCGCTCCTGCACGGCGCCGCGTGGGCCGGGGAGCAGGCGTTCGACGGCGCGTCCGACCGCCGCGACAAGCTCGTCGCGCTCGTCCTGGACGGCCTGGCTCCCGCCCGGTCCGGCGCCGCCGCGGGCTAGGCCCGGGACGCCCCGTGGTCGCGGCGTTCCTCGTCGGGGTCCTTCGGCACGCGGCACGCGTACTCCAGGAAGTACGCCGCGCCCGCCAGCACGAGCGCGGCGAGGCCCGTCCCCGCGCCGACCGAGAAGTCGTGCCGGGGCGTCGGCTTGTCCAGGGAGTCGGCGAGGACGATCGCGAACCCGCCGAAGATCCCGGCGAGCACCGCCGCGGCGTGCGCGCTGGCCTTGGCGAGCGCCGCCATCCGCGCCACGACCAGCGGCTCCACCGGCCGCGTGCCCTTCTTGCGGCGGATCCGGCGCAGGATGTTCCAGCCCGTGAAGCCCTCGCCGAGCGCGAGCAGCAGCAGCGTCGGGACGGCCGTCCACGGCAGCGGCGGGAGCGTCGTGTAGGAACTGCTCACCAGCGCCCAGGTGATCACTCCGACGACGAGGACCAGGCCGGCGAGGAAGAGGGGACGTGTCGGCTTCATGCAGGCGGCTGGAGGGTCAGGTCGGCGCGGCGGGCGACCCCGCCCCCGGCCGACGCGGCGAGGTCACCGACGCGGCCGTGCCCGGCGAGGCGCCCGTCCGGATCGACGTCGGCCCACGGCACCAGCACGAACGCGCGCTCGTGGGCGCGCGGGTGCGGCAGCGTCAGCCGGGGATCGTCGGACGTGACGTCACCGAACGCCACGATGTCGATGTCCAGGGTGCGCGGCCCCCACCGCACCTCCCGGACGCGGCGCAGCGAGGTCTCGATGTTCAATACCCGTTCCAGCAGCGTCTCGGGCGCCAGCCGCGTGTCGGCGAGGACGACGAGGTTCAGGTAGTCGCCCTGCTCGGGCAGCGTCTCGCCGGGCGGCGCGAACGGGGCCGTCTCGTACACCGGGGAGAGCGCGACGAACTCCATCCCGGGGGCGTCGAACAGCGCGTCCACGGCCTCCTGGAGGTTGTCCAGCCGGTCGCCGAGGTTGCTGCCGAGGGACAGCACGACGCGCTGCCGGGCGGGCGCGGTCATGGGCGGCTCCTGGTGATCCGCACGGCGACGTCCGCGAAGGGGTGCGGCACGGGCGCGCTCGGCTTGTGGACGGTGACCTCCGCCTCCGTCACCACCGGGTCGGCCAGGCAGATGCCCGCGAGCCGTTCCGCCAGCGTCTCCAGGAGGTCGACCGGGTCCTGCTCGACGGCCGCGACGAGCCGTCCCGCGAGCGTGCCGTAGTCGACGGTGCGCGCCAGGTCGTCGGTCGCGGCGGCGGGACGGGTGTCGAGCGCGAGCGACACGTCCACGACGAACTCCTGGCCCAGCTCGCGTTCGGCGGGCAGCACGCCGTGCCGTCCGCGCGCGCGGAGCCCGCGCAGCTCGATGCGGTCGCTCACTCGTCCTCCGGGGTGCCGAGGATCGGGGATCCGTGGTGGACGAGCAGGCGCCACCGTCCGTCCGTCCGTACGAACACGTTCGTCGCGACGATGCTTCCGCCGGCGAGGAACCCGGTGCCGCCCGAGTCCTCCTCGTCGGCGGTGAGCGTGTTCTCCTTGCAGGTCACGATCGCGTGGTCGCCGTAGACGTCGCAGGTCGTGTCGGTCAGGACGAACTGGATGTACGTCGTGTTCGCCATGATCAGCGCCCAGGACCGCAGCACCTCGTCGCGGCCCCGCAGCATCGGCCAGCCGGGATGGACGCAGCTCACGCCGTCGGCGAACGCGCCGTCGGCCCACACGTCGCCCATCCGGTCGAGGTCGCCCGCCTCGAACGCCGCGTAGTACTCGGCGTTGGCCTCCTGCGGACCGTCAGCCACGGGCGTCCCCCTCCTCGCGGGCCGCCGCGGCCCGGACGGCCGCCGCGATCCGCACCGCGTCGGCGTTGGGCGCGACCCGGTGGACGCGCACGCACCAGGCTCCGGCCGCCGCCGCGAGCGCGGTGACGGCCGTGGTCGCGTCGTCGCTGCCCGCGAACGGGCGCGGGGTGCCGTCCGGCGCGGCCAGCAGCTTGCCGAGGAACCGCTTGCGGGACGCGCCGACCAGCACCGGGTGACCGGTCGCGGTCAGCGCGTCCAGCCGGGCGATCAGCGCCCAGTTGTCGAGCGTCGTGGGCTGCTTGGCGAACCCGAGCCCGGGGTCCAGCACGATCATCGACGGGTCCACGCCCTCGGCGAGCAGCGCGTCGACGCGCTGCAGAAGTTCGTCGCGCACCTCGCGGACGACGTCGTCGTATACAGCGCGGGTGTACATGTCGTGGCTGTGGCCGCGCCAGTGCATCACCACATAGGGGACGCGCGCCGCCGCGACCACGCGGGCCATCGCGGGATCGGCGAGCCCGCCGCTGACGTCGTTGACGAGCCGCGCGCCGGCCGTCACCGCCGCCTCCGCGACCTCGGCCCGCATCGTGTCCACGCTGACCGCGATGCCCTCCCCGGCCAGCGCCGCCACCACCGGGACGACCCGCCGCAGTTCCTCCTCCAGCGACACGCGCTGCGCGCCCGGCCGGGTGGACTCACCGCCGACGTCCACGACGTCCGCGCCCTCGGCGACGAGGTCGAGCCCGTGCCCGACCGCCTTGTCGTGGTCGAACCAGGCCCCGCCGTCGGAGAACGAATCGGGCGTCACGTTGACCACGCCCATCACGAGACATCGCCCAGGCTCGGGCATCCCGGGAACAACGGCACTGGTCATGTCATCCAGCCTATTGCCTCGCCGCGCGACCGCCGGACCGGTCACCGCCCGAGGATCAGGCCCATCGCCTCCGCGCGCGTCTCGGCGTGGTCACGGAAATCGCCCCGGACGGCCGATGTCACGGTCCGCGCCCCGGGTTTGCGCACGCCCCGCATCGTCATGCACAGATGTTCGGCCTCGATGACGACGATGACGCCGCGCGGTTCCAGGATGCGCATGACGGCGTCCGCGACCTGGCTGGTCAGCCGCTCCTGCACCTGCGGGCGGCGGGCGTAGACGTCCACCAGCCGCGCCAGTTTGGAAAGGCCGGTGACCTGGCCGCTCTTGTTCGGCGTATACCCCACGTGCGCCATTCCGTGGAACGGCACCAGATGGTGTTCGCAGACGGAATACAGCTCGATGTCCTTGACCAGGACCATTTCGTCGTGGTCGGCCTCGAACACCTTGTTCAGGACGTCCTCGGGCTCCTGCCGCAGCCCCGCGAACTGCTCGGCGTAGGCGCGGGCGACGCGGGCGGGGGTGTCGCGCAGGCCGTCGCGCTCGGGGTCCTCGCCGATCGCGAGCAGAATCTCGCGCACGGCGCGCTCGATGCGCGCGTGGTCGAACGCCGGGGGGAGAACGCCGTTCGCGGCGGAGGCCGGAAGGGCCTCCGCCGCGGACGGTGCGTCGTGCTCGTTCGTCAACAGGATCAGCTCTCGCCGGGGGACGGCTCGCCCGCGGGCTCCCCGTCGCCCGCCGCCTGCCCGTTGTTCTTGCTCAGGCCGGCGACGTCCTGCGGGCCGAGGAGCGCCATCTCCTTGGCCGTCAGCACGGGGGGACGGTCGGACGGGAGGCGCTTGCCGTAGCCGGTGTAGGAGTTCTGGTGGGGCCGCTTGCGGATCGGCGCGAAGATCTCCAGCACCATCTCCTTGGAGAGGGTCTCCTTCTCCATCAGGTTGACGACCAGGTCGTCCAGGACGTCCCGGTACTCGACCAGGATCTCCCAGGCGGTGTCGTGCGCCGACTCGATGAGGCGGCGGACCTCGTCGTCGATCGCGGACGCGATGTCCTCGGAGTAGTCGCGTTCGTGACCCATCTCACGGCCGAGGAACACCTCGCCCTGCCCGGTGCCGAACTTGCGGGCGCCGAGCCGCTCGCTCATGCCGTACTCGGTGACCATGTTGCGGGCGATCGACGTGGCCTTCTCGATGTCGTTGGCCGCGCCGGTCGTCGGCTCGTGGAACACCAGCTCCTCGGCGGTGCGCCCGCCGAGCAGCATGGCGAGCTGGTCGGCCATCTCCGACCGCGTGGTGAGGAACTTGTCCTCCATCGGGAGGGTCATCGTGTACCCGAGGGCACGTCCGCGCGGCAGGATCGTCACCTTGTGCACCGGGTCGGAGTTCGGCAGCGCGTGCGCCACGAGCGCGTGACCGCCCTCGTGGTAGGCGATGATCTTCTTTTCCTTCTCCGACATGACGCGGGTCTTGCGCTCCGGCCCCGCCATGACGCGGTCGATCGACTCTTCCAGCGTCTCCATGTCGATCAGCTTGCGGTCGAACCGGGCGGTCAGCAGCGCGGCCTCGTTGATGACGTTGGCGAGGTCCGCGCCGGTGAAGCCGGGTGTGCGGCGCGCGATGACGTCGAGGTCGACGTCGGGGCCGAACGGCTTGCCGCGGCCGTGGACGCGCAGGATGCCCTTGCGCCCCTCCAGGTCCGGGCGGTCCACGGTGACCTGCCGGTCGAACCGGCCGGGCCGCAGCAGCGCCGGGTCGAGGATGTCGGGACGGTTGGTCGCCGCGATGAGGATCACGCCGCCCTTGACGTCGAACCCGTCCATCTCGACCAGGAGCTGGTTCAGCGTCTGCTCGCGCTCGTCGTGCCCGCCGCCGAGGCCCGCGCCCCGGTGCCGGCCGACGGCGTCGATCTCGTCGATGAAGATGATCGAGGGGGCGTTGGCCTTGGCCTGCTCGAACAGGTCGCGGACGCGGGAGGCGCCCACGCCGACGAACATCTCCACGAAGTCCGAGCCGGAGATCGAGTAGAACGGCACGCCCGCCTCGCCCGCGACCGCGCGGGCCAGCAGCGTCTTGCCGGTGCCGGGCGGGCCGAACAGCAGCACGCCCTTCGGGATCTTGGCGCCGATCGACTGGAACTTGGCGGGGTTCTGCAGGAAGTCCTTGATCTCCTCCAGTTCCTCCAGCGCCTCGTCCGCGCCCGCGACGTCGGCGAACGTGGTCTTCGGGGTGTCCTTGGTGATCAGCTTCGCCTTGGACTTCCCGAAGTTCATCACCCGTGAGCCGCCGCCCTGCATCTGGTTCATGATGAACAGGAAGATCAGCACGATGACGACGATCGGAAGGAGGCTGAACAGCAGGCTCATGAAGACGCTCTGCTTGGGGACCTCGACGTTGTAACCGCCGGGGAGCTTGCCCTGGTTGTACTGCTGCTGGAGCTGCTGCTGGAGCTGGACGCCCTGCCCGTCGACCCACGACGCCTGCTGGCGCGTCTTGTCGGCGTTGTTGAGCGTGACCTCGATCTTCTGGTCCTTGTCCACGACCTTGGCGGAGTGCACCTGCCCCGCGTTGATCTCCTGGACGACCTTGGAGGTGTCGGTCTGGCTGTACGAACGACCCGGATTGACGCTCCACATGACGAGGGCGACCATGAGGCCGAACAGCAGGATCCACAGCAGCGGCCCGCGAAAATAGCGCTTCACGTCCATGTATCCGGTCTCCCCTGACGGGGTCCGTCCCTCCTGACCAACGTGTGTGTCGCGCCCCTCGCCCGGCGAGCGGGAGAGGGGACGCCGCGAACCCGGTCCGGCTCCCTGCCGGTTCCGGCGTGGCTTCCGGGCCGTCCCGGGATATCGACGGTACACCGCCTTCTACAGAGGACGCAGCCAGCGCCCATCCCCTGATCCGTTGGATATACCCATCGGCCACCTTTGCAACGATCCGTGGTGACCTGTTGTTCCCTGTGCCCGGTTCGCGCGGTGCCGGGACGGGTTCGCGCTGGGCGAACGCGCCGGTTCAGCCGGTCGTCCCGCCGTAGACGTGCGGCGCGAGCGTCCCGACGAACGGGAGGTTGCGGTACTTCTCGTCGTAGTCGAGCCCGTAGCCGACGACGAACTCGTTGGGGATGTCGAAGCCGAGGTAGCGGCACTCGATCTCGGTGCGGACCGCCTCGGGCTTGCGCAGCAGCGCGCAGATCTCCAGCGACGCCGGGCCGCGCGACCGCAGGTTGCTGGCCAGCCAGGAGAGCGTGAGGCCGGAGTCGATGATGTCCTCCACGATGAGGACGTGCCGACCGCTGATGTCGGTGTCGAGGTCCTTGAGGATCCGGACGACGCCGGACGACTTGGTGCCCGACCCGTACGACGACACCGCCATCCAGTCCATGCGCGCCGGGCTGTGCAGCGCCCGCGCCAGGTCCGCCATGACCATCGCCGCGCCCTTGAGCACGCCGACGAGCAGGAGGTCCTTGTCCGCGTAGTCGGCGTCGATCTGCGCCGCCAGCTCGCGGACCTTGGCCTGGAGCCGATCCTCGGGGATCAGCACCTTCGCCAGGTCGGAACCCAGGTCCTTCTCGTCCACTACCCCACCTTCCCGGGAGACGGGCGCGCCAGGGGAACGCGCCCGGGGAGGACGGGATCATCCCGTCCGGAATTCCAGCACGCCGTGGCGCCGCAGCGCCCGGACCCCGCCGGGCAGGTCCACGCGGTCCTGCCCGTGCCAGGCCGTGACCAGGCGTTCCACGGCGTCGACATGGACCGCCGCGAGCGTACCCGGTGGGCAGCCGGCGCGGATCATCGCGTCCCGCAGGACGCGGGTGCGGACGGCGCGGGGCAGCCGGGCCAGGGCGTCGACGGACGTCCCGTGCTCGCGCAGGGCCGCGGCGGCGAGGGCGTCGAGGTGGTCGGCGTCGTCGCGGAGCTGCCGCGCGGTGCGGGCCAAGGCTTCGGCGATGCCCGGGCCCAGGGCCTGTTCCAGGGCGGGGAGCGCGTCGTGCCGGACGCGGACCCGCGTGTACGAACGGTCGTCGTTGTGAGGGTCGTCCCATGGA
This sequence comes from Actinomadura rayongensis, assembly GCF_009831215.1. Taxonomy (GTDB): domain Bacteria; phylum Actinomycetota; class Actinomycetes; order Streptosporangiales; family Streptosporangiaceae; genus Spirillospora; species Spirillospora rayongensis. Next base: position 150,815 of record NZ_WUTW01000005.1, read on the forward strand.
TCGAGGTCCATGGCTGCGCACGCACGCCGGGTGGTGGATCGGTCGATGTCCAGCAGTGGCCGCAGGTACCGCACGGCGCCGCGTGCGAAAGCGGGCGGCATCCCGGCGAGGGAGCGGGCGCCCGAGCCGCGTGCGAGGCCCAGCAGGACGGTCTCGGCCTGGTCGTCGCGGGTGTGGCCGAGCAGGACGGCGGCGCCGTGCCGTCCGGCGACCGCGTCGATCCCGGCATAGCGGGCGGTGCGGGCGGCGTTCTCCGGGCCGCCCGCGGCGCCGACCGTCACGGCGACGCTCTCGGCGGGCGCGAGCCCGAGCCCGGCGAGGACCTTGACGACGCCCGCCGCGCGGTCCGCCGAGCCGTCCTGGAGCCCGTGGTCGACCGTCACGCCGCCCGCGGGGCGTCCCGCGCGCCGCGCCTCGAACGCCAGCGCCCCGGCGAGCGCGAGGGAGTCGGCGCCGCCGCTGCACGCGGCGAGCACCGGGACGTCGGCGGGCAGGCCGGCGAGCGCCGCGCGGACCGCTCTGCGGACGGCCGCGACCGCCGGGTCAGGACCCATCCGGGACGTCCGTCGGCTCCGGCGCGGGCTCGATCGCGCGCGGGCCGAGGACGCGCTCGATCCACCGGTCCGGCGCGGCGATCTCGGCGTGCGTGGGCAGCGTGTCGGGCGAGCGCCAGACGGCGTTGAACCCGTCCATGCCGACCCTGCCGACGACCGCGCGGACGAACGCGGCGCCCTCGGCGTACTGCTTCATCTTGAGGTCGAGGCCGAGCAGGCGGCGGATCGTCCGGTCCAGCCGGGAGCCGCCGTCGCGGCGGCCCTGGAAACGGGCGCGGATCTGCTGCACCGACGGGACGACCTCGGGTCCGACGGCGTCCATCACGTAGTCGCCGTGCCCTTCGGCGAGCGTCATGACGGCGGTGAGCCGGTCGAGGATCGCGCGCTGCTCGGGCGACTGGATGGCGTCGATGAGGTTGCCCTCGCCGCCCCGGATCGCGTCGGCCACGACGTCGGCGGCGTCGCGGATGCGGTCGAGCATGGCGCCGGGGTCCAGGTCGGACGCGAGCAGGAACTCGGTCATCTGGTCCTGCACGTACTCGCGCAGCCACGGGACACCGGTGAACTGTGCGCGGTGCGTCTCTTCGTGCAGGCACACCCACAGGCGGAAGTCGTGCGGGTCCACTTCGAGGTCCCGTTCGACGTGGACGATGTTCGGTGCGACGAGCGTTAGTCGTCCCGTCGGCGCCCTACCGGACGGGTCCGGCGGCAGGAACAGCTCGTACTGTCCGAGCACGCGGGACGCCATGTACGCGAGCAGCCCGCCGACCTGGAGCCCGGTGACGCGCGAGCCGACCGCCTGCACCATGACGCCGCCGGGGCCGCCGCTGAGGATCCCGGAGCCGCGCCGTTCCTGCATGCGCTCCATGAGCGGTTCGAGCACCACGCGGAACCCGTCGACGTTCGCGCGGATCCAGCCGGGCCGGTCCACGACGGTCGCGGGCGCCGGATCGGGGTCGCTCGCCATCCCGGTGAACTCGCGGACGTGGCCGTGCGCGATGGCCGACAGGTCGCGCAGTTCCGCCACCACTTCGCGGGCCTCGGCATGGCTGACCTGCGGACCCGGGCGGACGAGCCGGGTGCCGGCCTGGACCGCCGTGTTCCAGTCGATCATTGAGGCGCTCATGAACACCACCGTACGTCTCGGCCCCGGCGCCGCTGCGCCCCTGTTCGGTCGCTCAACGAACAACCGCCTGAGTTATCTCCCGTGGGCGGGGCGCCACACCCGGCGGGCGATGCCCGGTCAGCAGCCGCAGGCCGCGACGGTCGCCGCGAGGCGGTCCAGAACGCTCGGATCGACCGGGGCCGTACCGTCGCCCGCCATGAACGCGAACGCCAGCAGCCGTCCATTGGCGTCGGCGGTTATTCCGGCGAGGGTGCTGACGCCCGCGAGGGTGCCGGTCTTCGCGTGGACGTATCCGGCACCGGCCAGACTCTGCGCGGTCGTATAGCGCGGCGGACGGAGCGTGCCCGAGAACCCGGCGACGGGCATCCCGGTAATGACGGAGCGCAGTTCTGGATGCTCCGGTGAGGACGCGAGGGCTGCGATGCGGGCCAGGGCGTGCGGCGTGATGCGGTTGGCCGCCGACAGGCCGCTGCCGTCGTTGACCGCGACGCCGTCCGCGACGCCGAGGCCCGCGAGGACCTGCCGGACGGCCGCGGCGGCGCCGGCGAACGACGCGGGCGCCCCCCGGCTCAGCGCGACCTGGCGGGCGACGGCCTCGGCCACGTCGTTGTCGCTCTCGGTCAGCAGGTGCTCGATCAGCGCCGACAGCGGCGGGGACTGCACGGCCCCGAGCTTCGGCGCGGTCGCGGCGGCCCGCGCCGGGCGGCCCGCCGCCGCCTGGATCCCGGCGCGCTTGAGCAGCGTCGCGAACTGGGCGGCAGCGGCGGCGGGCGGGTCCTGGACGCGGGCGCGCTCGCCGGGCGCGACGCGGCCCTCGTCCACGGTCAGGGCACTGACGGGGGCGACTTCACCGTCCGGGAGATAGTTCGGCTTCCACCCGTACGCGGTGCGCGGACCCTGGTACGCAGTGGCGTCGTAATCAACGCGGACGCGTGTGAGGCCCTGGGCTTTCAACGCGGTCGCCGTCTGCGCGGCGAGATCGGTGAGCGACGCGTACGGCGGGTGCCCGGCGTCCGGCGCGGGGGGCTGGACCGTCAAGGTGGGGTCGCCGCCGCCCACCAGGACGACACTGTCACCGTCGCCGCGCACGGCGCGCGTCGTGATGCGGTGGGCCGGGCCCGCGGACGCGAGGGCCGCCGTCGTTGTCACGATCTTCGTTGTGGACGCCGGAGTCGCGGGGCTGTCGGCGTCCTTGGCGAACAGCGCCCGTCCCGTGGCGGCGTCGATGACAACGGCCTTGATCGGTGTCTTCGTCGTGCCGAGCACCCCGTTGAGGCGGCCGGTGAGCGTCGCGCCGTCCGGCATCCGGGCGGCGGCGGTGTCGGCGGCCCCGATCGTCCCGGACGTCTGCGCGACCAGCCGCTCCGCGACGGCGGGGGGACGCGGCGCGAGCTTGCGTCCGGGTGTGAAATCGGCCACTGCGACCCCCGCGCCCACACTGAAGAGATTCAGCAGGGACAATGTGGCCAACGCAAGGGTGCGGGTCCGCATCGACGCCTGCACCCCCCTCTCCTGCTCGGCACCCGCCAACGTGCGACATCCTTGTATCGGGAGCGGCGGCGTACGGCCGCGATGCCCGCCGTGTCACCGGGGACCCCCGTCCAGGTGACCGGTCCCGCGCGCACAGACTCCTGGAAGACTATTCACTGCGAGCCAGCAGGGAGCGGAGGACACCGTGGATTTCGACGTCACCATTGAGATTCCGAAGGGCCAGCGGAACAAGTACGAGGTGGACCACGAGACCGGTCGCATCCGCCTCGACCGGATGCTCTTCACCTCGACCCAGTACCCGGCCGACTACGGCTTCATCGAGGACACCCTCGGCGAGGACGGCGACCCGCTCGACGCCCTCGTCATCCTCCAGGAGCCGACCTTCCCCGGGTGCCTCATCCGCTGCCGCGCCGTCGGCATGTTCCGGATGACCGACGAGGCGGGCGGCGACGACAAGGTCCTGTGCGTCCCGGCGACCGACCCGCGCATGGAGCACCTGCGCGACATCCACCACGTCGCCGAGTTCGACCGGCTGGAGATCCAGCACTTCTTCGAGGTCTACAAGGACCTGGAGCCCGGCAAGTCCGTCGAGGGCGCGAGCTGGACCGGACGGGTCGAGGCCGAGCAGGAGATCGAGAAGTCCCGCAAGCGCTGGGCGGACCAGGGCGGGCACTGAGCCGTCCGACCGCTCCCGGGCCGCCGTCGGGTCCCACCGCGCTTCCGGCGCGGCGGGACCCGCGCCGTTTTCAGCCCGCCGAGCGCTGCGGCGCGGTCGACGCCGACGGGGACTCGGACGCGCTCGGCTCGCCGCTCGTCGGCGGCGTGGGCACCGGTGTGTCCTCCGGCGGCGGCTCCGGCCGGCTCCCCACCGGGCCGCCGGACGGCACGGAGCGGTGCGGCTGACGCGGCCGGGCCGGGACGGGACGGGACCGTCCGGACGGCGCGCTCAGCGTCGCCTGCGCCCCCTGGCTGAACGTCCCGGAGACCGGCAGCGCGGTCGGTGAGGCCGACGTCCGCGGGCTTCGCACCGGCTCCCCGACCCGGACGCGCGGGCTCTCCGCCGGGAACTCGGTGCGGTCGTCCGCCGCCGGGCTGCGCGCCACCCCGGACGTCGCGCCGCTCCCGCCGCCCCACACCAGCGACGCCCCGCCCGCGACCGCCGTCAGCGCCGCCGCGGCGGCCACCAGGGCGAACGCGCGCCGACCACCGCGTCCGGACGGGCGCCGGGACGGGCCGGGGAACCCGTCCGGGCCGAACTCGGTGACGCGGCCCGCGACGAACAGCCTGCGCCCCACCATCTCCGGGTCGCGGAAGCACGCGATGACCTCCGGGCGTAGCGTGCGCGGCACCTGCGGCCTCGGCAGCGCCGCGAACACCTTCGCGGCGGCGACCGTGCGCGGGGCGCGCGGCGCGCAGACCGCGCAGTCGCGGACGTGCTGGAGATACTTTCCCGGCTTGTCCGGAGTGACACTGTCACGGTCGAGACAGGGAGTGTCGGCGAGGATCTCGGCCGTCAGGACGGCCTCCAGCTCCCGGTGGGCACGCTCCAAACCGCCGTCGGCGCCGCCGGTGACCGCCGCGAGGTCGCCCGGCTCGACGTCGTGGACGTACCTCAGCGCGAGGACGTCGCGCGCCTCGGCCGACAGCGCGGCGACCGCCCGGCGCGCGGCGCGGCGCGGTCCCGGCTCGCCGTCGTCGGGCGGCTCCGGCGGGGCGGGGGTCGCGCGGGCGCACTCGGCGGCGGCCAGCGCGTACAGCCAGGGACGCAGACGTGCGGGCTCGCGCAACCGCCACACATGGGTGTCGGCGACGATCAGCGCGTCGCGGACCGCGACCGCCGCGGCCCCGTCGTCTCCCAGCCGCGACCGGCAGTACGAGTAGAGCGCTTCGCCGTACGCGTCGTACACCGCGGCGGGCGCGTCGGGCTCGTGCGTCCGCAGGGCCTCGACCAGGAGATGGTCGTCCATGAGGGGAAAGGTAAAGCCTGGTCCGCGAGATGCAGGGCGCTTTACGGGAATCGGCGTCAACCATTACGCGCGACGCGCCGGAACCAAGATCAATTTGACAGTGTCATCATGACAGTGTCATCGTGGGCGGCATGGACGAGACCTGGACGATCCGAGAGCTGGCGGAGCACGCCGCGGCGAAGCTCGCCGCGAGCGCGTCCGCGCAGGTCAACGGCCGGGTGCGCGACCTGCCGAACGAACGCCTCGTCCGCTGGTACACGACGATCGGGCTGCTCGACCCCCCGCTCGGGCGCCGGGGGCGCGTCGCGCTCTACGGGCGCCGCCACCTCCTGCAGCTGCTGGCGGTCAAGCGGCGCCAGGCCCAGGGCCGCACGATCGCCGAGATCCAGCTCGAACTCACCGGCGCGACCGACGCGACGCTGGAGCGCGTCGCCGGCGAGGCCGCCGACGCCGAACCGGAGACGGCGTCATCGGAACGGGAGCGGTTCTGGGCCGCGCGGCCCGACATCTCCTTCAACGTCCCGGCGCGGCTCGACACCTCGCCCGCGCTGGTGCGCGGCGTCCGGCTCGTCCCCGGCCTCACCCTCCTGCTGGAGGTCGAGGACCTCGACGCCGAGGATCTCGACGCCCTGCGGGCCGCGGCCGGTCCCCTCCTCCAGGAGCTGCGCCGGCGCGGCCTGCTCCCTGAACCCAGCACGTCCGACCATCCCGCCGGGAGTACCCAGTGACCGTGCGCATCGTCCCGCTGCCCGCCGCCGAGCCGTCCCCCGACGGCGGTCTCGGCGCCCTGTCCACCGAACGGGGCAACCTGCCGCTCGACCGGGTGGACGTCCACGCCTCGATCACCGGGCTCGCCGCCGGCGTGGAGGTCGTCCAGGGGTTCCGCAACCCGTTCGACGTCCCGCTGGAGGCGACGTACGTCTTCCCGCTGCCCGACCGCGCGGCCGTGACGGCGCTGCGGATGGAGGTCGCCGACCGGGTCGTCGACGGCGTCCTCGCCGAACGCGGCCAGGCCCGGCAACAGTACGACGCGGCGATCGCCGCCGGGAAGCGGGCCGCCATCGCCGAGGAGGACCGGCCCGACGTCTTCACGCTGCGGGTCGGGAACATCCCGCCGGGCGAACGGGTGACCGTCCGGCTCACGCTGGACCAGCCGCTCCCCTACGAGACGACCGGGACCGAAAGCGTCACGACGTTCCGCTTCCCGCTCGTGGTCGCGCAACGCTACGTCCCCGGAACGCCCCTGCCCGGCGACCCGGCGGGCCAGGGCACCGCCCCTGACACCGGCGCCGCGCCGGACGCGTCCCGGATCAGCCCGCCCGTCCTGCTGCCCGGCTTCCCGAACCCGGTGCGGCTCGGCATCACGGTCGACGTGGACACGACCGCGCTGCCGCTCACCGAGATCCGCTCGGCGCTGCACGTCGTCGCCGAGGAGTCCGGCCCCGGCCGGACCAGGCTGCGCCTGGACCCGGGCGAACGCCTCGACCGCGACTTCGTCCTGCGCCTCGGCCACGGAACCCGCGAGGTCACGGCGCTCACCGTCAGCCCGGACGGCGCGGACGGCGCGGACGGCGGCACGTTCACCCTGACCGTCCTGCCGTCCGGCGAGCACCGGCTCCGCCCGCGCGACGTCGTCCTGGCGATCGACCGGTCCGGCAGCATGACGGGCTGGAAGATGGTCTGCGCCCGCCGCGCCGCAGCCCGCATCGTGGACACCCTGACGTCCGACGACCGGTTCGCCGTCCTGTCCTTCGACACGGTGGTCGAACGCCCCGACCTGCCGCACGGCCTGTCCCCCGCGACCGACCGCAACCGCTTCCGCGCGGTGGAACACCTCGCGACCCTGGACGCACGCGGCGGAACCGAGATGCTCACCCCGCTGGACGAGGCGGCCGGGCTCCTCACCGACACGTCCCGCGACCGGGTGCTCGTCCTCATCACCGACGGCCAGATCGCCAACGAGGACCAGCTCCTCGCCCACCTGCTGCCGCGCCTGGCGGGCGTGCGCGTCCACACGGTCGGGATCGACCACGCCGTGAACGCCGGCTTCCTCAACCGCCTGGCGATCGGCGGACGCTGCGAACTGGTCGAATCCGAGAACCGGCTGGACGAGGCGATGGAGTCCGTCCACCACCGGATCGGCGCGCCCCTGGTCACCGACCTGCACCTGGACCCGGCGGGCCTGGAGATCGACCCGTCCACCGTGGCCCCACGCCGCCTCGGCGCGCTCTACCCGGGCGCGGCACTGGTCATCGCGGGCCGCTACACGGGCGCCTCGCCCGGCGACCTGACCCTGCGCGGAACCGCCGCCGACGGCTCCCCCTGGCACCGCAGCCTGACCCCGACGGTCGCTCCGTCCCGCGCCGCCGCGTCGATCTGGGCCCGCGCACACCTGCGCGACCTGGAGGACCGCTACGTCATCGAGGGCGGCCCCGAGCTGGAACAACAGATCGTCCGCGTCTCGCTGCGCTTCAACGTCCTGTGCCGCTTCACCGCCTTCGTCGCCACCGACGCGGTCACCGCTAACGAAACCGGAACACGCCCGCACCAGGTGATCCAGCCCGTAGAGAACCCCCACGCGGCCGACCTGCACCGCCGAGCCCACCCGATCCCCGCCCACCCCATGGCAGCACCCCGGGTAGCGCCCCCGTCCCCCATGACCGCCCCACCACCCGCCCCAAGCCACCCCGCCCCGTACGGCGCACCCCCCGTCCCCTTCGGCGCGCCCTCCGCCCCGACCGGCTCCGCACCCCACCCGCCGGCCCCCTACATCCAGCCCGCATCCGCGCCGCCCTCCGCAAAACCGAAGGCCACACCCGACCGGAACCACAACGCAGACCGCCGACGCACCCCCGTACCGGCCCCACGCCCAGGCGACTCCGACCAGGACGCCACACGCACGATGCTGAACGCGGAACTGGAGACGCTGAAGACCTTCACCGGCGATGAGTCACAACGCCGCGACCACCTCCTCTACCACCTGCTGCCCTTCCTGGAGATGACCCTTCAACGCCTGGGCGACAAGGCCCCGAAGCCGCTGACCGACCTCACAGCGGCCCTACGCGCCTACCGCACCGACCCCTCGACCGCAGCCACGGACGACCTGTGGACGAAGGCCATCACGAACCTCGACAAGACCGCCAACCCACCCAAGCGCCCCTTCTGGAAACGCTCGAAGTAACACCCGGGCGGGCGGCCCAGATCGCGGTCATGCGCTCGACACGGCGATCGGATGCGCCGCAGAAGTTCGGCGCCTCCTCGGCGTCGAACTCGTCGAGCGTCGCGAATCGGCCGTCGCGGTGCTCGCCGAGCCGGCGAAACGCCGCGAAGATCTCAGAAGATCTCATCGCGCGGAATCGTCGCCGCAGCCGGTTCGGCGTTGGCAGAGCAGCCGACGGGTCGCTGCCAGGCAGAGCAGCCGGCGGCGCGAGGCAGCCGAACCGTCCGACGGCGCGGCGGGCGCCAACGGCCCGCCGAGTGGTTCGATGCGGTCCCACGGCGCCGGTCGCCAGCGCGTCCTCGACCGTCGGCGTGCCGCGCAGCAGGTCCTGGGCGCGTGAAGCGAGCGACGGCGGGCGGCAGGCAGAGCGCCCGGCGGCCGGAGGCGGAAGCGGAAGCGGAGGCGCGGCCGCCCGAGACGGAAGCGCGGCGGCCCGAGGCGGAAGCGCGGCGGCCCGAGGCGGAGGCGCGGCGGCCCGAGGCGGAGGCGCGGCGGCCGGAGACGGAGGCGGAGGCGCGGCGGCCGGAGGCGGAAGCGGACAGATGTTCTTCGGCCGCTGCGTCCCCGTGCCGGGCGCCTGACGGGTGCTTCCGTACCGCGCGCCGTCAGGTCATGGCGCGGTCGGGCCTCGGTCACATCGCGCGATCGCGTACGGCCCGCCCGCCGCCGCCAGTTCGGCGTGCGTCCCGCGTTCGGCGACCCGGCCGCCGTCCAGGATGACGATCTCGTCGACCGCTTCGAGGCCGATCAGGTCGTGGGTGATCAGCAGGGTGGCGCGGCCCCGGGTCGCCCGCAGCAGGTCGGCGGTCAGGCCGGCGCGGGTCTCGGGGTCCAGGTGCGCGGTGGGCTCGTCCAGGACCATCAGGGCGGGGTCGGCCAGCAAGGCGCGTGCGAGCGCGAGCCGGCCCCGCTCCCGCCCGACAGGGCTGTGCCGTGCGCCCCGACCGGGGTGTCCAGGCCTTCGGGCAGTGCCGCGATCCACGGGAGCAGCCGGGCGGCGTCCGCCGCGTCCAGCAGTTCGGCGTCGGTGGCGCCGGAACGCGCGAGCCGCAGATTCTCCCGGATCGTGCTGTCGAACAGGTGCGGGTCCTGGGGGCAACCGCCGATGACGCGTCGCACGTCGTCCGGCTCGTAGGCGGCGATGTCGTGCCCGTTCACGGTGATCGCCCCCTCGTCGGCGTCCAGGAACCGCAGCAGCAGCGCGGCGACCGTGCTCTTTCCCGAACCGCTCGGCCCGACGAGGGCGACCCGGCGGCCGGGGACGAACTCCAGGTCGAGTCCGCGCACCGCCCAGGGACCGTCCGGTTCGTAGCGGGCTCCGACGCCGCGCATCCGTACCGTGACGGGCCGGGACGGCGCGGGCAGCGGCCGTGCGGGAATCCGAATCGGGTCCGGCGCGTCGAGGACCGCGGCGATCCTGCGCGCCCCGGCGGCCGTCTCGGCCAGCCTCGCGGTGGCGGCGGGCAGGGGCGCGACGACCTCGAACGCGGCCAGCGCGGTGAGCACGAGGACGGCGAGGGACACGCTGTCGAGCGTCCCGTCCCGGACCGCGCCGACGCCGAGCAGCAGCACGGCCCACACGGTCAAACCGCTGACCGCCGTGCCGAGCCCCGCGCCGAGGGCCGATGCGACGGCGGCCCGCCGTTCTCCGGCGGCCGCGACCGCGTCCGCGGCGCGGACCGCGCCGACCGCGGCGTCCCGCGCGCCGAACGCGACGAGGTCGCGGGCGCCGACGAGCGCGTCCGCGATGCGCAAAGTCAGGGTTCCGCGCGCCGCCGCCCCCCGGACCGCCGATCGGCGGACGATGACGCAGGTCAGAACGGGAACGACCGCTCCCGCTACGAGAAGCCCGGCCGCGAGCGCACCGGCGGCCGGAGCGAGCAGGAACGCGCAGGCGGTGACGGTCCCGGCACCGGCCAGGACCGCCGCCGTGTAGGGAAGCACGCCGCGCACGAACAGGTCCTGCACCGCGTCCACGTCCGTGACGAGACGGGCCAGCAGGTCCCCGGAGCGGAACGCGCGCAGCCCCGCGGGCGCGATGGCCGCGAGCCGCTCGTACAGCCGGACGCGCACGTCGCCGAGCACGCGGAACGCCACGTCGTGGCCCTTGAGGCGTTCGGCGTAGCGGAGCACGCCCCGTCCGATCCCGAGGGCGCGGACCGTCACGACCACGACGGCGAGCGCGGTGACGCTCGGGTGCTCGGCCGCCCGCGCGATCAGGTAGCCGGACGTTCCGAGCAGGGCGACTCCCGCCGCCGTCGTCGCCGCGCCCGCGAGCGCCGCGACCAGCAGTCCCGCGCGCAGCGGGCACGCGAACGCCAGCAGGCGCGGCAGCGGGGCCCGCCTCATCGCCGCGGTCATGACCACATCGCCTGGGGCGCGCGGACGGTCAGCCGCCCGTCGGCGATCTTGGCGATCCGGTCGGCGGCGCGCGTCCAGGCATGGTCGTGGGTCACGAGCACCACGGTTCGGCCCTCCATCAAGCGTTCCACGGCTGTGCGGACGACGGCGGCGCTCGCGGCGTCCAGGTGCGCGGTCGGCTCGTCGAGCAGCAGGATCGGGGCGTCCCGCGCGAACGCGCGGGCGAGCGCTATCCGCTGCCGCTGGCCGCTGGACAGCCGCGCGCCGCGCTCCCCGATCGGCGTGTCGGCGCCCTGGGGAAGGGCCGCGACGAACTCCGCGGCACCCGCGAGGCGAAGGGCGCGCGGCACGTCGGCGTCCGGGGCGCCGAGCCGGACGTTCTCGGCGACCGTCCCGGCGAACAGGTGGGGATTCTGCGGTACCCAGGCGATCGAGCGCCGCCATTCGTCCGGTGGCACGTCGGCGAAGCCGGTCCGTCCCTCGGCGGGCTCGGTGAAGCGCAGGAACACCGACAGCAGCGTGCTCTTGCCCGCACCGCTCGGGCCCACGACGACGAGCCGTTCACCGGGCCGCACCGTGAGCGTGACCGCGTCCAGCGCGGGACGGTCCCGGCCGGGTCGGCGCACCGTCACGTCCTCCAGTCGCATCCGCTCGGCGGCCGGGACGCGGGCGCGCGTCTCGGGGACGGCCGGGAGCGGGGTCGCCAGGACGTCCAGGACGCGCCCGGCGGCCGTGACGCCTTCCATGCTCGCGTGGAAGTGCTCGCCGACCCTGCGCAGCGGCAGATACGCCTCCGGGGCGAGGATCAGCACGAGCAGGGCCGTCTCGTAGGAGACGCCCCCGTCCAGAAGCCGCAGGCCGATCTGTACCGCGACGAGCGCCACGGCGAGCGTGGCCAGCAGTTCCAGGACGAGCGCCGACAAGAACGCCACCCGCAGCGTCCGCATCGTCGCGCGCCGGTGCGCGTCGGTGACGTCGCGGATCACGGCGGCCTGCGCCCGCGCCCGCCCGAAGACCTTCAGGGTCGGCAGGCCCTGGACGACGTCGAGGAAGTGACCGCCGAGCCGTTCCAGCAGCGCCCACTGCCGTTCGGTGCGGGCCCGCGTGTGCAGCCCGACGAGGATCATGAAGACCGGGATGAGCGGCAGGGTCACCGCGATGACGACCGCCGACAGGACGTCCGTGCCGCCGACCACGACGAGGACGGCGCACGGCGCGACGACGGCCAGCACGAGCTGCGGCAGGTACCGGGAGAAGTAGGCGTCGAGCGCGTCCAGCCCCCGGGTGGCGAGGACGGTCAGCTCCCCCTCGGCGGCCGTTCCCGGGCCGAGCCGCAGCGCGTGGTCGACCAGCCGCACCCGCAGCCGCGACTTCACCGACGCCGCCGCGCGCAGCGCCAGCGTCTCGCCCGCCCACGCGGACGCCGAGCGCGCCGCGACCACGACGGCCAGGGCGGCGAGCGCGGGACCGAGCGCGCCGACCGTCCGGCCGGCGAACGCGCCCGCGAGGACGTCCGCCAGCAGCACCGCCTGCGCCAGCACCAGGGCGGTCGTCACGCCGCCGAGGACGGAGGTGCCCACGAGGAAGGCGCGCGCCGCGCCCGCCTCGCGCCACAGCCGGGGGTCGACGGGTTTCACCGCGCGGCCCCGTGCTCCGCGCCCGCGACGCCGCCGGCGCCCGGAGCGGTCCCGAGGACCGTCTCGCGGGTCAGCCGGGCCCGGAACACCCAGTACGTCCACGCCTGGTAGGCGAGCACGACCGGCGTGAACACCACCGCGACCCACGTCATCACGCCGAGCGTGTAGTGGCTCGACGCCGCGTTGTGGACGGTCAAACTGAACGCGTCCGACGTGGTGGACGGCAGCACGTGCGGCCACAGGTCGCCGAACAGCGTGGTCACGGTCGCGGCGATCGCGACGGCCGTCCCCGCGAACGCCCAGCCCTCACGGCCGCGCAGCCCCGCCGCCACGCCGCCGACGAGCGCGACGGCCGCGACCACCGCGACCGCGGAGGTCCACGCCTTGCCGTGCTCGATCTGACTGACCAGCAGGAACCCCGCGGCGACGGCCACGACCGGTGCCCATGCGCGCGTGAGCAGGTCACGCGCGCGGTACCGCACCTCGCCGTCGGCCTTCAGCGCGAGGAACACCGCGCCGTGCAGCGTGAACACCGCGAACGTCGCCAGGCCGCCGAGCAGCGCGTACGGGTTCAGCATCCCGAACAGGTTCCCGGTGACGTGGTGCGCGGCGTTCATCGGCACGCCCCGGACGATGTTCGCGAACGCCACGCCCCACAGGAACGCGGGCAGCGCGGACCCCCAGAAGATCGCCAGGTCGCATGCGCGGCGCCAGCGGGGATCGTCCAGCTTGCCGCGGAACTCGAACGCCACGCCCCGGACGATCAGCGCCAGCAGGATGAGCAGCAACGGGAGGTAGAAGCCGCTGAACAGCGTCGCATACCACTCGGGGAACGCGGCGAACGTCGCGCCGCCCGCGACCAGCAGCCACACCTCGTTGCCGTCCCACACCGGCCCGATCGTGTTGATCATCACCCGGCGGTCGGTCTCGCCGTGCGGGTCGCGGCGGGGGGCGAGCAGCGGCAGCAGGACGCCGACGCCGAAGTCGAAGCCCTCCAGCACGAAGTAGCCGGTCCACAGCAACGCGATCAGCGTGAACCAGACGGTCGTGAGTTCCATCGGTCGTTCTCCCGGGGGTCAGTACGTGAAAGCGGGCAGGGGTTCGCCGTCGCGCGTCTCGGTCTCCGGCGGCGGTCCCTGCCGCGCGTACCGGACCATGAGCCCGCCCGCGATGACGGCGAGGGCGCCGTAGAGCAGGGTGAACGCGACCAGCGAGGTGATCACCGATGCCGATCCGACTGCCGACACGCCGTCGCGCGTCCGCAGCAAACCGGCCACGACCCACGGCTGCCGACCCATCTCGGTGAAGATCCAGCCCGCGGTGTCGGCCAGGTACGGCAGCGTCATCGCGGCGAGCGCGACGCGCGGGAACCAGCGGCCGCCCGGGACGCGTCCGCGCCGCGTCGCCCACAGTCCGGCGAGCGCGAGCACGGCCGCCGCGAGCCCGAGCCCGACCATCATCCGGAACGTCCAGTAGGTGACGGGAACGACCGGCTTGTAGCTGCCGGGTCCGTACGCGGCCTCGTAGCGGCGCTGGACGTCGTTGATCCCTTCGACCCTGCCGTTCGGGTTCTCGGTCGCCATGAAGGACAGGCCGTGCGGGACGCGCAGGCTCCACACCTCCTGCGAGCCGTCCAGCGAGCCGATGGTGAACAGCGAGAACGACGCGGGCGCCGACGTCTCGTAGAGCGCTTCGGCGGCGGCCATCTTCATGGGCTGCTGCTTGGTCATGATGCGCGCCTGGACGTCGCCGGACACGGTCACGCCCACGGCGGCCACCAGTCCCACGACGAGCCCGGCGCGCAGCGCGCGGCGGAACAGGACGGTGTCGCGGCCCCGGCTCAGATGCACAGCGCTGATCCCGACCACGAAGAGCGCGCCGGTGAGGAACGCGCCGAACAGCACGTGCGGGAACGTCACGAGCGCCGTCGAGTTCGTGAGGACCTTCCCGATGCTCGTCAGCTCGGCACGGTGCGTGGCGGGGTTGATCCGGTAGCCCACCGGGTGCTGCATCCAGGAGTTGGCCGCCAGGATGAAGTACGCCGACAGGTTCGTTCCGATCGCCGCCAGCCAGATCGTCGCGAGATGGAGCCGGGGCGAGAGCCGGTCCCAGCCGAAGATCCACAGCCCGAGGAACGTCGACTCCAGGAAGAACGCGAGGAGACCTTCCATCGCCAGTGGCGCGCCGAACACGTCCCCGACGAACCGCGAGTACTCCGACCAGTTCATCCCGAACTGGAATTCCTGCACGATGCCGGTGACCACGCCCACCGCGAAATTGATCAGAAAGAGCTTTCCGAAGAAACGCGTCATCCGCAGATGCACAGGGTCGCGCGTCCGGTACCAGGCCGTCTGCATTCCGGCCACCAGCACCGAAAGGCCGATCGTCAACGGGACGAACACGAAGTGGTACACCGTCGTGATCCCGAACTGCCACCGCGACAGGTCAAGAGCGTTCACATCATCTCCAAAGTCGTCGGGTCCAGCGCACCACCGGACACCGACCACCCGGCAGGGACGAAGGTCCACCGCATGCAGAGACCAACGCCCGAACCCGCCGCACGATGGCGGTCGGCGACCTGAGCCCGACCGCGTGTCGGCGCTGGACGCGGCGTTGCGGGCGAGTGGCGTCGGCTCGTCTTGCCCCTGGTGGCGCGGACGGTTGTCGGCGCAGCGGGCGGGTAGTCGGGGCTGAGCCGAGCGAGAATGGGGGCCTCATGGCGAAGGACGATCAGGAGTTCTCGACCGGGGACGCCGTCGAGTGGAACAGCCACGGTGTTCGGGTGCCGGGGCGGGTCGAGCAGAAGATCACCGAGCGCACCACTGCTGCGGGACGGGATGTCGTCGCGTCCAAGGACGATCCGCAGTACCTGGTTCGCAGTGAGAAGTCCGGCAAGTACGCGGTGCACAAGCCGTCCGCGCTGCGCAGGTCGGGCCCAGGGCGCTGACCGGCGCGTCCACCGCTCATGTGGCGACCCCGGCGCCGTGAGATACATGGCGCGGTCGGGCCCGGCGGTCAGGGGGTGGGGGTTCGGCGTGTCCAGGGCCAGGTGATCAGTGCCCAGCCGGACAGGATGATCGCGACCTCGGCCAGCACGTACCAGGGCCAGGGGCCCATCAGGTTCAGCGCCGATCCGGTGTCGGGTTTGTGGTTGAGGTATCCGTAGTTCGTTTTTGCCAGCGAGTTGAAGCAGTAGGTCGCCAGGCCCCAGGCTGCGGTGATGAGGACGGCGAATCTGTAGCTGTTCCAGTCCGGGCGGATGCCCAGGCCCCAGGTCATGTAGACCGCCGCCCAGACGACCAGTAGGTGCATGCCGAAGAAGTCGAGGAAGTTGATTGCGGGGTAGTCCGGGCCGTTCAGAGCTGGAGTTAGTAGGGCCTGTATCGACAGTGTCAGGCCCCAGTAGTACGTCAGGGCGAACCAGTGACGGCCTAGCGTCCACAGGGCGATGATCGCCACTGGCCAGGCCAGGTCGGAGAGGCCCAGTGGGAGCGTTGAGCCTATGTTCCACCGGGACGGGAGGTAGGAGTACGTTTTGGTGCCGATCGCGATGAAGGCCATCGCCAGGGCGTACGCCTGGCTGAAGCCCTTTGCGTAACCGTTGAACCTTTCGTCCGGTGCGGGCGGCGTTCGATGCGTGCGGCCGATGAGCACCAGGCCTGCGCAGCCGAGCGCGAATAACGCGAGCACCGCCCAGTGGGACGGGCCGTATGCGGCGAAACGCCCGCCAATGCTCAGGACTTTCCCATCCTGCCATCCGTAGTCGTGGATTCTCATGGCGAAGACAGAACCTGCCCTGAATGGTCGGTGCGTTCCAGCAGGCGCACCGTCGGTGATCAAAAAACGCCCTCTACCGCCAGGTTATGTGCCGGCCACCGCGCGGCGGAAGGGCGGGGATCCTTTGGTCGAGCGGCCGGTACCCGCCCTGTGTCCCCGGTCTCGGTGACGCACCCAAGCTGCCATGCGCGGGACGGCGTGCCCCATTGGCAGGCAGAACGCCTGTTTCGGACGGCCCCGTCCGCCGGCGGAGTGTCGTGCAAGGCCGACCGTATTCGGATCGGTGGTGTGCCACGGGTCACGGAAAGCAGATCGAAATTCTGCATGGCGACAAGGCGACGCGGGCAGCCGTAAACTGCAACGGGTGAAGAGACACATCGACTTCGATGGCCTGTGCAATTTTCGGGATCTCGGCGGTTATCTAGGAGTCGACGGCCGGGCGGTTCGCTGGGGGCGATTGTTCCGTTCCGATGCTCTGGGAAAGCTGAAAGGCACGGATCATGAGCGCTTCCGGTCGCTGGGCATCCGGACCGTGATCGACCTCCGGTATCCGTGGGAAGTGAAGCGCAGTGGACGCATCCCTCACGACCTCGGCGTGACGTACTACAACCTCAGCGTCGAACGCCATCCATACGACCAGGCCGGCCAGGAGCCGGACGTGGACCCTGCGCGCTTCCTCGCCGCCAAGTACGCCGAAGTCGCCCATGACGGTGTCGCCGAACTCCGTCGTGCGCTTGAGATCATCGCGGACGACACCGCGCCGCTGGTCTTCCACTGCCACTCCGGCAAAGACCGCACGGGGCTTCTGGCGATGCTCGTCCTCAGCCTGCTCGGCGTCCGCGAAGACGACATCGTCGCCGACTTCGCCCTCACCGAACTGGCGACCGAACGCCTCGTCGCCGAATGGCACGCCAAGCATCCCGAACTGACCCTCCGCTGGCCCGCCTACGGCCGCGCCCCCGCTGCGATCATGCGGCTTTTCCTGGACGACCTGCGCGCGAGGTACGGGTCCGTCCACGGCTATGCCGTTGAGCAGTTGGAGGTTGGGGACGATCTGGTGGCAGCGCTTCGGCGTCAGTTGCTGCAGCCGTAGGCGAGCGTCCGCCGAGCGGTCGACCACGCCCAGCCGCCCCGCCGAGATACAGCGGACGCACGGCGCGGACACGCCGCGCCGCGCGGGGCGGAGGCGGGGCGTTGGTGCTGGTTGGTGCTTGGGCGTTGGTCAGGCGGGCTTGAGGGTTTGTTCGCACCACTCGCGGAAGGTCGTGGGGGTGTCGATTGCGGACTGGGGTGTTCGGGCGACTCCGTTGTCCAGGCCGTTCATCTTGGCCGTCATCATGTCGTGCATGGCCTGGGCCATGCCGTCGGACATGTCGGTGAGCTGCGACAGAAGTGCGGCGGGAGTGATCTGCTGGTAGCGCACTTCGGCGCTCAGCACGTCCGAGGCGATGGCGGCCATCTCGTCGTACGAAAGGTCTTCGGGGCCGAGGAGGGGGATTTCCTCTTGGCCCGTCCAGGACGGGTCCAGCAGGAGGCGGGACGCGACGGCGGCGATGTCGCGGGCGGCCACGAGCCGCTGTTCGAAGTCCGGCGGGAGGATGTCGAAGAAGACTCCCCGGTCTTTGATGGATGCGGCCTGGCGCAGCATGTTGTCCATGAAGGAGCCGCAGGCGAGGACGCGCAGCGCCACGCCCGTTCCGGCGAGCAGGTCGTCCATGGCGAGGGAGCCGGTCACGTGGCCGGCGCGGTCCGCGACGGGGGTGCCGCGGCCCAGGGCGCTGATCGTCACGACCCGGCGGACGCCGTGGTCGCGCAGCGCCGCCGCGGTCGGGCGCGTGAAGCCGACGAACGCCTCGTCGGGGTTCAGGGCGCGGCGGTCGGCGGCGACCAGCCAGAACACGGTGTCGGCTCCGTCCAGGGCGCGGCGCGCGACCGACGGGTCGCCGTGCGAGCCTTGGACGACCTCGACCCGGTCCCGGACGGAGGCGGGCAGCCTGGTCGGGTCGCGGACGACGACCCGGACGGGCTCGTCGCCGGTCAGGACATGGGCGAGGACGCGGTGGCCGATGTTCCCGGTCGGTCCGGTGATGACGATCATGGGATGCCTCCCCCTGGCAGGTAAGTAAACTCAACTGTACCGTTTACTTAGAAGGACGCAAGCGGATGAAGCACCAGGCCGGACCCCAGCGGCGCGGCGAGAGCCTGCGCCGCCACATCCTGCTCACGGCCAAGGAGGTGTTCCTGGAGGCGGGCTACGAGCGGGCCTCGATGGACACCGTGGCGAGCCGCGCCGGCACCTCCAAGCGGTCGCTCTACGCCCACTTCGAGAGCAAGGAGAAGCTGTTCCTCGCCGTCCTGGACCTCGTCCGCGAGCTGTACCTGGACCGCCTGCGCACCCCCGACGCCTATGCCGACGATCCCGCCGAGGCGGTCGCGCTGTTCTGCGCGCGGTTCCTGCAGCTCATGGTCTGGGAGCCGCAGGTCCGGACGTGCCGGCTGAGCATCGCCGCCGCCGAGCGCCTGCCGGGCAGCGCGAACGCCTACTTCGACGCGATCTTCGGCGGCACCTACGAGCGGCTGAGCGCCTATCTCGCCGAGCGGTACGCGGTGGACGGCGCCGCGCTCGCCGAGGACCTCGTCGCCCGCACCGTCCTGCCGCGCCTCGTGCGCACGCTGCTCAGCGTCGAGGAGCCGGCGAAGAACGCGCCCGAGGAGGCGTCGCTCGCCGCGGACGTCGACCTGGACGCGATCCGCCAAATCGTCACCGGCACGCTCGACGGGCCGGGCGGGGTCAGGGCACCAGGTCGTTGAGGATCTTGGTGCGCACCTCGGGGTAGCGCGCCAGGTAGGCGGACCAGTCGGAGCTTGCCGCGCCGTACCCGGTCAGGACGACGTCCAGGGTCGCGGGCACGTCGGCGGGCGCCCGGTGCAGGAGTTCGTTCAGGACGATCGCGGCCTCGTTCGCGTCGAGGCGGTCGGTCAGGGCCATGCGGCGCAGCACGGCGTCCGCGCCTTCCGACGCGAGGACGGGCGCGTATTGAGCGATGCGCGGGCCGAGGAGTTCGGCACGGCGGGCGTAATGGTCGGCCGGCAGGCCGTGGTCGGCGGTGAACGTCGGGGTCAGCGCGCGGACGAGGCGCCGGTGGGCGTCCGTTTCGGTGCCCGGGAGTTCGGGATGCTCCTTCTGGAATTCCGGCCAGTCGACCCGCAGGCGTTTCACATCGTCCAGCGTCGGCAGGCGGCGGACGTGCGACGGATCGGCCGCCACCAGAACCTCCGCCAGAAGGCGGAAGTCGAGGGATGTGTCCGCGGAGAGCAGGAGGGCGTCGTACAAGTCCTTCCCCTGCGGATACATGTCGTCCAGCAGCCACATCACTTTCCAGGCCAGCGACAATTCCGGTGTCGCCGCCTGGACACGCGACGCGACGCCGTCACCAGAGAGAGGCGGCAGAGGCGTCCAGCCAGACGCCACGGGCAAAGGCTCGTTGAAGACGAAATCGAGTTGGACGGTCCCTTCCGGAAGGCCGTCCGCCCGCCACGGCAGGACCAGCCGACGGCCCGGCACGCGGTCGTAGGTCCAGATGTCGTCGCGAACCGCGCCGTCGGCGCTCACCAGCACGTCCCCGGAGCGGCGGGAGATGTCCGAGGCGCGGCGGGCCAGGTCGTCGAGCATCGGTTCGGCGCGGTCGTCGGCGATCCCGAAGGACGCCGGCACGACGACGAAGTCCAGGTCGTGCGGCTCCCGCGCCGCGTCGCCGTACCACGCGCGCAGCAGCAGGCTCCCGCGCAGGACGAGGTGGTCCGCCCACGGGGATTCGGCCACGGCCGCCACGAGGTGGTCGAGCGCCCGGCGGCGCGCCACCGACCAGCGGTGTTCCGTAGCCGGAGATAGGAAGCGCGGCGGTCCGGCGCGCATCGCGCGGCTGTGGTGTTTCAGCGCCGGGTCGAACAGCAGCGGCTGCCGTCCCTCGCGGACGAGACGCAGCGTGGCGGGGAGGCCGAGGCGGCGGCGCTGTTCGGCGTCCGGATCGGTGCGCGGAGGTTCGGTTCCCTCGGGCCACGGACCCCACGGAATCTCGTCCCAGTTCATCGTGTCCCCTCGGTGATCCAACCGTCGTCCAGCGACGGGTCGCCGTCGAAAACGACGTACTCGCGTTCGACCGCCGCCAGGTCGTAGCCGTGTGCCAGCAGCGCAGTGGTGAGCGCGTCCAGGCGGCGGCCCGCCGTCACAGCGCCGACGTGGTGGCAGCGCTGGGTGACGAAGCGTTCCGCGCGTCCGTCCGGCCGGGTCCGGCGGGCGTTGCGGGACACATGGGCGCCGTGCGGGACGACCAGCGACACGAGCGCCGCCTGGTCCGCGTCCGGGGCGAGGACGAGCTTCACATGGTGCTCGAAATAGCCCGGAACGCAGCCGTCCGCCACCGGGACGCCGCTGGTGGACGGCGACGCCTCGATCTTCGTCCGCAGCACCCGGAGCCCGTCCGCGCGCAGCGCCGCGACCGTCCGGGCGGCCGACGCGCGGGCCTCGGCCAGCGTTCCGTCGGTGCGGACGGTCAGCATGGGCTGCGAGACCGAGCGTCCGCGCGCCAGCAGAATGTGGGTGAACTTCACGCCGCGCGCGGACGCCCATCGCTCCAGCCCGGCGCCGTCGTCCGGGGCCACGGTCACGTGCGCCTCGAATGCGCCGATCATCCGGGAAAAGGAGGGGTCAGCAGTACGTGGACGACCCGCCCGAGCCCCACGAGCACGTGTCGAGCGTCGTGCCGTTGTAGCGCAGGTACGCCTTGTCCCCGGTGTTGTTCCAGACGTAGGAACGGCGTCCCCAGTAGCGCTGGGTGGCGGTGTTCGTCCCGCGTCCCGTGTGGACGTAGACCGACTTGCGGCCCTTCAGAGTGAACGTCCCGAACGTGTAGGTGTAGCCGGTCTTGTCGCGGAGTGCGTAGCCCCGGAGCTGCCGGGACGTCCGGCTCGTGTTGAACAGCTGCACCCACTCGCCGTTCAGCGACGTGTTCGACCGGGTGTCCTTGCCCGGCGAGTCGTAGTAGACCCGGTAGATCTGCACGGCCGACGCCGCCTCCGCCGGTACCGCCCACACACCGACCGTCGCCACCGCCGCGACGGCCGCCCCGAGAAGCTTCTTCACTCATGGTCCTTTCGTTGTGACAAGGCCATATATGTAGCGTCATGCCGGGACGGCCGTGGCCGCTGGCCGGGAGCGGACCGCACGTCAACCGCCCGCGAGCCCCGCGCGTCAATCGAGCCCGTAGTGCCCGCGCAGCGTCGTGGATTCGTACTCGTGCCGGAACAACCCGCGCTTCTGGAGCAGGGGCACGACGTGGTCCACGAAGTCCTCCAGCCCGGTGGGCAGGACGGGCGGCATGATGTTGAACCCGTCCGCCGCGCCGCCCCGGTGCCACTCTTCGAGTTCGTCGGCGACCTGCTCGGGCGTCCCGGCGAACACGCGGTGGCCGCGCCCGCCGCCGAGCCGCGCGATGATCTCGCGGATCGTCAGCTTCTCGCTCCGCGCCAGGCGGGCGACGAGCGTGAACCGGCTCTTGTTGCCGTTGATCTGGTCCTCCGACGGCAGGACGTCCGGCAGCGGCCCGTCCAGCGGATATCCGGACAGATCGACGTTCAGCATCCCGGAGAGCTGTTCGAGCCCGTAGTCGAGCACCTGCAGCTCGGTCAGGGAGTCCGCCAGCCGCTGCGCCTCCTCCTCCGTCGACCCCAGGACCGGGCAGATCCCCGGCAGGATCTTGGGATCGCGGCCGTGCCGGGCGGCGCGCGCCTTGACGTCCCGGTAGAACGCCTGCCCGTCGGCGAGCGTCTGCTGCGCGGTGAAGATCGCCTCGGCGTGGCGCGCGGCGAACGCCCGGCCGTCCTCCGACGACCCGGCCTGGACGAGCAGCGGACGTCCCTGCGGCGAGCGCGGCACGTTCAGCGGCCCGCGCACGCGGAAGTGCTCGCCCGTGTGGCCGACGTCGTGGATCTTCGCCGGGTCCGCGTACACGCCCGCGGCCCGGTCGAACACGATCGCGTCCGGCTCCCAGCTCTCCCACAGCGCGGTCGCGACGTCCACGAACTCCGCCGCCCGCCGGTACCGGACGGCGTGGTCGAGATGGGTGTCGCGGTTGAAGTTGCGGGCCTCGGCCTCCGTCCCGGACGTGACGATGTTCCATCCAGCCCGTCCACCCGAAATGTGGTCGAGCGACGCGAACGCCCGCGCCAGCGTGTACGGCTCGTAGAACGTCGTGGACGCCGTGGCGATCAGCCCGACCCGCTCGGTCACGACGGCGAGCGCGGCCAGCAGCGTCAGCGGTTCCAGCCCCCCGGCGACGTTCGCGGCGGGCGCCGGACGGATCGCGACGCCGTCGGCGAAGAACACCGAGTCCAGGAAGCCGCGCTCCGCCGTCCGGGTCAGCTCCTGGTAATACGCGATGTCCGTGGCCCGGTCGGCGCCGCTGGACGGGTGGCGCCACGCCGCGTCATGGTGCCCGGCGGGCATGAGAAAGGCGTTCAGATGCATGGAGAGGCCCCGATCAATGGTCCGCGCGCCACCGGGTGAACCGGCGTTCGAGCGCGACCAGGAGGTGGTTGAAGACGAGCCCGATCACCGAGATCGCGACGATGCCCGCGTACATCTGGGTGATGGCGAAGTTCTGCTGGGACGCGTTGACGAGGTAGCCGAGCCCGGACTTCGCGCCGACCATCTCGGCGGCGATCAGCACGATGATCGAGTTCGAGCCCGCCATCCGCACCCCGGTGAAGATCGACGGGACGGACGCGGGCAGCACCACCTTCTGGAAGATCCGCGGCGCCGACAGCCCGAGCGACCGCGCCGCCCGGACGAACGTCGGGTCCACGCCGCGCACCGCGCTGACCGTGTTGAGCAGGACGGGCCACACGCACGCGTACACGACGATCGACACCTTGGACGTCTCGCCGATGCCGAGGATCAGCACGAACACCGGCAGCAGCGCGAGCGCGGCGGTGTTGCGGAACAGTTCCAGCAGCGGGTTGAGCAGTTCGGCGAGCGTCCGGTACCAGCCGATGAGCAGGCCGAGCGGGACGGCCACGGCGATCGCGATCGCGAACCCGCTCAGCGCCCGGGCGAGGCTGGTCTGGGTGTTGCTCCAGAGCTGCCCGTCCCGGGCGAGGTCCCACAGCGTGGGCAGGACCTCGGAGAACGGGACGAGGAACGTCCGGTCCACGAGCCCGGCGCGCGGCGCGATCTCCCACAGTGCGAGAAAGGCGAGGATCGCGACGCTGCGCCGCCCGAACGACAGGCCGAGCCGCAGGACGCGGCGGGGGGCGCGGGCCGGCGGCGCGGCGGGACGCGCGGCCGGGGGCGCTTCGAGCACGCTAGCCAACGGAGACGGCCTCCTTCCGGGACGCGGCGACCTCGTCGCGCAGCAGCGACCACACCTCGTGCCGGTGCCGGGCGAACTCGGGGCTGGAGCGCGGGTCGGCGGCCTCGTCGTGGACGGGCAGGTCGATGTCGACGACGCGTTTGATCCGGCCGGGCCGCGCGGTCATGACGGCGACGCGCCGGCCGAGATAGACGGCCTCGTCGATGTCGTGCGTGATGAACACGACGGTCTTGCCGGTGCGCTCCCAGATCCGCAGCAGCTCCTGTTGCAGGGACTCGCGGGTCTGGGCGTCGAGCGCGCCGAACGGCTCGTCCATGAGCAGGACGCCGGGGTCGTAGGCGAGGCTGCGCGCGATCGCGACGCGCTGGCGCATCCCGCCCGACAGCTCGTGCGGGTAGCGGTCCTCGAACCCCGTCAGGCCGACGAGCTGCAGGTACTCGCGGGCCGTCGCGGCGCGCGCCCGGCGCGGCACGCCGCTGGCCTCCAGGCCGAGTTCGACGTTGCGCTGGGCGGTGCGCCACGGCAGCAGCGCGTACTGCTGGAAAACGATGCCGCGGTCGAGGGCGGGGCCGGTGATCTCGGCGCCGTCCAGCAGGACGCGTCCGGACGTGGGCCGCGTCAGCCCGCCGAGCAGGTCCAGCAGCGTGCTCTTCCCGCAGCCGGACGGCCCGACGACCACGAGGAAGTCGCCCTCGGGCAGCGCGAAGGAGATGTCCTGAAGGGCGTCGAACGTCCCGCCGCCCCGGATCGCGAACGTTTTCCCGAGCCCTTGGACCTCGATTTTCGGTGCCATTCCCGTCACCCCCCGTTGAACCGGTTGGTGTAGACGTCGGCGGCCTTGACCTTGCCCTTCGGGATCTGCCCCACCTGTTCGAGCCAGGTGATCCAGGTGGTGATCTCCCGGTCCTGGATCGCGCCGTGCGGATCGCCGACGCCGTAGGACTTCCAGTACTTCAGCGCGGCCGTGTCCTCGTTGCGCCCGCGCTTGCGGATGATCTGCTCGAACCGCTGGATCACCTGGTCGCGCGGGGTCGTCCGGGCCCAGTCGACGGCCTTGCCGACCCCGGTCGTGAACGCCCGGACGGTCGCGGGATTCCGCTTGATGAAGTCCTTGCGGAAGACGTAGCTGCCCGCCGTGAAATCGCCGAGGAACTGGTGGTCGTCGAACAGTTCCCGCAGGCCGCCCGCCGCCTTCGCCTTCTCCTGGAAGATGCCGCTGAGCACGCCGACGTCGATGCGGTGCGCCCGTAGCGCCTGCTCGGTGCTGACCGGCGGGACGACGACCGGCTCGACCTTCTTGATGTCGGCGGGCGAGAATCCGTTGCGCTGGAGATAGATGTCGAGAACGGCCTCGGCGTGGGCGCCGAGCGTGTTCATGCCGATCTTCTTGCCGACGAGGTCGCGGACCGTCCGGATCTTGCTGTCCGCCGGGACGAAGAACCCGTTGTTGATCTGCCGGTCCACGCCGTAGTACCCGACGACGGCGGTGATCGGCGCGCCCGCCTGGACGAGCTTGATCACCGCGCCGTTGAACGCGCCGCCGAAGTCGGTCTGGCCGGTCGCGGCGGACTGGATGTCCTGCGGACCGCTGATCGTGTTGCCGACCCACTTCAGCTTCACCGGGCCGAGATAGCCCAGGTCGGCGGCCAGTTCGGCGGGCGTGACCTGCCCGACCGAGCCCTGGTAGCGCAGGGTCGTGGTCGTTTCGCTCCCGGACGCGCTCGTCCCGCACGCGGCGGCCGTCGTGGCGGCGGCGGTGAGGGCGAGGGCGGCGAGGACGTCGCGTCTGACGATCGTCACCGGTCAGCCCGCCGGGGTGTAGTGGGCGGCGTCGTCGCCCTCGATCAGGTAGCTCGCGGCGCCGTCCACGCCCGCCGGGACGTCGCCGGCGACCGTGACGCGGTGCAGCAGGCGGGGCAGGTCGCCGTAGTCGTCGGCGGCGTAGTGCTGGGTGGTGCGGTTGTCGAACACGATCACGTCGCCCGGCGCCCAGTGCCAGCGGAAGACGTTCTCCGGACGGGTCACGTACGACTGGAACAGGTCCAGGATCGTCCGGCCGTCGTGGCTCGGCAGCCCGACGACGCTCTGCGCGAACCCGCCGATGAACAGGTTCCGCTGCCCGGTCTCGGGGTGGACGCGGACGACCGGGTGCGCCGTTTTCCACACGCTGGAGACGAACTTGCGCCGGTGCTCGGCGGCCTTCTCCGGGTCCACGCCGTCGGTGCGCGGCCGGACGTAGTCGTAGGCGTTGGTGTGGACGGCCCAGAGCCGGTCGGCGAACGCGCGCAGCTCGTCCGGCAGGTCGCGGTAGGCGCCGGCGGTGTCGGCGATGAGCGTGTCGCCGCCGTACGGGGT
The DNA here is from genome assembly GCF_009831215.1 of Actinomadura rayongensis. GTDB lineage: Bacteria > Actinomycetota > Actinomycetes > Streptosporangiales > Streptosporangiaceae > Spirillospora > Spirillospora rayongensis. The sequence goes on from NZ_WUTW01000005.1 coordinate 176,673, forward strand.
GACGACGAGGCTGCGCAGCGTGCTGATCTTCGGCGGCGTCCGGACGAACGTGACGTCGGTGTGCCAGTGGTTCGCGCGGCCGGACTCGCTGTCCACCGGCAGCACCTCGGCGTGCCCGTCCACGGACGGGACGGTCGGGTGCGCGCCGGTCAGCGGGCCGAACCGGGACGCGAACGCGATCTGGTCGGCGTCGGTGAGGTCCTGGCCGCGGAAGGCGAGGGCCTTGTGCTCCAGCAGGGCGGCGTGGATCTCGGCGAAGACGGTGTCGGACAGGTCGCGCAGGTCGACGCCGACGACCTCGGCGCCGATCCGGCCGCCGATCTTGCGCACGTCGAACAGGTTTTCGGGCATGACTCGACTCCTCGGGGAGGGCGTGGAAGGAACACGGCCGGGGGCAGGGCGCCGGGCCGGAAAAGGGGGGAACTGTCGGTCAGCGCCGACAGATGGAGGCCGCGAGGCGACCGTGATCCACGTGCCGCCGGCGGACGAGGAGGAGCGGCTTGGGCATGACCTCAGCGAACCACGACACCGCCGGACAAGTCAACCATCCCTACCAAGATGGTTGACTTTGGGACACCGCCCCCTGGACGCGCCGATAGACCTATCATCCAGGTATGAATAAAAGGGAAGCCGCGGTGTCCGCCCTCACGCCCCGTCCCGAGCGGTCCGCGCTGGTGGTCGCGCCGCCCGGCGCCGGGGACGGCCACTGGGCCGGCGCACCGAGCGCCGTCGCCCACGACGGGACCGTCCACCTCGCCTACCGGCTGCGCCGCCCGCTCGGCCAGGGGCGCGGCCACGCGGTCGTGGTCGCGCGGTCGACCGACGGCGAGCGCTTCACGCCGCTCCTCACCATCGAGAAGGACGAGCTGGACTGCGAGTCGCTGGAGCGGCCCGCGCTCGTCCGGACCCCCGAGGGCGCCTGGCGCCTCTACCTCAGCGCCGCGACGCCCGGCACCAAGCACTGGCGGGTCGAGGTCGTGGAGGCCGACGACCCGGCCGCGTTCGACGTCCGGAACCGTCGTGTGACGCTGCCCGGCGACGACAAGACGGGCGTCAAGGACCCGGTGATCGTCCGGCACGACGGCCTGTGGCACCTGTGGGCGTCCTGCCACCCGCTCGCCGACCCGGCCGAGGCCGACCAGATGGTCACCGACTACGCCACCAGCCCGGACGGCCTGGAGTGGACGTGGCACGGCACCGCGCTCGGGCGCCGTCCGGGGGCGTGGGACGCGCGGGGCGTCCGGGTCAGCGCGGTCCGGTTCACGCCCGACGGCGTCCTCGCCGCCTACGACGGACGCGCCGACGCCGCGCAGAACTACGAGGAGCGGACGGGCTTCGCCGCCGGCGCCGACCCCGGCGCGCTCACCGCGCTCGACGGCGGCCCGATCGCGTCGCCGCACCACGGCGGCGGGCTGCGCTACCTCGACGTCGTGCCGGTCACGGGCGGCCACCGCCTCTACTACGAGTGGACGCGTCCGGACGGCGCCCACGAACTCCGCACCGAACTCCGCATCGAACCACGTGCCTGACCCCCAGCCGAACCGCACACCAGGCTGCGCACCGGGCTGCGCTAGCCGCCGTTCGGGCGGCCGTTGCGGGCCTGGAACTGGCCCGGCGGACGTTCCCCGACCCGTCCGCCGGACGCCTCGCGCGGCGCCAGCCAGTCGCCGAACTCCTCCCCCGTCACCTTCTCCAGCAGCCGGACGTCGGCCTCGAAGTAGGGGATGAGCGCCTGCCGCTGCTCCCAGGTGAGGGGGCGGCGGGGCCGTCCGCCGCGCTGGAGCGCCCGCTCCAGCGGGACGGTCACCCGCGCGCGCAGCGGGTGGCCGGGCAGCGCCGCGTCCACCGCGGCGCTGACCCGCAGCGCGCGGGCCAGCAGCCTGTGCCGCGCGGACGCGTCCGGATGCGCGGTGACGTTCTCGCGCGGCACCTCGGTGACGAGCCCCTCCTCGACGCCGAGGAACGCGAAGATCCGGTCCAGCGTCGGGACGGGCCGCTCCAGCAGCTCCCGGTACCGGAACACGAGCACCTGCTCGCGGGGGAACAGCGAGTAGAGGTGGTCGAGCTGCTCGCCGTAGCGGCCGAGCCCGACGTAGTGCCAGAACGCCGACCAGCCCGCGGCGATCCGCTCCGGCTCCAGCGCGCACGCCTCGACGACGTCGCCGACGGGCTCCAGCCCGGCCGACCACAGGTGCGTCCAGTTGGAGTGGGCACGTTCCACCGGATCGCGCAGGATCGCGATGAGCCGCGCATCCGGAACAAGGTTCCGTATCCTCTTCTGCGCCTCGAGGTCGTACAGATAGAACGGCGTGGCCTCGCCCCGCCCGGCCCCGGCGGGCGCGCCATCGAACAGCGCCTCGTACTCCGCGCGCCGCCACACGTGCTCCCGGTACGTCTGCGCGTCGCCGGGCCCGCCCTTCTCCGGCGGCGGCCCGTCCGTGAGGAAGAACTTCGGCTCCTTGACCGGCGACAGATACAGCCCGGGATGACGGCTGAGCGCGGCGTGCAGCGCGGTCGTCCCGGCCTTCGGCGCCCCGAGCACGAGAAAGGTCGGCAACGACATCCCGGCCTCCTGCGGTCGACAATATGCCGACTATACCCACCGTTTAAGCATGAATACAGCCACCGTCCTCCCCCGGCCATCCGGACGGCCCGGCCATCCAAGGCGACCCGACGGCCCGGGCCCCGGGCGAGTCGGCGAGCCGGGCGCCGTCACGGACCGGCGACGCGGAGCGTCCGCGCCGAAGCACGCCGAAGGAGTTCGAACGAAGCGCGCCCGCCAAGATCCGGAGTTCTTCGGAACGATCTTGGATGATCCGCGAAGATTTTGCATTGTGCGTCGGTTTACGGTCTCGTTTCATGTCCTGACCGACATACACACTTGCAAGTGAGATGTCTGTCGAGAGCACGACCGCACGTGGAGTGACGCCACGAGAGCAGCCGGTCGCAGCTCCGCGCTCACCACTTCTCATCACGCGGATCGAGGCATGGCGGAACATCCCAAGGCGCTGGACGACTTCGTCGCCGAGCTGAACGCGCTCTACATCCTGGCCGGTTGCACGCTGCCGTACCTGCGGAGACATTCCCAGGACGTGCTCATCGAGTCGACCACCAGCGAGATCCTGGCCGGGCACCGGGCACGGGTGCCCAAGCTGCCCTGGGTCGCGGCGTTCGTGACCGCATGCCGGGCCGCCGTCGGCGAGGCGGGACTCGACCCGGACGACCTCGGCATGGGCACCGTCCAGGACTGGGCGGTGCGGCGGGCCGAGGCCGAGCGCGCCTGCGGCGAGGTGACCCCGCCGCGCCGGACGCCGACCGGGATGTACACGGCGGACCCGAAGACGTCCGCCGAAGGAGCGCCCAAGTTCCTCCGCCGCTACGGGACGACCGGCCTCCGTCTCTTTCACGCCGCCGCGTCCGGGGCGGCCGTCGGCGAGGCCGCCTATCAGCTCGCCGCGCTGCTGCTGTGCTACGGCCGCGACACGGAAGGGAACGCCTACCTGCGGCGCGCCGGGGAGGCGGGGCACCGCGACGCCGTCGACCTGTGCTCGCACCTGGCCGGTTCGCGCGCGGTGCGGGGCGTCGCGCACCGAATCGCCCGCGCCTACCAGGAGGACGGCGACCTCGACGCCGCCCTGGTGTTCTTCGAGGCCGCCGCGAGCCGGGGCGGGAACGCCGAGGCGTGCTTCCGGATCGGGCTGATCCACGCCGAGCGCGGCGCGGCCCGCGAGGCGGTCACCTGGTTCCGGCGCGCGGCGCGGCTGGGCCACGGCGAGGCGTTCCGGCGCTATGCGGCGTTCGCCGGGAAGGCGTCCGCGACCATGTGCGCGGCGCGCGTCAGCCGGGCCTAGAGGACGGGCGGAGGCCCCGGCGGACGGTCATCGGTCGTCCTTCGGCGTGGCCTGTGGTGAGAGCGCGACGATCGGGATGGGACGGGACGTCTTCCGCTGGTACGCGCTGTAGCGGCCCCGGTTCACGGCGTCGCACAGGGCCAGCAGCCTGTCGTAGCCGTCGTCGTCCGGCCGGACGACCCTGGCGGTCGCCCGGCGCTGATGACGCTTCAGCCGCACGCCCACCACCGGTTCGGCGCTGAGGTTCAACAGCCAGGACGGCGGCTTGTCGCTGCCGCCGTTGGAGGCCACGACGAGCAGGTCGTCGCCGTCGCGGGCGTAGACGAGGGCGACCGTGCGGCGTTGCCCCGTCCGGCGTCCCCGGGTGGTGAGCAGGAGGGTGGGGACGCCGAGCAGCCGGTGGCCGACCCGACCGCCGGACGCCTCATAGATCCGCTGGTGGGCGGCGAGAAGACGTACGTAAACGCTCATGGGAATCGCCTTTCAGCCGCGAATGGTCGCCTGCGCGACGGGTCGTCCGGACGCCGGGCCGACGCTGTGGGCTGCGTCCAGCGGCGATCTTGTGCAGCTGGTCGTTCCTCGATGCCGGACGGCCCGTGGCGACGGGCGGTCCCCGACCAACCTCCCTACACGAACTGTAACTTACACTGAGTGTAAGGTAAGGCCCGCGGCCGTGGGCCTGTCAAGAGCGAGGACGGGGAAATGACCGGCACAGCCCCCGGCAGGACGCGTTCGTCCGCGGTCCGGATGCCGCCCGGGGAGCGCCGTGAGCAGCTGCTCGACGTCGTGCTCCGCGTGATCGTCACCCAGGGCGTGCACAAGGTCTCGATGGACTCGGTGGCCAAGGAGGCCGGGGTCACCCGGCCGGTCGTCTACGCGCACTTCACCGACCGGGACGACCTTCTCCGCGCCTCTCTGGCGCGCGAGGAGGCAGCCGCCCTCAAGCAGATGGCCGCGATCATGCCCGAGCCCGGGCGGGGGACGCCCGCGCGAGCGGTGATCGCCTCGCTCGCGGGCTTCCTCGCGGCGGTGCAGGAGGCACCGGACCGGTGGCGCGCCATCTTCACGCTCGTCGACTCCAGCACGCCGGTGTTCCGCGCCCGCCTCGAACAGGGCCGGGCCGCCGTGCTCGCCGCGTTCGAAGACGTCATCCGCGCGGGGAACCCGGAGCCCGGCACCGATGTGGAAGTGCTGGCCCGCGCGCTCCACGCGCTGTTCTGGGACGCCGGCCGCCTCGTCCTCGCCGAGCCGGAGACCTTCCCGCCCGACCGGATCCTCCGCTTCGCCCGCGACGCGGTGGAGCGCCATCTGCGCAGCTAAAGGTCAGGCGGAAGGGTGCGCAGGCGGTCGAGTTCGCGGCGGTCGCGTTTGGTGGGACGGCCGGCGCCGCGGTCGCGGCGGGCGACCGGGATCAGGGCCTCGCGCGGGGGCGGCGGCGGGCTCTGGTCGGTGTAGGCCTCCTGGGCCGCCGCCGCGCTGACGCGCTTGCGGAGCAGCTGACGGACGATCACGATGCGCTCGCGGCCCTCCAGCCGGACGCGCACCTCGTCGCCCACGCGGAGCTGCGCGGCGGGCTTGACGCGGTCGTCGTTCACCCGGACGTGCCCGCCCCGGCACGCCGACGTCGCCAGGGACCGCGTCTTCACGAGCCGGACCGACCAGATCCACGCGTCGACCCGGACGCTGCCTTCGTCCGCCATGCGCCCGACTGTACCGGCCGCCCTTTTCCACGGGCACGCCGAATTTTCAGGGGCGGCGGCCGATGCCGGTGGCGAACTCGCGGATCCGCATCGGCCCGCTCGTGGACCGGGCGAGCGGCGGCGTGTCGAGGGACGCGTTGGAGCGCAGCCCGTCCAGGAACTCGGCGATGGCGTCCAGGCTGGAGTGGCGGGGCCGCCAGCCCAGTTCCTCGTGCGCGCGTCCGGTGTCCAGGAGCGGGACGTGCAGCGCCAGGTCGAACAGGTCGGGCGACGCCGGGACGATCCCGAGCCGCCACGCCCCCGCGACGAACGCCCGCAGCGCGCCCACCGGCACCCGCGCGGTGCGGGCGCTCAGCAGGTCCGCGAGCCGCTGCATGTCGATGACCGGGTCGGCGGCGAGGTTGAACGCGCCGCGCACGTCCCGGACGGCCGCGAGCCGGTACGCCTCGCCCGCGTCGTCGGCGTGCAGCGCCTGGACGGCGAGCCCCGGGATGTCCGGCAGGACGGGCACGACGCCCGCCCGCGCGAGCCGGTTCGGCACGAACGGCCCGCCGAAGATCCGCCGCTGCGCCGTCGCCGCGCCGCGCTGGAAGATGAAGCCGGGCCGCATCCGCACGACGCGCCGCTCGGGGTTCGCCAGCTCGAACGCGTCGAGCACCCGTTCCAGGTAGCACTTCTCGCGGCTGTAGGCGGCGGTCGGCCAGCCGTCGGTGGGCCACGACTCGTCCACCGGACGGCCGTCGGCGGGCTTCGGCGAGTACGCGCCGACCGACGAGGCGTGGACGAGCGCCGGGACGTCCGCGTCCGCGACGGCGCGCAGCACCCGCATTCCGCCGAGGACGTTGTTGCGCCAGGTCACGCGCGGCCGGTGCGTCGGCTGGAACATCCAGGCCAGGTTGATCACGGCGTCCGCGTCCCGGAACAGCGGGACGAGGTCGTCGCGCGCGGTGTCGGCGGCGGCCCACTCGGTCTTGGCGAACGACACTTCGGGACGGCGCCGGGCGATCCCGAGGACCGAGGTGACCTCGGCGTCGGCCGCCAGCGCCCGCAGCGTGCCGACGCCGACGTTGCCGGTGGCCCCGACCACGACGATCCGCATGATGTCTCCCCCCGAGTTGGCGTACGGTCGCCGCCCCCTACCCCGGCGGGCCCGGGCTACGCGAAAAGGGCCGGCGCCGCGGTCTCCCGCGACGCCGGCCCGAACCGGGACGTCAGGCGTGCGCCCCCTGGCGGCGGCGCGCCAGCAGCGGCACCACGTTGAGCGCCAGGCCGACGAGCCCGACCGCCGTCACGAGGTTCACGCCGGGGTGGAACGGGGCGAAGCCCCCGCCGTCGCCCGTTCCGTCCGTCGCGACCAGCGCCGTGACGACGGCCAGCACGAGCGCCGCGCCGACCTGCCCGGACGTCTGGACGAGCCCGGACGCGAGCCCCTGCTCGGCGTCCTCGATCCCGTCGGTGGCCTGCGCCATGATCGAGCTGAACCCGAAGCCGAACCCGCCGCCGAGCAGGATCATCGTCGGGAAGACCGTCACGGCGTAGTTCGGGTGGTCGCCCGCCGTCAGCAGGAACCAGCCGTAGCCGAGGCTGAGCGAGACCATCGAGCTGACGATCAGCTTCGGCGTGCCGAACCGTCCGATGAGGCCGCCCATGAACGGGGACACGGCCGCGACGATGAGGCCCACGGGCAGCAGCGCCATCGCCATCCGCAGCGGCGACCAGTGCAGGACGTCCTGGAGGTACAGGGTCATCATGAACTGGAAGCTGAGGTACGAACCGAACAGCGCGATGATGCTGAGGTTCGCGCGGACGATCGTCCCGACGCGCAGGATCCCGAGGCGGATCAGCGGGTGCCGCACCTTGGTCTCGGTGACGACGAACGCGGCGAGCAGCGCGATCGCCACGACGATCGACAGCAGCGTCAGCGGAGCGGTCCAGCCTCGGTCGGGCGCGGAAACGACCGTGTAGACGGCGAGCAGCATCCCGGCGGTCAGCGTGACGGCGCCGAGGACGTCGTGGCCGCCCTCCTCCGCCTTGCGGTCCTTCGGGATCAGGGCCAATCCGACGGCGAGCGCGACGAGCGCCAGCGGCACGGGCGTCAGGAACGTCCAGCGCCAGCCCGCACTGGTCAGCAGGCCGCCGAGGATCAGTCCGGACGAGTAGCCGCTCGCGCCGAAGATCGAGAACACCGACAGCGCCCGGTTGCGCGCCGGTCCGTGGAAGGTGGTGGTCAGGATGGAAAGGGCGGTCGGGGCGGTGAACGCCGCGGAGAGCCCCTTGACGAAACGGGTGATGATCAGCAGGGTGCCGTCGTTCACGAGCCCGCCGACGAGCGAGGCGGCGGCGAAGATGCCGAGCGCGGTCAGGAAGACGCGGCGGCGGCCCAGCAGGTCGGCGGTGCGTCCGCCGAGCAGCAGCAGTCCGCCGTAGCCGAGGACGTAGCCGTTCACGATCCACTGGAGCGACGTCGTGGACATGCCCAGTTCGGTTCCGATGGACGGAAGGGCCACGCCCACCATCGACACGTCCAGGCCGTCGAGGAACAGCACGGCGCACAGCACCGCGAGGACGCCCCACAGTCTGGGGGTCCAGCTCTGATTGACCGGCTCCGCCGAAGCGGGGGCAGCGGTGACACGGGAGGTTTCGGTGGTCGTCACGTCGAAGGACGATACATGCACATGCATTGATTGTCCACGCATAAGATCCTTAAGCAACTAATGTAGCTGCATAAGATGCGCGGAGATGGTAGGATGCGCGGCATGGAGCCGGAAGAGCATGGCCTGGTCGAGCGGTGGAGGTCCCTGCTGACCTGCTACAACACGGTCGCGTGCCATCTCGACCGCCTGCTGCAGGAGAAGCACGGCCTCACGATGAGCGAGTTCGAGACGCTCGACCGTCTCGCCGAGTGCCACCGCGACAACCAGCGCATGCAGGACCTGGCGGGTGAGATGTATCTCAGCCAGAGCGCCCTGTCCCGCACCGTGGGACGGCTGGAGAAGCACGGGCTCGTCGCCCGGTCGCTGTGCTCGTCCGACCGCCGGGGCGTGTACGTCTGCATCACCCCGGAGGGCCGCGCCCGCCACGAGAAGGCCCGCGCGACCCATCGCGCCGTCCTCGCCGAGCACCTCGTCGAGGACCTGCTTCCCACGAGGTGAACGGACGGGCGCCCGCCCGAGTTTCAGCTCGCCGGGAAGTGGTGCTCGTAGAGCCGTTCCAGGAGCCGCTTGAACTGGGCGCGCTCGGCCGCGTCCAGGGGGGCGAGCAGTTCGTCCTGGATCCCGTCGATCAGCGCGTCCAGGCGCCGGACGCGGTCCCAGCCCGCCGGCGTGATCGTGATGACGTTGCGCCGCCGGTCGGACGGATCGGGCGCCCGCTCCACGTATCCCTGCACGGACAGCTCGTTCAGCACCGCCACGAGATCGCTCCGGTAGATCCCCGCCACCCGGCTCAGCTCCGCCTGGCTCACCGGGCCCGTCTCGCGTAGCGCGGTCAGCACGGCGTAGTGCCAGCGGCGGGCGTCGGCGACCGCGAAACCGTCGGTGACCAGGCGGTCCGCCACGGCCGAGACGTGACCGACGAGACGGGTCGGCAGTTCCCGCAGCCGCGCGGATCCCGAGCGCGCGGGCATGTCGTCCGGCATGGGCAGCTCCTTGCGTTAGTCGGACTAACGGTTTACGTTCGTTAGTGACATAAACGTTAGAGCAACGAACGAAGGACCGCCATGCCTGTGATCGACGTGCTCGACTCGACCGTCCACTACCGCGAGTCCGGAAACGGAACACCGTTCGTCTTCCTGCACGGCAACCCGGCGTCGTCGCACCTCTGGCGGAACGTCCTGCCGGGCGTCGGCGGCGCGCGGCTGCTCGCGCCCGACCTCATCGGCATGGGACGGTCCGGCAAGCCTGATATCCCCTACCTTTTCGCCGACCACGCGCGGTACCTGGACGCCTGGTTCGACGCGCTCGACCTGGACGGCGTCGTGCTCGTCGGCCACGACTGGGGCGGCGCGCTCGCGTTCGACTGGGCGTCCCGGCACCCGGACCGGGTGAAGGGCGTCGCGTTCCTGGAGAGCGTCGTCCGGCCGATCCCGCCGGAGGCCCTGTCCGAAGCGGCGCGGGAGCGCACCGCGCTCGTCCGCACGCCGGGCGCGGGCGAGCAAATGGTGCTGGAGGAGAACCGGTTCCTGCTGACGGCGTTCAAGGGGGCCGTCCTGACCCCGGTCAGCGACGCGGACTACGCCGAATACCTTGAGCCGTTCCCGACGCCGGAGAGCCGCCGCCCGATCCTCGCCTGGGCGCGGCAGTTCCCGCTCGGCGGCGAGCCGGCCGAGGTGGTCGACCGGCTGGACGCGTTCCGGCCGTGGCTCAAGGACAGCCCGGACGTCCCCAAGCTGCTCCTCACCTTCGACGGCGCGGGCACCCTGCTCATCGGGCCGGACACGGCCGCGTGGTGCGCGGAGAACATGGCCGCGCTGGAGACCGTCGCGTGCGGGCCGGCCGGGCACCACGCGCCCGAGGACCGTCCGGACGAGATCGCCGCCGCGCTGTCCGCGTGGGCCGGCCGCCACGGGTTTACCTCCCGCTGACATCCCCGGCGGCAGAATCGACGCCGTGTTCGGTCCGCAGGGCGTTGTTGTCCTGGTGTTTCTGGTGCTGGCGTTCGCCGGCCTGGCCTGGGTGCTCGCGCGGCGGGGGCCGCTGGCACTGCGGGTCCCGGCCGGCGCGCTGGCGTTCGTCGTCGCGGCGGTGTTCGGTATGGCCACCGTCAATCGGTACTACGACTATTACGAGAGCTGGGGCGACCTCTTCGGGGATCTGTCGGGCGCGTCCGACGGCGTCCAGGCCCTCCCGCCCGCCGCGGGCCGCGCCCTCGCCACCGGCGGACGCCGCGCCGACCGGGGGATGCTCGCCGACGTGGCGCTCCCCGGCGCGCGCAGCGGCATCGCGCGGGACGGGCTCGTCTACCTGCCGCCGCAGTACTTCCAGCCCGCGTACGCGCGCGCCCGGTTCCCGGTGCTGGAGCTGCTGCACGGCTCGCCGGGGCAGCCGTCGGACTGGCAGACGGGGCTGCGGGTCGAGAACGCGTTCCGGCGCGTCCTGCACGACCACGAGGCGCGGCCCGCGATCCTCGTCATGCCGGACATTAACGGCGCGCAGGCCGGACGGACCGGATCGCAGTGCCTCGACCAGCCCGGCGGCCCCCGCGACGACACCTACCTGTCCGCCGACGTGCCCGCCGACGTCGCCGCGCGGTTCCGCGTCCGGCCCGGACGGTCGTTCGGCGTCGCGGGCTTCTCCGAGGGCGGGTTCTGCGCGGCGGACCTCGCGCTGCGCCATCCCGGCGTGTTCGCGGCGGCCGGGTCGATGAGCGGCTACTTCCAGCCGCTGCCCGAGCACGGGACGGACCTGTTCCGCGGGAACGCCGCCGCGCGGCTGGCGAACGACCCGCTGTGGCTGGCGTCCCGTCCGGCGCGGCGGCTCCCGGCGTTCTGGCTGATGGCCGGGGGCGCCGACCGGGGCGACGTGGAGAGCGCGCGGATCTTCCGGTCCGTCCTCGTCGCGCACGGCGGGCGCGTGCCGCTCGTGACGATCCCGCACGCGCGGCACACGTTCGCGGCGTGGAAACCGGCCGTGCCGCGCCTGCTGGCGTGGATCACCGGACGGCTGCCGTCCGTCGCGCCGTGCCCGGGAGCGCGCGCCCCCGGGCACGGCGCACCGGTCACTTGCCGGGGGACATGACGGGCGCCGAGCCCGTCGCCTTGTTGATGATGTCGCTGCCGGGGCTGCCGTCGCCCTTGGCGACGTTCCCGGAGCGGTCGATCTCCAGCAGGCTGTCGTTCCCGGCGTCCGAGCCGGAGTTGGCGGTGGTGAACGTGTTGACGTTGGCCACCGACGGCCCGGTCGAGCCGGACGCCGTCCCGCCCGTGCAGACGGCGAGCAGACCGGTGACGAGCACGGCCGCGAACATCCTGATGAGCATGGGGATTCCTTTCGGGAGCGCGGCGGTCAGGCCGCCGCGGGAACGGGTTCGGGGACGCTCCGGCGCGTCGCGAACCGCTGCGCGAGCCAGGAGCACACCAGCAGCTGGAGCTGGTGGTAGAGCATGAGCGGGAGCACGGCCGTCCCGACGCCGGCGCCCGCGAACAGCACGGTCGCCATCGGCAGCCCGCTCGCGAGACTCTTCTGCGAGCCGCAGAACAGCGCCGCGATCTGGTCCTCGCGGGAGAACCCGGCCGCGCGGGAGATCAGCGCCGCGACGCCCATCGCGACGGCCAGCAGCCCCGCGATGACGAGCCCGAGCGTGCCCAGCTCGCGCGCGGCGAGTCCGTGCCAGATGCCCTGGACGACGCCCAGGCTGAACGCCGTGTACACGACGAGCAGGATCACGCCCCGGTCGTACAGCGAGAGCTGCCCGCGGTACGCCCGGACGCGGTCGCCGATCCACCGCTGCGCGACCTGCCCCGCGAGGAAGGGCAGCAGCAGCCGGACGACGATGTCGCCGACCGACCCGAGCGAGAACCCGCCGCCGCCCGCCGACATCAGCGCGGCGGCCAGCACCGGCGTCAGCACGACCCCGAGGACGCTCGACAGCGACGCGCTGCAGATCGCCCCCGCCTCGTTGCCCCGCGCGATCGACGTCAGCGTGATCGACGACTGGACGGTGGACGGCAGCACGCACAGGAACACCACGCCCGCGTACAGCGGCTCGCGCAGCACCGTCGGCACCAGCAGCGAGCACGCCAGCGCGAGCAGCGGGAACACCACGAACGTCACGGACGTGATCGCCGCGTGCAGCCGCCAGTGCCGCAGCCCGCGCAGCGCCTCGGACGTGGACAGCCGCGCACCGTAGAAGAAGAACAGCAGCGTGATCGCGACGTTGCCCGTCCAGTCCAGGACGACGGCGGCGGCGCCGCGCGCCGGGAACATCGCGGCGAGCCCCACGGAGCAGAGGATCGCCGCGATGTAGGGGTCGACGCGCAGCCTTGTCAGCGTGGCGGAGACGCGCATGTCCGTCCTCCGCCGCTCGTGCCGCGCGTCATACCCCGGCCCTCGCCGGCTTGGCGTGGTGGCGGCTGATGTTGCGCTCCAGCAGCGCCAGCGATTCCTTCACGCCGACGCTGGACGGCGTGACCTCGGGCAGCCGGCCGTCCTCCCGCTTGAGCCGGGCGATGGCCTCGTCCATCGCCGACTGCGCCGCGAACAGGCACGGCGTGCTGTAGATCGCGACGTCGACGCCCAGCTCGGTCAGCTCCGACAGCGACAGCCGGGGCGACTTGCCGCCCGCGATCTGGTTGAACAGCAGCGGCTTGTCGCCGATGACCGCGCGGACGCGGTGGATCCAGTCCACGCTGCGCACGCCGTCCACGAGGATGACGTCGGCGTCCGTCCGCGCGAGCGCCTTGGCGCGCAGCAGGATCTCCTCCTCGTCGGTGGCGTCGGTGCGCGCCACGACGACCAGGTCGCGGCGGGTTTCGAGCACGAGGTCGAGCTTCTCCAGGTACTCGTCCAGCGGCAGGATGCGCTTGCCGTCGACGTGCCCGCACCGCCGCGGACGCGCCTGGTCCTCCAGGATGACGCCGGACGCGCCGGTCATCTCCAGCTGCTCGATGACGTGGCAGGCGACCTCGGGGTCGACGTAGCCGTCATCGATGTCGACCAGGAGGTGCTGCGCCGGGAACGCGAGCCGCAGCCGCTGGACGAACGCCACGATGTCGGGCCAGGCGATGAAACCGATGTCGGGCAGCCCGTAGTGCGAGGCCGCGAATCCGAACCCGGACACGAACAGGCCGTTGTAGTGTTTGGCGGCGACGGAGGCGGAGAACATGTCGAAGACGCCGATGAGCGGGGTCACGCCGTCGGCCAGGATCGCGCGGCGCAGCGCGTCTCCATAATTCACTGATCACTCCTTGGGGCTCGGGGTGGTGTGCGGGCGGGGGCCGCCGGGCGGCGGGTTCGCCCGCCCCGGGAAGCACGGAGCATTTCTCTTCCGTGTGACCCAAGTTACTCACGAAACTTTTAAAGCTTGAGTAATCAGTGCGCCTCTGCGCTCCAAAAACAGAGACGTTTCCCTTCGGCCTAATCGACCGATGCGCCGAGTTCCTCCCATGATCTCCGGGAAAGGAACGCCCATGCCCGTGAGATTTTCCGATCACCACCCGGTCATGCCCGCTCCAGCTCAGCGAACCGCTCCGCGACATGCCGTGTGTGCAGAAAGTCGAAAACCTTGCCCTTTGTCCAGGACTTCCCAGACGGCGAGAAAACACCGCGCGCCCACCTTGTAGCACGCCTCGGCTTGTGGGGCGTTCGGGTAATTACCAGCGGCGGGGGCGGAGGGTTAGGGCGGCGGCGATGTAGGCGATGGTTGTGAGGACGGGGAGGACGATCATGGACGAGCGCCAGACGTCCAGCAGGGAGAAGAGGATCCAGCCGCCGATGAACGTCATCCAGCCGGCGACGAGGGGGACGCGGCCGAAGGTCGCCGCGGAGAGGAAGATGAGCAGGCTTGCCCAGAGGATCGTCCAGGAGCCTGTGAGCCAGTCGCCGGGCGGGTATTCCTGGGTGTGTTTTCCCAGGGTCGCTCGGACTACGTGGTGTTTCCAGTAGGCCACCTGGATGTGGTCGTTCTTCTTCGCTGCTTCGTAGAAGGACTTGGAGACGTCCAGTTCTTCGGTGCGGGCCTCGGTTGTTCGGACTTTCACCCGGTAGCTCGTCGTCGTGGTGTCGGCGCGGAGCGGGAGGTGGACGGCGAGAGGCTGCGCGAAGTGGAACGGGCCCATCGGGGGTGCGGGCGGGGGTTGGTAGGGAGTTGGCGGGTCCTGGTGGGTTGTCACGACGATCCGCTTGCTCAGGACTACGGCGTCCAGGGTGCGGATGCAGTCGGGTGCGGCTGATGCCGCGCATGGTGATGCGTGGCGGTAGGCGGAGATCTCGGCGTAGGGGCCTGCGGCGTGCCAGGCGCCGAAGACGACGCCGGCCAGGCCGAGGGCGGCTATGGCGAGTTGGAGCGCGCGGGCCGACGGGGTCATCGGGCCGACGGACGGACGGGGAGCACATCCATGCGGCAAGGATGACGTCCGCCGCACCCGCCGGGGAAGCCCCTTTTCCCGGCGGCACCGATCATGAACAATGGGCGAACGTCGAGTGAACACCCGTCCACAGGCCCAGCGTTTGGGCACTTTGGCCCAGGTTGGGACGGTTCACTGGTCGCCGGCCGACGCCGGCCGGTCGAGGTAGAAGGGCAATCCCGCGTGAGCGCAATCAGTGTCTGGCAGTCCGTCGTGCTCGGAGTCGTGGAAGGACTCACCGAGTTCCTGCCGGTCTCGTCCACCGGGCATCTGAAGATCACCGAGGGACTGCTCAAGATCGACGTCGGCGACAAGTCCGTCGTCGGGTTCACCGCGGTCATCCAGGTCGGCGCCATCGCGGCCGTCCTGCTGTTCTTCCGCAAGGACATCACGCGGCTCGTCGCGGCCTGGTTCCGCGGCATCGCCAACAAGGAGAAGCGCGGCCACGACTACCGCCTGACCTGGTGGATCATCTACGCGACGATCCCGATCGTCGTCGTCGGCCTGCTCGCCAAGCCGCTCATCGACGGGCCGCTCGCCTCGCTGTGGGTCGTCGCCGGGTCGTTGATCGTCGGCAGCGGCATCATGGCGCTCGGCGAAAAGTACGGACGGCTGGAAAAGAGCGAGGACAAGGCGACGCTCACCGACACGATGATCGTCGGCGCGTCGCAGATCCTCGCGCTGCTGTTCCCCGGCTTCTCGCGGTCCGGCGCGACGATGTCGGCGGGGCTGCTGCGCGGCCTGGACCGTCCGGCCGCGACCCGGCTGTCGTTCTTCCTGTCGCTGCCCGCGCTGACCGGCGCCGGGCTGTACGAGCTGAAGGACGCGGCGGGCGGCGACACCTCGATCGCCGCGCTCGCCGTCGGGACGGCCGTCTCGTTCGTCGTCGCCTACGCCTCGATCGCGTGGCTGCTCCGCTACGTCGCGAGCCACTCGTTCGCGGCGTTCATCATCTACCGGCTCTGCGTCGCGGCGCTGCTGATCGGGCTGCTGGCGGGCGGCGGCCTCACCGCCTGACCCCGAAGGGGATTCGGTCCCTGCGCGTCGCTAATGTCCGAGTCATGAAGCGGGCCGGACGGGAGATCATCGAGGCGTGCCGGACGAGCTTCGGCCCCGCCCCGCGTCCGCTGCCCGGCGATCTGCGCGCCCGCGCGCCGCTGTGGCTGCGCAGCCGCCCGCGCGACGAGCTGTGGCGCGTCGTCCGCGACCACGACGCGCTCCTCACCCACGGGACGGTCGTGTGGGGCAGCGTCGTCCAGGCGCACCGGGCGCTGCTGCGGCCCGGCCGGGGCGACCGCCCGGCCGTCGTCGTCTACTCCCCCGACCCCGCGTTCGACGACATGCCCGACGAGCTGCAGGACATCGCGTCCGCGCTGTTCGCCGTCAAGGGCACCGCGCCCGGCGACCCGGGGCTGGCCGCGTTCGCGACCGTCCTCGCCGACGAGCGCCGCCGGGTCGCGCGCCTCGCCGTCCCGCGCGGGCTGGTCGGGAGCCTGCCCGCGTTCGCGACGTCGCTGCTCGTGCGGCGGCGGCACCTGCCCGGCGGCTACCTCGGCGCCGGGACGTTCCCGCTCGTCGTCCGCCCGGAGCGGCCGGGAGCGCTCGTGCTGCCGGGCCGGTTCTGGCCGGACCGGCTGCTCGGCCTGTGGCGCTCGGCGGCCCGCTCCGGCTAGGTCGTCGGGACGGTCTTCTGGTCGCGCCGGCGCCGTCCGACGTACGAGCCGTCCCGGCGCGTCTCCTCGGCGGCGGGCTCGGGCGCGCGCGGCCGTCCGGCGTCGGCGGGGGGCGTCGGCGCGGCGAGCGGCATGACCGGGTACGTCCCGGTGCGCCGTGTCGGCCGCCGGACGGGCTCCGGCTCGGGCTCGGGCCGCGGCGTCGCCCGGGGCGGGTCGGCGCGGCGCAGCTCGTGGCGCGGGAACGTCAGCACCGCGAGCCCGGCGAGCAGGACGCTCCCGCCGCGCAGCATCGCCGTCGTCCGGTCGTGCGGCCAGGGTTCACCGAACAGCAGCGTGGCCGAAACCAGGATGTGCGCCTTGGCTGTGACAGTGAGGACGGTGACGAGGATCGTCAGGCGGCAGCGCTGGAGCCCGATGGACAGCAGCCCGATGCCGAGGAGGCCCGCCAGGACGAACAGGTAGACGTGCGGCGTCGTGAACGGGTTGTGGTGCCCCTGCTTGTACAGCAGCTCCATGCCGAGCCCGAACGTCTCCGCCACGCCGAGCATCGCCCCCGCGCCGATGCCGTAGGCGATGCCGGTGATCGCGCGCGCGTGCCGGCCGGCGGTGACGCGGTCGCGGAGCGAGAACATCCACAGCGGGAGGAACAGCGACGGGACGACCACGAGCGCGATCGCCCAGAGCGGCGGCACCGTGGCGAGGTGCGGACGCTCGACGGTCGCCGTCCACGGCCCCGGCGCCCCCGCGACCGAGAGCGCGGCGGTGGCCATCGCGGCGACGACGATCGCCATCGCGAACCACTCGCGGCGGGTGAGCCGCTCCCCGAACCGGACCGCTCCGATGACGAGCAGCACGACCAGACTCCCCGCGTAGGCGGGCAGGGCGCTCGCGATCGGGAGCGAGAGCAGGGCGAGGTCGGCCATCGCGAAGCCCGACAGCAGGATGATCAGGCCGAGCACCCAGCGCGGGCTGCGCGCGACGCGCCCGGTGGTCTGGAGCGGACGGCGTGCCGAGAGGACGGGCATGGTGCGGGCGGCGGACTTGAAGAGGACGAAGGCGACGACGAAGAGCACTTGCGCGGCGCAGGCCAGCAGCGGCGCTTGCATGAACACCCCCGGGGTGAGGCCCGCGTGAACGGGCCAGAGGTGACCCGGCCCGTCCGGCCGGGCGAACTGCCTATAGTCCGGATAGTGACATAAGACACTCACGGAATATTCAGCCCAGATGACGGAGAATGCCGTCCCGCCTCGTGCTGCGGTGAGTAATCCCGGTACCGAGGTTTGTTCTTTTCGCGCGGCGGCGGGAACGAGCAGGGTAGTAACGTTGCGGAAGGTCCCCCCGCGTCCGGCCCGCGGCCGGTCGGCGTCCGTCCGCAAAAGTCAAGATCAAGTGACGCAGCGCATTGCCGATGACTCAGCGTAGGTGAATGATTGCGTTGCGTTCCCGTCCTCTCAGTGTGGTGATCCCGTGACACTCGGCCCGCCAGCCAGCACCGCTCCGCCGCGCTCCGCGCTCCGGTGCGCCGCGCCGTGCGCCCCCGCGCCGGAGCCGCTGCCGTGACCGCCGACATGGAACCGGTGGGCGACCCGTTCACCTGTACCGGGGAGCGGGCCGCCGGGCAGGCCGCGCGGCGGATCGTCCGGGAGCGGGCCGCCAAGGTCGTCGGGGACGCCGAACGGCTGGACGACATCGAGCTGATGACCGCCGAGGCCGTCGCCAACGCGGTGCTGCACGGGTCGGGACTGATCACCGTGGACGTCCGGACGGACCGGCGGCTGCTGCGCGTCGAGGTCCACGACGAGGGGCCGGGCCCGCGCGACGACCGGGGCACGCTGCGGCTGGACCACGGCCGGGGGCTGGTCGTCATCGACGCGCTCGCCGCCGAGTGGGGACTGGAGCAGAGCGCGCACGGCACCTACCTCTGGTTCACCGTGGACGTCCCCCGGATGTGACCGCGGCCGGGACGGACCCGGCCGCGGCCCGTCGGATCACTCGGGCGCGGGCACCTGGACGAGCACGCGCCGCAGGACCTTGCCGGTCGCGTTGCGCGGCAGCTCGGCCGGGAAGTGGACGTCGCGCGGCACGGCGAACCGCGCCAGGTGCTGGCGGACGTGCGCCTTGACGGCCTCGGCGTCCAGCGGCTCGCCCGCCGGGTCCAGGACGAGGTGCGCCGCGAGCCGCTGCCCGAACTCGGCGTCCGGCACGCCCACCACGACCGCCTCGCGGACCTGCGGCAGCTTCAGCAGGACCTCCTCGACGGCGCTCGGGAAGATGTTCTCGCCGCCGGAGACGACCATGTCGTCGTCGCGGCCGTCCACGGTCAGCCGGCCCGCCTCGTCCATGTGGCCGAGGTCGCCGAGGGAGATCATCCCGTCCTGCATCTCCTTGGTGGCGCCGTTGGTGTACCCGGCGAACATCAGCTCGTTCGCGGCGAAGATGCGGCCGGTGACGCCGGTCGGGACGGGCTTGCCGTCGGCGTCCAGGATCGCCACGCGCGTCCCGGGCGGGGCCGTGCCCGCGCAGCCGGGCTTGGCGCGCAGGTCGGCGGGGGTCGCGATCGTCACCCAGGACGCCTCGGTCGAGCCGTACAGGTTGTAGACGACCTCGCCGAACAGGTCCATGAACGCGGTGGACACCTGGCCGGGCAGGGCCGAGCCGCTGACGGCGCAGATCCGCAGGCTGCTCGTGTCGTACTTGGGGAACGTCTCGCCGGGCAGGTCCAGGATGCGGCGGAGCATGACCGGGATCGCGATGAGCGTGGTGGCGCGGCTCTCGGCGAGCCGGGCGAGCGACCGCTCGGGGTCGAAGCGGCGCTGCAGGACCATCGTGGCGCGCAGCGAGATCGCGGCCTGGAGCATCGCGTAGCCCCAGGTGTGGAACAGCGGCGCCTCGATGAACATCGTCTCGTGCACGCGCAGCGGGATCCGGGACAGGATCGACGCGAGCGGCTGGAGGCCCGGGTTCGAGTGCCGGTTGGCGCCCTTCGGCGTGCCGGTCGTGCCGGAGCTGAGCATGATCGTCCGGCCGGAGCGGCGCGGCGGCTCGATCTCGACCTGCGGGGTCGAGGCGATCAGCTCGTCCAGGCCCGAGTCGCCGCCGCCCGCCGTGATCGCGTGGACGCCGTCCGGCACGGCCGCGAGGAACTCGCCGAACTCGTGGTCGGCGATGACGACGTCGACGTTCTGCTCCTTCAGCACGGTGACGAGCTGGTCGACGCTCATCCCGGTGTTGAGCAGGACGGTGTCGGCGCCGCGCTTGCTGGCCCCGACGAGCGCTTCGAGCATGCCCCGGTGGTTGCGGCACAGCACCGCGACCGTCGGCGGCTCGCCGAAGCGGCCGAGCGCGGCGGCCAGCCGGTCGGTGCGGGCGTCGATCTCGCCGTAGGTGATCGCGCCGTCGTCGTCGAGGACGGCGACGCGCTCGGGGTCGCGGGCCGCGGCGGACACGAACGTGCCGCCGAGGTTCGTCCCCCAGCGCCGCAGCGCGGAGAGCTGCCGCACGACGCGCTGCGGCGGGCCGGGCTTCCACAGCCCGCTGCGCGCGAACATGCCGCCGACCCGTGCCGCCGACCGCGTCCGTTCGCCGATGTTCGAGGATCCGCTCATCAACCTGTCACCCGCCGACCGTCATCACCGGCCGGCGTGCCCGGCCTCGGAGATGACCGTAAAGCCGCCGGGGCGGCCGGTCTCCTTCGCGGAGTCAGGTGTTCTGCCGGGTCCTTGTCATTTCGGTGACAACATCGGAAGATCGGTCTTTACCGGCCTGTCCTGGAACGATCGGTTTCTTCGCCCGGGTTTATGCGCCCCGCACATAATTGCGCGAATACCGTGCGTATCCGGGCCGGACGCGGGGCTAGGCTGACGGCCATGACCAGTACCGGGACCGGACGCGAGCGCCCGGCGTTCCGGCGGCTGACCTCGGACCGGCGGCGCGAGGAGATCATCTCGGCGGCGATCGCGACCTTCGGTAACCGGCCGGAACCGGACGTCTCGATCGACGACGTCGCCGCCGCGGCGGGCACGTCCCGCTCGTCGGTGTACCGGTACTTCGACGGCAAGGGCGAGCTGTACGAGGTCGTCGCCGAGCGCGTCGGGACGATGCTCACCGACCGGCTCGCCGCCGTCGCGGGCACGTCGCCGTCGGACGCGCTGATGCGGCGCCTCGCGCTCTACTTCGACTTCCTGGAGGAGTACGAGGGCGGGTACGCCGGGATCCTCGGGATCGGCGCGGGACGCGCTCCGGAGGCCGCGCTGGCGGTCGCCGAGCGGGTCCGGCGGCGCATCTGCGACCTGACGTTCCGGACGCTGGAGCTGGCCGAGCCGAGCGAGCCGCTGCGCGTGGCCGTCCAGTCGTGGATCGCGGGCGTCGAGTGGGCGGGCGCGGAGTGGCTGCGGACGCGCAGCCCGTCCCGGCACGAGCTGGAGTTCATCCTCGGCGCGCAGTTCACCGCGCAACTCCTCGCCGTCGCCCCGCTCGACCCGGTCGCCGCCGACCGGATCACGTGGCTGCTGCGCGTCGAGCCGCCGACCTCGGGCTTCGGGCAGCTGATCCGCTCCGTCGCGGACGCGTTCGACCGCCGCGCCCTCGCCGCCCTCGCCGCCTTCCTCCCCGACCCCGAACACTGAACCACCGCCCGCACGCGTCCCCGCCCCGCACCACCGCGCCACCGCGCCACCGCGCGGGCGCGGCGCCACCGCGCGGACGCGGCGTCGGCGCGCGGGTGTGGTTAGGGGGTCGGGGCGTAGGGGCGGTAGGGGGTCAGCAGGCGGCGGGTGCTGGTGCGCGGGCGCGTGACCGGCGCGTCGGCGCGGCCGGACGGGGCGCCGTGCCGGGCGTGCAGGATCATCTCCAGCTCCAGGCAGCGTCCCGGGTCGTGCAGGTCGGCGCCGAACAGCTCCTCCAGGTGCCGCAGGCGGTAGCGGACGGTCTGCGGGTGGACGTGCAGCCGGTTCCCCGCCTCGGTCGCGTTGAAGTTGCTCTCCAGCAAGGACAGCAGCGTCTCCGACAGCCGCTCGGTCTGCACCGGCGACAGGCCCGCGAGCGGGGCGAGCCGGGTGTCGGCGGCGTGCTCGATGAGGTCCTCTGCCATGAAGATCACGAGCGTGGGGACGTGGTCCATGCAGCGCACCAGGCCGTCCGCCGCGATCCGGCCGCGCCGGGCGAGCGCCATCGCGCGCCGTGCCCAGCGCAGCGACTCGGCGGCGCGCGCGGGCGGCAGCGCCGGGCCGAGGACGACGATCCAGTCGGCGAGCAGCGCGTCCAGCAGCCGCGCCCGCCCCGGGCCCTCGGGGTCGGGCACGACGAGGCACGGTTCGCTGCGCGCGAGGTCGACCAGGACGTCCGGCGGGAGCACGGGCGGCCGGGCGCCGGTGTCGGCGCGCGGGTGCAGCACGACGGCCGCCGCCGAGCGCGGGATCCGCCACCGGGCGGCGCGGGCCGCGTCGGCGACGTCGCCGGGGTCGCCGTCGTCCAGCAGCAGCGCGAGCAGCCGGGCGCGGCGGCGGCGGACCGCGTCGTCGCCGCCCGCCCGCTCGGCCTCGTAGCCGGCGGCGGCCTCGGCGGTGACGGCGTCGAGGTAGGTGAACTGCGCCTCGGCGAGCAGGCCGAGCGTCGCGCGGTCGATGTCGAGGGATTCGGCGGACGCGGTCAGCGTCCGCCAGACCGCGCGGGCGCAGCGGTGCAGCGCGACGTGGAGTTCGTCCAGGTCCCGGCCGCGCAGCGCGGCGCCCCGGCCGAGTTCGCGGAAGCTCTCGGCGACGCGCGGCCAGGCGCCGCGCGGGTCGTCCACCAGCGCGTAGAACAGGCGCAGGCTCTCGCCGACCCAGGCGCGCACGTCCGCGCGGGCGGGGCCGGTCGCGTCGTCGGCCAGTTCGGCGGCGGCGACGGCCACGGCGGGCCGCATCCGCCGGACGATACCCGGCGGGATCGCCTCGAACGGACGGACATCGAGTTCAGGCCGCGTCATGGCAACACTCCCCGCACACCGACTCTTGTGGAACACCGAGTTCCACAAGAGTGCCGTAGGACGCGCCGCCACGGATTGTCACAGGAGCGAGCATTTTCCCGAACAGACCTCGCGCGACACTGCTAAAAAACCAAGAACGCGCAGGTCAGAAAGGGGTGCCAGAAACGCGAAACCCGGCCGCCCAGAAGAACCGGACGGCCGGGTCGCCACGCTTACGGGACGGCGTGTTCCACTTCGGCGGGCGCGCTGTCGGACGTCGCGTACCGCGCGTGCAGGATCAGCTCCATCTCCAGGCAGCGCCGGGGATCGCGCAGGTCGTCGCCGAACAGGTCCTCCAGCTGCCGCAGGCGGTACCGGACGGTCTGCGGGTGCACGCGCAACCGGCGGCTCGCCTGCGCCGCGTTGAAGTTGTGCTCCAGCAGCGCCTGCAGCGTCTCGGTGAGCCGGTCGCGCTGCGCGGGCGCGAGGCCCGACAGCGGCGCGAGCCGGGTCGTGGCCGCGTCGTCGATCAGCTCGCCCGCGCGGAACACCACCAGCGACGGGAGATGGTCCGCGCTGCGCACCGGCCGGTCGACCGGGAACGCGCCGCGCCGCGCGAGCACCAGCGTGTCCCGCGCCCAGCGCAGCGACTCGCGGGCGCGCGGCAGCGGCACCGTCGGGCCGACCGCGACGATCCAGTCCTGCGTCAGCGGGTCCAGCAGCGCGGCGCGGCCGGGGGCCTCCGGGTCGGGCAGCAGCAGCGACGGCTCGGGCATGCCCTGGTCGGCGAGCAGTTCGTCGGGGACGGCCAGCGGCGGCCGGAAGGTGCCGGTGTCGTCGCGTCCGACCTGCCCGGGCCGGGGCGCGACGGCCACCGCCGCGACCGTCGACGGCAGCGGCCAGCGGGCCTGCGTGGCCAGCGTCTCGATCGTCCCCTGGTCGCCGACCGGGTCGGCGAGCAGCAGCGCGAGCAGCCGGGCGCGGCGCAGCCGCTCGTCGCGGGCCGCGTCGCCGCACTCGGCCCGGTAGCCCTCGGCGACGACCGCCGACACCGCGTCCAGGTAGCTGAACTGGGCCTCCACCACGCGCAGCAGCGTGTCGTGGTCGAGGTCCAGCTCGTCGGCCAGCGAGGTGATGCCGCGCCACGCCGCGAGCGCCGACCGGCGCAGCGTCTGGTGCGACTCGATGGGGTCGCGGCCGTCGCGGGCGAGCTGCCGGCCCGCCGCGCGGTAGAAGGACGCGACGCGCCCCCAGCCGGTGCCGGGGTTCTCCAGCAGGTCGCAGAAGTGGGCGAGCCCGGCGACGATGCCGTCGCGGAGGCGTTCGGCGTGCGGGCTGCCCGGCCGGGGCGGCGCGTCGCCCGGCGGGCCGTCGGTCCGGCCGAGCAGCTCGCCGAGCAGCTCGTCGGCGGCGCCCTCCACGACGGGTCGCAGCCGGGTGCCGACCCAGGTCGGGATCGCCTCGAACGGGCGATGGTCGAGCGTTGTCGCGGTCACGTGATCACTCCCCCGAGGAATGTTGATGGACCACCACCAAGCATCACGTATTACACGCTCACCCGATTGTGTGCGGCGGAAGACTTTTGACCCTTCCACCTCCCGCCGATTTACAAACCGGGTGGACGGCTGACAAACAAGCGAACGCGCCACGTTCCATGGCTTTTCATTCGTCCCATGACGTGGGACGCTGTCGTGTTTTCACCGAATCAGGCCGGCCCGGCGCCACAGCGCGGCACCGGGTCCGCTGATCAGTCCCAGCTCGTCGAGAAAGGGCACGATCTTAGAACCGAGCCAGTGACGAGTGGCAAGATGATGCGGATTGGCGAGCGCCATCGCGCGCCCTTCGGCGGGCTCCAGGCCCACGCACCGGTACACCTCGGGGTCGATCATGAACTCCAGCGTGGCGGTCGCGCCGACCGCCGCGACGAGCCGGTGCCGGGCCAGCGCCGTCCGGCCGAGCCCGCGCACGCTCCGCTCGATCTCGGCCCGCGCGTACCGGACATGCCGCGCCTCCTCCACGACGTGGATGCGGCTGATCTCCCGGATGAGCGGCTGCACGAGCGGGTCCGCCATCGCCGCCCGCTGCATCCGGTCGAAGATCTCCTCGCCGACGAGGAACACCGCCCACATCGACGGCCCCGACCCGAGCGCCTTGAACAGCCGTCCGACGTTGCGCACCGGCGCGGGCGGCCCGTACACCGGCGTGCCGAGCCGTTCCATCAGCTTGGCGAACATGACGACGTGGCGCGTCTCGTCCCCGACCTCGGTCAGCCCGAACTGGGCGTGCGCGGTGCGCGGGTCCACGTCGTAGAGGAACCGCAGGAAGAGCTGCATCAGGCACATCTCCAGCCAGATCCCGGCGGCGGAGACGCTCGCCAGCTCGTGCCGCGACAGCTCGACGCGCTGGGCGTGGGTGAGGCCGTCCCAGAACGGCGTCCCGTACAGGGAGACGCGTTCGAACGGCAGGAACGGCTTCTCCTTGTCGAACGGCGCGGTCCAGTCGAGTTCGGCGTCGGGATCGAACGAGGCGCGGGCCGCCGAGCGCAGCAGCCGCAGCGCGACGGTCTCCCGGTCGCGGGCCATGCGGCGCGGACGCGGGCCGTTGTCAGGGGTCACGCCGCGCGGCGCCGGGACATTCGAGGTGGTCATGGGCGGGTCCTTCACGCGGGAACGATCGGCGGTGGACGGCACGACTTTCCCGCGTCGCGAAGGGCGCCGAGAATACGGCTTTCGCTCGAAACCGCTGACGGCGTTGGCATTGTTCTGACAACCCGCCGCAGGAAGCGGAAGGCACCCGCCCGTTCCCTTGGGAGATAAGGGAACGGACGGGTGCCACTGTCCCGGCGCGGCGGACGAACCGCGTCAGGACTTCTTGACCTGGCAGGCCGGAACCGTGTCGAACGCCGTGGTCAGCGCCGGGTTCCTCCGCAGGTCGTCCCGGGGGCCGGTGTAGCTCACCGAGGCCAGCACCTGCTGGGACAGGCCGGCCAGCGCCGACCGGAGCGACTTGGTGTCGGTGACCTTCGTGGTGTTCAGCTTCGTCCGGACCTGGTTCAGGACGGTCTTCGCGCCCTCCAGCTTGGTGAGCGCCGCGTCGTACGTCGCCTGACCGTCGCTGACCGGCGGAACGCCCGCCTTCTTCAGGCCCGCCTCCATCGTGTCCATCCGCCGGGCGAGCTGGGCGAGGAAGGCCGCGATGTTGGCCTTGTACGCCTTCGCGTCCTCGGTGACCGCCGGCAGCCGGACCGCCTCGTTCAGCCCGATCGACGAGCAGACCTTCGCGGCCCACGCGGCCTGCGGCGTCGTGCGCGGCTTGTCGCCGGACGAACCGCAGCCCGCGGCGGCCGTGCCGAGCGTGACGGCCAGGGCCGCGCCGATGACCAGACGCCGCATGGTGTTCTCCTCACAGGGCGAGGGGCCCGGCCGCCCGCGACGTGCGGCCGGGCCCGTCGCGTCAGCGGCCGACGACGTTCAGGTTGATCGTGTTGCCGTCACCGGCGGTGAACGCCGACAGCAGCGGCTCCAGACCGTCGCAGTTCTCCAGCTCGTCCAGCTTGTACGTGCCGCTGATCTTGCTGCCCTTCACCGGGTCGAACGCGCCCGGCGACTCCAGGTGCAGCGCCGACGGCGTCCGGGTGGTGCACTTCTCGCCGCCGGCCAGCGGGATCCCGAAGAAGCTGAGGCTCGGCACGCCGACCTTGACGTTGACGTCGGCGACGAGCTTGCCGTCCATCGTGCCGGTCACCTTGCCCTGCGGCGTCATGACGAGACCGGCCCGCACCGGGAGGAAGCCGAGGATCCGGAAGTCGCCCGTGGTCGGGTTGAGGGTCAGGTCCCCGGTGTACTTCTTGGTGGCGCCGTCGACGGAGGCGATGAGCCCGCCGGTCAGCGGGGCGGAGCCGTTCGGGGCCTTGAGGAAGGTGGAGCCGCTGACCTTGAAGGCGTACTCGCCGCCCTCGCCGCCGGTGCTCTCCTTGCCGGTGTGGAACTTGACCGGCGTGCTGGCGCCGGACAGGTTGCCCGCCTTGTCCTTGGCCTTCACGGTGACGGTGTAGTCGGTGTCCGGCGTGAGGCCGTTCAGCGTCGCGCTGTTGGTGGTGACGTCGGCGACCTTCTTGCCCGACGAGTCGTACACCTCATAGCCGGTGACGGCCACGTTGTCCGTCGACTTCTCCCAGGTCAGCGACACGCTCGTGGGCGCGGGCGTGGCCACCACGTTCGCGGGGGCGCTCGGCGCGACCGTGTCCGCGGCGGGGCCCGTCGTGACCTTGACCGCGGCGCTGGCGGCGGAGACGTTGCCCGCCTTGTCCTTGGCCTTCACCGTGTAGGTGTACTCCGTCCCGGGGGTCAGGCCGGTGACGGTCGTCTTGGGGTCGGTGACGTCGGCGATCTTCTTGCCAGCCTGGTCGTAGACCTCGTAGCCCGCGACGCCGGAGCCCGCCGAGCCGTCGGCGTTCTTCGGGTCCGCCGACGGGTCCCAGCTCAGGTCGACCGACTTGCCGTCCGACGAGCCGACCGCCTTCAGGTTCACCGGAACGCCCGGCGCCGTGGTGTCGGTGGCGCCGCCGCCGCCCGTGGTGACCTTGACCGCCGCGCTGGCGGCGGAGACGTTGCCGGCCTTGTCCTTGGCCTTCACCGTGAAGGAGTAGCTGCCGCCCGGCGTCAGGCCGGTGACGGTCGCCTTGGCGGTGGTGACGTCCGCGACCTTCTTGCCGGCCTGGTCGTACACCTCGTAGCCCGCGACGCCCGAGCCCGCCGAACCGTCGGCGTTCTTCGGGTCCGCCGACGCGTCCCAGGTCAGCTCGACGGACTTGCCGTCCGCCGAACCGGCCGCCTTGACGTTCGCCGGAACCGACGGCGCCGTCGTGTCGTCCGTCCCGCCGCCACCGGCCGTGGTGACCTTCACGGCCGCGCTCGCGGCGGAGACGTTGCCGGCCTTGTCCTTGGCCTTCACCGTGAAGGCGTATTCCGTTCCGGGGGTCAGGCCGCTGACGGTCGCCTTGGGGTCGGTGACGTCGGCGACCTTCTTGCCCGCCTTGTCGAAGACCTGGTAACCGGCGACGCCCGAGCCCGCCGACCCGTCGGAGTCCTTCGGGTCCGTCGACGGGTCCCAGGTGAGGCTCACCGACTTGCCATCGGCCGCGCTGGCCGCCTTCACGTTCGCCGGGACCGTCGGCGCGGTCGTGTCGGCCACGCCGCCGTCCGCGGGTCCATACGTGATGGTGGCGAGCTGGTTGTTCTGACCCGTGTCCTGCGTGCAGACGACGTGGTCGAGCGTGGTCCCGTCCGGCTGCGTGCCGAGGTCGATCGTGTAGCCGTCGGCGTCGACCGCGACGACCTTCAGCCACAGGTCGTTGACGAAGACCTGGGACTTGTCGCCCTCCTTGGCCTTGATGGTGACCGACGGCGTCATCCCGTGCGCGTTGACGTCGAACGCCTGCTGCTTCTCGGGAATCGCGGTCTTGTCGAACACCAGCTCCGGGTGGATCACCGTGTCGGCCAGCCCGGGCGTCTTGATCGTCGCCGTCGCCGTCGCGCTGCCCTCGATGGACGCCGCGCCGATCAGGTCGAGGCCCGACATCGTCTTGGCGTCGAGGTGCGCGACCGCCTTCACCGGGAACGACGCGGACGGCTTGCCCGGCGTCTGCACCTCGGGAATGGACGCGGTGATGTCGATCGTGAGCGCCTGCTTGTGGATGATCGGGTACGCGCAGGTGTACTTCAGGCTCAGCGGCCAGTCCTTCGCCGCCGCCGGACCGGCCAGGCCGGTGGTCAGCGCGGCGACCACGGCGCCGACGGCGGTCGCCGCCACGGCGGGCCTGGTCCACCCGAACTTCTTCTTGGCGTTCACTCGCTACCTCTTGCGTTCCACTGAAAGGGCTGGCGTCTCGACTGCCGCGGGGACGCGTCACAGAAAGGGGCCGGGCCGCCCGTCGTACCGGGGCCATCAGGGGCTTCGACGGGCGCAAACTACCGGGGGGCGGGACGCGCCGTCCATACGTTGATCGGAGTCTCGCGAAAGTTGATAAGCGGCGGGTGACGTGCGCCACTCGGTCAGCAGGGTAACGAACCGGTACGGTCCCGAATACCCCTCCGGCCCGGGCGCGGGCCGATTTGAAGGCAACGCAGTGTTCTCCCGGGGAAACTCGTCATCAGGTGAGTACTCGCCCGCCGCGCAGGACGCCCGGCCACTTTCTTGTCACCAGACGCGCGTTCGGGTCCCCGGATTGTTCACCTGGCATAAGGACCGCCCGCGGGCGCGCGGGTTAGCGTCGACGTGTCCTGGATCACGGCAGGCACGGCGCGCAGGGGTCCCCGCTCGGTGCGTCCCACCCCCCGCCGTGGTCCCTGCACAACGGCCGGCGGATCCGTCAGGCCCGAGGACGGTGCGGCCCCGCACCGAGACGACCTCGGCCCGAAACGGCGAGCGCCGGCTCTGGAGGTGTGTCCCTCATGACCCGAACCCTCGACCCGGGCGCCGTCGCGACTCCCGGCGGCGCCGTTCCCGGCGGCGCCGCGACGCCGCCGGTGTCGCCGCTGCCCCGGCGGCTCGCGCAGCTCATGCGGCCCGAGCTGCCGAGCCTGTGCGAGGAGATCGTCGCGGAGATCCGCAGGGCGATCCCCGAGTACGCGCGCGCCGGCGACGGCCCGTACGACCGCGCGTACGACCAGGTGCTGCACGACAGCGTGCGGCAGAGCCTCACGGCGTTCGCCGACCGCATCGGCGGGACCGCCGGTGGATCGTCCCACCGCGAGGCCGCGCGGCGGCTCGGCGAGTACGAGGCGATGGAGGGCCGGAGCCTGGACTCCCTCCAGGCGGCCTACCGCATCGGCGGGCAGGTGGCGTGGCGGCGCGTCATGAAGGTGGCGCCGCGCTACGACATCTCGTCCGCGGTCATGTCGCGGCTGGCCGACGCGCTGTTCTCGTTCATGGACGAGCTGGCCGCGCTGTCGCTGGAGGGGTTCCTCGCGGCGCGGGCGCACCCGGTGGCCGCGCTGGACGAGCGCCGCCGCCGTCTGCTGCGCGTGCTGCTGGACGGCGCCGCCGGTCCGGGCCCCGCGCTGATGGAGATGGCCGAGTCCGCGGGGTGGACCGTACCGGAGCAGGTCACGCTGGTGGCGCTGCGTCCGGGACCGGGCCAGGTCCGGAGCGTGCTGGACGACGACCTGCTCGTCGACCTGGACGACGCCGAGCCGCACCTGCTGTTCCCCGGCCCGCCCACGCCCGAGCGCGCCGCGATGCTGACGGCGGCGTTCCCCGGCCGGGGCATCGCGATCGGCACGGCGGTGCCGATGGCGCGCGCGGCGGACTCGCTGCGCTGGGCGCGGCAGGCGCTGCACCTGGCCGAAGAGGGCGTGCTGACGGTGGACGGCCCGGTCATCCGCTGCGACGACCACCTGGTCACGCTGTGGCTGATGGCGGACCCGGCGCTGCTGGAGCAGCTCGCCCACCAGGTCCTCGGCGTGCTGCCCGCGATGACGCCGGGCCAGCAGGACCGGCTCACCGAGACGCTGCGGACGTGGCTCGTCACGCGCGGCACGGCCGCCGAGATCGCGGCGCAGCTGCACATCCACCCGCAGACCGTCCGGTACCGCATGCGCAAGATCGAGCAGACGCTCGGCCCGGAGCTGGCCGACCCCGACGCCCGGTTCGGCATCGAGGCCGTGCTGCGAGCGATGGAGCTGCGCGAGCGGGCGCGCAAGACGCCGACGCGCGGCGGCGCGCCGGGCGCGTCGCGGGGCACCGGCCGGGCGGTTCCGCCGGCCGCGCTGCCGACGGCGCGGGCGCGCCGGGGCGGACCGACCGTCCCGCACGCCGTCTCGACGCCGCGCGTGCCGCGCCGACGGGGATGAGGTCCCCGGCCCGTCGACCGGGCCGGGGACGGACCGCGCGATCGCG
Organism: Actinomadura rayongensis; assembly: GCF_009831215.1. Taxonomy (GTDB): domain Bacteria; phylum Actinomycetota; class Actinomycetes; order Streptosporangiales; family Streptosporangiaceae; genus Spirillospora; species Spirillospora rayongensis. The sequence continues at coordinate 206,804 of NZ_WUTW01000005.1, forward strand.
GCGCTCGGGGGCGCCGCGACGGGAGCGGTACGCTGTAAAGGCGATGGAGACGACCACGGCAGCGCCTCCCGGGCTGCGGGAACGGAAGAAGGCGGCGACGCGGCGGGCCCTGCACGAGGCCGCCGTCCGCCTGACGGCCGAGCACGGGCTCGACCAGGTCACGGTCGAGGCCATCGCCGACGCCGCCGGCGTCTCGCGCCGCACGTTCTCCAACTACTTCGAGAACAAAGAGGACGCCCTTCTCTACGGGCACATCGAGTGGCGCTGCCGGCTGAGCGACCGGTTCGCCGCCCGTCCGGACGGGGAGCCCGCCTGGACCGCGCTGCGCACGGCCGCGCACGAGGTCTTCGCCGACTTCTCGCTGCATCCGGGCCTGCTGCGGCAGATCCAGCTCGCGCACTGCAACCCGTCCCTGAACCAGGGGCAGGTGGCGCGGTTCGCGGAACTGGAGCTGGAGCTGGCGGCGCTGATCGCGGCGCGCGACGGCCTGCCCGCCGACGGGATCCGCGCGCGGGTGCTGGCGGCGGCGTTCCTGACGGCCGTGCGGGTGGGCGCGCAGCGCTGGGCCGACGAGCATCCGGGACGGTCGCTGATCGCGCTGGTGAACGAGGCGCTGGACGAGGTCGGACGCCCGTTCGTCTGAGTGCGCCCGTTTTTGTGGTGAAATCGGGGTCTCGGCGTTCCAAGGATGGCCTGTGACCCCTCTTCCCCCCGGCAAGGGACGGCCGGAGCCGCCGCCCGTCGCGGCGTGGATCCGCGTGCCCGCGCTCGTCATCGTCCTGCCGTTCCGGCTGCTCTGGGAGCTGGTCGTCCTCGTCGCGCGGGGCGTCGGGTGGACGGTGAACACGCTGGTCGTGCGTCCGCTCGCCTGGCTCGGCCGGACGCTCTGGCGTTATCTCCTGGTGCCGCTCGCGCGCGTCCTGTGGTGGCCCGTCGCGATGTTCGGGCGGTACGTGCTGCGGCCGATCGGCCTGGGCCTGGCGCTGCTGATGCAGTACGTCCTCGTCCTGCCGCTGATGCTGCTCTATAAGTACGTGCTGCGACCGATCGGGCTCGCGTGCGCGTGGCTGTGGTTCGCCGCCGGACGGGCGCTGCGCGTGCTGATCGTCGTGCCGTGCGTCTGGATATATAGGTACGTGCTGCGTCCGCTGGGGCACGCGATCCTGTGGACGCTCCGGATCCTCGTCGTCGTCCCGCTCGTCTGGGCCTACCGGTGGCTCCTCACGCCGCTCGGGCACGCGCTCCGCTGGTCGTGGTTCGCGACGGGCCGCGTCCTCTTCTATCTGCTGGTCGTGCCGTGCCGCGCGGTGTACCGGTACGTGCTGACGCCGCTCGGGCACGCCGTCCGCGCGACGTGGCGGACGTGCGTCATCGCGCCCGCCCGCTGGATCCGCGCGACGTTCGTGGACCCGATCCGGGCGGCCGGACGCGATGTCCGGGAGCTGATTCGCCGGGCGTTCCGTCCGGGCTGAGATAATCGGACGCGATGTATCGACTTCTGTACGCACTGGTCATCAGCCGTGTCCCCGCCGAGACGGCCCATCACTGGACGATGTCGGGGCTGAAAGCCGTCCAGGCCGTCCCGGGCGGGACGGCGCTGCTGCGCCGCCTGCTCGCGCCGCGCGACCCCGCGCTGCGCGTGCGCGCCCTCGGCCTGGACTTCCCCGGCCCGCTCGGGCTCGCCGCCGGGTTCGACAAGGACGCCGTCGCCTACGACGCGCTCGGCGCGTTCGGGTTCGCGCACGTCGAGGTCGGGACGCTCACCGGCGCCGCCCAGCCCGGCAACCCCAAGCCGCGCCTGTTCCGGCTCACCGCCGACCGCGCGGTGATCAACCGGATGGGGTTCAACAACCGGGGGTCGATCGACGCGGCGCGGCGGCTGCTGCGGCGCCGTCCGCCGACGATCGTGGGCGTCAACATCGGGAAGACCAAGGTCGTCCCGGAGGAGCGGGCCGCCGCGGACTACGTCGCGAGCGCCGGACGCCTCGCCCCGCACGCCGACTACCTCGTCGTGAACGTCAGCTCGCCGAACACGCCGGGGCTGCGGAACTTGCAGGCCGTCGAGCACCTGCGTCCGCTGCTGGCCGCCGTCCGCGCCGCCGCCGACCAGGTCACCGACCGGCACGTCCCGCTGCTGGTGAAGATCGCGCCCGACCTCGCCGACGCGGACGTGGACGCCGTCGCCGACCTCGCGCTCGACCTCGGCCTGGACGGGATCATCGCCACCAACACGACGATCTCCCGGACCGGGCTGCGCTCGTCCGCCGACCTCGTCAAGGAGACCGGCGGCCTGTCGGGCGCGCCGCTGAAGGAGCGGTCGGTCGAGGTGCTGCGGCGCCTGCGCGACCGGACGGGCGGACGCCTCACGCTCATCTCCGTCGGCGGCGTCGAGACGGCCGACGACGTGTGGGAGCGCGTCCGGGCGGGCGCGACGCTCGTCCAGGGCTACACCGGGATGATCTACGGCGGGCCGCTGTGGGCGCACCGCGTCCACCGCGACCTGTCCCGGCGGCTGCGCGCGAGCGCCTTCGCGTCGCTGGCGGACGCCCGGCGCTGATCTTTGCCGCCCGGGGAGTGTGCGCGGACGCGCGCGGCGGCATCGCCTGTGTATGGAGAAGCGCACGGCGGTCACGCGCGTCGGCCTGACGGTGGCCGCGGCGCTGCCCGCGCTCGTCCTGCGGCTGACCGGGACGCATCCGCCGCCGGTCGTCGCGACGCTCGTGTACGGGCTGGGCGTGCTGGCGGCGGCGGTCGTCCTGATGTGGGCGTCGGAGACCGCGCGGGCGGACATCTCGGGCGCCCTCGCGCTGGCGCTGCTCGCGTTGATCGCGGTGCTGCCCGAGTACGCCGTCGACCTTTATTACGCGTACGCGGCGGGGCATCGTCCCGAGTACACGGCGTACGCGGCGGCGAACATGACGGGCGCGAACCGGCTGCTCATCGGCGTCGGCTGGGCGGTCGTCGTGCTGGCGTTCGCGCTGGCCACCCGCCGCCGGGGCCGGGGCCGCCACGGGCGCTCGTCCGCCCGCCGCGACGTGACGCTGTACCCCGCGCACCGGATCGAGCTGGGCTATCTGTCGCTCGCGGCGGTGGTGGCGTTCGTGCCGCCGCTGGCCGACGAGATCGGCTGGTACGTGTCGATCCCGCTGCTGGCGATCTACGTGGCGTACATCCTGCGGATCGCGCGCGGCGGCCCGGACACCGCCGAGGAGCCGATGGGCGTCGCCGCCTACTTCACCGCCCTGCCCGCCGTGCCGCGCCGGTTGGCGACCTGCGGCGGGTTCGTGTTCGGCGCGGTGATCGTGTTCGCGTCCGCCGAACCGTTCGCCGAGGCGCTGGTCCACCTCGGCACGTCGGCGGGCATCGACCGGTTCCTGCTCGTGCAGTGGCTGGCGCCGCTGGCGTCCGAGGCGCCCGAACTGATCGTGGCGACCGTCTACGCGTGGCGGCTGCGCGACGCGGACGGCATCGGCGCGCTGCTGTCCAGCAAGGTCAACCAGTGGACGCTGCTCATCGGCACCCTGCCGTTCGCCTACCGCGCGGGCGGCGGCGCCTGGTCGCTGCCGCTGGACGCGCGCCAGGCCGAGGAGGTCCTGCTCACGGCGGCGCAGACCGTCCTCGGCCTGGGCTTCCTGATCGACCTGGTGTTCCGCCGCTGGGAGGCCGCGGTCCTGTTCGTCCTGTTCGCGATCCAGTTCGCGATTCCGTCCGAGCAGGCCCGCCTGGTCCTGGCGGGCATCTATCTGGCGGCGGGATTCACCGTCCTCATCACCAAGCACCGGGCGCTGGCCGCCGCGATGTCCACCGCGCTGCGCCCCCCGGCCAGCCGGTGAGGGCCGGCCGGGAGGCCCGGCGTCAGCAGTTCGACGTCGCGGGCTTGCCGTCCAGCCGGTCCTGGAGGAAGGCGAGCGCGGACTCGTTGCCCCGGTAGACCAGCGTGATGTGGCTCAGGTCGTCGTAGGTCTTCCACGTCTCCTGCACGCCGAGCGCGCAGTACTTGTCGTGGAGCCGGGACGCCTGGGAGAACGCCACGATCTCGTCCGCCTTCGAGTGGTACTGGAACACCGGCACCTTGATCGCGGTGCTGCCCAGCCGGTTCTCGACGGCCCGGCCGCTCCAGCTCGGGTCGCCGAGCGGGCTGCTGGTGAAGATGTCGTCGACGGTCAGCTTCTGGTAGTTCGTGATGAGTTCCAGCGTGCAGTCGTTCTGCGGCATGTTCTGGACGAGCGTGCGCCCCTTGTCGGTCAGCAGCTCGTCGAACGGCAGCTCGGGGTAGGCGTTCTTCAGCCCGATCAGGGCGTACAGCATGAACCCGAACATCGGGGAGCCGTCCAGGTTGAGCGCCACCGCGACGATGTCGCCGGGCACGCCGCCGCCGCTGACGCCGATCAGCTTCAGCTCGGGCGCGTACTCGGGCTGCTGCTGCGCCGCCCACATGACCGCGCCGCCGCCCTGCGAGTAGCCGTGGAACAGCACCTTGGCGTCCTTGGACAGCCCGGCCTCGGGCAGGCGCTGCGCGGCGCGCACGGCGTCGAGCACCGCGTGGCCGAGCGCCTTGCCGGTCATGTAGCTGGTCGTCGGGTCCTTGTGGTAGCCCTCGTAGTCGGGGACGGCCACCGCCCACTTGCGCTTCAGCAGCTCGTTGAGCATGGCCTGCTCGTAGAAGCTGCCGGAGTCGATCATCTTGGACGGGGCGCACCGGAACGCGGGCCCGGACGTGCCGGGCGCGAACGCGACGATCGGCGCCTTCGCCGGGTCGACGCCCTTGGGCACGAGGACGGTCCCGGTCACGGCGTTGGGCTTCCCGTCGGCGGTCGTCGACAGGAACATGACCTCCCACGCGTTCGCCAGGGAACGCGCGGTCGGCGGACCGGCCTTCGACGGGCGCGCCCTGATGACGTCGCCCGGCGCACCCGCGGGAAGCGGCGACGGCGGGGTGTAGAAGTCGTCGCCGGGCGGGGCGGCGTCGAAGGGCGCGCGGCCGGGCGCCGCGGACGCGGGGGCGCCGGGCGCGACGAACAGCGCGGCCACCATCAGCAGCGCGACGGCGAGCGCCGTCCGCCGTGCGCCGGCCCGCCGGACGCGGACGTTCGCGAAGATTCTCATGACTCTGCCGAATCCTTTGAGCGGGCCACTACGGCGCGGCGGTCAGGGAGAGGGTGTTGCCCGGACCGGCGGTGACGGCGCTGAGGATCGACGTCAGCATCCCGCAGTCCTGGAGCTTGGGCAGCGTGTACGTGCCGGTGAGCTTGCCGCCGGACGCCCTGTCGAACGGGTCCGAGGCCAGCCCGATCTGCGCCGGGGCGGCCGTGCGGCAGTCCGGCCCGCCGCCGATCTCCAGGCCGAACACCTTCACCGACGGCACGCTGACCGGCACCGCGGACGTCGTCGTCAGCTTCGCGGCCGACAGCGTCCCGGTCGCCGGGACGGCCGGGCCGAACGCCACGTCGAAGTTCGCCGGAAGGAAGCCGAACAGCTTGAACGGCACCGCGCTCTTGTCCAGCGCCAGCGTGCCCGTCAGCTTTCCGGCCGCGTCGAAGCCCGTCGTGAGCGCGCCGGTGAGCGGGACGGTCACGCCCGCCGCCTTGACGCGCGTGGAGCCCTTGAGCTTGAACACGGCGGCGGGTTCTTCCTTGCCGACGACGTCGAACTCGGCGAGCACGTTGTTCTGCCCGGGGTCCTGCGTGCATTCGGACTCGAACGGACCGAGGCCGCTCTCGCCGCCGTCCTTGAGCTTGGCGCTCAGCGACAGCACGAGGTCGCCCACCGCGATCGTGCCGTGTCCCGCCTTGGTGAAGGTGAGCGAGGGCGCGTTGCCGTGCACGTTCACCGGGAACTCGCCGGACTCGGGGATCGCGCTCTTGTCGAGCGCCATCGTCACGCCGAGCGGGGAGCCGTCCGGGTGGTCCGGGGACGTCACCGTCGCGGTGGCGAGCGCGGAGCCCTCCAGCGTCTCGCCGTAGACGGCGCGCAGGCCCTTGGTCGCGCCCGCGTTCACCGTCGCCACCGCCTGGACGGCGAACTTCGGCGTCCCCTCGCCGGCCGGGAACGTCTTCGGGATCTCGGCGTCGATCTTCACGCTCAACGGCTGCTTCCCGATGAGCGGATACGCGCACTGGTACTTCAGGGTCAGCGACACCGCCTGCCCCGCGTCGGCCGGGGCACCGGCGGCCCGCGCGAGCCCGACGCCGCCGCCGGGCGGTGCGCCGACGCCCGCGAAGGCACCGCCGATCGCCAGGGCCGCGCCCGCTGCCAGGGCAAACCCCGTCCTGGTCCGTTTCATGGCACCCTCGCCTCTTCGTCTCACCCGGTGGGAGACACCGATCACCCGGTCACGGCCGCTGCCGCGCGGGACCCGCCGGGCGCCGAACCGGCGAGTTCCTCCGAGGCCGCTTCCACGCCGCCGTCCGGAAGTTTCGTGGAGGCAAAGGTACTTGTCAGTCAGGCAAAACTTCATCGCGTCGCCGTGACAACTTGCCCCACGAACTCGCGCACACGCCACGGGTTGCGCTACGGCCGATCACGGGGGTCGCGCCCCGGCGGCCCGGCTCCCTGCGTCACTCCGGAGCAATCAGCCCGCGAGGGCTGTCGTCCGCCGACAAGTTCACCGTCCCGCCGGGGCACGGCATCAGAAGAGGACGAGCCGCACCATCACCCCACGCGCTGCACGTACGTCGGCGTGGGATGGTCGACCGTGTCCCCAGTGCCGAGTTCGCCGGAGGAGTTATTGCCCCATGCGCGCGGCACCGCGCCGGACTGCACGCTCAGCGCGTGGAACTTCCCCGCAGCGATGACCGTGTTGCTGAAGTTCTCGCCGGCGAGCGGCGTGGGGCTCAGCGCGTAGGAAGTAGTGCCGGTCCCGAGTTGGCCGTACGAGTTGGCTCCCCATGCGAAGCGGTTGTTAGCGGGCGCGGCTGCACTGGTGACCGCTGTGCTGTACCGGTATACGGCGGAGATCCCGACGACGTTCGCCAGGCCGGGGACCGTGACCGGCGACAGGCGATTGGTGGTCGTCCCGTCACCGATTTGGCCGGAGCCGTTCCAGCCCCACGCCTTGACGGTCCCATCGGAGGTCAACGCCACGGAGTGGTAGTCCCCCGCCGCGACCTGCGTGACGCCGGACAGGCCCGGCACCGTGTGCGGGGAGCATGAAGCGGTGGTGTCGCCGGTGCCGAGCTGCCCGTAATTGTTGCTGCTTCCCCATGCTTGGACGGTGCCGTCGGCCTTGAGCGCCAGATAGTGGCTGTAACCGAGGGCGACCGCGCGTGGAGTGGTCGCCAGGCCGGTCACTCCCGCCACCGTGACCGGCGTGCTGCTGTTCGAGCAGTTCGCGTTTTTGGCGCCCCAGGTTTTGGCGGTGCCGTCCGCCAGGACCACCACGACCGCGCCGAGGTTGGCAACGCTGACGGACACGGCATTGGTGATGCCGGGAACCTGTGTCGGAACGTGGAGCTCGGTTTCGGGGTCGAGACCGAGACCGAGCTCACCATTCAGGTTGGAGCCCCACGTCCACACCGTGCCGTCCTGCTTGACGGCCACAGCGGTCGTCGTACCGGCAGCCACCGCCTTGACCCGCGTTAAGCCCTTCACCTTGACGAACACGTTCGAGCCGAAGCTCGTGCTGCCGATTCCCAGCTCACCCCAGAGGTTGTCTCCCGCCGCGTAGACCTCGTTGAATCCAGTGGCGTCCGGAGCGGTTGCCATCAGGCTGAAGTAGGTGCCCATCGCAGCGGCACCCGGCACCGGATTGCCCCATGGGGTCGGTGTCAGGGCGGACGCGGAGGCGGCGATTCCGCTGACCGTCGCCGCCGTCGCGACGATCCCGGCCAGGCCCGCGCGCAACACCGTCCTGCGCTTGCCCTTCACGACTTGTTCCACCATGTCGAGGCTTCCTTCCGAGAGAACGGGAGAGTCGTTCCGACTCGCGTCCGCACTTACGGTAAAGCCCTCTGACAACCTTGTGGGCGGCCCGTTTCGGCCAGATCATCTTTCGCGCGACCGTTGAGCAGTACGCTGAGCCCGACGGCTTCTGGAGGCCTCTCCGAAACGGCGTTTGCTCACTTGGTGACAACTATCGCTCGGCCGCAGTTGGCCGGGCGAGCAATGTGCCGCTGTTTGTGTTATCGGATGACAAGCTCCTGTAGGCGGGTACTCGCCCGTTGTTAGAATAGGCCGGATCTCGACCCCTCCACTTTCGTGAGGCTCAGGTCACTCCCTACGCTCGGCAACATCCGGTTTCCCGTGCCCGTCGTCGAGCGACCGGAGGTCGGGACGCGCCCATGGCGCTCGATGCCCATGGAGGCCGCACCCAGCCTCGGCGGAACTAGGAGAGGCAGCACTTGGACGCCAAGATCACTTTCAAGCGGCTGAAGCCCGCCTGGGCCCTGGCCACTACCGCGGTGCTGGCGGGCGCTCTCTCCACTGCCGTCAGCCTCGGCGGATCACCGGCCGCGCAGGCCGCTCCGGACGCGGTGACGCTGCCGTTCAAGTGCACGTTCCCGTACATCGGCGAGCAAGAGCTGAGCATGAACATCAAGCTGCCCGACCTCTACTCGCAGATCGTGCCGGATCACAACGAATCACCGGATTACGTGCACATCGACGCGGTGGCGACGATCAACGCGAAGACCACCCAGGGACTTCGCCTGCTCGACGCGGCTTCCCTGGAGGGCGCCGCCAACGCCAAGGCGGGCGTGTTGGTGCCCGGTAGAGACAAGCCCATCACGGCGAACGCACATCCGGCCATCGCAAAGACCCCGGTCCCGCCATCCGGGTCGTTCAAGGTCCATGCAACGGGCCAGATCACGGCTCCGTTCGCATCTGAAGCCGGCAAGGGCAAGATCACGCTCGACTCGCTGTCGTTGACGGTCAAGCTCCGGAAGGCGGATGGCGGCCTGACCGACCTCGGCGACACGTTCGACACGCAGTGCACGCAGAGCAGTGGAAGCAACGTCCTGGCCGAGTTCGACGTCATCGAGTCCGACAAGCAGCCCCCGACGAAGCCCGGCAAGCCGACTGTCGTCCAGTCCGGTAAGACCGCCTACCTGTCGTGGAGCAAGTCGACCGACGACCACGGCATCGTCGCCTACAGGATCCTGAACGACGGCAAGGAGATCGACAACCCCGACGACCCGTTGGGGGGGAAGGTCGGCTCATTCGGCGACGTCGCCACGACGACCATGCCGGTGGAGCCGGGCAAGAGCTACAACCTGAGCGTGAAGGCCTTCGACGCCGGAGACAACTCCTCCGAGTCCGAGCCGGTCGCGTTCAAGGCCGGGCCGGACGCGCCGGAGAAGTCGCCGCCGAGCACGCCGGGCAAGCCGAAGGTGACGGCGGTCGGCGGGACGTGGGCGCGGCTCGAATGGGGGGCGTCGGAGGACAACATCGGCGTCGCCGCCTACGAGGTGTACGCCAAGGAGGGCAACGGCCAGCCGAAGCTCTCCGGCACGTTCCCCGGCACGGACCCGTACGGCTGGGCCGACGGGCTGAAGGCGCAGCACGACTACACGCTGTACGTCCGCGCGAAGGACGAGGCCGGCAACGCCTCTCCGTTCAGCGCGCCCGTCACCGTCCACACCACGGACGGCCCGCCGGACGGCTGCGGCAAGTTCGACGACGCCCCGGCGTCGCAGAAAAGCCGCGGCTGCGTCTACATGTCCGGGTACAACAACCTGAACAAGCTCGACAGCGCGGTGATCGTCAACGACCCGAAGACCGCCACGCACACGAACATCGCCTACCAGGCGACGGCCGACGGCAAGAACATCCACGCGAGCTTCAAGTTCGCCTCGCCGCTGCGCTCGCCGACGACCGTCCTGACGTTCGGCCTCATGCCGACGACGGCGATGATGGAGCTGAAGCAGGTCGGCATCGGGACGCTCGAGGGGATATACCACCCCGAGAACGGCGGCGGCTACGACATGACGGCGAAGGCCAAGGTCATCGCGCGGATCTACGACGCGAAGGCCAACGGCGGGGCGCTCAACGTCGGGCCGTCCTGCCAGAGCAGCAAGCCGATCGACCTGACGCTGACCGCCAAGCCGACCGAGTACCGCGACATCCTGGTCGGCGGGATCCTGTCGGGGAAGATCGACCTGCCGAGCTTCAGCGGGTGCGGCGGCAAGCGGGAGAACATGAACCGCATCTTCAACGCCGCGATCTCCGGCAAGGGCAACTACGTGAAGATCGTCCAGGGCCCGATCTGCAAGCCCGAGACGACGAACTGCCGCCCGGTCCAGCCGGTGCGCTGACGGCCCGAGACGGCCTGAGGGGACCGTCCCCCGCACGGGGCGGGGACGGTCCCCCGAACCGGACGCCACGGCGTCCGGTTCCATATTTCTTCCGGTGGCCACCGGTTTCTTGTCACTTGGTGCGCCATTTCGCACCCGCCGCGAACAATCTTGTGGTGTCCGTCTCGTCGGCGATAGGGTCAATTGTCGTTGTGACGGTTTCGCCGTCGATGTCGCTGATATGGGGCGAGCGCGCGCAGAGGAACGTTGCACCGGCGACCGCCGGGCCGCGTTCCCCGGCGAACGACCGCGCACCGGACGGCGACGGACGCGGCCGGCGGGTTCCGCGGCCGGGGACGATACACCCGGCCGGGAAGGTGGGACGCCTGTGAAGCAGGGTATCGGAATTGCGGTACACGCCGGGCGGGACCGCCCGGAAAGCCGCGAGAAAGAGAACTCCGGCCCACCGGGCCCGAGCTGCGCGCCGCGACCGAACGTGGTTCACAACGGTTTTCCCACCGCCCCGCACAAAGCGTTCGCGGCATCTCTTCTTTTCCTGCGGGAAATGTCTTTCCGGCAGCGGTCACATCGCTCCCAAGGATGGCCCGTTTTCCCGCCCGGCCCGCCGTACCACGGCTGGCCGGATGCGGGTCCCGTCCCACCGGCGACCACCGCGCCGGCCGGGTCGGCGGCGGCTATAAGAAGACGATAAAGCACGCGCGGAACATGGCGTCGGAAGACAACCTTCCGGCCTGCCGCATCGCGTCGTGTTCGCCGGGTGGCGACTCGTAGTCACCCCGCTGACCTGCGGTCGAACTCTTGGATCGGAGTGAGCCACCCCGGCGTGAAACTTGTCACACCAGTACGATGACGCAGGCCTCACCAGGGGGTAGTTTACGTCCACGAAACGTCGGTGGAAACGGCTCGATGGACGCCTGAGAGACCGCTAGTCGAACCCCCCGTCCAGTCGAATTCCCTCGATTTTCGAAAGCCGCCTGACAGCCAGTCCGCAAACCCGCTCTGACGCGGACAGCCGAGAGTATCGGAGGTGTGCTGGATCTCGGGGGTGATCGAGAGAAAGCAGTACGGCCTCAAGCGGTGCTGTTCCCATCAGAAAGGCATGTGAGTGAACCTCAACAACAAAGGGATCAGGAAGGGTCTGATCCTCAGCGCGGCCACGGGTCTCGCGATCGGCGCCGCGGGCGTCGCGGGTGTCGGCGCGGCTTCGGCGGCCACGGGCGTGCAGGCTGCTGCCACGAAGTCGCTGACCTACAACTGTGCCTACCCGCTCATCGGTAGCCGCCAGGTCAAGATCGACATCGACACGAACGTCCCCGCCAAGCTGGGTGTCGGGCAGTACACCAACGACATCCAGATCAAGTTCAAGGCGACGATCGGCGGCGACACCACCGACGGCCTCAAGGCGATCGGCGGCTCCACGCTCGTCGGCGCCGCCAACGCCAAGGCCGCCGTCACGGGCCCCGGGCAGAACGTCAGCGTGAACGTGAACAACGCGTTCCCCGAGACGAAGATCCCGGACTCCGGCGCGTTCACGCTGGACGGCTACGGCGAGGCCCCGGCCATCGGCTTCGACCAGGCCGGCCACGTCACCGCCGCCCTGAGCTCGATGGAGTTCACCGTCCTCGTCAAGAAGGCGGACAGCTCCCCGGCCGCGCTCGGCGAGTTCAAGGTTCCCTGCACGCTGGCCAGCGGCCAGGACGCGACCATCGTGTCGGCGGACATCGTCCAGGGCGACCAGCCCCTCGGCGACCCGTGGCAGAAGCCGGGCTACTTCCCGTACAAGCCGACCGGCGCCAAGCCGGGCACCCTGAACTACGGCTTCGGCCTCGCCGGCTCGTCGTACATCAAGGGCCCGAACGGCACCGTCCCCATCAACGGCGGCATCAACGTGGCCGTTGACGGCGGCACGGGCGCGATCACCGGCCAGCTCTCCCTGCAGAAGACCAAGGGCATGATGAGCATCCTCGGCTTCCTGCCGGTCGAGGCGACGGTCGACTTCCAGCAGGTGGGCGACACCGTCGGCACCTTCGCCAACGGTCAGATCAAGACCACCTCGACGATGTACATCAAGCTGCCGAGCTTCACGCTCTTCGGCATCCCCCTCGGTGGTGGCGACCAGTGCCGCGCCAAGGACCCCTCGAAGATCCAGATGCAGTCCAACGACGGCGTCTTCTTCAACCCGCTGGTCGGCGGGCCCTTCAAGGCCCCGAACTACTCGATCGCCGAGCTCGAGAACTGCGGCCTGATCAACGGGATCCTCTCCATCTTCGCCTCCCAGTCCGGCAACACCATCGACCTGAAGCTCACCCCGAAGGCCTGATCCAAAGCCCTCGGACGGCTGGTCCTCACAAGCTGGCTCCCGCCTCGATCCCGTTCGCGGCGGGGGCCAGCGGTCTGCCACCTAACAGGAGAGATAAAAAGTGAGACGAAGGACCCGAGCACGTAAGGCCAGAGCCCTCGCGCTCTTGGCCGCGGGCTCCACTGCCCTCACGGGGGTCGTGGGCCTGACGTTCGCGCAGAGCGCGGTGGCGGCGGTGCCGCACGGCGAGCTGACGCTGAACTACCGTTGTGTCTACCCGATGATCGGTGCCCAGGACCTCAAGGTCAACGTCAAGGTCGACGGCATCCCGGACACGGTCAAGACCAACACGACGGTCGCGCCGCTATCGGTGAAGACCACCGACATCGTGAGCGGCGACACGACCACCGGCCTGTTCGCGATGGACGCCAAGTCCCTCGAAGGCTCGGCGGTCGCGGAAGTCAACGGCGTGTTCCCGGACGGGCACACCGAGGACATGCCGACCAACGTCACCATCCCCAAGGTGACGGTGCCGGACACGGGCGACTTCCCGCTGACGGCGGACGGCACCACCCCGCGCGCGATCAACTCGGGCACGGCGAAGGGCTGGGGCCGGGTCAACGTCGGCAACCTGAAGCTGCACGTGGCGCCGAAGAACGCCGCGGGCGAGCTGACGGCGCTGGGCGAGTTCGACGTCCAGTGCTACCAGAAGCCGGGCCAGGACAACCAGATCGCCGCGGTTTACGTCCAGGAGGGTTCCGAGACGGGCGGCGACGCGCCGAACGTCAAGTGGGACCGTCCGACGGCTCCGGAGCCGAAGGCCGACGACCACACGCCGGTCGACGGCAAGCTGAGCGGCCTCACGTTCTCCTGCAAGTTCCCGATCATCAAGCCGCAGGGCCTGAAGGTCGACGCGAGCCTGCCGTACCCGGAGGACATCCACGCGAACACGCTGACCCCGCAGATGAAGGTCAGCTCGGACGCGGAGGTCAACGCCTACACGGTCAACGCGATGCAGACGGTCATCGACCCGCCTGCCGCGTCCCTTGAGGGCTACGCGATCGCGACGGCCAACCTGTGGGCGCCGGAGATCCAGAACGGCCAGACCCCGCTGGCGGCCAAGCTGAAGCTGCCGATCGCCAAGCTGCCGGTCCCCGAGTCGGGCACGCTGCCGATCAAGGGCCTGCTGGGCACCGCCCCGCCGCTGGTCTTCTCCAAGGCCGGCGAGGGCAAGATGGGCGTGCAGCGCCTGGACCTGTACATCGTCCTGCGCGACGCGAACGGGGATCCGCACCCCGACCTGAACCCGGGCGGCAAGCCGTTCCAGGTTCCCTGCACCCTGGACGGGCCGGCGGCGCCTCCCGGCCAGAACAACATCATCCACACCTTCAAGATCACTGACGTGACGTCGCCGGCGGAGGACAAGACGCCGCCGACCGTTCCCGGCACGCCGACCGTGGCCGACATCACCGGCACCACGGCGAACGCGACCTGGGGCGCTTCGAAGGACGAGGACGGCGGCTCGGGCCTCAAGGGCTACAACGTCTTCCTCAACGGCACCAAGTTCGGTGACACCGTCACCGACCCGAAGGTGGCGCTGACCGGGCTGGAAGCGGGCAAGCACTACAAGCTCGAAGTCAGCGCGATCGACAACAAGGGCAACGAGTCCGCGAAGAGCGCGGTCGAGTTCGACACCCCCGCGCCGCCCCAGAAGCCGGGCGCGGTCACGGGTCTCGAAGTGACCAGCACGACCTTCGACTCGGTCTCGCTGAAGTGGAACGCCGCCACGAACGCCGACAAGTACGTCGTGAAGTACGGCGACAAGACGGTGGAAGTCCCGAGCGGCACCACCACGACGATCACGGGTCTCTCCCCGGAGACCAAGTACACCTTCGCGGTGAACGGTGTGAACGCGCAGGGTTCCGGTGACGCGGCCACGGTCGACGCCACCACCCCGGCGAAGCCGATCGACAAGCCGGGCGAGCTCAAGGGCCTGACGGTCGTGGGCACGACCTTCGACTCGGTCACGGTCAAGTGGGACCAGACCGCGGGCGCCGCCAAGTACAAGATCGCGTGGGACGGCGGCTCCGCGGAGACCGCCGACACCACCTACACGATCAAGGGCCTGAACGCGAACACCGCGTACAAGGTCACGGTCACGCCGAACAACACCGCGGGTGACGGCACGGCGGCCTCCGTCGACGCCAAGACCCAGGCCAAGCCCGACACCACGAAGCCCTCGGTTCCGGGTGACGTCAAGGGCACGGCGACCGGCGACAGCGTCGCGCTGACCTGGTCGGCGTCCAAGGACGAGGACGGCGGCTCCGGCCTGGCCGGCTACTACGTCTACCAGAACGGGACCAAGCTTCCCGGCCTGGTGACGGGCACCAGCAAGACCATCAGCGGCCTCGCCGCCGGCAAGTACACGTTCACGGTCTCGGCCGCGGACAAGGCCGGCAACGAGTCCGACCAGAGCGCGGGCACCGACGTCACGGTCGAGACGCCGCCGGCCGGCGGCAGCACGACCTACGCCCTCACCGGCACGTCGGCGATCAAGAGCATCAACGGGACCATCCCGCTGACGGGCTCCGTCACCTCGACCGTCACCGACGGCAAGGTGAGCGCCGACCTGACGCTCGGCGGCAGCGCCGGCAAGTTCTCGCTGTTCGGCTTCCTGCCGGGCACGGTGGACGTCGCCTACGTTCCGCAGGGCAAGACCACGGGCACCCTGGCCGGGACCGCGCTGAGCACGGAGACCAAGACGGTCGTCAAGCTCTCGTCGATCAAGATCTTCGGCCTGGAGATCGCCGGCGGCACGACCTGCCAGACCGCGACGCCCGCCACCGTTCCGCTGAAGTCGTCCAACTTCGGCCCGAACGGCGGCGACCTGAGCGGCACGTTCACCCTTCCGGCCCTCCAGGGCTGCGGTTTCCTGAACCCGCTCGTCAGCGCTCTCGCTGCCGGCCCGGGCAACACGGTCACCCTGAAGGCCGTCAAGAAGTGACCTACGGTCATGGCTGACATGTCGTAGACAGAGCCCCCGCCGCCGCCTCCAGCGGCGGCGGGGGTTCGCCGCATCCGGGGGCTTCCCCCGGCGGCGGGCGGCGGCCCCGGCCGCCGCGCATATCGTGTAGTGAAATCTTCCACCGCCGTTCCGGGCGGCTTTCCGGGACGGCGCCGCTGGATCGTCCCCCAAGCTGTGAGTCCGCGCGACCATCACAGCGTGCCCAAGGAGAATGAACATGGTCCGACGCGTGATCGGTGGAATCGCGCTGGCCGGCGTGATGGTCGTTTCGGCGGCCGGGTGCGGTGGCGGCGACGACAAGAAGTCGGGCCCCGAGCTGGCCTGGGCCGGAAAGGTGTGCTCCTACCTGAAGGCGGACACCGCGAAGGTCCCGATGCCGGGCCTGGACGCCAAGAACGCCAAGGAGGCCAAGGACTCCATGCTGACGTTCATGAACACCATGAAGACCCGGCTCGCGACCCAGCAGCGCAACCTGGAGACGGCCGGGACGCCCCCGGTGTCCTCCGCGAAGCCCGCCTACAACACGGCGCTGGCCAATCTCGCCAAGATCCAGACCCAGCTGACCTCCGCGATCAGCACGCTGGACAAGGCCAAGGTCACCGACTCCAAGTCGCTGACCAAGGCCCTCAGCCCCTACAGCCAGCAGCTCGCGCAGTTCAGCGGGTACCAGGGCCCCGTGAAGGACCTGTCCACCAACGCGGAGCTGAACACCGCGTTCAAGGACGCTCCGCAGTGCTCGGGCCTCGCCTGACCGCCTGATTCCCCCGGTCGCCTCCGCCTCCCGGCTCGTCCGAGCCGGGAGGCGTTCGTGTTTCTCGGGCGCGCCGCCTCCGACGTATTTCTTGACACTTTCCGACAAGATCAACAAACTTGCCGGAAAGCAAGGGCACCGCCCGGTAATCTTCGCCACTTGACCTGCGAAGACAACGGTCTAACGTAATGGCGCTTCCCCCAAAAGATGCCACTACAGGAGGCCGAGTTTGTCCTCTCCCCCCGTCATCGAACCATCACGGAAAAGTAGGCGCGGGCCGCTTGCCGTGCTCGCCGCGCTGGCCCTCGTCGCGTCCGGCCTCGCGGCCCCCGGCGCCGCCGCCGATCCACAGCCGAGACTGAAGCCGCTCTACGACCTTTCCCGGGAGAAGGGCAGGCCGGGCACCAAGGGCCCGCTGCCCAAGGGCTTCTCCCAGACGAGCCTGAACGTCAAGTTCCGCACGGACCGGACCGTGCGCCTGCGCGACGGGAAACTCGTCGCCGCGAACCAGGACGACACCCGGCAGATCCAGCGCGTCCTCGCCGACTTCCCGGGAGCGACGATCCGTCGGCTGGCGATCGGGTCGGAGCAGAAGGTCGCGGACCAGCGAGCCAAGGTGGAGAAGCGCACCGGCCAGGAGAGCCCGGATTTCAACTCCTGGTACTCCGTCCTCGCGCCCGCCGGAATCGAGAAGCTTCTCGGCCGCCTGAACGCCCTGCCCTCCGTCGAGATCGCCGAGGCCGCGCCGAAGGCCAAGGCCGTATCCGAACCGCTCCGTCCGTTCCAGCGTTACCGAAATGCGGTCGGCGCCGCCGGGGGCACCGGCATCGAGGCGGACGCGATCAACGGTGTTCCCGGTGGCAAGGGCGACGGCATCACCGTGGGCGACAGCGGTCCCGGCGCAGACGCCGTCCTGACGGCCACACTCGGTCCCGGGCACCTCACGGTGGGCACCAGGCACACCGCGATCGTGGCGCCCGAGTTCGACGGCGATCTGGTCTGGACGTGGGGCGACAACACTCACGGCCAGCTCGGCACCGGCACCACGACCAACAGCGCCTATCCCGTCCGCGTTCCCGGCCTGGTCAACGTGGTCGCCGTCGCGGCGGGCGGCGACTACACGCTCGCGTTGAAGGACGACGGCACGGTGTGGGCCTGGGGCGACAACGCCCACGGCCAGCTCGGCGACGGCACCACGACCGAGCGGCACACACCCGTCCAGGTCAGCGGCATCACCACCGCGAAGGCCATCGCCGCCGGGCCCGGCGGCCACGCCCTCGCCGTCCTGGCCGACGGCACCGTCCGGGCGTGGGGCGCCAACGGCTCCGGGCAGCTCGGCAACGGAACCACGACCGAAAGCCATATCCCGGTCACGGTCAGCGGCCTGTCCGGTGTCGCGACCACCGCCGGGGCGATCAGCGCGGGCACCGTCCACTCCCTGGCGGTCAAGACCAACGGCACCGTGGTCGCCTGGGGCGGGAACGGCTTCGGGCAGCTCGGCAACGGAACCACCACCGGCAGCACCACGCCGGTCACCGTCTCGGGGTTGAGCACGGCCACCCAGGTCAGCGCCGGCACCGGGCACAGCATCACCCGGCTCGCGGACGGGACGGTCCGCACCTGGGGCCTCAACGGTTCCGGCCAGCTCGGCAACGGATCCACCACCAGCAGCTCGACGCCCGTCGCCGTCGCCGGGCTGAGCGGGATCGCCTCGGTCGCAGGAGGCGGCAACACCAGCGCCGCTGATGGGGCCTCGTCCTACATGTGGGGCGCGAACAGCGCCGGGCAGTACGCGGACGGCACCACCACCGGCCAGAACACACCGGCGCTTCTCTCCGGGCGCTGGGACGCGACCGCCGTCGGCACCTGGCACGCCGTGCACACCAGGTCGGCGAGCGTTTACGCCTCGGGATCGAATACGGCCGGGCAACTCGGTACCGGAAACACGAACAACTCCACCTTCATCGTCGGCATCTACGACAGGAAGAACATCTGGAACCTGTGTCACGAGGAGTTCACCGGACGCCCGGGCGGCGCTCCGGTCAACGTCCTTCCTCTCGTCGGGCCCGCGTGCAACAGCAGGTACGACGCCATGCACGGCACGAGCACGCTGGGCATCATCGCGGCCGACGACGGCAACGGAAAGGGCATCTCAGGGCTTGTGCCGAACGCTGGAATCCAGCTCTCGACATCGAACGACCTCGCCGCCGCGGCGGCGGCGCTCAATGCCGGCGACGTCCTGGACCTCGAATGGGGCATCTACAACTCCGCCGGGGACGGACTCGATCCGGCGGAGGCGAGCACCTACTACTACCAGGTGATCCTCGGCGCGGTGCAGCGCGGCGTGAGCGTCATCGAACCGGCCACCAACGAGGGCATCGACCTCGACGATCCGAGCGATCCGGGCGGTGCCGCCGTCATGGCACGCCCCGACTCGGGCGCGATCATGGTCGGTGCGGGGGCTCCGCCCCGTCCGTCCGGCGCCGACTGCCCCGGTCCCTCCGCGCCTGCCGAACGGTCGAAGCTCGATTTCTCGGACTACGGTTCGCGGGTCAACGTGCAGGCCTACGGCGAGTGCGCCGCGACCACGGGCGTGGATGCGGCGAATGACCTGACGCCGACCGAGACGGACCCGAACAGGCAGTACTGGTACTTCAGCGGCACGTCCAGCGCCACCCCGATCGTCGCGGGAGCCGTCGCCGCGCTCCAGGGCATCGCGAAGAAGTACGGCACGCCGCTCGAACCCCGGCAGCTACGGCAGTTGCTCGTTCAGACCGGAACGCCGCAGACCGGTGACACGAGCAAGCACATCGGGCCACAGCCGAATCTGCGGGCGGCTGTGAGTTATCTGCGGGGTGGGCTTGCTGTGGGGAACAGTCATGGGGTCTCGGTGCGGAATGACGGGAGCGTGTGGGCCTGGGGGCTCAACTCCAGTGGGCAGCTCGGGAACGGGACCACCGTCAACAGCACCTCGGGGGTGCAGGTCTCCGGGTTGAGCGGGGTCGTGCGGGCGCCCGGGGCTGTTGCGGCCGGGCAGAACCACTCGCTGGCCGTTCGGGGCGATGGGACTGTCTGGGCTTGGGGGGCCAACGGGTCTGGGCAGCTCGGGAACGGGACCACCGCCAATAGTTCTGTGCCTGTTCAAGTGAGCGGGTTGAGCGGGGTCAAGGCGGTTGCGGCGGGGCTCAGTTTCTCGCTCGCGCTCAAGAGTGATGGGACCGTTTGGGCTTGGGGGGCTAATGCCTCTGGGCAGCTTGGGAACGGGACCACTACCGGGAGTTCTACGCCGGTTCAGGTCAGTGGGATCAGTGATGCCGCCGTCATCGGGGCGGGGTCCTCGCATGGGCTCGCGGTTCGGGCGGACGGGACCGTCAAGGCCTGGGGTGCCAACTCCAACGGGCAGCTCGGGAACGGGGCCAACACCAACAGCAGTGCGCCTGTCACGGTGTCCGGGTTGAGCGGGGTTTCCACGTGGGCCGGGGCGCTTGCGGGTGGGTTCGCTCATTCCGTCGCGCTGCTCGCGGACGGGACCGTCCGGGCCTGGGGGCTCAACAATTATGGGCAGCTCGGGAACGGGTCCACTGCGTCCAGCAATATTCCGGTCGCCGTCAGCGGGCTCAGCGGTGTCGCGACGGTTGGGGCCGGTGGTTGGCACAGTGTCGCTTCCGGTACGTCCGGGGTTTCCACGGCTTGGGGGATGAACACCAGCGGGCAGCTCGGGGACGGGTCCACCACGAGCAGTTCCACGCCCGTCGTCGTCAGCGACTGGGGGCCGCTCGCGGGTGTCGCGGCCGGCGGGAGTTCCACGACCGGGACCACCCCGGCCGGGATCGTGTTCGCCTGGGGGCTCAACTCCTCCGGGCAGCTCGGGGACGGGACGACCACCAATCGCAGTACACCCGTCTTCGTCAACGATCTTCCGTGACGTGGACGGGTTGAGCGGGCGTTCCTGAGGACGTCCGATGGCGCCTCCCGGCTCGTGCGAGCCGGGAGGCGTCGTCGTCGTGGTCGGAGATGGCTGGTGGAACGGCTTATGGTCACTCACCAGAATCCCGGTTTCGGACGACCCCAACGAGACATTGGAAAGAATCACTAAGATCGAATTCGATCCTTGGTAAGATGCGGCAAAGAAATTCCGAGACCTCGGGTGTCGCCTTGTCTCAGGGAAAAGATGTCCTGGCCGTACTGAACGAACGCCGCGATTCGGGCAGTAAGCCCGGCATGCGGTCCGATAAGTACCGTATCGCCTTGGCTGTCGAGGGCGGCGGCATGCGCGGGCTGATCTCCGGTGCCATGCTCACGGCGGTTCGGGAGCTCGGTTACGGCGATTGTTTCGACGCCGTGTACGCGTCGTCCGCCGGAGCGATCAACAGCGCCTACTTCGTCGCGGGAGACGACTGGCCCGCGCTCGTCGTCTACTATGACGAGCTGGTCGGGAAAGAGTTCTACGACCGTCGCCGTGTCCTGCGCGGGCAGTCGGCGCTCTCGCTCGACTTCGTCCTGGACGAGGTGATGGAACACCGCCATCCCCTCGACTACCGAAAAGTCATCGACTCTCCCGTGCAACTCTGCGTCCTCGTGACGTCCATCCATTCTCTGACGCCCATGGCGATGCGCGGGTTCAGCGGCAAGGGGGCGCTGAAAAGCGCGCTGCGCGCCAGTGCCTGCATTCCGCTGCTCGCGGGTCCGGGCGTCTCGATCGGGGACGACATGATGATGGACGGCTCGCTCGTCCTCGCCCACCCAGTGCTCGCCGCGGAAAAGGACGGCTTCACCCACGCGCTGGTCATCAGGACCCGGATGAGAGAAAAAGCGACCCGGCCCGGCGCCGGCGTCAAACTCACCGCGCTCGCGCTCAACCGGGTCGCGGCCGGACTGGGAACGGCCTACGCGTCCGCCCTGGCGGATTATGACGACCTGCGGCTCCGTCTCGCCCGCGACGACGCCACCGGGGATCCTCCGTTCCCCATGATGGAGATCGCCTGCCACACGGGCAGCCACGCCGTGTCGAGGCTCACGCGCGACCGCGGAGTTCTGTTCGCGGGAATGCGAGCCGGATACGACGCCGCCTACACCGCGCTCACGGGAACCGCCGCGCCCAAGATCTACCTTCGTCCGGCGGTGGATCCCGCGCTTCTCGCCGCGAAAACCGAGACTTTACCCGGCTAGGGGTGGTCGGCGTGGGAGACAGCGTTCCCACTCTCATCGGACGGCTCAACGGATCGGCCTCCGACAACGCCACGCTCGTGCAGCTCGGCGCGCGCACCCATCTGTTCGCCCAGCTCGAACGAGCGTTGCGCCAAACGGCCCTCGATCCCGCGTCCTTTCACTCGCTGTTCGGGATCTCCCGGCCGGCTCTGCTCGCCGGACTCACCAGCGCGTACGCGGAAGTCGGCGAGGTCGTTCCGACGTGGCGGCAGAGCGGCCTGTTACGCGGATTCATCGGCCTCTTTGCGTTGACGCTCGGCCTCTTGGAGGAGATCGACAAGGTCAACTCCCTGACCTCGAGCGACTCCGACCATATCGACCGGCAGGTCACGCGCGATGTGCGCGTTCTGCGCGGGACCCTGTTCCAGGACGAGGCCGTCCGCACGGTCTTCGAGCGGCTTTACCGGTGGAGTTCCCCGGGCGGCTCGGCCCGGCGCGACCTGGCCGAGTCCCAGTGGAACGACCTCGATCTGGAGTCCCTGACGTTCTACCGGAGAGGAACCACGTCGTTCCTGCTCCGGGGGCGGACGAGGCTTCTCAACGACAGCGTCGTCGTCAAGTGCCTCATCTACCCCTACACGGCCATCGCGCCGGTCAGCGAGGAGTGCGAGAACTACCAGGCGAAATACCATTTCGACCAGGCGCGGTTCGTGCCCCGGCTGCGCGCGTCCTCGCCGAAATGGGTCATCATGGACTTCGTCCCGGGGCCGACGTTACGCGAGTACGTGACGGAGCACAGACCCCAGAACCCCGAGTCCGTCACCGTCGATCTCCAGCTGGTCCGCGAAGTCTCGGTGGCGATCCTCACCGCCCTGGACGAACTCGATCGCAACGGCCTGCAGCATCTCGACCTCACCCCTTCCAACATCATCCTCGGCCTCGAGGGTGACCACGTCGATCAGGTGACTCTGATCGACATGGGGAAGAACCATCTCTACAGCCGTTCCGTCGGGCTCCTTGAAGGACCCGAGTCGATCTTCGTCGCGCCGGAGATCAAGCGGGACGGCGCGGGGAACTTCCTGGCCGACATCTATTCACTCGGCCTGGTCGTCTGCTGGCTGGCGGACCGGGCCGGCTTCTCCGGCCCGGTCGTGCCGGACGTGCTCTACCAGCAGTTGCCGCCGCTCGCCCGCTTCATCGACGACATGGTCGATCGCGATCCGCGCAAGCGTCTTCTGCTCGCCGACCAGGAGGAGATCGGGAGTTCCCGGTTCCGGTACATCAAGCAGGCGCTGATCGAGGAAATCGATATTCTGGAGAAGGCCGACCGGGTCAAACCGGCGGACGAGCGCTGGCTGCTCGCCATCGTTGATCTCTATCGTTCGCGCCAGCCCTTCCGGCAGTACCAGATCTGGCACGAGGAGAGGCGCAGGCCCAACCGGCACAGCAGGTACGCCGGATGGCTGCTGGCGTGGTCCGCCGTCTGCGCCGCGAACTGGTATCTGGTGACGGCGGTCGTGTTCATCTGGACGCTGCGCTACTGGGGAGTGGACTCGCTGCCGCCCGCCGCGGACGTCGCCGGCCGCCTGACGGGAGACAAGGGCTTCCCGGTGGTCGACGGCCTTCGAGCCGCCGACTACCAGTTGGGATTCAGCTCCGAGAACGTCCAGACCCTCGTCCTCGCCCTGAGCTTCGGGCTGGTCGCGACCAAGTACTACCAGAGCATCTACGCGAACCTCACGACGCGTTCCCTGCCCGGGATCAAAAGCGCCCTGTGCGAGTTCTTCATGCGCTTCAACTCATGCTGGGTCGGGGGTCCCATCCTCGTCGCCGTCCTGGTCAATCCCGCCTGGTGGCCCTGGTGCGCCGCCATCGGTTACTTCGGCGTGGCGCTCAACGACCTGTTCTCCCATCTGGTGGCCACCGGCGCCATCCGCCGGGGGTCGTCGGAGTTCTCCTCGATTCCGGCGCACACGCGGCATATTCTGCGCAGCCACGGCGAGTGGTGGCGGACCATGACCATGTACTCGCTGCTGTTATTCCTGGTCGCCTACTGCCTGAGCAGGGGCATCATCGGCGACTGGTGGGTCTACGCCGCCGGGATCGCGCTGGTCAACGTCCTGAAGCTCTACATGAGCAACACGTGCCGTCTCGCCCCGCTCACCCGGGGCGCGCTCGCCCGGTCCTTCGCCGCAGGTGAACGCTTGGAGGCCCTGCACAGCAGAGATCGGCGGACATGACCGGCAGAAAAAAGAGGCGCCCCCGTGTTCACTGATGGATTCAGGAACATGGGGTACCCGATCGCCCTGCCGTCCGGGCACCGTCGCTACCCCGCCGAGGAGATCCACCGCCTCCTCCAGACCGGCGACCCCACCGCGGACGCGCCCGACCCGGAGCCCGAGCCGAGCCCGCGCGCCCGTGCCGTCCTGCACAGCGTCATCCGCACCTACGTCGGGGGCGACGCCACCGCCGCCATCAAGGCGCTGCGCACCGACCTGAACTGACCGTCCGGGCCTCCCGGCCGCACGGCGCGCGGCCGGGAGGTGCCGCGCATGTGATTCAAACAACTGTTCGTGTCCACTTCTGGACTGATCATTTTCATCAATTCCAACTAACGTGTCAATCTGGCGGACCAGCATCTTTCCGTGACGGGACGACCACAGATTCATCCGCCGGGACGTAAAACGCCCTGACGTGAGCACCGCACCCGGCGCCGCGCGCAGGAAATTGAGTTCCCCGCGCCCACGGCGGGCTCCTATTTTCAAAGTTGCGGTTCCCCCGGAATCGTTGACCTTAAGGAGCCATCTGTGTCCTCCCGTTCCGTACGCGGGCGATCACCGGCCGCATGGCGAAGGCCGCTGGTCGCGCTCACCGCGCTGGCCCTCGGCGCGACCAGCCTCGGCATCACGGCGAGCCCGGCCGGCGCCCAGGCCAAGCCCCGCCTGAAACCCCTCTACGACCACTCCCGCGACAAGGGCAGGCCCGGCACGCGCGGCCCCCTGCCCAAGGGTTTCTCCGCGACGACCCTCAAGGTGAAATTCCGGACCGAGGCGAAGGTCCGGCTGCGCGGCGGAAAACTCACCGCCGCCGACTCCGGCGCGACCGAGCAAATACAGAAAGTGCTCGCGAAGTATCCCGGCGCGACGGTCACGCGACTGTCCGTGCGCTCGGAGAAGAAGCTCGACGACGAACGCGCCGCCCTCCAGGAGAAGACGGGCCGGGAAATGCCCGACTTCAACTCCTGGTACGTCGTCCGCGTCCCGGACCATCTCGCGAACCTCGTGACGGACCTGAACGCGCTGTCGTCCGTCGAGATCGCCCAGGCGCAGGCGCAACTCAAGAACATGTCCGAGCCGCTGCAGGGCCAGCAGCGCTACCGCAACCCGGTCGGCGACCCGGCCGGCACCGGCATGGACGTCGACGGCATCAACAGCGTGCCCGGCGGCAAGGGCGACAACATCACCGTCGCGGACGTGGACAGCGGCACCTCCCAGTCCGCCGCCTTCGGCCTCCAGTGGGGCCACCTAGCGGCGGGCGGGGCGCACACGCTCGCCGTCGACCTCGGGCCGTCCGCGCCGACCGTGTGGGCCACCGGCTCCAACAACCACGGCCAGCTCGGCGACGGAACCACCACCAACCGGACGACGCCCACCGAGATCCCCGGCCTGTCCGGGGTGAAGGCCGTCGCTGCGGCGGGCGACTACTCGCTCGCGCTCAAGACCGACGGCACCATCTGGGCCTGGGGCGCGAACGGCTCCGGGCAGCTCGGCGACGGGACCACGACCGAGCGACACACGCCCGTCCAGGTCAGCGGCATCACCACCGCCACCGCGATCTCGGCGGGGTCGGACGGGCACGCGCTCGCCGTCCTGTCCGACGGGACCGTCCGGGCGTGGGGCTACAACGGCGGCGGACAGCTCGGCGACGGGACGACCACCAACCGCAGCACGCCCGTCACCGTCTCCGGCCTCACCGGGGTCAAGACGACGTGGGGCGCGGTCGGGGCGGGCGGCGGGCAGTCCCTGGCCGTCCTGACCAGCGGCACGGTCAAGGCGTGGGGGTCCAACGGCTCCGGCCAGCTCGGCGACGGGACCACCACCAACCGCACGACCCCGGTCAGCGTCTCCGGGATCACCACCGGCAAGCAGGTCGCGGCGGGCGGGCTCCACAGCCTCGCCGTCCTCACCGACGGCTCGCTGAAGGCCTGGGGGCTCAACTCGTCCGGGCAGCTCGGCGACGGGACGACCACGAACCGGACCTCGCCGGTGAGCGTCCCGCTGTCCGAACCGGTCGGCAGCGTCGTCGCGGGCGGCTTCCACACCGCCGCCCAGGCGTACGACCCGAGCAACGCCAGCTACTACTCGGCGTGGGCCTGGGGCTACAACGCCCACGGCCAGGTCGGCGACGGGACCACCACCAACCGGACGAGCCCGACGGCGCTCAGCCGCACCGGGTTCGTCACCACGCTGGCGGCGGGCGCGCAGCACACCGTCTCGGGGTTCGCGATCGGGCACGCCGCGTGGGGCTTCAACTCCAGCGGCCAGCTCGGGCTCGGTGACACCGCCGATCGGACCCAGGAGACCATCTGGGACGTCCGGAACAACTACTGGAACACCTGCCACGAGGAGTTCACGGGACGTCCGAGCCCGGGGGGCGACCCCGTCCGGATCCACCCGACGTGGGGCTCGAACTGCATCTCCTCCACGCAGAGCGAGCACGGCACCGCGATCTCCGGGATCATCGGCGCCCGGGACGACAACAACGCGGGCGTCGCGGGCATCGCGCCGCACGCCAAGCTGCTGCTGTCCTCCCCCGGCGGCGACGTCCTCGACACGATCGACGCGCTCGGGCCGGGCGACGTCATCGCCGCGCCGGTCGCGTTCGGCTCCAACGGCAAGGACTACCCGTACGAGTGGGACGGGTCGGTCTACGACGCGATCGTCCAGGCGACCGCGCGCGGGATCACGTTCATCGAGGCGGCCGGGAACAGCGGCACCAACCTCGACGACCCGAGCGACGCCAACGCGGCGCTGATCATGAGCCGTCCCGACTCGGGGGCGATCATGGCGGGCGCGGGCGCGCCGCCGAGCCCGGGCGGCTCCAACTGCCTCGGCTCCAGCCCGCCCGCCGAGCGCACCGCGATCAACCTCGCGGGGTGGTGGGCGTCCGGCTACGGGTCGCGCGTCGACCTCCAGGCGTACGGCTCGTGCGTCGCGACGCTCGGCGTCACCGGGTACCAGGACCTGACGCCGTCCGAGACGGACCCGAACAAGATGTACCGGGGGACGTTCAACGGCACGTCCAGCGCCACCGGCATCCTCGGCGGCGCGGTCGCGACGCTCCAGGGCGTGGCGAAGAAGTACGGGACGCCGCTGACGCCGCAGCAGGTCCGGCAGATCCTCAAGCAGACCGGCACGCCGCAGGCCGCGGGCGACACCCGGCACATCGGGCCCGAGCCGAACCTGCGCGCCGCCGTCGCCGCCCTGCGCGGCGGGGTGGCCGCCGGAGGGGGGCACACGCTGGACGTCAAGAACGACGGCACGGTGTGGGCGTGGGGCGACAACACGTCCGGGCAGCTCGGCGACGGGACGACCACGAACCGGACGTCGCCCGTCCAGGTGTCCGGGCTGACGAACATTGCGCGGACGTTCGGTTCGATCGACGGCGGGGGCGACCACTCGCTCGCGGTCAAGAGCGACGGGACGGTCGTGGCGTGGGGGTCCAACGCGTCGGGGCAGCTCGGCGACGGAACCACCACCAACCGCGCCACTCCGGTCGCGGTCAGCGGGCTCACCAACGTGCGCGCGGTGGCGGCGGGCGAGACCTTCTCGCTGGCGCTGAAGAACGACGGGACCGTCTGGGCGTGGGGCAACAACGCCAACGGGCAGCTCGGCGACGGGACCACGACGAACCGGACGACGCCCGTCCAGGTGTCCGGGCTGACGTCCGTGGCGTCCATCGGCGCGGGTCAGTACCACGCGCTCGCGGTCCGCACGGACGGGACCGTCCGGGCGTGGGGTGACAACGGGTACGGGCAGCTCGGCGACGGAACGACCACCGACCGACCGACTCCGGTCACTCCCACCGGGCTCAGCGGCGTCTCGACGTGGCCCGGCGCGGTGGCGGGCGGCCTCGGCCACTCGCTGGCGCTGCTGGCGAACGGCACGGTCAAGGCGTGGGGCCTCAACGCCAGCGGCGAGGTCGGCGACGGAACCACCACCAACCGCACCACTCCGGTCGCCGTCAGCGGGCTCAGCGACATCACGAGCCTGAGCGCGGGCGCCTTCCACAGCGTCGCGGTGCGGGCGAGCGGCCTCGTCGTGGCGTGGGGGTCCAACCTCAACGGCTCGCTCGGGGACGGCACCACCACGACGCGGACGACGCCGGTCAGCGTCACGGGGCTCGGCGGCGTCTCGGGCGTCTCGGGCGGGAACCTGCACACGGTCGCGGTCCGTCCCGCCGGGGCGGTCTTCGGCTGGGGCGACAACAACACCGGTGAACTCGGCGATGGAACCACCACCGATCGGTACACCGCGGTAGCGATCCTGCCGTGATCGCGGACGCCTCCCGGGGCTGCGGCTCCGGGAGGCGTCACGCCGGGACGAGGAAGCCGTCCGCGATGAGTTCGGGGAGGACGGCGGCGGCGTGCGCGCGGACTTCCGCTCGGTCGTGGTCCAGAAGTTGCGCGATCGCGTCCAGGAGCGGTTCGAGCGGGAGCGTGCCGTCGCAGACGCCCGCCAGGGCCGCTTCGATCGTTCCCACGCCCACCGCGCGGCGGAGTCCTTCGGTCTGGCGGAGCAGGATCCGCTCGGGGTCCGGGGCGCCGGGCGGGCCGATCTGCTCCTGGATCACGCCGGGGGCGAGGCTGAGTTTTCCCCAGGCTGTGGAAAACCTTGGGGCTTCCGCCAGGGCGTCGAGAACGTTGTCCACATAGGCGCCCACGGGCTCCTGGACCGCGTGGCGCAGGTCCTCCACGCGGACGGCCGGACGGCCTTCGTCCCGGCGCCGCAACGTGATCCAACCGAAGCCGACGCCGGTGACCTTCCTGCGCTCGAACTCGTCCAGCCAGGCTTCGTAACGCCCGGCGTACGCGTCGGTCTCGGCCGCGTCGCGCAGCCAGAGTTCGGCGTACTCGGCCGGGTCCTGGACGTCGCGCTGCACGATCCACGCGTCGCAGCCGGACGCCTCCGCCCAGCCGCCGACGCGCTCCTCCCAGCCCTCGCCCTCGACGTTCAGCCAGTTCGCGAGCAGGTGGCAGCGTCCGCCGTCGGTCAGGCGGTCGCGCGCGGACGTCACCAGGAGGCGGCAGAAGTCGTCGCCTTCGAGGCCCGATTCCCGGTACGTCCGGCGGGGCCCGCCCGGGGGTGCGACGACGAACGGCGGGTTCGACACGATGAGGTCGAAGCGGCGGTCCTTTACCGGCTCGAAGAGGCTGCCCCGGAGCAGTTCGACGCCGTCCAGGGCCGACAGTTCGAAGCTCGTCGCGGCGAGACGGAGGGCGCGCGGATGGACGTCCGTGGCGGTGATCCGCGCCGGGCGGCGGCCGATCGCGGGGTCCGCGAGATGCAGCGCCTGGACCCCGCAACCCGTGCCCAGATCGAGGACTTTATCCACAGGGCTGTGGACAACCAGGCGCGCCAGCGACGCCGACGCGCCGCCCGCGCCGACGACGTGGTCGGGGCCGACCGGGCGTCCCGCGCCCGGCCGCGCCTTGAGATCCGAGACCGTCCAGCCGAGGTGGCCCGCGCCCGTCACCGACTCCAGCGGCTCCACGTGCAGCAGCGGACGCAGCTCGCCGTTCTCGTGCTCGGCGAGGCCGGCGGCCACCAGATCGGCGTCGGCCGCGCCGCCGGACGGCACCGGGACCTGGAGCCAGAACAGCCGGACGAAACGCTCCAGATCGGTCCCGCCGGACGTGCCGCGCAGCGCCGGGACGATCTGGTCGCGGGCCAGCGCGCCGCCCGCCACCGGGCCGAGCAGCGCCCGCACCCCCGCGACGGTGTAGTCGGCGTCGAGAAAGGCCGCGCGGACGCGGCCGAGCACGGAATCGGGCATCCGCCCATCCTGCCGGACGGGCGCGCGGTCAGCGCAGGTAGTTCTCGAAGCCCCGGGCCAGGGACTCGGCCATCCGCTGCCGGAAGTTCGCGTCGGTCATCTTGGCGGCGTCCCCGGCGTTGCGCATGTTGCCGCACTCGATGAACACCTTCGGTACCTTCGACAGGTTCAGGCCGCCGAGGTCCGATCTCCTGTCGATGCCCTGCTCGCCGATGTAGCTCGCGTACGGGATCCCGGTGCCCGCGTGGTAGGCGGCGCGCAGCGCGAGCGCCAGCCTCGCCGACGGCGCCACGATCGCCGTGTTGAACCCGGCCACCGGCGCGGGCTCGATGATGTGGAAGCCGTGGCCGGACGCGGGCGCCCCGTCCCCGTGGATGGAGATCGCCGCGTCGGCGTGCGCGCGGTTGCCGACGGCGGCGCGCTCGTTGATGCACGGGCCGACGCCCGCGTCGTCCTGGCGGGTCATCTTCACCGTGGCGCCCTGG
Organism: Actinomadura rayongensis; assembly: GCF_009831215.1. Taxonomy (GTDB): domain Bacteria; phylum Actinomycetota; class Actinomycetes; order Streptosporangiales; family Streptosporangiaceae; genus Spirillospora; species Spirillospora rayongensis. Next base: position 236,817 of record NZ_WUTW01000005.1, read on the forward strand.
GCGCGCAGCAGGTCGCGCAGGCGCTTGGACACGTCCAGCGTGAACGTCGACTCGTTGTAGCCGCCGTTCGTGGCCGTGCCGGTGGTGTCGCACTCCTTCTTGCCGTTGCCGACGTCCACCTGGCGGTTGATCTCGGCCGGGTGGGCCGCGTTGCCGCCGTTGTGCCCGGGGTCGATCACGATCACCTTCCCGGCCAGCGGGCGGGAGCCCTTGGTGCGCGACGGGGTCTGTGCCGGGGCGTCCTGCGTCGTCGGCGCTCCGGTCGGCGCGGTCGGCGGGGGCGCGGTCGAGCCGCCCGCGCCGTCACCGCCCCCGCAGCCGGCCAGCCCGGTCAGGCAGAGCGCCAGACCGGCCGCGATGGTGCCGCCTCGGTGGAATCGCACAGGCCGTCTCCCGTGATGCAATCGTTACGGACCCTCACAGTCTCCACACGCGTGCCATTCCGTCAAACGGGACGACGAAAGCGGAGGGGCCTGCGCGGCCCCTCCGCTCAGTTCACCGCCTCCGCGCGGCACAGCAGCTCCGCCAGCGCCCGCGCCTCCGCGGCGTCCAGGCCCAGCACGACGCGAGGCCGCCCCCACGGATGGTCGATCGAGTGCGCCACGTAGCTCGCGACGGCCTCCTCGCCGTCCAGCCCGCGCGCGTGCCGCCACTCCGACCAGGCGCGCTCCAGCTCGCTCGCCGCGCTGCGCGCGTGCGACGCCAATTCGGGATCACGCACGACCGAACCCCCCCCGGTGACCCGTCCACCCTGCGTCCTCCGACACAGACCCATTAACCACACGAACGCGGCGGCCCGCCGGGCGAAAGCGACAGGTAAAACCCGGGCTTGGTGCGGCCCTTACCCGGTGAATACCCGGGCGGACGGCGATCGACCTTCCCTCGACCCGCGCGTCACGATGGGACCGGTCCCGTGGTGGCCCGGACGACCAGATGCGGCACGACGAGGTTCTGTCGCGCCGGTCGCGACGGGTCGCCGATGCGGGCCGTCAGCAGCTCGGCGGCGACGCGTCCCATATCCTTGCGCGGCTGGTCCACGCTGGTCAGCGAAATGTGCCGGATGGCCGCCAGATGCGTGTTGTCGTAGCCGACGATCGAGACGTCGCGGGGCACGCCGAGGCCCAGCTCGTCGGCCGCCGACAGCGCGCCCGTCGCCACCAGGTCGTTCGGCGCGAAGATCGCCGTCGGCCGGGTCGCCGGATCGCCGCCGAGCAGCGCCAGCGCCGCCCGGTAGCCGCCGTCCTCGGTGAAGTCGCCCGGGACCACGCGGATCAGCCCGTCCAGGCCGTGCCGCCGCATCGCCTTCTCGTAGCCGCTGCGCCGGTACCGCGCGGTCGTGGACCGGACGCCCTCGATGTGCGCGATCCGCCGGTGGCCCAGCTCGACCAGGTGGTCCACCGCGAGCGCGGCGCCCAGTTCGTCGTCGTCGACCACGATGTCCACCCCGTGGACGTCGCGCTCGCCGACCACGACCACCGGGACGCTCGCGGCGGCGTCGCTCAGCGAGTCCGGAACGACGCTGAGCAGCACCAGGCCGTCCACCCGCATCTCCAGGAACGCCTCGACCGCCTCGGCCTCGAACAGCGGGTCCCACCGGCCGCTGCCGACGAGCATCCGCAGGCCGTCGCCGTGCAGGCTCTCCTGGAGGCCGTCCAGGAACTCGGCGAAGAACGGGTTGTGCAGGTCGGCGACGATCGCGCCGATCAGCCGCGTCCGGCCCTCCACCAGGCTCCGCGCGACCGCGTTCGGCCGGTAGCCCAGCTCGCGCGCGGCTTGCAGGACCGCCTCGCGGCGCCGCTCGCTGACGTGCGGGGACCCGCGCATGACCAGCGACACCAGCGACTTCGACACGCCCGCGCGCTCGGCGACGTTGCGGATCGTCGGCTTCGGCGCCGGGCCGGGTCTGCCCTCCGGGGAGCGGGGCGCGGGCACGACGACGTCCCCCGCCTGGGACGTTCCCTTGCGCGTGGAACTTCCTTCACCAGCAACTGACATGGCACTCCGTCCGGGGAGCCTGCAGGACCTGCCGCGACGGCGCTCCGGACCCGCGGGGGCGGGGTCGGCGCACCTTCCTCACTCGGGAGGAGTAGCCATGATGCCCGCCCGCGCTCCCAAATGGTCGCAACAGGGAGTAACGGGCGGTCGTCAATACCGATTCAGGTCGGTGGTGTCCCGGATCACAATGGATCGGACGTAAGGGGCACGCTGGGCGGACGTCCGGAACGACGCTCGCTCGGTCGGCCGGAACACGTCAACGCTCTGCGGGATCGCGCGTCGATCCGTCATGCTGCCTCGGATACGCTGCCGGGGTGGGAGATCGCGTGACGGCTGGCAGCAGGACGAGAAGCGGCTCGGGCGCGTCCGGACGCGCCCCCCGGAGCCGGCGCCGGCTCAGCGTGGACGAGCGTCGCGACGAGCTGATCGCCGCCGCGCTGCAGCTGTTCAGCTCGCGCTCCCCCGACGAGATCTCGATCGACGACGTCGCCGCGACGGCCGGGGCGTCCCGCGCGCTCGTCTACCACTACTTCGGCGGCAAGCAGGAGCTGTACATCGCGGCGCTCGGCAGCGCGGCGCGGCAGCTCTCCGAACTGCTCGAACCGCCCACCGAGGGCAGCCCGCTGGACCGGCTGCGGCTGTCGCTCGAACGCTACTTCGACTTCGTGGAGCGGCACGCCGCCGGGTTCACCGCGCTGCTGCGCGGCGGGCCGGCCAACCGGTCCGGCGAGATCGGGGAGATCGTGGACGGCATCCGCAAGCTGCTGCTCCGGCGGATCCTGCACGCGCTGGACATCGAGAGCGCGCCGCCCATCCTGCGGATCACGCTGCGGTCGTGGCTGGCGTCGGTGGAGACGGCCGGGCTGGACTGGCTGGAGAACCGCGACATCGACCGGGCGCAGCTCGAACACGTCCTGGTAGACCAGTGCGTCGTCATGCTGGACGTCGCCGGGCACCACGAACCGGCCGTCGCGGCGCTGTTCCAGCGGCTCGCCCGCGAGGAGGAGATCGCCGGCGGCGCGGAACCCGCGCCCGCCTGACCCCGCTCAGATCCGCGTCCGGGAACGCGGAAATCCCGTTCGGACGCCGGGACCGTCCGCCCCGGGGGACGGGACGGCCGCGCGCCGCGAACGGGACCGCGCACCAGGGGGCGGCGGGATCCGGGACCACGATTCTCGGACGATCGTGGTCCCGGACCGCCGCTCGACGGCCGTTCACCCCTGCTCCCGTCCGCACTCCGCGACACGGGACGGCGCGACGGCCTGCGACCACCCCCCGATGGTCTGTCGCGCGCTACTCCGAACGCTGCTGCGGGATGCCCGCCAGCAGCGCCCGGACCTCGGCCTCGCGGTAGCGCCGGTGTCCCCCCAGCGTGCGAATGGACGTGAGCTTGCCGGCCTTGGCCCACCGCGTGACGGTCTTGGGGTCGACGCGGAACATCGTCGCCACCTCGGCGGGCGTCAGCAGGGGCTCGGCCTCTGGCGTACGTGCTGACATGTGTGCGGCCTCTCCTTCGTGGACCGATGACAGCGATCCTGCGATTGATCCTCGCGCGGTCACTGATGTCCCCTATGGCCCGAAAGAGCCACTATGACATCACAACGTGTAACCTTGCCACCACTCACCGCAACAAGCAAGTACCTGACGGCAGGGAACATCCCCGCTCTCGCGGGAGCCCCCCACCGTCGTCGCCGCCGGATCCGTGGCCACTGGGTCACGCTGAGTGATTCTAGTGACACGTATAGTCGTATCGCGCAGGGATTCGGGAAATTTGTTCAGTCTGCCCTAGCGACAGGGCCTCCCACCTGCGCCGATCCCCTACGAAAAGGTTGACCGTCGGTCGCAGAGCGTGTCAGTTCGCGGACTCCAGCGCCCGCACCCGGCGCCACCGCGCCCGCAGCCGCTCGCCCGCCGCGACCGCCAGTTCGTGCTCGCCCCGGCGGGACGCCGTCAGGGCCACGGCCAGCTCCACGACCGACATGTCGGTTTCGAGCGCGTGCTCGTCCAGCAGGTGGACGAGCCCTCCGTAGTCGAGTTCGACCAGGGAGCCGGGGTGGAAGCCGGTCAGCCACCGGTCCAGGGTCATCAGGTCGGCCGTCCCGACGGGCAGGACGCCCTCGTCCGCGATCGCCACCACCGGCAGCGCCTCCGCGATCCGGCGGCGCGCCTCGGTCAGCGGCGTGACATAGAGCATCGCCCGCGCGGCCGTGGACACCTCGGCCGCGCCCTCGCCGTCCGGCGGCAGTTCCCGGCACCGTTCCTCGCCCCGGAACGGCACCAGCCACTCCGCCGGGACGTGCCAGGTGCACGACAGGATGTGCGGGTCCATCGACCGGCCCGACCTTCGACGGCGCTCCAGGCCCGTCCCGGCCGACTCGGCCGCGATCGGCGGCAGCGCCGCGGCGGCCAGGGCGGCGGTCGTACCGTCGCGGAACCGCTCGTACGCCAGCCAGCAGCGCAGACGCGTCCCCCACGGCGCGACGTAGTACAGGTCGCCTTCGCGGCGGACGTACGCGTCCCGGCTCTCCCGCTCCGGCGCCGCGCGGCGCTCCACCAGCCGCGCCAGCGCCTCCCGCTGCTCGGCCTCCAGCGCCCCGGCGCGGCGCGGACGCCGGCGGGACTCGGCATAGGCCGTCCAGACCGTCCGCTCCGGCTCCGGGAACGCGGTCACCGGCTCGTAAACCCGAAGGTAGGCGGCGTACGGAAGCACACCCCGCATCGTGGCACGAGGCGGGGTGCGCGCGCCCGCACCCTCGCCCCGTGTCCGCCGTCACTGCGGCCTTACTCTTGAGCGCAAGGACAGACGAGAGGAGGGCACCACCGTGCCTACAGTCTTCGGCGGGTCGCCCCACAAGGACGGCCCCACCGTCCCGTCCCGGTTCGGCGCGCACGAGCAGGTCGTCTTCTGCCAGGACGAACCGAGCGGCCTGCGCGCCATCATCGCGATCTACTCGACCGCGCTCGGGCCGTCCCTCGGCGGCACCCGGTTCTACCCGTACGCCTCCGAGGACGAAGCCCTCGCCGACGTGCTGAACCTGTCGCGCGGGATGGCGTACAAGAACGCGATGGCCGGGCTGGACCTCGGCGGCGGGAAGGCCGTGATCATCGGCGACCCGGCCACCGACAAGTCCGAGGCGCTGCTGCGCGCCTACGGACGATTCGTGCAGTCGCTCAACGGGCGTTATTACACCGCCTGCGACATCGGCACCTACAGCGAGGACATGGACGTCGTCGCCCGCGAATGCCAGTACGTCACCGGCCGGACGGTCGAGCACGGCGGCGCCGGGGACTCGTCCATCCTGACGGCCTACGGCGTCTTCCAGGGCATGCGGGCCGCCGCCGAGACCCTGTGGGGCACGCCGACGCTGCGCGGGCGCCGGGTGGGCGTGGAGGGCGTCGGGAAGGTCGGGCACCGGCTCGTGGAGCACCTGCGCGAGGACGGCGCCGAGGTCGTGGTGTGCGACGTCAGCCCGCGCGCCGTGTCCCGCGTCGTCGCGGCGCACCCCGAGGTCGAGGCGGTGGACGGGAAGACGGCGCTGCTCGCGTCCGGCCTCGACGTCTACGCGCCGTGCGCCCTCGGCGGCGCGTTGGACGAGGCCACGGTCGCCACGCTGACCGGCGGGATCGTCTGCGGGGCCGCGAACAACCAGCTCGCCCACGCGGGCATCGACAAGCAGCTGGCGGACCGGGGCGTTCTGTACGCGCCGGACTACGTGGTCAACTCGGGCGGTGTGATCCAGGTCGCGGACGAGGCCGCCGGGTTCGACTTCGACCGGGCCCGCAACCGGGCCACCGGCATCTACGACACGACCCGCAAGGTCTTCGCCCTGGCCGCCGAGGAGGGCGTCCCGCCCGCCGTGGCCGCCGACCGCCTCGCCGAACGCCGCATGGCCGAGGTGGGACGCCTGCGGAGCCTGTACCTGCGGAACTGAGCCCCACCGGCCGTTCTCCCCCCGGACACCGCCCGTTCTCCAACCCATCGAGCACCGTCCGGCCCTAAGGTGTGGAGGCCTCGCGGCCTCCACACCTTAGGGAACAGGGACCGGAAGAGGTTGGTTGTGCGACGGTGCAAGGGGTGGTAACGGACCCCGCGTGGGGCGCCGATGACCACCAGATACACTGGGGCATCTCCGCAACGAGCCTTCCGCCACGTACCGCCGATGTACCGAGCCGGGCGCAAAACGGGTACGGTTGTACTCGTGACTGACGCATGGCTCATCAGGCACCGGTTCGTGTGGTACACGCGCGCGTTGATGGGCCCACGAAAGCCCTGACCATCGAGGGGGTCGAGCCAATGGGTCGCGGCCGAGCCAAGGCCAAGCAGGTGAAGGTTGCCCGCCAGCTCAAGTACAACAGCGGCGGAACGGACCTCGACCGCCTGAAGAGCGAGCTGGGAGTGAACGACTCCCAGGGCGACGACTCCTACGACGAGCTGGTTGAGAAATACGCCGACTACGCCGACGACTACGGGGCCGAAGACCGTAAGGACGGCACAACGGGCCACTGATCGACGCCCGAACGACAACGCCACTGCCCAGGACGCGCCCCGTCCAGCAGTGGCGTTGGCGTTCCCCCACCCAGCCTCCCCGCCCCCCTCAACGGGACGCGACCCCCAGGCGAATGCCGACCCCCTGAGCGCGCCCGACAGCTCCAGGCTCAACGGGACGCGAGCGCAGCACGAACACCCAGCGCGCCCGACAGTTCCAGGCCTCAAGGGGACGCGAGCGCAGTACGAACACCGGCCTCCTGAACCCCCAGCAGATGCGGATCCGGCTTGGCGACGATGCTGGCCATCGCCTTCAGCATGGCCAGCGGCTCCCGGACGTAGCCGGTGATCGTCGCGTCCGGACGCGCCTCCAGGCTCTCGTCCCCGACCCCCCACGCGTCCAGCCCGGCCGCGCGGCAGAGCGCGACGGCGCGCGGCAGATGGAAGTCCTGGGTGACCACGGTCAGCCGCCGCACACCGAAGATCCGCTTGGCGCGGGCGCAGGAGTCCCAGGTGTCCAGCCCGGCGAAGTCCCGGACGATCTTCCGTTCGGGCACGCCGTGCGCGACGAGGTACGCCCGCATGACGGACGGCTCGTCGTAACCCTTCGTCCGGTTGTCCCCGGACACGAGCAGGACCCGCACCTTGCCCCGCCGCCACAGCTCGGCCGCCAGATCCAGCCGCCGCGCCAGCAGTACGGACGGCCGCCCGTCCCTGATCCCCGCCCCCAGCACCAGCCCGACCGGCGTGGCGGGCACCGCGCCGACGGAGACCCGCCGCCCGCCCGTCTCGGCATAAGCCCACCCGAGCGGCGCGACGACGCCGTACAACCCCAACGCCACGGCCACCGCGAGCGGCCACCGCCACCGCAGCACGAGCCCGACCACACGCCGCGCCCACCGCCCGCCCCGCGACACCAAGCCCACTTCGCCCGTCACACCCGCTAAGACGCCCTTGATCCCCCGCGTGTTCTCCCCGACCCGACCGCACGGACAAGAATCACAGCCCGCCCAACCCGCCCAACCCGCCCAAGCGCCCAAGCGCCCAAGCGCCCAAGCAGCCAACCGCACGGACGGCCAGCCGGCCGCACGGACGGCCCGGCCGAACGAGCCGAGCCCACGATCCGGCCGCCTCCGCCCCTGCCGGGCCGACCGCACGAGCCGGGACGGTCGTGCCGGGGCCACGGTCATGCGGGGCGCACGGTCGTGCGCGAGGCATGGGCGTGCGCGGGGCATGGCGTGGGGGACACGGCCGCGTGGGGGACACGGCCGTGCGCGAGGCACGGTCATGCGGGGCGCACGGTCATGCGCGGGGCATGGGCGTGCGCGGGGCACGGCCGCGCGGAGGGCACAGCCGCGCGGAGGGCACAGCCGCGCGGAGGGCACAGCCGCGCGGAGGGCACAGCCGCGCGGAGGGCACAGCCGCGCGCGGGGGGCATAGCCGTGCGCGAGGCATGGGCGTGCGCGGGGCACGGCCGTGCGGGATGGGGGTCAGGTGAGGGTGGTGGTGCCGGTGCCTTCGGTGATTTCGCCGAGGATCCAGGACGGGACGTTGCGGGCCTTGAGGTTGCGCAGGGCCTCGTCGGCGTAGTCGGGGGCCACGATGGCGGCCATTCCCACGCCCAGGTTGAAGGTCTTGTCCATTTCCTCGGTGGGGATTCCGCCTGCTGTGCGGAGGACCTCGAAGAGAGAGGGCACCGTCCAGGAGGAGCGGTGCAGGACTGCGTCGACGGTCGGCGGGAGGGAGCGCGTCAGGTTCGCCGCCAGGCCGCCGCCGGTGATGTGCGCGAAGGCGCGGACGGGTCCGGAGCGGGTGAGGGCCAGGCAGTCCTGGGCGTAGATCCGGGTCGGTGTGAGGAGTTCTTCGCCCAGGGGGCGGGTGAGGTCGGCCGGGGTCGCGTCCAGCGACAGGTCCGTTGTGGCGATGACGTGCCGGACCAGCGAGTAGCCGTTGGAGTGGATGCCCGAGGACGCCAGGGCCAGCACCACGTCGCCGGGGCGGACGCGGTCGGGGCCCAGCAACTCGTCGGCTTCCACCACGCCTGTTCCGGCGCCTGCAATGTCGAACTCGTCCGGTTCCAGGAGGCCGGGGTGTTCTGCGGTCTCGCCGCCCACCAGGGCGCAGCCGGCCAGGGCGCAGGCGTCCGCTATGCCGCCCACGATGTCCGCGATCCGTTCCGGGACGACCTTGCCGCAGGCGATGTAGTCCGTCATGAACAGCGGCTCGGCCCCGCAGACGGCCAGGTCGTCGACGACCATGCCGACCAGGTCGTGCCCGATCGTGTCGTAGACGCCGAGGCGGCGGGCCAGGTCGACCTTCGTGCCGACGCCGTCGGTGGACGTCGCGAGCAGCGGACGCCGGTACTTCAGGAACGCCGACGCGTCGAACAGGCCCGCGAAGCCGCTGGCGTCGTCCACGACCTCGGGACGGCGGGACCTGGCGACGCGCGCCTTCATCAGCTCGACGGCGCGTTCGCCCGCGGCGATGTCGACGCCCGCAGCGGCGTAGGAGGTGCTCATCGGTTCCTTGTCGGTCACGGCCGGGACGGCTCCAGCAGGTACTTGCCGCGCGCGCTCTCCTCGACGGGGATCGGGTACTCGCCGTCGAAGCAGGCGCGGCACAGCCGGTCCTTCGGGATGCGGGACGCCGCGATCAGCTCGTCCAGCGCGATGAACCCGAGGCTGTCGGCGTTGATCGAGTCGCGGATGCCCTCGACGTCGAGGCGTCCGGCGATCAGCTCCTGGCGCGTCGCGAAGTCGATGCCGTAGAAGCACGGCCACGACACCGGCGGACTGGAGATCCGGACGTGGACCTCCGTCGCGCCCGCCTCGCGCAGCAGCGCCACGACCTGCCGCTGGGTGTTGCCCCGGACGATCGAGTCGTCCACGACGACCAGCCGCTTTCCCTCGATCGCCTCGCGGAGCGGGTTCAGCTTCAGCCGGATGCCGAGCTGGCGGATCGTCTGCGACGGCTGGATGAACGTCCGGCCGACGTAGGAGTTCTTCACCAGGCCCTGCCCGTACGGGATCCCGGACGCCTCGGCGTAGCCGATCGCGGCGGGCGTGCCCGACTCGGGCGTCGGGATGACGAGGTCCGCCTCGACGGGGTGCTCCAGCGCGAGCCGGCGGCCGACCTCGACGCGGGTGGCCTGCACGCTGCGGCCCGCGATGGTCGTGTCGGGACGCGCCAGGTACACGTACTCGAACAGGCAGCCCTTCGGCCGAGGCTCGGCGAACCGCTCCGAGCGGACGTCCCCGACACCGGGGCCGTCGATCGCGATCAGCTCGCCGGGCTCGATCTCCCGGACGAACCGGGCGCCGACGATGTCCAGCGCGGCCGTCTCCGACGCCACGACCCAGCCCCGGTCCTCCCAGCGGCCGAGGACGAGCGGGCGCACGCCCTCGGGGTCGCGGGCGGCGTAGAGCGTGGTCTCGTTCATGAAGACCAGCGAGAACGCGCCGCGCGTGACCGGCAGGATCTCCCGCGCGGCGGCCATCGGGTCGCCGTCGCGGGTGGCGAGCAGCGCCGACAGGACGTCGGTGTCGGACGTGGCCGTCCGCTCCCCCGCGCCGAGCCGCGCCGCCAGCTCCGGCGTGTTGATCAGGTTGCCGTTGTGGGCGAGGGCCAGCCCGCCGCCGTCGCCGGTGGAGCGGAACGTCGGCTGCGCGTTCTCCCAGGTCGACGCGCCGGTCGTGGAGTAGCGGCAGTGCCCCACGGCCAGGTGGCCGCGCAGCGTGCTCAGGACCGACTCGTCGAAGACCTGGGCGACCAGGCCCATGTCCTTGTAGACGACGATGCGGGAGCCGTCGCTGACGGAGATGCCCGCCGACTCCTGGCCGCGGTGCTGGAGCGCGTAGAGGCCGTAGTAGGCGAGCTTCCCGACCTCCGCCCGGCTCGCCTGTTCCGGGGGGACCCAAACACCGAACACCCCGCAGGCGTCCTGGGGGGCACGGTCGGTGGGATCGAGGTCGTGGCTCAGTCGTCCATAGCGGAGAGGCACGTCCGTCAGTGTAGATGGCGGCCCTCGTTGGTCCGCTCGGCATGGTTCCTGACCGGACTTTTACCTGGGAATTTATCGGCGCGGACCCGACACCCCCCGTCCCGCCACCGCCGCGCCCGCTCGGCGGTCGCCGGAGAGCCCGGACAAGACGTGTCAGGACGGCCCGGACGAGCCGTCGGGCACCGGCCCGGCGCATGATTCCGACAGTTGAGACAAACATCACATCCCCCGTTCCGGCCCGCCCCCGGGGCCGTGTCTCCACCCTGACGGCGCGGGGATGCCGGAGGAAAGCCCGGTCCGAAACTGTGGATAACCCGGCTCAGCCGTCGGCCGACGCCCGCCCGGACGGGGCATCCGCCGCATTCGGGACATCCGGCGCGACCAGCGGAAGGTAGGGCGCCAGATCCGCGCGCGAGCCGCTCGCCGTCACCGCGTGCGCGGCCGTCGCGTCCGCCCACGCCACGGCACCGGTCGCGAGTGAAATCCACGTTTCGGCCGACATCTCCACCACGTTCGGCGGGGTTCCACGGGTATGGTGCGGGCCGTCGACGCACTGCACGGCCGCGTGCGGCGGCACCCGGACCTCGACGGACCGTCCCGGCGCCCGTTCGGCCAGCGCGCCGAGCAGGAACCGGACGGCCCCGGTCAAAACCGGACGGGACGGCTCCACCCCGGCGGCACGGGCGGCCAGCACCGTGTCCAGCGCGGCCCGGCGCAGCGCGGTCGTATCGTCCGGGCGGCCCGCGTAGGGGGGCAGCCCGAGCGCGGTGCGCTGCTCGTCCAGCGCGGCCGGGGTGAGCGGTCGTCGAGGCATCGCCTCGACCGTACCCCGCCCGGTCCGGGGACTCCGCTCCCGCAGACACACGGAGGTTTCAGATGCCCGAGGCGCTGCCCCTGCAGCCCGGCGATCCCCGCCGGCTCGGCGAGCACGAGATCACGGGCAGGATCGGCGTCGGCGAGCACGGCGCGGTCTTCCTCGGCCGGTCCGCCGACGGCAGACCCGTCGCGGTCAAGCTCCTGCACCTCGGCCTGAGCGGCCGGCCGCTGGCGGACGCCCGGTTCACGGCGGCGTTCGCGGCGGCGCGGCGGGTGGCGGGCTTCTGCTCGGCGTCGGTCCTGGACGCGGGCACGCAGGACGACCGCGCGTTCGTCGTCACCGAGTTCGTGGACGGCCCGTCCCTCGCCGCGCTCGTCGCCGCCGAGGGCCCGCGCGGCGACACCGTCCTGGAGCGGCTGGCGGTCGGCATGGCGGTCGCACTGGCCGCCATCCACCGCGCTGGATCGGTGCACGGCGATCTACGGCCCGCCAACGTCCTGCTCGGCCCGGACGGCCCCCGCGTCACGGACATCGCCGTCCGCTCCGCACTGGAGGCGCTCGGTACGCCGCCGTCCACGACCGGAGAGGCGCCGTATTACCAAGCCCCCGAGCAGTTCGAGGGCGGCCCGGCGGGCGCGCCCGCCGACATCTTCGCGTGGGGGGCGACGCTGCTGTTCGCGGCGACGGGCGTCCGTCCGTTCTCCGACATGGCGCCGGACGAGGACCCGGATCTGGCGCCGCTGCCGGAGTCGCTGCGCGGCCTCGTCGGGACGGCCCTCGCCAGGGACCCGGCCGACCGTCCGACCGCGCAGCGGATCCTGGACCGGCTGCTCGTCGAGGACGCGGCGCTCGCCGACCGCCTGCCCGCGTCGATGGTGGCCGAGGGACGGGCGCTGGCGCAGGGCGTCCGCGCGCCGCAGCCCGCGCCCGGGCCCGGGCCGGACGAGCAGGCCACGACCCTCTTCAGCGCGCCGACGCCCGACACCGAGGGCACCGCGCTCATCCCCGGCCTCGCCGACCCCGGCACCGCCGTCCTCCCGCCGGTGCCCCCCGCCCCGAAGGCCCGGCGCGGCGGCCACGTGCTCGGCCTCGCGCTGTCGGTGACGATCGGCGTGCTGGCCGGCGTCGCGATCATCACGCTGGTGCTGTGGCCGCGGCTCGGCGGCGGCGACGGCGGTTCCGGCGGCGACCCGGCGAACGTGGCGGACGGACGTCCCGTCGCCGCGATCCCCGGCACGTTCGCGGGCACGTGGAAGGGCACGGCCGTGAACCAGAACAGCGGTGTGTCGTTCCCCGTCGAGGTGACGTTCCAGGAGGGCGGTAAGACCGCGCACGCGGTGTACCCGAAGGAGCGTTGCAACGGGACCCTGTCCCTGACGCGCGGTACCGGAAGCAGCCTGGAGATGGCATTGCGGATCGGTAAGCCGTGCACGCCCGGCCACATTCAGGTGACGCGGCAGCCGGACGGCACGCTCCAGTACGCCTGGAGCCGGAGCGAGAACGGCCGTCCGGTCGGCTATCAGGGACGACTCACGCGCATCGGATAGCCACAATGGGTGATAAATCCGTCTAATTAGCGCCGGGTCCATTAGGGTGCATTCGGTCGAAGCCCCGCACAGGCAGCGGACCCCCCGTCCGCACAGATTGAAGGAGGCCCCTTGCGGCCCACCCCCCGAAGGCTGCTGGTCGTCGGCTCGATCGCCGCGTGCGCGTCCGCCGCGGTGGCCGTGCCCGTGCTCGCCGCGGGCCAGGACGACCTCGTCGCCGTGACGGCGGCACAGGGCACGCCCGTCCCCGGGCGGTACATCGTCACCCTGCGCGACGGCGCCTCGTCCAGCACGACGGCCGGGCGCGTCAACGCGGCCGGGACCAAGCGCCTCAGCGTCATCAACGGGTTCGTCGCCAAGCTCACGCCGAGCCAGCTCGACAAGCTGCGCCACGACAAGTCCGTCGCCGCGATCGAGCAGGACCAGATCGTCAAGGCCGACACGACCCAGAAGGCCCCGCTGCCGTGGGGCCTGGACCGCATCGACCAGCGCAGCCGCACGCTCTCGAAGACGTACACGTACAAGTCGACCGGCAGCGGCGTCAACGCCTACATCATCGACACCGGCATCGACGCCCAGCACCCCCAGTTCGGGGGACGGGCGTCCGTCGCGTGGTGGGCTCCCGACAGCTTCACCAACGGCAATGACTGCAACGGCCACGGGACGCACGTCGCCGGCATCATCGGTTCCAAGACCTACGGTGCCGCCAAGGGCGTGAAGCTGCGCGCGCTGCGCGTCCTGGACTGCGACGGTTCCGGTTACATGTCGGACGTCCTCGACGCCGCGAACTGGCTGAAGGGCCACGCCGTCAAGCCCGCCGTCGCGAACCTGTCCCTCGGCGGACCGAAGTCCACCGCGGTGAACACGGCCCTGACGAACCTCTCCAAGTCGGGCGTGTTCGTGACCGTCGCGGCGGGCAACGACAACAAGAACGCGTGCAACTACTCGCCGGCCAGCGCGGGCTGGGTCGAGGCCGTCGGCGCGACGACGATCTACGACAACAAGGCGTCGTTCTCGAACTACGGCTCGTGCGTCGACATCCAGGCGCCCGGTTACGGGATCACCTCCACCTGGCCGGGCGGCGGCAGCCAGGTCGAGAGCGGCACGTCGATGGCCACGCCGTACGTGGCGGGCGTCGCGGCCCTGTACCTCGCCACCCACAAGACGGCGACGTTCCCGACCGTGCAGAAGTGGCTCGCGGACAACTCGACGAAGAACGTGGTCAAGAAGCTGCCGTCGGGCACCCCGAACCGTCTTCTCTACAAGGCCGGTCTGTGACCCGCTCCCGTAGGATGCCCCGTGCCGGGGTCCGCGATGCGGCTACCCTGTGCGCGGGCGGTTCCTTCCGGTTCGTGAGCTTCGCTCCCTGACCGGCCCGGTCTCCGGAACGGACCCGCCCGGTCCGTTCCGGAGACCGGAACGCCGTTCCAGTCCGTCGGCCCCGAGAGGAGACGCCCAGGTGGAGGCCCGCAGCTCCGCCCGCAGGCGCCGTGCCGTCCTGGCCGTCGCGGCGGCCGGGATCCTCGCGCTGCCGCTGGCCGGCGCCGTCCCGGCGGACGCCGACCCCGGCGACAGCGGCCGGATGGAGAAGCTCAACCGGCAGATCGCCAAGCTCGACCGCGCGTACGGCGGCGACCTCGCCAAGCTCAAGGACGCGCAGTTCGGCGTCCAGAAGGCGATGAAAAGCGCCGACACGCTGCGCAAGGAGCGCGACGACGCCCAGCGGCTCGTCGCCCAGCTCGCCGCGAACCAGTACATGACGGGCGGCGGGGATCCGGCGCTCACCGCGATCTCGTCGGACGACCCGTCCGGCTTCCTCAACACCGCGAGCCTCGCGCAGCACCTCGCCACCAACCAGGCCGCGCGCGTTCAGCAGGTGCAGAAGCTCATCGACCAGCAGGAAAAGGCGCGGAAAGAGGCCGAGCAGAAGATCGAGGACCTCCAGAAGGAGATCGACGATCTGAAGAAGCAGCGCAAGCGCATCCAGGCGCTCGTCAAGAAGTACAAGCCGCAGTCGCCGAGCGTCGGAATGGGCGGCGTGACGCCGCGGATGCTGCACGTGAAGCAGGTCATCGACGCCGAGTTCGGGCCGTTCCCGACGATCGGCTGCACCCGTCCGGGCGACCCGCAGGACCACGGGACGGGCCGCGCCTGCGACTTCATGGAGAGCAGCGGCGGCTCGATGCCGACCGCGACGCGCCAGCAGAACGGCGACCAGGTGGCGGCGTACGCCATTTCGCACGCCAGTTCGCTCGGCATCAAGTACGTGATCTGGCGGCAGCGGATCTACGACATGCGCAGCCCCGGCTGGCGCGCGATGGAGAACCGCGGCGGAATCACCGCCAACCATTACGACCACGTGCACATCTCGGTCTTCTGACCTCAAAGGATGAGCCGACGACGAACTCCGCCAGCGCTCTCGCCCGTGCTCTGACCGACCCCGCCGAGTTCCCGCTGCACGAGCTGCCGGACGAGGTCGTCGAACTATTGCAGGCGGTGAACAGCCCTCCCCGGCTGGCCGCTCATCTTCGTCTCGTCCACGACGCCGCTCGGCGGATCGCCGATTGGCTCCAGCAGCGGCACCCTCGGCTTTCCTTCGACCGACGAGCCGTGCTTTTCGGTGCCGCGACCCACGACATCGGCAAGGCCCTGCACCCGGCCGAACTCTCCGGCCCCGGCTCGACCCACGAACCCGCCGGACGAGACCTCTTGCTCCAGCACGGCTTCGACAGCGACCTCGCCCGGTTCGCCGCGACGCACGCGTCCTGGGACCAGCCCGGCATCACCCTTGAAGACCTGCTCGTCAGCCTCGCCGACAAGGTCTGGAAGAACAAGCGCGTCCTCGACCTGGAAGACCTCGTCGTCAACCACCTCGCCCACGCCACCGGCCACCAGCCCTGGGAGGAGTACGCCGCCCTCGACGAGTTCCTCACCCGTCTCGGCGACATCGCCGACCAGCGGCTCGCCTTCCAAACCACCTACTCGATCTGAAGGCGAGGCGCATGCCGGTCGACGGCGCGCTCGTTGCCGCGCGTCCGGCCGTCGGACGCTCGGAACGGGGCGTGGCCTGGTGAGGTCATCGGGCATCTCGGCCGTGGGGCGTGTGACAGCGTGGACGGCGTGAAACGCCGCGTGGTCGGAGTCGGCTTCCTTGCGAGTGCGGCGGCCCTGCTGGTCGCGACGCCGGGGGTGCTCGCGGCGGCCGGGGTCAAGGATTGGCGTCTGCTGGCGGGCGCCGCGCTTGTCGTGCCCATCGCCGCGTTGCTCGCCGGGGTCTGGAAGACGCGGTTCGAGAACGCCGTCCAATCGCGCGAGACGCACGCCCGGGAACTGGCCAAGGGGACGTTCGCGCCCGCCGGGAAACTGCCGCGCGTGCGGGACATCACCGATCCCGTGCGGGCGGTCGGCGTGCATCCGGCGCGGCGCCGCGATTCCGGCGGGGATCGGGTTCCAGCTTATGTCCCGCGCGATTTCGACGGACGGCTCCGCGCCGCGCTCGCGGCGCCCGGTTTCATTCTTCTGGTCGGGGATTCCACGGCAGGAAAGACGCGGTCGGCGTTCGAAGCGATGCGCGCGGTGCTGCCCGATCACCGCCTCGTCATGCCGGTGCGGCGGGACGGTGTCGCTGCGGCCGTGGCGGAGGCGATGACGCTACGGCACTGCGTTCTCTGGCTGGACGATCTGGAGGGCTTTCTCGGGCCCGGCGGTCTGACGCGCAAAGAGGTCGCCGAACTGCTGGACGGGCCGGGGCATCACCGGATCGTCCTCGCGACCCTGCGCGCCGCGGAAGAGGACCGGCTGGCCTCCGGGGACGACGACGAAGGCCGGCGGTTGAGCCGGGAGGGCCGCGCCGTTCTCGAACAGGCCGACCGGATCCTTGTCGAGCGCCTTTTCAGCGCGCCGGAGAAGGAGCGCGCCGCCGGGCTGGCCGACGACGACTCCCGGATCGCCGACGCCCTTTCCAGCGCGGACGTCCTCGGCGTTCCCGAGTATCTGGCCGCCGGTCCGCAACTGAAAGAGGAATGGGAGCGGGCGTGGGCGCGCGGGACGCATCCGCGCGCCGCCGCGCTCATCGCCGCCGCCGTCGACCTGCGCTGCGCCGGGTTCGCCTCGCCGCTCCCCCGCGCACTGCTCAGCGAGACGCACGAGTACTACCTGGAGAAGCGCGGCGGCTCACGTCTCAATCCCGAACCCGAGGAGAAAGCCTGGGAATGGGCCACGCGACTCCGCGACTCGGGAAACGCCCCGCTGCACGCGGGCGACGACGACACCTACGAGCTTTTCGACTACCTGCTGGACGACGTCCAGCGCGCCGCGCCGCCCGGCACCCACACGCCCGAAGAGACCATCACGGCGGCACTGCGCCACGCCCGCGCCGACGACGCCCACGAGATCGCCGCGACCGCGTACGGTCAGGGCCGCTACCGCCTTTCCGAAACGGCCTTGCTCCAGGCCATCGAGGCGCGGAAGAACGAACTCGGACCGGAGGATCCGACCGTTCTGGCCGCCCGCACGAATCTCGCCGTCGTGCTCGGCGACATGGGGCGCCTGGAAGAGTCCGACGCCGAACAGCGGGCCGCACTGGAGATCGCCACGCGCGTTCTCGGCCCCGACCATCTCGACACGCTGGACGCGCGCAGCAACCTCGTCAACCTCCTCTATCTCCGGGGCCGCCTGGACGAGGCCGAGACCGAGCAACGGGCCCTCCTCGCCGTGCTGGAACGAACGGTCGGCCCGGAGCACCCGACCACGCTCATCGCCCGCAATACCCTCGGCCTCGTCCTGACCGACCTCGGCCGCCTGGACGAGGCGGAAATCGAGCACCGCGCCGAACTCGAAGCGTCCGCGCGCGTCCTCGGCACCGACCATCCCGAGACCCTCGCGAGCCGCAACAATCTCGCCCGCGTTCTGCACGAACTGGGACGGCTCGAAGAATCCGAGGCCGAATACCGGGCCCTCCTGGAGGCCGGGGAACGGGTTCTCGGCCGGGACCATCCGCACATGCTCATCGCCCGCAACAACCGCGCGGCCGTCCTCGCGGAAGCGGGCCATGCCGACGAGGCCACGAGCGAACTCCGCGCGGTGGTGGAGACCAGCGAACGCGTTCTCGGCCCCGACCACCCCGACACCGTGGACCGCCGTCAGGGCCTCGCCCGGCTGGAGGCGCGGGATTAGGCGCGTTGAGGCATCAGGTGGGCGTTGGCCCAGCGGGTCAGTTCGTTCAGGGACGGGACGAGAGCGCGGCCCGTCGCGGTGAGGCGGTAGCGGAGGTCGTCGCGCTCGATCAGGCCCGTCCCGACCAGTTCGGTGATCCGCGCCGAGAGCACCGAGTCGCTGATGCCGCCGATTCCCCGGCGCAGTTCGGCGAATCCCGCGTCCCCTTCGGCGAGCACCCCGAGCAGCATCCCGGTCCAGCGTTTGCCCAGCACCTCGAACGCCAGCGCGAGCGCTTCGTCGCACCTCGGTTCCCCCGGCATTCCGACCACCCCCTGAGTCGGCCCACCAGTCTACGAGCCGTCCGGAAAGTGACCGGTGGAGGTCATCGCGGACGGCGCGGGGAACATTTCGAAAGAATCGTGGTCCCGGTCACCCCCGGATCGGACGCAAGGAGCGATCATGAAGATTCTCGGGCGCGAACCCGCCCTGTGGACCGCCCTCACCGCCGTCGCCGTTCAGTTCCTCGTCGCCTGGGGCGTCGATCTCAGCGAGCAGCAGCAGGCCTGGATCAACGCCGCGACGACGGCCGTGATGGGCCTGGTCATCGCCCTGTCGGTCGCGCGCGACCAGATCGTCCCGGCGGCGTCGGGCGTGCTGGTGGCGATCCTCCAGCTCGCCGTGTCGTTCGGCGCGGACATCGACCAGAAGCAGATCACGACGGCGGGCGCGCTGCTGACGGCCGTGCTCGGCCTGTGGCTGCGGTCGCAGGTCACCGCGCCGATCGGCGCGGACGGCGCGAAGGTCGCCAAGGTACGCGCCGCGCGGTGAGACTTCAGTCGTCGCGCAGGTGGTACTTCATGCCCATGTGGGAGGGGATGAAGCCGATCTTCTGGTAGAAGCGGATGGTCTGGGGCCGCTGGCGGTCGGTCGTGAGCTGGACGACGCGGCAGCCCCGGGCCCGCGCCTGGTCGATCGCCCAGCCGATCATGATCTGGCCGATGCCGTGGCCGCGCTGCTCGGCCGCGACGCGCACGCCCTCGATCTGCGCGCGCTCTCCTCCGGTGTAGGTGAGGCCGGGGATGTAGGTGAGTTGGAACGTGCCCGCCACGACGCCGTCGATCTCGGCGACGATCTGGAAGTTGTTCGGATCCTTCTCGATGGCCGCGAAGGCGTCGAAGTAGGCCGCCGGGATGACCGCGCCGGGGGATTCGCGGGTCGCGCCCAGGGGGTCGTCGGCCAACAGGTGGACGATCGCGGGGAGGTCGTCCCGCGTCGCCTCGCGAAAGGTCACTTCTGGATCACGCCGCACGTCAACAGGCTATCGGGACGTTCTCCGGCCTTTGTCCCAACGACTTGTAGTACTACCGGACGTAGTACTACGTTAGGTGGAGGACAAACCCACCCCGCTTCTGCACTCGGCGCGAACCGCCGCAGGGAGACGTCATGTCGACACCGAGCACCGAAGAACACTGGAGCGACCACGCCATCTGCCGCGGCGCCGATCCCGACCTCTTCTTCCCGATCGGGTACTCGGCGTCCATCCTGAAGGAACAGGAGCGGGCGGCGAAGCGGATCTGCGGAAACTGCCCCGTCGTGAGCGACTGCCTGACCTGGGCGCTGCGCGTCGGCGAGCCGGACGGCATCTGGGGCGGCACGACCCCCGAGGAGCGCCGCCGCCTGCGCCGCGAGGCCGAGGCGCCCGCCCGCCGGCGGCTGCCGGTCATCATGGTCCGGGGCGACGTCCCGGTCGGCGCCGACGCCGCCTGACCCAGGCACTTTTCCGGCGAACCGGACGTTGAACCGGGTGACGCACGCACCTCCTCGCCTTACGGTGATGCCATGAGCCCCCCGGTTCCCGACCAGCGCCCGTCCGCCGGGCTCGCGACGCAGGGCGCGCGGGCCGTGACGGCGGCGGTGCTCGTCCTCGCCGTCACCGCCGTGATGTGGCTGCTGGAGATCGTCGACGTCGCCACGGACAACTCACTGGACCGCTACGGCATCCAGCCCCGCGACGTCGCCGATCTCCCGGACATCTTCACCGCGCCGTTCCTGCACGGCGGCTTCGACCACCTGACGGGCAACACCGTCCCGTTCGTCGTGCTCGGCTTCCTCGCGGCCTGGCGCGGGATCGCGAAGTTCCTCGGGATGTCGCTGATCGTCATCGTGACCGGCGGGCTCGGCGTGTGGTTCACCGGCTCGGCGAACACGCTCGGCTCCAGCATCCTGATCTTCGGGTTCTTCGGGTACCTGCTCGGCCGGGGCGTGTTCGAGCGCCGCGTGCTGGACATCGTCATCGCGGTCGCCGTCGTCGCGTTCTACGGGACGCTCGTGTTCGGCGTCCTGCCGAGCGACCCGCGCATCTCCTGGCAGGGGCACCTGTTCGGGCTGATCGGCGGCGTGGCCGCCGCGTGGGCGCTGCGCCGGAGCGCCCACGCCTGACGCCGCGTCAGTGCGGCCGGACCGACACCTCGGCCACCACGGCGTCGCGCGGCGCCTCCAGCGCGCTCACGAGCACCTTGGCGACCGTCTCGGCGGACGCGTAGTCGCTCGGGTCGTACGACCGTCCCTCCTGCGCGCGGACGCTCTCCTGCATCCGCGACGCGGTACGGCCGGGGAAGACCGTGGTGACGCGGACGTCCGCCTCTTCGGCGCGCAGCGCGTCCGCCAGCGACCGCAGCCCCGCCTTGCTCGCCGCGTACGCCGACCAGCCCGGGTTGGCGCGCAGGCCCGCCGTCGAGTTGACGAACACGACGTCCCCGGACGCGGCGCGCAGAGCGGGCAGCAGCAGCCGGGTCAGCTCCGCCGCCGAGACGAGGTTGACGGTCACGTGGTCGAGCCAGTCGTCGGCCTCCAGCTCCCCGACCGTCCCGAGGTGGACGACCCCGGCGGCGTGGATCAGCCCGTCCAGCCGCGCGGGCGGCCCGGCCGCGACGAGCCGGGCCTCCAGCCGGCGCGGCTCGGTGAGGTCGAGCGGGAGCGTCGTGATCCCCGGCCCGGCGGCCGGCGCGCCCCCGGACCCGACGTGGAACGCCTGCGTGCGCGCGTGCGCGCCCTTGCGCAGCGTCTCGGCCAGGTCGGTCAGACGCTCCGGCGAGCGTCCGCTGAGAATGAGGTCGTGCCCCTTGTCGCGCAGCAGCCCCGCGACGGCGGTGCCGATGCCGCCGGTCGCCCCGGTGATCAGATACGTGCCCATGACGCCCCATTCTCGTGGACTCCCGTACCTGGATCGACGCCTCCCGCGCCCGTCGAGTTCAGGCTCCGTCGATGACGAGGTCGAGCAGTGCGAGGACGACGCGTTTCACGGCCGTCCTGTCCCGGGCGTCGCACGGCACCAGCGGGACGCCCGCCGCGACGCCGAGCGCCTCGCGGACCTCCTCCAGCGCGTACCGCTCGCCGTCGGGGAACTCGTTGAGGCCGACCGCGAGCGGGATCCCGGCGGACTCGAAGTAGTCGAGCGCGGGGTAGGCGTCGCCGATCCGGCGGGTGTCGACGAGGACGACCGCGCCGAGCGTGCCGTCCACCAGGTCGTCCCACAGGAACGTGAAGCGCTCCTGGCCGGGCGTGCCGAACAGGTAGAGGACGATATTGCCGTCCAGCGTGACGCGGCCGAAGTCGAACGCGACCGTCGTCGTGGACTTCGCGGCGACGGCGGACGTGTCGTCCACGCCCCGCGAGACCTCGGTGAGCGCGGCCTCGGTCGTCAGCGGCGTGATCTCCGACAGCGCGCCGACGAACGTCGTCTTGCCGACCCCGAAGCCGCCGGACACGACGATCTTCGCGGAGACGGGATCAGAGGGCACGGACACCGTCCCGGATGCGTTCCAGCAGTTCACGTGTCACGTTCGGCGTATCGGTGACGCTCGCGTGGATCGTCACCAGCCGCTCGGCGAGCAGGTCCGCCACCAGCACCCGCGCGACCCCGACCGGCACGCCGACGCCCCGCGCGATCTCCGCGACCGACACCGGCAGGCGGCACAGCTCGACGATCCGCCGCCGCTCGAACCCGAGCGGCGCCGCGAGGGCCGCCGGGGCGGCGCTGACCAGCGTCTCCACGCGGAGCCGCTGGTCCACCGGATGGGTACGGCCGCCGGTGACGATGAACGGCCGCAGGATCGGGTCGGGGTCGTCGTTCACCGCAGGACCTGGAGCTTCAGTTCCGACACGAGCTGCGGGGTGAGCAGCGTCCCGAACCGGTCGCACAGCAGCGCCATCTGGTGGCCGACGAGCCCGAGATCGGCGCCGTCGGACGCGACCACGCCGAGGCAGCTCCCGTCGGAGATCACCGACATCAGCAGGAAGCCCCGGTTCATCTCGATCATGACCAGGCGCAGGCCCTCGAAGTCGTACCGGTGGGCCGCGCCGCGCGCCAGGCTCGTCACGCCCGCGACGATCGCGGCCAGGTGCTCCGCCGACTCGCGGTCGGCGTGCGCGTCCGCGGAGCGGGCCATCAGCAGGCCGTCCGACGACACCGCGACGGCCTCGGCGACGCCGTCGGTGCCGCGCACGAAGTCGTCCAGCAGCCAGGTGACGTCGTCGGTCCGGGCAACGGTCATGGGGAGGTCTCCTCGTTCTCGGGGTCGGCGGACCGGGCGCGGTGGACGCCGGAGCGAAACGTCTCCAGCACCGAGCGGACCTCCGCCGGGTCGCGCGGCGGCACCGCCCGCTCCGGCCGGACGGGACGGCGCGGCGCCGCCGGGGTGCGCTTCACCAGGCCGTTGCGCGTCGTCGTGACAGGCGTGACGACCGGACCCACCGGGCGTTCCGGCGGCGCTCCGGCCGGGACGGGCTCCGGCACGGGCTCGGCGGCCCGCTCCTCGACCAGCAGCGACGCGGGCAGCACGACCCGCGCCGTCACCCCGGTCAGCGGCGAGTCGTGCAGCCACACGCGGACGCCGAGCCGCGCGGCCAGCCGTCCGACGACGTGGTGGCCCAGGCGGCGCGCCGACTCCACCAGGTGGCCGCCCTCGCCGCGCAGCCGCTCGTTGGCCGCCGCGAGGGCCTCGGGGTCCATGCCGACGCCCTGGTCGACGATCGCGATGTGGTACTCGCCGTCCGCCAGCCGGGCCTGGACCTCGACCTCCCGGTCCGGCGGCGAGAACGTCAGCGCGTTCTCCACCAGCTCCGCCAGCAGGTGGGCGACCTCGGCCGCCGCCGTGCCCGCGAGGTACGCGTCGTCCGTCCGGCGGAGCGTGACGCGGCGGTACTCCTCGACCTCCGCGAACGCCGAGCGCAGGACGTCCCCGATCGGGATCGGGCCGGACCAGCGCCGGGGCGCGTGCCGTCCGGCGAGCACGAGCAGGCTCTCGGCGTTGCGGCGCATGCGGGTGGCGAGATGGTCCAGCTCGAAGAGGTTCGCCAGCGCGCCGGGGTCGGTCTCGTCGCGTTCGAGCGTGGTGATGAAGCCGAGCTGGCGGCGGACGAGGTTCTGGTTGCGGTGGCCGAGGTTGGCGAGCGATTCGGCGGAGTTGCGGCGCAGCACGGCCTGCTCGGACGCCAGCTCGACGGCGGTCCGGCGGACGGCGTCCAGCGCGCCCGCGACCTCGGCGAACTCGTCCCGGCGGGTCAGCAGCCTGGACGGCTCGACGGGGCCCGCGCGCTCCCCGGACTGGACGGCCTCGACGGCGGCGGGCAGCGTCCGCTCGGCGACGTCGCGCGCCTCGGCGGCCAGCGTGCGCAGCGGCCGGACGATCGACCGCGCCGTGTAGAGCCACAGCAGGATCGCGACGACCAGCACGAGCAGCGCGCCCGCGCCGTACACGGCCTGCCGGACCCGGGCGGCGGCGCGCAGGTCGGCGGCGCGGTGCCGCACGTCGGCGCCGATGCCGAGCTGGACGGTGCGCAGGTCGTCCACCACGGTCGTCATGGCCGCCCACCACTGCGGCGGCGAGACGCCGAGGCGGCGTCCGGCCGCGCCTTCGAGCGCGCGTTCCTCCAGGGCGGCGGCGGTGCTCGCGGCGCCGGTGCGCAGCGCGGCGTCGAGCGCGTCGCGGCGGACGGGCGTCGCGACGGCGCGGAAGCGCTCCAGCGCGTCCAGCTTGCGGGCGCGGACCTCGGTGAACCGCCGGTAGTCGGCGGCGGTGAACCGTCCCACCGCGAAGACACCGTTGAGATGGCCGCGTTCGAGCGCCATGTGCTCCTTGGCGTCGCCGAGCGTGCGGAGCGCGTCAAGTCCGCGCGCGAGCTGTGGATCGTCGGACGTGGCCAGGCCGCGCAGCGCCGTGTTCAGCCGCGCGATCGCGGCCGTGTAACGATCCAGGACGGCGGTGCGGGACGCGTGCCCGGCGTCCACGGAGCCGCGCAGCTCGCCGAGGCCGTCGAAGCCCGCCAGGCCGTCGCGGACGACGCGAGCGTCGCGGCGCGCCAGCAGCCGGTCCAGCGCCGTCCTGGCCCGGTCCGACGCCGCGCGCTGGGCGATCACGCGCGGCCGGTAGTCGGTCGCGCCGCCCATGAACCCGCTGGTGAGGCCGCGTTCGCGCTGCACGGAGTGGATCAGCTCCTGGGCGGCGAGCGCGAGTTCGACGTCGTCGGCGACGGTCGCCGCGCGCTCGGCCGCGCGCACCTGGGCGAGCGTCGCGGCGAGGACGAGCGCGACGAGCGCCGCCGTGGGCACGGCGAGGATCACCGCCATGCGCGTTCTGATGCTCCCGCGCGTCCCGCCGGTCCGGGCGCGCGCCGGTGCGGCGCGGTGCCGTGGGTTCACGCCGTCTCCCCTGCGTCGGTCTGGGGGTGACGGTAGAAAGGAACGATTACGACGGCGTTGCCGGACGATATATCAGTGTTACGGCCCGGCCATGGATTTCGGGCTAGTTCGGACGCAGGACGCGGGTCACGCCCGCGATGAGCGCCGTCGCGAGGACCCAGCCCGCCGCGACGAGCCCGTAGGCGACCCAGCGCGACCACCCGGACGGGTCGAACGCCTGTTGCTGCCCGAACGTGTCGATCGGTATCAGCAGGTCCAGGCTGTAGACGAGGGCGTGGAAACGGGGTACTTCCGCCGGCTGCTTGATGGGCGTCGGACGGTCGAGGGAGAAAACGACCGTCCCCGCGACGAGCAGGACGCCGAACCACGCGAACGCCAGCCACGGCCGGTAGCCGTAGCCGACCGTCCAGTCCAGCAGCGTGTTCCAGCCCTTGCCGACCGGGTTCAGCGAGCGGCGCCGCGCGCGGAGCTTGGCGAGCTGCACCTTCCGCGCCAGGTCGTCGTGGCCGACGCTGTGGTACCAGGTGGCGAGCTGCTCGAACGGCTGGAGGTGGAACTCGGGGTCGCGGCTGACCCAGCTCAGCCGGTCCTTGAACTCGCCGCCGCGCAGCGTCTCGTAGACGAGACCGTTGAGGTACAGCTCGTCCGGCCAGATGTCCGGATGGTCCATGACGAGCGAGACGCGGGAGTAGGACAGCGAGACGCGCCCCTTGATCCGTTCCTCCGGCCACAGCAGCAGCTCGTCGGCGGTCATGTGGCTGGCGTGCAGCGCCATCCGGGCGGGATCGCCGGAGTCCAGGAAGGCCCGGGAGAACGACACGATCCCGGTGAACCGGGCGTTCCGGATACGGACCGTCCCGAACGCGGAGAACCCCTGGCTGAACTCGGCGGTGTCCTCCACGACCATGCTCTGCGCGTCGAGGGCGATGCGTCCCGGGTTGACGAGCTTCGCGCCCTCCATGAACAGCCCGCCGTTCATGCGCGCGCCGGTCAGCCGGACGCCGCCGGTCAGGACGGCCCCGCGCGCGAAGCAGCCGACGTCCACGACGAGGCCGCCCGCGAACACGGCGAGGCGGTCCTCGGCCGGGGCGTTGACGCACGTGGCGTTCAGCCGCAGCCCGCCGGAGAGCTGCGCGCGCGTGAGGCTCAGCGTGCCGTCGATCTGCGAGTCGGAGAGGCTGAGGAGCCGTCCGCGCGCAGCCCGCCGCCGTCGAAGCCGGGCATTTTGCACCCGTTGAACCGCAGTTGCCGCGTCTGCGCGTTGGACAGGTCCGGCGCCTCGACGAGACGGCACTGGTCCAGCCGCAGTTCGTGGTCGACCGTCCCGCCGGACAGGTCGAGCCGTCCGACGATGTACGCGCCGCGCAACCGGACGGCCGGGACGAACCCGGGCCGCGTCTCCCGTCCGCCGAGCAGCAGCCGCGCGATGATCTCGGCGCGGACGATCCGGTCGGGGTGCGGGCCGGCCGGCAGGTCGCCGCCGACGACGACCGTGGATCCGGCGGGGAACGCCGACCACAGCCGCCGTTCGGCCGAGTTCAGTCCGGGGGGTTCGGGCACGGACCCTGTTTCTACGGGGTCCGCCCTCCGCGATCAAGACCGCGGAGGGCGGGCGGACGTCAGAAGAAGCCGCGGCGGCGGCCGGCGTGCTGGAGGTAGCCGTCCAGCTCGTGCTCCCAGGACGTCTGGCCGAACGTGGCGTAGTCCACGGTGAAGCGGCTGAACGAGTCGTGGCCCTCGGTGAACAGGCCGCCGCGCTTGTCCAGTTCGAGGATGACCTCCATCGAGTGGGGGTTGGCGACGAACGTCACTTCGAGCTGGCTGATGCCGCTGTACTGGTGCGGCGGGTGGAACTCGATCTCCTGGTAGAAGGGCAGTTCCTGGTGGACGCCGTGAATGTGCCCCTTCTCGCAGTCGGCGTTCCGGAAATGGAAGCCGAGGTTGGAGAACGCCGCGAGAATGCGCTCCTGCGCGGGCAGCGGGTGGATCGCGATCGGGTCGAGGTCGCCCGGGTCCAGCGCGCCCTTGACCTCCAGCTCCGTCGCCAGCCCGACGGTCATGCCGTGCAGCGGGTGCCCGTACATGTGGGTGAGCGGCGCCTCCCACGGGATCGGGAACTGCACCGGGATCCCGTACCGCGCGCCCGGGTTCAGCCGGAACGCCCCGGCCACGGGGATCTGGTTGTAGGTGAGGTTCGCGTTGTACTCGCTGTCGCTGGTCTCCACCTCGACCTTGGTGCGCAGCGCGAGGTTCACGCCGATGATGTCGGACTCGTACTCGCCGCCGATGATGGTGATCTCACCGGTGACGACGCCGCCCGGCTGCGTGTTCGGGTCGTGCAGCACCGTCTCGATGGACGGGCCACCGACGCCCATCGCCTGCCTCAGCCGCTTGAAGACCACGTGCTCTCATTCCTCCCTGCAACGGGCGCCCCGCGGCACCCCGGCATCCCATAGACGCCCTGCGGGGAGGGTACGTTCCAGGCAGTTCCCCCCGAAGCCGATTCGCGATCTCGCTCAGTGACCGCCCCCGGCCAGGTTCAGGCCGACGACGCCGACGACGATCAGGGCGAGCGCGGCGATCTTCAGCGGGGACACCTGGTCGTGCAGGACGGCCATGCCGAGCGCGGACGTGCCGACCGCGCCCACGCCGACCCACACGGCGTAGGCGGTGCCGACGTCGAGCCGCTTCAGCGCGAGGCTGAGCAGGCCGAAGCTCAGGACCGAGAAGAACAGGAACGACAGCGACGGGCCGAGCGCGGTGAACCCGCGGCTGGCCTTCAGGGACAGGGCCATCGCGACCTCGAACAGGCCCGCGATGATCACGAGCAGCCACGCCATGATGAGCCTCCCGGCAGACGAAGGACACGCGTCGTCTTCGCTCACCGGGTACGGCGCACCTCGTCCGGGAGAGCGATCACCACTCCCACCTGGGTCAACGGCCGGCCGCCGCCGCTTTGTTCCGTCAGGGGCGGCCGAGCGCCCGGTACTCCCAGCCCGCCGCCCGCCAGCGTCCGGCGTTCAGGACGTGCCGGCCGTCCACGATGCGGCGGTGGTCGACGACGGCGCCGAGCGCGTCCGGGTCGACCTCGCGGAACTCGGTCCACTCGGTCAGCAGGACGACGACGTCCGCGCCGCGCGCCACGTCCAGCGCCGACTCGCCGTAGGACAGCTCGGGGAAGGCGCGGCGGGCGTTGCCGAGCGCGGCCGGGTCGTAGACGCGGACGTCCGCGCCGAGGCCGTGCAGCGTCCGCGCGACCTCCAGCGCGGGGGCGTCGCGGATGTCGTCGGAGTTCGGCTTGAACGCCGCGCCCCAGGCCGCGACGCGGGCGCCCGCGATCCGGCCGCCGAGCAGTTCGCCGACGAGGTCGACCGTCCGGGCCCGCCGCCGCTGGTTGATCTTGTCGACCTCGCGGAGGAACGACGTGGCCTGGCCGACGCCCATCTCCTCGGCGCGGTGCGCGAACGCGCGGATGTCCTTGGGCAGGCAGCCGCCGCCGAAGCCGAGGCCGGGCTTGAGGAAGCGCCCGCCGATGCGGTCGTCCAGGGCGAGGGCGTCGGCGAGGTCCTTGACGTCCGCGCCGACGGCCTCGCAGACCTCGGCCATCGCGTTGATGTAGGAGATCTTGGTGGCGAGGAACGAGTTCGCGGCGACCTTGACCAGCTCGGCGGTGGCGAGGTCGGTCCGGACGACCGGCGCCCCGTACTCCAGGACGGGCCGGAACGCCGCCCGCAACCGTTCCTCCGCCCAGTCGGACGCGACGCCGAACACGAGCCGGTCGGGGTGCAGGGTGTCGTCCACGGCGAAGCCCTCGCGCAGGAACTCGGGGTTCCAGGCGAGTTCGACGTCCGTCCCGGCGGGCGCCAGCTCGCGCAGCAGGCCGGTCAGCCGCTCGGCGGTGCCGACCGGGACGGTGGAGCGGCCGACGACGAGCGCGCGGCGGTCCAGGTGCGGGGCGAGGCTGCGCACGGCGGCGTCCACGTAGGAGACGTCGGCGGCGTCGGATCCGGCCTGCTGCGGGGTGCCGACGCAGATGAAGTGGACGTCCCCGAACCGAGCGGCCTCGGTGTAGGACGTCGTGAAACGCAGCCGTCCGGAGTCCAGCGCCTTGGTGAGCAGTTCGGGCAGGCCGGGCTCGAAGATGGGCGTCTCGCCGGACTGGAGTTTGGCGATCTTCTCCTCGTCCACGTCGACGCCGAGGACCTCGTAGCCGAGCGCGGCCATGCAGATGGCGTGCGTGGCACCGAGGTACCCCGTGCCGATGACGGTGAGGCGCGGGGAGTCGATGGGGCTCATGGCCGTCCTCTCTTGCACGCTGTGCGCGGGCTCACACCCGTCCGGCGGCGATCGAGTCCGGCCCGGCGCGGTGCGGGGGTGGCGGGGTGGCGGAGCCGGGCGCTCCGGGAATGTGACGGCGCCCCCGTGACGCCAGGGGCCTGATGCGGCGATTGTCGGTTCTACCAGTAATGAGACCTGAATTGTGTTATCGGTAGGTCGGCAGTGACGTCAAGCACACTCGGGAACGCCGTGCGGCGGCGTTCCGGTGACCGTCGGACGACCCGGGAGTGAAAGCGGCAGATGACCGTCCGGATTCGCGGGCGCCCTTCTTCATCGCGTGTGATGCACGTCACTGTCCCGTCCGTCCAGAGTTCACTGGCGCGCCCGCAATCCACCGGGTGCTGCGGGTTGCGCACTGGTTACCAGCGGGTAGCATGAACTTGAGTTACTGACCAGTACGACCGCGGGGCCACGAGCGCGCCGCCGGACCAACGGAGTGTTCGATGGGGCACTACAAGAGCAACCTCCGGGACCTGGAGTTCAACCTCTTCGAGGTTTTCAACCGCCAGGACCTGCTCGGCAGCGGCCCGTACGCGGAGCTGGACGAGGACACCGTCCGCAGCATCCTGGACGAGGTGAACCGGCTCGCCGAGGGCCCGCTCGCCGAGTCGTTCGAGGACGCCGACCGCAACCCGCCGAAGTTCGACCCCGCGACGGGCACCGTCGCGATGCCGGAGAGCTTCAAGAAGTCGTACCAGGCGTGGATGGACGCCGAGTGGTACCGCGTCGACCTCTCCCCCGAGTTCGGCGGCACCGGCGCCCCGCGCAGCCTGACCTGGGCGATCGCCGAGCAGGTGCTGGGCGCGAACCCGGCCGTCTACATGTTCGCCGCCGGCCCCGGTTTCGCCCACATCCTGTGGAACATCGGCACGCCCGAGCAGAAGAAGTTCGCCGAGCTGGCGCTGGAGCGCAAGTGGGGCGCCACGATGGTGCTGACCGAGCCGGACGCGGGCTCCGACGTCGGCGCGGGCCGCACCAAGGCCGTCCAGCAGCCCGACGGCACCTGGCACATCGAGGGCGTGAAGCGCTTCATCACCTCGGCCGAGCACGACATGTCCGAGAACATCTTCCACCTGGTGCTGGCCCGTCCCGAGGGCGCCGGACCCGGCACCAAGGGCCTGTCGATGTTCCTCGTGCCGAAGTACCTCGTGGACGTCGAGACCGGTGAGCTGGGCGCGCGCAACGGCGCCTACGTCACCAACGTCGAGAAGAAGATGGGCCTCAAGGTCTCCACGACCTGCGAGCTGACCCTCGGCGAGAAGCACCCCGCGATCGGCTACCTCGTCGGCGACGTCCACCAGGGCATCAAGCAGATGTTCATGGTCATCGAGTACGCCCGGATGATGGTCGGCACCAAGGCCATCGCGACGCTGTCCACCGGCTACCTCAACGCGCTGGACTACGCCAAGAACCGGGTGCAGGGCGCCGACCTCACCCAGATGACCGACAAGGCCGCCCCGCGCGTCACGATCACCCACCACCCGGACGTCCGGCGCAGCCTCCTCACGCAGAAGGCCTACGCCGAGGGCATGCGGGCGCTCGTGCTGCTCACCGCGTCCTACCAGGACGCCGTGCAGATCGCGCAGTTCGAGGGCCGCAAGGACGAGCTGGCGGAGAAGATCAACGACCTGCTGCTCCCGATCGTCAAGGGCTTCGGGTCCGAGCGGGCCTACGCGCTGCTCGGCGCCGAGTCGCTCCAGACGTTCGGCGGGTCGGGCTTCCTCCAGGAGTACCCGATCGAGCAGTACATCCGGGACTCCAAGATCGACACCCTGTACGAGGGCACGACCGCGATCCAGGGCCAGGACCTGTTCTTCCGCAAGATCCTCCGGGACAACGGCGAGGCCCTCAAGGCGCTGTCCGGCGAGATCAAGGCGTTCGCCGAGGGCGACGCGGGCAACGGCCGGCTCAAGAACGAGCGGGCGCTGCTGAACCGCGCGCTGGAGGACGTCCAGGGCATCATCGAGCCGATGGTCGGCTGGGCGCTCGGCTCGATGGAGGACCCGAAGCTCCTCTACAAGATCGGGCTCAACTCGTCCCGGCTGCTGCTCGCGCTCGGCGACCTGGTCGTCGGCTGGCTGCTGCTGCGCCAGGCCGAGATCGCGCTGCGCAAGCTCGGCGGCGGCGACGTGTCCGACGCGGACAAGGCGTTCTACACCGGCAAGGTCACGGCGGCGCAGTTCTTCGTCCAGACGGTGCTGCCGCGCATCGCGTCCGACCGCGCGATCGTCGAGGCCACCACGCTCGACGTGATGGACCTCCCCGAAGAGGCCTTCTGACCCCCGTTCGGTGAACGGCCCCCGGCTCGCCCGCCGGGGGCCGTTCTCCTTTTTCGGGGTCAGGCGCCGAAGATCGGGGTGGTGGGCGTGTACGCGCCGGTCAGGACGAGGTTCAGGTACTTTCCGGCGTTGTGCAGGTACTCGGCGGTCGAGTGCGCGGCGCGGTCGATCGCGGGGAGCGCGGGGCGTGCGGCGTCGCCGAGGTAGGTGAGCGCGTTGAGTGCCTGGAGCCGCACCTGCGCGTCGGGGTGGTCGTCCAATGTGGCGGCCAGGTAGGAGATCGCCTGTTCGGTGCCGTTGCCGAGGCGGGCCAGGGTTTCGGCGGCGACGATGCGGACCTGCGGCGACGGGTCGTCGGCGAGGATTCGGGTGAGGTCGTCGGCGGCCGGTGCGGCTGCCTTGCCCTTTTGCATGAGCAGGCCGGACGCGGCCCAGTAGCGGATGACCTCGTTTTTGTCGGCTAGGGCGCGGGTGAGGCGTGCGACGTCGCGGGGGTCGCGGCGGATCGCGGTTCCGGCGACGTCCAGGACGCGGCGCAGCGGGTACGCGCCCGGCGCGCGGCTCGCGTCGTAGCCCTCCAGCGGCGAGCCCTCGGGGATGAAGCCGTTGTCGTTGACGTCGAGAAGGTGCTGGTCGAGCGCGCGGCGCAGCCGGTTCAGGTGGCCCCGGTAGCGCGGGTCGGCGGCCCGATTGTAAACCTCGTCGGGGTCGGCGTGCAGGTCGTACAGCTCCTCGGCGGGCTTCTCGCGCCAGAAGCGCTCCTGGACGGGCGTCAGCGTGCCGTCCAGATGCGCCTGCTCCCAGACCTGGTAGCCCTTCTGCTGCCACGCGTACGCCTGGTGCTGCCCGTACGGACGGTGCGGGCTGTAGTTGCGGATGTAGCAGAACCGTTCGTCGCGGACGGTACGGACGACGTCGTAGCGCTCGTCCATCCGGTTGCGCATCCCGAACGCGTAGGCGGGACGACGCCGCGCGGCGAGGGACGTGCCCGTCATGTGGTCCGGCGCCCGCAGGCCCGCCAGTTCCAGGACGGTCGGCGGCAGGTCCAGCGACACCGTGATGGGCGACGTGACGACCGATCCGGCGCGTGCCGGGGCCAGGTGCGCCCATTTGCGCGGGTAGCGGACGATCAGGGGTGTGCGCAGGCCGCTGTCGTAGCAGTACCGCTTGCTGCGGGGCAGGATGCCGCCGTTGTCACCGAAGTAGAACACGATGGTGTCCTCGGCGAGCCCGTCGGCTTCCAGTTCGGCGAGACGGGCGGCCAGTTGCCCGTCCATCTTCTCCATCAGGTCGTAGTACCGGGCGCGGTCCGCGCGGATCTCGGACACGTCGGGCACGTAGGCGGGGACGCGGACGTCCTCGGGGCGCGTGCGGCCGGGCCCGGCGGTGAAGATCTGCGACTCGTGGGTCGTCAGGTAGGTGAAGACCGAGTAGAACGGGGCGTCGGCGGGGCGGTTCCGCCAGTGCGCGGTGGTGCTGGACGCGTCCCACACCCGCGCCGGGTCGATCGGCGAGTTGTAGTCGCTCTTGGCGTTGTTCGTGCAGTAGTAGCCCGCCGCGCGCAGGTACTCCGGGACGGCCCGCGCGAACGACGGCAGCCGTCCGACGGCGCGCATGTTCTCTGCGGGGCCGCTGGTCTCGGCGGGCAGGCCGGTGACGAGCGCGAACCGCGACGGCGCGCAGACGGGCGCGGCGGAGAAGGCGTTCTCGTAGCGGACGCCCTCGCGCGCGAGCCGGTCCAGCGTCGGCGTCCGGGCGACCCGGTCCCCGTACGCGCCGATGTAGGGGTTGTTGTCCTCGCTGATCAGCCACAGGATGTTCGGGCGCGGCGCCGGGGCCGCGGCGGCGGGACGAGCGGCGAGGGCCGTCGCCGCGACGCCGGCACCGGCCGCCAGCACGGTTCGACGGGACGGCTCAAATCCACTCAAAACAGACTCCAGGGCAGCGAGAGGACAACGTTCGCGATCATGGAGCAGCGTTCAGCGGGTTGTCAACTTAAACGGTAGGGATAGGGCGTCGCTAGACTCCGGGACGCGGACGGTTCACCCGGGTCCCCGCGATCCGGGTGTCGTAAGAGGGAACCCGGTGGGAATCCGGGACTGCCCCGCAGCGGTGAGTGGGAACGACCGCCGTCATACGCACTGGGCGCGCAGCCTGGGAAGCGACGGCCAGTAGGACATGCCCGTCCGGCATGGCGCCCGCGAGTCCGAAGACCTGCCTCCGCCCGCGCGCCGCCCGGCGCGCGGTGGTCCGCGGCCTCGTGGGAGGGCCTGGGACGCGCCCGCCGGGGTGAGCCCTGCCGTGCGCGCGCCGGCCCGTCCCCGGGCGCCGCGCCTGGCAAGGCGAGGGATGCTGCCGATGAGAACGACGATCCTCGGATACCCCCGGATCGGTGCGCACAGGGAACTGAAGTTCGCCGTCGAGGATTACTGGGCCGGACGGTCGGACGCCGCCACGCTCACCCGCACCGCACGCGAGCTGCGCCGCGCGGTGTGGACGGAGCTGCGCGACGCGGGTCTCGACACGATCCCGTCCAACACCTTCTCGCTCTACGACCACATGCTCGACACCAGCGTGCTGGTCGACGCGGTGCCCGACCGGTACCGCCATCTCACCGGGCTGGATCGGTACTTCGCGATGGCGCGCGGTGTCCCGGACGTCCCGGCGCTGGAGATGACGAAGTGGTTCGACACCAACTACCACTACATCGTCCCGGAGATCGGTCCCGGCACCCGGTTCGCGCTGGCCGAGGGCGCGCGGGCGAAGCCTCTCGCCGAGTTCCAGGAGGCGCGGGGGCTCGGCGTCGAGACCCGTCCGGTGCTGGTGGGCCCGTTGACCTACCTGCTGCTGGCGAAGGCGGCGCCGGACGCGCCCGCCGGGTTCCGTCCGCTCGACCTGCTCGACGGCCTCGTCGAGGTGTACGCCGAGCTGCTGGAACGGCTCGCCGGGGCGGGCGCGGCGTGGGTGCAGCTCGACGAGCCCGCGTTCGTCGCCGACCGCACCGACGCGGAGACGGCGGCGCTCGCGCGGGCCTACCGGCGGCTCGCCGCGCTGCCCAGCCGGCCCCGGATCCTCGTCGCGTCCTACTTCGGGACGATCGGCGCGGACGCACTGCGCGCGCTCGGTACGGCCCCGGTGGAAGCTGTGGCGCTGGACTTCGTGGCCGGGCCGCGCAACGTGGACGTCCTCGGGTCGATCGGCGGCCTGCCTCGCACGACCGTCGTTGCGGGCGTGGTCGATGGCCGCAACGTGTGGCGCACCGACGTCGCGCGCGTCAAGGCGGTCCTTCCCGCGCTGCTCGGGCTCAGCGACAAGGTCGAGGTGAGCACGTCGTGCTCGCTGCTGCACGTCCCGCTCGACCTGGACGCCGAGCCCGCGCTGCCCGCCGAGGTGCGCGGCCGGCTGGCGTTCGCGCGACAGAAGGTCGCCGAGGTGGTCGCGCTCGGCCGCGCGCTGGACCTGGACGCTCCGGCTCCGCCGCGTCCGGCGCCCGACCACCGGGTCCGCGCCCGGCTGGACGTGCTCGGCGACGCGCGGCGGGGCGACCGGGCCGTCCGGTTCGCCGCGCAGCGCGCCCGGCTCGGGCTGCCCGACCTCGCCACGACGACGATCGGGTCGTTCCCGCAGACCGCCGCGCTCCGCCGGGTGCGCGCCGACCACCGGGCCGGACGGCTCGGCGACGCCGAGTACGCGCGGGCGATGAAGGATGAGATCGCCCGGGTCGTCCGGCTCCAGGAGGACATCGGGCTGGACGTTCTCGTCCACGGCGAGCCCGAACGCAACGACATGGTCCAGTACTTCGCCGAACAGCTCGACGGGTACGCCGCCACCGAGAACGGGTGGGTGCAGTCGTACGGCACGCGCTGCGTACGGCCGCCGATCCTGTACGGGGACGTGTCGCGTCCGCGTCCGATGACCGTGGAGTGGACGACCTACGCCCAGTCGCTGACGAACCGTCCGGTGAAGGGCATGCTGACCGGGCCGGTGACGATGCTGGCGTGGTCGTTCGTCCGCGACGACCAGCCGCTCGCCGACACCGCGCGGCAGGTCGCGCTGGCGCTGCGGGACGAGATCGGCGACCTGGAGGCGGCCGGGATCCGCATCGTCCAGGTGGACGAGCCCGCGCTGCGCGAACTCCTGCCGCTCCGGCGCTCCGAGCACGCGGACTACCTGGCGTGGGCGGTCGGGGCGTTCCGGTTCGCGACGTCCGGGGTCGCGGACGCCACGCAGATCCACACGCACATGTGCTACGCGGAGTTCGGCGAGATCATCGGCGCGATCGGCGACCTGGACGCGGACGTCACGAGCGTCGAGGCGGCGCGGTCGTCCATGGAACTGGTCGGCGACCTGCGCGCGGCGGGGTATGCGAACGGGATCGGTCCGGGCGTGTACGACATCCACTCGCCGCGCGTCCCGTCCGCCGGGGAGATCGAGCGGAACCTGCGGGCGGCGCTGCGGGCGGTCGGGCCGGAGCGGCTCTGGGTCAATCCGGACTGCGGCCTGAAGACGCGCGCCTACCCGGAGACCGAGGCGGCGCTGCGGAACATGGTCGCCGCCGCTCGGGCGGTGCGCTCCTCCCGCTGATCGCCTGCTCGTCACGGCCCGTCGTCCCCCCGGGGCGGCGGGCCGTTTCGCGGCTCGACGCCACCATGACATCACCCCGAGGCGAGGTGATGTCGTGATCGATTTGACGACGGCGGCATCGTGACGTCATGATGGCGTCATGGATCTGGAGCCTTTCCTCGACAACCTCCGCCGGGAGCTGGCGAACGCCGCCGCGGCCGGCGGCGCGGAGGCCCGCGCGCTCGCCGAACGGCTCAGCGCCGCGCTGGACTCGGCCGCCCGGCTCGCGCTGCTGGAGTCGCTGTCGGCCGCGGCGGACGAGATCACCCGCGATCTCGCGCCGGGCGCGGTCGAAGTGCGGCTGCGCGGGCGCGATCCCGAGTTCGTCGTGACGCCGCCGCCGGACGACGAACCGGTCGGCCCGCCGTCCGCGGCCGAGGCCACGCTGCGCCGCGCGCTGGCCCGGCGGGCGGAGGGGAAGCCGCCGCTGCCGCCCGCGCCGCCCGTCCCGCCGGAGCCCGACGATCCGGGCGGCACCTCCCGGATCACGCTCCGGCTCCCCGAGCACCTGAAACCGCGCATCGAAGCGGCGGCGGGGCAGGCCGGGCTGTCGGTGAACTCCTGGCTCGTGCGGGCCGTGGCCGCCGCGCTGGAACCGGAGGACCGGGTCCCCCGGCCGGGCGGCGACACGGGCCGTCCGTTCGGCCGCGGTTACACCGGCTGGGTCCGCTGACCCCGCAGCTCCCCCCTTTTCACCCGCCAGAGGAAGGCGCCGTCATGCCCACGTTCGCCACACCCGAGCCGATCACGGCCGCCCTTGAGACCGTGACGGGCCGCGTCCTCGTCCGCGCGAGCGACCGCGCCGACACGGTCGTCCAGGTGCGGCCGGCCGACCCCGCCGAGGACGCCGACGTCAAGGCCGCCGAGGAGACCCGCGTCGAGTACGCCGACGGGCACCTCAGCGTGCGGTCGCCCAAGTACGCGCTCCGCTCGTTGTTCGGCCGGTACCCGTCGGTCGACATGACGATCGAGCTGCCCGCCGGTTCGAGCGTCGACGCCCGCGGGAACGCCGAGTTCCGCAGCGAGGGGCGCCTCGGCGAGTCCTCCTTCGCCATCGGCGGCGGCGCCGTCCGGCTCGACCGGACGGGCCGCCTCAAGATCCGCACCGGCGCGGGCGACGTCACGCTCGGCCGCGCGGACGGCCCCGTCGAGGTGACGACCGCCGCGGGCCGGGTCCGCATCGGCGCGGTCGACGGCACTGCCGTCGTCAAGACGTCAAGCGGTGACATCACGGTCGGCGAGATCACCGGCGACGCGCGGCTGAACACCGCCCACGGCGACGTCACGGTCGAGCGGGCGCTCGCCGCGCTGGTCGCGCGCACGGCGTTCGGCGGCGTCAGGGTGGGCGAGGCGGTGCGCGGCGCGATCGTCCTGGAGACCCGGTTCGGCGAGATCGAGATCGGGGTCGCGGCGGGCGTCC
Source organism: Actinomadura rayongensis (assembly GCF_009831215.1). Taxonomy (GTDB): domain Bacteria; phylum Actinomycetota; class Actinomycetes; order Streptosporangiales; family Streptosporangiaceae; genus Spirillospora; species Spirillospora rayongensis. The sequence continues at coordinate 274,179 of NZ_WUTW01000005.1, forward strand.
CGGCCTGGCTCGACGTCGCGTCCAAGCACGGGCTGGTGCGCAGCGACCTCGCGCCCGCCGACCGTCCCGATCCGTCCGCCGCGGACCTGGAGCCCGTCGAGGTCCGCGCGAACACCGGCTACGGCGACATCGTCATCCACCGGGCGTGACCCCGCGCCCGCCACCGGAGGCACAGATGAGCAACCCCCCGACCGCCCCCGCCCCCGCCGTCGCCGCGACCGGGCTGCGCAAGTCCTACGGCTCCCACACCGTCCTGGACGGCGTGGACCTCCGGGTCGCCGCGGGCACGATCTTCGCGCTGCTCGGCCCGAACGGCGCGGGCAAGACGACGATCGTCAAGATCCTCACCACGCTGATCGGCGCGGACGGCGGCGACGTCACCGTCGCCGGGCACGACCTGGCGCGCGAACCGGACGCCGTGCGCGCCGCCATCGGCGTCACCGGCCAGTACTCGGCCGTCGACAAGTTCCTCACCGGCGCCGAGAACCTGATCCTCATGGCGGACCTGCACCGTCTCGGGAAGGCCGAGGGCCGCCGCCGCGCCGCCGACCTGCTGGAGCGCTTCGACCTGACCGACGCCGCGGGAAAGCCCGCCGCGACCTACTCGGGCGGGATGCTGCGCCGCCTCGACCTCGCGATGACGCTGGTCGGCGACCCGCGCGTGATCTTCCTGGACGAGCCCACCACCGGGCTGGACCCGCGCAGCCGCCGCACCATGTGGCAGATCATCCGCGAACTCGTCGCGGGCGGCGTGACGATCTTCCTCACCACGCAGTACCTGGAGGAGGCCGACGAGCTGGCCGACCGCATCGCCCTCCTGGACCACGGGCGCCTGATCGCCGAGGGCACGGCCGAGGAACTGAAACGGCTCGTCCCCGGCGGGCACGTCCAGCTCCGCTTCGCCGACCCCGACGGGCTCGCCGCCGCCCTCGACGCGCTCGGCACCGGCTCGCTGGACGACGACGCGCTCACCCTGCGCGTCCCGAGCGACGGCGGCGTCCGCTCGCTGCGCGGCCTGCTCGCCCGGCTGGACGACCGGTCGATCGAGGTGGCGGCGCTCTCGGTCCACCTGCCCGACCTGGACGACGTCTTCCTCACCCTGACCGGCCGCCCCGGCGACGACCCGAAGGACCCCCGATGACCGCGCTCGCTCCCGCCCTGCACGACTCGGCCACGATGCTGCGCCGCAACCTCCGGCACATGGTGCGCTATCCGTCCCTGACGCTGATGCTCGTCGGGATGCCGGTGGTCTTCCTGCTGCTGTTCGTCTACGTCTTCGGCGCCACGCTGGGCGCCGGGATCGGCGGCGGACGCGGCGCGTACGTCGACTACGTGACGCCCGGGATCATCCTCATGACGATGGCCGGCGCCGCCACCGGGACGGCCGTGTCGGTCTCGATGGACATGGTGGAGGGGATCGTCGCGCGCTTCCGCACGATGGCGATCTCCCGCGCGTCGGTGCTGACCGGGCACGTCGTGGGCAGCGTCCTGCAGACGCTGCTGAGCATGGCGGTCGTGGTCGGCGTCGCGCTGGCGGTCGGGTTCCGGCCGAACGCCGGCCCGCTCGAATGGCTCGCCGTCCTCGGCGTCCTCGCCCTGTTCGTGTTCGCCCTCACCTGGCTCGCCGTCGCGCTCGGCCTGGCCGCCAAGTCCGTCGAGACGGCCAGCAACACCCCGATGCCGCTGATGCTGCTCCCGTTCCTCGGCAGCGGGTTCGTCCCCACCGAGTCCATGCCGGCCGGGTTGCGCTGGTTCGCCGAGTACCAGCCGTTCACGCCCGTCATCGAGACGCTGCGCGGGCTGCTGTTCGGCACGCCGATCGGGAACCACGCCGCCATCGCCGTCGGCTGGGCCGTCGCGATCGCGCTGGGCTCCTACCTGTGGGCGCGAAGACTCTACGACCGCGACCCGTCGAGGTAGCCGGTGCGCGGGAACGGCGGGCCGAGTCGGTAGCGTGATCTTCGACAGTCGGTGATCGTGACGACACGGAGAGTGGGTGACGGGTGTGCGCAACTGGCTGCTGGACGGCGTGCCGCGCGAGACGCCCGGCCCGCATCTCCCCGACGGCGACGACCAGCGGCAGCACCCCTGGTGGATGGTCATGTGCCTCACGGGCGTCGACTACTTCTCGACGCTCGGCTACCAGCCGGGCATCGCGTTCCTCGCCGCCGGTGTCGTGTCGCCCGTCGCCACGCTGCTGCTCGTCGCCCTGACCCTGTTCGGCGCGCTGCCGATCTACCGCCGCGTGGCCGGGGAGAGCCCGTACGGGCAGGGGTCGATCGCGATGCTGGAGAAGCTGCTCCCGCGCTGGGGCGGGAAGCTGTTCGTGCTGATGCTGCTGGGCTTCGTCGCGACCGACTTCGTCATCACGATCACGCTGTCGGCGGCCGACGCGACCGCGCACGCGCTGGAGAACCCGTACGCGCCCGCCGCGCTGCACGGGGAGCGCGTCACGGTGACGCTCGTGCTGATCGCGGCGCTCGGCGCGGTGTTCCTCGCCGGGTTCAGCGAGGCCATCAAGATCGCGGTCGCGCTGGTCGCGACGTATCTGCTGCTCAACCTGGTCGTGGTGGTGGTCGCCGTCCAGCGCGTCCTGACCCACACGGACCTGGTCGTCCACTGGCGGCATCTGCTGTCGGCCGCCCATCCCGAGCCGCTGGCGGTCGCGGGCGTGGCGCTGCTGGTCTTCCCCAAGCTGGCGCTCGGGCTGTCCGGCTTCGAGACGGGCGTGGCGGTGATGCCGTTGATCCGGGCGCCGGGCGGGATCGCGGGCCGGGTCCGCGCGACCCGGCGGCTGCTCACTGTCGCGGCGCTGATCATGAGCGTGTTCCTCATCGCGTCCAGCTTCGCGACCACCGTCCTGATCCCGGCGCGCGCGTTCGAGCCCGGCGGCGAGGCGAACGGACGGGCGCTGGCCTACCTCGCCCACCAGTACCTCGGCGGCGCGTTCGGGACGGTCTACGACGTCGCGACGATCGCGATCCTGTGGTTCGCCGGGGCGTCGGCGATGGCCGGGCTGCTCAACATCGTCCCGCGCTACCTGCCCCGCTACGGCATGGCGCCCGAGTGGACGCGCGCGCCCCGGCCCCTGGTGCTCGTGTTCGTCGCCGTCGCGTTCCTGATCACAGTCTGGTTCCACGCCGACGTGGACGCGCAGGGCGGCGCGTACGCCACCGGCGTGCTCGTCCTCATCCTGTCGGCGGCCGTCGCGGTGACGATCTCGGCGTGGCGGCGCAGCGGACGGGCGGCGACGCTCGCGTTCGCGGCGGTCACGCTGGTGTTCGCCTACACGACGGTCGACAACGTCATCGAACGTCCGGACGGCGTGCGCATCGCGTCGATGTTCATCATTGCGATCATCCTGTTCTCGCTGGTCTCGCGCGCCACCCGCTCCACCGAGCTGCGCGTCACCGACATCACGTTCGACCCCGTCGCCGAGCGGTTCCTCGCCGAGACCGAGGTCGTCCGGATCATCGCCAACGAGCCGGACGCACGGGACCGCGCCGAGTACGAGGAGAAGGACCGCGAGCAGCGCGACTACCACCACCTGCCCGACACCGAGCCGCTGATCTTCCTGGAGGTGACCGTCCCGGACGCGTCGGAGTTCGCCTCGGAGCTGACGGTGACCGGCGAGGAGCGCCACGGCTACCGGATCCTGCGGACCGAGAGCGCGACCGTCGCCAACGCCATCGCCGCCGTCCTGCTGGAGGTCCGCGACACCACCGGCAAACGGCCCCACGTCTACTTCAACTGGGCCGAGGGCAACCCCGTCGCCGCGATGCTGCGCTACCTCGTCCTCGGCGAGGGCGACATCCCGCCGCTGACGCACGAGATCCTGCGCCGCCGCGTCCCCGATCCGCGCGAACGCCCCCAGGTCCACGTCGCCTGACCCGGCCGCCCGACCCGGCCGCCGACCCGGTCGCCTGAACCGGCCGCCTGACCTGCGCCGCCTCGTACCCAGGGTGCGGTGCCGGGTTCACTCCCCGGGGTCATGCCCGGCGGGCGGCGCGGAACTAGGGTGACGTCGATGGAGCCCGATCACCGCGCGCAGCCCGAACGCGTGCACGTCCTGCGCGGCGTGCGCGCCGCCGTGCTGCCCGGACCGCACGACCCCGAGGGCTCGCGGCTGCCGTCCCGCTGGTGGCTGCGGATCCCGATCCTGCTGCTGCTCGGCGGCCTGGCGATCGGCTTCACCGGCGGCTCGATCGCGATCCAGCTCAACGTGTTCCACCAGCACCTGCCCGACATCATCGCGATCGTGCTCGCCACGGCCCAGTCCGCGCCGGTGCTGCTCGCCGCGTACCGGCCGATGACGGCGTGGCGGGTGAGCGCCGCCGGGCTCGTCGCGGGCGCGATCCTCATGGCCGGGACGGACTTCAGCCCGTGGCCGGTCACGTCGATGCTGGCGTACACGATCGTCCTGTTCTTCGTCGGCACGTCGAGCGAGCGGGAGACCGCCGTCGGCGCGGGCGCCGCGACCCTCGCCGGACCGCTCGGCGTCGCGATCGTCGTCGGCATGGCGAGCTGGTTCGCGCTGATCCTCGCGGCCGTCGCGGCGACCGCGCTCGTGTTCGGGAACGCGGTCGGCGAGCGCCGCGCCGTCGAGGCCCAACTGCGGGTCCAGGAGGAACTGCGCGACCGCGACCTGGCCCGGCAGGCGATCCTGGAGGAACGGGCGCGCATCGCCCGCGAGCTGCACGACGTCGTCGCGCACCACATGTCGGTGATCGCGCTCCAGGCCGAGGCCGCCCCGTTCAAGATCCCCGAACTGCCGCCCGCGGCCGTGGCGACGTTCGGGCTCGTCCGGGACGCGGCCCGCGACGCCCTCACCGAGACCCGCCGCGTCGTCGGCCTCCTGCGCAGCGAGGACGAGGGCGTCGAGCGCGCCCCCCAGCCCGGCCTGGACCGCCTGGACGACCTGGCCGCCGGCGCCCGCCACTCCGGCCTCCACGTCGACATGGTCGTGACGGGCGTGCCCCGCCCGCTCGACGCGGGCGTGGACCTGTCGGCGTTCCGGATCGTCCAGGAGTCCCTGAGCAACGCGATCCGCTACGCCCCGGGCACCACCGTCCGCATCGAGGTCGCCTACGGCCCCGCCGCCCTGACCGTGACGATCACCGACACCGGCCCCCGCACCCCCGTCCCCGCCACGTCCGGCGGCGGCAACCGCGGCCTCGTCGGCATGCGCGAACGCGCCACAATGCTCGGCGGCACCCTCACCGCGGGCCCGAACGGCGAAGGCTGGACGGTCCAAGCCCGCCTCCCGTACCCGCCCTCCGCCTAGCGGGCCGTCCCACCGTTTCCTCCGATCTGGAAACGGGAAACCGCTTCTCGCCTCAGTTTCCTCGGGTGACACTTGCTTGCGGCAGCGGAACCGGCCGCATCAACAAGTTCCATGACAGATTGCGGCCCCGAGGACCCAGGCGAGGCGACCGGTATGCACAGTCACATTTTTCCGGAAACGATCTTGGAACGTTCGACGGCCCCGACCGGATGAGGCCAGTGCTGCCCGAGTGACGTGCACCGACGTGCCCGTGCCGCGATTCGACCGGTCCAGACGAGACGGAGAAGGCACCATGTGGTCATGGCAGAGACGTCCCGGGAACTCGGCCGCGAACTCCGAAAGGCGCGTGAGGAGGCGGGATTGTCCCTGAGCACGTTCGCCGAACGCGTCCGGTTCAGCAAGGGCTATCTCAGCAAGGTCGAGAGAGGACAACGGGACGTCACTCTCGGAATCGCACGGGCCTACGACCGGGAACTGGACGCCGGGGGCGCGCTGATCGCGCTCGTGGCCGGACGGCCCAGCCGCAGGTCCAAGCGCAACGCCGTCGCGATGACCGTCGGCCTGCCGCCGCCGAGCCCCCGTTTCGTCGGCCGGGCGCGGGAACTGGAGCGGATCGACGCCTTCGTCCGCGGCGAGCACGATACGAACGCCTGCGTGCTGAGCGGAATGGCCGGGGCGGGAAAGACCGCGCTGGCCCTGCGCGGCGCGTGGAACGCTACCGAGCTGTTCCCGGACGGCTGCATCCTCGTCGAGTTCGGTGACCACTCGCCGGGCGTCGCGGAGGTCAGTGCCGACGACGTCCTCGACGCCCTGCTCCGCTTCTTCGGCATTCCCGCCCGCGACATCCCGGCCCACCGCACCGCCCGCGCCGGCCTTTACCAGAGCAGAATCCGCCGCAAACGGCTGCTGCTCGTCTGCGACGACGTGGGCACCGCCGGGCAGATCACGCCGCTCCTGCCGGCCGGTTCGGGCTCCAAGCTGCTCGTCACCAGCCGGAACCGTCTGAACGCCCTGGACGACGCCACCCGGCTCCCCGTCGAGGTCCTGCCCTCGGCCGAGGCCGCGTCGCTCTTTCGCGCGATCGGCGGCGAGCACGCCCGGACCGCCGCCGATTCCGTCGTCGGCCGCGTCGTCGCGCGGTGCGGCCGGTTACCGCTCGCGCTGCGCGTGGCGGCGGCGCGCTTCCAGAGCAGCGTCACCTGGTCGCTCGACGACTTCGACGAGCGCCTCGCCGACGAGAACGCGCGGCTCAGCGTCCTGGACGACGGCGAACGCAGCGTCGCGGCGGCCTTCAACCTGTCCTGCCAGGCGCTCACCGGCGCGGCGCTCCGGCTTTTCGGCCTGCTGGCGCTGCACCCGGCCCGGCAGGTCGAGATCGGCAGCGTGGCCGCGCTGGCGGGCACCGACCTCGTCCGGGCACGGCGGTTGGTGGACCAGCTCAGCGACGCGCACCTCGTCACCTACGCGTCGGCCGACCGCGTGACGACCCATGATCTGCTCCGCACGTTCGCCCGGAACCAGGTCCTTCCCTGCATGACCGAGGACGACCGGCGGGCGGCCACCGTCCGCCTGCTGGATCACAATCTGCTGCTCGCGGCGGCGAGCGACGCCCACCTGGACCCGCACCGGTACCGGACGCCGCTCGCCCTTCCCGACCCGCTCGGAGCGGCCCGCCGATTCCCCGACCACGCGTCGGCGCTCGCCTGGCTGCACCGGGAATGGCCCAGCCTCGTGAAACTGTGCCGGCTGGCCGCCGAGAGCGGGCTGCACGAGCACTGCTGGCAGCTGGCCTCCATGCTGCGGCAGTATTTCTTCCTCACCAAGCAGTGGGAACACTGGATCAGCACGCAGCTCGACGCCGTCTCGGCCGCCCGGGCGTCGGGCGACCGGCAGAAGCTGGCGATCGCCGTCAGCAATCTCGGCACCGCCCATTTCGACCGGGGCGATCTACCCGTCGCCGTCGACTATTTCCAGGAGGCGCTGGGCCTCTTCCGCGACGCGGAGGACGAGCACGGCATCACCACGGCCACGTCCCATCTCGCCTGGACCGCGCTCTACCTCGGCGAACACGAGAACGCGCTGCACGACCTGCGTTCGGTCCTCGTGTCGTACCGCCGGGCGTCCAACACGCGGAACGCGGCGATCGCGCTGCGCGGCATCGCGCTGGCGGAAACGGAACTCGCCCGCTATGCCGACGCCGTCCGGCACGCGGAAATGGCGCGCGCGGAGTTCGAGGCGCTGGACCTGCGGCTGGACGTCGCGATGGCCGTGAACTGCACGGCATGGGCGCATTTTCACGCGGGAAACCACGCCGAGGCGCGGCTCCGCTACGAAGAGGCCGCCGCGCTGGCCGAGAAGTGCGGCAGCCGTTACGAGACGGCACGGGCTTTGACCGGCCTCGGCAACGTCCATGCGGCCACCGGGAACGACGCCGGGGCCGCCGAACGCTGGGCCGAGGCGGACGCGACGTGCGGCCCGCTCGATCCCGTCGTCGTGGGAGAAGCACGCGTCCGCGCCGCGACCTGACCGATGGCGTCTTCATGGAGGTGACCGATGGAATTCAGCGTGGCGCACGTCGTGGCCGAGCTGAAAAGCCTCAGCCGCGGATTCGGTGTCGACGACGCCGCCGCGCCGGCGCGCATCGGCGGCGCGCTGCGGCATATCGCCGGAGTGACCGAAGAGGACGGGCCGGCCGAGCAGGTCGCGAAAGTCAGGATCCGGCTGCTCGACCTTCTGGACGGCCTGCCGCCGAGCATGGCCGCGACCGCCCGGGTCACGCTCGGTCTGGACGGCCCGAGCGACGACCGCGTCGGCGTGCGGATCGGCCATCTCGCCGCCGAACTCCACTGCGATTCCCGCACCGTCCGCAGACGCGCCGACGCGGCCTTCCAGCGCATCGCGGAAGAGGCCCTGGCCACGGCCGGCGGTCCGGGGCCGCGCCGCAAGGAAATGCCGTGGCATGTCGGCCGGCTCAAAGTCCTCGTCCTGCTGGAACGGTCGACGGTCGAGGTGATCGAGGAACGGCACATCGTCAGCCACCGCGACGGCCTGACGGAAATCGAGCACTCGCACACCGTCGTCGCGCCGAGCCATGACCGCCCTTCGCCCGATCTCGGGATCACCGTGCTGCGCGGCGGCGTTCTGGAGTCCAAGGAACGCCTCTCCACGTCCCGGATCGGATTCCGGGTGCGGCTGCCGCAGCCGTTGGCCCGGGGAAAGGGCCACGACATATCCGTCCGGCTCACGGCGGCGGTGCCGCTGGCGCCGTTCTACGTCTGCACGCCGAGATACGCCTGCCGCCGGTTCGATCTCACGGTCCGCTTCGGGAGCACGATGCCGCTTCCCGAGCAGGTCCGCCTCATTTCAGACGAGCTGCCGCTGGAGGTCGGCGATTCCTCGCTCCCGCGCAAGCCCGTCACCGTCGACGCCGCCCGGGAGGCGAGCGCGTCTTTCACCGGGCTCGAAGCGAACCGTTCGTACGGGCTCAGTTGGGACCCGTCCGCGCCGGGCGATTGAACCGGCGTTCCGCTCAGTCCTCCGGTTCCGGCAGGTCCATCGCGAGATCGCCGCGTTCGGCCTCGGCGCGCGCCGTCCAGGCCGCGTCCAGGACGATCCCCGCGATCTCGCGACGGCCGCCGACGCTTTCCAGAACGCGCGACGTTTCGGCGGCGAGAAGGGAATCGACGGTTCCGAGCCCGTTGCGCGCCAGTCCGAGGTACACCGGCCGGGTGAGGGCGCCGTCGGCATGGCGCGCGATCGGGACCAGCCCTTTGACGATGCCCAGTTCGAGCTGGACGGAAAGCACGTCCGGCAGGTCGCCGAAGTCCGCGGCGGGATTGACGTGCCGGCCGATGTCGATGACGGTGTCGATGATGTCGGCCGTCCGCTGGGCCGTCTGCGCGACGGGTCCGGTCTCCCCCGTGGTCAGCGCCTGGACCTCCGTGAGTTCGCGCTCGATCCGGAAAAGCGGAATTCCCGTGCTCCAGCGCAGGCAGGCGATGCTGCGCCGCGCGCGGGCGAGCCCTTCGCCGCGTCGTCCGGGATCCGCCATGAGCTTGCGGAGAACGGGCTCCGCCGCCCGCTGCTGCTCAAGAGCGCGGCGCAGCGAGTTGTCCTCCTTGTTCTTGTTCCGGTGGCCGGAGTTCTTCGAGAACCTGGTGTCCTCCAGTTCGACGGCGAGGTGGGCGGCGCAGATCAGCGTCATGCGGTTCATGCCGTCCGGCGGCACCGCCGCGAGCGCCTCGGCGATCGCCAGGACGGAATCGACGCTCAGCCCCTGCTGCACGACGATCTCCCCGAGCCTCGTCGGCGTGTACTCGCCTCGGGAGGAACTGAGGAAGCCCGCTTCTTCGAGGTCCGCCAGAACCGTGCGGACGTCTTTCTTGGAGAACAGTTCTCGCCCGCCCCGCGCGCCGCTCTGGTGCGCGCCGAAGGTCCACGAGATGAACCGGGTGACGGCGGCGAGGGACGTCCGGCCCGCCGTCACGGCCGGTCCGGTGAACGCGGAGAGGACCAGCGTCCGGAGATCCATCGACGGTTCGAGCAGCGCGGAGCGCACCGGTTCGGACTCCGCCGTCACGTACTCCGCCCACTTCAGCTCGGTGTCAATGCCGCCTCGGGTGACGATGAACGAACGTCCCTCCGCGACGTGCCCGGTCCGGCCCGCGCGACCGGCCATGTTCTTGTACTCCGAAACGGCGTACTTCGCGGTGGGGTGGTCCAACTCGCAGATGACGACAGCGTCCGCCGGAAGATTCACGCCCTGCGCCAGCGTCGTGGTCGCGACGACGACGCGGATCTCGCTCCCGGCTTCTTTGAACGAGCGTTCCAGCAGGCGCCGCTCCTGCTCGTTCAGATCGGAGACATGGAAGGCGACCCCACCGCCGAGACAGTCCCGGAGCAGATCGGTCAGCCGTCCGGAATCGCTTCGCGGCAGGCCGTCGAGAACCGTTTCCGCGGGCGGGAGCCGAAGTTCGCGGGCGAGCCTGGCGGCGAACGAGCGGGCGAGATCCCGCCGCCCCCGGAAGACGATGACCTGTTGCCCTTGCCCGACCAGCTCCCGCACAAGACGCGTGGCGAGATCGTCCCTCGCACCTTCCGGCGGCCCGACGAACTGCACCGTTTTTTCTGTCCCGTCCTGGTCGCGGTAGCGGTAACGCCCCGACGGGTCGACCACGCCTTCCAGCAGCGGAGTCTCGCGCTCGCGCACCTGGACGAGATCGGCGTTCAACCACCAGGCGAGTTCCTGCGGCTCGCCGAGCACCGCGGAAAGGCCGACGATCTGCGGGGAGTTCCCGGTGACGCGGCGCATCCTGATCCAGGTGAACAGGATCTCCAGCAGCGGCCCCCGGTCGGGGAGGACGAGGGACTGGATCTCGTCCACGACGATGACGCCGATCCGGTCCAGCAGTTCCGGACGGCTGAACAGAAGGCCGATGAACTTCTCGTACGTGCAGACCGCGAGTTCGAACTCGCCCGTGAGCAGGTCGCGCACCTGGTCCCGCAGCTCGCCCGTCACGCGGATCGTGCGCACGGCGAACGTGCCGTAGGTCTCCTCGAACCGCTCGTACAGCTCGTTGACCAACGCCCGGCTCGGCAGGAGGAACACCGCCTTGCGCCCGTGCGCGACGGCGTGCAGCGCCGCGAGTTCCCCGACCATCGTCTTTCCCGACGACGTCGGCGCGCTCACCAGGACGTTGTTCCCGTCCAGCAGCGCCGCATGGTTGATGGCATCGACCTGAAGTTGGTTCAGCCTGCCGATCCGGTCTTTCCACAACCGCAGGACGGGAGCCGGGATCCCGGACGACTTCAGACTGGACAGCGCCCTGGTCGCCGAAATCGGCGAGCCGAGTTTCAGCTCCTCGTAATGATCACCTTTCCTGAACACCGGTAGCGACAGGTTGCCCAGATTCCCGCCGAAGGACGGAGTCTGCCGCCGCTTGACCACGCCGGACTCGTGTTCGCCCACTTTTCTGAGGACGTATTCGGCCAGCTTGAAAACAGGGATCTCGTTGTTCTCGATCACGTTGCCCCGGCCGAGCAGACCCTCCACGAGGTAGTAGGTCAGCAGGCCGTGCCCGAACTCGTGCACCTCGAAGGCCTTTTCGTGCGCGGTCGAGGCGGCCAGCACGACACGGCCGTTTCCGGACACCCTGCTGAGGGCGCGGTCGGCCGTTTCCAGGCCGCCCCGGCTCGCGCGCCCCTCTTCCGGTCGGCGCAGGACCTTCGCCAGCGCACCGCCGGAGAAGCAGCAGTCGAGCGCGACGATCAGCACCCGGGCGCGAACGGTCTCGACCTGCCGGACGAACTCCTCGAGCCGCAGGGCCGTCGCCTCCAGCCGGTCGGGATCGGCGTCGTAGGTGGCCAGTTCGCCCGTCGACGTCCCGTGGCCCGAGTAGGTGAGCACGACGACGTCGTCGTCCGTGCTGACGGACGCGAGGTGTCCGATTTCTGTCACCAATCTGTCCTTGGTGGCATCCGCGTCGGTGACTAGCGTGGGCTTCTCATCGAACGCGTCCCAGAACAATGCGTGCAGGACGGCGGCATCCCGCTTCGCATAGTTCAGGGCCTTGAACTGCGGGGCCGCGTAGTTGTCCAGCCCCACGAACAGGCCATGGAATCGCCCGTCGACCATTGCCGTGATGCCTTTCGTCCGGTACCGGCCCCCGTCACCGTCCGGGAGCGAACGACACCCTACACAGATCATTCGAGAAATCGACAGTGACAAATAATGGACACCGGGCCTGAGCGGAGGACGAACGCAGTGTCCTGGACGGTGATGCCCGGCATGACCGGCGACACCAATTTCATAAGGGTCAGCCCGGCGCATGTCCGCAGCGATGACGAGTCGTGTCCGCAGCAGCTGGCCCTCAGAACCCATCCGGCGGTGGCCCGGGAAACGGCCGTTCCCCGGCGGAGCCGTCTCCGGACGACATGGTCGCTGGGCCCGTTGGAGGCGATCCTCGACCTCATCGAGTTCGATCACCTGCCGCCGGAAGCCGCACTCGCCCGCTGGCGCACGTCCGCGGGGCACCGCTGCCACCCCGGTCTCGCGGCCTGGACGACCGGGGCCGTCCGCAATTACCTCAGCGCCGCTGCGGCGATCGACGCGGCATCCGGAATGGCCGAGGACCCGTCCTTCGAGCCGGTCACGCGCGCGTGGGCACGACGGCGGATCATGCGGAACGGCGACGTCGCCACGCTGCACGAGGAAACGGTGACCGGTCGGCGCCATGCCGGGCCGGAGATCCGCGAACTGCGCCTCGTCCGCATTTCCTCGGTCGCGCACCGGGCCAGGGACGAAGCGGAGATCGCCGTCGCGGCCGGCGTGCTCGCCGATGCGCGTCCCGTCCTGGGTTCCTCCTGGGGAAAGCCGTACGTTCTCGGACGCCCTTCGCCGGTGCGTCGCGTCCGGATCGTCGAGATCGGGTGTGCGGACGGCTCGCACAACGTCCTGTTCGACGATTCCCCGCAGGCGGCGCGCGAGAAATACCGGAACGACGCGGAAAAGCGCGTCCACGAAGTGTCCGCCGGCGGCGAGTACCGGCCCGGCAACAAGTGCGGCCGATGCGACGTGGTCGACCTCTGTCCCGCCGTCCCTGCCCGGCCGGGCCTTCTCGGGATCGCCGATCCTCCGGGTCCGCGCCGATCGTGGTCGATCACGACGGCGCGCTCGTACCGGACCTGCCCGGCGCGTTCCCATTTCGAGGACCTCTTCCTCCCCCGCGACCGGCCGGCCGAGAACACCGAGGCGACGGAGCGCGGCAACGCCGTGCACGCGTTCATCGAGGAACGGCACCGGCGGTCGCCCGCGCGCGCCTGCCGGTCCGACGAGGCGCCGACGACGCGCGAGGGATGGCGGGCGGGAGCGCATTCCGTCACCGGAATCGAGGCGCGGCTCGGCATTCAGATGATCGGCGACCACGCGCTCGTCTGCCCGCTCCGGCATGTCCACGAGAACGCCGAAGTCCTGCCGGAGCGCCACGTGGTGGTCTATGACCCGTCCGCCGACGTCGCGGTGATCGCGAAAACGGACCTCGTCTACCGCGCGGCGGATTCTTGGGTCCTCCGGGAGACCAAGACGGCCCGCCGACTGAAGGACGGCGACCTTCTCGCTCAGTTTCCCCAGCTCGCGCTCGGGCTGGTGCTCTCCGCCGCGGGCGTTCTTCCCGGCGGGAACGGCGGTTGCCGGGTGGAGCTGGAACGTCTGACCGGCACGGGGCCTGTCGTGTCGGTTCTCGACGCCACCGATCCGGAGTTGGTCGAACGGGCTCGCCAGGTCGTCACCGCGTACGCGCAACAGTGGCGCGAGGACGAACTCTTCCCGACCAGGCCCGGTAAGCACTGCAAAGGCTGCGGCTTCGTTCGTTGGTGCCCCGACGCCCCCAAGGGAGCCACCCCGTGAGCGACGGGAACGGCGCGGCCGACGACGATTCCGACGGACGGCGGCGACGCGTCATCGCCGCCGCTTTACGCGCCGCCTATGCCTGGACGAGGCGCGGCGACCAGCCTCGCGCGATGCGGGAGGTCGCGCGGATGACCGGAATCGTCATGGAGGCCCACGGCCCGGGTCGAGGTCCTGTCACTCCGCACGGCCTGGTCCAGTGCCTGCACCGGCCGCTCGGCGGGCTCCTGGAATTCGCGACGGACGCCGACGAGATGATCCGCGCGGCCGTTCTGCTCGACGACGGCGGGCTCACCGAAGAGGCGTACGACCTGGCGGCCGAATACGCCATGCCGCTGTCCGCGCTCTCCGGAACCGAGACGTGGCTGCCGACGTGGACCACGATGCACTCCGAGCAGATTCGGAGCGAAGTGTTCGCCGGCATGATCGGAACGCGGAACCAGGACGACTACGTCCGGTCCAGGACGTTCCTCATCGAGCATCCTGCGGGCTCGCGCGAAGAGATCGGCGAACTCGTGAGCGGTTCCCGTATCCGGGTCTTGGGGAAAGGCTACGTCGACGTTCCCGACGGCCAGCTCCATCGCCGCAAGGACGGATCGGCATGGTGGTGGGCCTGTCCGGACTGCCGCTGGCCGATGGCCGTGACGGGCACGAAAGTCCGGTGCCGCTATCGTCCGCACGCCGCGGTATTCAGGATCGCGACGGACGCCGACCGGCGTCCGCCCGCGCTCCGGCGCATTGACGAGGGACCGCGCGCGGACGTTCCGGACGCCCGCGAGGCCGGCGGATCGGTCTGCCTGGACCACGGCGTCTGGCGGTTCATCGTCGTCCCGGGCGCGAGCGAACTGAGGATCTGCCGTGAATTGCGGGACCTCGGCGCGGACGTCTGGCTCTGGCCCGAACGCGACGCCTACGACCTGCGCGTCGTCGCCGGCGGCCGGGAGTTCCGGGTCGACCTGAAGGAATACCGGTCCCCGCATCGCCTGGTCGCCGACCTCCGGGCGAAACCGCCCCGGGCGCGCGTTCTCCTGCCCAGAACCCATCAACACCAGGTGGACGTGATCAAATCATCGCTTCCCGGCCTGGACATCGTCACCGAGACCCGGTTCCGGAGCGAAGTCCGGCGAGCGCTCAAAGGACGCGCGTGAGAGCGGAAGCCGCCGCCTCCGAGAAGGTGCTGCCCCACATCATGCGGGCGGCGACAGGGCTGGCCGCTTCCTTCTTCACCCTCGGCGAGGGCGACGGCGACGCCCGCACGATCACGCGCGACGACGTCCTCTTCGTCCTCGACGGCCATATCGCGGACTGGTCGGAATGGCGCAACCTCACCACGGCGGAGGCCAGGCGCTTCATGAAGCTGATCCGCCGCCGCACCAACCAGATGGCCAACGCCGAGGCGGCGGGCAGAATCCTGGACCAGCTCCTGGAGAGCAACGCGGTGGCGGGATGCACCGCCGCCGCGGACTACAAGCAGAGCGGCGAGATCACCGTCGATCCCGGAATGCCGCTCCCGGACTTCGTCGACCGCGCCCTCCGCGATCTCGACGTGCTTCATGCGGCGACCAGGCGTTCCCTTCCTCCGGCGGTCACCGGCCTCCACACGACGACGACGCGGGTGCCCGGCCCGCGCGGTTTCGACCAGACGTTCGTGGACTTCCGCTACGAGATCCGAACGCACCACCTCGCGCCCGACGTCCCACTCGCGGTCGTCGCCGACGCGCCCGCACGGGACGAACTCGCGGTCCCGTTCAAGGAACTGGAACGCATCGCCGAGCGGATCGACGCCGACGTGGACGGCCCGGAGGGCAGCGGTTTCCGTGCGAAGGCGGTGCGCAGGTTCGCCGACCAGATCCGCGACCGCAAGGGCGAACGGGTCGAAGAACTCCGCCTCACCGCAGGAACGCTCAGCCAGTTGCTGGCCTATACCGGGTTCGGGAAATCGGTCGTCCTCATCGAAACGTTCGCCTGCTGGGCCGTCGAACACGGCGTGACGGTCGGTTTCGTCCTGCCGACGAATGCCGACGTCGTCCGCGCGACCTTCCAGATCGAGCGTGCCGTCGAACGATTCCGCCAAGACGCCGACGTGGTGCCGCTGGTCTCGCCCCGATCGCTGCTCACGGTGGCCGAGGAAGCGGTGGCGCGCATCTCGGAGAAAGGCCCGGACGCCGACTGGATCTGGTCCCGGTTCGGCTACGGCTGCGCGCTCGCCGCCGTGGCCTCGGCCGACGAGGCCATCGACGGGTGGCAGCCCGGCGACGAGCCCTGCGCCACTCTGCGGCGTCCCAGCCGACGGGGAAAGCGAGACGAGACGGTGTCGTGTCCCTGGCGGACGACCTGCGGACGTTACCGCGCCGCGCGAAGTGCGTGCACGGCGGACGTCATCGTCACCTCGCACGCGAATTTCTCCCTCGGAGTTCTCCAGACCCCGGTGGACGACGGATTCGGCGAGAACGACCGGCTGACGGCCGAGGAACTGATCCTGCGGCGGTGCCAGGTCGTCGTCATCGACGAGGTCGACGCCTTCCAGCAGTTCGCCATCGACAACGCGGGCCGTCATCTCGTCCTCGACCACGCGGGACGGACGAACACGCCGCTGCGGCGCTTCGACCAGGATTTCGGCGCGGCGTTCGGACGGCTGCGCGACGAGGTCGACGCAAGCGTTCGCGACTCCTATTTCGGCCTGCGCTACCTCTCGGAGAACTACGTCAGCCACCTCAGCTACGAACGGCTCGGATCGGCCGCGCCCCCGAACCGGCGGCGCCCGCGCGGACCCAGCCGCTACTGGCTGGTCCCGCGCCGCTGGGACAACTGGCTGACGAGCGAGCTGTTCGGCGTGGAACCCGACGAGGTCACCGAGAAGCAGCTGCGGATGTTCGTTTCGCTGTTCCCCGGCGAATCGGATCCGCTCCCCGACGAGCCGGAAGAGTTCGCCGAAGTCCGCCGCCATCTCGCGGCGGTCGTGACCGGCGGGTCGGGCGGTCTCGCGATTCCCGAGGCGCGCGCGGCGCTCGACCGGCTGTACGCCGCCACGGCCGAGGACGACCGGGCGAAGGTCGTCAATCGCGTCCTGCGCCGGGCCATTCTCGAACGCATCCGGTTCTATCTGCACCGACTGATGGCCAACAACGCCCAACTCGTCGACATCGGCGTCGAATCCGCGGCCGACATCGCGGACGCGCTCGGCACCTACGGCAGATGGCGGGTCACTCCGACCGGCCCGCTCGGCAGGCTCGTCTTCGCCTTCACCGAGCACTACGACGACACGGGCGGCGATCCGGCGCGGCTGTCGACGGCGGCCTTCGGCGGCGACCCGCACACGTACACGATCGGCCTCGGCGACACGACGGCCCTGGCGCACGCGGGCACGCGGCGCATTGTCGTCGGCCTTTCCGCGACGTCCTATTTCCCCGGCGCGCCGCATCACCACGTCCACGTCAAACCGGCGTGGTGGGTCGCGGACGACAATCCCGGATCCGTGCGCATCGAAGCGGCGCCCGTGCAGGACCCGCACGGGGAACTCCGCAAGATCTCCGGGCTCGACGGCCTCCGGCGGACCGAGGCGACCCGGCGCATCGCGACCGCGCTCTGGGGCGAATATTTGCAGCCCGAACTCGACCGGTTGAAGACGTCCGATCCGGAACGGGCCCGCATTCTGCTCGCCACCACGTCGTACGCCGCGGCCCGGCACGTCGCCGAGGGACTTTCCGTCGCGGGCGTCGCCGCGCACCGGATCTGCCTCGCCGTGCGCCTTCGTCCCGACGACGGTCCGCTCGTCCTCGACGATTTCGGGCAATGGCGCGAGATTCCGGCCGACCGGCTGGAGGACTTCGCGGCTCTCCGGGCCGCCGACATTCTCATCGCGCCGCTCGCGCGCGTCCAGCGGGGCGTGAACATCATCGGCGCCGGTGACCGCTCCGCGCTCGGGTCCGTATGGCTCATCGTCCGGCCCATCCCGCTGATCGACGAGCCGGCCGAACTGCTGGCGCACATCCAGGCGAAGGCGCTCGCCGAGCATCCCGGCCCGGCGAGCGATCCACGGCGCCTGCTCGCCCTGCGCCGGAAGACCGCCGGAAAGTACTTCGAGACGATCGTGCGCCGTCCGCCCTATTTCCAGGCCCAGCCCGAGGACGTGAAACTCGGCGTGGTCGCCGAGATCATCAACGGCGCCGTCCAGCTCATCGGCCGAGCGCGGCGCGGCGGTACGTCCGCCGTTCTGCATCTGGTGGACGGCGCGTTCCACGACGCGAAAGGCGGCAGCGATCTCGCCACGCTCATCCGGCTGCTGGAGAAGAAGTGGGGCGCCGACTCGGTCCTGACGGACCTGCGGAAATACCACGGAACGACGCTCGGCGCCTTCCTGGACTACGCGGCACGCGCGTCCAACGGCGGTGACTCATGCTGATCAGCCTCGCGTACCGCATTCCTCGCGAGAACCTGGACGCGCTGCTCGGAACGATCACGGCCTACCCGCTGAGCGAGCCGTTCTCGGCTGCCTGGGAGACGCTTCCCGGCGGCGACGGCAAACGGCGGCAGCCGTACAAAGCGCTGGCGACCGGGCTCGTCGCCGCGACCGGGCAGCCGGCCGAATTCTTCCGAGCGGCCGGCCCGAAGGACGGCGACCTCCCGCCGAAAGAACCGATGCTGCTTCTCACCGGTGGGAGCGCCCTCGACTACCGATTGCGCGTCGCCGTCCGTGCCTGGGAACGGCACGTGCGCAACGGCGCAGGCACGCCCGTTCTCGCGGAGCTGCTGCCCGAGCCGGAACCCG
The DNA here is from genome assembly GCF_009831215.1 of Actinomadura rayongensis. Lineage (GTDB taxonomy): Bacteria > Actinomycetota > Actinomycetes > Streptosporangiales > Streptosporangiaceae > Spirillospora > Spirillospora rayongensis. The sequence continues at coordinate 292,635 of NZ_WUTW01000005.1, forward strand.
CGCGCTCTTTCGCGGACTACATCGAGTTCCGTCCGGGAACGGTGCCCGCCGCCCCGCGCTGGGTCTTCGAGACGGCCTGCCGGCAGATCCTGCGGAAACTCGCGCGCGAACCGTTACAGGTGGACCCCGGACGCGCGCTGGCGCTTCGCATGGACACCTCGGGTTCGCTGCTCGCCTGGGAGTTCGGCGACCTCATCGTCGCATCCAATCCGCCGGTGTTCGGCATGGCCACGGTGAAAGCCCGGCTCGTCACGGTGGCGGGCGTCGCGGACCCGGTCGTGTGCTTCGACGCGTCCCTGTCCAGGATCTCGCCCGAGGGGTACGGCGCGAAGCACGCCTGGATCGAACGCGGCGACGCGAAGGCTCCCGTACTCCGGCTGCCGGTCAAGCGGTATCCCGACGAGGCGACGGGCACCTGGCGCACTCGGCTCGACCCGGCCATCACCGCGATTCTCGAAGCGTGCCAGTTGGAACCGCTGGACATTCCCGCCGAGCTGCCGAAGACGCCCGGTGCGATACGGCCGCAGATGTCGGGAAGCCGGGTCCATTTCCTCGGAAGCGGCCTCGGCCCGCGCTTCATGCTGCGCCTGCACGAGCACATCCTCCGCACTCTGCCGTTGCTGGTTCCGCTGGACTATCAGATCGACAAGTCGATCAGGCTCGTGCGGCGCGTGAAGCAGTACCCCGACGGCGGGCTGGCGGGCGACGCCGTCGGACCGAGCGGATACGAGCGGATCACTCTGGTCTGCGCCTACGACACGGCGGACGCGCGCGATCGGATGTTCGCCGAACTCGAAGAAATGGCCGGGCGTCCCGTCCGGCCCCGGCCCGGTGGCGCTCCGGTCAGCGTCAACGAGCGTTTCGACGTCGTCGCCCGCCATTGCCCCGACCTCCTCGACCACGCCACCGCGAACCGCGCCGCCTTCCTGGACGGCGTCCGCGTCGAAGGGGCGGGCGACCGTCACCTGGTCGTCGCCTGGCTGGAGACCGAATACCACGCCACCATCGAACGTCCGGAACTCGACGCCAAACCGCATCTGCGGCGGCTGCTGGGCCACCTCGGGATTCCGTCGCAGTTCACCGCGACCGAACCGGTCGTCCTGCCGCCGAAGTCCAAGGCGCGCGGGCCGGCCGAGAAGAAGCACGCCGCGCGCGCCGCGCTGCGCGACCTTCTCCGCGCGGCGGGCGTCCTCGACGACCGTCTGCTCCACGCGCTGACCCGGGACGGATTGGCGCACCGCCTGGACCGCAGGGTTCTTCTCGTCGGCGTGAACATCCGCAGGCAGCAGACGGGTGAAAGCGCGCCGCTGTTCGTCCTGACGATGGTCGCCCTGTTCGTGGATCCGGACGACCTCGCGTCCTGGCGCACGCTGATGTTCAGCGAGAACCGCGACGCCTGGGTCCGGGTGGCGGAGGGAATCACCGAATTCCACTCCGGCTCGATCGGCACGGTCCGGCTCGGGCGCACGGCGCAGAAGGCCGGGCGCACCCGCGACGAGATCGAACGAAGGCTGAGCGATCTGGCTGCGGGAGAGTTCGCGGGCACTCCGCTCGTCGTGTTCGTGGACGCTCAAGCGACGCGACTTCTGTGGCCGGGCCTGCAGAACGGCAGGTTGGGAGGCGGGCCGCTTCCCGGAGACGCCGTTCGCGAAAAGGGCGGCGACGTCGCGGTCGTCCGGCTGAACACCGACGTCAGCGAGATCGGACGGCCCGTGACCCGCCGCGAAAAGGCCAACCGGCCCGGCGACCCCCACCAGCCCGCCGCCCCGGACCGGAAGGTCTACCGGCTGACCGACAGCGTCCAGCCGTCATGGCTTTTCCCCGGCCGGTCGGTGACGCTGAAGGCGAAAGGCGGCAACGCCGGCGCGAAGTTCACCCGGTGGACCGCTGATTCCCGTGAACTCGGCAGGCCGTGGCACGCCTACACGGCGAAAGAGATCGTGGTCGTCCGCACCGGGTCCTGGACCGCCGAAGCGCTGGCCGCCCTGACGGCGCGGCTGTGCGAGCAGCCGATCTCCTGGGACGACCGCACCACGCTTCCCGTCCCCCTTCATCTCGCCGCCGCGATCGAACAGGACCACCCCGACTGGCGCGTGCGCGGCGAGGACGAATGAACAACCCCGTCCCGGCCGCACCGGGACGGGCGCTTCTCAGCCCGTCGCGTCCGACGCCGTAGAGAGACCGACGGGCGGCGTGACGCCCATCGCCCGCAGCAGGTCGCCGATGCCCTCTTCGGTGAATTCATCGACGATGTAGTGATCGCCCGTGTACGGCTGGAGGTAGAGCGGGATGTTCTGCACCGATTCTCCGGGCAGCACGGTGGGCAGCAGCCGCGGGAACCAGTACGCGCGGTCGCCGTGCAGGACGTCCCGGATCATCGCCGACTCGCAATGCATTCCCTTGTGCCGGCCGTCCGTACTTTCACCGTCCCCGATCGCCCGGCACATCGGCGAGGCCAGGATCACGATGTAGTCGGCCTTTCTGATCTGCTGAATGGCCCACTTGTACCAGTCGTTCCTCGCCGCGGGGGCGAGATAGTCCATATGGAGGTCGACGCCGCAGCGGGCCAGCAGGGCGCCGAGCTGACGGGCCGCCAGTTTGTGCGGCCGGGTGTCGTGGGCGTAGGAGATGAAGACGCGGGGGGCACCGGCCTTCTTCTCTCCGCCGTCGACGGTCGCCGACGGTTCAAGGGCCGTTTCGACGGCCGACGGATCGCGCAGGTCGAGCGGGAACGGCTGCGGAAGCTGGCCCGGCAGGAAACTCTCGCCCGTCCGCAGGTCATAGCGCGCGGAGAACTCGACCTGGAGGCTTTCGGTGCCGGCGGGCACCAGGAGGACGGCCCAGATAACGTGCGCTCCCGGACGGACGGCCCCGTCGCCCTCCGCCCGGTGCCGCCAGCGAACCTTCCGGCCGCCGATGCCGAACACGTCGATGACGCCGGTCGTGGCGGGGAGATGGACGTCCGCCGAGGATTCTCCGGCCGACGGGAGCAGATTCAGGAGCCGTCCGAGCGTGTACGAGGTCGCCGGTCGCGACCCGGTCGTGGAAAACGGAACGGCGTCGACCACGGCGACCGGGTCTGCGCCGGTGAAGTCGAACCCGACTTCCAGCCATTCCACCGCCGGAAAGCCCGGTTCCAGGTCCAGCTCGTAATTGATCCGCACGAGGTACGCGTCGTCGCCGCCGCGCGCCTCCCCCGTCGCGTCCACCGGCTGCACCTGCCAGTTCCCGAGCCGGACGACGCCGATGGCGATGCCGTCCGAGTCCGTGCCGACCCACTTCCCGTCCTCTTCCAGCACGGTCAGTGCGATCTGGACTTCCCCGTTCCCGCCCATGTGATCCTCCCGAGGCCGCCGCCATGGCGAGTTCACACGATAGGGGCGCCCCGAGGACCGGCGGAATAATACTGCAAATATGTCCAACAATTGTCCAGAGTGGACACCGCAATTCGACCGTACTTTTCGGACACCAGTTCGAAAAACGTCGTAATGATCAGCGGCGGAGCCTGGCGGTGACCATGCGGCCGACGGTGGTGATCTCCTCGACGCGGAGCACGCGCGCCACGGCGACGAACAGCGCCATGCCGAGCACGCCGCCGGCCAGCAGGACGACCAGGGACGGAATCAAGCCCCCGGCCGTCTTGTGGACGAGGAGTTCGTGGGCGGCGATCGCGACGGCGAGCGGCGCGACGCTGGCGACGGCCGCCTTGAGGATCGGGCCGACGATGTCGCGTCCGTGCAGGCTGCCGAGGCGGCGGCGCAGCAGCGCCAGCGTGACGACGCAGCCGAGCAGCCACGACACGCCCTGCGCGCCCGCGACGCCGAGCACGATGTGCGGCGTCGAGAGCTGCAGGTAGCCGGTGACGGCGAGCGCGATGCTGACGGCCATCGTGAAGAACCCGACCAGCGCCGGCGTGCGCGTGTCGGCGACCGCGTAGAAGCCGCGCTGGAGGATCTGGAGCGCGGCGAACGGAATCAGGCCGACCGCGAAGACGCGCAGCACGCGGGCGATCATCGCCGCGTCCGCCGCGTCGGTGTTGCCGTGCGCGAAGAAGACGACGCAGATCTCGCCCGCGAACCCGAACAGCAGCGCCGCCGCCGGAATGATGATGATCAGCGAGAGGCGCAGGCCGGCCGAGAGGTCCTCCGAGACGCGGTCGAGCCGTCCGTCGGCCGCGTGCCGGCTCATCCGGGGGAACAGCGCCGTGATCACCGAGACGGCGACGATCGCGAACGGGAGCTGGAAGAACTGGTACGCGTTCGCCCACGGGGTGAGGCCGACGCCGTAGCCGACGTGCTCGTGGAGCCCGCGCACCCCGGCGCTGTTGGCGATGTTGGTGTAGACGAGCAGGCCGAGCTGCTGCGCGACGACGAACGCGAGCGTCCAGCCCGCCATGCCGCCGAGCGACCGCAGCTCGCCCGGCTGGAAGTCGACGCGCGGACGCCACCGGAACCCCATCGCGCGCAGCGACGGGATCAGCCCGAGCGCCTGCGCGATCACGCCCGCCGTCGTGCCGAGCGCGATGAGCGTGACCTCGCCGCTGGAGATGCTGTCCGGCGTGACGGGGCCTGCCGTCACCACGATGAACGTGATCCCGACGGCGCTCACCACGATGTTGTTCAGCACGGGCGCCCACATCGGCGCGGCGAACCGCGAGCGGGCGTTCAGCGACGCCCCGGCGACGGCGCTGAACCCGTAGAAGAAGATCTGCGGCAGGAAGAACAGCAGGAAAACGATCCCGAGATGCCGCTGCGACGCGGAGAACCCGTTCGCGTAAAGGCGGATGAGCAGCGGCGACGCGGCCATCGCGAGCGCGGTCAGAAGGGCCAGCGCGCCGAGCAGCAGCGTGAACAGCCGCTGCTCGAACTCCTCGCCGTACTTCGCCGACTTCTGCCGGGCCCGGACGAGCAACGGGACGTGCGCGGCCGTGAGAATGCCGCCGAGCAGCGTCTCGTAGATGATGTTCGGAATGGTGTTGGCGGTGTTGAACGTGTCGCCGAGGGCCTGGGTGCCGAGCGCAGCGATCAGGACCGTCGTCCGGACGAACCCGGTGAGCCGGGACGCGACCGTCCCCACCGCCATGATCGCGCTCGACCGGAACAGCCCGCCGCCGCCCTCGGCCGGTTCCGGGCCGGTCGGATCGAGCGCCTCGAACTCGGTGTCGCCGGGTCCGGGAGAACCGGCGGCGTCGGACCTCGCGGTCGGGCGCGGGTCTTGCGTCACGGAAGCGCTCCCCTGGATCCACGGTCTCGTCCGGGGAATGTACCGCGTTCGCACCGTCTCGCGGTCGGCGAACAATCAGCCCAGATGTTCCGCGCGCCGTTCCTCCAGCAGCGTGCTCACTCCGACGCTCACGGCGGCCACCGCGCCCGCCAGCAGCGCCGTCCAGTGGCCCGCGAACGTGCAGGCGAGGACGAGCAGCGCGGTCACGGGAAGTACGCACTGCTCGGCGACGTCCCGCTTGAAGTGCCGTGCGTGCAGCAGCCACACCGCGAGCACGAACAGGGCCGTCGGCAACGTCACCGCGGCCGACGCGGCGAGCGCCGAGATCGGCGACTGGTGGTCGGTCTGCTCGACGGCCACCTCGATCCCCGCGCCGATCGCGGCGGCGGACCCGGCGATCACGTAATGCCCGTAACCCCAGACGAACGGCTGCTCACCGGTGGTCAGCCGCGCCCCGGCGGGCGCGACGAAGTAGATCCGGAACGCCGAGAAGACGATGAGGAGGCCGCCGAGCGCGATCGGCAGGATGGTGGCCAGCTCGCCCCGCTCGTCCAGCGCCGACTGGACGCCGAGCGACGCGGCCGTCACCGCCTCGCCGAGGACGATCAGCGTGAACAGCTCGTACCGCTCGGCGATGTGGTGGGGGTGCCAGGGCGTCCGGTGGTGGTACTCCGACAGGACCGGGACGGCGACGTCCACGACCGCGAGGATCGGGAACAGGATCAGCCGCGTGGTGTAGGACGCCTGCGTCGCCCCGACCCAGCCGAGCTGCACGGTGATCAGCCCGGCGATGTAGCGCAGCGCCGTCGCCCGGGCCGCGCCCGCGGTGCCCGCCGCCGCGCGCAGCCACTGGAACGCGAGCGCCAGCCGCATGATCACGTAGCCGATCACCGCGATGGACAGGTCCGCCGACTCGAACGCGCGCGGCACCCCCGCCGACAGCACCAGCGCGCCGGAAATCTGCACCAGCGTGACGATCCGGTACAGGACGTCCCCGTTGTCGTACGCGGAGGCGAACCACGTGAAGTTCACCCACGCCCACCAGAGCGCGAAGAACGCGATGCAGTAGCCGATCACACCGTGCGCGAACTGCCCGGCGCCGAGCGCGTGGACGAGCCGCGCCCCCGCCTGCGCGACCGCGCTGACGAAGCACAGGTCGAAGAACAGTTCGAGCGGCGTCGACGTGCGGTTCTCCTCGGACCGGCTGCGCGGCGGCAGGCCGGGCAGCGGGACGCGGAACCGGCGCTCGGTCATGCGGCGGGCACTCCTCGGCGGGACGCGGGCCTCAGCACCCACGCGACAACAGAAGAACTCTAAGCGACACAACTGTCACCCAAAGTCACCAGACCTCGCCATCGCGCATGGGCGCCGCCCAGCCGGGCAGGGACCGGCCCCGAAGCGGCGGAGGGCGCCGCGATCCGAGAGGAAGGAACGACATGGCGGACGTATTCGACGTGCTGGGCAGCGACCACGCCAAGGTCAAGGCCGTCCTGACGGAACTGGAGGCCGGCGCCCGCAAGGGACCCCCGAGCGACCAGGACGAGCTGAAGCGGCGCGGTGCGACCGTCGAACGCCTGATCATCGACGAGTCGATGCACGAGGCGGTCGAGGAGGAGTACTTCTGGCCGACCGTCCGGGAACTCCTCGCGGACGGCGACTCCCTGGCCGACCACGCCATCGACCAGGAACAGCAGGCCAAGCAGATCCTCGCGAAACTCGACAAGTCCAAGCCCGGCGAGGCGGACTTCGAGAACCTGCTCGCCCGCTTCATCGCCGACGCCCGCGAGCACATCGACTACGAGGAGCAGGCCGTCTGGCCCAAACTCCGCGAGGTCATCGACCCCGAGCGCGCACGAGCCCTGGGCGAACAGCTGGCGGCGGCCAAGAAGCACGCCCCGACCCGTCCGCACCCCCACACCCCGCCCAAGCCCGGCGTCCTGCGCACCGCCGGCCCGGCCGTGGCCGCCGTGGACCGCCTCCGCGACCTGGTCAGCGGCCGAGGCCGCTCCTGACCCACAGGCACAACACAACGCACAGACCCACGCGACAAGGCACCCACGCGCAGTGTGGCAATGACCCTGCGCGCGACGTCTGGCCCAGCGCACGCGAGCACCGCACGCCGCCAGGCAGCACGAAGCGGCTCAACCCCGCTCACACCGCACGCAGCCCAACGCGAGAGCGCGAACTGCCGCACGGACGGACGCCCTACGGCCGTATGGCACGGGCCGACGCCGCCCGGTGCTGCGCCGCGCGGTTCCGCTGGGAAGTGCTCCCGCACGCGAAGTTCCTGCGTTCGGCGGCATGCCGCCTGGCACTTGGCGTGGCGAGCATTGGTCCCGGGCTGAGGCACATCCAGCGCGACCCGGACGGCGCGTCGCGCGGCGCGAGTGACGCGGCGCGGGGGCGTGGCGCGGCCCGGACTGCGCGGCGCGGACGGCGCGGGGTGGCGCGGGGTAGGGGGGCGCGGAAGCACGGGCGGCGCGGCACGGGACGGTACGGCACGGCGCAGCGCGGGACGGCGCGGACGGCGCAACCCGGACGGCGCGGCGCAGACGGCGCGGCGTCGCCGCGTGGCGCGGAGGCGCGGGCGTCGTTGCGCGGCGCGAGTGGCGCGGACTGCGCGGACTGCGCGGACTGCGCGGGGCGGCCCAGCGCGGGGCGGGTGAGGCGGGTGAGGCGGCGCGGGTGAGGCGGCGCGCGGCGGCGCGGCGCGGACCAGCGCCTGGCGCAGGTGGCGCGGGGATGGTGCGGGCGCCGGTGACGCAGGACGGCGGGTGGCGCGAGGCGGCGGGCGGCGCGGACGGGCGCGGGTGGCGCGGACACTGTGCGTGGCGTGGGGTGGGGTGTGTCGCGCGGGGAGTTCGGTGGTGCGTAAATGTGGCGGGCGCGGGTGGGGTGGCTCTTTGGGCGTGGGGTGGGTGGATGGTGCTTGGTGTTCGGAGGGTGGGTGGTGGGTTGGTTAGAGGGTGGTGATCAGGGTGGTCAGGGCTTGGGCGATGGTGGTGGGTGGGGTTTGTTCGTGGACGGGCCAGCCGCGTAGGCGGGATTCGCGGACGGCCTGTTCGCGGGCCGCGGCGAGGCTCGTCGTGGTGTCGGACGTGCGGTCGGCGTGGGTGCGCAGGTAGCCGCAGGGGGCGTCCGGCCAGTCTTCGGGGAGGGTGCCGTGGGCTCGGTCGGGGGTGGGTAGGGCGGCGTCCACGAAGAGGTAGCCGCCGATGGTGCGGTGGGCGGCGCGTTGGGCTCGGGCGAGGGCGGGCAGGAGCGGGCCGGCGGCGCCCTGGGCGACGAGGAGCAGGGGTGACGCGGGGTCGGTGGCGGCGAGGATCAGGGCTGCGCGGGCCACGTAGGGCGGGCCGGGAACAGCCGCCACGGTCGGGGCTACGACGTCGTGGCCGAAGGTTCGCAGGGTTTCGGGCACGTCGGCCCACACGGCGGCGGTGGCCGACGGAGCGTGCAGCAGCACGACGGTTCCCGGCGTCACGTCCCGCACGCTACACGGGCGGATGCGGACGCGAGAATCCCGATCACTAGGGTTCTCCCTGTGAGCGATCGTGATGACCTGCTGCGAGAGATCAAGGCCAAGGCCGTGGTGCACGGCGACTTCGTGCTGTCGTCCGGACGGCGCGCGTCCTGGTACGTGGACCTGCGCCGCGTCACGCTGGACGGCGCGGTCGCCCCGCTCGTCGGGAAGGTGATGCTGGACGTCACCGAGGACCTGGACTACGACGCGGTCGGCGGTCTCACGCTCGGCGCGGACCCGGTCGCGACGGCGATGCTGCACGCGGCGGCGGCGCGCGGACGAAGCCTGGACGCGTTCGTCGTCCGCAAGGCGGGCAAGGCGCACGGACTGCAGCGCAGGATCGAGGGCCCGGACGTCACCGGACGCCGGGTGCTGGCCGTCGAGGACACGTCCACGACGGGCGGTTCGGTGCTGACGGCCGTCGAGGCGCTGCGCGAGGCGGGCGCCGAGGTGGTGGCCGTCGCGACGATCCTGGAGCGCGGCGCGGCGGAGCGCATCGCCGCCGAGGGCCTGGAGTACCGCCACCCGTTCACCACGGGCGACCTCGGCGTCGAGTAGGTCAGCGCCGCGCGACGTACCAGGTGGCGCGCTGCCCGGCCGGACGGTTCTCGACCTTGCCGTAGATCGTCACCTCGACCACCCCGCCGTCCCCGGCGACGACGCTGAGCGGCGCCTGGTCGTAGCGGCGTCCCTCGCCGGACATGAGCGTGCCGCGGAACACGACGTCGTTGCTGCCCGGATCGGTGATCGTCACCAGTGTCGAGCCGCGCACGGCGCGGATCACCAGCGGCGTGCTGCTGGACGGCGCGGACTCCGACCGGCTCGGCGACGACGGCGTCGCCGCCCGGGACTGCGCGCCCGGCGGGCCGCTCTGGTCCGAGCCGCCGGTCACCGCGTTGACGAGCGCGATCGCACCGCCGACCAGCAGTCCCAGGGCCAGGGCCACGGCGACGGTCGCGATGACGATGCGCGCGAGACCCCTGGGGTCCGACCGATGACGTCCCACATGGGGAGGTTAGCGATAACTGTCACCCTGGAGCGACGGTCGGGACTCATCGGCGTCATTCTTCTTCGCCGAGCCGTCCTTGTCGCCGCTTCCGCGCCGCATCTCCCGGATGATCGGAATGACCGAGAGAACCAGGACGACCGCGACACCGGGGAGGATGTAGCGCTCGATGTCGGGGACCTCGGAACCGAGGAAGTGGCCGAGCAGGAACAGCGCGTCCGTCCAGACCACGCCGCCGATGACGTTCCACAGGAAGAACGTGCGGGCCGGCATCCCGAGCATTCCGGCGAGCGGGTTCAGGAACGTCCGGACGATCGGGATGAAGCGCGCGATGAACACCGCGCGGGCGGGTCCGAACCGGTTGAAGTACAGCTCGGCCTTCTCCACCCACTCCCGCTTGAAGATCCGCGAGTCGGGCCGGTCGAAGAGGCGGCGGCCGTAGCGGGCGCCGAGCCAGTGCCCGAGCTGGGCGCCCAGAATCGCCGCGATCGGCCCGCCGACCAGCAGCGCGGGCAGCGACAGCGACTCGAACTCCTGGCCGTTCACCTCGTTCACGGCCGTCAGGATCCCCGCCGTGAACAGCAGCGAGTCGCCGGGGAGAACGCAGCCGAACAGCAGGCCGGTCTCCGCGAAGATGATCGCGATGACGCCGACGACGGCGAACGTGCCGAAAAGTTGCAGCCACGCCGTCGGGTGCAGCCACTCGGTGATGTTCAGGGAAAGCAGAGCGAGATCCACATTCCCGAGCGTACCCGTGCGGATGCCCCGGGGTCCGCGAGTCGAACCGACCCGGCTCTGGCCCGCGGCACGGAAAACGGGATACTGAGCGGTGGACGGCAGCCATGCCCGTACCGCAGGCCCGGGACCTCTGACCTGGAGCCGGGCGGGACGGGCGCAACCGCCCGGCCGGACGCCCGGCGGCACCACCGCAAAGAAAGGACACCCCACATGCCCATCGCGACCCCCGAGGTCTACGCGGAGATGCTCGACCGTGCCAAGCGGGAAGGCTTCGCCTACCCGGCCATCAACGTGACGTCCAGCCAGACCCTCAACGCCGCGCTGCGCGGGTTCGCCGAGGCCGAGAGCGACGGCATCGTCCAGGTGTCCACGGGCGGCGCGGAGTACCTGTCGGGCTCGACGGTGAAGGACATGGTCGTCGGTTCGACGGCGCTCGCCGAGTACGCGCGCGTGGTCGCGGCGGAGTACCCGGTGAACATCGCGCTGCACACCGACCACTGCCCGAAGGACAAGCTGGACGGGTTCATGCGCCCGCTCATCAAGATCTCCCAGGAGCGGGTGGCGCGCGGTCAGGAGCCGCTGTTCCAGTCGCACATGTGGGACGGGTCGGCCGTGCCGCTGGAGGAGAACCTCCAGATCGCGGCCGAGCTGCTGGAGGAGTGCGCCCGGGCGAACATCATCATGGAGATGGAGATCGGCGTCGTCGGCGGTGAGGAGGACGGCGTCGCCCACGAGATCAACGAGAAGCTGTACACGACGACCGAGGACGCGCTGGCGACGGCGCGCGCGGTCGGCGTCGGCGAGAAGGGCCGCTACATCCTCGCGGCGACGTTCGGGAACGTCCACGGTGTGTACAAGCCGGGTTCGGTGCAGCTGCGTCCGCCGGTGCTGAAGGACATCCAGGACGCGGTCGGCGCCGAGTACGGCAAGGACAAGCCGTTCGACCTCGTGTTCCACGGCGGTTCGGGCTCGTCGCTGGAGGAGATCCGCGAGGCCGTGTCGTACGGCGTGGTGAAGATGAACATCGACACCGACACGCAGTACGCGTTCACCCGTCCGATCGCGGAGCACATGTTCCGCAACTACGACGGCGTGCTCAAGGTGGACGGCGAGGTCGGCAACAAGAAGCAGTACGACCCGCGTTCGTACGGCAAGGCCGCCGAGACGAACATGGCCGCGCGCATCACCCACGCGTGCGAGAGCCTGCAGTCGGCGGGCAAGCGCCTGAAGTAGGACCGTGAACGGGCGCGGCGGGGCTCCCGCCGCGCCCGTTGCATGATGAAACCCGCCGGGTAGTCTCGCCGGCATGGCTCTTCCCCGCAGCTACGTGTCCCAGAACTGCTCGGTCGCCCGGTCGCTGGAGGTCGTCGGGGACCGGTGGACGCTCCTGGTCGTCCGCGCGGTGTTCGAGGGCCACCGGCGGTTCGACGACTTCCAGGACGACCTGGGCATCGCCCGCAACGTCCTCACCGACCGGCTGACGCGACTGTGCGACGAGGGACTGTTGCGCCGCGTTCGGTACCAGGAGCGTCCGGACCGGTTCGAGTACCGGCCCACGCGCAAGTGCGTCGAACTGTGGCCCGCAATGATGACGCTCATGCTCTGGGGCGACCGTTATTACGCGCCCGACGGGCCGCCGCGCATCGTCGCCCACCGTGGCTGCACGGGCACGATCACGTCCGCTCTGACGTGTTCGGCGTGCGGCGCGGCGCTGGAGCCGCGCGACGTCGTGCCGCTCGACGGACCGGGGGCCTGAGACTCCTTCGTCCAATGAGTTGTTTGACGCAACCCGCTGCGGTTCCATGGGTTGCGTGAAACAACTCGTCGATCCGGTGGTGCTGCCGGAGATCCGCGTCCGCCCGTACGGCGTCACCGACGCCGACCGCCTGCGCGCCATGTCGGGACGGCTGTCGTCCGCGAGCCTCTACACCCGCTTCCTGTCCGGAATGCCGTGTGTACCCGACTCCTACGTCCGGTCCCTGGCGCACCTGGACCACTGGAACCACGATGCGCTCGCCGCGCTGCACGGCGACGCGCTGATCGGCGTGGCCGAGTACGTCCGCGACCGCGACCGTCCCGAACGCGCCGAACTGGCCGTCCTCGTCGCCGACCCGTGGCAGCGGCACGGCGTCGCGCGCCTGCTCGTCGGCCTGCTCACCGGGCTCGCGCGCCGCCGCGGCGTCACCGGCTTCGACGCGGAGGTCAGCCTGGAGAACCGTCCGGCGCTCGCGGCGCTGCACACCGGCTGGCCGGACGCGCCCACGATCGACCTCGCCGGCGGCCTCGCCCACTTCCGGCTCCCGCTCCCCGACGGGCACTGACCACGGGCGCCGCGCCGGACGCCTACCATGACGCGCATGACCCAGAACCTGCTCGGCGGACCTCCCCCGACCGAACTGCCGGACAACGCCGAGGCGCGCACCGCCCTGGACGACGGCGTCGACCCCGTCGAGATCGCCGCGCGCTTCCCCGAGTACTCCGGGGCGTGGGCGGCGCTCGCCGACGCGGCCTTCGCCAAGGGCGGCGTCATCGAGTCGTACGCGTACGCGCGCACCGGCTACCACCGGGGCCTGGACGCGCTGCGCCGCGCGGGCTGGAAGGGCACCGGCCCGGTCCCGTGGGAGCACGTACCGAACCGCGGGTTCCTGCGGGCGCTGCACGCGCTCGGCCGCGCCGCCGCCGCGATCGGCGAGGACGCCGAGGCCGAACGCTGCCGGGCGTTCCTGCGCGACAGCAGCCCCACGGCCGCCGAGGTGCTCGGCTGAGCCCCTTTCGGCGCGTCGGGAACCGCCGCGGCGGACGTCCGCGACCCGCCGGGCGGTTCCTCCCACGGCGGCGTGCGGGTACGATTCTTTCGTAAGAGGCCCCTTCGCGCGTGCGAAAACTCCCAGGGTGCGACCCCCGGGGTGCGCACCGCGACGAGCGACGGATCCGCCCCGACCGGGCGGCGCCGCTCCGCACGGGGCCTTCGTCGTGGGAAGGATTACCGGCATGCCTGCCATCGTTCTTGTCGGAGCTCAGTGGGGAGATGAGGGCAAGGGCAAGGCCACCGACCTGCTCGGCGGCGACGTCGACTACGTCGTCCGCTACCAGGGCGGCAACAACGCGGGGCACACGGTCGTCATCGGGGACGAGAGCTACGCGCTGCACCTGCTGCCGTCCGGGATCCTGTCCCCCGACGTCGTCCCGGTGATCGGCAACGGCGTCGTCATCGACCCGGCCGTGCTCTTCCAGGAGATCGACGGGCTCGCCGAGCGCGGCATCTCCGCCGACCGGCTGCTGATCTCGGCGAACGCGCATTTGATCATGCCGCAGCACCGCACCCTCGACAAGGTCACCGAGCGCTACCTCGGCAAGGCCCGCATCGGCACGACCGGGCGCGGCATCGGCCCGACCTACGCCGACAAGATCAACCGCATGGGGATCCGGGTCCAGGACCTGTTCGACCCCAACATCCTCACCCAGAAGCTGGACCTGTCGCTGCGCGAGAAGAACCAGGTCCTGACCAAGGTGTACAACCGGCGCCGCATCGAGACCGGCCCGATCGTCCAGGAGTACCTGGCGTACGGGGAGCGGATCCGGCCCTACGTCGCCGACACCACGCTCGTGCTCAACAAGGCCCTGGACGACGGCAAGGTCGTCCTGCTGGAGGGCGCGCAGGGCACGCTGCTGGACGTGGACCACGGCACCTACCCGTTCGTGACGTCGTCCAGCCCGACGGCGGGCGGCGCGTGCGCGGGCTCCGGCGTCGGCCCCACCAAGATCACCAAGGTGATCGGGATCCTCAAGGCGTACACGACCCGCGTCGGCTCCGGCCCGTTCCCGACCGAGCTGCTGGACGAGCAGGGCGAGTACCTGCGCAAGACCGGCGGTGAGTACGGCGTGACGACCGGCCGCGACCGGCGCTGCGGCTGGTTCGACGCCGTCATCGCCCGCTACGCCACCCGCGTCAACGGCGTGACGGACTACTTCCTCACCAAGCTGGACGTCCTGTCCGGGCTTGAGCGCATCCCCGTCTGCGTCGCCTACGAGGTGGACGGAGATCGCGTGGACGAGCTGCCCACCACGCAGACCGGCTTCCACCACGCCAAGCCCGTCCTGGAGTACCTGGACGGCTGGAAGGAGGACATCACCGCCGCGCGCACCTTCGAGGACCTGCCGAAGAACGCGCAGGAGTACGTCCGCGCGGTGGAGGAGATGTCCGGCGCGCAGATCTCCGCGATCGGCGTCGGGCCGGGGCGCGACCAGACGCTGTCGCTGCGCTCCCTGGTCTGACCCGGGCGTTCCGGACGGCCGGGCGGGATTCCCGCTCGGCCGTTCTTTTTTGCGCCTAGTACTTGATTTCGCCAAGTACTGGGCGGAACATAGGCGACGTGACCCCCACTCACGACTCGCAACTGCTCAAGGGCGTCCTGCCGCTGCTGCTGCTCCACCTGCTGGCCGAACAGGAGTCCTACGGCTACCAGGTGGTCCAGCGGCTCCAGGCGGCCGGGCTCACCGACGTCCTGGAGGGCACCGTCTACCCGGCGCTCGCGCGGCTGGAGCGGGAGGGACGGGTCGCCTCGCGGCTCGTCGCGTCGTCCAGCGGCCCGGCCCGCAAGTACTACCGGCCGACCCCGGCCGGGTTCGAGGCGCTCGCGGCCGGGACGGAGAACTGGTCCCGGCACACCGCGATCGTCAACGCCGTCCTGACCCGCCCGCTGCCCGCGCCCCGATGAGGAGAGCCGCCGTGCCGAACGACCTGAGCCTGATCGACCGTCTCCGTATCGAACGCCTCGTGTGGACGCTGGACCAGCAGCTCTACGACCTCCCGCACGCGACCCGCGTCGCCAAGCGCCGTGAGGTTCGCGACAATCTCCGCGACGCCGCCCGCGACGTCGGGGTCGGCGAGGCGCTGCGCCGGCTCGGCGGCAGCCGCCGGCTCGCGGAGGAGTTCCTCGCCGCCGAGTACGGGCCCGGCCCGCGCCACTCCTGGCTCGCCGCCGGATACTTCCTCTCGCTCGTCCCGATGCTGCTGCTGTACGCGCTCGACGAGGCCGAGAACGCGTTCGAGCGCGGCGTCCTCGCGACCGACCCGCACGTCACCGGGACGTTCACCTGGGACGGGATCGCGCTGATCCAGCACGCCGTCACGTTCACGTTCACCGACGGGCACGCCGAACGCGTCGGCGGCGCGTGGACACCGCTCACGTACGTACTCTGGCTCGCCGGGACGATCCTGGTCGGACGGCTCTGGCGGCTTCTCCCCTGGTACCGGCGCCGCCGCGAGAACACGGCCGTCTGAGAGTTATCCACAGACGGCGATCGAGGCTTGGGACGGGCGCGGAACGGACTAGGGTCTTGTGCGTCGGCAGAGGCCCCTGGGGAGGCGCGGCGCGTGGCTGATTCGTACGTCCACCTGCATGTTCACACCGAGTACTCGATGCTCGACGGCGCGGCGAAGATCGCGCCGCTGGTCGAGCGCGCCGCCGAGCTGGGGATGCCCGCGGTCGCGATGAGCGACCACGGCAACATGTTCGGGTCGTACGAGTTCTGGAAGGCCGCCAAGAAGGCCGAGATCAAGCCGATCATCGGGATCGAGGCGTACGTCGCGCCGGAGTCCCGGTTCGTCAAGAAGCCCATCCTGTGGGGCGACCCGAGCCAGAAGAAGACCAACGAGGCCACCGGCGAGGGCGGCGACGTCTCGGCGTCCGGCTCCTACCTGCACAAGACGATGTGGGCCCGCAACGCCCAGGGCCTGCGCAACCTGTTCAAGATCTCGTCGCTGGCGTCGCTGGAGGGCTACTACCGCAAGTGGCCCCGGATGGACGCCGAGCTGTTCGAGCAGCACGGCGAGGGGATCATCGCGACGACGGGGTGCCCGTCGGGGGCCGTCCAGACCCGGCTGCGGCTCGGGCAGTTCGACGAGGCGCTCAAGGCCGCCGCCACCTACCAGGAGATCTTCGGCAAGGAGAACTACTTCCTGGAGCTGATGGACCACGGGCTCCCGCTGGAGCGCCGCGTCCGGGAGGACCTGGTCGAGATCGGGCGGCGGCTCGGGATCGCGCCGCTCGTCACCAACGACTCCCACTACGTCACCGAGAGCCAGGCCGACGCGCACGACGCGCTGCTGTGCGTCGGCACCCAGAGCCTCATGTCCGACCCGAACCGGTTCCGGTTCGGCGGCAGCGGCTACTACCTCAAGACCGCCGACGAGATGCGCGCGGTCGACGCGTCCGACCCGTGGCAGGAGGGCTGCCGCAACACGCTCCTCGTCGCCGAGATGGTCGAGGACTACGCGGACGTGTTCTCCCACCGCGACCTCGCCGCCAAGTTCCCCGTCCCCGACGGCGAGACCGAGATGTCGTGGCTGCGCAAGGAGGCCGAGCGCGGCGCCCGCAAGCGGTACGGTGACGACGTCCCGCGCGAGGTGACCGAGCGGATCGAGTACGAGCTGGGCGTCATCGAGTCGATGGGGTTCCCCGGCTACTTCCTCGTCGTCGCCGACATCTGCAACTACGCCCGCGACAACGGCATCTGGCTCGGCCCGGGCCGCGGCTCGGCGACCGGGTCGATGGTCGCCTACGTCACCGGCATCACCGAACTCGACCCGATCGAGCACGGACTGATCTTCGAGCGGTTCCTGAACCCCGAACGCATCTCCATGCCGGACGTCGACCTGGACTTCGACGAACGTCGGCGCGGCGACATGATCCGCTACGTCACCGAGCGGTACGGCGAGGACAACGTCTCGCTGATCATCACCTACATGACGATCAAGTCGAAGGCCGCGGTGAAGGACGCCTGCCGCATCCTCGGCTTCCCGTTCGCGCTCGGCGACCGCATCACCAAGGCGTTCCCGCCCGCCGTCATGGGCAAGGAGATCCCGCTGACCGGGATCTTCGACGAGAACCACCCGCGCTGGGCCGAGGCCGCCGAGCTGCGCCAGCTCTACAACGACGACGTGGAGATCAAGCGCGTCATCGACACCGGGCTCGGCATCGAGGGCCTGACGCGCGGCACCGGCGTCCACGCGGCCGGCGTGATCCTGTCGTCGGAGCCGCTGATCGAGGTCATGCCGATCCACCAGCGGCCCGACGACGGCGCGCGCATCACCGGGTTCGACGGGCCGTCCTGCGAGGAGCTGGGCGCCCTCAAGATGGACTTCCTCGGCCTGCGCAACCTCACGATCCTCGGCGACGCCGTCGCGAACGTGAAGTCCAACCGGGGCGTCGACCTGGACATGGCGCAGGTGTCGCTGCACGACGACAAGACGTACGCGCTGCTGCGGGCGGGCTGGACGCTCGGCATCTTCCAGCTCGACTCCACGATGATGCGCGACCTCACCAAGCTGATGTCACCGACGGAGTTCGAGGACGTGTCGGCCGTCCTCGCCCTCGGCCGTCCGGGGCCGATGGGCGCGAACGCGCACGTCAACTACGCGCTGCGCAAGGCGGGCCAGCAGCCCATCGAGCCGATCCACCCCGAGCTGAAGGACGCGCTGGAACCGATCCTCGGCAACACCTACCACCTGGTCGTCTACCAGGAGCAGGTCATGGCCATCGCGCAGCAGCTCGCCGGGTACACGCTCGGCGGCGCGGACATCCTCCGCCGCGCGATGGGCAAGAAGAAGAAGGCCGAGATGGACAAGCAGTGGGCCATCTTCTCGGAGGGAATGGCGAAGAACGGCTATTCCAAGGAGGCGACACAGGCCGTCTGGGACGTCCTGGTGCCGTTCTCGGCCTACGGCTTCAACAAGTCCCACACCGCCGGGTACGGGCTCGTCAGCTACTGGACGGCCTACCTCAAGGCGAATTACCCCGCCGAGTACATGGCGGCGCTGCTCACGTCCGTGGGCGACAACAAGGACAAGATGGCGGTGTACCTCGGCGAGTGCCGCCGCATGAAGGTCAAGGTCCTGCCGCCGGACGTGAACGAGAGCGTCGCGCGGTTCGCGGCGGTCGGCGACGACATCCGGTTCGGGCTGAACGCGATCCGCAACGTCGGCGACAACGTCGTGGACGGCATCCTCAAGGGCCGCGAGGACGGCCCGTACGCCGATTTCAACGACTTCCTGTCCAAGGTGCCGATGCCGGTCTGCAACAAGCGGGCCATCGAATCGCTGATCAAGGCGGGCGCGTTCGACAGCCTCGGGCACGAGCGCAAGGCGCTGCTGTCGGTCCACGAACAGGCGATCGACGCGGTCATCAGCGAGAAGAAGAACGCCGCGATGGGCCAGGACTCGCTGTTCGGCGGCATGGACGACGTCGCCGACGGCGGAGGCGGCTCGTTCTCCGTCGCCATTCCCACCGGCGACGAATGGGACAAGGCGACGCTGCTGCAGTTCGAGCGGGAAATGCTCGGCCTGTACGTCAGCTCGCACCCGCTGGACGGCGCGGAACGCATTCTGGAGCGCGCCCGCGACATCTCGACCGCCGAGGCCGGCGCGGGCGGACGCGAGGGCATGGTCCGGCTGTCGGGGATCATCGCCGGCCTGGACCGCAAGGTCACCAAGCAGGGCAACACCTGGGCGATCATCAAGCTGGAGGACCTGGAGGGCAGCATCGAGGTGCTGTTCTTCCCGAAGGTCTACCAGCTGTACGCGCCGTCGCTCGCGCCGGACGTCGTGATCTCGGTCCTCGGCCGGATGAACGAACGCGACGGCAACGTGTCGATCCACGCGCAGGAGATGGAGGTGCTGGACGTCTCGGCCGCGACCGGCAAGGAGCCCCCGGTCGTGATCAGCGTCGCGATGGACCGGATCACCGAGCCGACCACGGCGGAGCTGAAGCGCATCCTCAAGGCCCACCCGGGCGACGCGCCGGTGCACCTGCAACTGCGACGGCACGGACGCAAGGGGCTGCTGGTGAACCTGGAGTACTTCCAGGTGCAGCCGAATCCGGGGCTTTTCGGCGACCTCAAGAGCCTGTTCGGAGCCGGTTCCGTGACGCAGTGAGCGCGTTTCTCCTGTTCGGAGCGTTCTCACCGTCCGGCCATCCCGCGTTCGTGACCGCCCGGTAAGTTGCGTGCGTGACAACCTTCGGGGGGACCGTGGAGATTCACGGTCATCGGGGGGCGCGGGGGCTGCGGCCGGAGAACACGCTGCCCGGTTTCGTCCACGCGCTCGATCTCGGCGTCGACGCCGTCGAACTGGACGTGGGGATGACCGCCGACGGCGTGGTCGTGCTCAACCACGACCAGGTGCTGTCGGCGGTGAACCTCGCCGACACCGGGCCGGCCGTGCCGGGTGATCCGCTGTTCCCGTACGTGGGGCGGGCGCTCGGGGATCTGACGCTCGCGCAGGTCCGGACGCTGGACGCGAGCGCGCGGCGGCCCGTGGCCGGGACGGCCGACCCGTTCGCGTTGACGCAGCGCGCGGTGCCCGGCACGGGGCTGCCGACGCTGGCCGAGGCGTGCGCGCTGCTCGGGCCGTCCGGGCGGGTGGAGCTGGCGGTCGAGCTGAAGACCGATCCGGACTGGCCGGAGGCGCGGGTGCGGCGCTTCACCGCCGCCGTGGCGGACGTCCTCGCCGCGCACGATCTGACGTCCCGCAGCCGTCTGCTGGCCTTCGACTGGCGCGTCCTCGCCGCGGCGGCGCACTGCGCGCCGTCCCTGGGGCGCGTCGCGCTGATCGAGCGCAAAACGCTGCGGCCCGGCACGCGCTGGCTGGCGGGGCTTCCCCCGGCCGACCCGGTGGGCGCGGCCCTGGCCATCGGCGCCACAGTCCTGTCGCCCGAACGCCACCTGACGACCCCGGCCCTGCTCGCCGACGCCCACGCGGTGGCCCTTCCCGTGGCCGTCTGGACGGTCAACGACCCCGCCGAGATGGCCTGGCTCACCCGTCTGGGCGCCGACGCGATCGTGACCGACTACCCCGACCGCCTCCGCGCCGTCCTCAAGGCCCTGAACCACCCCCTCCCGTCGCCCACCCCCGTCCCCACCCCCGTCTGACCCCCGCTCCCGTCCGCGCCATCAAATAGACATGTTTGTCTGATAGCGTCCCGCGCTGGGTGTGGTGCCGGAGGGTCGGTGCCGTGTCGACGGTGTGCGGAGCGCGAGGGAGCCGGGATGGCCGGGCACGTGGCGGGCGAGTTGGCCGTGCAGATGGACCAGGTGGCAGAGCGGGCCGGGCTCGGGGGTCGGCGTGGGGTTTATGCGGGGGCTCAGCCGGACGGGGGGTCGATCCGGTTCTCGCTTATCGCGGCGGTTGTGTGCGCGGTGCTGGCGGTCCTGCTGTTCGCTGCGGGGAGCGCCTTCGGGATGTTCTTCGTTCTGATCGCGGTGATCGCTGTTTGTCTGTGGGTCTCCGAGCTGTCGACCGCTTCCAAGAACACTCGGTTCGGTCTTCACCTTTACGAGCGCGGGCTTGTCGCCGCTGTCAAAGGTGGGACGCACGCCGTTCGCTATGACCGGACCGAGGTGTTCCAGAGCAGTCTTCGGCATACCGGGGTGGCCGGGTACACGGACTACACCTACAAGCTCACCACTGTGGACGGTGGGCAGGTGACGCTCCAGGGGCGCAACGGCGGGACGCCCGCGACCGGGAAGTTCGAGCGGCACGACGAGTGGGGGACGGCGCTTCAGGAGGCCGTGACCCGCGTCCGGCTTCCGGGCGCGCTCGATCGGCTGAACGCCGGGCAGCGCGTCGAGTTCGGCAGGCTGTGGGTGACGCGGGACGAGGTCGGCTCCGCCAAGGGCGTCATCCGCTGGCACGACGTCGAGGACCTGCAGATCATCCAGGGCTTTCTCAAGTTCAAGGTCGCGGGCAAGTGGCGGGCGCCGGTCAGCGCTTCGGTGTCCGGCATTCCGAACCTGTACGTGTTCCTCGGCATCGCCGACCGGCTGCGGGGACGCGTGCGCTGATCCGTCGCTCCGCCGGCGCCGACCAGAGCGGGTAAACGGTGAGAACGTCGCGTTCTCAGCCCTTGGGCGCGTACTCGAAGAAGCGGCCCAGGTCGCGGAAGCCCACGGCCGCGTAGACGCGTTCGGCCATTTCCGTTGATTGCAGGCTGGCGGTCCGGCAGCCGCGCGCTCGCGCGTTGTGGGCGTGCAGGACGGTCAGCGCCGTGCCCAGCCCCCGGCGGCGGGCGTGCTCCAGCGTTCCCACGTTGTAGATTCCGCAGTCGTCGTGGTGGTCGAAGGCCATCGCCGTCGCGGCGTTCTCGCCGTCCAGGCGGGCGATCAGGACGTGGAAGGCGGTGCTGTCCGCCTTTTCCAGAAGGCCCGGGGGCGTGCCGAGGACGCGCAGGTACTCCGACCAGTCCGGCGGGCCCAGGTCGATGTCCGGGACGGGCGCGCTGAGGTCGTCGAGCACCATGCCCATCACGCGCGACGACTCGGCGAAGGTGTAGCCGCGCCGCTCGATGTCGTCGCGCAGCGCCTTGTCACTCTCGTGCACCCAGGCGGCGAAGTGGGTGACGCCGGCTTCCGCGTACGCGTTTTCCATCGCGTCCAGCGCGGCCGTGCGCGCGGCGGCGTCCAGGTCGCGTTCCAGCAGCGCGTTGTTGTAGACGGCGCGTTCAGGGCCGGCCGGGAAGACGGCCGCAGAGACGCCGGGGAAATGCCGGACGGCCGCGTCGGGCGCTCCGCGCGCGTACTCCTGCCAGGACGCCAGCAGCGTCGCGGCGCCGCGACGGTAGAGATCAGCATCGTCCACCGCGCAGCCTCCCCCCAGACGCCGCCCGCGGGCGGCCCTCCGACCGAACGGTCGCCACCCTCGCACTCGGCGGGCCCCGCCCGAAACTGCTTTTCCCGGCGGGTGGGCGCGGCCACCCGCCGGGCGTCGAGCGTCAGGAGCGGGCCAGCAGGGTGAGCGGGTCCTCGAGCATGTCCCCGACGTCGCGGAGGAGCTTCGAGCCCTCCTCCCCATCCAGGATCCTGTGGTCGAAGGACAGCGCGAGCGTGGTGACCTTGCGGATCGCCAGCTCGCCCTCGTGGACCCACGGCAGGTCGCGGATCCGGCCGAACGCCAGGATCGCGGCCTCGCCCGGGGTGAGGATCGGGGTTCCGGCGTCGATGCCGAAGACCCCGATGTTGGTGATCGTGATCGTGCCGCCGGTGAGGGACGCCGGGGTGGACCTGCCCGCCCGGGCCGTCTCGGCGAGCGCCGTCAGGGCGCGGGCCAGGTCCGGCAGGGAGAGCGTCTGGGCGTCCTTGACGTTCGGGACGAGCAGGCCCCGATCGGTCGCCGCCGCGATCCCCAGGTTCACCGACGGGTGGACGACGATCGCGTCGCCGTCCCACGTCGCGTTCGCCGTCGGGTGGCGGCGCGCCGCCGCGATCAGGGCCTTGGCCACGAACAGCAGCGGGGAGACCTTGACGTCGGCGAAGTCGGGCGACGTCCGCAGGCGGGCGACCGCGTCCATCGTCGGCGTGACGTCCACCTGGAGGAACTCGGTGACGTGCGGCGCCGTGAACGCCGACTCCACCATCGCCGCCGCCATCGCCTTGCGGACGCCCTTCACCGGGATCCGCTCCCCCGCCGCGGACGCCGCAGACCCGGCCCGCGCCGCGGGCGCCGTCGGCGCGGCGGACCCGTCGGGCGCCGCGGGCGCCGTCGGCGAGGCAGGCGCGGGCGGGGCTTCCAGGGCCGCGCGGACGTCGTCGCGGGTGATCGTGCCGGCCGGGCCGCTGCCGGTCAGGGTCGTCAGGTCCACGCCGAGGTCGCGCGCCATCTTGCGGACGGGCGGCTTGGCGAGCGTCGCGGCCCGTCCGTCCACAGGCTGTGGACGAGCGTGCCCGGCCTTGCGCGGACGCCGCTTCGTCGCGCCCGGCTTCACTCCGTACCCCACCAGCACCGGCTGCCGCTTCGGCTCCTCCGGCGGCGCCTGCGGGACCAGGTCCTCCTTGAGGTCCGCAGGCTGGGCGGGCAGCGGCTCCGGCTCGGGCGCCGCGGGCTCCGCGACGTCCGGCGCCGGCGCGTCCGGGGCGGGCGCGGCCGACTCCGGCGCGGCCGTCGCGGCGGCGGGCGCGTCGACGGCGGCGGCGTCGGCCACGGCGATGATCGGCTCGCCCACGTCGACCGTCGCGCCCTCGGCGGCGAACAGCTCGCTCACCACCCCGTCGAACGGGCACGGCAGTTCAACGATCGCCTTGGCCGTCTCGATCTCCACGATCGTCTGGTTGACCTCCACGGTGTCGCCGACCGCCACGTGCCACTTGACGATCTCCGCCTCGGTCAGCCCCTCGCCCACGTCGGGCAGCTTGAACAGGTGCACGCCGCTCACCACGCGAAGGTCCGGTCGACGGCGTCCAGGACGCGGTCGAGGTCGGGCAGGTAGTGGTCCTCCAGCCGGGACGGCGGGTAGGGCGTCGAGAACCCGCCGACCCGCAGCACCGGCGCCTCCAGCCGGTAGAAGCACCGCTCGGTGATCCGCGCGGCCAGCTCCGCGCCGAACCCGGCGAACACCGGCGCCTCGTGGACGACGACGCAGCGTCCCGTCCGCGCGACGGACGCCTCCACGGTGTCCACGTCGAGCGGGTTGAGCGACCGCAGGTCGATGACCTCCAGGGAGCGGCCCTCGGCGGCGGCAGCGGCGGCGGCCTCCAGGCACGTCTTCACCGACGGCCCGTAGGCGAGCACCGTCACGTCGTCGCCCGGCTGGACGACCTGAGCCGCATGCAGATCCGGCAGATCGGACAGGGCGACGTCGGTGGAGACCTCCGCCTTGTCCCAGTACCGCCGCTTGGGCTCGAAGAAGATCACCGGGTCCGGCGAGGCGATGGCGCGGCGGATCATCGTGTACGCGTCCGCCGCGTTGGAGCACGCCACGACCCGCAGCCCGGCCGTGTGCGCGAAGTACGCCTCCGGCGACTCCGAGTGGTGCTCGACCGCGCCGATGCCGCCGCCGCACGGGATCCGCACGACGACCGGCAGCTTCACCGCCCCGAGCGACCGCAGGTGCATCTTGGCGAGCTGCGTGATGATCTGGTCGGCGGCCGGGAACACGAACCCGTCGAACTGGATCTCGCAGACGGGGCGGTAGCCGCGCAGCGCGAGTCCGATGGCCGTCCCGACGATCCCGGACTCGGCGAGCGGCGTGTCGATCACCCGCTCCTCCCCGAAGTCCTTCTGGAGCCCGTCGGTGACGCGGAAGACGCCGCCGAGCCGCCCGACGTCCTCGCCCATGACGAGGACCTTCGGGTCGTCCTCCATCGCGCGCCGCATGCCCTCGTTGAGCGCGCGGCCGAGCGTCAGGGTCGTCATCAGGCCACCTCCTCCTCGAACGAGGCGAGGTAGGCCGCGAACGCCTCCTGCTCCTCGGTCATCAGCGCGTGCGGCGCCGCGTAGACGTTCTCGAAGATCGCCTCGGGGCGCGGGTCGGGCAGCGCGCGGCAGCGCGTCCGCAGGTCGGCGGCGATGTCCTTGCCCTCGGCCTCGACGGACGCGAGGAACGCGTCGTCGGCGAGGCCGGAGCGGCGCAGGTAGGCCCGGACGCGCTCGATGGGGTCCTTGAGCTTCCACGCCTCCTCGTCCGTCCGGAGCCGGTACCGCGTGGGGTCGTCGGTGGTGGTGTGGGCGCCCATCCGGTAGGTGTACGCCTCGACGAGCGTCGGTCCCTGGCCCGTCCGGGCGTTCTCCAGCGCGCGGCGGGTGACGGCGAGGCACGCGAACACGTCGTTGCCGTCCACCCGGACGCCCGGGAACCCGAAGCCCTGCGCCCGCCGGTACAGCGGGATGCGGCTCTGGCGCTCCAGCGGCTCGGAGATGGCCCACTGGTTGTTCTGGCAGAAGAACACGACCGGCGCGTTGAACACCGACGCGAACACGAACGCCTCGTTGACGTCGCCCTGGGACGTGGCCCCGTCGCCGAAGTAGGCGATGGCGGCCCCGGCGTTCGGTGTGCCGAGCAGCCCATCGCGCTGGATCCCCATCGCGTAGCCCGCCGCGTGGAGCGTCTGGCTGCCGATGACGATGGTGTAGAGGTGGAAGCCGTGCTCGGCGGGGTCCCAGCCGGCGTGGTTGACGCCCCGGAACATTCCGAGCAGCTTCAGTGGGTCGACGCCCCGGCAGTAGGCGACGCCGTGCTCCCGGTACGTCGGGAACACCATGTCCTGGGCGGTGAGCGCGCGGCCGGAGCCGATCTGCGCGGCCTCCTGGCCGAGCAGCGACGCCCACAGCCCGAGTTCGCCCTGCCGGGTGAGGGCGACGGCCTCCCGGTCGATCGCCCGGACGAGCACCAGGTCGCGGTAGAGACCGCGCACGTCCTCGGCGGACAGGTCCAGCGGGTAGTCCGGGTGCTCGACGCGCTCGCCCTCCGGTGTGAGGAGCTGGACGAGCCCGCCCTCCGGGGGCCGGTCGCGCATGGAGTCGATCGTCATTGATGACCCTCCTGGTTCGGGGTCCCGGACGCGGGGTCGCCGCAGCCGGGACCGGCCTCGGAGGCTCCACCCCGGGTGGGGGATGAAAGCCACATAAGCCATCGTGACAGACATCACGCCCCGGGGCGCAACCCCCGATGACCAGTTCCTACCCGCGTCCCGCCGACCGTCACTCCCGCGAGAGCGCCCGCGTCACACCGGCCGCGACCGTCAGTCCGAGCAGCAGGCCGCCCGCCGTGATGAGGTTCGCGATCCACTGGTAGAACCCGGACGGCGCGAACTCCGCCTCCTGACCGAGGCTCCCGATCGGCAGCAGCAGGTCCAGCGTGTAGAAGAAGGCGTTGAAATGGGGCTTGTGGCCGTCGTCCAGGACGCCCGGATGGTGCAGCGAGAAAACGACCGTCCCGATCGCGAGCAGCCCCAGGAGCCAGGTCAACGCCCGGAACGGACGGTAGCCGTAACCGACCAGGACGTCCTGCACCCACCCGACGGCCTTGCGCGGCAGGCTCTGCGTCGCGCGCCGGTCGCGGGCCTTGGCGAGCAGGACCGAGCGCCCCTCCTCGTCCAGGCCGAGCGTCCGGTAGGTCTGGGCCAGGCGCTCGTAGGGCTGCGGCTGGTAGCCGTCGGTGTCGCGGCGCAGCCAGTTCAGGCGCTCGCGGGCCGACAGCGGCGGCTCCAGCGTCTCGTACTGGAAGCCGTCGAGCTGGAGCCGGTCGGGCCAGGACGCGGGGTCGTCGCGCAGCAGGTTGATCCGCGCGTAGGCGAGGTCCACGACGCCGCGCACCGGCTCGGCCGGACGCAGCACGACCTCCTCGGCCTGGATGCGCTGGAGGCTGAGCGCCGTCCCGCCCTCGTGCGCGAGCCGGGCGCCGCGCAGGTCGAGCTGGCCCTGCACGCGCGCGCCCGCGAACGTGACCGCGCCCTCGGCGGTGAACCCGTCGGAGCAGTACACGTCGGTCTCGACGGCGAGGTCGTCGGCGTTCAGGGCCGTCCGGCCGGGCGCGGCCAGGTTCGCGCCCACGAACGACAAGTAGCCGCCGACCCGCACCCCGCGCATCCGGACCTCGCCGCGCGCGGTGAACCCCGCGTCGCAGAACACGTTCGCGCCGACCTCCAGCCGGCTCGCGTACAGCGCGGGACCGCCGGCGTTGTTCAGCGTGGCGCCCCGCAGGATGAGCTGGCCGCCGATCCGCGCGCCGGGCAGCCGCACCTCGCCCTCGGCGGTGAAGCCCTTGTCGCAGTAGACGTTGGCGTCCACGACGAGCCGGTCGCCGAGCAGCGCGTCCCCGCCCGGATTGGCCACCCGGACGCCCGACATGTTCAGGATGCCGCTGATGTGGGCGCCGTCCAGCCAGACGCCGCCGCCGATCCGGCTGTCCTCCAGCCACAGGTGCCCGTCGATCCGCGCGCCGGACGCCACCAGCCCCGGCAGCGTGCAGCCCAGCAGGTGGACGCTGTTCATCGTCGCCCAGTACAGGTGCGGAGCCTCGTCGAGGACACAGCCGGTCAGGTCCAGCGGGACGTCCACGCGCGCGTGCTTGAGGTTCAGCGTCCCGGTGATCCGCGCGCCCGTCAGCCGGACGCCCGCGACCTGGCCCGGCTGGGGCTCCACCGCGCCCGCCAGCAGCGCCGCCAGCACGTCCGCGCGGATCATCCGCTCCGGGCCCCACAGCGCCGAGCCTCCGGTGTCGGTGCGGCCCGTCCCGCCGGACAGGTCCACCGACGCGCCCCGGCGGTAGGCCTCCCACAGACGGCGCTCGGGCGGCGACAGCTCGTCGGGGTTCATCGCGGCTCTCCTGGGGGGACGGTGGGCTGTGACCTGCCATCGTGCCGTACGCTGCCTGTCGTCAGTCCGGACGTTGGGAATCGCGCGGAGTCCGCACGGGAACGCGCAGATCAGTGAGGGGGCCGTCGTGGCGCGCGTCGTCGTGGACGTCATGCTGAAGCCGGAGATCCTCGACCCGCAGGGGCAGGCCATCGCCCGCAAGCTCCCGCAGCTCGGCTTCGCGGGCGTGAGCGCGGTGCGCCAGGGCAAGCGCTTCGAGGTCGAGCTGGACGGCCCGGCCGACGAGGCCGCCCTCGACCAGGTCCGGACGATCGCCGAGACCCTGCTCGCGAACCCGGTCGTCGAGAGCTACGAGGTGCGCGTCCTGTAAGGCGGGCGTCACTTCCGCGCCCCGCAAAGACCCCACGGCGTAACGATTACGACAGATCATGCCGGGGAAGCCCTTTACCGGTACGTAGTCCGAACCCACGGCGTGCGGACCAGGGGGCGCGATGGACATGAACTTCTCGCTGGCCGTGCCCGGCGAGGCGCCGACGATCCCGTTGGTCCGCCGCGTCGTCGGGGACGTCCTGCGCGGCCTCGGCGCCGCCGAGGACTGCGTCGGCGACCTGCTCATCGCCCTCTCCGAAGCCTGCACCAACGCCGTCCAGCACGGCCGCGGCGACTACGAGGTCGCCGGGCTCCTCGACGGCGACTCCTGCCACCTGCGGATCATGGACTGGGGCCGCGGCGCGAGTGAGGCATCTCTCACGTCCGACCGGGGCGACTTGGCCGAGTCGGGCCGCGGGATTAGGATCATGCGCGCGCTGGTGGACGAGGTGACGATCGACCCGGCGACCGACCGGGGCACCATCGTCCACCTGCGGAAGCGCCTGACCTGGCGGGACGGGGCCGTCATCCGGCGACTTGACCGCCGTCTCACGCACAGCGCCGGGTAGATTGGGGAGCGCGCGCCAGGAGACTCGCGACGCGCAGCGGCGACGGCGGGCAGTGCCGCCCCTCTCCGGCCGCCCTCATCCAGCGGGGTCGGTTCGCCGTGACCGGCGGACGAAGATCGCTACCTAAAGGAACGAAGATGGACGCTGCCCGGGTGGGGGTCATCACCTTCCCAGGTTCCCTCGACGACCGTGACGCCGCGCGCGCCGTGCGGCTGGCCGGCGCCGAGCCGGTCGCGCTCTGGCACGCCGACGACGACCTCCGGGGCGTGGACGCGGTCGTCCTGCCCGGCGGGTTCTCCTACGGGGACTACCTGCGGGCCGGGGCCATCGCCCGGTTCGCGCCGCTGATGGAGAAGCTGGTGGACGCGGCGCGCGGCGGGCTGCCCGTCCTCGGCATCTGCAACGGCTTCCAGGTGCTCTGCGAGGCGCACCTGCTGCCCGGCGCGCTGCTCCCGAACGCGGGCCTGCACTTCGTCTGCCGCGACCAGCGGCTGCGGGTGGACGACGCCGACACCGCCTGGACGCGCGACTACACCGCCGGGCAGGAGATCGTCGTCCCGATCAAGAACCGGGACGGCCGCTACGTCGCCGACCCCGACACGCTCGCCGAACTCGAGGGCGAGGGCCGCGTGGTCGCCCGCTACCTCGACCTGAACCCGAACGGCTCGCTCAACGACATCGCGGGCGTCCGCAACGAGGCGGGCAACGTCGTCGGGCTGATGCCGCACCCCGAGCACGCCGTCGAGTCGCTGACCGGGCCGTCCACCGACGGGCTCGGCTTCTTCACCTCGATCGTCAAGCGGCTGGTGGAGGCATGACCCCGGGGAGCCGGGCGCGCAGGAGGGAGAACAGATGAGCGAGCAGCGTCCCGACGTCTCCGGCCCGGACCGCAAGTCCCGGCGCCGGCGCGACGAGCCCAGCCTGGAGTGGCTGGAGGACCTGAAGTCCGACGAGGGCGACCCGGAGCTGGCGCCGGTCGACCCGGCGGTCACCGAGGCGTTCGGGGCCATCGTGGAGGAGGGCGACGCCGCGCTGCGCCGCGCCTCGTCCCCGCCGGTGCCGGCCGCGGCGCCCGAGCCCGCCGGTGAGGCGACTCCGGAGGCCACCCCGACCCCGCCGCCCGCGCCGGGCCTCGCGCCCGCCGACGCGGACGCCGACTTCGTGCGCGCGCTGGCCGAGGAGGGCGCGCTGCCCGGTCTCGTCGTGGGCGTGGCCGAGAGCGGCGAGCAGCCCGCCGTGACCGGGACCGGCCCGCAGCCGGTCGTGCCCGGCGAGAACACCGGCCCCCAGCCCGCCGTCACCGGGAACACGGGCCCGCAGCCCGCCGTTCCGGGCGGTACGGGACCTCAGCCCGCCGTCACGGGCGGTACAGGCCCCCTGCCCGCCGTCACGGGCGGCACAGGGCCCCTGCCCGCCGTCACGGGCGGCACGGGACCGCAGCCCGCCGTGCCCGGCACCGGGCCGCAGCCCGTCGTTCCGGGCGGTACAGGCCCACAGGCCGTCGTCCCGGGCGGTACAGGGCCTCAGCCCGCCGTCTCCGGCGGTACAGGGCCGCAACCGGCCGTGCCCGGTGGCACCGGCCCGCAGCCTGCCGTCACGGGCGGGACGGGGCCGCAGGCCGTCGTTCCGGACGAGACCGGACCGCAGCCCGCCGTCACGGGCGGTACAGGCCCCCAGCCCGCCGTGCCCGGCGGCACAGGACCGCAACCGGCCGTACCCGGCGGTACGGGCCCGCAGGCCGTCGTGCCCGGCGGTACGGGCCCGCAGGCCGTCGTTCCCGGGAACACGGGGCCGCAGGCCGTCGTCACGGGGAACACCGGGCCGCAGCCCGCCGTGGCCGAGGACGGCGCGGAGCCCGCCGGCACGGGCGAGCAGCCCGCCGTCGCGGCGGCGCCCGAGGTCGTCACCGACACCGTCGACGCCGCCCGGCGCACCCCCGACCGGCCGCAGCCGTACGCCGAGCTGGGGATGAAGGACGACGAGTACCAGCGCGTCCGCGAGATCCTCGGCCGCCGCCCCACGTCCGCCGAGCTGGCGATCTACTCGGTGATGTGGAGCGAGCACTGCTCCTACAAGTCGTCCAAGGTCCACCTGCGGCAGTTCGCCGAGAAGGCGCCGCAGACCGACGCGCTGCTCGTCGGGATGGGCGAGAACGCCGGGGTCGTGGACGTCGGCCAGGGCTGGGCGGTGACGTTCAAGGTCGAGTCGCACAACCACCCGTCCTACGTGGAGCCGTACCAGGGCGCCGCGACGGGCGTGGGCGGGATCGTCCGCGACATCATGGCGATGGGCGCCCGCCCGGTCGCCGTCATGGACTCGCTGCGCTTCGGCCCGGCGGACGCGCCCGACACGCAGCGGGTGCTGCCCGGCGTCGTCGCGGGCGTCGGCGGGTACGGCAACTCGCTCGGCCTGCCCAACATCGGCGGCGAGACGGTCTTCGACGCCTGCTACGCGCAGAACCCGCTGGTCAACGCGCTGTGCGTGGGCATCATGCGGCACGACGAGATCCAGCGCGCGGCGGCCCCCGGCCCCGGCAACAAGGTGATCCTGTTCGGCGCGGGCACCGGCCCGGACGGCATCGGCGGCGCGTCCGTGCTGGCCTCCGCGACGTTCGACGACGCCTCGCAGGCCAAGCGCCCGAGCGTCCAGGTCGGCGACCCGTTCCTGGAGAAGGTGCTCATCGAGTGCTGCCAGGAACTGTTCGCCGAGGACCTGGTCGTCGGCGTCCAGGACCTCGGCGCGGCCGGGGTGTCCTGCGCGACGACCGAGCTGGCCGCCGCCGGGACGGGCGGCATGGCCGTCGACCTCGACACCGTCCCGCTGCGCGACGCGACGCTGCTCCCCGAGGAGATCCTCATGAGCGAGTCGCAGGAGCGGATGATGGCGGTGGTCGAGCCCGCCAAGGTCGAGCGGTTCCTGGAGATCTGCGCCCGCTGGGAGATCCCGGCGACCGTGATCGGCGAGGTCACCGACACCGGACGGCTCGTGATGACCTGGCGCGGCGAGACGATCGTCGACATCCCGCCGGGCACGGCCGCCGACGAGGGGCCGGTGTACGAGCGTCCGGCCGCGCCGCCCGCCGACCTCGGCGCGCTGCAGAGCAACACGCCGGGGCAGCTCACGCGGCCGTCCAACGGGGACGAGCTGCGCCGCACGGTGCTGTGGCTGGCCGGGTCGCCGAACCTGGCGTCCAAGACGTGGATCACGTCGCAGTACGACCGGTACGTGCTCGGCAACACCGTCCAGGCGATGCCGGAGAACGCCGGGATCGTCCGGATCGACCCGGACACGGGCCTCGGCGTGGCGCTCTCGCTGGACGGCAACGGCCGCTACGCGCGCCTCGACCCGTACTCGGGCGCGCAGCTCGCGCTGTCGGAGGCGTACCGGAACGTGGCGGCGACGGGCGCGCGCCCGCTCGCGGTGACGAACTGCCTGAACTTCGGCTCCCCGGAGGACCCGGGCGTCATGTGGCAGTTCGCGCAGGCCGCCGAGGGGCTCGCGGACGCGTGCCAGTACCTCGGGACGCCCGTCACCGGCGGCAACGTCAGCTTCTACAACCAGACCGGCAGCACGCCGATCAACCCGACGCCGGTGATCGGGGTGCTGGGCGTCCACGACGACGTCCGGCGCCGCGTGAACATGTCGTTCACCTCCGACGGCGCGACGCTGGCGCTGCTCGGCGAGACCCGCGAGGAGTTCGGCGGGTCGGAATGGGCGCACGTCGTCTACGGCCACCTGGGCGGACTGCCGCCGAAGGTGGACCTCGCGGCGGAGCGGGCGCTCGCGTCCGTGCTGGTCGCGGCGGCGCGCGACGGCCTGCTGACGGCCGCGCACGACCTGTCGGACGGCGGCCTGTCGCAGGCGCTGGTCGAGTCGTGCCTGCGCGGCGGGCTCGGCGCGTCGATCACGCTGCCGGGGGACGCGTTCGTGACGCTGTTCAGCGAGTCGGTCGCGCGGGCCGTCGTGGCGATCCGGCCGGGCGGCGAGGCGCGCGTGGCGGCGCTGTGCGAGCAGTTCGGCGTGCCGGTGACGCAGCTCGGCGTCGTCGGCGGCGACGAGCTGCGCGTCACGGGCCGCACGGCCGAGGGCGAGACCGGCGAGCTGTTCGCGATCCCGCTGTCGGAGCTGCGCGAGACGCACGAGCGGATGCTGCCGAGCTACACCAGCTAGACCGCGGAGACGTCGTCCCGGGGCCGTCACGCGCCCCGGGACGACGTTTTCGTCCGTCATGTAGGCGTTTGCGGCGGGCAAAGATCCGGCGCCGCGCCGCAGGTCGGCGGGGACACGACGGAACCTTTGTTGATCACAAAGGTTGTTCGCTTCGCCACCGGTTACTACCTTTTGCGTGACGAGTACCGCAGGCACGCACGGCGTGCAGACCGGCACAGTCCGGACAAAGATCCCCGCCCGGCTGGACCGGCTGCCCTGGTCGCGCTGGCACTGGATGATCGTCATCGGCCTCGGCACCGTCTGGATCCTGGACGGTCTCGAAGTCACGATCGTCGGCAACCTCGCCCCGCAGCTCGCCAAACCGGGCAGCGGCGTCCACATCAGCGCGAGCGCCGTGACGGGCGTCGGCGCGGCCGTCTACGTCGCGGGCGCCTGCCTGGGCGCGCTGTTCTTCGGCTGGATGACCGACCGCTTCGGCCGCAAGAAGCTGTTCATGATCACGCTGGTGGTGTACCTGCTCGGCACCGCGCTCACCGCGCTGTCGTGGACGCCCTGGTGGTTCTTCCTGTGCCGGTTCATCACCGGCTTCGGCATCGGCGGCGAGTACGCGGCGATCAACTCCGCGATCGACGAGCTGATCCCGAGCCGGCACCGCGGCCGGATCGACATCGTGATCAACGGCAGCTTCTGGCTGGGCGCGGCGGCGGGGGCGCTGCTGACCGTCCCGCTGCTCAGCGAGCTGCCGGTGAACGTCGGCTGGCGGCTGGCGTTCGCGCTCGGCGTGGTGCTCGGCCTGATCATCCTGGTGGTGCGGCGGCACGTCCCGGAGAGCCCGCGCTGGCTGATCATCCACGGCCGGACGAACGCGGCGGAGCAACTCGTCGGGGACGTCGAGAAAGAGGTCGAGCACGAGTCGGGCAAGCGGCTGGTCGAGCCGTCCCAGGAGATCACGATCCGCCAGCGCAAGAGCCTCGGCTTCGGGCTCATCGCGCGGACGCTGTGGGCGCACTACCCCAAGCGCGCGATCCTCGGGTTCGCACTGTTCATCGGGCAGGCGTTCCTCTACAACGCGATCACGTTCGGGTACGCCGACATCCTCACCAAGTTCTTCCACGTGGACGCGGCGACCGGCTACTTCTACGCGGTCATCGCGGCGGGCAACTTCCTCGGGCCGCTGCTGCTGTCGCCGCTGTTCGACAGCGTGGGCCGCAAGCCGATGATCAGCGGGACGTACATCCTGTCCGGCGTGCTGCTGCTGCTCACCGCGTGGGCGTTCGACGCGGGGATCCTGTCGGCGCTGACGCTGACGGCCTGCTGGTGCGGCGTGCTGTTCTTCGCCTCCGCGGGCGCCAGTTCGGCGTACCTGACGGTCAGCGAGGTCTTCCCGATGGAGACCCGGGCGCTCGCCATCGCGTTCTTCTACGCGATCGGCACCGCGGTCGGCGGCATCACCGGCCCGCTCGTCTTCTCCAAGCTCATCGCGGGCGGGATCGGGACGACGTCGATGGCGTTCGTGACCGGCGCGCTGCTGATGATCGCGGCCGGGCTGGTCGAGGTGGTGTTCGGCGTGAAGGCCGAGCGCAAGGGCCTGGAGGACATCGCCAAGCCCCTCACCGCCGAGGACTGAACCGTCGGTGCCCGCCGCTACGCTCGCGCCCATGACGATTCAGCGGATGGACAACGTCCTCATCGTGGTCGACGACCTCGACGCGGTGATCGCCTTCTTCGTCGAACTGGGCATGGAGCTGCAGGGCCGGTGGCCGCTGGACGAGCCGTGGGTGGAGCGGGTGATCGGGCTGGCGGACGTCCGGCAGGAGATCGCGATGCTGCGGATCCCGGGCGTGCCGGGCGGGGTCGAGCTGGCGAAGTTCCACTCGCCGGGGGCCGTCCGCCACGGGCCGGTGGACGCGCCGACGAACACGCTGGGGATCCGCCGCGTGATGTTCGCGGTGGACGACATCGAGGCCACGGTCTCCCGCGTCAAGGCGGTCGGCGCGGACCTGGTCGGCGAGATCGTCCGGTACGAGGACCAGTTCCTGCTCTGCTACGTGCGCGGCCCCGAGGGGATCGTGGTCGGGCTGGCCGAGCCGCTCAGTTGAGCCGGACGCGGGCCGCCAGCCGCAGGAGCGACGGGGAGACGCGCGACGCCAGGTAGGCCAGCCGGGCCTCGGGCGTCACCGGCACGACGGCGCGGTCGTCCCGGACGGCCCGGACGATCTGCGCCGCGACCCGCTCCGGCGGATAGGCGCGGCGGCCGTAGGCGCGAGTGATCCGGCGGCGGCGCCGGTCCTGGGCGTCCGGGGTGAGGCCGACGAACGCGGTGGTCCGGGTGATCGCGGTGGTGACGACGCCGGGGCAGATCGCCGAGACGCCGACGCCCGCGTCCGCGAGTTCGGCGCGCAGGCACTCGCTCAGCATCAGCACGGCCGCCTTGCTCGTGCTGTAGGCGGGCAGCTCGCGCGACGGCGTGTACCCGGCCATCGACGCGAGGTTGACGATGTGGCCGCCCTCGCCGCGCTCGGCCATCCGGCGGCCGAACAGCCGCGCGCCGTGGATGACGCCGCCGAGGTTGACGCCGAGGACGCGCTCCCAGTCCTCGGGCGTGTGGTCGAGGAACGAGCCGGACATGCCGATGCCCGCGTTGTTGACCAGGACGTCCGGGACGTCGATCTCGGCGGCGAACTTCTCCATCGCGGCGACGTCGGAGACGTCCACCGTGTAGGCGCGGGCGGGCGGGCCGAGCAGGGACGCGAGCCGCGCGGTGCGCTCGGCGGACTCGGTGTCGCGGTCGGCGGCGACGATCTCCGCGCCGCGTTCGGCGAAGGCCAGCGCGGTGGCGCGGCCGATGCCGCTGCCCGCGCCCGTCACCACGACGAGCTGCCCGGCGAACTCCGGCTTGCTCTCGACGCGCGCCCGGCGCACGCCCCGGGACGGCTCGGCGCCGCGCACCTGCTCGACGTGCTCGCCGACGAGCCGCGCGATGAGGTCGGGGCGTGCGGACGGGATCCAGTGCCGTCCCTTCACGCGCCGGATCCACAGGTTGGGGACGAACGGCCGCGCGGCCTCGGCGAGCGCGGGGGTGACGTAGTTGTCGTCCTCGGGGATCACGATCTGCACCGGCAGGTCCGTCCGGCGGTCGCGGGGCCGCAGCAGCCGGGACGGGATGTTCGCGCGGTAGAGGCGGACCCCGGCGGCGCCGTCGTGCGGCAGCGTGGCCGCGAAGTCGGGGTCGCCGTGCTCCAGCCGCGTGATCAGCCGTCCGGCGACGCCGCTGCGCCACGCCAGCTCGGGCAGCAGCGGCGACTGGAAGAACCCGATGTACCAGGAGTGCAGCGTCTGCCGGACCGACGCGCGCGGGTGGAAACGGCGCGTCCAGTGCCCGACGTGGTCCAGCGACGGCCCGGAGATCGACGTGTAGGACGCGAACCGCTCCGGCATCGTGCAGGCGGCCTCCCAGCACTGGATCGAGCCCCAGTCGTGCCCGACGAGGTGGACGGGCTCGCCGGGGCTGACCGCGTCCAGCACGGCCCGCATGTCCGCCATGAGGTGCTCGAACCGGTACGCGGCGGTGCGCCGGGGCCGCCCGGACGCGCCCGCGCCGCGCACGTCGTAGCTGATGACGCGGTACCGCTCGGCCAGGCGCTCCGCGACGGCGTCCCAGACCTGGTGCGTGTCGGGGTAGCCGTGGACCAGCAGGACGGCGGGACCGGCGCCCCGCTCGAAGACGGCGAGGTCGACGCCGTCGCCGCGGACGGTCCGGGAGCGCACTTCATTGGACATGGAGTCATTAAGGTCCCGGCCCGCGTCCCCGGTCAACCCTGTGTGCTGGGCGTTACAGGCGTTTTGTGCAGTTTTGTCCGGGAATCATCAAGCGCAAGTTCCGACCCCCCAGGAGGAACCAGTGCCGGAACATCTGGAGATCGAGTCCAAGCACGAGGCGGGTCCGGACTTCACGCTGCCCGACCTGTCCGGGCTGGACGGCGTCGCGGCCGTGTCCGAGCCCGTCCGGGAATCGCTGCGCGCCGTCTACTACGACACGCCCGACCTGCGGCTCGCGGCGGGCGGGATCACGCTGCGCCGCCGCGCCGGGGGGCATGACGCGGGCTGGCACCTCAAGCTGCCCGCCGGGCCGTCCGCGCGGCGCGAGCACCACGCCCCGCCGGGCCTCGGCGACGCGGTGCCGACGGAGCTGGCCGGGCTCGTCCTGGCCCGGACGCGCGGGCTGCCGCTCGTCCCCGTCGCCGCGATCGACACCGAGCGCACCGCGCGGCTGCTGCTGGACGCCACGGGCGCGGAGCTGGCCGAGGTCGCGGACGACGCCGTCACGGGCCGCGCCGATACCAGCACGGGCACCGACGACACGATCGCGTGGCGCGAGATCGAGGTCGAGCTGGGCGGGGCGGGCGACGGCGCGCTGCTGGAGGCCGCCGGGGAGCGGCTGCGGGCGGCCGGGGCGCGGGACGCCGCGTCCCCGTCCAAGCTCGCCCGCGTCCTCATGGGCCGGATCGCGCCGTCGCCCGCCGAGGTCGCGCGGCGCGAGGCCCGCGGGCGCCCGCCGACGACGGCCGGGGACGTCCTGCTCGCCTACCTGGCGCGGCTCGTGGACGAGCTGCTGCGCCGCGACCCCGGCGCCCGGCTCGCCGACGAGGAGGACGTCCACGACATGCGGGTCGCGACGCGGCGGCTCCGGAGCGTCCTGAAGACGTACCGGCGGCTGCTCGACCGGACCCGCGTCGATCCGCTGCGCACCGAGCTGAAGTGGCTGGCGGGCGCGCTCGGCGACGTGCGGGACCTGGACGTCCTGCGCGCCCACTTCGACGCGGAGACCGCCGCGGGCGCCGATCTCGCGCCCGAGCTGGTCGCGTCCGGGCTCGCCGCCGAGGAGGCCGCCGCCCGCGCCCGGCTCGGCGCCGCGCTCGGCACGCCGCGCTACTTCGCGCTGCTGGACGCCCTGGACGCGCTGCACCTGGACCCGCCGCTGACCCGCGCCGCCCGCCGTCCCGCCCGGCCCGAGCTGCGCCGGACCGTCGCCCGTGCGTGGCGGCGGATGGAGCGGCGGCACGACGCGCTGCGCACCGCGCGGACCGACACCGACGCCGACACCGCGCGGGACGTCGCGCTGCACGAGCTGCGCAAGGCCGCCAAGCTCGCCCGCTACACCGCCGAGGCCGCGCGCGACGCGGGCGGGAAGCCCGCGCGTAAGGCCGTGAAGGGCGCGAAGCGGCTCCAGACCGTCCTCGGCGAGCACCAGGACGCCGTGACGGCCCGGAACCGGCTGCGCGCCGCCGCGCCCCTCGACCTGGAGGACGCCTTCCGCCTCGGCGTCCTCTACGCCCGCGAGGACGCCCGGGCCGCCGAGGCGCGGCGCCGCTTCGCGAAGAAGTGGAAGAAGCGCCCGCGCCTCGGCTGACTCCGGTCAGACGCTGTGACGTTCCAAACCGGCCACACCGTCCGACGTGAGGTGGACGACCCAGAAGCCGCCCTTCGGCAGGGACGTGTCGTCGGGGACGGCGGCGCCGAGGGCGCGGCAGAGGCCGTCCACCATCTTCGTCAGCGACTCGCCGTGCGTGCAGACGACGGCGGGTTCGGCGAGGGCGCGCAGGAAGGCCGTCCCGGCGTCGACGTCCGCGCCGACCGTGACCGCCGCCGCCGTGACGACCGGCAGCCCGGTGGCGCGGGCGAGCGGCAGCAGGGTCTCGACGCACCGGGCCGTCGCCGAGCTGATCAGCCGGGACGGGCCGAACGCGACGAGCGGGCCGGCCAGCGCGACCGCCTCGTCACGGCCGAGGTCGTCCAGCGGGCGCAGCTCGTCGGGGCCGGGGAACGTCCGCTTGTCCCCCGCCGAGCCGTGCCGGACGATCAGCAGCGGCCGGGTGCGGCGCGGGCCGTCCAGGAACGCGCGCAGCAGGTCGGCGTCGACCGGGTAGCTGAGGCGGCGCGCGGCCTCGTCCGGCGGGAGCCAGTCGAGCGCGTCCACCTCGTCGTTGGGGACGAACGCCGAACCGTCCGCCTCAGCCGCCCAGTAGTCCACCCGCTTGGGCCGCCCGGACACCGTGTAGCGCTGGGTGGGCAGCCGCCGGCCGAGCACGGGCGCGATGCCCGTCTCCTCGACCGTCTCCCGGAGCGCCGTCGCGACGACGTGCTCCCCCGGCTCGACCTTCCCCTTCGGGAACGACCAGTCGTCGTAGCGCGGCCGGTGGACCACGGCGATCTCCGCCCCGTCCAGGCCGTCGCGCCACAGCACCACGCCCGCGGCGCGGATCTCATCCATCGGCGACGTTCTTCCACCGGCGGCTGCGGATCAGGTGCGTCTGGACGTCCAGCAGCTTCTCCCCGGGCGGCGGAGTGCGGCGCGTCCAGGTGCCCTCGGCGTCGAGCCACCACGCGGACGTGCCGTCGTCCATCGCCAGGTTCATGAAGTCCAGCAGCGCGTTCCGCTGCGCGGGTTCGGTGACCCGCACCAGGGCCTCGACCCTGCGGTCCAGGTTGCGGTGCATGAGGTCCGCGCTACCGATCCACACCTCGGGATCGCCATCGTTGGCGAACGTGAAGATCCGCGAGTGCTCCAGGAAGCGCCCGAGGACGCTGCGGACGCGGATCGTGTCCGACAGCCCCGGCAGGCCCGGACGCAGCGCGCAGATTCCGCGCACCCACACGTCCACCGGCACGCCGGCCCGCGACGCCCGGTACAGCGCGTCGATCAGGACCTCGTCCACCAGCGAGTTGCACTTGATCTGCACGCGCGCGGCGCGCCCCGCCCGGTGGTGCTCGATCTCGCGGTCCACCCGCTGGACGAGCCCGGACCGCACGCTCTGCGGCGCCACCAGCAGCCGGTTGTAGGTCTTCTGCCGCGAGTAGCCGGTGAGGTGGTTGAACAGCGCGCTGACGTCCTCGCCGACCTCGGGCGCGGCCGTCAGCAGCCCCAGGTCCTCGTAGAGCCGCGCGGTCTTCGGATGGTAGTTGCCGGTGCCGATGTGGCAGTAGCGGCGCAGCGTCCCGTCGGCGTCCTGCCGGACGACCAGGGCCAGCTTGCAGTGCGTCTTCAGCCCGACGAACCCGTAGACGACGTGGCAGCCCGCCTTCTCCAGCTTGCGCGCCCACGCGATGTTGGCGCGCTCGTCGAACCTCGCCTTCAGCTCCACCACGACGACGACCTGCTTGCCCGCCTCGGCGGCCTCGATCAGCGCGTCCACGATGGGCGAGTCGCCGCTCGTCCGGTACAGCGTCTGCTTGATCGCGAGGACGCGCGGGTCGGCGGCGGCGTCCTCGATGAGCCGCTGGACGGTCGTCGCGAACGAGTCGTAGGGGTGGTGGATCAGCACGTCGCGCTCGCGGATCGCGGCGAAGATGCTCGCGTCCTCGGGCAGCGAGTCCTTGGACGGCACGAA
This sequence comes from Actinomadura rayongensis, assembly GCF_009831215.1. Taxonomy (GTDB): domain Bacteria; phylum Actinomycetota; class Actinomycetes; order Streptosporangiales; family Streptosporangiaceae; genus Spirillospora; species Spirillospora rayongensis. Next base: position 332,704 of record NZ_WUTW01000005.1, read on the forward strand.
CGGCGGGTACTTCAGCTCCGGCCGGTCCAGGTCGGCGATGGCGCTCAGCCCGGCCAGGTCCAGCGGCCCCGGCACCCGGTAGATCTGCTGCTCGGTGATGCCGAGTTCGGTCGTCAGCAGCTCCAGGACGGCCGGGGTGATCGACCGTTCCACTTCGAGCCGCACGACCGGGCCGAAGCGGCGGCGCAGCAGCTCCCGCTCCAGCGCCTGGAGCAGACCCTCGCTGATGTCGTCGTCGATCTCCAGGTCCTGGTTGCGGGTCACGCGGAACGCGTGGTGCTCCACGACCTCCATCCCGGTGAACAACTGGTCCAGGTGCGCGGCGATGACGTCCTCAAGGGGCGTGTACCGATCCGCGGACGCCTCCACGAAGCGCGGCAGCACCGGCGGGACCTTGACGCGGGCGAACATCGTCGCGTCCGTCTCGGGGTCCCGGACGATCACCGCGAGGTTCAGCGACAGCCCCGAGATGTACGGGAAGGGGTGCGCCGAGTCCACGACGAGCGGGGTCAGGACGGGGTAGATCCGGTCCCGGAAGAACCGCCGCAGCCGCTCCTGCTCGGTCTCCGACAGGTCGTCCCAGCGCAGGATGTCGATGCCCTCGCGGGCGAGCGCCGGGCAGACGTCGTCGGCGAACGACGCGGCGTGCCGCAGCATGAGCTGGTGCGCGACGGTCGCGGTCCGCTCCAGCACCTCGCGCGGCTGGCGCCCGCTGGCGGACTGGACGGCGAGGCCGGTCGCCATCCGCCGCGCCAGCCCCGCGACGCGGACCATGAAGAACTCGTCCAGGTTGCTGGCGAAGATCGACAGGAACCGGACGCGTTCGAGCAGCGGCAGGCCGGGGTCCTCGGCCAGCTCCAGCACGCGCTGGTTGAAGCGGAGCCAGCTCTCCTCCCGGTCCAGGAACCGGTCGTCCGGCAGAACGTCCATGTCACGGGGGAGATGTCCGGGGTTTACGGTCATGACGCAATTGTCCCTGCCCGAGGTGAACAGCAGTCGAACGGAAGTTTCGGCCTGGAGTCGGATATGACGATCATGCCCATGTTCCGCCTCGGCCACTCGGGGTTCGGCACACTGAACGACGGTCAAGAACGAGGCATCAGCGACCTGACCGTAAAGAAAGATCCCAGGACGCCCATCCCCTTGGTAAAACGGTCAGAGTGAACGCCTCGGTGAGCACTCTGGACTGGCCCCGGTGCCCGGTCGCCGGCTGCGCGGGGCGGTCCGCCGTCCCGTCCGGCACCTGCGTCGCGCACCTGCGGGCCGACCGCTTCGACCGGTTCCTCGCCGCGCTCCGGCCCGGCTCCGACCTCGACCTGCGCGGCGTCGCCGTCCCCGCGTCCGCGCTGGCGGCCCTGCTCGCGGCCCTGCGCGGCCCGGACGGGCGCCCCCATCTCGGCCGCGCCCGCCTCGACCGCGCCGTCCTGCCCGCCGGGACGTCGTTCGCCGACGCCTGCTTCGAGGGCGACGCGTCCTTCGACGGGACGGCCTTCACCGGCCCCGCGTCCTTCTACGACGCCCGCTTCCTCGGCCACGTCTCGTTCCACGGCGCCCGGTTCGGCGGCAGCGTGACGTTCCACACCGCGCGCTTCCACCGCCACGCGTCGTTCGCGGAGGCCGTGTTCGGCGGCGACGCGCTGTTCGGCGAGACCCGCTGGTTCGCCGACGCGGACTTCGACCACGCCGCGTTCACCGGCGCCGCCGAGTTCGACCGCGCCCGCCTCGACCGCGACTTCGCGCTGCGCGGCGCCCGGCTCACCGGCCCGGCGTCGTTCCGGCGGCTGCGCGTCGGCCGCAACGCCCGGTTCGACCGCGCCCGCTTCCGGCGGGGCGCGCGGCTCGGGCCGCTGACGGTCATGGGAGCGCTCCAACTGGACGGCCTGACCGCCCATGAGGGCCTGCACGTGACCGCCGCCGCCCCGCTGCTCTCGGCCCGGGGCGCGTGCGTGCGCGGACGCGGCGAGTTCCGCGTCCGCTCGGCCGCGCTGGACCTCACCGGCGCGTCCTTCGCCGGGCCGCTGGACGTCCGCGAGGCCGCCCGGCCGCTCGCGGGGCTGGACGAGCCGCCCGCCGCGCCCGTCCGGCTGCTGTCCCTGCGCGACGTACGGGCGCCCCGCATCGCCCTCGCCGACGTGGACCTGTCGCGGTGCGTCCTGCTCGGCGTCAGCGGTGAGTTGAGCCTCACCGGCCGGTGCGTCTTCCCTGTCCTGCGGCCCCGGCTGGCGCCGTGGCGGGCCACGGCCGTCCTCGCCGACGACCCCGGCCCCCGGCCCGACCCCGCGCTCGCCGACCTCTACGCCCGGCTCGCCGCCGCCACGTCCGGCCGGACGTCCCGCGACCTGCGCTACCGCGCGCTCCAGGCCAGACGGCGCGGCACGCCCGGCGGCTGGCACCGGGCCGGGCTCGCCGCCCTGTGGCTGACCTGCGGTTACGGCCACCGGGCCGGACGCGCCGTGCTGTGGCTCGCGGTGTTCGTCGCGCTGGCCGTCACCGGCGCGGCCCGGCACGCCACACCGACGCGGACCCATCCGGCGCCGTCCCGCGCCGTGCCCTCCCCGGCGCGCCGCTGACGCCATTTCGCCCATCACGAACCGGCGTCCTTCGTCTCCCGGGGACCGCGGGAAACGGTCGGCGCGGATGAAATGTCAGACCCCCGGGTAATGATGGGGGGTGTGAACGGAGAAACGCATTCCGAGGCCGAGTGCCCGCAGTGCCACGCCCATCTCGCGCTCGTTCTCACCCCGGCGGCCCGCATCGCCGAGGGAATCCCTCCCAGCCCGCCCGCCGCCGTCCCGGTCGCCCCCGTCGAACCCCGCCGCGACGAGTACACGCCGCCGCCCGTGGCGGAGGTCCTCGCCGCCTACGCGGGGCGCAAGATCGACGGCGCCACGGCGGCTCGCGGCGCGGCCCAGGTCCGCGAGAGCCTCAACGCGGCGCGCGCCGCGGTGGCCCAGCGGCGCGCCGCGCGGCGGGCCGTCCGGCGGCCATTGAAAAGCGCCTGACCCCCGTCGGCTTTCCCTTCTCCGGCGTTCCCGCACCGGCCGCCGGCCGCCGCGCGTTCCGACCCTCCGGGTAAAGGCCCGCGCGGCCCCGAGCAAGATCGTCGCCGAAACGGCTCCGCGACCATTCGCACGCCGGGCACGATCTCTTTCCGCCGCCGACTCAGTCCGGCAGCGGCAGCAGGCAGTCCAGCCCGCAGCGCCGGATCAGCGAGCGCACCTGCCGCGACGCGCTCGTCACCCGCAGCGCGCCGCCCGCCGCGCGCAGCCGCTTCGCCGCGTACACCAGCGCCGACAGTCCGTAGGAGTCGCAGAACGGCACCTCCGCCAGGTGCAGCGCGATCCGCGGCGCCCCGCCCGGCACCGGCGGCTCCAGCGCGGCGTCCACGTACGCGCGCAGCAGATCCGCCCGAGTACAGTCAAGGTCGCCCCGAATGCGGCAAACCTGCCACGATTCGGCGATGTCGACGGACTCGCGCCGTGCGGGCGGCACACTCAGCGCCATGCGGGATCACTCCTTTTGCTCAGCGGATCCAGTTCCCCGAGTCACTGCTCGTAACCGACCGGCTGGCCTAACATTTGCCCGATGACAAGCAGACCGAGACGGTCACCGCCCACGGGCGGGACAAAGGAGGGAACGACGCGGTGTCCGCCGTCACCCGCAACGGGACTCCGGGCGTGGCGACCGGCACACGCCTGCGCCTGCTGCTGGTCGAGGACGACACGGCCGACGCCCTCCTCTTCGAGGACCTCATCGCCGAGTCCGAACCCGACGTCGAGATCATCGTCGCCCGCACGCTCGCCGAGGCGCTGCGGTCGCTGACCCGCTCCCTCCACTGCGTGATCGTGGACCTGTCGCTGCCCGACGCGTCCGGCCTGGAGGTGCTCCGGCAGGTCCTGAAGGCCGCGCCGGACATCGCCGTCCTCGTCCTCACCGGCCTCGCCGACGCGCACGTCGGCGTCGCGGCCGTCGGCGCGGGCGCGCAGGACTACCTCGTCAAGCAGGACGTGGACGGCCCGCTCCTCAGCCGCGCCATCCGCTACGCCATCGAGCGCAAGCGCGCCGACGAGTCCGAACGCCAGCTCGTCGAGGCCCGCATCCTCGGCCGCGAGAACGCGCGGCTGGAGCGCGGGCTGCTGCCCGTCCCGATCCTGGACGAGCCCGGCATCGGCCACCACGCCCGCTACCGTCCGGGCCGCGACCGGGCGCTGCTCGGCGGCGACTTCTACGACACCGTCCAGATGGCGGACGGCACCGTCCACGGCGTCATCGGCGACGTCAGCGGGCACGGCGCGGACGAGGCGTCGCTCGGCGTCCGGCTGCGCATGGCGTGGCGCACGCTCGTCCTCGCCGGCCACACCGGCTCCCCGCTGCTGCGCACGCTCGACGCCGTGCTGTGCCACGAGCGGTGGAGCGAGGAGATCTTCACGACGCTGTGCATGTTCGCGCTCGCGCCCGACCGCCGCACCGTCCGCGTCTGGCGCGCCGGGCACCCGCGCCCGGTCCTGTTCACGCCGGACGGCGTCGACCCGCTGCCCGACGAGCCGTGCGGCCCCGCGCTCGGCCTGCTGCCCGGCCTGGACTGGCCCGCCGGCGACGTCCACCTCGGCGACGACTGGGCGCTCATGCTCTACACCGACGGCCTGATCGAGGGCTACTCGGGCGAGGGCGACGGCGAACGCCTCGACCTCGCCGGGCTGCTCACCCTCGCCCGCGCCGCGCACGCCCGCGCCGAGCGCGGCCGGGCGCTGCTGGACGGCCTGATCGGCGAGGCCGAACGGCGCAACGGCGACGTCCTGTCCGACGACCTGGCCCTGCTCCTGCTCACCCGGGGTGAACTCTCATGACCGCCGACACCGCCGAAGACACCGCCGAGGACTTTACCGACGAGGAACTGGCCGAGCTGGAGGCCGTCCTCGGCCCGCCCGCGTTCGTGGAGCCGATGCCCCGCCCCGAGCGGCGCGGCCTGGACCGCATCCGGCTGTCGCAGCTCTACCGCATCGGGTCGGTGCTGCTGGCCGTCCTGCTCGCCGCCGCCGTCGCGCTCGCCGGGTTCGCGCTCGCCGGCAACATCGGCGCGCGCAACACGCTCATCGACAAGGTCGACCCGGCGACGCTGGAGCAGTTCCAGCTCAGCGGCGCCATCGCCCGCCAGGACACGCTGGTCCGCGAGTACGCGGCGACCGGCGCCGCATCGAGCCTCGCCGGGTACCGGGCCGCCGTCCGGGACGAGGCCGCGGCGGCGCGCCGGATGCGCGCGCTGCTGCGCGGCGTCCACGGCGCCGGGCCGACGCTCGCCGGGCTCGACCGCGTCACCGCCGAGATCGCCGCGTGGCGCACCGCCTACGCGGACCCGGTCGCGGCCGACCGGCGCGGCGCCGACGAGCTGGAGAAGACGGGCCAGGCGCGGTTCGTGACCGTCCGGACCGACATCGCGCGCGTGCAGCAGCGGATCACCGCGCTGCACGCCGAGACCGTCCGGATCCTGCAGAGCCGCGCGAACGCGGCGACCTGGTCGGTCGGCGGCGCCCTCGGCGTCATCGTCGTGACCGGGCTGGCGCTCGCGGTGCTGATCCGCCGGACGGTCCTGCGGCCGGTGTCGCAGCTCAGCGACAAGGTCCAGGCCGTCGTCCAGGGCGACCTGACGCACCCGCTCGACATCCGGCGGCCCGTCGAGATCTCCGAGCTGGCCGCCGTCATCGACGCGATGCGGCACCGGATCCTGCTGGAGTGGCAGCGCACGGCCCGCGCCCGCCAGCTCCTGGACGCCCAGGCCGCCGAGCTGCGCCGCTCCAACTCCGAGCTGGAGCAGTTCGCCTACGTCGCGTCCCACGACCTCCAGGAGCCGCTGCGCAAGGTCGCGAGCTTCTGCCAGATGATCGAGCGCCGCTACGGCGACCAGCTCGACGACCGGGGCCGCCAGTACATCGAGTTCGCCGTGGACGGCGCCAAGCGCATGCAGGCGCTCATCAACGACCTGCTCGGCTTCTCCCGCGTCGGCCGCGTCAGCCGCACCGAGGACGCGGTCGACCTCAACGCCGTCGCCGCGCAGTCCCTCGCCGACCTCGCGACGCTGCGCGAGGAGACCGGCGCGGACGTCCGCGTCGCCGACCTCCCGCACGTGCGCGGCGACCGGACGCAGCTCGGCCAGCTCTTCCAGAACCTCATCGGGAACGCGATCAAGTTCCGGCGGCCCGGCGTCGCGCCCGAGGTGGAGATCACCGTGCGGCGCGACGGCGACGCCTGGGAGTTCGCCTGCGCCGACAACGGCATCGGCGTCGAGGCCCGGCACGCCGAGCGCATCTTCCTCATCTTCCAGCGCCTGCACCCGCGCGAGGAGTACGCCGGGACGGGCATCGGGCTCGCGCTCTGCAAGAAGATCGTGGAGTATCACGGCGGTCGCATCTGGCTGGACGTGAACGAAGACCAGGAAAGCCCCGGAACCGTCATACGGTGGACACTTCCGGCCGAGAAGGAGACCGCGGATGAATAACGACCCGGCGCCCGACGCCCGCCCGATCGAGGTGCTGCTGGTCGAGGACGACCCCGGCGACGTCCTGCTGACGACCGAGGCGTTCGAGCACAACAAGCTCCGCAACCACCTCCACGTCGCCAGCGACGGCGAGCACGCGATGGCGTTCCTGCGGCGGGAGGGCGAGCACGCGGACGCGCCGCGCCCCGACCTGATCCTGCTGGACCTCAACCTGCCCCGCAAGGACGGCCGGCAGGTGCTGGAGGAGGTCAAGGCGGACCCGGACCTGCGCAGCATCCCGATCGTGGTGCTGACCACGTCCGAGGCCGACGAGGACATCCTCCGCAGTTACGATCTGCACGCGAACGCGTACGTCACCAAGCCCGTCGACTTCGACCGGTTCATCCAGGTCGTACGGCAGATCGACAATTTCTTCGTCACCGTGGTGAAGCTTCCCCGCTGACCGCATCGCCCCGGTCGAGATGCCCGCCGCCGACCCCTTGTGTCACAGTGGGATACATGGTCGCTCCACCCGGTCAGGACCCCCTGGAGACCGCGGCGGCCCTCGACGCGGCGGCGGGCGCCCTCCTGGACGTCGTCGCCCGCGTCCATGACGGGCCGGACGTCCCCGTCCCCGCCACGCAGCTCCGCGCGCTGTTCATCCTGGAACGCGGCCCGGTCAACGTGAGCGGGCTCGCGGCCGGGCTGGGCGCGCTGACGTCCTCGGCGAGCCGGCTCTGCGACCGGCTGGAGGCGTCCGGGCTGCTGCGCCGCGACACCGGGCAGGACCGGCGCGAGGTGACCGTCCGGCTGACGGCCGACGGGCGGCGGCTGCTGGAGCGGCTGCGCGTCCGGCGCCGCGAGGAGCTGGGCCGGATCCTGTCCGGAATGCCCGCCCAGGCGCGGCAGTCGCTCGTCTGGGGGCTGGCCGAGTTCTCCGCCGCCGCCGGACGCCACGCCTGAGCATTTTCGTCCGATTTCCCGCGGGCAAAGCGGAGTTATGTCCGATCAAGCGAACTTGTAGCCGTCGTTCCGGACATATTCACCATTATCGTGGAATGGCGCGGGCCCGGCGGGAAAAGTCCCGCCGGATTCCCCGAAAATCCGAACACGCTCCGTTCTCCCCCCGCTAGCATCCCCGGCGAGATGACGACCGTAAACCTTTCCCCCGAGCTGCTTATCGGGTCGGACATCACGCCTCCCGGAGGGGGCCCTTCCATGAGAACGCACCGCACCCGCCCGCGCGCCCGCGCGGCCGTGATCCTGCCGCCCGTGGCCGCGCTGGCCCTGGTCCTCGGGGGGTGCGGGCAGTCGCCGGACGCCGCCACGGCGGACGACCGGCCCGTGTCCGCGGCGTCCCCCACCGGGAAGACGCCCGAAACGACCACGTACGCGAAGATCCCCGCCCTGGCCCGGGACACCGGCGCCGCGGACGGCGGCGACGGCACGGTCGTGCATCCGACCGCGCCGCGTCCCGTCTTCGACCGGCCCGGCGGACGGCAGGTGGCCGTGCTCCCCGTGACGGAGCTCGGCGGGCCCACCTGGGTCCCCGTCGTCGAACGCTCCGGCACCTGGTCGCGCGTCCTGCTCCCGAGCCGGCCCGACCAGGCCAGCGGCTGGATCTCCGGCGAGGACGGGCTCCGCGCCGCCCGCTCGCCGTACACGGTCAGGGTCGACACGGCGCGCCGCACCCTCACGCTGGAGAAGTCCGGCACGAGCGTCGGCGCGTGGAAGGTCGCCGTCGGAGCCGCGAACACGCCCACGCCGACCGGACGGACGTTCGTCCTCGCCCAGCTCGCCCCGGCCAAGAAGACGCCGAGCCCGCTGGTCATCCCGCTCGGCACGCACTCGGCGTCGCTGGACACCTTCGGCGGGGGGCCGGGCACCGTGGCGTTCCACGGCTGGCCGGACGCCTCGGTCTTCGGGAAGGCCGTCTCGCACGGCTGCGTCCGGGTGCCGGACGCGGCGCTGCGCGAGCTGTCCCGCGTGCCGCTCGGGACGGTCGTCCTCATCTCCGGCTGATCCCCCGGGTCAGCCGTACCTCAGCATGTGAACTAGGAGTCGATCCATGTCCTCGATGAAGGCCCGCCTCGCCCAGATCGGCCTGGTCGCCGCCGCGATCGGCGTCGCCGCCGCCACCCCCGCGGGCGCCGCGGCCCCGGCCGCGACCCCCGGCAGCACGGCGTTCGGGCTGACGGCGACCGGGCCGGTCTCGGTGCCGCCGCTGCCGCTCGCGCAGTCCGCCGCGGCCACCGTCACGCGCAGCCTCGCCCGGGTGAACCCCGACAAGCTGGTCGACGTCGGCGTCCTCAACGTGAAGGCGTCGCGCGGCTTCGCCTCGTCGGAGGTCGCGAAGCTGAAGGTCCCGAGCGCGGGGCTGTTCGCCGAGGCCGTCACCGCCAAGTGCGAGGCCGGCCGCGGCACGTCCCACATCGTGAACGCGCTGGTCGCGGGCAAGCGGCTCGCGGTGAGCCCGCCGCCGAACACGACCGTCCCGTTCCACGTGGACGGGCTCGGTGACGGCGCGGTCGTCCTCAACAAGCAGGAGCGGCTGCCCGACGGCCGGCTGCGCGTGACGGCGCTGTCGGCGACCGTCCCGCTCGGCGGCGGCAAGGCCCAGACGCTCGCGGTCTCCTCGGCGACCTGCGGCGCCCCGGCGCACGCGGTGAAGCCGGTCAAGCCGGTGAAGCCCGTCAAGCCGGTCAAGCCGCACGCGCCGAAGGCCGCCGCGCCCAAGCCGAAGCCGGTCCAGGGCGACCTGCCGGTCACCGGCTGATCGTCGGTCCACGGCCCCGTTCCGCCCGGCGGAACGGGGCCGTTCTCATCCCACCAGCGACTTCTCGAAGTGGACGACGGCCCCGTCGCGGTGCATCCGGTCGGAGATGTCCAGCTGTTCGGTGCAGGCGCGGATGAGCTGGAGGCCGCGTCCGCTCTCGGCGTGCGGCGGCGCCTGCGCGTCGGCCCAGGGCTGCGCGCCGTTGTGGCCGCCGCCGTCGATGACGTCCACGACGCAGCGCAGGCCGTCCATCAGCGCGCGGACCTCGTACTCGTGGCTGGCGCGCGCGTGCTGGATGACGTTGGCGCACGCCTCGCCCAGGGCGAGCGCGATGTCGGCGCGCACGCCCGGCTCGACCCCGAGCCCGCGCAGGGAGGCGTCGAGCGTGTGCCGGGCCAGTGGAGCGCTGCCGGCGTCCCGGGGCAGGGTCATCTCGATCACGACCTTCATACCGGATCGCCTCCGTTTCCCTCGACAATGGCAGACTGCCCCGCGTGCGGCGCTGGAAACGCCGGAGACGCGGAAACCCTGCTGGGACGGCGGGGACTGCTGTTTTTGACCGACGATCAATGCGCTCTCCACCTCTTCCCTGACCCGGTCGTCCTATTCCGTGGTGATGATCACGACTTTGCCGCCGTCGGCCGCTCCCTTGGCCGGGACGCGGGAACGTACCGGGCGCCGATGATCATCACGGGAGGGCCGGTATGAGCGACAACTTCGTCCTGGACGTCACCAAGATCCGCGCCGAGGTGCGGCAGAAGATGGAGGAGGGGCCGATCACCGAGACCTACGGGCGCGACAGCACGCGGGTCATCGAGGTCCTCAACGACGTCGTCGCCACCGAGGTCGTCTGCTGGCTGCGGTACACGCGGCACGCGATCTCCGCGAGCGGCATCGACAGCGCCCAGGTGTCGTCGCAGTTCACCGACCACGCCAAGGAGGAGCTGGGGCACGCGCTGCGCGTGGCGGGCCGCGTCAACCAGCTCGGCGGCGAGCCCGCGTTCGACCCGGCCAAGCTCACCGAGCGCTCCGCGACGGACTACACGACGCCGTCCGACGGCGACCTCGCCCAGATGCTGCGCGACAACCTGGAGGCGGAGCGGATCGTCATCTCCACCTACCAGGAGATCATCCGCTGGCTCGGCGACGGCGACCCGACGAGCCGCCGCCTCATGGAGTTCATCCTCGCCGAAGAAGAGGACCACGCCGACGACCTGGTCGACCTGCTCGGCATCTGACCGGGCGAGTCCGCTTTCGGCCAGGCCGTTCCGCCGCTCTCCGCCGTTTCCGCTGCGAAAGTGGGAGGAGCACTCGGGGGAGGCGGCGATGGTCCCGCTCAAGAACGTCGAGGACGTCGCGATCAAGCTCGGTTCCGGGCCGATCGGGCGTTTCATCAATATGTCGGCGCGCCGCCGGTCGCGCTTCATCGTGTGGGGCGCGGGTCTCGCGATCGCGGCGATGCTGTTCCCTGACCTGTACGAGATCGACTACCAGGGCCCGCCGCTGCGGCATGTGCGCCTGGACGGCGTCACCGGCAATTTCAACGCGGTGAACGGGCCGTTCGACGGCACGCCGATGCTGGGGGCGTTCGTTTTCGTCTTCGTCGTCGGCGTGCTGACGCGGTGGATGGACTTCACGGTCGCGTGGCGCCACCTGAGCCGGGGCATGAAGGTCCTCAACGGCGGGCACCACGTGGCCCTCGTCGCGGCCAACGTCGTGGGGCTCGTGACGTTCTTCTCCCAGTTCAACAACGGCGGGCTGCCGGACGCCGTCACGGCGGAGTTCGCCCGGCGGGCGGGCGCCGCGAAGGCCACGACGTATTCCGACTACCTTTATCCGTCCTTCGGGATGTGCGTGTTCCTGCTCGCGGTCGGCGTCGCCGTCGGGCTGATCGGCGTGCTGCCGCTGTTCTTCGCGATCGTGGAGGCGGCGGTCGTGGGATTCGTCGTGCTGGTCGTGGTGGCGGCGGGCATCGGGGTGCCGGTGCCGGGCATTCATTCGATCGTGGACGTCGGCACCTACGACGGGCGACGGCCCACCTACAGCGACGCGTGCGTGCTCAAGCCGCCGCATGACGAGAACTGCGCGAGCACCAATCCGAAGGTGGCCGTGCAGGTGCCCAATCCGGCGCAGAGCACCGTCGGGTGCTCCTATTCCGTCACCATCGACTGGGGCGACCGGACGCCCGCGAAAACGGTCGCGGTCCACGGAACGGCGGGGAAGACCCTGCTGGCCGCGCGCCACACCTACCGGGCGCGGGACGGGGCGTGGCGGCTGAACGTCCGGGAGCGGCTGACGTCGGGGCACTGCCCGTCCGGCCGCGCCGCGTGGCGGCCGGAGTTCGCGCTCGGCGTCGAGCAGAGCTCGCTCCACGGCTGACCGTTACAGCGCGGGCGGCCCGGGTAACCGGCGGGCATGAGGCTTCATGATGCGGGAGAGATCAAGGCGGCGCTGAACGACATGCGCTTTCCGGCGTCCAAGGACGACCTGGTCGCGCACGCGAGCCGGGTGGGCGCGGGCGAGCCGCAGGTCCGGGCGCTGCGGGCGCTGCCGCTCGCCGACTACGCCAACCTGGACGAGGTCATGCGGTCGGTGCCGGTGGATCCGGCGCCGGACCTGACGACGACCGAGCGCACCGTCCAGCACCGCGAGCACCGCCATGCCGACCTGGCCGAGCACGAGCGCGTCACGCACTCGACGCCTATCGAGGAGGAACTGGGCAACGAGTGAGCGGCTTGCCATAAATCTGGACGATCTGCCAAGGTCACCGGCATGACCAGCCCACAGGCCCCGGCGGTCGAGCTGGCCGGCGTCGCGAAAACGTACCGTTCCGGGACGACCGCCGTCCGGGGGCTGGACCTGACGGTCCACGAGGGCGAGTTCTTCTCGCTGCTCGGGCCGTCCGGCTGCGGGAAGACGACGACGCTGCGGCTGATCGCCGGGTTCGAGGAGCCGACGGCCGGCGAGGTGCGGCTGCACGGGACGCGCGTGACGGGCGTGCCGGCGCATCGGCGCGACGTGAACACGGTGTTCCAGTCGTACGCGCTGTTCCCGCACCTCAGCGTGTTCGAGAACGTGGCGTTCGGGCTGCGGCGGCGCCGGGTGCCGCGCGGCGAGATCGCGGCGCGGGTCGGCGCGATGCTGGAAACGGTGGAACTGACGGGGCTGGAGCGGCGCCGTCCGCGCGAGCTGTCGGGCGGGCAGCAGCAGCGGGTGGCGCTGGCCCGCGCGCTCGTGAACCGGCCGCGCGCGCTGCTGCTGGACGAGCCGCTCGGCGCGCTGGACCTGCGGCTGCGGCAGGCGATGCAGGTCTCGCTGAAGCGGATCCAGCGCGAGGTCGGGCTGACGTTCGTCTACGTGACGCACGACCAGGGCGAGGCGCTGACGATGTCGGACCGGATCGCCGTGCTGAACGACGGGCGGATCGAGCAGGTCGGGACGCCCCGGGAGGTCTACGAGCGTCCGGCGACGCGGTTCGCGGCGTCGTTCGTCGGGACGTCGAACCTGCTGGCGGGCGAGGTCGCCGAGGTGGCGGCGGGGCGGGCGGTGGTCGTCCACGGGGCCGACGGGCGGATCGAGGTTCCGGTGCGCGGCGCGGTCGCGCGCGGACGGCGGCTGGAGCTGGCCGTGCGGCCGGAGAAGATCTCCCTCGGGCGGGCGCGGCCCGGCGGCGGGCTGTGCGGCGTGCGCGGGACGGTCACCGAGGTCGTCTATCTCGGGACCGCTACGAACTACAACGTCACGACGTCGGCCGGTGCGGACGTCGTGGTGTTCCGGCAGAACGCGGCGTCCGCCGACGAGGTGGCCGCGCGGGGCGACGAGGTGTGGCTGTCGTGGGAACCGGACCATTCGTACGCGCTGGAGACCGCCCGTTGAGCCCCGTCCGGCGGCGCGACGCGCTGCGGCTTGCGGGCACCGCCCTGGCGTTGTCGGCGTGCGGGGTGAAAGGCCGGGCGGCCACTCCGGACGTCACGTCGTTCTGGGCCGGGAAACGGCGAACGGGACGGTTGAGCTGGGCGAACTGGCCCGGCTACATCGAGGACGACCGGGCGACGCTCACCGCGTTCGAGAAGGACACCGGAATCCGCGTCGCGTACCGGGAGGCCATTCAGGAGATGGGGCCGTGGTTCGGCAAGATCCGGGCGCCGCTGGCGGCCGGGCAGTCGATCGGCTTCGACCTGATGGTCATGACGAACGGGATCCAGCTGGAGCAGTGCCGGCGGCTCGGCTATCTGGCGCCGCTGGATCTGTCCCGGTTGCCGAACTTCGCCGCGCACGCCGCGCCGGGGTTCCGGAATCCGTCGTATGACCCGGGCAACGCGTTCACCGTCCCGTACGAGGCGGGCATCACGGGGATCGCCTACAACACGAAGTACGTGGACGAGGAGATCACCAGCATCGCCCAGCTGTTCGCGCCGAAATACCGGGGGCGGGTCGGGATGATGAGCGACGCGCAGGAACTCGGGAGTTTCGGGCTGTTCTCCGTCGGGGTGGATCCGGAGACGTCGCGGCCGTCCGACTGGGAGAAGGCCGCGGCCCGGCTGCGGCGGCAGCGCGACGACGGGATCGTGCGGAAGTACTACACGCAGGATTACGTCGACGCCGTCAGCAAGGGCGACGTGTGGCTGACGATGGCGTGGTCCGGCGACGTCTACACGCTGACCAGCCCGGACGTGAAGTTCGTGGTGCCGTCCGAGGGCGGGACGCTGTGGACGGACAATCTCTGCATTCCACGGACCGCGTCTTCTCCCGTGGACGCCCTGACGCTCATGGACTGGCTGTATCTCCCGGCCCACAATGCGCCGCTGACGGAATTCGTCAACTACATCACCCCGGTGTCCGGCGTGCAGGAGATCGTCCGCCGGGACGCGGCTCAGGCCACCGGCCGCGAGCGCGCCGACCTGACGCGGCTGGGCGCGAGCCCGCTGGTGTTCCCTTCGGCGTCCGACATGGCGCGGCTCCGCCGCTACCGCCGTCTCACTCCGGACGAGCAGCCTCGTTACCTGGGAATCTTCGAGCCGATCGCCCGGGGTTCGTGATGCCGTTCTCCCGTCGCCTGGCGCCGTATCTGCTGGTCCTGCCGGGCGGGTTGTGGCTGGCGGTGTTCTTCGTCGTCCCGGTGGCGATGATGGCGTCGCTGTCGCTCCAGACGGGGAATCTCATCGACGGATTCCGCCAGACGTTCCACTGGCAGAACTACACCGACGGCCTGGGTACCTACGGGGACACGTTCGTCCGGTCCCTCTGGTACGGCCTTCTCGCGACGATCCTGTGCATCGCGCTCGCCTATCCGGCCGCCTACTGGATCGCCTTCCGCGCCGGACGCCGCAAATCCAGCTACCTGCTCCTGCTCCTCATTCCCTATTTCGTGTCGTTCGTGCTGCGGACGGTGGCGTGGAAGCTGGTCCTCACCGACAACGGCCCGGTTCTCGGACCGCTGCGCGACCACGGGATCGTTCCATCCGACTTCCACGTCCTCGACACGACGACGGCCGTGGTGGCGGGCCTCACCTACACCTACCTGCCGTTCATGGTCCTGCCGGTCTACGTGGCGCTGGAACGCCTGGACCCGCGTCTGATCGAGGCGGCCCACGACCTCCACGCCGACCGCACGGCCGCGTTCGCCCGCGTCGTCCTGCCGCTCTCCCTGCCGGGCGTCTTCGCCGGAGTGGTCATGACGTTCGTACCGGCGTCCGCGGACTACGTGAACGCCGAAATCCTCGGCGGTCCGCGCAACACGATGATCGGCAACGTCATCCAGGCCCAGTACTTCGACGACGGCGCCTATCCCGTGGCGTCCGCCCTCTCCTTCACGCTGATGGCGATCCTGCTGGCCGGAATCTTCCTCTACGCCCGAGCACTCGGCACACGCGGAATCCTGGACACGCCCACACCATGAAATTTCCCGCCCGCCGCCGATTCTCCCCGCTCCGCCTCTACACCCTGCTCCTGATCGCCTGGCTGCTCCTGCCGATCGCCGTCATGATCGTCTTTGGCTTCAACGACGTCCACGGCAAGCAGAACTTCCGCTGGGAGGGCTTCACGCTCAGGTGGTACACCCACCTGTTCGCCAAGCCCGACCTGACGACCGCCGCCCTCAACTCCCTGACGATCGCCGCCCTGAGCACAGCAATGGCGACCGCGCTGGGAACCCCTCTGGGCCTGGCCTTGGCCCGCCACCGCTTCCGAGGCCGAGGCACGGCAACGGCCGTCCTCTTCCTGGTGATCGCCTGCCCGGACCTGGTCATGGGAGCATCGCTGCTCTCGATGTTCGTGACATTCGACGTCCCCCGCGGCTATCCGACCATCCTGGCCGCGCACACGATGGTCGCGACCGCCTTCGTGGCGACAACAGTCCGCGCACGAGCGGTAAGTCTGGACCCGTCCCTGGAAGAAGCGGCAGAAGACCTGGGCGCAACCGCCTGGCCGAGATTCCGCCTGATAACGCTCCCCCTCATCACCCCGGGCATCCTGGCCGGCGCCCTTCTGGCCTTCGTCCTCTCCATCGACGACTTCGTCATCGCGAACTTCACCAGCGGCACCACGCTCACCTTTCCCCTATGGATCTGGGCATCGACGAGAACCGGCACACCGCCCCAGGTCAACGTCCTCGGCACCCTGATCTTCGCCATCGCCACCGCCCTCGCCGCCCTCGCCGGGATACGCGGTTCGAGGACGCAGCGGAAACCGGCGTCGCGCGCACCGCGTTCAGCGGATGCCGTCGGCCGATAGTGCGGGGGTGTCCGTGCCCTGTCGGACCAGCAGGAGAAGGCGCTCTGTTCGAGCGGCGTCCGTGGCGGTCAGCGCGATCCCGTTGGCCAGGGCGAGCAATTCCGTCGCGCTGAGGTCCGGGCGGACGGCGCCCGCGCTTTGCGCCCGGGTCAGCAGCGCGGACGCGGCCGTGTGCATCGAGTCGTGCCAGTGGTCGAACAGTGCGGAGCGCTGACCCGTGCGGTCGTCGGTGATCGACAGCGCCAGTTCCCGTTTGGTCGCCACGTGCGCGACGAAGTCCCGCAGCCAGCCGAAAAGGGCGTCGCCGGGAGGGTCCACGGTCAGCAGGGAGCGGCTTCGGTCGCAGAGCGCGGCCACTTCATCGGCGTAGACCGCGATGATCAGTTCGCGGCGCGTCGGGAAGTGCCGGTACATCGTGGCGTTGCCGACGCCGGCCCGGCGGGCGATGTCGTCGAGCGGGGCGTCGACGCCGTGGTCGTGGAAGACGTCCCTGGCCGCGGCCACGAGCAGGTCGTAGTTGCGCTGGGCGTCCGCGCGGCGCCGACGCCCGGGCTCCGCGCTCTGCGCTGACATGACTCTCCTTGCCAATCGGGGACTTCCCCGGTTACGGTAGCCGAACCCGTTAACCGGGGAACTCCCCATTTACCATCGCCGCCGGAGGAGAAGCCGCATGCCGCAGGGAGCAGAGCGCCCAGGGCCGGGAGAGGTTCACCGGCGCACCGTCGAGAGCTACCCGCAGATTCTGCAAGGCCGGCTCGACGGCGCCCTGGAACTGATCGATCCCGAGGTCGTCGACCACCGGGGCGGCACCCAGGGCGATCACCGGGGGCGCGACGCGTGGCGACACAAGTGGGAACAGATCAGCGCCGACGGCACGTTCCACGACGTCTCGGTGACGATCGAGCAGAACATCGTCTCGGGCGACACCTCCGTCAACCGCTACACCGTGCGGGGCACCCACACCGGCTCCGGCCGACGCTACGAAGTCCTCAGCATGGACATGGTCCGCGTCCGCGACGGCCGCATCGTCGAGCACTGGGCCCTGCTCGACGTCGACGCGATGCGCGACCAGTTGGGCGTGTGAGAAAACGATGCTCAGGCGAGTTCGGCGGGGAGGTCGTGGGGGTTGATCTCGGCGGCGATCAGGGCTGGTCTGGCGGAGGATTTCGCGGCGGCGAGGGCCGCGTCGAAGTCGGCTTCGGTGTTCACTGATCGGGCGGACGGGATGCCCAGGCCTTGGGCGACCTGGGTGAAGTTCCATTTGTTCAGCGTCAGGTAGGGGGCCGGCGGTGTTCCTGGGTGGGTGAAATAGTCCTCGTTCACCAGGAACTGCTCGTAGGCGTAGAGGGCGTTGTCGATGACGATGACGACCGGGTCGCGGTTGTAGCGGGCCATTGTGGACAGGGCCTGGGCGGTCATGTGGAAGCCGCCGTCGCCGCAGATCACCAGGGGGCGGCGGGACGAGCCGAAGGCCGCTCCGACGGACGCGGCGACCGAATGGCCGATCGAGGCCCAGACGGCGCTGCAGAGGAAGCCGTCGCGGCCTTTCACAGGCAGGTTCGCGGCCGAGTAGACGCCGAGGAAGATGTCGGGCACGACGATCCAGGACGCGTCCAGGGCCGCGGCGATCCGCTCGAAGACGCCCCGGTAGGTGAGGGCGCCGGCGGGCGGGCCGGGGGCGGGCGGTCTTAGCGCGGGCGGGGACGGGCGCGGGGGTGCCTTCGCCGCCTCGGTCGCCAGGGCTGTGACCAGGGCACCGATCTCGGCGTTCTGTTTGGCGCCGGTCCGGATTTTCACCGTGCCGTCGTAGGCGGAGATGATGTGGTCACGGCCGCCCGCCACCAGGCGCGCGTAGCCGCTGGGGAACACGCAGCCGAGCGTCACGAGCAGGTCGGCGTGCTCGACGGCGTCCGCGGCGGCGGGCGCCGAGTGCGGCGGGTCGTAGACGCCGACCCAGCCGTTCCCCTGCTCGGCGAGCGTCGACTTGGCGAGCAGCGCGCTCGACCAGCGCACGCCGAGCCGCGCGATCAGGTCGGCGACGCGGTCGGCGAGGCCGTAGCGCTGGATCTCCGCGCCGACCAGCAGCACCGGCGACGTCGCGGCGCGGATCTGCGCGACGATCGTTGCGGCGAGCTGCTTCTCGGTACCGACCGGCGGGACGCCCGGCGACAGCGATCCTGTGGGCGACGGGCACGCCTTTCTCCACAGATCTTGGGCGATCTCGACATAGACCGGCTTCTTCGTTCTCAGCGCGGTGGTGAGCGCGCCGTCCACCACGGCCGGGACGTCGGCGGCCTTCTCGGCGCGGACCGCGCTCGCGGTGACGAGCTTGTACGCGGTCAGGTCCGCGTCGGGCCGTCCGGTGGAATGCGAGAACAGGACGTCGAACGTCTTCAGCTTGTCCAGCTGCGCACGGCTCGGCCCGCCGTTCAGCACGACGACCGGGCTGCGCTCCACGAACGCGCCGCCGATCGCGTTGATCATGCTCAGCACGCCGACCCCGTTGGCGACCGCGACGGCGCCGAGTCCCTTCGTCCGCGCGTAACCGTCCGCCGCGTACCCGGCCTCCAGGTCGCTCGCGGTGACGACCGGCGTGATCCCGTGCGCGGCGGTCGCCCCGTAGAGGTCCGCGCAGTAGGCGCCCGGAACGCCGAACAAGGTGTCCACGCGCTGCTGCGCCAGCCGCGTGAGGACGTAGTCGGCGACCGTGAACGTCACCGGTCCTCCAAGGACGCCGCCAGACGCGGATCCACGACCGGAGCGTTGCGCGGATGGTGAATGTGCGTGTCGGGCAGCGGTTCCGCCGGAGCGAGCCCGAACCATTTCGCGATCCCCCGGACGAGCTGCTTGCAGCACGCCTTGTTGGGGACCTCGCTGTTCACCTTCTGCTCGGTCGTCCCGCCGATGACGACATGGTCGCTGCGCGGGAACATGTACCCGTCCCGGCCGAGCAGGTATTTCAGTCCCGGCTGCGGCGGAAGCATCGCCAGTTGCCCGGTGATCGGGCACATCTTGGCGTCGTTGAACAGCTTCATCGAACCGAGTCCCGTGCAGTTGACGATGATGTTCTGCGACAGCGCGAGAACTTCCGCGCGGCTCGCGAACCGGCGGAGCACGATCGGCACGTGGCGCGCCGCGAGATCAGTCTCCAGCCGGTTCAGGAACACGGGAGGCTCGATCAGCAGCGTCTGGTATTCGAACCCGCGCCGCGCGGGCCCGCTGACGGGCAGCCGGTCGCACTTCTTCCGCTCCGGCAGGAGGTTCGGCAGCCAGTCCCGGACGATCTCCAGGTTCTCCGACTCCTTCGGCGTGAACAACGGCCGCTCGAAGACGCCGAAATTCTGCCCCACACTGCACTTGAACTTCGTATAGGCCGTCGTGATGATCTGCTTGAGTTCTTCCTTCTTCCCGACCGAGTCGATGACCGACACGCCCCACTCCCCGCCCGCCTTGTGCGAGGTCGTGTCGACCGGCCGCCGGTCGGAGTAGATCGTGACATCGAGCCCGAGATCCAGCAGCAAGGTCGCGGCGGTGAGCCCCATGACGCCCGCGCCGAGCACCGCGACCTCGGTGTCATGCGACGTCGTGAGCCGTTCCCGGACGATGTCGCGAACCTTCGCCGCGCACCCCCAGCTCAGCGTGATCCCCGCGCCGCCGTGCCCGTAGTTGTGGACGACGAACTTCCCCGACACCGTCTCGGCGTCCAGCCGGTACGCCCCTTTGCGAAAGGGCCGCACACCGGCGACGCACGCCCCGGCCGCCTCGGGATCGAACGTGAAGTCCGGCGTCGGAAGCAACCCTGCGCTCATCTTTCACCCCCGTTTCCAGAGGCACTACCCGCGCCCTCCGCGACACCAGCCCGCCGACGCCGTTCCTTTAGCCTCCCAACGCCGGATCCGAACCCGGCCGCCCCGCGGAAAATCCGTTTCCGGACGGCCGCCGGACCCCGTATATTCGCCGGGTCCGCGGGTCCCACCGGCGGACGTTCTCCGAGGAGTGACCGTGGCCGACGACGAGAAGCCCATCGCGATCGGCGAGGCCCTCCCGGGCATCGAGGTCCTGCCGCTGCCGGAGCGCTGGACGGCCCTGGGCGGGATCGTCCTCGTGAAATGCCTGGACGAAGAGGGCCACCCGAGCTGGGCCTTCCGCACCACCGACGGGTTCAGCGACGAGGAACTGCTCGGCGCGCTGACCATCCGCACGGACATGCTCCGCCGCGACTGTCTCGCCGCCTACGAAGAGGGCGACTAGGGGCGGGGGCGGAGCATCGGGGGGCGGAGTTGTTCGGCGTCGCCGCGGCGGTAGAGGCGGGCGGGACGGCCGCCGTCGCGGGTCGTGGAATGGCCGGTCGGGACGAGGAAGCCGTCCGCGCCGGTGACCTTGCGGTGGAAATTGCGGGGGTCGAGCGGGGTGCCCCAGACGATCTCGTAGACGCGGCGCAGTTCGGCGACCGTGAACTCGGCCGGGCAGAACGCGGCGGCGAGCGAGGTGTATTCGAGTTTCGCCCGCGCCCGTTCCATTCCGTCGCAGAGGATGCGGCGGTGGTCGAAGGCGGGACGGTCGCGCTCCACCAGGTCGTCCACGGCCTGCCAGAGGACCTGCGCGCGGCTGGACGCGGGCAGGTCCGGCGCGAGGCCGAGGTAGGCGACGCTGACGACGCGCTGGCGCGGGTCGCGGTCGGGGTAGCCGTAGGTGGCGAGCTGTTCGAGGTGGATCCGGACGTCCGCGAGCCCCGCGCGTTCGGCCATCAGCCGGGACGCGGCGGCGGGCAGGTCCTCGTCGAGCTGGATGAAGCCGCCGGGCAGGGACCACGCGCCGTCGTAGGGCGCCCGGTCGCGCCGCCACATCAGCGCGCAGAGCCGCTGCTCGCGGACGGTGAGAACGACGAGGTCGACGGTGACGGCGAGCCGCGGCACGGACATGCCCATGAACATAATCGGTCCGGGACGTCCGCGCGGCCAGAGCGCCGCACACCGGCCGACCGACCGGTGTGCGGCGCGAACCGTCAGTTCTCGGACTCGATGGCCGCCGGAACCTGCCCGTTGGCCGGGTTCCCGCCGTCCTTCGCCGCGGCGCCGCCCATGCCGTTGAGCAGCGTGCGGGCGAGCCCGAGGCCGGTGCCGCCGAGCGTGAGCGCCTTGGCGAGCAGGTCCTCGACGCCCTCGGCGCCGTTGAGGACGACCATGTTGTCGACGTTCCCGAACACGCCCGCCCCGGCCTGGACGATCTCCGGCCACTTCTCGGCGAGCTGCTGGGCGATGACCGCCTCCTGGTTCTCGGCGAGCGCCCGCGCGCGGGCCTGGATCGCCTCGGCCTCGGCGAGGCCCTTCTGCCGCGTCGCCTCGGCCTGCGCCTCACCGAGCAGCCGGGTCGCCTCGGCCTCGCGCTGCGCCTTGAGCTGGACCTCGGTCGCGGCGGCCTGCGCGTAGGCGATGCGCTCCTCGCGCTCGGCCTCGGCCAGCTTCACCTGCTCGTACGCGCGGGCGTCGGCGGGCTTGCGGACCTCGCTCTCCAGCCGCTTCTCGGTGCGCTCGGCCTCCAGCTCGGCGTTGCGGGTCTCCTTGAGGATGACCTCCTGCCGGGCCTGCTGGGCGGCCTGCTGCACCTGGCCCTCGTACTCGGCCTTCTTGATCTGGGTGTCGCGGATGACGGCGGCGTTCTCGCGCGCCGCCTCCTGCTCGCGGCGGGTGGCCTCCTGGTCGCGCTCGGCCTCGGCGATGCGGGCGGTCGCGGCGACCTTCGCGGCGTGCGGACGGCCGATGTTGGTGATGTAGCCGGTCTCGTCGTCGATCTCCTGGATCTGGAGCGAGTCCACGACGAGGCCGAGCTTGCTCATCTCGTCGGCGGCGGAGCTGCGCGTCTCGCTGGTCAGCCGCTCGCGGTTGAGGATGAGGTCCTCGACGGTCAGGTTGCCGATGATGGAGCGCAGGTGGCCGGTGAACAGCTCGTGGATGGCGCCGTCCATCGAGCTCTGCTGCTCCAGGAAGCGGCGGGCGGCGTTGGCGATCGAGACGAGGTCGTCCCCGACCTTGTAGATGACGACGCCGCGCACCTTCACCGGGATGCCCTGCTGGGTGACGCAGTTGACCTCCAGGTTCGCGGCGCGGCTGTCGAGGCGGAGGCGGCGCGCGACCTGGAAGCCCGGCAGGACGGACGTCCCCTTGCCCGTGACGATCTTGAACCCGAGGCTGTCGATCCCGTTGACGGGCTTGGACTTCGCGCCGAGCCCCGAGATGATCAGCGCTTCGTTCGGTTCGGCGACGCGCCAGACCATCTTGAACATGATGATCAGCACGATGACGGCGACGACGGCGCCGATCACCGCCACGGCGATGGGCATGGGTGCCTCCTCGGGGGGGTGCGCGCCGCCGCGCGGACGGCGCTGAAGTCGTGCATCTGCGTAGACGCCGCGAACGGCCCCGAGGTTCCGCCCGATGTCAGCTCAGAGCGGGCGCGACATAGACGGTCCGGGGCGGGTGGTACTCGACCACGACGATGATCTGCCCGACGGCGAACTCGTCCCCGGGATTGACGGGATGCGCGTAGAACGCCTCGGCGCCGCCGCGCACGGCGATCATGACCTCGCCGACCAGCCCGGGACCGATCCTGCCGGTGACCCGGCCTTCCTTGCCGACCAAGCGTCTCCCTCACTCGTCACGGACGCGTACCGGAAAACTATCCGTTCGTCCGGTCCGCCGCGAGGGTCAGGAGAGGATGCGGCGCGCCTGCTCGTCGGCGCGACGGGCGATGTCCTCGGCGTCGGCGCGGGTGGCGACCGGCCCGAACAGGCTGATCGTGGTGACGGTGCGGCGTCCGCGCAGGACGACGTACCAGGTCTTGGTGTGGGAGTTGCCGCTGACGGTCGTGACGCCGACCGTCCGGGAGCCCTGCCCGATCGTCCCGGGCGGCGGCTCCACGACCCGGTGCTCGGCCTTCTGGGCGCCGACGGTCGTCGTGAACGTCCGGCACCCGGCGGGGGTGCGCTCGCCGACGAGCCGGGCGGCCTGGTCGTCGGGCAGCGACAGCAGGGTCTCGGTGACGCTGACGCCGCCGCCCTTGGTGAACGAGACGATCGCGGCGGGCGTGGCCGCGTCGAGCGCGGCGGCGGGGTCGGTGCGGGCGCAGTCCGGACGGTCCACCTTGACGGCGCGCTGGAGCTGCCGGAAGTGCTGGACGGACCGCAGCGCCCCGTACTCGCCGGAGTCGGGCGCGCCCGCGCGGCGGTAGCCGGGCAGGTCGGTGATCAGCGCCTGTTCGAGCTGGGCGGCGGTGTAGCCGGCGCCGCCGAGCTGGGCCCGCGCCGTCGACGCCGGGGACGGGCCGCCGCCGTCGCCGCCGCAGCCGCTCGCGGTCGCCGCCGTCGCCAGCAGGAGGACGGGAAGGATCCTGCGCGTCATGCGCCGACCCTAACCGGCGGCGTCGGCGTGCTCGTTGTACGCGCCGGTGTACTCCTGGCCGGTCAGTTCCTGGATGGCGGCGACGATGTCGTCGGTGACGGCGCGGCGCGCCTTGGCGGGCGGCAGCTCGCTGTAGTGGCCGAA
The DNA here is from genome assembly GCF_009831215.1 of Actinomadura rayongensis. Lineage (GTDB taxonomy): Bacteria > Actinomycetota > Actinomycetes > Streptosporangiales > Streptosporangiaceae > Spirillospora > Spirillospora rayongensis. Next base: position 356,225 of record NZ_WUTW01000005.1, read on the forward strand.
GTCGAGGGGCTTGCCGATGCGGACGGTCGGGCGCGGCGCGAGGATCCGGGGCCGTCCGGTGCCGACGGGCTGGATCTTCTCGGTGCCCGCGAGGCCGACCGGCAGGACGCGGGCGCCGGTGGCGAGGACGAGCCAGCCGACGCCGGTGCGGCCCCGGTAGAGCCGTCCGTCCTTGGAGCGGGTGCCCTCGGGGTAGATCGCGAACGCGCCGCCGGACTCGACGATCCCGACGGCCTGCTCCAGCGCGCCCATCGCCGCGCGCTGGGCGCCGCGCTGGATCGGGACGTGACCGAGCGTGGTCAGGAACCAGCGGACGAACCGCCCTTTCAGCCCTTTCCCCTCGAAGTACGACGCCTTGGCGACGTAGGTGACGGGACGCGGGATCGACAGCGGGATGATGAAGCTGTCGATGAACGACAGGTGGTTGGCCGCCACGATGAGCGGACCGTCGGTCGGCACGTTTTCCAGGCCCTCGACGCGCGGTCGGAATATCAGGCGCAGGATCGGCGCGACGACGCGCGACATGAACGTGTAGAACACCCGGCCTCCCGAATTCGGCACTCGCCACTGTAACCGCTGCCCCAAGTAACGGGGAGGCCGGTCACCGGACAGGGGAAAGTTCCCAGCTCAGCGCACCGATCGCGAGATTTAGGCCACATGGGGACCAAGCGGTCACAAGACCCAGACGACCCGGCGGTCACCGCCATTTCTACTGAATGGTAAGTTTCGTTGTCGTAGGTTTCTCATCGGTAACTTTCCGGGGTGAGGAGACCGTTCCGCCCAGCGCCAGGGCCTTGTGGCGGATTCGTCCCGCACCGGTGACGCACGGTCGCCGCAGTCCCCGTAGGCTGGACGCGGCGGCCCGTCCCCGGTTACGGACGGGACCGGGCGCGCGCCGCCGCGTCCCTAAAGCGCGCCGGTCTTGACCACGGGCACGGCTCGTTCATGCTGGAAGGTCCCTGGGCCTTCGCCGACGGTGGTGGGAGGTGGTCGTGGACTTCGGCCTTCACCTGGTCCGGCACGACCGGTACACGATCGTGGAGGTGCGCGGCGAGCTGGACCTCGTCTCCCGCGACCGGTTCGAGGAGACCATGCTCGACGTCGTGGAGGCGGGGCACGCGCTCATCGTGGACATGCACGACGTCACCTTCTGCGACTCCACCGGGCTCAACGCCGTCGTCTCGGCGAACCGGCGCGCGGCCGGGGCCGGGGTGCCGCTGGTGCTCGTCGCGCTGACCGAGCGGGTGCGGCGGATCTTCCACATCACCGCCGTCGACCGGTTCATCCCGGTGTACGACTCACTGGAGGAGGCCGTGGGCGCGCTGCCGTCCGCCGCGCACTAGGAGCAGCCCTCGAACTGCGGGACGTACGGGTTGATCTTCAGGCCGGAGTGCCCGAACCAGCGCTCCAGCAGGCGCGCGGCCGTCCCGTCCTGGTACATCGCGGTGAGCGCCCGGTTGACGGCCTCGCAGCCCGCCAGGTCGCCCTTGCGCAGGCCCACGCCGTACTTCTCGTCGGTGAACGGCGCGTTGATCACGCGGGTGCGGGTGCCCGCCGCGTAGCCCGCGAGGATGAGGTCGTCGGTGGAGAGCGCATCGATCCGTCCGGCGGCGAGCGCGGCGATGCAGCCGCTGTACGTCGCCATCTCGACGGGCGTGGCCTTCACCGCGCGCTCCTCGGTGACGCGCTTCCAGGAGTTGGAGCCGGACACCGCGCAGATCCGCTTGCCGGCGAGGTCCCGGACGTTCGTGATCGTCCGGTCGTCGGCGCGGACCAGCGTGTCCTGGTGCGCGACGTAGTACGGCCCGCCGAACGTGACCTGCGTCTTGCGGCGCGGCGTGATCGAGTACGACGCGAAGATCATGTCGACGGTTCCGGCCGCGAGCGCCTTCTCCCGTGTGGACGACGGCGTGGTCTTGAACGTGATCCGCTCCGGCGGCACGCCCAGCTTCCCCGCGACGTAAGTGGCGACGTCCACGTCGAACCCGCTGTAGCGGCCCGTCTTCGGGTCGAGCAGGCCGAGGCCGGGCTGGTCGGCCTTCACGCCGATCCGCAGCGACCGCTTCGCCGTCACCGACGACTCCCCCGGCCCGCACGCCGTCGCGGCGAGCGCGAGCATGAGCACGGCGGCGGCGCGGCGCATCGCGTTCCCCCTCACCGGAACTCCGCCAGCCGGGGCCGGACGCCCGCGAGCACGAGCACCGCCACGCCGACCGCCGTCACGGGCGGGATCCAGTCCCAGCCGCGCAGGTCGGCGTCGGCGGCGTGGACGGCGTCGTTCAGGACGTGGCGGTGCTGGTCGCGCAGCGCGCCGAGCGCCGCGTCGTAGGCGTCGAACGCGCCGATCGCGCCGGACCGTCCGGTGCCCATCCGCAGCCGCACCGCCCCGGACAGGTCGCCGCGCCCGGCGAGCGCGCGCATCCGGCGGTCGTTGTCCTGGACGGTCCGGTACGCGGCGAGCGTCCGGACGAGCCCGGGACGCGTCCGCTCCTGCCGCGCCTCGTCGCCGAAGAAGCCGAGGAACGCGCCGTACCCGGCCGCGAAGGCCGTGATCTGGCGGCCGAGGCCCGCGTAGTAGGTGGCGAGATTGAACGGCTGGTCCTTGGCCGGTTCGACGTCCAGAACGGCCAGCGACTTGTCCAGATATGTCTGCTCATAGGTGTCGGCGCGCTCGGGGTCGAGCAGGAAGCGGCTCTCGTCGGCGAACGCGCTGTGGCTGATGGCGCGGGCGCGCGACAGGGCGAGGACGGAGTCGAACCCGTCCCGTTTCGCCTCCCGGAGCCGTCCGGCCTCCGCCGACAGCACGGCGGCGCCCGCGACGACCAGCGCGAGCGTCGCGACCGTGCCGAGCGCCAGCGCCGGGTTCAGCACGCGCCGGAAGCCGCGCGCGAGGTAGATCTGCCCGGCGACCAGCGCGGCGAGCACGACCGCCCCGGCGACGAGGACGAGCGCCCGGTCGGCCAGCACCGCCGAGCGGCGGCTCTCGTAGGACGCGCGGACGGTCGCGCCGCTGTCCAGCGTCACGTTGTACGCCTGCGGCAGCAGCTGCAGCCGCATCAGGTCGGTCGCGCGCCGGTAGGTGGCCACGACGTCGGGCGTCGGCCGGCCCGCCGGGTATCCGGCCTGGTCGGCGAGCTGGATGGCCTGCGCGGCGAGCCGCTCGTAGCGGCCGAGGCCGTCCAGGACCGCGTGGACGGTCCCGAGCCGCGCCGGGTCGCTGCCCGCGAGCTGCGACGCCTGCACCGCCGCCGTGTCCGCCAGCCCCCGGTAGCGGTCGTACCGCCGCACGGACGCGTCGTAGCCGATGCCGAGCCCGTGCTCGCCGCCGATGAGCAGGATGTCGGCGACCTGCGCGTCCATCGCGCTGAGCGCAAAGTACAGATCGCCCGTCACGACGACCTGCGGCCCCGCGTCATGCCCGATCGTGTCGACACCGCCGCGCGCCTGCCCGACCCCCGCCGCGAGCACCGCCGCGAGCAGGGCGAGCAGCAGGAGAACACCGACCGCACCCGCCCGAATCCGACCGGGCACCGTCCGCAGCCACGCCGCAACCACGCCCAGCGCCCGCACCGCCCCACCCTCCGCACCCGCTCCGCCCGCCCCACCCGGCCCACCGGGCTCACCCGGCCCACTCGGGGCGCTCGGGCCGCCCGGCGCGCTCGCCGCGCTGGCGCTGCTTGGCCCGTTCGCCGCGCTAGCCGCGTCAGCTGTGTTCGGCCCACTCGGCGCGCTCGGCCCGCTCGGCCCGCTCGGCCCGCTCGGCGCGTTCGGCCCGCTCGGCCCACTCGGCGCGCTCGCCCCGCCGGGCGCGTTCGCCGCGCCCGGTACGCCCGCTGCGCTCGGGCCGCTCGGCGCGTTCAGCCCGCTCGTCCGAGCGTCCGGGGCATTCGGCGCGCTCGGGCGGCCCGGGCCGCTCGGGGCGCTCGGGGCGTTGACCCCGCGCGGCGCGTTGGGCGCACTTGGCCCGCCCGGCGCGTTCGGCCCGCTCGGGGCGGTCACCCCGCTCGGCGCGCTCGGCGCGCTTGGCGCGTTCGGCGTGCGTGGCGGGGGTGGGGTGTTGGGCGGGGGTGGGGTGTTCGGGCCCGTGTTCGGGGTGTTGTCGGGGGTCACGGGTGGGCTCCGGGGTCGAACGCCAGGGTGATCGTCGTCCAGGCGCCGACGTGGATGCGGTCGCCGTCGCCGACCGGGACGGGGGCGTTCGCCGGGATGGGGTCGAGGCCGCCGTTGATCGTGGTGCCGTTGGTGGAGCCGGTGTCGATGATCGTCCAGGCGTCCGGGCTCGCGACGAGGACGGCGTGGGCGTGCGAGACGCCCGGGTCGGCGGGCGGGAGGCTCAGGTCGATCTCGGGCAGCAGGCCGCGCGCGACGCTGCGGCGGCCTATGCGGACCTTGTCGCCCAGCAGTGGGACGGTTCGGGGGTGGTCGTCGGCGGGGAAGCGGAGGGACGGGGTGTCGGGGCCGTCCTGGGCCTGGACGGTGGCGAAGTAGGTCGGATCGGGGGAGATGGTGGCCGTCCAGCCGCGTCCGGGGCGGCGGGAGGCCGCGCCGGAGTTGCCCGATGGGGCCGACGTCGGCTCGGGGCGGGCGAGCGGTTCGGGACGGTCCCCGGACGCGAAGCCGTAGCCGCAGTCCTCGCAGAACCGTCCGCCGGTCCGGGGGGCGTTGCAGAACGGGCAGGCGATCGGTTCGCCGCACACGTCGCAGTAGTCCTCGGACGCCGAAGCGTGGCCGTTCGGGCAGCGCGCCGTCATGACGCGTCCCCGGGACGGGTGCGCGCGGTGCGGCTCGTGGCGGGCTCGCCGGTGCGGGTCCGGACGGTCCGCACCGAGCGCGTGTCGAGTGACATCTCGTCGGCCTTGTCGACGTCCTTCTTCAGCCGGACGGTCCCCGACACCGGGTCCAGCACGTCCACGACCCGGTCGAGCAGCTCCGCGACCTGGTCGTTGCCGACCTCGCGGGCCAGCACGACGGCGCGGCCGAGCCGGGCGGTCGCGGTGTCCTCGTCGCCGTCGCGGCGCGCGGCCAGGCCCTCCTGGACGGCCTCGGCCAGCTCCGCCTGGTCGGTGTGCCGGGCGACGCGGCCGTTGATGAGCGTGGCCTTGGCGACGTCGTCGGTCCACTCGGCGAGGACGTCCCCGGAGGCCGCCTGCGCGCCGTCCGCGAGCAGCAGCCGTGCCTGCGCGGCGCGCATCCGGCGTCCGATGTCGCCCGCCGGGATCTCGACGCAGAGGTGATATTCGCGTTCCTCGGCGCCCCAGGCCCCTAGCGGGAAGTCGATGGTCTGCGGGCCGGACGGGACGCCCTTGCCGGTGAGGTCGTCCAGCACCGGCACCATCTGCTTGAGGAACCGGAGCGTGGCGTGCCGGGGCGTCCAGACGCGCAGCGCGACGTCCCCGACCTCCTTGTCCATCGCGGTCTCGGTCAGCTCGCGGAACCTCCGTTCCAGGTCGGCGGGCTCGGGGACGTCCAGGAACGCGCCGAGCAGCGCCGAGGTGATCCGGCGCAGGTCCGCGACCGCCCAGTCGGTGCCGACGCCGAGCGCGTCGCACACGAACCCGCCCCGGCAGGCGTCCAGCGCGCGGCCCAGCTCCTCGGGGCGCTCGTGCTGGTTCTTGCCGTCGGTGAGCAGGATCGCGTGCCGGACGGCCTCGGACCGTCCCTCGAACAACCGGTTCGCGAGCACCAGCCAGGTACCGATCGCGGTGCCTCCGGAGGCGACCATCCGCGCGACGGCGGTCTGCGCGGCCTCCCGCGACGCCGCGTCCATTCGGACGAGATTCCGCCGCGACGGATACACCATCCGCGGAGTGTTCGCGCCCGCTATGACCGCGAACGCCACCCCGTCGCGGATCGTCGCGAGCGCGGCGCGGGCGGCGGCCTTGGCGGCCTTCATCCTGCCCGCGTACCCCATCGACCCGGACGTGTCGATGATGATGATCTGCGCCGCCGCAACCCCGCCCCCGCCGCTCTCCGCCCGCACGCCGAGCACGGCGTGCATCTCCCGGCCGCCCGCGGGGAGATGGGGGTTCTGGTCGACGGTCAGCGTGAACGCGGTCATCGTGGGCTCCTCAGAACAGGGTCCGGGGACGGACGGCGTTGGCGCGGCGGACGAGCGCGTGCCGCTCCGCCGGGCCGTCGGCGAGCTTGGCGAGCTGCCGGTAGGTGTGCTCCAGGCGGCGGCGCAGCGGGCCCTCGCGCAGCGGGACGTCGAGCAGCACGCCGTCCCCGGTGCCGCCGCCGGGCCGGGCGAGCGCCGCCTCCAGCAGGTCGGCGGTGAACCGGGCGCGGCGCTCGGTGTCCAGCGGGAGCGCGCGGAGCCTGCGGTCGGCGTCGCGCAGCGCGGCGTCGTCCAGGGCCCGTCCGCTGCGCACGGCCGCCGTGAACGCGGCGATCCGCGCGGCCTGCCAGTGGCTGGAGATGCGCGGCACCGAGTCCAGGACGGCGACGGCCGCCGCCGCGTCCCCCGCCGCCAGCCGGACCCGCGCCAGCCCGAACGCCGCGCTGACATGGGTCGGATCGGTGCGCCAGACCGTCTCGTACAGCCGTCCGGCCGGGGCGCCCTCGGTCTCGCGGGCGAACGCGAGCGCGAGCTTCGGGGCGATCTCGCCGGGGAACAGCCCGTACAGGCCGTCGAAGATCGCGGCGGCGGTGGCGCCGTGCCCGGCCGCCAGCTCCCGGACGCCCCGGTACCACGCCACGCGCCAGTCGCCGGGCAGGTCGCCGGCCAGCTCGTCCAGCAGCGGCCCGGCCTCGGCGTCGCCCAGCTCGATCCGGACGCGGACGAGCGCGAACCGCACCTCCGGCGTCCGCGCCGGCGCGGCGGCCAGCGCGGCGGCGAGGTCCTCGGGGTCGCGGTCGGCGAGCCCGCCGAGGAACGGCGCCGCCGGGTCCAACGGGTGGACGTGCGGGACGGGCAGCGCCGCCGCGGCCTCCGCCGGGTCCAGGGCGCCGGTCAGCTCCGTCCCGGCGGCGCGCGGCCCGGTCGCGAACAGCGGGGACGGGGCGGGACGCGGCCGTCCGTCCTCGGCCGACAGGACCTCGCGCAGCACGCCGGTGAGCTGGTCGGCCATCTCGGCGGCGCTCGCGAACCGCCGCTCGGGCACCGGATCGGTCGCGCGGCGCAGCAGCCGGTCGTAGGACTCGAACCTGCGCAGCAGCGGGACGTCGGCGCGCGGCGGCAGCGCGTGCCGGTACCGGCCGGTGTAGCCGCGGAACGGGAAGCTGAGCACGGCCAGCGTCCGTCCGACCGTGTACAGATCGGACGCCACGGACGCGCCCCGGTCGGAGATCTCGGGCGCCTGGTAGCCCTCCGTCCCGAAGATCGGGCTGGTGGTGTCGTACGTGCGCCGCACGCCGCCGAGGTCGATGAGCTTGAGCTGCTCCTCGGACTGGATCGCGTTGTCCGGCTTGAAGTCGCAGTACAGCAGCCCGACGCCGTGCAGGTAGCCGAGCGCGCGCAGCACTTCGAGCCCGTAGGCGATGACCTGGCCGAGCGGCAGCGCGCTCTCGGCCCCGTGCTCGGCGCGGTGCCGCTTCAGGATGTCCTTCAGCGACTCGCCGCCGACGTACTCCATGACGATGTAGCCCGACCCGGCGTGCCGGACGAAGTTGTAGATCTTGACGATGTTCGGGTGCTCGGCCTCCGCGAGGAACGCCCGCTCGGCCGTGGCCGCGGCGAGCGCGTCGGCGTCCTCGTCGTCCAGCCGCCCCTTGAGGACGACCCACCGATCGCTGACGTTGCGGTCCCGCGCCAGGTACACCCAGCCGAGCCCGCCGTGCGCGAGGCACCCCAGCACCTCGTACTGCCCGACGACGAGATCCCCGCCGCGCAGCTTGGGCGTGAACGAGAACGGATGCCGACAGTTGCTGCAGAACCCCTCGGTGCGCCCCGGCCGCCCATCACGCCCGCGCCCGACCTTGGCCCCGCACGCGCTACAGAACCGTCGCGCCTCGGGAACCCTCGGGTCCTTGAGCACCGCCGCCGAGGGATCCTGATACGGCACCGGCGGCACGTCCACCAGCCCGGCGCCGAGCATCCCCCGCCGATGCGAGCCCGTCCCCCCAGAAACGGTGGTACCCACCATCCCGGACCCGCCCCCGACCGCCCCAGACCCCCCAGAACCGGTCGACACATGCGACATCCCAGCCGGGGCCGACGGCGCGGCGGCGGACGGAGCGCCCTGCGGCCCGACGCCCGGCGCCGCAGGCTGCCCGCCCCCCGCCGCGCCGGACACGCCGGTGCCCGCCGCGCCGGACGGCGACGCGGCACCGGGCAGGCCGGTGGACAGCGCGCCGGACAAGGCGCCGGACGGCGGACCACCCGCCGCGCCCGTGGCCGACATGTCGGGCGACGGCGCAAACGGCGGCACACCGGGCGGCGCGGCGCCACCCGCACCACCCGGCGCAGGAGCGCCAGGCGGACCGCCGGGCGATGCGCCCGGCGGCCCGGTCGGCGGTGCGCCTCCCGGCGGCGCGGCGGCGGACGATGCAGGCGGTGAGGCGGGCGGCGCGGCGCCGAGTGGAGTGCCGTGCGGGCCGGTGGACGGCTGGGCGTGCGGGACGCCGGGAGGCGCGCTGGGCGTGGCGGTGGGCGGTGTGCCGGACGTGCCGGCTGGTGCGGGTGCTTCGGGCGGGTTGTTGGGTGGTGCGCCGGGCAGTGGTGGGGTGTAGGGGCGTGGGAGGGGGGCTACGGGGAGTTCGGGGGCGGGCGCCATGCCGCAGGTGTCGCAGAAACCGTCGTCGATCGCGCCACCGCAACCGGGCTGCGCGCAGACCCGTTCGCTCATCGCCGGGATCCCGTCTCGTGCTCGGCCGCCTGGATCGTCCGTTGATACTCCGCCACTGCGGCCGTCGCCTCACGCAAATTGCACGGAGCCGTCCACAACAGGTCATGGGCGCGGGTGTGGAGGGACGTGACGAGGTCGTCCTCGGCCAGGCCGAGGCGGGCGGCTTTGGCCTGGTAGGCGCCCAGGCGTCCGCGCAGTTCGGCGCGGCAGTCCAGCAGGGCGGTGCTGGCGCGGCGGTGGGCGTCGGCGCGGTCGCGGGCGGCGCGGGCCGCGCGGTCGAGGTCGTCGGCGCGGGCGGCGGCCTCGGTCCAGCGCTGTTCGGCGCGCAGGCGGTCCAGGGCGGCGAGGCGGTCGCGCAGGGCGGGGGCGCTCGGGACGAGGTCCTCGGCGTCCGGGGCGTCGATCTTGACGCGGACGGCGGCGTGCGCGCGGCGGGCCGCGTCCTCGGCCGCCGCGACCGCGCCGATGGAAGCCGCGAGCGCGCGGGTGCGCTCGTCGTAGGCGTCGCGGAGGCGGACGGCGTCGTCCAGGTCGCGGCAGAGCCGGGAGAGTTCGGCCGACAGCGCGTCCAGCCGCTCGGTGTCGGCGCGCCCGCCGGTGACGAGCGACAGCGGGTCGGACCGGACGACGCGGCCGAGCGCGTCCAGTTCGCGCCCGAGGCGGTCCAGTTCGGGACGGCGGGCGCCGTCGAGCGCGCCGGCGAGGCGGGCGGCGGCGCGCCAGGCGCGTTCGGCCTCCTCCAGCGGGACGAGCAGCGCCGTCCAGGCCGCGTCGGCGGCGGCGATCACGGCGGCGGCGCGCTCGAACGCGTCCGACATGCGGTCCACGGCCTCGCGGAGCGTGACGCGCTCGACGGGCGGCCCGAGCAGCGTCCGTTCCGCCAGCGGGATCTCGCCGCCGGGCATCTCGACGGCGTCGCCGGTGAGCAGCCGGGTGAGCAGCGCGAGGTCCGGACGGCGTCGGTTGCGGACGGCCACCGCCTCGTCCAGGACGCGCTGGTACTCGGCGAACAGCCGCCACAGCAGCGCGACGCGGTGCTGCGTCTCGTCCCAGCGCCGCCACGTCTCGCCCGTCAGAGACGCGCCGGCGAGCAGCCGGTGCCCGTCGTGGCAGTCCAGGTCGAGCAGGGCGGCGGAGATCCGGTCCCGGTCGGCGGCGCGCGAGCGCAGGACGTCGTCGATCGCCGCGCGTCCGAGGGCGCTGTCGGTCACGTCGGCCCCGTTGTCTGTGTCGGTGGTACCGGCGTCAGGATCGAAGGTCGGCTCCAGAACCAGTGTGATCGGTGACACTTTTCCCGACAAGGCGTAATTCTTCACAATTGTCTTCGGCCGCGAGGCCGACGTCACGCCGCGTCCGCTTGTGCTCGGGAACGACCTGGTATGGAGTGGCGTTCAACAGAGAAGAACCGGAAGGAAGGGAGTTGAGCGTCCGCGGTGTCGGACCCCAGTCATAGACCCGGTGCCCGATGGTGACCGCCGTGCTCGGCGTCCTCGCCGTCCTCGTGCTCACCGCCGCGACCGGCTACTTCGTCGCGCAGGAGTTCGCCTTCGTCGCCGCCGACCGCGCGCGCCTGGCCCAGGCCGCGGACCGGGGCGACCCGGCCGCCCGCCGCGCGCTCGCCGTGATCGGACGGCTCTCGTTCATGCTGTCGGGCGCCCAGCTCGGCATCACGATGACCACGCTCGTCGTCGGCTTCATCGCCGAGCCCGCGCTCGCCGGGCTGATCGGCCCGCTGCTGGAGCTGTGCGGCGTCCCGGACGCCGCCACGCACGCCGTCGCGCTCGGCACCGGCTTCGTGGTCGCCACGCTCGTGCAGATGCTGTTCGGCGAGCTGTTCCCCAAGAACCTCGCGCTGGCCCGCGCCGAGACGCTGGCCCGCGCGCTCGCCCGCTCGACCCTCGTCTATCTCGCGGTCGCCGGGCCGGTCATCCGGTTCTTCGACCGGGCCGCCGCGCGGCTGCTGCGCAGCGTCGGCGTCGAGCCCGTCGAGGAGCTGGCGGGCGGCGCGACGCTGGAGGAGCTGGGCGACATCATCGGCCGCTCCAACGACTCCGGCCAGCTGCCCGACGACCTGTCGGGCCTGCTGTCGCGCGCCCTCTCGTTCGGGGAGCGGACGGCCGACGAGGTCATGGTGCCCCGCCCCCGCGTCAGCGTCCTGGCCGGCGACGCCACCGTCACCGACATGATCGCGATGATCCGGGCGACCGGGCACACCGCGTACCCGATCTACGGGCAGGAGGTGGACGACGTGATCGGCGTCGCCCGCGTCCCGTCCGTCGCCGACGACGCCCTGGACCCGGCCACGCCGCTGCGCGCCCTCGCGACGCCGGCGCTGCTCGTCCCCGGCAGCCAGCCGCTGTACGGGGTGATCGAGCGGATGCGCGAGTCCGGCCAGGAGTTCGCGTGCGTCGTGGACGAGTACGGCGGCCTCGCGGGCATCCTCACCTTCGAGGACATCGCCGAGGAACTCGTCGGCGAGATCTCCGACGAGACCGACGCGCACTCGCTGCCCGCCGCCGCGAGCCCGGACGGCACCTGGCTCGTCACCGCCGGGCTCCGCATCGACGAGGCCACCCGCATCACCGACCTGCCGCTGCCGGCCGGCGACTCCTACGACACGGTCGGCGGGCTCGTCATGGCCGAGCTGCGGCGGCTGCCCGCCGCCGGGGACCGCGTGACGGTCGGCGGCGTGGAGATCGAGGTCGTGTCGGTGGCGCGGCGCGTCCCGGCGCAGGTTCGGCTGCGGATCCCGCGTCAGGTCCCGCAGGACGTCCCGTGACCGCGCTGCTGATCACCGCGCTGCTGCTCGCGGGCAACGGGTTCTTCGTCGCGGCCGAGTTCGCACTCGTCGCCGCGAGCCGGACGGCGCTGGAGCGGGCGGCGGAGGGCGGCAGCCGTCCCGCCGCCGCGGCCGTCGCCGGGACGCGCGAACTGTCGCTCATGCTCGCCGGCGCCCAGTTCGGCATCACGATGTGCTCGCTCGGCCTCGCGATCGTGACCGAGCCCGCGTTCGAGCACGTCCTGGAACCGCCGCTGCACGCGATCGGCGTCCCGGAGACGGCGACGACCGTGATCGCCATCGCGGTCGCGCTCGCCGTCGTGACGTTCCTGCACATGGTCGTCGGGGAGATGGCGCCGAAGTCGTGGGCGATCGGGAACCCCGAGCGGTCCGCGATCGCGCTGGCGCTGCCGTTCCGGGCGTTCGCGAAGGTGTCGCGGCCGGTGCTCGCGGTGCTGAACGGGACGACGAACGGGATGCTGCGGCTCGTCCGGATCACGCCGCGCGACGAGCACGACGACCATCCGGACGCGCAGCGGCTCAGCCACCTCGTCGGCGAGTCGCGGCGGCTCGGGCTGATCGGCCGCAACGACCACGAGCTGCTGAACCGCGCCATCGCCGCGCGGGAGGGCACGGTCGGGCGGCTCGTCATCCCGGCCGCTTCGGTGACGACCGTGGACGCCGCCGCGTCCGCCGCCGAGGTCCGCCGCGTCTCGACCGCGAGCGGGCACAGCCGCCTCGTCGTGACGGACGCGGGACGGCCGGTCGGGATCGTCCACGTCCGCGCCGCCGTGACCGCGCCGGACGTGCGCGGCGGCGCCGCCGGGCTGGCCCATCCCGCGACCGAGCTGACGCCGGAGACGACCGTCCTGGACGCCGTCTCGCGGATGCGCAGGACGCGCGCTCCGCTCGCCGTCGTCAACACGCCGGACGGGCGGTTCGCCGGGATCGTCACCCTGGACGATCTTCTTGCGGAGCTGCTGGCGGCCAACCCGCACTGATTGTGAGACGTTAGAGCGCGGCAGCGGGGGAAGTATGTCCCGGGCCGGACGAGAGCGGGATGACGGTGGACGACGAACTGCGCGGGGCGCTCGCCTCCTATCTGGACGGGCTGACGGCGCCGTCCGGCACGCTCGGCTGGACGGCGCAGCGCGCGGCGCTGGCGGCGTTCGGCTCCGGCCGCGTCGCCGGGGACGCGTCCGCGCTCGCCGCCGCGCTGGCCGGGTCCGCGTCGTCGGCGCTGCGGACCGACGACCAGGAGGGCGCGGTCGCCGACGCGGTCGCGGCCGTGCTCGCGCGCGGCGAACGGGTGCTGCTGATGGCACCCCCGGCACGCCTGCCCGGCCTGCTGGAAGCGCTGGACACGTCCGGCTCGTTCGTGCTGCACCTCGCCGAGGACCCGCCGAGCACCGGCCCCGCGCCCGTCCTGCGGCGCGGCGGCGGGACGGTCGAGTTCGCGGCCCCGTCCGCGCCGTCCACCGCGACCCGCCAGGACACCCGCGTCGTCGCGGCGCTTCCGGACGAGCGGCGCGAGCCGACGACGGAGTTCGGCCGCCCGAGCACGGGGACGCTGCCGCTACGCCCGGTCACGCCCGACGACCTCCCGTCCCCCAGCGAGGCCACCCAAGCCCTCCCACCCGTCCCCGACCCGCACGCGACGCAGGCCACCGACGCGACGCCGCACAGCCCGACGCACGGCGACAGCGCGACGCCGTCCGGCGGCTCCCGCGCGGCGTGGGCCGGGAACGCGACGCAGAGCGGGCCGACGCCCGCCGACAACGCGACGCCACCCGGCGCCTCCCGCGCGGCGTGGGGCGAGGACGCGACGCAGAACGGGCTGCCGTCCGGTGAGCCGCGCGCGGCGCAGGACGCCGACGCGGCGCGGGACGGGTGGGCGCGCGGCGAGGAGGCGGCGCCGTCCGGCCCGCCGCGCGACGACGATGCGACGCCGTTCGGTCGGCCGCGCGCGGCGCGGGACGAGGAGGCGACGCCGTTCGGGGAGCCGCGCGCCGACGCGTCGCCCAGCGAGGAGACGCGGGCGCTGCCGCCCGTGCCGGACGCGGAACTCGTCGTGGACGCGTCCTCGCTGAGCGAAGAGACACAGGCCCTGCAGCCCATCGCCGACGAGGAGATCGCGCCGGAGATGCTGGTCCGGGGCGTGCTGATCCGTCCCGTCGGCACGAAGTGGCGGACCGCCTGGCAGGACGAGGAGAAGGAGCTGCGGCGCGGCCTGCTCTGGCTGGAGCAGTGGCCCCGCGACGTCGCCACCCTCCGCGCCCTGGAAGAGGACCAGGAGAGCCGCCGCCGCGCCGCCGACGCCGAGATCGCCGCGCTGACCGCCCGCATCGAGGAGCTGACGGAGGCGGCCGAGCGCGCGGCCGAGGCCGTCCCGCCCGCCGAGGAAGAAGCCGAGCGCCGCACGGCGGACCGCGACGCCGCCGCCGAGGAGGCGGCCGGCCCGCGCGCCGAGGCCGACCGCCTGCGCGCGGAAGCCGACACTGCCGCCGACGAGGCCCGCGAGCGCACCCGCGTCGCCGACCTCGCCTACGGCCGCTGCGTCGCGATCGACGAGCGCACCGCGCAGGCCCACGCCGAGACGCAGGCCGCCCGGCAGCAGGAGGAGCGCCTGACCGTCGACCTGGCGCGGGCGCGGTCGGAGCTGCCGCAGATCGCCGCCGAGGCCGACCGGCTCGGCGCCGAGGACGCCGACGCCGTCGCCGAGGGCCACGCCAGCTACTACCGCCTGGTGTCGGCGGAGTCCGCGCTGAGCGCCGCCAGGCAGCGGATGACGCTCACCCAGAAACTGCACGTCGCGGCGCCCCCGCCGGAGCTGAAGCGGCTCCGCGACGAGGTCCGGGCGCGGACGCGGGAGGCCGACGAGGCCGCCCGCCGCGCCAACGAGATCAAGGCCGCGGCCGAGCGCACGCGGACGCACCGCGAGCGCCTGGAGCAGTTCCTCGTCGAAGGCGGCGAAGCCCTCGCGGGCGCCAAGAACGCCCAGGAACGACTCGCGGAGGAGATCGCCCGGCTCGGCGCCGAGCGGGAGACCGCCGTCGCCGAGCACCGCGCGCAGGCCCGCAGCGCGGGCGAGGCCGTCGACCGCGCGACGCAGGCCGGGACGGCCGCCCGCCACGCCGAGCAGGAGGCCCTGCTGCTCGAAGAGAAGGCAGCGGCGGCGGCCCGGATCGCGGACGCGGCGGCGGACGCGGCCGACCGGGCGCGCGGCGAGGCGCAGGCGGCGAACGAACGCGTCACGTCCGCCCGCGAAGAACTGAACCGCCTGCACGCCGCCGTCGCCGAACGCGTGGCGCTGGACGAGGCCGAACTGACGGGCGCCCGGGAGACCGAGGAACGCTCGCGCGAACGCGTCCGCGAACTGTGCGGCGACAACCCGGACGCGGCGGAACTGGCCGCCCACCAGGCCCGCGTCATGCGCCGGATCGAGACGCTGGCCCGCCTGCTCGGCGGCGT
The DNA here is from genome assembly GCF_009831215.1 of Actinomadura rayongensis. GTDB lineage: Bacteria > Actinomycetota > Actinomycetes > Streptosporangiales > Streptosporangiaceae > Spirillospora > Spirillospora rayongensis. The sequence goes on from NZ_WUTW01000005.1 coordinate 371,261, forward strand.
CGGCGACCACGCGCCGCTGCTGACCGAGGCGGACGTGGTCTGCGGCTCGCCGGTCGCGCTCGGCGCCGTCCCGCTGCCCGACGCCGACACGCTGGTCGTCGCGGGCGCGGGCGAGATCACCGACGCCGAGTTCCTGGTGGGCGCCGTGCGGGCCCGCCGCTGGGTGCTCGTCGGGACGGACGGGGAGCGCCCCGCCGTCCGGAGCGGCCACGAGCGGCCGGCCCGCGGACTGCTGGAGGACGCGTCAGTCGTCGTCGTCCCCGAGGACGAGGTGCAGCGCCCAGCCGACGACCCCGACGACGATGGCGCCCCAGAACGCGGGCCAGAACCCGTCGACGTGGAAGGGCAGGTCGAGCCGTTCGGCGAGCTTGCTGGTGAGCAGCATGAGCAGGCCGTTGACGACGAGCCCGAACAGGCCGAGCGTCAGGATGTAGAACGCGCAGCCGAGGGTCTTGACGATCGGCTTGATGACCGCGTTGACGAGGCCGAAGACGACCGCGACCCCGACGAGCGCGAGGGCCTTGCGGCCGGTGTCGTCGCCGCCGACGGTGATGCCGTCGATGAACACGGTGGCGATCCACAGCGCGACCGCCGTGATTCCGATCTTCAGTAGTATCCGCACGCTCCCGATGATCTCGGGCGGCGGCGTCCGGCGGCATCCCCCTGTGATGCGATTCGCGGCGTCCCGGGCTCATCACGGCGGATGAGATCCGCCTTGCCAGGATTTGACCTCCGCTCGGCCACGGCCTTATGACCTGCGGGGTCATCCTGGGACGAGGGAGGCAGCCGTGACCGTACGAGCCGTGATCTTCGACATGGACGGGGTGCTGGTCGACTCCGCGCCCGTCTGGGCGGACGTCCGGCGCGAGTACGTCCGCGACCGCGACGGCGCGTGGCCGCCGGGCACCGAGCGCCGCCTCATGGACATGAGCACCGACGAGTGGGCCGAGTACCTGGCGCGCCGGCTCGTCCCGGGCGCGTCCGTGGACGACGTCGCCTACCAGGTCGTGGACCGGATGACCGAGCGGTACGCCGAGTCGGTGCCGCTGCTGCCGGGCGCGGTGGACGCCGTCCGGCGGCTGTCGGAGCGGTTCGCGATCGGGCTGACCAGCTCGTCGCCGCGCTCGATCATCGATCTGGTCCTCGGCAGGCTCGGCATCGCGGGCCTGTTCCTCGCGACCGTCGCTCCCGAGGAGGTCGACCGGGGCCGTCCCGCGCCCGACCCCTACCTCGCGGCGGCGGCGCAGATGGACACCGACGTCGCCGAATGCCTCGCCGTCGAGGACTCCGCCGCAGGCCTGCGCGCCGCGCACGCCGCCGGGATGCCGGTGATCGCCGTGCCGCACCCGGAGCGCCCGCCCGGCGACGCGCTCGGCTGCGCCGCGTTCGTGGCCGGTTCCCTGGACGAGATCACCGGCGACCTGGTGGCCGGGCTCTGACGCGTTCCGGCGCGACCGTCGCACCCGGCTCGTACGATGGAGCGATGGTGCTGCCCCCCGCGACAGATTCCCCGGCTCTGGAGACGCTGCGGCGCGTCTTCGGGTACGAGACGTTCCGCGACGGCCAGGCGGAGATCATCGAGCATGTCGTGGCGGGCGGCGACGCGCTGGTCCTCATGCCGACCGGCGGCGGCAAGTCGCTCTGCTACCAGATCCCGGCGCTCGTCCGGCGCGGCACCGGCGTGGTGATCTCGCCGCTCATCGCCCTCATGCAGGACCAGGTGGACGCGCTGCGCGCCGTGGGCGTCCGGGCCGGGTTCCTCAACTCCGCGCAGGACGCCGACGACCGCCGCATGACCGAGGCCGAACTGCTCGCGGGCGAGCTGGACCTGCTCTACCTCGCGCCGGAGCGGCTGCGCGTCCCCGCCACCGTCGACCTGCTCGGCCGGATCGACATCGCGCTGTTCGCGATCGACGAGGCGCACTGCGTGGCGCAGTGGGGGCACGACTTCCGGCCCGACTACCTCATGCTGTCCGAGCTGCACGCCCGCTGGCCGGACATTCCGCGCATCGCGCTCACCGCGACCGCCACCGAGGCCACCCGCGCGGAGATCGCCACGCGGCTCGGGCTGGAGGACGCGCGGAAGTTCGTGGCGAGCTTCGACCGTCCGAACATCCAGTACCGGATCGAGCCGAAGACCGACGCCAAGCGGCAGCTGCTGCGGTTCCTGCGCGAGGAGCACGCGGGCGACGCGGGCATCGTCTACTGCCTGTCGCGCAGCTCGGTGGAGAAGCACGCGGCGTTCCTCACCGAGAACGGCATCGAGGCCGTCCCGTACCACGCCGGGCTGGACCCGCACGTCCGCGCGGCGAACCAGGCGCGGTTCCTGCGCGAGGACGGGCTCGTCGTCGTCGCGACGATCGCGTTCGGGATGGGGATCGACAAGCCGGACGTCCGGTTCGTCGCCCACCTCGACCTGCCGAAGTCCGTCGAGGGCTACTACCAGGAGACGGGCCGCGCGGGCCGGGACGGGCTGCCGTCGACGGCGTGGCTGGCCTACGGGCTGAACGACGTCGTCAACCTGCGGAAGATGATCGACTCGTCCGAGGGGGACGCCGAGCACCGCCGTCGGCTGAGCCGCCATCTGGACGCGATGCTCGCCCTGTGCGAGACGGTCGAGTGCCGCCGGACGCAGCTCCTGAACTATTTCGGCCAGTCCGGCGCCGCGTGCGGGAACTGCGACACGTGCCTTTCCCCGCCGGAGACGTGGGACGGGACGGTCGCGGCGCAGAAGGTGCTGTCCACGATCGTCCGGCTGGACCGGGAACGGCGGCAGAAGTTCGGCGCGGGCCACATCATCGACATCCTGCTCGGCAAGAAGAACGCGAAGGTCGAGCAGTTCGGGCATGACGAGCTGAGCGTTTTCGGGATCGGCACGGAACTGCGCGACACCGAATGGCGGGCCGTCGTGCGTCAGCTCCTGGCGCAGGGGCTGGTGGCGGTGGAGTCGATGTACGGGTCGTTGATTTTGACGGACGCGAGCGCCGAGGTGCTGCGCGGCGCCCGCAAGGTGCCGATGCGGCGCGAGCCGGAGCGGACGAAGCCCGCGAAGGCGAAGTCGGCGTCCAAGTCGCGGGCGCCGATCGAGATGCCCGCCGAGGCGCAGCCGCTTTTCGAGCGCCTGCGCGCGTGGCGGGGGGCGACGGCGAAAGAGCAGGGCGTGCCCGCGTACGTCATTTTCCACGACGCGACGCTGCGGGAGATCGCCACGCTTCGTCCGGCGAGCCTGGACGAGTTGGGCGGGATCAGCGGGATCGGCGAGAACAAGCTGGCCAAGTACGGCGAGCAGGTCCTCGCCGCGCTCGCCGAGGGCTGACCGCTACTCGTCGTCGGGGACCGTCCGCCAGACCCAGCCGCTGCCGGTCGGGCTGGGGACGATCTGGCGCCGCCCGCCGGACGTCCCGGGACGCCGCGGCTCCGGCGGGCCGTCCGCCCAGGGGCGCCACGGCTCGTCCGGGCCCGGCGCCTTGCGCAGCGGCGTGCGCGGCGCGTCGCCCGGAATCGACGCGTCCCCGCCCACCGGACGCACGTCCCCGCCCGCCGCGGGCGACGGCTCGGACGCGCGCGGCGCGGGTGCTGGTGGCGTGGGCGCGGGAGACGGCTCCGGCGTGCGCGGCGCGGACGTGCGCGGTGTGGACGCGTGCGGGCGCGACTCGGGCGGGGTCGGGGCGAGCGTGGGGGGGTCCGCCGGGACGTTCGCGAAGATCGACGTGCCGCGCACCGGGGTCTCGGCGCTCTCGGCCCACTGGACGCGGAAGGAGAACGGCTGGTCGTCCGGCAGCGGCGGCGGGGCGGCGGGCGCGGCGCCCGCGACGTCGCTGACCTCCCGCAGGTCGACCTTGGCGTGCAGGCCCGCGAGGAACCCCGGCAGCCACCAGTTCGCCGCGCCGAGGAACCGCATCGTCGCCGGGACGAGCAGCGCCCGCACCAGCGCCGCGTCCACCACGACCGCGACGAACATGCCGACGCCGATGAGCTTCACCACCGTGATCCCGGCCAGCCCGAACGCCCCGATGACCAGCAGGAACAGCACGGCCGCGCTGCTGATGATCCCGCCGGTGTACTGCATGCCCCGGGCGACGGCGGCGCGGTTGTCGTGCGTGTGGTCCCATTCCTCCCGGATGCGGCTGAGCAGGAAGACCTCGTAGTCCATCGACAGCCCGAACACCACGGCCAGGATCAGGATCATGCTGGTCGCTTCGACGCTGTCGGTCGGCGTGAAATGCAGGATGCCCGCCAGATGCCCGTACTGGAATCCCCACACGATCGCGCCGAACGACGCCCCGATCGACAGGACGTTCATCACGATCGCCTTGAGCGGCAGCAGGATCGACCCGAAGAACATGAACAGCAGCAGGAACGTCGAGGCGCCGACCACGGCCGCCATTTTCGGCAGGCTGCGCATGAGGCTCGCCATCTGGTCCGCCTGCATGGCCGTCGTGCCGCCGATGTCCAGATGCATCGGATAGCCGTTCTTCATGACGGTCATGCCGCGGATCCGCTTGACGAGGTCGAACGACCGGTCGTCCATCGGCGCGTACTTGGTGTAGACCGAGATCCGCACCGCGCCGTAGTCCCCGGAATAGCCGCTGAACTTGGCCTGGTTCACGCCGGGCAGCTGCGCCAGCCGGAGGCGGAATTCCTCCAGGTACTGCGGGATGTTGTCGCCCGCCCGCGACGGCCGCCAGTCCTTCGGAATGAGGTCGCCGGACACCACCACGTCGATCGGCTCGGCGGACCCGCTCGGGAATTCCTTCTGGACGGTCTCCACCACGGTCCGCGTCGTGCTGCCCTCGGGGAGCTGCCGGACGTCCAGCGCGCCGAACCGGATGTTCAGGAACGGCCCGGCCATCACGGCGAGCGCCACCAGAACGATCGCGAAATACGGCAGCGGGTGCTTCATGACGCTCGTGCCGAGCCGGAACCAGAACCGGTCCTCCTGCGCCTTCGGGCTGCGCCGACGGCGCCACGGCATCTGCATCCACTCGACGCCGCGTCCGAACACCGCCAGCAGCGTCGGCAGCAGCAGCGTCGCGCCGAGGACGGCGACGAGGACGGTCGCGATCCCGGCGAGCCCGATCGTCCGCAGGAACAGCTGCGGGAACACCAGCAGGCCGGAGAGCGCGGCGGAGACGGTGATGCCGGAGACGATGATCGTCCGTCCGGCGGTGGCCATCGTCCGTCCCAGCGCGGCCTGGCGCAGTGGCGCGACGACCCGCTTGTACGCCCTGCGCTTGGCCCGCCGCTCCCGCCGCGTCGGGAATTGCTTCCACGGTTTCCCGGGCGGGATCATGTGCTCGTCGAGGGCCTTGGCGTATTCCTCGCGATAGCGGCTGATGATGAACAGCGAATAGTCGATCGCGAGACCGACGCCCATCATCGTGACGACTTCGAGCGCCATCGAGTTGACGTCCGTCAGGAACGAGATCGCGTGCAGGACGGCGAGGCCGCCCAGCATCGAGAACAACGCGACGAACAACGGCAGGACGGACGCACCGACCGCGCCGAACAGCACGACGAGCAGCAGGAACAGCGGAATGGCGGTGATGGTCTCGGCCCGGACGATGTCCGCGACGACCTGCTCGCCGAACTCGGTGCCGAGTGGGAACGCGCCGCCGAGATGGGTGTCCAGGCCGGGCGCGGCCAGGCGGTCCTTGACCCAGAGGTAGTTGTCGGCCTTGGTCTTGTCGTCCTTGCCCGCCATCATCAGCGACACGATGGTCGAGCGGCGGTCCGCGGACGCGAGGCTCTTGGCGTTCTTCTCGTCCAGCGTCCAGTACGACACCTCGGACGAGACGCGGTCCTTCGGCAGCCGCGCGAGGGTCGTGATGACGTCGCGCATGTAGGACGGGTCGTCGACCGTCCGCGATTTGCTGCTGTAGAGGATGAGGATGTCGGGGTTGGTGCTCCCGAAATACGTCGAGCCCAGTTTCGTGACGAGCGACGACGACGATTTCGGGTCGTCGTAGCCGCCGTTCTTGAACTTCGCGAGGACGCCGAGGCCCCAGAAGCCCGCCACCAGGATCCCGCCGACGATCACGACGAGGCCGATCCAGCGCCGCCGGTGCAGGAGCCGGCCCAGCCCCGTAAACATGATCCTCCAGAGTTAGCCGCGGGAGGCGATCCGCGCCGCCGTCGTCAACAGCGCGCCGTCAAGGTACCTCTGCCGCGTCGCTGCTCTGGCGATCTTGCCACTCGACGTCCGGGAGATCCCACCCGGCTCGATGAGCACGAACTCATGGACGCTCATCTCGTGCTCGACGTTGATCGCCGCGCGGACCGCCGACTCGACCTCCTCCAGGTCGAGGCGGCCGAGCGGGACGCGCCGGTTGCGCTCCGCCACGACGACCAGCCGCTCCGTCTCGTCCCCCGGGACGGCGAACGCCGCGACGAACTCCGGCCGGACGGCCTCGTGCGCCTCCTGCGTCGTCACCTCGATGTCCTGCGGGTAGTGGTTGCGGCCGTCCACGATGATCAGGTCCTTGATGCGGCCCGTCACGTACAGCTCGCCGTCGTGGACGACCCCGTAGTCGCCCGTCTTCATCCACGGCCCGGCGGGCAGCGCGCCCGGCTCGGCCAGCTCGCCGCCGAAGGTGCTCTGGCTGCGCTCGGAGTTGCGCCAGTAGCCACGCGCGGTGTTCGGTCCGTGGACCCAAATTTCGCCGACGGTGCCGTCCGGCTGCTCGGTGCGCGCCTCGGGGTCCACGATCGCGACGATCTGCCCGTACGGACGGCCGCAGGACACGAGCGTGTTCGCGTGCGGGGCGTCCGCCGGGCACTCCTCCAGGACGCCCTGCGTCAGCTTGTCGCGATCCACGGTGATGAGGCGCGGCGGGGCGTCCTCGGCCGCCGCCGACACGAACACCGTCGCCTCGGCGAGCCCGTAGCCGGGGGCCTGCGCGCCCGGCCGGAGCCCGGCGGGGGCCAGCGCGTCCGCGAACGTCCGCAGCGTGGACGGACGGATCGGCTCCGCCCCGTTCAGGCACGTCGTGAGCCCGCTCAGGTCCAGCCCGGCGATCTTGTTCGGCTTCGCCATCGTCGCGACGTACTCGTACGCGAAGTTCGGCCCGGCCGTGTAGACGTTCTTGCCCGGACGGCTCGCGATCAGCTCCATCCACCGCATCGGGTTCATGATGAACGACACCGGGTCGGTGTAGATCGCGTGGTCGCCGTTCACCAGCGGCAGCGCCATCGTCGCGATGAGGCCCATGTCGTGGAACAGCGGCAGCCAGCTCACCAGTTCGGGGTTCGGCCGGTCCGGCGCCCACCCCGCCCACAGCTGCGCGGCGTTCGCGGTGACGTTCCCGTGCGTGATCTCCACCCCGGCCGGACGCCGCGTCGACCCGGACGTGTACTGCAGGTAGGCGAGGTCGTCGAAGCCGATGGGCTCGTCCCGCCACGTCCCGGCGAGATCGGCGTCGACCTCCTCGGCGAACACGATCTCCCGGGGCTGCGGGACGTCGTGGTCGGCGAGGAACTTCTCGACGTGCGGCAGCGCGTTCCGCGTCGTCACGATCACCGCGGGCTCGGCGTCGGCGTACGCGCCGATGAGGCGTTCGGCGTGGCCCGGCAGGTCCGGCGAGAACAGCGGCACCGCGACGACGTGCGCGTACATCGCGCCGAGCATCGTCATCATGTACTCGAGCGTCTGCGGCAGCAGCAGCGCCGCGCGCTCCCCGGGCTCGGCGACCTGCCGCAGCCGCGCCGCGAGCGCCCGCGCCCGCCGGTCGGTCTCGCTCCAGGTCAGCGTGAGGTGCGCGCCGGACGGCCGGAGGGAGTAGTCCACGAACGTGTAGGCGGGCGCGTCCGGCTTCTCCCTGGCCCAGCGCGCGACCCGCTCGACGAGCGGGGTGCGGCCGGAGCCGCCGGGACGGAGTTCGGGAAGCAGCGAACCCAGTGCCATTGGAAAAAACTCCCGGGGGATGGGCCGGACGGACGCATCAGGCTGCGCTCCGTCGGCGGACGTGCGGCGGTGTGGCGCCGGGCGGGCGACGCTCGCCCCGGCTGACCGGCGGGACCGTGCGATGTGAAGCTACCCGAAGGTAAATGGACAGCGATATTAGCCGGGGACCACATTCGACGCGGACACGTTTGTCACCCCCGTGACAACGCCCCCGCCCTCACCACCACGCCGTCTGTCACTCTTCCCGCAACGCCCGACGCCGCCGCCAGACCCCCAGACACGCGCCCACCCACAGGATCGCCGTCTCAGCAAGCACGAACGCCGCAAGCACGACAACCCAGTCACGCCCACTCCCCGCCCCGTCCTGCGCAGTGAGCGTCATCTCCCCCCGACCACCACCCCCGGCCACCGAAGGAGCAACAACAGGCACCCGAGGAGCAGCCTTGGGCAACCGAGGCACCCCACCCCCCAAAGCCCGCGGCAGTTCCCCCACCCCGGCCCCGTCCGCCGGACGAGACCCACCCCCCACCTCCGGCAAGCCCTCCACCTCATCCGAACGCGACCCCCCACCAGCCAAAAGCCCACCCACCCCACCGCCCACGCCTTCCCCCGGCCGAGACCCACCCTCACCAAGTTGCGCCAGCGCACCCGCCCCAGAACGCGGACGCGCCCCACCCCCCACCACCGAACCACCCGCAGCGTCCACGCCTCCGCGCGGAACACCCGCACCCGCACGCGGCCCACCGCCACCCGCAACGCACGGCAAGCCGCCCGCGCACACCACCGGACGCGGCACGCCGCCAACGTGCCCCGGCGCACCCGCGCCCCCACGCGGACGCGGCCGGCCGCCCACCGCCGGGCGCAGCCCGCCACTGACGGCGTGCGCCGGGCCGCCCGCGTCCCCGCGCGGAACAGCCACGCCTGCGTGCGGACCGCCGCCCGCAAGGCACGGGGAGCCGGCGGCGCACGCCGTTGGACGAGGCCCGCCGCTGTCGGCATGTGCCGGGATGGCCGCGCCTCCGCGTGGAGCAGCGGCGCCCGCGCGCGGGCCGCCGTCCGCAAGGCACGGGAAGCCAGCCGCGCACGTCGCCGGACGAGGTCCGCCGTCGGCGTGCACCGGCGCACCCGGGCCCTCGCGCGGGACAGCATCACGCGGGTGCGGCGCGGTGGGCGCGGCGCGCGGAACGCTGCCTGCGGCGTCGGGCGCCGCGCCCGGCGTCGGGCGGCAGCTGCCGCCGACGTTAGTCGGGGCGTCCGCGTCGTCCGGGCCCCCGCGCGGGCGCGGCTGGTCGCCTGCCGCCGGGCGCAGCCCTCCGCCACTCGCGTGCGCCGGGCTGTTCGGGGCGGTCGCACCGCCGTGCGGAACAGTCGCGCCTGTGTGCGGGGCGCTGCCCGCGGGGCATGCCGGGCCGCTTTTCTTGGTGGTCGCGCATGCCGCCGGGCGAGGGCCATCGGCCGCGTCCTCTTGCGGGACGGCCGGGTGCGGCGCACTGCTTGCGGCGCGCGGGCAAGGTGAGCCGTCGGCGGCGGTGTGCGGCGGTTCTGGGGAGAGGTCGCCCAGGTCGATGTCCAGGAGGAGCGTCAGGGGGTCGGGCAAGGCGGGCGGCGTCGGGGAGGCTTCGGCGTTCGGGTGAAGGGTGCAGGGTGGGGTGGTGGCGGTGGCGGGGAGGGTGGGGAAGGTCAGGGTTGCTGCGGCCAGGGCTGTGAGGGTGGCGCGGGCCGTGTGCACGGTTGTCCCCCCTTGGTGCGGCTCGGACGCCCCGGGGGGTGTTGTGCGGTGCACCGGGCTGTCTTGGTTATTACCGACGATCCCCGGTCGGTAACCCTTCGTGGTCATTTCGCATAGTGAAATCAGTTCTCCGTAGAATCGGGCGCGGGGCCGGGAGAGAGGAGCCGTCCGTGGCGGAAGCCGTCCGGTCGTTGGAGCGCGCCTTCGAGTTGCTGGAGCACCTCGCGGACGCGGGGGGCGAGCTGGCGCTGTCGGAGCTGACGGAGGTGTCGGGGCTGCCGATGCCCACGATCTACCGGCTGATGCGCACGCTGGTGAACCTCGGGTACGTGCGGCAGGAGCCGTCGAAGCGGTATGCGCTCGGGCCGCGGCTGATCCGGCTCGGGGACGGCGCGGGGCGGCTGCTCGGCTCGTGGGCGCGGCCCGCGCTGGCGCGGCTCGTGGACGAGGTCGGCGAGACCGCGAACATGGCCGTGCTGGAAGGGGACGCGGTCGTGTACGTCGCGCAGGTCCCGTCCCGGCACTCGATGCGCATGTTCACCGAGGTCGGACGGCGCGTGAAGCCCCACTGCACCGGCGTCGGCAAGGCGCTGCTGGCGCAGCTGGACGAGCCGCGCGTCCGCGAGATCCTGGCGCACACCGGCATGCCCGCCAACACCCCGCACACGCTCACCGACCCGGACGCGCTGATCGCCGAGCTGGCCAAGACCCGCGAGCGGGGGTACGCGCTGGACGACGAGGAGCAGGAGATCGGCGTCCGCTGCGTCGCCGTGCCGCTGCCCGGGGCGCCCGCGCCCGCCGCGCTGTCGGTGTCGGGCCCGTCCGCGCGCATGACGGGCGAGGCGCTCGGCGCCGTCGTTCCCGCCATGCGCGCGATCGCCGAGCGGTTCGCGGCGGAGCTGGCCCCGGGCGGCGTCAGTCGGTGATGTCGCCGGGGACGGCCCGCGGACGCCCGCTGTGCTCCCACCGGACGAAGTCGCCCGCGTGCCGCACCAGCATCGCGAGCAGCCAGAGGAAGACCCCCGCGTCGTCGGCCAGGCCGACGACGGGCAGCACCTCGGGGATCGCGTCGAGCGGCCAGACGATGTAGACGATCCCGAGCGCGAGCAGCCCGAGCGTCCCGATCGACAGGCCCTTGTATTCACCCTTGAGGACGGCCTTCACCATCCGGGGCACCGCGCGCGCCCGCTCCCCGAACCCGGGGGCCCCGGCCTCGCGCGTCTCGCTGTAGATCTGCCACGCCTGCCCTGCGGCGGCGGCACCGCGCCTCTTGTCCATCGGCGCGCTCCTTCCCCGTGACTCGGACGGGCGCGCCCCCGCAGCGCCCACGACTCCCTTTGACGGACACGATCGCCTGTTTGTTCCCTTTTGCGGCCGAGGTATCCGGGCAGATGCCGCCATAACCCTGACGGCGTCGTGCCAGCCGTGTTACGAAGGGTGACGGCTCCCTTACGCGACGGCCAAGGACGGCCGGGTTCACCGCGCCGCCGGACGCGTCCGCTGGAACCATGGGACCGGGAGACGCGGCTTCAGGAGTTGACGCAGGTCATGAGCGGAGAGCACATCGAGGGACCCGTCCACGGCGTCGCCGCGGGCGTCGCCTATCTCGCCCTGCCGCCCACGGCCGTGGACGCGCGCCCGGCCGGCCCGACCCGCATGATCGTCGGCTGGCCCGGCTTCGACCCGCCGCGCTCGGCGGTGTCGCTGGCGCTCGCGCTGCCGCTGACGGGCGTCCCGACCTGGCGCGTCTACCTGGAGCTGCCGAGCGACGCGCCGCCCGACGGCCTCGGCTCCGGCTCGTTCCTGGAGTCGCGGGCGATGGAGTCCTACGGGACGGCCGTCGAGACCGCCGTCGCGAACCTCCCGGCCGTCCTGGACGACCTGCGCCGCGACCTCGGCGTCCCCGACGGCCCGATCGGCCTCACCGGCTTCTCGACGGGCGCGGCGGCGGCGCTGCTCACGGTCGCCGCCGGGACCGTCCCGGTGAGCGCCGCCGCGCTGGTGACGCCGGTCGTGTCCCCGCACCGCTCGGCGCGCGCGCTGGAGAACCGGTCCGGACGGCGCCGCACCTGGGACCGGCGCGCCACCGCCCTCGCCGGCCGCCTCGACCTCGGCGCCCGCGCCCGCGACCTCGCCGACCGCAACGTCCCGCTGCTGCTCGTCGCCGGGTCGCGGGACCGGATCGTCCCGCCCGGCGAGGTCACGGCCCTGCGGGACCGGCTCGTCCGGACGGGCGCGTCCGCCACCGAGGCGGTCACGTTCCCGATGGACCACGCGCTGGCGGCCGAGCCGGGCACCGAGGCCCGGCCGCCGATCACCGAGGCCGTGCGGCTGGACGCCGCGCTGACCGAGTGGTTCCGGGAGCGGTTCGCGGCCGTCACGGCGCCGAGGGAGCCGGGCCGCGCGGCGCTGCTGGTGCCTCAGCCGCGCGAGAGCACCTCGTAGCGGACCGGGATCACCCCGGAGCCCATGCCGCCGACGGCCTGCATCGCGCCCGTCGACAGGTCCAGGCAGCGTCCGGCGACGAACGGCCCGCGGTCGTTGATGCGCACGACCACCGACTTGCCGTTGTTCTGGTTGGTGACCCGCACCTTGGAGCCGAGCGGCAGCGTCTTGTGCGCGGCGGTCAGCCCGCTCGGGTCGAACGGCTCGCCGCTGGCCGTCATCTGGCCCTCGCCGTAGAAGGACGCCTCGCAGGTGCCGCTGTCGAGCACCTTGGGCCTGGGCTTCGGCTTCTCGTCCCGGACGCTCTGCGCGAGCGGCTTGACGGGACGGACCTTGCGCGTCGGAGTGACGCTGGGGGTGGCGCGCGGCGCGTCGGCGAGCGGCGCTGTGGGGGTGGGTTGGGCGGCTGCGGCGGGCCGGGGGTCGGAGCCGCCGGTGGCGAGGACGGTCCCGGCGCTCACGGCGAGCACCGCGACGGCCGCGCCGGAGACGATGAGGACGGTCCGCAGCCGTGCCCCCGAAGAGGCGATCCGGGCGGCGACACCGCGCGGAAGACGTGCGAGAGAGCGACGGATATCGAGTTCAGGGCGATGTCGGCCCACGAAAGGTCCTTTGGTCGGGGACAGGTCCCCGGACGCCCGGCGGGGCGGCGCGCACGCCGTCTCCCGCCGTGGAAGATCGCGGGGGCGCGCACGCGCGCGCCGCACCGCGCGGGCCGGCCCGCCGGGGGAAACGACCCCGTGGGCGCGCCCGCCTGTTCAAGCCCCCGAAGGGCGCTCGCCCGCGTCGCCGCGGGCCGGCGTCCGGCCGGTGCGGGCGCCGCCTCCTCACGGCGTTCCGCACACAAGTCCTCGACCGTAGGTGGAAATCCCGGTGACACAACCGTGCGGACGCTCTTTGTGGGGTTTATCACCTGCTGTTTCAGCGCTATGGAGTGGATCAGTACCCGCGCGTTACCGAAAGGCCATGATCACTATCACCGGAAGATCACGAGAATGGCGACGGGGCCGCGCCGGTCTCCCGGCGCGGCCCCGCGGCGAAATGATCAGCCGGCGGCGCCCAGCTCGATGGCCTCGTCCACCTCCTGCTTGCGGACGGAGAGCTCCTGCGCGTGGCGCTCCGCGTCCACCTTTTCGGCGATCTCCTCGTCCTGCCGCATGAGCGCTTCGAGGTCGGCCTTGGCGTTGTCGAGGACGCCCATGTCGGCGTACGCGGCCTGCACCTTGTCGCCCCACAGGCCGACGTCCTTGACGCACGGGACGATCCGGCTGAACAGCAGCGACTGGTAGAGCCGGAACACCGACGACTGGTCGACGTACTCCATGCACTGCTGCACGGGCATGCCCAGCGTCTCGAAGACCTCGCGTCCGGTGAACCGGTCCCGCATCAGGTAGCAGCCCTCGACGACGAACTCCTCGCGCTCGGCCCGCTCCTTCTCGGTCAGCTCGGCGTAGTAGTCCTTGAGCGCGAGCCGTCCGAACGCGACGTGCCGGGCCTCGTCCTGCATGACGTAGGCGAGGAGCTGCTTCACCAGCGGGTTGGTCGCCAGGTCGCGGTAGAGGCCGAACGCGGCGAGCGCGAGCCCTTCGATGAGGACCTGCATGCCGAGGTAGGGCAGGTCCCACCGGCTGTCCTCCAGGGACTCGGCGAGCAGCCGCGCGAGGTCCTGGTTGACCGGGTAGTACATCCCGATCTTCTCCTGGACGAACTTGGCGTACAGCTCGACGTGCCGCGCCTCGTCCATCGTCTGGGTGGCGGCGTAGAACTTGGAGTCCAGGTCGGGGACGGACTGGACGATCCGCGCGGACACGTTCAGCGCCCCCTGCTCACCGTGCAGGAACTGGCTGAACAGCCAGGACCCCTGGTGGCGGCCGAACTCGTCCCGCTCGCGCTCGGACATCTTGGCCCAGATGTCGGAGCCGAGCAGCGGGTTGAACTCCTCGGGGAGGCCGGCGACGTTGTTCGGGTCGACCTCCAGGTCCCAGTCGATGCGCTTCTGGGCGTCCCACTGCTTGTCCTTGCCCTTCTGGTACAGGTTCAGCAGACGGTCGCGTCCGCCGTCGTACTCCCAGGTGAAGCGGGAGTCGCCGGCCATCGGGACGTTCCAGGTGTCGTGCGGCACGGGGACGGAGTACAGGTCGAAGGAACTCACGGGCACGCCTCCTCGGGGGGTGGAGGGCTGTTGGGAGCCCACCGCTTTACATTCCTTCGTAACATGTAAAGCGCGCTACGGCTACCGTGTGGGCCAGATGAAAACCGTCAGCTCCGTGTTCTTCGGCCACCCCGAGCCGCCCGCCCGGCTCCGCCGCACCGTGTGGGCGTCGATCGGGCTCGTGTACCTCGTCCCGTCCGCGTTCGACATCGCCCGCGAGGACGGCCCCCGCCGCGTCCTCGAGTTCGCCGCGCTCGCGCTCTACGTCGCGGTCTACGTGGCGACGCTCGCGAGCCGCCGGTCCTGGTTCGAGCCGTCGCCCGTCGCCACCTGGGTGCTGCTCGGCGCGCTGACGGTGCTGACGGCCGCCCTGCCGTTCGCGTTCGGCGCGACCTGGGTCGGGCTGCCGATCTACCTCGCGACCGTCGCGACGATGACGCTCCCGCAGCGCGTCGCGTTCGCCGCGCCGGTCGCGTGCGCGGCGCTGCTCGCCGTCCAGGGCGCGGCGGCCGGCGTCGGGACGGGCACGACGGCGCCGCTCGCGATCACGGCGTTCTCCGTCGGGATGCTGATGGGCGCCTTCCGGCACTCGCGGACGCTCGTCCACCAGCTCCGGGAGGCGCGCGGCGAGGTCGCCCGGCTGGCCGCCGCCGACGAGCGGCTGCGCATCGCCCGCGACCTGCACGACCTGCTCGGGCAGAGCCTGTCGCTGATCGTCCTGAAAAGCGAGGTGGCGCTGCGCGACCCCGCCCGGACGACCGCCGAGGTGGACGACATCCGGTCCGTCGCGCGGCAGGCCCTCGCCGACGTGCGCGGGACGATCTCCGGCTACCGCGCCCGCGGGCTGCGCGACGAGATCGTCTCGGCGCGGGCGGTGCTGGCGGCGGCGTCGGTCGAGGCCGCCGTGGACGTGCCCGACGGCGACCTGCCCGCCGACGTGGACGCCCTGTTCGGCTGGGCCGTCCGGGAGGCGGCCACGAACGTCGCGCGGCACTCGGGCGCCCGGCACTGCTCGATCACGGTCGTCCGCGCCGGGGACGCGGTGACGCTGGAGGTCGCCGACGACGGGCGGGCCGCCGCCGCGCCCGCGCCGGGCAACGGGCTGTCCGGGCTCGCCGAGCGCGTCGCGGCGGCGGGCGGGACGGTCACCGCGGGCGCCGGTGCGGGCGGCGGCTTCCGGCTGTTCGTGACCGTCCCGGCGGTCACGGCGGCGCAGCCGCGCCCGAGCGGCGTGGCGGGAGGCCCGTAGGCACGGGCCGGGCCGGGGCGGGCGCTGCCCCGGCCGGACGGTCAGCGGGACTGGAGGGCGTCCAGCGCCACGGCCTGCGCGATCACGAGTCGGCGGTCCAGCCGGGGGTCGTTGATCTCGACCACGTAGCGGTCGCGGAAGCCGAACTTCTTGTCCACCGTGAAGACGACCTGGTCCCCGGCCGTGAAGTCGAAGTGGTACGGCCAGGCGAACGGCAGGTTCTCGACGTACGGGATGAAGTTCCACAGCCGCCGCAGCACCGCGACGAACGTGCTGCGCTCGCTGCCCGTCGTCTCGCCGAGCCCCGGCTGCTCCAGGTGCCAGGTGGACTTCACCAGCGATTTCTTGAAGTTCTTGCGGAACACGCCGATCGGCTGCCCGGACGCGTCCGTGATGTCGTACGCGGACGCCAGGTCGATGCGCTTGCGGGCCTTGAAGGCGAGCAGCGGCCGGGACTTCTCGGCGTCGGCGTAGATCGTGACCTGCTCCTTGAACGCCAGCCGCTTCTGCTGCGCGAAGGCCAGCAGCGGCCCCTCGCTTCCGTCGGCGTTCTCGGTGTGGACCTCGTACTGGTTCACCATGAGCCGGATCCGCTGCCGGATCAGCAGCCGCTGCTGGCTCTGGAGTTGCGCGTCGTCCAACGCTCGCACCTGTTTCGCTCGGAGGGTTTGGGGGAGTGTGGCACAACCCCGGCCGCTCCGCTCACGCCTCCACGATGTGGTCGGCCAGGTAGCCGTGGATCAGCCGCTCGGCCTCGGCGATGATCGCCGGATCGCCGTCGGGGTTGCGGCGGAACGCCATCTTGAGGATCGCGTCGCCCGCCTCCACCGCGACCGCGAGCGCCCGCGCCAGCGCGGGGGTGTCGGCGAGCGCGAACGTCCGGACGACCAGCTCGCGCAGCCCCTCGGCGACGACGGAGTTGTTGTCGGCGGCGGCGTCCAGCAGGTTGGTGTCCGCGACGTCGCCGAACCGCAGGACGCGGAAGCCCGGGACGGTGCGGTGCATGTCCACGAACACCTCGATGATCGCGCCGACCGAGTCGGACCAGTCGGCGAACGCGCCGGCGGCCAGCCGCTCGGCGACGCGGTCGCCGAACTGCTCGAAGTTGCGCAGCGCGAGGGCCTGGGCGACGGCGCGCTTGTCGGGGAAGAACTGGTAGACCGACCCGATCGCGACGTCGGCGCGCTGCGCGATCTTCGTCGTAGTGAGGCCGTCGTAGCCGTCCTCGTCGAGGATCCCGGCGCAGGCGTCGAGCATCCGCTGGACGCGTTCGGCGCTGCGGCGCTGGGCGGGACGCCGGCGGAGGGGGGTCCGGATCTCGGTCACCCGACCATTGTCACCCAATCGCGACGGGACGCGTACGGCCGATCACCCTGAAGCGCCGCTAGAATCCGAATCTCCTTCGCGTTGAGGGGGCTGCCCATGCCGTTCCAGTGGGGCGTCGCGACCGCCGCGTACCAGATCGAGGGCGCGGTGGACGAGGACGGACGCGGGCCGTCCACCTGGGACGTCTTCGCGCACACGCCGGGCCGCGTCCGCGACGGGCACACCGGCGACGTGGCGTGCGACCACTACCACCGCTGGGCCGAGGACGTCGGGCTGCTCGGCGCCCTCGGCGTGGACGCCTACCGGTTCTCGGTCGCGTGGCCGCGCGTGCAGCCGTCCGGTTCAGGCCCCGCGAACCGGGCGGGGCTCGACTTCTACGACCGGCTCGTGGACGGCCTGCTGGGCAAGGACGTCGCGCCCGTCGTGACGCTCTACCACTGGGACCTGCCGCAGCCGCTGGAGGACGCGGGCGGCTGGATGAACCGCGACACGGCCGCCCGGTTCGCCGACTACGCCGCGCTCGTCGCCGACCGCCTCGGCGACCGGGTGGACGCGTGGATCACGCTGAACGAGCCCGTCGTCGTCATGGCGTACGGCTACGCGCTCGGCATGTACGCGCCGGGCCGGACGCTCATGCTCGACGCCCTGCCCACCGCGCACCACCAACTGCTGGCGCACGGCCTCGCGACGGGCGTCCTGCGTGAGCGCGGGGCGGCCAGGATCGGTCTGGCGAACCACTATTCGCCCGCGCTGCCTGCGGACGCGTCCTCCGCCGGGGCCGCCGAGGCGTTCGACGTGTTCATGAACCGTCTCTTCACCGATCCGGTGCTGACGGGTTCGTATCCCGAGATCCCCGGACTGGACGACGTCGTCCGCGCCGACGACCTCGCGGTCATTGCGGCGCCGCTGGACTTCCTCGGCGTGAACTACTACCAGCCGACCTGGCTCACGCAGCCCGGCCCGGACGCTCCCCTGCCGTTCGACATGGTGGACGCGCCCGGCCACGACGTCACCGGGACGGGCTGGCCGATCGTCCCCGACCAGTTCACCGCCCTGCTGCGCGGCCTGAGCGACCGGTACGGCGCCGCGCTGCCGCCGCTGGTCGTGACCGAGAACGGCGCGGCGTTCCCCGACGAGCCCGACGCGTCCGGCGCGGTGGCCGACACCGACCGCATCGCCTTCCTGTCCTCGCACATCGCGGCCATGCAGGACGCGATGGACTCCGGCGTGGACGTGCGCGGATATTTCGTCTGGTCCCTGCTCGACAACTTCGAGTGGGCGGCGGGGTACCACGCTCGGTTCGGGCTCGTCCACGTCGACTACCCGACGCAGCGCCGCACCCCGAAGCGCTCCTTCACCTGGTACCGCGACCTGATCGCCCGCTCACGCGCCTGAGTTCTCGCCGCTCAAGGGCGCGCGGTGAGGCCGGTGCAGGCGCGCAGGCCGTTCCAGCGCTTCGTCTCCGCCGTCGCCGCCGCGCCCGTCAGCGGGATCGGCAGGCCGTTCGCGATGCGGGCGGGCCTCCATTTCGCGGCCGTCACCTTGCGGCCCTGCATCTTCAGGAACAGGACGCCCGAGTTCGCCGTCTGGCCGTTCGCGGACGAGAACACGAAATTGCCCATGCCGTAGTGGACGTACTTCCCGTCCAGGTAGCCGCCGCCGAGCGGGACGTGCGCGTGGCCGCCCACCACGACGTCCGCGCCCGCCGCGACGAGTTTCTTCGCCAACGTCTGCTGGCGCGGGAGCGGGCAGTTCTTCAGCTCCTGGCCCCAATGCAGGTGGACGATCACGATGTCCGACGTTTTGCGGGCCTCGCGAACGGCCTGGACCATGCGCGGCTCGTCCTTGGCGGAGGCCAGGCCGCCCTTCGTGTCCGTCGCCGTCCAGGCCTGGATGAGCTGGTCGTCCAGGACCTGCGTCGCGCCGATGATGGCCAGGCGGTTGCCCTTTACCGTCACGCGATAAGGGCGGTAGGCCGCGTCGGCGTCCTTCCCGATGCCGACCGTCGGGAATTTGCTCGTTCTGATGGCGCGCAGCGAATCCTGGAGGCCGACCTCGCCGAAGTCCATGCCGTGGTTGTTGGCCATCGACGCCGCGTCCACCCCGGCCGCGCGCAGCGCCGTGAAAGCCGACGGCGGCGCGCGGAACGTGAACTCCTTGCCCGGCGCCGGCGTGCCGCGCGTCGTGATCGCCGTCTCCAGGTTGACCATCGCGAAATCGGCGGCCCGCAGCAGTTTCGCCACCGGGCCGAGCGCCGTCTTCGGCGACGCCAGCCGTGACCGCAACTGGCCCTCGAAATGCGTGTCCCCGCCGAAGGCCAGCAGGATCGGCTCCTTCGCGGGCGCGGAGGTCTTCGCGCGGGCCGGCGGCGACGACGCGGGCGGCGTCCCAGCACCGGCCGGGTCCTCGTTCCCGCCGCACGCGGCGAGCGCCAGCAGCGCGAGGGCCGCGACGGCGGCGGCCGGCGCCCGGTGTCCCTGGATGACCACGGTTTTCTCCTCAGCGTTCGGCCGCGATCGGACCGTACCACCACCGTCCGCACGGGCATCATGGTGGAACCACCCCTGGAAAGCCTGGAGCGCATCTCATGGCGAGCCGTACCGCCTTCCGAACCTGTCCCCTGTGCGAGGCCGTCTGCGGACTCCGGCTGCGCATCGACGACGACGTCATCACCGAAGTCCGCGGCGACCCCGACGACCCGTTCAGTCGGGGCTACCTCTGCCCCAAGGGCGCGTCCCTCGGCCGCCTCGACGCCGACCCCGACCGCCTCGACGCGCCCCTGCTGCGCGGCGACGCCGGGCACGCCGAGACGAGCTGGGAGGAGGCGTTCCGGCACGTCCACGCCCGGCTGCGGGACATCCTGGACCGGCATGGGAACGATGCAGTGGCCGTCTACATCGGCAACCCCGCCGCCCACTCCATCGCCGGGCCGCTGTACGCGCCCGCCCTCGTCAAGGCGCTGCGCACCCGCAACGTCTACACCGCGTCCACCGCCGACCAGATGCCCAAGCACGTCAGCTCCGGGCACCTGTTCGGCGATCCCACCGCGATCCCCGTCCCCGACCTGGACCGCACCGACCACCTGCTGATGTTCGGCGCGAACCCGCTGGAGACCAACGGCAGCCTGTGCTCGGCGCCCGACTTCCCGAAGCGGCTGCGCGCCGTCCGCGCCCGCGGCGGGACGGTCACCGTCGTCGACCCGCGCCGCACCCGCACCGCCGACCTCGCCGACGAGCACGTCTTCCTGCGGCCCGGCACGGACGCGTTCCTGCTCGCCGCGCTCGTCCAGGTCCTGTTCGCCGAGGACCTCGTCGCGGCGCCGCCCGCGCTGCCCGACCGGCTCAACGGGCTGGACGACGTCCGCGCGCTCGTCCGCGACCTCACGCCCGAACGCGTCGCGCGCGTCACCGGCGTCGAGCCCGCGACCACGCGGCGCCTGGCCCGCGCGCTCGCCGCCGCGCCGCGCGCCGCCGTCTACGGGCGGCTCGGCACGACCGTCCAGGCGTTCGGGACGCTCAGCAGCTGGCTCGTGGACGTCCTCAACATCGTCACCGGCAACCTCGACCGTCCCGGCGGGGCGATGTTCGCGCGGGCCGCGCACCGGTCCCTCCACCGCCTGCGCCGACCGTTCGCGCCCGGCCGCTGGCACAGCCGCGTCCGCGGGCTCCCCGAGACGATGGGCGAACTGCCCGTCGCCACCCTCGCCGACGAGATCGAGACGCCCGGCGAGGGCCGCGTCCGCGCGCTGATCACGATCGGCGGGAACCCGGCGCTGTCCGCGCCGAACGCCGCCCGGCTGGACCGCGCGCTCGGCACGCTCGACTTCATGGTCAGCGTCGACCCCTACCTCAACGAGACGACCCGGCACGCCCACGTCGTCCTGCCGCCGCCCCGGCCCCGGCAGACGCCGCACTACGACGTCGCGCTGCTCGGCCTCGCCGTCCGCAACTACGCGCGGTACTCGCCGCCGGTCGTCGCGCCGCCCGCCGGACGGCCCGGCGAGGCCGCGATCCTCGCCCGCCTCGCCGTGACCGCGTCCGGCCTGGACGCCGCGCCCGGCGACCTGGACGAGATGATCATCGCGGACACGCTGCGGAAGGCCGTCGCGCTGCCCGGCTCGCCCGTCCACGGCCGGGACCCCGGCGAACTGCGCAAGGCCCTCGCCGACGGCACGCTCACCGAGCAGCGGCTCGACATGATGCTGCGTCTCGGCCCGTACGGGGACGGCTTCGGCGACGACCCGTCCGGCCTCACCCTCGCCCGGCTGCGCGACGAGCACCCGCACGGCATCGACCTCGGCCCCCTCGAACCGCGCCTGGACGAGGTGCTCTGCACGGCGTCCGGCCGCATCGAGCTGTGCCCGCCCGCGTTCGCCGCCGACACCGGACGGCTCCGCGCCGCCCTCGACGCCGCCCCGGCCGATCCCGGGCTCGTCCTCATCGGCCGCCGCCACCTGCGCTCCAACAACAGCTGGATGCACAACGTCCCCGAACTGACCGGCGGCTCCAACACCTGCACGCTCCAGCTCAGCACCGCCGACGCCGGACGCCTCGGCGTCACCGCGGGCGCCCGCGTCCGCGTCACCGCCCGCACCGGCACCGTCGAGGCCGTCGCCGAGCCGACCGACCGCCTGATGCCCGGCGTCGTCAGCCTCCCGCACGGCTGGGGCCACGACCGTCCCGGCACCCGCACCCGCGTCGCGAGCGCCGACCCCGGCGTCAGCGTCAACACCCTCACCGACGAACGCGAGATCGACCCGCTCTCCGGCACGGCCGTCCTCAACGGCGTCCCCGTCACCGTCGAACCCATCGCATGACCACCGGGTTTCGCGCGAACCGCGCGCGGTAGGAGCCCGATCCCCGAGTGGCCGCCTCGGGGAGCGGCGGATAGTGTCGAGAGCGGCGCCACACTCCCGAGGAGGGTCATGAACCGACGGGCGAGCAACATCTTCCGGCGCGTCGCCAGGCCGAGCCGCGGGGCGCGGCCGACCGACGTCGCCGAGAGCATGGAGCGCGCGGAGCGGCTCGACCCGGTGGTCGAGGCGGTCCAGTCCGTCGCGCGGCGCGTCCTGCCGCCCGGGAGGCTGCGGGACCTGCTGAACGGCGTGCCGTTCGGGCATCCGGCGCACGCTCCGATGACGGACCTGCCCATCGGGTGCTGGATTTCGGCGGGCGTGCTCGACCTGCTGCCCGGGAACCGGCGCGCCGCCGGGACGCTCGTCGCCGCCGGGCTCGCCGGGGCCGTCCCGACCGCGCTGGCGGGGCTCGCCGACTGGTCGTCGCTGCACCGCGAGCAGCAGCGGACGGGGCTCGTCCACGCGTTCGGCACGTCCGCCGCGACCGCGCTGTACGCGGCGTCGCTCGTCGCGCGGCTGCGCGGCCGGGACGCGGCCGGACGCGCGCTCGGGTTCGCCGGGCTCACGGCGGTGCTCGGCGGCGCCTACCTCGGCGGGCACCTCGCCTACCGGCAGGCGGCGGGCGTCAGCCACGCCGACCCGGTGCAGCACCTGGTGCCGCTCGGCTGGCACGACCTGTGCTCGCTGGACGACCTGCCGCCCGGCGCGCCGGTGTCGCGGCGGCTCGGCTACATCGCGCTGTTCGTGCTGCGGATCCACGACGACATCCACGTCCTCACCGACCGGTGCAGCCACCTCGGCGGGCCGCTGCACCAGGGCCGCATCGTGTACGACCGCGACGACGAGCTGTGCGTCGTCTGCCCGTGGCACGGCAGCACGTTCCGGGTGGACGACGGCGCGGTCGTCCACGGCCCGGCGACCGGCCGGCAGCCCGCGTTCGAGACGCGCGTGCTGGACAACGGCGTCGTCCAGGTCCGCCCGCTGCCCTAGAGCAGGAACTTGGCCAGGGCGGCGAGCCCGACGACGACGATCACCGCGCGCAGCAGCGGCGGCGGGATGCGGCGGCCGACGCGGGCGCCGAGCAGGCCGCCGAGCGTCGCGCCGAGCGCGATGAGCAGGACGGCGAGCCAGTCGATGCGGGTGTCGGAGAACAGCCACAGCCCGGTGAACAGGACGGCCGCCGACCCGTTCACCACCGCCGACAGGACGTTCTTCGCCGCGTTGACGCGCTGGATCTCGTCGTCCAGCGCGATGCCGAGCACGGCGATGAGGATGATGCCCTGCGCGGCGCCGAAGTAGCCGCCGTAGACGCCCGCGAGCAGGATCGCCGCCCACAGCCAGGGGCCGCCGTGCGGGCGCGTCCCGTTCCGGCGGGCGACCAGCCACTTCTGGAGCCGGGGCTGGACGACCACGAGGACGAGCGCGACCACGATGAGCGCCGGGACGATGACCTGGAACGCTCCCGCGGGCAGCGCGAGCAGCAGCGTCCCGCCGAGCAGCGCGCCGAGCAGGGACGCCGAGCCGAGCCGCAGCAGCCGGTCCCGCTGGCCGCGCAGCTCGCGCCGGTAGCCGTACGCGCCGGTCACCGAGCCGGGCACGAGCCCGATGTTGTTGGAGACGTTCGCGACGACGGGCGGGAAGCCGAGCGCCACGAGCGTCGGGAAGGTGATCAGCGAGCCGGAGCCGACGACGGTGTTGATGCCCCCGGCGGCGATGCCCGCCGCGAAGACCGCGACCCCTTCCAGCACGTCCACGGTCCGAAAGCGTAGAGCGGGCCGGAAAAGGGGCGGCGGGTGGGGGTCACCCCGGGACGATCCCGCCCGCCCGCAGCGCCGTCGCGGTCCGCTCGCCGTCGGCGGCGAGGATCGCGGCCTGCCGCTCGCCCTCGGCGCGCAGGATCCGGGCGCGCTTCTCGTGCTCGGCGCGCGCCTCGTCCTCGATGGCGTCGCGGAGCCCGGCGGGCGGGTCGACGGCCTTCAGCTCGACCGCGCGCAGCCGCAGCCCCCAGCGTCCGGCGGGGCCTTCGAGCGCGGCCAGCACCTCGTCGCCGATGACGGCGCGGGACGGCGCGACCTGCTCCAGCTCGCGCGTCCCGACCGCCGCGCGCAGGGCCGTCACGACGACCTCGCTGATCGCGCTGTGCAGCTCGGCGACGGCGTAGGTGGCGGCGCGCGCGTCGGCGACCTCGTACCGGACGACCGTCTCGACGTGGACGAGCAGGTTCTCCGCCGTCGCGATCGGCCGGGCCGGGAACGGCAGCACGCGCTCGCGCAGGTCGACGCGCGCCCGCACCCGGTCGAACGGCGCGAACACCAGCCGCACGCCCGGCGTGAGCGTGCGGTGGTGACGGCCGAGGCGCTCGACGACGTCCGCCGTGGCCTCCGGGACGACCCGGACCGCCGCGACGAGGTAGAGGACGGGGCACGCGACGGCGAGGACGATCAGGGCGAGGAGCACCCCTGGATGGTAGGTCGGCGCGCCCCCGCCGAGAAGGTCACCGGGCGGCGCGCGCGGCCCACCGGCCCTCGTGCCGCTCCACCGTGAGCGGCAGCCCGAAGCATTCGGACAGGTGCTCGGGCGTGAACACCTCGTCCACCTTGCCCTGCGCCAGGATCGTCCCCTTACGGAGAAGCAAGGCATGTGTGACCCCGGAGGGCACTTCTTCGAGATGGTGGGTGACAAGGACGGTCGTCGGCGCGGCCGGGTCGTCGGCCAGCACGCCGAGCCGCCGGACGAGGTCCTCCCGGCCGCCGAGGTCCAGGCCCGCGGCGGGCTCGTCCAGCAGCAGCAGCTCCGGGTCCGGCATGAGCGCCCGCGCGATCTGCACCCGCTTGCGCTCGCCCTCCGACAGCGTCCCGAACCGGCGGTCGGCCAGGTCGGCGGCGCCGAGGGCGTCCAGCAGGGCGGCGGCGCGCGCGAGGTCGGCCGACTCGTACTCCTCGCGCCAGCGGCCGAGGATCGCGTAGGACGCCGTCACCACCAGGTCGAGGACGGTCTCCCCCGGCGGCACCCGCTCGGCCACCGCCGCCGAGGCCAGGCCGATGCGCGGACGCAGCTCGAAAACGTCCGTCCGGCCCAACCGCTCGCCCAAAATGTCCACATCACCCGAAGTCGGGTACAGCAGCGAGCCCGCCACCTGGAGGAGCGTCGTCTTCCCCGCGCCGTTCGGGCCGAGGATCACCCACCGCTCGCCCTCGTCCACCGACCACGAGACGTCGCGCAGGAGATCCGCTCCGTCGCGCCTGACCCCGACTCCGCTGAGTTCCAGTACCTCGCCGGCCATCGTGCGCCCTGTCCCCAATCTCGCCTCACAGGAGTGATCGACCCCCGGAGTGAACTTATGCGATCGCGCGGGCAGGTCTTCCCGCGGACCGGTTTGCCCCTCACGCTATCGAGTGGGTCAGGCGATCCGAACGCTTATGGTGGTTCGCATGCCCATAGGGGATTGTTTGGGGACGGCATGAACGACGCAGCCATCGCCCTGGTCGCGTGGGGCAACGCCTGGCTGACGGGCAACGTCGGCCTGGACGAGGCCGTGGACGCCGTCGAGCGCGTCGCCGGACCGCAGCTCCTCGGCACCGCCCCCGCCGAGGCGCCGCTGCGGCGCGGCCTCGGCGACCTGCGCGTCGGCGGGCTGACCGGGCTGCGGCTCGCGCTGCCCGCGCCCGGCGACCCGCTCGGGCTGACCGGCCCGCCGGCGTTCAACGCGCGGGCCGTGGACGCGGGCGCGGCGGTCGTCGCGGCGCTCGGGGAACGGGCCATCGGGCTCGTCCCGGCCGAGGACCGGCGCGGCTCGTCCTATGTCGGGGTCCGCTGGGAGCCGTGCGACGCCGCGCCCTCCCCGCCGGACGTCCCGTCCCTCGCCGAGGCCGACCGGCACCTCACGCTCGCGATGCGGGACGCGACCGAGGCGCTGCTGACCGTGGACGACGTCGACGGCGTCCCGCCGCAGGTCGCCGACGCCCTCGCCGACCTGCGCGACCCCGGCCAGCACGGCCATCCGCTGGCGCCCGGCTACCCGGCCCGCGCGCACCGCGTCGCCGCGCTCGCCGGACGGCTGTCGCGGGTCGTCGCGCTGGCCCGGCGGATGGAGGCGCGCGGCCTCACGTCCGACGCGATGCACCGCCGCGAGCAGGCGCTGCGGATGCTGGACGGCGCCGTGCGGCGCGCGCTCGTGGCGGCCTGCAACAGCGCGTTCGATCCCGTCCCGTAGAAACGCGAAACGGGGCGTCCGGCCGGACGCCCCGTTCGTCTTCCGGACCGTCAGGCCCGGACGACCAGCGTGTTGCAGATCTTGTCGGCGAAGGTCTGCTTGCGGTCGTCCCACAGCGGCCAGAGGAAGCCGATGTAGCAGGCGAAGCCGTCGGCGACGTGCGCGAGGCGACGGACGAACGCGCCGCCGAAGCCGAGCACCTGGCCGGTCTGCGCGCTGACGACCCGGATGCCCATCTGGCGCTTGCCGATGGTCTGGCCGGTCGTGCCCTCCTGGTAGATCATCCAGATCATCCCGGCGGCGTACCCGGCGAGCGCGATCAGGATGATCAGCGCGCCGAGCGCCCCGGCCGCTCCGCTGCCGCTGGCCGCGAGCAGGCTGCCGATGAAGTAGACGATGGCGACCGGCGCACCGATGATGAGGCCGTCGATGAGCGTCGCGCCGACCCGGCTGCCCCACTCGGCGAGCTGGCCCGTCGAGCCGTAGTGGTGGTGATGGACCTCCTGGCCGTAGCCGGGCTGCGCGGGCGGCTGCCCGTAGCCCGGCTGGGGGGCCGGGGGCTGGCCGTAGCCGGGCTGCGGCGGGGGCTGCTGGCCGTACCCGGGCGGGGGCGGCTGCTGACCGTATCCCGGCTGCTGCGGCGGCTGCTGACCGTACCCGGGCTGCTGCCCGTACCCCGGCTGCTGCGGGGGCTGCTGGCCGTAGCCGGGCTGCTGCTGCCCGTACGGGTCGTAGGGGTTGCCCACACTTGCTCCTTAGTCGTTTCGACCCTGTGGTTGGTGTGACGTCCGCCGAGCCCTGAAGGCTCCGCGAGCCCGGCCGGTTTCCGCCGGCGCCGGCCTCAGACCCGCAACAGCCCGAGCCGGGCGAGCTGCCACAGCTCCGACGCCACGAGGGCTGCGCCGAGGATCCACGCGCGGGTCCCCGGCCGGAGTGCCCACCACCGGACTCCCGCCCCGAGCGGCGCGACGGCGAGGCCGACGGCGCCGGCGAACGCCACCGGGTTGGCGAGCACGGCCTGGACCGGACGGCCCGAGCCCAGCTCGATGAACACCGTGGTGCCGCCGCACAGGGGGCAGGGAATCCCCGTGATCGCCCGCAGGGGGCAGAGCACGCCGGGGTCGTTGACGCGGTGGACGCATGCCACGCCGACGGCGGCGAGCGCCATCACCGCGACGCGCAGCGCCGTCCCTTTCGGGCCGTGCCGCGCGGAGCCGAGGACACGGCCGAAACCGCCGCCGGACGCGCGGGCGCGCACGGTCGCCCCGGGCACTCCCCCCAACGCATCCTCCGCCTCGATGACATGAGTCCAGTGACCCGTATATCTGCTTGGTCCGGGCTGAGGTCAACCCCAGGGAAAAATCCGCGATCAGACTGTTATCTCCCCCGAGACCGCCTCGTCCGGGGGTCCACACTAGGACAAACGCGTCGGCCATGGGCGAACTTCACCCACTGTTCTCGTTCGCCTCGGGACCCCGCACCGTCACTCCGGAGCCGGTGAGCGCGCGGGTACGCGCGGCTGCGCGCGGGGCGGGGCCGCACCGGGAGGCTTCCTCGACCGGTGCGGAACGTCACACAGGGGGTATCGGCCCGCACGCGCGTTCGTGCGGGCGCGGGTGCGCGCCGGGCTGCTCAGGCCTGCGCGGCTGCGCCTACGGTGGTGGGGCCCGAGTGCTCGGTGAGGTGGTCGGCCTCGACCACGTCGGCGACCACGCCGGTGATGTTGTCCGGGCCGCCGTTGTCGCGGGCGATCTCGATGAGCCGCCGGACGGCCCCGGCGGGCTCGGCCTCGGCCGTCAGCACCTCGTAGATCGTCTGGGCGTCCACCGGGCCGCTCAGGCCGTCCGAGCACAGCAGGTACCGGTCGCCGAGCCGGGCCTCGCGCAGCCGCAGGTCGGGTTCGCGGTCGTCGCGGCCGTCCAGCACCCGGTACAGGACGTGCGACAGCCGCGACGTCTCCGCCGGGTCGGCCGTGCCGCCGGACTGCTCGGCCTCGGCCTTCAGCAGCTCGTCCATCGTGTGGTCCTGCGTGATCTGGAACAGCTCGCCGTCGCGCAGGAGGTAGCCGCGCGAGTCGCCGATGTGGGCGAGCGCGACGGACGTCCCGGCCCAGAGCATCGCGGTCAGCGTGGTGCCCATCCGGCTGAGGTCGGGCCGCTCCTCGCGCACGATGCGCAGCTTCTCGTTCGCCTCCGCCACCGCACGGCCGAGGCTCCCGACGAGGTCGTCCGTCCGCTCGTCGGTGTCGAGCGAGCGCAGCGATCCGATGACGGTGGAGCTGGCCACCTCGCCGCCCGCGTACCCGCCCATGCCGTCGGCGACCGCGATCAACCGCGCACCGGCATAGCCGGAGTCCTCGTTGTTCTCCCGGCTGCAGCCGATGTCGCTGCCTGCTGCGTATCTGATTGCTACGTTCATACCGATTTCGATGACGATCCTGTCAGGGAAGTTGTTTGTATCAGTCGCCGGCGAGCCCATGACGGACGGCGTACAAAGCCGCCTGCGTCCGATCCTGCACTCCCAATTTCATGAGCAGATTACTGACGTGGGTCTTGACCGTCTTCTCGGAGACCACGAGCGCGCGTGCGATCTCCCGGTTGGACCCGCCCCGTGCGATGCACACGAGCACCTCCCGCTCCCGTTCGGTCAGCGCGGCCAGGCCGCGGTCGTCGCCGGCCCCGCCGCCGAGCATCGCCTCCGCGGCGTCGGGCGCGAAGAGGACGTGCCCGTCGTGGACGGCCCGGATCGCCTGGACGAGCGCCATCGGGTCGACGTCCTTGTAGAGGTACCCGGCGGCACCCGCCCGTACGGCGGGCAGCACGTGCCCTCGCTCCGTCACGCTCGTGAGGACGAGCACCCGTGCCGGAACCCCCCGAGCCCGCAGCTCCGTCAGCGCGGCGAGTCCGTCGGCGCCCGGCATCTTGAGGTCCAGCAGCACGATATCGGGCTTCAGGGATTCGGCCAGCGTCACCGCCGACACGCCGTCCGCGGCCTCGCCGACGACCTCGATGTCGTCCTGGACGCCGAGGAACGTCCGCAGCCCCTGGCGCACCACAGGATGATCATCGGCGATCAGCACGCGGATCACAACGGGGTCGGGCGAACTCACAGCGGCACCTCCAGCCGGACGACCGTGCCCTTTCCGGGCGTCGCGTCGATCGTCAGCGCGCCGCCGACCGACGCGGCCCGTTCGGTCATCGACGCGATCCCGAGGCCGCCGCCGTTCTTGCCGCCGGTCTCGGTGGCGGGGTCGAAGCCCGTCCCGTCGTCGGCGACCTCCAGCGCGAGCGCCCCACCGTCCGCGGTGAGCCGCACCTCGACCGACGCGGGGTCGGCGTGCCGGAGCGCGTTGTACAGCGCCTCCTGGACGATCCGGAACACGACCGTCTCGCGCTCCTCGGTCAGCGCGACGGCCGTGGCGCCGGTGTACCGGACGGACGCGTCGCTGACCCGGTCCAGGACGTCCACGTGCTTGCGCAGCGACGGGACGAGCCCGTCGGCGAGGTCGGCGGGCCGCAGCTCGAAGATGACCGCGCGCAGCTCCGCCAGCGCCTCGCCCGCCAGCTCCTCCACCCGCGCCAGCTCGGCCGCCGACCGGGCCGGGTCGCGGGGGGCGAGCGCGGCGGCGGCGCGGGCGGTGAGCCGGAGCGAGAAAAGCTTCTGCGCGACCGCGTCGTGCAGTTCGCGCGCCAGCCGGTTGCGCTCGGCGACGACGGTCAGCTCGCGGTTGCGCTCGTACAGCCGCGCGTTCGACATCGCGATGGCGGCGTGGGCGGCGAACAGCGTGAGCAGTTCCTCGTCGGCCGCGGTGAACCCGCCGCCGGACTCCTTGTTGGCCAGGAAGATGATGCCGAGGACGTCCGCGCCGTCGGTGATCCGGACGCCGAGGAAGTCCTTGAGCACGGGATGCGCCACCGGCCAGCCCTCGAACTCGGGCGCGGCGCGGATGTCGGAGAGGCGGTGCGGGGTCTCGTCCCTGAGCATCGCGGCGAGCATCCCGTGCTGGCGCGGCAGCGGGCCGATCGCCTCCCACTGCTCGGCGCTGATCCCCGCGACGACGAACTCGGCGAACGAGCCCTCGTCGTCGGGGACGCCGAGCGCGGCGTAGCGGGCGTCCAGCAGCCGCGCGGCGGCCCGGACGATCACCTGGAGCACCTCGTGCACCGACAGGTGGCTGGTGACGGCGAGGACGGCGGAACTGACGGCGTGCAGCGTCGCGTTCGCGTCCCGCTCGGCCATCACGCCCCCCTTCATGCCCCTCGGTAACGACCGTACTCGCTGCGCGGTGTCCGGCGCCGGGTGGTCCGCAGGTCCTACGACCAAGGGCAGACGAGACGGGGCTCGGACGGCCGATGCGGGAAACGGTCACGGATTTCTAGCGTCGAGGACATGACACAACGGACCGCACTCATCACGGGCGCCTCGCGCGGACTCGGCCTGGCGCTGGCGCGGGGGCTGGCGCGCGACGGCTGGCGGCTGGTGCTCGACGCGCGCGGCGCGGACGCCCTGCACGCGGCGGCGGCCGAGCTGGGCGCCGCGGCGATCGCGGGCGACGTCGCGTCCGCCGCGCACCGGGCGGAGCTGGCGGCGGCGGTGGCGGACGGGCTCGACCTGCTCGTCAACAACGCGGGCACGCTCGGGACCGTCCCGCTGCCCGCGCTCGCCGACCAGCCGGTGGACGACCTCGCGGACGCGTTCGCGACGAACGTCCTGGCGCCGCTCGCGCTCGTCCAGGCGGTGCTGCCCGCGTTGCGCGCGCGGTCGGGGGCCGTCCTGAACATCACCTCGGACGCGGCGGGCGAGGCGTATCCGGGCTGGGGCGGCTACGGCGCGACGAAGGCGGCGCTGGACCAGCTCTCGGCCGTCCTCGCGGTCGAGGAGCCGGGCCTGCGCGTCTGGTGGGCCGACCCGGGCGAGATGAACACGGCGATGCTGCGCGCGGCGGGCGAGGACGCGGACGCCGCGCCGTCCCCCGACCACGCGGCGGCGGCCCTGCTGCGGTTGGTCGCCGATCGGTCGCCGAGCGGTCGGTACAGCGCCGCCGGGCTGCGGGAGAGACCGTGACGCTCACGGCACCGCCCCTGCTCGCCGCCGGCCACCGCGGGCCCACGGCCGGGATCGTGCTGGTCACGACGCTGCTGGGGTTCGAGGAGATGGCCGTCGGGACGGCGCTGCCGACCGTCGCGCGCTCTTTGGACGGCCTCGCGCTCTACGCCTGGGGGTTCAGCGCGACGCTCATCGCGACGCTGCTGGCGACCGTCCTCGCGGGCGGCTGGACGGACCGGCGCGGTCCCGCCCGGCCCGTCCTGACCGGCCTGGCGCTGTTCACGGCCGGGCTCGCGGCGGCGGGGGCGGCGCCGTCCATGCCGGTCTTCGTCGCGGGCCGGGCGGTCCAGGGGCTCGGGGCGGGGACGACGCTCGTCGCGCTCTACGTCCTCATCGCCCGCGCCTACCCCGACGCGCTGCGGCCCCGTGTGTTCGCGGCGCTCGCGGCGGCGTGGGTGGTGCCGTCGCTGGCCGGTCCCGCGCTGGCCGGGCTGATCACCGACCACGCGGGCTGGCGCTGGGTGTTCCTCGGGCTGATCCCGCTGGTCGTCCCGGCGGCGGCGCTCCTCGTCCCGGCCCTGCGCACCCTGCCCCCCGCGCCGACGGGCGACGGGCGGTCGGCGCCCGCGCGGGACCGGCGGCGGACGGGGGCGGCGGTGGCCGTCGCGGCGGGCGCGGCCGTGCTGCTGTACGCGCTGGACCATCCGCGCGCCCTGCCGCTCGGGATCGCGGGCCTGGCCGGGCTCGGGTTCGGGCTGCCCCGGCTGCTGCCCGCCGGGACGCTGCGGCTGCGGCGCGGCCTGCCGAGCATCGTCCTCGCGCGCGGACTCATGGGCGGGGCGTTCTTCGGGACGAACGCGTTCATCCCCCTCGCGCTCACCGGCCTGCACGGGTTCAGCCCCACGCAGGCGGGCGTCGCGCTGACGTCCGGGGCCATCGCGTGGTCGGCGGCGGCGCAGTACCAGGGTCGCTCGTCCCGGCCGCAGGCGTTCTTCGCGGTGCTCGGCGCGGTCCTGCTCGCGGCGGGCGTCGCGGGCGCGGCGCTCGCGGCGCAGGCGTCGGGCTGGGCCGTCGCGCCCGTGTGGGCGCTCGGCGGCGCCGGGATGGGCTGCGCGACCGGGGCGCTGTCGGTGCTGCTGCTCGGCGCGTCCCCGGACGGGGCGCAGGGCGTCCACAGCTCGGCGCTCCAGATCGGGGACACGCTCGGGTCCGCGCTGCTCATCGGCGCGTCCGGCGCCGTCCTGTCGGCCTTCGGGTCCCGGCTCGCGCCGGGGCTGGCGGTGGCCGGCCTGCTCTGCACGGCCGTCGCGGTCCTCGCGGTGATCGCGGCACGACGACTGGAGACCTCATGACGACCGACACCTTCACCCTGCCCGGCGCCCTGGAGGCGCACGAGCCGCCCGAGGCGCGCGGCGTGGGACGCGACGGCGTCCGCCTGCTCGTCGGACGGCGTTCCGAACAGGCCGTGACCCACCACGCGTTCACCGATCTGCCGGACCTGCTCCGGCCCGCCGACCTCCTTGTGGTGAATGTCTCACCCACGCTTCCGGCGGCCGTTCGACTCGACCGGCTGACGGTCCACTTCTCGACCCCGGCACCCGATGATGGTGACGGTGACGGAGCGTGGCTGGTGGAACTGCGCTGCCGGCGCGGCACGTCCAGCGTCCCGTACGGGGGCGGCACCCCCGGCGAGTGGATCCCGATGCCCGGCGGCGCGACCCTCACCCTGCTGCGACGCCGCACACCCCGCCTGTGGGAGGCGCGACTGACCACCGACGTCGTCCCCTACCTGCGACGCCACGGCGTACCGATCGCCTACCCGTACGTGGACCGCGAGTGGCCCATCAGCGCCTACCAGACCGCGTTCGCCCTGGACCGGGGCGCGGGCAGCGCCGAGATGCCGAGCGCGGCCCGCGCGTTCACCCCTGAGATCGTCACCCGGCTCGTGTCACGCGGCGTGCTCATCGCACCGCTGACCCTGCACACCGGGGTCGCGTCCCCCGAGGCGCACGAACCGCCCTACGCCGAGCCGTACGAGGTCCCGGCGGCGACGGCCGCGCTGGTCGAGCACGTCCGGGCGCGCGGCGGACGGGTCATCGCGGTCGGGACGACGGTCGTCCGCGCGCTGGAGACGGCCGGGGCCGACGGGCGCGTCCGCGCCCGCTCGGGCTGGACGCGGCATCTCGTCACGCCCGAATCCGGTGTCCGCATCGTGGACGGCCTGCTCACCGGGCTCCACGAACCCCGCTCGTCGCACCTGCGGATGCTGCGCGCCATCGCCGGAAACGCCTTGCTGGACAGGGTCTACGACGCCGCGCTCACCGAGCGTTACCTGTTCCACGAGTTCGGGGACGCGAATCTGTTGCTGCCCTGACGGCGTCCGCATGGTGGACACGCTGCGCGGACGGTCCCCGGCGGCCGGTAACGTGGAGATCGCCATGAACGCATCAGAGCGGCGCACGCTGCTGATCACGCTCACCGGCCGCGACCGCCCCGGAGTGACGTCGCGCCTCTTCGCCACCCTCGCCGACTTCCCGATCACGGTCGTGGACGTGGAACAGGTCGTCATCCGCGGCCGTCTCGTCC
Organism: Actinomadura rayongensis; assembly: GCF_009831215.1. GTDB lineage: Bacteria > Actinomycetota > Actinomycetes > Streptosporangiales > Streptosporangiaceae > Spirillospora > Spirillospora rayongensis. The sequence goes on from NZ_WUTW01000005.1 coordinate 404,765, forward strand.
TCGGCGTGCTCGTCTCCTACGCCCGCGGGACCGACATCGGACGGGTCTGGAACGCCGCCGAGCGCGTCGCCGCCGACCTCGACATGGAGGTCGAGGTGTCCACCGGGCGCGACAAGGGCTTCCCGCGCGGACGCGGCCGGCTGCACGTGACCGTCCTCGGCGCGCCGCTGAAGCCCGCCGCGATGGCGGGCATCGCGGGACGCATCGCCGCGAGCGGCGCCAACATCGACCGCATCGACCGGCTCGCGCACTATCCGGTGACCTGCATCGAGATGCACGTCTCCGGCGCCGACCCGGACCGGCTGCGCGCCGAGCTGGCGCAGGAGGCCGTGGAGCAGCGCGTGGACGTCGCCGTCCAGCACGGCGGGCTGTTCCGGCGGGCCAAGCGGCTGATCGTCATGGACGTCGACTCGACGCTCATCCAGGGCGAGGTCATCGAGCTGCTGGCCGAGCACGCGGGCTGCCTGCCCGAGGTCGCCAAGGTCACCGAGGCCGCGATGCGCGGCGAGCTGGACTTCGAGGGCTCCCTGCGCGAGCGCGTCGCGCTGCTGGCCGGGCTGGACGCGTCCGCGATCGACGAGGTCCGCGACAAGATCCAGCTCGCGGCGGGCGCCCGGACGCTGGTGCGCACGCTGAAGCGCCTGGACTACGAGTTCGCGATCGTCAGCGGCGGGTTCACCCAGGTCACCGACGCCCTCGTGGACGACCTCGGCATCGACTACTCGGCCGCCAACACGCTGGAGATCGAGAACGGCAAGCTCACCGGCCGGGTCGTCGGACCGGTGATCGACCGGGCGGGCAAGGCGGCGGCGCTGGAGCGCTTCGCGCGCGAGGCGGGCGTGCCGATCGCCCAGACCGTCGCGATCGGGGACGGCGCCAACGACCTCGACATGCTCCAGGCGGCGGGGCTCGGCATCGCCTACAACGCCAAGCCGGTCGTCCGGCGGGCCGCCGACACGGCCGTCAACGTGCCCTACCTCGACACGATCCTGTTCCTGCTCGGCATCTCCCGCGAGGAGGTCGAGGCGGCCGACGCCGCCGACGACGCTCCGCACCCCGAGGGTCACTGAAAGATCGTTCCACCGGTTTCCGGGTACGTCCCGGACCGGGGGTGAACCGAGCGTGCTCCAGCGTGTGCGGGACGCGTACGCGCGCTTCGAGGGCGGCGCGGCGTTCTTCTACGGGCCGACCGTCGCGTTCGCGATGGCGGCGCCGCTCGTCGCGGGCGCGCTCACCGGACGGGCCGCGCTCGGGTCCGTCCTCGCCCAGGGCGCCTACCTGGTGGCGCTGCGCGGCCCCGAGGGCCCCTACGGCAAGCAGGCCAAGAACCTGTTCGGCGCGGCGCTGATCGTCGCGGTCGGCGCGACGGTCGGCGGGAACCTCGCCGGGCACCCGTGGGTCGCGGCGGCGGTCGTGCCGGTGATCGTGGCGCTCGGCAGCACCGTCCGGTGGATCGGGGAGACGGCGGCGCTGACGGTGCTGCTCACGGCCGTCCGCCCGCCCGGCACGCACATCGTCCTGAACGGGGTCGTGGAGCTGATCGGCGGCGTGTGGGTGGCGCTGCTGCTGCTCTCGCCGTGGCCCGCGCGCCGCCTGAAGCCGCTGCGGAGCGCGCTCGGCGGGGCGGCCGAGGCCGTCGCCGCCGCGCTGGACACCGTCGCGGCCGACATCGGGGACCGGGACACGCGGGCGCTGGACGCCGTCCGGTCCGACCTCGCCGACGTCGCGCGGGCCAAGGCGTGGGACGACCGCCGCCGCACCGCCCGCGAAGCGCTCGGCAACGCCCGCACGACGCTCGGGCACTACGCCGCGGGCGGCGGGCCGTCCCGGCCGGAACGGCTCGTGGAGGCGCTCGGCCGCATCATGCACGAGACCGTCGCGCTGCGGACGCTCGTCGACGCCGCCGATCGCCGTCCGCCCGGCCGAGAGTGGGAGCTGGAGGCGCGCGTGGCGATCCTCGCGCTCGCCGCACGGCTGCGGCTGATCGGCGGGGCCGTCCGGTCCGGCGGTGAGTTCCCGCTCGGCGCGGAGGGGTCCCCGGCGGTGCGGCGGCTCGTCCGGCGGACGGACGAGATCCGCCGCGCGAGCCTCGCCGGCGACGAGGACATGGTCGCCGCCGCGCTCGTCTCCCAGATCCGCGGCTCGGTCGACCGGATCATCGGGAACGTCGAGTCGGCGCGGCGGATCGCGGCGTCCGGCGTCCGGGTCGGGGTCGGCCCGCCCCGGCTGCCGCTGATCTCGCCCGCCGCCGTCCTGGACCGCGCGGGCAGCGCGCTGCGCACCCGCTCGCCCGGCTTCCGGCAGATGACGCGGGTCGCCGTCGCGGTGGCGGTCGCGATGGCGCTCACGGCCGCGCTGCACCTCAGGCACGGGCAGTGGCTGACGCTGACGGTCATGAACGGCGTCCGCACGACGTACGGCGAGACGGTCACGAACCTGCTCCAGCGCGTCGGCGGCTCGGTCGCGGGCTCGGCGATCGCGGCCGTGCTGCTCGCCGTCGCGCCCGACCAGCTCGGCGCGGCGTTCGTCGTGTTCGCGTTCGCGGCCGTCGGGTTCAGCCTGCGCCGGGTGAACTTCACGTTCTGGGGCCTGTTCGGGACGCCGCTGGCGATGATGCTGCTCAGCTTCTCGACCCGTTCGGGCTGGACGGTCGCCGCCGAGCGGATCGCGCTGACGCTGGCCGGGTGCGTGCTCGTTTTCCTGGCCGTCCGGCTGCTGTGGCCGCCGGGGTTCAACGAGCGGATGCCCGTCCAGGTGGTGAAGGTGCTGAGCACGCAGGCCGACCTCGTCCGGGCGACGTCGGCGGTGGTGCGCGACGGCGCGGGATCGGTCGCGCCCGACACATTGCGCGCGGCGGAGAAGGCCATCGAGTCCGTCGCGGACACGCGGCGGCGGCTGGAGAACGAGCGGGTGCCCGACACCGAGCTGATCGGGGAGCTGCGCGGCGTCGCGCGGACCGCCTACCGGATCCGGGACCACCTCATCGCGGTCGGCCGGATGTCGCGGGAGGAGAGCGTCGATTCCGGGCCGATCCCGGAGATCCTGGACCGGCTGGCCGACGAGCTGAACGAGGCCGCGTCGATCATGGACGAGCGGGACAACGTGGACGTCTCCCCCAAGGTCCGGCTGGACGAGGAGTTCGCCGACCTGGACGACCACCTGTCCGGCCTCGCCCGCCGCCGCCGCGCCGAGGTGGAGGGCGGCACGCCGCGCGACGAGCTGACGCCGCTGCAGCACGCGCTCGTCCAGGTGTCCGGGACGCGGCACGCCCTGCGGGAGCTGCGCGACGACGTGGCCGAGCTGATCGGCGCGGCGCTGCGGACGTCCTGAGGCTTCAGGCCGTGCGGACGGTCTTCAGCGTCCCGGTGCCCGGCCACGCGTCCGGCCAGCCGGTGTCGAACGTGATCACGGCGAGCGTGCAGGTCGGGTAGGCGGCCGGGCCCTCGCCGGCGAGGTCGAACACGAGCTGCTGCACGGACGGGTTGTGCCCGACGAGCAGCAGCGTCCCCGGCGCGTCGGACTCGCGGACGAGCCGGGCCAGGACGGACGCGTCGTTGTCGTAGATCAGCGGCTCGTAGTCGGTGGGCACGTCGATCGCCAGCGCGTCCAGCGTCTCGCGGGTGCGGACGGCGGTGGAGCACAGCGCGGCGCCCGGGACCAGGCCGTTCGCGCGCAGCCAGTCGCCGGCCGCCGCCGCGTCGGCGCGTCCGCGCGGGGCCAGCGGGCGGGCCGCGTCGGGCATGTCCCCGCCGTCCACGGCCTTGGCGTGCCGCAGGACGAGGAGGGTGGACGTCACGGCGCCACCAGGGCCGCGAGGCCGAACAGGACGAGAATGATGCCGAGCATCCCGACCAGGGCGATCGTGAAGCCCTTGGGGCCGGACATCATGGACTTTCCGCCGCTCACCGGGCGCCTCCTCGACTGGGGTCGTCCCCAGCGTACGGGCGGTCCGCGCGTGTCCCGCCCGGGGGCGGGGTCCGGGCGGGGCACGCGCCGTTCAGGCCGCCGCGATCGGGTCCGCGCGGCGCTTGGACACGACGACGGCCGCGACCACCACCGCGAGCGCCGCCACCGCGATGCCGGTCCGCAGCCACGGGTTCCCCGCGTGGGTGACGACGGCGTCCGCGATCAGCAGCGCGACCAGGTTCATCACCTTGATCAGCGGGTTGATCGCCGGTCCCGCGGTGTCCTTGAACGGGTCGCCGACCGTGTCGCCGATGACGGTCGCGGCGTGCGCGTCGCCGCCCTTGCCGCCATGCGCGCCCTCTTCGACCAGTTTCTTGGCGTTGTCCCAGGCGCCGCCGGAGTTGGCCAGGAACACGGCCATGAGCACGCCCGTGCCGATCGCGCCGCCGAGGAACGCGCCGAGCGGCGCGTAGCCGAGGGCGAAGCCGAGCGCGATCGGGGTGAGGATCGCGAGCAGGCCCGGGGTGGCCAGTTCGCGCTGGGCGTCGCGGGTGCAGATGTCCACGACGCGGTCGTAGTCGGGCTTCTCGGTGCCGTCCATGATGCCGGGCTTGGTGCGGAACTGCTCGCGGACCTCGACGACGACGCGTCCGGCGGCCCGTCCGACGGCCGCGATGGCGAGGCCCGCGAACAGGAACACCACGGCCCCGCCCGCGATGAGGCCGACCAGGACGTTCGGGCTGTCGATGGACAGGCTGAACGACGCGAACGGGCCGAGCGCGTCCTTGGCGTCCGCGCTCGTGCCGCCGAGGGCGTCCACGACCGTCGTGCGGAACGAGCCGAACAGCGCGGTCGCGGCGAGGACGGCCGTCGCGATCGCGATGCCCTTGGTGATCGCCTTGGTGGTGTTGCCGACGGCGTCGAGGCGTTCGAGCACCGCCGCCGCCTCGCCGGTGACGTCGCCGGACATCTCGGCGATGCCCTGCGCGTTGTCGGAGACGGGACCGAACGCGTCCATCGACACGATGACGCCGACGGTGGTGAGCAGGCCCGTCCCGGCCATCGCGACGGCGAACAGCGCCACCGTCGTGTTGCCGAAGCCCAGCAGGAACGCGCCATAGACGGCCGCGCCGATCACCAGCGCGGTGTAGACGGCGGACTCCAGGCCGAGTGAGATCCCGGCGAGGACGACCGTGGCCGGGCCGGTGCGGGAGCTGTTCGCGACCTCCTGGACGGGTTTGCGCGTCGTCTCGGTGAAGTAGCCGGTGAGGAGCTGGATGACGCTCGCGAGGACGATCCCGATGAGCACGGCGCCGAGCGCGATCCACCGTGGGTCGTGGTCCAGGGCGCGGACGTGCGGGTCGGTCACGCCTTTGAGGTCTGCGAACGACGACGGCAGGTAGGTGAACGCAGCCACTGCCACGAGGACCGCTGAGACGATCGCGGATACGAAGAAGCCGCGGTTGATGGCCGTCATGCCCGTCCGGTCCTTGGCGCGGGGGGCGACGGCGAGGATGCCGATCACGGCCGTCACGACGCCGATCATCGGTACGAGCAGCGGGAAAACGAGCCCCTGCGTACCGAACGCCGCGACACCGAGGATCAGCGCGGCGACGAGCATCACCGCGTACGACTCGAACAGGTCGGCGGCCATGCCCGCGCAGTCGCCGACGTTGTCGCCCACGTTGTCGGCGATGGTGGCGGCATTGCGTGGATCGTCCTCGGGGATGCCCTGCTCGACCTTGCCGACCAGGTCGGCGCCGACGTCGGCGGCCTTGGTGAAGATGCCGCCGCCGACCCGCATGAACATGGCGAGCAGCGCGGCGCCGAACCCGAAGCCCTCCAGCACCTTGGGGGCGTCGCCCCGGTAGGCGAGGACGACGACGGCCGCGCCGAACAGCCCGAGCCCGACCGTGCACATTCCGGCGACGCCGCCGGTGCGGAACGCGATGCGCAGCGCGGCGCGCTCGCCCTGCTGCTCGTCGCGCGCGGCGGCGGCGACGCGGACGTTGCCGCGCACGGCGAGCCACATGCCGAGGAAGCCGGTGGCGGCGGAGAACAGGGCGCCGACGACGAAGAAGACGGACCGTCCGATCCGTTCGCCCGTGCCGTCGGCGGGGAGCAGGAGCAGGGCGAACGGGATGAGCACGACGAACACGGCGACCGTGCGGAACTGGCGCTGGAGGTAGGCGAGCGCGCCCTCCTGGACGGCCTTCGCTATCTCGCGCATCTTCTCGGTGCCCTGGCCCGCCGCGAGCACTTCGCGGACGAGGACGGCGGCGACGGCGAGGGCGAGCAGCGCGACTCCGGCGACGATGACGACCAGTGCGAGATCGGCGCCCTGCAGTTCGAGATCACTGGCAGAGAGGGAGGATTCGGACATCCGTCCTCCTCGACGGGGGGTGGTGACGCCGCACCACACGAGGGGTGATTCACCACTCATACCCACTAAACGTGACACAGAACACACACCTCGCGGGAGGCGTTCCTTGGCCGCTCGCGTTGCTGTTAACTTCGTCCGGTGGGCGACATGCGTGCACGCGCGGAGACGATCGGTGACTTCGCATCAGCCTTACGAGATCTTCGCGCCTCGGTCGGCAACCCGTCTTTTCGCGAGATGTCCGGACGCTCCGGGGCGATCTCCCACACGACGCTGCACGAGGCGACCAAGGGCAACCGGCTCCCGAGCTGGGGGACGACCGCCGAGTTCGTCAAGGCGTGCGGCGCGGACCCGGCCGACTACCGCGAACGCTGGGAGGCGGCGAACCGCGCCGTCCGCTCGGCGGGCGCCGAGAGCGCCCTGGAGCCCGTCGCTCCCGAGCCGTACCGCGAGACGCCTGAGCGCACGCCCGCCGCGCCCGGCGAGACCGCGCCCGGCGAGACCGCGGCCGACGGCCCCGCGCCGGTGCGCCGCCGGCCCGCCCGCGCGGCGATCACGGTCGCGCTCGCGGCGGGCGCCGTGGGCGCCGTGGTCATCGGCGCGACCCTCCTGAGCCGGGGTCCCGGATCCGGGCGCGGCCCGTCCGCCGACCCGTCGCAGGCGGCGCTGTCGGCGGCCGACTGCCCGGTGCACGCGTCCAGCCCGCCGCTGGCCCCGCCGACGCACCGGGGCGACGCGGCGACGTTCATCGCCGACATCACGCTGCCCGACTGCACGACCGTCCCCGGCGGCCGGAGCCTGACCAAGGTGTGGCGGTTCAAGAACTCCGGGACCGTTCCGTGGCAGGGCTATTCGCTGCGGCGCCTCGGCGTCCCGCAGCGGGCCGACCAATGCCAGACCATTTCCGACGTGCCGGTGAACGACACCGAGCCCGGGAAGATGGTGGACATCCGCACGGACGTCCTCACGCCGAGAAAGCCGGGCCTGTGCTACGTCCGGTTCAAGATGGTGGACGCGGCCGGGAAGGTGGCGTTCCCCGGGAGCCGTCCGGTCACGTTCCAGCTCATCGTCCGGTGAAGGGGTTCCCCGCCGTTTCGTAGGACGGCGGGGAACCCTTTCCTCAGGAGAGCGCGATCCCGCGGTAGTAGGCCTTGAGGATCCGCGCGTACGTCCAGCCCGCGTTGGCCTTGTCGCGCGAGCCGTACTGCGACATCCAGTTCCCGTCGACCCACGCGCCGCACGCGGTCGTGGTCGAGCAGTACTGGGCGTGGAGGATCTTCCCGTCCCGGGTCATCCGGGTGCCCCAGGTCGCGTCCACGGCGGCGCTGGTCCGCTGCTGCGCCGAGCCGGGCTTGTAGACCTGGCTCGACGTGGTGTCGTAGACGTCGAAGCACTGGTTCCACGACGTTCTGCGCGTGGAGTGCAGCGCCCAGTACCAGCCGTAACTCTTGACGGCCATCGCGCCGGCCTTCAGCGACTCCTGCGGCCAGCCCGCCTTCCACTCGTTGGGCAGGACGTTCTTGACGTAGGTCCTGAAGTCCACCCGGTCCACGCGTCCGGCGGACACCCGGTACACGAGGATCGAAGTGGGCAGTTTGCTGTTCGTGCCGTCGGTCTTGCACTGGCTCGGCGGCGTCGAACTCAGGAGCTGGTGCGAGGCGTTCTGGTTCTTCAGCCCCGCGTTCAGGTTGCCCTTGGCGCCGGCCTTGAAGTCCTGATACCGGCCGCCGTAATTGCTGTTGAAGTAGACCCGCGCCGTCTTACCGGTGCGGTTCCACACCGAGGCGGCATGGTTCTTCACACAGACGCCTTTTCCGGCGCCGCCCCCCTTGAAGTCGTAGCACGACGGCTGCGCCGCGCCATAGTCGGCGACGGATCCGGTGAAGTCTGACACCGACCCCTTGTTGTCGCTGTTGTAGTAGTAACAGAACTCGCCGCTGTCGCACACACCGTTGCGGCTGGCCGCCAGGGCGGGCGACGACGCGACGACGAACGCCGTCCCGCCGAGCGCCGCCGCGGCCGTCACCGCACCGATCCGCCGAATGGTCCGTCTCGACACAGCCGTCCCTTTCTCCGAGGCCGCGCGTCAGCGGACGTTGTAGCCCTGGGACTGCCAGAACGAGGTCGGGTTGGGGTTGTCCAGGTGCGGGTCGCCGACGCTCTTGGCCGCGTGCGTCTGCCGCCCGAGCCGCATTTCGACGTGCGTGTGCCCGGCCCCGCTGCTGGAGACGCCGCGCCACGACTCCTGCGCGATGAGCTGGCCGCGCGCGATCGTCTGCCCCGTCCGCAGCGAGGACAGCGGAGCGGAGTGCAGGTAGATCACGGTCTTCTTCAGCGAGGCGTTGTAGACGGCGATCGTGGAGAGCCCGCCGCTGCCGGTGCGCCCGCGCGCGATGTAGATGACCTGCCCACTGACCAGGGCGTACACGTTCGAGCCGACCCGCCGGGCGATGTCGATGCCCTCGTGCCGCCCGGGGGTGCTGGAGTAGCCGTCGAAGCCGCAGCTGATCCGTCCGCCGCTGGTCTTGTAGAGCGCGTAGGACATGTTGGTGCGCGACGCCGGGGCGAACTGGTGCGAGGCGTTCTGGTTCTTGAGCCCGGCCTTCAGGTTGCCCTTGGCACCGGCCTTGAAGTCCTGGTACGTGCCGCCGTAGTTGCTGTTGTAGTAGACCCGGACGGTCTTACTACTGCGGTTCCACACCGAGGCGGCGTGGTTCTTCACGCAGACGCCCTTACCGGCCCCCGCCCCCTTGAAGTCGTAACACGAGGGCTGCGAAGCCCCGTAATCGGCGACCGACCCGGTGAAGTCCGACACCGACCCCTTGTTGTCGCTGTTGTAGTAGTAACAGAACTCGCCGCTGTCGCACACACCGTTGCGCCCCGCCGCCGAAGCGGGCGACGCGAGGGCGACGACCGTCCCGCCGAGCGCGAACACGGCAGCCGCCACGGCACCGAACTTGCTGAACGTCTTCATGCCATCCTCCTGGGGTTTCCTTGCGTGTTTCGGATTCCGAAAAAGATCAGCGACGCCGATATTCCTCCCACGTCACGATCGGCACCTTGGGCCCGTCGTCCGGACGCCGGTTGGCAAGCCCGTTGAGCCCGAGGTAGTAGTCGCCGACCTGATGCTGAGCCTGCGGCGAAAGGTCGGTGTCATTGATCGCGGCGGCATGAATATGCCAAGGCCAGTCCCCCTGCTGAGGCGAACGCACCCAAGCAGCAAACCCGACACGCCGCAAAGCACGAGCAACAGAAGTCCGGGTGGCGCCACTCATCCCCTTGACGGAGACATCGATGACACCGCCCCCGTCATGAGTCCCAGCAGAAGTAGGATCCCCACCGGGGTTATAAGACCCCTGCTCCAAAACAAGATCCCGCCCAGCCAGCCGCTCAGCCTCACCAAGCATCGCCCGCGTACGAGCATTAACAACAAACCCATCCAGAAAAACCCGACGCCCCGGCTCAACAACCCGCCCAACCGTGAACCGCCCACTCCCAAGCCGAACAAGCGAAGCCTTCCCCGGCAACCCATTGGCGGCAAGCCCCGAATACCCGAGCGACTTCTGATACTTCACATAAGCAGCAACAGTGGTGGTACCGAAGTACCCGTCCACCCACTTCTTATCGAGCAACCGCCGAGCGACCAAAGCCCGCTCAACAAGAAGCACACTGGCCTTGGCCCCCGGCGTGAGCGCGTCATCCGCCCGCCGAGGATCAATCTGCGCCGCCTTGACCGTGGCCTCCATGTCCAAGACAGGCAAAGCCCGAACCCCGACCCCCTGATCAGCCGAAGCCGCAGACCCCCCAACAAGACAAGACCCAAGCCCCACCGCCGCAAGCACAACACCGAACACACGAATCTTCATCGACCCTCCCAAGCGCGACCCGCCACGGCCGGTCCCCGTGGCAAGCCCCACCCTCACGGAGCGATCGGTGAACGCACAACAAGATCGTGTTGTCAGCTTGTCCGACGGACTCTTTCGGACAGATGTCCACGTCATCTGACAGCGTTAACGCAGGTCAGAGCCCTGAACACCGCACCACCACAGGACAACCGCCGACCCCTCGACACACCGTCGAGGCCCCGGTCGATCTCCCCGCCAACGCGCTCGCCGCCGAAGATCGTCAGCGAGGCAGTCCGCGTCCCCAACGGCACCTCGAATGCACGCCGCCAGGGCCGCGAGCTATGAAACGCAACTTCTGTCCCGAAGGTATGCACGCCTTGGACAAGAGCGACAAAATGGTCGGCCAGCGGATCGCCGTCGCGCGGCGGCGGCGCGGGCTGGCCCAGATTCAGTTCGCCGACATGATCGGACGAAGTGAGAGCTGGGTGTCGAAAGTCGAGACGGGTGTGATCCGTCTGGACAATCTCAGCTTGGCCCGGTAGGTGCAGCACCGATGGTTCTTCGCGCAGGCGACCGCCACCGTCGTGTCAGTCCTCGACCTTCTGGGTCGCCAAGCGGACGCGGACGAGACGGCGAGCCGAATGCAAGCCGTCCGGGCTGGGCGCGTCCGACTGGACGACGAGACTTTCACCGGCTTGGAGCAGACCACCTTGGGCTACCCGCGCGCGTACCGGTCGGTGTCGGCGTTCGCTCTGCTCGGCCCGGCCTACGGGACCATGAACGTCCTGGTCGAGCTGGCTCCCGACGCGGGTGAGCATCGGAACCGGATCGTGTCGATGATCGGCCAGATGGGCGGGTTGATCGGCGTGATGCTGACGCTCGACGTCGGCGATCACGAGGCCGCGAAACACTGTTTGAGCATTGCCGCGCGTGCCGCCCAGCAGATCGGCGACCCCGAACTCATGGCCTTCACGCTCGGCTGCCGGGCCTTCCACGCCGCCTACAGCGGCGACGACCTCGCCTGCGAGCGCCTGGTCGATGCCGCCACCGTTCATACCGCACATATCGACCTGGCCGAGGGGTTCATCCGCGACCGGAGCCTTGATAACGGCGCCGCTCACACGATCGACGCGCTGATGATCGTCGCCTCGACGCGGCACGCCGATAGCCTCCGCAGGGTGGAAGCTCTTTACGACATCGTCAAGGCGACTCGGACACCGGCCGTCCGGAGCCTGGGCGAGAAGCTGATCGAGCTGAAGGCCACGGCATGACCGCCTCTCATCGCGGGCTGATCGTGGATTTCGGCGGCGTGGTCACCACCGACTTCTACGCGGCCCTGCGCGCGTTCGGCGTCCGCGAGGGCTTGGGCGCCAACGCGGTGGAGCACATCCTGCGCGACACCGACGAAGGTAGATCCGCACTGGCGGGCGTCGAGGATGGCAGCCTCCCCCAACGCGAGTACGAGCGGATTCTTGCTCGCCTGCTCGGCGTGGACTCGACGGGTCTGCTCGGCCGAATGCTGGCCGACCTGGAGCCGTGCCCGCCGGTTCTCGATTTGATCGGTCGGGCGCGGGCCGCCGGGATCGCCACGGCGGTGCTGTCGAACTCGTGGGGCACCGGCGAGTACGACCCCTATGACGGCTACGACCTAGAGGAACGGTTCGACGCCGTCGTGATCTCCGACCAGGTCGGTCTGCGCAAACCCGACCCGCAGATCTACCTGCTGGCCGCCGAGAAGATCGGGACTGACGCGCGCGAATGCGTGTTCGTCGACGACACCGCCCACAACCTGCCGCCCGCCGAGAAGCTCGGCATGGCGACGGTCCACTTCTCTGACGTCTCTACCGGAATCGCGAAGATCGAAAAGCTCCTGCGTCTGGGATAGCTGACCCGGAACGTCACTGCCACCCCGTCATCGGATTGCCGATGAGCGTTCTCGTCCGCGCCTACCGTCCAGGACACGAGGTAGCCGTCCTGGAGGAGGCCGTCGATGCAACGCCGGAGAGAGCGGACACGGCGGTATCCGACATCGCGCGCCTCCGCCGGGGTCGCACGCGACCAGGTTCGGAACGCACTGTGCCGCTGGGATCTGGCGGTGCCGGACGCGGTCCTGGTCGTCGGGGAGCTGATGGCCAATGCGATCGAGGCCTCGGGTGTCCTGGACACGGTCACGGTTCACGTCCGAGTCGAGCGCGACCAGGTCATCCTGGCCGTCTGGGACGGCGCCGCCTCGCTCCCTCGCCCGCAGCAGGTCGAGTCGCTGCGGGAAAAGCTCGATCTCAGCGAGGGCGACTGGGATGACAACGGCGGGTGGGGCCTGGCGATCGTCCAGAGCCTTTGTTCCGCGTACTGGGTCGAGCCGACGCCGCCGCGCGGCAAATGGGTCTGCGCAGCCCTGGCCTGCGGGCAGGAACGGACGTGCTGACGCCTTCCCTGCGGTCTCCGACGCCGTCCCGCCGAGCGGGGACGGGGCGGTCGGGAAGCCCACCTGCCGCTCGCCAAGAATCAGACGGCGCCGACCGCCGGGCCGTCCTTCACCGGGAACTGAGGATGAAACAGAAAAAGCAGCCAGAACAGCCGACCCTTTACACGCCGGCCGAAGTCGCGCAGCTCTTCCGCGTCGATCCCAAGACCGTCACGCGGTGGGCCAAGACCGGGACGTTGCATCCGGTCACGCTTCCGTCGGGGCATCGCCGCTACCGCGCGTCCGAGATCCACAAGCTGCTCGACCTCGGCAACGCGAGCGGGGCCGACGCGGCGCCGTCCGCGCCGTCCGGCCGGGCGCTCGCGGTTCTGCACGGGGTTGTCCGCGACTACTTCGACGGGGATGTCACTGCCGTCGTCGACGTCCTCAGCCGAGCGTGACGTCGGGGCGCGGCGGGCTGGGCCTGCCGCGCCCTGCGCGATGGGTCAGGGGGTGATTTCGGCTAGGCCGTCCTTGATGACGACGTCGCCGGTGGTGGAGGTGGACTCGAAGGCGAAGGTGGTGGAGTCCTGGCGCCAGATGCGGGTTGTTACGTCCTGGCCGGGGAGGACGGGGCGGGAGAAGCGGACGGCGAGGCGGCGCAGGCGAGACGGGTCGCCGTCGGCCGCCGACTCGATCACCGCGCGGGACGTGAAGGCCATCGTGCAGAGGCCGTGGGCGATGATGCCGGGCAGGCCGGCGGAGCGGGCGAACTCGTCGTCCAGGTGGATCGGCATGGGGTCGCCGGACGCCTCGGCGTAGCGGAACGTCTGGTCGTCGTCCACGTGCTGGACGACCTCGGCGAGCGGCGCGGCGGCGCGCAGGTCCTCGGGGAAGCGGTGCGCGGGAGCAAGTTCGCCGACCGTTTCGCCCGCCTGGAAGCCGCGGAAGAACGAGACCATCCACTGCTCGTTGACGAGGTCGCCGCCGTCCGTGCGGCTCTCCAGCTTCACTGCGACGGTCGTGCCGGACGTCTTGGACGAGAACCCCGTCACCTTCGCCCGCGACACCAGCGTCATGCCGGGCTCGATCGGCCGGTGGAAGACCATGTCCTGCTCGCCGTGGACGACGAACGGGATCAGGCTGTCCGGGACGACCTCGAACAGCGGCGCGATCATGCCGTCGAACACCGGGACGATGGCGAACACGGGCGGCGCCATCGTCCCGTCCAGGTAGCGCGGGTTCGGATCGTTGGTCGCCTCGGCGTAGGCGACGGTGCGATCCCGCTCGACCTTGAACTCGAACGGGTCGCTCCAGACGCCGAGGCGTTCGGTGTTCAGCTGCGGCTCGGACATGGCGCACCTCCGGAGGACTCTGCCAGAAACATACAGCTCTGCCGGTTTCTGCCCCCAAACCCCCCGCCCATGCGCCCGGACGGGCGTGCGGGCCCTCGGCGGCTAGCGCCTGGGCCGGTGGGTCCGGTTATAGCCGATGGACGGATCGTTCGAGCGGAGCTTCCGGATGAACTCGCCTTCCATCCTGCGGACCTCGGAGTCCGCCGCATCCTGCGACTCCCACAGGATCTCCTTGCGGATCGTGAAGTCCCGCAATTCCTCCCGCGTGAAGTCCTGCGCGATCAAGTCACTGCTGGCGCTCCCGAAGTAGTTCGCGCTGCCGGTCGTGTCGCTGCCGACGTAGATTTTCCCGTTCGGATAGGTGATCCGGTAGACGACCTTGAAGCGCCGCGCGTCCATGCGATGCATGCTATGCCGACGTCTCCCATAACGAGACCCGAAAGGCTTACACCGAAGCCCGGCCGAACGGCCCGCCGTCCGCGGTGAGGGCCGGGCCGTTCGGGCTACTGCTTCACCATCGTCAGCACTGTCGCGACGTTCGGACGGACCTTCTTTCCGGGCGCCGGGTCCTGGGCGGTGACCTTCCAGTTCTGGGGCAGGAGCACCACCGACGCGTTCGGGTCCGCGCTGCCGTAGGTGACGTCCGTGATGCCGAGCGTTCGCAGCCGGTTGGTCGCCACGGTCCCGTTCAGACCGATCAGGTTCGGCATGCGCACGGTGGTTGGCTTTGCGCTCGGTGAGGGCGCCGCGGTCCTTCTGGCGGGGGCCGCCGCGCGGGCCTTCGCCGTGACCGTCACCGTCGAGCGCGCCGTCGCGGTGGCGGTCGGAGCGCTGCTCGCTGCGCCGATTCCCACGCCGGCCCCGCAGCCGAACAGCAGGCCGAGCAGGCCGGCGCCGCCGCCGGCGAGGATCGCGATCCGCATCGGGACCGACCGGGGCGGCGGCCCGGCGGGGGCGAGCGGGGGTGGTGGCGGCGGGTACACGGTGGCTCCTGGGGCTCGGTGGCGGCGTGGGGCGTGACGGTGGGACGGCCGGTGGACGCGGCGCGTTGTCACCGTGGCCTCACCCGGCCTGGGCGGGGCCCGGGCAAGATACATACAGGCTTGACTGTTTCTTTGGAGGGGGCTAGCGTCGCAGGCGGATGAGGAGGCGTGGATGAGCAACCGGACGTTCGTCGTCGGCGTCGGCATGACCAAGTTCGAGAAGCCCGGCAGCCGGGAGTGGGACTACCCCGACATGGCGCGGGAGTCCGGGAGCAAGGCGCTGGCGGACGCGGGCATCGCGTACGACCTGGTCCAGCAGGCGTACGTGGGGTACGTCTACGGCGAGTCGACGTCCGGGCAGCGGGCCGTGTACGAGCTGGGGATCACTGGGATTCCTGTGGTCAATGTGAACAACAACTGTTCTACTGGGTCTACTGCGCTTTTTCTTGCTCGGCAGGCTGTTAAGTCCGGGGTTGCGGACTGTGTTCTGGCGCTCGGGTTCGAGAAGATGCAGAAGGGGTCGCTGGGGTCTACGTTTGAAGACCGCGAGCAGCCTATGCTCAACCACCTCAAGGAGCTGTTTCCGCTTTTTGAGTGGGGCGGGGAGCCTCTTGCGCCTTACATGTTCGGTGCGGCCGGGCGTGAGCATATGGCCAAGTACGGGACCACGGCCGAGCAGTTCGCTGAGATCGGGCGGAAGAACCATCGGCACTCGGTGAACAATCCTTATGCCCAATTTCAGGACGAGTACAGCCTCGACGAGATTCTGGCGTCCCGGACGGTCTATGAACCGCTCACCAAGCTGCAGTGCTCGCCCACGTCGGACGGGTCGGGCGCGGCCGTCATCGCCAGTGAGCGCTTCGTGGACGAGCACGACCTGTGGGACCGCGCCGTCGAGATCGCGGGGCAGGCCATGGTGACCGACACCGCCGACACGTTCACGTCCAAGAGCGCCATCACGATCGTCGGCGCGACGATGAGCCGGCTCGCGGCCGAGCGGGCGTACGACGAGGCGCAGATGGGCGTGGACGACGTCCAGGTCGTCGAGCTGCACGACTGCTTCTCCACCAACGAGCTGATCACCTACGAGGCGCTCGGGCTCGCCGCCGAAGGCGAGGGCGGCAAGCTCGTGGACGCCGGGGACAACACCTATGGCGGGCGCTGGGTCGTCAATCCGTCCGGCGGGCTGATCTCCAAGGGGCATCCGCTGGGCGCCACGGGCCTCGCGCAGTGCGCCGAGCTGACCTGGCAGCTGCGTGGGACGGCCGACGCGCGGCAGGTGGACGGCGTCACCGGCGCCCTCCAGCACAACATCGGGCTCGGCGGCGCCGCCGTCGTCACGCTCTACCGGCGCTGACGCTCACGTCCCGGGGACGTACGGCGGCGCGACGCCCCAGCCCCAGTGCGGCATCGGCGCCGACAGGGGCGGGCGCGCGCCGGGCTGGGAGTTGCCGAGCGCCAGCCGCGTCCCCCACTCGA
Organism: Actinomadura rayongensis; assembly: GCF_009831215.1. Taxonomy (GTDB): domain Bacteria; phylum Actinomycetota; class Actinomycetes; order Streptosporangiales; family Streptosporangiaceae; genus Spirillospora; species Spirillospora rayongensis. The sequence continues at coordinate 421,117 of NZ_WUTW01000005.1, forward strand.
TGTAGCTCGCGAACGCGGCGCGGAACTCGGGGTCGTCGGGGAGTTCCACGTCGTCGGCGGCGTCCATCAGCAGCGCGACCCAGCGGCGGCGCTGCGGTTCGGTGATCGCCTTGCCGAGGTGCTGCGTCAGCATGTGGTGGTAGCCGCCGCGCGTCTCGCTGTAGGCGGACGGCCCGCCGAAGACCTCGCCGAGCCACAGCGCGACGTACCGCGGATGGCCCGGGTCCATGTGGGCGAACAGCGGGCCGATGAGGTCGTCGGCCAGCACCTTGGCGTAGAAGGCTTCGGTCAGGCGGGCCAACGCTTCGGCGCCGCCCGCCCACGCGTAGAGCGTCGGCACGGACGACCCGGACCCCACCACGGCGGTGCGCTCGTAGTGGCGCATCTCCTCGATCCGCTCGACGTACGGCTTGATCTCGGCGAAGAAGGCCGCGAAGTGCTCGCCCCGGCGGAAGCCGTCGCGGTGGTCCTCGGCGGACGTCCACGTGATGCGCAGGATGTAGACGCCAAGCTCGTCCACGCAGCGGGCGAGTTCGTAGTCCACGCACTCCGGCGCGGCGGCGAGCGGCACGGCGGCCCGTCCGTAGGCGGCCTCGAACTCGGCGGCCCGGTCGGCGGGCACCCGGTAGCGGATGTACTCCACGATCATCGCGACCGCCCTCGTAATCATGTAATCAAGTAATCGCTACCCTACCTCCAGGTTCCAGCGACCGACGATCATGCGCAGGCGTTCGCGGGTGCGGTCCCAGCGGGCGGCCACGCGGTCGGGGGACGTCGGCTGGACGAACTGGTGCATCCGCAGGCCGCGCACCGTCTCCAGCACCAGGTAGAGGTCGTTGCGGATCTCCGGGTCCTCGACGCGATCGCCGAGCAGGGCGCGGCCGATCTCCAGGATCCCGGCCGTGACGTCGCGTTCCAACCGGGCCACGTGGGCGCGCAGGTCCGGGTCGGTGCGGGACGCCACCCACAGCTCCATCGACGCGTCGAACAGCGGCCCCTGGTAGACCTCCCAGACCAGGTCCAGGGCGCGGCCGACGCGGTCGTCGGCGGACCCGAGGCGGCCCAGGTCGTGGGTGAGGAACTGGGCGGCGCGGCGGCGGGCCAGGTGTTCGACGGCGGCGAGCACCAGCGCGTTCTTCGTCGGGAAGTGGTGCACCTGTGCACCTCTGGACACCCCGGCGCGCTCTACTACCCGTGTCGTCGTGGTTCCGTGGTAGCCGTACTCGACCAGGCAGTCGATCGTGGCGTCCAGCAGGGCGCGGCGGGTCGCGGCGGTCCGCTCCTCCTGCGTGCGGCGCGGACGGGTCGGCGTCGGCATGTCCCGCAGCCTATCCAGGAACGAACCGGACGCCGCGCCGGGAACAACCCCGCCGATTGACACGTTCTTGAAAAATCAACTAACCTCGCAGCGTTCATCGTTGAACGTTCAAACGTAAGGAGAACGCCATGGGCACCGCCACCGCCGCCGTCGCTCCGGGCCTGACCGCCGGCACCTGGAACATCGACCCGTCCCACTCCGAGGTCACGTTCGCGATCCGGCACCTCATGTCCAAGGTCCGCGGCAGCTTCACCGAGTTCTCCGGCGCCTTCCAGATCGCCGAGGAGCTGGCCGACTCCACCGCCACCGTCGAGATCCAGATGGCGTCGATCGACACGCGCAACGCCGACCGCGACAAGCACGTCCGGACGGCCGACGTGCTCGACGTCGACAACCACCCGACGATGACGTTCACGTCCACGGGCGTCCGCTCCGAGGGCGGCGACCACTACCTGGACGGCGACCTCACGATCCGCGGCGTCACCCGTCCGGTCAGCCTGGCGGTCGAGTTCAACGGCGTCGGCGACGACCCGTGGGGCGGCTTCCGCGCCGGCTTCACCGCCAGCACCGAGATCAACCGCAAGGACTGGGGCATCGAGTTCAACGTCCCGCTCGGCGGCGACAAGGCGCTGCTCGGCGACAAGGTCGCGATCCAGCTCGAGATCCAGGCCGTCCGCGCCTGACCGCACGTCACTTCGCGAGGCCGTCCGTCAGGGCGGCCTCGCGGTGCGTCCGGCGCGCGGCGACGCGCTCGGGATCGGGCCAGCGGACGTCGTACGCCCAGCCCAGCCGCTCGAAGCGCCGGATCAGCCACGCGCTCGCGTCGTGCTGTCCGCGCAGGACGCCGTGACGCGCGGACGTCGGTTCCGCGTGGTGCCAGTTGTGCCACCCCTCGCCCAGGGTCAGCATCGCCACCCACCGGACGTTCGTGGACCGATCGCGCGTCCTGAACTCCTGCCCCCCGAACATGTGCGCCACCGAATTGACCGACCAGGTCACGTGGTGGACGACGGCGTACCGAACGAGCCCGCCCCAGAACAGGGCCGTCAGCGCACCCGTCCACGACAGCGACAGCAGGCCCCCCGCGGCGGCGGGCAGCGCGAACGACAGGACGACCACCGCCGGATAGGCGCGGTCCAGCCGCCGGATGTCGGGGTCGGCGAGCAGGTCCGGCACCCAGTGCTCGCGCAGCGACCGGCGCCGGGCCGAGGAGAACCAGCCGATCTGCGCGTGCAGCAGGCCCCGGACCAGCGCGAACCCCGAATCCCCGTACGCCCAGGGCGAGTGCGGGTCGCCCGGACGGTCCGCGTACTTGTGGTGGCGGCGGTGCTCGGCCGCCCACAGCGACACCGGGCCCTCCAGCGCCAGCCCGCCCGCCACCGCCAGCCCGACGCGCAGGAACCGGCGGCAGCGGAACGCGCGGTGGGTGAGCAGCCGGTGGTAGCCGACGCTGATCCCGAAGATGTTGACCACGTACAGCACGGCCGCGATGGCCAGGTCGCGCGGCCCGACGCCGTCCTCCCAGGCGACGGCGACCCCGGCGGCGAGCGCCGCGAACGGGAGCAGGACGAGCACGACGAGGTAGGCGCCCCGGCGTCCGGCCGGAACCGGAGCCGTCTCCCGGCGTAATGGGTCGGGCATACCGCCCTCCTTCACATCGGAACAGGCGGGCCCCTCTATAGAACGGCCACTCTGTGCAACAAGGTAGTAACCGACAGGACACTCAACCATTACCCTTTGCGTCATTATCCCTACATGGCGTAGCGAATCGGCAGAAGGCGTTGCTACGGTCGGCTCCCGCACACCCACCGGGCGCCCACGCCCCCGACGAGAGTCCGGTCGCATGAACGACGACGATCACGTGACGGACGGCTACCTGGAGCGCTACACGAACGTGGCGGCGCGCGACCCGGCCGGGGCGACCGTCCTGCTCGCCGGATGGCTGCGCACCGATCCGCAGCCGTTATTCGCCGAACTGCGCGAACGACAACCCGTCCTTGTCACCCCGGGCTTCACGCTCGTCACCCGGTACACCGATGTCACCGCCGTCCTCACTCGCGACCGCGCCTTCACCGTCGCGGCGTACGCGCCGCGGCTCGACGGCGCGCTCGGCGGCCCGGTCATGCTGAGCCGCGACGCGTCCGCGCTGAACTGGCGCGAGAAGGGGCTGATGCAGGTCGTCCTCGCCCCGGAGGACGCCGGGCGCGTCCGCGACCTGGCCGGACGCCGCGCCGATGCCGCGCTCGACACGGCCGCGCCGGGCGGGACGATCGAGGCGGTCGGCGCGCTGTTCCGGCACGTCCCGCTCGCGGTCTGCGCGGAGTACTTCGGCTTCCCCGGCCCGGACGCGGCGACGCTCTCGCGCTGGTCCCGGACGATCATCACCGACGTCACCGCGAACCTCGCCGGCGATCCGGAGATCCACGCCGAGTCCGTCGCGGCGGGCGCGGAGATGATGGCCTACCTGCGGAAACTCGTCGCCGAGCGGCGCACCGCGCCCGGCGACGACGTCCTCGGCCGCCTCCTGCGCGTCGCGCCGCCGCCCGGGTGGGACGACGAACGGCTGGCCGCCAACGTCGCGGCGCTGCTGCTCGGCTTCGTGGAGAACGCGGCCGGGTCGATGACGCACATCGTCCGGCACCTGCTCGGCGACGCGGTGCTGCGCGCCGAGGCCGCCGAGGCCGCCCGCGCCGACGATCCCGCCCGGTTCGACCCGTACGTCTGGGAGGCGCTGCGGTTCGACCCGTTCCTGAAGATGATCGCCCGGACCTGCGCCGACGACCACGTCCTCGCCGGGACGCCCGTCCCCGCCGGGTCGCCGGTGCTCGCGGCGGTCGCGTCCGCGATGCGCGACCCGGACGTCGTCCCCGACCCGGAGCGCTTCCGCCTCGACCGTCCCGCGCACGCCTACCTGCACTTCGGGCACGGCCCGCACGCGTGCCTCGGCGTGCATCCGGGCGCGGTCGTCATCGCCGAGACCGTCCGGCGGCTGCTGCGCCGGCCGGGCGTGCGGCTGCTGCCGTCCCCCGACGGCGACGTGGTCCGCGACCGGGACGTCTTCCCCGACCGGTTCGTCCTGGAGCTCGGGGAGCGCCGATGACCCGGACGATCGCCGCCGACGGCGTCGAGAACCGCCTGCGCCTGCTCGCGCTGACCCGCGGCCGTCCGCTGTGGCGGCTCGCCGAGGCCGTCCCGCCGGTGCGGCTGCGGCTGAACGCGGCGCTGATCGACCGGGCCGTCCGGGAGATGCCGGGACGGCCCGAACCGCTCAGCACGCTCGCGCCCTACACGTCCTGGACGTCCCTCACCGACCGCTCCTTCATGGGCCGCCACCTGCCGCCCGACCCCGGGAACGACGACGCCCGCCCGTCCCCCGAGCGCGCCGCCGACCTGTTCACGCGCGGCCACACGATGGTCCCGTGCCCGAAGTCCACGGTGCTGTTCGCGTACTTCGCGCAGTGGTTCACCGACGGCTTCCTGCGCGGTGACACCAAGCTTCCCCGCGACCCCCGCGTCAACAGCTCCAACCACGAGATCGACCTGAACCAGCTCTACGGCCTGGACGCCGCCGCCACCGCCGCGGTCCGGACGTTCGACGGCGGCCTGCTCAAGTCCCAGGAGATCGACGGCGGCGAGTTCCCGCCCCACCTGTGCGAGAAGGGCGAGGTGAAGCCGGAGTTCGCGGCGCTGAGCGTCGCCCGGATGGACCTGCTGGACGCGCCGGCCCGCGACACGCTGTTCGCCTTCGGCGGCGACCGGGGCAACGCCCAGATCGGGTTCGCGCTGCTGACGATCCTGTTCCTGCGCGAGCACAACCGCGTCGCGCGGCTGCTCGCCGAGGACAACCCGCGCTGGGACGACGAGCGGCTGTTCCAGACGGCCCGCAACATCGTCATCGCGATCGTCATCAAGCTCGTCCTTGAGGAGTACATCAACCACATCACGCCGTACCACTTCCGGTTCGTCCTGGATCCGGCGCTGACTCGGCGGTTGTCGCGCGCGGTGTGGCACCGGCAGAACTGGGCGTCGGTGGAGTTCAACCTCGTGTACCGGTGGCACCAGCTCGTCCCGTCCGCGCTGGACGTCGGCGGACGTGAACTGCCGCTCGCCGCGACGCTGTTCGGCAGCGCGCTGATCCCCGGACCGGGCCTCGGCCGCCTGTTCGAGGACGCGTCCGAGCAGCGGGCCGGACGCATCGGCCTGTTCAACACCGACCCGGCGCTGCGCGACGTGGACGTGGCTTCCATCGCCGGATCCCGCGCGCTCCACCTCGCCCCCTACAACGCCTACCGCGAGCACTGCCGGTTCCCGCGCGCCCGCCGGTTCGAGCACGTCAGCACCGATCCTCGCGTCAGCGGCGCACTGCGCGACCTGTACGCGAGCGTGGACGACGTCGACCTCTACGTCGGCCTGTTCGCCGAGGAGCCGGGGTCGCCGCGCGCGATCCTGCCGCCGCTGCTCACGAAGATCATCGCGATCGACGCGTTCTCGCAGGCGCTGACCAACCCGCTGCTCGCGCCCCGCGTCGCCAACGCCCGGACGTTCACCCCGCTCGGCATGCGGATCATCGGAAGCACGCGGACGCTGTCGGACGTCCTGCACCGCAACATCCCCGAGGACCCGAAGCCGAGGTTCGTCAGCATGACCTGGCGAGGCGCACTGTGACCCCCGACGCGACCCCCGACCCAACCCCCGACCCGACCGGCGACGCGCTGCGCGACGCCGCGCGCGAGCTGGCCGAGACGGCGGACGCGATCCGGACGGCGTCCGTCCACGCCACCGCGGCGCTGACCGGCACCGCGCCGACGGCCCGTCGGCGGCCCGGCCTCAGGGCGCAGCGGGCGCTGCTGCGCGCCGTCACGAACCCGCGCGGCCTCGGCGCGCCCGCCGGGGGCCCGCTCGGGACGCTCGGCGCCAAGCTCGGCGGCGCGCTGCGGGCCGAGAGCCTGGCCGTCCGGGTGCTGACGACGTCGCTACGCCTGCGTATCGCGGCGGTGACGCTCTCCCACCCCGAACTCGCCGAGGGCCCGCTGCTCAAGCGGCTGAACGACGCGGTCACCGAGGGCCGGGAGATCGAGGCCGCGCGGGCGCTGGTCGCGCTCGTCCGGGACCGGGGCGCGGCCCGCGCGCTGACGGCCCTCGCGCCGGTGTTCGGCGAGATCCTCGCGTTGCGCGCCCTGCGCGACCGCAGCCCGCTGAACGACCGCACGGCCTGGCTCATCGCGACCGGCACGGCGACCGCGACCGCCGACCCGCTGACCGGGCTGAGCAACCGGGCCGTCGCCGCGCTGGACGTCGGCGCGGGCGCGGCGCGCCGGACCGTCCTCGCACCGGACGAGCACCTGTCGACGGACGGCTCCCTGCTCGCCTTCCTCGGCGACATCGGCGTCCTCGGCCCCACCGGACGCGTGGCGATCCGCGCAGTGCAGGGCCCGGACGGCACCGAGCGCTACGTCGTCCTGGTCCCAGGCATGCGGCTCGGCCGTCCCGACGACGCCTCCCCCGCCGACCTGCTCGGCGCGTTCAGCGCGACCGTCCGCGCGAGCGGCCCGTACAGCCGCGCGCTCGGCCGGGCCGTCGCCGACTGCGTCCCGGACGGCGCCGAGATCGCGTTCGTCGGGCACAGCGCGGGCGGCGCGGCGGCGCTGAGCCTCGCGCAGGACGCCGCGTTCTGCGCAAGGTGGACGGTGACGCACATCGTGGCGGTCGGTTCGCCGGTCGACTTCAAGCAGCCCGCCGACCCCCGGACGTGGGTCGCGAGCATCACCAACCAGCACGACCTGATCCCGACGCTGGACGGCCAGGGCGCAGGGAACTGCTTCGACCTGCACCCCGACTGGTACGTGGTGGACTACACCGACCCGTCCCACGTCTTCCCGGCGTGCCACAGCATCGAGCACTACACGCGGAACCTCGCCGAGGACCTGCCCGAAGCGCGCGACGCCGTCGACGCGCGCCTGTCGCCGCTGCGGGGGCCGGTGACGCGCACGCACGTCTACCAGCTCTACGACAGCGACGGCGGCGTGACGCGGCGGGCGACGACCACCCACGGGCCAGTGGAACTGCCGGTCCGATGCGACGACGGCTACGCGGTCACGGCCTACTTCACCGTCCGAGCCGCCGGGCTGCCGGACGAGACCGTGACCGTGCGCGGACGGGCGCTCGTCGCCGTCCACATAGCGGAACACCGGCGCGGCACGCTCGGACGGTTCGGGGAGGCGAGCGTGGGCGTCCTCACGCGCGGGTTCGGGACGTGCCTGCTCGCGTCCGCGCAGTCCACCGGCCTCGCGCACGCGGTCGCGACCGAGGTGTTCGGCCAGCCCGCGACGGAAGCGGACGTCCGCGCGGGCGGCGGCGCACGGTGGACGCGGGCCGAGGTCGACGCGGGCGGCCCGGTCCTGACGCTCGCGGGCGCGCTCGGCCCGGGAGTCCCGCTCGCGGGCGGGACGCACACCGTCAGCACGCTGAAAAACGGCACGCTCACCCCGTCGTGCGTGGAAGAACGCGGCCCGCGAAAAGCCCACCCCGCGCCGGGCCTGCGCCTGACCGCCGGGCCGGACGAGCATCCCATGGCCCGCCACCTGCGCGAACTGGGCCTGGACGGCGCCCGCCCGGTGTTCTGCGTCGTCGCCCGCGCCCACCGGAGCCTGCGGAGCGTCCCCGGATGACCGAAGCGCTGATCGACCACGCCCGCACGCTGGACGCCGACGCCGCCGCGCTCGCCGACCGCGCCGGGAAACTGCGGGCGCTCGCGGCGCGGCTCCGCGAACAAGACGCCCCGCCCTGGGTCTTCCACGCGCTCAACGACCACATCACCGCGTGCGTGATCGCGTCCAACGACCTCGCCGAGGCCGCCGCGCGCCTCTACTCCCGCGCCGTCACGCCCTGAAGTTCTCCACAGCCTGGGGAAAACCCTCACCGCGCCGGATCAAGCGGCAGCCGCAGGACGAACCGCGCCCCGGCCCGGGCGTCCTCGATCGTCAGGTCGCCGCCGTGCGCGCGGGCGATCTCCCGGGCGATCGCGAGCCCGAGCCCGGTGCCGCCCGCGCCCCGACTGCGCGCGGTGTCCAGCCGCGTGAACCGCTCGAACACGCGCTCGCGGTCGGCCGGGTCGATGCCGGGCCCGAGGTCGGCGACGATCAGCAGCGCCTCGGCGTCGGACCGGACGACCCGGATCTCCGCCGGCCCGCCCGCGTACCGCTCGGCGTTGTCCAGCAGGTTGTTGAGCAGCCGCACGAGCTGCATCCGCACGCCGCGCACCCGCACGCCGTCCGCCAGCACCGTGTCGACCGCCGGGCGGGACGCCAGCTCGGCGCGGGCGAGCGCGGCGAGGTCCAGGGTCTCCTGCGCGGCCGTCCCGCCGGTGCCGATCCGGGCGAGCAGCAGCAGGTCGGTGATGATCGACTCCAGCCGGTCGGTGTCGCGCAGCGCCGTCCGCACGACCTCGACCAGGTCGGTGTCGTGCGGATGCATGGACGCGTCCTCCAGGTTGGCGCGCAGCCCGGTGATCGGCGTGCGCAGCTCGTGGGACGCGTCGGACGCGAACTGCCGCTGCCGCGCCACGGCCCGCTCCAGACGGTCCAGCGTCTGGTTGGCGGTACGGGCGAGCTGCGCGATCTCGTCCTGTCCGGCGGGCTGCGGGACGCGGCGGCTGAGGTCGCTGCCGCTGATCTCGGCGAGCTGCGCGCGGATCTGCCCGACGGGACGCAGCGTCCGCCCGACGACGCCCCAGGTGATGCCCGCCGCCAGCGCCGCGAGCACCAGCGCCGTGAGCGCGAGCATCGCCTCCAGCACCCCGTTGGACAGGTAGGACGGGACGGGCCGCGCCGCGTACACCACGACCGAATCCGGCGCGGTCGTAGCCCGGACGGCCTCAACGAGCGTGCACCGATCCCCGGGCCCCGGACGCGGAACGCACTGCGTGTAGTTCTGCACGCGGCGATCCGGTCGCGGCCACCGGCGGCTCAGCGGCGGACGGCCCCGCGTCGCGGCGGACGCGTCCACGACCCGTCCGCCGGGCGCGACGACCTGGAGCGCGATCCGCCCGCCGGAGTCGTCGGGGATGGGGTGGCGGAGCGTGCCGTCGCGGACGCTGCCGCTGACGCGGAACGCCGCCTGCTGCACCTGCGACAGCAGCGACGCCTGGACGCCCGCGCGGATCGAGAAGTCCGCCGCCGCCGCGATCGCGCCGAAGACGAGCACGGCGAGCACGGCCGAGACGAGCGTGTCGCGTGCCCGGATCGACCGGGGTCGCAGCCGCATGGTCCTCCCGCCCGTGATGAGCCCGCCGGGGTCGTTCTCTCACTGTGGGTCACAACGGCGGGATCGTCCGCCGAATACCTCAAGGTACCCGGGGGTAACAAAACGGGCATCCGAAACCCGGGGCCGGGTTTCGCCCTCGTCCACCGGGGACATCCGTTTTGTGACACTCATCCGGACGCAGGGACGGTCACATGGGCAGGGACGTCACGGCGATCACCGTGAGCGGAGAGGATCGGCGGCGCTACCGGGAGAAGGTCCGGCAGTGCCTGGACGTGCTCGCGCGGATGCTCGGCGAGTCGCAGTTCGAGTTCGAGCGCCCGCACATCGGGCTGGAGATCGAGCTCAACCTCATCGACGCCGCCGGCGACCCGCTGATGCGGAACTCCGACGTCCTGAAGGCCATCGCCGACCCCGCCTGGGACACCGAGCTGGGCCAGTTCAACCTGGAGATCAACATCCCGCCCCGGCAGCTCGGCGGGAACCGGACCGGCGAGCTGGAGACCGAGGTGCGCGAGCACGTCGAGCACGCCGACGGGCGCGCCGAGGAGGTCGGCGGCCGGCTCATCATGATCGGGATCCTGCCGACGCTGCGCCGGGGCGACATCGGCGAGGAGGCCATCTCCGGCAACGAGCGCTACAAGATGCTCAACGACCAGATCATCGCGGCGCGCGGCGAAGAGGTCCGGATCGCGGTGGACGGCCCCGAACCGCTCCGGATGCACACCGAGACGATCCTGCCCGAGGCCGCCTGCACGAGCGTCCAGTTCCACCTCCAGGTCAGCCCGGACCAGTTCGGCGCGTACTGGAACGCCGCGCAGGCCATCGCGGGGCCGCAGGTGGCGCTGGCCGCGAACGCGCCGTTCCTGTTCGGGCACCGGCTGCACCACGAGACGCGGATCATCCTGTTCGAGCAGGCCACCGACACGCGCCCGGAGGAGCTGAAGGCGCAGGGCGTCCGGCCCCGGGTGTGGTTCGGGGAGCGGTGGATCACGTCCGTCTTCGATCTGTTCGAGGAGAACACCCGCTATTTCCCGGCGCTGCTGCCGCTCTGCGACGACGAGGACCCGCTCGCCGTGCTGGAATCGGGCGGCATTCCCGAGCTGGGCGAGCTGTCGCTGCACAACGGGACGATCTACCGCTGGAACCGCCCGATCTACGCGGTGCTGAACGGCCGTCCGCATCTGCGCATCGAGAACCGGGTGCTGCCCGCCGGGCCGACCGCCGCCGACGTGATCGCCAACGGCGCCTTCTATTACGGGCTCGTCCGGACGCTCGCCGAAGAGGAACGGCCGGTGTGGACGCGCATGTCCTTCGACGCCGCCCGCGACAACCTCCACCGCGCCGCCCGCCACGGCATGGAGTCCACGCTGTACTGGCCGGGCGCCGGTGAGATCTCCGCGCGTTCGCTCGTCCTCGACCACCTGCTGCCGCTGGCCCATCGCGGCCTGGACGCGTGGGGCGTCGACCCGGCGCGGCGCGACCGGCTGCTCGGGATCATCGCCGGACGGGCCGAGACCGGGCAGACCGGCGCGGACTGGCAGATCCGGACGGTCGCCGCGCTCGAAGAGACCGGCGTGCCGCGCCAGGAGGCGCTGCGCGCGATGGTCCGCCGGTACGCCGAGCACATGCGGACGAACGAGCCCGTCCACACCTGGCCCGTGAGCCTGACGGGTCAGGTCTCGTCGGTGCTCAGGACGTAGAGCGCGTACGCGGCGACGGACGAGTCGTCGGTGATGACGCCGTCCCGGATCATGCGCCGCACGTCCGCCTCCGGGAACCACTGCTGCCGCATGTCCTGTTCCTCCGGCTCGCGGGCGTGCTCGCCTGCCGTGAGGTCCGTCGCGACGAACACGGCGTAGCGCTGGCTGCTCATGCCGTGCGCGGCGTCCAGCCGGCCGAGCCGCGTCAGCGTCGCGGCGCGCAGGCCCGTCTCCTCGGCCAGCTCGCGCCGGGCGACCTCCTCGGGGTCCCCGGCGCGGCGGCCGGGCAGCGACCCCTGCGGGAAGTTCCACGACCGCCGCTCGACCGGGTACCGGTACTCCTCGACCAGGTGGAAGCCGCCGTTCTCGAACGGCAGGACGACCACGAAGTCCGGCTTGTCGATGACCCCGTAGACGCCGCGCGACCCGTCCGGCCGCTCGATCTCGTCCTCCCGGACGCTCATCCACGCGTTCTCGTAGACGACCCGTCCGCCCAGCCTCCGTACGTCGCTCATCCGCGCAGTCTAGGAGCGCGCCCGCCGCACGAGCCGCCGAGGGCGGTCAGGCGTCCGTGCTCATGGCCCGTGGGTCCGGGCCGCGTGCGCATTCGGGGAACAGGGACCCCAGCCGGGCGAGGGCGTGGGCGACGGCCGGGACGTTCAGGGGGTCCCGGGCGATGGTGATGATCGTGTTCCCGGCCACCCGGATCGCCTTGCGGTTCGTGACGTCGGTCAGCCAGTCGTAGCAGCGGCTGAGCACCGGGTCGTGCAGAGTGCGGAGCACGGTGATGAGGGCCGGTTCGTTGCGCAGGAGCGCCCGGTAGGCCTGGCTCGCCACGAAGATGGCGTTCTCGCTGCGGTCCGGCCGGGCCGGATTGTTGGCCGGGTCGCGGCCCCAGTCGATGGCGGCCTGCTCGGCGGTCCCCCATTCGTTGTCGTGGACGGCCTTGCGCGCCAGCCGTCCCGCCTTCAGATCGGTGAGGTAGCGGGCCCAGGGCCGGGCGCCCGGATCGCCGTAGTCGTCGTCGCTGACGCCCGCCGCCAGCGCGACGCCGCGCAGGATCGCCTCGATGTCCCCGGCGTTGGTGTAGGACGCCCACGTGCCGGGCGCGCCCATCTTCTCGTCCAGGAACACCTGGATGACGCCTTCGATGACGTTCCAGCGCGCGAAGCCCTTCTCGAAGGACTGCGCCCGGCCCTCCTGGAGGGCGTGGACGAGGACCAGGCGGTCGGCCATCGGCATCCGCGCGATGTCGCCGATCCGGCAGGTCAGCGTCTCCGCGCAGGCGCGCGGCGAGACCGGAGCGGCGGGGGCGGCGCTCGCGGCGGACGCGGGCGCGGCGAGCAGGAGGGAGGCGAAGGCGAGAACGAAGAGGAACCGTCGTGGCGGGAGCACGCTCCTGTTGTAGCGCCGGAGGCATGTACGGCGCGGCCCGAGTGACGGTTCTCTCAGCTTCCCCGGACCCAGGTCTCGCGCCCGGGTAAGCCCCACCTGCTCACCCGAACCGCCACCACGCTCTTCTGGGTCACAACCCGGCGGCAGGAACGCAGAAACCCCCGCCGGGGGGCGGGGGTTCCGGGAGTTGTTCAGAGGGCGAGGGCGCCGGTGCGGGCCGCCGCCAGCAAGGTCGCGAACTGCGCCGCCGGGAGCGTGATCACGCCCGCGTCGCGAGCCGCCGTGTCACGAACGGCCACCACACCGCTCATCGACCCAGCCTCCACGCACTCGCCGTGCTCGCCGCCGGAGTAGCTGGACTTGCGCCAGTTGCGGGGACTGATCTGGTTCACAAGGACTCCTGAATCTTCTTCAGCAGGTCATAGCTCTCGGCCGCAGGCATCGCCGCTGACCTGATGAGATCATAGCCCTCGACCAGATCGACGATCACCTCGTCATCGTCGATGATTCGGCCCGACCTGCCGACCCCGCTATGCCAGGCGACCACGGATCCCTTCTTACGGGATTCGATGAGATGGATTCCGCCCTGGTGCCCCGGGTGCGTGAAATCGGCCAGCCTCACAATTTGGATCTGAACATTCCACTGATCCGCACGATCGAGGAGCTTCTGGATCTGCTCCCGGGCGATATCCGGATTGTGAGCGAGGCTGCGGATGACCGCCTCGTTCATGATCGCCTGAAGCTTGACGGGCGGGTCGGCGTCGAGGATGCCCTGTCGCCGATCGCGCTCCTCCACGATCTCGTCGGCGTCCTGCGGCGTCAGACCACCCCTCGCCAGCGCGCGGACGTAGGACGGGGACTGGAGCAGGCCGATGACCGCGCCATGGGAGAAGGCGCGGATGCTCTTGGCCTCGGACTCGTACTTGGCGAGTTCCCGGGCGTTCGGCGGGATGCGGCTGACGGCGGCCACCTCGCGGTGCTCCGTGAAGTAGTCCGTCTCGAAGAGCATGTCGAGGATCTTGGCGCCCTTGTCGTCCGGGACGGCCTGCCCGTGCTCGTAGCGGCTGACCTGGGACTCGTCGCACAGGAGCTTGCGCGACAGTTCATCCTGCGTCCAGCCCTTCTTTTCCCGATATGACCGGATTTTCGCCCCGTAATGCTGGGCGAATGACTCATTCGGGTTGAGCTTCTTCGGGGGGCGGGCCATGATGCTGAACCTTTCGCCTCGGCGCGCTTTCGGCCTTCTCGACGGAGGCTACATCGGACACGCGCGCCCGTGACGGAACTCCCGCGAAAGCGCGGAGATAGAGGACGAAGGCGAACCGCCGAAAGGATCAAGGCTTCCATCAGCGGCGTCTCGCGGAGTATCGGTCGGCGCTATGCGCCGTCATGCCGGGCCGGGGTGTAGCACCTTGTAGCACGCCATGCCACGGCCTGCTCTAGCCTGGCCGGTATGAGGGCTCAGCCCGAGGTCACCCAGCGGGACCTGCGCAGCCGGTCCAAAGAGATCATGGACGCGGTCGAGCGCGGCCAGGCGTTCACCGTGACGCGCGACGGCCACAAGATCGGCAAGCTGGTCCCGTTGCGGCGCCGCCGCCGGTTCGTCCCGCGTGCCGAGTTCGCGGCCATGTCCACCAACGCGCCCGCCCTCGCCCTGGAGGCATTCCGGGCCGACCAGGACGCGAGCAACCCCTATGACCGCTGAGCGGTAGGCGCAAGGACTGCTCGGCACCAACATCATGATCCTGCGCAGCAGGATCGACCCGGCGGAACTGCCCGACGAGATGGCCATCAGCGCGATCACGCTCGCCGAGTTGTCGGCCGGCCCGCACCAGGTCCACCGCGACGAGGAGCAGGCCGACTACGACGAGCACACCGAACGGGCGCGGCGCCCGGACGTCCTCAGCGGCGGAAGGTCACCACTTCGGCGGACTCGCCGGACGCGGCCTTGCCGGCCGGGACGATGTGCTCGCCCGGGCCCTCGGCCAGCAGCGCGCGGGCGCGCAGGACGATCTCCAGGTCGAACCGCAGGTCGGGGTCCATGAGCTGGTCGCCGAAGAGTTCTTCGAGCTGCCGCAGCCGGTACCGGACGGTCTGCGGGTGGACGTGCAGCCGCATCGCGACCTCGTTGGCGTTGCGTCCCGCCTGGAGCCAGGCGAGCAGCGTCTCGGCCAGGCGGTCCTGCTGGCTCGGGCGCAGATGGGCCAGCGGCGCGAGCCGGATCGCGGCCAGCCCGTTGATCAGGGCCTCGTCCTGGAACAGGATCAGCGTGGACATGTGCTCGACGCTGCGGATCACGCCCGCGTTCTTCGGCGCCTCGATGACGCCGCGCTCGACCAGCCCGAGCGTCCGGCGCGCCCAGGCGATGGAGCGGGCGGCCTCGCCGATCGGGACGGTCGGGCCGACGACCGCGAGCATCCCGCCGAGCGCGCGGTCCACCAGCCGCGCGCGGCCGGGACCGTCGGGGTCGGGGAAGATCAGCGCGGGGTTGCGGCGGGCGAGGTCGACCAGGATGTCCTGCGGGAACGCGGGCGGACGGCCGTCGGAGTGGCGGCGGGCCAGCGCGACGGCCGCGACCGTCCGGGGCACCGGCCAGCGCGCGGCGGCGGCGAGGTCGGCGATGGCCTCGCCGGTGGCGGGCGGGTCGGCGAGCAGCAGGTCCAGCAGGCGCTTGCGGCGGCGCTGCATCTCGCCCGCGACGGCGGCCTGCGCCTGCGCGTAGCCCTCGGCGGCGGCGACGGCCAGCTCGTCCTGGAACATCATGATGGCTTCGCCGACCGCGCCGAGCGTCCGGGGCTCGACGCCGAGGTTGACGGCCCCGGCGGTGATCCGCCGCCAGGCGATCATGGCGCCGACGCGCATCGCGGTCTGCATCGCGTCCAGGCTGCGGCCCTCGCCGGCCTCGCCGCGGCCGATCGCTCGGAAGAAGTCGGTGACCGAGGACGGCTCGCTGTCGGGCTCGGCCACGCGGTCCACGAAGTACTGGAGGACGCGCTCGACGGCCATCCGCAGCGTCCCGGAGTAGGGGCCCTCGCCCTGCCGGTCGTACTCGCGCACCCGGGCCTGGATCTCCTGGATCATGTCGTCCGCCACCTCGTCCAGGTGGGGCCGCATGTGCTCGGCGAGGTCCCGGGGCAGCTCGGCCCAGGGACGTCGGTCCGCGTCCTCCGCCACGTGTCCTCCCGGCTGGTGCCCCGCGCCCACTGAACCCGACACGAGATCTGATAACTGACCAATGTGGCTCATGTGGTCCAAGCATGACTCTTCGCTCGGATGCGAGCAAAGTGTAGGACGAGCTTTCTTGCGCTCCCGCCTTCCCCGAACGGCCGAAGGTAAAAGTTCCGGCTAAAAGCAGACGTCCCGGGAACCGCCGTCGCGGCCCCGGGACGTCCGTGCAGGCGTCCGTGCAGGTCAGCGCCGGTACAGGTTCAGCTTGTCCTCGCCGACGCGCTCGCGCAGCTCGGGGTCGTCCACGCCCTGGCCCTCGGCGGTCGCGCCGCACAGCACGGCCACCTTGCCGATGTGCCGGTTCGTCTGGACGGCCCGCGTCGCGTCCCCGGCGCCCTCCAGCGGGAACACCGCCGACAGCGTCGGGTGGATCATGCCGAGCCCGATCAGCCGGTTCGTCTGGACGGCCTCGTGGTAGTTGAAGCCGTGCGAGCCGATGATGCTCTTGAGCCGCATCCACAGGAAGCGGTTGTCGTACTCGTGCTTGAACCCGGTGGACGAGCCGCACGTCACGATCTTCCCGCCGCGCTTGGCGACGTACACCGACGCGCCGAACGTCTCACGGCCGAGGTACTCGAACACGATGCCCGGGTCCTCGCCGACCTGCCGCCGGATCGCCTCGCCCAGCATCCGGCCCGCCTTCGGGTGCCGCAGACCCTGCTCGCCGAGGTCCAGGTCGTTGCGGTTGATGACGTAGTCGCAGCCCTGCGCGCGGACCAGCTCGGCCTTCTCGTCGGACGACACCACGCCGACCGGGATCCCGCCGCCGTTCTTCACGAACTGCGTCGCGTACGAGCCGAGCCCGCCGGTCGCGCCCCAGATCAGCACGACGTCGCCCTGCTTCATCCGCGCGCCGTGCGAGCCGACGAGCATCCGGTACGCGGTGGCGGCGCACAGCGTGTTCGCGCCGGCCTCCTCCCACGTCAGGTGCTTCGGCTTCGGGATGAGCTGGTTGGCCTTGACGATGCAGTACTCGCCGAGCGAGCCGAAGTTCGTCTCGAAGCCCCACGCGAGCTGCGTCTCGCTCATCATGCCGTCGTCGTAGGAGCCGTGGTCCTCCTCGTCGACGTACGACGGGGACAGGACGACGCGGTCGCCGACCTTCCAGTGCTTGACGCCCGCGCCCGTCCGGACGACGACGCCCGAGCCGTCCGAGCCGAGGATGTGGTACGGCAGGTCGTGCCGGGCGCCGTACCAGCCCTGGCGGCCGAACTTCTCCAGGAACGCGAACGTCGGGACCGGCTCGAAGATCGCCGACCAGACGGTGTTGAAGTTGATCGCCGCCGACATCACCGCGACGACGCACTCGTCCGGGGCCAGCTCGGGCATGTCGACCTCGCCGACGTGCAGCGACCGGCGGACGTCCTTGTCCTTCTCGCCCTCGAAGATCCCGACCTCGTCCTTGAGGGTGAACGCGGCACGGAACCGGGTGGGCAGGTCGATGTCCAGGAGTTCCCGCTCGCTCGCGCCGTTGCGAGCCGCTTCGAGCAGTGCGTCGGACTGGGCCATGTTTCCTCCGGGTTGGCGGGGCGGTCGAACTCAGCGGGCCGGTGCGGCCTTCCTGTCCCGCGCGGCGAGCCGGGTGTCCAGGTTCCTGGCGAGCGCTTCCACGGCGGGCGGGTCGAGCAGGTTGAGGTGATGCGCGCCAGCGATCGGCACGATCTCCAGGTCCGTGCAGTACGGGCCGAAGCCGTTGGTCCCGTCCAGGACATAGCGGGCGTCCCGGACGGCCCAGGGCGTCTCCTCCGGCGCGTAGTACAGGACGACCTTCCCGTCGTAGTGACCGGGCCGGTACGCCTCCAGGGAGCGGGTGTCCTGGTGGGACGTGAGCTGGTGCGTCAGCGCGGCGGGCGGGATGTGGTCGACGAGCGGCGCGGCGCGTTCGAGGACGAGCGCGAACTGCGCCTCCTCGTCCAGCCCGGCCAGCTCGTCGTAGCCGAGGCTGACGTCGAGTTCGTACGTCTCGTTGATGTAGTCGGCGAACGCGGAGAAGCGGCGGGCGAGGCTCTCGGACTCGTCGTCCACGGCGAGCGGGAAGCCCGCGTCCAGCAGCGCGACGAACTCGACCTCGCGGCCGGCGGCGGTGAGCTGCCGTGCGGTCTCGTAGGCGACGACGCCGCCGAACGACCAGCCGCCGATCCGGAACGCGCCCTCGGGCTGCGCCGCGACCAGGTGCTCGGCGTAGCGGGCGGCGCGCTCCTCGACGGACGGGGCGTCCTCGAAGCGTTCGAGTCCGTACACCGGCTGGTCGCGGCCGAGCAGCGCCACGAGCTGCCGGTAGCAGGCCGTGGTGCCGCCCGCCGGGTGCGCGAGGAACAGCGGGCGCCGGTCGCCGCCGGTCCGCAGCGGCCGGACGGTCTGCCGCGCCGCCTCCTCGTCCGCCGCGCGCAGGTACTCGGCGACGTGCTCGGGGGTCGGCGTGGCGAACAGCTCGGTCCGCGCGACGGCGCTCGCGCCCGCCGCGGCCAGCTCGCGGTTGATCAGCGCGGCGGCCTGGTCGGCCTGGTGGTCCTGGCCGCCGAGGTCGGCGAAGAAGTCGGCGGTGGCGCTGACGCGGTCGAGCCCGAGGACGTCCTCGAAGATCCGGACGGCGAGCCGCTCGGCCTCGTCGCGCGCCAGGACGTACCCGGCCTCGGCGTTCGACACGGCCGAGCCGCCCGTG
The DNA here is from genome assembly GCF_009831215.1 of Actinomadura rayongensis. Lineage (GTDB taxonomy): Bacteria > Actinomycetota > Actinomycetes > Streptosporangiales > Streptosporangiaceae > Spirillospora > Spirillospora rayongensis. Next base: position 439,682 of record NZ_WUTW01000005.1, read on the forward strand.
GCGGGCGCGGGCGCGTCCGACAGGCCCAGCTCGCCGGCCGCCCACTCCTCGAAGACGTTGACGCTCGCGCCCTGGAGCAGCACCGACGCCGGGACCGTCAGCCCGAGGTCGTGCTCCACGCCGCTCTTGATCCGGACGGCGACCAGCGAGTCCAGCCCGAGGTCGGTCAGCGGGATCGCGGGGTCCAGCCGCTCGGGCGCGAACCCGAGGACGGACGCGATCCGGTACCGCACCTGCGCGGCGATCGCGGCCCGCGCGCTCGCCGGGTCCAGCTCCTTCACCGCGTCGATGCCGGGCCAGTCGGCGGCGACGCCGTCCGCGCCGAGTTCGGCGGCGGCGGCCGTCAGCGCCGCGAAGTACGGCATGTTGCGGATCTCGGGGAACAGGCCCACGGCGGCGGCCGGATCGAACCGCAGGACGCCGGTGTCGGCGCGGTCGAGCGCGAGCAGCGCCTCCAGCGCCTCGGCGCCCTCGGCCGGGCTGATCGGCTCGATGACCGCGACGGCCGTCTCCGCCGCGCCGCCGACCTGCGACCACGTGCCCCAGTCGATGGCGGTGCCGGGACGTCCGTGGGCGCGGCGCTCGGCCATCAGCGCGTCGATGGCGGCGTTGGCGGCGGCGTAGGCGGCCTGGCCGGGCGAGCCGAGCAGCGCGGCGGCGGACGAGTGGACGACGAACCAGTCCAGGCCGTCGCCGGTGCCGAGCGCCGCGTCGAGCCGCCGCGCGCCGGTGACCTTGGCGGACCAGACGCGGTGCAGGTCGTCCGCGCCGAGGTCGGTGATGAGGCGGTCGTCGATCGCGCCCGCGCCGTGGACGACGCCGCGCAGCGTCAGCCCGCCCTCGCGCGCCGCCCGGACGAGCCGTTCGGCGGTGCCGGGCTCGGCGATGTCGCCGAGGACGACCGCGATGTCGGTGCCGCGCTCGCGGAGCCGCGTGATGGCGCGTTCGGCGTCCGGGCCGGGTCCGGACCGGCCGGACAGGACGATCCGGGCGGCGCCGCGCTCGGCGAGCAGCGTCGCGGTGACGAGCCCGATGCCGCCGTAGCCGCCGGTCACGATGTACGCGCCGCCGCGCCGCACGACCTTGCGCGGCGTCACGTCCGGCAGCGCGGCCCGGTCGAGCCGCGCGACGCGGCGGACGCCGCCGCGCCAGGCGACCTCGCGGGCGTCGGCGTTCGCGACCAGCTCGGCGACCAGGTCGGCCGGACGGTCCACGTCCACGAGCGTCGCGCGCTGGACGGTCCGCTCGAACGCCAGCACGCGGGTCAGCGCGCGGACGTGCGCCTGCTGGTGCAGGCCCGCCTCGCCGGGCAGGACGCTCAGCGCGGCGCGCGTCGCGATCCACAGCCGCGGCCCGTCGGGCAGCGCGGTGGACAGGCGCGCGACGGCGAGGACCAGGTTCTCGTCCACCAGCGACGGCGGCGGGACGAACAGGACATCGCTCGGCGTCCCGTCGACCCCGGCGTCCAGCGCGCGGCGGACGACCGCGTGCCCGGCCTCGGCCAGCCCGGCGGCGACGGCGCGGGCGAGCGCGTCGTCGTCCTCGGCGAGGATCTGCCAGGCGCCGGCCTCGGCGCGCGGCGCGGGGACGTCGGTCTCGTCCCACACCAGCTCGACCAGCTTGTCGGCGAGCGGCACGGGCACGTCGGAGCGCTCGGCGCGGCGCAGCACGATCCCGGTCGCCTCGGCCAGGATCTCCCCGCCCGGTCCGGCGATCTGGAGCGCGCCGAGGACGTCGTCGCCGTCGTGCGTCACCGCGACGCGGACGTGCCCGCCCCGGTGCGTCGGCCCGTGGACGCGCAGCGCCCCGATCGTCTCGGCCAGCCACACGCCCGGCGTGCCGGTGACGGTCTCGGCCTCGGCGGACAGGACGCCGAGCGCCCGGTCCAGCACCTCGGGGTGCAGCCGGTAGTGGCGGCTGCCGCGCTCGGCGCCCGCGACCTCGGTGACGGGCCCGGCGAACTCGCCGGGCACGACCGGACGGGCGTCGGCGCCGACGTCGGCGCTGGCGATGCGCGTCCACGTCCCGGCGGCGGTGCGGGTGTGGATCTCGACGCGCTGCTCGACCTCGTCGTACGTCGTCGTGACGGTCGTGTGGTCGGTCAGCGCGAGCGGGCGCTCGATCCACAGGCTGTTGACGCGGACGGCGTCCGTCGCGAGCGCCTCGGCCCCGGCGGCGAGCGCCATCTCCGCGAACGCCGCGACCGGCAGCACCGGCAGGTCGTGGACGGCCGCCCAGGCGTGGACGGCGGTGCCGACGTCGGCGCGCCAGGCGTGCCGGTCCTCGCCGGGCAGCTCGACGTGCGCGCCGAGCAGCGGGTGCTCGTCGCGGCCCGACCCGGCGCGGCGCGAGGTGTCCAGCCAGTGCCGCTCGTGCCGCCACGGCGCGTGCGGGACGTCGGTGATCCCGCCGTCGGCCGGCCCGGCGACGGCCAGGCCGTGCGCGGCGAGCAGCGCGAGCTGGGCGTGGAAGGTCACCGCGTCGTCGGTGTCCTGGCCCTTCGGGGCGCGCTTCAGCGTGTGGGTGACGAGCGCGCCGCTTCCGTCCAGCGTCTCGCCGACGCCGTGCGACAGGATCGGGTGCGCGTTGATCTCCACGAACGTCCGGTGGCCGTCCTCGGACGCGGCGGCTACGGCGTCGGTCAGCCGGACGGGGTTGCGCAGGTTCGCGGCCCAGTAGTCCGCGTCCAGTTCGCCGACGCCGCGCGGGTTCTCCAGCGCGGTCGTGTAGAACGCGATGCCCTCGGCGAGCGGGGTGCCCGGCTCCTCGCCGAGGTCGGCGAGGGCGGCGCGCAGGTCGTCCAGCAGCGGGTCGACCTGCGGGGAGTGCCCGGCGCCCTCGGCCTGCACGCGGCGGGCGAGGCGCCCTTCGGCCTCGGCCCGTTCCAACACGGTCCCGATCTGGGCGGCGTCGCCCGTCACGACGGTCTGGCGCGGTGAGGAGAACACGGCGGCGTGGACGTCCGGGAGGTCGGCGGCCAGCCGGGCGACGTCCTGCGCGGACGCGCCGAGCACCGCCATCGCGCCCCCGCCGACCAGGCCGTTCAGCAGCCGGGAGCGGCGGCAGATGACGCGGGCGCCGTCGGCGAGCGAGAGCCGTCCGGCGACGACGGCCGCCGCGACCTCGCCCATCGAGTGGCCGACGACGGCGGCGGGCGTCACGCCGTAGGCCTTCCACATCCGCGCGAGGCCGATCTGGACGGCGAACAGCACCGGCATGACCTGCGCCGGGCCGCCGGTCAGCTCCGCGCCGGACTCCAGCAGGGACCAGAGTTCGGGGCCGTCCTCCTCTGCGAACAGCGCGTCGATGTCGTCGATGGCCTCGGCGAACGCCGGTTCTTCCTCCAGCAGCGCCTTGGCCATGCCGGGCCGCTGCGCGCCGTAGCCGGAGAACACGAACACCGGGCGGCCGGGCGTCCCGAGCGCGGTCCCGGACACGACGCCCGGGTGCGGCCGTCCCTCGGCCAGCGCGGCGAGGCCCGCCGCGAGCCCGGCCCGGTCGCGCGCCACGACGGCGGCGCGGGCGCGGCCCCGGCCGTTGCGTCCGTGCAGGGTGCGCGCGATGTCGGCGAGTTCGGCGTCCTCGGGGAGCCAGTCGGCGAGCAGCGCGGCGTGGTCGCGGATCCGGTCGGCGGACGTGTCCGAGAGCGGGAACGTCCGGACGGTCAGCGGCTCGCGCTCGACCACCTGCGCGGGCGCGGCCTCCAGCAGCACGTGGCCGTTCGTCCCGCCGAACCCGAACCCGGACACGCCCGCGCGCGGCGGGTGCGACCGCGCCGGCCACGGGATCTCCTCCGCGACGACCGCGAGCCGCAGCTCCTCGAACGGGATGTGCGGGTTCGGCTCCTTGTAGTGGAGGCTCGCCGGGATCGTCCGGTGGTGCAGCGCGAGGACGGTCTTGATGAGGCCCGCGATGCCCGCCGCCGACTCCATGTGGCCGAGGTTGGACTTGGCCGTCCCGATGAGCAGCGGCTCGTCGGCGTCCCGGCCCGCGCCGAGCACCTCGCCGACGGCCTTGGCCTCGATCGGGTCGCCGATGAACGTCCCGGTGCCGTGCGCCTCGACGTAGTCGACCTCGCGCGTGTCGATGCCCGCCGCCGCGTACACGTCGCGCAGCAGGGCGCGCTGGGCGTCGAAGTTCGGCGCGACGAGCCCGTTGGAGCGGCCGTCGGAGTTGACGCCCGAGCCCTTGATCACCGCGAGCACGCGGTCGCCGTCGCGGACGGCGTCCGACAGGCGCTTCAGCACGACCGCGCCGCAGCCCTCCGCGCGGACCATGCCGTCGGCGGACGCGTCGAACGCCTTGCAGTGGCCGTCGCCCGCGGTCGCGCCCGCGAGGTCGAACGTCATCGTGACGGTCGGCGACAGCAGCAGGTTCACGCCGCCCGCGAGCGCCACGTCCGCCTCGCCGTTGCGCAGCGCCTGCACGGCGAGGTGCGTGGAGACCAGCGACGACGAGCACGCCGTGTCCACGATCATGCTGGGGCCGCGCAGGTCGAGCAGGTACGACAGCCGATTGGCGATGATGCTCAGCGCCGCGCCGGTCGCGGTGAACGCCTCCAGGGACGCGAGGTCGGACGCCGTGAACGCCGCGTACTCCGGCGCCGACACCCCGACGAACACGCCGGTGCGGCTGCCGCGCAGCGACGCCGGGCCGATGCCCGCGTGCTCGAACGCCTGCCACGCCACTTCCAGGATGAGCCGCTGCTGCGGGTCCATCGCGGCGGCCTCGCGCGGCGTGATGCCGAAGAACTGGGCGTCGAACTCGGCGACGTCGCTCAGGAACCCGCCGAGCTTGGTCGTCTGCGCGAGCAGGTCGGCGACCTCGGGCGAGCCGTCGTCGAACGGGTCCCAGCGGCCCTCGGGGACCTCGCGGATCGCGTCGCCGCGTCCGGTCAGGAACCGCCAGTAGTCGGCGGGGCCGTTCAGGTCGCGGTCGCCGCCGGGGAACCGGCAGCCGATGCCGACGACCGCGATCGGCTCGCGGTCCAGCACCGGACGGGCCTCGGCCGGCTCCGGGACGGGCGCGGGCGCGAGGTCGGCGCCGTTGGCCAGCGCCACCGACAGCCGGTTGATCGTCGGGTGCTCCCACACCAGGGTGGCGGGCAGCGAGCGGCCGAGCATCTGCTCCAGGTCGCCGGCGATGGCGACGGCGTCCCGGGACGCGAGGCCGAACTCCTCCAGCGGACGGTCGGCGTCGACCTCGTTCTCGGCGATCCGGGAGCGGCGCGCGATCTGCTCGATGAGGTGCCGGCGAATCACGTCCTCGCCGATGCGCGTGTCGCCCTGCGCGGCTCCCGAACGACCACTGCTGCTCTGCATGCGCGGGGTTCCCCCAACTACGGGATCGTTCGAAGCGGAGGGACCACGATGACCCAGGATCGTCACCTCACGATGCGCACCCAGGCAACTTTTCTCCGTATTTCCTTGTCATGGTCGTGACAAGACGGACTGGTCAGACGTGTGGCGTGATGGGATAGTTTCGACATCGCTGTAACGGGCTAACGGTGTGCACCGAGATGTCGATGTACCGGAACAATACCCAGCGACGGAACTAGGGGGAAGCGGACGATCCCCCCGCAGGCGGCGGGGCCTGTCGCCGCGTGACCAACGTGACCCGTGGCCGATACCGATGGGCGCTGGCGGTCGTCGCCGTCTCCGCATTCATGATCACGATGGACAACACCGTGGTCGCCAACGCGCTGCCGAGCATCCAGCGCGATCTCGGCATGGACAAGACCGCGCTCGACTGGGTCGCGACCGGCTACATCCTCATGTTCTCCTGCCTCATGATCGCGGGCGGCCGGATCACCGACATCTACGGCTGCCGCACCGCTTTCGTGAGCGGAATGGCCATCTTCACCGCGGCGTCCGCCGTGTGCGGGCTCGCCGGGGTGGACTCGGTGCTGATCCTCGGCCGGATCGTCCAGGGCGCGGGCGCCGCGCTCGCCCTGCCCGCCACCCAGGTCATGATCACCGTGGGCCGGACGGACAAGCAGCGCTCCCTCGGCACCATCGCCTGGGTCGGCGCGGCCGGGGGCGCGACGGCGCTCGGGCCGACGATCGGCGGGCTCATCGTCCAGAACTGGGCGTGGGGCTGGATCTTCCTCATCAACATCGTGCCGGGCATCCTGGTGATCCTGCTGGGGCTCGTCGTCCTGACGAGCAAGGGCGAGAACCGCAGCGCCCGCGTCGACCTGCCCGGCGTGCTGATCTCCGCGACGATGCTGTTCGCGCTCGTCTACGGCCTGGAGACCGGACGCCACCAGGGCTGGGGCGACCCGGCCGTCCTCGGCGTCTTCGCGCTCGCGGCCATCGCGTTCGCGTGCTTCGTCGTCGTGGAGCGCTGGGCGCCCGACCCGATGATCAACATGCGGTTCTTCCGGAACCGGGTGTTCGTCGGCGGACTGCTGTCCCAGATGCTCTGGGGCATCGGCTTCAACGGGATGATCTTCTACGCGGCGACGTTCCTGCAGCGCTACCTCGGCTTCTCCCCGCCGAAGGCCGGGCTGGTCATGCTGCCGTCCGCGATCGTCGTCATGATCACGACGCCGATCTCGTTCTGGATCGCGGCCAAGCTCGGGCCGCGCATGGCGATCGGCGGCGGCATGACGCTGATGGCCGGCGGCATGATCCTCTTCTCGATGATCGAGCGGGACTACGGCTTCGCCGACCTCATGCCGGGCGTCCTCATCACCGGCTTCGGCTCGGCGATGTGCATGCCGCTCGTGATGTACGTCCTCAAGGCCGTGCCCGAAGACCAGGCGGGGGTCGCGAGCGGCATCTTGAACGTCATCCGCGAGATGTCGGGCGCGTTCGGCATCGCGATCCTCGGCCTGCTCATCCACGACATCCCCGCCGACCACGCCAGCACCGCGTCCCTGGACTCCTTCCGCGACGGCATGGCCTCCGGCCTGATCCTCGGCGCCGCCCTCGTCCTGTTCGGCGGCATGATCAGCGGCGTCACCCTGCCGTCCAAGCGCGGCTGGATGGGCCCCAAGCACGGCCGCCGCCGCTCGTCCCCGCCCACCGCCGAACCCGTCCTGACCCCGGCGCCGAGCGTCCAGCCCCTCCCCGCCCTGGAACCCGCCGAACTAGTGGGAGCCCACGCCACAACCCCCCTCCTGGCGTCCCGCCCCTACGACCCGACCCCTTGGCCCACAGACCTCCCCCACGAAACCCCCACCGCGCGCGCGAGCGAAGGCCCGTACGGCGCGCCCACCGACGTCCGTCCGCACGCGGTGCCCACCGCGCCGCACGGCGACCGCCCGCGCGAAGTCCCCGCGCCCGCCGCGCGCCTGGGCGATGGCCCGCACGGCGCACCCACGGACGGCCGCCCGCCCGCGACGCCCGCACCCGGCCGCCCGGTCGACGCGCCCACACCCATCGCACGCTCGGGCGACGGCGCGCGCGGCGACCGCCCGCACGGAACGCCCGCGCCCGCCGCGCCCGGCGACCGGTTCCGCGAGGTCCCCACGCCCGCTGCGCGGCTGGGCGAGGGCCCGCTCGGCGCGTCAGCCGACGAGCTTCCGCACGCAATGCCTGCACCCGGACAGCCGGGCGAGCGGCCGTACGGCGCGCCCGCGGACGAACGGCCGCATGCGGCGCCCGCCGCGCCGCGCGGCGAGCGCCTGCACGAGGCGCCCGCCGGGCGGCCGGGCGACCGGCGGCACGGCGCGCCCGCGGACGATCGGGCGCGCGAAACGCCCGGCGCGCCGCGCGGCGACCGCCCGCGCGAGGTTCCCGCAACCGCCGGACGGCTGGGCGACGGCCCGCACGGGGCGCCCGCCGACGACCGTCCGCACGCGGCGCCCGCGCCCGGGCGGCCGTACGACGCGTCCGTGGACGAGCGTCCGCGCGAAGCTCCCGCCGTGCCGCGCGGCGAACAGCCGCGCGAGGTTCCCGCGTCCGGCGGGCGGCGGGGCGGCCCAGGGCGCGGGGCGTCTCTTAATCCCGCGGGTCAAGAGCCGACGCGGGGCGAGCGGACCGAGTCGTTGCGTGTCTCCAGTCGGGGGCCGGCGGACGACGATCCGCTCGCGTCCGTCCCGCCGACCGGGGGGCATCTGCCCTGGTGGTGGCAGGTCGAGCCACCGCGGGGCGCCCGGCCGAGGGCGCCGGAGCCGGACGACGACCGGCCGTGGCCGCCGCCCCCGCCGGAGGGTTATTACGCGCCCTACACTCCCGAGGACGTTCCGGACCGTCCGGACGCCCGGTGAGAGGAGCCCCCGTGAGCCGCACCATCGTGATCTTCGCCGCCGGGTCGCGGGGCGACATCCAGCCGTGCGCGGCGCTCGGCCGGGCGCTGCGGGCGCGCGGCGACACCGTCCGGCTCGTCGCGAGCGCCCGGTACGCGCCGCTCGCGCACGCGGCCGGGCTGGAGCTGGCGCCGCTCACCGCCGACCCCACCGAGATCCTGGACTCCGACGCGGGACAGGAGCTGCTGGCGGGCGGACGCAACCCGATCCGCTTCCTCGGCGGGTTCCGCCGCATCCTCGGCCCGCTCGCCGAACGGCTGCTCACCGAGTGCCGCGACGCGTGCAAGGGCGCCGATCTGCTGCTCGGCCCGACGCTCGGCATGCTCCCGGCGCATCTGGGCGAGCATCTCGGCATCCCGTGGGCGCTGATCCACTTCCAGCCGAGCCGGGCGACGGGCGCGTTCCCGCATCCGTTCGTCCCGCAGGCGCGGCGGCTCGGGCCGTGGGCGAACCGGGCGAGCTTCACCGCCGTCGACCAGATCGCCTGGCAGCTCTCCCGGCCGTTCATCAACCCGTGGCGGCGGGACGCGCTCGGCCTCGCGCCGCTCCCGCTGCGCGGCGCCCCCCGCGACGACGCGCGGCCCGTCCTCGCGTGCTTCAGCGACGCGGTGGTGCCGCGTCCGGCGGACTGGCCCGCGAACGTCCACCTCACCGGCTACTGGTTCCTGGACGAGCCCGCCTACGAGCCGCCCGCCGACCTCGCCGCGTTCCTCGCCGCCGGGCCGCCGCCGGTCTACGCGGGGTTCGGCAGCATGGTCGCGAAGGACCCGGAGCTGACGGACCTGACCGTCCGGACGGCGCTGCGGGTCGCGGGGCTGCGCGGCATCGTGCAGGGGGATCCGGCGACGTCCGACGACGACGTGCTCGCCGTCCGGGACGTCCCGCACGCGTGGCTGTTCCCGCGCGTGGCGGCGGTCGTCCACCACGGCGGGGCGGGGACGACGGCGGCGGGCCTGCGCGCGGGCGTCCCGACGATCGTGTGCCCGTTCTTCGGCGACCAGCCGTACTGGGGCGAGCGGGTGGCGGCACTGGGCGCGGGGCCGTCGCCGCTGCCGTTCCGGTCGCTGACCGTCCCGGACCTGGCTTCACGCCTGCGCCGCGCGACGAGCGACCCGTCGATCCGCGAGCGCGCCGCCGTGGTCGGCGCCCGGCTGCGCGCGGAGGACGGCATCGCCCGCGCGTTGGACGTTCTGGACGCCGTATCGTGACGGACGTGACCACGCCACGCGGGGACGTCGGCCCGCCGCTCGCCGGACCCGACGAGAAGACGACGCTCCTGACCTTCCTCGACTACCTGCGGGAGGCCGTCGCCGCCAAGCTCGACGGCCTGTCCGAGGCGGAGGCCCGCACGCCGGGCGTCGCGTCGGGGACGAACCTGCTCGGGCTCGTCCACCACCTGACCGGCGCCGAGCTGAACTGGTTCGTCTGGGGATACGCGGGCGAGGACATCACGCCCGCCAGCCTGAGCTTCACGCCGGACGAGGGCGAGACGATCGAGAGCGTCCGCGCCGCCTACCGCGCGGCCACCGCGCGCTGCAACGCGATCGCCGCGGCGTGCGACGACCTGGCGGCGCCGGGCGTCCGGGCGCGGCGTTCCTCGCCCGGGCCGTCGCTGCGCTGGATCCTCGTCCACATGATCGAGGAGACGGCCCGGCACGCGGGCCACGCCGACATCCTGCGCGAACGGCTCGACGGCGCCACCGGGCGCTAGCCGGCGAAGCTCGCGAGGAAGTTCAGCGCCTCCTCGGCCGGGCTTCCCGGCCCCGCCGAGTAGATCACGAGCATGTGGTGCTCCGCGCCGGGCACCCGGAGCGTCTCGTAGTTCAGCGCGACCTCGCCGACCGCCGGGTGCCGGAACCGCTTCGGCCCGTGCGACTTCTCGCAGACGTGGTGGCTCGCCCACAGCCTGCGGAACGTCTCGCTGCCGAGGGACAGCTCGCCGACGAGCCTGACGAGGTCCGGGTCGTGCGGGCGGCGTCCGGCGGCCATGCGCAGGATGCCGACGGTGTTGCGCGCGGCCTCGTCCCAGTCCGGGTGGACGTCGCGCGCCGCTTCGTCCAGGAAGATCCGACGCGCCATGTTCCGCTCGCGCGGCGGGAGGTTGGGGAAGTCGGCCATCAGCGCCGCCGCGAGCCGGTTCCAGGCGAGCACGTCGTTGCGGTCGTTCATGATCACTGCCGGGGCGCCGGGGACGGCCGTGACGAGCCGCCGCAGCGCGGGCCGGAGCACGTCGCGCCGGACGACCGGCGCCGTGGCCCGCCGGGTCAGCCGGGCCAGATCGTGCAGATGGGCGTGCTCGGCGGAGTTGAGGCGGAGCGCCCGGCTGAGCGCGTCCAGGACCTCGGCGGACGGACGATCCGCGCGCCCCTGCTCCAGCCGCACGTAGTAGTCGGTGCTGAGCCCGACCAGCTCGGCGACCTCTTCCCGGCGCAGCCCCGGCACGCGACGGCGCCCGGTCTCGGGCAGCCCCACGTCCGCCGGCGACACCTTGCCCCGCCGAACGCGCAGGTAGTCGCCGAGGCTGGTGACGATCAGGTCGGCCATGCCGTCCAGTATGCGCGAGTCCGTCCTGTTGAGGGTGGCCCTGTCGTTCCCAGGGAACCGCGCTCTCTTCCTCCGGTCGTCGCCCCGCGCGGACGATCGGCGGCATGTCCACCCTCACTCTCGACACGTCCCGCGCCCAGCGCGGCTACTGGCCGACGGTCGTCGCGGTCGCGTCCGCCAGCATGATGCTGCCGTTCTCGGTGACCGGGGCGGCCGTGGCGCTGCCGAGCATGGCGGCGCGCCTCGGCTCGTCGGTCGGCGGCGCGCAGTGGATGCTGAACGCCTTCAACATCACGTTCGCCGCGCTGCCCCTCGCCGCCGGAAGCCTCGCGGACCGCCTCGGTCGCCGCCGCGTGCTGCTCACCGGCATCGTGCTGGTCGGCGCGCTGTCGCTGCTGATCGCGCTGGCACCGTCGATGGCCCTGGTCGATGTGGCGCGGACGGTGCAGGGCGCCGGGGCGGCGGCCGTCCTCGCGTCGGGCGCGGCCGTGCTGGCGCACTCGACGTCCGGACGGCGCCGCCAGCTCGCCTTCGGCCTCCTCGGCACGGCGTTCGGGACGGGCCTTGCGATCGGCCCGCTGGTCGCCGGGACGCTGGTCGACGCGGCGGGCTGGCGCTCGGTGTTCCTGCTGGTCGCGGCCATGTCGGTGCCCGCATGGCTGTGCGCGACGCGCGCTCCCGAGTCGCGCAACCCTTCCCCGCCCGCTGTGGACGTCGCCGGGCTCGTGACGTTCACGGCCGGGCTGGCGTGCCTGTCGTTCGCGTTCGTCCAGGCGGGTTCGGCAGGCTGGGGCGCTTTCAGCACGCTGCTGTTGCTCGTGGCGGCCGTCGCCTTGGTGGCGCTGTTCGCGGTGGTGGAGCTGCGGCTGGCCGGACGGGCGATGTTCGACGTCCGCCTGTTCCGCCGTCCCGAGTTCGTCGCGGTGGTCTGCCAGCCGTTCACGGTGACGCTCGGCTTCGTGATCATGCTGGTCTACCTGCCCGCCTACCTCCAGGGCGTCGGCGGCCGGACGACCACGGCGAGCGGCCTGCTCCTGCTCCCGATGACCGCCCCGGTGCTCCTTCTCCCGCTGGCCGCCAGCCGCCTCGCGGCGCGGACGTCCGTGCGGGCGGTGCTGACCGGGGCGTCCGCGCTGATCGTCCTCGGCGCGCTGCTGCTGACGACCCTGCACAGCGGCGGCTCATGGTGGGCTCTGGCCTTGCCGCTGCTGCCGTTCGGCGCCGGGGTGGGGCTGGCGTTCGGCGTGATGGACAACGCGGCCGTCAGCACCGTCCCGGTCGCGAACGCGGGCGCGGCGGCGGGCATCTTCAACACGATGCGCATCACCGGCGAGTCGGTCGCCGTAGCCGGAGCAGCAGCGCTCCTCACAACCCTGACGGCCGCCCGACTGAACGACGTCCCGTCAACCATCGCAACGCGCATCGCCGGCGAAGCCGTCCAAGGCCAGGTCGCCGAGGCCCACCACGCCGCCCTGGCAGCGGGCTTCACCAGCGCGTTCCACACCCTGGGCCTCATCCTGGCGCTGCTCTCCACAATCGGCGGCGCCCTCACCTACCGAGCGCTCAGGCCTCGCTAGTACGACTGAAGCTCGATCAGATTCCCCTCCGGGTCACGAAGATGCGCGGTCCGGAGGGTAGCCCCCCAGGCCGGACGATCCTGCGCCGCAGCCACGACCTGTGCGCCGAGCGCGCTGAGCCGTCCGGCAGCCGCGTCCACGTCGTCCACACGGAAAACGAGCATGGCCCGGTCCTCCCCCGCGGACGGCCCGGCCTCCCCAGTGATCTCCGCCAAGGCCGCGCGGCCGAACAACGACAACACCGCCTGGCCGTCCAGATCCCAGTTCGCGTACCGGGCCTCCGGCACGACCTTCACCGGCTCGATCCCGAGCAGCTCCCGCAGCGCCTCCTCATAGAACCGGGCGGACGCAGCGAAGTCGTCAACGAGCAGGCGCGGATAGAGCGCGTCCATGAGCATCCCCTTTTCGTGGGCAATGACCAACGATAGGCCAACCCCTACGATAGACCCATGAGCGACACCGTGCCGCCCCGCCTGCTCGGCATCTCGACCTACGTCCTGGCCCGCGTGGGCAGAACAGGACGCGCCCGCATGGCCGCGATGCTCCGCGAACGCGGCCTGACGCTCTGGGACCTGGCCGTCCTGACAGCGCTGGACGACTCCCCACCCGCGTCCCAACGCGCCCTGGCCCGCCGCTTCGCGATAGACCCGAGCGACCTGGTAGACGTCATGGCACGCCTGCTAGAAGCGGGTTTGATCCGCCGCGACCGCGACCCCGCCGACCGCCGCCGCTACCTGATCACCCTGACCAAACGCGGGCGCGCCGAACTAGACCACGCCACCACCCAGGCCGCCGACCTGGACAAGACTCTTCTAGCGCCGTTGTCCCCCGAAGAACGCACCCACTTCACGTCGATGCTCCACCGCCTGCACACCCACCACGCCGAACGAGGCATCACCCCCTAGTCATGGTCATAGATCGTGACGGCCACCCCCCGATCGACAAGGTTCTGCCGCACCAACGGCTCGACCCGCTCCCACTTCCCACCGGCCAGACCGCACCCGATCCGCGGCGCATGAACACTGGCCCCCAGCTCCAGCGCCTTGGACCCGACCGCCGCCAGACACTCGTCAATCGCGTCATACCGAACAGGCGGCCCTTTGCTCCCGGCCCGCGCCCCGTGCTGCCCGACCATGTTCGCCACCCACACCAGCCGCTCGACCTGCACGAACTGCACGGCACCGAGCCGGAACCCGCTCCCCGGCCGCCCACGCCACCAGGCCCGGTACTCCTTCTCCGGCTCCGCCCACCGAGCCGAAACAGCGAGCACGAACCCCTTCCCCCACCCACCCCGGTCATTGCAGACATGCGCGACGACCTTCACGCCCTTGGCCTGCGGAGACGTAGCGTCCCCCCGCACGTACCGGATCCCGTCCACACCCCGAACGCTAGCCGCCGCCTCCGACAGAACGCCCCGGTCAGCGCCCGGTGCGCGAACGGTCAGCGCACGCCACCAAAGTGCAGTTCATCGAAACGAACACCCACGGAGGTTCGACACAATGAACGGCACCCGCAGCAACCTGGGCATCGACGGCCGCCGCCTCTCCTACCTGGACTCCGGCGGCCCCGGCCACCCCCTGCTGGCCCTGCACGGCCACCTCTCCGAGGCCGACGCCTGGTCCGACCTGGCCGAAGCACTGGCCCCGGACTGGCGCGTCATCACCCCCGACCAGCGCGGCCACGGCGACTCCGACCGAGCGTCCTCGTACACCCGCGACGACTACGTGGCCGACGCGATAGCCCTCCTGGACCACCTGAAAATCGACCAGGCCGTAACACTCGGCCACTCCGGAGGCGCCATCACCGCCTTCCAAATCGCCGCCCGCCACCCCACCCGCGTCACAGCGATCATCAACGTAGAAGGCCCGGTCTGCGACCTGGACGACGGCCCAAGCGCCCTCTCCTTCGTCCGATCAATGCCCTACACGGCCCCCGACCGCCAAGCCCTCCTGACCGCGATCGGCCCCCTGGCCCCGATCCTCGGCGACAAACTGCGCCAAACCCCCACCGGAGCCTGGCGCCTCCCCTTCCACCCCGAAGACACCATCACCTCAGAACAAGGAACCCACGGCGACCACTGGCCCGACTGGACGTCCACCACCTGTCCCGCCCTGTTCGTCCTGGCCACCCACAGCCAGGTCATCACACAGGAGCAGGGCCGTCAGATCATCGCGAGCCGCCCCAACACCCACGTGGCCGAACTAGACGGCGACCACTTCGCCCACGCCACCAACCCCGAAGCCTTCACCACCGCCGTAAAAACCTTCCTGGCCACCCTCCACTGACCCACTCCGGTCCCCGCCCAGCAGCCGTCCCGAACCGCTCCGGCGATACGTCCCCCACGCCCGGCCGACCACGCGCGGCTCGTCCGGCGACGCCCCGAGCCGCTGCCCTGAACCATCAGGAAAACAAGGCCGTCTATATGAATGAGAGGATCCAGCGCTAGGAGGACTGGTCATGACGACGCCTCTGCTCCCCGGCGACCCACGCCAGTTGGGCGCCTACTACCTCGACGGACGTCTCGGCTCGGGCGGTCAGGGCGTGGTGTACGAGGGGTATGGGCCCGACAACGGACGGGTGGCGGTCAAAGCCCTGCACGGTGTGAGCGACCGCGACCGGAACCTGCTCCGCAAGGAGGTCGCCGCCTGGCGGCGGGTGGCGCCGTTCTGCACGGCGAAGGTGCTGCACGACGGCCTTGACGAAGCGATCCCGTTCGTCGTGAGTGAGTACGTAGCGGGCCCGGACCTTGCGCACGCCGTGGAACGGAACGGCCGATACGGACCCGAGGAGTTACGGCGGCTGGCCATCGGCGTGGCCACGGCACTGGTCGCGATCCACCGTGCCGGGGTCGTGCATCGAGATCTGAAACCCGAGAACATCCTCATCGGCCCGGACGGGGCCCGTGTGATCGACTTCGGTATCGCCCGGGTCGAGGAACCGTCGCCCTCGACCGTCGGCGTCCTGCGGGGCACGCTCCGCTACATGCCGCCGGAGCGCTATCGCGGGCAGCGCGGCGACGCGGCGGTGGATGTGTGGAGCTGGGGCGCGGTCGTGCTGTTCGCCGCGACCGGACGGCACGCATTCGACGGTCGGACGCCGTCGGAGATCCAGCGGCAGGTCGCCGAGCACCGTCCCGACGTCTCGATGCTCGGCGAGCCGCTGCGCGGCCTGGTGTCCCGAGCGCTCGCCAAAGAATCCGCGGAACGTCCGACGTCCGAGGAACTGCTTCTCGCCCTCGTGGGGCGTGCCGACCTCGCCGCGGCGCTGAACGACGCGACCTTCCGGGATCTGTCTGGTTCCGGGCCGCTCTCGAGCGGCGAACGGGCCGAAGCGGTGTTCGGCGGGCTCGGCGAAGGTGCGCGGGAGGCCGTTCCGCGCGTTCTCCTGCGCCTGGTCGCCCCCGGCGAACGCGCCGAGGACACCCTGCGCACGGCACGCCGCGCGGACTTCGCCGACGGGCAGACCGCCGAGGCGGACGTGGACGAGGTCCTACGCGCGTTCGGCGCGGCGGGAATCCTCGTGTGGGAGGACGGGCTGGTCGCCCTCGCCAACGCGGCGTTGATCCGCGCGTGGCCCCGGTTGCGCGAGTGGGTGGCCGCCGAACGCGAGGGCCTAGGCGTTCATCACGGGCTTTCCGGGGCGTCACGGCTCTGGGACGACCACGGTCGCAAAAACAGCGACCTCTACCAGGGAACGGCGTTGGCCCGCGCCCTGTCGTGGGCCGCGACGGGCCGCCGCCTCCTCACCCTCAACCGGACCGAACGGTCCTTCCTGGACGCCGCCGCCGCGCTCGCGCGTGGCCGCGCCCGGTTGCGCGCCCTGCTCAGCGGCGTTCTCGCCGTCCTGCTGATCGCGGCGACCGGCAGTGCGGTGATCGCGATCGACCAGCGCGCGACCGTCGTCGGCCAGCGCGACCGCGCTCTGTCCGCGCAGGTCGCGAGTCTCGCCGAGTCCCTGCGGCGAACCGACCCGCAGCTCGCCCGGCGACTGGCGGTGGCGTCGGCGCGTCTCGGGAACACCTCCCAGTCGTGGGGCGCTCTGCTCGCGCTGCACGACCAGTGGGAGGACGAGTCGGTCAAGCTTCCCGGCTTCGAGGCGACGGCGAACGATCTCGCCGGCAGCGGACGGATCCTCGCCGCCGCGACCGGCTCGCGCGTCGAGTTCTGGGACGTCGACACCCGCAAGCACCTGGGGTCCTACGACGCCCCGGAACGCGTCACCAACGTGAGCCTGTCCGACGACGGTGGGACGGCGGCCGTGAGCACGCGGGACGGCCGTACCCGCCTGGTGGGCACCGCGAACGCGCGCCCCCGCGACACGCGAACCTACCCCAGCCCGCGAGGCGACAAGCGGCGCGAGGAACTCAGCCCCCACGGCACCTACCTGATGGTCCAAGAGGACGATCCCGGCCGACCTGTCACCCTGGGGATCTGGGACACCCGGACCGGCAAGAAGATCGTCACCGTGAACAGCGGCAGATGGCCGCTGGGAATGACCTCGTTCTCGTACGACGAGCGGGTGCTGTCCCTGCCGGTCGGCTCCGGTCGGCAGCCGTTCACCTGGCTCGACACGCGCACCCACAAGAAGATTCCCGTGCCCGATCTCCAGGTGAGCGCCGCCGACGTTCTCGGACCCCTGACCTTCAGCCCGGACGGCCGGTTCATCGCCCTGCCTGTCAGGGGCGGCAGGATCCGCGTGCACGACCTCGCTCACCGCTACACGAACGGGGACCTCGTCGGCGCAAGCGACATCTCGTTCTACCCGGTCCAGTTCAGCAGGGATGGCCGCTACCTCGCGCAGGGCACGACCGTCTGGGACACGGACTTCTCGATCACGGCCAAGCCTTTCGTCCGGTACACCACGACCGACAGCGAGTGTTACGCCGACACTATCCGCGCTTCACGACGGACGGCTCGCGTCTCCGCTGCCTCGGAACCGACGGCGTCCTCCGGTCCCTGAACCTCAGCGTCTACACCAGGCCGCCGGCGCCCACCGGCAGGGGTCCCTACCATTCGGGCGTGGTGAGCGCCGACCGATCCACGATCGCGCTCGTCACGGGCGACACCGTCGAGATCTGGTCCACCGGGGCGCGGTCCCCGCGCGCCACCGTGACCACGAACGTCACGCTCCCCGACCAGATCGCGCTCAGCCGCGACGGACGCCTGCTCGCCGTCCTCAGCGGATTCAACGAAATCGAAATCTGGGACGTCGCGAGAAACACCAGGCTGGGCACCATAGCGACCCCGCTGGATCGGGAGCAGCGCAGCGGAGCCCTCCAGGCTCTCGCATTCTCCCCGGACAGCAGATCCCTCGCCGTCCAGACGGTGATTCCGAACGGGCGGAACACGCTCGCGTTCTGGGACCTGACCAGAATGCGCCGCATCCGGGAAATAAGCGCCGACCTCGGCTACGACCCCGACGGCGCGCAGGTACTCTTCGCCCCGGACGGCAGGACCGTAACCGCGGCGCCGAACTTCGGCCGCGTCGGATTCCCCTCCGGCCGCGTCATCACCAAGGGCGTCCCGCACCTCCAAGTGGACACGGTCGGCGACGACGGCAGGACCCTCTATTCGTTTCCCAACGGCTACCGCCCGTTCCTCCGGCTCAGGAACGCCCGCTCGCTTCGCCCCGAGGCCAACGACCTCCGCACTGGCCCCGTGGCGGGATGGGACGGCCAGACCTCCGCGGTCTCCCCCGATGGCCGGCTCTTCGCCACCCTTCACGAGACCGGCATCGTCTACCAGCTCAAGATCTGGGACATTCGCGCGCGAACTCAGCTCGGCGTTCCTCTAACCGGCCTTCGGCTCGACGCCGTAGCGGTGACCTTCACTCCCGAGGGATCAGCCCTGGTCGCCATCGACAAGGAAGGCAGGGTTTTCACCTACACCGTCGCGCCGCTGCGATTGATGCGAGCCCTGTGCGCCGAGTCGGGCGGCCTGACCAGAACCGAATGGAAAAGGCATATCCCGGATGCTCCCTATCGAAGAACCTGCTGATTCGGACGTCCGGGTGCCCTCGTCAGTGCCAGCTACGAGTCTCGTTGAGCTGTTCCTTGCGGCGGAACGCGGCCTCAAGGTCGATCCCGGCTCGGTTGCATACCGAGATGAGCATGATCAAGGCGTCCGCGGCCTCGTTTCCCAGGTCGGCGGCGTCGCGTTCGCCGTTCTGTGGTTGCCCGTTGTAGGCGGCGACCGCGTCCAGGACCTCGCCGGCCTCGCTGCCGAACTTGAGCGCCTGATCGGTGATGGTGCGGTCGGTGAAACCTCGCTCGACCTCCATCTTGCGGACGTACTCCTGGAGGTCGTTCAGGGATGCGCCCTGCGGCAAGGGCTCCATGTGCGGTGCCATCCTCACGGGAGTGATGGGGTGGGATCGCCGGGAGGCTAGCAGCGGCGGCTGATCCTCGTGGTTCGTCCGCGCATGTTGGACGACTCGGTCTCCGTGGAGTGAGTCAGAGGCCCGGGGAGAGCGGCAGGGCACGGGGAGAGGGGCTGTCGAATGTCGAGAGTCGGCGGGCGGGCGTGGGCGGGATCCCGGGCGGCGGCTTGGAGGATGATCGCCGCGACGGCGAGTTGAGCGGGTCGACCGTCCGGGGTGCCGAGGTGACCGCGGAAGTGACTTCGGATGCGCTCGGCGCGGGACGGTGTCACCAGCGTCTAGAGGTGGAGGCGGGCGCCGTCGGACGATGTCTCGCGCCGCCGCGAGAGGCGAACATCGTTCGGAGAAAAGGGGTGTGGGCGCCGGTCGTCGGCGATCTAGCCATTTTGCGTAGAGATCTCCGAGTTCAGCTCTTTAGATTGCTCATGGGGCGCTCTGAGTGCCAGACTAACTGCGTATAGCCAGAGTGGTGAGCGGGCAGCGGGGTGGGCTGCGGTGTCCGCGCTCTGATGGGTGCTCGTGTGCCGTCACGGAGACGTGGTGGGCGTGTTGCCGAGCAACTTGCCACGAAGTCCGGTTTCTTTCGAGGGGAGAGGTGTCGTGAGGCCATCGGCTTCGCCCGGTTCTCCCTGCCTGGAAAGCGACATGAGGGCGGAATCGGTGGCAAAGGTGACTCCACGTCCTTCGCTCCTGCGCGGGTGCGACGGCGCCTGGCTGGAGGCGCACGACATGGGGCCGCCCGGCGGAGGACGCCGATGAGCGGTGTTCCGCGTCGGATCGGGCGGCATCGGGCCGAGGCGCGCCTTCCGGTCGTCGGCCGCTCGCGGCGGCACTGACCTGTCCCTTTCGTACGAAAGGGCCGACCTACCCGTACCTGCGGCTAACAGATTTACGGGAAGGATCGACCCTTCCGTGCACCCCTGTCCACTGGAATTTTCAGCAACCCGGATACAGGAGCACAACGTGCACGACTGTACTATCCATGCCATTCGGCGGGACGTTCAACCCCTCGAAAAAGCTCCGCCGCACGCGAAGTACGCGTGGACCGTCCGGAGTTCGCCGGGCCGGCCGGACGAGAGCGGCTTCGGCGGCTCTCCCGCCTGGGAGAACGCCCGGGGGACCGCGCACGTGGTCGACCATCCCCCCTTCCGCGCGACCCCGGTGGCCGGAGGTGGACTCGTCGCCGGAGTGGTCCTCGCGATCGTCGTCGGCGTCGTCCTGTCCTTCTACGTCGTCGCCGTCACCGCGATCGCATGGCGTACGCACCGGCACCAGGACGGGTTCGAGAACAACCTCCGCCTCCTCGAACTCCTCCTCGCCGCGCTGCCCTGGCGGCGGCACCCGGAGGAGAGTCCGGGACCTGTGGAAACGGACGGTGCCGAGGCGCGGCGCACCGCGCTGACCGGCGACCGCGCCGCGAAGGACGTCCCCGACCCCCGGTGAGCCGCCAACCCCGCCGTCCGGCGGCGCCCCGGTGAGCGGCGCGCCGCCGGACGGCGGGGACGACCCTAAGCGAGTGACGATGCATCGTCCCGACTCCCCTTTCCTTCCGGCTCCGTCCTGCTCGGTGTCCGGATGCACGCACCAGACCTGCTTCCACGTCCGCATCGAGACCCTCGGCGCGGACGGACGCCGCAACGTCCGCCGCCGCACCGGCGAGGACGCGTGCGGCACTCACATCGCCGACGTCGTCTCCGGCATGGCGCGCTGGGCGCGCGAGCAGCGGGCCGACCGCGCCGCCCACGTGATCGTGTACGCGACGTCCAGGGGCCGGAGCCCCTCCGGACGCCTCGGCACCGATCCCTTCGCCGCGCTGACCGTCAGCATCATCCCGGTCGCGTGCTCATGAGCGACGTGCCGCGCCGGTCCCGGACGCGCCGTCCCGGCGCGTCGCCCGTCCGCTACCGACCGAAAGTTCCTCACCCCGGGAGGTCTTGTGTCACGCAATGATTTCGAGCCCACGAATGCGCGTCAGGACGGCGAGTATCCGGCGCCGCTTCTCGCCAACCACCAGCGGCTGGTCAGCGGCGACATCAAGGAATTGCACGACGCCGTCGAACCGCTGGCGGTGGGCCACGACCTGCACGCCGTCGAGCCCGGAAAAAGGCTGAACGGAAGCGTCAACGGCCTCACGATCGGCTCGGTGAGTCTCGTGTGGGTCCGGTATGGCGGCGCCGGCGTCGTCGTCGAGACGCCGCCGACCCAGGGGGAGTTCGCGATGTGCGCTCCCGGCGACCCCATGGAGTACCACTCGAATTCCCGCCGCGGCGTCGCCGGCGGAAGCCTCGTCCTGTCACATGAGGAGAAAATGCGGATGAAACCGCACCCGCAACTCGGCTGCCTGGTCATCGCGACCAGCACCGGGCGCCTGACCGACCACCTGCGCGACTACCTGGGCGTGGAGCACCCGCTCCGCGGGCGGCCCCTCCGCTTCGACAGCGTCGAGGGGCCGGCGGTGATGTCGCGGACGTTCGTCGACCGGACCTGGCGCCAGGTCTGTTCCATGCTCGACCACATCAGCGAGGACGGCATTCACCCGTTCGCGGCCCGGAACTTCGAGGAGGCCATTCTCAACGCCCTTCTCCTCGGCCTGCCGAACACCGCGACCCCCCATCTCGGCATGACGGGGCACAGCTCGCGGAGCGACTCGGCGAAATTCGTCTGGGAGTGGCTGGAGGCCCATCACCAGCAGCCGATCGGCGTCGCCGACATCGCCGCGGCGGCCGGGGTGAGCATTCGCCAGCTCCAGGTCGTCTGCAAGGAGCACTGGGGGCAGACACCCGTTCAACTCCTGCGCGGGATCCGGCTCGACCACGCCCGCCGCGAGATCCTGTCGGGCCGGTCGGAGTTCCGTCGGATCGGCGACGTCGCCCGCGCCGCCGGATACGTGCACATGAGCCGTTTCGCGGCCCACTACAAGCGGCGCTTCGGTGAAACGCCGTCCCAAACGCTGCAGCGCATCCGCACCAGGTGACCGATCGCCGCCAAGGGGGCGGGACGGAAGAGGCCCCGGGACGTGTGGTGGTGTCCCGGGGCCTCTTTCGTGTGCGGTGCGCGGGGGTTAGAGCGTGTGGGCGCCTGCCTTGATCTGGGTCGTCAGCGAGCGCCGAGCCGCTGGTGCGACGGCGAGACGCGGGCCGTTCGGGTCTACCGAGTCGCGGACACCGACGACGCCGGGGAGGTTGGTCGCCACCTCCACGCAGGTGTCAGCCCCGGTGTCGCTGTGGCTGGACTTGCGCCACGCCGCGCTGGCGAGCGGAGGAAGGTTGCTCATGGGCTGGGCTCCTTCGCGTTCCGGCGACCCGCTGGCTAGAGCGTGTGCGCGCCCGCCTTGATCTGGGTCGTCAGCGAGCGCCAGGCCGCCGGGGTGACGGCCAGCGCCGGGCCGTTCGGGTCCACCGAGTCGCGGACACCGACGACGCCCGGAAGGTTGTCGGCCACTTCGACGCAGGCGTCGCTACTCCTTCCGCTGTGGCTGCTCTTGTGCCACACAGCTTCGGTGAGCGGGGGGAGGCTACGCGTCATGGGACTGGAACTCCTTGGCGATCTCGGCGATCAGCGCCGCCGAGTCATCGGCGGACAGGGCTGCACCGCTGATGCGGTCCAACTCAAACGTACAGCGCCTGACCTGAGTTATGTCCTCCACGTACGTCTCGCCGCTCATGGCATCGACGTGCGCGGTGTCCAGTTCAATGGCCGCGTCGAACTCGAACAAGGTCAGCGATCCCAAGCCCAGGTTCGGCCGATAGCCGATCGAGATCGGTACGACGCGAACACTCACGTTCGGACGCGCGGCGTCCTCTAGGAGCGCGCGGAGCTGCTGAGCCATCACGGCCGGGCCACCTACTGGGCGACGCAGGACCTCTTCGGCCAGGACGACGTCGAGGCTAGGGGCATTGATAAGCGAAAGCAGGGCTCGCCGCTTCATGCGGGCGCTCAACCGCCGGTCGACCTCGGCCTGGTCGCTGTTCTCGCCTTCGATAAGCGTCCGTGCGTAGTTCTCATGCTGGAGCAGACCTGGCACGACTTCCGTCTGCCATGAGCGAATGCGGTCGGCGGCGTCTTCGAGTTCTCCGTAGCTGCCGGAAATCGCGTCACCGTAGCTCGTCCACCAGCCACGAGTCCGGATTTCCCGGGCGAGTTGGAGGAGCGTGGCCTTGACCGCATCGCCGCCGCCGTAGGTGTCCAAAATGCGTTCGACGTCGGCGACACTCGGCATGTTGACAGCGGTCTCGATGCGGACGAGCTTCGTCCTGTGCCAGCCCAGCGTGCTGGCGGCCTGCTCGGGGGTCAGGCCCACGGTCTCGCGGCGGTGGCGCAGCTCGGCGGCGAGTCTCCGGTGCCGGGCAGTTGGTCCGTATTCGTTCGGCATGGTCCGAATCCCTAGTCAGAAACATGACTCATCGTGGCCGGAGACGGCCACTTCCGTAGCGCACAAGTGCTAGCGTCGCGCACTAGTGAGGTGGATCCTAGCTGAGGAGCCGCGCTGCTCGTCCATCTTTACCGAGGTGAAGCGGGCTGCACGGGCCAATCGAGGGATCCGTCCCCGCATTCCGTACGAGACGGAAAAGGCCGGGCCGCCGCAGGTTGCGTCTGCGACGGCCCGGCCCAAAGAGCGGCTCCGGCCCGGTGTTCGAGCACCGGGGGCTCCGGAGTCTTGATCGGACAGGGAGGTCCGACCCGATGCACAGCGTAGATGACCTTCCGCCGTGGAGTGATCCCACGGCGGAACCGCATGTGGCCGCTCGCGGCCTTGAAGCGTACGGGCGCAGTTTGACCGCGTCCCCTGTCCTCGTGTGGCGTGGGAAGCACACCGGGTCCTGGTGGGCGTTCCTGGACGGACGGCTCATCGAGCGTCCTACGGCGCTCGGTATTCAGCAGGAGATCCAGGCGACGTTCGTCCAGGTGACGCCGGTCGTGGGCCGGACGGGTGAGCCTGCCATGACGCCGCACATTCCTGTCCGCGCTCAGCGGCGGCCGGACGAGGGCGCGGTGCGGCAGCCTCGGCGGGCCGGGCACTTCTTCCGGTCGCTGTTCGGCGGGCGTCCGGCGGTGGCCGGGTGAGCGCGTCTGAGTGGCGCGACGGCGTCCGGCGTATCGACCACCGGGAGCCTCTGCCCGGGTATCGCGAGCCTGAGGGGCGGTGGTTGCAGCCTTACGTCTCGCGTGACGGGACGTGGACGTGCCGCCTCCGTCGTCCGCTCAGCCACGCCCAGGAGAAGGCCGGGCTGCTCTATGTCGTCGTCGCTGCCGACTGCGACGGGCTCGCCGCGCTCATGGCGCACGAGGACGAGAAGGCCGCGCGGCTGAATCCCGCGTGACGGCTGCGGCCATCCGCCCTGTACCCCCCTGCGGGCCGCGCGCCCGGCCCGCAGGCCGTTCCCTGAGAGAAATCGAGAACCAATGGCCAAGCAGCCTGAAGAACCGCAGCAGCCCACCCTCTACACCCCGGCGGAGGTCGCGAACTTCTTCCGCGTCGACCCCAAGACCGTCACCCGCTGGGCCAGGACCGGGACGCTGCACCCGATCACCCTGCCGTCCGGGCACCGCCGCTACCACGCCGACGAGATCCACCGCCTGCTCAAGACCGGCGACGCCGGCGCCGACGACAACCACGCCGAGCCCGAGCCGAGCCCGCGCGCCCGCGCCGTCCTGCACAGCGTCATCCGCACCTACTTCGGCGGCGACGCCACCGCGGCCATCAAGGCGCTCCGGACCGAGCTGAGCTGACCGGGCGGTGAACCGAACGGTCCCGCGCGGCGCGGGGCCGTTCGGTGGCGGGGACCTCGCGCCGATGGTGTCACGGGTGGGACGATGAGAAGTCCCGGAAGGCCGGGCGTTGAGGATGGGAGGGCGGATTGCTGCGTCTGGTCGTCTCGCGTACCGCTCCCCGTGCGTTCCGCACGGTTCTGGACGCCCTTCAGGCCCCGCTTCCCCCGTACGGCCCGCGCGGCAAGCACATCTTCATCGAGCCGGGGCACTACCCGGGCACCGGGTTTCAGAGCGATGCCGACTTCATTCTCACGGCGGTCGGTGGGCCCGGCACGGTGACGTTGGACGGTGCGACCGGTGTGACGATGCGGCTCGCGGGGCGTGTCACGCTTCAGGGGCTCACCGTGCGGAACTGGAGCGAGGAGGGCAGCGCGCTGCGCGTGCCGGGCGGGAACGTGTTCGCCGAGCAGTGCGAGTTCGTCAGCCGTCCCGGGACGGTCGCCGTGAGCGTGTGGGACGGCGCGTCCGTCGCCCTGCGCGGCTGCACCATCAGCGACGGCGCCGTCGTGTACTCCAGCGCTACGGGGATCATCGAGGACTCGGTCGTCCAGGGCACGCGCGACAACGCCATCGCGCTCCGCACCGGCAGCGCGGTGACCGTCAGGCTGTGCCGGGTGTTGGACGCGGGGGCGTCCGGCATCTGGGTCACCGAGGGCTCGCGGCCGATCATCGAGCAGTGCACGGTCGCAAGGCCGGGGCACGCGGCGATCCTCATCGACGACCGCGCCGAGGCGACCGTCCGGAACACGTCCATGGAGGAATCGGACGTCTGCGCGTTCGTCGTCAGGGACAACGCGACCGCTGTTCTGGAGGACAGTCGCGTCGCGGATGCCGGGCTTGAGGCCGTTTGGGTGACGGCGCGCGGCTCGCTGACGGCCCGTCGCGTCCTCGCCGAGGGCGGGCGCCGCGCCGGGCTGTGCGTCTCCGACCACGGGACGGCCGTCTTCGAGGACTGTGAAGTCCGCGGCACCGCCACGCATGGGATCGTCGTGGAGGACGCCCAAGGCACTGTCAGCGGAGGATCGGTCACCGGCGCCGGCGAGATGGGGTTGCGCGCCGTCGGCGGGGCGAGGTTCACCGCCACCGGCACGGCCTTCAAGGACAACGGCGTCTACGGCGTCGCCGTCGAAGACGACGCGGAAGTCACCCTGCACAACTGTTCGGTCGTCGGCAACACCGATCGCGGCGTGGTCGTAGCGCCGACCGCCACATTCCAGGGCATCGATCTCGTCAGCCACGGCAACGGCGGCCCAGACCGCATCGGCGGCGAACAGACCGAGCGGCACGTCAAGACGGGCACCGGAACCGTCCCCGCCACCGGCGACCAGGAGACCGACGACGCCGAACCCACCGGAAGCTGGCTCGCCGAACTGGACGCGATGATCGGCCTGGCGTCGGTCAAGCAGGAGATCCGCAAGATCGTCAACCTCCAGAAGGTGGCCGAGCGACGGCGCCGCGCCGGGCTGCCGCCGGGCCCGTCGATCAGCCGCCACATGGTCTTCGCGGGCCCGCCCGGCACCGGCAAGACGACCGTCGCGCGGCTCTACGGCGGGCTGCTCTCAGCGCTCGGCGTCATCGAAAAGGGCCAGGTCATCGAGGTCAGCCGGGGCGACCTGGTGTCCGACAACGTCGGCGGGACGGCCATCAAGACGCGCGAGGCGTTCGACCGGGCGCGCGGCGGCGTCCTGTTCCTGGACGAGGCGTACGCCCTCGCCCGGAACGCCGGCGGCGGCCCCGACTTCGGCCGCGAGGCCATCGACACGCTCGTCAAGCTCATGGAGGACCACCGGGACGAGGTCGTCGTCATCGCGGCGGGCTACTCGGCGGAGATGCGCGAGTTCCTGGCCGCCAACCCGGGCCTGCGCTCCCGCTTCTCCAGGACGATCGACTTCGCGAACTACACCCCCGACGAGCTGGCCGACATCACCGAGGCCCACGCCGTCAAGGACGGCTACCGCCTCGCCCCCGAGACCCGCGCGGCCGTCGCACGGCACTTCACGGGCGTCCGGCGGGACGCGGGGTTCGGCAACGGACGCGAGGCGCGCCGCGTCTACGAGGCGGCGGTGGAACGGCAGGCGCAGCGGCTCGCCGAGGGCGACCCGTCGGTGGAGGAGCTGACGCTGCTGCTGCCCGAGGACCTGGACGTCGCGTCCGGCCTGGCCGCCCGCTTCGGCGAGGCCCGCGACGCCGACCAGGTCGCGGCCGTGCTGGAACGCCTGGTCGCGCTGGTCGGCCTGGACGACGTCAAGCGCGAGATCAACGACCTCCTCGCCCTGCTCGACTCGGCGAGGCGCCGCCGCCGCGCGGGCCTGGACGCCGACGCCATCACCGGTCACCTGGTCTTCGCGGGCCCGCCCGGCACCGGCAAGACGACCGTCGCCCGCCTCTACGGCGAACTCCTGGCGGCCCTCGGCGTCCTCGCCCAAGGCCAGGTGGTGGAAGCCGCGCGCGTGGACCTGGTCGGCCAGTACGTCGGCCACACCGCGCAGAAGACGGCCGAGGTGTTCGAGCGGGCGCGCGGCGGCGTGCTGTTCATCGACGAGGCGTACACGCTGTCGCGCCCGGCGGGAACGGGCCACGATTTCGGACTCGAAGCCATCGACACGCTCGTCAAGCTCATGGAGGACCACCGCGACGAGGTGATCGTCATCGCGGCGGGCTACACGGCCGAGATGGAAGAGTTCCTGGCATCCAACCCCGGCCTGGCCTCCCGTTTCGCAAGGACGCTCACCTTCGCCCCCTACGACGCCGACGGCCTCACGCAGATCTTCGCCGACAAGGCCCGCGCCGCCGACTACGTCGTCCCGGACGAAACGGTCGCCGCCCTCCGCCGCCACCTCGCCGCCGACGCCGCGCGCTACCGCCAGGGCAACGGCCGCGAGATCGACAAGCTGTTCCGCGCCGCCGTGACGGCCCACGCCCGCCGCACCGAACACCTCGCCGCGTCCGGCACCGAACCGAGCCGCGACCAGCTCGTCACCCTGACGCCCGACGACCTGCCGTCCTAGCCGGGGACGGCCTCGCCGGGCAGCGCGACGGGCGCCGCGACGATCGCGCGGAGCGGACGGACGGTCAGCGACCCCGCGTCCGCCACGACGATCGACCGATCGGGCACGGTGATCCAGCCGTCCCCGTCGTCGTGGGGTTCGCTGGCGACGAGGATGCCGTCGTCCTCGCGCCGGTAGCAGAGCGTCTCTGCCCAGGTGGTGGCTACGACGCGCGTCCCATCGGTGACCATCAGGTTCAGGCAGGCGGCGATGTCGTGCTCCACGATGTCGTAGAGCAGGTTCTCGACGACGGCGTCGAGCGGGCCGGTCGCGCGGTGCCACAGCAGCGCGGCGAGCAGCGCCGAGTCGACGGTGGACTCGGGGACGACGCCGGGCGGCACGAGCGGCGCCACGGCGGACGTGTCGAACTGGCCGTTCAGGCTGAACAGCAGCCGTCCGTCGGTGAACGGGGCGTTCGCGGCCCGCTCCAGCGGCATCCCGGGGCTCGCCGCGCGGGCGGCGCCGAGCACGCAGGACGCCGAAAGCTCACGCGACCGGGCGGGGAACTCGGTGTCGTCCCAGATCGGGGTGGTCGTACGGTAGACGGTCGTTCGGCCGTCCGGTCCATGCCAGCCCGCACCGAACCCGTCCTTGTTGACCAGGCCCACCTGCTGCCAGCGCGGCAGCCGCGCCTGCTCCACCAGGCCGTAGGACGGCTCGTAGAAGAGGGCGTGCAAATTCCTGGGCGCCCCCACCCACGCGAAATGCCGGCACATCGCCAGACCTCCCTCACTCAGACGCCATGCGACTGTAGCCACAATTCCAGCAACGCGACCTGCCACAGGCGGCTCGCGCCGAGCGTCGTGCGGTGCTCGTCCGGCGCGGCCAGCAGGCGGTCCACCTCCTCGGGGCGGTAGAGACCGCGCGCTTTGGCGGCCGGATCGGTCAGCGCGTCCCGGACAAGCTCCAGATACGGGCCGGACAGATGCCGGATCGCGGGCACCGGGAAGTACCCCTTCGTCCGGTCGATGACGGCGTCCGGGACGAGCCCGCGCGCCGCGTCCTTCAGCACGCCCTTGCCGTCCGACGCGAGCTTCAGCTCCGGCGGGCAGGCGGCGGCCAGCTCGACCAGCTCGTGGTCCAGGAACGGGGTGCGCGCCTCCAGGCCCCACGCCATCGTCATGTTGTCGACGCGCTTCACCGGGTCGTCCACGAGCATGACGGTCGTGTCGAGGCGCAGCGCGGCGTCCACGGCCGTGGCGGCGCCCGGTTCCGCGAAGTGCGACCGGACGAACTCGGCCGCCGCGTCGCGTTCCAGCAGGTAGGCGGGGTTGAGCAGCGCCGCCAGCTCGGAATGCGGGGCGTCGAAGAAGACGCTCGCGTACGCGTCGGCGGCCTCGGCGCGCGGGACGTCGGCCAGCGGCGGGTACCAGGAGTAGCCCGCGAACACCTCGTCCGCGCCCTGCCCGGATTGCACCACCTTGACGTGTTGCGCGACCTCCTGCGACAGCAGGTAGAACGCCACGACGTCGTGGCTGACCATCGGCTCGCTCATCGCCGCGACCGCGCCGTGCAGCGCGGGCAGCAGCCGGGCGTCGTCCACGCGGATCTGGTGGTGGTCGGTGCCGAAATGGTCCGCGACGAGGTCGGAGTAGGCGAACTCGTCCCCGGACTCGCCGCCCGCCGCCGTGAACCCGATGCTGAACGTCGCGAGGTCCCGCTGCCCGGCCTCGGCGAGCAGCGCGACGATGAGGCTGGAGTCCAGCCCGCCGGACAAGAGCACACCGACCGGGACGTCCGCGACCATCCGCCGCGCGACGGCCGCGCGCAGCGCCTCGCGGACGGCCTCGACCCACTCCACGCCGTCCAGGGAACGCGTGAAATCGGGACGCCAGTAACAACGGTCCTCGATACGACCGTCGGCGGTTATCGTCCGGACGGTCGCCGGCGGCAGCTTCTCCACCCCCGCGAGGATCGTGCGCGGCGCGGGCACCACCGAGTGGAACGTCATGTACCGATGCAGCGCGACAAGGTCCAGCGACGTGTCCACGCCACCGCCCGCCAGCAGCGCGGGCAGCGTGGACGCGAACCGCAGCCTTTGCGCGTCCCGCGTGACGTAGAGGGGCTTGATGCCGAGCCGGTCGCGGGCCAGGACGACCGTTCCGGTGTCCCGTTCGACAACGGCAAATGCGAACATGCCTTTGAAGTGGTCCACGCAGTCGCGGCCCCACCGGTGGTACGCCTTCAGCAGCACCTCGGTGTCGGACGTGGAGAAGAACGTGTACCCCTCGTCGCGCAGCAGCGTCCGCAGCTCGCGGTAGTTGTACAGGCAGCCGTTGAAGACGCCGGTGAGGCCGAGCGCGGCGTCCGCCATCGGCTGCGCGCCCCGCTCCGACAGGTCGATGATCTTCAGTCGGCGGTGCGCCAGCGCGACCCGGCCGGACGACCACGAGCCCGCGCCGTCCGGCCCGCGCGGCTCCAGCACCGACGCCATGCGCACGACCGCCGCGACGTCCGGGACGCCGCCGTCCAGCCGCACCTCACCGCTCAGCCCGCACATGCGCAACCGCCCTTCACAGCACCAGCCAGGTGTCCTTGGACCCGCCGCCGCGCGAGGAGTTCACGACCCGGCTGCCCGCGGGCGCGACGCGGGTCAGCGCGATCGGCACGACCTCCGGCGCGGCGTCCGGCGCCTGCGTGACGAACGCGCGCAGGTCCACCACGCGCGGGCTGAGGCGCCCGTCGTGGAACGTCGGATGCGTCGACAGCCGGACGGTGTCCTGCGCGATCCACCGCGCGGGCTCGGCCCGGATGCGCTCCCGCGCCTCCTCGCGCTCGGCGGCCGTCGCGTCCGGGCCGATGAGGACGCCCGCGCCGCCGTAGCCGTCCACGGGCTTGACGACGAGGTCGGCGATCTCGTCCAGCACGCGTTCGCGCTGGTCGGGGTCGCGGCACAGGTAGGTCGGGACGTTCGCGAGGATCGGCTCCTCGCCCAGGTAGTAGCGGATCAGGTCGGGGACGAACGCGTACAGCGCCTTGTCGTCCCCGACCCCGTTGCCGGGCGCGTTCGCCAGCCGTACCGATCCGCGCTGTACCGACGCCAGCAGGTTCGGGCACGCGCCGTACAGTTCGTCCTCGTCGATGCGGCGGTAGAGGACGTCGATGCGGTGGCCGCCCGCGTACACGCCGGTGTCGTCCACGCGCAGCTGGTCGGGCGTGACGAGGGGAATGTCCATCTCGTCGGCGAGCAGCCGGTGCTCGAAGAACGCCGCGTCGCTCTCGCCGACCGTGACCAGCGCCGCGTCGCCCGCCAGCGCCGCCCGCAGCACGCTGATCGCGCGCGCCGGGCCGGCCGTCGGCTGCGCCCGCATCAGCTCGGGCAGCACTCGCGCGGACAGCCACCGGTTCGCCAGCGCGTATCCGATTCCGGACGGGACGCGAAGATTGTCCTCCAGCACGGACCAGCGACCCGCGCCGTCCCGGACGAGGTCGATGCCCGCCACCGCGCACCGGACCGTCCCCGCCGGGACGAGCGCGCCTTCGGCCCGCAGCCCGGGCGCCTCGTCCAGCGCCCAACTCGGGACGATCCCGGCGCGCACCGCCTCCCGCTCGCCGTACGCGTCCCGCAGGAACGCCTCCAGGCCGCGGACGCGCTGGACGAGCCCGTCCTGCAACCACGTCCAGTCGCGCGCCCCGATGACGCGCGGAATCACGTCGACCGGGAACAGCCGCTCCTTCTCGCCGTCCACGTGGAACGTCATGCCGAGGCCGCGCTGCACCTCGTCGCGCAGCTTCTCGCGCTCGTTCAGGCCGTCCGGGCCGAGCCGCTCCAGCGCGTTCAGCACCAGGCCGTAGGGGCCGCGCGCCGTCCCGTCGAACACCACGGCCTCGTCGGCGGACGCGTCGTAGCCGCGCAGCATCGCCTCCACGCGCGGCCGACCGGGGCCGACGTCGGGCGCCCAGTCGGTGTGCGCGCGGGTCTCGGCGAGCAGCAGGTCCAGGACGCCGTCGAACCCGCTCCCGGCGTACGCCGCGCGCTGCCGGGCCGCCGCGCCGCCGCCGGACAGCGCCGCGTCGGTCAGCTCGGTCACCAGTTCCCAGTCGCCGGTGCGTTCCAGGGTCGGGCGCAGCGCGTCCACCACGCGCCTTACGTACACGGGCGCTGGGACCGGGGTGCGCGCGTCCGGATCGACCAGTTCGCCGGCCAGCCCGGCGCGCGCGGCTCGCCAGGTCAGCGACCGCGCCAGCTCCGGCCTTGGCGGTTTGCAGGGCTCGCCGGCGTCGATCGCGTCCAGTTCCTCGATGACCATCGCGCGGAACAGGCCGGCGAGCAGCACCACGTCCTCGACGCGCGGGCACGCGTCGCACAGCCGCAGCTCGACGGTCGGCAGGTGCGCGGACGGGCGCACGTCGAAGTAGATCATCCCGGGGTCGCTGATCACGCCGGACTTCACGAGGTCGGCGATCAGGGCGTCGTACTCGTCCGCGGTCGCGAACTGGCCCATCGGCCCGGCGGTGGGCCAGCGGCTCCACAGCAGCGTCCGGTAGCTGGCGTAGCCGGTGTCGGTGCCGAGCCAGTACGGGGAACTGGCCGACAGCGCCAGCAGGACGGGGACGCGCGGCGTCAGGCGCTGCGCGACGGCGACGGCCAGCTCGCGGTCCCCGACGTCCACATGGACCTGCGCGCCACAGATCAGTTGCTCGCGCGCCAGGGCCTGATACTCCTCCAGCATGTTCTCGTAGCGGGGGTCGGGCGTGACCTTGAGCGCGTCCAGATCCACGACCGGGACGGTCCCCGCCGCGACGATCCCGAGCCCGAGGGGCTCCGCCGACGCCACCACGCCGCGCCGCAGCGCGGCCAGGTCCTCGGCGAGGTCGAACAGCCGCAGGAACGGGCGGCTGTTCGTTTCCACCACCGAACGCTGCAGCTCGGCGCCGAACCGCTCGGCCGGAAGCTGCTGCAGCAGACTGTCCGCACGCGGCAGGAGCCGGTGCGTCTCAAGATCGACGGTGTGGAACTCCTCCTCCACACCGACGGCCATCACATCCGCGCGGTCGCCCATCACGCGAGCGTAGGTGCCCTTTGTTTCCGGCAAATATCCTGCCAAGTAGGGTTTTTTCCGCTTACATGCCGGTCACCGACGGGAAGCACGGACGAAACACCGCGCCCGGAATCTGCCTGCATGTTGCACTTCCGGGACATCCACGGGTACCGCCGCGCCTACCGGATCCTCGGCGACGGGCCGCCGCTCCTGCTCGTCCACGGCATCGGCGACAGCTCCGCCACCTGGTCGTCGGTGCTGCCGCTGCTCGCCGAGAGGCACACCGTCATCGCGCCCGACCTGCTCGGGCACGGCGCGTCCGCCAAACCGCGCGCCGACTACGCCATCGGCGCGTTCGCGTGCGGGCTGCGCGACCTGCTCACCACGCTCGGCGTCGACCGGGTGAGCGTCGTCGGGCACTCGCTCGGCGGCGGCGTCGCCATGCAGTTCGCCTACCAGTTCCCCGAGCGCTGCGAACGGCTCGCGCTCGTCGGCAGCGCCGGGCTCGGGCGCGAGGTGCATCCGGCGTTCCGGCTCGTCACCGGGCCGGGGGCCGGGCTTGGTCTCTCGCTGCTGACCACGCCGCCGGTGCGCGCGGCCGTCCGGGCCGCGTTGCCGGTGTTGCGCGCTTTCGGCGGGGCCGGGCTCGGCGGGGACCTCGACTACGTCCACGGCCGGTACCTCGGGTTCGCCGACCGGTCGGCCCGGCTGGCGTTCCTGCGGACGATCCGCGCCGGGGTCGACCTGCGCGGGCAGGCCATCACGATGCTGGATCGGAGCTATCTGGCGCGGGGGCTGCCGACGCTGGTCATCTGGGGGGCGCGGGATCCGATCATCCCGGTGCGGCACGCGCACGTCGCGCACACCGCGCTGCCCGGGAGTCGGCTGGAGATCTTTCCGGACGCCGGGCACTTTCCGCATCATGACGATCCGGAGCGGTTCGCCGCGCTCGTCGCCGAGTTCATGGCGGTGCCGGCGGCCGGGCGGGCGGACTGGCGGGAGATCCTGCTGCGCGGACGCGCGACGCCGGAGGTGTCCAGCGGGTCGTAGGCTCTTTCGGGTGCGTTGGAGGTGCCGAGCGGGTCATAGGCTCGGCCGGTGCGTTTGCTGATGTTTGTGCCGTTTGTGCTGGTCCTGGCCGGGTGCGCCGCCGAGCAGGCCGCGTCCCGGCCGCCGTCCACGCCCCAAGTGTCGTCCACGCCCGCGCCCGGGGTCCCGGCCGCGCCCGGGGTGCCGGTCACGCCCGGGGTGCCGGTCACGCCGATTCCGTTGCCGTCCACACCCGCGCCGACGTGGACGCCGTGCGACGCGACCGGGGCCAGCCTGTCCGCCGGTCTCGTGGACGCCGCGCTCGGCACGCGCGGGCTCACGATCACCCTGCTGAACTGCGGACGCGGGCCGTACCGGCTGGACGGACGGCCCGCGCTGCGCCTCCTGGACGCCCGCCGCCGCCCGGTCCAGGTGACGAGGGTGAACGGCACCCGGTCGCGTGCGCTGACGCTCCGACCTGGGGAGAAGGCGCGGTTTTCCCTGATCTGGCGGAACACCGTCACGTCCGGGACGGACCCGGCCGTCAACGCGCCCTACGTCGAGGTCGTCCCGGCGCCGGGCCGACCGCCGCACGTCCTCGCCGTGTCCGGCGGCGTCGACCTCGGCAACACCGGGCGCATCGAGGTCAACGGCTGGACACGCTGACCGACGCCCTCGATGCCGATGGGGGACGCGTCGAGGTCAACGGCTGGACGCGCTGACCGTCCACTCGTCCAGCGTCTCCGGCGGCACCTGCGCGACCTCGGCCGCCTTCTCCCGGCTCAGCCCCGCGCCGACCGCCCGGACGGCCTGCTCGCGCAGCAGCGGCTCGACGCGCTCCAGCTCGGCCCGCAGCCGGGCGCGGTACTCGCCGAGCGGTTCGATCAGGCGCTCGGCCTGCTCGACGTCGCCGTCGACCAGGTGCTCCGGCGACAGCAGGTCCTCGACGTGGTGCAGCGCGTTCAGCGCGAGGTTCACCGCCTTCACCGTCCCGGCGCCGATGCGCTGCCGCTCGGGCGTCGGCTCGTCCACCTGGAGGCAGTTCCACCACTGCAACGCCTGCTGGAGGAGCAGCCGGACGTTCAGCGTCGCGGTCTCCAGGTCGCTCTCCACCCGGCGGCGCTCGCGCTCCTGATCAAAGTCCTCCATGCGCCCCCACCATAATCACCGGGACTCACAAGCGCCCCAGAACAGGACAGATCCATGCGAATCCCGGTCGCCGTCGCCTGCGCGGCCGTCCTCACCCTCGCCGCCGCGTGCGAGAGCGGCACGACCGCCGCCCCCGCCGCGTCACCGACGACCAACGGCCTCGACCGGCTCCCCGCAGCGGAGGTCCTCGCCCGCGCGCTCGCCGCGACGCGCGCCGCGGGGTCGCTGCACCTGCACGGGACGACGCGGGACGGGCACGACACCATCCGCCTCGACCTCCGCTTCGCCGACGAGCGGACGTCGTCCGGCTCGATCAGAATCGGACGGCAGCGGATCGACGTCCGCCGGTTCGGCTCGACGCTCTACCTGAGCGGGAACGACGCCTTCTACGTCGCCGCCGCCGGGAAGAACGGCCCCGAACTCCTGCGCGGGAAGTTCGTCAGGACGAAGGCCACCGCCAAGGACTTCAAGGAGATGGCCGAGCTGACGAGCCTCCCCGCGATGGTGGACGCCCTGCTGAAGCCAACGGGCGACGTCCGGCACGTCGGGGGAATGACGGTCGCCGGACGGCGGGCGATCGCCATCGCCGACAAGTCCGCCAACATTCTCTACGTCGCGCTGGAGGGCCCGCCGTACGTACTGCGCCTCGGCAACAGCGTGGACGGGACGCTCGACTTCGACGGCTATGGGAAGCCCGTCCGGATCGTCCGGCCCGCCGCGAAGAACGTCGTCTCCGGGGACTGACGCGTGGGGGGCGGGACCCGCCCCCCACGCGCCGGATCAAGCGGCGCAGTTGCCCTGCGCCGGCTTGCCCGCGAACCGGTCGGCGAGGAACGTCATCGCGTCCGGCTCGCTCTGCACCATGCCGAGCGCGTGCTCGGCGAACAGGTAGGTCTTCCAGGTCACGTTGGCGCCCTTGGCGCACCACTCCTTGTGCAGCGTGTCGGCCTGCTGGAACGGGATGATCTCGTCGAACACGGCCTGCGCCTGGAACACCGGCGCGGACGGCGCGGTGCCGCCGAGCCGGTTCTC
Organism: Actinomadura rayongensis; assembly: GCF_009831215.1. GTDB lineage: Bacteria > Actinomycetota > Actinomycetes > Streptosporangiales > Streptosporangiaceae > Spirillospora > Spirillospora rayongensis. The sequence continues at coordinate 475,446 of NZ_WUTW01000005.1, forward strand.
CTTCAGCCGCGCCTGCCAGTCGGGCTGGTCCAGCGGGCTCGTGGTGGTGAAGTCGCTGATCTTCTTGAAGGCCGTGTTGAACAGGGCCGGGACGATGTCGACGCTTACCAGGCAGATGTCCTTGGTGTCGGCGAGCAGCTTCTTGCCGTTCTCGTTCAGGTACTTCTGCAGGTTCAGCTCGGGATAGGCCGCGTCATAACCGACCGCCGCCATGTACATGAGAGCCGCGAACGGCCCCTGGTCGAGGCTCTTGGCGACCGCGAGCAGGTCCGCCGGGACGCCGCCCGCCGCCGTCCCCTTCACCTGGAGGTCCGGCGCGTAGGACGCGGCGAGCTGCGCGGCCCAGCCGGCGGACGTCCCGCCCTGCGAGTAGCCCATGATCCCGACGGGCGCGTCCGCGGCGATCCCCGTCTCACCGAACCGCTCGGCCGCACGCGCGATGTTCAGGACGGCCCGCCCCTGCGACTGCCCCACCTCATACGTGTGCTGACCGGGCGTCCCAAGCCCCTGCATGTCGGTGATCGCCACAGCCCACCCACGGCTAAGAGCGTCCGCAATGAACAGCGCCTCATAATCCAGCCCGGTAGCGAGCGTGTAGGACGGCGCGCAAGCGTCCCCAAGCCCCCGAGTACCGACCCCCCACGTCACCAGCGGACGCTTCCCCTTGCCCGTCCAAGCCTTGGTAGGCACGACGACGGTCCCAGACACCGCGATCGGCTCCCCCGTAGCCGACTCAGACCGATAAAGCACCTGCCAAGCCTTGGCGTCCCCGAACGTCGGATAAGGCGACTGCCGCGACCGAATGACGTCCCCCGGCTTCCCCTGCGGAAGCGGAGACGGCGGCGTATAAAACACATCCTGACCCGGCGGCTGAACATCGGCAGGCGCGGCCTGAGCAGTGCCCTGCAGAGCGGTCGCCACGATGGCAACGCCGACGCAGGAGCCCAGCACCGACCGCACGACGCGGCGAAGACTGGTGGACATCGACACGGAACCCTTCGTCATCCCCCGACACCGTCCGGATGACGGCCACGCAACCCTAGAGTAAGTGGACACTGATTCCAATAACTCGAACACACAACTCCCGCCCCCCACTTTGTGCCCCCAGTCACACCAAAGACCCCACCCACGTACTTCTGGACACGCCTACCGGGCACACCGCACAGCTGTGCCGATCCAGGCCGAGGCCGCAGACCCGCCAACCTGCGCTTTGGGGACCCTCGCGACCGGGACGCCCCCCGGAACGAGTCGCGCGCCCGATCCGTCGAGACGCGTCCGACAATGCGCGGGTTCGCTAGCAGCTTGGTGCATCCGTCGCCGACCTCGTCGGCCGCCCGCTTCTCCAGGCCAGCGGACGGCCGGGTAACACATCTAGCGAATCCGATGGAACGTCGTGACCATCGAGACTCACGAAATAACGGAAAGATCCATCACCATCCGGGCCAGTAGCGGCAAAAATCCCTCTAGACCAGACCCCGACCGGAGAATTTTCATAACAGCAGACAGGCACCAACCCGTACACACGTGTGCGACGATCACAGCCAGTACACCGACGTTGAGTACTCCGATACGAACCAGACGCCTTCTCGAAACGAACGCGGCGGGGAAGGTCACGCGGAGCCTCGCTCGGAGCACTACTGAGTGCCCGCTCCACAAGCGATGCCCTCAAGGACATGAGCCAATGATGCCCCACTGGCCCCAACTTCTGGTGAGCCTTCCCCCACTCATCGCGGCGGCGACGAGCGTGATCCTCGATATTCGCCGCTCGCCCAGAGCCGGATTCCGTCGCATCGGGGCTTGCCGTAGCCGTCAGGATGTCGTTCTCATCGTTCAAGTGATCCACCTCAAGCCGGGACATGGCGAAACTTGTGCCACCGATGAGCGGTGAGCGGGAGTCCCGGGTCGTCGCACGCGTTCCCGGGAAGCCGACTAGCCCTTCAGGTCGACCGCCCGATCCCCGCTCCGGAGGCCACCCTCCCCAGCGCGTCGACATGGAGACCTTCTACAAACTGGAGTTCAAAGGCTTGGTGCGCCATGTACTGAAATGCTCAGGAAGCACAGATGTCGACGAAGCGCGAGATGCGGTACAAACAGCGTTCGCCGAGGCTTTCGTCATGTGGGAGGAGATTGAATATCCGAAAGCGTGGCTCCGGAAAGTGGCGTTGCGCGAGTACTACCGGCGCCCTGCGCCGCAGCCGATAGCAGAGGTGCCAGATACGACTCTGCTTGACGATGTGGCCACTCGCACCGAAGCCGCGAGAGAGGAAATGCTGGTGTGCGCCACCTTGCAGTCACTGCCGTTCAAGCAGCGACAAGCGTTGGCCTGGACGTTCGATGGGTTTTCACCTAAGGAAATAGCTAAAGAACTCGGAGTCGACCCTGCTGCTGTACGACAGAACATTGCGAAAGGGCGAAGAAAGCTGAGGACACTCCTCGCCGAGCAATCAGAGGGCGAGTAGATGGCTCGCGAGTACGAACCCCGCAGCAACTTGGGACGCATGCCGGACGACCTTCCCGATGATTGGAAAAAGTGCGAGCATGAACTTTCCTTGCTAATTGACGAAAAGATCGACGTCGACGCGGGCTGGAATGCACTAGCCCGACAAGAGGGACATGCGGGAACTACCACTCAATGCCATGACCAGGAGGTACCTACAACTGACGCGACTGCCGGCCGGGAGGGTACCGCGACCGACGAGGTTGATGCGGCGCTAGATGCCCTGGCTTTTCAGCTTCGAGAAATATACAGAAGTCCAAGAGTGGCCAGATGTGCAACTTATCCAATTATGGACAATATAGCCACGGCATACGAAATGGTTACCGATGTAAATAGAAGCCGTCATTGGCAGACGGTTGGCTGCAATGAAATGCTTTCAAGCCTTACGGTGGCAATGAATGTTCTGCGCGAAACGGCTACCGACATGTTCAATAGATCGCGGAATGCGAGAAATCGGGCGAGCGGGATTGAGGCCGTCGGTGAGATCTCAATAATCGCCGATAGGATCGCCCAGCTTGAGGGTGTAATCAGGTACTCGTTCGACCAGCCCGACCTGAATTCTTTCAGTCAATACTATTAGCAGGGTACTGTATCCCCGTGTTGACCTCTCGGATTCCGCGAGGGAATTGCGAAGAGAACAGTCAAGACTCTTCCGAGACATGGATAACCGGGACGTTCGCCGCGCACACGGCCTTGCCGGGCGCCTCCCTAGTCAACCGCTGGGTGTGCGCAAAGCTGCGCTCCTATCGGCAAAATAAATCCGGCCGGGTGTTCCGGTATTTTCGACACAATTTACTGAGCCTGCTTGTGTCGGCTGCCGGGGGCGGTGAGGTCGAAGCCAGGGTCCGCGAGCAGATGCGCGCCGTAAGAATTGCCGGCCTCAGGGATCGTCTTGAGGTTGCCGGTGTCCAGGGTCTGCGGAATTGGAGGCCGAGTGACCACGTGCACAACGCGGGGTTGGGGGACGGCCAATGAGTCGATCTGCGCCAACCCGGCGAGGGGGCCGACGACAGGCTGGTGTCGCGGATAGGGATCAAGCTGAACCTCTGTCTGCGCGGAGCAACGGGCCAGTCAAAGCCTGCAAAGACGTGGTCACGTCTGTGTCCGGGTCATGGGTCGATGAGATGGCCGTGGAGAAGAGCTACTGGCCGATGGCGTCGTAGAGTTCGGCAGGTAGGGTGTGTTTTCCAAGGCTCCGATCGGCTGTTCGCTCGCGATGGTCCCGAGTTCCGCTAGCGAAAGCTCGACCAGGAAGCTGATGGGCGAAGGCAGGCGAATGGGCGACCTGGGATGTGGTCCCCAGCCAGCCAGGCGCCTCGCCGCTGGACCGGACCGAGAAGCGGAAGGCGATCTCCAACGAGGCTGGTGTCCACAAGAAGCAGTCCCATGACGCGAGGCGCACCGCCGGAGCGCTCATGGCGGCCCGGGCTATCGACCTACGAGCCGCCCAGAAGATGCCAGGACACGCGCAGGTGACTACCACCGAGTACTACTCGGTGATCGCTTCGCAGCTCGTCCAGGAAGCGGGGAACCGCCTCGGTTCGTCCTTCGCGGCGAAAACCGGTGAACTGCGACCGACACCGATGAGCGAACAGGGCCCCTGCTCCAGCGAGGAGCGGAGGCCCTGATCATGAGCGGAGGATCGGGGATTTGAACCCCGGATGGGCGTGAACCCAAACCGCATTAGCAGTGCGGCGCCATAGACCGGACTAGGCGAATCCTCCAGTTGCAGCCCGAGGGCTCAGCACAGGCTACCGGTACGCGCGGCAACCGGCAAAGCGCGTTTCGGGAGGCAGGCGGCACCGGCCCCGGCCGCTCCCGGCCGGGGCCGACCGGTGCGGGCTCAGGAGCCGAACCGGAACCCTGTTCCGCTGAACCCGCAGGCCTTGCCGAGGTCCTGGGCGTGCTGCTGCATCTGGCCGAGCGACTGAAGCCCGCTCGTCCCGCCGGACAGGTTGCCCGACCCGAGGCTCCGCAGCGTGCTGGCGGTGCTCTCCAGGTCGGTAGCGAAGGCGCCCGCCGCGGACTCGACGTCCCCGCCGGCGTCCTGCCCAGCGCTGCGGATCTTCGCCGCCGCGTCCGAGTACTTCTGCGCGTTGGCCGTGGCGCTGGCGGTCGGGTTGCTGAGGTCGGGCGTGCTGACGGTCGTCAGCGACCGGAGCGTCGACTCGATGCTGTTGCAGGCGGACTTCTTGGCACCACCGCCGGTGACGGAGTCGATCGGCCCACAGGCCGTGGCGCCGAGCACGGCACCGCCGACCATGAGGGCGCCGACCAGGGAGCTGGCGGACAAGCGCATGGGAGTCTCCTTGAATGGGGGGTCGGGACGTCGGACGAGACTAGACCGTGACCGCCAATCCCGTCGCGAATACCCCTTCGGCGCCAAAACTTCGCAGACGGTTCCCTCCACCGCCGACCACCCGCATGGCTCGTCCGCCCGCCGCGATGCCCTACACTGGTGGACGTCGCCACGCAGACCGGACGGCCCGGACACCACCCCCGAGCCTGCTAGACTCGCCGTCGCGACAAACCTCCCGGCCCACCGGGACGAGCACCCGTAGCTCAACGGATAGAGCATCTGACTACGGATCAGAAGGTTAGGGGTTCGAATCCCTTCGGGTGCACAGACAGCCCGCTACCTGCGACGACATCGGAGGTGGCGGGCTTTGCGTTTTAGTGCGCCACTCCGCAACCCTCTGATTTCACGCAAACGTGTGCGTCCCAGCTGGGCATGGACAGTCAGTCGGACCAGCTCAACTGGCGCGACTTCCAGCGCGTCCTTCGGTTAACGCATCGGTGCCGGGACGATCCAGCGGTCCTCGGGAGGCGGCCGACCGACTCCTCAGCTTTGCCGTCGGCTGCTGGTGAGAGAGCGGCTGCGGCCGCGACCGCTGGGCGGACAGGGAGCCGGACCTTGCCGGGCAGATCGAGCGGCAGGACGTTCAGGACGGCCTCCTCGCCGTGAGGGAGCAGCACGGCCCGCCGTGCGCATTCGGGCGTTCAACACCGACAACAGTCCCGAGCGGGCCCTCAACCGTACCGACCTCTGCCTTTGAACTAGTTGCGAAGGTGAGATTCGGAGTGCGTGGGATGTGGGCTCGGGCAGCGATGGATCAGTGTGATCTGATGCGGCGGCCGGCGCCTGGCCGCGTTGTGGCGAAAGAGCGGGTTCTCTGGTGCGGACCGCGGTCGTCGAGTTGATCGTTGTTGCGGTCTGGTTCGTTGTCAGAACAGCCGATGCGCTGTGGGGTGATGGAGGTGGGGCGCTGTGACGTCCGGCCAGCGGCTGGTCACACAGTCGGACGCGGTCGCGCAGGCCGTGGTGAGGGTGGTTCCTGCGGCGAGTAGCCGGTAGAGCGGCTCGGCGAATTCGCGGGCGTAGTCGTCGTGGAGTTGGTCGGGCCAGGCGATGACTGCCAGGCTCGGTGATGCGAGGCGTGCCGCCAGGGCGGTCGCGTCGCACATGCTCAGCACGACGAGCTTCAGATGGGCCGGGGCGCGGCGGATCTGTCGCGCCAGCATTTGGTGGTCCGTCCATAGCGGCCTCCCGTCGCGGGAGAGGACGACGCCGCCGTTCTCGTGGTGCGCCGCTATGTGCAGGACCGCTGGCCGGTAGCGGATGAGAGCGGGTGTGATCTCCGACAGGTCGGGGCAGGTGAGATCCTGGAAACGGTCGGGGCCTAGCGCCGTGCGGATGGAGGCGACCTCGGGGCCGAAGAAGTTGCCGCCGGGCCGCGGGTCACCGGAGATCACCAGAACTTCCCGGCGTTCGACGGCCGTCGTGCGGTCGGTGACCGTGTGCTGGGCGTTGAAGTGCGCGGGCTGGGAGATCGAGAAGGATTGGGACACCTGCATCGACATGTTTTGCTGCGACGATGAGGGGCGTGGGGGCGTCCACGTCGTGAGGTCGATCGTCGTCGTGGGTGGTTCTTGCGGTGGGGTGACCGTTTTCGGAGCGTCGTTGAAGAGCCATTCCTTGATCTCCGGCTCCGGCAGTCCGAGAGCTACGGCTATGACGTCCCAGGCGTAGCCGTCGCCGCGGTAGCGGCGTGCCTCGGTGAGTGCGAGCGCCACGGCCTGGTCGCGTTCGCCTTCGGTGAGTGAGGCACGGATGAGGCGGCCTAGGTTGTTGAGCTGGCGGAGCGCCGTGAGCGGAAGGACGCCCCGCTCGGAGGTCATGCTCCGCCGTTCGGCCTATCCGTTCCGCCTTGGGCTGCTTCTAGGACGGCGGCGAGGTCGTTGTAGCTTTCGGCTCGCTCCGGTTGCTTGCGGGCCAGGCGGCGGAGCCGCGCCGCACCGACCTCGCGTTGGGCGGCGGTGGCCTCGTCCGCGGCGCGCCTCATCACCTCCAACGAGTCGCCTGTGCCGGTGGTGTCCTGCCAGAGGGTCATGAGGGCGCCGACGAAGGCGGCGATGAACGGGACACGGCTCAGGGTCGGAGAAGCCGCCCACAACGCGGCGATGGCGGCGGCGTCAAGGGCCTCGATGAAGGCGATGGCCAGATCGGCTGCGGCCGTGATGTCGACGACGGCGTCATAGGCGTCATCGAGCGATGTCCGTTGTCCGAGTACCAGAATCCCGAGGTGCTGCTGGATTGTCGGCGTGTCACCGGCTGTTTGAAGCACCTCGATGATCGCTGGATCATCGGCGAGGTCCGGATGCTGATGGATGAAGTTCCGGGATTCAGTCCATGTCGGGGTTTCCAGCCAACGTCTTACCAGGTCGACTCGCGCATACCCGGTCCTTTCGCGTTCCAGGACGGGATCGAGACCGCCCTCCTCGATCGCATCCAGGAGGGACTGGAGTTCGGCCAGCGCTCGAACTTCCGGATAGAGCGAGCAAGCGAGATCGAGCGCCGCTCTCACCGCCGGTGACTGCAGATGTGCAAACTCCTCGCGCAGGAAGCGTTCCTGCCCTTCCCACGCATGGGGAGCAAGCCAACGGTTAAACAGCGCCACCTGTTCGTCTGGTAGCGGATGCGTCGCCCAAGCGGGTAGCGCCGCAACGCCGGGGTCTGTATCCGTCGCCTCGGGTGCCTGTGTGACGGCGGCGCGTACAGCCCGCCGCGCTCGACCGCGCCACGCGGCGTCATCCTCCTGATCGGCGGTCTCCGCAGCAACTATCAGGCCGGCCGCTGCCTTGCTGTGGTTGCCGCGTGAGCGGTGGAACCGAACGGAAACCAAGGCGCATTCAGCCCGGACTCCCGCCCGCAAGCCCGCCGATCCAGCGGACAATGCACGGTCCAGGTCGTCCTCACAGTCTGCCTCAACCATGCGATACGCGATGTTGTTCAGCGACGTGGCGAGGTTGGGGAGGAACGCGGCCGGGTTGGCGTCAGCCAGCGTCCGATGGATCTGGACTGCTTCTTCGATACTGGCCAGCGCCTCCGCGCGGTCACCGGTATTGGCCTGCTGATTCGACAGGTTGTTCAGCGAGCCGGCGAGGTCGGGGAGGAACGCGGCCGGGTTGGCGTCAGCCAGCGTCCGTCGGATCTGGACTGCTTCTTCGATACTGGCCAGCCCCCCCGCGCGGTCACCGGTATTGGCCTGCTGATTCGACAGGTTGTTCAGCGAGCCGGCGAGGTCGGGGAGGAACGCGGCC
>NZ_WUTW01000006.1:0-198752 GCF_009831215.1 Actinomadura rayongensis
GAACCCGGAAGTTAAGCCTTTCAGCGCCGATGGTACTGCATGGGAGACTGTGTGGGAGAGTAGGACACCGCCGGACTCACAGTGGTTGAGGGCCATCCCGCGAGGGGTGGCCCTCAACGCATTTCTGGGGGCTTCGCCGATGGCGAAGCCCCTTTTGCGTTTCCGAGGACATTTGGGGGTCCCGCCAGTTGGCGGGACCCCCTTTCTGTTCCCAGGGGCCGTGGCTGTGCTCGCGGTGCGGCACTCGCGGTCCGGCGCTGGAGGTGGGTTTTCCACAGGTTGGCGGACGGGTTGAGGCGCGGGCCGGCGGGCCGGGAGACTGGAGGTGTACGGTCCGCCCCCGGGCGGGAGGGGCGTCGTTTGGGGCTTGGGTTTTGTGGGGTTGGGCTGGCTGGGGCGTCGGTGGTGGTGGGTGGGTTACGCGGGCTGACCTGGGGTTCTTTTTGGTTGGTGTGGGGTGGGATGTCTCTGGGATGTGGCATGGTGGTCGTGTGAATCTGGACGACCTCGTCCGCCTGCGTCGGGCTCGTGACCTCATGGATCGTGAGTACGCCCAGCCACTGGACGTCCCAGCGCTGGCGCGTGCCGCGCTCATGTCGCCGGGCCATTTCTCGCGTAGCTTCCGGGCCGCCTTCGGCGAGACGCCCTACAACTATCTGATGACGCGTCGGATCGAGCGGGCCAAGGCGCTGCTGCGGCGCGGTGATCTGACGGTGACCGAGGTCTGTTTCGAGGTCGGGTGTACGTCGCTGGGGTCGTTCAGCTCGCGGTTCACCGAACTCGTCGGGGAGAGCCCTAGCGCTTATCGGTCTCGGAGCCACGATGACGGCGCGGTGATCCCGGCCTGCATCGCGAAGATTCATACGCGTCCGATCCGGTCCGGAGGGGCGAAGCCGACCGGCCGGTCGTAGCATGACCTGCATGGACATCCAGCTTGCCCAGTGTTTCATCGCCGTGGACGACCATGACAAGGCGCTCGCGTTCTACCGGGACGTCCTGGGCTTCGAGGTGCGCAGCGACGTCGGCTTCGAGGGGATGCGCTGGGTGACCGTCGGGTCTCCGGCCCAGCCCGATGTGGAGATCGTGCTGGAGCCGCCGCTGGCTCACCCGAACTCCTCGCCGGCCGACAAGGAGGTCATGGCGGAGCTGCTGGCCAAGGGCCTGCTGCGCGGTGTCATCTTCCGGACGGACGACTGCGACGCGACGTTCGAGCGCATTCGCGCGGCGGGCGGTGAGGTGTTGCAAGAGCCGATCGACCAGCCGTACGGGGTCCGGGACTGTGCGTTCCGCGATCCGTCCGGGAACATGCTGCGGTTCAACCAGCCGCTCAAGAGGTAGCCCCTACTCGTCGCCAAGAGTGGCGGCGGCTCGGGGCCTACGCGCGTGTCGGCTGGAATGGTCTCCCGGTGGTCAGTGTGTGGGCGTCAGGATTGCGTCGAGGGTCTTGGCCCATTGGCGTAGAAGGCGGTCGCGGCGGGCCGAGTCGTCGGTGAGCAGGTCGGCCAGGCCGAGGCCGCGCATCAGGTCGAGCGTCGCCTGCACGGCTTCCCGGACGCCGGGCACGGATTCGTCCGCGCCGAGCGCCTCGACCGTCAGTCGGTGCGCCTCCCGGCCAACGCGGGCCTCCAGCGGGACGACGCTGGCGCGGAGCTGGTCGTCCGAGCTGGCCGCCACCCAGAGCTGGAGCGCTGCGCGGAACAGCGGGCTCGTGTACATGTCGCCGAGCATGAGGACGACCTCCAGCGTGGTCGGCCGTCGGCCCGGCGTGGTGTCGAGGCGTTCGCGCATCCGTGCCCGGCGCACCTCGCTGCCGTACTCGACGGCGGCCGTCACGAGTTCTTCCCGCGTCCGGAAGTGGTGCTGCGCGGCCCCGCGCGAGACCCCGGCGCGTTCGGCGACGACGGCGACGGTCGTGCTCGCCCACCCGACCGAGGCGAGGCATTCGATCGCCGCCTCCAGGAGGCGCTGCCGGGTCGCGCGGCTGCGGTCCTGGCGGGGTTGCCGGGGGGTCGCCTGGGTGGTCATCGCGTCCTTCGGTCGGTGGTTCACCAGTCAACCAAACCGGCGGCACTGAAAACAATCATGCACGATTGATTTTTTCTGGCCGGGCTGGCAGGCTGCGGGCCATGACGCGACCCTTGCGGATCGGGAACGCCTCCGGCTTCTTCGGCGACCGGTTCTCCGCGGTGCGGGAGATGCTGGACGGCGGCCCGCTCGACGTCCTCACCGGTGACTATCTCGCCGAGCTGACCATGCTCATCCTCGGGCGCGGCCGGATGAAGGACCCGGACGCCGGATACGCGACGACGTTCCTGCGGCAGATGGAGGAGTCCCTCGGGCTGGCGGCCGAGCGCGGCGTCCGGATCGTCACGAACGCGGGCGGGCTCAACCCGCGCGGCCTCGCGGCGCGGCTGCGGGAGATCGCGGCGCGGCTCGGCGTCGACGTCCGGATCGCGCACGTCGAGGGGGACGACCTGCTGCCGCGCGCCGCCGACCTCGGCCTGACGTCCCCGGTCTATGGCGCGCCGCTCACCGCGAACGCCTACCTCGGCGCGTGGGGGATCGCGGCGGCGCTGGAGGCGGGCGCGGACGTGGTCGTGACGGGACGGGTGACCGACGCGTCCCTCGTCGTCGGGCCGGCCGCCGCGCACTTCGGGTGGGCGCGGGACGACTGGGACGCGCTCGCGGGCGCGACCGTCGCCGGGCACGTCCTCGAGTGCGGCGCGCAGGCGACCGGGGGGAACTACGCGTTCTTCACGGAGGTCCCGCTGGGGGAGCCGGTGGGCTTTCCGCTGGCCGAGGTCCGCGCGGACGGGTCCAGCGTCATCACCAAGCACCCCGGCACGGGCGGCGCCGTGACGACCGAGACCGTCACGGCGCAGCTCCTGTACGAGATCGGCGGGCCCGCCTACGCCGGGCCGGACGTGACGACGCGGTTCGACACCGTCCGGCTGCGGCAGGACGGGCCGGACCGCGTCGAGATCAGCGGCGTGGTCGGCGCGCCCCCGCCGCCGGACACCAAGGTCTGCCTCAACCATCTCGGCGGGCACCGCAACGAGATGACGTTCGTGATCACCGGGCTGGACGTCGACGCGAAGATCGCGCTGGCGCGGCGGCAGCTCGACGCGGCGTTCGGCGCGCGGAGGCCCGCCCGGATGGAATGGACGACGATCGGTGTCCCGGCGTCCGATCCCGTCACGCAGGGCGAGGCGACCGTGCTGCTGCGGTGCGCCGTCCTGGACGCCGATCCGGGCCTGGTGGGGCGGACGTTCAGCGGCGCGGTCGTGGAGCTGGCGCTCGCCGGGTATCCCGGGTTCACGATGACGTCGCCGCCGGGGAAGGGGTCGCCGTTCGGCGTGTACACGGCGGCGTTCGTGCCGAACGGGGAGGTGCGGCAGGTCACCGTGCTGCCGGACGGGGACGAGGTGGCGATCGAGCCCGCGTCCGTCACCGCGCCGCTGCCGGAGGCGCCGGACGGGTCCGAGCGGCGCGCTGCGGAGGAAAGTGAATCCGCCTCAGATCAGCCCCCGCCCGCCCAGGGGGGCGACCCCACTTCCATTGTCCAACGAGAGAACGCCCCCGCGAAAGCCACCGCCGATCCTGTGGATAACCCACAGACCCCCAGCGTAAGCGCTCCCACCGTTCGAGCCACCGCAGGCGCTCCCACCGCAGGCGCTCCCACCGCAGGCGCTCCCACCGCAGGCGCTCCCACCGCAGGCGCTCCCACCGCAGGCGCTCCCACCGCAGGCGCTCCCACCGCAGGCGCTCCCACCGCAGGCGCTCCCACCGCAGGCGTCGCCGCCGTGGCCGCTTCCGCCGGGGGAGTTCCCGCTGCAGGAGCCCCCACCGTGCGGGCCCCTCTCGGACGCATCGTCGGCGCCCGCAGCGGCGACAAGGGCGGCAACGCCAACATCGGCGTCTGGGCCCGCACCGACGCGCAATGGCACTGGCTCCACTCCTACCTCACCATCGACCGCCTCCGCGACCTCCTCCCCGAAACACGCCGCCACACCGTCACCCGCCACACCCTGCCCCACCTGCGCGCCCTCAACTTCGTCATCGAGGGCATCCTCCAGGACGGCGTCTCCGCCTCCACCCGCTTCGACCCCCAGGGCAAGGCCCTGGGCGAATGGCTGCGCGCCCGCCAGGCCGACATCCCGGAGTCACTTCTATGACCTTCAAAAGCGCCCTGGACCCCCAGAGCCCCGAATACCAGAGCCGCCGCGCCGCGATGCTCCAGAAGATCCAAGAGCTGGAAGCCGAGCACGCCAAGGCGCTGGCGGGCGGCGGCGAGAAGTACGTGACGCGGCACCGCAAGCGCGGCAAGCTCCTGGCCCGCGAGCGCATCGAACTGCTCCTCGACCAGGACTCCCCGTTCCTCGAACTCAGCCCCCTCGCCGCCTGGGGCAGCGACTTCCAGGTCGGCGCGAGCGTCATCACCGGCATCGGCGTCGTCGAGGGCGTCGAATGCATGATCGTCGCGAACGAGCCGACCGTCCGCGGCGGCTCCAGCAACCCCTGGACGGTCAAGAAGAGCTTCCGCGCGTCCGACATCGCCCTGGAGAACCGTCTCCCGGTCATCAACCTGGTCGAGTCCGGCGGCGCCGACCTGCCCACGCAGAAGGAGATCTTCATCCCGGGCGGCCGGATGTTCCGCGACCTCACCCGCCTGTCCGCCGCCGGGATCCCGACGATCGCGCTCGTCTTCGGCAACTCCACCGCCGGCGGCGCCTACATCCCCGGCATGTGCGACCACGTCGTGATGGTGAAGGAGCGCGCGAAGGTGTTCCTCGGCGGCCCGCCGCTGGTGAAGATGGCGACCGGCGAGGAGTCCGACGACGAGGAGCTGGGCGGCGCCGAGATGCACGCCCGCACGTCCGGCCTCGCCGACTACATGGCCGCCGACGAACCCGACGCGCTGCGCCTCGGCCGCCAGATCGTCCGCAACCTCAACCACCGTAAGCACGGCCCAACGCCCGCAGAGACGGTCCCACCCCGCTACGACCCCGAGGAACTGGCCGGGATCGTCCCCGAAGACCTCAAGGTCCCGTTCGACCCCCGCGAGGTCATCGCCCGCATCACCGACGCCTCCGCGTTCGACGAGTTCAAGCCCCTCTACGGGACGAGCCTCGTCACCGGCTGGGCCCGCGTCCACGGCTACCCGATCGGCATCCTCGCCAACGCCCAGGGCGTCCTGTTCGGGGACGAGGCGCAGAAGGCCGCCCAGTTCATCCAGCTCGCCAACCAGACCGACACCCCGCTCCTCTTCCTCCACAACACGACCGGCTACATGGTCGGCAAGGAGTACGAGCAGTCCGGGATCATCAAGCACGGCGCCCTGATGATCAACGCGGTGGCCAACAGCAAGGTCCCGCACATCACGATCGTCATGGGCGCGTCCTACGGCGCGGGCAACTACGGCATGTGCGGACGGGCCTACGACCCCCGCTTCCTGTTCACCTGGCCCAGCGCCAAGTCCGCGGTCATGGGGCCGCAGCAGCTCGCCGGCGTCCTGTCCATCGTCGCCCGCCAGGCCGCCGAGGCGCGCGGCCAGGTCTACGACGAGGACCAGGACCGCGCCATGCGCGAACTGGTCGAGACCCAGATCGAGGCCGAGTCCCTTCCCTTCTTCCTGTCCGGACGGCTCTACGACGACGGTGTGATCGACCCCCGCGACACCCGCACCGTCCTCGGCCTGTGCCTGTCCGTCGTCCACAACGCGCCCGTACGCGGAGCCGACGGCTTCGGCGTCTTCCGGATGTGAGCCGATGATCGAGACAATCCTGGCGGCCAACCGGGGCGAGATCGCCCGCCGCGTCTTCCGCACCTGCCGCGACCTCGGCATCGGCACGGTCGCGGTCCACTCCGACCCCGACGCGGGCGCGCCGCACGCCCGCGAGGCCGACCGCGCCGTCCGGCTCCCCGGCGCCGCGCCCGCCGACACCTACCTGCGCGGCGACCTGATCATCGACGCCGCCCGGGCCGCCGGCGCGGACGCGATCCACCCCGGCTACGGCTTCCTGTCGGAGAACGCCGCGTTCGCGCGGGCCGTCCTGGACGCCGGACTGACCTGGATCGGCCCGCCGCCCGCCGCCATCGCCGCGATGGGCTCCAAGATCGAGGCGAAGAAGCTCATGGCCGCGGCGGGCGTGCCCGTCCTGCCCGAACTCGACCCCACGGCGGTCACCGAGGACGACCTCCCGATCCTCGTCAAGGCGTCGGCGGGCGGCGGCGGACGCGGCATGCGCGTCGTCCGCGCCCTCGCCGACCTGCCCGGCGAGGTCGCCGCCGCCCGCCGCGAGGCCGAGTCCGCGTTCGGCGACCCCGCCGTCTTCTGCGAACCGCTGCTGGAGAACGCCCGCCACATCGAGGTGCAACTCCTCGCCGACGCGCACGGGACGGTCTGGGCGCTCGGCGAACGCGAGTGCTCGATCCAGCGCCGCCACCAGAAGATCGTCGAGGAGGCGCCGTCGCCCGCCGTGGACGACGCGCTGCGCGCCCGCCTGTGCGGCGCCGCCGTGGACGCCGCCCGCGCCCTCGGCTACACCGGCGCCGGGACCGTCGAGTTCATGCTGACCGCCGACGGACGGTTCTACTTCCTGGAGATCAACACCCGCCTCCAGGTCGAGCACCCCGTCACCGAGTGCGTCTACGGGCTCGACCTCGTCCGCCTCCAGATCGAGGTCGCCGAGGGCGCCCGGCTCCCCGCCGAACCGCCCGCCCCGCGCGGCCACGCCATCGAGGTCCGCCTGTACGCCGAGGACCCCGCCGCCGACTGGCGGCCCGGCACCGGCACCCTGCGCGCCTTCGACGTCCCCGGCGTGGACGCGGAGTTCGCCGTCCCCGCCGGGCACGGCCTGCGCCTCGACAGCGGCGTGGCGGCCGGGGACACCGTCGGCGTCCACTACGACCCGATGCTCGCCAAGGTCATCGCGTGGGCGCCCACCCGCGCCGCCGCCGCGCGCCGCCTCCGGGCCGCGCTCACCGGCGCGCGCCTGCACGGCGTCACCACCAACCGCGACCTGCTCGCCACCATCCTGCGCGAGCCCGCGTTCCTCGCCGGGGACACCCACACCGGCTACCTGGACGCCGTCGGACTCGGCACCCTCGCCGCGCCGCTCGCCGGACCGGACGCCGTCGCCCTGTCCGCGCTCGCCGCCGCCCTCGCCGACGCCGCCGCCAACCGCGCCGCCGCGCGCGTCCTCGGCGGGCTGCCGTCCGGGTGGCGCAACGTCCCGTCCCAGCCGCAGCGCAAGACCTACGAGACCCCGGACGGCGCGACGATCGACGTCGAGTACCGCCTCACCCGCGACGGCCTCCACGGCCACGACGCCGACCTCGTGTCCGCGACGCCGGACGAGGTCGTCCTCGACGCGGGCGGCGTCCGGCACCGCTTCGCCGTCGCCGCCGCCGGGGACCGCGTGGACGTCGACTCCCCGCTCGGGCCCGTCGCGCTGCGCGCCGTCCCGCGCTTCGCCGACCCCGCCGACCTCGTCGCGCCCGGCTCCCTCCTCGCCCCCATGCCCGGCACGGTCGTCCGCGTCGAGACCGCCGCCGGGGCCGACGTCGCCGAGGGCCAGACCCTCGTCGTCCTGGAGGCCATGAAGATGGAGCACCGCATCACCGCCCCCGCCGCCGGCACCGTCGCCGTCCTCGACGTCCGCGCCGGGCAGCAGGTCGAGGCCGGAGCCGTCCTCGCCGTCATCGCCGCACCCCCCGAAAGGACCCCCGCGTGAACTACACCGAATCCGAGGAGCGGCAGGCCCTGCGCGCCGCCGTCGCCGACCTCGGCGCCAAGTACGGCCCCGACTACTTCATCCGGAAGGCGCGGGCCGGGGAGAAGACCGACGAGCTGTGGCGGGAGGCCGGACGGCTCGGCTACCTCGGCGTGAACGTCCCCGCCGAGTACGGGGGCGGGGGCGGCGGCATCGGCGACCTCGCCGCCGTCTGCGAGGAACTGGCCGCCGCGGGCTGCCCGCTGCTGCTCATGGTCGTCTCGCCCGCGATCTGCGCGACGATCATCGCGCGGTCCGGCACCGAGGACCAGAAGAAGCACTGGCTGCCCCGCTTCGCCGACGGCTCGGTCAAGATGGCGTTCGCGATCACCGAGCCCGACGCCGGGTCCAACTCCCACCGCATCACCACGACCGCCCGCCGCGACGGCGACGGCTGGGTCCTGAGCGGGCAGAAGACGTTCATCTCCGGCGTGGACGAGTCCGACGCCGTCCTGTTCGTCAGCCGCAGCTCCGACCAGAAGGGCAACCTGCGGCCCTCGCTGTTCATCGTCCCCACCGACACGCCGGGCTTCACCTGGACGCCCATCGAGATGGAGATCGTCTCGCCGGAGAAGCAGTTCGTCTGCCACCTCGACGACGTCCGGCTGCCCTACGACGCGCTCGTCGGCGACGAGGACGGCGGCCTCCTGCAACTCTTCGCGGGCCTCAACCCCGAGCGGATCATGGCGTCGGCGATGGGCGCGGGCATCGGCCGCCTCGCCCTCGGCAAGGCCACCGGCTACGCCAAGGAGCGGCAGGTCTTCAAGACGCCCATCGGCGCGCACCAGGGCCTCGCCCACCCGCTTGCCGCCGCCAAGATCGAGATCGAGGTGGCCCGGCTCATGGCGCAGAAGGCCGCCGCGCTCTACGACGCGGGCGACGACCTCGGCGCCGGCGAGGCCGCCAACATGGCCAAGTACGCGACCGCCGAGGCCGCCGTCCACGCCGTCGACACCGCCATCCAGGTCCACGGCGGCAACGGCCTCACCAGCGAGTACGGCGTCGGGATGCTCGCCGGCGTCGTCCGGCTCATGCGCATCGCGCCGGTCAGCCGCGAGATGATCCTCAACTTCGTCGCGCAGCACACCCTCGGGCTCCCCAAGTCCTACTGAGCCGCCGACGCCGACGGGCCGCCTCCCCGCACCCGGGGGAGCGGCCCGTCGCCGTGAGATGGGCCACAGAAGCCCGTTCGGGTGTGAGATGCGCCACGAAACCGGGCATCCAAAACCACAGGTCAACGGCGACTCATGAACCTGCCTGCCAAGAAACCGGCTAAAACCTCGCCTGAATTGAGGCATTGCATGTGCTAAAACCCGTCTGAGGTTCGCGGGAAGGCACAAGACGGCGGACGGGAAGCGCCCCGTACCGCCCGATCGCCCGTGCCCGCGCGGAGAGGATCTTCATGAGCACCGTGGAAGTCCCGACCATCGGGCAGGTCGTCGACACCGATCGTTATCCCCTCGAAGAACCCGGCGGGCCCGCCTGGAATTCCATTGTCGCCCGCACCCGGAAAGAACTGCGCGAGACCGGCTGCAGCGTCCTGCCCGACTTCGTCCGCCCCGCCGGCCTGGACGCGCTCCGGGCCGAGGGCGCCGCCATCGCCCCGCACGCCCACTACGACGTCGAGACCGTCAACGCCTACAACATCGACCTCGCGACCCCGCTCCCCGACGGCCACCCGGGACGCATCACCGTAGAACGCGGCAACGCCTTCGTCCCCCGCGACCGCATCCCCGCCGAGCACATCGTCCACCGGCTCTACACCGACGCCGGATTCCAGCGCTTCGTCGCCGAATGCTTCGGGCTGCCCCGCGTCCACGAGCTGGGCGACCCCCTCGCGGGCCTGTGCCTCAACGTCGTCGCGCCCGGCATGGAGCACCCCTGGCACTTCGACACCAACGAGTTCACCGTGAGCATGCTCACCCAGGAGGCCGACGAGGGCGGCGTCTTCGAGTACTGCCCCGGCATCCGCAGCGCGGCCGACGAGAACTTCGACGACGTCCGCGCCGTCCTCACCGGGCGCGGCGGCCGGCTCGTCCGGCGGCTCGCGCTGCGCCCCGGCGACCTGCAGCTCTTCAAGGGCCGCTACTCCCTGCACCGCGTCAGCCCCGTCGCCGGCCGCACCGCCCGGCACTCGGCGATCTTCGCCTACAGCGAGCGCCCCGGCGTGATGGGCAGCGTCGCCCGCACCCGCCAGCTGTTCGGCCGCGTCCTGCCCGAGCACCTCGCCGCCGAGGGCCGCGCCGTCCGGGTCGACGCGCTCCTGGACTAGGGCGGCTCCCCGGGGACCGGCGCCCCCGCCGGCCCCCGCCCGCCCCGTCCCCTCCCGGAAGGACCCTTCGTGCAGTCCAGCACCGCCACCGGAAAGATCTCGCTCGACCACATTTACACCCAGCCTGACCCGCGCGATTACTTCACCACGCTCCGTCGGCTCGAATACCAGATCCCGCAGCAGGCCCAGCCGTTCTTCCGGGCCCTCGTGGACGAATACAAAACGGTGACGGGAACCCCCCTGCCCACCGTTCTCGACATCGGCTCCTCGTACGGGATCAACGCCGCGCTGATGAAATGCGGCGCCACGATGGACGACCTCTACGACCGCTACGCCGGACCCGACGCCGCCGCGCTGGACCGCGTCGCCCTCCTGGACCGCGACCGCGCGCTCGTCCGCTCCCGCCGCGACCCCGGCGTCCGGTTCACCGGCCTGGACGCGTCCGGGGAGGCCCTGGCCTACGCGCTCGCCGCCGGGTTCCTCGACGACGCCGTCCACGCCGACCTGGAGGAGAACGACCCGACGCCGATGCAGCGCGCCCGCCTGTCGCGCGCCGACCTCGTCGTCTCCACCGGCTGCGTCGGGTACGTCACCGAGCGCACCCTCGCGCGCGTCATCGAGGCCCAGGACGGACGGCGCCCCTGGATGGCCCACTTCGTCCTGCGCATGTTCCCGTTCGACTCCGTCGAGGACGTCCTCGACAGCGCCGGCTACACCACCACCCGCTACGAGCGGCTGTTCCCGCAGCGCCGCTTCGCGACGCCGGACGAGCGGGCCGACGTGCTCGACACGCTCCGCGCCGAGGGCGTCGACCCCGCGGGACGCGAGACCGAGGGCTGGTTCTACGCCCGCCTCTTCGTGTCGCGGCCCCGGGACGCGGCCGGCCGCGCCATCATCGACCTCGCGCCCGCGAGCAGCGCCGCGACGGGCGGCACCGCCGCAATCCCCCACACCAAGGAACGACGTGAACACGACTGACGAACCCTCCGCCCGCACCTTCGGCAACGAGGACGCCCTGCCGCGCGTCCCGCTGCCCACGCTGGAGGACACCTGCGAACGGTTCCTCGCCTGGAGCGCGCCGCTGCTGACCCCGGCGGAACTGGAGGAGACCCGCGCGGCCGTCGACGAGCTGCTCGCCGACGGCGGCGCGGGCCGCGTCCTGCACGCCGCGCTGGAGGAGTACGACCGGAGTGAAGGCGTCCACAGCTGGCTCGACACCTTCTGGCCCTACCGCTACCTCGGCCGCCGGGACCGCATCGCCCTGAACGCCAACTTCGTCTTCCTCTTCCAGGACGCCGACCTCACCCAGGAGGAGCGCGCCGCCGCCCTCATCACGGCGGCCGTCGACTACAAGCTGCGGCTCGACACCGAGAGCGTCCCGCCGGTCGCGCAGCGCGGACGCCCCCTGTCGATGGAGCAGAACAAGTACCTGTTCTCCGCCACCCGGATCCCGGGGGAGAAGCAGGACACCGTCCGCGTGCCGTACACCGACGCGTGGCCCGGCCCGTCCGACGCGCGGCACATCATCGTGTTCCACCGCGCCAACGCGTTCCGGATGGACGTCATCGGCCCCGACGGCGTCCCGCACAGCCCCGCCGACCTCGCGGACGGGCTCCGCGCCGTCCGCGCGGAGGGTGCCGCCCGCGCCGCTGCCGGGACCGCGCCCGGCCACCTCACCACCAAGGCCCGCGCCGAGTGGGCCGCGTCCCGCGCCGCGCTGCTCGCGCTCGACCCGGCCAACGCGCAGGCCCTGGACACGATCGAGACCGCGCTGTTCTGCGTCTGCCTGGACGACGTCACTCCCAAGGACGACCACGAGGCGACCGACCACCTGCTGCACGGCGACAGCGGCAACCGCTGGTTCGACAAGGCCGTCTCGCTGATCGTGTTCGCCGACGGGTCCGCCGGGATCAACATCGAGCACTGCGGGCTCGACGGCACCACCGTGCTCAGCTTCGTCGACGACATGATGAACACCTCCACCGAGGACCACGCCCGCAGCTCCGGCGCCCGGCCGCAGGGCACCCCGGCGATCGAGCCCGTCCGGTTCGTCCTGGACGACGCGCTGCGCGCCGACGTCCACGCCGCCGCCGTCGCGTTCGCCGACTATGCGGCCGCGACCGCCACCGAGACCGTCGCGTTCGACGATTTCGGCGCCAACGACGCCAAGAAGCTCGGGATCTCGCCGGACGCGTTCGTCCAGATGGCCTACCAGCTCGCCCACCAGCGCGCCAAGGGTCGTGTCGGCGCGACTTACGAGTCCATCGCCACCCGCCAGTACAACCGGGGACGCACCGAGGCCATGCGCGTCGTCACGCCCGAGGTGCTGGCGTTCGTCCGGACCCAGAACGACCCCGCCGCCACCGCCGACGAGCGCCGCGCCGCGCTGCGCGCCGCCGCCGAGGCCCACGTCGCGCGCGCCAAGGACTGCCAGGCCGGCCGCGCCCCCGAGCAGCACCTGTGGGAGCTGCAGCTCATCGCCGAGCGGCGCGGCGCGGAACTCGGCGTCACCGAGGCGCCCGCGCTGTACTCCTCGCCCGGCTGGCGGATCATGCGCGACGACTACCTCAGCACCAGCTCCGCGCCGTCGGTCAACGTCAAGTACTTCGGATTCGGCTCCACCAGCCCGCAGTGCATCGGCGTCGCGTACGTGCTGCTGCCCGACCGGTTCAACGTGTACCTGAGCACGCCGCGCACGGTCGCGGACGCGATGGAGTCCTTCGCCGGGCACCTGCGCGCCGCGGTCGCCGAACTGCGCGACCTGCTCGCCGGCGGCTGACGCGCCCGGGCCCGCGGGACGTCCCGCGGGTCCTCAGCCCGCCAGCGCCGCGACCTGAGCGGCCAGGGACGCGGACGCGGTCAGCCGGTTGTCGATCGCGTCGTGCGGGACGGGCGGCGGCTCGTCCGGGCGCATCCGCTCGACGAACGCCCCGAAGGCCGCCAGCTTGCCCGCGTCGCGGGGCGAGTTGCGGGCGAGAAGCCGGTGCCGCAGCGTCGCGGCGTCCGAGCGGATCCACACCAGGCGGACGTCCGGGCCGCCGAGCGCGTCCGTCCACGCCGCCCACCGCTCCGGGTCCCGGATCTGCCCGGTGAACGGGCCGCTCAGCAGCACCGGGCAGCCCGCCGCGCGGACCTCCCGCGCCGCCGCCGTCAGCCCCGCGTACTCGTGGGCCTTCACGTGCTCGTCGTACCAGGGGCCCTCGCGCTCGCCCGGATCGCGGCCGTGCGCGGCCAGCGTCGCCGCGACGAACGGGCCGAACAGCGTGTCCTTGTCCAGCAGCGCCGGGACGGGCCGCAGCCGCTCCAGCAGCAGCCCGCACACCGTCGACTTGCCCGCGCCCGGCGGCCCCGCCACCACCCACACGGTCCCGCTCACGCGGGCAGCCGCATGCGGCGGGTGGCGAGCTTGCGGATCCGCTCCTCGTCGATCGCGTGGCCGAGGCCCGGCTGCGTGAGCGGCACTCCCACGACGCCGCCCGCCGACCGCACCGGGGGCGTCACGAACACCGGGCCGCCCGCCGGGTCGGTCACCCCGCTCGGCAGCGTGCAGCCCGGCAGCGCCGCCAGCGCCACCGCCGCCGCCTGCCCCACGCCGAACACGCCGACGCCCGTGCACCACACGTCCCAGCCCGCCGCGTACGCGCGGTCGTGCGCTGCGCGCGCCGCCGTCAGCCCGCCCAGCCGGTCGTAGCGCAGGTCCAGGGCGCGGCCCGCGCCGAGCGTGATCGCCGCGTCCAGGCCCTCCACGTCGCGCACCGCCGGGGCCACCGCCGCGTCCACCCGCCGCTGCAGCCGCGCGTGGGCGGCCAGGTCGTCCGCCGGGAACGGGTGCGCGATCGCCAGCGGGCCGTAGGCGTCCAGCGCCTCCAGGGCCGCCAGGTGCGCCGCGTCCTCGGTGTAGGCGTTGCCCGCGTCCGCGACGATCGCGAGCGCCGGGAACGCCGCCCGGACGGCCCGGACGCGCTCCACGTCCCGGCCCGGCCGCACGTCCAGCGTCACCCGCGTGTGGCCCGCGCCGACCGTCCGGTTCACGAGGGCGGGCAGCGCGTCGGGAGCGCCGTCGACGGCGATCCGCGCGCCCGTCACGATCGACGTGCGCGTCCCGCCGAGCGCGTGCGCCAGCGGCAGGCCCCGGTTGCGGCACCACAGGTCCCAGCAGGCGACGTCCACGGCCGCCGCCGCGCTGCGCCCGCCCAGCTCCGCCGCCGCCGAGACGTCCTCGGGACGGTCCCAGTCCAGCCCCAGCAGCGCCGGGCCGAGCCGTTCCTCCAGATCCGCCCACGCGCCGCCCGCGAGCGCCGGATCGGCGCCCGGCGCGACCTCGCCCCAGCCCACCGAGCCGTCACCGCCCGCGAGCCGGACGAGGATGCTCTCCGGCCGCCGTCCGTGCGGCATCCGCACCCGGAAGGCGTCACAGCCCACGATCTGGGGCACCCGAACACGTCCCTCCACAGTCGGCCATCGTCACGTTCCATGATTCACCCGCCGGGCCGCCCGCCGCGCCACGGGGCCGCCGTCAGCGCCGGAACGGCCACCGGATCGGGTGCGGCGTGTACCCGCCGTCGGCGAGCCCCGCCTGCCGCTCGAACGGGTTCGCGGACGCGTGGTCGCCGCAGAGCAGCAGCGACACGCCCGCGCACACCAGGTACAGGGGGATCATCAGCGGGCCGAGCAGGAACGCGTACTGCGTCGCGTGCCGTCCCTCGTGCCGCAGCAGCGCCGGACGGTCCAGCAGGTCCGCCGCCGCGCGCCGCGCCGTCACCACGTTGCCGACCGTGAACACCGGCGCGGCCGGGAGCGGCCAGCGGTAGCCGCCGGCGAGGACCAGCCCGTCCGGGCCCGGACATCGCCCGCGCTCCGGCGAGCCGCGCGACCCGGCCGCCGCGAGCAACAGGCCGAGCGGGGTCGACAGGTTGACGGCGTTGACGATCCGGCGGATCCGGAGGGGACGGTCCACCCGTCCATTGTGCCGCGCGTCACGACGGGCAGGTCGCCTCCAGCGACACCGGATGCGAGTCCCCGCCGCCGACCGGGTTCTCCTCCCCGCCCGCCGCCACCGGCCGCGACGTCGACGGGGACGCCGTCGGCGCCGCCTGCGCGGACTTCTCCTTCGGCGCGACGGCCTTGGCCGCCAGCCGCCGGATCAGCGCGTAGTCCGGGTTCGCCGTGCTGATCAGCGGCGGGACGAACTGGAGGCTGTCGATCTTGGCGCCGTCCTTCATCTTCCCCGACAGCTCGATCAGCCCCGGCAGGAGCTTCTGCGGGATGTCGGTGGACAGCGTGTGCTTGGCGGCCGTGGCGAGCTTGTCGAACTTCGTCAGGACGGTCCGCGCGTCCGCCTGCCGCGCGATGGCCCGCAGCAGGCACTTCTGCCGTCCCATGCGCGTGTAGTCGTCGCTGTCGGTGCGCGACCGCCCGTACCAAAGGGCCTCCTTGCCCCGCAGCGTGCGGTAGCCGGGCTGCAGGACGCCGCCGTTGCGCCCGTAGGGGATCGGCTGGGTGATCCGCACCTTGACGCCGCCCATCGCGTCCACGATGTCGGCGAAGCCGAACATGTCCACGAGGATGTAGTAGTCCACCGGCTGCGCGAGGACCCCGGCGATCGTCTTCTTCAGCAGCTCGGGACCCCGGTGGTTGCGCGCGACGCCCGGCACGACGTCCGGGTGGTCCTCGGCGTACTCGTAGACCTCGTTGAGCAGGCCGGGCGTGCCGGGGCCGTCGCCGGTGAAGCCGTAGGGGAAGCGGTCGCGCGCCGGGCCCGCGGGCAACTGCACGCGCTCCAGGTTGCGCGGCAGGCTCAGCAGCACGGTGTCACCGGTCTTGGTGTCGATGCTCGCCACCGTCATGCTGTCGGTGCGCACGCCCGTCCGGTTCGCCGCCGCGTCGCCGCCGAGCAGCAGGATGTTGACGCGCGGCCGGTCCTTCCACGGGTCGTCGGCGTCCACGGGACGGCCGTCGCCGCCGAACCCGCCCGTCTTGAAGATGCTGGTCAGCGTGTCGCGCCAGACGTACATGTGGTGCGTGGCGAGGGCGAACGGCGCGGCGATCACCAGGCACAGCGCGAGCGTCGCGGCGACGCCCGCCGCGCGGGACACCGCCGCCAGCCCGTCCGGCCGGACGACCAGGTAGCTGCGCACGACGACCGCGATCCACACGGCCGCCAGCACGACGACGCCCGCCGCGATCGAGTTGATGAGGTCCGGGCGGCCGGCGAGCGGGTACAGGTCGTCGCGGTAGGACGACCAGGCGATCAGCCCCGCCGCCACCAGCGCCCCGTAGAGGGCGAGCAGCAGCGCGCCCGCCACGCGGCGTCCGGCCCACAGGTGCGCGATGCCCCACACCAGGGCGGACGCGAGCGTCAGCACGAGCGCCGTGGGCAGCCCCGCCGCGCGCCCGCCGACGGGGCCGTCGTCCCCGGGGTCGTCGCGAGGTGTTCGCCCGTCGTTGGTACGACTCGCCATGTACGCTCCGATTCCCCGGGCGGGGTGCTGTCAGCACCAGACCTACTCTATGGACGCGCAAAACCGGGGCAAGGTTGGCGCGAACGGGCATCAAGCCGCCCCGGGATGATCTTCTACCAGCTCGTCGCGAGCGGCATCCCCTCGGCGTAGCCCGCCGCGCCCTGCACGCCGACCGTGGCGCGCTCGTGGAACTCCTCCAGCGTCCGCGCGCCCGCGTAGGTGAACGAGCTGCGCACGCCCGCGACGATCGCGTCCAGGAGGTCCTCGACGCCCGGCCGCGCCGGGTCCAGGAACATCCGGGACGTGGAGATGCCCTCCTCGAACAGCGCCTTGCGCGCCCGGTCGAACGGGGAGTCCTCGGCGGTGCGCAGCGCCACCGCCCGCGCCGACGCCATCCCGAAGCTCTCCTTGTAGAGCCGCCCGTCGGCCGCGCGCTGCAGGTCGCCCGGCGACTCGTAGGTGCCCGCGAACCACGAGCCGACCATCACGTTGGACGCGCCCGCCGCGAGCGCCAGCGCCACGTCGCGCGGATGCCGCACGCCGCCGTCCGCCCACACGTGCCGGCCGAGCCGCCGCGCCTCGGCCGCGCACTCCAGCACCGCCGAGAACTGGGGACGGCCCACGCCGGTCATCATCCGCGTCGTGCACATCGCGCCCGGCCCGACGCCGACCTTGACGATGTCGGCGCCCGCCTCGACCAGGTCCCGGACGCCCTCGGCCGTCACCACGTTGCCCGCCACGACCGGCACCGCCGGGTCCAGCTTCCGGATGGCCGCGAGCGCCGTCAGCATCTTCTCCTGGTGGCCGTGCGCGGTGTCGACGACGAGGACGTCCGCGCCCGCCTCCAGCACCGCCGCCGCCTTGGCCGGGACGTCGCCGTTCACGCCCACCGCCGCCGCGATCCGAAGCCGTCCGGCGTCGTCCACGGCCGGGCGGTACAGGGTCGCGCGCAGGGCGCCGGTGCGGGTCATGAGCCCGGCGAGGTTCCCGGCGGCGTCCACGACGGGCGCCAGCCGGTGCCCGCCCTCGTGCAGCCGCGTGAACGCCTCGCGCGGGTCGATGCCGAGCGGCAGCGTCAGGACGTCGGCGGACATCACGGTGCGGAGCTGGGCGAAGCGGTCCACGCCCTGGCAGTCCGCGTCGGTCACCACCCCGACCGGGCGCTCGCCGTCCACCACGACGACGGCGTTGTGCGCCCGCTTGCCGAGCAGCGCCAGCGCGTCGCCGACGGTGTCGGTCGGCGACAGCCGCAGCGGGGTGTCGACGACGAGGTCGCGTCGCTTCACCCAGGAGACGACCTCGGCGACGACGTCCAGCGGGATGTCCTGCGGCAGCACCGCCATCCCGCCGCGGCGCGCGATCGTCTCGGCCATCCGCCGGCCCGACACCGCCGTCATGTTCGCGACGACGATCGGGATCGTCGTGCCGGACCCGTCCCCGCTGGCGAGGTCGACCTCCAGCCGGGAGCCGACCGCCGAGCGGCGCGGAACCATGAAGACGTCGTTGTAGGTGAGATCGTGAGCGGGACGCTCACCGTTCAGCAGACGCACGGCCGGACCACGCACCAATCGGAGATCGAGGGTGTCTACCGCCTCACATTCTCCTTCATACCGGGATGTGCCGCCGACATCGCCCCCATCGTCACCGGAGCGGGCGTCCGTCTGGCCGGTTCCGGCAGCGGGCCGCTGACCTGCGACGTTGCGAATCCCCTGTCCCGAAGGGGCTCCCAGAGGTGACGCCGGTCCCGACGTGGCGTTGACGGCTGGGTAAAGTCACCTCTTGACGTTCTTGGACGCTCGTTGCACTTTTCTTACATGTGCTTCGGGAGATCACGGGTTCGTCATGGGCCGCCGCAGAGGAAGACCGGGAGTCGCGCATGCAGGTCACGCCGCAGGAGCCCGCAGCGTGCGCACCCGCGCCGAGGGGGCGCGGAGGCCCGTCCAGTGACCAGGGCCACGCACCGGCGCGCGCGCCGCCCGCTCCCGCTGCCCCGGCGGTCCTGGTCTCGTTGCGCTCCCGCGCCGGTCGGCACCGCGTCGGAAACGTCGTCCCCGGAGACGAGCGCCGACGCTTCGACGGCCATGGGACACCCGAAACACGAGCAGGATCAATATTTGACGGGATACCGCCCGGAAATGGAATGATCTTGCAGTTACCAAATAAACGATCTTTCTACGCATGTCGAGGAGGAGAGCCGTGCTGGATGCGGTCGACGCCGTGCTCGTCCGCGAGCTCCAGCGGGATGGCAGGGCGACGTTCCAGGCGCTCGCCGACCGGGTCGGGCTGTCCCGGACGGCCGTGCGCGCGCGTGTGCAGAACCTTCTCGAAACCGAGGTCGTCCGCGTGGTGGGCATCGTGCACGCCGCGGTCGTGGGCGCCGAGGCCATCGGGCATGTGTCGGTCACCGTGGAGGGAGCCGCGCGCGAGGTCGCCGCGGCAGTCGCCGAACGTCCCGCCGTCAGCTTCGCCGCCCTCATCGCAGGGCCGTACGACCTCGTCGCGCAGGTCCGCACCCGCGACGACAACGCACTGGCGACCGAGATCGACCAGATCCGCGCCGTCCCCGGAGTCCGCTCCGCCGAGGTGTTCCGGTCGGTGGCCACCGTCCGGGACGCGCACGCCGTCGTCCGCGACCTCGGCGAGGTCACGCTCGACGACATCGACTGGCGGCTGCTCCAGGAGCTGCAGCGCGACGGGCGCGCGCCCTACACCCGCCTCGCGGGCATCATCGGGCTGTCGCAGGCCGCGACGCGGGCCCGGGTGGTGCGGCTGATGCGGTCGGGCGTGATCCAGGTGACCGGCCTGGCCGACCCGCTCGCGCTCGGCGCCGCCGAGCAGGGCGGGTTCGGGCTGTCGGTCACCGGGTCGCTGCGGCGCGCGGCCGACGCGGTCGCCGAACTGGAGGGGGTGCGCTACCTCGCCACCGGCTTCGGCCGGTACGACGTGGTGGGGCTCGCCGAGGCGGCCTCCCGCGCCGAGCTGGTCGCCGTGCTGGACGCCGTCCGAGCGGTGCCCGGCGTGACGGTCCGGGAGTCCTGGCACCACCTGGACGTGGTCAAGGAGTCCTACGCGGTGGAGCTGCCCGAGAAGCCGCCGAACGGAATGTGAGGGACGGGACCCGCGGGGAGGCCGCTCACCGACGGCTGAGGGCGGCCTCCTCCAGGTCCAGTTCGTGCAGGACGCGGTTCAGCACCTCGTCGTCGATCCGCCGCTCGTCGCGCATCCGGACGAACGCGGCGCGCTCGGCCGCGAGCATCTCCAGCCGCAGCCTGCGGTAGGTGGCGCTCGGGACCTCGGCGCCGCCCTGCCCGGTGCCGCCGCCGAGCCGTTCCCACGCGCGGAGCTGCTGCTGCTCGGCGAGGTTGCGCAGGCGCTGGACGACGTCCTCGTCCAGCGGCTCGTCGCTCGCGCCGGTCAGCTCGTCCAGCCGCTCCAGCGCGGCGCGGGCGGCGGCCTGGTGCGCGCCGGCCTCGGCCACCGTGTCCTCGTAGCGCTCGCGCTCGCCCCCGGCCCCGAGCCGGCGGATCAGCGCGGGGAACGTCACGCCCTGCACCAGCAGCGTGGCGAGGACGGTCGTGAACGTCAGGTACACGATCAGGTCGCGGCCCGGGAAACGGGCGCCCGACGAACTCGCGAACGGGATCGCGAACGCCGCCGCGAGCGACACCACCCCGCGCATCCCCGCCCAGCTCACCACGACATGGCTCCGCCACCCGGCGCGCCGCTGCACCTCCCGCTGGCGCTCCGACACCAGCGCCGGGCCGTACGTCGTCGCGAACACCCACACGAACCGGGCGGCGACCGTCGCGCCGAACACCGCGACCGCCCACCAGGCCAGCTCGCCCCAGCCCCGGCCCGACAGGCCCTGCACGACGGGCGGGAGCTGCAGGCCGATGAGCAGGAACACCACCGACTCCAGCAGGAAGACGACGACCTTCCAGAACGACTGGCCGATCAGCCGCGTCGCCGCCGGGGACTCGGTGAACCGGTGCCCGAGGTACAGGCCGCTGACGACCACCGCGATCACGCCCGACGCCTCGACGACCTCGGCGATCAGGTACGCGGCGAACGGCGCCACGACCGAGACCGTGTTCTCGACCAGCGGGTCCCGCACGCGCGTCCGCAGCCAGTGCAGCGGCGGGCCGAGCGCGAGGCCGATCACCGCGCCCGCGACCGCCGCGAACGCGAACCGGCCGACCCCCTCGGCGATCGAGAAGCCCGCGCCGACGGCCGCCGCCAGCGCGACCCGGAACAGCGTCAGCGCCGTCGCGTCGTTGAACAGGCTCTCGCCGACGAGGATCGTCACCGTGCGGCGCGGCAGGCCGAGCCGTTGCGCGACGCTCACCGCCGCGACCGCGTCCGGCGGCGCCACGATCGCGCCGAGCACGAACGCCGACGCCAGCGGCAGGCCCGGGACGACCAGCCACGCCACGTAGCCCACGACGAGCGTCGTGAACAGGACGAGGCCGACCGACAGCAGGCCGATCGGGCGCAGGTTCTCCCGCAGGTTGTAGTACGAGCTCTGCCACGCCGCCGAGAACAGCAGCGGCGGCAGGAACACGTACAGGACGAACTCGGGTTCCAGCCGGAACTCCGGGACGCCCGGCAGGTACGCGAAGGCGAGCCCGGCGACCACCAGCGCCAGCGGCGCGGCGATCCCGGCCCGCCGGGCGAACCCCGCCACGACCAGCGCGGTCACGGGTACGGCGAGCAGCCAGAGTGCGTGTGTCGCTCCCACCAGGCGATCATGGCACGAACCGGGCGCGGGCCGGTCGGGCGCGGGTCAGACCAGGGTCTCGTCCACGAAGCACCAGCGCCAGTCCTCGCCCGGCTCGAACGAGCGCATGACGGGGTGGCCCTCCTTCGCGAAGTGCGCCGACGCGTGCCGTTGCGGCGAGGAGTCGCAGCAGCCGACGTGCCCGCACGTCAGGCAGAGGCGCAGGTGGACCCAGCGGGTCCCCTCGGCCAGGCACTCGGCGCAGCCGTCCGGCGTCTGCGGCGCGGGCGGTTCGGCGGGCAGCTCCGTCAGATGGTCGCAAGCGGTCATACCGGTATCGTCGCACGTCCCCGGCCGGGGACGGTCACCAGTGGTCGGGGCTGGCGGGCTCCTCGTCGGGCCGGCGGGAGCCGCCGAGCAGCCGCAGGTCCGACTCGACCATCATCGTCACCAGCTCCTCGAACCCGACCTCGGGCTCCCAGCGGAGCTGCTCGCGGGCCTTCTTCGGGTCCGCGCACAGCAGGTCGACCTCGGCGGGACGGGTGTACTTGCCGTCCAGGACGACGTACCGCTCCCAGTCCAGGTCCGCCGTGCGGAACGCGAACTCCACGAGGTCGCGGACGGACCGGGTCCGCCCGGTGCCGATCACGTAGTCCTCGGGGGACTCCTGGGCGAGCATCATCCGCATCGCGCGCGCGTAGTCGCCCGCGAAGCCCCAGTCGCGCCGGGCGTCCAGGTTGCCGAGGCGCAGCTCCGTGGCGAGGCCGAGCTTGATCCGCGCGACCCCGAGCGACACCTTCCGGGTGACGAACTCGGCGCCCCGGCGGGGGGACTCGTGGTTGAACAGGATCCCGCTCACCGCGAACATGCCGTACGACTCGCGGTAGTTCTGCGTGATGTAGTGGCCGTAGGTCTTCGCGACGCCGTACGGGCTGCGGGGATGGAACGGCGTCTTCTCGTTCTGCGGCGTCTCCCGGACCATGCCGAACATCTCCGAGGAGGACGCCTGGTAGAAGCGGATCTGCTCGCGTCCCGGCGTGCGGGACGCGCTGACGCCCGACACCACCCGGATGGCCTCCAGCATTCGCAGGACGCCCATCCCGGTGACCTCGGCGGTCAGCTCGGCCTGCTGCCAGGACATCGGCACGTAGGAGATCGCGCCGAGGTTGTAGACCTCGTCGGGCTGGACCCGCTCCACGGCGGAGATCAGGCTGCCCTGGTCCAGGAGGTCGCCCGTCGTGATCCGGACGTCGCCGATGTGCTTGCGCAGCCGCGACACGTGCGGGTTCGCCTGACCCCGCACCAGACCCCACACCTCATACCCCTGCTCCAGCAGATGCTCGGCGAGGTACGAGCCGTCCTGCCCGGTGATGCCGGTGATGAGTGCTCGCCTGGACAGCGGATCCTCCTGGCTGAATAGGTCAGACGACGGACCCGTACCGGACGAATTCCGCAACGGGCATGAAACACGAGGTTAGCGACCCATGGGGGATGCTGACGAGCGAGGGCGCCCCAATTGAACCGAATTTGCTTCGACCGGCCGGTGAGGGGCGCGTGGCGCGCCGCGGCGGGATGTGCGACCGTTCGGTCATGCCTTCCGCCGACACCGCCGCGCCGCTGCGCCCGAACGGCCGTCCGCTGCCCCGCCGCGCGGTGATGGCGGTCGTCAACCGCACCCCGGACTCCTTCTACGACCGGGGCGCGACGTACGCGTTCGAGGCGGCGCTGACGGCCGTGGACCGCGTCGTCGCCGCCGGGGCCGACATCGTGGACATCGGGGGCGTCCGGGCCGGGCCGGGGGAGGACGTGGACGCCGCCGAGGAGCGCCGCCGCGTCGTGGACCTCGTCGCGGCCGTCCGGGAGCGGCACCCCGGCGTCGTGCTGAGCGTGGACACCTGGCGGGCCGAGGTCGGCGCGGCCGTCGCGGCGGCCGGCGCGGACCTGATCAACGACACCTGGGGCGGCGCGGACCCCGAGCTGGCCGCCGTCGCCGCCGAGTACGGCACCGGGCTCGTCTGCGCGCACCCGGGGACGCTGGAGCCCCGGATGCGCCCGCACCGGACGGCGTTCGAGGACGTCGTCGCCGACGTCCTCGACAAGGTGCTCGGGGAGGCCGAGCGGGCCCTGGCGCTCGGCGTGCCGCGCGAGGGGATCGTCATCGACCCCGCGCACGACTTCGGGAAGAACACCCGGCACTCGCTGGAGATCACGCGGCGGCTCGGCGAGCTGACCGGGACGGGCTGGCCGGTCCTCGTCGCGGTGTCCAACAAGGACTTCGTGGGGGAGACCCTGGACCGTCCGGTGGATCGGCGCGGGCCCGGCACGACGGCCGTGCTGGCGGTGTCGGCGTGGCTCGGGGCGAGCGTGTTCCGCGTCCACGACGCGGCCGGGACGCGCCGGGCGCTGGCCGCCGTCGAGCGGCTCGCCGGGGGCTAGCCGGGGGCGGCCTGGCGGCGCCGCGCCCGGTAGGCGGCGACGTGCGTCCGGTTCCCGCAGGTGCGGCTGTCGCAGTAGCGGCGGCACCGGTTGCGCGACAGGTCCACGAGGACGCGGGAGCAGCCGGGCGCCGCGCACGTCCGCAGCCGGTCCAGCTCCCCGGCCGACACCACGAACGCCAGCGCCATCCCGCAGCTCGCCGCGACCCGGTCCCGCAGCGGGGCGCCCGGCGCGGCGAAGTGGACGTGCCAGTCGTGCCCGTCGTGGTCGGTGAGGTACGGGCTCGCGCGCACCTGGGCGATCACGGCGTTGACGAGCCGCGCCGCCGCCGGGACGTCCGGGGCGAGGAACACGGCGTGCAGGCCGTCGCGCAGGCACCGCACGGCGTTCAGGTCGGCTCCGGCGGGCGGGACGGCACCGCCGAGCCCGGTGCGGTCGGCGAAGGCGCGCAGCGCGGGCAGCCCGTCCAGCCGCTCCGCGCCGCACGCCGCCGGGCCGGTGTTGACGAGGTCGGCTGCGGCCGTGAGCGCGAGGACGGCGTCGTGGGCGAAGACCAACGGGGACTCCCGTCTCCGGGGGGCCGGGGGGCTCACAGCCTATGCGGCGCCCCGCGGGCGCTCAGCGCGCGTAATGCGGATCGGCCACCACTGGATAGAACGAGCCTTCGTGCTGGACGCGCATGGTGAGCGACTGGCCCTCCAGCGCGTAGTCGGCCTTCACGGGGCGGAACATCGCGTCCGACGCCCACGGGTTGTACAGGCGCCCCACCGTCGCGCCGTACCGCAGGTGGACGATGTCGTACCCGCCGGACGGCATGGCCTCCAGCGCGAGCCCGTCGGGCAGCGACAGCGAGAAGCGGAACTCGGTCGGGGCGTCCGGGCCGTGGATCACCGTGAGCAGGCGCACACCGCCCGCCGTCGTCTGCGCGAGCAGGTCGGTGTCGACGTCCACGCCCACGAACGCGCGCAGCGTCGGCCGCAGCACCTGCGCGACCGCGTCGCCGCCGACCGCGCCGAGGCCGATGTGGACCCGCTGGCCGTCCCGGGTCGGCACCCAGACGCCGTCGCGCGCCCGCTGCCCCCAGGCGACGTCCGGGTCCTCCTGCTCCTGGGGCTCGTTCCTGCCGCGTGCGACCAGCACGCGGGACGCCGCGCTCATCGCCGCGGCGGCCCCGTCCTGCGCGTGCCTCATGGCGGCCCCCTCGCCTTCCCGGCGCCACCGTCGCGCCGCCGACCCAGTCCCGCGGGAGGGCCGCCGGACCGGCCCGGCCGACCCCGCGTTCCACCCGCGCGACGTTGGACTTTACACCAGGTTTATCTGATTCCGGTGCAGGTCGCCCGGTGGACGGGACCGTCCGGCGCCGCCGTCACCGACCGTGGCGCGGCAGTTCCGCGAGGACGTCCGAAAGGCGGTCCAAAGCTGTCGCGATCCACGGCAGCGCGGCCGGGTCGGGGGCGTCGAGCGCGGCGAGGCGGTGTTCGCCCGTCGTGCCGTAGAGGAGGCTCGGGGCGACGCGCATCCGCAGGGCGCGCGGGTCGTCGCCGAACACCTCTCCGGGCAGGACGCCGACGCCGTGCCGGTCCAGGAGCAGGGACGCCAGGTCCCTGCCCGTCCGGACGCCGGACAGCGCGTCCCGCAGCGGCTCCAGGTCGGGATAGAGGTAGAACGCCGCCGCCGGCTCGGGCACCAGCGCGCCCGCCGCGCGGAAGCGGTGCGCGACCGCCCGCGCCACGGCGGCGTGCAGGCGGCGGCTGCGGTCCACGCGCTCGGCCAGCTCGGGCGGCTCGGTCAGGGCGAGCGCGGCGGCGTGCTGCATCGGCGCGGGCGCGCTCGACCAGATCTCGCTGCCGATGCCGAGCAGGGACGTCCGCAGCGCCCGTCCGAACGGCCCGCCGGGCAGCCGGGCGACGCCGATCCGCCAGCCGCCCGCCGCGAACTGCTTGCTCAGCGCGGTGGTGACGACCGTCCGCTCCGGCGCGCACAGCGCCGCCCGGGGCACCGGACGGGACGGGTCGTGCACGAGGTCGCCGTAGATCTCGTCGCTGATCACCACGAGGTCGAGGTCGCGGGCCGCCGTGCAGACCCGGCTGACCGTTTCCGGCCGCGCGAGCGTCCCGGTCGGGTTGTCGGGGAGCGTGAGGACGACCGCCCGGACCGTCCGGCCCCGCGCCCTGGCCCGCGTCACGGCGTCGGTGAGCGCGGCCGGATCCGGCACCCCGCCCTCGTCCGGCGGCGTCGGGACGCGGACCGGCGCGGCCCCCGCCAGCGCCGTCTGCGCCGCGTAGGTGACCCAGCTCGGCGCGGGCACCACGACGTCGCCGCCGAGCGCGGTCAGCAGGCCGAACAGCAGCGCCTTGCTGCCCGGGCCCGCGACGACCTGGCCGGGGTCGGTGGGCAGGTCCCGGCGCGTCCAGTACCCGGCCGCGGCGGCGCGCAGCTCCGGCGACCCCGCGACCGGGCCGTACGCGGCCTGCCCGGCGGCCGACGCCAGCGCCTCGGTGAGCAGCGGATGGACGGGGATCCCGGCCTCCCCGAACCCGAGCGGCAGCACGGGGTCGCCCGCGCGGCGCCTGCGGTCCAGCGTCTCGTTCACCGCGAGCGTCGGCGACAGCGGAACGGGCCGGAGCGAGAACGACGGATCGGTGGTCGAAGGGCCGTCTGGAACGACGGAAACGGACATCCAAGGGCTCCAAGGATGGTGGAAGAAAGGACTGAACCGGCCGGTTCCTTTCTCTCACCCTGCCCCGGCGCCTAGCATCGTGACAAGCGAGTCTCTTCGATGCCGACCCCAGGGAAGTCCGATGCTCGAACTGCGCAGGCTGCGGCTGCTCGCCGAGTTCGGGCGGCGCGGCAGCATCGCGGCCACCGCCGCCGCCCTCGGCTACACCGCGTCCTCGGTCTCCCAGCAGCTCGCCGTGCTGGAGCGGGAGGCGCGCGTCCCGCTGCTGGACCGCACCGCCCGCAGCGCCGAGCTGACCGACGCCGGCCGCCGCCTCGCCCGCCGCGCCGAGGAGATCCTCGACCTCGTCGAGCGCGCCGAGGCCGAGCTGTCCGCGCACGCCGACGCCGTGACCGGACGGGTCGTCGTCACCGCGTTCCCGACGGCCGCCGTGGCGTTCGCGCCCGCGCTCGCCCGCAGCCTCGCCGAGCACCGCGGGCTCACGTTCGTGCTGCGGCAGGGCCGCCCGGACGACGCGATCCGCCAGGTCCGCGGCGGCGAGGCCGACATCGCGCTCGTGGACGACTGGACCGGCGCGCTGCCCGACGAGGCCCCGCCGGCGCTGGAGTTCTTCCGGCTGCGCCGCGACCCGCTCGTCCTCGCCGTCCCCGCCGACCACCCGATGGCGGACCCGGCCCGTCCGGTGGACCTGCGCGAGCTGCGCGACGAGCCGTGGATGGCGGCGCCGCGCGGCGAGCCGTCCCGCGAGGCGTTCGAGCGGCTGCTGGACGCGGTCGGCGGCGCGCGGCCCGTGCCGTGGGAGTTCGAGGGGCTGCACGCCATCCTCAGCCTGGTCGCGCGCGGCATCGGGATCACCGCCGTCCCCGCGCTGGCGCTCGCGGCGGGCGACGAGGGCATCGCGGTCCGGCGCATCCCCGGGACCGAGCTGTCGCGCGAGGTGCACGCGGTGACGCGCGGCGCGAGCGTGCGGCGCCCGCCGGTCGCGGTGACGCTGCGCGCCCTCTACGCCGCGGCCCGGACGGCCTGGCCGGGACCGCCCGCCGGATGATCACCCCTGGTCGAACCAGCCCTGCAGCCGCGCCGCGAACAGCAGGTCGCCCGAGACGTGGATCCGGCCCGTCATCAGGCCCTTCACGCCGTTCAGCGTGCCCGCCGACAGGCGCAGCAGGTCGGGCAGGCTCAGCGCCAGCGCGACCTTCGGGCGTCCGTCCGGGGCGCCCCGGACGACCTCGGCGCGGCCGTGCCCGATCTGGACGGTGTAGACCGCGACGCCGTCGGGTCCCTGGACGTCCCACCGGACGGCCCCGCGCGCCCGGCCCGCCTTCTCCGGCAGGAACCGGGACGCCATCACGGTGAAAAGGCGGTCGAGGATTCCGTCAATTCCGGCAGATCTGGCGAAATCGCCGATCACCGCGTCGTCGACCCCCGGAACCGCCAGCAGCGCGCGCAGTTCGGCCGGTGTCCCGACCGCGTGGAGCACCTCGTCCGCCCAGCCGCCGCCGGGGTCCCGATCCGCCTCGCCCATCGCCGTCCCCTCCCTCGTCACCCGGAACTATTCAATCCTTCATCCAATAAGGTCAAGGGGGTGACGGTTCCGTGCGTCCCGCCGTGACCACGCCGGACATCACGTACGGTGGGGCGAAAGTCCGAGACACACGACCCCTGGCCGGCGGGCCGGGCCGACCTCTCGGGGGGAGCACGCCCGATGGACGACGCGACCTCACACCCGCACCTGCACCCGCATCTGCACCGCCCGCACACGTTCGAGCTGCCGCGCGTGCGCGCCCTGCTCCTGCACGCCGCCCCCCGGTTCATCGAGGGCGTGATCGCGCCCGTCGCCGTCTTCTACGCCGCGTTCGCCGTCCTCGGCCTGACCGGCGGCATGATCGCCGCCGTCGCCTGGGTCTACGGCGGGATCGCCTGGCGGCGGCTGCGCGGCCATCCCGTCTCGGCGACGCTGCTGATCGCCGCCGTCGGCGTGACGGTCCGCGCCGCGCTCGGCGTCGTCACCCACAGCGCGGTCATCTACTTCCTCCAGCCGACGCTCGGCACGCTGCTCATGGCGGTGGTGTTCCTGGCGTCCGTGCCGCTCGGCCGTCCGCTGGCGCAGAAGCTCGCCACCGAGATGGTCCCGATGCCCGAGGCGTTCCTGAAGCACGCCCGCGTCCGCCGGTTCTTCCTGCGGATCTCGCTGCTGTGGTCGTTCGTGCTGTTCGCCAACGCCCTGGTCAGCCTGTGGATGCTGTTCCACCAGTCGGTCGGGACGTACGTGTGGGCGCGCACCGGGCTCGTCGTGGGCATCGGCGCGGTCGGCGTCGTCGTGTCGGTGTGGGGCTTCCGGCGCCTGCTGCGGCATGTGAACGCGCGTCCCGTGCCCGCCTGATCCGTCCCGCTTCCGTCGGCCGTGAACTTTTCCGAGTTCACGGCCGTCTTTGTGTCTGGAGAACGGGACGCGCGCGGCGATCCGCGGCATCCCGGTCTCCGGTGACGGTGCGCTCGCGGGCCGTCACGCACGGCCGTCATCGGGTCCCACGAGTCGAGTTGCAACGCTTTGATCTCAGACGTCGCGGAAACCCCATGACGTGGCAGAATCGTCGGCTTTTATCGCTAATGTCGGTGCCGACGGCGGCGGGGTTTCGGGAGGAATGACGGTGCAGCGACGGGTGACCGCGGGAGTGGGCGTGGCGGGGGCGGCCGTGCTGGTCTTCGCCTCGGGATGCTCCGGCGGCGAGAAGGGCGACGGCGTCACGGTCGGCGACACCGCCGAGGCCGGCGCGCCCCAGGTGACCGTCACCCCCGGGAACGGCGAGGGCAGGGCCCTGCCGGAGCGCGGTGTGCAGGTGTCCGTCGCGGGCGGCACGTTGCAGCAGGTCACGGTGACGCGGAAGGGCAAGCCCGTCACGGGCCAGCTCACCGCCGACAAGACGGGCTGGAAGTCCCGCACGCTGCTGCCCGGCTCGCAGTACGACGTCTCCGCGACGGCGACGAGCCCCAAGGGCAAGACCACCACCGTCACCGCGCGGTTCAAGACGATCAAGGCCGCGAACGAGCTGCGCGTCGTCGACGTCACCCCGAGCGCGAACGAGAAGGTCGGCGTCGGCATGCCGGTCCAGGTGACCTTCAACCGGCCCGTCGGGGACAAGAAGGCCGTCGAGTCGGCGCTGCGGATCACGTCCGACAAGCCCGCGACCGGCGCCTGGTACTGGGTCGGCGACACCCAGGTCGTGTTCCGCACCGAGAACGGCAAGTACTGGCAGCCGAACCAGCGCGTCCGGCTGCGCGCCGAGATCGGCGGCGTCAAGTCCGGCAAGCGGACCTACGGCGCGGCCGACTTCGGCCGCACGTTCCGCATCGGCGACGAGCACATCATCAACGCCAACACCAAGACCCACCGGCTCACCGTCCGGAAGAACGGCGTCAAGGTCAAGAGCTGGGGCATCAGCGCCGGGCGCGGCGGACGCGTCGTCAACGGCGTCGACACCTACCTCACGACCAGCGGCGTCCATCTGACGATGGGCAAGGAGAACCCGGCGATCATGACGTCGGAGTGGATGGGCGTCGACCCCGACGACAAGAAGAACGGCGGGTACAAGGAGGTCATCCCCTTCGCGGTGCGGATCTCCAACAGCGGCGAGTACATCCACTCGATGGCCGCGACCGTGTGGGCGCAGGGGCACCAGAACGTCAGCCACGGCTGCCTGAACTCCCCGCCGTCCGCCGCCCAGTGGTTCTACAACTTCTCCTACCGCGGCGACCCGGTGATCATCAAGGGCACGTCCCGCAAGCTGCAGTGGGACAACGGCTGGAGCTTCTACCAGATGCCCTGGTCGAAGTGGGTGAAGGGCAGCGCCCTCGGCCGGACGGTCACCACCGGCTGATGATTGCGCGGACGGCGCGCGGGGCACGGGGCTAGGCACACAGCCCGTCTCAGATCGGGGGACTCGTGCCGGGCCGTACCCTGCCGCGCCGCGCGCTCCGCCGCGCCGGACGCCTTCCGCTCGC
Source organism: Actinomadura rayongensis (assembly GCF_009831215.1). GTDB lineage: Bacteria > Actinomycetota > Actinomycetes > Streptosporangiales > Streptosporangiaceae > Spirillospora > Spirillospora rayongensis. Next base: position 30,344 of record NZ_WUTW01000006.1, read on the forward strand.
CGCCGCGCGCCGTGCCGCGCTGGTCCTGCTGCGGACGCTCGTCCGCCGCCGTCCCGCGCCGGGTCCTTCGAGGCGCCCGCGCGTCCGGATCCTGCTGCGCCACGCGTACGGGACGGGCGGGACGATCCGCACCGTCCTCGCCACGGCGGGCCATCTCGCGCGCGACCACGACGTGGAGATCGTCAGCCTGCTCAAGGAGAAGGACGCGTCGTTCTTCCCGGTGCCGCCGGGCGTCGCGGTGTCGTTCGCCGACGACCGGACCGTCCCGCCGGGCCGCGCCGCGCGGCTGGTCGGGCGGCTGCCGAGCCTGCTGTTCTCGGTCGGCGGGAGCCCCGCCACGCGCGAGACGCTGTGGACGGACCTGCGGGTCGCGCGGCTGCTCCTCGCCGGGGACGCGGACGTGCTCGTCGGCACCCGTCCGGCGCTGAACCTGCTCGTCGCCGAGGTCGCCCCGCCCGGCACCGTGACGATCGGGCAGGACCACATGAACCTGCGCGCCTACCCGCCCGGGACGCGGGCGGCGATCCGGCGCGCCTACCCGCGGCTGACGGCGCTGGCCGTGCTCACCGAGGCGTCCCGTGCGGAGTACGCGGCGGCGCTTTCGGGGACGGCGGTCCGGATCGTCCGGATCCCGAACGCGCTCGCCACCCCGCCCGGCGCCCCGTCGCGCCGCACGGCGAAGGTCGTGCTCGCGGCGGGCCGGCTGACCCGGCAGAAGGGCTTCGACCTGCTGCTGCGCGCCTACGAGCCGCTGGCCGCCGAGCACCCGGACTGGACGCTGCGGATCTTCGGCTCCGGACCGCACCGCGCCCGGCTCGCCAAGCGGATCGCCGAGCGGGGCCTGGCCGGGCGCGTCGAGCTGAACCCGCGCACGGCCGACCTGCCGGGGGAGATGGAACGGGCGGCGGTCTATGTGCTCTCGTCCCGGTTCGAGGGGATGCCGATGGTCGTGCTGGAGGCGATGAGCAAGGGCCTGCCGGTCGTCGCGTTCGACTGCCCGACCGGCCCGGCCGAGATGATCTCCCACGAGAGCGACGGGCTGATCGTCCCGCCCAAGGACGTCGCCGGGCTCACCGCCGCGCTGCGCCGCCTCATGACCGACGCGGACCTGCGCGACGAGCTGGGCGAGCGGGCGCGCGCGTCCGTCCGCGCCTACGACCCGGAGTGGATCGTCCCGCGCTGGACCGACCTGATCGACGAGCTGCTGGCACCGCGCCGGCGTCGCGTCAGAACGCCAGTGCCAGGGCCATCCCGGTGAACGCGGCGGCCAGGCCCGCCGCGATGCTCGCCGCCGCGTTGGCGACGGCGGCGCGTCCGGCGCCGGTCTCGGCGAGCCGCAGGGTCTCGTAGCCGAACGTCGAGTAGGTCGTCAGCGCGCCGCAGAAACCCGTCCCGGCCAGCGCCGACACCGCGTGCCCCGCCGGGAGCGCGGTGACGAAGCCGAGGATCGCCGAGCCGACGACGTTCACCGCGAACGTCCCCCACGGGAACGCCGACCGGTGCCGGGCCTGGACGGCGCGGTCGGCGAGATAGCGCAGCGGGGCGCCCACGGCGGCGCCGAGCACGATGAGCAGCAGTGTCACCGGCGTCCTCCCAGGACGCGGCGGGTCACGGCGGCGCCCAGCGTGACCGCGGCGAGCGCGGCGGCCAGGGTCGCGGCCAGGTAGGCGACGGCGACGCCGGGGGCGCCCGCACGGACGGCCTGCTGCGCGTCCACGACGTACCCGGAGAACGTCGTGTACCCGCCGAGCACGCCGACGCCGAGGAACGGCCGCGTCAGCGCGGGCAGCCCCGGCCGCGCGGCGAGGACGGCCATGAGCACGCCGATGAGCAGGCAGCCCGAGACGTTGATCAGGAACGTCGACCACGCGAACTCCGTCGCGGCGTGGGGGAGCGCGGCGCCGACGCCGTAGCGGGCGAGCGCCCCGAGCGCCCCGCCCGCCGCGATGGCGGTAAGCACCGGACGCGGCACGCGGGGGAGGATCGGCGGTTCGACGTCGGGGTCGACGGGTTCCTGCGGCATCGGTCACTCCCACCAGAACGGGCACTGGCAGGGACCGTTGGCGGCGGCGCCGCGGTTCTCCCCGGGACGGCTCGCCCGGGGGCGGCAGGCCCCACTGCCGCGACCCGGCCGATTATAGCGACGGGCGGAACGCCGTGCTTCGACCGCGAACCAGCGGGCATGTCACCGCATCTCAACAGGAGGACGGCGCGCGGGGGACGCGCCGCGCGCGACACCGAGGGGGATGCCTTGAACAGGACGATCGTGAAGGCGGCGCTCCCGCTCGCACTGCTCGGCGGCACGCTGACCGCCTGCAGCGACGGGAACACGCCGAAGGCGAACGGAACGCCCACCCCGGGGGCGTCGGACTCGCCGTCGGAGGTGCCGTCCGCCGGGCAGCCGAACGCCCCCGCCGCGACGCCCACGACGACGGCGCCGAACGGGGGGCCGACGTCCCGTCCCGTGGCCCAGCCGGGGCTCTCGCGCTGCCACACGTCGATGCTGTCGGCGTCGCTGGCCGCCACGGACGCCGCCGCCGGGCACCGCTACGCCTACCTCACGCTGACGAACCGCTCGGGCACGCGCTGCCGCCTGTACGGCTACGTCGGGATGCAGCTCCTCACGGCGTCCGGCGCGCCGCTCACGACGAACGTGGAACGGCTCGGGCAGCCCGCGCCCGCCACGGTGACGCTCGCGCCCGGCACCTCGGTCCGCACGCGCGTCGGGTGGACGGTCGTCCCGACCGGCTCCGAGCCCGTCGACGGCCCGTGCGCGCCGACCCCGGCCCGCGTCCAGGTGACGCCGCCCGACGAGCTGGACCACCTCACGATCCCGTGGACGCAGGGCATGGTGTGCGGCCTCGGCCGGCTCGCCGTCACCCCGGTCGGCGGCGTGTGACGTGCGTGAACCGAGCGGCGTTCGGTCGTGCCGGACCCCCGCTTTAGCGAGACCAAGGCGCGCTCGCCTACGATCCGTCCCATGACGGTCCCGCCTGATGAACTCGACCTGGCCGCCGCGTTCCCCCCGGTCGACCGCGACCGGTGGCGGGACCTGGTCCGGGGGGTCCTGCGCAAGTCCGGGGCGGCGACGGACGACACGCCGCTCGCCGACGTCGAGGGACTGCTGACCCGCGACTCCTACGACGGCGTTCCGCTCGCGCCGCTCTACACCGCCGAGGACGCGGTGCCCGGGCGGCCCGGCCTCGCGCCCGCGCCGCGTCCCGTCCGGCCGGACGGCGAGGGCCTCGCGGGCTGGGACGTCCGCCAGCACCACGCCGACCCCGACCCCGCCGCGACCCGGGACGCGATCCTGGCCGACCTGGAGAACGGCGCGACGTCGGTCTGGCTGGCGCTCGGCGCGGGCGGGGTGCCCGTCGCGTCCCTGGCCGACGCGCTGCGCGGCGTCTACCTCGACCTCGCGCCCGTCGTCCTGGACGCGGGCGCCGAGACCGCCGCCGCGGCCGAGGCGTTCTTCGAGCTGCTCGCGGCCCGGGGCGCCGCCGCGTCGGCCGCCGGGAACCTCGGCGCCGACCCGCTCGGCCGCACCGCGCGCACCGGCGCCGCCGCCCCCCTCGCCGAGGCCACCGACCTGGCCGTCCGGTGCGCGCGCGGCTTCCCCGCCCTGCGCGCGATCACCGTCGACGCGACCGTCTACCACGACGCGGGCGGCTCGGACGCCGACGAGCTGGGCGCCGCGCTCGCCGCCGTCGTCGCCTACCTGCGCGCGCTGACCGACGCCGGGCTGACCGTCGACGAGGCGTTCGGCCAGATCGACCTGCGGCTCGCCGTCAACGCCGACCAGTTCCTGTCGATCGCCAAGCTGCGCGCCGCGCGCCGCCTCTGGGCGCGGGTCGCCGAGGTCTGCGGCGCGGCCGAGGACACCGCCGCGCGCCTGCACGCCGTCACGTCCGCCGCGATGATGACGCGCCGCGACCCGTGGGTGAACATGCTCCGCACGACCGTCGCGGCGTTCGCGGCGGGCGCGGGCGGCGCGGACGCGGTCACCGTCCGGCCGTTCGACGCGCGGATCGGGCTGCCCGACGCGTTCTCCCGCCGCATCGCCCGCAACACCCAGACCCTCCTGCTGGAGGAGGCGAACCTGGCCCGCGTCATGGACCCGGCGGGCGGCTCCTGGTACGTCGAGGCGGTCACCGACGGCCTCGCGCACGCCGCCTGGGACCGGTTCACCGAGATCGAGCGGGCGGGCGGGCTCGCCGCCGCGCTGGAGTCCGGGCTCGTCGCCGAGCGGATCGCCGCGACGTGGGAACGCCGCCGCGCCGACATCGCGCACCGCCGCGCGCCGCTCACCGGCGTCAGCGAGTTCCCGAACCTCGCCGAGACGCTGCCCGAACGGCCCCCGGCCCCGCTCGTGCCGGGCGGGGGGCTGCCGACCGTCCGGTACGCGCAGGACTTCGAGGACCTGCGCGACCGCGCCGACGCCCACGCCGCCGCGACCGGCGCCCGGCCCCGCGTCTACCTCGCCGTCCTCGGGCCCGTCGCCGTCCACACCGCGCGCGCGAGCTTCGCCGCCAACCTGTTCCAGGCGGGCGGGATCGAGACGGTCAGCGGGCCGCCCGAGGAGTTCGCCGCGTCCGGGGCGCCCGTCGCGTGCCTGTGCTCGTCGGACCGGCTGTACGCAGAGCAGGCCGAGGACGCTGCGCGCATCCTCAAGGAGGCGGGCGCCCGCCGGGTGTGGCTCGCCGGCAAGGGCTCCTTCCCCGGCGTCGACGACCGGATCTTCGCCGGATGCGACGCCGTCGCGGTGCTGACGACGACCCTTGGCGACCTGGGAGTGAACCGATGATCCCCGACTTCTCCGCGCTCGGCCTCGGCGACGCCGAGCCCGCCCGCAAGGCCGCGGACCGCTGGCGCGCCGGGGTCGCCGCCGCGACCGGCGCCGACCCGTCCGAGCAGGCGTGGGAGACGCCCGAGGGCATCGCCGTCCCGCCGCTCTACACCGCCGACGACCTCGACGGCGTCGACTTCCTCGGCACCTACCCCGGCGTCGCGCCCTACCTGCGCGGCCCCTACCCGGCGATGTACGCGACGCAGCCGTGGACGATCCGCCAGTACGCCGGGTTCTCCACCGCCGAGGAGTCCAACGCGTTCTACCGCCGCAACCTCGCCGCCGGGCAGAAGGGCCTGTCGGTGGCGTTCGACCTTGCGACCCACCGCGGCTACGACTCCGACCACCCGCGCGTCGCGGGCGACGTCGGCATGGCGGGCGTCGCGATCGACTCCATCTACGACATGCGGCAGTTGTTCGACGGCATCCCGCTGGATCGCATGAGCGTGTCGATGACGATGAACGGCGCGGTGCTGCCCGTCCTCGCGCTCTACATCGCGGCGGCCGAGGAGCAGGGCGTCAAGCCCGAGCAGCTCGCCGGGACCATCCAGAACGACATCCTCAAGGAGTTCATGGTCCGCAACACCTACATCTACCCGCCCGCGCCCTCGATGCGGATCATCTCCGACATCTTCGCGTACACGTCGCAGCGGATGCCGAAGTACAACTCCATCTCCATCTCCGGCTACCACATCCAGGAGGCCGGGGCCACGGCCGACCTGGAGCTGGCGTACACGCTCGCCGACGGCGTCGAGTACATCCGCGCGGGCCGCGAGGCGGGCCTGGACATCGACGCGTTCGCGCCCCGGCTGTCGTTCTTCTGGGCCATCGGCATGAACTTCTTCATGGAGGTCGCCAAGCTGCGCGCCGCGCGGCTGCTGTGGGCGCGGCTGGTGAAGGGGTTCGACCCGCGGAACCCGAAGTCGCTGTCGCTGCGGACGCACTCGCAGACGTCCGGCTGGTCGCTCACCGCGCAGGACGTCTTCAACAACGTCGCCCGCACCTGCGTCGAGGCGATGGCCGCCACCCAGGGCCACACCCAGTCGCTGCACACCAACGCGCTGGACGAGGCCCTCGCGCTGCCCACCGACTTCTCCGCGCGCATCGCCCGCAACACCCAGCTCCTGCTCCAGCAGGAGTCCGGCACCACCCGCACCATCGACCCGTGGGGCGGCAGCGCCTACGTCGAACGCCTCACCTACGACCTCGCCCGCCGCGCGTGGGGGCACATCACCGAGGTCGAGCGGGCGGGCGGGATGGCGCGCGCGATCGACGAGGGGCTGCCCAAGCTCCGGATCGAGGAGGCCGCCGCGCGCACCCAGGCCCGCATCGACTCCGGGCGCCAGCCCGTCATCGGGGTCAACAAGTACCGGCCGGACGCCGAGGAGTCCATCGACGTCCTCAAGGTCGACAACGCGTCCGTGCGCGCGCAGCAGATCGAGAAGCTGCGGCGGCTGCGGGACGAGCGCGACGAGCCGTCCGTGCGGGCCTCCCTGGCCGCGCTCACCGCCGCCGCGCGCGCCGCCGACGACGGGACGCGCCCGTCCGACCTCGGCCACAACCTGCTCGCCCTGGCCATCGACGCCGCCCGCGCCAAGGCCACCGTCGGCGAGATCTCCGACGCGCTGGAGGCCGCCTACGGGCGCCACGCCGCGCAGATCCGTACCATCTCCGGCGTGTACCGGGAGGAGGCGGGCGAGGTGAGCGCCATCGAGGAGGCCCGCGCCGCGACGGCCGCGTTCGCCGAGGCCGAGGGGCGGCGGCCCCGGATCCTCGTCGCGAAGATGGGCCAGGACGGCCACGACCGCGGCCAGAAGGTCATCGCGACCGGGTTCGCCGACCTCGGCTTCGACGTCGACGTGGGCCCGCTGTTCCAGACGCCGGCGGAGGTCGCGCGGCAGGCCGTGGAGGCCGACGTCCACGTCGTCGGCGTGAACTCCCTCGCCGCCGGGCACCTCACGCTGGTGCCCGCGCTGCGGGCGGAGCTGGCCGCGCTGGGCCGCGACGACATCATGATCGTCGTCGGGGGCGTCATCCCGCCGCAGGACTTCGACGAGCTGCGCGCCGCCGGGGCCGCCGCGATCTTCCCGCCCGGCACGGTGCTCGCCGAGGCGGCCCTCGGGCTGCTCGCCGACCTGGCCGGACGGCTCGGGCACGAGGCGGCGTGAAGCCGGGCGCCGCCGAGTACGTCGCCGGGGTCCGGGAGGGCTCGCGCGCGTGGGTCGCGCGGGCGATCACGCTGGTGGAGTCGTCGCGTCCCGACCACCGCGCGCTCGCCCAGGAGGTCCTGGTCGCGCTGACCCCGCACACCGGGGGCGCGCGGCGCGTCGGGATCACCGGGGTGCCGGGCGTCGGGAAGTCCACGTTCATCGACGCGCTCGGGACGGACCTGACGGCAGCCGGGCACTGTGTCGCGGTCCTCGCCGTCGACCCGTCCTCGACGCGGACGGGCGGCAGCATCCTCGGCGACAAGACCCGGATGCAGCGGCTCGCGACCGATCCTCACGCGTTCATCCGTCCGTCGCCGACCGCCGGGACGCTCGGCGGCGTCGCCCGCGCCACCCGCGAGGCGATGGTCGTGATGGAGGCCGCCGGATACGACGTCGTGCTGGTGGAGACCGTCGGGGTCGGGCAGTCGGAGACCACGGTCGCGGACATGGTCGATTCGTTCCTGTTCCTCACGTTGGCGCGCACGGGCGACCAGCTCCAGGGGATCAAGAAGGGCGTCCTGGAGCTGGCGGACGTCATCGCCGTCAACAAGGCCGACGGCGAGCACGCGCGGGAGGCGCAGCGGGCCGCGCGGGAGCTGGCGGGCGCGCTGCGGCTGCTGCGCAGCTCCGAGCGCGAGCACGACGTGCCGGTGCTGACGTGCAGCGGGCTCGACGGGACGGGGCTCGGCGACGTCTGGGCCAAGCTGGTCGAGCACCAGGACCGGATGCGCGCCTCCGGCGAGCTGGACCGGCGGCGCCGCCGGCAGCAGGTCGGCTGGACGTGGGCGATGGTGCACGACCGGCTGCTCGGCGAGCTGCACGCGTCCCCGGCCGTCCGGGCGCTCGCGCCGGAGCTGGAGGAGGCCGTCGCCGCCGGGACGCTGACCCCCGCTCTCGCCGCCGAGCGCCTGCTGGCCGCGTTCGCGCGCTGACGCGCGGTTCGCCGCGTGTCGGGCGCGGCCGATCCTGTAAAAAAGGCGGATGGACGTCATCGAGCTGTCCGACCCGACCGACGCGCAGATCCGGCAGTGGCACGACGTGCTCGCGGCCGTGAGCGCGGGGGACCCGTCCGCCGGTCCGGCGCCCGGGGCCGAGCACACCGCCGCGCGGCTGCTCGGCGCCGACCGGGGCTCGCCGGAACGGTTCTGGGCGGTGCCCGCCGGGGACGGCTACGCGGCCGTCGCGGCGCTGCGGCTGCCCGGCGGGCCGGGGGCGGACCGGCCGGGGGAGATCGACGTCCGGGTGCGTCCGGAGCGGCGCCGCGCCGGGCTCGGACGGCTGCTGGTGCGCTCGGCCGCCCGCGCGCTGCGCGCCGACGGACGGTCCGGGGTCATCGCGCAGGTGTCGGCGGGGACGCCCGCCGTCCCGTTCCTGGAGGCGCACGGGTTCACCTGCGTGCTGACGCTGCGGGGCCTCGTGCTGCGGCTCGCCGACCTGCCGCCGGGACGGGTCGCGGGGCTGCTCTCCGCCGGGCCCGCCGGGTACGCGCTCGTCCGGTGGCGGGGGACGGTGCCCGACGAGCACGCCGGCGCGCTCGCCCGCGCCAAGGACGCGATGGCCGACCTGGTCGAGTACGAGGGCGTGCCGTGGGACGCCGACCGCGTGCGCGAGATGGGCGAGCTGGTCGCCAAGCGCGGGGACGACCTGTACACCGTCGCGGCCCTGCACGACGGGGCGATCGCGGGGTTCACCGAGCTGGTCGTCCCGGCGGGCGGCGGGGACCGCGCTGCGCAGTACGACACGGCGGTCGTACCCGAGCACCGGGGGCGGCGGCTCGGGATCTGGATGAAGGCCGCGATGCTGGACTGGGTCCTGTCCGACCTGCCCGGCATCCGGGAGATCGAGACGGACAACGCGGGCGACAACCCGCACATGCTGGCGGTGAACGAGGAGCTGGGGTTCGTTCCGGAGCGGGAGACGCGCGAGTACCACGCGCTGGTCGCCGACCTGCCCTAGCCCGGGTTTATCCCCAGAACGGCATTCGGGTTTCGGTGCCGGGGGTGCTCCGGCGAGCCTGGTCGCACGGTTCCCGCCCGGGGGCCGTTCCGACGGGAGGCCCGCCGTGCACGCTCATCTGGAGATCCCCGCGCCCCGCGCATCAGCCGGCCGGTTCCTCGTGGCCGGCCCGGTCGCGCCGCCCCGCGCCGCCGCGCTGCGCGCGTCCCTCGCCCGGGGGAGGGGACGCACGGCGGCGCTCGCCCTGGACCTGCTCGGGTCGCCGTACCTGACGCTGACGGCGTGCCCGGCGCCGCCGCTGCCGGACGAGCTGACCGGACCGGGGATCGCGGTGGTGCGCCGGGCGGCGCGGCACACGCTCGTGACGCTCCGTCCGGATCCCGCGGCCGGCCTTTCGTGGACGGGCCGCCGGTTCCTCGCGCAGCGCCTCGTGGCGCGCGCGGCGGCGCACATGTCGGGCGGGCACGTGGTGGACCTGGACGCCCGCAGGATCCTCGACCACGACGTGGGGCCGCCGCACGAACCGGACCTGTTCGTGCTGGACTCCACCTGGCTGAGCGTGTTCGTCATGGGCGCGGGCCCGAGACGGATCCGCGCGTTCACGCGGGGCCTCGCACGGTTCGGCCTGCCGGAGCTGTCGGTGCGGAGGGCGCCGCTCGGGCACCTGCTGACGGCAGCGAACGTCCTGCGCGGGGCGGCGGCGGACCTGCTCGACGAGTACCTGACCACCGGACCGCGTCCACGCCCGCCCAGCGCCCCGCCCACCCGCCCGGGCGGCAAAGCCTCCATCCACCCGCCCACCAGCACAACGAGCACCAGCCCGCCCACCAGCGCAGCGAACGCCAGCGCGCCCGGTAACGCAACGCGCGCCAGCCCGCCCGGCGGCGCGGCGAGCACCGGCCCGTCCACCGGCACGGCGTGCGGCGGCTCCAGTGGCGCGGCGAGCGCCAGTCCGTCTGGCGGCGCAGCGTTCACCAGCCCGCCCGGCGGCGCGGCGTGCGGCGGTTCCAGTGGCGCGGGGAGCGCCGGCTCGTCTGGGATTCCGTTCGCTTCTCCGTCGGGCGATCGGTCTGGCGGCCCGGCCGAGGCCGTGGCCGGGTGCGCGCTGCGGGGCGGGGTGTGGCGTGTTCGTGCGGACCGGGTCGTCGATCCGGACGACGTGCTGCGCTACTGGGGCGCGGACACGCTTCCGCGGAGGCGGAAGCGGGGGCTCGCGGTGCGGTTGGTGATGCCCGGTCCGTCTGGTGGGGTCGGGGAGCCCGGCGGGTGGATGTTGCAGGTCGCTCCGCCGCCGGGGCGCGACGGGCCCGGGTGGTGGGACGAACGCGCCGCCCGGCTGATTCCGCCGCTCTGCCGTCCCGTGAAGAACCGGTGAATACTCGCGCCGCCCGTCCTTTCCGCAGGGGAAACCCGCCGCGTTCTCGCTGCGGCCTGCGGGTTCCCGACGGATATCCCGGCACCCGGAAAACAAGGAGCGAACCGATGATTGCGCGTCTTCCCGAGCCCCTGCGCCCCGTGGCCGCAGGCGCCGAGGCCGTCCGGGACCGGCCGCGATCGGCGGAAACGTCGCCGCGACCCGGTAAATGGCGTCGTGTGCGCGGTATCCTCCAGTTCGTAAATACCTTGCCGTCACCGGCCCGGCTGGGCATTCTGAGGAAGCCCGCGAACGCGGGAGCGAAACGGAATGCCATTTCCCCCGGCCGCCGGACCCGGCGGCGCGGGAAACCGGGTTCGAGTCCCGGCCGGGGAGCGGGCGCACGAGCGGCAGGAGGCGACCGATGGACGTACTGGTCCTCAACGCGTCGTACGAGCCCTTCCAGAAGGTGGACCTGCGGCACGCCATACGCATGCTGGTCCGCGAGGTGGCCGTGGTCGAGGAGGCGGAGGAGGGCCGTACGATCGGGCAGTTCCCCGTGCCCCGCGTGCTGCGCCTCGTCCGTTACGTGGCGATGCGCTGGCGCCACGGCCGCCGCCCCCCGTGGAGCAAGCGCGGCGTCTACCTGCGCGAGCGCGGCACCTGCGGCTACTGCGGCGGACGCGGCCACACGATCGACCACGTCCTCCCGCAGTCGCGCGGCGGCGCCGACACCTGGGAGAACACCGTCCTCGCCTGCGGCAAGTGCAACAACCGCAAGGGCGACAAGACGCCGGCGGAAGCGGGCATGCGCCTGCGCGTCGCCCTGCGCGTCCCGACCTGGAACGAACTGTTCGACCTCTGACCGTCCCACCCACGCTGATCCGGCGCCCGGCCCGACCCGGGCGCCGGTCCCACCCCTCCCGACCCGCGCACCCCGACCACCGGCACCCGCGCCTCCACCCCATCAGCGCCCCGACGCACGCCATCCCTGCCGCACGCCACCCGGGCCGCACGCCATCGCGTCCCGGTCGCCATTCCCGACCCTGGCCGCCACCTGGCGCGCGCCACCCGAGCCGCACGCGCCCGAACCCCGCTCATCCGATTCCCGCAACGCGAGCTGATCGCTGTGAAGGACACGTCGGCGTGGTCGTCTGCTGGGCTGACTCGCAGAACGCGACGATGAGGCGAGGGCGCTTTCAGGCCCGGATGCGCGCGACCTGGAGCCCGTCCGGCTAGAGCCCGTCCAGACCGTGGACGAGATCGCGATGGTTCTGCGCGTCTTCGCTTGCCGCATGACCTGTTTGCCGACCCGACTCGGCTGATCAACCGGTCTTCCTGCGCAGGATCGGCGAGCGACGTATGACCGCGTGGCTGACGAACCGCGACGTCTGAGCACGGCCTCTGACCACGCCGTGACGGATCTGGCGGGCGGGCGGATCAACCCCCACTGTGTGATGCGGAGAGGGCCGACCGGCTGTGGTGCGCTGTTGCCGTTCGGTGCGCTGGTTGCCGCGGGTCTGCCTGCGTGGCCAGGATGGGCGCATGAGGCTGACGACGATGACGCAGGTCACCGTGGACGGTGTGATGCAGGGCAATGGTCACGCGACTCCCGAGGAACTGGCGAGCGGGTTCACGCGGGACGGCTGGGCGCTCGGGGCCTTCGCCGATGACACCGGCGAGATGATCACCGCGACGTATCAGCGGGCGGATGCGTTCCTGTTCGGGCGGCGCACGTACGAGATGTTCGCCGAGACGTGGGGCACCCGGCCGGAGATGCGGGCGCATCCCATCGGGGTCGCGCTCAACGGGGCGCACAAGTACGTCGCGTCCAACAGTCTCGAGCAACCGTCGTGGGGGCCGGTCACGCTGCTGTCCGGGGACGTCACCACGGCGATCAAGGAACTGAAGGAATCGTCGTCGGGCGAGATCCAGGTGCACGGGAGCGCGACCCTGATCCGCTCGCTGCTCGCCGCCGATCTCGTGGACGAACTGACGCTGCTGGTCGTTCCCGTGCTTCTGGGACAGGGCATGCGGCTGTTCCCCGACGAGGGGCCCGCCGCCGCGCTCGAGGTCATCAGCTCCCACACCGACGCAGAGGGCGTCGGCGTGCACGTGTACCGGCCGGCAGGAGAACCGGAGTTGCACCCGGCGCGGCCGACGTAGGCAGACGGCGGCGCCCGTCGGCTGCTCCGCGTCCTGCGCGGCCGAAGTAGGCAGGAGGCGGGGCCTGCCCGCTGCTCCGCCTCCTGCGCCGGCCGGACCGCCGGGCCGGTGCTCCTGGTCGACCGCCGCGCCCCGCCGAACGGCCGCGCGCCCCGAAGGGGGGTGCGGGGTGGGGTTATGGGGCGATGGGGGTGCCGGTTCGGGCGGAGATTTGGGCGGCTTCGATGATTTCTAGGCCGGTGATGGCGTCGGCGAGGGTGACGGGAGGGGGTTCTTCGCCGGTCAGGGTGCGGGTGACTGCGGCGTAGAACTCCTGGTAGGCGCCCGGGTCGGTGGGTTCGGGGGTTGTCGCGCCGGGGGTTCCCAGGCGGCCGTAGTGGGGTGGGGGGACCTGGCCCCAGCCTGCGTCCAGGGGAGTGCCGCCGGCGCGCAGGGCGTCCTCCTGGGGGTCCATGCCGTGGACGGTGTAGGACGCCGCCGAGCCGAGGACGCGGAAGCGCGGGCCGAGGTCGGACGCGACCGCGCTCATCCACAGGTGGGAACGTTCCCCGCCGGGGTGGGCGAGGGCCACGAAGACGTCGTCGGGGGTCCGGGCGCCGGGGCGGCGCGTGTCGATCTCCGCGTGGACGAGTTCGGGACGGCCGAACAGCGCGACGGCCTGGTCGATGAGGTGGGAGCCGAGGTCGAACAGGATGCCGCCCGCGTCGCGCGGGTCGGCGCTCTCGCGCCAGCCCGCCTTCACCTCGGGCCGCCACCGCTCGAAGCGCGACTCGAAGCGGCGGACCGTGCCGAGCGCGCCGCTCTCGACCAGGCGCCGGACGGTCCGGAAGTCGCCGTCCCAGCGGCGGTTGTGGAACGGGATGACCGGCAGGCCCCGCACGGCGCTCAGCGCGGCCAGCGAGCGCGCGTCGGCGGCGGACGCGGCCACCGGCTTGTCCAGGACGACCGGGATGCCCGTCGTCAACGCGGTCCGGGCAAGCGGAACGTGGTACCGGTTCGGGGCCGTCACGACGACGAGGTCGTACCGGCCGGTGGACTCCCACAGCCGGTCCGCGCTGTCGAGCACGGACGCCTCGGGGTAGCGCTCGCGCACCGCCGCCGCCCGCCCCGCGTCCGCCGTGACGACGGCGTCGAGCCGCAGCCCCGGCGTCGTCGCGATCAACGGCGCGTGGAACGCCGAGCCTCCGATTCCGTACCCGATGAGCGCCACCCGCAGTGTCATGCTCCGATCATGGCCGATCGGGTGACGGGGCGTGACGCCGGGGGGCGCGGCGAACCGTGATGATCCGCGCACGTCGTACGCTGTCGGGACGTGCCGCAACGCAAGGGGTGAACGTGTCCAAACCTGTGATCCTTACGGTCGACGACGACCCGAGCGTCTCCCGGGCGGTCGCGCGCGACCTGCGCCGCCGCTACGCGGAGGAGTTCCGGGTCGTCCGGGCCGAATCCGGACCGCTGGCGCTGGACGCGCTCGCCGAGCTGAAACTGCGCGGCGACGACACGGCGGTCCTGCTCGCCGACCACCGGATGCCGGAGATGACCGGCGTCGAGTTCCTCGAACGCGCGATGGACCTGTACCCGTACGCGCGGCGGGTCCTGCTGACCGCCTACGCCGACACCGACGCCGCCATCCAGGCGATCAACGTCGTGGACCTCGACCACTACCTGCTGAAGCCGTGGAACCCGCCGGACGAGAAGTTCTACCCGGTGATCGACGCGCAGCTCGACGCGTGGCGGCGGACCGAGCGGCGCAGCCCGGCGGACCTGCGCGTCGTCGGGCACCGCTGGTCCGCGCGGTCCTACGAGGTCCGCGACTTCCTGGCGCGCAACCAGGTCCCGTACACGTTCCTGCTCGACACCGTCCCGGAGGCCGTGGAACTGGTCAAGGCGGCGGGCTCCCCGGACCTGCCGCTCGTCGTGACGGCCGACGGGTCGTTCCTCGCCGCGCCGACCGACGCCGAGCTGGCCGCCGCCGTCGGCCTCACCACCGAGGCGGGCGCGGACTTCTACGACCTGGTCGTCGTCGGGGCGGGCCCGGCCGGGCTCGGCGCGGCGGTGTACGGGGCGTCGGAGGGCCTGCGGACGGTCCTCATCGAGCAGCACGCGTCCGGCGGGCAGGCGGGTCAGAGTTCGCGGATCGAGAACTACCTCGGGTTCCCCGACGGGGTGTCGGGCGCGCAGCTCGCCGACCGCGCCCGCCGCCAGGCCGAGCGGTTCGGCGTCGAACTGGTCACGACGGGCCAGGTCACGGGGCTGGAGGCGCGCGGGCAGGCGCGGGTCGTCCGGCAGGCGGACGGGACGGAGATCGCCGCGCACGCCGTCATCCTCGCGACCGGCGTGTCGTACCGGCGGCTGACCGCGCCGGGCCTGGACGCGTTCACCGGGCGCGGCGTGTTCTACGGCGCCGCGACGGCCGAGACGCCGGGCTGCGCCGGGCAGGAGGTGTTCGTCGTCGGCGGCGCGAACTCCGCCGGGCAGTGCGCGGTGCACCTGGCGCGGACGGCCGAGCGCGTCCACCTCGTCGTCCGGGCGGCGGGCCTGGAGGCGTCGATGTCGCACTACCTGATCGAGCAGATCGCCGCGCTGCCGAACGTCCGGGTCCACTGCCGCACGGCCGTCACGGCGGCCGAGGGCGACGACCACCTGGAACGCCTCACGCTGACCGGCCCGGACGGCGAGTGGACGGCCGACGCGCAGTACCTGTTCGTGTTCATCGGCGCCGAGCCCCGCACGGACTGGCTCGGCACGGTCGTGGAACGCGACGCGGCCGGCTACGTCCTCACCGGGCCGGACCTGCCGGCGCCGGGCGGGACGGCCGTCCGCGCGCCCTACTTCCTGGAGACGAGCCTGCCGGGCGTGTTCGCGGCGGGCGACGTGCGGGCCGGGTCCATCAAACGGGTGGCGGCGGCGGTCGGCGACGGTGCGATGGCGGTGGCACTCGTCCACCGCTACCTGGAGGGATCATGACGGAGGTCGCGCCCGCGCGCCTGGGCGAGCTGTTCCTGTTCGAGGACCTGGACGAGCGCAAGCTCGCCTGGCTGGCCGAGCACGGCGCCGTCCGCTCCTACGCCGAGGGCGAGGCGGCGTGCGTGCAGGGCGAGCCCGCCGAGTTCTTCTTCGTGCTGCTGGACGGCTCGGTGTCGATGGTCCAGATGGTGCGCGGCCACGAGGCGGAGCTGACGCGCAGCTCCCAGCCCGGCGTGTACGGCGGCGCGGTCCAGGCGTACATCGGGGACCGGATCGAGCAGCGCTACCAGCACACGCTGCGCGCGGTGCGGCCGTCCACCATGTTCGTGCTGCCCGCGCGCAAGTTCGCGATGGCCGTCCGCAAGTGGTTCCCGATGGCGACGCACCTGCTGGAGGGCGTGTTCTTCGGGATGAACAACGCGCGCCGGATCGTGGACCAGCGCGAGCGGCTGACCGCGCTCGGCACTCTCACGGCGGGCCTGACCCACGAGCTGAACAACCCGGCCGCCGCCGCGTCCCGCGCGAGCGCCGAGCTGGGGGAGCGGCTGGGATCGGCGCAGCGGCGGCTCGGCGAGCTGGCGGCGGGCGGCGTGGACTGCGAGCGCATCGCGGCGATCGTGTCGCTGCGCGAACGCCTCGCCGGGTCGGCCGCGTGCAAGGTCGCGCGGGACCCGATCGCCGTCAGCGACGCCGAGGACGAGATCGGCGCGTGGCTGGACGAGCACGACGTCCCCGACGCGTGGGACCTCGCGCCCGAGCTGGTCGCCGCCGGGATCGGCCCGGCCGAGGCCGAGCAGGTCGCGGCGGCGGCGGGCGACCGGCTCCCGGCGGCGATGGCGTGGCTGGCGGAGGTGCTGGAGGTCGCGCAGCTCCAGGCCGAGATCGCCGAGGCGACCGGGCGGATCAGCGCGCTGCTGGAGTCGGCCCGCCAGTACTCCCAGCTCGACCGCGCGCCCTACCAGCCGGCGGACCTCGGGTCCCTGCTCGACAGCACGCTGACGATGCTGCACCGCAAGATCGGGCCGAAGGTGACCGTCCGGACGTCCTACGACCCGGAGCTGCCGCCCGTCCCGGCGTTCGCCGCCGAGCTGAACCAGGTGTGGACGAACCTCATCGTCAACGCGCTCTACGCGATGGAGGGCGCGGGCACGCTGACGATCACGACGGCCCGCGACGGCGACACGGCCGTCGTCGTGGTCGGCGACACCGGCACGGGCATCGCCGAGGAGGACATGGACCGCCTGTTCACGCCCTTCTTCACCACCAAGCCGGTCGGGCAGGGCACCGGGCTCGGCCTGGACATCTCCTGGCGGATCGTGGTGGACCGGCACGGCGGCGACATCCGCGTGACGTCGCGTCCGGGCGACACGCGCTTCGAGGTCCGGCTCCCGCTGACGGCCGAGCGCACGCCGTGACGCGCGCTCACGCGCGGAACGCCTAGCCAGGCCCGGACGCGCGGCCACGTGCCGAACGCCCCGGTGGTAACCGGGGCCGGGCGCGCGGTCACGTGCGGAACGCGAGGTCGTAGCCGGGGCCGGACGTGCGGTAGACGGGCCCGGTCCCGAACGCGAGCACCTCGAACCGGACCGGGACGGCGTGGACGCGCCGTCCGGTGAGCGCCGCCATCATCGGCTCGGACAGGTCGATGATCGCGGGCGGCGCGTGCTGCGCGACCGCCCACGCGGCGGGCCCGAAGTCCTGGACGACCCCGTCCGCGCTCCGGCCGCCGTAGCTGACGCGGACGCGCGTGCCGAGCGGCCAGTACGGGCTCGCGACCGTCCGGGCCGACATGCGGGCGCCGCGCGCGGTGGCCGCGTCCCAGAACGACGTGGCGGTCGCGACGCCGTGCGGCAGCCGCGCCCCTCGCCCGCCCCCGCGCCCGGGCCAAGGCCCGGCCCCGCGCGAAGCCCCGGGCTCGGCCCAGGGCCCGGCTCCGCGCGAAGCTCCGGGCACGGCCCCGCGTTCGGTCGCGGGCGCGGTCCCGTGCGAAGGCCGGGGCGCGGTCCCGTGCGAGAGCCGGTGCGAGGCGGTCGGGCGGGCCGGACGGTAGCCGGTGGCAGCGGCGGGCCGGGTGCCGTCGGGGAGCGGCCCGGTCCGCACCGGGCGCGGCGCCTCCGCCTCCGGGACCTGCAAGGCGAACGCCGCCGCGCCGCCCGCGACGATGAGCGCCGTCGCGCCCGGGGCGGCGAACAGCGCGAGCATCCCGCGCCGCCGCCGGGCCCGCCGCGCGTCCGGACGCTCGACGGCGGGCGTCTCCGGCAGCGCGAAGTCCCCGAGCAACGCCCGCAGATGGTCCTCCACGGCCCGCTCGCTGATCTCCAGCAGCGCCGCGAGCCGCGCCGTCCGGCGGCCCGCCACGAGCAGGCCGAAGACGTGCTGCTCGGCCGCGGTCAGCTCGGCCCGGTTGTGCCGCAGGACGCGCGTCCGGGGCGCGGCGGCGCCGGGCGGGACGCCGTCGGCCCGCAGGAGCAGGCGGGTGAGGAGCATGAGCTGATCGGCGGCGTCCCGAGCGCGTGCGTCCACCGCGTCCCTCCGGTCCTGGTGGCCCCGTCCGTCATGGATCGGGTACTCAGCGTAGGGATCAGGACGCGCACAGAAGGAGGAACGACGAAACGCTCTGAAAAGTCAGGAAAGTCGGATTCCTACTCGAACAGGTCCGGCTGCTCCCGCGTGATCTGGTCGTGCAGCGGCTGGTAGTTCACCCAGCCCGCGATGTCGTTCCCGATCTGCTTGTGCGTCAGCGCCGCGTTGGCGGGCTCGATCGGCACGACCGTCCCGGCCGCCTTGGCGACGAGCTGCACCTGGCACGACCGCTCCATCGTGATGAACCACCACGCGGCGGCGTCCACCGTGCTGCCGACCGTGAGCAGGCCGTGGTTGCGCAGGATGACCGCCTTGTTGTCGCCGAGGGCGGCGGCGATGCGCTTGCCCTCCTCCAGGTCGGTGACGACGCCGGTGTAGTCGTCGAACAGGCCGTGGTCCTCGTAGAACGCGCAGACGTCCTGTGTGATCGGCTCCAGCTTCTGGCCGAGCGCCGACAGCGCGCGCCCGTAGGTGGAGTGGCTGTGCGCGGCGGCGACGACGTCCGGACGGGCCTGGTGCACCTGCGAGTGGATCGCGAACGCCGCCTCGTTCACCGGGTACCGGCCCTCCACGACCTGGCCCTGGTGGTTGACGAGGATCAGGTCGCTCACGCGGATGTGCTTGAACGACAGCCCGAACGGGTTCACCCAGAAGTGGTCGGTGTGCTCGGGGTCGCGCGCCGTGATGTGCCCGGCGACGCCCTCCTCGAACCCGAGCTTCCCGAACAGCCGCAGCGCCGCCGCCAGCCGCTCCTTGCGATGCTTGCGCTCCTCCTCCACCGTCGCGAAGGACGGCGGCAGCCGGAAGATCAGATCGGTGGGGATGTTCTTCGTCAGATCCTCGTTGTTGGCCATGAACCCTCCTCGGCGAGCGCGTTGCCCCCACCTTACGGCCGGATTCCTGCCCCTAACGAGCCTGCTGACCGAAACGGCCGCCGGTCACTCGTAGAGCTGCCCGCAGACCGCGATCCGCGCCAGGTCCTCCCAGGTCACCGTGGTCAGCGGCCGGACGGGCGACCGCGTCGGCCCGCCCTCGGACGGGACCCGCGCGCCGTCGGACACGTCCCAGCCGCCGACGCCGCCCGCCACCGCGCACTCCAGGTACGTCGCCGGGTCGAAGTTGCACCAGCGCGCCGGCGTCGGGCGCGGCCCCGACCCGGACGGGCGCGGCGCGTCCACGCCGAACCGGCCGCGCGGCCCCGGCGGCGCGACGACGAAGTCCTCCAGGTCGGCGATCTGGGCGAGCAGGACGCGCTCCCAGTCGGCGTGGTCGCGGGGCGCGGCGCCGGGCAGCAGCAGGTCCCGGCCGGACCACTTGGGGTCGAACGGCGCGGGGGAGACCGCGACCGCCGCCGAGAACAGCGCCGCCGCGTCGTCGGCCTCCAGCTCGTCGCGCTCGCGCAGCGGCAGGCTCACCTTCCACAACGCGCGCAGGAACCCCGACAACGACCACGAGCCCGCCCGCGTGTCCCGGCCGACCCGCAGGACGTGGAGGTACAGGTCGCGGTTGGTGCGGACGGACGGCGCGAACGGCCCCTCCACCCAGTAGATCTGGCGGTGCGGGACCCCGCTCTCCAGGACGAGCACCTGCGCCAGCGCGGCGACGCGGGAATCGTGCGCGGACACATGGAACTCGTTGCCCAGGTCGTCCTGACGCATGACGTCCCATGTGCCCATGCGGTCTCCCCGTTCGGCTGTCGCTGTTGGTGACGGCGATGCCCGTCCGCGCGATTGTCGCATCGAAGGGCCGGTCGCCGCGGCGCGGGGCGCGCCGGTCACCGCCGCGCCCGGTGGACGACCTGCAGCTCGGTGAACCCGTGCAGCCCGTGCGGCCCGTTCTCGACGCCGAGCCCGCTCCACTTGAACCCGCCGAACGGCTGGTGCGGCGCGAGCGCGAGATGGGTGTTGATCCAGGCGGTCCCGCATTCGAGCCGGCCCGCGATCTCGGCGGCGCGGTCGGCGTCGGCGCCCCACACCGAGCCCGACAGCCCGAAGTGGGTGCCGTTGGCGCGGGCGACGGCCTCCTCGACCGTCCGGTACCGGACGACGGGGAGCGCGGGGCCGAACTGCTCCTCGTCCACGACGCGCGCGCCGTCGGGGACGTCGGCGAGGATCGTCGGCGCGAAAAAGTAGCCGGGGCCGGGCAGCGGCCCGCCGCCCGCCGCCGCGCGCGCCCCGCCCGCGAGCGCCTCGGCGACCAGCTCCCCGACGCGCTCGAACTGCGGACGGTTGTTCACCGGCCCGTACTCGACGCCCTCGGTCATCCCGTCGCCGACGCGCGCCGCGCGGGCCCGCTCGGCGAGCGCGTCGACCACGTCCTCGTACAGGGCGTCGGGGACGTAGACCCGCTTGATCGCCGAGCAGACCTGGCCGTTGTTGGCGAACGCGGCGCCGAACAGCCGTCCGGCGACGGCCGCCGGGTCGACGTCGTCCAGCAGGATCGCCGCGTCGTTGCCGCCGAGTTCGAGCGTCACGCGCTTGAGGTCGGGCGCCGCCGCCGCGGCCACCCGCCGCCCGGTCGCGACGCTGCCGGTGAAGCTGATCTTGCGCGGGACGGGATGGGACGTCATCCACGCGCCCAGCTCGTCCCCGCCCGTCACGACGTTGAGGACGCCGGGCGGCAGCACGTCCCGCAGCGCCTCGCCGAGGACGAGGCTGGACAGCGGCGTGTACGGCGACGGCTTCAGCACGACCGTGTTGCCCGCGAGCAGCGCCGGGGCGAGCTTCCACGCGGCCAGCAGCAGCGGATAGTTCCACGGCGTGATCGCCGCGACCACGCCGACGGGGCGGCGGACGACCTCCACCAGCGCCCGCTCGTCGTCCTGGACGATCTCCCGGGGCAGGTCCAGCTCGGCGTAGTACTTGAACCAGACCCCGGCCCCGGCGACCTCCAGCGCCCCCTCGCCGAGCGGCTTGCCCTGCTCCAGCGTGACGATCCGGCCGATCTCCTCCGAACGGGCGAACAACAGGTCCGCGACGGCGAGCAGGGCCTTGCGCCGCGCGTCCTCGTCCGCCCGCCAGGCGGGCAGAGCCCGGGCCGCCGCCTCCATCGCCGCGTCGAGCTGGGCGCGCGAGGCGTCCGGCGCGTGCTCGGCGACGCGGCCGGTGGCCGGGTTCACCACGCCGAACGCGGCGTCCCCGGCGACGGCCCGGCCGTCGATCGTCATCGTCAGGTCGGCCACCGCGGTTCCTCCTCGGGCGAATCCGAATGGTGTTCAGTCAGTATTCACCCGGGACCGCGGCGGACTCCACGAAACTCAGGATCCGAGGACCCGGTCCAGGAGCGTCCGGTACTCGCGCAGCGCGAGCCGCAGCCGCTCGGTGTCGGACGCGGCGTCGTCCTCGTCGCGCGGGGACAGGGCCAGCCGGCGCTGGGCGAGCGCGCGGCCGAGCGCGTCCACGGCCTCGCCGGTGAGCTCGTCGGCGCGGCGGACGGCGTCGCCGGGGTCGTCCACGAACGCGGCCTGCACGTCGTGCCAGCGGCGCCGGAACCCTTCGGCCTCGCCGGTGTCGAGCAGCCGGTCGCTCTGAGCGGGGCGTGCGTCGGCCTCCGGGCGCGGGTGCTCGCCGGGGACGGCGGCCGGACGGTCCGCGACCGTCCGCAGCGGCCCGGTCCCGGGTCCGTCGCCGGGGCCCCGGCCGGGCGGCGAGCCCGCGACGCGGCGGTCCGGCGTGCGCCGGGGCAGGGCGGCCGGTCCGGGCGGAGCGGGCGGCCCGGACGGGCGCACGGCGCCGTCCGGGCCCGTGCGGTGATCCGTGCCGCGGCCCGTGCCGTCGCCGGTACCGGGTCCGATGCCGTTACCGGGGCCGGTGCCGGTGACGTGGTCCGGATGCTGGTCGGTCGAGTGGCGGTCCATGAGGTCAGCTCCTCCGGGCGGTGTCGGCGGCGGTGTTGGCGGCGGTGCCGTGGGCGGGCGCGGCGGGCTGGATCGGGCCGTCGGGGCGCGTGGCCTCGGCGGGCCGGACCTTCGGCGCGGCGGCGCGCTCGTTCGCCGGGACGGCGAGCAGGTCCTCCACGAGGGCGCGGTAGTGGACCATCGCCTGCCGCAGGTCCTCGGTCGAGGCGCCGCCCTCGGCCGCGCGGGCGCCGAGCGCGTGGCCGCGCCGGTAGTGGTCGAGCGTGCGGCCGTGCTCGACCGACAGCTCGCGGACGTTGGCGTCGAAGTCGCCGGTCGGGTAGCCGCGCTCGGTCATGACGACGGTGACGAGCTTGTCGGCGTCGGCGACGGCCGCGACGGGCTCGTCCACGAAGCGCTCCTGGAGCCCGGTCCACCAGGCGCGGTACTCCTCGCGGCGGGACGGCTCCAGCTCGCGCAGGTCCAGGTCGCGGTGGCGGCGCTCGCGCTCCATCAGCTCGCGCTCGGCGCCGGCGCGGCCGTGGTGGCGCTCGACGGCGCGGTCGTACTCGGTGCCGAAACGCGACCGGAGCCGGTGGGTGCGGGCCTGGCGCCAGGCCAGGTACCCGAGCCCGGCGAGGACGGCGGCGGCGATCACGATGACGACGACCATGAGGGCGGTCGGCATGGGGGATCCCTCCTGTCGGTGTGACGTCCGGATGGACCTTGCGCCGATGCCCTGGTCAAGGGAAGGTAAACCGACGGAGCGCACGCGGCCTCCTCAGCAGGGAGAACGCGGACGCACCGAAGGAAATGACGGATAAATCGGGATGTACTGCGCAGGCCGCGCGGGTCGTGTTCTGATGGACCGTCGACCGTCCCGAGGGCCGGGTCCACGGCCCGTTACGAGAGGTGATGCGTCGTGCGCCACGCCTTCGGTCTCGTCCTCGGCCTCCTGCTGACCCCCGCGCTGCTCTACGGCGCCGCGTGGGGCTTCGTCCAGGCCGGGAGATCCTTCGACGCGCTGGAGGGGGCGGTCACCGATCCGCGGCGCATCTACGGCTCGTTCGCGCTGCTCGCGGCGGCCGGTCTCGTCGTCGGCGTGATCGTCGTCGCGCGCTGGGCCTCGCCGCTGGTGTCCCTCGTGCCCGCGCTCGCGCTCATCGCGCTGTCGGCGTACTTCCTCGCCGACCCGGCCGCGGCGCTGGACCTGCCCGGCCGCGTCCCGCCCGGCGGCGCGCTCGACACCGGGCTGCAGGCCCTGCTCGGCTCCGGCGTGGACGCGCTGCTCGGCTTCGCGCTGCTCGTCCCGGCCTGGGCGCCCGGCCGCTGGGGCGGACGCGACGAGAGCGACGACGCCGCCTGGCAGGAGCGCGCGGCCGGCGCGCACGGCCGCAGACGCGCGGAAGGCCCCTCCGGGGTGTAGGAGCCGGAGGGGCCTTCCATCCTCAGATGAGCCTTGAGGACTGCACCGGGTCAGACCCGGCAGATCAGTGGAACTGGCCCTCTTCGGTCGAGCCCTTGAGCGCCGTGGTGGACGAGTCCGGGGCGATCGCGGTGCTGACCTGGTCGAAGTAGCCGGTGCCCGCCTCGCGCTGGTGCTTGACGGCGGTGAAGCCGCGGTCGGCCGAGGCGAACTCGCGCTCCTGCAGCTCGACGTAGGCGGTCATGCCGTTGCGGGCGTAGCCGTAGGCCAGGTCGAACATCCCGTGGTTGAGGGCGTGGAAGCCCGCCAGGGTGATGAACTGGAACTTGAAGCCCATGTGGCCCAGCTCGCGCTGGAACTTCGCGATGGTCGCGTCGTCCAGGTGCGCCTTCCAGTTGAAGGACGGCGAGCAGTTGTAGGCCAGCATCTGGTCCGGGTACTCGGCCTTGACGGCCTCGGCGAACTTGCGCGCCAGCTCCAGGTCCGGGGTGCCGGTCTCCATCCAGATGAGGTCGGAGTACGGCGCGTAGGCCTTGGCGCGGGCGATGCAGGGCTCGAGGCCGTTGCGCACCCGGTAGAAGCCCTCGGCGGTCCGCTCACCGGTGATGAACTCGCGGTCGCGCTCGTCCACGTCCGTCGTGATCAGGGTCGCGGCCTCGGCGTCGGTCCGCGCGATGATCAGGGACGGCACGTTGGAGATGTCGGCCGCGAGACGGGCCGTGTTCAGGGTCTTGATGTGCTGCGAGGTCGGGATGAGGACCTTGCCGCCGAGGTGGCCGCACTTCTTCTCGGAGGCGAGCTGGTCCTCCCAGTGCACGCCCGCCGCACCGGCGGCGATCATGCCCTTCATCAGCTCGAACGCGTTGAGGACGCCGCCGAAGCCCGCCTCGGCGTCGGCCACGATCGGCGCGAGGAAGTGCGTGTCGCCCTCGCCCTCGGCCCACTGGACCTGGTCGGCGCGCAGCAGCGCGTTGTTGATGCGGCGGACCACCTGCGGCACGGAGTTGGCCGGGTAGATGCTCTGGTCCGGGTAGGTCTGGCCGGCCAGGTTGGCGTCGGCCGCGACCTGCCAGCCCGACAGGTAGATGGCCTTGAGGCCGGCCTTGACCTGCTGGACCGCCTGCATGCCCGTCAGCGCGCCGAGCGAGTGGACGTAGTCCTCCTCGTGCAGCAGCTTCCACAGGCGCTCGGCGCCGAGGCGGGCCAGGGTGGCCTCCTCCTGCACCGATCCGCGCAGCCGGACGACGTCCTCGGCGGAGTAGGTCCGCTCGATGCCCGCCCAGCGCTCGTCGGTCTCCCACTGCCGCCGCAGCTCGTCGGCTGCGCCCTTGAGGCGACTGTCGCTCATCGCATTGCCCTTCTGTGTCGTCCCCTGGGTGCTTGACCACGACTATGCCCCGGAATCTTGGCATCAAGAAACCCGGAGGTAACGAAAGAACTGCGATATTTCCGCTACCATCAACCCATGACGACCTTGCGGCCAGAAGAACCCCTCAACTTGACGAGTGACGTCGATCTCGTCACCTTCGGGCAGCGGCTCCGTCATCTCCGCCGCAGCCGGGGGATGACCCTCTCCGACCTCGGCGCGCGCGTCGGCCGCGCCCCCTCCCAGCTCTCCCTGCTGGAGAACGGGCGGCGCGAGCCGAAGCTGTCGTTGCTGCAGTCCCTGGCGTCCGCGCTGGACGTCCCGGTCGAGGAACTGCTGCGCCGCCAGCCGCCGAGCCGCCGCGCGCAACTGGAGATCGCGCTGGAGGAGGCCCAGCGCGACCCGCTCTACCGGACGCTCGGCCTGTCGCACCTGAAGGCGGGCAAGCGGCTCCCCAACGAGGTCATCGAGCACATCCTCGCGCTGTACGGGGAGCTGCGCCGAAGCCGCACCAAGCCGACCGCGAGCCCGGAGGAGGCCCGCAAGGCCAACGCCGAGCTGCGCCGCCAGATGCACGAGCGCGGCAACCACTTCGCCGACATCGAGAAGATCGCGGCGCAGACCCTGGACGCGGTCGGCTACCGCAGCGGCGCGGTGTCGCAGGGGACGCTCATGACGCTCGTCGGCCACTTCGGGTTCGGGCTCCAGTACGTCAAGGACCTGCCGCGCTCGGTCCGCTCGATCACCGACCTGCGCAACCGGCGGATCTACCTGGAGCGCGAGCAGCTCGGCATGCACACGCCGCGCACGATCCTGCTCCAGACGCTCGGGCACATCGCGCTCGACCACGACCAGCCCCGCGACTTCGCCGACTTCCTGCGCCAGCGCGTCGAGGCGAACTACTTCGGCGCGGCGATCCTCATGCCCGAGCGGGCCGTCGTCCCGTTCCTGCAAGAGGCCAAGGCCGCGCGGGAGCTGTCGGTGGAGGACCTCGCGGACGTGTTCTCGGTGTCCTACGAGATGGCCGCGCACCGGTTCACCAACATCGCGACCCACCATCTGGGCCTGCAACTGCACTTCACCAAGAACGACGAGAACGGCACGATCTACAAGGCGTACGCCAACGACGGCCTGGTGTTCCCGCAGGACGAGGCCGGCGCGATCGAGGGCCAGCGGATGTGCCGCGAGTGGGCGGGCCGGCACGTCTTCAACGCCGAGGACCGGTTCTCGGTCTACTACCAGTACACCGACACCCCGACCGGGACGTACTGGTGCCTGTCGCACATCGACCCGAGCCACGAGCGGGACTTCGCCATCACGCTCGGCGTGCGGTTCGAGGACTCGCGCTGGTTCCGGGGGCGCGAGACCACCAACCGCGTCCGGTCGGCGTGCCCGGACGGCGACTGCTGCCAGCGTCCGCCGCAGGACCTCGCCGAGCGGTGGGAGGGCATGGTGTGGCCGTCCGCGCGGGCGCACTCGCACGTCCTGTCGGTGCTGCCGCCCGGCGCGTTCCCGGGCGTCGACGAGGCGGACGTCTACGCGTTCCTGGACAAGCACGCGACCGAGTAGGCCGCGGAGGGGGCGCGCAAGCGCGGTGCGGAAGATGGCGGCGGTGTGACGGCGCGGACCGGTCCGACCGGGCGAATCCGGCGTGGAATGACCACTGTGTTGTGCGGGTGTTAACTCTTCGGGTCAGACGCTTCCGGCCCGTTCCAACAGGGGGCCATCTGCGATGACATCGGGTTCTCTGTGATCAGGAGCCCGTCAGGGACGTTCGCCCGAAGGGGAGGAGTGCCCATGCTGCCCGAGGCCGCGTCGTGGATGCACCGCCGTACGAGTTGCTCGGCCGACTGGCCGGTCGAGGCGCTGCTCGCCGCCAAGGGGACCACCCGCGTCAGCGTGGTCCTGCCCGCCCGCAACGAGGAGGAGACCGTCGGCGTCATCGTCGGCGCCATCCGCCGGGACCTCGTCGAGCGGGCGCCGCTCGTCGACGAGATCCTCGTCGTCGACTCCCGGTCCACCGACCGCACCGCCGAGGTGGCGGCGGCGGCCGGGGCGGAGGTCGTCGCCCAGGACGCCGTGCTGCCCGGCGAGGGCCGGATGTCGGGCAAGGGCGAGGCGCTGTGGAAGTCCCTCGCCGCCACCACCGGCGACATCGTGGTGTTCGTGGACGCCGACCTGCGCGGCTTCAGCACCACCTACGTGACCGGGCTGCTCGGCCCGCTGCTCGCCGATCCCGAGATCGGGTTCGTCAAGGGCTGCTACGACCGGCCGCTGATCACCGCGTCCGGGACGGCCGAGGGCGGCGGCGGCCGGGTCACCGAGCTGGTCGCGCGCCCGCTGATCAACCTGCACTGGCCCGCGCTCGCCGGGGTGATGCAGCCGCTCGGCGGCGAGTACGCGGGGCGCCGGACGCTGCTGGAGCGGCTGCCGTTCGTCACCGGCTACGGCGTCGAGCTGGGGATGCTGCTGGACGTCCTGCAGACCGCGGGCCTGGACGCCATCGCCCAGGTGGACCTCGGCCGCCGCGTCCACTCGCACCAGACGACCGAGGCGCTCGGCGCGATGGCGGGCCAGATCCTGCTGACGGCGTGGTCGCGGCTGCAGCGGCACGGCCGGATGCTGCCGCTGGAGGAGCCGGCCACCGCGCTGACCCAGTTCCGCCGCGCGCCGGGCGGCCACGACCTCCGGGTGAGCGACGTGGGGGTCGGCGAGCGCCGTCCGATGATCGAGGTGCCGGAGTACGCGGCGGGCCGGGGGTCGCTCCTGTCGTGAAGGAGTGAGTGGCCGCGCCGCGTTCTTGCGCAATTTCCCGACAATCTCGCAGATCACGCTGCGGAACCCCTGTGACCCTGGCCACGGTGTTACCCGTGGTAACTCAACCGGGTGCTACCGTTGGTAACACGCGATATTGGAGAAAGGGTCAATAGATGAGCAACGAGGGAGCCCCGTTCTCGCTGGACCTCAGCGAGGACGTCCGCGAGGTTCAGCAGTGGGTCCACGAGTTCGCCAAGGACGTCATCCGTCCCGCCGCGGAGGAGTGGGACGAGCGCGAGGAGACCCCGTGGCCGATCATCCAGGAGGCGGCCAAGATCGGGATCTACTCCCTCGACTTCTTCGCCACCCAGTGGCTGGAGCCGACCGGCCTCGGCGTCCCGGTCGCCTTCGAGGAGCTGTTCTGGGGTGACGCGGGCATCGGCCTCGCCATCGTCGGCACCGGCCTGGCCGCCGCGTCCGTCGCCGCCACCGGCACGCCCGACCAGGTGACCGAGTGGGTCCCGCAGATGTTCGGGACCGCCGACGACGTCAAGCTCGGCGCGTTCTGCGCCTCCGAGCCCGACGCCGGGTCCGACGTCGGCTCCATCCGCGCCCGCGCCGTCTACGACGAGGCCAAGGACGAGTGGGTGCTCAACGGCACCAAGACCTGGGCCACCAACGGCGGCATCGCCCACATCCACGTCGTCGTCGCGTCGGTGTACACCGAGCTCGGCAGCCGCGGCCAGGCCAGCTTCATCATCCCGCCGAACACGCCGGGCCTGAAGCAGGGCCAGAAGTTCAAGAAGCACGGCATCCGCGCGTCCCACACGGCCGAGGTCATCCTCGACAACGTCCGCATCCCGAGCCACCTGATCGTCGGCGGCAAGGAGAAGTTCGACGAGCGCATCGCCCGCGTCCGCGAGGGCAAGCGCGCCAAGGGCCAGGCCGCGATGAAGACGTTCGAGACCACGCGTCCGACCGTCGGCGCGATGGCGCTCGGCGTGGCCCGCGCCGCCTACGACTACGCGCTCCAGTACGCCCAGGAGCGCGAGCAGTTCGGCCGCAAGATCGGCGACTTCCAGGCCATCGCCTTCAAGCTCGCCGACATGAAGGTCCAGGTCGACGCCGCACGCCTGATGGTCCACCGCGCCGCGTGGATGGCCCGCAACGGCAAGGACTTCAACGCGGCCGAGGGCTCGCAGGCCAAGCTCATCGCGTCGGAGACCGCCGTGCGCGTCACCGAGGAGGCCATCCAGATCCTCGGCGGCAACGGCTACACCCGCGAGTACCCGGTGGAGCGCATGCACCGCGACTCCAAGATCTTCACGATCTTCGAGGGCACCAGCGAGATCCAGCGCCTGGTCATCGGCCGCACCATCACCGGCCTGCCCATCCGCTGACCCCCTCCTTCCCAGGGGGGACGAGCGTCCGGCGAGGCCCGGCACCGCACGGTGCCGGGCCTCGTCCCGTCTCCCGGCGCATAAGGCCGCCGGTTCCGGGCAGGAGCCGGAACCGATGCGCTGGGAGGTGGACGAGATGACTTCGATCAGACCCGACCTCGACGGCCAGGCCCGCACGACGCAGCGCCGGACGCCGGAGGAGAACACCGGCGAGCTGGTCCGGCAGGCCGCGCAGCAGACGTCCGAGCTGCTGCGCGCCGAACTGCGGCTGGCGGTGGCCGAGGTCAAGGAGAAGGGCCGCAGCGCCGGGAAGGGCGCCGGGATGTTCGGCGGCGCCGGCCTGGTCGCGCTGTACGGCCTCGGCGCGCTCGCCGCGGCGGCGATCGCGGCGCTCGCGCTGGTGCTGCCGGTCTGGCTGGCCGCGCTGATCGTCGCGGCGGTGCTGTTCGCCGGCGCGGGCGTGCTCGCGCTCGCCGGACGGCGCGAGACGGCCCGCGCGGTGCCGCCGGTGCCGCAGGAGGCGATGGAGAGCGTCCAGCGCGACGTCGCCGAGATCCGGGAGAGGAGCCACCGATGACCGACGGCCCCGACCTCACCCCGCCCGAACTGCGGGCCGACGTCGAGCGCGCCCGCGCCGACCTCGGCGACACCGTCGCGGCGCTCGCCGCGAAGGCCGACGTGAAGGCGCGCGTCCTGGACCGGGCCGAGGGCCTGCGCGACGGCGCCGCCGCCCGCGCCCGGCGGTCCGCCGCGTCCGCGCGGGCGATGGCCCACGACGACTCGGTCCGCCGGGGCGGCGCGCGGTTCGCGCTGGCGGCCGGCGGCGCGGCGCTCGCCGCCGGGGCCGTCGTGTACGGGATCCGCCGGCGCCGCAGCTCATGACGGCGGGCACGTCCCGGCGGGCGGCCCTGCGCCGCGCCGTCACCGGGTACACGCGCGACGGGCTGCCCGACCGGGCGGCGGCGCTGACGTACTACGCCGTCCTGTCGATCTTCCCGGGGATGCTGGCGCTCGTGTCGCTGGTGGGGCTCGCGGGCACCTCCACCGTCCAGAACATGATCGACAACGTGCGCCGGACGGCGCCGGCCGCGATCCGGCCCGTCCTCGTCGACGCGCTCACCGACCTCCAGGGCGCACGGGCGGGGGCGACCGTCGCCGGGCTGCTCGGGCTCGCCGCCGCGTTCTGGTCGGCGTCCGGGTACGTCGGGGCGTTCATGCGCGCGGCCAACGCCGTCTACTCGGTGGAGGAGGGACGGCCGATCTACAAGACGCTGCCGGTCCGCGTCGGCATCACGTTCACGACGCTGGTGCTGCTCGCGGCGTCGGCCGTCACGGTCGTCGTGTCCGGGCCGCTCGCGCGGCGGGCCGGGGACGCGCTCGGCCTCGGCTCCACGGCGGTGAAGGCGTGGGACATCGCCAAGTGGCCCGTTCTGCTGCTCGTCGTCGGGTTCGTGTTCGCGCTGCTGTACTGGGCGGCGCCCAACGTCCGGCAGAAGGTCCGCTGGGTGACGCCGGGCGTCGGTCTCGCGCTCGCCCTGTGGCTGCTCGCGTCGGCGGTGTTCGCCGTCTACGTGGCCAACTTCGGGAACTACAACAAGACCTACGGCAGCATCGCGGGCGTCATCGTGTTCCTGGTGTGGCTGTGGATCAGCAATCTGGCCCTGCTGCTCGGCGCCGAGTTCGACGCGGAACTGGAGCGCGGACGGGCGATCGCGGCGGGCCGTCCGCCGGACGAGGAGCCGTTCGCCGAGCCGCGCGACACCCGCGCGTTCGACGGCAGGTGAACCGTCCGCCACGCGTTGACATCATTGTCATCACCGGACAGCCGAAACAGCGGAAAACCATTCGTTCCGGACAGTTCTCGGTCCCGTGGCGCGTCCTAGACTCCCGGGCACACCACCCCTGGACCACGAGGCGGACACCAGTGGCAACAGCCGACGGCACGCTCCGGAAAAAGTCCCCCGAACAAATAGCCCGGCAGTACTACACGCTCGTGGACGACGGGGACGTGGACGCGCTCGTCGCGCTGTTCCACTCCGCCGTGCGCTACGAGCGGCAGGGGACGCCCGACATCGACGGGATCGACGCGCTGCGCCGGTTCTACACGGGCGAACGCGTCATCGCCGGCGGACGGCACACGCTCGACCAGGTGCTGAGCGGCGGGGACTGGGTCGCGGTGCGCGGCCGGTTCGCCGGGGTGCTGCGCACCGGCGAGGAGGTCGCGCTGCGCTTCACCGACTGGTGGCACTTCACCCCGGACGGCCTGGTCGACCGGCGCGAGAGCCTGTTCCCGGGCCGTCGCGTCTGAGCACGCGTCTGAGCGTGGGCGCGCGTCCCCGGGCGGGGACGCGCGCCCCCCGGGCTCAGCCGAAGCCGATGCCCCACGGGTCGCCCTGCGGAGCCTGCGCCGGGACGGCGGCCGGCGCGCGGTCCGCGCGTCCCGGCTCCGGCCGGTCGGCAGCGGCGCGGACCCTGCGCACCGGACGGCGGCCGGTCTCGGCCTCGCGCGCCTCGGGGCGGCGCGGGACGGTGGCCGTGATCTCGCCGGGCATGGTGCCTCACCTCGTTCTCTGCGACGGGGACGTGGGGGGACCGAGGTCGAGTCTGACGGCCGCGGCTACCGAGAGCAAGGAAGATGTAACTGTTTGTATATCGTGTCGCCGGGGAATGCTGTCGGGTCGGCCGCGACCGGGCCCCGTTCGCAGGCCAGGCGGTGTTGTCACCGGGTAACACCCCCGAGTAGCGTTCGCTTATGTCTCCGAGCCGCCACCGTCCGCGTTCCCCCCGCCGCGCCCCCGGGACGCCGTCGTGACGGGCACGGGCACGCGTCCGGCGCCGCGCCGCGACCCGGGCCGCCGCCGGGCGCTGCTGGAGGCCGCCGACCGCGTCATCCAGCGCGAGGGCCCGGAGGCGTCGATGGCCGCCATCGCCGCCGAGGCGGGCATCAGCAAGCCGATCCTCTACCGCCACTTCGGCGACAAGAGCGGGCTCTACCAGGCGCTCGCCGAGCGGCACACGCGGCGCCTGATCGCGGGCATCCGCGCGGAGTTCTCCGGCACGGGCTCGCCGCTCGCCCGCGTCCGCTCGACCATCGACACCTACCTGACGACCGTCGCGGCGAACCTGCACCTGTACCGGTTCCTCATCCACCGCGCGAGCGCCGAGGACGCGGCGACGCACAGCGCGATGAGCACGATGATCCGCGAGGTGAGCCGCGAGCTGGCCGAGGTGCTGTTCGCCGAGGGCGCGATGGTCGACCAGGACCGCGCCTACGTGTGGGGGCACGCGCTGGTCGGCATGGTCCAGACGGCGGGGGACTGGTGGCTGGACCATCCCGAGGTGCCCCGCGAGGTCGTCGTGGACGGGCTGGCCGACCTCGTCCTCGGCGGGCTGTCGGCCGCGTCCGAGGGCCGGGTGCTCGAACTCTTCCAGGACCGCTGAGCCCGGCCCCCTCAGGTCCCGGGCGCCAGGTCGAGGTCGTCGACGCGGGGGTCGTCCCGGTCGGCGAGGTAGTCCGATGCGCGCGTGACGTCCGTCCCGTCCGGCGCCCCGATGCGCCGCAGGACGAGCGTCGCTACGACCGCCACGGCGACGTTCACGGCGAGCGCGAGCATCCCCGCGTAGACCGTGGTGGTCGTGTGCAGGCCGAGGTCGTTCAGCGGGTACGCGGTGCCGCCGAAGTGCACCTTGTGCTTGGCCGGGTTCGGGATGCGGTACATCATCCACAGCCCGGCCGCGAGCCCCGCGACCCAGCCAGCGAAGAGCGCCCACCGGTGGAACCACCGGGTGAGGAGCCCGAGCCCCACCGACGGCAGCGTTTGCAGGATGAGGACGCCGCCGATGAGCTGCAGGTCGATGGAGAACTGCGGGTCGAGCAGCAGGATGCACGCGACCGCGCCGACCTTGACGACGAGCGACACGACCTTGCTGACCCGCGCCTCCTCCGCCGCTCCCGCGTCCGGCCGGAAGTACTCGGTGTAGATGTTGCGGGTGAACAGGTTCGCCGCCGCGATCGACATGATCGCCGCCGGGACGAGCGCGCCGATCCCGATCGCCGCGAACGCCAGGCCCGCGAACCAGCTCGGGAACTCCTGGTCGAACAGGACGGGCACGACCGTGTTGGTGTCGGGCGTGCCGCCGTCGGCCAGCGGGTGGACGTCCGCCGCGATCGCCATGAAGCCGAGCAGCGCGATGAGGCCGAGGACGAAGCTGTAGGCGGGCAGCGCCGCCATGTTCCGCTTGATCGTCCCCCGGTCGCGGCTCGCCAGCACGCCGGTGACGCTGTGCGGGTAGAGGAACAGCGCGAGCGCCGAGCCGAGCGCGAGCATGGCGTAGTTGAGCCGTCCGCTGCCGCCGAGCGTGACGCCGTCGGCCGGGTTGGGGGACTTGGCGAACTTGGCCTGCGCGGCGTCGAACACGTCGCCCCAGCCGCCGAGCTTGGCGGGCAGGTACAGCACGGCCGCGATGACGACGACGTAGATCAGCGCGTCCTTCACGAACGCGATGAGCGCCGGGGCGCGCAGCCCCGACTGGTAGGTGTAGGCCGCGAGGACGGCGAACGCGATGACGAGCGGCCAGTGCCCGCCGACCTCCATCGACTTCAGCACGGCCTCGATGCCGACGAGCTGCAGTGCGATGTACGGCATCGTCGCGACGATCCCGGTCACCGCGACGGCCAGCGCGAGCAGCGACGACCCGAACCGCGCGCGGACGAAGTCGGCCGGGGTGACGAACCCGTGGACGTGCGACACCGACCACAGCCGGATCAGCACGAGGAACACGAGCGGATAGACCACGACCGTGTACGGGACGGCGTAGAACCCCGCCGCGCCCGCGCCGAACACCAGCGCGGGCACCGCGACGAACGTGTACGCGGTGTAGAGGTCGCCGCCGATGAGGAACCAGGTGATCCAGCTCCCGAACGACCGGCCGCCGAGGCCCCACTCGTCCAGCGTGTCAAGGCCGGGGCCGCGGCGCCACCGGGACGCGGCGAAGCCCAGCCCGCTGACCAGCAGGAACAGTGCGGCGGCGATGGACAGTTCGACGATGTGCGCGTCCGACACCGGCTCAGCCCCGCTTCCGCGTCGCGCGGTACACCGCGACGGTGCACAGGACCCCGACGGGGATGAACGCGAACTGGAGCCAGTAGAAGGCGGGGACGCCGCCGATCTCCGGGCCCTCGCGGTTGAACAGCGGGACGGCCAGCGGGAGCAGCACGGGCGGCACCAGGAGCCAGTTCCACCGGCTCCGGTCGGACCGCGGCTCGGTCGGCCGCTCGGGTGACTGCGAGGACATGGGAGCGCTCCTCGTGCGTCGGCGCGGCCCGTGCGGCGGGCCGCGACTGCGGGACGGGCCGCGCGAGCGTATCCCGGATCGGGTCACGGGCCGGTCTCGGCGGCGGCACGACTCGGCCGCCGCCCGCCCGATCACACGGTCCGGTCGGCCTCCGTGCGCGGCGCGTGCGCGACCTCGTCCGGCAGCCCGGACGGACGCCGCCGCCACGCCGCGAACTCGACCAGGATCCCGTCGGGGTCGCGGAAGTACAGCGACCGGACGTACACCCCGTCGTGGACGTCCCGGGCGACGCCGAACTCGCTGTCGTCGTGGTTGAGCACGACGCCGACGTCCACCCCCTTGGCGACGAGCCGGTCCCGGTACTCCTCGATCCGCTCGGGCGCCACGTCGAACGCGACGTGGTTCATCGACCCGGCCGCCGACGTCAGCCCGCCCCGGTCGGGCAGGTCGCGCGGCCCGGTCACGCCGGGGACGGCGTCGGGCGCGTCGGGGAACCAGAAGAACGCGAGCGCGTCTCCGCCGCCGCAGTCGAAGAAGAAGTGCTGCCCGAGGCCGCCCGGCAGCTCGATCGTCCTGATCAGCGGCATCCCGAGGACGCCCCGGTAGAAGTCCACGGTGGCCTTCATGTCCCGGCAGACGAGCGCGAGGTGGTTGACCCCGCGCAGCTCGAACTCGGTGTCGCCGCCGGCCATGCGCCGCCCTCCCGGATAAGTGGACGCTTTCGCCTCATCCTCCCAGCGCGGCGGACAGAACTGAACCCCCGGCGCGGTGACTTGGCCCCGGCCCGCGCGAGCGGGTACTGTCGCTCCATGCGAACCGATCATCGCCAGTGGTGGTGGCGCCGCTGAGGCGGCGCCGGTTCTCGCACGTTCGACTTCCAGCGACCGCCCCGTCCGGCGGTCGTTTCGTTTTTCCGGCCACCGGCCGCGGGGCCTGACCACGAGGGGCCGCCACGGTGGAGTCCACCGACCAGCAGCCGACGATCGGCCGGTTCGTCACGGCCGGGGGGATCCGCGTCACCCGGACCGCCACCCCCGTCGACTCCGAGCGCAAGTCCGACGTCCTGAACGGGCTCGTCGCCGCCGCGGGGGAGCGGCGCGGCGGCGTGCTGTCCTCCGGGATGGAGTATCCCGGCCGCTACAGCCGCTGGCACATGGCCTACGTCGACCCGTGCCTGGAGATCGTCGCGCGCGGCCGGGAGCTGGTGGTCACGGCGCTCAACGCGCGCGGCGAGGTGCTGATCCCGTCCGTCGCCGCCGCCCTCGCGCCGACGGGGGAGCCGCGCGGCACCGACGCCCGGCGGACGGCGGTGTTCGTGCCCGAGTCGGCGGAGTTCTTCACCGAGGAGGAGCGCAGCCGCCGCCCGACGGTCTTCACCGCGCTGCGCGCCGTCGTGGACCTGTTCCGCTGCGACGACCCGCACCTCGGCCTCTACGGCGCGTTCGGCTACGACCTGTCGCTGCAGTTCGAGCCGCTGCGCACCCGGCTGGAGCGCCCGGACGACCAGCGCGACCTCGTCCTGCACCTCGCCGACGAGATGGTCGTCGTGGACCGCAAGCGCGAGACGTCGCACCGCATGGCCTACGAGTTCGCCACCGCCGACGGCGGCGACACCACGGGCCTGCCGCGCGCGACCGAGCCCGTCCCGGTGCGGGCGCCCGCGCCGCTGCCGCCGCAGCCCGTCCCCGGCGTGTACGCGCAGATGGTCCGGGACGCGCGGGACAAGTTCGTCCGCGGCGACCTGTTCGAGGTGACGCCCGGCCACGCGATGCACGCCCGCTGCACCTCGCCCGCCGCGTTCTTCGAGCGGCTGCGCGAGTCCAACCCGGCGCCGTACGAGTTCCTGTTCAACCTCGGCGACGGCGAGTTCCTCGTGGGCGCGTCGCCGGAGATGTTCGTCCGGGTGTCGGGCGACCGCGTCGAGACCTGCCCGATCGCCGGGACGATCCGGCGCGGCGCCGACGCGCTGGAGGACGCCGAGCAGATCCGCGCGATCCTGTCGTCGGCCAAGGACGAGTCCGAGCTGACCATGTGCACCGACGTGGACCGCAACGACAAGTCCCGGATCTGCGTGCCCGGCAGCGTCCGCGTCCTCGGCCGCCGTCAGATCGAGCTGTACTCGCGGCTGATCCACACCGTCGACCACATCGAGGGGCGGCTGCGGCCCGGCTTCGACGCGTTCGACGCGTTCCTCACGCACATGTGGGCCGTCACCGTCACCGGCGCGCCGAAGACGTGGGCGATGCAGTTCATCGAGGACCACGAGGACGCGCCGCGCCGCTGGTACGGGGGCGCGGTCGGCTGCGTCGGGTTCGACGGGTCGATGAACACGGGCCTGACGCTGCGCACCGCGCAGATCCGCGACGGCGTCGCGACCGTCCGGGCGGGCGCCACGCTGCTCTACGACTCGATCCCCGAGGAGGAGGAGCGCGAGACGCACCTGAAGGCGAGCGCGCTGCTCCAGGCCCTCGCCGACGCCGAGGCGGCCGTGGACGCCGAGCCAGCGCCGCAGGCCGGGCCCGAGCCGGAGCGGGCCGGCGCCGGGACGAAGGTGCTGCTGGTCGACCACGAGGACTCGTTCGTCAACACGCTCGCCGACTACTTCCGCCAGCACGGCGCGGACGTCGTGACGCTCCGGCACGGCTTCCCGATCCGGATGCTGGACGAGCACGCGCCCGACCTCGTCGTCCTGTCGCCCGGTCCGGGCCGTCCGGCGGACTTCGCGACGGACGCGCTGCTCGGCGAGCTGGACGCGCGCGGCCTGCCGGTGTTCGGCGTCTGCCTCGGGCTGCAGGCGATGGTCGAGCACGCGGGCGGGAGCCTCGCCCTGCTGCCCGAGCCCGCGCACGGCAAGCCCGGCGAGGTCAAGGTCACCGGCGGCGAGCTGTTCGCGGGCCTGCCCGACCAGTTCACCGCCGCCCGCTACCACTCGCTGCACGCCACGCCCGACCGGGTGCAAGGGTTCGAGGTGACCGCGCTGACCGGCGACGTCGTCATGGCCATCGAGGACCCCGCGCGGCGGCGGTGGGCCGTCCAGTTCCACCCCGAGTCGATCCTGACGGCGGCGGGCTCGTCCGGGCACACGATCGTCGGGAACGTCCTGCGGCTGGCGGCGCGCGAAACCTGACGTCGGCTGTCATGTTTCCCGGGCAGGATCGGGAGCATGGAAGCGAACGCACCGAAGATCTGCCTGGTCGCGGGCGCGACGCGCGGCGCGGGCCGGGGCATCGCCGTCGCGCTCGGCGCGGCCGGGCACGTCGTGTACGTCACCGGCCGCACCACCCGCGCGGCGCGGTCGGAGATGGACCGGCCCGAGACGATCGAGGACACGGCCGACCTCGTCACGGCGGCGGGCGGCACCGGCGTGGCCGTCCCCGCCGACCATCTCGACCCGGCCGCCGTGACGGCCGTGGTCGACCGGATCCGCGCCGGCCACGGGCGGCTGGACGTCCTCGTCAACGACATCTGGGGCGGCGACCACCTCGCCGCGTTCGGCAAGCCGCTGTGGGAGCAGCCGCTCGACGACGGGCTGCGGATGCTGCGCCTCGCGGTCGAGACCCACATCGTCACCAGCCACCGCGCGCTGCCGCTGCTGCTGGAGAACCCCGGCGGGCTCGTCGTGGAGATCACCGACGGGACGGCCGAGTTCAACGCCGAGTACCGAGCCGACGTCGGCCTGTTCTACGACCTGGCCAAGTGGTCGGTCATCCGGCTGGCCGCCGCGCAGGCGGCCGAGATCGGCCCGCACGGCGGCACGGCGGTCGCGCTCAGCCCCGGCTTCCTGCGGTCGGAGGCGATGCTGGAGCATTTCGGGGTCACCGAGGAGAACTGGCGCGACGGCGTCGCGAAGGACCCGCACTTCGCGATCTCCGAGACGCCCGCGTTCGTCGGCCGCGCCGTCGCCGCGCTCGCCGGGGATCCGGGCCGGACGCGGTGGAACGGCCGGTCGCTGTCGTCGGGCGAGCTGGCGCTCGCGTACGGGTTCACCGACCTGGACGGCAGCCGTCCCGACGCGTTCCGCTACATCACCGAGGTCGCGCTCGGGGGCAAGCGCGGCGACGCGGCCGACTACCGGTAGAGCGCCGCGAGCCGCGCGCCCGCCTCGGCCAGGCGGGCGCGCAGGCTCGCCGGCTCCAGCACCTCGGCCTCCGGGCCGAGCCGCAGCAGCTCGAAGTAGGCGACGTCCTCCGACTCCACCGGGATTGTCGCCGTCACCCAGCCGCGCTCGTCCGGCTCCCCGGCGGACTCGGCCGCGCGCCGCGCCGCGTAGCCGTCCACGGCGTGCCGCAGGCCGCGCAGCCCCGCCGGGCTCAGCCGCAGGACGACCTCCGCGCGGAACATCGACCGCAGGAACCGGTCGGCCTGGCCCGTCCAGAACGCGGCGAGGTCGAAGCGGGAGTCCCGGTCGAACGCCGCGCCCGTCGCCCGGACGGCCGTCACCCGGTCCGCGCGGTAGGTGCGGTGCTGCCCGCCCACCGCCGCGACCAGGTACCAGACGCCGTTCTTCAGGACCAGCCCGTACGGGTCGGCCGTCCGCTCGACCTCCGCGCCGGACGGACGCCGGTAGCGCAACTCGACCACCGCGTCGTCCCACACCGCGCGCGCCAGCTCGGGCAGCAGGGCGGGCGGGGCGTGCGCGGTGTGCCAGCCGGGCGCGTCCAGATGGAACCGCTGCCCGGCGCGGGCGGGCGCGTCCCGCAGCGCCGCCGGCAGGGCCGCGACGACCTTCAGCTCGGCGGCGGCCACCGCGTCCGCGAGGCCCATCTCGGCGGCCGGGCCGGGCAGGCCCGCGAGGAACAGCGCCTCGGCCTCGGCGCGGCTGAGCCCGGTGAGCCGCGTCCGGTACCCGCCGACGAGCCGGAACCCGCCGTGCCGCCCCCGGTCGGCGTACACCGGGACGCCCGCCGCCGACAATGCCTCGACGTCGCGGTGGATCGTCCGCTCCGACACCTCCAGCTCGGCGGCCAGCTCGGCGGCGGTCATCGTCTCCCGCGACTGGAGCAGCAGCACGAGCGAGATCAGGCGCGCCGCGCGCACGGGCTCAGACCTTGCGCCAGCGCGGGATCCAGGCGCCGTCCTCGACCTCGTAGTCGCCGAACAGCGCGGGCGCCTCGGCGCGGACGACCTCGCCGACCTTCCCGAACAGCAGCCGGATCTCCTCCTCGGCGCCCTCGGCGGTGCGCGCCTCGATCGTGTGGCGCAGCGTGCGGACGTTCGCCGTCCAGACCAGGCCGGTGCCGACGCCCTCGGGCGCGAACCGCCGCATGAACGACGTCCGGTGCTTCTTCTCCTTGAACGGGACGCCCTCGTCGTCCAGCCCGAAGTGCCCGGCCATCCAGAGCTGGAACTGCTCCATCTGCTCCAGCAGCTCGGTGGCGCGCTCCATCAGCTCCTTGTCGTCGCGCGCCCACTCGGGGAACCAGAACGGGATGTCCTGGAGCCGGACGAACCGCATCGACTCCTGGGAGATCGCCGTCCCCGGGCGGTGCCGGACGAGTTCGTGCGTGAGCACCCGGCTGACGTTGTGCAGGACGAAGCTGAAGCTCACGTG
The DNA here is from genome assembly GCF_009831215.1 of Actinomadura rayongensis. Taxonomy (GTDB): domain Bacteria; phylum Actinomycetota; class Actinomycetes; order Streptosporangiales; family Streptosporangiaceae; genus Spirillospora; species Spirillospora rayongensis. The sequence continues at coordinate 70,056 of NZ_WUTW01000006.1, forward strand.
CTCCAGCACCGAGCCGTGCATGCTGCGCAGGATGTTCTGGAGGTACTCGTCCTGGTCGGTGCGGACGCGGACGACGTTCGGGTTCAGGCCCGGCTCCCACGAGCGGTAGCAGAGCCGCCCGGCGAACTCGGCGAGGTTCTGCGGGTCGTTCAGATCGGCGTCGAGGTCGCCGCGGTCCAGGCGCTCCAGCCAGCTCTCCCCGCCGACGTCGCGCAGATACCGGGCGATCTCCGCGTAGTCGAGTTCCGGCTTGGCCACGAGGAAGACCTCGGGTTCCACGCTTTTCACTGCACTCCCCTTTGTGGTCCGACCCGTCAAGGTTGCCAGGTCGCGGACCCGCTCGCGACCGCGGGGGGACCCTGGCCGAGACGTCGCGGATGCGCCAGAGTGTGGCGGCATGACTGACATCAGCATCGCCGTCGACGGCATCGAGCGGTCGGCGTACCTGGCCGTCCCCGAGGGGGAGGGGCCGTGGCCCGCCGTGGTCGTGCTCTTCGAGCTGGTCGGCGCGAACGCGGACATGCGCGCGCAGGCCGACCGGCTCGCCGCCAACGGCTACCTCGCGCTGCTGCCCGACCTCTACGACGGGAAGCCGTGGATCCGGTGCGTCAGCCGGGCGATGCGCGAGTTCCGGGCGGGCCGGGGGCCGAGCTTCGCGTTCCTGGAGGCGTCGCGCGCGTGGCTGGCGGCCCGCGCGGACTGCACCGGCCGCGTCGGCGTGGCGGGGTTCTGCCTGGGCGGCGGGTTCGCGCTGCTGGCGGCGGCGGGCGGCGCGTTCGACGCGGCGGCCGTGAACTACGGGATCCTGCCCGGCGACCTGGAGGAGACCCTGTCCGGCGCGTGCCCGGTCGTCGCGAACTACGCCGGACGGGACCGGCTGCTGAAGGGCGCGGCGGCGAAGCTGGACCGCACGCTCACCGTCCTCGGCGTCGACCACGACGTGAAGGAGTACCCGGACGCGGGCCACGGCTTCCTCACCGAGACGCCGGTGCCCGCGCTCGCCGCGCCGCTCGTGAAGGTGACGCTCGGCGTCGGGATCGGCCGCCAGTTCGGCGACGAGGCCTGGGAGCGCATCTTCGCGTTCTTCGGCGCCCACCTCGCGAGCGGATCTACAACGTAAAGGCGGCGGGCGCATGACCTCGGGCGTCATGGCCGCCGTGATCCGCGCGTCGTTACCGTGGGGCCCGTGACCACGATGACGACCGCGCTCGCCGACGTCCGTCCGATCGGCGAGCACCTGCGCGCGTGGCGGCAGCGCCGCCGGATGAGCCAGCTCGAACTCGCGTCCGAGGCCGACGTGTCGACCCGGCACCTCAGCTTCGTGGAGACGGGACGGTCCGCGCCGAGCCGCGAGATGGTGCTGCGCCTCGCCGAGCACCTGGACGTCCCGCTGCGCGACCGCAACCTCATGCTCGTCGCGGCCGGGTACGCGCCCGTCTACGCCGAGACGCCGATCCAGGAGCCCCGCATGGACGCGGTGCGCGCGGCGCTGCGGCAGGTCCTGGACGGCCACGAGCCGTACCCGGCCGTCGTGGTGGACCGGTTCTGGAACCTCGTGGAGTCCAACGCCGCCGCCGGGCTGTTCCTGGAGGGCACGCCGGCGCACCTGCTGGCGCCGCCGGTGAACGTCCTGCGGCTCAGCCTCCACCCCGACGGCATGGCGCGGCACGTCGCGAACCTGCCCGAGTGGCGCGCGCACATGGTCGGGCGGCTGCGGCGGCACGTCGCGCTGACCGGCGACGCGTCGCTCACCGCGCTGTACCGGGAGATGCGCGACTACCCGGACGCCGGGCCGGTCGGGGACGCGTTCCCGCCGCCGTCCGGGGACGAGGTCCTGGTCCCGCTGCGGCTCCGCGCCGAGGGCCGTGAGCTGGCGTTCTTCAGCACGATCGCGACGTTCGGCAGCCCGCTGGACATCACGGTCGCCGAGCTGGCGATCGAGTCGTTCTACCCGGCGGACCCGGCGACGGCCGCGTACCTGCGCGAGCGCGCCGACCGCTGACCACCGGCCGCTGACCACCGGGCGCGCGGGAACGGGATCCCGGCCCGCCCGCGCCGCGGGCCGGGATCTCTCCCCCTGTTCCCCCCTTCGGAGGCCCCGCGGCTCCCCTTCCACGGCGCGGCGGGCGGTCTCGGCGGGTCGCTAGGCGTGCACGACCGGGCGTCCGGCGGCGCCGGGCAGGAGGGTCTCGCCGGTCGCGGCCAGCTCGTGGCGCACCCGGTCGGCCGGCACGCCGCAGCGGTCGAGCGCGCCGAGCGCGGCGCGGACCATCGCGGGCGGCCCGGCCACGTAGACGTCGTGGCCTGCGGGGTCGGGGACGGCGTCGAGCAGGTCGGGCAGCGCGTCCGGCAGCGGGCCGAACTCGTCCTGCGGGACGGCCGTCACCCGGACCGCGGGCCGGGCCGACTCCAGCCGCCGCAGGTCGGGCAGGTCGTAGAGGTCGTCGGCCGAGCGCGCCCCGGCGAACAGGCGGACGGCGCGGCCGGGCTCGCGCGCCGCGGCCCGCTCGGCGAGCGCCTTGAGCGGGGCGAGGCCCGTCCCGCCGCCGATCAGCAGCAGGTCGCGGCCGGACCCCGGGTCGAGGGTGAGGCCGCCGGCGGGCGGGCCGAGCAGCAGCGTGTCGCCCGGCCGGGTCTCGCGGACGAGCGCGCCGCTCACCCAGCCGCCCGGCACCGACCGGACGTGCAGGCGGAGCGTCCCGTCCGGGCGCGGCGCCCCGGCGAGCGAGTAGGGCCGCCACACGCGGGGCCAGCGGGACGTCTGGACGGTCGCGTGCTGCCCGGCCTCGAACGGGTACGGCCGGTCGGGCACGAGCGTGAGGACGGCGAGGTCGGCGCGCCGCCGGTCGTGCTCGGCGACCTCGGCGACCCACCAGGGCGGGCGGGCCGCCGCGTCGTCCTCGGCCGCCGCGATCATGAGCGCGGCGGCGCGGTCGTAGGCGGCGGTCCAGGCGGCCTCGGCGCGCGCGCTCCACGCCGCGCCCGCGAACCGGCGGAGGGTGGCGACGAGGGCGTCGCCGAACACGGGGTAGTGCTCGGGCAGCACCCCGTACTTGCGGTGCGCGCGGCCGAGCGGTTCGAGCAGGCCGGCGAGTTCCGCGGGCTCGTCGGAGCGGAACACGACGACGGTGAGCGTTCGGAACAGACGGTCGCGGGAGACGTCCATCGCGGGCGGGAACAGCGCGCGCAGACGCGGTTCCGCCGCGAACAGGCGGCCGTAGAAATAGGCGGCGGCCTTGTCCTCCGTGACGTCTCCGGGGAGATATGTCGCTTTGAGAATATCGGGTTCCACGGACATTACCGTTTTTCGCCCCCCAAGGCTTGGTGGCCGTTGACCGGTGTTCCCCGGCGTCTCTCCACGCCCCCGGTCGTCCGGCTTGGTGAGATTCTCGCATCGGAAGCCGCAGGTACTCAACCGATTCCCGGCAAGCCGCACAGATCACTGCGAAGAGTAATCGGCACGGGATTTGGCGTAATCGGGCTCGCGGACGGGGCCGGGTGGAGCATACTGATCGGTATTCGTGAGGGTTCCTCAAAGGGCGGATCGCGCTTTTCGGGGGACGTGCCGGAAATCTGGTGGACGATCCTTATTCTCGGGGGAGAATTCTTCGACCCGGGGTGGGGTGCGCCGGCCGCCGCGAGGATGCGCGATGATGCCGGACGGGCGGTGCCGGGCCGTCGGATGGATCACAGTCCGGAATGCCCGCGCCGAACCGGGGAACCGCACGGACGACGACGAAGGAGGCCCGTCATGGCACTGCACCCGCAGACCGCCCGGTTCCTGGAGCAGCTTCGCGGTCTGGCGGCGCTGGCCGCCGTCGAGCCGCCCTCGATCGAGGAGTCCCGGCGCGTGCTCGACGCCGAGTACCCGTTGGAGCGCCCCGAGCTGGCGCGCGTCGAGGACCTGGCGGTGGACGGCCCCGGCGGTCCGGTGCCCGTCCGGCTGTACCGGCCGGTGCCCGGCGCGGAGCGGCTGCCCGCCCTCGTCTACCTGCACGGCGGCGGCTGGGTGCTCGGCGGGCTGGAGAACGTCGACGTGTCCTGCCGCGACCTCGCCGCCGCGGCCCGCTGCACCGTCCTGTCCGTCGACTACCGGCTCGCGCCCGAGCACCCGTTCCCGGCGGCCGTGGAGGACGCGTGGGCGGTGACCGAGGCGCTGTCGCGGACGCCGGAGCGGTTCGGGATCGACCCCGCGCGGATCGCGGTCGCCGGGGACAGCGCGGGCGGCAACCTCGCCGCCGCCGTCGCCCTGCTCGCCCGCGACGCGGGCCTGCCGCTGGCGCACCAGCTCCTCGTCTACCCCGTCACCGACACCGCGCGCGACACCGCGAGCTGGGGCGACTACGGCTCGGGCTACGGGCTGGACGCCAAGGAGATGGCGCGGTTCATGGACCTCTACCGGGGCGACGCCGACCCGCACCATCCGCTGCTGGCGCCGCTGCGCGCCCCGGACCTGTCCGGCGTGGCGCCCGCGACGGTCATCACGGCCGAGTACGACATCCTGCGCGACGAGGGCGAGGCGTACGCGCGGCGGCTCGCGGCGGCGGGCGTCCCGGTCGAGCACCGGCGGTTCCCGGGCGTCGTCCACTCGTTCTTCCTGCTGCCCGAGCTGTTCGACACGGGCGCCGAGGCGCGGACGTGGGCGGTGGACCTGCTGCGGGTGGCGCTCGGCATTGACCGGGAAGTGGACCGGGAGCCGGTGTCCGGGCCGTCCTGACGGTCAGGGGAAGCGGCGGGCCAGCGCCTCCAGCCCGCCGCCGTAGATCCCGCCGGAGAACGTCCGCTCCATCGCGCGCTCGTCGGCGGGGTCGGCGGTGAACGTCCCCGTCCACTCGATGAGCGCGCGTCCGGTGCCGGGGACGGGCGCGACGCGGATGCTCCCCCGGACGTCGCGGACCGGCAGCGGGCACGACAAAGTCTCGTAGGCGTAGAGGCGGGCGGCGTCGTCCAGCGCGACCAGCCGTTCGCGGAACACCGAGCCGGGGCCGATGAGCCGCCGGACGCAGCCGATCCGGTCGGCGGGGCCGCCGTCCTCGATGACGGCGGTGTCGACGCCCGGCATCCACGCGGCGAGGCCCGCGAAGTCGCGGACGTAGGCCCACACCTCGTCGGCGGTGGCGTTGAGGACGGCGCTGGCGTAGGGGGTCGGCATCGGGACTCCTGCGGGCGGGGCGGGGCGGGAGGTGCCCCCATGCTGCGCCGCCGATGTGATCCGCGCAACACCCCGGGCGGTCATTCCGGCGGGGTCAGTCCCAGCGCGCGGACGACCAGGCGCGCGATCAGCCGGGCCGTCCGGTCCGGCGGCAGCGAGGGCAGCACGATGTGGCTCATCACCAGCCGGACGGCGGCGTCGGCGACCTCGGGGAAGTCCGGTCCGATCAGGTCCGGCCAGCGCGCGCGGGCGTGCTCCACGACGCGGGCGCTCGCGGTGAACAGCACCGGCTCGGCGCGGGTCGTCAGCAGCGGCAGCAGCTCGTCGCCGCCCGCGCCGGTCAGGACGACCTTCTTGATCGGGTCGTCGGCGGACAGCTCCAGCGTGAACTCCACCGCCGCGAGCACGGCCGAGTACAGGTCGTCGTGCGCGGTGAGGATGCGGTCGATGCCGTCCAGGTAGCGCTCGTTGTCGCGCAGCACGACGGCCTGCGCGAGCCCCCACTTGTCGCCGAACTCGTTGTAGACGGTCTGCCGGCTGACGCCCGCCGCGTCGGCGACGTCGCGCATGCGCACCGCCCGGTAGCCGCGGCGGACCAGCAGGTCGGCGGCGGCGTCGAGCAGCGCGTCGCGCACCGGGGAACCCATCGCAGACCTCCGTTCCGGGCGGCGGGGCCGGTGACCCGCCGTGATCCGATTATCGCCGGGCGAACGCGGCGCGGACGCCGGGGTCGGCGCGCACCCGCGCGGGCGGCCCGGCCGCGACGACCCGCCCCCGGTCCAGCACGTACAGCGTGTCGCAGACGCCGAGGACGCGGTCCAGGTCGCGGTCGGCGACCAGCACGGCGACGCCCTCGGCGGCCAGGTCGCGCAGCAGGACCTCCAGCGCCCGCGCGGCGGGCACCGGCAGGCCGGCGGACGGGTCGTCCAGCAGCAGGACGCGGGGGCCGGCCGCGAGCGCGCGGGCGATGTCGAGCAGCCGCGCCGTCCCGAGCGGGACGGCCGCCGCCGCGCGGCCCGCGTGCGCGGCGATCCCGGTGCGGGCCAGCAGCGCGTCGGCGGTCGCGCCGGACGCCCGGCGCAGCGCCCGGCGGCGGCGCCGCACGTCGCGCCACCCGCGTCCGGCGACCGGGCGGGTCCGCGCGTGGACCTCGACGGCCGCGCGGACGTTGTCGCGGACGGTCAGCGACCCGAACGGCGCGGCGGCGGCGAACGTGCGGGCCAGCCCGTGCCGCGCCCGGACGCGCGGGGCGGCGCCGGTGAGGTCGGCGTCGTCCAGGCGGACGGTCCCGGCGGCGCGCACCAGGCCGGTGACGGCGTCGGCGAACGCGGTCTTGCCCGCGCCCGGCGGCCCGACGAGCCCGGTGACGGCGCCGGGCGGGGCGAGGAGGTCGACGCCGTCCAGGACGGTGAGCGGGCCGATCCGGACGGTCAGGCCCGTCGCGCGCAGGCCCTCAGCGGCGGGCATCGAGGACCCTCCGGACGGGGGAGCGCGACAGCGCGGCGACGACGGCCGCGCCGGTCAGGAGCGTCGCGGCGGCCGGGAGCGCGCCCGCCCAGTCCCCGGCGCCCGCGGCGGCGGCCAGCGGCGGCCCGGCGGCCCCCGCGACGCCCGCCGCGCACGCCCACAGGCCCGCCCGGACGGCGGTCGCGTGCGCGCCGAGCAGCGCCGCCGCGTCCGGGTCGTCCAGGACGGCGCGCGCGAGCCGTCCGCGCGCCCCGCGCCGCAGCGCGACGGCGGCGAGGGCCGCGACCGCCGTCAGCGCGAGCCCGGCGAGCGCGGCCGGGACCGGCGGCGCCTGCCGGGCCGGGGGCAGCACGGCCACCGCCGCGACGAGCACGGGCACACCGGCGGCGGCGCCCGCGCGGCGCAGCCGGGGACCTGGGCGGAGCACGGCGATCAGCGCCCCGGCGCCCGCCGCGACCGGACCGGCCGCGAGCCACGCCTGCCACGGGACCCCGCACGTGCCGCAGGCCAGGGCGCTCGCGCCCGCGACGGCGAGCGGCGCGGGGGAGACGCCGCCGCCGGGGGCGGCGAGCGGCACGAGGGCCAGCAGCGCGAGCGCGGCCCCGGCCGCCGCGACCGCGAGCACGGTGGGCGGCACCCCGGCGGCGAGCGCGAGGGCGGGCGCCGCGAGCAAGGCGGCGGCCCACGCGAGGACGAGCGGGGAACGGTGTCGCATCGCGCCTCCGGATGTGATGTGGATCACTCCCTGTCGCCCACCCTAATGATCCCGTCCGGTCCCGGCAACGCCCCGGCGCGGCTCGGCTAGGCTGGTACGTTCCGCCCTCGCCCACCCCACGCCCACCCCTCGTCCGGAGGTCCGTCAGCATGCCCGGGGGAACGCACGACGATCCGGAGCTCGCCGCCGAGCGGGCCTATCTCACCGACGCCCGCGCCGCGCTGCGCCGGATGCGCGAGCACGCCGAGGCCCAGTCCGCCGACACCGCCGCCGACTGGGTGTCGCGCCAGTTCCTGGAGTCCCTGCTCGACCAGCGCGTGGCCGCGCTCGCCGACCGGCCGGACGCGCCGCTGTTCTTCGGCCGGATGGACGGTGCCCCCGCGCCCGGCGTGCCCGGCACGCTGTACATCGGGCGGCGGCACGTCCACGACGGCGCCGAGGGTCGTCCGCTCGTCCTGGACTGGCGCGCCCCGGTCGCTCGCGCGTTCTACCAGGCCGGCCCCGCCGACCCGCTCGGCTGGACGCGGCGCCGCCGGTTCGGCTTCCAGGGCGGCGACCTGACCGCCTACGAGGACGAGCCGCTGGACGGCCGCGCGCTCGGCCCGTCGGCGATCCTCACCGCCGAGATCGAGCGGCCCCGCACCGGCCCGATGCGCGACATCGTCGCGACGATCCAGCCCGAGCAGGACGCGCTCGTGCGCGCGGACCTGCCCGTCACCGTCTGCGTCCAGGGCGCGCCCGGCACCGGGAAGACCGCCGTCGGCCTGCACCGCGCCGCCTACCTGCTGTTCGCGCACCGCGAGCGGCTGGCGCGGTCCGGCGTGCTGATCGTCGGCCCGAACCGCGCGTTCCTCGCCTACATCGCGGCCGTGCTGCCCGCGCTCGGCGAGGTCAGCGTCGAGCAGGCCACCGTGGACGACCTGCTCGGCGCCCCGACCGCCGCCGAGGACGCCGCGACCGCCGCGCTGAAGGGCGACGCGCGCATGGCGGGCGTGCTGCGCCGGGCGCTGTGGCTGCACGTCCGCAAGCCCGAGGACGGCCTGCTCGTGACGCGCGGCGTCAACCGGTACCGGCTCGCCGACCACGAGGTCCGCGAGATCGCCGCCGCGCTGCGCGGGACCGTCCGCTACGGCAACGGCCGCGCCATGTTCGCGCAGCGGCTCGCCCACCAGATCCTCGTCCGGATGGAGCGGCGCGGCGAGGCCCCCGACGACCGCGTGCAGGACCAGGTCGCCCGGTCCAAGCCGGTGAAGGAACTGCTGGACCGCGTCTGGCCGAAGGTGACGCCCGAGCAGGTCCTGTACCGGCTGCTGGCGGACGCGGACTTCCTCGCCGACGCCGCGCGCGGCGCCCTCGACCCCGCCGAGCAGGCCGCCCTGCTCTGGCCGAAGCCGTACCGATCGCACCGGTCCGCGAAGTGGACCCGCGCCGACCGCGCCCTGCTGGACGAGCTGGCCGACCTCGTCGAGCGGACGCCGTCGCTCGGCCACCTCGTCGCCGACGAGGCGCAGGACCTGTCCGCGATGCAGCTCCGCGCGCTCGGCCGCCGCTGCGCGAACGGGTCCGCGACCGTCCTCGGCGACCTCGCGCAGGGCACGACGCCGTGGTCGGCGCGCTCGTGGAAGGAGGTGCTGGAGCATCTCGGGCTGGACGGGGAGGTGGCCGAGCTGGCGACCGGGTTCCGCGTCCCCGGCACCGTCCTGGACTTCGCCGCGCGGCTGCTCCCGCACGTCGCGCCGGGCCTGGCCGCGCCGCGCTCGCTGCGCGCGGGGGCCGGGGCGCTCGCCGTCCGCCGGGCGCCCGACCTCGCGGCGGCCGTGGTCGAGGCCGCGGCGGAGGCGCTGGAGCGGCCCGGTTCGGTCGCGGTCATCGCGCCCGACGCGGCGGTCGCCGGGCACGCCGCCGCGCTGGCCGGGGCCGGGATCGCGCACGGCGTGCTCGGCCCGGACGGCGCGCCGGACGGGACGGACGCGCGGCTGCTCGTCGTCCCCGCGACCGTCGCCAAGGGCCTGGAGTACGACCACGTGATCGTCGCCGAGCCCGCCGCGATCGCCGCCGCCGAGGAGCGCGGGCTCGCCCGGCTCTACGTCGTGCTGACCAGGGCCGTCAGCACGCTGACCGTCCTGCACGCGGACGACCTGCCCGCCGCGCTGGCCTGACGGGGCGTTGACGCGGGCGGTCCCGGTTCCTAGGGTGAGCGGCATACCGACCGGTTGGTATGTGGAGGTCCGCCCCGTGAGCACAGCCCCGCCGGACGAAGCCGAGCTGCACCGGCGCGTCCGGGATTTCCTCGCCGTCCACGACCCGGCCGCGACCGCCCCGCGCGACTTCCTGCGCGCCCGCTTCGACGCCGGGCTCGCCTGGGTCCACTACCCGCCGGGCCTCGGCGGGCTCGGCGCGCCGCGCGCCCTCCAGGCCGGGGTCGACCGCCTGTTCGCGGCGGCGGGCGCGCCCGGCAACCAGCCCGAGCGCAACGCCATCGGCCTCGGCATGGCCGCCCCGACGATCCTCGCGTTCGGCACTGACGCGCAGAAGGAGCGGTTCCTGCGCCCCCTGTGGACGGGCGAGGAGATCTGGTGCCAACTCTTCAGCGAGCCCGGCGCCGGGTCCGACCTCGCCGCGCTCGCGACCCGCGCCGTCCGCGACGGCGACGGCTGGACCGTGGACGGCCAGAAGGTCTGGACGTCGATGGCGCACGAGGCCCGGTTCGCGATCCTCGTCGCCCGCACCGACCCCGGCGTGCCCAAGCACCGCGGCATGACGTACTTCGTCTGCGACATGACCGACCCGGGCGTCGACGTCCGGCCGCTGCGGCAGATGACCGGCGAGGCCGAGTTCAACGAGGTGTTCCTCACCGGCGTCCGCATCCCCGACGAACACCGGCTCGGCGCCCCCGGCGACGGCTGGCGCGTCGCGATGGCCACGCTGATGAACGAGCGCGTCGCGATCGGCGGGCACGCCGCGCCGCGCGAGGGCGGCATGATCGGCGTCGTCGCCGCGCTCTGGCGCGACCGTCCCGACCTGCGCACGCCCGGCCTGCACGCGGAGCTGCTGCGGCTGTGGGCCGACGCCGAGGCGGCCCGGCTCACCGGCGAGCGGCTGCGCCAGCAGCTCGCCGTGGGCGCGCCCGGCCCGGAGGGGTCGGCGGCCAAGCTCGCCTTCGCCCGCCTCAACCAGGAGATCTCCGGGCTGGAGCTGGAGCTGCTCGCCGAGGACGGCCTGCGCTACGACGACTGGACGATGCGCCGCCCCACCGAGGTCGACTTCACCCGCCGCTCACCCGGCTACCGCTACCTGCGCGCCAAGGGCAATTCCATCGAGGGCGGCACCTCGGAGATCCTGCGCAACATCATCGCCGAGCGGATCCTCGGGCTGCCCGCCGAGCCCCGCGCCGACAAGGACGTGCCCTGGAAGGACCTCCCCAAGTGAGCGACCTGCTGTACTCCGACGTCGAGGACGACCTGCGCGCCGGGCTCCGCGCCCTACTTGCCGAGACCTGCGCCTGGCCCGACGTCCTCGCCGGGACCGAGAAGGACGCGCCCTACGACGCCGCGCTCTGGGCGCGCCTGACGGAGATGGGCGTGACCGCGCTGCCGGTGCCCGAGACGGCGGGCGGCGCGGGCGCGTCGTGGCGGGAGGCGTCGGTGGTGCTGGAGGAGCTGGGCCGGGCCGTCGCGCCCGTCCCGTTCCTCGGCGCGGCCGTCCTCGGGACCGCCGCGCTGCTCGCGGCGGGCGCCCCGGACCTCGCGGCGGACGCGTCGGCGGTCCTCGCCGTCCCGCTCAGCACCCCGCCCGGCGCGGTGCTCGACGGCGTCCGTGCGGCCGACGACGGGCGGCTGACCGGCGTGATCACGGCCGTGGCGGACGCGGGCGCGGCGGCGACGCTGCTCGTCCCGGCGGGCGACGGCCTGTACGCGGTGGACCCCGGCGCGGACGGCGTCCGCGTCACCGAGGTCGTCGCGCTCGACATGACCCGGCGGCTGTCGGACGTCGCGCTCGCCGACGCGCCCGCCCGCCGGATCGGGGACGCCGAAGCCGTCACCGCCGCGCTCACCACCGGCGCCGCGCTGCTGGCCGCCGAGCAGCTCGGCCTCGCCGAACGCTGCCTGGAGCTGACCGTCGAGTACGTGAAGACGCGGTACCAGTTCGGCCGCCCGGTCGGGTCCTACCAGGCGCTCAAGCACCGGCTCGCCGACCTGTGGGCGTCGGTCGCGCAGGCCCGCGCGGTCGTCCGGTACGCGGCCGGGTGCGCCGCGTCCGGCGACCCGGACCTGCCGGTCGCCGCCGCCGTCGCGCAGGCGCACTGCTCGGCCGCCGCCGTCCGCGCCGCCGAGGAGTGCGTGCAGATGCACGGCGGCATCGGGTTCACCTGGGAGCACCCGGCGCACCTGTACCTCAAGCGCGCCAAGAGCGCGTCCCTGGCGCTCGGCACCGCCGACCGGCACCGCGCCGCGCTCGCCGGGCTGGCGGACCTGCCCGCCTGACGGCCCGTCCGGGGACTCAGCCCGCGCGCCACCCGAAGCGGAAGCCCCGGCCGCGTCCGGACGGGCGTCCGCCGGCGGCCAGCGACTCCAGCAGCGCGTCCATCGCCGGGGGCCGCACGCACACCAGCGTCGCGCGGGCGCGCCGGGCGCAGTGCAGCCGCACCGACGGCCGCAGCAGCCGCGACAGCGCCGACCGCTCGCCGCGCCCGACCACGAGCAGGTCGTCCTCCCGGGCGATGCGGACGAGCACCGAGCCGGGCTCGCCGATCAGCACGAGCGTCTCGGGCCGGGGCACGTCGGCGGCGACCTCGGCGAGCAGCCGCTCCACGAGGTCGATCCCGGCCGCGTACAGCGCCTCGGTCACGCCGCCGCCGAGCTGCCCGGCCGCCGACACGTGCGGGGGCAGCGGCGCGGCGTGGACGACGAGCAGCGGCAGGCCGCGCAGCCGCGCCTCGCCGATCGCCCAGGCGAGGGCGCAGCGCGCGCCGGCCGAGTCGTCGACCCCCACGACCACGCGCGGGCCGCCCGCGGGCCTCACGATCACCTTTCCTCCCGGGGACGCCGGGCACGGGTGCGTGCGTCGGTTACGGCTTCCAGGGTGCAGGCTCGGCGGTCGCCGCGAAAGGGTTTTACCTTCACCCGCCGATGTTTTACCGCCTTGTGGCGTCGCGCGGGTCCGCCTGGACCGTTCTGTCGGTGCCGTCGCCTACGCTCGGGCCACCGCGACACCGTCCAGCAGCACCGTTCAGCGAAGGCGAACCACGATGCCGACCACCGCGCCCGACCGGGAGAGCGAGTTCCAGCGGCTGACCGCCGCGCACCGGCGCGAGCTGCTCGCCCACTGTTATCGCATGCTCGGTTCCATCCACGACGCCGAGGACCAGGTGCAGGAGACCTACCTGCGCGCCTGGCGGGCCTACGACGGGTTCGAGGGACGCTCCTCGCCGCGCTCCTGGCTCTACACGATCGCGACGAACGTCTGCCTGACCGCGCTGGAGCAGCGCGGGCGCCGTCCGCTGCCGAGCGGGATCGGCGCCCCGGCCGATCCCGAGCGCCCGGTCGTCGCGGCCCCCGAGGTCCCGTGGCTGGAGCCCGCGCCGGACGCGGTGCTCGCCGCCGGGCCGGGCGCCGCCGATCCGGCCGCCGTCGCGCAGTCCCACGAGGCCAGCCGGCTCGCGTTCGTCGCCGCGCTCCAGCACCTGGCGCCCCGGCAGCGCGCGGTGCTGCTGCTGCGCGACGTGCTGCGCTGGAAGGCCGCCGAGGTCGCCGTCCTGCTGGAGACGACGACCGCGTCGGTCAACAGCGCGCTGCAACGGGCGCGGGCGCGGCTGGCCGAGGTCGGGCCGGACCCCGACGCGCTCGCCGAGCCCGGCGACCCGCGCACCCGCGCCCTGCTGGACCGCTACACCCGGGCGTTCGAGGCCGCCGACGTCGGCGCGCTGGTCGAGCTGTTCCGGCGGGACGCGCTGTGGGAGATGCCGCCGTTCCCCGAGTGGTTCCGGGGCGCCGAGGCGATCACGCGGCTCATCGCGATCCAGTGCGACCCCGAGCCGGGGGAGCTGCGGCTGGTGCCGACGGCCGCGAACGGCCAGCCCGCGTACGGGATGTACCGGCGCGGCCCGGACGGCGTCCACCGGCCGTTCCAGCTCCAGGTGCTCACGATCTCCGGGGGCGTGGTCGTCCACGTCGCGGCGTTCTTCGACACGAGCCTGTTCGCGGTCTTCGGCCTGCCCGAGACGTGGCCGGGGGACGCCGTCGGCCGGTGAGACACAGGTCACGATCTGGCAGTGGCTGAAATTTTGCATCCTGCGCAAGTTCGTTCTACGGTGAGGATCACGACCGTGGACGCAGGACCGCGCGCGCCCGGCCCCTGACCGCCGGGAACCGCCCCACCGCCCGATCCTCGTGACCTCCGGGACGCCCGACCGCGTCCCGGCGACGATGGGACTCCCCCTCTTGGCCACCTTCCTGTACCGGCTCGGCCGGTTCTCCTTCCGCCGCCGGCGGCTCGTCGCCCTCGTCTGGGCGGCGCTGGTCGTCCTGTGCGGGGTGGGCGCCGCGACCCTGCACGGCCAGACCTCCGACGACTTCTCCGTCCCCGGCACCGAGTCCCAGCGCGCGATCGACCTGCTCAAGGACAAGATGCCGCAGGCCAACGCCGACGGCGCGACCGCGAGCATGGTGTTCGCGGCCGGGCCCGGCGGCACCCTGACGTCCGGCCCGGCCCGGGACGCCGTGGAGCGCGCGGTCGCCGCGCTGCGCACGAGCCCGCAGGTCGCGTCCGTCGCCGACCCCTACGCCGCCAGGGCCGTGTCGCCCGACGGCCGGACGGCGCACGCCGAGGTGGCCTACAAGGTCGTCCCGATCGACGTGACCGACCAGGCCAGGGAGGCGCTGACCGCCGTCGCCGCGCAGGCCCGCTCCACCGGGCTGACGGTCGAGACGCGCGGCACCGCGACGCAGGCGACGCCCGAGCAGAGCGCCACCGAGGTCATCGGCGTGGCCGTCGCCGCCGTCGTCCTGTTCATCACGTTCGGGTCGCTGATCGCGGCCGGGCTGCCGCTGCTGAACGCGATCCTCGGCGTGGCGATCGCGATGTCGCTGATCACGGCCGCCACCGGCTTCCTCGACATGAGCTCGTTCACCTCGACGCTCGCGCTGATGCTCGGCCTCGCCGTCGCCATCGACTACTCGCTGTTCATCGTGTCCCGCTACCGGCACGAGATCGCCGAGGGGCGCGAGCCCGCCGAGGCCGCCGGACGCGCCGTCGGGACGGCCGGGTCCGCCGTCGTGTTCGCGGGCCTCACCGTCGTCATCGCGCTCGCCGGGCTGTCGGTCGTCGGGCTGCCCGTCCTCACCCAGATGGGGCTCGCCGCGGCCGTCGCGGTCGTCGTCGCCGTCCTCATCGCGCTCAGCCTGCTGCCCGCCCTGCTCGGGTTCGGCGGCCGGCGCGTGGCCCGCGCGGGCTCGCGGCTCGTGCGCGGCGGCCCCCGGCCCGGCCGCGCCCCGGCGGGGGAGCGGTGGGCGCGGTTCGTGCTGCGCCGCCCCCTGCCGGTGCTGCTGCTGGCCGTCCTCGGGCTCGGCGTCGTCGCGGTGCCGACGCTGGACCTGCGGCTCGGGCTGCCCGGGGACGAGGTCGCCGCGCCGTCCACCACCCAGCGCAAGGCGTACGACATGCTGAGCGACGGGTTCGGGCCCGGCTTCAACGGGCCGCTGCTCGTCCTCGTCGAGGGCACGGGCGTCAAGGCCCGCGCGGAGGCGTTCGCGGGCGAGCTGCGGACGCTCCCGGACGTCAAGGTCGTCTCCCGGCCCGCCGTCAACACCGCGCGGGACACCGCGCTGCTCACCGTCGTGCCCCGCAGCGGGCCGAGCGAGGACGGCACCGAGAAGCTCGTCGGCGCCATCCGGGACCGGGCCGCCGCGTCCGGGACCGACGCGATGGTCACCGGGCAGACGGCCATGAACATCGACATCTCGGCCAAGATGTCGGGCGCGCTCGTGCCGTATCTCGCGGTCGTCGTCGGGCTGGCGTTCCTGCTGCTCCTGCTGGTGTTCCGGTCGATCATGGTGCCGCTGAAGGCGACCGCCGGGTTCCTGCTCACCGTGCTCGCCACGTTCGGCGCCGTCGTGGCGGTGTTCCAGTGGGGCTGGCTCGACGGGCTCCTCGGCGTCGAGACGACCGGCCCGATCATGAGCCTCATGCCGATCTTCATGATCGGCGTCGTGTTCGGGCTCGCGATGGACTACCAGGTCTTCCTCGTCACCCGGATGCGCGAGGAGTACGTCCACGGCGCGTCGCCGCACGAGGCGGTCGCCGTCGGGTTCCGGCACGGCGCCCGCGTCGTCACGGCCGCCGCCGTCATCATGATCGCCGTCTTCGCCGGGTTCCTCGCCTCGGACGAGACGATGATCAAGCTGATGGGCTTCGCGCTGTCGGCGGGCGTGCTGTTCGACGCGTTCGTCGTCCGGATGACGATCGTCCCGGCCGCGATGGCCCTCGCCGGGCGCGCCGCCTGGTGGCTGCCCCGGTGGCTCGACCGCCTTCTGCCCAACGTGGACGTCGAGGGCGAACGGCTGCGGCACCGGCTCGCCGCCGACCCCGGCCGCGAACCGGCCGCCGTCGGCACCTGACGGATCCGGGGGCCGTCCCGCGCGGACGGCCCCCGGGATCCGCACCCCGCCGCGCCGCGCACGACCCGGCGGACTCCACCCCCCGAAGGACCGCCTCATGACCGTCGCGCCACCGCCAGGAACCCCCGCGCCCGTCGCCGCGCCCCGCCGCGCCCGCGCCGCCGTCCGGCCCCATCCGGTGTGGGAACTGCTGTTCATCGCCGCGCTGTACTCGGTGTACCGGATCGGGCGGGTGCTCGCGTCCGGGCACGTCGGCGAGGCGATGCGCAACGCCCACCGTGTGTGGGACCTGGAGCGGACGGTGCATCTCCCGGGCGAGGAGCGCGTCCAGGCGCTGTTCCTGCACAGCGAGTCGGTCATCCGCGTCGTGAACTGCTACTACGCCTACGTCCACTTCCCGGCGATCGTGGTGTTCATGCTCTGGATGTACCTGCGGCGGCCCGCGTACTACCGGTGGGTGCGCTGGGTGCTCATCGGGCTGACGGGGCTGGCGCTCGTCCTGCACCTCAGCATGCCGCTCGCCCCGCCCCGGATGCTCGGGATCGAGGGCCTGATCGACACGGGCCAGCGGTTCGGGCCGGCGGTGTACGGGGCGCCGCAGGCCCACAGCATCGCCAACCAGTACGCCGCGATGCCGTCCCTGCACATCGGCTGGGCCATCGTCATCGCGATGGGCCTCATCGTGTCGGCCCGCACCCGGTGGCGCTGGCTGTGGGTCCTGCACCCGGTCGCGACCGTCCTCGTCGTCGTCGGCACCGCCAACCACTACTGGATGGACGGAATCGTCGTCTCGGCGCTGCTCGCCATCGTCCTGGTCGCGCTGCGGCCGTCCTTCCGCCGCGCGAGGGAGGCGGACGCGCCCGCCATCGGCGAGTATGGGTAGTACCACCCGAAGGTAAGGACGGTCTCATGAGCGACATGCCCCGCCGTGCGGTCACCCGGACCGCCAAGCTCGCCACGCTGCCGCTCGGGTTCGCCGGGCGGACCGCCGTCGGGCTCGGCAAGCGGACGGTGGGCCGTCCCGCCGAGGCCGTCGCCGCCGAGATGCAGCGCCGCACCGCCGAGCAGCTGTTCACCGTGCTCGGGGAGCTGAAGGGCGGGGCGATGAAGGTCGGCCAGCTCCTGTCGATCTTCGAGGCGGGGCTGCCGGAGGAGGTCGCCGAGCCGTTCCGGGCGAGCCTCAC
This sequence comes from Actinomadura rayongensis, assembly GCF_009831215.1. Classification (GTDB taxonomy): domain Bacteria; phylum Actinomycetota; class Actinomycetes; order Streptosporangiales; family Streptosporangiaceae; genus Spirillospora; species Spirillospora rayongensis. The sequence continues at coordinate 87,189 of NZ_WUTW01000006.1, forward strand.
CAAGCTCCAGGAGGCCGCGCCGCCGCTGCCCGCCGAGACCACCCACCGCGTCCTCGCCGAAGGGCTGGGCCCGGGCTGGCGCAACCTGTTCGAACGGTTCGACGACCGTCCGGCCGCCGCCGCGTCGATCGGGCAGGTCCACCGCGCCGTCTGGCACGACGGCCGCGAGGTCGCCGTCAAGGTGCAGTACCCCGGCGCCGACGAGGCGCTGATGAACGACTTCAAGCAGCTCGCCCGGCTCAGCCGGTTCGCCGCGCCGCTGTTCCCCGGCGTCGAGATGAAACCGGTCATCGCCGACCTGCGGCGGCGGCTGGAGAAGGAACTCGACTACGTGGACGAGGCGCGCGCCCAGAAGGCGTTCCACGCCGCGTACGCGGGGGACCCGGACGTCCTCGTGCCCGCCGTCGTCGCCCAGTCCGGGAACGTCCTCGTCACCGAGTGGATCGAGGGCACGCCGCTCGCCCGGGTGATCGCCGACGGGACGCCGGCCGAGCGCGACCGCGCCGGGCTGCTGCTGTTCCGCTTCCTGCTCTCGGGTCCCGTGCGCTGCGAGCGCATCCACATCGACCCGCATCCGGGCAACTTCCGGCTCATGCCCGACGGGCGGCTCGGCGTCCTGGACTTCGGCGGCGCCGCCCGCGTCCCGGCCCGCCTCCAGCGGTCGATCGGGCGGCTGCTGCGCATCGGGACGCTCGGCGACCCCGAGGCCATGGCGGACGCGCTGCGCGCCGAAGGGTTCCTGGACGCCGCGGCCGACGTGGACGCCGGACGCGTCGCCGAACTCGTCGCCCCGCACGTCGAGCCGTTCACGACCGACACGTTCCGCTACACCCGCGCCTGGATGCGGGCGCAGACCGCGCGGGGCCTCGGCATGGCCGGGGACCTGCGGCCCGGCGGGCTCGCGCGGCACCTGCGGCTGCCGCCGGAGTACCTGGCGGTGAGCCGCGCCCTCGCCGCGTGCGGCGGCGTGCTGTGCCAGCTGGAGGCCGAGGGCGCGTTCCGGGCCGAGGCGCTGCGCTGGCTGCCCGGGTTCGCCGACGACGCGGCCGACGGGGCCGCCGAGCCGGACGCGGCCGGGGCCTGACCGCCCCGCCCGCCCGGCCGCGCGGTCAGCCGAGGGCGCGGGCCTCGTCCTCCTCGACCTCCCGGTTCCACTCGCGCTTGGACGACTGCCAGCCGTCCTCGTCCCGGCCGAGCCGCCAGTAGCCCGAGATCGACAGCCGGTCCAGCGGGATGCCGCGCTCGACGCGCAGGTACCGCCGCAGGTCCCGGACGAACCCGGCCTCGCCGTGGACGAACGCGTGGACCGTCCCGGCCGGGAACTCCAGCGCCCGCACGGCCGCCACCAGGGCCTCGCCCACCGGCCGTCCGGCGCGCTCCAGCCAGGTCAGCTCGGCGCCGCCGGGGACCTTGAGGTCCTGCCGCTCCGCCGCGTCCGCCACCTCGACGAACGCCCGGACGGGCACGCCGTCGCCGATCCGCTCCAGCGCCGCCGCGATGGCGGGCAGCGCGCTCTCGTCGCCCGCGAGCAGGTGCCAGTCCGCGCCCGGGTCGGGGGCGTAGGCGCCGCCGGGGCCGAGGAACGCGATCTCGTCGCCGGGCCGCGCCGCCGCGGCCCACGGCCCGGCCAGGCCGGTGTCGCCGTGGTACACGAAGTCGAGGGTCAGCTCGCCCGCGTCGCGGTCGTAGGACCGGACGGTGTACGTCCGCGTCACGGGCCACTGGTCGCGCGGGTACTCCGCGCGCACGGCGGCCATGTCGAAGGGCTCGGGGTACCGCACGCCCGGCCGGGGGAACAGGAGCTTGACGTAGTGGTCGGTGAACTCGCCCGCGCCGAAGTCCGCGAGCCCGGGGCCGCCGAGGACGACCCGGATCATGTGGGGGGTGAGCCGCCGCGTCCGCAGCACCGTGCCGGTGCTCACGGACGGGCCTTTGCGCTCCGTCGCCATGGGTCCTCCGATGCAGAGATGTTTGTTAGGCAAGCCTAACTTGTCTGTCGGGGTGAGGTGGGGCGACCGCCCGGATCGTCCGCCGCCGGGGTAGGTTCTCCCGGAACCCGCCGCCGGGAAGGAGCCCGCCCCCCTCATGGCCGACTTCGTGGGAGCGCTCGACCAGGGCACGACGAGCACCCGATTCATGATCTTCGACCGGAACGGCGCGGAGGTCGCCCGCCACCAGCTCGAACACGAGCAGATCCTGCCCCGCGACGGCCGGGTCGAACACGATCCCGCCGAGATCCGCGACCGCGCCGGCGACGTCGTCGCGGGGGCGCTGGACCGCGCGGGCCTCACCGCCGCCGACCTGGACGCGGTCGGCATCGCCAACCAGCGCGAGACCACGATCGTCTGGGACCGCCGCACCGGACGGCCCTTCGGCAACGCGATCGTCTGGCAGGACACCCGCACCCGCCGCATCGTGTCCGCGCTGGAGCGCGACGGGCGCGGCGACGTCGTCCGGCGGCGCGCCGGGCTCCCGCCCGCGACGTACTTCGCCGCCGGAAAGCTCCAGTGGATCCTGGAGAACGCCGACGGCGCCCGCGCCGCCGCCGAGCGCGGCGACGCGCTGTTCGGGACGGTCGACTCCTGGCTGCTGTGGAACCTCACCGGCGGCCCGGACGGCGGCGTCCACGTCACCGACGCCACCAACGCCAGCCGCACCATGCTGATGGACCTGGAGACGCTCGACTGGGACGACGAGCTGCTGTCCTTCTTCGGCGTGCCCCGCGCGATGCTGCCGGAGATCCGCCCGTCCTCGTCCGCCGAGCCCTACGGCACGACCCGGCCGGACGGCCCGTTCGGCGGGGAGGTGCCGCTCACCGCCGCGCTCGGCGACCAGCAGGCCGCGATGGTCGGCCAGGTCTGCTTCGCGCCCGGCGAGGCCAAGAACACCTACGGCACCGGCAACTTCCTGCTGCTGAACACCGGCACCGAGCCCGTCCGGTCCGAGGCGGGGATGGTCACGACCGTCTGCTACCGGTTCGGCGACGAGCCCCCGGTGTACGCGCTGGAGGGGTCCATCGCCGTCACCGGCTCGGCCGTGCAGTGGCTGCGCGACCAGCTCGGCGTCATCGACGGCGCGGCGCAGAGCGAGGCGCTGGCCGCGACCGTCCCCGACAGCGGCGGCGTCTACTTCGTCCCCGCGTTCTCCGGGCTGTTCGCGCCGTACTGGCGGAGCGACGCGCGGGGCGCGATCGTCGGGCTGTCGCGGTTCCACACGTCCGCGCACCTGGCCCGCGCGACGCTGGAGGCGATCTGCTACCAGTCCCGCGACGTCGTGGAGGCGATGCGCGCGGACGCGGGCGTGGCGCTGGACGTCCTCAAGGTCGACGGCGGCGTCACCGCCAACGCGCTGTGCATGCAGACGCAGGCCGACGTGCTCGGCGTCCCGGTCTCGCGGCCGGTCGTCGCCGAGACCACCGCGCTCGGCGCCGCCTATGCCGCCGGGCTCGCGACCGGGTTCTGGCGCGGCACCGACGAGCTGCGCCGCAACTGGGCCGAGGACCGGCGCTGGGAGCCGTCCTGGGACGAGGACCGCCGCGCGCGGGGCTACGCGGGCTGGCGCAAGGCGGTCGAACGCACGCTGAACTGGGTCGAGGACGACTGATCGGGCGCCTGACAGCGGAGGAAACACCGGGTCTCCGAACGAGTTGCCAGGAACCGCTTGTACTACGCGTGAGTACATGATGACCTTCCGTGAGCGCCGGGCCGCGTGGCCCGGACGGACTGGATCGGAGGGTCGACATGAGGCGAGTGACGGCGGCGGCCGTGGCGGTCGCGGTGTCCGCGGCGGGGCTGGCCGCGGTGACGCCGCGGGCGGACGCGGCGCAGGCGCCCAGGATCACGCGGTTCCTCGGCGAACGGCGGCTGCCGCACCTGACGAAGTTCCGGAACACGACGGTCGGGGGATTCTCCGGCGTCGACCGCGACCCGCGCACCGGCACCTGGTACCTGATCTCCGACGACCGGTGGCGCTACGAGCCCGCGCGGTTCTACACCGCGACGTTCCCCATCGACCGGCGGACGGGCCGGCTCGGCGCGGTCACGCTGACCGGCGTCCACACGCTCGCCAAGCCCGAGGGCGGCCCCTACCCGGGGTTCGGCAAGCCGCGCTCGGTGGACCCCGAGTCGATCCGGTTCGACCCGGTGACGCGGCGGCTGGTGTGGGGCAACGAGGGCGACCGCCCGGACGCGACGCACGACGTCCCGCTCGCGCCCGCGTCCGTGCAGTTCGCGGACGTCAGGGGCCGCTACGCCGGGGCGCTGACCCTGCCCGCGAACGCGCGGCTCACGGCGGCCGAGCAGGGGCCGCGCCGCAACGCCGGGTTCGAGGGCGTGGCCGTCACAAAGCACGCGATCAGCGCGATGCTGGAAGGCCCCCGCTACGAGGACGGCGCGCCGCCGTCGCCCGAGCACGGCGCGTCCGCCCGGCTCACCGTCTGGGACCGGTCCGGCCGCGTCCGCGCGCAGTACGCCTACCCGATCGACCGGCTGCCCGCCCGTCCCGTCCCGGCGGACGGCCAGAGCGACAGCGGCGTCTCGGAGATCCTGCCGATCGACGGGCACCGCTATCTGGCGCTGGAGCGGTCCTGGATCGAGGGCGTCGGCTACCGGACGAAGCTCTACGCGTTCGACGTGCGCGGCGCGTCCAACGTCCTCGCGCGGACCTCGCTGCGCGACCGCGCGCCCTACCGGCCGGTGAGCAAGCGCCTCGTCGCGGACCTGACGAACGTCAGCAAGCCCGCGCAGAACCTGGAGTCGCTGGCGTGGGGGCCGCGGCTGGCGACCGGCGAGTGCACGCTGATCGCCGGAAGCGACGACAACTTCGACAAGGGCGAGGTGACCCAGTTCCTCGGGTTCGCGCTGCGCGGAGCCTGCCCCGCTTGACCTGGAGAGCGCTCCAGGTGATCGACTGGCCCCCATGAAGTACACACGACTGGGACGCACGGGGCTGAAGGTCAGCCGGCTCGTGCTCGGCACCATGAACTTCGGCCCCGTGACCCACGAGGCGGACAGCCACAAGATCATGGACGCGGCGCTCGACGCGGGCGTGAACTTCTTCGACACCGCGAACGTGTACGGCTGGGGCGAGAACAAGGGCCGCACCGAGGAGATCATCGGGACCTGGTTCGCGCAGGGCGGCGGACGCCGCGACAAGACCGTCCTCGCGACCAAGGTCTACGGCGACATGGGCGACGAGAAGTCGCCGTGGCCCAACGAGGGACGGCTGTCGGCGCTGCACATCCGCCGGGCCGCCGAGGCGTCGCTGAAGCGGCTCGGCACCGACCGCATCGACGTGTACCAGTTCCACCACATCGACCGCACGACGCCGTGGGACGAGATCTGGCAGGCGATCGACGTCCTCGTCCAGCAGGGCAAGGTGCTGTACGCCGGATCGTCCAACTTCCCCGGCTGGGGCATCGCGCGCGCCAACGAGACCGCCGCGCGGCGCGGGTCGCTCGGCCTGGTCAGCGAGCAGTGCCTCTACAACCTGGCCGAGCGGCGCGCGGAGATGGAGGTGATCCCGGCGGCGCGGGAGTACGGGCTCGGCGTCATCCCGTGGTCGCCGCTGCACGGCGGCGTCCTCGGCGGCGTGCTGCGCAAGCGGGCCGAGGGCGCGGCGGGGCGGTCGGCGTCCGGACGGGCCGTGGACGCCCTGGACGACCCGGCGACCCTCGACCGCGTCGAGCGGTACGAGGCGCTGTGCGCCGACCACGGGCACGACCCCGGCGAGGTCGGGCTGGCGTGGCTGCTGTCGCGTCCCGGCGTGACCGGGCCGATCGTCGGGCCGCGCACGATCGGGCAGTTCGAGTCGGGCGTGCGCGCGGTCGACCTGGAGCTGTCCCCGGAGTTCCTCGCCGCGCTGGACGAGATCTTCCCCGGCCCCGGCCCCGCGCCGGAGGCGTTCGCCTGGTGATCCCGGCCGGGCGGGACGGCCGTGGAATGCGGTCCCGCCCGCGCCGGTTGAATTCCGTGAGCGCTCACCGACGCGCGCACCGACGAGAGGAGGCCGTGATGGCCACCGTGGAGCTGACCCGGGACACCTTCGACGCGACCCTGGACGACGGCATGGTCCTCGTCGACTTCTGGGCGTCCTGGTGCGGCCCGTGCCGGGCGTTCGCGCCGGTGTACGACCGCGTCTCCGACAAGCACCCGGACGTGACGTTCGCCAAGGTCGACACCGAGGCCGAGCCGGAGCTGTCCGCCGCGTTCGAGATCACCTCGATCCCGACGCTGCTGATCGTCCGCGACAAGGTCGTCCTGTACGCCGAGCCGGGCGCGCTGCCCGAGCAGGCCCTCGAAGACCTCATCGAGCAGGCCAAGGCCCTCGACATGGACGAGGTCCGCCAGAAGATCGCCGAGCAGGGCTGACCGGCGGCGGGGGCTCTGCCGATCCGGTCAGCCGATCCAGACGGTCTTGGCGTTGCAGAACGCGTGGATCCCCGGATCGGACAGCTCCCGCCCGTACCCGGACCGCTTCACGCCGCCGAACGGCAGCTCGGGGTAGGACGTCGTCATCCCGTTGACGAACACCTGGCCCGCCTCCAGCTCCCGGGCGAACCGGTCGCGTTCGGCGGCGTCCTCGGTCCACACGTTCGAGCCGAGGCCGAAGCCGGTGGCGTTGGCGAGGTCGATGGCGGCGCCCGCGTCCGCGACGCGGAACAGCGACGCGACGGGCGCGAACACCTCTTCGTGGAACATGCGCATGTCCGGCGTGACGTCCGCGACGACGGTCGGCGGGTAGTACCAGCCGGGTCCGTCCGGGCGCTCCCCGCCGCACAGGACGGTCGCGCCCTGCTCCACGGCGTCGGCGACCAGGGCCTCCACGCCCGCGCGGGCCTTCTCGTCCACCAGCGGCCCGACGTCGGTCTCCGGGTCGCGCGGGTCGCCGACGCGCCGCGCCGACATCTCCGCGACGAACGCCTCCTGGAACTCGTCCGCGACCTCCTCGGCGACGATGAACCGCTTCGCCGAGATGCAGCTCTGCCCGTTGTTGAGGCAGCGGGACACGGCGGCGACCCCGGCCGCGCGCTCGACGTCCGCCGACGGCATGACGATGAACGGGTCGCTGCCGCCGAGTTCCAGCACGGTCGGCTTGACCTCGTCGGCGGCGGCGCTCGCGACGGCCCGGCCCGCGCGCTCGCTGCCGGTCAGCGTCGCGGCGCGCACGCGCGGGTCGCGGACGATCCGGTCCACGGCCGACGACTCCACCAGCAGCGTCTGGAACACGCCCTCGGGGAACCCGGCGCCGAGGAACAGCTCCTCCAGCAACAGCGCCGTCTGCGGCACGTTCGACGCGTGCTTGAGCAGCCCGACGTTGCCCGCCATCAGTGACGGCGCCGCGAACCGGATCACCTGCCACAGCGGGAAGTTCCACGGCATGACGGCCAGCACGGGCCCGAGCGGTTCGTACCGGACGAACGCGCGCCGCGCCCCCACGGCGGGCGCGTCGGCCTCCCGGTCGGCGAGGAAGCCCTCGGCGTGGGCGGCGTAGTAGCGCAGCGCCGCCGCGCACTTGTGCGCCTCGGCGCGGGCGGACGTGAGCGTCTTGCCCATCTCCGTCGTCATGATCGCGGCGATGTGCTCGGCCCGCGCGTCCAGCAGCTCGGCGGCGGCGTTCATCCAGCGCTCCCGGTCGGCGAACGACGTCCGCCGGTAGGTGCGGAACGCGGTCGCGGCGCGGTCCAGCGTCCGGTCGATCTCCTGCTCCGACATCGGGTCGAAGGTCTTCTCCACGTGCCCGGTGGCCGGGTCGGCGGTGGCGATGGCCATGATCGCTTCCCCCCTGTCCGTTGGGTCGACGGGGAGGCCCTGCCCGGGGCGGGCTAGGAGAAACCCGGCGCGCCGACCAGGCAGACGGGCGTCGGGACGGCCGCCGCCGTGCCCTTGGGGACCGGGACGCCGTCCGCGCCGAGCCGGAACGTCGTCACCCCGCCGCCGCGCTCGTTGGCGACGTGGACCCACGGGTCGTCGACGTGGAGGTGGCGGGGCCAGGAACCGCCCGTCGGCACGTCCGCCACGGGCGCGAGGACGGCGCCGCCGTCGGCGACGCGGTGCGCGGTGAGGACGTCCGGGCCGCGCGTGGTCGTGTAGGCGAACGTCCCGTCGGCGCCGAGCGCGAGGCCCGCGCCGAGCGCGCCGGTCCCCGGGTCGGCGGCGGTGGCGGGCGACTCGGCCGTCACCGCGAGGTCGGCGTAGGACGCGCGGGGCGTCAGCACCAGCAGCCGGGGCTCCAGCTCGCAGATCACGTAGACGTACCCGGCCGGGTGGACGGCCAGCTGGCGCGGCCCGTACCCGGCGGGCACCCGCGCCTCGCCCACCGGCAGCAGCCGGCCGCCGTCGGCGCGGAACGCCCGCAGCACGTCGGCGCCGAGGTCGGTCGCGAGGACGGTCCCGTCCGGCGCGACCGCGACGGCGTGCGGGTGCGCGCCGTCCTGCCGCTCGGTCTTCGGCCCCGACCCCGAGCAGACGGCGACGTCCGGCTCCCCGGCGAACGTGCCGTCCGGGGCGAGGGGGATCGCGGCGACGGCCCCGCCGCCGTAGCAGGCGGCGAGCAGCGTGCGCCCGTCCGGCGCGACGGCGAGATGGCACGGCTCGGCGGGCAGCTCGCGGGTGCCCGCCAGCAGCAGCCCGTCGGTCTCCTCGACGTAGACCGACACCGCGCCCGGATCGTTCTCGCCGACCGCGTACAGCACCGTGTGGCGCGGATGGACCGCAAGCCACGACGGGTTCTCCGCGCCCGCGACCAGCACGGGGTCCTCCAGCGCGCCGTCGCCCCGGCGGCGCAGCAGGTAGACGCCGTCCCCGTCGCCCCGGTCCCCGGTGTAGCAGCCCGCCCACAGCCATTCGGCGTCCATGCGTTCCCCCTCGCCCCTACGGTCCCCGGCCGCGCCGCACGGAAACCCCGCCGCGCGGGCCGCGAATATGATCACCTGGGGGAGGGCAGGACCCGTGGTCCCGTCCGGTACGGCGAGAGAAGAGGGGACGATGCCTGACATCACCGGGGCTGACATCACCGGCTCGGCGGAATGGTCCGCCCTGGCCGCGCACCACGACGAGATCGCCGGAACGAGCCTGCGGGAGCTGTTCGCCGCCGATCCGGGCCGGGCCGAGGCCATGACGATCACCGCGGGCGACCTCGCGCTCGACCTCTCCAAGCACCGCGCCACCGCCGAGACGCTGCGGCTGCTGACCCTGCTGGCCGACCGCGCCGGGCTGCGCGACCGCATCGAGGCGATGTTCACCGGCGCGCACGTCAACGTCAGCGAGGACCGCGCCGTCCTGCACACCGCGCTGCGGCTCCCGCCCGGGTCGGCGCTGACGGTGGACGGCCAGGACGTGGCGGGCGACGTCCACGCCGTCCTGGACCGGATGGCCGCGTTCAGCGACCGCGTCCGGTCGGGGGAGTGGCGCGGCCACACCGGCGAGACGATCACGACGGTCGTCAACATCGGCATCGGCGGCTCCGACCTCGGCCCCGCGATGGCCTACGAGGCGCTGCGCGACTACGCCGACCTGCCCGGACGGCCCGGCGAGCGGATCGCGGCGCGGTTCGTCTCCAACGTGGACCCGGCCGACATCACGGGCGTCCTCGCCGAGGCCGACCCGGCGCGGACGCTGTTCGTCGTCAGCTCCAAGACGTTCGGGACGCTGGAGACCCTCACCAACGCCCGCGTCGCCCGCGACTGGCTCGTCGGTCGGCTCGGCGACGAGAAGGCCGTCGCGCGCCACTTCGTCGCGGTGTCCACCAACGCCGACCGCGTCGCCGAGTTCGGCATCGACACCGGCAACATGTTCGGGTTCTGGGACTGGGTCGGCGGACGCTACTCCTTCGACGGCGCCATCGGCCTCTCCCTGATGATCGCGATCGGCGGCGAACGGTTCCGCGAGATGCTCGCCGGGTTCCACGCCATCGACCGGCATTTCCGGTCCGCCCCGTTCGAGGTCAACGCGCCCGTCCTGCTCGGCCTGCTCGGCGTCTGGTACAACGACTTCTTCGGCGCCGAGACCCGCGCCGTCCTGCCCTACAGCCAGCGGCTCGCGCGGTTCCCCGCCTATCTCCAGCAGCTGACGATGGAGTCCAACGGCAAGTCCGTCCGCGCGGACGGCACGCCCGTCACGGCGGCCACCGGCGAGATCTTCTGGGGCGAGCCCGGCACCAACGGCCAGCACGCCTTCTACCAGCTCCTGCACCAGGGGACCCGGCTCGTCCCGGCCGACTTCATCGGGTTCGCCGAGCCGTTCGAGGACGCGGCGGCCGGCGGCCCCGGGATGCACGACCTGCTCACCGCGAACCTGCTCGCGCAGACGTCCGCGCTGGCGTTCGGGAAGACCGCCGCCGAGATCGCCGCCGAGGGGACGCCCGCCGCGATCGTCCCGCACAAGGTCATGCCGGGGAACCGGCCGTCCACCACGATCCTCGCGCCGAAGCTGACGCCCGCGACCCTCGGGCAGCTCGTCGCGCTGTACGAGCACGTCGTGTTCGTGGAGGGCGTGATCTGGGGGATCGACTCCTTCGACCAGTGGGGCGTCGAACTCGGCAAGGTCATGGCGAACGACCTCGTGCCCGCGCTGACGTCCGAGGCGCCTCCGGCGGACCTGCCCGACCCGTCCACGGCCGCGCTCGTGCGCCGTTACCGGGCTCTGCGGGGACGCGCCGTCTGACACGCGGGAACGCGCGTACCGGGCCGGCGGCGCGGGCCGGCCCGGCGGCGGTGGTCAGCCGTGCGCGGCGGCCGTGCCCTGCGTCGTCCAGCCCTGCGTGCGCAGCAGTTCGCCGAACTCTGCAAAGGAGATGAATCCGTCACGGTCGAAGTCGGCCAGCTCGAACCGGTGCTGCACCTGGGCCTTGTTCCAGGACAGTCCCAGCAGGTCCAGGACCAGGGAGAACTCCATCAGATCGAGCTTTTCGTCACCGCCGAGGTCCGCGCGCGAGAACACGGCGAGAAGGTCGTCCTCGGTCGGCTTGGTGGTCATATCGCTCCTTGGCGTGGGTCCGAATGTGCCCCGCATCATGTCATGACGATCGGGAACTCATGAAGCGAAACGCCGAACTCGCCGCGCCGGTTCCCGATGCGCCCATTCCGGCCGGTGAGAATTGCGTGACGCGTACGAAACCGGAGCGGGTCGCGGAGATAAAGCCCCAATTCCGCCGCCGTTAATCGGGCGCGGAACCCGTCCGGTACTCCTGCGGGCTGACGCCGTGCGCGCGTTTGAACGCGGTGCTGAGCGCGAACGGCGTCCCGTAGCCCACACGCCGCGCCACCGCCTCCAGCGTCGCGTCGCTCTCGCGCAGCAGGTCCGCCGCCTGCGCGAGCCGCAGCCCCGTCAGGTACGCCATCGGCGGCTCGCCGACGAGCCCGGCGAACCGGCGGGCGAACGCGGCGCGCGACGCCCCGGCCCGCGCCGCCAGCTCCGCGACCGTCCAGAGCCGGGACGGGTCGGCGTGCAGCAGCCGCAGCGCCGGGCCGACCACCGGGTCCCCGTGCGCCCGGTACCAGCCGGGCGGCGCGGCGCCGGGCCGCGCGAACCAGGCGCGCAGCACCGCGATGAGGACGACGTCCAGCAGCCGGTCGAGGACGACGTCCTGGCCCGGCTCGTCCCGGCGGATCTCGGCGTCCAGCAGCGCGGCGAGCGGCGCCGCCGCCGCGCCCCCGGCGTCGGCGGGCAGGACGAGCAGCGGGGGCAGCGCCGCGAGCAGCCGCCCGGTGACCGCGCCGCGCAGCCCGTAGGTGCCGATGAGCAGGACGGTCGAGCCGTCCGGGTCGTTGCCCCACGCGCGGAACCCGAACGTCATCCGCTCGGTGAGCGGCTCCCCGTCCGGCGTCGCGCAGCGCTGCCCCGGATGGACGACCGCCTGGACGGGCGTCGCCGGGTCGCCGCCGACGGTGTAGGGGTCGGGGCCGCGCGCGATCGCGACGTCGCCGGGCCGCAGCCGCAGCGGCGCGCCGTCCGCGCCGGTCAGCCACGCCTCGCCGCGCGTCAACGCCATCAGCGTGAGCGGCGCGCGGTCGCGGATCAGCACCGACCACGGCGGCGTGAACGTCGCCCGCAGCAGGAACGCGCCCCGGGCGCGCGGGCCGTCGAGGAGGTCGGCGAGCGCGTCGGTGCCCAGTTCCTCAACGGTGCCCGGGTCCACGGTGCCCGGCTTGTCCACGGTGCCCGTCGCGTCCATGGACGTCACGGTAGCCGTGGACGCTCGCGTATGCCCACGCGCGTCCCGGCGATGGGACTTTCCGCGTCCGGGCGGTGGACTGGAGGAACACGGCGGGCGTCCCGGCCCGTCCGACGTTCCGGCCCGACGGCCGGGGGAGGGGGACCGCCATGCGCACGGCACTCGCCGCGCTCCCCGGCGCCCTGGCGCTGCTCATGTCCGCCGCGATGGCGGGGACGTTCTTCGGCTTCTCCGTCGGCGTCATGCCCGGCCTGAACGCGTCCCCGGGCGCGGCGGCGATCACGGCGATGCAGGGGATCAACCAGCGCATCCAGAACCCGCTGTTCCTCGCCGCGTTCATGCTGGCGCCGGTCGCCGCCGCGGCGGCGGGCGCCGTCCTGTGGTCGATGGACCGGAAGACGGCCGCGCTGCTGTTCTTCGCGTCGGCGGTCGTCTACGTGCTCGGGGTCTTCGTCCCGACGGTCGCCGTCAACGTGCCGATGAACGACGCGCTGGCCCGGCTGCACGCCCCGGTCGCCGACGCCGCCCGCGAATGGGACCGCTACTCCGGCCGCTGGACGGCCTGGAACCACGTCCGCGCCCTGCTCGGCGGCGCGGCGACCGCGCTGGCCGCCGCCGCGTTCTGGGCCTGGAACCGCTGACCGGGCACCGGGGGCCGGACACGCCGGCCCCCGGCCCGGCTACGCCTCGGCGACGGGCAGGTGCAGCCGCCCGCCCGCCGACCGGAACTCGGCCGCCTTCTCCTTCATCCCCTCGGCGAGCGCCGCCTCGGGGTCGAGCCCGCGCTCGTCGGCGAACCGCCGCACGTCCCGGGTGATCTTCATGGAGCAGAAGTGCGGCCCGCACATCGAGCAGAAGTGCGCGGACTTCGCCGCCGGGGCGGGCAGCGTCGCGTCGTGGAAGGCCCGCGCGGTGTCGGGGTCCAGCGACAGGTCGAACTGGTCCTCCCAGCGGAAGTCGAACCGCGCCCGCGACAGCGCGTCGTCCCACGCCTGCGCGCCCGGATGGCCCTTGGCGACGTCGGCGGCGTGCGCGGCGATCTTGTAGGCGATCACGCCCGCCTTGACGTCGTCGCGGTCGGGCAGCCCGAGGTGCTCCTTCGGCGTGACGTAGCAGAGCATCGCGGTGCCGTACCAGCCGATCATCGCGGCGCCGATCGCCGAGGTGATGTGGTCGTAGCCCGGCGCGATGTCGGTGGTCAGCGGGCCGAGCGTGTAGAACGGCGCGTCCGCGCACCACTCCCGCTGCAGGTCGACGTTCTCCTTGATCTTGTTCATCGGGACGTGCCCCGGGCCCTCGTTCATCACCTGCGTGTCGTACTCGGCCGCGATCGCCGTCAGCTCGCCCTGCGTCCGCAGCTCGGCGAACTGCGCCTCGTCGTTGGCGTCGGCGATCGACCCCGGGCGCAGCCCGTCCCCGAGCGACCACGTGACGTCGTACGCCGCGAAGATCTCGCACAGCTCGCGGAAGTGCGTGTAGAGGAAGTTCTCCTCGTGGTGCGCCAGGCACCACGCCGCCATGATCGACCCGCCGCGCGAGACGATCCCGGTCGTCCGGCGCGCCGTCAGCGGGACGTGCGCGAGCAGCACCGCCGCGTGGACCGTCATGTAGTCCACGCCCTGCTCGGCCTGCTCGACGACCGTGTCCCGGAACAGCTCCCAGGTCAGCGCCGCAGGGTCGCCGCCCGCCTTCTCCAGCGCCTGGTACAGCGGGACGGTCCCGATCGGGACGGGCGAGTTGCGCAGGATCCACTCCCGCGTCGTGTGGATGTCCTTCCCGGTGGACAGGTCCATGACGGTGTCGGCGCCCCACCGCGTCGCCCACGTCATCTTGGCGACCTCGTCCTCGACCGACGACGCCACCGCCGACGTCCCGATGTTGGCGTTCACCTTCACCAGGAAGTTCCGGCCGATGATCATCGGCTCGATCTCCGGATGGTTGACGTTGGCGGGCAGCACCGCGCGCCCGGCGGCCAGTTCCGCCCGGACGAACTCCGGCTCGACGCCCTCGCGCAGCGCGACGTACTCCATCTCCGGCGTCACGATCCCGCGCCGGGCGTACGCGCGCTGCGTGACCGCCCCGCCCGCCGCCCGGCGCGGACGCCGCGCGGGGAACGACGTCGTTTCCGCGCCGCGTCCGGGACGGCGCCCGTCGTCCTCCGGCCGGACGGTCCGGCCCGGGTACTCCTCGGTGTCCCCGCGCTCCTCGATCCACGCCGCCCGCAGCGGCGGGAGCCCCCGCCGCGGATCCGCCTCGAACGACGGATCGGTGTACGGCCCGGACGTGTCGTACAGCACCACCGCGCCGCCGTCGCTCAACGGCACCTCCCGCATCGGCACCCGCAGGTCCGGGCGGGACCCCTGCAGATACGTCTTGCGGGCGGGCTGCTTGGTGGACGTGTTTGACTGGTTGTCGTTCGTCACGACCCGATCTCTCCCTACGCCGGCATTACCCGGTCAGGTTCGAGCGGTCAGCGGCCGTCTCAGCCGCTATCTCAGCCCGGTTCGCCGGGCCCCCGCGATCTGTCGCCCACGACCGTAACCGCGCCGCCCCCGGTTGCCGCAACCGGCCCGTCCGGGTTATGGGCGTCAGCCGAACCGGTGCGCGGCGACCGCCCGCAGGTGCGCCGCGCGCTCGTCCTCGGGCAGGAACGCTGCGTGGAACGAGTTGGCCGCGAGCAGGCGCAACGTCTCGTCGTCCAGGCCGAGTTCGGCGCGCACGGCCGCGAAGTTGTCCTCCACGTATCCGCCGAAGTAGGACGGGTCGTCGGAGTTGACCGTGACGAGCAGGCCCGCGTCCAGCATCCGGGGCAGCGGGTGCGCCGCCAGGTCCGGGACGGTGCGCAGCCGGACGTTCGACAGCGGGCACACCGTCAGCGGCACCCGGTCGCGCGCCAGCCGCGCCACCAGCTCCGGGTCCTCCAGCGACCGGATGCCGTGGTCGACGCGCTCGGCGCCGAGCACGTCCAGGACCTCCCAGACGTAGGGCGGCGGCCCCTCCTCGCCCGCGTGCGCGACGCGGCGCAGCCCCGCGTCCCGCGCCCGCCCGAACACCTCGGCGAACGGCGCGGCCGGGCAGCCGACCTCCGTGGAGTCCAGCCCGACGCCCGTGACGAGCGTCCCGAACCACGGCCGCGCCGCCTCGAACACCTCCAGCGCCTCGGCGCCCGGCCGGTCCCGCAGGAAGCAGATGATCAGCTGCGTCGTGATCCCGTGCCGCTCGGGCGCCGCCGCGAGCGCCGCGCCGAGGCCGTCCAGCACCGTGTCCAACGCCACACCGCGCGTCAGGTGCGCCTGCGGGTCGACGAAGATCTCCGCGTGCCGGACGCCCTGCGCCGCCGCCCGCGCCAGGTACGCGTCGGCCAGTTCGGTGAAGTCCCGTTCCGTGCGCAGCACCGCCATCAGCGCGTAGTAGAGGTCCAGGAACGACCCCAGATCGGTGAACGAGTACGCGGCGCGGATCTCCTCCGCCGACGCGAACGGCAGGTCCACGCCGTTGCGCGCCGCGAGGGCGAGCGCCGCCTCGGGCTCCAGCGTTCCCTCGATGTGCAGGTGCAGTTCGGCCTTCGGGACGGGCACGGGGACGGGGACGGTCACGGCGGCCTCCGGAGCGGCGCGACGGCGATGTATCGGTCCAGGTCATGCTAGGGCCGCGACGCCCCTGGGACGCCCGCCGAACCGCCCGGTAGGGTCGGGCTCGACGGGGACAGGGGACGGATCGGAGCGCGGCCTGGTGGGGACGGACGACGGCGGCAACGACGGCGCGGCGCGCGAGGAGCGGCCCCCGGCGCAGAACAGGGTCCTGACCGTCCCGAACCTGCTGAGCTTCGCCCGGCTGCTCGGCGTCCCGCTGTTCCTGTGGCTCGTGCTGGCCGAACACGACGGCTGGGCGCTCGGCGTCCTCGTGTTCGCGGGCCTGTCGGACTGGCTCGACGGCCGCCTCGCGCGGGCGCTGAACCAGACCAGCAAGCTCGGGACGCTGCTCGACCCGGCCGCCGACCGCTTCTACATCCTCGCGACGCTCGTCGGGCTCACCGTCCGCGACGTCGTCCCGCTGTGGCTGGTGGTCGTGCTCGTCGCGCGCGAGGCCGCGATCGTCCCGATCGCGCCGATCCTGCGGCGGCTCGGCTACCAGGGCGCGCTGCCCGTCCACTTCGTCGGGAAGGCGGGCACGATGTGCCTGCTGTACGCCTTCCCGCTGCTGCTGCTCGGCGACCACGACGGCGCCGCCGCGACCGCCGCGAAGGTCGCGGGCTGGGCGTTCGCCGGCTGGGGGACCGGGCTGTACTGGTGGGCGGCCCTGCTGTACTGGGAGCAGACGCGGCGCCTCGTGCGCGACGCCCGCGCCGGCTCCCCACCCGAGCCGGGCACCGCGCCCGGCGGCGACCCGAAGGGAGCCCCGAACCCCCGATGAAGGCCGTCGTGATGGCGGGCGGAGAGGGGACGCGGCTGCGTCCCATGACCGCCAACCAGCCCAAGCCCCTGCTGCCCCTCCTCAACCGCCCGATCATGGAGCACGTGCTCCGGCTGCTGAAGCGGCACGGCTTCGACGAGACCGTCGTGACCGTCCAGTTCCTCGCCTCCCTGATCCGCGACTACTTCGGCGACGGCTCCGAACTCGGCATGACGCTCAGCTACGCGACCGAGGAGGTCCCGCTCGGCACCGCCGGCAGCGTCAAGAACGCCGAGGCCGCGCTGCGCGACGACCGGTTCGTCGTCATCTCCGGGGACGCGCTCACCGATCTCGACCTCACCGACATGGTCCGCTTCCACCGGGAGAACGGCGCGCTCGTCACGATCGGCCTCAAGCGCGTCCCGAACCCGCTGGAGTTCGGCATCGTCATCGCCGACGAGCAGGGGCGCATCCAGCGGTTCCTGGAGAAGCCCACCTGGGGGCAGGTGTTCTCCGACACGGTCAACACCGGCATCTACGTCATGGAGCCCGAGGTCCTCGACCACGTCGAGACCGGACGGTCCGTCGACTGGTCCGGCGACGTCTTCCCCCGCCTGCTCGCCGAGGGCGCGCCGCTGTTCGGGTACGTCGCCGACTGCTACTGGGAGGACGTCGGCACCCACGAGAGCTACCTCAAGGCCCAGGCCGACCTGCTGTCCGGGCTGGTCGACGCCCGCATCGACGGGTTCGAGACGTCCCCGGGCGTCTGGATCGGGGAGGGCGCCGAGATCGACCCCGGCGCGGTACTGCGCGGCCCCCTGTTCATCGGCGACTACGTCCAGGTGGAGAAGGGCGCCGAACTGCGCAAGTTCACCGTGCTCGGCAACAACGTCGTCGTCCGCGAGGGCGCGCAGCTCCACCGCGCCGTCCTCGGCGACAACGTCTTCGTCGGGCCGTTCGCGGACCTGCGCGGCTGCGCGGTCGGCAAGCGCACCGACCTGATGGCGGGCGCCCGCGTCGGCGAGGGCGCGATCATCGGGGACGAGTGCACGATCGAGCCCGAGGCCGTCGTGCACGGCGGCGTCAAGATCTACCCGTTCAAGACGATCGAGGCCGGCGCCGTCGTCAACACCAGCGTCATCTGGGAGTCGCGCGGGCGGCGGACGCTGTTCGGGCCGCGCGGCGTGTCCGGGCTCGTCAACGTCGACATCACGCCGGAACTGGCCGTCCGGCTGGCCGGCGCCTACGCCACGACGCTGCGCAAGGGCTCGACCGTCGTCACCGGACGGGACGCCTCCCGCGCCGCCCGCACCCTCAAGCGCGCCGTGATCAGCGCGCTCACCGCAGGGACGGTCAACGTCCAGGACCTGGAGGCGTGCACGCTGCCCGCCGCCCGGTTCCGCGCGGCGCGCGAGGAGTGCGCGGGCGGCGTCTACATCCGCACGACCCCCGGCGACTCCCAGAGCGTCGACATCATGTTCTTCGACCCGTCCGGCGCCGACCTGTCCCAGGCCGCCCAGCGCAAGCTGGAGCGCGTCTTCGGCCGCCAGGAGTACCGGCGGGCGTTCCCCGGCGAGATCGCCGAGCTGACCTACCCCCCGCGCTCCGCCGAGGCGTACACCCGCGACCTGCTCGAACGCATCGACATGTCCGGCGTCCGCGAGGCGGAGCTGAAGATCATCTTGGACTGCGCGGGCGGGACGGCGTCGCTCGTCCTGCCGAGCCTGCTCGGCCGCGTCGGCGTGGAGTTCCTCACGCGCGGCAACGCCCTGGACGAGGTCACGCCCACCGAGACCGCCGGGCAGCGCGCCGCAGGGCTGGCCCGGCTCGGCGAGCTGGTCGCGTCGTCGCGGGCGGCGTTCGGCGTCCGGTTCGACACCGTCGGCGAGCGCATCTCGCTGGTGGACGAGAACGGCGCCGTCATCCCCGACGACCGGGCGCTGCTCGTCCTGCTCGACCTCGTCGCCGCCGAACGGCGCGGCGGCCGGGTCGCGCTGCCCGTCACCACCACCCGCGTCGCCGCCGAGGTCTGCGCCCGGCACGGCGTCGAGGTGATCTGGACCACCACCGCCCAGCCCGACCTCACCCGCGCCGCCGCGGCCCCGGACGTGATCTTCGCCGGGGACGGGCGCGGCGGGTTCGCCGTCCCCGAGTTCGGCTCGTCGGTGGACGGCCTCGCCGCGTTCCTGCGCCTCGTCGGCCTGGTCGCGCGCGCCGGCCGGCCGCTGTCGCGCATCGAGGGCGCCATCCCCGCCGCCCACCTGCTGCGCCGGTCGGTGCCGACGCCGTGGGCGGCCAAGGGGAGCGTCATGCGGCGCGTCGTGGAGGCGGCGGGCGACGCGGTGATCGACACCACCGACGGCGTCCGCGTGGTCGACGGCGACCGGTGGACGCTCGTCCTGCCCGACCCGGCCGAGCCCGTCACCCACCTGTGGGCCGAGGCGCCCGACGACGACGCCGCCCGCGAGCTCGTCGACACCTGGGCCGCCGTCGTGGAGGGGGCCGTGTAGCGCTCGGGAGGCGCCCGGCCGGTTCCGGACCGTGACCGCCGTCACCCCGGTGATCGTCCGGCGCGCGAACCGGGGCGCGGGCGCGATACGGTCGGGGGACGAGGGACGAACGGCGAGGCCGCGACGTGCGGGAACGACCCGGCCGCCCGGCCGGCGCGGGCGCGGCGGCGGGTCCGGTCCGCGCGGCGGCGTGGACCGCGATCATCGCGGACGGTAGCGTTGGACGGTCGGCGCTCCCGTCCGGTTGACCCCTCGGGCACTACCCGCGTAAGTTGCGGCAACCGTCGAGTGAACGGGCGGGGAGCCGGACCGTGATCGGGGGCGGGTCCCCGGCGTGGGTTGGTAGAAGGATGCGCGCGGCGCGGGCGGTCCCCTCGGGGGCGGCGCGCGGCGCGCCGATGGTAGGAGGCCGAGCCGATCTATGCCGAGCGTCTACTGCACGCAGTGCGGTCACGCCAACCCGGATGATGCCCGTTTCTGCTCGAATTGCGGCACTCCGCTGGCCCGTGCCGGACAGCCTCCGCTGCCGCCCCCGCCTCCGCCGCGCGAGTCGCCCGGCGAGTCGACCTCGACCATCTCGATCGGCGGCTTCGAGGCGCTGGAGGCCGCCACCGAGCAGGCCGAGGCCGAACCGGCCGGCGCCGACCAGTTCGCCGTCGAGGCGCTGCCGCCGGGCACCGCGCTGCTCGTGGTGAAGCGCGGCCCGAACGCGGGCAGCCGCTTCCTGCTCGACAAGGACCGCACCTCCGCCGGGCGCCACCCCGGCAGCGACATCTTCCTCGACGACGTCACCGTCTCCCGGCGGCACGCCGAGTTCACCCGCCAGGGCGGCTCGTTCGCCGTGCGCGACGTGGGCAGCCTGAACGGCACCTACGTCAACCGGCAGCGCATCGACCAGGCCGGGCTCGCGGGCGGCGACGAGGTGCAGATCGGCAAGTTCCGGCTGGTCTTCCTGAGCAACGCCCAGCACGGCTGACGACGGGCGGCGCCGATGAGGGGAGGTCCATGAGCGCGGAGGCGTCCAGGGCGCCGATGACGATCGGCGACGTCCTCGGACTGCTGCGGCCCGACTTCCCCGACATCACGGTCTCCAAGATCCGCTTCCTGGAGGCCGAGGGGCTCATCGAGCCGCGCCGCAGCCCGTCGGGGTACCGCAAGTTCGGCCCCGGCGACGTGGACCGGCTGCGGTTCATCCTCACCGCCCAACGCGACCAGTACCTGCCGCTGCGGGTCATCCGGGAGCGGCTGCGGGCGCGCGACCGGGGCGAGGCCGTCCCGGCCCCGGCGGCGCCGGGCGACCGGCGCCGGCCCCGGACGCTCGTGGCCGCCCCGTCGGCCGCGGCGCCGGCCGGGCAGGCGCCCGCGCCCGAGCCGCCCGACGCGCCCGTCCGGCTGTCGCGCCGCCAGCTCCTGGACGGCGCGGGCATCCCCGC
Organism: Actinomadura rayongensis; assembly: GCF_009831215.1. Classification (GTDB taxonomy): domain Bacteria; phylum Actinomycetota; class Actinomycetes; order Streptosporangiales; family Streptosporangiaceae; genus Spirillospora; species Spirillospora rayongensis. Next base: position 107,695 of record NZ_WUTW01000006.1, read on the forward strand.
CGACCTGCTCGACGCGATGGAGGAGTACGGGCTCGTCCGCCGCGCCGGCGGTGCGGGCAGCCCCTACGACGCCGAGGCGCTGACCGTCGCGCGCGCCGTCGCGGCGCTGTGCGAGCACGGGCTCGAAGTGCGGCACCTGCGGGCGCTCAAGGCCGCCGCCGACCGGCAGGTCGGGCTGATCGAGCAGGCGGTCGCGCCGCTGCTGCGGCGGCGCCATCCCGGCGCGCACGAGGAGGCCGCCGAGACCGCGCGGTCGCTCGCCGATCTCGCCGTCCGGCTCCACACCGCGCTGGTGTGGGCGGGGCTCCGCGAGACGCTGGAACCCTGACGCCCGTCCCCTTCGCCCGATTCGCCCTTGCCGAAGAGACGGCATCTCGGACACGGGGTGTACGTTGGCATGAGGGACCGGTCACGGCCGGTCCCGCGCAGGGTCGTCCGGATGTCCGCCGAGTCCGCAGGGAGCCGCCGTGAAGCAGATGGAGGTCGTCGGCGTGCGGGTCGAGATGCCCTCCAATCAGCCGATCGTCCTGTTGAAGGAGACGGGCGGGGAACGCTACCTGCCGATCTGGATCGGCGCCGTCGAGGCCACCGCGATCGCCTTCGCCCAGCAGGGCGTGCTGCCCGCGCGCCCGCTCACCCACGACCTGTTCCGCGACGTCGTGGAGGCGCTCGGGGTCCAGCTCCGGACGGTGAACATCACGGCGCTGCGCGAGGGCGTCTTCTTCGCCGACCTCGTGTTCTCCAACGGCGTGGAGGTCAGCGCCCGTCCGTCGGACTCGATCGCGCTGGCGCTGCGCACCGGCGCCACGATCTTCGCCAGCGAGGACGTGCTGGAGGAGGTCGGCGTCGCGATCCCCGACGAGCAGGAGGACGAGGTCGAGAAGTTCCGCGAGTTCCTCGACACGATCTCGCCGGAGGATTTCGGCCGCGCCGGTTGAGGACGCGGGCCGCTCGCCATGAGAGAGTCGTCCCGAGGACGTCCGGACGTCTTCCGGGGGACGGTCTTCTTACGGCTCCGGTGAGCGGGACGTCGGCGGAGGGTCAACGATGATCTTCACCTGGGCGGTTCCGGCGGGTACGCCGGGCTTTCCGGGGGTCGTCCTCCTGGGAAACGGGTAGGGATTCGATGCGGCCGTAGGTGCGCCGGTTTGCCCACGTGGAGGCGGTTCATCCGGGCATGCGACGCGCCGACGGCGAACGTTGACCACACTCTGACCGGCACCTACCGTGCTGGTGGAACACCCGTGGCATCCGTTGAACCCCCTTGACGGAGCGCCGCGGGCTGATAGAAGCCGGAGGTCCGCGTGGCGGTGAGCAGCGGCGAGGGCAAGGCGACCCCCGACAGGCGCAGGGCGTCCGAGCACGCCGGTGAGCAGGGCCTGCTCTTCGACGCGCAGGTGTCGGCACCGCCCGGCGACGTCGGCTACCGCGGCCCCACGGCGTGCGCGGCGGCGGGCATCACCTACCGGCAGCTCGACTACTGGGCGCGCACGGGGCTGGTGACGCCGAGCGTCCGGTCCGCGCACGGCTCGGGCAGCCAGCGGCTGTACGGGTTCCGGGACGTGCTGGTCCTCAAGGTCGTCAAGCGGCTCCTGGACACGGGCGTGTCCCTGCAGCAGATCCGGACGGCGGTCACCCATCTGCGCGACCGGGGCGTCCACGACCTGGCGCAGATCACGCTCATGAGCGACGGCGTCAGCGTGTACGAGTGCACCTCGGCCGACGAGGTCGTGGACCTGCTGCAGGGCGGGCAGGGCGTGTTCGGGATCGCGCTCGGCCGGGTCTGGCAGGAGGTCGAGGGCAGCCTCGCCGAACTGCCCGCCGAGCAGGCCGCCGTCGAGGACGGCGAACTCCCGCAGGACGAGCTGGCCCACCGCCGCCGCGCCCGCAAGACCGGCTGAGCGCCCGTCAGATCGCCTCCTTGCGCTGGAGGTAGGCGAACGCGGCCCAGCCGGGCAGCACCGGCAGCCACAGCGTGAGCAGCCGGAACAGCAGCACCCCCGACGTCGCGGTCTCCGCGCTCAGCCCGGAGATCGTCAGCGCCAGCGTCAGCGCCCCCTCGACCGCCCCCAGCCCGCCCGGCGTGGGCGCGGCGTTGCCGAGGGCGTTGGCGGTGAGGTACACCACGACCATCGTCGTCCACGGCAGCGAGTCCCCGAACGCGCGGACCGAGGCGTCCAGGCAGGCGACGAACGTGACGGTCATGAGCAGCGTCCCGCCGAGGCCCGTGCTGAGCTTGCGGGGGGACTGCAGGACGTCCACCATCCGCGGCACGACGCCGGAGAACATGGCCCGCAGCCGCGCGGTGACCAGGCGCCGCACGCGCGGGATCGTCAGCGCCGCCGCCGCGACCGCCGCGACCGCGAGCAGCACGACGACGATCAGCCGGGACGGCGCGAGGTCGCGGGTGGCGTTGCCCGCCGACCCGGTGACGAACCCGAACACCACCAGCAGCAGGACGTGGCTGATCACGGCCGTGAGCTGGGACGCGCCGACGCTCGTCACGGCCGCGCCCGGACGCACCCCGGAACGTTGCAGGTAGCGGGTGTTGACCGCCACCGCGCTGACCGCCGACGGCGCCACGAGCTTCACGAACGAGGCCGCGACCTGGACGATCACCGTCCGGCCGAGCGGCAGCCGCTCGGGCACGAACCCGAGCAGCAGCAGCGCCGACGCCAGGTACGTCGCGGCGGACGCGGCGAGCCCGACGAGCACCCACCCCCACTGCGCGGTGGACACCAGGTGCATCAGGTTGATGCTGCTGACCTGCGGGATGACGATGTAGGCGGCGATGCTCGCGGTGACGATCGTCACGATCGTCCGGGGCCGGAAGCGTTCCAGCCGGACGGGCGGCGCCTCGCTCTCCGGCTCCAGCCGCAGGATCTGCTCGCGGATCCGGGCGAGGACGTCGCGTTCGCGGCGCAGGGCGGCGCGGGTGCCGCGCGACAGCGCCACACCCTGCAGCAGGGGGACGGCGGCGGCGAGCGGGGCCTCGCCGAGCACGGCGGCGGCGGTCGCGACGGCGCGCTCGGGCCCGGCGCGCAGCGCGAGCGTCGCGAGGAGCTGGGCGAGGTCGAGGCGGAGCGCGAGGTCGCCGGCGGCGGTCTCGCCGGAGTCCAGATGACCCAGCCAGACGCGTCCGGCCTCGTCGACGAGCAGCGCGTCGTCCTCCAGCCGCCGGTGCGCGAGCCGCGCGGCCTGGAGTTTGGCGAACTGGCGCCAGGCGTCGTCCAGGAGCGCGTCGGTGACGTCGGCGTCGGGCAGGTCGCGCAGGCTGCGGGCCGGGACGTGCTCGTAGGCCAGCAGCGCCGCCTCGGTGCCGACCTCGCACGCGCCGAGCAGCCGCTGCGTGCGGGCGCCGGACGCGTGGACCGCGTACGCCATCAGCGACTCCTGCTCCAGCGACCGGCGCAGGGACCGCACGGCGCGGCGCGGGACGGTGTCGCGGAACCGGACGAGCCGCCACACGCGGCGCAGCATCCCCGCGCTCTGGGCGTCGCGGTCCAGGACGTGGACGTCGAGGCGCCAGCCGTCCCGGTCCGGGTCGTCGGCGAGCGCGACGCCGTACCGGCGCGGATCCTCGTCGTCGGCGGAGATGCGGCGGGCGCGCGCGGGCCGCAGCCCGATCCGGGCGAGCGCCGCGACGACCGTCGCGCCGGACGGCCGGGGGTTCGGCGCCCCGACGGCGTAGAGCGTGCCGTAACCGATCGCGCGGCCGAGGAAGTAGGTCGCGGCCAGCGCCGCCACCGACGCGTACGACGCGGTGAGCCCGGTGAGCGCGGCCAGCCCGATCATCGCCCAGGTCGCGATCTGCCAGCGGCCCCGGCCCGCCATCCCGACCGCGCTGACGAACGCGATCACCGGCGCGATGTCGGTGTGGACGGGCTGGGACCCCGCGCCGCCCCAGATCAGCGAGTCCAGCACCCCGCCGGGCGCGGCGGGCGCGACGAAGTCGTCCAGCGCGATCGTCACGCCGAGCGTGATCACGGCGGCGAGCAGCGCGATGGCGACGCGGACGCCGTCGCGCCGCAGCACCCGCTCCACCGCGAACGCGACCGGGACGGCCAGCACGCCGAAGCTGGAGCACAGCGTCGCCAACGTCAGCAGCAGGCGCGGCGCGTGCGCGGTCCCGGCGGCGATGTCGGTCTCGATGCCGTGCGCGGTCTGCTGCGCGATCGACACGAGCAGCATGACCCCGGCGAGGCCGATCAGCGACGTCGCGAAGCGGATGGCGTCGGCGGGCCGGCGGATGCGCTCGGGGAGTCTCGGCTCGTCCACCCGGAGCGGGGCCGGGGGAGCCGCGGGGACGGGTTCGGGCGCCGTCGGGCTGGACGGCCGGTCCGGCCGGCGCACACGCTCCACCCAGCACCCCTCGTCTCCGTCGGCCGTTGAGCTGTGGTTATCGTACTGGCCGGGTCGCGCACCGGTTCCCGCACCGCCCGGACGGGCCGGAGTGCGGAACGCGCCGGGCCGTTGGATAGAGTCGATCGCGGACAGCCGTCGACCCCGCGCGGGAGAGATCCCGGGCCGCCAGCGCCGGGACGCCGAAGGGGCAACCCTCCCCGGAACCTCTCAGGCAAAAGGACCGCGCGGACGAGGCGCCTCTGGAAAGCGGGCTCCGCCGTGCGCGGAGCCACACCGAAGGGGAAACCCCGCCGCGCGGGGGAAGCTCTCAGGTGCCATGACAGAGGGGGAGAAGGCCGGAGCACCGACCGCTGCAGCCCAGGAGGCTCTCCCACATGACGGCTCGACACCTTTCCCCGGTGGCCACGCCCCGCCGGCCCCGGACGGTCTTCGCCGACCGCCACATCGGCCCGGACGCGTCCGACCGAGACCGCATGCTCGCGGCCGTCGGGTACTCCACCGCCGAGGCGCTGGTCGACGCGGCCGTCCCCGCCGCGATCCGCACCGACCGCCCGCTGGACCTGCCGCCCGCGCTGAGCGAGCCGGCGGCGCTGGCGCGGCTGCGCGAGATCGCGTCCCGCAACACCGTGCTGACCTCGATGATCGGGCTCGGCTACCACGGGACGATCACGCCGGGCGTGATCCTGCGGAACGTCCTGGAGAACCCCGGCTGGTACACCGCGTACACGCCCTACCAGCCGGAGATCTCGCAGGGCCGGCTGGAGGCGCTGCTGAACTTTCAGACGGCCGTGAGCGACCTCACCGGGCTGCCGGTCGCGAACGCCTCGATGCTGGACGAGGGCACCGCCGCCGCCGAGGCCATGACGCTGGCGCACCGCGCGACCCGCCGCAAGGAGCCGGGCGCGTTCCTCGTGGACGCCGACGCGCTGCCGCAGACGATCGAGGTCGTCCGGACGCGGGCCGTGCCGCTCGGCATCGACCTGGTCGTCGCGGACCTGTCCGGCGGGCTGCCCGACGGCGAGTTCTTCGGCGTGCTGCTGCAGTACCCGGGGGCGTCCGGGGCCGTCCGGGACCTGGCGCCGGTGATCGAGGCGGCGCACGAGCGCGGCGCGCAGGCCGTCGTCGCCGCCGACCTGCTCGCGCTGACGCTGCTGCGGTCGCCGGGCGAGGCGGGCGCGGACATCGTGGTCGGCTCGGCGCAGCGGTTCGGCGTTCCGTTCGGGTTCGGCGGGCCGCACGCGGGCTACCTGGCCGTCCGCGAGGGGCTGCAGCGGCAGCTGCCGGGCCGGCTGGTCGGGCTGTCGGTGGACGTCGACGGCGCGCCTGCTTACCGGCTCGCGCTCCAGACCCGCGAGCAGCACATCCGCCGGGAGAAGGCCACCAGCAACATCTGCACCGCCCAGGTCCTGCTGGCCGTCATGGCGAGCATGTACGCGGTCTACCACGGGCCGGACGGGCTCGCGGCGATCGCCCAGCGCGTCCACGGGCACGCCGCCGGGCTCGCCGCCGCGCTGCGCGACGGCGGGGTGGAGGTCGTCCACGGGGCGTTCTTCGACACCGTCCTCGCCCGGGTGCCCGGTCGCGCGGGCGCCGTGGTCGAGGCCGCCCGCGAGCGCGGCGTCAACCTGCGGCCGGTGGACGCCGACCACGTCGCGATCGCGTGCGACGAGCGGACGCTGCCCGAGCACCTGACCGCCGTCCTGGCCGCGTTCGGCGTGGCCGCGGACGTGCCCGCCGAGCCCGCCGAGGCGTTCCCCGACGCGCTGCGCCGCGAGTCCCCGTACCTGACGCACCCGGTCTTCCACGAGCACCGCTCCGAGACGGCGATGCTGCGGTACCTGCGCCGCCTCCAGGACCGGGACGTCGCGCTGGACCGCTCGATGATCCCGCTCGGCTCCTGCACGATGAAGCTGAACGCCACGGCCGAGATGGAGCCCGTCACCTGGCCCGAGTTCGCGGACCTGCACCCGTTCGCCCCGCTCGACCAGGCCGCCGGGTACCTGGAGCTGATCGGCGAGCTGGAGACCGCGCTCGCCGAGATCACCGGGTACGCGAAGGTGTCGGTCCAGCCGAACGCCGGGTCGCAGGGCGAGCTGGCCGGGCTGCTGGCGATCCGCGGCTACCACCGGTCGCGCGGCGACGAGCACCGCGACGTGTGCCTGATACCGTCGTCGGCGCACGGGACGAACGCGGCGAGCGCCGTGATGGCCGGGATGCGCGTCGTCGTCGTGGCCTGCGACGACGGCGGCAACATCGACCTGGACGACCTGCACGCCAAGCTCGCGAAGCACGGACCGTCCGTGGCGGCGATCATGGTGACGTACCCGTCCACGCACGGCGTGTTCGAGGAGACGATCACCGACGTGTGCGCGGCCGTCCACGCGGCGGGCGGCCAGGTCTACGTGGACGGCGCGAACCTCAACGCGCTGGTCGGCCTCGCGCGTCCCGGCGAGTTCGGCTCGGACGTGTCCCACCTCAACCTGCACAAGACGTTCTGCATCCCGCACGGCGGCGGCGGTCCGGGCGTCGGGCCGGTCGGGGTCCGCGAGCACCTCGTCCCGTTCCTGCCGACGCACCCGCTGCGCCCGGAACTCCCCGGAACCGGCACGATCTCGGCGGCGCCCTGGGGCTCGGCGGGCATCCTGCCGATCTCCTGGGCCTACATCGCGATGATGGGACCCGACGGCCTGCGCGCCGCCACCGAGGGCGCGGTCATCGCCGCCAACTACCTCGCCGCCCGGCTCGCCCCGCACTACCCGATCCTCTACACCGGACGCGGCGGCCTCGTCGCGCACGAGTGCATCGCCGACCTCCGCAAGATCACCAAGCGGACCGGCATCACCGCCGAGGACGTCGCCAAGCGCCTGATCGACTACGGCTTCCACGCCCCGACGCTGTCGTTCCCCGTCGCCGGCACCCTGATGATCGAGCCGACCGAGAGCGAGGACCTCGCCGAACTCGACCGGTTCGTGGACGCCATGGTCGCGATCCGGCGGGAGATCGAGCGCGTCGACTCCGGCGAGTGGGACGCCGAGGACAACCCGCTGCGCAACGCCCCGCACACGGCCGCGTCGCTGCTGACCGACGACTGGAAGCACCCCTACACGCGCGAGGAGGCCGCCTACCCGCTGCCTTCGCTGCGCCAGGACAAGTACTGGCCGCCCGTCCGCCGCATCGACCAGGCGTACGGCGACCGCAACCTCGTCTGCTCCTGCCCGCCGCCGGAGGCGTTCGAGGACTGACCTGCGGGGGCGCGGCGGCCGGCCCGCCGCGCCCCTTCCGGCCGCGCGTCGCGGGTGGGTCCGGGCGTCCGTGAACGCTAGGCTTTTGGGCGCCGACCCCGACCCCCAGAGGGCAGTAGACCGATGAGCGACACGCCGGATCCGGCGCAGTTGTGCGAGCGCGCCCGCGCGCTCGCCGAGAACGGCGACGCGGACGGCGCCGCCCGGCTGTTCGAGCGGGTGCTCGACCTCGGCGACGGCCCGTACCGGGCGCGCGCCGCGCTCGGGCTCGCGGTCGTCCTGGACGACGCCGGGGACGTCGCGGGGGCGCGCGCCGCCGACCGCGCCGCCATCGCCACCGGCGATCCCGAGTACGGGCCGCGCGCCGCCTACCACCTCGCCCTCACGCACGAGCGCGCGGGCGAGCGCGACCAGGCCGCGCCCGCCTGGCGGACGGTCGTGGAGTTCGACAACCCGGCCTACCTCCCGCCCGCCCGCCTCGCCTTGGCGCGCATCGCGGACGACGCCGGGGACTTCGCCGCCGCCCGCGAGCACTGGGAGCAGGCCATCGCCACCGGCGACCCCGAGTACGGGACGCTCGCCGCGCACGACCTCGCGCAGCGGCTGCTGGAACGCGGCGAACCGGCCCGCGCCCAGCGCGTCCTCACCGCCGGCCTGAAGCTCATCGAGCCCGGCGGCGCCCCGTACGCGCACGCCAGGCTCGCCGTCGCGCTCGGCATCGCCTGCCTGGACCAGGCGATCGGCGCGTTCGGCGCCGCGCTCGCCGACGGCCCCGCCGACCCCGAGGTGGCGCCGCTGGCGACCGAACTCCTCGCCCGGACGCTGCCGCTGCGCGGCCGGGGCGAGGAGGCGCGCGAGGCGTGGCGGCGCGGACTCGCCGACCCGGCGGTGGCGGGCCAGGTCCGCGCCCGGCTGCGCCGCGACTTCGCCGCCGACGAGGAGGACCCCGGCGACCCCGCCGACCTCTGGTGGGAGCCGGTGCTGGAGAGCGCCGCCGCCGACGGGACCCTGCCCGCCGTCGCGGGCGAGGCCTTCGGGGCGCTGGACCACATGTACGCGCTGCTCGCCGTCCGCCAGACCGAGGACGCCGACGCCCCGGCCGACCGCCGCGCCCTCGCCGAGGCCGTGCAGGTCCCCGGCGCCTACGCGTGGGGACCTCTGCTGCACGAGAGCTTCGCCGAACGGCTGCGCCTGGCCCTCGGCGCACCGTCCGCCACCGACCCGGCCACCCCCGACCCCGCCTGACCCCCGCCGCGCCCCCTGCGCGCGACCGACGCAGCCGCGGACCTCGCCGTTCGGCCGACGATCTGCGCGCCCGGCACGGCGGCCTTCCAGCCGGTCGCGCACATGGCCGTCTACGGGGCGACCAAGGCGTTCGTGCTCTCCTTCGCCGCCCTCGACCGGGGCCGTCCGCCTGGCGGGCCGGGCGTCAGTCGGCCAGGTCGCGCTGGGCCACGACGTCGCGGACGCGGACGCGGACCAGCAGCTCGCCCGGGACGGCGTTGCGGCGGCCGAACTGCTCGCCGCGCTCCTCGCCCATGTAGCGGGCGCCGATGCGGATCGAGAGCGGCAGCATCGCGTCCACGTCGTCCGACAGCTCCGCCTCGCCGTGGATCGTCACGAACGAGTAGGGCGGGGTGTCGTCCTCGACGCACAGCGCGACCCGCGGGTCCCGGGCGAGGGCGCGGCCCTTGACCGTCTCGGCGCCGGTGTTGAAGACGAGGTCGTCGCCGTCCAGGACGAACCACACGGGCGTGACGTGCGGCGCCCCGTCCTTGCGGGTGACGGCGACCTTCGCGGTGCGGGTGCCCTCGGACACGAATGCGCGCCACTCCGGCTCGCTCATGTTCTCCATGTCCGGGAGTGTGCCCACGGTGATCAACTTTGATGCGGGCCGCTACGGTGACGGGCATGGAGATCGAGACGGGGCGGGGGACGGCCGAGGCGACGCTGGACGGTCCCGCCGATCCGGCCTTCCTGCTCGTGCTCACGCACGGCTCGAACGGGGGCGTGGACGCGCCGGACCTGCTGGCCGTCCGGGACGCCGCGCTCGGGGCCGGGGGCGCGGTCGCGCGCGTCCTGCAGCCTTTCCGCCGGGCGGGACGCCGCGCGCCCGGGCCCGCGGAGCAGCAGGACGCGGCGTGGCTGGAGGCCGTCGCGGCCGTCCGCGCGCTGTACCCGCCGGTGCCGCTGGTGCAGGGCGGACGCAGCAACGGCGCGCGCGTCGCGTGCCGGACGGCCCGTGCCGCCGGCGCCGCGGGGGTGGTCGCGCTGGCGTTCCCGCTGCGTCCGCCGGGGCGCCCGGAGCGGTCGCGGGTCGGAGAGCTGCGGGCGGCGGGGGTGGAGGTGCTGGTGGTGAACGGCGACCGCGACCCGTTCGGGGTCCCGGACGCGGCGGACGCCGCGGCGGTCGTCGTCCTGCCGGGGGAACGGCACGACCTGGCGCGGGACCCGGCGACGGTCGGAGCGGCCGTGCTGCCGTGGCTGCGCCGGTGGGCCGCACCGGCCCTTTCGGGCTAGTCACGCGGATCGGGCGGTGGTCGGGCGGGGGCCGGTGCGGGCACGGCCCGGCGCCCGGACGGAGATCAGGCCGCGGGGACGGCTCCGGTGCCGGTCGGCCGACGCGGGGCGACGACGCCGCCGTCGGGCAGCAGCTCACCGGTGTCGTCGAAGATCACGACGCCGTTGCAGAGCAGGCTCCACCCCTGCTCGGGGTGGCGCGCCACGGTGCGCGCGGCGTCGCGGTCGGACGCGGTGGACTCGGGGCAGGGCGGTTGGTGCGGGCACATCGGCGTGCCTCCGGATCTCGGTCTGAATGTGATGTCGGTCATTGGGACGCGTCCCAGTGTGGAACGGTTCACGGGCCACCGGCCATAGCCCGATGGGACGGTTGTCCGGTGGCCCCGCGCGCGGGCGCCCGCTCGGCCGCCCGCCGCGCGCGTCCGCGAGACGGGCGGCGGCCCGGCGGAGCGCGGCGCGGCACGGACGCGCTGGTCACAGCGTCGCTCTCGATTAGCACGACCGCACGGTCCGACACGCCGAACAGGGGGAAAAGAGGCGCGGGGGTCAGCAGAACGTATCCGTTCGGCGGCCCGCTCCGGCCACGGTCGAACGCCCGTTTCGGTCGGACCGGCGCGGACGGGACCCCTACGATGGCGGGGCGTGGACCGTCGGCGTGGGCGCCGCACGGCCGGGACGAAGGTGAGGGCGCGATGCGCGTGGCGCTGTTCGTCGCGTGTTTCAACGACGCGCTGTTCCCCGGCACCGGCCGGGCCGTCGTGCGGCTGCTGGAGCGCCTGGGCCACGAGGTCGCCTTCCCGTCCGCGCAGACGTGCTGCGGGCAGATGCACTGGACGACCGGCTACCACGCCGAGGCCGCCGGGCTGGCGCGCGGGTTCGCGGCGGCGTTCGCGGGCCACGACGCGATCGTGACGCCGTCGGCGTCGTGCGCGGCGACCGTCCGGCGCGACCACGCGCGGATCCTGCGCGCGGCGGGCGAGCGGGACGTTCCGCCCGCGCCGCCCGTCCACGAGCTGACCGAGTTCCTGGTGGACGTCCTCGGCGTCACCGACGTCGGCGCGTCCTTCCCGCACCGCGTCGCCTACCACCCGACCTGCCACTCCGCGCGGGCGCTCGGCGCGGGGGACCGGCCGCTGCGGCTGCTGCGCGCGGTCCGGGGGCTGGAGCTGGCCGAGATCCCGGCGGCCGACGAGTGCTGCGGGTTCGGCGGGACGTTCGCGCTGAAGAACGCCGACGTGTCGGTCGCGCTCGTCGCCGACAAGGTCCGCCACATCCGGTCCGCCGCGCCCGACGTCGTCTGCGCCGTCGACAACTCCTGCCTCGCGCACATCGGCGGGGCGCTGTCGCGGCAGCGGTCGGGCGTGCGCGTCCTGCACCTCGCCGAGATCCTCGCCGGGGACGGCGCGTGACGCCCCGGCCGAAGTTCGCCGCGGCGGCGCGTCCGGCGCTCGCCGACACCGCGCTGCGCCGCGCGCTCGCCGACACGGCCGCCGACGCCCGGGCCCGGCGCGCCGCCGCCGTCGCGGAACTGCCGGACTGGCCCGCGCTGCGGGCGGCGGGCCGCGCCGTGAAGGACCGGACGCTCCTCAACCTCGACGCCTGCCTGGAACGGCTGGAACGCGCCGTCGTCGACGCGGGCGGGACCGTCCACTGGGCGGAGAACGCGGCGCAGGCCGCGCGGACCGTCGTCCGGCTCGCCGCGGCGGCGGGCGCGGGCGAGGTCGCCGCCCCGGCCGCGTCGGTCCTGGAGGAGATCGGGCTCGACGGCGCGCTGACCGCCGCCGGGATCGCCGTCCACCGCACCGGCGCGGACGCGGAGTTCCCGGCCGGGGCGCGCGTCGCCGTCACCGGCGTCGACCTCATGGTCGCCGAGACAGGGACGATGGTCGCGCTGGAGCGGGCGGGCGACGTGCGGCGGTGTCTGACCGTCCCGGACGCGCTGATCACGGTGGCCGGGCTGGAGCAGGTCGTCCCCGACCGGGCTGACCTGGAGGTCCTGCTGCAGTCGGTGTCGCGGTCGGCGGGGGAGCGGCTGGCGCCGGTGGTGTCGGCGTGGACGGGCGTCGTCGCGGGGGACGGGCCGGCCGCGTTCCACCTCGTCCTGGTCGACAACGGCCGCACGCGCGCCCTCGCCGACGAGGTCGGCCGCGCCGCGCTGCGCTGTGTGGGCTGCGACGCCTGCCTGCACGTCTGCCCGGTGTACGAGCGGACGGGCCCCGAGCCGTACGGCGCGCCGCACGCGGGGCCGATCGGCGCCATCCGCACCCCGCAGCTGCGCGGGGTCGCCTCGGCGGCGAACGCGTCGCTGCCGTTCGCCTCCACGCTGTGCGGGGCGTGCGCGGACGTGTGCCCGGTCGAGATCGACATCCCCGAGGTCCTGGTGCGGCTGCGCGGCAAGGTCGTGGACGCGCGGCGCGGCCGTCCGGTGCCCACCCCCGAGCTGGCGATGATGCGCGCGGCGGCCTGGACGCTGACCGACCCGCACCGGTACGAGGCGGCGCTGCGCGGCGGGACGCGCTGGGCGCGGCTGCTGGCGCGCGGCGGCCGGATCCGGCGGCTGCCCGGGCGCCTCGGCGTGTGGACCGACGCCCGCGACCTGCCCGTCCCGCCCGCGCGCAGCTTCCGGGTGTGGTGGCGCGACCGGGGGGAGCGGCCGTGACGTCCCGCGACCGCGTGCTCGGCCGGATCCGGGACGCGCTCGGCCCGGCGCGCGGGACCCCGGTGGCGGTGCCGCGCGACTACCGCCGCCACCTCGGCGCCGGCCGCGCGGACGTGCTCGCGCTGTTCCTGGAACGCGTCGCCGGGCACGGAACCCCGGTGCGGCACGTCGGCGCGGACGAGTTGGCGACCGCGCTCGCCGCCGCCCTCTGGTCCCGCGACGTGAAACGGATCATCGTTCCGCCCGGCTTGCCGTCCGGGTGGCTCGCCGAGCTGGACGGCGTCGAGATCGCCCCCGACGCCCCCGGCACCGCCCCGGACGCCGCCGACACCGTCGTCACCGGCTGCGCGGCGGCGGTCGCCGAGACCGGAACGATCGTCCTCGACGGCGGACGCGGCCAGGGCCGCCGCGCGCTCACCCTGCGGCCCGGCCTGCACCTGTGCGTCGTCCACGCCGACCAGATCGCCGGGACGGTGCCCGAGGCGGTCGCGCGCCTGCTCCCGTCCCGCCCGCAGACCTGGCTGACCGGCCCGGCCGTCGCGCCCGGCCCGTCCCGCGCCCCGTCCCCGCACGGCCCGTCCGCCCTGGAAGTCCTGGTCGTCGAAGACTGACCCCGCCCCCGCGCGCCGTGTCGCTGCGGGAACCCGCATGTGCGCCGCGTCGGGCGCCCGCGCCTCGCGCCCGTGCCTCGCGCCCGCGCCTCGCGCCCGTGCCTCGCGTCGGGGCCTTGCGTCGGGGCGGCGCGGCCTTGTGGCCGGGGCGCGTGCGGGGCCGGGGTCAGACGGCGCGGAGGACGAGGTCGAGGCCCGCGTCGAAGCGGTGGCGCCAGGCCGGGTCGGGTTCGCCCTCGCCGGCGCGGGGGGTGCCGCGCGCCTCCAGGGCCGCGTGCCCGATCACGTAGCCGAGCAGCGTGTGCGCCGCGACCAGGGCCTCCTGCTCGGGGACGCCGCCGCGCCGCAGGATCTCGCGCAGGGACGCGGCCGTCTCGGTCAGCGCGGCCGGGTTGCGGCGCGTCACGACGAGCGGCAGGACCCCGGCGTGCTCCAGGAGGCGTTCGCGGTAGCCGGCGGCCCAGCGGCGCAGCGCGTCCCGCCAGGACGCGGCGACGGCGGGCGCCGGGGCGGGGGCCGCCGCGACGTGCGTGACGAGCGCGTCCAGGAGCTGTTCCTTCCCGCGCGGCAGATGGTGGTAGATCGCCATCGCCTCGACCTCCAGCGCGTCGCCGAGGCGGCGCATGGTGAGGCGGGCGAGGCCCTGGCCGTCCACGATCCGCAGCGCGGCGTCGATGATCCGGTCGATGGACAGCGGCGGACGGTGCTGGGCGTTGACGCTGGGCTGCCGGACCATGCGGCGCCTGCCTTTCCTGGCCGGGAAAATCGTCTCCGGGCGCAACCTTACTGCGTAAAGGGCGCGGCTTCGGTATCCGGCCGGGCGTGTCCGCGCGTACGCTGGCCCGAAGCGAAGATCGACCTGAGAGGGAGCACCGCCATGCCGCTGGGCCGCCGGGTGAGCAAGGACGTCGCCGCGCCGTACGAGGCCGACCGGCGGGCGGCGGCCGGGTACCGGGCGCTGCTGGCCGCGGCGGGGGAGGCCGAGACGGCGCTGCGCGCCGCGCAGGCCGCCGACGCTCCCGAGCCCGAGATCCGGGCGCTCACGATCGCGTTCGACCAGGCCCTGACGGCCGCGCTCGCCGCCGCCGAGGCCGCCGAGCGCGCCGCGATGGGGCCGCGCGCCTACAGCGTGCCCGGGCAGGACGCGTCCGTCCGCCGCGCCGCGCAGATCCAGCGGCGCAAGGCCAAGGCGCGTCCGGCGGTCAAGCCGTGGACCGAGGAGGCCGACCGGCTGCGCACCGCCCGCGAGGCGCTGCGCCTGGGCTACCGGACGGTCCCGGCCGTCGCCCGCTGACCGCGCCCGGCGGACCGTCCGGCGAGTCGTCGGGCGGACATCGGGCGGACACGGCGCGGACGAGTGGCACCGGCCGCCGAACTCTGGGATTCTGCGGTCGCGGGAACGCCGGACGCCCGGACGGGCGCCGCGGCGCAGGTGCTCGGGCGCGTCCACGCGGCGTCCGACGCAGTGCTCGGGGGGACACGTGGAGCGCACGCCGCCGGACCGCGACCGCGTCCTCGCGTCGTACCGGGACGGGGTCGGCGCGGTCCGCGCGCAGGCCGCCCGGATCGCCGACTGGCGCGCGCCGACGCCGTGCGCGGAGTGGCGGGCGGTCGATCTCGCCGGCCATCTGCGGTGCGTCGCCGAGAACTACCTGGAGTACTTGCAGGACGCGCCGGACAGCAGGCTCGCGAAGCTGTTCGCGGGGGAGACGCCGAGCGCCGTCCTGATCCGGCGGCAGGCGCGGCAGAACGCGGCGGAGCTGGCGGTGCTGCCCGCCGAGTCCGGGCCGGAGCGGATCGCGGCGTTCACGGTGTCGGCCGGGGCGTACGCGGATCTGGTGCCGGACCAGTGGGATCGTCCGCATCTGGTTTATCGTGGGACGAAGTACACCGTGGGGGACCATGTCGGCGCGGCCTGCGTCGAGTGGCACCTGCACGCGTGGGACCTCGCGCGCGCCGCGGGCGCCGACCACCGGCCGGGCGATCCGGACCTGCTCGCGGCGGCGTGGCACTGGGGGGTTCCGCATCTTCCGCTGGCGCCCGGCGAGGCCTGGGACGCCGTGCTGCGGTCGTCGGGCCGGGTGCCGGACCGCTGGCCCGGCGGCGCCGGAAGCGCCGGTTCCGTCCGGTCCTCACCGCCGCCCGCCGCCGAAGTGCGCAGGATGTAGCAGCCCGGGCACAGTTCGCGCCGCCGTCCGTAACGGGCCGTCCCTAGCTTCTGCCGGGACGGACGAACGGAAGGCGAGAACATGACGGCGGTGACGGACGCGACGACCGGGAAGGCCGGCGCGGAGGCTCGCAGGGGCCGCTACTGGATCGACGACTGGGAGCCGGACGACGAGCGGTTCTGGGCCGCGACGGGCCGCCGCGTCGCGGTCCGCAACCTGGTCTTCTCCATCCTGACCGAGCACCTCGGCTTCTCGGTGTGGTTGCTGTGGAGCATCGCGGTGCTGAACCTGCCGAAGGTCGGCATCACCCTGTCGGTCGGGCAGACGCTGTGGCTGACCACGGTGCCGAACCTGGTGGGCGCGGCGCTGCGGATCCCGTACACCTTCGCGCCGGCGAAGTTCGGCGGACGCAACTTCACGATCATCAGCGCGCTGCTGCTGCTGATCCCGTGCGGGCTGTTCGTGTACGCGATCGAGCACCCGTCCATCCCGTTCTGGGCGCTGCTGCTGATCGCGGCGACGACGGGCCTCGGCGGCGGCAACTTCGCCTCGTCGATGGCGAACATCACGCACTTCTACCCGGTGAAGCGCCAGGGCCTGCCGCTCGGGCTGAACGCGGCGGGCGGCAACCTCGGCACGAGCGTCACGCAGCTCGCCATGCCGCCGCTGATCGTCGCGGCCGGGCTCGTCGCGGTCGGCTGGGTGTGGATGCCGCTGGTGCTCCTGGCGGCCGTGCTCGCGTACTTCTTCATGAACAACCTGACGCGGGCCAGCGCGTCCTACACGGGCCGGGAGATGGCGGGCAGCGCCCGGGACCGGCAGACGATCATCATGTCCGTCCTGTACGTCGGGACATTCGGGTCGTTCATCGGGTACTCGTTCAGCTTCGGCGTGCTGATCAAGAACCAGTTCCCCGACGTGACGGGGTCGCACGTCATCTGGCTCGGCGCGCTGGCGGGGTCGCTGGCCCGTCCGCTCGGGGGCTGGCTCGCCGACAGGTTCGGCGGGGCGCGGGTGACGATGGTGAACTTCCTGTTCATGGGCCTCGGCATCGGCGCGGTCGCGTACGCCGTCCACGCCAAGGACTGGGCGGGCTTCCTCACCGCGTTCCTGTTCGTCTTCGTCACGACGGGCATCGGCAACGGCTCGACCTACAAGATGATCCCCGCGATCTTCCGGACGCGCGCCCTGGCGAAGGCGGCGGGCGCGGACGAGGCGACGGCGGTCGCGGCGGCGCGGCGGCAGGCCGCGGCGGCGATCGGGCTGATCTCGGCGGTCGGCGCGGCGGGCGGCGTGCTCATCCAGCAGACGTTCCGGATCTCGATCGAGAAGACCGGCAGCATCGGGAACGCGCTGCTCATCCTCGCGGCGTTCTACCTGGTGTGCCTCGCGCTGACCTGGTTCTCCTACCTGCGGCGCGGCGGGACGGGCGAGAACGCCTCCCGTGTCTTCGCCGAGGCGGGCGTGTAGCCCCGAACTCTTTCCCGGACAGGCGGCGGGCGTTCCCACATGGCCGGGAACGCCCGCCGCCATTTGCGCGCCACGGGAGATGATCAAGCTCGGCGGCGTGGGGACGGGCGGGGCCGGGTAGATCATCCGCGCGGGGCGACGGGGGAGAGGAAACGACTCTGATGGGGACCTGCGAGGTCTGCGGCAACGACTACGAGCTGGCGTTCGAGGTGCACGCGCGGGGCGGCGTGCACACGTTCGACTCGTTCGAGTGCGCGATCACGGCGATGGCGCCGATCTGCGAGCACTGCTCGTGCCGGATCATCGGCCACGGGATGGACGTGGGCGGGCGCTGGTACTGCTCGGCGCACTGCGCGCGGGTCGCCGAGCCGGAGCGGGCGGGCGCGATCCGCGACAGCGTGCCGGTGTGACGCCGCCGCGGCCGGCCTCGTCCCTCAGCGGGGCGGGGCCGGTTCGCGTCCGTCCTCCAGGTAGACGGCGCGGCCCTCGCCGAGCGCGCGCAGGCTCGGCACCATGCGGCGCGCGATGTGCGGCGGCGCGAGGTCGGGAATCTTCTCCGGCGCGGCGAGCGTGTGGTCCGACAGCTCGTCGGGGGGCAGCCGCAGCCGCCCGATCTCCGCGGCGGTGATCGTCCCGCCGAACACGAAGACGTTGACGGCGTCCACGCCGTCGTGCGGCGACCCCCAGTCCACGCAGACCAGGCCGCCGAGCCGGGGGACGAGCCCGAGCTCCTCCTCGCACTCGCGCACGCACGCGCGCAGCGGGGACTCGCCCTCCTCGATGACGCCGCCCGGCAGGAACCAGCCGTTCTTGTAGGTGGGTTTGACGAGCAGCACCCGGCCGAGGTCGTCGAGGAGCAGCGCCGCGGCGGCGCCGCGGGTCCGGGGCAGCGAGGCGAGGTACGCGAGGTCCGGCATGGGACGAGGCTAGACGCGGCGGCCCCCGGCCGGAGGCCGGTTGCGCCGGGACGTGGCCGGTTCGCCCGTGCGGGGGCGCGGGCGCCGCCCGATCCGTGCGGCGGTCGCGGCGGGCGGCGGCGAATGGGCCATGACGGCGGCGGACAACGCTTGACACGTGATCGTCAAGAGGGGCGGCGCGGCGGCGGCACCGCCCGGAGCGCAAGGGATCCCGGCGTTCCCGCCAAGCGGCGCGAGATTTCCGGATCGCGAAAAAAGTTCGGTAATTCGCATGGATCCGATTGCGTTATGACCACGATTCGGTTTCAAAGTGAGCGGCTTTTAACACGCCGGTGACAAAGGGGACGCAATCACGAAACGGCCCCTGCTGAGGATCGCCCCATGAACGACGGAGGGGACGCGCTCATGCATGTGGTGGTCGCCGGTCACGGACCGACGGGCCACCGCCTGGTGGAGGCGCTGCGGGAGCGGGATTCCGAGGGTTCGCTGCGGATCACGGTCGTCGGGGAGGAGACGCGCACAGCCTACGACCGGGTGGCGTTGACGTCCTATCTGACCGAGGACGCCGATCTCGGTTACCCGGCGCACGACGCGGGGGTGGAGGTGCTCACCGGCGATCCGGTCGCGGAGATCGACCGGGCCGCGCGGACCGTCCGGACCGCGTCGGGCCGCGCGCTCGCCTACGACGCGCTGGTCCTGGCCACCGGGTCGTCGCCGTTCGTGCCGCCGGTCGAGGGCCGCGACCTGCCGGGCGTCTTCGCCTACCGCACCATCGACGACCTGGACGCGATCCGCGACGCCTGCACGGCGGCGGGCGCCGGGGCGGGCGGCGTCGTGGTCGGCGGCGGCCTGCTCGGGCTGGAGGCGGCGCGGGCGCTGCAGGGCCTCGGGATGGACACCCACGTGGTCGAGGTGGCGCCGTGGCTGATGCCGCGCCAGCTCGACGAGGGCGGCGGCGCCATGCTGCGCCGCCACATCGAGGGCCTCGGGATGGCCGTCCACGCCGGGACGCCGATGAAGGGCCTGGCGGGCCGCGACGGCCGCGTCGCCCGGGTCGACCTCGCCGACGGCTCGGCGATCGAGGCCGCCGTCGTGGTGTTCTCCGCCGGCATCCGGCCGCGCGACGAGCTGGCGCGGGCCTGCGGCCTGCCGGTCGGCGAGCGCGGCGGCGTCGTGGTGGACGAGACGTGCCGCACCGAGGACGAGGCGATCTACGCGATCGGCGAGTGCGCCCTGGTCGGCGGCCAGGTCTACGGGCTCGTCGCGCCGTGCTTCAGCATGGCCGAGGTCGCCGCCGACGCGCTGCTGGCCCGCGCGGCTGGCCGCGCCAGCGTCGCCCGGTTCGAGGGCGCGGACCTGTCCACCAAGCTCAAGCTGATGGGCGTGGACGTCGCGAGTTTCGGCGACCCGTTCGCCGACGCGAGGGACGGCGCGCTCGGCGTCACCTACACCGACCCGGTCGCGGGCGTCTACAAGCGGCTGATCGTCAGCGACGACGCCCGGACGCTGCTCGGCGGCGTCCTGGTCGGCGACGCGTCGGCCTACCCGACGCTGCGCGCCCGGATCGGCGGCACGCTGCCCGGCACGCCCGAGCAGGCGCTGTTCGGGGACGTCGAGGCGGCCGACGGCGACCTGCCCGACGCGACCGTCATCTGCAGCTGCAACAACGTCTGCGCCGGGACCATCCGGACGGCCGTCCGCGACGAGAGCCTGACCGACGTCGCGGCGGTGAAGACCTGCACCCGCGCCGGGACCACCTGCGGAAGCTGCGTCCCGCTGGTCAAGAAGCTGCTGGACGCGGAGCTGACCGCCGCGGGCATCGAGGTCAGCAAGGCGCTGTGCGAGCACTTCGACCACAGCCGCGCCGAGCTGTTCGACATCGTCAGGGTGCGGGGGATCACGACGTTCACCCGGCTCATCGAGGAGCACGGGCGGGGCCGGGGCTGCGACATCTGCAAGCCGGTCGTCGCGTCCATCCTCGCCAGCCTCGGCAACGGGCACATCCTGGAGGGCGAGCAGGCGGCGCTGCAGGACACCAACGACCACTTCCTCGCCAACATCCAGAAGAACGGCACGTACTCGGTCGTGCCGCGCATCCCGGGCGGGGAGATCACGCCGGAGCGGCTCATCGTCATCGGCGAGGTCGCCCGCGACTTCGGGCTCTACACCAAGATCACCGGCGGCCAGCGGATCGACCTGTTCGGCGCCCGCGTCGAGCAGCTCCCCGAGATCTGGCGGCGGCTGGTGGACGCCGGGTTCGAGTCCGGGCACGCCTACGGCAAGTCGCTGCGGACGGTGAAGTCGTGCGTCGGGTCGACCTGGTGCCGCTACGGCGTCCAGGACTCGGTGGCGATGGCGATCCGGCTGGAGCTGCGCTACCGGGGGCTGCGGTCCCCGCACAAGCTCAAGTCGGCCGTGTCGGGCTGCGCCCGCGAGTGCGCCGAGGCGCAGGGCAAGGACTTCGGGATCATCGCGACCGAGCAGGGCTGGAACCTCTACCTCGCCGGGAACGGCGGGATGCGGCCCCGGCACGCGGACCTGTTCGCCAGCGACCTGTCCGACGAGGACCTCGTCCGGTACATCGACCGGTTCCTCATGTTCTACATCCGCACCGCCGACCGCCTCCAGCGCACCGCGAGCTGGCTGGAGAGCCTGGACGGCGGCATCGACTACCTCCGCGAGGTCATCGTGGAGGACCGGCTCGGCATCTGCGCCGAGCTGGACGCCGCGATGGAGCGGCACGTCGCCGCCTACTCCGACGAGTGGCGCGACACCCTGGAGGACCCCGAGAAGCTCGGCCGGTTCGTGTCCTTCGTCAACGCCCCCGGGACGCCCGATCCCAGCATCGTCTTCGAGTCCGAACGCGACCAGATCAAGCCGGTCCTGGTGACCGGCCCCCGCCTGGAGGTTGCCGCCCGATGACCATGACCACCGAAACGACGATCGGCCGGGAGGCGCCGCCCGGCGCCCGGTGGATCGACGTCTGCGCCTACGACGACCTGCTCCCCGAGCGCGGTGTGTGCGCCATCATCGACGGCGTGCAGGTGGCGGTCTTCCGCACGTTCGACGGCGACCTGTACGCCGTCTCCAACCTGGACCCGTTCTGCGGCGCCCACGTCATCTCGCGCGGCATCCTCGGCACCCGCGCGGGCGCGCCGACCGTCGCGTCCCCGATGTACAAGCAGGTCTTCGACCTCCGCACGGGCGGCTGCCTGGACGACCCGGACGTCGCCCTGCCGACCTTCCCGATCCGCCGCTCGGCGACCGGTGACCGCGTGGAGGTGGGGTTGAGCGATGAGCACCGAGAATGAACCGCTCGCCGGGTTCGCCGTCGGGGTGACCGCGGCGCGCCGCCACGAGGAGCTGGCCACGCTGCTGGAACGCCGGGGGGCGCGCGTCGTGCACGCCCCGGCGATCCGGCTGATCCCGCTGGCCGACGACGTCGAGCTGCTGGAGGCCACCCGCGAGTGCGTCGCCCGCCCGTTCGACCACCTCGTCGTCACCACCGCGATCGGGTTCCGCGCCTGGCTGGAGGCCGCCGACGGCTGGGGCCTGCGCGACGGGCTGCTGGACCGGCTCGCCGAGGTCAGCGTGCTGGCGCGCGGCCCGAAGGCGCGCGGCGCGATCCGCTCCGCCGGGCTGACCGAGCGTTGGTCGCCGTCCTCGGAGAGCTGCGCCGAGGTGCTGAAGTACCTGCTGGAGGGCGATCTCGCGGGCCGCCGCGTCGCCGTGCAGCTCTACGGCGAACAGCTCCCGGAGTTCACCGACGGGCTGCGCGCGGCGGGCGCCGAGGTGATCGAGCTGCCGGTGTACCGGTGGTCGCGCACCGACGACTCCACGCCGCTGCGGCGGCTCGTCGGGCAGGCCGTCGCGGGCACGGTGGACGCGATCACGTTCACCAGCGCCCCGGCGGTCGCGGCGACGCTTGCCGTCGCGGCCGAGGACGGCCTGGAGGACGCGCTGCTGGAGACGCTGCGCACCAACGTCGTCGCCGCGTGCGTCGGCCCGGTCACCGCGCAGGCGCTGACCGAGCGCGGCGTCCCGACCGTCCAGCCCGAGCGGCCCCGCATCGGCGCGCTCGTGCGGGCGCTCGTGTCGGAGCTGCCCCGGCACCGGTCGCGGCGGCTGCAGGTGCGCGGCACGTCGCTGGAGCTGCGCGGGCACGCGGTCGTCCTGGACGGCCAGCTCCGCCCGATCGCGCCCGCGCCGATGGCGATCCTGCGGGCGCTCGCACGGCGTCCCGGGCACGTCGTGTCCCGCGCCGAGCTGACCGGCGTCCTGCCGAGCCGCCTGGTGATGAGCGGCGCGCCGTGGTCGCGCGACACCCGGCCGCAGGCCGACGAGCACGCCGTCGAGATGGCGGTGGCGCGGCTGCGGCGCGGCCTCGGCCGGTCGGGGATCGTGGAGACGGTCGTCAAGCGCGGCTACCGGCTCGCGTGCGACCCGCGGCTGGCCGAACCGGTCGGAGCGGAGTTCGGCGGTGCCTGACAGCGGGCGTGAGGGCGGCGCCCCGGTCCTGCTGGCGGTCGCGCACGGCACCCGCAGCGCGGCGGGCGTCGCGGCCGTGCGGGCGCTGCTGCGCCGGGTCCGGGCGCTGCGGCCGTGGGTGCCGGTCGCCGAGGCGTACGCCGAGATCGCCGAGCCCCGGCTGGAGGACGCCCTGCACGCGGTCGGGGACCGGCCGGTCGTGCCGGTCCCGCTGCTGCTGGCGCGCGGCTACCACGCGCTGATCGACATCCCGGGCCGGGTGGAGCGGCTGCGCCCGGACGCGCTGCCGGGCCGTCCGCTCGGCCCCGACGGGCTGCTCGCCGACGCGCTCGCCGCCCGGCTCCGCGCGACGGGCGAGCCGCGGCGCGGGGACGCGGTCGTGCTGGCCGCGGCGGGCTCGTCCGACCCGGTCGGCGTCGCGGACGTCGAGGCGGCGGCGCGGCTGCTGGCGCGCCGGCTGCGGCGGCCGGTGGCGACCGGGTTCGTCGCGGCGGGCGGCCCCCCGCTCGCCGACGTCGTCGCGGACCTGCGCGCGGGCGGGGCCGAACGCGTCGTCGCGGCGTCCTACGTGCTCGCGCCCGGGTTTTTCCACGGCCGCATGACCGCGTCCGGCGCGGACGCGGTCACCGCGCCGCTCGGCGCGCACGACGCCGTCGCGCGGCTGCTGCTGCGGCGCTACGACCAGGCCCGCCTGAGCGCGGGCTCGGCGGTGCCGGTCCTCTGACCTCGTCCGGCCCCCGGTCAGGGGACCGCGCTTCCGCCGCCGCCCGCGTCGGCGAACCGGGGGTCGTGGTGGGCGAGGACCTTGCGGACGAGCGTCCGGAACTGCTCGGTCTCGTCGGGCGTCAGCGCCGCGAACAGGCGCGCGTCGCGCTCGCGCAGCCGCTCCAGGTCGGCGCGCAGGAAGCGGCGCCCCTCGCCCGTGATCTCGACGGCGTAGCGGCGGCGGTCGGCCGGGTCGCGGCGCCGGACGGCGAAGTCCGCGCCCTCCAGATCGTCCAGAATCCCCACGAGGTCGGCCGGGTCGATGCGCATCCGGTCGCTGATCTCCCGCTGCGCGAGCGCGCCCTCGTCGGCCAGGCACGCCAGGACGATCACGTGCGGCCACCGGACGACCCCGCCCGGGCCCCGTCCCGGCCGCGCCTTCCACCCGCCCGCCTCGCGGCGGATCAGCCGGACCAGCTCCACGGTCAGATACGTCGGCATCGTCAGGAAGGTGTCGGGCGGGGCTTCGCGCTTGTCCATCGGATCGTCCTCGGGGTCGGGCGACATTTCTCTCTTGACCGGAGAGATGGGACAAGCCTACGGTAGGCGCGGCCAAGGGAGCGACCGCGAGGAGGCCGGATGCGGGACGGGGAACCCGCCGTCGAGGTCGACGGACTGGTGAAGACGTTCGGCGACGTGACGGCCGTGGCGGGCATCGACCTGCGGGTCGGGCAGGGGGAGGTCTTCGGCTTCCTCGGCCCGAACGGCGCGGGGAAATCCACGACGATCAACATGCTCTGCACGCTGCTGCGCCCGTCCGGCGGGGTGGCGCGCGTGGCGGGGCACGACGTGGTGACCGGACGCGACGCCGTCCGCCGCAACATCGGCCTGGTCTTCCAGGACCCGACCGTCGACGGCTACCTCAGCGCCGAGCAGAACCTGCGCTTCCACGCCGAGCTGTACGGCGTCCCGCGCGCCCGCACGGCCGACCGGATCCGGCAGGTGCTGGAGATGGTCGCGCTGTGGGACCGCCGCGCCGACCTCGTCCGGACGTTCTCCGGCGGGATGCGGCGCCGGCTGGAGATCGCGCGCGGGCTGCTGCACGCGCCGCGCGTGCTGTTCCTGGACGAGCCGACCGTCGGCCTGGACCCGCAGACCCGCGCGTCCATCTGGGACTACATCCGGCGGCTGCGGGAGGTCGAGGACATCACGATCTTCATGACCACCCACTACATGGACGAGGCCGAGTACTGCGACCGCATCGCGATCATGGACTCGGGGCGGATCGTGGCGCTCGACACGCCCGAGGCGCTGAAGGCGGGCGTCGGCGAGGACCGCGTCCGGATCCGCACGTCCGACGACGACGCGGCCGTCGCGGCGCTGAAGGAGCGGTTCGGGCTGGACGCCGTGGTCGCCGACGGGCAGGTGACGTTCAGCGTCGCGTCCGGCGGGGAGTTCGTGCCGCGCCTGTTCGCGGAGCTGGGCGTGCCGATCAGCGCGGTGAGCGTGGCGCGGCCGTCGCTGGACGACGTGTTCATGAAGTTCACCGGGACGTCGATCCGCGACGCCGAGCGGGGCGGCGCCAACGAGGCGCTGCGGATGAGGATGCGGGGGAGATGACCGGCATGGGAACCGAGGCCGCCTCGGACGTCGTGCGCGTCCGGGTGCCCGAGCGGAGCGCGCGGCACGACCTGCGCGCGATCAAGATCGTCCTGCACCGGGAGCTGATCCGCTTCTGGCGGGACCGGATGCGGATGGTGTCGGGCCTCGTCCAGCCGGTGCTGTGGCTGCTGGTCATGGGCACCGGCCTGTCCAACCTGGTGCGCGGCGGGACGACCGCCGCCGGCGGCACCGTGGACCTGCGGACGTTCATCTTCCCCGGCGTCTGCGCGATGTCGGTGATGTTCACGGCGATGTTCTCGGCCGCGTCCATTGTGTGGGACCGCGAGTTCGGGTTCCTGCGCGAGATGCTCGTCGCGCCGATCAGCCGGGCGTCGATCGTGATCGGCAAGTGCGTCGGCGGGGCGCTGGTCGCGACGCTGCAGGGCGTGGTGATCCTCGCGCTGGCCGGGCTCGCGCACGTCCCGTACCACCCGATGCTGCTGCTGGAACTGCTCGGGATGATGTTCCTGTGCGCGTTCGCGCTCACCGGGTTCGGCGTCATGCTGGCCGCCCGCATCACCAACATGCAGGCGTTCTTCGCTCTGAACCAGATGGCGTTGATGCCGATGATGTTCTTGTCGGGCGCTCTGTACCCGCTGAACGGGCTGCCGGGGTGGCTGGCCGTCCTGACGCGGTTCAACCCGCTCACCTACGCCGTCGACCCGATGCGGCACATCGTGTTCCGGTACCTGCACGCCGACGCCGCGCTGCGCGCCCGCTTCAACCCCGGCGTGACGTGGAACGGGTGGCACGTCCCGATCTGGCTGGAGATCGTCATCGTCGCCGCGATGGGCCTGGCGATGATGGGCGTCGCGATCGTGGAGTTCCGCCACGGCGACTGACGCGCGGGGCGTCAGCCGCCGGGCGGCTTGCTAGACGGCGAAGTCGAGCAGGGGACGGGCGTTGCTCGGGTGCCGCAGCTTGGACAGCGACTCCTTCTCCAGCTGCCGGATCCGCTCGCGCGTGAGGCCGAGCGCCTTGCCGATCTCGTCGAGCGTGCGGGGCGTCCCGTCGTACAGCCCGAACCGCATCGCCATGATCTTCGCCTCGCGCGGGGACAGGACGTCCAGCGTCCGGCGGAGCTGGTCGGCCATGAGCTGGCGGTCGACCAGCTCGGCGGCCTCGGGGCTGTCGGTGTCCTCGATGAGGTCGCCGATGCGGGTCTCGCCGTCCTCGCCGATCGTGGAGTCCAGGCTGATCGGCTGGCGGCTGGTGCGCAGCAGCTCGCGGATCTGCTCGGGGCTGCGGTCCAGCTCGACGGCCATCTCCTCGGGCGTGGGCTCGCGGCCGAGCCGCTGGTGCATGTCCCGCTCGACCCGGCTGACCTTGCTCAGCAGCTCCAGGACGTGGACGGGCAGCCGGATCGTCCGCGCCGAGTCGGCGAACCCGCGCTGGATCGCCTGGCGGATCCACCACATCGCGTAGGTGGAGAACTTGTAGCCCTTGGAGTAGTCGAACTTCTCGACCGCGCGGATGAGGCCGAGGTTGCCCTCCTGGACGACGTCCAGCAGCGACAGGCCCCGGTCGGAGTACTTCTTCGCGACCGACACGACGAGCCGCAGGTTCGCCTCCAGCATGTGCGCCTTGGCGCGCTGGCCGTCGGCGGCGACCCACTCCAGGTCGGCGCGCAGGTCCTCGGGGACGTCCTCGTTCTCCAGCTTGTACTCGGCGTACAGCCCGGCCTCGATGCGCTTGGCCAGCTCGACCTCCTGCTCGGCGGTGAGGAGCTGGCGGCGGCCGATGGCCTTGAGGTAGGTGTGGACGGAGTCGCCCATGACCGTGGTGGTGTCGTCCAGGTCGGGGGCGGGCTCGACCTCGACCTCGGTGACGTCGAACGGCTCGGTGTCGGCGGCCTCGCCGGCGGCGGGGACGGGGGGAGCGGCGGGGGCGGCCATGACGGCGTCCTTGGCGGTCGTTCCGGCGGCGCGGCTGGCGCGGCGCTTGCGGGCGGGGGCCTTGCGGGCGCCGTCGGCGGCGTCGCGGGCGGGGGCGGCCGGTCCGTCGTCGTCGCCCTCGGTCATGCGGATGCCGGAGTCGGCGAGGTCGCGCAGGATGGAGCGACCGCGGGCGGGGCTGACCCCGGCGGCGGCGAAGGCGCGGCGGACCTCGTCCAGCGCGAGACGGCCCTGCGCGCGGCCTCGCTCGATGAGGTCGTCCAGGGCGGGCCCCGGCGGCTCCGTGAGCGGGGTCTCGGCGGCGGATCGCGGCATGGTGGCGCCCCCTCCCTTCGGTGGTGATGGGTGCGGCGGAGACGTTTTCTCTCGTGACGCGCGCAATAACGGGAACGTCGGACAGCGCCCCTGTTGTTCCCGGCGGCCCCGTTCCGGCGGCCCGGGCTTTACCTTACTATGTAAAGGTCACGGGCGGGTCAGCCCGTCGTCGGGCGTTGGCCGAGCGCATGCCCATAGCGGGCGACGACCCGCGCGCGCAGGTCCGGATCGTCGCGGGGAACGGGCTCCAGGAACACCTCGTCGATCTCCGGATACGCGTCCTGCAGCTCGCGGGCCAACCGCACGCACGTCCGCTCCACGTCGCCGGACGTCAGCCCGTCGCGGAAGTCCAGCCGGGCGCACACGAGGACGCGGTCGGCGCCGACGGTCATGGTCACGAGGTCGACCAGCCAGTCGATCTCGGGCGCGGCGGCCAGCCGGTCGCGGACGCCGGCGACGAGCCGCGGGTCGGCCTGGGCGCCGATGAGCAGGTTGAGGTTGACGCGGCCGAGCGCGAGGGCGACGGCGGTGAGGAGCACGCCGATGAGGATCGAGCCGACGCCGTCCCAGACGGCCGCGCCGGTGAGCTGGTGGAGGCCGAGGCCGCCGAACGCCAGCAGCAGGCCGGTGAGGGCGGCCGAGTCCTCCAGCAGGACGCTGAGCGACGCGGGCTCGTCGGTGCGGCGCAGGAAGGCGAGGACGGGCAGGCCCTCGGCGCGGGCGTCGGCGCGGACCTGCCGGACGGCCTGCCGCCAGGAGATCCCCTCCAGGACGAACGAGACGGCGAGGACGGCGTACCCGACGCGCGGGTCGGTCCCCCCGTGCCCCGCGATGATCGTCTCGACGCCCTGGTAGTAGGCGAACAGGGCGCCCATGCCGAAGATCGCGACGGCGACGAGCAGGGTCCAGATGTAGCGCTCCTTGCCGTGCCCGAAGGGGTGGCGGCGGTCGGCGGGGCGTCCGCTGCGGCGCAGGCCGACGAGCAGCAGGATCTCGTTGAAGGTGTCGGCGACGGAGTGGGCGGCCTCGGCGCCCATCGACGCCGAGCCGGTGAGCACGGCGGCGACGATCTTGGCGATGGCGATGCCGAGGTTGGCGGCGAGCGCCAGGAAGACCGTCAGGGTGCTCTCGTGCCCTTGGTCGCGGTCGGGCTGCGTCATGGTGCGGCTCGTTCCCCGCCGCCGGGCTCCTACTCCGGGGGACGGCGCAGGAGGGCGCGGTCGGGCTTGCCGGACGGGAGCAGCGGGATCTCCGGGACGAGGTCGAGTTCGCGGGGCGCGGCGGGGGCGGGGAGGTGGGCGCGGACCCAGTCGCGCAGCTCGGCGAGGGACGGCGGGGGCCCGGCGGGGACGACGACGGCGGTGACGCGTTCGCCCCATTCGGGGTCGGGGCGGCCGACGACGGCGACGTCGGCGACGGCGGGGTGGCGGGCGAGGACGGCGGCGACCTCGCCGGCGACGACCTTCTCGCCGCCGGTGTTGATGACGTCGTCGGCGCGGCCCCGGATCCGGAGGCGTCCGTTCGCCAGGACGCCGAGGTCCTGGGTGACGTACCAGTCGCCGTCGCGGGCGGCGGCGGTGAGGTCGGGGCGCAGCCGGTAGCCGGTGAACAGGACGGGCCCGGCGACGCGGATGCGGTCGCCGGGGCCGACGGCGAGGCGGACGCCGTCGAGGGGGACGCCGTCGTAGGCGCAGCCGCCGCAGGTCTCGCTCATGCCATAGGTGGTGCGGACGCGGGCGCCGCGGGTGCGGGCGCGGTCGAGGAGGGCGGGGTCGGCGGCGGCGCCGCCGAGCAGGATGGTGCCGAATTGGGCAAGGTCGGCGCCGGCGTCCAGGAGGCGGCGGAGCTGGGTGGGGACGAGGGAGACGTGGGCGGCGCGGGAGGCGGCGACGGCGGCGGGGTCGAAGCGGGGGTGGATCTCGGGGTCGGTGCCGGCGATCAGGGACCGGACGAGGACCTGGAGTCCGGCGATGTGGCTGGTGGGGAGGCAGCAGAGCCAGCGGTCGCCGGGGGCGGCGCCGATGCGGTCGAGGGTGGCGGCGGCGGAGTGGCGCAGGGCGGCGGCGGACAGTTCGACGGCCTTGGGGGTGCCGGTGCTGCCGGAGGTGGCGATGAGGACGGCGGTGCCGGGGTCGACGGGGATTCCGCCGGGCCGGGCGGTGGTGCCTTCGGGGGTGGTGACGGCGTGCGGGGCGACGGCGTCCAGGAGGGCGGCGCGGGCGGGGGCGGGCAGGTCCGGGGGGAGGGGGAGGATCGCGGGTCCGGTGCCGTCGAGGGCCGCCGCGAGGGCGGTGAGCAGGCCGGGGCCGGGCGGCAGGGCGACGGCGTGGAGCGGGCGGTCCATGGGGCGTCACGCTAGTACGGGGCGCGCGGCGGGGAGCGGCCACCCCGCTGAACGCGTTCATCTTCCGGCCCGGTTGAATAATGGGCCACGGCCGGGCGGCGACGGCGCCGCGGCAGGGGAAGGGGAACTCATGGTCTCGGAGCTGTTCGACCCGTCCGCGTGGAAGGAGGTGGAGGGCTTCGGGTTCACCGACATCACCTACCACCGGTCGGTCGAGCACGGGACGGTCCGGATCGCGTTCGACCGCCCCGAGGTCCGCAACGCGTTCCGTCCCCACACCGTCGACGAGCTGTACCGGGCGCTGGACCACGCGCGGATGTCCAGCGACATCGGGTGCGTGCTGCTGACCGGGAACGGGCCGTCGCCCAAGGACGGCGGCTGGGCGTTCTGCTCGGGCGGCGACCAGCGGATCCGGGGCAAGGACGGCTACAAGTACGCCGAGGGCGACACCTCCGACACGATCGACCCGGCGCGGGCGGGGCGGCTGCACATCCTGGAGGTGCAGCGGCTGATCCGGTTCATGGGCAAGGTCGTGATCTGCGTGGTGCCGGGCTGGGCGGCGGGCGGGGGGCACAGCCTGCACGTCGTGGCGGACCTGACGCTCGCCAGCCGGGAGCACGCGCGGTTCAAGCAGACCGACGCCGACGTGGCGAGCTTCGACGCGGGGTTCGGGTCGGCGTACCTGGCGCGGCAGGTGGGGCAGAAGTTCGCGCGGGAGATCTTCTTCCTCGGCGACACCTACGACGCCGAGGCCGCGCACCGGATGGGGATGGTGAACGCGGTCGTCCCGCACGCGGAGCTGGAGCGCACGGCGCTGGAGTGGGCGCGCAAGATCAACGGCAAGAGCCCGACCGCCCAGCGGATGCTGAAGTTCGCGTTCAACATGATCGACGACGGTCTGATCGGGCAGCAGGTGTTCGCGGGGGAGACGACGCGGCTGGCCTACGGGACCGACGAGGCGGCCGAGGGACGGGACTCGTTCCTGGAGAAGCGCGCACCCGATTGGTCGCGTTTCCCGTGGTACTACTAGGATTTTTCGATCTTCCTCCGGACGGGACGAGGGCAGGGGGCGAGCGCGTGCGGGTCTACTCCATCCCGATGCGGACGCGGTTCCGCGGCATCACGCGGCGGGACGGGGCGCTCCTGCGCGGCCCGGCGGGATGGGGGGAGTTCTCCCCGTTCGCCGAGTACGGCCCGGCCGAGGCGGCGCGCTGGCTGGCCGCCGCGCAGGAGGCCGCCGAGCAGGGGTGGCCCGCGCCGGTGCGCGACGGCGTCCCGGTGAACGCGACGATCCCGGCCGTCGGGCCGGAGCGCGCGTTCGCGCTGGCCAAGGAGTCGGGCTGCCGGACCGCGAAGGTGAAGGTCGCCGAGCCGGGGCAGACCGACGCCGACGACATGGCGCGGGTGGAGGCCGTCCGCGACGCCCTCGGCCCGGACGGGCGGATCCGGGTGGACGCCAACGGCGGCTGGGACGTCGACCGCGCCGCCGCGATGATCCGCTCGCTGGACCGGTTCGAGCTGGAGTACGCCGAGCAGCCGTGCCCGACGCTGGACGACCTGCGGCGCGTCCGGCTGCGGGTGGACGTCCCGATCGCCGCCGACGAGTCGATCCGCCGCGCGGAGGACCCGCTGAAGGTCCGGGCGGCGGGCGCGGCGGACATCGTGGTGCTGAAGGTGCAGCCGCTCGGCGGGGTCCGCGCGGCGCTGCGCGTGGCCGAGGCGGTGGGGCTGCCGGTGGTGGTGTCGAGCGCGGTGGAGACGTCGGTGGGCCTGGCGGCGGGGGTGGCGCTGGCGGCGGCGCTGCCGGAGCTGCCGTTCGCGTGCGGGCTGGCGACGCTGTCGCTGCTGGAGGGCGACGTGGTGGACGCGCCGCTGGTCCCGGTGGACGGCGTCCTGCCGGTGCGGCGGCCGGACGTGGACCCGGCCGCGCTCGCCCGCCACGAGCCGGGCGCGGACGTCGCGGAGCGCTGGGCGGAGCGGGCGCGGGCCGCCGCGCGGCATCTGCCCGGCGCGGAGCCGTCGCGGTGAACCCGGCCACGGCGCTGGCGACCGTCCTGGTGGACGAGCTGCTGCGGTGCGGGATGACCGACGCGGTCCTCGCGCCGGGTTCGCGGTCGGCGGCGCTGGCGCTGGCGTTGCACGAGGCCGAGACGGCGGGGCGGGTGCGGCTGCACGTGCGGATCGACGAGCGGTCGGCGTCGTTCCTCGGGCTCGGGCTGGCGCGCCGGTCGGGGCGTCCGGTGCTGCTGGTGTGCACGTCGGGGACGGCGGCGGCGAACTTCCATCCGGCGGTCATCGAGGCGCATGAGGCGGGCGTGCCGCTGCTGGTCGTCACGGCGGACCGTCCGCCGGAGCTGCGCGCGACGGGCGCGAACCAGACGATCGACCAGGTGAAGCTGTACGGGACGGCCGTGCGGTGGAGCGCGGAGATCGGTGTGCCGGAGAATCGTCCGGGGATGGTGTCGTACTGGCGGTCGCTGGTCAGCCGCGCGTACGGGCTCGCGCAGGGGCCGTCGCCCGGTCCGGTGCACCTGAACGCGGCGTTCCGGGAGCCGCTCGTCCCGGACGGCGACGACGCGTGGTGCGAGCCGCTGGACGGCGACGCGACGGGCGCGTGGACGCGGGTGCGCGCGGCGACGCCGGGGTCGGTGCTGCACGTCCCGCCGACGCGGCGCGGGATCCTCGTGGTCGGGGACGGCGCGGTGAACGTCAAGCGGTACGTGGCGGCGGCGTCGATGGCGGGGTGGCCGGTGCTGTCGGAGCCGAGCGGCAACGCCCGCTACGGCGACCACGCGCTGTCGGCGCACCACTTCCTGCTGGGCGTGCCGGAGTTCGTGGAGCGGCACCGGCCCGAGGTGGTCGTGACGCTCGGGAAGCCGGGGTTGTCGCGGCCGTTGCTGGCGCTGCTGCGGCGTGCGGAGGAGCACATCGTGCTCGCGCCGGACCTCGCGCGGTGGCCGGATCCGGTCCGGTCGGCGACGCAGGTCGCGCAGGACGTGGAGATCCCGGTGGTGTCGGGCGACGACGCGTGGCTGCGGTCGTGGCGGGCCGCCGACCTGGCCGCCGCCGCCGCGATCGACCGGGTGCTGGACGCCGTCCCGGAGGTCAGCGAGCCGCGCCTGGCGCGGGACCTGGTGGCGTCGCTGCCGGGCGGGGCGCTGCTGTTCACGTCGGCGAGCATGCCGATCCGGGATCTGGACCAGGTGATGCGGCCCCGGCGCGGCGTGCGGATCATGGCGAACCGGGGGGCGAGCGGGATCGACGGGCTGGTGTCGACCGCGCTGGGCGCGGCGCTGGCGCACGGCGGACGGTCCTACGCGCTGCTGGGCGACCTGGCGTTCCTGCACGACCAGAACGGGCTGCTGGCCGGCGCGGGGGAGCGGCGCCCGGACCTGGCGCTGGTGGTGGTGAACAACCGGGGCGGGGGGATCTTCTCGCTGCTGCCGCAGGCGGCGGTGCCCGACCCGTTCGAGCGGGTCTTCGGGACGCCGCACGACGTGGACCTGGAGGCGGTGGCGGCGGCGCACCGCGTCCCGTACCGGCGGCTGGAGGCGGCGGCGGACCTGCCGAAGCTGCTGGCGGGGGAGGGGCTGCGGATGATCGAGGCGCGGACGGACCGGGCGGTGAACGCGGACCTGCACGCGGAGCTGCGGACGGCGGCGCACGAGGCCGTGCGGGAGCTGCTGGCCTGAGCGCCGAGGAAAACCGGGCGGCGCCGGGCTCCGTTGCCCGGCCTGAACTTACAATGTAAAGGCGCCCGGCGGGTCAGCCGCCGATTTCAGGAACCGACCAAACGCTCAACAAGCGCGACAGTGTCCTCGTCGGTCCAGCCGTTGCGGGCGAGCCAGCCGAGCGGGCCGCCGAAGCTCTCGTCCACGCGGGCGAGGAACTTCTCCATGATCTCCGCGTGCGGCCGGTGGGTGTCGGCGGGGCGGGAGTCCAGGTCGGCGGCGTAGGTGCTGGAGTCGCGGAGCCGGCCGAGGATCTGTTCGAGGCGGTCGCCGGTGGCGACGTAGTCGGCGACGACGGCCTCGCGGTGGACGCCGACGGCCTCCAGCGCCAGCGCGCAGACGACGCCGGTGCGGTCCTTGCCGGCGGCGCAGTGGACGATGGCCGAGCCGTCGGCGCGGGTCATGACGCGCAGGGCCGCGACGATGGAGTCGGCGCGGGCGTCGAGGTAGCCGAGGTAGTGGGCGATCGAACGGTCCTGTTCGGGGGTGCCGTGGGCGTCGCGGTTCTGCCAGGGCAGGACGCGGTCGAGGTCGACGGTGTCGGCGGCGACGTCGGTGTTGCGTCCGCCTTCGGCGAAGAGGGAGAGGTGGTGGAGGGTGACCGAGGGGGTCCGGGCGAGGGGGCCGGGGCCTTCGAGGCGTACTTCGGTGTCGCTGCGCAGGTCGATGACGTTCTTCAGGCCGTAGTCGTCCAGGAGGAGGCGGACGTCGGCGACCGTGAGGTCCTGGAGGTTGTCGGCGCGCAGGACCCGGCCGCGCCGGGTGGTCCGGCCGTCGGCGGTGGGGAGCCCGCCGAGGTCTCGCACGTTGACGGCGCCGTCCAGGGGGATCCACCGCGTGCTTTGGTTCATGTCTTGTAACTGTATCGGGCGAAACATGCCGGTCTTTTACTGAGGGTGGGGTTGGCGGGTCAGGCGGTGGGTTGCGGGGGACCGGTACGTGAGGGGTGGTCGGGGGTTGGCTCTGGCGGGGGGCGTGGGTTCGGGGGTGGTGTTCCTAGGTTCGTGGTGACGGTTCACGGACGTGGGAGGGTTTCATGACGGTTGTTCTGGATGCTGCGCCGGAGCGGGTGGGCGGGTCGTTCGGTCCGTTGGTGCGGCGGGTGCGGGCGGCGGGGCTGCTGGAGCGGCGGCGGGGTTATTACGTGCGGGCTGCGGGGTTGAACGTGGCGGCGACGGCGGGGTTGTGGGCGGGTGTGGGGGTGCTGGGGGCTGCGGGTGGTGCGGCGGCGTGGGGTGCGGTGGCGCTGGGTGTTCCGTTGGCGGTGGTGTCGGCGCGGACGGCTTTTCTGGGGCATGACGCGGGGCATCGGCAGATCGCGCGGTCGCCGGGGGTGAATCGTTTTCTGGGGTTGGTGTTCGGGAATTTGATGTTGGGGATGGGGCACGGGTGGTGGACGGACAAGCACAATCGTCATCATGCGAATCCGAATCATGTGGGGAAGGATCCGGATGTGGGGGAGGGGGTTTTGGCGTGGACGCGCGGTCAGGCGGCGGGGCGGCGTGGTGCGGGGGGTTGGGTGGTGCGGCATCAGGCGGGGTTGTTCTTTCCGTTGCTGCTGTTGGAGGGCGTGAATTTGAAGGTGGGGAGCGCGTTGTTCCTGCGGGGGCGTTCGCGCAGGCAGCGGCTGGTGGAGGGTGGGCTGCTGGTGGCGCATCTGGCGGCGTATCTGGGTTTGGCGTTCGGGTTGCTGCCGGTGGCGCAGGCGGTTGCGTTGGTGGTGGTGCATCAGGCGTTGTTCGGTTTGCATCTGGGGGCGTCGTTCGCGCACAACCACAAGGGGATGGCGATGCCGGGGAAGGGCGACCGGTGGGATCATCTGCGGCGGCAGGTGCTGACGTCGCGGAATGTGCGGGGCGGCCGGGTGGCGGATTATGTGTTCGGGGGGCTGAATTACCAGATCGAGCATCATCTGTTCCCGAGCGCGCCGCGGCCGAGTCTGCGGCGGTTGCAGCCGTTGGTGCGGGAGCATTGCGCGCGGGAGGGTCTGCCGTACACGGAGGCGGGGGCGTGGGAGTCGTACCGGATCGCGCTGGGGCATCTGCGGTCGGTGGGCGCGGAGGGGTAGTGGGCGCGGTGCGGTCTCCGGCGGGGTCGGTCCGGGGGCCGCGGGCGGTTTAGGGTTGCGGGTTATGCCGGAGGGTCACACTGTTCATCGTCTCGCCGCGGAGCATCGCCGGGTTTTCGGCGGGGAGCGGGTGCGGGCGGAGAGTCCGCAGGGGCGGTTCGCGGCGGGGGCGGCGTGGATCGACGGCCGGGTGCTGGCGGGTGCGGAGGCGCACGGGAAGCATTTGCTGGTGGGGTTCGAGGGTGAGCGGGTGCTGCACGTTCATCTGGGGATTTACGGGACGTACGGGTTCGGGGCGGTGCCGGCGCCGGAGCCGGTGGGGGCGGTGCGGTTGCGGTTGGCGGGGGCGGCGGGGTTCGCGGATCTGCGCGGGCCGAACGCGTGCGAGCTGTTGGAGCCGGGTGAGGTGAAGCGGTTGCGGGATCGGCTGGGGCCGGATCCGTTGCGGGCGGACGGGGACGCGCGGGAGGCGTTCGCGCGGGTGGCGCGGAGCCGCGTGCCGGTGGCGGCGCTGTTGATGGATCAGTCGGTGGTGGCGGGTCCGGGGAACATCTACCGGGCGGAGGTGCTGTTCCGGCAGGGGGTGTGTCCGGACGTGCCGGGGCGGGAGCTGGGGTGGGAGCGGTGGTCGGCGTTGTGGGACGACCTGGTGGTGTTGATGCGGGAGGGTGTGCGGACGGGGCGGATCGACACGGTGCGTGCGGAGCACATGCCGGAGGCGATGGGTCGTCCGCCGCGTGTGGACGATCATGGTGGTGAGGTGTACGTGTACCGGCGTGCGGGGTCGCCGTGCCTGGTGTGCGGTGGTGTGGTGGCGACGCGGGTGGTGGGGGGCCGGAATTTGTTCTGGTGTCCGGGGTGCCAGGGGGCGTAGCGCCGGTCAGCCTTCGAGGGCGTAGCGCATGGCGCGGAACTTGTTGTGGGCTTCGGCGAGTTCGTCGGCGGGGCGGGAGTCGCCGACGATGCCGCAGCCGGCGAAGAGGCGGGCGCGGTTGCCGTCGAGTTCGGCGCAGCGCAGGGCGATGCCCCATTCGCCGTCGCCGCGCGCGTCGATCCAGCCGACGGGGGCGGCGTAGCGTCCGCGGTCCATGTTCTCGAGGTCGGCGATGAGGTCGAGGGCGGTGGGGGTGGGGGTGCCGCCGACGGCGGGGGTGGGGTGGAGGGCGGCGACGACGTCGAGGACGGAGTGGCGGGCGTTGAGGTGGCCGCGGACGGGTGAGGCGAGGTGGAGGACGTTGGGGAGGGTGAGGATTTCGGGTGCGGCGGGGATGTGGAGGTCGTCGCAGAGGGGGGTGAGGGCCTGGCGGACCATTTCGATGGCGTAGGCGTGTTCGTGGTGGTCTTTGGCGGAGGTGCGCAGGGCGCGGGCGCGTGCGGGGTCGTCGGCGGGGGCGGTGCCGGCGAGGACGAGGGACTCGACGGTGCCGCCGGTGCGGCGGACGAGGAGTTCGGGGGTGGCGCCGACGAGGCCGTCGCAGGCGAAGGTGTAGCAGCCGGGGAAGCGGTCGGCGAGGCGGCGGAGCAGGACGCGGGGGTCGATGGGGGCGTCGGCGGTGGCGTGGAGGTCGCGGGCGAGGACGACTTTGCCGAGGTGGCCGGCGCGGATGCGGGTGACGGCGGTGGCGACGGCGTCCTGCCAGGTGGCGGCGGTGTGGGCGCCGTCGGTCCAGGTGAGGGGGCCGGGCGGGGCGGGGGGGCGCAGGAGGTCGAGGGGGCCGGGGTCGTCGCCGATGGTGGTGATCCAGGCGGTGCCGTCGCGGCGGCCGAGGACGCGGCGGGGGACGATGAGGGTGGTGCCGGGGGAGTCGGGGGTGAAGCCGAAGGTGCCGAACGCGACGGGTCCGGTGCCGGGGAGGCCGAGGGGGTCGTGGACGTCGGCGCCGGCGAACAGGTCGCGCAGGAGGCGGTCGGCGGCGGTGATGCGGTCGGTGCCGCCGGGCAGGGTGATGCGGGCGGCCTCCCCCCAGCCGATGATGCCCTGGCCGTGGCGGATCCAGGCGAGGGCCTGGGGGCCGGGGAGGTGGGCGACGAGGTCGCCGGGGTCGGCGACCGGTGCGGTGTGGACGGTGAGGTGGTCCGTGGTGGTCGCGGCGAGCTTCACGGTCCCCACTGTACGGGAGTTTTGAACCCGTTCAAACAGTGGGGGCGTGCGGGGGTGCTGAGGCGTGCGCCACAAGATCGCCGTGGCGCACGCCGGGGCGGGGTCAGCGGCGGGCGCCGAGGAGGCGCCAGGCGGCGGGGAGCAGCCCGGCCGCCAGGACGATCTTGAGGGCGTCGCCGGCGAGGAACGGCGTGAACCCGAGGTGCAGGGCCGTGCCGAGGCCGACGTCCAGGGACGCCATGAGGTACGGCAGGCCGATCGCGTAGAGGACGGCGGTGCCGGCGAGCATGGTCGCGGCGGTGCGGGCGGGGGTGCGGTCGCCGCCGCGCCGGGCGAGGGCGCCGACGGCGGTGGCGGCGGCGACGAAGCCGAGGAGGTAGCCGAAGGTGGGGCTGCCGGTGCCGGTCTGGCCGTCGGCGAACCAGGGGAGCCCGGCGATCCCGGCGAGCAGGTAGGTGAGCATGGCGAGCGCGGCGCGGGGGGCGCCGAGGGCGGCGCCGGCGAGCAGGACGGCGAAGGTCTGGCCGGTGACGGGGACGGGCGTGCCGGGGAGCGGGACGCTGAGCTGGGCGGCGATGCCGGTGAGGGTCGCGGCGGCCAGGACGAGCGCGGTGTCGCGGGCGAGCGCGCCGGGCAGGAGGTCGCCGAGAACGGCGCGGACGGCGCGGGGGCGCCGGGTGGCGGTGAGGTCGGCGGTGGTCACGGAAGCCCTCCAGACGGTTTTGTTCCTGTTCGCAACTTAGCGAACGGTATGTCCGGGGCGGGTGTGGCGGGGGTACAGGAAGCGGCGGGGTTGTTTTGTCCGGTCAGCCGCTTCCGTCGGCGCGGGGCGCGCGGGCGAGGTAGACGACGTCGGGTTCGCCGCGCGGGACGGGGACCGTCCGGACGTCGACGTGGGCGAAGCGGGTGCGCAGCAGGTCGGTGAAGCCGGGGGCGTCGGCGGCGCTCCAGACGGCGAGGACGCCGCGCGGGGTGAGGCGGCGGGCGAGGCGGTCCAGGCCGGCGGGGGAGTAGAGGCGGGCGTTGCCGGGGGTGACGGTCCAGTGGGGCCCGTTGTCGATGTCGAGGCACAGGGCGTCGTGGGCGCCGGTGTCGGTGTCGAGCCAGTCGAGCAGGTCGGTGAGGTGGAGGCGGACGCGGGGGTCGTCCAGGGCGCTGGCGGAGTACGGGCGCAGCGGGCCGCGGTGCCAGGCGGCGACGGCGGGTTCGCGTTCGATGACGGTGACGGCGGTGAAGCGGGGGTCGGCGGCGGCCTCGGCGAGGGAGAACCCGACGCCGAGGCCGCCGATGGCGATGCTGGCGGGGGCGGTGAGGCGCTCGGCGGCGGCGCGGACGAGGAGGCGCTCGGAGGTGCCGTCGCGGGTGTCCATGAGGAACACGCCGTTGCTGATGATCTCGTGGTGCGGTCCGGTGCGGCGCAGGACGAGCTCGCCGCCGGTGCCGTCGGCGCGTTCGACGACGACGGGGCGCGGGTCGGTGCTCGGGTCGATGCTCGGGTCGATGGCGGCCGTGTTCATGGGCGTCCACGGTAGCGGCGAGGGCGAAGGCGTGGGTCTGGGCAGGGCGGGGGCGGCGGGCTAGGGTGCGAACCCATGTCGGACTTTTCCCCTTCGGATGGTGCGCCGGCCGGGCATGGGACGGACCGGGGCCTGCTGGCGGGCCGCCGGATCCTCGTGGTGGGCGCGGGGACGCGCCGCAGCGACGACCCGGACGCGCCCGCCGGGAACGGCCGCGCGATCGCGGTGGTCGCGGCGCGCGAGGGCGCCGAGGTGGCGTGCGCGGACGTGGACGAGGTCGCGGCGGCGGGGACGGTGAAGCGGATCACCGACGCGGGCGGCGGCGCGCACGTGCTGGTCGGGGACGTCGGCGATCCGGGCGACGCGGCGCGGATGGTCGCCGACGCGGCGCTGCGCCTGGGCGGGCTGGACGGCGTGGTGGTGAACGCGGGCATCGGGACCGGGTACGGGCTGGCGGGGACGCCGGTGGCGGACTGGGACCGGGTGCTGGCGGTGAACCTGCGCGGCCCGTTCGTGGTGGCGCGGGAGGCGCTGCCGCTGCTCGGGGACGGCGGGTCGATGGTGTTCACCGGGTCGCTGGCGGGGACGAAGCCGGGCAGCCGGTCGCCGTCCTACGACGCGTCCAAGGCGGGCCTCGAGGGGCTGGCGCGGCACGCGGCGGTGGAGGGCGCGGCGCGCGGGGTGCGGGTGAACGTGGTGGCGCCGGGGCTGATCGACACGGTGATGGGGCGGATGGCGTCGGCGGGCAACGCCGACCGGGAGCGGTCGGCGAAGCTGATCCCGCTCGGCCGGCAGGGCACGGCGTGGGAGGTCGCCGAGGCCGTGGTGTTCCTGCTGTCGTCGCGGGCGTCGTACATCACCGGGCAGGTCATCGGCGTCGACGGCGGCCTGTCCACCCTGCGGTGACGGTCAGTGGGCGGCGCCGACGATGAGCAGGACGGCGGCGACGCCCGCGCCGGTCGCGGCGAGCGTCGCGGCGCGCGGATGCCCGGCGTGCGCCTCGGGGAGGATGTCGGCGGCGGCCAGGTACAGCAGAACCCCCGACACGAACCCCAGGTAGGGGCCGAGGACGTGCCCGGGCACGGCGAGGACCGTCGCGAGCGACGCTCCCGCGACGGGCGCGAGCATCGCGGCGGCGAGGAACCGCGCCGCCCCCCGCCGTGCCCCCTGTCGTGCGGCGGGGTCGCGCAGGGACGCGAAGGTGACGGTGGTGAACCCGTCGGCGAAGTTGTGCGCGAAGATCGCGACGCAGACGAGCAGGCCGGTCGCGCCGGGCGCGCGCAGCGCCACGCCGATGGTGAGGCCGTCCAGGAACGTGTGGGTGATGAGGGCGCCGGCGGCGACGCGCCCGGACGCGCCGGGGTGGCGGTGCGGGGCGTACTCGCCCTCGTGGGCGCGGTGCGCTGCGGTGAGCTGCTCGGCGACGTGCAGGGTCGCGAACCCGGCCGCGAACGCGATCATCGGGACGGGGACGTGCAGAAGCTCGGGCGCCCCGGCGGCCAGGGCCTCGGGGATCAGGTCGAACGACACGACGCCGAGGACGATGCCGCCCGCGAGCCCGAGGACGAGGTGGCGGCGGTCGCGGGCGCGCAGCGCGAGCGTCCCGCCCGCCAGGATCATCGCCGCGGCCACCAGCGACAGCAGCACGGCCATGACCGGCGTCCTACCCGCGCGCGGGCCGCGTTCCCCGCCGCCCCCTTCCATGATCGTTTTACGGTGTGCGGCGCGAGCACGGCCCCGGGTCGGTGACAATGGCTCGCTATGCGGCGACGGAAGCGAACGGGGACCGGGACGGGCACGGCGGTGCTGGCGGGCGCGGCGGCGGCCGTGCTGCTGGCGGGCGCGGCGGGGTGCGGGTTCGGCGGCGGGGAGGGCGCGGCCGAGGCGGCGCGGGTCCCGGCGGCGGGCGCGTCGGCGGAGTGCCCGGCGGTGCCCGCGCCCGGCGACGACCCGGCCCGGCAGGTCCGCGGGATGTGGATCACGACGGTCGGCGGCGCGGACTGGCCCGCGGGCGCCCGCACCGTGAAGGCCCAGCAGGACCGGTACCGCAAGCTGCTGGACACCGCGCAGGCGATGC
The DNA here is from genome assembly GCF_009831215.1 of Actinomadura rayongensis. GTDB lineage: Bacteria > Actinomycetota > Actinomycetes > Streptosporangiales > Streptosporangiaceae > Spirillospora > Spirillospora rayongensis. The sequence continues at coordinate 148,550 of NZ_WUTW01000006.1, forward strand.
GGTTCAACACGGTGTTCGTGCAGATCCGCCCGGACGGCGACGCGTTCTACCCCTCGCCGTACGAGCCGTGGTCGCAGTGGATCACCGGGACGGCCGGCAAGGACCCCGGCTGGGACGTGCTGGGGTTCATGGTGAAGGAGGCGCACGCCCGCGACCTGGAGTTCCACGCCTGGTTCAACCCCTACCGCGTCGCCAACGACCCGGACCGCTCCAAGCTCGCCCCCTCCAGCCCCGCCCGCAAGCATCCCGACTGGGTCCACGCCTACGGCGACGGCCTGTGGTACGACCCGGGGCTGCCGCAGGTCCGCGACCTGGTCACCCGCGCGGTCATGGACGTCGTCGGGAAGTACGACGTCGACGGCGTCCACTTCGACGACTACTTCTACCCCTATCCCGAGGACGGGAAGGACTACCCCGACAAGGCCGCCTACAAGGCGTACGGGCACGGCCTCGGCAAGGCGGCGTGGCGGCGGGAGAACGTCGACGGGCTCGTCCGGGACCTGGACGCCCGCATCCACCGGGCCAAGCCGTGGCTGCGGTTCGGGATCAGCCCGTTCGGGGTGTGGCGCAACGCCTCCACCGACCCCGGCGGGTCGAAGACGAGCGCGCTGCAGAGCTACGACGACCAGTACGCCGACACCCGCCGCTGGGTGAAGGAGGGCTGGCTCGACTACGTCACCCCGCAGCTGTACTGGCCGATCGGGGACCCGCGCGCCGACTACCGCACCCTGGTCGCGTGGTGGTCGGACCTGGTGCGCGGCACCGGCGTGCAGCTCACCATCGGGCAGGCCGCGTACCGCGTCGGGGAGGGCGGCGCGTGGCGGCGCGCCGGCGAGCTGTCGCGGCACCTGGCGCTCAACGCCCGCTACCCGCAGGTCCGCGGGGACGTGTTCTTCAGCGCCGCCGACGTCGCCGCCAACCGCGCCGGGTTCGCCGCCAAGCTGCGCGCCGACCACTACGGGCGGCCCGCGCTGCTGCCGCCCGCGCCCGGCGGCGCCGCGCCGCCCGGCGTCCGGAACGTGACGGCCGTGCCCGCCGAGGGGCCGGGCGTGCGGGTGCAGTGGCGGACGCAGGACTCCGCCGCGTCCTACGCCGTGTACCGGGTGGACGGGACGGGGCCGGCGTGCGCGCCCGTCCGCCCCGACCGGCTGCTGGCCTCGGTGCGCGGCGGCGGGGTCCTGGACGCCACCGCCGAACCCGGCCGGACCTACACCTACTACGTCACCGCGCTGGACCGCCGCCACCACGAGAGCGCGCCCGCGCGGGCCGCGACCGCGACCGCCGCCCACGGCTGACGATCACGGCTAATGATCTTGTAAGCGGGGGAGGAATACGGGCACCACGTCCCCCGGAGGTTGAAGCATGGCGCTGTCGATGGAGGAGCGGCGGCTCCTCGCCGAGATCGAGGTCCGGCTGACCGCGGACGACCCGCGGCTCGCGGTCCGCATGACCAGGCTCGGCCGGGACCGGCGGCGGCGGATCCGCCTCGTCGCCGCCGTCGCGATCGTCGCCGTGGCCGCCGCGGCGGCGCTCGCCGGCGCGCTCCTCGCCGCGTTCGGCTGACCGGCACCCGCACGGCACCCGCCCGGAAAACCAGGAGAAACGACAACGGGCTCCGGCGAGACGGGAAATCTCGCCGGAGCCCGCGGGCGTCCGGATGGCCGGTGCGGACGGTCGCCTCACGGCGAAAGGCACAACGAGGCTCCGGCCCGGAACAGGTCCGGCGGTATTCCCCGAAGGCTGTGAATAGAGCCCGGGGGACACGGTGCCGCACCGGCCACACCCACTCTAACCGCTCCCGCCCCCCTCTCGTGACCACGCCCGCGCCCGTGCGCGCGTCAGGGTGCGGTCCGCCGCAGGGCACGGGTTCGTCAAGGGCGGTTTGGGCGGGCGCGCCGTGCAGCACGCCGAGGAACGGAGGACTCATGACCGACGCCAAGACCGACGATCGTCCCGGCCGCGCCCGGCTGGCGTCTTCGGCGGGCCGACGCGTGCTCACCGCCACCGTCCTCGGCTCGGGCGTCGCGTTCCTGGACGGCTCGGTCGTCAACGTCGCGCTGCCCGCCATCGGCCGCGGCCTGGGCGGCGGCCTCACCGTCCTGCAGTGGGTCCTGGACGGCTACCTGCTCACCCTCAGCGCCCTGCTGCTGTTCGGCGGCGCCCTCGGCGACCGGCACGGCCACCGCCGGGTCTTCACCGCCGGGCTCGTCCTGTTCACCGCCGCGTCGCTGGCGTGCGGGCTCGCGCCCGGCCCCGCCGCGCTCATCGCCGCGCGCCTGGTGCAGGGCGCGGGCGGCGCGCTGCTGGTCCCCGGCAGCCTCGCCATGATCGACGCGATCATCGACGAACGCGACCGCGGCGCCGCCGTCGGCCGCTGGGCCGCGCTGTCGGGCGTCGCCGCCGCGCTCGGCCCGTTCGCCGGGGGATGGCTCGTGGACGTCGTGTCGTGGCGGTGGGTGTTCCTGGTCAACGTGCCGCTCGCCGCGCTCACCCTCGCCGCGCTGCGCCGCGTGCCCGAGACCCGCTCGGCCCGCCCCGGCCGCCTGGACTACCCCGGCGCGGTCACCGTCACCGCCGGGCTCGGCGGCGCCGTGTACGCGCTCATCGAGGTCCCCGCGCACGGGTGGACGCCCGCCGCCGCCGTCCTCGCCGTCGTGGGCATCGCGGGACTCGCCGCGTTCCCGGTCGCCGAGCGCCGCTCCCGCGACCCGCTGCTGCCGCTGGACATGCTGCGGTCCCGGCAGTTCGTCGGCGTCAACCTCACCACCCTCGCGGTGTACTCCGCGCTCGGCGGCGCGCTGTTCCTGCTGACGCTGCAGCTGCAGAACTCGCTCGGGTACTCCGCGCTGCGCGCCGGGATCGCGACGCTGCCCATGACGGTGATCATGATGGTGCTGTCGGGGCGGGCCGGGGCGCTCGCGCAGCGGATCGGCGCCCGCCCCCTCATGGCGGCCGGGCCGCTCGTCGCGGGCGGCGGCGTCGCGCTGCTCGCCCTCGCCCGGCCCGGCGCGTCCTACGTCACCGGCGTGCTGCCCGGCGTCGTGGTGTTCGGGCTCGGGATGGCCGCGACCGTCGCGCCGCTCACCGCGACCGTCCTCGCGTCAGTCGACGAGGACCACGTCGGCGCCGCGTCCGGCACCAACAACGCCGTGTCCCGGCTGGCGTCACTGCTGGCCGTCGCGGTCCTGCCGCCCGCCGCCGGGCTCGGCGCCCACGGCGCCTCCGGACCCCTCGGCGCCGGGTACCCGCGCGCCATGCTCATCGCCGCCGCCGCGTGCGCGCTCGGCGGGCCCGTCGCGTTCCTCACCGTCCGCAAGGCCGCGCGCGTCCACCGGCACATGCCCGCCGGGCTCCACCACTCCTGCCAGGACCCCGGCACCCGCGAACCCGCGCCCGCTCCCGAGCAGACCTGAGCCCGGTCAGGACAGTTCGGCGGCGATGCCCTCGAAGTCCTCGCCGGCCAGCACCAGCGTGCCCGTGCTCCCGATCGCCTGCGTCGCCTCGGCGCGCCCGAGCTGCCGCGTCGCCGCCCGGTCCAGGTAGGTCTCGATGAGCCGTGCGCCGGTCAGGCGGCCCCGGCCGCGCAGCAGCGGCATCTCCTGCCGCACCACCCGCCACGCGTCCGCGCCGAGGCGCAGGCGGCGCTCCTCGGCGAGCAGGCCGAGCAGGCCCTCCCGGACGGCGGGCACCGACAGGTCCGGCAGCCGCACCGCGCGCAGGTCCGTCAGCAGCTCAGGGGACGCCGCCGACAGCTCCCCGACCCGGTCGGGCGCGCACGTCGCCAGCAGCGCCGTCTCGCTCACGCCCTCCAGCCGCGCCCGGTAGATCGCCGTCGCGTACTGGCGGCCCTCGGGATGGTCCAGGATCAGGTCGTCCAGGCCGTCCAGCAGCAGCGCGTGCCCCGCGTGCGCGTCCAGCGCCGCCCGCAGCCCGTCCGGGCCGCCGTCGCGCAGGTCCTCGGCGTGCACCGTCCGGACCTCGCCCGACGACACCTCCACCTCCGCCAGCGCCCGCGCCACCATCCGCGCCAGCCGCCGCTGCCCGCTGGACGGCGCCCCGATCAGCAGCAGCGCCGGCACCGACGCGCTCGACACCTCCTGCCCCCGCAGCCGCGCCGCCCACTTCCCCCGGCGCCGCGCCTCGGTCACCACCCGCTCCACGTCGTCGGCGCCGCACAGGAACCGGATCCCGTACGCCTCGGCGACCCGCGGGCCCGGCTCGTCCCGCGCCGCCTGCGGCGCGGGCGGCGGCGCCTCCGACACCGGCGCGGGCGGCGGCGGCAGCTCCTGCCCGCCCGGACGCGCGTCCAGCCGCGGATCCAGCCGGGGATCGAGCTGCGTGCGGTACGGGTCGGAGTACGGGCCCGAGTCCAGCTGCGTGCCCGGCGCGTGCTCGGCCGGTCCCTGCTCGTCCGGCCACACCGGCGCCGTCCCCGCCACCGGCGGCGCGGGCGCCGGCCCGGGCGGAGGGCCGGGCGGCGGACCCAGGGGCGGCGGACCGGAAGGCGGGGCCTGGCCGGCGTGCGCGGCGGCCTGCGCCCCGCCCTGCTCGTGCCCGGACGGCCCGGCGTGCGCGTCGCCCGCGCCCGGGCCCGCGTCCTCGCCGGGACGCGGACCCGGCGGAGGCGCGGGCGGGGCGGCAGGGGGCTCCATGGGCGCGCCCGCGGGCGGGGCGGGCGGGGGAGCGGCGGGCGGGGGCAGCGGGGGGCGCGCCTGCGGCGACGCCGGGCCCGCCGACCGGCCCGCCGGGTCCCCGGCGCCCGGCGGCTCGGGCGCGACGGGCGCGTCCGGCGCGGGACGGCCCGCCGCCAGATGCGCCCGCGCCGCCGAGATGATGTCCCACGCGCTCAGCTCGTCGGTCGAGGGCGGCGAGTAGTTCGCCGGGCTCGTCAGCTCCGCCGCGACCGCCTGCGGCACCGCGAACCCCGTCGCCGGCGGCGGCACCTGCGCCAGCCGGCACCACGTCAGCCCGATCCCGTACGTCGTGGCCAGCAGCGCCGCCAGCACCCCCGCGTCGCCCGACCGCAGCGCCTCGGGCAGCCGCCCGTCGCGCGGCCACAACGTCCGCAGCGGATGCGCCGGATCGGCCAGCACCGCCTGCAGCGTCCGCGCCGAGTCCGGGTCCAGCCACCGCTGCAGCGCCGGGAGCGCGCCCGGCGCCGCCTGCAAGTCCGCCGCCAGCACCGCCAGGCCCGCGTGCCGCACCCGGTCGTGCCCCCGCCCCTGCCCGCCGGGCCCGCCCGGACCGCCCGGGGCGGCGCCCGCCGGGGCGGGCGGCACCGCGCCCAGCTCCGCGACGATCTGCTGCAGGTCGTACAGGGCCAGGCGCAGGTACTCGCCGGGCGCGGTGTCGCGCAGCAGCGGCGTCGCGAACTCCGCCGGGCACCGCCGCCGCCACTCCTGCACGATCGCCTGCGGCCCGTACCGGACGGTCGCCAGGTCCTGCTGGACGTACTGCAGCGACGCGCCCGTCACCGCCGCGAGCGCGTCCGCGCCCGGACGGAACCGCTCGTCGCCCTGCAACCCCGTCGCGACCTCGTACATCACCCGCGCGACGTGCGCGGCGCCCGGCCCGTCGCCCGCGCCGAGCCGGTGGACGTAGTAGCCCGCCAGCGTCGAGAAGTCCGGCGGCATCATCCAGTGCAGCCGCTCGGCCGGGGTCGTCAGGTAGTAGGTGAACGACTCGATCAGCGGATGCTCGGTCAGCGCGACCGGCGCGCCCGCGCACCACAGCAGCGCCCCCCACGCCGCCGCGACCGTACTCGGCGTCCCCGCCTGGAACATCGGGTCCTGCTGGGCGAACTGCGCCGGGTTCACCGCCAGCGCCGTAGTCAGCGCCTGCGAGATCCGCGCGACCACGCCGGTGTCGGGGAGCGGGCCGAGGAACCCCAGCGACGCCATCCGCCCCGTCGACAGGTCCGGGCCCGTCGGGTACAGCTGCGGCGGCACCGGCGGCGTCCCCGCCCCGCGCGGCGCCGGGACCGCGACGGCCCGGTCGGCGGGATCGGGCGGCGGCGGGCACGGCTGCCACGACCCGTCCAGCCCGCACCGGTACCAGCGGCCCCACGCCCCGAACAGCCACCACTCGCCCGCGCCCCACAGCATCCGCGCCGCGATCTGCTCGCTGCGCTGCTGCGGCGCCGCCGTCCGCCACCACGGCGCCGCGACCAGCTCGCGGACGTTGGCCTCCACCGCGGCGAAGAGATCCCCCGGCCGCGCCGACGCTGCACCGGGTCCCGTCCCGGCCCCCTGCCCGTTCACCCCGCGAATAGTAGTCCTCCCGGGCGAACCGCCCGCATTCCCGCGCCTACCCGCCGGTACCGGCCAGGCACCGGCCAGGCACCGGTCAGGCGCCCTCCCGCCGGAACCGCCGCACGGCGACCGCCACCGCCGTACCCGCCGCCGACCGCGCCTTCGACCTCCTCGAACACGGCCTCGGCGGCCACGGCGCCCGCGACGGCGACAACAAATGAGTGCCGACCGGGTCGCCGGGGTTCTTAGACTCCATGACTGCGGAGGCAATCATGGACACCCCCACCCTGCTCACCCACCTGCAGACCCATGACCGGCCGCTGACCCTTCCCCGGGGCGGCGTCCCCCGGTGGGACGACGCCGCCCTGCACGCCGCCGCCCGCGCCGCCGCCCCCGAGCCCTACGCCCTGCTCGGCCTGGCGCCCGGCGTCCTGCCCTGGCAGCGCGCCCGCGTCCTGCTGCAGCTCCTCACCGCCTCCCAGGCCGGCCTGCCCGACCCCGCCCGCGCCACCCTCGCCGCCACCGCGCACCTGCTCACCCGCGCCGCCCCGCCCGGCCACGTCATCACCGCCCTGCTCGCCCTGCGGCGGCTGCGCGCCAACCACAAGCACACCACCCGCGCCGTCCTGCGGTTCGTCCTGGAGCACCCCGACGCCGACGCGCTCATCGCCGCGCGCCGCTCCGCCCTCGCCGACTGCTTCGAGCACGCCCTCGGCACCGCCACCGCCCGCGGCTGCGCCCGCCGCGTCGCCGCCGGCGACACCGGCTCGGACTACCTGCGCCGCCGCCTCCTGCGGTTCCTCGCCGACCCCGACGCCGCGCTCCCGCGCGTCACCGCCCTCTACGCCGAAACGGGCGCGCACCCCGCGCCCGCGCCGCTGCCGGACGCGGCGCCGCTCCCGCTGGACGGCCCCGTCACCGGCCCGCCCTACGACGGCGCCGTCGCGCTCGTCCTGCCCGCAAGACCCGCGACGCCGCACGCCCGCGCCCTGCACACCGCGCTGCAGAACGCGCTCGCCGCCGCGTGCCCACGGCTGCGCGTCCACACCGGCCACGGCGCGCCCGGCGAACCCGTCGTCGCCGTCGTCGCCGGTGAAACGGGCGGTGAGCTGGCCGGCGGGGCGGCCGGTGGGGGAGGCGGGGCCGTGCGGTGCGGCGGCGCCGAACGCGCCCTGCACGGCCCCGGCGACGTGCCCGCGCTCGTCCCCTGGATCATCGCCCACGCCCCCGGCGGGCCCGGCTGGCTCCACCGCGCCCTGCGCGCCCGCCTCCCCGAACCCCCGCCCGGCCCCGCCGGAGACCGTGCGGGTGACGGCGGGGCGGACGGCGGGCGGGCCGTCCTGACCCGTCCGCGGCGCCCGTCACCGTAGGGAACGCACGCGCCGTTTGTCACCTGACTTCACAACAGACGCCGCAACTGGTGTCCCTGATGCGAAGACCGTCCCGCGATAGTGACCGTACGGTCGTGCCCTATATATGCGGCGGAGTCACGACCGGACCCGTTTCCCACCGCCGGGCCCGCGACGTCACGGCCGCACTCCTGCCGCAAGGAACGCGAACGAACGCCGATAAGGAGCCCTCATGACCGCGGGTGTCGCCGATGTGGGGCGCAGAGCCCCGCTGCCGGACATCGCTCCCAAGCCCGTCCCCATGATCGAACGCATCAGCGTCGTGGTGTTCGTCGTCGCCCCCATCGTCGGCGTCGCCGCCGCCGTCCCGTTCTTCTGGGGCTGGGGCATCGGCTGGACCGACGTCGCGATCTTCGCGTTCCTCTACCCGTTCAACGCGCTCGGCATCACCGTCGGATACCACCGCTACTTCACCCACCAGGGCTTCAAGGCCAAGCGCTGGCTGAAGATCGCGCTGGCCGTCCTCGGCGGGCAGGCGTGGCAGGGCTCGGTCATCTTCTGGGTGTCCGACCACCGCCGCCACCACAAGTACTCCGACCGCGACGGCGACCCCCACTCCCCGTGGGCGTTCGGGCCCGGCGTGTGGGGGCTCACCAAGGGCCTGTTCCACGCCCACATGGGCTGGCTGTTCCGCAAGACCCGCACGTCGCGCACCAAGTACGCGCCCGACCTGCTGAAGGACCCCGACCTGCGGTTCCTCGGCCGCAACGATGTCTACGTCCTCATCGCCGCGTCCACCCTGCTCGTCCCGATGGGCCTCGGCGCGCTGCTCACCTGGTCCTGGCACGGCGCCGTCACCGCCCTGTTCTGGGCCGGGATCCTGCGCGTGTTCGCCGGCGACCACGTCACCTTCTCCATCAACTCGATCTGCCACGTCTTCGGCAAGAAGCCGTTCAAGACCCGCGACGAGTCCCGCAACGTGTGGTGGCTGGCCATCCCGTCGTTCGGCGAGTCCTGGCACAACCTGCACCACGCCGACCCGACCTGCGCGCGGCACGGCGTCCTGAAGGGCCAGGTCGACATCAGCGCCCGCACCATCTGGCTGTTCGAGAAGCTCGGCTGGGTCTGGGACGTCCGCTGGCCCGACGCCGACCGGCTCGCCGCCCGCCGCAACCAGCCCGACCCCGAACCCGCCGCCGCCTGACACCCGGCCGACGACCCGGCCGGCACCCGGCCCGCGCCGGGCGCCGGCCCGCCCACCCGTCCCTCCACTGGAGCGCCCCCTCATGACCACCCTCAAGGAACTCGACCGCACCCCCCTCGTCCAGCGCCTCGCCAAGTGGGCGCAGCTCTACCCCGACGACCGCGCCTACACCTACATGGACTACAGCGAGGACGTCGACGGCGTCGCCGTCGACATGACGTGGGGCGAACTGGACAAGCGCGCCCGCGCCCTCGCCGCCACGCTGCGCCAGGCCACCGACCCCGGCCAGCGCGCCGCGCTGCTCGCCCCCCAGACCCTCGACTACATCATCGGGTTCCTCGGCTGCATGTACGCGCGGGTCATCGCCGTCCCGCTGTTCTCCCCGGACCTGCCCGGGCACGCCGACCGGCTCCTGGCCGTGTACTCCGACTCCGAGCCCGAGACGGTCCTGACGATCACCTCCGCGCTCCCGCACGTCGAGGCGTTCTTCGACCAGAACACCGTCCCGCGGCCCAAGCAGATCATCACCGTCGACACCATCGACACGTCCCTCACCTTCGAGGACGAGCCGATCTCCCCCGACGACCTGGCCTACCTGCAGTACACCTCCGGGTCCACCCGCGTGCCCGCCGGCGTCATGCTCACCCACGGCAACCTCGCCGTGAACGCCGAGCAGTGCTGGGGCGTGTTCGACGGCATCCCGCGCGTGTCGACCGGCGTGAACTGGCTCCCGCTGTTCCACGACATGGGCCTGGTCACCGCCGTCGGCCTCCCCATCGCCTACGCCAGCCCCGCCGTCCTCATGGACCCCGTCGCGTTCATCATGCGGCCCATCCGCTGGCTGGAGCTGCTCAGCAAGCAGGGCCACGCGTTCACCTGCGCGCCCAACTTCGCCTACGAGTACCTCGCCACCAAGGTCAGCGACGAGGAGAAGGCCGGGCTCGACCTGTCGGGCGTCCAGGTGTTCATGAACGGCGCCGAGACGATCCGCGAGGAGAGCCTGCAGCGCTACCTCGACGCCTACAGCCCCTACGGCCTGCGGCCCGAGGTGCAGGTCCCCGCCTACGGGCTCGCCGAGGCCACCGTGTACGTGTCGTCCTCGTCCCGCTACGAGCTGCCGACCGTCCGCGCGTTCGACCGCGACGCCCTCAACGCCGGCGTGCTGGAGCCCTGCGACCACGACGCCGAGCGCGCCAGCGTCCTCGTCGGCTGCGGGCAGCCCTACGGGCAGCTCGTCGCGATCGTCGACCCCGACTCCGGCGAGCGCAAGCCCGACGGGCACATCGGCGAGATCTGGATCCACGGCCCCAACGTCACCGCCGGGTACTGGAACCGCCCCGAGGAGACCGCCCGCACCTTCGGCAACAAGCTCGCCGGGGAGCGCGGCGACCTGCCCGAGGGCCCGTGGCTGCGCACCGGCGACCTCGGCGTCTGGTACGAGGGCGAACTGTGGATCACCGGCCGCATCAAGGACCTCGTCATCATCGACGGCCGCAACCACTACCCGCAGGACCTGGAGTACACCGCGTTCCACGCCCACGAGGGCGTCCGCCGCGGGTACGCCGCCGCGTTCTCCGTCGACGGCGAGGAGGGCGAGGTCCTCATCATCGTCGCCGAGCGCAACCGCCGCGTCCCCATCAAGCGCCTGGACCCGGTCGCCGTCACCGACGCCGTCCGCGCCGCCGTGCAGCAGCACCACGACGTCCGCGTCCACGAGCTGGTGCTCATCGAGCCCGGCGGGCTCGTCCGCACCAGCAGCGGCAAGGTGTCGCACACCGCGACCCGCAAGGCCTACCTGGAGGGTGCGCTGCCCGTCACCGACCTCAGCGGCGCCGGCGAGGGCTGACCCGCCCGAGGGACCCCGTGAACCCGCCCCCCAGGGGGCGGGCGGCGGCCCGTCACCGCACGCCGAGGGGGCGCCGGTGACGGGCCGCCGCCCTTTTCACCCCCCGGTTCACTCTCGGCGCACGCGAAAGGGCGCCCGGCGGAACCTCCCGCCGGGCGCCCTTCGCGCGCTTACGTCACTGCACCTGGTTCGCGCCGATCGACTGCATCAGCGTCGGCCAGATGAACGTCGCCTCGCGGATCCACGCCGGCCAGTTGTGCCGCCCGTCGCCGTAGATGTGCGCGGTGTAGGGGACCTTCGCCTCGTCCAGCTTCTTCTGGAACTCCTTGTTGTCGGCGCCGATCGCGATCTCGCTCAGCAGGCCGATGTCCCACGGCGCCACGTCCGGGTCGCCCGGACCCGGACGGCCCGTCGTCCCCGCCGAGAAGAACAGGCCCGTCCCGCGCAGCTTGTCCACCAGCGACGCCGGGTCGTGCGCCTTCCAGTTCGCGTCGTCGGCCCACGGGATGCCCCAGATCGCGTACGGGTCCTGGCCGTTGCCCGCGTTGGTGAACATCAGCATCGCCGGCATCCCCGGCGACCGCATCGACAGCGTCCCGCTCAGCGCCGCCACGTACTTGAACATCCCCTGGTGCCGCGCCGCGTAGCTCATCGCGCCCTGCGCGCCCGAGGAGTTCCCGATCGCCGCCGCCACCGAACTCGCCCCGAAGTTGCGCTCGACCAGCTCGCGCACCTCGGTGGTGTGGAACGTCTCCCACTTGGGAGTGCCGCCCTTGCCGTAGTTGTACCAGTCGGTGTACGAGCCGTTCTCGCCCTCGGGCATCACCACTAGGACGTTGTACTTGCGCGCCCAGGCCTCGATGTCGGTGTTCTTCGTCCAGGACGTGTAGTTGTCCTGACCGCCGTGGTAGGCGTACAGCACCGGGTACTTCGCCGCCGAGTCCCGCGTCCAGCCCTTGGGCAGCAGCAGCCGCGTCTTCACCGACTTGCCGAGCGACGGCGAGGAGATCGTGATGTCGACCTCCCCGTCGGCGACCTGCTGCTCGCCGGTGATCTTGGCGCCGGTGTCGGCGGCGACGAACCCCGCCGCCTGCGCCGGGACGACCGCCACGACGCCCGCACCGGCCGCCAGCGCGGCGCCGACCGCCGACGCGGCGAGAGAACGGCGCCACCGCACACGGGATCCGACGGTAACGGAGAGGCTCATGACACTCCCAGGGGCCTGCTGAAGACGAAAGAAGCGGCCGACTCCGGCCGCGCGACTAGTGGCCGAGTGTCGCGGAACCGTCCAAGACGATCTATGGGTCCAGGTGACAAGAAAAACAGGCCATCCTGTGCCCTGGTGAGTCCGTAGTGAGTCCGCCGGGCGCGCCCGCGACCGTGCGTCGCCTCCGCCGCCCGCCGCGTCACGCTCCGCGGCCGGCGCGGGGGAGGGGCGTCACTCGCCGACGGCCGCGCCGGCGTCGTGCGCGGGCTCGGGACGCGCCTCCCACTCCCGGCGCAGCATCGCGTACACGACCTCGTCGCTCCACTCGCCCTTGACCAGCTCGTTCTCCCGCAGATGCGCCTCCCGGCGCATCCCGAGCCGCTCCAGCACCCGCGCCGACGCCTCGTTGCGCGCGTCGATGCGGCCCACGATCCGGTGCAGCCCGAGCTCCTCGAAACCGAGGCGCAGCCCCTCGGCCGCCGCCTCCGTCGCGTACCCGTGGCCGTGGAACGCCGGGTTCAGCACGTACCCGATCTCGCCCTGGCAGTGCTCCCGGCTCGACCACTGCAGGTTGATCTCGCCCATCAGCTCCCCGGTCTCGGCCGCGACGACCGCCGCGACCAGCCAGTCGCCCTCCTTCTCCAGCGTCGCCGCGTCCATCTTCTGCCGCAGGAACACCCGCGACTCCTCCAGCGTCCGCGGCTCCCACACCAGGAACCGCGCCACCTCCGGCTGCGACTGGTAGGCGTACAGGCCCTCCAGGTCGCCGGGCTGGAACGGCCGCAGCAGCAGGCGCCGGGTACGGAGCGGGTATCGGGGGCGAAGCACACGACGATCCTAGGACGCGCGGCCCCGAACGCAACGGCGCGTTCGGAGAATTTCACATCGGACGGACGGCGACGGCCGCGTCACCACCCGTCACCGCCCGGGTTCCGGCGCGGTGCCGGCGGGGTGCGGGTCAGCCGCGTCCCACGAACGACGGCATCCCCGTCGCCAGCACCGACATGAACTGCACGTTCGCCTCCGGCGGCAGGTCCGCCATGTACAGCACGCCCGCGACCGCGTTCGCCGCGTCCATCACCGGCTCCGCGCGCACCGAACCGTCCGCCTGCAGCGTCCCCGCCCCGAACGGCCCCGTCATCTCCGTCGCCGCGTTCCCGATGTCGATCTGCCCGCACGCGATGCCGTGCGCGCGGCCCTCCAGCGACAGCGCCTTGGTCAGCCCCGTCACCGCGTGCTTGCTCGCGGTGTAGGCCACCGACCGGGGACGCGGCGTGTGCGCCGACAGCGACCCGTTGTTGATGATCCGGCCGCCGCGCGGATCCTGGTCGCGCATCAGCGCGAACGCCGCCCGCGCGCACAGGAACGCCCCGGTGAGGTTCGTGGCGATGACGGCGTCCCACTCGGCGACCGGGAACTCCTCCACCGGCGCCGGCGCGCCGAACACGCCCGCGTTGTTGAACAGCAGGTCCAGCCGCCCGAACCGGTCCGCGACGGCCGCGAACAGCGCGTCCACCGACTCCGGGGACGTCACGTCCGCCGCGACGGTCAGGGCCCGGTCCGCCGCGCCGCCGCCCGCCGACCGGACGGTCGCCGCCAGCCGGTCCGCGCGCCGCCCCGCCAGCGCCACCCGCCAGCCCCGGGCCAGCAGCGCCGCCGCCACCCCGGCGCCGATGCCCGAGCCCGCGCCCGTCACCAGCGCCACCCGCCCCGCGCCCTGTTCCGGGCCCTGTTCCGCGTTCCCGCCCGCGTCCTGAACCGCGCCGTCCACCCGCGCCCTCCCTTCGGCGCGATCATCACACCACACGCCGGTCAGCCCGTCGCGACCCACTCCACCCGGTGCGCCTCGGTCGGGTCGGGGGCCTCCCAGCGGCGCGCGAGCCGGTCGATCACCGCGTCCGGGACCGGGACGCGCCGCGCCCGGTTCCGCGCCCGCAGCACCTTCGGCGGCGCCTCCACCGCCACGACCTCCACCCGCGCCCGGTAGGACGCCGCCAGCCCGACGCACTGCTCGCGGAGCTGCCGCGACACGTTCGTGGCGTTCCACGCGAACGACCGCCCCGCCCGCAGATGCCCGCGCGCCGCCTCGAACGCCGCCGCCGCGACCGGCCGCTGGTCGCCGCCCGGGTCCACGCCGAGCGCGCGGCGCAGCGCGTCCAGGCTCACCACCGGCACGCCGGGGCGGTGCGCGGCCAGCCACGTGTCCTTGCCCGCCCCCGGCAGCCCCGACATCACCGTCACCGTCGCGCGCGTGTCGTCGTAGGCGGCGTAGGACGGGTCGCGGCCGTCCTTGCGGAAGTACCAGAACCGGGCGTGGTCGGACGGGAACGCGCGCGGCCGGTCCAGGCACTCCTGCTCGGCGCAGTACTCGGCGAACAGCGCGATGCTGTCGAGCACCTGCGCGGCGTCCCCGCACACCCGGCCGAGCAGGTCCGCCGTCGCCAGCAGCGCCAGGTCGTCGTTGCGGGCCACCAGGCTCACCCGGAACGCGATCCGCTGCAGGTCCGGGCGCTCCAGCGCCCAGAACGGCACCTGGTGGTGGCGGACCAGCGCCGCCACGTGCTCCCGCCACGCCGCCGGCGCGCCCAGCTCCCACAGGATCCGCCGCACCATCAGGTCCCCGGCCCGCGAGTGCCCGCGCGCGGTGATCCGCCCGTCGTCCTCGTGCCGCGTGCAGGACGGCTTGGCGACGTCGTGCATCAGCACCGCCGTGAACAGCCGCACCCGCTCGTCGTGCGGCCGGGCCCGGAACTGCGGCAGCGCCGCCATCGCCTCGCACGCCATCCGCGTGTGGACCGCCACGTCGCCCTCGGCGTGGTGGACGGCGTCCTGCGGCACCCCCGCCAAGTCCCGCACCCACCCGAACGCGTCCCGGATCCGGTCCCACGGGACCTCCCAGCGCGGCGGCGCCGGGCACAGCTCAGCCAGAACGCGCATACAGCACCCCCGGATCGGCCAGCCCGTTGGCGACGATCGGACGGTCCAGCCAGTGCGACCCCGCGTCCAGCACCGCCGTCACGAACCCCGCCCGGACCCACTTGTAGCGGCCCACCGTCCGGCCGCCCTCCTCCACCTTCACGTAGAGGCCCTCCATCTCCTCGGCCGCGTCGGTCTCGGCCGCGACCCGCTCCGGATCGGCGCCGCCCGCCCGCGCCGCCGCCGCCAGCGCGTCCCGCCAGCGCGGCGTCCGGCACGTCGACGGCCCCACCAGCGCCGTCAGGTCCTCCAGCCGGTGCAGCGCGCCCTCGAACAGGACGGGCACCGGCACCACCGGTGTCCCCGCCAGCAGCTCGGCGCGGGCGGGCGTGGACAGGAACGTCCCGTCCCGGCGGTCCAGGACGTCGAACGCGCAGAAGTAGTGCGGCAGCGCGTCGTAGAACACGGTGTGCTTGGCGTACAGCCACTCCCCGTACAGGACGTACCGGTCGGTCAGGCGCGGGTGCAGCAGGTCCCGCACCGACGCCGCCCACGCCTTCAGCGGCGCGAACTGCCGCTCGCGCGGCCCGCCCGACAGGTAGTGCCCGCGGCTCTGCAGCAGCAGCTCCCCGCCCGCGCCGAAGCTGACGCCCGCGTTCGCGCCGTCCAGCTTCTCCTCGACGACCAGGTGCCGCCCGGCGATCTCCGCGAACGGCGCCGCCGCGAGGTCGTGGTCGCCGGGCTGCAACCGCGACCCCGCCAGATGCCGCGTCCGCGGGTACTTGCGAAGCATGGTGCAGTTGTAACGGCGGCGCGGGACCCGCACCAACCGGTTTTCCGGTCAGCCGACGCCCGCCATCATCCGCGCCAGCGCCGCCCGCGACGTGATGTGCAGCTTGCGGTAGATCCGGGTGAGGTGGACGTCGACCGTCCGGGGGCTCAGCGACAGCTCCTCGGCGATCTCCCGCGTCTTGCGGCCGAGGCCCGCCCGCTCGGCGATCTCCCGCTCCCGCACCGTCAGCACCGCCAGCCGGTCCTCGGTCACCGGCGCGTCCGCGCCCGCCGGCACCCCGTCCAGGTCCAGCCGCCGCACCTGCTCCTCCACCGCCGCCGCGCCGCTGCGCCGCGCCAGCTCCGCCGCCAGCAGAACCGCGCCCTCGGCCTCGGCGCGGCGGCCGAGCGCCGCCAGGCACGCCGCCTGCGCCGTCACCGCCAGCGCCTGCGCGTGCGTCGCGCCCGCCGCCGCGAACAGCCGCACCGCCTCCCGGTACAGCTCCAGCGCGCCGCCGGGGTCGCCGTCGGCGCGGCGCGCGTGCGCCAGCGCCGTCAGCGCGTGCGCGCGCGGCCCCGGACGCAGCGCCGCGTCCGCCGCGTCCGCCGCCCGGCGCGCCAGCTCCGCCCACTCGCCGGTCAGCGCCGCCGGGACCGGCGCCGCGCCCGTCCGCCGGATGTCCAGCGCCGCCGCCGTCAGCGTCTCCAGCGCCGACGCCCGCAGCCCGCGCGGCAGCGCGTTCAGGCCGCCGCCGCCCGCGTCCAGCAGCAGCATCATGCAGCGGCGCGGATCGCCCGACAGGCGCGCCGCGACCGCCAGCGCCACCGGCGCCGCCGCGCTCCAGTGGAACCGCCGCTCGTGCAGGACCCGCTCGGCCTCCTCGCCCAGCTCCACCGCCTCGGCGGGACGGCCCGTCCACGCCGCGGCCAGCGACTCCAGCACCAGCGCCATCCCGCGCACGTGCTCGGCGTTGACGCGCTCGGCGACCTCGCGGGCCTCGGCCGCCAGCCGCCGCGCCTCGCCGGGACGGCCCGCGTTCATCCGCAGCGCCGCCTCGCCCACCAGCAGCACCGGCAGCAGGTGGACGTGGCAGCGCTTGCGGGCGATCGTCGTGCCGCGCCGCAGATGGCGGCGCGCGTCCTCGGCGCGCCCGATCAGCGCCTCCGCCCAGCCGAGGATCCCCAGGTACTCCGGGTGCGCGGCCAGGTCGGCGTCCGACAGCCGGTCGGTGAGCGCGGCGGCGGCCGTGGCGTAGTGCGCGGCGCCCTCGGCGTCGTCCTGGAACGCGTCGCACAGCGCGCCGAGCGCCAGCGCGCCCACCTCGGCGACCCGGTCCTCGTGCAGCGCCGCCAGCCGCCGCGCCAGCTTCACCTGGTCGCAGGTCGGCGCGACGCCGTCGACCGCGCCGATCGCGCCGTGCGCGATGATCAGCGCGGTGGTCTCGCGCGGCGGGACGTCGGCGGGGAGCTTGGTCAGCTCGCCCTCCAGCAGCGACCGCGCCTTGGCGTAGTCGCCGAGCAGGCACACCACCAGCGTGTAGAACGCGGTCGTCGTGACGCGCGCGTCGTGGTCGTCGTCGGCGGGGATGAGCCGCAGCGTCTCGTCCAGCAGGTCCCGGCTCTCGCGCAGCCGCCCCGCCACCCCGAGCGCCTTGGCCAGCCGCAGCATCGTCGCGATCCGCGCCCGGCCCTCGCCCTGGAACCGCAGCGCCGTCCGCAGCAGCCGGATCGCGGTCTCGGGGTCGGACATCAGCGCGTCGTCGGCGGCGGCGCACAGCACCGCCAGGTCGCCGGAGTCGGGGCCGGAGATGCAGCGCTCGACGTGGACGGCGAGCTGCGCCGCCGACGCGCCCCGGCCCGCAAGGAACTCCGCCGCGCGGCGGTGCGCGGCGGCGTGCCAGCTGCGCTCGGTCCGGTCGTAGACCAGGCGGCGCACCAGCGGGTGCCGGAACGTGAAGTAGGAGCTGTCCCCGATCGGGCGCAGCAGGTCGCGGCGGGTCAGGCCGCCGAGCGCCGTCCGCGTGCCCTCCAGGCCGATGTCGGCGACGGCGGTGAGGGTGTCCAGGTCGGACTCGTCGCCGAGGACGGCCGCCGCCGAGATCACCCGGAACTCGCACGCGTCCAGGTGCCCGATCTCGTCCAGGATCAGCGTGGCCTGCTGCTCGGGCACCCGGCCGCGCTCGCGCTCGCCCGCCAGCGCCCGCAGGTACAGGGGGATGCCGCGGCTCTCGTTGTGCAGCTCGCGCAGCGCCGCGTCGTCGGCGGACGCGCCGAGCACCTCGGCGGACTGGTCGGCCGTCAGCGGCGCCAGCTCGATCCGCCGGACCGTCCCGATCTCCACGCCGTGCGCGAGCGCGCCGCGCAGCCGCGCCGACGCCTGCCGGGGGCGCTGCGCGACGACCATCAGCAGCGGCGCCGCCAGCGGGCGGTGGACGAGCTGCTCGACCATCTCCACCGAGCCGCCGTCGGCCCAGTGCGCGTCGTCCAGCAGCACCACCAGCCCGTCCGACGAGCACGCGCTCAACAGGATCCGCATCGTCTGGTACAGCATGTGCCGGTTCTCGTGCTCGCCCGGATCGCCCCACACCCACGGGCTCCCCATCAGCTCGATCAGCCGGTCGCGGGTGCCGCGCGGCAGGCTGTCGACCAGGTCGGGCGCGCCCTCGGGGCACAGCGCCATCGCCAGCGTCCGCAGCAGAGCGTTGCGGCGGCTCTCGGTGTAGCGGTCGTGCATGACGCGGATCCCGCGCGCCGCCGCCTCCCGGGCCGTCTCGTTGAGCAGCCACGTCTTGCCCATCCCGGGGTCGCCGACCAGTTCCACGACCTGCGCGCGGCTGCCCCCGAGACCGTCGAGCGCGGCGCTCATCAGCCGGGACTCGCTCCGGCGGACGCCGTGGGTCCGAAGACCGCGCCTGATGCCTTCCACCACTGACCGGTTCCTCTCGTTGCACTCCGCGCGACCCCCCGCGACCATGGCGGACGAGAACTCCGGGACGTCCCCGCGGTTGCCTGACTGGACGTTGACAAGGAACACGGAAAACCGTAATCCGAGCCGGTTACGCCAAGGTAAAATCTCACCACACGCTGTATGCCCGTGTTGTCGACCGGAAAACTAGGAAAGCCTTCGGGGAAAAGATCGGGAAAAGCGGTTCCGTGCGAGGCGCCGCAGGCTTCGCCGGGCCTGTCGAGCCGTGCCCGGCGCCGTCCGGCGCCCGGGGAACGGCCGCTTCCGGCCGTTCTCGAATTCCGATCTTTCCATCCCGCCGAAGCGCGGTCAAGGTCGCTGGATTCGCATTTAGGTCGGATTAAGGTTTCATTTAGACGCGTCCGGAATCATGTCCTTACGGTGCTGCGGCATATCTGTGCAAGAAAGTGAGTTCCGTTGGACGACGTCTCGCCTTCCCGCCCCGCCGCGGACGGCGGTTCCCACCCTGCCCGCGCGCCGCGCCGCGCGCCAGAGCGCGCCCCGGCCGGACCCGGCCCCGCCCGGCCCCGGACGCGCGGCCCGGCGGCCGTCGCCGCCCTCGGGCTGGCCGGCGCGCTGGCCGCCGCGTGCGGCGGGTCCGGGCACGCCGGCGGCGACGCCGCGGGCCTCACCTACGCCAGCGCGGGCCTGGTCAACTGCCTGGACCCGCAGGCGAGCGCGTCCCGGCTGATCTCCATCATCGACCGGAACCTGTTCGACTCCCTCGTCGCGACCGGGCCCGACGGGAAGATCCAGCCGTGGCTCGCGACCAAGTGGGAAGTCTCACCGGACGGTAAGACCTACACGTTCCATCTGCGCTCCGGCGTGACGTTCCACGACGGCACCCCGCTGGACGCCGCCGCCGTCAAGGCGACGATGGACCACGCCGTCGACCCCAAGACCAAGTCGGTGTACGCCTCCAGCCTCCTCGGCCCCTACACCGGCACCAAGGTCGTGGACGCCTCCACCGTCCGCATCGACCTGGCCAAGCCCTACACGCCGCTGCTGCAGTCGCTCAGCACCCCCTACCTCGGCATCCAGTCGCCGAAGGCGCTGCGCGCGTCCTGCACCAAGCCCGTCGGGTCCGGGCCGTTCTCGTTCGTGAGCTGGACGCAGAACACCAGCATCGTCCTCAAGCGCAACCCGTCCTACGCCTGGCAGTCGCCGACCGCCAAGCACACCGGGCCCGCCAAGCTCGCGCAGCTCACGTTCCGGCTCGTCCCCGAGGACGGCGCCCGCTACGGCGCCCTCACCAGCGGCCAGGCCGACCTCATCGACGACGTGCCCACCGCGAACGTGAAGGCGCTGAAAAGCGCGTCGGGCCTGCGGTTCCTGCAGAAGGACATCCCCGGCACCGTCGAGAACATCACGTTCAACCCGAGCCGGCCGCCGCTGAACGACGTGAAGGTCCGGCAGGCGCTCCAGCGCTCCGTCAACGTCGACCAGCTCGTGAAGTCGGTGTTCAACGGCGTGTACGCCCGCGCGTGGAGCGTCCTCAGCCCCGCCAGCCCCGGCTACACCGCGTCGCTGCAGAACTCGATCCCCTACGACCCGGCCGCCGCCGCCAAGCTGCTGGACGAGGCCGGCTGGACCGGACGCGACGCCGCCGGCTACCGCACCAAGAACGGCAAGCGGCTGTCGGTGCGCTGGCCCGTCGGCGCCCAGCTCATCCGGCCGTCGGAGAACATCCTCGCCCAGGGCGTCCAGGCCGAGGCCAAGAAGGCCGGCATCGAGATCCAGTACGTCTCGGAGGACTCCGGCGCGTTCGTCCGCGACGTCATCTCCGGCAACCTCGACCTCTACATCAACAACTGGCGCGCGCTGAACCCCGACATCCTGCGCAACATGTACGCCTCCGACCGCGTCCCGGCCGTCGGCGGCAGCAACATGTTCCACATCAAGGACGCCCAGCTCGACGGCTGGCTCAACGGCGCCGCCGCCACCGAGGACGCCGCCGCCCGCCAGAAGGCCTACGCCGACGTCCAGACCCGCATCGTGCAGCAGGGGCTGTCGCTGCCGCTGTTCGTCCCGTCCGAACTGCTCGGCGTGTCGGACAAGGTGCAGAACCTCAACTTCGACGCGTCCCTCTACCTGCAGTTCTACGACGTGTCGCTGGGCAAGGCGTGAAGCACGACCCCGACTCCGAACCGGACGCGGAACCCGGCGCGCCATCCGCCGGAGGACCCGGCGCGCCGCGCGGGGGCGGCCGTGCCGCCCTCGCGCGGTGGGTCGCGCGGCGGCTGCTGCTCGCGGTCGTCGTCGTGCTCGGCGCGGCGACCGTCACGTTCGGGGCGCTGCGCCTCACCCCCGGCGACCCGGTCAAGGTCATGGTCGGGATCAGCGCCGCGCAGAACCCCGAGATCGTCGAGCAGGCCCGGCACGAGACGGGCTTCGACCGGCCGCTCGCCGTCCAGTACGCCGACTTCCTCGGCGACCTGGCGCGCGGCGACCTCGGCTGGTCCTACCAGCTCCAGGAGTCCGTCCCCACCGTCATCGGCGACAACCTGTGGCCGACGGTGTCGCTGACGCTCGCCGGGTTCGCGCTGGCGTTCCTCATCGCCGTCCCGCTCGCCGTCGCCACCGCCGGCCGCCGCCCGGCCTGGCGCGCCCTGTCGTCGCTGCTGGAACTCGTGACCGTCTCCATCCCCGGCTTCTGGGTCGGGCTGCTGCTGCTCACGTTCTTCTCCTTCCGCCTCCACCTGTTCCCCGCGACCGGCGGCACCGGGCTCAGCGGCCTGGTCCTGCCCGCCGTCACCCTCGCGCTCGGCCTCGTCGGGCTGTTCACCCAGATCCTGCGCGACGGCATGGCCCGCGCCCTGGACGAGCCGTTCGCGCTCAGCGCCCGGGCGCGCGGCACCGGCGAGACCGCCGTCCGGCTCCGGCACGCCCTGCGGCACGCCCTCATCGCGATCAGCACCATCTCCGGATGGACGGTCGGCGCCCTGCTCACCGGCGCCGTCGTCGTGGAGACCGTGTTCGGGCGCCCCGGGCTCGGCCGCGTCCTCGCCACCGCCATCCAGAACCGCGACTTCCCCGTCGTCACCGGCATCACCATCGTGTCCGGCGCCCTGTTCACCCTCATCACCCTCGGCGTCGACCTGCTCTACCGCGTCGTGGACCCGCGGCTGCGCGAGGCGCCCGCATGAGGCGCGCCCCCTCAGTCCTCTCCGCCCTCGGCACGGCGCTCGCCGCCGCGGTCCTGCTGCTCGTCGCGATCGCCGCGCTGTGGCCGGGGCTGCTCGCCACCGACCCGCCCAACGCCGTCGACCCCGCGCAGGCGCTCCTCGGCCCCGGGCCCGGGCACTGGTTCGGCACCGACCAGCTCGGCCGCGACATCTACAGCCGCGTCGTCCACGGCGCCCGCCCGTCCCTGCTGCTCGGCCTCGGCGCCACGCTCGTCGCGGTCGGCGCCGGCGCGGTCCTGGCGATGATCGCCGTCGTCGGCGGACGCGTCGCCGACGAGATCGTCATGCGCCTCACCGACGTCCTGCTGGCCTTCCCCGGCGCGCTGCTCGCCCTGCTCGTCGTCGCGGTCCTCGGCCCCGGCACCGGGAACGCCACCCTCGCGATCGGCGCCGCGTTCGCGCCCGGGTTCGCGCGGCTCGTGCGCGGCGAGGCGCTGGTCGTCCGCGAGTCCGACTACGTCCGCGCCGCGACCGTCCTCGGCTACCGGCGCGCCGAGGTATACCTGCGGCACGTCCTGCCGAACGCGCTGCCGCCGCTGCTCGTCCTCGCCACCCTCAGCGTCGGCACCGCCGTCCTCGCGGGCTCGGCGCTCAGCTTCCTCGGCCTCGGCCCGCAGCCGCCGAGCCCCGAGTGGGGCGCGATGCTGTCGGCCGGACGGGACCTGCTCGGCAGCACCTGGGCCATCGCGGTGTTCCCCGGCGCGGCGCTCACCGCCACCGTCGTCTGCGTCAACGTCGTCGGCCGCGACCTGCGCAACCGTTTCGAGGGGAGACGTCCGGGTGCCGGATGACGACCGCCTGCTCGCCGTGGAGGACCTGCGCGTCGGCTTCGGGACCGTGGCCGCCGTCCGCGGCGTCGACCTGGACCTGCGGCCCGGCGAGTGCCTCGCCGTCGTCGGCGAGTCCGGCTCGGGCAAGAGCGCCACCGCGCGCGCCCTGGTGGGCCTGTCGGGCGGGACGGTCCGCGCCCGCCGCATGGAACTGGCCGGACGCGACCTCACCGCCCTGCGCGACCGCGAGTGGCGCGCCGTGCGCGGCGGACGCATCGGGCTCGTGCTCCAGGACGCCCTGTCCGCGCTGGACCCGCTGCGCACCGTCGGCGCCGAGATCACCGAGACCCTCGCCAACCACCGCACCGTCGAGCGCTCGGCCCGCCGCGCCCGCGCGGTGTCGCTGCTCGGGCAGGTGCGCGTCCCCGAACCGGAGATCCGCGCCCGCCAGCACCCCCACCAGCTGTCGGGCGGGCTGCGCCAGCGCGCCCTCATCGCCTCGGCCATCGCCGCCGACCCGCCGCTGCTCATCGCCGACGAGCCCACCACCGCCCTCGACGTCACCGTCGCCGCGCAGATCCTCAACCTGCTCGCCGAGCGCAAGGCCGCCGGGACCGCGATCCTGCTCATCAGCCACGACCTCGCCGTCGTCGCCCGCCTCGCCGACCGGATCGCCGTCATGCACGCCGGCGTCCTGGTCGAGGAGGGGACCCCCGGCGAGCTGCTGCGCGCCCCCGCCCACCCGTACACGCGGGAACTGCTCGCCGCGATCCCGGCCGCGCACGCCCGCGGCACCCGCCTGTCGGTGCGCGCCGCCGAGGGCGCCCCCGCCGCCGACGGAGGCTGCGGCTACGCGGCGCGCTGCCCGCTGGCGACCGACCGGTGCCGCACCGAGCCGCCCGCCCGCGTCGCGGTCGGCGACGGCCACCACGCCCGCTGCTGGCGCACCGACGCCGAGTGGCCCGCCCCGCCCGCCCGCACGGCCCGCACCCGCGACACCGCCGACACCGCCGCCGACACCGTGATCGAGGCCCGGGACCTGGCCAAGGCGTTCCGCGGCCCCGACGGCGCGCAGCGCCCCGCCGTCGCAGGCGTGTCGTTCACGCTGCGCGCCGGCCGCACCCTCGGGATCGTCGGCGAGTCGGGGTCGGGCAAGTCCACCACGGCCCACCTCGTGATGGGCCTGCTGGAACCCGACGCCGGGACGGTCGCGCTGCTCGGCCGCCCCTGGTCGCACCGGCCCGAGGCCGAACGGCGCGCCCTGCGGCCCCGGCTCCAGCTCGTCCAGCAGGACCCGCTCGCCTCGTTCGACCCCCGCTACACCGTCGAGCGGATCATCGGGGAAGGGCTCGGGCACCCCGGCCGCCGCGCCGCCCGCGCGAACCGCGACGCGATCGCCGCCCTGCTGCGCCGCGTCGGGCTGGACGACGCGCTGCTGGACCGCCGCCCGCAGGAGCTGTCGGGCGGGCAGCGCCAGCGCGTCGCCGTCGCCCGCGCCCTGGCCCCCGAGCCCGCCGTGCTGGTCTGCGACGAGCCGGTGTCGGCGCTGGACGTGTCCGTCCAGGCCCAGATCCTCGACTTGCTCACCGACCTTCAGGACGACCTCGGCGTCGCGCTGCTGTTCATCTCCCACGACCTCGGCGTCGTCCACCACATGAGCGACGACGTCCTCGTCATGCGCGACGGCGCGGTCGTGGAGTCCGGGCCCGTCCAGGACGTCTTCGACAACCCGTCCCACCCCTACACCCGCGCCCTGCTGACGGCCCTGCCGAGCATCGACGCCGCCGCCCGCCCCGTCGCGCTCGACCGCCCCGCCGACGCCTGAACCGGCGCCTGAACAAACAGACGACGCCCCGGCGCCGAACGGGCGCGCCGGGACGTCGCCGGGCGGGGCTCCCGGCGCTACAGCGCCAGGCCCTGGGGGAGCGGCGCGGAGCCGAACAGCTCGCGCAGCCCCGTGATCGAGCGCCGCCGCGCCGCCGGGTCGGTGACCATCGAGACGACCATCAGCTCCTCGGCGCCCGTGCGCTCCAGCAGGTCGGCGAGCTGCGCCCGCACCCGGTCCGGGCCGCCCGCCACCTGCGGCGCGAGGAACTGGTCGCGCCAGGCGGCCTCCTCGGCCGTCCACGGGTGCGCGGCGGCCTGCTCGGGCGTCGGGAACGGCTCGGGCGGGCCGGTGAGCGACTTCAGCAGCGCCAGCGCCGCCGGGACGTTGAGGAAGCGGGCCTCCTCGTCGGAGGCGGCGACCGTCACGCCCGCCGCGATGATCGAGTACGGGCTCGACAGGTACTCCGACGGCCGGAACTCGCGGTGGTAGGTGCGCAGCGCCGCGACCGAGTTCTGCGGGCTGAAGTGGTGCGCGTGCGCGAACGGCAGGCCCCGGTGCGCGGCCATCCGGGCGCCGTTCTCGCTGGACCCGAGGACCCACAGCGACGGCTTGCCGGTCAGCGGCGGGTTCGCCGCGACCTTCTGCAGCGGGTGACCGGCGGGGAAGTCGGCGCGCAGGAACCCGAGCAGCTCGGCGAACTGCTGCTCGAAGTCCAGCGCG
Source organism: Actinomadura rayongensis (assembly GCF_009831215.1). Lineage (GTDB taxonomy): Bacteria > Actinomycetota > Actinomycetes > Streptosporangiales > Streptosporangiaceae > Spirillospora > Spirillospora rayongensis. Next base: position 173,562 of record NZ_WUTW01000006.1, read on the forward strand.
AGCGCGTCCACCCGCAGGGCGCGCGCGACGCCCGGGTCGTGCGGCGGGGTCCGGCCGACGCCGAGGTCGACGCGTCCGGGGTAGAGGGCGCTGAGCGTGCCGAACTGCTCGGCGACGACGAACGGCGCGTGGTTGGGCAGCATGACGCCGCCCGTCCCGACGCGGATGCGCTCGGTCGCGCCGCCGACGGCCGCGGCCGTGACGGTCGGGGACGAGCTGGCGATGTTGGGCGAGTTGTGGTGCTCGGCGATCCAGTAGCGGGTGAAGCCGAGCTCCTCCACGTACCTGGCCTGCTCCAGGGTGGCCCGCAGAACGCCGGACGGGGTGGACTCCACGTCCACCGGCATGATGTCGAGGACGGACAGCGGAAGCGGGGCGAGGTCGGTCATGCGGCTCAGGCTCCTGTCAAGGCTGGTGAGGTGGTCGTGGCCTGGGGTGCGGCACTGGGCCGCGTGGGAGAATCGATCGGGTCTCGTACTATGAGGAGCACCGCTCCAGAAATATACGGAGCAGTGCTCCGATTGACAAGGGGGAATCATGGCCGCACGCACCCCGGGACTGCGCACCGACGCCCGGCGCAACCGCGAGACCCTGCTGGAGGTCGCCGCGACGGTCTTCGCCGAGCAGGGCACCGAGGCGTCGCTGCGGGACGTGGCGCGCCGCGCGGGCGTGGGCATCGGCACCCTCTACCGGCACTTCCCGACCCGCGACGCGCTCCTGGAGGCCGTCCTGCACGACGGCCTGGACGCCCTGCGCGCCCAGGCCGAGGAGTCCCTGGACGCCGAGTCGCCGGGCGCGGCGCTCGCGGCGTGGCTGGAGCGGTTCTCCGCCGGCGCGGGCGGCTGCCAGGGCGTGCCGGGGTCGGTGATGGGCGCGCTGCAGGACGAGCGGTCGGAGCTGTTCGCGGCGTGCTCGGCGATGCGGACGTCGGTCACCCGGCTGCTGGAGCGCGCGCAGGAGGCGGGCGAGGTCCGCCCGGACGTCGACGCCGACGACCTGCTGACCATGGCCGCCGCGGTGGGCTGGGTCGCCGAGCACGGCGACCGGACCCGGGTCGCGCGCGTCCTCGCGGTCCTGAACGACGGCCTGGGCCAGGGGGATCCGTCATGACCGGCTCGTTCCGTGGTTCGCGCGCAAGGGACACGTCCATGATCGGCCCGAAATCTAAAGCGGCGCTAATCCACGGGTGATGTAGGTCTCTTTACAGGAATGTACGTATTTCCTCTGATGCGACATGACCGAGGGTCTTGGCACGGTGATGCCGAGTCAGATTCCTGACGGCAACCAGGACCCCGGGAGCATTAGTGCGATACGAGATCCTCGGCCCGCTCCGCGTCGTCGACGGAGACGACGTGCTGACCATCAGCGCGCACAAGATGGAGGTATTGCTCGCGACACTTCTGATCCGCTCCGGCCAGGTCGTCTCGCTCGACCAGCTGATCACCGAGATCTGGAACCACGATCCGCCCAAGCGGGCCACCGCGGCCCTGTACGTGTACGTCTCCCAGCTGCGCAAGCTGCTGAGCGGCGGCGGGCGGGCCACCAGCCCGATCCGCACGCGCACCCCGGGCTACCAGCTCTGCCCCGGCGACGACGAACTGGACCTGGAGCAGTTCCAGGACCTCGTCAACGCCGGCCGCCAGGCCACCCGCGCCGGACGCCACGAGCAGGCCGTCGCGGCCTACCGCGAGGCGCTCGGCCTGTGGCGCGGTCCCGTGCTCAGCGAGCTGCGCGACGGGCCCATCGTCACCGGGTTCGTGTCGTGGCTGGAGGAGGTGCGGCTGGAGTGCAGCGAGAAGCTCGTCGAGTCCAGCCTCGCCCTCGGCTGGCACCGCGAGGTGGTCGGGTTCCTCTACGCCCAGATCACCGAGCACCCGCTGCACGAGGCGTTCTACCGGCAGCTCATGCAGGCGTTGTACCGCTCCGAGCGGCGGGCCGACGCGCTCAACGTCTACCAGATCGCGCGCACGACCCTGCGCGAGCAGCTCGGCCTGGAGCCGGGCCGCGCGCTGCGGGAGACGCAGCAGAGCATCCTGGTCGCCGACGAGCGCCTGGACGTCCGGACCGCCGTCTGATGGGGACCGCGGTGAACGACGCAGCCTGGATCCGCCGCTTCCACCCGGGACCGGAGGGGGTCCCGCTGGTGGTGTGCTTCCCGCACGCGGGCGGCTCGGCGAGCTTCTACCACCCGCTGTCGGCGGCGCTCGCCCCGCACGCGGAGATGCTCGCCGTGCAGTACCCCGGCCGCCAGGACCGCCGCTCCGAGCCGTTCGCGGCGACGATCGGGGAACTGGCCGACCGGATCGCGGCGGCGCTGCGGCCCTGGCGGGACCGGCCGCTGGCCCTCTTCGGCCACAGCATGGGCGCCCTGGTGGCGTTCGAGACGGCGCGGCGGCTGGAGGACGTCCCGGTGCTGTACGCCTCGGGGCGGCGCGCGCCGTCGCTGAAGCGGCCCGAGACCGTCCACGCCCGCGACGACGCGGGACTGCTGGCCGAACTGCGGCACCTGGCGGGCACGCAGGCCGAGCTGCTCGGCGACGAGGAGCTGCTCGGGCTGATCCTGCCGTCGCTGCGGGCCGACTACGCCGCGCTGGACGCCTACCGGCTCCCGGCCGACGCCGAACCGCTGGACTGCCCGGTCACGGTGCTGGTCGGCGACGACGACCCGGTCACCCCGGTCGACGAGGCGCGGGCGTGGGAAGCCCACACCACCGGCCCGTTCGACCTGCGGGTCTTCCCCGGCGGCCACTTCTTCGTGGCCGATCAGCGCGCCGCCGTCGCCGCGCTGATCCTGGACGGCCTCGGCGCGGGCGCCGCCCGCTGAGACGACGGAAGCGGCGGCCATCCCGTAAATGGCCGCCGCTCCCGTGCGCCCCCCGCCGGGGACTCAGAAGTTCTCCAGGCCGTCCTTGACGTCGGCGAGCAGGTCGGCGGCCTCGGCGCCGTCGATGACGCGGTGGTCGAACGACAGGTTCAGGCGCATGACGGGCGCGACCGCGACCGCGCCGTCGCGGACCACCGGACGGTCCAGGATCCGGCCCACGCCGAGCGTCACCGTCGTCCCGCCGAGCGAGTGGAAGCCGTCCACCGGGCGGTGCCCGAGCGAGGTCACCGAGAACGTGCCGGTGGTGTCGGGGCGCTTGTCCAGCGCCCGCGCGGCCAGCTCGTAGGCCGCCCAGCCGACGGCGGCGGGCAGCCGGTGCAGCAGCCGCGCGCCCGCGAAGTCCGGCAGCGTGTGCGGGTCGCCGTCGCGCAGCGCCTCGACGCGGTCCTGGACGGCGTCCAGGTCGATGCGGTCCAGGTCCTTGACGAGCCCCGACAGCACCACGCGGTGGCCGTTCAGCGTCCGGTCCAGGGTCAGCTTGCCGTTGACCGGGGCGTACCGGGCGACCTTCGGGGACAGGCCGCCCTCGATCGCCGCGTTGGCCTCCGGATGCTTGGCCAGCGCCCGCCCGGCCGCGTAGAGGACGTAGGTGACGATCGAGTACCGGCGTCCGGTCTCCCGGTGCTCCAGGACGCGCGTCATGTCGATCTCGGTGTCCAGGAACACCGGCGGGACGCGGCGCAGCCGCGCGAGGAACAGCAGCGTGTGCCGCCGCTCCCGCGCGATCTTGGCGATGTCGGCCAGGCCGCTCACGGCGCCACCGCGAGGTCGTAGACGCCGGCCAGGCTGGAGGTCTCCAGGACGTCGGGCAGCGAGAGCCGGCGCCCGGTCGCGCGCTCCAGCGCGGTCAGCAGCGCCAGCAGGTGGACCGAGTCCCAGCCGTCGAGCCGGTCGAACGCCACGCCCACGGTCTCGGTGGTCACCGCAAGGCCCAGCTCGTCGCGGACGAGTTCCACGAAGTCGTCGATGGTGTTCACGCCGCCCATCGTCTCGGCCCGGACTAAAGCCCGCCTTACCCGGAATGGATCCGCGAAACGGCGTCCAAGACTCGCTTTAGGCGAGCTTTCCATCATCAGGTGCACTTTCCACCGAAGAGATCGGAAGAGGAATCCGTATGCTGAAGTCGCTCGCCGCCGTCGCCGCGCTGGCCGCCGCGACGGGTTCGATCCTGCTCGTTCCGGGCTCGGCGAACGCCAAGGACGCCAAGGGAACGAAGAAGTGGGGCCCGATTCCCACCGCGACCTGCAAGGAGTGGCCGAGCCTCACCGACGTCCTGCTCTGGCAGAAGGAGACCATCCCGCCGGGCGAGGGCCTGCAGATCGGGACCGACACGATCTACCACGACAAGCTCGTGGACCCGACGGGCGCGACCGTCGGGTACGAGGACGGCCGCATCACCGTCATCCAGAAGCGCGCGTCCGACGGGCACTTCATCGGCTGGATCGAGCAGACCGCGACGATCGGGAAGGACGAGTTCAAGACGTCCGGCCTGCTCGACATGACCGAGGTCATCTTCCACGGCGGCACCGGCCACATGTTCGCGGTCGGCACCCGCGGCGCCTACAAGGGGTGGGTGGGGGACTGGACCCTGAAGGTCGAGGCCCCCACCGTCGAACCCAAGATCTGGCAGGCGCACGACACCGTGAACATCTGCAAGATCAACCGCTAGGCGGCCACCGCCGGCGCGGAGGCGCCCTCCACGGGGTCGTCCTCGTGATTGACCCCGTGGAGCAGGATGAACCCCGCGATCGCCGAGGCCGCCATCAGGCCCGCGCCGATCGCGAACCCGACGTGCAGGCCGCTGTTCAGCGCGATGTCGGGGGCGTGCCCGGACTTGACCTGGTCGGCCGTGTGACTGGTCACGAAGCTCGACATGATCGCCAGGCCGAGCGCGCCGCCGACATAGCGGGTGACGTTGAGCAGCGCGGACGCCAGGCCCTTGTCCTCCGCTGAGACGCCCATCAGGCCCGCCGTCATGATCGGGAAGAACACGATCCCGAGGCCGAGGCCGAGCGCGGTGGACGGCAGGATGACGTCGGTGAGCAGCGCGCCGTCGGCGGAGATCTGCGTGAACCAGGCCAGCGACGCGGCCGACACGACCGAGCCGAGCACCATCGTGTAGCGCAGCCCCATTGCCTTGACCAGCAGCGGGCCGAGCGCGGCCACCACCAGCAGCATCGCGGTGAGCGGCAGGAACGACAGGCCGGTCTTCAGCGGGGAGTAGTGCAGCACCTCCTGCTGGTAGAGCGTCGCGCAGAAGAACGTGCCGAACATCGCGCTGCCGCACAGCGCCGACACCGCGTTGGCGCCCGACACGGCCCGGATGCGGAAGATCGACATCGGCATGATCGGCTCGCCCGCGATGAACCACTCGTGGACGACGAAGTAGACCAGCAGCGCGACGCCGCCGCCGAGGATCGCGAGGGTGCGGCCGGACGTCCAGCCATGCGTGTCGGTCTGCGCCATGCCGTAGGCGATGAGGCACAGGGCCGCGGTGCCGCTGACGGCGCCGATCAGGTCGAACTTGTGGCTCTTGTTCTCGCTGGTGCCCGACGGCAGGAACATCAGCGCCGAGACGACCAGGACGAGCCCGATCGGCAGGTTGATCCAGAAGATCCAGCGCCAGCCGGGGCCGTCCACCAGGACGCCGCCGAGGATGAGGCCGAGCGAGGTCGAGATCCCCGCCGCCCCGCTCCAGACGGCCATCGCCAGCAGCCGCGGCTTGCCCTCGGGGAACATGATCGCGATGAGGGCCAGCGTCATCGGGATGATGAACGCGGCCGTGAGACCCTGGACGCCGCGGGTGACGACGAGCGTGAACGCGTTCTGCGCGACCGCGGACCCGAACGAGGCGGCCGTGAACAGCACGACCCCGCCGAGGAAGATCCGGCGGTGCCCGAACAGGTCGCCGGCGCGCCCGCCGACGAGCAGGAAGCCGCTGAACAGCACCAGGTAGGCGTTGACCACCCAGGGCAGGTCGGCGGCGGAGAAGTCCAGTTCCCGCTGGACGGTGGGCAGCGCCACGTTGACGACCGTGACGTCGATCGCGTCGACCAGGCCCGCCAGGCACAGCGCGAACAGGCCGATCTTGTGGGCGCGCGTCCAGGTGAACGAGTCCGGAGGACTCTGCTGCTCTGTTTCGGTCATGGCCACCTTCCGGTGCGGCTTCGGGAATAGAATTGGAGCGGCGCTCCGATACTAACGGAGCGCCGCTCCACTTTCCAAGCTCGGCCGGGTCAACGCCCGGCGCCGAACCAGCGTCCGAGCGCCTCCGCCAGGTCGCCGCCGCCCTCGGCCGCCACCCAGACCACGTGCCCGTCCGGGCGGACCAGCGCCGCCGGGACGTCCGCGCCCGGCAGCGGCTCCCGCGCGACGAGGTCGACGCGGTCCTCCCGGCCGTCCAGCGCGCCGTCCGGCACGCCGCCCAGCGCGCCGTCCAGCGCGCCGTCCGGCACGCCGTCCGGCACGCCGCCGCCGAAGTCCAGCAGCGCGCCCCGGCCCGGCGCGAGCGCCACCCGCAGCCGCCGCCCGACCAGCGGATGCGCGTCCGCGCCGCCGAGCGGGTAGCGGACGCCCAGCCCCATCACCAGCTCGGCCAGGTACCGGTTGGCGTCGGGCAGCGCGATCAGCGCGGCGAACAGCTCGCGCAGCGGCTGCGCGCTCTCCGGCGGGGCCGCCAGCGCCTCCTGCGCCTGGACGTTCACGCAGATCCACCGGCCGACCGGGTGCCGCTCGCCGTGGTAGGTGTCCAGCAGCCCGTCCGGCGCCCATCCGCCGAGGTCGGCGGCCAGCTTCCAGCCGAGGTTGGACGCGTCGTGGAAGCCCGCGCTGAGCCGCTGCCCGTTGAACGGGAAGAAGACGTGCGCGGCGTCCCCGGCGAGGAACACCCGGCCGCTTCGGTAGGCGTCGGCGTTCGCGGTCGGGTTCTGCGTGCGGACGAGCCAGCGCGCCGTCGCCTTCTTGAACCGCGTGCCGGTCAGGCGCTCCACGCGGTCGTTCAGCTCGTCCAGCGTGACGGGCGCGCCCGGGTCGGCGGGCTCCACGCCCCACTCGGCCGTGTTGATCCGCCACACGCCCGGCTCGGCGGGCGTGCCCGCGTACGTGCCGCCGACGGGGGAGTAGGACGCGCCGACCTGCTCGGGCAGCAGGTCGCCGAAGTCGGCCTCGATGTCGCCGAGCAGCCCGTAGAACTTGGTGTCCCGCAGCGGGAACCCGATCCCGGCGAGCCGCCGGACGGTGCTGCCGGGCCCGTCGCAGCCCACGACGTAGGACGCCGTCAGCGTCTGCCCGCCGTTGTAGGTGACGGTGACCGCGTCGTCGTCCTGCTCCAGCCCGGTGACCTCCGCGCCCCGCACGATCGTGACGCCGAGGTCCTTGGCGCGGGATTCGAGGTGCTGCTCGATCCGCCACTGCGGGACGATCATCGACGGCGGGTGCTCGGCCAGCACCGGCGCCAGGTCCAGCCACAGGTTGGAGAAGTGCGCGGCGGGCAGGTCCATCGCGTACTGCCGCAGCGCCTCCAGCAGCCCGCGCTGCTCCAGCAGCTCCACGACCGCCCCGTTGATCGCCATGCCCGGGGACCGCAGGTCGGTGCCGTCCCGGCGCTCCAGGACGGTCGCCGCGACCCCGGCGGCGCCCAGCTCGCAGGCCAGCGCCAGCCCGACCGGTCCCGCTCCGACGATGACGACCGCAGTGCTCACGAGGATTCCTTCCGCAGATGGTGGACGAGGTCGCGGGGCGTGGGGTGGTCGTAGATCGCGACGGTCGGGACCACCACGCCCGTCGCCGCCCGGAGCCGGTTGCTGAACTCCAGCGCGGTGAAGGACGAGAACCCGGCGTCGAGGAAGACGTCGTCGGGCCCGAGCGGCTGCCCGAGGGTTTCGGCCGCGTAGGTCACGACGGCGTCCAGCAGCAGCGCGTCACCGTCCTCGGGCGCGGCCTCGGCCAGCCGCCGCAGGAACGCGGCGCCCTCGGGCGAGGCGTCGGCGAACGCCAGGTGCGGCGCGGCGGCGGGCAGCTCGGCGACCAGCCGGGGGTCGCGCAGGGACGGGACGAACGTCGCCCAGTCGATGTCGGCGACCACCACCGCCGGGCGCCCCTCGGCCACCGCCTCTTCCAGGACGGACGCGGCGGGACCGGCGACCGAGGCGTCCACGCCCCAGGCGACGGCGAGCGCGGGCAGGCCCTTCTGGCGGCGGCGCCGGGCCAGCGCCTCGGCGTAGGCGGCGGCGCCGGCCTCGTCGGCCGGACCGCCGAAGACCGCCGCCGTGGAGGTGAACATGACGAACGCCGTCAGGTCCAGCGGCTCGGTCAGCTCGTGCCAGCGGCGCAGGACCTCGACCGGCATCGGCTCGGCGAGCACCACCGCCGTCAGCGGCGGCAGGTCGCCGGTGACGGCCGCGAGCAGCGCGCCCGGGTCGCATCCGGCGACGGTCACCGGGACGTCGACGTCCTCGGTGAGCGGTTCGGTGAGGACCAGGTGCTCGGCGCCGTTGCGGGCCAGCCAGCGCGCCGCGTGCCCGCCCGTCCCGACGACCAGGACGGTCCCCGACGGCCGCCACCGCGCGGTCGCGGGCGCGGCCTGCTCCAGCCGGGGCGCGAACGCGCCGGTGCCGCGCAGCGCGATGCGCTCCTCGCCGTCCTCGGCGCCGAGGACGTCGGGCAGCCGGTCCAGCGCGGGGGCGTCCAGCAGCTCGGGCAGGTCGACCAGCCGCGCGGGCAGGCCCCACAGCTCGGCCTGGACGGGGTCGTCGGCGACCACGTCGGACGGGCCGACCGCCACGGTCGCGCGCGTCGCGATCCACAGCGGCGCGGTGACCTTCGCGGTCTCCAGCGCCGCGATGAGCGCCCGGTTGGCGGCGACGTCCGGCAGCAGCGACAGGACCCCGGCGGGCGCGGCGCCCGCCGGGACGGCGTCCGGGCCGGGGGCCGCGACGACCTCGTGGCCGTGCGCGGTGAGCGCGGCGGCGATCGCGGGCTCGTCCGGTCCGACCAGCAGCCACGTCCCCGGCCGGGACCGCGCCGGGGCCTCCGGGACGGCCCGCCACCCGACCCGGAACCGCCAGTCCCGCTGGCGGCGCAGCGCCGACAATGCGGGGAGCAGTTCGGTCAGCGCGGCGCGCCCGCCGCCGTCCACGTCCAGGCACGCCGCCAGCTCCGCCAGGTCGCCGCTCTCGACGGCGTCCCAGAAGCGCCGCTCGGGCGACGCGCCCTGCGCGGTCTCGACGGGACGGGCGTCCAGCCAGTAGCGGCGCCGCTCGAACGGGTAGGTCGGCAGGTCGGCGTGCCCGGCGGGCCGCGGCCCGACCACCCGGCCGAAGTCGACGTCGGCGCCGCGCGCGTGCAGGCGGCCGAGCGCGGTGAGCAGCGTCCGCCGCTCGGGCCGCCGGGACCGCAGCGCGGGCGCGAACACCGCGCCCGACTCCGGCAGCGCCGCGTGCGCGAGCGAGGTCAGCACCGGGTCGGGGCCGAGTTCGAGATAGACGCCGACGCCCGCCGCGTCCAGCGCCCGCACGCCGTCGTGGAACCGGACGGCGTCGCGGATGTGCCGCACCCAGTACTCGGGCGTCGCGACGTCCCCCTCGGTGTTCGCCGCGATCGGGATGCGCGGCCTGCGGTAGGTCAGCGTCTCGGCGACGGCGCGGAACGCGTCCAGGACGCCTTCGGTGTGGGGGGAGTGGAACGCGTGGCTGACCTTCAGCGCCTTGGACTTGAACTCCCGGCCGATTCGCGCGACGGACTCGGCGTCGCCCGACACCACGACCGAGCGGGGGCCGTTGACGGCGGCGATGGACACCGTCGCGTCCAGCAGCGGCAGGACCTCGTCCTCGGTGGCCTGGAGCTGCGCCATCGCGCCGCCCTCGGGCAGGTCCTGCATGAGGCGGGCGCGGGCGGCGACGAGCGTGCAGGCGTCGTCCAGGTCCAGGACGCCCGCGACGTGCGCGGCGGCCAGTTCCCCGATCGAGTGGCCGAGCAGGTGGTCGGGGGTGACGCCCCACGACTCCAGGAGCCGGAACAGCGCGACTTCCAGCGCGAACAGCGACGTCTGGGTGAACCGCGTCTCGTTCAGGCGCGGGTCGTCGCCGAACATCACCTCCTTCAGCGGCAGGTCGACGCGCTCGGCGATGGCGTCGACCGCCTCGGCGAACACCGGGTACGTCTCGTACAGCTCGCGGCCCATCCCGGCGCGCTGGCTGCCCTGGCCGGTGAACAGGAACGCCAGCCGTCCGGGCGCGGCGACGTCCTTCACCACGTTGGTGGCCGTCTCGCCCTCGGCGAGGACGTCCAGGCCGCGCAGGAACTCCGCCCGGTCCTGCGCGACGACGACGGCGCGGTGCTCGAACGGGCTGCGGCCCGTCGCGAGCCCGTAGGCCACCTGGAGGTCGGTCGTGTCCGGGTCGAGGCGGTCGCGCAGCCGCCGGGCCTGCCGCCGCAGGCCCTGCTCGGTCCGCGCGGACAGCACCCACGGCAGGACGCCCGGCGCCGTCGGCTCGTCGCGCTCCTCGGGGGCGGGCGGCTGCTCCACGATGACGTGCGCGTTCGTCCCGCTGATGCCGAACGACGACACGCCCGCGCGGCGCGGCCGGCCCGTCTCCGGCCAGGGGCGGGCCTCGTCCAGCAGCTCGACGCTCCCGGCGTCCCACTCGACGTGCGGGGTCGGCGCGTCGATGTGCAGGGTCTTCGGGAGCCGTCCGTGGCGCATGGCCTGGACCATCTTGATGACGCCCGCGACGCCCGCCGCCGCCTGCGTGTGCCCGATGTTGGACTTCAGCGCGCCGAGCTGGAGCGGGTGCTCGCGGTCCTGCCCGTAGGTGGCGAGCAGCGCCTGCGCCTCGATCGGGTCGCCGAGCGTCGTGCCGGTGCCGTGCGCCTCGACGGCGTCCACGTCGCCCGGCGCGAGCCGCGCGTCGTCGAGCGCCTGCCGGATGACGCGCTGCTGCGACGGCCCGTTCGGCGCGGTGAGGCCGTTGGACGCGCCGTCCTGGTTGACCGCGCTGCCCCGCACCACCGCCAGGATCGGGTGGCCGTTGCGCTGCGCGTCCGACAGCCGCTCCAGCAGCAGCAGGCCCGCCCCTTCGGCCCAGCCGGTGCCGTCGGCGGCGGCGGCGAACGGCTTGCACCGGCCGTCGGGCGCCAGACCCCGCTGGCGGCTGAACTCCACGAACAGCGTCGGGGTCGCCATGACGGTCACGCCGCCCGCGAGCGCGAGGTCGCAGTCGCCCTTGCGCAGCGCCTGGCTCGCCAGGTGGACCGCGACCAGCGACGACGAGCACGCCGTGTCGACCGTGACGGCCGGGCCTTCGAGCCCGAACGTGTAGGCGACGCGGCCGGACGCGATGCTCGGCGCGCTCCCGCTGCCGAGCACCGCCTCGAACTCCTCCGGCGGCGCGACCATCAGCCGCGCCGCGTAGTCGGAGTACATGACGCCGGTGAACACGCCCGTCCGCGAGCCGCGCAGCGAGACCGGCCCGATCCCGGCCCGCTCCATCGCCTCCCACGTCAGCTCCAGCAGCAGCCGCTGCTGCGGGTCGATCGCCAGGGCCTCGCGCGGGCTGATCCCGAAGAACTCGGGGTCGAAGTCGGCCGCGTCGTAGAGGAAGCCGCCCTCCCGCGTGTACGTCTTGCCGGACGCGCCCGGGTCGGGGTCGTACAGCTCCTCGACCGCCCAGCCCCGGTCGGCGGGCAGGTCCCCGACGACGTCCAGCTCCTGTTCGACCAGCCGCCACAGCTCCTCGGGGGAGCGCACCCCGCCCGGGTAGCGGCAGCTCATCGCGACGATCGCGATCGGCTCGTCCTGCTTGGCCTCCACCTCCTCCAGCCGCTTGCGCGTGCGCTGGAGGTCGGCGGTGACGCGCTTGAGGTAGGCGACGAGCTTGTCTTCGGTGGTCTGCTCAGCCATCGGTCAGGACACCCCGAGTTCGTTGTCGATGAGGTCGAAGATCTCGTCGGTGCTGGCCGCCTCGATCCGGTCCGCCGCGTCCCCGGCGGTGTCGCCGGTCCAGCCCCGGGCGAGCGCCTGGAGCCGCGCGGTGATCCGCGCGCGGGCCTCGGCGTCGGCGTCGGACCCGACGCGCGCCAGCTCGTCCTCCAGCCGGTCCAGCTCGGTCAGCAGCCGCTCGGCGGCCGAGACCTCCTCGGGGACGAGGCGCTGCTCCAGCAGGTCGGCGATCGCGGCCGGGGTGGGATGGTCGAACACCAGCGTCGCGGGCAGCCGCAGCCCGCTCGCCGCGTTGAGCCGGTTGCGCAGCTCCACGGCCGTCAGGGAGTCGAAGCCCAGCTCCTTGAACGCCCGGCCCGCGTCGACGGACTCGGCGCCCGCGTGCCCGAGGACCGTGGCGACGTTGCCGCGCACCAGGTCCAGCAGCAGCCGGTGCCGCTCCGGCGGCTCCAGGCCCGCCAGCCGCTCCGCCAGGCCCGGCCCGTCGGACGCCGCCGCGGCCGTCCGCACCGGGACCCGGACGAGCCCGCGCAGCAGCGGCGGCAACTGCCCCTCGGCCGCCCGCGCCCGCAGCGCCGCCGGGGCGAGCCGCGCCGCCACCACGACCGGACGGGCGTCGGCCAGGGCCGCGTCGAACAGCGCGAGGCCCTGCTCGTTGGTCAGCGGCGCGATCCCGCCGCGCGACATGCGCGCCAGGTCCGCGTGGCCGAGGTGGCCGGTCATGCCGCTGGCCTCCGCCCAGTGCCCCCACACGACCGACGTGCCGGGCAGGCCGTCGGCGCGGCGGCGCTCGGCGAGCGCGTCCAGGAACGTGTTCGCGGCGGCGTAGTTGGACTGGCCCGGGTTGCCGAGCGTCGCCGACGCCGACGAGAACAGCACGAACGCCGCCGCGTCGGCGCCGACCAGCTCGTGCAGGTTCCAGGCCGCGTCCACCTTCGGGCGCAGCACCGTCTCCAGCCGCTCGGGGGTGAGGGAGGTGAGGACGCCGTCGTCCAGCGCGCCGGCCGCGTGGACGACCGCGCTGATCGTCCGGCCGTCCAGCAGCGCGGCCAGGGCGGCGCGGTCGGCGGTGTCGCAGGCCGCGATCTCGACCGTCGCGCCGAGCCCGGTCAGCTCGGCCTCGATCTCTTCGGCGCCCGCCGCCGCGCGGCCGGACCGGCTGACCAGCAGCAGGTCCCGGACACCGTGCCCGGTGACCAGGCGCTTCGCGACGAGCCCGCCGATCGTGCCGGTCGCGCCGGTGACCAGGACCGTCCCCGTCGACAGGTCGGCGGGTTCGGCGGGCACCGGGTCGCGCCGCGCCAGGCGCGGGACGAGCAGTGACCCGCCGCGCAGCGCGAGCTGCGGTTCGTCGGAGGCCAGCGCCGTCGCCAGCGCGGCCCGCGACGCGTCGGAGCCGTCGGTGTCCAGCAGCGTGAAGCGGCCGGGGTTCTCGTTCTGCGCCGACCGCAGCAGGCCCCACACCGGCGCCGTCGTGATGTCGGGCGCCTCGCCCGGCTCGGCCGCGACCGCGCCGCGCGTCAGCACGACCAGCCGCGCCGCCGCGAACCGCTCGTCGGTGACGAACGCCTGCAGCGCCTCCATGACCGCGATCGTCGTGGCGCGGACGGCGGCCGGGACGTCTCCGTCGGACGGGGTCGGCGTCAGCACCACCACGTCCGGGACCGTCTCCAGCTCGGCGAGATCGGCGACGACCGTGTAGGCGTCCGAGGCGAGCGGCGCCGGGGTCGCGGCGGCCGTCCAGTCCAGGGCCAGCAGGGCGTCCCGGTCGCCGCCGGACGGCGCGAGCTGTTCGGGTGCCACCGGCCGCACCGCGAGCGACCGCACCGACGCCACCGGCGCGCCGGACGCGTCGGTGATCGCCAGCGCGACCGCGTCGCCCTCGGCCTTGGACAGCCGCGCCCGCACGGACGTCGCGCCCGTCGCGTGCAGCGTCACCCCGCCCCAGGAGAACGGCAGCCGGACGCCGCCGCCCTCCCCGTCGCCCTCGCCGCCGAGCAGCAGGACGTGCAGGCACGCGTCCAGCAGCGCCGGATGGATCCCGAAGCCGGTCGGCGTGCCCTCGGGGACGGCGACCTCGGCGTACAGGTCGTCGCCGTCGCGCCAGGCCGCCCGCAGGCCCTGGAACACCGGGCCGTAGCCGTAGCCGAACTCCGCCAGCCGCTCGTACAGGCCGTCCACCGGGATCTGCGTCCCGGCCGGCGGCCACGCCAGCGTCGGCGGTTCCTCGGGCGGGGCGGCGGTGAGGCGGCCGGTGGCGTGCAGCGTCCACGGCGCGTCGGCGTCGGGACGGGCGTGGACGCTCACGTCGGCGGCGTCGCCGTCCGGGGCGCCGACCGTCACCTGCACCTGCAGCGCGCCGGACTCGGGGAGGATGAGCGGCGCGTGCAGCGTCAGCTCGTCCACGTGCTCGTGGCCGGTCTCGCGGCCGGCGTGCAGCGCGAGGTCCACGAACGCGGTGCCCGGCAGCAGGACCGCCTCGCCGACCGCGTGGTCGGCCAGCCACGGCTGCGTCCGCGCCGACAGGCGGCCGGTGAACACGCTGCCCTCGCCCGCCGCGAGCGACACCGCCGCGCCGAGCAGCGGGTGCTCGGCGGCGTCCAGGCCGATCTCGGCGGGGTCGCCGGTCGAGGACGGGGCGTCCAGCCAGAAGTGGCGGCGCTGGAACGCGTAGGTCGGGAGGTCGACGGGGCCCGTCCCGGCGGTGCCGAGGACGGTCGGCCAGTCGATCGCCAGCCCGTGGACGTGGGCGCTCGCCAGCGCGGTGAGGTACTGGACGTCGTCGCCCTTGTCGCGGCGCAGCGTGTGCAGGGCCGTCAGGTCCTCGGAGATCTGCTGCAACGGGTACGTCAGGACCGGGTGGGGGCTGGACTCGATGAACGTCCGGTGGCCCGTCCGGACCAGGTGTTCCACGGCCTGGTGGAGCTGGACGGGATGGCGCAGGTTCTCGTACCAGTACTCGCCGGTCAGCGTGGTCGTGTCGATGAAGGCGTTGTGCAGCGTCGAGTAGAAGGGGATCGTCGCCTCGGTGGGCCGGATGTCCTTGAGGGCCTTGAGGAGGTCGTCCTTCAGGGGCTCGACGTAGGGGGAGTGGGACGCGTAGTCCACCGGGACGAGCCGGGCCTGGATGCCCTCGGCCTGGTAGCTCTCGACCAGTTCGCGCAGCGCGGTCGCGTCACCGGAGATGACGGTCTGGTTCGGGCCGTTGTAGGCCGCCACGTACGCGCCGTCCGGCAGGTCGATGGCGTCGGCGGCGAGGGGGATCGACGCCATCGTCGTGTCGCCCGTGATGATCGTCAGGGTCTTGCTGCGCAGCGCGACGACGGCCGCCGCGTCCTCCAGCGAGAGCGCCCCCGCGATGTAGGCGGCGGCGATCTCGCCCTGGGAGTGCCCGATCACCGCGTCGGGCCGGACGCCCGAGTGCTGCCAGAGATGCGCGAGCGACACCATGATCGCCCACAGTGCGGGCTGGACCGTGTCCACGCTCTCCAGCGCGGACAGATCGGTCGGGTCCCAGGTCACGTAGGGGCTGAGGGCCTGGACGCACCGGTCGAGGTGTTCGCGGAACACGGCGTTCGTCGCGTAGAGGTCGGCGGCCATCCCGGCCCACTGCGAACCCTGGCCCGGGAAGACGAACACCGTCTTGCCGGGGTTGCCGACCGTGCCGGTCACGACCTGGCCGGGCTCCCCGCCGGCGGCGAGGGCGGCGAGCCGGTCGGCCAGGTCCGCCCGGCCGGTGCCGATGACGACGGCCCGGTGGTCGAACGCCTCCCGCGTCGTCGCCAGCGCGTGCGCGACGGCGGCCGGGGGCGTGTCGGCGAGCGCGTCGCGGAGCCGTCCGGCCTGGTCGCGCAGTGCCCGCTCGGTCCGCGCGGACAAAGGCAGCGCCACCGGGCCGTCGTGCTCGGCGGGGGCGGGCGCCTCCGCGTCGGCGCTCTCCAGGATGACGTGCGCGTTCGTCCCGCTGATCCCGAACGACGACACCGCCGCGCGGCGCGGGCGCCCGGTCTGCGGCCACGGCGTGTTCTCGGTCAGCAGCGCCACCGACCCGGCCGTCCAGTCGACCTCGCCGGTCGGCGCGTCCACGTGCAGCGTCTTCGGCAGGACGCCGTGCCGCATCGCCAGGATCATCTTGATGACCCCGGCGACGCCCGCCGCCGCCTGCGTGTGCCCGATGTTGGACTTGATCGACCCGAGCCACAGCGGCTCCTCGCGCTCGCGCCCGTAGGTCGCGAGCAGCGCCTGCGCCTCGATCGGGTCGCCGAGCTTGGTGCCGGTGCCGTGGGCCTCCACGGCGTCCACCTCGGCCGCCTCCAGGCCCGCCGACGCCAGCGCCGCGCGGATCACCCGCTGCTGTGACGGCCCGTTCGGCGCGGTGAGGCCGTTGGACGCCCCGTCCTGGTTGATCGCGGTGCCGCGCAGCACGGCGAGCACCGGGTGCCCCGCGCGCCGCGCCTCCGACAGCCGCTCCAGGACGAGCAGTCCCGCGCCCTCGCCCCAGCCGGTGCCGTCCGCGCCGTCGGCGAACGCCTTGCAGCGGCCGTCGGGCGCGAGCCCGCGCTGCCGGCTGAACTCGATGAAGATCCCGGGCGAGGCCAGCACCGTCACGCCGCCCGCCAGCGCCCGGTCGCACTCGCCGTTGCGCAGCGCCTGCGCCGCGAGGTGCAGCGCCACCAGCGAGGACGAGCACGCGGTGTCGACCGTGACGGCCGGGCCTTCCAGCCCGAACGTGTAGGAGATCCGGCCGGACGCCACGCTGGTGGTGTTGCCGGTCATGAAGTAGCCCTCGCCGCCCGACAGCGACGCGTGCAGGCCGGGGACGTAGCTCTGCGCGATGACGCCGGTGAACACGCCCGTCCGGGAGCCGCGCAGCGTCTCGGCCGTCAGCCCGGCGCGCTCGAACGCCTCCCACGCCGTCTCCAGCAGGATCCGCTGCTGCGGCTCCATCGCCAGGGCCTCGCGCGGGCTGATCCCGAAGAACTCGGGGTCGAACTCGCCCGCCTCGTAGAGGAACGCGCCCGTGTTGACATAGAACTTGCCGGACTTGTCCGGGTCGGGGTCGTAGAGCCCGTCGATGTCCCAGTTCCGGTTCTCCGGCAGGCCGCCGACCGTGTCCACGCCCTCCGACAGGACCCGCCACAGCGCCTCCGGCGTGTCCGCGCCGCCGGGGAAGCGGCAGCTCATCGCGACGATCGCGATGGGCTCGTCCGCCGTGCCGGGCGCGGCGCGGTGCCCGGCGGGGACGGCGTCGGCCGCGCCCACCAGCTCGTCGCGCAGATGCCGGGCCAGGGCGACCGGCGTCGGGTGGTCGAAGATCAGCGTGGCCGGCAGCCGCAGCCCGGTCGCCGCGCTCAGCCGGTTGCGCAGCTCGACGCCGGTCAGCGAGTCGAAGCCGATCTCGTTGAACGGCCGCGCGACCTCGACGGCGTCCGCGCCGGAGTGGCCGAGGACGGCGACGACGTGGTCGCGGACCAGCTCGATCAGCGCGCGGTCGCGGGCGGCGTCGTCCAGCCCGGCCAGCTCGGCGGCGAGCGAGCCGTCGGCGGGGGAAGCGGCGGCGGCGCGGCGCAGCGGCGCGGGCACGAGGCCGTGCAGCAGGGGTGACAGCTTGCCCTCGGCGGCCTGGGCGCGCAGCACGGACGTGTCCAGCCGCACCGGCACCAGCGCCGGACGGTCCTGCGCGACGGCGAGGTCCAGCAGCGCCAGGCCCTCGTCGGCCGACAGCGGCGCGATGCCGCCGCGCCCGATGCGGCCCCGGTCGCCGTCCGACAGCCGTCCGGTCATCGCGCTGACCGGGTCCCACAGGCCCCACGCGAGGCTCGCGGCGGGCAGGCCGTCGGCCGCGCGGACCGCGGCGAGCGCGTCCAGGAACGCGTTGCCCGCCGCGTAGTTGCCCTGGCCCGGGTTGCCGATGACGCCGGCGACCGAGGAGAACAGGACGAACGCCGCCAGCTCGCGGTCGCGGGTCAGCTCGTGCAGGTTCCACGCGCCGTCCACCTTGGGACGCAGCGCCGTGTCGATCCGGTCGGGGGTGAGGGAGGTGAGCGTCGCGTCGTCCAGGGCGCCCGCGACGTGATAGACCGCCGCCAGGTCCACGTCGGCCAGCAGCGTGCCGAGCGCGGTGCGGTCGGCGATGTCGCAGGCCGCGACCGTGACGTCGGCGCCCTGCGCGGTCAGCTCGGCCTCCAGCTCCAGCGCGCCGTCGGCGTCCCGGCCGCGCCGGCTGACCAGCAGCAGGCTCCGGACGCCGCGCTCGGCGACCAGGTGCCGGGCGACGAGCGCGCCGAGCGTGCCGGTCGCGCCGGTGACGAGGACGGTGCCGTCCAGCGCGGGCGGCGCGGCGTCCTCGGGCGTCAGGCGCGCGAGCCGGGGCAGCAGGAGCTGCCCGTCGCGGACCGCCGCCTGCGTCAGCCCGGCCGCCAGCACCGCCGCGACGGCGTCCCCGGAGGCGGGCGCGTCGTCCAGGTCGACCAGCACGAACCGGCCCGGGTGCTCGTTCTGCGCGGACCGCACCAGCCCCCAGACCGCCGCGCCGGGCAGGTCGCGGACCCGCTCGCCCGGCCCGGCCGCGACCGCGCCGCGCGTCACGACGACGACCGGGCCGTCGGCGTCCAGCGCGCCGCGCAGCGCGTCGAGCGCCCGGTGCGTCGCCAGGTGGACGGCCGTCGGGACGTCGTCGGACAGGGTCTCGACCTCGAACAGCGTCGCGTCGCCGAGACCGTCCGACACCGAAGCGGACGGCCCGGCGGGCTCCCACCGCAGCTCGTACAGCGAGCGCGGCGCCGTGCGCCGGACGGCCGGGGCCGCCTCCACCCGCACCGCGTCCGCCGTCGCGACCAGCTCCCCGGCCGCGTCGGTCATCGTCAGCGCGAACGTCCCGGCCGTGCCGGGCACCGGGCTCAGCCGCAGCCGCGCCGCCGTCGCGCCGGTCGTGTGGACGGTCACGCCGCTCCACTCGCGCGGCGTCAGCACGGCCGCGTCCCCGGCCTCGCCCGCGAGCTGCAGCGCGGCCTCGAACAGCGCCGGGTGCAGGACGTAGCCGTCCACGTCGGCGTCCTCGGGCAGGACGGCCTCGGCGAACAGGTCGTCCCCGGCCCGCCACGCGGCGGCCAGCGGACGGAACAGCGGTCCGGGCCGGCGGCCCTCGT
Source organism: Actinomadura rayongensis (assembly GCF_009831215.1). GTDB lineage: Bacteria > Actinomycetota > Actinomycetes > Streptosporangiales > Streptosporangiaceae > Spirillospora > Spirillospora rayongensis. Next base: position 192,532 of record NZ_WUTW01000006.1, read on the forward strand.
CGGCGAGCCGGTCGTAGAGGGCGTCCACGTCGACCGGGACGGCGTCCGGCGGCGGCCACGACGCGGTCGGCACCGGCACGACCGGCCAGACCGCCGCGAGCGTGCCGGTCGCGTGCCGGGTCCACGGCTCGTCGTCGGCGTCGGCCGCCTCCGGGCGGGAGTGGACGAACACCGGGCGCAGGCCGTCCTCGTCGGTCACGTCGAAGGTGATGAGGAGCTGCACCGCGCCGTCGGCGGGGAACGTCAGCGGGATGTCCAGGCCGAGGTCCTGCACGCGCGGCCGGCCCGCGCGGCGGCCCGCCTCCAGCGCCAGCTCGGTGATCGCCGACGCCGGGACGGTCGTGATCCCGTCCACGGTGTGGTCGGCGAGCCACGGGTGCGTCCGCAGCGACAACCTGCCGGTGAACACCGTCGTGTTGCCGTCAGCGAGCGTCACCGAGGCGCGGAGCAGCGGATGGTCGCTGCGGGCCAGGCCGAGGTCCGTCGCGTCGGAGACGGTGTCGGGCGCGTCGATCCAGAACCGCTGCCGCTGGAACGGGTAGGTCGGGAGCGGGACGGTGCCCGGCGTGCCCGCGAACTGCTCCGTCCAGGCGACCGTGATCCCGCGCGCGTGGGTGCGGGCCAGCGCGGTCAGGAACGTGTGCGGCTCGGGCCGGTTCGGGCGCAGCAGCGGGACCGCCGCCTCGTCGGAGCCCGGCTGGACGAGCGTGCTGAGCGTGGTGTCGGGGCCGAGTTCGAGGAACGTCGCGACGCCCGCCGCGCGCAGCGCCGCGACGCCGTCGTGGAACCGGACGGCCTCGCGCACGTGCCGCGTCCAGTACTCGGGCGCGGACAGCTCCTCGTCCGTCGCGACGGCGCCGGTCAGATTCGACACGACCGGGATCCGCGCGGGCCGGAACGTCACGCTCGCGGCGACGTCGCCGAAGGCCTCCAGCATCGGGTCCATGTGCGGGGAGTGGAAGGCGTGGCTGACCTTGAGGCGCCGCGTCCGGATCCCGCGCGCGTCCAGGGCGGCGGCGATGCGGTCCACGACGTCGGCGTCGCCGGACACGACGGTCGCGTCCGGGCCGTTCACCGCCGCGAGCGAGACGCCGTCCTCCAGCAGCGGCCGGACGACGTCCTCGGCGGCCCGCACCGACAGCATCGCCCCGCCCGCCGGAAGCTCCTGCATGAGCCGGGCGCGGGCCGCGACGAGCCGCGCCGCGTCCGGCAGGTCCAGGACGCCCGCGACGTGCGCGGCGGTCAGCTCGCCGATCGAGTGGCCGATGAGGTGGCCGGGCACGACGCCCCACGCCTCCACCAGCCGGTACAAAGCGACGCCGAGCGCGAACAGCGCGGGCTGGGTGTAGCGGGTCTCGTGCAGCGCCGCGTCGCCGTCGGCGAACATGACGTCCTTCAGCGGACGGTCCAGGTGCTCGTCCAGGTGCGCGCAGACCTCGTCCAGCGCCGCCGCGAACACCGGGTACGTCGCGTACAGCTCGCGGCCCATCCCGTGCCGCTGGCTGCCCTGGCCGGGGAACAGGAACGCGGGCTTGCCGGGCTCCAGCTGCGGAACGTCCTCCACGATCGCGGCCGGGGACTCGCCGCGCGCGTACGCGGCCAGCGCGGCCAGCGCCTCGTCGCGGTCCTCGGCGAGCAGGACGGCCCGGCGGTCGTGCAGGGCGCGCGTCGTGAGCAGCGAGTAGGAGATGTCGACGGAGTCGAACTCGGGGTGCCAGGCGAGGACGTGCTCCAGCCGTCCCGCCGACTCCCGCAGCGCCGCGCCGCCGCGCGCCGACAGCGGCCACGGCACCGGCCCGTGCCACTCCGGACGCGGGGCGGGCTCGGCCTGCTCCTCGGCGTCGGGCTCGGGCGCCTGCTCCAGGATGACGTGCGCGTTCGTCCCGCTGATCCCGAACGCCGACACCGCCGCGCGGCGCGGACGCCCGGTCTCCGGCCACGGGGTGTTCTCGGTGAGCAGCCGCACCGAACCGCGGCCCCAGTCGACCTGCGGGGTGGGCTCGTCCACGTGCAGCACCTTCGGCACGACGCCGTTGCGCAGAGCCTCCACCATCTTGATGACGCCCGCGACGCCGGCGGCGGCCTGCGTGTGCCCGATGTTGGACTTGATCGCGCCGAGCAGGACGGGCCGCTCCCGGTTCTGCCCGTACGTCGCCAGCAGGGCCTGCGCCTCGATCGGGTCGCCGAGCGTCGTGCCGGTGCCGTGGGCCTCGACGGCGTCGATGTCGCTCGCCGCGAGCCGCGCGTTGGCGAGCGCTTCGCGGATGACGCGCTGCTGGGACGGCCCGTTGGGGGCGGTCAGGCCGTTGGACGCGCCGTCCTGGTTGACCGCGCTGCCCCGCACGACCGCGAAGATGGGGTGGCCGTTGCGCTGGGCGTCCGACAGGCGCTCCAGCAGAAGGAGACCCGCGCCCTCGGCCCAGCCGGTGCCGTCGGCGGCGGCGGCGAACGGCTTGCAGCGGCCGTCGGGCGCCAGCCCGCCCTGCCGGCTGAACTCGGCGAAGATGCTCGGCGCCGACATGATCGTCGCGCCGCCCGCCAGCGCCAGGTCGCATTCGCCGGTGCGCAGCGCCTGCGCCGCCAGATGCAGCGTGACCAGCGACGACGAGCACGCCGTGTCGACCGTGACGGCCGGGCCCTCGAGCCCGAACGTGTAGGCGATGCGGCCGGACGCGACGCTCGTCGCCGTCCCGGTGAGGAAGTAGCCGCCGAGCCCCGCCGGGGCCTTGGTCAGCCGCGACGCGTACTCCTGCGCGATGACGCCGGTGAACACGCCCGTCCGCGACCCGCGCAACCCGTCCGGCGTCAGGCCCGCCCGCTCGAACGCCTCCCACGCGATCTCCAGCAGGACCCGCTGCTGCGGATCCATCGCCAGCGCCTCACGCGGGCTGATGCCGAAGAACGACGCGTCGAAATCGGCCGCGTCGGACAGGAAACCGCCCTCCACGACGCGCGTGACGCCCTCGTCCTCGTACATCTTGTCGACGTCCCAGCCCCGGTCCACCGGAAGCCCGCCCACGGCGTCGCCCCCGTCGTGGACCAGCCGCCACAACTGCTCGGGGAACTGCACGTCCCCGGGGAACCGGCAGCTCATCGCCACGATCGCGATCGGCTCGGTGGCCCGCGACTCGGCCTCGTGCAGCCGCCTGCGCGCCTGCCGCAGGTCCGCGGTGGCACGCTTGAGATAGTCGCGGAGTCTGTCCTCGTTCACCATTCGGTGCCACCCCTCGTGTCGTGCGTCGTCATGGGTCGTCAGAGCATTCCGAGTTCGTTGTCGAGCGCGTCGAACAACTCGTCGTCGGTGACCGCGTCGAGGTCGGCCTCGTCGGACGCCGGGACGGTCTCGAACCGCCGCAGCAGGCCGTGCAGGCGGGCCAGGGCGCCGTCGCGGGCCGTGTCGTCGGTCAGCGCGGACAGCGTCGCCTCCAGCTTGTCCAGGTCGGCGAGCAGCGTGTCGCCCTCGTCCTGGAACAGCTCCCCGTAGAGGAAGCGGGCCAGCGCGGCCGGGGTCGGGTGGTCGAAGACGAGCGTCGCGGGCAGCCGCAGGCCGGTCGCGGTGTTGAGCCGGTTGCGCAGCTCGACGGCGGTCAGCGAGTCGAAGCCCATCTCCTTGAACGCCCGCTCGGCCTCGATCTGGCGTCCGTCGCCGCGCGCGAGGACGGCGGTGACGGTCCGGCGGACGAGCCCGAGCAGGTGCTCCAGCCGCTCGTCCTCGGCCAGCGGCGCGAGCTGCCGGGCGAGCGGAGAGCCGTCGGCGGACGCGGCGGCGGGCGCGGCGGACCGACGGACCCCCTTCACCAGGCCGCGGAACACCGGCGGGAGCAGGCCCTCGGCGGCCTGCGCGCGCAGCGCCGACGGGACGAGCCGCGCCGCCGCGACCACCGGCCGGTCCGCCGCGAGCGCCGCGTCGAACAGCGCGAGGCCCTGCTCGGCGGTGAGCGCGCCGATGCCCGTCCGGTTGATGCGGGACTGGTCGGCCTGCTCGGTCATCGCGCCGGCCTCCGCCCACAGGCCCCACGCGATGCTCGTCCCGGGCAGGCCGTTCGCGCCGCGGTGGCGGGCGAGGGCGTCCAGGTAGGCGTTCGCGGCGGCGTAGTTGGCCTGGCCGGGGCTGCCGACCGTGCCCGCCAGCGACGAGAACAGGATCAGCGGGACGTCGGGCGCCAGCTCGTGCAGGTTCCGCGCCGCGTCGACCTTGGGCCGCAGGACCGTGTCGACGCGGTCGGCGTCCAGCGCGGTGAGGATCCCGTCGTCCAGCACGCCCGCCGAGTGGACCACGGCCGCGAGCGGGTGCTCCGCCGGGACGTCCGCCAGCAGCGCGGCGAGCGCGTCGCGGTCGGCGGTGTCGCAGGCCGCGACGGTCACCGCGACGCCGTGCGCGGTCAACTCGGCCTCCAGCTCGCGGGCGCCGGGGGCGTCCGGGCCGCGCCGGCTGGTGAGCAGCAGCCGCTTCACGCCGTAGGACGCCGCCAGGTGCCGGGCGACGAGCGCGCCGAGCGCCCCCGTCGCGCCGGTCACGAGGACGGTGCCGTCGAAGGAGACGGGCTTCGGCTCGGCCGGGGTGCGGGTGAGGACGGGCACGTGCACGGTGCCGTCCTCGATCCGCAGCTGCGCCTCGCCGGTCGCCAGCGCCGCCGGGACCGCCGCGACCGAGGCCGGGCGGCCGTCGTGGTGCAGCAGCACGAACCGGTCGGGGTTCTCGGTCTGCGCCGACCGGACCAGGCCCGCCACCGCCGCGCCCGCCAAGGTCTCCTCGCCCTCGGTGAGGAAGACGAGCCGTTCGTCCGCCGCGTGGTCCTCCTTCAGCCAGCTCTGGAGGAGGTCCAGGGCGCGGTGGGTGGCCTCGCGGACGTCCGTCCAGGTGACCGGGACGGTGTGCGGGGTGACGGTGCCGGACGCGTCCAGCGCGATCGGGGTCCAGTCCAGGGCGAGCAGGGACGCGTCCGAGCGGGCCTCGACCGCGCCGAGCTTGTCCTTCGGCAGCGCCGTGAACGCGACCGATCCGGCCGACGCGACCGGCGTGCCGGACGTGTCGGTGAGCGCGACCGCGAACCCGTCCCCGGCGCGGGCCAGGTGGACGCGCAGGTACGTCGCGCCGGTCGCGTGCAGGGCGACGTCCGTCCACGCCGAGGCGAACGGCGGCGCGTCCCCGGCCGGGGTGAGCGCCGGGTGCAGCGCGGCGTCGAGCAGCGCCGGGTGCAGGCCGAAGCCCGCGACGCCGGTGTCCTCGGGCAGCGCGACCTCGGCGTAGAGGTCGTCGCCGGACCGCCAGGCCGCCTGCAGCCCGGCGAACACCGGACCGTGGTCGAAGCCGAGGGCGGCGAGGCGGCCGTACACCTCGTCGGGGTCCAAAGCCTCGGCGCCGGCGGGCGGCCACGCGGCGGGCGCGGCCGGGACCGGCGGCGCGTCGGCGGTGAGGCGGCCGGACGCGTACCGGGTCCAGGCGGGGGCGTCGTCGTCCTCGCCGGGCTCGGGGCGGGCGTGGACGGTCAGCTCCCAGCCGCCGTCCGCCGCTGTCACGCCGACCTGGAGCTGGTGCGCGCCGGTCGGCGGAAGGACCAGCGGCGCGTCCAGGGACAGTTCCGCGACGGCCGCCGCGCCCACCCGGTCGGCGGCGTGCAGGGCCAGCTCCACGAGCACGGCCGGGGGGACGACCCCGGCGTCCAGGACGGCGTGGTCGGCCAGCCACGGCTGCGCGTGCGCCGACAGCCGTCCGGTGAGGACGGTCCGGCCGCCGTCCGCCGTGGCGATCGCGGCGCTGAGCAGCGGGTGGCCGGTGTCGTCCTGGCCGTGGTCGCGCGGGCGGCCCGCGCCGGACGGGGCGTCCAGCCAGTAGCGGCGCCGCTGGAACGGGTAGGTGGGGAGCCCGGCGACGCTGACCGGCGCGGTCGTGTCGAGGCCCTGGGTCTTCAGGACGGCGGGCCAGTCGATCGCCAGTCCGTGGACGTGGGCGTTGGCCAGCGCGGTGAGGTACTGCGCGTCGTCGCCCTTGTCGCGGCGCAGCGTGTGCAGGGCCGTCAGGTCCTCGGAGATCTGCTGGAGCGGGTAGGTCAGGACCGGGTGGGGGCTGGACTCGATGAACGTCCGGTGGCCCGTCTCGACCAGGTGTTCCACCGCCTGGTGGAGCTGGACGGGGTGGCGCAGGTTCTCGTACCAGTACTCGCCGGTCAGCGTGGTCGTGTCGATGAAGGCGTTGTGCAGCGTCGAGTAGAAGGGGATCT
>NZ_WUTW01000006.1:198849-372438 GCF_009831215.1 Actinomadura rayongensis
CAGGTTCTCGTACCAGTACTCGCCGGTCAGCGTGGTCGTGTCGATGAAGGCGTTGTGCAGCGTCGAGTAGAAGGGGATCTTCGCCTCGACCGGCTTGATGCCCTTCAGCGCTTCCAGCAGCTCGTCGCGAAGCGGCTCGACGTACGGCGAGTGCGACGCGTAGTCCACAGGAACGAGCCGGGCTTGAATTCCCTCGGCCTGGTAACTTTCCACCACCTCCCGCAGCGCCGTCGCGTCACCGGAGATGACGGTCTGGCGCGGGCTGTTGTACGCCGCGACGTACGCGCCGTCCGGCAGCGCGATCTCGTCGGCGGGCAGCGGGATCGACGCCATCGTCGTGTCGCCGGTGATCGTGATGAGCGTCTTGCTGCGCAGCGCGACGACCGCCGCCGCGTCCTCCAGCGACAGCGCCCCCGCGATGTACGCGGCGGCGATCTCGCCTTGGGAGTGCCCGATCACCGCGTGCGGCTGGATGCCCGAGTGCTGCCAGAGGTGCGCCAGCGAGACCATGATCGCCCACAGTGCGGGCTGGACCGTGTCCACGCTCTCCAGTGCTGACAAGTCGGTCGGGTCCCAGGTCACGTACGGGCTGAGGGCCTGGACACAGGCGTCCAGGTGCTCCCGGAAGACCGGGTTGGTGGCGTAGAGGTCGGCGGCCATGCCCGCCCACTGCGATCCCTGGCCCGGGAAGACGAACACCGTCTTGCCCGGGTCGCCCGTCACGCCGGACACGACGTTCTCGGCGGCCTCGTCACGGGAGAGCGCCAGCAGCCCGTCCCGGAGCGCGTCGGCCGAGCCGCCGACCACCACGGCGCGGTGGTCGAACGTGTCGCGCCCGACGGTCTGCGCGTGGACGAGCGCCGCCGGGTCGTCCAGCCGGTCGGCGAGCAGCGCCGCCTGCGCCCGCAGCGCCGCCGGGTCCTTGGCCGACAGCGGCAGCGGCAGCGGCCCGGCGGGCGCCGTCGGGGCCGTCGGTTCGGCGGCGGGCGGCTGCTCGATGATGACGTGCGCGTTCGTCCCGCTGATCCCGAAGGACGACACGGCGGCCCGGCGCGGACGCCCGGTCTCCGGCCACGGGACCTCGTCCATCAGCAGCGACACCGCGCCCGCGTCCCAGTCCACCTCGGGGCTGGGCGCGTCGATGTGCAGCGTCTTCGGCAGGACGCCGTGCCGCATCGCCTCGACCATCTTGATGATCCCCGCGACACCGGCGGCGGCCTGCGTGTGCCCGATGTTGGACTTGATCGACCCGAGCCACAGCGGCTCGTCGCGCTCCCGCCCGTAGGTCGCGAGCAGCGCCTGCGCCTCGATCGGGTCGCCGAGCGTCGTGCCGGTGCCGTGCGCCTCGACGGCGTCCACGTCGGTGGTCGTCAGGCGCGCGTTGGCGAGCGCCTGCCGGATGACGCGCTGCTGCGACGGCCCGTTCGGCGCGGTGAGCCCGTTGGACGCGCCGTCCTGGTTGATCGCCGAGCCCCGGACGACCGCAAGCACCGGGTGCCCGTTGCGCTGAGCGTCCGACAGCCGCTCCAGCAGCAGCAGGCCCGCGCCCTCGCCCCAGCCGACGCCGTCCGCGCCCGCCGAGAACGGCTTGGACCGGCCGTCCGCCGCGAGGCCCCGCTGCCGGCTGAACTCCACGAACAGCGCCGGGGTCGCCATGACCGTGACGCCGCCCGCGAGCGCGAGTTCGCACTCGCCCTCGCGCAGCGCCCGCGCCGCCAGGTGCAGCGCGACCAGCGACGACGAGCACGCCGTGTCGATCGTGATCGCCGGTCCCTGGAGGCCGAGCGTGTAGCTGATGCGGCCGGACGCGATGCTGGACGCGCTGCCCGTCCCGATGTACCCCTCGAACGGCTGCGGCGCGGGCGTCAGCCGGGCGCCGTAGTCGTCGTACATGAGCCCGGTGAACACGCCGGTGCGGCTGCCGCTCAGCGACCCCGCCGCGATGCCCGCGCGCTCGATCGCCTCCCACGCCAGCTCCAGCAGGATGCGGTGCTGCGGGTCGGTCGCCTGCGCCTCGCGGTCGCTGATGCCGAAGAAGTCGGCGTCGAAGTCGGCCGCCCGGTGCAGGAAGCCGCCCTCGCGGGTGTAGGACGTCCCGGTGTGCGCGGGGTCGGGGTCGTAGAGGCGGTCCAGGTCCCAGCCCCGGTCGGACGGGAACGTCGTGACGGCGTCCGCGCCGCCCGCGACCAGCTCCCACAGCTCCTCGGGCGACGTCACGTCGCCGGGGAACCGGCACGCCATCGACACGATCGCGATCGGCTCGTCGTGCGCGGCCGTCGCGACGGCGACCGGCGCGTCCTGCGGGGCCTCGCCGAGCAGTTCGTCCCGGACGTGCTCGGCCAGCGCCTCCGACGTCGGGTGGTCGAACACGAGCGTCGCGGGCAGCCGCAGCCCGGTGAGGACGTTCAGCCGGTTCCGCAGCTCGACGGCCATCAGCGAGTCGAAGCCGAGGTCCTTGAACGCCCGGTCGGCGTCGACGCGCTCCCCGGACGCGTGGCCGAGCACGGCCGCGACGACGCCGCGCACCGCGTCCAGCACGATCCCGAGCCGGTCGGCCTCGGGGCTCGCCGCGACGCGCCGCGCGAGGTCGGCGCCGCCCGCCCCGGCCCGGCGCGCCGGGGTCCGGACGAGCGAGCGCAGCACGGCCGGGACGTCCCCGCCCCCGGCGCGCAGCGCGGCGAAGTCGAACCGGGCGGGCGCGAGGACGGGTTCGGCGCCGGTGAACGTCCGGTCGAACAGCTCCAGCGCGTCGTCCTCGGCGAGCACGGTGATGCCGCCCCGGGGGCGCGGCGCGGCCTGCTCGGCCATGCCGTGGTCCCACAGGCCCCAGGCGAGGCTGACGGCGGGCTGCCCGTTCGCCCGGCGGAGCTGCGCGAGGGCGTCCAGGAAGGTGTTCGCGGCGGCGTAGTTGGCCTGGCCGGGCCCGCCGAGGAGTCCGGCGAGCGAGGAGAACAGCACCAGCGGCGTGTCGGGCAGCAGCCGGTGCAGGTTCCAGGCGGCGTCGACCTTGGGCCGCAGGACGGTGTCCAGGTCGTCGGCGGTGAGCGTGCCGACCGTCGCGTCGCGCAGGACGCCGGCGGTGTGGACGACGGCCGCGAGGTCCCGGCCGTCCAGCAGCGCGGCGAGCGCGCCCTCGTCCGCGACGTCGCAGGCGGCGAGGTCGACGGTCGCGCCGAGCCCGGTCAGCTCGGCCGCCAGCTCCGCCGCGCCCGGGGCGTCGGCCCCGCGGCGGCTGACCAGCAGCAGGTCCCGGACGCCGTGCCGGGTGACGAGCCGCCGGGCGATGAGCGCGCCGAGCGCGCCCGTCGCGCCGGTGACCAGGACCGTGCCGTCGGCGAGCGCCGCCGGTTCGGCCGGGACGGTCGCGCGGACCAGGCGCGGCGCGAACAGGTCGCCGTCCCGGACGGCGATCTGCGGCTCGTCGGACGCCAGCGTGGCGGCGAGCGCGTCGCGGGACGCGTCCGAGCCGTCCAGGTCGACCAGCGCGAACCGGTCCGGGTGCTCGGCCTGCGCGGAGCGGACGAACCCCCAGACCGCCGCCGCGACCGGGTCGGGCGCGGCGCCGGTGGCGTTCTCGGTGACGAACACGAGCCGGGGACGGTCCTCGCTGAGCCAGTCCCGGACCAGCCGCAGCACGTGCCGCGTCGCCGCGTGCGTCGCGGTCACGACGTCGTCGCCGCCGTCCAGCGGCGGGGCGACCACGTGGTCGTGCGCGCCGCCGGACGGGACCGGCACCGGCGTCCACTCGACCCGGAACAGCGCCGAGTCCAGCGGCGACGCGGCGGTGGCCGCCGCGCGCAGGGCGACGGCCCGCACGGACGCGACGGGGGCGCCGGTCTCGTCGGCGACGTCCAGCGCGTAGGCGTCGTTCCCGGCGGGCGCGAGCCGGACCCGCAGCGTGCGGGACGCGGCCCGGTGCAGCGCGACGTCGTTCCACGCGAACGGGACGCGGGTCGTCCGGTCGTCCCCGGCGGTGAGCGAGAGGGCGTGCAGGGCGGCGTCGAGCAGCGCCGGGTGGACGGCGAAGCCTTCGGCGGGGTGGTCGGCGGGCAGGTCGACCTCGGCGAAGATCGCGTCGTCGCGCCGCCACGCGGCGCGCAGGCCCTGGAACACCGGGCCGTACTCGTAACCGGCGTCGGCGAGCCCGTCGTAGAACCCGGCGACGTCGACGGGCGTCGCGTCCTGCGGCGGCCACACGGTCTCGGCGGGGCCGCCGCGCGCGGTCTCGGGGGCGAGGGTGCCGGTGGCGTGCCGGATCCAGTCGCCGTCGGCGCGGGAGTGGACGGCGAAGTCGCGGCGTCCGTCGCCGTCCGGCGCGCCGACCGCGACCTGGAGCCGGACCGGGCCGTCGGCCACCGTCAGCGGCGCCTCCAGGACGAGGTCGGTGAGGTGCGGCGCGTCCGCGCGGCGGCCCGCGTGCAGGGCCAGTTCGACCAGCGCGGTGCCGGGGACGATCGTCGCGCCGGCGATGCGGTGGTCGGCGAGCCACGGCTGGTCGCGCAGGGAGACCGTGCCGGTGAACAGCAGGTCCTCGGTCCCGGCGGGCTCGACGACGGCGCGCAGCAGCGGGTGCTCGGCCGCGTGGAGCCCGAGCCCGGCCGGGTCGCCGGTGCCGGTGGGCGCGTCGAGCCAGAAGCGCTCGCGCTGGAAGGCGTAGGTGGGCAGCTCCACGGGACGTCCGCCCGCGAACACGGCCGCCCAGTCCGCGGCGACGCCGTGGACGAACAGGTGCGCGAGCGCCCGGTGCAGCGCGACGCCGTCGGGGTGCTTGCGGCTGAGCGCGGACGCGGCCGGGCCGTCGGCGAGCGTGGCGAGGACGGCGTCCGGGCCGATCTCCAGGTACGCGCCGACGCCCTGCGCTTCGAGTTCGCTCAGGCCGTCGTGGAAGCGGACGGCGTCGCGGATGTGGTTCACCCAGTAGTCGGGCGTCGTGATGTCGCCGGTCGTGTTCGCCGCGATGGGAATGGCCGGGTCGTTGTAGGTGAGCGTGGCCGCGACGTCCCGGAACTCGTCCAGGATCGGGTCCATGAGCGGCGAGTGGAACGCGTGGCTGACCGTCAGCCGCTTCGCCTTGAAATGCTGCGCGATTTCCTCGGCGGCGGACTCGTCGCCCGAGATGACGATCGACTTCGGCCCGTTCACCGCCGCGATCGAGACCGCGTCGTTCAGGTGCGGCAGGACCTCTTCCTCAGTGGCCTGGAGCGCGATCATCGCGCCCCCGGCCGGAAGGCTCTGCATCAGCTTGCCGCGCGCGGCGACGAGCGTGCACGCGTCGTCCAGGTCCAGAACCCCGGCGACATGGGCTGCCGCCAGCTCGCCGATGGAATGGCCGAGCAAATAGTCGGGCTTGACGCCCCAGGACTCGAACAGCCGGTAGAGCGCGACTTCCAAAGCGAACAAGGCGGTCTGCGTGAACTGCGTGTCGTTCAACCGGGGATCGTCGCCGAACATGACGTCCTTGAGCGGAAGGTCGATCCGCTCGAACACCGCGTCCAGAGCCTCGGCAAACACCGGATACGTCTCGTACAGTTCGCGGCCCATTCCGGCGCGCTGGCTGCCCTGGCCGGTGAACAGGAAGGCGAGCTTGCCCTTGACCGGGCCGCCCTCCACGGTCAGCGCGGCGGGCGTGCCCCGGCTGAGCGCGTCCAGCCCGGCGAGCAGGTCCGCGCGGGACGCCCCCGCCACCCCGGCGCGGTGCGCGAACGCCGTGCGCCCGGTCGCGAGGGTGAGCGCGGCGTCGGCGATCCCGAGGTCGGGACGCCGCGCGAACTCCTGCCGCAGCCGCGCCGCCTGGTCGCGCAGCGCGGCGGCCGACGCGGCCGACAGCAGCAGCGGGCGCACGGCCTCCGAAGGCTCGGCCGCGACGGGAGCGCGCTCCTCCAGGATGACGTGCGCGTTCGTCCCGCTGATCCCGAACGCCGACACCGCCGCCCGGCGCGGACGCCCGGTCTCCGGCCACGGCGCGTTGTCGGTCAGCAGCTCGACCGCGCCCGCTGTCCAGTCCACCTGGGAGCTCGGCTCGTCCACGTGCAGCGTCTTCGGCAGCACGCCGTGCCGCATCGCCTCGACCATCTTGATGATCCCGGCGACCCCGGCGGCGGCCTGCGTGTGCCCGAGGTTGGACTTGACGGCCCCGAGCCGCAGCGGCGCCTCCCGCTCCTGCCCGTAGGCGGCGAGCAGCGCCTGCGCCTCGATCGGGTCGCCGAGCGGAGTGCCGGTCCCGTGCGCCTCCACCGCGTCGATGTCGCCGGGCGCGAGCCGCGCGTTGGCGAGCGCGGCGCGGATGACGCGCTGCTGCGACGGCCCGTTCGGCGCGGTGAGGCCGTTGGTCGCGCCGTCCTGGTTGACGGCGGTGCCGCGCACGACGGCGAGGATCGGGTGGCCGTTGCGCTCGGCGTCCGACAGCCGCTCCAGGAGCAGCAAGCCCGCGCCCTCGCCCCAGGCCGTCCCGTCGGCCGCCGCCGCGAACGGCTTGCACCGGCCGTCCGGCGCGAGGCCGCGCTGTCGGCTGAACTCGATGAACAGCGCGGGCGAGGACAGCACCGTCGCGCCGCCCGCGAGCGCGAGGTCGCAGTCGCCGTTGCGCAGCGCCTGCGCCGCGAGGTGGACGGCGACCAGCGACGACGAGCACGCCGTGTCGATCGTGATCGCAGGGCCCTCGAACCCGAACGTGTAGGCGACGCGGCCCGACGCGATGCTCGGCGCGCTCCCGTTCCCGATGAACCCCTCGTACTCGGCCGGCACGCCCTGGAGGAACCGGCCCGCGTAGTCGGAGTACATGATCCCGGTGAAGACGCCGGTCTTGGAGCCGCGCAGCGCGTCCGGACGGATCGCCGCGCGCTCCAGCGCCTCCCACGCCAGCTCCAGCAAAAGCCGCTGCTGCGGGTCGATCGTGCGGGCCTCACGCGGCGAGATGCCGAAGAAGTCCGGATCGAACCCGGTGGCGTCGGCGAGGAACCCGCCCTCGCGCGTGTAGGACGTGCCGAGGTGGTCGGGGTCGGGGTGGTAGAGGCCGTCGACGTCCCAGCCGCGGTCGCCGGGGAACGCCGAGATCGCGTCCCGGCCGTCCGCCACCAGCCGCCACAGGTCGCCGGGGCCGCGCACGCCGCCCGGATACCGGCAGCTCATCGCGACGATCGCCACCGGCTCGGTGGCGGCGCCGACGAGCTGCCGGTTCTCCTTGCGCAACCGCTCGACCTCCTTCAGGGAGGTGCGCAGCGCCTCGACGACCTTCGCGTCGGATGAGGCCATTCGGGATCCCCTCGCTCGTCTTCGGTCAGGCCGCTGAGTCGTCGCCCAGGGCCAGGCGGATGAGTTCGTCGGTGTCCATGTCGTCCACGTCGGCGGCCTCGCCGGACGCGGCGGGCTCCGCCAGGTCGGTGAGCTGCAGCAGCGCGTCCAGCACGCCCGCGTCGCGCAACCGCGTCAGCGGGACGGTGCTGAGCGCGCGCCGCAGCCGCGTCTCCAGGTCGCCGTCGCCGGACTCGCCGGGCGCCAGCTCGGTCAGCAGCTCGTCGGCCAGCGCCCGCGGGGACGGGTGGTCGAACACGAGCGTCGCGGGCAGCCGGAGCCCGGTGGCGGTCCCCAGCCGGTTGCGCAGCTCGACCGCCATCAGCGAGTCGAACCCGAGTTCGTTGAACGCGCGGCCGGGGTCCACGTCGTCGGCCGACGCGATGCCGAGCACCGCCGCGACGTTGCCCTGCACGAGGTCCAGGACCCGCGCGCGCCGCTCGTCGGCGGGCAGGCCCGCGAGCTGGTCGGCGAGCGACACCGCGGCCGGGGCGGCCTCGGCGGCGCGCCGCTGCGGACGCCGCCGGACGAGCCCGCGCAGCAGCGGCGGCAGCGCGTCCCCGCGCTCCCGCAGCGTCGCCGCGTCGAACCCGGCCGTCACGACCGCCGCCCGGCCCGCGTCCAGCGCGGCGTCGAACAGCGCCAGCCCGCGTTCGGCGGTGAGCGGGACGATCCCGGCGCGGGCGATGCGGGCGCGGTCGCCGTCGTCCAGCCGGTCCGCCATCGCGCCCGCCTTGTCCCACAGGCCCCAGGCGAGGCTGACGGCGGGAAGTCCGGCGTCGCGGCGGTGCCGGGCCAGCGCGTCGAGGAACGTGTTCGCGGCGGCGTAGTTGGCCTGCCCGGCGTTGCCGAGGACGCCCGCCAGCGCCGAGAACAGCACCAGCGGCGTGTCCGGGACGAGCGTGTGGAAGTTCCACGCCGCGTCGATCTTCGGCCGCAGGACGGTCGCGAGCCGTTCCGGGGTGAGCGCGGTGAGGATGCCGTCGTCCAGCACGCCCGCCGCGTGGACGACCGCGCCGAGCGGCACGTCCAGCGACTCCAGCAGCCCGGCGAGCGCGGCCCGGTCGGCGGTGTCGCAGGCGGCGACCGTGACGTCCGCGCCGTGCGCGGTCAGCTCGGCCTCCAGCTCGATCGCGCCGTCGGTCGCGTGGCCGCGCCGGCTGACCAGCACCAGGTGCCGGATGCCGTGCTCGGTGACGAGGTGGCGGGCCAGCAGCCCGCCGAGGGCGCCGGTGCCGCCGGTGATGAGGACGGCGGCGCCGGGGTCGAGGGTGAGCGCCGCGTCCTGCCGCGCCGGGGCGAGGCGGGGCGTGCGGGGCTCGCCGTCGCGGACGAGGAGCTGCGGTTCGCCCGTCGCGAGCGCGGCGGGGATCGCGGCCAGGGACGCGTCGGTCCCGTCCGTGCCGAGCAGGACGAACCGTCCCGGGTGCTCGGTCTGCGCGGTGCGGGTCAGCCCCCACAGCGGGGCGTGCGCCAGGTCGCCGTCGCGGGTGACCACGACCAGCCGCGCGTCCTCAAGCCGGGGGTCGTCCAGCCACGCGCGCAGCGTGCCGAGCAGCCCGGCGGTGAGGGCGTGCGCGGCGGCGAGCGGGTCGGCGTCCCCGGCCGGGGCCAGCGGGAGCAGGACGGTGGACGGGACGTCGGCGCCGTCGTCCAGCGCGGCCAGCAGCGCGTCGAGGCCCGCGTACGGGGTGAACGGGCCGGGGAGGCCGGGCGCGAGGACCGCCCAGCCGTCCGGCGCCGCCGGGACGGACGCGGCCGGTCCCCACTCGATCTCGTAGACCTGCGCGTCCCCGCCGGCGCGGACCGGCGCGATCTGGTCGGCGGCGGTCGCGCGGAACTGCACCGAGCCGATGTCGGCGACCGGCGCCCCGGCCTGGTCGGTGACGGTCAGCGTGACCTGGCCGGGCCGTCCGGTGGCGGCGGTGCGGACGCGGATCGCGGTCGCGCCGACGGCGTGCAGCGTCACGTCCGACCACGCGAACGGCAGCCACACCTGGTCGCCGCTCTCGTGCTCGGGCAGCAGGCCGCCGAGCGCGACGGTGTGCAGCGCGGCGTCCAGCAGCGCCGGGTGCAGCCCGAACGCGCCGGGCTCCTCGGCGGGCAGGACGACCTCGGCGTACACCGCGTCGTCGTCCTGCCACGCCGCCCGCAGCCCCTGGAACAGCGGGCCGTAGTGGTAGTCCCGGCCGGCGAGGTCGTCGTAGAGGGCGGCGACGTCCAGGCGGGACGCGTCGGTCGGCGGCCACACCGGCACCGGCGGGGCCTCGACGGGCTCGGCGGACCCGGTGAGCAGGCCGGTCGCGTGCCGCGTCCACGGCTGGCCCTCGTCGTCGGCGGGACGGGAGTGGATCGTGAACGCCCCGTCCGGCGCCACCGCGAGCTGGACCCGGACGGCCCCGTGCTCGGGCAGCGGCAGCGGCGCGTGCAGCGTCAGCTCGGCGACCTGCTCGGCGCCGACGTGGTGCGCCGCGTGCAGCGCGAGGTCCACGTAGGCCGTCGCGGGCAGCAGCGGCGCCGCGCCGATCGTGTGGTCCTCGATCCACGGCTGCGTCCGCAGCGACAGCAGGCCGGTGAACAGTGTGCCGCCGTCGTCGGCGAGCTCGACGGCCGCGCCGAGCAGCGGGTGCTCGGCGTCGCCGAGGCCGAGGTCGGCCGCGGCGGCGGGCGTCATCGGCGCGTCCAGCCAGTACGGCGTGCGCTGGAACGGGTAGGTCGGCACCTCCACGTACGCGGCCGGGCCTTCGCCGAGCACCGCGTCCCAGTCGACGGCGGCGCCGTGGGCGTGCGCGGCGCCGAGCGCGGTGAGCGCGGTGCGCGGCTCGGGGTGGTCGCGGCGGAGCGCGGCGACGGCCGTCGCGTCGCCGAGCGCGGTGCTGGCGAGCGTCGACAGGACGGGGTCGGGGCCGAGTTCGAGGAACGTGGTGACGCCCTGCGCGTGCAGTTCCTGGAGGCCGTCGTGGAACCGGACGGCGTTGCGGATGTGGTCCGTCCAGTACTCGGGGGTGGTCACGTCGCCGGAGGTGTTCGTCGCGATGGGGATTTCCGGCGCGCGGTAGGTGAGCGTGGACGCGATTTCGCGGAACTCGTCCAGGATCGGGTCCATGAGCGGCGAGTGGAACGCGTGGCTGACGGTCAGGCGGCGCGCCTTGAAATGCCGCGCGACCTCGTTGGCCGCCGTCTCGTCGCCGGAAATGACGACGGACTTCGGCCCGTTCACGGCCGCGATGGAAACGCTGTCGTTGAGGTGCGGCAGGACGTCTTCCTCGGCGGCCTGCAGCGCGATCATCGCGCCGCCGGACGGGAGGCTCTGCATGAGCCGGGCGCGGGCGGCGACGAGCTTGCAGGCGTCGTCCAGGTCCAGGACGCCCGCCACGTGCGCGGCGGCGAGTTCCCCGATGGAATGGCCCAGAAGGTGGTCGGGCTTGACGCCCCAGGACTCGAACAGCCGGAACAGCGCCACTTCCAGCGCGAACAGCGACGTCTGCGTGTACTGCGTGTCGTTCAGCCGCAGATCGTTGCCGAACATGACCGCCTTGAGCGGCAGGTCGATCCGGTCGAGAACGGCGTCCAGGGCCTCGGCGAACACCGGGTAGGCGTCGTAGAGTTCGCGGCCCATCTCGGGACGCTGGCTGCCCTGCCCGGTGAACAGGAACGCGAGTTTCCCGCCCGGGACGCCGACGTCGACCGCGTCCAGCCCGGCGAGGAACGACTCCCGGTCGTCGCCCACGACGACCGCGCGGTGGTCGAACACCGCGCGGGCGCGCAGCGCGCGGGCGACGGCGGCCAGGTCCGCGTCCGGGTCGGCGGCGAGCCGGTCCCGCAGGTGGACGGCCTGGTCCCGCACCGCCTGCTCGGTCTTCGCCGACAGCAGGAACGGCAGCGCGGGCGGCGCGGCGGCGGGCTCGGGCCGTTCGTCGCCGGGGGCCTGCTCCAGGATGACGTGCGCGTTCGTCCCGCTGATCCCGAAGGCCGAGACGCCCGCGCGGCGCGGACGCCCGGTCTCGGGCCAGTCGCATGCGGCGTCCACCAGCGCGACCTGCCCGGACTCCCAGTCGACGTGCGGCGTGGGCTCGTCCACGTGCAGGGTCTTCGGCAGGCGGCCGTTCCGCATCGCCTCGATCATCTTGATGACGCCCGCGACGCCCGCGGCGGCCTGCGTGTGGCCGATGTTCGACTTCACGGCGCCGAGCAGCAGCGGCGTCTCGCGCTCCTGCCCGTAGGTGGCCAGCAGCGCCTGCGCCTCGATGGGGTCGCCGAGCGTGGTGCCGGTGCCGTGCGCCTCGACGGCGTCCACCTCGGCGGGCGTGAGCCGCGCGTTGGCGAGCGCCTGCCGGATGACGCGCTGCTGCGACGGGCCGTTCGGCGCGGTGAGGCCGTTGGACGCGCCGTCCTGGTTCACGGCCGTCCCCGAGACGACCGCCAGCACCTCGTGGCCGTTGCGGCGCGCGTCCGACAGCCGCTCCAGCAGCAGCAGGCCCGCGCCCTCGGCCCAGCCGGTGCCGTCGGCGGACGCGGCGAACGGCTTGCACCGGCCGTCCGGCGCGAGCCCCCGCTGGCGGCTGAACTCCAGGAAGATGCTCGGGCTCGCGATGATCGTCGCGCCGCCCGCCAGCGCGAGGTCGCACTCTCCGCTGCGCAGCGCCTGCGCGGCCAGGTGCAGCGCGACCAGCGAGGAAGAGCACGCGGTGTCGACCGTGACGGCCGGGCCTTCGAGCCCGAGGCTGTAGGCGATCCGGCCGGACGCGACGCTCGTGGTCGTCCCGGTGAGGAAGTAGCCGCCGACCCCGTCGGGCACCTTGCGCAGCGGCGACGCGTACTCCTGCGCGATCACGCCGGTGAACACGCCCGTCCGGGACCCGCGCAGCGACGTCGGGTCGATCGACGCCCGCTCGAACGCCTCCCACGCGACCTCCAGCAGGAGCCGCTGCTGCGGGTCCATCGCCAGGGCCTCGCGCGGGCTGATCCCGAAGAACTCGGCGTCGAACCCGGCCGCGTCGTAGACGAACCCGCCGCGCTTGACGTAGAAGCGACCGGGGACGCCGGGCTCGGGGTCGTACAGGCCGTCGATGTCCCAGTGCCGGTCCTCGGGAAGCTCGCCGATCACGTCGGTCTCGTCGGCCAGCACCCGCCACAGGTCCTCGGGCGACCGGACGTCGCCGGGGAACCGGCAGCCGATCGCCACGACCGCGATCGGGTCGTCGCCCGCGACGGTCGCGGCCGGGCCCGCCTGGATCTCGGCGGGACCCGCGTCCAGCAGCTCGGCGAGCAGCCGCGCCGCCAGGGACTCGGGCGTCGGGTGGTCGAACACGAGCGTCGTCGGGAGTCGCAGGCCGGTGAACGCGTTGAGCCGGTTGCGCAGCTCGACGGCCGTCAGCGAGTCGAAGCCCAGCTCCTTGAACGCCCGCCCGGCGTCGATCACGTCGGTGGCCGGGCGGCGCAGGACGTCGGCGGTGGTCGTCCGGACGAGGTCCAGGACGAGGTCCAGCCGCTCGTCCTCGGTCCGTCCGGCGAGCCGCTGCGCGAACGCGGCGGACCCGGTGGCGGCGCGGCGCGCCGACGTCCGGACCAGGCCGCGCAGCACCGGCGGCAGCGTGCCCTGCTCGGCCTGCTCGCGCAGGCCCGCCAGCTCGAACCGGACGGCGGTGACGTCCGGGCGCCCGGCGGCCAGCGCCGCGTCGAACAGCGCCAGGCCCTCGTCCGGGGCGAGCGCCGCGACGCCGCCGCTCACCATGCGGGCACGGTCGGTGTCGGAGAGGTCGCCGGTGAGGTTGCCCGGCTCGTCCCACAGGCCCCAGGCGATGGACGTCCCGGGCAGGTTCGCCGCGGCGCGGAGCCCGGCGAGCGCGTCCAGGAAGGTGTTGGCCGCCGCGTAGTTGGCCTGGCCGGGGTTGCCGAGGACGCCCGCGAGCGAGGAGAACAGGATCAGCGGGGTCTCGGGGGCCAGTTCGTGCAGGTTCCACGCCGCGTCCACCTTGGGGCGCAGCACCTGTTCGACGTGCTCGTCGGTCAGCCCGGCGAGCGTGGCGTCGCGCAGCACGCCCGCCGTGTGGACGATCGCGCCGAGCGTCCGGCCGTCCAGCAGCGCGGCGACGGCGTCGCGGTCGGCGGTGTCGCACGCGGCGAACGTGACCGTGGCGCCGAGCGCGGTCAGGTCGGTCTCCAGCTCGGCCGCGCCGGGGGCGTCGGCGCCGCGTCGGCTGACGAGCAGCAGGTCGGTGACGCCGTGTTCGGTGACCAGGTGGCGGGCGACCAGGCCGCCGAGGGCGCCGGTGGCGCCGGTGACCAGGACCGTGCCGCCGACGGTCAGCGGCTCGGCGGGCTCGGCGGCGGCCAGGCGCGGGACGCTGAGTCCGTCCGGGCCGAGCGCGAGCTGCGGTTCGCCGGTCGCCACGGCGGGCGCGAGGTCGTCGAGCGTGACGTCCGCGACCGTGTCCACCAGCGTGAAGACGCCGGGGTTCTCCGCCTGCGCGGACCGGACCAGGCCCCACACCGCCGCCGCGACGGGGTCGGGCGCGGCGCCGGTCGCGTTCCGGGTGACCACGACGAGCCGGGACGACGCGAATCGCGGATCCGCCAGCCAGTCCCGCAGCACGCCCAGCGCGTGCCGGACGGTCGCGTGCGCGGCGGCCGGGACATCGCCGTCCGACACCGTGACCGGCGCGACCACCACTTCGGGCGCGGACGCGTCGTCCGCGACGTCGTCCAGGAACGCCCACGTGCCGGTCGCGGGCGCCGCCGGGGCGGCGACCTCCTGCCAGTCCAGCGCGTACAGCGGACGGCGCGGCGCGGCCGACAGCTCGCCGGGCGCGGGCGCCCGCAGCGCCAGCCGCTCGATCGTCAGGACGGGCGCGCCCTCGGTGTCGGCGAACACCGCCGTGGCGGTGCCGTCCGGGCCGGGGGAGACGCGCAGCCGCAGCTCCCGGCCGGCCGTCGCGTGGACCTCGACGCCGCCGAGCGCGCCGGGCAGCGCGGTGCCGGGCCGCTCCGCGTAGGCGAGCTGGAACGCGGCCTCGATCAGCGCGGGGTGGACGGCGTGGCCGGACGGGTCCACGTCGTCGGGCAGCGCGACCTCGGCGTACTGGTCGTCGCCGTGCCGCCACGCCCGCTGGATCGCCTGGTAGAGCGGGCCCACGCGGCGGTCCCGGTCGGCGAGCCGGTCGTAGATCGCGTCCGGGTCGACCGGGTCGGCGCCCGGCGGCAGCCAGCCGGTCGCGGCGGGCGCCGACGCGGCGCCGAGCCGGGCGGACAGGTGGTGCGTCCAGGGCAGGTCGTCGTCGGCGACGGGACGCGAGTGGACGTTCAGCTCGCCGTCCGCCACCGCGACCTGGAGCTGCGCGGCGCCCTCGGCCGGGACGGTCAGCGGCGCGTGGACCACGACGTCGTCCACCCGCGTGTGCCCGGCGCGCTCGGCGGCGTGCAGGACGAGGTCGGCGAGCGCGCCGGCGGGCAGCAGCGCGGTGCTCCCGATCGTCTCGTCCGCCGGGCCGGACACGCGCCCGGTGAAGACCGTGCCCTCGCCGGACGCGAGCGCGACGACGGCGGACAGCAGCGGATGCCCGGCCGGGCGCAGCCCCGCCGCGCCGATGCCGCCCTGGTCGGCGACCGGGTCCAGCCACAGCCGCCGCCGCTGGAACGGGTAGGTCGGCAGCTCGACGTGCCGGGCGGACCCGGTGTCCAGGACGGCCGGCCAGTCGACGGTCACGCCGTGCGCGTGGGCGTTGGCGAGCGCGGTGAGGAATTGGACGTCGTCGCCCTGGTCGCGGCGCAGCGTGTGCAGCGCGGTCAGGTCCTCGGAGATCTGCTGGAGCGGGTACGTCAGCACCGGGTGGGGGCTGGACTCGATGAACGTCCGGTGCCCGCTCTCGATCAGGTGCTCCACGGCCTGGCGCAGCAGCACCGGACGGCGGAGGTTCTCGTACCAGTACTCGGCGGTCAGCGTCGTGGTGTCGATGAAGGCGTCGTGCAGCGTCGAGTAGAAGGGGATCTTCGCCTCGACCGGCTTGATGCCCTTCAGCGCTTCCAGCAGCTCGTCGCGCAGCGGCTCGACGTACGGCGAGTGCGACGCGTAATCCACAGGAACAAGCCGGGCTTGAATTCCCTGCGCCTGGTAGCTCTCGACCAGCTCCCGCAGCGCGGTCGCGTCACCGGAGATGACGGTCTGTGTCGGGCTGTTGAAGGCAGCGACGTGAGCGCCTTCGGGCAGGTCGATGTCCCCGGCCGCGAGCGGAATGGACGCCATCGTGGTGTCGCCCGTGATCGTCAGCAGCGTCTTGCTGCGCAGCGCCACGACGGCCGCCGCGTCCTCCAGCGACAGCGCGCCCGCGATGTAGGCGGCGGCGATCTCGCCCTGCGAGTGGCCGACCACGGCGTGCGGCTGCACACCCGACTCCCGCCACAGATGCGCCAGCGACACCATGATCGCCCACAGCGCGGGCTGGACCGTGTCCACGCTCTCCAACGGGGACAAATCAGTCGGGTCCCAGGTCACGTACGGGCTGAGCGCCTGCACGCACCGGTCCAGGTGCTCCCGGAACACCGCGTTCGTCGCGTACAGGTCGGCGGCCATCCCCGCCCACTGCGAACCCTGGCCCGGGAAGACGAACACCGTCTTTCCTGGGTCGCCCGCGACGCCCGTCACGACGCCCGGCGCGTCCTCCTCGGCGGCGAGCGCCGCCAGCGACGCGCGCAGCTCCGCCGCGTCCCGCCCGACGACGACCGCGCGGTGCGCGAACGAGCTGCGCCCGGTGGCGAGGGCGTGCGCGACGTCGCGCGGGTCCGCGCCGGTCACGCCGCGCAGCCGGTCGGCCTGGTCGCGCAGCGCGGGCGCGGACTTCGCCGAGATGATCCACGCCGACGGCCGGGGCGCCGGACGCTCCGCCGCGTCCTCGACCGCCGGGGCCTGCTCCAGGATGACGTGCGCGTTCGTCCCGCTGATCCCGAACGACGACACGCCCGCGCGCCGCTCCCGGCCGGTGTCGGGCCAGTCGCGGGCCTCGGCCAGCAGCGCGACGCGGCCGGCGTCCCAGTCGACCTCGGGCGTGGGCGCGTCCACGTGCAGCGTCTTCGGCAGGACGCCGTGCCGCATCGACTCGATCATCTTGATGACGCCCGCGACGCCCGCCGCGGCCTGCGTGTGCCCGATGTTCGACTTGATCGACCCGAGCCACAGCGGGTGCTCGCGGCCCTGCCCGTAGGTGGACAGCAGCGCCTGCGCCTCCAGCGGGTCGCCGAGCCGCGTGCCGGTGCCGTGCGCCTCGACCGCGTCCACGTCGGCGGGGGTGAGCCCGGCGGCGGCGAGCGCGGCCCGGATGACGCGCTGCTGGGACGGCCCGTTCGGCGCGGAGATCTGGCTCGTCGTCCCGTCCTGGTTGATCGCCGAGCCGCGCAGGACGGCGAGGACCGGGTGGCCGTGGCGCTGCGCGTCCGACAGCCGCTCCAGCAGCAGCAGGCCCGCGCCCTCGCCCCAGCCGACGCCGTTGGCCGCCGCCGCGAACGGCTTGGACCGACCGTCGGGCGCGAGGCCCTGCTGCCGGCTGAACTCCACGAACAGGTCCGGCGTCGCCATCAGCGTCACGCCGCCCGCGAGCGCAAGTTCGATCTCGTGGTTGTGCAGCGCCTGGGACGCCAGGTGCAGCGCGACCAGCGACGACGAGCACGCCGTGTCGATCGTGATCGCCGGGCCGTGCAGGCCCAGCGTGTAGCTGATCCGGCCGGACGCCACGCTCGTCGCGCTGCCCGTCGCGATGTACCCCTCGTACGGCTGCGGCGCGGGGCTGAGCCGGGCGCCGTAGTCGTCGTACATCACGCCGGTGTAGACGCCGGTGTGGCTGCCGTGCAGCGCGAGCGGGTCGATGCCCGCGCGCTCGATCGCCTCCCACGCCAGCTCCAGCAGGATGCGCTGCTGCGGGTCGACGGCCTGCGCCTCGCGGAAGTTGATGCCGAAGAAGTCCGGGTCGAACTCGGCGGCGTCGTGCAGGAACCCGCCGTGCCGGGCGTACGACGTCCCGATCTTGTGCGGGTCCGGGTCGTACAGGTCCTCGATGTTCCAGCCCCGGTCGGACGGGAACGGCGTGATCGCGTCGGTGCCTCCGGCGACCAGGTTCCACAGCTCGTCCGGCGCGGTGACGCCGCCGGGGTAGCGGCAGCTCATCGCCACGACGGCGATCGGCTCCTGGGCGCGGCTCTCGGCGTCCCGGAGTCGCTGCCGGGTCTGGTGCAGCTCGGCGGTCACCCGCTTGAGGTAGTCGCGGAGCTTGTCCTCGTTCACCATCAGCCTCGCCCGTCCTTAGGAGATGCCAAGTTCGTTGTCGATGAAGTCGAAGATCTCGTCGTCGCTGGCGGAGCCGATCTGCTCGACGACCTCGGCCTCGCCGGAGTCGCCGTCGGTCTCGCCGAGCCGGGCGAGGAACTGCTGGATGCGGCCGGTGAGGATGCGGCGGTCCTCCCCGGCGGGGGCGAGCGCGGCCAGATCCGCTTCGATCCGGTCCAGTTCGGCGAGGACCGACGCGGTCGACGTCCCGCCGGTGCCCAGCTCGTCGGACAGGTGCCGGGCGAGCGCGTTCGGCGTCGGGTGGTCGAACACGAGCGTCGCGGGCAGCCGCAGCCCGGTCGCCGCGCCGAGCCGGTTGCGCAGCTCGACGGCGGTGAGGGAGTCGAAGCCGATCTCGTTGAAGCCCCGGTCGGGGTCGATGCCGTCGGCGTCGGCGTGGCCGAGCACGGCCGCCGCCTGGCTCCGGACGAGCCGGGTCAGTTCGCGCAGCCGCTCCTCGGGGTCCAGGCCGTCCAGCGCGAGGGTCGCGGTGGGCGCCGCGCGCCGCGCCGGCGGGACGCGGACGAGCCCGCGCAGCGCGGGGGAGAGCGTCCCGGCGGCGGCCTGGGTCCGCAGCGCCGCCGTCTGGAGCCGCGCCGCGACGACCACCGGCGCGGCCTGGGCGAGCGCCGCGTCGAAGAGGGCGAGGCCCTGCTCGTGGCTGAGGGGCAGGACGCCGGTGTCGGCCATGCGGGCGCGGTCGGCGTCGGAGAGGTTCTCGGTGAGGTCGCCGGGCTCGTCCCACAGGCCCCAGGCGATGGACGTTCCGGGGAGTCCCTGGGCCGCGCGGTGCTGGGCGAGGGTGTCGAGGAAGGTGTTGGCCGCCGCGTAGTTGGCCTGGCCGGGGTTGCCGAGGACGCCCGCGAGCGACGAGAACAGGATCAGCGGGGTCTCCGGGGCGAGCGTGTGGAGGTTCCACGCCGCGTCGACCTTCGGGCGGAAGACCTGGTCCAGGTGGTCGTGGGTGAGGCCGGTGAACGTCGCGTCGCGCAGGACGCCCGCCGTGTGGACGATCGCGCCGAGGCTGCGGCCGTCCAGCAGGTTGGCGACGGCGTTGCGGTCGGCGGTGTCGCAGGCGGCGAAGGTGACGGTGGCGCCGAGGGAGGTGAGGTCGGTTTCCAGTTCGGTGGCGCCGGGGGCGTCGGCGCCGCGTCGGCTGACGAGCAGCAGGTCGGTCACGCCGTGCTCGGTGACCAGGTGCCGGGCGACCAGGCCGCCGAGGGCGCCCGTCGCGCCGGTGACCAGGACCGTGCCGTCCAGCGCCAGGGGCTCCCCGGTGGGCTCGGCCGGGCGGGCGACCCGCTGGGCGTGGATCTCTCCGGCCCGGATCGCCAGGCGCGGTTCGTCCAGTTCGTCCGCTGCGGCAAGGGCGGCGGGGACGGCGCGGACGGACGCCGCGTCGTCGTCCAGGTCCAGCAGGACGAACCGGCCCGGGTCCTCCGCCTGCGCCGACTTCACCAGGCCCCAGACCGCCGCCGCGCCGAGATCGGTCGCGGCGTCCAGCGCGACCGCGCCGCGCGTGACGAGCACCAGGCGGGCGGTCGCGGGGGCGTTCTGGAGCAGGTCCAGGACGGTCCGGGCCGCCGCGTGGGCGGACGCCGCCGCGTCGCCGTCCGCGCCCGCGACCGGGACGAGGATCGTGTCCGCCGGCGGCACGGCCGCGAGGTCGGCGTAGTGCTCCACGGTGCCGGGCAGGTCGTCCAGCCCTGTGCCGAGGACGGTCCAGCGGCCCGATCCGGTGCGGGCCTGCGTCTGCACCGGCGTCCAGCCGAGGACGAACAGCGCGTCGTTGCCACGCGCCGGCAGCGTCAGCGGGCGCACCGCGAGCGACGCGACGGACGCGATCGGCGTCCCGTCCGTGCCGGTGACCGTGATCGCCACCCCGTTGGACGTCGGCGAGACCCGGACGCGGGCTTCGGCCGCCGCGCCGTGCAGGGTCACGTCGGTCCAGGAGAACGGGAGCTGGAGCGCGTCGTCGGCCTGGTCGAGGAGCAGGACGTGCAGCGCGGCGTCCAGCAGCGCCGGGTGCGGCGCGTATCCGGCGGTGTCGGTGCCGGACGGCAGCGCGACCTCGGCGTACAGGTCGTCGCCGTCGCGCCACGCGGCGCGCAGGCCCTGGAACAGCGGGCCGTAGTCGTAGCCGCGCTCGGCGAGCCGTTCGTAGAGGCCGTCCACGTCGATCGGCTCGGCCGTGGCGGGCGGGCGGGTCGAGGGCGTGTCCGCGGCGGTCGCCTTGACGAGCACGCCGGTCGCGTGGCTCGTCCACGGCGTGTCGTCGTCGGCGCCGGAGTAGAGGGCGAAGCGGCGCTCCCCGGCGTCGTCGGGGGCGTCCAGGGCGAGCTGGAGCCGGACGGAGCCGTCCTCGGGCAGCGTGAGCGGCGCGTCCAGCGTGAGTTCGGCGACCCGGTCCAGGCCGGTGTCGCGACCGGCGGCGGCGGCGAGTTCGAGCAGCGCCGTCGCCGGGACCAGGACCGTCCCGGAGACGGCGTGGTCGGCGAGCCAGGGGTGCGTGCGCAGCGAGATCCGGCCGTTGAAGACCGTCCCCTCGCCGGACGCCAGCTTCACCTTCGAGCTGAGCAGCGGGTGGTCGGACGTGCCGAGCCCGGCCGAGCCGAGGTCGCCGGCCGCCGCCGGGGCGTCCAGCCAGTACGTCCCGCGCTGGAACGGGTAGGTCGGCAGGTCCACGTGGGCGGGTCCGGCGCCGAGCACGGCGTCCCAGTCCACGGTGACGCCGCGCGCGTGGGCGGTGCTCAGGGCGGCGAGCGCCGTGGCGGCCTCGGGCCGCTTGCGGCGCAGGACCGGGGCCGCCGTCGCGTCGGCGAGCGCGGTGCTCGCCAGCGCGGTCAGGACGGGGTCGGGGCCGAGTTCGAGGAACGTCGTGACGCCGTTCTCGTCCAGCTCGCGCAGACCGTCGTGGAAGCGGACGGCGTTGCGGATGTGGTCCGTCCAGTACTCCGGCGTGGTGATGTCGCCGCTCGTGTTCGCCGCGATGGGAATCTTCGGCTCGTTGTAGGTGAGCGTGGCCGCGATCTCCCGGAACTCTTCGAGGATCGGGTCCATGTGCGGCGAGTGGAAGGCGTGGCTGACGGTCAGGCGCCGAGCCTTGAAGTGCTCGGCGATCGCGTTCGCCGCGTCCTCGTCGCCGGAGATGACGATGGACTTCGGCCCGTTCACCGCCGCGATCGAGACCGCGTCGGTGAGGTGGGGCGCGACCTCGTCCTCGGTGGTCTGGAGGGCGATCATCGCGCCGCCGGTCGGAAGGCTCTGCATGAGCCGGGCGCGGGCCGCGACGAGCGTGCACGCGTCGTCCAGGTCGAGAACGCCCGCCACGTGCGCGGCGGCCAGCTCGCCGATCGAGTGCCCGAGCAGGTGGTCCGGCGTGACGCCCCACGACTCCAGGAGCCGGAACAGCGCGACTTCCAGCGCGAACAACGCGGTCTGCGTGAACTGCGTGTCGTTCAGGCGCGGGTCGTCGCCGAACATGACGTCCTTGAGCGGGAGGTCGATCCGGGCGAACACCGCGTCCAGGGCTTCGGCGAACACCGGGTAGGTCTCGTAGAGTTCGCGGCCCATCCCGGCGCGCTGGCTGCCCTGGCCGGTGAACAGGAAGGCGAGCTTGCCGGTGCTCCTGGCGGCCTCCACGACTCCCGGGTGCCCGGAGCCGGACGCGAGCGCGTCCAGCCCGGCGAGGAAGCCGTCCCGGTCGGCGGCCACCACGGCGGCCCGCCGGTCGAACGCGGCCCGGCCGCGCAGCGCGCGGGCGACGGCGGCCACGTCCAGCTCGGGCGCGGCGGCGAGCCGGTCGCGCAGGTCCCGCGCCCGGTCCCGCAGCGCCGCGTCGGACTTCGCCGAAAGCAGCCACGGCAGCGTGCGCGGCGCCTCGGCGGGCTCGGCGACGTCCGCCTCGGGCGCCTGCTCGATGATGACGTGCGCGTTCGTCCCGCTGATCCCGAAGGACGACACGGCGGCGCGCCGCACCCGGCCCGTCTCCGGCCACGGGACGTCCTCGGTCACGAGCGCGACGGCCCCGGCGTCCCAGTCCACCTCGGGGCTGGGCGCGTCCACGTTCAGGGTCTTCGGCAGGACGCCGTGCCGCATCGCCTCGACCATCTTGATGATCCCGGCGACGCCCGCGGCGGCCTGCGTGTGCCCGATGTTGGACTTCAGCGCGCCGAGCAGCAGCGGCGTCTCCCGGTTCTGCCCGTAGGTGGCGAGGAGAGCCTGCGCCTCGATCGGGTCGCCGAGCCGGGTGCCGGTGCCGTGCGCCTCGACGGCGTCCACCTCGGACGGCGCCAGCCGCGCCGACGCGAGCGCCTGCCGGATCACCCGCTGCTGCGACGGCCCGCTCGGCGCGGTCAGTCCGTTGGACGCGCCGTCCTGGTTGATCGCCGAACCGCGCAGGACGGCGAGGACCGGGTGCCCGTTGCGCCGCGCGTCCGACAGCCGCTCCACGAGCAGGAGCCCGGCGCCCTCGGCCCAGGCCGTCCCGTCGGCGGCGGCGGCGAACGGCTTGCACCGGCCGTCGGGGGCGAGCCCGCGCTGGCGGCTGAACTCCACGAACGTCGACGGCGTGGCCATGACCGTCACGCCGCCCGCGAGCGCGAGCGAGCACTCGCCGTTGCGCAGCGCCTGCGCCGCGAGGTGCAGCGCGACCAGCGAGGACGAGCACGCGGTGTCGACGGTGACGGCCGGGCCTTCGAGCCCGAACGTGTACGCGATGCGGCCGGACGCGATGCTGCCCGCGCTGCCGGTGCCCACATAGCCGTCCAGCTCGTCGGGACGCCGGTCGAGCAGCCGCCCGGCGTAGTCGTCGTACATGACGCCGGTGAACACGCCCGTCGCGGTGCCCTGCACGGCCGCCGGGTCGATGCCCGCCCGCTCGAACGCCTCCCACGCGACCTCCAGCAGGATGCGCTGCTGCGGGTCGATGGCCAGGGCCTCGCGCGGGGAGATCCCGAAGAACGCCGGGTCGAAGTCGGCGGCGCGGTGCAGGAACCCGCCGTGCCGGGTGTAGGAGCGGCCGGCGCGCTCGGGGTCGGGGTCGTAGAGGTCCTCGACCTCCCAGCCCCGGTCGGACGGGAACGGCGTGATCGCGTCCACGCCCCCGGCGACCAGTTTCCACAGGTCCTCGGGGGAGGTGACGTCGCCGGGGTAGCGGCACGCCATCGCGACGATCGCGATGAGGTCGTCGTCCGCGGCGGCGGCGGTCGTCCCGGCGGTGATCTCCTCGGCGCCGCCGGACAGCTCGGCCTTCAGGTGGCGGGCGAGGACGGCGGCCGTCGGGTAGTCGAACACGAGCGTCGCGGGCAGCCGCAGCCCGGTCGCCGCGTTGAGGCGGTTGCGCAGCTCGACCGCCATCAGCGAGTCGAAGCCCAGCTCCTTGAACGCCTGCCCGGTGTCGATCCCGGCCGGGTCGGCGTGGCCGAGGACCGCCGCGACGGCCTCCCGGACGAGGTCGAGCGTGTCGCGGTCGCGTCCGGCCGGGGCCGTGCGCGCCGGCGCCGGGACGAGCCCGCGCAGCACCGGCGGGATCGCGGCGTCCAGGGCGCGCAGGGCCGTCCGGTCGAACCGCGTCGCCACGGTCACCGGGCCGCCCGCGGCGAGCGCCGCGTCGAGCAGGTCGAGACCCTGCTCCGCGCTGAGCGGCAGGACGCCCGCCTTGGCGAGCCGTCCCCGGTCGGTGTCGCTGAGGGTGCTCGTCATCGCGCCGGTCCCGTCCCACAGGCCCCACGCGATGGACGTCGCCGGACGCCCCTCCGCGTGCCGCCGCCGGGCGAGCGCGTCCAGGAACGTGTTCGCGGCGCCGTAGTTGCCCTGGCCCGCGTTGCCGAGGATCCCGGCGGCGGACGAGAACAGGACGAGCGGGACGTCCGGGACGAGCCGGTCCAGGTTCGCCGCCGCGTCCGCCTTCGCGCGGAGCACGGTGTCGAGGCGGTCCGGCGTGAGGGACGTGACGATGCCGTCGTCCAGCACGCCCGCCGAGTGGATCACCGCCGTGAGCGGACGCTCGACGGTGCCCAGCAGCGCGGCGAGCGCGTCGGCGTCGGCGGTGTCGCAGGCCGCGATCGTGACGTCCGCGCCGAGCGCGGCCAGGTCGGCTTCCAGTTCGGCGGCGCCCGCCGCGTCCCGGCCCCGGCGGCTGGTGAGCAGCAGGTGCCGCGCGCCGTGCTCGGTGACGAGGTGCCGGGCGACCAGCGAGCCGAGCGCGCCGGTGCCGCCGGTGATGAGGACGGTGCCGTCCGGGTCCAGGGTGATGGGCGTGCCGGGCCCGTCGGCGGTCCGGGCGATCCGGGGGACGAGCGCCGTCCCTTCCCGGATCATGAGCTGTGGTTCCCCGGTCGCGAGCGCCGCCGCGACGGCCGCCTCCGACGCGGGGTCGTCGTCGAGGTCGAGCAGGACGAACCGGTCGGGGTTCTCCGTCTGCGCGGACCGGACGAGCCCCCAGACCGTCGCCTGCGCCGGGTCGGTGAGCGCGTCCCGCGTCACGAGGACCAGCCGGCCGGCGTCGGCGGCCAGCCACTCCTGGACGAGCGCGAGCGTCGCGTGCGCGGTGGCGTGCGCGTCGCCCGCCGCGACGGGCGCGAGGACGAACCGGCCGTCCGCCGCGAGCGCGGCGGGGTCGCCGTCCAGCGGCACGACGTCGGCGGGCGTCGCGGCCGGGGCGACCGGCACCCAGTCCAGGTCGAACAGGGTGCTCGCGCGCCGGTTCCGCTCGACGGCGATCGCGCGCAGCGTCAGCGCGTCGGCGGTGAGCACCGGGTTCCCGGCCCGGTCGGCGATCGTGAGCCGGACCGTGTCGTCCCCGGCCGGGGCGAGCCGGACGCGCAGCTCCGTCGCGCCCGCGCCGTGCAGCGCGACCCCGCTCCACAGGAACGGCACCTCGCCGGTCAGGTCGCGGACGAGGCCGAGCGCGTGCAGCGCGGCGTCCAGCAGCGCCGGGTGGACGCCGTACCCGGCCGCGTCCACGCCGTCGGGCAGGACGACCTCGGCGTAGGCGTCGTCGCCGTCTCGCCACGCCGCCCGCAGGCCCCGGAAGGCGGGGCCGTAGCCGTAGCCGAGGTCGGCGACGTTCTCGTAGTGGTCGGCGACGTCGACCGGGACGGCGCCGTCCGGGATCCGCACCGGTTCGGGCGCGGACGCGGCGGTGGTGAGGGTGCCGCTGGCGTGCCGCGTCCAGGGGGCGTCGCCTGCGCGGGCGTGGACGGCGACCGTCCGCGTGCCGTCGTCGGCTTCCGTCCCTACGACGACCCGCAGCCGCACCGGGGCGTCGGCGGGCAGGACGAGCGGGCTCTCCAGCGTGAGGTCCGCCAGCTGCGGGGCGCCCACGAGGCTTCCGGCGTGCAGCAGCAGCTCCACGAAGCCCGTGCCGGGGAACAGCGTGGTTCCCGAGACGGCGTGGTCGGCCAGCCAGGGGTGCGTCCGGAGGGAGATCCGGCCGGTGAGCGTCAGGCCGTCGCCGTCCACGTCCTCGACGGCGGCGGTGACGAGCGGGTGGCCGGTCGCGCTCAGGCCGAGCCCGTCGGCGTCGGCGGGCTCGCCGGTCGCGGGCGCGTCGAGCCAGTAGCGGGCGTGCTGGAACGGGTAGGTGGGCAGCGGCGCGAGCGCGGACGCCGGGACGATCCGCGTCCAGTCCACCTTCGCGCCGTGCGCGTGGGCGGTGCCGAGCGCGGTGAGCAGCGCGGGGACCTCGGGCCGCTTGCGGCGCAGCACGGACGCCGCCGCGACCTCGGTGAATGCCGTCCGGGCGAGCGCCGTCAGGACCGGGTCGGGGCCGAGTTCGAGCAGCGTGGTGACGCCGCTGTCGTCCAGCTCGCGCAGGCCGTCGTGGAACCGGACGGCGTTGCGGATGTGCCCCACCCAGTACTCGGGGGTCGTGATGTCGCCGGTCGTGTTGGCCGCGATCGGGATCTTCGGCTCGTTGTAGGTGAGCGTGGCGGCGACCGCGCGGAACTCGTCCAGGATCGGGTCCATCAGCGGCGAGTGGAACGCGTGGCTGACCGTCAGGCGCCGCGCCTTGAAGTGCTGCGCGATTTCCTCGGCGGCGCTCTCCTCGCCGGAGATGACGATCGAGTTCGCGCCGTTGACCGCCGCGATCGAGACCGCGTCGTTCAGGTAGGGCTCGACCGATTCCTCGGTGGTCTGGAGGGCGATCATCGCGCCGCCGGTCGGAAGGCTCTGCATGAGGCGGGCGCGGGCGGCGACGAGCTTGCAGGCGTCGTCCAGGTCGAGAACGCCCGCGACGTGCGCGGCGGCCAGTTCCCCGATCGAGTGGCCCAGGAGATGGTCGGGCTTGACGCCCCACGACTCCAGCAGCCGGTAGAGCGCGACCTCCAGTGCGAACAAGGCGGTCTGGGTGAACTGCGTGTCGTTCAGACGCGGGTCGTCGCCGAACATGACCTCCTTGAGCGGAAGGTCGATCCGGGCGAACACGGCATCGAGCGCGTCCGCGAACACCGGGTAGGCGTCGTAGAGTTCGCGGCCCATTCCGGCGCGCTGGCTGCCCTGGCCGGTGAACAGGAACGCCAGCTTGCCCGAGCCCGCCACGCCCTGGACCGCGTTGTCGGCCGGAGACCCGGCGGCGAGCGCGTCGAGGCCGCTCCGCAGCCCGTCCCGGTCGCCGACGACGACCGCGCGGTGGTCGAACACGGTCCGCGTCGCGGCGAGCGTGTACGCGGCGGCCACCGGGTCCACGTCGCCGAGCGCCGCGCCGATCCGCGCGGCCTGGTCCCGCAGCGCCTCGGGCGACCGCGCCGACAGCACCAGCGGCAGCGGCCCGGCGGGCGCGACGGGCTCCACCGGCTCGGCGGCCGGCGGCTGCTCGATGATGACGTGCGCGTTGGTGCCGCTGATCCCGAACGAGGACACGCCCGCGCGGCGGGGACGGTCGACGTCCGGCCACGGCGTGCTGTCGGCGAGCAGTTCGACGGCGCCGGTCGTCCAGTCCACGTACGGCGACGGCTCGTCCAGGTGCAGCGTCTTCGGCAGGACGCCGTGCCGCATCGCCTCGACCATCTTGATGATCCCGGCGACACCGGCGGCGGCCTGCGTGTGCCCGATGTTCGACTTGATCGACCCGAGCAGCAGCGGCGTCTCGCGCTCCTGCCCGTAGGTGGCGAGCAGGGCCTGCGCTTCGATCGGGTCGCCGAGCTTGGTGCCGGTGCCGTGCGCCTCGACCGCGTCCACCTCGGACGGAGCGAGCCGCGCCGCCGCGAGCGCCTGCCGGATCACCCGCTGCTGTGACGGACCGCTCGGCGCGGAGAGCTGGCTGCTCGTCCCGTCCTGGTTGATCGCGGTGCCGCGGATGACGGCGAGGACGGAGTGCCCGTTCTTCTCCGCGTCCGAGAGCCGTTCGAGCAGCAGCAGCCCCGCACCCTCGCCCCAGCCGGTGCCGTCGGCGGCGGCGGCGAACGCCTTGCACCGCCCGTCCGGCGAGAGCCCGCGCTGGCGGCTGAACTCGATGAACGTCGCGGGCGTCGCCATGACCGTCACGCCGCCCGCGAGCGCCAGCCCGCATTCGCCGTTGCGCAGCGCCTGCGCGGCGAGGTGGACGGCGACCAGCGAGGACGAGCACGCCGTGTCGACCGTCACGGCCGGGCCTTCCAGCCCGAACGTGTACGCGATGCGCCCGGACGCGACGCTGCCCGCGCTCCCGGTGACGAGATACCCCTCGAACCCCTCGGGCGCGGTGTGCTGCAGCCGCGAGCCGTAGTCGTTGTACATGACGCCGGCGAACACGCCCGTCGCGCTGCCGCGCACCGAGTCCGGCGTGATGCCCGCCCGCTCGAACGTCTCCCACGCGACCTCCAGCAGGATGCGCTGCTGCGGGTCGATGGCGAGGGCCTCGCGCGGCGAGATCCCGAAGAACGCCGGGTCGAAGCGGTCGGCGTCGGCGAGGAAGCCGCCCTCCCGCGCGTACGAGCTGCCGGTGCGGTCGGGGTCGGGGTCGTAGAGGCGGTCCAGGTCCCAGCCCCGGTTGTCGGGGAAGCCACTGATCGCGTCCGCGCCCCCGGCGACGAGCCGCCACAGGTCCTCGGGCGTCGCGACGCCGCCGGGGTAGCGACAGCCCATCGCGACGATCGCGATCGGCTCGTCCGGCTCGGCCCGGCCGGTGGGCGCGGCGGGAACGAGCGCGTCGCCGGTGCCGAGCAGTTCGCGCTTCAGGTGCTCGGTGAGCGCGGCCGGGGTCGGGTGGTCGAACACCAGGGTCGCGGGCAGCCGCAGCCCGGTCGCCGTGTTGAGCCGGTTGCGCAGCTCGACGGCCGTCAGCGAGTCGAAGCCGCTCTCGCTGAAGCCCCGGTGCGGGTCGATGGTCTCGGGCGTGGCGTGCGCGAGGACGGTCGCGACGTTCGTCCGGACGAGGTCGAGCAGGATCGCGTCGCGCTCGTCGGCGTCCGCGCGGCGCAGCCGGTCGGTGAGCGAGGACGCCGGGGCGGCGGCGCGCCGGACGGGCGTCCGGATGAGGTCGCGCAGGACGGCCGGGGGCTCGGCGCGCAGCGCGGCCAGGTCCAGCCGGGCCGGGACGACCAGCGAGGCGTCCGAGGCCACCGAGACGTCGAACAGCGCGAGCCCCTGGTCGGCGGTCAGCGGGAGGATGCCGCCGCGTCCGAGCCGGGCCAGGTCCGCGTCGCTCAGCGTGTCGGTCATCGCGCCGGTCTCGGCCCACAGGCCCCAGGCGAGGGACGCGCCGGGCAGGCCGTGCGCGCGCCGGTGCTGGGCGAGCGCGTCGAGGAAGGTGTTGGCCGCCGCGTAGTTCGCCTGGCCGGGCGTGCCGAGGACGCCCGACACCGAGGAGAACAGGAACAGCGGCGTCTCCGGGACGAGCCGGTGGAAGTTCCACGCCGCGTCCGCCTTGGGCCGCAGGACGGTCGAGAGGCGTTCGGGGGTCAGCGACTCGACGATGGCGTCGTCCAGCGTCCCGGCGGCGTGGATCACGGCGCCGACCGGGTGCCCGGCCAGCAGCGCGGCGAGCGCGTCGCGGTCGGTGGTGTCGCACGCGGCGATCGTCACGGACGCGCCGTGCGCGGTCAGTTCGGCTTCCAGCTCCAGCGCGCCGGGCGCGTCCGGGCCGCGCCGGCTGACGAGCAGCAGGTCGCGGACGTCGTGCCGCTCGACCAGGTGCCGGGCCAGCAGCGCGCCGAGCGATCCGGTGCCGCCGGTGATGAGGACGGCGCCGTCGCCGCCGAACGGCGAGACGGCTTCGGCGGGCGCCCGCCGCCGCTCCAGGCGCGGCACGTGGACGGCGCCGCCGCGCACCGCGAGCTGTGGTTCGCCGGACACCACCGCCGCCGGGACGGCCGTGAGCGAGGCTTCGTCGTCGTCCAGGTCCAGCAGCACGAGCCGGTCGGGGTGCTCGGCCTGCGCGGACCGGACGAGACCCCACAGCGCGGCGGCGGCGAGGTCGGTGACGTCGTCGTCGGCGCCGGTCGCGACGGCGCCGCGCGTGACGACCACCAGCGGGGCCGTCGCGTCGGACGCCAGCCACGCCTGGACCAGTTCCAGCACGCGGCCCGTCTCGGCGTGGGCGCCCTCGACCGGGTCGCCGGACGAGCCCGCAGGGAGCAGCACCGGCCCGGCGGCGTCCACCGGGAGGCCGTCGCTCGCGGTCGCGCCGAGCGCGGCGGTGAGCGCGGCGTCCGCGCCGACGACGGTCCAGGTCCGCGCCGCGTCGGACGCCGGGCGGATCCGCTGCCACGCCAGCCCGAACAGCGCGTCGCGGTGCGGGCCGTCCGGCGTGTACGGGCGGACGCCGAGCGCGTCGACCGTGATGAGCGGGACGCCGGTGACGGAGTCGGCGAGGGTGAGCGTGACCGTGTCCGTGCCGGTCGCCGTGAGCGCCACCCGCGCCGCCGCCGGGGAGACGGCGTCGTGGAACGTCACGCCGGACCAGGAGAACGGCAGCCGGATCCGTCCGGGCTCGTTGTCGACGGTCAGCGGGCGCAGCGCCGCGTCCAGCAGCGCCGGGTGGACGGCGTAGGGCGCGACGTCGGTGTCGCCGGGCAGGCTCAGGTCGGCGTAGTAGGTGCCGTCCAGCTTCCACAGTCCGGTGACGCCCTGGAACAGCGGGCCGTAGTGGTAGCCCTGCGCGGCGAGGTCGTCGTGCAGTTCCGCCACGTCGATCGGCGCCGCGCCGGGCGGCGGCCACGCGGCGGGCAGCGGCTCGGCGGCGGGGACGCGGTCGCTGAGCGCGCCGGTCGCGTGCCGCGTCCAGCCCGCCTCGTCGGCGGTGCGGGAGTGGATCGCCACGGGCCGCGCGCCGGACGCGTCGGGCGCGGAGACGACGACCTGGAGCTGCACGGCGCCCGCCGGGGTCAGCGCGAGCGGCTGCTCCAGCGTCAGCTCCTCGACGCGGTCCAGGCCGAGGCGGCGGCCCGCCTGCGCGGCCAGCTCCACGAACGCGCTCGCGGGCAGCAGCGGCGTCCCGAGGATCGCGTGGTCGGCCAGCCACGGCTGCGCGGCGAGCGAGACCCGTCCGGTGAGGACGAGCCCGTCGCCGTCCGCGGGCTCCAGGACCGCGCCGAGCAGCGGGTGGCCGGTGCCGGTGAGCCCGGCCGCGCCGAGGTCGCCGGTCGCGGCGGGCGGCGCGAGCCAGTACGGCGCGCGCTGGAACGGGTAGGTCGGCAGCTCGACGTGGCGCCCGCCCGCGAGGACGGCCGTCCAGTCGACCGGGACGCCGGTGTGGAACAGGTGCGCGAGGGCGGCGTCCAGCGCGGTCCGCTCGGGCTTCTTGCGGCTGAGCGCGGACGCGGCGGGGCCGTCGGCGAGCGTGGCGAGAACGGCGTCCGGGCCGATCTCCAGGTAGGTCGTGACGCCGTTCGCCTGCAATTCCCGCAGGCCGTCGTGGAAACGGACGGCGTTGCGGATGTGGTTCGTCCAGTACTCGGCCGTGGTGATGTCGCCGGCGGTGTTCGCGGCGATCGGGATTTTCGGCTCGTGATAGGTGAGCGTGGCCGCGATCGCGCGGAACTCGTCCAGGATCGGGTCCATCAGCGGCGAGTGGAACGCGTGGCTGACGGTCAGGCGCTTGGCCTTGAAGTGCCGCGCGATCTCCTCGGCGGCGGCCTCGTCGCCGGAGATGACGAGCGCGTTCGGGCCGTTGACGGCGGCGATCGAGACCGTGTCGGTGAGGTGCGGCGCGACCTCGTCCTCGGTGGTCTGGAGGGCGATCATCGCGCCGCCCGGCGGAAGGCTCTGCATGAGCTTCCCGCGGGCCGCGATGAGCGTGCAGGCGTCGTCCAGGTCCAGTACTCCGGCGACGTGCGCGGCGGCGATCTCGCCGACGGAATGGCCGAGGAGATGATGCGGCGTGACGCCCCAGGACTCGAACAGGCGGTAGAGCGCGACTTCCAGCGCGAACAGCGACGTCTGGGTGAACTGGGTCTCGTTGAGGCGCGGGTCGTCGCCGAACATGACCTCCTTGAGCGGGAGGTCGATGCGGTCGAGAACGGCGTCCAAAGCGTCGGCGAAAACGGGGAAGGCGTCGTAAAGCTCGCGGCCCATTCCGGCGCGCTGGCTGCCCTGGCCCGTGAACAGCAACGCGGTCTTCGCCCGTCCCTCGACGTGGTGCGGAGCGGTCTCGCCCCCGGCCAGCGCGTCCAGCCCGGCGAGCAGTTCGTCCCGGGACGCGCCCACGACCGCCGCCCGGTAGGGGAACCGCGACCGGGTCGCCAGCGAGAACGCGACGTCGGCCGGGTCCAGTTCGGCGGCGGACGCGGCCAGCCGCGCGGCGTGGTCGCGCAGCGCCTCCGGCGAGCGCGCCGACAGCGGCCACACCGCCGGGACGTCCGGTCGCTCGGCGGCGGGCTCGGCCGGCACCTCCTCGATGATCACGTGGGCGTTGGTGCCGCTGATGCCGAAGGACGACACGGCCGCGCGGCGCGCCCGGCCCGTCTCCGGCCACGGGCGCGGCTCGGTCAGCAGCTCGACGGCGCCGGACGTCCAGTCGACGTGCGGCGAGGGCGCGTCCACGTGCAGCGTCCGGGGCAGCACGCCGTGCCGCATCGCGTGGATCATCTTGATGATGCCGCCGACCCCGGCCGCCGCCTGGCTGTGCCCGATGTTGGACTTCAGCGAGCCGAGCAGCAGCGGCGTCTCGCGCTCCTGCCCGTACGTGGCGAGCAGCGCCTGCGCTTCGATCGGGTCGCCGAGGGACGTCCCGGTGCCGTGCGCCTCGACCGCGTCCACGTCGGCGGGCGCGAGGTTCGCGGCGGCGAGGGCCTGCCGGATGACGCGCTCCTGCGACGGGCCGTTCGGCGCGGTGAGGCCGTTGGACGCGCCGTCCTGGTTCACGGCCGTGCCCCGGACGACCGCGACGACCGGGTGGCCGTTGCGGCGCGCGTCCGACAGCCGCTCCAGCAGCAGGAACCCGGCGCCCTCGCTCCAGGCCGTCCCGTCGGCGGACGCGGAGAACGCCTTGCAGCGCCCGTCCGGCGACAGGCCGCGCTGGCGGCTGAACTCGATGAACGTCGCGGGCGTGGACATGACCGTCACGCCGCCCGCCAGGGCCAGCTCGCATTCGCCGTTGCGCAGCGCCTGCGCGGCCAGGTGCAGGGCCACCAGGGAGGACGAGCACGCGGTGTCGACCGTCACCGCCGGGCCTTCCAGCCCGAGCGTGTAGGAGACGCGGCCGGACGCGATGCTCGCCATGCTCCCGTTGCCGACGTACCCCTCGAAGCCCTCGGGGGCGGGCCGCAGCCGCGCGCCGTAGTCGTCGTACATGACGCCCGCGAACACGCCCGTCCGCGAGCCGCGCAGCGCGCCCGGGTCGATGCCGCCGCGCTCGATCGCCTCCCACGCGACCTCCAGCAGGATGCGCTGCTGCGGGTCGATCGCCAGGGCCTCGCGCGGCGAGATGCCGAAGAAGTCGGGGTCGAACGCGGGCGCGTCGTGCAGGAACCCGCCGTGCCGGGAGTAGGACGTGCCGGTGTGGTCGGGGTCGGGGTGGTAGAGCGCGTCCAGGTCCCAGCCGCGGTTCGCGGGGAAGGTCGAGATGGCGTCGACGCCGTCCGCGACGAGCTTCCACAGTTCTTCGGGCGAGGTGACGTCGCCGGGGTAGCGGCACGCCATCGCGACGATCGCGATCGGGTCGTCGTCGGCGGCCGTGGCGCGGACGGTCACGGCGGCCGGACGGTCCGCGCCGCTCACCCGCGTCCGCAGGAACGCCGCGACGGCGGCCGGGGACGGGTGGTCGAACACCAGCGTGGCCGGCAGCACCAGGCCCGTCGCCGTGTTGAGCTGGTTGCGCAGCTCGACGGACGTGAGCGAGTCGAACCCGAGTTCCTTGAACGCGCGGTCGGTGTCGAGCGCGTCGGGGGAGTCGTGGCCGAGGACGGCGGCGGTCGCGGTCCGCACCAGCGCGAGGATCGCCTCGTCCTGCGCCGGGCCGGACAGCCCAGCGAGGCGCTGCGCCAGCGAGGACGGCGCGGTCGTCGCGGCGCGGCGGGCCGGGGTGCGGACGAGCCCCCGGAACAGCGGCGACAGCGTGCCGTCGGCGGCGCGGGCCCGTAGCGCGGCGGTGTCGAGCGCGACCGCGACGACGGTCGGGTCGGCCAGGCCCAGCGCGACGTCCAGCAGTGCGAGGCCGTGCTCGGTGCCGAGCGCGGCGACGCCCTGGCGGCCGAGGCGCGAACGGCCCGCGCCCGCGTTCTCCCCGGCCATGCCGCCGGACTCGTCCCACAGGCCCCACGCGATGGACGTCGCCGGGAGGCCGTTGGCGGCGCGGTGCTCGGCGAGCGCGTCGAGGAACCCGTTGGCCGCCGCGTAGTTCGCCTGGCCCGGGTTGCCGATGACGGTCGAGATGGACGAGAACAGCACGAAGTGCGTCACGTCCGGGTTGTTCGCGGTGAGCCGGTGCAGCGTCCACGCGGCGTCGGCCTTGGGCGCGAGGACGGTCGCGATCCGTTCGGGGGTCAGCGACTCGACGGTCGTGTCGTCCAGCGTCCCGGCCGCGTGGATCACGGCGGTGACCGGGTGCGCGGCCAGCAGCGCGGCGACGGCGTCCTCGTCCGTGGTGTCGCAGGCGGCGATCGTGACGGTCGCGCCGTGCGCGGTCAGTTCGGCCTCCAGCTCGCGCGCGCCGGGGGCGTCCGGGCCGCGCCGGCTGACGAGCAGCAGGTCGCGGGCACCGTGCGCGGTCACCAGATGGCGGGCGACGAGGCCGCCGAGCGCGCCGGTGCCGCCGGTGATCAGCACCCGGCCGTCCAGCGCGGGCGCCGGGGCGGCCGGGGCGGCGAGGCGGGTCAGCCGGGGCGCGTAGTGGGCGCCGTCCCGGACGGCGAACTGGTCGGTGCTCCCGGTCGCGACGGCTTGGTCGGCGGCCTCGGGGTCGTCCACGTCGGCGAGGACGATCCGGCCGGGGTGCTCGGACTGCGCCGTCCGGAGCAGGCCCCAGGCGGCGGCGACGCGCGGGTCGGGCGGCGAGTCGTCCGCGCCGACGCGCACGGCGCCCCGGGTGACGACCGCGAGCCGGTCCTCCGTCCCGGACGCGAGCCATTCCTGCACGTGGGCGAGCGCCCCGGCGGCGGCGTCCAGCGCGGTCGCGGGGTCGTCGGGGATCCGGACGATCGTGAGGTCCCCGGCCGCGTCCTGCGCGGGCACCGGCACCCACTCGACGCGGAACAGCGCGTCGTTCGCCTCGGCCAGCGCGGACGGATCGGCCTGCCGCAGCGTCAGTTCCGCGACCGACACGACCGGCGCGCCCGCCGCGTCGGTGAGCGTGAGGGCGACCGCGTTCGGTCCGGACGGTGCGATGCGCGCCCGGAGCTGCGTCGCGCCGCGCGCGTGCAGGCCGACGCCCGTCCACGCGAACGGCAGGCGCGGCGGTCCGGCGGGCTCCTCGCTCAGCACGACGAGGTGCAGGGCCGCGTCCAGCAGCGCCGGGTGGACGCCGAACCGCGCGGCGTCCGGTTCGAGGTCGGCGGGCAGGTTCAGGTCGACGAACGTCTCGTCGCCGCGCCGCCAGGCCGCCGTGACGCCCTGGAACGCCGGGCCGTAGGCGTAGGAGCCGTCGGCGAGGCGGTCGTAGAGGTCGGCGAGGTCCAGCGGGGTCGCGCCCTCGGGCGGCCAGACCCCGGCCTGCGTGGCGGCGGGGGCGTCGTCCCAGGTCAGCGTGCCGGTGGCGTGCCGGGTCCAGGGCGCGTCGTCGTCGCCGGCGGGACGGGAGTGGACGCCGATCGTCCGTCCGCCGTCGCCGGTGACCGGGCCGACGATCGCCTGGATCTCCACCGCGCCCGTCGCGGGCAGGATCAGCGGCCGTTCCAGCGTGAGGTCCGCGAGCCGGTCGTGCCCGGTCTGGCGGCCCGCCTCCAGCGCGATCTCCACGAACGCGGTGCCGGGCAGCAGCGTGGAACCGGCGATGACGTGGTCGGCCAGCCACGCCTGGTTCGCCAGGGACAGGCGTCCGGTGAACAGGATCCCGCCGCCGTCGGCGAGGCTGATCGGGGCGCCGAGCAGGCCGTGCGCCGCCGCGATGCTCGTCCCGGCGTCCGGGGCGAGCCAGTACGAGCGGCGCTCGAACGGGTAGGTCGGGACGTCGACGCGTCCGGCCGGGCCGGTGAACGCGGGCCAGTCGAGCGTGACGCCGCGCGCGTGG
Organism: Actinomadura rayongensis; assembly: GCF_009831215.1. Classification (GTDB taxonomy): domain Bacteria; phylum Actinomycetota; class Actinomycetes; order Streptosporangiales; family Streptosporangiaceae; genus Spirillospora; species Spirillospora rayongensis. The sequence goes on from NZ_WUTW01000006.1 coordinate 234,039, forward strand.
AGCTGGGCGAGCGCGAGGACGGCCGTGCGGGGCTCGGGCCGGGTCCGGCGCAGCGCCGCGAACGCCGCGTCGACGCCGTCCAGGCCGGTGCGGGCCAGCGCGGACAGGACCGGGTCGGGGCCGAGTTCCAGGAACGCGGTGACGCCGCCGGCCCGGAGTTCGCGCAGGCCGTCGTGGAAGCGGACGGCGTTGCGGATGTGGCCCACCCAGTACTCGGGCGTGGTGAGGTCGCCGGTCGTGTTCGCCGCGATCGGGATCTTCGGCTGGTGGTAGGTGAGCGTGGCCGCGATGTCCCGGAACTCGTCCAGGATCGGGTCCATGTGCGGCGAGTGGAAGGCGTGGCTGACCGTGAGGCGCCGGGCCTTGAAGTGCTGGGCGATCTCCTCGGCGGCGGCTTCGTCGCCGGAGATGACGATGGAGTTCGGGCCGTTGACCGCTGCGATGGAGACCGCGTCGTTCAGGTAGGGCTCGACCGACTCTTCGGTCGTTTGCAGCGCGATCATCGCGCCGCCGCCCGGGAGGCTCTGCATGAGCCGGGCGCGGGCCGCGACGAGCTTGCAGGCGTCGTCCAGATCGAGAACGCCCGCGACGTGGGCGGCGGCCAGTTCGCCGATCGAGTGGCCCAGCAGGTGGTCGGGCTTGACGCCCCACGACTCGTACAGCCGGAACAGCGCCACTTCCAGCGCGAACAGGGACGTCTGGGTGAACTGGGTGTCGTTGAGGCGGGGGTCGTCGCCGAACATGACCTCCTTGAGCGGGAGGTCGATGCGCTCGAACACCGCGTCGAGCGCTTCGGCGAACACCGGGTAGGTCTCGTACAGCTCGCGGCCCATCCCGGACCGCTGGCTGCCCTGGCCCGTGAACAGGAAGGCGAGCTTCCCGGAGCCCGCCGTCGCCCGGACGAGGCTCGGGTGGGCCGCGCCGGACGCCAGCGCGTCCAGCCCGGCCAGCAGCTCGTCCCGGTCGGCGGCCACCACCGCGGCGCGCTCCTCGAACGCCGTCCGCGTCGTCGCGAGCGAGAGCGCCAGCGCGCGAACGTCCGGCGCCGGGTCCGCCTCGACCAGCGCGTGCAGCGCGGCGGCCTGGTTCTGGAGCGCTCCGTCCGTCCGCGCCGACACCGGCACCGCGACCGGCCCGGTCCCGCCGGACGTCGCGGCGGGCTCGGCCGCCGGGGGCTCCTCGATGATGACGTGCGCGTTGGTGCCGCTGATCCCGAACGACGACACGCCCGCGCGGCGCGGACGCTCCCCGCGCGACCACGGCCGGGGCTCGGTGAGCAGGTCCACCGCGCCCGCCGACCAGTCCACGTGCGGGGACGGCGCGTCCACGTGCAGCGTGCGCGGCAGCAGCTCGTGCCGCATCGCCTCGATCATCTTGATGACGCCGCCGACGCCCGCCGCCGCCTGGCTGTGCCCGATGTTGGACTTCAGCGACCCGAGCAGCAGCGGCGTCTCCCGCCCCTGCCCGTACGTCGCGATGATCGCCTCGGCCTCGATCGGGTCGCCGAGGGACGTCCCGGTGCCGTGCGCCTCGACCGCGTCCACCTCGTGCGGCGCGAGGCCCGCGCCGGCCAGCGCCCGCCGGATGACGCGCTCCTGGGACGGCCCGTTCGGCGCGGTGAGCCCGTTGCTCGCGCCGTCCTGGTTGATCGCCGAGCCGGCGAGGACCGCGACGACCGGGTGGCCGTTGCGGCGCGCGTCCGACAGCCGCTCCAGGACGAGCAGCCCGGCGCCCTCCGCCCACGCGGTGCCGTCGGCGGCGGCGGCGAACGCCTTGCACCGGCCGTCGGCGGCGAGGCCGCGCTGCTTGCCGAACTCCACGAACATGCCCGGGTTGGCCATGACGGTCACGCCGCCCGCGAGCGCCAGCCCGCATTCGCCCTGCCGGAGCGCCTGCGCGGCCAGGTGCAGCGCGACGAGCGACGACGAGCACGCGGTGTCGACCGTGACGGCCGGCCCTTCGAGCCCGAGCGTGTAGGCGACGCGGCCGGACGCGACGCTCGCGGTGTTGCCCGTCAGCAGGTAGCCGCTCAGCCCCTCCTCGGCCGCGTGCAGGCGCGGCCCGTAGTCCTGGGCGGTGGCGCCGACGAACACGCCGGTCGCGCTGCCGCGCAGCGCCGACGGGTCGATGCCCGCCCGCTCGATCGCCTCCCAGGACGTCTCCAGCAGCAGCCGCTGCTGCGGGTCCATCGCGGCGGCCTCGCGCGGGCTGATGCCGAAGAACGCGGCGTCGAACCGGTCGGCGTCGTGCAGGAAGCCGCCCTCGCGGGCGTAGGTGCGGCCGGGCTTGCCGGGCTCGGGGTCGAACAGGGCGTCCAGGTCCCAGCCGCGCGTCGTCGGGAAGCCGGACACCGCGTCGACCTCGTCGGCGACGATCCGCCACAGGTCCTCGGGGGACCGGACGTCGCCGGGGTAGCGGCAGCCGATCCCGATGATCGCGATCGGCTCGTCCGCCGGGACGGCCGCGACCGGCGCGGCGGACGCGGTGCCGCCGCCGGTCAGCTCCGCCCGCAGGTGCCGGACGAGCACCTTCGGCGTCGGGTAGTTGAACAGCAGCGCGGGCGGCAGCCGCAGGCCGGTCATCCCGGCGAGGCGGTCGCGCAGCTCGACGCTGCTCAGCGAGTCGAAGCCGAGGTCCTTGAACGCCCGGTCGGTCTCGACGGCCTCCGGCGTGACGTGCCCGAGGACGATCGCGACGGCCGTCCGGACGAGGTCCAGCAGGACGCGCTCCTGCTCGGCCTCGTCCAGCCCGGCGAGCCGTCCGGCCAGCTCGCTCGCGTCGCTTCCGCTCGTGTCCTCGGCCGTCTCGGCGAGGCGGAGGGTCGCGCGCGCGGCGCGGGTGGTGTCGAACCAGTACCGCTCGCGCTGGAAGGGGTAGGTGGGGAGCGTGACGCGGCGTCCGCCGGTGAACGTCCGGGTCAGGTCGACGTCGCGGACGTGGGCGAGCGCGGTGAACAGCGTCCGGAGCTCCGGCCGGCCCCGCCGCAGGGCCGACGCCGCGACGGCGTCGGGGAGCGCGGTCCGCGCGAGCGCCGCGAGGACGGGGTCGGGGCCCAGCTCGACGCACGCGGTGACGCCGTGCGCCTGCAATTCCTGAAGGCCGTCGTGGAAACGGACGGCGTTCCGGATGTGGTTCACCCAGTATTCGGGCGTCGTGAGATCGCCGTCCGTGTTCGCGGCGATCGGAATTTCCGGCTCGTGGTAGGTGAGCGTGGCCGCGATGTCCCGGAATTCGTCCAGGATCGGGTCCATGTGCGGCGAGTGGAAGGCGTGGCTGACCGTGAGACGCCGGGCCTTGAAATGCCCGGCGATCTCCTCGACCTTTTCGGCGTCGCCCGAAACGACGAGGGACGCCGGGCCGTTCACCGCCGCGATGGAGACCGAGTCGTCCAGATACGGCCGGACGTCGTCCTCGGTGGCCTGGAGCGCGACCATCGCGCCGCCGCCCGGGAGGCTCTGCATGAGCCGGGCGCGGGCCGCGACCAGCTTGCAGGCGTCGTCCAGATCCAGGACCCCGGCGACATGGGCCGCCGCCAGTTCGCCGATCGAGTGGCCGAGCAGGTGGTCGGGCTTGACTCCCCACGACTCGTACAGCCGGAACAGCGCCACTTCGAGCGCGAACAGCGAGGTCTGGGTGAACTGGGTGTCGTTGAGGCGCGGGTCGTCGCCGAACATGACCTCCTTGAGCGGGAGGTCGATGCGCTCGAACACCGCGTCCAGGGCTTCGGCGAACACCGGGTAGGCCTCGTACAGCTCGCGGCCCATCCCGGACCGCTGACTGCCCTGGCCCGTGAACAGGAACGCGAGCTTGCCGGGCGCGGCCACCGGGACGTCGCCCGGCACGGCGTCCAGGCCCGCCAGCAGCTCGTCCCGCGTGCCGCCGACCACGACGGCACGGCGCTCGAAGGCCGTCCGGGTCGTGGCCAGCGAGAACGCGGCGTCCGCCGGGTCGAGGCCGGCGCGCAGCCGCGCGGCGATCCGCTCCGCCTGCGCCTGGACGGCCGCGCCGCTCCGGCCCGACAGCAGCAGCGGCAGCGGACCGCGCGCCGGCTCGGCCGGGGGGACGTCCCGGGCCGGCGCCTCGGCCAGCACCACGTGGCAGTTCGTGCCGCCCATGCCGAGCGAGCTGACCCCGGCGACGAGCGGCAGGTCCGGCGTCGGCCACGGCGTCAGGTCCGTCTGGACGTCCAGCCCGAGATCGTCCAGGGGGATGTCCGGGTTGGGCGTCGCGAAGTTCAGGCTCGGCGGCAGCTCCCGGTGGTGGACGGCGAGCGCCGCCTTCAGCAGCCCGACGATGCCCGCCGCGCCCTCCAGGTGCCCGACGTTGGTCTTGGCGGACCCGACGCGCAGCGCGGGCCGTCCGGGACGCGCGGTCCCGAGCGCCGCGCCGAGCGCCGCCGCCTCGATCGGGTCGCCGACCTTCGTCCCCGTGCCGTGCAGCTCCACGTACTGGACCTGAGCGGGCTCGACCCCGGCGTGCCCGTAGGCGAGGCGCATGACCTCGGCCTGCGCGTCCGCGCTCGGGACGGTCAGCCCGTCGGTGCCGCCGTCGTTGTTGACCGCGCTGCCGTGCAGGACGCAGTAGATCGGGTCGCCGTCCGCCAGCGCCGCCGCGAGGGGCTTCAGGACGACCGCGCCGCCGCCCTCGCCGCGCACGTAGCCGTTGGCGCGGGCGTCGAAGGTGTAGCTCGTCCCGTCCGGCGACAGCCCGCCGAACTTGGCCGCGCCGACCGTGCTCTCCGGCGCCAGGTTCAGGTTCACGCCGCCCGCGATGGCCAGCGACGCCGCGCCGGTCCGCAGCGCCTCGCACGCCAGGTGGACGGCGACCAGCGACGACGACTGCGCGGTGTCCACCGTGAGGGACGGCCCGTGCAGCCCCAGCGTGTACGACACGCGGTTGGCGATGATGCCGCGGTGCAGGCCCGTCACCGAGTGCGGGGTGATGGCTTCCAGCCCGTACCGGTGCAGCAGGGTCGCGTAGTCGTCCCAGATCGCGCCGACGAACACGCCGGTGCGGCTGCCCGCCAGGTCGGCGGGGACGATCCCGGCGTTCTCCAGCGCCTCCCAGCTCAGTTCGAGGAACAGCCGCTGCTGGGGGTCCATCGCGGCGGCCTCGCGGGGCGAGACGCCGAAGAACGCCGGATCGAAGTGGCCCACGTCGTCGAGGTAGCCGCCGCGCCGGGTCGGGACGAGCCCTTCGTCCTGGAGCGCCGCCGCGTCCCATCGGTCGGCGGGCGTCTCGCCGATCGCGCTGCGCCCGGCCCTGAGCAGTTCCCAGAAGGACTCCGGATCCGGCGCGCCCGGGAGGCGGCACGACATTCCGACAATGGCGATCGGCTGATCAGATCCGGTGAACTCAAAGCCACGCGTCATCTGTTGGACTGCCCCTCGTGGTGAACACACAGTGGGAAAACACGGGCCTGCGTCCCTGCCCGGTATTCAGTGTGTCGGGGCGGCCTAACAACGAGCTATGAATGACCTAAAGCCCGATCCGACGGCGGGCCTTCTGCGCGGTGAGCGACGCGGTCAGAAGCGCGCGCGGGACCTGCCGTCCGCCCGCCATCTTCAGGATCGACAGGATCGTCCACAGGCCGACCTCGCCGGTGTGCGCGGGGGAGCCGTGGACGTCGTCGTAGGCGACCACGTCGAGCTTCCCGACGTGCTCGCGCAGCAGCCGGACCTCGTCCTGCGGGATGATCTCGTCGCGCAGGCTCGCCGCGTACGCGACCGGGATCGTCAGGTTCTCCAGCGTCTCGGCCGGCAGCGCCCAGTCGCGGATCTCGTCGTAGACCTGCGATGGCTTGGTCCCGACCAGGTGCGCGAGCGTGTCGGTCGTGATGCGCGGAACCTGCGCCTGCCACGCGGTGTCGGTGAAGAACGCGCTGATCGGCGCGCACGTCGTGACGACGCCCTTGATCCGCTGGTCCGCGGCGGCGGCCCGCAGCGCGAGGTGGCCGCTGAAGCTCATCGCGAGCGCGTAGGTCGTGCCGACGTCGGCGCGGTCGGCCAGCTCGTCCAGGATCGCCGACAGCAGCGTCGACGACTGCGCCGAGTACGGCAGCGTGTTCTCGCCGACGCCCGGCAGCTCGATGACGACGCCCGCCAGCCCGAGCCGCGCGCCGCGCGCGAGGACGGCCGCCCACTGCTCCTTCACCGTCACGATCCCGCCCGAGACGATGAGCAGCGGCTTGCGGTCGGTCGTGGACAGGCCGCTCGTCCAGCAGCGGACGGTGCCGTCGGGCAGCTCCAGGTCGAGGCGTTCGATGCCCGGGACGTTCGCGCGCCACCGGTCGAACACCGCGAGCCCGCGCTCGTGCGCCGCGCGCCGCGCCTCGCCGTTCACGAACGGGAACCGCGCCATCGCGTAGTGGCGGGACGCGCCGAGCAGGTCGCCCGCGCCCTCCAGCCGCTCCCCGGCGCGCGTCCACTCGACGGCCCACGAGCCCGGCCCGTCGTCGTCGCTGTCGATCCGCTCCAGGATCGCGCGGTAGTGCTCGGGCGCCATCCGCTGCCCGCGCGCGTGGACCTCGACGTACTGCTTCAGCTCGGCGAGGTCGTTGGTCGTCTCGGTCACGAAACCTTCTCCAAGGCCAGTCCACCCTTGATCCACTTGCTCGACTCGACCGCGATGGCGACGGCCCTGTCCTGGTCCGTCAGCCGGGGGAGGAGCCGTTCGAGCTGGAAGAACGGCAGTGCGTTCCCCGTGTTGGCCGTCTCGGCGACGACGCTGACCTCCTGCGCGTCCGGCAGCGCGAGCCGCTTGACGATCAGGTCGGTCATCTTGCCGGACAGCTGCGGCGGCAGGAGGTAGTCGACGTCCTTCCAGTCCAGGTCGTCGAGCATCTCCTCCAGGATCTCCACCGCCATCGTCGGCACGGACTCCTCGATGGCCTTGTAGTCCTCGCCCACCGACGGCGGCGGGTCCGCGAGGTCGGCCGGGCCGTACCACTCCACGACGTGGCCGGGCTTGCGGCCGAGGCCCGTCAGCCGGACGAGCACCTTGCGCAGGACCGCCGAGCCGTCCGTCGGCGTCGTGCTCAGCACCGCCGCGCCCGCGCCGTCGCCGAACATCAGGCCGGGCACCAGCTCCGACGGCGACAGCTTCGACGGGTCCAGGTCGAGGTCCAGGTGCTTGGTGCAGGTGTCGCCGCCGATGACGAGCGCGGTGCGGTGCCGTCCGGTCTGCAGCGCCTGCTGCGCGACGTCCAGCGCCTGCACGGCCCCGGTGCAGCCGGACTGGAGCTGGTAGGTCGGCACGTCGTTGATGCCGAGCTGGTCGGCGATGACGTTCACCGTCGCGGGCATGAGCTGGTCCGGGCTGGACGTGCCCATCACGATGACGTCCACGTCGGACGCGGCGAGCCCGGCGCCCTCCAGCGCCTTCTCGGCCGCGATCCGGCCGAGGTCGGCGAGCCGGAACCGCACCTCCGCCGTCGCGAGGTCCACCGAGAAGTGGCGGTTGCGGGTGCCGACGAACGTGTCCGCCCACTCGGCGAACAGCGTGTCGCCGCCGAACCGCTCGGCCAGCTCGACGTTCGAGATCGGGGCGCCGGGCAGCGCCGTCCCCGAGGAGAGAAGGTGTACGTCCGGCAGGTCCACGGCGTGTCCTCGCTTCCGGTTGTGATCGCCCGGCTCCATGCTCACGGCCGTGGTTAAAGCGGACCTATGGTCATCTGATGCCGTTCGTCCGTGCTGCCCCGCGCCGTAGCCGGCGCGGGGCAGCACGGACGAACGATGCGGGCCCGGTGGCGCGGGCCCGGTGGCGCGGGCACGGTGCGCGGCATGTGACGCGCGCCTGGGCTCGCGGTCACGCGGGCGGGCCGTTCGCGTGCGGGGGTGCGTCAGGGGGCGGCCCAGGCGGTGGGGGGGACGTAGCCCGGATCGCCGTAACGCCAGACGGCGCGCGGCGTCCGGCGCGAAGGCGAGGTGCCGGTCGCGGCGCGGCGGCGCAGGGCCAGCAGGACGACGGTGAGCGCGGCGAGGTCGGCGGCGTCCGCCGTGCCCCGCACGACCTGGATCTCCGGCGTCACTGCGGCTGGTTCCCGTGCTTGCGCGCCGGCAGCGGACGGTGCTTGGCCCGCAGCATCGCCAGCGCGCCCGCCAGCGCCGACCGCGTCTCGGCCGGGTCGATGACGTCGTCCACGAGCCCGCGCTCGGCCGCGTAGTACGGGTGCATCAGCTCGGTCTTGTACTCGGCGATGCGCATCTGCCGGACGGCCTCGGGATCGGCGGCGGCCGTGATCTCCCGCCGGAAGATCACGTTCGCGGCGCCCTCGGCGCCCATCACCGCGATCTCGTTCGTCGGCCACGCCAGCGACAGGTCGGCGCCGATGGACCGCGAGTCCATGACGATGTACGCCCCGCCGTACGCCTTGCGCAGGATCACCTGGACGCGCGGGACGGTCGCGTTGCAGTACGCGTACAGCAGCTTGGCCCCGTGCCGGATGATCCCGTTGTGCTCCTGGTCCACGCCCGGCAGGAAGCCCGGGACGTCCACGAGTGTCACCAGCGGGATGTTGAACGCGTCGCAGAACTGGACGAACCGGGCCGCCTTCTCCGACGCGGGAATGTCCAGCACCCCGGCCAGGTGCAGCGGCTGGTTCGCGACGACGCCCGTCAGGTGCCCGTCGATCCGCACCAGCGCGCACACCACGTTCGGCGCCCACAGCGGATGGACCTCGAAGAACTCGCCGTCGTCCACGATCTCGGCGATCACCGCGCGCATGTCGTAGGCGCGGCTGGACTCGACCGGGACGAGGTCCAGCAGCCGTTCGGTGCGCCGGTCCGCCGGGTCGGCGGGCACCGCGTCGGCGGGCGGCGCCTCCCGGTTGTTGGACGGCAGCAGCGACAGCAGGTACCGGACGTCGGCGAGGCACGACTCCTCGTCGTCGTAGGCGAACGTCGCGACGCCCGAGGACGTCGCGTGGACGTCCGCGCCGCCGAGCCCGTCGTGGCTGATGACCTCGCCGGTGACGGCCTGCACGACATCCGGCCCGGTGATGAACATCTGCGAGATGTCGCGGACCATGAACACGAAGTCGGTCAGCGCGGGCGAGTACGCCGCGCCGCCCGCGCACGGGCCGACCATGACGCTGATCTGCGGGATCACGCCGGACGCGCGGACGTTGCGCTGGAAGATGCCGCCGTACCCGGCGAGCGCGGTGACGCCCTCCTGGATCCGCGCGCCCGCGCCGTCGCACAGCCCGACGATCGGCGCGCCCGCCGCCTCGGCCATGTCCTGCACCTTGTGGATCTTGGTGGCGTGGGCCTCGCCGAGGGCGCCGCCGAAGATCCGGAAGTCGTGGGCGTAGGCGAAGACCGTCCGGCCGTTGACCAGGCCCCAGCCGGTCACCACGCCGTCGGTGTGGGGCCGCTTGGTCTCCAGCCCGAACCCGGTCGCGCGGTGCCGCCGCAGGGCCTCGACCTCGTGGAACGTGCCCGGATCGAACAGCAGCTCAATGCGCTCGCGCGCGGTCAGCTTGCCCTTGTCGCGCTGGATCTGCGTGGCCTTGGCGTTCGGCCCGGCCGCGACCCGCTCGCGCAGCAGGGTCAGCTCGGCCACCCGGCTGCGCATCGGCGGGGGACCCTGGCCCGCGGTGGCGGTCGGATCGGGAGGGAGCTGCAGCTCCTGCTCGCCGGCGATGCTCATCCTGACCCTCCGGGGAGTTCCGAGGTTGTGCTGCCTCGCTCCAAAGTCTCCCCGGCCGTCCTTAAGCGCTCCTAGAGCCCGGGCCGGGCCGCCCCCGAGACGGCCCGGCCCGGGCGGGTCAGCGCGCGGTGACCAGCAGCTCGTCGGGCGCCCGCGTCAGCAGGCCCGTCTCGACCGGCGCGAACCCGTCCGCCCAGCGCAGGTCCGGCAGGCGCTCCAGCAGGACGTTCACCGCGATCTCCGCCTCCATCCGCGCGAGCTGCGCGCCGAGGCAGAAGTGGCGGCCCGCGCCGAACGCCAGGTGCGTGGACGCGCCGGTGAACTCCCGTTCCACCGCCGCGCTCCGGCGCGGGTCGAACCGGTCCGGGTCCCGGAACCGGCGCGGGTCGCGGTTGGCCGACCCCACCAGGCACGCCACCGTCGCCCCGTCGGGGACGCGCCCGCACGGCAGGTCGACCGGGCCGTCCGCCTGCCGCAGCACCACGTGGACGGGCGGGTTGCGGCGCAGCGACTCCGCCCACACCGCGCCCGCAAGGCCCGGGTCGGCGCGCAGGTCGGCGAGGACGTGCGGCGCGTCGAGCAGGTTCGCCAGCAGCGACGCCAGCGCCCGGTCCGTCGTCTCGCCGCCCGCGCCGAGCAGCGCGCCGCAGAACCCCTTGACCATCGAGTCGGGCAGGAGTTCGCCGTCCACCCGGACGGTACAGAGCACCGACAGCAGGTCGTCGGCCGGTCGCGCCCGCCGCTCGGCGACGTGCGGCTCCAAGTAGGCGTACAGCTCGTCGCGGGAGGTCAGGCCGCGCGCGAGCGTCGCCGGGTCCTGCCGGTAGTTGCCGAGGTAGGAGAACCCGGCGCGGTACCACTCCTGGAACAGCGGCGCGTCCTCGGCGGGCAGGCCGAGCGCGCGCACGACGACGTCGATCGGCAGCCGCCGGGTGAAGCCCTCGACCAGGTCGGCGTCGTCCCCGGCGGCGATCCGCGCCGCGACGTCGTCGGCCAGCCGCTCCGCCGTCGCGCGCACCGACGCCGCCAGCCGCTCCAGCGCCCGCCCCCGGAACGCCGGGGTCAGGAACGCGCGGTGCGCCGCGTGCTCGCGTCCCTCCATCTGCAGGACGGTCGGGCCGAACATGGGCGCGAGCTGCCAGGCGTAGTTGCGCGGGGTGAGGCGCGGCTCGGTCAGCGCGGCCCGGACGTCGGCGTGCCGGCTCACCAGCCACGCGTCCAGCGGTTCGTCGCGGACGAGGGGGAAGTCGTCGCGCAGCCGCTCGTACAGCGCGTACGGGTCGCTCTCGAACGACGGCCACAGCAGGCTCGGCGGCGACTGGCGCGTGTCGACCCGCTCGGCGGCCTGCCAGTGGTAGCGCGGGACGGACCGGTGCCAGTCCAGCGAGGCGGCGAGGACGTCCGCGAGCCGTCCGGCGTAGGCGGGGTCGGCGGCCCGGCGCGCCGAGCGGAACTCCCCGGCCCGCTCGACGATCATCCGGTGGGCCGCGTCGACCGCGTCCTGCCAGGACCCGCCGCGCTCGTCGCGCAGCAGGCAGACGAGGTTAGCCGGCTCGCCGAACGCGAGGTCCTTCTCCAGCGAGTAGACGTCGTTGGTCCAGGCCAGGACGTCGGCGGCGCTCGCGCGCAGCACGGCGGGCCGTTCGCGCGCGGCGAGGACGCGTCCGTCGGCGGCCTCCATGAGGTCGAAGAACAGGTCCGCGCCGAACAGGTCGCGGCGGGCCGCGACGTAGCCGCGCACGTCCATCGGCTTGCCCGCCGTGCGGCGCTCGACCTGGTCGCACTGCGCCCACAGATGGCGGGCCAGGTGCTCGCCGAACCGGTGCCGCCAGGCCGCGTTCGCGAGCGCGGCGGTGCGCGGCCACAGGTCGCCGGCGAGGTCGGCGAGCATGGGTTCGTCGTCGTGGGCGCGGTAGGCCGGGTCGGGGACGCCCCGGACGATCGCGAGCGCGGACTCGGTGAACGCGGCGAGCATCCCGTCGCGCGCCCAGGGGCCGTCGTCGATGCGGTCGTCCAGCAGCAGCACCCACAGGAACCAGTCGAGGACGACGCGGGCGCGCCCGGGCTCGGCGGCGCCGGTGAGCGCCACCCCGAGGTCGAGGGTGCGGCCCGTCATCAGCCGTTGGTGGCCGCGCGGGCCGAGGACGCCCCGGCGCAGCGCCCGGTCGCAGGCCTCGGCGCGCAGCCGGTCGCCGTCGGGGCGGGGTGCGGGCGGGGGGAAGGGCAGGGTCAGGTCCGGGAGCCGGAATTCGGCTCGGATTCCGGACGTCGGGGCGCTCTCGGTCACGGGACGTCGTCCCACGTGACCGGGTCGTTCCCGGTCGTTTCGGTCGTGTCGGTCGGCACCGCCACCTCCAGGGATCGAAAAGCCGTTCGTGCCTCGAATCTCCGGGAAGGACGCAGCCATTGCCGCACCGCCGCGCCATACTTGGCCAGCGCTTTACCAACTGCGGTGTGCCGGGCAGGACACGGTCGAGCGAGTTTCGGACGTCCGTTAAGGACCGCTTCCGAAATGCCCCGATACGGGGTTACGGATCATCCGGACACGGGCCGCGGAGCGGAAAGAATCGCCTCGGCGAGCGCGCGCAGCGACGTCCGGAACCGCTCGGTGCCGCCGTCGGCGGTGAGCGGGCCGACGAGATCGGCGTCGAACAGGCCGAGCAGCGCGTGCGCGCAGAACGCCGCGTCCAGGTCGGGCCGCGCCTCGGCGAGCAGGTCCGTGACGTGGCGGTGCCAGCGCAGGTAGGTCGGGTCGGTGAACCGGTCCTGCGCGCAGGCACGCTCGTTGGCCGCCAGCAGCGCGGTGTTGCGGGCGGCGAGGTCGGCGAGCGCGTCCAGGAACGCGGTCAGGCGCTCGCCGGGCGGGGCGCCGGGGCCGAGCGGCGGCGGGCCGCCCGCGATGCCGGTGGCGATGGCCTGCGCGCGCTCTTCCAGGAGTGCCTGGAACAGGCCGGTGCGGCTGCCGAAGCGGCGGAAGACCGTCCCCTTGCCGACGCCCGCCGCGGCGGCGACGCGGTCGAGCGAGACGTGCTCGCGGCCGTGCTCGGCGAGCAGTGCCTCGGCCGCGCGCAGCAGGGCGCGGCGGTTGCGCGCGGCGTCCGCGCGTTCGGGCATCGGCGCCGCCTCTCGGTTGCTCAATCGGACCGTCGGTCCGTATATTACCCGGAACATTAACCGGACCAATGGTCCGTTTTGGAGGGGCGATGCGAGCAGTGATCACCGACCCGGCCGCGCCGGGCGGGATGCGGATGGGGACCGTCCCGGAGCCGGAGCCCGCGCCGGACGAGGCCGTCGTCGCCGTCCGGCACGCGGGGGTGAACCACGGCGACCTGCGCGTCGAGGCCCGTCCGCCGGGGACCGTGCTCGGCGCGGACGCCGCCGGGATCGTCGTCCGGCCCGCCGCCGACGGCACCGGCCCCGCCGCCGGAACCCGTGTCATGGCGCTCGCGCCCGGCGCGTGGGCGGAGCGCGTCGCGGTCCCGGCGGGCGCGCTCACCGAGGTCGCCGCTGGGGTGGACCTCGCCGAGGCCGCCGCCGTCCCGCTCGCCGGGATCACCGCGCTGCGCAACCTGCCCGGCCCCCTCGCGGGCCGCCGCGTGCTGATCACCGGCGCGTCCGGCGGCGTCGGCCGGATGGCCGTGCAGCTCGCGGCGCGCGGCGGCGCCCACGTGATCGCGGCGGTCGGGTCGGCCGCGCGCGGCGCTGGGCTGTCCGCGCTCGGCGCGGCCGAGGTCGTCGTCGGCCTGGACGGCGTCGCCGAACCCGTGGACCTGGTCCTGGAGAACGTCGGCGGGCCGCTGCTCGTCGCGGCCTGGAACCTCCTCGCGCCCGGCGGGGACCTGCGCAGCATCGGGTGGGCGTCCGGCGAGCCCGCCGTCCTGCCGCCCTACGCGACGTTCGCGCTCGGGCCCGCCCGCACCCTCCACTCGTTCGGCGACGTCGGCGACCTGGCCGACGACCTCGCGCGCCTCGCCCGCCTGCACGCCTCCGGCGCGATCACCGCCGGGGTGGCCTGGCGCGGCTCCTGGGACCGGGCCGCCGACGCCGCCGCGGCCCTCGCCGCCCGCCGCATCGCGGGCAAGGCCGTCCTCGACGTCTCCTGACGCGCGCCGGGAAAACCCGTTGGGGCGCGACAGAGGTGTGGGCTAGCGTGAGAGACGCCTCGCGGCTGCTGAACCTCGGGGAACTTCCGTCACCGCCTTCCCGGTGACGCTTCCGCACGCCCTTTCACCGGCGTGCCCTGCACCCTTTCCAGCAGCCATCGGGATGTTCATCATGACCTTCCAGGATCCACGGCTCGTCCGGACCGACGACGCCTGGCTCACCCTTCCCAACGCCTGGGGCGTGCCCGTCGACATCTGCGCGGGGGCCGACGTGCCCGTCGAGCCCGCCGCCGTCGACGAGGCGCTTTCCGTCCTGGAGACCGCCGACACGCTCGCGCGGCTCGGCGACGCGGCGATCACCCGGCTCGTCCTCACGCCCGATTTCCACAAGGGCGCCGGAATTCCCATCGGGACCGTCCTGCAGACGCGCGGCGCGCTGCTCCCGCAGGCCGTCGGCAACGACGTCAACTGCGGGATGCGGCTGGAGACGACGTCGCTGACCGCCGATCGGGTGCGGCCCCGCCTGGACGCCCTGGAACGCCGCCTCCGGCACGTCTTCTTCGAGGGCGGTCGGCGCATCGCCCTGTCCGGCGCGCAGCGCGAGGGCCTGCTGCGCGACGGGCTGCCCGGCCTGCTCTCCGTCCGCCGCGCCTCGGACGCGGGGGTGTGGGCCGCCGTCCGGCCGGGCGACGCCGCACCGGGCAGGATCCACGGCGCGTCCTACCCGACCCGGACCGCCGACGCCTTCCGCGACTGGATCGGCAGCGCGGGCGGCACCAGCCACGACAGCATCATCGGCAGCGTCGGCGGCGGGAACCACTTCGCCGAACTGCAGTACGTCGCGAAGGTTCACGACCGTCAGGCCGCGTACGCCTGGGGGTTCCGGCCGGGCCAGGTGGTGTCGATGACGCACAGCGGCTCGCTGTCGCTCGGGCACCAGGCGAACGCGTCCGGGCTGACGCGGGCGAAGGCGCGCTGGCCCGTGCGCCTGCCGGAACCGCGCAACAAGCTGTTCCCTCTGCCGCTGGACGACGAGGCGGCGTGCCGCGACTACCTCGACGTCTTCGGTAACGCGGCGAACTTCGCCGTCGGCAACCGCTTCTTCCTCGCGCTGATGCTGCGGACCGCGCTGGCCGCCGAGTGCGGCGACTTCGCGTCCGGGCTGGTGTACGACGCGCCGCACAACCTGCTCTGGCGCGGCGCGGACGGCCACGTCGTCCACCGCAAGGGCGCCACCCCGGCCGGCGGGCACGCGGCGATGGCGGACGGGCCGTACGCGATGTGGGGCGAACCGGTCATCGTGCCGGGCTCGATGGGCGCGGCCAGCTACGTCCTGCGCGGCACCGGCGCGGCGCGGACACTGGCCAGCGCGTGCCACGGCGCCGGCCGCCGGGTGCCGCGCGGCGCGGCCTCCCGCGCCGGCGACGCGGAGCTGGACGCCTTCCTGCACGAGTTCCGGGTCGTCACACCGCTCGACCACCGCGCCCCGGGCATCGCGCGCCGGGCGGACGTCCTCGCGGCGTGGCGCCGGGACCTCAAGCAGGAGGCGCCCTGGGTCTACAAGGACATCGGCCCGGTCGTCGCCAGCCTTGAGCGGGGCGGGGTCGCCGTCCCGGTCGTGGAGCTGCGCCCGTTGCTGACCGTCAAGGGATGAGACCATGTCCGATTACCCTCACGGCATGGACGCGCCCTCGCCCGCCGTGCTCGCGTGGGCGGCCGAGGCGGTCGGGGACCGGCCGCCCGCCCGCGTCGTCCGGCCGCTCGCGGGCGGTTCGCACGCCGCCACGCACCTGCTGGCGACGGCGACGCGGCGGATGGTCCTGCGCCGGTTCCCCGCCGGGGACGGCGCGGCGGCGCGCGAGGCGCGGGTGCTGACGGCGCTCGACGGGCTCGGCGGGCTCGTCCCGCGCCTGCTGGCCGCCGACCCCGGCGCCGCCCGGCCCGCGACGCTGACCACCGTGCTGCCCGGCCGCGCCGACATCCGTCCCGCCGATCCCGGCGCGGCGGCGGTCCGGCTGGCCCGGACGCTCGCGCGGCTGCACGCCGTCCCCGCGCCGGGCCTTGACGCGCCGTCCGTGCGGCTGCCGCCGGACCTCGCCGGTGAGCCGCCGGTGCTGACGCACCGCGACTACTGGTCCGGCAACGTCCTGTGGACGGGCGGCGCGATCACCGGCGTGGTCGACTGGACGAGCGGCTGCCTGGCCCCGCGCGGCGTCGACGTGAGCTGGTGCCGGCTCGACCTCGTCCTGCTGCACGGCCGCGCGGTCGCCGACGTCTTCCTGCGCGCCTACGAGGACGCGGCCGGGGTCCGGGTGGCGGCGCGGTGGGACCGGTGGGCCGCCGAGCACTCGCGCGCGGGCGTGGAGACGTGGGTGCCGAACTACAGCGGTCTCGGGCGGGACGATCTGACGGCGTCCGTGCTGCGCGCCCGTCACACGGCCTGGGCGCGCCGGCTCGGCTGACGCGCGGAGCCGTCGACGGGGTCGCGCTTCCGGCCGTCGAGGGAGGAGACGACCGCCACGACCAGGACGAGCAGCCCGCAGCCCGCCACGAGCGCCCAGCCGGGACGGGTCGCCTCGGCGAGGCGGGCGGGCGCGGCGCCGGCGACGAGGCCGCCCGCGATGGCGACGCCCACGGCCGAGCCGAGCTGGCGTGCCATCGAGGTGATGCCGCCCGCGACGCCGGCGCGGGCGCGCGGGAGGCCGCCGACGGCCGTGTCGGTGATCGGGGCGTTCGCGAAACCGAAGCCCGCGCCGATCAGCAGGTAGGCCAGGGCGATCAGCCGGACGTCCGTGCGGTCGCCGAGCAGCGTGAGCGGGAGCGCGCCCGCCGTGAGCAGGCCGCCGGCGAGCAGGAGCGGCGGGCGCGGGCCGTGCCGTCCGGTGAGGACGCCCGACAGCGGCGCGCACACGGTCGCCGCCAGCGCCATCGGGAGCGTGACGAGGCCCGTCGCGAGCGGGGAGAGGCCGCGCGCGTGCTGGAGGTAGAGGGTGTTGAGCAGCAGCGTCGCGCCGAGGGCGGCGAACACCGCGACGGCTCCGGCGACGGCGGCGGCGAACGACGGGCGGCGGAACAGGCGCGGGTCGATCAGGGGTTCGTCGCGGCGTGTCTCGACGCGTCCGAGCGCCACCGCCGCGACGGCCACGACGCCGTAGCCGGTGAGCGCCGCGGGCGAGGCCCAGCCGACGCGCGGGCCCTCGATCAGCACGGCGACCGCGCCGGACGCGACGAGCGCCAGCAGCGCCTGGCCCGGGGCGTCCAGGCGGCGCGGGCGCTCCGCGCGGGACTCCGGGACGAAGACCGCCGTGAGCACGAGCGCCGCCGCGACGACCGGAACATTGATCCAGAAGAGGGACCGCCAGCCCGCCGCCGCGACCAGCGCGCCGCCCACGAGCGGCCCGGCCGCCATGCTGACGCCGAACACCGCCGCCCACACGCCGATCGCGCGGGCGCGTTCCCGCGCGTCCGTCATGACGTTGACGACGATCGCGAGCGCCACCGGGCTCAGCATCGACGCGCCCACGCCCTGCGCGACGCGGGCCGCGACGAGCACCGCCGCGTCCGGGGCGAGCGCGCACACCGCCGACGCGGCGCCGAACACGACGAGCCCGAGGCGGAACACGCGGCGGCGCCCGAACCGGTCGGCCAGCGCGCCGGACGAGACCAGCAGCCCCGCGAACGCGAGCGTGTAGGCGTCGACCGTCCATTCCAGGCCGCGCGTGCCGAGGCCGAGGCCCGCGCCGATCGCGGGCAGCCCGACGTTGACGATCGTGGTGTCGAGTCCGACGAGGAACAGGCTCAGGCAGCAGACCGCGAGGATCGTCCAGCGTCGTTCCATGGTCGCTCCTTTCGGGTGGGAGGACGACCACTGTCGGGGCGGCGCGCACGGCGCGGACAGGAATTTTGCGGGAACTGCAAAACTGGACGGCATGGACGCCGAACTGGAACGCACGCTCGCCGCGATCGGGCCCCGGCTGCGCGCGCTGCGCCGCGACCGCGCCCTGACGCTCGCGGAGCTGTCGGCGATGACCGGCATCTCGGTCAGCGGCCTGTCCCGGCTGGAGTCCGGACGGCGGCGCCCGACGCTCGAACTCCTCATCCCGCTCGCGCGGGCGCACCGCGTCGCGCTGGACCAGCTCATCGGCGCGCCCCCGACCGGCGACCCGCGCGTCCACCTCAAGCCGCTGCGGCATCCGCGCGGGATGCTCGTGCCGCTGACGCAGTACCCGGGCCGCCTCCAGGTGTTCAAGCAGGTGATCGCGCCGCGCCCGCGCAGGCTCGTGACGCACGAGGGCTACGAGTGGCTGTTCGTCCTCGCGGGGGAGCTGGTGCTCGTCCTCGGCGACCGCGAGCTGACGCTGCGGCCCGGCGAGATCGCCGAGTTCGACACGGCCGAGCCGCACTGGTTCGGGCCGCCCGGGGACGGCTCGGCGGAGATCCTGCACATCTTCGGCCGGCACGGCGACCGGGCGCGGGTGCGGGCGCGCCCGGACGCCTGATCACGGCAGCGCGGCGCGGTCCAGCTTCCCGTTCGCCGTCAGCGGCAGCCCGGCGAGCGGGACGACGGCGTTCGGCAGCATGTAGTCGGGCAGGAGCCGCGCGGCGAAGCGGCGGACGTCCTTCAGGGACGGGACGTCGCCGTCCGCCACCAGATAGGCGACGATCTTCGGGGCGCGGGTGTCGGCGTCCCGGACGGCGACGACCGCGTCGCGCACCGCCGGATGGGCCGCCAGGGTCTGCTCGATCTCGCCGAGTTCGACGCGGAATCCGCGGATCTTGACCTGCTGGTCGGCGCGGCCCACGTATTCGATGTCGCCGTCGTGGCGCGGTATCGCCAGATCGCCGGAACGGTAGAGCGTCTGCCCTTCCTCGCCGGGGAACGGGCTCGGAAGGAAGCGTTCCGCGGTGAGATCGGGGCGTCCGAGATATCCCTGCCCGACGCCGTCCCCGCTGACGTGGATCTCGCCGGTCTCGCCGATCGCCACGGGTTTTCCGTCTTCATCGAGAATGTGCAGGCGCAGGTCCGGGATCGGCGTCCCGATGAGGCTGGCCGGGTTCTCGGTGTCGTCGAGCGTGATCTCCCGGTAGGTGGCGTGGACGGTCGTCTCGGTGATGCCGTACATGTTCACCAGGCGCGGAGTCGCGTCGCCGTGCCGGTCGAACCACGGCCGCAGTCCGGGAATGTCCAGGGCCTCTCCCGCGAAGATGACGAAACGGAGACGCAGCGGCGTCGTGTTCCGCGTGATCCGGTCGGCCTGCTGGAACTGCTTGAACGCGGTGGGCGTCTGGGTGAGCATCGTGACGCCTTCGCGGGCCACGAGGTCGTGGAACTGCTCGAAGGACCGGCTCACCTGGTGCGGGACGACGACGAGCCGTCCGCCGTGGGCGAGCGCGCCCCACATTTCCCAGACCGAGAGGTCGAACGCCGGGGAATGGAACAGTGTCCAGACGTCGGTGGCGGCGAAACCGAACCAGCCGTCGGTGGCCGTGAAGAGGCGGCGCACGTTGTGGTGGCTGATCCGGACGCCTTTCGGCCTTCCGGTCGAGCCCGACGTGTAGATGACGTAGGCGAGGTCGTCGCCGTCCGCGCCGCCGCCGGGATTTCCGGAATCCGCCGCGTCCAGCGCCGGGCGCAGATCTTCGAGCGCGTGGACGCCGGGCCGTCCCGCGAACGCGGCCCGGTGCGCGCGGTCGGTGAGGAGCAGCGGAACGCCCGAGTCGTCCAGCATGAGCGCGATCCGCTGCTCGGGGTGGTGCGGGTCGAACGGGACGTACGCCGCGCCGCTCTTGAGAATGGCGAGAATGGTGGTGACCAGGTCGAACGAGCGGTCCAGGCAGACGCCGACGAGAACGCCGGGCCGGGCGCCGAGGTCGCGCAGGGCGTGCGCGAGCCGGTTGGCGCGGGCGTTCAGCTCCCCGTACGTCAGCGTCTCGCCGCCGAGGGCGAGCGCGGTCGCGGCGGGCCGCGCGGCGGCCTGTTCCTCGAACCTCGTGTGGACGTTCATCGCAGGCTCTCCAGATGGGACGCGAGCCGGGCGATCGTCGGCATCTCGTAAAGGTGCGCCAGCCCGATGTCGAGGGCGCGCAGCTCGCGGAGTTCGGAGATCAGCTGGAGGCCGAGCAGCGAATGGCCGCCGAGGGAGAAGAAGTCGTCGTCCACGCCGATCCGCTCGACGCCGAGCAGCCCGGCGAACAGGTCGGCGAGGTCGCGTTCCATCGCGGTGCGCGGCGCGACATAGGCCGTTTCCAAGTCCGGGCGGGCGTGCTGGGTTCGTTCCGGCTCGGCGGCGGGCTTGCGCGTCGTCGCGGTCGCCGTCACCCATTTCTCGTGGCGGCGGCCGAGGTTCGTGGCGGAGATGTCGACCTCGACCTCCCCGGTCACGGCGAACGCCCGCTCGAAGCAGGCCAGGCCCTCTTCGCCGGTCAGCACGGACGGCTCCACGCGCCGGTAGAGCGCGGTGGGAAGGCGATCGATGATGCCCGCCCATTCGACCGTCCAGGAGTCCCAGCAATGGACCGTCCACGGATGCTCGGTGCGCGCCCGGGAGATCGCGTACGCCTTGGCGAAACCGCTGATCGTGGCGATCTGGAAGAAGCCGTCGCCGCCGAGGACCGAGCCGAGCGAACTCGACATGATGCGGAAGTCCAGCTCCCGTCCGGCGACCATCCGGTCGACCAGGAGAAAGCTGTGGGCGACCGCGTCGAAATGCCCGCGCCAGGTCTCCGGCGTGATCGACCGGAGCGTGGCGATGCGTTTGGCGTTGGACGAGCCCGGCGCGTGCAGGACCCCGGCGACCGGGCCGAACCGGGCCTCCAGTTCGGTGAGAAGCCGCGCGTTGTCGGCGTCGTCGTCGCTGAGGCGGCCCGCGAAGGCGGCGCCTTCCTCGATGAGCGCCTGGGCCCGGCGGATGCGCGCGCCGACCGGGTCGTCGGCGTCGTGGGCGTCCAGCCAGGCGTCCCATTCCGGCCGGTCCGGGAAGGCAGCGTCTTCCAGAATCAGGATCCTGCCGCCGCCGCGCCCGATGTGCTCGGCGATGAGGTGCCCGATTCCCTCCAGGCCGCCATAGACCAGGTAGTTCTTGCCCGCCTGGACGGCTCCGGGACGAGGCGCCGCCGCGTCCACCCGCACGCGGTCGTACTTCTTCACGTGGCGCCGCCCGTTGCGGTACGCGCAGATCAGCGCGGACGGCGGCCGGGCGATCTCGGCGAGCAGCGGGCCGGTGACGTCGCCGGGCGCGCATCCGGCCGGAAGGGAAAGGTCGATCACCCGGGACGCGAGATGCCCGTAGGTCTGCTGAATGACCAGGCAGGCGCCCGCGACCGTGCTGTCGTGGACGTTCAGTTCCTCGCCGCCGGTCACCTCGAACACGTCGTCGGTCACGCCGGTGAACGTCATCGGCCGCCGCACCGAGAGCCGGTCCAGCGCCTGGGCGAACAGCAGGATCGCGAGCGACGAGGCGTCCTGCGCGCGGACCAGGGATTCCCGGTCCATTTCCTCCGGCCGGTCGCGGCGGCTGCTCAGCGGCCAGAGGAAATGCGTGCCGTCGGGCAGCCGGTCCTCGTCCCGCAGCGTGCGGACGAGCGAGAGATAGTCGGCCTCCCGCGCGGGATTCACCAGGAAGGACCCGTCGTCGGCCGTGCGGAATTCGTCGCCGGGGCGCACCACGACGACGGTGTCGCCCGCCGCGCGCAGTTCGGCCGCCAGCGCGTCGCCGATTCCGCGGCCGTCGGCGAACAGCAGATGCGTGCGGCGCTCCGGCGCGGGCGCCTCGAACGGCAGCGGCTCCCGCTTCCAGACCGGGACGGAGAACCAGTCGGCGACGTCGGGCAGTTTGGTGAAGTCGTCGGCGTCGCCGCGCTGTTCGGCGTACCAGAAGTGCCGCCGCTCGAACGGATAGGTGGGAAGGGGGATGCGGCGCGCCTCACCGTCCGCCCACCGGGCCGACCAGTCGACGTCCTCGCCCGCCAGCCACCGGACGACGTCCGGATCACCGGCCGGGCCGCCGGGTTCCCGCAGCAGCCGTGCGGCCTCGTCGGCCGAACGGCACACGACCGCGCGGCGGTGCCGGAAATGGCGGCGCCCGCATTGGAGGGTGAACGCGACGTCCGCGAGCGGAACGGACGGGTTCTCGGCGAGATGGTCCGCCAGCGCGTCGGCCGCCGCTTGCAGCGCTTCTGGGGAACGCGCGGACAGGACGAGAATCTGCTCCCGCTCCTCGGCGTTACGGGCCGGTGCCGAAGGCGCCTCTTCGAGAATCACGTGGCAGTTCGTCCCGCCGATCCCCATCGAGCTGACGCCCGCCCGGCGGGGACCGGGACGGTCCGGCCACGCGGTGAGTTCCGTCTGCACATAGAACGGCCCGTCCGCGAAGTCGATCTCGGGATTCGGGCTGGAGAAGTTGAGCGTCGGCGGAAGGACGCCGTTCCGCAGCGCCAGGACCGTCTTGATGAGCCCCGCGATCCCCGCCGCCGCGTTGAGGTGCCCGATGTTGGTCTTGACCGAGCCGATCGGGCAGAAACCGGTCCGGTCCGTGCCCGTCCGGAACGCCCGGCTCAGCGCGGCCACCTCGATCGGGTCGCCGAGCCGCGTGCCGGTGCCGTGCGCCTCGACGTAGCCGATCTCGTCCGGGGCGACCGCCGCGTCCGCGAGCGCCTCGACGATCACGCGGCTCTGCCCCTCGACGCTCGGCGCGGTGTAGCCGACCTTGAGCGACCCGTCGTTGTTCACCGCCGAGCCCTTGATCGTCGCGTACACGTGGTCGCCGTCGGCGAGCGCGGCGGCCAGCGGCTTCAGCACGACGACGCCGCAGCCGTCGCCCCACACGGTGCCCTCGGCCTTGGCGTCGAACGCGCGGCAGTGGCCGTCGGGGGACTGCAGGCCGTCCGGGACGTACCGGTAGCCCCGGCCGCCGCCCGCCACCAGCGACACCCCGCCGGCGAGGACGATGTCGCTCTCGCCGAGCAGCAGGCTCTGCCGGCCCAGATGGACGGCCACGAGCGACGTCGAGCAGGCCGTGTTCACGCTGACGCTCGGCCCGGTGAGGTTCAGCTTGTACGAGACGCGGGACGGCAGGAAGTCCTTGTCGTTCCCGATCATCAACTGCTCCGCCCCGGCCGACCGCAGATATCCGGGGTCGTTCAGCGCGGCCTCGATCAGGTAGGAGTTCATGCCCGTGCCCGCGAAGACGCCGATGTCGCCGTCAAAGGTCTCGGGGTCGTAACCGGCGTCCTCCAGCGCGGTCCAGCAGCATTCCAGGAAAAGGCGGTGCTGCGGGTCGGTCGCGGTCGCCTCGGCCGCGCTGATCCCGAAGAAACCGGCGTCGAACGCGCCGATGTCGGTGATGCCGGAGACCGCGCGGACGTACGCGGGGTCGCGGAAGGTCTCCTCGGGGACGCCCTTCGCGCGCAGTTCCTCGTCGGTGAGGAACCGCACCGCCTCGGCGCCGTCGCGCAGGTTCCGCCAGAACTCGGCGGGCGTGCGCGCGCCGGGGAACTCGCACGCCATGCCGATCACGGCGATGTCCAGCGCGGTCGGGTCCTGCTCGTTCATTCGCGGTCGCCAATCTGTGCGGAGGGCGGTGGGTCGGCGAGTCCGGCGACGCGCCGCAGCGCGCGCCGCCGGTTGTCGCCCTTTCTTCGGCTCCGGGCGAGGAGCCCGTCGACGGGCGGGGCGCTCAGGAACGCGGTCAGCGCGTCGACGGTCGGGTGCTCGAACAAGTGGACGCTCTGCACGTCGCGGCCCAGTTCGTCGCGGAGCCGCAGCGCGACGTCCACGAGCAGGACCGAATGGCCGCCGAGGTCGAAGAAGTTGTCGGCCGGGTCGATGCCGGTCACGCCGAGCGCTTCCTCGTAGGACGCGGTGACGATCCTCCTGATGGCGTCGGCGTCCGTTTCGCGTTTCCGGCCGGGCGCGAGCAGCCGTTCGTACTCGGCGCCGATTCCCGCGACCGTCTCCGCGTCGAAGAGGGCCGGGTCGTAGATGAACAGCAGGACGTATTCGCCGTCGATCCTGCCGACTTCGAGGGACAGGTCGAACACGCCCTGCTGGTGGATCTCCAGCATCGGCTCGAACCGGGCGAGCGCCGCGTCGGCGTCGCCCTGCAGCCAGTTCTGGAAGACGAAGCTGACGCGGAAGTCCAGGCCGCGCCGGCGGCCGTTCCCGGTGAGGTCGTCGATCTCCGACACGGGATAGCGGGCGTGCTCGAAAGCCTCGTAGACGCGTTCCTTCACCTGGACGGCGAGGTCGCGCACCGACGGCGTCCCGGAAACGCGCGTCCGGATCGGCACCTGGTTGAGGAAATAGCCGATGACGTCCTCGTACTCCGACCGGTGGCGGTCCTGGACCGGCGTCCCGACGACCAGGTCGTCCTGCCCGCCGCGCCGGTGCAGCAAAGCGCTGAACGCGCTGAGCATGACGACGAACGGCGACGTGCCCAGCTCGGCGCTCAGCGCGCGCACGTGCTCGGCGTGCGCGGCCGGGAGCCGCCGCAGGTGGACGACGCCGTCGAAGCGGGTCGCGTCGGTCCGGGGCCGGTCCGGGCGGAGGTCGACCGCCGGGGGCGCGCCGCGCAGCCGCTCGCGCCAGAAGTCGCGGTCCGCGCGGCCCCGGTCGCCGTCGAGGTGGCGGCGCTGGTCGGCGACGTACGCCGCGTAGGCGCCGGGCGCCGGGCCGTCCCCGGCGAGCCCGGCCAGCTCCCGCATGAGCAGGAGCGTGGACGTGCCGTCGAACACCACGTGGTGGACGGTGATCAGCAGGACGTGCTCGTCGTCGTCCAGCGTCAGCAGGTGGGCGCGCAGCAGCGGCCCGCGCTCCAGGTCGAAGGGGCGGCGGATCCGGTCGGTCAGCGCGGCGTCGAGGTCGGCGCGGTGCAGCGTCGCCCGCTCGAACGGGACGGCGGTGTCGTCCGCGACGATCTGCCTCGGCTCCCGGCCGACGACGGTGAAGCGCGTCCGCAGCGCCGCGTGCCGCTCCACCAGCCGACGTACCGACGATTCGATCGCATCGGCATCGACAGAGTCACGGATACGGAAGGCCAGCGGCACGTTGTACGCCGTGCTGCCGGGCGCGAGCTGCTGGAGCGACCACAGCTCCCGCTGGCCCGCCGACAGCGGGAAGCCGGGACGTCCGTCGTCCTCCGGCACGGGCGCGTCGTCGGGCGCCGCGCCGTCCAGGACGCGGCGGGCGAGCGCGTCCACCGTCGCGGCCTCGAAGATCGTCCGCGCGGACAGGACGACCCCGAACGCGTCCCGGATCCGGTTCCGGAGCGCGAACGCGTTGATCGAGTCGAACCCGTGGCGCAGGAACGCGTCGCCGGGCTCGATCCGTCCCGCCGGGACGCCGAGCAGCCCGGACAGCCACGCCAGCAGCGCGCGCCGCACCCCGGCCTCGCTCCGGTCCGCGCCGAAGTCCGGTTCGTCCGGGGCGGGCGCGGTGTCGGGGACGCCGTCGAACTCCCATCCGCCGCCCGACGACCGGACCGTCAGCCAGAACCGCCGCCGCTCGAACGCGTACGTCGGCAGGTCGGCGGCGGGCCCGTCGCCGAACAGCGCGGGCCAGTCGACGCGGGCGCCCCGGGCGTGCGCGGCGCCGAGCGCGGTGAGCAGCGCGCGGTCGTCGGGCGTCGCGCGGCGCAGCAGCGGAGCGAACAGCGCGCCCCGGCCGGGCAGCGCCTCGGGGCCGAGCGCGGACAGGACGCCGTCCGGGCCGATCTCCAGGAACACCGCGGCGCCGGCGGCGTCCAGGGTCCGCAGGCCGTCGAGGAACCGCACCGGCGCGCGGACCTGCCCGGCCCAGTACTCGGGGGTGAGGCGGTCGGTCTCGGCGCCGGTCACCGTGGACACGAACCGGACGCCCGGCGGCGCGTGCGGCAGGCGCGCGGCGACGCGGCCGAGGTCGTCCGGCACGCCGTCCATGTGCCGCGAGTGGAAGGCGTGGCTGACGTGCAGGCGCCGCGTCCAGTGCCCGCGCGCGGCGGCCCGCTCGGCGACGGCGGTCACGGCGGCGGCGTCGCCGGAGATCACGGTCGCCGTCGGGCCGTTGACCGCCGCGATGTCGACGTCGTCCCCGCCGATGAGGTCGAGGACGTCGTTCTCGCCCGCCTCGATCGCGGCCATCGCCCCGTCGGACCGGGCCGCCTGCATGAGCCGTCCGCGCGCCTCCACCAGCGTGGCCGCGTCCGCGAGCGACAGCACCCCGGCGGCGTGCGCGGCGGCGATCTCGCCGATCGAGTGGCCGAGGACGAGGTCGGGCGTGACGCCGAAGTGCTCCGCCAGCCGGAACAGCGCCACCTCGATCGCGAACAGCGCGGGCTGGGCGAAGCGCGTCCGGTCCAGGTCGGCCTGGACGCCGGAGAAGACGAGGTCGCGCAGCGAGCGCCCGAGCGCCGGGTCGAACGCGGCGCAGGCGGCGTCGAACGCGTCCGCGAACACCGGGTGGGCGGCGTGCAGGCCGCGGCCCATGCCGATCCGCTGGGCGCCCTGGCCGGTGAACAGGAACGCCACGCGGGGACGCTGGGCGCGGCCGGTGACGACGGCGTCGGAGCGCGTCCCGGACGCCAGCGCGTCGAGGCCCGCGAGCAGGTCCGCGCGGTCGCGCCCGACGACCACGGCGCGGTGGTCCAGCGGGGACCGCGCGGTCGCCAGCGCCCGGCCCACGGCGACGGCGTCCAGGGCCGGACGGTCCCGGACCCACGCCGCGAGCCGTTCGGCCTGCCGGGGCAGCGCCTGCTCGGTCGCGGCGGACAGCAGCCACGGCAGCGTCGCCGCCCCGCACGTCTCCGGGACCGGCGCGGCGGGTTCGGGCGGCTGTTCGAGAATGACGTGGGCGTTCGTCCCGCTGATGCCGAACGAGGAGACCCCGGCGCGGCGCGGCCGTCCCGTTTCGGGCCACGGCGTGTTCCGCGTGAGGAGCCGGACGCCGTCCTGCGGCCATTCCACCCGGTCCGTCGGCTTGTTGACGTGCAGGGTCCGGGGAAGGACGCCGTGCCGGATCGCATAGACCGTCTTGATGATTCCGGCGATGCCCGCTGCGGCCTGCGTGTGGCCGATGTTGGATTTGACAGAACCGAGCCAGAGCGGCCGTTCCCGGTCGCGTCCGTAGGCGGCGATGAGGGCCTGCGCCTCGATGGGGTCGCCGAGCGGCGTCCCGGTGCCGTGCCCTTCCACGGCGTCGATGTCGGACGGGCTCAACCCGGCGTCGGCGAGGGCCTTCCTGATGACGCTCTCCTGCGACGGCCCGTTCGGCGCCGTGAGCCCGTTGGACGCGCCGTCCTGATTCACCGCCGACCCCCGGAGAACGGCGTGAATGTGATGCCCGTTGCGCTGCGCGTCCGAAAGCCGCTCGACCAGCAGAACCCCGGCGCCCTCGCCGAATCCGGTGCCGTCGGCGGTGTCGGAGAACGCCTTGCAGCGGCCGTCGGGGGAGAGCGCGCGCTGTCGGCTGAACTCGACCAGCAGGCCCGGCGACGCCATGACCGTCACCCCGCCGACCAGCGCCAGCGAGCATTCGCCGCGCCGCAGCGACTGCGCCGCCAGATGCAGCGCGACCAGCGACGACGAGCACGCCGTGTCCACCGTGACCGCCGGCCCGACGAGCCCGAACGCGTACGAGATCCGTCCCGCCGCCACGCTCGACGCGCTCCCCACGCCCATCGAGCCTTCCAAGGAAGGCGGCAGGGATTCCCAGCGCGGCGCGTACTCGAACGGATAGGTGCCGACGAACACGCCGGTCTCGCTGTCACGTAGTTCACCGGCGGGAATCCCGGCGCGCTCGACGGCCTCGAACGCCGTCATCAGCAGCAGCCGCTGCTGCGGGTCCGCCGCGACGGATTCGCGGGCGCTCATCCCGAACAGGTCGGGATCGAAGTCGCCCGCGCCGGGCAGGAAACCGCCCGCCGTCGCGTAACAGGTGCCGTGCCGTTCCGGGTCGGGATCGTAAAGGCGGTCGACGTCCCATCCCCGGTCGTCCGGGAAGGGCCCCATCGCGTCGGTGTTCGACACGACCAGGTCCCACAAATCCTCGGGCGACTCCACGCCGCCGGGAAAGCGGCACGCGACCCCGACGACCGCGATCGGCTCGTGCCGCCGGTGGGCGAGGTCGCGCAGTTCCGCGCGCGCCTCCTGGAGGTCGGCCGTGGCCTTCCTCAGATAGGCCCGGAGTTTCTCGGTGTTGTCCGCCATCGGTGTCTGGTCCCCGATCAGGAGAGGCCGTTGTCGAGCGCCTCGAACAGTTCGTCGTCCGTGGCCTCGCTGAAGTCCCGTTTCGGACGGGCGTCCGTCCCGGCGTGCCGGTCGCGCCAGGCGCGCAGCAGCGCGTCGAGCCGCGCGGTGACGAGGTCGACCTCGTCCGCGCCGGGCGCGAGCGCGGCGAGCGCGGCCTCGATCCGGTCCACCTCGGCGGCGGTCCCGCCGTCGTCGCCGGGCGCCAGCTCGGCGCGGAGCCGGTCGGCCAGCGCCGCCGGGGTCGGGTGGTCGAACACGAGCGTCGCGGGCAGCCGCAGGCCGGTCGAGGCGTTGAGCAGGTTGCGGACCTCGACGGCCGTCAGCGAGTCGATGCCGAGTTCCTTGAACGCGCGGTCGCCGTCCGCCAGCTCCCCGGCGGCGTGCCCGAGCGCCGTCGCGGTGTGCCGCAGGACGAGGTCGAGCAGCAGCCGCGACCGCTCGCCCGGCGGGAGCGCGACGAGCCGCTGCCGCAGGTCGGCCTCCCCGGCGACGCCCGCCGCGATCCGCCGCGCGCCGGCCCCGGCGAGGTTCCGCAGCACGGCCGGGACGCGGTCCAGCGCCGTGAGGTCCAGCCGGGCGGGGAACACCTGCGGCAGGCCGCGGCCGAGCGCCGCGTCCAGCAGCGCCAGGCCCTCGTCGGCGGACATCGGCCGCAGCCCGGACCGGCCGAGGCGGCCGAGGTCGAGCTCGCCGAGATGCCCGGTCATCGCGCTGCGCACGCCCCACAGGCCCCAGCCGAGCGACGCGGCGGGCAGGCCGCGCGCGTGCCGGTGGGCGGCGAGCGCGTCGACGAACGCGTTGGCCGCGCCGTAGTTGGCCTGCCCGAGGCCGCCGACCGTCCCGGCCAGCGACGAGAACAGGACGAACTCCGACAGCTCGCACCCGGCGGTCAGCTCGTGCAGGTTCCAGGCCGCGTCGACCTTCGGCCGCAGGACGGTGTCGAGCTGGGCGGGCGTCAGCGCCGTGAGCATCGCGTCGTCCACCACGCCCGCCGCGTGGACGACGGTCGTGAGCGGCTCGTCGGGCGGGACGGCGGCGAGCGCGGCGGCGAGTTCGTCGCGGTCGGCGGCGTCGCACGCGGCGAACGTGACGGTCGCGCCGCGCGCGGTCAGGTCCGCCTCCAGCTCGGCGGCCGTCGCGGCGTCCCGGCCCTGGCGGCTGACCAGCAGCAGGTGGGACGCGCCGGGCCGCCCGGCGAGGTGCCGCGCGACGAGCGAGCCGAGCGCGCCCGTCGCGCCGGTGATCAGCGCGGTGCCCGCCGGACCCGGACGGCTCGGGACGGTCAGCGCGAGCTTGCCGATGTTGCGGCCCTGCGCGAAGTACCGGAACGCCTCGTGCGCCCGGCGGACGTCCCAGACCTTCACCGGCATGGGCGGCAGCGTCCCGTCGGCGAACAGCGCGAGGATTCCGGCGAACAAGTGCTGGATGCGCTCCGGACCGGCGTCGGCCAGCGCGAGCGTGCGGTAGACGATGTCGGGACGCAGGTCCGCCGGGTCGCGGACGTCCGCCTTGCCCAGCTCGATGAACCGTCCGCCGGGAGCCAGCAGATCCAGCGAGCGGTCCAGGAACTCACCGGTGAGCGAGTTGAGGACGGCGTCCATGCCGCGTCCGGCGAACCGCTCGGCGAAGTCCAGGGTGCGGGACGAGGCGATGTGGTCGTCCGGCACGCCGAGCGCCCGCAGCGTGTCCCATTTGCCGGGGCTGGCCGTCGCGTAGACGTCCAGGCCCCGGTGCCGGGCGAGCTGGACGGCCGCCATTCCGAACCCGCCCGCGCCCGCGTGGACCAGCACGCTGTCGCCCGGCCGCAGTCCCGCGAGGTCGTCCAGGCAGTACCAGGCGCTGAGGTAGGCCATCGGGACGGCGGCGGCCTCGGTGAACGACCACTCGTCCGGAATCACGGCGAGCACATAGCGGTCGGTGACTGCTATGTCGGCGATGCCGCCGGAGAACAGGCCGAAGACGCGGTCGCCGGGCGCGAGATCGGTGACGTCGGGGGCCGTGTCCAGGACGATCCCGGCGGCCTCGCTGCCCATCGGGACGCGCGGGTGGCGGCCGAGCCCGATCAGCACGTCCCGGAAGTTCAGCCCGGCCGCGCGCACCGCGACGCGCACCTCGCCCGGCGCCAGCGGACGGTCGGCCTCGGCGGTCGGCGCGAACGCGAGGCCGTCCAGCGCGCCGTCCGCGGCGGGCTCCAGCCGCCAGCCGGGCGTCTCGGGCAGCGGGCCGGGGCCGTCCGCGGTCGCCCGGACGAGGCGCGGCACCGACGCCGCCCCGGCCCGGACGACGATCTCCGGCTCGTCCAGGGCGAGCAGCGCGGCGAGGTCGTCCGGCGGGGCGTCCACGTCGAGGAGGACGAACCGGCCGGGGTGCTCGGCCTGCGCGCTGCGCAGCAGGCCGGGCGCGACTCCGGCGGCCAGACTCGCGTGCGCGGTCCGCACGACCAGCCGGGACGCGGCGAACCGTTCGTCGGCCAGCCAGCGCTGCAGGACGGTCAGCACGCGCAGCGCGGTCCGGTGGGCGCCCGCGACGACCTCGTCCTCGGCGGCGACGTCGTAGATCACCGCGTCCGGCACGTCCGGTCCGAGCGCGTCGAGATCGTCCGCGCCGAGGATCACCGCGCTGGTGAGCGGCGGCGGGTCGGCGGGGAGCGCGACCGGTGTCCATTGCAGCCGGTAGAGCGCGTCGTCGTCGGCGCGGCGGGCCAGCAGGTCCGGGTCGGCGGAGCGCATCCGCAGCTCGCCGATCGACGCGACCGGCGCGCCCGCGGCGTCGAAGAGGTCCAGGGCCACGGCCTCGTCGGACGTGCGGGAGATCCGCACCCGCAGCGCCGTCGCGCCCGTCGCGTGGATCCGGATCCCGGACCAGCTGAACGGCAGCCGGACGCCGTCCTCCGGATCGTCGATGGCGAGGACGTGCAGCGCCGCGTCGAGCAGCGCCGGGTGCAGACAGAACCCGGCGACGTCGACGCTCTCGTCCAGCACGACTTCGGCGTAGTGGTGGTCGGCGTCGCGCCACGCGGCGCGCAGGCCCCGGAACACCGGCCCGTAGTGGTAGCCGCGCTCGGCGAGGGCCGGGTAGACGCCGTCCACCGGCAGCGGCGCCGCGCCGGGCGGGGGCCAGACCGCGTCGAGCGGCGCGCCGGGCACCCGGTGGACGGAACTCAGCACGCCCTCGGCGTGCCGCGTCCACGCCCCGGACCCGCCCGCCGGGCGCGAGTGGACGGTCAGGGACCGCGTCCCCGTCTCGTCCGCGTCGCCGACGAGCACCTGCAGCGCGACGGGCTCGGCGCCGAGGACGAGCGGGACGTGCAGCGTCAGCTCGTCCACCGCCGCCGCGAACGCCTGCTCGGCGGCGTGCAGCGCGAACTCCACGAACGTCGTCCCCGACGCGAGTGTCGTCGTGCCGACGGCGTGGTCGGCGAGCCACGGATGGGTGCCGGGCGCCATCGTCCCGGTCAGCGCGAGCCCGTCGCCGTCGGCCAGGGTGAGCTGCGCCGACAGGATCGGGTGCGCGCCGGGCGTCAGGCCGAGGCCGCGCGCGTCCGCGCGGGGCGGCGCGGCCGACGGCCAGTAGCGGCGGTGCTGGAACGCGTAGGTCGGCAGCTCCACGCCGGCGCCGCCGGCGGGCCAGGCGACCGGCAGGCCCGCGACGTGGGCGTGGGCGAGCGCGGTGCGGAACTGGCGGGGCCCGCCCTGGTCGCGGCGGAGCGTCCCGAACGCGGTGACGCCGGGGTCGATGTCCTGGATCGCGCCGGTGAGGACGGCGTGCGGGCTGACCTCCACGAACGTGGTGTGACCTGCGGCGATGAGGGCGCGGACGGCGTTCTCGAACAGGACGGGCGAGCGCAGGTTCCGGTACCAGTAGCCGGTGTCGAAGGCGGGTTCGTCCAGCCGTCCGCCGGTCACGGTCGAGTAGAACGGCAGCTCGGCCGGACGCGCCTCGATCCCGGCCAGGGCCGCGCGCAGCGGCTCCTCGACGCGCTCCACGGCGGGCACGTGCGAGGCGTAGTCGACGGGGATGCGCGTGGCCCGGACGCCCGCCGCCTCGTACGACGCGAGAAGCTCAGTGAGTGCATCTGGGTCCCCGGCGACGACCGTCGAGGCGGGGCCGTTGAACGCCGCGACGGCCAGGTCCCCGCCGTGCCGGGCCAGGTCGGCGGCGACGTCCGGCGCGGGCCGCGCGACCGACGCCATGCCGCCGGTGCCGGTGAGTTCCGTGGCGATGACGCGGCTGCGCAGCAGGACGACGGCGGCGGCCTCGTCCAGCGTGAGCGCCCCCGCGACGTGCGCGGCGGCGATCTCGCCCTGGGAGTGGCCGACGACGGCGGCGGGCGTGACGCCGGACGCCTCCCACAGCCGCGCCAGCGCGACCATCATCGCGAACAGCGCGGGCTGGACGACGTCGACCCGGTCGAGGCCGTCGCCGGTGCGCAGCACCTCGGCCAGGGACCAGTCCACGTGCCGGGCGAAGGCCGCCTCGATCGCGGCGATGGACGCGGCGAACTCCTCCGATTCCGCCAGGAGTTCCGCGCCCATCCCGATCCACTGCGGCCCCTGGCCGGGGAACACCAGCACGGGACGCGGCGCCTCGCGGACGGGCCCGCCGACGACGACGTTCGGCGCCGCCTCGCCGCGCGCGAGGGCGTCGAGACCGCTGCGGAACTCGTCCGGGGCGTCGCCGAGGACGACGGCGCGGTGCTCGCGGGCCGCGCGGCCGTGGAGCAGCGTGCGCGCGACGTCCGCCGGGCGCGGGTCGCGCTCGGCGGCGAAGGCGCTCAGCCGGGCGGCCTGGGCGCGCAGCGCCGCCTCGGTCGCGGCGGACAGCACCCACGGCGGGGTCGCGGTGCCGGGCTCGGCGTCCGGCGCGGCGGGCGGCTGTTCGAGGATGACGTGGGCGTTCGTCCCGCTGATGCCGAAGGCGGAGATCGCGGCGCGGCGCGGCCGGCCGGTCTCCGGCCACGGCGTGTTCTCGGTGAGGAGCCGGACGGCGTCGTCCGGCCAGTCCACGCGGGCGGTCGGCCGGGCGACGTGCAAGGTGCGGGGGAGGACGCCGTGTTTCATCGCGTGAACGGTCTTGATGATTCCGGCGATGCCCGCGGCGGCCTGCGTGTGGCCGATGTTGGATTTGATGGATCCCAGCCACAGCGGATTCGCGCGGTCGTGCCCGTACGTCGCGATGAGCGCCTGCGCTTCGATCGGGTCGCCGAGCGGGGTGCCCGTTCCATGGGCTTCGACGGCGTCGATGTCGGACGGGCTCAGTCCCGCGTCCGCGAGCGCGCTGCGGATGACGCTTTCCTGGGACGGCCCGTTCGGCGCGGTGAGGCCGTTGGACGCGCCGTCCTGATTGACCGCCGAGCCCCGCAGAACGGCGTGGACGCGGTGCCCGTTGCGCAGGGCGTCCGAAAGCCGCTCGACGAGCAGGACGCCGACGCCTTCGCTGAATCCGGTGCCGTCGGCGTCGTCGGAGAACGCCTTGCACCGGCCGTCCGGGGAAAGCCCGCGCTGGCGGGCGAATTCGATGAGCAGTTCCGGCGTCGGCATCACGGTCGCGGCGCCCGCGAGCGCCAGCGAGCATTCCCCGCGCCGCAGCGACTGCGCCGCGACGTGCAGCGCGACCAGCGCGGACGAGCACGCCGTGTCGACCGTCACCGCCGGGCCGACCAGCCCGAACGTGTAGGCGATCCGCCCCGACGCGACGCTCACCGCGTTGCCGAGGCCGACATGCCCGTCGACGTCGTCGGCCGACGCCTGGAGCAGCGCCGGATAATCGCTGTACCGCACGCCGGTGAAGACGCCGGTGTCGCTGCCCCGCAGCGCGTCCACCGGAATTCCGGCGTGCTCGAACGCCTCGTAGGCCGTTTCGAGCAGCAGCCGTTGCTGCGGGTCCATCGCGAGCGCTTCGCGCGGGCTGATGCCGAACAGGTCCGCGTCGAAATCGGCTGCCGCGTCGAGGAAACCGCCGTCGCGGGCGTAGCAGGTGCCGGGCTTTTCGGGGTTCGGGTCGTAGAGGGCGGCCAGATCCCAGCCGCGATCCTCGGGGAATCCGGAAATGACGTCGGCGCCGTCGCGCACCACGGCCCACAGGGCGTCCGGGCCGTCGACGCCGCCCGGGAAACGGCACGCCATTCCGACGATCGCCACCGGGTCGTCGTCCACTGCGGGAGCCGTTCGCGGCGCCGCGGGAAGCGGCGCGGAATCCGTCAGCCGGGCCACGAGGAAATCGGCGAGCGCGCCGGGCGACGGATGGTCGAACACGACCGTGCTCGGCAGCCGCAGGCCCGTCGCCGCCGCGAGCCGGTTGCGCAGCTCCACCGCCGACAGCGAGTCGATCCCGAGGTCCTTGAACGGGCGGCGGCCGTCGACGGCGTCCGCGCCGCCGTAGCCGAGGACGTCCGCGATCTGGCCGTTGACCAGCGCCTGCACGCTCGCGGGGTCGCGGGCGGCGAGCACGCCGGGCGCGGCGGCGCGGCGCGGGCCCGGCTCGGCGCCGCGCGCGGCCCGCCGCGTCCGGGGCCGCCGCAGGACGCGCAGGATCGCGTGCGACGTCTCCGTCCGCACCTCGCGCAGCGTCAGCCGCGCCGCGACCAGCACCGGCAGGTCCCCGCCGACGGCCGCGTCGAACAGCGCGAGCCCGTGCGGGGTGTCGAACCGGCCGATCCCGGCGCGCGCGAGCCGCCGCACGTCGGTCCGGTCGAGATGGGACGTCATCCCCGTCCCGGCCTCCCACAGGCCCCACGCGATCGCCGTCGCGGGCAGCCCCGCCGCGTGCCGCCGCGCGGCGAGCGCGTCGAGGTAGGCGTTCGCGGCGGCGTACCCGGCCTGGCCCGCGGTGCCGACGGTCGCCGCGATGGACGAGAACAGCACGAACGCGGCGAGGTCGTGCCCGGCGGTCAGCTCGTGCAGGTTCCGCGCCGCGTCGGCCTTGGGCCGCAGGACGTCGTCGAGCTGCCGCGCGGTCAGGCTCTCGACCGGGGCGTCGGCGAGGACGCCCGCCGCGTGGACGACGGCCGTCAGCGGACGGTCCGCCGGGATCGCTGCCAGGAGCGCGGCGAGGCCGTCGCGGTCGGCGGCGTCGCAGGCCGCGAGCGTGACGGTCGCGCCGAGCGCTTCCAGGTCGCGGCGCAGCTCGTCCGCGCCGGGCGCGTCGGCGCCCGTGCGGCTGGCGAGGACGAGGTGCCGCACGCCGTGCGCGTCCGCCAGATGCCGGGCGATCAGCGCGCCGAGCCCGCCGGTGCCGCCGGTGACGAGCACGGTGCCGTCCGGGTCGATCGGCCGCGCCGTCCCTTCCGGACGGCCGCGCACGAGCCTCGGCACCGTCAGCACGCCCGAGCGGAACGCGAGCTGCGGCTCTCCGGTGGCGACGGCGCCCGCGACCTGCTCCGGCGTCACGTCGCCGTCGGCGTCCACCAGCACGAACCGGCCGGGGTGCTCGGTCTGCGCCGAGCGCACGAGCCCCCAGACGGCCGCGCCGGTCAGGTCCTCGGGCGCCGGGCCGGTCGCCGACCTCGTCTGGACGACCAGCGTCGACTGCTCGTACCGGTCGTCGGTGAGCCAGGTCCGCAGGACGTCCAGGACGGCGTTCGTGCCTTCGTGAACGTCCCGGCCCTCGCAGCGGAGCAGGACCGTCGCCGGGACGGGATCCAGGGGCTCGCCGTCCAGCACGGGCCAGTCCGGCGGGCCGTCGACGGGCGGCGGCTCGATCTGCCGCCAGTCCACGACGTAGAGCGAATCGTCGGTGCCGCCCGCGAGGCCGTCCGGATCGACGGGCCGCAGCGTCAGCGAGCCGACCGACACGACGGGCCGTCCGGTGCCGTCGGTCGCCTCGATCGCCAGCGCGTCCGGCCCGGACAGCGTGATCCGCACCCGCAGCAGGTCCGCCGCCGTCGCCGCGAGCCGGACGTCGTGCCAGGCGAACGGGAGCCGCGTCCCGTCCCCGGCGCCGCTGACCAGCACCGCGTGCAGCGCGGCGTCGAGCAGGACGGGGTGCAGCGCGAACCGGTCGGCGTCCCGCTGCTGCCCGGCCGGCAGCCGGACCTGCGCGAACACCTCGTCGCCGCGCCGCCACGCGGCCTCCAGCGCCTGGAACGCCGGGCCGTACTCGTAGCCGGTGGCGGCGAGCGCGTCGTAGCAGCCGTCGAGGTCGATCGGCGCCGCGCCGGGCGGCGGCCACGCGGCAGTCTCCCCTTCGCTCGGGGCTGTGGGGACGAGCCGTCCGCTGCCGTGCCGCGTCCACGCGCCGTCGCGGCGGGAGTGGACGGCCAGCGCGCGCCCGCCCTCGTCGTCGGGCTCGGCCACCGTGACCTGGAGCTGCGCGGTCCCGTCGGCGGGCAGCACGAGCGGCGTTTCGAGGACCAGCTCGTCCACCCGCTCGGCGCCCGCGTGCGCCCCGGCGTGCAGCGCGAGGTCGAGCAGCCCGGTCCCCGGCAGCAGCACGGTGCCCCGGACGGCGTGGTCGGCGAGCCAGGGATGCGTGTCGAGCGACACCGTCCCGCTGAAGACCATCGCCCCCGAACCCGCGACCTCCACGCCCGTGTCCAGCAGCGCGTGCGCGTCCGGGGCCTGGCCGGGGGCGGGCGTGTTCATCCAGAAGTGCTGCCGCTGGAACGGGTAGGTCGGCAGGTCGACAAAGCGTCCGGCGACGTCGGGCCAGGTGACGGGCAGGCCCGCGACGTGGGCGTGGGCGAGCGCGGTCAGCAGGCGCCGCCTTCCGCCCTCGTCGCGGCGCAGCGTGCCGAACACCGTCGCGTCCGGCCCGGTGTCCTCGATCGCGCCCGTCAGCACCGCGTGCGGGCTGACCTCGATGAACGTGGTGAACCCCGCGTCGAGCAGCGCGCGGACGGCGTCCTCGAACAGCACGGGCGAACGCAGGTTCCGGTACCAGTAGGCGGCGTCGGCGCCGGCCGTGTCGAACGGCCCGCCGGTCACCGTCGAGAAGAACGGGACCTCCGACGTCCGGGGCGCGAGGCCGTCCAGCGCCGCCGGAAGGTCGTCGCGGATCGCCTCGACGTGCGGCGTGTGGGACGCGTAGTCCACCGGGATCGTCCGCGCCTGGATCCCGCGTTCCTCGCACGCCGCCACCACCGCCGCGAGCGCGCCCGCCTCCCCGGCGACGACCGTGGCGTGCGGGCCGTTGCGCGCGGCGACCGAGACCGCGCCGCCGGTGCCGGTGTCGCGCAGCAGCTCGGCGGCCTCGGCGGAGGGCAGCGCCAGCCAGGCCATGCCGCCCGCCCCCGCGAGGCGGTCGGCGATGAGCGCGCTGCGGCGCAGGACGATCCGCGCCGCGTCGTCCAGGTCGAGCGCGCCCGCGACGTGCGCGGCGGCGATCTCGCCCTGCGAGTGCCCGAGCACCGCGCCGGGCGTCACGCCGTGCGCCCGCCAGACCCGGGCGAGCGCGACCATCATCGCGAACAGGGCGGGCTGGACGATCTCGACGCGGTCCAGGCTGTCGCCGGTCCGCAGCACGTCGGTCAGGGACCAGTCGACATACCGGGCGAAGACCCGCTCGGTCTCGTCGACGGACGCGGCGAACTCCTCGGATTCCGCCAGGAGTCCGGCGCCCATCCCGGCCCACTGGGGGCCCTGGCCGGGGAAGACGAACGCCGTCCGCCCCACGTGCCCCGCGATGCCCCGCACGGCCGGGCCCCCGGTCGCGAACGCGTCCAGCGCCGCGCGGAACTCCGCCGGGGTCTCACCGATGATGACGGCGCGGTGGTCGAGCGCGGCGCGTCTGCGCAGCGTGACCGCGACGTCGGCGGGGTCGGCCGTGACGTCCCCGAGGCTCCGCGCCTGGGCGCGCAGCGCGGCGTCGGTGCGCGCCGACAGCAGCCACGGGACGGGACCCGCGTCGCGGACGATCTCCTCGTCGGGCGCGGGCTGTTCGAGGATGACGTGCGCGTTCGTCCCGCTGATCCCGAACGACGACACGGCCGCGCGGCGGGCCCGTCCGGTCTCCGGCCAGGCGGTGTCCTCGGTGAGCAGGCGCACGGCGCCGCCCGTCCAGTCCACCCGTTCCGACGGCCGGTCGACGTGCAGCGTGCGCGGCAGCACGCCGTGCCGCATCGCCTGCACCATCTTGATGACCCCGGCCGCGCCCGCCGCCGCCTGCGTGTGCCCGATGTTGGACTTCACCGAGCCGAGCAGCAGCGGCGTCTCCCGGTCCTGGCCGTAGGTGGCGAGCAGCGCGTTCGCCTCGATCGGGTCGCCGAGCGTCGTCCCGGTGCCGTGCGCCTCGACCGCGTCCACGTCGGACGGCGCGAGCCCCGCGTCCGCCAGCGCCCGCCGGATCACCCGCTGCTGCGACGACCCGTTCGGCGCGGTCAGGCCGTTGGACGCGCCGTCGGAGTTCACCGCCGAGCCCCGCAGGATCGCCAGCACCCGGCGGCCGTTGCGGCGCGCGTCCGACAGCCGTTCGAGCAGCAGCAGGCCCGCGCCCTCGCTGAAGCCGGTGCCGTCCGCGCCGTCGGCGAACGCGCGGCAGCGCCCGTCCGGGGACAGCCCGCGCTGGCGGCTGAACTCCACCAGCAGGCCCGGCGACGCCATGACCGTCACGCCGCCCGCCAGCGCCAGCGAGCACTCGCCGCCGCGCAGCGCCTGCGCCGCCAGATGCAGCGCCACCAGCGACGACGAGCACGCCGTGTCGATCGTCATCGTCGGGCCGACCAGGCCGAACGCGTACGCCAACCGACCGGACGCGACGCTCGCCGAACTGCCCGTCAGCACGTAACCGCCGGTCGCGGGCGACGACTCGTGCATCCGGGGGCCGTAGTCCTGCGCCATCATGCCGGTGAAGACGCCGGTGTCGGTGCCGCGCAGCGCGTCCGGGTCGACGCCCGCGCGCTCGAACGTCTCCCAGGCCGTCTCCAGCAGCAGGCGCTGCTGCGGGTCCATCGCCAGCGCCTCGCGGGGGCTGATGCCGAACGGCTCGGGGTCGAAGTCGCCCGCGTCGTAGAGGTAGCCGCCCTCGCCGCCGTAGGCGCCGAGGTCCAGCCCGGCGAGGTTCCAGCCCCGGCCCTCGGGCGGCGGGCCGATCGCGTCGGCGCCCGCCGCGACCAGGTCCCAGAGCGCTTCGGGCGTCGTCGCGCCGCCGGGGTAGCGGCAGGCCATGCCGACGATCGCGATGGCGTCGTCGGTGGTCGTCTCGGTGACCGGCCAGTGGCGCTCGCGCTGGAACGCGTAGGTGGGCAGGTCGACCGGACGCGGGTCGGGACGGTCGATGACCGCTTGCCAGTCGATCGCGTGGCCCTGGACGTGGAGTGCGGCGATGGCCGTCAGGTCCGGGGCCTCAGGGAAGGGGCTCGACGCCGCCTCGGCGTCGGCGAACCCGGTCATCACGGACGGGGACGGCTCCCCGGCGGCGAGCTTTTCCAGGCCGTCCAGCAGCGCGGCGGGCTCGTCGGCGACGATGACCGCGCGGTGCTCGAACTGGGTGCGGGTGGTGGCGAGGGCGTGGGCGACGTCGGCCGGGTCCGCGTCGGCGTCCCGGAGCCGTTCGTGGAGCGCTGCGGCTTGGGCGCGCAGGGCCTCGGGGTCGCGCGCGGACACCGGCCACGCCCACGGCCCGCGCGACGGCTCCGGCTCGCGGTGCTGCGCCGGCGGCGCCTCGGCGAGGACGAGGTGGCAGTTGGTCCCGCCCATCCCGAACGCGCTCACGCCCGCGACGCGCGGACCGTCCCACGGGCTCAGCTCGGTGTTCACCCGCAGGTTCAGCTCGCCGAGCGGGATGTCCGGGTGGGGCGTGACGTGGTTGAGGGACGGCGGCAGCTCGCCGTGATGGAGCGCGAGCGCCGTCTTGAGCAGGCCCGCGATGCCCGCCGCGCCCTCCAGGTGCCCGATGTTGGTCTTCACCGAGCCGACCGGCAGGGGAGCGTCCCGCCCGGCGCCGAGGGCCGCGCCGAGCGCCGCCGCCTCGACCGGGTCGCCGCGCCGGGTGCCGGTGCCGTGCAGCTCGACGTAGCGGATCTCGTTCGGCGTCGTCGCAGCGTCCGCGCAGGCCAGGCGGATCACGTCGCGCTGGGCGTCCGCGTCCGGGACCGTCAGCGCGGACGTCTCCCCGTCGTTGTTGACGGCGCCGCCCCGGATGACGCAGTAGATCCGGTCGCCGTCGGCCACGGCTTCGTCGAGCGGCTTGAGGACGACCGCGCCGCCGCCCTCGCCGCGCACATAGCCGTTGGCGCGGGCGTCGAAGGTGTAGCAGCGTCCGTCGGGGGAGAGCGCGCCGAACTTCGCCATGCCCTCGGTGCTCTCGGGCGCCAGGTTCAGGTGGACGCCCCCGGCGATCGCGATCGGGGCCTCGCCCCGGCGCACGCTCTCGCACGCCAGCCGCACCGCGACCAGCGACGACGCCTGCGC
Organism: Actinomadura rayongensis; assembly: GCF_009831215.1. Taxonomy (GTDB): domain Bacteria; phylum Actinomycetota; class Actinomycetes; order Streptosporangiales; family Streptosporangiaceae; genus Spirillospora; species Spirillospora rayongensis. Next base: position 274,357 of record NZ_WUTW01000006.1, read on the forward strand.
GGCGTCGACGGTGAAGCTCGGGCCGCGCAGCCCGAGCGAGTACGACACGCGGTTGGCGATGACGCCGCGGTTCAGGCCCGTCGCGGTGTGCGGGGTGATCTCGCCGTGTACGACGCTCGCGTAGTCGCCCGCCGTGGCGCCCGCGAACACGGCCGCCGCCGAGCCCGCCAACGCCGCCGGGACGATCCGCGCGTCCTCCAGCGCCTCCCACGCCAGCTCCAGCATGAGCCGCTGCTGCGGATCCATCGCGGCGGCCTCGCGCGGGGAGACGCCGAAGAACGCGGCGTCGAAACCGTCGACCTGATCCAGAAAACCGCCCCGGCCCGTGCCCGGCCGGTCGCCGGGAACGTCGGTGATCGCGTCCGTTCCGGCGCGCAGCAGGCGCCAGAAAGCGTCCGGTCCGGGCGCCTGCGGGAAGCGGCAGGAAAGGCCGATCACCGCGATTTCCCGGTCCGGCCGGGAGGTGTCCATTCCGTTGCCCACGACGTGCCCACGCCCCTCTCGGACTACTCGACGCGGGCGAGTCTCGTAACGTGGGCTTAAGTCGGCCTATAATTAACCTGAATTATTAACGTCGTGCATCTAATTGACCTTCTGTGGCGTTGTTCGCGCTTTAGGTGGGCGGTTCTCGAAAGGTAAATTCTTGGGAAAGCCTGCGCACTTTAGAATTTGCCTTCCGGGTCAGACGGCCGCGCTGCCGCCGTCCACCACGATGTCGCCGCCGGTCATCCACGCCGACTCCGGCGCGGCGAGGAAGACGGCGGCGCCGGCGAGATCGTCCGGCCGTCCGGGCCTGCCGAGCGGGATGTCCTTGCTGCGCTCGTGCCACACGCCGGGATCGTCGCGCCACTGCGCGGCGTTGGCCTTGGTCGCGGTGAGGCCGGGGGAGATCGTGTTGACGCGGATGCCGTCCGGCGCCAGTTCGTACGCCGCGCCGCGCGTCAGCATCGACAGCCCGGCCTTGCTGCACTGGTAATGCGCCATCGCGCTGACCGCCTTCGTGGCGCTGATCGAACTGATGTTGATGACGCTTCCCGGGGTGTTCGCGGCACGCAGCCGGGCGGCGAACGCCTGGGTCAGGAAGAACGGGAACCGGAGATTGACCGTCATGACCCGGTCGTACTGCTCGGGGGTGATGTCGAGAAATGCGGTGCGGGTCATGGTCCCGGCGTTGTTCACCAGGACGTCGATGAGGCCGAGCGCGCGGGTCGCCTCGTCCATGAGGCGTTCGGGGGCGTCCGGGTCGGCGCCGTCGAGCAGCAGGTACTCGGCGCGGACGCCGGTCGCGCGCAGCTCGGCGGCGGTGTCCTGGGCGGCCGATGTGTCGCTCAGCGCGGTGAAGAACACGTCGCAGCCCTCGCGGGCGAACGCGGCGGCGATCGCCCGCCCGACGCCGTTGGCGCCGCCCGTGACGACCGCTCGCCGTCCGCTCAACCTGCCCATCGCGCACCTTCTCTCGTCGAGCCTGCCGTCAGCGCGGCGGCGACGTCCCGCGCCGTCCTGACGAACCAGGCGATTCCGGGCGACCGGCTGCCCGCCGGCCACAACGCGAGCGTCCGGTACGGCGCCGCGTCCCGCACCGGACGGTAGACGACATCGGGCCGGACATTGCGGACGGCCAGCGACGCGGGCACCAGCGCGACCGCCTGGCCGAGCGCGACCACCTCCAGCAGCTGGGCCGTGTCCCGCACGACGGGCCCGTCCGTGGGCCGGTCCGGGTGCCCGAGCCAGAAGGCGCGGTCGAGCACGGGGGAGCCGCCCCACCGGGGAGCCGGCTCGGCCGCCAGGTCGGCGGCCTGGAGGACGTCGCGCCCGGCCAGCGCGTGCCCCTCGGCCAGCGCCGCGACGCGCGGTTCGGTCGCCAGCGGCTCGGTGTCGAGACCGTGGCCGTGGAAGCATCCGGCGATGGCGGCGTCCGCGCGTCCGGTGCGGACCAGGTCGGCCTGCTCGCCGAACCCGCTGACGACGACGCGGAGTTCCGGCGCGTCCGGCTCCGCGCGTGCCCGGCCGCCGACCTCCCGCAGCAGCTCTGTCGCGATGCCCGGCTTGGCGGTCACGACGAGCACGTCGCGGGGGAGGCCCGCGCGCCGCGTCCGGCGCACGGCGGCGTCGAGGGCGTCGAGCACGACCGCGGCCTCCTCGGCCAGCGTCGTCCCGGCCCGCGTCAGCGCGAGCCGGGGCCCGCCGCGGTCGAACAGCGCGACACCGAGCCGACGCTCCAATTGGCGGACGGCCCGCGACAGCGGCGGCTGCGCGATGCCGAGCCGTTCCGCCGCGCGGGTGATGTTGAGTTCTTCGGCGACCGCGCGGAAGTAGCGCAACTCGCGGATTTCCGGCTCCGGCATACCGTCAGGGTAGGGCGCGGAACCGATCGGGTCTTTGTGTCCCGGGCGGCCGTGCGGATGGGATTGGGGGCGTGAAAGAAATCGCACTCGTCACGGGCGGGAACAAGGGCATCGGACGGGAGATCGTCCGCCGTCTCGCCGACCGGGGATTCGTCGTCCACCTCGGTGCCCGCGATCCGGAGCGCGGCGGCCGGGCGGTCGCGGAACTGCGCGCGGAATCGTCCGGCGCGGACATCCGGTTCGTGCAACTCGACGTCACCGACCCGGCTTCGGTAGCCGCGGCCGTCACCACGATCGACGCCGGGGCGGGACGGCTGGACGTGCTCGTCAACAACGCCGGAATCATGACCGAGTGGGGCGTCCGGACGGCCGACGTCACCGCCGAGCACCTCCGCGAGGTCTACGAGGTGAACGTGTTCGGGGTGGTGGCGGTGACGTCGGCGTGCCTGCCGCTGCTGCGCCGCTCCCGCAATGCGCGCATCGTCAACATGTCCAGCGGCCTGGCGTCGCTGACCCTGCTGAGCAACCCGTCGATACCCCTGCGCAAATTCCTCGCCTACAGCTCGTCCAAGGCCGCTCTCAACGCCCTCACCCTGATCTACGCCGACGCCCTTCGCGCGGACGGCATCAAAGTCAACGCGGTGAGCCCCGGAATGGTCCCGACCGACCAGAACGCCGCCGCGCCGTTCCCGCGCGGCGACCGCACCCCGTCCGACGGCGCCGTCGTCCCGACCCAGTTCGCGACAATCCCCGCCGACGGCCCGACCGGCACTTTCCACGGCCCGGACGCCGCCATCCCCTGGTGAACGCGCCTCAGCCGAGCCGCGCCCGAAGAAGGCAGAACTCATTGCCCTCGCGGGAACGCTAGTTCTAGCCGACGTCCTCCCGCTGGTCCGCGTCCGCAGGACGCTCGTCGGACACCCGCTCGTGCGCACCGGCAAGCGCGGCTTCAGCAAGGGCGGCGCGCTCGCGCTGGGCGGCGGCATCGGCGCGGGCAGCCGCGAGGTCGTCCTCCAGCCGAGCGAGGACGGCCCGCTGAGCGGTCGACGTAGCGGCGGCCTCCGCCCGCTCCCGCTCGACCGCCTTCTGCAGCGAGGCCAACCGAGTGTCCAATTCGGCGGCCCGTGCAGTGACCGTCTCACTCTCGCGGCGAGCCGCATCCAACGCCTGCTCAGCGGTCTCAGCACGCGCACGCTCGGCACGCGCCTCGCCCTGCGCGGTAGCCAGAGCCTCCCGCGCAGCACTCAACGCAGCCTGCGCATGAGAGAACTCGGTGCGCAGCGCAAGCACCTGTTCCTCCTGCCGAGCGGCGGCGGCCTGATACCGGGCGACGTCCTCCTCATGAGCCCGCCGGGCTTCACGAAGCTCAGCGGTCTTGGCATCCCGCGCCGCTTCGGCGACCTCCTGGGCACGCTGCGCGGCATCGCGAACCTGCTGATGGACGGCGACGAGCGCAGCACAGTCACTCCGCGTCCGCTCAGCATCCGCAAGAGCCCGCCGAGCCTCCTCACGCGCAGAATCCCGCTCGGCAACGGCGTCCTCAACTTCCTGCAAGGCCCGCCGCCGAGCCAACTCGGCAGCCTCGGCACGAGCATCGGCCTCGGCGGCCCCCTGACGAGCGGCGACAGCCTCCCCCTCAGCCCGCCGAACCCGACTCAGCGCACCTTCTTCCGCCTGCGCCAGCAACGCAAGAGCCTGCGTCAACTGCTCCTGCAGATCACTGATGGCGGCCGGCAACAGACGAGCGAGCGCCTCGGCCTTGCCCAGCGGCTCGTCCACCATCGCAGCATCCGCAGCACGCCGATCCCGACTGGCCTGATCGGCGTGCGCCTTGCTGCAGTACTTGGCCGGCCGCCCCCGCCGACCCGCAGGCAACGCCAACTCGCACCCGTCGAGCGCGCACACGCCACCGTCCACCGACTCCACCGGACCCACTTCAACATCCACCCGCCCAACCTACCGATCTTTAAGCGCACCAGCGCGCGAAACAACTAACGCGCATCGCGAAACGCGAAATCAGAGTCAGCGAACCACCCATGATAATGACCCTTATCCCGGTGTGGCTGGCCCAGAGGGGCATCGGGCACACGATGCTGCGCCGGTTCACCCGCGGCGGACCCAAGCGCCCGACCATCGGGACGATCCGGACAAATGGGTACGGGGCCGGATCGGACAGTCGGCTGCCCGATCCGGCCCCGGGGAGAGGGCTCAGCTTCGGCCGAGCATCTCCGCGGTGAGGATGGCGCCGCCGAGGCCCCAGCCACCGTCCGGAACCTCGTCGACGATGACCAGAGTGGTCGCCCGGGCCCGCTCGCCGTACACGTTGGCGTAGGCGTCGGTGACGGCGTCGATGAGCTTCTTCTTGGACTCGGGGGTCAGGGTGTCGGCGGGAACCTTGAGGTTGGCGAACGGCATGATGATCTTCCTTCTCGGTGATGTGTTTTCAGAGTGAGGCGGTCGAGGACAGCAGGTCCTCGATGCCTACGCGGTGGTAGAACTCGGCGCGGATCCGGTCGGCGACGGCGGAGACCACCTCGCTGCCGTCCTTGCTGGGGTCGACGTGGGTGCGGAACGGCCGCCGACCGGACGGAAGGCCGACGATGCGGACGATCTCGTCGGCGACGGACTGCGCGTCACTGTCCGGGGCGATGAGCCGGCCGAGCCGGTCGCCGAGGCTCGCTCGGAGCCCGCCGTACAGCTCGTCGTACTGCTTCTCCCGGTCCGCGTCGGCCGGGCCGCCGGCATTGACGAAGTGGTCGGTGCCCGAGGTGAAGGCGCCGGGGACGACGATGGAGGTCTCGATGCCGAACCGGATGAGCTCGGCGGCGTAGCTCTCCGCGAGGGCGTCCATGGCGGCCTTGGCCGCGAAGTAGGGGGCCATGAACGGCGGGTGACCGCCTCGGGTGGAGGAGCTTCCCACCCACAACAGCAGCCCGGAACCCTGTTCCCTCAGGTGTGGCAGGGCGGCGCGGTTGACCCGCTGCGTGCCGAGGACGTTGACGTCGTAGACCGCGGCGAGCTGCTCGGGCGTGAACGCCTCGGCAGGGCCGAGGACCAGGTGGCCCGCGTTGTGGACGACGACGTCCAGGCGCCCGTGCCGGCCGAGGACGGCGGCGACCGCCCGGTCGACCGACTCCTGTGACTGCACGTCCATGTCGACCGCCGACAGGGTGATGTCCTCGTCGTGTGCGAGCCGTTCCAGGGCCGCGACCGCCGGCGCGTTACGGCCCCTGGTGTGACGCAGGCCGGCGACGACGGCGTGCCCGGCGCGTGCCAGGGCCACGACCGCGAGCCGGCCGAACCCGCTGGAGGCCCCGGTGACGACGATGACCGGCGGTGCGGCGGGCATCAGATGATGCCGCCGTTCGCGCGTACGACCTGCCCGTTGACCCAGTGCCCCGAGGGACTCGCAAGGAAGGCGACGACCTCGGCGATGTCCTCGGGGGTGCCGAGCCGCTCGAGTGGGGCCTGCTGGGCGAGCCCCTCGATGGTGGCGTCGTCCTTGCCCTCGAGGAACATCTCGGTGGCGGTCGGGCCGGGCGCCACCGCGTTGGCCGTGACGTCCCGTCCCCGCAGTTCGCGCGCGAGGACGAGCGTCATCGCCTCGACTGCGCCCTTGCTGGCGGCGTACGCCCCGTAGCTCGGGAACTGCAGACCCACAACCGAGGTGGACAGGTTGACGATCGCACCCCCGGCGCGCGCCCGGCGCGCGGCCTCCCGCGCCATGACGAAGGTGCCGCGGATGTTGGTGCGGTGCAGGGCGTCAAGGTCGGCGAGGTCCAGGTCCGCGATCGGGGAGAGCGCCAGCCGCCCCGCCGAGTTCACGACGACGTCGACCCCGCCGAACGCCTTCTCCGCCTCGTCGAACATCGCCGCGACCGCGGCCTCGTCCGCCACGTCGGCCTGGGCCGCAATCGCCCGGCCACCGGCCGACGTGATCGCCTCGACCACCCCGGCCGCGGTCGAGGCCGACCCCTTGTACCCCACGACGACCGCGCAGCCCTGTGCCGCCAGCGTCGTCGCGATCGCCCGGCCGATGCCCCGGGAGCCGCCGCTGACGACGGCCACGCGCTCATCACTCATGTGGAGACTCCTTGCCTATCGCTGATACGCAGGAGACGTATCGACGTTATGGGAGACGGTAACACAACTCCCGTAACACTGCTAGCGCAAGGCCGTATCGTTGATTCATGACAGGAGCGGACACGCTTCGCGCGGCGATGGTCGAGGCCGCGGAGCAGGGGCTAGCGACGTCCTCGGACGACGACATCGCCACGCGGGCGGTCTGTGAGGCGGTCCACGCCCGGCTGGCGCACCGCGACCTGCTGGACATCCTCCCCCGTACCGCCTACCAGCTCCGCTGGCACCACCACTTCGGGCCGGCGTCTGGCTCGGATCCGAAGATCTCCGACACCCTCGGCCGGTATGTGCTGGCCACCTTCGCCTACGGCACCCTGCTCGGCCCGACCCAGGTCGCCGCGCACATGCGCGGCAAGGTCAGCCCGCACGAGCTGTCGCTGGCCGGGGACAAGCACGCCACCAGCGAGAAGATCGCCAAAGCGTCCACGACCGTGGTCAACGCTTTCAACCAGTTCGACATCGCCTCGATGTGGGGCGACGGCAAGACCGTGGCCGCCGACGGCACCCAGATCGAGACGTGGGAGAACAACCTCCTCGCCGAATCCACATCCGCTACGGAGGGTACGGAGGTCTCGCCTACCGTCACATCTCGAATACGTACGTGGCTCTTTTCTCCCACTTCATCCCGTGTGGGGTGTGGGAGGCGGTGTACATCATCGAGGGCCTGCTGCGGAACGCCTCGGAGATCCAGCCCGACACCATCCACGCCGACACCCAAGGCCAGCCGCTACCTGTCTTCGGGCTGGCCGCGCTGCTGGGGTTCGACCTGCTGCGCCGCCTGGGCAACCACTCCCGCAAGAACCGCCTCTACCGCGCCTTCCGCGAACTCGGCCGCGCCGTGCGGACCATCACGCTGCTGCGGTACCTGTCCGACCCCGACCTGCGTGAGCAGATCACCGCCGTCACCAACCGCACCGAGGCCGGCCTTGAGGAACATCGGTACAGCCGTTGGCGCTGAGAACGATCATGGTCCGGTGGACGCCGATGTGAGGGCGTTGACGCGGTTCTCATACTCGCGGCGGGCCTTGCGTTGTGCGGGGATAGCGGTTGTGCCCTGGGTGCTGCCGTCGAGAGGCTGGCAGTGTGCGAGGAGCTGGCGGTGAATCGCATGCGTGGCGGTGACGCGCAGGGTGTAGCCCCGGCCGCGCCGGATGGTCGCACCATGGTCGAGTGAGGCCTGTTCGGCGGGCTCCAATTCGGCGGTGCGGAGGAAGTCGGCGACCTTGCCGGGCATGTCGAGGGTGACCGGCAGGTCGGGGGCTGGGTTGTTCGGACGGTCGGCCGCCGCGGCGTGGTCGGGCATGAGGTCGGCGACGGCCGTGCGGATGGCGCCGCGGCTGACGCCGTGCTCGCGGGCCAGTGCAGCGATGGATCGGCCGTCCAGGTAGGCGGCGCGGACGGCGGCGGTCTTGTCGGTGGTGATGGCTGGGCGGCGGCCGCCCTTGTTGCCCTTGGCCTCGGCGGCTCGTAGTCCGTCGTAGGTCAGCTCGCGCTGGAGGTCACGCTGGAGTTCTCCGGCGGCCGCGAGGGTCTGGACCATGAACTTGACCGTGGACAGCAGCTCTCCGGTGCGTGGGTGGCGGGCGGTGAGGTCCATCGCGGAGAACGCGCCGTCGTGAATGCGCAGGGCGAGACGGTCGCGGTGCAGGACGTCGAGCACGTCGAGGATGTGGCCGGTGCCGCGTACGAGGCGGAACATCTCGGAGATGTGCACGGTGTCGCCGGGCCGCGCGTAGATGAGCAGCTCGCTGAACTTCGGCCGCTGAAGCGGGTGCAGGCGGCTGGAGGTGCCGGCCTGCTCCTCGAAGGTGACCGGGTCGGCGATATGGGCGTCGGCGAGGACGAGGTTCTGCCGGGCGGTCGACTGCTGGTCGGTGGAGACCCGCTTGTAGATCAGGTTCGCCATCGGGGGTCCCTTCCTTGCAGAGGATCGGACGCTATCTGTCGCCAAACCCTGTCATCAATCACCATCGGATTTGATTGGATCGCCGCCGTCGGGCGTCCTGGTCACGCACGGGCCATTGGCCGCGCGCGGCGCCTGTCTTCAAACGTTCGTTTGAAGACAGGGCGACCTTGACGCCGGAGGCGAGTCCGCGAATCTGACGGCTGACACCTGCGCGAGGCATGCCCCTAGCGAGACCAAGTAGTAGCCATTGAGGGTGGTTAAGATCTTATTTCCCATGATTGCATGTTGATGATACTATCTACTCCTTAACAAGACCCGCCGGGGTCTTGTCTAGCCGATTAGAGGCATACCTGTGAGCATCAACGTCGACCCCCTGCGCCTGTCCAAGCCGCAGGACTCCAGCACGTACCTGGCGATCAAGACCATCCAGGGAGGACGCGCGGTATACGCGACGCGCGTTCCCCTCCTTGACCTGCCCACGATCCTTCCTGTGCCCGACCCGAACAACGTCGACAAGGACAATCGCAAGGTCGACCGTCTGCACGCCAAGCACTTCGGCGAGTACCTCGACGCCAAGCAGGACTGGGTCGCCCCTGCCCTCCTGGCTCGCGACAGTGGAGGCTGCCGTTTCGAGAAGCTCGACGAGCATGGTGCGGTCGGGTACCTCACCGTCCCGTGGGCGATCGGCGGTGTCTCCTCACTGCGCACCATCGACGGCCAACACCGCGTGCTCGGTGTCGCCATCGAGAAGCAGCGCATCACCGACGCCATCGCTGGCGTCGACCGTGACATGGCGCGCAAGGTCAGCCCGGAGAAGGCGGCCAAGCTCCAGGCGGAACGCGAGAAGCTCATCGCCCAGATGACACGGCTGAAGGAGGAGTACGTCGGCCTGGACATCTACGTCGAGCCTGACCCGATCAAGGCCCAGCAGATGTTTGTCGACGTCGCCGACAACGCTAAGGGCATCAGCAGCGCAGTCCGCGCCCGCTTCGACAGCTACAAGGTCGCCAACCGGACCCTGTCTGACGTCATCGACCATCCGCTCCTCAAGGGTCGGGTCGATGCCGAGCAGGACCGCATGACCTTGAAGAACCCTAATTTCATGGGCGCCAAGCACGTCGCCGACATTACCCGCGCCGTCATCGCCGGGGCCGGTGGACGAATCAGCAAGAAGGCCGAGCAGACTCTCACCGACGGTGAGGTGATCGAGCAGGTCAAAGATTTCCTGGACGTCATCTCCAACGCGTTCACCGACCTTGCCGCCCTCACCGAGGATGATCCTGAAGCCGAGCGCAAGCCCGACGAGCTGACGATGGCACAGCGGGTGCGCCGTACCTCGCTGCTCGGCTCGGTGGGCATGCTGCGTGTTCTGGGCGGTGTCTTCCGCAACCTGCGTGCCGGCGACAATCCGGCCGAACTCGACGACATCACCGCTTTCTTCAAGCGCCTCGACCCGCACATGGCCGTCCCGGTCGCCGAGAACAGCATCTGGCGCACCACCGATGCTGGCGACGACTTCGAACCGAACGCCGCCGCGCCGATCATGCGGACCCAGAACATCGTCCACCTGGTCAATGTCATCACCGGCTGGTACAAGAAGGCCCCCGTCGCCCTGTAGCCGTCACGCAGAAAGACTGAGGGGTGCTCACCCAGCGCTGGGTGAGCACCCCTCAGTCTTTCTGTGCGGTCCGCAGCTGGCGTTGGCTCAAGCGCGATTGCTGCGCAGCCCCTTCATTCGACACCAATCTCATCCTCATCCAGCTCGGGCGCGTCCGGATCGCGCAGGGGCCGGAGGTTACCCGCTGCAGGGTTGGAGGCGGTGAAGCTATAGCGGCCGAGCACGTTGAGATTACGATGCTTGAGCGGGGAGAGCCGGGCGACGTCCTCGTCCCGGATCTCGTGGCGCTCGGCGCGAAGGTGCTGAACGGCGGCGTCGATATACCGCGTCGTCCACAGCACCACGGCGTTCAGCACGAGGCCGAGCGCGCCGAGCTGGTCCTCCATTCCGTCGCGATAGGCTTGGTGGATGGTGCCGCGCTTGCCGTGACACACGTCCCGGGCGAGCTTATGGCGGGATTCCTGGACGGTGAGCTGCCTGTTCATCTGGCGTCGGTAGGTGTCGTCGACCGGGTCGACCACCCGCAGCAGGTGCTCGGTCTTGGCGATCCGCCCGTACTCGGCGAACGCGGTGCCGAGCGGGGTAGGGCGGCCGTCGCGTCCGAACATGCGCAGCAGGTCGTACGCACGGACCTGGTTGGTGACCAGGGAGCCGGCCACGCGCAGCATGTCCGGCCAGTGCGTGATCACCTTGTTCAGGTTCACGCGGTTGCGGGCCAGGTCTTCCAGCACCCCGTAGGTCCCCGTCTCCACACCGGGCATGGAAGCGCGCCAGAATCGCTGGTCGTCCAAGTCGCGGAAGCGCGGGGAGAAGTTGTAGCCCAGGATCTTGAACAAGCCGAACACCATGTCGGAGTAGGCAGCGTTGTCGGTGGCCACCATTTCCGGCCTTACCCCTCCGTCTAGGTTCAGGAGAGCGTCCAGGATGTGCAGGGAGTCGCGCGGGGTGCCGGGGACGACCATCTGCCCGATTCCTGCGACTTGGTCGTTGACGGCGTTCAGCCAGGTGATGCCGCGTTTGAATCCGAAGTACTTCGGTGAGGGCGCGGCGCTGATGGTCTGGACGGGGACGACGAACCGCAGCCCGTCCACGGAGGCGAGCAGCCCTTCACCCCAGAACCGGACGATGGGAACCTTGGCTTGGGCGGCGATCAGTTTCGCGTTCGCCGTGGCGATGGTGTCGGCCCGTAGGTAGTACTGATCGACGTGGACGAGCCGGGATCGGGTGAGCGCCTCATAGTTCGGGTTCACCACGGGGGTCAAGCCGATGTTGCAGGCTTCCGATACCAGCAGTGCGACCACTGAGGTGGTCAGGTCTTTCATGCGGGTGGTGCCGTCGCCGAGGTGGACGAATGCGTCCAAAAAGCCGGTCCAGGCGTGCACCTCGAACAGCAGGTCCGGCAGGTCGATCTTCGGGAGCATCCTCTCGACCCGGCCGCGCAGCCAGGCCAGGGATTGCGGTTCGCCGAGTGCACCGAGCCCTGCGACGTTCAGCCTCACTCGGCCGCTTTCGTTCGTCTCGATGCTGACCTTCGTGGCCGGCCCCGCCTCCGCGAGGCGTTCGGCCAGCAGCTTCCAGCCCGCGTCCAGACCCCGCACCAGCTCCGCCAGGTGCTCCTCGACCGGCATGTCCAGGCTGAGTCCCGCCAAGACGTCCTCGCGCACGGCTTCCCACTCGGTGCCGTCCAGCAGCCGCGCGCGGGTCGGACCAGCGGTGCGAAGGCGAGGCGAACACATCGCGCCGGTTCAGGGCTCGGTGCAGCTGTTCCAGCACGCACACCACGTACGCGTCGCGGTCGACCGCCCCCTGAGGCAGGTCGGGGTTGGCGTAGACGGCCCTGCGCCACGCCGGCGGCACGAGCTTGTCGTCCACCTCGCGCGCAAGCAGAGGCTTGACGCCCACCTTCCGCCGGGCCAGCTCCGGGAGACGGCGTACCGCGGCCAGTACCCGGACGCCGCCCGTCGCGGCCGACAGCGCCTTCGACTCGCCCAACAGCGCCAGGAACGGCTTCACCGTGTTGTACCGGGCGGCCAGAGCAGACCGCATGGCGGTCTCGGCCGAACCCTCGTCCTGGGGCACCAGGGACACCACCGTGACCGCCGCACCCATCACCGCGGCCCGGGGCGCCACCTCTTCCACCGCTGCCCACAGCGCCGCAACGTTCACATCCGCGCCGCGCTCCTCGACCAGCTCCAGCTCTTCAAACAGCACTTTCGCCGCGTGGGCGAGCGTGCGGGACGCCTTCTCCAGCTGCGGCAGCGTGGACAGCCGCTCTTTGTCCGTGGTCCGCCTCGCCGTGCTGATCAGCCTCGTTGCCATGAGGACCTGGAACAGGTCTAGGGCCTCGTCGATCGCCTTCGCCTCCAGATGCCGCATCACTGCCGTGAGCATCGCCGTGCGCTTGGGCTCCGCCGTCCGCTCCAGCAGCGGCGCCTTCAATCCGAGCGCGTATCGGGCCAGCGCCGCGAGCCGGTTCGGCGGAATCTGCGACAACCGGAGCTGGCCGAGCTGGAACGCGCCGATCTCCTCCACCCGCTCGAGCGCGCGGGCGAACGCAGTGCCCGTCGTCCTCGTCGGCGGTCGGCGCAAGCGCTCCAGCTCCGAGTACCGCCTGCCCTCCGGCGTCTTCAGCGTGGCGACCAGGTCACCGGGCAGTGCCGGGTCCGCCCGCCGGGCGGCCTTGGCCACCGTGGCGTGCAAGCGCTTCTCCGCGACCTTGCGGGCTTCCGACACCTGCCGGGCCAGCACACTCACGCCGGGCAGCAGCACCCGGTGACGGCGCAGCCAGCCCACCGCCTGGTTGAACAGCGCCTGCGGCCCCTCGGCGTGCGTCCACGCCCGTCCGTGCAGGAACGTGCGGAACCGCCGCCCCCACTCCGCGTCCTCGTACGGGTGGTAACCGTAGGCGTCCCGGATTTCCCACGCGTGCTCGTACGCCGTCTTCGGACGCTCGGTGTACCGCTTCACCACCGCCACATCCTCGATGCCGAGCTGCGCGGCCAGATGCTCGATTACCGGCCACGGCACCGCGAGCGGGTCCTCCAGGAACAGGCCCACGTACCGGACCGTGCACATCTGGAGGGCGAACCCGAGCTGGTGGTGCTTGGTTCGCCGCAGCGCGATCAGGTCCCGGTCGACATCGTCCAGGAAGAAGAACCGCTCCAGCTCAGGCCTCGTCGGCTCCTCGGCGAACGTCCCGTACGCCTCAGCCTGCTCATCACTCAGAAACTCCACCGGCACGACCGGACTTTAGCCAGATCCAGGACTCGCCCGGCGGACTTTCCCGCACTAAACGACCATGATCGTTCTCAGCGCCAACGGCTGTACCGATGTTCCCCAAGGCCGGAGGCCTTCCACGGCTTCGCCGACTGGCTGATGTTCGGCGGCGAGCTGATCGGCCACAACGACCCCGACTACCAGGAGAAGGTCATCAAGTTCAACGAGCTGCTGGCCAACTGCGTCATCTACTCCACCGCCTGCGACATCACCGACGCCGCTAACGCCGTGGCCGCCGAAGGCGAGAGCGTGGACGTCGACGACCTGGCCACCATCTCCCCCTACATCACCCACACCGTCCGCCGGTTCGGGAACTGGATCCTCAACCTCACCCCGCCCGCCGCCGCGCCCTCCACCCGCCTGGACCTGGAACCCACCGTCCTGTTCGCCACCGGACCGACCTGACCGACATCGTCGCGGGTCAGTGGTGCCGGATCGATTCACGGCCGCGGTAGCAGACCGGGTAGACCGGGTCCCCGTCGGCGTCCAGGCACTCCACCAGACGGTCGTCGGTCACCACGATCTCCCACTCATCCGCGCCGGTCTGGCCGAGCACCAGCCCGGGCAGCCACGGCCACGTGTCCGGGTCCGCCTTCGAGGCGGCGTCGTCGAGGGGATGGTGGACCTGGCCGTCGCTGTCGTCGGGGACCGGGTTGGCCTGCCGGGCGGCCGTCCCGAGCCCGTGAGTCGATCAGGGCCTCCCGCTCGACGGCGTCCCTCCAGTCGATGACCGGCTTGTCCGTGCTGGTGCAGGCGTCGCCACTGGAGAGCAGTGGCTCGCAACTCGGCCCGCAGCACCTGGTCGGCCGCCCGCAACAGCCCGCGGATCGCCGAACGGATCAGCGTGATGGTGTCCTGCGTGGCCACCGCGTCATAGATCGGCGCCGAATCCAGCACCCTGCGGCGGCCGACCAACCCCGCCCACGCGGCCACCTCCACGGTCCGTTCGAAGATTCGATCCGGGCGGGCGGAAGCGGCCGACCGCGCCCGCATGTCCACCAAGAGGGTGTGCACAAACCCCGGATGGTCGAAGTCCAGCCCGCCAGCGGCATACCTCCACCGCACATCGAACGCGAACCGCTCGACCGCCTCCCGATCGGACAGGCCCTCCAGCCGCTGCAAGACATCACCACCGCCACGATCATCGGCGGCACCGACCTGCGGCCGTCCTCGGCGAACAGGTCCGCGAACATCTCGTCCGGGAACAGAGCCCGGCACTCGCGGTGCAGCACCGCGTAGATCGAGTTCGGCGCCAGCCGACCCTCGCAAAAACCCGCCGTAGAGGACAGCAACCCCGGCTGCATCGGAGTCTGGCCTACCGCCATCGCTCAACCTCTCCCCACACCCAGCGACCAACACCGCAAGCCCGGCACACAGCCAAGACCCAACGCGAGCCCACACGATTAACACAAGTCACCTAGGCCGCCGACGCGCTGCGCACCATGAAGCACCCGGTCGATGATGCTCTGGCCCGCGACGGCGCCCTGGGCGGCCCGGGCGCCGACAAGATGACCGGCGCCAAGCACGCTTTCCGGTCCGCTGCCCGCCTGGGGATCAAGGCCACCGCAGCCCGCAGCAGCGACCTGGAGAAAGAACACAACGCCCTGGCCCGCCGACTGCTGGGACGCCACGACGACCACCTCCGGTTCACCGTGGATGCACGCGTTCCGTTCGACAACAACGCAGCCGAGCGCGAGATACCGATGATCAAGATCCGGCAGAAGATCTCCGGCTGCCTACGCACCCTGACCGGCGCCGAGCAATTCGTTGCGTTCCGGTCCTACCTGGCCACCACCGCCAAGCACGGCGTCGACCTGTTCGACGCGCTCACCCAGCTCGCCAACCACCGCCGCTGGATGCCCTCCACCGCCTGAAACTCAACTCATCCAGCCCCGACCTGACCAGTCACCCCTAATCTTGGGCTGACCGGATTTGACTTCGTAGTGTTACTTGTTGTCGGAGCTATTGTGCAGGTGCGGAAGTCCGATTAACGTCCGGCGTGATAGGTGTCGGCGGCGGAATCTCAGGAGGCCGGCCGTTGGCAATCCGTACGGGAAAGGGTAGCACATGAGGAACATCAAGCCAGTAATGAGCGCTGGCCGGATCGCTGGCACGGTGGGAGCTGCAGCGCTTTCTGCGACCTTGATCGGAGGAAACGTCGCCTACGCGCAGTCGACGGCGCCGAGCCCCAAGCCAATGCCTTTATTAAAAGCCCCCGTCAGGGTCGGCGCGAAGGCCGGAGGCTTCACTATCGTGGCAACGCGAAAGCACAGGGGCGCCACGACCACCGCCAGCTGGTCCTGTAGTTTCAACCCTTCCTACCGGTACCCCCCGCTGGGGTCCTTCTACGTCACCTCTCAGATCGTAGACTCATGCACCGGTGTCACTCCTGCGCACATTACGGCCAATATCGATACCTATCAGTCGATATGGGGCATAGTCCAGATCGGCCAATCGTCCAGCGAGAACTACAACCAACCGTCCCTGACGCTCAATTCAACAGGCTACTGCATCGACACCTGCCGAACCAGCTTGATCACTATCGGCTTCGCCAGCACTTTCACCCTCCCTGCCGGGTACTCTTTCGGCAGCCCTACGGGCGGATGTAGCATCGTCAACGCGAGCACAATGTCCTGCACTTCGTATGCACAGTTCTGAGGGCTGGTATATCGGGTAAGGCCAGCGGAGCGGGGTAACCTGCTGGCCTCCCCTCAGCACTGCCTGTGCGGCTTTCACCGCGGGTCAGCGCAAGCAAGCCCCGGTGGGCGGTGTGGGCGTTGGAGGTCGGAAACCCTCACCCAGGAACTCCAGTCCCGACTCGACGCGCTGGCCTCCCACGGCATCCCCCGCAACAAGATCTTCGCCGAGAAGATCTCCACCCGCCTCAAGGTCCGACCCGAGTTCGAGAAGGCCCTGGCCACCGCCCGGCAGATCAAGGCCCACGCCCCGCACTGCCGCGTCATCCTCACTGTCCATGAGATGAAACGGCTCGGCCGCGACGCCGCCGAACTCACCGCGCTCGCCGACCACATGACCGCCCACGGCCTGGTCCTGGAGATGCTCGCCGGACCACTGGCCGGGATCTACGACCCCTCAGGGCCCGGACGGATGCTGTTCGCCTTCTTCGCCGCCATGGCCGAGACCGAACGCGAGACCATCCGCGAGGCGACCCTGGAGGGCCTGGACGCAGCCGCCCGCGGCGGCAAACACGGCGGACGCCCCCAGGTGATCACCGACGACATGTCCACACCGTGCTCCGCCGCATTAGCCGACCCGGTAGCTCTCATTAGCCGCCGGAGAGAAGGTCGAAGACATCCGCAAAGACCTGATCATCCCCACCGGCAAACGCCACGGACGCAACCCCAGCCTGGCCAGCATCTACCGCGCCCTCGCCGAACACCACAAGGCCCAGCGCTACCCCGAAGCCATCGCCGCCGCTCACGCCGACTTCGCCGCCCTCCAGCAGAACCTCTGACCACACCATGCCCCTCACCCCACCCCCGGCCCCGCCCCTGAGCCCTCCTCCTCGCCAGCCCTCGCCGAGAAGATCTCCGGCATCACCCGCGAGATCGCCCTGGCCGCTGACGGGAAACCCGCCCCGGTCGTGCTCGCGCTGGCCTGCCGCGGGTTCGTGCTCGCAGGGACTGTCAGCAACCTGCTCGATTCCTACGCTCTGCCCCGCCGGGAGGCCTTCCGGCTCGGCGACGACGCCTGCCAGAGCGCCGCTGAGATCCTGCTCGCCGAGCTCGGCGAGCACCTGATCAACCGATACAACGCGCTCCGAGAGCTCACCGCCCACAAGCGGCGCGCAAAGGAACGCATCGACGACCGCATCCGACGCCGCCAACCTCTTCTGCCCACTCTCGTTGCCCACCTCGAAGATCGCTACCACCACCTCCGCGGACTTCTGCAACAAGCATCCCCACGGGCCTCCGGTGAGACCTTCACTCTCGAAGGACGCTCCTACCAGCGCATCTGGACAGCAGGCGACGAACGACGTCACCGCCACGGCGGCCAAGCCAACGTTCGCGTCCGTGACCTGGCCACCGGCACGGACCTCAACGTCACCGTCGCCGAGGAACTGGCCTTCCGGGAGTGGTCGACCATGGAGGTCTTGCGGCACAGCGGCATCCGGCTCGAGGAACTCCTCGAGCTCACCCACCTCAGCATCCGCCAATACCGACGCCCCAACGGTGAAGTCATTGCGCTGCTCGTCATCGCCCGTCCAAGACCGACCGCGAGCGCGTCATCCCCATGTCGGCCGAGATCTTCGCCGTCATCATCCGCCGCCACACCGACGGCGGCCGGCCCATGCCCCTTATCCAACGCTACGACCAGCACGAACGGCGGATGAGTGAGCCGATGCCGTTCCTGTTCCAACGCCAGCTCGGCACCGTCCGCCGCCGCCAAGCACGACCGGCCGATGAGTATCGGCCCGTGACCCAGGCCGAATGGCTCGGGTTCGAGGAGCACTTCGATCAGCGCAAGGTCGAGTTGGGAGGATGCGCCCGCCCCTACGCGACCGCCTGCCAGCATGAACACGCCTGTCTGAGATGCCCGATGATCAACATCAACCCGAAGATGCTGCCCCGCCTCGACGAGATCGAACTCGACCTTCTGGCCCGCCGCTCCCGAGCCGAAGCCGAGGGTTGGCTCGGAGAAATCGAAGGCATCGACCTCACCCTGTCCTTCCTCCGCCAGAAACGAGACCAGACCCGCCGACTCGCCAGAGTGGCCCCAGTGGACCTCGGCATCCCGACCCTCGGAGGAAGAGCTTCGTGATCAACTAACTGTCAGCCAAACTGCGAGGACTACTCGATCGCCCGCCACTCCGGTGTCACACAGCCCTCCTCATAGTGCCACCGGCTCTGGTCCGCACCCTGAATAACCAAGCGCTTCACGGCAGAGACATCCGCAGTAGTCGGCACATTCAGGGCCACGAGCCCAAACCGCTCGATGCCCTCACCGTCAACCCGCGCCCTTTCGCCCAAGGGACGTGGACGGGCATCCCCCTCGTCAGAGAAGAGGTACCAAGGTGGACGCCCCCGATCGTGCTGTGTCCGTTGTGGCCGTGGCGGTCTCTGCTATGTCCGGCCAGGCGTGGTGCGCCGGGGCCGCCACGCCCAGGCGCCGGTGCTGTCGTCGGTGTCGGGTTTCAATCCCGGTGCGATCGCCACGGTGATTCAGGACGGGTCCGCGTCGGGTTCGTCGTGGGAGGCGAAGAACGCGACCATGTTCTGTAGGCCTTGCTCGTCGAACATCGTCTCCAGGCTGGTGGCGGAGTCCAACGCGACCTCGGCGCAGCGTGGGAAGAGTGTCTTCTCGTAGGCGGTCAGGGCGGCTTCGGGGTCGCCGGGGTGCGCGGCGATCGCCAGGGCGAGTTCGGCGCCGTCGAGCATGGCCAGGTTGGCGCCCTCGCCTGCGAACGGGGACATCAGGTGTGCCGCGTCTCCGAGCAGCGTCACGCCCGGCACGCGGTCCCAGCTGTGTCCGATGGGCAGGGCGTGGATGCGGCGCGGGACGATGGTGTCGGCGTCGGCGATCAGGCTGCGCAGGTCGTCGGACCACCCGTCGAAATGGGTGAGCACGGCGGCCTTGGCGGCGGCCGGGTCGGTGAAGTCGACCGTGTCCGCCCAGCCTTCGTCGACCTTGAGCGCGGCGTAGGCGTGGAGGCTGCCGTCGGTCTCCCGGTGCGCCAGGATGCCGCGTTCGTCGCCCAGGGCGAAGAAGAAGCCGCCGGCGACGATCGCCGCGCCGCGCGGGTGGCGGGCGTCGGCCTCGAACAGGTCGGTCTCGGCGAAGGAGATGCCGCTGTAGGCGGGCCGGGCGTCGGAGACCAGCGGACGGATGCGGGACCAGGCGCCGTCCGCGCCGATCAGCAGATCGGTGGTGATGGCCGAGCCGTCGGCGAACTCCACCTCGTGGCGGCCGTCGCCGAGCGCCCGTGCGCGGACGACCCGCCGACCCCAGTGGACGGTGCCGTCGGGCAGCGAGCCGAGCAGCAGGTCGCGCAGGTCGCCCCGGTCCACCTCCGGGCGGCTGCCGGCGTCGTCGTCCGCTTCTTCCACGAACACGGTGCCGTCGGCGCCGAGCAGACGCATCGCCTGGCCGCCCGGATGGATGATCTTGCGGAACTCGTCGTGGAGGTGGGCGGCGTGCAGCGCCTGCTGCCCGTTCTCCTCGTGGATGTCGAGCATTCCGCCCTGGGTCCGGGCCGTCGGCGAGGCCTCCAAGTCGAAGATCGCCGATTCGATGCCGTGGACGTGCAGGACGCGGGCGGCGGTCAGGCCACCAAGGCCTGCGCCGATGATCGCGATCGGGACGTGAGTGGTGCTCATGATTGCCTCCGATGGGAGCTGGGAAGGTCTGCGGGTGCCGCACTGGGGCCGCCGGGCTGCGGATCTGGCGCGCGTCGGCGCCGATGTGCTTCACCTTAACGAACGCGTTCGTGCCGAACAAATTCCCGACGAACATGTTCGCGACACCTCCGCGCGTCTCCGGCGACGGAAGCGGGCGCCCGCCTGGGCCTCAGCTCTGCCCGCCGGGGACGGGGGTCCCCACGATCCCGTTGACGAGGACGTCGAAGCTCCACCGGAAGCGCTCCTCCGGGGAGCCGCCGACCAGGGCGGGCATGTGCGCGGCGATCGCCGGGTGCGTGTCCGCGCCCACGGCGCCGAGCGCGCGCACGGCAGCGCTCCACTCGTCCTCGGCGGCCGGGTCGCGGTCCCGCGTCGACTGCTCGGCCGCGGTGGCGGTTGCGTTCTGAAGCAGCTTGTCCACGCCCCAGGCGACCTGCTCACGCGCGGCCCCGCTCCGCGCCAGCAGGTCGAGGACGCGGTCCACCAGGCGCAGGTAGTTCTCGCCGCTCGGCCGGGCGACGAGCGCGGACCGTGCGAGCTGCGGGTACTGGAACAGCACCAGGGTGTAGGACCGCATCACCGCGCGGAGCTGCTCCCGCCAGCCCTCGCCGCCGTCCCGCCCCGTCAGGTCGACCTCGCCGAGCAGGGCGTCCAGGACGGCCGCGTGCAGCTCGGCGGTGTTGGCGACGTAGACGTACAGCGAGGCTGGGCCGGTGTCCAACTCCTGGGCGATGCGGCGCATCGTGACCTTCTCCAGACCCTCCTCCCGCATGATCCGGACGGCGGTCTCGGTGATCCATCTGCGCGACAGGGCGGGTTTCGCCGGGCGGTCCCGGCGGCTGATCGGCTCTCTCCGGACGTTCATGTCCACGATCGTAACGAACATGTTCGCTTAACGCCCTCGTGGGCGGTTCGTCCCCGGTTAGGAGGCCGGAGCGCGTTGCCACGCCCCGACCCCTTCAGCCTTCGTGCTACATCTCGTGCTCCCACCAGCCGCGCGTGTCGATGTCCGCAGCATCGGCCAGCGCTTCCAGTTCCGCGATCCCTTCGGCGGTGAGCTCGATGTCGCGGGCTCGGACCAATCCGTCGATGTAACGCGCCTTGGTGACCCCGATGATCGGCGTGGTCCCCTTGGCGATGGCCCAGGCGGTGGCGACATCGGCGGCGGACGCGTCGCGCTCCTTGCCGATCGCCGCCATCCGGTCGGTCAGCGCCTGGAGCTGGGGCAGGATGCCGTTGTACACGCCCGCCCGGTTGCTCCCCTCCGGCATCGGATTCGCCGGGCCGTACCTGCCGGTCAGCGCTCCCTGTTCAAGGACCATGTAGGAGAAGAACCGGATGCCGTGCTCGCGGCAGTGGTCGAGGATCCCCGCGCGCTCAGAACCCCGGTAGAGCAGGCTGTAGTGGTTCTGGACCGCCTCCACGCGGAAACCGGCCGCGCCGAGGATCTCATCGGCGCGAGCGATCTCCGCCATGTCGTGGTTCGAGACGCCGACATGCTTGATCTTGCCGCTCTTGAGCATCGGGATTAGGGACGGCGTCCACCGCGCCACGTCGGCGGGATTGTGGATCCAGTAGATATCCACGTAGTCCGTGCCCAGCCGGTCGAGGCTCTGCTCCAGCATGTCCGCGACCGGATCGTCGCCGTCGCCCGCCATCTGCGGGGTGAATTTCGTCGACAGCTGGTACTCACTGCGGGAAAAGCCCTTCAGCGCCTGGGCGAGGACGGTCTCCGAACGTCCCATGCCGTACGCAACGGCGGTGTCCCACAAGGTGAACCCGTTCGACTGCGCCTTCTCGACGACCTCGCGCAGACCGGACTCGCTGAGCGGACTGCCGAAGTAGCCATCGCCTTCTTCGCCACTGTCTCCCCATGCCCACGTGCCCAACGCCACCGCGGGCGCAGTCAGCGACTTGCTCATGACGTATCTCCGTTCGTTCTTGAGGTTGTGTCGGAACGTCCGGACACCAGAAGACCGCGATCGGCACCACGGGAGAAGGTCGCGTCCATGGGGGGTATAACTTCGACCCCCTTCGGGCTGTGACCAGCGATTACCATGAATTTCATGGACGAACAGCCCGGAACCCGCAACGAGATCCGGGACTTCCTTACCCGCCGGCGTGCCCGGATCACGCCGGCGCAGGCCGGGTTGCCGACCAGCGCCCGTCGCCGGGTCCCCGGGCTGCGGCGCGAGGAGGTTGCCGTTCTCGCGGGCGTGAGCACCGAGTGGTACACGCGGCTGGAGAAGGGCCACATCGGCGGTGTGTCCGAGGACGTCCTCGAAGCGGTCGCCCGCGCCCTGCGACTGGACGACGACGAACGCGCCTACCTGTTCGACCTGGCCCGCTCATCGCGGCGCGCGAACCGCACGCCGTCGCGTCGCCGGGACGTCGAGGTCCCGCCCCGGGTCCAATGGATGCTCGACTCCATTACGACGTCCGCAGCGTTCGTCCGCAACGGCCGCACCGACATCGTCGCCGGAAACCCCCTGGCCCGGGCGCTGCTCGCACCGATGTACGACAGCGCCACCGCCGACAAGCACGGCCGTCCCAACATCGCCCGCTACGTCTTCCTCGACCCCGGCGCACAGGACTTCTTCGTCGATTGGGACGCCGGCGGCGCCGCCACCGCAGCCCTGCTGCGCGCCGAGGCCGCCCGCGAACCCCGCGACCGGGCACTGCGCGAACTCATCGGCGAACTGTCCACCCTCAGCCCCGAGTTCCGCAGCCAATGGGCCGCGCACGACGTCCTGATGCGCCACGACGGCGTCAAACGACTCCAGCACCCCGACGTCGGCCACCTGGAACTGACCTTCCAGTCCCTCGACCTGCCCCTGCCCGGCCGAACCGTGCACGACCTGATCATCTACACCGCCGAACCCGGCACCCCATCCGAGGACCGCCTCAAACTCCTCACCATCTGGTCCGCAACCCAAGCCCGAACTGCCCAACCTTCTCAGCCCGGACCGCTCAATTCGTCATGATGAAACCGACCGGCCGCGCGACGCCCGGCCCTTCACTCCGGGCCTCATTTGGGGTGGGGGCTCGCCGGAGTGTCCGCGTTCCAGGAGGTCGGTAGCGGCTCGTCGCAAATTGCGCAGACGTAGTGGTCGTCTTTCACGACGTTGAACTGGCTGCAGCTTTCGCAGCGCCGGAAGATGAACGGCACCGTGAAGCGGCCCGGATGATCGAGGGCGGCGGCGTCGAGGGCGGACTGCACCGCCGCGTAGAAATGCGGCTCGGGGCAGTAGCCGGTCGACTGGTTGCTGATCTCGCTCACCCGCCAGCCGGTGCCGTCCGGCTCGAAGGTGATCTCACCAGCGCTGAGTACCGGGGCGCCGCCCGCGCAGACGACGTGCTCGCTACGCCGCGGAGCCAAGCGCAGGGTCGTGGACTGGTCGATTACAAACGTGAACGGTTCTCTGCGGTCACTGGCGTCCTGCCGGGCGAGCCATTCAGTGAGATCGGCGGGCGAGGTGATCGGATGGCCCGCGACCTGCGACGAGATCGGCACGCGAACCTCTTCGGGGCCGACGTACGGATAGTGGCGGCGCGCGCGCCGATGCCCAAGGCTGCGGCGCAAGCTGATTTGAGCCGGCCAAGCTCTCGAGGCCATCGCTTCGATCAGGAGGCGGGGCAAGGGAAGGCCCCGGACGCGCGAAGGATGCACGCGCACAGGCTCCCACGATCAGTACCGTCATGAGGCGGTTGGGGCCTAGCAGGGTCAGGCGTTGCGGACGCGAAGTTTCGTCCTGGGTCGTGTCGGCCGACCACCGTTACCGCTGGTCCTCCCAGCGCTGCGGCTGGCGGTCAGCCCCTTCGCAGCACGAGTTCAGGCGGTTGGTTGGAAGAAGCCTCGGATGTAGGGGTCGTCGAGGGCGGCCAGGGACGTGAGGTCGCCGGTGGTGACGATTTTTCCGGCGCGCATGAGGGCCACGTGGTCGGTTATTTCGGTGGCGGCGAGCATCGGGACGTCGTGGGTGATCACCAGGACGGCGGCTCCGGTGTCGGCGTAGCGGCGGAGGGCGGCCCAGACGGTGTAGGCGGCCTCGGTGTCGAGGGAGGCCGTCGGTTCGTCCGCGATGAGGACGCGGGGGCGCGGCAGGAGGGCGGCGGCCAGTGCGGCGCGCTGGATCTGGCCGCCCGAGTGCTGCTTCGGGTAGAGGTCGGCCATCTCGGTCGGGTAGCCGGTGGCCGCGCAGGCCCGGGCGACGGTCCAGCGTCCGTGGCGTTCTTCCAGGTCGCGCAGCTGTGCGCCGACGGTCGACTCGGGGTCGAAGGCCGTGATGCCCGCCTGGGGGAGCCGCCCGACGGTGCCGTCGCGCAGGCGTTGCCAGTCGCGCTGGCCCTTCACCGGCGTGCCGTCGATGAGCACCTGTCCCTTGGTGCGGGCGGACGCGGGGAGCGAGCCGGTGAGCGCCGCCGCGGCCATGGACTTGCCGCAGCCGGACTCGCCGAGCAGGGCGGTGATCTTCCCGTCCGGGACGACGAGGTCGACGCCGTCCAGGACCGTGTCCTTCCACCGGCGCGTCGAGACGCGGACGGTCAGCTCACGTAGTTCGGCAGGCATCGGGGCGTTCCGTTTCTGGAAGGGGACGCCGTCAGCGTACGACATGTCGGAGATCTCCCTAGTGCGTCACGCTGCGTAAGATCGGGCGCATGGCGACACGGCTTGTGCAGATCGCGATGGATGCTCGTGACGACGCCGCCCTCGGACGGTTCTGGGCGGACGCGCTGGGCTGGAAGCTGTCCAGCGAGGGCCCCGGCGTCACCAACCTGGAGCCGCCGGGGTTCGACTATCCCGATCCCGCCGCGCTGTTCATCGACCTCGTCGCCGTCCCGGAGCCGAAGACGGTGAAGAACCGCGTCCACCTCGACCTCGCCACGACCTCGGCGGCCCACCAGGCCGAGCTGGTCGCGCGCCTGCGGGATCTCGGTGCGACGCCCGCCGACATCGGGCAGGGCGACGTCCCGTGGACCGTCCTCGCCGATCCCGAGGGCAACGAGTTCTGCGTCCTGGAGCCCCGGCCGCTCTACGCGGACACCGGGCCGATCGCCGCCGTCGTGGCCGACTGCGCGGACCCCCGGGCCGTCGCCCGGTTCTGGGACGCGGCGCTGGATTGGACGCTGCACGAGGTCACCGACGACCTCGCCCGGCTGCGGTCGTCCGCGGGCGTCGGCCCGTACCTGGAACTCGTCCGGACGCCGGACGTGAAGACCGTGAAGAACCGCGTCCACCTCGACCTCCGGCCGTACGCCGGCGACGACCAGGCGGCGGAGGCGGCGCGGCTGCGGGCGCTCGGTGCGACCGACGTCGATCTCGGCCAGGGCGACGTCCCGTGGACGGTGCTCGCCGACCCCGAGGGCAACGAGTTCTGCATCCTCGCCCCGCGCTGACGGCGGTTCACGCGCGAAGCAGCCGCCGTCCGCGTGGGAGCTCCGGGCCCGTCCGTTGCCAGCGCGGCGGCAGACTTATAGGCGAGGCCGCGAGCCGGGCGATGAGCCCCAGCTAGAGCAGCGGGTGCCGTGCCGCGCTCGTCCGGGCGGCGGTCGTCCGGAACAGCGCCTCGACGTCCTCGCCGCCGGGAGCCTGCGCGAGGACGTCCTGATGCTCATGCGGGAGATCGACGCGCGCGTCCACCTGGCCGGGTACCACCGGGGGACCGCCGACAGGGACGTGCGCGACAGCCTGACGGCGTTCGCGCCCGTGCCCGACCGCGTTCGGGAGGAGAGCGCGGACACGGTGTTCCTCCGGTCTACTCCCGCGTGTGGAGGACCTCGCGGGCCTGCTCGGCGGCGCGGGTGATGCTCTCGCTGATGAAGTCCAGGAAGCGGGCGACGTTCTCCAGCCGCGCGGCGGCCGGGGTGCCGGGGCCGAGGACGCCGACGCCCTGCCGCGCCGCCGCGACGAACCGCGCGTTGTCCCGGGCACTGCGGATCATCGACTGGTACCAGAGGTCGTCGTCCACGACGTAGCGCTCGCGGCGGCGGTCGTCGCGCTCGCGGCGGACGAGTTCCATGCCCTCCAGGAACGCGACCGCCTTGGAGACCGACGCCGGGCTCACCTGGAGCCGCCGGACGAGTTCGGACGCGGTCAGGCTGCCCGCGTCGGTGGTGTAGAGGCAGGCCAGCACGCGCGCCATCATCTTCGGCAGGCCGCTCTGCATGAGGACGGCGGCGAGGTCCTCCTCGTAGGCGCGGACGGCCTGGGCGTCGCGACCGTCCGTCCGCGCGGCGTCCCGCCCGGGCGCGGGCGCGGCGGGCCGGGCGCGCCGGCCGCGCCGCTGGGCGGCGTGGTGGGCCAGGTCGGCGCGGTAGCCGGCGGGGCCGCCGTTGCGCATCACCTCGCGGGTGATCGTGGAGGTCGGCCGGTCCAGGCGGCGGGCGATCTCCGCGTAGGCGAGCCCGTCGGCCAGCCCCAGCGCGATCTGCTGGCGGTCCTTCTGCGTGAGCCTGCCTCCGGGCACCGCGTCCTCCTTCGTCTCGGTGACACCCGACGATAGCGTTCACTCGCGCTCAACGCAACGAATCGACGGCACATCTGTTGCGTTACCCGCCAGAACGTTGCAACGAAATGATGCTTCTGACATGCAGATACGCAACTACAATGCAACATTGATGTTGCCAGAACAGGGAACGCAACGTAGCTTTTCCGTTGTCGGAAACAACCGGTCCGCAAGGGAGAAGCACGATGCAGAAGTTCGACACCCCCGCCCCGATCACCGTCGTCCTGGACGTCCCCGCCGGGCGCATCCGGCTCATCGCCGCCGACCGCGCCGACACCACGGTCGAGGTTCGGCCCGCCGCCGAAGGGAAGGGCCGCGACGCCAAGGCCGCCGAGCAGACCGCGGTCACCTGCGCCGATGGCGTCCTGCGGATCGAGGCCCCGGCCGGCAAGCAGCTCCTCGGCGCGTCCGGCGCGGTGGAGGTGACGGTCCAGCTGCCCGCCGGGTCCCGCGTCGAGGGCACGTCGGCCGGGGCCGAGCTGCGGGCCGTCGGCCGCCTCGGCGACCTCGCGTTCACCGGCGTCCACGGCCGGGCGAAGGTCGACGAGGCCGCGGACGTCCGCCTCACCGCCCTCGACGCCGACGTCGAGATCGGCCGCCTCGGCGGCCCGGCGGAGATCACCACCGAGCGGGGCGCCATCCGGATCGCCGAGGCCGTGCGCGGGACGGTCGTCCTGCGCACCCGGTCCGGCGACATCTCGGTCGGCGCCGCCGCCGGCGTCTCGGCCGCCCTGGACGCCGGGACGGGCCACGGCCGCGTCAGCAACGCGCTCAAGAACGACGGCACCACCGAACTCGACATCCGCGCCACCACCGACCACGGCGACATCACCGCCCAGAGCCTCTGAGGAACGCCCCATGACGAACCTCGCCATCGCCGCGGACGGACTCCGCAAGTCCTACGGCGACAAGGTCGTGCTCGACGGCGTCGACCTGGCCGTCCCCGAAGGAACGGTCTTCGCCCTGCTCGGCCCGAACGGCGCCGGCAAGACCACCACCGTCCAGATCCTGTCCACCCTGGTCCCGGCCGACGGCGGCACCGTCAGCGTCGCCGGGCACGACCTGGCGCGCGACCCCGACGGCGTGCGCGGCGCGATCGGCGTCACCGGCCAGTACTCGGCGGTCGACAAGCTGCTGACCGGCGAGGAGAACCTGCGCCTCATGGCCGACCTGCACCACCTGCCGCGCCGGGAGGGCCGCCACCGGGCCGCCGCGCTGCTCGACCGCTTCGACCTGGCCGACGCGGCGCGCAAGCCGGCCGGGACGTACTCCGGCGGGATGCGGCGCCGCCTCGACCTCGCCATGACCCTGGTCGGCGACCCGCGGGTGATCTTCCTGGACGAGCCCACCACCGGCCTGGACCCGCGCAGCCGCCGCGCGATGTGGCGGATCGTCCGGGAACTGGTCGCCGACGGCGTCACGATCTTCCTGACCACCCAGTACCTGGAGGAGGCGGACGGCCTCGCCGACCGCATCGCGCTCCTCGACCACGGCCGGCTGATCGCCGAGGGCACGGCCGACGAGCTGAAGCGCCTCATCCCCGGCGGCCACGTCCGGCTCACCTTCGCCGACGCCGGCCTGCTCGACGCCGCGCACCGGATCGTCGGCGCCGGGGCCCCCGACCCCGACACGCTCACGCTGCGGGTGCCCGGCGACGGGGTGCGGGCGATCCGCGACCTGCTCGTCGCCCTGGACGCGCACGCGATCGACGTCGCCGCCCTGACCGTCCACACCCCCGACCTCGACGACGTCTTCCTCACCCTCACCGCCCCGCAGAAGGAGTCCGTCCGATGACCGCCCTCACCCTCGCCGCGCGCGACTCGTCCACGATGGTCCGGCGCCAGCTCAAGCGCCTGCTGCGCTACCCGTCGATGACGGTGCAGCTCGTGGTCACGCCGGTCATCGTGCTGATCCTGTTCGTCTACGTCCTCGGCGGAACGCTCGGCGCCGGGCTGGGCGGCGGGCGCGCAGCGTACGTCGACTACGTGGTCCCCGGGATCCTGCTCATGGCCGTCGCGACGGCCGCCACCGGGACGGCCGTCATGGTCGCCTCCGACATGTCCGAGGGCATCGTCGCCCGGTTCCGCACGATGCGGATCTCCCGGGGGTCGGTCCTCACCGGGCACGTCGTGGGCAGCGTCGTCCAGCAGCTCCTGGGAATGGCCGTGGTGATCGGCGTGGCGCTGGCGATCGGCTTCCGCCCGAACGCGGCGCCGCTGGAATGGCTCGCCGCCGCCGGAATGCTCACCCTGTTCGTCGTGGCCGTCACCTGGCTGTCGGTCGCGCTCGGAATGAAGTCGCCGACGCCCGAGGCCGCGAGCAACGCGCCGATGCCGCTGATCCTGCTGCCCTTTCTCGGCAGCGGATTCGTCCCGACCGACTCCATGCCGACCGCCCTGCGGTGGTTCGCCGAGTACCAGCCGTTCACGCCGGTCATGGAGACCGTCCGGGGCCTGCTGCTCGGCACCCCGATCGGCCACGACGCCGCCATCGCCGTGGCCTGGTGCGTCGGGATCGGCGCCGTCTCCTACCTCTGGGCCAGACGGACCTTCGACCGGGCATGAGGAAGCGAGGAAAGGGGGCCGCCGGCCCCCTTTCCTGCATCATGGGGCGATGGAATTCCCGGAGTGGCGGCGCACCGGCGACCCGCGTTTTCCCGCCGCGGCCAACATCGACGGATGCTGGCTCGTGCTGCGGATCAACGGATTCCCCGACCATCCGCTGTGGACGCCCTTCATGGACGGCGTCGCCCGCCCGGACCTGGCGGAGACGTTCCCCGGCGAAGGCCGTCCGCTGTCCGCGCCGCCGCTGGACGCCGACCTCGCCGAACAGGTCCTGGCGAACGTCCGCCCCTTCGCGGTCTACGGCAGCGAGAACGGCGAGCCCTGCGACGATCCGGTGTGCTGTCCGGTGATCTGAGTCACAAACCGTCACGCCGCCGGGCGGCGCGGTGTCTTCAGGGCGAACCACCTGGAGACGGAGGACATCATGACCGGAACCACCCACGTCGTCGTCATCGGCGGAGGCTACGCGGGCGTCATGGCGGCGAACCGGCTGACGCGGCGCGACGACGTCGCCGTCACGCTCATCAACCCCCGGCCCGACTTCGTGGAGCGCATCCGCCTCCACCAGCTCGCCGCCGGCACCCACGACGCGGTCGTCGAGTACCGGAAGGTCCTCGCCGGGCGCGTCCGCCTGACCGTCGACACCGTGACCGCCATCGACGTCCCCGGACGCCGCGTGACCTGCGCGTCGGGCGACACCGTCGGCTACGACTACCTCATCTACGCGGCGGGCAGCGCCGCCGGCGAGGCGCGCGTGCCCGGCGCGGCCGAGCACGCCCACCCGGTCACGACGCTGGAGGAGGCGCGGCGGCTGCGGGACGTCCTGGCGGCCGTGCCCGCCGAGGCCGCCGTGACGGTCGTGGGCGGCGGCCCGACCGGCATCGAGACCGCCGCCGAGCTGGCCGAGCGGGGCCGCGCCGTCACGCTCGTCTGCGGCGGCGCGCTCGGCCCCTACCTGCACGCGCGGGGCCGCCGCTCG
Organism: Actinomadura rayongensis; assembly: GCF_009831215.1. Taxonomy (GTDB): domain Bacteria; phylum Actinomycetota; class Actinomycetes; order Streptosporangiales; family Streptosporangiaceae; genus Spirillospora; species Spirillospora rayongensis. The sequence continues at coordinate 304,050 of NZ_WUTW01000006.1, forward strand.
GTCGCCGGACGGCTCGCGGCGCTCGGCGTGACCGTCCTCGCCGGCCCCGGCACGCGCGTGACGGAGGTGACGCGCGACGCCGTCCGCCTCGCCGACGGCAGCGAACTGCCGAGCGCGGTGACCGTCTGGACCGCCGGGTTCGGCGTCCCGGACCTGGCCGCGCGCAGCGGGCTGAGCACCGACGTCCTCGGCCGGCTGCGCACCGACGAGACGCTGACGAGCCTGGACGACGTCCGGATCGTCGCGGCCGGGGACGCGGCGGCGCCCTCGGACCTGCCGCTGCGGATGAGCTGCCAGGCCGCCACCCGCATCGGCGCGCACGCCGCCGACACCGTGCTGAACCGGATCGCGGGGGAGCGGCCCGCCCCGCTCGACCTCGGCTTCTTCGGCCAGTGCATCAGCCTCGGCCGGCGCTTCGGGATCTTCCAGTTCGCGCACCGGGACGACACCGCGACCCGCTTCCACCTCGCCGGGCGTCCGGGCGGGCGGTTGAAGGAGTTCGTGTGCGTCCAGACCGTCGAGCACCTGGCGAAGGAGGCCCGCAAGCCCGGCTCGCTGAAGTGGGTCAAGGACGCCTCGCGCCGCGCCCGCCTCGACGCCCGCCGCGCCCCGGCCGCCCCCGAGCGCGTGGCCTAACCTCGAGCCGACGAAAGGACGGGACATGAGCGACGCGGCGACCGAAACGTTCGTCACCTACCGCAACCTGCTGTTCACCGTGGCCTACGAGATGCTCGGCTCGGCGGCCGACGCGGAGGACGTGCTGCAGGAGACGTGGCTGCGGTGGGTGCGCGTGGACCGGGACGAGGTGCGCGACGAGCGCGCCTACCTGGTGCGGATCGCGACCCGGCAGGCGCTCAACCGGCTGCGCGCGCTGCAGCGGCGCAAGGAGTCCTACGTCGGCCCGTGGCTGCCCGAGCCGCTGCTCACCGCGCCGGACGTCGCCGAGGACGCCGAACTGGCCGAGAGCATGTCGATGGCGCTGATGGTCGTGCTGGAGGCGCTGTCGCCGACCGAGCGGGCGGTGTTCGTGCTGCGGGAGGCGTTCGACCTCGGATACGACGAGATCGCGGCGGCCGTCGGGAAGACCCCGGCGGCCTGCCGCCAGATCGCGCTGCGCGCCCGCCGCCACGTCGAGGAGCGGCGGCCCCGCGCGGCGGTGTCCTCGGGGGCGGCGCGGGAGGCGGTGGACGCGTTCCGCCGCGCGTTCGAGAACGGCGATCCGCAGGGGGCGCTGGACGTGCTCGCGCCGCAGGTCGTCCTGGTGAGCGACGGCGGCGGCGTCAAGAAGGCCGCGGCGCGTCCGGTCACGGGGGCGGACAAGGTCGTCCGGATGCTGTTCGGGCGGATGGCCAAGCTCGCGGGGACGCTCGCGATCGAGCCGACGGTCGTCAACGGCAGCCCGGCGCTGCTCGTGCTCCTGGACGGCGAGCTGGACGGCGTCCTCGCGGTTCGCGTCGAGGACGCCTCGATCACCGGGCTGTACTACGTCCGCAATCCGGAGAAGCTGACCCGCGTCCAGACCGAGACGCCGCTCGCCCTGCGCTGAAACCGCGGCCCGCGCCGGGGAAAAGGAAAAGGCAAGGAGGTCACTCCTTGCCACTACTAACGTATAACACACCCCGGGGCTTGCGGCAAGACCCCTGGCGTGCTGCACAATCTCCGGCCGGGGCCGATCCGCGCGGGGGAATCGGGGGATTCACGTCTTCGGACCGCGCCCGGATTCCGGCCGGAAGAGCACTCACCAGGGGATGGCGATTCATGTACGACGTGATCATCGTCGGCGCCGGGCCGACCGGCCTGATGCTGGCCGGCGAGCTGCGGCTGCACGACGCGCGGGTGCTCGTGCTCGACAAGGAGGCGGAGCCGACCAAGGTCGTCCGGTCGCTCGGCCTGCACGTCCGCAGCATCGAGGTGATGGACCAGCGCGGTCTGCTGGAGCGTTTCCTCGAAAAGGGCCGCAAATTCCAGTACGGCGGCTATTTCGCCGGGATCGACCGGCCGTGGCCGGAGAAGATGGACACCGCGCACTCCTATGTCCTCGGGATCCCGCAGCCCATCATCGACCGTCTGCTCGCCGAGCACGCCGTCGAGGTCGGCGCCGAGATCCGGCGCGGCAGGGAGCTGACCGGGCTGAGCCAGGACGACGAGGGCGTCACAGCCGAGCTGGCCGACGGCACGCGGCTGCGGGCGCGCTACCTCGTCGGCTGCGACGGGGGCCGCAGCACGGTCCGCAAGCTGCTCGGCGTCGGGTTCCCCGGCGAGGCCGCGCGGTCGGAGTGGCTGCTCGGCGAGGTGGAGGTCGGCGAGGACCCGCAGACCATCGCGCGGATCGTCGGGGAGGTCCGCAAGAAGCACCACGTCTTCGGCGTCGGGCCGATCGGGGACGCGTTCCGCGTCGTCGTCCCGGCGGCGGAGGTGTCGGAGGGCCGCGCCGCGCCGCCGACCCTGGACGAGGTCCGCGAGCGCGTCCGGGTGTTCGCCGGGACGGACTTCGGCATCCACTCGCCGCGCTGGCTGTCGCGGTTCGGGGACGCGACGCGGCTCGCCGAGCGCTACCGGGTCGGCCGCGTCCTGCTGGCCGGGGACGCGGCGCACGTCCATCCGCCGCTGGGCGGGCAGGGGCTGAACCTCGGCGTCCAGGACGCGTTCAACCTCGGCTGGAAGCTCGCCGCCGAACTCGGGGGCCGGGCGCCGGACGGCCTGCTGGACACCTACGAGGCCGAGCGCCGTCCGGTGGCCGCCGACGTGCTGAACAACACGCGGGCGCAGTCGGCGGTGATGTCCCCCGAGCCGGGCCCGCAGGCGCTGCGGCGGCTGCTGGCGGAGGTGATGGAGGAGTTCGAGGAGGTCAACCGGTACCTCATCGAGAAGATCGTGGGGATCGGGATCCGGTACGACTTCGGTTCGGGGCATCCGCTGCTCGGGCGGCGGCTACGGGACGTGCCGTTGAAGCGCGGACGCCTCTACGAGCTGATGCGCGAGGGCCGGGGCCTGCTGCTCGACCAGACCGGGCGCCTCTCGGCCGACGGCTGGTCGGACCGCGTGGACGTCGTCGCCGATGTCAGCGAGGAGCTGGACGCGCCCGCCGTCCTGCTGCGTCCGGACGGCCACGTCGCGTGGGTCGGCGACGACCAGGCCGACCTGGCGGCGCACCTTCCGACCTGGTTCGGGCCCGCCGCCTGAGTTCGTCCGGCCCCGCCCCCTGTCGCGGGGCGGGGCCGGACTTTTTCTGAAAAGTTCGGGCGGTGGTGTCGGGTCGGGGCGGGGGCGTTCGTAGCAGGGGTGAGGGCGCCCACGAGGGGCCGCCCCGGACCGCAGGGAAACCACCATGATGACGACCATGACCGCGGCGCCCGCCCGTGCCGCGTCCGCCCGGTCGATGTGGGCGATCCTGGCGCTGGTGCTGCTCGCCGACGCCCTGGACGTGATCGACGCGACCGTCACCAACATCGCCGCGCCGACCATCGCGGCGGATCTGCACGGCGGGCCCGGCCTGATCAAGTGGCTGGGCACGGCCTACATGCTGGCGATGGGCGTGCTGCTCATGGTCGGCGGACGGCTGGGCGACAAGTACGGGCAGCGCAGGCTCTTCCTGATCGGGATGGCCGGGTTCACGGCCGCGTCGGCGGTGGCGGGCCTGGCTCCCGGACCGGCGCCGCTGCTCGCGGCCCGGGCGGCGCAGGGGGCCTTCGGCGCGCTGCTGATCCCGCAGGGGATGGGGATCATGACGAGGACGTTCCCGCGTCCGATGCTCACCCGGGCGTTCGGGCTGTTCGGGCCGCTGCTGGGCGTGGCCACGATCGGCGGCCCGGCGCTGGCCGGGCTGATCATCAGCGCGGACCTGTTCGGGTTGTCGTGGCGCCCGGTCTTCCTGGTCAACGTGGTGCTCGGCGTGGCCGGGCTCGCGGTGGCCGTCCGGATCCTCCCGTCCGACGCCGGCGACCGGTCCACGGTCGTCGACGGGTGGGGCTCGGTCCTGCTCGCGGGCGCGATGTTCGGCCTGCTGTACGGGCTGATCGAGGGGGCCGGGGACGGGTGGGGTTTTGTCCCGGTCGCGTCGGTCGGCGTCGGCGCGGTGTTCTTCGCCGCGTTCGCCCGTCGGCAGTCGACGGCGTCCGATCCGCTGCTCAAGCCGTCGCTGCTGCGCAACCGAGGCTTCACGTCCGGCCTGGTCGTCGGGCTCACCGTCTTCGCCGCGACGATCGGGCTGGTCTACGTGCTGTCGCTGTTCCTCCAGGAGGGCCTGCACGCCTCACCGCGCGCGGCGGCGCTGACGCTGCTGCCGCTGACGGTCGGCGTCATCGGCTCGGCGTTCGCCGCGATGGGCGGGCTGGTCGCCCGGCTCGGCCGCACTCTGGTCTTCGCGGGGCTGGCGGTCATCCTGGCGGGGTGCGGCTGGGTGCTCGCCCTGGTCGCCGCGTCGGGCACCGGCGTCGGCCCGTGGACGCTCACGCCGGCGTTCTTCGTGGTCGGCGTCGGGATGGGCTGCTGCTACAGCACGATCTTCGACGTCGCGCTCGGCGACATCGACCCCGGCGAGGCCGGGAGCGCGAGCGGATCGCTCAGCTCGATCCAGCAGCTCGCGTCCGGAATAGGATCGGCGGCGGTGACCTCGATCTTCTTCCAGGGCTCGGCGGGGGGCCCGGACCACGCCATGACGACCAGCCTGCTCGCCGTCATGGGGCTGCTCGCCCTGAGCGTCCCGCTCGTCGCCCTGATGCCCCGCAAGGCCGCGTCATGACCGGCGCCGCCGACACTGTTCTGCACACCATGGGAGGTGACCGCGCGATGCGGTATCTGGTTTCGGTGATCGACGACAAGGACAATCCCGGCAGCGCGGACCGGGTGCCCGCGATCGGCGAGTTCAACAAGCGGCTGATGGCCGAGGGCCACTGGGTGTTCGCGGGCGGGCTCGCCGCCACCGACGCGGCCACCGTCGTCGACAACCGGGGCGAGCAGGCGGTGTTCAGCGACGGGCCGTTCCTGGAGTCCAAGGAGTACCTCGCCGGAGTCTGGGTGTGGGAGGCCCCGGACCTGGACGTGGCGCTCGCCCTCGCCGCCGAGGCGTCGCGGATCTGCGACCGCAAGCTCGAAGTGCGACCGTTCCTGTGACCGACGCCCACGCGGCGGTCGCCCGCGCCCACCGTGACGAGTGGGCGCGGGTCGTCGCCGGCCTGACCCGGCGCTTCGGCGATCTGGACGTCGCCGAGGAGGCCGCCGCCGAGGCGTTCGCGACGGCCGTCCAGCGGTGGCCGTCCGACGGCGTGCCGCCCAACCCGGGCGCCTGGCTGACGACGACCGCCAACCGCAAGGCCATCGACCGGATCCGCCGGGAGAGCAAGCGCGACGACAAGCACAAGGAGGCGCGGACGGTGTTCGACGACGACCCGCCCGCGCCGGTCGGCGCGATCGACGACGACCGGCTCCGGCTGATCTTCACCTGCTGCCATCCGGCGCTGGCGATGCAGACCCGCGTGGCGCTGACGCTGCGGATGCTCGGCGGGCTGACCGTCCCGGAGATCGCCCGCGCGTTCCTGGTGCAGGAGACCGCGATGGAGCGGCGGATCACCCGCGCGAAGGCGAAGATCAAGGCGGCGGGCATCCCGTACCGGGTGCCGTCCGCCGCGGACCTTCCGGGACGGCTGTCCGGGGTGCTCGCCGTCCTGTTCCTGGTGTTCAACGAGGGCTACCTGGCGACCGGCCCCGGCACCGACCCCGTCCGCCAGGACCTGACCGCCGAGGCGATCCGCCTCACCCGCCTGATCCGCGCGCTCCTGCCGGACGACGGCGAGGTCGCCGGGCTGCTGGCGCTGATGCTGCTCACCGAGGCCCGCCGCACCGCCCGCGTCTCGGCCGACGGCGAACTGGTCCCGCTGGCCGAGCAGGACCGCGGCTCCTGGGACGCGACACTGATCGCCGAGGGACACCGCCTGGTCCGCGAACGCCTCGCCGCAGCCGCCGCCGGAACCGCGCCGGGCCGCTACCAGATCCTCGCGGCGATCAACGCGGTGCACACGTCCGCCCGCGACATCCGCGACACCGACTGGTCGCAGGTCGTCGCCCTCTACGACCAGCTCGTCCGCCTCGACCCGTCACCGATCGTCGCCCTGAACCGCGCGATCGCAGTCGCCGAACTGGACGGCCCCGACGTGGCCCTGGCTTCCATCAACACCCTCGCCGAAAAACTCGCCGACTACCACGCCTACCACGCCACCCGCGCCGACCTACTACGCAGACTGGGCCGCAGCCAACAATCCCGCGAGGCCTACGACAAGGCCATAGCCCTGGCCGGCAACACCGCCGAGACCGCCTACCTGACCCGCCGCCGCAACCAACTCCACTAACCCCACCCGCGCCCCACAAATGCCCTGCTCACGCCCCACCCACTCCAAAGCCCGGCCACCCTAGAGCGCACCCACCAACACCGCACTCGACCCAAAGCCCGGCCGACCCACACCACACTCGCGTACACCACGCCCGACCCAAAGCTCGACCGGCGCGGACAGGCGCAGGGCGACGCACGGACGAGCACCGTGGCGAGCAGGGGCAAGGGAAGGGGCCCTCGGCAACGGTGCAGGCGCCAGCTCACCCTGTCGAAGTCACCACTTCCGCACGGCTCACCACCGGACCAAAGCCAACCGGAACGGTGTTCCGGACGTAATCGGAACGACGTTTCGATTATTAGCTTCCCAGAAGTGTCACGTCGGGCCCTGGCGCCCGCAAGCGGAACGATGTTCCGCGATGTGCGGGGTTCACGGGCGGAGTCCTGCGATGAGCAGGCGCACCAAGCGGCGGACGTCGTAGCGCGGGTCGCTCTCGGCGCCGATGCAGAGGTTACCGACGCCGCGCATCAGGTCATAGGCGTCCACGCGAGCGTGGATCTCCCCGGCCGCGACGGCCGCGTCGAGCAGCTGCGCACACACCGGCAGGAGCCGGTCGAGGAGGTAGGCGTGCAGTGCGTCGAACTCTTTCCGCTCGGAGCGCAGGACGGCCGCGAGTCCGTGTCTGGTGACCAGGAAGTCCACGAACAGGTCGATCCACCGGCCCAGCGCGGCGTGCGGGGCCGTTCCGCCTTCGAGCAGGGCCGTCCCGGCCTCGGCGCACGCCTCCACCTGGTTCCGGTAGACGGCGATGATGAGGTCGGCCCGGGTCGGGAAGTGGCGGTAGATCGTGGCCACCCCGACGCCCGCGCGGGCCGCGATGTCGCGGACCGGCGCCTCGACGCCGGACTCCACGAAGACCGCCGCCGCGGCGTCGAGCAGCGTCCGCTCGTTGCGCAGAGCGTCCGCCCGCCTGCGCGGGGCCTCGCCGTCGTCTCGCACCTGCCGCCTCCGGGTTCATTAAAACGGAACATGGTTTCGGAACACTGCGGAACAATGATCCGTTTAGCCATGATGTCGGAGCGAGGAGGCGGGTGGCAAGGAGACGATGGCGGCGCCGACCGATTTGCAGCGCGTTGGGAAGTGCCCGCGCGGTGTGGCTTGTCGCGTCTCCCGAACCGCGCCGGGCTGGACGCAGTGGAGCGGCGGGGGTCGGCCGGGAGGCCGGGCTGACGCTGATTCAGCTCGCGCCCGGCTTCGTCACGGCGCCTCCGGCGTGGCTGGCGCGCGATGCCGTGCCAGGCGGCGCTTGCGTCGCACTGCCGCCCGCCAGCGCGCGGGCAGCCCGGCGTTGGACGCCCCGGCGCGCAGCGCCCCGCGCACGTTGGATCACCGACCGCCGCGCACCGGACCGCCAGCGCCCCTGCGCGCCGGACCAGCTGCCGGACCAGCTGCCGGACCAGCGCGCTGCTGGCGGCACTGTGGCGCCGGGTGACGCTCTAAAGCGACCGGCGCGACCGGCGCGATCGACGCGCCGGGGGTCGACCTCGCCTCGCACGAAAAGGTCGGCATCCCGCCCGCATTGCAGGATTCGGCGCCGCGCCGCCGCTGACCGCTTCGACGCCGACCGCTTCGACGCTGACGGTTCGGTGGCCCGTCGGTGGCCCGTCGGTGGTCAGTTGTGGCGGGTTGGGCGGTAGGTCAGGACCTGGGTGTTGGTGTCGAAGGTTCGGGCGTCGACGAGTTCGAGGTCGAAGTCGTCGGCGCCGTTGAAGATCCGGGCGACGCCGGTCGTGCCGGAGATGACGGGGAAGATCGTGATTTCGACGGCGTCGACGAGGCCGGCGTTCAGCAGGGCGCGGTTGAGGGTCAGGCTGCCGTGGGAGCGCAGCGGCACGTCGGATTCGGCCTTGAGCCGGGTGACCGCCTCGATCGGGTCGCCGGGGTCGATGGTCGTGTCCGGCCAGTCGAGGGGCTCGGTCAGTCGGCTGGAGAAGACGGTGACCGGGGAGGCGAACATGCGCGTGATCCACTCGTCGACACGGCTGCGGTCGAAGGTCGGGGCCAGGAACGGGGCGTTGGAGGTGTAGGTCTTGGCGCCGAGGACCATGCGCAGCGGGTCGCGGTAGGCGGCTGCGCGGTGCGCGAGGAACTCGGGGCCCTGCTTGCTCCAGTAGCCGCCCCAGTCGCCGTTGTGGTTGGCGTAGCCGTCGAGCGTGGAGAAGATGTCGAAGGTGTAGGTGGCGGTCATGGTGTCTCCTTGCGGGTGTCGGGCGTGCCGCGTCTTGCGGCCTCACCCTTGCTACGGACGGACCCGCCTCGACCCGACACCGTCCGCCGGATCTTTTTGGGAAACTTTCGGGGTGCCGGTCGGCGGCGCGGGTGACGCCCGGCCGGGAGCCGGGCTCGGGAGGGGTGGCGTGACGGGTTCCGACGACGACGTGCGCGTGGTGCCCGCGCCGCGTGCAGCAGCGGCCGTGCCGTCGGGCGGCGACGCGGTCGCCGAAGCCGTGCCGTCCGGCGGGGACGCGTTCACCGAGGCCGTCGCGGTGCTGCCCGTGCTGCCGGACGACGAGCCGGGCGAGCGGTACGGGCTGCGGGCGTTGACGGCGGCGTGGCTGCGGGGCCAGCGCAGTGACGCGACCCGCCGCGCCTACTTCCAGGACCTGGCGGGCTGGCTGGACCACTGCGCCCGCACCCGGCTGGATCCGCTGGCCGCGCGGCGGGCCGACGTGGACGACTGGACGGCGACGATGACCGTGGCCGTCCGGGGCGGCGGGACGCGGCCCGCGGGGTCGGCGACCAAGGCGCGCAGGCTGGCGGCGGTGTCGTCGTGGTACCGGTACCTGCAGTCCAACGACGCGGCGGAGCGCAACCCGACGCTGCTGGTGCGGCGCCCGTCGGCGGCGGAGATCGAGGCGGCGGCGCGCAAGGCGCCGACGCTCAGCGTCCGGGAGACGGCGGCGCTGCTGGACACGGCCGAGCAGCGCGCCCGCCGCGACGGCACGGAGGCGGCGTGGCGGGACGCGGCCGTCGTCGCGCTGCTGTTCTACACGGCGCTGCGCGTGTCGGCGATCACCGGCGCGGACGTCGCGGACCTGGACACCGAGGCCGGGTACCGGGTGCTGCGGCACGCGCTGAAGGGCAAGGGCCCGGGCGCGCGCGGCTACGTCCGGCTGGACGGGGACCTGTGCCGCGTGCTGGACGCCTACCTGGCCGTCCGGGGCGAAGACGGGGGCCCGCTGCTGGTGACGACGCCGCATCCGCACGATCCACGCCGTCCGGGCGGGAAGCGGCTCACGCAGCGGGACGTCACCAACATCCTGCGCGCCCAGGCCGAGCGCGCCGGCCTGCCCGCCGCGCGCAAGCTGAGCCCGCACAGCGGGCGCCGGACGGTCATCACGACGCTGCTCGGCAACGACGTGCCGCTGCCGAAGGTGCAGGACCTGGCGGGCCACGCCGATCCGCGCACGACGCGCCGCTACGACGACACCAACCACCGGCTGGCGGCGTCCCCGGTGACGGACCTGACGCGGATCATCGCGCGGCACCGGGGCGAGCCCGGCTAGGGTTTCGGCCGTTCACCCACCCTGCGAGGACGGAGGCCGCATGGCGCGCGTCACCGCCGAACTCCTGGCCCGGACGGCGGCGGAGCTGGCCGACGAGTCCGGGTTCGGCAACCTGACCGTCTCGGCCGTCGCGCGGCGGCTCGGGGTGAAGGACCCGAGCCTGTACGCGCACATCGCCAACGCGCGGGACCTGAAGACGCGGGTGGCGCTGCTGGCGCTGGACGAGCTGGCGGACCGCGTCGCCGAGGCGCTGGCGGGCCGGTCGGGCCGGGACGCGCTGGTCGCGTTCGCCGGCGCCTACCGCGCGTACGCCCACGAGCACCCGGGCCGGTACGCGGCGACGCGGTTCCCGCTGGACGCCGAGACCGCCGCGGCGAGCGCCGCGCCGCGGCACTCGGCGATGACGCGGGCGCTGCTGCGCGGCTACGGCCTGCCCGAGCCGGACGAGACGGACGCGGTGCGGTTCCTCGGCAGCGTGTTCCACGGGTTCGTGAGCCTGGAGGCGACGGGCGGGTTCGCGCACACGCCGCGCGAGACCGACGCGTCGTGGGCGTGGCTGCTGGACACGGTGGACGCGGCGCTGTGGTCCCGGCGGCCGGGGAACGCCTGATCAGGGCGGCATCGCGGCCGAACCGCCTGATCAGGGCACCTCGGGGAGCATCGCCGCGATGCACGCCAGGACGCGGTCGAGCCCGTAGGCGAAGCGCTCCTCGCGTCCGAGGTGGGGCTGGCGGGCGTCGCGGACGACGCGGGTGAGCATCGGGTACCGCCCGAACGCCATGAGGTCGCGGACGTAGCCGCCGCTGGCGCGCATCCAGGCGTCGGCGGTCATGCCGGTGCGGCGGGTCTCGGCGGCCCAGGCGGCCTCCTCGCGGACGGTGTCCTGCACGTAGGAGGTGACCAGCCCGCTGTAGGTCATGATGTCGTCCACGGGGATGCCGACGTCCAGGGCGCCCATCATGAACTCCAGGTAGCGGAGCTGGTTCGGCCCGAGCGCGGGGCGGGCGCGGCGGGCGTCGACGGCCCAGGGGTGGCGCAGCAGGGCGGCGCGGGCGTGCTCGGCGCCGAGCCGCAGGTCGGCGCGCCAGTCGCCGCTCGGGGCGTCGGGCAGGCCGAACTCGCCGTGGACGTGGTCGATCATCAGCTCGACGAGGTCGTCGCGGCTCGGGACGTACCGGTACAGCGACATCGCGCCGGTGCCGATCTCGGCGGCGACGCGGCGCATGGACGCGGCGTCCAGCCCGTCGGCGTCGGCGACGGCGACGGCCGCGGCGGTGATCTGGGCGCGGCTGTAGGCGGGCCGCGGCCCGCGGCTCTGCCGTTCGGGACGGCTCCAGATCGTGGTGGGTTCGGTCACCGGGCGTGGCACCTCCGTCCGGACGATTCTAGTTGCGTACGCCGTACTCCGTTGCCTACCCTCTCTCTGCGTACGACGTACCCAATGGGAGGTGGCCATGGCGGATCCGATCGTCCTCGCCGAAGGGCTGCACAAGCGCTTCGGCGACACCCACGCGCTGCGCGGGCTGGACCTGGCCGTCCCGGCCGGGACGGTCTGCGGCGTGCTCGGCCCGAACGGGGCCGGGAAGACAACGGCCGTCCGCATCCTGGCGACGCTGACCGCGCCGGACGCCGGGCACGCGCGCATCGCCGGGCTGGACGTGGTCGCCGACGCCGCCCGCGTCCGCGCCCGGATCGGGCTGGCGGGCCAGTACGCGGCGGTGGACGCGAAGCTGACCGGGCGCGGGAACCTGCGCATGTTCGGCCGCCTGTTCCACCTGCCGCGCGCGGCGGCGCGGCGCCGGGCCGACGAGCTGCTGGAGCGGTTCGGGCTGACGGCGGCGGCCGACCGGGTCGTCGGCGGCTACTCGGGCGGGATGCGGCGGCGCCTGGACCTGGCGGCGAGCCTGATCCTGCGCCCGGACGTGCTGTTCCTGGACGAGCCGACCACCGGCCTGGACCCGCGCAGCCGGGGCGCGATCTGGGACGCGGTGCGGGAGCTGGCGGCGGGCGGCGCGACCGTCCTGCTGACCACGCAGTACCTGGAGGAGGCCGACCGGCTCGCCGACGAGGTCGCGGTGGTCGACCACGGCCGCGTCATCGCGACGGGCACGCCGGACGCGCTGAAGTCGCGGATCGGGGACCGGCTGGACGTCGTCGTCGCCGACCCGGCGCGGGCGGCGGACGCGGCGCAGGTCCTGGCGCGGCTCGCGGGCGCCTACCCGGCGCTGGCGGGCGGCACCCGGTTCAGCGTGCCGCTGACCGCGCCGGTGCGGCTCGCCGACGTCGTCCGGGAACTGGACCGGGCGGGCGTGGACGCCGACGACGTCGCGCTGCGCCGCCCGACGCTGGACGAGGTGTTCCTGCGCCTCACCGGCGCCGACGCCGAGCCGGCGGAGGCGGCCCGATGAGCGCGGTCGCGGGACGGCGGCTGCGGTGGGCGCTGTCGGACGGCCTGGTCCTCGCGGGCCGGGAGCTGGCGCACCTGCGGCACCAGCCGGGCGAGCTGGTCGCGGCGCTGGTGTTCCCGGCGGTGATGGTGGTGCTGTTCGGGTACGTGTTCGGCAGCGCGATCGAGGTGCCGGGCGGCGGCGACTACCGCGAGTACCTGATGCCGGGCCTGTTCTCGATGGTGACGCTGTCGTCGCTGATGGCGGTGACGCAGAAGGTCGCCGCCGACGCCGAGAAGGGCGTCATGGACCGGTTCCGGGCGATGCCGACGGCGCGGTCGGCGCTGGCGTTCGGGCACACCGGCGCGGACCTGGCGGGCGGGCTGCTCGCCCTGGCGATCATGATGGGGGCGGGCGCGGCGGCGGGCTGGGCGCCGCACCGGGGCGCGGCGCGGGCGGCGGGGGCGGTCGCGCTGATCGTCCTGCTGCGGTACGCGCTGAGCTGGCTCGGGTGCTGGCTGGGGCTCGCGGCGCCCAGCGAGGAGGTCGCGGACCGGCTGGGGCCGCTGGTGCTGCCGGTGTCGATGCTGTCGAACGCGTTCGTCCCGACCGACGGGATGCCCGCGTGGCTGCGGGTGGCGGCCGAGTGGAGCCCGGTGAGCGCGCTGACGGCGGCGAGCCGGACGCTGTTCGGGAACGCGGGCGTCCCGGCGGGCCCGGCGCCGTGGCCGCTGGCGCATCCGGTGCTCGCGGTGTGCCTGTGGTCGGCGGTGCTGCTGGCGGTGTTCGTGCCGCTGACGGCGCGCGCCTACCGGCGGCGGGGCCGGTAGGCGCGCGTCCTCGTCAGACGCCGAACGGGGCCGGGTAGCGGATCCGCCCAGCGGGGACGGGGCCGTCGCGCAGGGCGAGGGCCATGAGCGCGCCGTCCGGGAAGTCCGCGGTGATCCCCGGCGCGGGGACGAACCCGAACCGCGCGTAGTACGCCGGGTCACCGAGGACGACGGCGAAGGCTTCGCCGGCGTCGCGCGCCGCGTCCAGCGCGGCGGTGACGGCGGCGGTGCCCGCTCCCGTCCGCTGCCGGTCCGGGTGGACGGCGACGGGCGCGAGGGCGAGCGCGGCGGCGTCCCCGACGTGGCAGCGGGTGAGCAGGGCGTAGCCGGTGACGGGGTCGCCGGCCGTCCACGCCAGGCCCGGCAGCCAGGCGGGGTCGCGGCGCAGCGCGTCGACGAGGTCGGCCTCGGCGGGGGTGGGGAACGCGGCGCGCAGCACGGCGCGGACGGCCGCGTGGTCGGCGGCGGTCTCGGGGCGGGTCGTCCAGGTCACCGGCCGTCCTCCCGGGCGCCGCGCTCGCGGTAGAGCCGCCTCTGCTCGCGGACGATCTTCTTGTGGCGGCCGGTGCGTTCGGCGCGCAGGCGGGCGTCGTCGCGGGACCGCGCCCACTCGTCCTCGCGCAGGAGCCTGCGGTACCCGTCCAGGCGCCGTGCGGGCAGGGCGCCGGACGCGACGGCGGCCAGGACGGCGCAGCCGGGTTCGGCGACGTGCGCGCAGTCGGCGAAGCGGCAGCCGACGGCGAGGTCCTCGATGTCGGCGAAGACGTGCCGGATGCCGTCCGCGGCGTCGTGGAGCCCGACGCCGCGCAGGCCGGGGGTGTCGATGAGCGCGCCGCCGCCGGGCAGCGGGTGCAGTTCGCGGCGGACGGTGGTGTGGCGTCCCTTGCCGTCGGCGGCGCGGACGGCGCCGGTGGCGAGCCGGTCGGCGCCGAGCAGCGCGTTCGCCAGCGTCGACTTGCCCGCGCCGGACGGGCCGAGCAGCGCCACGGTGCCGGTGAGCAGGGCGCGGACGGCGTCGAGGCCGGTGCCGTCCAGGGCCGCGACGGTCCGGACGTCCACGCCGGGCGCCGCCGCGGCTGCCTCGGCGGCGTCGGCGGCGGGGTCGGGGCTGCGGTCGGCCTTGGTCAGGACGATCACGGGCCGGGCGCCGCTCTCCCAGGCCAGCGCGAGCGTCCGCTCGATCCGGCCGGGGTTGACGGGACGGTCCAGCGCGGCGACGACCGCGACGGTGTCGACGTTGGCGGCCAGGACCTGGCCTTCCGACGTCCGTCCGGCCGAGGCGCGGACGATCGCGGTGCGGCGCGGCAGCAGCGCCGCGACGTGCGGTTCTTCGGGGGTCAGGGCCGCCCAGTCGCCGGTGCAGGGCGCGAGCGCCGGGGCGCAGGCGGCGCGCAGCGGGCCGTCGGGTCCGTGGGCGTCGCAGCGCCCGCGGTCGACGGCGGTGATCCGCGCGGGGACGAGCCCGGCGGCGCGGTGCGGGGTGAACAGGGCGTTCCAGTCCTCGTCCCAGCCGAGGGAGAGGAGGTCGTGCGGGAAGTCCAAGACGGAACCTTCGGGTGCGAGGTCCCGGCGGGCAGGGGTCAGCCGCGGGACCGGAGGACGACGATGGCCGGAGTGCCGCGCGGGGCGGCGCCGTCGACGACGGCCATAGGTCGCGCCCCCCTCCGGTCGTTGTTCGTTCCGTCTGCCGTGGACGGTACCGGGCGCCGTCCGCCGCGCGCGAGTCCTTTTTCACGGCGCCGCGCGGGAACCGGAGGGCGGGGCCCGGCGGTTATCGTGGCAGGAGACCGACGAGTGGGGGCGCGGCGTGGACGGACGAGCGGACCGGGACCCGGGCGGCCCCGACGAGCCGGTGCGGGATCTGGTGGCGCGGCTGGACCGCGCGGCGGCCGTCCGGCTGGAGGAGCTGTGGACGGGCCTGCGCGACGAGCTGGCGCCCGCCGCCCGCAAGGCCGGGGCGCTCACCGAACCGGCCCGGGACCTGGCCAAAGACGTCGCGGGCGACCTGATCCGCGACCTGGCCGGGGCGAGCGCGGACACGGCGGCGGCGCGGATGCTGGACCGGCTCGCCGGGACGCCCGCGATGCGCGCGGTGGAACGCGCCGCCCACGACGCGGCGGTGCGGCTGGCGGTCGCGGCGGCCGAGCGGGCGGTGGCGGACGCGCGTGCCGCGGCGGAGTCCCACCCGGTGACCGGCGCGGCGCTGGACGCGACGACGACGGCGGTCGCGCTGGCCGGGCAGGCCGCCCAGCGCGCGGCGCGGCTGGCCGGTCCGCTGGCGGGCCCGTTCGCGCGGGCGTCGTCCCCGGCGCTGGAGGCCGTCGCGGACGCGGCGGGCCGCACGGTGTCGGCGACGGTGACGGCCCCAGTGGTGCAGGCGGCGACGCGGGCGGTCGCGGACGCGGTGCTGGACGCGGTCGCCGAGGCCGCCGTGGAGGTCGCACTGGACGTCGGCCGGGACGTGGCGGTGCAGGTGGTGCGGGAGACGGCGCGCGAGACCGTCCGGGGCGCGGCGACGGCGGTGCGGACCCGCGCCGCCGACACCACGGGCCTGCGCCCGGTGACCTCGGCGGCGGCGGACCTGGCGGTGCGCGCGGCGGGAAGCGACGCGGCGCGCACGGCGGGCGGAGTGGTCGCGGCCGTGGCGGGCAGCGCGGTGGCGCGGACGGCGCGGGACCTGGCGGGCCGCGCGGCGGCACGCGCGACGGTCCTGGCGGTCGAGGCGGTCCTGACCGAACTGCTCCGGGAGGCCCTGAAGGCGGCGCTGCGCGAACGCGTGCGGGGCCTGCTGCGCGACGTGGCCCGCGACGTGGTGGTCGACGTGACCCGAACGACCTGGACGGCCGCGACCCGCCCGTCCCCCCGCCCAACCACCGCCGCCCCATCACCAGCGGACACACCACTTCGCGTCCCGCCAACCGCAGAACCGGCCCCTGACGCCTGGGCAACAGCCACCCAAGACCCGTCCCCAAACGCCCCCAAAACCCCAAATCCCAACGAACCGGCCGACGGCTCAGCCCCGCCAACCGCCACCACCCCGCAGACCGACACCCTCGCGCACCCCTCCAGGAAGCCGACCCCCGAGGCCCCGGCCGACGGTTCAGCCTGGGCAGCAGCCACCGCCACCGAAACCAACGCCCCCGCGAACGACCGCAGAATGCTTGCGCCCGCGGACCCAGCCGACGGCTCGGCCTGGGCAAAGGCCACCGCCGCACAGCCAGACGCCTCCGCACGCGACGCCAGGAAGCCGCCGGCCAAGGAAGCGACCGACGGATCCGCGTGGGCGGCGGCCACCGCCGCCCCGGCCGACAACCCCACGCCCGGAACCAGAAACCCCACGGCCCCAGACATCGCGGACGGACCAGCGCGGCCGGCCACACCCGACCCGGCGGATCAGCCGCCCGCGCCCACAATGTCCACGGAAAACGCCCGGCGGCCAAAGGTCCCAGCGCCGGCGAACGGGTCCGAGGAGGCGGCATCCGCCCCCGCCGACCGGTCGCCAGCGTCCGGAAAGCGCGCGGACGTCCAGAAGCCGACAGCCTCGGAACCTGCGGACGGCTCAGCCTGGGCGACGGCCACCCGCGAGGCCGCAGACCAGCCGCCGCCGACCAACAACCCGGCACTCGAGACCGGAAAGCAGCCCGCCCCAGAACCGGCGGACGGACCGGCCTAGGCGTCGCCGCGCGCGAAGCGGGGCCGTCGCCGCCCGCAGGCACCCGCGCGATGACACGCAACGGGCACCTTCGCGCTCGTGAGCGGCCAGCGCTCGCTCTCGCGCGTCCGGACGCGCCGGATGCATCCACGCGTCCGCGGCCCCACAGGCGTCCGCGTGTCCGGATGCGCCGATTGCGCTTTTGCGCTGGGCCGCGTCTCGGGCGCTCGCGTGTCCGGACGTGGCGCGCGGGCGGCGTGTGGGCGTCGGCCGTCCGCGAGGCGGCGGGTCGGCCGTCGGCGGCCGGGCGGGTCGGCGTCCGCGAGCCGCTGGGGCAGGGCCGGCGGACGGCCCGCGTGGGGGCGGCCACGCGCAAGGGCGTCGCGTTTCGCGAGCCCATGCTGAACGCGCGGGGGCTGGGCGGGAGCGGCTGGTCGGGTGGTGCGGTGGGCGACGTCGTCCGAGTATGCGGTGCGGTGGTTGCCGCAGGGCTGAGGGGTGGCTGAGAAGTTCCTGAGAGTGGGATGAGAATCCCGGCGGCGGCGGTGGGGCCGCGGGGGTGCGTGGTTACGGTGGGTGCATGGAGGCGGGGACGCAGGACGCGGCGGCGCGGATCCTGATCGTGGACGACGAGCCGGCGGTGCGGGAGTCGCTGGCGGGGAGCCTGGAGTTCGAGGGCTACCGGGTGGAGGAGGCCGCCGACGGGGCGCTGGCGCTGGACCGGGTGGCCGAGCGTCGTCCGGATCTGATCGTGCTGGACGTGCTGATGCCGCGGATGGACGGCCTGACGACGTGCCGGCGGCTGCGCGCGCTGGGCGAGGTGATGCCGGTGCTGATGCTGACGGCGCGCGACATGGTCGGGGACCGGGTGACGGGCCTGGACGCGGGCGCCGACGACTACCTGGTGAAGCCGTTCGAGCTGGACGAGCTGCTGGCGCGGATCCGGGCGCTGCTGCGCCGCACCGCGATGGCGGCTCCGGCGGGGACCGAGCCGGGCGACGTCCTGACGTTCGGTGACCTGCGGATGGACACGGTGACGCGGGAGGTGACGCGGGCGGGCCGTCCGCTGGGCCTGACGCGCACCGAGCACATGCTGCTGGAGATGTTCCTGCTGCATCCGCGGCAGGTCCTGACGCGGGAGCAGATCCTGGAGACGGTGTGGGGGTTCGATTTCGAGCCCGCGTCCAACTCGCTGGACGTGTACGTGATGTACCTGCGCCGCAAGACCGAGGCGGGCGGGCTGCCGCGGGTGGTCCACACGGTGCGGGGCGTGGGGTACGTGCTGCGCGCGGCGGCGTGAGGCGGGCATGAGGCGGGCGTGGCGGCCGTTGCGGCGGCTGCCGTTGCGGGGCCGGCTGGCGCTGCTGATCGCGACGGCGGTGGCGGTGGCGGTGGCGGCGTGCGCGACGCTGTCGTGGTTCCTGGTCCGCGACCAGCTGTACCGGGAGCTGGACCGGAGGCTGGGGGTGCTGGGCGGCGGCCCGCCGGGGCGGCCGGGCGATCCGGGGCGCGGCGGGCGGGTCGCGATGGACCTGACGCGGCTGGTGGCGGTGTGCTCCCCGGACCCCATCGAATCCGGATCAACGTTCCGTTTCCCTGGCCCGTACGACATGGTGCAGGTCGTGCGGGCGGACGGGACGCGCTGCACCGTCCCGGACGCGGGCGCGCTGACGGTGACGCGCGCGGACCGGGACGTCGCGGCGGGCCGGGCGGCGCAGGCCGTCCACAACGGGTCGGGGGTGACGTCGGGCGGTGAGGGCACGGGCGTGCGGGTCCTGACGCGCCCGGCGGTGACGCTGGACGGGACCCGGGTGGCGCTGTCGTACGCGATCCGGCTGGACCAGGTGGACCGTCCGCTGAACGATCTGGCGCTGATGCTGATCGCGGTGGCGGCGTTCGGGGTGCTGGTGTCGGCGGGCGCGGGCCTGATGATCGCGCGGGCGTCGCTGCGCCCGGTGGACGAGCTGACCGACGCGGTGGAGCACATCGCCCGCACCGAGGACCTCGGGACGCGGATCCCCGCGCACGGCGCGGACGAGATCGCCCGGCTGAGCCGGTCGTTCAACCTGATGACGTCGGCGCTGGCGGCGTCGCGGGAGCGCCAGCGCCAGCTCGTCGCGGACGCGGGCCACGAGCTGCGGACGCCGCTGACGAGCCTGCGCACCAACATCGACCTGCTGCTGCGGTCGGAGCAGACGGGCCGGGAGCTGCCGGCGGGGACGCGGCACCGGCTGCTGGTGAGCGTGAAGGCGCAGATGGTGGAGCTGTCGAGCCTGGTGGGGGATCTGCTGGAGCTGGGCCGTCCCGACGAGCGGGGCCCCGAGCGGGCGGCGGTCGCGCTGCACGAGGTGGTGGGGCGGGCGGTGGAGCGGGCGCGGCTGCGCGGCCCGGGCCTGACGGTGGACGCGGCGGTGGAGCCGTGGTTCGTGCGCGGCGATCCGGGGTCGCTGGAGCGGGCGGTGGTGAACCTGCTGGACAACGCGGTGAAGTTCAGCCCGCCGGGCGGGACGGTGCGGGTGCGGCTGGCGGGCGGGGAGCTGGTGGTGGCCGACGAGGGCCCGGGGATCCCGGCGGCGGACGTCCCGCACGTGTTCGAGCGGTTCTGGCGGTCGCCGTCGGCGCGGAGCCTGCCGGGGTCGGGCCTCGGCCTGTCGATCGTGGCGCGGGTGGCGCGGGAGACGGGCGGGCGGGTCGCGGTGGACCGCGCGGACGGCGGCGGGACGCTGATGCGCCTGACCCTGCCGGGCGGGTCCGCCGAACCGGCCTGATTCTCATGGGGCGTTCATGCGCGCCTCACGGGCCCCCCAGACCCGGCCCCGACGGTGAAGCGCATGAGCCATCTGATCACCGAGAGCGGCGCGCGGGACGTGCCGCCGGGGCCGCCGCTGCGGCTCGTCGAGGTCGTCGTGCCCGTCCACGACGAGGAGCGGGTGCTGGACGCGAGCGTGCGGCGCCTGCACCGGTACCTGGACGGGACGTTCCCCTACCCGTTCCGGATCACGATCGCCGACAACGCCAGCACCGACGGGACGTGGCGCGCGGCGCAGGGCCTGGCGGCGGAGCTGCGCGGGGTGCGGGCCGTCCGGCTGGACCGCAAGGGCCGGGGCCGGGCGCTGCGGCACGTGTGGAGCGGCAGCGACGCCGACGTCGTCGCGTACATGGACGTGGACCTGTCGACGGATCTGGACGCGTTCCTGCCGCTGGTCGCGCCGCTGATCTCCGGGCACAGCGACCTGGCGATCGGGTCGCGGCTGACGCGGGGCGCGGCGGTGGTGCGGGGCCCGCGCCGGGAGGTGATCTCCCGCTGCTACAACCTGCTGCTGCGCGCGGCGCTGGCGGCGAGGTTCACCGACGCGCAGTGCGGGTTCAAGGCGGCGCGGACGGAGATCGTGCAGGCGCTGCTGCCGCGCGTGGAGGACGAGGAGTGGTTCTTCGACACCGAGTTGCTGCTGCTGGCCGAGCGCAACGGGCTGCGCATCCATGAGGTCCCGGTGGACTGGGTGGACGATCCCGACAGCCGGGTGCAGGTGTGGCGGACGGCCCGCGACGACCTGCGCGGGATGGCGCGGGTGGCGCGGCGGATGCTGACGGGCGGGTTCGGCGCGCCGGTCGGCCGCCGGCGGGCCGCGGTGGAGGGCCTGCCGGCGGGGATGGCGCGGCAGCTTCCGGTGTTCGCGGTGATCGGGGCGGTGAGCACGGCGGCGCAGCTCGTCCTGTTCGTGCTGCTGCGGACGGTGCTCGGGCCGCTGGCGGCGAACGCGGTGTCGCTGGTGGCGACGACGGTCGCGAACACGGCCGCCAACCGCCGGTTCACGTTCGGGGTGACGGGCGCGGGCGGCGCGCTGCGGCACCAGGCGCAGGGGCTGCTGGCGTTCCTGCTGGGGCTGGCGCTGAGCACGGGCGGGCTGGCGGCGCTGCACGCGGCGGCGCCGGGCGCGCCGCGCGCGGTGGAGGTGCTGGCGCTGGTCGCGGCGAACGCGGTGGCGACGCTGGCGCGGTTCGTGCTGATGCGGGCGTGGATCTTCCGCCCGCGCGGCGAGAGGGGCGCGGCGTGACGGCGACCATGACGGCGCCGGGCGCGGTGCGCCGGGCGGTGCTGGGCGGGGACGGGCCGCGCTGGTCGCGTCCGGCGCTGTGGGCGGTCCTGGTCGCGGCGTTCGCCCTGTACGCGTGGGACCTGCCGGGCGGCGGGACGGCGAACGCCTACTACGCGGCGGCGGTGAAAAGCGCGACGCAGAGCTGGAAGGCGTTCTTCTTCGGGTCGCTGGACGCGGGGTCGTTCATCACGGTGGACAAGCCGCCGCTGGCGCTGTGGGTGCAGGCGCTGTTCGCGCGGGTGCTGGGGTTCGGCCCGTGGGCGCTGCTGCTGCCGCAGGCGCTGGCGGGGACGGCGGCGGTCGCGGTGCTGCACGCGACGGTGCGGCGGGCGTTCGGGCCGGTGGCGGCGCTGGCGGCGGCGGTGGTGCTGGCGCTGACGCCGATCACCGTCGCGATCGACCGGGACAACAACCCCGACGCCCTGCTGGTGCTGCTGCTGGTTTCCGGCGCGTGGGCGGTGCAGCGCGCGGTCGCCGGGGGGCGGCTGCGGTGGCTGCTGGCGGCGGCGTTCCTGGTGGGGTGCGGGTTCAACGCCAAGATGCTGCAGGCGTTCCTGGTCGTCCCGGCGTTCGCGCTGGTGTACCTGGTCGCGGCGCGTCCGCCGTTGTTGCGGCGGGTGGCGCATCTGGCGGCGGCGGGCGCGGTGCTGGCGGTGTCGGGCGGCTGGTGGATGGCGGTGGTGGACGCGATCCCGGCGGGGTCGCGGCCGTTCGTCGGCGGCAGCACCGACGGGACGGTGTGGGATCTGGTCGTCGGCTACAACGGCCTCGGCCGGATCCTCGGCCGCGACGCGCCCGGCGGCGGGCCGGGCGGCGGTGCGGGGTTCGGCGGGGAGCCGGGCGCGGGACGGCTGTTCAACGACGTCGTCGGCGGCCAGATCTCGTGGCTGCTGCCGCTGGCGGGGCTGGTGCTGCTGGCCGGGGGGCTGCTGCTGGGACGGCGTCCGCGCCGGGATCCGCAGGGCGCGGCGCTGCTGCTGTGGGGCGGGTGGCTGGCCGTCCACTACGCGGTGTTCAGTTTCGCGCAGGGGACGTTCCACCCGTACTACACGACGGCGCTGGCCCCGGCGGTCGCGGCGCTGGCGGGCGCGGGGACGGTCCTGGCCGCCGCCCTGTACCGGGAGCGGCGCCGGGCGTGGACGGTGCCGCTGGGCGTCGCGGTGACGGGCGGCTGGGCGTTCGCGCTGCTGGCGCGGACGCCGGGCTGGCATCCGTGGCTGCGCTGGACGGTCGCCGTCGCGGCGGTCGTCGCGGTCGCGGGCCTGCTCGCGGCCCGGTACGCGCCGACGCCGCGGCGTCTGCTGCCCGTCGCTGTGGCGTCGGCGGTGGTCGCGGGCCTGGCCGGGCCGGGAGCGTATTCGGTCGCGGCGGCGTCGACGGCGTCGAACGGGACCAATCCGCTGGCGGGCCCGTCGGCGGGCGCGGGTTTCCCGGGCCGTCCGGGCCGGGCCGCGATGATGCCCGGCGCGCCAGCCGGCGCCCGGCGGGGTGTCCCGTCCGGCGCGCCGCCGGGGATGCCGGGCGCCCTGCCGCGCGGCGGCCTGGGCCGCGGCGGGTTCGGCGGCGGCCCGGGCGGCGGGGTGGACGCGAAGATGGCGTCCTACCTGGTGCGCGACCAGGGGTCGGCGCGGTGGCTGGTGGCGGTGTCGAGCGCGCAGTCGGCGTCGTCGCTGATCCTGGAGACGGGCCGTCCGGTGATCGCGATGGGCGGGTTCACCGGCTCGGACCCGGCGATGACCGTGGCGAAACTGCAGGCGCTCGTACGGTCGGGCCAGTTGCGGTATGTGCTGGTCGGCGGCGGTTTCGGCCCGGACCGGGGGTCGGACGGCGTCAGCGCGTGGGTGCGCGCGCACGGCACGGAGGTCCCGGCGTCGGAGTACGGCGGGGCGTCGGGCGGCTCGTCCGTCCTGTACCGGCTGGAGGCGTCATGACGGCGACGACCGCACCGCCGACGGTGGCACGCTCGGCGTCCGGCGGCGACCCGAAGTGGGCGCGGCCCGCGCTGGGCCTGCTGCTGGCCGCGACGGCGGTGCTGTACCTGTGGGGGCTAGGCGCGTCGGGCTGGGCGAACGCGTTCTACGCGGCGGCGGCGCAGGCGGGGTCGCGGAGCTGGTCGGCGTTCTTCTTCGGCGCGTCGGACGCGGCGGGCGCGATCACCGTGGACAAGACGCCGGGCGCGCTGTGGCCGATGGCGCTGTCGGCGCGGCTGTTCGGGGTGAACTCCTGGAGCCTGCTGGTCCCGCAGGCGCTGATGGGCGTGGGGACGGTCGCGCTGCTGTACGCGGCGGTGCGGCGGTCCCTGGGCCGGACGCCGGGCAGCGTCGTCCCGGCGCTGCTGGCGGGCGCGGCGCTGGCGGTGACGCCGGTCGCGGCGCTGATGTTCCGCTTCGACAATCCTGACGCGCTGCTGGTCCTGCTGCTGACGGCGGCGGCGTACGCGCTGCTGCGGGCATGCGAGGACACGCGGGCGCGGTGGGTGGTGGCGTGCGGCGCGCTGGTCGGCGCGGGGTTCCTGGCGAAGATGCTGCAGGCGTTCCTGGTGGTGCCGGTGTTCGCCGTGGTGTACCTGGCGGTGGCGCCGGGCGGCGTGCGGGGCCGGATCGTGCGGCTGCTGGCGGGCGGCGCGGCGCTGGTGGCCGCGGCGGGCTGGTGGGTGGCGGCGGTCGCGTTGGTCCCGGCGGGGTCGCGTCCCTACATCGGCGGGTCGCAGCACGACAGCGTGCTGGAGCTGGCGCTCGGCTACAACGGGTTCGGGCGGCTGAACGGCGCGGAGACCGGGGGGCTCGGCAACCCGGACGGGGACGCGGGCTGGGCGCGGATGTTCGGCCCGGTGATCGGCGGCCAGGTCGCGTGGCTGCTCCCGGCGGCGCTGCTGCTGCTCGCGGCGGGGCTGTGGGCGGTGCGGCGGGCGCCGCGCACCGACGGCGTGCGGGCGGCCCTGCTGGTGTGGGGCGGGTGGCTGCTGGTCACCGGCGCGGTGTTCAGCTTCATGCGGGGGATCTTCCACGAGTACTACACGGTGGCGCTGGCCCCGCCGATAGCGGCCCTGACCGGGCTGGGTGCGGCGGTGCTGTGGGAGCGTCGCCGCTCCCCGTCGGCGGCGGTGCTGGCGGTCGCGGTAGCCGGGACGGCGGTGTGGTCGTTCGTGCTGCTCGGCCGGTCGCCGGGCTGGCTGCCGTGGCTGCGCCCCCTCGTCCTGGCCGCGGGCCTGACCGCCGCAGCAGCCCTGGCGGCGCTGCGGCTCCTGCCGCGCCGCGCGGTAGCGGCGGCGTCGTGCGCCGCTGTCGCCGCATGCCTGGCGGGCCCGGCCGCGTACGCGGTGGACACGGCGGCGACGCCGCACACCGGGTCGATTGTGACGGCGGGCCCGGCGGTGGCGCGCGGCGGGCCGGGACGCGGCTTCGGCCGTCCGCCCACCGGAATGCGCACCGGCCCGCGCGGCGCACCCCCCGGCCTACCGCGCAACTTCCCCGCCCCCGGCACCGGACGCCGCCCACCGCGCGGCGTGCCCGGCGGCGTGCCCGGCGGCGTGCCCGGCGGCGTGCCCGGCGGCGTGCCCGGCGGCGTGCCCGGCGGCGCGGCCGGGGGCGCGGCCCGTGGCCTGGGCGGTGGCCTGGGCGGCGGTGCGGCGGGCGGGCCGGGCGGCGGAGCCAGCGGGCTGCTGCGCGCGGCGGCGCCGGACGCGCGGGTGACGGCCCTGCTGCGGGCGGACGCGTCGGCGTACACGTGGGCGGCGGCGGCCGTGGGCTCCAACAGCGCGGCGGGCCTGCAGCTGGCGAGCGGCCGTCCGGTGATGGCCGTCGGCGGGTTCAACGGCACGGACCCGGCCCCGACGCTCGCGGAGTTCCAGCGCCTCGTCGCCCAGAAGAAGATCCACTACTTCGTCGGCGGCGCGATGCCGGGAGCGCGCGCCGCGTCGGGCGGCAGCGACGCGGCGGCGCGGATCGCGGAATGGGTGGAGGCGTCTTTCCCGTCCCGGGCGGTGGCGGGCACGACCCTGTACGACCTGACCGCCGGCCGGGCGTGACGGATGGTGTGAGGGAGGCGGCGCGGGGCATCTGGCAGAGGGAGCCCGGCGCCGCCGGGCGGGAAGGAGCACGCGATGGCGGAGGTGCTGGGCGACGCGGCGATCGCGGCGCGCCTAACGGAGCTGGCGGGTTGGGAGCGGACGGACGGCCGGATCCACCGGTCGGTGACGGCGCCGTCGTTCCTGACGGGCATCGAGGTGGTGAACGAGGTGGCGCGGGCGGCGGAGACGGCCGACCATCATCCCGACATCGACATCCGGTGGCGGACGGTGACGTTCTCCCTCACGACGCACAGCGCGGGCGGCCTGACGGCCAAGGACTTCGCGCTGGCGGAGTCGATCGACCGCATCGCCGCCCAACACGACGCGACCTGACCCGCCGCCCGCCGCCCTGGCACGCCGCGACGTCCCGCCCGGAAGCCCGCCGACGGCCACCACACGCCCAGGCGCGCCCCAAGCCCGAACCCGCGCGCCCGATGGCGCGCCGCGAACCCGTGCGTCCAAGCCTGCGCGCCTGGGTCTGACGGCCGACCGCATCGCGGCCCAGCACGACGCGACCTGACCCTGCCGGAACCCCGCCGACGCACACCGCGCGCGAAAGCGCGATGCCGCGCGCCCGACGCCCAGCGCTCGCCGCGTGCATGCCCCGAGTGCGACTTGGGCGCTCCAAAGGCGCCTCAGAGGCACGGCATCGCGCCTCGAGCGCGATGCCGTGCGCTCGGAGCCGTGCGCTCAAGCGCGAGCATGAGTGGCCGGTCAGCGTGCCCGTCTGCGCGGGCGCGTGCTGCACGCCGGGCCTGACGGTGCGGCACCGGCGTTCCGCGCGCCCGCTTGTGGGCGGTGGCCGAGGGCTCGCGGGCGTGGCGCGCCCCGTCGTCGGACGCCCCGTCGTCGGACGGGCTGTGCGATCGGGTTCACCGTGCGGCATCGGGCGTCGCTGGGGGCGTGCCGTTCGCGGGCGCGGCGCGGGGTTCTGCAGGCAAAACGCGGGGTGGTGGGTCAGTGGGCGGAGAAGCCGCCGTCCACGAAGATGGTCTGGCCGGTGACGGCGGACGCTGCGGGGCCGGCGAGGAACACGGCGGCGCCGGCGAAGTCGCCGGGGACGCCGTTGCGTCCGGTGAGGGTGCGGTCGGCGAGCGCGGCGACGCGGGCGGGGTCGGCGGACAGGTGCGCGTTCAGCGGCGTCGCGACGAACCCGGGGACGAGTGCGTTGCTGGTGACGCCGTGCCGCGACCACGCCTCGGCCTCGGACCGGGCGAGCGCGGTGACGCCGCCCTTGGACGCCCCGTAGGCGCCGCTGTCGGCGAACGCGCGGAACGCCTGCTGGGACGACAGGTGCAGGATCCGCCCGTACCCGCGCCGCGCCATGCGGGGCCCGAAGTGGCGGCCGAGCAGGAACGGGGCGGTGAGGTTGACGGCGAGGGTGGTGTCCCAGACGTCGTCGCCGAGGTCGCCGAGCGGGGGCCGCAGGTTGACGGCGGCGCTGTGCACGAGGATGTCGGGCTCCCCGAACGGCACGGCGGCGTCGGCGGCGGCCCGCCGGACCTGGGCGCGGTCGGCGAGGTCGGCGACGACGTGGTCGGCGTCGTGCCCGGCGGCGCGCAGTTCCCCGGCGGTGGCGCGCAGCGCGTCCTCCCCGCGGGCGAGCACGACGACGCGGGCCCCGGCGGCGGCGAGCGCGCCCGCGATGGCGCGGCCGATGCCGGAGCTGCCGCCGGTGACGAGCGCGACGCGTCCGTGCAGGCCGAACAGCCCGGTGAGGTAGGCGGCGGGTGTGGTCATGCGGGCACCCTACGGGCGGGGCGGGGGCGGCGTCGTCCATCATCGGGGTATGGACATCGCGGGCGGGTCGCTGTCGGTGGAGGAGGCGCGCGGCGAGTTCGCGCCGCGCGTCGCGTATCTGAACACCGCGTCCTACGGGCTGCCACCCCGGGCGGCGCACGAGGCGGTGCTGGCGGCCGAGCGGGACCGCGCGGCGGGCCTGATGTCGCCGGTCGGGGTGGAGGCGACGGTGCCGGTGGCGCGGGCGGCGTTCGCGCGGCTGACGGGCGTGCCCGTGGAGTGGGTGTCGGTGGGCCCGCAGGCGTCGTACTTCGTGGGC
The DNA here is from genome assembly GCF_009831215.1 of Actinomadura rayongensis. Taxonomy (GTDB): domain Bacteria; phylum Actinomycetota; class Actinomycetes; order Streptosporangiales; family Streptosporangiaceae; genus Spirillospora; species Spirillospora rayongensis. The sequence continues at coordinate 331,033 of NZ_WUTW01000006.1, forward strand.
CTGGTGGCGGCGTCCCTGCCGTCCGGGGCGCGGGTGGTGGTCGCCGACGGCGATTTCGCGTCGCTGGTGCACCCGTTCCTGGCGCGCGACGGCCTGCAAGTACGGTCGGTCCCGCTGGACCGCGTAGCGGACGAAGTCTCCGGCGGCGCGGACCTGGTAGCGGTGTCGGTGGTGCAGTCGGCGGACGGCCGGATCGCGCCGCTGGCGGAGGTGACGGCGGCGGCCCGGTCGGCGGGCGCGCGGGTGCTGCTGGACGCGACGCAGGCGTGCGGATGGCTGCCGGTGGACGCCTCAACCGCCGACTTCGTGGTCTGCGGCGGCTATAAGTGGCTGATGGGCCCGCGCGGGACGGCGTTCTTCACGGTCGCGCCGGACGCGCTGGCGGACGTGTGGCCGGTCGCGGCGGGCTGGTTCGCCTCCGAGGACCCGTGGGCGTCGCTGTACGCGGGCCAGTTGCGGCTGGCGCCGGACGCGCGGCGGCTGGACCTGTCCCCGGCGTGGCCGTCGTGGGCGGGCCAGGCGGCGGCGCTCGAACTGCTGGAACGGGTCGGCGCGGACGCGGTGCTGCGCCACGACGTGGCCCTGGCGAACCGGTTCCGCGCGGGCCTGGGCCTGCCGCCGGACGACTCGGCGATCGTGTCCCTGCGCGTCCCGGACGGCACGGCGGCACGCCTGGCCGAACACGGCGTGGTGGTGGCCGAGCGAGCGGGCCGACTGCGCGCGTCGTTTCACCTGAGCACGTCCGAGGACGACGTGGACCGCGCCCTGTCCCTCCTGACCACCCCCTGAACCCGCCCCCCCAGAAACAACGCACCACCCCGTCCGCAAACCCGACGCCGCACAACCCGCCGCCCGACGTGCGCGCCGCCCGCCGACGGCGCCTCCAGGACGCCACCCGACCCGCCGTCCACTCACCGCCACCTGCACGGCTTACTCGCCGGCGCCGCCCACCCACCGGCGCGCGGCTCCCTGCCCGCGCGGCCAGCCCGTCCGCATGGTCTGCCCATGCGCGTGCGGCGTGCACCCCGCTCGCCGCCTACCGGCCCGCGCGATCGACCCGTCGCCCGCGCGTCATCGGCAATGCTCGCGAGCGCGCGGGTCGTGCGAGGGCTCGCCGCGATGCGTTCGCGCGGCCGGACCGGTGTGGGCCGGTGGGGAAAGGCCGCCGCGCGCCGAGAGGTCCGGCGGCGCCGCGGCACGCGGACGTTCATGGGCGCGAGCGCGGACGAGCCGTCTTAGCCCGTCACCCGGCTCTCCCATGGTGGTGCCGCTGGTGCGCGTAGCCCGTTCGAGCCCGTCGGCCGGGACGGGTGAGCGCGGCGGGCGTCACGCGGTCGGCGGCACAGCGATGCGGAGGCACGCCGTCGGCGCGGCGCGCCGGGTTGGGAGGCGCGTGGAGCGGACGGGCGGAGGGCCGCAGGCGGTGGGACGAAACGGGCGTTTGGAGGTGGCCGGAGGGGAAGGAATGGGGCGTCCGGACGATCCCGCTAAGCGGGGTGACGGCCTGGATTGTCCTGAAACGTGGCTTGTTGTTGATGATGTCGGCGCGGTGTTATCACGTGAGTGACAACGTTCGGCGTGCAGCACGTACAGGATGTGAGTGTTGCGCAACGCACAAGATACCTACCGTCGGAGACCCGGTTCCGGGCGGCGGCCCGGCTGCTGTCCGGGTGGAGGTGTGCGGTGACGTTGGTGTACGACGGGGCTCCGGTGGACGGGGCGCGCGAGGGCGCGGCGGCGCAGCCGTGGCGTGCCGTGCCGGTGGCGGAGGCGGCGTGGATGCGGGGGCATCTGCCGGCCGTGCAGGAGCTGATGGTGGCGGGCGTGCTGCGGGAGGTGCCCGAGTACGCGCGGCCGGGTGATCCGGTGTACCGGCAGGTGGTGGAGGCCGCGGTGGTCTTCGCGATGGAGCACCTGGTGCGGCTCATCGAGGACCCGGACGTGTCGTGGAAGGACGTGTACCAGGTCTACTTCGACGTCGGCTACGGGGAGGCGGTCGAGGGCCGCAGCCTGGAGCACCTGCAGAACGCGATGCGGATCGCGTCGCGGACGGCGTGGCGATACCTGGCGGCGGAGTACCAGCGGCTGGGGCGCCCGCTGTCGCTGCTGAGCGTGATGGCGGAGGCGAACTTCGCGTATCTGGACGAGTTGTCGTCGGCGGCGGCGGCCGGGTACCGGCGGGCGCGGGAGAAGGCGGCGGGCGAGCGCGAGCAGCGCCGGCACCGGCTGCTGGGCCTGCTGCTGTCGGAGGCGCCGGTGCCCGAGGGCGTGGTGGCCGAGCAGGCGGCGATGGCGGGCTGGCCGCTGCCGCAGCGGCTGGCGGTGATCGTGCTGCGCCCGCGTCCGGGCAGCGGCGGGGAGGGCCCGTCGGGGCTGCCGCCGCAGGTGCTGGCGGGCCTGGACGGCGGCCGTCCCTGCCTGGTGATGCCCGACCCCGACGGCCCCGGCCAGGCCGAGCGGCTGACGGGGATGCTGGCGGGCTGGTCGGGCGCGGTCGGCCCGGCGGTGCCGCCGGGCGAGGCGCGGGTGTCGCTGCACTGGGCGCGGCGCGCGCTGGAGCTCCCGGCCGACCCGTGCGGCGGGGACGACGCGCAGCGCGGCGGCCTGGTCCGCGCGGAGGAGCGGGTCGCGGACCTGCTGCTGGAGGCGGGCGGGCGGCTGACGGAGATCGTCGCGGCGCGCCGCCTGGAACCGCTGACGCGGACCCGGTCCCGGCACGGGGTGCGGCTGGCGGTGACGCTGCTGGAGTGCCTGAAGAACGGCTTCAACGCGACGGGCGCGGCGGCGGCGCTGCACGTGCACCCGCAGACCGTCCGGTACCGCCTGGGGCAGCTGCACGACCTGCTCGGCTTCGACATCGAGGACCCCGAGATCCGCCTGGAGCTGATGCTGCTGCTGCAGGTGTGGATCCGGCGGGACGGCGAGCTGCCCGAACAGCCCGCGTGAGCGCGGCGTTGAGAGGGTTCTGAGAGGTCGGTGCCGTTGGATGACCGTCCATGAGCGATGACGCCACGGCCCCCGCGCCGTCCCCCGGCCCCGTCCCCTCCGCCCCGCCCGCTTCCCGCCCGGACGGCGCCCCGCGCCCGGGCCCGTTCGGCATCCCCCTGAACGCGCCGGTGCTGCTGCTGGCGGCGGCCGTGGTGCTCGCCGCGGCGCTGGCGCCGGTGGAGCCGCAGGACGCGTTCGGGCTCCCGGCGCATCCGCTGCTGGTGCACGTCCCGGTGGTGCTGGTGCCGCTGCTGTCGGCCGCGGCGGCGGCGCTCGCGGTGCGCCCGGCGTGGCGGCTCCGCTTCGGCGCGGCGACGGGCGGCGCGCTGGTCGCGGTGATGGCGGCGACGATGCTGGCGGCGGGCGCGGGCGAGGCGCTGCGCGACGAGCGCACCGGCGGCGGCCCGGTGCCGCACGCGGTGGCCGAGCACGGCGAGCTGGGAGGCCAGCTCCGCGTGCTGGTGGTGGCGCTGACGCTGGTGTTCCTGGCGCTCCTGATCCTGGACGCGCGCCGCGCCCCCGAACCGGGCCGCGCGGCCGTCCTGACGGGCAGGGCCGCCGCGGCGCTCGTGGTCGTCCTCGCGCTGCTCGCGTTGGTGTGGGTGGTCCGGACGGGCCACGCCGGCGCCGAGCTGACCTGGGGCCACACCACCTGACGCACCCTGAGCCGCCCCACCTGACCACACCTCCGTGCCCAGCCCGCGCGAGCCTCCGCGCGCGGAACATCCACTCCGCCTTGCTGCGGCACAGCCCACGCACGTGATCGCGCGCGGCCCAGCACAGCGCGTCCCCGCTCCCGACCCACGCCCGGCCACGTCATCGGTCGCGCCGCCGCAGATCCCGCCAGCCCGCCCGGGCGTTCGTGCGGTCCGCCGCCTGCGAGGCGGCGGACCGCACGCGCGGTGGCGCGCGTTGCGCCCGCCGTCGATCTACCGTCCGCCGTTCGGCTGCCAGCGGACGTTCGCCGGCCGTCCGCCCGCCGGGACGCGCACCGGCCTGCACGGCGCACCACCAGGCCTCCGGCGCAACCTCCCCGGCCCGGGCACCGGCCGCCGCCCACCGCGCCGCCTACCGCGCAGCGTGCCCGGTTGCGCGGGCGGCTGGGCGGGACGGGCGGGATCTGCGGTCGGTGCGCGTGTACCGCGCCGCACCGCGAGGGGGCGCGCGGCGCGGTACGGGGCGAGTTGCGGGTCGTCGGGGGCCGGTGCGGGCACCGCGTCGGCCGGTCGTGCCGCTCGGGATCCCGGGCGGCGGCGTGGGCGGGTCGGTGGAATGGGCCGGTTGACGTTCGTGGGCCGGTTGGCGGGCGGGGGGCTGCGCTGCGCCGTGCGGCGGGTGGGGCGTGCGGCGGGGTGGGGGTGAGGGTCAGGTGGGCCAGCGGAGGAGGACGTGGCCCCAGGTGAGGCCGGCGCCGAAGCCGGCGAGCAGGACCAGGGCGTCGGGCGGGAGGGTGCGGGTGCGCAGGGCGCGGTGGAGGGCGTAGGGGAGGCTGGCGGCGCCGATGTTGCCGACGTCGTGGCCGGCGACGGCGATCTGGGCGGGGTCCAGGCCGGCGGCGGGGCCGAGGGTGGCGGTGAGGCGGGGGTTGGGCTGGTGGGGGACGACGAGGGCGAGGTCGGCGGGTTTGACGCCGGCGTCGTCGAGGGCGGCGGTGACGAGGCGGGGGAACGTTCCGGTGATGAAGTCGCGGACGGCGCGGCCGTCCATGTGGATGGTGTGGCCGCGGGCGGTGAGGGTGGCGGGGCTGGCCGGGGAGCGGCTGCCGCCGGCGGGGATGAGGACGTCGTCGGCGCGGGTGCCGTCGGAGCCGAGGGCGAGGGAGACGATGCCGGCGGGGGCGGCGGCGGGGCCGAGGACGGCGGCGGCGGCGCCGTCGCCGAACAGGGCGGCGGTGGCGCGGTCGGCGGGGTCGAGGAAGCGGGAGTAGACCTCGACGCCGATGACGAGGGCGCGGGGCGGGGCGCCGCGCTGGGTGGCGAGCCAGCCGACGGCGGCCTGGACGCCGAACACGAACCCGGTGCAGGCGGCGGCGACGTCGAACGCGGCGGCGCGGCGGGCGCCGAGGAGGGCCTGGACGCGGCAGGCGGTGGCGGGGCCGAGTTCGTCGGGGGTGGAGGTGCCGACGACGATGAGGCCGATGTCGGCGGGGGTGAGGCCGGCGTCGTCGAGGGCGCGGCGGGCGGCGTGGGCGGCGAGGTCGGAGGCGGCCTGGCCGGGGGCGGCGACGTGGCGGGCGGCGATGGCGGTGCGGTCGGCGATCCAGCAGGGGTCCAGGCCGAGGTCGCGGGACAGTTCCTCGCTGGTGACGCGCCGGTCGGGCAGGTAGGCGCCGGTGCCGTGGACGGCGACGGGGTGGCGGGCGGCGGGCGTCCCGTCCGGTGGTCGGGGCTGTTCAGGTGTCCCGGCAGGCGTCCCAGCTGGTGTCACGGGCGTTCCCCTCGGTCCGGTCGGGGCTCCGGGTGCGGTGACCGGGAGCGGTGCGGGCCGTCGCTTCGGCCGGTGGCGGGCCGGGCGGCGGCCGGGGTGGTTGTCAGGCCGACCCCTGAAAGGAATAATCCCAGTTTGTAACTTTTGTTCTATATCTGTTGGCGCGCTGTCGCTTATCCACGAAGACAAGTGAGTCTTACCCAGAGGTAAGGAGACCCGCCCGTGCCGTTCGCCCCGGACTGGACGCAGGACCTGGCCCCCGATCTCAGACCCGACGACGTGTGCGCCTTCCTCTTCCCCGGGACGGGATCGGGCGGAACCCCCGACCTGACCGCCCTGTCCGCATCCGGCCACACCGCGGCCGGGCCGGCGGGCCGCCGGATCGTCGCCGACGTCCTGGACGCCGTCCAGGAGGGCCTGCCGGTCGGGTGGCCGGTGCTGCGCGACGTCCTGCTCGACGACCCGGCCGCCTACCCCGACGCGGCGCGCCGCCCGGGCGTCGCGCAGGCCGCGGACTACGCGTGCGCGGTCGCCGCCGACCGGGTGCTGCGCGCGGCGGGGGTCGTCCCGGCGTTCGCGGTCGGGCAGAGCTTCGGGGAGATCGCGGCGATGGTGTCGGCGGGGGTGTTCACCGTCGCCGACGGCGCCCGCATGGCCGTGACGCTGGTGGACGTCCTCACCCGGCACGGGTCGGGCGGCGGGATGGGCCTGGTCGCCGCGCCCGAGGCCGACACCCGCGCGTGCCTGCTGCGCGCCGCCGAGCCGTCGGTGGTGATCGCGTGCACGACCGCGCCCGCGATGACGGTGGTGTCGGGGCCGGACGAGCCGCTGGAGCGGGCCCTGGCCGCCGCGCGCGACCACGGGGTGAAGGCGGTGCGGCTCGCCGTCCCGTACCTGTCGCACCATCCGTCGCTGCGCGGCGCCGACGACGAGTGGTACACGATCATCCGGTCGGTGCCGGCGCGCGCGCCGGAGCTGCCGGTGTACTCCCCGGTGCGGGGCGGCGCGTACGGGCCGGGCGACGACCCGCACCGCGCGCTGGCCGACTGCATCGTGCGGACGCTGCGGTTCCCCGAGATCGTCCGGGCCGTGCACCGCGCGGGCGCGACGCTGTTCGTCCAGGCCGGGCCGGGCGACGCGCTGTGCCGCGCGGCGGCGCTGTCGGTGCCCGGCGCCCGCACCTGCGCGCCGCTGGCCGCCCCCCGCCCCGCCGCCGTCCACTGAGAGGAACCGCCCATGCCCGACAGCATGCCCGACACCACCGACACGGCCGCCGACGGTCTGGCGGGGTTCGTCCGGGGCCGCGCCGACGCGTGGCTGGACGCGGCGGTCCCGCCGGAGTTCGCGGTCGTCCCCGACGGCCTGACGGCCCGCGACCGGCAGGCCCTGACCTACGACCGGCTGCGCCGCGCGGGCCGCGCCGCGCCGCCCGCCGCCGAGCTGCTGGACGACCCGCACGCCCTGTGCGCGCTGCTGGAGCGCGCCGCCGTCGCCGACCCGGCGCTGTTCCACGTGATGCTGCTGCACTACACGCTCGCGCTCGCCCCGATCCTGCGGTTCGGCGCCGGGCAGGACGGCCTGGACGGCCCGCGCGAAAGGCTGGCGTCGATGGGGGACGTCGGGACGCTGCTGATGACCGAGGCGGGCCGCAGCAACAGCCACCTGTCGCCCCGCACCACCGCCCGCTACGACGCCGGGACCCGCGAGTTCGTCCTCACCACCCCCGACGCCGACGCCGCCAAGTTCCCCACCAACACCGGCCACCCCGGCGTCGCCAAGACCGCCGCCGTGTACGCCACCCTCGTCCACGGCGGACGCGAGCACGGCGTGTTCGTGTTCATCGCCGCACTGCGCGGACCCGACGGGACGCCCGCGCCCGGCGTCCGCATCATCCCCGCCCCCGACGGCAGCGGCCTGCCCGTCGACTACGCGGCGGTCCGGCTGGACGGGCTGCGCGTCCCCTACGAGGCGTGGCTGCGCGACGGCGCGTCCATCGACGCGGCCGGAGCGTTCCACGACCCGGCGGGCGGCGCCGCGCAGCGCCTCACCCGGTCGATGTCGGTGGGCCCGGCGGTGTGGCGGGCGGTCGTGGCGGCGTGCGCGGCGGTGACGCGCGCGTCGGCGGGCGTGCTGGCCGCGCACTCGGCGGGGCGGGTCGCGCTCGGCCGCCTGGCGCCGCTGCGGCCCCTCACCGACTACCGCAACCAGCGCGAGGCGGTGCTCGGCGCGCTGGCGTCGGCGTACGCGCTGACCGCCGTCGCCGCCCACGTCAAGGACCGCACCGCCTCCGCCACCGGTGACGGCGGCGGGGGCGCGTGGGCGCCGTGGTCGGCGGTGGACCGGGACCTGGCGCTGTTCAAGGCCGCCGTGACGGTCCGCGCCGAGGACGCCGTCGCGCGGTGCCGCACCCACAGCGGCGCGCCCGGGTTCGCCGCCACCGACCGCCTCAACGCCTACCGGGGCCTCGCCCACGCCTACCGCAGCGCGGGCGGCGACAACGACCTGATCCTGTTCGACACCGCCCGCGCGATGGCCGCCGGCGACCGGTACGCGCCGCCGCCCGCCGCGCCCGTCCCGGCGGGCGCCGACCCCCTGGACCCGGGCGTGTGGCTCGGGGTCGCCGCCGACGCCGAGCGCCGCCTGGCCGCCCGCCTCACCGACCGCGTCGCGACCGCCGCCGCGGCGGGCGCGGACCCGTTCACCGCGTGGAACGCCAACCTGTCCCTGGCGACCGCCGCCGCGACCGCGCACGCCGACCGGACCGTCCTGCAGGTCGTCGCCGCGGCCGAAGGGTCGGCGCCGCCGCCGGTCCGGCCGCTGCTGCGGCTGTTCGCGCTGGACTGGATGGAGTCGCGCGCCGCCGTCCTGCTGAACGAGGGCGCCGCCGCGTCCGGCCTGCTGGACCGCGTGTGGGAGGCGCGCCGCACCCTCGCCGACGACCTTCCGCCGGGCCGCGCCGCCGACCTCGCCGCCGCCCTGGACCTCCCGCCCGCCATCACCGCGCCCGCCTCGTTCATCACCGCGTGACGCGCGCGGGAACCACGGCGCGGCGGGCTCCGTTGCTCGTTACAGTGCGTGCGGACGACGGACGTCCGCGCGACCGGAACCGGAGGTGGAGTGTGGGTGTCAGCCTGAGCAAGGGCGGCAACGTCTCGCTGACCAAGGAGGCTCCCGGGCTGACCGCGGTGGTGGTGGGCCTCGGCTGGGACGTGCGGACCACGACCGGCGCCGACTTCGACCTGGACGCCAGCGCGCTGCTGTGCTCGGCGGACCGCAAGGTCGTCTCGGACCGCCATTTCGTGTTCTTCAACAACCTCACCAGCCCCGACGGGTCGGTGGAGCACACCGGCGACAACCTCACCGGCGAGGGCGAGGGCGACGACGAGCAGATCAAGGTGAACCTCGCGGGCGTGCCCGCCGAGGTCGACACCATCGTGTTCCCGGTGTCGATCTACGACGCCGACGCGCGGCAGCAGAACTTCGGGCAGGTCCGCAACGCGTTCATCCGCGTCGTGAACCAGGCCGACGGCGCCGAGATCGCCCGCTACGACCTGTCGGAGGACGCCTCGACCGAGACCGCCATGGTGTTCGGCGAGCTGTACCGCAACGGCGCGGACTGGAAGTTCCGCGCGGTCGGGCAGGGCTACGCGTCGGGCCTGTCGGGCATCGCGTCCGACTTCGGCGTCAACGTCTGACCCGTCCGGGCCCCGCCGGGCGCACCGCGACCACCGGTCGCGCCCGGCCCCTCCCGGCCGCCCGGCCTCAGGTCCCGGACGCGCGGCCTCAGGCGAGCGGCCTGGGGTGCGCAGGTGGCCGACGGTGCGCGCCGCCGCCCGGCCCCGTCAGGGCGCACGGCCCTGCGGAGACCCGCGCGCCCGTGTGCACCGGCCGCGCGATAGCCCCGAACACGCCGGGCGTGCGGCGATCGCTGGTGCGTCCCGCCTGCGGCCCCGCCCGACAGTCCCGGGCGCGGGACCGGGCGCGCAGGCCATCGCGGAGTGCCTGGCCGGGCGCGTGGCCGTTGCCTTGTCTGGAGGCCCGGGCGCAGGCGATCCGGGTGCGCGCGGACCCGCCCGCCGGGTGGTCCTGCCTGGAAACCGGGGCGCGCCGGCGATCGCTGGCGCGCCCGGTGTGTAGGGCCCCGGGCGTGTACGGCTCCCGCCGCGCGCCCGGGCCAGCGGGGGCGCGCGGCCCTTGAATCCCGCACGCACCGGCGATCGCCATGCGCTCGGCCTGTGCGGCTCCTGCCGTGCGCCTGGGTCGTGCGTTCGGGTCAAGCGGGCCGCCGGTCCGGCCGCACGGGCCGCGTTGGCCCGCGCCGCCGCCGGGACGTCCGGGGCGAGGAACACGGCATGCGCGTTGGCCCGCGTTGGCTGCGTCGGCCCGCGTTGCGTTCCAGCCGTGTCCCCGCGCGCGACTGCTCCAGGAGCCGGGGCAGGTCGTCCAGCGTCACCGTGTCCCCGTGCGCGTGTCCCCGTGCGCGCGGTGGGGCGTGGGCGTTGTGCCGCTGTTGGGTGGAACGTTCCGGCCTGCGACAATGGGCGGTATGAACAAAGGCGCGCCGATCGAGTCGTGGTTGTCGGACATGGACGGCGTCCTCGTTCACGAGGGCCGCCCGATCCCGGGTGCGGCGGAGTTCCTGCAGCGGCTGCAGGCGGCGCGGCGCCCGTTCCTGATCCTCACCAACAACTCGATCTACACCCAGCGGGACCTGTCGGCGCGGCTCGCGGCGCTCGGCCTGCCCGTCCCCACCGAGTCGATCTTCACGTCGGCGCTGGCGACGGCGGCGTTCCTGGCCGACCAGCGGCCGGAGGGCTCGGCGTACGTGATCGGCGAGGCGGGGCTGACGACGGCGCTGCACGAGGCCGGGTACGTCCTCACCGACATCCGGCCCGACTATGTGGTGCTGGGCGAGACCCGCACCTACAGCTTCTCCCAGATCACCCAGGCGGTCCGGCTGGTGGACGGCGGCGCCCGGTTCGTCGCGACCAACCCCGACCCGGTGGGGCCGTCGGCGGAGGGCTCGATGCCCGCGACCGGCGCGGTCGCCGCGATGATCACGCGGGCGACGGGCGTGGAGCCGTACTTCGTCGGCAAGCCGAACCCGCTGATGATGCGGACGGCGCTGAACCGCGTCGCCGGGCACAGCGAGAGCACCGTGATGGTCGGGGACCGGATGGACACCGACATCGTCGCGGGCATCGAGGCGGGCATGCGGACGGTGCTGGTGCTGAGCGGCGTGACGGGGCGCGGCGAGGTGGAGCGGTTCCCGTTCCGCCCGACGGCGGTGGTGCCGTCGATCGCGGACGTGGCGGCGATGGTCGACGACCCGTCCCTGCTGGACCGCGACGAACCCACCGCCCCCTGACCCACGCCCCCACCCGTCCGCGCCGCGCACGGCCGGGCACGGTCGTGGACCCCGACGTGGGCTCCGCCCAACGAGCCGCCCGTCCGCCCGCCCGCTCGCGTCCGTCCGGACGGGCGGACGGGACGTGCGGCAGCCAGCGCGGCGTCTGTTCGCGCTGTGCTGTTCGCGCGCGGGGAAGCGCGCGCTTTCCCGCGTGGGGAGCGCGGCGGTTGGCGTGGTGCTTCTCTTGTCGCCTTGCTGCCGCCCGGTCCTCGTCGCGTTCGGGCCCCGGGGGTCGGGGCGGGGTTCTGTTGTCGTTGTGTGCAGGTCGGGGTGGTGCGGGTGGGGGCAGGGGCGGGCGTGGGGCGTGCGGGGGCGGCTGGTTATCCTGGCGGCGATATCCCGACATGGGCTGGTGAACCTGGTCATCGCGCGTGCGCGTCGTGGCGGGGACCGTCCAGACCGGCCGCCGATCGCAGGAGTTGCGCGTGCACGAACCCGACCCGTCCGGGGTTCCGGCCCGGCCGCGCCGCCGTCTGGTGTGGACGGTCGCGGGCGCCGTCGTGTGCGCGGCGGCGGTCGGTGCGGCGGCCGTGGCGGTCGCCGCCCGCGACGGCGGGTCCGGTGACGGGCGGCGACCACCACGGTCGGCGCGGCCGGAGGCGGCGGGCACCCGCGCGGCGGCGCCCCGCACGCCCGGCTCGCCCCGGCAGGCCCGCTCGCCGAAGCAGCGGCGTGACGGGCGGCGGCAGCCGCAGCGGGTCCGGGTGCCGGTGTCGGGGACGGGACGGTTCACCACCGCGCCCGCCGCTGCCTCGGCGGCGCGCTTTTCCGGGGCGGCCCGGACGGTCCGGTACGCCGTGGACGTGGAGGGCGGCCTGCCGTTCGACGCGGCGGTGTTCGCCGCGCAGGTCCAGCGGATCCTGAACGATCCGCGCAGCTGGGGGCACGGCGGCCGGGTCCGGTTCGTCCGCGTCGCGCACGGGCCGGTCGCGTTCCGGGTGTCGCTGGCGAGCCCCGCGCTCACCGACCGGTTGTGCGCGCCGCTGGTCACGGGCGGGGAGCTGTCGTGCCGCAGCGGGAACCGCTCGGTCATCAACGCGCGCCGCTGGGGGCAGGGCGCCGTGACGTACGGCCCGGACCTGGCGTCCTACCGCGAGTACGTGGTGAACCACGAGGTCGGGCACGCCCTCGGCCACGGCCACGAGCAGTGCCCGGGGCGGGGGCGGCGCGCGCCGGTGATGGTGCAGCAGACCAAGTCGCTGCAGGGCTGCCGCATCAACCCCTGGCCGTTCCCCGGCTGAGGAGCGCGTCGACGAGCGCGGTGAGGTCCCCGGCGAAGTGCTCGTGCCGGCCGTGCGGGTTCCAGGCGTCCCCGAGCGCGTCCAGCGTGGGATGCTCCGACGGGTCCACGTCCCCGGTGACCAGCAGCCGCTTGCCGGTGTAGGCGGGATGGATCCGCTGCACCAGGTCCCCGAAGCTGAACACCCACGTCACGCGGTGCGCGCGCGCCGCCTCCGGCAGCGTCAGACCGCACGCCGTCCACGCCGCGTACAGGTCCTCCATCAGCCACAGCAGCGCGGGCGCGGCGACGTCGCTGCGGCTGAGGACCTCGGTGATCCACGGCCGTCCCGCCAGCTCCCCGTGCTGCCAGAGCAGCAGCGCCAGGAGGCGGTCGCGGGGCGCCTGCGGCAGCACCGGCCGCGGCAGGCTGCCGAACACCCGGTCCATCAGCAGCGTCAGCAGCTCGTCCTTGCCGCGCACATGCCGGTAGATGCTCATCGGCGCGCTCCCGACGGCGGTCGCGACGCGCCGCATCGACAGCGCCGTGCTGCCCTCCCGGGTGACGATGTCCAGCGCGGCGTCGATGATGTCCTCGCGCGTCAGCCGCTGATCGGACAGCCCGTGGTCGCTCACGCACGCAAGTGTGACACGCCCGGGGATCTTGACGGGAACGGGCCGCCGCCGCGCCCGGCTACACTCGCCCCCGTCATGCGCAGGATCCAGCGGCCCGGCTCCCACACCGTGGAGGTGCGGCGGTCCCGGTTCACCTGCACCCTCGCCCGCGTGGACGACGAGGCCGCCGCCGTCGCGTTCCTCACCGCGCACCGCCGCGCGCACCGCGACGCGACCCACAACTGCACCGCCTACGTCGTCGGGGACCGCGGCGAGACCACCCGCAGCAGCGACGACGGCGAACCCGCCGGGACGGCCGGGATCCCGATGCTGGAAGTCCTGCTGCGCCGCCGCGTCACCGGCACCGCCGCCGTCGTCACCCGCCACTTCGGCGGGGTGAAGCTCGGCGCGGGCGGCCTGGCCCGCGCCTACGCCGGCGTCGTCGCCGCGACCCTGGACCTGGTCGGCCTCGTGGAGCTGCTGCCGGTCACCGACGTCACCGTCCGCGTCGCGCACACCGACGCCGGACGGTTCCTCGGCGACCTGCACGCCCGCGGCCCCGCCCCGCAGACCGTCCGGTACGGCGCCGACGTCGCCGTCACCGTCGGCGTGCCCGCCGCCGACACGGCGGAGTTCGCGGCGTGGGCGGCGGCGGTCACCGGCGGACGCGCCGCCGTCGAGCACGGCCCGACACGCTACGGCGAGGTCCCCCTCCCACCCTGACCGGCCCGCGAGGAGGCTGAGCGCAGGCCCTCGCGAGGCCCCTTGGGAGGTCATGAGGAAAAGGATGCGATCACCTCGACCGCCGCCGATGAATCCCGCACCCATCCTCCTCGCAGGCCGACCCGTGCCCCGCCCGCGCTGCGGCCGGCCCAGGCGCGGCACAGGCGCGGCACGGGCGGCGGGCCGGAACGCCCTGGCGGGCACTCGCTCCGGTGCCCGGTCACCGCTCCGGCTCGACGCCGCGCCGACCGCCCCGCGCCACCTCACAGGTCCGGCGCGGCAGCGTGACCAGCGGGGGCGACGGGGGTGGCCGGTGCGGTCGGGCCGGGGACGGTGGCGGGGGTGCGGCGGGTGGCGCGGAGGCGGCGGAGCATCCGCGCGTCGCCGAACCCGACGGCGCGGGCGGCGGCGTCGGCGGTGGCGCCTTGGGCGATGAGCGCCTCGGCGTGCTCGACGCGCAGCTCCTGCTGGTACCGCAGCGGTGTGCGGCCGGTCGCGGCGGTGAACCGGCGCGTCAGGGTCCGTTCGCTCACGCCCGCCGCGGCGGCGACCGCAGCGAGCGGCAGCGCGTCCCGGTAGCGGGCGTCGATGAGGTCCTGCGCGCGGTGCACGGCGTCGCTGAGGTGCGCCCGGTACCGCAGCATCACCCCGTCCTGCGGCTGGTCCCCGTTGCGCCGCGCGTACACGACCATCGCGCGGGCGGCGCGCGCGGCGGCGCCGGGCCCGTGCCGGACGGCGAGCAGGTGCAGCGCCAGGTCGATGCCGCTGGCGATGCCCGCCGACGTCACCACCCGCCCGTCGGTCACGAACAGCACGTCGGGGACGACGCGCGCGGCGGGGTGGAGGCGGGCCAGGTCGGCGTGCAGGGCGTGGTGGGTGGTGCAGCGCCGCCCGTCCAGCAGCCCGGCGCGGCCGAGCGCGAACGCGCCCGCGCACACGCTCGCGACCGTCCCGCCCGCCGCGTGGTGGGCGCGCAGCCGCGCCGCCGTGCCCGCCCCGATCCGCCCCGGGTCGGGGTCGGGGGCGCGGCGCCGCCACCCGGGGACGACGACGAGGTCGGCGGGGGACAGGTCCGGCCACGCGGTGCCGGCGCGGACGGTGAGGCCCTGCGCGGTCGGGACGTCCTCCTGCTCGGCGACGTACTCCGTCCGGTAGGGCAGGCCGAGGTCGGCGGCGGTGGAGAACACCTGCGCGGGCCCCGCCAGATCCAGCAGGTGCACGCCGGGGACGAGCACGAACAGCACACGCGTCACGATCCGGTCAGTCTACGCCCGCCGCCGCGACGTGGTCGTCCAGGGACGCGATCCGCGCGAACCTCCCCGCCAGCGCGTACTCGGTGCGCTCGGTGACGGCGTCGGCGGGCAGGGTGCGGGGGTCGGCGAGCAGCGCCGCCACGTCCAGCCCGGCGCGGACGGCGGGCGGCGCGTCGCGGTGCGCGATCGGGAACGTCGCGGTCGCGTCCGTCACGAACACCACCCCGTAGCCGAGGTCCGCGCCGATCCGCGCCGTGGTCTCGCAGCACTGCTCGGTCTGGATCCCGCACACCACCAGCTCCCCGACGCCGTGCCGGGTGAGGACCCGCTGCAGCTCGGTGGTGGTGAACGCGTTCCGGGACGTCTTGGTCAGCACCGGCTCCCCGGCGGCCGCCTCCAGACCGTCCATCAGCCGCACGTGCCCGCTCACCGGGTCGAACGGCGTCCCCGACCCCGGCTCGCTGTGCAGCACCCACACCACCAGGTCCCCTGCGGCGCGCGCCGCGTCCACCAGCCGGACGGTGCGCGCGGCGATGTCGGGACGGTTCACCGCCTCCCACAGCGGACGGCGGCGGAAGGACTCCTGGACGTCGATCACGATCAGCGCTCGGTTCATGCCCCGATCCTGGCGTCCCGCGCGCCGCCGCGCCCAGCCACGATCACGCCCCGCACCGGAACGATCCGGTCACCCACCCGCCCCGACCGACCGGACCAGGCCGGGCGGAGGCGGACGGGCAGGGGCGCCGACCGCAGCGGGCGGGGGCGGCGCGGTGTTTGGCCGGTCAGCCGACTGCGGTGCGGCCTTTCCACATGCCGCCGCGCCCGGCGTAGTGGCGGCGCGCCGAGTCCACCGTCATCGCCGCGTACAGGGCGGCGACGAGGGGGAGCGCGACGGCCCGGGCCGGCGACAGTCCGTAGAACCGCAGCACCGGGACCTGTGTCGCCGCCATCACCGCCCACCCCGCCGCGCCCGCGACGGTGGCGGTCCCGTTTCCGGTGGCGGCTCCGGCGATCGCCGCGACCGGCGGGACCCCGTACAGCACCGCCAGGCCCGCGACCGTCGCGGCCAGCAGGGCGGGGGAGTAGCGGAGCTGGTGGTAGGCGCTGCGCACCACCATCGCCCACAGGTCCGCCAGCCGCGGGTAGGGGCGGCGGCTCTCCACGTCCCGCGCGAGGCGCAGCTCGCACCGCGCCCCCGACCGCTTCAGCAGCCGCCCGAGCGCGACGTCGTCGATGAGCGCGCCGCCGATCGCGGCGAGCCCGCCCGCCCGGTCCAGCGCCGTCCGCCGCACGAGCATGCATCCGCCCGCCGCCGCGGCCGTCCGCGACCCGTCCCGCCCCACCCGCCGGAACGGGTACAGCTGCGCGAAGAAGTACACGAACGCCGGCACCACCAGCCGCTCCCACCCGGTCGCGACGCTCAGCAGCGCCATCCGCGACACCAGGTCCCGGTCCCGTCCCAACGCGGCCCGCACCAGGCCCGCCACCGCGCCCGGACGGTAGGCGATGTCGGCGTCGGTGAACAGCACGAACTCCGGCCGGTCCCGGGCGGCGGCGCGGACGCCCTCGCTCATCGCCCACACCTTCCCCGCCCACCCGGCGGGCCGCTCCCGCGCCGCCACCACCTCCAGGTCCGCCGCCGCCCCCGCGGCCAGGCGCTTTGCGAGCGCGGCGGTCCCGTCGGAGCTGCCGTCGTCGACCAGCACCACCCGGAACGGCCCCGGGTACTCCTGCGCCAGCAGCGTCGGGAGCGTGTCCGGCAGCACCGCCGCCTCGTCGCGCGCCGGGACGACCGCGACCACGCCCGGCCACCCGCCCGCCGGAACCCCGCCGCCCTCCCCACTACCGCCGTCGCCGGTGGGGGAGGTGCGCCAGAAACCCCCGTGCCCCGCCGCGAGGTACACCCATCCCGCGACCGCCGCCACCGCCGCCGCACCCAGAACCGTCACGCTCCGCAGCCTCGCACCCGCACGCCGTGATCGTCACGGCGCCACGCGCCGCACCCGCCCGACCGGCCGCGCCGTCCCCGCCCACCCCGACCTCTCCACGCACCGCGCCGGTCCGCGAAAGGTCGGGGTGGGTCGGACCGGGGCGCCGCACCCGCTCGCTACCCGCTCGATCCGCCCCGCCACGTCCCGCGGCGCATCCCGCGCCCGACCGATCCATCCGCCGCGTCCCGACGCGCACCCCGCGCCCGGCCCTTGTGTCCGGAGCGTCCTGCGTCAGGGCGTCCTGGGGCCGGACGCGGGGCGGGTCAGGGGGTGTCGTCCGGGCGGGTGCGGCGCGGCGCGGGCAGGAGGGGGTGGACGCGCATCGCGGCTTCGAGTTCGCCGGGCAGCTCGTCCCGGTAGCGGCCGAGGGTGGACAGGTCGGCGTGGCCGAGGATCCGGCGGACCGCGTCCATGTCCGTCGCGACCGCCAGCAGGTGCGTCGCGGTGGTGTGCCGCAGGCCGTGCGGCGTCACGCTCCGCCGCCGTCCCGGCTCCACCCGCGCCAGGACCCGGTCGATGACGCCCTGCACGTCGCCGCGCGCCAGCCGACGGCCCCGCCACGACAGCAGCAGCGCCTTGTCCTCCACCCCCCGGTCCAGTTCCCGCCGCCCCGACGCCAGGTACGCGTCGAGCACGTCGGCGACCGCGCCGGGCAGCGGGACGTCCCGCGTCCGCCCGCCCTTGCCGAAGATCCGCCAGTACCGCACCCCGGCGTTCACGAAGAAGTCCTCCACGTTCGCGCGCGTCAGCTCCGACACCCGCGGCCCCACCGACGCCAGCAGCAGTACGATCAGCCCGTCGCGCAGCTCGGTCCGCTGGTCCGCGCGCCGCCCCGCCGCGGGCCGCGCCGCCACCAGGTTCTGCGCCGCGTCCAGCAGCCCCGCCGCCTGCTCCGCCGTCAAAGCCCGCCGCTCCGCGCGCAGCCCGCCGCGCTCGCGCGCCTCCAGCGTCACCGACCCCATCGGGTTGAGCTGCACCCACCCCGCCACCGTCGCGTACCGGAAGAACGCCGACACCGACCGCCGGAACCGCGCCTGCGACGCCGCGCTCTGCGTCGCCCGCCCCACCGGCCCCGGACCCGCCGCCGCGCGCCGCCCGTCCGGTTTGCGCGCGAACCGCACCAGCACCGCGTCGACCGCCGCGCCGTCCAGGTCGTCCAGCACCGCCTCCGGGTCGGCGAGCTCGGCGAACGTCCCCACGTCGCGGACGTACACCTCCGCCGTCCCGGGCGCGAGCGCACCCGTCGCGGCCTTGGCGCGGACCATCTCGGCATAGCGGTCGGCGGCCTCGGCCACCGTCAGGCGCAGGACATCGGCTGGACGCACGCCGCCGAACCTACCGGCCCCCTCCGACAAAACCCCGGGGAACGCGCGAGGGCGGCCCCGGGGCACGGGACCGCCCTCGCATGCGCCGCCCGCTAGGGGAACACGACCTCCCGGGCCGTGCTCTCGGGCGCGTGACCCTGCGCCTCGCGCAGCGCCCGCGCGAACAGCGGGTCGCGGCGCCCCCGCCGCGCTACGACCGTGCAGCTCACCCCGGCGGTCCTGGCGGCGCGGGCCACGTACCCGTGCTCGGCGAGATCTTCCAGGAAGACGTCCACCCACCCCGGGGCGGACCGCTCGGTCGTCACAGCCATTGGGATCACTCACTACGCGTTTCCAGGGCGCCGCCGGTGCGGCGGCGCGTTCGATAACGGCACAAGATACTCCTGCCCGCCCCGCCTCGCACCCGGAAACCAGGACGGCTCACGACGGCTGCACTTCGTCGAACAACGCCACCGCCCGCGCCGGGTCCGCGCCCACCAGCCGCTCCAGCCCCGCCGCCGTCCGCGCCGCCCACCGGCCCGCCCGCGCCCCCATCCGCTCCTCGAACGCCCGCACCGCCCCGTCCAGGTCCCCGGCGCCGACGATCGCCTCGGCGAGTTCGGCGCCGTCCAGCAGCGCCAGGTTCGCGCCCGCCCCGAGCGGCGGCATCAGGTGCGCGGCGTCGCCCACCAGCGTCACCCCGGGCACGTGCGCCCACGCGTGCCCCACCGGCAGGACGTGCAGCTCCCGCCGCACGAACGCCGTCCCGTGCCGGACGAGGTCCAGCAGGGGAGGAGCCCACCCGTCCAGCAGGTCCAGCACCGCCGCCCGCAGCGCGTCCGCGTCGCCCGGATCCACGTCCGCCGGCCACCCCTGCGGCGTCCGGTACTGCGCGTACACCTTCACGTGCCCGCCGCCGCCCCGCTGCGCCACCAGCCCCCGGTTCACCCCGTACACCGCCACCGCACCGTCCCCGACCAGCCGCGCCAGACCCGGGTGGCGGGCGTCGACGTCGTCCAGCGACGTCTCCACGTACGTCACCCCCGCGTACTCCGGCACCGCCCCCGACACCGCAGCCCGCACCCGCGACCACGCGCCGTCCGCGCCCACCACCAGATCGAACGCCTCCTCCCGCCCGTCCGCGCACCGCACCACCGCGCCGCCCCCGCCCGGCACCACCTCCGCGACCTCCCACCCCCACCGCACGTCCTCCAGCCCGCCCAGCAGCAGATCGCGCAGCCGACCCCGGTCGATCTCCGGATTGGCCCGCTCGTCCGGCCCCGGACGCCAGTCGCGCAGCACCGCCCCGCCCGGATCAAGGATCCGCATCGCCTGCCCCTCCGGCCGCGCCGCCGCCCGGAACTCCGCCAGCAGCCCCGCCTTCTCCAGCGCCCGCTGCCCGAGGCCCGCGTGCAGGTCCAGCGAACCGCCCGGCGGACGCGCCGCGGGGGAGCGGTCGCGCTCCAGGACCGTCACCGGACGCCCATGACGCGCCAGGACGCGCGCGAACGCCAGCCCGGCCGGGCCGCCCCCTACCACCGCGATACGACTCATGGCGATACACCGTATTGACCCGATATGGTGTATCGCAACAGTACGGTGAAACCATGACCGTGTGGGACCGCCCCGAACCACCGCCGCCGCCCGCGCCGCTCGACCGCCCGCGCATCGTCGCCGCCGCCGTCGCGCTCGCCGACGCCGGGGGACTGGACGCGGTGTCCCTGCGCAAGGTCGCCGCCCGCCTCGACGCCGGCCCCATGCGCCTCTACGGCCACATCGCCACCAAGGACGAACTCCTCGACCTCATGGTCGACCACGTCCACGCCGAGATCCTGCCCACCGAACCGCCCGCCGGCTGGCGGGACGCGCTGCGCGGACGCGCCCACCGCACCCGCCGCGCCGTCCTGCGCCACGAATGGCTCGCCGACCTGCTCGGCGGCCGGCCGTCCCTCGGCCCCAACGCCCTCGCCGTCACCGAGTCCGCCCTCGCCGCCCTCGACGGCCGCGCGCCGCTCGACACCGCCCTGCGCGCCGTGGCGACCGTCAGCGCCTACGTCACCGGGGCGCTGCGGCACGAGGTCGCCGACCTGCGCGCCGAACGCGCCACGGGGCTGTCCGAACGCGACTGGCAGCGCGCGTCCGGCCCCCACGTCCGCCGGATGCTGGCCACGGGCCGGTTCCCGGCGCTGGCCAAGGCCGTGCACGACGGCGCGGACGTCGACGCCGCGACGTCCTTCGCGACCGGCCTGGAATGGGTCCTGGACGCCGTCGCCGCCAAGCTCGACGACCCGTCCACCTGACAAACACCGCCCAGACCTGCACAAGTGGGTACAAACCATCCAATACCCAACAGAAGCCCTTTTCTGTCGTGTTTAGGGCCAGTGGGGATCTGCGGGGTCGGGGAGAGGTCGCCGGCGGCCCCGGGACGCGGGGCCGCCGACAGGGTCACCCGGCGTGCGGCGTCACCGCGACAGCGTTGTGACGCGCGGTTTCGCCGGTGAAACCGGCGGCGGCGCCCGCGATGACGGCGTCGCTCCCGGCCGGGCCGAGGAACGTCACGCCGTGGGGACGGCCGGTCGCGGTGGTCCCGGCGGGCACGGCGACGGCGGCCAGGTCCAGGAGGTTCGCGAACATCGTGTAGTGGCCGAGGACGGTGTTGCGCCCGATCGGGTCCGCGGCCATCTCCGCGCGGGTGAACGTGGTGGGGACCGTCGGGACCGCGAGGACGTCGACGGCGTCCCACACCGGGCGGGTCGCCGCCTTCAGCGTCTGGAGGCGGTGCAGGCCCCGGAAGGCGTCCACGGCGGTGAGGGACCCGCCGGTCGACAGGACGCGGCGGGTGACGGGATGCAGGTCGTCGCCGTGGTCGGCGAGGAAGTCCCCGAACACGGCGAGGCGTTCGGCGACCCACGGCCCGTCGTACAGGAGCCGCCCGGCGGCCAGGAACGGCCGCAGGTCCACCGGGACGGCGGTGTGCCCGAGGGCGTCCAGGCGGGCGACCGCGTCGCCGAACCCGGCCGCCGCGGCGGCGTCCCCGTGGAACTCGGGGTGGTCGGGCACGCCGACCCGCAGCGGACCGGTGTCGGCGGGGACCGCGCCGGGGCCGGGGAAGTCCCGGGACCACGGGTCGCCGGGCTCGGGCCCGGCCATCACCGACAGGACGGCGCAGGCGTCGGCGACGGTCCGGGCGATGACGCTGGCGCAGTCGATCGACTCGCACGCGGGCACCAGGCCGAGGGTGCTGACGAGCCCGCGCGTCGGTTTGAACCCGACGGTCCCGGTGAGCACGGCGGGCACGCGCCCCGACCCGGCGGTGTCGGTCGCGACCGCGAACGGGACGAGCCCGGCCCCGACCGCGACGGCCGACCCGGAACTGGACCCCCCGCACACCAGCCCCGGCACCAGCGGCGACTCGGGGGTGCCGTAGGGGCTGCGCATCCCCGACAGGCCGGTGGCGAACTGGTCGAGGTTGGTCTTCCCGACGAGCAGCGCGCCGCCGTCCAGCAGCCGCCGCACCAGCGGCGCGGTGCGGTCGGGGACGTAGGCGTAGGCGGGGCACGCGACGGTGGTGGGGATCCCGGCGACGTCCAGGCTGTCCTTGACCCCGAACGGCACCCCCCACAGCGGCGGCCGGGTCGCGGGGTCGGGCCAGCGGCGGGTGAGGGCGGCGGCGTCGGCGAGCACGTCGGCGCGGCTCCGCAGCGTGATCCAGACGTGGTCGTCGCCGCGCGCGTCGATGCGGTCGTAGGTGGCGTGGACGATGGTGGCGGGGTCGGTTCCGGCGCGGTAGCGGGCGGTGAGGTCGGGGATGTTCATGCGGTCTGGGTCTTCGCGGTGACGGGCTGCCCGGCCTCGGGTTCGGGTTCGGCCGGTGTTTCGGGCTTGTGGCGGGTGGAGAGGGCGAACGCGGCGAACACGATGGCGGCGAACAGGTAGCCGAGGGCGATCTGCCCGCCGGCGTTCCAGGTGACCTCGCTGCCGTGGATGAGGCCGACGAACGACAGGGCGGCGCCGAACGCGGCGTATCCGGCGGCCCACAGGAAGGACCGGTCGACGACGAACGCGACGATCGCGCCGAGGACGAGTCCGGCCAGGACGGCGCCGCCGCCGAGGAGCATGGTGCCCCGGTAGACGGTTCCGGCGCCGGCGATGGTGTCGTAGCCGACTTTCTGGGCGGTGGTTCCGGCGGCGGCGAGGGCGTTGTCCATGTAGCCCTGTGCCCACTGGGCGATGTTGGGGATGATCGCGGCGACGACGGCGACGGCGTGCGCGGGGGGGACGGCCTGGAACGCCTGCGCGCCGATGAGCAGGCCGATGTAGAGCAGGATCGGGACGATCGCGGGGGTGGGGAGGACGGCGGCGAGGAGGGAGAACAGGCCGCCGAAGCACAGGGCGGCGATGACGACGCCGCTGGCGAGGGAGTATCCGGCGCGTCCGCCCGCCGACTTCCAGCCGGGGTGGCCGATGTAGACGGCGGGTGGGAACGGTGAGCCGAGCATGGATCCGACGATGGCGCCGGTTCCGTCGGCGAGCAGGACGGACCGCAGGTTGTAGGAGTCGCCGGCCGCGGCGGCGCTCTCGACGTTGCTCATCCCTTCGGTGAAGTTGTAGATGCCGAGGGGGATGGCGGTGGCGAGCAGGGGTGAGATCTCGCTGAGGCCGTCGCCGAGGCGGGTGAGGTTGAGGGTGGGGACGCTGACGGTGATGTCGTGGGCGGCGGCGGTGACGTCGGCGGGGTGCATGTAGCCGCCGATCCAGCCGATGGCGGTGCCGAGGAGGAGGGCGGCGAGGCCGACGGGGATGTTGCCGGGCAGGCGGACGCCGGTGAAGAACCCGACGAGCAGGAGCGCCAGGACGGGCAGCGCGATCCAGGCGGCCTCCCACATCTGCGCGGCGGGCCGCATGGAGATGAACGCGATGGAGATTCCGGCGAGGGTGCCGAGCATCGCGGCGCGGGGGGTGAAGCGCCGCACCCAGGGGCCGATGAACGCGCCGATGATGACGATGATCCCGATGATGAAGCACCACGCGAGTCCGGCGGCCCACGCCTTCAGGGGGTCGTGGGTGGTCAGGTACGTCGGCAGCATGATCACGAAGGTGACGATGAACATGTGGGGGACGCTGGGCCCGTAGGGCAGGGCGGTGACGTCGGCGCGGCCCTCGCGGAGGGCGAGGCGGCGTGCGAGGTAGGTGTAGTAGACGTTGCCGATGAGGAGCTGGACGCCGAGGGCGGGCAGCAGGACGCCGAAGACGTCGTGGCCGGGCAGGTGGACGACGCTGATGCACAGGCCGCTGAGGACCAGGACGTTCACCATGACGTTGAAGCCGAGGCCGAACGCGGCGTTGGTGTCGCCGCCGACCCACCAGGGCGGGCGTGCCGGTGCGGGGGTGGTCGTTGTGGTCATGGGATTCGCTCCTGGAGGGCCTTGAGGTAGTTCTGTGATGGTGCGACCCAGCCGAAGATGCCGCCCTGCGCGCTGATCATGTCGAGGGCGTACCGGTGGAGGTCGGGGAGGTAGGAGCCGACGCAGTCGGTGAGCACGAGGCAGTCGTAGCCGCGGTCGTTGGCTTCGCGGACGGTGGTGTGGACGCACACCTCGGTGGTGACGCCGGTGACGATGAGGTGGGTGATGGCGGCTTCGCGCAGGACGGTGTCGAGCGCGGTGGCGTAGAACGCGCCTTTGCCGGGTTTGTCGATGACGGTCTCGGTGGGGAGGGGTGCGAGGTCGTCGATGATGCCGTGGCCGTATTCGCCCCTGATGAGAACGCGGCCGAGGGGTCCGTCGTCGCCGATGCGCAGGGTGGGCGCGCCGCGGCGGCGTTTGGCGGGCGGGCAGTCCGACAGGTCGGGCAGGTGCCCTTCGCGGGTGTGGACGACGGTGAGTCCGGCGGCGCGGGTGGCGTGGAGGGTGTCGCGCAGCGGTGGGACGACCCGTTGGAGGAGGCCGACGTCGTTGCCGAGGGTCGCGCCGAAGCCGCCGGGTTCGAGGAAGTCGCGTTGCATGTCGATGACGAGGAGGGCGGTGTGGTGGGGGTCGAAGGCGTAGGAATAGGGGGAGGCGTCGACCTCGAGGCGCTGTCCGGTTTCGTGTTCGGTCATGGGGCTCCGTTCACCGGGGGAATCCCTCAACCGTCGATTGTCGACAGAATTGTGTCGGTGAGGCGTCCCGCCCGGTTACAGCCGTGTTAGCTGCCCCTCACCGGCACCCGGCGAGGGGAGAGGCCGCCCGAAACGCCACGGGCCAGCCGATGTCAGCCGATGTAGGTGCGGGCACCGTGCCCGGCGAGCGCGTCCAACGCCACCTCGCGGTCACCGGTCGCGACCGCCTCGTACAGGCGGCGGTGCCGCGCGACGCCCTCGGCCGGGTCGCGCTGCTCGGCCTCCAGCCGCAGGTTCGCCGCCATGTAGAGCTGCAGCTTCAACAGCACCGGCTCGTAGGCGCGCATGAGGTGACGGTGCCCGGCCAGGTCGACCAGCGCCAGGTGGAACCGGCGGTGCGCCTCGTTCTCGGCGAACGCGTCACCGGTGCGCGCCGCGTCGTCCATCGCCTCCAGCGCCGCCGCCAGCCCCGTCACGTCGTGTGCGGCGACGGTGACGGCGCGCGGCGGCAACGCCACCTCCACCGCGTAGCGTTCCAGGACGTCGCGGAGCCCGAACAGGCCGTCCACGTCGTCGCCCGACAGTTCCGCGACGCGCACGCCGCGGCGCGGCAGGTGCTCGACCAGTCCCTGCTGGCCGAGGAGCCGCAACGCCTCACGCAACGGCGCGCGGCTGATCCCGAACCGGGCGGTGAGCTGTTCCTCGATGAGCCGCTCGCCGGGCGCGAACGCGCCGCTGAGGATCTCGTGCCGCAGCCGCCGCACCGACAGCTCGACCAGGCTGGCGGGCTCCAGCGCGTCCCCGGACTCCACCAGACATCCCCCTCCCGGCCGCCGGTCGTCGGAGACCACTGTGTCAGAGCCGCCGCCGCGCACCGCACCGCCCACACCCGAACGGACGAACCGGACCACTCTCCTACGACCCGTGAATGCGCGATAATGTACATTATGTTAAGTAGCGTTCTCGGGGGCGGTGGGGTGTCCGTTTCGGGTGGGTCGTGAGAGGGTGCGGGGCATGCTGAGCGAGCCCGTCCCCCGGCTGTCGGTCCGCGCGCGGCCCGGCGGGGTGTCCGCTGTCGCGCTGGTGCTGCACGGCGGGCGGGAGCACAGCCGCGCTCGCGCGTCGTCGCGGCAGCCGGCGGCGCTGCGGATGGCGCCGTTCGCGTGGACGCTGGCGGCGGACGGGCGGCGGCACGGTCTGGCGGTGTGGACGCTGGGGTACCGGTTCCGGGGGTGGAACGGCGCGGACGCCTCCCCCGTCGCGGACGCGTGCTGGGCGCTGGAGCGGGTCGCGGCGGCGCATCCGGGGGTGCCGGTGGTGCTGGTGGGGCATTCGATGGGTGCGCGGACGGCGTTGCGGGTGGCGGGCGCGGAGCAGGTGCGGGGTGTGGCGGCGCTGGGCGCGTGGGTGCCGCGGGACGAGCCGGTGGGGCAGCTCGCGGGCCGCCGGGTGCTGTTCGTGCACGGCACCGGGGACCGGACGACGCCGATCTCGGGCGCCCGCCGGTACGCGGCGCGTGCGCGGGAGGTCGCGGACGTGCGGTTCGTGGAGGTGCCGGGTGAGGGGCACGCGATGCTGCGGCGTCCGGGATTGTGGCACCGGGCGGTGAGCGCGTTCGCGTTGTCGTGCGTGGCGGCGGGCTGACCGGTGGGCCGGGACCGGGAGTACCTGGCGTTCCTGCGCCGCTTCCTCGCCGACTCCGAGAAGCTGCGGCGCGCGGCGGAGCGGGACGGGCTGCGGGGTGTGGCGGCGGCGCGGGCGGTGCACGCGGCGGAACTGGCGGCGCTCCCCCACCCGCCGCTGCACCGGGTCCGGGACGTGGTCGTCGGCGGTGTCGCGGGTCGCCTGTACGTGCCGGACGCGGCGAGGCCGCCGGGGCTTCTGGTGTTCGCGCACGGCGGCGGGTGGGTGCTGGGCGATGTGGAGTCCTATGACC
This sequence comes from Actinomadura rayongensis, assembly GCF_009831215.1. GTDB lineage: Bacteria > Actinomycetota > Actinomycetes > Streptosporangiales > Streptosporangiaceae > Spirillospora > Spirillospora rayongensis. The sequence continues at coordinate 356,998 of NZ_WUTW01000006.1, forward strand.
CGGTGGTGCGGGGGCTGGCGCGGGCGTCGGGGGCGGCGGTGCTGTCGGTGGAGTACCGGCGCCCGCCCGAGCACCGGTTCCCGGCGGCGGTCGACGACGTCACGGCGGTGACGGCCGCCGCCGGCGATCTCGCCGCGAGCCTCGGCGCGGGAAGGGTGGGGGTGGGCGGGGACAGCGCGGGCGGCCAGATCGCGGCGGCGGCCGCGCACCGGCTGGCGGTGGCGGGACGGCGCCCGGCGGGCCTGGTGCTCGTCTACCCGGCGGTGGACCTGCGGTCGGTGCCGCCTCCACCGCCCGACCCCGACGGCCTGCGGTTCCCCGGCCAGGACCTGGACCGCGTCCTGGACCTGTACCTCGGCGACACCGACCGCACCGACCCCGACGTGTCTCCCCTGCTGGCGCCCGATTTCTCGGTGCTGCCGCCCGCGGTGGTCGCGACGGCCGCGCACGACCGGCTCCGCGCGCAGGGCGAGGCGTTCGCGGCGCGGCTGCGGGACGCGGGGCCGGGCGCGGTGCTGCTGCCGGGCGAGGGCCTGGACCACGGGTTCCTCGGGTGGGGGCCGTTCGCGGCGCGCGCGGCGGACGCGGTCGCCGAACTCGGCGCGGCGGTGAACGCCCTGTTCGCGGCATAGGGTCAGCGGGTTTCGGCGGCGAGGCGGGCGCCGAGGCCGACCAGGACGATCCCGGACGCCTGGTCGAGGCGGCGGCGGACGGCGGGGCGGCCGAGGACGCGGCGTGCGGCGCCGGCGAGGGTGACGACGGTGAGGTACCAGGCGAGGTCGATGACCGTCCACCACACGGCGAGCAGCAGCAGGAACGCGGCGAGGGGCACGCCCGTCCCCACCGACGCGGGGACGAACTGGGGCAGGAACGACACGGCGAACACGCCGGCCTTGGGGTTGGCGAGGTTGGTGACCACCCCCCGGCGGACACTGCGCCACCCGCCCTCCCCCGCCTCAGCCCCGTCCGGAACGCCGGACGGGACGCCGGACGGGACGCCGGACGGGACGGCGGAGCGCCGCACGGCGCGCAGCGCGCGGACCCCGAACACGACGAGCACCACGGCCCCGACGATGCGCAGCCCGTCGTAGGCGACGCGGGACGCCACCAGCAGCGCCGACAGCCCCGCCGCCGCGGCCACGCCCCACAGCAGGACGCCGAGTTCGTTGCCGACGGCGGTGAGCGTCCCCGCGCGGCGGGACCGCAGGGACGCGCGCAGGATCACGACGGTGCTGGGCCCGGGGGCGAGGGCGACGAGGACGGCGGCGCCGGTGAACGCGGCGAGATGCGTCAGCATCCCGCCATCGTCGACACACCACCCGCGACCGGGCAACCCGGTTTCCTACAGCGGCCCGCCGCCTCCGTCGCCCGGCCCGGGCGACCCCGGCGGCGGCGACTCCGGCGGCGATCCGGGCGGCGCCCCCGACGGCGCCGGTTCGGGCGTCGTGCCGGGCGCGGGCTGCTGCGGGACGCCCATCGTCGGCTCGGGCGGCGGCGGGGGCGGCGGCGACGCCTTCGGCTCGCACGCGAACAGCACCGCCAGCAGCAGCCCCAGGATCACCAGGACGGCGACGAGCGTCAGCGTCGCCGCGACCAGCCCCCGCTCCGGCCGCCCGCCCTCCCCCGGCACGGTCACCGGAGCCGTCACCGGCGGCGGCGCCAAAGCGGGCTGCGACCCCTGCCAGTGCGGGCGGAACCCCGGCCCGTGCCGCGGCCCCTCCACCACGCCCGCACCCAGCAGCACCGCCTGCAAGAACCGCTCCGCGCCGACGCGCGCCGTGTCGAACTCCGTCGCGACCCACGGCGCCGGACCGTCCGGCTGCGCCGCCACCACCGGCGCCGCACCCGACGCCGCACCCGACGAGGACGGCTCCCCCGGCCCGCCCGGCAGCGCCGCGCGGATCGCCGCCCGGAACCGGTCGCGCGCCGCCGCGTCCTCGGCCGCGCCGCTGCTCAGCACCGCCACCGACGCGCGCCGCCCCGCACCGTCCACCCCGACGAAAACGATCCCGGCCGCCGACTCCGACAGCCGCGCCGACAGGCGGAACGGACCCAGCACTCCCGGATCCCCCGGCGGCAGCGGCGCGGACATGGCCGCCACACTAACAACCCGATCACTGGACGGTGCCCCACCCGGGTAGGACCCGCCCCAACGGAGATCGCGTAGGGTCGGAGAAGCTCCCGCCGCACCCGCCGAGGACCAGTGAGGGAAACCGCCGATGACCGTCGCCGCGCACGACGCCGACCGGGCAGCAGGGCTGCTGCGCGACACGCTCGCCGAGGTGAAGAAGGTCATCGTCGGGCAGGACCACATGGTCGAGCGGCTCGTCGTGGCGCTCCTGGCGCGCGGGCACTGCCTCATCGAAGGGGTCCCGGGCGTCGCCAAGACCCTCGCCGTCGGGTCCCTGGCCCGCGTGGTCGGGGGGACGTTCGCGCGGCTGCAGTTCACGCCCGACCTCGTCCCGTCCGACATCGTCGGGACCCGCATCTACCATCCGTCCACCGAGCAGTTCGACGTCGAGCTCGGCCCGGTGTTCGTGAACTTCGTCCTCGCCGACGAGATCAACCGCGCGCCCGCCAAAGTGCAGTCGGCGCTGCTGGAGGTCATGGCGGAACGGCAGGTGTCGCTCGGCGGCACCACCTACCCGCTGCCCGAGCCGTTCATCGTCCTGGCGACCCAGAACCCCATCGAGTCCGAAGGCGTGTACCCGCTGCCGGAGGCGCAGCGCGACCGGTTCCTCATGAAGATCGACGTGGAGTACCCCGGCGCGCACGACGAGCTGGAGATCCTGCGGCGCATGAGCGTCGACCCGCCCGCCCCCGACCGCGTCCTCGACCCGGCCGGGCTCGCCGACCTGCAGCGCGCCGCCGACACCGTGTCGGTCCACGAACTCGTCGCCGACTACATCGTCCGGCTCGTCATGGCCACCCGCGACCCCGCCCAGTACCACCTGCCCGAGTTGCGCGACCTCATCGACATCGGCGCCAGCCCCCGCGCCACCCTCGGCCTGGTGTCGGCCGCGCGCGCCCTGGCGCTGCTGTCGGGACGCGACTACGTCCTGCCCGACGACGTCCGCGCCGTCGCCCGCGACGTCATGTCCCACCGCATCGTCCTCACCTTCGACGCCCTCGCCGACGGCGTCGACACCCGCGACGTCGTCCGGCAGATCCTCGCGACCGTCCCCCCGCCCCGCGTGGTGTGGAACCACGGCGCGGGGGTGACCCCGGCATGACCGGCGGCGACGACGAACGCCGGCGGGCGCGGCGTCTCGCCCCCGGACCGGGCCTGCGGCGCCTGCACCTGGCCGTCACCCGCCGCCTCGACGGGCTCCTCAACGGCGAGCACCTCGGCCTGCTGCCCGGCCCCGGCACCGAACTCGCCGAGGCGCGCCTGTACCAGGCCGGTGAGGACGACGTCCGCCACATGGACTGGGCCGTCACCGCCCGCACCACCAACCCCCACGTCCGCGACCTCGTCGCCGACCACGAACTCGAGGCGTGGGCGCTCGTCGACCTCACCCCCAGCATGGACTTCGGCACCGCGCACCTCACCAAACGCGACCTCGCCGCCGCAGCGCTCGCCGCCGTCGGGTTCCTCACCGTCCGCCTCGGCGACCGCGTCGGCGCCTACCTCCACACCCCCGCCGGGCTCCGCCGCCAGCCCGCCCGCACCGGACGCCCCGCCCTCTACGCCCTCCTCCACACCATCCTCACCACCCCCATCCAACCCGCTCCCACCGCCCCCGCCACCCTCGGCGCCGCCCTCACCGCCCTCGCCTCCGGGCAGACCCGCCGCGGCCTGCGCGTCGTCATCTCCGACTTCCTCCCCCAACCCGGCGACGACCCCGAACACCCCCCGTGGGAACGCCCCCTGCGCCGCCTCACCGCCCGCCACCAGGTCCTCGCCGTCGAGATCATCGACCCCCGCGAACTCGACCTCCCCGACATCGGCCTCCTCGACATGACCGACCCCGAGACCGGCGCCACCCACGAAATCGTCCTCGACCGCCGCACCCGCCAGAAATACGCCCGCGCCGCCGCCGCCCACCGCGCCGCGACCCGCGCCGCCCTCCGCCGCGCCGGCGCCCACCACCTCGTCCTGCGCACCGACCGCGACTGGATCGCCGACATCGCCCGCTTCGCGCTCCGCCAGCGCCGCGCCGCCGGACGCGCCATCGCCGCGCCGGGGGTGCGCGCATGACCTTCCTGTCGCCCGAACGGCTCTGGCTCCTCGCGCTCCTGCCGCTCCTGGCCGCCGCGTACGTCCTCCTGCAACTCCGCCGCCGCACCTACGCCGTCCGGTTCACCAACCTCGCCCTCCTCCAGCACGTCGCGCCCCGACGCCCCGGCTGGCGCCGCCACATCGCCGCCGCCCTGTTCCTCGCCATGATCACCCTCATGACCGTCGGGTTCGCGCGGCCCGCCGGGAACGTCAAAGTCCCCCGCGACCGCGCCACCATCATGGTCGCCGTCGACGTGTCCCTGTCCATGATGGCCCGCGACGTCACCCCCTCCCGCCTCGACGCCGCCAAGGACGCCGCCAAGAAGTTCATCCAGGACCTCCCCGCCCGCTTCAACGTCGGCGTCGTCGCGTTCGCCGGAAACGCCAACCTCATCGCCGCGCCCACCACCGACCGCGCCAACGCCATCGCGTCCCTGGACCGCCTCACCCTCGCCAAACGCACCGCCATCGGCGAAGCCGTCTTCACCTGCCTCCAAGGCATCAGCTCCTTCGACGAACAAGCCCGCCAAGACCCGCCGCCCGCCCACATCGTCCTGCTGTCCGACGGCGACAACACCACCGGACGCTCCGTCCAGGAAGCCGTCGACGCCAGCCGCGCCGCGCACGTCCCCGTCTCCACCATCGCGTTCGGCACCCCCTACGGCACCGTCGACATCGAAGGCGAGACCACCAGCGTCTCCGTCAACAAAGAGACCCTGCGCACCCTCGCCGAGAGCACCGACGGGAAAGCCTACGAAGCCGCCGACGCCGGGCAGCTCAGCGACGTCTACACCCACATCGGCAGCTCCCTCGGCTTCACCACCGAGCACCGCGACATCACCGCCCGCTTCACCGGCCTCGCCCTCCTCCTCGCCCTCGGCGCCGCCGGAACCTCCCTCTTCTGGTTCTCCCGCCTCCCCTAACCCGCCCGCAACCGGCACGGCTCCGCGCACGGCAGGCACCCCGCCACGCTCGGCGGACGCCGCGGCGGCGCCCACCACAGCAGCACCGCGCCCGCCGCCAGCCCGCACAGCGCCGCCAGGACGTGCCCGACGTCCCACAACGTCCCGCCCCGCACCAGCGGCGCCGCCACCGCCACCGTCACCAGCGCCGCCCCCGCCACCCGCACCCGGCCCCGCATCAGCAGCACCGCCCCCGCCAGCTGCGCCACCATGATGTACGACACCCCGACGTCGGTCGTCACCGCCAGCCACGCCGGAGCCCGCCCCGACTCCAACGCCCCCGTCTCCACCACCGCCGTCAGCAACGACCCCAGCACATGCCCCGCCAACCCGATCACCACCGACCGCGGCGTCCCCCACCGCCGCTCCCCCCACGCCACCACCGTCACGAACACCAGCACGTAAAGCACCAGCCCCTGCCCCTTGTCCGCCACCCACAACGCGCTGTTCGCCAGCGCCCGCAACGGCTCCCGGTGCAGATTCGCCAGATTCGTCGACTGCAACGTCGTCAACAACTCGATCAACCGCGGCGGCGCCGACTCCTGCACCAGCGTCGACGCCGTGAACACCGCCACGTACGCGAACGTCGCCGGCGCCTCCAGCACCCACGCGTGCGCCGCCCGCGTCCACGGCGCCAACACCCCCACCAACCGCCCCGCAGGCCCCCACACCGCACCCAGCCCCCGCAGCGCGTACCACGCCGCGACGACCGCGGCCACACCCATGACCATCCCCGCACCCAACGTCCGGCCCCCCTGCCCGTCGACCACCGCAGCGTCCCACCCGCCCCCTCCCCCACGCCCGCACCGACACGACCCGCCCGAACCAGTCCGCGCCCGCACCGCGACACCGCCGACCGCACACGAACCGGTCCGCACACGAACGCGAGCGCGAACCCCGGTCAATCCGGCGCGGCCTCCCCGCCGACCGGCCCGCGCCGACGCGCACGCCATGCTCCTGTCCCGCGGGACGAGCCCGTGCCCGCCGGCCCGCTCACGGATCGGCGCCCGGCGGCGGTCTCGGCGAGGGAGAACCCGACGCCGCCGCCGGGCGGTTCCCCGGCGGTCGGTACGGCAGACGCTGCCCGCTGCCCCGCCCGTGGACGGACGTGCGCGCGAAGCGGCGACGTCCGCGCCCCGTCCGTGCCCCGTCTGCGCCTGTCGGGCCGCGCGGCGGACGGGCGGGCGTCCCCGGACTGGTACGGTCGGCCGACGTGGGAGATCACTACTTCGCGCCGCGGCCCGGCCTGCCCGCCCGGCCCGGCGCCGTCGACCTGGTCCTGCCGGACCTGCACCTGCGGCTCGCGACCGACCGCGGCATGTTCTCCCCCGGCCGCGTCGACCCCGGCACCCGGATCCTGCTGGAGACCGTCCCGCCGCCCCCGCCCACCGGGCACCTGCTCGACCTCGGCGCCGGGTACGGCCCCATCGCCCTCACCATGGCGGCACGCTCGCCGCAGGCGAGCGTCTGGGGAGTGGACGTCAACGAACGCGCGCTCGACACGGCGAGGTGCAATGCCTCCACCGCCGGGCTTGACAATGTAAGGTTCATACTGCCGGACGAGGCCGACCCCGGCGTCCGCTACGCCGCGCTCTGGTCCAACCCCCCGATCCGCATCGGCAAGGCCGCCCTGCACGACCTGCTCGGCACCTGGCTGCCGCGCCTGTCCCCCGGCGCGACCGCCCACCTCGTCGTCCAGAAGCACCTGGGCGCCGACTCCCTGCACCGGTGGCTCGACGCCTCCTACCCCACCGAGCGGATCGCGTCCCGCGCGAACTACCGCGTCCTCGCCGTCACCGCACCCCGAGAAGGAACCGCCCGATGACCAGCCCGCAGGCCGGCGCGAGCACCGGCGCGCAGCCCGGACGCCGCCAGCTGCGCCCCACCGACGTCAAGCGCCTCAACCGCGGGTGGCGCCGCCGCACCGAGGCCCGGCTCGGGCTGCTCGCCGAGTCCGTCACGCAGCCGTTCAACGTCGGGTCCCTGCTGCGCAGCGCCGCGGTGTTCGGCGTCGAGCACCTGTGGCTCGCGGGGAACGCCACCTCCCCCGACCACCGCAACGTCGCCAAGACCGCGCTCGGCACCGAACGCCTCGTCCCCTGGACGCACGCCGGGACCGCCGCCGACGCCGCCGCGGCGATCCGGGAGGCCGGGCTGCGGCTGGTCGCGATCGAGCTGACCGCCGACGCCGTCCCGCTGCACGACGCGCCCCTGGACGGCGACGTGTGCCTGGCCGTCGGCGGCGAGGACCACGGGGTCTCCCCCGCGCTGCTCGCCGCCGCCGACGCCGTCGCCTACATCCCCCAGACCGGGCGCGTGGGGTCCCTCAACGTCGCCGTCGCCGCCGCGATCGCGCTCGCCGAGGCGCGCCGCCGCGAATGGGCCGCAGGCCCGCCGCCCGCCTGAGCCCCCCGGGGTCAGGCGGACAGGCCGTCCATCAGCGCCGCGAACTCCTCCAGCGAGATCCGCCCGTCGCGGTCCCGGTCGGCCTGGACGACGACCTCCACCGCCCGCGTGTCGGAGATCTCCCGGCCCAGCGCCGCCATCAGGCCCTTCAGCTCCGCCGGGGAGATCCGGCCGTCCCCGTCGACGTCCACCAGCTCGAACGTCGCCCGGTACTGCTCCACATCCGCCATCCGCGCGTGCTCCTTCCTCGATGCCGTAACAGGTGCGGGGGTGACGGTAGCAGTCCCGCACCTGTCCTTTACAAAGTAAGTCACGGGGCGCGGCGGGGACCCGCGATAATCGGGGGCGTGCCGCCCAGCTACGCCTTCCTCGACCACCCCGGCCCCATCCCCTTCGCCCACCGCGGCGGCGCCGCCGGACGCCCCGAGAACTCCATGGCCGCCTTCGGGCGCGCCGCCGAACTCGGCTACCGCTACCTGGAGACCGACGCGCGCGCCACCGCCGACGGCGTCGTCGTCGCCTTCCACGACCGCACCCTGGACCGCGTCACCGACCGGACCGGGCCGCTGGCCCGCCTCCCCTACGCCGAGGTCGCGCGCGCCCGCGTCCACGGCACCGAGCCCGTCCCCCGCATGGACGACGTCCTCGGCTCCTTCCCCGGCGCCCGCGTCAACATCGACCTCAAGGACGCCGCCGTCATCGGCCCCCTCATCGAGGTCCTGCACCGCACCCGCGCCTGGGACCGCGTCTGCATCACCTCGTTCTCCACCCGCCGCCTCGCCCAGTTCCGCGCCCGGCTGCCGCTCTACACCGACCGGGACGTCTGCACCGCCCTCGGCCCCCGCGACCTGGTCACCCTGCGCGCCCTGTCGGCCGCCGGACGGCCCGGGCCGCGCCGCGAGCGCCTGGCCGCGCTCGCCGCCGCCGGCGTCGCGTGCGCGCAGGTCCCCGCGTCCCTCGGCCCGCTGCGCGTCGTCACCGCCGGGTTCGTCGCGCAGTGCCACGCCCTCGGCCTGAAGGTCCACGCCTGGACGATCAACGACCAGCCCACCATGCACCGGCTCCTGGACCTCGGCGTGGACGGCATCATGACCGACGAGCTGGTCACCCTCCGGCACGTCATGTCCGCGCGCGGCGTGTGGCGGCACGGCCCGCCCGCCGTCCGGCCCACCCCGCCCCCCGCGACGCCCCCCGCAACTCCTCCGACGGCGCCTCCCGCCGCACCGCCCGCAGGGCCTCCGGCGGGGCGCCCGTCCGGCACCTGAGCGGTGCCCAGGACGACAGGGTGGTCGACACCGTGGCCGGCACGGTGACCGGCACTGTGGCGGGCAGGGACGCGGGTCAGCGGCCGAAGCCGGGCGGACGGCGCAGCTCGGCCGCCACGCGCAGCGGACGCTGCGGCGCGCGCTCCTCGGCGGGCGGCGCCGCGCTCGTGCGGGTCAGGTCGATGCGCTGCTCGCGCAGGCTGCGCAGCAGTTCCAGGTCCTCGGCCGACACCAGGGCGGCCATCGGCCGCCCCCGCCGGGTGAGCAGGACCGGGTCGCCGGTGTAGGCGACCCGGTTGACCAGATCGGCGAACTGGGCGCGCGCTTCCGTCACCGGGATTTCCACGGATTCATCGTATAGCGAACCGCCCTGGCCTTCCCGGCCCACGAACTGTACGTTTCGTACGTCCGCGACGCGTACAGAACGTACAGTTCATGGGAGGCACCGCCATGCACCGTCCCGACGGGGACCGCCCGCCGCTGTTCACCGGCCGCACCGCCGCGCCCGCCGAGGCCCCGCCGCGCGGCGACGAGCCGATCTTCCAGCGGCTGCTGGAGCGGCGGATCGTGTTCCTCGGCCAGGAGATCGACGACCGCGTCGCCAACCGCGTCGGCGCGCAGCTCCTGCTCCTGGCCGCCGACGACGCCGACCGCGACATCACCCTCTACGTCAACTCCCCCGGCGGCGTCGTGGACGCGGGCCTGGCGATCTACGACGTGATGCAGTTCGTGCCCAACGACATCGCGACCGTCGGCCTCGGGCTGGCCGCGTCGATGGGCCAGATGCTGCTGTGCGCGGGCGCGCCCGGGAAGCGGTACGCGCTGCCGCACACCCGCGTGATGATGCACCAGCCGCACGGCGGCATCGGCGGGACGGCGTCCGACGTCCGGATCCAGGCCGAGCAGTCCCGCTACCTGCGGCGCGTCCTCGCCGAGCGGACCGCGTTCCACACCGGGCAGCCGCTGGAGCGCGTCGAGGCCGACGGGGAGCGCGACCGGTGGTTCACCGCCGAGCAGGCCCGCGAGTACGGGTTCGTCGACCACGTCGTCGACACCACCGACCGGGTCGGGTCGTGACCGGCGCCGCCCGGCCCTGACCGCGATCCGGGACGGGCGCCCGTCCCGGACGAGTGCCGCGAACCGGGCGCCCGAAACCGGACACCTCGTCTCCGAGTCCGCAAACGGCAGGGTTGGAACGGCCTCCGGACGGGAATCTTGTGACCGGATCCAGCGTTGGCATGGACGACACCGCAAGCCGTCTGGGAGGCACGTGACGATGGCCGAGCGCGCACTTCGCGGCACCCGACTCGGAGCGACGAGCTACGAGAACGATCGCAACACCGACCTGGCCCCGCGCCAGGAGGTGGACTACACCTGCGGCAAGGGCCACCGGTTCACCGTGACGCTCGCCGCCGAGGCCGAGGTGCCCATGACATGGGAATGCCGGAGCTGCGGCGCGACCGCGCTCCGGGTGGACGGGGAACTGCCCCAGGCCAAGAAGGGGAAGCCCGCCCGCACCCACTGGGACATGCTCATGGAACGCCGCACCGTCGAGGACCTGGAGGAAGTCCTCGCCGAACGCCTGGCGATCCTGCGGGCGGGCCGCCGCAAGAGCGCCTGACCCGCCCGACCGAACACCGACTTCGGGGTCCGCACCGCGCAAGGTGCGGACCCCGACGCATGTCCGCGGCAGACCGACCGCGGGCACAGCACGGCCGGTTGTGGCCGCACGCCCTGGCGAAACCCTCCGCCGCCCGACCGCCGCACGCCAGCGGCAGCCGGGCGGCGGCGTAGGCGAGCGGACGCTCGGGCCGCAACGGGCGCGACCGGCCGCATGGACCGGGGCTGGCGGGACGGTCAGGGGCGGGCGGGGAGGCCGCCGTCGGTCGGCGGGTCGTCGCGGATCACCTCGCCGCGCACCACCGGGCCGCGCGGCGCGTCCCCGGCGGACGGGCCGAAGCCGGGCGGGAACGCGCCGCCGAACGGCGCCGGGCGCGGCAGGGCCCCCGCGCGGCGCGACGCCCACGACAGGAACGCGCGCCGCACCAGCGGGCGCGTCCACGGCAGCACGACGAGCGCGCCGAGGACGTCGGTGACGAACCCCGGCGTGAGCAGCAGCAGGCCGCCCGTCATGACCAGGGCGGCGTCGCCGACCTCCCGGTCGGGCAGCGCGCCGGTGCGGGCGGCGTCCTGCAGCGCCCGCCAGGCGCGGCGCCCCGCGCGGCGCACGATCCAGCCGCCGAGCGCGGCGGAGGCCAGCAGCAGCGCGAACGTCCACCAGCCCCCGATCAGGTGGGCCGCGCCGGCGACGGCGAGGACCTCGGCGACCGGGAGCAGCAGGATCGCGGCGAGAACGGGACGGGACGGCATGGCTCCAGCCTCGGGCGGTCGGCGCGGGACGCGTCCCGCCCGGGACGCGCCCCCTTCACACCGCGTTCAACGCGGCGGACCCCCGGAACGTTTCCGGCATCCATCGGCCGACGCCGCGGCCGGCGAGCCGGTCAGCGGCGGAAGCGCTCGGCGCGGGCCTCCACGCCCCACCGCGCGACCCGCCACGCCGCCTCCAGGATCACGTCGCCGCTCATCTTGCTCTGCCCGTGGATCCGCTCGCGGAAGGTGATCGGGACCTCCGCGACGCGCAGGCCCTGCCGCAGCGTCCGCAGCGCCAGGTCGATCTGGAAGCAGTAGCCGCGCGACGCGACGCCCTCCAGCCCGATCTTGTCCAGGGTCGCGGCGCGGAACGCGCGGAACCCGCCGGTCGCGTCGTGGACGGGCACGCTCAGCACCAGCCGCGCGTACACGTTCGCGCCGCGCGACAGGACCTCGCGGCGGCGCGGCCAGTTCACGACCTTCCCGCCCGGCACCCACCGCGACCCGATGACGAGGTCGGCGTCGCGCAGCGCGCCGAGCAGCCGCGGCAGTTCCTCGGGCTGGTGGGAGCCGTCGGCGTCCATCTCGACCATGACGTCGTAGCCGTGCTCGGCGGCCCACCCGAACCCGGCGATGTAGGCGGCGCCCAGGCCGTCCTTGGCGGTGCGGTGCAGGACCTTCACGTGGTCGTCGCCGGCGGCGAGGGCGTCGGCGAGGTCGCCGGTGCCGTCGGGGCTGTTGTCGTCCACGACGAGGACGTCGACGTGCGGGACGGCCGCCCGGACGCGGCCCACGATGGACTCGATGTTCTCCCGTTCGTTGTAGGTCGGGATGATCACCAGGACCGTGCCCAGGTCCGGCGTCCCGTCCGCCGCAGTCTCCATCGCCTGTCAGTTCCCCTCGTTGTCTCGTCGCCCCCGCGCCGCGACGCAGGCCGCCCCCACGGCCAGCACGGCGACGGCGGTGAGCGCGTCCTCCGGAAGCGCGCCGAGCCGGTCGGCGAGCGTGCGCCCGGTGCGCGCGGGCATCGTCGCGACCTGGACGTCGGGCGTGAACTCCCGCGACCGCGCCACGACCCGCCCGTCGGGAGCCACGATCGCGCTGATGCCGCTCGTCGCCGCCACCAAGATCGTACGACCATGCTCGACCGCGCGCAGCCGCGACATGGCGATCTGCTGCGGCGGAAGGCTCGTGCGGCCGTAGGTGGCGTTGTTGGTCTGCACGACGAGCATCTGCCCGCGCGCGACATCGCGGACCTCCCGGTCATAGGCGACCTCGAAGCAGATGACGTCCCCGATCGTGATCGGACCGAGCCGCATCACCCCCGACCGGGTGCCGTGCGCGAAGTCGCGGGGGACGCGGTCGAACCGGGTGATCAGCTTCGTCAGCAGCGGACGGAACGGGATGTACTCCCCGAACGGGACGGGGTGGCGTTTGACGTAGTAGTCGCCGGGCCCGGAGACGGGGTCCCACACGATCCCGCGGTTCTCGACCTTGGTGCCGTCGGCGCTGTCGACGAGCGCGCCGACCAGCACCGGCACCCCGACGTCCTTGACGGCCTCGTCGATCGCCGCGTACGCGTCGGTCTCGGCGTAGGGGTCCAGGTCGCTGGCGTTCTCCGGCCACACCACCAGGCTCGGCCGCGCGACCGCCCCCTCCCGGATGCGGGCGGCGAGCTCGTGGGTGCGGTTGACGTGGTTGGTGAGGACGGCCTTGCGCTGCCCCTCGAAGTCCAGGCCGAGGCGCGGGACGTTGCCCTGCACCACCGCGACCGTCACCGGCCGCCCGCCCGTCGGGACCGGGACCGCGCGCGCCGCCGCGCCGAGCGCCGCGACGGCCGCGAGCGCGGCGGCGGCGCCGAGCAGCGCGCTCCGGCCGCGCCCCTGCTCCCGCGCCGCGACGGTCCCGAGCGCGGCGGCGGCCAGCAGCCCGCCCGCCAGCGCGGTCGCGAACGTGACCAGCGGCGCGCCGCCCACCGCCGCGTACGGGGTGAGGGGCGTGCCGGTCTGGCTGAACGCCAGCCGCGCCCACGGGAACCCGCCGAACGGGACGCTGCCGCGCACCAGCTCCTGCGCGACCCACAGCGCCGCCGTCCACACCGGCCAGCCGCGCAGCCGCCCCACGACCGCGAACCCGGCCGTCATCGGCGCGAAGTACAGGGCCTGGACGAGGCTGAGCGCGACCCACCCGTCCTCCCCGACCCGCGCGATGCCGGTGAGGACGGGCAGGAAGAACGCCGCGCCCGACAGGAACCCCAGCCACGCCGCCGTCCGCGCCCGCAGCCCCCGCACCGCGAGGACCAGGACCGCGACCGCGACCGGCGCAGTCACCGCCCACCCCAGCGGGGGGAACGCCGCGAACAGCAGCGGCCCGGCCGCGACGGCGGCGACGGTGCGGGGCCAGCCCGCCCGCCCGCCGCGGCGCAGCCCGTCCCACCGGCGCGCCCACCGGCCGCGGCGGGCCGGGGGCGGCGGCCCGGCGTCCGGGGGGCTGCCCGCGAGGGTGTCCTGCGTCACCGCGCGTCCTTCCTGTCGCTCTGCGGGAACGCTACCGGGGACGCGCCCGCACCACGACCGGGACCGGGCGTCGACGGAGGAGGCGGGCGCAATCCGCGCGGGGCACGGAAGAGGACCCGTGGCATCCGTCGGGCCGGACACGCCTCACAGGCGGTGAGAACGAGGATCCGTTTTCTACTGGATGCCGCGGGTCCTTCCCGGGTCCAACCCCCGCGCGATCGGGCGGCTCCACCCAGAAGGCCCCGGAGCCCGCACCTGGCTCGTTGGCGCGGGGTGGGCGGCGTCGTGAGCGGCCGATCGGTGAGTCCGTGCTGGACCCGAGCAAAACTATCCGGTTCACCGGCCTTGTCAACCACCGCGCGCGACCCGAGCGGACCCGTCCGCGCAGGTCGCGCGCGGATCGCGGCGGACCGAAATCGGCGCGGGCGAGACGGCCGGAACGCGCCACCGCAAAAGGCAGCGCCGCGACTGATGGTGAAACTATAGTAACCCTCAGTTAACCCCTGTGTCGGTTTCCCGGCACCTTCACCCCCGGAAGAGAGGGTCATGCCCGTCTACCTCCTCGCCGCGCTCTGCGCCGTCGCGGTCGTGCTGCTGGCCGGCCGCCTCGCGCGCAGGATGCGGCTCGGCGACGAGGACGCCGCCGCCGACGGCCCCACCAACGCCCACGCCGGCTCCATGCTGTCGGCGCTGTTCCTCGCCGCGTTCGCCATCGCGATCGTCGTCCCGTGGACGACCACCGACGCCGCGCGCCTCAACACCTTCGCCGAGAGCCAGGCCATCGTCGAGGCGACCTGGACCACCACCCGGCTCCCCGCCGCCGAGGGCGCCCCGCTGCGCGACGCGCTCACCGGCTACGCCCGCTTCGTCCGCGACCGCGAATGGCCCCGCATGCACGACGGCCGCATGAACCCCGCCGGCGACACCGCCCTGGACGACCTGCGCCGCCGCGCCATCGCCCTGCCCACCGACAAGGGCGACGAGCAGAGCGACGCCCGCACCGCCCTGCTCGACCAGATCGCGCAGATCTCCACCGCCCGGCACCAGCGCGGCATGGACGCCCGCAGCAGCCCGCCCGGCTGGCTCCTCGTCATCACCATCGCGACCGGCCTCGTCGTGGTGCTGCTGCCGTTCCTGTCGGGCGCGCGGCCCCGCGGCTGGACGCTCGTCCCGCTCGGCATCATGGCCGGGCTCCTCGGCGTCGGCGTGTGGCTCGCCATCGACATCTCCCACGTCTTCGCCGGAGCCCTGGCCGTCAAGCCCACCGCGTTCACCGCCGCGCTCGCCGAGATCGCCCGCATCGGCGCGGGCGGCTGACCGTGCCGCCCACGACCCCGCCCCCGCCCGACCCCGAACCGGGCCCCACACCGCACCCCTCACCCGGCGCGGCGCGCGACACCGCGCACACGCCGTCCCCGCCGACGCGGGCCGACGCCCAAGAACACGCGCGAGCCGACACGCAGAAGCAGCCGCACGGCCGGACACCCGACCGGACGCCGGACCACGCGCGCGATCGGACGCGCGGTCGAATGCGCGGTCGGACGCCGCGCGGCGGGTGGCGCGGGGTACTGCGCCTTGCGCGGATCTGCCTTACGTGGATCCGCCGGGCGCGGATCCGGCCGACGCGGATCCGGCCCGCGTGGATCCGGCCGGGCGTGCGGCGCGTCCTCGCCGTGGCCGGGGTGCTCGCCGTCGCGCCG
>NZ_WUTW01000007.1 GCF_009831215.1 Actinomadura rayongensis
AGCAAGTACGACACCGGCACCAGCGAAGGCCACATCAAGGGCGTCAAGTACGAGGTCCTGAAGTGGGGCCACGGCCCCGGCAAGAAGGGCACCCCCAAGCCCCTCGGATGACCCCCCACCCCCCCAGCGCGGCCTCGGACGGCCCCACCCTCGCCGTCCGGGGTCGCTGGGGCTGCCCGGACGACCTAGCGATGAGTTTGCACGTTCCGGACAGTCCACACCAAAGGTTAAGGATGCGATGTCTCGTCCGTCACAGTCGCTTGACCTCAGCGAAGGCCGAGGTAGGACGCTGGTGACGACGAACCGGGAGGCTCCCGGCCGGACGCGAACGAGACTGTCGGACCCACCCGGAATACTGCAGACCAGCTCGAACGTTAAGAGGTCGCAAAGTGTCAGTCGCTGCAGTATTTTGCTGCGGTACTCCCGCGACCAGGTCCCTCGACCCTGCCCGCCCGCGCACCCGCGCGCGGCCCGACGATTGGAAAGTGTCTTGACCGCTCCCGCGTCCCCCTCGGCGATGGACGGCCCACCCTCCGAGGCCGCCGGCGGCGGAGGACTCGATCGCGGCGTGCTCGCCGTGGCGATGGTGGTCGTCCTCGGCGCGATCATGTCCATTCTCGACGTGACGGTCGTCAACGTCGCCCTCAAGCACCTCACCGAGGACCTCGACGCCTCGCTGGAGAAGATCCAGTGGGTCGCCACCGGGTACACGCTCGCGCTCGCGACCGTCATCCCGGTGACCGGCTGGGCGTCGGCCCGGTTCGGCACCAAGCGCCTCTACATGATCTCGATCGGCCTGTTCGTGATCGGTTCGGCACTGGCGGGCCTGGCCTGGAACGCCGAGTCGCTGATCCTGTTCCGCGTCCTTCAGGGCCTCGGCGGCGGAATGATCATGCCGGCGGGCATGACGATCCTGACGCAGGCGGCGGGTCCGAAGCGCGTCGGCCAGGTCATGAGCATCGTCGGCATCCCGATGCTGCTCGGCCCGATCCTCGGTCCGATCCTCGGCGGCTGGCTCGTCGACGACGTGTCCTGGCGCTGGATCTTCTACATCAACGTGCCGATCGGCGCGGTGGCGCTCGTGCTGTCCGCGCGGATCCTCAAGCGCGACGAGGCCCAGCCCGCCGAGCGGCTGGACTTCCTCGGGCTGCTGCTGCTGTCCCCGGGCCTCGCGGCCCTGATCTACGGGCTGGCCACCGGCGCGGCCAAGAACGACTTCGGCCGCACGGACGTCCTGATCACCGCGATCGGCGGCGCCGTCCTGGTCGTCGCGTTCATCGCCCACGCGCTGCGGCCGAGCAACGAGAACCCGCTGATCGACCTGCGGCTGTTCCGCCGCCGCGCGGTCGCCTCGGCGTCCGGCACGCTCGTGCTGTTCGCGTGCTCGGTGTTCGGCGCGATGCTGATCCTGCCGCTGTACTTCCAGCAGGTGCGCGGCGAGTCGGCGATGGCGTCCGGTCTGCTGCTGGCCCCGCAGGGCTTCGGCGCGATGGTGACGATGCCGGCCGGCGGCAAGCTCACCGACCGGATCGGCGCGGGCAAGGTCGTCATCGTCGGCCTCGTGCTCAGCATCCTCGGCGCGGCGGGCTTCGCGCTCCAGATCACCCCGGACGCGTCCTACTGGGGGATCGGCGGCGCGCTGTTCGTCATGGGCCTCGGCATGGGCATGACCATGATGCCGACGATGTCCGCGGCGATGCAGACGCTGTCGCACGCGGAGGTCCCGCGGGCGAGCACCGGCCTGAACATCCTGCAGCAGGTCGCCGCGTCCATCGGCACCGCGTTCATCGCGGTCGTGCTGACCAACCAGCTCAAGAACGAGGGCCTGGGCGGCGGCGGTGGCGGCGAGGGCGGCGGTCAGACCCTGCCGACCAACCTCCCGGCGGACGTCCTTCAGGGCATCCTCCAGAAGATGTCCAACGCGTTCCAGCACACCTACTGGTGGTCGCTGGTGCTACTGGTCGTCGCGTTCGTCCCGGCGCTGCTCATGCCGCGCCACCGGGTGGACCCGTCGGAGTCCGACGCCGGCCCGGTCGAGAAGCAGCACGTGCCGATGCACTGACGGTTCGGGCTCGTCCGGACGCCCCGTCCCTGGGAACCTTCCAGGGGCGGGGCGTCCGTCGTTTCAGGACGTCCGGTACTCGTCGCGGAGCAGCCGTTTGAGCAGCTTGCCGGTCGGGAGGCGCGGCAGTTCGGCGCGGAAGTCGACCGTGCGCGGGCACTTGTAGTGGGCGAGCCGGTCCCGGCAATGGGCGATCAGCTCGGCGGCCAACTCCGGTCCGGCGGCGGACGGGTCGGCGGGCTGGACGACGGCGTGCACGGCCTCCCCCATCTCGGCGTCCGGGATCCCGAACACGGCCGCGTCCGCGACCTTCGGGTGGACGACGAGGACGTTCTCCGCCTCCTGCGGGTACACGTTTACCCCACCGCTGATGATCGTGTGGGCGCGGCGGTCGGTGAGGTACACGAAGCCGTCCGCGTCCACGTGCCCGATGTCGCCGAGCGTGGTCCAGCCCCGGCCACAGGGGTCGCGCGCCGCCTCGGTCCCGGCCGGGTCGCCGTGGTAGGCGAACGCGGGGCCGTTGCCGAAGTAGAGCGTGCCGTCGGTACCGGGCGGGAGTTCGCGGCCGTCGTGGTCGCACACGTGGACCTCGCCGAGCAGCGGGCGTCCCACCGTGCCGGGGTGCGCGAGCCAGTCCTCGGGGCTCGCGTAGACGAAGCAGTTGCCTTCGGTACCGGCGTAGTACTCGTGCAGGATCGGCCCCCACCACTCCAGCATCCGCTGTTTGACCGGGACGGGGCACGGCGCGGCGGCGTGGATGGCGTACCGCAGCGTCGACATGTCGTAGCGGGCGCGGACGTCCTCGGGCAGCTTCAGCATCCGCACGAACATCGTCGGCACCCACTGACTGTGCGTCACGCCGTACCGCTCGATCGCGGCGAGCGCGCCCTCGGGATCGAACTTCTCCTGAACGACGACCGTCGCACCGAACCGCTGGAACGTCATGCTGTAGCGCAGCGGCGCGGCGTGGTAGAGCGGCGCGGGCGACAGGTAGACGGCGTCCTCGCCGGGCGGGAACAGCAGCGAGACGAGCTGCCAGAGCGGCCCCGGGGTCCCGAACGGGACCTCCGCCAGCGGCGGCTTCACGCCCTTGGGACGGCCCGTGGTGCCCGACGAGTACAGCATGTCCGCCCCCTCCAGCTCCCGGTCGAGCGGAAGCGGAGGATGGGCGGCCGTGCTCTCCTCGTAGGACGCGAACCCGGGCGCCGTGCCGTCGAGCATCAGCCGCAGCCGGACGCGCGGCGTCCGCTCGGCGGCGGGCGCCGCGACGTCGGCCAGCGCGGCGCTGGTGACGAAGGCCAACGCCCCGCAGTCGTCGATGATGTAGGCCGCCTCTTCGGCGCCGAGCCGCGTGCCGACGGCGGTGTAGTACAGGCCGGATCGTTGCGCCGCCCAGGTGACCGCGAGGAACAGCGGATGGTTCTCCAGCAGCAGCGCGACGTGGTCGCCGGGGCGCAGGCCGGCGGCGTGGAACAGCCGCGCGAGCCGGTTGGACGCCTCGTCCAGTTCCCGGTAGGTCACGACCCGTCCCGAGCCCGCCATGACGACGGCGGGCCGGCCGGGCGTCCGCGCGGCGATCTGCCCCAGGTCCATGTCCGGCACGGTACCCGGGCCGGCCGCCGATTGGAACGGGGTTCGGTTCAGCCCGCCGATCCGACGAGCATGTGGTCGAAGTCCCCGTCCTTGGCGCCCCCGACGAAGGCCTCGACCTCCGCGCGCGTGTAGACGAGGAACGGGCCGTCGGGATAGCGCGAGTTGCGGACCGCGATGTCCCCGCCGGGGAGTTCGGCCAGCTCCACGCAGTTTCCCCCGGGATCGCTCCGCCGGCTCTTCTGCCACACGAGGTCGGCCGGCCTGGCGGACGGCAGCTCCTGCCCCTTCATCGTGCCCCCTTCGGCGTTCCGGCTCCCGGCACCCGGGAGTCCGTGATCCCGCCCCCGCCCCACCAGGCATGGTACGAGATGCACGTGCATTCGTTCATGCATACGGTCTTGCATATGCACGACTTGGGGAGCAAGATAGCGAACGCCCGCCCCCGCTCCACCCGTTCGCCTTGGGGTTCTGACAATGATCGTTGACCAGGCACACGCCGTCGCCGTCCCCGCAGCCGACGGTCCGCGGCGGCGCCGGCATCCCGACGCCGACTACTCCGCGCCCGCCGCGTCCCCCACCCCGGTCTCCTGGAGCGCGCCCGTTCCCGAGCCCGGCCTGCGCGGCTTCTGGCCCGCCCCGCACACCGGCACGCCCGAGACCGCCCGGCTCGTCCTCGCGGGCGAGGCCGAGGCGTCGCACGAGGCCCGTACGTTCACGTCCACGACTCTGGCCGCGTGGGGACTCGCCGCGGTCTCCGACGACGCCGTCACGGCCGTCTCCGAGCTGGTCACCAACGCGCTCCGGCACGGCCTGCGCGACCTCGCCCCGGGGGCCGGACGGCGGCTGCAGCTCGTCCTGCTGCGCCACCCGCGGCGGCTCGTCGCGGTCGTCACCGACCCCGGCTCCGGACGGCCCGAGCCCGTCCTGCCGGCCGAGGACGTCTTCGCCGAGAGCGGGCGCGGCCTGCTCGTCGTCGGCGCCGTCAGCTCCGCCTGGGGCTGGGCGCCGCTCGGCAGCGGCGGCAAGGCCGTCTGGGCCGCGTTCGACCTGCCCGCCGCGTCCTGACCCGTCCCGGCCGGTGCCCGCGCGGCACCGGCCGGTTACGCGTCATCCCGCGGGCTGCGCGGCCGGGTCCTCCAGCTCGTCGAGGAAGTCCGCGGCCCAGCGGTCCACGTCGTGCTCCAGCACGCGCTTGCGCAGGACGCGCATCCGGCGGGCCTGCTCGGCGGGCTCGCAGCGGATGGCCGTCAGCAGCGTCTCCTTCAGCCCGTCGATGTCGTAGGGGTTGACCAGGAACGCGCCGCGCCGCAGCTCGGGCGCGGCCCCCGCGAACTCGCTCAGCACGAGCACGCCCCGCAGGTCCTCACGGCACGCGACGTACTCCTTGGCGACGAGGTTCATGCCGTCCCGCAGCGGGGTCACGACCATCACGTCCGCGGCGAGGAACAGTGCCGCCAGCTCCTCGCGGTCGTAGGACGTGTGCAAGTAGTGGATGACGGGCGACCCAAGCTCGGCGTGCTCGCCGTTGATCCGGCCGACCTGCTGCTCGATCTGGTCGCGCAGGAGCTGGTACTGCTCGACGCGCTCGCGGCTCGGCGTCGCGATCTGCGCGAACACCGCCTCCCCCGGCTTCAGCTCCCGGTCGGCGAACAGCTCGCCGAACGCCTGGAGGCGCTGGGTGATGCCCTTGGTGTAGTCGAGCCGGTCCACGCCGAGCAGGACGATCCCGCCGCCGAGGTCGGCGCGGATCTCGTCGGCCCGCCAGCGGACCTCCTGCCGGGAGATCAGCTCGCGCAGCTCCCCCACGTCCACCGAGATCGGGAACGCGCGCGCCCGGACCCTGCGGCCCTCCCACTCCACGTCCTGCTTGACGGTGCGGGCGTCCAGCAGACGGCGGCACAGCCGGACGAAGTTCGCCGCCGCGCCGGGGAGCTGGAAGCCGACCAGGTCCGCGCCGAGCAGCCCTTCGAGGATCTTGCGCCGCCACGGGAGCTGGTAGAACAGCTCGGGCGGCGGGAACGGGATGTGCAGGAAGAATCCGATCTTCAGGTCGGGCCGGAGCGCGCGCAGCATCGCCGGGACGAGCTGGAGCTGGTAGTCCTGCACCCACACGACCGCGCCCTCGGCCGCCACCTCGGCCGCCGCCGCCGCGAACCGCTCGTTGACGCGGACGTAGGCGTCCCACATCGCCCGGTCGTACACGGGCGGCGCTATGACGTCGTGATACAGCGGCCACAACGTCGCGTTGGAAAAGCCCTCGTAGTACAGCTCGACGTCCTCGGCCGACTGCCGGACGGGGACGAGACGCATCCCGTCCTCCACGAACGGGTCGAGGTCCTCGCCCGCCGCGCCCGACCATCCGACCCACGTCCCTTGACGGCTGCGCATGACCGGGGCGATCGCGCTGACCAATCCCCCGGGGCTGCGCCGCCATCCGTTGCCGCCCGCCACCCTGTCCACAGGCAGCCGGTTGGCCACCACCACGAACTCGCTCTCGCGCGACACCGACGACCCGCCTTTCCCAGGCACCCCTGGTGATCAATCCGTCCGGGACCGCGGTCCCGGGACTCACTGGTCATTTTGCCCCTGCCGGACGACGGGCGAGGTCAGCCGGGGGTCGCGTGCATCGGTCCGCCGGGGCGCGGGGGTATTACCCGTCCGGAACGTTCCTATGCGGCGGACCGCGTCCCACTTTGCCCCGGTTGCCAATCGGCGGTTAGCGGTGGCCGAAATCCGTGACCTGCATGGATGCTGTCCAAATGGCCGGAACCGCGGTGTGCTAGGGCGTCCGGGAGAGCGGTTGGAGCGTGCCACGGACGCCCTTCGCGGCACCGCGCGGCCCGCCGGGTTTCACGCGGGTTGTCACGGTCCGAGCGGACGGCCGGACGCGCGGTACGTGCGCGCTGACCAGGCTGTTCTGTGACGAGCACGACCGTAAATGCCCTAGAAACTGAACTTATCCGACAAAAGGTGACAGAAGTCACAAGAAGCGCCTGGCGTGCCGGCCCTTGCGGCGCGCCGGGCCGGGCGCCGTCGCGCCGGGTCTCCACTTCGGTCACAGACCGCCCGTCCGGGCCATCTCCGCTCCGGGGCCCGGCCTGTCGCTCCACCGTTTCGGACACCACTCGCCCGGGACGGCATTTCGGACAGCGAAGCGGGCGCACGGCGGCGGAGATCGACTTTCGGAACGTCCGCGTTCCTTGTAGCGTGCCGGAGGTTTCGTGAAACCCCTTCATGATCGACCGGCTCCCCGTACGGGTCAGGAGAGGACCGACGATGGTCGTCGCGACCGCCCTCGCCGCGCTCACGCTGCTCTGCCTGGCCCTGGCGCGGGTCGGCCCCGTCCGCCGTACGCCGCCCCATCCGGAGTCGCTGACGGCCGTCCTCGGCCCCGGGGACGAGGAGTACCTCGCCTGGCTCGCCGCCGAGCACTGGCCCGACGACGAGTACCTCGACCTGGAGCGGTCCTGGCGCGCCTGCGACGGCGAGGACACGGCCGATTGACGCGTGCGGGGCGTAAAGCCGGACGCGCGCACTTTGTCGGATTCCAAAGGTAAAGAATTACCCATGAACTTGCCTTTTTCGGACACCCGGCCGCACGCTGATGGACGTCCCCATCCCGGGGACACGGAGGTCCTCATGTCCGCTCGCTTCACCAAGCCGTGCACCCACCAGCCGCCGTGCCCGCCGGCCGACGGCCGCGACCGCGAGGCCGCGCGCGTCATCGCGACGCATCCCGAGCAGGGCTGGAGCCTGCTCTGCAACGGCATCGTCCTGTTCGAGGACACCGGCGAGCTGCTCCCCGACGGCCGGGCCGTGGCGCCGCACCGTCCCGCCGCCGCACCGCCGCGCTGACGCCCCGTCCCCGGCGGTCGTAGCGGGCGCTTCCCGTTCGTCTCCGCCGCCGGGCACATGTCCCAACTTCCGGGAAAGTCCGCGGAATCAGTCTCCCTCCCGTGCGGCATGTCGCGCTCCCATCCGATAGATCCGCCTAGTAGCGTTCAAGCGTTTTGCTCCTTACGCAAGGATCGCGTACGCAAGATCACGCCCCGGATACGAACGCGGAAGGACGGCGCGGTGTGATCACGGCTCTCGTTCTCGCCTCACTCGCCGGCGCGCTCGCGCTCTGGCTGCCTCGCCTGCTGCGCACCGCGCCCGCACGAGAGGAACCGGGTGGCTATCCCGAATCCATGACCGCCGAGCTGGACCCCGGCGACGAGGAGTACCTCGCCTGGCTCGCCGACCAGCTCTGGCCCGACGACGAATATCTCGACGCCGAGCCCCGGCGCGAGAACGACGGGGAGGAGTCCGGCGGGATGTTCCGCTGACGGGCCGTCCCGTCAGCGCGCGAGCGCGGGCGCGACCGCCCCGGCGAACGCGGGCAGGTACCCGTTCGCGTGGCCCTTGGCCGTCGGGTGGTAGGACGAGCCCAGCGGGACGGTCACGCCGTTGAGCCAGCCCTGGCCCGAGCACAGCTCGTGCCCGGCGAACTCGTCGCGGACGTCGGAGAAGACGAACCCGGCGCGGCGCGCGGCGGCCCCGGCGACCTGGTCCAGGGTGTCGGCCGCCGCGTTGAGGGCCGTCCGCTTGGCGTTGCCGATGCCGACGCAGCCGCTGACGATCGTGTACAGGTGCGGGTAGCCGAGCACGACGACCCGCGCGCCCGGCGACCGGCCGTGGATCGCGGCGAACAGGCCGTCCAGCCTGCCCGGCAGCGTCTCCTTGGCGAACGTCTGCGCTTTGGCGACGGCGTTCTGGCAGCTCGTCGTGGTCTGGAGCACGCACGTCTGCATGACGCCGGCGAATCCGGCGTCGTTGCCGCCGACGGTGATGCTCACCAGGTCGGTCTTCGCCGACAGGGAGCCGAGCTGGCCGCTCCTGATCGTCTCGCTCGTCGCGCCCGAGCAGGCCGCGAACGCGAACGACGAATGCGCGTGGGCCGCCGCCCAGCGCCGCGGGTAGGCGTTGGCGCTGCGCTGGCAGTCGCCGGACGCGGGGTCGTAGGAACCGGCCCCCGTCCCGGACGAGTACGAGTCGCCGAGCGCGACGTAGTCCGGCCCGGCCGCGCGGGCCTGGACCGGGACGGCGAGGGACGCGGCGAGGACCGCGGCGGTTCCGGCGGCGGCCTGGCAGAGGCGGGAACGGCGCATCGGGGCTCCGAGGGCAGGGCGGGACCGGGTCTCCTTTGGTTATAGACCGGAATGCATTTTCGCGCCGCCCCGATGACCTTGGACGTATCCTCCGGGCACATCGGTAAATAGGCGATACGCGACGAAGATCCGGTTCCCTTGAATCCGCAGGTCAGCGGGCTTATGAGCGGCGTTTCACCGGCCCGCGACCGGCACCGTCGCGCCCCCGTCGTCTCACCTTCGGGCTAGGAAAGTGTGCGCCCGCCGGACGGCCCTCGCCTGACCAGCGGCGTTCCCATCGGACGGCCCGGAACCCCCCGCGAACCGACCGGGCGCGGTGAATTCCTTTTCCCATACAGAATCGCCCGACCGACGGCTGCGGAAATGCCGTTTTCGCTTGATCGGGCTTGCGAATATGTTGTATTTTAGCCGTCAAATCAACGGATGTCATGCCTGGGAGGACCCGTCTCATGACTACGACGACGATGTCGCTCCATCGGTTCGAGTCGGGCCTCCTCCTGCTGCCGCCCCGGACCGCCGACCGCGCCCGGCGGATGCGCGCCGCCGCCACCCGGGCCCAGGCATGTCCCACCTGCGCCGCCGCGCGCACCTCCCTGGACCTGTGCTTCACCGCCGCCCAGTACGGCGACCTCGGCTGGGTCGAGCTGGCGCTTTCCGAGGCCGAGCACCACGTCGACTCAGGACGGCACCATCCGCGCTGCCCGCAGTCGCCCGAACGTCCGCCGGCCCGTCCGGCGCCGCGCGCGGGCCACCACGGCAGCCTCGCCGAGTGGGCGCGCCGCCCCGGCCCGACGGTCGCGGCGACGGACGCGTCCTGCAAGAACCGGCGCTGCGGCCTCGGCTACGTGGTCAGCGACGGACGCTGGGGCATGCACGGCTGCGTGTCGGGCCCCGGCGAACCGGCCGGCCCCGGGAACGTCCTCGTCAGCGAACTCAAGGCCGTCGCCCTGCTCCTGGACCGCGTGGAGGACGACGGCCCGCTGACGCTCCTCGTGGACAGCCTGGCCGCCCTGCGCCTGCTGCGCCGGTGGCGGTCGGGCGACGTCGAACCGATGCCGAAGGGCTACGCCCCGCACGCCCGCCGCTCGGGCGGCCCCGCCTTGGCGCGGCTGGCCGAGTCCGTGGCGGCCCGCCCCCGCCTCGGCCTCCACCACGTCAAGGGCCACGCCGGCCACCCCCTCAACGAGACGGCCGACTCCCTGGCCTCGATCGCCCGCCGCCGCCTCACCACCGCGTTCGACGCGACGACGCGCGCCGAGGAACTCGTCCGCGCCTTCCTCGCCGACTGGCACGACCACGCCGCCCACCACTCCCCCGCCGCCTGACCGCCCGCGCCGTCAGCGCGCGGACGGCCGCCACGCCGCGGTGGGCGCGACGTCCTGACCGCGGGCGCGCAGGACGTCCGCGAACGCCCGCTGCCTGCCCCGCGTCCCGTGGACGAGCATGACCCGCCGGGCCGCCGTCTCGTCCGCGATCCGGAGCAGGCCGCGACGGTCCGCGTGCGCGGACAGCCGCATCGTCGCGACCCGCGCGCGGACCGGCACGGAGATCTCGCGCCCGCCGTCGGGCAGGGCGAAGGTCCCCCCGCGCTCGGCGAGTTCGAGGAGCCGGCGGCCGGGCGACTCCTCGTCCTGGTAGCCGGAGATGAACAGCGCTCCGTCCGGTTCGGCGAGGATCCGCCGCGCCCACTGGACGGCGGGGCCGCCGGTGAGCATCCCGGACGTCGAGATGACGACCCCGCGCCGGAAGCCGGTCAGGTCGCGCGGCCGGTTCGCCACGGCGACCGCTCCGCCGAGCACGGTCAGCGGACGCGGCGTCCCGGCCGTGACCGTCTCGAACAGGGCGGCCAGCTCGGCGGCCATCCCGTCGATCCGCACCGGCACCTCCGGCGCGTGGCGGCGCAGGATCAGGGCGATCTCCTGCGCGCGGCCGAGCGCGAACGCCGGGATCAGCGCCCGTCCGCCCGCCGCGCACACCTCCCGCACGGCGCGGGTCAGGTCGCCGACGCGTTCGGCGCGGTCGTCGTGGTTCTCCGCGCAGCACGTGGACTCCAGCACGAGCAGGTCGGGTTCCCTGGCCGCCTCCGGGAGCGCGTATCCGTCCACGGTCTCCTGCCGGAACCCGGAGATGTCCCCGGTGACGACGACCCGGCGGTCTCCCGCGCGGATCACGACCCCGGCGGCGCCGAGGACGTGCCCGGCCGGGAACAGCTCGACCGTGAGGGCGCCGATCGTGCGCGCCGCGCCGAACGGCGTCGCCTCGCAGCGGCGCGCGGCGTCGGCCGCCTCCCGGGGGCCGTAGAGCGGCCCGGCGGGCTCGCCGCCCCACCGGGCCGTCTCGCGGTCCCGCAGTCGCATGAGCTTGAGCGTGTCGGCCCACATGGCGGGCATGAGCGCGGCCGTCTCCGGGGTGGCGAGCACCCGCAGGCCGGGCGAGCGCGCGACCACGGCGGGCACATAGCCGCAGTGGTCGTTGTGCGCGTGGGTGATCACCAGGCCGTCCAGGGGGCCGTCCAGCGCCCGTTCGATGTCGCGCGGCGGCGCGGCGGCCTCGCCCGGCCGCAGACCCGCGTCCACCAGGATCCGCGTGCCGCCGGCCTCGACGAGGAGGCACGAGCCGCCGATCTCCGTCCCGCCCCCGATCGGCACGACCCGCAGCCCGAGGTCGGTCACGGCCGCGCGGGCGGGCCGCGGCGCGGGCGCGATGACGGCGCGCAACCCCGCGAGGAAGGTCGCGGGCTCGATGCCCGCCGCCCGGACGGACGTCAGAAGCTCACCGCCGCGCCCCGGTTCCGACGGGTTGCGCGGGTCGCGGGACTCGGGGTCGTCCGGCCGCTCCCGGAGACGGTCGAGCAGGGCGTCGGCGAGGGCGCGCGGATCGTCCCAGCGGGCCCGCTCGGCGCGGGCGCTCCGGCGCAGGCGCGCGACGGTCTCGTCCTGCTCCTGGATCCGCGCACGGGCCTCGGCCAGCAGCCGGTCGGTCTTCTCCTTGTCGGCGCGGGCGTTCGCGAGCCGCCCCTCCGACCGGCTCAGCCGACCGCGGAGGTCGGCGATCCTGCGGTCCGCGCGTTCGGCGGCGCGGTCCGGGCGGACCCGCGCCGCCGGCGCGAACACCTCCCGCGCCGCGGTCGCCACCGCGTCGTCGGGATGCAGCAGCAGGCCGGCGAGCGCGCGGACGCGGGGCGCGGCCGAGGCGAGCCGGGCCGCCGCGTCCCGCCGCACCGCGGGGACCCGCGTCAGCGCGTCGACCAGCAGCGGCGCGCGCTCGGCGACGAGCCGGTCGGGATCGTCCGGCAGGTGCGCGGCGGCGGGCCGCGTCAGCACGACCTCGGCCACCGCGCGCAGCACCTCGGCGACCGCCGGGCGGTCCGCGGACGTCACCGGGCCTCCGCGCGGCGGGTCGCCTCGGCCAGGACGGGTTCGCAGACCAGTTTCCCGTCCTCGGGCACGAGCGCGCCGAGGACTCGGAGGGCCTCGACGACGTCGTTGATCCGCCCGTATCCGAGTTCGCCGAGCGGCCCGGCGGTGAGGTCCGGCACGGAGTCCTCGGCGTAGAGGGCGAGCAGGCCCGCCAGATCGTCGGGCGTCTCGGCTCCGCCGAGCGAGACGAGCAGCCGCCACGCGCTCCGCAGCGCCGGGTCGGCGGTCACGCCGACGTCGTCCAGCAGCGCGCCGGGGTGCTGCCGGAGCTCGTCCCGGCAGCGCTCCAGGGCCTGCTCGCGGTCGTCGCCCTCGGTGATGCGGGTGACGACCCGTCCGATCAGCGTCGGCCAGCCCCCAGTCCGGGCAAGCAGCGCCTCCTGCCCGGCCTCGTCGGTGAACTCCTGGGAGTCCTCCCACATCCACTGCCGGACGGCGGAGGCGTCGAACCGCCGGAGCCGCGTGAGGGAGACGTCGTCGCGGGCGGAGGCCCGCACCCAGGCGGGCGCCAGCGCCGGGCCGACGACGAGCACCATCGACAGCGTCCCGTTCCGGAACTCCGCCACCGTCGCCCGCGCGTCCTGGAGGCGGCGCCCGAAGTGGTCGGCGTCGCGGTTCTCGGGGACGTCGAGCACGATCAGGTTGTGGCCGTCGTGCCGGCCCGCCCGGCTGAGCGCCCCCTGCAACGTCAGCCCGCCCTGGCGGACGTGCAGGACCCGCAGTTCCGACCGGGCCGTCTCCTCGTCCTTGAGGGCGGCGGCGACCCGCTCGACGTGGAGCGCCCGCGAGCCGACCACCAGGTGCACGACGCGGGGCCGCAGCAGCCGCGCGAGCTGGTCGCTCGTCAGCGGCGAGCGTTCCGGGCCCTTCTTGTACGCGGCGCGGTAGGAGTGCGCGTCGAACTCGTCGGGCATCTCGAAGCGCCCGGCGTTCTCCAGGACCTCCTCGACCTGGTGGACGCCGCCGAGCAGGTTGAGGATGTGCGGGGTGCGGAGGTGGTACCGGTCGCCGTCGACGCTGAGGACGCCGAGGTTCACGCACTCGTCGAGCAGGCCCCGGAACCCGTCGTTGGTGCAGTTCTCGAACCCGCGCGCCCAGAAGACGTGGCACTGCTCCCACAGGTCCCGGACGCTCAGCTCGGTGTCGGCTCCGTTGGCGAGCGCGTGCAGGGCGACGGTGTAGGCGATGACCTTGTAGCGCTTGTCGAGGTTGAGCGTCCACTCGAAGCGGTCGCGGAAGCCCTCCGCCAGCTTCTTGTCCAGCCACACCGCGAGGACGTCCTCCCGGCTGATCACGTACGGCAGGTCGCGGACCGTGGCGGGGTCCCTGCGCAGTCGCGTGAGCAGGTGCTCGGCGAAGAGCTGGACGAGGGCCGGGGCGTTGTTGGCCTCGGCGATCACCCGGGCCGCGAGCGTCTCGGGGAAGACGAAGCCGAGCGCGGCGAACGGCCGGACCAGCAGGTTGAACGCGCTCTGCGGTTCGAGCGGCCCCACCGCGATCGGGGTGCCGAGGTGGGCGAGCGGCTGGTTGGGCAGGCTCTGGAACCGGGCGGTCTGGTGGAGCCCGGCGAACACGACCTTGACGCGGCGCCCGGTGTCGGACATCAGGTCGCGCAGGGCGGTCACGTCCTCGAAGCGGGCGTTGTCCGCGTCCTGGTTGAGGAACCGGTCGGCCTCGTCCAGCAGGATCAGGAGCTGCCGGTCCGCGTCGTCGGTCGCCCAGGAGCGCACCGCCTCGATGATCGGGCCGCGGCGCGTCAGCCCGGGCCGGACGACGCCGGCCTGGGCCAGGCGCTCGCCCAGCCGGGGCCACAGCGAGTTCGCGGGAACCTTGCCCACCGTCTGGATGTTCTCCAGGATCACGGTCCGCGCGGGGTCGGTGTCGCAGATGTGCCGTTCGGCCTTGCGCAGCAGCGCGGACTTGCCGAGCTGCCGTCCGCCGTAGACCACCGACGAGCCGCCCCGGTCGATGACGGCGCGGAGCTGGTCGTCGCGGCCGTAGAACATCTCGTCGGGCACGTCGCCGGACGGCGCGTAGGGGTTCGTCGCCGTGAACGGGGCCATGATCGCGACGGTCGCGGACCAGTCCTCGGGGACGCAGGCGAGATAGCCGATCGCGGCGTCGTCCAGCACGCCCGCCGTCGGCGCGGGCCGCCGCCGGGCCTCCCCGGCGAGCTGCTCGCGGTCCCCGTCGGAAAGGACGCCGAAGTACAGGATGAGGACGGTCTGCCCCTCGGGCTGCCCCTTGAGCAGTTCCACGAGCTGCTGCGGGCCGGGGCTGCGCCAGACGAGCAGCAGCCGGAGCCGGTTCCCCGACGGGCTCATCCGGCTCCCGAAGGCGGGCAGGAGCGCGGACCGGAAGTGGCGCACCTCCTCCAGGTCGATCCACAGCCGGTCCGGGGCGCTGCCCGCCTCGGTCTGCCGGGCCTCCAGCCCGACCATCTTCAGGATCGCGTCGATGGACGAGCGGAGGTTCCCCGCGCTCTTGCGGCCGTGCCGGCAGGTCCGCCAGTGCCGGAGCCCCTCGCTCGCGACCTGGCGGCTCGCGCCGCGCAGCCCGGGAATGCGGATCTCGGCGCCGGCCAGCACGCCGGCCAGTCCGGGGTCGGTCACGTCGGACCCGGCGGTGAGCGCGCTGCGCAACGCGGTGATGTACTCGTTCCCCTCGGCGTTGCGGGCCCGTCCGCCGCCCGCGAGCCGGCCGGCGAACGCGGCGGGGAACGCCGGGAAGAACCGGCGGAAGTGATCGACCCCCTCGGTGGGCTCGTGCAGCTTGTTGCCCGCTTCGAGCTGGGCGAGGAACTCGCGCGCGACCGTGAGGTCCCCGGCGTCGATCCGCTCCCTGATCCGGACGGCGTCGGCCGCGCCGATCCTGTCGTCCACCTTCTCCAGGCGGACGCGCTCGACGTCGAGCGCGACGTCCCGGTGCTCGGTCAGCTCGGCGCGCAGCGCGTCGAGTTCGGTCCGGACGCGGTCGAAGTCGATGCGGTCGTCGACGGACAGGGCGCCGAGCCGTTCCTCGGCCCGGCGCGCCTGGTCCTCGGTGAGCAGGCCGTCGCGGACCCATTCGGCGACGAGGTCGCGGGTCTCCTCGACGCGGGTGTCGCGCTCGGAGCACGCCTCCTCGACCAGCTCCGCCCGGCGGTCCGCGAGCCGTACCGCGGTCGCCTCGTCGCCGCGCTCGGCGACGACGCGGACGATCGCGGCGGTGCCCTCGTGGTCGAGGCGGCGGGCGCGCTCCTCGAACGCGGCGTCCCAGCCGGGCTCGGCGAGCGCCAGGTCGCAAAGAGTGTCGAGTTCGGGCGTCGCGCGCGGCTCCAGGGTCCCCGGTTCGAGGGCCAGCCCGCCCGCCAGGAGCAGGTCGCCGTTCAGCAGGTGGGCGACGGGCGGTTCGGCCGACGCGCGCGGCATCCCGTCGAGGAGGTCGAGGGCGTGCCCGACCAGCCGTCCGGCGGCCACCGCCGCCGCGCCGGTCAACGGGTCGGCGGCGTCCGCCAGCGCCGTGAACGCCGCCTCGATCTCGGCGCGACGGCCCCCGACGGCCTCCCGGAGCCGGTAGAGGGGGCCGGTGCGCCAGTCGTTCCCGGTGGGCTCGACGGCCGCGTCGCGCGCCGCCTCGGCCCACTCGCCCACGGTGGCGAGCGACGCGTCGATCCCGCGCAGGAGCTGCGTGCGCGCGCCCGCGATGATCCGCTTGTTCTGCTTGCTCTGCCGGACGGGCCGGAAGCCGAGGATCCGGCCGTGCGCCTCGTCGATCAGGCGGTCGGCCTCACCGGCGGCGCGCAGCCGGGCCACCTCGGCCGCGGCCTCCTCGGCCCGCGCCGCGTCGTCCTCGGCGGCGACGGCGAGCAGGCTCCCGATCGGGCCGTCCTTCTGGAGCAGCGCCTTCCACACCTCGGTGGCGCGCTGGTACTTGATCTTGCGAAGCGGCTCGACCTCCAGCATCCGGGCCGCGTCCGCGGCGGCCTCCCGCCGCGCCTCGGCGGAGCCGGCCACGCCGCGGATCCAGCCGTCGAGCCCGGGACCGAGGTAGACGCCGTCGCGCGCCGCCTGGAGGAACGCCTCGCCGCACGCCCGCAGCTCCGGGTGGTCGGAGACGAGCACGTTCAGGGTCTCCACGAGCCGCGTCGAGTCCGGCGTCGGGTTGACGAGGTTCACCCGGATGCCCGCCGCCCACGCGAGCAGGCCCCCGGCGGGGTCGTCGGCGAGCTTCTTGGCGTCGAGCGAGCGCGCCGCGGCGGTGAACTCGCCCGACAGCGGGCCGGCGAACCGGACGACGTCCCGGGCCAGGGCGGCGCACCGCCGGGCGTCGTGCTCGTGGGCGGGCCGTCCGGCGGCGGTGCGGATCCAGCCCGCGAGTCCGGGACGGCCTGCGGTCAGGGCCGCGATCTCGGCCTCCGCCGCGCGGTCGGCCCGCGGGGGCTCCGCCGGGGCGGGCTCCGCGACGGGCGGCGCCTCCGGTTCCTTCGCGGGCTGCGGCCTCTCGTCGTCCGGCCTGCGCGCGGGCGCCGTCGCGGCGATGATCTCGTCGAGTTCGGCGAGGTCGTCGGCGGCGTCCTCGGGCTCGGCGGTCTCGTCCGGCGGCGGCGCGGGACGCGTGTCCGCCTCGTCCGGCGGCGGCCCGGGCGCGGGGCGGGCGTCCGCCTCGTCCAGCGTGAGCTGCCCGAGCAGCGCGAAGTCGACGATCGCCGCGAGACGGCCGGGCAGTTCGGCACGCGCGCGGTTCGCCAGGTCCGGGAGGAGCGCGAGGTCCTCGCGTGCGCGGGCGCGCAGGAGTTCGGCCAGGGCGACGAGCCGCCGCGCGTCGGGGCCGGCGCTCATCCGGCGGATCTCGGTGACGAGCGCGGCTGCGGCCTCGGGGCCGGCGAGCCCGGCGAGCGGACGGGTCGTCAGGTCCGCGCGCAGTCCGTCGACGCGTTCGAGCAGCGCCGTCAGGTCCGGTTCGGCGTCCTCGCCCGTCAGCCGCCCGACGTCCGCCCGCGCGGCCTCGAAGTCCGCGGCGAGCCGCTGGACGACGGCCAGGTCGGCGGGGTCGGGCGCACGCAGGGCGCGCAGGAGGTCGGCCGTGCGGGAGGCCGCGTCCGCCGCCGGGCCGAACCTCGGCCGCAGTCCGGCGAGCGCCGCCGCGATCGCTTCGGGATCGTTCGTCATCGTGTACGGGCTCTCCTCGTTCGGGTGGGCGCCTCGCCGGACCAGGTCGCGCAGCACACCGACGGCGACGGGGTCTTCGGGCAGTTCGGGAACGTGGGAGCGCACGGCGCGCCAGGCGGCGCGTGCGGGCGGGTTGTCCGTGGTCGCGAGCAGGCCGAGCGCGACCACGGCGAGCGGACGATCGGCTTCGACCGTCCGGGCGAGGCTCCAGGCCAGGAGCGCGTCGGGGAGGGTCCAGCACGGCGCGGACCTCAGCCAGCGGGCCCGCCGCAGAACGCTTTCCGCGCCGGTTCCGAGGAGGTCCGCGCAGTCCGCCGCGGACAGTTCGTCGCCGTTGCTCGCGAAACCGTGGAGCGCGAAGGAATCGAGCCATCCGCGCAGCGCGTCGCGGCGCTGCGGATCCCCGCCGCGCATGACGCGCAAGAATGCCTGCGCGGTACGAATGGTGATCTTTCTGGTGCCGCCGAGACCGACGATCTGCAGCAGTGTCCGGCGGCCGATGTCGGGCAGGGAACGGAGTAAGTCCGCGGCGTCCTCGGCCGTCACCGCGGCCAGCGCCGTGTCGGCGATGCCGCCGAGATCCGGACGATCATGCAGCTCGGCCAAGCGTCCGGCCGGGGGCTCGCCCTCCTTGCATCCCGCACAACGGTGCCTGCCGCCCATAGAACCTCCGATGGACTCCGTCGATGTGTGCGCCACCGTAAACACATGGGGGACATGGTGTGATCAATACCGAAAATTTTCCCGGGCCACTTTCGGCGCCCGCTCTTGATGCCTCAATAGCGGGCGGCCGATAAGTGAATTAACGGCACACCCGTGGCCTCGCCGAATCAGCCATTGGTCCATGAACGTCACGCCTAGCCCATAAGCGGGAATCTCGGACACGAGTCCGCGGCGGGCGTTCGCCGAACGTGTCCGTGCCGGGCGCGCGCGCACGTCCTAGGCTGGCCGGATGCGGGAGATTGAGGAGTTCGCCGCCCGGTTGCGGGAGTTCGGCGCGGAGCGGGACTGGGAGCGGTTCCACACGCCGAAGAACCTGGCGATGGCGCTGGCCGGGGAGGCGGGCGAGTTGGTCGCCGAGTTCCAGTGGCTCACGCCCGAGCAGAGCGAGCGGCTGGCCGAGGATCCGGCGGCGTTCGCGCGGGTTCGGGCCGAGATCGGTGACGTGTTCGCGTATCTGACGCGGCTGGCGGACCGGCTCGGCATCGACCTGTTGGAGGCCGCGAACGCCAAGTTCGATGAGGTCGAGCGTCGTTATGACGCTGCTTCCTACCGGGGCACCGCCCGTAAGGCGCCGCCCTTGTGACGCAGGGTGGCCGGTTGTGGTGGACGGGTAAACCGGTGGGTGAGTGACGCGTCCCACAGGCGCACGGCCGTCGCGGCCGTGGCACCTCGGACACGGAACGGACCCGACGAACGATGACCACCCAGGGCGACGCCGCCCCTCCCCTCATCGGCGGCGATGTGGATCCCGCCGACTCCGCCCGGCTGCTGCGGCTGGTCGGGCTCTTCCTCGCGCCCGGCGAGGGCGTGCTCGGCCTGGCCGCCGTCTCCCGCTCGCCCGGCGGGGTGACGCATGTCGCGGTCACCGGGCGGCGGCTCCTCGGCTTCGTCGCCGCCGACATCGCGAAAGTCGGGCCCGCCGTCCGGGTCGCGCTCGCCGACATCGCCTCGGTGGACGCGTTCGCCGCCGCTGCGGGACGGCGGTCCCTGATCGTCGACGTCGGCGGGGCCCGGACGGGCTACGGCGATCTCGCCGAGCGGGACGCCGACATGATCGTCGGGCTCGTGCGCGAGCACCTGGCTCCCCCACCGGTCGCCGCGCCCGCGTTCCCCCCGCCCGCCCCCGCCGCACCCGTTCCCACCGCGCCTGCGCCTGCTGCGCCCGTCCCTGCACCCGTCCCCACTGCGCCTGCTGCGCCCGTCCCTGCCGCGCCTGTGCCTGCCGCACCCGCGCCCGCCGTGCCCTTCCCCGCCACGCCCGTGACGCCCGCGTCCGCCATGCCCGGCTCGGCTGCGCCCGTCCCTCCCGGGCCCGTCCCGACACCGGCCGCGCCCACGTCGAGCCCGGCCGCGCCGGACATGTTCGCGCCCGCCGCGCCGCCGCCCGCCGCTCCGCCGGCCTCCGGTTCCGCGCCGCCCGCCGCTTTTGCGCCCGCGCCGGTCGCGCCTCATCCCGCTGCGCCCGTGCAGGCGCCTGTGAGCTGGCGTTATGTGAGTCCGCCCGGGTGGCCCGTCCCGCCGCCGGGGTGGACGCCGCCGCCGGGGTGGCGTGCCGATCCGTCCTGGCCCGCGCCGCCGCCGGACTGGCAGTTCTGGGTGCAGGACGGTCCGGCGCCGTCCGTCCAGGCCGCCCCGGCGCCGGAGCCGGTGCCTCCGGCGTCGCCGTTCGGCGGGGAGCGGCGGCCGATGTTCGGCGGGCGGAAGCAGCGGATCGAGGAGCTGGAGGCGGAGAACGCGCGGCTGCGCGCCGAGGCGGAACGACTCGGCCTGCTGGAGCCCATGCGGCTCGCCGCCGAGATCGAGACGCTCCGGACGCGGCTGGCCGAGACCCGCGTCGAGCTGGAGCGGGAGACCGCGCGGCTGGAGGAGGCGCGCACCGCGATCGTCGAGACGCGGGACGTCGCGCTGCTGCAGGAGGTCGGCGTCTACGAGTACCTGCATCCGCTCGCGGACGTCGTCGCCTACAAGGCCAAGCTCGCCGCCGTGAAGGACGAGATCAGCTCCCTCGCCCGCGCGGGCCGCGCGGTCGTCGGCGCGACGAACTGGTCGGTGAACGGGTCACAGGCGCAGGGCCGTGCGATGGTCCGCGACTTCTCGAAGCTGATGCTGCGCGCCTACAACGCCGAGGCGGACAACCTCGTGCGGACGATGCGGCCGTACAAATTGCAGTCGGCGTTGGACCGGCTGGACAAGACCGCGCAGACCATCGAACGGCTCGGCAAGACGATGGACATCCGCGTCAGCGCGCAGTACCGGAACGTCCGGCGCCGCGAGCTGCGGCTGACGGCCGACCACCTCGCCAAGGCCGAGGAGGAGAAGGAGCGGATCCGCGCCGAGCGCGAGCGGCAGCGCGAGGAGGACAAGGCGCGCCGCGAGTTCGAGCGGGAGAAGGCGCGGCTGCTGAAGGAGCGGGCGCACGTCGAGGCCGCGATCGCCCGGCTGGAGGAGCGCGGCGACACCGTCGGCGCGGACGAGCTGCGGGCCAAGCGCGACGACGTGGACGCGGCCCTGACGAGCGTCGCGGGCCGGGAGGCCAACACGCGGACGGGCCACGTCTACGTGATCTCGAACCTCGGCGCGTTCGGGGAGCGCATGGTCAAGATCGGGATGACGCGGCGGCTCGATCCGATGGAACGGGTCCGCGAGCTGGGCGACGCGTCGGTGCCGTTCCACTTCGACGTCCACGCGCTGATCTTCAGCGCGGACGCGGTGGAGCTGGAGAACCGGCTGCACCAGGAGTTCGCCGAGCGGCGAGTGAACCGGGTCAACAACCGGCGCGAGTTCTTCTACGCGACTCCGGGCGAGGTCCGCGACGTCCTGGCGCGCATCGCCGGGAACCATCTCGTGGCGTACAAGGACGTCCCCGAGGCGGAGGAGTATCGGCGGAGCAGCAGCTAAGGCGCGGTGCGGGGAGCCATCCCCCCGGTGGTCCCCGCACCGCACGACGCCTCTGGGGCGCATCTGTTCCAACGGGCGGGGGCGGGCGGTTGTTCCCCGGGGGACGGGAGGTTTTCCACAGGCGCGGGCGGGGGCGGCGGTGACCGGGGCGGATGGGCGAGAATCGGGCCATGCGTTTCGGGGTTCTCGGGTCCGTGGAGGTGGACGACGGCGGGCGGGCCGTCGCCGTCGGCGGTCCCATGGTCAGGGCGCTCGTGGCGCGGCTGGCGCTGGACGCCGGGCGGCTCGTCCCGGTGGACCGGCTGATCGACGGGCTGTACGGGGACGATCCGCCGGTCGGAGCGGCCAACGCGCTGCAGTCGCAGGTGTCGCGGCTGCGGCGCGGCCTCGGGGACGCGGGCCTCGTGGCGGGCGGCGCGGAGGGGTACCGGCTCGTCGCCGACCCCGACGACGTGGACGCGCTGCGGTTCGAGCGGCTCGCCCGCGACGGCGGACGGGCGCTGGAGCGGGGCGCGTTCCCGCAGGCGGCGGCCCTGCTGGCGGAGGCGGCCGGGCTGTGGCGGGGCCCGGCGCTGGCGGGCGTCGCGGCGCCGTTCGCGGCCGGGCAGGCGGCGCGGCTGGAGGAGGCGCGGCTGGGCGCCCTGGAGGACCTGGCGGCGGCGCGGCTCGCGCTCGGCGCCGCGGCCGAGGCGATCGACGACCTGCGCGGGCTGCTCGCCGGGCATCCGCTGCGCGAACGCGCGGTCGGCCTGCTGATGCGCGCGCTCGCGGCGGCGGGCCGGCAGGCCGAGGCGCTCGCCGCGTTCGAGGACGTCCGGACGCGGCTCGCCGACGAGCTGGGCGCCGACCCGTCGCCCGCGCTGGCCGAGGTCCACGTCGACCTGCTGCGCGGCGGGGCGCCGGAGCGAAGACCGGCGGGGCCGCCGCTGCCCGCGCAGCTCACCAGCTTCGTCGGGCGCGACGACGAGCTGGCCCGGGTCGGCCGGACGCTCGCGGCCGGGCGGCTCGTCACGCTGCTCGGCCCGGGCGGCGCGGGCAAGACGCGGCTGGCGATCGAGGCGGCGGGCCGCGAGCGGGGCGAGACCTGCTTCGTGGACCTGGCGCCGCTCGGCGACGGCGCGGAGGTGCCGAAGGCGGTGCTGGGTGCGCTCGGGCTGCGGGAGAGCGCGATCCTGCCCGGCGGCGGGGGCGGCGCGCCCGGCGTGGACCGGCTCGTCGCGGCGCTGACCGGACGGCCGCTGCTGCTCGTCCTCGACAACTGCGAGCACGTGGTCGAGGCGGCGGCGGACCTGGCGCGGCGGCTGCTGACGTCCTGCCCGCTGCTGCGCGTCCTCGCGACGAGCCGGGAGCCGCTCGGGATCACCGGGGAGACGCTGCGTCCGCTCCCCCCGCTGGGGCTGCCGCCCGAGGGCGCGGACGCCGGCGCCGCCGCCGCGTACCCGGCCGTCCGGCTGTTCGCGGACCGCGCGGCGGCCGTCCGGCCCGGGTTCGCCGTGGACGAGGGCACGGTGGACGCGGTGGTGCGGATCTGCTCCGCGCTGGACGGCCTGCCGCTGGCGATCGAGCTGGCCGCCGCACGCCTGCGCTCGCTGCCGGTGGAGGAGGTCGCGGCGCGGCTGGGCGACCGGTTCCGGCTGCTGTCGCGGGGCGACCGGACGGCCGTCGCGCGGCACCGGACGCTGCGGTCGGTCGTGGAGTGGAGTTGGGACCTGCTGGGCCCGGACGAGCGGGCGGCGGCGCGGCGCCTGACGGTGTTCACCGGCGGGTTCACGCTCGCGATGGCGGAGGAGGTGTGCGGCCTGCCCGGCACGGAGGAACTGGTGCTGGAGCTGGCCGACAAGTCGCTCGTCCAGACCGACGGAGCACGGTTCCGGATGCTCGACACGATCCGGGTCTTCTGCGCCGAGCGGCTGGACGAGGCGGGCGAGCGGGCGGAGCTGGAGCGCGCGCACGCCGCCCACTTCCTCGCCCTGGCGCAGCGGGCGGACGGCCGGCTGCGCGGCGCGGACCAGCTCGTCTGGCTGGACCGGCTGGTCGCCGAGCACGGCGACCTGCACGCCGCGCTGCGGCGCTCGCTCGGCGATCCGCCGGTCGCGCTGCGGCTCGTCGCGGCGCTGTCCTGGTACTGGTGGCTGCGCGGACGGATCGAGGGCGCGGCGCTGGCGGCCGGGCTGATGGACGTCCTCGGCGACGACGTGCCCGACGGGCTGGAGGAGGAGTACGTGATGTGCGCCGCCAACGCCGTGTCGGGCGGGGCGGCGGGCGAGCGGGCGGTGGCCTGGCTGGACCGGGCGGACGCGGTGCTGGCGGGCATCGACCGTCCGTCGCGGCACCCGGCGGCGATGGTGCTGTGGGCGCTGACGGCCGGGCCGGACCGGACGGACAAGGAGGCGTTCGCCCGGCAGATCCGCGCCGACGACGACTGGTCGCAAGCCGTCCTGGTGATGAGCGAGGGCTTCCTCGCCCAGTTCCGGGGCGACGTCGAGGCGGGCACGCGCTGCTGCGAGGCGGCGCTCGCGACGTTCCGGCGCGTCGGGGACCGGTGGGGCATCGCCAACACGCTGGACACGCTGGCGTCGTTCACCGAGGCGCGGGGCGACCGGGACCGGGCGCTCGCGCTGCTGGCCGAGGCGCTGGACCTGGCCGAACAGCTCGGCGCCCTGGAGGACTCGGCCGACCTGCTGTGCCGCCGGGCGGGCCTGCTGCACCGCGCGGGCAACTCCGACGCCGCCGCTGCGGACTACCGCCGCGCGGCCCTGCTCGCCCGCCGGGCGGGCGCGCCGGACAAGGTGTCCGCCGCCTACCACGGCCTCGGCCTGCTGGCCCGGGCGCGCGGCGACGTCGCCGAGGCGCGCCGCTGGTACGAGGAGGCGCAACCGGGCCTGCGGACGTCCGAGCGCTACCTCGCCGAGGCCACGAAGATGGAGGGACTGGTCGGCCTGGGCTGGGTGACCCTCGCCGAGGGCGACGAACCGCACGCGGCCGAACTCTTCCGGACGGCCCTCTCCCTGGCGACCGACCACCCGATCTTCGCGGCCCGCGCCCACGCCGTCGCGGGCCTAGCGGGCGCGGCCCTCGCCACCGGCGACGCCGCCCGCGCCGCCCACCTCCTCGGCGCGGCCACGGCCCTCGCGGGCTCCCCCGTGGACGACGTCCCCGAGGCGGCCCGCCTCGCAGCCGACGCCACGGCCGAACTAGGCCCGGAAACCTACGCGAAAGAACACGCCCAAGGCGCCGCCCTCACCCCCGAGGAGGTGATGCACACCGCCCTCACCTGACGGCATCGGCGACACCGCCCACCTGCCGGGCGCGGCGTCACCCTCCCCTGGGCGGCGTCCGCGCAGCGGCCCCGCCCGGCAGCCGACGCCCCGGCGAGACTCGGCGGGCGGCGCGCGGGAACACGCGTGCGGCAGTGGGCTTGGCCGGGAGGACGTGATGTGCGCTGGTCTTGCGTGACGGGTCGCGCACCGGTGGGGGGTGGGTTGTCAGTGGACGGTGCGTGGGCGGTCAGGGGCGGGATCGAGAGTCCTCGGCATGGCAACGATCTCTTCTGCTCGCAAGTGGGGCACCTTCGCGCTGTGCGCGGTGGTGGCGCTCGTCCCCAACGTCGATCTCACCGCGCTCAACCAGGCGATTCCGCGGATCAGCGCCGATCTCGGGCCGTCCGCCACGCAGATCCTGTGGATTTCGGACGCGTACGGGTTCGCGCTGGCGGCCCTGCTCGTCACGATGGGCGGGATCGGGGACCGGATCGGGCACCGGCGGCTGCTGCTGGCCGGGACGGCGCTCTTTGCGGCGGCGTCGGCCGTCACGGCGTACGCCGGGTCGGCGGAGCTGCTGATCGGGGCGCGGGCGCTGCTCGGGGTGGCGGGGGCGACGCTGATGCCGTCCGCGCTGTCGCTCATCCGGGCCGTGTTCACCGACCCCAAGCAGCGGACCGCGGCCGTCGGCGGGTTCATGGCGGTCGGCGGGCTCGCGGTCGGGCTCGGGCCGGTGCTCGCCGGGGCGCTGCTCGGGCACTTCTGGTGGGGGTCGGTGTTCCTGATCAACGTGCCGGTGATGGTGTTCGTGCTGGTGGTGGGGCTGGCGGTTCTGCCGAAGGCGCCCGCGACCGTCACCGGACGGCTCGACCTCGCGAGCGTCCCGCTGTCGGCGGCGGGCGTGCTCGGGCTCGTCTACGCGATCAAGGAGGCGGCGGCGCACGGCGGCGAGCCGCGCGTGTACGTCGCGGCGGTGGTCGGCGTCGCCGGGATCGCGGCGTTCCTGTGGCGGCAGACGCGGCTGGACGAGCCGCTGATCGACGTCTCGCTGTTCCGCGACCGCGCGTTCACCGGCTCGGTCAGCGCCAACCTGTTCGCGATGTTCGCGCTCGTCGCCCAGTCGCTGATCTTCTCGCTGTACTTCCAGCTCGTCCTCGGCTGGTCGCCGCTGCGGGCGGGCCTCGCCGGGCTGCCCGGCGCGCTCGGCGCGATGGCGGGCGGCGCGGCGCTGGCGCCCCCGCTGATCGCCGCCGCCGGACGGGCGCGGACGGTCGCGCTCGGCATGGTCATCGCCGCCGTCGCGTTCGCGTCGTTCCAGGTCGTCGGGACGGGCACCGCGTACTGGATCATCGCGATCCCGACCGTCCTGTCGGGCGTCGGCATGGGGCTGGCGCTGACCGTCACCGGCGACACGGTGCTCGCGTCGGTGCCGAAGCGGCGGACGGGCGCGGCGTCGGCGATCTCCGAGACCGCGACCGAACTCGGCGGCGCGCTCGGGCTGGCCGTCCTCGGCAGCGTGCTGAACCTCGTCTACCGGAACGCGCTGGACCTTCCGGCGGGCGTCCCGCACGGCGCCGCCGCGCACGCCCGCGACTCGCTCCCGGGCGCGTTCGAGGCCGCGTCCGCCCTCCCGGCGCGCACGGGCGCCGAGGTCGTCGACGCCGCGCGGACCGCGTTCGTGGACGGCATGCACGGCGCGCTCCTGCTCAGCGCGGGCTTCGCGGTACTGGTCGCCGGGGTCGCCCTGATCACGCTCCGCTCCGTCCCCAAGGTGATCCCGGACGCATCGGAAGAACCC
The DNA here is from genome assembly GCF_009831215.1 of Actinomadura rayongensis. Taxonomy (GTDB): domain Bacteria; phylum Actinomycetota; class Actinomycetes; order Streptosporangiales; family Streptosporangiaceae; genus Spirillospora; species Spirillospora rayongensis. Next base: position 26,054 of record NZ_WUTW01000007.1, read on the forward strand.
GTCCCCGTGGCCTGACCCACCGCAAACAGCCTCCGCCCCAACCCCCGCACCGACCGTGGGACTCCGCGACCAAGTCGCGGAGTCCCACGGTCCTTCCGCTTTCCCCGTCCCGGGACCCACGCTCACGCACCGCAAGCTGGTCCACAGGGCGCCGGACAGGACGCCCACGACGAAGCGTGCTCCGGCATTGCGGCCGGCGGCCAGGTCGTTGGGGGTGTCGCCGGTGACGAGGACGCGGTCGACGGACGTCACGCCGGTCAGTTCCATCGCGCGGAACACCAGGTAGGGCGCGGGACGGCCGGTGGGGACCTCGTCGCTCGTGACCAGAGCGTCCACGGTGGCTCCTACCGTCCAGTTCAGTGCGGCGAGGATGGATTCGGCGATGTCGCGGGCGTAGCCGGTTTGGAGGACGACCTTCACTCCGGCGGCGCGCAGCGCGGTGAGGGCTTCCGGGACGCCGGGGAGCGGGGTCGGCGGGACGGCCGCGTAGGCCTTGTTCAGGCGTCCGGCGAAGTCGGCGTAGATCGCGTCCACGGCGGCGGGCGGTGCGGTGCCGGGCCGGGCCCGGCGCGGACCTACCGCCCGCCGACGCCTGCCTCGAACTGTCCGGCGCGGCCGGCGCGGCGCGGCGCGCTCCGGCCCGCACCGCGACCGGCGGGACGATCATGCTCGCCGGGACGGTGTCGCCGGGTGTCGCGCTGGACTGGGCGGCGCAGGACGTGGTGCGCGGGCTGCTCACCGTCCGGGGCGTCCACAACTACACCCCCGCCGACCTGGCCGAAGCCGTCGCGTGGACCGGGTCGGCCGCCGCGCGCCCGCCCGTCGCGGACGTCCTCGGGCCCGTGTTCCCGCCGGCCGAGGTGGACGCCGCCCTGGCCGGGGCCGCGCGGACGACCGCGCTTCGCGGCGGCGTCCGACCCTTGGAAAAGTGATATCACTTTGCTAACGTGGTGATGGCACACCGAGGAGGGGTCATGGACACGCGGATCGAGATGCCGGAACCGAAGATCCAGGAACGGCGCGCGCGGAACGCCAACGGTTGGGCGGCGCTGTGGGCGGGCCTGCTGGCCGTCCTCGGCGGGATCGCGCTCGCGGTCGGGCTGACGGCGGCGGGCGGGGCGCTCATCGTCGTCGGGCTGGTCGCGGGAACGCTGCTGATCCTCGCGGGGCTGGTCGCGCTGGCCGGGCTGACGCCCGTCGCGCCGGGCGAGGCGCGCGTCGTCCTGCTGCTCGGCCGCTACACCGGGACGGTCCGCGACAGCGGCCTGCGCTGGGTCAACCCGATCGCCACGCGCCAGCGCGTCTCCACCCGCATCCGCAACCACGAGACCGGGCTCGCCAAGGTCAACGACCTGGACGGCAACCCCATCCAGATCTCCGCCGTCGTCGTCTGGCAGGTCGAGGACACCGCCCGCGCCGTCTTCGAGGTGGACGACTTCGTGGAGTTCGTGGCGTTCCAGACCGAGGCCGCCGTCCGGCACATCGCGGGCAGCTTCCCCTACGACGCCGCCGACCGCACGTCGCTGCGCGAGAACGCCGACGAGATCACCGCGCGGCTCTCCGCCGAGCTGGCGCTGCGAGTGGCATCGGCGGGCGTGCGGATCGTGGAGTCGCGGATCACCCGGCTGGCCTACGCGCCGGAGATCGCGCAGGCGATGCTGCGCCGCCAGCAGGCGGGCGCGGTGGTCGCGGCGCGGCAGCGGATCGTGGAGGGCGCGGTCGGGATGGTGCAGCTCGCGCTCGAACGGCTGGACTCCGAGCAGGTCGTGGAGCTGGACGAGGAGCGCCGCGCGACGATGGTCAGCAACCTGCTCGTGGTGCTGTGCGCCGACCGGGACGCCCAGCCGGTCGTCAACACCGGCTCGCTCTACCAGTGACCCGTGGCGACCGAACGCAAGAAGATCCTGCTGCGTCTCGATCCGGCGGTGCACGACGCGCTCGCGCGGTGGGCGGGCGACGAGCTGCGCAGCACCAACGCCCAGATCGAGTTCCTGCTGCGGCGCGCGCTCGCCGACGCCGGGCGGATGCCCGGGTCGGCGGGCCGGATCCGGGGCCCGGGGCGTCCGCGCAAGGATGAGACCGACGACGACGGGGAGGAGATCTGACATGGTGGAGACGCCGGACGGCCTTCCGTCCCGCATGTACCTGCTGGCCTACGACCTGCGCAAGCAGCGGCTCGTGCACGGCGGCAGGCTCGGCTACGTCCTGCGCGCCGCCGCGCTGACCGAGCTGTTCCTCGACGGCCGGATCGGGGAGGAGAAGGGCCGGCCCGTGCCGGGGACGCCCGGCGACGACCCGTACGGCGTCCTCGCGCAGCTCGCCGCGTCGCGGCCCCGGACGTGGCAGCACTGGGTGCGCAAGGACGGCCGCGCGATGATCCGGACCGTCCGGGACGAGCTGGAGCGCGACGGCTGGATCCGGACGACGCCGTACCGGGTGCTCGGCGTCTTCCCGCGCACGCGGGTGACCGTCCGCGACCCGCGCGTGGTGAAGACGCTGTGGGGCGGGGCGTCGGCGGCGCTGCGGGGCCGTCCGGCGGCGCACGTGAACAGCTACGACGCGGCGGCGGTGGCGCTGGCGGCGGCCGGCGAGCTGAACACGGTGCTCCCCCGGCGCGACCGGCGGCGGCACCGGCGGCGCATCGCGGAACTGACGGCGCGGTCGGGCCCGGCGGCGCCGGCCGTCAAGAAGGTGATCGCGCAGCAGCGCGCGGCGGCCTGACGCAAGAGCGCGGCCCGACAAGACCGGCGGGCCGCGCTTTGTCCCGGGCGCGCGCCGCGCCCGCCGCGCCCGTCCGCCTACGCTGCGGGAATGACCGCCGAGCGCCTGATCTATCCGCTGATGAAGCACGTCGTCCTCGGGCCCGCGCTGCGGGTCGCGTTCCGGCCGGACGTCCGCGGCGGCGAGCACGTGCCGCGCACCGGCCCGGTGATCCTCGCGGCGAACCATCTGGCGTTCTGCGACTCGTTCGTGCTGCCGCTCGTGGTGCGCCGCCAGGTGTTCTTCCTCGGCAAGCACGAGTACTTCACGCGTCCGGGCCCGGCGGGACGGGCGATGGCCGCGTTCTTCCGGGGCGTCGGCGCGATCGCGGTGGACCGGTCGGGCGGCGCGGCGGCGCAGGCCGCGCTGGACGCGGGCGCCGGGGTGCTGGACGCGGGCGGCGTGTTCGCGCTGCATCCCGAGGGCACCCGCTCCCCCGACGGACGGCTGTACCGGGGCCACACGGGCGTGGCGCGGCTGGCGCTGCGGACGGGCGCGCCGGTCGTCCCGGTGGCGCTGGCGGGGACCGACCGGGTGCAGCCGCCGGGCCGGGCGATCCCGCGTCCGGGCCGGGTCGGCGTCCGGATCGGCGCGCCGCTGGACTTCGCCGGACGCGCCGACGCCCGGGAGGTCACCGACGAGATCATGCGGGCGATCCGGGAGCTGTCGGGCCAGGAGTACGTCGACTCCTACGCCCCCCGGGTAATCCGCTCGCGCGGGGACGGCCCGTCCCGCTAGCGTGCGCGGTCATGGACGGCGGCACGCTCAACGTGATCGACATCGAGGCCACCTGCTGGAACGGCCCGGTGCCGAAGGGCATGCACAACGAGGTCATCGAGATCGGGCTGTGCACGATCGACCTGGACCGGCGGGAGCGGACGGGACGGCACCGGATCCTCGTCCGTCCCGAACGCTCGCGGGTGAGCGCGTTCTGCACCGGCCTGACCGGACTCACCGCCGAGGAGGTCGCGACCGGGCTCGCGTTCGCCGACGCGTGCGCGCTGCTGGAGCGCGAGCACGCGGCCGGGACGCGGGTCTGGGCGAGCTGGGGCGACTACGACCGCAAGCAGTTCGAGCGGCAGTGCGCCCAGACGGGCGTCCGGTACCCGTTCGGGAGGCGGCACGTGAACGCCAAGGCCGTCCACGCCGAGAGCCACGGCCTGTCCCGCCGGATGGGCATGGCGGCGGCGCTGGAGCACGGCGGCCTCCCGCTGGAGGGACGCCACCACAGCGGCGTGGACGACGCCTGGAACATCGCGGCGCTGATCCTGCGACTGGTGGACCGGGGCGACTGGCCCGCCTGATCAGGCGGCGCGGCGGCCGAGCGTGGACGCCGCCAGCAGCAGCGCGGCGACCTCGAACGCCGCCGCGCACCCGAAGATCGCGGCGGTGCCGCCGCCCCCGCCCTGGACGGTCACCATGACGGCCGAGCCGACCGCGCCGCCCGACCAGAGCATGGCCTGCGCGACGCCGGACGCCGCGCCCGCGTCCTCGGGCGCCGCCGTGCCGAGGACGGTGGCGTTCAGCGGCATGATCGACAGTCCGCCGCCGACGCCCATCAGGACGAACGGGCCGAGCATCCACGCCGCGTATCCGCCGTCGCCGGGCAGCGCGGTCAGCCACGCCAGCCCCGTCGCGAGGAGCAGCGCGCCGGTCGTGACGATCGTCCGGGCGCCGAGCCTCGGCAGCAGCCGCGGCACGATCCGGACGGTGGTGAACTGGAGCCCGGCGATGGGCAGGAACGCCGCGCCGGTCTGGAGCGGTCCGTACCCGAACTGGCCCTGGAGGAGCTGGGTCAGGTAGAAGTAGCCGCCGAACATCCCGCTCACCAGGAAGAACATCGTCAGGTACGCGCCCGTCCGCACCCTGTGCGCGAACAGCCGCAGCGGGACGATCGGCTGCGGCGCGCCCCGTTCGAGCAGCGCGAACGCGCCGAGCGCGAGCACGGCGACCGCACCGGCCGCGAGCGCGCGCGGGTCGTCCCAGCCGTCGGTGCCCGCGCGGATGAACAGGGAGACGAGCGCGGTCATCCCGACGGTGGAGGCCAGCGCGCCGGGCAGGTCGAACCGGCCGGGCCGGCGGGGCGTCTCGACGAGCACGCGCGGCGCGAGCAGGACGAGCGCGACCCCGACCGGCACGTTGACGAAGAACACCCAGCGCCAGGACGCGACCTCGGTCAGCACGCCGCCGAGGATCATGCCGAGGGCGCCGCCCGCGCCGACGACGGCCGAGAAGACGCTGAGCGCGCGGACCCGCGCGGGGCCGCTGAACAGCGCGGCGATGAGGGCGAGGGCGCTCGGCGCGCCGAACGCGGCGGCGAGCCCCTGCGCCGCGCGGGCCGCGATCAGCGCCGGACCGTCCGGCGCGAGCCCGCCGAGCAGGGACGCGAGCGTGAACACCGCGACGCCGCCGAGGAAGACGCGGCGGCGGCCGAAGATGTCGCCCGCGCGCCCGCCGAGGAGCAGCAGCCCGCCGAAGGCGATCATGTAGGCGTTGAGCACCCAGGCCAGGCCGCCGGTGGACAGCCCGGCGGCGCGGCCGATGTCGGGGAGGGCGATGGTGACGATCGACGTGTCGATGCCGATCATGAGCTGGCAGCCGACGATCGCCGCCAGCGCCAGTCCGGGATGATGGAGGGACGTGCCGGACGGGGCCTGGGCAGGAGCCCGTCCGGTCGGGACAGTCGACAACGGACCTCCGCGTGAATTAAGGAACGGGATCGTTCACTATGAGGGCAACGTACCATCGGTGCGGAAAAAAGGGAACGTCACCGTTCACTAGCGGAAGGGCACGGGGATGACCGGCGCCACCCGGCGGCGCGGCGCCGACCTGGAGGCGGCCATCTTCGCCGCCGCGCTCGGCCAGCTCGGCGAGGTCGGCTACCGGCGGATGACGATGGAGGGCGTCGCGTTCGAGGCCGGGACCGGCAAGGCCGCCCTGTACCGGCGCTGGAAGTCCAAGGACGAGCTGCTGCGCGACGCCCTGCTGAGCGAGCTGCCGCCGCCGATCGAGCCGCCCGCCACCGGGAGCGTCCGCGAGGACGTCCGGCGGCTGCTGCGGGACTTCCGCGACACGATCGGGAGCTGCCACGGCGCGCCCGTCCGCGCGCTGCAGGCCGACGACGAGGGCGCGGTGCTCGTCCGGGAGCTGACGCGGAACCGGACCGTCCGGCCCGTCCGGCACCACATCCACGACGCGCTGAAGGCGGGCGTCGAGCGCGGCGAGGTCCGGCCCGCCGCGGCGACCCAGGAGGTCGCGAACCTCGGCCCCGCGCTGATCCTCTACCGGTTCGTGACCGAGGGCGACTTCATGCCGGACGAGACGATCGACTACATCGTGGACGAGATCGTCCTGCGGGCCGTCACCCCGCCACCGTGACCGCGTCGCCGCTCGCGTCCAGGCGCAGCACCGGGTACGGCGTGCCGATGCCCTCGTCGCGGAACCGGCGGTGCAGCCGCTTGACGAACTCGTGCTTGACGCGGAACTGGTCGCCGAACTCGTCGGTGCGCAGGATGACCGTGAACTTGATGGCGGAGTCGCCGAAGGTGTGGAAGCGAACGAGCACCTCCGCGTCCTTCACCCCGCCCTCGACCTCGGCCATCACCGCCGCGCCGACCTCGGTGACGATCTCCTCCACGCGCTCCAGGTCGCTGTCGTAGGGCACCTGCGCCTGGATCAGCAGCGCCATGTCCTGCGCGGGACGGTGGAAGTTGGTGAGGATCGTGTCGGAGAACCGCTGGTTCGGGATCACCTCGACGTTGTCGCTCAGCGTCCGGATCGTCGTGTTGCGCCAGTTGATGTCCACGACGTAGCCCTCCTGGCCGGTGGCCAGGCGGATGTAGTCGCCGGGCTCGATCGTCTTGGACGCGAGCACGTGGACGCCGGCGAACAGGTTGGCGAGCGTGTCCTGCAGCGCGAGCGCGACGGCCAGGCCGCCGACGCCGAGGGCGCCGAGCAGCGGCGTGATCGACACGCCGAGGCTCTGCAGCATGATGAGGACGCCGATGCCGGTGACCAGCACCCGCGTGATGTTCGCGAAGATCGTCACGTTGGCGGCGGGGCCCTGCCGGGCGTGGGCGACCGACGCGAACGTCCCCGCGATCAGCCGGGCCAGCGCCAGCGACACGACCAGCACGGTCGCCGCCGTGAGGATCTTGTTGGTGATGTCGAGCGCCCGCGCGGACGGTTCGAGGATCTCCGCCGCGATCCGCACGCCGCCGAGCACGGCCAGCGGCAGCGCGAGGTCGCGCAGGAGGCGGGCCAGCAGGTCGTCCCAGGCCCATCGCGTGTCGCCCGCGCGGCGGGTGAGGCGCCCGGCCAGCACGCGCAGCAGGACCGCGAGGGGCAGGGCCGCCAGCACGACCGCCGCCGCGACGACCACTCGGCTCCAGTCCACGGGCATGGGGAGAACACCGTCCTAGCGTGCCGATTTCGTCCGTCTTCGTCTTGATCGTAGTGAAGCCGGGCGGTACCGCGTCCGCCATCGTCGCCTGACCGCGGGGCGAGAGCGCTCCCGCCGCACGCGGGCGATTACGATCGATGGAATGGCAGGGGTGGGAGTGATGCGCCGACTGGGGGTCTCGGCGCTCGGACTGCGCAACGGCCCCCATCGCGTGACGGTGAACCGCGATCTGCGCGTGCCGTCCCATGACGGGGTCGTGCTGCTCGCCGACCACTACGCGCCGGTGGACGTGGAGCGTCCGCCGACCGTCCTCGTCCGCTCGCCGTACGGGCGGCGCGGGCCGTTCGGGCTGATGTGCGGGCAGACGTTCGCGTCCCACGGCTTCCAGGCGGTCGTGCAGAGCGTGCGCGGCGGGTTCGGCTCCGGCGGCGAGTTCGAGGCGCTGGACGAGCGCGAGGACGGCCTCGCCACGATCGCGTGGCTGAAGCGGCAGCCGTGGTTCGGCGGGACGTTCGCGATGCACGGACCGAGCTATCTCGGCTACGTCCAGTGGGCGGTCGCCGCCGACGCCGGGCCGGAGCTTCAGGCGCTGTCGATGCAGGTCACGGCGTCGCAGTTCCGCGAGGCGATCAACGTCGGCGGGACGTTCGCGCTGGAGTCCACGCTGATCTGGGTGGACCTGACGGCCCGGATGCGGACGCCGCTGTCCGGCCTCACGACCGGGTTCTTCTCGCCGCGCCGGGCGCGGAAGGCGGCGCTGTCGGGCCGTCCGATCGGCGAGCTGGACGCGCTGACGACCGGCACGTCGCAGAAGTTCTTCCAGGACCTCCTCAGCAACGGCCCCGACACCCCGTTCTGGGACAAGCGCGACTTCTCGCCGACCGTCGCGGAGGTCACGGCCCCGGTGAACATGACCGGCGGCTGGTACGACATCTTCCTGCCCTGGCAGCTCAAGGACTACGCGGCGCTACGCGCGGCGGGTCGCGAGCCGTACCTGACGATCGGGCCGTGGTTCCACGCCGACCAGCGGATGATGCGGGCGTCGATCGACGAGGCGCTGACCTGGTTCCGGGCGCATCTGCTGGACGACCCGTCCGGGCTGCGCGACGAGCCCGTCCGGCTTTTCGTGACGGGCGCGGACGAGTGGCGCGGCTACCCGTCCTGGCCCGTCCCGGGGATGCGCGCGGAGACCTGGTACCTCCAGGCCGACGGCGGCCTCGGCACCGACGCGCCGCCGCCGTCCGAGCCGGACCGGTACCGCTACGACCCGGCGCACCCGACGCCGTTCCTCGGCGGCCCGACGCTGCTCGGCGACAGCCGTCCGGTCACCGACCAGCGCAAGCTGGAGAGCCGCCGGGACGTGCTGACGTTCACCGCCGCCGAGCTGGACGAGGACGCCGAGTTCATCGGGCCCGTCCTCGCCGACCTGTTCCTGCGGTCCAGCCTGGAGCACACCGACCTCGTGGCGCGCCTGTGCGACGTCGCGCCCGACGGCACGTCGCTCAACCTGTGCGAGGGGATGCGGCGGCTGCTGCCCGGCGCGCCCGAGCCGGACGGCGACGGCGTGCGGCGCGTCCGGGTGGAGCTGTGGCCGGTCGGGCACCGGTTCCGCGCGGGCCACCGGATCCGGCTCCAGGTGTGCAGCGGCGCGTACCCGCGCGTCGCGCGCAATCCGGGCACGGGCGAGCCGGTCGGCACGGCGGATCGCTGGCTGACCGCCGATCAGGAGATCTTCCACGACCCGTCGCGCGCGTCGGCGGTGCTGCTGCCGCGCGTGCGTCCCGTGTCGTAGCCGGTCAGGCCAGGGCGCGGAGCGCGGCGAGCGCGCGGTCGGCGTGGACGTTCATCCGGACCTCGCTCTTGACGATCTCCACGACGCGCCGGTCGGTGTCGATGACGAACGTCTGCCGCTTGGTCGGGGCGAGCGCGATGCCGCGCTTGACGCCGAACCGGGCGCGGACCTCGCCGGACGGGTCCGACAGCAGCGGATAGCCGAGCCGGTGCTTGTCGTCGAACTCCTTCTGCCGGCTCACCTCGTCGGCGCTGATCCCGACCGGGTGCGCGCCGAGTTCGGCCAGCTCGGCGACAACGTCGCGGAACCGGCAGGCCTCGGCGGTGCAGCCGGGCGTCATCGCGGCCGGATAGAAGAACAGCACCACCGGGCCGTCCTCGAGCAGGCCGGACAGGGTTCGCGGCGCGCCGTCCTGGTCGGGGAGCGCGAAATCCTCGACGATGTCGCCGATCTTCATGGTGCCGACGGTACCCCATCGTCGTCGGTCGGCACCGGGACGGTCAGCAGCGCCTCGACGTCGCGGGCCGTCCACGTCCCGGCCGCGCCCGGCCGGGTGGCGAGGTAGGCGCCCGCGCGCGCCGCGTCCCAGTCGTGCGCCTCGCGCAGGCCGTGGCCGAGCATCGCCAGGTACGCGCCGGTGGGCGTCCTGACCTCGACGTCGTCCAGCGGGTGCGGCGCGGTGAACGTCAGCACCGGGTCGCCCTCGTGCTCGCCGACGAGCAGGACCGTCTCGTAGTGGCCGGGGCCGAGCGTCTGGCGGCCGGTGGCGAGCACCTCGGTGAGGTCCAGGTCGGCGCCCGCCGGGCGGTGCATCTCCTGCGCGACGACGTCGCTGAACTGCCCGGCCGTGAGCAGGTAGGCGCGGGCGGCGGCGCGTCCGGGCAGCTCGGGGTCGTAGAACGCGATCCCGCCGCCCCAGGTCGGCGAGGTGTGCGCGAAGTAGATCCCGCCGGGCAGCGTGAGGGCGCGGTCGGCGGCGGCCGGGCGCGGGTCGCGGCACCCGGAGTAGGTGACCGCGCCGCCGGGCGGGCGGCCCCCGGCGATGTAGCAGCCGAAGCGGCGGCGGTAGAGGTTGCTTCCGTAGGCGGCGTACCAGAGCTTCATGAGCGTGAAGGGTCGGCGACGCGGGCGAGGAACAGCGGCTCGCCGGTCGCCTGGTCGCGGACGAGCAGGACGTAGGGCCGGTCGAAGGTTACCCGGAGCGCCGGGACGGGCGCGGCGGCGGTGGCACCGATCCCGGCGCCGGTCGCGGCGGCGGCCTCGGTGCCCTTCTCGTCCACCCGCATCGTCGCGGCGTGCCGGACGAACGTGATGCCCTCCGCGCGCGGCGACAAACCGGTGAAGTCGGCCCGCGGCCCGAACGCCTCGCCCATTCCGGCGGCGCGCAGCAGCGGGACGGCGTCGATCCGGTCCTTCAGGTCGGTCTTCGGCAGGCCGAGGTCGACGCGGCGCGGGGCGAGCGCGGCGGTGACGCGGTCGAGGCGGGCGGCGTCCAGGGCGGGGCAGCCGCCGGAGCGGTCGTCGGGCAGCAGCGCGGTCATGCTGAGCCGTCCGCCCCGGTAGGGCAGGTCGACGGCCGTCCAGCCCGCCGTCCGTGCGGCGGCGAGGTCGCGGTGCGCGCTCATCATCCGGACCTGCGCGGTGCCGCCGGCGGCGGTCGTGAACGGTTCCCCGCTCGTCTCTGACGCCTTGAACCGATCGGCCCAGTCCGCTTTCAGGTAGACGGCGTCGGTGAGGACCCAGCCGGTGTCGCGGGCGACCGTCCCGGGGCCGAGCAGGTCCTTGATGCGCCCGGACGTGGCCTTCGCGACGGCGTCGTTGATCGCTGCGCGGGCGCCGTCGGGGTCGCCCTGGACGTCCAGGGTCTTCAGCGCGGCGTCGTAGGCGGTCGCGACCCGGTCCAGGTAGCCCGGGGACGGCGGCAGCCGCCGGTCGGCCCAGACCTGGTCGGTGACGCGGAGCGCGACGCCGCTGCGGTTCAGGCCGCGCAGGGCGCGGGTGCGGGCGGCCAGGCCCGGCACGGGGTCGCCGGGCGGCAGCCGCAGCGCCCGCGCCATCGCGGTCGCGGTCGCGACGCGCGCGCCGAGCGCCGCCATGCCGAGGCCCGCCGCGAGGCTGCTCGGCGACAGGACGAGGTTCGCGTGCGGATCCGTGCGGCACCAGGCCGCCAGCAGGCCGAGGCCGAACGCCGCGTCCGCCCGCGCGTACGGCTTCGGATCGGCTGCCGGTACCGCCAGAACCCGACCCTTCCGGACGCGTGGCTCCTGCCCCTGCGCGACGCCGCACGCGGCGAGCGGGAGCAGCGCCGCGCAGACGGCGGCGAGGGTCGTGCGCGCTCTTCCCATGCGCGTCGGACGGCCCGCGCCGCGTCCCGGTTCCGGAATTTCCTCGGCCCGGATGTTTCAAGGAGCGCATGGGCGGTTAAAACGGTGGTCGAGCAGGTGTCTAAGACGCAGATACCTCCAGGTTCCGCCCTGTGCTGAATTCCCGGAGGTCTCCCATGCGTCGTCACACCGTTGCGCTCGTCACCCTCGCCGACCTCGCCGGCGTCACCACGCCCGCCGTCCGCGTCCGGGAACTCGCCCGCGCCCTCGCCCGTCCCGCCGCCGAGGGCGGCCCCGGGCACCGCGTCACCGTCTACACCCGCCGCCAGGACCCGGCCGCCCGCGCCCGCTCCCGGCTGACGTCCGGCGCCGCGCTGCGGCTGCTGGACGCGGGCCCCGCCGAACCGCTGGACGAGGCCGGCGAGCTGGACCACGTCGGCGACCTCGCCGACGCCCTGCGCCGCGCCTGGACCGGCGCCGCGCGGCCCGACGTCGTCCACGCCCACGGCTGGATCGCGGGCATGGCGGCCTGCGCCGTGGCCCGCGAGCTGGAGATCCCGTTCGTCCTCAGCTACCACGGGCTGGCCGCCGGGGAGCGGCGCGCCGGACGTCCGGTGCACCCGGCGCGGATGCGGATGGAGGCCACGCTCGGCAAGAGCGCCGCGCTGGTCCTCGCCGCGCACGAGGCCGAGGCCGAGGCGCTGGCGCGGATGGGCGTCCCCCGGCCGGTGCTGCGCGTCCTGCCGCTCGGCGTGGACGACGAGCGCTTCACCCCCGAGGGTCCCGCCGCCCCCCGCCGGTCCCGGCCGCGTCTGCTGGCGCTCCCCCGCAGCCTGGACGACGGCGGCGCCGAGGACGCGATCCGCGCGCTCGTCCACGTGCCGGACGCCGAGCTGGTCATCGCGGGCGGGCCGGAGGCGGAGGAGCTCGGCACCGACCCGGCCGTCCACCACCTGACCCTGCTGGCCAAGGAGCTGCACGTCGCCGACCGCGTCGAGTTCGCCGGCGCCGTCGCGCCCCGCGCGCTGCCCAAGCTGCTGCGCTCGGCGCGGCTGCTGCTCAACCTCTCGCCGAAGCTGCCCGTCCCGGAGACGGCGGTGGCGGCGATGGCGTGCGGCGTGCCGGTCGTGACGACGCCCGCCGGGGCGAACGCCGACAGCGTCCTGTCCGGGATCACCGGGCTGCACGTCCCGGCGGGCCGCCCGGCGGCGGTCGGCCGGACGCTGCGGCGGCTGCTGGCCGACGAGACGACCCTGCACGGCTGGTCGATCGCCGCCGTGGACCGGGCGCGCTCGCGCTACGGCTGGGGCCGGATCGGCGCCGAGGCCGCCCGCGCCTACGACCGCGTCCTGCCCGCGCCGGAGCCCGAGCCCGAGGCCGAGGTCGAGCCGGCGGAGGCGCTCGCGAGCTGATCACCGACTCGCCGGGGCGAGGTCGCGCGGAAGCGTGACCTCGCCCTTTTGCGTTGATACTGGTGTTATGACGCTCATCGGGAGGGCCGCCGAGTTCGACGTGCTGGCGTCCGCGCTGGACCGGGCCGCCGACGGCTCGGCCGGGATCGCGCTGGTCGGCGGCGACGCCGGGATCGGCAAGTCCCATCTCGTCGGGGCGCTGGCCCGGCGGGCGCGCGAGCGCGGCGCGACCGTGCTGGTCGGGCAGTGCGCCGAGCTGGGCGAGTCCATGCCGTACCTGCCGCTGGCGGACGCGCTGTGGACGGCCGCCCGCGCCGATCCGCAGATCCGCCGGGCCGTGGACGACCGTCCGGTGCTGCGCGGCCTGCTGCCCGACGGGGAGGGCGCGCCGGACGCCGCCCGCGACCTCGGCCGCCAGCAGCTCCTCGGCGCCGCGCTCGGCCTGCTCGGCGAGCTGGGCGACGAGCGCGGCCCGGTGCTGCTCGTGCTGGAGGACCTGCACTGGGCGGACCGTTCCACCCGGTACCTGCTGACGTTCCTCAGCCGCGTCCTGGACCGCGAGCGGGTCTGCCTCGTCGGCACCTACCGCACCGACGACCTGCACCGGCGGCACCCGCTGCGCCCGGTCGTCGCCGAGCTGCTGCGGCTGCCGAACGTGACGTCGGTCGAGCTGCGCCCGTTCGGCCCGGACGAGACCGCCGCGTTCCTCGGCTCGCTCGGCGGGACGGACCCCGAGGCCGCCCGCCGCATCCACGAGCGCTCGGAGGGCAACGCCTTCTACGCGGCCGAGCTGCACGCGGCGGCCCGCGACGGCGGCGCGCTGCCCGCCGCGCTCGCCGACCTGCTGCTGGCCCGGGTGGAGCGGATGTCGGACGAGGCGCAGCGCGTCCTGCGGGTCGCGGCCGTGGTCGAGCGGCGGGTCAACGACGAGCTGCTGCGCCGGGTGTCGGGGCTGGACGAGCCGTCCGTCGGCGCGGCGCTGCGCGAGATCGTGTCGCACCACCTGCTCGTCCCCGACGGCGACGGCTACCGGTTCCGGCACGCGCTGCTGCGCGAGGCCGTCGCCGCCGACCTGCTGCCCGGCGAGGCGGCCCGGCTGCACGCGGCGTTCGCGGCGCTGCTGGCGGGCGAGGACCGGCCGCGCGCGAAGGCCGAGCTGGCGCACCACAGCCTGGCGTCCCACGACCTGCCGACGGCGTTCGCGGCGTCGGTCGCGGCCGGGCGCGAGGCCGAGCGGATGGGCGCGCCGGACGAGGCCCACGACCACTACGACCGGGCGCTGTCGCTGTGGGACGCGGTGCCCGACCCGGCCGCCGCCGCGGGGATGGCGCGGGCGGAGCTGGAGATGGCGGCCGTCCGGGCGTCGGCGCGGGCGGGCGACGTCCGCCGGTCGGTGACGCGGCTGCGGCGGCTGCTGGCGACGCTGGACCCGGCCGACCGGCGGCTCGTCGCGGCCGTCCGGTCGCGGCTGGCCTACCACCTCGACGACCTGGACCAGCACGCGGAGGCGCTGCGCGAGGTGCGCGCGGCGCTGGACCTGCTGCCGGCCGATCCGCCGACGGCCGAGCGCGCCAAGGCCCTCGCCACCTACCTGCGGAGCCTGCTGGCCGAGGACGACCAGGAGGACCTGACCGCGCTCGCGGAGGAGACGATCGCGGCGGCGCGGGCGACCGGGACGGCCGACGCCGAGGCGGGCGCGCTCGTCTCGCTCGCCCTGTACCGGGAGCCGCGCGATCCGGACGCCGACGTCGAGCCGCTGTTCCACCGGGCCCGGGACCTCGCCGTCGCGGCGGGCGACCTCCAGGTGGCGCTGCGGGCCGCGTTCCACCGGGCGCGGGCGCGGTTCGACCGGGGCGACCTGGCGGGCGCGGCGGCGTCCGCCGACGAGGACCTGCGGTTCGCCGGGGAGCACGGCCTGGACTGGAGCGTCTACGGGCTGACGCTGCGGTGCCTGCGGTTCCTCGTCCACTACACCTCGGGCGACTGGGCGGCGGCGGCCCGGACCGCCGACGGGTTCGGCATCCGGTTCACGCGGCCGTTCGAGGCGCAGGTGTCGGCGTACGCGCTGTTCCTGGACGTCGCGCGGGGCACGCCAGCCGTCGCCGAGCGGCTGGCCCGGTTGGAGCCGATCTGGGACCACGACTGGCTCATCGCCTACATCGCGCGCGGGCTGGCGGCCGAGCACGCCCTGTGGAACGGCGATCCGGAGGGCGCGCTCGACCACGTCCGCGTGCTGCTGGACGGCGGCCACCCGCGCGACCCGGCCATGATCCGGATCGCGGCGACGGGCCTGTGGGCGCAGGCCGACCTGGCGTCGGCGGCGCGCGCGTCCGGCGACACGGCCGCCGCCGCTGCCGCCGTCGAGGCGGCGGACGCGCTGCTCGCCCGCGCCCGGACGGCCGCGACGACCACGCTCGACGGGTCCGCGCGGGCCTGGCTGGGCGTGGAGGGCGAGGCGTTCCTCGCCCGCGCGGAGGCCGAGCACGCCCGCGCCGCCGGGCGCGACGACCCGGAGCTGTGGCGGGCGTCGGCGGCGGCGTTCGGCTACGGGCCGGACGGGTTCGTCTACGAGGTCGCGCGGTCGCGGTGGCGGCTGGCGGGCGCGCTCGCGGCGCGCGGGGACCGGGACGCGGCGGCCCGCGCCCGGACGGACGCGCTCGCGCTGGCCGAACGGCTCGGCGCGGCGCCGCTCGTCGCGGCGCTGCACGAGCTGGGGACGCGGGCGCGGCTGGCGGCGCCCGCCGAGGAGGCGGCCGGGCCGGACGGGCTGGGCGGGCTGACGGCACGGGAGCGCGAGGTGCTGAAGCTCGTCGCGGACGGCCTCGGGAACCGGGAGATCGCGGCGGCGCTGTTCATCTCGCCGAAGACCGCGAGCGTCCACGTGTCCAACATCCTGGCGAAACTCGGGGCGTCGAGCCGGACGCAGGCCGCCGCGCTGGCGCACCGGGCCGGGCTGTGACGGTCCTTACACCGGGTCTTGCGGAACATCCCGGGCGTTGACGGCATTAGACCTGTCTGTCTATGTTCGTCGGACTGCGGTAGACAGACAGGTCTACTCACTTCGCTCCCGAGCAGAGGATCGTCCGTGGAAACAACCGTCCAGTCCCCCGCCGTCGCGCCGGCACGGCACGCGCGCTCGCGGCCCGGCCTCGCGCTCGGCCTGCTCGCGTCGATCATCGTGTCGCTGCTGGCGTCGTCCAGCGCGCCGACGCCGCTCTACGCCACCTACCAGGCCCGCTGGGGGTTCTCCCCCATCACGACCACCGTGGTGTTCGGCGCGTACGCGGTCGCGGTGCTGGTCGCGCTGCTGATCTTCGGGCGCCTCTCGGACCACGTCGGACGGCGTCCCGTGCTGTTCGCGGCCCTCGCCGTCCAGGCCGCGACCATGGTCGTCTTCGCGTACGCGGGGGACGTCGGCGTGCTGATCGGCGCCCGGATCGTCCAGGGCCTCGCCACCGGCGCCGCCGTCGGCGCGATCGGGGCCGCGATGCTCGACGTGGACCGGACGCGCGGCACCGTCGTCAACTCGGTCGCGCCCGGGTTCGGGACGGCCGCCGGGGCGCTGGCGTCCGCGCTCGTCGTGCGGTTCCTGCCCGCGCCGACCCACCTGATCTACCTCATGCTGATGGCGGTGTTCCTGCTCCAGATCGTCGGCGTGGCGGTGCTGCGCGAGACCGTGACGGCCAAGCCGGGCGCGATCGCGGCGATGGTGCCCGAGGTGCGGATCCCGCGCCGGGTGCGGCGGCCGATGGCGATCGCGGCGCCGGTCATGTTCGCGGTGTGGGCGCTCGCCGGGTTCTACGGGTCGCTCAGCCCGGCGCTGACGGCCGGGCTCGTCCACTCGCGGTCGGCGCTGTACGGCGGGCTCGGGCTGTTCACGCTCGCCGGGGTCGCGGCGGTGTCGGTCCTGCTCATGCGGGACGTGCGGGTCCGCCCGGTCATGTACGTCGGGACGGGCGCGCTCATCGTCGGCGTGATCGGCACGCTCCTGGCCGTGGACGCGGGGTCGACGCTCGGGTTCTTCGTCGGCACGGCCGTCGCCGGGCTCGGCTTCGGGTCCGGCTTCCAGGGCGGCATCCGGATGGTCGCGCCGCTCGCCGAGCCGCACGAGCGCGCGGGCGTGCTGTCGGCGACGTACGTCGTCTGCTACCTGGGGATGGGCGTCCCGGCGGTGATCGCGGGGGTGCTCGTCGTGCACGGCGGCGGGCTGCTGGTGACGGCGCGCGAGTACGGGGCCGCCGTGGTCCTGCTCGCCGCGATCGCGCTCGTGGGCCTGCTGCTGGACCGTCCGAAGGCCCAGGCTCCCGCATAATGGTGCGACCCGCCGGAGAAGGGATGAGGGAGATGACGCGCACGTCCGCTCCCCGGAGGTCCGCGCGCGAGCGCCTGCTGACCGCCGCGAACGAGCTGTTCTACCGCGAGGGCGTCCACACGGTCGGCATCGACCGGATCATCGAGCACGCCGGGGTCGCGAAGGCGTCTCTCTACAACACCTTCGGCAGCAAGGACGAGCTGGTCCGCGCGTACCTGGAGTTCCGGCACGACCGCGTCCGGCGGCGCGTCGAGCGGCACGTCGCCGCGGGCGCGACGCCGCGCGACCGTCTGCTCGCCGTCTTCGACGCGCAGGCCGAGGGGTTCGTCCAGCCGGACTACAACGGCTGCCCGTTCATCAGCGCGTCCGCCGAGTCCTCGGAGGGCAGTTCCGCCGAACGCGCCACACGGAACTACCGCGTCTGGCTGCGGGGCCTGTTCACCGGGTTCGCGACCGAGGCCGGGGTGGCGGACCCGGCGGGCCTGGCCCGTCAGCTCCACCTCCTCTACGACGGCGCGTCCCTGGCGGCGGGCCTGGACGGCGACCCGACGGCCGCCGCCGCGGCCCGCACCGCCGCCGTCGCCCTCATCGACACCGCCCCGCGCGTCGGCGGCTGACCCGGCGCGGCCTGTCGGCGCGCGCGGCGGTGGCCGGGGTCAGCGGGCGTCCGTGACGCGGCGCGCCGCCCGCATCCTGACGGCCGCGCCGCCCGCCGTCGCGGCGGCGGCCAGCAGGCACGTCCAGAGGACGGCGTCGTGCAGCGGCCGTGATTCCGCGGCGTTGAGGCCGTACACGACCATGGCCCACGGGAACGCCGTCACGAGGACCGCGACCGGGAGGGTCGGATGTCTTCGGGCCAGGACGAGCGCCGCCAGGAGCCCGATGACCAGCGCGACCACGATGGCGGTTCCCAGCGGCGCCGCCGCCGTGTAGCGGTACCAGAGCGGACGGGACATGAAGATCGGGTCGGGGATGTCCGGCGCGTGCTCGACGCGCCAGAAGGACCCGTCCGCGAAGACGCCGACCGTCAGGACCGCGAGCATCGCCGCCGCCAGGAGCGGAGCGGGCCGCGGGTCCGGGCGTTCGGGGGCCAGCGGATCGGCCGGCGCGGCCAGGACGATCAAGGCGAACAGGGCGAGCGCGCCCAGCGCCCACAGGGGCGGACGGTCCGCGCCCGTCGGCGGGGTCAGCGGGAGCAGCGCGGCCGAGGTCGCGGTGGCCAGGGCGGCGAGCGTCCTTGTCAGTCGGCGTAGGCCGAAGGCCGCCGCCGGGAGCATCAGCAGCCACGGCAGGTAGACGAGCGGACCCAGTGTCGCGAACGGGCCGATGCGGTTCGGCGGGTCCGGGTCGGGGAGCGTCGGCGGACGCCAGTCCCACTCGGCGCAGAGCAGGAACAGCGCCGAGAGCGCGACGCCCGACGCGACGGCCAGCGGCGCGGCGGCGGCCAGCGTCCGTCCGGCGGGGGACGACGCGGTCAGGCCCATGCGGTGTCGGACGCCGTGCGCGGCGAGGTCGGCCAGTTCCCGTGCCGCGCCCATCCGTCCCTGCCCGTCCAGGGCGTCGCGGACGGTGCTGACGATCTCGGCGTGCCGCCCGTCCCGCGCGGACGGCCGGTAGAGCCGGACGACGAGCCCGGCCAGGCGCTCGGCGGCGCTCATGCGGGCACGCTCCGGCCGCGCAGCCGCAGCCGCCGCTCCGCCTCGGCGGCCTGCGCGCGCAGCCGCGCGGCCTCGTCGGCGAGCACCTCGCCGCCCGCGCCGGTCAGCGCGTAGTAGCGGCGGTGCCGGCCGTCCACGACCTCCTCGCCCGCGACCTCGACCCAGCCCTGCTCCTGCAGCCGGGCGAGCGCCGCGTACAGCGTGCCGGTGCGGAGCCTGACCCGCCCGGAGGAGATCGCCTCCACTTCCTTGATCAGCGCGTAGCCGTGCCGTGGCTCGTCGGCCAGGGCCGTGAGCAGCAGCCGCGTCGGCTCCTGCATCGCAGTCGACGTCATGCCGACGAGCATAACCCGCTCGTCGGCATATGTCGACCGTCGACCTATGGGAGCGCGTCGGCGGTCGCGCGGAGCCGCCCACCCGCTCCGGTCACCGGCTCTCCGTGCCCGAAACAGGCGAGGCTCGTGTCCAGCTCGGCGAGGCGGCGGAACGACTCCGCCGCGACCCCGGCGTCCAGGTTGAAGACGCCGAGGATGACGTCGCCGTTGAAGTGAGCCGCGATGTCCCCGGTGAACAGCACCTTCTCGGCCGGGAGGTACAGCGCGACGCTGCCGTCGGTGTGCCCGGGCGTCGCGACGACCCGCGCCCCCTCGGCCCCGAAATCAAGAACGTCGCCATCGCGCACCGGAACGTCCACCCCCACCGGCGGCGCCGCCTCAAGCCCCGCCGCGACCTTGGCGTGCAGCTCCCGCTCGAAGTCGCTGAAGTTCGGCTCCGGCCCCTCGACGTCGCCCGCGATGACCGGCGCGTCCGCCGCGCCCGCGACCACGGGCACGCCCCACGACGCGACCTCGGCCGCCGACCCGGCGTGGTCATCGTGGAAGTGCGTGAGCACGACCCGATCGAGCGCCCCCCGCGTCAGCCCGATCTCCCCCAGCGCCGCCTCGATCAGCGGCCCCGACCCCGGCTCACCGGTGTCGATCAGCGTCGCCCGCTCACCCTCGCGCCACAGGTAGGCCTGGTACCGCCCGAGATCGAGCCGGTACACGTTCGGCGACAGTTCGATAGCCCGCATGCCACGAAGCCCTCCTCACGGCACCGCCCAGCGCGGCCCGCACTCCAACCTGCCTCGCCACGCGCCCGAACCACCCCACATCCGCGCAGAGCAGAAAGGCCTAGTTTTCGCCCGCCACGAACTCGGGGAAGTGGCCGTTCGTGGGCGCCGACGGCGACTCCCCGAACACCAGATCACGAAGCATATTGACCATTCTTACGATCCGAATTCGATCACTCCCGAGGGAAACGCGCCCCTTTGCACCGGAGCCTTGGCCCAGCACCAGATCGACCATTTCCACCAGCCGAATGTCAGGCGAATATTCCGCCACCAAGGAGAAAATCGCCCGCGCCGCAGGAGACATCACATAGCCTTCGGGATTCCACAACCGCTCGAATTTTTCGAGCAGAAGAGGATGGACCGCGACCGCCAGCGCGAGGGCACTCCAGTCGATCAGGTCGTCGGGAATATGCTGCAACACCCAATCGATCATGAACTCGACACTTTCCTCGGATTCATAGAAAGTATGAAGCCTGAGGAGGAAGAAGAATCGATTCGCTATCGAGATGAGGGTATCGCGATGGGCGTCCGGAGGCAGTTCTTCGCTGATGTACGAGCGCGGCAGTCCAGCCGGGACGATGGCGGCGAGAAGGACATCGCTCCAGTGGTCACCGATTCCCTGGTAGCTCGAATCTTCGATGATGGCCTGGCCGTAGCGAAGCCACCGCTCGATCTGAACGTCACCGGCAAGCCGTGCGTGGGCGATCTCGTCGGACGGCACGAAGCCCTCGGCCACGACCCGGCCACCTCGGTGGGTCAGGGAACCCACCACCGACCGCCAGCAGTCGACGTCGAGGCCGGATTTCCAGAGGTCCACGACCGAAGGCCAGGCCCATGGCCCGGCCGACGCGTCCACCAGGCAGTCGATCGGAGCCGAATCGTCCGTCGACATCCACACCCGCAGCAGGACGAGATTGACCGAATAGGCGGCGAGTCTCCGCAGATGGTCGACCGGGAGTGGCCGGTAGGAGACGAACCGGCGGCTCTCGTTGCGACGGCGGAAATTTTGAACGAGCTTCTCCAAGAGCGCGAGCACCTGCTCTTGGAGAAGCGGGTCGAGCGTCCGAAATATCTCTTCGGCGAAATCGAGCGCGGCGCGTTGGAGCGAGAGGGGCTGGTGGGCGAGCAGCGCGAAAAGTTCGTCGTCGGAGTCGGCCGGAGTTCCACGGCGTCGGCGCGCCGACGTTTCTGCCAGGTCGGCCAGGACTCGTACGATGTGCGCGGCCACCAGGTATTCGCCGAAGGTCGCGTGAAGGAACTCGTACGACCGGCGGACGCTCTCTCCCTCGCTGTCGTACGGGCGCGCCTCGGCGGCGTGGACGAAGAAGAACTCGCCGAGCAGGCGCCGGCCGAGTTCGGCCTTGCGCGCTCCGGAGGGTTCCTGCTCGTCCAACGCAACGAGGTCTTCGCCGAGTTCGATGTCCGTTACGTTCTGGCTGCCCCGGTTCATCATGGCGAACGCCGCCACGGTCAGCCGCCACAAATGTTCCTCGATGCGTTCCCTGGCGGCCTCGTCATCGAGATACGGCTCGCGCTTGGCGACCTCCCGGTACGCGAAACCCTCCATGAGCAGTTGGTACAGCTCCGCCTGGGACATGCTGTCGTCCAGCTCGGGCGACGCCGGGTCGGCGAAGAACAGGGCCAGCAGCAGCAGGAGCAGCGGTTGCCGTGCGAGCGCCGACTGGCTTTGCACCATGTCGGCCGTCACGCACCGGACGTGTCCCCGCCTGATTCCGGGGGCGTTCGTCTCGTTCCAGATGTCGATCCACCGGGCGATCTGGGCGTCGTCAAAGTCCTCCAGCTTGACAATGACGGTGTCGGCGGGGATTTTCACGCGGTCGGCCACCAGCGTCCGCGAGGTGACGATCACCGCGGTCGGACGGCCCTGCTCGGCTTCCCGCTGCTGGAATTTCGCGATGTCCTGGAGGTAGTTGGCGCGCGCCCCGTGGGCCTGCAGCAGCTCGTCCAGGCCGTCCAGCAGGATCACGCGCACGGTGGCGGCGCTCTCCCGAGCGAGTTCGGGCCAGGAGACCCGTCCGTTGGTCGCCGTGCGCAGCGCCTGTTCGATCTGGTCGAGAACGTCGGCGTCCGCCTGCACATGGCGCAGCGGGACGCGCACGACCGTGAACGTCTCGGCCGGAAGACGCGCCGCCAGGACACGAGTCAGCAGGCTTTTGCCGCCACCCGGATGGCCGAGCAGCAGCATCGGTTGTTCATGGGCGGCCTGGCTCGTCAGATGAGCCACGAGCAGAAGGTCGATGTCCTGGCGGACCGCCTGCTGCTCCCACGTCTCCTCGTTCGACACACCCGTCACCGATCCGGTCGAGACCAGAGGCGAATCGCGGAGTCGAAAACGCGGGTCGATGAAGGCGTCCTTCAGAAGGGGAAAGCGCACGCCGGGGCCGGACCGGGCGGCCTCGTCCGCGATGAGCGGTTCTTCCAGAGCTCCCCGGTTGGCGTTCGCCAGCGTTGCGCACGCGTCCGGAAGTGCGGACGCCTCGCGGCGGAGCAGCGCCTCGATGCGGGCGAGGGACGTCTTCTGCTCGGCCAGCGCCGCGGACACGCCGGCTCCGGTGGCGCGGACCGCTTCGCGTGTGGCGGCGTGCTCACCGAGTTCCGACCACACGCGGAACTCGGGAACGGCCGCGGCCAGTTCGATATAGCGGCTCCGGTAGCGGGCCAGAGCCTTTTCCAGAATGTCCGCCCGGGGAACTCGGCCGCGGTTCTCCGGGCCGTCGGCGAGGCCCGCGACGAAGTTGTCGATGCGGCCCATGAGCCGGTCGATCCAGAACTGCACGAACGTCGCGTTCTCCTCGAACCCGAACGCCACGGACGGCGCTGGAACGCCCGACTCGTAGAGAACCGCGAGGACGTCGTCGCCCGCCCGGGCGTTCCGTGTCATGAGCGCCCGCCGTTCGTCTTCGGAAATCCGCAGGCGCCGCAGAACGTTCTCGGGCACCTCCTCCGTGAAGACCTCCCAGAAGGACGCCGCGACGATCGTGGTGTGGGCCGCCGCGATCAGGTCGATGCGCTCCAGGCCGGCCGTCCCGTCGAGGCGGGACTTCGCCTTGTCCAGCAGGGCGCCGACGAGTTTCGTCGCCTCGTTCTTCTGGTCAACCCACCCGAAGAGCACGGCGGCGCCGACGAGCGGCCCGCCCAGGGCGGCCACGCCCGCGCCGAGGATCACGCCGCCGAGCAGGCCGTCCAGCTTGTTCAGTATCCGTCGGTCGTGCTGGCCCAGGATCTGCAGGGCGCCCCGGTAGGTGAGGGGTGGAACGCGGCGCACATCGCCTCCCGATCGACGTCGCGGACCTTTCAGACTAGGGATCCATGACGCCGCGTACGGGGCGATTGTCAGAGAACGGTCACGGTGTCGCCCGGGGAGACGTGGCCGGGACGGGTCACCGTCGCGTACACGCCCGCGCACGCGTGCGGGCCCATGCCGGGGCGGGGTTCCACAAGGTTGTCGCGGGCCGGGACGCGGAGGGCGTCGCGGAAGCGCGGGAGCATGCCCTGTTCCAGGGTCGGGACGGCGCAGCGCGGCGTAGGGGCGATGATCCGCAGGACGGCGTCGCCGACGGACACGTCGTGGCCGACCCAGGCGTTCTCGGTGTAGCCGGCCTCGGGGGTGCGGACGATCAGGTTGGGGCGGTAGCGGATCGCGCAGACCGCGTCCCCGGCCTCCGCCCCGATCGCGTCCAGTGTGGACGTCGTGATCAGGTGGACGGGCGCGAAGTCGTGGAACGAACCGGCCGGCAGCGCCGTCGGCTCGACCGGGACGTCGGCCGTCTCGCCGTGCGTCAGGACCTCGTCGGGGACGGCGCGGTCCAGGGACGCGGCCTCCGGCGGCGTCGCCGTCAGCCGGACGGGACGGCCCACGAAGTCCGACAGGAGCGCGTCCGCGTCGGGGTCCGCGCTGCAGAGCGTCCGCCCGTCGGCGAAGGTGAGCCGGACGCCGTCGCCGACCGTCGCGACGTCCACGCCGAGCAGCGACCGCCACAGCCGCGGGTTCTTCGCGGACGCGACGCGGCCCGACGCGACGTCCACCAGCGCGAACGCCCGGTCACCGGCGAGGCCGGACGCCCCCACCGGCACCGCTTCGACGTCCTCGCCCAGCATCGACTTCACCGGATAGCGCCGCACGGCGACCACGGAACCCATCCCGCCATCGTGCCGGAAAGTTGATCATCCGGTGTAGTCGAACGTGTCCGGATCCGGCCCGGTGCGCTCGTCGCGGTTCAGCGCGGAGATCGCGGCCATGTCGTCGGGCGCCAGCTCGAACCCGAACACGTCGAAGTTCTCGGCCACCCGCGCGGGCGTGACGGACTTCGGGAACACGATGTCCCCGCGCTGCAGGTGCCAGCGCAGGACGACCTGGGCGGGCGTCCGGCCGACCCGCTCGGCGATGCCGGTGACCACCGGGTCGGCCAGCACCTTGCCCTGCGCGATCGGCGACCACGCCTCGGTCGCGATGCCGTGTTCGCGGTCGTACGCCCGGACGGTGTCCTGCGTCAGGTACGGGTGCACCTCGATCTGGTTCACCGCCGGGACGGTCTCCGACGTCTCCATGACGCGCCGCAGATGCGGCGGCTGGAAGTTGGACACGCCGATCGCGCGGCACCGCCCGGACGCGTAGATCTCCTCCATCGCGTGCCAGGTCTCCACGAAGTCCCCGACGCCGGGCAGCGGCCAGTGGACGAGGAACAGGTCGAGGTGTTCGAGGCCCAGCTCGTCCATCGTCCGGTCGAACGCGGCGAGGGCGTCGTCGCGGGCGTGCGCGCCGTTGTTCAGCTTGCTGGTCACGAAGATCTCCGACCGGTCCAGACCGGACGCCGCGACCGCCTCCCCCACGGCCCGTTCGTTGCCGTACATCTCGGCCGTGTCGATGTGCCGGTACCCCGCCTCGAAGGCGGCGAGGACGGCGTCGCGCGTGGCGTCCGGGTCGATCTGGAACGTCCCGAAGCCGAGCTGCGGGATCGTGACGCCGTTGTTCAGGGTGATGTCCGGTACGTCGGTCATAGCGAAAAGCACCTCGCGCTGACGATGGGGTCTCCCGAAGGGGCTGCAGTCCATCCCCTAACCACGACCCCCGCGCGCAAACAGCGGTCAGGGCTTGCGCAGGACGCCGCCGTACTCGTAGAGGCTCCGGTTGACGCGGGTGGCGCCGTCGTAGGTCCGCAGCGGTTCGGGGACGGCCGGCAGCGGCGGCTGGTCCGGGTCGGGACGCCAGTCCAGCAGGTTGACCAGGCCGGGTTCGACGGCGTCCAGGCCGTCGGCGAACAGGGCGGCGAACTCGTCCGGCGTCCGGGTCTGCCACGGGATGCCCGAGTCGTTGATCTCCCGGCTCATCCGCGCGCCGCGCTCGGCGTCGTCGCAGACCACCTGGGACAGCGCGAGGTGGCTGCCGGGGACGGCCCGGTCGATCGCCGTGCGCAGGACGCGCCGGGGATCGGCGTCGTCCAGCAGGTGGTGCCCGACCGACAGGAACAGGACGGCGAGCGGCTCGTCCCAGTCGATGAGCCGGTTCAGCGCGGGGTCGGCCAGGATCGCGTCCTGGTCGAGCATGTCGCCGCCGATGATCGTGGTGGTGGCGTCGCTGGTCAGCAGCGCGCGGCCGTGGACGAGCACGATCGGGTCGATGTCGACGTACACGACGCGGGCGTCCGGGGCGAACGTGTGCGCGACCTGGTGGACGTTGGCGTCCGTCGGCAGCCCGCAGCCCATGTCGATGAACTGCCGGATCCCGGCCTCTTCCACCAGGTACCGGACCCCCCGGTAGAGGAACTGCCGGTTCTGCCGCGCGATGTCCAGGCATTCGGGAAAGCCCTGGAGGATGTCGCGGATGAAGGCCCGGTCGGCGGGGAAGTTGTCCTTCCCGCCGAGCATGTAGCCGTAGGCGCGCGCCGAATGCGGGATTCCGGTGTCAAGGTCCACGTTCTCGGTCTCCAAGGGGGGCTCCCGGCGGTCGGTGAAACGCTCGTCCCATGATCGCCGTAAACCGGCCGGTCCGGAGGGGAAACCGGGTCACGGTTCGATGTTCAGGCCCCGGTGGATCTCGGCGAGCACGGCGGACTGTTCCGGGACGAGGTAGAAGTGCCCGCCGGGCAGGACGCGCAGCGCGAACGGCGCGGACGTCAGCTCCCCCCAGCGGGCGGCGGAGGGCTCGTCCACGCGGTGGTCGGCGTCGCCGACGAGCGCGGTGACGGGCGAGGTCAGCGCGGGCCCGGGCACGTACCGGTAGTCCTCGACGAGCCGGAAGTCGTTGCGGACGTAGGGCAGGACGAGTTCGCGCATCTCCGGGTCCCGCAGGATCTCGGCGTCCGTCCCGCCGAGCCGGGTCATGGCACCGATGAGCCCGTCGTCGTCCAGGCCGGAGATGCTCTCGTCGTCGCGGTCGTGCGGCGGGCGCGTGCCCGAGACGAACAGGTGCGCGACGGGCGTCCCGCGCTCCTGCAGCAGCCGCGCGACCTCGAACGCGACGAGCGCGCCCATGCTGTGCCCGAACAGCGCGGCCGGACGGTCCAGCAGCGGCCCCATGGCGCCCGCGACGAGCCGCGCGAGGCGTCCGGCGTCGGGGACGAGCGGGTCCCGCAGGCGGTCGGCGCGCCCCGGGTACTGGACGGCGTGGACCTCGACGGCCGGGCTGATCTCCTTCGGCCAGGACCGGAACGCGACGGCCGAGCCGCCGGCGTGCGGGAGGCAGAACAGCCGGACCGCCGCGAACGGGCGGGGCTCGGGGCAGCGGAACCAGGTCACGGGATCAGCTCCTGTTCGGAACGGTCCGCCGGGACGCGGGCCGCGCGCGGGTCGTGCGGCAGCGGCCACGGCGCGTACCGGGGATCGGGGACGGTCTTGGCGAACGTCGTCTCGCTCGCGACGCGGAACCCGCGCCGCCGGTAGTTGGCGAGCGCGTTCGGGTGGTCGAGCGTGCTCGTGCGCAGCCAGACGCGGGCGGCGGGGCCGGTGTGCTCGGCCCAGGTCCGGCCGCGCTCCCAGGCGCGGCGGACGCACTCGGTCACCAGGTGGCCGCCGTTGCCGGCGCCGACGAACTCGGGCGTCAGCCCGACGAGGTGGATCTCGGTGTCCCCGCCGGGCTGCGCCTCGATCTCGAAGAACCCGGCGAGCGTCCCGTCGGCGAGCGCGAGCCACACGCCGAGTTCGGGCCGGTCGACCCAGGCGCGCCAGTCGTCGTGCGTCCAGCCGAACCGGTCGGTCCAGCAGACGCGGGCGCCGACGACGGCGTACAGGGCGCGGCTGACGTCGGCGGACGGCCGCCGCGCCCGGCTGAGCGCGATCGGGACGTCCGGCGGCGGCGCGGGCCGCAGGTCGCCGGGGTCGAGCATCTCCAGCGCCCATTCGGTGACGTGAGGGATCACCAAGGGCGCGGGTTCAGGCACCCATCGCCTCGGCGAGGCTTTTCGGGCGCATGTCGGTCCAGTTCTCCTCGACGTAGGCCAGGCACGCGTCGCGGGAGTCCTCGGACTTGGCGACCGTCCACCCGGCGGGGACCTCGGCGAACGACGGCCACAACGAGTGCTGGCCCTCGTCGTTGACGAGCACCAGGTACGTGCCCTCGGGGTCCTCGAACGGGTTCGTCATCGGGGGGCTCCTTCTTCCGGTGGGGTCGGGTGATGTCAGCGTAGCGGCCGGTCAGGGCCGCGCCGAGTGAAGTTTGTCCAGTTTGGCGGCGAGGACGGCGCCCATCTCGCGGACGGGCCCGGGTTCCATGAGGGCGTGGTGCTCGGCGTCCACCGGGTAGTCCTCGATGTCGCCGTCCACGAGCGGCGCCCAGTTCTCGGCGCCGGTGAGGTCGCCGTCCCTGCGTCCGCGCGTGGCCGTGAAGAACAGCACGTCGCCCCGGTAGCGGCCGGGGACGTACTTCTCGGCGTGCCGGATGCCGCCCGCGTAGTTGCGGTAGACGTTGCGGAGGCTGCGCTCGTCCAGGGTGGCGAGGGCGTCGCCGCGTTCGGCGAGGGCGGCCATGATGCGCGGGACGTCCGGTTCGCCGTGCTCGTCGGTCATGGACGCGTCGATGCCGATGCCGCCGAGCAGTTCGGGCAGCACCTCGCGGCGCTCGGAGTTCAGGTCCAGGCCGTGGAAGGAGTCGATCATGGCGAGCAGCGCGACGTCCTCCCCCAGCGCCTGGAACCGCAACGCCAGCTCGTAGGCGACGAGCCCGCCGAGCGACCAGCCGGCGAGGTGGTAGGGGCCGTGCGGCTGGACGGCCCGGATCTGCTCGATGTAGTCGGCGGCCATCTCCTCGACGGACTCGGGCAGCTCGTCCCGCGTGAACGCCCGCGCCTGGAGGCCGTAGACGGGCTGGTCGGGGCCGAGGTGGCGCTGGAACTGGAAGTAGCCCCAGGCCAGGCCGCCCGCCGGGTGGACGAAGAACAGCGGCGGCCGGGAGCCCTCCGTCCGGATCGGCAGCATGACCTCGAAGCCGAGGGTCGTCGCGGCGTCGTCCAGCTCGTCCAGCCGGGCCAGCGCCTCGACGGTCTGGTGGGTGAACACGTCGCGCGGCGTCAGCTCGATCCCGGCTTGCTTGGCGCGGGTGACGAGCTTGAGCGCGGTGACGCTGTCGCCGCCCAGCTCGAAGAAGCTGACGTCCGCGCCGACCCGGTCCAGGCCGAGCGCGTCGGCGACGGCGCGGCACAGCGCCTCCTCGCGCTCGGTGCGGGGCTCGCGGCCCGCGGCGCCGAACTCGGGGGCGGGCAGCGCGCGGCGGTCGAGCTTGCCGTTGGGGCCGGTGGGCAGCGTCGGCAGGGCGACGAACGCGGCGGGCACCATGTACTCGGGGAGCCGCGCGGCGACGTGGGCGCGCAGCTCCACCGGATCGACGGCGGCCCCGGCCGGGACGACGTAGGCCACGAGCCGCTTGACGCCGCCGTCCGTCCGGACGAGCGCGGCGGCGTGCGCGACGCCCGGGTGCGCGGCGAGCGCCGCCTCGACCTCGCCCGGCTCGATGCGGTACCCGCGGATCTTGACCTGGAAGTCGACGCGCTCGACGTACTCCAGCGTGCCGTCCGGACGGCGGCGCAGCAGGTCGCCGGTGCGGTACATGCGGTCGCCGGGCGCGCCGAACGGGTCGGCGACGAACCGCTCGGCGGTGAACCCCGGGCGGTGCAGGTACCCCCGACCGAGGCCCGCGCCCGCGACGTACGCCTCGCCGGTGACGCCGGGCGGGACGGGTTGAAGCGCCGCGTCCAGCACGTACACGCGCACCGAGTCGATCGGGAACCCGAGGACGGGCACCTGCTCGGCGGGGTCGGCGAGCGCGTCGCGCATCGCGACGATCGTGCTGTAGGTGGTGGCCTCGGTGGGTCCGTAGACGTTCCCGACTGCCGTGTCCGGGCACGCCGCGAGGACCTTGCGCATCGCGGCGACCGACCCCGCCTCGCCGCCGGTCAGGACCTCGCGCAGCCGCGCGAAGGCCGTCGGCCGCTCCTCGGCGACGAGGTTGAACAGCGTGGTCGTGATGAACAGGCCGGTGACGTCCTCGGCGGCGATGACGCGTTCGAGCGTCGCGGTGTCGACCCGTCCGGGCGGGGCGACGACGGCGGTGCCGCCCGCGAGCAGCGGCGCCCACAGCTCGTAGGTGGAGGCGTCGAAGGCGTGCGGGGAGTGGACGAGGACGCGGTCGTGCGCGCCGGTGCGCATCCAGGCGTCCATCGCGAGGTCCACGACGTCGCCGTGGTTGAGCATCGCGCCCTTGGGCAGCCCGGTCGACCCGGACGTGAACATGACGTAGGCGAGCTGCTCGGGGTGGGCGGGGATCCCGGGGTCGGTGGCGGGGCAGCCGTTGACGTCGTCCACGGCGAGCACGTGGGCGGACACGTCCTTCACCCGGTCGCGGGTGGCGGCGTCCACGATGATGACGGGCGCGTTCACCTCGTTCACGGCCCACTGGACGCGGTCGTCGGGGTAGCTCTCGTGGATCGGCGCGTACGCGGCGCCCGCCTTGAGGATCGCCAGCGTCGCGACGATGACGTCGGCCGAGCGCTGCACGAGCATCGCGACCCGTCCGTCGCGGCGGACGCCGAGCCCGATCAGCCGGTGCGCGAGGCGGTTGGCGCGCGCGTCCAGCTCGGCGTAGGTCAGGGTCGCTCCGCCGTGGACGCGCACCGCGACGGCGTCCGGCCGCGCGGCGGCGAGCGCGCCGAACCGGCCGGTGATCGTGCGGGGCTCGGCGACCTCGGTGCGGGGGCCCTGCCAGGCGTCCAGCAGGAGAGCGCGCTCCTCGGCGTCCAGGACGTCGATGCGGCCGAGCGGCAGGTCGGGCCGGTGCGCGATCGCGTCCAGGACGCGCAGCAGCCGCCGCATCACCCGCTCGGCGGCGGCCGTGTCGTAGAGGTCGGTGCGGTGGTCGACGCGCAGCGACAGCCGCTCGCCCGGGACGGCCGCGAGCGCGAGCGGGTAGTGCGACGCGTCGTAGCCGCCGACGCCGTGCAGCGTGAGGCCGCCGAGGTCGGTGCCCGCGCCGCCGTCCTCCAGGGCCGGGTCGAACGGGTAGTTCTCCACGACGGTCATCGTGTCGAACAGCCGGCCCGCGCCGGTGAGCCGCTGGATGTCGGTGAGGCCGAGGTGGTGGTGCGGGAGCAGGTCGGCCTGCTCGCGCTGGAGCCGGGCGAGGGCGTCGGCGACGGTCGCGGACGGGTCCACGCGGACGCGGATCGGCAGCGTGTTGATGAACAGCCCGATCATCTGCTCGACGCCGGGCAGCTCGCCGGGACGGCCCGACACGGCCGCGCCGAACACGACGTCGGTGCGTCCGGTGAGCCGCGACAGGACGGTCCCCCACGCGAGCTGCAGCAGCGTGCTCAGCGTGACGCCGTGCGCGCGGGCGCGGGCGGTCAGCGCGGCGGTGGCGGACGGGTCCAGCAGGTGCCGGACGCGGCCGGGCTCGGCGCCGTCGGGCGGCTCGGGCGCGCCCGGCGCGACGAGGGTCGGCTCGTCCACCCCGGCGAGGGCGGCGCGCCAGGCGTCCTCGGCGGCGGGGCGGTCCTGGCGGGCGAGCCAGGCCAGGTAGTCCTTGTAGGGGGCGACGCGCGGCATCCCGGTGTCGTCGCCGCCGGTGAGGTAGAGCGCGAACAGCTCGGTCTGGAGGACGGGCGTGGACCAGCCGTCCAGCAGGATGTGGTGGTTCGTGAAGATCATCCGGTGCCGTCCGGGGCCGAGCCTCACGAGCGTGTAGCGCAGCAGCGGCGGCTTGGCCATGGCGAAGCCGCGCGCCCGCTCCCGGTCGGCGACGGCCTCGGCCTCCGTCTCGGCGTCCGGACGGCCGGACAGGTCGATCTCCTCCCACGGCACGCGCACCCGCCGCTGGATCACCTGGACGGGCGTGCCGTCCTTGCGCTGGCGGAACCCGGCCCGCAGGTTCGCGTGCCGCGCGAGGACGGTCCCGGCGGCGGCGCGCAGCCGGGCCGCGTCCAGGTCGCCGCGCAGTTCCAGGACGAGCTGCGCGGTGTAGGAGTCGCCGTCGTCGTAGCGGGCGTGGAAGAACAGGCCCTGCTGGAGCGGGGAGAGCGGCCAGATGTCCTCAAGCTGCGATTCCTTCTTCGGCTCGGGCATCAGTCCAGCTCCCATTCGTCGTCCAGTTCGGCGGCGAGCGCGTCGATCTCGTCCTGGTCCACCTCGACCAGCGCGAGGTCGGACGGGGTGAAGCCGCCGACGGGGCCGTCCGCCGCGCCCGCGACGTGCGCGACGAGGCCGCGCAGCGCGCCGGTCCAGCGGTCGGCGAGCGCGGCCACGTCGTCCTCGGCGAACAGCGCGCCCGCGTAGGTCCAGGTGGCGGTCAGCTCGGGGCCGCCGGGCAGGTCGCGGGTGTGGGCGTTGACCTCGATCGCGTGGACGAGGGCGAGCGCGTCGTCCTGTCCGCCCGCGAGCGCGCCGGACTCGGCGGCCGGGCTCCAGTCGCCGCCGGTCGCCGCCGCGCGGCCGAGGTAGTTGAACGCGAGCTGCGGCGTCCGCGCGCCGAGCCCGGCGCCCGCCGGGTTGAGATGGCGCAGCAGGCCGTGGCCGATGCCGTTGTCGGGGATCTCGCGGAGCTGTTCCTTCACCCGCTTCAGCGCGGTGCCGACGGCCGGGCCGCCCGCGACGACCTCGTCCCAGGCGACCGTCCCGGCGTCCACGCGGACGGGGAAGATCGAGGTGAACCAGCCCGCCGTGCGCGACAGGTCCGCGCCGGGGACGATCTCCTCGCGGCCGTGGCCCTCCAGGTCCAGCAGGACCGGCGTGTCGTCGCCGGTCCCCCGGTCGCGGCGCCACGCGGCGACGGCGAGCGCGAGCGCGGTGAGCAGGACGTCGTTGGCGCGACCGTGGAACGCGGCGGGCACGTCGGTGAGCAGCGGGCCGGTGACGTCGGCGGGCAGCTCCACGGTCAGGTGCCGGGCCGTCGCGAACGTGTCGCGGGCCGGGTCGAGCGGGCGGGCGGCCAGGTCCGGGTCGGGCGCGGCCTCGATCTCGGCCCACAGCGGCAGTTCGGCGGTGCGGGCCGGGTCGGTGGCGGCGGCGGTGAGCCGCTGCGCCCAGCGGCGGAACGACGTCGGGACGGGTTCCAGCTCGCTTCCCGCCCACGCGGCGACGAGGTCGGGGAGCAGGATCCGCCAGGACACGCCGTCCACGACGAGGTGGTGCAGGGTGAGCAGCAGGCGGCCGGACGCGGCCGGTCCCGCGTCGAACCAGACGAGGCGGGCGTTGATCCCGCGCGCCGGGTCGAGGGCGCGGCGGGCGGCCAGGGACTCGTCGTGCAGGACGGTCGCGAGCGCTTCTCCGTCCAGGCCGGTGACGTCCACGCGGCAGACGAGCTTCGCGGCGGCCACGGCACCGGGCTCGGGGATCTCGAACCGGCCGCCGTCGGCGCGCATCCGCAGGACGTCGTGGTGGTCGAGCAGCGTCTGCAGCGCCTCGGCGAGCCGGGTCTCGCCGAGGCCGGGCGGGACCTGGAGCAGCATCCGCTGGCTGTAGCCGGCGGTGGGGCCGTCGAGTTCGGTGAACCAGCGCAGGATCGGCGTCGGCGGGACCGGGCCGAGGGCCGCGCCGGGCGGTTCGGTCTCGACCGTCTCGCCGGCCGGGCGCGCGGTGCGGGCGAGGGCTTCGACGGTCTGGTGCTGGAAGACGTCGCGCGGCGAGATGACCAGGCCGGACTGGCGGGCGCGGGAGACGAGCTGGATCGCGATGATCGAGTCGCCGCCCAGGTCGAAGAACCCGTCGTCCACGCCGACCCGCTCCAGGCCGAGGACTTCGGCGAACAGGCCCGCCAGCGTCTCTTCCTCGGGCGTGCTCGGCGCGCGGGAGGACGCGGCGGCGGCGAAGTCGGGGGCGGGCAGGGCGCGGCGGTCGAGCTTGCCGTTGGGGGTGAGCGGCAGGGCGTCCAGGGACACGACCGTGGCCGGGACCATGTGGTCGGCCAAGGTCCGGTTCGCGAAGGTGCGCAGCTCGCGGGAGTCGATCGCGGCGCCCTCGGCGGGGACGGCGTAGGCGATGAGGCGTTCGTCGCGGACGATCACCGCGACGTCGGTGACGGTCTCGTGCCGGGCCAGGACGGCTTCGATCTCTCCGGGCTCGATCCGGAAGCCGCGCAGCTGGACCTGCTGGTCGGCGCGGCCGAGGTATTCGAGATTCCCGGACGTGTTCCAGCGCGCGAGGTCGCCCGTCCGGTACATGCGGGTGCCCGGCTTGCCGTACGGGTCGGCGACGAACCGTTCAGCCGACAGCCCGGGGCGGTTCAGATACCCGCGCGCCAGGCCCGCGCCCGCCACGTACAGCTCACCGGCCACACCCGCCGGGACGGGCTGGAGCCGGTCGTCCAGGACGTAGATCCGCAGGTCGGGGATGCCGACGCCGATCGTGCTGCCGGGCGCGGTCTCCGCGTGCACCTGGTCCAGCGCGAGGTGGGAGACGTGGACGGTCGTCTCCGTGATCCCGTACATGTTGACCAGGCGCGGGGCGTCGTCGGCGTGCCGGGAGTACCAGTCGGCCAGACGGCCCAGTTCGAGAGCTTCCCCGCCGAACACCACGTACCGCAGCGCCAGATCCTGGCCGGGGTTCTCCCGGTCGGCGGCCATGAGCTGGTAGAACGCCGACGGCGTCTGGTTCAGCACCGTCACCCGCTCGGCGACCAGCAGCTTCAGGAAGTCCTCCGGCGACCGCGACGTCAGATACGGCACCACGACCAGACGGCCGCCGTACAGCAGCGGACCCCACAACTCCCACACCGAGAAGTCGAACGCGTAGGAGTGGAACAGCGTCCAGACATCGTCCGGGCCGAAGTCGAACCACGGCTCGGTGGAGCGCAGCAGCCGCACCACGTTCCGGTGCGGGACGACCACGCCCTTGGGACGCCCGGTGGAACCGGACGTGTAAATGACGTACGCGGGATTGTCCGGGGACAGCGCGACGTCCGGTGCGGTGGCCGGGTATCCGCTCTCGGGGTTCTCGTCCAGGTTCAGGCGCTCGACGCCGTCGGGCAGCGCGCCCGCCGCCGTGGTGATCGCGAGGGCGGGACGCGCGTCGTCCAGCATGTACGCGATGCGCTCGGCCGGGTAGTCCGGGTCGACCGGGACGTACGCCGCCCCGGCCTTCAGCACGCCCAGAATCGCCACGACCAGATCCGCCGAACGCGGCAGCGCAAGCGCCACGAACTGTTCCGGGCGGACGCCGCGCCCCACCAGCAGGTGCGCGAGACGGTTGGCGCGGGCTTCGACCTCGGCGTAGGTGAGCGTGACGCCCTCGAACGTCACGGCCGGGGCGTCCGGACGCTCCGCCGCGCGGGCGGCGAACGCGGCCGGGATCGTGTCCGCGTCGAGCCGGGGCGCGAACCCGGCGGGCAGGCCGGGGCCGGCGGGCCAGCGGCGCAGCAGCGTGCGGCGCTCGGCGCGGTCCAGGATCTCGGCGGTCCCGACGGGCGCGTCCGGCGCGGCGACCAGCTCCCCGACGAACCGGACGAACCGCTCGGCGATCGACGTCGCCGTGGCCGCGTCGAACAGGTCGAGCGCGTACTCCAGGTGCGCCTCGATCCCGGCGGGCGCGCCGTCGGCGTGCCGTTCCTCCAGGTAGAGGGACAGGTCGTACTTGGCGGTGCCGAGCGGCATCGGCTCGGGGGCGGCGGTCAGGCCGTCCAGCTCCAGCGTCGCCTCGGGGTTGTTCTGGAACGACAGCGCGACCTGGAACAGCGGGTGCCGGGCCATCGAACGCGCCGGGTTGAGGACGTCCACCAGCTTCTCGAACGGCAGGTCCTGGTGGGCGTAGGCGGCGAGGTCGGCCTCCTTCACCCGGGCGATCAGCTCACGGAACGACGGGTCGCCGGACGTGTCGGTCCGCAGGACGAGCATGTTGACGAACATGCCGACGAGATCGTCCAGGGCCTCGTCCGTGCGGCCCGCGATCGGCGACCCGACCGGAACGTCCGTGCCCGCGCCGAGCCGCGTCAGCAGCGCGGCGTACGCGGCCTGCATGACCATGAACAGGCTCGCGCCGCTCTCGCGCGCGAGGGCGCGGAGCCCGGCGTGCACGTCGGCGTCGAGGGTGAACGGGATCGTCCCGCCCCGGTGGGACGCGCGGGCGGGGCGCGGCCGGTCGGCGGGCAGCGGCAGTTCCTCCGGCAGGCCCGCCAAAGCGCCCTGCCAGTAGGCGATCTGCCGGGCGATCAGGCTGGACGGGTCGTCCTCGGAACCGAACAGCTCACGCTGCCACAACGTGTAGTCCGCGTACTGGACGGGCAGCGGCGTCCACTCGGGCGCGCGTCCGTCCGCGCGGGCCGCGTAGGCGACGATCAGGTCCCGCGCGAGCGGCGCCATCGACCAGCCGTCCCCCGCGATGTGGTGCAGCACGAGCAGCACCACGTGTTCATTGGGAGAGAACCGAAACAGCCGGGCGCGCAGCGGCGGCTCCACCGACAGGTCGAAGCCCTGCCCGACGGCGGCGGCGAGCGCGGCGGGCAGCCGGGCCGCGTCGGTCTCGGTCACGACCAGCGGCGGCCGGGCCGTCGCGGCGTCCAGGACGAGCTGGCGCGGCGTCCCCGACGCGTCCGGGAAGATCGTCCGCAGCGGCTCGTGCCGGGCCACGACATCGCCGAGCGCCGCGTCCAGCGCCGCCGCGTCCAGGGCGCCGCGCAGCCGCAGCGCGACCGGCATCGCGAACGTCGCCGACGGCCCCTCGAACCGGTTGAGGAACCACAACCTCTGCTGCGCGTACGACAGCGGCACCGGGTCGGGCCGGACGGCCGGGACGAGCGGCGGCCGGGCCGTCCCTGCGGCCTCGGCGAGCCGGGCCGCCAGCCCCGCGACGGTCGGCGCCTCGAACAGCGCCCGCACCGGCAGTTCCGCGCCGAACGCCGACCGGACGCGGCTGACCAGCCGGGTCGCGGTGAGCGAGTCGCCGCCGAGGTCGAAGAACGAGTCGTTCGCGCCGACCGGCGCGGTGCCGAGCACGTCGGCGAACAGCCCGCACAGGATCTCCTCCTGCGGGGTGCGCGGGCCGCGCCCGGCGGTCTCGGCGGCGTCCGGCGCGGGCAGCGCGCGGCGGTCCACCTTGCCGCTGACGGTGAGCGGCAGCGCGTCCAGGACGGTCACCGACGCGGGCACCATGTACTCGGGCAGGCGGGCTGCGGCGTGGCGGCGCAGCGCGGCCGGGTCCAGCCCGGCGGGTGCGACGTAGGCGGCGAGCCGGTCGTCGCGGACGACGACCGCGGCCTGCGCGACGTCCGGATGCGCGGCGAGCACGCTCTCGACCTCGCCCAGTTCGACCCGGTAGCCGCGGATCTTCACCTGATCGTCGGCGCGGCCGAGGTATTCGGCGATCCGGGGGTCGCCGGTCCAGCGGACGAGGTCGCCCGTCCGGTACATGCGGTCGCCGGGCGCGCCGAACGGGTCGGCGACGAACCGCTCGGCGGTCGCGCCGGGCCGCCCGTGGTAGCCGCGCGCGAGCTGGCCGCCCGCCAGGTACAGCTCGCCGGGGACGCCGGGCGGGACGGGCTGCAGCGCCGCGTCCAGCACATAGGCGCGCACGCCCCGGCGCGGCGCGCCGATCGCCGGGCGCTCGGCGGCGGCGAACCGGTGGTCGAGGACGTCGACGGTCGCCTCGGTCGGGCCGTAGAAGTTGCGGGCCTCCACGCCGGGCAGGGCGCGCAGCTCGTCCCACAGCGCGGCCCCGACCGCCTCGCCGCCGAGCAGCAGGTGCCCGGGCAGGTGGCGGCCGTCGGGTTCGAGCAGGCCGGACTCGCGCAACGACTGCAGATGCGACGGCGTGGTGTTGATGAGGTCGACGCGGTGTTCGGCGACGTATTCGGCGAACGCCTCGACGTCCCGGCGCGTCCGGTCGTCGATCAGATGCAGTTCGTGGCCGTGGAACATCCACAGCAGGCCCATCCACGACGTGTCGAACGAGAACGACGCCAGATGGGCGAAGCGGAGGCGCCGACCGCCCGCCGCCGCGACGGCCGGGTCGAAGAACGCCGTCCGGTGCGCCTCGTAGTACGCGAGGACGGCCGCGTGCGGCACGGCGACGCCCTTCGGACGCCCGGTCGAGCCCGACGTGTAGATGACGTACGCGGTGTTGCCCGGCCGGACGCCGCTCGGTGACAGGGGCGGTGCGTCGGCGGGCAGGTCGTCCAGCGCGATGCGGCCGGGCGCGTCCGGGACGAGGTCGCCGGTCGTCACGGTCAGGACGGGACGCGCGTCCTCCAGCATGTACGCGATCCGGTCGGCCGGATACGCCGGGTCGATCGGCACGTACGCGGCGCCCGCCCTGTGCGCGGCGAGGATCGCGACGACGATCTCCGGGACGCGCGGCAGCACGACCGCGACCCGGTCCTCCGGCCCCGCGCCGCGCGCGGCCAGCTCCCCCGCGAGCCGGGACGCGCGGGCGTCCAGCTCGGCGTAGGTGAGCGCGGTGTCCCCCGCGATGAGCGCGACCGCGTCCGGCGTCGCGGCGGCGCGCTCGGCGAACAGGTCGGCGAGCGTCCCCGGACGCTGCGCGGTGCCGGTGGCGTTCCAGGCGGCGAGCGCGGCCAGGTCGTCCGGCCCGGCGAGGGCGAGCGCGCCGATCGGCGTGCCGGGATCGTCCGCGACGGCCTCAAGAACGCGCCGGACGCGGGCGAGCAGCGCTTCGGCCGTGTCGCGCGCGTAGACGTCGGGCCGATAGTGCAGACGCAGTTGCAGTTCCGGGCCGGGCGCGGCGACGAACGACAGCGGGAAGTGCGTCGCGTCGTAGGCGTCGGCCCCGGTGATGCGAACGCCGTTCAACGACCCGTCCATCGCCTCCGGGTCGAACGGATAGTTCTCCAGGACCGTCATCGTGTCGAACAGCGGGCCGCCGTGCCCGGCCGCGCGCTGGATGTCGGTGAGCCCGAGGTGGTGGTGCGGCAGCAGGTCGGTCTGCTCGTCCTGGAGGCGTTCGAGCAGGTCGCCGAGCGTGTCCCCGGGACGGAACCGGACGCGCACCGGCAGCGTGTTGATGAACAGCCCGATCATCTGCTCCACGCCGGGCAGCTCCGGCGGACGGCCCGAGACCGTCGCGCCGAACACCACGTCGTCGCGGCCGAGCGTCCGGCCGAGCACGACGCCCCACGCGGCCTGCAACAGCGTGGACAAAGTCGCGCCGTGGCGGCGGGCGACGCGGGTGAGCTTCCTGGCGAACCGCTCGTCCAGCGCGGTCACGGCCCGCTCCGGCGGCACCGGCGGCAGCCCGGCCGCGTCGGGCGCGACGAGGCTCGGCTCGGCGACGCCGTCCAGCGCGCGCCGCCACGCCGCCCGCGCCGCGTCCCGGTCCTGCCCGGCGAGCCAGGCCAGGTAGTTCTTGTACGGGGTGACGCGCGGCATCCCGGTGTCGTGGCCGCCCTGGAGGTAGAGCGCGAACAGCTCGGTGGCGAGGACGGGCGTGGACCAGCCGTCCAGCAGGATGTGGTGGTGCGTGAAGACGAGCCGGTGCTCCTCGGCGCCGAGCCGGACGAGCACGAACCGCAGCAGCGGCGGCTCGGTCACCGGGAACGGCCGGGCCCGCTCGCGCGCCACCACCGCGTCGGCCTCGGCGCGGTCGGCGGCGTCCACCTCGTCCCACGGCAGGTCGACCGCGCGCGGGATCACCTGCACGGGCTTGGACAGGTTCTCGTGCCAGAACGCGGCGCGCAGGTTCGCGTGCCGGCGCAGCAGCGTCACGGCGGCCGTGCGCAGCGCGCCCGCGTCCAGCGGCCCGGCGAGGTCCAGGACGAGCTGCGCCGTGTAGACGTCCGGCGCGTCCGCGTCGAGCACAGCGTGGAAGAAGAAGCCCTGCTGCAGCGGCGACAGCGGCAGGATGTCCTCCAGGTCGCCCCGGTTCACTCTCGGTTCCTCCACGCGTCCTGCAAGGTGTCGATCTCGCTCTGGTCCAGGTCGACCAGCAGGTCGGACGGGGTGAACCCGCCCGCCGCGCCCGCCCGGGCATGGGCGGCGAGGCCGCGCAGCGCCGCGAACCACGCGTCGGCGAGGTCGCGGACGTCGGCGGCGGCGAGCAGGCCGTCCGGCCAGGTCCAGGTGGCGCGCAGCTCGGGGCCGCCGGGCAGGTCGCGGGCGAGCGCGTTGACCGTGAGGGCGTGCGCGAACGGCATGCGCGGGTCGTCCCCGGCGGCCGGTTCCTCGGGCGCGAGGCTCCAGTCCGCGCCGTCGGCGCCGGGCGCGACGCGGCCGAGGTAGTTGAACGCGAGCTGCGCCGTCGGCAGGTCGGCCAGTTCCTCGGCGGTCTCCTCGTTGAGGTACCGCAGCAGGCCGTAACCGATCCCGTTGCGCGGCACCGCGCGGAGCTGTTCCTTCACCCGCTTCACGGCCGTCCCGACGGCGGGACCGCCCGCCGTGACGTCGGCCCAGTCGGCCGGGCCCGCGTCGAGCCGGACGGGGAAGAGGGAGGTGAACCAGCCGACCGTCCTGGACAGGTCGACGCCGGGCACGACGTCCTCGCGGCCGTGGCCCTCCAGGTCCAGCAGGACGCCCGTGCCGCGTCCGCCCCGGCGGCGGCGCCAGTGCGCGACGGCGAGCGCGAGGCCGGTGAGCAGGACGTCGTTGACGCGGCCGTGGAACGCGGCGGGCACGTCGGCGAGCAGCGGGCCGGTCACGTCGGCGGGCAGGTCGACGGTCAGCGACGCGGCGCGGTCTGTTGTGACCGTGCGCGGGTCACCGTCGGCGAGGCGTTGCGGCGGGCCGTCCACGAGGTCCAGCCAGGTGTCGAGTTCGCCGGTCGTCTCGGCGCCGGACGCGAGCGCGGTGAGCTTCTGCGCCCAGCGGCGGAACGACGTCGGGACGGGTTCGAGCGCCGCGCCCGTCCACGCCGCGACGAGGTCGGGCAGCAGGATCCGCCAGGACACGCCGTCCACGACGAGGTGGTGCGCGACGACGAGCAGCCGCCCGCGCTCCTCGCCCGCGTCGAACCAGACGACCTGCAGCGTCGTCCCGGCGACCGGGTCGACGCGGTCGCGGGCGGCGGCGGCCTGCTCGGCGAGCACGGCGGCGCGCTTGTCGGGGTCCAGGCCCTGCGCGTCGATGCGGGTGACGAGCGGCGCGGCCGGGACGTCCCCGGCGGGCCGGACGAACGGGCGCCACGCGCCGTCCTCGACGTCCAGGCGCAGGCGCAGCACGTCGTGCCGGTCCAGGACGGCCCGCACGGCGTCCACCAGCGCGTCGTGGTCCAGGCCCGGCGGGGTGACAAGCATCGTGGCCTGCGTGTACGCGGCGACGCGCGCGGCGTCGCCGCCGACGCGGTCGCGCAGCCACGCCACGATCGGCGTGACGGGGACGGGTCCCTCGCCCGCGCCGGGCGGCTCGGTCTCGACCGTCTCGTCCGCGCCGGCCGGGCGCGCGACGGCCGCCAGCGCCTCGACGGTCTGGTGCTGGAAGACGTCGCGCGGCGAGATCACCAGGCCCGACTGCCGGGCGCGGGAGACGAGCTGGATCGCGATGATCGAGTCGCCGCCCAGATCGAAGAACCCGTCGTCCACGCCGACCCGCTCCAGGCCCAGCACCTCGGCGAACAGGCCCGCCAGGATCTCCTCCTCGGGCGTGCCCGGCGTGCGCGCCGACACTTCGACCGTGAGGTCGGGCAGGGCGCGGCGGTCCAGCTTGCCGTTCACGGTCAGCGGCAGGACGGGCAGTTCGACCACGCCCGCCGGGACCATGTGGACGGGCAGGTGGCGGCCGGCGAACGCGCGCAGCGCGGCTGCGTCGAGCGCGGCGCCCTCCGCCGGGACGACGTACGCGACCAGGCGCTCGTCGCGGACGATCACCGCGACGTCGGTGACGCTCTCGTGCCGGGCCAGGACGGCTTCGATCTCGCCCGGCTCGATCCGGAAGCCCCGCAGCTGGACCTGCTGGTCGGCACGCCCGAGATATTCGAGCGTCCCGGTCCTGTCCCAGCGCGCCAGGTCGCCCGTCCGGTACATGCGGGTGCCCGGCTTGCCGTACGGGTCAGCGACGAACCGCTCCGCCGACAGCCCCGGACGGTTCAGATACCCGCGCGCCAACCCGGCGCCCGCGACGTACAGCTCACCCACGACGCCCGGTGCAACGGGCTGGAGGTAGTCGTCCAGGACGTAGATCCGTAGGTCGGGGATCCCGATGCCGATCACGCTGCCGGACGCGGTCTCCGCCGAGAACTGGTCCAGTTCCACGTACGAGACGTGGACCGTGGTCTCGGTGATGCCGTACATGTTGACCAGGCGCGGCGTGTCGTCGGCGTGCCGGGAGTACCAGTCGGCGAGACGGCCCAGTTCGAGGGCTTCACCGCCGAACACCACGTACCGCAGCGCCAAGTCCGAGCCGGGGTTCTCCCGGTCGGCCGCCATGAGCTGGTAGAACGCCGACGGCGTCTGGTTCAGCACCGTCACCCGCTCGGCGACCAGCAGCTTCAGGAACTCGTCCGGCGACCGCGACGTCAGGTACGGCACGACCACGAGGCGACCGCCGTTGAGCAGCGAGCCCCACAGCTCCCAGACGGTGAAGTCGAAGGCGTAGGAGTGGAACAGCGTCCAGACGTCGTCGGGGCCGAAGTCGAACCACTCCCGTGTGGACGACAGCAGCCGCACCACGTTCCGGTGCGGGACGACCACGCCCTTGGGACGGCCGGTGGAACCGGACGTGTAGATGACGTACGCCGGGTGGTCCGGACGCAGCGGCGCCGTCCGGTCCGCGTCCGTCACCCTCGTGGCCGGGAACTCGCCGACGGCGTCGAGCAGGACGCGCGGCAGCTCGGCCGGAAGCGCGGCGTCCGCGCCGGGCGCGGTGACCGCGAGCGCCGGGGCCGCGTCCGCCAGCATCGAGGCGACGCGCTCGGCCGGATAGTCCGGGTCGACCGGGACGTACGCCGCCCCGGCCTTCAGTACGCCCAGGATCGCCACAACCAGATCCGCCGAACGCGGCAACGCCAGCGCCACGAACTGCTCAGGACCGACGCCGCGCCCCACCAGCAGATGCGCAAGCCGGTTCGCGCGGGCCTCCACCTCGCCATACGTCAATGTGACGCCCTCGAACGTCACCGCCGGGGCGTCCGGACGGGCCTCGGCCCGCGCCTCGAACAGCGCGGGGATCGTCGTCGCCGCGTCCGGCGCGGCCGTCCCGCCGGCCCAGTCGGTGAGGATCGCGGCACGCTCGGCCGGGTCCAGGACGTCCACGGCGCCGATCCGCGCGGACGGGTCGGCGAGCAGCCCGGCGAGGTACCGCTCGAACCGCCGCACGATCGTCTCGGCCGTCGCGGGGTCGTAGCGGTCGAGGGCGTACTCCAGCTCGCCGTCGATCCCGGCGCCGTCCGGCCGCTCGGTGAGCACCATGAGCAGGTCGAACCGCGCGACGCCCGCGTGCAGCGGCTCGGGCTCGGCGGTGAACCCGGGCAGATCGAGACGCGCCTCGGGGTTGTTCTGGAACGTCAGCCCGACCTGGAACAGCGGGTGGCGGCCGAGGTGGCGCGGCGGGTTCAGGACCTCGACCAGCCGCTCGAACGGGACGTCCTGGTGCGCGTACGCGGCGAGGTCGGTCTCCCGCACCCGCGCGATCAGCTCGCGGAACGACGGGTCGCCGGACGTGTCGGTCCGGAACACCAGCATGTTGACGAAGTTGCCGACCAGGTCGTCCAGGGCCTCGTCCGTGCGGCCCGCGACCGGCGACCCGACCGGGACGTCGGTGCCCGCGCCGAGCCGCGTCAGCAGCGCCGCGTACGCGGCCCGCGCGACCATGAACGGGCTCGCGCCGGTCTCCCGGGCGAGGGCGAGCAGCGCGCGGTGCGCGTCGGCGCCGAGCGTGAACCGGGCGGTCGCGCCCCGGTGGGACGCCTCGGCGGGACGCGGCCGGTCGGCGGGCAGCGGCAGTTCCTCCGGCAGGTCGGCGAGCGCGTCCCGCCAGTAGGCGATCTGCCGGGAGATCAGGCTCTCCGGGTCGTCCTCGGAACCGAACAGCTCCCGCTGCCACAGCGTGTAGTCCGCGTACTGGACGGGCAGCGGATCCCACTGCGGCGCGCGTCCGGCGGCCCGCTCGACGTAGGCGCCGATGAGGTCGCGGGCGAGCGGCGCCATCGACCAGCCGTCCCCCGCGACGTGGTGCAGCAGCAACAACACGACATGTTCGGTCGCAGACAACCGGAACAGGTGCGCGCGCAACGGCGGTTCGCCCGAGATGTCGAACGTGTACCCGGCGGCGGACGCGAGCTTGACCGGCAGGTCGCGCTCGGTCGCGTCCGCGATCCGCAGCGCCGGGCGCGCCGCCGCCGCGTCCAGGACGACCTGGCGCGGCACCCCGCCGTCGTCGGGCAGGATCGTGCGCAGCGCCTCGTGCCGCGCGACGACGTCCCCGAGCGCGGCGCGCAGCGCGTCCAGGTCCAGCGCCCCGCGCACCCGCAGCGCGACCGGCACGTTGTACGTCGCGGACGGCCCCTCGAACCGGTGCAGGAACCACAGCCGCTGCTGCGCGTACGACAGCGGCACCGACGCCGGGCGCTCCCGGGCCGTCAGCGCGGGCCGGGCCGGATCGGTGCCCGCGAGCGCGGCGAGCCCCGCGACGGTCGGCGCCTCGAACAGCGCCCGCACCGGCAGCTCCACGCCGAGCGCGCGCCGGATCCGGCCGACAATCCGCATCGCGACGAGCGAGTCGCCGCCCAGCTCGAAGAAGTCGTCGTCGATCCCGACCCCGTCCGCGCCGAGCAGGTCGGCGAACACCGCCGCGATGGCCGCCTCCCGCTCGTCGCGCGGCGCGCGGTAGGGCCGCAGCGGGACGGTCAGGACGGGCCGGGGCAGCGCCTTGGTGTCGACCTTCCCGTTCGGCGTCAGCGGCATCTCCGGCAGCACGACGACCGCCGCCGGAACCATCGACTCGGGCAGGTGCGCGCGGGCGTGCGCGCGGATCTCCTCGGGGTCGAGCGTCGCGCCGGGCGCGGCGACGACGTACGCGACGAGCTTCTTGACCGTCCGCGCGGGCGGCTCGGGCGCGGCGAACCGCGCGGCCAGAGCCGCGTCGGTCAGCGCGAGGTCGGCGACCGGACGGGACGGGTCCTCGACCAGCGCCGCCGCGAACGCGAGCAGCTCCGCGACGAGCGCCTCGGCGGTCGCGCGGTCGAACAGGTCGGTGCGGTAGCCGAGCCGCAGTTGCAGCCGCTCCCCCGGCACCGCGTCCAGCGTCAGCGGGTAGTGCGTGGCGTCGAGCAGGTCCGCGCCGGTGAGCCGGACGCCGCCGAACGCGGCGTTCAGCAGCGAGGAGTCCAGCGGGTAGTTCTCGAACACCGTCATGGTGTCGAACAGCGCGCCCGTCCCGGCCGCGCGCTGGATCTCGCCGAGCCCGTGGTGGTGGTACGGGAACAGGTCGGCCTGCTCGCCCTGGAGCCGCACGAGGAAGTCCCCGGCCGTCTCCCCCGGCAGGAGCCGC
Organism: Actinomadura rayongensis; assembly: GCF_009831215.1. Taxonomy (GTDB): domain Bacteria; phylum Actinomycetota; class Actinomycetes; order Streptosporangiales; family Streptosporangiaceae; genus Spirillospora; species Spirillospora rayongensis. The sequence continues at coordinate 70,688 of NZ_WUTW01000007.1, forward strand.
ACCCGCACCGGCAGCGTGTTGATGAACAGCCCGACCATCCGCTCCACGCCGGGCAGCTCGGGCGGACGGCCGGACACCGTCGCGCCGAACACCACGTCGTCGCGGCCGAGCAGGCGGCCGAGCAGCAGCCCCCACGCGGCCTGGACGACCGTGTTGACCGTGACGCCGTGCGCGCGGGCGGTCGCGGCGAGGCCGTCCGACAGCGCGGCGGGCAGCAGCGTCTTCACCTTGCCGGGCAGGCCCGGGGCGATCGCGGGGGCGGCCGGGGCGACGAGCGTGCCGTGCTCCAGGCCGTCCAGCGCTTGCGCCCACGCCGCGCCCGCCTCGGCGGGGTCCTGCCGGGCCAGCCACCCGAGGTGGTCGCGGTAGGCGGGGGCGCGCGGCGGCTCCTGGCCGGAGTAGAGCGCGAGCAGTTCGGCGGCGAGGGACGGCATCGACCAGCCGTCCAGCACGATGTGGTGGAACGTCAGGACGAGCCGGTACCGCCCGGGCCCGAGCGCGGCCAGCACGAACCGCAGGAACGGCGGCCGGGCGAGGTCGAAGCGGCGGGTGCGCTCGGCGTCCATGAGCGCGGCGAGGGCCGCCTCGTCGCAGGCGACCTCGCGCCAGTCCACGGCCGCGTCGCGCAGCACGACCTGGACGGGCTCGCCGTCGGCGGCCTGCGTGAACGCGGTCCGCAGCGACGCGTGCCGGGCGGGCAGGGCGTGCGCGGCGGCGCGCAGCGCGGCGGCGTCCAGGTCGCCCGCGAGGTCCAGGACGAGCTGGCCGGTGTAGACGTCGGTCGCGGCGGCGTCCAGCAGCGAGTGGAAGTACAGGCCCTGCTGGAGCGGCGCGAGCGGCCACACGTCGGTGAGCGCGGGGTGGGCCCGCTCCAGGTCGGCGACGGCGGCGGCGTCCAGCGCGACGAGCGGGAAGTCCGACGGCGTGTGCCCGCCCTCGCCCGCGACGGCGGCCAGCGCGCGCAGCTCGGCGGTCCAGCGCGCGGCGAGTTCGCGGACGTCGGCCTCGGCGAGCAGCGCGCCCGCGAACGTCCAGGTCGCGACCAGGCGCGGGCCGTCGGGCCCGTCCTGCGCGACGGCGTCCACGGCGAGCGCGTGGCCGAGCGGCAGCGCGTCGTCGGCGGCGCCGCCGAGCGCGCCCGGCTCGCCCGCGACGCTCCAGTCGCCGTCGGCGTCCGCGACGCGGCCCAGGTAGTTGACGACGATCTCCGGCGCGGGCAGCGCGGCCAACTCCGCTTCGGTGTCCGCGTTCAGGTAGCGCAGCAGGCCGAAGCCGAGGCCGTTGTCGGGGATCGCGCGCAGCGTCTCCTTGACCCGCTTCAGCGACTCCGCCGGGCCGAGCTCGCCCGGGTCGAGCCGGACGGGGTACTTGCTGGTGAACCAGCCGACCGTCCGGGACAGGTCCAGGCCGGGGAAGACGTCCTCGCGGCCGTGGCCCTCCACGTCGAGCAGGACGGGCCCGGACCGCCCGCGCGCCTCCCGCCAGCCCGCGACCGCGCGGGCGAACCCGGTGAGCAGCACGTCGGCGGCGCGGCCGTGGAACGCGGCGGGGACGGCCGTGAGCAGCGCGCCGGTCGTCTCGGCGTCCAGCTCGGCGGTGAACCGGACGGCGGTGGCGTGCGTGTCCACGGCGGGGTCGAGGGGGCGGTCGCCGAGCGGGACCGGGTCCCCGGCGAGGACGCCGCGCCACAGGTCCAGCTCGCCGGCGCGGGCGGGGGCCTCGTCGGCCAGACGCCGCGCCCAGGCGCGCAGCGACGTCCCGACCGGGTCGAGGGCGGGCGCGCCGCCGGCCGCGAGCGCCGCCCACGCCGTGACGAGGTCGGGCACGAGGATCCGCCAGGAGACGCCGTCCACGGCGAAGTGGTGGACGACGAGCAGGAGCCGTCCGGGCGCGTCCCCGGCGTCGAACCACACGAGCCGCACGTTGTCGCCCGCGGCCGGGTCCAGCGCGGCGCGGGCGGCGGCGCGTTCGACGGCGATCGTCGCGGCGAGCGTTTCCGCGTCCTGTCCGGCGACGTCGACGCGGCGGACGGACGCGTCCCCGGCGCCCGGCGGCGGGACCTCCAGCGTGCCGTCGGGCCGCGCGATGAGCCGCAGCGCGTCGTGGTGGTCGAGGACGGCGCGCAGCGCGCCCGCCAGCGGCTCGGCGCCGAGCCCGGCCGGGGTGCGCAGCAGGACGCTCTGCGCGAACCCGTCCGCCGGGCCGCCGAGGTCGCGGAACCAGCGCAGGATCGGGGTCGCGGGGACGTCGCCGAGCCCGGTGTCCGGGGCGGCGGGGACGGCGCCGTCGAGCGGGCGGGCGACGGCGGCCAGCTCGTCCACCGTGGGCCGCTGGAACACCTCGCGCGGCGAGATCGCGAGGCCCGCGCGGCGCGCCCGCGACACCAGCCGCATCGCGATGATCGAGTCGCCGCCGAGGTCGAAGAACCCGTCGTCCAGGCCGACCCGCTCCAGCCCGAGGATCTCGGCGTAGAGCCCGCACAGGACGGTCTCGGCGGGCGTGCGCGGCGCGCGGTAGGGCCGGGACGCGCCGGACGCCGCCGCGTAGTCGGGGGCGGGCAGCGCGCGCTGGTCGAGCTTGCCGTTCGGGGTGAGCGGCAGCGCGTCCAGCGCGACCACGGCGGCCGGGACCATGTACTCCGGCAGCGTCGCGCCGACCGCAGCGCGCAGTTCGCCCGGATCGACCGGTTCGCCGTCCGGGACGACGTAGGCGACGAGCCGCTTGACGCCGGGCTCGTCCTCGCGGGCCACGACGGCGGCCCGCGCCACCGACGGCTGCCGGACGAGCGCCGCCTCGATCTCGCCCAGCTCGATCCGGAACCCGCGGATCTTCACCTGCTGGTCGGCGCGGCCGACGTACTCCAGCGACCCCGGCACCGCGACCGACCAGCGGACGAGGTCGCCGGTGCGGTACATGCGCTCGCCGGGCGTACCGAACGGGCACGCGACGAACGCGGCCGACGTCAGCGCGGGCCGGTTCAGGTAGCCGCGCGCCAGGCCCGAGCCCGCGATGTACAGCTCGCCGGTGACACCGGGCGGGACGGGCCGCAGCGCCGCGTCCAGGACGTAGGCGCGGGTGTCGTCCAGCGGCGAACCGATCGGGACGGTCCGCAGCGCGGCGAGGTCCAAGCCCGCCAGCGGCTGCGCCAGCGCGTAGGTGGTCGCCTCGGTGGGACCGTAGACGTTCGATACGCGCGTGTCCGGGCAGGCGGCGGTCACCCGGGCGAGCGCGGCGGCGGACGCGGCCTCGCCGCCGGTCTGCACGACGCGCGCCGGGGCGAACGCGGCCGGGCGCTCGGCCGCGACCAGGTTGAACAACGCCGTGGTGATGAACAGGTGGCTGACGCGGCCCGCCGCGATCACGCGTTCCAGTCCGGCGGAGTCCAGGGCGCCGTCCGGCGGGACGACGACGGTGCCGCCGCCGAGCAGCGGCCCGTACATCTCCAGCGTGGACGCGTCGAACGCGTGCGGGGCGAGCAGGAGGTGCCGGTCGCCGGGGCCCTCGGCGAGGCGCCCGTCGGTGGCGATCTCCACGACGTCGCGGTGCCGCGCGCCGACCGCCTTCGGGGTGCCGGTCGAGCCGGAGGTGAAGATCGCGTAGGCGAGCTGGTCCGGGCGGACGGCGACGTCCGGCGCGTGGTCGGGCTCGTCCGTCGCCCAGGCGTCGTCGTCCAGCACGAGCACCGTGATGCCGGCGTGGCGGGCGTCGGCGAGCCAGGGCCGCTCGGCGAGCGTCGCGCGGTCGCAGACGAGCAGCCGAACGCCGGTGTCGCGCAGCAGCCACGCCACCCGCTCGGCCGGGAACGTGTGGTGGATCGGGACGTAATAACCGCCCGTCTTGAGTACCGCGAGCGACGTCGTCACGACGTCCGGCGAGCGTTCCAGCAGCACCGCGACCGGCGTCTCGGCGCCCGCGCCGAGCCCCAGCAGCCGGTGCGCGAGGCGGTTGGCGCGGCGGTCCAGGTCCCCGTAGCCGAGGACCGCGTCGCCCGGGACGGTCGCGACGGCGGGCGCATCCGGGGTCGCGGCGACCTGGGCGGCGAACGCGTCCAGGACCGTCCGCGCGGGCCGCTCTGTCGCGGTCGCGTTCCAGCGCGTCAGGACGTTCGCGCGCTCGGCGCCGTCCAGCGGGTCGAGGTCCCCGACGCGCGACGCCGGGTCGGCGGCGGCCATCGCCCGCAGGAACCGGACGTGCCGGGCGTGGTGCGCGGCGATCTCCTCGGCCGTGTGGAGATCGGGGTGGCCGTCCAGGTCGATGCGGGTGCCGCGCCCGTCCAGGCCGTCGTGGACGTTGAACGCCACGTCCTCGGTGAGCCCGAGCGCCAGCGGGTGCGCGCGGCCGGTCGCGCCCGCGAAGTCCGCCGTGTAGTCGAACGGCATGATGTTGATCGTCGCGGCGTAGAGGCGGCGGCGCTCGCCGAGCAGCTTCAGGTCGCGCAGCAGGTCCTCCAGCCGGTACCGCTGGTGGCGCAGCGCGCGGGCGGTCGCGCGGGAGACGGCGCGGGTCAGCTCGTCCACCGTCAGGTCCGGGTCGACGGTCACCCGCAGCGGGACGATGTTGGACATCATCGTCGGCGTGCGGCGCGCGAGGTCGGTCGTGCGGCCGGTCACCGCCAGGCCGAGGACGACCTCGGGGTTCCCGGTCATCCGCGCCATGTAGGCGGCGGTCGCGGCGATGGCGAGGCCCGGCGTCGCGGTGCGCAGGCGGCGCGCTGCGGCGGCGAGCGCCCCGCTGTCGTCCGGGCCGAGCGTGGTGCTGCTGCGGACGAAGTCCATCGTCGGCGCGGCCGTCCGGTCCGACAGGCCGGTGATCTCGGGCAGGTCCGCGAACCGCTCCGTCCAGTAGGCGCGGTCGCGGGCGAACTTCTCGGACGCGCGGTAGGCGGCGTCCTCGGCCAGCAGCGCCCGGTAGTCGCCCCGCTCCTCCGCCTCGTAGGCGCCGCCGCCCGCCAGCAGCGTGTACAGCTCCGCCATGCGGGAGTTGACGAGCGCGCCGCCGAAGCCGTCCACCGTGATGTGGTGCGCGCGCAGGTACCAGAAATGGCGTTCCGGGCCGAGGCGCAGGACGGCGAGATGATGCAGCCGGTCCCCGAAAAGGTCCATCGGACGCGCCATGTCCGCGCGCATCCACTCGCGCGCCGCCGCTTCCGGATCGGGCGCGGAGGAGAAATCCGTGAGAAGAATCGGTGTCTGCGGATCGTCCGGGAGAACCTGGTAAGGAACGCCGTCGCGTTCGACCAGCCGCAGTTGCAGACTGGGGAACTCGCGGGCCGCCATCCGGCCGATAGCGTCGAACAGCGCGGCGTCGAGCGGCCCTTCGATCTCGATGTACTGCGCGATGCAGATCGGCACCTCGGGATTGAGCTGCTGCGCGTACCACACGCTCTGCTGAGCGGCCGAAAGAGGAACGTGCTCCAGGGACGACATCACGGGGTACTTTCCCGGTCGGAGGGGTGGTGCAGGACGCCCGAGAAGGCGACCGGAGACGGTCGTCGGGGCAGCGATCCAGAAAACGCGACGACAGCACTCAGGACCTTTTCGTCCCCTTTCCCCGATTCCCTCCCGCGCGCCTCGTCCGGCCACGACCCGACGCGCGCCGACAGGGCGCCCGACCTGCACCGGACGAACCGCTTTCCGCACGTCCGGCACGGGTTCGTCCTCGACCACGTGCTCTACTCAGGAGTAGCGGAGCCACAGTTAACCAGCCCGTCACATGCCTCGCAATGCCCCGCAATGCAGAACTTGGCGGCGAAAATTGCTAACCGGAGTGACAAACGAGGCGGGTGGATCGTGCGCCGAGAGCACCCTGGCCACTCGTCAGGTGACAATGAGTGACGGAGGCCACGTCCGGACGGTCGTCACGCTCCGTGCGCGTTACAGACGATCTTCCGGAACGGTCAGGAACCGGCCGGAAACTCGTGCACGACGACCGCCGCCGCGCCGACCCCCGGATGCCGCTGCAGGACCGCCTCGATCTCGCCCAGCTCCATCCGGACGCCGGAGATCTTGACCTGGCGGTCGACCCGGCCGAGGTACTGCAGCGTCGGCCGGCCCGCCCCGCCCGCGCCCGCCGGCAGCAGCCGCACCGCGTCGCCCGTCCGGTACAGCCGGCCGGTCGGCGTCGCGGCGAACGGGTCCTGATAGAACGCCTCGCGCGTCCGGTCGTGGTTGCCGAGGTAGCCCCGGCCGACGCACACGCCGCCGACGAACAGCTCGCCGGTCTCGTCCAGCTCGCACGCGCGCCAGGAGCCGTCGTCGTCCCGGCGCAGCACGTAGAGCTGGGCGTTGATGATCGGCGCGCCGATCGGCAGCCGCAGCAGCTCCAGGTCGGGCGCGGTGACGCGGTGGTGCGTGACGTCGTCGGAGCACTCGGTCGGGCCGTAGGCGTTGAGCAGCCCGGCGTGCGGCAGCGCCGTCAGCCAGCGGCGCGACAGCTCGGCGGGCAGCTCCTCGCCGGTCGCGATCATCCAGCGCAGGCCGCCGAGCGCGCCCGCCGGGGCGTCCGCGAGATCGTCCAGCAGATGGCGGACCATCGTCGGGACCAGCTCCACGATCGTGATGCCGCGCTCGTCCACCGCCCGCGCGAACGCCACCGGGTCGTGCGCGACGTCGTCGCCGACGATCTCGACCCGGCCGCCGAGGACGAGCGGGCACAGCATCTGCCAGACCGAGATGTCGAAGCCGAGCGGCGCGGTCTGCGCAAGGACGTCCGCCCCGGTCATGCCGAGGTCGGTGATCTTGGCGTAGAGGTGGTTGATCATGCCCTGGTGCTCGACCACCGCGCCCTTCGGCTTACCGGTGGAACCCGAGGTGAACAGCACGTAGCGGGGCTGGTCGAGGGAGTCCAGCCGGGGCGCGCCGGGCCACGGGTCGAACGCGCCGGCGGCGTCCGCGCGCTCCACCGCGCACCCGGCCTCGGCCGCGCCCGCCAGCAGCGCGGGGGTCGGCTCGCCCGCGACGACCAGCACCGCCGCGCCCGCCTGGGCGAGGACGTCGCGGACGCGCGCGGCGGGCCACGTCGCGTCGGCGGGCACGTACAGCGCGCCGATCAGCTCGGTCGCGAGGAACGCCGCGACGATCTCCCAGCCGCGCTCGCCGCCGACGCCGACGACCGTGCCCGGCTCGACGCCGCGCGCTTCCAGGAACGCGGCCGTCTGCCGGGCGCGCACCGCCAGCTCGGCGTAGGTGAGGCGGACGTCGCCGTCCACCACCGCGACGCGGGACGGGTCGGCGGCGAACCGCTCGACGCGCGCGATCACGGGGTCGGCGAGGTCGATCGCGCGCTCGGCGGTCATGCCGTGCCGGGCGGCGAGGACGCGCGCACGCTCCACCTCGGCGGCCGGGACGGGAAGGACGGGCAACTCCCCGTGATCCAGGAGCCGTTCGGCGACGCGTACGCCAGCATTCATCTTGACTCTCCGTGATCTGGGACGTCTCGACCGTCATCACTAATGGACCGGCCGCACCGGCCCGCGTTGACCGCGGCGATAGCTTATGTCCCGCTCGTCCATGCCTTCACCGAATCGGCGCATTCGATAGTACCCGCGGGTAACTCGGGGCTTGCCACCGGACATGGCCGAAGGTACCGTGATACTTCGCCCCAGTCCGGCCAGAACTGGGACGGACATCGGGGGAAGACGGGGGAACGGCCGGCCATCGCGAATTCCGGAACGCGACCCTCGGGACCTTGACCGCGGCGAATATCCGGAGTCGCGAGAAAAGGTCACTCCACTTCCGCCGGTCCCTCCACGGTAATTCTCTCAAGGGTGGCAGCGTGCCCATCATCACCTCGCCGCAGGAATTCAATGTCGACGACCTCTACGTGGATCTGCGCCCGGTACTCGACTGCCCGCTGTACCTCAAGTGCGAGGGATTCAATTTCGCCGGCTCGGTGAAACTCAAGGCCGCCGCCGCGATGGTCGCCGCGGCCGAGCGCGACGGCCTGCTGACCCCCGGCAGCACGATCGTGGAGTCGTCCTCGGGCAACCTCGGCATCGCGCTCAGCCTCATCGCCGCCGACCGCGGCCACCGCTTCGTCTGCGTCACCGACCCGCGCTGCAACCCGGCCTCGATGCGGCTGATGCGCGCCCTCGGCGCCGAGGTCCGCGTCATCTCCGCCAAGGACGAGAACGGCGGCTACCTGCAGAGCCGCATCGACTACGTCCGGGGGCTGACCGAGTCCGGCGGCGGCTACGTCTGGCTCAACCAGTACGCCAACAGCAACAACTGGCGGGCGCACTACTCCGGCACCGCGCCCGCGATCGACCGTCAGTTCCCCGATCTGGAGGTCCTGTTCGTCGGCGCGGGCACCACCGGGACGCTGATGGGCTGCGCCCGGTACTTCCGCGAGCACGACCGGCCCGTCACGATCGTCGCCGTGGACGCGGTCGGGTCGGTGACGTTCGGCGGCATCCCCGAGCGGCGCATGGTCCCCGGGCTCGGCACGAGCAGCCGGCCCGCGCTGGTGGACGAGTCCTACGTCGACGACGTCGTCCACGTCCCCGAGACCGACACGATCCGGACCGTCCACGCGCTGTCGTCGCGCGGGTTCCTGTTCGGCGGCTCGACCGGCACGGTCGTGTCCGGCGCGGCGCGCTGGCTCGCCGCCAAGTACCCCGGCGAGGAACCGGTCGCCGTCGCGATCGCCCCCGACCTCGGCGAACGCTATCTCGACTCGATCTACGAGGAGAGCTGGCTGCGCGAGAACTTCGCCGATATCGCGCACGAACTGCACCTTCCCGGCGCCGATATCCTCGGCGTTTGACACCTGCCCACACATTTCACGGAGTTTCGGTCATGACGCAGCCCCCGTCCTTCGCGGTGATCTCCGGCGCCCAGGTTCACGCGGCCGTCAGCGGGCGCGAGCGCGAGGTCACCGCCATGATCGAGGCCGCGTACCGGCTGCACGGCGCGGGACGGACCGTCAACCCCGACTCCTACTTCCTGCGCTTCCCCGACGAGCCCGCGAACCGGATCATCGCGCTGCCCGCGTCGGTCGGCGGCGAGGTCGACGTGCACGGCATCAAGTGGATCTCCAGCTTCCCCGGCAACGTCGCGGCCGGGATCCCGCGCGCGTCGGCCGTCCTGATCCTCAACGACACCGCGACCGGCTACCCGTTCGCGTGCCTGGAGAGTTCGATCATCAGCGCGGCCCGCACCGCCGCGTCCGCCGCCCTCGCCGCCGCCCGGCTCGCCGACGCCCGCGGCGCCCGGCCGCGCCGCGCGGGGTTCTTCGGCGTCGGGCTGATCGCCCGGTACGTCCACACCTACCTGGCGGCGAACGGGTTCGCGTTCGACGAGCTGCACGTCCACGACCTGTCGCGCGAGCACGCCGAGGGCTTCCGCGACTACCTGGAGCGCACCGGGTCCGGCGCGGTGACGATCCACGACGCGGCCGAGGACCTGGTGCGCTCGTCCGACCTGATCGTCTTCGCGACCGTCGCGGGCGAACCGCACGTCACCGACCCGAAGTGGTTCGAGCACAACCCGCTCGTGCTGCACGTGTCGCTGCGGGACCTCTCCCCCGAGATCATCCTGGCGTCGTACAACATCGTGGACGACGTCGACCACTGCCTGAAGGCCAACACCTCGCCGCACCTGGCCGAGCAGCGGGTGGGCAACCGGGACTTCGTCGCCGGAACCCTCTACGACGTCCTCACCGGCACGGCGACCCCGCCCGCCGACCGCCCGGTGATCTTCTCCCCGTTCGGCCTCGGCGTCCTGGACCTCGCCGTCGCCCGCCACGTCTACGACCGGGTGACCGAATCCGGCGAACTGCAAACGGTTCCGGGCTTCTTCCACGAGATGAAGCGCTACGGCTGATGCATAGGCCCGTCCGAGACGGGCAGGCGTCGGACATGAGCGAGCAGCGCGCCGACGTCCAGGGCCTCTCGGACGTCGACCTCATCGTGTACGAGGCGGTGGCGACGCTCGGCCAGGACGGTTCCGCCGCCGAGGCCGACCGCCTCCGGGACATGACGGACCTGCCCGAAGAGGACGTCTGGCAGGCCCTGAACCATCTCGTCCAGGCCAACCACGTCCACGCCACCGACCACGGCTACACCCTCGGCCCCCACGACTGGTCCGTGTGGCAGTGACCTATGTGAACTCGGACGTGTCCAGCTCGAACCCGAACGGTTCGGGCAGCAGCAGGCCCTTGCCGAACGGTTCCGTGACCGAAGCCCGGTAGTCGTTGCCCTCCGGGTCCCGGAACAACGTGGTCGACCGCGCCTCACGGTCGACCAGAAGGTAGAGCGAGAGGCCCGCTCCCGCATAGCAGCGACGTTTGGTCTCCCGGTCGCGCTCAGGGCGGCTGGAGGTCACCTCGCAGACCAGGACGACGCCATCGGTCGATCCCCAGACGAGGCCCCGGTCGAAGCAGTCGGCTTCGGTCGGCGCGAACGCGATGTCCGGGATCACGTGGCTCGTCGGGCGCCCGCTTCCGCTCGGCACGGTGAAGCCGACGTTCTGAACACCTTCGAGATCGACGCTGCTGTTCTTGTACACCTGCTTAACGATCTTGGTGATGATCCGCTCATGCCTGTCGATGGGGGGTGGCGACACGACGATCTCTCCGTCGATGAGTTCGGCTCGGAAGCCCTCGGGGGTTTCAAGGGCGAGGAAACCCTCCAGGAGGGCGTCCTCCGCCTCCTGCTGTGTCACGTGCTGGTCATGAACCATCGCGGTCATGCCCTGCTCCTTTCCTCGTCGCAAGGACGATAGCAGCAGAGCGCCACCTTTCGCCTACTCATCGTGAACCCCGGCAATGACGATTTCAGCGTACGGGCCGACGCCCTCGGTTTCACGTACCGGATCGTCCACATCGGCCCGGAGCTGATCGGCGCGGTGCTGGCGGACCTGACCGGACGGCGGGCCGCGCCGCCGCTGTTCGCCGCGCCCGTCGTGACGGACCCGCTGCTCGCGTGCCGGCTGCGGGCGCTGCACGCCGGGCTGCTCGGCGGCGCGTCCGCGCTGCGCCGGGACGAGCTGCTGACGGGCGCGGTCGCCGCGATGGTCGGCCGCGCCGCGACCCGGCGTCCGCGCGGCGCCTGTCCGGCGGCGGGGCCGCGCGCGGCGCGGATCGCACGGGACCGGCTGCGCGCCGCGCCGCTCGCGGACGTGGCCGCCGACGAGCTGGCCGCAGAGGCGGGCGTCAGCCGGTTCGCGCTCTACCGGGCTTTCCGGACGGCGTACGGGATGGCGCCGAGCGAGTACCAGCGGCTGCTGCGGCTCCGCACGGCGCGGCGGCTCATCGCGGCGGGACGGCCGCTCGCCGACGCGGCGGCGGCGAGCGGGTTCGCCGACCAGAGCCATCTGACGCGCTGGTTCGTCCGGTGCTACGGGGTGACGCCCGGCGCCTTCCGCGACGGGAATCGGGGAGAATGCCCGGCATGACGTTGCGGGCGAGCGGGTCGATGTTCGGGCTGGCGTACGGGGACGCGCTGGGCGCGCCCACCGAGTTCCTCGGTCTGGACGAGATCCGCGCCCGGTACGGGGACGACGGTCCGGGCGGTCCCGAGGGCGATCCGTGGCGCGTCACCGACGACACGCAGATGGGGCTCGCGGTCGCCGAGGGGCTGATCGAGGCGGGCGGCGAGCCGTCGCCGGAGCGGCTGGCGGCGATCTGGGGTCGGCGGTTCGTCGCGTGGGCCGAGAGTCCCGAGAACAATCGTGCGCCCGGGATGACGTGTTTGCGCGCTTGCGGCGGGCTCGCCGATGGTCTGCCTTGGGTCGAGGCGACGCAGGCGGGGTCGAAGGGGTGCGGGGCGAACATGCGGGTCACGCCCGTCGGGCTCGTCCCCGGGTGGAGCGACGCCGACCGCGCCGGGGCCGCGCAGCTCCAGGCCGCGCTGACCCACGGGCACCCGACCGGGCTGGCCGCCAGCGAGCTGACCGCGTTCACCGTGTGGTGGCTGCGCACCGGGCTGGAGCCGTCCGCGCTGCCCGGCGCCCTGCGCGCCCACGCGCACGCCCAGCGGACGACCTACCACGAGCGCTGGCTCGGCGACCTGTGGAAGCGGCCCGGCGTCGACTCCCCCGAGGCGTTCGCGGCGCGCGGCTGGGACGAGTGCCTGGCCGTCCTGGACCGGCTCGACGCCGCGCTCGCCGCGCCCGACCCGTCCGCCGACCCGTGCGCGGTCACCGGCGCGGGCTGGGTGGCCGAGGAGGCGTTCGCGACCGCGCTGCTGTGCTTCCTGCTGTTCCCCGGCGACCCGGTGCGCGCGATCCGGCGCGGCGCCGTCAGCTCCGGCGACTCCGACTCGATCGCGTGCCTCGCGGGCGCGTTCGCGGGCGCCCGGCACGGCCTGGACGCCTGGCCGCGCGCCTGGGCGGACCGCGTCGAGTACGCGCCCCGGCTCGCCCGCGCGGGCGCCGCCTGGGACTGACCTCCGCGTCCGGATCCGGCGAGCGGGCCGGGTCATGATCCGTCCGCGCGTACCCTGACGGCGGAGAACCGCAGGGGGGAAGCGCATGGCCGTCGTCACCTCGGGGTGCACTCCGTCGAGGTCCTGGCGCGTCCGGTGGACCGGCTCCCGGCGGGCGGCGCGGAGGTCCCGGTCGAGCGGATCGACGTGGCCGCCGCGGGCGCCGCGGCCGGGACGGCGGTCGCGCTCGCCCGGCTCGGCAACGACGTCGTCTCGGTCGGCGCGATCGGCGACGACGACCTCGGCGACCTGCTGACCCGCGTCATGACCCGCGCGGGCGTGGACGTGAGCGGGCTCGTCCGGCGCACCGGCGAGCGGACCGGCGCGGCGGTGCTCGCGGTCCGCGCGGACGGCGAGCGCTCGGCCCTGCACGTCCCCGGCGCCAACGTCACCCTCACCCCCGGCGCGGTGGACCCGGCGCTGCTGGCCGCCGCCGACGCCGTCCACCTCGGCGGCCCGGACGTCGCGTTCGGCCTCAACGACCCCGCGTTCTTCACCGCGCTGGAGGCCGCCCGCGCCACCGGGACGGCCGTCACGATGGACCTGTCCTCGACCGTCCCCGAACTGCTCCAGAACGCGGCGCCGTTCCTGCGGCACGCCGACTACGTGCTGCCCGACGAGCAGCAGGCGCTGGCGCTGACCGGCGCGTCCGACCCGGTCGCGGCGGCGCGGGCGATCCTCGCCGAGGGACCGGCGGCGGTGGTCGTGACGCTCGGCGAGCACGGCGGGCTGCTGGCGTCCGGCGCGGGCGTCGAGCGGCTGCCCGCCCCCGCGTCCGAGCCCGAGGTCGTCGGGGCCGCCGGGCGCGGCGACGCGTTCAGCGCCGGGTTCCTCACGGCGCTGCTGCGCGGCCTCGGCCCGGCGGAGGCGGCGCGGTGGGGCATCGCCGCCGCCGCGACCGTCGTGCGGGGCGCGGCGCTCTGCCTGTCGTCGCTCAAGGCGATGCTCTGAGACGGAAACGGTCTCCGGACGCGGGCCGCGCCGCCCGCGTCCGGAGACCGTCCTGAGAACATGGACGCCGCCACGTTCGTCCCGGTTTCATCGTCAGGAGGAATTCTGGACGAGTTCCTCCATCGTTCCCCGCGCCGCGAACACCGCCGCCGCCGCGCGGACGAGCTGCTCCAGCCGGAACACCTCCGAGCGGTGGAACGGCGGCGCGCCCGTCCGGGCCACGACCAGCACGATGTCCTCGGGCATCGGCGCGACGGCGAACTGGGTGCCGTCCGGCGCGGTGAACGCGCGCGGACGCAGCGGCTCCAGCGCCGGCAGCTCGACCCCGGCCGCGCCGCCGAGGCTGACGTGCAGGGCGACCGGGCCGTCCGGGCCGATCTCGGCGAGCGCCGCCCAGTCCGCGCTGAGCAGCGCCGGGACGGCGTCGGCGAGCGTCAGCGGCCCGCGCGAGGGGTCGGCGACGAGATGGCCGAGCAGCTCGGCGTCGGGGAACGCGCCCTGCGGCTCGACGGTCGGCCAGATGCCCACGATGTCCACGCCGGTGATCGCGGCCAGCCCGTCGCAGAGCCGCTCGATGCCCGCGCCGGCGGGCCAGGCGACGGTGAAGTCGTCCAGCGCACGGCCGCCGTCGCGCTCCAGGACGGCCATCTGGGCCACGTCGGCCCCCGCCGCGCCGAGCGTCCGCGCGACCTGCCCGAGCGCGCCCGGACGATCGGGCAGCCGCACCCGTACCCGCAGCAACATCGTCACCTCCCGCTTCCGGCACCGCACGAATCGGCACCGGCGTTCACCCTGGTCGAAGCCCGTTTCCAGAGTGTTACCCCGATGTATCCGCGGTGAGAAACCAGCGGTCGGAGCCGTGAGCGCGCGATACTCGCCACATACTCACGACATCGGTGGGCCTACCCGGTGCCCGCCCGGAGCGTTAAGGTGACTGCACGTGTCGAGCGACCCGGATCCCGCTGTCAGCGCCGACCCCGCGTCGGACCCTCCGGACGAGGGCGTCGTCCCTCCGCACGAGCCTCCGCCGGAACCCCCGGCCGAGCCTCCGCACGGGGAGATCCTCGCGGCGCTGGCGGCCCTCGGATCCAGGCTCGACCGCGAGCACGAGCGGGCCGCGCACCGGGAGGCCGTCATCGACCGGCTGCACGAGGAGAACCAGCGGCTGCGCCGCGGCGAGCTGGAGGGCGCCCTGGAGCCGCTGCGCGCCGCGCTGTACCGCTGCCACGACCTCGCCCGCCGCGAGGCCCGCCGCTGGGCCGGGGACGAGCCGCCCGACCCGGCCGGCGCCGCCGCCGTGCTCGCCGCCCTCGCCGACGACATCGCCGACGCGCTCGCCCGCTCGGGCGTGGAGCGCTTCACCGCCGCGCCCGGCGAGCCCTACGACGCGTCCCGGCACCGTCCGGTGGCCGTGGAGACCGTCGCGGACGCCGAGCTGGACGGCATGATCACCGCCGTGTCCGGGGACGGGTTCGAGCGCGACGGACGGGTCGTCCGCAAGGCCGAGGTGAGCGTCGCCCGGACCGTCCCGGCGGCCCGGGACGCCCCCGCCGCCGAGAACGGCTGCGCCGAGCCGGACCGAGCGAGACGATGAGCACCGAACGCGGTACCGATAGGTGAAGAGGGACATGGCTGTCTACGGGATCGACCTGGGAACCACGTACTCCTGCATTGCCTCCATCGACGATGTGGGACGCCCCGCGGTCCTGCGGAACCTGGAGGGCACCGACACGACCCCGTCGGTGGTGTACTTCGAGAGCGGCGACAACGTCGTGGTGGGCGCGACCGCCAAGGACACCGCGGTGCTGGACCCCGGCAACGTCGTCAGCCTCATCAAGCGCGACATGGGCCGGGACGTCACGCGCCGCATCCACGGCATCGACTTCAAGCCCGAGGAGCTGTCGGCGTTCATCCTGCTGAAGCTCGCCACCGACGCGCGCACCAGCGCGGGCGAGGAGGCGCGGGACGTGGTGATCACCGTCCCGGCGTACTTCGGCGCGGCCGAGCGGGACGCCACGCACAAGGCGGGCCGGATCGCGGGCCTGAACGTCATCGACATCGTGTCCGAGCCGATCGCGGCGGCGATCACCTACGGGGTGCTGAACCCCGACGCCGACCGGACGATCCTCGTCTACGACCTCGGCGGCGGAACGTTCGACACGACGGTGATCGCGCTGCGCGGCGGGCACATCGAGGTCGTCTGCACCGACGGCGACCACGAGCTGGGCGGCGCGGACTGGGACGCGCGGATCGTGGAGTTCCTCGCCGAGCGGTTCCTCGCCGAGCACCCCGGCGCGTCCGACCCGCTGGACGACCCGCAGACCGAGCAGCAGCTCCGCCGGGACGCCGAGGACGCCAAGAAGTCGCTGACGACGCGGACCGTCCACACCGTCCGGGTCATGCACGACGGGCGGGTCGCGGCGGTCGAGCTGACGCGGGAGAAGCTGGAGGACCTGACCCGCGACCTGCTGGACCGGACGATCGAGATCACCGGGCGGACGCTCGCGACGGCGGCGGAGAAGGGCGTCCACGACTACGACGACCTGGTGCTCGTCGGCGGCTCCACGAAGATGCCGGTCGTGGCGGCGCGGCTGGAGACCGAACTCGGCCTGCGCGCCCGCCTCCAGGACCCCGACCTGGCGGTGGCCAAGGGCGCGGCGCTGTACGCGTTCGAGGAGACCTACCGCCGCCTGGTGCGCGAGGGCGCGGCCGAGCGCGCCGAGGAGATGGCGAACCGGGCGGGCCTGTCCGCCGAGCAGCAGCGCCAGATCGCGGGCCGGACGATCCGCACGGTCGCCTCGCACGCCTTCGGCATCGTCGTGGTGGACCGGGAGACGGGCGAGGAGAGCGTCGCGCACCTCGTCCACGCCAACGACGAGCTGCCCGCCGCGCGCTCGGAGGACTTCTTCACGGTCTTCGACGACCAGGACTCGGCGGACGTCAGGGTGATGGAGCAGGCCGGCAGCGTCGAGTCCCCCGACCTGCTCGACAACAACGAGATCGCGGCCGGCGACATCCGCATCCCGGCGGGCAAGCGCGCGGGCTGGCCGATCGAGGTGACGTTCCAACTCGACGCGTCCGGGCTCCTGAACGTGGCGGCGGTGGAGAAGGAGAAGGGCGAGCGCCTGGACCTCAAGATCGACGTGGGCGGCATGTCCGAAGAGGAGGTCGAACGCTCCCGCACCGCCCTGTCCCGCGTCCAGGTGAGCTGACCCCCCGTGCCCCCGAACCCCCCGCTCGTTCCCCTCGCCCCAAGCCCGACGACCGCGCGCAGCAAGGCACGAGCGCGCGCGACGAGGAACGCCGCGAACGAAGGGCCGCCCGCCCCTCGAACGGGAACGGGCGGATGAGCGGCGGGCGCGCGCCGCGCGCTGGACTGAGGAGCGGCGGGAGCTTGCGACCAGAGCGACGAGGGAAGCGCGCGGCTGAAGGCGCGCCCGCCCCGCCGAGCGGAGCGAGGCCATGAACACGGACGAGGAGTACAGGCGGGCTGTTCTTGAGCCCGCTCGGGCCGCCGGGGATCAGCCGCCGGAGGATCTGCGCGTCCGGTACATGTTGCGGGAGCCGTTGGAGCCCGCGGCGGTCGCGGCGGCGGTGAAGCAGGTCCGGCAGTGCTGGCGGCGGGCTCGTGGGCAGCTGAAGTACCGGCGGCTGGTGGACCGGCTGGAGGCCGAGCACCGGGAGCTGGCGGCGGTGTTCGCGGCGGCCGAGCGCGGCGACGTCCGGCCGCTGGCGGAGCGGCTGCGGGGCGGGCGGGAGCGCGACGAGCGGCGGCGCGAGGCCGTGCGGGCGCGGCTGGCGGACGCGGCGGGCGCGCTGCGGATGGTGACGCCGGCCGAGGTGGAGGCGATCGCGCGGGCGGCGGGCGTCCCGGCGGACGAGGGCCGCGCGTTGGCCGCCGTCGAGCGGATCGACGTCCGCGAGCCGGACCGGCTGCCGCCGACGGCGCCGTACGCGGCGTATCCGAAGGTGCGGGAGTCGCTGGACGTCCTCGGCCGCCGCCATCTGCCCGACTTCCTGTTCGGCGAGCGCCTGACCGGCCCGATGCGCGTGCTGGACGGGTTCGCGGCGGCGGGCGTGACGCTGGACGCGGCGGCGGTGGAGGCGGCGGTCGCGGCGTGGGCGCGGCGCAGCCGGGACACGAGCACGACGCACGCCGGGACGATCCTGGCGGGCCTGCGCTCGGACGCCGACCCGTCCGAGCTCGTCCGCTACGACATCGTGGAGCGGTTGCGGGAGCGGGCGCGGCAGCGGGCGTCGGAGCGGGCGCTGCTGCGGTTCGCGATGGAAGACCTCGGGATCGAGCCGGGCGACGCGCGGCGGCTGGTGTTCGCGATCGTCCGGGAGTCGGGCGGGGGCGGCGGCGTCGCGGCGCGGCTGCGGGCGCTGCTGGACGCGGGCGAGGTCTACGCGGCGGCGGAGATGGCCGACGGCGGCCTGGACAACGACGCCCCGGACGAGGCGGCGGTGCTCGCGGCCGAGGCGCGCAGGCGCGTCGAGGCGGCGGTGCGGCTGCGCGAGCAGGCGGCGGCCGAGACCGACCCCGACCGCGCGTGGCGGCTGCTGGCCGACGCGCTGCGCCTGGTCGGCGACCTGCCCGGCGCGGCCGAACTCCAGCGGCGGCTGCCGCCCGAGCCCGTCCCGGCGGTGCGCGCGGACGTGGACGTGACGGCGGGCGGCACGACGGTCCGGCTGTTCTTCGAGCCGTCGCCGTCCACGGCGGGCGACGTCCGGTACCACGTGGTGCGGCGCCGCGACCGTCCACCGCGCGGCGCGGCCGACGGCGAACCGCTCGTCGGCGGCCGAGACGAACGCCCGCCGGTGAACGCCCCGCTGTACTACGCGGTGACGGCCGTGCGCGGCGAGGCGGCGTCGGCGCCGGTGGTGACCGGCCCGGTGGTCGTCCGCCCGGAACCGGCGGACGTGGCGGTGGCGGCGGGCGACGGCGTCGTGACGGGCCGGTGGCGGCTGCCCGCCGAGGCCGCCGGGGTACGGGTGACGCGCGACGGCCACCGCGTGCCCGCGACGCGCGACGGGTTCTCCGAGATCGTCCCGAACGAGGCGACGCACCACTACCTGATCGCGGCCGTCTACCTGGACGCCGACGGACGCGAGGTCGTGACGCCGGGCGTCCGGCGGTCCGCCGCGCCGAGCGCGCCGCCCGACCCGGTGTTCGAGCTGGCCGCCGCCCCGGACCCGGCCGACCCGGACGCCCTGTTCGTCCGGTTCGACCCGCCGGGGCACGGGACGGTCGAGCTGGTCCTGACGCACGAGCCGCCGCCGTGGCCGCGCAGCGCGCTGCTCCCGGTGGCGGAGCTGCGCGGCGTCGTGCGGCGGCTGCCGTCGGATCCGGCGCCGGGCGGGCTGCGGGTGCGGCCGGGCTCGGCGGGCTGGATCATGGCGGTGACGGTGGCGGGCGGGTTCGCGGCCATCGGAGCGCACCACCGGCACGTCCACCTGCCCCCGCCGGGACGCGTGGTCGCCGACCGGCGCGGCGGGCACGTCCATCTCGGGTTCGACTGGCCGGGCGACGCCGCCGAGGTCGAGGTGGCGTTCCGGGTGGGGCGCAGCGGCGACGGCCGTCCGGTGACGAGGCGGGCGGTGACCCGCGCGGCCTACGACACGCAGGGCGGGCTCCGGCTGCCGGTGCCCGAGGACGAGCCGGTGGAGGTGACGGTCGCGGCGGTCGGGACGGCCGGGGACGGGCGGCTGACGGGCCCGGCGGTGTCGGCGCGGGTGGCGGCGCGGACGGTCGTCGCCTACGAGCTGGTGCGCGGCGGCCCGCCGTGGCGCCGGTCGCTGACGGTCCGGCTCAGCGCGGGACGGGCCGCGCGGATCGGCCGGCTGGAGCTGGTGCTGCGCGAGGGACGGGTGATGCCGCACCGCGCGGGCGACGGGGAGACGGTCCAGGTGTGGGAGTCGGTGCCGGTGCCGGGCGAGGTGACGGTCGATCTCCCGCGTGTCGCGGGGCCCTACTGGCTGCGGTGCTTCGCCGATGATGATGTGATCGAACTCGGCGACCCCCCCGTCCGCTCCCTCCGGGTCGCCAAGTAGGAGGTCCCCGTGTCCCGTTCGCCGCTCGCGCCCCGGGTGAGCCTGCCGAAGGTCCCGTCCCGGCAGGCCGTCACCTGCCCGTACTGCTTCGCCGTGACGTCCGCGCACCGGATCCCGTTCCGGTGCCGGGGGCAGGCGGGCCGCCGGGCGGGCTGCGCGCCGGTGCTGGACGAGCGGCTGGCGGCCTACACCGGGTCGGCGGCGGGCGCGTCGCTGCCGCCGGTGTTCGCCGCGCCGGGCCGGGGCGGCCGGGCGGACTGCCCGGCGTGCGGGCAGCCGACGGGCAGCCGGGTGTGCGGCGAGTGCCACAATCCGCTGCCGTCGGCGTACTGCGAGGCGCCGGGCCGGATCGTGGCGCTGGTCGGCGCGAAGAACGCGGGCAAGAGCACCTACATCGCGGTGCTGCTGCACGAGCTGATGAACCGGGTCGGGACGGAGCTGGACGCGTCCCTGGTCGCCTGCGACGACCGGACGATCGAGCGCTACAAGCGGGACTTCGCGCGTCCGCTGCTGGAGGAGCGCCGCCTGCTGCCGACGACGGCGTCCGCCGCGACGTCGCCGCGCGAGCCGCTCGTCTACCTGCTGACGCGGACGCGGCGCGGCCGGTTCGCGCGCGAGCGCACCGACTCGCTGGCGCTGGTGCTGTTCGACACGGCGGGCGAGGACCTGCGCAGCCGGGAGGTCCGCGACCTGCACCTGCGGTACCTGGAGGCGGCGGACGCGATCATCTTCCTGGTCGACCCGCTGGAGCTGCCGGGCGCGGGCTCGGCGCTCGCCGGGTCGCCGCCGCCGCCCGACGCCGATCCCGACGCCGAGCCGGTGAACATCATCGCGCGGGTGACCGAGGCGCTGCGGCTGCGGCGCGGGATGAAGCCGGGCGAGCGGCTGCCGGTGCCGGTCGCGGTGGCGCTCACCAAGATCGACGTTCTGGTGCCGGAGATGGCGCGGCAGTCGGCGCTGCACCGGACGCGGTCGGGCACGGGCGTGCTGGACCTGGACGACCGCGACGCCGTCCACGAGCAGGTCCGGTCGCTGCTGCACGAGTGGCAGGCCGGACGGCTGGAGACCTTCCTCGGGCAGCAGTACGCCGACTTCGCGCTGTTCGGGCTGTCGGCGCTCGGCGGCGTGCCGGAGAACGGGCGGGTCGGGCCGGGCGGCGTCCGGCCGCATCGGGCCGAGGATCCGCTGTTGTGGCTGCTGTACCGGTTCGGCATGCTGGACGGGGTTCGAGGTCGGGGAGCGTGACCTGAGTGGCCTGGCAGATGCACTACACGTCCGCGCGGAACGGGCCGACCGGCCGGTCGGGGTTCCAGTTCACGGCGGAGACGCCGGGCCTTCCCGACCGGGTGCGCGCGGCGGTGGCGCCCTTCCTGGCCTACCGTCCGCCGCCCGCCGCGCCGCTGTCGCCGGGGCCCGGCGAGCTGGCGGCGTTCCCGGTCGCGCTGCTGTACGACCGGGTGGACGGCCGTCCGCTGCTGGCCCGCTCCCGCTACCTCGGGCAGGACTACTCGGGCCGGTACGGCAACTTCTTCGCGCACGCGGTCGTCGCCGAGCCGGACGAGCTGGAGGGCCTGCGCCCCGCCGAGCTGTGGGACGCGCCGCTGTGGCGGGCCGGCCCGACGGCGCTCGGCGCGCTGCCCGAGGTCCCCGACCTGGCGCCGGACGCGGCGTTCGCGCCGGACGCGCTCGCCGAGTGGCTGCGCGGCCAGCCGGACCTGCTCGCGCCGCTGGTGGACGCGGTGGTGACCGTCCTCGGGCGCGGCCACGGCCGGGTGGTCCTGGTCGCGGCGGACGTGGAATTGATCGCCCGGTGGATCGCGGTCGTGTCGTACTCGCTGCCGGTCGCGGCGGCCGAGCGGCTGACGTTCGTCACCTACAGCGCCGACCCCGACGGCGCGGGCCAGCGCGTCGTCGGGACGACCCCGGACGCGTGGGCCGCCGCGCAGTACCAGGGCGGCCCGGCGTTCGCGCTCGGCGACCCGCCCCCGCCGCACCGGCCGGTGAGCCGGTTCGCGCGGACGGTCGCGGCGTGCTGGCGGGCGGGCGACTTCGCGGCCCTGGACGCGCTCGGCGAGCTGGCCCTGCTGGACGGCGCCGACCCGCCGGGGCCGCGCGCCCTGGAGCGCGCGGCGGCGCTGCTCGCGCTGTGCCGGGGCGAGGCGCGGGTGACGCCGGACGAAGAGGCGGGCGCGGCGGCGCTGCTGGCCCGGTCCGGCCGGGACCTGCCCGAATGGGTCTGGCGGGACCTCGTGCCGGGCGTCCCGTCGATGGGCGTGGACCTCGCGGTCGCCGTCGAGGACCGGGCGCGCGCTGCGGGCGCGGTCGACGTGGCGGGGCAGTGCGCGCTGCGGGCCGTGACGGCGGCGCTGGACGACCCGTCCACGCGGGACCGGCTGCCGCGCCGCGCGCTGCCGCTCGTGCTGCGCCCGGCGCTGGAGCCCGCCGTGACGTCCGCGCTGGCGGCGGCCGAGGAGCTGACCGACGTCGCGCACATCGCCGGGATCGCGGCGGCGGCGGGCGCGCCCGCGCGGCCGGGCGAGGTCCGGGCGGCGGCGCAGGGCCGGGCGCGGGTCGGCGCGGCGGACGTCCCGGCGGCCCTCGCGGCGTGCCCGGACGCGGCGCGCGGCGCGCTGCTGGCCGGGGTCGTCACGGGCCTCGCGGCGGCGGACGCGCGGACCCGCGCCGCCGTCCTCGGCGACCGGGCGTGCGACCTGCTGCACGACGCGGCGCGCGACGACCCGGATCTGTGGCCGTCCGCGCCGGAGGTGGCGCTCGCGGTGCTGGACTCGGTCGGCCGCCGCCGCCCGCTGCACCGCGTGGCCGTCACCGCCGACCTGCTCTCCCTCGCCGACGTCGAGTCTGTGCTTCCCCGACCAACCGCTCTCCCCCGACCAACCGACCCCGACCGACCTCCCGGCCCCGACCGACCTCCCGTCGATGCCGTCCTGGAGCGGTTGTGGGCGGCGGCGCCGCAGCCCGGCGAGTGCCTGGAGCTGCTGGAGTCGCACGCCGCCGCGTTCGGGGAGCGGCCGGTGCTCGCGGAGCTGCCGTCCCGGACGTTCGCGCGCGCCCTCGGCGACGCCGACATCGGCGTGGAGGTGCTGCGGCTCGCCGCCCGCGTCCGCTCCGCGCCGCCCGGCCCGGACGCGGACCGGGACGCGGCGGCCGTCCAGGCGTGCGCGACGGCGATCGGCGCGGAGCGCCCGGACGCCGCCGCCGAGGCCCTGGCCGCGCTCGCCGACCGCGGCGCGGGCCCGCTCGCCGAGCCCGCGTTCGGCGTCGCCGCCGGCCGCCTCGCCCGCCGCGACCCGGTGTTCCGCGCGGCGCTGCTCGCGGCGGCGCCCGCCCGGCTGCGCGCCCGGCTCGGCGCCCGCTGGACCGGCGCCCTGCCCGGCCGGGGCGGCGACCCGGCCGTCCGGCACGAACTGATCGAGACGGTCCTGCGGATGCGGGCGCTCGGCGCGGCGGACCCGGCGCTGGAGACCTGGGCGCGGACGGCGGTGACGCGCTGGTTCGCGGGCCGCAGGCTGGAGGCCCACTTCGGCGGCGACCCGGCCCTGCGCTCCGCCCTGCGCGACCTCGCCGCCGAGGCGCGCACCGGGAACCGAGGACGGCAGGGCGCATGAATCCGGTGATGGTCGCGGTGCTGGCGGCGGCGTGGGTCGCCGCGATGCTGGTCGGGTTCGGGGTGGTCTTCCCGGTGCTGTTCCCGCTGACGCTCGTCGTCGCGGGGCTCGGCGCGGCGGCGCTGTCGTATCTCCAGGCCTGCCGGGCGCTGACGCCGTCGTCGCGGTCGGGGCCGTCGCCGGTGCCCGCCCCGGAGGTCTCCTACCGGCACTACCTGCTCGGGCAGGTCTGGCGCGACTGGTGGGCCATCGCGCGCGAGGTCGGGCCGCGCGTGTGGACGCTGGCCCGGGACGTCGTCCTCCGGCTGACGGAGGTGCTGCTCGGCGGCCCGTGGGGATGGTTCGCGTTCCCGGTGTGGCTGGCGCTGTGCGCGGGGATCGTCGTCGCGGCCGTGCCCGCCGCCGTCCTCGCGCTCGCGCTGACCGCGCTGTACGGGGTCGTCGCGGCGGTCGGGCTCGCGGGCTGGCTGGCGTGCGCGGTGGTGCTCGCCGCCGTGGAGCGCGTGTTCACCGCCTACGGCCGCATCCTCCAGACGTGCCCGCACCCGTTCTGCTACGAGCGCATCGGCCTGCCGGTGTACGCGTGCCCGGGGTGCGGGGCGCGGCACGCGCGGCTCGTCCCCGGCCCGGCGGGCGCGTTCCGGCACGTCTGCCGGTGCGGGACGCGGCTGCCGACGACCGTCCTGCTCGGCCGGTTCCGGCTCGCCGCGTACTGCCCGCACTGCTCGGGACGGCTCCCGCCGCGCATCGGCCGCGTCCGGGTCGAGCCGCTGCCGTTCGTCGGCGGCCCCGGCGCGGGCAAGACGACGTTCATGATGCTCGGCATCCGCGCCCTGCACGCGCGGGCGCGGGCCGTCGACGGACGGGTCGCGTTCGTCGAGGGACGGCACGCCGAGGCGTACGCGGCGACGGTCCGCGCGTTCCGCTCCGGGGGCCGTCCGCCCAAGACCGGCCCGGACCTGCCGCTCGCGACGATGCTGGACGTGGAGCTGCCCGCCGGACGGCGCGGCAAGCCCGCCCGCCGCATCCTCTATCTGTTCGACCCGGCGGGCGAGCATTTCGCCGGGTCGACCGAGGTGGAGTCGCTGCGCTACCTCGACCACGGCGAGACGCTGCTGTTCATCGTGGACCCGTTCGCGCTGCCGCAGGTGAACCGGTCGCTGACGGCCGTCGAGCGGGCGCGGGTGGAGGCGGCGGCGGGGCCGTCCGGCGAGGACCCGGCCGACACGCTCCAGCGGGTGCTGAACGAGCTGCGGTCGCGGCCGGACCGGGGACGGCAGAAGCGCGTCGCGGTCGTCATCACCAAGACGGACCTGCTGCTCACCACCGAGATCGGCAAGAAGCTGTACGAGGACCCGGACCTGCGCGGCTGGCTGCGCGCGGTCGGGCTCGGCAACATCGTGCGGGCGCTGGACCACGTGGCGGCCGACGTCCGGTACTTCGGGTCGGGTCTCGCGACGGACCCGTCCTACATCGCGGACCTGCTCGGCTGGGCGGCGGGCCTGTCCCCCGCCGAGCCGTCGGACGCCCCGGCGTCCCCGGACCCGGCCGACGAGATCCCCGGCACCGCCCCGCTGCGCGCTCCGTGGCCGGTGCGGGGCCGGGACGCGGCGCTCGTCCCGGCGGGCTACCAGGTCGGCCGGTGGACCGTGCTGGCGGGCATGTCGGCGCTGACCGTCCTCGCCATCGCCGTCTCGGCGGCGGAGGTGACGGCCCGGCTGGCACACTGGCCCTGACCGGTTGTGTGACGTATGCCACTTCCTGACGCGGCAGATAACGGAGCGTCCTACGGTTGCACCAGCCGGAGCCGCTTTCGATCCGCCGACAGGAAGGCCCGACCATGACGACCGCCACCGACCTCCTCGCGCTGGACGCCGCCGCGCAGGACCTGCTGTTCCGCACGGCCCGCACCGCGAACACCTTCACCGACGAACCGGTCACCGACGAGCAGCTCCGCGCCGTCCTGGACCTGGTGAAGTGGGGGCCGACGGCGATGAACGCCCAGCCGCTGCGGATCGTCGCCGTCCGGAGCCCGGAGGCGAAGGAGCGGCTCGTCGCGCAGATGGCCGACGGCAACAAGGCCAAGACGGCCGCCGCGCCGCTGACGCTGATCGTCACCGCCGACGCCGCGTTCCACGAGCACCTGCCCGTCATCTTCCCGATCAAGGAGGGGGCGCGCGACGCACTGGAGGCGAACCCGGGACGTCCGGCGATGGCCCGGTTCAACGCCGCGATCCAGCTCGGCTACCTGATCGTCGGGATCCGCGCGGCGGGCCTCGCGGCGGGGCCGATGGGCGGGTTCGACGCCGAGGGCGTCAAGCGCGAGTTCCTCGCCGACACCGACCAGGACCCGATCGCGGTCGTCAACGTCGGACGGCCCGGACCGGACGCCTGGTACGACCGCCTGCCCCGCCTGGAGCACGACCAGGTCGTCACGACCGTCTGACCCCTTCCCCGCCGCGCCGCCGCGCCCGTGCCCCTGGTCGTGCGGCGGCGCGGCCGTGCCGACCGGAGCCGCATGTCCCCCCGCACCTCGTCCAGCACCGCAGCGTCCGCCCCGCAGTGGACCGTTCCCGGCGCGACGGCCGCCCGCCGCGTCACGCTCGTCCTGATCCTCGGCGCGCTCGCCGCGACCGCGCCGCTGTCCATCGACATGTACCTGCCCGCGCTGCCGCGCCTCACCGAGGACTTCGGGACGGTCGCGTCGCGCGCGCAGCTCACGCTGACCGCCTGCGTCGTCGGGCTCGCCGCCGGGCAGGTCGTCGCCGGGCCGCTCAGCGACCGCCTCGGCCGCCGCCGCCCGCTGCTGTACGGGCTCGCCGGGTACGCGGCGGCGTCGCTGCTGTGCGCGGTCGCGCCGACCGTGGAGACGCTGACCGCCGCGCGGCTCGTGCAGGGCGCGGCGGGCGCGGCGGGGATCGTCATCGGCCGCGCCGTCGTCCGCGACCTGTTCGAGGGGACGGCCGCCGCCCGCTTCTACGCCACGCTGATGATCGTCAGCGGGCTCGCGCCGATTCTCGCGCCGGTGGTCGGCGGGCAGCTCCTGCGCGTCGTCCCGTGGCCCGGCGTGTTCGTGGTGCTCGCCGGGATCGGGATCGCGGTGCTGCTCGGCTCGCTGGCCGGGCTGCCCGAGACGCTGCCGCCCGAGCGCCGGTCGCCGGCGGGCGCCGCCGCGATCGTCCGGACGTTCGCGACGCTGTGCCGCGACCGCGTCTTCGTCGGCCACACGCTGACGCTGGCGCTGGCGTTCGCGGCGATGTTCACCTACATCTCCGGGTCGCCGTTCGTCCTCCAGGACATCTACGGGCTGTCGCCGCAGGAGTTCAGCGTGGTGTTCGGGGTGAACGCGCTCGGGATCGTCGCGGCCGGGCAGATCGGCGGACGGCTCGCCGGGCGCGTCCCGCTCGGCCGGCTGCTCGGGACCGGGCTCGCGCTCGTCGTGACGGGCGGCGCGGCGCTCCTGGCGGCGGTCCTGACGGACGCCGGGACGACCGTGCTCCTGCCCGCATTGTTCCTCGTCGTCGCCGGGCAGGGCCTGGTGCTGCCGAACGCGACGGCGCTGGCGCTCGCGGGCCGCCCCGCGGGCACGGCGGGCAGCGCGTCCGCGCTGATGGGCCTGACGCAGTTCGCCCTCGGCGGCGCCGCCGCGCCGCTGGCGGGCATCGCCGGGACCGGCACGGCCGTCCCGATGGCCGTCACGATCGCCGTCCTGGCCTTCGCCGCGATCCCCGCGGCCCTGCTCGCCCGCTCACGGCGCGACTAGCTCAGACCCTCGATGCGCGCGCGGACGAGCCGCGGGTGGAAGTAGCTGATGCCGACGCGCTGTTCGGCGGTGACGCAGAAGATGCGGTAGCCGTTGCGGCCGTCCTCGTCGGGCTCCTCGAACTCGGCGGGCGCGAACAGGCCGCGCCGCACCATCTCGCCGAACCAGCGCATCAGCTCGAACTCGTCGGCGAAGCGCTCGGAGGAGAAGCCGCGGCGGCCGAGGCTGTAGGCGACCTCGTAGCCGCAGCCGTCCGGCGGGTAGGTCAAATTCGCCCCTCTCCGTGGCAGACGCCGCACTTGCGCGTGCCGTCGTCGCTCCTGCCGCTGCCTCCGCAGAACGGGCACGTCCTCGACGGGGGCGCGCTGTGCTTGCCCATTCCCGGATCCCACCTCGCTCATGCCGCGACCGCAGGATTCTACGGCGCGCCGGCCCCCGGCCGCAGGGCGGCGAGGACGAAACCGGTGACCTCGGCGGCCAGTTCGGCGGCGGTCTTCGGGCCGTCCGCGCGGTACCAGGACGTCATCTGGTTCACCATGCCGAGCGCGACGATCGTGACGGTCTCGGCGGGCGTCGCGGCGGAGAACTCGCCCGTCCGCTGGCCGGACTCCACGAGGTCGCGGAACGTCCGGTGGTAGCGGCGGCGGTCGGCGCGCACCGCGTGCATCCGGGCGGTGTCGAGGCGGTGCATCTCGCGCGCGAACACCTTGGCCTCGTCGATGTGCGCGGCGGTGCTGACGATCAGGTCGGTGAGCACGGTCCGGACGGTCTCGCCCGGCGGCGTCCCGGCGGCGAGCGCGCGGTCCAGGTCGGCGAGCTGGCGGGAGATCAGCGCGTGGTAGATCTCGTAGAGCAGGTCGTCCTTGGAGCCGAAGTAGTGGTAGAGGGCGCCCTTGGTGACGTCCGCCTCGGCCACGATGCCCTGGACGGACGCGCCGTCGAAGCCGTGCGCGGCGAACTGCCGGACGGCCGCGTCGAGGATGCGCCGCTTGACGGTGCTGGGCCCGCGCGCCATCGTCCCTCCCTCCGGTCCAGGCCGCAGAATACCGACCGGTCGGTACGCGGGGACACCCGGAGGACGCCCGTAAGCCGATCTTGCGGCATCCTTACGACATGCCCGTTTCCCTGGGGGGATTCCGGTAATCGGCCGGACCGTGGATCATTCTCGGTACGGGCCGTTCGGTCCGGGCCGGTCGCCGGGCGCGGACGACGGACCGGACGGGACGGGCGAAACACGGGGAGAAGGAGGCGCGCCGGTGAACGAGGCCCCCGGGCGCGAGGGATCGGGACCGGTGACTCTTCTGGTCCTGTTGGTCCTGGTCACGGCCGCGGCCGTGGTGTTCGGGCGTCCGCTGCTCGCCGAGTACGCCAACGGCGGCGAGATGGCCGCGCCGGCGCCCGCCCCGACGAGCACGCGGGCCGGGGACCGGCCGTCCGGACGCAGGCCCGGCGTGATCAACATCGAGGCGGACCAGGGGCTGAGCAGCCTGCGGTCGGCGGGCACCGGGATCCTCATGACGCCGTCGGGCTTCGTGCTGACGAACAACCACGTCATCGCGGGCGCGACGTCCATCACCGCGACCGACACCGACAACCGCCGCGCCTACCGCGCCCGCGTCGTCGGCTACGACCCGGCGAGCGACCTCGCGGTGATCAAGATGGACGACGCGGCCGGGCTGAAGCCCGCCGTGTTCGGCGACTCGACCGACGTGCGCGTCGGCGACCCGGTGACGGCCGTCGGCAACGCGGGCGGCAAGGGCGGCACCCCGGCGGTCGTGACGGGCGTCGTGACGTCGCTGGAGCAGACGATCACCGCCCGCAACCAGGCCGACGGCGGGTCGGAGCGGCTGGCCGGCCTCATCGAGACCGACGCGCCGATCAAGCCGGGCGACTCGGGCGGCCCGCTGCTGGACACCGACGGCAAGGTGATCGGCATCAACACGGCCGCGTCGGCGGGCCCGGACGACGACGGCGCGACGCACAAGCACGCGACGCCGTCCGGCACGGCGAGCGCGACGCCCGAGCACCGGGGCTACGCGATCCCGGCGGCGCACGCGCTGGAGATCGCCCGGCAGATCCGCGCGGGCCGGGCGACCGGGACGATCCACATCGGCAAGACCGCGCTGCTCGGCGTCCAGGTCCGGTCCAACGGCACGGCGTTCGGCGCGCTGGTCGACGCGGTCGTCCCGGGCACCCCGGCGGACGAGGCGGGCGTCAAGGCGGGCGGGGTCGTCGTCGCGCTGGCGGGCCAGCCGGTGGACACGCCGTCGCGGCTGACGGGCCTCATGCTGACGCACCACCCGGGCGACGTGGTGAAACTGGAGTGGACGACCCGCGACGGGCGCCGCCACTCCGCCGACGTCCGCCTGGTGGAGGGGCCGCCGCAGTAACGTCCCCGGCGACGGAAGGACGAGGATGGACGCTCCCGAGGACCACGAGAACCCGCGCGTCGGCCCGCCCAAGGACTGGGCGGCGGGCGTGCCGGGCGTGACGGCCGCGCTGCGGCGCTCCCGCGAGCAGATGGGCGTGCGCCGGTCGGCCCTGACCCTGCTGCGCGTCAACCAGAAGCGGGGCTTCGACTGCCCCGGCTGCGCGTGGCCCGAGGGCGGCGACCGCCATCTCGCCGAGTTCTGCGAGAACGGCGCCAAGGCCGTCGCCGAGGAGGCCACGACCCGCCGCGTCGCCCGCGCGTTCTTCGCCGCGCACGACGTCGACGACCTCGCCGTCCGCTCCGACCACTGGCTCGGGCAGCAGGGACGGCTCACCGAGCCGATGGTGAAGCGCGCCGGTTCGCGGCACTACGAGCCCGTCTCCTGGGACGAGGCGTTCGCGATCGCCGCCGCCGAGCTGAACGCGCTGGACTCCCCCGACGAGGCCGTCTTCTACACGTCCGGGCGGACGAGCAACGAGGCGGCGTTCGCCTACCAGCTGTTCGTCCGCGCCTTCGGGACGAACAACCTCCCCGACTGCAGCAACATGTGCCACGAGTCGTCCGGGGCGGCGCTCACCCAGACGCTCGGCGTCGGGAAGGGCTCGGTGTCGCTGGACGACCTGCACCGCGCCGACCTGCTGTTCGTCGTCGGCCAGAACCCCGGCACCAACCACCCCCGGATGCTGGCCGCGCTGGAGAAGGCGAAGCGGAACGGCGCGCGGATCATCGCCGTCAACCCGCTGCCGGAGGCGGGGCTGCTGCGCTTCAAGAACCCGCAGCGTCCGGGCGGGCTCGCCGGACGCGGCACCGCGCTCGCCGACCGGTTCCTCCAGATCCGGCTGAACGGCGACCTCGCGCTGTTCCAGGCGCTGAACCGGCTGCTGCTGGAGGCGGACGCCGTCGACCGCGCGTTCGTCGCCGAGCACACGCACGGTTTCGCGGCGTTCGAGGAGCACGTCCGGACGCTGGACTGGGCCGACGTGCTCGCCGCGACCGGCCTGACGCGGGACGAGATCGAGGCGACCGCCGGGGACGTCCGCGCCGCCCGCCGGATCGTCGTGTGCTGGGCGATGGGCCTCACGCAGCACCGCAACTCCGTCGCGACGATCCGCGAGGTCGTCAACTTCCTGCTGCTGCGCGGGAACGTCGGCCGTCCCGGCGCGGGCGTGTGCCCGGTGCGCGGCCACTCCAACGTCCAGGGCGACCGGACGATGGGGATCGTCGAGCGGCCCGCGCCCGCGTTCCTGGACGCGCTCGCCGCCGAGTTCGGATTCGCGCCGCCGCGCGCCCACGGGTTCGACACGGTCGGGGCCGTCCGGGCGATGCGGGACGGCTGGGCGCGCGTGTTCGTCGGGATGGGCGGCAACTTCGCCCGCGCGACGCCCGACTCGGCGGTCACCGAGGCCGCGCTGCGCGGCTGCCGGCTGACCGTCCAGGTGTCCACCAAGCTGAACCGGTCCCACGCGGTGACCGGCGAGACCGCGCTGATCCTCCCGGCGCTCGGCCGCACCGAGCGCGACGAGCAGCGGACCGGCCCGCAGTTCGTGTCCGTCGAGGACTCGATGGGCCTGGTCCACGCCTCGCGCGGACGGCTCGCGCCCGCCGGCCCCGACCTGCGCTCGGAGGTCGCGATCGTGTGCGGGCTGGCGCGGGCCACGCTGCCCGGCTCGCCGATCGACTGGGCGGCGATGCGGGACGACTACGACGTCATCCGCGACCACGTGTCCCGGGTCGTTCCGGGCTTCGCCGACTACAACGCGCGCGTCCGCGAACCGGACGGGTTCGCCCTGCCGCACGCGCCGCGCGACGAACGCCGCTTCCCCACCGCGACGGGCAAGGCGAACTTCACGGCGAACCGGCTGGACGTCGTCCGCATCCCGGAGGGGCGGCTGCTGCTCCAGACCCTCCGCAGCCACGACCAGTTCAACACCACGATCTACGGCATGGACGACCGCTACCGGGGCGTGAAGGCCGGACGCCGGGTCGTGTTCGTCCACCCCGGCGACCTGGCCGACCTCGGTGTCGCGGACGGCGCGACCGTCGACCTCGTCTCGGAGTGGACGGACGGCTCCGAGCGCCGCGCCCCCGCGTTCCGCGTCGTCGCGTACCCGACCGCGCGCGGGTGCGCCGCCGCGTACTTCCCGGAGACGAACGTCCTCGTGCCGCTCGACAGCACCGCCGAGACCAGCAACACCCCGACGTCGAAATCGGTGGTCGTACGGCTGGAACCCGTGTCGCACTCTGGGTGATCGGTCGGCGGCGCGTCGTGACGTCCGGGTACGATGGGTGACGACCGGCTCACCCCCGGAGCCCTTCACCCGAGGTGATCGTCACGGTGCTGGCGGAGATGTCGCGGGCCGGGAATCTGCCCGCCGAAATGACGCGGTTCATCGGACGGCAGCGCGAGCTGGGCGAGGCCCGGCAGGTGCTGGCCCGGTCCAGGCTCGTCACGCTGACCGGCGTCGGCGGCGTCGGCAAGACCCGGCTGGCGGTGCGCGTCGCCGCCGACCTGCGCCGTTCGTTCCCCGACGGGGCGTGGCTGGTGGAGCTGTCGGCGCTGCGCGAGCCCGCGCTGCTCGCCCGGACGGTCGCCGACGCGCTGCGGCTGCCCGGCCAGGCGTCCGGCGACCAGACCGACCGGCTCGCCGACCACCTGTCCGACAAGCACCTGCTGCTCGTCCTGGACACCTGCGAACATCTGGTGGACGGCTGCGCGACGCTCACCGAGGTGCTGCTGCGCGCCGCGCCCCGGCTGCGGATCCTCGCGACCAGCCGCGAGCCGCTGGACGTCATGGGCGAGCACACGCTCGTCATCCCGCCGCTGCCCGTCGCCGACCAGGACAGCGCCACCGGCGACGACGCGGTGACGCTGTTCGCCGACCGCGCCGAGGCGATGGTCCCGGGGTTCGCGCTGACGCGGGACAACCACCCGACGGTCGCCCGGCTCTGCCGCCACCTGGACGGCATCCCGCTCGCGATCGAACTGGCCGCCGTCCGGCTGCGGAGCATGTCGGTCGAACAGCTCGTGGACCGCATCGACGACCGGTTCCGGCTGCTCGGCACCCCGCGCGCGGCGGGCGGACGGCACCGGACGCTCCGCGCGACGATCGAGTGGAGCCACGACCTGTGCACCGCGCAGGAGCGGCTGCTGTGGGCGCGGCTGTCGGTGTTCCCCGGCGACTTCGACCTCGCCGCCGCCGAGCGCGTCGGGGCGGGCGGGGCGCTGGCCGCCGACGCGCTGCTGGACGTCCTCGCCCGGCTGGTGGAGAAGTCGATCGTCCTGTGCGAGCGCGACGGCCGCCGCTACCGGATGCTCGACACGCTGCGCGAGTACGGCGCCGAGCGGCTGACCGAGCTGGGCGAGCGCCCGGACGTCCTGCGCCGCCACCGCGACCACTACCTCGCGCTCGCCGAGGAGGCGCGGCGGGACGCGCTCGGCGCCGGGCAGCTCCCCGCGCTCATCCGGCTGCGCGAGGAGAACGCGAACCTGCGGGTGGCGCTGGAGCACTCGCTGTCCACGCCCGGCGACGAGGAGACGGCGCTGCACCTGGCGGCCGTCCTGCAGCACTACTGGCTGTGCCTCGGGAAGTTCGGCGAGGCGCTGAGCTGGCAGGACCGGGTGCTCACGGCGACCGAGGCGCTGCCGCCCGTCCACCGCGAGCGGGCGTGGGTGGCGTTCGGGACGGGCCTCGTCGCCGTCCAGCGCGGCGAGGCCGAGCGCGGCCGGGCGCTGTTCGAGCGCGCCGCCGCCGCCGACGACCCGGTGCTGCGCGCCCACATCCTGCACGGGACGGGCCTGGTCGCGCTGTTCGAGGGCGACCTGGAGGGCGCCAGGACGCGCATCGCGCAGGCGCGCGAGAAGTTCGCGCGGCTCGGCCACGAGGAACCGGCCGCCCTGCTCGCCGGGCCGCACCTGTCGTCGGTGCTGGCGCTGGAGAGCGACTGGGACGCGGCGCTCGCGGTCGCCGAGGAGAGCGTCCGGGCGGGCGAGGCCAGCGGCGAGGTGTGGAACCGGTCGTTCGCGCTGTACGCGCGGGCGGCGGCGCGCTGGTGGACGGGCCGCAAGGACGAGGCCGTGGACGACCTCATGGCCTGCCTCCAGATCAAGGAGGACCTCGGCGACCAGCTCGGCATCACGCTCGCCCTCGACCTGCTGACCCCCGCCACGCTGGTGCGGGGCCGGTACGAGGAGGCGGCGATGCTGCTCGGCGCGACCGAGCGCATGTGGCGCGAGCTGGGCGCGCAGCTCCAGTACGGCCCGCACTACATGGAGCGCCGGGCGCTGTCGGAGAAGGCGCTGCAGCGCCGCCTGCCCGCCGACCGGTTCCAGTCCGCCAAGCGGCGCGGCGGCGAGCTGACGATCACCGAGGCGATCGCGCTGGCGCGCGGCGAGCCGGTGGCCGCGCCCGGCCCGGCGCCCGCACGTGAGACGCTCACCACACGGGAGCGCGAAGTGGCGGCGCTGGTCGCGGAAGGGCTCACCAACCGACAGATCGCGGACCGGCTCGTCCTCGCCAAGCGCACCGTGGACTCACATGTGGAGCACATCCTCTCCAAGCTGGGTTTCACGGCCCGAACGGAGATCGCGGCCTGGACTCCGCCGCCCGATTAAGCTCCGTTTCATGGCGAATATCCCGCAACGTGAGCCGGACGTCCGGGCCTCGGACGCCGACCGCGAACGCTTCGCGCACGTCCTCCGTCAGGCCGCCGGCGACGGCCGCCTGACGCTCGCGGAGACCGAGGAACGGCTCGGCTGGGTGTTCGCGTCGCGGACGATCGGCCAGCTGGAACAGCTCGTCGCCGACCTGGCGCCCGAGGTGTACGCGGGGTCGACCGCCGCGGCGAGCGGGCTGCCGTCGTGGAGTTCCGCGTACGCGGTGATGAGCGGGTGCAAGCGGCGCGGGCCGTGGTCGGCGCCCAAGCGGTTCACCGCGTTCTCGTTCTGGGGGAAGAGCAGCATCGACCTGCGCGAGGCCGTCTTCCCCGCGGGCGAGACCAAGATCACCGCGTTCGCGTTCATGGGCGGCGTGGAGGTCGTCGTGCCGCCGGACCTCAACGTGCAGGTCGAGGGCGTCGGGATGATGGGCGGGTTCGGGCAGGGGGCGTCCGGGCCGGGCGCGGCCGGGTCGCCGCTCGTCATCGTGACCGGGCTCGCGATGTGGGGCAGCGTGTCGGTGAAGCGGCGGGAGCGGCGCGCGGACCGGCGGGCGCGCCGGTCCGGGCGGCGCTCACGGCGCTGACGCGGGCGGACGGCGGCCGGCCCACGGGCGGGCCGCCTCGAACGCGCGGCACGCGGCGAGGACGCGGGCGTCGGCGTGCCGGGGGCCGACGATCTGGAGCCCGGCCGGGAGCCCTTCGGCCGTGAACCCGCACGGGACGCTCGCGGCGGGCTGCTGGGTCATGTTGAACGGATAGGTGAAGGGCGTCCAGGACGTCCAGCGCTCCCCCGGCCGCCCGTCCGGCGTCTCCCGGCCCGCCGGGAACGCGGTGACCGGCAGCGTCGGGAACGCGGTGACCGGCAGCGTCGGGGTGAGCAGCAGGTCGTAGCGCTCGTGGAACTCGCCCATGCGGCGGCCGAGGTCCATCCGGACGGCGGTGGCGTCCAGGTACTCGGCGGCGGTCACGGTCGCGCCCTGGTCGCAGGTCTCGCGCAGGCCGGGGTCCAGGTCCGCCCACTGCGCCGGGGTCAGGTGCTCGACGACCTTGGCGGCCCCGGCGGACCACAGCGTCCAGAAGGCGGCGACGGGGTCGGCGAAGCCCGGGTCGGCGTGCTCCACGTTCGCGCCGAGCGCGGCGAACGTCTCGGCGGCGGACGCGACGAGCGCCGCCACCTCCGGATCGACGCGGGCGTGGCCGAGGTCGGGGCTGAACGCGATCCGCAGGCCCGTGACGTCCGGGACGGTCGCGGCGAACGGCGCGTCCGGCGGCGGCAGCGCGGACCAGTCGCGCGGGTCGGGCGCGGTGATGACGTCGAGCAGGAGCACGGCGTCCTCGACCGTCCGGGTCATCGGGCCTGCGTGCGCGAGCGTCCCGAACGGGCTCGCCGGGTAGTGCGGCACCCGTCCGTACGTCGGCTTCAGCGTGAACGTGCCGGTGAACGCGGCCGGGATGCGCACCGATCCGCCGCCGTCGGTGCCGAGCGCGAGCGGCGCCAGGCCCGCCGCGACGGCCGCCGCCGCGCCGCCGCTGGACCCGCCGGGCGTCAGCGACGGGTCCCACGGGTTGCGGGTGACGCCGGTCAGCGGGCCGTCGGTGACGCCCTTCCACGCGAACTCCGGCGTCGTCGTCTTCCCGACGGCGACGGCGCCCGCCGCGCGCAGCCGGGCCACGGCGGGCGCGTCCTCGCGCCACGGCCCGGCGGGGTCGACCGCGCGGCTGCCGCGCAGCGTGGGCCGCCCGGCGGTGAGGAAGACGTCCTTGATCGAGACCGGGACGCCGTCGAGGGGCAGCGGCCGGCCGCGCGCCCACCGGTCCGCCGACGCGCGGGCGGCGGTCAGCGCCTCGTCGGCGGTGACCAGGCAGAACGCGTTGAGCACCGGGTTCTCGCGCTCGATCCGGCGCAGGACGGCGTCGACCGCGTCGACCGGCGACAGCGTCCGCTCCCGGTAGGCGGCGAGGAGTTCGGCGGCGGACAGGTCGGCCGGGTCGGTCATGTCGCTCCCTCGCGGACGTGCTCGCGGACGTAGCCGAGCCGCTGGTCCACGACGTTGCGCAGCGGGCGGCCGGTGAGGCGGCGGTCGAGGTTGTCGGCGAACAGCGCGACCAGCTCGTCCCGCCAGCCCGCCGCGTCGCCGGACATGTGCGGCGAGACGATCACGTTCGGCAGCGTCCACAGCGGCGCGTCCGGCGGCAGCGGCTCGGCGGCGAACACGTCCAGCGCGGCCCCGGCGATCGTGCCCGCGCGCAGCGCCGCGACGAGGGCGTTCTCGTCGACGAGCGCGCCCCGGCCGACGTTGATCAGCCGCGCGGACGGCCGCATCCGGGCGAGCGCGGCGGCGTCGATCATGCCGCGCGTGGCGGGGGTGAGCGGCGCGGCGAGGACGACGTAGTCGGCGGCGGCGAGGCCGTCGTGCAGTTCGTCCGGGGCGAGGACGGTCCCGAAGTCGGGGTCGCCGGTGCGCGCCGCGCGGCCCGCGCCGGTGACGGCGAGGCCCGCCGCGCGCAGCAGCCGGGCGACGGCGCGGCCGATCGGGCCGGTGCCGACGACGAGCGCGGACCGTCCGGCGATCCGCTCGGTCTCGCGGTGCCGCCAGACGCGCGCCTCTTGGTGGCGGAGCGTGCCGGGCAGGTCCTTCGCGAACGCCAGGACGAGCCCGAGCACGTACTCGGCGATCGGCCCGTCGAACACGCCCCGCGAGTTGGTGACGACCGCGCGGTCGGCGAGCGCGGGGAACAGCAGCCGGTCGACCCCGGCGCTCGCGATGTGGACCCAGCCGGGGCCGCCGGTCGCGGGCCAGGCGGCGGGGACGGCGTCGGACAGGAAGTCCCAGACGAACAGGACGTCGGAGTCCGGGAGCGCGGCGGCGAGGCCCGCCGCGTCCACATAGCGCAGGTCGGCGCGGCGGTCGAGCGCGTCCGTGCCGGGCGGCCGGTCGTCGGCGCACAGGACGGTCACGCGCATCGGCGTCTCCCTTCCCTGCCAGGGCCGGCGAGTGTTGACGCGCCTTTAACACGGGGGCATTGACACGCTAGGAACGGCTCGTAGGATTGTCAACAATCGAACGCGATCAGGCTGCAAGACCGTTCCGTCACCGGTCCCGCCCGGTGCGGGCAGGCGGATCCCAAGGCGCTGAGCGTCCTGTCGGGTGCGCGACGCCCGTCGCCGCCCCGCACCGGTTCCCGGGGAGGTCCGGCTTGCCGAGGTTCATCACGATCACGTTGGAGCGCCGGGGCGTCTCCTGCACCGCCGAACTGCTCGACAAGGACGCGCCGCGCACCTGCGCGGCCGTCTGGGACGCGCTCCCCCAGGGCGGCGACGTCTACCACGCCAAGTACGCCCGCAACGAGGTCTACACGATGGTGGAGCGGTTCGCGCCGCAGGAGGTCGGGCTGGAGAACCCGACCGTCACCCCCATCCCGGGCGACGTCGTCTACTTCTCCTTCCCCGGAGGCATGCTCGACCGCGCCTTCAAGGAAGAGAAGAGCATCGACCACCTGCCCGGCGTCATCGACCTCGCGCTGTTCTACGGGCGCAACAACCTGCTGCTCAACGGCGACGTCGGCTGGGTGCCCGGCAACGTCTACGCGACCGTCGTGGACGGCCTGGCGCGCATGGCCGAGGCGTGCAACGACGTGTGGCGCTCGGGCGCGGTCGGCGAGCGGCTCGTCTACCGCCGGCACGAGAGCTGACCGGCGATGGCGTTCGACCCGGCCGCGGTGGTGCGGCCCGCCCTGCTCGCCCAGCACGGCGTCGGCGTCGTCGCGCCGTTCGACTTCGCGCTGGACCGCGAGCTGTGGCGCTGGACGCCCGACGACGTGTCGCTGTTCGTCACGCGGCTCCCCTACGTCCCGGTCCCGGTGACGGTCGAGATGGCCGCCGCGCTGTCGGACCACGCGGTCGTCGGCCGCGCCACCCGCGACGTCCTCGCCCCCGAACCGCTCGGCGTGGTGTTCGCGTGCGCGTCCGGCAGCTTCGTCCACGGCGCGGCCGGGGAACGGGCGCTGGTCCGGGCGATGGAGGACGCGGGCGCGCCCGCCGCCACCACGACGTCCGGCGCGCTCGTGGACGCGCTCGCGCTGCTCGGCGTGCGGCGGCTCGCCGTCGTGACGCCCTACATCGACGCGGTGACGCAGCGGCTGCTGACGTTCCTCGCCGAGCACGGCGTCGGCGTCGTCGCGTCGGTGGGGCTCGGGCTGCTGAGCCATATCTGGAAGGTCGGTTATGAGGAAGTCGTGCGGGCCGTGAGCGCGGTGGATCGTCCGGAGGCCGATGCGGTGTTCATCTCCTGTACGAACGTCCCGACCTACGACATCATCGCGCCGCTGGAACGGATGATCGGCAAGCCGGTCCTCACCGCCAACCAGGTGACGATGAGCATGGCGCTGCGCCGGATGGGGTGGCGCGCGGCGGGCGACGACCAGTGGCTCGTCCGGCACCCCGACGCGACGGCGGCCTGAGCATGGGACGCAGCATCGGCTTCCTCTACCCCGGGTTCAGCGCCGAGGACGACTACCCCGTGCTGGAAGGGCTGCTCGGCGACGTCGCGCTGCGGGTCGTCCACACCGAGATGCGCGAGGACGCCCACCGCGTCGACGCCCTGCTGGACATCGGCGGCTCCGGCGTCCTCGCCGCGGGCGCCCGCGCGCTGCGCGACCTCGGCGTGGACGCGGCGGTGTGGGCCTGCACGAGCGGCAGCTTCGTGTTCGGCTGGGACGGCGCCGCCGCGCAGGCCGCCGGGGTCGGGCGGACGGCGGGCGTTCCTGCGTCCAGCACGTCGTTCGCGTTCGTCCACGCGGCGCGGCGGCTCGGGCTGGCGCGCGTGGCGGTCGCGGCGACCTACCCCGCCGACGTCGCCGGACATTTCCGGGCCTTCCTGGAGCACGCGGGGCTGGAGGTCGTCGCGCTGGCGAGCCGGGGCATCGTCACGGCCGCCGAGGTCGGCACGCTCGGCCGCGCCGACGTGCTGGACTTCGTCGCGGCGCACGACCGGCCGGACGCCGACGCGGTGCTCGTCCCCGACACCGCGCTGCACACCGCGGCCTGGCTGGACGACCTGGAGGCCCGCGTCGGCAAGCCCGTCCTGACCGCGAACCAGGTCAGCGTGTGGGAGGGTCTGCGACTGACCGGCGGCGACCGGCCCCGTACCGGGCTGGGCCGTCTTTTCGCCGCCGGATGAAGGAAGGGACTCCGATGCGCCGACCGGGCGAGCTGGAACCGGTTCCCCGCCGATCGACGGTCGAGATCGTCGCGGCCGAGCTGCGTTCGGCGATCATGTACGGGGCGCTGCCGCCCGGCTCCCAGCTCGGCGAGGCCGAGCTGGCGACCCGGCTCGGGATCAGCCGGGGGCCGCTGCGCGAGGCGATGCAGCGGCTCGTCCAGGAGGGGCTGCTGCACAGCGAGCCGCACCGCGGGCTGTTCGTGATCACGCTGGACCACGCGGACGTCGAGGACGTCTACCTGTCCCGGCTCGCGATCGAGCGCGCGGCGTGCGTCCTCGTCATGGCGCGCAACCGGGGCGAGGCGGTCGCGCGGCTGACCGAGGCGCTGGACCGGCTCGTCGCGGCGGCCCGCGAGCGCGACCGGGTGGCGATGAGCGACGCCGACCAGGCGTTCCACGCGGTGCTGGTGAGCGCGTCGGGCAGTCCCCGGCTGGAGCGGATGGCGCAGACGCTGCTGGTCGAGACGCGGATGTGCCTGAACGAGCTGCAGGACACCTATCCCGAGCCGGACGAGCTGGTCCAGGAGCACCGCCGGATCGTCGACGCCATCGCCGACGGCGCCGAGGAGCGGCTGCTGCGGCTGATCGAGGAGCACATGACCGGGTCGATCGAGCGGCTGCGTCCGTCCGCCCGGCCCCTGGACAGCGACCCGGCTTCGTGATGCCATGAGCACCGTAGATTGTCAACAATTCCGGGGAGAGGTTCGATGGCGCAGCTGTCACCGGTGCTCAGGCAGGCGACGCCCGTGCTGGCCGAACGCGGCGAAGGGGTCCATCTCTACGACGCCGACGGGCGGCGGTATCTGGACTTCACCGCGGGCATCGGCGTCACGAGCACCGGCCACTGCCATCCCCGGGTGGTCGCGGCGGCGCGCGAGCAGGTCGGCACGCTGATCCACGGGCAGTACACGACCGTCCTGCACCCGGGCCTGCTGCGGCTCACCGAACGGCTCGGCGACGTCCTGCCCTCCGGCCTGGACTCGGTGTTCTACCTCAACAGCGGCAGCGAGGCCGTCGAGGCGGCGGTGCGGCTGGCGCGGCACGCGACCGGACGGCAGAACCTCGTCGCGTTCCAGGGCTCGTTCCACGGCCGGACGATGGGCGCCGCCGCGCTGACCACGGCCGGCACCAAGTTCCGCGCGGGCATCGGGCCGCTGATGCCGGGCGTCGCGGTCGCGCCGTTCCCGCAGGCGTACCGGTACGGGTGGGACGAGGACGAGGCCGTCCGGTTCGCGCTGCGCGAGCTGGACCACCTGCTCGCGACGGCGTGCGCGCCCGCCGACACCGCCGCGTTCATCGTGGAGCCGGTGCTCGGCGAGGGCGGCTACATTCCCGCGCCGCCCGCGTTCCTCGCGGGGCTGCGCGAGCGCGCGGACCGGCACGGCGCGCTGCTCATCGTGGACGAGGTGCAGACCGGCATCGGCCGCACCGGACGGTTCTGGGGCCACGACCACGCCGACATCCGGCCGGACGTGCTCATCACCGCCAAGGGCCTGGCCAGCGGGTTCCCCCTGTCGGCGATCGCGGCGCCCGCCGCGCTGATGGAACGGGCCTGGCCGGGATCGCAGGGCGGCACCTACGGCGGCAACGCGGTGGCGTGCGCCGCCGCGCTCGCGACGCTGGACGTCGTCCGCGACGAGGACCTGGTCGGGAACGCGGCCGTCCAGGGCGCCCGGCTGCGGGCGGGGCTGCGCGCGATCGCCGCCGACCACCCGGCGATCGGGGACGTGCGGGGCCTCGGGCTGATGCAGGCGTGCGAGTTCACGACGCCGTCCGGCGAACCGGACGCGGCGACGGCCGCGCGGGCGCAGGCCGCCGCCGCCGAGCGCGGGCTGCTGCTGCTGACGTGCGGCGGGTACGGGAACGTCGTCCGGATGATCCCCCCGCTGGTCGTGACGGGCGAGCAGGTGGACGAGGGCCTGGCGCTGTTCGCCAAGGCGGTCGCGGACGCGGGATGAGCCCGGGGATGACCGGGCGGCCACCTCTTTGTTAGATTCCGAATCTCGTTCTACCGAGTCGGAGGCCGCCCGTGAGTCCCTGGAACACCCCCGAACGCCGCGCCCTGCGCGCCCTCGTCCGCGACTTCACGACCCGTGAGATCGTCCCGCACCTGGACGCCTGGGAGCGCGCCGGGGAACTCCCCCGCGACCTGCACCGCCGCGCGGCGGCGGCCGGCCTGCTCGGCGCGGGCTTCCCCGAGGACGCGGGCGGCCAGGGCGGCGACCCGATCGACGCGCTGCTCGTCGCCGAGGAGATCATCCAGTCCGGCGGGTCCGGGGGCGTCGTCGCGTCGCTGTTCACGCACGGGATCGCGCTGCCGCACCTGATCGCGTCCGGCGACAAGGACCTCATCGACAGGTTCGCCCGGCCCGTGCTGGCCGGCGAGATGATCGGATCGCTCGGCATCACCGAGCCGGACGCCGGCTCGGACGTCGCCGGCCTGCGGACCACGGCCGTCCGCGACGGCGACTCCTACGTGGTGAACGGCGCGAAGATCTTCATCACGTCCGGAGTCCGGGCCGACTTCGTGACCACGGCCGTCCGCACCGGCGGCCCCGGCTACGGCGGCGTGTCCCTGCTCGTCATCGAGAAGGGAACACCGGGCTTCACGGTGTCCAGGGCGCTCGACAAGATGGGCTGGCTCTGCTCGGACACGGCCGAGCTGTCCTTCTCCGACGTCCGCGTACCCGCGACGAACCTAGTAGGCGCCGAGAACACCGGCTTCCTGCAAATCGTGCAGAACTTCGTGGCCGAACGCCTGTCCCTGGCAGTCCAGGCCTACGCGACCGCACAACGCTGCCTGGACCTGACGCTCGCCTACGTCCGCGAACGCGAAACCTTCGGCCGCCCCCTCTCGTCCCGCCAACTCGTCCGCCACAAAATCGCCGAAATGGCCCGCCAGGTGGACGTAGCCCGCGTCTACACCCGCACCATCGCCGAACGCTACGTAGCCGGCGAGGACGTCCTGACCGAAACCGCCTACGCCAAAAACACCGCCGTCTACATCTGCGAGCAGGTCGTCCACGAGGCCGTCCAACTCCACGGCGGCATGGGCTACATGCGCGAGTCCGAGGTGGAACGCCACTACCGCGACGCCCGCATCCTCGGCATAGGCGGCGGCACCAACGAGATCATGAACGAGATCATCGCCAAACAACTCGGCCTCTAGCCCCGACCGGGCGGCGCGGCGATGCAGGCGGCCCGGATGGGTCGGCCGCCGGGGCCACTATCGGCCACAAAGCGATGAAAAACGTCCAACCATCTTGGCGCGGTTCACACTTCACCGCCACCTGGTTACGGTGAGGCCGTCGTGGCACGACCTACACCCCCGTCGTTCGGCAACGGATCAGGTGAACCGTGGAGCAGCCTGCGCCCTATGTCCTACTGAATGACCAGCCGGTGGAGGATCCGGCGGAAGATCTGGCCGACGCGGGCGAGGTCGCCGAGGGTCTCGCGGCCATGATCTTGTCCTCCCGGCGGTCGTCCCCGTTCGCCCTCGCGGTCGATGCCGGCTGGGGAATGGGCAAGAGCACGCTGCTCCTGCAGATCGAGGCGCTGCTGGCAGCTCAGCCGCGCGTCACCACAGTGCGCTTCAACGCCTGGACGGCGGCCGGTGACGATGCCCTTGAAGGGGTCATCAAATCAGTGCTCGTGGGGCTCGACCGCAGTGTCATGCGGCGTTGGACCCGCAAGCTCGGCCGGCAACGGCGTTTGGGCGCCGTGGCCGGTATCGCCGTGGGGCTCGCGGCCAGATTCGCGGGTGTCACGCGTCTGGTCGATGAGCTGTGGAATCAATTGGCCGACAGCGCCAAGATACGGAACGATCTCCGCGTCCTGATCCACGACATGCTCGATGAATGGATCGGATCCGACGGGCAACGGGATCCCGATCGGGCGCTGGTGGTCTTCATCGATGATCTGGACCGCTGCTCGGGCGAGGTCGTGGTCAAGATCTGTGAAGCGATCAAGCTCTACCTCGACGCACCCGGCTTGATATTCGTCCTCGCCTGCGACCAGACGGCCCTGGCGCGCGGGGTCTCCACGGGGGCGCGGGACATCACGGCCGATGGACGGGCGTATCTGGAGAAGATCGTCCAGGTGTGCTACCGGATGCCGCCGCTCAACACCTCCCAGCTCGGGGCGATGATCACCGGATACGCGGCGCAGTCGGGCACCTCGGAACTGATCGACGAGACGGTGACCGCGATCCTCGCCCAACGCGCCGGACGGAACCCGCGCCGGATCAAGCGGATCATCAACAGCTTCATTCTCGAATACCAGCTCGACCCGGCGTGGCGGCTTCCGAACGCCGGCCCCCACCTCGTCACGGCCGTCCTGCTCCAGCAACTCTACCCCGCATTTTATGACCTGCTCGTCTCCGAAGCGTCCGGCGACGACCCGATCGGCGAATTTCTCGACTACATCAATATTCGCGACCACGTGTTCAACCCACCCGGAGATCCAGATGACGAATGGTGGCGCATGGCACGGCAGGTCTTCCTGGATCACCGTGTTCCACTACCCCAGCCGCCATCGGATACCTCGGCCCTGCGGGAAGCCGTTCACTCGCTGGAAGCCGAGCTTCCCGAGTTCTTCCCCGGGCTCGCCGCCAATGCCAATTTTCTGGCGCTGCTGCGCAGCGTCGGCGACGCCGAAGAACGCCGAAGCCTGAGAACACACCTGTTCAGGCGTCCCCTCACTGCGCAGTCTC
The DNA here is from genome assembly GCF_009831215.1 of Actinomadura rayongensis. GTDB lineage: Bacteria > Actinomycetota > Actinomycetes > Streptosporangiales > Streptosporangiaceae > Spirillospora > Spirillospora rayongensis. The sequence continues at coordinate 114,526 of NZ_WUTW01000007.1, forward strand.
CGTCAGGCGTACCGGAATCGTACGTATCGGCGGACCCGGCATCGTACGTCTCCGCAGATCTGGCGTCCACCGCGCACCGGCCCCTGGCAGGCCTGCATATTGCGTCCATAGATGACGAGCCGGGGAACAATGACCTTCTCGTGCAGCTGCTCGAGGGCGCCGGTGCGCAGGTGAGCATTCTCGACGCGGCGACGGTGACCGATCCGCTAATCATCAACACACCACCGGACGCACTGGTATCCGACATCACACGAGGAGCGGATCCCGACGGCGGATTCGAGCACGTACAGCAATTGAGGGCGGCCGGCTACCAAGGTCCAGTGATTTTCTACACGGGCCGCATCACGCCGCATCGGCGGCAACGTGCTCAGGACCTCGGCGCGATCGCCATCACGACGTCAGCAACGGACGTCCTCAATGTGCTGATCGGACTGAGACTCACCGACAGCGATACTTCCACCGCCATTGGAGTTTCGATGGATAAATCATGGTCGTGACCCTGACCCGGGCCTTCACCTGCACGCGCTTCGGTGCCGCGGCGACCTGAGGATCAACCGATGTCGCGGTAGAAGGCCAGGTGGCGTTGGGCGGTTTCTTGCCAGGTGTGGTGGGCGGCCAGGTTGCGGCCTGCCGTTCGGCGGGCGGGGTCGGGGGTGGTGATGGCTTGGTCGAGTTCTGTCGCGAGCGCTTCGGGGGTGGCGGCGAAGCGGGCGGCGGGAGTGAAGACCTCGCGTAGGACCGGTAGGTCCCGGACGACGAGGGGGACGCCTGCCGCCAGCGCTTCCATTGCGGCCAGGCCGAAGCCTTCCTTGGTTGACGGGAAGGCGAAGGCTTCGGCGGCGGCGACCAGCGGTGGGAGGGTGTCGTCGGGGACGGGGCCCAGGATCACCGGTTCGATGTTCAGTTCGGCGGCGCGGGCGTCCCAGCGGGCGCGGTAGTCGCGGTAGTCGAAGAGGGTTTCGCCGCCCGCTATGACCAGTCGGAGATCGCGGTGGCGGGTGCGGAGCAGGGCGTAGGCGTTCAGGAGGTCGAGCGAGCCCTTGCGGGGTTCTATGCCGCCTACGGTGAGGATGTAGCGGCCCAGGCGTGAGCGCCAGTCCGCCCGTGCTGCGGGATCGGTGGACGAGAAGCGGTCGTAGGCCACGCCGTTGGGGATCGTTTCGGCTTTGACGCCCCAGCCCGTGGCCAGTTCGTCGGCTACGGAGCGGGAGACGCAGATGTGGGCGTAGGGGGTGGTGATCGCGCGTTCGTGGCAGGCGGCGAGTTCCGGGGTCGTGAAGTGGTCGATGTGGTGCACCGTGCGCACGCAGCGGCCGGCGGCGTTGGCGCTGATGCAGTCCTGGGCGTGGACGACGTCGTACGGCGCCGGGTCGAACGCCGCGCGCAGCGTCGCGATGGAGCGCAGCACGCGGTCGCCCACGGTCTCGGACGGGCGGTCGGGGAAGGGCACGATCCGTTGGCGGACGGCCGGGTCGACCTGGCGGAAGAAGCCCGTGTCGCCGTTGCGGCCCAGGGTCCAGACGGTGACGTCCTCGCCCAGCGCGGCGAGGGCTTCGGCCAGGGCGAGCGTGTGGACGACGCCGCCGCGCGGCTTGGTGGAGTAGCTGAGCAGGGCGATCTTCACGACGGCGCCCTCCGGTAGGCGTCGGGGCGCAGTTCGTCCAGATGCCGCAGCACCCGGCGGGCGCGGTCGATCTCCTCGGCGATGTCGACCTCGGCGACGGCCAGTCCCGCCTTGGACCAGGTGCGGGCGAGGATGTCGCCGCCGGGCCCGACCACCTTGGCCTGCCCGAGGAAGCGCATGCCGCCCATGGCGCCGGTCTGGTTGGACGAGGCCAGCACCACCTGGTTCTCGGCCGCCCGCGCCTGGTCGTACAGGTCGAACAGCCGCGCCTGGCGGTCCTGGGCCATGCGCGGGGCGCGGTTGGTGATGCTGGTCGGCCAGGCGGACAGGCAGGCGAGGATCCCGGCGCCGTCCAGAGCCAATGACCGCGCGGACTCGGGGAAGGTCTTGTCGTAGTCGATGAGCATGCCGATCCGCCCGACCGGGGTGTCGAAGGCGTCGAAGCGGTCGCCGGGGGTGTACGCGGCGACCTCCCCGGCCGGCAGGTGGACCTTGCGGTGCCTGCCGAGGACGCCGTCGCCGCTGACGCACACCGCCGCGTTGTAGCGCTCGCTGCCGCCGTCCTCGCAGTAGCCGACGCAGACCACCATCTCGGCGGCCAGCCGCGCCACCTGGAGGATGGCCGGGTCGTCGGCCTTGAGGGCGGGCGGCAGCGCTTCGGGGTCGGGGTGGCGCAGGTCGGCGAGGTAGCCGCCGAGGGCGGCGTCGGGCAGGACGAGCAGCCCGGCGCCCTCCCGGCGGGCGTCCTCGACCAGTTTGGCGATGCGCGCGAGGTCGAACTCCAGGTCGCGGCCGAAGTGGGCGGCGGCAGCCGCGATCCGGACGGTCGTCATGCGCTGACTGCTCCTGCGGGCGTGTAGGTCTCGGGCCGCCGGTCGCGCAGGTGGCCCATCGACCGGCGGGCGGTCTCCAGCGCCTCCCGGACGTCGAGTTCGGCGACGGCCAGGCCGGCCGGGACGCCCGTGTCGGCGAGGATCTCCCCGCCGGGGTCGACGACCTTGGCGCTTCCGACGAAGCGTAGCGACCCGAACGTGCCCGCCTGGTTGGCCGACAGCCACACGATCTGGTTCTCCAGCGCGCGGGCCCGGTCGAACAGGTCGAAGCGGCGCTTCCAGCGGTCCTGCGCCGGGTCGGCGGCGGCCAGCGTCCGGGCGGCGGGCCAGGCGGAGACGCAGACCCCGATCTGCGCGCCGTCCAGCGCGAGCGCGCGGGCCGACTCCGGGAACGCCTTGTCGTAGCAGATCATCATGCCGATCCGGCCGACGGGAGTGTCGAAGGCGTGGAACCGGTCGCCGGACGTATAGGACGCGTCCTCGCTGAGCGGCTGGTGCACCTTGCGGTGGTTGCCGAGGACGCCGTCCCCGTTGACGCAGACCACGCTGTTGTAGCGCGTGTCGCCGTCGGCCTCGCAGTAGCCGGCGATCACGGTCATCTCCCCGGCCAGCGCGCTCAGCCGGCGGATCTCCGGGCCGTCCACGGCCAGCGCGGGCGGGCCCGCGTCGAGTTCCACGTCGTCGGCGAGACTCAGCAGATAGCCGCCGAGGCACGCTTCGGGCAGCGCGAGGAGCCGGACGCCCGCGCCGCGCGCCTGGTCGATCAGGCGCTCGACGGTGGCGAAGTCCTCGTCCAGGTCGCGACCGAACTCGGCGGCCACGGCCGCCATCCTCAGCGTGCTCATGCGGTTCCCATTCCCGTCACCGTGCCGGTGACCGCTTCGGTGATCTCTCCGTCGGGCCAGCGCAGCCCGACGCCCCGGCCCGTCGTCAGCTCGCCGCAGACCGCGCTCACCGCCGGGCCGGCCGGAGGCGGGGGCGTTCCCGGCGCGTCGGCGGTCAGCAGGGCGAACCCGGGGAAGCAGGTGAGCCAGTCGCCCGCCGTCGCGCTCCGCGGGCGGGGGACGGCGGCGACGTCCAGGACGGCGCCGCAGCCGCTCGCCTCGGCGAGCATGCCGAGGGTGCCGGCGATCCCGGCCATCGACACGTCCTTGGCGGCGGCCGGACGGGCGGCGGCGACCGCGCCGAGCATCGCCTGAAGCTCGTCCGGACGGCGGTGGGTGGTGGAGTCCCACTGGCGGCCCCGGTAGCCGGGCCGCCAGCCGCCGCCGAGGTCGGCGGTGAGCCGCACCGCGTGGCCCGCCTCCCCGCCCCCGCCCGGAACCGGATGCGCGGCGCGGCCGAGCGCCGTGACCGCGAGCGCGGCGGGCACCCCGATCTGCGTGTGCCCGCCGAGGACCGGGACGCCGTACGCGACGGCCGCCCGTTTCAGGCCCGCGAGCACCCGGGCGGCGTGCGCGGCGTGGGGCGCGCCGAGCGCGTCCAGCAGTCCGAGCGGCGCCGCGCCCATCGCCGCGAGGTCGTTGAGGTTGACGAGGACCGAGCACCAGCCGGCCCACTCCGGGTCGCGCTCGACCATGGACGGCACGATCGCGTCGCAGGCGGCGATCACCTCGGTGCCGGGCACCGGGGCGCCGTCGTCGCCGACGAACCCGGCGCCGCCGGGGGCCAGGCCGGCGAGCAGCGGTCCGAGCGCGCTCTTGGCGGCGGCCGTCTGGGCGGCGATCCGCCCGATGGGCCACCGCATCAGGACGTGCGGCGCCCCGGCGATCGCGACCGGCCGCACCCGCCGCCACCCGAGCTGCCGGAACAAGTCCTCGTTGCGGGTCTGGACGGTCGCCTCGAAGCGCAGGACGCCGTCCGCCTCGGCCCGGGCGCAGGCCGCCCGCACCAGGGCCGCCCCGACGCCCCGCAGGCCCCGGGCACCGGGAGCGACGACGAGGCGGCCACCGGCCCACCAGCCGAGGTCCGGGCCGTCGTCGACGGGACCCAGCCGCACCCCGCCGAGGACCGTGCCCGACCGATCCTTGGCGACGAGGACGAGGGTGCGCGGATCATCGTCCCTGTCGTCGCGGTCGTGGCCGTCGAAGAGCCGCTGCTCGTAGACGAAGCAGTCCCGGCGCAGCCCCCGGTAGACCGCCAGGTCCGTCGCGGTGCGGGCCTGCTCGACGTGGAACGCGGGCTGCCGGGCGAGCGTGCTGCGGTCGCCGAGCAGGGCCAGGATGTCGCCCGGCCCGTCGGTCACCGGGATCGCGTCGCCGCCGTCCAGGTACACGCCGCTCACCCGCCCGCCGCGCGCAGCACGCTGCACGCCCCGCAGGCCGCGCAGCCCGCGCCCTGGTCGGCGCCGGTCATGCCCGCCGCGCGGAGCCTGGCCGCGACGCCTTCGGTGACGTGCCGCAGCACCTCGGCGTCCGGGGCGGTGACGCCGTCGCGCGCGGCCAGCGTGCCCCGCATCGGACGGTAGGGGACGACGAACGGATAGACCCCGCGGTCGATCAGCCGCCCGGCGCCGTCGATCAGTTCGTCCGGATCCTCGCCGAGGCCGACCAGCAGATAGGTGGAGACGCGGTTGCGGCCGAAGACGGCCACGGCCTCGTCCCAGGCCGCCTCGTACTCGGTCAGCGCGACGCCGGACTTGCCGGGCATCCACCGCCGCCGGACGTCGTCGTCCAGGGCCTCCACATGGATGCCGATCGCCGTCGCCCCCGCCTCGTGCAGTCGGCGGATCCAGGCCAGGTCGCCCGGCGGCTCGCACTGCACCTGGATCGGCAGCCCCGGCACGGCGTCCAGGACCGCGCGCACGGACCGGACGAGGTTGCGGGCGCCCCGGTCCGGCCCGGCCGTGGTGCCGGTGGTCATCACCATCTGCTTCACGCCGTCGAGCCGGACGGCGGCCTCCGCCACCTCGGCGAGCTGCGCCGGGGTCTTGGCGGCGACGGTGTCGCCCGAGCGCAGCGACTCCTCGATGGTGCAGAAGCGGCAGCGGTCCGCCTCGGCGTAGCGGATGCACGTCTGCACGACCGTCGTGGCGAGGACGTCGGCCCCGTGGAGGCGGGCGATGTGCTCGTACGGCGTGCCGTCCGCGGTCGCCAGTTCGTAGAACCGGGGACGGCGGACGGTCCGCAGCGTCAGCCCGGTGTCCTCGTCGCCGAGCCACACCCGGCCGTCGCGGACGAAGTACGGGCTGTCGGGGTTGGTCGGCAGGGCGGCGTTGGCACCGTCGACGAGGACGTGGCCGTCGTCGCTCGGTCCCGCGCCGTCCGGCCGCCGCACGGGCGCATCGGCCCGGACGCCCTGGAGGGCGAGTTCGGCGCGCGTCAGGATGCGCACGCTCACGGCTCTGGTGCCAACGCTCACGGCCCGCCCCTAGAGCTGGTAGGTGGAGTTGATGATGGCGCCCTTGCGCGCGTAGTGGATCAGCGCGTCCTGGACGTCCAGCGGGTGCGTGGGGATCACGCCCTCGATGAGGTCCTCCTCGCGGGCGCCGTGCAGGGAGAGGCCGAAGCGGCAGCAGAAGACCTTGCCGCCCTCGGCGATGAACGTCTTGAGCTGGTTGTTGATGTTGTGCTCGCCGGGGAAGGCCGAGTTCCCGACGGTCGGGAAGCCCCGCGTGGCGAGGCAGTTGAGCGAGCCGGGGCCGTAGAAGTAGATGGCCGTCTCGAAGCCCTTGCGCAGGGCGCGGGTGGCCTGGAGGACGGCGACGAAGGAGACCGACGACTCGTGCGCGATGCCGTGGACGAGCGTGAAGTAGGTCTCCCCGTCCTCGGCCTGGTAGTCGGGGAAGACCTTGGTGGACCCGTAGAGGCTGGAGCCCTCGGGCAGCGACGGGTGCGGGATCTCGTCGAGGGACTTCTGCTCGACCTCGGAGAGCTCGACGGTCATGGATTTCTTCCTTTCGTGGTGAGGGTTCAGTCGTAAAGCGCGGCGAAAGTGCCCGTGAAGACGCGTTCGCCGAGTTCGCCGTCGCCGACCGCGGCGCTCATCCGGGCGTGCTCGCCCGCGAAGTCGCCCCACGGCTGGTCGCTGGCGAAGAGCACCCGGTCGTGGCCGATGCCGCGGTGCTCGATCTCCCGGGCCAGCCAGTACGGCGCGAAGCCGATGGCCCAGGAGAGGTCGGTGTAGACGCGTTTGCCCGCCGCGATCCAGTCGAAGAAGCGGGATCCGATCAGCTTGATGTGGCCGCTCATCCCGCCGCCGAAGTGCACCAGGTGGACCGGCACCCGGTCGGCGTACCAGTCCACGAGGCGTCCGACCTCGTCGATGTCGGACGCGGCGCCGGGCGAGGTGTGGACGTGGACCACCAGGCCGAGCCGCTCGGCCTCGTCGAAGATCCGGTCGAGCTGGGGGCGGCACGCCGGGTCGGTGACGCGTCCGCCGAGCAGGAAGCTGAGCTTGAGGGCGCGCACGCCGTCCTCGCCGGCCAGCGCCAGGGCGTGCGCGGTGCGCCGCTCGTCCTCGGGACGCGGCGAGACCCACAGCCCGGCGCGGATCCGGTCGTCGGTCTGCGCCGCCTCGATCACCAGCTCGTTGAACGAGAAGGCGATAGCGGGATCGGGCACCCCGTAGTTCGGCAGGACCAGGGCGCGTTCGGTGCCCTCGGCGTCGAGGTCGGCGAGGAGCTGCTTGACGGTGCCGCGCGCGGTGACGTCGGGCCGGACGGGCGGCCCGCCGTAGAAGGGATGGGCGGGCAGCACGCCGAGATGGCGATGTGCGTCGAAGACCATGGCGGTGTCCTTGACCGTTCAGCCCAGCGGGAGGGCGGAGGCTAGCTCGCTGGGCGCGCCGGTGAGCGTGCCGCAGACGTCGGCGAGGCGGAGGGAGGCCTCGATGTGGCCGGCGAGGAATCCGGCGTCCCGGCCCACCGCCTCGAAGCGGCCCGAGCCCCAGGAGTACTGCCAGGGCAGGCCGAGGAAGTACAGGCCCGGGATGCTGGTGGCCCCGCGCCAGTGCATCGGGTAGCCGCGGCCGTCGAAGGCCGGGAGTTCGATCCAGCGGTGGTCGCGGGCGAAGCCGGTCGCCCAGACGACGGACGTGACGCCCGCCGCGCGCAGGTCCAGCGAGCGCGGCTGCTCGGACGGCTCCCAGACGGGCACGTAGCGGGCCTCGGCGGGCGCGTCGATGCGCTGGGCGGCGATGTGCGCGTCGATGGCGTCCTTGATGCCCTCGGCCACGGCGTCCGCGCGGTCGAGGTTGAGCTTGAGGTCGTCGGCGAACTCCAGGGCCGCGCCGTCGACGCCGGTGAGCCGTCCGTACAGGCGCATGCCGTCCCGGGCGAAGGCGCGCAGGTCGATGTCGCGGCCTCCGTCGCGTCCGGTGACGTAGTGGTTGACCCGCATCCGGACCCCGTCGGCGTCGTCGAAGGCGTCGATGGTCTTGGCGTAGTGGCCCATCTCGTCCAGCCAGGCCACGCAGTCCTTGCCCCGGTAGAAGCGGGCGACCCGGGGAGCGCCGCCCACCGCCAGATGCACTTGGCGGCCCGCCAGGTGCAGGTCCTCGGCGATCTGGCAGCCGGACTGGCCGGTGCCGATGACCAGGACTCCCCCGTCGGGCAACTGGTCGGGATTGCGGTAGCGCGAGGAGTGGACCTGTTCCACGTCCGACGGCAGCCGCTCGGCCATCCGGGGGACGGACGGCGCGTGGTACGGGCCGGTCGCCACCACCACCTGGTCGGCGGTGAAGGCGCCCGCGGTCGTCGTGAGGTCGAACACGCCGCCGGACCGCCGCAGGCCCGTGACGGTGACGCCCTCGACGAGCGGCGGCCGGAAGAAGGCCACGTAGTCCTCCAGGTACCGGACGATCTCGTCGCGGACCATGAAGCCGTCGGGATCCGTCCCCTGGTACGGGTAGCCGGGCAGTTTGCACTGCCAGTTGGGGGTCACCAGGCAGAACGTGTCCCAGCGGCGCTCGCGCCACTCGCGTCCGACCCGGCCGGCCTCCAGCACGACGTGGTCGATGCCGCGCTCCCGCAGGTGGTAGCTCATGGAGAGACCGGCCTGGCCCCCGCCGACGACGGCGACCGGGTAGTGGGCCCCGGCGAGCCCCGGCGGGTTCACCGCTCGCTCCCGTCGGCGTTCCCGACGTACGCGGTGGCCGCGCGATGGAAAGACAGCTCGGGCATGAGATCCTCCCTGCAGAACCCCGAGGCCGGTCCGGCCCTCGGGACTGCTTGATGAGTGCCACCTCATCCCTCGCGTGTTACCGAACGGGGTCATCCGGACTAAACGGGCGTTACCAAACGCTCACCGCCGGTGACGGCGGACGCGGCCCCGAACGGTGTTCTTGTCAGCCGTCCGCATAGGCACGGTCCCGGCGGATCTCTAGGGTGTGCGCCACTTCACATTTCGGGGGCCTCCTCGAAAGGACCGTCATGGCGCTTCGGCGTTGGCTGGGAACGATCGCGCTCGCTGTGAGCGTGCTGGGCGGGACGGTCGCGGGACCCGTGCGGGCCGCGGAACCGCAGGACGTCGTCCAGACCGGGAGCGGCGCGGTCAAGGGGGTGGCGACGGCGGGGTACCGGGCCTTCCACGGCATCCCCTACGCGAAGCCGCCGCTCGGCGACCTCCGCTGGCGGCCCCCGCAGCCGCCCGCCGCCTGGACGGGCGTGCGCGACGCGACCGGGAACCGGACGGTCCGCTGCCCGCAGCACCGCCTGTCGTACGAACCGGACCGGCCGATGACCGAGGACTGCCTGGTCGTCGACGTCTACACCCCGCCGGGCGCCACCGACGCCGACCGCCTGCCCGTCATGGTGTGGCTGCACGGCGGCGGGTTCGAGAACGGCTCGGGGGCCGACTTCAACGCCGCCGGGTTCGTCGCCCGCGCCGACGCCGTGGTCGTCTCGGTCACCTACCGGCTGGGCGCGCTCGGCTTCCTGGCGCTGCCCGGCCTGCGCGCCGAGGACCCGAAGCTGAACTACGGCCTCCAGGACCAGCAGGAGGCGCTGCGCTGGGTCCACCGGAACATCGCCGCGTTCGGCGGCGACGCCGGACGGGTCACGCTGTTCGGGGAGTCGGCCGGGGCGCTGTCCACGTGCGCGCACCTGACGATCCCGTCGTCGGCGGGCCTGTTCCACCGGGCGATCATGCAGAGCGGCCCGTGCGAGGACTCCCAGGTGCACGCCGCGACGCTCGCCGCCGCCGAGAAGCACGGCGCGGGCTTCGCCGACAAGGCGGGCTGCCCGGACGGCCCGGACCGGCTCGCCTGCCTGCGCGCCCTGCCCGCCGCCGACCTGGTCGCCGCCGCCCCGCCGCTGGACGATCCCGCGAGCGTGCAGGGCGTGCCGTGGGCGCCGGTCGTGGACGGGACGTTCCTGCCGGGCGATCCGGCCGACCTCGTCCGGGCCGGGAAGTTCACCCGGATGCCGGTCATGATCGGGATCAACCGGGAGGAGGGGCGCCTGTTCACCGCCCTGTTCCGCCTCAAGACCGACCACGACCTCACCGAGACCGAGTACCGGGCGCAGCTCGACGCCTTCGGCGGCCCGCTGGTCGGGGGGATCTTCGCGCTGCTCTACCCGTCGGAGCGGTACGGCTCGCCGGAACGGGCGCTGGCCGCCCTGCTCACGGACATGATGTTCGCGCACCCCGTCCAGGGGATGGCGAGCGCCTTCTCCGACCGGGTGCCGACGTTCGCCTACGAGTTCAACGAGCCGAAGGCGCCCAGCGTCATCCCGACCCTTCCCGACCTTCGCTGCGCGTGCCACGCCTCGGAGATCCTTTACCTGCTGGATCCCGATTCCGCCCGCTACGACGCGGCGCAGAAGGCCCTCGCCGACCAGATGATCCGCACCTGGGGGACCTTCGCCGCGACCGGCTCCCCCACCTCCACGACCCTTCCGGCGTGGCCCGGGTTCAACCGGCTCAGCTCGCCCTACCGCAACCTCAACTCGGCCGGCGAACCGGACGTCACCCGCTTCGGCGCCTTCCAGAACGTCCACCAGGACTGGTTCTGGGCCCTCGTTTCACCGTTCCTGACCTAGGGATCAGGCCGGCGCCGCGCGGTTGACGAGCAGGTCGAAGGCCGTCTGGACGAGGGCGGCCTCCTCGGCGGTCAGTCCGTCGAGGACCTCGGCGAGCCAGTCGCGGCTGTGGCACAGCGCGGCCGACGCGGCGACCCCGGCGGGGGTCGCCGCGATCAGCTTGACGCGCCCGTCCTCGGGATCGGGACGGCGTTCCACCAGCCCGAGGGCGATCAGGCGGTCGACCTTGGCGGTGAGGTTGGACGGGTCGCAGCCGAACCGCGCGGCGAGGTCCTTCATCGAGGACGGCTCGACCGCCGCGAGCCCCAGCACCCGCGCCTGGGCGAGGGTGAGGCCGGCGGCGCGGGCCGAGGTCTCGAAGTCGACCAGGTAGGCGCCGACGAAGTCCAGCATGGCCCGGCGGATGCCGGGAAAGCTGCCCCGGGCCATGTCGCCCGTCAGGGTCTCTCCGCTGAAGGACGGTCGTGTGCTCACCCGTCCAAAGTACCTGAGACACTCCGTCAAAAAGCCTGATACTCTCAGGCAAACACATGAGAGTCTCATGTTGTTTGAGCCAGAGGAGCGTCCATGAGCACCGAGGTGCAAGCCCCGCCGAAGATCGCGGAGCGCCAGATCGACGAGGTCACCGCGCGGTACGTCCGGGCGGCCGACCACCGGGACGGGCGGGCCATGGCCGCGCTGTTCACCGACGACGCGGTCGTCGAGATCCGCTACACCGGCGCGGGCGAGTCCGAACTTCTCGGGACGGTGCGCGGGGCCGAGGCCATCGGCCACGCCGTGGCGGGCATGATGGCCCCGCACCCGCCGCTCGGCTGGAGCCACCACACCACGTTCAACCACCTCGTGGAGGTCGACGGCGAGACCGCCACCAACGACGCGCAGTTCGTGGTCTACAACGTCGTCGGCCGGGCGCGGCCCGCCGAGGGGTGGCCGCCGGACGCGTCCGGGGCGCAGGGGTCGATCACGCCGATCGAGTCCGGCTACGTGCGGTCCCGGCTGTCGCGCGTCGACGGGCGCTGGCTGATCACCGAACTGGTGATCAGCCACGACCTCCCCTACGCGTTCCCGCAGGACTGAGGCGTGCTCGCCATCCGCCGCACCGCGCCCGACCCCGACGGGCGCCTGACCGGCATCGAGATCGCCGACCGTCCCGCCCCGCCGCGCCCGGACGGCTGGACCACGGTCCGCCTGAAAAGCGCCTCGGTCAACCACAGCGACCTGGCCGCCGTGCGCGGCCCCGGATTCGAGCCCGGGACGCACCGCGTGCTCGGCATCGACGGGGCGGGCCTCGACGAGGACGGCAACGAGGTGATCGTCTACCCGATCGTCTCCGGCCCCGGATACGCCGACCCCCTGTACGACCCGGACCTGCGGGCACTGTCCCAGGGCCTCGACGGCACCTGGGCCGAAGAGGTCCACGTCCCGCGGGCGAACCTCATCCCCAAACCGGCCGGGCTGTCCTGGGACCATGCCGCCTGCCTGGGCACCGCGTGGCTGACCGCCTATCGGATGCTGTTCGGACGGGCCGACCTCAAACCCGGCGAGACCGTCCTCGTCCAGGGAGCGGGCGGCGGCGTCTCGACGGCGCTCATCAGCCTGGGCGTCGCGGCGGGCCTGCGCGTCTGGGTCACCAGCCGCGACCCCGACCGCGGCGAGCGCGCCGTCACCGAACTCGGCGCGCACGCGGCCTTCTCCCCCGGCGCCCGCCTGCCCGAACAGGTCGACGCCGCGATGGACGCCACGGGCCGGGCGACGTTCGCCCACTCGCTCCGCTCGGTCCGCACCGGCGGACGCCTGGTCACCGCCGGAGCCGTCACCGGCGGCACCACCGACCTGGACCTCGCCGACCTGTTCATCCGCTCCATCAGCCTGCACGGCAGCGCCATGGGCAGCCCCACCGACCTCCGGAACCTGGCCCGGCACTGCGCCACCGGCGGCGCCCGACCGAAGATCGACAGCACCTGGCCCCTCCACGACGCCAAACCCGGCATCGCCCGGGCCCTCGCCGGCGACCAGTTCGGCAAGATCGTCCTCCACTGCGCCTGAATGCGGGGGGCCGGCGTCAGGTGATCAGGGCGAGGGCGGCGGTGATGACGGCGTCGGCGTCGATGCCGTGGTGGCGGTAGACGTCGGGCAGGTCGCCGCTCTGGCCGAAGGACGTGACGCCGAGGTGGGCGGCGCGCACCCGCCGGACGCCCGCGAGGAACGCCAGCGTGTGCGGGTGCCCGTCGATGAGGGTGACCAGCGGGCACGCGCGGTCGTCGGGGAACAGCGCGTCCAGGATCCAGGTGGGCGCGTCGTCCAGGCCGGTGCGCGCCCGCTGGGCACGGAACAGCAGGTCGGGGCTGGTCACGCAGACGACGTCCGCGCCCACGCCGAGGGCGGCCAGCCGTTCGGCCGCCGCCAGCGCCTCGGGGACGAGCGCGCCGACCGCGGCGAGCGTGACGCGAGGTTGCGCGGCGCGGCGCAGCGCGTAGCCGCCCGCGACGACCGAGCGGCGGCGGCGCTCGCGGGCGGCCGGGTCCGTGGGCACGGCGGCGAGCGCCTGGTCCACCGGACGGGTCGACAGCCGCAGGTACGCCGACGTGCCGTCCGGGCCCGCGAGCGCGCCGAGGCAGGCCAACAGGCACCACTCGGCGTCCAGCGCGAACGCCGGTTCGTAGCTGACGCAGCCGGGCTGCTCCAGCCCGATCGACGGCGTCTTGACCGACTGGTGCGCGCCGCCCTCGGGCGCGAGGCTCACCCCGGACGGCGTGCCGACGAGGATCGACCGCCCCCCGGCGTAGATCCCGAACGACCACGGTTCCAGCGCCCGTTCCACGAACGGGTCGTACAGGACGCCGATCGGCAGCAGCGGCTCGTCCCAGCGGCTCCAGGTCGCGCCGAGCTCGCCGAGCAGGCCGACGAGGTTGGTCTCGGCGATGCCGAGTTCGATGTGCCGTCCGGCGGGCCGCTCCCGCCAGTGCAGGATCGTCTCGGCGTCGTCGGCGAACCAGTCGGCGCGCTCCTCGGTGGACCACACGCCGACCTTGTTGACCCAGCCGCCGAGGTTGGTGCTGGAGCTGACGTCGGGGCTGACGGTCACGACCCGCGCGGCGGCGTCCGGGGCGGCGCGGTTCAGGTCCAGCAGCGTCCGGCCGAGCGCGGTCTGGGTGGCCAGCACGCCGGACGGCGTCCGGCCGAGGTCCGCCGGCACGGTCACGCGCGCGGGCGCGGCGGGCGCGGCGCGGTGCAGCCGGGCGGCGGCGTCGGCGAGCAGCCGGCCTTCGGGGGATCCGGGTTCGGGCCGCGTCCACGGACGCGCGGGGTCCGCGCCGAGCCGGTCGGCCAGCTCCGCCAGCTGCGCGTCGGTCAGCAGCGCCGAGTGGTTCTGCGGATGGCCCTCGATCGGCAGGTCGCGGCCCTTGAGGGTGTAGGCGAAGATCACGGTGGGCCGCGCGTCGTCCACCTGGGCGAACGCGGCGCGCAGGGCGGCGAGGTCGTGGCCGCCGAGGTCGCGGACGGCGGCGGCCAGGTCGGCGTCGGGGACCTCGGCCAGGAGCGCGGCGAGCGCGGGCCCGTCGGCGAGGGCGGCGCGCAGTTCGTCCGGGCGGCGGCGCAGCATCCGCTGGTACTCGGCGTTGGGCATCGCGTCGATGCGGCGGCGGAGCGCGTCGCCGCCCGGACGGGCGAACAGCTCCTCCAGCCGCGTCCCGTACTTGACCGTGATCACCTGCCAGCCCGCGGCGGCGAACACGCCGGGCAGCCGCGCCCCGGCCATCGCGGGGACGACCCGGTCGAGCGACTGGCGGTTCAGGTCGACGATCCAGTTCACCTCGCCGAGGTCGGCGACCATCGGGTCCAGCACGGCCTCCCAGACGGCGCCCTCGTCGAGTTCGGCGTCGCCGACGAGGGACCACTGCCGTCCGGTCCCGCCCGTCCCAAAGTGGTCGCGGACGTAGCGGCGGGCGAGCGCGCCCCAGATCGGGGCGGTCGCGCCGATGCCGACCGAGCCGGTGGAGTAGTCGGCGGGCACGGGGTCCTTGAGGCGGCTGGGGTAGCTCTGGAGGCCGCCGAACTGCCGCAGGGTCGTCAGGTCGGCGGCGCCCAGGTCGCCGAGAAGGTACTCCAGCGCGTGCAGGACGGGCGAGGCGTGCGGCTTGACCGACACGCGGTCGTCGGCGCGCAGCTCCTCCAGCCACAGCGCCGTCATGATCGTGACGAGGGACGCGCTGGACGCCTGGTGACCGCCCACCTTGAGCCCGCCCGGGTTGGGCCGGACGCGGTTGGCGTGGTGGACGATCGCCGTCGCGAGCCAGAGCACGCGCCGCTCCAGGGCCCGCAGCACCGTGTCGCGGCCGGTCGTCGGGTTCATGGCGCCTCCCGTGGTGTCGGTAACGGTCATGCCCGGGGACGCCCGGACGAGTCCAGCCCGAGCAGCCGCGCGGCGGTGCCGCCGAGGATCGCGGCGGGCAGGCCGTCCGGCAGGTCGAGGTCGGCGACGGCCCGGACGTAGGCGGCGATCCCGGCCGCGCCCTTGGTCTCGACGGACCCGACGCCGGAGAAGTCCTGCGGGAAGTCGGTGCCGAACAGGAGCGTGGCGGGGTCCAGCGCGGTGAGCGCGCAGGCGAGCGCGCCCGGGCCGCCCTCGAATCCGGCGAGGTCGAAGTGAATGCGGCCCAGGTACTCGTCGAAGGACCGTTCCAGGTGGGGGCCGAAGCGGTGCTGCT
Organism: Actinomadura rayongensis; assembly: GCF_009831215.1. GTDB lineage: Bacteria > Actinomycetota > Actinomycetes > Streptosporangiales > Streptosporangiaceae > Spirillospora > Spirillospora rayongensis. The sequence continues at coordinate 129,673 of NZ_WUTW01000007.1, forward strand.
TGCCGCGCAGCCGCTCGGTGATCGCCGCGATGCCGCCGCCCATGTGGCTCATGACGAACGTCAGCGTGGGGAAGCGGTCGAGCAGGCCGCTGGCGATGATCCGCGTCGTCTGGAGGATCAGGTCGAGTTCGCGGCCGACGATCCGCGACAGGTCGTAGTCGCCGATGAACGCGTACCCGCGCGGCGGCATCGCGGGATGGACGAAGATCGGCACGTCCCAGGCGCACGCCTTCTCGTACAGCGGCCACAGTTCGGGCGCGTCGAGCGGGTGCCCGTCGGGCTGGGAGGGAAGGCTGAGGCCGCGCAGGCCGAGGTCGCCGAGCGCGCGGTCCACTTCGTTCAGCGACTCGGCGGTCATGCCCGTCGGAACGTGGGCGAGCCCGGCGAACCGTCCGGGATGCGACGTCTGGAGCCCGGCGAACGCGTCGTTGGTGATCCGGCACTCCTCGGCGGAGGCGTCCCAGCTCAGGATGCTGGACAGGACGGCGACGTCCACGCCCGCCGCGTCCATCGTGCGCAGGCGCTCGTCGACGTCGGACAGCCCCGGATGGCTGTTGATCTTCGTCATGCCGGGCGGCGCGACCTGGGTGCCGCTGCGTCCGCCGTCGTAGCGGGCGACGAGCGCGGGCGGCACGTAGTGGTGGTGGGTGTCGATGACGAGCACAACGATCTCCTTCAGACCCGGTAGACGTCTTCGACGGCGGTGAGGAAGGCGTCCTCGGGTGTCAGCCGCGCGGCGCAGACGCCCTGGTCGTGGCAGTGGCGCAGGAAGGCGTCCAGGGTGGTGTGGTTGGCCGCGACCCCGTAGGGCCAGCCGAAGCCCGGAAGCGACGGGTCGCCGGCGGTCTGCGGCAGCCACGGCACCGGGATCCGCGACACGGCGGTGTCGGTGAGGCGTTCCAGGCTGGCGTCGCGGGCCCGGCAGAACGCCTTGAACAGCGCGGTCGCGAGCCAGGAGTGCTCCTCCAGCAGGCGCCGCCGGACGGCGACCGTGTGCATGATCGGGTAGATGCCGGTCGCGTCGTAGTAGGCGCGCTCGCGGTCGCGGGCGTCGGCCAGCAGCGGACGGAACGGGCCGCCGGGCTCGCGGGCGGTGATCAGCGCGTCCAGCTCCCCGGCGGCGAGCATCCCGGTCAGCGACCGGTCGGTCACCGAGGTGATCGCGACACCGGACGGCAGGCGCGGCGGGACGTGCTCGCGCCGTCCGGGCTGGCGCAGCCCGGCCTGCGTCCAGGCGATCTCGTCCAGCCCGACGCCGTGGTGCTCCAGGACGGCCCGCGCGTACACCCCGGCGGTCTGCACCCATTCGGGCACGCCGACCCGTTTGCCCGCCAGGTCCTCCAGCGCGGTGAGCGGCGAGTCGTCGCGGACGACGAACGCCCGGTGCCGGAACACCCGCGAGGTGAACACCGGCAGCGCGACGAACGCGTCGCCGCCGTCGGCGCGGTACTGGGCGTAGCGCGCCATCGACACCTCGGCGACGTCGAACTCGCCGTGGACGAAGAACCGGTGGAAGATCTCCTCGACCGGCAGGACCATCCAGACCGGGTCCGCGCCGTCCACCGGGACGGCCCCCGACACCAGGTCGCGGACGTGGTCGTAGTCGGCGGTGGCCACCGACAGCCGTACGGAACTCAAGAATCGCACCCTTTCCTAGCCGAGCGGGACGAGCCGGACCTTCTCCGGCGCCACGCGGACGGTCACGTCCCGTCCGGGCTCGATCGACAGCGACGGGTTGGACCGGCAGCGCACGCTCCGGTCGCCGACCCGCACGACGTGCTCGGTCGCCTCGCCGAGGAACGCGCGGGCCGTCACGACGCCCGCCAGCTCGTTGTCCCCGGCCGGCGGCGCCGCCGGGTCGTGCGGCGCGAGCGACAGGTCCTCCGGACGCAGCGACACCAGCAGGTCGGCGCCGGACGCGGCGTCCACCCGGTCGGCCGAGCGCAGCACGGCGTGCCCGGCGCGGACGCTCGTCCCGTCCGGCCCGGCGCCCGCGACGACGGCGGGCAGCAGGTTGGACGTGCCGATGAAGTCCGCGACGAACCGCGAGTTCGGCCGCTCGTAGATCTCGCGCGGCGTCCCCATCTGGACGATCTTCCCCCCGTTCATCACCGCGATGACGCTGGACATCGCCAGCGCCTCGACCTGGTCGTGCGTGACGTACACGGCGGTGAGCCCGAGGTCGCGCTGGAGCCGCTTCAGCTCCATCCGCATGGACTCGCGGAGCTTGGCGTCCAGGTTGGACAGCGGCTCGTCCAGCAGCAGGAGCTGGGGTTCGATGACGAGCGCGCGGGCGAGCGCGAGCCGCTGCTGCTGCCCGCCCGACAGCTTGGTGGCCGGACGGTCGGCGAACGCGTCCAGCTCGGTGACCGCGAGCACCTTCTCGACGCGCGCCCGGATCTCCGCGCGCGACGGCCGCGCCCGCCGCTTGGCCAGCTCCAGCGGGAACGACACGTTCTTGGCGACGGTCATGTGCGGCCAGATCGCGTACGACTGGAACACCATGCCGAGCCTGCGCTCGTCGGCGGGGACGTCGACGTTCTCGGCGGCCGAGTACACCAGCCGGTCGCCGATCGTGATGCTGCCGCCGCTCGGGGACTCCAGGCCCGCGACCGACCGCAGCGTGGTGGTCTTGCCGCATCCGGACGGGCCGAGCAGCGTGAACAGCTGGCCGGGGGCGACGTCGAAGCTCACGCCGTCCACGGCCCGCACGGCGTCCTCGGCGCGGGCGCGCCGGCCGCCGCCCGCGTAGTCGATGATCAGGTCCTGCACGTGGAGCATGACGATCTCCGTTAGTCGAGGTCGACGCCGAGGCGTCCGGCGACGGCGACGAGGGCGGTCACGAGCACGCCGAGGAACGCGCACAGCAGCACGCCCATCGCCGCGACGCTCGTCAGCGATCCCTCCTGGTACTGCTCGAACACCCGGACGCCGATGACCTCGGTGCCGGGGCTGTAGAGCAGGATCGAGCTGGACAGCTCGCGGAACGACACGACGACGATGTAGAGCCCGCCCGCGATCAGGCCCGGCCGCGCCAGCGGCAGCAGGATCCGGCGCATGGTCGTCCACCAGGACGCGCCGAACACGACCGCCGAGTCCTCCAGCTCGGCCGACACCTGCTGCATCGCGGTGTTGGCGTAGCGGACGCCGTAAGGCAGGAACCGCGTGACGTAGGCGATGAGCAGGATCCAGAGCGTCCCGTAGACCGGGATCGGGGACCGCAGGTAGACGAACGCGAGCCCGAGGCCGAGCACGAGGCCCGGGATGACGAGCGGGGTGAACGCGAGGGCGTCCACGGCCGTCGCGGCGCGGCTGCGCGAGCGGACGACGATCCACCCGGTGAACGCGCTGAGCGCCATCACGACGACGGCCGCGCCGAGGCCGAGGACGGTCGAGTTCCGGACGGCCGTGAGCGTCGTCCCGCTGGACAGCACGGCCGAGAAGTTGTCGAGCGTGAACCCGGCGGTGGACAGCGACGGCGTCCGGTAGGTCTTCAGCAGCGACGCGTAGACGAGGATCGCGACGGGCGCGAGCACCGCGACGGCGAAGTAGGCGAGCGTCAGCGCCCCGACCGCGCCGCGCATCCGGCCGAGCCGGATCCGCCGGGGCCGGAACGCCTTGCCGGTGACGGTCTGCGCGGCGCCGCGCGAGATCCGGCGGCTCAGCACGACGCCGACGGTCGCGACGGCCAGCAGGCCGAGCGACAGCGCGCCCGTCGCCTGGTAGTCGATCGGGTACTGCTGCATGAGGAAGTAGATCTTGCTGATGAGGACGTAGACGCCGTCGTGCAGCCCGAGCATCGCGGGGACCTCGAAGCTCTCCAGCGACTGCACCGCGACGATGAGCGTCGCCGCCGCCAGCGCGGGCCGGACGAGCGGGAGCGTGATGCGGCGCAGGATCACCGCGCGGCCGAGCCCGCAGGTCTGCGCGGACTCCTCCAGCGAGGCGTCCGTGGAGCGGAACGCAGCGGACATCAGCAGGAACACGAGCGGCGTGGAGTGGATGCCCTGGACGAACATCATCCCGCCGACGCCGTAGACGTTGAACGGCGTCACGCCGAGGACCGCGTCGCTCATCCGGTTGAGCAGCCCGATGTCGGGGCTCGCCAGGAAGATCCAGGCGGGCACGTAGGCGACGCTCGGCAGCGCCAGCGGGATGATGGACGACAGGAAGAACAGGCGCCGGAAGGGGGCGTCGGTGCGGACGTGCGCGTAGGCCATGAGCGTCCCGCACGCGACGGCGACCAGCGTGGACCCGGCGACGTACAGGGCGGTGTCGCCGACGACGCCCCCGAGCTGGGAGTCGGCGTACGCGCGGCGGAACCCGGCGAAGGTGATGCCGCGCTCGTCGCTGAGCGCCCCCCACACCAGGTAGGCCAGCGGGACGAGGACGAGGTAGCCGACGACCGCGACCGTGCCGACGCCGACGAACGTCCGGGCTCCGGCGCGGCGCCGGCGGGGCGCCGGGGACGGCGCGCGGTCACGCGGCGGTGCGGTGGCCAGGGTCATGGTGTCTCACCCGCTCTCACGGCTTGACCGGGTCGTGGTGGCGCAGGAGGTTGTCGTACGCCTTGGACCAGGGGCCGGACTCCCGCACGTACTTCGCCGTGTCCACGGTGACGGTCCTGGCGTCGGCGGGCAGCAGCGGCCGGTAGCCGGGGACGGCCGACGGGTTGGAGACGATGTCGTTGTCGTGGGCGTAGACGGCCTGGGCGTCGGTGAGCAGGAAGTCCACGAACAGCAGCGCGGCGGCGGGGTGCGCGGCGCGCGTCATCGGCGCGGCCCCGGACGGGACGAGCACGATCGGCTGCACGGCGGCGTCGACGGCCAGCGGCGCGCCCTTGGCCCGGGCGGTGAGCGCGAGCCGGTTGTAGGCGGTGACGCCGACCGCGCCCTCGCCCGCCGCGAGCAGGTCGTTGAGCTTGACGTGGCCCTGGACGGTCCGGGCGTTCGCGGCGATCCCCTTGAACAGCCTGGTGATCTCGGCGTCGCTGCGGCCCTGCTGGGCGAAGTAGTCCCAGAGCGTCATGTACCAGTTGGAGTCGGACAGCTCTAGGGCGAGCTTGCCCTTCCACCGGGGGTCGGCGAGGTCTTCGAAGGTGCGGGGCGCGTCGGCCTCCGACACCTTCTTCGTGTTGCGCACCACGGTGATGGCGTTGAAGCGGGTCGTGACCCACCCGGCGTTGATCCGCGCCTGCGGGCTGAGCCGCCCGCGGATGTCGCTGTCGTAGCGGGACAGGATCTTCTTGTCGGACAGGACGCCCAGCTCGAAGTTGGTGGCGTCGACGACGTCGTTCTTCGGCTTGCCGGCGCTGTCCTCCTGGAGGACGCGCTGGAGCAGGTCCTCGCTCTGGGCGCGGAAGACGTTGACCTTGATGCCGTACTTCTTCGCGAAGGGCCCGGCCACGAGGGCCTGGAGCTTCTCGTTGCTGGTGTAGACGTCGACCTCGCCCTCGGCCTTGGCGGCCTTGACGAGGGCTTCGGTGCGCGCGGGCCCGGTCAGCCGGGCGAACTTCGCGTAGGTCGCGACCTTGGAGTCCGACGCGGACGCGGGGTCGGCGCTGCCGGTCGGCGGGCCGCCGCACGCCGCCGCCAGGACGACGGCGGACAGGGCGGCCGGAAGGCCGCCGGACAGAACGCTGCGCAGGGGACGCATGATCCTCCTCGATCCTGCTCGGGTGTCCGCAGGGGGGTGCCAGGGGACCGCGCCGCGGTGCGCGGCCCGGTCGTTCCGTATACGGACTACCTGTGGGCAAGGTATGAGACCCACATCACGGTGTCAACACCCGGGATCGAGTCGCCGCAGCAAGAGACCGCTAAACAGCCCGCCCTTGACGGAGTCGCCGCCCCGACCTACCGTGAGCGATCTAGTCCGTGTACGGACTAATTTGACCCGGAGGCCACCGCCCCGCCGCCGAGGAGAGGACCATGACGACAACCCGATTCGACGACGACGAACCCGACCTGGACGCGCTGTACGCCGACCTGGCGGCGGCCGACCTCCAGCCGCTGTGGCGGCAGGCGGGCCTGCTCCCCCCGGCCCCGAATCGCCTCGGCCCCCACCGGTGGGACGGCCGGACCCTGCGCGCGCTCGCCGAGCGCGCGGGCGCGCTGGTCGGCATCGACCGGGGCGGCGACCGCCGCGTCCTCGCCCTGTCCCACCCCGACCTCGGCGGCCTCCCGTTCGCCACCCACACGCTGTGGGCGGCCGTCCAGTACCTCAAGGGACACGAGAGCGCCCCCGCCCACCGGCACAGCCCGGCCGCGCTGCGGTTCGTCCTGGAGGGCTCGGGCGTCTGGACGCTCGTCGACGGCGACCCGATCGCGATGGAGCCCGGCGACCTCGTCCTCACCCCCGGCAACACCTGGCACGAGCACCGCAGCCGCGGCGACGAGCCGATGATCTGGTTCGACGGGCTCGACCTGCCGCTGGTCCGCGCCCTGGACGCGGTGTTCTTCGAGCCCGGACCCGACGACCTCACGCCCTTCTCCCCCGGCGACCCGTGCCGTTCGGAGGAGCGCTTCGGCCGCGTCGGGCTCCGGCCCGCCGGCGAGGCGGCGCCCGGACGGCACTCCGCCCTGCTCGTCTACCGCTGGGACGCCACCGACGCCGCGCTGCGCGCCCAGCTCGCGTCCACCGGACGGGACCACGCCCGCGTCCGCTACACCGACCCCGCCACCGGCGCGGACGTCATGCCGACCCTGCGCGCCGAGCTGCAGCGGGTGCTCGCCGGAGGCCGCACGACCGCGACGCGCACGGTCGGCAGCGCCGTCTGCGTCGTGCACCGGGGCGCGGGGTCCTCGCTCGTCGGCGGGCACCGCGTCGACTGGACCGCCGGGGACGTGTTCGTCGTCCCGTCGTGGGCGTGGGCGCAGCACCGCGCGGACGCCGACGCCGACCTGTTCGTCCTGTCCGACACGCCGGTCATCGAGGCCCTGGGCCTCGGCCGCCGTGCGGAACGATCCGAAACCGAGGAGAACACCCCCATGCCCGGCATTTCCCGCGTCGGCGGCACCTCATGACCGTCCGGCACCGCGTCGGACGGCTCGTCGTCGGCGGCGGCATCGGCGGCCTGACGGCGGCGCTCGCGCTGGCCCGCAACGGCGTCCCCGTCCACGTCCTGGAACAGGCCCCCGAGTTCAGCGAGATCGGCGCGGGCGTGCAGCTCGCCCCGAACGCGCTGCGCGTCCTGGACCGCCTCGGCGTGCTCGGCGACGTGCTGCGCGAGGCCGTCCGGCCGCCGCAGGCCGTGCTCATGAGCGCCGTGACCGGCGAGCGGATCACCGCGATCGACTTCGGCGCCGAGTTCCAGGCCGCCTACGGGCACCCCTACATCGTCACCCACCGCTCCGACCTGCTCGCCGCGATCCTCGACGCGTGCCGCGCCGAACCCGCGATCACGCTGGAGACGGGACGGAGCGTCCGGTCGGTGCGGCAGGACGGCGACGTCGCCGTGGCCGTGTGCGCCGACGGCGCCGAGTACCGGGCGGACGCGCTCGTCGGCGCGGACGGCCTGTGGTCGGCGGTCCGCGCCCACACGATCGGCGACGGCGACCCCGCGTACATCGGCGACGTGGCCTACCGGGGCACGATCCCGACCGCCGCGATCTCCGACCGGGCGGGCAAGGACAACATGACCTGGTGGATCGGGCCCGGCCTGCACCTCATCCAGTACCCCGTCCGGGGCGGCGAGCTGTTCAACCAGGTCGCGGTGTTCTCCGCCGACGAGCGGGGCCCGGCCGAGGAGTGGGGGCCGCCGGACGAACTCGACCGCGCGTTCGCCGCCACCACCGGCCACGTCAGCGAGGGCGTCCGGCTGGTCAACCGCGACCGGCGCTGGGTCCTGCGCGACCGGCCGCCCGCCCGCGCGTGGTCGCGGGGCCGCGCCACCCTGCTCGGCGACGCCGCCCACCCGATGGCCCAGTACCTCGCGCAGGGCGCGTGCCAGGCGCTGGAGGACGCCGTCGTCCTCGCGGACCTGCTCACCGCGCACGGCGCGGACGTGCCCGCCGCGTTCGCCGCCTACGAGGCCGAACGCGTCCCCCGGACCGCCGAGGTCCAGACGTGGGCGCGGCGGATGGGCGAGATCGTCCACGCCCGCGGCGTCACCGCGCTGCTGCGCGACGCCCTGCTCGCCGACCGCGACGCGCGCGACTTCCGCTACACCGACTGGCTCTACGACTACCGGACCGACGCCCGGCCGCAGGCCCCCGCGTCGGCGGGCTGAGAGGAACCCATGAGACTCGTCACCTACGACGACGGCCGCGCCGGCGTGCTGCGCGGCGACCGCGTGGTGGACCTCGGCGGTCGCACCATGCTGGACGTCATCACCGGCGGGATCCCCGGCGGTGTCCCCGAGGCCGCCGGCACGCCGCTGGACCGGGTGCGGTTGCGCGCCCCGGTCCTCGACCCCTCGAAGATCATCGCCGCGCCGGTCAACTACCGCGACCACCAGGCCGAGATGAGCGTGGACTCCCAGGTCGGGGTGCTCGGCTTCTTCCTCAAGGCCCCGTCGTCGATCCTGGACCCGGGCGGGACCGTCCAGCTCCCCTACCACGACCGCCGCTTCGACCAGGAGGGCGAACTCGCGCTCGTCATCGGGCGGACCGCGCGGCGCGTCGGCGAGGACACGGCGCTGGACCACGTGTTCGGCTACACCGGCCTGCTCGACATCACGATGCGCGGCGGCGAGGACCGCTCGACCCGCAAGTCCTTCGAGACGTTCACGCCGATGGGTCCGGTCCTCGTCACCGCCGACGAGTTCGGCGACCCGGCCGACGTGGACCTGCGCTGCTGGGTGAACGGCGATCTGCGCCAGGACGCCAACACGCGCGACCTCATCTGGAGCGCCGCCCGCCTGGTGTCGTACGCCTCCTGGGTGACCACTCTGCACCCGGGCGACATCATCACGACCGGGACGCCCGCCGGGGTCGGGCCGCTCGCGGCGGGCGACGCGATCCGGCTGCGGCTGTCCGGGCTCGGCCCGGACCTCGCCGTCGCCGTCCGCGCCGACGCCGCCGTCGCGTCGCACACCGCCGGACGCGACCGGGGGCCCGTCCCGCCGCCCCCGCCGGTCCCGGGCGCGGCCCGATGACCGCGCCCGCCGGGCCGCTCGCGGGCCTGCGCGTCCTGGAACTCGGCAGCCTCATCGCCGGGCCGTACGCGGGCCGGATCCTCGCCGACTTCGGCGCGGAGGTCATCAAGATCGAGGACCCGGGCCGTCCGGACCCGCTCCGCGAGTGGGGCGCGGCGCGGCACCGGGGCCGCACGCTGTGGTGGTCGGTGCAGAGCCGCAACAAGCGGCTCGTCACGCTGGACCTGCGGTCCGCCGAGGGCCGGGACGCGCTGCTCACGCTGGTCGAGTCGTCCGACGTCCTGGTGGAGAACTTCCGGCCCGGGACGCTCGAACGCTGGGGGCTCGCGCCCGACGTCCTGTGGGAGCGCAACCCCGGCCTCGTCGTCGCCCGCGTGTCGGGCTACGGGCAGACCGGGCCCGGCCGGCACCGGCCGGGGTACGCGTCCGTCGCCGAGGCCGTCGGCGGGCTGCGGCACCTGGCGGGCTTCCCCGACCGTCCGCCGCCGCGCCTCGGCGTCTCCCTCGGCGACAGCCTCGCCGCCATGATCGCCGTCCAGGGGATCCTGATGGCGCTGTACTGGCGGGACGCGCGGGCGGGCACCGGGCAGGTCGTGGACGTGTCGCTGGTCGAGGCGTGCTTCTCCCTGCTGGAGGGCGTCGTCCCCGAGTACGCCGCGACCGGCGCGGTGCGCGGCCCGACCGGGACCGCGCTGCCCGGCCTCGCGCCGTCCAACCTGTACCGCACCGCCGACGGCCGCTGGGTCGTCGTCGCGGCGAACCAGGACACGGTGTTCGCCCGCCTCACGGCGTGCATGGACCGCCCGGACCTCGCCGCCGACCCGCGCTTCGCCACGCACACCGCCCGCGGGGCGCACCAGGAGGAGATCGACGCGATCGTCCAGGAGTGGACCGGGAAGCACGACGCCGACGCTCTGCTCGACCTCCTGGCGGAGGCGGCCGTGCCCGCCGGGCTCGTCTACACGGTCGCCGACATCTTCGCCGACCCGCTGTTCACCGAGCGCGGGATGCTGCTGCCCGTCGAGGATCCCGAACTCGGCGAGATCGTCATGCCGGGCGTCGTGCCGAAACTGAGCGCGAGCCCCGGCGCCGTCCGCTGGCCGGGGCCGCTGACCCCCGGCGCGCACAACGCCGAAGTGCTCGGCGAAGGGGGAACGCCGTGACGGACGTGGAGATCGTGGAGGTCTGCCCGCGCGACGGGCTCCAGAACGAGGACCGCACGGTCCCCACCGCCGACAAGATCAGGCTGGTGCGGGACCTCGCCGCCGCCGGGGCGCGGCGGATCGAGGCGGTGAGCTTCGTCCATCCCCGGCGCGTCCCGCAGATGGCCGACGCCGAGGCCGTCCTCGCCGGGCTCGGGCCCGTGCCCGGCGCGCGCCTCATCGGGCTCGTCCTCAACCGGCGCGGCGTCGAGCGGGCCGTCGCGACCGGCGCGCTGGACGAGATCAACTACGTCGTCCCGCTCACCGACGCGTTCGGCACGGCGAACCAGGGGCGCACGACGGCCGATGCGCTCGCCGAACTGCCCTCGATCCTCGGGCTCGCGGCCGACGCGGGGCTGCGGACGACCGTCACGCTCGCCGTCGCGTTCGGCTGCCCCTACGAGGGCGACGTCCCCGTGGACCGGGTGCGGGAGGCCGCCCGCGCGGTCGCGGGCGCCGGGCCGGACGAGCTGGCCCTCGCCGACACGATCGGCTGCGCCGTCCCCGCCGACGTCACCGCGCGGCTGCGGGCCGTCCGCGCGGTGTGCGGGCTGCCGCTGCGCACCCACTTCCACCAGACGCGGCTCACCGCGCTCGGCAACGTCCACGCGGCGCTGCTGGAAGGGGTGACGGTCCACGACGCGAGCGCGGGCGGCATCGGCGGCTGCCCGTTCGCGCCGGGCGCGGCGGGCAACGCCGCCACCGAGGACGTGGCGTGGATGCTGCACCGCAGCGGCCACCGCACCGGGATCGACGTCGACGCGGTCACCGGCGCGGGCCGGTGGATCTGCGACGTGCTCGGGGTGGCGCCGCGCTCGGCGCTGGCGCAGGCGGGGCCGTTCCCCGCTACGGCGCCGCCTCGTGCGCCCGGGTGAGACGCGCCATCAGGTCCGTGAACCGCCGGCGCTCCCCCGCGGGCAGGGGCGCCAGCAGTTCCGCCTGGACGGCGACCACGGCGGCGGCGCGGTCGATGAGGAAGTCACGGCCCGCCGCCGTCAGGCCGAGCAGGTTGCGGCGCCCGTCGCCCGCGTCGCGGGTGCGCTCCACCCAGCCGCGCTCCTCCAGGCGCGCGACGACGTCGCCGCCCGTCGACTTGTCCAGCGAGACGCGGACGCCGAGCGTCCGCTGATCCAGAAGCGGTTCCCGGTGGAGGCTCAGGAGCACGCTGTACTGCACCGACGTGATGGACGAGGACACCGACCGCGTCCACAGCGTCGTGTGGACCTGCTGGGCGCGGCGGACCAGGTGCCCGGGGTGGCGGTGCAGCCGCTCCGCCGGGATCGCGCCGTCGTCCGCGGCGAGGGCTTCGTCGTCCGGCGCGGGCCCCTGGTAGGCGACGCGGCTCAGCAGCCCGAAGAGTTCGTCGCGCTCGGCCGCGTCAAGGGGGTCCAGCAGCCGCCGCTGCACCTCCACGACGGCGGGGGTCGCCTGGACGAGCGCCAGCCTGCCGCGCGCCGCGAGGCAGACCGGACGGCGGCGGCCGTCCTTCGGGTCCCGCTGCCGCGTGACCAGGCCCCGCCGGACGAGCCGCGACACGACGTCGGCCGTGGTCGACTTGTCCAGCGACATCAGGTGGCCGACGGTCTTCTGGTCGAGCTTCCCCTGCTGCCCGACGACCAGCAGGATCCCGTACTGGACGGACGTGAGCCCGACCAGCACGTGCTGCTGCCACAGGCCCGTGTGCGCCTGCTGCACGCAGCGGATCAGATGTCCGGGCGCGGTGCCCAGCACGGGGAGAGAGGCGTCGGCGGGGGCGGTCACGCGAAAATACTACGTGTACGCACCAACCCACGTCGAACACGCGCCGGAACACCGGGCCGGTCAGGCGCCGGCGGCTTCGAGGAGGTCTTCGAGGTCGTGGACGGCTTCGAGGGTGCACAGGCCCGTGAGGACGAGCGTCGCGGCGACGGCGGCGATGAGCAGGACCCGGCGGCGCGGGGGCGCGGCCATCAGCGCGGCGACGCGGCGCGGCAGGGGGCCGCCGGCGGCGAGTTCCGTGCCGGTGATGCCGAGCGCGGGGGCGGACTTGTGTGGATTGTCGGCTTTGAGGAGGGCCGCTTTGGCGACCGTCCGGGCGACCAGGCGGCGGTCGCCGCTGGCGCGGGCGGCGTGCTCGTCGGCCCAGCGTTCGACGGTGTAGGAGACGGCCCGGCTCACCGGCCTCAGGAGGGGGTTGAGGGACGCGGCGAGGTGGCCGACGGTGGTGAACCAGTGGTGCCGGTGGCGCAGGTGGGCGCGCTCGTGGGCGATGAGGGCGACGCGTTCGGCTTCGGTGAGGCCGTCGAGCATCCGGGTGGAGACGACGATGCGCCCGGGGAGACCGGGGAGGGTGAACGCGTCGGCCGCCGGGTCGTCGATGACGACGAGATCGCCGGTGCCGGGCAGGCTGCGGGCCTGGCGGGCGGCGGCGAGCAGGGCGCGTCCGCGGTGCCAGAGCGCGCGGACGGTCGCGAGCGCCGCCGCGGTGAGGAGGAGTCCGGCGGCCAGGGACACGAACCGGGACGTCGGGTCGGTGCTCGCCAGGACGGTGCGCGACAGCCTGCCCGCCTCGGTGACCAGGGGGATGCGGACGAGCCCGGCGATGGCGAGCAGGCCGAGCGTGATGGTGCTGGCCGTCGCGAGGACCAGCGCGGTCGCGGTGAGGAGCCAGGTGGCCGGACGCGGGTCGAGCCGGGCGGCCAGCCAGCGGGCCGACAGCGCGGCGGCCAGGGACGGCAGCAGCGGCAGGTAGACGGCCAGGTGCACGCCCGTCACTCCCGTCCGTCGTCGGAGGCCAGCAGGCGGCGGAACAGGGCCTCGTCGCGCGGCGACAGCTCGCCGACGAACCGGGCGAGGACCGCGTCGCGGTCGTGCTCGTTCTCCAGGACCTCCCGCATCCGGCGGGCCGCCATCCCGGGCGCGTCCAGGACGGGACTGTAGGCGTAGGCGCGGCCCGAGCGCTCCCGGTTCAGCGTGCCCTTGGCGTACATCCGGGACAGGACGGTGACGACCGTCGAATAGCTCAGTTCGCCGCCCATCCGCTCGGCCACGTCGCCGGGCGTCAGCGCCGCGTCCGCGCTCTGGAGCACGGCCAGCAGCTCGGCCTCCAGCGCGCCGGCGGGGCGGCGCGCGCCCGTGCCCTCGTCCACGGCGAACCTCCGGGCGTCTTCGAGCATCTACATGGTGTAGAACTTCTACATGGTGTAGATGTCACTGTATTCGATCGGGCGACCCCAGGAAACGAGGAGCCATGACGGCGGCGCTCAACCCGCTGGACGCGACGTCCCTGCTGTCGAGTCTCGGCGCGTTCGGGGTGTTCCTGGTCCTGTTCGCCGAGACCGGGCTGTTGATCGGGTTCTTCCTGCCGGGCGATTCGCTCCTGTTCACCGCCGGCCTGCTGTGCACGACGTCGGCGACGGGCAAGGTCCATCTGTCGTTGCCGCTGGTGCTGCTCGCGGCGGTGGCGGGCGCGCTGGCCGGCGCGCAGACCGGGTTCTGGATCGGACGGCGGGGCGGCCGGCCGCTGTTGGCGCGCTCGCGCAACGAGCATCTGCGGCGGGGCGCCGCGCGGGCGGAGGAACTGCTGCGCTCCTACGGGCACGGCAAGGCGATCGTGCTGGCCCGGTTCATCCCGGTCGTGCGCACGGTCCTCAACCCGATGGCCGGCGCGCTGGACGTTCCGGCGAGGGTGTTCACGCTCTGGCAGGCGGCCGGGGGGCTGGTCTGGGCGGTCGGCGTGACCCTGGCCGGATACGCGCTCGGCTCCACGATCCCCGGCGTGGACGCCTACCTGCTCCCGATCGTCGCGGTGATCGTGGTCGTGTCGGCCGTTCCCGTGCTGCTCGAACTGCGCCGGAACCGCCGCCGGCCCGGCGGTCCCTCGTGACGCCCGGCCCGTCCCCGCGCTCCGCCCACCGCCGCCCCGGCGGCCGTCCGGAAGGCAGACCCGCATGACCGCCATCACGATCGGCCAGGCCGTCGTCCTCGGTGTCGTCGAGGGGCTGACGGAGTTCCTGCCCGTCTCCTCCACCGGCCATCTGAAGATCGTCGAAGGGCTGATGAAGATCCCCGTCGACGACGACTCCGTGGTCGGGTTCACCGCGGTCATCCAGGTCGGCGCGATCGCCGCCGTCCTGCTCTACTTCTTCTCCGACATCGCCCGCATCGCCGGAGCCTGGCTGCGCGGCGTCGCGAACAAGGAGCAGCGCCAGAACCACGACTACAAGTTCGCCTGGTGGGTCATCTACGCCACCATTCCCGTCGTCCTGGTCGGCCTGGCCGCCAAACCGCTCATCGACGGGCCGCTGGCCTCGTTGTGGGTGGTCGCCGGATCGCTGATCTTCGGCAGCGGGTTCATGTGGGCCGCCGACCGGTACGGCCGCCACAAGCGGGGCGAGGCCGAGGCCACCCTCGCGGACTCACTGCTGGTCGGCACCTCCCAGATCCTCGCGCTGCTGTTCCCCGGCTTCTCCCGCTCGGGCGCCACGATGTCCACCGGGCTGCTGCGCGGCCTGGACCGCGTCGCCGCCACCCGGCTGTCGTTCTTCCTCGGCATCCCCGCCCTCACCGGCGCGGGCCTCTACGAACTCAAGGACGCGCTCGGCACGGGCACCGCGACGGGCCCGCTGCTGGTCGGCACCCTGGTGTCGTTCGTCGTCGCCTACGCCTCCATCGCCTGGCTGCTGCGCTTCGTCGCCCGCCACACCTTCAACGCCTTCGTCCTCTACCGCCTCGCCGTCGCCGGTCTGCTCCTCGGCCTCCTCGCGAGCGGCGGCCTCTCCGCCTGACCGCCGGGCGCATGGCTCTCATCGCGGTGTGCGAGGACGACGCGGCGGTGCGCGACGTCCTCAAGCGCGTCCTCGAACACGACGGGCACCGCGTCTCGGTCGCCGCCACGGCGGACCGCCTGCTGCGCGCGCTCCACCCGGTCCCCGACCTGGTCGTCCTGGACCTCGGGCTGCCGGACGCCGACGGCCGCGACGTCTGCCTGGCGCTGCGGGCGCGCGGCGTCGACGCGCCCGTCCTGATGCTCACCGCGCTGGACGGCGTGCACCACAAGGTGGGCGGCTTCGAGGCCGGGGCCGACGACTACGTGACCAAGCCGTTCGACGTCCCGGAACTGCTGGTCCGGGTGCGCGCCCTGCTGCGCAGGACGACCGTGCGCCCCACGCCGAGCGGCGTCGTCCTCGATCCGGCCAAGCACGTCGTGACCTACGGTTCGCGGAGCGAGAGCCTGACGCCGACCGAGTTCCGGCTGCTGGGCCGGCTCACCGCGTCGCGGGGCGAGGCCGTGCGCCGCCACGCCCTGGTCGCCGCGGGCTGGCCGCACGGCGCGCGGGTCAGCGACAACACCCTCGACTCCTTCGTCCGCCGCCTGCGCGCCAAGCTCGGCGCGCTGGGCGCGGCCGATCATCTGAGGACGGTCCGCGGGGTGGGGTACCGATGGGAGTGACGGGCTTCCGGGGGCAGGTCGTCGCGCTCACCGTGGTGATCGCGACGGCGGTGGTGGCGGTCCTGGTGGTCGTCTCGCACGTGCTGCTGAGCCGGGTGACCGACGCCGACTCGCGGGGGCTCGCGCGGACGCGGGCGGAGGCGGTCGCGGCGAACGTCACCGTGCGCGGCGGTCGCGTCGTGATGACCGAGAACGGCAACGAGGCCCTGGACACGGTCGCGTGGGTGTACGCCGACGGGCGCCTCATCGACGGGATCGCGCCGGACGGCGTCCTCGACCACGTCGAGGAGCTGGCGGGCTCCGGGCGGTCCCGGACCGTCACGGCCGACAATCACCTCTTTCACTCCCGGGCGATCTCGATCGAAGGTCACCGGGCGGTGGTGGTCGCGGGCGTCGATCTGACGCCCTACGAGGCGTCGGAGCGGCGCGGCCTGGCGCTGTCGCTCATCCTCGGGGGCCTGTCGATCCTGCTCGCGGGCGCCGTCGCCCACCTCGCGGTGCGCCGGGCGCTGCGGGTGGTCCACGCCATGGCCGCGCTCGCCGACGACTGGAGCGACCACGAACCCGGGCGCCGCTTCGACCTCGGCGTCCCCCGCGACGAGTTCGGGGAACTCGGACGCACGCTCGACCGCCTCCTGGACCGCGTCGACACCGCGCTCGCCGACGAACGGCGGCTCACCGACGAGATCGCCCACGAGCTGCGGACGCCCATGACCGTCCTGCGCGGTGAGGCCCAGTTCGCGCAGCTGTCGCGCCGCGAGCTGGCGCCGGAATCGGTCCTGCGGGAGGTCGAACGGCTGGACACGGCGGTCAGCGCGATCCTCGGCACCGCCCGGTCGGGCGGCGACGTCGGCGCCCGCTGCGATCTGCGGGCCGCAGCACGGCGGGCCGTCGCGGGACGCCCGGTCGACGTCGCCGTTCCCGCCGGCGTCGACGTCGCGGTGGCGGCCGAACTCGTGGTGGCCGTCCTGTCGCCCCTGCTCGACAACGGGCTGCGGCACGCGGCGTCGCGCGTCCGGATCACGGCGCGCGTCCGGGCCGGGGACGTGGTGGTCGAGGTCCTCGACGACGGTCCGGGATTCGATCCGGCGCAGGTCGGGCGGGCGTTCGAGGCGGGCGTCACCGGGGGCGGCGGGCACGGGCTGGGGCTGGCCGTGGTCCGGCGCCTCGCCGCGTCCGCCGGCGTGGACGTGCGCGCGGTCGCCGACGGCCACGGCCGCGTCGCGGTGACCCTGCCCCGGGCGTCCCGGTAGTCAGGTTACGGGCAGGTGCGGCGGTCCAGCCTCTCCGCATGACGACGACAAGCGCGGTGCGCTCGCGGCGCGGGCGGCTCCTGCTCAACAAGGTTCCCGAGGTCACCGTCTGGTTCTGGGTGATCAAGATCCTCTGCACGACCGTCGGGGAGAGCTTCGCCGACTGGATCGACATGAAGCTGGGCGTCGGCCTGGTGAACACGGCCCTGATCTTCACCGCGGTCTTCGTGGTGGTCCTGGCCGTGCAGCTGCGGCTGAAACGGTACGTCCCGTTTCCGTACTGGCTCACCGTGGTGGTCGTCAGCGTGACGGGCACGCTGTACACCGACATCCTGACCGACCAGCTCAACGTGCCGCTGTGGATCAGTTCGGCGGTGTTCTCGGTCCTGCTCGTGGCGGTCTTCGGCGTGTGGTGGCTGCGCGAGCGGACGCTGTCGATCCACGCGGTCGCGACGCGGTCCCGTGAGTCGTTCTACTGGCTCACCGTTCTCGTCACCTTCGCGCTCGGCACCGCGACCGGCGACTGGACCCTCGACCTCACCGGCTGGAGTCCGGGAGCGTCGGTCCTGCTGCCGCTCGGCCTCATCGCGGCGATCACGGTGCTGTGGAAGTTCGGCGCGAACCCCGTGCTGTCCTTCTGGCTCGCGTACATCCTGACCCGCCCGCTGGGCGCCAACATCGGCGACTGGCTCGCCTCGCCCAAGGTCGCCGAGTCCCCGGGCGACCCGACGGGGCTCGCCCTGGGCACCTTCACCACGAGCCTGATCTTCCTCGGGCTGATCCTGGCGACCGTCCTCTACCTGACCGCCACGCGGGCCGACGTCACCGAGACCCATCGGGCCGCGCAGGACCCGCACGCCCCCGGCGATCCGCGCAGGGAACGCGTCGCGCTGGCCGGGTTCGGCGCTCTCGCCGTCGCCACGGCGGTCCTGCTGACGGTGGCGCACAACCGGCCGCACGTCACTCCGGCGCCGGAGACCGACGCCACCCCGACCGTGCAGCTCGCCCCCGGCCAGGCCGCCGAGAAGTTCCCGCCCGCCAAGGTCGCCAGGCTGAGGGCGCTCGCGTCCACCGCGCTCGCCGACGCGCGGTCGGGGAACGCGAAGGGGGCCCACGCAGCCGCCAAGGCGCTGCGCGACCTCTGGGACGCCGACCAGAAGTCCCTGCAGCCGCTGGACGGCACCGGCTGGACGTTCATCGACGCGCAGCTGGACCAGGTCCTCAAGACCTTCGGCATCGACCACTCCAACCCGCCGATGGCGCCGGCGAAGCAGGAGGCCGAACTCACCACGCTCCTCGCGGACCTGCGCTGACGCACCCGATCGGCGCCGTCCTCGCCGCGCCCCGCGGCGAGGACGGCGGCGCCTAGGAGTTCGGGAGCACCAGGGGGACCTCGTCGCCGGGCTGGACGCGCAGGGTCGTGCTCCGCGCGTAGTGCCGCACCGTCTTGGCGGAGTAGGTCGTGCCGCGCACCTGCAGCTCCAGGGGCGGGCGGCCCGCGCGCAGCGTGGCGAGCGGCGCGTCGGTGCGGTCGAGCCAGCGGACGATCTCGGTCCCGAGCCGCGCGACGACGTCGGGACGCCGGGACGCGAGGTCGTTGGTCTCACCAATGTCGTTGCCGAGGTCGTAGAGATGCCAGCGCTGGTCCTCGTAGGTGTAGCCGAGCTTCCACCGGCCGTCGCGCACCGTGGTCTCGGGCCGCTGGTCGCGGGCCCCGCCGTTCTTGTAGCCGGGCAGATGGGCGAACCGCGGACGGACGACGGGAGCGCCGGTGGTGAAGGCGGGCCGCAGGTTCGTCCCGTCGAAGGGCACGCCGCTCGGCAGCTTGGCCCCGGCGTAGGCCGCGAGCGTCGGGTAGAGGTCGGTGCCGTTGATGGGCGAGGAGTTGATCGTGCCACCGCGCACCAGCCGCTTGTTCTTGCTCCACACGATCCAGGGGACCCGCACGCCGCCCTCGTCGAGTTCGCCCTTCTGCCCCTTCAGCGGGCCGTTGTAACCGCCGAGGTCCGTGCGTCCGCCGTTGTCGGAGCTGAACACGACCAGCGTGTTGTCCGCCAGCACATGGCCGGGGTTGCGCGGGTCCGGCGTGCGGTCGAGGTGGTCGATCACGCGCGCCACCGATTGGTCGAGCCCTTCCACCAGCGCGGCGTACGACGGTTTGGCGGGGTCCTTGCCGGGGGTCGCGGCCTTGTACTTCGCCAGCAGGTCGCTGCGCGCCTGCGCGTCGCCGACGGGGCTGTGCACCGCGTACTGACTGAGCCACGTGAAGAACGGCCGCCCGCTGTTGCGGTCGATGAAGTTGACGGCCGCGTCGCTCAACGCGTCGGTGACGTGCTTCTGGGTGCCGACCAGGGCGTCGAGGGCCTTGCCGCTCACCCCGTGCGCGTACGGCTTGAGGTTCTGATCGACGTACGCCTGCGTGTAGGGCGCCGCGAAGGCGTTGAGCGCGGGACCGATGGAGGCGTCGAACTTCCCGTTCTCGGCGTGGTAGACCTTCGCGTTGCCCGATTCGCTGCCGCCGAAGTTCTCGTCGAAGCCGTGGGCCGAGACGATCTCCGCCGCGTTCTTGGTGACGTGGAACTTGCCGATGTACCCCGTCCGGTAACCGGCGCTCTGCAGCGTCTCGGCGACGGTGACGGCGTGCGGCGGGAGGACGGGGTTGCCGTCCGCGAGCCCCTGCGGCGGCCCGACGAGCAGGGTGTCGTCACCGCCGCTGTTGAGCTCGGCGCCGAGGTAGATGTTGTTGTCGGGACGCTGGGCGTAGAGGCCGGTCAGCAGCGCGGACCGCGAGGGCGCGCACATGACGCAGGCGTAGCCGTTGTCGAAGGACATCCCCTCCCGGGCCAGCCTGTCGATCGCCGGTGTCTGGATGAAGTCGTTGCCGTTGCCTTGGTTGGTACGGCCGGTGCTGAGGTCCGCCCAGCCGAGGTCGTCGGCCAGCACGAAGACCACGTTGGGTCGGCCTGGCTGCTTCTCCTTCGCGGCGGCGGCCGGCGCCGGCCCGGAGGCCGCGCCGAGAAAGGTGAGGGCGAGGGGCACCGTCAGCGCGCCGAGCGCGTGACGGGACAGTCGTGCGGACATGTGTTCCCTTCCGGGCGACGGCCCGACGGATCGCGTGCGGCAGGACGCCCGGAATGAGATCACAAATTACCTACTTAGACAACCTGCTTAGTAGGAAGCTCCCGGCTCACCGGGTTCACGGGTGGTTGAGCGTGGCGTCGCGTTCCCGCGTCCAGAGCAGGGAGGTGACGCGGGCGACGGCGGCCGTGTGGTGGCGGCGGAACGTGCTGAGCGACAGGCTGAGGAGTTCGGCGGCGAGTTCCTGCGTGGGCGCGGGACGCAGATACGTCCGGTCCAGGACGAGGTACAGCTTGTGCTCCTGCGGATCGTCCCGGACGTGGTCGATCGCGGCGCGCACGGCGGCGCGCAGCGCGGACGGACCGCCGCCCCCGACGAGGCGCGCGCTGAGCAGCGGGTTGACGGCGAGGCGGTCGGGGGCGTGCAGGTCGCGCAGCGCGGTCCGGACGGCGGCCGTGAACGCCGCGTGGGTCAGCGCGGTGATGAACGGCCGGTCGTCGACGGGCGCGGTGCGGCCGAGGTCGCGGTCGGCGAGCATCGCGCTCCAGCTCTCCGGGGTGCGCCCGCGCCAGTCCCGGACGAACACGCAGTGCCGGGCGCCGTCGATCTCGTACGCGCCGCCGGGCAGGACGTCGTAGCCGACGTGCGCCATGGCCTCCGGCTGGACGGCGCCCTCCCGGAACGCGCCGAGGAAGTCGAAGGCCAGGTCGGGACTGCCGAGGATGCGCTGCGAATGGCTGGCGGACGCGGCGTTGCGGGTGGGCGAGGCGTCCTGGAAGCAGTCGCGGTCGATCAGGAAGCGGCTGAACGTCACCTGCTCCCCCGCCGCCAGCGGGCCGTGCGCCCGGACGTGCGCCCACGCCGGGGCGGTCGCCGGATCGGCGGCCAGGTCGGCGTCGCTCATCTGGTCGAGCCGCAGCAGGACGGCCAGCCCGCGCGGCCCGGGCTCGGCGGACCGGAACACCGCGACCGTCGCGGCGGGATGGCCGAGGTAGCGGCGCAGCAGGTCCGCCGAGCGCGGTCCCTGGTGCCGGGCGGCCAGCGCGATCAGCTCGGCGTGCTCGGACGGCGCGGGCAGGTCGGGGTAGGCGGCGTCGAGGGCGTCCCAGTCCCAGAACCGGCGGATCACCGGGTGGGTCCGGGCGAGGAAGCTGACGTCGGTGATCCACCGGGCCTGCTGCCGGCCGGACGTCCTCCCGACCTCGTCCATCAGGTGGCGGCGGATGCGGTGGTGGAGGTCGGCGCGGGTCTCCGGGTCGCGGCGGCGCAGGTCGGCCGCCACGACGTCGCGGACGAGGTCGTGCGGGAACAGGCCGTGCTCGCCGTGCTCGACGAACGCCAGGCCGCTCAGCCAGGTGTAGAGGTCGCCCGCCTCGTCGTCCGCGTCATCGTCCGCGTCATCGTCCAGGGCGGCCCGCAGGAGCGGTTCGGTGGTGAACCGGGCGTGCGCGGCGGCCTGGAGCGCGCGGCGGTGCCGGGGGCTCGGGGCGTCGGCGAGGAAGCACTCGGTCAGCCGGTCCACGACGTCCGGGGACCCGGCCAGGTCGCAGGCCGCGCCGGGGTCGCGCCGCAGGAGGCCGGTGAGCAGCGTCAGCGCCAGCGGGTGGCCGTGGGTGACGGCGGCGAGCCGTTCGTGGACGTCCGGCGGCGCCCCGGCGGCGGTGGCGAAGGCCCGGATCTCGTCGGCGTCCAGGTTGTCCAGGCGGACGACGCGGAGCAGGTCGCGCCAGCCCGGGTTCACCGCCCAGCCCGGCGGCGGCGGGGTGCGGCCGGCGATGACGACCAGGGCGTCGGCGGGCAGGCCGGGGATCAGCGTCTCCCGGATCCAGCCGTCCAGCGGGAGGATCGCCTCGTAGGTGTCGATGAACAGGACCGTCCGGCCGTGCCCGGCGGGCCGGGCGGACGCGGCGAACGCCTCCGGGGACGGCCCGGTCGCGCGCCCGTCGACCCGCACCGGCGCCGCGCCCGCGTCCCGCGCGACCCGGGCCAGCTCACCGAGCAGCGCGGTCTTCCCGACGCCCCCCGGACCGTGGACGTAGAGCACCGCGAAGCCGGGCTCCGCCGCGCGCAGGGCGTCGCGCAGCAGCGCCGATTCGGCCGACCGGCCGACGAACCGGCGCGCCCGCGCCCGTTCCAGCCGCGCCGCGATGGTTTCCTCAGCCGAGACGTCCATGGCAGCGGACTATAAGCGCGTCACGCCCGCCGGACGAGGCCGTCCACGAGGGCGCGCAACCCGGCGGCGTAGTCGTCGCGGACCGACAGTTCCTCCCAGCGGTCCGCCACCCGGGCGAGCGCCGGGTGCTCGTCCGGGTCGAGCGTGCCGAAGACCCGCTCGCGGTAGGTGGTGCCGGTCGCGGCGCGGGCGCGGTCGCGGGCGGCGCGCTCGCGGGACGTCACGATGATCTGCCCGGCGGTGTAGTGCCAGATCGCCCGGTAGGCGCGGACGGCGTCCTCGGGCGTCAGGCCGCAGTCCAGGGCGGCGGCGATGATCTGCTCGTTGAACCAGAGCGCGGACCGCCCGAAGAGACGGCCGCTGGTCAGCACGTCCATGATCCACGGGATCTCCGCCAGCGCGTCGCGCATCGCGGTCGCGACGGCGATGACGCGCTCGCGCGGGTCGGCGGGCAGGTCCGGGCGCGGCGCGCGGACGGCGTAGTCCTCCAGCAGGAGCAGCAGCAGGCCGTCCCGGTCGCTGACGTGGTGGTAGAGCGCCATCGGCGTGCTCCCGACCTCGCGCGCGAGCCGCCGCATCGTCAGCTTCTCGACGCCCTCCTCGGCGACGATCCGGTGCGCCGCCGCGACGATCTCGTCCCGGGAGATGCGCGGCGGGCGTCCGGGCGGGCGCTTCTGGCCGGTCATGCGGCTCATCCTCTCGCACGCCTCGACAGCGCGGGGCCGCTCCGGCTAGTTTTTGTACATGTATAGAAACCCTTTGGCCGCCGTGGCGGCGGTCCAGTTCCTCGTCGCGCTCGACCTGTCCGTCGTCAACGTCGCCCTCCCGGCCATCGGCTCGTCGCTGGGGTTCGCGCCCGTCGACCTCGCCTGGGTCGTCCACGTCTACGCGCTCACGTTCGGCGGGTTCCTGCTGCTCGGCGGACGCGTGGCCGACCTGTTCGGCCGCCGGGTCCCGCTCGTCGCCGGGCTCGCGGCGTTCGGCCTCGCGTCGCTGGCGGGCGGGCTCGCGCAGACGCCCGGCCAGCTCGTCGCCGCCCGCGCCGTCCAGGGCGTCGCCGCCGCCGCGCTGGCGCCCGCCGCGCTCGCCGCCCTCACCGTCGCCTTTCCCGAGGGCGCGGCGCGGGTGCGGGCGCTCGGCGTGTGGAGCGCGGTCAACGCGGGCGGCGGCGCGCTCGGCGTCCTCGTGGGCGGGCTGCTCACCGAGTACGCGGGCTGGCGGTGGGTGATGCTCGTGAACCTGCCGATCGTCGCGGTCGCGCTCGTGCTGACCGCGCGCGGCGTCCCCGGCGGCGGAGGGCGGCCGGGGCGGCTCGACGTGCCGGGGGCGGTGCTCGCCACGGCCGGGACGGGCCTGCTCGCGTTCGGGGTCGTCCGGACGGACCGGTACGGGTGGGCGTCGGGCCGGACCCTCGGCGTCCTCGCCGCCGCCGCGCTGCTGCTCACCGCGTTCGCCGTCGTGGAGTCCCGGACGGCCGATCCGCTGCTGCGGCCCGGGCTCCTGCGCGGCCGGTGGACGGCGGGCGCGAACGTCTTCGTGTTCCTCGCGACGGCCGGGCAGTTCGCCGCGTTCTACTTCGTCTCGCTGTACCTCCAGCGCGTCCTCGGGCTGGGCGCCGCCGCGACCGGCGCGGCGTTCCTGCCGTTCTGCGCCGGGACCGTCGCGGGGGCTGTGTCGGCCGTGCGGCTCACGTCGGGACGGTCGCCGCGCCTCGCCCTCGTCCCCGGCGCCGCGCTGGCCGCGCTCGGGCTCGGATGGTTCGCGATGGTCAGCCCGGACGGGTCGTTCGCCGGCGACGTCCTCGGCCCGTCCCTGCTGACCAGCGTCGGGATCGGCCTGTGCCTCGGGCCGGTCACCGCCGCCGCGACGACCGGCGTCGCGGCGGCGGAGGCGGGCATGGCGGCGGGCGTCGTCAACAGCGCGCGGCAGCTCGGCGGGTGCGTGGGCCTCGCCGCGCTGGCCACGCTCGCCGCGCACCGCACCGGCGGCTCGGTCGCGCCCGGCGACCTGAACGGCGGCTACGCGGCGGGGCTCGCGGTCACCGCCGTCCTGCTCGGCGTCGCGGCGCTCGTGGCGCTGGTGGTGCTGCCGCGTCCCGCGCTAGCCCTGGACGACGGCGCCCGAGTCCAGTAGCGCGTCGGCGTCGGCGAACCCGAGGTCGGCGAGGACGTCGCGGGTCTGCCCGCCGGGCAGGACGGGCAGCCCGGCGGTCTCCCCCGGCGTCCGGGAGAAGCGCGGCGCGGGGGCGGGCTGCCGGTGCCCGGCGCGCTCGGGGAAGACGTCGCGGGCCGTGTTGTAGGGGTGTTCGGCGGCCTCGGTCAGCGACAGGACGGGCGCGACGCACGCGTCGCCGGGCAGGAAGACCTCCGCCCACTCGTCGCGGGTGCGCTCCTTGAACCGGGCGGCGAAGGCCTCGCGCAGCTCGTTCCAGCGGGCGCGGTCGTGCTGGCCGGGGAGGTCGGCGGCCTCCAGGCCCAGCTTGGCGAGGAGTTCGGCGTAGAACTGCGGCTCGATCGCGCCGACCGCGACGTGCTTCCCGTCGGCCGTCCCGTAGACGTCGTACCAGGGGGCGCCGGTGTCGAGGATGTTGACGCCGCGCTCATCCGTCCACAGGCCGCCGGCCATGAACCCGTGGATGAACGTGGACAGGTGCGCGACGCCATCGACGATCGCGGCGTCCACGACCTGGCCGCGTCCGCTGATCCTGGACTCCAGCAGCGCGGCGAGGACGCCGACGACGAGGTACATGCTGCCGCCCGCGAAGTCGCCGAGCAGGTTCATCGGGACCTGCGGCGGGCCGCCCGCCCGGCCGATCGCGTGCAGCGCGCCGGTGACGGCGATGTAGCCGATGTCGTGCCCGGCGCTCTGCGCGAGCGGGCCGTCCTGCCCCCAGCCGGTCATGCGGCCGTAGACGAGGCGCGGGTTGCGGGCGAGGCAGTCGTCCGGGCCGAGGCCGAGCCGCTCGGTGACGCCGGGCCGGAACCCCTCGACCAGCACGTCGGCCTTCTCGACCATCCGCAGGACGACGTCCCGTCCCGCGTCGCTCTTGAGGTCGATCGCGATGGATCGCTTGCCCCGGTTCGTGAAGTCCGTTCCGCCGGTCGCCCCCGCGCCCGCCACGGCCGACGCCCGGTCCACCCGGATCACGTCGGCTCCGAGATCGGCGAGCAGCATCGCCGCGAACGGCCCGGGACCGATCCCGGCCAGCTCGATCACGCGCACCCCGTCCAGCGGCCCCGCACCCATCCGGCCACCCCTCTTTCCCCAGAACGTCGTTCGGTCGCGGTCCAGTCTGCCGCATCCCCGTAAGCGCGCGCTGACCCGCCCCGGCGAATGCGGTGCCCGAACCGCCTTTTGAGGGTAATGCCGGATTATTCAGTTGATCACCGGGATTGGTCAGCGGGCGGACGCGGTGAACGTTCCCGGCGGCGTGTGCGGTGAATTCGGACCGGGGACGATCAGCAATCCGCCGCGCCGGGAAATACGGCGCGGACGGCCGTCCACCGACGGCGTCAGATCCCGGCGCGCGGCGGCGATGTACGCCCATCGGCCGGACGGCGCGCGCCACCACGTCCCGGCCACCGGGCGCGCCTCGTCGCACCAGCCGGTCGCCTGCTCGGCGCGGGGCGTGAGCAGGACGGCGCGGGACGTCGTGCCGCCGCCCGCGAAGGTGAGGCGGGTGCACGTCCAGTCGCCCCGCCCGCCCTCGAAGGGGAGCTGACCGGACCAGAAGTCGTACGCGCGGGCCTCGCCGAGCGGGCGCGCGGGCTGCGGCAGCGCGCAGCCCAGGCGTTCCCACAGGTGCAGGCCGCCGCCGGTCAGGCGGGTGACGGGCGGCGTGCCCGGCATCCGGTAGGACAGGGCGAGCGGACGCGGGCCGCCGAGGTGCCCGATCGTCCGGACGGCCGTCCCCGGGCCGTGCTGGTCGAACAGCGGGCCCCGGCCGCAGCGGGTCGTGGGCGCGACCGGGTCCGTCACGCCGGACCGCACCGGGACGGCCCGTCCGGCGGGCGTGGTCACCGCGTTGGTCCACGGCGGCAGCAGGTAGTGCCCGTCGCCGAGCGCGAGCGGGGTCTCGGCGTCCTCGCCCGCCGAGACGACCTCGACCGACCCGCCCGCGAACCGCGCGACGCGGCCCGCCCGGCGCAGCAGCGCGACGGGACGTCCGCCGACGCGCCCAGCGAACAGCAGCTGCGCGCGGTCCGGGCCGGTGCGGTCGGCGGTGGCGAACGCGCGCGCGGCGCGGCCGGTGAAGTCCCGGTCGGACGCCAGGTCGCCGCGCGCGGGCCAGGCGTCGAGGCGGTGCGGGCCGGTGCGCCAGGCGTCCGGCGCGGCGGCGGTGACGCGCAGGTCGCGGGCGGCGGCGGTGCCGTCCACGCCGAGCCGCCCGGCCTCCCCGGCGGCGAGCGCGCCGACGAGCGTCGCGGTGAGCGCGACCCCGGCCGTCACCGGGACGAGCGAGCGGCGCCGCACCGGGCGGACCTGCGCGGGCGGGAACGGCGCGGGCACCTCGGGCGGCTCGGGCGCGGCCTCGGCGGCGGCGAGCACGGCGGCCGGGTCGGCGACGCGCAGCCGCGTGAGCTGGTCGCGGACCTCGTACCCGGGCATCCCGGCGAGCCGCCGCAGCACGTACGCGATCCGGACCGGCGGGTCGAGCGTCCCGAGCAGGTCGGTGAGCGCCGGGGCGGGCAGCGGGACGGGCAGCGCCCGCGTCCACGGCCCGAGACCGAGCGCAAGCCTGCGGGGCGGCCGGACGGCGCGGCGCAGCACGCGGGTCCGGCGGCGGCGCGGGTCGTGCGGGCGCCCGGCGACGGCCGCGTCGGCGATGCGCCGCGCGAGCGCGATCCGCCGGGTGCGGGTGCCCCGGTCGGGCAGGACGAGATAGGCGAGCCAGACGAGATCGCGATAAAGCGTTCCCGTGGCGGGCTTCTCTCCGGTCGTCTCCGGCATCGCGCCCCCTCCTCTTCGCGTCGTGATGCGGAAAGGTTAGAGATCGCGGACGCGACGGACAGCCGAATTGACGGAACCCGGACCCGCGATAAAGGGCAATTCCGCCTTTCCGCGATGTGAGACCGTTCACGCGCGCGGCGCCGCGCGGATGCGGCGTCCGAATCGTCCGCGTACTACGCTGGAGCGCCCGCCCCCCGAGTAGAGGATCCCGCTCCCGATGACCGAGGACGTGCCCGGCTACCGCGTGCTGGACAGGGCCGGGGAGGGCGGGTTCAGCGTCGTCTACCGCGCCCGGCAGGAGCGGCTCGACCGCCTCGTGGCGCTGAAGGTGCTGTCGGTCCACGCCGTGGACGACGCGGCGCTGCGCCGGTTCCAGCGCGAGTGCACGATCACCGCGAAGCTGTCGGGGCATCCGAACGTCGTGACCGTCCTCGACACCGGGACGACGCGGGCGGGCTCGCCGTACATCGCGATGGAGTACTTCGAGCACGGCGCGCTCGCCGACCGGCTGGACCGCGAGGGGCCGCTGCCGGTCGCGGACGCGCTGCGGGTCGGCGTGAAGATCGCGGGCGCGCTGGCCGCCGTCCACGAGATCGACGTGCTGCACCGCGACATCAAGCCGCAGAACATCCTCGTCTCGCGGTACGGGGAGCCCGCGCTCGCCGACTTCGGGATCGCGCGGCTCGTCGACTCCCTGGACGCCCAGCACACGCAGGCGTTCACCCCGCACCACGCCGCGCCGGAGGTGCTGGAGGGACGGCCCGCCGGGGTCGGCTCGGACCTGTACTCGCTCGGCTCGACGCTCTACCAGCTCCTCGCCGGACGGCCCGCGTTCAAGGGGCCGAAGGGCGAGGGCATGGCGCAGCTCATGCTGCGGATCCTGAACGACCCGCCGCCGCCGTTCGGGCCGCACGTGCCGCCGGGCGTCCACGCGGTGATCGCGCGCGCGATGGCCAAGGCGCCCGCCGACCGGTACCCGGACGCGGTCACGTTCGCGCAGGCGCTGCGCGGCCTCCAGGCCGACCTCGGCCTGCCCGTCACGGACCTCGCCTACGGCACGGCGGGCGGCGCGGTCGACGGCACGGGCGGCGGCATCGTCGGCGGGACGTTCGGCGGCACGGGCGGCGGCACAGCGGGAAGCGGCGGCGCTGTGGGCGGCGGCGCTGTGAGCGGGCCGGGCACGGTCCCGGCGGGGAGCGACGTGCCGCCTCCGCCGCCGGTCCCGGACTGGGCGTCGACCGCGCAGGTCGCTCCGCCCGCGCCCGCGGTCCAGGCGAGCCCGTGGCAGGCGCCCGTCCCGCAGGACACGGCGCCGCCCGACGCGCGGCACGGCACCGTCCCGGGGCCGCCCGGCACACGACACGGAACGATCCCGGGGTCGCCCGGGACGCTCACCGGGCCGTCCGACACACGACCCGGAACGCTTCCCGGGCGGTCCGACACACGACCCGGGACGGTCCCCGGGGCGCCCGACACGCATCCCGGAACCGTCCCCGGGCCGCCCGCGCGTCGTGACGGACCGCGCCCCGGGCTGATCATCGCCGCGTCCGTGGCGCTCGTCGGCGGTCTGGCGGCCGGGGTGGGCGCGCTGGTGTGGGGCGGCGGCGGGAAGCCGTCCGCTCCCCCGGCGACGCAGGCCGCGACGCCGGTCGCGAGCGCCGCGCCGAGCGCGGACACCGGCCCGATCCCGCGCTCCCGGTACGCCGAGACGCGCCCGCGCGGCGTGGTCGTCCGCCCGTACGGGACGACGGCCGCGCTGAGCTGGAAGCTTCCGGCGGCGTCCCGGCAGCTCGCGATCCTCGTCCTGAAGAAGCCGGCGGACGGGCAGGCCGTCGTGTCGGCGGGCAACGGCGCGCAGGCGGTGACCGTCACCGGCCTGAACGCCAGGCGCGGCTACTGCTTCCGGGTCGGCACCCTCCTGCGCGTCAACCAGGGGAAGGCGGCGGACGTGTCCTGGTCGGCGCCGGTGTGCGTCCGGGGCGCCCGCACGGCGCGCTGACGGCGCAGCTCGCGCGGATGGAACCGCCGGACGAACCGGGTCTCGGCGGCGGCAAGGCGGACGAGCCGGTCGGCGTGCGCCCAGGCCCGGTCGGCGTCGGCGGCGCTGACCGGCGACGCCGCGAACCGGGCGCGGTTGGCGAGGTCGGCGAGCGGGCGCAGCTCCCGGGACGCGGCGTCCCCGGCCCGCTCCGCGCCGAACGCGGCGACCTCGTGCGCGGTGAGGGCGTCGGCGGAGCGCAGCCCGAGCGCGGCGACCGCGTCCAAAGCCTGCCGCCAGGCCCCGGCGACGCGTTCGGCGGGCGTCCCGGCGCGGCGGCGCCGGCGGCGCAGGACGGGCGCGGCGAGCACGGCGGCGAGATACCCGACCACGAGCACCGACGCGACCACCGCGGCGAGGACAGGCCAGGGCGGCGCGCCGTGCCCCGAGCGCGCGGCGGGCGGCGGGACGGGCGCGGCGCTCGGCGGCGTCCCCCCGCCCGGCCGCGCCGCCGCGTCCTTCTGCGCCTGCTCCAGCTTCTTCGACTCGCCCGCCGCGACGTCCGCCCGCTTGGACTGCCCGCGCTTGGCGGGCGTCGGGTCGAACGGCACCCAGCCGACGCCCGCGAACTTCACCTCGGGCCAGACGAGCACGTCCCGCGACCGCACCTCGGTGATCCCGCCGAGCGGCGCGGACGGACGGAACCCGACGACGACGCGGGTGGGCAGCCCGATCGTCCGGCCGAGCACGGCGAACAGCGTGGCGAACTGCTCGGACGTCCCGCGCCGCGACGTGCCGAGGAAGTAGTCGAGCTGCCGGTACCCGTGGCCGGGCGGCGCTGACACGTCGTAGCGGGCGGTGGCGGCGAGCCGTTCGGCGAGCCGCGCGGCCTGCTGGAACGGCCCGGACGACCCGTCCGTCGCGGCCTCGGCGAACGTCCGGAAGTCGGCGAGCTGGACGGGTTCGCGCGTCTCCCCAGGACCCCACGGCAGCGCGCGGGCGGCGCGGGCCTCGGGGTCATCGGCGGTGTCGGCGTACAGCAGCTCGTCGGGGTCCCAGCGCGGCGTCGCGGACGCGACCCGGTAGGTCTGGCCGCGCCGCAGCGGGCGCGCGGCGGCGAGGATCCCGGCGCCCGGGTCGACGACGGCGTCCAGTCCGGCGAGGCGGCGCGGACGGTCGGCGGCGGGCGCCCAGATGCCGGGCAGCCCGGCGATCGTGATCGTCTGGTCCAGCGGGCGGCGCGCGACGTCGCCGCCGGCGCCGGGCACGCGCCCGCCGGTCGGGACGAACCGGGCGGTGGACGTCCAGGTCACGCCGTCGAACCGGTCGAGCGCGACGAGCCGCTGGTCGGCGGCCCGGGACGCGCGGACGGTGAACAGGACCTCGTCCGACAGCAGCCACCCGCCGACGCGGTCCAGCGGGCTGACGCCGTCGCGGGTCTGCGGCGGCGGCGCCTGCACCTGCTCGCGCGGGTCGTAGGGCTCGGCGCCGACCGGCACGTGCGGGACGAGCAGGAACACCGCCCCGCCGAGCGCCGCCGCCACCGGCACGCCCGCCCAGGCGCGCCGGCCGTCCGGCGACCGGACGAGCGCGAGCCCCGCCAGCAGCACCGCGACCGCGGCGACGAGCGCCGCGTTGGACCCCGGCCCGCCGACGCCGAGCAGCAGCGCGACCGCGAACACCGCGAGCGGCGGCAGCCCCGGCGCGAGCCGCCACGGCGTGCGCAGCGCCAGTTCCGCCGCCCCGGCGGCGCCGAGCCAGGTCAGCGCGCTGACGAAGGCCAGCGAGCGCGGGTCGGCGGGGACGGGCGGCAGCGTCGTGAGGATCGCCTTCCACGCGCTGAGCAGGGCGTCGGCCACCGCGTCCGGGAACGCGCCCGCGACCGGCCGCAGCACGGTGACAGCGGCCGTCCCCAGCCAAACCGCAACCGATAGAACAAGCGACGTCCACAACGGCCACGGCCGGTCCGCGCGCCCCGCGAGCAGCGCCGCGAGCATGGTCGGGACGACGGCCGCGACCGCGACGACCGGCAGCACCGGCCCGTACCCGAACACCCGATGGAACGCGAGCCCGGCCGCACACGCGAGCGCGGCGGTGAGGGGCAGCGCGAGGTACCGCCGCGTCACCGGCCCCTCCCGAGCAGCGGCCAGGCGGCCTTGAGCGCGTCGAGATCGGCCACCTCGGCGGCCTGGACGCCCGGCGGCACGGGCGCGCCGTCCCCCGGCCGCACCCGCAGCGCGACGACGCGGTCGTAGCGGGCGCGGACGGCCCCGAGCCGGGCCAGCGCCGCGCCGTCCTGGACGACCACCACGAGCGACCCGCCGCCCGGCGCCCCGCGCAGCGCGTCGGTGACGGACCGGTCGCCGCCGGGGTCGAGCGCGAGCCGGGTCAGCCGGTCCAGCACGGTCTCGGCGTCGCCGGGCCCGCCGCGCGTCGCCGCGACCGGCCCGGACGCGGCCAGCACCCGCACCGGGAAGCTCGCCCGCGCGGCGCCCACGGCGACGGACGCCGCGACGTCCACGGCCAGCTCGAAGTCGTCGGGGTCGCGCCAGGCGGCGGCGCGGTCGTCCACGAGGACGGTCGTGGTGGGCAGGCTCGCGTCCACCAGGCGCCGCACCATGAGCGTCCCGGTGCGCGCGGACGACTTCCAGTGGACGTGCCGCAGCTCGTCCCCGACGACGTACTCGCGCAGCGCGTGGAACGTCGCGGTGCCCGCCGGGGACTTCTCGCTCGTCGGGCCTTCGAGGTGGTGCGCGCGTCCGGACGGCAGCAGCCCGAGCGGAACGGTCCGGGGCCGCACCAGCAGCGTGCGCGGCGTCCCGTAGGAGCGGACGCGGCGCGCGAGGCCGAGCGGGTCGGCGCGCACGAGCCGCAGCGGCCCGACGGGGATCTCGCCGCGCCGCGCGGTCGACAGCCGGTAGGTGACGGTCCGCCGCGCGCCGCTCCGCATCCGGGGCAGGTCGACCGCGACGGGCTCGGACCCGGCCGTGTCCCGCGCCGCGAGCCCGCCCCGGACGGCGCGGCCCGCGTTCGTCACGTGCAGGACGCCGACGGCGGGCTCGCCGCGCGCGACCTTCTCCGGCGCGATCTCCCGGCGGACCTCCAGGCGCGGGCGCGGCAGCGTCCACAGCAGCGCCCCGGCGGACGCGGCGAGCCCGGCGGCGCCGAGCGCGGCGGGCTCGGGGTAGCCGAGCCACCAGCCCGCCGCGTACAGCGCCGCCGATCCCGCGGCCGTGGCCAGGCCGAGCGGCGTGAGCATCGTCAGACCCCTGCCGCCTGCGGGGCCGGGACGGTCGCGAGCACGTCCGCGACGACGTCCGCGCCCGTCCGGCCGCGCAGCTCGGCCTCGGGCGTGACGAGCAGCCGGTGCGCGATGACCGGGACGGCGAGCGCCTTGACGTCCTCGGGGACGAGATAGGACCGTCCGGCCGCCGCCGCCCGCACCCGGCCCGCGCGCAGCAGCGCCAGGCTGGCCCGGGGGCTCGCGCCGAGCCGCAGGTCCTCGTGGCCGCGCGTGGCGGCGACGACCCGGACCACGTAGTCGTAGAGCGGCGCGGCGACGTGCAGCCGGGCCGCGAAGTCGATCATCGCGGCGACGTCGTCGCGGGTGGCGACGGCGGGCAGCCGGTCCAGCAGCGCGCCGGACGGCCGTCCCGCGAGGACCTCCACCTCCGCGCGGTGGTCGGGGTAGCCCATCGAGATCCGCATGAGGAACCGGTCGAGCTGGGCCTCCGGCAGCGGGTAGGTGCCGTCCATGTCGACCGGGTTCTGCGTCGCGAGGACGAGGAACGGGCGCGGCACCGGGTGCGGCGTGCCCTCGACGGTGACGCGCCGCTCCTCCATGACCTCCAGCAGCGCCGACTGCGTCTTCGGCGAGCCCCGGTTGATCTCGTCGGCGACGACGAGGTTGGCGAAGATCGGGCCGGGGTGGAACTCGAACGCGTTGCCGGCCTGGTTGAAGATCGACACGCCGGTGATGTCGCTCGGGAGCAGGTCGGGGGTGAACTGGACGCGGGTCCAGCGGGCGTCCACGGACGCGGCGACGGCGCGGGCCAGCGTGGTCTTGCCGACGCCGGGCACGTCCTCGACCAGCAGGTGGCCCTCGGCGAGCAGGCAGACGAGCGCCAGCTCGATCTTGTCGCGCTTGCCGCGCACGACGTGCTCGATGTTCTGCGCGAGGGCCGCGAACATCTGGGCGAACCGGGCGGCGACGGCGTCGGCCTCGGGAGCGGCGGGGGGCTCGGTCATGTCAGGAACAGCTCCACAGGGTCGAGGAGAACTGGCCGGCGTTGGATCCCGGCGTGTTGACGTAGAGGTCGCTGACCCACTTGACGCCGTTGTAGTCGATCTTGTCCCACACGCTGCTCTGGAGGTTTCCGTCGTTGCTGTCGACGACGTGTGATCCGCTCGCCTGGCACAGGACGGTCACCGGGCCGGTGAAGCCCTTCGGGAACGACCCGGCGCGCGGGTCGCTCGTGCTCGGGCCCGTGTGCAGGAAAGTGCTCGTGTACTCGTTGTTGTGGCCGTTGTACGTGCGGGCGTGCGGCGCGACGGCGAGGTCCGCCGTGGCATGGGCGGGCGTGGCCTCGCCCGCGCCGTTCAGTGCGACGATCGTGACGTCGTACTGCCGGTCGTTGGTGAGCCCGGTGATGCTGTAGCTCGTCCCGGTGGTGGTGTACGTCGCACCGTTCGCGGTGATCCGGTAGGCGACGTCGTAGCCCGGCGCCGCGTTCCAGCTCAACGACGCGCCGTGGTTGACGCCCGTCGCCTGGAACCCGGTGACCTGGCCCGGCGCGGTGCACGGCCGTGCGGTCGCGGACGTCTCCGACAGTGCCTGCGCGGGACGTCCGCCGCTCGTGTACTTGGCCGCGACGCGGAACGTGTAGTCCCGCGAGCACGACAGGCCCGTCACCTGGAACCGGTGCGCCGCGTTCGTTGCGAGCGGCTTCACACCGGGGAACGGCGAGCCCGCGTCGTCGGTGAGGACGTAGCCGGTGACGGCCGCCGCGTCCGCGCCCGGGTCGAACGCGACGGTGACCGTCCCGTTCCCCGGGTCGGCCTGGACGTTCTGCGGCGCGGCGGGCTCCTTGCACGCCCCCGAGGTGAACCGCGTCGACGCGCCGTTGCGCTGCCGGTGCGTGCGCGGGTCGGTGTACCGGACGGTGATCTGGAACGTGTACGGCCGTCCGCACTGGAGGCCGCCGATCGTGAAGCGGTAGTCGCCGCCCTGCGGGACCTGCGCGGGCGACGCGCCGGGCACCGGGCCGCCCGCCGGGCCGCGCAGCACGTAGCCGTCCGGGCGGATCCTGCCGAAGTCGGACGGCTGGAACGTCACGGTGATCGTCCCGGCGTCGCCCTGCGGGTCGACGGCGCGCGGCGCGGACGGCGGGTCGCCGGGCCGCAGCGGGCGCACCGGCCGGTCGCCGGGCCGCGGGTCGCCGCCGCCTCCGCCGCCGCCGGGCGTGGGGAGCGGCTTGCGGACGCCGCCCGCGACCTTGTCGTCGTACTTGCTGATGTGCTTGACGGAGCCGTCCTGGTCGAGAGAGACGGCGGTGGAACCGTCCGGGTCGTTGGCCCAGAGCATCCCGTCCTTGACGAAGACCTCCAGCGGGCCGGTCCGTCCCGACACCCGGATGGGCTTCTCCGCCCGCCGCGCGGCGTAGTCGTAGACGAGCAGCGCCCCGGCGGACTCGTCGGGGATGTAGACGCGCGGGCCGAGCACCTGCGGCTCGCCGAGCCGGTGCCGGGGCACGGCGAGGCCGACCGAGGCGACCGTGCCGGTGCCGGTGTCCAGCAGCGTCAGCTCGCCGCGCGCCGCCAGCAGCGGGACGGTCAGGCTCTCGGCCGTCGCGGGCAGCCGCACCCCGCCCGCGCCCGCCGCCCGCACCGCCGACGGCAGCTTGACCGTGCGCGGCCCCTCGGGACGGACGATCGTCGCGGTGGCGCTCTCCGAGTCGACCGCGACCGGGGTGCCCGCCGCGATCGTCAGCCCGAGGCCGCCGCCGGGCCGTCCGGCCGTGACGGGCGTTCCGGGCTTTCCATCGGTGAACGGGACGAGGTGGCCGGACTGCGGCTCGGGCACCCAGAGGCGTCCGGTCGCGTCCACGCCCGCGCGGCCGAGCGGCGGCGTCAGGTTCGTGACCGGCCCGGACGCGGCGAGCGTCACCGGGTCGATCCGCTGCACGCTGCCATGGACGGCGTCGACGGTGTAGGCGCGCCCGCCGCCGATGACGACCTGGATCCCGGCCGCGCCGAGGTCGCGGCCCTGCTCCACCTTGAGCTGGGACGGGTCGACGCGGCTGACGACGCCGGTGGTCTCGTCCACCAGCAGGACCGTCCGGCCGTCCTGCACGACGGTGATCGCGTGGCCGCGCGCGGTCGGCAGGGCGGCCTTGCCGTCGATCCGCCCGGCGAGGCCGTTGGCGTGGACGACGAGGCCCTTCGCGGTCGCGCCGAGCCAGGCGCCGACGTCCGACACCCGGTAGGTCGCGCTGGCCCGTCCGACGCCGTACACGAGCGCCGCGACCAGCAGCAGCCCGACGGCGCCCACGGCGACCTGCCCGGACAGCCGGTCCCTGCGCAGCAGCCCGCGCAGCACCCCGCCCCCTGAACCCACAGTCCGTCCACCCCTCCGTCAGGGTTCGCATCGGCCGCCGTCCACCCGCGGCGCGCCCGTTACCGTCACGAAAAGCGGGAAAACCCTAACGGACCGGTTACACCGCTGTTCCTGCTATCGGTGAGACTGACCAGATGCGGCGTTGGATGCTGTGAGTCACCTCACAGTTACCGGGGCGGGCGAACGGTCCGGGGCGGCGGGCGGCGGGTCCAGGCGGCGGGCGACCCGCCGGCCCGCGCGGAGCGCCGGGACCTCCACCAGCCGGTACGTCCCGGCCGACACCGCCACGACCAGCACGAGGTAGGCCGCGAGCCACAGCGGACGGTCCTCGCCCGGACGGCCGACCGTCCCGTCGGCGGCGGCGAGCAGCACCGGGTGCAGGACGTACACCGAGTAGCTGACGACGCCGAGGCCCGCGAGCGCGCGCGGCATCCGCCGGGCGCGCAGCGCCATCGCCGCCGCGAACGCGGCCATCGCGAGCGGGAGCGAGGTCTGCCACGCGCGGACGACGCCGCCGTCCACCATGTCCGGGACGTGCCGGAGCGGCAGGAGCAGGGCGGTCGCGAGGACGCTGGCGCCCGCGAGGACCGTCCAGCGCCAGGCGAGCCGGCCCTGCTCGGAGCGGTGGACGGCCGTGCCGAGGAACATCATCGCGAGCAGTACCAGCCCCTGCCAGGCCGCGATCCGGCTGTTGGCGAGCACGAGGACCAGGCCCGTCGCGCCGCCCAGCAGCGCGCCCGCGCGGGCGAGCGCGGCGCGGCGCGAGCACGCGAGGACGATCGCGGTCGTGACCAGCGCGGCGACGGCCGCCGTGACGGGCGCGGTCCCGGCCCGTCCGGACAGCGCCGCGACGGGCAGCACCGCCGCCAGCGCCGCCGCCGACCCGGCCAGCGCCAGCGCGACGCCCGCCGACCGCCGGTGCAGGCCGACCGCGAACAGCGCGACCGTGAGCAGGTAGAACACCATCTCGTACGAGAGGGTCCAGAAGACGTTGACGATGCTGGGCACGGCCAGCAGGTCCTGCAGCATCGTGAGGTGCGCGAGGACTTCCGTGACCGGTTCGGGATGGTCGCCCAGCCGCGCCGACAGGGATTTCAGGCCCGTCAGCGACAGGACGGCCATCGCGCCCGTCGCGACCAGCAGCATCGGGTGGATCCGGAAGGCGCGGCCCACCCAGAACCGGCGCACCGAACCCGTCCGCTCCAACGACGCCGGGATGATGTAGCCGCTGACCAGGAAGAACACCAGCACGCCCCAGGCGCCGGGGTTCACGTAACCGATCAGGCGCTCCCGGAACGCGGGCACGTAGTGATACGAACCGTGATGGAAGGCCACGGTGAGCGCGGCGACGCCCCGCAGGACGTCCAGCCACGCCAGCCGGGGGGTGGGGGGCGTTTTCTCCACAGCCCGCCCACTCTAGGGGGAAATACCGGGTTCGCGGTACGAACGGCTTCTCCTGAGTCGAAACGAACGCACGGCTTATCCCGGACGTCCTACTCTGTGTCATCGCAGCGAAGGAATCCGGGGTGGACGTGGGCGCGCATCTCAGCTTGGGCAACGGGAACGACGGCGGCCTGTGGGACCGGTTGACCGGCACCCAGGACGCGCCGTCGTGGTGGCTCGTCGCGCTGGTCGGCCTGGTGGCGCTCGCCGCCGTCCTGCACGGCCGGTCGTGGCGCGTCGCCCGCAACGTCGTGACGATCGCGCACGAGGGCGGGCACGCGCTGATCGCCCTGGTCACGGGCCGGAAGCTGGACGGGATCAAGCTGCACTCCGACACGTCCGGCGTCACCGTGTCGCGCGGGAAGCCGCACGGCCCCGGCATGGTGTTCACCGCGATGGCCGGGTACCTGACGCCGCCGCTGCTCGGCCTGCTGTTCGCGGCGCTGCTCGCGGGCGGGCGCGTCACGCTCATGCTGTGGTTCTCGCTGGCGCTGCTCGGCGGGATGCTCGTGATGATCCGCAACGTCTACGGCGCGGTGTCGGTGCTGGTCACGGCCGCGATCATCTTCCTGGTGTCCTGGAAGACGGGGCCGCAGGTGCAGGCCGCGTTCGCCTACCTCGCCGCGTGGTTCCTGCTGCTCGCCGGGACGCGTCCGGTCGTCGAACTGCAGCGGATGCGCGCGCGGCGCATGGCGCCGTCGTCGGACGCCGACCAGCTCGCCCACCTCACCGGCGTCCCGGGGCTCACGTGGGTGTCGCTGTTCTTCGTCGTCGCGCTCGGGTCGCTCGGGGTCGGCGCGCTGCTGCTCGCCCCCGCCGACCTGCCGTTCGGCTGATTGTCGGACCCCGGCGCTAGCGTCGGACCGTGGACGAGCGACGGGAGCGGCGCGAGCGGCGGGTGGCCGCCGGGCTGGACGATCTGGACCGCTGGCTGCGCGACCGCGTGGCCCGCGGCCTGGCGGCCGAGGACGCCGGTCAGTTCGACGAGCCCGCGCGGCGGCTGGTCGACGCGCAGGCGGGCGCGCTGGCCGGCCAGGTGCGCGGCCTGGCGTCCGTCCCGCACGGCCCGGACCGGCCGGGCGCGCTGCTCGCCGAGTACGCGCTGCTGCGGCTGCTCGTCCACGCGCACCGGCGGCCCGACCTGCCCGCGCCGCTGCGCGCGACCGTCCGCTCCCGGATCGGCTTCACGGTGCCGCGCGAGGACGTGCTGTCGGACGGCGAACGCGTGCGCGACCGCTGGTGCGTCGTGGGCGTCCGCGACAGCGCGCAGGACCAGCTCGTCACCCGCCGCGCCTGGCTGCGGGGACGCGGCGGCCGACCGGCGCTGGTGCTCTCCTTCGCCCCGCCGGGCCGTCCGCTGGACGACTCCCTGAAGGCGGGCACCGAACTGGACGCCGACCTGGCCTTCTACCCCGCCGCCGCGCGCCTGCGCGCCCTGGTGGCCGAACGCCACACCGAACCCGTCCCGGCCGTCCCGGACGGCACGACGATCGCGGGCTTCCTCGCCGAGCACGCCGCCGCCCTGGCCGCCGACCCCTGGACCGACCGCTGGCCCGCCGTCCTCACCGACGTCCGCCTGGCCCGCACCGACGCCGACGGCCTGGCCGCGCTGGACGCGACCGGCGACGTCCTCCCCCTGCGCACCACCGACCCCTGGCCACTGCTCTCCCTCTCCGGCGGAGAACCCATCACGCTCGCCGGCGAGTGGACCCCGCGCGGCCTCCACCCCCTCGCCGCCTGGCACCCCGCCGAAGGCGCGGTGACGCTGTGACCGAGGTGTGGGAGGAGCATGTCGGGGCGGCGTTGCTCGGGACGGCGCGGCGGGTTCCGCCCGTGCTGGCGGGGGCGCCGGAGGGCGGCGATCCGGCGGGGCGGCTGCTCGATCAGGCGGCCGTGCTCGCTGTGCGGCGGCGGGCGGGGTTCCGGGCGGGGCGCGGGGGCGTCGATCCGGTCGCGCCCGCACCGGCCGAGGAGTTGCCCGTCGTGCCGCCGGACGCGGCGGAGCGGCTGGACGACCTGCTCGCCGGGCGCCGCACCGAATTGCTGGCCGAGTGGCTGCGGCTGGCGGCGGCGCGGGGGCTGCGCGCGCCCGCCCGGGCCGTCCCGCACCTGCTCGACCTCGGCCGCGAGCGCGCCCACCGGGACCTGCGCGGCGACCTCGCGGCCGTCGTCGGGCGGCGCGGCGTGTGGCTGGCGCTGCAGAACCCGCGCTGGGCGTACGTGATCGCGCTCGCCGCCGATCCGGGCACCGACGACCCGGACGTCTGGTCCACCGGCACGCGCGAGCAGCGCGTCGCCCACCTCGCCCGGCTGCGCCGCGCCGATCCGGACCGGGCGCGCGCGGAACTGGCCGCCGTGTGGCGCGGCGAGCGCGCCCCCGACCGCGCCGAGTTCGCCGCCGCGCTCGCGACCGGCCTGGCGGCGGCCGACGAGGAGTTCCTGGAGGCCGCGCTGGACGACCGGGCGGGCGAGGTCCGCGCGACGGCGGCGGCGCTGCTGGCCCGGCTGCCCGGATCGGCGCTCGGCGCGCGGATGGCGGCGCGGGCGCGCGGCTGCGTCCGGCCCGAACGCCGCACCGTGCGCGGACGCGCGCAGACGTGGATCTCGGTCACCCCGCCCGCCGAGCACGACGAGGGCATGGCCCGCGACGGCGTCCCGTTCCACCCCGAGGGGTCGTTCGCGCCGGGCCGCACCCCGGCGCCGCAGCAGGCGTGGCTGCGCGAGATCCTGGCCCGCACCCCGCTCGCCACCTGGCCGGACGTGTTCGCCCTCCCGCCCGCCGGGATCCTCGCGCTGCCCGTCACCAGCGGCGCCGAGCCCGGCCGGGGCGCCCGCGACGTCCACCTCGGGCTGGCCCGCGCGGCGCTGTGGCAGCGCGACGCGGCGTGGGCGCGCGCCCTGCTGGACGGCGGCGTGCTGCTGGACGCGCCCGCCGTCCTCGCCGACCTCGCCGGGGTGCTGCCGGAGGCCGAGCGCGCCGGGGCGGCGGCCGGGCTCGTCCGCTGGATCGCCGACCCGAAGGTGCTGGCCGAGCAGGTCCTCGCGCGGCTGCCGTCCCCGTGGACGGGCGACCTCGCCGCGACGGTCGCGGGCACGATCGCGACCCTGCTGGACCGTCCGGCCGGGACGGCGAACACCGCCCTGCGCGCCCTCGCCCGCGACGCCGCGCACCGCCTCGACCCGGCCCTGGCCGACCGCTACGCCGACCGTTTCGCCGGGCTCGGCACGCCCGAGACCGTGACCGTCCGGGACGCGCTCGTCGCGACCCTGCGCCACCGCCACGCCATGACGAAGGAGCTGTGTCCGTGACCGACGTCCTGCGGCCCCACGCCGAACAGGAGTTCGCCGCCGAGCTGGCCCTGCTCGCCGAGCACGACGACCGGCCGCGCCCGCCCGGCTGGAAGCTGTCGCCGTGGGCCGTCACCGCCTACCTGCTCGGCGCGGAACTGCCGGGCGGCGCGGTGGTGACCCCGAAGTACGTGGGGCCGCGCCGGCTGGTGGAGGTCGCCGTCGCGACGCTCGCGACCGACCGCGCGCTGCTGCTGCTCGGCGTGCCGGGCACCGCGAAGACGTGGGTGTCGGAGCATCTGGCCGCCGCGATCAGCGGGGACTCGACGCTGCTGGTCCAGGGCACGGCCGGGACGTCGGAGGAGGCCGTCCGGTACGGGTGGAACTACGCGCGGCTGCTCGCCGAGGGCCCGTCGGCGGCGGCGCTGGTGGAGAGCCCGCTGCTGCGCGCGATGCGGCGCGGCGCGGTCGCGCGCGTCGAGGAGCTGACCCGGATGCCGGGGGACGTCCAGGACGCGCTGATCACCCTGCTGTCGGAGAAGGCGCTGCCCGTCCCCGAACTGAACACCGAGGTGCAGGCGAGACCGGGCTTCACCGTCATCGCGACCGCCAACGACCGGGACCGGGGCGTGAACGAGCTGTCGAGCGCGCTGCGCCGCCGGTTCAACACGGTCGTGCTGCCGCTGCCGGAGACCGTGGAGGACGAGGTCGCGATCGTCGCGCGGCGCGTCGAGCAGCTCGGGACGGCGCTGGAGCTGCCCGCCGCGCCCGCCGGGCTGGCCGAGATCCGGCGCGTCGTCACGGTGTTCCGCGAGCTGCGGTCGGGCGTGTCGGCGGACGGCCGGACGACGCTGAAGGTCCCGAGCGGCACGCTGAGCACCGCCGAGGCGATCTCGGTGGTGACGGGCGGGCTCGCGCTCGCGGCGCACTTCGGGGACGGGGTGCTGCGGCCGTCCGACGTCGCGGCCGGGATCGTCGGCGCGGTCGTGCAGGACCCGTCCGCCGACGCGGTCGCGTGGCAGGAGTACCTGGAGACGGTCGTGCGCGCGCGGCCGGAGTGGAACGACTTCTACCGGGCCTGCCGGGACCTGGCGTGACCAGCCCGGCGGTGCTCGACCCGGACGCGGCGCAGGCCGTCGTGGAGGTGTACGGGGTCCGGCACCACGGGCCGGGGTCGGCGCGCGCGGTGCGCCGGGCGCTGGCGGCGTTCGGCCCGGACGCGGTGCTGATCGAGGGGCCGCCGGAGGCCGACGCGCTCGTCCCGCTCGCCGCCGATCCGGGGATGACGCCGCCGGTCGCGCTGCTCGCCTACGCCGACGGCGCCGAACCGGGCCGCCGCCGCGCGCTGTTCTGGCCGTTCGCCGAGTTCAGCCCGGAGTGGCAGGCGCTGCGGTACGCGGTCGGTGTGGGGGTGCCCGTCCGGTTCTGCGACCTGCCCGCCGCGCACCGGCTCGCCGAGGAGGACGACGACGACCCCGGCGACGCGTCCGACCCGCTGGGGATGCTCGCCGAGGCCGCCGGGTACGACGACGCCGAACGCTGGTGGGACGACGTGGTCGAGCACCGCGTGGACGACCCGTCCCCCTTCCCCGCGATCGCCGAGGCGATGGCCGAGCTGCGCGGCCCCGTCACGCCGGACGCGGTGTCCGGCCGGGAGGCGCGCCGCGAGGCGTTCATGCGGCGGACGCTGCGCCGCGCCCGCCGCGACGGGTTCCGCCGGATCGCGGTCGTGTGCGGGGCGTGGCACGTCCCGGCGCTGGCGGCCCGGATTCCCGCCGCCCACGACGACCGGCTGCTGCGCGGCCTCCCCCGCGCCAAGGTCGCGCTGACCTGGGTGCCGTGGACGCACGGGCGGCTCGCGGGCCGGTCCGGCTACGGCGCGGGCGTCCGCTCCCCCGGCTGGTACCACCACCTGTTCACCGCGCCGGACCGTCCGGTCGAGCGGTGGCTGACGGCGGCGGCGCGGGTGCTGCGCGCGGAGGACCTGCACGTCTCGTCGGCGGACGTCATCGAGGCGGTGCGGCTGGCGGAGGCGCTCGCGGCCCTGCGCGGCCGTCCGCTGGCCGGGCTGGACGAGGTGACCGAGGCCGTCCGGGCGGTGCT
This sequence comes from Actinomadura rayongensis, assembly GCF_009831215.1. Classification (GTDB taxonomy): domain Bacteria; phylum Actinomycetota; class Actinomycetes; order Streptosporangiales; family Streptosporangiaceae; genus Spirillospora; species Spirillospora rayongensis. The sequence continues at coordinate 172,282 of NZ_WUTW01000007.1, forward strand.
GTGCGGGGGCGCGGACGAGCCGGTCGCCCTGGTCGCCCGGCGGCTCGTCGTCGGGGAGCGGCTCGGCGCGGTGCCGGACGCGACGCCGATGGTCCCGCTCCAGCGCGACCTGGTGGCGGCGCAGCGGCGGTTGCGGCTGCGGCCGTCCGCCGAGGAGAAGGACCTCGATCTGGACCTGCGGGTCCCGACCGACCTGGAGCGCAGCCGCCTGCTGCACCGGCTGCGGCTGCTGGAGGTGGAGTGGGGCGTCCCCGACCCGGACGCGAGCCGGTCGCGCGGCACGTTCCGGGAGGCGTGGACGGTCCGCTGGCGCCCCGAGTTCGACGTCCGGCTGATCGAGGCCGGGGTGTGGGGCACGACCGTGGCGGACGCGGCGGCGGCCCGCGCCCGCGACCTCGCCGCGCACGCGGGTTCCCTCGCCGACCTGACCGCGCTCGCCGAACGGTGCCTGCTCGCCGACCTCGGCGCCGCGCTGCCGGACGTGATGCGCGTCCTCGCCGACCGCGCCGCCGTCGAACCCGGCACCGCGCACCTGATGGCGGCGCTGCCCGCGCTGGTGCGGGCGCTGCGGTACGGGGACGTGCGCGGCACCGACCCCGCGCCGCTGCGCACGGTCGTGGACGGCCTCGCCGTGCGGATCCGGATCGGCCTGCCGCGCGCCGCGACCGGCCTGGACGACGACGCGGCCCGCGCGCTGCTCGCCGGGATCGGGGCCGTCCACGAGGCGCTGTCCCTGCTCGGCGACGACGCGTCCGGGCACCGCGACGCGTGGCTCGACGCGCTCACGGATCTGTTGGGGCGGCCGAACGTGCACGGGGTGATCGACGGGCGCGTCACCCGGCTGCTGCTCGACACGGGCCGGCTGCCGGACGCGTCCGGACGCATGGCGCGCGCAGTGTCGTCCGGCGCGCCCGCCGACCGCGCCGCCGCGTGGATCGAGGGGTTCCTCGCGGACGGCGGGGTGGTGCTCGTCCACGACGACGCGCTGCTCGGCCTGCTGGACGACTGGCTCGCTGGCCTTCCAGCCGAAACGTTCGGGACCGTCCTGCCGCTGCTGCGCCGCACGTTCGGCGCCTACGGCGCGGCGGAACGCCGGGCGATCGGCGAGCGGGTCCGGCGTCCGGGCCGCCCCACGGGTCCGTCAGGCGACGACCCGGACCCGGCGCGCGCCGACCCCGCCGCCGCGACCGTCCTGCGCATCCTCGGCTGGGAGACCGCATGACCGACACCGAACGCCTGCGCCGCTGGCGACTCGTCCTCGGCGGCGACGACGACGGCACCGGCGCCACGCTGACCGGCGACGACGCCCGAATGGACGCCGCACTGTACAAGCTCTACGGATCCCGCCCCGGCGGACGCGGCGGCCGACGCGGCGCGGGCCTGGGCGACTCGGCGCCGTCGGTCGCGCGGTGGCTCGGAGACGTCCGCACGTACTTCCCGACACCGGTCGTCCGGGTGATGCAGCGGGACGCGATCGAACGCCTCGACCTCACCCGCCTGCTGCTCGAACCGGAGATGCTGGACGCGGTAGAACCCGACGTCCACCTAGTCGGCACACTGCTCTCTCTGCACCGACTCCTGCCCGACCGGGCGCGCGAGTCGGCGCGAGCCGTGGTGGCGCGGGTCGTGGCGGACCTGGAACGCCGCCTGGCGCAACGCACCCGCTCCGCACTCGGCGGCGCCCTGGACCGGACGGCCCGCACGCCCCGTCCGCGCCGTCCCGCCGAGATCGACTGGGGCGCGACGATCCGCGCGAACCTGCGGCACTACCTCCCCGAGCACAACACGGTGATCCCGGAACGCCTCGTCGCCTACGGACGACGCCAGCAGGCGATCAAACGGGACGTCATCCTCGCGGTGGACCAGAGCGGCTCAATGGCGGCGTCCCTGGTCTACGCAAGCGTCTTCGGCGCGGTCTTGGCGTCCCTACGCTCCCTGCGCACATCCCTGGTCGTGTTCGACACGTCCGTAGTAGACCTCACCCCGGACCTGCACGACCCCGTAGAACTCCTGTTCGGCGCACGCCTGGGCGGCGGCACCGACATCAACCGCGCCGTCGCCTACTGCGCGTCCCTGGTAGACCGCCCCGACGACACGATCCTCGTCCTGGTCAGCGACCTGTACGAAGGCGGCGTCCGCGACGAGCTACTACAACGCATAGCCCGCCTAACAGCGTCCGGCGTAACGGTAATAGCCCTGCTAGCCCTCTCAGACGAGGGCACCCCCGCCTACGACACCGAGAACGCAGCAGCCCTGGCAGCCCTGGGCGTCCCAGCCTTCGCCTGCACCCCCGACCGCTTCCCCGACCTGATGGCGGCAGCAATAGAACACCGCGACCTCACCCCCTTCACCAACCACAACACCTGACCCCCAACAACCGACACGACGCAACATCACGCCCCCACCCAGCCCGCGCCGGACACAACGGCCGGCCCCCCACGTCCCCGAACGGCCGAGCCCCACGACACAAAGCGACCACACAACAAGCCTCATCCAGCCGCCCATCAGGCACGCGGCATCCGCCGAACAGCGGACGAGCCCACGCGGCCACGCACCCTCAGCACGTGCACCGAGGGCGATGGACGCACACACGCACGGCCGAACGCGTCACCGCGTCCGCCGAGCGCAACAGCCGCGGCGAAACGCCCATTACGCTCGCGGCATCCGCCGAACGGGACCACTGAGCTTCGCGCAGCCGAACGGCCGAGCGACGTGTGCCGGGCGCAACGGCCGCGCGCCGGGACGCCCCGCGACTACGCGGCGTCCGTCGAACAGCGGCCGAGCGCACGCGGCCGACCGACCCCAGCACATACGCCACACGCGATGGCCGCGCGCTCACCCGGCCGAACGCTTCACCGCGTTCGCCGGGCGCGACGGTTGAGCGCACACGGCCGACCGACCCCAGCACGTGCGCCACACGCGATAGCAGCGCACGCGCGCGACCGCGTCACCGTGTTCGCCGGGCGTGGCGGTTGAGCGCACGCGGCCGACTGACCTCAGCATGTGGGCCACGCGCGATGGCCGCGCTCTCACACGGCCGAACGCTTCACAGCGTTCGCCGGGCGCCGCGGTTGAGCGCACACGGCCGACCGACCCCAGCACCTGCGCCACACGCGGTAGCAGCGCACGTGCACGACCGCATCACCGTGTTCGCCGGGCGTGGCGGTTGAGCGCACGCGGCCGACCGACCCCAGCGCGTGCGCCACACGCGATGGCCGCGCTCTCACACGGCCGAACGCTTCACAGCGTTCGCCAGGCGCGACGGTTGAGCGCACACGGCCGACCGACCCCAGCACCTGCGCCACACGCGGTAGCAGCGCACGCGCACGACCGCATCACCGTGTTCGCCGGGCGCGGCGGTTGAGCGCACGCGCGAGCAGCATGACGGCGGCGGTGGTCAGCGCGGTGTAGACGGTCGTCGCAGTCGTCTCGGCTGCGCCGAACAGCGCCCACAGGACGAGCCGCGTGAGACGCGCGGCGGCAGCCGCCCACGCGGCGGCGCGGATGCCCTGCCACGCCAGCGGCACCGCAACCAGCGTGACGAATGCGAGCATCATCACGACGGCGGTGCCAAGCCCACTCGCGGTCACATCGGCGGCCGTACGCGCAACCGACCCGTCGACCAGCCCGCTCACCAGCCCCGCGCCGAGATCCGCCACGGCCAACCCGGCCGCGAGCGCCAACCCGGCCACGGCGGCCCGCGACCGCGGCAACCCGCGCGAGGGCCGCCGATGCCGCGGCCGAGCGACCAAGGGCACTCGCCCAGGCGCATACGAAGGCGCGCCCGACGGCGCGGCCGGACCCGACGGCGCGGGCGCGGACGGTCCCCGCAGCGGCGGCCGGGCGCCGAGCCGCCCACCGCGAGGCCGCCGCCGTTCGGGCCCCCGATAGACCCCGCCCCACGCGTCCCCGTCCTCACGCGGAGGCAGCTGCTCGAACTCGTCCTCCGGCGCGCCCGCCGCGTACGGCACAGTCCCGCCCTCCGGCACGTCCGCACCGCGAGGCGAGGGCACGCCGCCCGGCGCCCCGCCAGACGCAGGCGCACTATGCCCCGGCGATCCGGGCACGTGCGCGGATACGGGCGCCGACCCGCCGCGCGGCGCGTCCGCCGGCGACGCAACCGCAGGACCAGAACCAACGGGAGGCGCCGCCTGCGGCGCGCCACCTGCGTCCCACGCACCCTCGCGGCCCGGCCCGGACGCCTCACCGCGCGCCGCACCCGGCGCGTCCGCGCCGCCCGACGGCGGCACAAAGCCAGGCGCAGAACCAGGAGCGGGCGCCGCCTGCGGCGCGCCACTCGCGTCCGGCGCGGCCTCGGCGCCCGGCGCAGACGCCCCGCCGAGCGCCGACGCGGCGTGCGCCGCATGCGCGGCACCCGGCGCGGACGCGGGGCCAGATCCAGGCGCAGAACCAGCATGCGTCGGTCGCGGAGCAGCATCCGCACTCGACGCGGCTTCGCCGCCCGGCGCAGGCAGCTCCGACTCGGCGTGCGCCGCGCCTGGTGCGTCCGCGCCGCCCGGCGGCTCCGCAACGCGAGGAGCAGGTTCGGGCGCGGGCGTTGCCTGCGGCGCAACACCCGCGCCCGGCGCGGCCCCGGCGCCCGGCGCGGACACCCCGCCGCGCGTCGGCGCGGCGTGCGCGTTGCCCGGCGCGGGCGCCTCATCGTGCGCAGGCGCACCACCGCGCGCGGGCGCTGCAGGCGCCGCGCCCGGCGCGGACGCGCTGCTCGACGGCGATGCGGATGCGGGGTCGGGCGCAGAACCAGCAGGCGGCGCTTGCGGCGCAGGCGTGCTTCCATTGCTCGGCGCGGGCGTCCCGTTGCGCGTCGGCGCGGCGTGCGCAGGAGGCTCGGTGCTCGGCCCGGGTGTCCCGTTGCGCGTCGGCGCGGCGTGCGCAGGAGGCGCGGTGCTCGGCGCGGACGCGCTTTCGAGCGCCGGGACGGCGTTCGGCGCGGCCTCGGGATCGGGCGTGGAGCCCGCGTCCGGCGCAGCCTCACCTTGCGGCGCCGCCTCGCTGCGCGGGGCCGGGACGCCGCTCGGGGCGTGCCCGTGATCCGGCGCGGATGCCGCGCGCGGCGCGCCCTCACCGCTCCGTGCGGCCTTGCCTCGGCGCGCATGCGCATCGCTCGGCGTGGGAACCGCGCCCGGCGCGGCCTCGCCGTCCGGCGCGAGCGCCGCGTCCCGCGCGGACGCGGCGCCGGGCGCAGTGTCGTCCTCCCCCGATGGCTCGCCGCACGGCGCATTTGCCGCGTCCCGTTTAGGCAGCGCGTCCGGCGCGGAGGCCGCGCTGGGCGCGGAGAGCGCATCCCGCGCCGGCAGCGCGTTGGGCGCAGACGCCGCCGGAGCGGCGGGAGCCGCCTTCGGCCCGGCGGGCGCGGACTGCGCGTTCGGCGCCGCCGCATCCCGCACAGGTGGCCTGCCGGGCGCGGAGGCCGCGTCCCGCGCGGGCACCATGTTCGGCGCGGGCACCGCGTTCGGCGCGTTCGGCGCGGGCGGCGCTGGCGACGCTGGCGACGCGTTTGGTGCTGGCGGAGCGGCGGGGGTGGCCGGCGCGTTGGGTGCGGGTTCGTTGCGTGGTGCGGGGACGGGGTTGGGTGCGGCGGCGGGTGGTGGTGGGGTCGTTCGGGGGCGGGCGGGGTTGGAGCGGCCGAAGGCGGGTGGGACGGTGCCCGGGGCGGGGCTTGTGCGGGCCTGGCCGAGGTCGCCGAGGAGGCCGAGCAGGACGGTCTCGGCGTCGGGGCGGTCGCGCGGGTCCTTGGCGAGGCAGGCGGCGGCGAAGTCCGCCACCGGGCCGGGCAGTGGGGCGAGGTCGGGTGTTTCGTGCTTGATGCGGTACATGACGGCGGGCAGCGGGCCGCCTGCGAAGGCGTCGCGGCCGGACGCGGCGAACAGGAGCGTGGCGGCCCAGGCGAACATGTCGGCGGCGGGGCCCGCAGTGCCGCCGTCGAGTTGTTCGGGGGCCATGTAGGCGAGGGTGCCGACGAGCGGGCCGGTGACGGTCGATCCGGCGTCCAGGAAGCGGGCGACGCCGAAGTCGATGACGCGCGGGCCGTCCGGGCCGAGCAGGACGTTGCGCGGTTTGAGGTCGCGGTGGACGACTCCCGCCCGGTGGATGGCGGCCAGCGCGGTCGCGGTGCCGACGGCGAGCCGGTCCAGGTCCCCGCCCGTGCGGGGGCCGGACGACCGGACGAGGTCCCGCAGCGACGGGCCGGGCACGTACTCGCTGACGATGTAGGGCCGGTCCCCCGCGAGGTCGGCGTCGAGCACTTGCGCCGTGCAGAAGCCCGCGACGCGCTGCAGCAGCGCCAGTTCCCGGACGAACCGGGCGCGCGCCGTCGCGTCGCCGAGCAGTTCGGCGTGCAGCAGCTTGACGGCGACGGGCGGTCCGCCGCCCTCGGCCCGGCCGAGGTACACGGTGCCCTGCCCGCCCGCCCCGAGCCGGCCGAGGATGCGGAACTCGCCCAGCCGCACGGGATCGCCGGGGCCGAGTGGGGCCGGTTCGACCATGCGCCATCCCCCGCGGTGACCGGCCGCGGCCGGTGAAAGGAAACAGGTACGCCGGGGGCGCCCGCCCCCGCGCCTCGAAGAATAACGGAAAGGGCGTCCCCGGCGAGAAGTCCGGACGCGGCGGCCTCGGAATGCCCACCACGACCGCCCGACATTTCGCCAACAATTACTGATATAAACAGCGAAATCCCTGATGAGGCCCCCACGAAAAGCAATCGACGCGCCCCCGGCACGGCATTACACTCGGCCCGTCCGGCCGGTGCGAAATGACCACATCCCGACAGATCCCGGCCACCAGAAGACGCAGTTTCCCCGCCCGCCCGCCGGGTAGGGGCGGCGCCCGGGCTGGCCATCGGACCGCTCCATGTACTACATTCGCTCATATGAGCAGTGGTTCAGACGTCGCGCTGCCGGCCGGCGCCCCGGCGCGTCCGGTCGAGCCGGAGAAGGTCGCCCGGGTGATCGCCGCGCTCCCCGGCGCGGACACGGTCGCCGAGCTGGCGGACGTGTTCGGCCTCCTCGCCGACCCCGGCCGGCTGCGCCTCATCACGGCGCTGCTCGAAGGGGACGAGATGTGCGTCCGCGACCTCGCCGTCGCGTCCGGCCAGTCGGAGTCGGCGGTGTCGCACGCGCTCCGCCTGCTGCGCGCGAGCCGCGTGGTCAGGGTCCGGCGGGACGGCCGCCATGGCTACTACCGGCTCGACGACACCCACGTGCGGCTGCTGCTGCAACTCGCGCTCGCTCACGTCGGCCACGAGAGGGAGGGCGCATGAGCGCGGGGCACGGCCACGGCCACGGCATCACCCAGGGCGGCGACCGCCGTCCGCTGGCCGGGGCGCTGGCGCTGATCCTCGCGTTCATGGCCGGGGAGGTCGGCGTCGGGCTGGCCGCCGGGTCGCTGGCGCTGCTGTCGGACGCCGCGCACATGCTCACCGACGCGTTCGCGATCGCCCTCGCGCTGGTCGCGATGCGGATCGCGGCGCGTCCCCCGCGCGGCGGCTACACCTATGGCCTGCGCCGCGCCGAGATCCTGTCCGCGCAGCTCAACGGCCTGACGCTGATCCTGCTCGCGGTGTACTTCGTCTACGAGGGCGTGTGGCGGCTCGTCCGTCCGCCGGACGTGGACGGCCTGCCGGTGCTGATCACCTCGCTCGCCGGGATCGTCGTGAACGTCGCCGCGTCCTGGCTGATCAGCCGCGCCAACCGGACGAGCCTGAACGTCGAGGGAGCGTTCCAGCACATCCTCAACGACCTGTACGCGTTCATCGCGACGGCCGTCGCGGGCCTCGTGGTGTGGCGGACGGGCTTCGCGCGGGCGGACGCCGTCGCGTCCCTGGTCGTCGCGGCGCTGATGGTCAAGGCGGGCTACGGGCTGCTGCGCGACGCCGGACGCGTCCTGATGGAGGCGGCGCCGTCCGGCCTGGACCCGGCCGAGCTGGGCGAGCGGCTGGCGGCACGGCCGTGCGTGCAGGAGGTTCACGACCTTCACGTCTGGGAGGTCAGCTCCGGCTACCCGGCGCTGTCGGCGCACGTGCTGGTGGACGCGGCGGGCGACTGCCACGGCGTCCGCCGCGACCTGCAGACCCTGCTGCGCGACGACTACGGCATCACCCACACGACCCTCGAAGTCGACCATGTGGACGACGAGTTCCACTGCGAGGACCCGCACGGCCCCCGGCACGTCGCCGAGCCGGACGGCGACCCGCACGAGCACGCCGGACCGGCCCGCTGCGACCACTGAGGGACGCCTCCGTGCCGGATAGGGTGACCGGGACGGAGGGAGCGTCCGCCGAAATGCGCAGCAAGTCCGAACTGGAGGCAGCCGTCCGCGACCCGCACCGCCGCCGCGCGGTGCTGATGGTGAACACCCGGTCCCGCCGGGGCCGCCGCCGGTATCCGGTCGTGCGCCGGCTGCTCGCCGAGGCCGGGCTGGAGTTCGCCCGCGTCATCCCGGTGACCGATCCGACGAAGCTGGACGCCCTGTTCAAAGAGGTCCTGGCGCTGGACCCGGACCTGGTCGTCGTCGGCGGCGGAGACGGCACGATCGCGGCGGCCGTCAGCCATCTCGCCCACCGGGACGTGGCGCTCGGCGTCCTCCCGCTCGGCACGACGAACAACTTCGCCCGCACGCTCGAACTCCCGATGGACACCGCCCGCGCCGTGCGCATCCTGGTCGACGGCAAGGTCGCGGACGTGGACGTCGGCTGGTTCGCCGGAACCGACGACCCCGACGACCCGGACGGCCGCGGCCACATCTTCGCCAACATGGTCAGCCTCGGCCTGTCGGTGCAGGTCGCCGAGCACGTGCCGCACGGGCTGAAGCGCGTCCTCGGGCGTCCGGCGTACGCGCTGACGGCGGCGCGGCTGCTGCCGAGGCACCGGCCGTTCCGCGCGACCGTCCGGATCAGGGACGAGAGCTTCGACCTGACGACGCACCAGCTCAACATCGCCAACGGCGCGCACCACAGCGGACAGCGGATCGCGCACGACGCCAGCCCCGACGACCGGCTGCTCGCCGTCTACCGGCTCGGGGACGAGCGGCGGCTGCGGCTGGCGGCGGCGACCGTCCGGCACGTCCTGACCGGGCAGTGGCGGTCGCTCGGCGAGGAGGCGTTCCACACGGCGGGCGAGGTCAGCGTCAGCACCGAGCCGCCGATGCCGGTGGACGTGGACGGCGAGATCCGGGGGCGGACGCCCGTCCGGATCGTCCTGCACGGGAACGCGCTGAAGGTGCTGGTCCCGCAGTCGTTCGTGGACGTCTGACGTGATTCGCCCGGAGCCGTCCGGGCAGGCTACGGGCATGGACGACAGTGCGCTTGACGGGCTGGACCCGTTCGATCTCCTCGACGCCGAGGCCGCCCGCCTCGACGCCTACTTCACCGTGCTCACCGGCGCGGAGTGGGACGTGCCGTCCCGGAACGAGGGCTGGTCGCGGCGGGACGTCCTCGCCCATCTGGCGGGCGAGGAACTGTACAACCACGCCTGCCTCAACGACGATCTCGACGGTCTCGGCGAGCTGCTGCAGCGTGCGGGCGTCACCGGCCTGGACGGGTTCAACCAGTGGTCGGTGGAGACGCGGCGCGGCCTGCCGATCGACGAGATCACGGCGGAGTGGCGGCAGAAGAACGCCGAGACGCGGCGGCGGATGCGGGCGCTCGGCCCGGACGCGACGCTCCCCACGATGTCCGGCCCGTACCCGGTCGGGCTGCAGACGTTCCACTACGCCGTCGAGTACGCCACGCACGGCGACGACATCGACGTGCCCGTCGCCCCGGACGAGCGGCCCGGCCGCGCCGCCTGGCGGGCGCGGTTCGGCCTGTTCGCCCTGGACGAGCGGGACACGCCCGTCGAGATCCACGAGAGCCCGGGCGGCTACCGGGTGTCGCTGGACGGCGCGTCCGCCGACCTGTCCACCGAGGAGTTCGCGGAGGCGACCGTCCGGCGGCTGCCGCCGGACCACCCGCTGCCCGCCCCCCTGCGGCGTGAGCTGGGCGGGGCCTGACGGTCAGGCGAGTTCGGCCATGTCCGCGCCGGTCAGCACCACGTCCGCCGCGCCCATGTTCTCCTCCAGATGCGCCACCGAGGACGTCCCGGGAATCGCCAGCGCCGCCGGGGACAGCGCGAGCAGCCCGGCCAGCAGCACCTGCGGAACCGTCGCGCCGACGCGTGCGGCGACCTTCGCGACGCGCGGGTCGTCGGGCAGCCCGAACCCGCCGAGCGGGAAGTACGGCACGTAGGCGATGCCGTCGCGCTCGCAGACGGCCAGCATCGCGGTGTCGGCGGGCTGGGACACGTCGAAGCGGTTCTGCACGGCGACGACCGGCGCGATGCTTCGCGCTTCTTCGAGCTGCGGCAGCGTCACATGGCTGACGCCGAGGTGCCGGATCAGCCCTTCGTCCCGCAGCGCGGCGAGGACTTCGAAGCGCTCGGCGATGGAGTCCTCGGTCGGCACGTCGATGCCGCCGGGCCGCAGGTAGACCAGGTCGAGACGGTCGCGGCCGAGTTCGCGCAGGTTGCGCTCCACCTCGCCGCGCAGCGCATCCGTCGGGAGCTGCCCGGTCGGGTACGGATCGTCCGGCGCGCGGGCCGGGCCGACCTTGGTGGCGATCGTGATCTCCGGCCCGAGCGCGGCGTCGCGGATGAGGTCGTTGGCGGCCAGGCCGTTCCGGAAGTAGAACGCGGCGGTGTCGATGTGGTCGGCGCCGAGGTCGACGGCGCGGCGCAGTACCCCGGCTGCCGCATCCCGGTCGTCCGCGAGCGGGAGCCGCATCGCGCCGAAGCCGAGGCGCCGGATCGTCCGGTCGCCGAGGGTCCAGGTGTCGTTCGTCATGCGCTCAGCCTCGCCCCCGGCGGGACGCCCGGTCGATCCGCTGGCAGCTTGCTGCCACCTCGCCGCGCGGGGCAGACTTGAAGCGCGATGAGCATCACCGTGCAGGGCGAGCAGGCCCTCTTCGAGCGCGCGGCGCACCTGTTCGGCGACGTCCGGGACGAGTTCGTGTGCGCCGCCGAGGACATGTGGACGTGGACGGCGCCGTCCGCCCGCGACCGCCTGCGCGCCATCCGCTCCCAGCGCCCGCCGAGCAGCCGCATCTGCAAGCTCTACACGCCGAAGGCCCTGGCCGACGAAGCGGACGAGCACGCGCTGGTCGAGGTCAGCGCGACCGGCGTCGAGGTGCGGATCTGCGTCACCCCGCTCCCCCACGAAACGATCGTCATGGACCGCCGCTTCGCGATCATGGCCGGCCCGCCGACGCGCGGAGTGCGCTCCTACACACTGGTCGAGGAACCGGCCGTGGTGGCGAGCATCCTGTCCTTGTACTGGGCAACCTGGGAGAAATCCCCCACACTGGCGTCCTTCCGCGCCGACCGGACGCCGTCCCTCTCCCCCGAAAGCCGCGACATCCTGCGCGTGCTGGCCCGCGGCCTCAAAGACGAGGCAGCGGCCCGCCACCTGAACCTCTCCTTGCGCACCTACCGCCGCCGCGTCGCCGAAATCTTGCTCCTTCTGAACGCCGAATCCCGCTTCCAGGCCGGGCAGAAGGCACAGGAACTCGGCCTCGTCCCCTGATCACGGCCCGTCGCGCCGGCGCGCGTGATCACGGGCCGAAGCACTCCTCCAGGAAGCCGCGCGTGACCGCGTTCTGCGGCTCTTTGACGAAAGTCTCGCCGCCGTACGCGGCGAGCTCGTGGGTGCCAGGCCGAGTACCGCTCGGGCCTTCCCCGGACGTCGTCGCCGCGCGGCAGCAGGACGGTGTCCGCCCCGGCCGAGCGCAGCGCCGCCAGCGTGGCGTGCGGCGGCGCGCCCGTGTACGGCGAGTGCACGGCGAGTACCCGCAGCTTCCGCCCCGCGCGGGCCGCCTGCCGCGCCGCATTGACGAGCCCGTCCGCGCTGGCGGGCAGCCGCCCGTCGTCCACGGAGATCAGCCGGGACACGTCCGCCGGGTTGGCGATGACGGCCCGGCTCGCCGCGACGCCGCCCAGGCTGTACCCGCGATCCACAGCAGCGGGTCCAGGGCCAGCGCGCCGGACGCGCCGCCGAGGGCCATCGGCGCGATCCCGTCGCGTCCGGCGAGGGCCTGGTTCGCGCCGCCGATCGCGCCGCGCGCCGCGAGCAGGTGCAGCGCCTGGGCGATGTGCGGCGCCAGCCCGGGCGTGAGCGCGTTCGCGTACGCGCCGTCGAGCGTGGGCGCCGCCGACCACGGCAGGAACAGCACCCGGTGCTCCTTGGCCGCCGGAAGCAGCCGCGCCGCCGCCCGGGCGAGCTGGTCGTCGACGCCGATCGGCAGGGACTTCAGTCGGTCGGACGGTCGCGGCACCGGCTCGTCCGGCTTGTGGAAGCCGCGCGCGAAGTCCAGCAGCTCGTCGGCGCGCGGGCTGTAGTGGACGATCGACGCGGCCTGCGCCCGGTTCCGTCCGCGCAGCAGGTAGTGCGCCAGGTGCTCCATGCCGGTCCTGGCGTGGACCGGGCTGCTGAGGCCCTTCTTGCCCGACGACGTATACGTGTAGGCGCTCGCGACCGGGTGGAAGAACACCGCGCCGCCGATCTCAACTCCCTTCACAATCAACGTCCAGGGCCAGGACGGCGACGTCGTCACCGAAGCCCACCACGACCAAGCCGTCCGGCGCCACGGTCAGCGCATGGACCGGCGCGGGAAACACCCACTCCCGGCCGACCTGCCGCCCGGTCCCCGGCTCCCACAGGCGCACCGTTCCGTCCGAACCACCCGTGACGACCCGAAGCTCTCCACCGATCACCGCAGTCACCACCGCCGACACCGTGCCGTCGTGGCCGACAAGCCTGCCGACTTCCCGTCCAGCGGCCAGATCCCACACACGCACGGTGGCGTCGTACCCGGCGGTTATCGCGTGCGCTCGTCCACCGACGTCCGCAGTCGCAATCGCCCAAACTTCACCGTCGTGGCCCTCCAGCGGCTCCCCCACGAGATCTCCGCTGATCAGATCCCACGTGCAGACCATGCCGCCGCTCATACAGCCAATCGCATGGGGCCGACCATCGACCACCAACGTCTCGACGGCCATCAGAAAGTCGTCATGCCCGACCAACTCGCCGACCTGTTCGCCACTGACCAGATCCCAGACCCGCACGGACTCGTCGTCGTCGCTGCCGAACGCAAACGCTCGCCCTTGAAGGACGCCCGTGCCCACACACCACACCTCACCACTAATTCCCGGCAGCTCACCGCTCCACTTCCGGTCGGCGAGGTCCAACACCCGGACCGCCCAGTCACCAGCCGCAACAACGCACGCCCGCCCGTCCACCACCGCAGCCGCAACCGCCCAAACTCTGCCGTCCAGACCGCTGACAGACCCACCGACCGGCCGCCCGTCCGCAAGGTCCCGCACCCGAACCGTCTGATCCTTGCTGCCGGTGACCACGACGCGCCGACCGTCCACGACAGTCACCACCACCGCGCCAACACTGCCGGTATGACCGGACGAGCTCATCGTGAAATGCGAGTCACCCCGCGAGCCGGTAGCCCAGAGCATCCGCCACGGCTCGGCATCGACACCCTCCACAGGCACGGCGGCAATCCGCTCCGACAACTCCGGCTCCCCGTACCGAGCCGCGTCCAAGGCCATCAACTGCCGCCGCACCCACGGCGCCACGTCCCGGTGCACGTCCACCGAAGCCCGATACACAGCACCCTCCAGCCGCGCATCAGAATCCAACACACCCAGAACCCGCTCCGGATCAGCGTTCACCAACCACCGCAGGTCCGTCCACTGTCCTTCCGCCCCCGCCGAATCCAATGCCGAAGAAGCCCTACGAACGTCGTCGCTCACGACCGAAACACTAACGATTAAGTCGGACAGATCCGTCAGCCCGAATCAAGTCGCGCAACCGATAAGCCGTCCACCGCAGTGGATACCTTCCTCACTTCGGGTGCGGGCGCGCTCTTTGCGCCCGGCGACCATGCCACCCCGATGTCGCGTGGAGCTGGCGCGGCATCTCCGAGGACACGTTGCGGTCCCCGTCCGCCGGTCAGGGCGGGCGCCTCCGGTGGAGTGTTCTTCAGCAGTAGGCAGAAGCTCCTCTTTGTGAGCGGCCGTCATTCCAGCCGCCCGGAGTCAGGGTTGGCGGCCCTCGTCCGTCCGCGTTGAGCCTCTAGGACTGCGGCGACGGCCGGGACGTCGCGGTGGCGGGCCAGGCGGGCTGCGACGACGCGTGCACGGACGGCCGTGCGTTCGCTGGCGATCTCGCTGGACAGTTCCAGCATCCGTGCCGCTACCGTGGCCGCTTCTTCGATCTCGTTCGCGTCAGCTAGGGCGATGGCGAGCCACGACATGTACAGCGCGACCTCACGGGCGTGAGTGGCTTCGTAGGTTTCCAGGACTTCCACGAGGAGTGGGATCGCCCTTAGCGGGCGGTGTAGTTCGGTGTAGACACGGGCTTCCATGATGCGGAGTTCGTCCGCGTTCACCCAGTAGAGGTAGTCCGGGTCATCGTTGGCCGGGCCGGCTGCGGCGAGCGCGTCGCCCGCCTCGCCGAGCGCGCGTTGCGCAGCCTCTGCGTCCCCGGTGCGAGCATGTGCCCAGGCGAGTCGGTCCCGGGCCAGCGCCCGCGCGCGTGGCATGCCGGAGGATTCGGCCACCGAGACCGACGCGAGGGCCGCTTTAACGCCGTCCGCGGGGTCGCCGACGTTGGTGATCTGGTACGCGAGCGATCCGACGAGGTGAGACTCCAGCGCGGGGTCGCGGGCCTCGCGTGCTGCGTCCGCGCCGAGCCGGTAGGCCCCTTCCGCCCGTCGGTACTCACCCGCGTCGCTCGCCACCCAGCCCGCGATCTGCGCGAACTCGCCGACGGCGCTGAGAATCCCACGCCCGACAGCGGCGTTGTGCAAGGTTTCGCGCTGCGTGTGGAGCGCCGCGTCGAGCGCGCGGAAGGCGGGCACGAGCAGGTCGTGTCCGGCCAGGATGTCGTCGGCAAGCCGGAGCTGATGCACCTGCGTTTGCAGGTCAGCGACGAGTCTGCGCCCGACATGTCTGCCGACGGCCGACGCGGCACCGCCGGGCTGATCCAGCGAATCGATGCCGACGACGCTATAAGACGGAGGCGTCACTCGCCGGTGAAGGCGGGCGCGACAGGGCACGGTGGACTGGAGCGCGCAGACCTCCCGAGCATGGCGATCCTCGTCCGCCGGTGAGGGCGGGCGCCACCGGTGGCTGCGGTGGTGGACGGCCTCCGGGGTGCGCTCTCCGACGATACTTGCGGTGGTGACAGTTGGGGGCGCGGATGGGATGGCTCACCGCGGACTGGCCAGTGGTGGGGTTGCACGGTGTTGTGCGGGGTGGGCGTGTTGCATTCCGTGGAGCTTCTGGGCGTTGAGGGTTTGCGCGCCGGCGATGGGAGAGTGTGGTTTATGGGTATTTTTGCGGTCGTTTGGATGCCCCGCCGATAGGGGATTTTGGTCTCTACGATGGGGGCATGAGCATGCCCAACCTTGCGGACCGGTTGCGTTCCATTCGCAAGCGGCGGGGGTTCACCCAGCGTGAGCTTGCTGCCGCTTCTGGCGTATCCCTGTCGCTGATTCGGAAGATCGAGCAGGCTGAGCGGGAGGACACCCGGCTTGAGACGCTTCGCAAGCTTGCCGCTGCCTTGCATGTTCACACGTCGGACTTGATCGAAGCGCCGTCCGGCGAACCTGGTGAGGGCGGGGACTCGAATCAGTGGGAGCCCCTACAGAAAGCGCTGCAAGGGTTGCATGGGGAGGCGCCTGCTGAGCCGCCTACTGTGGCGGGTGTGTCGGCGGCTCTGTCTGCGCTCATGCCCTTGTTTTCGACCGACCAATACTCCCGACTTGCCGTTGCGCTTCCTCCTCTCTTGCGGGACGCCGACGAGCTTGGAGCGGATGAGCGGGCCCTTCGCGCCCGGCTCCTGCATCATGTGGGCTGGCTGCTCACCCAGACCCGGCAGTTCGATGCGGCGGACGTCGCGCTCAGCCGCGCGTTGGACGAGGCGTCCGATCGCTTGGACGCGGCTGCAACGGTCAACACGTTGGCATGGCTGCGGATGCGGCAGGGAGATCTCGCGGGCACCATCGCGCTGGCGAGCACGTGGGCGGACGAGGTCGAACCCCGCATATCGCGGGCGACGATGGCCGAGTTGTCCGCATGGGGCTGGCTGCTCGTCCGGTTGTCCACGGCGGCGGTCAGGAACGCCCAGCCCGGCGACGCCGAGGATGCCATCCGGCTTGCGCGGACGGCGGCGGTCGCCATGGGCGGCGAATACTCTCCACCACGCGACTTCCTTCGGGCGTTCGGGCCGCTGACGGTCGCCATGAAGCGCGCCGAGAACGCGATGGTCGAGGAACGGCCCGACCGTGTCCTCGCGCTGTCGGGCGCGATTCCGCTCGATGACCTCCGGCCGACGTCGAACAACCGGAATCGGCACTTGCTGGATGTCGCGCACGCTCGCGTCAAGCTGCGCCAGCACGCAGAAGCGTTCGATGTGTTGCGGCGTGTCCAGTCCGATGCGCCCGAGTGGATTACGACACAGCGCTACGCGCGGGACATTTTTGGACAGATAATTTCCCGGCGACGGACACTGACGTCCGATATGCGTGAGATGGCAGCTTCCATCCGGTTGGAGTATTAGGTCCATTTGCCGCGATTCGCTGTGGCACTTCCGGCGAAGCGCACTGCGAAGTGCCGCAGACACCAGATCGTGCGCCGCTTTAACTTTTCCAACCATGACGCCGACGGTTGGGAGGAGTTTTGATCAGGTGTGAGATCACCAGAGTGTCTTATACCGCTATTAGCGCATTGCTCGGCGGTGTGCGGTGAACGATCGCGAAAAGCGTTCGGAGTTCGTGCGGATCGATCATCGTGAGCCGCTTCCCGGGTACCGCGAGCCCGAGGGCCGGTGGCTGCAGCCTTACATCACGCTCGACGGGACCTGGAAGTGCTGCCTGCGGCGTCCGCTGACGCATGAGCAGGAGCGGGCTGGGCTGCTGTACGTCCTCGTCGCGCTGGACCTTCCGCGGCTCAAAGCGCTGATGGAGCACGAGGACGACAAAGCCGCCCGGCTGGCCGGAGAGACCAGATGACGCCGTCCGGGCCGGGCCACGGATGCACGGTCTGGTGTTTCTACTGGCCGTGGACCTGCCCCGACGTCACCAGCCCCACAACGGCCCCGGCGGACGAACACCAGGCCGACGAACAGCAAGCCTACGAAAAGCAGGCGGAGGGCGGACCGGTCGGGGAGGGCGGTCCGCCACACGCCACCGTCCGGTAAGACACCCGAAAACAGAAACCGAGACCGAGAACCGGAAACCCATCACCATGACCAACAAGCCCGAAGAACCCCAGCAGCCGACCCTCTACACCCCGGCCGAAGTCGCGAACTTCTTCCGCGTCGACCCCAAGACCGTCACCCGCTGGGCCAGGACCGGAACGCTCAACCCGGTCACCCTGCCGTCGGGGCACCGCCGCTACCCCGCCGCCGAGATCCACCGCCTTCTCCAGGTCGGCAACGCCCCGGGTCCCGACGGCCTGCCCGCCGACGACGGCGCCGACGTCGCGCCCGCCTCCAACCCGCGCGCCAACGCCATCCTCAACGCCGTCATCCGCGACTACTTCGACGGCGACGCCACCGCCCTCATCAGGGCCGTACGCGACGGGCTCGGCTGACCGGCCACAAACACCAAAGGGCCCGGCATCCCGAGGGGGGATGCCGGGCCCGTTCGTTCGATCAGGCTCCGGTTACCTCTACGCCGCCGATGTTGCGCTTGCCTCGGCGCAGCACCAGGTAGCGGCCGTGGAGGAGGTCGGACGTGGACGGTACCGCGTCCTCCGACTCGACCTTCACGTTGTTCACGTAGGCGCCGCCCTGGGCGATTGCTCGGCGGGCTTCCGACTTGCTCTTGCACAGGCCTGAGGCGGCCAGCAGGTCGGCTACCGACGGTAGGGCGTCGGGGGTGACCTCGGTGCGCGGGACTTCGGCCAAGGCCGAGCGCAGAGTTCGCTCGTCCAGGTCGGTCAGCGAACCCTGGCCGAAGAGGGCGCGGGACGCGGCCGTCACGCGGGACGTTTCGTCGGCGCCGTGGACGAGCGTCGTCATCTCGTCCGCCAGAGCGCGTTGCGGCAGGCGGAGCGCGGGACGGTCCGCGCCCTCCTTCAGCAGCGCCTCGATCTCCTCGCGGGAGCGGAACGAGAAGACCTTGAGGAACTTCTCCACGTCCCGGTCGTCGGCGTTGATCCAGAACTGGTAGAACGCGTACGGCGACGTCAGCTCGGGGTCCAGCCAGTACGTCTCGCCTCCGGCGGTCTTGCCGAACTTGGTGCCGTCCGCCTTGGTGAGCAGGGGGGTCGTCAGCGCGTGGGCCACGCCGCCCTCGGCGCGGCGGATCAGGTCCACGCCCGCCGTCAGGTTGCCCCACTGGTCGCTGCCGCCGGTCTGCAGCACGCAGCCGTACCGGCGGTACAGCTCCAGGAAGTCCATCGACTGCAGCAGGACGTAGCTGAACTCGGTGTAGCTGATGCCGGTCGTGTCCAGGCGGGCCTTGACGGTCTCGCGCGCGAGCATCCGGTTCACCGGGAAGTGCTTGCCGATGTCGCGCAGGAACTCGATCACCGACATCGGGCCGGTCCAGTCCAGGTTGCTGACCATCCGCGCGGCGTGCGGGCCGTCGAAGTCCAAGAACCTCGACACCTGGCCGCGGATGCGCTCCACCCAGCCGGCGACGGTCTCCGTCGAGTTCAGCACGCGCTCGGCGCTCTTGCCGCTCGGGTCCCCGATCAGGCCGGTCGCACCGCCCACCAACCCGATCGGACGGTGGCCGGCGAGCTGGAAACGCCGCAGCGTCAGGATCTGCAGCAGGTTTCCCACGTGCAGCGACGGCGCCGTCGGGTCGAAACCGCAATAGAGCGTGACCGGCCCCGCGGCGAGCAGCGCCCGCAGTTCACTCGTATCGGTGGACTGCGCGATCAGATCGCGCCACGCGAGATCGTCGAGGATGTCGGTCACGTCGGTTCTCTTCTCCGGATCGAATAGGGGACGCGTCCAGCATGGCGGCCGGACGCGTCTTCACGGTACCGAGTTTCCCGCCGCGCCCGGACGGCGGACGCGGCGGCGCGGGACGTGGGCGCGGTACGGCGAGACGTACGGGTCGTCCTCGATCCAGAACCGCCACGGCACGTCCTTGGCGCTCGACACCCCGACCCGAGGCCCGCGAAGCACCGACGCGGGCTCCGAAGCGCCGGACGAGACCCGCAGCGGCCCACCCGAGCAGACGTCCAGCCCGTTGTGCTCCCGGACGATCCCGAGCGCCTGGCACAACCGCGCCGGCCCCCGCGCCAGGTCCCGCTCGGACGACCGCAGCCGCCGCGCCGCAGCCGTCTCCGCCCCCGAAACCACCTCACCGGCCCGCAGCAGCACCGCCGACGCCGTCCCGGACGGCCCGCACACCAGGTTCACGCAGAAGTGCATCCCGTACGTGAAGTACACGTAGGCGTGACCCGGAGGCCCGAACATCACCTCGACGCGCGGCGTCCGCCCCCGGTAGGCGTGCGACGCGGGGTCCAGCGGCCCCGCGTACGCCTCGGTCTCGGTGATGCGGACGGCGACCGTCCCGGCAGGCGTGTCGTGCGTGAGGACGCGCCCCAGAAGATCGGGCGCGACCTCCTCCACCGGACGGTCGAAGAACGCCCGCGGCAGCGGATCCCCGATCATCGCCCGTCGTCGGAACCGGTGGCCCAGGCCGCGTGCTCGTCCACCTGACCGCGCAGAGCCGCGAGCTGCTCGCGGACGCGGTCGGGCGCCGTCCCCCCATACGCCTTGCGGGACGCCAGCGCCCCCGCCACGTTCAGGACCTCCCGGACGTCCGGCGTCAGATGCGGCGACACCTTCGCCAGCTCGTCATCGGTGAGGTCGCCGAAGTCCTTGTCGTTGACCTGGCACCACACGACGAGGTGGCCGACGACCTCGTGCGCGTCCCGGAACGCCACCCCGCGCCGGACGAGCAGCTCGGCGAGGTCGGTCGCGAGCGCGAACCCCTCGGGCGCCAGCGCCTCCAGCCGCTCGGTGTTGACCCGCATCGTCGCGATCAGCCCGGACATCGCGGGCAGGACGAGCAGCAGCGTCTCGACGGCGTCGAACGCGCCCTCCTTGTCCTCCTGGAGGTCCCGGTTGTAGGTGAGCGGCAGGCCCTTCAGCGTGGTGAGCAGCCCGACGAGGTGGCCGATGAGCCGCCCCGCCTTGCCGCGCGCCAGCTCGGCGACGTCGGGGTTCTTCTTCTGCGGCATGATCGACGACCCGGTGGCGTAGGTGTCGTCCATCTCGATCCAGCGGAACTCCTGCGAGGCCCACAGGACGATCTCCTCGCCCAGCCGCGACAGGTGCACGCCGATCAGAGCCGCCGCGAACAGGAACTCCGCGACGAAGTCCCGGTCCGAGACGGCGTCCATCGAGTTCGGCGCGGCGGCGTCGAAGCCGAGTTCGGCGGCGGTGGCCTGCGGGTCCAGCGGCAGCGACGACCCGGCGAGCGCGCCGGAGCCGAGCGGGGACACCGACGCGCGGCGGTCCCAGTCGCGCAGCCGGTCGATGTCGCGGGTGATCGGCTGGACGTGCGCGAGGAGCTGGTGGGAGAACAGCACCGGCTGCGCGTGCTGGAGGTGCGTCATGCCGGGCGCGGCGACGCCGAGGTTGTGCTCGGCCTGCGCGATCAGCGCGGTCTCCAGCTCGACCAGGCGCGACACGATCTGGCGGGCGTGGTCGCGCAGGTAGAGGCGCAGGTCGGTGGCGACCTGGTCGTTGCGGCTGCGGCCCGCGCGGAGCTTGCCGCCGAGGTGGCCGAGGCGTTCCAGCAGGCCCCGCTCCAGCGCGGTGTGGACGTCCTCGTCGGCGACGGTGGGACGGAACTCGCCCGCGCGGCAGGCGGCCTCCAGGTCGTCCAGGGCGCCGAGCATGCGGGCCAGCTCGTCGTCGGTGAGCAGCCCCGCCCGGTTGAGCACGCGGGCGTGCGCGCGCGAGCCCAGCAGGTCGTAGGGGGCGAGCCGCCAGTCGAACTGGACGCTCACCGAGAGCCGCGCGAGCGCGTCCGACGGGCCGCCCTCGAAACGGCCGCCCCACAGGCGCGTCGGTGCCTTGGTCACGAAAATCCTCTTCCCAGGTTCGTACATGTTCCCCCGCAGGGCTTACACCCCCGCGGTGCGGTTGCGCAAAACCGGGCGCCGCCGGACGCGGCGCCCGGCGGCGCGGTCAGGCCTGGCCCCGGTCCCGCATCGAGGCGATCTTGCTGGGCAGGCTCCACAGCTCGACGAAGCCCTTGGCGAGGCTCTGGTCGAAGGTGTCGCCGGTGTCGTAGGTGGCGAGGTCGTAGCTGTACAGGGACGCGTCGCTGCGGCGTCCGGTCACCACGGCCCGGCCCGCGTGCAGCGTCAGGCGGACGTCGCCGGACACGTGCTTCTGCGCGTCGTTGATGAACGCGTCCAGGGAGTCCTTGAGCGGGGAGAACCAGAGGCCGTCGTACACCAGCTCGCCCCAGCGCTGGTCCACCGACCGCTTGAAGCGGGCGAGGTCGCGCTCGACGGTGACGTTCTCCAGCTCCATGTGCGCGGCGATCAGCGCGATCGCGGCGGGCGCCTCGTACACCTCGCGGCTCTTGATGCCGACGAGCCGGTCCTCGACCATGTCGATGCGGCCGACGCCCTGGGCGCCCGCCCGGCGGTTCAGCTCGTCCACGATCTGGAACGGGGTGAGGGCGCGACCGTCCAGCGCGGTCGGGACGCCGCCCTTGAACGTGATGACGACCTCGTCGGCCTCGCGGGGCTCGGCCGGGTCGGCGGTGTAGGAGTACAGGTCCTCGACCGGCCCGTTCCAGATGTCCTCCAGGAAGCCGGTCTCGACCGCGCGGCCCCACAGGTTCTGGTCGATGGAGTAGGGCGACTTGGCCGACACGTCGATCGGCAGGCCCTTGTCCTCGGCGAACGCGATGGCCTTGTCGCGCGTCCAGGCGTAGTCGCGGGCGGGCGCGATGACCTTCAGCTCGGGGTGCAGGGCCGACAGCCCGGCCTCGAAGCGGACCTGGTCGTTGCCCTTGCCGGTGCAGCCGTGCGAGACGACGGTGCCGCCGAACGTCTTGGCCGCCGCGACGAGGTGCTTGACGATCAGGGGCCGCGACAGCGCCGACACCAGCGGATAGCGGTCCATGTAGAGGGCGTTGGCGCGCAGGGCCGGGAAGCAGAAGTCCGCGGCGAACTCCTCGCGGGCGTCGATGACGACGGCCTCGACGGCGCCGCAGGCCAGCGCCCGCTTGCGGATGGTCTCCAGGTCCTCGCCGCCCTGGCCGAGGTCGACCGCGACCGCGATGACCTCGCCCCCGGTCTGCTCGGCGAGGAACGGGATGGCGACCGAGGTGTCCAGGCCGCCGGAGTACGCGAGAACGACGCGCTCGCTCATGCTGGTGCTTCTCCCATGACGAAGGTTCGGTGTGGACGGGGTGTGGCTGCGGGGGCCGGGGGCGGGGCGGCCCCCTAACTTCGTCGTTCGCGTCCGGCCGCGAGGCGCAGGAGGGCGTCCGCCACGTCCGCGCCGCCGTCGGGGTCGCGGGCGATGACGAGGATCGAGTCGTCCCCGGCGACGGTGCCGAGGATCGACGGCCATTCGGCGTGGTCGATGGCCGACGCGAGGTACTGCGCGGCGCCCGCCGGCGTCCGGACGATCACGAGGTTCGCCGACGCCTCGGCCGACACCAGCAGCTCGGCGGCGAGCCGGGTGAGGCGGCCGGTGAACGACTCGGTGGAGCCGGTGCGGGCGCGGCGGATGCGGTCGCCGCCCTCGCCCGGGACGGCGTAGACGAGGCTGCCGTCGTCGGCGCGCAGCCGGACGGCGCCGATCTCGACCAGGTCGCGCGACAGGGTCGCCTGGGTGACCTCCAGCCCGGCGTCGCCGAGAAGCCGGGCCAGCTCGGGCTGCGAGTGGACCGGATGGCGGCTGAGCAGTTCGATCACCTTGGCGTGCCGGGCGGCCTTGGTCATCGGCGTGGTCATGTCGATCTCTCCAGGAGCCAGGTCAGCAGCGCCTTCTGCGCGTGCAGCCGGTTCTCCGCCTCGTCCCAGACACGGCTGCTCGGGCCGTCCAGGACGGTCGCGGCGATCTCCTTGCCGCGGTAGGCGGGCAGGCAGTGCAGGACCACCGCGCCGGGCGCGGCGGACGCGAGCAGCGCCTCGTCCACAGCGTACGGCTCGTACCGGCTCGTGTCCTTGCCTTCCTGACCCATCGACACCCATGTATCCGTCGCGAGGACGTCGGCCCCGGCGGCGGCCTGCTTGGCGTCGGCCGTGACGGTCACCGATCCGCCGGTCGCGGCGGCGATCGCGATGGCGCGGTCCACGACGGCGGGGTCGGGCGGCAGGTCCTCGGGCGCGGCGATCCGGACGTGCATCCCGGCGGTCGCGCAGCCGAGCAGGTAGGAGTGGGCCATGTTGTTGGCGCCGTCGCCGAAGTAGGCGAGGGTGCGCCCGGCGAGGTCCCCGAACTCCTCTCGGACGGTCTGCAGGTCGGCGAGGATCTGGCACGGGTGGAACTCGTCGGTGAGGGCGTTGACGACGGGCACGGTCGTCCCGGCGGCCATCTCCTCGATGCGCTCCTGCCCGGCCGTCCGCCACACGATCGCGCTCACCTGCCGCTCCAGCACGCGCGCGGTGTCGGCGATGGGCTCGCCCCGGCCGAGCTGGCTGGACCCGGCGTCCATGATCAGCGCGTGCCCGCCCAGTTCGGCGATGCCGACGGCGAAGGACACCCGGGTGCGGGTGGACGGCTTGTCGAACAGCACCGCGACGGACCGGGGGCCCTCCAACGGACGGCGGGCGAACCGGTCCTTCTTCAGCGCGGCGGCGAGGTCGAGGACCTCGGCCTGCTCGGCGGGGGTGAGGTCGTCGTCGCGGAGGAAGTGGCGAACCTGGGGGGACATGCGCTCAGCTCGCTTTCTGCGCGGCGTCCAGGACGGCGGGGAGCGCCGCCGTGAAGGACCGGGCCTGCGCGTCGGTGAGGATCAGCGGAGGGGCGAGGCGGACCGCGTCGGCCTGGACGGCGTTGACGAGGAACCCGGCGTCGCGGGCGGCGGCCTCGACGGCGGGCGCGGACGGCCCGGTGAGGACCAGCGCCCGCCACAGGCCCCGGCCCCGGACGCCCGCGAGCAGCGGGTGCTCGACGGCGGCGATCCCGGACGCGAGGACGTCGCCGACCGCCGCCGCGTGGGCGAGGAGCCCGTCGCGCTCGATGGTGTCCAGGACGGCGAGGGCCGCGGCGGCGGCGACCGGGTTGCCGCCGAACGTGCTGCCGTGGTCGCCCTTGGCGAACGTCGTGGCGTGCGCGCCGAACGCCAGGCACGCGCCGACCGGCAGCCCGCCGCCGAGCCCCTTGGCGAGCGTCAGCAGATCAGGCCTGGCGTTCTCGTGCTGCCAGGCGAACCAGGCGCCGGTGCGGCCGATGGCGGACTGGATCTCGTCGGCGACCAGCAGCGCGCCGGTCGCGTCGCAGATCTCCCGGGCGGCGGTGAAGTAGCCCGCCGGGGGCGGGACGACGCCCGCCTCGCCCTGCGTGGGCTCCAGGAAGACGGCGGCGCACTGGTCGGTGACGGCGGCGCGCAGGGCGTCCGCGTCGCCGTACGGGACGAACCGGACGTCCAGCGCGAACGGCCCGAACGGGTCGCGGATCGAGCGCTTGCCGGTGAGCGACAGCGCGCCGAGCGTCCGCCCGTGGAAGCCGTTCTCGGTCGCGACGACGTACGGGCGGCCGTGCGCCTTGCCGTACTTGACGGCGATCTTGAGCGCGGCCTCGTTGGCCTCGGTGCCGCTGTTGGCGAGGAACACCCGCGCGTCCCCGCCCGCCAGCGCGACCAGACGCTCGGCGAGCCGCACGGACGGCTCGTTGACGAACAGGTTCGACGTGTGGGCGAGCGCGGCGGCCTGCTCGGCGACGGCGGCGGCCAGCGCCGGGTGGCCGTGCCCGAGCGAGGACACCGCGATGCCGCCGATGAGGTCGAGGTACTCGTTGCCGTCGGCGTCCCAGACGCGGGCGCCCTCGCCGCGCACGAGCGCGACGGGCGGCACGCCGTAGTTCGGCATGAACACGTCGGCGAACCGGCTCCGGAGATCGGCGTTGGTCACGAGTCCTCCTTCGGGGGGCCGGACGGGCTGGGCAGGACCATCGTCCCGATTCCCTCGTCGGTGAAGATCTCCAGCAGCAGGGAGTGCGGGACGCGCCCGTCCAGCACGTGCGCCTGCGGCACCCCGCCCCGGACGGCGTGCAGGCACGCCTCCATCTTCGGGACCATCCCCGACGTCAGGCCGGGCAGCAGCGCGGCCAGTTCGTCGGTGGTCAGGTTGTCGATGACGTCGTCGCTGTCGGGCCAGTCGGCGTACAGCCCCTCGACGTCGGTGAGGACGACGAGCTTGGCGGCGTCCAGCGCGACGGCGAGCGCGGCGGCGGCGGTGTCGGCGTTGACGTTGTAGACCTCGCCGTCGTCGCCGCGCGCGATGCTGGACACGACCGGGACGCGCCCGTCGTCCAGCAGCGCCCGCACCGCGCCGACCTGCACCTCGACGATCTCGCCGACCTGGCCGATGTCGACCGGCGCGCCGTCCACGACGACCCGCTTGCGCTCGGCGGTGAACAGGTTCGCGTCCTCGCCGGACATGCCGACCGCGAACGCGCCGTGCCGGTTGATCAGCCCGACGACGTCCCGGTTGACCTGGCCGACCAGGACCATCCGGACGACCTCCATCGCCTCGGGCGTCGTCACCCGCAGCCCGGCGGTGAAGGTGGACTCGATCCCGGCGGCGGCCAGCGCCGCGTTGATCTGCGGCCCGCCGCCGTGGACGATCACCGGCTTGAGCCCCGCGTACCGCAGGAACACGATGTCCTCGGCGAACGAGTGCCGCAGCTCCTCGTCGTTCATCGCGTGCCCGCCGTACTTGATCACGACGGTCGTGCCGTGGAACCGCTCCAGCCACGGCAGCGCCTTGATCAGCGTCTCGGCCTTGGTCAGGACCCCGGCCCGGTTGCTGCGCATCCGCGCGCCCGAGATGGCGCTCATGTCGAGTACGCCGAGTTCTCGTGGACGTACTCGGCCGTGAGGTCGGTCGTCCAGACGGTCGCGCTGTGCGGCCCGGCGGACAGGTCCACCGTGATCGTCACGTCGCGGGGGCGCAGGTCCACCTTGGCGCGGTCGTCGCCGACGGCGCCGCCCCGGCAGACCCAGATGCCGTTGATCGCCACGTTGAGCTGGTCGGGCTCGAACACCGCGTCGGTGGTGCCGACGGCCGACAGGACCCGGCCCCAGTTCGGGTCCTCGCCGTGGATGGCGCACTTGAGCAGGTTGTTGCGGGCGACCGCGCGGCCCACGGCGACGGCGTCGGCGACGCCGGCCGCGCCGACGACCTCGATCGCGATGGCCTTGGACGCGCCCTCGGCGTCCACCAGGAGCTGCCGGGTGAGGTCCAGGCACAGGTCGGTGAGCAGGGCGGTGAACTCGGCCTCGTCGGGCGTGATGCCCGTCGATCCGGACGCCAGCAACAGGACGGTGTCGTTGGTGGACAGGCACCCGTCGGAGTCGAGCCGGTCCAAAGTGGCGCCGGTCGCCGCGCGCAGCGCCCGGTCCAGGGCGGCGGCGTCCAGGTCGGCGTCGGTGGTGAGGACGCAGAGCATCGTCGCCAGCGACGGGGCGAGCATCCCCGCGCCCTTGGCCATGCCGCCGATCCGGTAGCCGCCCGTCCCCCGCCGGTGCGCGATCTTGGCGACGGTGTCGGTGGTGCGGATGGCGTCGGCGGCGTCCAGGCCGCCCACGTTGGGCGACAGCGCGGCGACGGCGGCGTCGACGCCGGGCAGCAGCCGGTCCATCGGGAGCCGCTCGCCGATCAGCCCGGTGGAGCAGACCGCGATCTCCCCGGCCGACTCCCCCAGCAGCTCGGCGGCCCGCTCCGCGGTGGCGTGGGTGTCCTGGAACCCGGCCGCGCCGGTGCAGGCGTTCGCGCCGCCGGAGTTCAGCACGACGGCGTGGACGCGTCCGCCCTTCAGCACCTGCTCGGTCCACAGGACCGGCGCCGCCTTGACGCGGTTGCGGGTGAACACCCCGGCGGCGGCGCGGGACGGTCCGTAGTTGACGACGAGGGCGAGGTCGCGGGCTCCGCTGTCCTTCAACCCGGCGACGACGCCGGCGGCGCGGAACCCGAACGGGGCGGTGACGCTCACGGGGACACTCCGATCGTGGTGAGTCCTGCGGTTTCGGGGAGGCCCAGGGCGAGGTTGGCGCACTGCACCGCGCCGCCCCCGGTCCCCTTGGCGAGGTTGTCGATGGCGCACACGACGACGACGCGTCCGGCCGTCTCGTCCAGCGCGACCTGGAGCAGGGCGGTGTTGGCGCCGAGCGTCATCGCGGTCGCGGGCCACCGCCCCTCGGGCAGCAGGTGCAGGAACGGCTCGCCGTCGCAGGCGTCGGCGTAGACGGCGCGCAGCGCGGCGGCGGTGACCCCGGGCCGGACGGGCACGACGCAGGTGGCGAGGATGCCGCGGCTCATCGGGGCGAGCGTCGGGGTGAAGGAGACCCGGACGGGCCGGCCGGCGACGGCGCCGAGGTTCTGCGTCATCTCGGGCGTGTGCCGGTGGACGCCGCCGACCCCGTACGCCGAGACCGAGCCCATGACCTCGCTGCCGAGCAGGTGCGGCTTGGCGGCCCGGCCTGCGCCGGACGTCCCGGACGCGGCGACGACCACGACGTCGGGCTCCACGATCCCGGCGGCGAACGCGGGGAACAGCGCGAGGCTGACGGCGGTCGGGTAGCAGCCGGGGACGGCGATGCGGCGCGCCTCGCGCAGGGCGTCGCGCTGTCCGGGCAGCTCGGGCAGGCCGTAGGGCCACGTCCCGGCGTGCGGGCTGCCGTAGAACTTCTCCCAGTCGGCGGCGTCGCGGAGCCGGAAGTCGGCGCCGCAGTCCACGACGAGGACGTCGGCGGGCAGGTCGGCGGCCAGCGGCCCGGACTGCCCGTGCGGGAGCGCGAGGAAGACGACGTCGTGCCCGGCGAGCGCGTCCGGGGTCGTCGGCGCGAGGACCCGGTCGGCGAGGGCGAGCAGGTGCGGCTGGTGCGCGCCGAGTTCCGTCCCGGCGTTGGAGCCCGCCGTGACCGTGCCGACCTCGAAGTCGGGATGGCCCGCGAGGACGCGCAGGATCTCCCCGCCCGCGTACCCGCTGGCCCCCGCGACCGCCGCCCGGATCCCCACAGCGCCTCACCCTCTCCCGAAGTCCGAGTAAGAGTATGCATGGCCATGGAAGATCATGCAACCCGTGAGTAGATTACTTAAGGAGTTAAAGATTTGACCCCTAAAGATTAAGGGGCTAAGAATATTCGGCATGGAAGTGAACAAGCTGGGCTTCGGGGACCCCGAGGAGCTGGGGCCGATCGAGGAGTGGCCCATCGGGCGGCTGTTCGCCGCCGCGGCCCGCATGACGGGGCCGATGATGTGGCGGCTCATCGAGCGGCACGGCGTCAGCCCCGCCGGCTTCTTCGTGCTGCGGATGCTCCGCAGCGAGGACGGCCTGCGCGCCGGCGAGGTCGCCCGCCGGCTCATGACGTCCCCCGCCAGCGTCACTTCCGTGATCGGCACGCTGGAGCGCAACGGGCACGTGGAACGCCGCCGCGACGAGGCCGACCGCCGCGCCGTGCGCCTGCACATCACCGAGACCGGCTCGCGGCTCGTCGCCGTGACGGTCAAGGAGCTGGGCCCCGACATCTGGGAGTTCTACGACGTCGTGCCGCCCGAGGACGAGCCCGCCGTCCGCCGCTTCCTGCTCGCGCTGATCGACAAGTTCGACGACTGCACCGACCCGAACGGAGAGCGCCCGTGACCCCCACCCCCGAGATCGCGGTGAAAACCGACGATCTCCGCAAGACCTACGCCGGGCCCAAGGGCGACGTGCCCGCCGTGCGCGGCATCGACCTGGACGTCCGGCGCGGCGAGTTCTTCGGCCTCCTCGGCCCGAACGGCGCCGGGAAGTCCACGACGATCGGGATGCTCACCACGCTCGTCAAGCCGACGTCCGGAAAGGCCAGCGTCTGCGGCTTCGACGTCGTGAACGACGCCGTCGAGGTCAAGCGCCGCATCGGCATGGTCTCGCAGAACAACACCCTCGACAGCGAGCTGACCGCCGTCGAGAACCTGGAGTTCCGCGGCCGGTTCTTCGGCCTCGGCCCGCGCGCCGCCCGGCGCCGCGCCGAGGAGCTGCTGGAACTGTTCGGCCTCACCGACCGGCGCGACGGCAACCCGTTCGAGCTGTCGGGCGGCCAGGCCAAGCGGCTCATGATCGGCCGCGCGCTCGTCCACCGGCCCGAGGTGCTGTTCCTGGACGAGCCCACCGCCGGCCTCGACCCGCAGAACCGCGTCAACCTGTGGGACCTGCTGCGCGACCTGCAATCCCAGGGGCAGACCATCCTGCTCACCACGCACTACATGGAAGAGGCCGAGGTCCTGTGCGACCGGCTCGCCGTCGTGGACCACGGCGAGGTCCTCGCGCGCGGGACGGTCGCGGAGCTGAAGGACTCCGCCGGCGCCGACACCGTGATCACCGTGTCCTACGACGGGGACGTTCCCGCCAAGCTCGACGGCCTCGCCGCGCGCGACGGCATCTCCAAGGTGGAGGTGAACGGCGGCCAGGTCCGCGTGTTCTCCACCGCCCCCGAGGGCCTGCTCGGCGAGCTGGTCTCGGCGGGCGCCGCCGCGGGCGTGAACGTGACCGACGCCTCCCAGCTCCGGCCGAGCCTGGAGACGGTCTTCCTGAACCTGACCGGCCGGGACTACCGCGACTGACCCGGCCGCCGATCCCCCCAGAGGAGCCCTCCGCATGACCTCCACACTCCCGAAAGCCCTCGCCGCCGACCCCGAACCCGCCGTACGCGTCACCGTCGGCCGCACCTTCCTCGCGATGCTGTCGCGCGAGGTGCGGGTGCTGCGCAAGAACTTCGTCGCGACGTTCGTCCGCGTGCTGCTCCAGCCGCTGCTGTTCGTGTTCGTCTTCGCCTACGTCCTGCCGAAGGTCGGCGGGGGCGCCATGACCGGCGGGGCGGGCGGCGGGACGACGTTCTCGACCGTCCTCGTGCCCGGCCTCGTCGGGTCCTCGATCTTCATGCAGGGCATCATGGCGATCGTGTTCCCGCTGATGATGGAGCTGAACTGGCAGCGCTCCATCACCGACCGGGCGCTCGCGCCGCTGCCGATCCCGCTGCTGGCCATCGAGAAGATCGTGGCCGGCGGGCTCCAGGCGCTCATCGCCGGGCTGCTGGTCTTCCCCTGCGTGCTGTTCGTGCACGCGGGCGGGCAGGGACCGGACGTCCACGTGAGCAACTGGCCGCTGCTGATCTTCGTGTGCGTGTTCGGGTCGCTGCTGTCGGCGTCCGGCGGGCTGCTGATGGGCACCGTCATCGACCCGCAGAAGGCGCAGATGCTGTTCGGCATCATCCTCATGCCGCTGTCGATGCTCGGCTGCGTGTACTACCCGTGGGCGGCGCTGGAGCACGTCCGCTGGCTGCAGATCGTCTCGCTGGCCAACCCGATGGTGTTCCTCAACGAGGGGCTGCGCGCCGCGCTCACCCCGGGCGTCGAGCACATGCACTTCTACGTGTACGGGACGGTCATCCTCGTCGGGACCGTCCTCATGACGTGGCTCGCCGCGCGCAAGTTCACCCAGCGCGTCCTGACCTGACCGGCGCCCCGGAGGGCGGCCCGCTCACACGGGCTCGCCCTCCGAAAGCTCGCCCTGCCGGTCCATCCGCAGCCATCGGGTGAGGTTCAGCGTCCGCAGGAACGGCAGGTCGTGGCTCACCACGACGAACGCGCCCTCGTAGGCGGCGAGGGCCTGCGCGAGCGCCCGGACGCTCGCGACGTCCAGGTTGTTGGTCGGCTCGTCCAGCAGGAGCAGGCGCGGGGCGGGCTCGGCCAGCAGCAGCGACGCCAGCACCGCGCGGAACCGCTCGCCGCCCGACAGGGTCCCGGCGGGACGGTCCGCGCGGTCGCCGCGCAGCAGGAACCGCGCGAGGCCCGCCCGGACCTCCCGCACCGACGCCGACGGCGCCACGGCCCGGACGTTGTCGACCACGCTCAGCGCGTCGCCCAGGACGTCGAGGCGCTGCGGCAGGTACCGGACGTCCTCGGCCCGGATCTCGACGCCGTCCGGCGCGTCCCCGCCCGCGACCGCCCGCAGCAGCGTGGTCTTGCCCGCGCCGTTCGGGCCGGTCAGCGCGATGCGCTCCGGGCCGCGCACCACCAGCTCGTTCAGCGACTCCGGTTGCTCGGCGGGCAGGCCGGTCACGGTGAGGACCGTCCGGCCCTCGGGGACGCGCGTGTTCGGCAGCTTCACGCGGATCTCGTCCTCGTCGCGGATCGCCTCCTCGGCCTCGGCCAGCCGCTCCCGCGCGCCCGCGAGCCGCTGCTCGTGCAGGACGCGGTGCTTGCCGGACGACACCTGCGCCTGCTGCTTGCGCAGGCCCGCGACGATGCGCGGCACGCTGTCCTGCTGCTTCTTGCCGTAGCGGGCGCGCCGCGCCAGCTTGGCCTGCGCCTCCTCCAGCTCGCGCCGCTGCCGCCGCAGATCGCCCTCGGCCGCGCGGACGGTCCGCTCGGCGGCCTCCCGCTCGACGGCCAGCCGCTCGTCGTACTGCGACAGCGTGCCGCCGAACGTGCGGATCGCCCCGTCGCGCAGGTCGGCGATCGCGTCCACGCGCTCCAGCAGCTCGCGGTCGTGGCTGACGACGACGAGCACGCCCGGCCAGGCGTCCACCGCGTCGTAGAGACGGCGGCGGGCGTCCAGGTCGAGGTTGTTGGTCGGCTCGTCCAGCAGCAGGACGTCCGGACGGGCCAGCAGCCGCGCCGCGAGCCCCGCCAGCACGGCTTCGCCGCCCGACAGCGTCGCGACCGTCCGGTCCAGGCCGACGTCGCCGAGCCCGAGCCGGGCCAGTTCGGCGCGGGCGCGCTCCTCGACGTCCCAGTCGTCGCCGACGGCCGCGAAGTTCTCCTCGGTCGCCTCGCCGCGCTCGATCGCCAGCAGCGCGGCGCGGGCCGCGGCGATGCCGAGCAGGTCCGCGACGGTGCGGGACGCGGCGAGCGGGAGCGTCTGCGGGAGGTAGCCGATCTCGCCCGCGACCGAGACCGTCCCGGCCGTCGGGCGCAGCTCGCCCGCGATCAGTTTGAGCAGCGTCGACTTGCCCGCGCCGTTGACGCCGACGAGGCCGGTGCGGACGGGCCCGAACGCGGCGTCCAGGCCGTCGAGGACGACCGTCCCGTCCGGCCAGGCGAAGGACAGGTCGGAACAGACGATGGCATGGGACATGGGGCGGCTCCCCTGGTGCGTGGAAGGTTCAAGGACACCTGGAGACACCGCGGACCGCGCGACGCGCCCTGCGGGCATGAAAAAAGCCCGGGACGCGGAGTCCACCGAGATCGCGTGCGCGGGCCGTCATGCGAGACGGGCCATCGCGCGGTGTCTGCGATCTCAGTTCCTCAATGGACTCCCCAACCGGGCGGCGATAAGACCCGTGCACTTTAAGCGGTGCCCGGACGCCTGTCAAACGCAAGGACGCCCCCGCGCGGGCGGGGGCGTCCTCAAGACGGCTCAGGCGCCGCGCAGCACCGCCCCGGTGCGCTCGGCCGCCGCCGCGACCGCCGCGTCCCGGGCCGCGCCCGACTCCTCGGCCGTCAGCGTCCGGTCCGGCGCGCGGAACCGCAGCGTGTACGCCAGCGACCGGCGGCCCGGCCCGGCCTGCTCGCCGGTGTAGACGTCGAACAGCCGCACCGACTCCAGCAGCTCGCCCGCGCCGTCGCGCAGCGCCGCCTCGACGGTCGCCGCGGGCACGTCCTCGGCGACGATCAACGCGACGTCCTGCGTGGCGACCGGGTACGTCGACACGTGCGGGGCGCGGGGCGCGGCGGGCTCGCCGAGCGCGCGCAGCTCCAGCTCCATCGCGCACGACCGCGCCGGGAGCCCGTACGCCTTGATCGTGCGCGGGTGCAGCTCGCCCGCGTGGCCCACCAGGACGTCCCCGGCGTACAGGGCGGCGCAGCGCCCCGGGTGCCAGGGCTCGTGCCGGTCGGCCTCGACGCGCAGCTCCACGCCCGCCTCGCGCGCGACGGTCCGGGCGGCCTCGATCGCGTCCGCCCACGTCGCGGGACGGCCCGCGCCCCACCAGCCGGACGGCTCGCGCCCGCCCGCCAGCACCGCCGCGACCCGCTCGGGCTGGTCGGGCAGCGCCGCGTCCAGCGACGCGATCTCGTCCGCCGACGGACCCCGGTCCACCGGCAGGCGCGGCGCGGACGCCACCGGGCCGTCCGGACGGAACACCACGCCGCGCTCGAACAGCGCGACGTCGGCGAAGCCCCGGCCGGTGTTGCGGGCCAGCGCCTTCAGCAGGCCCGGCAGCAGCGTCGTCCGCAGCAGCGGCTCGTCCTCCGACAGCGGGTTGGCGAGGCGCAGCGCCCGGCGGCGCGGGTCCTCGGCGGGGAGCTGGAGGGCGTCCCAGTCCTTCTCCGCCGCGAACGGGAAGTTGATCGTCTCGACGTACCCGGCCCCGGCCAGCGCGCGGCCGACCCGGCGGCGCAGCCGCTGCGCGCCGGTGAGGCCGTGCCCGGCCGCCGGACGCGGCGCGCGCGACGGGATGTTCTCGTACCCCTCCAGCCGGATGACCTCCTCGGCGAGGTCGTTGGGGTCGGTGAGGTCCGGACGCCACGACGGCGGCGTCACCGTCAGCGTCGCGTCCCCGGCGACCGTGCAGCCGACCTGCTCCAGCCGCCGCACGACCGTGTCCCGCCCGTACGCCACACCGGCCACGCGGTCGGGGTGGTCGGCCGGGATCGTGATCGCGACCGGCGCGACCGGAGCCTCGGCGGACGACACGCCCGGCACGATCTCCGCCCCGCCCAGCTCCGCCAGCAGCGCCGCCGCCCGGTACGCCGCGCGGTGCGCCAGCTCCCGGTCCACGCCGCGCTCGAAGCGGTAGGACGCCTCGCTGTGCAGCTTGTGCCGCCGCGCCATCTTCGCGACGCCGATCTCGTCGAAGTGCGCGGCCTCGATCACCGTGCTCGTGGACGCGTCGCCGATCTCGGTGGCCAGGCCGCCCATCGTGCCCGCCAGCGACAGCGGGCCCGTCGTGTCGGCGATCAGGACGTCCTCGGGGTGCAGTTTGCGCTCGACGTGGTCCAGCGTCTCCAGCTTTTCGCCGGGCTCCGCGCGCCGCACCGTGATCGGCCCGGAGACCTTGTTCCCGTCGAACGTGTGCAGCGGCTGGCCCAGCTCCAGCATCAGGTAGTTGGCGACGTCCACCGCCAGCGACACCGACCGCATCCCGGCCCGGTGCAGGCGGACCCGCATCCACATCGGCGCCCGCGCGGACGGGTCGAGACCGCGCACCTCGCGCAGCACGATCCGGTCGCACGCCGACGGGTCGGCGATCGCCACGCCCGGCCCTTCGCCCTCGCCCGTGGGCACCTCGACGTCCGCCGGGTCGCGGAACGCGACGCCGTACGCCGTCGCGGCCTCCCGCGCCACCCCGCGGATCGACAGGCAGTAGCCCCGGTCGGGCGTGACCGCGATGTCCAGGACGTCGTCCCGCAGGCCGAGGAGCTCGATCGCGTCGGTGCCGGGCTCGGGCGCGCCGGGCAGGACGAGGATGCCGTCGTGGTCCTCGCCGATGCCCAGCTCGCTCACCGAGCAGATCATGCCCTCGGACACCTTGCCGTAGGTCTTGCGGGCGCCGATCTCGAACCCGCCGGGCAGCGACCCGCCCGGCAGGATCGCGACGATCCGGTCGCCGACGGCGAAGTTCGTCGCGCCGCACACGATGTTCTGCGGCTCGCCGGTCCCGTTGGCCTTGCCGACGTCGACCTGGCAGTACCGGATCGGCTTCTTGAACCCGGTCAGCTCCTCGATCGCCAGGACCTCGCCGACCACCAGCGGGCCGCGGACGTCGTCGCCCGCGCGCTCGACCGTCTCGACCTCCAGCCCGGCGTCGATCAGCCGGGCCGCCAGCTCCCGGCCGGTGACCCCGGCCGGCAGGTCGGCGTACTCCCGCAGCCAGGAGAGCGGGGCGCGCATCAGATCTCCATCCCGAACGGAAGGGTGAAGCGCACGTCGCCCTCCACCATGTCGTGCATGTCCTCGACGCCGTGCCGGAACATCAGCGTCCGCTCCACGCCCAGCCCGAACGCCCACCCGCTGTAGCGGTCGGGGTCGATGCCGCACGCCACGAGCACGCGCGGGTTGACCATCCCGCAGCCGCCCAGCTCGATCCAGCCCTCCGACGAGCACGTCCGGCACGGCGCGCCGCCCGGCTCGGCCGACGCGCCCCGGCACACGAAGCACTGCATGTCCACCTCGGCGGACGGCTCGGTGAACGGGAAGAACGACGGCCGCATCCGCGTCACCAGGCCCGGGCCGAACATCCCCGCGACGAACGCGTCGATGCCGCCGCGCAGGTCCGCCATCGTCAGGCCCTCGTCCACCGCCAGCCCTTCGAGCTGGTGGAACACCGGGCTGTGCGTGGCGTCCAGCTCGTCGGTGCGGAAGGTGCGGCCCGGCCCCACCACGTACACCGGCAGTTCCCGCGACAGCAGCGAGCGGATCTGCATCGGCGAGGTGTGCGTGCGCAGCACCAGGCCCGTCTCCTCCGACTCCACGAAGAACGTGTCCTGCATGGAGCGGGCCGGGTGGTCGGGCGGGAAGTTCAGCGCGTCGAAGTTGAACCACTCCGCCTCGACCTCGGGGCCCTCGGCGACCTCGAAGCCCATCGAGACGAAGACGTCGACCATCCGCTCCTGCAGCGTCGTCAGCGGGTGCCGGCCGCCGCGCGGCGCGCGGTCCCACGGGAGCGTGACGTCGACGGCCTCCTCGGCGAGGACGCGCCGGTCGCGCTCCTCCTCCAGCTCCGCCTGCCGGGCCTTCAGCGCCTGCGCCACCGCGCCGCGCGCGGCGCCGATGCGCTTGCCCGCCTCGGCGCGCGCCGCCGGGGGCAGCGCGCCGATCTCGCGGTTGGCTAGGGCCAGCGGCGACCGGTCGCCCGCGTGGGCGAGCCGGACCTGCTTGAGCGCGTCGAGGTCGGCGGCGGCCTCGATGGCCGCCAGCGCGTCCGCGCGCGCCGCGTCGAGCGACTCGGCGCTCAGCGCCGCGACCTCGACGGGGTCGAAAGACTTGTTGGGTGCAGACATGGTGGTATGACAACTCCGGTGGGCGTGGGACGTCCGCAGTCTAGTGCGCGGACGCGTACCGATCTTCGCGCGCCGCGGCGCCGCCCGCGCGGGGCTCCCGGAACGCCGTCCCGCCCGGCGGGCGGGTCAGACCGTGTGCGCGGGAGCGCCGGCGGGCACGGTAAATCGGAACTCGGCGCCGCCGCCGGGCGCGCGCCGCACCGCGATCGTGCCGCCGTGGGCCTCCACGAGGCCCTTGACGATGAACAGGCCGAGACCGGTGCCGGCGCGGCGGTTGCCGCCGGGGCCCCGCCAGAACTGCCGGAACACGCGCTGGGCGGCCTCGGGCGGAATGCCCTCGCCCTCGTCGCGCACCGACACGGCGGCTCCCCTCTCCTGCGCGTCCGGTTCCACCACGATCGTGACAGTACCAGCCCCGTGCCGCACGGCGTTTTCCAGCAGGTTCCCGAGGATCTGGTCGATCTTGTCGGGGTCCAGCCACAGCTCGGGCAGCGGGCCGCGCGCCTCGAACCGGAACCGGTCGGCGGCGTCGCCCGCCGCGATCCGGCCCGCCACGGCCCGGCGGACCTCGGCGGGCAGGTCCACCACGCGGCGGCGCATCTCCAGCCGTCCCGCCTCGATCCTGGACACGTCCAGCAGCTCGGTGATGAGCCGGGTGACGCGGTCGGCGTCGGCGTTGACGGTCTCCAGCATCACCCGCTTCTGGTCGTCGTTGAACCGGTGCCACTTGGCCAGCAGCGTCGCGGTGAAGCCCTTCACGCTGGTCAGCGGCGACCGCAGCTCGTGGGCGACGGTGGAGACCAGGTCGGCGCGGTCGCGCTCGCGGCGGGCGCGGGCGGCGGCGTCGCGCAGGGACACCGTGAAACGTTCCACCCGGCCGCGCGCGTCCCGCCGGTAGGCGGCGGTGACCAGCAGCTCCGTGCCGTCCGCCAGGTACAGCGACCGCTCGGGATGGCGCGTGCGCGTCGACAGGCCCTCGTAGGGCGCGACGCACTTCCACCAGTCCCGGCCCTCGGCGTCGTGCAGCGGCAGGACGTCGCGGAAGTCCCCGCCGAGCGCCGAGCCCGCCGGGACGCCGGTCATCCGCACGGCGGCGCGGTTGAACGCCACCACGCGCGCCCGGTCGTCGGCGATCAGCAGTCCGTCGGGCAGGTCGTCCAGCGCGGCCCGCGGCGGGACGCCGACGGGCAGCCCGCCGGGCACGTCCACTCCACCCACGGCGGCCTCCAGCACCCGTCGGAACACGGTCCGTCGCCACCAGACTCTATCCGCACGGCGGGGGCCGCCGGGACCCGCGAAGCCCGTCAGGGCAAGGCTTTTGTGGCCTCCGCGACCGCCTCGTCCAGCGTCGCGTGGACGGGGAACAGCCGGTGCAGGCCGGTGATGCGCACCAGGCGCTCCTGGGCGGGCCGCATCCGCGCCAGCCGGATCGCGCCGCCGCGCGCCACGACGTCGTTGTGCGCCGCGACCAGGGCGCCGAGGCCCGCCGCGTCGCAGAACGGCACGCCCGCGAAGTCGACCACGACGGACCGGCGGCCCGCCGCGTGCAGGCCGATCAGCCGGGCGCGCAGCCGGTCGGCGGTGTGCAGGTCGATCTCCCCCGAGACCGACGCCACGACCACGCCGTCGCGCACGCGCTCGGTGGCGATCTCCAGCCCCGGCCGCGTCCAGGTCGCCCACGGGACCGTTCCCGCGTCGTCCCCCGCGTCACGGCCGGTGTCCAAGCCCGGGTCGAAGCCCGCGTCGTACCCCGGCTCGCCGGGCGCGAGCGCGCCCGCGCGGCAGCGCACGGCGCCCGGCCCCCGCCGGGCGGTCCGCCGCTCGGCGGTCGTCCTGTCGTCGGCCATCATGTTCAGCCCCCATCCGCGCGGCGCAATCGCCGCGCACACTCATCACCGTAAACATCGGTGATGACAGAAATCCTCCGCCGCCGGAGTGGTTTCCGGCTCCTACCCGCGGAGGACGGCGGTGCTCGTCCCCCGGCGCCGCCGTCGCCCATTCTCCCAGGTCAAACCGGACAGCGCGGCGCCCGACGCGGCCGTAACCGGTCAGCGGGCGTCCAGCGCGCGGCCAGTAACCAGCCACCGAACGGCCATTGCACGGCCACCCGACGGCTACTGCACCGTCACCGGACGGCCACCCCGAACGGCTCCACCGAACGGTCGCCTCGAACAGCCGTCGCACGGCCGCCCGGGACGGGCGGCGCGCGGCCGACGGACGGTCAGCCGCGCTGGGCGCGCGCCGAGGCGTAAAGACAGACGGCCGCGGCGGTCGCGAGGT
This sequence comes from Actinomadura rayongensis, assembly GCF_009831215.1. Classification (GTDB taxonomy): domain Bacteria; phylum Actinomycetota; class Actinomycetes; order Streptosporangiales; family Streptosporangiaceae; genus Spirillospora; species Spirillospora rayongensis. Next base: position 210,771 of record NZ_WUTW01000007.1, read on the forward strand.
TCAGGCTCTCGGCGCGGCCGTAGATCGGGACGCGGACGACCTCGTCCACGTGCCGCAGGATCTCGTCGGGCAGACCCCACGCCTCGTTGCCGAACACCCAGGCCGTGGGACGGGCGAGCGTGCCGTCGTCCACACAGGAGTCCAGGGTGCGCCTCCCCGCGCCGTCGGCGGCGAGGACGGTGAGCCCCGCCTTGGACAGCTCGGGGATCAGCGCGTCGAACCGGGGCCCGACCACGACGGGCAGATGGAACAGGCTGCCCGCCGACGCCCGGACGCACTTGCCGTTGTAGGGGTCCACCGACGCGTCGGTGAACACCACCGACCCCGACCCGGCGGCGTCGGCGGTCCGCAGGACGGTCCCGGCGTTGCCGGGGTCGCGGACGTGCGCGAGGACCGTCACCAGCCGCGGCGAGGCGGCCAGCGACGTCTCCAGCGGCACGTCCACGAACTCGCAGACCGCCAGCAGCCCCTGCGGGGTGACGGTCTGCGCCAGCTCGGCCATCACCTCGCCGCTGACGCGCAGCACCGGCGCGCCCGCCCGCTCGGCCGCCGCCACCAGGTCCGCGTGGCGCGTCTCGGCCTCGGCGGTGGTGAACAGCTCGGCGAGGCCGCCGGGGATCTCCAGCGCCTCGCGCACGGCCTGCGGCCCCTCGGCGAGGAACCGCCGCTCACGGCGGCGGAACGCGCGCTTGGCGAGCCGTCGTGCGGCCTTCACCCGCGGGGAGCGGATCGAGGTCAGCTCACGGCCCGCCATGCGCCCTCTTCTTCTGTCCGAATCCGGAGACCGGAGACCGCGGGTCTCAGGCCGCCTCGCTGCCCTCGGCGGGCAGCGCGCCCTTGGCGACCTCGACCAGCGCCGCGAACGCGGCGGCGTCGTTGACGGCCAGCTCGGCGAGCATGCGGCGGTCGACCTCGACCTCGGCCAGCTTCAGGCCCTGGATGAGGCGGTTGTAGGTCAGGCCGTTGGCGCGGGCAGCGGCGTTGATGCGCTGGATCCACAGCCGACGGAACTGGCCCTTGCGGTCCTTGCGGTCCCGGAAGGCGTAGGTCATCGAGTGGAGCTGCTGCTCCTTGGCCTTGCGGTACAGGCGCGACCGCTGGCCGCGGTAGCCGCTCGACCGCTCCAGGACGACCCGGCGCTTCTTGGCGGCGTTGACCGCCCGCTTCACGCGTGCCACGTGATGTTCTCCTTCGTGGAGGCCGGGGCCCTTCCGGGTCCCGGCAGGTCGTAGTGCTGTCCTGGGGTTACTTGCGCAGCAGCTTCTTGATGTTCTTCGCGTCGGCCGGGGCCACCACGGCCGGGCCGTCGAGCCGGCGCGTCCGCTTGGTCGGCTTGTGCTCGAGCAGGTGGTTCTTGTTGGCGCGGCGGCGCAGCACCTTGCCGGAGCCGGTCAGCTTGAAGCGCTTCTTGGCACCGCTGTGGGTCTTGGTCTTCGGCATGGTCGCCGTCGTCTCCTCTGCTCGTCCGTCCGTGCGCGGCGGCGCGCGGGCGCGCCTGAACCGGCGCGCTCCCCCGGTCGCTCGGACCGCGCCTGGACAGGCTCAATGTACGTGCGTTCCCGGCTCCGCCGGTACGGAGCCGGTGCCGGGCCGGCACCTGGCCGGCCCGCGGTCAGCCGGCCGCCGGCTCCGCGCCCGAGCGCGACGCCGCGCGCTCGGCCTTGGCCTCCGCCTTGGCCTCGGCCTTCTTCTTGTGCGGGCCGATCACCATGATCATGTTACGGCCGTCCTGCTTGGCCCGCGACTCGACGAAGCCCAGCTCCTCGACGTCGTCGGCCAGCCGCTGCAGCAGCCGGAAGCCCAGTTCCGGCCGGGACTGCTCACGGCCGCGGAACATGATCGTCACCTTGACCTTGTCCCCGGCCTTGAGGAACCGCACCACGTGACCCTTCTTGGTCTCGTAGTCGTGCGGGTCGATCTTCGGCCGGAGCTTGATCTCCTTGATGACCGTGTGCGCCTGGTTCTTCCGCGCCTCACGCGCCTTCATCGCGGACTCGTACTTGAACTTGCCGTAGTCCATGAGCTTGGCGACGGGCGGGCGCGCGGTGGGCGCCACCTCGACCAGGTCGAGGTCGGACTCGCGCGCCAGCTCCAGTGCCTTGGCGATGGGCACGATGCCCACCTGTTCGCCGTTCGGGCCGACGAGCCGGACCTCGGGCACGCGAATGCGGTCGTTGATACGCGGTTCGGCGCTGATGGGACCTCCTAGGGGCCGCTACAGGTGAAGTCTTCGGACCGGTCGTACCCCTGGGCCCTCATGCGAAAAGCCCCGTACGACTCGTCATACGGGGCCACCTTCGGCCGCCTCGGCGACGGTGCGCCGAAGCGACGGCGGCACAGCCAACGGCTGCGCGCCGGACCGAGACCCACCGGCCGCGAGCCGGTCAGGTGGGAGGTGGCCTCCGCTTGAGCGCCCGGTGTCCGCGTCTCACGACACGTTCGCCAGGCCGGTCAGGCATCCACTGTACCACCTGTGCGAAGTCCCGACACCAGGCCCTCAAGGGGTACAACCCCGGTACCGGGCGGGACATTCCCGCGTCCGTCAGGCGCGGCGGGCCAGCTCGGTCTCGCCGGCGGCGCGCATCGCGGCGACGGGGACGTCCGTGCGGCCCGTCATCAGCGTCACCTGCCGGACGGCCTGGTGCAGCAGCATCGGGAACCCGCCGACGACCGTCCGGCCCGCCCCGGCGACGGCGGCGGCCAGCGCGGTCGGCCACGGCGCGTACACCACGTCGAACAGCGCGGCGCGGGACGCCGCGACGGGCGCGGCGAACGCGTCGGCGGCGCGGCCGGGCAGCGTGGAGACGACCAGGTCGACGTCCAGCAGCTCCGGGACGCGGTCCAGCGTCGCGACGTCGACCGCCAGCCCGACCCGCTCGGCGGCGGCCAGCGACGCGGCGGCGCGCTCGGGGCTGCGCACGGCCAGCCGCGCCTTCGCCAGCCCGAGCCGGGCCAGCGCCGCGAACGCCGACGCGGCCGTCGCCCCGCCGCCGAGGACGAGCGCGGACGCGGGCGCGCCGAGCCCCGCCTCGGTGAGGGCCGCGACGATCCCGTGGACGTCGGTGTTGTCGGCGTGCCATCGGCCGTCGCGCCGGACGAGCGTGTTCGCCCCGCCGACCGCGACCGCCAGCTCCGACACCTCGGCGGCGAGGTCGAGCGCGACCCGCTTGAGCGGCATCGTCAGCGACAGGCCCGCCCACGACGCGTCCAGCCCGGCGAGGAACGGCGCGAGGCCGTCCTCGGCGCACTCGACGGCGGTGTACGTCCAGTCGTCCAGCCCGAGGGCCGCGTACGCGGCGCGGTGCAGGACGGGCGAGAGCGAGTGGGCGACCGGCGAGCCGAGCACCGCCGCGCGGACCGTCATTCGGGGTGCTGCGCCAGCCATTTGTCCAGCTTGTTCTTCATCCGGGTGAAGTCGGCGTCGGTGACGCCGTACTCGGTGTACCCGGTGGAGGGGTCGGTGGTCACGAAGTACAGCCAGTCGCCCTTGGCGGGCGCCAGCGCGGCCTTCAGCGCGGCCTCGCCGGGGCTGTCGATCGCGCCGGCCGGCAGGCCCTTGACGTAGTAGGTGCTGTAGGGCGACCGGACGGCCGTGTCCTTGTAGGTGACGTGCAGGGTGCGCTTGTTCAGCGCGTACAGCACGGTCGTGTCGAGCTGGAGCTTCATGCCCCGGTTCAGGCGGTTGTAGAGGACGCGGGCGATCTTCGGGTAGTCGTCCTCGGTGCCGCCCTCGGCCTGGAGCAGGCTGGCGAGGACGACGACGTCGCCCGGCTTCAGCCCGACCTCGGACGCCTTGGCCTCCAGCTCCAGGTCGTCGGTCTCCTTCTTGAACCGGGCGACCATGTCCTTGAGGATCCCGGCGGCGGACGCGTTCGGGTCCAGGTCGTACCGGCCGGGGAACAGGTAGCCCTCGACCTTGCCGCGCGCGTAGGACGGCAGGCCGAGCGCCGCGCCGTCCTTGGCGGCGGCCTGGAACTTGCGCACCGGGATGCCGGTCTTCTTCGCCAGCAGCGCGTAGATCTCGTTCGCGCGCCGTCCCTCGGGGATGGTGATCTGGTTGCCCGCGCGCGACTTCGGGTCCAGCAGCAGCGCCATCGCGGCGCGCGACGACATCCTCTGCCGCATCTGGTAGAAGCCGGGCTGGATCGAACCGGCGCGCGTCTCCCCCGCGTAGACCTTGAGGAACGCGGCGACGCTGCGGATGACGCCGTGCTCGTGCAGCGTGTCGCCGATGGCGACTCCGGTGGCCCCCTCGGCGACCTGGACGGTCACGCTCCCGGTGCCCGCGCCGGAGTAGTCCGGCGGGTGGATGCGGTTGTTCAGCCACGCGGCGCCGAGGACGCCGCCGGTCCCGACGACCGCGACGAGGAACGCCATCGAGAACAGGAACGCGGCGCTGCCGCTGCGGCGCTTGCGGCGCTGGCGGACGCGCGCGGGCCGGCGCCGCCGGTCCTCGCGGGGCTGCTCGGCGAACAGGTCCAGGTCGTTCATCAGCGATCACCGACGCTCTCGCCCGGGGGACGGCCCGTGGTCCGTTCGGCGTCCAGCGCCGCCTGCAGCAGCACGGTTGCGGCGGCCTGGTCCACGACTTTACGGCGGGCCTGGCCGTGCACGCCGCTCGCGCGCAGTCCGCTCTCCGCCGTGACGGTGGTGAGCCGCTCGTCGTACATCCGGACGGTCCCGGCGGGGAGCCGCCGGGCCAGCATCCGGGCGAACCGGCGCGCCGCCTCGGCCGCCGGACCCTCCCGCCCCGACAGGGACGTGGGCAGCCCGACGACGACCTCGACGGCCTCGTACTCGGCGACCAGCGCGACGAGCCGGTCCACGTCGCCGCGCCCGCTCCGGACGGTCTCCACCGGGGTGGCGAGGACGCCGCCGGGGTCGCTGCGGGCGACCCCGATGCGGACGCTCCCCACGTCGACGCCGAGCCGGACGCCGGTCCTCATCGCGCGGCCCCGCTCACGGTGCCTCGACCGCGCGGCGGACGGCCGCCAGCGCGTCCCCGATCGCGGCGGCGTCCGAGCCGCCGCCCTGGGCCATGTCGTCCTTGCCGCCACCGCCGCCGCCGAGCGTCCGGGCGGCGACGCCGACGAGCGCGCCCGCCTTCAGGCCGCGCTCGCGCGCGCCCTCGCTGACGGCGATGACGACGACGGGCCGGTCCTTGGGCACGCCCGCGACCATGACGACGGCGGGCCGCCCGGCCAGGCGCCCGCGCACGTCGGCGGCGAGCTTGCGCAGGTCGTCGGCGCCCGTGCCGTCCGGGGCGCGGTGCCCGACGAACGCGACGCCGCCGAGGTCGGCCGCGCCGTCGGCCAGCGACCCGGCGACGGCGAGGACCTGCTGCGACCGCAGCTTCTCCAGCTCCTTCTCGGCGTCGCGCAGCCGCGCGACGATCCCGGAGATCCGCTCGGGAAGCTGCTCCTTGCGGACCTTCATCTGCTCGGCGAGCTGCGCGACGAGCACGCTCTCGCGGGCGAGGAAGCGGAACGCGTCCACGCCGACCAGGGCCTCGACGCGGCGGACGCCGGCGCCGATGGACGACTCGCCGAGCACCTTGACCAGCCCGAGCTGCCCGGACGACGCGACGTGCGTCCCACCGCAGAGTTCGCGCGAGTAGTCGCCGACCTCCACGACGCGGACCTCGTCGCCGTACTTCTCGCCGAACAGCGCGAGGGCGCCCATCGCGCGGGCCTCGTCGATGGAGGTGTTGTACCAGCGGACGTCCAGGTCCTCGATGAGGACGGCGTTGACCTCGTCCTCCACGTCGCGCAGGACGCTCGGCGGGACGGCGCCCGAGGCGGTGAAGTCGAACCGGAACCGGCCCGGGGAGTTCTCCGACCCGGCCTGCGCGGCGGACTCGCCGAGCGCGCGCCGGAACCCGGCGTGGACCATGTGGGTCGCGGTGTGGGAGCGGGAGATCGCGCGGCGGCGCTCGACGTCGATCTCGGCGAACGCGGTGTCGCCGACGCGGGCCTCCCCGGCGACGACCGCGCCCCGGTGGACGATCAGCCCGGCCAGCGGCGTCTGGACGTCGCGGACCTCGACGCGCGCGCCGTTGCCGAACGTGATCGCGCCGTGGTCGGCGAGCTGGCCGCCGCCCTCGGCGTAGAACGGCGTGCGGTCCAGGACGACCTCGACCTCGGTGCCCTCCCCCGCCGCCGGGACGTTGGCGCCGTCGATGATCAGCCCGACCAGGCGCGCGTCGCCGGTCACCGCGCCGTAGCCGGTGAAGTCGACGCGTCCGCCCGAGAGGGTGAGCAGCTCGTCCAGGACCGAGACGTCGAGGTTGCCGGTCTTCTTCTCGCGGGCGTCCTTCTTGGCGCGGTCGCGCTGCTCGGCCATGAGCCGGCGGAAGCCCTCCTCGTCCACGCGCAGGCCCTGCTCGGCGGCCATCTCCAGCGTGAGGTCGATCGGGAAGCCGTAGGTGTCGTGCAGCTTGAACGCCTGCGCGCCGGGCAGCGCCGCCCCGCCCGCGCTCCGGGTCTCGGCGACGGCCGTGTCGAAGATCGCGGTGCCGGTGCGGAGCGTCTGGAGGAACGACTCCTCCTCCGCGTCGATCACGGTGTGGATGTTCGCGGCGGTGCGGACGAGGTCGGGGTACTGCTCGCCCATGGCGGCGATCGCGACGTCGGTGAGCGCGTGCATGAGGCCCGCGTCCTGCCCGCCGAGGAGCCGCAGGTTGCGGACGGACCGGCGCAGGATGCGGCGCAGCACGTAGCCGCGGCCCTCGTTGCCGGGCCGGATGCCGTCGGCGACCATCATCGTCCCGCTGCGGACGTGGTCGGCGATGACGCGCAGCGACACGTCCGCGCGGTGGTCGGCGCCGTACTTGGCGCCGGTCAGCTCGGCCGCGCGCTGCAGGACGCGCCACAGCGTGTCGGTCTCGTAGATGTTGTCGACGCCCTGGAGGATCGCCGCCATGCGCTCCAGGCCCATGCCGGTGTCGATGTTGCGGGACGGCAGGTCCCCGACGACGTCGAAGTCGACCTTGGAGCGGACGGTCCCGAGCTGCTTCTGCATGAAGACGAGGTTCCAGACCTCCAGGTACCTGTCCTCGTCGGCGACGGGCCCGCCCTCGCGGCCGTACTCGGGCCCCCGGTCGTAGTAGATCTCCGAGCAGGGCCCGCCGGGGCCGGGGACGCCCATGTGCCAGTAGTTGTCGGCCAGCCCGCGGCGCTGGATGCGCTCCAAGGGGACGCCGACCTTGGTGTGCCAGAGGTCCTGGGCCTCGTCGTCGTCGGTGTAGACGGTGACCCAGAGCTTCTCCTCGGGGAAGCCGAACCCGCCGTCGTCGCGCGACCGCGTCAGCAGCTCCCAGGCGAACGGGATCGCCTGCTCCTTGAAGTAGTCCCCGATCGAGAAGTTGCCGAGCATCTGGAAGAAGGTGGCGTGCCGCGTGGTCTTGCCGACCTCTTCGATGTCGGGGGTGCGGACGCACTTCTGCGCGCTCGTCATGCGCGGCGACGGCGGCGTGCGCTGGCCGAGGAAGTAGGGCTTGAACGGCACCATCCCGGCGGGCACGAGCAGCAGCGTCGGGTCCTCGGCGATCAGGCTGGCCGACGGCACGACCGTGTGCCCGCGCTCGGCGAAGAAGTGGAGGAAGCGCCGCGCGACCTCTGCCGACTCCATGATCAGTGGCCATCCTTGTCGTCGTCGATGATCGAATAGCGGGCCGCGCGGATGATCCGGCGGGGCCCGGCCTCGTCCGGCGCGGGCGGTGCCTGGTCCAGCCGGACGGCCTCGCGCAGCTCCTCCTCGCGCGCGGCCATCTCGGTGCGCACGTCGGAGGCGAAGTCCCGGATGCGGTGCCGCAGCCGCTCCCCGGCGTCCTGCCCGGACGCGACGGCGCGCGCGGCGACGTTGTCGGGCGACCAGGCGCGGGCGAACCGCTCGACGCGCCGCTTCACGCGGTGCGAGGCGTAGATCCCGGCGCCCGCGCCGACCGAAAGCCAGAACAGCCGCTTCATCGCCGTCCCTTCTCCCCGCCGCGCGGGAGCTGCGGCCGTCCGGCGTCGCCCTTGTTGCCGAGCGCCTTGCGGACGCCGTAGGAGAACGCCGCGGCCTTGACCAGCGGCCCGCCGACCACCGACGTCATGACGGTCGTCACCGCCGAGACGTTCTGCGTGACGCCCGCGACCTGCTTGGTGATCACGTCGGTGCGGCCGAGCTGCTCGTTGGCGCGCCGCACGGTGCGGTTCATGTCGTCCAGCAGCGGGCCGGCCTGCTCGCCGATCTCCGCGACGACCTTGCCCGCCTCGCCGAGCAGCCGGGCGAGGCGCAGCAGCGTGTAGGCCAGGAAGGAGACCAGCACAGCCCAGAACACGGCCACGATGAGACCTGCGAGCTGTCCGCCAGTGAGCATGAGGGTCATCCGTTCGGTTTGCGTCGGCACGTCGCGTCGGCACGGCCGGGCCGGAAACGCACCCTACCGTGGGCGCCGTCCTGGTCCGCGCGGCCGGAGCGGCGCGGCCCGCGCGCTCGGCCGTGCTCTGCAGATTATCGGGACGAACCGCCCAACGTGGAGTCCTCCGGCGATCGGGGCCGGGGCGCTCGCCCGCCGGGTCAGCCTGCCATGATCGTCCGGTCAGTCGCCACCTTGTGCGCCGTGTCCCCGCAAGACGGACCGAATCCGGGTAAGGACCTCGGTGAACCGGGCCTCTGCTCCGTGGCGGGTGGGACGGTAATAGTCGCGTCCGTCCACGTTGTCGGGGGCGTACTGCTGCCGGACGACCCCGCCGGGGTGGTCGTGGGCGTACAGGTAGCCCTCGCCGTGGCCGAGCCGGGCCGCGCCCTTGTAGTGGGCGTCGCGCAGGTGGTTCGGGACGGGTCCGGCGAGGCCCTTGCGGACGTCCGCCATCGCCGCGTCCACCGCCTTGATCACCGCGTTGGACTTGGGCGCCAGCGCCAGGTGGATCACGGCCTGCGCGAGGTTGATCCGCGCCTCGGGCAGCCCGATCAGCTCCACGGCCTGCGCGGCGGCGACGGCGGTCTGGAGCGCGGTCGGGTCGGCCATGCCGACGTCCTCGCTGGCGTGGACGACGATCCGCCGCGCGATGAACCGGGGGTCCTCCCCGGCCTCGATCATCCGGGCGAGGTAGTGCAGGGCGGCGTCCACGTCGCTGCCCCGGATGCTCTTGATGAACGCGCTGGTGACGTCGTAGTGCTGGTCGCCCTCGCGGTCGTAGCGGACGGCGGCGCGGTCGACGGCCTTCTCCAGCACGTCGACGTCGATCGCGCCGTCCTCGGGGGCGACCAGCGCCGCGGCCTCCAGGTAGGTGAGGGTGCGGCGGGCGTCGCCCCCGGCGAGCCGGATCAGGTGGTCCTCGGCGGCCGGGTCGAGCGTGACGGCCCCGTTGAGACCGCGTTCGTCGGCGAGGGCGCGGGCGATGACCTCGCGCAGGTCGTCCTCGTCCAGCGGCTCCAGCGTCAGCAGCAGCGACCGCGACAGCAGCGGGCTGATCACCGAGAAGAACGGGTTCTCGGTGGTCGCGCCGATGAACGACACCCAGCGGTTCTCGACGGCGGGCAGCAGCGCGTCCTGCTGGGCCTTGTTGAAGCGGTGGACCTCGTCCACGAACAGGACGGTCTGGCGGCCCGTCATGCCGAGTTCGCGGCGGGCCAGCTCGATCTCGGCGCGGACGCGCTTCACGCCGTCGCTGACGGCCGAGACCTCCACGAAGCGGCGCGCGGTGACGCGGCTGACGACGGTCGCGAGCGTGGTCTTGCCGGTGCCGGGCGGGCCCCACAGCAGCAGCGACATCGGGACGTCCCGGTCGACGAGCTGCCGGATCGGGGTGCCGGGGCCGAGCAGGTGGCGCTGGCCGACGACCTCGTCGAGCGAGCGGGGGCGCATCCGGACGGCCAGCGGGCCGCCGGACTCGTCGGGGACCTCGGCGCGCGGCGCGGCGTCGGGCGGGGACGCCGGGACGGACGGGTCTTCGAAAAGGCCGTCCGCCTGCCCCGTCTCCCTCCGGTTCGTCACGCTCCGACACTATCTCGCGGCGCCGACAGTCCGGCACGGCCCGGTGCCGGGTATTCTGCGCACCGTGAACGCGACCGGCACCGCCGACCGGACCGAGCGCCCCCGGCGCGGTCCGCTCGGGCTGCTGCTCGCCCTGTTCGTCGCGGCGGGCCTGGTGTTCAGCTACGGGCTCGGGCACGCCCCGCCCCGCGAGATCTGCACCGCGCACAGCCTGCACGCCCCGGCCGGCCTCCCGGCGGCCGTCCCGGCCGGCATCGCCGACGGCATCGCGGACGGTGTCGCCCACGCGGTCGCGCCGCCGTCCGGCCACCACGGGTTCCCGGTCGACGCGTGCTGCCTCGCGCTGCCCGTCCTGTTCGGCCTGCTGGCGTTCGCGCTGGCCGCGCTCCCCCGCCCGTCCGGGCTGCGGCGGCCCGCCCGCAGCGGGTGGACGCTCGCCCTGCCGCCGCCGCTCGCCGCCTCCGCCCCCTCGCTCGCCGCCCTCCAGGTGCTCCGGCTGTAGACGGCCCCGCCGCCGCCAGCCCTTTTTCCTTCCAGCACCTGGAGATCTTTCGTCATGCCAGCGAACACGCGCGCCCGCGCGCGCAAGAACGTCCTGACCGAGCGGCGGACGCCGTGGGGGTCCATCGCCTTCTTCACCGTCGTGGGGCTGATCGCCGTGGCGGCCGTCACCGTCGCGTTCGTCCGGTCCCGGCCGTCCGACGCCGGGAAGGGCATCGCGGGGCTCGTCGTGAAGGACGACCTCAGCCAGAACCACACCACCGGTCCCGTCACCTACCGCGACAGCCCGCCGATGGGCGGCGACCACGACCCGACGTGGCAGAACTGCGACGCCCGCATCTACACCGCGCCGCTGCGGAACGAGAACGCCGTCCACGCCCTGGAGCACGGCGCCGTCTGGATCACGTACCGGCCGGGCCTGGCCGCCGCGCAGGTGGACGCGCTCGCCCGCCGGATCCGCGCCGTCGACTACTCGCTGATGAGCCCGTACCCGAACCTGGACGCACCGATCGCGCTCACCGCGTGGGGACGGCAGCTCAAGCTCACCGACGCGAACGACCCGCGCGTGGACGCGTTCCTGTCCGCGTTCGTGAAGGGGCCGCAGACGCCCGAGCCCGGCGCTCCCTGCACGGGCGGCAAGGACGCACCGTGACGGCGCGGCGGGTGACGGTCGTCCTCGCGGCGCTGCTCGTGGCGGTCGTCGCCGTCCTGCCCGCGCTGCGCTCGGGCGCGGCCGGGCCGGACGGCCCCGAGGCCGGGTTCGCCCGCGACATGAGCACCCACCACGCGCAGGCGGTGCGGATGGCGATGACCGTCCGGGACCGGACGCGCGACGACGCCGTCCGCACCCTCGCCTACGACATCGCCACCACGCAGTCGCAGCAGATCGGCATGATGACGGCGTGGCTGGACCGGTGGGGCGCGCCGAAGACCGATCCACGCGGCCCGATGCGCTGGATGAGCCACGAAGGCCATGCGGGCGGGGCGCAGGCGATGCCCGGCATGGCCACGCCCGCCCAGCTCGCCGCGCTGGAGCGGGCGTCGGGGCGGGACGCCGAGGTGCTGTTCCTGCGGCTGATGATCGTCCACCACCGGGCCGGGGTGGAGATGGCCCGCGCCGTCCTCGCCCGCACCGGCGACGCGCAGGTCCAGCGGCTCGCCCGCACGATGGTGCGCGGTCAGGAGGCAGAGATCGCGCTGATGACCGGGATGCTCCGGCAGCGGGGCGGCTGACCGTCGCGGGGCGGGCCAAGCCCGCCCCGCGACGTCAGGAGAACTCGGCGAGCGTGCGCTCGGCCTCGGCCAGCCACGCGCGGCGGGCGGTCAGGGCCTCCTCGGCGTCCTTGACGTCCCGGTCGCGGCCCGCCGCGACGGCCTTGTCGCGCCGCTTCTCCAGCTGCTCGATCGACCCGCGCAGCTGCGTCACCGTCGCCTCGGCCCGCGCCCGCGCCTCGGGGTTGGTGCGCCGCCACTCCGACTCCTCGGCGCCGCGCACGGCCTCCTCGATCTTGCGCAGCCGTCCCTCCAGCCGGTCGCGCTGGTCGCGCGGCACCATCCCGGCCGCCTCCCAGCGCTCGTGGATGCCGCGCAGCGCCTGCCGGGCCTGCCGGACGTCGCGGACCGGCAGCAGCTTCTCGGCGTCGGCGAGGATCTCCTCCTTCTTCTGCGCGTTCACCGCGAACTCGGCGTCGCGCTCGGCGAACACCGCGCCGCGGGCGGCGAAGAACACGTCCTGCGCGCCCTTGAACCGCGTCCACAGCTCGTCCTCGACCTCGCGGGCGGCGCGGCCCGCCTGCTTCCAGCGGCGCATCAGCTCGCGGTAGGCGGCGGCGGTGTCGCTCCAGTCGGTGGAGCCCTGGAGGGCCTCGGCCTCGGCGACCAGGCGCTCCTTCTCGCGGCGGGCCTCGTCGCGCTGCTCGTCCAGCGTCGCGAAGTAGGCCTTGCGGCGCTTGGTGAACGCGTTGCGGGCGGCCGACAGGCGCTTCCACAGCGCCGCCTCGGTCGGCCGGTCGACGCGGTCGGCGGCCTTCCACTCCTCGACGAGCGTGCGCAGCCGCTCGCCGCCGTTCTTCCAGTGCGTCTCCTCGGCCGCGATCCGCTCGGCCTCGGCGACGATGCGCTCCTTGACCTCGCGGGCCTCGGTGCGGGCGTGCTCGCGGCGGGCCTTGGCCTCCTCGCCGCGCTTGCCGACGAGCCCGTCCAGGGCGTCCAGGCGGCGGACGAGCGCGTCCAGGTCCCCGACGGCGTTCGCGCCGACCACCGAGTCGCGCAGCCGCCGGACGGTCTGCTCGGCCTGCCTGGGCTGCAGGTCCGTGGTCTTCACGCGCTGCTCCAGCAGGGCGATCTCGGTGACCAGCGCGTCGTACTTCCGCTTGTAGTAGGCGAGCGCCTCGTCCGGCGCGCCGGCCTGCCAGGAGCCGACGACGCGCTCACCGCCGTCGGCGGTCTTCACGTAGACCGTGCCGTCGTCGTCCACCCGGCCCCACGGATCGGTCGCGCTGGACACCCTTGCCTCCTGATTCGCGGGCCCGGTGGAGATCACGGACCCAAGACGCTCCACACCTTAGTATCCCGAACGCCTAATTCCCGGCGATCGTGACGTCCTGGATCGTGACCTTCTTCTTCGGCTCGCCGGTGCCGTCGGCGCCCTTCTTGGCGATGCCCGCGTCCGCGACCGCCTGCAGCTTCTCGATACCCGAGGTGATCTTTCCCAACACCGTGTAGTCGGGCGTGAGCTGCGAGTCCCCGTAGACGAGGAAGAACTGGCTTCCGTTCGTCCCGGGACCGGCATTGGCCATCGCCAGCGTTCCCTTGGTGTATTTCGCGCCGGTCGTGTTCTCGTTGTCGAACTGGTAACCGGGACCGCCGCTGCCCGTTCCCGTCGGGTCGCCGCACTGGAGCATCTTCAGCCCCGCGCCGGTCGACAGACGGTGGCAGTGGCTGTTCTTCCAGTAGCCCTTCTTCGCCAGGAACGCGAAGGAGTTCGTCGCGCAGGGCGCCTTCGCGCCGTCCAGCGCCAGCCCGATGTCGCCCTGGCTCGTCTTGATCGTCGCCTGGACGGTCCCGTGGTAGAGCGGCTTGGCCGACGGCTTGCCGAGGCCCTTCGGCGCCCCGGCGTCGCCCGCGGCGGCCCGGTAGTCGCACTCGCCCGGCTTGCCCTTGGCCTCGGCCTTCTTGTCGTCCCCGCCGGTGAGCACGACCAGCGCGGCGCCCCCGGCGGCGACCACGACGGCCACCGCCCCGGCCGAAATGATCTTGACGCGACGGGCTCTGGCCCGCTCGGCCTCCAGCCGCTGCTGCTGGCGCTCATAGCGCTGCCGTGCGAGCTGCTTCTTGCGGTCCTTCCCCGCCACGTGCCCTGCCCTCTCGCCGCGATCAATGAACGTGCAGCGCATAGTAGCGGTACCGGCGGACCGCCCCGACACGGCGATCACGGGATCTCGTTCGCGGTCGCGACCGTCGCGCCGGTACGCTCGGTGACACCGCGCCCGGACGGCGGCAGAGCCCGTCCCGGGCGGCGCGAGGCCCGCGGTCGGAGGAGACCGGCGGCGCCGGACTCGCCCCAGATCGGCCCTAGGAAAGGACGACCGTGCTCGTCGCCGGGTTCCCCGCCGGATCGTTCGCCGCGAACTGCTACGTCGTGGCGCCCGAGGCGGGCGCGGAGTGCGTGATCATCGACCCCGGCGAGGACGCCGCGGGCGGGATCGACGACGTCCTGCGCGAGCACCGGCTCAAGCCGGTCGCCGTGCTGCTCACCCACGGGCACCTCGACCACGTCTGGTCGGTCGCGCCGGTGTGCGGCGCCAAGGACGTCCCCGCCTGGATCCATCCCGATGACCGGGACCTGCTCACCGATCCCGCCAAGGGCCTGTCGCTGAACCCCGGCCAGGAGCTGTTCGGCGGCCTGACGCTGAGCGAGCCCGACGACGTCCGCGAACTCGCCGACGGCGCCGAGCTGGACCTCGCGGGGCTCCGGTTCACCGTCGACCACGCCCCCGGCCACACGCCGGGCTCGGTGACGTTCCGGACGCCCGCCGCCGCCGACATTCCGGACGTCATGTTCACCGGCGACCTGCTTTTCGCCGGGTCGATCGGCCGCACCGACCTGCCCGGCGGCTCCTACGACGAGATCCTCGCGAGCCTGTCGCGGGTGTGCCTGACGCTGCCCGACACGACCGTCGTCCTGCCCGGCCACGGCCCGCAGACCACGATCGGCCGCGAGCGCACGACGAACCCGTTCCTGGCGGAGCTGGCGCCCGCCGACGGGCCGGACAAGGGATTCTGATCGACCGTGAGTTCGAGCTTCCAGGCCCCCAAGGGGGTCAGTGAATACGTCCCGCCGCGCGCCGAGCGGTTCGCCGCGATCCGCGACGCGTTCGCCGAGCGCGCCCGCCGCGCCGGGTACGGCTACCTGGAACTGGCCGTCTTCGAGGACACCGACCTGTTCCGGCGCGGCGTCGGGGAGTCCACCGACGTCGTCAGCAAGGAGATGTACACCTTCGAGGACCGGGGCGGCCGGTCGCTGACGCTGCGGCCGGAGTTCACCGCGACCGTGCTGCGCGCCGTCCTGGAGCACAACCTGCACCGCCAGGGCGGGCTGCCGGTCAAGGTGTGGACGGCCGGGCCGGTGTTCCGCGCCGAGCGTCCGCAACAGGGCCGGTACCGGCAGTTCTACCAGCTCGACCTGGAGGCGATCGGCACCGAGGACCCGCAGGTCGACGCCGAGACGATCGCGCTCGCGGCCCGCTGGTACCGCTCGCTCGGGCTCACCCAGGTGCGGTTGCTGCTGAACTCGCTGGGCTGCAAGGAGTGCCGTCCGGTGTACCGGGCCGTCCTCCAGGACTTCCTGCGCGGGCTGGACCTGGACGAGGCCACCCGCGCCCGCGTCGAGATCAACCCGCTGCGCGTCCTGGACGACAAGCGCCCCGACGTCCGGGCGCAGGTCGCCGACGCGCCGCTCATGGCCGACCACCTGTGCGCGGCGTGCAAGGAGTACCACGACCGCGTCCGCGCGCTGCTCGCCGACCTCGGCGTCGCCTGGGAGGACGAGCCCCGCCTGGTGCGCGGCCTCGACTACTACACCCGCACGACCTACGAGTTCGACCACCCGCTGCTCGGCGCGCAGTCGGGCATCGGCGGCGGCGGACGCTACGACGGGCTGTCGGAGGACATCGGCGGCCCGCCGCTGCCCGGCATCGGCTTCGGGCTCGGCCTGGACCGCACGATCCTGGCGCTGGAGGCCGAGGGCTCGGCGTTCGCCGGCAAGCCCCGCTGCGAGGTGTTCGGCGTCGCGCTCGGCGAGGCCGCGGAGCGGCGGATGTTCACGCTGGTGGACGAGCTGCGCGAGGCCGGGATCGCCGCCGACATGGCGTTCGGCGGCAAGCGGCTCAAGGGCGCGATGAAGGACGCCGACCGGTCCGGCGCGGCCTACGCGGTGATCCTCGGCGACCGAGATATCGCGGGCGGCGAGGCGCAGCTCAAGGAGCTGGCCACCGGGGACCAGACCGCCGTCCCGCTGACCGACATCACATCGACGCTGAGGGAAAGGCTTTCCGAATGATCCGCTCGCACGAGGCGGGGACGCTCCGCCGGGAGCACGCCGGGCAGCCGGTGACGCTGGCCGGGTGGGTGGCGCGGCGCCGCGACCACGGCGGCGTCACCTTCATCGACCTGCGCGACGCGTCCGGCACCGCCCAGGTCGTCTTCCGCGAGGAGGACGCCGCCCACGACCTGCGGTCGGAGTACTGCGTCCGGGTCACCGGCGAGGTCCGGATCCGGCCCGTCGGCAACGAGAACCCCGAGCTGCCGACCGGCGACATCGAGGTCGTCGCGACGGAGATCGAGGTGCTGTCGGAGGCGGCGCCGCTGCCGTTCCCGATCGAGGGCGACGTCAACGTCAACGAAGAGATCCGGCTCAAGTACCGATACCTCGACATCCGGCGCGAGGCCGTCGCGAACGCGCTGCGGATCCGGTCGCGGGCGTCGTTCATCGTCCACGACGTGCTGGACGGGCACGGGTTCGTGAACGTCGAGACGCCGACGCTGACCCGCTCCACCCCCGAGGGCGCGCGCGACTTCCTCGTCCCGGTCCGGCTGCAGCCCGGCCGCTGGTACGCGCTGCCGCAGTCGCCGCAGCTGTTCAAGCAGCTCCTCATGGTCGGCGGACTGGAGCGCTACTACCAGATCGCCCGCTGCTACCGCGACGAGGACTTCCGCGCCGACCGGCAGCCGGAGTTCACCCAGATCGACATCGAGATGTCGTTCGTGGAGCAGGCGGACGTGCTGCGCGTCGCCGAGGACCTCGTCGCGCGGCTGTGGAAGGACGTCGCGGGCTACGAGATCCCGCGTCCGATCCCCCACATCACCTACGCCGACGCGATGGCCCGGTACGGCTCGGACAAGCCCGACCTGCGGTTCGGCCTCGAACTGACCGACATGACGTCCTACTTCGCGGACACGTCCTTCCGCGTCTTCCAGGCGCCGTACGTGGGCGCGGTCGTCATGCCGGGCGGCGCGGCGCAGACCCGCAAGGAGCTGGACGCCTGGCAGGACTGGGCGAAGGCGCGGGGGGCGCGCGGCCTCGCGTACGTGCTCGTCCAGGAGGACGGGACGCTCGGCGGCCCCGTCGCCAAGAACCTCTCCGACGCCGAGAAGGCCGGCCTCGCCGCCGCGACCGGCGCGGCCCCCGGCGACGCGATCTTCTTCGGCGCCGGCAAGCGCCACGCCACGCAGGAACTGCTCGGCGCGGCCCGGCTGGAGATCGGCCGCCGCCGCGACCTCGTCGACGAGTCCGCGTGGGCGTTCGTCTGGGTCGTGGACGCACCGGTCTTCGAACCCGTCGAGGACGAGCGCGGCGAGCAGGTCGGCTGGACGGCCGTCCACCACCCGTTCACCGCGCCGAAGGCCGCCTACGCCGACACGTTCCACGACGACCCGGGCAGCGCGCTCGCCGACGCCTACGACATCGTCTGCAACGGCAGCGAGATCGGCGGCGGCTCCCTGCGCATCCACCGCGCGGAGATGCAGCAGCGCGTGTTCGACGTCCTCGGCCTGTCCAAGGAGGAGGCCGAGTCCCAGTTCGGCTTCCTGCTGGAAGCCTTCAAGTTCGGCCCGCCCCCGCACGGCGGCATCGCCTTCGGCTGGGACCGCGTCGTGATGCTGCTGGCCGGCGAGTCCTCGATCCGCGACGTGATCGCCTTCCCGAAGGCGGCGTCCGCCTACGACCCGCTGACCGCCGCCCCCACCCCGATCACCGCCAAACAGCGCGCCGAGGCCGGCATCGACGCCGACCCCTTCGCCGAAAAAGACTGACCCACCCGCCGCGACGGGGGACGGATCCAGCTCGCGCGCGAGCACGTCCCCCGTCGCGGCGCGAGCCGCCAGGCGAGCGCCGCGACGGGGTCAGCGGTTGGTGCCGCTGGTGATGCGGTAGACGTCGTACACGCCGTCGATCGAGCGGACGGCCTTCAGGACGTGGCCCAGGTGCTTCGGGTCGCCCATCTCGAACGTGAAGCGGCTGACCGCCACGCGGTCGCGCGTGGTGGTGACCGACGCCGACAGGATGTTCACGTGCTGGTCGGACAGGACGCGCGTCACGTCCGACAGCAGGCGCGGCCGGTCCAGCGCCTCGACCTGGATCGCGACGAGGAACACCGAGTCCTCGCCGGGCGACCACTTCACGTCGATGAGCCGATCCGGCTGGGCGCGCAGGCTCGCCACGTTCGAGCAGTCCGCCCGGTGCACCGAGACGCCGTGCCCGCGCGTCACGAAGCCGACGATGTCGTCGCCGGGGACGGGCGTGCAGCAGCGCGACAGCCGCACCCACACGTCCGGGTCGCCCGCGACGACGACGCCGGGGTCGCCGGCGGGACGGGTCCGCTTGCGGCGCGTCGGCAGCGCGATCTCGGCGAGGTCCTCGTCGGCGCTCTCCGGGCCGCCGAGCGCGTCCACCAGGCGCTGCACGACGTTCTGCGCCGACACCTGGTTCTCGCCGACGGCCGCGTACAGCGACGACACGTCCGGGTAGCGCATGTCGCGGGCCAGCGCCAGCAGCGCCTCCCCCGACATCATCCGCTGCAGCGGCATGCTCTGCTTGCGCATCGCGCGCGCGATCGCGTCCTTGCCGGACTCGATCGCGGTGTCGCGGCGCTCCTTGGAGAACCAGTGCCGGATCTTGTTGCGGGCGCGGGCGCTCTTGACGAAGTTCAGCCAGTCCCGGCTGGGCCCGGCGTCCGGCGACTTGGACGTGAACACCTCGACCGTGTCGCCGTTGTCGAGCGTGGACTCGAGCGGCACGAGCCGTCCGTTGACGCGCGCGCCGATGCAGCGGCTGCCGACCTCGGTGTGGATCGCGTACGCGAAGTCGACCGGCGTCGCGCCCTGCGGGAGCGCGATCACGTCGCCCTTCGGCGTGAAGACGAACACCTCCGACACCGACAGGTCGAACCGCAGCGACTCCAGGAACTCGGCCGGGTCGGCGGTCTCCTTCTGCCAGTCCAGGAGCTGGCGGAGCCACTGCATGTCGGCGGCCCGGCGGCCCCCGACCGTCTCCTCCTTGTACTTCCAGTGCGCCGCGACGCCGTACTCCGCGCGCCGGTGCATCCCCCACGTCCGGATCTGCAGCTCGACGGGCTTGCCCTCCGGCCCGATCACCGTCGTGTGCAGCGACTGGTACATGTTGAACTTCGGCATCGCGATGTAGTCCTTGAACCGGCCGGGCACCGGGTTCCACCGCGCGTGGATCGTGCCGAGCGCCGCGTAGCAGTCGCGGACGCTGTCCACCAGGACCCGGATGCCGACCAGGTCGTAGATGTCGTCGAACCCGACGTCGCGGGCGATCATCTTCTGGTAGATCGAGTAGTAGTGCTTGGGACGGCCGGTGACCGTCGCCTTGATCCGGGAGTCCCGCAGGTCCGCCGAGACGTTCTCGATGACCTCTTGCAGGAAGATGTCGCGGCGCGGCGCGCGCTCGGACACCAGGCGGGCGATCTCGTCGAACCGCTTCGGGTACAGGGTCGCGAAGGACAGGTCCTCCAGCTCCCATTTCAGCGTGTTCATCCCGAGCCGGTGCGCGAGCGGGGCGAAGACCTCCAGCGTCTCGCGGGCCTTCTTCTCCTGCTTGTGGCGCGGCATGTAGCGCAGCGTGCGCATGTTGTGCAGCCGGTCCGCGAGCTTGATCACGAGGACGCGGATGTCGCGGGCCATCGCCACGACCATCTTGCGGACGGTCTCGGCCTCGGCGGCGTCGCCGTACTTGACCTTGTCGAGCTTGGTGACGCCGTCCACCAGCGCCGCGATCTCGTCGCCGAAGTCGCCGCGCAGCTCGTCCAGCGTGTACGCGGTGTCCTCGACGGTGTCGTGCAGCAGCGCCGCGACGACCGTCTCGGTGTTCATGCCCAGCTCGGCGAGGATCGTCGCGACGGCCAGCGGATGCGTGATGTACGGATCGCCGCTCTTGCGCTTCTGGTCGCGGTGATAGTGCGCGGCCACGTCGTAGGCGCGCTCGATCTGCCGGACGTCCGCCTTCGGATGCGTGTTCCGGACGGTCTTGATGAGGGGTTCGAGGACGGGGTTCATGGCGGATCCCCGCTGCGCGCCCAGCCGCGCGAGCCTGCGGCGCACCCGTGCGGCGGACGGCGGGATCGGGGCCGGTTGCGGCCGGGACGGGTCGTCGGTCGGCGGGGCCTGCGCCGCCGCCGGATCGGTCGCCGGATCGGACGGCGGGACGGGCGCGGTGGTCTCGGCGGTCGGCCCGCCCGTCCGCTCCCCGGGGCCGCCGGACGGCCCGGGCCTGTTCGCGGACGGCGCGGGGGTCACCGCGTCGCTCGACACCACCTCACCGGGCACCCAGCCTCCCCAACGCAACGACGGGCGCGTGATCTGCCCTGTTCCGCCCGGGGAGCGCCCGTCCCCGCCGGACCACTGGTACCGGACAGTGTATCCGGCGCCTTTTCGTACTAGACCGTAACCAGGGAATGAACGTCCAGATTCCCGATCCGGTCGCGACCGCCCAGAAAGGACAGCTCCATCAGAACCGACAGCCCGACGACCTCGGCGCCGCCCCGGGCGACCAGGTCGGCCGCCGCCCGCGCGGTGCCCCCGGTCGCGAGCACGTCGTCCACGATGAGGACGCGCTCGCCGGGCGTGAACGCGTCGGCGTGGACCTCGATCGTCTCGGTCCCGTATTCCAGATCATAGGACCGTTCATACGTCGCCGAGGGCAGTTTTCCCTTCTTGCGCACCGGAACGAATCCCGCGCCGAAGTGGTAGGCGATGGGCGCGGCCAGAATGAACCCGCGCGCCTCGATTCCGACGATCTTGTCGACGGTGCCGCGCCCGTGGTGGTTGACGATCGCGTCGACCACCCCGGCGAACGCGACGTGGTCCGCCAGCAGCGGCGTGATGTCCTTGAAGACGACCCCGGGCTTGGGGTAGTCGACGACGTCGCGGATCCGGTCCCTGATCAGGCCGTCGAGGTCCACTGCGCTCCCTGCTCCCCCGGCCGTGCCGCCGGGTCCCTGACGCGCGCCGGCCGTGCCCGCGGGGTCGCGGGCACGGCCGGGTCGCGCTGACTACTTCGAGTTCCGGCGCTGGGTCCGGGTGCCCCGCTTGGGCTGCTGCCGGGGGCCGGTCTGGACGACCTTGCGGAGCGTCACGTCGGACGCGACGTCGATCCGCTTCTCACCCTCGGCGGGCTCGGCGGGGTCGTCGCCGGCCGCGTCGCCGCCGCCGCCCGCCGGGACGGTCGTGCGCGCCGCCTTGGCCTGCCGCTTGGCGCTGTTCTCGCGGCGGGCGATGTTGGCGCGCAGCTCGCGGAACTGCGGCTCGCGCTCCTTGAGCTGGACGAGCAGCGGCGTCGCCACGCAGATCGAGGAGTACGTCCCGACGATCATGCCGACGAACAGGGCGAGCGACAGGTCCTTGAGCGTGCCCGCGCCGAACACCGTCGTCCCGATGAACAGGATCGCGCCGACCGGCAGGATCGCGACCAGCGAGGTGTTCAGCGAGCGCACCAGCGTGCTGCTGAGCGCCCGGTTCGCCGCCTCGCTGTAGGTGATCTTGGAGTTCGGCGTGAGCGGCCGGGTGACCTCCTTGATCATGTCGAACACGACGACGGCGTCGTACAGCGAGTAGCCGAGGATCGTCAGGAACCCGAGCAGCGTCGCGGGCGTGACCTCGAAGCCCGACCAGGCGTACACGCCCGCCGTGATCACGAGGTCGTGCAGGAGCGCGACGAGCGCCGCCAGCGCCATCCGCCACTCGAACGCCACCGACAGGTAGAGGATGATCAGCAGGAGGAAGACGGCCAGCGCCTGCCACGCCTTCTTGGAGATCTCGCCGCCCCAGGAGGCGCCGACGACCTGCGTGCTGACCTTCGCGGCCGGGATGCCGAGCTCCTGGCTGACCGTGTTCTTGATCTTCGCGGCCTCCGCCGAGGGCATGCTCTCGGTGGTGGCCCGCCAGTCGCCGCCGGCCTTCTGGACGATGACCTGGTGCGCGCCGCCGTGCTCGACGGCGCTGCGCACCTGCTCGATCGACCGGTGCGGCGCGTTGAAGGTGAAGACCGATCCGCCCTTGAACTCCACGCCGAAGTTCAGGCCCTGGACCAGCAGGCCGACGACCGACAGCGCGATCAGCAGCCCGGAGATCGAGTACCAGAGCTTCGGGCGGCCGACGATGTCGGCGCTGATCTCGCCCCGGTAGATCCGGGAGAACATTCCGCCGAGCGCCATGCTCACGCCTCCTGACCGGTCGGGCGGGCCGTGGCCGTCGCGGGCTCGGCCTTGTGCAGCTTACGCGGGTCCAGCCCGGACCACGGATGGCCGCGGCCGAAGAACGACGTCCGGGACAGCAGCGTCACGAGCGGCTTGGTGAAGAAGAAGACCACGACCACGTCGATGAGCGTGGTGAGGCCCATCGCGAACGCGAAGCCCGCGACGCCGCCGACCGCGAGGAAGAACAGGACGAGCGCCGCGATGAACGTCACCGCGTCGGCGACGAGGATCGTGCGCCGCGCCCGCTTCCAGGCCGCCTCCACCGAGGGCCGCAGCCGCCGTCCGGCGCGCAGCTCGTCGCGGAGCCGTTCGAAGTAGACGATGAACGAGTCCGCGGTGATGCCGATCGACACGATGAGGCCGATGATGTGCGGGAGCGACAGCCGGAACCCGACGTTCTCGCCGAGGATGACCACCGACACGTAGGTGATCACGGACGCGACGATCAGGCTGGACACCGCGACGAGCCCGAGGCCCCGGTAGTAGAGCATGCAGTAGAGGACGACCAGCACCAAGCCGATCGCGCCCGCGATGAGGCCGCCGCGCAGCTGGTCGGAGCCCAGCGTGGACGACACCTCGTCGATGGAGCTCTGCTTGAACTCCAGCGGCAGCGCGCCGTACTTGAGCACGTTGGCGAGGTCGCTGGCGTAGGTCTGCGTGAAGCTGTCGGCCGAGCCGTAGATGCTCGCGGTGCCGCCCGCGATGGCGCCGTTGTCGATGCTCGGGGCGGACACGACCTGTCCGTCCAGAACGATCGCGACCTGGCGCTGCGGGCTGCCGGACGCGGCCTTGTAGGCGTCGCCGGTGACCTTGGCGAACTGGTCGGCGCCCTTGTGCTTGAACTTCAGCGCGACCGACCAGCTCGCCGTGCCGTTCTGGGCGTTCGGGGCGATCGCGTCGGCCGAGGCGACCTCTTCGCCGTGGACGGCGACCGGTCCGAGGATGTACTTGCGGAAGGCGCCGCTCTCCTCCTGCTGGTCGCAGGACACGACCCACGCGCGGTTCGGGTCGTTGGAGCCCGCGGCGCGCCGGTCGGTCCCGTAGCAGCTCTGCGTCGCGAACTGGCGGACGACGTCGTCGCTCACCCCGGCGGGCAGCGCCAGCTCCTGCTTCAGCTCCGCCAGCGTCGGCGGCGCCTGGGTCGGCGTCGCGCTCGGGGTGGCCGACGGGCTCGCGGACGGCTTCCCGGACGGCTTCGTCGTCGCCGACGGGGACGCCAGCGGCGTCGGGAGCGCCAGCGCGCCACTGAGCGCACGGCCGCGCGGCGTGGCCGACGGGGACGCCGAAACCGACGAGCTGGGGGTCGCCGACGGGGACGCCGACGGCTTGGCCCCCTTGTCCGGCGTCGCGCCCTTGAGCTGGATCGGCCGGCCGTCGGTCACCGCGAACACCTGGCGGAACTGGAGCTTGGCGGTCGTGCCGATGAGGCCGACCACCCGGCTCTGCCCCTCGCCGGGGACGTTCACCACGATGTTGTTGCTGCCCTGCTTGGCCACCTCCGCGTCGGAGACGCCCAGACCGTTGACCCGCTGGTTAATGATCTTGATGGCCTGGTCCATCTGCGACGCCGGGGGGTTCTTGCCCCGTTCGGTCTTGGCCGTGAGCGTCACGGTCGTCCCGCCGGCGAGGTCGAGCCCCAGTTTGGGGGTCGTCCGCCCCTGTAGGAACATCACGCCGATCAGGGCCGCGAGGACCGCGAACAACGCGAGCAGGGTGCGCCCTGGGGCGGATGGAGTGCTACGAGACGAAGCCACTGGTCGTCGTACTTCCCGTCTTGGTTCCTGTACCGAGCGGCCTCAGTCAGGCCGAGGGCTTGTCCGCGCCCTTGCCCGTGGACACGGCCTCCCCGGCCCCGTCCATCTCCCCGGGAGTTTCCTCGGCGTCGTGCTTGGCGTCGTCCTTGGACAGGTCGATCTTCGCGTCGTCGTCCTCGCCCGGCTCGTCGTCCAGCGCCTCGTCGGCGTCCTCGGTGACGACCTGCATGACGGCCTGCCTCACGAAGCGGGCCTCCACGCCGGGGGCGATCTCCAGGACCACGCCGTCGTCGTCGACGGAGACGACCGTGGCGTGCATCCCGGCGGTGGTGATGATGTGCGCACCGGGCTCGATCGAGTTCTGCAGGCCGAGCTGCTCCTTGCGCCGCCGGTTCTGCGGACGGATCAGCAGGAAGTAGAAGATGATGGGCACGGCGAGCAGCATGAGCAGCCCGAAGCCGCCCCCGCCGCCAGAGTTCCCCGACGCAATAATCATGTCGCTGCCCACTGCAGGGCTTCCTTCCGATGTGGTTTGCCCAGTCTGTCCGCTTGATCGGCTCTTCGACCGTGGGCTGGTGACGTGACCAAGTCCCGGAGTCTAGAGAGTATGCGAGACCCCGGCAACGACATGACGAGCGACCGCCCCGGGGAGTTCCCTAGCCGCCGGGGGGCGGTTCGCCGGGGACGTCGAACAGCGTTCCGGCGTCGCCGGGGGGCGGCGGCGGGGTCAGGCCGAGGTGCGCCCAGGCCGCCGGGGTCGCGATCCGGCCGCGCGGCGTGCGGGCCAGCAGGCCCTGCCGGACGAGGAACGGCTCGGCGACGACCTCGACCGTCTCGGGCTCCTCGCCCACCGACACCGCCAGCGTGGACAGGCCGACCGGGCCGCCGCCGAAGGTGCCGAGCAGGGACCGCAGGACGGCGCGGTCCAGCCGGTCCAGGCCGCGTTCGTCCACCTCGTAGAGTTCGAGGGCGGCGCGGGCGAGGTCGGCGGTGACGACGCCGTCCGCGCGGACCTCGGCGAAGTCCCGGACGCGGCGCAGCAGCCGGTTCGCGATCCGGGGCGTGCCGCGCGACCGGCCCGCGACCTCGGCGGCGCCCTCGTCGGTGATCTCCACGTCCAGCAGCCGCGCGGACCGCCGGACGATCACCTCAAGCTCCTCGGGGCCGTAGAAGTCCATGTGCGCGACGAACCCGAACCGGTCGCGCAGCGGGCCGGGCAGCATCCCGGCGCGCGTGGTGGCGCCGACGAGCGTGAACGGGGCGATGTCCAGCGGGATCGCGGTGGCGCCGGGGCCCTTGCCGACGACGACGTCGACGCGGAAGTCCTCCATCGCCATGTACAGCATCTCTTCGGCGGGCCGCGCCATGCGGTGGATCTCGTCCAGGAACAGGACCTCGCCCTCCGCCAGCGTGGACAGGATCGCCGCGAGGTCGCCCGCGCGCTCGATCGCCGGCCCGGACGAGACCCGCAGCGGCTGCCCCAGCTCCGCCGCAATGATCATGGCGAGCGTCGTCTTGCCGAGCCCGGGACCGCCCGACAGCAGCACGTGGTCGGGCGTCCGGCTCCGCCGCAGCGCGCTGTGCAGGACGAGCCCGAGCTGTTCCCGCACGCGCTCCTGCCCGACGAAGTCGTCCAGCCGCTTGGGCCGCAGCGCCGCCTCGATGACCTCCTCGTCCGGCCCCTCAGCGCCCGAGTCCATCAACCGTTCGCTCATTTACTGAGCTTCTTGAGGGCCGCCTTGAGCAGGACCGGGACGGCCGGGACGTCGGCGTCGCCGAGGTCGGCGGCGACGGCGTCCACGGCCGCGTCGGCGTCGCGGGCCGACCAGCCGAGGTTCACCAGGCCCGCCTGGACCTGGTCGCGCCAGGCCGCCGCGCGCGGGGCGGGGACGGCCGCCGGGCCGCCGGACGGCGCGCCGAGCCGGTCCCGCAGCTCCAGCACGATCCGCTGCGCGCCCTTCTTGCCGATGCCGGGCACGCGGGTCAGGGCCGCCAGGTCCTCGGCGGCGACGGCGGCGCGCAGCGCGTCCGGGCTGTGCACGGCGAGCATCGCCAGCGCCAGGCGCGGCCCGACGCCGCTCGCGGTCTGCAGCAGCTCGAAGACCTGCCGCTCGTCGTCGTCGGCGAACCCGAACAGCGTCATCGAGTCCTCGCGGACGACGAGCGACGTCGGGACGCGGGCCTCCTCCCCCACCCGCAGGCCCGCGAGCGTCGCCGGGGCGCACTGCACGGCGTAGCCGACGCCGCCGACGTCGATGACGGCCGTGTCCGGCCCGGACGCGGCGACCGTGCCGCGCACGAAGGCGATCACTGGACGGTTCCTCCTCGGCTCCTCGGGACGGCGGCGCGGCGGGCCGCGTCCAGCCGGGACTGCGCGGCGCCGCGCCACACGTGGCAGATCGCGAGGGCGAGCGCGTCGGCGGCGTCGGCGGGGCGCGGCGCGGCGTCCAGCCGCAGCAGCCGGGTGACCATGCTCGTGACCTGCGCCTTGTCGGCGCGGCCGTTGCCGGTGACGGCGGCCTTGGCCTCGCTCGGGGTGTGCAGCGCGACGGGCAGCCCGCGCCGCGCGGCGGCGAGCATCGCCACTCCGGCGGCCTGCGCCGTGCCCATCACGGTGCTGACGTTGTGCTGCGCGAACACCCGCTCCACGGCGACGGCGTCGGGCGCGAACTCCTCCAGCACGGCCGTCAGGCCCTGCTCGACGCCGAGCAGCCGGTGCGCGACGTCGTCGTCCGGGCTGGTCCGCACGACCGAGACGTGGACGAGCCGCAGCGGACGGCCGGGCAGGCCCTCCACGACGCCGACGCCGCAACGGGTCAGGCCCGGGTCGACCCCCATCACCCGCACGTCGCTCCCTCGATCATCTGTTCGGCCCGGGCCACGCTACCGGACGGGACGGACACGCGCGCGGAACGGTCCGCTCAGAAGAAGTCGAGGGCGTGGGCGTCGGCGGCGAACACCGCGTCCAGGACCGGTTCGTCGCGGTCCAGGCGCCCGGCGCGGCGCAGCGTCGCCGACGGCACGCCGCTGTACAGGGCCGCGAACGCGCCCGGCCCGAGCCGCAGGGCGCCGGACGTCGCGGGGGCCGGTTCGAGCACGCCGGAGCCGTCCGCGACGGTCAGCCGCCAGTCGCCGGTGTTGCCCGGCACGTCCGGGTCGTCCAGGCGCAGCGGGACGGACGCGGCGACGCCCGGCGGGAAGCCCCGCCCGGCTACGGCGGCGGGCGCGTCCACGACGCGCAGCATCCAGCGGACCCGGCGGACGCGGTCGGAGAACCGCTGCGGGATCGCCCACAGCACCGGGTCGTGCGCCGCCAGCAGCGCCGTGACGCGGTCGGCCGTCGTGGAGCCGGACCCGACGATCGCCCACAGCGCGCGGGTCGTCCGCTCGGAGACGGCGACGGCCTTGTTCACGCGGATCTCGCCCTCGTCCTGCCAGTGGAAGGTCAGGAACCCGTCCTCGGCGAGGTAGGCGTCATGGTTCGGTTCGCTGAGGAACGACCGCCACCGTTCGGTGTCCCAGCCGATGGGTCCGCAGTCGCGCGCCTCGCGGTGGACGCGGGCGACCGTCGCGGCGACCTCGGCCGCGTCGTCCGGCCCGACGCGGCGGACGTCGACCGGCTCGGCGCGCAGGCTCCGCAGCGCGTCGGGGTCGAGGCTCACCTCGTCCAGGCCGCCGCCGTGCTCCCAGCCGAGCGCCCGGTACAGGGACGTCGTCGCCGGATAGAGCATCGACAGCGGGAAGCCCAGCTCCTTGCACCGGTCCAACGCGGCGGTGGCGATGGCCCGGCCGTAGCCCCGGCCGCGGGCCTCCGCCGCGACGGTCACGCCGCTGAGGCCGCCGAGCCGCAGCGACCGGCCGTGCCACCACTGGATCTGGTCGTGGAGGTAGGCGGTCGCGACGATCTGTCCGGCGACGAACCCGCCGAGGGCGCGGCCGGCGTCGATGCCCGGCCGGGCGCGCACCAGGAGCCGCTCCCACTCGTCGTCCGGCAGCGGGCCGAACGCCTGGCGGCGCTGCTCCCGTGTCGCCGCGAACTCCTCGACCGTCAACGCCCGAATATGCATGATCCACACCGTATCCGGACGAAAACACCACGGCCGCCGCTCCAGGGCGGCGGCCGGTGCGCGGCCGGATCAGGCGTCGAGCGCGGCCAGGACGTCGTCGCTCACGTCGAAGTTGGCGTAGATCTCCTGGACGTCGTCGGAGTCCTCCAGGGCGTCCATCAGCCGGAACACCTTGCGGGCGTTCTCCTCGTCCAGCGGGACGGTCATCGTCGGCAGGAACTTGCTCTCCGCCGAGTCGTAGTCGATGCCCGCCTCCTGCAGCGCGGTGCGCACGGCGAGCAGGTCGCCCGCCTCGGAGACGACCTCGAACTCCTCGCCGAGGTCGTTGACCTCCTCGGCGCCCGCCTCCAGGACCGCCAGCATGACGTCGTCCTCGCTGGTGCCCTTCTTCGGCACCACCACGACGCCCTTGCGGTTGAACATGTACGCCACCGAACCCGGGTCGGCGAGCGAGCCGCCGTTGCGGGTCAGCGCGACGCGCACCTCCGAGGCCGCGCGGTTGCGGTTGTCGGTCAGGCACTCGATGAGCACCGCGACGCCGCCGGGCGCGTAGCCCTCGTAGGTGATCGTCTGCCAGTCCGCGCCCCCGGCCTCCTCACCGGCGCCGCGCTTGCGCGCGCGCTCGATGTTGTCGTTCGGGACGGAGTTCTTCTTCGCCTTGTAGATGGCGTCGTAGAGCGTCGGGTTGGCGTCGGGGTCGCCGCCGCCCGTGCGCGCCGCGACCTCGACGTTCTTGATCAGCTTGGCGAACAGCTTGCCGCGCTTGGCGTCCAGCGCGGCCTTCTTGTGCTTGGTCGTCGCCCACTTGGAGTGGCCGGACATGCGTTACTCCTCCTCCGTCGCCCGGCGCACCAGCTCGGCGAAGTAATGGTGCACGCGGTGGTCGTCCGTCAGCTCGGGATGGAACGCGGTCGCCATGAGGCGGCCTTGACGGACGGCGACGATCCTATCGACGTCCGGGCCGCTCTCCGCACGACCGAGGACCTCCACGCCGCCGCCGACGCGCTCCACCCAGGGGGCGCGGATGAAAACGGCGTGGTAGGGGTCGTCGCCCATGCCCGCGAGCCCGACCGGCGCCTCGAACGAGTCGACCTGGCGGCCGAAGGCGTTGCGGCGGACGGTCATGTCGATGCCGCCGATCGTCTCCTGGCCCGCGGCGCCGTCCTCGACGCGGTCGGCGAGCAGGATCATCCCGGCGCACGACCCGTAGGCGGGCATCCCGGCCTCGACCCGCTTGCGCAGCGGTTCCAGCAGGTCGAACGCCCGCGCCAGCTTGCCGATCGTCGTGGACTCCCCGCCGGGGATCACCAGCCCGTCCACGCGCTCCAGCTCCGCGGGCCGGCGGACCGCGACGGCGCGCGCCCCGGCGCTCTCCAGCGCCCGCGCGTGCTCGCGCACGTCCCCTTGCAGCGCGAGGACCCCGATCGTGGGCTCAGCCCCCATGTCACCCCTCTACGTCCCGATTCCTGCCTCGCACACCCTAAACGCACCGGTGACCGGCGGTTCTTCCGGGCGGGCGCGGCGACGGCCCGCCGGAGGGCGTCCGGCGGGCCGTCGAGACGGGGCTCAGAGGCCGAGCGTCCAGGAGTTCACACTGCCCTGGCTGCCGAGCCAGTAGTCGGTGACGCGCAGGTTCCAGGTGCCGTCCCGGGGAAGCCCGGCGAGGTCGGCGGTGTAGGTGGTCTTGATGCCGGAGGCGAAGTCGAACAGGTCGAAGCCCTTGAGCGAGCGGACGGTGCCGTCCGGGGCGACGAGGTCGATCACGAGCCCGCCGCGCCAGGGGACGTCGATGTCCACGGTCACCTTGCCGTCGCCGCTCGCGGCGCCCGCGCAGCCGGCGACCTTGACCGGGCTGGACACGGCCTGCCACGCGCCGAACGCGACCTTGCCGGCGCTGGTCGCGGCGGCGCACGGGCCGGGCGGCGGCGGGGAGCCGCCGTCGGTGGTGAACAGCAGCCGGTTCGGCGAGGACGCGCCCGCGTTCCCGACGCCCGTCCCGGCGGCGCCGGTGAGCGCGGCGGCGACCTGCGCGGGCGTGTCGCCGGGGTTGGCGGCGAGGACGAGCGCGGCGGCGCCCGCGACGTGCGGGGACGCCATCGAGGTCCCGGACGCGGTGCGCGTCGCGTTCGCCCCGCCGATCCAGTCCGACACGATGCCGTCGCCGGGCGCGAAGAGGTCCAGGCAGGAGCCGTAGTTGGAGAAGTCCGCGCGCCGGTCGGTCTTCGTCACGGCGCCGACGGTGATCGCTGCGGGCACCCGCGCCGGCGAGGAGTTGCACGCGTTGGCGTTGTCGTTGCCCGCCGCGACCGCGACGGTGACGCCCGCCGCGATCGCGCGGTTGATCGCCGCGTCCAGCGTGGCGCTGGCGCCGCCGCCGAGGCTGAGGTTGGCGACGGCGGGCTTGGCGGCGTGCTGGGCGACCCAGTCCAGGCCCGCGACGACGCCGGACGTGTCACCGCTGCCCTTGCAGTCCAGGACCCGGACGGCGACGAGCTTGACGCCCTTGGCCACACCGTAGGTACTGCCGCCGACAGTGCCCGCGACGTGGGTTCCGTGGCCGTTGCAGTCGGTCGCGTCGTTGTCGTTGTCCACGAAGTCGTGGCCGGAGGTGGCGCGGCCCCCGAAGTCGGAGTGCGTCGTCAGGATGCCGGTGTCCACGATGTAGGCGGTGACGTTGGACGCCTTGGTCGTGTACGTGTAGGACCCGTTGAGCGGCAGGCCCTTCTGGTCGATGCGGTCCAGGCCCCACGACGGCGGCTTCTGCTGGACGTCCGTCGCGTGGACCTTCACGTCCTGCTCGACGGTCTGGACGGCCGGGTCGGCGGCCAGCCGGCGCGCCCGCTCGGGGGTCATGAGCGCCTGGAAGCCCTGGACGGTGCGGGAGTACACGTGCCCGACCCGTCCGGAGTAGCGGCCCGCGAGCGCGCGGGCCACGGGCGCGACGCCGTCGGCCGCCCCCGGTTTCAGCGTCACCAGATAGCTGCCCTTGACGGGCGCGGCGGCGTTCGCGTTGACGATCGGGCCCTCGGCCAGGGCTGGCGGCGCCGCAGTCAGGGGGAGCAGCAGCGCACCGGCCGCTGACAAGACAAGGCTCCGGACTCGCACTGGGGTCACCTTTCGACGCCTGTGAGACGCGCGCCACAGTCGGCGCACACGGCCTCACATGGTGGAAGAAAGGTGACGTCCGGAACCATCGTCTGAACGCACTAGAAATCCGAAGGAATGTGCGCTCAGATGCCAAAAGCGGGATTCAGGACAGCTTGAAGCGCCGGACCGGCAGCTCCAGCGGCAGGAACCCGTCGGCGCCGCGTTCGGCGAGGCCGCGGCCGAAAATGCAGGCCCCGGCGAGGGCCAGGCCGAAATCCTCCTGGTCGAAGGGCAGCGGGACGTCGGCCGCGCCGCCGTCCAGCTCGCGCCAGAACGGCTCCTCGGCGGGCAGCCGGGCGCCCTGGTCGACGACGACGCCGTCCTCGGCGGTCACCAGGACCTCGCGGCGCAGCACCCCGGCGTCGTACCAGCGGAACCAGCACGACGCGACGACGCTCTCCAGCACGAGCACGCCGCAGGACGCGCCGGGCAGCGCGCAGGCGGCGCGGTCCACGATGCGGCGGGCGTCGTCGTCCAGGCAGAACAGCCGCCGGTCGCACAGCAGCACCGCGCCGTCGTAGGCGCCGACGAACACCTCGTCGTCGTAGGGGCGCAGCGCGAAGTCCAGGACGGTGTCACCGGTCTCGGTGAGCGTCGCGGCCGGGTAGAGGCCCCGCGCGAACGACGCCGCGGCGGCGGGATCGGCCGTGACGCCGGGACGGAACACGGCGGCGGGATCGGCGGACCGGCAGCAGGCGAACGAGACCGACCACCCCATGCGCATCCCTCCCGCGGTCCGGGCCCGGCGGGCCGCGTGATCAGCGTAGACCGTGCGGCGGCCCGCCGGGGGCCGGGAAGGGAGATGTCACGCGGGGGTGATCACCAGCCGCGCGCGGCGAACTTCTGGTCCTCGCCGAGCGAGGCGACGTTGATGCCGACCATCGCCTCGCCGAGGCCGCGCGAGACCTTGGCGATGACGTCGGGGTCGTCGTGGAAGGTGGTGGCCTTGACGATCGCCTCGGCGCGCTGGGCCGGGTTGCCGGACTTGAAGATCCCCGAGCCGACGAACACGCCCTCGGCGCCGAGCTGCATCATCATCGCGGCGTCGGCCGGGGTCGCGATGCCGCCGGCGGTGAACAGCACGACGGGCAGCTTCCCGTTCGCCGCAACTTCCTTGACCAGTTCGTACGGCGCCTGCAGCTCCTTGGCGGCGACGTACAGCTCGTCCTCGGGCAGCGACTGCAGGCGGCGGATCTCGTTGCGGATCTTCCGCATGTGCGTCGTGGCGTTGGAGACGTCGCCGGTGCCCGCCTCGCCCTTGGAGCGGATCATCGCGGCGCCCTCGGTGATGCGGCGCAGCGCCTCGCCGAGGTTGGTCGCGCCGCACACGAACGGGACGGTGAACGCGAACTTGTCGATGTGGTTCTCGTAGTCGGCGGGGGTGAGGACCTCGGACTCGTCGATGTAGTCGACGCCGAGCGCCTGGAGGACCTGGGCCTCCACGAAGTGCCCGATGCGCGCCTTGGCCATGACCGGGATCGAGACCGCCGAGATGATCCCGTCGATCATGTCGGGGTCGCTCATCCGGGAGATGCCGCCCTCGGCGCGGATGTCGGCGGGGACGCGCTCCAGCGCCATGACCGCGACCGCGCCCGCGTCCTCGGCGATCTTCGCCTGGTCCGGTGTGACGACGTCCATGATCACGCCGCCCTTGAGCATCTCCGCCATCCCCCGCTTGACCCGGGCGGTGCCGGTGGCGGGCGCGGTGTTCTCAGGACTCGAAGCAGACACGGGCATTCCTCACGTGAACGGGCGATACGTCGGTTTCCATGATATTCGCTGCCCGGTGAGCTTCCCCGCGTGGCCCGGTCAGGGCAAGGTCAGGGCATGTACGGCTTGCCGTCGTTGACCAGCACGACCCAGACCTGGCCGGGCGCGAACGTCATCGGGGCGCCGGCGGCCGTGGTGAAGGTCGTCCCGGCGGTCTCGGACGGGCGGGACCACCGCGCGTCGTAGGCGCGGCCGTCGCGCAGGACGGTCGCCCGCCCGGTGCCGGTCGTGTGGATCAGCGGCGTGTAGGCGCCGAGGAAGTCGTGGAACCGGGACCGCGTGGTCTTGGCGTACTGGACCACGATCGTCGCCCCGCCGAGGACGCCGCCCTCCGCGCCACGGTCCGGCGTCCCGCTGAAGGACGCCAGCCACCGCTTCTGCTTGGCCGACCAGGTGAAGCCCATGCGCGCGGCGGGCCAGCGCGCGGTGAAGCTGCTCGTCGGCTTCCCGCCCTCGGGCGCGGGGCCGAAGCGGAACCCGACGTCCTTGGACGGCTGGGCGTTCGGCGCGCGCTTCAGCAGGTCGCGGGGGTCGGCGTAGAGGTTGTAGGGGGCCGGCTTGGCGCTCGACCGCGAGTAGCCCCGCTCCCCCGCGTCCTCGGAGACGTCGTAGACCGGCGCGGCCTTCACGTACTTCTTCATCTTGCCCTGGACGCCGGAGAACGCGAACGCGGGCCGTCCGAACTGCGGCAGCAGGTGCAGGTCGGAGATCCGGGCGCTGCGCACCGGCCCGACGCGCTTCGGCAGACGCGACGAGAACAGCGCCATCAGCCGGGTCTCGCCGCCCTCGACCTGCTCGACGTAGACCAGGTCGGCCGCCGACACGCCGCTCTGCGGCATCGCGTTCCGGGTGTTCTCGATCTTCACGGCGAGGACGGGTCTCCCCAGGCCCGCGCGCGTCCCGGTCAGCGGGTTGACCGCCGGGCTCGGCGACGCCGAGGGCGCGCCCGACGACGGCGACGCGGCCGTCCGCTTCGCGGGGCTCCCGCCCGAGCAGGCGGTGAGCCCGGCGGCGAGCAGCACGACGCCCGCGACGGCCACGGGACCACGCCTGGCGAACGAACGCACCTTCCACCTTCTTCCGGACGACCAGCCCCCGAGAGTAGCGAACCGCCCGGTATGGGACGGTCAACGGCCGGGCGGGGCGTCGTCGATCTCGAAGAACCCCGGCAGCGGGGCGCGCCCGGCCAGCCGCAGCGCCCGGACGAGCAGCGCCCGGCGGGCCGTCCGCGCCTGCGCCACGGCGTCGTTGTAGAAGTTGCGGGCGTAGCCGACCTTGGCGGCGGCGGACTCCAGCTCGGCGCGGACGTCTCCCCGCCCGTCCAGCCCGGCGGCGAACCCGGGTTGATCGACGGCGGCGCGCAGCGCG
Organism: Actinomadura rayongensis; assembly: GCF_009831215.1. Lineage (GTDB taxonomy): Bacteria > Actinomycetota > Actinomycetes > Streptosporangiales > Streptosporangiaceae > Spirillospora > Spirillospora rayongensis. Next base: position 245,134 of record NZ_WUTW01000007.1, read on the forward strand.
CGCGACAGGTCGCTCTCGGCGAACTCGCGGGTGTCGGCGTCGGCGGTGCGGGCGCGCTGCGCGGCGGCGGCGAGCAGCAGGCTGGTCGCCGGGTCCAGCAGCCGCGACGCCGCCAGCTCCAGCGTGACGGCGACGCGGCGGACCAGGGCGGCGTCCAGGGCGGCCCGGGCCGTCTCGACGCGAACGTGCAGCCGGTCCAGCCGCGTCGCCCGCCACGACACGTACAGCGCGAGGACGATCGCGAGCGCGATCGACAGCACGGCGTCCACGATCCAGTCGGGCACGCGCCTAGCCTTCCCGGTCGGCGGCGATGACGACGCCCGCGTCGACGGTGACGGTCTCGTAGACCCGCACGACGTCCCGCGCGACCGACGACCAGTCGTAGGCGCGGACGGCGGCGCGGGCCTCGGCCGACAGGCGGGCGCGGCGGGCCGGGTCGTCCAGCAGGGCGCCCGCGGCGGCGGCCAGCGCGCCGACGTCGCCCGCCGGGAACAGCGCGCCCGCCCGGCCGCCGCGCAGGACGCGGTCGAACGCCTCGATGTCGCTGGCGAGGATCGGCGCGCCCGCCGACATCGCCTCGGTCAGGACGATCCCGAAGCTCTCGCCGCCGATGTTGGGCGCGACGAACACGTCCACCGAGTGGTAGGCGCGGACCTTGTCCTCCTCGCTGACCAGGCCGAGCACGACGACGCGGGACCGCAGCTCGGCGGGCACGCGGGCGAGGACGTCGGCGGTGTCGCCGGGGCCCGCGACCAGGAGCCGCAGCTCCGGCCGCTCCCGGCCCAGGATCTCGAACGCCCGCAGCAGCACCTGGAGGCCCTTGCGGGGCTCGTCCATGCGGCCGAGGAAGCCGAGCGCGCCGCCGCCGGGCCAGCCGGGCAGCGGCTCGGCCGACGCGTACCGCGCGGTCGCGACGCCGTTCGGGATCAGCACCGCGTCGCCGCCGAGATGTTCGACGAGCGTCGTCCGGGCCGCCTCGGAGACCGCGATCCGCCCGGTGATCTTCTCCAGCGCGCTGCGCAGGATCGGCGCGGTCGCCGACAGCACCCGGGACCGTTCGTAAGAAGCGTGGAACGTGCCGACGATCGGACCGTCCGCCGCCCAGCACGCCAGCAGCCCGAGCGACGGCGCGGCGGGCTCGTGGACGTGCAGCACGTCGAACCGGCCCTCGTGGATCCAGCGCCGCACCCGCGACGCCGACAGGAACCCGAACGCCAGCCGCGCCACCGACCCGTTGTAGGGGACGGGGACGGCCCGTCCCGCCGACACCGCGTACGGGGGCAGGTCGGCGTCGTCGTCGGCGGGCGTGATCACCGAGACGTGGTGCCCGAACCCGATCAGCGCCTCGGCGAGGTCGCGAATGTGCTGCTGGACGCCGCCCGGCACGTTCCAGGTGTAGGGGCAGACGATCCCGATCCTCACCGGTCCGGCTCCGCGAGGTCGGCGACCCAGACCTTCTGGAGCATGTGCCAGTCCTGCGGATGCTCGGCGATGCCCTGCTGGAAGACCCCGGCGACGTGCTGGGTCATCGCGGCGATCCGGTCGCGGCGCGGGCCGCCGTCCGGCACCGGGACCTCGTCGTGGACGCGGGCGCCCCAGCCGTCGCGCTCGAACCACAGCGTGACCGGGTACAGCGCCGCGCCGGTCTGGAGCGCGAGGGCGGCGGGCGCGGCGGGCATCCGGGCGGTCTCGCCGAAGAACTCGACGTCCACGCCGCTCGCGGTGAGGTCGCGGTCCACGACGAGGCAGACCGGACGCCCGGCGCGCAGGCGCTGCGCGAGCCGTCCGAACGCCGACGCGCCCCGGTGCGCCAGCACCTCCATGCCCAGGCTCTCGCGGAACTCCACGAACCGGTCGAACAGCGACGCGGGCCGCAGCCGTTCCGCGACGGTCGTGAACGGGTAGCCGCTGTGGACGAGCCACGCCCCCGCCTGCTCGTAGTTGCCCATGTGCGGCAGCGCGAGGATCGCGCCGCGCCCGGAGTCGAGCGTGGCGAACAGCTTCTCGTGCCCGGTGACGCGCATCCCGCCGACGATCCGGTCCCGGTCGTACTCGGGCAGCCGGAACACCTCCAGCCAGTACCGGAAGTACGAGCGCAGGACGCGTTTGCTGAGGATGCGGACCTCGTCGTCCACGGCGTCCTTGCCGAGCACGCGGCACAGGTTGCGCTCCAGCTGGCGGACGCCGCCGCCGTGCTGCTGCCAGGTCCGGTCGGCGAGCGCGGCGAAGACCAGCCGCGCGACGGGCTCGGGGGTCCTGCGGACGACCGTCCAGCCGAGGGCGTACGCCGCGTCGGCCGCCTCGTCGCGCAGCCCCCCGGTCACCGGCGGGACTCCGCCGCCGGCAGCTCCTCCCGCGCCTGCTTCCAGACGGTCGCCAGCCGCTGGCCGACCGTGACGGTGCTGAGGGCGGCGAGGACCCACAGCCCGACCGCGAGGACGTACGGCACGCCGAGCCCGTCGAGCCCCGTCGTCACGAGCACGATGATCAGCCGCTCGGACCGCTCGGCGATCCCCACGTCGCACCGGTAGCCGAGCCCTTCCGCGCGGGCCTTGGCGTAGGACGTCACCACGCCCGCGACCAGGCAGTACAGCGCGAGGGCCGCGAGGACGCTCCGGCCGTCGCGGTCCAGGCCGATCATCAGCCCGCCGAAGATCGCGGCGTCGGCGACGCGGTCCATCGTGGAGTCCAGGAACGCGCCGAACTTGGAGATCTTGCCGGTGACGCGGGCGACGGCGCCGTCCAGCATGTCGAACAGGACGAACGCGGTGATCACGATCGTGCCCCAGAAGTAGGAGCCGCGCGGGTAGAACGCCAGCGCGCCGGCGACCACCCCCGCCGTCCCGAGGAGCGTGATGGCGTTCGGCGAGAGCCCGGTGCGCGCGACCGACCGTCCGATGGGGGTCAGGACACGGCCCAGCGCGGGCCGCACTTTGTTGAGCATCGCCGTCCGTTCGTGAAGGGTGCGGGCGCTGTCGCGCGGCGCGCCCATCGTAGTGCCGTCCGGCGTCAGCCCGTGCCGGGCGCGCGGCCGGGCGGGAGGGCGCACGCGGGGGTGCCGCCGGGCAGGCGGTCGCGGTGCTTGGAGACGAACCGGTACGCGGCGAGGGCGATCCACCGCAGCGGCGGCGTCCGCAGCAGCAGGCCGACCGGACGCCACGCGCCGCCCGCCTCCGTCAGCAGCCGCGCGACGGCCTGCGCGGCGCCGTGGACGCGGCCCCGCTCGTCCACCCACAGCACCTCGCGGGCCGCGTGGGACGCGGTGACGCCGAGCGCGGCCAGGTCGGCGAGCTGGTACGGCATGATCCGCGCGCGCGTCGGGATGTGCCGCTCGATGAACCGGACGGACGCCGTGCAGAACCCGCAGTCGCCGTCGTACAGCAGAACCGGACGGCCCATCAGGAGTCCTCCGGCCAGGCGTCCACCAGCAGCCGACGTGTGTCGCGCAGGAGTTGGGGCAGGACGCGGGTGTGTCCGACGACCGGCATGAAGTTGGTGTCGCCGCCCCACCGCGGCACGACGTGCTGGTGCAGGTGCGCGGCGATGCCCGCGCCCGCGACCAGGCCGAGGTTCATCCCGACGTTGAAGCCCTGCGCGCCGCTCGCCTTGCGCAGCGCGCCCATCGCCCGGCGCGTCAGGACGGCCAGCTCGGTGTACTCGCCCTCGTCCAGGTCCCCGTAGTCGGCGACGTGCCGGTACGGGACGACCATCAGGTGCCCGGAGTTGTACGGGTACAGGTTGAGGACGGCGTACACCGACCGGCCGCGCGCGAGGACCAGGCCGTCCTCGTCGCTCATCGCGGGGATCTCGCAGAACGGGCAGCCCTCGTCCGCGCCGCTGCCGCTCGGCCGTCCCTCGCCCTTGATGTAGGCCATCCGGTGCGGGGTCCACAGCCGCCGGAAGTGGTCGGGGACGCCCGCCCCGCCGCGCTCCTCCTCGACCTGCGGGTCGCCCGGGTACGCCGCCGGCGCCGGGTCGGGCGCGTTCGCGCGCGCCTGCTGCGCCACGGACTCGTCGGGCTCTACGCTCAAGGCGGCGTTCTCCTTCGTGTACGGCCTCACCAGCAGCATAGAGAGAGAAGCCGGGCGGACCGCAGCCGGGATCCCCGCGAATCGGCGCGTCCGCCGTCCCCCTGCCCCGGCCCGCGAGCCGGGCGACCCCCCGTGGAGTGCGCGCATGACGGATTTCGACAAGGGACCCGGCGACAGATCCGGCGGACCGCCGGTCTTTCCCGGCCTGCCGCCGATCCCGCCGCCGGGGGCGCCCGACGGCGGGTTCGCGACGCCGTTCACCACGGCCCCGCCGGGGACCGTCGCGCCGCGTCCGGCGCGCACCGGGCCGGACGGCGACGCCGGCGGGGACCAGGGACGCGTACCGGGACGGACCACCATCGACGACGAGGTCATCGAGAAGATCGCGCTGCTGGCGGCGCTGGAGGTGCGCGGGGTCGCGGCCGTCGGCGTCGGCACCGGGCCGGGCGGCGAGCCCGCGGCCGGGACGGACCGGCGGCCCGCGGTGCGCGTCCGGCTGCACGACGACCGGGTCTCGCTGGACCTGGCGCTCACCGTCGAGTACGGCAGCGTGATCATGGCGGTGGCGGCGGAGGTGCGCGCCAACGTCGCCCGCGTCGTCGGGCTGATGCTGGACATGCGGGTGGACGCGGTCAACCTCGCGGTCGAGGACGTCCAGCTGCCGGGACGCGCCGGTCAGGCCCCCGGGCGCGCGTAGCAGGACGCCATCGTCCCGCCGAGCGCGAGCGTGGTGACCTTGGCGCGGCTCAGCGCGGTGATCGCGACGTCCGGGAACGCGAACGTGTGCGGGGCGCCCTTCATGACCGTGTCCTGGCGGGACTTGCGGGCGCCGCCGGTCAGCGTCACCTCGACGGTCACGGCGGAGCTGGCCGCGACGTTCACCACGACCTCGACGCCGCCGCCGGTCGCGGCCGGACGGTAGAGCGCGGCGTTCTGGTCGCACCAGTCGACGTTCGCCCCGCCGCCGTTCTGCCGGGGCAGCGGCATCTCGGGACCACCACCGCCGCCCTGCCCGCCGCCCGGCGTCGCGGGCGCCGACGCGGACGGGTAGAGCTGCCCGCTCGGCTGCTGCTGCGGGACGGGGTTGCCGCCGGGGTTGGCGCCCGGCGGGACGGTCGTCGCGCCGGGGCCGGGGGTCGCGGCGGCGCCGGCGCGTCCGCCGGTCCCGCGCACGACCGGGACGACCAGCACCGCGACGGCGGCGGCCACCAGCAGCAGGGCGCCGCCGTACCCGGCGACCCGCCACCACGGTGACGGCGGCTTCGGCGGCCTGCTGGTCTTCATGGACGACTTTCTCCCGGTTTAGCGCGGTCTGGGGGTCGAGGCTACCAAGGCCCGCCGGATGCGCCCGGAGTCCGCGCGGACCCCGGGCGCCCGAGCCGGATCAGACCCGGATCAGACCTGCACGCGGGACTCGATCGCGCGGACGATCTCCTCGACCGCCTCGCCCAGCGGGACGCCGTTCTTCTGCGAGCCGTCCCGGTAGCGGAACGACACCGCGTCCTTGGCGACGTCCTCGTCCCCGGCCAGCAGCATGTACGGGACCTTCTGCTTCTGCGCGTTGCGGATCTTCTTCTGCATCCGGTCGGACGAGTCGTCCACCTCGACCCGCACGCCCCGCTCGCGCAGCAGCGCGGCCAGCTTCTCCAGGTGCGGGACGTGCGCGTCCCCGATCGGGATGCCGACCGCCTGGACCGGCGCCAGCCACGGCGGCATCGCGCCCGCGTAGTGCTCCAGCAGCACGCCGAAGAACCGCTCGATCGACCCGAACAGCGCCCGGTGCAGCATGACCGGCCGCTTGCGGGTGCCGTCGGCCGCCTGGTACTCCAGCCCGAACCGCTCCGGCTGGTTCGGGTCGACCTGGATGGTGGAGAGCTGCCAGGTGCGTCCGATGGCGTCCTTGGCCTGCACGGAGATCTTCGGGCCGTAGAACGCCGCGCCGCCCGGGTCGGGGACGAGGTCGAGCCCGGTCTCCTCGGCGGCCTCGCGCAGCGCGGCGGTCGCCATCTCCCACATCTCGTCCGAGCCGATGAACTTGGGCGAGTCGTCGCGGGTGGACAGCTCCAGGTAGAACTCGTCCAGGCCGTAGTCGCGCAGCAGGCCGAGGACGAAGTTCAGCAGCCGCTTGATCTCGTCGCCCATGCCCTCCTGGGTGACGTAGATGTGCGCGTCGTCCTGGGTCATGCCCCGGACGCGGGTCAGGCCGTGCACGACGCCCGACTTCTCGAACCGGTACACCGACCCGAACTCGAACAGCCGCAGCGGCAGCTCCCGGTAGGACCGCCCGCGCGCCCGGTAGATCAGGTTGTGCATCGGGCAGTTCATCGGCTTGAGGTAGTAGTCGGCGCCGTCGACCTCCATCGCCGGGAACATGTCCTCGGCGTAGTTCTGGAGGTGGCCGGAGGTCTCGAACAGGTGGCCCTTGGTGATGTGGGGGGTGTTGACGAACTCGTACCCCTCCTCCTCGTGCCGCCGCCGCGAGTAGTCCTCCAGGACCTTGCGGATCACGCCGCCCTTGGGGTGGAAGACCGCGAGCCCGCTGCCGATCTCGTTGGGGAACGAGAACAGGTCGAGTTCCGCGCCGAGCCGCCGGTGGTCGCGCTTCTCGGCCTCCTCCAGGAACCTCAGGTACTCGTCCTGCTTCTCGCGCGACTCCCACGCGGTGCCGTAGATGCGCTGGAGCTGCGGGTTCTTCTCGCTGCCGCGCCAGTACGCGCCGCCGGTGCGCATCAGCTTGAACGCGGGGATGACGCGGGTGCTCGGCAGGTGCGGGCCGCGGCACAGGTCCTTCCACCGCAGGTCGTCGGTCTTCGGGTCGATGTTGTCGTAGATGGTCAGCTCGGCGCCGCCGACCTCCACGTCCGCGCCCTCGCCCGCGTCCGCCGCGCCGCCCTTCAGCCCGATCAGCTCCAGCTTGTAGGGCTCGGCGGCCAGCTCGTCGCGCGCCTCGTCGTCGGTGACGACGCGGCGGGAGAACCGCTGGCCCTGCTTGACGATCTCGCGCATCCGCTTCTCGATGCGCTTGAGGTCGTCGGGGGTGAACGGCGCGGGGACGTCGAAGTCGTAGTAGAACCCGTTCTCCACCGGCGGCCCGATGCCGAGCTTCGCCTCGGGGAACAACTCCTGCACCGCCTGCGCCATGACGTGCGCGGCCGAGTGCCGCATGATGGCCCGGCCGTCGTCGGAACCGATCGCGACGGGCTCGACGGCGTCGCCGTCGGCCAGCCGGTACGCCAGGTCGCGCAGCTCGCCGCCGACCCGGGCGGCGATCACGGTGCGGCCGTCGGCGTCCAGCGCCTCGCCCGCGGTCGTGCCGGCGGGCACCACCCGCTCGCTCCCGTCGAGGGTGACGCGCAGCTCTGACACGGTGGACACGGGTTCTCCTCGGGATGGTTCCGGTGAATGTGCGGCCGATGCTATCGACTGGGGGTCGCCGGACTCCGGCGAGTCTCGCGGGATCATCGTTCTCCTGCCGGGGCGGGCGGCCGGTCGCGGAAGACGGTCCCGGAACGCCGCGAGGCCCCGGGATCGCTCCCGGGGCCTCGCCGCGTGCTGTTCTAGGACGTGCGGCCGTGGCGCCGGGGCGTGCCCGGCGTCGTCGTCTCGTTCACGGCGCGCAGCATGGTTTCAGCGTAGCCCATTCAGGCGTGCCGCGTCCGGTCCGGCATCGCCAGGCGGTCCATGTCCTCCAGCTCCAGTCCGCGCGTCTCGGGCACCGACCGCAGGACGAACATGAGCGCGAGCGCGGAGAACACCGTGTAGATGCCGTAGGCGAGGCCGAGCGAGATGCCCGAGAGGCCGGGGAACGTCGTCGTGACGGCCCAGTTGGCGATCCACTGCGCGGCGGCCGACACCGCGAGCGCCGACGCGCGGATGAAGTTGTTGAACATCTCGCCGAGCATCACCCACACGACCGGGCCCCAGGTCGCGGCGAAGGAGAAGACGTACACGTTGGCGGCGACGAGCGCGAGCGGCCCGGCGACGTCGCCGAGCTGCGGCTTGCCGTGGACGACCGACGCCGTCGCGAAGCAGTACGCGAGGATCCCGAGCGTGACCACCATCCCGGACGCGCCCGCGATCAGCAGCGGACGGCGCCCGATCCGGTCCACCAGCAGGATCGCCACGACCGTCCCGACCACGTTGACGATCGAGTTGATCACCGAGGTCAGCATCGCGTTGCTCTCGCTGAACCCGACCGCCTCCCACAGCGTGGACGAGTAGTAGAAGATCACGTTGATGCCGACGAGCTGCTGGAACGCCGACAGCAGGATCCCGACCCACACGATCGGCAGCAGCCCGAACCGGGGGCCGCGCAGGTCGTGCAGCCGGACGGGCCGGTCGGTGGTGATCGAGTGCTCGATGTCGTCGATCTTGTGCTCGGCCTCGTCCCGGCTCATCAGCCGTGCCAGCACCCGGCGCGCCCGGGCGGGCTTGTGGTGTTTGACCAGGTAGCGGGGCGACTCGGGGATGATCACGGCGAGCAGGCCGTAGCAGACGGCGGGCACGACGGCGCTGGCGAACATCCAGCGCCAGGCCGTCCCGCCCCACGGGAACCCGCCGGACGCGCCGCCGTCGGAGACCTGCGCGATCGCGTAGTCCACGACGAGCGCGGCGAAGATGCCGAGCACGATCGCCATCTGCTGGAGCGAGCCGAGCCGTCCGCGCAGCCGGGCCGGGGCGATCTCGGCGATGTAGGCGGGCGCGATGACCGACGCGGCGCCGATCGCGAGGCCGCCGAGCACGCGCCAGGCCGTCAGGTCGACGGCGTTGAACGCCAGCGCGGAGCCGAGCGAGCTGATGACGAACAGGACCGCCGCGATGAGCATGACCTTGACGCGGCCGATGCGGTCGGAGATCGGCCCGGCGAACCACGCGCCGACCGCGCAGCCGAGCAGCGCCGAGGACACCACGAACCCGACCGTGAACGAGCTGAGACCGAACTCCGACTTCAGCGCGTTCACCGCGCCGTTGATCACCGAGGAGTCGTAGCCGAACAGGAAGCCGCCGAGCGCCGCCGCGGCCGACAGCAGCAGCGCGGTCGCGCCCGAGTGCCGCGGCTTCGCGTCCTCGTCGGTCGCGCTCGGTGGGCCGTCACCACGTTCCGTCATGGTGGTGATCTTCCCTGCGGCGCCGCGCTTATGCGGCGATCCGGACTTCGCGCAGGTCGGCGGGCGGGCAACGCGGGGCGGCGCGGCGCTCCGTTAGGGTGCACGCGTGACGATTCGGGTGCTCATCGCGGACGACCAGGAGATGATCCGGGACGGCCTCGCGGCCCTGCTGTCCTCCGATCCCGGCATCGAGGTGGTCGGGCAGGCCGGGGACGGCCGGGAGGCGGTCGAGCTGGCCCGCCGCCTGGACCCGGACGTCGTCGTCATGGACATCCGGATGCCCGAGATGGACGGCCTGGCCGCGACCGCCGAGCTGCACCGCGACCGCGACGGCGTCGAGCCGTGCGAGATCCGGCCGAAGGTGCTGATGCTGACGACGTTCGACCTGGACGAGTACGTCTACGAGGCGCTCGCGGCGGGCGCCAGCGGGTTCCTGCTGAAGGACGCGTCGGCCGCCGACCTCGTGCGCGGCGTCCGGATCGTCGCGTCCGGGGACGCGCTGCTCGCGCCGTCCATCACCCGGCGGCTCATCGGCGACTTCGCCCGCCGGCGGCGGCACCAGCGGCCGAGCCCGACCGCGACCGCGGGGCTCACCCCGCGCGAGATGGACGTCCTGCGCCTGGTCGCGCGGGGCCTGTCCAACGCCGAGATCGCGGCCGAGCTGGTGCTCGCCGAGCAGACCGTCAAGACCCACGTCGGGCACGTGCTGACCAAGCTGGCCCTGCGGGACCGGACGCAGGCCGTCGTGTTCGCCTACGAGAACGGGCTCACCGGCTAGGGTCCAGCACCAGCTTGCCGGTGGTGCGGCGGGCCCGCAGGTCCTCGTGCGCGCGGCGGGCCTCGGTCAGCCCGTACTCGCCGCCCGCGACGACCCGCAGCCGCCCGTTCGCGACGAGGCCGAACAGCTCGTCCAGCGCGGTGCGCATGACGTCGCCGGGGAGCTGGAAGACGTGCGCCAGCCACATGCCCGCGATCGTCGTGGAGTGCGCCATCAGCGCGGCGGGCTGCACCGGCGACGGCGGTGTCCGCGACGCCATGCCGTAGAACGCGAGTCGCCCGAAGGGGGCGAGCGAGCGCAGGCTCTGGTCGGTGACGGACCCGCCGGTCATCTCCAGCACGACGTCCACGCGGCGGCCCTCGTTGGCGTCGATCAGCGCGGCCTTGAGGTCGGGCTCGGCGGGGTCGACGGCGACGTCCGCGCCGAGGTCCAACGCGAGGTCGCGCTTCTCCTTGCTGGACGCGGTCGCGATGACCCGTCCGGCGCCCCACGCCTTGGCGAGCTGGACGGCGAGCGTGCCCACTCCCCCGGCGGCGGCGTGGACGACGACCGACTCGCCGGGCGCGAGGTGGACGCTGCGGCGCAGCAGCAGCCACGCCGACGCGCCCTGGACGACGAGGCCGAGCGCGGACAGGTCGTCCACGGCGTCCGGCACGTCCCAGGCGGTCGCGGCGGGCGCGACGGCCTTCTCCGCGTAGCCGCCCGAGCCGAGCAGGGCGACGACGCGGCGTCCGTCCGGGGTGCGGCCGACGGCCTCGGCGCCGGGCACGAGCGGCAGCGCCGCCCGCGCCAGGTAGCTGTTCTCGGCCTGGTGGGTGTCGGCGTAGTTGATCCCGGCGCGGGAGACGTCGAGCAGCAGCTCGCCGGGGCCCGGCTCGGGGTCGGGCAGCTCGGTGAGCGTCAGGACCTCCGGTCCGCCGAACTCGGTGATCTGGATCGCGCGCATGGATGCTCCTGTTCGTTCTGGTCAGCGGGGACCGGGGACGCCCCGGAAGGCGAACGGCGCGGACTCGCGGCCCGGGACGACGAACCACGCCTCGCCGGTGCCTTCCCCGGCGAGGATGCCGAAGAACGCGTCCACGACGTCGGAGACCTCGAGAATCGGGAACTCGACCGACGTGAGGTGGTCCTTGATCGGGCCGATGATCGCGGTGTCGGCGAACGACGGGCACAGCGCGTTCACCCGGATGCCCTCGCCCGCGTGCCCGGGGCCGAGCGCGCGGACGAGCCCGACGACGGCGGCCTTGTTCGTCCCGTAGAGCGGGTCCAGCGGCATCGCGGTGAGCCCGGCCATGCTCGCGGTCGCGACGATGTCGCCGCCGCCGCGGGCGCGCAGCGCGGGCAGGGCCGCGTGGACGCCGAAGACGACGCCGTCCAGGTTGACGCCCATCACGCGGCGGTAGGCGACGGGGTCGAAGTCGTCGCCGACGCCGAAGCCCGTCGCGACCCCGGCGTTGAGGAACGCGAGGTCGAGGCCGCCGAACCGGTCGACGGCCGCGGCGACGGCCGCGACGCTGTCGGCGGGGTCGCTGACGTCGCAGCGGACGAACACCGCGTCCAGCTCGGCGGCGAGCGCCCCGCCCCGGTCGGCGTCGATGTCGGCGAGCACCAGCCGGGCGCCGCCCGCGGCGAGGCGGCGGGCGACCGCCGCGCCGATGCCGTTGGATCCGCCGGTGATGACGGCGACCTTGCCGTCCGGGTCGTACGCGCCCGTCATGGGACCTCCCCATCAAGTAACTGACTCGTCAGTTACTCTAGCGCCATGGACTTCGCACCGAGCGGGCGCGCCCAGGAGTACCTGGCCCGCCTCCAGGACTTCATGGACGAGCACGTGTACCCCGCCGAGCCGGTCTACGCCGCGCAGCGCCGGGAGCTGGCCGCCGCCGGACGTCCGCACGACCTCCCGTCCGTCGTGGACGACCTCAAGGCCGAGGCGCGGCGGCGCGGGCTGTGGAACCTGTTCCTGCCCCACGCGACCGACCCGGCGCACGGGCTGAGCGTCACCGACTACGCCCCGCTCGCCGAGCTGACCGGACGGTCGCCGCTGCTCGCCCCCGAGGCGCTCAACTGCTCGGCGCCCGACACCGGCAACATGGAGGTCCTCGACCTGTTCGGCACGCCCGAGCAGAAGGAGCGCTGGCTGAAGCCGCTGCTGGACGGGGCGATCCGGTCCGGCTTCGCGATGACCGAGCCGGACGTCGCCAGCTCCGACGCCCGCAACATCGCCACCCGCATCGAGCGCGACGGCGACCACTACGTGATCAACGGCCGCAAGTGGTGGATCACCGGGACGGCCGACCCGCGCTGCGCCGTCCTGATCGTCATGGGCAAGACCGACCCGGAGGGGCACCCCTACCGGCAGCAGTCGATGGTGCTCGTCCCGATGGACGCGCCGGGGGTGGAGGTCGTCCGGGCGCTGCCGGTGTTCGGCTACCACGACCAGGAGGGGCACTGTGAGATCCGGTTCACCGACGTCCGCGTCCCGGTGGAGAACCTGGTCGGCGAGGAGGGCGGCGGGTTCGCCATCGCGCAGGCCCGGCTCGGGCCCGGCCGGATCCACCACTGCATGCGGGCGATCGGCATGGCCGAGCGGGCGCTGGAGCTGATGTGCCGGCGGGCCGTGTCGCGGGTGGCGTTCGGCAAGCCTTTGGCCGCGCAGGGCGTCGTCCGGCAGCAGATCGCCGAGGCGCGGATGGCGATCGAGCAGGCCCGGCTGCTGACGCTCAAGACCGCCTGGCTGATCGACGCGCACGGCGTCAAGGCGGCGCGGTCGGAGGTCGCGGCGATCAAGGTGATCGTCCCGCGCACGGCGCTGAAGGTGCTGGACGACGCGATCCAGGTCCACGGCGCGGGCGGGGTCTCCGACGACTTCCCGCTGGCCGCGATGTGGGCGGGCGCGCGGACGCTGCGGCTCGCCGACGGGCCGGACGAGGTCCACGTCCGGTCGGTGGCGCGCACCGAGCTGGCGAAGTACGCGTGACGGACACGGCGGGCCGGCGGCGGATGCCGCACGCCCGGCGCCGGGAGCAGCTGCGCGGGGTCGCGCTCGGCGAGTTCGGGCGGCGCGGCTACCACGACACGCAGATGGAGCACGTCGCCGCCGCCGCGCAGGTCTCCAAGGCGCTGCTCTACCAGCACTTCCCGTCCAAGGACGAGCTGTTCGCCGACGTGTCCGCGGCCGTCGTCGCCGAGCTGACCGAGCGGCTGAGCGCGGCGGTGCTGGCCGAGCAGGACTCGGCGGCGCGCATCGCGGCGATGATCCGGGTGCTGTTCGACTACGCGACCGACGAGCCGGACGCGTGGAGCTTCATCGTCCGCCACCTGGACAAGTTCCAGGGCGGCGGGGAGCTGCGCGGGCTGCGCGACCGGCTCGGCGCGTCGTTCGCGGGGCTGCTGCTCGTCCGGCGCCGCAGCGACCCGACGCTGTCGCCCGCCGCGCTCGCGGTGAACGAGCGGCGGGCACGGCTGCTCGTCCCGCTGATGTACGGGGCGATCCTGTCGTCGGTGTCGTGGTGGCTGGAGCATCCCGACACCGCGCGGGACGAGGCCGAGGCGATGGCGCTGGAGTTCATCTGGCTCGGGCTGGACCGGCTGCGCTCTGGGGAGCGCATGGAGCACCACGTCCGGTGAGTCAGCGCTGTCCGGTCGTCGGGACGGTCAGGGACGCGCCGGTCACGTCCACCGCGCCGGCGGCCTTCTGGCCGGTGAACAGCGCGGTGCCGTCGGTGATCTGCAGGACGAGGCGGCTGCCCGGCGCGACCGTCCAGGAGACGGCCTCCAGGTCGCGGGTGAGCGTCCGCTTTTCGCCGTCGAGCGTGACGGGCAGCGGGGTGGCCTGGTTGCCGACGACGACGCCCGTCTTCTGGTCGACGATCTGGGCGTAGAGCGCGGTGCGGTCGTTGAACGCGTTGCCCTTATAGGTGAACGTCAGGTGGGGGACGCCGAGTGCCTGGCCCGGTGCGCGCGGCGCGGGGATCGGGATGTCGAGCGCGTGGGACGCGGGGGCGGCGGCGATCTGGGAGCCGGAGGAGTCGAACGGGCTGATCGTCAGGCGGCCCTTGCCCTTGGCCTTCAGCGCGCCGGTGGGCTTGGGCGGGTAGGCGGGGGCGGAGCGGTAGACGCCGTCCTGGTCGATGTACTCGAAGCCGGGGCCGGTCGGGACGTTCTTCTTCTTGAGGTAGCGGTCGAACCAGGCGAGCGTGCGGGCCGTCAGGCGGTCGGCGGGGCCGGGCTTGGTCGTGCACTCACCGTGGCCGCCGCAGAACCAGATCATCTTGACGGGCGCGCCGTTGGCCTTGATCCGCTGGTAGAAGCCGATGCCCTCGCGCAGCGTGAAGAGGGTGTCGACGGTGCCCTGGACGACGAGCGTGGGGATCTTGATGTTCTTGACCAGGTCGCCCGCGCCCGCGCCCTCGAACCAGCGGGCGGTGGCGTCCGACAGCGTCCCGGTGAGCAGGCCCTCGGCGCAGCCTCGCGCGACCTGGTCCGCGACCCGGTTGCCGTTGAGCATGCCGCCCGCGCACAGCAGCAGGCCCCAGCCCGCCTTGAACACGTCGTCGGGGTAGAGGCTGCGGCGGACGTTGGTGAACGCGATGGTCGGGACGATGGCGTCCACGCGGGCGTCCGTCCCGGCCGCGACGAGCTGGATGCCGCCGCCGTAGCTGCCGCCCGCCATGCCGAGGCGCGGGTCGTTCTTGCGGTCGAGCTGGGCTTCGGGCTGCTTCGCCGTCCAGTCGATGATCTTGCGGACGTCGCGGCCCTCGACCTCGGGCCGGTCCACGTGGGCGGCGCCGGGCGAGCCGAAGCCGCGCGCGTTCCAGGTGACGACGTTGTAGCCCGCGGTCGTGAACGCCTTGAGGTCGCCCTTGGCCGGGTCGGTGGCGGCGCGTCCGCCCCAGCCGTGGCCGAGCAGGATCGTGGGCGCCTTCGCGCCCTGCTTCAGGCCCGCGGCGGGGAAGAAGTAAGTCGCGATCTTCGTGCCGTCGAACGAGGTGACCTCGGCGGACCGGCCGCCCGCGGCGTGCGCCGGGACGGCCCCGGCGAGGACGAGCGCCCCGGCGACCGCGACGGGCAGAACGGGACGGCGTGCCATGCCGGGCCTCCGAGGGGTAGAAACCGGAAATAAGCGACTGATTTCTATCACTCGTGATCACCGGTGGCCAGACCGGACCGGCCGCTATCAGATCGTGACCGGACGGCACGGGCCGGTGACCTGGTACGAACCGTCCCGCCGCCCGCGCCGGGCCGGCGAAGCGCGCGGGTCGTCCCCCAGCCGGGCCGCGCGCCGTTACCATTCCCGAAGTGTCAAGATCCCGTTGGCATGATCTGGACCGGAACGGCGTGAAATGGACGACCTCGATCTGCGGCCCCGGCTGCCCGGCAACCTGCCGCAGCTCTTCGCCGACGGCGCCGCGGGACGGGTCCTCACCACGCCGCTGCCGCCCGGCGACCTCGTCTGGCCCGACCCCGGTTATCCGCAGCGCCAGATCCAGCTCCGTCCCGCGTTCTGGGTGAGCGACGAGCCCGTCACCGGCGAGCTGTGGGCGCGGCTGCGCGCCGAGCACGAGCGGTCCGGGCTCTGGCCGCTGCTGCTGGACGAGTCCGACCAGCCCTGGGCCGCCGGGCAGATCGCGCCCGAGCCCGTCGAGGACATCGGCAACTACGCCCCGATCGCGTTCATGTCCGAGGTGTGGACCGACTGGGCCGAGCAGGCGACCGCCGAGGAGGCCCACGACCTCGCCCCGTTCGGCCTCGAATGCCCCGGCCCCGCCCCGCGCGGCGCCGCGATGGACGACCCCGGCGCCGTCGCCGACCGGCACGCCCGCTCGCTCGCCGGGCGCGGCCTGTCCCTCGGGCTCGTCGCGGTGGAGCGCGGCGCGGACGCGCTGACGGCCGCCGGCTGGCAGGGCGCGCTGAACCACAACGAGTGGACGGCGCCGCTGTCGGCCGTCGTTCGGAGCTGGGAGGACCGGTTCGCGGCGCGCGTCGTCGGGATGGGCTTCAACACGCTGGAGCTGTCCGTCGCGGCCCCGCCGGTGACGGCCCGGCACGCGCTCCAGGTCGCCGCCGAGCACTGGGCGTTCTGCCCCGACATTCTCTTCCAGGGGCCCGGGACGCTCGCCGGGTACGCCGAGGAGATCCGCGGCAAGACGTGGTGGTCGTTCTGGTGGGACTGACCCGTCAGTCCGCGCGCAGCATCCGCAGCGCGAGGTGGGCGTAGAGGGCGCCGATCTCGTCGGGGGTGCGCGGGCCGTCCGGGCGGTACCAGCGGCAGACGTCGATGGCGAGGGACGCGAGGGCGCGGCTCGTCCCGTCCACGTCGGCGACGTCGAACTCCCCCGCCGCCGCGCCCGCCCGCACCGCGTCGCGCAACAGCGTCCGGACCTCGCGGCGCAGGGCGGCGATCTCCTTCGCGTGCTCGGCCTCCAGCGCGCCCAGCTCGTTCTGGATGACCCGCGCGGCGTGGTGGTGGCGGGCGTGCCAGCTTGCGAACGCGTACATCAGCGCCCGGATCCGCGCAGAGTGCCCGTCTTTGTCCCGCGTCGCCGCCCGCAGCGTCTCCAGCACCGAGACGTGGACGCGCTCGGCGATGCGGTACAGCAGGTCCGCCTTGGTGCGGTAGTGGACGTACAGCGCGGCGGGGCTCATTCCGGCCGCCGCCGCGATCTGCCGCGTGGACGTGCCGTGATAGCCCAGCTCGGCGAAGGCGTCCACGGCGGCGGTCAGCATGCGCCGCGACGCCTCGGGAGTGACGGCGTCCCACATCTCGTCCACCGGCTCATCCTAAGCGGACGCTCAGTACACTGGCGGCGACATCGGTGAGTCCGGGAGGTTCCAGCCATGCGCCGTACCGTCTTCGAGGCCGAGCACGAGCTGTTCCGCGCGTCCGTCCGGGAGTTCGTGGAGCGGACGCTGCTGCCTTTGGACGAGACGATCCGCACTGAGCGTGCGCTCAGGCGCTCGGTGTGGCTGGAGGCGGGCCGTCAGGGCTTCCTGGGCATGCAGGTTCCCACGCAGTTCGGCGGCCAGGACGCGGGCGACTTCCGGTACAACGCCGTCCTCGGCGAAGAACTGGCGCGGGTGGCCGTCGCCTACAACTCGATCGTGAGCATCCACACCGACATCTGCGCGCCCTACCTGCTGGAACTGGCGACGGACGAGGCAAAGGCCCGCTGGCTGCCGAAATTCTGCACCGGCGAGCTGATCACGGCGATCGGAATGACCGAACCGTCCGGCGGCTCCGACCTGGCCGCCCTGCGCACGACGGCCGTCCGCGACGGCGACGCCTGGGTGATCAACGGCTCGAAGACCTTCATCACCAACGGCGGCCACGCCGACCTCGTGATCGTCGCGGCGAAAACCGACCCGTCACGCGGCGCCAAAGGCATCACCCTCTTCGGCGTAGAAGCCGACACCCCCGGCTTCACCCGCGGCACCAAACTGGACAAGGTAGGCCAGCCGGAAGCGGACACGTCCGAGCTGTACTTCACCGACGTCCGCGTCCCCGACACGTTCCGGATCGGCGACCTGGACCGAGGCTTCATCCACATGATGGAACGCCTCCCCCAAGAACGTCTTTCCTGCGCGATCGCGAACGTGGCCCACGCACGCGGCGTCCTGGACGAGACCATCACCTACGCGAAAGACCGCAAAGCCTTCGGCCAACCGATCGGTTCCTTCCAGCACAACAAGTTCCTGATAGCCGAACTCATCACCAAACTCGACGTGGCCCAGGCCTACGTCGACCAGTGCCTGGCCGCCCACACCACCGGCGACCTGAACTCCGTAGACGCATCAAAGGCCAAATACTGGACGTCCGAAGTCCAGAACGAGGTGATCGACGCCTGCGTCCAACTCTTCGGCGGCTACGGCTACATGCGCGAATACCGCGTCGCCCGCGCCTGGATGGACGCCCGCGTCACCCGCATCTGGGCCGGCTCCAACGAGATCATGAAAGAGATCATCGCCCGCTCCACCGGCCTCTAGCCCGACCTGCACCTTCATGCATTTTGTGGCGACCCGCCCTGGCCACATGCTGAGGAGGGCCGGGGCCCTGTCGCTGTGGTCATCCGGCGAGTCCGGCAGCGTAGGCGAAGATCACGGCATGGACGCGGTCCCGTGCATTGATCTTTGCGAGGACCCGGCCGACGTGGGTTTTGACCGTGGACTCCGAGAGGGTGAGCCGCTCGGCGATCTCGCTGTTGCTCAGCCCTTCGGCGATGGCGTTCAGGACCTGACGCTCACGATCGGTCAGCGTGGCGAGGCGGGGATCGCTTTCGTGGTGGACGGCGAGCCGGTGGGTGTGGGCATCCAGCAGGCGTCGCGTCAGCCGGGGCGCGACAATCGCGTCTCCCGCGGCCACCGCGCGGATGCCGACGAGCAGTTCCTCGGGCAGGGCGTCCTTCAGCAGGAAGCCGCTCGCCCCGGCGCGGAGCGCTGCGAAGGCGTACTCATCGAGGTCGAAGGTGGTCAGGACGAGAACCCGGGACCGTCCGCCCGCCGCCACGATCCGGCGTGTGGCCTCGATGCCGTCCATGCCGGGCATCCGGACGTCCATGAGGACCACGTCGGGTGACAGGTCGGCGGTGCGCCGGACGGCCTCGCTGCCCGTCCCCGCCTCGCCGACGACGGTCGCGATGTCGGGCCGGCTTTCCAGGAGCATCCGGAAGCCCATCCGCTGCAAGGGTTGATCATCGACGATCAGGACGCCGGTCATGCGGGCTCCGTCCCGAAGGTCGCGGTCACCAGCCAGCCGCCGCCCGGTCGCGGGCCTCCGCGGGCCGTTCCGCCGTACACGGCGGCGCGTTCGCGGATCCCGGCGAGCCCCAGCCCGTCGGTGACGGGAGCATCGGCGCTTCTTCCGGTGTTCTCAATGAGGAGTTCCACCCTCGTGGGAGTACAGGTCAGCCGGACGGCACCGGTAGCGTCCGGGCCTGCGTGTTTGAGTGTGTTGGTGAGTGCCTCCTGGACGATCCGGTAGATCGCGATCTGCACACCGGTCGGCAGGTCATCGGGGGTACCGCTGGTCGTCAGGGACACCGGCAGCCCGGCCTCGCCGACCTGCGCCAGCAGATCACCGAGGTCGGCGAGACCGGGCTGCGGCGTCAGTTCGGCGTCCTGGCCATGCTCGGTGAGGACGCCGAGCAGGGACCGTAGTTCTCCGAGCGCTTGCCGGCCCAGGCCGGCGATGTTCTCCAGGGCCTCGGTTCCGCGCCGGGGCGCCGTTCGCGACAGCGCGCCTCCACCGTCGGCGAGGCTGACGATCACCGCGAGGTGGTGACCGATCACGTCGTGCATCTCCCTGGCGATACGGGCTCGTTCGGTGACGGCCGCGAGCCGGGCACGCTGATCGCGTTCGGTCTCCAACCGCACCGCTCGCTCCTCCAGCCCCGCCAGATGTGCGCGGAGGATCCTGGCGCCCAGCCCGAGGGAGGCCGCGGCGGTCACCGCCGCGCCCATCAGGAAGATCGTCTCAGCAAGGCCGGGGCCGTCGATCCACCGCGCCGCCACGCCGAGCATCTCCAGATAGGCCAGGATCGCGGTCGGGGCGAGCGCCCGGAGCGGACCGTAGCGGGCCAGGCTGTACAGCGCGCAGAGCAGGGCGATGACGCTCGGTTCGGCCAGCCGCAGCCCGATCTCCACGGCGAAGACGATCGCGACCACCGCGAAGACGGGGAGCGGATGCTTGCGCCGCCACACCAGCGGTACGAATGCCAGTGGCCACAGCGTCCAGGCCGTCGCGATCTCAGCGGTGGTGGCGGGATGGTCGTAGAGGTCGAACGGCAGCCCGGCGGGTGCGAGGACGACCAGTGGCGCGGCCGCGGTGAGGCGGGGATGCCGGCGGCTGAAGGTGTTCAGCGCCTTTCGGACGCCGTCGGCGAAGGGCGGCAGCCGCTCACTGGTCTCCATGGTCGCCGTCCCCGGATTCAGGCGTCAGTACGCTTCAGACGGTATGTCGCGGCCGCGAGTGTCACCGCCACCCAGGCCGCGAAGACGGCGAGACCGGCGCCCGGACTCAGTGACTGAGGGTCGGGGTACAGGATCATCACCGCGCCGCCCGCTCGTCCGGGCAGGTAGGGGGCGATCGTGGTGTTCCACGATCTCGGCAGCAGGTTGGCGAGTTCGGGCAGGAGCAGCAGTCCCGCGACGAGCAGGGTGATCCCTCCGGCGACGTTGCGCAGCAGCATGCCCAGGGCGACTCCGAACACCGCGACCAATCCGAGGTACATGCCCGCACCGAACAGGCAGCGGAGCACGCCGGGCGCGGTGAGGGGCAGCTGCACCCCATCGGGCAGGAGACCGTATCCGATGAGGAACGCGCCGAAGGCCCCCGCCGTGCCGACGACCAGTGCGCACACCCCTGCGACCACGGCCTTGGACCACAGCACGGGCAACCGCCGAGGCACAGCCATGAACGTCGACCGGATCAGGCCGGTCCCATACTCACCGGCGGCGATCAGGACTCCGAAGACGCCGAGGACCAGCTGGGCGAAGTTCGCTCCGACCAGGGAGATGCCTATCGCGTCCTGGTAGTCGACCGGGCCCTGGTTGGTGGAGGCCGGATCGTAGGTGCCCGAGAAGATCCAGCCGAACACGACGAGGAACAGCATCGCCAGCCCGACGGTGATCTTCGCTGATCGCAGCGACCAGACCTTGGCCGTTTCCGAGCGCAGGACGCGCGGGCCCGTCACGCGGTGGTCGGCCGGGGAGAGCGTGGTCATGACGGTGGCGGTGGTCATCGCGAGCCTCCGACGCTCTCCAGACTACGGGCGTGGTATTCGACGGCGTCCCTGGTCAGATCCATGAACGCTTCCTCCAGCGAGACGCTCTGCACGGTCAGCTCGTACAGGGCGATCCCTTCGCGGGCCGCGGCGGTGCCGATCTCCCGGGCGCCGAGGCCGGCGATCGACAGTTCCTCGCCCCGCCCCGTCACCTCCACGCCGGGCCCCGCGATCGTGGTGCTGAGCCTGCCCGGATCGGCGCAGACGACCTTGACGCGATCTCCGCCCGCGGTCCGGACGAACTCCTCCAGGCTGGTGTCGGCCAGGACCCTGCCTCGCCCGACGATGATCAGGTGTTGGGCGGTCAGGGCCATCTCGCTCATGAGGTGCGAAGAGACGAAGATCGTCCGTCCCTCGGCCGCGAGCCCCGTCAGGAGATTCCTCACCCAGAGGACTCCCTCGGGGTCCAGACCGTTGACGGGCTCGTCAAGGATCAGGACCTGCGGGTCTCCCAGGAGGGCCGCGGCGATGCCCAGTCGTTGTCCCATGCCGAGGGAGAAACCGCCGGCTCGTTTGCCCGCAACCTCGGAGAGCCCGGCGAGCGCCAGTACCTCTTCGACGCGGCTCTTGGGGATGCCGTGGGTGTAGGCCAAGCCCTGCAGATGGGCGCGGGCCGTGCGCCCGGGATGAACCGACCGTGCCTCCAGAAGCGCCCCGACCTCCGTCAGCGGCGCGGGGAAGCCGGTGTACGACCGCCCCAGGACCGTCACGGTACCTTCGGTCGGCTTGTCGAGCCCGAGGATCATGCGCATCGTCGTCGACTTGCCGGCTCCATTGGGTCCGAGGAATCCGGTCACCACGCCCGGTCGGACGGAGAACTCGACTCTGTCGACGGCGGTCTTGGTTCCATAGCGTTTCGTGAGTGCGCGTGCTTCTATCACGCTTTCGCCCCCGCTCCTCTTGAGTGATCGCCTTCCACGCTAGGAGCCGGTTCCAGGGAAAAACCGGTACCGCAGGACCGATCTACCGCCCCGCCCGGTACCCCGGTACCACGTTCTCTCGCCATCCGCGCGGCTCGAAGAGGATCCCTTGGGTCATACCGGGAGGACCGGCTGGAGGGATGGGTGCCGGAAGGGGCGGAACCGCGGACCGAGTGCCACCACTGCTGATCAAGGTCCGATTGAAGCCAGGAACGGGCTGCGAGAGAACACCCATCGACCACGCCGCCGAGGCCTGTGTTGCATCGCCGACCTGTCAAGTTCGCCGGCGATGAGCGCCTCGCCGCTCGTCCTGAGATCGGAGCCCTGTTCGTTGAGGGGGGCACCCAGAATCGCGATCCTGCCGCCCAGCCGAACACGGCCCACAGGGTCGCTGCCGCGGCCTCGTAACCGACGTTCTCGGGGATGGCGAGCACGGCGTGCTGGGAACGGCTGATGTACTCCGCGTACCCGCCGAAGACCTGGTGGCCGGGGTAAGCGGTGTTGATGCACAGGTTGTCCTGACCCTTGGTGCACAGCGGACAGACGACGGCGGGACTGGGAAACCGGCCGGCAGGCAGCGAGCCGGGTAGCCATGGCGAGCGCCGGGTAGCGTTCGAAGGCGTCGGCGACGACGTAGAGGAAGTACCGCTCGGTGAACATGCCGGCTCCGGCGAGAGCGATACCGCCCGCGTTGATCAGCGAGTCGCGCAGGTCACGGCCGATCTGCACGACTTGCTCACGCCGGCGTTCGTTTCGAACGGATCCGTCGCCGGTCAGCGCTCGGGGGTGGCGTCGAGGATCCAGGTGATGCCGAAGCGGTCGGTGAGCATGCCGAAGGCGGGGGTCCAGGGAGCGGGACCGAGGGCTTCGACGACGGTCCCGCCGACTGCGAGCCGGGCCCACAGTGCTGCGACCTCGTCGGGGGTCT
Source organism: Actinomadura rayongensis (assembly GCF_009831215.1). Classification (GTDB taxonomy): domain Bacteria; phylum Actinomycetota; class Actinomycetes; order Streptosporangiales; family Streptosporangiaceae; genus Spirillospora; species Spirillospora rayongensis. Next base: position 267,680 of record NZ_WUTW01000007.1, read on the forward strand.
CGCCGTGCGCGCACAGGAAGAACCGCTCGCCGGTGGTGGTCAGGCCGTTCTCGCGGGTGGTGCGTAGCGAGACTGATCGCCATGAGATCTCCTTCAGTGGGCCGACCGAACGCGGTCGGGGTGATGACGGAAGACTCACAGCCATAGAGGACGGGGAACGTCCTCTACCGCGATGACCGTGACAGGCGTGCCGACCCATTCCGCTCCGGTGGCCTCCGGGCGTCTGCTGAGACGGTGATCCGCTCACCGAACACGCAAGGCAGATCCCGCCATGGCGGCCCGGTCCGTGCCTGCGGGCAGCCGGCTCGCCGACACGGTACATCAGTGCTGTTGCTCTAAAAACATAACAGCTCCACTGGAGTGGCCGTTCCATGCCGCCGGTATCATCGGGGCATGGCCGAAGCCGCCGTGGGACGCCGAGAGCGCAAAAAGGCCCGCACCAAGCAAGCGATCGCCGATGCGGCGTTGGACCTGTTCCTCGAGCACGGCTTCGACGAGGTCACGGTCAAGGACGTCGCCGAGGCGGCCGACGTGTCGATGAGCGGCCTGTTCAAGCACTTCCCGACCAAGGAGTCCCTGGTCTTCGACGAAGACGCCGATCTTCGGCCCGCCCTGGTCTCCGCGGTGCGCGACCACCGCGACGGCACGCCGGTCCTGCGGTCTTTGCAGGACTTCCTTGCGGACTACTTCGGTGAGAGCGCCGCCGATCCGCGGATGGCCGGGGTCCTACGGCTCGTCGCCACGACTCCTGCGCTGAACGTCTACGCCCGCCGCAGGTGGCTGCGCCACGAGCGGGCCCTGACCCAGGCGATCCAGGACGCCGGCCCGCAGGCTCCGGGCGCCGAGGAGGCGGCCCGGGCCGTGGCCCGGTTCGTCCTGGAGTCCCTTCCCTCCTGGCAGCCCGACGATCTCCACGACGAGGTCGATGCCGCGTTCTCGCTGCTTCGCGAGGGGTGGCAGGCGCCCGAACCGCGACGCGATGGGCCGATCCCGGCGACCGACCCCGAATGCGCGCAGGCGGCCCTCGGCGGCGGGACCGCGCGGGCGCCCGGTCTGCGTGAGCGGAAGAAGGCGCAGACCAGACGCGCCATCACCCGGACCGCGCTGGAGCTGTTCACCGAGCACGGCTACGACGAGGTCGGCGTCCGGCAGATCGCTGAAGCGGCAGGGGTCTCGCCCGCGACCCTGTTCATCTATTTCCCTGACGGGAAGGCCAGCCTGATCTTCCCCGGCGACCGGACGGACCGGGCGGCGAACCTCGTCCACGCCGTGCGCCACCGCGCCCCCGGCCGGACGATCCTGCGCAGTCTTCATGACCATATGGCTCAGCGGGGCCCGTTCAAACCGGATCCCACCCCCGATGAGCAGCGGGTTCTCGACCTCGTCCGCGGCACTCCCGAACTGGCCGACTACGTCCTCCAGTCCTGGAGGACGGCCCAGGACGCCGTCACCGAGGTGATAGCAGAGGAATGCGGGCTTCCCGCCGACGATCCGGGCGCGCGGCTCCTGACCAGGTACGTCCTGCAGATTCCCGACCTCGCCAGCACCTCCGGCGATGCCCGGCTCACTCTGGACGTCGTCACCCGTCTCCTCGAACAGGGTTGGCCTCGTTGCCTCATCGAGCCGTCACAACGCTGAGCGGTCAGGGTGCCCGTCTCGGATCCCGGCGGCGCCGGGATCCGAGATGTTCCGAGGTCACCGTGAAGGTCCGGTCCTCACCGCCTCGGCCGCCTGGAGCCTGGCCGTTCTTCGTGCGGCCTGCTCACGCGGATCGGGCACCAGGCTGGACAGGAGCAACTGGCGCGTGTGGCGGTGGGACGGCGCCTTGATGACCGTCTCGGTGTCACCCGTCTCCACGATCCTTCCGCCCGCCATCACCGCCACCCGGTGGCAGAGGGTCCGCACCACGCCGAGGTCGTGCGAGATGAGCAGGTAGGCGACGCCGGTGTCGCGTTGGATCTCCTTGAGCAGGTCGATGACCTGTGCCTGGGTCGTGGCGTCGAGCGCGCTGACCGGCTCGTCGCAGACGATCAGCTTCGGCCCGAGGACCAGCGCCCGGGCGATGGACACGCGTTGGCGCTGTCCGCCGGACAGTTCACGCGCTCGCCGCTGACCGATGTCGGCGGGGAGATGGACCCGGTCGAGGAGCTCGCGGACGCGGCGCCGCGCCGTGGCCGGGTCGAGCGTGCCTCCGTCGGCGAGGAGCGGTTCGACGAGGATGCTCTCGATGGTCATGGCCGGATTGAGCGAGCCCAGCGGGTCCTGGAAGACGGCCTGGATCGGGCGGCCGGCCCAACGCCGGTCCGCGCGGGACAGGCGGGTGAGCGTCTGCCCCGCGAAACGGATGTCCGCGGCGGCGTCGGGGTTCACCAGGCCCAGGACGGCCCTGCCCAGGGTCGTCTTCCCTGAGCCTGATTCGCCGATGAGGCCGAGTGTCTCGCCGGGCCACAGGTCCAAGGAGACCTCCCGCAGCACCTTGAACGCGGGTCGGCCGAAGCCCGGACGGACGTAGGCGACGTCGAGGTCCCTGACCTTGAGCAGGGAGGGGAAACCGTCGGTCGACAGTGCGGGCGGTCCCGGTTCGTCCCGCTTGCAGGCGGCGAGCAGGGCTTGCGCGTAGGGCGTGCGGGGACGGGCGAAGAAGTCGGCCGACGGACCCTCCTCGACGACTCCCCCGTCCTTCATCACCACGACCCGGTCGCAGATGTCGGCGACGACTCCGAGGTCGTGGGTGGCCAGCAGGACCGCCATCGCCTTCTCCTGCCGGAGCGAGCGCAGGACGTCCAGGACCTCCGCCTGCACGCTGGCGTCGAGTGCCGTCGTCGGTTCGTCCGCGATGAGCAGGTCCGGCTCGCAGGCGATCGCCGCCGCGATGAGGACGCGCTGGGCCATCCCGCCGGAGATCTCGTGCGGGAAGGACCGGTAGACCCGGTACGGCCGGGGAATGCCGACCCGCTGGAGCAGGTCCAGGGCACGGGCGCGCGCCTGACGGCGTGAGAGCCCGAGGTGCACGCGCATCGGTTCGCAGAGCTGGCTTCCGATCCGGAAGGTGGGATCGAGGTTGGACATCGGGTCCTGGGACACGTACCCGATCCTTCTGCCTCGCAGTGCGTTCATGTCGCGCTCCGACAGACCGGTGATGTCCCGCCCGCAGAAGGTGATCGTGCCTTGGGTGATCCGGCCGGAGTCGGCGAGCAGCCTGAGCGCCGCGAGCACGGTCTGGGTCTTGCCCGAACCGGATTCCCCGATGATGCCGACCACTTCGCCACGCCGCACCGCCACGCTCACATCGCGCAGGACCGAGGACTCGCCTGTGGCGGTGCGGTGGACGACCGACAGCCCCGACAGGGCCAGCACCGCCGTCCGCGGATCGACGGCGGTCGTGACCACCGGCCGGGCGGCTCGCCTCCGGTCCCGGACTCCCGGGCTGGTGGAGGCCATCGCCGATGGGGCGTCCAGGGTGTCGCGGAGGCTGTTGCCGATGAAGCTGACGGCCAGCACGGTGACCGTGACCGCCAGGCCCGGCCAGACGGACAGCCACGGCGCCTGGTAGATGTGCCCCGAGGCGTCGTTCAGCATCGCGCCCCAGGAGGCGGCGTTCGGCTCCCCCAGTCCGAGGAAGTCGATGGCCGCCTGGACGAGCAGTGAGGCGCCGAAGAAGATCGGCGTCTGGACGAGGACCACCGGGAGGACCACGGCCAGGACGTGGCGCCGCAGAATCCGCGTCTCCGACAGGCCCGCGACCCGTGCGGCGTCGATGTAGGGCTCGTTGCGCACCTGCTTCACCGACGAGCGGATGAGCCGGAACATCATCGGCGACACGAGGACGCCGAGCAGCAGCATGGTGCTCACCATGCCCGGCCCGACGGCGGCGACGAACGCCAGCACCACGATGATCGTGGGCAGCGACATGACGAAGGTCGCCAGCCAGGTCAGCGCGGAGTCCACCCGTCCGCCGAGATAGCCCGACACCAGCCCGGACACAACTCCCAGGACGACGGCGACGACGGCAGCGATCAGCGCCCCGAAGAGGCTGAGCCGCGCCCCGTACAGCAGGCGGGACAAGACGTCCCGGCCCGAACTGTCGGTCCCCAGCGGATAGTGGAACGACGGCCCGGCCAGCACGTGATCGATGTCGACGGCGTCGGGCGGGTGAGGAGCGAGCAGCGGGGCCGCGACCGCGGCCAACGCCAGCACGAGCAGGAAGCCGGCGGAGACCAGAAGCGTGGGGCGGAGCGTGCGAACGGTGATCAATGCTGACGCTCCTTGGGATCGAGCCAGCCGACGGCGAGGTCGACGAAGAGGTTCACCGCTACCACCAGGAGCGTGCTGACCAGGACGACGCCGAGGACGACCGGGACGTCGGCGCGCAGCGCGCTGGAGCCGGTGACGATGCCCAGGCCGGGCATCGCGAAGATCTCCTCCACGACCAGCGTTCCGCCGAACAGAGCGATGAACTGCAGACCCACGATGGTGAGGGTCTTGGGCGCGGCGTTGCGCAGCAGGTGCCTGAACAGCAACCGGCGCCGCGGTAGTCCCCGGCTTCGCAGTGTGCGGAAGAAGTCCTGCTGCATGATCGTCGCGACATCGCTCCTGGTCTGGTTGGCGATCGCCGCCACCGGGCTCAGGGACAGGGCGATCACGGGCAGGACGAGCGAGCGGGCCCAACCGAGAGGCGATTGGGCGAACGGGGTGTAGCCGGTCGCCGGGAGCCAGTGCAGGCGGATCGCGAAGACGATCACCAGCAGGAGCGCCACCCACAGTGCCGGGACGGAGAACGCGACTCCCGTGGCGGTCTGGAGCGCTTTGTCGATCCAGCCGCGGCGGAATGCCGCGGCCATCCCGGCGAGGACGCCGAGTGCGGCCGAGGTGGCCGTCGCCAGCAACGCCACGGAGACCGTGACGGGCAGCGCGGAGCCGATGGTCTCGGTGACCGGGATCCCGGTGAACCAGGACGTGCCGAGGTTCCCCCGGCTCGCGTCGGCCAGCCAGGACCCGTACCGGGAGACGATCGGGTCGTTCAGCCCCAGCTCCGCGCGTTTGGCCGCGACCTGGTCGGGGGTGGCCGAGCGGCCGACGATCTCGCGAACCGGGTCGGCCAGGAGATGGAGCATCACGAAGGTCAGGAACGTGACGGCGATGAGGACGACGAAGGCGACGCCGACCCTCCGGGCCAGATAGACGAGCATGTGAGCGATTCCTTCGCGCGGGGACGTTCAGCCGGCCAGCGGCTGGAAGTCGCGCAGGTCGATGAACATCTGCTTGTCGCCGATGGTCCCCTTCACCTTGTCGGGCTTCCAGGTGATGTAGACGGGGTCGATGTTGAGCGGCGCGAACCACGCCTGCTCGACGACGTACCGGTTGAGCTGCTGGAACAGCGGCTGCTGCTGCGCCCGGGGAGCCTTCTGGATGCGCGCCAGAAGACCGGTGACCTTGCGGTCGTCGGTGTGGAAGGGGTTGTAGATCCCGTTCTTGGACAGCAGATAGGTCGCATCCAGCCAGTTGTCGCTGGGCGAGTAGGTCCACATGAAGGCGGGGAACTCTCCGCCGAGATAGCGGTCGGCGATCTGGTTGGCGGCCACCGGTATGTAGGTCACCTTGATGCCGACCGCAGCGAGCTGCTTCTGGACGATCGGGTAGTAGGCCGGCTCGAAGGCGTTCTCGCTCGGCATCTTGAGCTCGAACCCGTGCGGGTAGCCCGCCTCGGCCAACAACTGCCTGGCCCGAGCGGGGTCGTAGGGGTAGCGGGAATCGAGCGAGGCGTCGTAGGACTGGGACGCGACGGCGAACATCTGCGTCGTACGGGTGCCTCCTCCCTTGGAGATCGCCTTGATGAATCCGTCGGCGTCCAGAGCATGGTTGATGGCCTGACGCACCCGGACGTCGGCGAGCGGCTTGGCGAGCTCGCCGCCGCGGTCCACCAGCCACATCCCGATCACGTTCGATGGCATCGCCTTCACGGTGAGTCCCGCGGCCTTGGCGGGTTCGACACCGTCGGCGGCGACTCCCCCCACATCGACCTGCTTGCTCGTCGTCGCCGCGATCATGGCGTTGAAGTCCCGCATGGGACGCAACTCGACCTTGTCGAAGCCGTACCGTTCGGGGTGGGGGTAGGCCGGGTTGCGGGCGAAGACGTACCTCGAACCGCGGGTCGAGGCGTGCTGGTCGAGGACGTACGGGCCGCTCCCGACCGGAGTGATCTTGGCGTTGCCGAAGGCCCTGGGGCTCACCATCATTCCCGGAGCGCGGCCGAGGGCGAACAGCAGACCCGGGTCCGGCGCCTTGAGGTCGATGACGACCTCGGTCGGCGACTTCACCGTCACCGACGTGATGTTGGCGAGGGACGTCGCGGAGCCGCCCTTGGTCTTCATGGTGCGGTCCAGGTTCCGTTTCACCGCGTCGGCGTCGAGCGGCGTCTCGTCGGAGAACCTCTGGCCGGCCGGGATGGTGAGGGTGAGCGAGGTCTGGGTCCCGTTGTAGGAGTACACCGAGGCGATGCCGGGGCTCACGGTCAGGTCCACGTTCACCGTCAGCAGCGGCGAGAAGACCGTCTGAAAGAACAGGGTCGCCAGGTCGTCGCCGCCGACGGCGGGGTCCCAGTTGGTGAGATCAGTCGGGGTCGCGAGGACGACGGTCCGATCCGCCGCGCTCGAACCCGAGCCGGCACCGCACGCGGCGGTCGCGTAGATGAGCCCCATCGACGCCAACGAGGCCCCGATGGCTCTCCTGACCTTGGCGAGCCTGATCGATCGGTTCACTGCAGTGCTCCTCGGGTGAGCGGCGACCGGATGCGGAAGTGCCTCGACGCTTCGGTCGCGGGTGGGGTGTGATGAAGCCCCCTTACCGATAATCCCCGTTATTGTCGATAAAAGGTGGGGTTACCGTAACTTTCACTCCGAGGTCTGTCAATACTCCGATCGACATTTGTGCAGGTCAGAGAGGCATTCCAGCAGGAAAGCGCGAGAAGCCGACCTCGGGCACGGCCCAGAAACTGGGTGTCCGAGGTCGGCTTCTCGATGTTCAGGCGGTAGCAGATCCGCCGTTGTCGTCGCCTCCGTTCATCTGGCGGGGATGACCCGCGGGAGGGCGTACGCGAGGTCGCGGGTCAGCTTTTGGCCTCCGCTTCCTCCCTGAAGGCGTCGATCCGCTTCTTGACCGCCTGCGCCGCGTTGGGTTCGAAGCACATGTGGAGGTTGTCGGCGCTCAGCTCGGCCATCGCCTTGCCGCGGTCGAACATGGTGAGTTCGTAGGCCGCCACGGCCTGGTCGACGTCGTCGGAGCCCAGGATGGCCTCGGCCAGTTCCCAGCCGTCGTGAAGGGCGATGTTGGCGCCTTCTCCGGCGAACGGTGACATGAGGTGGGCGGCATCGCCCACCAGCGTCACGCCGGGCTTGGACTCCCAGCGGAGCCCGACGGGCAGTGCGTAGAGCTTGCGCGGGACGAACGGAGCGTCGGCGTCCTCGACCATCGCCCGCAGCCGCGGATCCCAGCCGTCGAACTGGTCCCGGAGCATGGCCCGGACCGCCTCGGCGTTCGAGTAGTCGACGGTGTCCAGCCAGTTCTCGGCGACTTTGAGCGCGTAGTAGACGTGCAGTTCGCCGTCGCTGGTGCGGTGGGTGAGGAAGCCCTTCTCGTCATCGAGCGCGAACAGCATGCCCGGTCCGGAGAGCTTCGCGGCGCCCGGGCTCCTGGTGTCGGCGTCGTGGATGTTGGCCTCCACGAAGGAGACTCCGCAGTAGGCGGGCTGGGCCGACGACACCAGCGGCCGGACGTTCGACCAGGCGCCGTCCGCGCCGACGAGCAGCCGGGTGGTGAGCGTGCTTCCGTCCTCCAGGTGCACGCGGTGGGTGCCGTCGCCGAGGGACTCGACGCGCGGTACATAGGAGTTCCAGCGGACCGTCGTCTCGGGGAGGGAGTCGAGCAGCAGGTTCCGCAGGTCGAGGCGGGTGATCTCGGGCCGGGCCATGCGTCCCTCGTCGGCCTCGTCCATGCAGATCTCGCCGTGCTTGTCCACGATGCGGGTCGCTTCGGCGCCCTTTTGGTAGGCGGCGAGGAACCCCTCGTACAGGCCCGCGGCGCGCAGCGCGGCCTGGCCGGTCTCCGCGTGGATGTCGAGGAGGCGGCCCTGGGAACGGTAGTCCCGCGCCTTCTCCGCTTCGAGGACGACGGCCTCGACGCCGTTGACGTGGAGGATGCGTGCCAGCATCAGTCCTGACAGGCCGCCTCCGACGATGACGATGTCGTGATGTTGGGACATGGGGGACTCCTTGGATGACTAGACGGTGAGGAGGGGGTGGGGAAGCCGCGTGGTCACCGCGATCGGCGGCGGCGCGGCGGCGTGGTCGGCTACAGGCCCGCGGACGCGCGTCCGGCGGCGGTGAACACCCGGGACCGGGCCTCGCGCACACGCCCGCGCAGGTCGGCGAGGTCCACGCCGACCAGCGATCCGTCGCGTTTGCGGACCCGTCCGGCCACGATCACGGTGTCGACGTTGCGCGGATCGGTGTTGTGGACGACCACCGAGGTGAGGTCGTTCACCGGCATCGTGTTGATCTGGTCGGTGCGCAGCAGGACGATGTCCGCCTGCCTTCCCGCCGCGAGCGTGCCGATCCTGTCGGCCAGACGGCAGGCGGCGGCGCCCGCGGACGTCGCGCACTGCAGCAGTTGCGCCGAGGTCATGGGCGGTTCGGGGTTGAGGCCCTTGTAGCGGTCCTCCAGCACCTGGGAGCGCTCCAGGGAGAACAGGATCCTGAGCTGGGTCCACAGATCGGTCGCGGCCGACACCTCGACGTCGACGCCGACGCTGGGCAGGACGCCCGCGCGCAGCGCCTGGCGCAGCGGCGGGATCCCCTGCCCCATCTGCATCTCGGTGGAGGGGGTGATGGACACCGAGGTGCCGGTGTCGGCGATGATGCGCCACTCCTCGCTGCTGAGGGTGTTGCAGTGGATGAGGTTGACGTCCGGGCCCAGCAGGCCCTCGCGGCCGAAACGCTCGATCTGGCCCGGCTCGCCCAGTCCGTTGAGGCCGGCGTGCACGGTGATCAGCGCGTCGACGTCGCGGGCGAGCTGGAAGTGCTCCTTGGCGACGTCGTAGGGCTGGTGCTCGGGTGAGAAGGTCGCCAGCCCGAGCGTGATCAGGTCGTCGTCCCGGGTGAAGACCTCGTTGCGCAGCCGTTTGACGTCCTGCGGCCACCGGTGGTCGGCCTGCTGGTCGCCGGGCGGGCCGAAGGCGAAGACCGTCCGGAGGCCGACCTCGCGCAGGGCCTGGATGACCGCGTCGGTGTGGGCGGGGCCGGTCTGGATATGGGACCAGTCCAGGACGGTCGTCACCCCGGCGTCCACGGCGCCGTAGGCGGTGAGCAGTTCCCCGAGGTAGGCGTCCTCGGCGGTGTAGGCGGGCGCCAACTCGCCGTTGACGACGGCGAAGTAGTCGTCGATGTCGCCGTCGGGCAGGCAGTTGCGCAGCAGCCCCTCCCACATGTGGCGGTGGCCGTCCACGAGCCCGGGGATGGCGATCATGTCGGTCGCGTCGATGGTGTCGTCGGCTTCGGCGCGCAGGTCCGGGCCGATTTCGGCGATCACGCCGTCGCGTACCAGGATGTCGGCGCGCGTCAGGTCGCCGATCGCGGGATCGGCGGTCACCACCGCGCCGTTGGTGATGAGGAGGGTTCCCGTCGCTGTCATCGTCGATCTCCTTGATCGGCCGCGGTCAGAACTGGCCCGTGGGCTTGAGCCCGAACAGGTGCTGGCCGGCCGTCGCCATGATCGCCCGCTCGTCGAGGCTGACGTGGTTCGCGCCGGCGTTGACGTCGCGCCAGAACCGCTGGATCGGTCGTGACAGGTCGGCCGCGCTCGCGCCGGAGGCCTCGTAGAGGGAGTTGACGGCTTCCACGGCCTGACGTGCGGCGAACCCGCAGTCGCGCCGCAGTCGGATCCGCTGCTCCTGCTCGAGGGTTCCGCCGGCGAAGATGACGGTCTCCGCCTCGGCGAGGTCGCGCAGCACCAGCGTGAGCGCGGCGTCGATCATCGCCTCGGCCCGTCCGGCCCGCTCCTGGACGAAGGGATGCTCGGCGGCGGACGCGGCGGCGCCCGGACGGATCTTGGAGCGCATGTTGTCGACGTACCAGTCCAGGGCGCCCCGGGCCATGCCGAGAAGCGGCGCGACCAGCGCCGTCGCACCGAAGGTCGACCAGCCGAACCGGGCCAGCGGATTGTCCTCGACCAGCGTGCCGGGCGTCGTGACCGCGACGACGTCGCTCATCCGGACCATGCGGTGGTCGGGGATGAAGATCGGCTCGTCGACGCGCAGCGTCTTACTGCCGGTGCCCTGGAGCCCGGCCATGTGCCAGGTGTCCTGGTCGACGCTCACCGTCGACATGGGGGTCAGGAACCAGGCGGGACCGCCGGGTTCTTCCTGTCCCGGGGGGACGGGGGCGGACAGGACCGTCCACTGGGAGTTCTCGCAGTTGCTCGCGAACGGCCAGCTCCCCCAGACCCGGAACCCGCCCTCGACGCGTTCGCACTTGCCCGTCGGGGCGAGCGGCGCGGCGACCAGGTTGCGCGGTGCCCGGCCCCACACGTCCTGCTGGGCGCTCAGGCTCCAGTAGGAGGTGAACAGCGCGTTGCAGTTCGCCAGGGCCGCGCACCAGGCGGTGCTCCCGCACGCCTGGCCGAGCTCGTAGCCCAGCCGCACCATGGCGGTGGGCCCGTACTCATAGCCGCCGAACCGGGCCGGCTTGACCATCGACAGCAGGCCCTGCTCGTCGAGCAGTGCGATGACGTCGCCGGACACGCGGCGGTCGGCCTCGGTCCGCGCCGCCCGTTCGGCGATCACCGGTCGGAGCGCGGCGGCCCGGCTCATCAGTTCATCGAGCGACGGCCGTTCGGCGTCCCCGGCGGTCGGTGGCGTGGATGATGCGATGCTCATGCGCTTGTCTCCTCGGGATGGAGGCCGCCCTGACGGTCCGGGTCGCGGGCGGCTCTGCTCAACGTGGGTGGGCTTTACACGCCGCTGCCGTTCGAGGCCGCCGCGAGCCAGTCCTCCGCCGCCTGGTAGAGCGGTGCGCAGAGGTCGGGGCGGTCGTCTCCGGGGAGGTCGGGCGGCGGGTCGATGCCGTTGCAGGAGAGGCTGTAGCTCAGGAAGCGGTAGGACGGCCGGTAGCGGGCCAGCCGCTGAGGATCCATCTCCAGCACCTCCCCCGGCATGACCGGGGCGATGGCGTCACGTTCGCAGATGGTCTCCACCCGGGAGATCCGCCAGATGCCGCCGTCTCTTCTCAGCAGGGTCAGGTAGCGGCAGGCGACGGTCAGGTCGACGGCGATGCCGCTGTGCGCGGTGCGCGTCTCGACCAGGACACCGGTCTCGGCGACCGCCCGGCCGCCGCGGACGCAGACGACGCTGGGCGAGAGCCGGTGCCTGGTCGTGCCGCCCCTGCCGCCGCTGCGGGACGCCTCGACGAACTCGGCTCCCGTTCCTTCGAACCAGGCCAGCCTGACCCAGGATTCGCCGTGGTAGGCCTGCGCCATCGATTCCCAGTCGCCGCGGTCGCGCCAGTGCCGTTCCCCGGCGACGAGCGCCGCGACCTCGTAGGAGGCCAGGAGCGTCGCGGGAGCGGGTGGAGCGAGCGGATTCATCGTGATCTCCCTGGCCGTCGTCGCTGCGCCGGCGCCTACGCGCGCCGGTCCGGCTCGAGGTTGGCGGCGAAGTCGGTGGGCATCGCCGGGCACCACACCGCGGGCGGGACGTCCCACTCGCGCGGCTCCCAGTCCTCGGTGATCTGGTCGATGTCGGTGAAGTACTCCGTCCAACTACCCCAGGGGTCGCGCACGTAGTGGAAGAGGTTCGAGCCCATGGTGTGGCGGCCCAGTCCCCAGCCGACGGCGTGCCCGCGCTCGGCCATCTGCCGCGCGCCCATCGCGATCTCGTCGATGTCGGCGACCTCGAAGCTCGTGTGGTGCAGTCCCGAGTGGCTGCTCTGGATGAACCCGAAGACGTGGTGGTCGCCGCCGCCGCTGTTGAGGAAGGTGACGATGCCCGGGTTCTTGTCCGACAGCTTGAATCCCAGGACCTCGCGGTAGAAGGTCTCCGAACCCTCGATGTCGGGGGTGAACAGGATGGTGTGGCCCATCCGGCGCGGCTTGACCGGCTCGTCCTTGCCGCTCCAGAGCTGGTGCCACCGCGCCTCGTCGACCCGCGGGTAGCTTCCGGCCACGTTGATCGGCGTGGCGGGCGCCGCGCGCGGCGGCGCGGGCGGGTCGGTGCGGACGTTGACGAGGATCCCGTACGGATCGCGGAACCAGAAACCGTTCGCGAGCACACCGGGCATGGGGTCGCACTCGTCGATCCCGCGCCGGGCGAGCCGGGCCTTCAGCTCGCCCAGTTCGCCCGGCCGGTAGCTGAAGGACATGTAGCCGATCGACTTCTCCGCACCCTCCACGAGGGTGATCTGGTCCTGGTCGCGGCCGGCGCACCGCATCACGACGGCCTTGTCGTGTTCGTGCGCGACGAGCCCGAACGCCGCGTAGAAGTCCTGCGCCTCGCTGAGCGAGGGAACCGTCATTCCGAAGCCGAGCAGTCCGGTGACGCTCATGATGTGCCTCCTTAACGGCCGGAGGGGCCGGGGTGGGTTTCGAGAAGGGGGGCCGGCATCTCCTCGGGGACCGTGGGGACCCCTCGCAGCGGGGCCGCGAGCGGCGCCTGCTCCAACGACGGCGACGCCCACACCGCGACCGGCAGCTCCGGCTGGTCGGGGAGGCGGTCCCAGAAGAACCGGTCGGGGGCCCGCTCGTCCATGTCGGAGTAGTAGTACTCGGCGAACGCGCCGGACGGGTCCCGCAGATACCAGAAGTAGTTGGCGCTGGCGGCGTGACGGCCCAGGCCCCAGGCATGGCGGTGGGGATGGTTGGCGATCATCTGCGACCCGCCGTTGCCGATCTCGTCGACCGACCGGACCTTCCACGCCGTGTGGTGCAGCAAAGTGAACGGGGCGGGGATCAAGACGATGTTGTGATGGTCGGTGTCGAACCGCATGAACGGCCCGCTCGTCACGTAGTCCGACAGGCGCATGCCGATGCCGTCCAGGAAGAAGTGCTTGGCCTCCTCGACGTCGGCGCAGCCGAGAACGACGTGCCCGAGCCGCTGCGGCCGTACCGGCTCGTGCGGCACGAGATCGTCGCGGCGGAGTTCGGTCTGTCGCCGGGGCGCATCGCGGGCGAGCCTGTCTTCGACCAGGAGCCGCACCAGAACGCCGCTGACCGGCTCACGGGCCTCAAGGTGCGTCTTCGTCCGTACCGGCGCCGCGCCCAGCCTCAGCAGCCGGGCCGCGATGTCGTCGAGGTCGGAGTCCTGCTCCACGGCGATGTCGATGCGGACCACGGCCGGCACTTCCGCCGGCCGGAGTTCGAGCTGTTCGCCGCCGACTGCGGACGCGAACGTTCCGGGGGTGGTCTCGGTGAGCCCGAACTCCCGGTAGAAGGTCCGCGTGGCGTCGTAGTCGACCACGTCGCGGACCAGCCGAATCACGCGGTGAGCAACCATGGATGTGATCTCCCTCACTTGGATGGACGCCTGCCGTCCAAGGTAGCCTTCTGAAATAGTTAAATCAATCCAGAATGTGGAAACTTTGAGACGGCCTGTTCGCCGCCCTCGGCGAGCGGTGAAATCATCGGCGGCACAGCCGCGTTGTGGAGGGATTGATGGCGGGCAGATCCAACGGTCAGTCGCAGGGCATCCAGTCGGTCGAGGTCGCGATGCGCGCGCTCGAGGCGCTGGAGAACCTGGGCGGACCGGCCCCCTTGACCGGTGTGGCCAACGAGGCGGGCATGAGCCCGAGCACGGCCCACCGCTACCTGGTCAGCCTCATCCGCGTCGGCCTGGTCGTCCAGGACGTCAGCACCGGTTGGTACGACCTCGGTCCGGCGGCCAGACGTCTGGGGCTGGAGGCCATGCGCAGGGCGGACGACGTCGGCATCGCCACGCGATACGCGGCCGAACTGCGGAACGCGACCGGGCACGCCGTCAACGTCACGGTCTGGGCCGACAACGGGCCGACGATCGTCCGATGGGAGTACGGGCGGCACCCGCTGCCCATCATCGCGCGCGTCGGGTCGACATTGCCGCTGGTCGACTCGTCCGTCGGACGGGTCTTCCTGGCCTACATGCCGACGTCCATCACCCAGCCGGTCCTGGAGACCCAGCAGCGGTACAAGGAGTCGTCGGCCCTTCGGGACGAGGAGTTGTCCGCGATCGTCCGCCAGGTCCGGGCGGAGGGGATCGCCGAGACGCAGGGGGCCGTCCTGCCGGGGCTGAGGGTTCTGGCCGCGCCCGTTTTCGGACCCGGCGGCCTGCTCGCCGTGGTGATCGCCTCGACGGTCCTCGCCCGTCTGGCGCGTCCCGAGGTGCTGGCGTCGGTCGCGGAGCATCTACGGGACGCCACGGACCGCATCTCGGTCGAACTCGGCGGGCCGACCGCCGCGCAGTGGTCGGCTCTGCCCGAGCCCGCCGCGGACTAGGTCCGGCCGGTCGCCGGCGACGTTCGCCCGTCCGCCGGTTCATCCCGCGAGCTCCCGGAACTCGCTGGCGTGGAAGACGATCGGTTTGACCTCCGGATGCGGGTCGACCGTGTGCACCCGCAGCACCGCGATCACGTGGTCTCCCGCGGTGAACTCGTGCTCGAGCGAGCAGACCGCCGACATCGCGGCGTCAGGCAGCACGATCGCCCCGTCGATGACCTCGTAGGTGACGTCGGCGAAGCGGTCGGTGCCGCGCGCGGCCAGTTGCCGGGCGACGCCCCCGTGGTGGCCGCCCAGCACGCTCACCCCGATCCGGGGAGCCGACCGGAGCGTCGGCCAGGTCGTGGACGTGTGCGCCATGCACACCGACACCAGCGGCGGGTCGAGGGACACGGAGGTGAAGCTGCTGGCCGCCACGCCGACCGGAGCGCCGTCGACGATCGCGCAGACCGCCGTGACGCCGCTGGGGAACATGCTGTACGCGTACCGCAGGCTCCTGGGGTCCAGAGCCGGCGGGGCGCCCGATCCGGCCGACATCACTCCTCGCCTCGCGCGGCGAGGATCGCGGCTGCGACGCGAGCGCGGTCGTTCGAGGCGACGATCGGGTTGCGCAGGACGCCGATCCGCTCGATCTCGACCTCGACGACCTGGCCCGGCCGCATGAACACCGGGGGCTTTCGGGCGGCGCCGATCCCTTCGGGGGTTCCCGTGGCGATGACGTCGCCCGGCAGGAGCGTCACGCATTCGCTCACGTAGGCGCCGATCTGCCCGATGTTGAAGATCATCTGTGCGGTGCCGCCGTCCTGGACGGTCTCGCCGTCGAGTCTCGTCCGGATCCGCAGCGCGTAGGGGTCGGGGATCTCGTCGCGGGTGACCACCACCGGGCCGATCGGGCCCGAGGCGTCGGCGTTCTTGCCCACCGTCCACTGGCTCGCGTTGAGCTGGTGCGTGCGGGCGGAGATGTCGTTGAAGCAGGTGAAACCGATGACGGCGTCCTCGACCTCCGTGGGGGAGGCGTTGCGCAGCTCCCGGCCGACGATCACCGCGAGCTCGCCCTCCCAGTCGAGGCCGGGCTCGCCCACCGGGACCGGCACCGGGGTCTCCGACGGCACCAGCGTGCTGGCCCAGCGGCCGAAGACGTCCGGGAAGTCGGGCGTCGCCATGTCCGCCTCGGCGGCGTGGGCCCGGTAGTTCAGGCCTGCGCAGAACACCTTGGCATCACGCCGCACCGGCGCCCGGAACTCCAGGGCCGCCGCGGGCCGGCGCTCGGCTCCCCGGAGGGCGTCCGCCGCGAGCCACCGCTCGGGGTCTGCGTAGAAGTCGTCCACGGGGGCCAGGAGGACGACCTCGTCGCCCTGCTCGGCCCCGATCCACGTCTGATTCTCGTTCAGCAATCCGACCAGGCGCATCGCTACGTCTCCTCTGGGAGGTCAGGGGGCCTCCACCGAAGGACGGTCCGGGGAAGCCTCGGGACCTCCGGTGGCGGAATCCACACTAGGAGGAGTTAGCGATAAAAATCAAGATTATCGAAAGTTTTGCCAGGCGGTCTCAGCGGGCGATGTACTCCAGGAGGACGTCCGTCGTCCGCTGGATGTGGTCGGCGAGAGCCGCCACGGCGGCGTCGACGTCCCGGCCGACGGCCAGGTCGGCGATGCGCGCGTGCTCGGCGCGGATGTCGCGCTTGTCGTCGTGCGCCAGTGACCGCGTCCACGCCCGGTAGAGCTCGGAGCGGTCGCGCTCGGCGGCGGCGATGGCCAGCAGCCGCGGGCTTCCCGAGCCGGAGATCAGCGCGTGGTGAAAGGTTCGGTGACAGCTGAACCAGTCGACGTTGAAGGTCCCGTCGGCGCGCACCTGCTCGGTGCGGTTGAGGGCGTGCAGCGAGCCGACCACCGCGGTCTCCCAGTCGATGCCGCCCCGCTCGATGCTCGCCCGAAGCGCGAGAGTCTCCAGCTCCACCCGGACAAAGGTCAGGTCCGACAGGTCCTCCTTCGACAGCTCCATGACGCTGAAGCCCCGCTTCGGCGAGGAGTACACCAGGCCCTGCCCTTCGAGCCGGGTCAGAGCCTCGCGGATCACGGTCATGCTCACCTCGAAGCGCTCCGCGAGGCCGGGCAGCTTGAGCCGCTCCCCCGGCTCGAGGCGGCCGTCGAGCAGGTCCGCCCGCAGCCCTTCGAAGACGTAGTCGGCCCTGGACGGCGTGTTCACGGTACGAGGCATGACACAACTCTACCGACTTGTCTCCGATCCCCTTGACTATCGATAATCCGATATATTTACGATAGACATCCTTGGTCTGGCACCCCGAGATGGAGGAACCCATGAGGCAGAGTCAGGCGATGATCGTGTCCTGCGCCCTCACCGGCGCGGTGCACACGCCGTCGATGTCCGACGCTCTCCCGTACACCCCGGACGACATCGTCCAGCAGGGTCTGGAAGCCGTGGCCGCGGGCGCCTCGATCCTTCACGTCCACGCTCGTGATCCGGAGACCGGAGCTCCCACCCCGAGAGCGGAGGTGTTCGCCGAGTTCCTCCCGCAACTCGCGGCCTCCGGCGCGGTCATCAACATCACCACGGGTGGAAGCACTCGCATGTCATGGGAGGAGCGCGTCGCGGCGGCGCTCCGCTTCGAACCCGAGCTCGCCTCCCTCAACCTCGGATCGATGAACTTCGTGTTCTCCGGAGCCGCCAAGAAGCGCCGCTCGTGGCGTTTCGACTGGGAGCGCGACTACCTGCTCGGGTCGGAAGACGTCATCTTCGCCAACACCTTCACGCAGATCGAGAGAACCCTGCGGACCCTCGGCGAGGAGCGCGGCGTCCGCTTCGAGTTCGAGTGCTACGACGTCGGGCACCTCTACACCCTCGCCCACTTCCTTGAGCGAGGGCTCGTCCGGCCGCCCCTGCTCATCCAGTGCGTCCTGGGCGTGCTGGGCGGCATCGGGGCCGACCCGGCGAACCTCCTGCACATGGTCACCATCGCCGACAAGCTCTTCGGCGACGACCACGACCTGTCGGCCTTCGCCGCCGGCCGCCACCAGATGCCGACCGCCACCCAGATCGCCGCGCTCGGCGGGCACGTGAGAGTCGGGCTCGAAGACAGCCTCTACATCGGGCCGGGCCGCCTGGCGGCCTCCAACGCCGAGCAGGTCACGGCGATCGTCTCGACCGCCCGCGGGCTGGGCCGGACCATCGCCACCCCCGAACAGGCCCGCGCCATGCTCCAGCTCAAGGGCAGCACCGCGATCGGCTGACCACGACCCTCTCCTCCAGGAAGGCACCCATGAACGCGATCACTCCGGCACCGCCCCGCATCGACGTGCACGCCCACTTCATCGTCGACCCGCCACCGTTCGCCGAGCGGTTCGGTGACGACCGCTGGCCCTCACTGACAAAGGACGAGAGCGGAGCCCGGCTCGTCCGCGACTCACGCCCCGTGCGCACGCTTCCGGCGGCGGCGCTGTCCCTCGAAGCACGCCTCCCCGAGCTCGACGACACCGGAATCGGCCACCAGGTCCTCTCCCCCGCCCCGCCGATGATCTGCGAGGTCGGCGACGTCGAGGCGGACGCCGAATGGGCCCGTCGGATCAACCTGAGCATGGTCGAGACCATCAGCGACCACCCCGGCCGTTTCTCCGCGTTCGGCATCGTGCCGCTCAGCCATCCCGGCGAGGCCGTCAAGGTCCTCGCCGAGATGAAGGACATCGGAATGGTCGGAGTGGAGATCGGCACCACGGCGGGCACCCGCGAACTCGACCACCCGGACCTGACCGAGTTCTTCCAGGCCGCCGCCGAGCTCGATCTGCTCGTGTTCGTCCACCCGATCGTCCTCGGCTCCACCACGCCATGGACCTCCCGCATCGACACCCTGGAAACGACCTTCGGCCTCGGGCTGACAACGGACACCGCCATCGCCGCCGCCCGCCTGGCCTTCGGCGGAATGCTCGCCAGAGCACCCGGGGTCAAGATCTGCCTCGCCCACGGCGGCGGCTGCTTCGCCTGGGCCCTGACCCGCATCGCCCACCTGTGGGACGCCAACAATTCGATTTCCGCCGCCGAGCTCGCCCGCTCCTTCTACGTCGACAGCGTCGTCTTCGACCCCCGCAACCTCCGCTACCTCGTCGACCGCCTGGGAGCCGACCGCATCCTCTTCGGCACCGACCACCCCATGCCGGGCTCCGACTCCCTCAAGGGTGACACCCTCGCCGAACTCACCCCCCAAGCCCGTCGGCAGATCGAGTCCACCAACGCGCTGAACCTCCTGGGCCGCCGCCCCGCGTGACCGGCTCATGGCCGGCGTCTCGGTGACCTTGGGACGCCGGTCACACGGCCATGACCGGCGTGTTCTCCAGGACCACCAGGGGTGCTCCGGTGGCGGCCAGGACTTCCCGCGGGGGTACTCCCGGAGCGATTTCGCGCAGGACGAGTCCCTCCCGTGTCACGTCGATGACGGCCAGGTCGGTGATGATCCGGTCGACGACCCCGCGGCCGGTCAGGGGCAGCGAGCAGGTCTCCACGATCTTCGGTGAGCCGTCCTTGGCGACGTGTTCCATGAGCACGATGACTCTGCGGGCGCCGTGGACCAGGTCCATCGCCCCGCCCATCCCTTTGATCATCTTTCCGGGGATCGTCCAGTTGGCCAGGTCGCCGGTGACCGAGACCTGCATGCCGCCGAGAACGGCCGCGGCCAGCCGACCGCCGCGGATGATCCCGAACGACAGGGAGGAGTCGAAGAAGCTCGCTCCCGGCAGCACGCTCACCGTCTCTTTGCCCGCGTTGATCAGGTCCGGGTCCACCCGGCTCGAGGCCGGGTAGGGTCCGGTGCCCAGGATCCCGTTCTCGCTGTGCAGCATGACCCGCACGCCGGGCGGCAGGTGGTTCGGGACCAGGGTGGGCAGGCCGATGCCCAGATTGACGTACGAACCGTGTTCGAGGTCCCGGGCGGCACGGGCGGCCATCTGCTCGCGGGTGAGCGCCATCAGGCCACCGTCCTCTTCTCGATCCGCTTGTCGACCGCTCCCACGCAGACCACGCGGTCCACGAACACCCCGGGCAGGTGGATCTCGTCGGGTTCGAGCTCGGCCAGCGCCTCGACCTGGGCGATCGTGATCCGGCCCGCCATCGCGGCCAGGGGGTTGAAGTTCCGGGCCGAGGCGTGGAAGGACAGATTGCCGTACCGGTCGCCGCGGGCCGCGTGGACCAACGCGAAATCGGTGGTGATCGCCTCCTCCAGAACGTGATCGCGCCCGCCGAACTCGCGGACCTCTTTGGCGGGAGACACGACCGCGACGGACCCGCCGGGTCCGTACCGCCAGGGCATCCCGCCCTCGGCGATCTGGGTGCCCGCCCCGGCCGGGGTGTAGAACGCCGGAATGCCGCATCCGCCGGCTCTCAGGCGTTCGGCGAGCGTGCCCTGGGGGACCAGTTCCACCTCCAGTTCGCCCGCCAGGTACTGCCGGGCGAACTCCTTGTTCTCACCGACGTATGAGCTGGTCATCCGGGCGATCTGCCCGTTGGCCAGCAGCAGGCCCAGCCCCCAGTCGTCCACTCCGCAGTTGTTCGACACCACCCGGAACCCGGTCCGGCCCGTGTCGCGCAGAGCGGCGATGAGTTCCGAGGGGATGCCGCACAGCCCGAAACCGCCCACGGCGAGCGACGACCCGCTGTCCACATCCGCGACCGCGGCGGCGGCCGACACCATGATCTTGTCCATTCACTGCTCCACGGTCAGGACGACGTGTCCGATCTTCGAACCGCTCTCGATGTGCCGGTGGGCGTCCGCGGCCTTGGACAGCGGGAACTGCGCGATCATCGTGGCGTCCATGGGCAGAAGGCCGCCGCGCATCTCGTCCCAGAAGGAACGGACGGCGCGGGGGTCGCCGATCGCCAGTCCCGAGAGGGTGGCGCGCCGGTTGTAGAAGGCGATGATGTCCACGGACAGCGGCCGTCCGTGGCCGCTGGCCTGTCCGGCCGTGACGATTCTTCCCCTGCGTGCGACGGCGGGCCAGTAGCGGTCCCAGAGGCCCTGGTCCATGACGTTGTCGACCACGACCTGCATGCCGGACGGCGAGAGGTCGCGGAGGACACGGCCCAGGTCGTCATCGCCGGCGTCGACGACCGCGTCCGCGCCCAGGGCGGTCAACTGCTCGACCGCGCGGCCCCCTCGCGTCGCCGCCACCACGTCGGCGCCCCTCCGCTTCGCCAGGGCCACCAGGAACAGTCCCACGGAACCGCTCGCGCCGGGCACGAAGACCCAATCCCCGTTCCCCGCGCCCGCGACGTCCAACTGCTCCCACGCCAGGGGGCCGCTCGCGGCGTAGGCGGCGGCGTCGGAAAAGGACAGCTCGTCGGGGATCTCATGGACGTTCGCCGCGGGCACCACCGTGTACTCCGCGTACGCGCCTGGCCGTTGGATCCCCACGGCGATGACCTGGGAGCAATCCCACGGCCGGCCGGACCGGCAGGGCTCGCAGGCGCCGCAGACCACGGGTGCGCTGACGGCCACGCGGCGTCCGAGCAGCGCGGCCTCCGCTCCGTCACCGACGGCGTCCACGACACCGGCGTGTTCGCCGCCGAGAATATGCGGCAGGGTCACCAGCCGCCGGAACACCGGGTGTCGTCCGCTTCGGGTGCCGACATCGCGTCCGAACGCCACGAACGCCGCGCCCACCCGGACCCGGACCTCGCCTCGTCCCGGCTCGGGCAGAGGGACCTCTTGCAGTTCGAGAACGTCCGGCGGACCGAACTCGGGAAGGATCACGGCCTTCATCACGTCTCCCCATGGTCTCCGCGGCCGTCGCCGGGGCCCGCCCGGGCCGAACGGCCGTCCGGCGCTGGAACTACTCGCCGCTGAGCGCGCGGTCGATGAGCGTGGTGTCGGTCGAGGCGTGCTGGTACTTCGCGAGCTTGCCGCCCTCGAAGGTCCACACGTCGACCGCGCCGTGCTGCTTGCCGTCGATCGTCGCCTGGAGCAGGACGACCACGCGGTCCTCGTCAGCGAGGTAGTGCCGGGGCGAGGACTGGTATCCACTGTCGGCCAGCGCCCGGAGAACGGTGGTGACCTGCTCCTTGGTCTCGGCCTTGCCCGCTGCGTCGGTTCGGCCGGGAACGACCCAGGTGAGGCCGCCGTCGAACGCGGCCACCACGTCCTCGAGAGCGCCGGCGTTCCACGCCTCGTAGGTCTGCTGGACCTTCTCGATCAGAGGCTGCGTCATTTCGTGATCCCTTCGTGTCGGCGGCGCGCTTCGGCGCCGTTCGCGGCTTCGGTTCCCCGCGCCGCCGTCAGGTCGTCGAGGACGGCGAGGAGCGCGCCGTGGTCGAGGCTCCCTCGGCCCTGCGCCACCAGCGCCGCCATGAGCTGCGCGACGGCGTTTCCCAGCGGGAGGGGAAGGGAGGCGTCCCGGGCGGCGGCGGTGACGATGCCCAGGTCCTTGTGGTGGAGCTCCGCCCGGAAACCGGGCGTGAAGTCGCGCTTCAGCATCGCTGCGGCTTTGCGGTCGAGGACCTTGCTGCCCGCCAAGCCGCCGTTGATCACACGGAGGGCGGCGTCGAGGTCGACGTCGAGCGCCTCGAGAAGCTTGATCGCCTCGGCGACGAGCTGGATGGCGCCGGCGACGATCAACTGATTGGCGGCCTTCACCGACTGGCCCGCCCCATGGTCTCCGACTCGCTGGACGGTGGCGCCGACCGCTTCGAAGAGCGGCCGAAGCCGTTCGACGTCCTCCTCGGCACCACCGATCATGATCGAGAGGGTGCCTTCGATCGCTCCCGCCTCTCCGCCGGAAACGGGAGCGTCGAGCATCCGCAGGCCGCGTTCGGCGGCTCGGCGCGCCAGCTCGCGGCTGGTCGCGGGCGAGATCGAGGAGAAGTCGACGATGAGCGTGCCGGGGCGGACGGAATCGAACACCCCTTGCTCGCCGGTGAGGACGGCTTCGACGTCCGGTCCGTCGGGAAGCATCAACGCGACGACGTCCGCCTGCGCCACCGCGTCCGCGATCGACGTCGCGGCACGGCCGCCCGCCCTGACGACCGGATCCGCCGATTCGGGCCGACGGCTGTATCCGACGACCGCGAAGCCCGCGCTCACGAGGTTGACCGCCATCGGCCGCCCCATGATGCCCAGTCCCAGGAACGCCACCGTCGTCATGCCGGGTCTCCCAGGGGCTCGTAGTAGGAGCGCTCCCGGGACGCCAGGTGGTGCGGGATCGCGTCGTCCTTGACCAGCCGGGTGAAATGCTCCGACAGGGTGTGGGCGTCGTAGGCGTCCGCGTCCTCGTAGACCTCGAAAAGGTAGAAGACCGATGGGTCGTCGGCCGAGCGCGTCGGGACGTAGAGCAGGTTGCCCTTCTCGGCTCGGGTGGCCGGAGTGAGTTCTGCCAGGATCCGGATGATCTCGTCCTCGTGTCCGGGGCGTGCGGTCCAGGTGGCGCCGAGTGCGAGTGTCATGATCGTGCTCCGTCCGGTTCGGGCACGCAGTGGTTGCGCAGGGAGCCGAGCCCGGTGATCCGGCCCTGCGTGACGTCGCCGGCGCGCAGCCACCGGCCGCCGTAGGCGGCGGCGTTGCCCGAGGGCGTGCCGGTGAGCAGGACGTCCCCGGGTTCCAGGACGCCCAGATGCGAGGCGTAGGAGATCAGTTCCTCGACCCCGAAGATCATGTCGCCGCCGGTGCCGGACTGCATGACCTTGCCGTTGAGCAGGAACTCGATGCGCAGGTCGCGGTAGTCGGGCACGAACTGCCGGGGCACCAGGTACGGCCCGATCGGGAAGAAGGTGGGCCGGCTCTTGGACATGAGGAAGTCGGTGAGGGCGAAGCCGGGACGGAGCATGACGTCCCGCGAGCTCACGTCGTTGCAGATCGTGTAGCCGGCGACGTGGTCCATCGCGGCGGCGGCGCCGATGCGGTGGGCTCGCCTGCCGATCACGACGGCGATCTCCAGCTCCCAGTCGTGCTGGTAGCCCGGACCCCACAGCACGATGTCGTCATGCGCCCCCGCCAGCGCGCTCGACATGCCGCCGAACAGGAACGGCTGTCCGTTGGTGACGACCCGGTCCGCGACGGCGATCGCCTCGGCCTTGATCTCTTCTTCGCTCATCTGGCGATCCGGGTCGTTACGGAGCAGCATTTCCGTCATCTCGACGTTGTGGCTGTAGTAGTTGGCCCCCGCGCACCACAACTGCCCTGACGGCAGGACGGGGGGCAGCGGGCGAACATCGGTGAAGGGGATCCCGTCGGCGGGCTCGACCTGCTCGGCCAGGGCGGTCAGCCGTTCCAGCGTGGCGTCCCAGTCCCCCAGCAGGGACAGGGTCGTCGCCTGCTCGCCGAACGCGCCGCGCAGATCGAACACCGTGTCGTCGACGACGAGGCCGGGGTAGCGCTCCCCTCGGCGCTCGAACATCCCGAGCCCGAAGGTCGGTGCGTCGCTCATCCGAGCACCACCACCGTGCGTCCGGCGATGTGCCCCCGCGCGTTGGACTCCTGCGCCGCACCGGCGTCGGCCAGGGCGAAGGACCTGGCGACGGGGATCGTGAACGCTCCGCGGGCGGCCAGGCCCGCGACCAGCTCGCAGGCCCCCGTGTAGTCCTCGGCGGCCAGCGTCGTGTGCACGCCGAGGCCCCTGCCGCTGAAGTCCGCGCAGGTGACGACTCGTGCCGGGGTGCCGACGAGTTCGATCAGTTCGGGGAGCACTCCGGATCCGGCGACGTCCAGGGCGGCGTCGACGGGACTGCCCGCGGCCGTCTGGGCGCGGGCGACCAGGCCCGGGCCGTAGCGGATCGGGATCGCTCCCAGCGAGCGGAGGTAGTCGTGGTTGGCCTGGCTGGCGGTTCCGATGACGCGCGCGCCACGGCTGACGGCGATCTGGATCGCGGCCGAACCGACGCCTCCCGACGCGCCGCTGATCAGGACGGTGTCGCCCTTCTTCACCTCGGTCAGACGCAGCATCCGGACCGCGGTCTCCGCGGGCAGCGGATACCCGGACGCCTCGGCGAAGGACACCGACGGGGGCTTCACGGCCCAGCCGGTGAGGACGGCGTACTCGGCGAGGGTGTCGCGGCCGCTGCCGAACACCTCATCGCCCTCCGCGACCCCCGCGACACCGTCGCCGACGGCCACCACCGTGCCGGCGGCGTCCAGACCGGTGCCGCTGGGGAAGGTGACCGGCGCGAATTCCCGGAGGTACCCGGCACGGGTCTTCCCGTCGATGCCGTTGACTCCCGCGGCTTTCACCGCGATCAGGATCTCGCCCGGCGCGGGTGTCGGGGTGTCGGTCTCGACGAGGCGCAGGACCTCGGGGCCGCCGTATTCGGTGTACTGAATGGCTTTCATGCCTTCCCTCCCGGGGTGGTGTCAGTGGGCTCGGCGACTCGGCCCGCGGTGGGGGCGTCGGTGACGAGCATCAGGGCGAAGCTGACGTCGGTTCTGCTGATCCGCCAGCCGGCCGCGGTGCGCTGGTAGGTGAAGGCGGCGTCCATGAACACCGACCTGAGCTGGCCTCCGTGGACCGAGCCGATGGGCATGATCCACCGGCCGGTCGCGGTGTCGCCGTCGAGGTCGATCAACGGGCTGGTGAAGCTGTGCATCGCGATGTCGACGGTGGGCGCGACCTTCCGCAGGACGTCGAGGATGGATTTCCGGCCGCTCACGTGCAGGTCCATGTCGACGCTGTGCCATTCGGAGTCCTCGGTGTACACCGTCTCCAGCGCGTCCCAGTCGATGGTGCGGCCGGCGAACCCGCGGTTGGTGGCATGGGCGTAGCGAGCCGTGACCTCGCGGATCTGTTCGAGGTCCTCCAGACGCCGGACGCGGTCCTCCAGCGTCATGGCGCCTCGTTCGGGGGCGTGGTCGTCAGTCATGGCAGTCCGTTCAAAGGTTCGTGATCGCGGCGGAGGCGACCGTGCGGAGCGCTTCCTCGAGCGCGCGGGCCGGGTCGTCCGGTTCGGACGGGGACCGCCAGGCGATGTAGCCGTCCGGTCGGATCAGGCTCGCCCCGCCGCTGTGCAGGCCGAGAACCTCGAGGAGGTCTTCGTCGTCTTCGGCGACGAGGGCACGGCCGATGATGTGGACGGTGATCGGGATACCGGTGCTCTTCGTGGTGGATTCCGCCGCGGTGGCCCACTCGGGGCCGTCCGTCAAAAGCGTCCAGCCCCGGGTGAGCACGTCGATCGTGGACAGGCGCCGTCCGTCGAGCCTCACCCATCGATGCTGTGCCCGGGTCCCGGGCTGACCGCGCCACAGGTCGGGACGTCGCGCCGGTGGCAGCTCGGGACCGGCTCCGATCACGGCCGCCGATCGGTAGAGCTGGCCGAGTTCCATTCCCGCGTCGTCGAGCAGTTCGGCATCACTGTGGAAGTCCGACCTGACGAAACTGTCGTCACGCAGAAAGATCTGGTCGTGACGGGTGAGCGCGATCGGTCGCCGTTCGGCGTCGTAGCTGGTGAGCAGCCGGGGCGATGATGCGCCCGACAGGACCGCTTCCAGCTTCCAGGCCAGATTGTGGGCGTCCTCGATGCCGGTGTTCGCGCCGTAGCCACCGCGGTTGGGCGGAAGCGTGTGCGCGGCGTCTCCCGCCAGGAACACGCGCCCGTCGCTGAACCGTGTGGCGACATGCCCGCCCATCCGCCACCTGCCGGTGGCGATGAGCTCCACCGGCAGGTCCTTGCGTCCCAACGCGCGGTGGACCTGCTCTAGCTGCTCCTGTTCGGTCCGTTCGACGTCGTCGGAGAACATCAGGATCCAGCGGCCGTCGTGATAGGTGGACAGGAACGCGCTGAAGCCCGGCTGATCGATCGTGAACTGGGTGTAGCCGCTCTCGAGATACTCCTCCAGCGGCGCCCGGAAGATCACGCTGCGGATCGTGCGGACGTGGCCGAGGCCGGTCCTGTCGATCTGGAGCTTCTGCCGGACCGTGCTGTTCGATCCATCGGCGGCGATGAGGTAGTCGGCCCTGATCGCGTACTGCGAACCGTCCTCGCGGCGCACCGTGACCGTCACGGCGTCGGCGTCCTGGACGAAGTCCACCATGCGGGTGTTCCTGCGGATGTCCGCGCCCAGTTCACGCGCCCGCCGCTCCTGCAGCGGCTCGAGACGATCTTGAGCGATGCCGACCATGGAGAAGAACGAATGGTCTGCGGGGTTGGAGGGGGCGAGGCCCTCCCTGGGCGGCGTCCACGACTGCTCCTCATGCCAGGCCCCGCCGAGGCTCTCGACCCGGACCTTGCGCGGCCCGGGCCCAGACGCCGTCCTGACGTCCGCGAGCTCCAGCCCGACCGTGCGGAACAGCTCCAGCGTCCGCGGGGTGAAACCCGTCGCTCGGGGATGGGGCGAACTTCCGGGAGCCGCTTCGACGACGACGACACGGACGCCGCGATCAGCAAGGAACATCCCTGCCGAGAGCCCGACGACGGCTCCTCCGACGACCAGAACCGGCACCTGTTCCTGCGCCACCACAGTCACCGACTCCTCCAGGCACTGAAACGATCGAACAAGGGTGGTTATCGATAATTTCTACACTTATCGAGACAGTAGCGAGTTATCGCTGGCCGGGCAAGAGGGTGCGGAGAGCCGCAGGCACAAGCGCCCGACCTGCGCGAGTGCCGACAGAACGCCCTCCGGGAGAACGGACGGAGCCGACCGGGAGCGGGCCTGGCGTGACCCGCGCCACACCTGGAGCCTACTCGAACATGGAACGACTTCTTGTTGAGAGTTGTTCCAGATTCAGATCGAGACCACCCATGAACCCGACCGCGAGGACCGTCCGGCACCAGCGAACGCCAAGGTCGCGAAGGCAGCGGGAAACAGGCCGGACGGCCCAGCCATGACG
Source organism: Actinomadura rayongensis (assembly GCF_009831215.1). Lineage (GTDB taxonomy): Bacteria > Actinomycetota > Actinomycetes > Streptosporangiales > Streptosporangiaceae > Spirillospora > Spirillospora rayongensis. The sequence goes on from NZ_WUTW01000007.1 coordinate 295,003, forward strand.
CTCCCCCAGGAGCGCGGAATCGTCGCGCCGGGCGGACCTACGCCCGGCATGCCGAGGCCGCAGCCGCCCCGCCCCCTCGATTGATCGATGCCCACACGCATGTCAGAGAGGGGGACCAACGCGCAGGTCGCCGACGCGATCAACGAGGCCGCCGCCCTCGAAGGCCTCCCCGCCCACACCGACTCCGGAGCATGACCTTGATGCAAGGAGGCTTTCCACTGCCTGTCCGCACGCTCGATCACGTAGGCCACACCCACCCCCAGACATCGCTCTCGTACCACTTCGTCCGGGTTCGGTGTTAGCGAAAAAGTTAGTCAGACGGGCCACCACACTGCCTTGCCGGACGCCGGACGGTCGGCCATCATCGAGCCCGTGACCGACAGAAAAGATGATCTGTCTTTCGTCGACTGCTCCGCGGCGGGGACGGCCATGCTCGACAGGCTTTACGCCGAGGTCTTAAAGCCGGCGTTCCCGCCCGCCGAGCTGATCAGTCCCGCCGAGATGGAGACGAGCTACGGGCGCCCGAACGCGAGATTTCCCGGAATGATCGCCGGAACCGCCGCCGGTCCGGTCGGGGCCGCCCTCGGCGAGTTCTCGGCCGCCAGCAACATTCTTCTGCTCTGCTACCTGGCGGTCCGCGCCGATCTGCGCAGCCGCGGAATCGGCGCCGATCTGCTCGCGCGGGCGCTGAGCCGCTGGCGCGCGGAGCTGCGGCCGACCGCGATTCTCGCGGAGATCGAGGACCCGCGCCGGCACCCGCCGAGTTCGTTCGGCGACCCGAAAGCCCGCGCCCGATGGTACGACCGCTTCGGCGCCGGTTTCCTACCGCTCTCCCATTTCCAGCCCGCGCTCCAACCCGGCCTCTCCCGGGCTTCCGGACTGCTTCTCATCTCGCTCGACAGGGACGCGCAGAGCGTTCCCGTGGACGCGTTGACGCTGTTCCTGGACGAGTACATCGAAAGCTACGAGGGCCCCGCGGCACGCGAGGGCGACGAGAATTACCTCGCTTTGCGGGCCGAGACCGTCGCGTGGGGCGACGCGGTACCGGTACGGCCGATTTCCCGGCTGGACGATTGGCTGCGCTCCGACTGACGGCCGAGCGCGCCGTCCCGCCGGAAAGTCTCCGGCGCGGCGCCGGACCGGCCGTCGAGAGTGTCCACTTTTGGTCGACGCACGCGGGAAACGAACGGGGACGCCGTGCGGGAATCGATGCGTCGTTACGATCGGTTCACCATGCGGGCCGGGTCGCCCCGGCCGTGTGCTCGCCGCCGAGCCACGGTCCGGCCCGCGCCGACCAGGAGATCATTGTGCACTTCGTCGGACGGCGGACGGAACTGGACCGGTTACGACGAGTTCTGGCGACGGTGGAGGCCGGAACCTTCCTCGATGTCGTCGGCATTCACGGAGTCGGCAAGACCTCGCTCCTGAACGAGTTCGCGCGGCTGACGCGGCCGGATCCCGACGTCCGCGTCTTCACGATCGATATGTGGGACTACCGGCTGGGCGAGGGTTTCGTCGACGATTTCGGGCCCGACGCGAGCGCGGCCGTCCTTTTCGAGACCTTCCAGCGCTCCCTGAAGCTGACCACCCTTTTCACCGCCGGTGCGGGCGAAGAGGAACACGAGGCGTTCGCCGGGCTGCGGGCCGCCCACCGGGAGCATCTCCAGTTGCACGAACTGCTCCTCGCGAAACGGGGCGGCGGAACCTGCGTGCGGCCGACGACGGAGAGCGCGCGGGAGTCCGCGAGTCCCCCGGCCGGCGGGAACGTCATCGCCGGATCGCATCTCACCAACGCCGTGCAGGCCAGAGACGTCCACAACATCATCATCAACTCGACGCCCGGCGACGAGGAGACGCGGGTGCTGCTGCGCGGCCTTCAGAACCTCGCCGACGACGTCTTCGTCGACGCGTGGACGGCCTTCACCGCGAACCGCCGGGTGCTCATCGCGGTCGACGGGTTCGAGACGGTCGCCGACGACGAACTGGGGCTGTGGATGGCCCGGCTCGCCGCCCGGCTGCCGCGGACCCTCGTCGTCGCCGCCCGCACGCCGTCGAGCCGGCCGGTCGTGTTCCAGCGGAACGAGGTCCAGCAGCTCGTCCTGCGCAACTTCGACCTCGCGGAGGTGGGGCGGTACCTGGCGGGCCGGTTCCATCCGGCGTCGCTCCGGCCGGACGTGGCGGACGTCGCCTACGCCGCCACCGCGGGCCATCCCGGCGGGGTGAGCCTGGTCGCCGAGCTGATCGCCGAGACCGAAGGCGCGGCGATCTCGCCCGCGAGCCTCCAACGGCGCCTGAACCGGCTGCCCGACGACTGGGAACGGCGCTGGGGCGGCCTCGTGGAGCTGATCCTCACCGCGACCAACAACGCGAAGCTCCACCTGGCGGTCGAGGCCGCCGCCGTGGCCGGCTCCTTCGACGACGCCCTGCTCGGGGAACTGGTCGGCGCCGACGGCGTGACGCCCGTCGAACTCCGGTCCCTGATCCGCCGGATGGACGACCTCGGCCTGCTCCAGCAGCTCGTCCGCGACGGCCTGTCCGACCGGCTGCGCCTCCACGAGTTCGTCCGGCGCTCGGTGGCGGCGCGGCTCCGGACGCTGCACCACCGCGAACGTTGGCTGCCGCTGCACCGGATCGCCGCCGAGCACTACTACAGCCTGCTGAACGACTGGGACGGCGGCGCCTTCGACTCCTACCTCTCGTGGTACGCGTTCGAGAATCCCGAATGGCAGGAGAACAAGCGGAGCTGGCTGTGGCACACGGGCATGCTGACCGACCGGCGGCACCGCCAGGTCGCGCGCGCACGGCTCGTCCGCGTCTTCCTCATGGCCTTCTGGTGGTGGGGCACGTACCTGCCGTTCCCGTTCAACCGCCAGCTGCTGGAGGACTGGGGTCGCGCCACCGCGCTCTGGGAACCGGGCCGCGCGTCCCGCCCGCGCCTGGGCAGGAGCGAGGACCAGGAACTCGTGGACGCGCTGACCTTCCTGCTCGACGCCTATCCGGCCGGTCTCCTGGAACGTCCGGCGGACACGCCCTGGGACGAGATCCGGGGGAAGATGCTCCTGGTCCGCGACCTGTGCGGACTCGGGCCCGGCGGGCGGCCCGGCGGCCTGTCCCCGGCCGAGGCGGTCGATCTGGACTGGGCGGACGCGCTCATCACGCTGGTCCACGCCCACACCCGCCGGTTCCGCGACCCGGCCGATCCGGCGGGCGAAGAACTCTACGCGCGGGCGGCGGCCCTGTTCACCGCCCTCGGCGACGAGTGGACCGTCCGGTGGATCGAGTTCGAGCGCGCCGACCTCGCCTTCGAGGCGGGCGATCCGGCCGGCGCCGCACGGCGGCTCGCCGCGACCGCCGCCGTCGTCCGGGCGGACGGCGCGGCCGGCGGCGACTGGGACCACGAACTGCTCGGGAACCTCCACCGGCTCGCCGCCGACCTCCACTGGGGACGCGGCGAACTCGGGGAGAGCGCGCAGGAGTACGGCCGCGCGGTGGCGCACGCCTACGTGTTCCAGGGCGTCCCGAATCCGCCGGACGAATACACCCGGCAGTTCTACACCGAGATGACGACGCGGACCGCGCGGCGGATCGGCGAGCTGGCCGCGAGCCCGGCCGACGCCGCCGTGTTCGTCACCGGCCTGCGCGCCCAGGTCCCGGTCCCCGGCAACGAGGCCGACCGGACCGGAACGCAGTTCTTCCCGGTGGGACCGACCCTGGAAGAACTGCGCGCCCGGGACACCGCCTTCATGACGCGCTGGCGGACGTCTCCGCTCTGTTCCGTCGACCCGTTCCCGGGCCTGTCCCACGTCGTCGACCTGCTCGGGGACGACTGACGGGGCGCGCCACCGACCACGCGTTTCCCCCGATGCCCCGTTCCGCCGGGTCGGCGGCCTCAGGCGGGGGATGTAGTGGGAGGGAAGGGGCATCGGATGGACGCGGACGTCATCGTTGTCGGGGCCGGGCTGGCTGGGCTTGTGGCGGCGCGGGAGCTGACCGCGCGGGGGCGCAAGGTCGCGCTCGTTGATCAGGAAGGGCCCGCGAACCTCGGCGGGCAGGCGTACTGGTCGTTCGGTGGGCTGTTCCTGGTGGACACGCCCGAGCAGCGGCGGCTCGGTGTTCGGGACTCGTTCGAGTTGGCGTGGAGTGACTGGCAGGGCAGCGCGCGGTTCGATCGGCTGGACGACGAGGACGTGTGGGCCGTTCGTTGGGCGCGTGCGTACGTTGAGTTCGCCGCCGGGGAGAAGCGCGCTTGGCTGGGGTCGCGGGGCGTGCGGCTGACGCCGGTCGTCGGGTGGGCCGAGCGCGGAGAGTTGCGGGCGGACGGGCACGGGAACTCGGTGCCGCGCTTTCATATCGCCTGGGGAACCGGTACGGGGGTGGTGGCGCCTTTTGTGGACGACGCGCACCGGGCCGCTGCGGGCGGGCTGCTGCGCTTTTTCCACCGTTACCGGGTGGACGAGCTGGTGTTGCAGGACGGCGTTGTCACCGGGGTGCGCGGGGCCGTTCTCGCCGACGATCCCGCGCCGCGCGGCGTGGCCACCAACCGTGATCCGGTCGGTGAGTTCGAGCTGACTGCGCAGGCCGTCGTCCTCGCGACCGGCGGGATCGGTGCGAACCATGAGATGGTGCGCCGGTTCTGGCCGGAGCGGATGGGTGCCGCGCCGCGGGAAATGATCACGGGCGTGCCCGCGTACGTGGACGGGCGGATGCTCGACATCAGCGCCGACGCGGGCGTCCGGCTGGTGAACCGGGATCGGATGTGGCACTACACCGAGGGCATCCGGAACTGGGATCCGGTTTGGCCGCGCCACGCGATCCGCATCCTGCCCGGTCCGTCCCCGATGTGGTTCGACGCGCTGGGACGGCGCCTGCCCGATCCGTATCTGCCGGGCTACGACACGCTCGGCACGCTGAAGTACCTGCGCACCACGGAAGACATCGCGCCTTACGACCACTCGTGGTTCGTCCTCACCCGGAGGATCATCGAGAAGGAGTTCGCGCTGTCCGGCTCGGAGCAGAACCCGGACCTCACCCGGGGCGACCGGGCGGCGGTGCTCCGGGAGCGGCTGCTGAAGAGGGGCGCGCCGGAGCCTGTCGCGGCGTTCTTGCGGCACGGTGAGGACTTCGTCGTCGCCGCCTCTCTGGACGATCTCGTTCGCAAGATGAACGCTCTCACCGATGAGCCCCTGCTGGACGCCGCCGCGCTGCACCGCCAGATCGAGGCGCGCGACCTCCAGGTGGCCAACGCGTTCAGCAAGGACGCGCAGGTCCAGGGCATCCGCAACGCGCGCCGCTACCTCGGCGACCGGCTCGTCCGGGTGGCGGCGCCGCATCGCATCCTCGACCCGGCGGCCGGGCCGCTGGTCGGGGTGAAGTTGCACGTCCTCACCCGCAAGACGCTCGGCGGCGTCCAGACGGACCTGGACGCACGCGCCCTCGGGCTCGACGGCCGGCCGATCGGCGGGCTGTACGCGGCCGGGGAGGTCGCCGGGTTCGGCGGCGGGGGCGCGCACGGCTACAGCGCGCTGGAAGGCACCTTTCTCGGCGGCTGCCTCTTCACCGGACGCGTGGCGGGGCGGGCCGCCGCCGACGCCACCGCCTGACCTCACGCCGGGGCCAGGCCCGCGCGGATCGCGGCGTCGGCGGCGGTGCGGAACGCGCGGTCGACGGTCTCGGGCGGTTCGGTCGCACCCGCTTCGAGCCAGGTGCGCAGGGCCGTCAGCAGCATGCTGGAGACCATCGCCGCGAGCAGTGGGACCGGCACGGCGGACGGGCCGGACGCCCGCGCGGCCAGCCGTCCGGCGTAGTCGGCCGTCAGCTCGCGGTGCAGGGCGTCCAGGAACAGCGGCAGGCCCCGGCCCCGCGACATGACGACGTACAGCTCGGAACGCTCGCCGATGTGCCGGAGCAGGGGGAGGCTGACGTGGGCGGCGTCGCCGGCCGCCAGGGCGCCGATCATCTGGCGGGCGCCGTCGGCCAGCAGCGCGTCCTTGTCGGTGAAGTGCGCGTAGAAGGTGGAGCGCCCGACGTCGGCGCGGTCGGTGATCTCCTGGACGGTGATCGCGTCGTAGCGCTTGACGAGCATGAGGTCCATCAGCGCGCCCATCAGCAGCCGCCGGGTGCGCGCCGACCGGCGGTCCGTCCGCTTGTTCCCGGACGGTTCGCCGCAGGCGTCCGGTAGCGGACGGACAGGGCGATCTGGTGATTGACCCGATACCACAGTCCCGAACGATACTCCGATACGGAACAACTGTCCCGAATCGGAAGGCGTCTCCATGCTCGCTTCGCTCTACGGCCCGCTCGTCGCGGTGCTGACGCTCGGCCGCGCCGGTTCGCTGCGCGCCGCGACGCTGGCCGCCGCCGGGGTCGGACCCGGCGACGACGTCCTGGACGTCGGCTGCGCCACCGGTCAGCTCACCGGCGCCGCCCGCGCGGCCGTCGGCGAGGACGCGCGGGTCACCGGCCTGGACGCGTCCGCCGCGATGCTCGACAGGGCCCGCGCCCGCACCGGCCGGGCGGAGTTCGTGCAGGGCGAAGCGCAGCGCCTGCCGTTCCCCACAGCGTCGTTCGACGTCGTCGTGCTCAGCCTCGTCCTGCACTACCTCGACCGCGAGCAGGCCGCCGCCGCGCTGGCCGAGGCGCGCCGCGTGCTCCGGCCCGGCGGGCGCGCGGTCGTGGTGGACTTCGCCCGCGCCGGGTCCGCCGCCGGACACGTCCGCGCGCACCTGATGCTGCACGGGCGCGCCGCCGCGACCGCGCCCGACCACGCCGCGCTGCTCACCGCGAGCGGCCTGACCGACGTCCGCGCGGCGCCGTGCCCCGTCAAGGCCCTGGCGATCACGCGCGGCACGGCCGAAAGGTGAGCCGCGACCGGATCGCAACGGCGTCACCTGCGCTGTTGTCGGGATGCCGCAACCCGTCCCGTGCGTCATCCTGAGCCGATGGCCAGTCACGGGCATGGGCACGGGCACGGGCATCGGCGGGGCGTGCGGACGCGGATCCTGCACGTCGTCCGCCCGCACTCGCACGAGGCCGCCGACCGCGTGGACGCCGCGCTGGAGGGCAGCGCCGAGGGCATGCGCGCCCTGTGGGTGTCGCTCGGAATGCTGGCCGCGACGGCAGCCGTGCAGGCGGTGGTCGCGGCGGTCTCGGGGTCGGTGGCGCTGCTCGGCGACACGCTGCACAACGCGGCCGACGCGCTGACCGCCGTCCCGCTCGGCCTCGCGTTCTGGCTCGGCCGCCGCCCGCCCGACCGCCGCTACACCTACGGGTACGGACGCGCCGAAGACCTCGCGGGAATCGCCGTCGTGGCGGCCATCGCGGCGTCCTCGGCGGCGGCGGCCTGGACGGCGGCGGAACGGCTCGTCCACCCGCAGCCGGTGTCCGGCCTGCCCGCCGTGGCCGCCGCAGCCCTGGTCGGGTTCGCGGGCAACGAGCTGGTCGCCCGGCACCGGATCAGGACCGGCCGCCGCATCGGGTCCGCTGCGCTCGTCGCCGACGGCCTGCACGCCCGCACCGACGGGTTCGCGTCGCTGGCCGTCCTGCTCGGGGCCGGGGGCGCCGCGCTCGGCTGGGACCGCGCCGACCCGGTGGTGGGCCTGGCGATCACCGTCGTGATCCTGGCGGTGCTGCGGCAGGCGGCCCGGGAGGTCGTCCGGCGGCTCATGGACGCCGTCGACCCGGCGCTGGTCACGACCGCCGAGGACGTCCTGCGCGGTACGCCGGGCGTCCGGGACGCCGGGACGGTGCGGCTGCGCTGGATCGGGCACCGGCTGCGCGCCGAGTGCGAGATCGTCGTCCCGCCGGACGCCACGGTCGTGGAAGCGCACCGGACGGCGGTGGACGCCGAACGGGCGCTGCTCCAAGCGCTCCCCAGGCTGGCCGCCGCGACCGTCCACGCCGACCCCGAGACCGCCGCGGGCGCCCGCCACCACGCCGGACGCTAGCCGGCGGCGGCGTCCAGGAACGCGGTGCGGGCCGGGGACGTCGTGTGCTGCGGCCACAGCGCGTGCAGCGGCGCGTGGACGGCCGGTTCGAGGTCGAGCACCCGGACCAGCCCGCCCGCCGCCGAACCGGGAGCGAGCGTCACGAACGCGACGGCGTCGGTCCCGATCACGGCGGTCGCGGGCGGCGTGCCCTGCAGCTCGCTCCGCTCGTAGCGAGGCTCGAACCCGGCCCGCCGGCACTCGTCCAGGAGGAAGTCGGTGTAGCGGGACCGTCCGGGCGTCCCCCAGACGAGGATCCGCCGGTCGCGCAGGTCGGCGAGCGCGACGGCGGACCGGTCGGCCAGCGGGTGGTCCGCGGCGACGGCGACGCGCAGCCGGTGCCGCGCGAGCGTCGCCCGGACGAGCCCGTGCGGCGCCCGCATCCCCCGGCACAGCCCGAGGTCCAGATGCCCGGCGGTGAGGTCGGCGGCGAGGTCGCCGGGGTAGCGCTGGTGGCTCTCGGCGCGCAGGCCGGGGTGCGCGGCGCGCGCGGCGGCGACCAGGACGCTGACCTCCTCGCCCGTCACCGCCGGGGTGTGGCCGATGCGGAGCGTCTCGGGCTCGTCCCGGCCGACCGCGCGGGCGCGCCGCACCGCCGACCGGGCCAGGCCGTGCAGGACGCGGGCGTCCTCGATCAGCGCGGCCCCGGCGGGCAGGACGGTCACCCGCCCGCCCTGCCGGTCCAGCAGCGGCACGCCCACCTCGCGTTCCAGCGTGCGGACGGACGTGCTGAGCGCCTGCTGCGTGAGGTGCAGGCGCTCGGCGGCGCGGGTGAAGCCGCCCTCCTCGGCCACCGCGATCAGGTGGTCCAGCTTGCGCAGGTCGAGCATCACGGTCTTCCGGTCGCGTCCGCGCGGCCGGGGCGCCGCGCCGCGTCCCAGCTTAGGTTCAGCGGGTGGTGTACCCGCCGTTGGCGAAGATCGTCTGGCCGGTGATCCACCGGCCGCCGGTCGCCAGGAACTCCACGAGCGGGACGATGTCCTCGATCCGGGTGAGCCGGTCCCCCATCGCCTGGGAGCGGTGGAACGCGACCCGCTCGGGCGTCTCCTGCGGGTAGAAGAACGGCGTGTCCATCGGCCCGGGCGCGACGTTGTTCACCGCGATCCCCCGGCTCGCGAACTCCTTCGCCGCCGCGCGGGTGAAGTGCTCCAGCGGCGCCTTCGCTCCCGCGTAGGTGGAGTACCCGTCGGTGAAGGCGGCGAGCAGCGACGTGACGAGGCTGATGATCGCGCCGTTGTCGTTGAGGCGGCGCCCGGCCTCCTGGAGGAAGAAATAGGCGGCCTTGGCGTTGACGCCGAACATGGTGTCGAATTCGGCCTCGGTGGTGTCCAGGATGGGTTTCCTGAGCACCATTCCGGTGGTGTTGACGGCGACGTCCACGCCGCCGAACTCGTCCAGCGCCGTGTCGAACAGCCGCCGGACGTCGGCGACGCGCGTGAGGTCGCCCTGCACCGCGACGGCCTGCGTCCCGGCGGCCTGCACCGCCCCGACGGTCTTCTCCGCGTCGACCGCCGACGCGGCGCCGTGGTAATGGACGACGACATTGGCGCCCGCCGCCGCGAACCGCTCGCTGATCAGCCCGCCGAGGTTCTTCGCGCCGCCCGCGACGACGGCCACTTTCCCCTGCAACTCGGACATGAAGGAACCCCCCTTTGTCGTTTCCTCCACGCTAGGAGGCGACGGCGCCGGAAGGGAAACACGGAATTCTTGTGGGGTCACAACTGCGGCTGATGCCCTTCCAGGACGGCGAGCATCCGCGCGATCGCGGCCGTCCAGGGGAACTCCTCGGCGCGGGCGCGGGCTGCGGCGCGGCGTTCGGGACGGCGCAGCAGGTCCTGCACGCCGTCGGCGAACCGCTCCGGGACGGCCGGGACCGCGACGCCCGCGCCCGGCGCCACCAGCTCGCGCGCCGCGCCCCGGTCGGCCGTCACGACGGGCGTCCCGCAGGCCAGCGCCTCCAGCACCGCGAGGCCGAACGACTCGACCGGGCAGGGGGCCAGCGCGACGTCGGCGGCGGCGAGCAGCCGGGCCACGTCGGCGCGCTGCGCGACGTGCCCGTGGAACCGGACGGGCAGCTCCTCGCGTGCGGCGTGAGCGCGCAGCGAAGGGGCGAGCGGCCCGCCGCCGACGACGTCCAGCTCGACCGGCACGCCGCGCCGCCGCAGCTCCGCGACGGCCGCGAGCGCCAGCCCGGGCCGCTTCTCCCGCGACAGCCGGCCGAGGTGCAGCAGCCGGAACGGCCCGCCGCCGGGCCGCGCGGCGCCCGGCCGGAACGTGTCGAGGTCCACGCCGAGCGGGACGCGGTGCAGTCGGGGCGCGCCGACGCGGGCGAACTCGTCCTCGGCGAACGCCGACGTCGTCACGACCGCGTCGAAGGACGCCGCCAGCCGCCGGTTCCAGCGGTCGGTGAGCGGCGCGAGCGGGACCGGGGCGGGCGTGCGGGACGCCAGGATCGCGTCCAGCCGCTCGTGCGAGAACAGCACCGACCGGACGCCGTTGCGCCGCGCCCACCGCGCGACGACGGTGAGGCTGGCCTTGTCGGACACCTCGACCACGTCCGGGCGGAGCTGCGCCAGCGCCCGCAGCACCGGCCGGGGGTTCAGGACGAGCCGGTAGCCGGGCGCGACCGACGCGCCGGGCACGGTGACGACGACGCCGTTCTCGTCCTCGCGCCGGGTGTGGGCGCGGCCGGGCACGACGAGCGCGCGGTGGTGCCCGGCGGCGGCGTACCCGGCGCCGAGCCGGTCGACGGCCGTGCGGAGCCCGCCGGACACCGGGCTGTAGAGGTTGGCGAGCTGGACGACCCTCATGCCGCCAGCTCCGCGTACGTCACCGGGCGCCCGCCCGCCGCGACGGCCAGGTCGACGGCGGCGAGCGCGGCCCGGCGCAGCCCGGGACGGCCGAGGTCGGCGGGGTGCAGCGCGATACGGAACGGTGTTCCGGATGCGGCGAGCACCCGGGCGGCGTCCACCATCAGCCGCGCCCCGAACCGCTCCCCCGCGCCGCCCGGACGGTGCGAGAGCGCGGGCATCGCCTGGACCGGCCCGCCCGGCAGAGGATGCACGGCGAGCTGGCTCGTCCAGTACGCGAACCCGAGGGACGCGAGCGCCCGCCGCGTCCCCGGCGACGCCAGCCAGCCGGGGGGCGTGAAGCCGGTGACGGCGATGTCCGCCGCCGCCAGAAGCTCCAACCCCGCGCCGAGCCGCCGCGCGGCCTCGCGCTCGGTCAGCGACCAGAACTCGCCCGCGCCCCGCGCCAGCACCCGGTTCACCCCCCGCCGCCAGGGCGGCCCGCCGGGCACGCCCGCATGCCGGTAGCCGTGCAGGGACAGCTCGTGGCCGCGTCCGGCGGCCCGGTGCAGGAGCCGGACGAGTTCCGGGTCGTCCGGCAGCGCCGGACCGCCGCCGAACGGCCCGGGGATCAGCAGCAGCGTGGCGGGGACGCCGCGTTCGTCCAGGTCGGCGAGCCATCGGGCGCTCGGCCCGGCGGTGCTCGGCGCCACGTCGTGAACCGAGACGACGAACGGGAAGGCGGAACGTTTCACGCGGCCGTCTTCGCCCGCCGTCCGGGCGCCGCGCCGTGGACGACCTCCCGGTAGTGGCCGACCAGCTCCGCGCAGACGGTGTCCCACCCGCGCCCGTGGACGGATTCCAGAGCCCGCAGCCCCATGCTCCGCCGCAGCGCGGCGTCGGCGGCGAGCGTCACCACGGCCGCGCGCAGCCCCTCGGCGTCGTCGGGCGCGTACAGCAGCCCGTTCACGCCCGGCCGGACGAGGTCCAGCGGCCCGCCCGCCGCCGCCGCGACGACGGGGACGCCGCAGGCCAGCGCCTCCTGGACGGTCTGGCAGAACGTGTCGTCGGCGCCGGTGTGGACGAACACGTCCAGCGACGCCATCAGCTCCGACAGCTCGGTCCCGGTGCGGAACCCGGTGAACACGGCGTCCGGCAGGCGGCGGCGCAGCGACCGCTCCTCGGGGCCGTCGCCGACCACGACGAGCCGGACGCCGGGCAAATCCGCCAGATGGGCCAGCAGCGCGGGTCGCTTCTCGGCGGCGAGCCGTCCGACGTAGCCGACCAGGACCTCGCCGCGCGGGGCGAGCCGCGCGCGCAGCGCCGCCGACCGGTGCCGGGGGTGGAACCGGCGGCGGTCCACGCCGCGTCCCCACAGGTGGACGCGCGGGAACCCGCGCCGCTCCAGCTCGGCCGCGACGGGCGTGGACGGCGCCAGCGTGCGCGCGGCGCCGGTGTGCAGGCGGCGCAGCCACCACCAGATCAGCGGGTCGGTGGCGCGCAGCCCGTACCGCCGGGCGAACCCGGCGATGTCGGTCTGGAACACCGCGACGGCCGGGACGTCCAGCCGCCGCGCCGCCGCCAGCCCGGACGTCCCGAGCACGAGCGGCGAGGCCAGGTGGACGACGTCCGGCCGGAAGTCCCGCAGCACCGAGGTGACGCGGCGGGCCGGGACGCCGACGACGAACGAGGAGTAGAAGGGGAGCGCGACGCCGGGCACGAGTGCGACGGGCGCCCCGGCGTACCCGTCCGGGCCGGGCCGGGGCGCGACGACGAGCGCCTCGTGCCCGCCGGCGGCGAGCTGTTCGAGGATGCGGCAGACCGAGTTCGTGACCCCGTTGACGCGGGGCAGGAACGACTCCGTCACGATGGCGACCTTCATGGCGGGCTGCATGGCGGACTTCACGGCGCCGAGCGTGTCCGGCGCGCACCACCGCACAGCCGCGTCCGACATTCCGAAAAACGAACAGCACGCGAACTTCCGCGTCCGTATCGAACGTCCCGGCCGTCAGGACGCGGCGGTCCACAGGCGCGCGTAGGCGCCGTCCGCCGCGAGCAGGGCGTCGTGCGTGCCGGACTCGACGATCCGGCCGCCGTCCATGACGACGATCGTGTCGGCGTGCCGGGCGGTCTGGAGGCGGTGGGCGATGAGCAGCGTCGTCCGGCCCGTCGCGAGGCGGTCCATCGCGGCGGTGACGCGGGCCTCGGTGGCGAGGTCGAGGTCGGCGGTGGCCTCGTCCAGCAGCAGGATCGCCGGGGCGACCAGCTCGGCGCGGGCCAGGCAGACGAGCTGGCGCTGCCCCGCCGACAACGACCGTCCGCGTTCGGTGACCTCGGTGTCGTAGCCGTCGGGCATGGTCGCGATGGCCGCGTGCGCGCCGACGGCCCGCGCCGCCGCCCGGACGCGCTCGTCGGAGGCGTCCGGGTCCCCGTAGGCGATGTTGTCGCGGACGGTCCCGGCGAACAGGAACGGCTCCTGCGGGACGTACCCGAGGCGGCGCCGGTAGGCGGCCGGGTCGAGCGTGCGCAGGTCGCAGCCGTCCACGAGCACCGCGCCGGACACCGGGTCGGCGAACCGGGCGGCCAGCCGGACGAGCGTGGACTTGCCCGCGCCCGTCTCCCCGACGATCGCCACGCGCTCGCCCGGCGCGATCCGCAGGCTGACGCCGGTGACCACGTCGGTGTCCGTGCCGGGGTAGGCGTACCGGACGTCCCGGAACTCGATCGCCCCCGCGAGATCCGGCAGCGGCGCCGGGCGCGCGGGCGCGGGGACGGTCAGCGGCGCGGCCATCAGCCCGCCGATCCGGCCCATCGACACGCGCGCCTGCTGCCAGTCGTCGAAGACGTCCGCGAACTGCTGGATCGGGCTGAAGAACAGGTCGAGGTACAGCAGGAACGCGATCAGCTCCCCGGCCGTCAGCGCGCCCCCGCCCGCCAGGCCCGCGCCGAGCCCGAGCACGACGACGGCGGCCACGTCGCCGAGGAACTGGACGAACGGGAAGTACAGCGAGATGAGGTGCTGCGACCGCAGCCGCGCGTCGGCGTAGGAGCGGGTCGCGGCGGCGAACTCGCGCTGGCGCCGCTCCTCCTGCGCGAACGCCTGCGTCTCCCGCACGCCCGACAGCGACTCCTGGAGCACGGCGTTCACCGTCGCGATCCGGTCCCGCGCCTCCCGGTACGGCCCGGCCGACAGCCGCCGGAACACGACGGTCGCCGCGATCAGCGGAAGCAGCACGAGCGCGGTCGCGCCCGCCAGCGGCGCGTTCATCGTGAACATCGCGACGGCGACGCCCGCGAACGTGAACGTCCCGGCGACGGCGGTCAGCAGCCCGTCCGACAGCAGCGCGGAGAACGCGCTGACGTCGGTGGTCATCCGGGTCATGATCCGGCCGGCCATCTCGCGCTCGTAGTAGTCGAGCCCGAGCCGCTGGAGCTGGGCGAAGACGCGGAGCCGCAGCGCGTACATCAGCCGCTCGCCGGTGCGTCCGGTGACCAGCAGGACGGCGCGCGAGGCGGCCATGCCGAGCACCGTGACCAGGCAGAACACGCCCGCGACGGCGAGGACGGCCGCGGTGTCGCCGTGCAGGACGCCCCGGTCCACGCCGTCGCGCGACAGGTACGGCCCGGCGATCCCGGCCGCCGCGTCGCCCAGCACGAGCGCGAGCCCGGCGGCCAGCGCGCCCCGGTACGGGCGCAGGAACCGCCGCAGCGTGAAGCCGGACTCCGGACGGGTCTCGGCCGCGACGTCCACGCCCGGCGCGTCCGTCGCGGGCGGCAGGGCGGCGACGCGGCGCAGCAGGTCGGCGTCCTCGGGAAGCAGTTCTTTCCGCGCGGGCGCCGCGCGGCGGACGGGTTCGGGATCGTCCGCGCCGTCGTCCAGCTCCTCCCGCTCGCCCGCCAGCAGCACGCGGTACCGGGCGCAGCGGGCCATCAGCTCCTCGTGCGTGCCGGAGTCGATGACGCGCCCCGCCTCGACGACGGCGATCCGGTCGGCGAGGCGGAGCGTGGAGCGGCGGTGCGCGATGATCAGCGTGGTCCGGTCGGCAAGGACGCGCCGCAGCGTCGCGTGGATGCTCTCCTCGACCCGCGCGTCCACCGCGCTCGTCGCGCCGTCCAGGACGAGCACCGGCGGATCGGCCAGCAGCGCGCGGGCGAGGGCGAGCCGCTGCCGCTGCCCGCCCGACAGCGTGATGCCGCGCTCGCCGACGACGGTGGCGTACCCGTCGGGCAGCGCGGCGATGAACGCGGCGGCCTCGGCGGCGCGCGCGGCGGCGGCCACCTCGGCGTCGGTGGCGTCGGGACGGCCGTGCGCGATGTTGTCGCGGACGCTGCGGGAGTACAGGAACGCGTCCTCGAACACCATGCCGATCTGGGAGCGCAGCGAGCCGAGCGTCACCGACCGCACGTCGCGGCCGTCCACCCGCACGCTCCCCCGCTGCGGGTCGTAGAACCGGGCGAGCAGCAGCGCGGCCGTGGACTTGCCGGACGCGGACGCGCCGACGAGCGCGACCGTCTCGCCGGGCGCCAGGTGCAGGTCGAAGCCGACCAGGACGGGTTCGGAGCGGCGGAACCCGAACGTCACGGCGTCGAAGTCGATGCGGCCCTCGACCTTCGGCAGCTCGGTCGCGTCCGGCGCGTCGGCGACCGCCGGGACCGAGTCCAGCAGCTCGAACACCCGCGCCGCGCCCGCGCGGGCCTGCTGGACGCGGCCGAACAGCCCCGCGAGGCTCTGCGCCGGGCCGGTGAGCATGACGAGGTAGGACGCGAACGCCAGGAACGTCCCGACCGTGATCTGGTGCCGGATCGCCAGCCAGCCGCCGAACGCCAGCACCGCCACCTGCCCGAACGCCGGGACGGCCGACAGCGCGGGCTGGAACCGCGCCATGATCCGGATCGTGCGCATGCTGGACGCGAACAGCGCCGCCGCCGCGCCCTCCAGCCGCCGCAGCTCGCGGTCCTCGGCGCCGAACGCCTTGACGACGCGGACGCCGGTGACGGCCTGGTCCACGATCTCGGCGACGTCCGCCGTCCGGGCCTGCTGGTCGAACGTCGCGGGGACGAGCGTGCGCCGCATCCGCCACGACAGGACCGCGAGCGCGGGCACGACGGTCAGCGACACGAGCGCGAGCGGCGGCGACAGCACGACCATCACGGCGAGGGCCCCGGCCATCAGCAGCACGCTCGCGGCGATCGACGGGATCGCGCGGGTGACGGCCGAGATGAGCTGCACGTCCGCGCTGGCGCGGCTGGCGAGCTGGCCGGTGGACAGCGTGCCGTGCGCGGCGAGGTCGAGCCGCTGGACCTGCGCGTGGATCGCCTCCCGCAGCGCGATGACGACCTCGACGTTCACCTTCGCGGCCCGGTAGCGGCGCACCTTCGTCAGCGCGAAGCCCGCGACGGCCAGCGCGAACAGCACGCCGAGCCACGGGACCAGCGGGACGCTGCGGGCGAGGATCGCGTCGTCCACGATCCGCCGCTCGACCACCGGGACCGCCACGCCGACCCCCGCGACCCCGATGGCGGTGACGGCGGTGAGGACGAGACTGGCGCGCTGCGCCCGCGCGTAGGGCAGAAGGCGGCGGAGACCCGGGGCGTCGCTCATCGCATCCCCAGACTTATCACCCGGTTCCCGGCGGGCGCACCCGGTAGTGGTAGCGGGCCGCGACGGTGAACCCCGCCGCCGCGTACAGCGCCCGCGCCGCCGCGTTCCGCTCGGTGACGCAGAGGTAGGCGCGGCGCGCGCCCCGCGCCCGGCCGTCGGCGAGCAGCGCCCGCAGGACGGTCCGGGCCAGGCCGCGCCGCCGCGCCTCGGGCCGGACGGCCATGCAGTACACGCCGAGCCAGTCGCCCTGCGGGACGGCCCGGCCGACCGCCGCGCCGTCCCCGGCCGCCGCGTACCGGGCCGGGGTGCCGGTGAGGATGCGGCGCGCGACGGGCTCGCCGTCGTCGTAGCGTCCGTCGACCGACCACCAGGCGTCCATCCACTCCTGGGACGGCGCGTCGGCGATCTCCGCGTCCGGGGGCGGGACTTCGGCGTCCAGGTCGGCGGTCAGGACGAGCGTCGGGTCGACCTTGACGTAGCCGCGCCGCTCCAGCAGCGCGTCCAGGGCGGCGGGACGGGCGCCGGGGCCGATGTGGAAGGTCGGGCGCTCGTCGCGGCGCAGGTAGTACTCCTCGGCGGCGCGGATCGCGGCGTCGGCGTCGGCGGGGTGGGCGGCGGGCCAGACCGAGTTGGCGCGCTTGGTGACGCCGTCGGCGAAGCGCAGCCGCCAGCCGTGGACGTCCGCGACCACGGGGGCGGGCCACGCCGCGTCGATGAGTCGCTCGAAGTCGGTCACCGGCCGAGCATAGGCGCGGGGGTGTTCCGGGCATGCGAACGGCCCCGGCGTTCGCCGGGGCCGTTCGGGTGGTGCTTATCCGAGGGGCTTGGGGGTGCCCTTCTTGCCCGGGCCGTGGCCCCACTTCAGGACCTCGTACTTGACGCCCTTGATGTGGCCTTCGCTGGTGCCGGTGTCGTACTTGCT
>NZ_WUTW01000008.1 GCF_009831215.1 Actinomadura rayongensis
GAACCCGGAAGTTAAGCCTTTCAGCGCCGATGGTACTGCATGGGAGACTGTGTGGGAGAGTAGGACACCGCCGGACTTTCTTTAGTGTCGAGGGTCGCCCCGGAATGCACGGGTGCGGCCCTCGACGCATGTAATGCCCCAGTCGAAGTAGGCTGCAGGGGCAACCGAACGACGACGACAGTGACGGACGTGATGAGCGCGGAAGAGGACGGCCGAAACGGCGAGGACCGGCGCGGCAGGGACGGGGGGCGCGACAAGCCCGCCCGTCGCGGGGGGGACGGTCGCGGCGACGCCGGTCGGCGCCGGGACGGCGGCCCTCGCGGTGCGGCGCCGCGGTCGGGCGGCCCCCGAGGCGCCCAGGGCCGTCCGCGACAGAGCGGCCAGTCGGGGAACGGCGGTGGCCGTTCCTTCGGCGGCGGCCGTCCGGGTGGCGGCGGCTTCCGGCGCGATGACCGCCGCGAAGACCGTCCGCCTCGACGCGACTTTCGCGACGATGACCGCCGGGGCGACGGCCCGCGCGGTGGCCAGGACCGTCCGTACCGCGGCTCCGACGACCGCCGTCAGGGCGGCGAGGGGCGTTTCGACCGTCGTGACGACCGCGGCGGACGTGGATCGGGTGGCCCGCGTGGCCCCCGTCAGGGCGGGCCGCAGGGCGAGCGGCGTTACCAGGGGCGTCCCGGCGACCGTGATGACAGGCGTCCGTTCCGGTCCGGCGACGACCGGTCCGAGCGTCCGTCCGGTGGTCCGCGCCGCGACGACCGGAAGCCCTTCCGGCAGGACCGCGGTCCCGGCCGTCCGCAGGGCGGCGGCTTCCGCGACCGTGACGACCGCTCCGGCAGGTCCGACGACCGTCGCGGCCTCGGCGGACCCCGATTCGACCGGCAGGAACGTTCGGGACGTCCGGACGACCGTCGCGGTCCCCGCTTCGAGCGGCGCGACGATCGCGGTGGTCGGCCCTTCGAACGGCGGGACGACCGTCCGGGCGACGATCGGCGTCCGTCCGGTGGTCCGCGTTTCGAGCGGCGCGACGACCGTGGTCAGGGAGATGATCGGCGTCCGTCCAGTGGCCCGCGCTACGACCGGCGTGATGACCATGGTCAGGGTGACGACCGGCGTTCGTTCGGCGGCCCGCGCTACGACCGGCGGGACGACCGTCAGGGAGATGACCGGCGTCCGTCCGGTGGGCCCCGCTTTGACCGGCGGGACGATCGTGGGCGCGGTGATGACCGGCGTCCGTCCGGTGGCCCGCGCTATGAGCGGCGGGACGACCGTGGTGATGACCGGCGTTCGTCGGGCGGTCCGCGTTATGAGCGTCGGGACGATCGGCGTGGGCCGGGCGGTCCTCGCTTTGAGCGGCGTGATGACCGTGGGGGACGTCCGGACGACCGGCGTGGCCCGCGCTTCGAGCGGCGGGACGACCGTCCGGGCGATGATCGGCGTTCGTCGGGCGGTCCGCGTTACGAGCGGCGCGATGACCGGCGTGGGCCGGGTGGCCCTCGGTTCGAGCGGCGCGACGACCGTGGGGGACGTCCGGACGACCGGCGCGGCCCCCGGCCGGACCGGCGCGACGATCGGCGTTCCGGTGGTGGGCCGCAGCGCGGTTCCGGCCGTCCGCCGTTCCGCCAGGGCGACCGCGACGATCGGCGTCCGTGGCAGGACCGGGGCGGCCGTCCTGGCGATGAGCACGCGTCCACTGAGCTGAAGCACGACGACCCGCTGCTGCCCGACGACGTCACCGGCGAGGAGCTGGACGCGGAGGCCCGCGCCGAGCTGCGCACGCTGCCGAAGGACCTCGCGACCCGCGTCGCCCGTCACCTGGTGATGGCGGGGCGGCTCGCGGAGGACGATCCCGAGCAGTCGTACAAGCACGCGCGTGCGGCCCGGCGGGTGGCGTCGCGGGTCGGGATCGTCCGGGAGGCGGCGGGGCTCGCCGCCTACCACGCCGGCGAATGGGCCGAGGCGCTCGCCGAACTGCGGGCCGCGCGGCGGCTCGGCGCGGGGGACGAGACGTACCTTCCGGTTATGGCGGACAGCGAGCGCGGACTGGGGCGTCCCGAGCGGGCGCTGGACCTGGTCAAGTCGCCCGAGGCGTCCCGGCTGGACACGGCAGGGCTGGTGGAACTGCGGATCGTGGAGTCCGGCGCCCGCCGCGACCTCGGTCAGCACGACGCCGCCGTCGTGACCCTCCAGATCCCCGAGCTGCGCGACCGGCGGCTCCGGCCGTGGTCGGCGCGGCTGTTCTACGCCTACGCGGACGCGCTGGCCGAGGCCGGACGGGAGACCGAGGCGTCCGACTGGTTCGCGCGGTCCGCCGCCGCCGACCGCGACGGCGAGACCGACGCGGCGGAGCGCTACGCGGAGATCGAGGGCCTGGAGATCGTCGACACCGAGGAGGACGACGACACGTTCGTCGCCGACGCGGAGCTGGACGAGGCCCCGACCGTCGGCGCGGACGAGCCGGAGGCCCAGGACGTCGTCGTCGCGGACGAGCCCGACGTCACGGACCCGGCGGACGACGGGGAGGCGCTCGGCGAGCCGGTCGCGGAGACCGCGACGGACCCGCTGACCTTCGCCTTCGCGCCGGACACCCCGCCGGCGGCCGACGCGGACGTCCCCGAGGCGCCCGCCGTCTTCCTGGCGCCCGAGCCGGCGCCGGAGAAGGACGAGGACGAGTGAGATCAGGCCGTCCGCCCCCGTGGCGGACGGCCTGACCCTTTCACGCGTGCTGTGACAGCGCGTGCATGATGCCGACGACGTTGCTCTCGTCGCTGTTGAGCACCTGGTACTTGGCGGCGATGTTCGGGTCGACGTCGTCCTGCGTGATGCGGTAGCGGTGCGCGGTGCGCTCGCGGACCATCTCGACGGCGTGGTCGACGTCGAGCCCGGCATCGCGGGCGTCCCGGACGGCGTCCACCCAGACGCGCAGTTCCTCGGCGGACCGCTCCAGCGTGTCCTGGACCGCCGTCACCGGGCCGTAGTGCGCGAACAGCAGCCGTTGCGGCTGGAGCGCGGCGAAGCGCCGGAGCGAGCCGAGCGCGGTGTCCAGGTCGAAGTCCGGCGGGGGCGTCGCGGGACGGACGTCGGCGGTTTCCTGAAGGTAGATTCCGGCGGCGTCCCCGACGTAGAGGTCGCCGGTCGCGGAGTCCATGAGCCCGACGTGGTGCTTGGCGTGTCCCGGCGAATAGTGCGATTCCAGGCGTCGGCCGCCGCCGAGGTCGATGACGCCGGTGTCGTCCACCGCCCGGATCCGCGCCGCGTCGGTCGGCTTCAGCTCGCCGAACAGGACGTCGAGCGCGTCCCCGTAGACCCGCCGCGCGCTGCGCATCAGCCGTTCCGGCGAGACGAGGTGGCGCGCGCCCTTCTCGTGGACGACGACCTCGGCGTCGGGGTACATCGCGGCGATGTCGCCGACGCCGCCGGCGTGGTCCAGGTGGATGTGGGTGACGACCACGGTCGCGAGGTCGGCGGCGGTGACGCCGAGTTCGGTCAGCGCGGCCTGGACGATCGGCGCGGACCCGGACGTTCCGGGCTCGACCAGGCATGGCCGGTCGGACAGGATCAGGTATCCGGCCGTGATCCCGCTGTATCCCGCCATCCGCGTGTCGATCTCGTAGACGTCCCCGCCGAGCGGCGTGATCGTGGTCTCCATGGCCCGATCATCGCGCTCCGGGACGCGGTTATCCACAGTTCGAGCCCGGGGTTTCGCCGTCGGCGTCCGGCGCTCCATCCTGGTCGAGGAGGCGCAGGACGAGGCCGGTGCGGGGTTTCGGGCCGAAGGAGGTGGACTTCCGGGGAACGCGGTCGCCGTGCGCGGCGACGGCCATGACATCGCGAACAGAGAGGGGGTTGAGCAGGACGGCGGTGCCGCCGGTCGCGCGGGCGCGGTCGAGGGCGGCGGCCGGGTCGTCGTGGACGATCTCGACGGCGTCCTCGTCGCGGGGCACGTTCCAGAGGGCGTCGATGAGGAGCCGGTCGAGGACGGTCGTGTTCAGCCTGCGGACGAGCGGGGACACGCTGGCGGGCACGGCGCGCTCAAGCCGGGCCGGGTCGGGCCGCGTCAGCAGGTGCAGGCCGTGCGCGCCGCCGAGCAGGAACGCGGGCTCGTCCGCCGCCGCGAGCGCGTCGAGCGCGGGGGACAGGTCGGTGAACGAGGTGACGCCGAAGGCCGTCCGGGCGGCCGTCAGCGCCGTCTCGGGGTCCAGACCCGGCAGGACGCGGTGGATGGCGCCCAGCCGGGGCGGGTAGCGCGTGGAGTCGACGAGGAGGGCCATGCCGTAATCGCAGGGACCGGGGCCGCTCTGGCGGGCCTGGAGGAGGCGGTACGTCGCGTACCGGTGGTGACCGTCGGCGATCAGCGCCTGCCGAGGCCACAGGTCGTCGGCGATGCGCGCGTGCAGACGCGGATCGGTGATCCGCCACAGCCGGTGGACGAGCCCGTCGCGATCCCGGAACTCGACGAGGGGCTCACCGGACGCGGCGTCGTCCACGATGTCCGCCGTGACCCCGCCGCCCTCATAGGTCAGGAAGATCGGCTCCAGGTTGGCGCGCGTCGCGCTCATCAACGCCAGCCGGTCGCGCACGGGCCCGGGATAGACGTCCTCATGCGGCAGCACAACCCGGTCGCCCTCCGCCCGCAGCCCGAGCGCACCAATAAGCCCACGCTGCAGAACAACACCACCACCAGCGCCCCCACCAGCGCCCCCGTCCGTGCCCTCGCCGGTGCCTCCGTCCGTGCCCTCGCCCCCGCCCGTGCCTGCGTCCGTGCCCTCGCTAGCGCTCCCGCCAACGCACTCGTCCGCACGCCCGACGCCCTCGTCAGCACCTTCGACAGGCCTACCGGCAGCACGACCGCCAGTGTCCCCGCCGAGGCGCGCCTCACCGGGCACTGCACCAGGAGTGTCACTCGCGTCGCTGCCTCTGTCGGTACGCCCGTCGGCACTCGCGGCACCGCGTTCGACGCCGGGCGCGGCGCCTGCGTCTGCGCTTCCGCCAGTGTCCCCGCGAGCGCTCGGGTCGGCATTGTGGCCAGCGTCCCCGCTGGCCCTCTCGGCGCTCCCAATGGGCCCGCCAGGGGTACCTGTGGCCGCGCTCGCGCCTGCGCCTGCGCGCTTGGCTGTGGTGTACCTGATGGTGGTTGTTTCGGGGTGGCGGGTGGCTGCTGCGTGGGAGCGGGCCCGGGCGGTCGGGCTGTTTGCGTCTGGCTTGGGGCTTGTGTCGGTGCTGGCGGCTTTGGGGGTGGTGGCGGCTTCGTAGATGTAGAGGGCTGGGGTGTCGTCGGGGCGGAGGGTGCCGTTGGCCAGCCAGTGGCGTAGTGCTGCGGCGGCGTCGGCGTAGTCGGAGGACTCCGGGCGGGGGTGGATGAGGCGGGCGATGTTGTGTTCGTCGGTGTTCAGGAGTGAGCGGGTCTCCGCGTCGTCCAGGAGGTCGTAGGGCGGGCTCGTCACGGTGGACAGGTCTTCGATGCGGGTCGGGTCGAAGCGCACGCCGCGGAAGGGGGCCAGGACCAGTCCGGCGGCGGGCCTGGGGTCCGGTGTGCCGAACGCCCATGCGCTGAAGTCCTCCGGATTGGATCCGGAAGGGAGATCGCCGTCCACTGTGGGCATGCTAACCACCGGCGGCCCCCCGCCGCGTGAGCGGGTACCGTCGAAAGTGATCACGATCGCACGGGAGGTCCATATGAGTCTTCAAGGACCGGGACGGCCGGACGATTCCACGGGTGAGCATCCTCCCGGCGGCGACGTGTACGAGTGGTACACGCGTGGGCTCAGTCTGTTGCGGTCGGGCAGTGCTGCCGCGGCGCTCCAGCTCCTGGCCCGTGCGGCCGATGCCGAGCCGGACTCGCGTGCCATTCGTGAGGCGCTGGCGCGGGCTCAGTTCGGGGCCCGGCGGTTCGGGGACGCCGCCGACAGCTTCCGCTCGATCGTCGCCGATGATCCCGCTGAGGATTACGCCCTGTTCGGGCTGGGGCTTGCGCTCAGCCGCATGGGCGACTTTCGCGGCGCCGTCGAGCCGCTTGCCCTTGCTGCCGCTATGCGGCCCGACAACAAGGACTACGCCAACGCCCTCCGGCACGTTCGCGCCACCCTCGCCTCGCGCGACTGACTTCCTCCGCCCGTTCACCCCCTCCGTTCTTTCTCCGCTCCGTCCGTTCGCCCCTCCGTCCGTTCGCCCCTCCGTCCGTTCACCGCTCCCTTTTGCCCCTTCGACCTTCCCGCCTGATCGCCCCTGACCACGACCATCACTGTTGCAGCGCTGATCGCGATCACGTTGCATCGAGTGTCGCCGGTTCGCGTTTGTGGGACCTCCTCCGTCCGCGTTGGACGAATCAATTGCGGCCTCGCTTTTGGCGGGCTCGTGTACTCGGCGCGATCAGCGCCCGCTGTCGAGCGCTGGGGATGCTTGCGCTGGCGGGGCTGAGTGTGGTGTGCGTCATGGTCGGTTGAAGTTTGATCGTGGGTGCGTCGGCGGCGGTGCTGGTGGGTGCGATCCAAATGGGTGGGTGCTTCGGGGATGGGGGCTGGGCGTCTCGGTGGCGGGGCGGGGGAGATGGTGTGATGGACGGGATCCCGGGCGGTGCTCGGGGGTTCGTGGCGACCGCGTGAGGGACGAGGTGCGATGCGAGGGTCCGACAGGCCGCTCAGCGAGGTGTACGACGTGGCGTTGCTCGACCTCGACGGGGTCGTCTACGTCGGGCACAGGCCCGTTCCGGGGGCGGCGGAGGCGCTGGCCAAGGCGCGTGCGGCGGGGCAGCGGCTGGCGTTCGTCACCAACAACGCGTCCCGGACGCCCTCGGCCGTCGCGACGTTGCTGCGCAGCGTCGGCGTGCCCGCCGATCCGGCCGATGTCGTGACGTCGTCGCAGGCCGCCGCGACGCTTCTCGCCGAGCGGCTGCCCGCCGGGGCCAAAGTGCTCGTCGTCGGCGGTGCGGCGTTGCGGCGCGCGCTTCATGCGCGGGGGTTGCGGCCGGTGTCGACGGCGGCCGAGAAGCCCGCCGCCGTTGTGCAGGGATTCGATCCGAGTCTGTCGTACGGGCTGATCGCGGAGGGGGCGAAGGCGGTGCTCGCCGGGGCGCTGTTCGTCGGCTCGAATGGCGATCGCACCATTCCGGACGGCGACGGTGTTCCGAAGCCCGGCAACGGTTCGCTGCTCCAGGTGATCCGGTCGGCGACCGGGGTGGATCCGATCGTGACGGGCAAGCCGGAGCGTCCGCTGCACCACGAGTCGGTGGTCCGGACGGGCGCCGAGCATCCTCTCGTCGTCGGAGACCGGCTCGACACCGACATCGAGGGCGCGCACAACGGCGGCGCCGACAGCCTGCTCGTCTTCACGGGCGTCACCCGGCCGCGCGACGTGCTCACCGCCCCGCCCGAGCATCGGCCGACCTTTCTGGCGGCCGATCTGGGCGGTCTCGTCGCCGGGCATCCGGAGGTCGTCCGGGACGGGGACGCCTGGCGCTGCAACGCCTGGACGGCGACGCGCGACGGCGACGCGCTCTCCGTCGAGGGGTCCGGCGATCCGTACGACGGCCTGCGTGCGCTCGCCGCCGCGTCCTGGCGCGACGCGGCGGCGCCGTCCGCCGAGGCCGTCGACGGTCCGCTGCGGACGCTCGGGCTCGCGTAGAGCGCGGCGGGTCAGAGGGCTTGGCGCACGGCGGCGCCGTCCGCCGAGGCCGTCGACGGTTCGCCGCGGGCGCCCGGGCCCGCCGGGTCGGTCAGAGGGCTTTGCGCAGGCGCAGGAGGTCGGTGAAGCTCGCCTCGACGCGCAGGCGGCCCGACGTCCACGCGCGGGCGGGATGGAGGCGGTCGTCGGCGAGGGCGACGAGGTCGTCGCTGTTCACCGTCAGCCGAACCTGGCCGACGGACGGGTCCTCGGTGCGCCGCACGGGGTCCAGGCCGCCGGGGTGCACGCGGGTCGCGAACGCGATCCCGAGGTCGGGGATCCGGCAGGTGATGGTGCGTTCCACCACGTGCTCGGCGAACCGCTCGGGGTCCACGTCGGCGAGCCGGGCGGCGACCCGGTCGAGCGCGGCACGGCATTCGTCCTCGTTCGCCATGGTCAGGCCGTTCCCCCGTTCGGTCGACAACGATGCCGTGAAGGGACGGTAGCGTTCAGACCGGTCCCCGAGCGACCCGCGACCCGCGGGCCGGAGATGTCCAGGAGGTCAGGCCGATGTCCGACGGCACCGCGCCGCACGCGTCCACCGGGGACGCGCGCGTCGACACGGTCCTCGCGCGCCTCGGCGAGCTGCCCGGCGCGCCGGTCGCCGCGCACGTGGCGGTGTTCGAGGACGTCCACGCGCGGCTCCAGGAACTGCTCGACGGCGAGCCCGCGCAGCCGCCGGTCCCGGGGCCGCGCCCGTGACGCGGCGGCGGCTCGACGCCGAGCTGGTCCGGCGCGGCCTGGCGCGGTCGCGCGAGCAGGCGGCCCAGCTCATCGGCGACGGCCTCGTCCGCGTCGGCGGGCAGCAGGCGGCGAAGGCGGCGACGCAGGTCGAGACCGGCGCCGCGATCGTCGTCACCGCGCCCGCCGACGATCCCGGGTACGTCTCGCGCGGCGGCCACAAGCTCGCGGGCGCCCTCGCCGCGTTCGCGGACCTCAAGCCGGCGGGCCGGGTGTGCCTGGACGCGGGCGCGTCCACGGGCGGCTTCACCGACGTCCTGCTGCGCGCCGGCGCCGCGCACGTCTACGCCGTGGACGTCGGCTACGGGCAGATCGCGTGGTCCCTGCGCACCGACGACCGCGTCACCGTGCTGGAACGCGTCAACATCCGGGACCTGACGCCCGAGACGCTGGGGCAGCCGGAGGCCGAACGGCCGGACCTGGTCGTCGGGGACCTCTCGTTCATCTCGCTGCGGCTCGTCCTCGAACCGATCCGGCGCTGCGTCGCGCCGGACGCCGACTACGCGCTCATGGTCAAGCCCCAGTTCGAGGTGGGGAAGGACCGCGTCGGGGCGGGCGGCGTGGTGCGGGATCCGGAGCTGCGCGCCGAGGCCGTCCGGGGCGTCGCCGCGCACGCCGCGACGCTCGGGCTCGGCGTCAAGGGCGTGGCGGCCAGCCCGCTGCCCGGCCCGTCGGGCAACGTGGAGTACTTCTTGTGGATGGCGGCGGGAGCGCCGCCCCTGGACGCGGACGACCTCGCCCGCGCGATCGAGGAGGGGCCGCGGTGAGCGAACCGCAGGCGCGCGGCACCGGGCGCGCCGCAGGTGAGCGAGCGCGAACCGCGGGCGCCCGCCGTGCGCTGGACCGGGGAGCGGCGGGAGCGTGCGACCAGAGACGCGGCTCAGAACGCGCCGCAGGCGGGCGGGAGACACTGTGAGCGAGCTGGAGGCGCGTGCCGTGCGGTGGGCTGAGGAGCGCGCGCAGCGGGGGACGTGCGAGCACGTGACGAGGGAAGCGCGGCTTGAAGTGCGCCGCAAGCGAACGGGAAACGCTGTGAGCGAGCCGGAGGCGCGCGGCGCGCGGTGGGCTGAGGAGCGCGCGCAGCGAGGGGCGAGCGAGCACGTGACGAGCGAAGCGCGCGGCTCAAGGCGCGCCGTAGGCGGGCGGGGAACGCTGTGAGCGAGCCGGAGGCGCGTGCCATGCGGTGGGCTGGGGAACGGCGGGAGCGTGCGATCAGAGTGGCGAGGGAAGCGCGCAGCGCAAGACGCGCTCTAGGCGAGCGGGGGACAGCTTGAGCGAGCCGCAGGCGCGGTCGGTGCTGATCGTCGCCCATACGGGACGGCCCGAGGCCGTCCGCAGCGCGCATCTGGTCATCGACCGGCTGGCCGAGGCCGGGGTGGCGGTGCGCGTGCTGGAGGACGAGGCGGCCGACATCGGGTGCGCC
This sequence comes from Actinomadura rayongensis, assembly GCF_009831215.1. Lineage (GTDB taxonomy): Bacteria > Actinomycetota > Actinomycetes > Streptosporangiales > Streptosporangiaceae > Spirillospora > Spirillospora rayongensis. The sequence continues at coordinate 9,824 of NZ_WUTW01000008.1, forward strand.
GACGTCGAGGTGGTGCCCGACGGTCCGTCCGCCGCGGCAGCCGCCGAGGTCGTCATGGTGCTCGGCGGGGACGGGACGCTGCTGCGCGCCGCCGACCTGGCGAGGTCCGCAGGGACGCCGCTGCTCGGCGTGAACCTCGGCCATGTCGGGTTCCTCGCCGAGGCCGAGCGCGAAGATCTCGCCGCCACCGTCGACCGGGTCGTGTCGCACCGGTACGACGTCGAGGAGCGGATGACGATCGACGTGACCGTCCGCCGCAACGGCGAGGTGATCGGGACGAACTGGGCGCTGAACGAGGCGTCGGTGGAGAAGGGCGAGCGGGAGCGGATGCTGGAGGTCGTCGCCGAGATCGACGGCCGTCCGCTGTCGAACTGGGGCTGCGACGGCGTCGTCTGCGCGACCCCGACCGGTTCGACCGCCTACGCGTTCTCGGCGGGCGGCCCGGTGGTGTGGCCGGAGGTCGAGGCGATGCTCGTCGTGCCGATCTCCGCGCACGCGCTGTTCTCCCGTCCGCTGGTCGTTTCGCCGCGCTCGCTCGTCGCGATCGAAGTGATGGCGGACACACCGGGCGCGGTGTTGTGGTGCGACGGACGGCGCATGATCGACCTGCCGGACGGCGCCCGCGTCGAGGTGCGCAGGGGCGCGAAACCCGTGCGCCTGGCGCGATTGCACCTGACCCCGTTCACCGACCGGCTGGTGACCAAGTTCGGCCTCCCGGTGACGGGCTGGCGCGGACGGTCCCGGCCGCGTCCCGAGGAGCCGGGTGCCGGACACGAGAGATAATCTCGGGCAGCCGCGGAAACCGTTGTGCGAGGGGTTGTGACGCCGGTGCGTCCGATGATCGATGAGGTGCGGATCCAGGGCCTCGGCGTGATCGACGAGGCCGTCCTCGATCTTTCGCCGGGCTTCAACGTCGTCACCGGCGAGACCGGGGCCGGGAAGACGATGGTGGTGACGAGCCTCGGCCTGCTGTTCGGCGGGCGCGCCGACCCGCAGCGGGTGCGGCCCGGCGCCGACCGCGCGGTCGTCGAGGGACGGCTCGTCGTGGATCCGGGCGGCCGGGTGGCCGAGCGGGTCGAGGAGGCGGGCGGCGAGCTGGACGACGACGCGCTCATCGTCACCCGCTCGGTCTCGGCGGAGGGAAGGTCCCGCGCGCACCTCGGCGGCCGGGCCGTGCCGGTCAGCGTGCTGATCAACCTGGCGGACGATCTCGTGGCCGTCCACGGCCAGTCCGACCAGCAGCGGCTGCTGCAGGCGGGCCGCCAGCGCGCCGCGCTCGACCGGTACGCGGGCGGCGAGCTGACCAAGCCGCTGCGCGCCTACACGCGCTCGTTCCAGCGGCACAAGAAGGTCGCGGCGCTGCTGGAGGAGCTGACGACGCGCGCCAACGAGCGCGTCCGCGAGGCGGAACTGCTGCGCTTCGGCCTGGAGGAGATCGAGAAGGTCGACCCCAAGGAGGGCGAGGACGTCGACCTCGCCGCCGAGGAGGAGCGCCTGGGCCACGCCGACGCGCTGCGGGCGGCGGCCGACACGGCGCACGAGGCGCTGCTCGGCGACCCGGCGGCGGCGTTCGAGGCCGCCAACGTCGTGAGCCTGCTCGGCCGGGCGCGCGCCGCGCTGGAGCAGGTCCGCGACCACGACCCGGAGCTGGGCGGCCACGCCGACCGGCTCGCCGAGGCGGGCTACCTGGTGTCGGACGTCGCGACCGACCTCGCCGCCTACGCCGAGTCGGTGGACGCCGACCCGGCGCGGCTCGCCGTCGTGCAGGAGCGCCGCGCGGAGGTCACGGCGCTGGCGCGCAAGCACGGCGGGACGGTCGCGGGCGTCCTGGAGTGGGCGCGCACGTCCGCCGCCCGCCTCACCGAGCTGACCGGCGACGACGACCGCATCGACGAGCTGCGGGCCGAGCACGCCGAGCTGACCGAGCGGCTGGCCGCCGAGGCCGAAGAACTGACGGCCGTAAGGACGCGCGCCGCCGAGCGGTTCTCCGCCGCCGTCACCGCCGAGCTGGCCGCGCTCGCGATGCCGCACGCGCGCGTCGAGGTGAACGTCACGCCGTCCGCCGACTACGGCCCGCACGGCGCCGACGAGGTCGAGGTCCTGCTCGCCCCGCACCCCGGCGCCCGGCCGCTGCCGCTGAACAAGGGCGCGTCCGGCGGCGAGCTGTCGCGCGTCATGCTCGCGATCGAGGTGGTGTTCGCGGGCGCCGACCCGGTGCCCACGTTCGTGTTCGACGAGGTGGACGCGGGCGTCGGCGGGAAGGCCGCCGTCGAGATCGGCCGCCGCCTCGCGCGGCTGGCCCGCAACGCCCAGGTGATCGTCGTGACGCACCTGCCGCAGGTCGCGGCGTTCGCCGACCAGCACCTGCTGGTGGAGAAGGCCGACGACGGGTCGGTCACGCGCAGCGGCGTCACCGCGCTGGACCGGGAGGGCCGCGTCCGCGAGCTGTCCCGGATGCTGGCCGGCCTCGAGGACTCCGAGCTGGGCCGCGCCCACGCCGAGGAACTGCTCGGCCTGGCCGCCGGCGAGCGGTGAGGCGTGCGCGTTCCCGCGCTCTGGCAGGATGAGGGAACGATGAACGAGTCGTCACCGGCCGCGGAGCGGCGGATCCGCCTCGCGCCGTCGCTGGCGCGGCGCGTCCGCGCGTTCGGACGCGGGCGGAGCGACGGTCCCGGCGTCACCGGCACCGTCCGGCTGGACAAGCGCACCAAGAACCTCACCAAGCGGCTCCAGCCCGGCGAGGTCGCCGTCATCGACCACGTCGACCTCGACCGGGTCAGCGCGGAGGCGCTGGTGTCGTGCCAGGTCGCGGCGGTGGTGAACGTCGCGCCGAGCATCTCGGGCCGGTACCCGAACCTCGGCCCGCAGATCCTCGTGGACGCGGGCATCACGCTGGTCGACGGCGTCGGCCCCGAGATCTTCACGGCGCTCGGCGAGGGCGACCAGGTCCTCGTGGAGGGCGGCGCGGTCCGGCGCGGGGACGAGACCGTCGCCACCGGCACCGAGCAGACCCTCGCGACCGTCGAGGAGGCGCTGGCCGAGGCGAAGGCGGGCCTGGCCGACCAGCTCGAGGCGTTCGTCGAGAACACGATGGAGTACGTCAAGCGCGAGCGCGACCTGCTCATCGACGGCGTCGGCGTCCCGGACGTGAAAACGAAGATCAGCGGTCGGCACGCGCTGATCGTCGTGCGCGGCTACCACTACCGCGAGGACATCGCCGCCCTGCGCCCCTACATCCGCGAGTACCGGCCGGTGCTGATCGGCGTGGACGGCGGCGCGGACGCGCTGCTGGAGGCCGGCTACCGCCCCGACATGATCGTCGGCGACATGGACTCGGTGTCGGACGGCGCGCTGACGTGCGGCGCGGAGATCGTCGTCCACGCCTACCGGGACGGGCGCGCGCCGGGCCTCAAGCGCGTCCACGACCTCGGCCGGGAGGCGGTGACGTTCCCGGCGACCGCCACCAGCGAGGACATCGCGATGCTGCTCGCCGACGACAAGGGCGCCACGCTCATCGTCGCCGTCGGCACGCACGCGAACATGGTCGAGTTCCTCGACAAGGGCCGCGCGGGCATGGCCAGCACGTTCCTCACCCGGCTGCGGGTCGGCAGCAAGCTCGTGGACGCCAAGGGCGTCAGCAGGCTCTACCGCAGCCGGATCTCCACCTGGCAGCTGCTGTTCCTCGTCATCGGCGCGTTCGTCGCCATGTCCACCGCCGTGTTCATGTCCCCCGCGGGCGACGTCATCCGTCCCCTGCTGGCCGACCGCTGGCACGCCTTCCTCTTCTGGCTGACCGGACTCTTCTCGTGATCGACTTCCGCTACCACCTCGTCTCCATCGTCGCGATCTTCCTCGCGCTGGCCCTCGGGATCATCCTCGGCTCCACCACCCTGTCGGACTCGGTGACGGCCGGGCTGAAGCGGGAGGCCAACACCGCGGCCAAGCGCAACGAGGCGTTGCGGCAGGAGCAGAGCCGTCTCGCCGCCCAGACGCGCGGCGAGGAGCAGTTCGCGCGCGGCCTCGGCGCGCAGATCGTCGCGGGCCGCCTCAAGGGCCAGTCGGTCGTGCTGGTCGAGGCGCCCGGCGCGGGCAACGACGGGCTGGAGAAGATCGGCGACCTGGCCAAGGCGGCGGGCGCGACCGTCACCGGCCGCGTGACGATCCAGGCCAAGTTCCTGGACGCGCGCGAGGGCGCGACCGTCGACCAGCTCGCCACCCAGCTCCGTCCGCCGGCGGTGCCGTTCGCCGGGGACGCCGACGCCTACGAGAAGGCGGGGGCGGTGCTCGCGTCGGCGCTCGTGACGCGGAACGCGGCGCAGATCGGGCGGGAGGACGCGTCCGGCAGCGCGATCCTCACCCGCTTCCAGCAGGCGGGTTACCTGACCCTCAGCGGGAAGCCCGCCCAGCATGCGACACTCGCCGTCATGGTCGCGCCGTCCACCCCCTACACCTACACCGGCGGCGACGCCGCCAACAAGGCGCTGCTGTCGGTGACGGGAGCGCTGGACGCCGCCGGACGCGGCGCCGTCGTGGGCGGCCCGCAGCAGGCGGCGCAGGAGGGCGGCCTGATCACGGCGCTCCGCGACGCCGACCTGCGCAAGACCGTCTCGGACGTGGACACGGCCGACACAGCCTCCGGCCAGGTCGTGACGATCCTGGCCCTCCAGAACGAGCTGAGCGGCAAGTCGGGGCAGTACGGCACGGGCTCGGACGCGAGCGGATACCTGCCGTCCCCCGCGCCCGCCGCCGGAAAGAACGGATGACACACCGATGACTGCGAGCAGGAACGGCCGCGTGCGCGGCACCGTCCGGCTGCTGGCGGGGGCGGCGCTCGGCGCCGCCGCCGCCCGCGCCGCCTACGCCTCGCTGACCGCGCGGACGCCCGGCCTCGGCGGCGTGGCCGGGGACGAGCTGTGGGGCCGCACCAACCACCGCGGCGAGCCCGTGACGCTGCTGGAGGGCCCCGCGTTCGTCGCGGGCGCCGCGTCCGCCGGGCTGCTGCTGCCCGGCCTGCCGCCGCGGCTGCGCGCGGCGGCGCTGCTGGCCGGGACGGTCCCCGGCGCGCTCGGCGGCTACGACGACCTGTTCGGGTCGGGCGCGTCGCGCGGCTTCAAGGGCCACCTCGGCGCGCTGGCGCGCGGCGAGGTCACCACCGGCGCGGTGAAGATCCTCGGGATCGGGGTCGCCGGGCTGGCCGCCGCCGCCGTCGCCGGGTCGCCCGCGCCGTCCCGGGGCGGACGGCTGTTCGACACGGTGCTGAACGGCGCGCTCATCGCGGGCAGTGCCAACCTGATGAACCTGTTCGACCTGCGGCCCGGCCGCGCGATCAAGGTCGGGCTGCTCACCGGGGCGCCGCTGGCGTTCACGGCGGGCGGCGCCGTCACCGCCGCGCCGCTCGGCGCCGCCGCCGCGCTGCTGCCCGCCGACCTCGGCGAGCGGGCCATGCTCGGCGACACCGGCGCGAACGCGCTCGGCGCGCTGCTCGGCCTGGCCGCCACCCGGCTCGGACGCGGGCCGCGCCTCGCGGTGTTCGCCGGCGTCGCGGGGCTCAACGCCGCCAGCGAGTTCGTCAGCTTCACCAAGGTCATCGCGCGGACGCCGGTGCTGCACAGGCTCGACATGCTGGGCCGCCGTCCGGTCGCGGCACCCGATCCGGTGCCCGCCGCGTCGGGGACGACCGCGCCCGCCGCGTCCTGACCGTCCGTCCCGAGTCCCGGTGAGCCCGATCCCCGTGAGCGCCCTTCCGTGAGCCCATCTGCGCGCCGCCTGACCGGCGGCCTGGCGGGCGCGGCCGTCCTCATCGGCGTCATCACGGTGCTGTCGCGGCTCGCCGGGTTCGGCCGGACGTACGTGTTCTCCCAGACCGTCACGACGTCCTGCCTCAGCCAGGCGTACTTCACCTCGACGCAGATCCCGAGCATCGTCTACGAGATCGTCGCGGGCGGGGCGCTGGCGAGCATGGTCGTGCCGGTGCTGGCGGCGCCCGCCGAGCGCGGCGACCGCGACGAGGTCCGGCGGATCGCGTCGGCGCTGCTGACCTGGGTCGTCGTGCTGATGGTGCCGCTGTCGGCGGCGATGGCGCTGCTGGCGCGGCCGGTCATGGAGCTGCTGGTCGGGCCGGACCTCATCGGCTGCTCGCGGCACGACATCGTCGGCGTCGGCGGGGACATGCTGGCCATCCTCGCCCCCCAGATGATCATGTACGGGCTGGCGGTCGTGCTGTACGGGGTGCTGCAGTCGCACCGGCGGTTCGCCGCGCCCGCGCTCGCGCCGCTGATGTCCAGCCTCGTCGTGATCGGCGCCTACCTGGTGTACGCGCCGCTCGGCCGGGGCTTCGAGAACGACCTCGCGCACCTGCCGCCGCGCGCCGAGCTGACGCTGTCGGTCGGGACGGCCCTCGGCGGCGTCGCGATGGCCGCCACCGCCGGGATCGCCGCGTGGCGGCTGCGGCTCGGGCTGCGGCCGACGCTGCGGTTCCCGCCCGGCGTCGCGCGGCGGGTGCGGCGGCTCGCGGTCGCGGGCCTCGCGACGGTCGTCGCGCAGCAGGTGTCGGCGCTGCTGGTCGTCCGGCTCAGCTACCGGGGGACGGGCGGCGCGCTCGCCAACTACCAGTACGCCTGGTCGATCTACCTGCTGCCGTGGGCGATCCTCGCCGTGCCGATCGCGACCAGCGCGTTCCCGCTGCTGTCGGCGCGGACCGGGCCGGACGACGCGGCGGCGTTCGACCGGATCACCGCGTCCACGACCCGCGCCGTGCTGCTCGTGTCGTGCGCGGGGGCGGCGGTGCTCGCGGCGGTGGCCGTCCCGGCGGCGGCGGTGTTCAACCCGGGCCGGGCCGACCAGCAGGAGGTGCTGGCCCGCGCCGTGCTCGCGTTCGCGCCCGGCCTGCTGGGCTACGGGCTGGTCGCGCATCTCGGGCGCGTCCTGTACGCGTGCCGCCGGGGACGCGCGGGCGCCGTCGCCGTCGTCGCGGGCTGGGCGGTCGTGATGGTCGCCGACGTCGTGCTCGTCCTGCTCGTGGACCCCCACTGGGTCGTCGCCGCGCTCGGCCTCGGCAACGCGGCCGGGATGACGGCGGCGGGCGCGCTGCTGCTCGGCGTCCTCGCCCGCGCCCGGGGCCGCGCCGCGCTGCACGGCGTCCCGCGCGCGCTGGCCGCGTCGGCGGCCGGGGCGGTTGCGGGCGCGGGCGCCGGGTACGGGCTCGCGGCGCTGCTCGGCACCGGCGGGCAGGTCCGCGACGTCGCGGTGGGCGCGCTGGCCGCACTGGCCGCCGGGACGGTGTTCCTGGCGGTGACGTTCGTGATCGACGGGCGGGACCTCCGCGCCGTCCTCAGCCGGAGGTTCGCACGCGATGCGCCCTGACGAGAAGCCCGTGGAACGCGATCTGGACGGGCTGCGCGTCGCGCTCGTCCTCGGCACCAGCGGCGGGGGAGTGGGGCGGCACGTCCGGTCGGTCGCGGCCGGGCTCACGGCGCGCGGCGCCCGCGTGCTCGTCTGCGGCCCGGCCGCGACCGAGGAGCTGTTCGCGTTCACCGAGGCCGGGGCGCGGTTCGCGGCCGTGGACCTCGCCGACCGGCCGCGCCCGGCCCGGGACGCGCGCGCCGTGGCGCGGCTGCGGCGGCTGCTGCGGAACGCCGACGTCGTCCACGCGCACGGCCTGCGGGCGGGGGCGCTGGCCGTCGCGGCGGGCGTCCGGCCCGCCGTCGGGCCGCTGCGGATCGGCCGGGGCCGCACGCCGCTCGCCGTCACCCTGCACAACGCCGTCCTCGCGGGCGGGCGCACCGCCGCCGTGTACGGGCTGCTGGAGCGCATCGTCGCCCACGGCGCGGACGCGGTGCTCGGCGTCTCCCCGGACCTGGAGGAGCGGATGCGGTCGCTCGGGGCGCGGCGCGTCGAGGCGGCGTTCGTGCCCGCGCCGCCGCCGCGCTCCAGCCCGGGACCGGCCGTCCGCGCCGACGTCCGCGCCCGGCTCGGCGTCGGCGACCGGCCGCTGATCCTCGCGGTCGGACGGCTCGCCGAGCAGAAGGGCCTGCCGACGCTGCTGGACGCGGCGGCGGGCTGGGCGCGCCGCGACCCGGCGCCGCTGGTCGCCATCGCCGGGGACGGGCCGCTGGAGGAACATCTCGCCGCCCGGATCGCCGCCGAGGACCTGCCGGTGCGGCTGCTCGGCCGCCGCTCGGACGTCCCGGACCTGCTCGCCGCCGCCGACGTCGCGGTGGTGCCGAGCGTCTGGGAGGGGCAGCCGCTGATCGTCCAGGAGATCATGCGGGCGGGCCGGCCGCTGGTCGCCACCCGCGTGGGCGGGATCCCGGCGATGGTCGGGGCGTCCGCGCGCGGCCCGGCCGCCGGATCGCCGCTGCAGGGGCCGGAGAGCGACGCGGCGCTGCTCGTCCCGCCGGGCGACGCGGCGGCGCTGGAACGGGCCGTGAACCGGGTCTTGGACGACGCGGCGCTGGCCGTCCGGCTCGGGACGGCCGGGGCGCTGCGCGCGGCGGCCCTCCCCTCGGAGGCGGACGCGGTGGAACAGCTCGCCGTCCTCTACCGCGCGCTCCGCTGAGACCGTTCCAGAAAAGTAGGGGCAACCCGGAACCGGCACGCGACCCCGCGCGTTGAAGGAGGTAGTGGAGGGGAGTATCCCTGCGCGACGGTTCCGTCACTACGGTCGGCCCATGCCGGCCCGGGGCCGCCGGTCCGGCCCCACGGGCGGGAGAGACCTCCGACGTTCCCAGTCGGAGGTACGTTCGTGCACGTCGCACCCTGGGTCTGGATCCTGACGCTCGCCGGGATCCTCGCCGTCATCCTCGCCGATCTGCTGCTCGTCCACCGCGCCGACGGCAAGGAGTTCACCACCCGCCGCGCCGCGTTCTGGTCGGCGGTCTACCTCGGTCTCGCGGTCGCGTTCGGCGCCGGCGTCTGGGCGTTCTCCGGCGGCGAGCACGCCGCGCAGTTCTTCGGCGGCTTCGTCACCGAGAAGAGTCTCAGCGTCGACAACCTCTTCGTGTTCATGGTGATCCTGACGCGGTTCGCCGTGCCGAAGGCGTCGCAGCACACCGCGCTGATGGCGGGCATCGTCATCGCGCTCGTGCTGCGGGGCGCGTTCATCGCGGTCGGCGCGGCGGCCCTGTCGGCGTTCACCTGGGCGTTCTTCGTCTTCGGCGGGTTCCTGCTCTGGACGGCGATCGGCCTCGTCCGCGGCGGGGACGACGACGAGTTCACCGAGAACCGCCTGCTCAAGCGCGCCCGGAAGATCCTGCCGACGACCGATGAGTTCGAGGGCGGACGGCTGTTCACCCGGCGCAACGGCAAGCGGATGGTCACGCCGCTGTTCATCGTCGTGCTCGCCATAGGCTCCACCGACGTCCTGTTCGCCCTGGACTCGATCCCGGCGATCTTCGGCCTCACCACCGAGCCGTACCTGGTGTTCACCGCCAACGCGTTCGCGCTGATGGGCCTGGTGCAGCTGTTCTTCCTGCTCGGCGGCCTGCTGGACCGGCTGGTGTACCTCGGCCGCGGGCTGGCGTTCATCCTCGGCTTCATCGGCGTGAAGCTCGTGCTGCACGCGCTGCACGAGTACGGCGTCGCCTGGGCGCCCGACGTGCCGATCTGGCTTTCGCTGGCCGTCATCGGGGGAACACTGGCGGCGACGACGGTCGCGAGCCTCACGGTCGGCCGGCGGCGCACCGCCGACGCGACCGAGCGCGTCCCGGCAGAGCGCGACCGGACGGAGTGAGACCCAGATCACCTAGAGACGCGGCCCGAATGCTGTTCTAGAATCCCCGTCGAACAGGTCGAGAGAAGGTGACGCATGGCCATCGGGCTGACGGAAGAGCATGAGGCCCTCGCCGCATCGGTGCGCGGGTTCGCCGAGCGCAACATCCCCGCCGGGGTCGTCCGGGCCGCGCTGGAGGCCGACGCCGAGACCCGGCCGCCCTTCTGGTCGGCCCTGGCCGAGCAGGGCCTGCTGGGACTGCACCTGGACGAGGCGCACGGCGGGCAGGGGTTCGGGCTGCTGGAACTCGCCGTCGCGGTGGAGGAGCTGGGCCGCGCCGCCGCGCCCGGCCCGTTCCTGCCGACGGTCCTCGCGAGCGCGGCCGTGCGGGCCGCCGGGAACGCCAAGGCGCGGGACGCGCTGCTGCCCGCCCTCGCCGACGGGTCCCGCACCGCCGCCGTCGCGCTGACCGGGTCGTTCACCGGCCGCCGCGACGGCGGGACGGTCGTGGTGGACGGCGCGGCCGACACCGTCCTCGGCGCGTCCCTGGCCGACCTGCTCGTGCTCCCGGTCGCGATCGGCGCCGAGACCGCGTGGGTCGTCGTGGACGCCGCCGACACGACGATCACGGCCGTGGAGAGCCTGGACCGCGTCCGGCGGGTCGCGAGGGTCGAGGCGTCCGGCGTCGACGTCCCCGCCGACCGGGTGCTGGACGGCCTCACCACCGCCGCCGTCCGGGACCTCGCCGCCGCGCTGTTCGGCGCGGAGGCGGCGGGCGCGGCGGACTGGCTCGTCACGACCGCCGCCGAGTACGCCAAGGTCCGCGAGCAGTTCGGCCGCCCGATCGGGCAGTTCCAGGGCGTCAAGCACAAGGCCGCCCGGATGCTCATCGCCGCCGAGCAGGCCCGCGCCGTCGCCTGGGACGCGGCCCGCGCGCTGGACGAGGACGTCCCCGAGGCGGGCTTCGCGGCGGCCGTGTCCGCCGTCGTCGCGGTCGACGCCGGGGTCCGCACCGCGCGCGACGCCATCCAGATCCTCGGCGGCATCGGGTTCACCTGGGAGCACGACGCCCACCTCTACCTGCGCCGGACGCTGACGCTGCGGGCGCTGCTCGGCGCGCCGGGCGCCTGGGCGCGCACGGTCGGGGAGCGGGCCCTCGCGGGCGGGCGCCGGCCCGTCGAGCTGGAGCTGGACGACGACACCCGGCCGCTGCGCGAGCGCGTCCGCGCCGAGATCGCCGAGCTGGCCGCGATCGAGGACAAGGGCGAGCTGAACACGCGGATGGGCGACGAGGGCTGGACCGTCCCGCATTTCCCCGCGCCGTGGGGCCGGGACGCCGGGCCGGTCGAGCAGATCGTCATCCAGCAGGAGCTGAAGCGCGCGGGCGTCAAGCCGCCGAGCCTGATGATCGGCGCGTGGCTGGTGCCGTCGCTCGTCCGGTACGGGACCGCCGAGCAGCAGGAGCGGTTCCTGCGGCCGACGCTGCGCGGCCAGATGGTCTGGTGCCAGCTGTTCTCCGAGCCGGGCGCCGGGTCGGACCTCGCGTCGCTGTCGATGCGGGCCGAGCGGGTCGAGGGCGGCTGGAGGCTGACCGGGCAGAAGATCTGGACGTCGCTCGCGCAGTTCGCGCAGTGGGGCTTCTGCATCGCCCGCACCGACGCGTCCGGGCCCAAGCACGACGGGATCACGTACTTCCTCGTGGACATGAAGTCCGAGGGCGTCGACGTCCGGCCGCTCAAGGAGCTGACCGGCGAGGCGATCTTCAACGAGGTGTTCCTGGACGGCGTGTTCGTCCCCGACGACCGCGTGGTCGGCGAGGTCGGCAAGGGCTGGCAGGTCGCGCGCAACACCCTGTCCAACGAGCGGGTGTCGCTGTCCACGGGCAGCGGCGGCCTCGGGATGGGCGTCGACGAACTGCTCGCGTTCTTCGCCGAGCGGACGCCCGACGCCGCCACCGTCACCGAGGTGGGCAGGCTCGTCGCGCAGGGGCACTCGATCGACCTGCTGTCGCTGCGCACCACGCTCAAGCAGCTCAACGGCGTCGAGCCGGGCGCGGAGGCGAGCGTGCGCAAGCTGCTGGGCGTCCAGTTCAACCAGGACGTCGCCGACTTCTGCTGGGCCGCGCAGGGCGACGCGGCGGCGACCGAGGTCCCGATGGCCGAGAGCGGGATCGTCGGCCGGGCGATGCTGTTCAGCCGCGCGATGACGATCTACGGCGGCACCACCGAGGTGCAGCTCAACATCATCGGCGAGCGGCTGCTCGGGCTGCCGCGCGACCCCGAGCCGGGGAAGTGATCAGGGCCGACGCGCGTGGACGGCGTTGAACAGCACGACGCCCGTCCACACCACGGCCAGCCCTGCAAGCCCCGCCTGGACGGCGGCGATCGCGCTCAGCGGGATCGCCGCCGCCAGCGACAGGACCGCCAGCACGAAGCCGGAGTCCAGCAGGCGGGCGGGCGCGCGCCGGGCGGCCACCAGCTCCTCGACGCGGTCGGCGATGGCCTGCGCGAACGCGGCGTCGTAGTCGGGGCCGAGTTCGCGCCGGGCGGCCATCGCCGCGGCCAGCTCGTCGTGGGGGAGGCGTGCGGTCGTCATGCGTCCGATCCAACCGGGCGGCGGCGTCGGGCCGCGTCACCCCCGGGGCCGAACTCCGGCGTGCTACCAGGGAGGGAGTTCGGGGTACAGGGTGTGTCCCGTCGGATACGGTAACCCGTCGATAAGTCACCTCTTTCTCCCCGCTCAGGAGGTCCCCATGCGCCTGCGGGCTCGTTCCGTCAGCTCCCTCGCCGCGACCGCTCTCGCCGCGGCGCTCGCCCTCACGGCGTGCGGCGGTTCCGGCCACGGGTCGTCCGGCGCCGCCTCGACCGCGCCGACGCCCACGCTGGCGCCGGTCCCGGCGGTGAAGGCCGCGGACGTCCGGGTGCTCGTGGGCCGCTGGATCGGCGAGCGCAAGGACTACTTCGAGTTCAAGGCCGACGGGTCGGGCGTCTGGAAGCAGGGCGGTCAGACGCTCTGGACCGGACAGGCCATCCCAGACGGGAAGAACAAGTACCGTTTCTCCTGGCAGGGCAAGGATCCGCAGTCCGGGTCGTACTGGGGTGCGACGATCGACGCCAAGGGGAGGCTCGTGTTCGCGGGGACGAATCAGACGTACAGCAAGGCGAAGCGGAAATGACCGCGCCGGCCGCGTTCACCTCGCCGGACGACGTCGCCGCGCGGCTCGCCGCCGCCGGGTACCTCGCGGACGAGCCCGTCACCACGACCGTGTTCCTCGCCCAGGCGCTCGGCAAGCCGCTCCTGGTCGAGGGTCCGGCGGGCACCGGCAAGACCGAGCTGGCCAAGGCGGTCGCGGCGGCGACGGGCGCCGGGCTGCTGCGGCTCCAGTGCTACGAGGGACTGGACGAGGCCCGCGCCCTGTACGAGTTCAACTACAAGAAGCAGCTCCTCGCGATCCAGGCCGCCCCGTCCGACCGCGCCTGGCAGGAGACGCACGACGACATCTTCTCCGCCGACTTCCTGCTGGAGCGCCCGCTGCTGGCGGCGATCCGCCGCGCGGACCCGACGGTCCTGCTCATCGACGAGGCCGACAAGGCCGACGTCGAGGTGGAGGGCCTGCTGCTGGAGGTCCTGTCGGACTACCAGGTGACGATCCCCGAACTCGGGACGATCACCGCCGTGCGCCGCCCGTTCGTCGTCATCACCTCCAACGCCGCGCGGGAGCTGTCGGAGGCGCTGAAGCGGCGGTGCCTCTACCTGTACCTGGACTACCCGGCCGCCGAGCGGGAGCGCGCCATCGTGCTGGCGCGGGTGCCGGGCATCGAGGCGTCGCTCGCCGAGCAGCTCGTCCGGACGGTCGCGGCGCTGCGCGACCTGGAGCTGAAGAAGGCGCCGTCCATCGCCGAGACGATCGACTGGGCGCGCACCCTGCTGGCCCTCGGCGTGGACGACCTGGACGAGGCCGCCGTCGCCCGCACCCTCGGCGTCGTGCTCAAGCACGTCTCCGACCAGGAGCGCGCGGCGGCGGAGCTGGGCCTGCGGGGCTGACCGTGGCGTCCCTGGTCGGCCGGCACGCGGACTTCGTCGCGGCGCTGCGCGAGGCGGGCCTGCCGGTGTCGACGGCCGAGGGGCTGGACGCCGTCCGCGCTCTGAAGCTCCTGGACCTGATGGACCGCGAGTCCTTGCGCGCCGCGTACGCCGCGACGCTCGTGAAGCGGTCCGCGCACCGCGAGCTGTTCGACACGCTGTTCGACCTGTGGTTCCCGGCGGCGCTCGGCGACGGCGCGGGGCACGTCCCGGGCCGTCCGGGACGGCGCCTGGACGGCGAGGGCCGCCCGATCCCCGCCGCGCTGGACCCCGGCGTGCAGGCGCGCCGCCGCGAGCTGGCCGACGTGCTGCTGGACGGCGACGACGCGGCGCTGCGGGCGTTCGCGCGCGACGCCGTCGCGTCCTACGGCCGGACGCCCGGCCAGGAGTCGTGGTTCTCCTCGGGCGTGCTGCGCGCCCTGTCCCCGGACACGCTGATGGCGGGGCTCCTGAACGCCGTCCTCACCGGACGGGACCGGGGCGGGCTCGCCGAGCGGGTCGCGCGCCGCACCTTCCGCGACCGGATCGCCCGGTTCGAGCGGCTGGTGGCGGGCGAGGTCCGCCGCCGCATCGCCGAGGACACCGGCGTCGAGCGGACGGCCCGGCTCGCGGTCCGCCCGCCGCTGGAACGGCTGGACTTCGGCCGCGCGAGCCGCGCCGAGCTGGACCGGCTCCGCCGCGAGGTCCACCCGCTCGCGCGGCGCCTCGCGACCCGGCTCGCGCAGCGCAATCGGGCGGGCGACCGGGGGCGGCTGGACTTCCGCCGGACCGTCCGGGCGTCGCTGGCCAGCGGGGGAGTGCCGCTCACCACCCGGCACCGGCCGCGCCGCCCGCACCGGCCCGACCTCGTGATCCTCTGCGACGCCAGCGACTCGGTGTCGGCGTTCGCGCACTTCACGCTGCTGCTGACGTTCGCGCTGCGCGAGCAGTTCAGCCGGGTCCGGGCGTTCGCGTTCATCGACACCACCGACGAGATCACCAGGTTCTTCGCGCCGGGCGCGGACGTCGCCGCCGCGATGACCCGGATGGCGCGCGAGGCCGACCTCGTCTGGATCACCGGCCGCAGCAACTACGGGCACGCGATCAAGGTGTTCGAGGAGCGGTACGCCGACGCGATCGGGCCCCGGACGTCCCTGCTCGTCCTCGGCGACGCCCGCTCCAACTATGGCGAGCTGTCCCTGCCGGTCCTGGAGGCGATGGCGGGCCGGGCGCGGCACGCGTACTGGCTGAACCCCGAGCCGCGCGGCCTGTGGGACACCGGGGACTCGGCGGCGTCCCGCTACGGCGCGATCGTGCCGATGGTCGAGTGCCGCAACCTCGACCAGCTCACGGCGTTCATCGAGGAGCTGGCGTAACGGGTGTGATGTGTGGAACATCCGTTTCGACCTACTACTCTGCTCGCTCATGGAGTTCGACAGGGCGCCCCGCGCGCGCCGGACGCCGTTCGTGGTGCTCTGGCGGCTCATCGACGGACGTCCCGGCGACTCGCGGACGGTGATCGTCCGCCGCGCCCGGCGCCTGGTCACGATCGCCACGGGCCTGGCCAACCTCGGCGGCGCGCTGGTCGTCTTCCTGTTCACGCTCGTCGTGCCGAACCCCGACGGCGACATCCCGGGCCGGCTGGAGACGATCAACGTCTGGCTGTTCACCGTCTACGTCACGCTGGCGGTGCCGGTCGGGCTGGTGCTCGGCGCGCGGGTGTTCCGGGGCGTCCGGCGGATCGTGGAGCGGGACGAGGGCGCGCGGCCCGGCGAGCGGTCCGCGCTGCTGTACGCGCCGCTGCGGATGATGGCCGTCCACCTGATGCTGTGGGGCATCGGCTCGGTCGGCTGGGTCGTGATCAACGCCGTCTTCTCGCCGCTGCTGGCCGCCAAGCTCGGCCTGACGAGCCTGCTCGGCGGGCTCACGACCTGCACGATCGTCTACCTGCTCACCGAGCGGCTGCTGCGCCGCGCCGTCACGGCCGCGCTGCGCTCGGGGACCCCGGCGCGGACCGGGCTGCCGGGCGTGGTGGCCCGGTCGGTGCTGGCGTGGGCGCTCGGGACGGCGGTGCCGATCCTCGGGCTCGTCGCGCTCGCCGTCGGCTCGCTCGTCTTCGCGCGGGTGACGCTGCGGGACTTCGCCGTGGCCGCCCTCGTCCTCGGCGGGACGGCGCTCGTCGTCGGGTTCGCCGTCACCTACGGCGCCGCGCACGCCATCGCCGACCCGGTGGAGTCGGTGCGGTTCGGGCTCGCGCGCATCGAACGCGGCGACCTGGACGTGGAGGTGCCCGTCTACGACGCCAGCGAGGTCGGCCTGTTGCAGGCCGGGTTCAACCACATGGCGGCGGGCCTGCGCGAGCACGAACGCCTGCAAGACCTGTTCGGACGGCAGGTCGGCCCGGACGTCGCCCGCGTCGCGCTCGAACGCGGCATCGACCTCGGCGGCGAGACGCGCCGGGTCGCGGTGCTGTTCGTGGACATCATCGGCTCGACGCGGCTGGCCGCCGACCGGCCGCCGAGCGAGGTCGTCGCGCTGCTCAACGCGTTCTTCGGCGTGGTCGTCGAGGTCGTCGGACGGCACGGCGGCTGGATCAACAAGTTCGAGGGCGACGCGGCGCTGGCGATCTTCGGCGCTCCGCTGGACCTGGACGGCGCGCCCGCCCGCGCCCTCGCGGCGGGCCGCGAGCTGGCCGCCCGGCTGCGCGCCGAGGTGACGGGCGTGTCGGCGGCCGTCGGGGTGTCGGCGGGCGAGGCCGTCGCCGGGCACATCGGCGCCGAGGAGCGGTTCGAGTACACCGTCATCGGCGACCCGGTGAACGAGGCCGCGCGGCTCACCGACCTCGCCAAGTCGACGCCCGCGCTCGTGCTGGCGGCCGGTTCGGTCGTCGCGGCGGCGGGCGATCCCGAGGCCGCGCACTGGGAACTCGGCGAGGAGGTCGTGCTGCGCGGCCGGACCGAGCCCACCCGGCTCGCCGCCCCGGTGCCCGAGCCCGCCGCCGAGGCGGAGACGGCGGACGCGGCCGGACGCTAGCCGGCGGCGAGCGACGCGCCGGTCAGCGTCGTCGCGAACGCGGCGAAGCCGGGGCCGGTCTCCTCGCCGACGTACACGTCCGCGTGGTGCTGGCCGCCGTAGCCGGGACGGAACAGGTCCGTGACGGTGAAGGTCGCCCGCCGGAACGCCGCGCAGACGTCCGCCGGGACGGCCCTGCCCGCGTCGTCCCGGCCGCAGTCGGTGACCAGGAACCGCTGCCCGCGCGCGAGGACGGACCGGTCGGCCGCCGCCGTCCGCCACGCGACGAGCGGGTGCGCCCCCGAGTCGCGCGTGGAGTCGTCCAGCCACCAGCCGACGCTGTGCGACCAGTTGAGGTAGCGGCCCTTGTTCGGGCCGGACGTGAGGCGCCCGGCGCCCTCCATCTGCACGACCGCGAGGAAGTCCTCTGGGTAGGAGCCGAGCGGCGTCCGTCCGTGCGAGCAGTGCAGCTCCGGGCAGCCTTTGACGGCCTTCGGCTTGCCGTGGTGCAGCGACTCCACCGCCGTGTAGTACGTGGTGATCTTCCAGCTCCCCGGCTTGCCCAGCGGCTTGCCGGGCCTCCCGTCCGGCGCGCTCTCGGGCGACGCGGACGACACGGACGGCGCGGGCGAGGCGGGGGAGGCGGACGGCGACGGCGCGGCGGCGACGGGCGGCGGCGCGGCCTCCTGCACGGCCGCGTCCGACCGGGCGCCGCAGCCTGCGAGCGCGCCCAGCAGGGCGAGGCCGCCGACGGCCGCGCCCGGACCCCGCATCCGCATGGAACCCCCGCCTTCCGGACGTGCCGGACGCACGCCGCCCGCGACCCTATGCCGCGCGCCGCCCGCGCGTCTGCCCGGAGCTACACGAATCTGTCCGTTCCGGTCGGCGTTCGGCCACCGCAAAATGGGGTTTGACCAGGTCTTTTCCCCGATGTCTGTTTGATCCTTTTCCTGGCGGGGACTCGTTGCCGCATGGCATTCATTCTGTGGCTCATCGCCGTCATCCTGGTCGTCGGGGGCATCTACGTGATCCTCGCCCGACGCGAACTGCTCTGGGGCATCGTCCTCATCGTCGTGGGCCTGCTCGTCGGCCCGGGAGGTGTCAGCATCTTCCACTGACCCCGGCGCCCGCGCGGCGCCGCCTCCGCGAACGGCCCGCGTGCAGCGATGCACGCGGGCCGCGCGCCGGAAGGGCGTCACCAGCCCCGCGCGCGCCACTCCGGCAGCGACGGCCGCTCCCGGCCGAGCGTGGAGTCCTTGCCGTGGCCCGGATAGAACCAGGTCGCGTCGGGCAGGCGGTCGAACACGCGCTCCTCGACGTCCGCGAGCAGACTCTCGAACCGCGTCGGGTCGCCCCAGGTGTTCCCGACGCCGCCGGGGAACAGGCTGTCCCCGGTGAACAAGTGCGGGTGGCCGGACAACGACCCGTCGGCGTCGTACAGCAGGGCGATCGACCCCGGCGTGTGGCCCCGCAGATGGATCACCTCCAGCGTCACCGCGCCGAACGTGAACGTGTCGCCGTCCTCCACCGGCGCCGTCACCGGGACGGGCAGCGGCTCGGCGTCGAACGGGTGCGCGGTGACCGGAGCGCCCGTCGCCCCCGCCACCTCCGCGAGCGCCTCCCAGTGGTCCTGGTGGCGGTGCGTCGTGACGATCCGCGCGAGCGGCCCGCCGCCGACCAGGCCGAGCAGCCGCGGCGCCTCGTTGGCCGCGTCGATGAGGATCTGCTCGCCGGTCGCGGGGCAGCGCAGCAGGTAGGCGTTGTTGTCGTAGGGCCCGACCGCGACCTTCGTGATCGTCAGGCCGGGCAGCTCGCGGACGTCGGGCGCGCCGCCGACCGCGACGTCTCCGGTGTACGTCATCGTCCCTCCCGTCGAGGTCCCGTGGCGGACAGCGCCCATCTTCGCGCATCGCCCGCGCCGCCGCGTCCCCGGCCGCGTCACGGGACGCATTCCGTTCGTGGCGTACGGCGCGGAAAATCACGCGCGTCCGGTTCATCATGGTCGGCGGGACGGCTCGGGACCCGTCGGGAAGAGGTGAACCGTTGCTCCACGACCCCGCGCGGCCGGGCGGTTTCTGGGACCAGCTCGCGCCGTCGGACCGGGAGGCGCTGCGCGCGATGGGCCACGGCCTGCGGGTCCGCCCCGGGACGGCGCTGCTGCACCAGGGGGAGGCGGCGGGCGGCGTCCGCGTGCTGTTCGCGGCGGGGCCGCCGACGGCCGGGACCGTCCTCGCCAAGGAGATCGTCGGCTCCAGCGAGGGCCACGAGTCGATCATCGACCTGTTCGGGGCGGGCGACCTCGTCGGCGGGCTCGCGCCGTGGGGCGGGCCGCAGCGCGGGACGGTCGTCGCGCTCGACCACCTCGTCGTGCTCCGCGTGGACCGCCGCCAGTTCGGCCGCCTGCTCGCCGCCGGGCCGCAGATCGCCGGGGCGCTCATGCGGACCCTGGCCGCCGACCAGGCCCGCGCCGGCCGCCGGCACGCGCTGCGCGCCGCCGAGCACCCCCAGCGGCTGGCCTGCCACCTCCTGGAACTCGCCGAGCGGTTCGGCACGGCCGGCCCGGACGGGTGCCGCGTCCCGGGCCGGCTGAGCCAGGCCGACCTCGCGAACTGGTCCGGGCTGTCGCGCGAGACGCTCGTCCGGTGGTTCCGGGTCTGGCGGGCCGACGGCGTCCTGTCCCGCCGCGCCCGGCCGCTGACGATCCTCGACCCCGCCGCGCTGCGCCGCGCCGCCGGGCCGTGGGCCGCCGACCCGCCGCCCGCCGCGCCCGCCGTCCCGGCCGCCGCGCTCCCCGCCGGGATCGCCGCGCCCGACCCCGAGCCGCTGGAGCCGGGCGGCCCGCCGCGCCGCCTGCCCGCCGACAAGCCGTCCTTCACCGGCCGGTCCCTCAGCCTCGCCAAGCTCGACCTGCTCGTCGGGAGCGGGCCGCGCGGCGTGCTCGTCCAGGGCATGGCGGGCGTCGGGAAGACCACGCTCGCGATCCACTGGGCGCACCGCGCCGCCGACCGCTTCCCCGACGGGGTGGTCTTCGCCGACCTGCGCGGCACGACCCCGAGCCCGCTCACCCCCGCCGGGGCGATGGGCCGGGTGCTGCGGGCGCTCGGCGTCCCCGGCGACCGGCTGCCGCGCACCGAGGACGAGCTGGCCGCCCAGTGCCGCGCGCTGCTCGGCGGACGGCGGACGCTGCTCGTCCTGGACGACGCCGCCGAGTCCGGGCAGGTCGCGCCGCTGCTGGCGGCCGTGGACGCGGGCCTCGTCGTCGTCACCGCCCGCCGCCGGATGCCCGACCTCGTGGAGGGCACGGGCCTGCGGACGCTGGAACTGGGGCAGATGGGCGCGGCCGAGGCCGTCGACCTGATCGCCGCCGTCCTCGGGCCGCGCGACCCGCGCGTCCGGGCCGAGCGCCGCGCCGCGCAGCGCCTCGCCGACAAGTGCGGACGGCTGCCGCTCGCCCTGTCGCTCGTCGCGGCCCGGCTCGCCGAGGATCCCGCCGCGTCGATCGCCGGGACCGTCCGGAAACTGGCCGGTACGGAGGCGTACGCGCCCGGGATGGTCGTCCTGCGCACCGGACTCGGCCCCACCATCGAGGTCGCCTACCGGAGCCTGCGCCCCGACCAGCGCGCCGCGTTCCGGCTGCTCGGCCTCGCGCCCGGCCCGGACTTCTCCGCCGCGTCGCTCGCCGCGCTCACCGGCCGCGACGCCGCCGGGGCCGCCGACTGCCTGGACGGCCTCCGGCAGGCGTACCTCGTCCAGGACGCCGCGCCCGGCCGGTACCGGATGCACGACCTCGTCCGCGCGTTCGCCCGCGAGCGCGCGCTCGCCGAGGACGCCGACAGCGACCGGATCGCCGCCCAGCGCCGCCTGCTCGCGTCGTGCCTGGCGGGCGCCCTGGCCGCCGGGGACGCCCTCGGCCGCCGCCGCAGGCCCCGCGTCGCCACCGGCCCGCCCGCCGCGCCGCCGATGACCAGGACCGAGGCCGTCGCGTGGTTCGAGGCCGAGCGGCGCACGCTGGTCGCCGCCGTCCACCAGGCCGCCGGGCTCGGCCTGCACCGGACGTGCCTGCGCCTCGCCGACGCCCTGTTCGACTTCCAGGAGTTCCGCCGCTACAGCGATGACAACGTCGCCGTCCACCTGGCGGGCCTGCGGTCGGCCCGCGCGCGGGAGGACTGGGCCGCCGCGGCCGTCATGCTGCACAACCTCGCGGTCGCGCACTTCGAGCTGGGTCGGTCCGTCCAGGCCATCGGGTACGCCGAGGACGCCCGGCGCGGGTTCCGCTCCGCCGAGCCGCACGACGCGTTCGGCGAGGCCGCCGCGCTCACCACCCTCGCCGAGATCCACGGCGCCCTCGGCCGCTACGCCACCGCGATCGAGCACGCCCGGCACGCCCTGGCCATCCACCGGGCGCGCGGCGACGCGGCCGGCGCCGCCCGCGCCCACGAGACCCTGGCCCGCGCGGGCGTCGGGCGCACCGACTACGACGCGGCCGAGCGCGACGCCCGCCGCGCGATGGCGCTGCGCCGCGCGACCGGGGACGGCCCCGGGCTCGCCGCCACCCTGCTGACGCTCGCGCAGATCCAGCGGCGGCGCGGCGACGTCCAGCAGGCCGTCGTGTACGTCCTGGAGGCCCTGGAACTGCGGCAGGAGGAGGGCGACCGGCCGGGCGCCGCGCAGGCGCTCACCGAGCTGGCCCGGATGCACGCCACCCTCGGCCTGCGCGACCTGGCCCGCCGCGACGCCGACCTGGCGCTGCGCACCAGCCGCTCCCTCGGCGCCCGCCACGGCGAGGCCCGCGCGCTCGCCACGCTCGGGCGGCTGGAGTGCGACGCGGCCCGGTTCGCCGAGGCGTTCACCCACTGCGGACGGGCCCTGCGCCTGCACCGGGAGATCGGCGACCGGCACGGCGAGGCCGAGGTCCTGGCCCGGACGGGCATGGTCCACGGCCGTCTCGGCCGCTTCCACGAGGCCCGCGAGCACCTGGAACGCGCCCTGGAGATCCGCCGCGAGCTGGGCGACCGGCACGGCGAGGCGCACGACCTGGAACAGCTCTCGATCGTCCTGCGCGGGCTGGAGCGCGACGCCGAGGCGTTCGTCGTCGGCCTGGAGGCGCTGGACCTGTTCCACGGGCTCGGCGCGCGCGGCGGCGTCGCCGGGACGCTCGGCAGCCTCGCCCGCACCTACCTCGGCCTCGGCCTGCACGCCGAGGCCGAGCACGCCGCGCGGCAGGCGCTGCGGCTGCGCGCGGAGATCGGCGACCGGTACGGGACGGGCGTCGGCATGGACACGGTCGCGGCCGTCCTGCACGGCGGCGGCCGGCCCGCCGAGGCGCTGACCGCCGCCCGCGAGGCGCTGCGGGTCCTCGGCGAGGTCGGGGACCGGCACGGGGCGGGCGTGGCGCTCGCCCGGCTGGCGGCGATCCACCTCGACCTCGGCGACGCGCCCGCCGCCCTCGCGACCGGACGCCGCGCGCTGGACCTCGCGGCCGACCTCGGCGACGCCCGCGAGCAGGCCGTCTCGCTGCACGTCATGGGCCGGGCGTGCCAGTCGCTCGGCCGTCCCGCCGAGGCGGCCGACCACCTGCGCGCCGAGATCGGGATCCGCCGGGACCTGGCCGACCACCGGGGCCGGCGGCAGGCGCTGGAACGGCTGGCCGAGGCGTGCGCGGCGCTCGGCGACCGGGACGCGGCGGCGGACTGCCGGCGGCGCGTCCGGGCCATCGACCAGTGGCTGGCGTCGGAGGAGGCGACCCCGGCGGTGTGAGTGATCGTTCCATGGGAAGTGCGGTGGCACCGCCGTTAATGGGTCGCGACTCGGGAGGCCACTGTGCACGATGGGGGAATGGACGCCGCACCGCTCACCGACCGGCCTCCCGAACGGATCGTGCTGGACGACCTCGTCGTGCGCCGCTGGCGGCCGTCCGACGTCGCCGCCCTCGATCGGGCCGTCGCGGAGTCCTTCGCCGAACTGCACGAGTGGATGGCCTGGGCGGCGGAGCTTCCCACCCCGCGGGACCACGCGGCCTACCTCGCCGAGCGGGACCGGTCCTGGGCCGACGGGACGGAGTTCGCCTACGGGATCTTCGCGGCGGGCGGCGAGAAGGACGGCGCCCCGGTGCTCGGCGGCGCGGGCCTCCAGGTCCGTCCGCCCGTGACGCGTGAGATCGGTTACTGGGTCCACTCGGCCTACACCGGCCGGGGCATCGCGACCCGGGTCGCGGCGGCGCTGGTCCGGGCGGCGTTCGCGGCCCCCGGCGTCGAACGCGTCGAGATCCGGTGCGACGCGGCCAACGACGCCAGCGCCTCGGTCGCGCGCCGGCTCGGGTTCCTGCTCGAACGGACGGTCGAACGCGAGCCCGCGGCCCCCGGCGACACCGGCCGCGACCTGTGCTGGCTCCTCACCCGCGACGACCTGCGGGAGGGCCGCGCGCGGCTGGGATGAGACGAGGCCCGCGCCCGTTCCGGTGGCAAGTGGTGTTCGAACACGTGTACGGTCGAAATGAAGCGGCCGATGCCGCTGTTAACTCAACGGGGGAATCTCTCCCCGCCGCCGTGAACGGGACGCGCGCTGACGCGCCGTCGGCGCCCCATCAGAGGAACCGGAAGCCACCGCCGTGCATGACCGACTCATCGTGCGTGGAGCACGCGAGCACAACCTGAAGGACGTCTCGCTCGACCTGCCGCGGGACGCCATGATCGTGTTCACCGGGCTCTCCGGCTCCGGGAAGTCGAGTCTGGCGTTCGACACGATCTTCGCCGAGGGACAGCGCCGGTACGTCGAGTCGCTGTCGGCCTACGCCCGGCAGTTCCTCGGCCAGATGGACAAGCCGGACGTCGACTTCATCGAGGGCCTGTCCCCGGCCGTGTCGATCGACCAGAAGTCCACGAGCAAGAACCCCCGGTCGACCGTCGGGACGATCACCGAGGTCTACGACTACCTGCGCCTGCTCTACGCGCGCATCGGGCACCCGCACTGCCCGGTCTGCGCCCGTCCGATCAGCCGCCAGGCCCCGCAGCAGATCGTGGACCGGGTGCTGGAGCTGGGCGAGGGCACCCGCTTCCAGGTGCTCGCGCCGGTGATCCGTGGCCGCAAGGGCGAGTACCTGGAGCTGTTCCGCGAACTCCAGTCCAAGGGCTACTCGCGGGCGATCGTGGACGGCGCGACCGTCCGGCTGGACGAGCCCCCGACGCTCAAGAAGCAGGAGAAGCACGACATCTCGGTCGTGGTGGACCGGCTGTCGGTCAAGCAGTCCGCCCGCCAGCGCCTCGCCGACTCGGTGGAGACCGCGCTCGGCCTGTCCGGCGGCACGATCGTCCTCGACTTCGTCGACCTCCCCGAGGACGACGAGAACCGCACCCGGATGTACTCCGAGCACCTGTACTGCCCCTACGACGACCTGTCGTTCGACGAGCTGGAGCCGCGCTCCTTCTCGTTCAACTCGCCCTACGGCGCCTGCCCCGACTGCACCGGCCTCGGCACCCGCATGGAGGTGGACCCGGAGCTGGTCGTCCCCGACCCCGAGCTGTCGCTGGCCGACGGGGCCGTCCAGCCGTGGTCGGGCGGGCACGTCAGCGAGTACTTCCTGCGGCTGCTGGCGGCCCTCGGCGACGCGCTCGGCTTCGACCTCGGGACGCCCTGGCACAAGCTGCCGCTCAAGGCGCGCCGGGCCGTCCTGAACGGGCACGAGACGCAGGTCCACGTCCGGTACAAGAACCGGTACGGCCGCACCCGGTCGTACTACACCGCGTTCGAGGGCGTGATCCCCTACATCCAGCGGCGCCACTCCGAGTCCGAGAGCGACTCCAGCCGGGAGAAGTTCGAGGGCTACATGCGGGAGATCCCGTGCCCGACGTGCGAGGGGGCGCGGCTCAAGCCGTACGTCCTCGCCGTCACGATGGGCGGCCGGTCGATCGCCGAGATCGCCGGGATGCCGATCGGGGAGTGCGCCAAGTTCCTGCTGTCGCTGGAGCTGAACGACCGCGAGAAGCACATCGCCGAGCGCGTGCTGAAGGAGATCAACGCGCGCCTGGGCTTCCTGCTGGACGTCGGCCTGGACTACCTCACGCTCGACCGCGCGTCCGCGACGCTGGCGGGCGGCGAGGCGCAGCGCATCCGGCTCGCGACCCAGATCGGCTCCGGGCTGGTCGGCGTCCTGTACGTGCTGGACGAGCCGTCGATCGGCCTGCACCAGCGCGACAACCACCGGCTCCTGGAGACGCTGCTGCGCCTGCGGGACATGGGCAACACGCTCATCGTCGTCGAGCACGACGAGGACACCATCGCCGCCGCCGACTGGATCGTGGACATCGGCCCCCGCGCGGGCGAGCACGGCGGCGAGGTCGTCGTGTCCGGCACGGTGGACGACCTGCGCGCCAGCGAGCGGTCCCTGACCGGCGCGTACCTGTCGGGCCGCCGGACGATCGACGTCCCCGAGGTCCGCCGCCCGCGCCAGAAGGGCCGGGAGATCACGGTCAAGGGCGCGCAGCAGAACAACCTGCGCAACGTGGACGTGTCGTTCCCGCTCGGCGTGCTCACGGCCGTGACCGGGGTGTCGGGCTCGGGCAAGTCGACGCTGGTCAACGACATCCTCTACAACTCGCTGGCCAAGCAGCTCAACGGCGCGCGGACCGTCCCGGGCAAGCACCGCCGCGTCACCGGGGTCGACCAGCTCGACAAGGTCGTCCACGTCGACCAGTCGCCGATCGGCCGCACCCCGCGCTCCAACCCGGCGACCTACACCGGCGTGTTCGACCACGTCCGCAAGCTGTTCGCGCAGACGACCGAGGCCAAGGTGCGCGGCTACCAGCCGGGCCGGTTCTCGTTCAACGTCAAGGGCGGCCGGTGCGAGAACTGCTCCGGCGACGGCACGATCAAGATCGAGATGAACTTCCTGCCGGACGTCTACGTGCCGTGCGAGGTGTGCCACGGGGCGCGCTACAACCGGGAGACGCTGGAGGTCCACTACAAGGGCAAGACGATCGCCGAGGTCCTCGACATGCCGATCGAGGAGGCGACGGTGTTCTTCGAGCCGATCAGCGCGATCCACCGGCACCTGAAGACGCTGAACGACGTCGGGCTCGGGTACGTCCGGCTCGGGCAGCCCGCGCCGACGCTGTCGGGCGGCGAGGCGCAGCGCGTGAAGCTGGCCGCCGAGCTGCAGAAGCGCTCGACCGGGCGCACCATCTACGTCCTGGACGAGCCGACCACCGGCCTGCACTTCGAGGACATCCGCAAGCTGCTCGGCGTGCTGAACGGCCTGGTGGACAAGGGCAACACCGTCCTCGTCATCGAGCACAACCTCGACGTGATCAAGACGGCGGACTGGATCGTCGACATGGGCCCCGAGGGCGGCTCGCGCGGCGGCACCGTCGTCGCGACCGGCACCCCGGAGGACGTCGCCCGCGTCGAGGCCAGCCATACCGGGCAGTTCCTGGCCAAAATGGGGCTCTGATCCCGTTCCGCGCCCCGGGTGCAGGATCATGTGTCCCATGAACGACGATGTGACGGCCGGGACACCGGCGACGCGGCGGACGGTGCTGTGCGGCGCCGGGGCGTTCGGCGCGGCGGCGGTGCTGGCGGCCTGCGGCCCGAGCGACGACAAGCCCGCGAAGTCCGCGACCGAGCTGCGCGGCACCGAGATCGCGAAGACCGCCGAGGTCCCGGTCGGCGGCGGGGTGATCAACCAGCAGGCGAAGCTGGTGGTCACCCAGCCCACGGCCGGGACCTACAAGGCGTTCGACGCCACCTGCACCCACCAGGGCTGCCTGACCGACAAGGTGAGCGGCGGGGCGATCCACTGCCCCTGCCACGGCAGCGCCTTCAAGATCGCCGACGGGTCGGTCCAGCACGGGCCGGCGGGCCGGCCGCTGAAGGAGTATCCCGTCCAGGTCAAGGGCGACGTCATCGTCGTCGCCTGAGCGCGACGTCCGGCGGGCCGCCCCCCGGCGGCCCGCCGGGGAGCCGCGGTTGTCGGCGGCGCCGACTACGCTTGCGAGCGTGGCAGATCCGGCGACCTACCGACCCGCACCGGGATCCATCCCCGAGGATCCCGGCGTCTACCGCTTCCGCGACGCGGGCGGGCGCGTCGTGTACGTGGGCAAGGCCAAGAGCCTGCGGTCCCGGCTGAACTCCTACTTCGCCGACTTCGCGGGCCTGCACCCGCGCACCCAGACGATGCTGCAGACCGCCGCCCGCGTGGACTGGACGGTCGTCGGCACCGAGGTCGAGGCGCTCCAGCTCGAATACTCCTGGATCAAGGAGTTCGACCCCCGGTTCAACGTCCGGTACCGCGACGACAAGTCCTACCCCTACCTCGCGGTGACGCTGAACGAGGAGTTCCCGCGCGTCATGGTGATGCGGGGGGCCAAGCGCAGGGGCGTCCGCTACTTCGGGCCGTACTCGCACGCGTGGGCGATCCGCGAGACCGTCGACCAGCTCCTGCGCGTCTTCCCGGTGCGGACGTGCAGCGCCGGGGTGTTCAAGCGGCAGCACCAGCTCGACCGGCCGTGCCTGCTCGGCTACATCGACAAGTGCTCGGCGCCGTGCGTCGGGCGCGTCTCCCCGGACGAGCACCGGCTGCTCGCCGAGGAGTTCAGCGACTTCATGGCGGGCAACACGACCCGGTTCATCCGCCGGCTCGAACGCGACATGCGCGAGGCCGCCGCGTCGCAGGAGTACGAGCGCGCGGCGCGGCTGCGCGACGACGTCCGCGCGCTGGAGCGGGCGCTGGAGAAGCAGACGGTCGTCTTCGGCGACAGCACCGACTGCGACGTGGTCGCGTTCGCGCAGGACGAGCTGGAGGCCGCCGTCCAGGTGTTCTACGTGCGCGGCGGCCGGATCCGGGGCCGGCGCGGCTGGGTCGTCGACAAGGTGGAGGACGTCACCACCGGCGACCTCGTGGAGCAGTTCCTCATGCAGATCTACGCCGAGGCCGAGGGCGGGCAGGGGATCCCGCGCGAGGTGCTCGTCCCCGAGCTGCCGCCCGACCACGAGGCGATGGCCGAACTGCTCGGCGAGCAGCGCGGCGGCCCGGTGGGGCTGCGCGTGCCCCGGCGCGGCGACAAGAAGACCCTGCTGGAGACGGTCGAGCGCAACGCGCTGGAGGCGCTGAAGCAGCACAAGACGCGCCGCGCGAGCGACCTCACGACCCGCAGCCGCGCGCTCCAGGAGATCCAGGACGCGCTGGAGCTGGACGACGCGCCGCTGCGGATCGAGTGCTACGACGTGTCGAACCTCCAGGGCACGAACGTGGTCGCGTCGATGGTGGTGTTCGAGGACGGGCTCGCCCGCAAGTCCGAGTACCGCCGGTTCACGATCAAGGCGGTCGAGGGGCAGGACGACGTCCGCTCGATCCACGAGGTGATCACCCGCCGGTTCCGCCGCTATCTGGCCGAGCGGGAGAAGACGGGCGAGCTGGACGTCCTCGGCGACCCCGACGAGACCGAAGCCGGCGCGCACGGCCCGGTCGATCCGGAGACCGGCCGGCCGCGCAAGTTCGCCTACCCGCCGAACCTCGTCCTGGTGGACGGCGGCCCGCCGCAGGTCGCGGCGGCGCAGCGGGCGCTGGACGAGCTGGGCGTCGAGGACGTCGCGGTCGCGGGCATCGCCAAGCGGCTGGAGGAACTGTGGCTGCCGGGCGACGACGACCCGGTGATCCTGCCCCGCAACAGCGAGGGCATGTACCTCGTGCAGCGGGTGCGCGACGAGGCGCACCGGTTCGCGATCACGTTCCACCGCCAGCGCCGGTCCAAGGCGATGACGGCGAGCGAGCTGGACGGCGTCCCCGGGCTCGGCCCGGCCCGGCGGACGGCGCTGCTCAAGCATTTCGGGTCGGTGAAGCGGCTGCGCGCGGCGACGCCCGAGCAGATCGCGGAGGTGCCGGGCATCGGGGCGCGCAGCGCCGAGACGATCGCGGCGGCGCTGCACGGCGGGACGGTCCCGGTCGCCGGCGCGCGGCCCGGGTCCGGCGAGGACGCACGGGGTTCTGACGGCTGACGGGGGAAGCGCAATGACGACAGAGACAAACGTCCCGGACATCGTGATCGTGACGGGCATGTCGGGCGCGGGGCGCAGCACCGCCGCCAAGGCCCTGGAGGATCTCGACTGGTTCGTGGTGGACAACCTGCCGCCCGGCCTGCTCGCGACGATGGCCGACCTCGGCGGCCGGGTGAAGGACGCGGTGCCGCGGATCGCGGTGGTGGTGGACGTCCGGAGCCGGGCGTTCACCGAGGACCTGCACACCGCCATCGCGGAGCTGGAGGCCAGGGGCGTCCATCCCCGGGTGGTGTTCCTGGAGGCGGGCGACCCGGACCTCGTGCGCCGGTTCGAGAGCGTCCGGCGTCCGCACCCGCTGCAGGGCGACGGGCGCCTGGTGGACGGCATCGCCCGCGAACGCGACCTCGTGCGCGAGGTGCGCGCCGAGGCGGACCTTGTGATTGACACGAGCGGGCTCAACGTCCACGAGCTGCGCGCCAAGATCGTGTCGTTCTTCGGGACCGACACCGGCGGGCCGAGCCTGCGCGCGACCGTGGTGTCGTTCGGCTACAAGTACGGCCTGCCGGTCGACGCGGACCTCGTGGTCGACTGCCGGTTCCTGCCGAACCCGCACTGGGTGCCGGAGCTGCGGCCGAAGACCGGGCGGGACGCCGACGTCCGCGACTACGTCCTCGGGCAAAGCGGCGCCAAGGAGTTCCTCGACGCCTACACCGAGGTGCTGCGCCTGCTCGCGGCGGGGTACGACCGGGAGGGCAAGCACTACGTGACGCTCGCCGTGGGATGTACAGGCGGCAAACACCGTAGTGTGGCCATGGCGGAACAGATCGCCGCACGGCTGCGCGACGAGGGCATCGAGGTACAGGTCGCCCATCGCGACCTCGGCCGTGAGTGAGCAGTGACCCGGCACGGGTCGGGGACGAGGAGACGAACGGCACGGTGGACGTACCAGGCCCGGGTTCAGGTCCGCAGGCGGGTCCGCTGACGGGTCCCAAAATCGTGGCGCTCGGCGGCGGGCACGGGCTGTACGCGGCCCTGTCGGCGCTGCGCCGGGTCACCGACCGGCTGACCGGGATCGTCACGGTCGCCGACGACGGCGGGTCCAGCGGACGGCTGCGCGCCGAGCTGGGCGTGCTGCCGCCGGGCGACCTGCGGATGGCCCTCGCCGCGCTGTGCGGCGACGACGAGTGGGGCCAGACCTGGCGCGACGTGGTGCAGCACCGGTTCCGCAGCGGCGGCGTCCTGCACGACCACGCGGTGGGCAACCTGCTGATCGTGGCGCTGTGGGAGCTGCTCGCCGAGCGCGCGGGCCCGACCGGCTCGACGGTGGAGGGCCTGGACTGGGTCGGGCGGCTGCTCGGCGCCCACGGCCGGGTGCTGCCGATGGCGTCGGTCCCGATGGACATCGTCGCGGAGGTGCGCGGCGCCGACCCGGCGCGGCCCCGCGTGATCACGCGGGTCAAGGGCCAGGTGGCGTGCGCGAGCACGGCGGGGACGGTGCTCGGCGTCGACCTCGTCCCGGCCGACCCGCCCGCGTGCCCCGAGGCCCTGGCCGCCGTGGACGACGCGGACTGGGTGGTGTTCGGCCCGGGGTCGTGGTTCACGAGCGTCCTGCCGCACCTGAAGGTCCCCGCGCTGGCCCGGTCGCTGGTCCGCACGAGCGCCCGCCGGATCGTCGCGCTGAACCTCGTCCCGCAGCCGGGCGAGACCGACGACTTCTCCCCCCAGAACCATCTGGAAGTGCTCCAGGCCCACGCGCCCGACCTGCGGGTGGACGTCGTCCTCGCCGACCGGGGCGTGGTGGACGACGCCGAGGCGCTGGAGAAGGCCGTCGCCGCGCTCGGCGGCCGGCTCGTCCTCGCCGACGTCGCCGACCCCGGCGGCGCGCCGCGTCATGATCCCGCCCTGCTGGCCCAAGCCTTCGTACAGATATTCGCGCAGTGACGACCCGCGCGGCCGACTTCGGCCACACTGCAGGGAGTCCGGACAGGGGGAGAGGGTTCATCTCATGGCGATGACCGGTGTGGTCAAGGACGAGCTGAGCAGGCTGCAGGTGCTGAAGCCCTGCTGCCGCAAGGCCGAGGTCTCGACGCTGCTGCGCTTCGCGGGCGGCCTGCACCTGGTGAGCGGCCGGATCGTGGTGGAGGCCGAGATCGACACCGGGGTCGCCGCGCGGCGGCTGCGCCGGGACGTCGCCGAGGTGTTCGGGCACGGCTCGGAGGTCGTGGTGCTCGCGCCGAGCGGGCTGCGCAAGGGCAACCGCTACGTCGTGCGGGTGTTCCGCGACGGCGAGTCCCTGGCCCGCCAGACGGGCCTGATCGACAACAACGGCCGTCCGGTGCGGGGGCTGCCCCGGCACGTGGTGGCGGGCGCGGCGTGCGACGCCGAGTCGGCGTGGCGGGGCGCGTTCCTCGCGCACGGGTCGCTGACCGAGCCGGGCCGGTCGATGTCGCTGGAGGTGACCTGCCCGGGCCCGGAGGCGGCGCTCGCGCTGGTCGGCGCGGCCCGTCGGCTCAAGATCCACGCCAAGGCGCGCGAGGTGCGCGGGGTGGACCGGGTGGTCGTCCGCGACGGCGACGCGATCAGCGCGCTGCTGACCCGGCTCGGCGCCCACGACAGCGTGCTGGCCTGGGAGGAGCGGCGGATGCGCCGCGAGGTCCGCGCGACGGCCAACCGCCTCGCCAACTTCGACGACGCGAACCTGCGACGGTCGGCGCGGGCGGCGGTCGCGGCGGGCGCGCGGGTGGCGCGGGCGCTGGAGATCCTCGGCGAGGAGGCCCCCGAGCACCTGGTGAGCGCGGGGCGGCTGCGGCTGGAGCACAAGCAGGCGTCGCTGGAGGAGCTGGGCCAGCTCGCCGACCCGCCGCTGACCAAGGACGCCATCGCGGGCCGCATCCGGCGGCTGCTGGCGATGGCCGACAAGCGCGCGAGCGACCAGGGCCTCCCGGGCACCGAGGCGAACCTGACCGCGGACATGCTCGCCCCCTGACCTCGGCCGACGGCGGGGCGTGCCCCGGGCGGTCGCGGCGCTACCCGGCGCCGGGGCCGCCGGTCGGGCTCTCGAGTCCGTGGCGCGCCTGCGCGAGGTGATCGCTCATGGCCTTCGCCGCGCCGTCGGCGTCGCCCGCGCGCACGCGCTCCAGGATCGTCGCGTGGGCTTCGACGATGCTCGCCAGGTTGCCCCCGGAGGAGACCCAGCCGCTCCAGACGCGGCGGCGCAGTCGGTGCAGGAGGGGCTGGAGCGCGTCCAGGGTCAGGCTGAACATGTCGTTGCCGGAGGCGCGGGCGAGGGCCGCGTGGAAGGCGATGTCGGCGGCGTGCAGCGCTTCGTCCCCCTCGACGGAGCGCAGGTTCCGCAGCGCCTCGTCCAGTTCGGCCAGGGCGTCCTCGTCGCGGTTGGCGGCGGCGAGCCGGGCGCTGCCGACCTTCCGCGCTGCGGGCGCAACTTCGAGTACCACGGCGAGGACCCGCTGCTGTCCGGGATCATGGTGGCCGGGGAGCTGGCCGGCACCCAGGAGACCGGCGTGATCGCCACGGTCAAGCACTACGCGGGCAACTACCAGGAGACCGGGCGGTTCACGATCAACACCGTGATCGACGAGCGCGCCCTGCGCGAGGGTGAACTGCTCGCGTTCGAGATCGCCGTCGAACGGTCCGGGGTCGGCGCGGTCATGTGCTCCTACAACCGTCTCAACGGCCCCTACGCCAGCGAGAGCCGGTACCTGCTCACCGACGTCCTCAAAGACGAGTGGGGGTTCCAGGGCTGGGTGATGTCGGACTGGGGCGCCGCGCACAGCACCGAGGCGTCCGCGAACGCCGGGCTCGACCAGGAGTTCCCGCTCAACCGCTGGTTCGGCGCGGCCCTGGGCCGGGCGGTCGCCGACGGCCGGGTGCCGACGGCGAGGCTCGACGACATGGCGCGCCGGATCGTGCGCACCATGGCCCGCGTCGGGCTGCTGGACGCGTCGCCCGTCCCGGACTTCGACGCGGCGGAGAGCTACCGCGTCTCCCAGCGGATCGCGGAGAACGGGATCGTCCTGCTGGCCAACGAGCGGGGACTGCTGCCGCTGGATCCGGCGGCCGAGCACCGTGTCCTCGTCGTCGGCGCGCACGCCGACGTCGGCGTGCCGAGCGGCGGAGGCTCGTGCGCCGTCGATCCGATCGGCGGCAACGCCGTGCCCGTCGATCTGCCGCCGGGCCAGCTCCCCGTCATGCAGCCGATCTGGGTGCCCTCGTCCCCGCTGGAGGCGATCCGGGAGGAGTTTCCGCGGGCGGCGGTCTCGTTCGCGGACGGCTCGGACGTCGACGCGGCGACCGGCGCGGCCCGGGACGCGGACGTGGTCGTGGTGTTCGCCGACCAGTGGACCTGTGAGCACTACGACGTCGAGGACCTGAGCCTGCCGCGCGAGCAGGACCGGCTGATCGACGCGCTCGCGGCCGTGAACGACTCGGTGGTCGTCGTCCTGCAGACCGGCGGTCCCGTCCTCACTCCCTGGGCCGGGCGCGTCGGCGCCGTGCTCGAGGCGTGGTACCCGGGCCACCGCGGCGGCCCGGCGATCGCCTGGGTGCTCAGCGGGGCGGTGAACCCCTCGGGGAAGCTCCCCGTCACCTTCCCCTTCTCCGCGGACGACCTGCCGACCTCGATCGTCCCGACGAGCCAGCCCATCGAGATGACCGGGATGGCCGACCCCGCGGTGGACTGGTCGCCGGCGACGGCCTTCGACGTGTCCTACGACCACGCGCTGACGTCGGGCTACAAATGGTTCACCGGCGACCGCCGTCCGGCGTTCCCGTTCGGGTTCGGCCGGTCCTACACCACGTTCGAGATCGGCGGCCTGTCCGTCGACCCCGAGAACCTGACCGCGTGGGCCGACGTCCGCAACACCGGAGACCGGGCCGGCGCCGAGGTCGTCCAGCTCTACGCCCAGCTTCCCGACACGCTGGGCCCGTGCCCGCGCCGGCTGGTGGGCTGGGCGAAGGTCCACCTCGCCCCCGGGGAGTCCACGCGGGCGCGGATCGACCTGGAGCGACGACTCCTCGCGGTCTGGGACACCGCCTCGCGCGGCTGGCGGCGCCCCGCCGGGCAGGCCGTGTTCGACGTCGGATCCTCCAGCGCCCACGTGGCGGACTCGGCGCGCGCCTCCCTCTGAGCCTCCCGCAACGCGTTCCCCTCGACACGCCGATTCGGCGCGTTCCACCCCCGGCCCGTCGGCCGACGGCGCATGGACGGCGTTCCGCGGTCCAGCGTCCGCGCGCGTCCCCGCGGTGCGCCGCCCTTCCGAGATCGAGATGAGGACACCGTGACCGGAACCGAGAACCTCCCCCTCCCCGACCCCTCTTCCCCCTCCGCGCCGCCCGGCACGACCGCCGACGGTGAACGGGCGATGCGACCGCTGTTCGTGCGTCGTACGTCCTGGCCCAGATGGCGCTCTGGATCGGGCTGCTCACGCCGGTCTCGGTGACCCTGGCCCTGCGGGTCGCCGACCTCACGTCCGCCGACAAGGGCGCCTGGCTCAGCCTGACCATCGGCGCCGGGGCTCTGCTGGCCGCCGTCGCGGGCCCGGTCTTCGGCTACCTGTCGGACCGGACCCGGGCGCGGATCGGACGGCGTCGCCCCTGGCTGATCGGCGGCATGCTGGTCAGCGTGGCCGGCACGGTCATCCTGGTCGCCGCGCCGAACGTGGTCGTCCTGGTCGTCGGCTGGTGCGTCGCCGCGCTCGGTTTCAACGCCGCCCAGGCCGCGATGTTCGCCGTGCTCCCCGACCACGTCCCCGCGCGCCACCTCGGCCGCGTGTCGGGGCTGCTCGGGCTCACCATCCAGGCCGCCGTCCTGGTCGGCACCTTCCTCGTGCAGGCCGTGCCCGCGCGGAGCCCCGCCGCGCTTCTCCTTCCGACGGCCATCGCCGTCGTCTTCGTCGGCGGGTTCGTCGTGGTCCTCCCCGACCGACCGGCGCGGGCCGTGTCCGACGTGGGACGCGGTCTGCTGACGCTGTTGCGGGCCTACCGGTTCAGCCCGCGTCGGCACCCGGACTTCGCCTGGGCGTTCGTCAGCCGCTTCCTGCTCATGCTCGGCCTGTCCTACCTGCTCACCTACCAGGTCTACTACCTGACCGACGAGCTGGGCTTCTCCGCCGACGACGTCGCGCGCGCCGTGTTCGGCGCGATGGCCGTCAACGCGACCGTCACGATCATCGTCTCGGTGGCCGGCGGCTGGTTGTCGGACCGCGTCGGACGGCGCAAGCCCTTCGTGGTCGCGGCGGCGGTGATCGCCGCCGCCGGGCTCCTGATCGTCGGCACGGCCCCGACCTACACCCGGTTCCTCGTCGGCATCGGCGTCGGCGCGTTCGGGACGGGCCTGTACATGGCGGTGGACCTGGCCCTGGTCGCCGCCGTCCTGCCCGACCCCGACGACAGCGCGAAGGACATGAGCATCTTCAACATCGCCAACGCCTTCCCCCAGTCGCTCGCGCCGAGCATCGCCCCGCTGTTCCTCCTGGCCGGAAGCGGGGACTACACGCCGGTGTTCGTCGCCGGCGCGGTCTTCATGGTCTGCGGCGCGATCGCGATCAAACCGATCCGCGCCGTGCTCTGACCACGGCCGGAAACGGCGAGGTGACGGCCCCTGCCGCCGGGGGCCGTCACCTCCCCGGATGTTCCGCGCCGGGAACGGACCCGCTCAGCGGCGCGCGTCGCCGCGCAGCACGCGGTGGACGAGGTCGTCGCGGAACTGCCCGTAGCCGGTGTCGGCCCAGACGCTGCGTTCGGGCGGCACCTCGAAGTACGGGACGGGACGTCCGTCCCGGTCGTCCAGCAGCCAGTCGGGGGAGCGGCGTTCCTTCACGGCCCGCGCGCACGCGTCGCAGCACCGGACCCGGAGCCTTCGCCGGGTGCCGAGCGGTCGCCAGTCCACGGTGACGGACCCGTCGCCGTGCAGCGGGTGGAAGAAGCACAGCGGCACGGCGGGGATCTCGCGTCCGCCCGCGGCGAGCGCGGTGGCGGACGCGAGCGCGTCCCGGCCCTGGTCGACGAGGACGAGCACCCCGGCGAGGTCGGGCACGCCGGACGCGGCGTCGAGGGTCTTCCCGGCGGCCTGGTAGGCGTCGAGCGCGCGGGTGAGCAGCGCGCGGGGCCGGTCCGCCCCGCCCGCGACGGTCGTGGCGTCCAGGTCCTCGCCGAACGCGATGACCTCGCGGGACGCCTGCGTGCGCAGCTCGTCCTCGTCGGCCTTCCCGGCGGTGGCGAACACGGCGCGGGGGAGCAGCAGGCCGTCGCCGGGCCGCCGCGCCGCGGCCATGCGCCGCCGTCGCCAGACCAGCAGCCCGGCGACGGCCGCGACCGCGACGCCCGCCGCGCCTGCCGTGACGGGCAGGACCGGGAGCCCGTCGTCCGCGGTCTCTTTGGCGGGCTCGCTCCGCCGGGCCCGCCGGCTGATCTCGGCGCTCAGCCGCTCGTACTCGCGTTTGCCGGTGCCCGCCGTGATGAGGCGGGCGAACGCGGTGAGGCGGGTGGACAGGGACGCGTCGTCCATCCGCCGGTCGAAGTTGACGGCCCAGGCCGACTCGCGCGCCGCGTGGGGGCTCTCCCACTTCCGGTCGTCGTCGTTCCCCGTCCATTCGCGGGCGGTGAGGGTGTCGGCGTTTTCGTCGATGCCGACGAAGACGCCGTCGCGTCCCAGCCGGTCGTGGACGACGGTGAGGAGCTGGTCGCCGTCCGCCCACGTCCCGCCGCGCACGATCGGGACGATCACCGCGTACACCGGCACGGGAGCGCGGCGCAGCGTCGCGACGAGCCGGCGGCGGTCCGCCACGGGCAGCGCCGGGGCCAGCGACGGATCGACGTACACGGGCGAGCGCCGCAGCGCCGCCGCGATCCGCTCGCCGGGGGACGGGCTAGTCGACACCGAGGGACTCCAGGACGAGAGGGGACAGGGGCGTGCGGGCACCGTACGCGGCGTCCCGCCACAGCCCGGGGACGTCGTGGTGGGGCTGGGCGCCCGCCGGGCCGGGGACGTGCAGCACCCGGCTCCGCAGCGTCGCGGTCGACGCCTTGGCGCACGAGCCGCACAGCGCCCGCCGCCCCCGCCCGCCGACGTCCGTCCGCCGGTGCTCGGCGGACGCCCCGTGCAGCGGGTTGATCCAGCAGGGCGGCGGCGGGGACGCGACGTTCCGGTCGAGCGCCTCCCGGCCCTGCCGGGCGAGCACGATCACGCCGACGAGGTCGATCGCGCGCGCCCGGTCGTCGGCGACGTCGTCGAGCAGGATCTGGGCGGCGTCGTAGGCGCCGGTGGCGAAGTCGAGCCCGCGGTTCTCCCCGCCGTCCGCGCCGAGCGCCGCGCGCAGCGCCGCCACGTCCCGGCGGGCGGTGCGGCGCAGCCACCGCGCGCCCGGCCGGACCGGACCGCCGGACCGGACGGCCGAGCGGGGCCGGGCGCGCCGGGCGACCAGCGCCGCCGCGATCCGCCACAGGGCGTACAGGACGAGCGCCCCGAACGGTCCGGCGAGCAGCAGGCCGGTGAGGAACGGCGCGCGGAACTCGGGTCCGTCGGCGGGCACCAGGTCGTCCTCGTGGCCGAAGGCCGGCGGGCTCTCGATGCCCGTGGTCGTCTCGGGCGGGACCGCCGCGCCGTTCCGGGCGCGGTCCAGCCGGCGGACCAGCCGGTCGGCGAGTCCGGCGAACGGCCGGCGGAAGTCGGGTTCGGGGTCGTCTAGGGACGGTGTTTCGAGGTCGCGCGAGAGGTCGCGGGGGACCCGGAACCCGGCGGCGTCCACCCGGCCGGACGTGTCGGCGATGAGGTAGAGCCCGTCCCGTCCCGTGCGGTCGCGCAGTTCGGCGAGGAAGGCCCGGTCGTCGCCCGCCGACTCCGCGTCGGACGGGTTGGGGATCACGACGACGTACACGGGCGTGCCGAGCGCCCGCGCGGCGGCGGCCGTCGCCGCGCGGACCCGGCGGCGGTCGGCCGCGCCGATCCAGGGCGCGAGGTCGGGGTCGACGAACACCGGGTCGCGGGCGAGCGCCGCGCCGACCCGGTCCAGCCGGTGGTACGCGTACGCCGGGAACGGCGCGGCGGGCGGGGACGGCGCGGCCCCGGCCGGGACGACGGGAAGCGCGCCGAACGCCAGGGCCGCGAGGACGGCCGTACTCCGCGCCCTCATCGGCGCGCCCGCCGACGTCCCCGCCGATGTCGGACGAGCACCGCCGCCACGATCCCGCCGCCGAGCGCCGTCCCGGCCGCGAACGTCCACCCCTCGACCCGCGCGGTGTGGCGCTCGGCGGCGTCGCGGCGCTCCAGCGCACGGCGGAGCCGCGTCTTCGGCACCGGACGGTTCCCGGCGCGCAGCCGCTCGGAGACGTCTCCGGCCAGCGCCACGTCCACGAACCGCTCGACGACCGCGACCGCCCCGGCGTCGGACGGCAGTTCCACCGCGGCGGCGGTCAGCGTGTGCTCCGGAACGGTGACGGGTCCGGTGCCGTACTGGCGGGCCGCGCCGAGCGGTCCGTCCACCGAGACGATCAGGTAGACGCCGTCGCGGCCGAGCCGGTCGTGGACGAGCGGCAGCAGGTCCGCGGCGTCGACGCGCCCCGGCAGCGGCGGCTCGACCGCGACGTAGACGGGCTCGCGCAGCCGCGCCACGGCCGCCCTGATCCGTGTGGCCGCGTCGGCGGGAAGGGCGCGCGGGGCGTGGTCGGTCACCTGGACCGGGTCGCGCCGCCACAGCGCGGCGAGCCGGTCGGCGCGCGCGGCGGCGATCCGGCGGTCGTCGGTCCCGTCGGCCCGCGCGGGGGTCGCCGCGGTCGGGATCGTCAGCCCCAGGATCAGGACGAGGAGTCCACGCCGCATGGGTCGGAAGTGTACGGGTATTTCGGTCAGCCGTTCCGGGGGCGGCGACCGGGACCGGTGATCACCCCGCGTGATCACCACCACTTTTCCCGACGGCGGTCCAACCTCGGGCACTCAACTACATACAGGAACAAATGCGACGATGCGTGCGCTGTGGGTCACATACGGCCCGGTGGCGGCGGGGAGCCCGCTGAATGGTCTAGACACAAAGGTCTAGACCCCCGGGGGTGACAGTCCGATCCCCCAGGTGGGGGAGGGGGCTTCACCCCCCGATATCCCTCGCCTCCGGTGTCGGGGAGCGGCCGGGTCATTCGGTAGGGTCGGGCGGGGAACACCCCGTGCGAGCACGAGACCGCACGCCGTGGGCAGCCCGGCGACACCGGGCGTGACGACGTTACGACGACGCAAGAGGAGAGCCGTTCCGTGACCATCCGAGTAGGCATCAACGGGTTCGGCCGGATCGGCCGAAACTTCTACCGCGCCGTCCTGGCCAGCGGGGCCGACATCGAGGTCGTGGCGGTGAACGACCTGACCGACAACGCCACGCTCGCCCACCTGCTGAAGTACGACAGCATCCTCGGCCGCCTCGGCCGCGACGTGCACGCGACCGACGACTCCATCGCCGTCGGCGACGCGATCATCAAGACCTTCGCCGAGCGCGACCCGGCGAACCTCAAGTGGGCGGACGTCGGCGTGGACGTCGTCGTCGAGTCCACCGGCTTCTTCACCGACGCCACCAAGGCCAAGGTGCACGCCGACAACGGCGCCAAGAAGGTCATCATCTCCGCCCCGGCCAAGAACGAGGACGTCACGATCGTCCTCGGGGTCAACGACGACGCCTACGACCCGGCCGCGCACACGGTGATCTCCAACGCGTCCTGCACGACCAACTGCCTCGCGCCGATGGCCAAGGTCCTGAACGACACGTTCGGGATCAACAAGGGCCTGATGACGACGATCCACGCCTACACCCAGGACCAGAACCTCCAGGACGGCCCGCACGGCGACCTGCGCCGCGCCCGCGCCGCCGCGCTGAACCTCGTCCCGACCTCCACCGGCGCCGCCAAGGCCATCGGCCTGGTCCTGCCGGAGCTGAAGGGCAAGCTGGACGGCTACGCGGTCCGCGTCCCGATCCCGACCGGCTCGGCCACCGACCTGACGGTCGAGCTCGGCCGCGAGGCCACCGTCGAGGAGGTCAACGGCGCGCTGAAGGCCGCGGCCGAGGGCCCGCTCGCCGGGATCCTCACCTACACCGAGGACCCGATCGTCTCGTCCGACATCGTCACCGACCCGTCGTCGTGCATCTTCGACGCGGGCCTGACCAAGGTCATCGGCAACCAGGCCAAGGTCGTCGGCTGGTACGACAACGAGTGGGGCTACTCCAACCGCCTCGCCGACCTCGTCAAGCTCGTCGGCGCCCAGCTCTGACCGACGTCCCCCGCCGTGGCCGTGCCCCGCACGGCCACGGCGGCCGTGTCTCCGGGGGCCGTGCGCGCGGCGGTGCGCGCCGCCCCGCCGTGTCCACCGGGGGCGACCCCCGACGGAAGGAAACGCCTTGCCGATGCGCACCATCGACGATCTCGACGTCGCCGGGAAGCGGGTGCTCGTCCGCGCCGACCTCAACGTGCCGCTGGACGGCGGCGCCATCACCGACGACGGCCGCATCCGGGCCAGCCTGCCGACGATCGAGGCGCTGCGCGCGCGGGGCGCGAAGGTCGTCGTCTGCGCCCACCTCGGCCGTCCCAAGGGCGAGGTGAAGCCCGAGTTCTCGCTCGCGCCGGTCGCGGCGCGGCTCGGCGAGCTGCTCGGCGCGGACGTCCCGCTCGCCGCCGACACCGCGGGCGAGTCGGCCCGCGCGCTCGCCGCCGGACTCGCCGACGGCCAGGTCGGGCTGCTGGAGAACCTGCGCTTCGAGGCCGGGGAGACCAGCAAGGACGACGCCGAGCGCGGCGCGTTCGCCGACCGCCTCGCCGCCCTCGCCGACCTCTACGTGGGCGACGGGTTCGGCGCCGTCCACCGCAAGCACGCCAGCGTCTACGACGTGCCGCAGCGCCTCCCGCACGCGGCGGGCGGTCTCATCGCGACCGAGGTCGACGTGCTGAAGCGGCTCACCGAGGACGTCGAGCGGCCCTACGCCGTCGTGCTCGGCGGCTCCAAGGTCTCCGACAAGCTCGGCGTCATCGACAACCTCCTGGACAAGGCCGACCGCATCCTCATCGGCGGCGGCATGGTCTTCACGTTCCTCAAGGCGCAGGGCCACGAGGTCGGCAAGAGCCTCCTGGAGGAGGACCAGCTCGACACCGTCCGCGCCTACCTGGAGCGGGCGCGGGCCAACGGCGTCGAGTT
The DNA here is from genome assembly GCF_009831215.1 of Actinomadura rayongensis. GTDB lineage: Bacteria > Actinomycetota > Actinomycetes > Streptosporangiales > Streptosporangiaceae > Spirillospora > Spirillospora rayongensis. The sequence goes on from NZ_WUTW01000008.1 coordinate 50,776, forward strand.
CGTGCTGCCGGTGGACGTCGTCGCGGCCACCGCGTTCGCGGCCGACGCCCAGCACGACGTCGTCGCGGCCGACGCGATCCCCGCCGACCGTCTCGGCCTGGACATCGGCCCCGAGTCCGGCAAGCTGTTCGCCGACCGGCTCGCCGACGCCCGGACGATCTTCTGGAACGGCCCGATGGGCGTGTTCGAGATGGCCCCCTACGCGGGCGGCACCCGCGCCGTCGCGCAGGGCCTCGTCGACTCCGGCGCGTTCACCGTCGTCGGCGGCGGCGACTCGGCCGCCGCGGTGCGCGGGCTCGGCTTCGACGAGGCCGCCTTCTCCCACATCTCGACCGGCGGCGGCGCCAGCCTGGAATACCTCGAAGGCAAGACGCTGCCCGGCCTGCTGGCTCTGGAGGACTGACCCCGATGGCCCCGAAGAACGCTTCCGCCCGCAAGCCGCTGATGGCCGGGAACTGGAAGATGAACAACAACCACCTGGAGGCCATCGCGCTCGTCCAGAAGCTGGCGTTCGGGCTCAAGGAGGCCGACTACGACGCGGTGGACATCGCCGTCCTGCCGCCGTTCACCGACCTGCGCTCGGTGCAGACGCTCGTCGACGCCGACAAGCTCGACCTGGCCTACGGCGCCCAGGACGTGTCCCAGCACGCGTCCGGCGCCTACACCGGCGAGGTGTCGGCCGCGATGCTCGCCAAGCTCGGCTGCTCCTACGTCACCGTCGGGCACTCCGAGCGGCGCGAGTACCACCACGAGGACGACGCGCTCGTCAACGCCAAGGCGCGCGCCGCGCTCGGCGCCGAGATCACGCCGATCGTGTGCGTGGGGGAGCGGCTGGAGGTCCGCGAGGCGGGCGAGCACATCGCGCACTGCGTCGCGCAGGTCGACGGCGCGCTGCAGAAGATCACCGCCGAGCAGGCCGCCGGGCTCGTCATCGCCTACGAGCCGGTCTGGGCGATCGGCACCGGCAAGACCGCGTCCGCGCAGGACGCCCAGGAGGTCTGCGCGGCGATCCGCGCGCGCGTCGGCGAGCTGTACGACGGCGACACGGCCGCGCGGATCCGTATCCTGTACGGCGGGTCGGTCAAGGGCGCGAACATCGCCGGGATCATGGCCCAGCCCGACGTGGACGGCGCGCTGGTCGGCGGTGCCAGTCTCGACCCCGGCGAGTTCGTCAAGATCTGCCGGTACCGGGATCTTCCGGCCTGATCCGAACGGATTGATTCGGTCTGTCCCGGGGGTTCTTACCGAACCAGGCGCCCGTTCGTCGTACCCTTCGTACCTGACGGGCAAACGCCCGGCTCGACGCTCGTCCGCATCCGAGAACGCCCCGCCCCGGCGGGGGCGACCCAGAGAAGGCGCTGAACTGTGATCATCGCAACGTCCATCGTGCTCATCGTCGCGAGCCTGCTGATGGTGGTCCTCGTCCTGATGCACAAGGGCAAGGGCGGCGGGCTGTCCGACATGTTCGGCGGCGGCATCTCGTCGTCGCTCGGCGGTTCGTCGGTCGTGGAGCGCAACCTGGACCGCCTGACCATCGGTCTCGGGATCATCTGGCTGGCGTCGGTCGTGGTGCTGGGCCTGCTGTTCAAGAGCAAGGGCGCCTGACCGGCCGCCGAGAGACATGCGAGCGCCGCGGCTCCGTCGGGCGGACGGACGCGGCAACACTGAGCGAGGAGTAGTCCGTGGGTAGTGGCAACGCGATTCGGGGCAGCCGTGTCGGTGCCGGGCCGATGGGAGAGGCCGAGCGCGGCGACGCGGCCCCCAGGGTCTGGGTGACCTTCTACTGCGCCAACCGGCACGAGACCCGGCCGAGCTTCGCGACGGACGTCGCGGTGCCGGAGACGTGGGACTGCCCGCGCTGCGGCTTCCCGGCCGGGCAGGACAAGGACAACCCGCCGGCGCCGCCGAAGACCGAGCCCTACAAGACGCACCTCGCGTACGTGAAGGAGCGCCGCAGCGACGAGGACGGCGAGGCCATCCTGGAGGAGGCCCTCGCCAAGCTGCGGGAGAAGCGCGCCGCGGTGAAGCGCGCGCTGGAGGCCGCCGGACGCGGCTGAGCGACGAGCCCTGCGGGGCCCGCGGGAGGGAGCGCCCCTTCCGCGGGCCCCGTTCGCGTCTTTCCGGGGGTGCGCGCGTCCCGCTAGGCTGGACGGCAACGCGACTGGCGCAGTCAAGGTGGATCCGACCACCGGGAAGCGAACCGTCCGCACACCGCGCGCCTGGGTGTACGGGTCCCCACGCCGGGGCCTCGTACCGTCCCGGCGGCGAAGCAGCGGAGGCGTCCATGCACCAGCCGTCCCTTCCCCATCTGCAGGGCCAGGACCCGAGCGTCGCCGGGCTGGTGGAGGCCGAGGCCCGCCGGCAGTTCGAGAAGATCCGGCTCATCGCGTCGGAGAACTACGTGTCGCCCGCCGTGCTGGAGGCGACCGGCTCGGTCCTCACCAACAAGTACTCCGAGGGGTACGCGGGCCGCCGCTACTACGAGGGCCAGCAGAACGTCGACCCGCTGGAGCAGCTGGCCATCGAGCGCGCCCGGACGCTGTTCGGCGCCGAGCACGCCAACGTCCAGCCCTACTCGGGGTCGCCGGCCAACCTCGCCGTCTACGCAACGTTCCTGGAGCCGGGCGACACGGTGCTCGGCCTGTCGCTGCCGATGGGCGGCCACCTCACGCACGGCTGGACGGTGTCGGCGACCGGGAAGTGGTTCAACGCCGTCCGCTACGAGGTCCGCCGCGACACCGGCCGCGTCGACATGGACCAGGTGCGCGAGCTGGCGCTGAAGGAGCGGCCCAAGCTGATCTGGTGCGGCGGGACCGCGCTGCCCCGGACGATCGACTTCCCGGCGTTCGCCGAGATCGCGCGCGAGTGCGGCGCCGTCCTCGCCGCCGACATCGCGCACATCGCCGGGCTCGTCGCGGGCGGCGCGCACCCCTCGCCCGTCGGGCACGCCGACGTCGTCACCACCACCACGCACAAGACGCTGCGCGGGCCGCGCGGCGCGATGATCCTCACGACGGACGAGCACGCGAAGGCGGTCGACCGGGCCGTCTTCCCCGGCCTTCAGGGCGGCCCGCACAACCACACGACCGCCGCCATCGCCGTCGCGCTCGCCGAGGCCGCCCGGCCCGACTTCGCCGACTACGCGCGGGCGATCGTCGCGAACGCCGTCGCGCTGGCGGACGCGCTGCTGGAGCGCGGCTACGACCTCGTGTCCGGCGGCACCGACAACCACCTGATCCTCATCGACCTGACGAACAAGGGCGTCGCCGGCAAGCCCGCCGCCCGCGCGCTGGACGAGGCGGGCATCGAGCTGAACTACAACGCCGTCCCGTTCGACCCGCGCAAGCCGTTCGACCCGTCCGGGCTGCGCCTCGGCACCGCCGCGATCACGACGCGGGGCCTGACGCCCGACCTGATGCCGCGCGTCGCGGAGTGGTTCGACGAGGTCGTCGTCGCGGCGGGCAAGGGGGACACGACCGTCGCCGACCGCGTCGCCGCCGAGATCCGCGACCTCATGGCCGCCTATCCGATGCCGGGCTGGGCGCCGCTCGGCTGACGCAGCACGCTGATCATCCGCCAGGCGGCGGCGTCGGTGACGGGCACGTCGCCGAAGTCGCCGTACTGGGCGGCGATCTCCAGCCGTCCCGACAGCCGGACGGCGGCGGCCAGCTCCGTCGCCGTCCAGAACCGGTAGGGGACGACGTCGCGGATCGTGCGCGGCTCCGCCCCGGACTCGATCGTCATGACGACGCGGTCCGGGGCGATCTGCGTGACGGGGTCCAGGACGTCCTCGCGCCCGCCCCAGCGCACCGACGCGCGGACGCCGTCGCGCTCGACCGTCCACGCGGTGCCGACGCTCGGGTCGCCGAGCCGGTCGCGCGGGTGCGACATCTCCACGACGTACAGGCCGCCGGGCGCCAGGTGCTCGGCGGCGCGGTCCAGGTGGGCGACGAACGCGTCCAGCGTCATGAGGTGGGACGTCGAGTCCAGCATCGTCACGACGAGGTCGAACCGGCGGCCGAGCGCGAACGCGGTCATGTCGCCGCGCACGACGTCCACCGCGACGCCCTCGCGCGCGGCCCGCTCGCGCGCGTACGCGCACATCGCCGGGTTCAGGTCGAGCGCGGTTGCGGCCACGCCCCGGCGGGCGAACGCGCGGGCGTGCTCGGCCGGTCCCGCGGCGAGTTCCAGCACCGACCCCGGCGCGCCCGCGCCGTGCCGCCGGCACCAGGCCAGGACCGCGTCGACCTCCGGTTCGACGTCGCGGAAGGAGCAGGCCAGCTCGTAGGCCCAGGGGTCGTCATAGATGCCGGTCACCCCGCAATCCTGCCAGGGCGCGCGCGGGCGCCCGGCCGTCCAGCCGCAGCCGGATCTCGACCACGGCCGGCTCCTCGGTGCGCAGCGTCCGGCCGCCGAGCGCGGTGAGCAGCCGCCGCATCGGGGCGTTCTCGCTGAACGTCGTCGCGCGCAGCTCGACCAGGCCCCGGTCGCGGCCGAGTTCGGCGAGCATCCGGGTGAGCAGCCGGCCGAGGCCCCGGCCCTGCCAGGCGTCCTCGACGAGGAACGCCAGCTCCGCGACGCCCGGTTCGAGGACGTGGATCAGGTGGGCGAGCGCGAGCACCGACCCGTCCGGGCCCTCGGCGACGAGCGTCAGCCCGTGCCACGGCTCGCAGAACCGCTCGATCGCGCGACGCGGCAGCGACGGCTTGGCGCTGAAGTAGCGCATCCGCCGCGTCTCCAGCGAGCAGCGGTCGTGCATCGCGGTGATGGCCTCGACGTCGCGGGTCTCGACCGGCCGGACGACGACCGCCGTGCCGTCGCGCAGCACCACCCGGCGGGACGCGGGCAGCGGCCCGGCGGCGGGCAGCACCGCCCGGACCATCGCGTCGGCGCGGGCCGCCTCGGTGGTCGTGAACGGCAGCCCGGGCCGGCGCACCAGCACGGCGCGCCGCTGCCCGACCGGCACGACGAGCGCGGCGGGGTCGTCGTCGGCCTCGACGGACGTGGACCAGCGGGCGTCCTGCGCGCGCAGCAGCTCGGCGAGGACGTCCGGCAGCGTGTGCGGCTCGGCGCGCAGCCGGGCGGCGAGGACGAGCGCGCGGGTCGTCTCGTCCACCAGCTCGCGCGGCCGGGCGGGGGCGACGGCGGTGCGCAGCGCGCCCGCGCCCGCGAGCGCGCGGCCGAGGTCGTCGGCCGCCGTGGCGCCGCCCGGGACGTCGACGATGAACTCGTCGACCACGCCGTCGGCGCCGAGCTGGACCGAGAGCCCGAGGATGTTGGCGCCGCGCCGGGCCAGCGCGGCGGTGAGCAGGGCCAGCCGGCCCGGACGGTCCTCGATCTCGGCGCGGACGCGCAGCAACGGCATGGGAACGTTCCTTCCGGTGACGGTGAACGTGTACTGACTCACCTTGACCGTGAGGTGTTACGGATTCGCTACGCGGCCGTGAGCTGATGGTTTCACATACCGGACAAGGGCTTGAGCGCCCGGCCTCCAGCGCCTAGCGTGCAAGGGGTGATCGAGCCTCTGCGCGATGGCCGTCCGGATCAGCACCCCGACGGCGGGCGGCTGCCCGCCTTGCGTCCCGCACTCCTCAGCGAGGAGCAGCGCGACGTCTACACCGCCATCACGGAGGGGCCGCGCGGGGACCGTGCCGCGCCGTTCGCCGTGGCCGACGAGGAGGGCAGGCTGCACGGCCCGTTCAACGCCATGCTCTACAGCCCGCACGTCGGGATGCCGCTGCAGGAGCTGGGCGCCGCGCTCCGCCACCGCACGGCGTTCACCCGGCGCGAGCGGGAGATCGCGACGCTCGTCGTCGCCGAGCACTGGCGGTCGGACTTCGAGTGGTACGCGCACGAGCGGCTCGGCCGCAGCGCCGGGCTCACCGAGGCCGAGCTGGACGCGCTGCGCGCGGGCCGCGCGCCGCTGCTGGCCGACGTCCGCGAGCGCGTGGTGTACGAGGCGGCCCGGCAGCTCGCCGCCGACGGCGACCTCGGCGACGCCGTCCACACCGAGGCCATCGCGGCGCTCGGCCGCGCGGCGCTGGTCGAGCTGGTGACGCTCGTCGGCTATTACGCGGGGCTGGCGCTGCAGATGCGCGTGTTCCGGACGGGCGTCCCGGCGGGGGAGAAGGCGCCCGACTGGCCGGCCCGCGATGCGTGACGTCGATGCGTGACGTGCTGCGCACGGCCCGGCTGACGCTGACGCCCGTGAGCATGAGCGACCGCCGCCGGCTGCTCGCGCACTGGACCGGGCCGCTCGTCCGGCCGCACCTGTTCGGGGCGCGCGGCGTGACCGGGCCGGAGGTCACCGAGATCATCGCGGCCAGCGAGCGCGGGTTCGCGCTGCACGGCTACGGCCTGTGGACGCTGCGCCCGGCCGGGGGCGGGCCGCTGCTCGGCGTCGCCGGGCTGCGCGCGCACGGCGACGGCGCCGCCGAGATCGTCTGGAGCCTGGAGCCCGACCGGTGGGGTCGCGGGCTCGCCGAGGAGGCCGCCGGGGCGCTGCTCGGCCACGCGTTCACCGCGACGGGCCTGCGCCGCGTCACCGCCGAGGTCGACGGGGCGGTGACGGCCGAGGTCGCCGGACGGCTCGGGATGCGCCGCGTCCGGCACGACCCGGACGGCGCGGTGCACTTCGCCGCCGACCGCGCGGACACCGGTCACGCCGACAGCATCGCCTCGATCTCCCGTGCCGGGGTGGCGCCCGCGATCATCTCGCCGCTCTCGAACACCAGCGTGGGCGTCGAGACGATCTGAAGCTCCTCGGCGGCCAGCCGGAGCCGGGCGAGCGGCGTGTGCGGGTCCGGGTCGTCCGGCGGCGGCGTCTCGTCGGTCATCCACGCGTACCAGGCGGCGGCGCGGTCGGGCGCGGCCCAGATCCGCCGGGCCGTGTCGTCGGACCCCGGATAGATCTCCAGCGGCAGCAGCAGCGTGTGGACGGTCACGTCCCCGACGCGCGACAGTTCGTCGCGGACCAGCGCGCGCGTGTTCGGGTCGCGCGGGTCGCCGAACAGCGCGAGCCGCCGCGACCCGTCGCCGCGCACGTCGGTGAAGGCCAGGTCGAGCGGCAGCTCGCCGAACCGCACATCCGCCATGTCCGATCCCCCCGAAGTCGGTACCCGGGGGATGTACCCGGCTCGTGCGGGCGGGAATCTCCGCAGGTCAGCGGCGCGTCTCAGCGGCGCACGTGGGCGATGGCGGCGGCGCGGTCGCGCACGAACTCCTCGGGGTCGCCCGCGGCCATCCCGGCGATCTTCCCGCCGAACTGGCCGTAGCCGCTGTAGGACGCGGCGAACAGCGCGGCGTACCGGATGCGGGCGTCCCCGTCGGCGAGCGCGGCGGCGATCCGGCGGTGGACGTCGTCGTCGAACTCGTGGGCGGCGAGGCCGAGGCGCAGCAGCGCCTGGCCGCGGGCGCGGGCGTCGGGCGCGTCGTCCACCGCCGCGCACAGCTCCTTGACCGTCCACGCGTCCAGCGCCTCGGCGGCCTGCGCGGCGACGGCCTCCACCGCCTGGCGTCCGCCCGCCAGCCGGTAGTGGCCGATGCCGAACATCGCGTCCTCGCCGTAGTGCAGGGCGGGGCCGTCCGCCTGCCAGGTGACCCGGCCGTCGGTTCCGGTGGCGCGGTCGCGTTCGGTGACGCCGGTCATGGGCCAGCGCAGGAGCTGCGCGAGGGCGTCCACGTCCTCGACCGTCGTTCCGGGGCGGAGCACGCGCCGCGGCGTCTGGAAAAGATCACTGCTGGGCATGCGGGGCATTGTGCAGCCGTGACCGGGCCGTCCGCCACCGGAACGCGACAACCGGGCATGATCGGCGCGGTCCGCTCAATTGATCTCGCGCCGGTTCAGCCGGACCAGACCGGCCGCGAGCGGGACCACGAGCCACACCGCGAGCGCCGTCGCGAGCCGTGCCCACTCGCCGGAGGTGACGCCGACGTCGCTCAGCGGCTCGGTCGCCCGGTTCAGGTCGATCCAGCCGAGCGGGCCGCGCAGCCGGTGGACGGTCTGGGTGAGCGTCGTCAGCGCGACGGGCAGCACGAAGTTCAGCGTGATCGCGAGCGGGGTGTTCATCAGCAGCATCCCGAACGCCATCCCGGTGAGGACGTTGGCGACGGCGAGGAACGCGGCCGTCCCGACGACGAACAGCGGCAGGTGCCAGGAGCCCTCGGACCGGCCGGCGAGCCCGCCGGCGCCGCGTCCCGCGACGGCCGTGCCGAGCGTGACCGGCAGGGACGCCAGCCCGAGCACCGCCCCGGCGAGGAGCTTGGCGACGGCGACCCGCCACCGGACGGGCACGAGCGCGAACGTCGTCAGCGCCGTCCGCTGCGACCACTCGGCGGTCACCGCGAGGATCCCGACGACGGGCAGCAGGAGCTGCGGGCCGAGCTGCGCGATGGAGAACATGTCCTGGAGGCCCTGGTCGCGGCCGGGCGAGGTGGCGATGACGATCGGCACGGCGACGACGCCGGTCAGCGCGACGAGCACGAGCAGCCAGCGGCCCGCGCGCGTGTCGGTCATCTTGCGGAGTTCGACGCCGGTGAGCCGGGCCAGGGACGGCCGGGGCGGCGCGACGGCGGGGGAGGCGGCGAGGGCGGTCATGCGACGGGCTCCCGGTCGGCGGTGAGGGACAGGAACAGGTCTTCCAGGCCGTCCCCGGCGGGCCGCAGCTCCACCAGGACGGCCCCGGCCGCCGCGGCGGCGCGGCCCACCCGCGCCGCGTCGGCGGCGACGGTGAACGCGCCGGACGCGTCCGGCGTCGCGGGCAGCCCGGCGGCGGCCAGCGCGGCGCCGAGGGCCGCCGGGTCGAGGCCGCGCACGAACGTCCCGGTGCGGCCGGCCAGCAGGTCGGCGGCGGTGCCCTGCGCGACGACGCGGCCCCGCGCGACGACGACGAACCGGTCCGCGACCGCCTCGACCTCCCGCAGCAGGTGCGAGGACAGCAGCACCGTGCCGCCCTTGTCGGCGAACCCGCGCAGCAGCGTCCGCATCCAGCGGATGCCCTCGGGGTCCAGGCCGTTGGCGGGCTCGTCCAGGATCAGGACGGACGGGTCGCCGAGCAGCGCCTGCGCGATCCCGAGCCGCTGCCGCATCCCGAGCGAGTACGCCCGGACGGGCCGCCGCGCGGCCTTGCCCGCGAGGCCCACCATGTCGAGCATCGCGTCCGCGCGCCGGGGCGGGACGCCGATGAGCCGGGCGGTGAGGGCGAGCGTCTCGCGTCCGGTCCGGCCGCCGTGCTGGGCGGACGGGTCGAGCAGCGCGCCGACGTGCCGGGCCGGGTTGGCGATCTTCCGGTACTCGGTGCCCGCGACGGTCGCGGTCCCGGTCGTCGGCGGCGTCATCCCGCAGATCATCCGCATGGTCGTGGACTTTCCGGCGCCGTTCGGGCCGAGGAACCCGGTGACGGTGCCGGGCGCGCACGCGAACGTCATCCCGTGGACGGCCGTGACGTCCCCGTACCGCTTGCTGAGGCCGGTCACTTCGATCATGTGCTCCAGCCTCGCCGGGACGCCCGGCCCGCGGCATCGCCCGAAGGTCGGCGGCGCCGGGCCGAAAGTAGCGTCCGGGCCGAACCGGAGTGGCGCGCGGAGCGTCCACAGTCCCGTACCCGCCGCGATCATGGAAGGCTGCTCCCGTGCCCCTGCCCCCGCCCGACGCCGTCTGGTCCGAGGCCGCCGCGATGGCCGTCCTCGCCGCCGCCGTTCCCGAGCTGTCCCACGCGGGATTCGACGTGCGGCCGGACGGGCTGCGGCTGCGCGACACCGGGGACGGCTGGTGGGCGATCACGCGGATCGCGGGCGGGCGCGCGGTCCTGTACGGCAGCGGGCGGGCGGCCTTCCACACGCCGCCCGTGGACGTCCTCGCCGGAGGACCGGACTGGCTCCCGTGGGACCTGCTCACCGGGCTCCTGGACGAGGATTCCGGGCTGGGCTTCGTCCGGTGGTGGGACGGCACATCCTGGTCCCACGCGCCGCTCCCGGAGCGTTTCGCGGACAGCGTCGCCTACATGGACGGCACCACCGAGGACCTCTACTTCGACCTGGCCGACGTGGACGACCCCGGTACGGCCCTGGAAGCCCTGCTGAAGGCCGCGCGGGCCGGGACCGTGGACCGGGCCGTCATCGCGCCGTTGGCGGACGCACCGGACATCTCGGCCGCCCTCGCCGTCGCCGCCCGGACGGGCGTGGCCCCCGGCTCGGCGCGTCCGGAGATCCCGGCGGGGACGGGCGAGCCGCCGGGCCGCCGCGTCCCGCTCGCCGATCCCGCCCAGGCCGGCGGCGTGATCGCACTCGCGATGCGCGACGCGGCCGAACGCGAGCGGCCCGCGCCCGCGCCGGGCCCGAAGCTGGACGCGGTCGTCGCGCGGGCGCGTGACGGCGCGATCACGGCCGCGTACGTCGGCCACGAGCGGCGCGGGTTCACCTACGCCGCCGCGTCCGGCGGCTGGCTCGACCCCGAGCTGTCCGACCTGCTGACGGCCTGGCGGGAGGCCGAGGCCGATCCCGAGCGGGGCCGCTGGACGCACGCCCGGGTCTGGGTCGCGGGCGACGCCGTCACGGTCGAGCGCGTCTACGACCACCTTCCGGCGTGGTGGGAGAACGACCACCTGCACGAGGCGCAGATCGACGCCCTGCGCGCCGAGATCGCCGGCCGCGCCCCCGACTGGCGACCGTCCTGGACGGGCCTGCTCGACGCGGACCTGCTGCGCACCGGCGTGCCGCCCGAAATGTGCTGGCGCCCCCGCGCGGCGCCGGACGCCGCGACCCTGCTGCGCACCGGCGGGCTGCGGACGGCGCCGCGCGAGGTCTGGGAGGCCGTGCGCTCCGAGGCGGTCGCGCTGGCCCGCGCCGACGCGGCGGACCTGGCCGCGCTCGTCGCGGCGGAGCCCGCCGGGCCCCGTCCGGACGGCGAGCGGACCCGGTGGCTGTGGCTCCGCATGCTCGCCGACGCCGGGGCCGTGCTCCCCGCCGCCTGGTTCGCGACGGTCGGCGCGCGCTGCCCGGAACCGGCGCTGCGGCGGCTGCTGGAGCGGGCCGCGCTCGCGCCCGGCGCGTCGGCCGCCGACGTGCCGCGCGACGTCGCCCGCACCGCCGAGCCCGAGCCCGGCCGCGACCCGGGCTGGGGCGCCGGGACGGACTTCGCCGCGTTCCGCCTGGACGCCGAAAGCTTCCGGACGGTGTTCTCCCTGCGTCTCGGCCGGTTCCTCCGGGAGATCGGGACGTACGCCAACGTCGACTACACGACCGTCCTGGACCGGATCCAGACGGCGCCGGACCCGGTCCCCGCCCTGTTGCGCGCCCGGATCGACGCCGCGCGCGAGCGGGCGGCGCGCGGCGGCCTGCCCGCCCTGGACGACGGCCTCGCCGAACTCGCGCCCGCCGCCTCCGCGGGCCTCCCCGACGTCGCCGACGGCCGCACGGTCACCGACCCCGTGGACGCCCTGGCCGCCGCGCTGCGCACCGGTCTGCCCGCCGAGCTGACCTTCCCGTTCGGACGGCCCGTGCCCGTCCGGGCGACCCACCCGGTGATGGTCGTCCAGCACGGCGACCGGCTGACCGTCACCGACGACTACCTGCGCCGCGCCCGCGTCTACGGCCCGGACGGCGAACTGCTCGCCGAGTCCGTCCCCGTGCCGTCTTTGTTCCCCGACCGGAGGCCCCCGGCGCGGTACGACGGCCCGCTGTTCTGGCACGACGGGACGGCCCTGCGCGCGTCCTCCTACGACCGGGCGGCGGGCGCGTGGCGCACGCTGCGCGTCGACGGCCTCACCGACGACCGCGACGCGCTGCTCACCCGCGACCCGGACACCGCCGCCCTCGGCCCCGAACCGGCGGCGACCGCCGAGGTGACGTTCCCCGGCGCCGACCGGCCCACGACCGTGCGCGCCGGGGACGGGTGGCTGAGCCTGCACGCCCCGGACGGCACCGCGACCGTCCGGGTGCCGTTCGGGATCGTCCAGGCCGTCGCGCGGGACGGGGCGCCCGTCCCGCCGCCCGGCTGGTGGCCGCATCTGCGCCCGGTGGACCCGGCCGGGTCGGCCGCGCTGCGCCGGGTCGGCCCCGCCGCCGCGCGGGAGCTGGCCGAGGCGGCCCTGATCGGCCCGCTGGAGGCCGCGCGGCGGCTGGACGCCCTGCTGCCCGAGATCACCGATCCGGGCCTGCGGACGGCCGTCCTGGACCAGGCCGCGCTGGCGGCGCGCTGCCTGCGCCGGAGCGCCGCGCTGGGCCTGCCGGGCGTCCCGGACCTGCTGGCGCCCGCGCCCGGCCTGCCCGTCCGCCGGTTCACCGGGATCGTCGCGGGCGGACGCGCGCTGGCGGACGCCCTGGAGAACGCGATGCGAAGCGAGCCGGGACGCGTCCACGTCACCGACCTCCCCGACCTCGACCGCCGTCCGCTGCCGTTCCTGCGGCTCGGCGCGCTGGCGCTCGGCACCGTCTGGCCGTGGGTCACGCCGTACGCGCGCTTCCGCGATCTGGACGAGCTGCGCGCGTGGGCGTCGACCCCGCTCGGCGACGGCACCGGCCGATGGTCGGAAGTGCGGCTCACGGGACCCGGCGACGGTCACAGTGACGGACACGGCGGCGAGGTGTGGCGCCTGCCGGACTCGGCGCTGGTCATCCTGCGCGGCGACCGGCCCGCCGGCGCGCTCCGCTTCACGCCGGACGGCGAGTTCACCGACACCGTCCCGCCGGGCTGGGAGTGGAACGCCTGGCTGCGCCACGGCTGGGGCTCCCCGGAGGCCGTCGCCGCCCTCGGCCGCCTGCTCGCCGAACGCGGCCCGCTGCCGCCCGACCCGGCCTGGGCGCTGGAGCTGGCCGACCGCGCCGGGATGACCCGCGCGGACGCCGCGCACGCCTGCTTCGGCGAACCCGGCGACGTCCCGCCCGAGATCGCCGATTTCGGCCGCCCGACGCTCCGGGCCGGCGTCCGGACCCGGCTGCGCGAGCTGATGATGCCCGCCGACCCGGCCGTCCTGTGGACCGAAGGACCCGACCTGGAGCGCGCCGCCGCCTGGTTCGCCGCGCGCGGCTAGCCGGGCTCGACGCCCCGCACCAGCAGCGCGACCTGGACGCGGTTGTTCAGCTCCAGCTTGGCGAGGATGCGCGACACGTGCGCCTTGACCGTCGCGACGCTCAGCGACAGCTCCCGCGCGATCTCGCCGTTGGTGCGGCCGAGCCCGACCAGGTCGGCGACGGCCCGCTCGCCGTCGGTGAGCCGGCCGAGCAGCGCCGTCGCGCGGTCGCGGCGCGGGTCGGCGCCGGTGTCGGCGACGTAGGTCATCATGCGGCGCAGCACGTCCGGCGACAGCATCGGCTCCCCGGCGGCGACGCGGCGGACGGCCTGGAGGATCTCCTCCGGCGGCGTGTCCTTCAGCAGGAACCCGCCCGCGCCCGCGCGCAGCGCCCCGACGATGTGGTCGTCGGTGTCGAACGTGGTCAGGATGATGATCTCCGGCGGCTCGGCGCGGGACCGCAGCCGCTCGGTCGCGGCGAGCCCGTCCAGCCGGGGCATCCGGATGTCCATGAGGACGACGTCGGGCCGGTGCCGGTTGACGGCCGGGATGACCTCGGCGCCGTCCCCGACGCTGTCCACGACCGTCATGTCCCCGGCGCCGGACAGGATCATCGAGAGCCCCGTCCGCACGAGGGCGTCGTCGTCCACGATGAGCACGCGGAGGGGAGTGTCCACGCGATCACCCTAAGGGTCCGGCCGGGCCCGCGCGGCCCGGCCGGACACCGGGTTCAGAGCTTGGCGCCCGTCACGGACTTCCCGAGCGCGCTGCCCGCCAGCCAGTCCTGCCAGGACTTGGCCCACGGCGTCGGCCCGTTGCCGAACCGCAGTTTGCGGGTCGTTCCGCTGATCTGGATGATGTCGCCCCGGTTGGTGAAGTTGTAGAACCACTTCGCGTCGGTCGGGGACGCGTTCACGCACCCGTGGCTGACGTTCGCGTTGCCCTGCGAGCCGACCGACCACGGCGCGGCGTGGACGAACGTCCCGCTGTAGGTGAGGCGGACGTTCCAGTCGGTCGGCGTCCGGTACGCGCCGGGGTCGCCGGTGGTGGCCGAGTCCATGACCATGTGCGGCGTCTTCTCCTGCGCGATCATCGTGCCGGAGTAGCTGTCGTCGCCGGGCTTGCCGAGGCTCACCTTCATCGTCCGGACGGTCGAGCCGCCCGACGTCACGACGGCCTCGTGCGCGTTGGCGTCCACCTTGGTGATGTGCCGGGGGCCGACGGTGAAGGTCAGCGTCCGGTCCTTCGTGCCGTACACGCCGTCGGCGATCTTCAGCCCGGCCAGGTGCGCGACGATCCGGACCTTCTGGCCGCTCGGCCAGTACGTCCGGGGCCGGAAGTCGACCTCCCGGTCGCTGATCCAGCTCCACGCGCCCTCCACGGGCGTGGACATCCGGACCTCCAGCGACCGCTCGACCGCCGCGCGCGCCTCCTTCGTCGCCACCGAGCGCGACAGCAGGAGCTGCACCGGCATCCCGACGCCGACCGTCTCGCCGTCCAGCGGCGACATGCCGCTCTCCAGCTTCTTCGCCGGCTTCAGCGTCGTGAACGTGGACGTCGCCGTGACGGGCTTGCCGCCCGCGTCGCCCTTGGCCGTCACGGTGTAGGTGGTGGACGGCTTGAGCCCCCACGTCGTCCGCCACGTCTTCCCGTCGGCGGCGAGCGTCCCGGCCGCTCTGCCGCCCTTGGCGTCGGTGACGGTCACCTCGGTGAGCCGTCCCGCCTTCGCCTGGACGGTCACCGGCTGGTCCGGTTGGACCTGCTGCGTCCCGTTCGCCGGGGTGATCGCGGGCGGCGGCGCCTCGGCGGCCTTCACCGCGCCGCCGCTCGTCCCGCCGCCGTCCCCCGACGAGCACCCGGCGGCTCCCAGCACGACCGCTGCGGCGATGACCGCGCCCGCCGTGACCGCCTGACCCCTCTGCACGCTTGCCTCCTCGCGGATCCCGCCCACGGGGATTCCCCCGCCCGCCAGGGTATGCGGCGAACGGGGGAGCGCGTCCCCGGGTCGGGGAACCGGGATCAGGCGCGCGGCGCCTCGGCGGCCGCCGCCGCGTCGAGGAGGAACAGCGTGCGGTGCCGTCCGCGCGCCCCGGCGGCGGGCGCCTCGGCCGGGTCCGCGCCCGACAGCGACCGGCCGACGGCTTCGGCCTTGCCCGCGCCCGCCGCGAGCACCCACACCTCGCGCGCGGCCCGCAGCACCGGGAACGTCAGCGAGATCCGGGTCGGCGGCGGCTTGGGGGAGTCGCGGACGGCCGTGGCGACGCCCTCGTCGCGCAGCGCCTCGTTTCCGGGGAACAGGGACGCCACGTGCGCGTCCGGGCCGATCCCGAGCAGCAGCACGTCGAACGACGGCACGAGGCCGTCGCTCCCGCGCAGTTCGGCCGCGTACCGGGCCGCCGCCTTGTCGACGTCGTCGCCGTCCGGGCCGTCGGTCGCGGGCATCGGGTGGACGCGCGCCGGATCCAGCGGGACGTGGTCCAGCAGCGCCGCCCGCGCGCCCGTCTCGTTGCGCTCGGGGTCGCCGGACGGCAGGAACCGCTCGTCGCCCCACCACACGTCCAGCCGTCCCCAGTCGATCGCGTCGCGGGCGGGGGAGCGCTCCAAAGCCGCGAGCACGGACGTCCCGACGCCGCCGCCGGTGAGCACCACCGACGCCGAGCCCCGCGTGGCCTGCGCGTCGGTGAGGGCCGCCACCAGCCGTGCCGCGACCGCCGCCGCGAGCACGTCCGCGTCCGGATGGACGACTACTTCAACTTCGGTCACGCCTCGTCCGCCTTCTTGGTGCTGCGGGGCGTCGCGCGCTTGCCCGGACGCTCGGACTGGGCGCGGGCGGCCTCCTCGGTGCGGCCGATCGGCGGCGTCTTGGTCTCGGCGGCGGCCGACAGGTCCTTGGCGAACCGCTCGGCGGCCTCCTGGTACGGCTCGTCGGGGTCGAGCCGCCGCAGCTCCTCGGCCAGCAGGTCCGACATCGGGCGCCGCAGCAGCGACACCCGCCGGTCCGGCTGGCCGGGACGGGCGAGCGTGGCGACGCGGCCGTCCGGACGGGACACCACGAGGTCCCCGCCGGTCGTCGTCAGCGTCACGCCGGTGATGCCCGGGCCGTCGGACACCTCGCGCAGGATGTCCACGCCGAGCCGCACCGACAGCCACGACGCCAGCAGCTCCGCGCTCGGGCTGTCCGGCTCGGCCGACACCGAGCCGCCGGTGACGGGGTCGTGGTCCTGGTCGAGGATCGAGGCGAGCAGCGTCCGCCACGTCGTGATGCGCGTCCAGGAGAAGTCGGTGTCGCCCGGCCGGTAGCCCTCGGCGAGCCGCGCGAGCGTGCCGAGCCGGTCGCGCGCCGCGTAGGCGTCGGTGACGCGCCGCGACGCGAGCCGGCCGAGCGGGTCCAGCGCGGGCGCCTTCGGCACCTTGCCGCCCGGCCACCACGTCACGACCGGCGTGTCCGGCATGAGCAGCGGCACGACGACCGAGTCGGCGTGCTCGGCGAGCGGCCCGTACATGCGCAGCAGGACGGTCTCGCCCGGCCCGGTCTCGCCCATGCGGATCTCGGCGTCCAGCCGCGACGAGCTGCCGCGCGCGTCGCGGGAGATGACGGTCAGGACCCGGCAGGGGTGCTCGCGCGCCGCCTCGGTCGCCGCCCGCACCGCGTCGTACTGCGCCGACTCGTCGGTGACGATGATCAGCGTCAGCACCATCCCGACGGCGGGGCCGCCCATGAGGTGCCGGGCCTGGGTCAGCGCGTCCTGGATCGCCCGGGTCGTCGTCCCGGTGAGGTCGATGTTCATTCTTAGAGTCGCCTCCAAGCGCGCCCGTCGCGCGCCATCAGTTCGTCGGCGCTGTCGGGGCCGTAGCCCCCGGAACGGTACTGGTCGACGTGCCCGCGCCCGGCCCAGAACTCGGTGATCGGGTCGAGGATCTGCCAGGACAGCTCGACCTCCTCCTGCCGGGGGAACAGCGGGGGGTCGCCGATGAGGACGTCCAGCAGCAGCCGCTCGTACGCCTCCGGCGAGGACTCGGTGAACGACTCCCCGTAGGCGAAGTCCATGTTCACGTCCCTTATCTCCATGGACGTGCCCGGCACCTTGGACCCGAACCGGACGGTGATGCCCTCGTCCGGCTGGACGCGCATCACCAGCGCGTTCTGCCCCAGCTCCTCGGTGTCGGTGTGCGAGAACGGCTGGTGCGGGGCCTTCTGGAACACCATCGCGACCTCGGTCACGCGGCGGCTGAGGCGCTTGCCCGTCCGCAGGTAGAACGGGACGCCCGCCCACCGCCGGTTCTCGATCTCCAGCTTGACCGCCGCGTAGGTCTCGGTGCGCGACGACGCGGGGATCCCGTCCTCCTCCAGGTACCCCTTGACGTTGCGCCCGCCCTGCCAGCCCGCCGCGTACTGCCCGCGCGCCGTGCTGAGCGCGAGGTCGCCGGGGACGCGCACCGAGGACAGGATCTTCGCCTTCTCCGCGCGGACGGCCTCGGCGCTGAACGACGTCGGCTCCTCCATCGCCGTCAGCGCGAGCAGTTGCAGCAGGTGGTTCTGGATGACGTCGCGCGCCGCGCCGATCCCGTCGTAGTAGCCCGCGCGCCCGCCGATGCCGATGTCCTCGGCCATCGTGATCTGCACGTGGTCGACGAACCCGCGGTTCCAGATCGGCTCGAACATCGTGTTCGCGAACCGCAGCGCGAGGATGTTCTGGACGGTCTCCTTGCCGAGGTAGTGGTCGATCCGGAAGATCGACTCCTCGGGGAACACCCGGTGGACGGTCGCGTTCAGCTCCTGCGCGCTCGCCAGGTCGTGCCCGAACGGCTTCTCGATCACGACCCGGCGGAACCCGCCCGAGCCGTCGCTGTTGGCGAGGCCGCTGTTGCGGAGCTGCTCGACGACCTCGGGGAAGAACTTCGGCGGGATCGACAGGTAGAACGCGTAGTTGCCGCCCGTGCCGCGGCTCTCGTCCAGCTCCTTCACGGCCATCGACAGCGCCTCGAACGCGCCCGGGTCGCCGAACTCGCCGGGGACGAAGTGCATCCCCTCGGCCAGGTGCTCCCAGACGTCCTCGCGGAACGGCGTCCGGGCGTGCTGCTTGACGGCCTCGTAGGCGATCTGGCGGAAGTCCTGGTGGTCCCAGTCGCGCCGCGCGAACCCCACCAGCGAGAAGCCCGGGGGGAGGAGGCCGCGGTTGGACAGGTCGTAGATGGCCGGGAGGAGCTTCTTGCGCGACAGGTCCCCGGTGACCCCGAAGAGGACCAGCACGCTCGGCCCCGCGACCCGGGGCAGCCGTTTGTCCCGGGGATCCCGGAGCGGATTGGGTGTGGTGGTCACGTGGGCGCCCCCTCTTCTCGCACTCTTGGCCCTAGGCGTGGGCGTCTCGCGCCCACTCTTGCAACTTCGCCGTCCTCGCGCCCGCCCGCCGGAACGGTCGGCCGCGAGCGCCGGCCCGCCCGGACCGGGACCACGCCCCTCTCGGGTCGATCCTTCCCGATGGCCGGGCAACGGCAATCCCAACCCCGTGTCACGGGGCGGACAGCGGGTCGGCGGCCTACCCGCCGTGACCCCGCGTACACCGGGCGCCGTTTCACGACCCGCTTCACGACAGCGCCACGGCGGCGGCGCGGGCCGCGGCGGCGAGCCGTCCGGCCCCGGCCACCGGGTCGCGCAGGTGCAGGTGGACGACCGGGAGCCCCCGCTGCCGCAGCGCGCGCGCCTCCGCGACGCCCCGCGTGAACTGCAGCGTCGCCAGGCTGTACGGACGGCCGGGGACCGCCGGGTCGCCGAGCGGGTCGCCCGCGGGCGCCTCGCCGGTGACGACGAGGAACGCGCCCGTCCCCGGACCCTCCTGGTGGACGGCCCCGGTCGCGTGCAGGTAGCCCGGCCCCGGCCCGTAGGCGACGGGACGCCGCGCCCCGCGCGCCAGCGACGGCGCCAGGTACCGGCCGGAGAACTCGCCGGACAGATAGCTCGCCACGGCGAGGTACCCGGTGCCGGGCACGCGGTCCAGCAGCGCGGTGAGCACCGACTCCAGGTCCGAGCCGCCGCGCCAGGCCAGGTCGGTGTGGATCTCGATGTCGCCGTCCACCGCCACCGGCCGCCCGATGATGGGCCGCCCGCCGGCCGCCTCCTGGAGCATCGTCGCGGCCTGGTCCTCGGCGTCCTGCGCGGACGCGCCGCCCGCCTCGAACGGGTTCACGCCGAGCAGCCAGCCCGTGATGGCCGTCGCGTACTCCCAGACGAGGAACTGCGCGCCCACGGGACCCCACACCGAGGTGTCGTCGTCCTCGCCCGCCGCGCCCGCCGGGTTGATCGCGACGGCGTGCAGGTCGGGGTAGGCGCGCGGCACGCCGGGCGGCTCGAACGTCACGATGCCCCGGCCGCGCTTGCCCGTCCCGACCGCGAGCAGCTGCGCGATCCACGCGGTGAGCGGGCCCGGGCCGCCGCGCTCGCGCAGCAGCAGCTTGTCGCGGGCGAGGCCCTCGGGCCCCTGCTGGGCGCAGCCGCCGAGGATCGCGCCGAGCAGCAGGCCCGGGTTGTCCTCGGTGCGCGACAGGGACGGCACGACGTCGGCGGCCTCGTCCAGCAGCGTCGCCGCGTCCGCCCCGGCCAGCACCGCCGGGACGAGCCCGTACGCCGACAGCGCGCCGAAGTGCCCCGGCAGGTACGGGTCGGTGAGCCCGATGCGGTAGCCGCACTGCCGCGCGAAGCCGTGCAGCGGGCTGCCGTGGTCGGTGACGACGAGGAACCGCGCCGCGATCTCCTTCTCCGACAGACCTTGCTCGCGGAACGCGGCGGTCAGGATGCGCCGGTAGGCGTCGCCCTCCAGCGAGACGCCCGACTTGCTGGCGAGGACGACGAGCGTCCGGTCCAGCCGCTCCAGCGTGAAGCCGAGCCCGGCGGTGTCGCCGCCGTCCAGCACGGTCAGCTCGCCGCCGGCCCCGGGCGGGCGCGCCGCGACGATCGCCTGCGCGGCGAGCGCCTCGGCCCCGACCGCGATGAGCACCACATGGTCGAGCCCGGACGCGCGGGCGTCGGCGACGAGACCCTCCACCTGCGCCAGCAGGCCGCGCGACGCCGACGGCAGGTCGAGCCAGCCGAGCCTGCTGTGGTCGACCGCGCGCCGCCCCCACAGCCGCGGGTCCTTGGCGGCGAGCGAACCGGGCACGCCGCAGCTCACCAGGTAGTCGCGCGCCTTCAGGGCGGCGTGCAGCACGTCGCCGCGCGTCAGTACGTCGAATCCGGGCACCGTTCCTCCTGCCCCCATCGTTCCAGGAGAGAAGCGGCATCCGCGACCCAGTGCGCGATCTTCTGGAAACAGGGCGTAGGGCCCGTGGGCGCGGGCCCGCGGGGACGCCGAAGGCGGGACGGCCGCATCCGACCGTCCCGCCTCCGACCGAACGTCAGGCGGCGGGTCCCGCCTGCTTCTTCAGCTCGCCCTCGACCGTGCCGAGGAGCTGCTTCCAGGACGCCTCGAACTTCTCGACGCCCTCCTCCTCCAGCACCCGGACCACGTCGTCGTAGTCGACGCCGGCGTCCTTCAGCGCGGCCATGTGCGCCCGCGCGTCGTCGTAGGCGCCGGTGACCGCGTCCCCGGCGGGGTCGCCGTGGTCGGCCTCGGCGTCCAGCGTCGCCTCCGGCATCGTGTTCACGGTGTCGGGCGCGATGAGCTGGTCCACGTACAGCGTGTCCGGAAGGTTCGGGTCCTTCACGCCGGTGGACGCCCACAGCGGGCGCTGCGGACGCGCCCCCGCGTCCCGGAGCGCCGTCCAGCGGTCCGACCCGAACTTCTCCTCGTACAGCGCGTACGCCAGCCGGGCGTTCGCCACGCCCGCCTTGGAGCGCAGCGCCGCCGCCTCCGGCGACCCGATCTTGTCCAGGCGCTTGTCGATCTCGGTGTCGACGCGGCTGACGAAGAACGACGCCACCGACGCGATCGTCGACAGGTCGTGCCCGTTCGCCTTCGCCTGCTCCAGCCCGGCGAAGAACGCGTCGATCACCCCGGCGTAGCGCTCCAGCGAGAAGATCAGCGTCACGTTCACGCTGATGCCCTCGGCCAGCGCCGCCGTGATCGCGGGCAGCCCCGCCTCGGTCGCCGGGATCTTGATGAACAGGTTGGGCCGGTCGACCATCCACCACAGCGCGCGCGCCTCGGCGACCGTCCGCTCGGCCTCGTGCGCCAGCCGGGGGTCGACCTCCAGCGACACGCGGCCGTCCAGCCCGCCGGTGCTGTCGTACACCGGACGCAGCACGTCGCAGCCCCACCGGATGTCGTAGGCGGTGATGGCCCGGACGGCCTCCTCCACGTCCACGCCCCGCACCGCGAGGTCGCGGACCTGGCCGTCGTAGGCCGACCCCTGCGACAGGGCCTTGGCGAAGATGGTGGGGTTGGAGGTCACGCCCACCACGTGCTTGTCCTTGACCAGTTCTTCCAGGTTGCCCGTCCGCAGGCGTTCCCGGCTGATGTCGTCCAGCCAGATGGACACGCCCTGGTCGGAGAGCCTCTTCAACGTCTCGCTCATCGCTTCCTCTCCCGGAGTCTCGCGGAACGGCGCGGAACGGTCAGTTCCCCGTCGTGGAGCCCTTGCCGTCCCGGCCGGCCTTGATGAGGCTGGACCGGGCCGCGGCGACGACCCGCTCGGCCGTGAGGCCGAACTGCTCGAACAGCGTCTTGTAGTCGGCGGACGCGCCGAAGTGCTCCAGGCTCACCGCCTCGCCGTACTCGCCCGTGTAGATGCGCCAGCCGAGCGCGATGCCCGCCTCGACCGAGACGCGCGCGCGGACGCGGGGCGGCAGCACCTCCTGGCGGTAGGCGTCGTCCTGCGCCTCGAACCACTCGACGCACGGCATCGACACGACCCGCGTCGGGGTCCCGTCGGCCTCCAGCGTCTCGCGGGCGGCGAGCGCGATCTCGACCTCCGAGCCGGTCGCGATGAGGATCACCTCGGGGCGGCCGTCGGACGCGTCCGCCAGCACGTACCCGCCCTTGGCGGTGCCCTCGGCGGACGCCAGCTTCGTCCGGTCGTACACCGGCAGCTTCTGCCGCGTCAGCGCGAGCCCGGCCGGACGGTCGGTGTGCTGGAGGATCGTCCGCCACGCGACGGCCGTCTCGTTGGCGTCGGCGGGCCGGACGACGTCCAGGCCCGGGATCGCCCGCAGCGACCAGAGCTGCTCCACCGGCTGGTGCGTCGGGCCGTCCTCGCCGAGGCCGATGGAGTCGTGCGTCCACACGTAGGTGACCGGCAGCTTCATCAGCGCGGCGAGCCGGACGGCGGGCCGCATGTAGTCGGAGAAGATCAGGAACGTGCCGCCGTAGGGGCGCGTCCCGCCGTGCAGCGCGATGCCGTTGCAGATCGCGCCCATCGCGTGCTCGCGCACGCCGAAGTGCAGCGTCCGCCCGTACGGGCCGCCGGGGAACTCCTTGGTCTGGAACTCCTCGGGGATGAAGGACGGCTCGCCCTTCATCGTCGTGTTGTTGCTCTCGGCGAGGTCGGCCGAGCCGCCCCACAGCTCCGGCAGCACCGGCGCCAGCGCGGCGAGGACCTGCCCGGACGCGGCGCGCGTCGCGATGCCGGTGCCCGCCTCGAACTCCGGCAGCGCCTCGGTCCAGCCGCCGGGCAGCGTGCGGGTCGCGATGCGGTCGTACTCGGCGGCGCGCTCGGGGTGCGCGGTCCGCCACGCCTCGTAGGCCTTGCCCCAGGCGGCGTGCGCGGCGCGGCCCCGGTCCACCACGGCGCGCGCGTGGTCCAGGACCTCCGGCGCGACCGCGAACGTCTCGGCCGGGTCGAAGCCGAGGATCTTCTTGGTGGCCGCGACCTCGTCCGCGCCGAGCGCCGAGCCGTGGATCTTGCCGGTGTTCTTCTTGTTCGGCGCGGGCCAGCCGATGATCGTCCGGAGCGCGATGAACGACGGGCGCGACGTCTCGGCCTTGGCCGCCTCGAACGCCGCCGCGAGCGCCGCGACGTTCTCGGAGTAGTCGCCGTCGGCCGTCCAGTCGACGTGGTGGACGTCCCAGCCGTAGGCGGCGTAGCGGGCGCGGACGTCCTCCGACAGCGCGATCGCCGTGTCGTCCTCGATCGAGATGTGGTTGTCGTCGTACAGGACGACCAGGTTGCCGAGCCGCTGGTGACCGGCGAGCGAGCTGGCCTCGTGGCTGATGCCCTCTTCGATGTCGCCGTCGGAGCAGAACGCCCAGATCGTGTGGTCGAAGGGGGACGTGCCGGGCGCCGCGTCCGGGTCGAACAGGCCGCGCTCGCGCCGGGCCGCCATCGCCATGCCCACCGCGTTCGCGATGCCCTGGCCGAGCGGGCCCGTCGTCGTCTCCACGCCGGCCGTGTGCCCGTGCTCGGGGTGGCCGGGCGTGAGGCTGCCCCACTTGCGCAGGGACTTCAGGTCGTCCAGCGTCAACGGGTAGCCGGACAGGTAGAGCTGGATGTAAAGGGTCAGGCTGGAGTGCCCGCACGACAGGACGAACCGGTCGCGTCCGGCCCAGTCGGGGTCGGTCGGGTCGTGCTTCAGGAACCGCTGGAAGAGCAGGTAGGCGGCGGGCGCGAGGCTCATCGCCGTGCCCGGGTGCCCCGAACCGGCGGCCTCCACCGCGTCCGCGGCGAGAACACGGATCGTGTCCACGGCCCGTCGGTCCAGCTCGGACCATTCAAACGTGCTGTTGTCCCCACTCACGGAACGCCAGGCTCCTCTCACAACCGCTGTGCATAATCGTCGGGTCGGACGCGGGCGGTCGTCCCGGCGGGCCGTGGCGATCGTTCCGGCGGCCCGCCACGCCGGGTCGCGCGAAGATCCGCGAAGATCACCGCGCCCGCTTCCGAGCCTACCGCTCCGCCGGGACGGCGCACCGGGCCGGGAAGTCCGGTCGCGGCCGGGGTGATCAGGGACGTCACCGCGGCCGGATCGGCCGTCCGCATAGGGTGACCCTTGCCCGAAGCGCCGTCGGACTAACCCCCCGCCCGGGTGAACTCGCGGGGGAGCCCCGCGCCCCCCGGCGGGCCCTGTCACAAGGCGTGACGGCGCGTCCCGGACCCGGTGCGTGACCCCGGGAGGGGGCGGACTACAGTGAGGGCGCGGTTGACGACATCGGCCGCGACAGGTTTCGCCGAGCCGAAGTTGCAGCGGCCCGAGGTGCGGCCCGGAACGCGGGGGCGCCGCCGAGGCGGCATGTGATTTCTCATCCCTAGTTGGACGTGGACCCGATTGTGACGGTGCTCAGTAACAAGCCCGGGCTCGATCTGGGCGAGCAGGCGCCGGGGGCGCCCGCGGACCCGGTCGCGACGGCCGAACGCCGCTCGTTCGGCGCGAGCGTGCGCGCCTACGTGGCGCTCACCAAGCCGCGCGTGATCGAGCTGCTCTTGATCACGACCATCCCGGTCATGTTCCTCGCCGCCGGGGGCGTCCCCCCGCTGCGCACGGTCCTGCTGACGTTCGCGTTCGGCGCCATGTCGGCGGGCGCCGCGAACGCGGTCAACTGCTACATCGACCGCGACATCGACGCCAAGATGCGCCGCACCCGGCGCCGTCCGCTGGCGCGCGCGCAGGTCACGCCCGCCCGGGCGCTGGTGTTCGGGATCACGCTCGGCGCCGCGTCCACGGCGGGCTTCGCGCTGACGGTCGACGTGTTCGCCGCCGCGCTGTCGCTGTTCGCGATCCTGTTCTACGTCTTCGTGTACTCGCTGCTGCTCAAGCGCCGGACGTCGCAGAACGTCGTGTGGGGCGGCATCGCGGGGTGCATGCCCGTCCTCATCGGCTGGGCGGCCATCACGCACAGTCTGAGCCTGACGCCGTTCGTGCTGTTCGGCGTCGTGTTCCTGTGGACGCCGCCGCACACCTGGACGCTCGCCATGCGCTACCGCGAGGACTACGCGGTCGCCAAGGTGCCGATGCTGCCGGTCGTCGCGACCGAGCGCCGCGTCGTGATCGAAAGCCTGGTCTACACCTACGCGACCGTCCTGTGCTCGCTGGCGCTGTGGCCCGTGGCGGGCATGGGGCCGGTGTACGGGGCCGTCGCGGTCGTCCTCGGGCTGGCGTTCCTCGCCGAGGGGCACCGGCTGCTGCGGGACGTCCTCGCCGGCGTGACGGGCGTCCACCTGCGGCCGATGCGGTTCTTCCACCTCTCCAACGTGTACCTCGCGCTGCTGTTCGCGGCGGTCGCGGTGGACCCGCTCCTGCACTGATGCTGCACTGACCGCTGGAGCGCCGGACGGCCCCGGCCGCGCCGCCGCCCGGCCCGTCCGGTTACGCTCCCGGTATGGCGCAGGTTGACCCGAAGGCGGTGCTGGAGGGCCGGGTGCCGGGACGTCCCCCGGTCCTGCTCATCCTCGGCCTGTTCGGCTGCTCGGTGTGCGCGCTGCTCGCGCTGGCGCTGGACGCGCTGTCGGGCGGCAGCGGCTTCTGGGCCGGGCTCGTGCTGGCGATGCTGCCGATCCCGCTGCTGGTCGCCCTCGTCCTCACCCTGGACCGGATGGAGCCCGAGCCGCCGCGCGCGCTCGCGTTCTCGTTCATGTGGGGCGCCGGGGTCGCGGTGTTCGGCGCGCTCGTGCTCAACACGCTCGGGCTGCTGTACGTGACCGTCCCGATCTTCGGGGAGACGAAGGGACACTTCGTCAGCGCGACGTTCGGGGCGCCGGTCATCGAGGAGACGCTGAAGGGCGCGGTGCTGTTCGGCCTGCTGTGGCTGCGCCGCAACGAGATCGACGGGTTCGCCGACGGCGTGATCTACGCCGGGATGGTCGGGCTCGGCTTCGCGATGATGGAGAACGTCACCTACTACATGCGCGCCTACGAGGACGGCGGCGCGCAGGCCCTCCAGGCGGTGTTCGTGCTGCGCGGGCTCGTCGTGCCGTTCAGCCACCCGCTGTTCACGTCGATGACCGGGCTCGGCGTCGCCTACGCCGCCACGCACCGGCGCGGGCAGCTCGCCGCGCCGCTGCTCGGGCTGTTCGGGGCGATGCTGCTGCACGGGCTGTGGAACGGGTCCACGGCGTTCGGCGGGACGGGCCTGGCGATCGTGTACGTGCTGGACCTGCTCGTCCTGCTGGTCATCATCGGGATCGTGTCGGTGGAGCGCCGGGCCACCGTCCGCCGCATCGAGACCTACCTGCCCGCCTACGCCGCGACCGGGCTCGTCACGCCGGAGGACGTCCGGATGCTGCGGTCCCTGCGCTCGCGGCGGCACGCCCGGCGCTGGGCGAAGATGGTCGGCGGGCCGTTCGCGGCGCGCGCGATGGGCGACTACCAGCTCGCCGCGACCGAGCTGTCGCTGCTGCACAAGCGGGCCGAGCGCGGCGTCGCGGACCCGGCGTGGTTCAGCGCCCGCCGGGACGCCCTGCTGGACCTCATGGACCTCGCCCGGCAGGCGTTCCTGCGGACCCCGCCCCGGCGGCCGGCCGCGCCGCCGTGGGCGCCGGGCGGACCGTCGGGGTTCCTGCCGCAGGACCCGCCGCCGTACGGCTGACCGAGCCTGACCGGGGGGTGCGTCGGGGCTGCGGCCGACCGCCCTTACGATGAATGCCGTGGCCGAACGCTCCGCTCCGAACCCGCTCCTGCGGGCCGTGGACGCCGTCTGGCGCCCCACCCCCGCCTCGCTCCGCCTGCTGGCGCTCCTCGGCGTCCTCGGCAACGCGGTCATCGTGGCGACCGGCGGCGCCGTCCGCGTCACCAAGTCCGGGCTCGGCTGCCCCACCTGGCCGCGCTGCACCGGCGACAGCCTCGTCCCGGCCGGCAACCCCGACCATCCGGCGCTCAACATGGGCATCGAGTTCGGGAACCGGCTGCTGACGTTCGTCGTGCTCGGCGTCGGGGTGCTGGTGTTCGTCGCGGCGCTGCGGCTCGTCCCGCGCCGCCGGGACCTCGTGCTGCTCGCGCTCGCGCAGCCGATGAGCGTCGTCGCGCAGGCGGTGATCGGCGGGATCGTCGTCCTGACGGACCTGCACCCGGCCGCCGTCGCGCTCCACTTCCTCGTGTCCCCGGCGCTGCTGGTGTTCTGCGTCGCGCTGTGGGTCCGGACGGGCGAGGGCGACGAGAAGCCGCGCCGCCTCACCGGCCCTGCGCTGCGCGTGCTGACGTGGGCGCTGCTCGCCGCGGCGGGCGCGGTGCTCGTCGCCGGGACGGTCGTCACCGGCACGGGCCCGCACGCCGGGGACGCCGAGGCGCGCCGGTGGCCGTTCGACATCGAGGAGGTCGCGCGGATCCACGGCGAGCTGGCCTGGGCGCTCGTGCTGCTGACCGTCGCGGTGCTCGGCTGGGCCGTCCGCGCCAAGGCGCCCGCCGCGCTCCGGCGCCGCGCCGCCGAACTGCTCGCGGTGGAGCTGGCGCAGGGCGTCATCGGCTACGTCCAGTACTTCAACGGCGTGCCGGGGCCGCTGGTCGTCGCGCACATGCTCGGCGCGGTCCTGCTGTGGATCGCCGCGCTGCGGGTGCTGTTCGCCACGCGCGAGCGCGGTCCGGTCCCGGTCGCGGCGCCCAAGGCCGCGCCGGTGCGCGAGGCCCCGCAGCCCGCCTGATCAGACCCGTCTGGTCAAACCCGCTCGGCCTTCGCGGCGAAGAACGCGCGCAGCCGGTCCAGCGGCCAGGTGTTGATGACGTCGTCGGGCGTCAGCCAGCCGCGCTGCGCGACGCCGACCCCGAACCGGATGTTGCGGTGGTCGCGCAGCGAGTGCGCGTCGGTGTCGATCGAGAACCGCACGCCGAGGCGCCGGGCGCGCCGGACGAGGTCGGCGGGCAGGTCCAGCCGGTCGGGGAAGCAGTCGATCTCCATCGCGGTGCCGGTGCGGGCGGCGGCGCGGAACACCTCGTCCCAGTCGGCGTCGACCGGGCCGCGCCGCCCGAGGGACCGCGTCGTCGGGTGCCCGATGACGTGGACGTACGGGTTCTCGCACGCCCGGACGAACCGCCGCGTCATCGCGTCCTTGTCCTGCCGGAACTGGGAGTGGACGGACGCCACGCACACGTCGAACCCCGCGAGGAACTCGGCGTCCCAGTCCACGTTCCCGTCGCCGTCGATGTTCAGCTCGGTGCCGTGCAGGATCTCCAGCTCCGGCGTGCGCGCGTTCAGCGCCCGGATCCGCTCCCGCTGCGCGAGCATCTTCTCCGACGTCATCCGCTGCATGACGAGGTTCGGCGCGTGGTCGGTGACGGCGTAGTACTCCAGGCCGCGCCCGATCGCCGCCCGCACCATCTCCTCCAGCGTCGCGGTGCCGTCGGTGAGGTCGGTGTGGCTGTGCAGGTCGCCGCGCAGGTCGTCCACGGTGACGAGCCGGGGCAGCTCGCCCGCCAGCGCCGCCTGGATCTCGCCGGCGTCCTCGCGCAGCGTCGGGTGGATCCACGGCAGGCCGAGCCGCGCGTAGACCTCCTCCTCGGTCTCCGACGCGATCAGCGCGCCGCTCTCGACGTCGAAGATCCCGTACTCCGACAGCCGCAGCCCGGCGCGCACCGCGATCTCCCGCGTCCGGACGTTGTGCGCCTGCGACCCGGTGAAGTACTGGAGCGCCGCGCCCCACGCCTCCGGCGGGACGACCCGCAGGTCCACCTGGAGCCCGCGCGAGGTGCGGACGGACGTCTTCTTGTCGCCGCC
This sequence comes from Actinomadura rayongensis, assembly GCF_009831215.1. Lineage (GTDB taxonomy): Bacteria > Actinomycetota > Actinomycetes > Streptosporangiales > Streptosporangiaceae > Spirillospora > Spirillospora rayongensis. Next base: position 79,352 of record NZ_WUTW01000008.1, read on the forward strand.
CGCGATCACCTCGGTGACGAACGGCAGCGCGGTGAACGCCTCCATCACCGGACGCGGGTCGTTCGTCGCGGCGAGGACGTCCACGTCCCCGATCGTCTCGCGCATCCGGCGCAGTGACCCGGCGAACGCGCAGCGCTCCACGCCGGGCACCTCCGACAGGACCGCGACGATCTCGTCCGCGAGGTCGGCGGCGACGTCCACCAGCGACCGCTCGCCCGCCTGCCGCAGCAGCTCGATCCCGTGCCGGATGTTCTCCTCGGTCTTCGGCCCGAACCCCTTGAGCCCGCGCAGCCGCCCCCGGCCGATCGCCTCGGCCAGCTCGTCCACCGAGGAGACGCCGATCTCCTCGTACAGCGCGAGCGCCTTCTTCGGCCCGAGCCCCGGGATCTCGGTCAGCGCGCGGACCCCGGCGGGGATCCGCGTCCGCAGCTCCTCGACCTGCCGGATCGTGCCGGTGGCGAGGTAGTCCTCGACCTTCTTGGCGATGGCCTCGCCCACCGACGGGATCTGCCGGAGCCGGGACGGCGGCAGGTCCGCGACGTCCTCGGGGTGGCCCTGCAGCGAGCGGGCGGCCTTCTCGTACGCGCGGATCTTGAACGCGTCGCCGCCCGTGATGGACAGCAGGTCCGCCAGTTCCCGCAGGAGGGCCGCAGCCTCGTCGTTCGCCCGTGCCATGGCCCCGAGTCTACGAACCGGGTCCGACACTCCCGGTGAGCGCGGTCAGCGCAGCGGCGCGACCGGCCCGCCCGGACGCTCCATGCGCCCGTCCACGACCGTGTCCACGACCGCCGCGATCTCGCTCTCGGGCAGCGCCCGGTAGCCGTCGGCGGTGACCACCGAGATCGACGGGTAGATCCGGCGGGCCCGGTCCGGGCCGCCGGTGGCCGAGTCGTCGTCGGCGGCGTCGTACAGGGCCTCGACGGCGACGCGCGCGGCGTCCTCCACCGACAGGTCCGGCCGGTACAGCTTCTTCAGCGAGCCCTCGGCGAACGGGGAGCCGGAGCCGTCGGCGTGGAAGTCGCGCGCCCGCTGCGGAGCCCCGGTGATGTCGTAGGTGTAGATGTGCGCCTCGCCCCGGTCGGCGTCGTACCCGGCGAACAGCGGGACGACCGCGAGGCCCTGCAGCGCCTGCGCGAGGTTGGCCTGGATGACGGCGCCGAGGCGGCGGGCCTTGCCCGGCAGCGACAGCGGGACCGTCTCCATCTTCTCGTAGTGCTCCAGCTCGACCTGGAACAGCCGGACCATCTCCAGCGCGAGGCCGACGGTGCCCGCGAACGCCACGACGGAGTACTCGTCGGCGCGCTGCACCTTGTCCAGCTCGCGGTAGGCGATGACGTTGCCCTGGGTGGCGCGGCGGTCGCCCGCCATCATGACCCCGCCGGCGAACGTCAGCGCGAGGACGGTCGTGCCGTGCGGCAGGTCGAGCCGGTCCTTCGGGCGGACGCGGTTGACCGGCAGCAGCTCGGGCGCGCGCTGGCGCAGGAAGTCCACGAAGGAGGGCGTGCCCGGCTCGAACAGCTCCGGGGCGAGCCCCTGGTCATCGGCCCAGCCGCTCACGGTGGCTCCTCACGTTCGGTTCCGTCCGGTCTTTCCGATCCTTCCATGCCCGGACGGGCACCCGCCACTCGCCGCTCAGCCGTCCCCGCCGCGCGCGCCGAGCGTCGCGCCCGCCGACGCGACGATCACGCAGCCGATCGCGGCCCACTGCCGCGCGCCGAGGACCTCGCCGAGCAGCAGGACGCCGACGAGCGCCGCCACGGCCGGTTCCAGGCTCATCAGGACGCCGAAAACGCGCGGCGGGACGCGGCGCAGCGCCTCCATCTCCAGCGAGTACGGGATCACCGACGACAGGACGCCGACGCCGAGGCCGAGCAGCAGCAGCCGCCAGTCCAGCAGGGCCGTGCCGCCCGCCGCCACGCCGAACGGCACCGCGACGGCCGCCGCGACGACGCTGGCGGCGGCGAGGCCCGTGGAGCCCGCGAACCGGCGTCCGGTGGCCGCGCTCAGCAGGATGTAGCAGGCCCAGCCGACGCCCGCGAGCAGCGCGAGCCCGACGCCCACCAGGTCGAGATGGTCGCCGCCGCGCGCGAGCAGGACGACGCCCGCGCCCGCGAGCAGCGCCCAGCCGACGTCCCGGACGCGCCGGGACGCCGCCACCGCGACCGCGAGCGGCCCGAGGAACTCGATCGTCACCGCCGCGCCGAGCGGGATCCGGGCCATCGCCTGGTAGATCGAGGTGTTCATCACGCACAGCGAGACGCCGAACCCGGCGGCGACCGCGAGGCTGCGCGGCGAGTGGTCGGCGAGGACGGTCCGCAGCGCCCGCCGCGCCAGGAACGCGAGCACGACGGCCGAGGTCAGCAGCCGCAGGAACACGACGGCGCTCGGCGGCAGCCGGTCGAACAGGTGCTTGGCGATCCCGGCGCCGATCTGCACCGACAGGATCCCGAGCAGGATCAGCGCGGGCGGCGGCACGGCCCCGGCCGTCAGGAGGCGCGGACGGCGCGGCAGCCGCCCGGCGGGGGAACCGGGCGCCGCGGCGAGCGTCACTCCCACCGGAAGAACCGCGCGGCGAGCGCCAGCCCGGCGACCGCCCACACGGCGAGGACCAGCAGCGGCCCGCCGGGAAGCGTGTGCCCGTCGCGCAGGACGTCGCGGAGCCCGTCGGCGAGCGCGGACACCGGCAGCAGCTCCAGCGCCGACCGCACCCCGGACGGGAACCGGTCCAGCGGGAACACCACGCCGCCCGTCGCGAGCAGCAGGATGTACACGAGGTTGGCGGCGGCGAGGGTGGCCTCGGCGCGCAGCGTCCCGGCCATGAGCAGCCCGAACCCGCTGAACGCGGCGGTCCCGAGCAGCAGCAGGACGAGCACCGAGAACGGGTCGCCGTGCGGATGCCAGCCGAGCGCGAACGCGACCGCGCCGATCACCACGGCCTGCAGCGCCTCCACCAGCACGACCGTGAGGGTCTTGGCGGCGATGAGGCCCGCGCGCGGCAGCGGCGTCGCGCCGAGCCGCCGCAGCACGCCGTAGCGGCGCTCGAACCCGGTGCCGATCGCCTGCCCGGTGAACGCGGTGGACAGGACGGCGAGCGCGAGGATCCCCGGCGTGAGGAACCCGACGCGCGGGCCCGGGCCGAGGTCGAGCAGGGACGTCCCGCCGAACAGCAGGAGCAGCACGACCGGGATGATCAGCGTCAGCAGGAGCTGTTCCCCGTTGCGCAGCAGCGTGCGGACCTCGTAGCCGGTCTGCGCGGCGATCATCCGGGGGACGCTCACGGCGCCGGGCGCGGGGGTGAGGTCGAGGACGGCGGTCATCCGCGCAGCTCCCGTCCGGTGAGTTCGAGGAAGACGTCCTCCAGCGTGCGGCGCTCGATCCGCAGGTCGTCGGCGCGGACGTCGTGGGCGGCGCACCACGCGGTGACGGTGGCGAGCAGTTCGGGGCCGAGGTCGCCCTCGACCAGGTAGTGCCCGGCGGGCGACTCCTTGGCGGCGCTGCCCGGCGGGAGCGCGGCCAGCAGCTCGTCGGTGGCGAGGCCGGCCCGGGCGCGGAAGCGCAGCTGGCGCTCGGCGCCGGTCAGCTCGGCGGGCGCCCCGGCGGCCACGACCCGGCCGCCGTCGATGATCACGACGCGGTCGGCGAGGCGCTCGGCCTCCTCCATGTGGTGGGTCGTGAGGACGACCGACACTCCGGCCGACCGCAGTTCCTCCACGAGTTCCCAGGTCGCGAGCCTGGCCTGCGGGTCCAGGCCGGTGGTGGGCTCGTCCAGAAAGACCAGCTCGGGCCGTCCGACGACGGCGACCGCGAGCGACAGCCGCTGCTGCTGCCCGCCCGACATCCGCCGGAACGGGGTCTTGGCGTGCTTGGTCAGGCCGAGACGTTCCAGCAGCGCGCCCGGGTCCAGCGGCGCGGTGTGGAAGGACGCCACGAGCCGCAGGAACTCCCCGGCGCGGGCCGTCCCCGGCACGCCGCCCGACTGCGGCATCACGCCGACGCGGGCCTTCAGCGCGCGGGCGTCGGCGACCGGGTCCAGGCCGAGCACGGCGACGCGGCCGGCGTCGGCGCGGCGGAAGCCCTCGCAGATCTCGATCGTCGTGGTCTTGCCCGCGCCGTTCGGGCCGAGCAGCGCGGTGACCGCGCCGCGCTCGGCGCGCAGCGACAGCCGGTCGACCGCGGTGACCGCGCCGTAGCGCTTGACCAGCTCGTCCAGGACGAGCGCGCCGTCGTCGGGGGGTGCCATGCGCACGAGTCTAGGTCGGGGGGCGGCGCGGTTCGCGCGCAGGTCCGCGCGGCGCGGGAAGCGGTTTTCGGCTGCGACCGCTCGGGTATTCCCTGCGTACCGCATGGGACACGGAGCGTGATCGGGCTGTCGGGGGGACGCATGGGGGAGCCGGGGACGTCGGCGGTCGAGGCCGTCGGAGCGCCGCCCGGAGCGCCGCCCGGCGCGCGTCTCGGGCTGCCGCAGGCGACCGCGCTGGTCGTCGGCAACGTCGTCGGCACCGGGATCTTCCTGCTCCCCGCCTCGCTCGCCGCCGTCGGGACGATCAGCCTGCCCGTCCTCGCGGTCACGACGGTGGGCGCGATGGCGGTCGCGGTCGTCCTCGGCCGCCTCGGCGCCCGGATCCCCGCCGGCGGCGGCCCCTACGCCTACGCCCGCGAGGCGTTCGGCGAGTTCGCCGGGTTCTGGACGGCCTGGTCGTTCTGGCTGACGGCCTGGGCCGGGAACGCCGGGGCCGCCGTCGCGTGGGTCGGGTACGTCGACTACTTCCTCGGCTGGCACGGGACGACGGCCGGGGTCGTCCTCGGCCTCGCCGGGATCTGGGCGGCGGCGGCCGTCAACCTGACCGGCGTGCGGAGCATGGGACGGTTCCAGCTCGCCACGACCGTGCTGAAGTTCCTGCCGCTCGTCCTCGTCGCCGTCGCCGGGCTGTTCTTCCTGGAGGTCGCCAACTTCGGCCCGCTGGTCGAGGGCGGCGGGTCGGTGTGGGACGCGGCGTGGCTCGCGGCGGGCCTCATCCTGTTCGCCTACTCCGGCATGGAGAGCGTCGCGATCGTCGCCGAGCGGCTGGCCGACCCGGCGCGCGACGTCGGCCGCGCGAGCGTCCTCGGCGTCGCCGCGTGCGGGGCGCTGTACCTGCTGGTGACGGTGGCCGTGTTCGGGACCGTCCCGCACGACCGGCTCGCGCACAGCACCGCGCCGTTCGCCGACGCGGTCGAGGCGATGGCGGGCGGCGGGCTCGGCGGCGAGCTGTGGGGCGGCGTGCTGGCGGCGTGCGCGATCGCGGCGGGCCTCGGCGTGCTCAACGGCTGGACGCTGCTCGTCGCCGAGATGCCGCTCGCGGCGGCCAGGGACGGCATGTTCCCGCGCGCGTTCGCCCGGCTGACCCCGCGCGGCGTGCCCGCCGTCGGCGTCGTCACCGGCGCGGCCCTGACGTCGCTGATGCTCGTGTTCGCCTACGCGTCGGAGAACGCGTTCGCGACGATCCTGCTGTTCGCCTCGTTCACCTCCGCCGTCCCGTACTTCTTCTCGGCCGCCGCGCAGCTCCTGTGGCTGCGCACGCGCGGCCGGTCCGCGCACCGCCGCCGGGCCGTCGCGGACACCGCCGTCGCCGTCGCGGCGCTGCTGTTCGCGACCGCGATGGTCTACGGCGCGGGGGAGCGGGCGGTGATGCTGGGCGTCCTCGCGCTGCTGGCGGGCGTCCCGGTCTACATCCGGGCCAAGGCGCGGCGCGGCGAGTACGGGCCGCGCGAGACGGCCGTCCAGGGCTCCTGACCACGACAGAAACGGAAGCGACATGGCCTTCAATCTGCGGGGCCGCAGCTACCTGCGGGAACTCGACCTCACGCCGAAGGAGTTCCGCTTCCTGCTCGACCTCGCCGCCGACCTGAAGGCGGCCAAGTACGCGGGCACCGAGCGGCCCCTGCTGACCGGGAAGAACATCGCGCTGATCTTCGAGAAGACCTCGACGCGGACGCGCTGCTCGTTCGAGGTCGCCGCCCACGACCAGGGCGCCCACGTGACGTACCTCGACCCGTCCGGTTCGCAGATCGGGCACAAGGAGTCGATGAAGGACAGCGCGCGCGTCCTCGGCCGCCTGTTCGACGCGATCGAGTACCGGGGATCGCGCCAGGCGTACGCGGAGGAGCTGGCCCGCTACTCGGGCGTCCCGGTGTGGAACGGGCTCACCGACGAGTGGCACCCGACGCAGATGCTCGCCGACATGCTCACCATGCGCGAGCACAGCGACAGGCCGCTGGACGAGATCACGTTCGCCTACCTCGGGGACGCCCGCAACAACATGGGCCACTCCTACGTCGCGGCGGGCGCGCAGTGCGGGATGAACGTCCGGATCGTCGCGCCGCGCGAGCTGTGGCCGGACGAGGACCTGGTCGTCCGGCCCGCCCGCGCCGTCGCCGACCGGACCGGCGCCGACCTCGTCGTCACCGACGACGTCGCCGCGGGCGTGCGGGGCGCGGACTTCGTGCTCACCGACGTGTGGGTGTCGATGGGCGAGCCCGCCGAGGTGTGGAACGACCGCATCCGGCTGCTGCGGCCCTACCAGGTCAACGCCGACGTGCTGCGCGCGACGGGGAACCCGGACGTCAAGTTCATGCACTGCCTCCCGGCCTTCCACGACCGGCACACCGTCGTCGGGGAGGACGTCTACCAGAAGACGGGCCTGGAGGCGCTGGAGGTCACCGACGACGTGTTCGAGTCCGACGCCTCGATCGTCTTCGACGAGGCCGAGAATCGGATGCACACGATCAAGGCCGTGATGGTCGCGACGCTCGCCTGACCGGCGGCGGGCGACGGAAGGGGGGCCGCGATGCGCATCGTCGTCGCGCTCGGCGGGAACGCGCTCATGCGGCGCGGGGACCGGCCGGACGCCGATCTCCAGCGGGCCAACGTGGTGGCGGCGGTGAAGTCGCTGGCGCCGCTCGCCGCGAAGCACGAGATGATCCTGACGCACGGGAACGGGCCGCAGGTCGGGGTGCTGGCGCTGGAGAGCGTCAACGACCCGAACCTCACCCGGCCCTACCCGCTGGACACGATCGGCGCCGAGACGCAGGGCATGATCGGCTACTGGATCCTCCAGTCGCTGCAGAACGCGCTGCCGGGCCGCCAGGTGCTCGCGATGATCAACCAGACGCTGGTGTCGGCGGTGGACCCGGCGTTCGAGGAGCCCGCCAAGTTCGTCGGGCAGGTCTACACGCACGAGGAGGCCGTCCGGCTCGCCCGCGAGTTCGGCTGGACGGTCAAGCCGGACGGCGAGCACTGGCGGCGCGTCGTCCCCTCTCCCCGGCCGCAGCGCGTCATCGAGACGCGGCTGATCCACCAGCTCGTCCGGGCCGGGACGGTCGTGGTGTGCGCGGGCGGCGGCGGGGTCCCGGTCTTCCGCAACGACGTCGGGCAGCTCGAAGGCGTCGAGGCCGTCATCGACAAGGACCTGACGGCGGCCGTCCTCGCCGAGGCGCTGGAGGCCGACGCGTTCCTCATCCTCACCGACGTCCCGCGCGTCCTGCGCGGCTACGGCACGCCGCAGGAGGAGGAGATCAAGCACACGACCCCGCACGAGCTGCGGTCCGAGCGCTTCCCGGCCGGGTCGATGGGGCCGAAGGTGGAGGCGGCGGCCGGGTTCGTGGAGCGCACCGGCGACATGGCGGCGATCGGCCGGCTCGACCAGTGCGTCCAGATATTGGACGGCACGGCGGGCACGATCGTCACGCCGAACGCCACCTGGCCCTTGGCGAGCACGCTCTGAGCGGGATGGCGCCGCTGCTGCGCAGCCTCGCGCGGACGAAACCGGTGGACCGGCTCGTCCGGGAGAGCGGCGCGGGCGAGGGCGGCGAGCTGCGGCGGTCCATGAGCCCGCTCCAGCTCACGCTGTTCAGCGTCGGCGCGACGCTCGGCACCGGCATCTTCGTCGTGCTCGGCGAGGCGGTGCCGCTCGCCGGGCCCGCCGTCGTCCTGTCGTTCCTGCTCGCCGCCGTCACCGCGCTGTTCTCCGCGCTATCCTACGCCGAGCTGGCCGGGACGATCCCGCTGTCCGGATCGTCCTACTCCTACTCGTACGCGACGCTCGGCGAGCTGGTCGCGTGGGTGTCGGGCTGGTGCCTGATGCTGGAGTACGCGGTGTCGGTCTCGGCCGTCGCGGTCGGCTGGGGCCAGTACCTCAACGACCTGTTCGACAAGGGCTTCGGGTTCACGCTTCCGGCGGCGGTCAGCAGCCCGCCGGGCGAGGGCGGGCTCGTCAACCTCCCGGCCGTGGCGATCGTCGTGCTCGCGGCGCTCCTGCTGCTGCGCGGGACGTCCGAGAGCGCCGCCGTCAACGTGATCATGGTGTTCTTCAAGACGGGCGTGCTGCTGTTCTTCTGCGCGGTCGCGTTCACCGCGTTCCGGTCCGGCAACGTCAAGCCGTTCGCGCCGCTGGGGTTCGCCGGGATCAGCGCGGCCGGATCCAAGGTGTTCTTCTCCTACATCGGCTTCGACGCGGCGTCCACGGCGGGCGAGGAGGCGCGCAATCCCCGGCGCGACCTGCCGCTCGCGATCGTCGCGTCGCTGGCCATCGTCACCGCGCTGTACGTGCTCGTCGCGCTGGCCGCCGTGGGCGCGATGCCGCTGAGCGCGTTCCAGGGGAGCGGCGGCGAGGCGTCGCTGGCGACCGTGCTGGAACGCGCCACCCACGCCACCTGGCCGTCGGTGATCCTGTCCCTCGGCGCGGTGGTCGCCATCGCCAGCGTCGTCCTGACGGTCATGTACGGGCAGACGCGCATCCTGTTCGCGATGTCGCGGGACGGGCTCATCCCGCCGATCTTCCAGCGCGTCCACCCGCGCAGCCAGGTGCCCGTCGCCAACACCGTGATCGTCGCCGCGTTCATCGCCGTGCTCGGCGCGGCCGTCCCGCTCGGCCGCCTCACCGACGCGACCAGCATCGGCACGCTGTTCGCGTTCGCGATGGTCAACGTCGGCGTGATCGTGCTGCGCCGGACGCGCCCGGACATGCCGCGCGGCTTCCGCACCCCGTTCTTCCCCGTCACGCCGCTGCTCGGCGTCGCGTTCTGCGTGTACCTGATGGTGAAGCTCAGCGGCGTCACCTGGGTCGTGTTCTCGCTCTGGACGCTCGGCGGGCTCGTCGCCTACTTCCTCTACGGCCGCCGCCACTCCCGGCTGAACAACGATCCCGGAGGCACGCCATGACCCCGGCGCCCGTCCTCGTCGGCTACACCGCCGACGAGCGCGGCGACGACGCGCTCGCCCTCGCCGACCTGTACGCCCGCGCGACCGGGGCGCCGCTCACGGTCGCGAACGTCCGCCCGCCCGGCTGGCCCGCGCGCGGCCCCGGCTCCGTCGACGCCGAATGGACGGCCTACCTGCGCGAACACTCTGCCGAAGTGCTCGACCTGGCCGCCCGGCGGCTCGGCGACCGCGCCGACACCGACTTCGTCTCGCACCCGCACCGGGGCAGCGGCCGGGGACTCGCCGAGGCGGCCCGCGCCGCCGGGGCCGGGCTGATCGTCATCGGGTCCGCGCCCGGCGGACCGCGCGGCGGCGTCGCCGTCGGCAGCACCGCCGACCAGCTCCTGCACGGCGCGCCGGTGCCCGTCCTGCTGGCCCCGGTCGGCTTCGCGGACGCCCCGCCGCCCCGGCTGGAACGGCTGACCGTCGCCTACCGCCGCGGCCGGGAGGACCCGCTGCCGGGCGCGGCCGACCTCGCCGCCGCGCTGGACGCGCCCGTCCGGCTCGTCTCGCTCGTGCCGCGCCCGGCCGGGCTGCCCGCCCGGTTCCGGCGCGGCGCCCAGGACGCCGGGGACGTCGTCGCCCGCGCGCTCGCCGCCGCCGAGGACGACCTGGCCGACGCCGCCGCCCGGCTGCGCGACCGCCTCCCCGCGCACCTGGAGATCACGACCGAGACGGCCGAGGGCGCGGGGATCGGCGCGGCCCTGCGCTCCCTCGCCCTGCTCCCCGGGGAACTGCTGGCCTGCCAGTCGAGCCACGACGGACCCATCCGTAAGGTGTTCCTCGGCGAAAGCTCCGGAAAAATCGTGCGCGCCGCCCCGTGCCCCATCGTCGTGCTGCCGCGCGGAAACCCCCCGGAATGACCGGTGCCACGGGCGTTTCGCCTTATTAGGTAAGGCTTACCTGCGTGAGGGACGACATCGGACGTTCCGTTGGCCGCCGGGAAGCAATTAGGGCACACTGATGTTGTGAAAAACGTGAGCGAGGAGACGAACGCCGGAACCGCGGACGCGCGGCCCGTCGGCGCGCCGTCGGGCCAGCGGGAGCGCGACACGCGCGCCCGGGTCGCCCGGCACATCCTCGAACACGGGCCGATCACGGCGTCCGCGCTCGGCGAGCTGATGGGCCTGACGCCCGCGGCCGTCCGCCGGCACCTGGACGCCCTGCTCGCCGAGGGCATGATCGAGATCCGCCGGGCGCGGCCCCAGTCGCGGCGCGGCCGGGGTCGTCCGGCCAAGTGGTTCGCGATCACCGAGTCCGGCCGGAGCGCCTTCGTCCACGCCTACGACGACCTCGCGACCAGCGCGCTGCGGTTCCTCGCCGAGACGGCGGGGGAGCGCGCGGTGGCCGAGTTCGCCCGGCGCCAGATCGGCGAGCTGGAACGCCGGCACCGTCCCGCCGTCCAGGCCGCCCCGCCGCACCAGCGGGTCCGCAGGCTGGCCGAGGCCCTGTCGGGCGACGGCTACGCCGCCGCCGCGGGCAAGGCGCCGCCGCCGGGCGGCGGCGAGCAACTGTGCCAGCACCACTGCCCGGTCGCGCACGTCGCGGCCGAGTTCCCGCAGCTCTGCGAGGCCGAGACCGAGGCGTTCAGCCGGATGCTCGGCACCCCGGTGCAGCGGCTCGCGACGATCGCCCACGGCGACGGCATCTGCACGACCCACGTCAGCCCGCGCTCCCTGTGCGCAGGGAACGGCGCCGACGCGACCTTGACCGACGAGGAGTCCGGGAGGACCTCCCTATGACCACGGCTGCCCACCCCGAGCTGGAAGGGCTCGACCGGTACAAGTTCGGCTGGGCCGACACCGACACCGCCGGCGCTTCCGCCCGCCGCGGCCTGAACGAGGACGTCGTCCGCGACATCTCAGGCAAGAAGGGCGAGCCGGACTGGATGCTCGACCTGCGCCTCAAGGGCCTGCGGCTGTTCGACAAGAAGCCCATGCCGAGCTGGGGATCGGACCTGTCGGAGATCGACTTCGACAACATCAAGTACTTCGTCCGCTCCACCGAGAAGCAGGCGGCCTCCTGGGAGGAGCTGCCGGCGGACATCAAGAACACCTACGACAAGCTCGGCATCCCCGAGGCGGAGAAGCAGCGCCTCGTCGCCGGCGTCGCCGCCCAGTACGAGTCCGAGGTCGTCTACCACAAGATCCGTGACGACCTGGAGGAGAAGGGCGTCATCTTCGTCGACACCGACACCGGCCTCCGCGAGCACCCGGAGATCTTCCAGGAGTACTTCGGTTCGGTGATCCCGGTCGGCGACAACAAGTTCGCCGCGCTGAACACGGCGGTGTGGTCGGGCGGGTCGTTCATCTACGTCCCGCCGGGCGTCCACGTCGAGATCCCGCTGCAGGCCTACTTCCGGATCAACACCGAGAACATGGGCCAGTTCGAGCGGACGCTGATCATCGCCGACGAGGGCTCCTACGTCCACTACGTCGAAGGTTGTACCGCTCCGATCTACAAATCGGACTCGCTGCACTCGGCCGTGGTCGAAATCGTCGTGAAGAAGGACGCCCGCGTCCGCTACACGACGATCCAGAACTGGTCGAACAACGTCTACAACCTCGTCACCAAGCGCGCCGTCGCCTACGAGGGCGCGACGATGGAGTGGGTGGACGGCAACATCGGCTCCAAGGTCACGATGAAGTACCCCGCCGTCTACCTGCTCGGCGAGCACGCCAAGGGCGAGACGCTGTCGATCGCGTTCGCCGGCGAGGGCCAGCACCAGGACGCGGGCGCCAAGATGGTCCACGCCGCGCCGAACACCTCCAGCAGTGTCGTGTCCAAGTCGGTGGCGCGCGGCGGCGGCCGGACGTCCTACCGCGGGCTCGTCCAGATCCAGGAGGGCGCCGCGCACAGCAAGGCCACGGTCAAGTGCGACGCGCTCCTCGTGGACCAGATCAGCCGGTCCGACACCTACCCCTACGTGGACGTCCGCGAGGACGACGCCGAGATGGGGCACGAGGCCACGGTCTCCAAGGTGTCCGACGACCAGCTCTTCTACCTGATGAGCCGGGGCCTCAGCGAGGACGAGGCGATGGCGATGATCGTCCGCGGGTTCGTGGAGCCGATCGCGCGCGAGCTGCCGATGGAGTACGCGCTCGAACTGAACCGCCTGATCGAGCTGCAGATGGAAGGGGCCGTCGGCTGATGGGTCTGGAACAGCGGCCCGTCTCGACCCTGCACGAGCGGGCGTCCTTCGACGTCGCCGACTTCGAGGTCCCGACCGGACGCGAGGAGGAGTGGCGGTTCACCCCGCTGCGCCGCCTGCGCGGCCTGCACAACGGCACCGCCGAGGCCCACGGCAAGGTCATCGCCGAGGCCGTCGCGGCGGCCGGCGCGACCGTGGAGACGGTCGGCCGCGAGGACCCGCGCCTCGGGCGCTCGTTCGTCCCGGCCGACCGGGTCAGCGCGCAGGCGTGGGCGTCGTTCGCCCAGGCCACGATCGTGACCGTCCCGAAGGAGACCGAGCTGACCGAGCCGGTCGTGCTGCGGCTGCGCGGCGAGGACGCCTCGGCCGCGTCGTTCGGGCACACGGCCGTCGTGCTGGAGCCGTTCGCGCGGGCCACCGTCGTGCTGGAGCACCGCGGCGCGGCGACCTACGCCGACAACGTCGAGTTCGTCGTCGGCGACGGCGCCTCGCTGTCGGTGATCGGCCTCCAGGACTGGGACGACGACACCGTCCACGTGTCCTACCAGCACGCCCGGCTCGGCCGGGACGCCCGGTTCGTCTCGCACAACGTCACGCTCGGCGGCGACCTCGTGCGGATCTCCCCGTCGGTCGTCTACGACGGCCCCGGCGGGGACGCCGAGCTGTACGGCGTCTACTTCGCCGACGGCGGCCAGCACCTGGAGCACCGGCTGTTCGTCGACCACGACCGGCCGCGCTGCCGCAGCCGCGTCGACTACCGGGGCGCGCTGCAGGACGCCGACGCGCACGCCGTGTGGATCGGGGACGTCGTGATCCGCGCGGAGGCCGAGGGCACCGACACCTACGAGCTGAACCGCAACCTCGTCCTCACCGACGGGACCCGCGTCGACTCGGTGCCGAACCTGGAGATCCTGACCGGCGAGGTCGTCGGGGCGGGGCACGCCTCGGCGTCCGGCCGCCTGGACGACGAGCACCTGTTCTACCTCCAGGCGCGCGGCATCACCGCCGACGAGGCCCGCCGCATGGTGGTCCGCGGGTTCCTCGGGCAGCTCGTGGAGCGCATCGAGGTCCCCGAGGTCCGCGCGAAGGTCGAGGAAGCGATCGAGGCGGAGCTGGACCGATGAGCTTCGTGAAGGTCTGCCCGCTGGCGGAGGTCCCGGCCGACGGCGCGATCGCGGTCGAGATCGGCGGCACGCCCGTCGCGCTCGTCCGCACCGGCGACGGCGTGTTCGCCGTGAACGACATCTGCTCGCACGCCGAGGTCTCCCTCGCCGAGGGCGAGGTCTACAACGGCACGATCGAGTGCTGGCTGCACGGATCGTGCTTCGACCTGCGCACCGGCAAGCCCACCAACCCGCCGGCGACCCAGCCGGTGGCCACGTACCGCGTGAAGGTCGAGGACGGCGACGTCTACGTCGCGCTCGGCTCCGACGACTGATCCACGAAGAGAGCGCACACAGTTATGGCCACGCTTGAGATCCGCGACCTCCACGTCTCCGTCGGGGACGGCGCCGAAGGGGCGAAGGAGATCCTGCGCGGGGTCGACCTGACCATCCGGGCCGGCGAGACCCACGCGATCATGGGACCCAACGGGTCCGGAAAGTCCACGCTCGCCTACGCCATCTCGGGGCACCCGAAGTACACGGTGACCTCGGGGAGCGTGACGCTGGACGGCGAGGACGTCCTCGCGATGAGCGTGGACGAGCGCGCCCGCGCCGGGCTGTTCCTCGCGATGCAGTACCCGGTGGAGGTGCCGGGCGTGTCGGTGTCGAACTTCCTGCGCTCGGCCGTCACCGCCGTGCGCGGCGAGGCGCCGAAGCTGCGCGACTTCGCCAAGGAGATGAAGGGCGCGATGGACGCGCTGTCCATCGACCCGGCGTTCGCCCAGCGCAGCCTGAACGAGGGCTTCTCCGGCGGCGAGAAGAAGCGCCACGAGATCCTGCAGCTCGAGATGCTGAAGCCGAAGATCGCCGTGCTGGACGAGACCGACTCCGGCCTCGACGTGGACGCGCTGAAGGTCGTGTCCGAGGGCGTGAACCGGTTCAGCGCCGGCGGTGAGACGGGCATCCTGCTCATCACCCACTACACGCGGATCCTGCGGTACGTGAAGCCGGACTTCGTCCACGTCTTCGCGGGCGGCCGGGTCGTCGCGGCGGGCGGCCCCGAGCTGGCCGACGTGCTGGAGAACGAGGGCTACGAGAAGTACGTGAAGGCGGGCGCGTCGGCATGACCGAGGTCTCTCAGGGCGCGGGGCTGCTCCCCGGCGAGTTGAAGAAGGACTTCCCGCTCCTGCAGCGCACGGTCCGCGGCGGGCGTCCGCTCGTCTACCTGGACTCGGGCGCGACGTCGCAGAAGCCGGCCGCCGTGCTGGACGCCGAGCGCGAGTTCTACGAGCGGCACAACGCGGCCGTCCACCGGGGCGCGCACCTGCTCGGCGAGGAGGCCACCGACGCGTTCGAGGGCGCGCGGGCCACGATCGCCACGTTCATCGGCGCGGTGCCGGGCGAGATCGTCTTCACCCGCAACGCGACCGAGGCGCTGAACCTCGTCGCGTACTCGATGAGCAACGCCGCGACGTCCGGCCCGGAGGCCGAGCGGTTCCGGCTCGGCCCCGGCGACGAGGTCGTCGTCACCGAGATGGAGCACCACGCCAACCTGGTGCCGTGGCAGCAGCTCTGTCAGCGCACCGGCGCGACGCTGCGCTGGTTCGGGCTCACCGACGACGGCCGGCTCGACCTGGACGACCTGGACGGGCTCGTCAACGAGCGGACCAAGCTGGTCGCGCTGACCCACCAGTCCAACGTCCTCGGCACGATCACGCCGGTGGAGGCCATCGCCGCGCGCGCCCACGCCGTCGGCGCGCTCGTCGTGGTGGACGCGGCGCAGTCGGTCCCGCACATGCCGGTGGACGTCACCGCGCTCGGCGCCGACCTGCTCGCGTTCTCCGGCCACAAGATGCTCGGCCCGACCGGCATCGGGGTCCTGTGGGGCCGCCGGGAGCTGCTGGAGGCGATGCCGCCGTTCATCACCGGCGGCTCGATGATCGAGGTCGTGCGGATGGAGGAGTCGACCTTCCTGCCGCCGCCGCAGCGGTTCGAGGCCGGGTCGCCGAACGTCGCGCAGGCCGTCGGGCTCGGCGCGGCCTGCGACTACCTGTCCGAACTCGGGATGGACCGCGTCCACGCGCACGAGGAGATCCTGCTCGGGTACGCGCTGGAGCGCCTGAGCGAGATCCCGGGCGTGCGGATCGTCGGCCCCGGGACGGTCGAGTCGCGCGGCGGCGCGGTGTCGTTCGTCGTGGACGACATCCACCCGCACGACGTGGGCCAGGTGCTGGACGAGCTGGGCGTCGAGGTCCGGGTCGGGCACCACTGCGCGGCGCCGATCTGCCGCCGGTACGGGATCCCCGCCACGACGCGCGCGAGCCTGTACGTGTACAACACCCTGGCCGACGTCGACGCGCTGGCCGACGGGGTGCGGCACGCCCAGAAGTTCTTCGGAACAGCCTGAGCCCCGCGCCGGTTGTCCCCGGGAGGGACAGGGAAAGGAAGCCATGCAGCTAGAGGCGATGTACCAGGAGGTCATCCTCGACCACTACCGCAACCCCCAGAACAAGGGGCTGCGGGAACCGTTCGAGGGCGAGGCGCACCACGTCAACCCGACGTGCGGCGACGAGGCGACGGTGCGCGTCCACCTCACCGGGGACGGGCCGGACGCGGTCGTCGCCGACGTCTCCTACGACGCGATGGGCTGTTCGATCAGCCAGGCCAGCGTGTCGGTCCTGACCGACCTGGTCATCGGCAGGTCCGTGAAGGACGCGCTGGCGATCGGCGACGCGTTCCTGGAGCTGATGCAGTCCCAGGGCAAGATCGAGCCGGACGAGACCGTCCTGGAGGACGCCGTCGCCTTCGCCGGCGTGTCGAAGTACCCCGCGCGCGTGAAGTGCGCCCTGCTGGGCTGGATGACCTGGAAGGACGCGACCGCGCGCGCTCTTGGAGAGGCATCATGACCGACGACACCGCGGCCGAGGCCGCCCCCGCCGCTTCCACCGCGGGCGTTGACGCGCTCGCCGACGCCTCCCCCGAGGAGGAGGTGCTGGAGGCGCTGAAGGACGTGGTCGACCCCGAGCTCGGCATCAACGTGGTCGATCTCGGGCTCGTCTACGGCGTCGACCTCAGCGACGGCGTCGCCACGCTCGACATGACGCTGACCAGCGCGGCGTGCCCGCTGACCGACGTCATCGAGGACCAGGCGCACAGCGCGCTGGCGGACCTGGTCTCCGACGTCAAGATCAACTGGGTGTGGCTGCCGCCGTGGGGCCCCGACAAGATCTCCGACGACGGCCGCGACCAGCTCCGGGCGCTCGGCTTCAACGTCTGACCCCGGTCCCGGGTCCCGCCGCGCGGGACCCGGGGCTCACAGCGCCCGGCCCGCCACCAGCGCCGAGAACGCGTAGGTCACGCCCGCGATCAATGCCAGCCACGCGAACGGCGTCACGTCCGCGCCGCGCAGCGCCTGCACGACCAGCGTCCCGACGATCGCGGCGGTCAGCACGTCGCCGGTCATCGCGGCCGAGCGCAGGTGGGCCCGCGCCCGGTGCCCGCTGCCGAACGCCTCGCTGAGCGGCAGCGCCGGCTCGTGCCGCCGGTAGCCGAGATGGGCGGCGTACCCGGCGAGCACCGCGAGCGCGACCAGGCCGGTCCGCCCGCGCCCGTCGAGGGCCAGGACGGCGCCCACCACCGCCCCGGCGGCGAGGACGAGGCCGGGGACCAGCCACCGGCTGAGACTGCGGCGTTCCGACGCGATCCACATGACCGACATCTTCCCCGATCGCGGATCACGCGGCGCGGGCAACGCGCCGGGCTCAACCTGCCAGCACCCGGAACGGCGTCCCGACCGGGTCGCGGACGTCGGCGACGCGGCCGTAGGGCGAGTCCCACGGGTTGCCGGCGATTCCGCCCTCGTCCCGGACGATCGCGACGGCCCGATCCGCGTCTTCCACCCCGAAGTAGGTCAGCCAGGACGTCGCGGGGGTGTCGGGCATGCCGTGGATGCCGCCGATGATGCGGCCGTCCGGCCGGGCGAGCGTCGTGTAGTCGAGGTCGTCGCTCGCCGGAAGCTGCTCGGCGGCGTGGTCGAACACGCTTCCGTAGAACCGGCGGGCCGCGCCCGGGTCGGCCGTGACCAACTCGTTCCAGACGAGCGACCCCGGCTCGTTGACGAGCCCGGCGCCGGTGTGCGCGCGGCCCTCCCACAGGCCGAACTGCCCGCCCGTCGTGTCCTCGACGATCGCCATCCGGCCCTTGTCCATGATGTCGTCGGCGGGGACGAGCACCGAACCGCCCGCGTCGGTCACCCGCCGGACGGTCGCGTCGCAGTCGTCGGTGGCGAAGTAGACGGTCCACGCGGGCACGTCGTCGCCGCTCTCCACCGGCCCCGGCATGATCGCGGCGACGTCCCGGCCGTCCTTGCGGCACAGCGTGTAGTGGCCCGCCTCGGGGCCCAGCTCCTCGTAGTCCCAGCCCAGCAGGGCCGTGTAGAACTGCCGGGTCCGGGCGGGGTCGCGCGTGGCGAGGTCGAGCCAGTCCGGCGTCCCGGCGGGCGCGTTTCCGGTCAGATGGGTCATCGGTGCCTCCTCGCCGCCGGACGGTCCGGCGGTCGCGCCCCCTCCTGCCCGCCGGGCGCCCCGCGCACGCGTGCGCGCCGCGCGGGGACGTCCCGTACACTTGATCGGGTGGTCGTGCTCCCGCCCTGACAGCCCCCGGGCGCGCCGCCGCGGACCCCCCGCCGGCGCGCCGTTCCGTGCCGTCCGCCGAGCCTTCCGTCCGGGGAGCCCTGAGTCACTGTGATCATCGCCAACGACATCGAGCTGCGCGCCGGCTCCCGGCTGCTGCTGGAGGGCGTCACCTTCCGCGTCAACCCCGGCGACCGGGTCGGCCTGGTCGGCCGCAACGGCGCGGGCAAGACGACCCTCACCAAGGTGCTGGCGGGCGAGGCCCAGCCCGCCGGCGGGTCGGTGACGTCCTCGGGCGCCATCGGCTACCTCCCGCAGGACCCGCGCGGCGTGGACCTCGCCGAGCTGGCCCGCGACCGCATCCTGTCGGCGCGCGGCCTGGACGAGGTGATCCGCCAGCTCCGCGCCGCCGAGGAGGCGATGGCCACCGCGACCGGCGACGCGCGGGACAAGGCCGTCCGCAGGTACGGCCGCCTGGAGGACCGGCTGCACGTCCTCGGCGGCTACTCCGCCGAGGCCGAGGCCGCGTCGATCGCCTCCAGCCTCGGCCTGCCCGACCGCGTGCTCGGCCAGCCGCTCGGCACCCTGTCCGGCGGGCAGCGCCGCCGCGTCGAGCTGGCGCGGATCCTGTTCTCCGGCGCGGACACGCTGCTGCTGGACGAGCCCACCAACCACCTCGACGCCGACTCGATCGTGTGGCTGCGCGACTTCCTGAAGTCCCACCAGGGCGGCCTGGTCGTGATCAGCCACGACGTGGACCTGCTGGACGTCGTCGTCAACCGGGTCTTCCATCTGGACGCCAACCGCAGCGTCATCGACCTCTACAACGTCGGCTGGAAGAAGTACCTGGAGCAGCGCGAGACCGACGAGCGCCGCCGCAGGCGCGAGACCGCCAACGCCCAGCGGCAGGCCGCGACGCTGCTGTCGCAGGCCGACAAGATGCGCGCCAAGGCGACCAAGGCCAAGGCCGCGCAGCAGATGGACCGCCGCGCCCGCCAGCTCCTCGCCGGGGTGGAGGGCGAGCGGCAGGCCGACAAGGTCGCCAAGATCCGCTTCCCGGACCCGGCGCCGTGCGGGAAGACGCCGCTCACCGCCGCGGGCCTGTCCAAGTCCTACGGCTCGCTGGAGATCTTCACCGACGTCGACCTCGCGATCGACCGGGGCAGCCGCGTCGTCGTCCTCGGCCTCAACGGCGCGGGCAAGACGACGCTGCTGCGGATGCTCGCGGGCGTCGACAAGCCCGACACCGGCGCGGTCGTGGCCGGGCACGGCGCGCGGATCGGCTACTACGCGCAGGAGCACGAGACGCTCGACGTGGACCGCTCGGTGCTGGAGAACATGCAGTCGGCCGCGCCCGACCTCGCGCCGGTGGAGGTCCGCAAGATCCTCGGCTCGTTCCTGTTCTCCGGCGACGACGTCGACAAGCCCGCGGGCGTCCTGTCGGGCGGGGAGAAGACCCGGCTCGCGCTGGCGATGCTCGTGGTGTCGAGCGCGAACGTCCTGCTCCTGGACGAGCCGACCAACAACCTCGATCCGGCCAGCCGCGCGGAGATCCTCGCCGCGCTGCGGACGTTCGCCGGGGCGATCGTCCTCGTCACCCACGACGAGGGAGCGGTCGACGCGCTGGCGCCGGAAAGAGTGATTTTGCTGCCCGATGGTGTGGAAGACATCTGGAGTGACGAGTTCGCCGATCTGGTGGCACTCGCGTGACCTGCACGGTGACTTCCGTCGATCTTTTATCTCCGAGTGGGTAGCCGAACGCGCGGGAATGACTGATCATGGCGGGGGATAACGCAGCGGTCACCACATCACTACGGGAGGTACTCGTGGCCGAGACCCTCAAGAAGGGCACCCGCGTGACCGGTGCCGAGCGCGACAAGCTGGCGACGGAGCTCAAGAAGAGGTACGACTCCGGCGAGAGCATCCGCGCCCTGGCAGCCGCCACCGGCCGCTCCTACGGCTTCATCCACCGGATCCTCACCGAGGCCGGCGTCAACCTGCGCGGTCGCGGCGGCGCGACGCGGGGCCGCAAGTCCTGACCCGGCGCCCGTCCCGGACGTGCCGCCCGCCCGCATCGCCGCCGCGCCCGACCGAGTAGGGTTCGGTCGCGGCGGCGGCCGGGCGGACCGACCCCCGCGCCCCGCCGCCGGACGGCGCCCGCGCGCGCCGCGCCGGTGATCGCTCCGAGGCGGAAGGGGTACACGATGGGGGACGCGCAGAGCGCGGCCACGGGCCTGCCGGACGACGCCGCGCTGGCCGAGGCCGGGCTGCGGCTGGACGTCGACGGCGCCGTCGCGACCGTCACGCTGGACCGTCCCGAGCGCCGCAACGCGATGACGTTCGCGACCTGGCGCGCGCTCGCCGCGATCGGCCGCTCCCTGCCCGCCGACGTGCGCGTGGTCGTGCTGCGCGGGGAGGGGCCCTCGTTCTCGGCGGGCATCGACCTGTCGATGTTCTCCGGGGGCGGCGGCTTCCCGGCGGGCGAGGACGACCTGGACGCGTTCATCGCCGACCTCCAGGAGGGCTTCACCTGGCTGCGGCGCCCCGAGTTCGTCACCGTCGCGGCCGTCCACGGGCACGCGATCGGGGCGGGCTTCCAGCTCGCGCTCGGCTGCGACATCCGCGTCGTCGCCGACGACGTGAAGTTCTGCATGAAGGAGCCCGCGCTCGGGCTCGTCCCTGACCTGACCGGCACCAAGCCGCTGGTGGAGATCGTCGGGGTGAACCGGGCGCTGGAGCTGTGCCTGACGGCCCGGACGGTCGGCGCCGCGGAGGCCGCCCGGCTCGGCCTGGCGGAGATCACCGCGCCCGCCGGGGAGCTGGACAAGGCCGTCGCGGACCTCGTGGCGTCGCTGCTGGCGGTGAACGCGGGCGCGGCCGTCGCGACCAAGCGGCTGCTGCTGGAGGCGCCCGGCAACGACCTGGCGGCGCAGTGCGCGGCCGAGCGGCGCGAGCAGGCCGGACGGCTCCGCGAGATGTTCGGCGGCCTGCCCGGCTGACGGATCTCCGGACGGCCCGGATCCCCGAGCGGGGGTCCGGGCCGTCCTGTTTTCAGCCGATAGCGGACTCCGGAAGCGGAGCCCCGGCCTCGGCGTTGTCGCGAGGGCGAACAGATGCTTACTTGATGACGGCGCCAACGGAGGCGCCCTTCGACCCCGAGGGAGGCCGCGGTGGGAATGCCGGGTGCCGGCTGGCAGGTCATGGCGTCGTTCCGGAGGGACAGCTCGGTCACGCGGGAGCGGCTGAAGCCCGGCACCGTCCGGCGCATCGCCGGGTACGCGCGTCCCTACACGCGCGAGCTGCTGATCTTCCTCGGGCTCAACGCGTTCGGCGCGCTGATCGTCGTCGCCAACCCCCTGCTGCTCAAGTCGATCATCGACCGGGGGATCGTCCCCGGCAACATGCACCTCGTCGTCTGGCTCGCCGTCGCGGTCGCCGGGCTCGCGCTGGTCGAGGCCGTGCTCGGGCTCGCCGAGCGCTGGTTCTCCGCGCGGATCGGCGAGGGACTGATCTACGACCTGCGGACCCAGGTCTTCGCGCACGTCCAGCGGCAGCCGGTCGCGTTCTTCATGCGCGCCCAGACCGGGTCGCTGGTCAGCCGCCTCAACTCCGACGTCATCGGCGCGCAGCGGGCCATCACGAGCACGCTGTCGTCGGTCGTCACCAACGTGATCAGCCTGGTGATCGTGCTGATCACGATGCTGATCCTGTCCTGGCAGGTCACGCTGATCGCGCTGGCGCTGCTGCCGGTGTTCATCCTGCCCGCCAAGTGGGTCGGCCGGAAGCTCCAGCGGATCAGCCGCGAGTCGATGCAGCTGGACGCCGAGATGAGCTCGCTCATGACCGAGCGGTTCAACGTGGCGGGCGCGATGCTCGCCAAGCTGTACGGACGGCCCGCCGAGGAGGAGGACCGGTTCTCCGGTCGCGCCGCGCGGGTTCGCGACATCGGCATCACCCAGGCCATGTACGGGCGGGTGTTCTTCACCGCGCTCACGCTCGTCGCGTCGCTCGCGACCGCGATGGTCTACGGCGTCGGCGGCTCGCTCGTCGTGGACGGCGGCCTGCAGCTCGGCACGCTCGTCGCCCTCGCGACCCTGCTCACCCGGATGTACGGACCGCTGACCGCGCTGTCCAACGTCCACGTGGACGTGATGACCGCGCTCGTCAGCTTCGACCGGGTGTTCGAGGTGCTGGACCTGAAGCCGCTCATCGACGACCGTCCCGACGCGCGGGCGCTCCCGCCGGCGCGGCAGGCGCCGGCGGTGGAGTTCGACCACGTCCGGTTCCGCTACCCGGGGGCCGACGAGATCTCGCTCGCGTCGCTGGAGTCGATCGCGCGGGGCGACACCTCGCCGGGTCGCGAGGTGCTGCACGACGTCCACTTCACCGCCGAGCCCGGGCAGATGGTCGCGCTCGTCGGGCCGTCCGGCGCGGGCAAGTCCACGATCACGCACCTGGTGTCGCGCATGTACGACGCGACCGGCGGCGCGGTCCGGGTCGGCGGCACGGACGTCCGGGACGTCACGCTGGAGTCGCTGCGCTCGACCGTCGGCGTCGTCAGCCAGGACGCGCACCTCTTCCACGACACGATCGGGGAGAACATGCGCTACGCCGCGCCGGGCGCCACCGACGAGGAGATCCTCGCCGCGCTGGAGGCCGCGCACGTCGGTGACCTCATCGCCGCGATGCCCGACGGGCTCGACACGGTCGTCGGCGACCGCGGCTACCGGCTGTCGGGCGGGGAGAAGCAGCGGCTGGCGATCGCGCGGCTGCTGCTGAAGGCGCCGTCGGTGGTCGTCCTGGACGAGGCCACCGCGCACCTGGACTCGGAGTCGGAGGCCGCCGTGCAGCGGGCGCTGCAGACCGCCCTCGCCGGCCGGACGTCGCTGGTGATCGCGCACCGGCTCTCGACCGTCCGCGAGGCCGACCAGATCCTCGTGATCGACGGCGGCCGGATCGTGGAGCGCGGACGGCACGAGGAACTGCTCCTGGAGGGCGGCCTCTACGCCGAGCTGTACCGCACCCAGTTCGCCCGGCAGGGCGAGACCGCTCCCTCGCCGCGGACGGACGAGCCCGCTACGATGTGAGGCTCGTCACGCCGCCGTGTCGCGCCGCCGTCCCCGGGGAGGGGGTCGGCGGCGCAGGTCGGCCGCTCTTCCCGCCGTCGCGGGACGCCGGTCACCCGGGCGACATCCGGGGACGGCACCGTGGCGGGTGCGGGAGAGACCGGCGGGCCGCGTCCGGGGACGCGCCGGTGCGGGCGCTCCCGGAACGCGAGGAAGGGAGCACCATGCGCATGCCGATCCGCCCCGACCGGGTGATCAGGACCGGACCGGGCCGCTACACCGTGCTGCTCGTCGGACTCGGCGCCGCGGGCGTCGCCATCGGCTGGCTCGGCCCGGACATGGCCGACCGCGCCGCCGTCATCCGCCGTCGCTGAGCGTGTAGCCGAGGCGGGTCAGCTCCGTCTCGGCGACCCGCTCCACCTGGACGACCTGGCGCGGCGACAGCCGGTCGCGCCAGATGCCCGTCTCGGGCTCGGCCGCGCGGCGGTCGCGGGGCCGGACGAGGCCCGCGACGGTCCCGGTGGAGATCTCGGCTTCCAGATAGCCCGACAGCGTCCGGGCGATCTCGGTAGGACGCCGGACGAGGTCCTCGTAGCGCAACGTGAGGAGCTGGTCCTCGGGCGTCTGCGCGCGCAGCCGGGCGCTCAGCCGGACCGCGCCCCGCCAGCGCAGCGCGCACTTCACGGCCGGTGCGGCGGACGGCCAGCGGTCGCGGTCCTCGACGTCCTCGACGCCGAGGAACGGGTTCGGGAACACCGTGTCCAGGTTCGCGAGGCCCGGGCGGAACCACGCCATGCAGCGCTCGTCGCCGAGCATGTCGGCGACGACGTCGCGGCCGTCGCGGATCACCTGGACGAGCTGGGCGTCGGGGAAGGCGTCCAGCAGGACGTCCGCGCTGTAGAGCAGGTCGGGCGAGGCGTCGCCGAACCGCTCGACGCGCTGCGACTCCACGCACGGGCCCGTCCGCTCGGCCTCCGCGCGGGACGCGCCCGCGCGCAGCCGCAGCCCGGCCAGCTCCCGGCACTCGGGCGGACATTCCGCGCACGACCGCGCGGAGATCTGCCACGACTCGGCGTAGGCGTCGCGCAGCACGCGGGCGGCGCCCACGACGCGGTCGGCGGCGATCTGGGGACGGCGCGCGAACGCGTACGTGACGCGCAGGACGCTCGGCCGCCCGGACGTCAGATGGAACCCGGCGGAACGTTTCACGGCACGGGCGATCAGGTCCGCACCCGAGTGGGGGGCGCCCAGGACGAACACCGGGCGGCGGACCTTCGTGCCGTGGATCA
Source organism: Actinomadura rayongensis (assembly GCF_009831215.1). Lineage (GTDB taxonomy): Bacteria > Actinomycetota > Actinomycetes > Streptosporangiales > Streptosporangiaceae > Spirillospora > Spirillospora rayongensis. The sequence goes on from NZ_WUTW01000008.1 coordinate 103,830, forward strand.
CCAGGATGTGCGGCGTGGACCTCATATGACTTCCCAGTTTGTCATCCCGGTGGAGGTGCGCGCGGTTCCTGCGGTGTGCGCCCTCATGGACATCGGGGCAGTACCCGGACGTACCGGGCCGTAGCCTGGTTCTCATGGAGCTTCCCGCCGCCCTCGCCGCCGCGCTGCCGCGGGCTTCGGCGATCACCGTCCTCACCGGGGCGGGGATCAGCACCGACAGCGGCATCCCCGACTTCCGCGGCGCCGAAGGGGTCTGGACGCGCGACCCGAACGCCGCCGAGCGCGCGACCATCGGCGCCTACTTGTCCGATCCCGAGGTCCGCCGCGAGACGTGGCGGATGCGCCGCGACCACGCCGTGTGGGGCGCCGAGCCGAACGCCGGACACCGCGCGCTGGCGGACCTGGAGCGGGCCGGACGGCTGCGGGCGCTCGTCACGCAGAACATCGACGGCCTGCACCAGCGGGCCGGGTCCGGCGCCGTCCTGGAGATCCACGGGACGATGCTGGAGGCCGAGTGCCTGGTCTGCGAGCTGCGGACGCCGATGCCGGACGTCCTCGCCCGCGTCGCCGCCGGGGAGGACGACCCGCCGTGCGTCGAGTGCGGCGGCGTCCAGAAGGCCGCGACGATCTCGTTCGGCCAGGCGCTGGACCAGGACGTGCTGGACGCCTGCGTCCGCGCCGCGCGGTCCTGTGACGTGTTCCTCGCCGTCGGGACGTCGCTGACCGTCCAGCCCGCCGCCGGGCTGTGCCTGGAGGCCGTGGAGCACGGCGCCGCGCTGATCGTCGTCAACGCGACCGAGACTCCTTACGACCCGATCGCCGCCGCCGTCGTGCGCGAACCCATCGGAACCGCCCTGCCGGAGCTGGTCGCGGCGGTCCTCGCGCCGCCGTCCTGATCGTTGGACCTTCGTGACCGCCGACCCCTTCCCCCTGCGGCCAACTCCTGCAATTCTCAGTAGGTCGCACGGGGAGGAGGGGTCGGGTTGGGACACGGGGGAGCCCGTCGGGGGGCGGGCGGGGACGGTTCCGTCCTGCCCTGGACACGCCGTGCCGGCCGCATCGTCGGCGCGTCCGCTTGGACCGCTCCGGGCTGCGGTCCAGCCCCCGAGGGAGGTCCCCGATGACCGGACGGCACGCGCGCCCCGAGCCGACCCACGACGGCACCCTGGACTCACTGCTCCACCTCGTCGCCGAGAGCCTCGGCTACGCCTGCGCCACGTTCCCCGGCGACGTCGTGCAGCTGGAGGGCGCCGGGCCGGACGGCCGGTCCAACCGCCTCCACGTCAGCATGCGCACGCTGCGCCAGCTCGCCCGGCTCGTGCCCCGCGACGACTGGCCCGCGCTCGTCTCCGACCACGTCACGACGATCGTCACGGCGATCGAGGAGCCGCTGGACCTCAGCGACTTCGACCTCGCCCAGCACCTGCTGCGCACCCGCATCTACCCGGCCGAGGCCGACAACGGGGTGCTCGCGGCGCGGCCGTTCGCGCCCGGCCTCATCGAGGTCGTCGTGGTGGACACCCCGACGACCGTCCGGACCGTCACGATCGACGAGATGGACGGCTGGCCGGTGTCGGGCGACGCGCTGTTCATGCTCGGCCGCGCCAACGTCCGCGCGGACGGGCCGCTGGAGCACGAGGAGCGCGACCTCGCGGGCGTGCGGGTGTCGGTCCTGCACGGCTGGACGTTCTACGCCGTCACGCACCTGGCGTGGCTGGAGGAGTACCTGCCGATGGGGTCGCGGGGCGCGCTGGTCATCGCGCCGAACCGGGGCCTGGTCGTCGCGCACCCGCTGCGTCCGGGCGGCGCGGACGTCCGCGCGCGGTACCGGGCCGTCGCGACGGCGGCGGCCGAGCTGCAGGCGCACGCGCACCGCGCCTACGAGGACGGCCCCGGCTCGCTCAGCCCGCACCTGTACTGGTGGCGCGGCGGCGAGCTGACGCTGCTGGAGACCCGGTACGAGGGCGACGCGCTCGTGCTCCCGCCGGACCTGGTGTCCGTGCTGACGTCGCACGCGGCCGAGCACTGAGGCTCCGCGCCGCCCTCGCCTTGGGTCAGGGCGACTGCTGGATGTAGCCCACGAGGTGCTCGCGCTCGCTCTCCAGCGCGTCGATGGAGCTCTTGACGACGTCGCCGATGCTGACGATGCCGGCGAGGCGTCCGTCCACGACGACGGGCAGGTGGCGGAAGCGGTGCTCGGTCATGGACTGGCGCACGTCCTCGACGCGGTCGTCGGGGGAGCACGTCCGCACGTGCGCGGTCATGATCTCGGTGACGGGCACGCCGAGCAGCCCGGCGCCGCGCGCGTGCAGGTGGCGGACGACGTCGCGCTCGGACACGATGCCGTTGATCGCGGCGCCGTCGGCCGACACGACGGCGGCGCCGATGTTGTGCTCGGCGAGGACGGACAGCAGGTCGCGGACGGTGGTGGCGGGCGGCACGGTGGCGACGAGGTCGCCCTTCCTCCGCAGGATGTCCCGGATGCGCATGGGGGTCACACTCCGCAGTTCCGTTGGGGCGGGTACCGCAACGGTCGCATGGATTCGGGGAGCGGAAAAGGCCGTCGGTCGGAACTTGACCGGCCCCCGGTCGCGGGCCGCGCCGGTGTCGTCACGTACGGTGATTTAACGGCAGCCGAACCGTACGGAGGAACGACCGTGCCCGCACCCCGCATTGTGATCATCGGAGCCGGGTTCGCCGGCTACACCGTCGCGCGCCGGCTGGAACGGACGCTCCGCCCGCACGCCGCCCAGATCCGCATCGTGTCGCCGTTCGGGTACACGCTCTACCAGCCGCTGCTGCCGCAGGTGGCGGCCGGCGTGCTGGACCCGCGCTCGATCGCCGGGTCGCTGCACCGGCTGCTGCGGCGGACGCAGCTCGTCCCGGGCTCGGCGACCGGCGTGGACCTGCGCGCCCGGACGGTCGACGTCGACACGATCGACGGCCGTACGACCACCCTCCATTACGACCGTCTCGTGGTCTGCCCCGGCAGCGTGACCCGCACGTTCGACATCCCGGGCCTGCACGAGCACGGGCACGGCATGAAGAACCTCGCCGAGGCCGTCTACCTGCGCGACCACGTCGTCGCGCAGCTGGAGCTGGCGAGCATCGCGCGCGACCCCGCCGAGCGGGCGGCGCGGTGCGGCTTCCTCGTCGTGGGCGGCGGCTACTCCGGCGTCGAGACGGCCGCGAACCTGCAACTGCTCACCGCGCAGGCCATGCGCCGCTTCCCCCGGCTGGACCCGGCGCTGCTGAGCTGGACGCTCGTCGACGTCGCCGATCGCCTCCTGCCCGAACTCGGCGGACGGCTCGGCGAGGTCGCGCGGCGCAAGCTCGGCGAGCGCGGCATCGACATCCGGCTCGGCGTGAGCCTGGACCGGCTGACCGAGGACGAGGCCGTCCTCACCGACGGCCGCGTCCTGCCGTGCCGGACGGCGGTCTGGACGGCCGGCGTCAAGCCCGCGCCGTTCGTGGGCGCGATGGCGGCGCCGACCGAGCGCGGCCGGCTGATCGTCGGCGCGAACCTCGTCCTGGAGGGCCGTCCGGACGTGTTCGCGCTGGGCGACGCCGCCGCCGTCCCCGACCTGGCGAAGGGCAACGGAGCGATCTGCCCGCCGACCGCGCAGCACGCGAGCCGCCAGGCCGAGGTGGCGGCCGACAACGTCGTCGCCTCCCTACGCGGCGCCGACCTGACGGAATACCGCCACCGGGACCTAGGCCTGGTGGTGGACCTGGGAGGCGGCCAAGCAGTAGCCCGCCCTCTGGGCCTGGGGCTCACCGGCCTCCCCGCCCAGGCCGTCACGAGCGGCTACCACCTGCTGACCGTCCCCGGCCTGCGCGCCAAGGCCCGCGTCCTCACCAACTGGACCCTGCACCGCCTCGGCGGCGACGACCTGATCCGCCTCGGCTTCCTCGACACCCGCACCGGCGCCCTCGCCGACCTCGAACACACCGCCTAGCCGAGGTTGAGGCGGGCCAGGCGGCGCATCGCGGCGGGGGAGACGCGGGCGACGAGGTGGGCCAGGCGGGCTTCGGGGGTCACCGGGACGACCGCGCGGTTCTTCCGGACGGACGCGACGATCTGTTCGGCGACGCGTTCGGGGCCGAAGCCGCGCAGGGCGTAGGCGCGGGACGCTCGGCGGCGGTTGGTCTCCTGGTCGGCGTCGCTGCGGCCGACGAAGCGGGACGTCCGGGTGATGTTGGTGTTCACGATCCCCGGGCAGATCGCCGTGACGCCGATGCCGTCGCCGTGGAGTTCCGCGCGCAGGCACTCGGTCAGCATGAGGACGGCGGCCTTGCTCGTCGCGTAGGCGGGGAGCGTCCGCGACGGCGTGAAGGCCGCCGCCGACGACGTGTTCACGATGTGGCCGCCCTCGCCGCGCGCCTTCATCTGCGCGGCGAAGAGGCGGGAGCCGTGGACGACGCCCCACAGGTTCACGTCGAGGACGCGTTTCCAGTCGTCCTCGGTGTGGTCGAGGAACGAGCCCGCCATGCCGATCCCGGCGTTGTTGACGACGACGTCCGGGACGCCGAGGTCGTGTTCGACGGCCTTGGCGAAGTCCTCCATCGCGGCGCGGTCGGACACGTCCACCTCGTGGGCGTGCGCGGCCGGGCCGAGCAGGCCCGCGAGTTCGGCGGTGCGGCGGGCGGCGGCGCCGTCGACGTCGGCCGCGACCACCTCGGCGCCGCGCTCGGCGAACGCCAGCGCGGTCGCGCGGCCGATCCCGCTGCCCGCGCCGGTGACGACGACGAGCGCGCCCTCGAACGGGCGCCGGTCCGCGCCGACCCGCGCGCCGCGGACGGCGCGCTCCTGCGCCGGGGCGAGCGGCGCGCCGGTGACGCGGTCGATGTGCTCGGCGATCCAGCGGGCGACGACGTCCGGGCGGCTGCGCGGCACCCAGTGCCCGGCCGCGATCGTCCGCAGCGACAGGTCAGGGACGTGCGCGGCGAGCCCGCCGACCAGGTGCGGCGACACGAACCGGTCCCGCGTCGGGACGATCACCTGCGTCGGCACGGTCGTGCTCGGGTCGCGGGGCCGCAGGAGCCGCTGCGGCATGTTGGCGCGGTAGAGCCCGACCCCGGCCGAGCCGTCGCGCGGCAGCGTCCGGGCGGGATGGCCGGGACGCGGCGCGACGCCCTCGCCGGTCTCCAGCGCGCGGGCGAACGGCCGTCCGATCCCGGCGCGCCACAGCACCTCCGGCACCAGCGGCGTCTGGAAGAACCCGATGTACCAGGACCGCAGGCCCTGCCCGGCGAGGCGCCGCAGGTTGCGGGGCGTCGGCCGGCGCAGGCCGGCGCGGAACCAGCGGCCGACGTGGTCGAGGGAAGGCCCGGAGATCGAGGTGAAGGACGCGAACCGGTCCGGCATCGTCCGGACGGCCTCCCACGACTGGATCGACCCCCAGTCGTGCCCGACGAGGTGGACCTTCCGGTCGGGCGCGGCGGCGTCCAGCACGGCCCGCAGGTCCGACATAAGGTAGGCGAAGGTGTAGCGGCGGCGTCCGTACGGCCGCGACGACGCGCCGGATCCGCGCACGTCGTACCGAACGACGTGGAACCGATCGACCAGCCGCGCCGCGACCTCGTCCCACACCGCGTGCGTGTCGGGGTAGCCGTGGACGAGCAGCACGGTCGGCCGGGCCGGGTCGCCCTGCTCGTAGACGGCGAGGTCGACGCCGTCGCCCCGGACGCGCCGGACCCGGACGTCTCCGCCGCTCACGCCGCCGCCCGCGCGGCCCAGCGGCGGACGTGGGGCAGGTCGTCGTCGAGCCAGTACGCGTCGTCCTCGGTGACAACGAGCAGCTCCTCGAACTTCACACCGACGCCCCGGAACCCGATGTGCGGCTCGACGGCCCACAGGCCCGGCGTCGGCGGATGCTGCGACTGCCGGGCGCCGTTCCACAGCGGCGACCGTCCGGCCATGCGCTCCTTGACCAGCTCGCGCCCGATCGTCTGGAGGAACCGGACGCCGAACGGGAACGCGACGCCCTTCGGCAGCAGCCCGCCGATCACGCCGACCTGGTGCCCGATGACGCGCCCGGGGTACTTGCGGTGCCGGTTCTGGTAGCCCTGCCGGTCGATGAGGGCGTCCACCTCGGCGTAGATGTCGGCGAACTTCCGGCGCTCGCGGACGAGCCCGAGGATCAGCTCGCGGTGCGCGGCGAGGTCGGCGTCGACCTGCTCCCAGACGCGGTTCTCGCCGAGGACGCCCGCGTACCCGATGTCGGCGCAGTACCCGTCCCGGACGGGCGCGAAGTCGAGGATGTACGGCATCCCCTCCTCCAGCCGGACGTTGGTCGGGAGGAACTGGGTGGGGATGCGGAAGCCCCGGAAGGCGGTCCGGTCGCCGAACCAGGCGAAGGGGACGTGCAGCCAGTCGTCCACGCCGTGGTCGAGCAGCCAGCGGCGCATGCGGCGGCAGGCCTCGCGTTCGGTCACGCCGGGCTCCAGCGTGGCGGCGACCTCGTCGGCGCACTGGTAGCAGAGGCGCTGGATCTCGCGGAACCGATCGAGCTCGGCGGCGTCGTCGGTACGGGCGAGCGCGACTTTATTGGACACGGTGTTAATTAACCGCCTGCACTGAACCAGGGTCAAGCCGTTAGGTAAGTGACGCAGGCCACATTAACACCAAACCCGACAAAGCCGGGCTGCGAACCTCGCGTCCCACCGACAAAACCAGCAGTCCCAGCAGCATCCTGAGTAACACCCGCCGTCGCGCGACCGCACGAACCGAGCGCGGGACGCGAGCCCCCTGCGCGGGACGCAAACCCCTGCGCAGGAAGCGAGCCCCTGCGGGACGCAAAGCCCCTGCGCGGGACGCTTACCCCCTGCGGGACGCGAGCCGCTAGGCGAGCGGCCCGCAGGAGAGACCCGTTAATACGGGTCGTATCCAGCGGCCTGCGCGGCGGGGGAGCGGTGGATGTACTCCAGTGCCTTCGGCGTGGAGCAGATCTGCGACGGGTGGTGCGACGGCTTGAGGTAGATGGGCGCCTCGCCAAGCAGCAGCTTGAAGATCCCGGGCACGTGCCCCCGGCGCACCGACCGCCGGTAGGCGAGCAGGACGCGCGGCAGCGAGACGCGCTTGACGGTCGGGTCCTGCTTGAGCAGGTACAACGATCCGCCGATCAGCGCCCAGTAGAGGAAGAACAGCGACACGACCCAGGCGAGGACGCGCGTCGGGTAGCGTCCGCCGAGCGCCTGGAACACGTCGAACACGACGGACCGGTGCTCGACCTCCTCGGCGCCGTGCCAGCGCAGCAGGTCGAGCATCGTCGGGTCGATGCCGGCGCGGTCGAGCCGGTCGTCCTCCATGAGCCACTGGCCGAGGACGGCGGTGTAGTGCTCGATGGACGCGACGGCCGCCAGCTCGAACCGGAGCCGCCGCCGCCAGGCGCGCGGGTTCTTCTTCTTGAGCGCGGCCATCTGCGCGGGCCGGTCGGCGTTGCCCTTGGCCGCCGCCTCGGTGATCTTGCTGACGTCGATGCCGTTGGCGGTGAGGATCTGGTCCAGGACGCCCTGGTGCGAGCGCGCGTGGACCATCTCCTGCCCGATGAAGCCCTTGATCTCCTCCAGCAGCCGCTCGTCCTTGATGTACGGACGCGCGTCCTTCACGCACTGGATGAACCACTTCTCGCCCTCGGGTAGGACGATGTGGAACGAGTTGATGATGTGCGTGGCGACCGGGTCGCCCGGGATCCAGTGCAGCGGCGTCTTCGTCCAGTCGAAGGCGACCCGGCGCGGCCGGATCGGAGGGTGCCGCTCGTCGATCGCGGACGCGGGGCTCTCGGGCGTCGACCTCGTCATTCTCACTCCTCACATCCGTACCGTGTCCGACGAAGGGTACAGAGTAGACCTACCGTGCAGTACGCAGAGCGACCAATTAAATCGGACACACTGCGACGGGCGCGCGGGATCTGTCCGCCGGTGACAAAGTCTCAGGTCGCGATGCGCTCGGCCCCGGTGTAGACGTTCATCGTCTCGCCGCGCAGGAACCCCACGAGCGTCAGCCCGGCGTCCTCGGCGAGGTCCACCGCGAGCGACGACGGCGCCGACACCGCCGCCAGTACGGGGATCCCGGCCTGCGCCGCCTTCTGCGTCAGCTCGAAGGACGCGCGCCCGCTCACCATGAGGATCCGCCCCGACAGCGGCAGCAGATCGGCGCGCAGCGCCCAGCCGACGACCTTGTCGACGGCGTTGTGGCGCCCGACGTCCTCGCGGACGGCCAGCGGTTCCCCCGCCGCGTCGAACAGTCCGGCGGCGTGCAGCCCGCCCGTCCGGTCGAAGACACGCTGCGCCGCGCGGAGCCGGTCCGGCAGGGACGCGAGGACGGCGGCGGTGACGGTCACGGGGTCGGCGGCGACGTCGTAGGGCCGCTCGGCCGCCAGCGCCTCGATGCTGGACTTGCCGCACACGCCGCACGCGCTCGTCGTCGTGAACGCGCGGGTCAGCGCCGCCTCGGGCGGATTGACGCCGGGCGCGAGCACCACGTCCAGGGTGTTCTGCTCGGTCGTGTCGGCGCAGTACCGCAGCGCGGCGACGTCGCCGGGCCCGCCGATGATCCCCTCGGCGGCGAGGAAGCCCGTCACGAGGTCGAAGTCGGCGCCGGGCGTCCGCATCGTGATCGTCAGCGGCCGTCCCGCGACGCGGATCTCCAGCGGTTCCTCGACCGCGAGCGTGTCGGGCCGCCGGCCGGCCGCTCCGGTGGTGCTCAGCCGCAGGACCGGCCTGCGCACGGTGATCCGCCCCATGGGGGCACGCTACCCCGGAACTCCGCGCGGACGCGGCGTCCGCCAGCCGTACCGCAGCGCGAGGAGCCGCAGCGCGAACGCCAGCGCCGCCGCCCCGGCCGTCACGGCGCCGCCGCCCGCCCCGAGCACGTGCGCCACCGCGACGACGGACGCGCCGAGCGCGGCGGGCAGCGCGTAGAGCTGCCGGTCGTACAGCACGGACGGGACCTGCCCGCTCAGCACGTCCCGCAGCACGCCGCCGCCGACGGCCGTGACGACCCCGAGCAGCACCGCGTGCACCGGCGACAGCCCGAACGCCAGCGCCTTCCCCGTCCCGGTCGCGCAGAACAGCCCGAGCCCGGCGGCGTCGAAGAACAGGACGGCGGGCAGCAGCCGCGTCACCTGCGGGTGCCAGAAGAAGACGAGCGCGGACGCGGCGAGCGGCATCACGACGTACCCGACGCTCGTGAACGCCTTCGGCGGGACGGCCCCGATCGCGACGTCCCGCAGGATCCCGCCGCCGAGCGCCGTCGCTCCGGCGAGGACGGCCATGCCGACGAGGTCGAGCCGCTGCCGGACGGCCGTGAGCGCGCCGGACAGCGCGAACACGAAGATGCCCGCGAGGTCCAGCGCGGCAGGGAGGCCCATGCAGACGATCATGCCCCGGACCGGGCGCGCCGTCACCGCCGCCCGTCGACGTTCCAGTTCGCGACGATCGCGGCGAACGGCGGGATGACCATCGCCACGACCGCCATGACGACGGCGGCGGGCACGGAGAAGCGCCACACGACCGTCCAGGCCAGGACGAACAGGACCAGGCAGACGCCCATCATGATCCCGTACGCGACCTTGCGCCGTCTCATGCTTCCACCGTACGCGCCGAGAGATCGCCGCGAACCGCGCGGACACTGCGTGGGAGCGGCCCCGGACGCTCCGATACGTTCGGGAGCGGAACCGAACTGGACTCTGGAAGGACGCCTGGATGGACCTGTTCAGCCTGGCCGGGAAGACCGCGCTGGTCACCGGAGGAACCCGAGGGATCGGCCTGATGATCGCCCGCGGCCTGCTCCAGGCGGGCGCGGCGAAGGTCGTCATCAGCTCCCGGAAGGCCGAGGCGTGCGAGAAGGCCGCCGCCGAGCTGTCGGCGTTCGGGACGGTGACGGCGATCCCCGCGGACGTCAGCACCGAGGCCGAGTGCGTGCGCCTCGCCGAGGCGGTGACCGCCGAGCTGGACGGCGGCGCGCTGCACGTCCTCGTCAACAACGCGGGGGCGACGTGGGGCGCGCCGCTGGAGGAGTTCCCGGCGGCGGCGTGGGACAAGGTCGTGGACCTCAACCTGAAGTCGCCGTTCTACCTCACCCGGGCGCTGCTGCCCGCGCTGCGCGCGGCGGCGGTCGAGGGCGACCCGGCGCGCGTGATCAACATCGGCTCGGTGGACGGCATCATGACGCCCGGCGAGCGCTACGCGTACACGACGAGCAAGGCCGGGGTCCACCAGCTCACCCGCGTCCTCGCCAAGGAGCTGGGGCCACAGCAGATCACCGTCAACGCCGTCGCGCCCGGGCCGTTCGAGTCCAAGATGATGGCGGCGACGCTCGATGCGTTCGGCGAGATCATCAGCGAGACGGTCCCGCTGAAGCGCATCGGCCGGCCGGACGACATGGCGGGCGTCGCGGTGTTCCTCGCCAGCCGCGCCGGGTCGTACGTCAACGGCGCGGTCATCCCGGTGGACGGCGGGCTCACCACCCTGTGACGCGCGGGCCGCGGGGGCCGGTCCTCCGCGGCTCACTCGAACAGCGAGTGGTGCTCGCCGCGCCGGCGCCGCCGGACCACCCGCCGGCCGACCACCACGGCGTCGGCGAGCGCGACGGCGGCGATCACCGCCATGACGACGCCGAGCCAGGGCAGCCCGGCGGCGAAGCTCAGCACGGCGAGCGCGACGCTCGCGACCAGGCCGAACGCCGCCAGCCCGAGCCGCAGGTTCAGCGGGCTGCGGCCCCACGGCGCGCCGCCGAGCGCGCTGCCGCGCTCCATCCCGTGCCGCCGTCCGTTCTCGGTGTCGCGCTCGGTCTTCATGGCCGCCCCCTGCCCGGTGCCATGGCGTGACATGCAGGAATTCGCGGCTTTCGTCCGAAGCGCATGATCGCGCGCTCGCGGGTACCAACCGGTCGTGACGGGACGACGCCGGGACGCGGGAGCGCGCATGCGGGGAGCGAGACGGGCGGTGGCGGTCGCGGCGACCGCCGTGCTGTGCTTCGCGCTGTACGTCGCGCTGATCTCCGAGATCGTCTGGCCGCAGCTCGTCGTGGCGGGCGTCGCGGCCGTGGTCGCGTCGGGCGCCGGGTACGCCGCCGCACGGCTGCTGACCAGCGGCCCGGAGCGTCCCGAGCCCGCGTGGCGCGGCGGCATGGCGCGGGCCGCCGCGGCGGTGCCGGTGCAGATCGTCGCGGACGCGCGGTGGCTGGCGCTGCCGGTGCCGTCCGGCGCGCGCGCCGAGTTCCACGGCCCCGCGCCCGCCGGACCGGACTGGACGGGCCTGGTCACGCTGCTGCTGTCCGCCGCGCCCGGGACGTTCGTCACGCAGATCGACCCACAGCGGGGCACGTTCGTCCTGCACCGGCTGGGGCCCGGGCCCGACCTGGTCGAACGGGGGCTCGGCCGGTGAGCGGCGGCGTCCGCGCCGAGTGGGCGCTGCCCGCGCTGGTCCTGCTCGCCGGGGGCCTCGCGCCGTGCCTGGCCGCCCTGCTGCGCGGCGGCCCGCTGGCCCGGCTCGCCGCGCTGAGCGCCGCCGGGACGATCGCGACGCTGCTGCTCGTCCTGCTGTCGGTCGCCTACGCCCGTCCCGCCTACCTCGACGCCGCGCTGCTGCTGGCCCTGCTGTCCCTGGCCGGCGTCCTCGTTTACGCCCGCTTCTTCGGGAGAATCCTGTGAGCGCGGTTCTGGTCTGGGCCGGAGTCGTGGTCGCCGTCGTCTCGGCGGTGCGGCTGCTCGTGAACCCGCAGGTGCACGGTCGGCTGCATCTGTCCGGGCCGGTGGCGGTGCTCGCGGCGCCGCTCGTCACGGCCGGGCTGCTGCTCGCGCCGGACGCGCGGACGACCTGGCACGACGGCGTGAAGATCGTGGTCATCGCGCTGCTCGTCGTGCTCAGCGGCCCCGCCGCCGTCGTCGCGACCGCGCGCGCCGCGCATCCGCGCCGGACGGACGGCGAGAGCGGTGGCTGAGCTGATGGCTGACGCGTTGGTCGTCGCGGCGCTGCTGCTCACCGCCGGGGCCGCGACCGGCGTCGTGCTGACGCGCGATCCGGGACGGCAGGCGATCGTCCTGTCCGGGTACGGGCTCGCGCTCGGCGTGCTGTTCGTCGTGCTCCAGGCCCCGGACGTGGCGATGTCGCAGATCGGCGTCGGCACGGTCGTCCTCCCGCTGCTGGTCGTGCTCGCCCTGCGCGCCGCGCGGACGGCGGGCAAGGCCGCGCGGAAGCGCGCCGCCGCGCGCGAGGAGGACGGCGCATGACGCCCCGCGCCCGCACCGCCGTGTTCTTCGCGGGGGCCGCCGGCATCGCCGTGCTGCTGCTCCTCGCCCTGCCCGGAATGCCGTCCTTCGGGCTCGGCGCGCACCCGTACGGCGCGCGGGCCGTCCGCGCCGGGACCGACCAGGACACCCCCAACATCATCGCGTCGGTCAACTTCGACCAGCGCGCGCTGGACACGGTCGGCGAGGAGCTGATCCTGTTCGCGGCGGCGCTCGGCGCGGTGGTGCTGCTGCGCGCCGTCCGGGACGAGCGGCTGCGCGCGGGCGGCGACCTGCGGCACGGCCCCGCCGACGTGTTCGACGCGCTCCGCCTCACCGGCGCGCTGCTGCTGCCGGTGACGCTCGTCGTCGGCGCGTACGTCGTCGCGAACGGCTACTCCTCGCCCGGCGGCGGGTTCCAGGGCGGCGTCGTCCTCGCGAGCGCGCTGCACCTGGTCTACCTGGCCGGGGACTACCCGGCGCTGAAGCGGCTGCGGCCGATCCCGCCGTTCGAGGTCGCCGAGTCGTCGGCCGCCGCGCTGTTCGTCGTGTCCGCGCTCGCGGCCGGGGCGCTGACGGCGACCGAGCGCGGCGCGCGGACGGTCCCGTGGCTGAACGCGGTCGTCGGCGTGGAGGTCGCGTGCGGGTTCGTCATCGTGCTCGCCCGGTTCTTCGAGCAGGCGCTGGAGATCAGGCCGCGCCGGAAGGAGGCCCGGTGAGCTGGGCGGTGTACCTCGTCCCGCTGTGGATCCTGCTGGTCGGCGTGTACGGGGTCGCGACGACGCGGGACCTCGTCCACGCGATCGTGTGCGTGTCGGTGGCGCAGTCGTCGACCTACGTCCTGCTGCTGCTCGTCGGGTACCGCAAGGGCGGGACGGCGCCGGTGTTCTCCGACATCGCGCCCGGGTCCCGTCCGGTCACCGACCCGGTCGTGCAGGCGATGGCGCTCACCGACATCGTCGTCGGCGCGACGATCACCGCGATGCTGCTGGCGCTCGCCGTCCAGGTCGCCAAGCGGCGCGGCACGCTCGACCCGGGCGAGCTGCGGTCGCTGGAGAGCGCGGCCACGGACGGGCACCGGTGATCCTCCCGACGGTGATCGGGCTGCCGTGCGGCGCGGCGGCGCTGCTGGCCGCCGCCGGACGGCTGCTGCCGCGCCGCGTGGTCGACGCGTTCGCCGCCGCCGTCGTCCTCGCGTTGTGCGGGCTGCTCGGCGCCGTCCTCGTCCGGACGACCGGCGGGCCGCTCACCGAATGGCCCGGCGGCTGGTCGCCGCGCACCGGGGCGCCGGGGATCGCGCTCGTCGCCGACCCGTTCGCGGCGGGCCTCGCGCTGACGATCGCCGTGCTCGCGCTCGCGTCGCTGGTCTACTCGTGGCGGTTCTTCACCGAGGTCCACGCGGCGTTCCACGCGCTGCTCCTGCTGTTCACCGGCGCGATGTGCGGGTTCGTCCTGACCGGCGATCTGTTCGACCAGTTCGTCTTCTACGAGCTGATGAGCGTGATCGCGGTCGTCCTCACCGGCTACCTGCCCGAGGAGCCGAAGACCGTCCACGGCGCGCTGAACTTCGGCGTCGTCGCGTCGCTCGGCGGGACGCTCACGCTCACCGGCATTGGCCTGCTGTACGCGCGGACGGGCGAGCTGAACCTGCTCGTCCTCGGCGACCACGTGGGGACGTCCCGCGACGCGCTGACGACCGCCGGGTTCGTCCTGGTCGCGACGGGCTTCCTGGTGAAGGCGGCGGCCGTCCCGTTCCACTTCTGGCTGGCCGACGCGCACGCCGTCGCCCCGACGCCCGTCTGCGTGCTGTTCTCCGGCGTCATGGTCGAACTCGGCGTCTACGCGATCGCCCGGCTGTACTGGACGGTCTTCGCGCACGGGGCGATCGCGGCCGGACGGTCCCTGGCCGTCCTCGGCGCGCTCACCGCGCTGCTCGGCGCCGTCATGTGCGTCACGCAGCGGCACATCAAGCGGCTGCTGGCCTACTCCACGATCAGCCACGCGGGCCTGCTGCTCGTCGGCGTCGCGCTGCTGGACGGCCACGCCCTCGCCGGCGCTGCCTGCTACCTGCTCGGTCACGCCGGGGCGAAGGCGGGCCTGTTCCTCGCGGCGGGCACGCTGCTCAACCGGTTCGGCTCGGTGGACGAGGACACCCTCCACGGGCGCGGACGCGGCCTGCGCGTCACCGCGCCGGTGTTCCTCATCGGCGGGCTTGGGCTCGCCGGGCTGCCGCCGTCCGGGCTGTGGGCGGGCAAAGCGGTCATCGAGCACGCGGCGGGGGAGCGCGGCTGGTGGTGGGTGACGCCGCTCGCGCTCGCGGTGTCGGCGCTCACCGGCGGCGCGGTGCTGCGCGTGTGGCTGCACGTGTTCCGGGGCGCGGGGCGTCCGGCCGCGCACGGCGCGTCGGACGAGAAGGCCGAGACCGGACGCGAGCTGCCGCGCACGCCGTGGACGATGACCGTCCCCGCGCTCGTCCTGGCCGCCGCCGGACTGCTCCTCGGCCTGCTGCCCGGCCTGGCCCGCGCGCTGACGGCCGGGGCCGCCGTGTTCACCGACACGGCGGCGCTGCACGCGGCGGTGCTCGGGGGCGTCCGGGAACCCGCGCCGCATCCGGCGGCGACGCCGTTCGCGAGCCCGGACGGCCTGGCCCTGGCGTTCGCGGGCGTCGCCCTCGCGGCCTTCGTCGCCTGGACGGGCCTGCGGCGCGGCGAGGGACGGGTGACGGGCCGCCTGGTCCGCCCGCTGCACCTCGCCCATTCCGGCCACGCGGGCGACTACGCGGCCTGGCTCGCCGCCGGGACGGCCGTGTTCGCCGCGCTCCAGCTCTGGCGGTGACCAGTCCGATACCAGCAGTTTGTTGATCGTTTGGTGTGTTCCGTGAGATACCTGCCCCCGTGATCGGCCCTCCCGCTCCCCTCCGGCTCACCCGGTACGCCCACGGCGGGGGCGGTGCCGGACGCCTCCCGCCCGCCGTCCTGGACCGCCTCGCCCCCGAGGCCCACGGCGACGCCGCCGTCCTGCTCCCGCCCGCCGGACGGTCCGGCGAGCACGCGGTCGTCTCGGCCGCCGCGTTCTGCGCCCCGGTCGTCGACGACCCCTACGACTGGGGCCGCATCGCCGCCGCCGACGCGTTCTCGCCCGTCTACGCCGCCGGCGGCCGGCCCGTCATGGCGCTGGACCTGCTCGCCTGGCCGCACGCCGCGCTCGGCGAGGACCTGGCCCGCGAGGTGCTGCGCGGCGGCCGGGACGGCGCGGCGGCGGCCGGGTGCGTCATCGCGGGCGGCCACGGCGCCGACGGCACCGAGCCGACCTACGGGCTCGCCGTCACCGGCGTCGCCGACCCCGGCCGGATGCTGCGGCCGGACGCGGGCGTCCCGGGCGTGCCGCTGTCGCTCACCAAGCCGCTCGGCCTCGGCGTCCTCAACGCCCGGCACCGCGCGACCGGCGAGGCGTTCCCGGCGGCGGTCGCGGCGATGACCCGGCTGAACGCCGCCGCGTCCGGCCTGGCCCTCGCCAACGGAGTCATGTGCGCGGGCGCGGTCGGCGGGACGGGCCTGCTCGGCCGACTCTTCCGCATCGCCCGCGCGAGCGGCGTCACCGCCGTGGTCGAGGCCGCCGCCGTGCCCTACCTCGACGGCGCCCGCGCGTCGGTCCGCGACGGGTTCGTCCCGCCCGGCACGCACCACAACCTCGCCTGGGTCGCGGGCGGCACCGACTTCGGCCGGATCGCCGAGGACGAGCGGCTGCTGCTCGCCGACGCCCAGACCTCCGGCGGCCTGCTGCTGGCCGGAGAGATCCCGGGCGCCCCGGTGATCGGCGAGCTGGTCCCGCGGCGGGAGGCGCTGCTGGTCGTCCGCTGATCAGTCGCGGCGCAGCACCGGGCGCAGCGCGTCGAGCACGGCCGGGTCCTCGATCGTGGACGGCACCGGGACGTCCTCCCCGGCGGCGATCCCGCGCATCGCGCCGCGCAGGATCTTCCCCGACCGCGTCTTCGGCAGCGCGGGCACGACCGCGACCTCCCGCAGCGCCGCGACCGGGCCGATCCGCGCCCGCACCAGCGCCACCAGCTCGTCGGCCAGCGCCGCCGGATCGGCGTCCGCGCCCGCCTTCAGCACGACGAACCCGCGCGGCACCTGGCCCTTCACCGGGTCGCCGACGCCGATCACCGCGCACTCGGCCACCGCCGGATGCCCCGACAGCGCCTCCTCCATCGACCCGGTGGACAGCCGGTGCCCGGCCACGTTGATGACGTCGTCGGTGCGGCCCATGATCCAGACGTAGCCGTCGGCGTCGACGTGGCCGCCGTCGCCGGTGAGGTAGTGGCCGGGATGGCGGGTCAGGTAGGACTCGACGAACCGCTCGTCGTCGTGCCACAGCGTCGGCAGCGTGCCCGGCGGAAGGGGGAGGCGCAGCACGACGTCGCCGTCCACGCCGGGCGGGACCGGGTCGCCGTCCGGGCCGAGGACGCGCACCGCGAACCCCGGCACCGGCACCGACGGCGACCCCGGCTTGACCGGCAGCTCCTCCAGGCCGCGCGGGTTCGCCACGATCGGCCAGCCCGTCTCGGTCTGCCACCAGTGGTCCACGACCGGACGGCCGAGCGCTTCGGCCGCCCACCGGTACGTCTCGGGGTCCAGGCGCTCCCCGGCGAGGAACAGCGCGTCCAGCGCGGACAGGTCGTGCCCGGCGGCCAGCCGCCCGGACGGGTCCTCGCGGCGGATCGCGCGGATCGCGGTCGGGGCGGTGAGCAGCACCTTCACCCGGTGTTGCGCCGCGACGCGCCAGAACGCGCCCGCGTCCGGCGTCCCGACCGGTTTGCCCTCGTACAGGACGGTCGTGCAGCCCGTCAGCAGCGGCCCGTACACGATGTAGGAGTGGCCGACGACCCAGCCGACGTCCGACGCCGCCCAGAACACGTCGCCCGGCCGCGCCCCGTACACGTTCTCCATCGACCAGCGCAGCGCCACCGCGTGCCCGCCGTTGTCGCGGACGACGCCCTTCGGCCGCCCGGTCGTCCCGGACGTGTACAGGATGTAGAGCGGATCGGTCGCCGCGACCGGGACGCAGTCGGCGGGCTCGGCGGCGGCCACGGCCTCGTCCCAGTCCACGTCGCGCGGGCACGTCAGCGGGACCCGCAGCGCGTCCCGCTGCTTGACCACGCAGTGCCGCACCGGGTGGGACGCCAGGCGCAAAGCCTCGTCCAGCAGCGGCTTGTACGGGACGACCCGCGACCCTTCGATGCCGCACGACGCCGACACGACCGCCTTCGGCCGCGCGTCGTCGATCCGCAGCGCCAGCTCCCGCGCCGCGAACCCGCCGAACACCACCGAGTGGACGGCCCCGATCCGCGCGCACGCCAGCATCGCCACGACCGCCTCGGGGATCATCGGCATGTAGAGCACGACGCGGTCGCCCGTCCGCACGCCGAGCGCTAACAGCGCGCCCGCGAACCGCGCGGTCAGGTTCGTCAGCTCCCGGTAGGTGTAGGTGCGGACGGTCCCGGTGACCGGGCTGTCGTAGATCAGGGCGGGCTGCGCGCCGCGCCCTTCGGCGACATGCCGGTCGAGCGCGTTGTCGCAGGTGTTCAGCTCGCCGCCGGTGAACCAGCGGTAGAACGGCGGCGCGCCGTCGTCCAGCACCCGGTCCGGCGGGACGAGCCACCGGACGTCGCGGGCCGCGAGCCCCCAGAAGCGGGTGGGATCGGTGATGCTGCGCTCGTACGCCGCCCCGTAGACGCCCATGTGGTCCTCCCCGTGCCGGGACGCGCCCCGGCCCGGATTCGGGGCGCATCCCTAATAGGCACGTCGGGCGCGTCCTGCGTCAAGGGGCGCGGTGACGTCGATGACGCCGCGAGTCAGGCGGGACGGGTGTCGCCGCCTGGGACGCGGGGCACCGGTGGCGAAAAGCGGACAAAGACGGGATCCGCCGCATCTCGTCCCCGGCGCGCCCGGCCGGGGCGGTCGTCCCCGGCCCGGAGGTTCGGTGAGAATTTCACTTGGTGAGCGAGACCGTCTTTCGCGGCGGGCGCCGCGCTCCCTAGGGTTGTCCCACGGATCCTTCGGCCGCCCGGTCCCGCAACGGAGATCCGTCCCCACGCCGTTCACCCCGGGAAGGGCCAGTCCCTGATGCAGGTCGTCGTCACCGCCGGCCACGCGGGCCACGGGAAGTCCGCCCTCGTGCGGGCCCTCACCGGCCGCGACCCGGTGCCGCTCGCGCCCGGCGACGCCAGCGGGCTCGCCGCCGCGTGGACGGACCTGCCGTCCGGCACCCGGCTCGCGTTCGTGGACACCCCCGGCGGCCCGCGCTCGGTCCCGGCGATGGCGGTCGCCGCCGGGTCCGCGACGGCCGCGCTGATCGCCGTCGCCGCCGACGAGGGCTGGCGCGAGCAGACCGGCGCGCACCTGGCGGCGCTGGACGCGCTCGGCGTGCGGCACGCGGTCCTCGCCGTCACCCGCGCCGACGTCGCCGACCCCCGGCTCGCGCTGCGCCAGGCCCGCGACCGGCTCGCCGCGACCGGGCTGCGCGGCGCCGAGACCGTCGCGGTGAGCACGGCCGACGGCACCGGCCTGGACGACCTGGTCGCCGCGCTGGACCGGCTCGCCGCGCGGCTGCCGGTGCCCGACCCCGCCGCGCCCGTCCGGTTCTGGATCGACGGCGCGTGCCGGTCGGGCGCGGTGCCCGGGATGCCCGCGACCGTCCTCGTCACCGGGACGCTCGGCGCGGGCACCGTCGCGGCGGGCGACGAGCTGCTGCTCCTGCCCGCGGGCGCGCGGGTGCGGGTGCGCGCCGTCCGGTCCGGCGGGGCGCCGTGCCCGAGCGCGCACGGCGTCGCGCGGATCTCGCTCGTCCTGCCCGACTCGGTGCGCGTCGCGCCCGGCATGGCGCTGGTGACGCCCGGCGCGTGGACGCCCACGACCGCCGTCGACGTGCGGACCCGGTCGGAGGAGGCGTCCGGGCGGCTGCCGCGCCGGATGGTCCTGCACACCGGGTCCACGACCGTCCGGGTCCGGCTGCACCCGCTCGGCCCCGACACCGCGCGGCTCACGCTGAACGCGCGGCTGCCCCTGCACGCCGGGGACGCGGCGCTGCTGCGCGACCCCGAGCGCGGCGTGCTCGCGGGCGCGCACGTGCTGGACGTCCGGCCGCCGCCGCTGCTCGGACGCGGCGCGGCGGCGGCCCGCGCGCGGGAGCTGGCGTCCTGGCCGGACCGTCCGGACGGCGTCGCGGTCCTGCGCCGGCACGGCGTCCTGCGGCGCTCGGAGCTGGCCGCGCTCGGCTGCCCCGTCCCGGTCGGCGCGGTCGAGCCCGGCCCGGACTGGGTCGCCGACCCGGCCGCGTGGACGGAGCTGCGCGCCCGCCTCGCCGCCGCTGCCGCCCGGCACGCCGCCGACTCCCCGGACGCGCCCGGGCTGCCGATCGAGACGGCGCGGCTGCGGCTCGGCCTGCCGTCCCGCGACCTCGTCGCCGCGCTCGCGGGCGCCGCCGGGGAGCCGGAGCTGCGGGTGGCGGGCGGACGCGTCCACGGCCCGCCGCCCCCGCTGCCGCCCGGCGTCGCCGCCGCCGTCGCGCGCCTCGCCGGGGACCTGCGGCCCGCGCCGTTCGGGGCGCCGCCCGCCGAACGGCTCGCCGAGCTGGGCCTGACCGGCGGGGCGCTGGACGCCGCCGAACGCGCCGGGGCCGTCCTGCGGCTCCCCGGCGACGTCGTGCTGCTGCCCGGCGCGGAGCAGGCGGCGCTGCGCGTCCTCGCGGACCTGCCGCAGCCGTTCACCCCGGCGGAGGCGAGCGCGGCGCTGACGACGTCCCGGCGCGTGGTCGTCGCGCTGCTGGAGCACCTGGATCGCATGGGCCTCACCCGGCGGGTGCCGCCGAAAACCGATTGATCTTCCTTAGTTCCGTTCTGTGTCATAGAGCCCGGGAACGCCTGGCGTTCCGGACATTTTTCGACCAGTGAAGGGAAGATCGTGCCCTACCAGACGATCGAGGGCGGTCGCGTCCCGATCCGCATGTGGACCGACCCGGCGTCCGTGGAGGACGTGGCGCGCGAGCAGCTCCGCAACGTCGCGGGCCTGCCGTGGGTCGCGGGACTCGCGGTGATGCCCGACGTCCACTACGGCAAGGGCGCGACGGTCGGTTCGGTCATCGCGATGCGCGACGCCGTCGCCCCGGCGGCCGTCGGCGTCGACATCGGCTGCGGGATGACGGCCGTGAAGTCGTCGCTGACGGTCGAGGACCTGCCCGACGACCTGTCCGGCCTGCGGCACCGGCTGGAGAAGGCCGTGCCGGTCGGCCGGGGCTCGCACCGCGAGCCGGTGGACCCGTCCGCACTGCCCGCGCTGAAGCTGCGCGGCTGGTACGACTTCTGGAGCGAGTTCGACGGGCTGCACCACGGCGTCCGGGACCGCTTCGGGCGCGCGCGCCAGCAGATGGGCACCCTCGGCGGCGGCAACCACTTCCTGGAGCTGTGCGCCGACGACGAGGGCGCGGTGTGGCTCATCCTGCACTCGGGGTCGCGCGGCATCGGCAACGAGCTGGCCGAGCGGCACATCGAGGCGGCGCGCAAGCTGCCGCACAACCGGGACCTGCCCGACACCGACCTGGCGGTGTTCCTCGCGGGCACCGAGGAGATGGACGCCTACCGCAACGACCTGTTCTGGGCGCAGGAGTACGCGCGCCGCAACCGGGCCGTCATGACCGCGCTCGCGCAGCGCGTCGTGACGCAGCGGTTCGGCGAGAAGCGCTGCTCCTGGGGCGAGGTCATCTCCTGCCACCACAACTACGTGGCGGAGGAGACCTACGACGGCGTCGAGCTGCTCGTCACCCGCAAGGGCGCGATCCGGGCGGGCCGGGGCGACCTCGGCATCATCCCGGGCTCGATGGCGACCGGCACCTACATCGTGCGCGGCCTCGGCAACACGGCCGCGTTCAACTCGGCGTCGCACGGCGCGGGCCGCCGGATGAGCCGCAACAAGGCCCGCAAGGCGTTCACGCTGGACGATCTCGTCGCGCAGACCGCCGGCGTCGAGTGCCGCAAGGACACCGGCGTCCTGGACGAGATCCCCGGCGCCTACAAGGACCTGGAGACCGTCATGGCCCAGCAGTCCGACCTCGTCGAGGTCGTCGCGCACCTGCGCCAGCTCCTCTGCGTGAAGGGCGGCTGACGATGGGAGGCGGGCGGCAGCGGCCCGGCACCGCGCGGGCCGTCACCGCCCGCCTCAAGCTGCACCGCCGCGCGGTGCGGCTGGGCGGGCGGACGTACACGGTCGTCACGCCGCGCCCGGGCACGTCCGCGCGGTTCAGCACCAACCGCTTCCACGGCACCTGGCACGTCCTGTCGGACGGGCACGGCGCCCGGTTCCTCGCGCGGCTGCTGTGGGGCCTCGCCTACCAGGCGCGGCCGGGAACGCTGCTGGTGATCGACCGGCCGTTCCTCGTCCCGACGCCGTTCGACGCCGATCCCGCCGACCCGATCGCGGTCGTCCCGTCGTGGCACACGCCGTTCACCGTCCGCGCGGCGCGCGACCTGGCCCGGCTCGGGCGGCTCCCGGCGTCGGACGGGACGGTCGTGTGGCAGACGCACGGCCTGGACGCCGCGCTGGCCGACCGGAGCGCCTGGCTGCGCGAAGACGACCGGCTTCCGTACCGGGACGAAGGTCACTTCGAGCGCCGGGGCGGGGTCGTCGCGCTGCTGCCGCGCAGCGCCCGCGAGGCGCGGCGGTGGGCCGTCCAGGTGTCCCGGCTGAACCCGGCCGGCCCGCACGGCGACGCCGAGTTCCTCGGCCGGACGTTCGGGAGCTGCTTCTACGCGTCCGGCGAGGTCCAGGTGTTCCGCTCGTTCCACCGCGACGTGGCGGTGGCGCGGCGGGCGCGCGCCGACGTCCTCGCCTGTCCGGACGCGCCGTCCGATCCGGCCGAACTGCGCGCCGAGATCTGGGACCGGCACGCCGCGCTCGACCGGGCCGCGTCCGCCCGATGAGGCCGGAACGTCCCGTCCACGCCTAGGCTGGACGGGACGTACCGCCGTGCGGCGGGGAAAGAGGTGCACGTGCTGGTCGACGACCACGGCCGGACCGCCACGGATCTGCGGGTCTCGCTGACGGACCGGTGCAATCTGCGGTGCTCGTACTGCATGCCGCCCGAGGGTCTGGACTGGCTGCCCAAACCGGAGCTGCTGACGGACGAGGAGGTCGTCCGGCTCGTCCGGATCGGCGTGACCGAGCTGGGCATCACCGAGGTCCGCTTCACCGGCGGGGAGCCGCTGCTGCGGCGCGGGCTGCCGGGCCTCGTCGCCGCGGCGGCGGCGCTGCGCCCGCGCCCGGAGATCTCGCTGACCACCAACGGCATCGGGCTGGACCGGCTCGCCGCGCCGCTCGCCGCCGCCGGGCTCGACCGGGTGAACGTGTCGCTGGACACGCTCGACCCGGCGACGTTCCGCCGTCTCGCGCACCGCGACCGGCTCGCCGACGTGCTGCGCGGCCTGGCCGCGGCGCACGCGGCGGGCCTCGCGCCGGTCAAGGTCAACGCGGTGCTCATGCGCGGGATCAACGACCACGAGGCCGTCCCGCTGCTGCGGTACTGCCTCGACCACGGCTACCGGCTGCGGTTCATCGAGCAGATGCCGCTGGACGCCCAGCACGGCTGGGACCGCGCCGGGATGATCACCGCGGACGAGATCCTGGACCGGCTCGGCGCCGCGTTCGCGCTCGTCCCCGCGGACGGCGAGCGCGGCAGCGCGCCCGCCGAGTCGTTCACGGTGGACGGCGGGCCGGAGCGCGTCGGCGTCATCGGGTCGGTGACGCGCCCGTTCTGCGGCGCGTGCGACCGGGTGCGGCTCACCGCCGACGGCCAGATCCGCAACTGCCTGTTCGCGACCGAGGAGTCCGACCTGCGCGGCGCGCTGCGGGCCGGGGCGTCCGACGCCGAGCTGGCCGAGCGCTGGCGGACGGCGGTGCGGCGCAAGCGCGCCGGGCACGGCATCGACGACCCGGGGTTCCTGCAGCCCGTCCGGCCCATGTCGGCGATCGGCGGCTGACCCGCCGCGTGCGACGATGGACGACGTGCGGGACACCGGATACGACGCGATCGTGCTGGCCGGGGGCCGGGCCCGGCGGCTCGGCGGCGCCGACAAGCCCGCCGCGCGCGTCGGCGGACGGTCCCTGCTCGCGCACGTCGCGGACGCCGTCGGAGACGCCGGGCGCCTCGTCGTGGTCGGCCCGGCGCGGCCGGACGTCCCGCACGCGCGCGCCGTCCGCGAGGACCCGCCGGGCTCCGGCCCCGTCCCCGCGCTGCGCGCCGGCCTGGCCGCGCTCCCGGACGCGACGTGGCTGGCGCTGCTGGCCGCCGACCTCCCGTTCCTGCGCCCCGCGCACCTCGCCGCGCTGCTCGCCGCCGCCGGGCGGACCGGCGCCGGGGCCGTCCTCGTGGACGCCGACGGCCGCGAACAGTGGCTCGCCGGCTGCTGGCACGCCCCCACGCTCCGCACCGCCCTCGGCGCCTACGACGGCGCGTCCCTGCGCGGCCTGCTCGGCCCGCTGCGCCCCGCGCCCGTCCGGCTCCCGGCGGACGCGCGCCCCCCGTGGTTCGACTGCGACACCCCCGAGGACCTGACCCGCGCGCGGGCCCTGTGGCCCGGACGCGCCTGACATCCCACCGGAGAGGGGACGCCACGTGCTGGAGGAATGGATCGAGACGGCCTGCGCGGAACTCGGCATCGACCGCGCCGACGTCGACCGCGACCTCGTGCTGGACCTCGCCCGCGAGGTCGCGCACGGCGTCGCGCGGCCGGGCGCGCCGCTCACGACGTTCCTGCTCGGGATCGCCGTCGGGCGCGGCGCGGCGGCCCGGGACGCGGCGGCCCGGCTGACGGCGCTCGCCGACGGCTGGGACGCCGGCTGACCGTTTGACCGGCGGCGTCCCGGAGAGGAGCCCCGGCATGACCGACCACGCGGACGGAACGGCCGGGACACGCCGCTGGCGGGCGCTCGCGGTGTGCCTCGTCGCCGCGTTCATGACGCTGCTGGACGTCAGCATCGTCAACGTCGCGCTCCCGTCGATCCGGGAGGGCCTGCACGCGTCCGAGGCGTCCCTGCAGTGGATCCTGTCGGGGTACGCGCTGACGTTCGGGCTCGTGCTCGTCCCGGCGGGACGGCTCGGCGACGCCCGCAGCCGCCGCGCGGTGTTCCTCGCGGGGCTCGCGCTGTTCACGCTGGCCAGCGCGGTCGCGGGCGTCGCGCCCGGCATCGGCTGGCTGATCGGGGCGCGGCTCGTCCAGGGCGTCGCGGGCGGCGTGCTCACCCCGCAGGTCGCCGGGTTCATCCAGCAGCTGTTCCAGGGGCCGGACCGGGGCCGGGCGTTCGGCGCGCTCGGCACCGTGATCGGCGTCGCGACCGCCGCCGGGCCGCTGATCGGCGGCGCGCTGATCGCCCTGGCCGGACCGGACGAGGGCTGGCGCTGGGTCTTCTACGTCAACGTCCCGGTCGGCCTGGCCGCGCTGCCGATCGCGCACCGGCTGCTCCCGGCCCCCGAACGCGGCGAGCGCCGGGGCCAGGACGTGCCGGGCGTGGTGCTGCTCGGCGCGGCCGTCCTCGTCCTCATGCTGCCGTTCGTCCAGGAGCGGCAGTGGCACGGCGCGCTCAAGTGGCTGCTGGTCCCGGCCGCGCTGCTGCTCCTCGCGGCGTTCGTCCGGCGCGAGCGGCGGGCCGCCGCGCCGATGGTGGACCTCGCGCTGTTCCGGCACCGGTCCTACGCGCTCGGCAGCGCCATCGCGCTGCTCTACTTCGCCGGGTTCACCGGCATCTTCTTCATCTTCACGCTCTACCTGCAGAACGGCCTCGGCTACAGCGCGTTCGGCGCGGGCCTCGCGATCACCCCGTTCGCGCTCGGCTCGGGGTCGGGCGCGGCGGCGGGCGGACGGCTCGTCGCGCACTACGGGCGCCCGCTGGTGGCGACCGGGCTGGCGATGGTCGCGGCCGGGCTGGTCGGCGCGTGGCTCGCGGTCGAGCTGCACCCCGGCGGGGGCGTGGCGTGGCTGACGGCCGCGCCGCTGCTGGTGGCCGGGGTCGGCAGCGGGTTCGTGATCTCCCCGAACCAGACGATCACCCTGTCGGAGGTGCCGTCCGCCGAGGGCGGCAGCGCGGCCGGGGTGCTCCAGACGGGCCAGCGCGTCGGGACGGCCGTCGGCATCGCGGGCGTCGGGGCGGTGTTCTTCGCGGCCGTCGGGAGCGCGCGGCCGGGCGCGGCCGAGGCGTGGGCGGACGGGTTCCGGCGCGGGCTCGTCGTGATCCTCGTGTTCGTGCTGTGCGCGCTGGCGGCGGCGCTCGCCGACCTGGGGCTGAACCGCCGCGGCAGGCTCAGGGACCGAGTTCCCCCGCCGACACCCGCACCGCCCGCAGCGCGCCGGTGATCGCGGCGGCCTGCTCGGCGGTGAGGTCGGGCAGCCCGAACCCCGCCTCGTGCAGGGCCTCGGTCGCGGTCTCGGCCAGCTCGCGGCCCGCCGGGGTGATCTCGGCGAGGACGATCCGCCGGTCGCCGGGGGAGGGGCGCCGGGTGACGAGCCCGCGCCGTTCAAGCCGTCCGATCACGTTGGTCACCGAGGCGGGATGGACCATGAGCCGCTCGCCCATCTTGCCCATCGGCAGCTCGCCCGCCCGGGTGAACGCGAGCAGCCGCAGCGCCTCGTACGCGGCGAACGTCAGCCCGTGCGGCTTGAGGACGCCCTCGACGCGCCCGAGCAGGATCTGCTGGGCGCGCATCACGGACGTCACGGCGGCCATCTGGTCGGCGTGCTCGGGCCAGCGGGCGCTCCACTGCCGGTGCGCCTCGCCGATGGGGTCGAGGGGACGACTGGTCACCGGCCCACCGTAGGCCACCGGGGTTCCTTGACGGACGCGCGCACGGAAACTACTTTAGCTTCCAAATATTGGACGTCCAAGCATCGGAGGCGGACATGGCCGAACCGGACGCGAACGCCCTGCACGTGCCGGTCCACCCGGTGCGGTTCGTGACGGCCGCCGCCCTGTTCGACGGCCACGACGCCGCGATCAACATCATGCGCCGGATCCTCCAGGCGCAGGGCGCGGAGGTCGTCCACCTCGGGCACGACCGGTCCGTCCGCGAGGTCGTGGACGCCGTCCTGGAGGAGGACGCGCAGGGCGTCGCGATCAGCTCCTACCAGGGCGGCCACGTCGAGTACTTCGAGTACCTGGCGCGGGCGCTCGCCGAGGCGGGCGCGGAGCACGTCCGGGTCTTCGGCGGGGGCGGCGGCGTGATCGTCGCCGAGGAGATCGCGCGGCTGGCCCGCGCCGGGGTGCGGATCTTCTCGCCGGACGACGGCCAGCGCCTCGGCCTGCCCGGCATGATCAACGAGCTGGTCCGCGACGGCGACGTCGACCTCGCCGCCGCGCCGCCCGCCGTGGACGCCGTCCTCGCCGGGGACCGCCGCGCGCTGGCCCGCGCGATCACCTGCCTGGAGGCGGGCCGGCTGCCGGACGCCGACCGCGCCGCGCTGGCCGCAGCCGCCGGGCGGCGCCGCGTGCCCGTCCTCGGCATCACCGGCACCGGCGGGTCCGGCAAGTCGTCGCTGACCGACGAGCTGGTCCGGCGGCTGCGCGCGGACCAGCGCGACAAGCTGCGCGTCGCCGTCCTCGCCGTCGACCCGACCCGGCGGCGCGGCGGCGGCGCGCTCCTCGGCGACCGGATCCGCATGAACGCCCTGGACGGCGACCACGTCTTCTTCCGCTCCCTCGCCACGCGCGGCGCCCGCGAGCTGCCGGACGGCATCGAGGGCGTGCTCGACGCGTGCAAGGCCGCCGGATACGACCTGGTGATCCTGGAGACGCCCGGGATCGGGCAGGGCGACGCGGCGGTCGTCCCGCTCGCCGACGCGTCCCTGTACGTCATGACGCCCGAGTTCGGCGCCGCGTCCCAGCTGGAGAAGATCGACATGCTGGACTTCGCGGACGTCGTGGCGATCAACAAGTTCGAGCGGCGCGGCGCCGAGGACGCGCTGCGCGACGTGTCCCGGCAGATGCTTCGCAACCGGGAGGACTTCACGGCCCGTCCCGAGGACATGCCGGTGTTCGGCACGAGCGCCGCCACCTTCGACGACGACGGCGTCACCGCGCTCTACTTCCACCTGCGCGACCTGCTCGCCGAGCACGGCCTGCCGGTCGAGGACGGCGCCCTGCCCGCCGTGGCGACCCGGACGTCCACGCGGGCCGCGCAGGCGCTGCCGCCGGGCCGCGTCCGGTATCTGGCGGAGATCGCCGAGACCGTCCGGGCCTACCACGCCGCGACGGACCGGCAGGCGGCGGCGGTCCGGCGCGTCCAGCGGCTCGCCGAGGTCCGCGCCGAGCTGACCGACACGGCCGAGGTCGACGCCCTGCTCGACGCCGCCCGCCGCGAGGTCGCGCCGGAGAACGCCGCGCTGCTCGACGGCTGGCCCGCGCTGGTCGAGGCGTACTCGGGGGACGAGCAGGTCGTCCGGATCCGCGACCGCGAGCTGCGCACGGCCCTCACCCGCGAGTCCCTGTCGGGCAGCCGGATCCCGCGCGTCGCCTTGCCCCGCTACACCGACCACGGCGAGCTGCTGCGGTTCCTGCGCGCCGAGAACCTGCCCGGACGGTTCCCGTTCACCGCCGGCGTCTTCCCGTTCAAGCGCGACGGCGAGGACCCGGCCCGCATGTTCGCCGGCGAGGGCGACCCGTTCCGCACCAACCGCCGCTTCAAGCTCCTGTCGGAGGGCCAGCCCGCGACGCGGCTGTCCACCGCGTTCGACTCGGTGACGCTCTACGGCCGCGACCCCGACGAACGTCCCGACATCTACGGCAAGGTCGGCACGTCCGGCGTCTCGATCGCCACGCTGGACGACATGAAGGCCCTCTACGCGGGCTTCGACCTCGCCGCGCCGACGACCTCGGTGTCCATGACGATCAACGGCCCGGCCCCGGCCATCCTCGCGTTCTTCCTCAACACCGCGATCGACCAGGGCCTGGACGCCTTCCGCGCCGAGCACGGCCGCGAGCCCGCCCCCGAGGAGGCCGAGCGCGTCCGGGCGCACGTGCTGCGGACCGTGCGCGGGACCGTCCAGGCCGACATCCTCAAGGAGGACCAGGGCCAGAACACCTGCATCTTCTCCACCGAGTTCGCGCTGCGGATGATGGGCGACGTCCAGCAGTGGTTCATCGACCACGGCGTTCGGAACTTCTACTCGGTGTCGATCTCCGGGTACCACATCGCCGAGGCCGGGGCGAACCCCATCAGCCAGCTCGCGTTCACGCTCGCCAACGGGTTCACCTACGTCGAGTCCTACCTGGCGCGCGGCATGGACGTGGACGACTTCGCGCCCAACCTGTCGTTCTTCTTCTCCAACGGCATGGACCCCGAGTACACCGTCCTCGGCCGTGTCGCCCGGCGGATCTGGGCCGTGGCGATGCGCGACCGGTACGGGGCGAACGAGCGCAGCCAGAAGCTCAAGTACCACGTCCAGACGTCCGGGCGGTCGCTGCACGCGCAGGAGATGCACTTCAACGACATCCGGACGACGCTCCAGGCGCTCATCGCGATCTACGACAACTGCAACAGCCTCCACACCAACGCCTACGACGAGGCCGTGACGACGCCGACCGCCGAGTCCGTCCGGCGGGCGCTGGCGATCCAGCTCATCATCAACCGCGAGTGGGGCCTCGCGATGAACGAGAACCCGCTCCAGGGGTCGTTCATCGTGGACGAGCTGACCGACCTGGTCGAGGCGGCCGTGCTCGCCGAGTTCGACCGGATCAGCGAGCGCGGCGGCGTCCTCGGCGCGATGGAGACCGGCTACCAGCGCGGGCGCATCCAGGACGAGTCGATGCTCTACGAGCGCCGCAAGCACGACGGCTCGCTCCCGCTGATCGGCGTGAACACGTTCCTACCGACCGAGGACGAGAAGGAGGAACGGCGCGTCGAGCTGGCCCGCGCGACCGAGGCGGAGAAGCGGTCGCAGCTCGACCGCGTCCGGGCGTTCCGGCGGGCGCACCGGGACGAGGCCGTCGCCGCGCTCGCCGCGCTGCGCGAGACGGCGCGGTCGGGCGGCAACGTGTTCGCGGTGCTGATGGACGCCGCCCGCGTCTGCACGCTCCAGCAGATCACCGACGCGTTCTTCGAGGTCGGCGGCCAGTACCGGCGGAACGTGTGAGGGACGACACCGGCGCCGACGTGCCGGTGCGGCGGCCCGTCCGGCGCGTGGTGTCGCTCGTCCCGTCGCTGACCGAGACACTGGCCGTCACCGCGCCCGGGCTGCTCGTCGGCGCCACCGACTGGTGCTCCCATCCGGCCGACCTGGACGTCGTCCGCGTGAAGGGCACCAAGAACCCCGACCTGGACGCGATCCGCGCGCTGGAACCCGACCTCGTCGTCGGGAACGCCGAGGAGAACCGCGTCCCGGACGTGGCGGCGCTGCGCGCGGCGGGCGTCCCGGTCTGGATGACCGACATCCGCACGGTGGCCGGGGCGCTGGCGTCGCTGCGCCGGATGCTGGCCGAGGGCTGCGGGCTGCCGGTGCCCGGCTGGCTGGACGACGCCGCCCGCGCCTGGGCCGCGTGCCCGCCCGGCCCGCCGCGCCGCGCGGTCGTCCCGGTGTGGCGGCGGCCGTGGATGGTCCTCGG
This sequence comes from Actinomadura rayongensis, assembly GCF_009831215.1. Classification (GTDB taxonomy): domain Bacteria; phylum Actinomycetota; class Actinomycetes; order Streptosporangiales; family Streptosporangiaceae; genus Spirillospora; species Spirillospora rayongensis. The sequence continues at coordinate 133,702 of NZ_WUTW01000008.1, forward strand.
CCGCGACACCTTCGCCGGGGACGTCCTCGCGCGGCTCGGCGTGGCCAACGTATACGCCGGGCACGCCGAGCGTTATCCGAGAATCCCGCTGGACGAGCTGAACGCGTCCGGCGCCGACCTGGTCGTCCTGCCCGACGAGCCGTACGCCTTCACCGCCGACGACGGGCCCGAGGCCTTCCCGGGCCTGCCCGCCGCGCTCGTCAGCGGCCGGTACCTCACCTGGTACGGCCCGTCGCTCGTCGGCGCCCCGGCGGCGCTGGCCGGGGCGCTCGCGCGCGTCAGGCCGTCTTCGCCTCGGTGACGGCGGCCACCAGGGCGGCCCGGAACGCGGCGCCCGCGTCGTCCTCGCCGAGGCCGAGGTGGAACAGCGACGCCTCCGTCGCGCCCGACCACAGGCCGTGCACGCCCGCCCCGCCCGGGTCCAGCGCGGCCGTGAGCGGGGACGCGTCGACGCTCGCGTCCGCCAGCAGGATCGAGCGGACGTGCAGCCCGCGCCGCTCCCCGGTGACCGCGATGACCAGCGCGCGCGGCGTGAGCAGCGCGACGGTCGTGTGCTCCCGGTCCGGATCGCCCGAGCCCGTGAGCCGTGCCAGCAGGCCCGGTCTGCTCCGCCGCACGCTGCGCGTCGCGCAGCAGGCGCGGGCGGCGGCGAGCACGTCGCCGAGCTGGTGCGCCTCGGCGTGCGCGGCGATCGCGTCGCGCAGCGCGGCGTCGAGCGCGGCGGGCTCGACGGCACGGCTGGAACGGTCGTAGGGGCGGTTCATCCGGCCTCCCGGGAAGGTCGTGCGGGGACACCGGCGGGGGACCCGGCGCAGCGTACCGCGCCGGGCCGCGTCAGACCGTCCCGAACAGGACGCCCGCTCCGTACGTCACGCCCGACGACAGCAGGATGATCGAAAGCTGCCGCAGCGCGCCGTAGGGGACGGCCCGTCCGCTGGAGTGGGCGACGACGCCGCCGACCGCGAGCCCGGCGAGGCCCGTCAGCCCGATCGACGCGACGACCGCGACCGTCCCCTCGGTGATCAGCCAGGGCAGCAGCGGCGCCGCCGAGCCGAGCGCGAACAGCGCGAACGACGACAGCGCGGCCGTCCACGGCGACCCCAGCTCGGCCGGGTTGACGCCGACGACCTCGCGCGCCGACGCCGCGTACAGGCGCTCGTCGTCGGCCGCGACCTCGGCGGCGGCGCCGCGCGCGGTGGCGGGGGAGAACCCGGCGGTGCGGAAGGTGTCCTCCAGCTTCCCGCCGAGCACGGCGGGGTGGTCGCGGACGAGGTCGCGCAGGTCGGCCAGGACGCCCTGGAACAGCTCGACCTGCGCCTTCACCGAGATCCACTCGCCCGCCGCCATCGACACCGCGCCCGCGAGCAGCCCGGCCAGCCCGGCGAGCCGGACGGCATGCGCCCCAGATCCCGCGCCCGCCACCGCGAGCACGAGGCACAGCGTGCTGACGAGCCCGTCGTTCACGCCGAGCACCGCCGCCCGCGCGCCGCCCTGCTGCACCTGCGCCGCGCGCCGCGCGAGCAGCGCGGTGACCTTCGCGTCCTGCGTCACCGGACCGGCCCGTTGATCATCACCGGGCCAGGCTAGCAACGCCGGATCAGACGCCGATGTCCTTGGCGATGATCGTCTTGAGGACCTCGCTCGTCCCGCCGTAGATCCGCGTGACGCGGGCGTCGGTGTAGAGGCGGGCGATCGGGTACTCCAGGATGTAGCCGTAGCCGCCGTGGAGCTGCAGGCACTTGTCCACGACCCGCGCCTGGACCTCGGTGCAGAACAGCTTGGCGACGGCCGCGTCGGCGGGGGTCAGCTCGCCGACGTCCAGGGCCTCGATCGCGCGGTCGACCAGCGACCGGGCCGCCTCGACCTCGGTGGCGCACTCGGCGAGGACGAACTTGGTGTTCTGGAACGACGCGACGGGCCGCCCGAACACGTTCCTGTCCTGGACGTACTTGCGCGCGAACTCCACCGCGGCGGCGGCGGACGCGTAGGAGCTGACCGCGATGCCCAGCCGCTCCTCGGCGAGGTTGTGCGTCAGGTACTCGAACCCGCGCCCCTCCTCGCCGAGCAGGTCCTCGACGGGCACGCGGACGTCGGAGAACGCCAGCTCGGCCGTGTCGGAGCTGCGCAGCCCGATCTTCTCCAGCTTGCGGCCGACCGTGTAGCCCTCGCTCGTGGTGTCCACGACGAGGATGGACAGGCCCGCGCGGCGGTTCTCCGGCGTGGCCGGGGATGTCCGGGCCACGACCAGCACCCGGTCGGCGAGGACGCCGCCGGTGATGAACGTCTTGGCGCCGTTGAGGACGTAGTGGTCGCCGTCGCGGCGCGCGGTGGTCTGCATGCCCGCGAGGTCGGAGCCGGTGCCGGGCTCGGTCATCGCGATGGCCGTCATCATCTCGCCGGTGACGAACGGCGGCAGCCAGCGCCGCTTCTGCTCGTCCGAGGCGTACTTGAGCAGGTAGGGCAGGACGAGGTTGACGTGGACGCCGTAGCCGCCGAAGCTCACCCCGGCGCGGGCGCACTCCTCGGAGATGACGGCCTGGTACTTGAAGCTCGTCTCCCCGGCGCCGCCGTACTCCTCGGGCACCTGGATGCCGAGGACGCCCAGCTCGCCGAGCTTGTTGTAGAAGTCGCGGGGCGGATGCCCGGCGTGCTCCCACGCGTCGTAGACCGGCGCGACCTCGGCCGCGACGAAGTCCCTGATGGTCTCCCGGAACGCCTCGTGGTCCTCGTTGTAGAGCGTGCGGCGCATCGCGGCCCCTTCCCCTCTCCCGTGTTCTGGAATTCGATTCTAGTAGCCCGTTCGGGTTGGCAGGGCCGGGAGGGACCGGGGAGCGGGGCTGGCCGGATGGGGACACGGCACGGCCTTGCCGGACGGGCCGGCCTGTGCAGGGGTGCCGCGACGGCGGAGAATCGCCGGATCGGGAAAGTGAAAAGCGGCGCCGGGTGGATACGGGGGCAATCCACCCGGCGCCGCATCATCGGTGTTCCGACGGGGGCCCGGAACACCGGTAGGGGCGCTCCGACGGGGGACCAGAGCGCCGGTACAAATCGTACACCGAAACCCCCCGCAGTTAGTCAAGAGAATGTCACGACCCGATTTCCGGACGGCTCCCGGAAACGCGCTTGTGATGCCTGCTTTGCCCGTCGCGCAGCCGGGCGGGCGGGTCGGGGCGCCGTCCCGCGTTCGCCACCACGACCGCCACGTACGGCAGGAAGATCGCGCCGAGGACGAGCACGCCCACCGCCCAGAACGGCGCGTGCGCGAGCCCGGCGAACACGGCGCCGAGGAAGCACGACGTCCGCAGGCCCATCGAGAGCAGATACCGCTTCTGCCGTGCGGAGATGTCCTCCGACAGCGGGCGCCGCGCGTCCGTGACGAGATGGACGTCTTCGGACCGGCGGGGATTCACCTTCACGTTTCCAAGGTAACCCAGGGATGCGGCCCTGACCTGGGGCGGGGCCGGTTAGCCCTGCCAGGGCCGCACTTTACGCTACGCGGACGCACACGGGCCAACATCCCTGCATACGGAGGGGTGTAACGCTTACACGGCTTGGGCCTGCTGCTTACACCCCGGACCTGGACGGCACTTAGAACCCGGCGATGGGCCAGGACGCTCCGCTGAGGCTGATCCACGAGACGGCTCCCACAGGGTTCTGCAAGATCGTCTGGCCGTTGGAGCCGATGGCGATCTGGGCCTTGTTGCTGCTGTTGGCTGGGGCGTCGAAGACGTGGGTTGTGGCGGGACGGACTCCGGTGGGCAAGGTGAACAGCAGGGTGCCGTGGGTGGCGGTGCCTGCGGCGATGACGCCGATGAGCGCGGCGCGGTTGTCGGGTAGTTCGATGTACCCCGCCGACTCGTACCCGTTGCCGTAGTTGCTCCAGCCGTTTTGAAGGCTGGGCCGTCCGATGCCGCCTCGGGTGATGTGGCTGCCGGTCGGGAGGGTGATGCCTCCGTTGACGGTGAGGTTGCCGGTGACGGTGAGGTTGGTGGGTGCCCGGTAGGAGCCGATGCAGACCAGCGCGTTGCCGATCCACGCCATGACGACGGTATCGCCTGGCGCGGGCGCGTAGTGGCCCAGGTGCGGGACGGTCAGGTATTCGCTGGCGGGCGCGCCGGAGTAGGGCGCGACGGTGACGGTGTGCTTGGCGGTGTCGAGCGCGGTGACGGTGCCGGTGGTGAACGCGGCGGGGGCGGGCGTGGCGGTGAGGCGTTGGGCGAGGGCGCGGCGGGCGCGGCGGGTCATGGGGTCACCTGGTCGGGGCGCTGGCGGGTGGAGACGGTGAGGGTCGCGGCGGGGGTGAGGGGGATAGTGACGGCGTCCACGATGTGGGTCTGCCGGGTGCCGTCGGGGAGGACGACCAGGACGGCGTCATCGACGTCCAGCGCGGGGTTCGGCGCGGACTCCAGGTCCAGGACGGTGTCGGCGACGGTGAGCTTGCGCAGGACCGCCGTCGCGGCGGCGTTGGCGGCGGCGGTGGTGGAGAGCTGGGCGGAGCTGTAGAAGTAGGGGCGTCGGCCGAAGGGGCCGCCCCACCGGGCGGGGCTGGTGGCGTCGGTGAGGTAGGCGGTGCCGCGTACGGGGGCGGTGTCGGCGGAGGTGGTCTCGCCGGTCGCGACCACGGCGTTGTAGACGCTGGCGCGGTCTTGGGCGAGGTCGGCTTTGGTGAGCACGCCGTCGCGGCCCGCGTCGATGGTCCAGGCGGGGGCGGCGGTGCGCGGGTCGGGGACGGGCGCGAACCGCCAGGTCCCGGTCCGGTCGGGCTGGACGGTGACGCCCAGCGCGGTCGCCAGCTCCTCAACTGCGGCGAGCCGGTCGGACTCCCAGGTGGTGCCCGACGCGACCGGCGTGGTGGGCAGGGCGTTGAACTCGGCGGTGTTGAGGGCGTCGCCGGGCCGCGACCCGGTGATCAGGTTCTTGACCACGTCGCGCTGCGCCGTCCCGGAGGCGGGCGCGTAGGGGGTGAGGAACTTGTCGTCGCGCAGATATGAGCGGAATCCCGACGCCGACAGCTTGACCGAGGTGTCGCCCGCCGTGGTGGCGACCTTCTCCACCAGGTACCGGCCGAGCGGGACTTCCTCGACGCGGCCCGGCGCCAGCACCACGCCCCGGTAGGGGCGCAGGGTGAGGCCGTAGACGTTGACGGCGTCCAGGTCGATCGTTCCTGCGTCGGTGGCGAGCCCGCGCGTGCGGATGAGCTGGGCAGTGATGTCGCAGGTGCCGTAGGTGGTGTTGCTGCGGTCGAGGGTGACCGTCCCATCGGAGAACGCCAGATCGCCGAGCTTGGTCGCGGCCGACCACAGCTCGACGCGGGCGGTCATCTGGTGGGGGGCGCGCAGTGCGTCCAGGAACGACGCCGAGACCGGGTACATCAGGCGGCCCCGTTCCAGGCGGTCATCTCCCCGTAGGTCGGGAAGTAGGCGGCGACGTAGCCGAAGTGCCCGAGCGCGGCGACGGCCGAGTACGGCGCACCCGAGGGGGCGAGCGGCGCGGCGGGCGGTTCGGTGGCGATGGCCTCCAGCGTCCACACCCGGTCGGCGTAGGGCGCGAAGGTGGGGACGGCGCGGTCTTCGGTGTAGGAGGTGCAGAGGAACCAGTGGTTCCCGCCCTCGTCGGGGCTGGACTGCAACAGCAGGTGCGGGGAGCCGTCCAGGAGCGTGCGCAGTTCGGCGGCCTGATCGGCGGTCGCGGTGACCAGGGTGAGGGTGTAGGAGCCGAGCTGGCGGACGTCGGCGACGGTGATCGGGTCGGCGCGGCCCAGCACGTAGTGCGCGCCGTAGGCGACCTCGCGGGTGATGGCGCTCATGGTCTTCACCTGCGCCGGGGTCCGCCATGACGGGTCGGTCGCCGACGCCAGCCGCGTCACGGTGGGGGGAACACCGCTGAACGGCACCGTCTCCCACGGGCTTTGCAGCCCGGCGGCGTCGGTGACGTAGGCCATGTAGACGACGGGCACGCCGAGCGGGATGTCGGCGTCGATCCCCGACACGGTCCGGTTGAGCAGCGGCGCGGCCTGCATGGTGCGCACGCGCCGCAGCTTGCCGTCGGGTTCCTGGCGGACGACCCAGGCGTACACCGACACGGTCTCGCCAGCGGCGGCGGTGACGGTGATGAACGTCTGGCCGTCGTCGCCGGTGACTGTCAGGACCGGCTTGATCGTGGGCTGCGCCATCAGGCGACCCCCCTGGTGTAGAGCTGGCGGGACAACTCGTCGTCGGCGGCGTCGATCTCCACGCGCACGATGTCGGTCAGCTCCCGGTCGCCGATGAACACCCGGATTTCCGGCGGTGGCGCGGAGCGGCCGGCGGAGCTTGAACCGGGCGTGCGGGCGCCGGGCCGGGGCAGCGCGGCGAGCGCGCGGGCCGCGTCACCGGTTCCGCCGCGCAGCGGCGCCACCAGTTCCGCCCCGGCTTCACCGACCAGGGCCAGCGTCGGGCGGGTGACGATCCCGCCGGTCGCCATCGGCCGCACGGCCGACAGCGCCCGCGACACCAGCGCAGCGGTACGCGGCCCGATCTGCCGGTACAGGGAGGCGAGCGGATCACGCCGGTCGCGGCGGTCCTCGTCACGTTTGCCGAACACCGACGCGGCCTCGGCGAGCGGGACGACGCCGCCGCGCGCGTACTTGGGGCGGCCGACGCTGGACTGATCGTTGCGGCGCGCCCGCCGGACGTAGTGGCCTTCGTTGCCGCCGATGGTGATCAGGCTGCCGTGATCGTTGCGCTCGATGATGTTGATGTGCGAGCGGCCCGCGCCCTCGTAGAAACCGAGGTCTCCCGGCCGCGCCTGGTCGCGGGGCACCTTGCGCATCGCACCGGAGTAGACGGCGACGGCCGCGCTCGGATATCCGGGGTAGCGGCCCCCGGCCCCCGCCTTGTTCAGCACCCAGCTCACGAAGTTGGCGCACCAGGCGGTCCCCGGGCCGTAGTTCCAGAAGTCGTTGTACTTGTTGGAGTTCTCCGTCCCCGGGCGGTCACCCTGGCCGATCTGGCTGACGGCGACCTTGACGACGTTGCCGGGGCCGAGCTTGTTCATCCACGCCGACTCGTGCTTGGCGAAGAACCCCAGGACGCCGTCCACGGCCGTGCGGGGCACGCGGGTGATGAGCTGGCCCCAGCCCGTGCGCGACAGCGGGGAGGACTCCGACGCGCGCACGATCGGGTTGAGGGCGGCGCGGGCGGCGGCGACCAGGCCACGGGTGAACAGGTCTTCGCCTTCGTGGATGAACCCGCCGACCGCATGGCCGATCGTGCCGACGATGCCGCCGCCCGCGAACCGGGACGGGCCGCCGAGCTGCCCTTGGCGGGCCGCCTTGTTGATCCCGTGGACCCATCCGGCCCCCAGGTACCGCACGGCTTCGGGCCGCAGGATGCCTTCGCCGGGGCTGAGCAGGGCCATCACCGAGTCGTGGCCGGGCGTGTAGCCGCCTAGGACACCGCCGGTCGCGAACTTGGGGGCGTCGGGCAGCTTGGGAAGCCCGACCTTGGTCGCCAAGGCGTCCCAGACGCGTTTGATGCCGCCCTGGTAGACGGTCTGCGCGACGAACCGGACGGGGTCGGCGGCGACCTTCTTCAGCCCGCCCCAGATGCGTTTGATCGCGGTGACCGAGGTGTCGAACCCGGCGCGGATCGCGTTGAGCGTCCCGCCGATCACGGCCTTGATGCCGCCCCACGCCGTGGAAGCGGCCCACTTGATCGCCTTCCACGCGGCGGAGAAGATCGCCGAGTAGATCGCGATGTAGAAGCGCGCGACGGCGCTGATGCTTTTCCACATCCCGGTCAGGACCGCCTTGATGACGTTCCACGCCAGCACCGCGCCGTTCTTGATCGCCCACCAGGCGGCCAAGAAGATCGCCTTGTAGATCGCGATGTAGATCCGGGCGACGGTCGAGATGACCTGCCACACCGCCAGCAGCACGGCCTTGACGCCGCCGTTCCAGATCGCGTCGGTACCGGCCTTGATCGCCGACCAGGCCCCGAGCACGATCGAGCGGAACGTCTCGCTGCGCTTCCACAGGACGACGAAGACCGCGCCGAGCGCCACCAGGGCGAGCACCACGAGCCCGACCGGGTTGGCGGCGAGCGCCGCGTTCAAAAGCCACTGAGCGGCGGTCCAGGAGATCACCGCCAGCCGGACGGCGCCAGCAGCAGCGGCGGCGGCGAGCTGCCGCGCGGCCGAGGTGGTCGCCGCGATCCCGGCCCGCGCGTACCCGGCCGCCATCGCGCCGAGGCTCGCGGCGGCCGACCACGCCGCGCGGGTGGTGTTGGCGATCCACGCGCCGCCTTGCTTGGCGGCCGATGTGGTCGCCGCCGCGCCGGACCGGACCCACCCGGCGGTCATCGCGGCGAGGCTGGTCGTGGTGGACCAGACCGCGCGCCCGGCCCCGGCGACCGACGTCCCGGCGGCGCGGACCATCGTGCCGCCCTTGCGTGCGGCGTCACCTGCGTAGAGTGCGCGCAGCCGTAGCGTGTCCCACGCTGCGCCGGCGCCGGACACGACCGTGCTCGTGGCGGACACGACGGTGCGGGCCGCGCCGTAGGTCGCGGCGACGGTCTTGGCGCCGACCGCGAGCCCGGCGACGGCGGCCCCGGCGGCGACCAGCCCGGACGGGGAGATTCCCAACGAGGAACCGGCCTTTTGGAGCTGCGACAGGGCCGGTAGGCCGTCGTTGACGATGGCGTCGGTGACGGACTGCTGGAGCCCTCGTTTGAACGCGGTGAACCGGGCCTGCGAGGTCTCCCCCAAGGCGCGGCCCGCCTGGTCGGTCGCGCCCTGGAGCGTCCCGAGTGCGGCGATGGCCTTGCCGGGGTCCATCGCCAGCAGCGAGGCCCCGAGGTCTTCGGCTTGCGTGCCGAAGAGGGCGACGGCGGCGGCGGATCGGTCGGCGGGGTCCTTGACCGCGCGCAGCCGGGTCAGGACGGTCTCCAGCCCGGCAGCGGCGGCCGGACCGCCCTTGGCGAACGTCGCGGTCATCTGCCGCGCGTCCAAGCCGAGCGCGGCGAACCCGGCGGCGGAGGTCTTGGAGCCGTCCACGGCCCGGATCGAGAACTCTTTGAGCGCGTCGGCGGCGACGTCGCTGTCCCGGGCGCCCGCCTTGATGGCCTGCGACAACAGCCCCATCGCGGCGGGACCGGTCAGCCCGAGCTTCTTCCACTGGACGCTGTACTCATTGACCGTGTCGAGCAGGTCACCGGACTTATCGACGCCCGCCTGAGCGCCGCGCGTGATCAGGTCGAACGCCTCGCCCGCGCTGCGGGCCAGGCCCGTGCGCATGAGCTGGGACACCGACCGCGTGACGTCGCCGACGTCGGCGTCCATGACGCGCGCGAGGGTGAGGGCGCGGCCGGTGGTCTGCTCCAGCGCGCCCGCAGACGCGCCCCGCATCCCGTCCATGTTGCGGATGACCGAGGTGACGGCCCCGTTGACCTCCTGCATCGAGGAGCCGTAGGCGTGGGCGTACAGGGACCCGGCGGCCTTTCCGGCGGCGGCGGCGTCCTTGCGGGTCAGCCCGAGTTGGGCCTGCATCGTGGCGCGGGCGTCCTGGACGTCCAGCGCCGACGACACACCGGCCGCCAGCGCGGCGCCAGCAGCCGCCCCGGCCGCCGTTCCCACGGTGCGGAGCTTGCCGAGCCCGCTTCTGGCGGCGCCGGAGACCTTGGAGCCGAAGGTCTGCCCGGCGCGGGTGCCTTCGCGGCCCAAGGTGTCGGACGCCTGCCGCCCGGCCTGGGCGGCGGCTTGACGGACGGGCGCGCCGAGCTGCCGCGCGGTCTCCCGCCCGAACCCGGCCAGGTCGGGCAGGACGGCGAGGTAGACGGCTCCGATGGGGTTAGCCATGCGACGGCCCCCAGGCGTGTTCGATCACGGCGCGGACTTCTTCGGGACTGCGGGCGGGGCGCCGCGTCGGCGCGGCGTCACCGGGGCGCGGCACCCGCAGCGGCGGCGGGATGTCCCGCTGGGGAACCCCGTTGGCGCCCAGGTGCGACCGGTAGAGGGCGTGCAGGATCTCGGCCACTTGGGCGAGGAGTTCGATCGAGACGGGCCACGCCCCGTCGGGGGTGTGGGAGGCGGCGTCGGGCGGCAGGCTCTTGAACAGGGCGGCGGCCTGCCGGACGTCCAGCCGGTTGAGGTCGGCGCCGTAGTAGCGGCGGAGGTCGGCCTCGGCGCGTTCGCGGCGGCGGGGGTCGGCCGTCAGCCACGCGACGAGGCCGACGCTTCCCCCGCGCCGTCCCCGTAGACCTGCTCGACCAGCACGCGCAGCCAATCGACGCTCAGGTCCCCGCCGGCCGTCTCGATCAGGTCGTCCACGGCGTCGCCGAACAGCGAGCGCAGCGCCTTGGCGATGTCCTCGCGCTGGAGGTAGTAGGGGAAGGCCAGCGGGAGCCGGGCGGGCATGGGGAACTTGCGGTCCCCGAGCGTGACGCCGGTCTCCTCGGCGGGCTCGGTGTTGGCGGCGGCGGTGATCGCGGAAGCATCGACCCAGGGCACGGGGTCTCCTTCGTTCAGGGAGTGGCCGGACACGGCGGGGGCCGCGCCCCCGGCGGACGGGCCGGGGGCGCGGCGGGGAAGGTCAGGGGGCGGGGGCGAACCGGACGTCGAGGCTGTCGAACAGCCACGCCGGGACGCCGGTCTCGCCGAGAGCGGTGATCGTGACGCCCAGGAACGCGCCCTCGTCGCGCTTGAGCGACAGGTCCTCGTTCTCCGAGACCACGCAGCGCGGTAGGTAGAGCTGGCCCGTGAAGGTGCCGTCTACCCAGCGCAGCAGGACCGCGCGTTCCTCTTCGGAGCCGGGCGCGGGAGGCGTGTAGGTGTAGCCGGTGGTCGCGTCACCGGTCCAGGTGCCGCCCGCGAACGCGAACGTCATCGACGCCCGCGACCACGAGGCCATCGAGAACTTGAGTGTGTTTTCCAGCGAGGTCGTCAGGCGGCGCGCGGCGTAGAGCGACTGCCAGACCATGATGTCGGCGGTGTCGCGGGAGTTGCCGAACGCGGCGCCGTCGTCGGACAGCAGGCCCAGGCGGGTCCATTCGGCGGGCGGGTCGGCGGTGATCGCGGGCTTGGCGGTGCGGGCGGGCGCGGCCCACAGGTCACCGGACGCGCCGACGATCGGCTGCTCGTTCGCCGAAGCGGACGCGTCGAGCGCGGCGGCGAAGGTGGTGGGCTTGGTGAGGTCGGGGGTGTCGGTGGGCATCAGGGCTGGCCCCTCGTGCAGGGCCGCCACGGCGCGTCAGGGGTGGGCGAAGACGCTCACGGCAAGGCGCGCCCGGTGCTTGACCGGCTCGTAGTCGGGGTCAAGCTCGGCGGCGTGGGTGGCGAGTCGGGAAGCCGTCACGACGCCGCCTGGACGCGAGCCGGGTAGGCGCTGGGTCAGCGCCTGGACGCAGCACCGGGCCGCGTCGGAGACCTGGACCTGGCGATCGGCCCAGATGTCGAGCTGGAGTTCAGCGCGGTCCAGCCACGCCGAGGAGTCGGTGAACGTCCCGCCGAAGCGGGTCAGCCGCGCCAGCGGGAACGCCTTGTCGCGGGGAAGCACGGTGTAGACGCGTCCGCCCAGCAGCGCCGACACCTCGGAGTCCTCGCGCAGGAACGCCGCGACGATCCGCAGCGTGTCCACCACGCGCGGCGCGACCGGAACCGGGGTCGTCATCGCGGCGGCCCCTCGGCGTACCGCAGCCCGGACGCCTGCGCGGCCTTGGTCAGCGGGCGCAGCGGCGGCGTGTTCAGGCTGCCGAACTCGAACAGGTGCGCCAGCGGCCAGGACGTACCGACGTACACCACAGTCCGCCCGCCTTCGGCGCGGGGCGGGGTGATCCGCATGAGCGCGTCGAAACGGCGCGTGCGGCGCTGGCCGGGCGGGTTGGTGGCCTTGGCCGCGATGGCGATGCGGCGGGCCGCCAGCGACAGCTCAGGACCGAGCATCGCGACGTCGGCGGCCAGCTTGCGCACGGCGGCGGCGTCGATCTGCACCCGCGAGACGGCCATCAGCTCACCGCCTCCAACTCGACCTCGCCGTACACGGGACGGCCGGTGAAGAGGTCGAGCTGATACGCCGCGTCGCCCATCGCGCGCAGCGCCCGCCCGCACCAGGTGATCTCGTCACCGTCCAAGACGGCGACGTCCGCGGGGACGTGCATCGTCACCGGAGACCGGCGAAGGCTCTGCGACGGCTTGGCGGTGGTGCCGCGCGTCTGGACATGCGCGGGAACGGTGACGTGGACGGCGGTCAGCTCGTCATTGCCGTACGGGTCGGTCCCGGCATGGACCATCCGGCGCACGGTGACGCGATGCGGAAGGTGCAGCGGAATCACGACGCCCCTCCAGACGCGAACGGCACAGGACAAGGGGACGGGTCGGTGAGCCGCCCGGCGGTGCGGCCCGGCGGGCAGGCGGGCGGGGTGCGGAGCTGGCCCAGCGACCGGCCGTAGGCACGGCCGATCACGGCGGCGTCGGCGGTGGTGAACGCGGGGCCGCCGTCCCCGCCCGACGCGGCGTCCCCAGCGGTATAGCTGACGCTTCCGGCGGTGTAGGCACGCAGCCCGGCGGGGTTGTAGACGCACCGCACGACCGCACGCAGGATCACCGCGCGAACCACGGCGGGCAGCACCGCGTCGTCCAGGTCCCGGCCGGCGAGTTGACCGGCGTGGGCCAGCGCGTCAGCGATCCACGCCTCAACCTGCGCGGTCTCGGACGTGTCGAGGTCGCGGCCCACGCGGGCCGCTACGTCCTGCGCGGTGATCGCCGCCACGCTCGTCCCGTGCCTTACTTCCGCGCCCGCACGGCACGCGCAGCCGAAGCGGTGCCGGTGTCCTCGGACTCGGCGGCGAACCCGGCGCCACCGGCCGCGCCGATGCGCAGCCCGAGCCGCACGGGTGTTCCGGCCTCGGTCGCGCGGTGGTCCATGAGCTGGACGCCGAACAGCGTGTCCCACGAGGCGATGTCGGTCTTCTTTTCGATCGAGTACCCGCGCGTCGCCCGGACCGCGAACCCCTCGAACGACGTCGAGGACGACTCGGTTCCGCCCGCTGGAGGCGCGGGCGCACGTGAGACGAGGCTGACCGCCTCACGGTGGAAGGCGTACGCGGCCCGCTTGTGGGTGCCGTCCTCGGGCACCGACGGAGACTCGTAGATGTCGAACCCCGACAGCCGCCCGATGTACGCCTCACGCAGCGCCTGACCGCCGGAAGCATTGGCGTCGGCGCGGCGGATGGTGTCGGTGTCCAGGATGTCCTTGGCGGCCTCGGGGCTCAGAACCAGCGAGCGGCCCGCCATCGGCGCGCCGAGCCGGTTCAGCCGCATCCGCGCCTCGGTGATCGTCTTGAGCGGGTCGGCGTCCCACGTCAGCCCGGCGGGCAGGGTGTCCAGCACCCCGACAAGCGCGGTCTCCATCGCGTCCGCGATGGCCTGGAGAGCCGGGGTGACCACCTGCGCCTGAAAGTCGCGCAGGTCCAGCAGCAGTTCCTCGCTGCCCAGGACGACCGAGACGTCCTTGAAGTGGTCCAGGACGACCGGGACACCGAACTCCTTGATGTCCTGCGGCTCGATCCCGCGCGCACGGTCGAAGTCCTTGGCGACGAACGACGGCGGGCGGCGGATGGTGACGGTGTGACCGCTCGCCCCGCCGAAGTCGGATTCGGCGTCGCGCCAGACCAACCCGGCGAGCATGGTCCGGTTCCGCAGCGCCGACAGCGCGGCCTTGGACAGTACGGGGAGGTCGTAGAAGTCGTGCGCCATAGGGCGGGCACCTCGAAGAGGTCGCAACGGATCAAGGTCCGTGCGCGCCTGGCGTCACGCGGCGACCGCCCCTGGCAGGTCAGCCGCCCCGAGTATGCCACACAAATGACCATCCGGTCATCCCTTTTGGATGGTCCAAGGTGGGAATAATACGGGAGTTCCCTCACTAATGACCAAATGCCTCGCTACGCGTATTCCTTGAATCCCGCCCCGTACGCGCGCCAGTTCCCGTTACTGTCGTACCGATAACAGCCGCATCCATCGGGAAGGGGGCGCGAGAGAGGGATGGCGCGTGATCGCCGCGATACGGCGGAGATCGTGGCGCTCGCTACCGCAGTGGTGCAACTTCTGGCGGTGCTCATCGAGGTGTTGCCGCACCTGCGTTGAACTGCGCGAACGCCACGACCCATCCGGCGACGGCGGCCCGTGTGTGACAGCGGGCCGCCGTTTCGCACGAGCCTAACCAACGAGACTCATGATCTTCTTGCCTTCTCCCAATATGATCATGGGAAAACATGGGAAAGCCTGGATTACCAGGGATTACACGGGATCAGCGGCTCAGTCGCGTACCCGCAGGCGGCCCGCTGGCGCCGAAAGCTCCGCCTGACATCGCAGGGTATCGCGCCCCGGCGGCCCCTGTCGGATTTGCGCTATTGTGTGTGATATGCGCCAATTGATGTTCCCGGGCGGACATGGCACGCTAGCTACATGCGGACGTTGGCGTACCTGGATCTAGACAGGTTCCGCCTACGCATCCCCTCCTCGAGTGGTTGGCGTGTGGTCGCGAAGATGGTGGAGCGCCTGCGCCGGAGACTCGAGAGCGAGTGTGAGCGCATGTTTCAGCGCATGTTCCAGCGCATGGTCGACTCACAGTTCCGCACCCTTTTCTTCACCTCACGACTCCGCTCCTCGCGCGCCGCGAGATCTCGGCCGCAGCGTCATGCGCTCACGTTTCTCGGCCTCCTGCCCTGGCTCCTAGCCGACCTCGTCGCTCCGGGGCATCACCCGAAGCCCGCACGTACGGCTATCACCTCTTCTGCGCACACGCGCTCTGCGCTCTCGACTGCGTTCCGCCTCCCGCTCCGGCGGTGATACGGGCGGTCCCCGAGACCGCTGGTATCTGAGGGAGGGTCGCGACGTTGCCCGCACGCTACGGGGACGCGCGTCGGAAGGGCGGGCCGTCCGCCCCTCCCCAGCATCCCTAGGGGAGATCATGCAAATGATCAAGCGGGTCAAGGCGGGGGAGCGGAAGCTAGCCGAGCGGGTGAGCTGGGCCGTCCTGCGTCGTTGGGGCAGGCGCGGCACGGTCCTCGTCGCGTGCGCGCTCGGCGCCGCCCTCGGCAGGGCTGTCGCTGATGGGATCATCGGCGAGGCGTGGGAACTGGTCCGGCACCTGCTCGTCTGACGCCTGATGCGCAGTCTGTGCCCGCCCCTGACCGGGGCGGGCACAGACTACGACTAGCTGCCGGAGCCGAAGAACTCCTTGTCGAAGTCGGTGACCGTGTACGTGTCGTAGCCCTGGGCGGCGGGGCCGCCCCCGGCGGTTCCGAGGCCGACGTCGCGGGCGGACGGTACAGGCGGTTCGGCGTCTACGAGGTAGGGCTTGGCTTCGGCGACCGCCGCCAGCGCGGCCGTACCGCGTCCGTGTCGATCTCGCCGTCCGCTCCGATCTCGATGGAGTCCAGGTCGGCCAGGCGCAGCGCGTCGCCGACGTCGCGGAACTTCAGGGCGGCTGCGGCCCCGCGCGCTTCGGCGTCCCGCAACCGCCGCGCGAACTTGGCGGCGGTCTCGCGGGCGGCCTCGGCGCGGGCCTGCGCGACAGCCTTCTCCGCCTCGGTGCGGGTCTGGTCCTCAAGTTCGGTGACCCGCGCCTCGGCGGCGCGCAGCTTGGTCCGCCAGGCCGCGTTCTCGCGGCGGAGCTTGGCGACCTCGGCGTCACGCTCACCGACGTCCGGTGCGTCCGCGGGCGGGTCGGCGGGTGAGTTGGCGGGCGGGGCCAGGACCGGCACGGCGGGGCTGGGCATGGGGTCGGTCATGTGAAGCCTCCTGGGCTGAGGTGAAGGGATTCGGTGAGCCACCCGTTGCGGGCGAGTTCGGTGCGGAGCCGGGCCGGGTCGGTTCCGTAGCGGGCGCGCAGCCATGCCAGCGACCGTTTCGGCCGTCCCGCGTGGTGGACGGTCAGGTCGGCGGGGTCCTGGAAGCCGAGCGAGCGGGCGAGGGCCTGTTCGCTCGTGCGGATGCTGAACTTGCGGCGGGTCTGGCCCTGGACGACGGCGGAGACGCTGACGCCCTGCCGCACGGCTTCGACGGCTTCGGGGTTCCCGCGCATGGCGGCGAGCTGCTGTTCGGGCGTCATCTCGCCGAACAGCGCGGAGGGCCGGTGCGCGGCGGGGACGCCCCCGACTTCGCCTCGGCCGGCAAGGTGGTAGACGGGGACGTGGGTGCATCCGGCGCACCCGGGATGCCGCCGGAACCCCTCGGAGAAGACGTAGCGCTTGCCCGCCAGGACCAGGCACCGCCCGCACGCGGGCAGCGTGACGAGCCGTTCATAGCCGATCACGCGGTCGTCCAGGGACAGCGAACCGGACAGGTACTCGCGGTGCGCGTCGGCGACCTCCGAACGGACCATTCGGCCGAGCCGGGGCAGCGTCGCCGACCATGCGGCCCCGGGCGGTTCCCCGGCGGCGATCCGCCGCCGCATGGTGCCGACGAGCCCGGCGAGCACGCGCGCCAGGTCGTAGCCCGCGCTCGTGCGGCCCATCACCGCGCGGGGCGACAGGTACGGGCCGGGCGCGGGACCGGCTCCGCACGCCTGCGCGTGTTCCTCCAGGTAGGCCAAAGCGACCAGGGCCGCCGAGTTCTGCGCGGCCGTCACCACGTCGGCGACGGCGGGCGCCAGGTCTTCCCACTGGGGTTCGACGGCCCCGCCCGCGTCCACCTGGGCGTGCAGGTCGGCGGCCTGGACGGCGGCGCGGGCGGCGATGGCGCCGAGCATGTCAGCGGCCCAGGTCGCCACCGAAAGACTCGCTGCCGTCACCAGCGCCATCAGGCGGCGTCCGGCACGTCGAGCGGGTCATGCTGGCGGGCGGCGAACGCCCCGGCGACCTCCGCTTGGGTCGCCCGTGTGGTCGCGCGGGCCTGCATGTCCTGCCACCGCTTGATCAGCGTCGGCGATGCGCCGTACCGCTCCCACAGCGCTTCCTGCGGGACGCCGATCGGAGGTGCGCCGAGCTTGGACAAGGCGTCCACGAGTTGGGCTTCCGACCGTGCCTCGGTGTCGGCCCAGTGCGGCTCGACGGTTGCGACGCGCCCGCCCGCGAGCCGGACCAGCTCCATCACGTCGGCCCACGACTCGCCGAGTGAGAGCTGCTTGTGTCGCACCTTGGCCGACAGCCCGGCCTCCGCAGCTTTGAGCGCTTCGGCCGAGAGGTTGACCATCTCCCCGAGCAGGTAGTGAGCGGGCACGGCCGAGATCGCCGAGAGCTGCCGCACCAGCGATTCCAGGACCGTGACGTAGTTCGCCAGGTTGGATTCGGAGAACTCGCCGAACTTGGCCTCGGGGTTGTCGCTGACCCACAGCCGGTCCACGGCGGAGTTGAACGGCTCGACCGGGTCGCCGTTCTCATCGACGGGGATCACCAGCCCCGCCGCCCAGCGCTGCCGGAACGCAGCGACCAGCATGGCGAGCTGCATGTGCAGGTTCGTCGCGTTGATGCGCTCTTGGATCGGGATCAGCGGCGCGATCTCGCTCATCACGCGGCCCAGGAGGTCCCGGTTGTTCGAAAACTCCACGAACGGCACCCGGCCCAGCGGGTTGGGCACGGGCGGCCCGTCCGGCGTCCACTCGCCGGTCTTGTCGGGGCGGGTGTAGCGCTGAACCCGCTGCGCGTCGTAGAGGAACGCGGTCTCGCCGGGCGGCTCGTCCGGCCCGGCCGCCCAGCTCTTGACCGCCCACAGCGGCGAGAAGTCCAGCGACGAGCGGGCGACGTACACCCGCCGCGCCGACTCGCCCCGGATCGTCGGTGTCGCCGGGTCGGCGGGGTTCGGCCACACCGACACATATGACTGGCCGAGAGTGAGGGCTTCGGTGTGGACGAGCGTGGAGGCGTGCGGCATCCGGTTCGCGCGCCAGATCCGCCACGCCTCGCGGTCGGTCTCGGCGTCGTCGGTGTCCTCGGCGGTCCAGCCGTCCAGGCGAAGCCGCTCGGTGATGCTGTCGATCACCAGCCGCAACCACGCCGACGAGGCGGTGTCCACGATCTTGCGGTACTCGTCCGCTGCTTTGCGCGGGATGTAGGGGCGCGGATGGTCGCCCACGTACCAGGCGTGCAGGCGGTCCAGGGACCCGCGCTGGGTGCGCAGCGCGTCCAGCCCGCGCGTCAGGCGGGCGTCGATCTCGGGCATGGGTCGCCCCTCCAGGGTTGTGCGGATCGGGAGGTGCGCGGGCGCTAGAAGCCCACGAGGCGGCCCGGCCTGCGCTCGTTGCGCGCACGGGTGCGCCAGGCGGCGACGGCCATAGCGGCGGTCAGAACAGCGTCGATGCGCTTGCTCTGCCCGCCGGTTCCGGCGCGTCGCGGCTTGACCGGCTTGATCAGCTCGGGATCGTCGGCCGCCCGCTTGACCTCGACGGCGTCGAAGCACCAGCGGGCGACCGGGTTGGCATGGTGGCGGACGCGCTGCGAGCGCATGAGCGCCATCAGCTCGGTCATGCCGGGGCTGAGCCCGGCGAACGTCTGCGGCACGGGCACCAGCTCGACGGACGGGCCGACCCGCTTGGCGATCTCCTGCACCGCCGGCTCACCGGACCAGGGGTCGTAGGCGATCTCAGCGAGCGTGACCGCGCGGGCGTCCTCAGAGATCGCGGCGTAAACGGCGTCGTAGTCGATGACGTCGCCCTCGGTCAGCGTCAGCCAGCCGTCCCGAACCCACGCGTGCGCGCTCCCGCCGGTGGCCTTGGCCAGGGCCGGGAGAGCCGCTTCGGGAAGCCAGTGCCGCCACACCACGTCCGCGCCGCCGTCCGCGTCGGGCACGACCAGGCACCAGCTCGTGAGGTCGAGTTTCGCGCTCAGGTCCAGCCCGGCGAACGCCTTGGCCGGACGGCCGGCGGGGGTGACAAACCGCCACTCGGGCGACGGCCACGGCTCCCCGGCGCAGCGGTCGAACAGGTCCATCGGGCACCAGCGCAACGTTTGCGACACCCACTGGTTCAACCTGAACTGGCGGAAGACGTTCTCCTGCGCGGGGTCCTCGCGGGCCTCGGCCGCTTCCTGCCGCAACGTCTCCATGCTGAGGAAGTCGCCGAGCGCGGGATTGGCCTTCGGCCAGTTCGCCTCGTCCCACGGGTCGGCGTCGGCGGCGACCTCGGCGACGTAGGCGAACCGGTTCGGGGCGCTGCCCGGGTCTTCAAGGACGCGGCGCGCCCTGTCGTACTCGGCGTAGCAGAACGAGTCCCGGTCGCTGCCCGCCGTGGTCGTGGCGATGAGAAGGGACTGAGTCCGCGCGCCCGCCCCGGTCCTTAGAGCGTTCCATAGGTCGCCGGACGGCGCGGTCAGCAACTCGTCGTAGATCGCGCCGTGCGGGTTGCTCCCGAGAGCGCCCGATGCGTCAGCCGGGATGACCTCGTAGAACGATGCGGTGGACTCGTCTACGATCCGCCGTGCGTGGTCCTTCACCGTCAGCCGCTTCGACAGCACGGGCGACAGCCGCACCATGCGGGCTGCCACGTCGTAGACGAGGCGCGCCTGATCACGGTCCTTTGCGCAGCCGTAGATCTCCGCGCCTTCCTCGCCGTCCGCGACGAGCAGGTAGAGCGCAATCCCCGCCGCAAGCTCCGTCTTGCCGTTCTTTCGGGCGAGGCTGATGAACGCGATCCGGTACCGGCGCACGTACAATCCCGCGTGCTCGTCCCACCGGACCTCACCGAACAGCGGGCGCAAGATACCGTGCTCCTGCCAGGGGGCGAGCCGGAACGCCTGCCGCGCCCATCGGCCTTTGGTGTGGACGAGCAGTTCGTGAAAGAACGCGACCACGTGCTCGGCCCGCTGGCGGCAGTGGTGGTCTCCGCGCTTGCGGCACCGCTTCCCGTCGAACGTCCGGCCGCAAGTCGGGGGGTCGCGGGGTGCGGGCATGGGGCTACTCCTGGTAGGACTGAGCGCGTGAGCGCCATAGGGATCGCACTAATCGGGGTCGGCGGCACTGCCGTAGGTGCGATAAGCGCGTCACTCGGCGGAATTGGGCAAAAGGCATATGAGTTCCGCGCCGAAGCGCGAAGGGAACGCAACGCCGAACAACGACGAGAACAAAAGGATTCCGCGACCGAGCTGCTAACCGTCCTAGGCGAACTCCGCGAACTTCCCGAACGGCCACGCGACGGAGAGAACGCCAAGCAGTGGGATGAATTGCGCGGTAGTCTGATGCTTCGAGTCGCCGAACTCTGCGAAGCCCTCCGCGAGCCGCGACTTGTGATGCGCTCGAAGCCATTCCATGCCCTGGCCCGCTTTGGCTTTATGAAAGCCCTGGACCGCATGCTCAATGAGGAACTCGCACGATTTATCCTCGTACGCGACCTCGAAAGGGCTATAAAAAAGTTTCTCGGAGGGCTTCCGATTCCCAAACTCGACTCCGACGCCCAATGGGTACATGATATGGTCGATAGTTACGACAAATTCCTCCGGGATTTGCTGAAGTCGGGAATTAGGGGTTATGGTCGATCGCGAATCTGGCGTGAGGCTCGATGGCGGCGCAGGCGAAGGATGCGAAAGAACTTTCGTGCCGAAAGCAAATAGCCGGATCTGCTAGCCGAGTAGCCGCGCGGCGGCGTCCTCGGCGACGTGCTCGACGGCCAGGTGAACGCGGCTTGCCGGGGTCAGGCCGAACTCGCGGGCGAGCGTCAGCATCGTCCGAGCCGCCTCCCGCTGGACGCGGACGGCGGGGTTGGTGCGCACGGCCCCGTCGCGGTCCTTGATGAGTGGCCCGGCCCGGTGGACCATGACCGAGGCTTGGGCGTGCAGTTCGACGGCTTCGACGTAGGCGTGCAGGGCGGCGGTGTCGGCGCGGTGGGCGAGCCGCATGGCGGCCAGTTCGGCGACGACGTGGTCCCAGATCGCGCGTCCGGCTTCGTCTAGCTCTGCCGGCGGTTGGGGAAGTCCTTCGGCGGGCTGGGGTTCGTCGGTGTTGATCCGGTAGGGCTTTTCTCCGTGCAGGACGCGGAGCGACGTGGGTTTAGGTGCGGGGCCGCGTCGTCCCATACAGATCAGCCTCCGTGAGCTTGCCTGCGAACTGGTTGCGTTTCTCGGCGATGGCTTCGGCTTTGCGGGCTTCCTCGGCGAGCGGTCCGCAGCCGGTCATGCGCTCGCGGAAGTAGGCCACGACCGAGATCCGTTCGGCTCCGCAGCATGCGCGCATCCGGTCGTCCCGCACCCCGTGCGGGCAGCTCATGGCGGTGTTGCCGTGCCATTGGTGGGCGTCCATCAGCATCAGGTCGCCGTCCGCCATGTCGGCGGCGATGCGCCATTCGGGGAAGACCAGGCGGCCCCCGCTGTAGGCGCCGCGCCGCAGGACGGCGAGGGTGGAGAACCCGGCGGCCAGGTCTCCGGCGTCCTGGTGGACACCGGTCGGGTAGGTGTTGTTGACGGTGACCGTCGAGAACACGGTGCCGGGGACGATGTAGTCGGCGTGGGTGCGGGCGACCTCGGCGGCTTGGGCGGCGTGCCGGTCGGGCACGTGCTCGGCGAGCGCGGCCGACATTGACCGCAGTAGCGGGCGCAGTCGCTCGTACTCGGGCAGGTGGTCCCCGGTCCAGGCGGTCAACCGGCAGTACGTCTGGCGCTGCGCGGTCTCCAGCGAGCCGATCACGGCTGAGGCGATTCGCTTGGCGCGGGTGCGCTGCTGCCCGGGGATCGGCCGCCGCCGTGTCCCCGACGCAAGGCCCCGGTTGTCGCTCTTGAGGTTGCGGAGTCCATGCAGCACCTCGTAGACCTCGGGATGGTCGGCGAGGACGGGCGATAGGTGGCCGGGCAGGTACACGCACAGCGGACGGCCGTCGGGCATCAGCACGCGGGCCGGGCCGGTCAACAGGACGTCGTGGTCAGCGTCGCCGAGCACCTTCCCGCGCATCCCGGTGAGCGCGTCGGGATGGGTCCGGGTGCGTAGCCGCATCTCGATCACGGGACCGTCCTTCGTTGGTGGGCGTCCAGGAGCCGGGCGGCCTGGCGGTGCGCGGCGTGCCGCGCCAGCAGCGCGGCCACTGTGCCGGGCGGGGCCGCGCCCGGCGGTTCGGCAAGTACGGCGGCCAGCTCGCCGGGGTCGGCGGTGACCGCGACCGCGCGCAGCAGCGGGTCGTCGTGCCCGGTGCCGAACCATCCGGCGTTCAGCAGCAGTCGCGCCCCGCCGTCGAGGGCTTCCAGGTGGGTGTACTGCGTGCCGCCGCCGTCCCCGTCGATGGTGGACATGTCCACGGCCCAGTGCGCGGACGCGGCCAACCCCGCGCCCGCCCATAGGTCGCGGGTGTCGAACGGCCCCCGGTAAGAGCGGCGCCAGCCGGGGAAGTCCGCGGTGAGCTTGTGGTGGGTGAACAGCCGGTTCTCCGCGCCGTGCAGCTCGACGCGCTTGCCGGGCGCAAGCCGGGTGTTCGCCGCCGCGATGGCGTCGGTGTGCTTGTCCCAGTCCAAGCGGGCGAAGCTGACGGCGTGGCGAGTGCGGGCCGGGGCCGGGTGCGGCGAGCGCGCGTAGGGGTGGGCGACGTGGACGGCGGGCAGCCCGAGCGCGGCGACGTGCTCGGCGACGGTCGCGCGGATGACGACCACCGGCCGGCGGGTGCCCGACAACGCGCCCGGCATCTCCCCGCGCAGCTCGGTCGGGTCGTGGACGGTGATGGACGCGCCCGCGTCGATCAGCTCGGCGACCTGATCGGCCTGCGCCGGGGCGGCGGCGGTGATGTGCAGCGGTTGAAGCCGGGCGATCTCCGCCAGCCGGTCCAGGGTGGTGTTCTGGTAGGTCAGGTGGCGGAACGGGCGGGGCCGGTGCTCGGCGCGGCGCGTCACCCGCCACAGGTGGACCTCGTGCCCGGCTCGCCGCAGCCCTTCGGCCAGGTGCGCGGTGTAGGTGGGCCACCCGCCGCGCGTCGGCTGTGCGAGGTAGGCGAGGTGAACGTGCATCAGGCGGCCTCGCCGTCACCCGCGCCACCGTCCGCGTCCTCCTGGCCGTCGTGCTCCTGGTCGTCGTCGGCCTGGTCATCGGCGGTGCGCAGCGCGACCAGCTCGGCGACGAGCGCGGCGGGGTCGGCGAGGTTCAGCGCGGCGAGGACCACTTCCCCCGACGACACCTCGTCGCCTGCGACCTTCCGCAGTTCGGCGAGCCGGGCCATTGCCGCGCCGTGCCGCGCCAGAGGCAGCACCACCACGAGTTCCCGCAGCCCGGCGGCGTTGCGCGAGTTGTGCCCGAGCGCGGCGACCCGGGCGTCTTCCTCTTCGGGCGTCTCGGCGTAGGCCGCGTCCGTGCTCGGCGGGGTGACGGTCGGGATGACGTCCAGCTCGGCGCGCAGGTCTTCCAGCTCGTCCAGGCCATAGCCGGTGCCCGCCAGCACGTTCGGAGACGCGGCGAGGTCTTCCAGCAGCGACAGGAGCCCGGCGTCGTCGTAGACCGCGCGGTCGGCGGTGCGGTTGTCGGCGAGCATCACCCGCTTGGCGCGGTCATCGGAGACGTCGAGCCAGATGACCGGGATCTCGTTCGCCCGCTTGGACTGGAGCGCAAGCCAGCGGTGCGTCCCGACCAGGATGTGCCCGGTGCTGCGCTGGGCGACGACCGCGCCGTACCACCCGTTCGCCTCGACCGAATCGGCGATGGCGTCGGTGTCGCCCCGGCGGGGGTTGTCGGGGTGCGGCTGGACCTGGTCGATCGGGACCACTTCGTACCGCTGGTCGGGAAGCTGCATCGTCTCTCCGTAACTGAGGGTTACCAACTTTTCGGGCGAAACCGTGGCGCGGGTGCGCGGGCCTAGCCGCCGGGTAGCCGGGGGTCCGGTCGGGGGGTCACCCCCCACCCCGGCGGGCACGCTGCGTAATCACGGCTGGGCGGCGGGAAGCGCGGGGGCTGTAACGGCGCTGCGTCGAACTGCAACGGCCCTGTAACTAGTGACGTTACGTGTCCAACTTGTCACGATTTGTGACCTAGTGTGTGGGTACACGCACCGCCCCGCCGGGGTAGGCCGGACGGAAGGAGTACGGACATGGACTACGGGTACGAGGGCTTCGCCAAGGCGTCCGTCGCCGACCTCAGCGTCATGGACATGGCGGCCCTGCGGGCGTACCTGGCCGGGTACCTGCTCGCCACTTACGGCCCCGACGTCATCGTGCAGCGGGACTACCACGTCGCCTACGCCCGGGACGCCCACGCCAAGCAGGTTCTGGAGGACATGAACCGGCGGGCGCCCTGGACCACCTTCGCCTACCTCCGGCGGGGCTACGCGGACGCCTACCGGCTCTATCGAGCCTGACCAACCCGGCCAATACATGGGGTCGCCCGCAACGGGCGGCCCCATTTTGCGTCTCCGGGTCCCGCTGTATCGGGAGGCGGTGCGGCGCGCGGGGCCAAGCGCACCCCAGTCCAGCACCCGGGACGCCGCCGGAACCGGTAGTGCGCCGCCGACCCCCGGACCCGGGGGCGCATCGCCCCGGAGCAAAAGCCCTGCTCACTACACATAGTGATGAAACGTAGGGACCTAGGTGCTGTTGCGGGACTGTAACACTAAGTGACTTTCAATCCACTTAGGGTGCATATGTCCAGGTTGGAGCGCTAGTGTTTAGCTACGCAAGCAACACAAACCCCCGGCCAAACGGCCCCGACCCCTCGGAAAAGGAGATAACAATGTGTGACTACTACGACCCCACGGACCCCGAGGTCGCGGCGCGGCTGGGGAAGATCCGGTACCGGTACACCGTCCTGACCGCCGCCGACCCGTTCGACTGCGACGAGGACGTCTCGACCGAGCTGAAGGAGCTGGAGAAGGAGTACTTCTACGCGACCGGCAAGGACATCACCCTCATGGACGACGAGGAGGCGTACACCTGGGCGAACAAGGGTGCGAAGGAGGCGGAGGCCCTGCTGGGCTACTAGCCTCCCGGCCCGCGCTGTTCAGCGCGGGCCGCAAGCCCCCGGCCAGCGGCCGGGGGCTTTTGCTATGCCCGCCAGGACCCAGGACGCCACCGGGACCGGTAGGGCGTTGCCGACTTGGCGGTACCGGGCGGTGTCGCTCTGCTCGCGGGTGCGCCCGGCCCGGTCGGCGTAGCGGGTCCAATTATCTGGGAGTCCCATCAGCCGCTCGCATTCCAGGGGCGTCAGCTTGCGGACGGCGGGGCGACCGTGCAGGACGACGGGGCGGAGCCATCCGGCTTGAGCGTGTTTGGGGTCTGGGCCACCTCCACCAAGGCCCCATGCAGTGAGGGCGGACACCGTCTCCCGCGTGCGGCGAGCCGCCGGAGGACGTACCGCGCTCCGGCCGGGGTCAAGAAGAACTTCGGCGGCGGCGGCTCGTCCTGCTCGATCTCCGAGATGTCCGAGTACGAACACTCGGCGGCGTTGCTGGGCCAAGCCGAAGAACTGCGCGTCGAGCACCCGCCACGCCAGGCCGTACCCGAGTCCGGCCAGCGACCGCAGGACGGCGGCGAAGGCGGCCCCGCGCTGACTGGTGAGCAGACCCGGCACGTTCTCCAGGACGATCCAGGACGGCCGCATCTGCTCGGCGAGTCGGGAGACCTCCCACCAGAGCGACGAGCGCGTCCCAGCGAGCCCGCGCCTTCGCCCGGCGAGGCTGAGGTCTTGGCACGGCCATCCGGCGAGCATGACTTCGGCTGGTCCGAGGTCATCGGCGGTCACCTCCCTGACGTCGTGGTGGAGTCGTTGGCCGGGCCAGTGGTGGGCGAGGACGCCCCGGCAGGCGGCGTCGATCTCGACGGCGACGCCGACGTCGAGTCCCGCGCGGCGGGCGGCGAGGTCGAACGCGCCGATCCCGGAGAACAGCGAGACGGCCCGCACGGGTCACCGTTCCCACGGGCGCAGGACGGACAGGGTGTACGGCTGGCCCGCGACCACCCCGGCGAGGAGGGCGTCATCGCCGGGGCGGGGCGGGGGCATGGCGGCCTTGCCCATCCGGTCGGGCAGCAGGCCGTTCCTCGGCGTGCGGTGCGTGCATCCCGCGCACGGCGCGAAGTCGCGCCCATGCGCCATGAGCCGCCGCCGTGCGGCGTACAAGGCCGGGTGGTGCCATAGCTCGCCGAGCGGCGCCGCGCGGACGTTGCCGAGCTTGAAGGCGCCGCGCCAGTCGTTGCAGCACAGCGCGACCGACCCGTCCCACCGCACGGTGATCTCGCGGAACGGCAGTGCGCATCGCTCAGCGGACCGTGAGGCGTCCGGCGGTCCGGCCGCGCCCGCGTGGTTGGACAGGTGCGCGTGGTTGCCCTCGGTCTCGCTGGCGATGTCGGCGATGAGGATCAGCCGCCGCTCGCCCCGGCGGGGGCGGCGGTGCGGGTTGGCGCCGGGTCCGCCCTCCGGGTAGCGGTGGACGGCGACGCCGGGCAGGCCGGTGCCGAGCACGGCGGCGCGGCAGCGGTGCGGCTTGTAGTCGTCCACGGCGATCGTGTCGGCCCCGGCGCGGAACAGCGCGGCGAGTTTGGCGTCCCAGTCGTCCAGCAGCGGGACGCCGTTGGTGGTGATCATGATCGGGGACTTGGCGGGCAGGCCCCGGCGCAGCGCGGCGACCAGGCCCGGCAGGTCGGGGTGGCGGGTGGGCTCCCCGTGAACAGCCAGTTCGATCCGCGGGGACCAGCCGGCGCGGGTGACTTGGCGGCCGATGGACGCGGCGGTGTCCAGCTCCATGAACCGGTACGGCCCGGACAGGTGGTCGCGGTCGCCCGTGCTCGCGCGGATGCCCCGGATGCCGCAGAACGCGCACCGCAGGTTGCAGCCCTCGACGGGTTCGACCTGGACGGAGTTGGGGGGCGGCTGGCGGTAGTCCACGGCGCACCTTTCGATAACGGGTCGGTAACGGACATCGGTCCTCGTGGCGGGGAGTTCGGAGGTTCGCAGCGCGTCCAAATGGGACATCTCACGGATTGCGACGACTTGTCACGTTTAGTGACGGGATGCCAAAGTGTGGCCACGCCAAGCGGCACGGGCCGCACCGCACAACCCGAGGGAGCACGACATGACCGCCACCACCGAGGCCACCGCCCACACCATCACCGGCATCTCGGCCAAGCAGTTCGAGGCGCTGGACCTGGTCTTCAACGGCGACACCGCCCGCCTGATGACCGCCAGCGGCACCGGGGCCAAGGCCGAGGCCAGCTTCGCCGACGTCCACGCGGCCACGGCGCTCATCACCGCCCACCGGGACGGGCTGGACAAGAAGACCGGGTTCCCCGGCCAGCAGCTCAACGCGGTGCTGGAGAAGATCCACAAGACGTTCGTTCCGGCGCAGGACGACGCCCCGGCCGATGCGCCCTACGGCGTGGAGACCGACGCGGACCGCGCCAAGGTCGCGCAGGCCAAGGCCGCCGTCGCCCAGAAGCAGAAGGAGGCCGCCGACCTCAAGGCCGCCGAGGAGGCGGAGAAGAAGGCCGCCGCGCTCGCCAAGGAGAAGGAGGCCAAGCGCAAGGCCGAGGCCGAGGCGACCGAGTGGATCACCGTGGACCGCAAGCGCCGGTACGCCAACGTCATCACCCAGGTGTGGAACCTCGCGCACGCCGAGTGCCCCGAGGCCCCCAAGGTCTTTGAAGACCTCGGCGCCAACGGTCCGGTCTTCGAGTGGGCGGCGGTCTGCCTGGAGCACGACGAGAAGGGCTTCTACCGGCGCAAGGACATCGCCGAGGCCAACGCCGCTGACCCGTGGATCTTCTGCGGCGGGTGCGCGCACACCCTCGGCGGCCTGCTGGACGTCGCCCGCACCACGGCGGCGAAGCAGAAGTAGCCGCCACATGAGCCGGGGCGGCCCCCAGACGGGGGCCGCCCCTCACTCGCCCAGGGGACCGGGATAGCGGCCCGGCCCCGGGCATTCACCCATCCATCGCAGGAAGGCAACACCCATCATGACATTCCGCACGCCCGACGAGCCCACCGAACACGGTGGGAACGAGCACGACGACATCATCGTCGTGTTCTTCGGTTCGGTCTTGCACGCCTACACGCGCCGGGACATGCTCGCCGACGGCAGCCTGGTCGCCGTCCCCGAACCGCTGGCCCGCATGGGCGGCTTCTTCGCCCCGGTGGCGATCACCCGCGCGGCGTGGAGCGCGGTCGCCGACCCCCACGCGGCCCCCGCGCCCGACGATCCGGGCCGTCCGCTCACGGGCTACGAGCGCGCCTACGTGGTGCGCCTGCTCCGTGTCGCGAACTTCGCCGTCCACCGGGATGAGACCGGGTCCAACGAGGTGCAGTTCCGGTTCTCGCGGGCGGATGAACCGCTGTACCTGCACGTCGGCCCGGGCGACGACGGCGACATCGTCTTCACGATCATGACGGGCGCGGACCGGTGAGCCCGCTCTACCCCGGTGACCGGGTCCGCCTGACGTTCCCGTGGGGCCGCCTCGCGCGGGGGGCCGAAGCGACCTTCGTCGGCGACGCTCGGGGCGAGGTGGTCACGGTCGTCATCCGCCTGGACGTCGGCGGATCCGAGATGCGCGTCCCGCTCGGCTGCCTGACGCCGGTCAGCCCGCGCCCCACGCCCGAACCCACTGGAGACCTGGAGGTCCATCACCTTCCCGGCGGTGTCCGCGTGGCCGAGGGCATCGACCGCACCAACGCCCCGCGCTGGACGTGGGAGCCGCCGTCCGGCCCGGAGCGGGTGCGGCTGATCTGGCGGCGCGGCACGCTTATGGAGTACCGCGTCCCGCGCGACGGGCGGGAGCTGCCGACGGGCCGCGCCGTGCCGACCGGCCCGACCCGGCGGGAGGCGCGTAGGACGGCGCTCGCGGTGTTGCAGCGGCGCGCGTCCGACATTGCCGAGCCGTTCTACGCGGCCGATGACGGCTACGAGTGGATTCGGCTCCTGCCGACCATGCCCCGCACCTGGCGGCCGATGGTCACATGGGAGGCCGCGCCGCTCGGGCACTGGCCGCGCGTGGTCGTCGCGACCTGCACCGCGCCCCCTGGCGCACCCCTGTACGGGGCCGCCGCCCTGTGGAACGCCGGAGTCACCGAGGTCACCAATCACCTCACGCTCACCGAGTTCCGGACGCGTCTCCTCCAGATCAAGGAGGCGTTCCCCGATGAGTGACGACCCCACCCGCCGGTGCTGGTGCGTGATCAACCACCCGCAAACCCCGGCCGAGCGCGCCGAAGTCGCGGCGTCGCTGAACCTGGCACGCGAGATCGGCGACCTGAACGCGATCCGGCTCCACCTGCTCATGCTCACCGGCCCGTGCCCCGCATGGGCGAACCCGGACACGAAGGAGAAGACGGCCAAGGTGGACGAGATCATGCGGGCGCTCGCCAACGGCACCA
Organism: Actinomadura rayongensis; assembly: GCF_009831215.1. Taxonomy (GTDB): domain Bacteria; phylum Actinomycetota; class Actinomycetes; order Streptosporangiales; family Streptosporangiaceae; genus Spirillospora; species Spirillospora rayongensis. The sequence goes on from NZ_WUTW01000008.1 coordinate 162,922, forward strand.
GCCCCGCCGAGGCCATCGACCAGGAGACGCTGCGCCTGTTCGTCGCCCGGCAGATCGTGTGCCCGTTCCGCCGCACCGTGCTGGACGTCAAGCGCGCGGTCCTGCTCGACTGCGGCCCGGAGGTCGGCGCGCAGGTCATCAGCGCCGACTACTGGGATGAGGCCGCGTCGGACTTCCTTTCGGTCGTCGCCGACCTCGGGGTCGTACCGCGCGTGCTGGACGGCCGCCTCATGCGGTGGGCCGACCGCGCGGTGGACTATGACGACCTCGGCGTCTACCGGGACGTGCTGAACCGGTTCGCCGCCGGGGACGAGGCGTTCGCCCGCTGGTGCGCCGACCGCTGGCCGTTCGGCGGGTTCGACCCGGCCCATGCCCGCGTGGTGTACGACCAGCTTCACCGGTTCGCCGAAGGCGACGCGGTGGAACTGGGGTGGCCGTGGGAGGGCCTGCCCCGGGGAACACGGGGCCGCACGGTCGGGCGGCCCGTCGAGCTGTTCTCCCCGTCCCGGCCAGTGCAGTTCATCGAGCTGCCCGACCGCCGCCGGGTCGTGGTGCCGCTCGGGCTCCTGCTGCCCGCGACCGACGCCACCGGCAAGGGGGACGAAACCGATGGCTGAGCAGCGCGCCGCCGAGCCTGTCCCGCTGGCCTACTCCTAGCCGCACCCGGCCCCCGCCGGTCAGGCCCCGCCGCACGCGGCGGGGCCGTTCGGCCGTCCGGTTCACCGCGCGCAGTCGCGACCGCGCGGAAGCAACAGCGGCACGAGATCGCCAGGGACGACGCTACGGAGCCAGCACCGGCCCCACGGGTAACCGTGGGGCCGGTTTGCGTTTGCCGCCCCTGCTGGCGCTCAGCGTCCCGGGCGGCGAGGCCCGTTGTGGCGGGCCTCCGCCCACCACCCGCCCGGCTGGTCGCGGGCGGTGCGCGCCGAGTGGCACGGCTTGCACAGCGACCGCAGGTTGCCCGCGTCCAAGCCGCGCGGGCCGCGCGGGCCCAGTCCGTCGATGTGGTCCACCTCGGCGGCCAGCGTCGGCGGCCCGCACCACGCGCACCACGGGTTCGCCTCCAGGTACCGGTTCCGCACCGCGAACCAGCGGGCGTCGTAGCCGCGCTCGGCCGAGCTGCCGCGCCACCGCTCGGCGCGTCGCTGGCATGAGGCGCACCGGCCGGCAACGACCCGACTTCCGCACCCGGGCATTGAGCAGTACCGGCGCGGCCGGTAGGGCATCGTCGCGCGCCTAGGTGATCGGGGCCGTCCAGGCGGCGGCCCATGTCTGCGGCCCCACGACGCCGTCCACGCGCAAGTGCTTCTCGGCCTGGAACGCCTCGCACACCCCGCGCGACTCGGCCCCGTAGACGCCATCGGCGGCCAGCCGCCAGCCCCGCTTGCGCATCTGCGTCTGCCAGGACTTCACCGCCGCGCCGCGCGTGCCGGTCTTGAGGTAGATCCCGGGCCACTTGGGAGCCTTCCCGGTCCCCGGCTTGGGCTTGCCCGGTGCCGAACCGCCGCCCTCGCCGGGGTAGGCGGGATAGCCGTAGCCGACGATCCCGGCCGCGCGCCGACGCCGCATCACCGCGTTCGCCGTGTTGCCCTCGATCGTCGTGACGCTGCCGTCGCTGTGGACCGCCTCCACGATGCCCACGTGGTCGATCGCGCTGACCTTCCGGGAGCCGCCCCAGTCGTAGAACACGATCGCGCCGACCTTCGGCTTGGTGCCCCACCGGCCCGCCTTCACGAACCACGAGGCGTGAAACGGCGTGTAGGCGAACCCCTTCCCGCCCGTCACCGCCGCCGTGTTGCCGCTCTGGGCCGCACACCACGTGATGAACATGTCGCACCAGCTCGCGCGGACGAACCCGGAACCGGCGTGCAGCGTCTCGGCGTACCAGTCGCCGAACTTGGTGTAGCCGTCGCCCTTCTCGCGATAGCCGAGCTGGGACCGCGCGGCCGTCAGCATCCCCGCCTTACTCATCCTCGTCCCCCTGGTCCTGGTCCACGGCGCTGCCCGGCTCCTGCGGCAGCCCATCCTGCGGGCCGTCCTCGGGAACGACAGCGGCCCCGCTGCGCGGGGCCGGGGGAATCGGTTCGGGCTGGGTCGGATCAACGTCGTTGATCAGCTCGTCGTCACTCATGGGCGGGGTCCTTCGGAGGGTTCGGGGCCGTGGCCGGCGGCGGCTTGACTTGAGGCGGCGGTGCGTCGTCGGCGGACTCGTCGGTGCTGCCGGTTCGCGGCGGGAGGTAATGCCGCACCAGCGCGCCAACGAGGATCGTCAGCAGCCCGGACAGCAGCGAGATGATCTGGTTGACCTGGTCGGGGCTCATGGGTCAGTCGGCCTCGTCTACGTCGTGGACGAACCACAGGCTGGAGGACAGGGCCGCCCCGATCAGGGCGGCGGTGGAGTGACCGGCCGACGCCCCCGAGTCAGTCAGCGCGTTAGCGGCCATCGCTACGAACGCGCCTGCGCCGATCAACAGCCCCCAACGGCGCAAGTGCCCGAACGCGCGGGCGAACAAGCCGACCAGGCCAGCGCCCACCAGCGCCACCAGCGGCACGCCGAGCAGCGGCAGCCCGCCGCCCTCTCCCTTGATCAGCACGGCGACCGCACCGCACGCGGCGATGCCGAGCGCGAGCGCGGCCAAGCGCAGCGGATGAGTCATCAGATCCCCTTTCATGGGAACGGCCCCGGCGGGTGCCGGGGCCGCCGCAACGCCGCTCAGTCCTTGGCCAAAAGCGTCGCGGTGAGCTGGCTGACGGCGTTGCGGGACGCGCCCGAGTTCTGCGCGAGCTGGACCTTGACCTTGCGCCCGGCGGTCAGCCGCCCGTGGAACGTCGTCTGGAGCTTCTGGATCACGGCGAACGCCTCGAACCGCTCACCATGCCCGGACAGGTACTCCTCGCCCTGGCCGATGTCGTTGGCGGTCATCTCGACCGCCAGGACAGTTCCCGCTACCGGGGTAGACCCGCCGAACATCGCGAACTCGCTCATGGCGGTGATCAGGTAGACGCCCGTGACGGGGACCGTCAGCCACTCACCGCTCGTCCACCACGTACCGCCGACCTTGTACTCCGCCGACGACCACGTGACCTTGACCGACGCGGAGTTGTTCGACACCGGCACCGACGCCGACACCACCCGCGCCCGAGGCGGCTTGGTGGCGTCGTCCACGACCTTCAGCGCGGTGTCCACGGCCTTCACCGCGTTCCCCAGGTGCAGCGGCACGTTCGCCGCGTCGGTCGGCTCCGGGAACGGGAACTTGTAGGTCGTCGTCGTGCCCATCAGCCGCCTTCCTGGCATGAGAAAGGCCCGGTCCGCGGGGACCGGGCCTGCAAGGCAAAGGCCCGGTCCCTCCCGTATCGGGAGGCCGGGCCTGGTAACGGGCGACTATGCGCCCAAGTCTGAGTCCATGATGGTTGCACTCCTGGCCGGAGGGCAAGTCCGGCGGCGGTCGCGCTCGCACGCCAGCACATCCGACTCGCGGTAGAGGTGAGCGCGCCCTTCGCGAGCGAACGCCCGAAGGTGGCCGCGCGCCACCCAGCTCTTGAGCGTTCCGCGCGGAATACCGTGCTCGGTCTCGATCTCGGCCGCCGTGAGCAGGCGGCGCCGAGCGCTCGGCGTGCCGGTCGTGGGTCGTCTCATGCGTCCTCCTGGTTCGGTACGGCGGGAATTACCATGCTCGGTTCGGCAGGGTCGCTTGCCGGGCCTGGACATGATGAAGGCCCGGCACCGCCTGTAGGCGGTGGCCGGGCCTCGCGATGCGGCGTTGTCTCTCGCGGCGGGGCGCGACGTTAGGCAGAGTGGTCCGGGGAGCCGAGGTCGAACGCGCCCGTCTTGATCTGCCGGACCAGCGCGGCCAGGCGGGTGGGGGCGAGGGCCAGGTGCGGGCCGGGGTTCGTGGAGTCCTGGATCAGGGTGGCCGCAGGGACGTTGGTCGACACCTCAACGCACTCGCCCTGACCGCCGCCCTGGCTGTGGCTGCTCTTACGCCACTGGATCATCCTGCATCGTCTCCATCGTCTCGCGGATCAGGTCGCGGGTGGCGCTCTCGGACAGCGCTTCAGCCCGGATCTCATCAAACCGTATCGACAGGTCTGCGACCTCCACCGGATCTTGGATCAGCCGCCCGCCGAACTGCGCTTCGACGTATCCAACGCGGCTGAGGTCGGGCATCGTCAGGGACACGAGCGCGCCGTTGAACCCGTAGTGCCACCCGTCCGTCATCCGCACGGCCTGGATATGAACGCGCGGCAGCTCGCCCATCTCCAGCAAATATTGAAGCTGCTGCCGCATGACCTGGGGGTTCTTCAACGGCCGGACGAGTGCGCCTTCGTCGATCACCGCGAACAGGTGCGGCGGGTCCTCGCGTCGCAGGATGCCGCCGCGCTGCTCGGTTCGCCTGGTGATCAGCTCTCCGTCCACGGGACCTTTGGGCCAGGTAATTCGCATATAACCCTCGGTCTGGAGCAAGCCCGGGACGTACAACGGCTGGAAGGTTCGGATCTCCGTCGCTTGGGCCTCGTGCCGGGCGTACTTCTCGAACCACGTCTTGATGTGCTCGCGCTGGCAGTGCGCCCATCTCACGCGGAACAGCTCGCCTGTCCCGAAGTGCTCATCGAGCTTGGCGCAGTGGTCCAGGTCAGGAAGGGACCGCTGCCGCTCCCACGCCGTCACCAGCTCACGGGAGACAAAGAGCGCCCTGGCAAGATCGGCCTGGGACTCACCCTTGAGCTTCCGCATGACCCTGATCATGTAGGCAAGCTCGGCGCGCAGACTCTCACGCGGGTCAAAAAAGGACCCTTCGGACCCATCGGGAGAAATCTCATCGGGCTCGCGGGGGGGATTGGACATGCGGGCCGCGCCTCCGTGGGTAATTCGCCGATTGACTTTGATGGGGGTTCCTGAGCGTACTTCTCGCGGGCCAGCCTGTGGATCAGAACACCTGACCCCGCATGAAGGCGAGCGATCATGGCCATCGACACCCCGCGACGACTCAAGACCTTGCCGGACAGCGGCCCGATCGACGCCCCGGAGCAGGCCACCGAGCAGCCCGCCCCCTACGCCGACGAGCGGTCGTTCCTCGGCTCCCTATTGGAGGCGTTGGAAAAGGTCGGCGGGTTCAACGCCGCGATCCGGCAGCCGTACGGCATGGGGACGCCGTACCTGCGCGTCCAGGGCGGCGGAACGATGGGCAACGGGGAGGACATCCGCCTCCGGCGCGTCGCCAAGGACGGGTCGCTTCGCGCGGTGTGGCAGTGGGGCGAGGATCTGCCGACCGACCCCGCCGAGGCCGCCGAGGCGATCGGTCGCGTGATCAACCCGGAGATGTAGGCCGATGTTCAGACGGCGTGTGACCGCCCCGCGACGCAGGCACGGCAGTCCGCTTCCCAGCAAGCCCGAGGCGAAAGCGGGACCGCAAACCTACATTCCGCAGCGCTTGCGGCTCGCCTACCTGGCGGAGCTGGCCGAAGCGTTCCAGCCGATGCCCGAGGTGCGCGTCACGTGGGCGGAGATCGACGGATACGCGGTCCTCAGCGTGGAGCCCGTGGAGCGGGCCGGGCGAACGGTCACGATCGGGTGCTCCTACGAGCGCGGCCACTGGCGGTTCTGCGACGCCGTTACCAAAGAAGTGATCCGGCCGACCAGCGAGGTGATCGCCGCAGCGAACGCCGTCCGGTGGGTCGTGTGCCGTCCCCCTGAGAAGCAGGTGGCCAAAGGATGAGCGAGCAGCAGCCGGCAGAACCCGAATCCGCCCGCGAGCCGGTCCGCGGGGCCGTCGCCGAAAGCCACGACCTGACCGCCAGCACGTGGATCAATCCGCGCGACGCGTTCGCGATCACCGGCCTCAGTACGCCCGCGCTCGTGTATTGGGCCAACCAAAGCGTGATCTCTTGGCGCCGGATCGGAAGGCGCCGCCAGTACATGCGCGAAGAAATGGTGATCGTGGCGCAGCTCGGCACGGGCCGCCCGCCCCATCTGAGAAGCGTGCGGACCCACCTGGCCGCCCGCAAGAAGCAGGCGAAAGGCAGCGCATGACCGGCAAGCCGGACGCCGCGCCCGACCACTTCAACGATCAGAACGGAGACGGACGCATGACCGAGCCCACCGGCCCGATGGGGTACCGGACGACTCCCGCGAGCATGGGCGAGCTGATCGCGGCGACGTACCACGCGCAGCTCATCGGGAGCGGGTACAGCGCGACCCGCGCCGGGCTCATCGTCGTGTACGCCGAGGAGACGGCGGAGCCCGAGCTGGCCGGGATGGCGGCCGTCCCCGCCGACGCGGCGCTGCGCATCGCGCTAGAGCTGATGGTCGTCACGTTCGCCACCGCGATGAAGATCCACGGCCTGATGGACGCGACCGCGAACGTGGTCGAACGGAAGGTGCGCGCCGAACTGAGGCGCGCGGTGGCCGAGCTGGTCTCCAGCCGCAAGAAGCCTTCCAAGGCCGACGCCGACGCAGATGCCGACGCCGACGCGGACGCCGAGGCCGAGGCTTCGGGCACCGCCGGCCAGACTCCGCCCGCGCCGCCGACGCCGGTCACCACGGGCTGACGGCCGAGACTCGCCCGCCCGGCAGCAGCCGGACGGGCGCGGGTCCTGGGCACTCCCTTTCAGCAGGGGGGCGGGCCGCCCAGGACCCTCCAGACGCCGGGTCGGGGAGCCCCCGCGTGTCTCCCCGGCCCGGAGGCAAGACCGGCCCTTGAGGGGCCGGGGCATCACCAGTGCGCGGAAAGGCCGCGCCGGAAGGCTTCAGGAGGAAGCCGTGACCGTGATGGAAGCCAACCCCGAGGCGGGTACGACGCCCGCCCTCAACCCCCGGGACCTGATCGACCCGGTCCTGTTCGACAAGCTCGTCGCGCGGGTCCAGGAGGACCAGCAGGTCGCGCAGTTCTACGCCGTGGGCATGGTCGAGCAGATGCTCGTCTACCTCAAGGCCGTCGCCGAGTACGGCGGCAGGCCGGGGAACCTGGCGCCGTCCAAGGCCGTGGACCCGGCCTGGCACGTGTTCGTCCTGCACACCGCCGAGTACCGCGCGTTCTGCGCGGACCTGGGCGGCGGGTTCATCGAGCACACGCCGGTCGTCACCGAGGACATCACCTCGGGGAACGCCCTCGCCCGTACGCTGGACGCCATGAGGGCGACCGGGTACGCGGTGGACGAGCGGTACTGGCAGCTGGGCACGTGGACGTCGTGCTGCTCGACCGAGAACTGCCACAGCCAGATCGCCTACCTGGCGTAGCCGATGATGCGGCGTAGCGACGACTGGACCAGCCTTCCCGCCGAGGCACGCGACGCCGTGCAGGAGTCGATCGGCAAGGTGGTGCGAGCCGCCCCGGTGCTGGCCGGGGCGCACTGCGATATCGCCGAGATCCTGACGACGACCGAGCACGGCCGAGTGTTCCTCAAGGGAGTGCGCCTGGACCGGCGTGAGGCGGACTGGTGGCAGCTACGCCGTGAAGCCATGATCGGCCCGCACGTGGGCGGGCGGCTCGCCCCCCGGCTTCTGGCCCAGGCCGAAGCCGGGGGGTGGACGCTGCTGGCCTTCGAGTACGTCACCGGACGGCACGCCAGCTTCGCTCCGGACTCGCCCGACCTCGATCACCTCGCCGCCGTCGTCCGCCAGCTCCAGCACACCGACGTCCCGGACGGCCTGTTCCGCCCGGTCGAGGGCCGGTGGACGGCGTTCATGCCCGACCCCTCGCCGCTCGCCGGTGACCGGCTGCTGCACGCCGACCTCAACGAGGGCAACGTGCTGATCAGCGGCGGACGACCCTACGTGGTCGACTGGGGCATGGCGACCTACGGCGCGGCCTGGGTGGAACTGGCCGTGCTGATCCCCTGGCTGATCCGCTCCGGGCACACCCCCGCGTCCGCCGAAGCGTGGGCCGGGCAGTTCCCGCACTGGCACGACCCCGACAACGACCACGTCACCGGCTTCGCCGACGCCACCGTGGCCAAGTGGCTCCACCTGCTCCAGCAGGGCCACACCGAGTGGAAACGCGAACTCTTGGACGCCGCGCGGTGGTGGACCGCATGGCGGAAAGGAACCTGATGCCCCTCGCCCCCGTACCGGTCGTGCATCCGGCCGTGACATTACGCGCCCCCGACGGCTCCGACGTCGAGATCGACGTCGGCATGGCCGACCTGATCCGCGCCCTGTGGGACAGCGGCTACCAGACCGAGATGTGCTGCCAGGACGCTGGAGCGCTTCTGGCGGCGGGCGGAGCGCGCATCCCGCCCGACCAGTGGGCACGCTACGGCGCGTTCTACGCCGGGTTCGCGTGGATCAGATCACCGATCGGCGACATGCAGCGACTCGTCAAGAACGCCGGACCGCTGTGGGACGCCCGGTGGTCGGCCCGCGTACCGCTCACCCCAGACGGCCCCCGCACCTTCGCCAGCGTCCACTTTCCCGCCGAGCAGATCCCCGACCTGACCGAGGTGATCACTCGAACGTGACGGTCTGACCAGCCGGGGTGACGGTGACGCGCAGCCGGTCCAGCGGGCCGCTGGGCTCAGCGCGCAACGCCTCGCGGATGTCGGTCTGCCCGCGCAGCGGCATGAAGGCGGTCTTATCGCCTACGGCTCGGCCGGAAGCGACGCCATCGGCGACGGTGAGCACCAGCAGCGCGCCCGCATACTCGATTCCCGTGTAGGGGACGACGATCCGGCCGCCCTCGCGGGTCTGCTCGACCCACGCGGGCGGGATCGTGTGCGTCCCCGCAGTGGCGATCACTCGATCGAACGGGGCGTGCGCGGGCACGCCGTGCTCGCCGTCGCCGACGACGACGGTCACCCGGTCGGCGAACCCGGTCCGCTCCAGCGCGGCGGACGCGGCGTCGGCAAGCTCGGCGTCGATCTCAACCGTCGTCACGCGCGCCCCGGCCTCCGCCATGAGCGCGGCGTTGTACCCCGTGCCCGCGCCGATCTCCAGGACGCTCATGCCCGGCTCCAGCGCGAGCGCGTCGAGCATCGCCCGGACCACCCACAGCGCGGACGCCGAACTCGTCGGCAGCACCAGGCCACGACGGTCGGTCTTGCACTGAGTGATGATCGAACCTTCCCCGGCGACGATCCGTTCCCAGGTCTGCGGATCGTCCTTCCGGTCCAACGGCGCCAGCCGTTGCCGTTCGCCCGGCTGCCGCCAGATGACGTCAGGGATGAAGTCCCGCCGATTAAGGGTCACGACCTGCCAGTTCCGTTGCATACGGGGCACGGCTCAAGGGTTGACTCACCATCGTGGGTGACCTCTTCGGTGCCGGTTCCATTGCAGCTTGGGCAGTCCACCGGCTTGTCGTGCTTACCCACCGTTAACCTCCGCTGGCTTATCGTCGCCGCCACCGTAAGCCAGTGGGTTCCCACCGACAACCGATCGGCCGGAATCGGGTTACACGGCTCGCGTTACCTCGACCTCGCAGAACGAGCACCAAGCCGCTACGCGGTGCGTGCTGAGGGCGAGCAGGCCGAGCGTCCCGCACTCGGGGCACCGCTCCCGCAGGCGGATGACCTCGGGCGGGTCCAGGCGGCGGCGCGCGGCGGCGGTGAGGTGCAGCAGGCGGGCGGCGGCTGCTGTGCCGCCGGGTGCGGCCAGCGCGGACGCCAGGTTGGTCGCCAGCGCCCGCACGGGCGGGGCGGCGGCCCCAATACCGGCCAGCGCCGCCCAGGCCCGCACGGCGTCTTTCAGCTCGGCGCGCAGGTCGATGACGGTTTCGTCGGCGGGGGCGGACGGTCCCGGCGAACGTGGCGGGCCGGGCAGCTCTCGCGCGGGCCGGGCCAGGCTCCGCGCCGTTGCTGCTCCGAGCCCGGTGAGCAGGCCGGGCAGCGCGTCCAGGGCGGCGGCGACCTCTCCGTAGCAGGATTCGCAGACCGGGAGGCCGGTCATGGTGAGATGGCCGGCGGGGCAGACTTCGCAGGCGGTCACCGGGGTTCTCCTTCGGGGCCGGGGCCGGGCTGTGCGCTGAGGTCGTCAGGGTCCGGGGGGCTGGTGACCTGGCTGTCCGGCGGGCCGTCGCTTGGGGCGCTCGTCCTGGTGCTGCTGGCCTTGTCGCTGATGCTTGTGGCGGAGGGGCCGCCGGGCGGTGACGGGCGCGCACGTCGGCACATGGGACAGCGCTCGGGGCCTGTGGCCCCGTGCGGGCAGGGGTGGGAAGGCATGGCGTCGGTAAGGGCTTCGGTGAGGCTTCGCCGGGACGGGTCGCCCTCGGTGGGCAGGAACGCGGCGGGGTCGGCGCGCAGGGCGGCGGCGACGTAGGCTCGCGGGTCGGAGACCTGCCGTCCGCGCAGGATCAGCCGGGCGACGCCGCTGGCGTGGTCGGCGCTGACCTGGCGGCCGGTGAGGGCGCGCAGTTCGGCGGCGACAGCGGGGCCGAGCGGATGCGGTTCCTCCTCGCGTGCGCGCGTGCGTGCGCAACGGTCCGCAGGATGACGATCTACAGAACCCCTAAGTACCTCTGTCTCTGTCTCTGGCGACGATTCGCGATCGGTTTGCGATCGCGTTTGCGATCGATTCGCGACACTTCCGGCCACTGAGTCAGCCGCATCGTTCGAGGTCGGCGAATTATCCACAGAGTTGTCCCCAGGCGAAAGCGTGTCGGCGTCCGGGCGTCGGCTTACGCGTTGACGCGGGTCGACTTTGCCTTTCCTTGACTGTCCGGCCGGGGAGTTCGGCGGGTGGCTCCGTTCGGGGTGGCAGTGGACGCAGCCCGCGAGGCGAACTCCCTGGCGGACGTGCCACCGGATGTGGTTGCCCAGGCTTCCGGTCTCGCCGCGAGCTTGGCGAAGCTGATCGACTTCGGCAGCGCTGCGCTGGTGCCGGAGGTAGTCGTGCATCCGCACGCCGTCGCGGGTCTGCTCGACCAGTCCGGCGGCCAGCAGTTCGGCGCGGGCGCGGGGCGTCCCGCGCTTGGCCCACGTCGCGCCTGGAATGTGGCCGTCGGTCAGGTGGCGCGAGCACCAGCACCAGCAGGTGATCAGCAGCCGGAACGCGCGGTCGGACAGGGCTTCGATCTTGGGATGGTCGGGCATCCCGTCGTGGAGCCTGATGTAGGTGCGAACGTCGCTCATCGGGGCCGTGCTCTCTCAGGTGCGGAGTCTGGCGGTGGATCGGGTGGGCTGGTGAACAGCAGGTGCAGCAGAGCTACGAGTTCGCGCAGCGGGCCAGCCGGCAGCGGAGTGACTTGGGGGCGGTACCGCTCGGCCAGCAGGGCGCGAACCCGGTCGTCCAGTTCGTCAGCCACGGGCGCGCCTCCGGGGGCGGGCGGGAACGCAGCGGGCCGCCCGCCCTCGGCTGGGAGCGGGCGGCCCGCTGGTCAGAACGGCGGTTCGGTGGAGGCGGCCGGGGGCGCTGGGGGCGCAGTAGGCGGCGTGGGGGCCGTGCCGGGTGGCCAGGCGCCCCCGGCGGCCGGGGGCGCATATGGCGCGCTGGGGGTCGCCTGCGGGGTGGCCGGGGCGGCGGGCAGCGCGGCGGCCGGGGCGGTGGGGGGCGGGGCCGGGGAGCCGGTCAGGTAGTGCGGAGCGTAGGCGGTCAGCCACGCCCGGACTTTCTCGGTGTCGGTGGGGCCGGGGTCGGTCAGCTCCAGGGCTTCCTTGCCCTGGACGGTGACCTTGACGAGCCGCCCGTATCCCCAGCCGAACCGCTGGCGCGCCTTGAGCTGGCGCACCAGCCGCACCCCGTAGATGCCCGCCTTGGGGCGGTCGCCCTCGCCGTCCAGGACGACGATCGCGGCGTCCGCCTCGTCGCGCAGGTCGCCCGTTTTGAACGGGTTGGCCACGTTCTCGCGGATGGTGATGTCGAGCAGGAGCAGCAGACGGCCCAGCAAGTCGTCCATGCCCGCACCTCCGCCGGGAGGGACGGAGAAGGGGTCAGCGGTCATGTTCGGGCACTCCTTATTCCCAGTTGTCCAGGCGCCCGCTGCGCTTGGAGCGGTTGTAGGCGCGGATGACGGTGTCGGCGACGGCGGCGGCGACCGTGCCGCCCTGGATCTGGCGGACGCCACGGGCCGCGCCCAGGAGCCCCGCCGGGCCGCCGGGGTAGGACGCGAGCCGGTCGGCGAGAGCGGTGGCGTCGACCCGGTCGCCGTCGCGCAGGAACACCAGGCCGATCCCCAGGAGCAGGTCTCCGTGGACGGCTTCGCGGCGGTGGCCCCACGCGCGGGTCACGGTTTGCAGCACCCGCGCGACGGCCAGGCCGTTCCCGGATGAGCCGATCTGGCGGGGGCCGCCCTTGTAGATCTGCTGGAGCGCGACCACGGCGTAGATGTTCGTACTGCTTTGCCGGTGGCTGATCTCCCAGCCGTACGCTTCGGCGAGGCGGGTGATCTCCACGGCGGCGGCGTCGCCCTCGGCGCGCAGCGCCAGGAACAGGGCGAGAGGCTGGACCTTCCGGGAGTCGTTCAAGCGCCGGAACAGCGCGGCTTCCTCGGCCGGTGTCAGCCCGTCGTAGACGCGGCAGTCCACCGAGGTGTCGGCGTGCCCGGCGCGGCGCAGCAGTTCCGCGCGGTGCTGGCCGTCCAGGATCACGCACTCGCCCGACGCGCGGCGGCTGACCGACAGGACGCCGAGCGCGCTGGGATCGTAGGCCGCGACGCGCCGGTCCACCCATGCGCCGTCCAAGAGGCGGGTGTTGACGGTGTGGTCGGTGACGAGCTTGGACAGCGGCAGCCGCTCCAGGCTCGGGGTGCTGCTGTCGTTCTGCTCGGCCTTAGCTGGCACGGCTGTACTCCCTCATGAGGTTGATGTAGCGGCGCAGGGTGCGGACCGATGCGCCAAGGTCGTCCGCCCACTGGGCGGCCTGCGCGGGGGTGATGGACGCGTCCAGGTCGGGCAAGACCTGGACCATGCCCCGCAGGTTCCAGACGAGGTGATTGATCACCTGATCGGCCGGGCGGCGCGGCAGCACCCGGCCGGAAGCCGGACGCGCGACGGAGCCGGGTCCAGCGGCCGATTCGGGGGCCAGAGCCGGGAGCCCGGCCCGTGCGCGGCTGACCGTGGTGCGGCCCAGGCCCGTGACGGCCGAGGTGGCGCGCGTGCTCAAACCGGCGTCGGAGAGGCTGAGCACCAGATCCCGCCGCGCGGCAGGCGTCAACGGCATCCGGTCCGCGCCGAACTCGGTCGTGCAGTAGTCCCGCCACCTGCGGTAGTCCAGGGCGGCCCAGGCCCGGCCCTCGTAGGCCCGGACGATCAGGTCGCACGCCTGCGCTCCCGCCGCGCGGATCTGCTCGGTCAGCGCGCGGGCCTCCTCCGGGCTCAAGTGCGCAGGCTCGGCGGCATGGTCAGTCACGTGTCCTCATTTCTCGCCAGCGCCGGGGCAGCCGTCTCCGCCGCCCGGCTGATACCAGTCGCACCACTCGCACAAGCGGGACGGCGATGCCGCGACGGCGGCCGGAGTCAGCCCCCGCAGGGACTCCAGCCGGTCAATGGCGGCGTCGGCCACGGCCCGGTCGTACGGCGTCACCCACGCGTGGACGTCGCTCAACGTCCCGTCCACGGGCAGCCACACCAGCGCCACCCGCTCCGGGCTCTCCCCGGCGGCGGCCAATCCCGCCCCATAGGTCTGGAGCTGCGTCACGTAGTTGCGCGGCGCGGCCCCGCTGCGCCGCAAAGCGCGGATCTTGGCCTTCTTGGTCGTCTTCCAGTCGACCGCGAGGCGTTCACGCCGGTCGTACAGATCCGCCGTCCCCGACACGCCCCGGTAGCTCACCCGGTGCTCGACCAGGAACCGGCCCGCCCCGCCGTCCACGGCGCGCATCTGCTCAGCCATCCACCCGTGGATCGCCGTGCCGACCAGCGCCGCCCACGGGTCCGCGCCGAAGTTCAGCTTCGGCACCCCGAGCGCGCCGTACACGAGCTTCTTGTCGCAATCGGTCCCGAGGCCGGACGGCCCGACGCTGCGTTGCAGCGACCGCGCCGTGGTGATGCTCCGCTGGAAGATCAGCTCGGCCACCCACCGCGCCAGCGCCGCCCCTTCGGGGTCGGTCGGCACCTCGTCCAAGGGGACGGGCGTTCCCGCCGGCACTTGGAAGAGTTCGGCGTCGGTGCTCACCGGACCGCCCTCTCAGCGGCCATCCGCGCCAGCGCCGGAACGCACGCGTCCATCTGCCCGTCATCGCGGGCCGTCATCGCCAGCGCGTACAGGCTCGCCTCGTCCCCGTTGACGGCGGCAGAGACCATCCGCGCGGCCCACCGCACCGCATACGGCGCGTCGTCCACGTCCAGCTCCCGCCCGTCAAGGCTGGTGAGCGAGAAGCCGAAGAACGCGTCCCGCCGCGCCGCCTCGCGCCGCCACGGCCCGGCGGCCTGGATCGCCAGGTACATCACCGTCGCAATGGCGGTCGAAGTGCCCAGCGCCCGGCCCATCAGCGCGTAGAGGGCCACGACGGACCGGTCGTCCCCGGCCCCGGCGGCGCGGACCATCCCCTTCACCAGGTGCCGCCACAGCTTGCGCTCCAATCGCGTCAGGCCCGGCGCGGTCCTCACTTGGCTTCTCCGGTCGGCGTGCCGATCTGGCGGTGGGACGGGACGGGCCACTGGCGGGTCCGGCGGATGCGCCGGTGGCTGATCGCGCGCCCGACCCGAGCGCGCCCCGCTGTGGTCGGCGCCGTCCGGTCGCACGGTTCCGGCGGTATCTCGAAAAGGCAGTACGGACCGGCGCCGAGCGCTTCGGCAATCGCGAACGCCAGTTCCCGCGACACCCGGCGTTCGCCTCGGGCGAGATGGTCGATAAGGCTGGGGTGGCAGCCGACTTCCCGCGCGAGAGCGCGCAAGGAGATGCCCCGAACCTTGGCCAGAACTTTAAGTGACCCGGGGTCCCGGATCTTCACACCGGTAATCGGCGCAGGCATACGTCTCCCCTCGGGGTAGTGCGATGAGAAGAAGATCAACGCGGCGCGGCGCGCGGCTCGGCGTGCGGATCGCTTCTGTTCTATCCGATGCGCCAGACAGCCAGGGGCGCCAGGTTCTGTAGGCAATCAAGGCCGACGTCTCCTGGGCGAGACCGGGCGCGGATGGGCGCATCCGGGAAACGATCTGTAGGCAGGACATATGCCCACTGCATAGGAGTGACATAAGTCACTCCAGATGCCTGGCGGCAAGCATCAACGCAGGTGGTTGCCCCGGATGATCTCGTGCTTCCTGGCGATCTGCGACATGGCAAGCCAATGTTAGGGCAGCCCGAATAGGCGCACGGCCTAGCCTGTGCGCCTATTTCGATAGATCGGAATCAGCCCGCGTCGCTCCACCGGCTTGCGAACGACTTCTCTATCCTGTCGAGGTCGTCACGCCGGTAGGCATAGCGATTGCCGAACTTCAGCCATCCGGTGAGCTTCCCGGCTCGGCGTAGACCGCCGAGGTAGTTCCGCGACACCCCGAACCGGCCGCACAGCTCGTTCTCGGTGATGTAGAGATCGGGATCGGGCAAAGGCATCTCGAACAGCCTCCAACAGTCGTGTGATCGGGCGAGCGCATGAGTGGGAGGGGCCGCCCGAAGGGGAAAGGTCAAGGCTGGGAGCGGCTCGTCCAGCGCGGCCAAGGCCAGCGCGACTCAGACGGCGTGCAACGTCCAACCGGACGCCAATTAACCACAGGAGCACTCGCCCGCGCACCAGCCCTCCACTGCGCCGCAAGCAGACCCGCCCGCACAAGCCCGTTCGGTAGGCGGCCCTAAGCCCGTGCAGGGCGAAGGGCCGCCATCCGTCCGCCTACCGAATCGGATCGCCCGCTGTGACTGATGTCACTGCGCACGAAGAAGATCGGGCGTGCCGCGCTGTAGCCAGCGCGTACTACGAGGGTTTCCCGCTACGCGGCCAGTCCCAGATGTTCCCGTCGAACGCGGGGCACGATCCCGCCTATGTACGGGCGGATGTTCTCGATCTGCTTGCGCGTCAGTCGTACATAACGTGCTGTTGCGCCAGTGTGTCGGACGTGACCCAGGACAAGTTTGAGGCTGTTCTCCGGAATCTCGCGATCTTCCAAGGTCGTGGCAAAGCCGCGCCGGAATGAGTGGAATCCGCGGACCCCGGTAATGCCGTGCTCCCGTTCGGCTAGGTCGGCCGCCTCTCGTAGAAGATGTCGCGCCAGATCGGCGTAGATCCTCGTTCCCCTGCGGGTGGCGAACAATGGCTCGTGCCCCCGCCGCCCCTTTGTTCGGCGCATCAACAGCTCGACCAGCGGATCATCATCGGAGTCCGGGAGCGGGAAATCACGAAACGCTGCCCTTGACTTCCCCTTGTCTCGTGCCAGCCCCACCTTGTAGCGCAGCACCTGCCGGACGACGACCACACGGCGTTTCCAGTCGACGGAGTCGACATCAAGTGCAGCGCCTTCTTGCCAGCGGAAGCCCGTGCCCTGGAGCAGGGCGAAGAAGTCTCCCGCGAGCCCGTCCGGGTCGATGGGTTTCTCGCCCTGGGGGCCTGGCTCGGCGAGGGCGTAGGCGCACGTCAGAAAGGCTGGGGCGTCATCCGGTAGGAGGATCGGCTGTTCGTTTATCTCGTGGGACAACTCGCGCGCTGTGAGCTGGCATGGGTTTGCGCGCTCGCGCCACTCGCTGTCGATCGCCCACTTGAAAACGGGGAACAGCACCGACGAGTGCAGAACGCGCAATGAGCTTGGTGCCAGCTTCTTGCTTGCCCGGTCTAGGACTTCGCGAATGTCCTCGGAGCCGATCTCGTTGATGTCCATGTTCCCGATGACCGGGAAAACATGGAGACGGAGGCATTCCAAATACCGTTCGACTGTAGAAGGGACGACCTTCTTCTTCCGTCGTGTGTCGACGTAGGCCAGTGCGACTTTTCGGTACGTGCGTCCGCCCGACTTGGGCTTATTGACCTGGCGGGGATCCACCATCCCATTCGCCATGAGCGCGATCTTAAAATCTACGACCTCGTTGCGGCTTTCGGAGGTAAATGATTTGGAACCGTTGTTCCAACGTATCCGCCACTTGCCGTTGTCCAGCTTTTTGATCTTTGGGTCCTGCGCCACCTGGTCTCCCTGACCGTTGGCGGACGACCCCTCCCAAACCGCATCTTTCCAGGTCACAGCAACTTTCGTGAACCGTGCCGGGTGTAACGTCGGTGTAAGTGGGACCGCTCCGCGTACGAAAGGCCAGGTCAGATAGCCAAACGTGGGTTATCCAAGGTAGGCCAGGGAAGCAGGAAGTCGACACAGGGGAGTGCAGATGAGCGACCGCACCTACGGCGTCACCGAGATCGTCGGGACGTCGCCCGAATCCGTGGAGGCCGCGATCCGCAACGGCGTCCGCCGCGCGAACGCGGCCCTGCGCCACCTGGACTGGTTCGAGGTGACGCAGGTCCGCGGCCAGCTCGCCGACGGCGAGGTCGCGCACTTCCAGGTCGGCCTGCGCGTCGGCTACCGCCTGGAGGACAAGTCCTGAGCGCCCGTCAGGACGCCTGGGACACCGTGGACATGTTGAAGTCCGGGACGCGCAGCGGCGGCATCGCGGCGCGGGTGAAGTAGTCCGACCACTCGCGCGGCAGCGTCGGCGCCGTCGCGCCCGCCTCGGTCACCCGGCCGAGCAGGTCCACCGGGCTCTCGTTGAACCGGAAGTTGTTCACCGCGCCGACGACCGCGCCGTCCTCCACGAGGAAGACGCCGTCGCGGGTCAGCCCGGTGAGCAGCAGCCGCTGCGGGTCGACCTCGCGGATGTACCACAGGCAGGTCAGCAGCAGCCCGCGCTCGGTCCGGGCGATCATGTCGTCCAGGGTCGCGCCGCCGTCCCCGCCCGTCATGATCAGGTTGTCGATCGCGGGCGTGACGGCCAGGCCCGTCCGGCGCGCCGAGTCCCGCGTCTGGGTGAGCGCGGTCAGCGTGCCGTCGGAAATCCAGTCCGTGGCGGTGAGCGGCGTGCCGTTGTCGAACACCGACGACTCGCGGCCCGACGCGTGCGCGAGGACGAACGGCGAGCACTCAAGGCCCGCCGCGCCCGGGTCGCTGGACAGCGTCAGCGGCAGCGGCGACAGCTTCTCGCCGACGCGGGTGCCGCCGCCGGGCGCGGAGAAGACCGTCCGGCCGTCGTGGGCGTCGCGGGCGCCCGCCGACCAGTACAGGTAGATCATCAGGTCGGCGACCGCGCTCGGCGGCAGCAGCGTCTCGTACCGGCCCGCGGGCAGGTCGATCCGCCGCTCGCCCCACGCCAGCCGCCGCGCGAGGTCGCCGGTGAGCGCGGCGACGTCCACGTCGGCGAAGTCGCGGGTGCCCGCGCCCGTCCACACCGAGCCGCCCGCGCCCTTGGCGTTCAGCTCCAGCAGCCCGGTCGGCTGGTCGTGGCGCAGCCGCAGCCCCGCCGACGTCCCGAGGAACGACGACGTCAGCGTGTGGTTGGCGAACCCGTACAGCCTGCGGTCCTCGGCGGCGGCGCGGGCGAACGCCTCGCCGAGCGCGGGCGCGACGCCCTCGTACACGCCGATGCCGGTCTCGGCGGGCGGGTCGTCCCAGCCGCCGCCCGCCGCCGCGTCGCCCGGCGGGACGAGCGGCGCCGCGTCCTCGGCGGCCTCGGCCCCGGCGGCGACGGCCTCGGCGGCGCGCACCAGGTCCTCGACGCCGTCGGCGGTCACCGCCGCGCGCGACACGACCCCGGACGCCACGCCGTCCCCGGTGGACCGCAGCGCGATCACCGTGAGCCGCGCCGACCGCGTCACACCGTTGGTGGTCAGGGTGTTGCCCGCGAAGCGCAGGTTGGCGGTGCTGGCCTCGTCGGCGATGACGATGCAGTCGTCGGAGCGCGACAGCGCGAGCGCGCGCTCGACGGCCTCCTGCGGCCGGAGGGTGCTCAATTCCCCGCCTCCTTCAGCGTGTTGAGGATGTTGACGCCCCGGAACAGCGCCGCCGGGGTGCCGTGGCTGACGGGGGCGACCTGCCCCGGCTGGCCCTTCCCGCAGTTGAACGCGCCGCCGAGCACGTAGGTCTGCGGGCCGCCGACGGCCTCCATCGAGTTCCAGAAGTCCGTCGTCGTGGCCTGGTAGGCGACGTCGCGGAGCTGCCCGGCGAGCCGCCCGTTCTCGATGCGGTAGAACCGCTGTCCGGTGAACTGGAAGTTGTAGCGCTGCATGTCGATCGACCAGCTCTTGTCGCCGACGATGTAGACGCCCCGGTCGACGCCGGAGATCAGCTCGTCCACGCCCGGGCCGTCCGGCGCGGGTTGCAGCGACACGTTCGCCATCCGCTGGATCGGCATGCTGGACGCGGCGTCGGCGAACGCGCAGCCGTTGGAGCGCGACGCGCCGGTGAGCCGCGCGATGCGCCGGTCGGTCTGGTAGCCGGTGAAGATCCCGCCGGTGACGATGTCGAACGCCTGCGTCGCCACGCCCTCGTCGTCGTACCCGATGGTGGCCAGGCCGTGCTCGGCGGTGCGGTCGCCGGTGACGTTCATGACGTCGGAGCCGTAGCGCAGCGTCCCGAGCTTGTCGGGGGTGGCGAAGGACGTCCCGGCGTAGGCGGCCTCGTAGCCGAGCGCCCGGTCCAGCTCGGTGGCGTGCCCGATCGACTCGTGGATCGTCAGCCACAGGTTGGACGGGTCCACGACGACGTCGTAGGTTCCGGGCTCGACCGACGGCGCGGCGAGCTTCTCGGCGAGCAGTTCGGGGAGCGCGGCGAGTTCGCCCTCCCAGTCCCAGTGCTTGCCGGTCAGCCACTCGTAGCCGCGCCCGACCGGCGGCGCGAGCGTCCGCATCGTGTCGAACGCGCCGTCGCGGACGGCGACGCCGTTGAGGACGTTGTGGACGCGGACGCGCTGCTGCGTCGTGACCGTGCCCGCGAGGTCGGCGAAGAACTTGTTCTCCTTGACCTGCAGCAGCGAGGCGTCCACGTGGTCGACGCGCGGGTCGTCCAGCAGGCGGCGGCTCCAGCCCGCCAGCAGGGCGATCTTGTCGGCGGTGGGGACGGTGAACGGGTCGGTCTCGTAGGCCGACACCCAGGTCCGCTCGCCGTGCGCGGGCTCGGGCGCCAGCTCGATCGGCTCGCGGTTGACGGCGGCGGCGACGGCGGCGACCTCGACGGCCTGCTCGGCGACGCGGGCCGCGCCCGCGGGCGTCAGGTCGATGCCCGCCGCGAAGCCCCACGTCCCGTTCTTGACGACGCGGACGGACAGCCCGACGTCGTCGGCGTCCAGCGCGGTCTCCAGCGCGGCGTCGTGCAGCCGCAGCGTCTGGCTGCGGATGCGCTCCAGGCGGAAGTCGGCATGCTCGGCGCCGAGGTCGGCGGCCCGGCCGAGGGCCGCGTCGGCGAGGGCCCGCAGCGGCAGTGCGGTGAAGTCCGGATCAATGTCATGCACCCTCCGCAACCTACCCGGCGGGGCGCGCCGGAGGGGGCGCGGCGCACCCGCCGGAACAAAGGCGGGGGAGGGTTCTTGTCGGGTCGGCACATCTCCCCGCGGCGACCGGGCCGCTACGCTCCTAGCCGTTGTCAAGTGGCTGACGAGAGGTACCACATGAGTCGCTCTGTCCTCGTGACCGGCGGTAACCGGGGGATCGGGCTGGCCGTCGCGCGGGAGCTGGCGGCGGCCGGCGACGCCGTCGCGGTGACCTACCGCTCCGGGGAGCCCCCCGAGGGCCTGTTCGGCGTCCGGTGCGACGTGACGAGCACCGAGGACGTGAACGCGGCGTTCGAGAAGGTCGAGGCGGAGCAGGGACCGGCCCGGGTCGTCGTCGCCAACGCGGGGATCACCAAGGACACCCTGCTGGCGATCATGAACGAGGAGTCGTTCACCTCGGTGATCGACACCAACCTCACGGGCGCGTTCCGCGTCGCCAAGCGCGCGGTCAAGCCGATGATGCGGGCGCGCGGGGGCCGCATCATCCTCGTCTCGTCGGTCGTGGCGATGCTCGGGTCGGCGGGGCAGACGAACTACGCCGCGTCCAAGGCCGGGCTGATCGGGTTCGCGCGGTCGCTGGCCCGCGAGATCGGGTCGCGCAACATCACCGTCAACGTGGTCGCGCCCGGCTTCGTCGACACCGACATGACCGCCGTGCTCGGCGAGGACCAGCAGGCGGCGATCCGGTCGATCATCCCGCTGGGGCGGATCGCCCGGCCCGAAGAGGTCGCGCGGACCGTGCGCTTCCTGGCGAGCGACGACGCCGCCTACATCACCGGGGCCGTGATCCCGGTGGACGGCGGCCTGGGAATGGGGCACTGAGCACCGTGGGAATCCTCGAAGGCAAGCGGATCCTCGTCACCGGCGTCCTCACCGACGCCTCCATCGGCTTCCACATCGCGCGCGTCGCGCAGCAGGAGGGCGCCGAGGTCGCGCTGACCGCCTACCCGCGCCCGACGCTGACGACGCGCACCGCCCGGCGGCTGCCGTCCGGGCCGGACGCCGTCCCGCCCGTCCTCGAACTGGACGTGATGGACGCCGACCAGCTCGGCACGCTCGCCGGACGGCTGACCGACGTCGGCTTCGACCGGCTGGACGGCGTCGTCCACGCCGTCGCGTTCGCGCCGCAGACCGCGCTCGGCGGCAACTTCCTGGAGACGCCGTGGGAGGACGTCGCGACGGCCGTCCACACCTCGGCGTACTCGCTGAAGTCGCTGACGATGGCGTGCCTGCCGCTGATGAAGGGCGGCGGCTCGGTCGTCGGCCTGGACTTCGACGCGACCAAGGCGTGGCCGGTCTACGACTGGATGGGCGTCGCGAAGGCGGGCCTGGAGGCGTGCTCGCGCTACCTGGCCAAGTACCTCGGCCCGCAGGGCGTCCGGGTGAACCTCGTCGCGGCGGGGCCGCTGGCGACGATGGCCGCCAAGAGCATCCCCGGCTTCGAGGGCATGACGGACATGTGGCCGAAGGTCGCGCCGCTCGGCTGGGACATCAAGGACAGCGAGCCGACCGCGCGGGCCTGCGCGGCGCTGCTGTCGGACTGGTTCCCGGCGACGACCGGCGAGATCGTCCACGTGGACGGCGGCCTGCACGCGATGGGCGGTCCCTCGCAGGACTAGCCCGTCCGGGCGGCGCGTCCTCGCGGGCGCGCCGCCCGTCCCGGGGTCAGCGTCGCCTGCGGCGGGAGACGGCCCGTCCGGCGACCGTGAGCTGCAGCGTGCCGACGGCCCCGGCCGCGCCCGCCGCCGCGGCCACCCAGAGCATCCGGCCCTCCTGCGGCTCGGCCGCGGCGACCGGCGACACCAGGCGCGTCTGCGGCGCGACGGCCGTTCCGGCGGACGTCGTGACGGCGTCGGTCGGCCGGTTCGCGACCTGCGGCACGGGCGGCGTCGTGACCGGCGCGTCCGTGCCGTAGGGCACCGGGTCGCTGAGCGCCGTGACCCCGCCGCCGGACGGCGCCTTCTTCGGCTTCGGTTTCGGCGCTGCCTTGGGCTTCGGCTTGTGCTTGGCGACCGGCTTCTTCGCCGCCGGCTTGCGCGCCGGCTTCTTGGACGGCTTGGGCGCCGTGGGCTTCGGCAGGCCGTCGCGCCACTTCTCCCACTGGCACTTCCAGTTCTCCAGCGTGCTCGCCGGGTCCGTGCCCTTGACGCACCTGCGCGGCGCGGCGGCGGTCTGCGCGGACGCCGCCGGGGCGCCCGCGAGGACGAGCGCCGCCGCTCCCGCCGAGATCGCCGCGGCGGATCCGAGGCGCCGGAAACGTGGTCGCTGGGGCATCGCACTCCTCATCGGGGGGTCCGTCGTCACGGGACGGGTCCGGCGCGGGAGCGGCACCGGGACCCGTCCCGCGATCATGCCCCGAAGGCGCGCCGGCGGAACGCGCGGCGCGCGGGAAACGGCCGACCCGCGCGCAACCTTTCGCCGCGCGTTCGCGCCGGGTTCACAGCACGACGAGGCGGGCGAGCCGGGTGCGGCGCGGCGCCGTCCCCGTCTCCCGCACCGCGCGCGCCAGCGCCGGCCCCGCGCCCTGCACCACCGACAGGTGCCGCCGCGCCAGCCCGAACATCGTCGCGACCACCGGACGGCTCAGCGGCGCGTCCGCCCCGGCCACCGCGACCACGGCGGGACGCGGCGCGAACCGGGCGAGCGCCACCGGGGCGGCCCAGCCGTGCCGCAGCCGCGCCGCGTCCGCGACGCCGAGCACGGCCGTCCCGCCGGTGAACGCGACGGTCAGGCTCTCCGGCCCGACGGCCGTGACCACGCCGGGCTCGCCGGTCGGGGCGTCCGGCAGCGGCGCCGCGACGAGCACCCGGTCGCCCGGGTCGAACCCGCCGCACGCGCCGGGCCCCGGGTTGAGCCGTTCCTTCAGCGCCCGGTTGAGCGCCGTCGCGCCCGCCGCGCCGCCCGCCACGGGCGTCACCGCGAGGACGTCGTCGACCGGGATCCCGAGCGCGCGCGGGATCGAGTCGGTGACGAGCTGCACGGCCCGGTGGACGGCCTCGGCGTCGGCGGCGGCCGGGACGATCACGACCTCGCGGTCCGGCGCGTCCACCGCGACCAGCTCGCCGCCCCGCACGGCCGCCGTCAGCGTCTCCAGCGGCCCCGGCGGCCCGGACGGCTCCAGCTCGATCACCGGGACCGTCTGCGACTCCTCCAGGTCGTCCAGCACCCGGCCGGGACCGGCGGCGGGCGGGGCGCCCGGCGCGGCGCCGAGCACCAGGTGCGCGCCGTCCGGGCACGCCTCGGCGAGCAGCGCGCACAGCTCGACGTCGAAGCCCGCCGCGTCCGCGACGATCAGCAGGTCCACGTCGAGCGGCGCGTGCTCGCCGCGCCCGAACACGACCGTGCCGGGCGCGGACGGCTCGGCGCGCGGCTCCAGCAGCGCGTGCGCCGACGCGACCGCGACGCCCTTGTCCGCCCGGTCGGCGAGGTGCGCGGCGAAGTGCGCGGTCGGTGTCGCGACCGCGACCCGCAGGCCCTGCCCGGCGGCGGCGCCCGCCACGGCCAGCGCGGCGTCGGCGACGTCGGCGGGCGCGCCCCGCCACACCGACACGCCCGTCCGCAGCGCGGCCGTCAGCGCGAGCGACCGGTCCTCGGCCAGCCCGGCGCGCAGCGCGCGGACCTCGTCGTCGGGCAGCAGCGTCCCGGCCGTGGCGGTCAGCCGCTGGAACCCCTCGGCGGCGGTGTCCTCGGCGATCGCCCAGCGCGCCGGGCCGACGGTCTCCTCGGGCTCGGGCGGCTCGGCGTCGGGGTCGCCCTCGTCGAACTCCGGCTCCTCGGTGAGCGGCAGCAGCTCGCCCTCGTCCAGCGCGTCCGTCACCGCGCGGCGCGGGTCGGGGACGCGCATCCGCTCCAGCGCCGCCACCACCTCGGCCGCCGCGACGACCGTGCTCCCGCGCCGCGCCGCCTCGGCCACCACATGCTCGGCGAGCGCCCGGCCGCGCCGCGCGTCGTCGGGCCGCGCGGCGTCGCCGAGCAGCGCCCGCGCGAAGTGGTCGGCCTGGCCCGGCGTCACGCCCGGCACCCGCAGCAGCCGCCACGGGTCGGCGTCCAGCAGCGCGGCGGCGGTCGGCCCGAGGCGCAGCACCGCCGGACCGGCGAGCGCGGCCGGGGCGCCCGCCCGGTCCAGCAGCGCGGCCACCGCGTCGTGCGGGCTCGCCGCGTCCCCGGTCACGGGTGCGCCGCCGTCATGTCCGAGACGTCGTCCAGCGCGTCCCTGATCTCCTGCGGCAGGGTCAGCTCCTCACTCTCCAGCGCCGGCGCGAGCTGCGCGGCGGTGCGGGCGCCGACGATCGGCGCGGTCACGCCCGGGCGGTCGCGCACCCAGGTCAGCGCCACCCCGAGCGGCGACGCGCCGAGGCCCTCGGCGGCCGTCACGACGGACTCCACGATCCGCGAGCACTCCTCGTCCAGATAGGGCTGCACGAAGTCGGCGTAGCGCGGGTTCGCGGCCCGCGACCCTTTCGGCAGCCCGGTGCGGTACTTGCCGGTGAGCACGCCCCGGCCGAGCGGCGACCAGGGCAGCAGGCCCGCGCCCGCGTCGACCGTCGCGGGCACCAGCTCGCGTTCCACCTCGCGGCGCAGCAGCGAGTACTCGACCTGCGCCGACACGACCGGCGCCCGGCCGGGCCACGCCCGCTGCCACGCCGCCGCCTTCGCGACCTGCCAGCCCGCGTGGTTCGCGACGCCGACATAGCGGGTGCGGCCGGACGTCACGGCCTCGTCCAGCGCCGACAGCGTCTCCTCCGTCGGCGTCGCCGGGTCGTTGACGTGCAGGTGCCAAAGGTCCACGTACTCCAGGCCGAGCCGTTCCAGCGACGCGTCCAGCGCCGCGATGAGGTGGCGGCGCGACCCGTCGTACCGGCCGTCGCGGCGGATCGCGGACTTGGTCGCGACGACGACGTCCTCGCGCGCGACGTGCTCGCGCAGCAGATGGCCGAGGATCCGCTCGGCGTCGCCGTCCCCGTACACGTCCGCCGTGTCGACGAGCGTGCCGCCCGCCCCGGTGAAGGCCCGGAGCTGCTCGGCCGCCTCGTCCGGACCGGTGTCCTCGCCCCAGGTCATGGTGCCGAGCCCGAGACGCGACACCCGCAGGCCGCTCCGCCCGACGTGACGCTCTTCCATAGGCGGTCAATGTAGCGCTCCGACGGCCCCGACCGGCCCCGGCGACCGTACCGCGACCCGTTCCCCTGCGGCGCGCGGAGGATTAGAGTGCTCGGCCATGTCGCCATCGCAGTTCTCGATGTACACCCCCACACCACCCGAGGACGGCGATGACGGGGACGTCGAGCCGGTCTACGGCCTCGGCCCCGCCGACGATCCCGGCTTCTTCGCCTCGATCCGCACCCGCACCCACCTCGGCCAGTGGCGGATGACGGCCGTCGTCCTGATCCTCGGCCCGGCGCTCATCCTCGCCGTGTCGCCGCTCATCGTGCAGGAGGGCGACAGCAAGCTCGGCGTCGTGCCCGCCTGGGTGCCGTGGCTGCCGCCGGTGCTCGCCGCGCTCGCCGCCGCGTTCCTCGGGCCCCGGCTGCCGCGTCCGCTCCCGCCGGGGCTCGGCCGCGCCGAGGCGACGCGGCTCGCGGTCGTCCAGGCCCGGCAGGGGACGCTCGTGCTGTTCGCGCTCACCGAGGGCGTCATCCTGTGCGGGCTGCCGCTCGCGATGGTGGCCCGGGACGAGTGGATCTTCGTGCTGGCGTTCGTCCTCGGCTACCCGCAGCTCATCTGGAACCTGCTGCCGACGGCCGGAACGGTCGAACGCGTCCGGCGGCGGCTGGAGGCGGGCGGCGCCGAGTCGCACCTGTGGTCGGGGCTGCTCGCGCCGCTGCCCGTGCCCGTCCCGGACGAGGACGACGATCCCGAGCCGTGAGGATCTCGTAGAGTGCCCGTGTGACGACGCTCCTCCTGGTCCGCCACGGACTGACCGAGCTGACCGGACCCGTCCTCGCGGGCTGGACCCCCGGGCTCGGCCTCGACGACCGGGGCCGCGCCCAGGCCCGCGCGGTCGGCGCCCGGCTGGCCCCCGTCCCGCTCGCCGCCCTGGTGTCCAGCCCGCTGGACCGCTGCCTGCAGACCGCCGCGGAGATCGCCGTCGCGGCCGGCGCCGCCGCCCGGCCCGCCGGGATCGAGGTGGACGACCGGTTCGGCGAGGTCCGCTACGGCGACTGGACCGGGCGTCCGCTGAAGGAGCTGGCCAAGGAGCCGCTGTGGCGGGTCGTGCAGGCCCACCCGAGCGCCGCCGTGTTCCCCGGCGCGGACGGCGAGGGCCTGGCCGACGCGCAGAGCCGCGCGGTCGCGGCCGTCCGGTCCTGGAACGCGCGCGTCGCCGCCGAGCACGGCGACAACGCCGTCTACGCGGTCTGCTCGCACGGCGACATCATCAAGGCGATCGTCGCCGACGCCCTCGGCCTGCACCTGGACCAGTTCCAGCGCATCCAGGCCGACCCCGCGTCCGTCACCGCGATCCGCTACACCGAGCTGCGGCCGTTCGTCGTCCGGCTGAACGACACCGGCGGGGACGTCGCCGGACTCGTCCCGCCCGCCGACACGGGAGACGCGGTCGCCGAGGGCGACGCGCCCGTCGGCGGCGGCGCGTAGGGTCGTCCCATGCCGGTCATCTCGTTTGAACAGCCCGACAGGTTCGTCGCCGGAGTCGTCGGCGAGCCGGGCGACCGCGCCTTCTACCTCCAGGCGCGCGACGGCCGCCGCGTCACCAGCGTCGGGCTGGAGAAGTTCCAGGTCACGCTGCTGGCCGAGCGGCTGGAGCAACTGCTGGACGAGATCCTGCGGCGCGCCGGCGGCGACCCGCAGGTGCCGGCCGTCACGCCCGCCGAACTGCGCGACGACGGCCCGCTCGACCAGCCCGTCGAGGAGGAGTTCCGCGTCGGCACGATGGCGCTCGCCTGGGACCCCGAGGACGAGCGCGTCGTCATCGAGGCGCAGGAGGTCACCGACGGGGGCGACGCCGAACCGGAGATCGGCGGCACCGACCCGGCCGTCGCGGTGCTGCGGGTGCGGATCACCGCCGCGCAGGCCCGCGCGTTCGCCGAACGGGCCCTGCGGGTGGTCGCGGCGGGCCGTCCGCCGTGTCCGCTGTGCGGGCTGCCGCTCGACGCCGTCGGGCACGTGTGCCCCCGCCAGAACGGATATCTCGGCTGAGATGGCGGCGCACTGGATCAACACCCGCCCGGTCGGGAGAATGGGGCCATGACTCCCTCGTCCGGTGACCGGGGCTCCGCCGGCGACGGCGCGCTGGAGCGCACCGCGCCGATCCCGCCGCCCGACCCGTCGTCCCCGCACGAGGTGCGGGCCGCCGAGCGGCTGTTGCTCGACGGCCGCCTCACGGTGGAGGGCCGCCTCGTGCAGGCGTCGAACGCCACGCTGTACTGCGCGGTCGAGTCCGGGCGCGTCCGCGCGGCGTGCGTCTACAAGCCCGTCTCGGGCGAGCGCCCGCTGTGGGACTTCCCGGACGGGACGCTCGCGCAGCGCGAGGTCGCCGCGTACGCGGTGTCGCAGGTGATGGGCTGGAACATCGTCCCGCCGACCGTCCACCGCGACGGCCCCTACGGCCCCGGCATGGTGCAGCTCTGGGTCGAGCCCGACCCCGACGTCGACCTCGTGGCCCTGTCGCGGTCGGAGGCGCCCGCGATCCGCCGCATGGCCGTGTTCGACGCGGTCATCAACAACGCCGACCGCAAGATCGGGCACCTGCTGCCGCCCGGCGGCGCGCACGTGTACGGCTGCGACCACGGCGTCACGTTCTCCGCCGAGTACAAGCTGCGGACCGTCCTGTGGCAGTGGCGCGGGGAGCGGCTCACCGACGAGGCCGTCGAGGCGCTGGCGCGGGTCCGCGACGCCCTGGACGGCGGTCTCGGCGAGCGCCTGTCCGGGCTGCTGACGGCCGAGGAGGTCGCGGCGACGCGGCACCGGGTCGAGCTGATGCTGAAGCACCGCATCCACCCCTACCCGTCGGAGGACTGGCCGGCCGTGCCCTGGCCGCCGCTCTGACGGCCCCGCCGCCCGGCGCGCGCGTGGACCGTGCTCGAATACGGGGATGTGCACGGCGATCGTCCATGTCGACCCGGCGTCCCCCGTCCCGGTCCTGCTCGCGGGCGTCCGCGACGAGTTCACCGGCCGTCCCTGGGAGCCGCCCGGCCGGCACTGGCCCGACCGGCCCCGGCTGGTCGGCGGCCGTGACCTGCGGGCGGGCGGCACCTGGTTCGCCGTCGACCCGGACGCGCCGCGCGCCGCCTGCGTCCTGAACGGGCGCGGCGCGCTGCCGCCCGAGGACGCGCGGATTTCCCGGGGCGGGCTGCCGCTGCTGGCCGCCGCCGGGGACGGCCCGCAGGACCTCGACCTGCCCCGCTACGAGCCGTTCCACCTGCTCGCCGCCGACCCCGGCCGGGTCGTGCTGTGGAGCTGGAACGGCCGCGACCTGAGCGAACGCACCCTCGGCACCGGGCTCAGCATGATCGTCAACAGCGGCCTGGAGGGCGAGGACCACGCCGAGGGCGGCGCCGAGGAGGCGAGCATGGCGGCGCGGCTGGCCTACTTCCGGCCCCGGTTCGCGGCGGCGGCACGTCCGGCGCCCGTGCCGGGCGGGCCCGTCGCGGACGCGTGGGGCGCGTGGACGCCGCTGCTGGAGGGCGGCGGCCTGCCCCGCACCGACGCGCGGGCGCTGCTCCCGCTCATCGACCTCGGCGACGGGCGGGTCTGGGGCACCGGCTCGGTCAGCCTCGCCGCGCTGACGCCGGCCGGGCTGCGCTACGACTTCTCCGGGACGCCTGGCGACCCCGCCGCCTGGACCGCGATCCGCTGACCTCCGCGTTCCCCGGCCCGGGTGGAGGCCGCTGACTCTGAGTGCTAATTTGACTACCTGGTGCGATCTTCCTGGGCCGTCACGGGGCAGCCACTCCGAGATGGCCCTCAGGGGGCGTCGGACGACGGGGGAGTGCTCATGGCGTTCAGCGGACGGACGGCGGCGATCGCCGCCGGCATCGGCGCGGTCGCGCTCGGTCTCGCGGCCTGCGGCGGCGGGGGCGGCGGCGGTGGCGGGACGGGCGGCACGCTCAAGGTCGTCGGGTCCGCCGACGTCGACCACCTCGACACCTCCAGCGGCTACACCACCGTCAGCAGCCTGCTGACCCGGCAGTTCGCGCGGGCGCTGTTCAGCTTCCGGGGCAGCGACACGTTCGAGGAGGCCATCAAGGTCCGCCCGGACGTCGCCGCCGACCTGCCGACGCAGCAGAACGGCGGGATCAGCGCCGACGGCAGGACGTACACGATCAAGCTCAAGCAGGGCGTCCGGTGGAACACGCAGCCGCCGCGCGAGGTGACGGCGGCCGACTTCGTCCGGGGCATCAAGCGGATCTGCAACCCGGCCAAGCCGTCCGGCGGCATGGCCTACTACACCGAGACGATCCAGGGCCTCTCGGACTTCTGCGACGGCTACGGCAAGGTCGACGCCAAGGACCCGAAGGCGATGGCCGACTACCAGAACGGCCACGACGTCGCCGGGCTCACCGCGCGCGACGACAAGACGCTCGTCGTCAAGCTCACCGCGCCCGCCAGCGACTTCACCAACATCCTCGGCCTGCAGTTCGCCGCCGCCGCGCCCGTCGAGTACGACCGCTACATCCCCGACAGCCCGCAGTTCCGGACGCACACCATCTCCGACGGCCCGTACCAGATCACCTCGTACACGCCGAACAAGCAGTACGTCCTGGACCGCAACCCGGCGTGGAGCGCGCAGACCGACCAGCTCCGCGCGCAGAAGCCGCAGCGCATCCAGATCACGATGGGGCAGGACTCGCCGGACGTCGTCCAGCAGCAGATGGAGCAGGGCTCGGCGGACCTGTCCTGGGACCAGACCGTCCCGACGTCGAAGATCCCGAGCCTCAAGGGCAACGCCAACTTCAAGATCATGGACGGGTCGACCAGCAACCCCTACCTCGTCTTCAACACGCTCAGCCCGAACAACGGCGGCGCGCTCGGCAAGGTCCAGGTCCGGCAGGCGATCCAGTACGCGATCGACAAGACGGCGCTCGTCCAGATCTACGGCGGCCCGGACGTCAGCGAAGTGCTCAACCAGGTCATCCCGCCGCGCAGCGTCGGCTACCAGCAGTTCAACCTGTACCCGACGCCGGGCAACGGCGGCGACCCGAACAAATGCAAGCAGACGCTCGCCGCCGCGGGGTACCCGAACGGGATCACGCTGAAGTTCCCGTACCGCGTGTCCAGCAACCACCCGAAGATCGCGCAGTCGGTGCAGGCGAACCTCAAGGCGTGCGGCATCACCGCCAACCTCACGCCCGACACCAACGGCACCTTCTACAACACGACGCTCGTGACGCCCGCCGACGCCAAGGCCGGCAAGTGGGACATCGCGGGTCCCGGCTGGATCCCCGACTGGTACGGCAACAACGGGCGCACCAACATCGTCCCGCTGTTCGACGGCCGCCACTACGGACCCAACTCCACCGACTACGGCGGCTACGACAACCCGAAGGTCAACCAGCTCATCGACAAGGCGCTGGAGGCCAAGGACGCGGGCGCCGCCGCCGGGTTCTGGGCCGCGGCCGACAAGCTCATCATGCAGGACGCCGCCGTCGTGCCCTTCATGAACCAGAAGTACCCGATCTTCCACTCGTCCCGGGCGAAGAACACGCTCTACCTGCCGATGTACCAGGGCTTCGACTTCGGCCAGGTCGGCCTGTCCTGACCGCGCCGGTCCCCCGCTCGGACGCGAAAGGGCGCCGATGACACTTCTCCAGGTCACCGACCTGCGGGTCTCCTTCGACACCCCGGACGGCGTGGTGCGCGCCGTCCGGGGCATGTCGTTCGCCCTGGACCGGGGCCGGACGCTCGGCATCGTCGGCGAGTCCGGCTCCGGCAAGAGCGTCGCGACCCAGACGCTGATGCGCCTCACCCCGGGCGCCCGCGTCACCGGCCGGGCGCTGTTCGAGGGGCAGGACCTGCTGACGGTCTCCGACCGGCGGATGCGCGAGCTGCGCGGCGCCGAGATCGGCATGATCTTCCAGGACCCGCTGTCCAGCCTGCACCCGCTGTACCGGGTCGGCCGCCAGATCGAGGAGATGATCCGCGCGCACGACGGCAAGGCCACGCGGGAGCAGGCCCGCAAGCGGGCGGTGGAGATGCTCGGACTCGTCGGCATCCCGCGTCCGGACCGGCGCGCGGACGACTACCCGCACCAGTTCTCCGGCGGGATGCGCCAGCGCGCGATGATCGCGATGGCGCTGGCGCTCAACCCCAAGCTGATCATCGCCGACGAGCCCACGACGGCGCTCGACGCGACCGTCCAGGCGCAGATCCTCGACCTGATGCGGCGGCTGCAGCGCGAGTTCGACACCGCCCTCATCATGATCACCCACGACCTCGGCGTGATCGCGGACATGGCCGACGAGGTGCTGGTCATGTACGGGGGACGTCCGGCCGAGGTCGCGGGCCGCCGCGACCTCTACTACCGGCCGCACCACCCCTACACCAAGGGCCTGCTGGAGTCGGTGCCGTCGGCCACCGGCGGGGACCGGCTGCGGACGATCAGCGGCCAGCCGCCGAGCCTGATCAACCTGCCGTCCGGGTGCGTGTTCCATCCGCGCTGCCCGTACGTCATGGACCGCTGCCCGGTGGACGAGCCGCCGCTGGACCCGGCGGGCGAGCCCCGCCTGGACCCGGGCACCGAGCACGTCTCGGCGTGCTGGCTGCCGCACGACATCGCCGGGCTGGACGAGCGCGCCGAGACCGCCCGCGCCGAGGCCGCGCGGCGCGGACGGTCCGGCGCGGACGAGGGGAGCGGCCGATGACGGGCGAGGACGACGTCCTCGTGGCGGCCGAGGGCGTGGTGAAGCACTTCCCCATCCGGCAGGGGATCGTGTTCAAGAAGGAGATCGCGCGCGTCCACGCCGTCGACGGCGTCGACCTGTCGGTCCGGCGCGGCGAGACGCTCGGGATCGTGGGGGAGACCGGGTCGGGCAAGTCCACGCTGGCGCGCTGCCTCACCGGGCTGCACCCCGTCACGGCCGGGCGGATCTTCTTCGAGGGCACCGACATCACCCGGCTGTCGCGGGCCGGGCTGAAGGCGTTCCGCCGCGACGTCCAGATGATCTTCCAGGACCCGTACGGGTCGCTGAACCCGCGCCGCCGCGTCGGGTCGATCATCGGGGACCCGTTCGCGATCCACGGGCTCGCCGACGGGGCCGAGCGCCGCCGCCGCGTCCAGGAGCTGATGGAACTCGTCGGGCTGAACCCCGAGCACTACAACCGGTTCCCGGCCGAGTTCTCCGGCGGGCAGCGGCAGCGGATCGGCGTGGCGCGGGCCCTGGCCGTCCGGCCGCGCCTGGTGGTGTGCGACGAGCCGGTGTCGGCGCTGGACGTGTCCATCCAGGCGCAGGTGATCAACCTGCTGCGGGACCTGCAGACCGAGCTGGGCCTGACCTACATCTTCATCGCGCACGATCTGTCGGTCGTCCGGTACGTCAGCGACCGGGTCGCGGTGATGTACCTCGGGCGGATCGTGGAGTCGGCGCCCGCGTCCGGCCTGTACGGACGGCCCCGGCACCCGTACTCGGCGGCGCTGCTGTCGGCGGCGTCGATCGCCGACCCCGACGAGGCGGCCCGCGCGGAGCGCATCGTGCTGACGGGGGACGTCCCGTCGCCGATCGACCCGCCGTCCGGCTGCCGGTTCCATCCGCGCTGCCCGAAGGCGCAGGACCGCTGCACCGTCGAGGACCCGCCGCTCGTCCCGCGCGCCGGCGACCCGTCCGACCACGTGACGGCCTGCCACTTCCCGGTCGAGCCCGGCGAGCGCTTGGCCCGCCGCGAGGCCGGCATCGCCCAGGTCTCCACCGACCCCGACCTTCCGGAGGCGGCTCCATGAGCTATTCGGACTTGCAGGCCGAGGCCGTGCCGGTGGAGCCGGGGCCTGCGGCCTCGGTGCGGGGGCGGTCGCCGTTCCGGCTCGCGTGGGCGCGGTTCCGGCGCGACAAGCTCGCGGTGGTGTCGCTCGTCGTGCTCGCGCTGATGGTCGCGTTCGCGGCGATGGCGCCGCTGTGGGCGTCGTGGACGGGCCATCCCTACGACGCGACGTTCCCGAAGACGGCGCTGGACGTGGACGGCCAGCCGGTCGGCCCGTCCCGGCACTTCTGGCTCGGCGCCGACCAGCTCGGCCGCGACGTGCTCGTCCGCGCGGCGTACGGGGCGCGGATCTCGCTGATCGTCGGGGTGGTCGCGTCGGTGCTGGCGTCGCTGCTCGGCGTCGCGGTGGGGACGCTCGCCGGGTTCGTCGGCGGCTGGCTCGACACGCTGCTCGCCCGGCTGATGGACCTGACGCTCGCGCTGCCCTACCTGCTCGTCGCGATCATGCTGGCGACGACGTTCCAGATCTCGTCGGTGTTCTCCAGCCTCACGCTGACGATCATCGTGATCGCGTTCTTCTCGTTCGCGGCGTTCGGCCGGATCATCCGGGGCCAGGTGCTGTCGCTGAAGGAGAAGGAGTTCGTCGAGGCGGCCCGGTCGCTCGGCGCGGGCAACCTGCGGATCATGTTCGTGGACGTCCTGCCGAACCTCGTCGCGCAGGTGACCGTCCTGACGTCCCTGCTCATCCCGACCTCGATCGTGTTCGAGGCGACGCTGTCGTTCCTCGGCGTCGGGGTGCGGCTGCCGATGCCGAGCTGGGGGTCGATGCTCGGCGAGGGCAGCGACGTGTTCCAGACGGCGTGGTGGCTGCTCGCCGTCCCCGCGATCCTGCTGCTGCTGACCACCCTGTCGTTCAACCTGCTCGGCGACGGGATCCGCGACGCCCTCGACCCGCGCAGCGAGCGCCTGATCGGGAAGAGGTGACCCCGTGCTGCGTTTCGTGATCCGCAGGCTGCTCTACGCCGTCCTCGTGCTGTGGCTCGTGTCGACGCTCGTGTTCGTGTTCCTGCACGTGTCGCCGGTGCCGGTCGAGCGCGTCATCGGCGGCCCGCGCGCGACCACCGACACGCTCGCGCAGATCCGCCGCAACCTCGGCCTGGACCAGCCCGCGATCGTCCAGTACGGGCAGTGGCTCGGCCGGCTGGTGCGCGGCGACCTCGGCGACTCCTACGTCAACGGGACGTCGGTGACGTCGCTGATCGCCGACCGGCTCCCGACGACGCTGTGGCTGGTGTTCGGCGCGGGCGTCCTGTGGTTCGTCGGCGGGGTGGCGACGGGCGTGTTCAGCGCGACGCGGGCGCGGGGCCTCGGCGACCGCGTCGCGACGCTGTTCGTGCTGGTCGGCCTGTCCACGCCGCCGTTCGTGATGGCGCTGGTGCTGCTGTTCCTGTTCTCCACCGAACTCGGCCTGGCCGGGATCCACTGGTTCGAGGCAGGGCCGCCGCTGCAGGAGCACTTCCTGCAGCGCATGGTCCTGCCGTGGATCGCGCTGGCGTTCCTGATGATCGCGACGTACACGCGGCTGACGCGCGGGTCGATGCTGGACGTCCTCGGCGAGGACTACATCCGCACCGCCCGTGCCAAGGGCCTGTCGGAGCGCCGCGTGGTGTACCGGCACGGGCTGCGGGCGGCGCTGACGCCGGTCGTCACCCAGTTCGGCATCGACCTCGGCGCGCTCATCGGGTCCACGATCGTCACCGAGAAGGTGTTCGGGCTCCAGGGCGTCGGGCAGCTCGTCTACCAGTCCATCGCGCTCGGCGACACCCCGGTCATCATCGGGGTGACGCTGGTCGTGACGCTGTTCGTCGTGGCGGCGAACCTGCTGGTCGACATCGGCTACTCGTTCCTGGATCCGCGCGTCCGGCTGGCCTGAGCGGCGCCCGCGGCCGGAGGGCGATCTCGGCTTAACGGCGCGAGTCGGCCACGGATAAGCTCGGCTCATGCGATCGTGGTCCGCTCCCGAAGTCCCCCGTCTCACCGCCGCCGGGCTGCCCGCGGCGACCGGGCCGCTCCGCCTGTACGACACGGGGACGGGCGCCGTCCGCGCGACCGAGCCCGGTCCGACGGCGCGGATGTACGTCTGCGGGATCACCCCCTACGACGCGACGCATCTCGGGCACGCCAACACGTATCTGGCGTTCGACCTGGTCAACCGAGTCTGGCGGGACCTCGGGCACGACGTCCATTACGTTCAGAACGCCACCGATGTGGACGACCCCCTGCTGGAACGTGCCGAGCGGACCGGCGAGGACTGGCGCGCGCTCGCCGACCGCGAGATCGAACTGTTCCGCACCGACATGGAGGCGCTGCGGATCCTGCCGCCCGCCCAGTACGTCGGCGCGGTCGAGGCGATCCCGCTGGTCGTGGAGATGGTCGAGAAGCTGCGCGCCAAGGACGCCGCCTACGAGGTGGACGGCGACATCTACTTCCCGGTCGCGGCGGACCCGGCCTTCGGCGAGGTCAGCCGCCTGGACCGGACGGCGATGGCGCCGATCTTCGCCGAGCGGGGCGGCGACCCGGACCGTCCCGGCAAGCGGGACCCGCTCGACGCGCTGCTGTGGCTGGCGCGGCGGCCCGGCGAGCCCGGCTGGGAGTCGCCGTTCGGCGTCGGCCGCCCCGGCTGGCACGTCGAGTGCTCGGCGATCTCGCTCGAACACCTCGGGATGGCCTTCGACGTCGAGGGCGGCGGTTCGGACCTGGCGTTCCCGCACCACGAGATGAGCGCCGCGCACGCGCAGGTCGCCACCGGGGAGCGCCCGCACGCCCGCGCCTACGTCCACGCGGGCATGGTCGCGCTGGACGGCGAGAAGATGTCCAAGTCGCGGGGGAACCTCGTGTTCGTCTCGCGGCTGCGCAAGGACGGCACGGACCCGATGGCGATCCGGCTGGCGCTGCTCGCCCACCACTACCGGGCGGACTGGGAGTGGACGGGCGCGGACCTGACGGCCGCGCGGGAGCGGCTGGAGCGCTGGCGGGCGGCGGTCGCGCGTCCGGCCGGCCCGGACGCCGCCGCGACGGCCGCGCAGGTCCGCGCCCGCCTCGCCGACGATCTCGACGCCCCCGGCGCGCTCGCCGCGCTGGACCGCTGGGCCGAGAGCGAGGGGACCGACTCCGGCGCGCCCGCCCGGATCCGCGCGGTCGCCGACGCGCTGCTCGGCGTCGTCCTCTAGCGTCCGGTCACGCGGCGGCCCGCGCCGCCGCGTCCGCCGACCTGCGAGCGCGGCGCGCCATCCGCCGCCGCGCCCGCCACAGCGCCAGCGGCGCGCCCGCGCGGCGCAGCGGCCCCGGGACGAGCCGGTAGCAGAACGCGCCCGTCCGCAGCAGGAACCACAGGAACCGCTCCCGGCGCGGCCCCCACGGCAGCCCGTACTGCTCCCGGACGCGCGGCGGCAGCACCCCGGTCGTGATGAACCGGAACAGCCACAGCCCGGGCCACAGCCACCACAGCTTGCGCGCCCGCAGGACGGCGCGGGCGACCTCGCGTCCGTCGTCGGTGACCTCCAGCGAGCCGATCATGCGGTCCATGTAGGCGCGGAACGCGGCGAGGTCGGCGGGCTGTGCGCCGGGCGGGCACCCGAGCACGTCCGCGACGTACCGGGCCTGCTCGACGTACGCGCCCGACAGGTCGCCGCCGGGGGAGCCGAGGATCTCCTCATGGACGTACAGCGCCGCGTCCGTGAGCGTGGCGTTCACCCACACCTGCAGATCGGGGTCGTTGCCGGAGTAGCCGGGGCCGGTGATGCGCTCGTGGAGGCGGCGGATCCCGCGCCCGAGCCGCTCGGCCTCGTCCGGCGCGCCGAACGCGACGATCGCGAGGAAGTCCAGCGTCCCGAACAGCCGGTCCAGCGGACGGTCCCGCATGTCGCTGTGCTCGGCCACGCCCCGCGCGACCGCCGGTTGCGCGACCTGCAGCAGCAGCGCGCGGCCCGCGGCGAGCATCACGGCGGGCTCGGCGGCCAGCCTCCGCAGCACGTCGCGGTCGGGGACGGGAGCGGTCATCACGGTCCTTCCGCCGGGTGCGGTCCCGGCATCGTCGCGCACCGGACCGACCCCCGCAAGCCCCTCTTCGACCGCCTGTCAATAACTCACAGCAGCGGGCGGGCCGCCCGCCGCGCGGCTCACCGGCCGCGGGCGCCTCCGCCCGGAATGTCGGAAGAGAAAAGCATCGTGGGACGCGCTCGACGGCGCGGGCGGGCCGTCGACGGGGGCCGGGCCTCGGCCCGTTCCCCGTCATCGTGGCGGCCGTCAGCCCGCGTCGCGGCGGCGCAGGTAGCGCTCGAAGTCGCGGGCGATGGCGTCGCCGGTGGCCTCGGGCAGGTCGGCGGCGTCCTTCTGCTCCTCCAGCGTCCGGACGTACTCGGCGACCTCGGAGTCCTCCTCGGCCAGCTCGTTGACGCCGTTCTCCCAGGCCCGCGCCTCCTCGGGCAGCTCGCCGAGCGGGACGGTGATGTCCAGCAGGTCCTCCACGCGGCGGACCAGCGCCAGCGTCGCCTTCGGTGACGGCGGCTGCGCGACGTAGTGCGGCACCGCCGCCCACAGCGCGACCGTGCTGAGGTCGGCCTTGGCGCACGCGTCCTGGAGGACGCCGAGGATCCCCGTCGGCCCCTCGTAGCGCGTCGGCTCCAGGCTGAGCGTCGTGATCAGGCCGGGCTCGGACGCCGACCCCGTCACCGGCACCGGACGGGTGTGCGGCGCGTCGGCCAGCAGCGCGCCGAGCAGCACGACCTTCGTCACGTCCAGCTCCAGCATCAGCCCGACCAGCTCGGCGCAGAACGAGCGCCACCGCATGTTCGGCTCGATCCCGTGGACGAGCACGACGTCCCGCCCGGTGGGAAGCCGCGCCCACGACACCCGGGTCGTGGGCCAGGAGATCCCGCGGCTCTCGCCGTCGGTCATCTCCACGACCGGCCGGGTCACCTGGAAGTCGTAGTAGTCGTCCGGGTCGAGTTCGGCGATGGGAGTGGACTCCCAGCTCGCCGCGAGGTGCCGGACGACCCCGCTCGCGGACTCTCCCGCGTCGTTCCACCCTTCAAAGGCGGCCACGACGACCGGATCGACCAGTTCAGGCACGCTCTCCAGTTCGACCACGCGCTGCCTCCTTCCGACGTCGGGTACAGCGTCACCGGACGGCGCGGTATTTCCGGAGGGCCGCCGCGCAAGATCGGTGATGGCCAGCCTACGTCCTCGCGGAGCGACCCACCCCGCCGTCGGGCCGCCCGGACGCGGCGTTCGGGCGGCCCGACGGCGGGGCCGGGGCGGCGGTCGGGTCCGGTCAGCGCTTGCCGTCGGTGGTGTGGACGATCAGCACGTCGCACGGCGACCGGTGCGACAGGTTCGCCGGGACGGACCCGAGGATGCGCCCGGCCAGCGAGTTCAGGCCCCGGTTCCCGACGACGACGAGGTCGGCCTCGCGGTCCCGGGCGATGCCGGAGATGACGTCCACCGCGTCGCCCTCCCGCGCGACCTCCTCGATGTCCTTGGCGCCGGCCGCGACCGCCCGCTCCCGCGCGGCGCGCAGGGCGTCCTCGGCGGGCGTGGAGCCCTGCACCTTGTAGGCGAGGTCGCCGAGCCGGTCGGCGGCGCTCAGCCGCTCCTTCTCGGGCATCGGGTTGTACGCGGACGCGAGCAGCAGCGTGGCGCCGGTCGCGGCGGCAAGCTGGGCGGCCCGGTCGACCGCGCGGAACGAGGTTTTCGAGCCGTCGGTGCCGACGAGAATGGTGCGGTACGCGCTCATGCCGCTCCTTACCGGTTAGTAGTCTGGGAGGGGCACGTTATCGGTCCGTTGCCCGGTGCGCCAGAACGGCCGCCGGGAGCCACGGGAGACCGGGGGCCGCCCCGGTTAGGCTGGAGCACCATGAGCACTCCGCAACCGGTGTCCCTGCGCCAGGCCCTTCGGGAACGCGTCGTGGTGGCCGACGGAGGCATGGGGACGATGCTCCAGGAGGCCGGGCCGACCCTCGACGACTTCGAGGGGCACGAGGGCTGCAACGAGGTCCTGAACGTCACCCGCCCCGACATCGTCCGCTCCGTCCACGCCGCGTACTTCGAGGCGGGCGTGGACGCCGTCGAGACCAACACCTTCGGCGCCAACCTCGGCAACCTCGGCGAGTACGGCATCACCGAACGGATCCACGAGCTGTCGGAGGCGGGCGCCCGGATCGCCCGCGAGGTCGCCGACTCCTTCGCCGCGCCGGACCGGCCGCGCTACGTCATCGGGTCGGTCGGCCCGGGCACCAAGCTCCCGACGCTCGGCCACGT
Source organism: Actinomadura rayongensis (assembly GCF_009831215.1). Taxonomy (GTDB): domain Bacteria; phylum Actinomycetota; class Actinomycetes; order Streptosporangiales; family Streptosporangiaceae; genus Spirillospora; species Spirillospora rayongensis. Next base: position 202,427 of record NZ_WUTW01000008.1, read on the forward strand.
CACGTTCGCCGAGCTGCGCGACGCCTACCGGCGGAACGCCGAGGGGCTCATCGCGGGCGGCGTGGACGCGATCCTCGTCGAGACCTGCCAGGACCTGCTCCAGGCCAAGGCCGCGCTGATCGGCGCCCGCCGCGCCATCGACGCCGCCGGAGCCGACATCGTGCTGATCGGGCAGGTGACGATCGAGCAGAACGGCGCGATGCTCATGGGCTCGGAGATCGGCGCCGCGCTCACCGCGCTGGAGCCGATGGGCATCGACCTCATCGGGCTGAACTGCGCGACCGGCCCCGCCGAGATGAGCGAGCACCTGCGCTACCTGGCCCGGCACGCCAGGATCGGCCTGTCCTGCATGCCGAACGCGGGCCTGCCGGAGCTGTCGGCCGACGGCGCCCGCTACCCCCTGACCCCCTGCGAGCTGGCCGACGCCCACGACGCCTTCACCCGCGAGTTCGGCCTGTCGCTGGTCGGCGGCTGCTGCGGGACGACCCCCGAGCACCTGCGCCGCGTCGTGGCGCGGGTCCGGGGGCGGGAGATCGCCGCCCGCGACCCCCGGCCCGAGGCGGGCGCGTCCTCGCTGTACCAGCACGTCCCGTTCCGGCAGGACACCTCCTACCTGGCGATCGGGGAGCGCACCAACGCCAACGGCTCCAAGGCGTTCCGCGAGGCGATGCTGGAGCGGCGCTGGGACGACTGCGTCAAGATCGCCCGCGACCAGGCCCGCGACGGCGCCCACATGCTCGACCTCTGCGTCGACTACGTGGGCCGCGACGGCGTCGCCGACATGCGCGAGCTGGGCTTCCGGTTCGCGACGGCCGCGACGCTCCCCATCGTCCTGGACTCCACCGAGGTCGACGTGATCGTCGCCGGGCTGGAGACGCTCGGCGGGCGCGCGGTGATCAACTCGGTGAACCTGGAGGACGGCGACGGCCCCGGCTCCCGGATGGCGCGGCTCATGCCCGCCGTCAAGGAGCACGGCGCGGCCGTCATCGCGCTCACCATCGACGAGGAGGGCCAGGCCCGCACCGCCGAGAAGAAGATCGAGATCGCGTCCCGGATCATCGAGCTGCTGACCGGCACGTGGGGGATGCGCGTCGAGGACATCATCGTCGACACCCTCACCTTCACGATCGGCACCGGCCAGGAGGAGTCGCGCCGCGACGCGCTGGAGACCATCGAGGCCATCCGCGGGCTGAAGCGCCGCTACCCGGACGTGCAGACCACGCTCGGCCTGTCGAACGTGTCGTTCGGGCTGAACCCGGCGGCGCGGATCGTCCTGAACTCGGTGTTCCTGCACGAGTGCGCCGAGGCCGGGCTGGACTCGGCGATCGTCCACGCGTCCAAGATCCTGCCGATGGCGCGGATCCCCGAGGAGCAGCGCAAGGTCGCGCTGGACCTGGTGTACGACCGCCGGTCCGAGGGCTACGACCCGCTGCACAAGTTCATGGAGCTGTTCGAGGGCGTCGACACCGCCGCGCTGAAGGCCGACCGCGCCGCCGAGCTGATGGCGCTGCCGCTGTTCGACCGGCTCAAGCGCCGCATCGTGGACGGCGAGCTGGACGGCCTCAACGCCGACCTGGACGCGGCCCTCACCGAGCGCCCCGCCCTGGAGATCGTCAACGACGTGCTGCTGGACGGCATGAAGACCGTCGGCGAGCTGTTCGGCTCCGGGCAGATGCAGCTCCCCTTCGTCCTGCAGAGCGCGGAGGTCATGAAGACCGCCGTCGCCTACCTCGAACCGCACATGGAGAAGTCCGCCGACGGCGGCAAGGGCCGGATCGTGCTCGCGACCGTCAAGGGCGACGTCCACGACATCGGCAAGAACCTCGTGGACATCATCCTGTCCAACAACGGCTACGAGGTCGTGAACCTCGGCATCAAGCAGCCGATGAACGCGATCCTGGAGGCCGCCGAGCGCGAGCGCGCCGACGTCGTCGGGATGTCCGGGCTGCTGGTGAAGTCCACGGTGATCATGAAGGAGAACCTGGAGGAGCTGAACGCCCGGGGCCTCGCGGACCGGTGGCCGGTGCTGCTCGGCGGCGCCGCCCTCACCCGCGCCTACGTCGAGCAGGACCTCGCCGAGCTGTTCGACGGAGAGGTCCGCTACGCCCGCGACGCGTTCGAGGGCCTGCGGCTCATGGACGCGTTCATGGCCGTCAAGCGCGGCGAGGAGGGCGCGGCGCTGCCCCCGCTGCGCGAGCGGCGGGTCAAGAAGGGCGCGACGCTGAAGGTCACCGAGCCCGAGGACATGCCGTCCCGGTCCGACGTCGCCACCGACAACAAGGTGCCCGCGCCGCCGTTCTTCGGCGACCGGATCGTCAAGGGCGTCCCGCTGGCCGACTACGCCGCGTTCCTGGACGAGCGCGCCACCTTCATGGGGCAGTGGGGGCTGAAGCCCGCGCGGGGCGGCGACGGCCCGTCCTACGAGGAGCTGGTCGAGACCGAGGGCCGTCCCCGGCTGCGGATGTGGCTGGACCGGATCCAGACCGACAAGCTCATCGAGGCGGCCGTCGTCTACGGGTACTTCCCGGCCGTCGGCGAGGGCGACGACCTGGTCGTCCTGAACGCCGACGGCTCGGACCGCGAGCGGTTCACCTTCCCGCGCCAGCGCCGCGACCGGCACCTGTGCCTGGCCGACTTCTTCCGCCCGCGCGAGTCGGGGGAGACCGACGTGGTCGCGTTCCAGCTCGTCACGGTCGGGTCGAAGATCGCCGAGGCGACCGGCGAGCTGTTCGCCAAGAACGCCTACCGGGACTACCTGGAGCTGCACGGCCTGTCGGTGCAGCTCACCGAGGCGCTGATGGAGTACTGGCACGCGCGGATCCGGTCGGAGATCGGGTTCGGCGCCGAGGACGCCGACGACGTCGAGGACTTCTTCCGGCTCGGCTACCGGGGCGCCCGCTACTCCTTCGGCTACCCCGCCTGCCCCGACCTGGAGGACCGCGCGACGCTGGTGCGGCTGCTGCGGCCCGAGCGGATCGGGGTGACGCTGTCGGAGGAGCTGCAGCTCGTCCCCGAGCAGTCGGCGGACGCGCTCGTCGTCCACCACCCCGAGGCCAAGTACTTCAACACGTGATCTATCCTCGGGGGTCCCTTTCATCCCCCGAGGAGGATCCCCCGTGCAGGGTCCCGGCGCGCTGCGGGCCGTCCTGTTCGACATGGACGGCCTGCTCATCGACTCCGAGCGGCTGTGGCTGGAGGTCGAGTTCGAGGTCGTCGCCCGGCTCGGCGGCCGGTGGACCGAGGAACATCAGCAGGCGCTGGTCGGCGGCTCGCTGGCCGGCGCGGTCGCCTACATGCTGGAGCTGACCGGCGCGGACGTCCCCGCCGCGACCGTCGGGGCGTGGCTGCTGGACGGCATGGCCGAGCGCCTCGGCGCGGCCGTCCCGCTGCTGCCGGGCGCCAAGGAGCTGCTGGCCGAGGTCCGCGCGGCGGGCGTCCCGGCGGCGCTGGTGTCCTCCAGCCACCGGCGGCTCATCGAACCGGTGCTGGACGCGATCGGCCGCGAGCACTTCGCGGTGACGGTCGCGGGCGACGAGGTGGCGCGCACCAAGCCCGACCCCGAGCCGTACCGGACGGCGGCGGCGCGGCTCGGCGCCGACCCGCGCGCGTGCGTCGTCCTGGAGGACTCCCCGAACGGGCTCGCGGCGGCGGAGGCTGCGGGCTGCGTCACGGTCGCGGTGCCGGGCGTCCTGCCGATCGCGGCGGCGCCGGGCCGGACGGTCGTGGCGTCGCTGCGGGACGTCGACCTGGCGTTCCTGCGCTCCCTGGTCCCGGCGCCCTGATCCCGAGACCTCCCCGCCACCGCTCCGTTACCTTCCCGTGATCGACCGTCTCGGGGTCGGCATCCCGCCCGAGGAGGAGGCGCGGGCGGCTCCGAACCGTCCCTGGGAAGGAGCAACCCGGCCGCGTACGGTGTGAGCATGGGGGAGAGCACAGCCGTTCGGAGTGAGGGGCCGGTATGAGCGACGCGATGATCTTCGCGATCAGCCTCGGGGTGACGATCCTCGGGCTCGTCGCGAGCTGGGGCGTCTACCGCCGCCGGGGCGCGGCGACGGGGCTGCGGGGCGCGTCGCTGGCGCTGGTGCCGCTCGCCGCGGCCATGACGGGCGTGACGGAGTTCCTCGTCGACCTGGCGTTCAGCCCCGTCAAGTGGATCGGCGTGGGCGTGGCCGGGCTCGCCGTCGTGCTCTACCTGTCGTCCGGCGCGATGCTGAGCCGGCGCGCGGGCGCGGCGCCCGCCGAGGCGCCCGCCGGGAAGAAGGCGCGCCCGCAGGCCGGCGGCGGACGGGGCGCGGTCGAGCCGCCCGCGCGGCGCGGCGGCGGCGACCCCGAGCTGGCGGAGATCGAGGAGATCCTGCGCAACCGCGGCATCAGCTAGACCGCGTCAGTCGAACCGCATGGCCCGGCCCCGCCTGAGGGCCGGTTTCGAGGGCGTTCCGGCCGGGGCGCCGCCCGTGATCGCGCGGGCGGCGCCCCGGCCGTGTTTCTTCCGGCGAGGATCGCCGTCCGGAGGACGGTTGATATCGGAACGGACTCGGATCGGTAAAGCTTGTCGTTGTCGGGCTTCGAACGGTCCAAGCATGGATGTGACCGAACGTACTATTCGGGCGATTTACCCGTTAGGCCGGTCGGACGCGTGTGCCCGAGATGACGACGAGATCACAAGTCAGATACGGGGTCTGGCGTCCGTCGCCCGGTCGATGGACAGTCGTGCTCAAGCACGAGGTATCCCTCCGGCAAACACGGCATGACGGGCATGGACGGCGCTGGACGATCTTCGTCGCCGGACGGCCCGCACGCCGTCGGCGGCGGTGCCGCACCACGGCCGGATCGGTAGGAGGTAGGAAGCGTGACCACACCCATCGAGGTGTCCGGTTCGGAGTCCGAGGCGCAACCCGAGGCCGTCCTCGCGGGCGTCGGGGCGAAACAGATCCAGGGCCGGTCCCTGGGCCAGATCGCCTGGCTGCGCCTGCGGCGCGACAAGGTCGCGCTCACCGGCGGCGTCATCGTCGTGCTGCTGATCGTCGTGGCGATCGTCGGCCCGTTCCTGGTCCAGTCCCCGCTGACCTACCACCAGGACCTGATCGACCCGACGTTCAACCGGCCCAACAGCGGCATCTGGCACACCGGCATCTCGGGCGACCACTGGCTCGGCGTCGAGCCCGGCACCGGCCGCGACATGCTCGCCCGCATCGTCCACGGGGCGCGGATCTCGCTGCTCGTGGCGTTCCTGGCGACGCTGCTGTCGGTCGTCATCGGCGTCGTCCTCGGCATCACCGCCGGGTACTTCGGCCGCTGGGTCGACACCGTGATCAGCCGCGCGATGGACGCGTTCCTCGCCTTCCCGCTCCTGCTGTTCGCGATCGCGCTGGTCGGGGTCGTCTCCGACGGCGCGTTCGGGCTCAAGGGCAACGGGCTCCGGGTGAGCGTCCTCGTCTTCGTGATCGGCTTCTTCAACTGGCCGTACATCGGCCGCGTCATCCGCGGGCAGACGCTGTCGCTGCGCGAGCGGGAGTTCGTGGACGCGGCGCGCAGCCTCGGCGCGCGCAACGGCTACATCCTGTTCAAGGAGCTGCTGCCGAACCTCGTGGCGCCGATCCTCGTGTACTCGACGCTGCTGATCCCGACCAACATCCTCTTCGAGGCCGCGCTCTCGTTCCTCGGCGTCGGAGTGATCCCGCCGACCCCGTCGTGGGGCGGGATGCTCACGCTCGCGGTGCCGATCTACTCGTCCGACCCGATGTACATGATCGTGCCGGGCCTGGCGATCTTCATCACCGTCCTCGCCTTCAACCTCCTCGGTGACGGGCTGCGGGACGCTCTCGACCCCCGGGCCAAGTGACCCCGGTTTTCTTCCTGTCACACGAATGAAGAGGTGCGCCTGCGCATGAAGAAGATCAGACCCCTCGCGGCCGCCGTGGCCGTGCTCGTGACCGGGGCGGGCCTGACGGCCTGCAACGGCGGGTCGGGCGGCTCCAGCGGACCCGGTTACAACGCCGCGGTGAACAAGGTCGTCAACGCGTCCGACAAGAAGGGCGGCACGCTCCGCCTGGCGGACTCCGACGACTTCGACTCCCCGGACCCCGGCAACACCTACTACGCCTGGACGCAGAACTTCGCCCGGCTGTACGGGCGCGGCCTGACGACCCTGGCGCCGGGCGCGGGCCAGGAGACGCTGAAGGTCGTCCCGGACCTCGCCACGAGCCTCGGCACCCCCGCCGACGGCGGCAAGACCTGGACGTACAAGCTGCGGACCGGCGTCAAGTACGACGACGGCACGACGGTCACGTCGCAGGACGTCAAGTACGCCATCGAGCGCAGCAACTACACCGACGAGCTCCAGCTCGGCCCGAAGTACTTCAAGGCGTACCTCCAGGACAACACGCCCGCGTACAAGGGTCCCTACAAGGACAAGAGCGACTCGGGCCTGAAGTCCATCGAGACCCCGGACCCGCAGACGATCGTCTTCCACCTGGCCAAGCCGTTCTCCGAGTTCGACTACCTGGCCGCGATGTCGCAGTCGATGCCGGTGCCGAAGGCCAAGGACACGGGCCTGAAGTACGAGTCGAAGATCGTCTCCTCGGGCGCGTACAAGGTCGACAGCTACGTCCGCGGCAAGTCGATGACGCTGTCGCGCAACACGTACTGGGACCAGAAGACGGACCCGATCCGCAAGGCGCTGCCGGACAAGATCGACCTGCAGCTCAAGCAGAACCCCGATGACATCGACAACCGGCTCCTGGCCGGCAAGCTCGACATGGACATCACGGGCGTCGGCGTCCAGAGCGGCACCCAGGGCAAGGTGCTCCAGGGCAACCAGAAGGGGTACACCGATAACCCCTACCAGGGCTTCCTGCGCTTCATGTCGCTGAACATCCACGTGAAGCCGCTCGACAACATCCACTGCCGGACCGCGGTCCAGTACGCCACCGACAAGGTCGCCGCGCAGACGGCCTACGGAGGCCCGCTGGCCGGCGGCGACCTCGCGACGACGCTGCTGCCGCCGTCGGTCGCCGGGTACCGCAAGTTCGACCTGTACCCGCAGACCTACCAGAAGACCGGCGGCCTCGACGCCGCGACCATCGGCAAGGCTAAGCAGGAACTGGTGGCGTGCGGCCAGCCCAACGGCTTCTCCACGAAGATCTCCGCCCGGTCCGACCGGCCGAAGGAGGTCGCGATGGCCCAGGCGATCCAGCAGGGCCTGGCCAAGGTCGGCATCAAGGTCGACATCGTCCAGTTCCCGGCCGGCGACTACTTCAACAAGTACGTCGGCGCTCCGAAGTACGTCCACGACCACGGCATCGGCATGATGCTCATGGCGTGGGCCGCGGACTGGCCGACCGGCTACGGGTTCCTGTCGCAGATCATCGACGGCCGCGCGATCAAGCCGTCCGGCGGCAACAACCTGCCCGAGCTGGACGACAAGCAGATCAACGACGCGTTCGACGCGGCGATCGCCAACGTCCAGGAGGCCGCGCGCCTCAAGGCGTACGGCGACATCGACGAGGCCGCGATGAAGCAGGCCGTCGACGTGCCGATCATCTACGCCAAGGCGCTGCTGTACCGGCCGAAGACCGCGACGAACGTGGGCATCACGCTGGGCTACGGCGGCATGTACGACTACCTCAACATGGGCGTGACGAAGTAGTCCCCTCCCGTCCGTGAGTTCATCCGAAGGCAGGTGAAGGCGGCGCCCGCCGGCCGGTCCCGAAGATCTCGGGCCGGCCGGCGGGCGGAGCCGATCAATGTGCTCGCTTACATCATCCGGCGCCTGATCGGGGCCGTGCTCATGCTGCTGCTGGTCAGCCTCGTGACCTTCGGCATCTTCTTCTGGATCCCGAAGCTGGCGGGCCAGACCACGGACCAGCTCGCGGCGGCCTACGTGGGCAAGGCGCCGACCGCGCAGGCGATCCAGGACACCAAGGAGCGCCTCGGCCTGGACAAGCCGGTCATCGTGCAGTACGGCACGTACCTGAAGGGGATCGTCGCCGGCCAGGACTTCAAGGCGGGTCCCGTCGTGGACCACTGCCCCGCGCCCTGCCTCGGCTACTCCTTCCGCACCAGCCAGCCGGTGCTCCCGCAGCTCATGGACCGCGCGCCCGCGACGCTGTCGCTCGCGATCGGCGCGTCGATCATCTGGCTCGCCGCGGGCATCTCGATCGGCGTGCTGTCCGCGCTGAGACGCGGCAGCATCTGGGACCGGACGGCGATGGTCATCGCCCTCGGCGGCGTGTCCCTGCCCATCTACTTCACCGGCCTGGTGTCGCTGGCGATCTTCTCCTACAGCCTCGGGATCTTCCCCGGCGGCGGCAGCTACGTGCCCTTCACGCAGGATCCGGGGACGTGGTTCCAGTCGCTCGTCCTGCCGTGGGTGACGCTGGCGTTCCTCTACGCGGCGATGTACGCGCGGCTCACCCGCGCCGGAATGCTGGAAACGCTCGGTGAGGACTACATCCGCACGGCGCGAGCCAAGGGCCTGCCCGAGCGGACCGTCATCACCAAGCACGCCCTGCGCTCGACGCTGACGCCGATCCTCACCATCTTCGGCCTCGACCTCGGGCTGATGCTGGGCGGCGCGGTGCTCACCGAGAACACCTTCAGCATCCCGGGCCTCGGCCAGCTCGCGATCAGCTCCATCGGCACCGGCGACCTTCCCGTGGTGCTCGGCGTGACGCTGCTCGCGGCGTTCTTCATCGTCATGATCAACCTGGTCGTGGACCTCCTGTACGCGGCCATCGACCCGAGAGTGAGGCTGGGCTGATGACGGGGGAGCCGTTCCTCTCGGTGCGCGACCTGAAGATCCACTTCCCGACCGACGACGGGATCGTCCGGTCGGTGGACGGCCTGACGTTCGACCTCGAACGCGGCCGGACGCTCGGCATCGTCGGCGAGTCCGGCTCGGGCAAGAGCGTCACGAGCCTCGGGATCCTCGGCCTGCACAACCGGCGCAACGCGAAGGTGTCGGGCGAGATCTGGCTGGACGGCAAGGAGCTGGTCGGCGCGTCGCCCGACGAGGTCCGCCGTCAGCGCGGCCGGAAGATGGCGATGATCTTCCAGGACCCGCTGTCGTCGATGCACCCCTTCTACACGGTCGGCAAGCAGATCGTCGAGGCGTACCGCGTCCACAACGACGTGTCCAAGAGCGTCGCGCGCAAGCACGCCATCGACATGCTCGGCCGGGTCGGGATCCCGAAGCCCGACCGGCGCGTGGACGACTACCCGCACCAGTTCTCCGGCGGCATGCGGCAGCGCGCGATGATCGCGATGGCGCTGTCGTGCGACCCGGAGCTGCTGATCGCCGACGAGCCGACCACGGCGCTCGACGTGACCGTCCAGGCGCAGATCCTCGACCTGATCCGGGACCTTCAGGAGGAGTTCAACTCCGCGATCATCATGATCACCCACGACCTCGGCGTCGTGGCGGAGCTGGCCGACGACGTCCTCGTGATGTACGCGGGCCGGTGCGTGGAGCAGGCGTCGGTGGACGACGTCTTCCACGCCCCGCAGCACCCCTACACCTGGGGCCTGCTCGGGTCGATGCCGCGGCTGGACCGGGCGCGGTCGGAGCGGCTGAACCCGATCAAGGGCTCACCGCCCAGCCTTATCAACGTGCCGAACGGGTGCGCGTTCCATCCCCGCTGCGCCTACGCGACGCTGAACGGGGGACGCAGCGAGTCCGAGCGGCCCGAGCTGACGGAGGCCGCGCCGGGGCACCTCGCCGCGTGCCATCTCCCGCTGGACCGGCGGCGGGAGATCTGGGAGTCCGAGATCCGGCCGACGCTGTGACGAGCACAAGTGGGAAGACAGTGAGCACTTCAGAGACCACGACGGACGCGGCGCCCGCCGAGCGTCCGGCCCCGTCCGGCGAGCCGCTGCTCCAGGTCGAGGACCTGGGCAAGCACTTTCCCGTGACGGCCGGGCTGCTGCGCCGCCAGGTCGCCGCGGTGAAGGCCGTGGACGGGGTGTCGTTCTCGGTCCGCCGGGGCGAGACGCTGGGCCTGGTGGGGGAGTCGGGCTGCGGGAAGTCCACCACCGGACGGATGATCATGCGGTTGCTGGATCCGTCGTTCGGGCGGATCACCTTCGACGGGCGGGACATCACCGCGCTGTCGCAGCGGCAGCTCCGCCCGTACCGCCGCGACCTGCAGATGATCTTCCAGGACCCGTACTCGTCGCTGAACCCGCGCAAGACGGTCGGCGCGATCGTCGGGGCGCCGTTCCACCTGCAGAACGTCCAGACCGAGCACGGCGTGAAGAAGGCCGTCCAGGAGATCCTGGAGCTGGTGGGCCTCAGCCCCGAGCACTACAACCGGTACCCGCACGAGTTCTCCGGCGGGCAGCGGCAGCGCATCGGGATCGCCCGCACGCTGGCCCTCAAGCCCAAGCTGATCATCGCCGACGAGCCGGTGTCGGCGCTGGACGTGTCGGTGCAGGCCCAGGTCGTCAACCTGCTGGAGGACCTCCAGGACGAGCTGGACCTCACCTACGTGGTGATCGCGCACGACCTGTCGGTCGTCCGGCACATCTCCGACCGCGTCGCGGTGATGTACCTCGGCAAGATCGTCGAGGTCGCGGATCGCAACGACCTGTACGAGCGGCCGATGCACCCGTACACGAACGCGCTGCTGTCGGCGGTGCCGGTGCCCGACCCGTCGCGGCGGGAGGGGCGCGAGCGGATCCGGCTCCAGGGGGACGTCCCGAGCCCCCTGGACCCGCCGCCCGCGTGCCGGTTCCACACGCGCTGCTGGAAGGCGCAGGACATCTGCAAGCAGCAGGAGCCGCCGCTGGTGGCGCTCAGCCCGGGCCACGAGGTGGCGTGCCACTTCCCGGAGAACACCACCGTCAGCGCGACCGACCTGGTGGCGAAGGCGGAGGCCGGCCCGTCCGGGTCCGGGGACGCCTAATCCCCGGCGCGCACGGGGCACGCACGAGAGCGGCCCGCACGGAATCTTCCGTGCGGGCCGCTCGCCGTCCCGGCCGGCGCCGCGCGGGGAGACGCGGCGCCGGGGGTCACTCGGTGGAGATGGCCCGCAGGACGTCCATCCGGCCCGCCCGCCACGCCGGCCACAGCGCGGCCAGCACGCCGATCACCGCCGCGACGACCAGGTAGGTGACGAGCGTCCCGTAGGGGATGGACAGGATGTTCAGGCCGTCGTCGGCGAGCGCCTGCTGGAGCGAGGCCCCGAAGGCGATGCCGATGGCCATCCCGAGCACCGCGCCGAACACCGCGATCACGATGGACTCGGCGCGGATCATGCGGCGGAGCTGGCGGCGGCCCATCCCGATCGCGCGCAGCAGCCCGATCTCGCGGGTCCGCTCGATCACCGACAGCGCGATCGTGTTGACGACCCCGACCGCCGCGATGATCACCGAGAGGACCAGCAGGATCGTGATGAAGCCGATGATCCCGTCGACCTGCTTACTGACCTGGTCCTTCAGGTCGGCCTGGTCCTGCACCTTGAGCGCGGGGTTGGCCTTGGTGACGTTCTCGATGGCCGCGCGGGGCGCCTCGGCGCCGCCGGTGTCGATGGCGACGACCTGGGCGATCGGCCGCGCGGTGTGGGCGAGGTGGACGTTCTCCGACACGACGCGGGACCCGAGCAGGTCGCTCTTGTCGTAGACGCCCTTCACCGTCAGGGCGACGGTGCGGCCGTCGGCGAACGTCACCGGCACGGTCGCGCCGACCGACGCGCCGAGCGCCTTCGCGCGCTCCTTGTCCAGCAGGATCCCCGCGCGGCCCGGGTCGTCGGAGCCCGAGACCATCGTGAGCCGCGCCGCCTTGCCGAGGGCGGGCATGTCGCCGGCGGTGTAGTCCACCTTCTTGCCGGCGATCACGGCGTTGCCCGTGTAGGCGCGGGAGGCCGAGCGCACGCCGGGGATCTTGGCGATCGCGCCGACGGTCGCGTCGTCCACGCCGCCCCCGCCGTCCGTGCTGACCGTGTAGTCCGCGCCGAACTGGTCGTCGATCTGGGAGCCCACCGACGCCCGGATCGACGCGCCGAGCACGTTCACCATCGTGATCAGCGCGAGGCCGATCATCAGCGCGGCGGCGGTCGAGGCGGTGCGGCGCGGGTTGCGCAGCGCGTTCTGCTGCGCCAGCCGTCCCGGCACCCGCATGACCTTCGCGAACGGCCAGCCCAGCACCTTGACCACCGGGATGCTGATCATCGGGGCGAGCATCGTCACGCCGATGAACACCCCGAACGCGCCCGCGCCGACCAGGACCGCGTTCGCCGTCCCGCTGCTCGCGGCGCCCGCGAGGCCCGTGCCGATCAGCACGGCGCCGAGCACCGTGAGGACCGAGCCGAGCGCCAGCCGGATCCGCAGCGACCGCTGGGGGAGCGCCACGTCGTCGCGCATCGCGGCGACCGGCGGGATCTTCGCGGCGCGGCGCGCCGGGAAGTACGCCGACACGACCGTCACGATGATCCCGACGAGGTAGGAGACGATCACCGTCTTGGCGGTGAGGACCAGGCTCCCGCCGCCGTTGAACGTCTGCAGCAGCGTGGCCAGGCCCGCGCCGCCCGCGATCCCGAGCGTCGACCCGACGACCCCGACGGCGATCGCCTCGCCGATCACCGCGCGGGTGACCTGCGGCCGGGCCGCGCCGATCGCGCGCAGCAGGGCCAGCTCGCGGGTGCGCTGCGCGACGAGCATCGAGAACGTGTTGAAGATGATGAACGCGCCGACGAACACCGCGATGAGCGCGAACGCCAGCAGGAACGTCCGGAAGAACCCGAGGAACGCCTCGACGTCGCTCTTGTTCTCCTCGCGCATCTTCGTCCCCGTGATGGCCTCCAGGTTCCCGGGGAGCTGCGCGGCGACGCGGTCGCGCAGGACCTGCTCGCTCACGCCGGTCGTGCCGAGCTGGATCTCGGAGAACTGACCGGGCTTGAGCAGCAGCCGCTGCGCGGTCGGGGTGTCGAACGAGGTGATGGTCGCGCCCATCATGTTCCCCGTGTGGACGAGCCCGGTGACCTTCATCGACTGCGGCGGACCCGCGACGATGATCTTGACGGTGTCGCCGACGCGGTAGTGCGCCTTCTTCGCCGTGTCCTCGTCCAGCAGGACCTCGCCCGGGCCGTTCGGCGCGCGACCCGACGACAGCCGCGTCGCGCCGTCGTCGCCGGTCCAGTTGACGCCGAGCTGCGGCGGGCCGGACCCGCCGATCAGCTTGCCGTCGCGGCCGACGACCGCCGCGTACCCGCTGACCTGGCCCTCGGCGGACTTCACGCCGGGCACGGTCTTGAGCTTGTCCACCAGCGACGCCGGGATCGGCTGGGCGTTCTGCCCGTCCTCGTCCCCGCCGGTGACCTTCTTGGCCCGGACGTCCACCGCGACGTTCTTGCCGACGCTGTTGAACAGGTCGTCGAACTGCTTGCTCATCGTGTCGGTGAACATCAGCGTGCCCGCCACGAACGCCACGCCGAGCAGGACCGCGACGCCCGTCAGCAGCAGGCGCACCTTGTGCGCCATGAGGTTGCGGAGCGTGACCTTGGTCATCATCGGGCCGAGACCCCCGGCAGGTCGAAGCCCTTCATGCGCTCCAGGACGCGGTCGGCGGTCGGCTCGCGCATCGTGTCGACGATCCGGCCGTCGGTGAGGAACAGGACCTCGTCGGCGTACGCGGCGGCGGACGGGTCGTGGGTGACCATGACGATCGTCTGGCCCATCTCGCGCACCGAGGACCGCAGGAACCCCAGCACCTCCGCGCCCGAGCGCGAGTCCAGGTTCCCGGTCGGCTCGTCCGCGAAGATGATCTCCGGGCGGGACGCCAGCGCCCGCGCGCACGCCACGCGCTGCTGCTGGCCGCCCGACAGCTCCGACGGACGGTGCTTGAGGCGGGGCCGCAGCCCGACGGTGTCGACGACCCGGTCCAGCCACTCCTGGTCGGGCTTGCGGCCGGCGATGCCCATCGGCAGCGTGATGTTCTCCAGCGCGGTCAGCGTGGGGACTAGGTTGAACGCCTGGAAGATGAACCCGATCTTGTCGCGGCGCAGCCGGGTGAGCTGCTTGTCCTTCAGCTTGGTGAGGTCGGTGCCGCCGATGAAGACCTCGCCGGAGTCGACGGAGTCCAGGCCCGCCATGCAGTGCATCAGCGTGGACTTGCCCGAGCCCGACGGGCCCATGATCGCGGTGAAGCGGCCCCGGGGGATCCCGACGGTCACGTGGTCGAGCGCGACGACCTGGGCGTCCCCGCGCCCGTAGGACTTGGCGATCCGGTGCGCCGAGGCGGCGAAGTCACCCGCCCCGGGCGCGGGATGCGCGTCGGCGGTCGATGGGGCGGAGTTCGTCACGGTTGGTCCCCTGTTCGTGGTGGAAAGTCGCTTGCCCGTTCGCGGAGCGGCGCCCGCGGGCACCGCACCGCTCACCACAGAACAGTAGGAGTCCGGGCGAATCAGGGGATGAGCCTCGGGAAGGGAATCTCCGGTCCACCCCTGGCAGGAGATCCCGGCGCTTCATCGTCCTCGGGGACTAGACCGCCACCGGACCTGTGGGGGACCTCCCCGACCCGGCCCCTCCGGGACGGTCTCGGGCCGGTCGCGGCGGGGTCTCGGCCGGGTCTCGGAGCGGGGCTCCGGTCAGCCCTGGCCCGGGCGGCTCAGCCCCGTCTCGTACGCGTACACCACGGCCTGCACCCGGTCCCGCAGGCCCAGCTTGGCCAGCACGTTCCCCACATGCGTCTTCACGGTCGTCTCGCTCACCACGAGTTCCGCCGCGATCTCCGCGTTGGACTGGCCGCGCGCCACATGCGTCAGGACCTCGCGCTCGCGCTCGGTCAGGGTGTCCAGGCCCGGCGGGGGAGCCGAGTCCCGCACGGCGGGCAGCCGCGTCGCGAACTTGTCCAGCAGCCGCCGCGTCACCGACGGCGCCACGATCGCGTCGCCGTCGGCCACGATCCGGATCGCCGCGACCAGGTCCTCGGGCGGGGAGTCCTTCAGCAGGAACCCGCTCGCGCCCGCCCGGACCGCCTCGATCACGTACTCGTCCAGGTCGAACGTCGTGAGGATCAGCACCTTCGGGTCGTGCGACGCGGCGCCGTCCCGGATGATCCGCCGCGTCGCCTCGATGCCGTCCACGCCCGGCATCCGGATGTCCATCAGCACCACGTCCGGCAGCAGCGACCGCGTCAGCTCCACCGCCGCCGCGCCGTCCCCGGCCTCCCCGACCACCGCCAGATCCGGCTCGGCCTCCAGGATCAGCTTGAAGCCCGTCCGCAACAGCGGCTGGTCGTCCACCAACAGGACCCGTACCGCGTTCACCCGGCCGCCTCGCTCACCGTCATCGCCTCCGCTCCGGCCGCGGCGCCGTCGCCGCACCGCCCAACCTATCCGTCCCGCGCCACGACCCGGTCCGCCGCGCGGCTACGCCTCCAGCGGGAACCGCGCCCGCACCCCGAACCCGCCGCCGACGCGCGGCCCGATCCGCAGCTCGCCGCCGAACAGCGCCACCCGCTCGTACATCCCGACCAGGCCGTGCCCGGGGCTCTCGGCGTCCTCGGCGCTGATCGTCGACGTGCCGTGCCCGTCGTCCTCGATCTCGACCGTCAGGTCCCGCTCGCCGTAGTACAGCCGCACCCACGCCCGCGCCGCCGGGCCCGCGTGCTTCAGCGTGTTCGTCAGCGCCTCCTGGATCAGCCGGAACGCCGCCACGTCCACGCCCGGCGACGGAGTCCGCGCCTCGCCCTCGATCCACAGCTGGACCGCCAGGCCCGTCTCCCTGACGTGCTCCAGCAGCTCCCCGACGTCGCCGAGGCCCGGCTGCGGCGCCAGCTCCCCGCCGCCGCCCTCGTCCCGCTCGGTCCGCAGCACGCCGACGATCCGCCGCATCTCGCTGAGCGCCGTCCGGCCGACCTCCTCGATCGTCGACATCGCCTCCCGCGCCCCCGCCGGGTTGCGGTCGATGACGCGCCGCGCCGCGCCCGCCTGCACCGTCATCACGCTCACATGGTGCGCCACCACGTCGTGCAGCTCCCGCGCGATGCGCGAGCGCTCCTCGATCCGCGCCGCCCGCGCGTCGGTGCCCCGCGCCCGCTCCAGCCGCGCCGCCCGGTCCTCCAGCTCGGCGAAGTACACCCGCCGCATCCGCAGGTTCCGGCCGAGCACCCACGCCCCGGCCACCAGCAGCCCGTTCATCAGGAACGCCATCAGCCCGACGTCCTCGGGCGTCGCCGCCAGCACCGCGACCACCGCCGCCAGGGCCACGACCCCGCCGAGCGCCGCCCGCGCCAGCGGCCGGTGCGCCGCCACCCCGTACACCGCCACCAGGAACGCCGCGACCTCCGTGACCGTCGGCGGATACCGGCCCGCCGTCAGCGCCACCATCGCCCCCACCGCGATCACCAGGACCGCCAGCGGGAACCGGCGCCGCAGCACCAGCGCCGCCGACGCGATCACCAGCAGCGCGACCTGCCGCGCGTCCGGCGCCGCCCACACCCCGTCGTCCGGGGGACGCTCCAGCAGCGCCTGCGGCAGGCCCACGGCCAGCAGCAGGGCGCCGAGCAGCGCGTCGGCCGCCGGCGGACGCGCCCGGAACCAGGCGCGGCAGGCGCGGAGACCGTGAATGCGGGGTGACACGCTTCTCACCCTAGGAGGTCACGACGGCCCCCGACCCATCCTGAACGCGGATCCCCGATCCTCCCCAAGGAGGACGCCGGGTCCACCCCGCGGGCCGCCCGGAACGCGCCTCACGGGTCGTCGCGGCCCCGCACCGCCATCGCGTCCGCCGGGGACTCGCGCGGCGCCGGGACGGCCGGCAGCGGCGGCGGCGTCCCCCCGAACTCCGGGCACCGCTCCCGGTGGTCGCACCAGTCGCACAGCCGGCTCGCGCGCGGACGCCACTCACCGGTGTCGGTCGCCCGCCGGATCGCGTCCCACAGCGCCTCCACCTTCCGCTCGGTCGCCCGCAGATCCGCCTCGTCCGGCGCGTACCGCAGCACCTCCCCGTTCCCCAGGTACATCAGCTGCAGCAGCCGCGGCACCGCCCCCCGCAGCCGCCACAGCACCAGCGCGTAGAACTTCATCTGGAACAGCGCCCGCGCCTCGAAGTCCGCGCGCGGCGCCGTGCCCGTCTTGTAGTCCACGATCCGGACCTCGCCGGTCGGCGCGACGTCCACCCGGTCGATGAAGCCCCGCAGCCGCAGGCCCGACTCCAGCACCGTCTCCACGTACAGCTCCCGCTCGGCGGGCTCCAGCCGCCGGGGATCCTCCAGCGTGAAGTACCGCTCCACCTGCCGCCGCGCCTGCTCCAGCCACTCCGCCCGCTCCGCCGCCCCTTCGGCGTCCGCCGCGAACAGGCCGTCCAGCTCCGGTTCCTTCGCCAGCAGCCGCTCCCACTCGGGGCCCAGCAGCTCCAGCGCCGCCCCGACCGTCCGGCCGTCCGGGGGCAGGTCGTACAGGCGCTCCAGCACCGCGTGCACCAGCGTCCCGCGCACCGCCGCCGGGCTCGGCCGCTCCGGCAGCTTGTCGATCACCCGGAACCGGTACAGCAGCGGACACGTCATGAAATCCCCGGCCCGCGACGGCGACAGCGACCCCGCCACCTCCACCGCTCCCGTCCCCGCGTCCGTGCCCGCATCCGCCTCCGTCGTCATGCCCACGAGCGTAGGGGAGCCCTCCGACGAAACCGCGCCGGGAATCGCCGCTGTGGACAACGCTTGGACATCAGCGGCGGGCGCCCGGCCGGACGGCGCGGGCCGGGGCCGTAGCATCGGACCGTGACCGACAGCCCGCCCTCGCCGCAGGGAGCACCGCCCGCCGGAGACCCCGGCCCGCGCGGCAACGGCCTGCCCATCGGACGGCCGTTCGGCGTCCCCGTCTTCGTCTCGCCGAGCTGGTTCGTCGTCGCGATCATCGTCACGGTCCTCTTCGAGAGCCAGGTCCACGACGTCGTCGGCCGCCCCGGCAGCTTCGCCGTCGCGTTCGCCTACGCCGTCCTGCTCTACGGATCGGTGTTCGTCCACGAACTCAGCCACGCCGTCACCGCCCGCGCCCTCGGCCTGCCCGTCCGCTCGGTCACCCTCCACATCCTCGGCGGCGAGACCTCCATCGGCCGCGAGGCCGACGGCCCCGGCGGCGAATTCCTCATCGCCCTCGCCGGGCCGCTGGTCAACCTCGTCCTCGCCGGGCTCGGCTTCGCCGCCCGCGCGTTCGTCCCGCTCCCGCCCGTCGGGCTCCTCCTGCTCGACGCCCTCGCCTTCGCCAACCTCCTCGTCGGCGTCTTCAACCTCCTGCCCGGCCTGCCCCTGGACGGCGGCAGGCTCGTCCGCGCCGCCGTCTGGAAGGCCACCGGACGCAGCCGCAGCGGCGCCGTCGCCGCCGCCCAGATCGGCCGCGGCGTCGCCGTCCTCTGCCTCCTCGCCGGCGCCTACCTCAGCACCCGCTCCACCGAGGACGGCGGCATCGGCTGGCTCACCCTCCTGTGGTCCGCGCTCGTCGCCTCCTTCATCTGGGTCGGCGCCACCCAGACCCTGCGCGCCGAACGCATCCGCGAGCGCATCCCCCGCCTCAGCGCCCGCGCCCTCGCCCGCCGCGCCACCCTCGTCACCGCCGACCTGCCCCTCGCCGAGGCCGTCCGCCGCGCCCAGGCCGAGCACGCCGGCGCCATCGTCGTCGTCGACCACGACGGACGCCCCCGCGGCCTCGTCAGCGAGAAGGCCGTCACCGCCACGCCCGAACACCGCCGCCCCTGGGTCAGCACCGGCGACCTGTCGCGCGGCATCGAACCCGGCCTCACCCTCCCCGCCGACCTCACCGGCGAGGACCTCGTCGACGCCCTCCGCAACGCCCCCGCGTCCGAATACCTCCTCCTCGAACCCGGCGGCGGCGTCTACGGCGTCCTCGCCACCGCCGACGTCGACCGCGCCTTCAGCGGCGCCTGACCCGCGCCTTCAGCGGGCGCCTGAGCAGGCCCGCACGGCCGCTAGCCTTGACGCCCATGAGCGAACCCTCCACCCCGCCCGTCCCCGCCGCCGCGACCGGCCGCATCCCGCACGGACCGTTCCGCCCCGGCGACCAGGTTCAGCTCACCGACCCCAAGGGACGCATCAACACCATCACCCTGCAGCCAGGGAAGCTCTACCACTCCCACAAGGGATCCATCCCGCACGACACCATCATCGGCAGCCCCGAAGGCAGCGTCTTCCGCTCCACCGGCGCCGTCGAATACCTCGCCTTCCGGCCCCTGCTCAGCGACTACGCCGTCCGCATGCCGCGCGGCGCCGCCGTCGTCTACCCCAAGGACGCCGCCCAGATCGTCGCGCAGGCCGACATCTTCCCCGGCGCCCGCGTCGTCGAGGCCGGCGCCGGGTCGGGCGCCCTCACCTGCTTCCTGCTGCGCGCCGTCGGCGAGCACGGCCTCGTCTCCTCCTACGAGCGCCGCCCCGACTTCGCCGACGTCGCCCGCGCCAACGTCGAGCGCTTCTTCGGCGGCCCCCACCCGTCCTGGCGGCTCACCGTCGGGTCCCTGGAGGACGCCCTCGCCGAGACCGAGGTCGACCGCGTCGTCCTCGACATGCTCGCCCCCTGGGAGTGCGTCGACGCCGTCGCCAAGGCCCTCGTCCCCGGCGGCATGGTCTGCGCCTACATCGCCACCACCACCCAGATGTCCCGCGTGGTGGAGGACCTGCGCTCCCACGGCGCGTTCGCCGAGCCCTACGCCTTCGAGACGCTGCTGCGCTCCTGGCACGTCGAGGGCCTCGCCGTCCGCCCCGACCACCGCATGGTCGGCCACACCGGCTTCCTCGTCACCGCGCGCCGCCTCGCCGACGGCGTCACCCCGCCGCAGCGCCGCCGCCGTCCCGCCAAGGGCGCCTACACCCCGGACGCCGCCGCGGACACCGCCGACGCCGCGCCCGCCGCCGACACGCCCGACGAGTCCTAGATCACATTCGGGGGCCGCGCCACGCCCGGGAACTTTCCCTCCGCCCCGGTCGGCGCGGCTCTCTCCGGCCGTCCGCCGCCGCTTCGCTCTGGGCGGACATACCCGATGATGTCGGCAAATCCTGCCGCCACCGGGCCGCGCCGCCGACAAGAACCACCGTCCCACCTGCCCCACGACGCAAACACCGCGCCCCCGCGCCCCCGCAGCCGCACCCGCCCCGACACGCCCCCCACGACACGACAACCGAAAGGGCAGGTTACGGAACCGCTCCAGATAGGTAGGGTCTCAATAGGTCGTCGGCTCTCTTCGTGAGGAGGTGACGGGGCGTGGCCGCTCGTGATGATGCTGGGGCGCGCAGCGCGCAGGACAAGGAGGTCAAGGACCTCCGCACACAGGTTTCCTTCCTGGAGGAGGAGATCTCCGTACTGCGCCGCAAGCTCGCGGAATCCCCGCGCCAAGTACGGGTTCTAGAGGAACGTCTCCATGAGGCACAGGCCAACCTGGCCGCCGCCACGGGTCAGAACGAACGTCTCGTGTCGACCCTGAAGGAAGCACGCGAGCAGATCGTCGCGCTCAAGGAGGAGGTCGACCGGCTGGCGCAACCGCCGTCCGGCTACGGCGTCTTCCTCGAAGCAAGGGACGATGGAACGGTCGACATCTTCACCGGAGGCCGCAAGCTCCGCGTGAACGTCAGCCCGTCCGTCGACGTCGAGGACCTCAAGCGCGGCCAGGAGGTCATGCTCAACGAGGCCCTCAACGTCGTGGAAGCCCTCGCCTTCGAGCAGCAGGGCGAGGTCGTCATGCTCAAGGAGCTCCTCGACGACGGCGAACGCGCGCTCGTCATCGCGCACGCCGACGAGGAGCGCATCATCAAGCTCGCCGAGCCGCTGCGCGGAGTCCCGCTCCGCGCCGGCGACTCGCTCATGCTCGACTCCCGGTCCGGATACGCCTACGAGAAGATCCACAAGGCCGAGGTCGAAGAACTCGTCCTCGAAGAGGTGCCCGACATCTCCTACGAGGAGATCGGCGGGCTCGGCTCCCAGATCGAACTGATCCGCGACGCCGTCGAACTGCCCTACCTGCACGCCGACCTCTTCCGCGAGCACAAGCTCCGGCCCCCCAAGGGCGTCCTGCTCTACGGGCCCCCCGGCTGCGGCAAGACGCTCATCGCCAAGGCCGTCGCCAACTCCCTCGCCAAGAAGGTCGCCGAACAGACCGGCCAGGAGGGCAAGAGCTTCTTCCTCAACATCAAGGGGCCCGAACTCCTCAACAAGTACGTCGGCGAGACAGAACGCCACATCCGGCTCGTGTTCCAGCGCGCCCGCGAGAAGGCGTCCGCCGGAACCCCCGTCATCGTCTTCTTCGACGAGATGGACTCCATCTTCCGCACCCGCGGATCCGGCGTCTCCTCCGACGTCGAGAACACCATCGTCCCGCAGCTCCTCAGCGAGATCGACGGCGTCGAAGGCCTGGAGAACGTCATCGTCATCGGCGCCTCCAACCGCGAGGACATGATCGATCCCGCGATCCTGCGCCCCGGCCGCCTCGACGTCAAGATCAAGATCGAACGCCCCGACGCCGAGGCCGCCAAGGACATCTTCTCCAAGTACATCGTCCCCGGCCTCCCGCTGCACGCCGACGACCTCGGCGAACACGACGGCAACCCCACCGCCACCATCGACGCCATGATCCAGCGCGTCGTCGAGCGCATGTACACCGAGAGCGAAGAGAACCGCTTCCTCGAGGTCACCTACGCCAACGGCGACAAGGAAGTCCTCTTCTTCAAGGACTTCAACTCCGGCGCCATGATCCAGAACATCGTCGACCGCGCCAAGAAGATGGCCATCAAGCAGTTCCTCGAAACCGGCCAGAAGGGCATGCGCGTCCAGCACCTCCTCGCCGCCTGCGTCGACGAGTTCAGCGAGAACGAAGACCTCCCCAACACCACCAACCCCGACGACTGGGCCCGGATCTCCGGCAAGAAGGGCGAACGGATCGTCTACATCCGCACCCTCGTCTCCGGCACCAAGGGAGCCGAGGCCGGACGCTCCATCGACACCGTCGCCAACACCGGCCAGTACCTCTGACCCCCGCACCGACCACGCCGCGGCGCGGCGGCCCGCCCCACCGGCCGGCCGCCGCGCCGCGGCACGTCGGCCCCGCCACGCGGACGCCCCGGACCCCGCCCCGTGGCCCCGCCCCCGCCCTCCCGATAGGCTCGACCATATGAGTGTTCGGCGCGTCATGGGCATCGAAACCGAGTACGGCGTCTCCGTGCCCGGTCAGCCAGGGGCCAACGCGATGGTCACCTCGTCGCAGGTCGTCAACGCCTACCTCGCGGCGTCCGCCGCACGGGCCAGACGGGCCCGCTGGGACTTCGAGGAGGAGAACCCCCTCCGCGACGCCCGCGGCTTCGACCTCGCCCGCGAGGTCGCCGACCCCACCCAGCTCACCGACGAGGACCTCGGCCTCGCCAACGTCATCCTCACCAACGGCGCGCGCCTCTACGTCGACCACGCCCACCCGGAGTACTCCGCGCCCGAGTGCACCAACCCCCTCGACGCCGTCATCTGGGACAAGGCAGGCGAACGCGTCATGGCCGACGCCGCCGCCCGCGCCGCCCTCATCCCCGGCACCAACCCCATCCAGCTCTACAAGAACAACACCGACAACAAAGGCGCCTCCTACGGCTGCCACGAGAACTACCTCATGCGGCGGCAGACGCCCTTCGCCGACATCGTCCGCCACCTCACCCCCTTCTTCGTCTCCCGCCAGGTCGTCACCGGCGCCGGCCGCGTCGGCATCGGCGTCGACGGACGCGGCGAAGGCTTCCAGATCAGCCAGCGCGCCGACTTCTTCGAAGTCGAAGTCGGCCTGGAGACCACCCTCAAACGCCCCATCATCAACACCCGCGACGAACCCCACGCCGACCCCGACAAATACCGGCGCCTCCACGTCATCATCGGCGACGCCAACATGAGCGAGGTCTCCACCTACCTCAAGCTCGGCACCACCGCCCTCGTCCTCGCCATGATCGAGGACTCCTTCCTCACCACCGACCTCACCGTCGACGCGCCCGTCGCCTCCCTGCGCGCCGTCTCCCACGACCCGTCCTGCAAACACCTCCTGACGCTCCGCGACGGCCGCAAGATGACCGCCGTCCAGCTCCAGCTCGAATACCTCGACCAGTCACGCAAATACGTCGAGGACCGCTACGGCGCCGACGTCGACGACATGACCAAGGACGTCCTCGACCGCTGGGAATCCGTCCTGCACCGCCTCGGCGACGACCCCATGCAGCTCTCCCGCGAACTCGACTGGGTCGCCAAACTCGAACTCCTCGAGGGCTACCGCAGCCGCGACGGCCTCGACTGGTCCCACCCCCGCCTCCAGCTCGTCGACCTCCAGTACACCGACGTCCGCGCCGACAAGGGCCTCTACAACCGCCTCGTCGCCCGCGACCGCATCGACCGCGTCGTCACCGAGCGCCAGGTCCAGGACGCCGTCGAGGACCCGCCCGAGGACACCCGCGCCTACTTCCGCGGACGCTGCCTGCGCCAGTACGCCGACAACGTCGCCGCCGCCTCCTGGGACTCCGTCATCTTCGACGTCCCCGGCCGCGAATCCCTCCAGCGCGTCCCCACCCTCGAACCGCTGCGCGGCACCAAGGACCACGTCGGCGCGCTCCTCGACCAGTGCCGCACCGCCGCCGACCTCGTCGCCACCCTCACCGGCCAGAACGGCTGACGCACCACCGCACGCCACGCGCGCGCCGCCCGGCTCCGGCCGGGCCCGGCGCGCGCTCGCGTTTCCGCCCCCTTTTCGTGACCGCTTCGCCCGTTTTACAGGTTCGCCGGACGG
This sequence comes from Actinomadura rayongensis, assembly GCF_009831215.1. Classification (GTDB taxonomy): domain Bacteria; phylum Actinomycetota; class Actinomycetes; order Streptosporangiales; family Streptosporangiaceae; genus Spirillospora; species Spirillospora rayongensis. The sequence goes on from NZ_WUTW01000008.1 coordinate 226,169, forward strand.
CGATAACCCAGCCAGGACCCCCGGCCCCGCGCGGACGGTACGGCGGATCACGGCATCCGCTGGCCGTCGGTGATCGGAGATAGGCTGAGAGGACCGGCAGAGCGGAGGTATCGACATGGCCACGAAGGACACCGGCGGTCAGAAGCAGACCACGCGTCGCACGGAGGAGACCGAGGAGACCCAGGCCACGACGGGCGAGGACGTCCAGGAGCGGCAGGAGAAGCTCAGCGACGACGTCGAGGCAATTCTGGACGAAATTGACGAAGTTCTCGAAGAGAACGCAGAGGAATTCGTACGCGGGTACGTACAAAAAGGAGGCCAGTAAATCCTGGTTTGTCCGAATCATTCGATTTGAAAAAACCAGGATTGCATGAGTTACTGAGCCGGGCAGTCTCCCCGGAGGGTGGGTGGGTGGCGATGGTGCAGGAGAAGAAGTGCCGCGATTGCGGCGAGGTCAAGCCGACGACGGAGTTCTGGAAGCGCAAGGCGTCCGCGGACGGTCTCTCGCTCTACTGTCGGGAGTGTTTCGGCCTCCGCAACTCGTCGTCTTATCGAGGAAAGCGCGCGGCCGAGGGCAAGTCGACAAGGCCCTACCGGCGTCATCTCGACGTACCTGAGGGCATGAAGTACTGCCCCCAGTGCGAACAGACCAAGAAGATCGAGGAATTCGGGAAGAACCGGGCGAGGTCGACGGGACTGGCGAATTACTGCCGTTCGTGTCACAACCGTGTCTCGTCCGAGGCGAAGCAGCGCCTCTACGGTGGGCAGCGGAGTTACCTCCTGAAAACGCGTTACGGCCTCACCGGTGCGCAGGTGGACGAGCTGACCGCTCGGCAGGGCGGAATCTGTGTGCTGTGCCTTCGCGATCCCGCCGCGCACGTCGACCATGATCATTACACCGGCGTGGTCCGGCACATCCTGTGCTTCCCCTGCAATGGCGGGCTCGGCCAGTTCGACGACAATCCCCGACGGCTCTACGAGGCGGCGGACTACCTCGAAGAACGAACGTGGTACGTGCGTCTGCTCCGGCTCGAACTCGGCACTTCCCGCATCTCGTCGTCCGCGCTGCGCGCCTGGCGCGAGGAGACCTACCCGGGGTCTTTCGAACGCCGCACGGCGGAGGCCGTGGCGAGAGCCGGTCTCACGAGCCGGGGGAAGCCGCGCGTGCGCTGGGGACTCGACGCGGCGGACATCGAGGATCTGGTGACGATCCAGCAGGGCGGGTGCGCGATCTGCGTGGACCGTCCGGCCGAACACGTCGACCACTGCCATGAGACGGGCGCGGTGCGCGGAATGCTGTGCGGCGGCTGCAACACGGGGATGGGGCAGTTGCGGGACGATCCGGCGGTGCTGCGTCGCGCGATCGACTATGTGCTGGGCCTGCTGGTCAAGGAGGTGCCGGACGGGCGTGGTGGGACGCGCTTGTCGTTCACGGAGCCGGATGTGGATCCGGAGAGCGTCCCGGAGGGCGGTTGGGAGCCGCATCGTCTGGCGGACGCGGCGTTCCGCAAGGGGGAGCGGGACAAGGAGGGCGTGCGGGATTCGTGGATCGGGGATCCGGTCGAGGTGTGACCGAGCGGGGCGGGTCGGTGGCGGGGCAGGTGGCGGTGGGCGTGCGGCGGGGTAGTGAGCGTGTGTCGGGTGGGGTGGGCGGCGGGTTCGCGCTCGGCTGATCGCGGAGGTGATCGTCCGGCATGCGATGGGGCGTGGTTGAACAGTAGGGTCATAAGGTCTGCGTCGGTCCGTCCGGAAGGGCGGCGGCGCGTTGGTGGAGGGAAGGAGTCGCGTGGCGTCTCACGATGCGCACACCGCACGGTCGGCGGGGCTGTTCGCGAGCCCGGGCACGTCGTCGTTCTCGGAGTTCCTGGGCGCGTACGCGCCGGATCTGCTGCCGGGCGCCCGGCCGTTGCCGGAGGGGGTGACGGCGGGGGACGAGATTCCGCACGGGACGACGATCGTCGCGGTGACGTTCCCGGGCGGGGTCGTGATGGCGGGGGACCGGCGGGCGACGGCCGGGAACATGATCGCGCAGCGTGACGTGGAGAAGGTGTTCCGCGCGGACGAGTTCTCGGCGATCGCGGTGGCCGGGACGGCGGGGCTGGGCATGGAGCTGGTCCGGTTGTTCCAGGTGGAGCTGGAGCATTACGAGAAGCGTGAGGGCCGGACGCTGTCGGTGGAGGGGAAGGCGAACCGGCTGGCGTCGATGGTGCGCGGGAACCTGGCGATGGCGATGCAGGGTCTCGCGGTGGTGCCGTTGTTCGCGGGGTACGACGAGGTGCGGGATCAGGGCCGGATCTTCTCTTATGATCCGGCGGGCGGTCGTTACGAGGAGCGGGATTATCACGCGATCGGTTCGGGTTCGGTGTTCGCGCGGGGTTCGGTGAAGAAGCTGTTCCGCGCGGATCTGTCGGCGGAGGACGCGGCGCTGGTGTGCGTGCAGGGTCTGTACGACGCGGCGGACGACGATTCGGCGACGGGTGGTCCGGATCTGGCGCGGGGGATCTTCCCGGTGGTCGCGGTGGTGACGGCGGACGGGTATCGCCGGCTCGGTGAGGACGAGGTCGGCGCGGTGGCGCGGGCCGTCGTCGAGGAACGTTACGACGCGCCGGGCGGGCCGACCGCCCCGCTGCGATAGAAGGGATCCAGTTCCGTGTCCATGCCGTTCTACGTGTCGCCCGAGCAGCAGATGAAGGACAAGGCGGATTACGCGCGGAAGGGGATCGCGCGTGGCCGCAGTGTGGTGGTGCTGCAGTACGCGGACGGGATCCTGTTCGTCGCGGACAATCCGTCGCGTGCGCTGCACAAGATCAGTGAGATTTACGACAGGATCGCGTTCGCGGCGGTCGGGAAGTACAACGAGTTCGAGAATCTGCGGCTGGGCGGTGTCCGGTACGCGGATGTGAACGGGTATCAGTACGACCGGCGGGACGTGACGGCGCGGGGTCTGGCGAACGTGTACGCGCAGTCGCTGGGGACGATTTTCACGGAGACCAACAAGCCGTACGAGGTGGAGTTGGTGGTCGCGGAGGTCGGTGAGGATTCGGGGACGGATCAGATCTACCGGTTGACGTTCGACGGTTCGGTGGCGGACGAGCACGGTTATGTGGCGATGGGGGGTCAGGCGGAGGCGGTGGCCCAGTCGCTGAAGGATCGGTATCAGGAGGGCGCGCCGTTGGCGGACGCGCTGCGGACGGCGGTGCGGGCGTTGGAGGCGCAGGATTCGGAGCGGCGGCTGGCGGCGGAGTCGCTGGAGGTGGCGGTGCTGGACCGTAATCGGGAGCATCGGCTGTTCAAGCGGTTGCCGGCGGCGCGGATCGAGGAGCTGCTGGGCGCGGCCGACGCCTGATCCGGGCGTTTCGTCCGGGTGTGAACCCGTCGCAACCTTTGTGGTGAGGTTGCGGCGGGTTTTTCGCGCCCGTGATCGTGATCTACAACGTAAAGGACCGGGTCGGGGGTGAGAAACAGGGCGGTCCGGAGACTGCCAAGTCGGCGTCCGGGCGCATAGGCTCAAGGGGTGGACAGGCGCATCTTCGGGCTTGAGAACGAGTACGGCGTCACCTGCACCTTCCGCGGGCAGCGGCGGTTGTCACCCGACGAGGTGGCCCGCTACCTGTTCCGCAGGGTGGTGTCGTGGGGCCGTTCCAGCAACGTGTTCCTGCGCAACGGCGCCCGGTTGTACCTCGACGTGGGCAGCCACCCCGAGTACGCGACGCCGGAGTGCGACAGCGTCGTGGACCTGGTGACGCACGACAAGGCCGGCGAGCGGATCCTGGAGGGCCTGCTCGTCGACGCGGAACGGCGGTTGCGCGAGGAGGGCATCGCCGGGGACATCTACCTGTTCAAGAACAACACCGACTCGGCCGGGAACTCCTACGGCTGTCACGAGAACTACCTGGTGGGGCGGCACGGGGAGTTCGGCCGGCTGGCCGACGTGCTGATCCCGTACCTGGTGACCCGCCAGATCATCTGCGGCGCGGGCAAGGTGCTGCAGACGCCGCGCGGCGCGGTGTACTGCGTGTCGCAGCGGGCGGAGCACATCTGGGAGGGCGTGTCGTCTGCGACGACGCGCTCGCGTCCGATCATCAACACGCGGGACGAGCCGCACGCCGACGCCGAGCGGTTCCGGCGGCTGCACGTGATCGTGGGCGACTCGAACATGAGCGAGACCACGATGCTGCTGAAGGTCGGGGCGACCGACCTGGTGCTGCGGATGATCGAGGCGGGCGTCGTCATGCGGGACCTGACGCTGGAGAACCCGATCCGGGCGATCCGGGAGGTCAGCCATGACATGACGGGCCGCCGGAAGGTGCGGCTGGCCAACGGCCGCGAGGCGAGTTCGCTGGAGATCCAGAAGGAGTACTTCGGCAAGGCGAAGGACTTCGTGGACCGGCGCGGCGGGGACGTGACCGCCAAGCGGGTGCTGGACCTGTGGGAGCGGACGCTGCGCGCGGTGGAGACCGGCGACCTGGACCTGGTGGGCCGGGAGATCGACTGGGTGACGAAGTACCGGCTGATCGAGCAGTACCGCCGCAAGTACGACCTGCCGCTGTCGTCGCCGCGGGTGGCGCAGCTCGACCTGGCGTACCACGACGTCCACCGGGACCGCGGGCTGTACTACCTGCTGGAGAAGCGGGGCGCGGTGGAGCGCGTCACGCGGGACCTGGACGTGTTCGAGGCCAAGTCGGTGCCGCCGCAGACGACGCGGGCGCGGCTGCGCGGCGAGTTCATCCGCAAGGCGCAGGAGAAGCGGCGCGACTTCACGGTGGACTGGGTGCATCTGAAGCTGAACGACCAGGCGCAGCGGACGGTGCTGTGCAAGGACCCGTTCCGTTCCGTGGACGAGCGGGTGGACAAGCTGATCGCCGGGATGTGATCATTTTCGGCCGCCCCGCGGCGGCCGGTTTGTCACCGGAGGGGTAGGGTGAGCGCGCAGTTCGCGCTCACCACCCCGAAGGACCCGCATGCGCCGTCGCTCCCTCGTGCCGCGTTCGTTCCGGTCGCCCGCCGCAGGGTCGGTGGCGGTCGCGCTGGCGGTCGGGCTGCTCGCCGGAGGATGCGGAGGCGGCGGTGACGTCCAGGTCGAGGTGAAGGGCAAGGCGGGCGCGGAGCCTTCGGTGTCGTTCCCGAAGGGCGGGAAGCCGGACGCGGGGTACGCCGAGAAGACGCTGCACGACGGCAAGGGCGCGCCGGTGCGGCGCGGCGACCTGGTCGTGGCGGACTATGTGAGCTACCGGTGGAACGGCGCGAAGACGCGGCTGCTGGACGACACCTACAAGGCGGGCGTCCCGGCGGCGTTCCAGACGGGAAAGCTGGTGAAGGGCCTGGACCGGGCGCTGGAGGGCGCGCGGCCGGGTGAGCGGGTGGTGGCGCGGGTGCCGCCGGCGGACGCCTACGGGGCGGACGGCGATCCGGCGCACGGGGTGAGCGCGGGCGACACGCTGGTGTACGTGCTGGACGTGCGGGCCTCGTTCGGGAAGAACGCGGTGGTCCCGGGACGGCAGCAGACGCTGGACGACCCGAAGCTCCCGAAGGTCGGCCCGGTCACGCCGGGCCAGGCCGCGTCGGTGCTGATGCCGCAGACGGCGCCGCCGAAGGGCCCGGTGACGCAGACGCTGGTGGACGGCGGCGGCGCGGTCGTGGCGTCCGGGCAGCTCGTGGCGATGCAGTACCAGATGATGAACTGGCGGGACGGCCGGGTGCTGGGCTCGTCGTGGCAGGACGGCGAGGTGCACTGGGCGGTCGCGGGCCGGCAGCAGCTCGTCGCGGGCCTGGACCGGGCGCTGGTCGGCAGCCGGGTGGGCAGCCGCCTGCTGGTGGTGGTGCCCCCGGCGCTGGGCAAGGCGGCGTGGCGGACGCGGCTGCAGCTCAAGCCGTCGGACACGCTGGTGTTCGTGGTGGACGTCCTCGGCGCGTACTGACCGGCACCGGGCTTCCTAGACTGGGCCGCGTGGAGGACATCGAGGCGGTCGGCCTGCTGCAGGACCCGGTGCGGCGGCGCCTGTACGAGTACGTGGCCGCGCAGGGCCGCGAGGTGGGGCGCAACGAGGCGGCCGAGGCGGCGGGCGTGGCGCGGACGCTCGCGGCGTTCCATCTGGACCGGCTGGCGGCGGCGGGCCTGCTGGAGACGGCGTCGCGGCGGCTGACGGGCCGGTCCGGGCCGGGCGCGGGACGGCCCGCGAAGGTGTACCGGCGGGCGGCGGGGGAGCGGGGCGTGTCGCTGCCGCCGCGCGACTACCGGGCGGCGGCGTCGATGCTGGCGGAGGCCGCCGAGGACGCGCGGCTGGACGCGGCGGTGCAGGCGGTGGCGCGGCGCCGGGGCGAGGCGGCGCGGGACCCGTCCGGTCCGTGCGCGGACCTGGACGCCGCGCGGGCGCTGCTGGAGCGGCGCGGCTACGAGCCCTACCTCGACGACGACGGCGGCCCGGTGCTGCGGATGCGCAACTGCCCGTTCCACGTGCTGGCCGAGGAGTTCCCGCCGCTGGTGTGCGGGATGAACCTGGCGCTGCTGGAGGGCCTGTTCGGGGACGCGCCGGAGCTGGCGGTGCGCATGGCGGCGCGTCCGGGCCTGTGCTGCGTCGCCATCTCTAAAACAAGCGAGGATTGACATAGAAGCGGGCGCCGTGCTGACATGACCCCATGACCGGCCACCATCTCGCCCAGCTCAACGTCGGCAGGCTCCGCCACCCCCTCGGCGACCCCCGCTCGGCCGGGTTCGCCGACGCGCTCGCCCCGATCAACGCGCTCGCCGACGCGGCGCCCGGCTTCGTCTGGCGGCTGGTGGACGAAGACGGCTCCGATGCGACCGGCCTGCGCCCCTTCGGCGACGACACGCTCATCAACATGTCGGTGTGGGAGTCGCGGGAGGCGCTGTGGGAGTTCACCTACCGCAGCGACCATCTGGCGTTCCTGCGGGGCCGCCGCGACTGGTTCGAGGCGCCCGGCGGCCCCCACCTCGCCCTGTGGTGGATCCCCGCCGGGCACGTCCCGACGCAGGAAGAGGCCGTGGAGCGGCTCGCGCACCTGCGCGCGCACGGCCCCACAGCCTACGCGTTCACGTTCCGCGAGGACTTCGCCCCGCAGGACGCGTGACCGGCTACGTGACCGGCTAGAGGAGCGACGCGGCGTGCCGTCCCGCGGCGGCGGCGGTGAGGAAGTAGGGCAGGTCCTGGTCCAGGCGGCGGCCCATCGTGGACATCCGCACGCCCCACTCCTTCTCGGCGGCGCGCAGCGCGTCCTCCAGCCCCTCGACCCCGACCGGGACGAGCGCGTGCCGGTCGCCGAGCGCCGCCGCGTCCGCCGCGACGCGCGTCCCGAACGTCCCGCCCAGCTCGGGGACGGGCACGTCCGCGCGGGCCAGCGCGACGCGCCCGTAGGCGGTGAGGCTGTGGTGCGACACCCCGACGTGCCGCTCGCGCAGGTCGCCCTCGCTGACCCGCAGCGACGCGACCGGACGGCCGGACAGGACGGCGGCGGCGTTCACCGCCTCACCCGCCGACACGCCCGAGAAACCCCACTTCGTCCCGGTGCCGAGGTTGCCGGGGCCCTGCGCCACGACGACGACCTCGGCGCCGAGGACGAGCCGCGCCGCCAGCAGCCCCGTGTGGACGGTCACCGCCTCCAGGTCCCCGCCGAACGCCTGCCCCGTCGTGACCGTCGCCGCGAGCGCCCCCGCGCCCTTGAGCTGCCCGATCGACATGGAGAACCACGCGGGCAGCGCCCCGCCGTCCGGCATCACGTACACCACGCGGGTGCCCGGACGGTCGGCCAGCAGCCCCGCCAGGATCGGCGGCAGCGCCGAGTGCAGGTCCGCGACGATCACCGGCAGCCCGCCCAGCGAGTCCGCGTCGCGCAGGACCTCGTGGTGGGGCGAGTCCTGCTCGTCCGCGCCGAGCAGCGTCGCCTGCAGCGGCGTGTACCGGGCCTTCACCAGATGTCCCGGGCCGTCCGGATCGGGGGGCAGCCGGTCCGGGAGAGCGACGACGATCGCATAGCCGCCGGTCCCCAGGCCCATCGCCAAGGCCGTAGTGTTGAGCAGGACGGTGTCGCCGGGTTCGGGCCGCCCCACCAGCGCGGGGTAGGCCAGGGCGCGGCAGGCCCCGTCGCCCCCGACCGCGACGTCCAGTTCGATCGCCCCCGGCCATTCCCGGCGGACGCCCTCTACCGTGCCTTTGCGCCATCTGATCACACGGAGAACGGTAGCGTCCGGTTCACCGGCCGCGCGGACGATCCGCTGACCCGCCGGACCGAGCCGAACCCAAGGAGGAGGTGGCCCACGTGTCGCGGCGCAAGACCGAGCGCCTGCTCAACCTGGTGGTGTGCCTGCTGGCCACCCGCAGGTACCTGACGGCCGAGCAGATCCGCCGGGCCGTGCCGGGCTATCCCGAGGGCGCCGAGGCGTTCAAGCGGATGTTCGAGCGCGACAAGGAGGAGCTGCGCGAACTCGGCGTCCCGCTGGAGGTCGGCAGCGACCGCACCGGCGGCGGCGGCGAGGAGACCGGCTACCGCATCCCCCCGCAGGACTACGAGCTGCCCGAGATCCACCTCGGCCCCGACGAGGCCGCCGTGCTCGGCCTCGCCGCCCGGGTGTGGCAGCGCGCCAGCATGGCCGACGCCGCGTCCGGCGCGCTGCTGAAGCTGCGCGCCGCCGGCGTCGAGACCGGCGACGCGCCCGACCCCGCCGCCGTCGTCGGCGTCGAGCCGCGCGTGGACGCCGGCGACCCTGCCTTTCCCGCCCTGTGGGAGGCGGTCCGCGACGGCCGCCCGGTGACGTTCGAGTACCAGGGCGTCGGCCGGACGTCGTCGGCGCGGCGCCACCTGGAGCCGTGGGGCGTGGTGAGCCGCCGCGGCCGGTGGTACGTCGTCGGCCACGACCGCGACCGCGACGGCACCCGCGTGTTCCGGCTGAGCCGCATCCTCGGCGCCGTCGTCCCCGACGGCCCCGCCGGGACGGTCACCGTGCCCGACGGCGTGGACGTCCGCAAGATCGCGTTCGACTCCGGCGAGCCCGTCGGCGACCCGCGCCCGGCGACGGTGCGGCTGCGCGCCGGCGCCGTCCAGGGCCCGCGCCGGTGGGCGCGCGACGTCCGGCCCGCCGGCGACGGCTGGGACGGCTGGGACGAGGCCGTGCTGACGTTCCGCGACGTCGACCGGTTCGCCCCCTACCTCGCCAGGTTCGGCGGCGACGTCGTCGTCCTGGACCCGCCCGACCTGCGCGAGGCGGTCATCCAGCGGCTCAAGGCGGCACTGGCGGTGAACGGATCATGAGCACCCCCGCGAACACCGCGTCCACGGGCCGGCTCGGCCGGCTCCTGGCGCTCGTCCCCTACGTGATCAACCGGGACACGGTCGCGGTCGGCGAGGCCGCCGCCGCGTTCGGGATCACCGAGAAGCAGCTCATCGACGACCTCAACCTGCTGTGGTGCGTCGAGCTGCGCGCCCCCGACCCCTACTGCCCGATCGACCTGTCCTACGAGGGCGGGGAGATCACCGTCGCCGAGGCCGAGTCGATCGCCCGGCCGCTGCGGCTCAAGGTCGACGAGGCCGCCGCGCTGCTCATCGCGCTGCGGACGCTCGCCCAGATCCCCGGCCTGCACGACCGCGACGCCCTCAGCCGCGTCATCGCCAAGCTGGAGACGGCGGCGGGCGCGGCGGCGTCGGTCGCCGGGCAGGTCGCGGTCGAGGTCGGCGGCCACGGCGACCGCGCCCACCTGGCGGTGCTGCGCGAGGCGATCACGGCGGGCCGCCGCGTCCACCTCACCTACTACGTCCCGGCGCGCGACGAGAACACCGAGCGCGACGTCGACCCGATGCGGCTGCTGGTCGTGGAGGGCGCCACCTACCTGGAGGGGTGGTGCCGCCGCGCCGAGGCCGTCCGGCTGTTCCGCGTCGACCGGATCGCCGGGCTCACCGTGCTGGACGTCGCCGCGCAGGTCCCCGAGGACGCCGAGCCCCGCGACGTGGACGGCGGCCTGTTCCGCCCGTCCCCCCGCGACGAGAGCGTCACGCTGGACCTGGCGCCCGAGGGCCGGTGGGTCGCCGACGGCTACCCGTGCGAGAGCGTCGAGGAACTGGGGGAGGGGCGGCTGCGCGTCGTGCTGCGCACCCCCGACACCCGCTGGGTCCGGGCGCTGGCGCTGCGGCTGGCCGAGCACGGCCGCGTCGTCGCGCCCGCGTCGCTGGCCGCCGAGGTCCGCGCCGAGGCGGCGCGCGCCCTCGCGCTCTACGAGAACGTCTGAGGAGTCCGATACCGTGACGGACGTGGGATGGTCCGGTCTGGCGGTGGCGCTCGGGTTCGCGGGCGTCGCCGTGCTCGCCTACTGCTCCTTCCGCGTCTACCTGGGCGTGCGCCGGTTCGGACGTGAACTGGAGCGGACCAGGGCGAAACTCGCGCCCAAACATCGGGAGCTGCGCGGCGAACTCCACCGCCTCCAGCGGTCCCACGCGCCACAGGACCCCGGCGACGGCGTACGATCGGGTTGAGTAACGCCTGCTGAAAAGGGAATTCTCTGATGCCGAACCTTGGAACCCCCGAGCTGCTGATCCTGCTGCTCGTCGTCGTCCTGATCTTCGGGTCCGCGAAGCTGCCGCAGCTCGCCCGTTCCCTGGGCAAGTCGGCGCGCATCCTCAAGGCCGAGACCAAGGGCCTGCGCGAGGACGATGACGAGACCGCCGCCAAGCCCGCCCCGGCGCCCGCCGCCGACGCGGCGCCCGGCGCCCGCGACCGCGCCGCGCAGCTGCGCGCCGAGGCCGCCCGCCTGGAGCGCGAGGCCGACGCCCGCGAGGGCCGCGTGCACCGGCCCGGCGAGCTGCCGTCCGGCGAGCCGATCCAGGGCGTCCCGGTCAGCGACTACGGCACCGGCCGCAACCAGCACTGACCGGCACTGACCGGTATTAACCGGTACTGACGTTCCGGCGACCCTCCGGCGACGTTTCCGTCCACCCTCACCCCCGAAGAGCCCATGCTGAAGCTGACGACGCGGCGCGACGTCGACCCCGAAGGCCGCATGCCGCTCATGGAGCACCTCCGCGAGCTGCGCAACCGGCTGGTCAAGGCGATCCTCGCCCTCGCCGCCGGCGCGGTCGTGGCGTGGCTGTTCTTCGACCCCATCTGGGACTTCGTCAAGGAGCCCTACACCAAGGTCCCCGCCGAGCACTGCATCAACCGGCACTGCGACCTGGTCGTCCACGGGCCGTTCGACGGGTTCTTCATCCACCTCAAGGTCGCGCTGATGGTCGGCGCGGTCCTGTCGTCTCCAGTGTGGCTGTACCAGCTGTGGGCGTTCGTCGCGCCCGGCCTGTACCGGCGCGAGCGCCGCTGGACGTACACGTTCATGGCCGCGGCGATCCCGCTGTTCCTCGTCGGCGCGGGCCTGGCCTACGTCACGATGGACAAGGGCCTGCGGCTGCTCGTCGGGCTCGCGCCCGGCGACACGCTCGTCCTCATCGGCATCCAGGACTACCTGTCCTACGCGCAGGCGATGCTGCTGATCTTCGGGTTGACGTTCGAGCTGCCGCTGTTCGTCGTCATCCTCAACCTCGCCGGGGTGCTGCGCTTCCGGACGCTCATGCGCACCCAGCGGTTCACGATCTTCGGGCTGTTCGTGTTCGCGGCCGTCGCGACCCCGAGCGCGGACCCGTTCACGATGCTGGCGCTCGCGCTCCCGACCGTCCTGCTGTACGAGGTCGCGGTGCTGCTCACCTACTTCAACGACCGCCGCCGCGACCGCAGGCCCGACCCCTACGACGGGCTGAGCGACGACGAGGCGTCCCCGCTCGAACTCGACTGACGGGCCGATCCCGGCGAAGGGAAACCGGGCCCGGAGTGCGTATCGGGCCGGTCGAAACCGTAGGCTCGAAACCATGACCACCCCCGACACGCAGTCGGCCGACCCGTCACCCGCCGAGCGCTACGCCGCACACCGCGCCCGCACGGCCGGGAACGGTCCCGCGCTGCTGGACTTCCGAACCCTCTACGACTTCGAGCTGGACGCGTTCCAGATCGAGGCGTGCCGCGCCCTGGAGGCCGGCAGCGGGGTCCTCGTCGCGGCCCCCACCGGGTCCGGGAAGACCATCGTCGGGGAGTTCGCCGTCCACCTGGCCCTCGCCGCGGGCGCCAAGTGCTTCTACACCACGCCGATCAAGGCGCTGTCCAACCAGAAGTACGCCGACCTCGTCCGCCGGTACGGGCCCGACCGGGTCGGGCTGCTGACCGGCGACAACAGCGTGAACGGCGAGGCGCCGATCGTCGTCATGACGACCGAGGTCCTGCGGAACATGCTGTACGCGGGGTCCTCGACGCTGGCGGGGCTGGCGTTCGTGGTCATGGACGAGGTCCACTACCTCGCCGACCGGTTCCGCGGGGCCGTGTGGGAAGAAGTGATCATCCACGTGCCGGAGTCGGTGCGGATCGTGGCGCTGTCGGCGACGGTCAGCAACGCCGAGGAGTTCGGCGAGTGGCTGCAGGCCGTCCGCGGCGACACCGCCGTCATCGTGGACGAGCACCGGCCCGTCCCGCTGTTCCAGCACATGCTGGTCGGCACCCGCCTGTACGACCTGTTCGTGGAGACCGGCAAGGGCAAGGACCGGCAGGGCCGCCTCAACCCGCAGCTCCAGCGGCTCGCCGTGGAGGAGGTCCGCCGCGCGAAGGTCAACCAGGGCCGCCGCACCGGGCACCGCCGCGCGCCGCGCCCGCAGCGGTTCCGGCTGCCGCTGCGCCCCGACGTCATCGCTCGGCTGGACCGGGCCGGGCTGCTGCCCGCGATCACGTTCATCTTCAGCCGCGCCGGGTGCGACGCGGCCGTCCAGCAGTGCCTGCACGCCGGGCTGCGCCTCACCTCCCGCGAGGAGTCGGAGGAGATCCGCGCGCACGTCGAGCTGCGGACCGCCGACATCCCGCCCGAGGACCTGCGGATCCTCGGGTACGCCGACTTCCTCGCCGGGCTGGAGCGCGGCGTCGCCGCCCACCACGCCGGGATGCTGCCGACGTTCAAGGAGATCGTGGAGGAGCTGTTCACACGCGGGCTGATCCGCGCGGTGTTCGCCACCGAGACCCTCGCGCTCGGGATCAACATGCCCGCGCGGACCGTCGTGATCGAAAAGCTCGACAAGTGGAACGGCGAGGCCCACGTCAACCTCACCCCCGGGGAGTACACCCAGCTCACCGGGCGCGCCGGACGGCGCGGGATCGACGTGGAGGGCCACGCCGTCGTCGTGTGGAACCCGAGCGTGGACCCGGCGTCGGCGGCGGGGCTGGCGGGCGCGCGGACGTACCCGCTGAACTCCAGTTTCCGGCCGTCCTACAACATGGCCGTGAACCTCGTCGGCGCGGTCGGCGCCGAGCGGGCCCGCACGCTGCTGGAGGAGTCGTTCGCGCAGTTCCAGGCCGACCGCGCCGTCGTCGGCCTGGCCCGGCAGGTCCGCAAGAACGAGGAGGCCCTCGCCGGGTACGCCAAGGCCGCCGAGTGCGACCGGGGCGACTTCATGGAGTACGCCGCGATGCGCCGCGCCCTGTCGGACCGGGAGGCCGCCGCGTCCCGCGAGCGGTCCCAGACGCGCCGCGCCGAGGCCGCGCGGTCCCTGGAGCACCTGCGGCCCGGGGACGTGATCCTGGTGCCGTCCGGGCGCCGCTCCGGGCTCGCCGTGGTGCTGGACGCCGGGGTCGGGCGCCGCTCGGACGGCCCGGCGCCGCTCGTGCTGACGTCCGCGCGGTCGGTGCAGCGGCTGTCGATCCAGGACTTCCCGCGCGCGGTCGAGCCGGTCGCGCGGATCCGGGTGCCGAAGTCGTTCAGCCCCCGCAACCCGCAGGACCGCCGGGACCTGGCCGCGACGCTGCGCGCGCAGGTCCCCGACGACGTCCGGGAGCGGCGCCGCGGACGCGACGCGCCCGGCGGGGACGACGCCGAGATCGGGCGGCTGCGCGCCGACCTGCGCGCCCACCCCGTCCACGCGTGCCCCGAGCGCGAGGACCACGCCCGCTGGGCCGAGCGGTACTTCCGCCTCGAACGCGACACCGAGCAGCTCCGCCGCCGCGTCGAGGGCCGCTCCCAGGTGATCGCGCGGACGTTCGACCGCGTCACGGCCGTCCTGGAGCAGCTCGGCTACCTCGACGGCGGCGCCGTCACCGACGACGGCCGCCGCCTCGGCCGCATCTACAGCGAGCTGGACCTGCTCACCGCCGAGAGCCTGCGCGCGGGCCTGTGGGAGCGGCTGGACCCCGCCGAGCTGGCCGCGTGCGTGTCGGCGCTGGTGTTCGAGTCCCGCCAGCCCGACGACGCCGCGCCGCCGCGCAGCCCGTCGGGGAAGGTGTCGGACGCGCTGGAGGCGATGGTGCGGCTCTGGCGGACCCTGTCGAACGTCGAGCGCGACAACCAGGTGTCGTTCCTGCGCGAGCCCGACCTCGGGCTGGCGTGGACGGCGTACCGGTGGGCCAAGGGCGACGACCTGGACGAGGTCCTGCTCGACGCCGGGCTGACCGCCGGGGACTTCGTCCGCGCCGTGAAGCAGCTCCTGGACCTGCTCGGCCAGATCGCCGACGCGTCGCCGCCGAACGGTCACGTCCGGACCACGGCGCGCAAGGCGATGGACGCGATGCGCCGCGGCGTCGTCGCCTACTCGTCGGTCACCTGACGGCCGCCGGCGGCCGTCCTCACCGAAGGAGCCCCCCGTGACCTCCCCCTCCCGCCGGGACGGCGCGTTGCTGGCCATCAGCGACGTGCACACGGCATTCGAGGAGAACCGCGCCGTGGTGGACGGGATCCGTCCCGGCTCGCCCGACGACTGGCTGATCGTCGCCGGGGACGTCGCCGAGCGCGCCGCCGACGTCGAGGCGACCCTGACGCTGCTGGCGGGCCGCTTCGCGCACGTCGTGTGGACGCCCGGCAACCACGAGCTGTGGACGACGCCCGGCGACCCGTGCGACCTGCGCGGCGAGGCCCGCTACCGGCACCTGGTCGAGGTGTGCCGCCGCCTCGGCGTCAGCACCCCCGAGGACCCCTACCCGGTGTGGACGGGCCCCGGCGGGCCGGTGACGGTCGCGCCGCTGTTCGTCCTCTACGACTACACCTTCCGCCGCGACGGGATCACGTCCAAGAAGGCGGCGCTGGAACGCGCGCACGAGTCCGGGGTCGTCTGCACCGACGAGGTGTACCTCAGTCCCGAGCCGTTCGCGTCGGCCGACGACTGGTGCCGCGACCGCGTCGCCAGGACCGAGGCGATGCTCGACGCCCGGGACCCGTCGCTCCCGACCGTGCTGGTCAACCATTTCCCGCTGGTGCGCGACCCCACGCGGATTCTGCGGTACCCCGATTTCGCGCTCTGGTGCGGGACCGAGGCCACCGCCGACTGGCATGTTCGTTATCGGGCTAGTGCCGTCGTTTACGGGCATCTGCACATTCCGCGGACCACGTGGCACGACGGAGTGCGTTTCGAGGAAGTCTCCCTGGGATACCCGCGCGAATGGCGTTCCCGGCCCGCCGGTCCCGCCCGGCCCCGGCAGATCCTTCCCGTCCCGGAGCAGACTTCCTGAACCGGGCGAACCGTGCGTCTCGTTCCCGGGTGACAAAAAGGAATGCGGTTCCGCGGCCCCGGGGACGAGAACGCGAAAAGGGCCGGGTGATCGAGTCACCCGGCCCTGGTGCGTCCGCCGCCGGCGCCGCGCCGGGCGGATCAGGGGATGTGCCGCCCGATCAGTGGACGGCGTCGTACTGCTCGATCACGGTCGCCGGAATGCGCCCGCGCTCGTTGACCTTGATGCCCTGTGACTTCGCCCACTCGCGAATCTCGGCGGAGCGCTCGCGGTTGTTCTGCGTCCGCACGGGACGCCCGCCCTTGGCGGCCTTCGGACGGGCGCGCCGGGCGTTCTGGACGAACGGTCCCAGATCCGCGCGGAGCTGCGCGGCGTTCTTCTTGCTCAGGTCGATCTCGTAGGGGACGCCGTCGAGCGCGAAGCTGACCGTCTCGTCCGCCTGTCCGCCGTCGATGTCGTCGACGAGGAGAACCTCGACCTTCTGTGCCATGCGGGGACTCCCTTGTTATGCATCCGGCTTGGCGTCCGGATGTGCCTCGATGAACGCAGCATAGACCTCATCGGAGATTTTGCCACGCTCGGAGACTTCGACACCGGCGGACTTCGCCCATTCCCGGACGTCGCCGTTGGTGTATCCCTTGACCTTCGCGGCCGAGGCGCTTCTGCGTCCCTTACCTGCGGCCTTCACCTCGTTCGCCTTGGCCAGGAACAGCTCCAGCGTTTCCAGCGCCTCCCGCAGGCGCTTGTCGTTCTCATCGCCGAGGTCGATCGTGAACGTGCGGTCCAGCACGCCGAAGTCCCGCTTGGCGACGTCGCTCCCTTCGGAGCCGTCGATGTCGTCTACCCGAATGACCTTCTCGGCCATGTGCGCTCTGTCTTCCTTCCCTCGCCGTTGCGGCGGTCCGACCGTAGCGGATTGCCCGGAGCGCGCCGCCGCGAACCGGGCGCGATCTCCGGAATGGTGGTGTTCTTTACCCTCCGCCGCGGCCATTGCCGCCATAAGCCGGGCACCGCCCGGCCCCGCCATTCTCCCGTCCCGGCGGACCGGCCGAGCCCGCCCGCGCCCGCCCGCGCCCGCCCGCGCCCGCGTGCCGGCGCGGTCCGGGGGCCGGACGGGGCGGGACCCCGGGCGTTTCCCACGCACCGGGGTCCCTGAAGGGTTCGTCGTCCTGCGCACGCGCGGCCCGCGCGACGGGTCAGTCTGAGTCTTCCGCCGCGTGCTTCCGTTGCACCATCGGGCCAAGGGGGCCCGAGCCGGATTCGAACCGGCACCTCGACGGCCGTCCGCCCGTCCGTCGGTCCGCGACGATCGACGACCTGCTGATTCTGGAGCGAGAGCCTGAGTTTGCTCGCGGCTGCCTCTGCCCGTTGGGCCATCCCGGCGCGAAGGGCCGGGAGGGGGACTCGAACCCCCACTGGACACCGCGTGGTTCAGTCTGACGTCTCAGTTTCAGCGTCGCGCCCCGTTCCCGGGGCGCACCCCCGCGCTCCAGCGGGGGAGTCTCATCCTCTCAGCCGAGCAGGTAGCCGAAGACCGCCTCGCCGACGGTCTGGTCGGTCACCTCGAACGCGTTGGCCTCCTCGCGGGCGAACTTCACCGCGCGGGCGAGCGCGTCGGCGCGCTCCAGCAGCTCGTTGACGCGCCGCGCGGGCAGCGCGCCGGAGAACTTCACGGTCGTCCAGTGGCCGACGGCGACGTCCTCGTAGAACACCTCGACCTGGGCCGGGTGCTTGTCGGTCGCCTCCGCCTTGACGTGGTTGAACGGCACCTTCTTGGTCTTCAGCGTCCGGACCGGGTCGGTCTTCCACGCGTCGCTCGAGGCGTCGAACGACCAGTTCTCGGCGGCGTCCAGCACCGGCAGCCGCTCCAGCAGGTTCCGCACCTCGGCGAGCTGCTTCTCCAGGAACAGCAGGTAGGTGACGGGCACGTCGCGCAGCAGCGCGCGGCCGTCGACCACGACGTCGGCGCGGGCCTCGCAGTTGGCGCGGTCCTTGGTGGCCGTGACGTCGAACAGCCGGGTGAGGGCCGCGGCGGCGGTGCGCAGGACGTCCTCGCCCTTGACCTGCACGCGGGTCGACTCGGGCGGGAACTGGTCGCCGTCCTCGTCCTTCGGCTGGTACACGCGGGAGATCCCCGACAGCAGCGGCTGCTTCTGGACGAGCTGCCCCGCCTCGGCCAGCTCGCGCTGGGCGCGGGCGCGGACGCCCTTCTCGACGGCGATGATCTGGTTCAGCTTCGGCATCGCGCCTCCCCTCGGTGTCCCCGGAACGGTAAGTGATCTTCGGCAGGCCGCGCACCCGGTTTTCGGACGGAAGGTTTGGACCGGGGCGTCCGGGACATCCTGCGGGGGCGCCTCGGGGGAGAACGGCGCACCCGATCCGGCACCCGGAGGCCGTCATGCTCGCTCTCGCCGCCGCGTTCGTCTTCGCGCTCGCGCTGCTGTTCGACCTCGCCGACCTGTCCAGCGGGTCGGTCGGCGTGCAGACGCTGGTCGTGCTCGGCCTGCTGCTGCTCGCCCTGGAGATGGCGGGGGTGGGCCCGGCGCGGCGCGCCGCGTGGCCGCGCCGCCGCCGTCGCTGATCTACAATGTAAAGGCGCGCGGCGGTCGGCGCTCACGTCAGTGGCCGTCGCGGGCGAAGGCGCGCAGCCGGTCCAGGTCCAGCACGGTGATCCGCCGCCACCCGGTCCGGACGAGCCCGCGCCGCCGCAGCTCGTTCAGGGCGCGCGCGACCGTCTCGCGGGAGGCGTCCATCCAGCTCCCGAGCTCCTGCTGCGACAGCGGGGGAGCGATGTCGACCGGGACGCCGACCGCGCCGCCCGACGCCGCCTGGTGCCGCAGCGACAGCTCGGCCAGCTCGGCGAGCAGGCCCGCGAGCCGCCGGGGGCCCTTCACCGACGCCTGGGCCTGGAGGCGGCGGCTCGCGTCGTCCAGCCGGCCGACCATCGTGCCGCTGACCAGCCGCCACAGGCCCGGGTTGGCGTCCAGGAACGCGGTGAACCGCTCGGCGGGCACGAGCAGGCCGCGCAGCGGGCCGAGCGCCGTCACCGTCGCCGACCGCTCCCGCGACCCGAGCACCGCGCTCTCGCACACGAGGTCGCCGGGGCCGCGCACGGCGAGGACGACGTCGTGGCCGTCGGCGGTCGTCGCCGTCACCTTCGCCCAGCCGCGCTCGATCACCACGACGTGGTCGGAGGTGTCGCCCTGCACGCACAGCGGGGCGCGCGCCGCGTAGGGCCGCGACCGCGCGGAGGCGCGCAGCGCGGCGCGGTTCCCGGCGTCCAGGGCGGCCCAGAAGGGCAGCGCGAGGCGCGCGCCGCCGCGCGCCGGGTTCGGGATGGTCCGCTCGGTCACCGCAGGTTCCGTTCCGCGCGCCTCGGGACGGGGCGCGCCGCTCGGCCGGAAGGGCCCGCCGGAGCCGCGGCCGGTGGGCCGGCACCCGCGCGGTGGGGGAGTGGGCCGTCGCAGCCGGCCGTCACGGGTGCCGGCCCGTGCGCCCGCCGCCGGTGCCGTCCCGTCCCGAGGCGGACGATCCCGGCGGCGGGGCGTCCGGTGCCGGCGGTACCGGGTGGAACCCTTCGCCGGTCTCCATCGTGGGGCGGCGCGGCGCCCGCGTCTGCGTCACCTGACACACTGCGCGTTTCCGGGCAAGGGCCGCGGGTCAGAGGTCGGTCAGAGGTCGGCGCCGTCGCGGGCCAGGGCGTGCAGGAGCCGGTTGACGGGGCTGTGCAGCCCCCACCGGTCGGCGAGTTCGACGAGGGCGGCGGGGTCGCGCGGGCCGCTGGGGAGCCGGTCGTCCAGGACGGCGAGGACGGGGTCGTCGATGTCGGTGACGACCCGCACGACGGTCTCGGCGGCGGCGAGGTAGTCCCCGGCGGCCTCCAGGCGGCGCCGCGCGCCCGCCGGGAACCCCTCGGTCGTGCCGTCGGCGAGGGCGGCGCGGATCCCGGCGACCGACCCGAACCGGGTGACCAGGGCGGCGGCGGTCTTGTCGCCGATGCCGGGGACGCCGGGCAGCCCGTCGCTCGGGTCGCCGCGCAGGGTGGCGTAGTCGGCGTAGGCGCCGCCGGGGATGGCGTACTTGGCGGCGATCTCCTTCTCGCCCATGATCTGCAGGTTCCGGACGCCGCGCGCGGTGTAGAGGACGGCGACGGGCCCGGCGTCGTCGGCGAGCTGGAACAGGTCGCGGTCGCCGGTGACGATGTCGACGGGCCCGTCCGTCTTGCCGCGCACGGCGAGGGTGCCGATGACGTCGTCGGCCTCGTAGCCGGGGACGCCGGCGCGGGCGAGGCCGACGGCGTCCAGCACGGCGTCGATGACGGGCAGCTGGGCGCCGAGGGCGTCGGGCGTCTGGTCGCCGCCGTCGTCGGCGACGCGGTGCGCCTTGTAGGACGGGATCGCCGCGACGCGGAACTCCGGCCGCCAGTCGGCGTCCATGCAGCACACGAGCCGGCCGGGCGCGCGGTCCTGCACGAGCCGGGCGATCATGTCCAGGAGGCCGCGCACGGCGTTGACGGGCGTCCCGTCCGGCGCGGTCACCGACTCGGGCACGCCGAAGAAGGCGCGGAAGTACAGCGACGGCGTGTCCAGCAGCATCAGCCCGCTCATGGGCACCATCGTCGCACGCGCCGCCGACAGGACGCGGCGGCGCGTTTGGGATGCTGGGAGCGACGGGCGACAGGAGAGGAGACGGGTGTGACGACGGAGTTGTATCCGGCGGAGCGGGTCGGGCGGGTGCGGGACGCGGCGCGCGCGGCGGGTCTCGGGGCGGTGCTGCTGACGCCGGGCCCGGACCTGCGGTACGTGACGGGCTATGACGCCAAGCAGCTCGAACGGCTGACGTGCCTGGCCGTCCCGGCCGAGGGCGATCCGTTCCTCGTGGTGCCGCGGCTGGAGCTGCCCGCCGCGCAGGCGTCCCCGGCGGGGGCGCTCGGGGTGGAGCTGGTGCCGTGGGAGGAGACCGACGACCCGTACGCGCTGGTGGCGGCGCGGCTGCCGCGCGGGCTCGGGCGGGTGGCGGTCGCCGACCGGATGTGGGCGGTGATGGCGCTGCGGCTGCGGGCGGCCCTGCCGGACGCCGAGCAGGTCGCGGCGGGCACGGTCCTCGCGGACCTGCGGGTGCGCAAGAGCGCGGCGGAGGTGGCGGCGCTGCGCGCGGCGGGCGCGGCGATCGACCGCGTGCACCGGCGGGTGCCGGAGTTCCTGAAGCCGGGCCGCACCGAGCGCCAGGTCGGCCGGGACATCGCCGACGCGATCCTGGACGAGGGCCACTCGGCGGTCGACTTCGTGATCGTCGGGTCGGGGCCGAACGGCGCGAACCCGCACGCGGAGCTGAGCGACCGGGTGATCCGGCCGGGCGAGCCGGTGGTGGTGGACATCGGCGGGCAGATGCCGAGCGGGTACTGCTCGGACTCGACCCGCAACTACTGTGTGGGGGAGCCGCCGGCGGAGTACCGGGAGTACTTCGCGGTGCTGCTGGACGCGCAGCGGACGGCGCGGGCCGTCGTCCGCCCGGGCGTGACGGCGCAGGACGTCGACGCCGCCGCCCGCGACGTGATCGCCGGGGCGGACTACGGGGAGTTCTTCGTCCACCGGACCGGGCACGGGATCGGGCTGGAGACCCACGAGGAGCCCTACATCGTGGCGGGCAGCGCGGTGCCGCTGGAGCCGGGCATGGCGTTCTCGATCGAGCCGGGGATCTACCCGGGGCCGCACGGCGCGCGGATCGAGGACATCGTGATCTGCACCGAGGACGGCTGCGAGAGCGTGAACGGAACGCCGCGCGAGCTGGTCATCGTCGACTGACCGTCGACCGACCGCGGGATCGGTGCGGGGTGGGGCGGGGTCCGGCCGAGGCCGCGCCCCACCGGCGTTCCGGGACGTTCACACATCCATGGTCAAGCCGTGGCATCCGCCATGTCACGGGTGTGGCAGGGCAGATAACGATATCTGCACCAATAGGCTTCACGGTCGGTGATCGCCCTTGCGGCCCGCCTGTACGGCCCTGTAGTGCTTTGAGACATTGTTCCCCCCGGGTTACGAACGCATGTTCGCCAGGTTGCGGATCCGTCGTGGGGCCGGTGTCGAGCCGGTCGGTACGGAACCGCGCCGGACGCAGAGGAGACGCCGTGGCAGAGGTCGTCCTGACGAACGTCGGGAAGGTGTACCCCGACGGAACCCGTGCCGTGACCGGTCTGGACCTCACGATCGCCGACGGGGAGTTCCTGGTGCTGGTCGGCCCGTCGGGGTGCGGGAAGACGACGGCGCTGCGGATGGTCGCCGGGCTGGAGGAGATCTCCGAGGGCACGCTGACGATCGGCGGGCGCGTGGTGAACCGCGTCCCGCCCCGCGACCGCGACGTGGCGATGGTGTTCCAGAGCTACGCCCTCTACCCGCACCTGTCGGTCCGCGACAACATCGGCTTCGGGCTGTCGCTGCGCCGGATGGACAAGAAGGCCATCCGCGCGAAGGTCGAGGAGGCCGCGACGATCCTCGGCCTGACCGACCACCTGGACCGCAAGCCCCGCAACCTGTCGGGCGGGCAGCGCCAGCGCGTCGCGATGGGGCGCGCGATCGTCCGCGAGCCGCAGGCGTTCCTCATGGACGAGCCGCTGTCCAACCTCGACGCCAAGCTGCGGGTGCAGACCCGCGCGCAGATCGCCCGGATCCAGCGGGATCTCGGCGTCACCACGATCTACGTCACCCACGACCAGACCGAGGCGATGACGCTCGGCGACCGGGTGGCGGTGATGAAGCGGGGCGAGCTGCAGCAGGTCGCCCCGCCGCAGGAGCTCTACGACCGGCCCGCGAACCTGTTCGTGGCCGGTTTCATCGGCTCACCGGCCATGAACCTGATCCAGGGCGCGCTGTCGGGCACCGCGGAGAACCCGCGGGTCGCGATCGGCGGCCAGACGCTGGAGCTGCCGCCCGAGGTGTTCGCGGCGCGGCCCGACCTGGCCGGATACCTCGGCCGCGACGTCGTCGTCGGGATCCGTCCCGAGGACATGGAGGACGCCGCGCTGGCCGAGGGCTCGGACGGGACGACGCTGGTGTCGACCGCCGAGCTGGTCGAGGCGATGGGCTCGGACGTGCTCGTCCACTTCACCGTCGAGGCGTCCCAGGTCGTCACCGAGGACACCCGGGAGCTGGCCCGCGACGCGGGGGCCGACGTCCCCGGCGAGGGCGGCGCGGCACCGCACACCGACGTCGTCGGGCGGTTCAGCCCGCGCACCGGCGTCACCGTCGGCGATCCGGTCACGGTCCGCGTGGACACCGGACGCCTGCACTTCTTCGACATCGAGACCGGCGCGTCGATCTGGGGATCGGCCGCCGGTGCTTCCAGTGCTTCCAGGGAGGACGAGGGATGAGGATCAGCAGACGGGTGCTCGGCGCCGCGGTGGCGGCGGGCCTGGTGGCGTCGTCGGCCGCGGCGTGCGGCGGCGACGACAAGAAGGACGCCGGCTCGGGCGGCACCGAGCTGAAGGGCGTGAAGGTCGAGGTCGCCGCCAAGTGGACCGGGCCGGAGGAGCAGAACTTCCGCAAGGTCCTCAAGGCGTTCGAGGAGAAGACCGGCGCGACCGTCACCTACGCCTCCACCGGCGAGGACACCGACGCCTACCTCGGCCCCCGGCTGGACGCCAAGAACCCGCCGGACGTCGCGATCCTCCCGCAGCCCGGCCTGCTCCAGCAGTACGCCGCCAAGGGGCAGCTCAAGCCGCTCGGCCCGGACGTGGTGACCGAGGTCGACAAGAACTTCTCGCCGTACTGGCGGGACCTCGCCTCCTCGGGCGGCAAGTCCTACGGCGTGCTCGCCAAGGCCGCCTACAAGTCGATCCTGTGGTACCGGCCGCAGGCGTTCGCCGACGCGGGGATCCAGCCGCCGGCGACGTGGGCGGACCTGGTGAAGGACGCGCAGACGCTGCAGGACGCGGGCACGACGCCGTTCACGCTCGCCGCCGCGTCCAGCGACTCCTGGACGCTCACCGACTGGTTCGAGAACGTCTACCTGTCGCAGGCCGGGCCGGAGAACTACGACAAGCTCGCCCAGCACAAGATCAAGTGGACGGACCCGACCGTCGGCAAGGCGCTGGAGACCCTCGCGCAGATCTGGGGCAAGCCCGACTTCCTGGCGGGCGGCCTCGCGCAGGCCACCAAGACCAAGTTCGACGCGTCCGTCACCGACGTGTTCGGCACGCAGAAGGCCGCGATCGTCTACGGCGGCGACTTCGCCGCCGCGAACATCGCGACCACCAAGGCCAAGGTCGGCACCGACGCGAAGGTGTTCGCCTTCCCCAAGGCCGGGAACACCGCGCCCGCGCTGCTCGGCGGCGACATCGCCGTCGCGATGAAGGACGGCAAGGGCGCGATGGCGCTGATGAAGTTCCTCGCCTCGCCCGAGGCCGGGAAGGTGTGGGCCGGGCTCGGCGGCTACCTGTCGCCGAACAAGAACGTCCCGCCGTCGGCCTACAGCGACCCGATCGCCAAGCAGCTCATCGCGCAGCTCCAGCAGGCCGGCGACGCCGCCCGCTACGACCTGTCGGACCTGGCCCCGGCCGCGTTCGGCGCGACGCCCGGCAAGGGCGAGTGGGAGGCGCTGCGCGCGTTCGTGCAGAAGCCGTCCGACGTGAAGGGCACGCAGCGGCGGCTGGAGGACGAGGCCGCCAAGGCCTACAAGTAGGGACAGCAGGGCTTCCGTCCGGCGGGGCGCGCCGCGCGCCCCGCCGGAGCCGGCGCCCCGGCCGCCCGGCCGGGAACCCGAGGTGAGGGACATGATGGCTCCGCGAGAGGACACGCCGCCCGCGACGGCGGGCGCCGCGACGGGCGGCGCCGCCGCCACCGGGCCCGACGCCGGACCGGAGGTCGGGCCGGACGCGAGCACGGGGCGGCGGGACGGTTTGCGCCCGCCGTCGTGGCTGGCCGGGTCGTTCCTGCTGCCCGCGCTGGTGCTGCTCGGCTTCCTCGTCGTCTACCCGATCGTCTACACGGTGGTCCGGAGTCTCCTGGACTCCTCCGGCGGCTTCACCGTCGACAACTACAGCGGGATCTTCGAGGGGCACAGCAATCTGCTGGCCGTCCGGAACACGGCGATCTGGGTGGTGGTCGCGCCGACGCTGGTCACGATCGTCGGGCTGCTGTTCGCGGTCCTCACCGAGCGGATCCGGTGGGCGACGGCGTTCAAGCTCGTGGTGTTCATGCCGATGGCGATCTCGTTCCTGGCGTCCGGCGTGATCTTCCGGCTGGTATACGAGCAGGACCCCGACAAGGGCGTCGCGAACGCCGCGGTGGTCGCCGTCCACGACGCGTTCAGCGCCAAGACCGCCTATCCGGGGGCGGGGCCGCGCGCGGGCGCGGCGCAGCCGCTGCGCGCCGAGGGCGGCGCGGTCGTGACGTCCCGGCCGGTGACGGCGGGGAGCACGGCGCTGCTGCCGCTGCTGCGCGTCAAGCCCGAGTACCTGCCGGCCGAGCCGGTCCCGGCGCGGGCGGCGGCGCCGCCGGGCCCGGGGCGGATCACCGGGACGGTCTGGTTCGACTTCACCCGCGGCGGCGGCGGACGCCCGAACGCCGTCGACCCGTCGGAGGCGGGCCTGCCGGGCGTGCGGGTGCAGGCGGTGCGGGACGGGAAGGTCGTCGCGTCCGCCACCACCCGCGACGACGGCACCTTCACGCTGACCAAGGTCCCGGCGGGGCCGCTCACCCTGCGGCTGCCCGCCGATAACTTCACCGCGGCCTACGGCGGCGCCGAATGGCTCGGCGACACGCTCATCACGCCCGCGATCATCGGCGCGTACCTGTGGGTGTGGTCGGGGTTCGCGATGGTGCTGATCGCGGCCGGGCTCGCAGCGATCCCGCGCGACGCGCTGGAGGCCGCGCGGGTGGACGGCGCCACCGAGTGGCAGGTGTTCCGGCGGGTGACGATCCCGCTGCTGGCGCCGGTGCTGGTCGTGGTGCTGGTGACGCTCGTCATCAACGTCCTGAAGGTCTTCGACCTGGTCTTCGTCATCGGCGGCGGCGACCCCAACGCGGGGGTGCTGGCGCTGCAGATGTGGACCGAGTCGTTCGGCGGCGGCAACGACCAGGGGGCGGGCAGCGCGATCGCGGTGCTGCTGTTCCTGCTCGTGCTGCCCGCCATGCTGTTCAACATCCGGCGGCTGCGGCGGGAGCGGAAATGACGGCCCAGGAGACTGCCAGGGAAACGGCGGGCGGCACGGCCGGGGACGGCTCGGCGGGCGCGCCGCGCCGGGGGGTCGCCGCGCGGGTCGTCGGCCGGATCGGCGGCGGCGCGGTGCAGGCCGTGCTGGTGCTGGTGGCGCTGTTCTGGCTCGTCCCGACGCTCGGGCTGCTGGTGGCGTCGCTGCGGTCCAACGCCGACAACAACTCCAGCGGCTGGTGGACGGTGTTCACCAAGCCGTCGCAGCTCACGTTCTCGTCCTACAGCGCCCTGCTGGACAAGCCCGACTTCGTCGACTCGTTCTGGAACACGGTGCTCATCACCGTCCCGGCGACGGTGCTGGTCGTCCTCATCGCCTCGCTGGCGGCGTACGCGTTCGCGTGGCTGGAGTTCCCCGGCCGCGACTGGCTGTTCCTCGTGGTCGTCGCGCTGCTGGTGGTGCCGGTGCAGGTCGCGCTGGTGCCCGTCGCCAAGCTGTACGGCAGGATCGAGTTCGGCGGGTTCCAGATGTTCGGGTCGATCACCGGGGTGGTGCTGTTCCACGTCGCGTTCGGCCTGCCGTTCGCGATCTTCCTGCTGCGCAACTTCTTCGCCGCGATCCCCCGGGACCTGCTGGAGGCGGCGCGGATGGACGGCGGCTCGGAGTGGACGATCTTCCGCCGGGTGATCTTCCCGCTGGGCGGCCCGGCGATCGCCTCGCTCGGCATCTTCCAGTTCCTGTGGGTGTGGAACGACCTGCTGGTGTCGCTGGTGTTCGCCGACACCGACGCGCAGCCGATGACCAAGTGGCTGCAGTCGCAGATGCGGCAGTTCACCGGGAACATCGACATCCTGGCGCCGGGCGCGTTCCTGTCGCTGATCGTCCCGCTGGCGGTGTTCTTCGCGTTCCAGCGGTACTTCGTGCAGGGCGTGCTGGCCGGCTCGGTGAAGTGAGCCGGTGAGCCGGCGGGCGGCCCCGCGGTCCCGCACACGGGTGGACCGCGGGGCGCCCTTCTTCCGGTGGTCTCAGGCCCCGGCGCCGCCGTGGCCGATCGCCAGGCCCGTCGCGGGGTCGAAGAAGTGCAGGCGGCGGGTGTCCACGGCGACCTCGATCGCGTCGCCGGGGCGGACGCGGGAGCGGGAGTTGACCCGGGCCGTCCACAGGGCCTTGTCGGCGGCCAGGGGGAGCGCGGCGCCGTCGTCCCCGGCGCCCTCGTCGTCGGCGAGGTCGGCGGTGTCCTTGTGCTCGACCGGCGGCGCGTCGATCGGGAAGATGACGTTGATCTCGCTGCCCAGCTCCTCGGTGACCTGGGCGGTGGCGCGCAGCGGAGCCCAGCCGTCGCGGCCGGCGTGCGCGCCGTCCTCGAAGTCCGACGGCCGCACCCCGACGATCACCTCGCGGCCCGCGTAGGCGGCGAGGCCCGGGCGCTCGGCGGCGCGCGCGGCGGGGACGGGCAGGGTGAACCCGGCGAACGACACGGTCAGGCCGTCGTCGTCGCCGGTGAGGCGGGCGGTCGCGAAGTTCATCGCGGGCGAGCCGATGAACCCGGCGACGAACAGGTTCACCGGGTCCTCGAACAGCCGCTGCGGGGTGTCGACCTGCTGCAGGACGCCCTCGCGCAGCACGCAGACGCGGGTGCCGAGCGTCATCGCCTCGATCTGGTCGTGGGTGACGTAGACGGTCGTGACGCCGAGGCGGGCGTGGAGCTGGCTGAGGGACGCGCGCATCGACACCCGCAGCTTGGCGTCGAGGTTGGACAGCGGCTCGTCCATGAGGAACGCCTGCGGTTCGCGGACGATCGCGCGTCCCATCGCGACGCGCTGGCGCTGCCCGCCCGACAGCTCGGCGGGCTTGCGGTCCAGGAACTGCTCGAGACCGAGCATGCGGGCCGCGGCGACGACCTTGGCGCGCCGGTCCTCCTTGGACATGCCGCGCAGCTTCAGGCCGAACTCCAGGTTCTTCCCGACGGTCATGTGCGGGTAGAGGGCGTAGTTCTGGAAGACCATCGCGATGTCGCGGTCCTTGGGGGCCAGGTCGTTGACGACGCGGTCGCCGATCGCGACGGTCCCGGCGCTGATCTCCTCCAGGCCCGCGATCATCCGCAGGGCGGTGGACTTGCCGCAGCCCGACGGCCCGACGAGGACCATGAACTCGCCGTCCCCGATCTCCAGGTCCAGCCCGGACACGGCCTTGCCCCCGCCGCCGTAGACCTTGTCGACGCCCGTCAGCGTGATCCCCGCCATCGGGTCCCCCTCGCACTCAGTGGAAACGTTTCCATTCGGTGGTTAAGCGTTAAGCTCACCTGGCATAATCCGATCTAAGAGTATGGAAACGTTTCCAGGAAAGGGGGCGGGCGATGACGGCGACGATCAAGGACGTCGCGGCGGCGGCGGGCGTCGGGATCGCGACCGTGTCGCGGGTGTTCTCCGGCAACGGCCCGGTCGGCGCCGCGACCCGCGAGCGCGTCCTGGCCGCCGCCCGCGACCTCGGCTACCGGCCCGACGCCGCCGCGCGCGGGCTGAAGACGCGCGCGGCGGCGGGCATCGGGCTCGTCCTGCCCGACGTCGCCGACCCGTTCGCCGCCGAGCTGGCCGCCGGGGTGCTGGCCGCCGCCCGCGACCTCGGCGAGCACGTCGTGCTGGACGTCACCGGCGGCGACCCCGCCCGCGAGGCCGCCGTCGTGGAGCGGCTGGCCGGGCAGCGGCTCGGCGGCGTCGTCGCCGTCCCGGCCGGGCAGGACGCCGACTGGGCGGCGGCGGCCCGCGCCGGCGGCGTCGTGTTCGCCGACCGCGCGCTGCCGGCGTTCCCGCGGATCCCGGCCGTCCGCGCCGACGACGCGGCGGGCGTGCGGGCGCTGGTGGAGTACCTGACCGGGCTCGGGCACCGTCGCGTCGCGTTCCTCGGCGCCGCCGCGCCCGGCGCGGCCCCCGGCGTCCGCGAGCGCGCCTTCCGCGACGCCCTCGGCCGCGCCGAACCCGTGCTCGTGCCCGCCCGGACGTCCCGCGACAGCGCCTACGGGGCGGCGGCCGGGCTGTTGCAGAGCCGCCCGGACGTCACCGCCGTCGTCGCGTCGGGGCGGCTGCTCGGCGAGGCCGCCGTCCTCGTCGCGCGGGAGCTGGACCTGCGGGTGCCCGCGGACGTGTCCATCGCCGTGATCGACGACGTCCCGTGGGCGGAGCTGTGCGACCCGCCGCTCACCGCCGTCGCCCGCCCCGCCCGCGCGATGGGGCGCCGCGCGGCCGAGCTGCTGGCCCGCGACCCGGGCCGCGCCCGGCCCGCCGCGCCCGCGCCGCTGCCGACCGAGCTGGTCGTGCGGGGGAGCTGCGGCCCGCCGCGCGGCGGGCGGGGCGGACGCTGAGGAACCGCCGTGTCGCGCGTCCCGGCGCGGGCGAGATCGCCGGAGCGGCGGCGGAACGGCCCGGACCGCGCTATTTTTTCCGGGTGGAGGAGATTGATCGTCAGATACTGCGCCTTCTCGCCGACGACGGGCGGATGAGCTTCACCGATCTCGCGCGCGAGACGGGCCTGTCGGTGTCGGCGGTGCACCAGCGCGTGCGCCGGCTGCAGAAGCGGAACCTCATCAAGGGTTTCGCGGCCCGCCTGGACCACGAGCAGATCGGGCTGCCGCTGACCGCGTTCGTGTCGATCAAGCCGATCGACCCCGCCGCGCCCGACGACGCGCCGGACCGGCTGGCGGGCGTCCCGGAGATCGAGGCGTGCCACTCGGTCGCCGGGGACGAGAGCTACATCCTCAAGGTGCGGGTGGCGTCGCCGAACGCGCTGGAGGACCTCCTGCAGCGGATCCGCGCCGCCGCGAACGTCGCCACCCGCACCACGGTGGTGCTGAGCACCCCGTGGGAGGGGCGCCGCCCGCCGATCTAGGGCGCGAACTCCGCCAACGCCGTGCGCGCGGTGTCCAGGGCCCGGTCGGGGTCGGCGTCCGGCCCGATGATCTCGGGGTCGAAGTTCAGGTCGACGAACACCTCGGTCATGCCCTGCGCGGCGATCCGCTCCAGGTCGCCGCGGATCTCCGCCGGCGACCCGGTGAGCGGCGTCCGGTCCGCGGCGCCGCCGGGACGCAGCCGCACGGCGGCGCGGCAGACGAACCGCAGCGCGTCCGGATCCCGTCCGGCGTCGCGCGCGGCGTCGCGGACGACGCCGATGGAGCGGGCGAGGGTCGCCGGGTCGGCGCGGCTGCTGCTGATCCAGCCGTCGGCGCGGCGCCCGGCGCGGCGCAGCGCGGCGTCGGCGGTGCCGCCGAGCAGGACCGGCAGGGGCCGCTGGACGGGCGCGGGCTCGACGCGGATCGCGGGGAAGTCGTAGAACTCGCCGTGGAACTCGGCCGTGCCGTCGTCCCACAGGGCCCGCAGGATCGTCAGGTACTCCTCGGCGCGGGCGCCGCGCCGGGCCTGCGCGACGCCGGCCGCCGCGAACTCCTCGGGCATCCAGCCGGTGCCGAGGCCGAGGTCGAGCCGTCCGCCCGCGACGCGGTCCAGGGTGGCGGCCTGGTGGGCGAGCAGCGGGGGAGCGGTGAAGGGCAGGTTGAGGATCGCGACGCCGAGCCGGACGCGCTCGGTGTGCACGGCGAGGTAGGCCAGCGTGACGAGCGGGTCGGGGACGTTGCGGTACGGCGTCTCGGCCCCGGCGGGGTTGGCGACGCGCTGGAGCGTCCAGAGGGAGTGGTACCCGGCGGCCTCGGCCTCGCGGGCCAGGAGGGCCTGGCGGTCCGGCGTGGCCCAGGCGCCCGCGACGGGCACCGCGAACCCGGTCTTCATCCGGCGGCTCCTTCCTGCCTTGATCACTGATCTCCGACCTTACTATGTCAAGGCGGGGGGCGGGTGCCGCGTCACATCTCGCGGGGGGCGGAGGCGTGAACCGGCGCCCGGGGGATACCCTCAGCGCGGGAGCGGTCCCGAGGGGAGGATTCATGCGGCGTCCGGTGGAACAGTTGGCGCAGGCGGTGAAGCCGAAGCTGCGCGGGTGGCTGCACGCGGGGACGTTCCCGGTGGTGTTCGTGGCGGGGCTGGTGATGGTCGCGCTCGGCCCGACGCTGGCGGCGCGGCTGTGCGCGGCGGTGTACGCGCTGACGTCGGCGCTGCTGTTCGGGGTGTCGGCGTTCTACCACCGGGGCCGCTGGTCGCCGGGGGTCGGCGAGGTGCTGCGCCGCTTCGACCACGCCAACATCTACCTGATCATCGCCGGGACGTACACGCCGTTCGCGTACCTGATCCTGGACGGCATGGCGCGCGTGCTGGTGCTGTCGGTGGTGTGGGGCGGGGCGCTGGCGGGCGTGCTGTTCCGCGTGCTGTGGGTGGGGGCGCCGCGCTGGCTGTACACGCTGCTGTACATCGGGCTGGGCTGGGTGGCGGCGTTCTTCGTCCCGCAGTTCCTGGACGGCACGGGCGCGGCGGTCGCGGTGCTGGTGATGATCGGCGGCGTGCTGTACAGCGTGGGCGGGCTGGTGTACGGGCTGCGGCGCCCGGACCCGTCGCCGCGCTATTTCGGTTTCCACGAGGTGTTCCACGCGTTCACGATCGCGGCGTACGTGCTGCAGTACATCGCGGTGTCGTTCGTGGTGTACCGGGCGGTGTGATGCGGGTTCCGGGGGCGGGCGGGCTGTGTAAGGATGCCCGGCATGGGGTTCGCTGACCGGTACATCGCCGAGGACGAAGCGCTGGTGCTGGCCACGCGCCGCCACTGGACCGAGATGATCGAGGAGTTCCTGCTCCTGGCGCTGGTGTGGGTCGTGGCGGGCGCGGCGGCGTGGGCGCTGCCGCTGGACGAGGACTGGGGCCGGACGGCCGGGTACGTCGTGCTGGGCCTCGCGGTGGTCGCGTCGGTGTGGTTCTGGCTGGTGCCGCTGCTGCGGTGGCGCGCGGAGATGTACATCCTCACCACCAAGCGGATCTACCTGCGGAAGGGCTTCCTGACCAAGTCGGGGCACAGCATCCCGCTGGCGCGGGTGAACGACGTGGCGTTCCGGGCGACGCTGTGGCAGCGGATCATGCGGTACGGGACGCTGGACGTGCAGTCGGCGTCCGAGCACGGGATGCTGCGGCTCAAGCGGGTGCCCGACCCGGAGGGGTTCAAGATGCGGATCGACCAGGCCGCGGCGGCCGAGCAGTCGCGCTACCAGCGGGGCCCCGGCCCGGTCTGAGGCGCCGCGCCCCTCAGGGGGCGGCGGCGATGAAGCGGCACTCGCCGAACGCGACCTCGTCGCCGGGGCGGAGCCGGGCGGGCCCGGTGAGGCGGCGGCCGTTGACGCGGGTGCCGTTCATGGAGCCGAGGTCGTGGACGGTCCAGTGCTCGGCGCCGGGCGTGCGGTGGATCTCGGCGTGCAGCCGGGACACGGTCCGGTCGGGCAGCGTGAGGTGGCAGCCGGGGGCGCGGCCGACGAGGATGCGCGCCAGGCCGTCGGGCGGGAGCGCGAAGCGCGGCAGGCGCGGCGCGCGCCACGCCTCCTCCAGCCGGGCGGTGACGACCGACAGGCCGGCGATGAGCCCGGTGAGGCGGCGGGTGACGCGGCTCGTCGGCGGGAGGTCCTCGACGATCCCGGCGAGTTCGGCGTCGCTGCGGGCGCGCAGGGCGCGGTCGACGCGCTGCTCGAAGGTGTCCTGCGAGAGCCGTCCCTCGGCGTGGTGGTCGGCGAGGACGCGCAGGACGCGGTCGCGTTCGGCGTCGGAGGCGCGTGCGGGGACGAGCCCGTGGTGTTCGTGCGCGACGCCGTCCATGAACGTCAGTATCGAGCGCGCCGCACGCCGTGTCCAGACGGGGGTCAGCGCGACAGGAGGTCGCGGGCGATGTGGGTGATCTGGATCTCGTCGGTGCCCGCGTAGATTTGAAAACTCTTGGCGTCGCGGGCGAGCTGCTCGACGCGGTACTCGCTCATGTAGCCGTTGCCGCCGAACAGCTGGACGGCCTCCTGCGCGACCTCGGACGCGGCCTGCGCGGCGTACAGCTTCATCGCCGACGCCTCGGCGAGGGTGGTGTCGCGTCCGGCGCGCTGCATCTCCAGGTGCCGGAAGACGAGGTTCTGGACGTTGAGGCGCGCGACCTCCATCTTGGCGAGCTTGAGCTGGACGAGCTGGAACTCGCCGATCGCCTGCCCCCACAGCCGCCGGTCGCGGGCGTAGGCGACCGACAGGCGCAGGCACTCCTCGATGACGCCGAGGGCCATCGCGGCGACGCCGGCGCGCTCGGTGACGAAGTTCTGCCGGGCGGACTCGCGTCCGCCGCCGTCGCCGGCGGGCAGCAGCCGGTCGGCTCCGGCGCGGACGTCGGTGAGCAGGAGCTGCCCGGTGGGGGAGGAGTGCAGGCCCATCTTGCGCAGGGCGGGGGTCTGCTCCAGGCCGGGCATGCCGCGGTCCAGGACGAAGGTGAGGATCTCGCGGTCGCGGGGCGGGCGGCCGTCGTCGAGCTTGCAGTAGAACACGATGGTGTCGGCGTGGGGGCCGTTGGTGATGAAGGTCTTGTTGCCGTTGAGGACGTAGCCGTCGCCGTCGCGGCGGGCGGTGGCGGCCATGCCGCCGAACGCGTCGGAGCCGGAGCCGGGCTCGGTGATGGCCCAGGCGCCGACCTTGTCGAGGGTGAGCAGGTCCAGGCCCCAGCGGTCCTTCTGCTCGGGGGTGCCGCGCTTCATGATCGTCCCGGCGGCGAGGCCGAGGCTGACGCCGAGCGCGGTGACCAGGCCGGGCGCGACGCGCGACAGCTCGATGACGGGGAGCAGGGCCATGGATCCGCCGCGCGCGACGTCCCCGCCGCCGTCCCGGGCGCCGTCCCGGGCGCCGTCGCGGCGGGACGCGAACGAGGTGCGGGCCAGCTCGTCCATCCCGAACGTGCGGAACAGGTCGCGCAGCAGGTCGTAGGGCGGGAGGGCCCCGGAGTCCAGGTCGTCCAGGCAGGGACGGACCTTGGCGTCGATCCAGTCGCGGACGGCGTCGCGGACCATGACGTCTTCGTCGGACCACTCGATCATGCGTCACCTCTCGTCGTGCCGGGGACCATCCAAGCAGACGAGGAAAGCGGACGCTTACTCAGGGGAGGAGGACGACGTCCGCGTAGATCCCGGTGCCGGTGAGCCGCGCGGCGGCGGGGCTGTCGTAGACGACGAGCAGCCGCGTCCCGTCGGGGGAGCGTTCCAGGACGGCGATGCCCTCGGCGTGGTCCTCGCCGTCGCCGTGCGGGAGGTCGCCGAGGACGGTGAGGGCGTCGTCGCGCAGCACGCCGGGCGCGTCGGCGTGCGCGGCGCCCGCCCACCGCACGACGCGGACGGGTCCCGACAGCGCCATGCTGGGGCCGGTGAGGATGAGCAGGTCGTCGCCGTCGGGGCACAGGTCGCGGATGCCGAGGCCGCCGAGGTCGAGGAAGTGGGTGCGGTACCGCTCGCCGTCGTCGCCGAACGGCAGCGCGACGAGGCGGCGCGGGTCGGCGGGGTGCGGGCCGGGGCGGATCTCGACCAGGACGGCCCAGCCGCGCAGGACGGGCCCGCGCAGCCCGAGGTAGAGGCGGTCGCCGTGGACGGCGACGCCCTCGACGTCCAGCCCGTTGTCCTTGCTCGGGACGGCCAGGAACGGCGCGAGGTGCGGGTCGTCGGCGAGCAGGTCGGCGACCGAGTCCTTGTCCAGGCCGAGCGCGGCGGCGGTGCGGTCCCCGTCGCGGGCGACCGGCTCGGGCAGCCCGTCGGCGCCGGCGGCGAGGGGGATGCGGGCGAGCAGATACCGGTTGTCCTCGCGGACGACGGTCGCCAGGCGGCGCCGGGCCTTGCGGTCGGACTGCCCGTCCTTGATCCGCTTGCGCTTGAGGCTGTGCGACCCGACCGCCCACAGCCAGCCGCCGTGCACGGCGAGGCCCTCGATGTCGGCCTCCTCGCCGTCGCCGGCGGGCAGCGGCACGAAGTCGCCGAGCGCGACCGTGCGGTGCCCGGTGTAGGCGGTGACGCGGCCGTCCGCGCCGGTCACGGCGGTGAGGCGCTCGACGGTGGCGGTCTCGTCGCCCGCGACCCACAGGCAGTCCCCGTCGCGGCGGACGGCCGACAGGTTGGTGTGCGTCTCGTTCGCCCGGCTCTCGTCCTCGAAGCGCAGTTCGACCCGGCGTTCCACGATCATGCGCAGATCGTCCCACAGGTCGGGGACGCGGGAACGCCGGGCCGGGCGTCCGGGTCAGGTCAGGGCGCTCAGGTCAGGGTGCGCATGGCGCGGTGCACCGCCGCCCAGTAGGCGGCGGTGAGGTCCAGCACACCGTCGAACCCGCGGCGGACCTGCGCGAGGTCGACCTCGTCGCGGCACACGTCGGCGGCGGCGGCGACCAGCTCCTCCCGGTCGGACTTGGCGGCCTCGCAGATGTGGACGTAGAAGTACTCGCAGGAGGCGTGGAACTCCTCCTCGTCGTACAGGTGCTTGTAGTTGCGCATCCCCTCGTACATGCGGATGGTCGTGGAGTGCGCGAGGGCGTCCTGGGCGAGCAGCGCGCCCTGCACGACGCGCGGGTCGGCGTCGGTGAACAGGGCGCGGCGGGCGTCGCCGAACGCGCGGGTCTCGGGGCGGCCCCCGCCGGCGCGCAGCTCCTGGACGGAGTACCCGCCGCCGCGCAGCCGCCCGAGCAGGCCGGTCAGCATGCGCTCCAGCAGCAGCAGGTGCGCCTTGTCGGGGTCGCCGTTGCCGTACTCGGTGTAGAGGTGCTTGACGCGGGCGGCGCGGGCGGCCAGGTCGTCGGTGTGCAGGACCGACAGCGCGATCATCACGGTCGTGTCGATCGTGCGGGCGTAGAACTCGCGGGCGAACACCTCCACCTGCCGGAAGGGGAGCGGACCCGACATCCAGTGCCGGTAGAACTCGTTCTCCAGCGCGGGATGGCGGCGGACCGAACCGGCCATGTCCCGGATCGTTTCCGTGGCGGCGGCGTGCTGGACGGGCAATGGATCTCCCTCGACGGGGTCGGACGGCGGGCGACTCGAAGACAACCTACGACGGTTACCGGGAGTCGGAAACAATGTTGCGTGCCGGTTCCGCGGCGCGAACAGTCCTGATCATGACCGAAGGTGGTCAGGGCCCGCACCGGCGGCGTCAAGGGGGAGCGGCCGGACGCGCACTGGCCGGATCCGGCCGGATCCGGGCGGGCCCCGGCGGGCGTCACACTCCGGAACGTTCCCGCGCGTTCGCGTGATCTTTCCGCCCGCCGGCGGAGCGGTTCGGCACAATGCTCTCGAATCCGCCGGTGGGGCGGATTCCCCTTCCCTTCCTGCTAGGAGCCCACGATGGCCGGCATCACCGCGGCGTTGCGCGACCGCGACCCCAAGGACCGCCGCGCGGAGATCGTCGCCGTGCTGGTCGAGGCGTTCGCGCCGCTGATGGACCGCGCGCCCGCCGAGTTCCGCCGCCGCTTCCGCCGGATGGCGTCCGACCCGTTCGCGTTCTACCGGGGCAGCGCGTGCCTGTTCTACGCCGACATGGCCCGCGACGAGGACCCGTGGGCCGACGAGCGCACGTCCCGGGTGTGGATCCAGGGCGACCTGCACGCGCAGAACTTCGGCACCTACATGACCGACGACGGCGTGTTCGTGTTCGACGTCAACGACTTCGACGAGGCCTACGTCGGGCACTTCACCTGGGACGTGAAGCGGCTGGTCGCGAGCGTGGCGCTGCTGGCGTGGGGCAAGGCGCTGTCGGACGCCGACATCCACCGCCTCATCGAGACCTACGTCCGCGCCTACGTCGACCAGGTCCGGCACTTCGCCGAGCACGGCGACGACGACGCGTTCGCGCTGACCCTCGACACCGCCGACGGGTACGTCCGCGACGTGCTGGTCGCGGCGCTGTCGTCCACGCGGATCGCGCTGCTGAACCGGCTGACGCGGGTGGAGCACGACGGGCGCCGGTTCCGCGAGCACCCCGGGCACCGGCGGCTGGACGACGCCGAGCGCGCCCGCGTCGAGGCCGCCTACCGCGCCTACCTGGACACCATCCCGGCCGACAAGCGGTTCCGGGAGCTGACCTACGCGGTGAAGGACATCGTCGGGTCGTCGGGGTTCGGGATCGGGTCGGCGGGCCTGTCGGCGTACACGATCCTGGTGGAGGGGCACAGCCAGGCGCTGGAGAACGACGTCATCCTGTCGATGAAGCAGGGCAACATCGCCGCGCCGTCGCGGATCGTCGACGACGCCCGCATCCGCGAGTACTTCCGCCACCACGGGCACCGCACGGCCGTGTCGCGGCGCGCGCTGCAGGCCAACGCCGACCCGTGGCTCGGGTACACCGAGCTGGACGGCGTCGGGTACGTCGTGCAGGAGCTGTCCCCCTACGAGGCGGACCTGGACTGGTCGGCGCTGACCGAGCCGGAGGAGATGGTGCCCGTCCTGGACGACCTCGGCCGCGCCACCGCCAAGATCCACTGCGTGTCCGACACCGACTCCGACCACACCCTCGTCGGGTTCCAGGTCGAGGACGCGATCAGCGCGGTGATCGGCGCGGACGAGTCGGCGTTCGTGGCGGCGATGATCGAGTTCGGCACCGAGTACGCGGCGGTGGTCCGCGACGACCACCGGCTGTTCGTGGACGCGTTCCGCAACCACGAGATCCCGGGACTGTGACGCGCCGCCGTCCCCGGGCCCGCCGCGGGCCCGGGGACGGCGCCTCCGGGGTCAGCGGGTGAACGCCAGGGACGCGCCCGCGCTGATCATCACGACGAGCACGACCGCCACGACCGGCTGGCCGAGCGGCCCGGGCCGCCGCCGGGCCTGCGCGGCGGCGGCCGGCGCGGCGTGCCGCACGGGCGCCGCGGCCGGACGCGGCGGC
>NZ_WUTW01000009.1 GCF_009831215.1 Actinomadura rayongensis
CCCGACAAAACCCAAGCAGTCCTGGACGCCGGCGCGGACGCCGTCGTGAACTACAAAGACCCCGACGCCGCCGCCCAAATCCGCGCACACACCGGCGGCACCGGCGTCGACACCGTCCTGGACAACGTCGGCGGCCCCATGGTCCCCCTGGCCATCCAAGCCGCACGACTCGGCGGACGCATCGTCCTCTCAGCCATCATGGGCGGCCGAACCATCGAACTCCACATCAACGACATCTTCTCCAAGCACCTCGATATCCTCGGCACACGCGCGGCCACGCGGCGGGAGCAGGAACTCGTCCTGGACTTCGCCGCGCGCGGGCAGATCGCTCCCGTGATCGGCGCCCGCTACCCACTGACCGAAGCAGCCGACGCGCACGCCGCCCTGGACGCAGGCGCGCACGTCGGCAAGATCGTGCTGGTGCCGTAACACGCCCACGGCGCGGCCGGAGTGACCAACCCGCCTGAGCCACTTCCCAGGCGACCTACCGGCGGACGGCCTCCAGATTCGCCCGCACGGTTTCGGTGAGTGGATGGTCGCCGCCCAGCATCCGCTCGCAGTCGGCCAAGGTCGACTCGTACAGCGGGACCGCCCTGTCCAGGTCTCCGGCCGCCTGGTAGGCGTGGGCAAGGTTGTTGCGGGAGGACAGGGTGTTGGGATGGTCGGCGCCCAACACCCGTTCGCGGTCGGCCAGGGTCGCCTCATACAGCGGGATCGCCCGGCCCAGGTGTCCAACCGACTGGTAGGCGCCAGCGAGGTTGTTGCGAGAGGTCAGGGTGTTGGGGTGGTCGCCCGAGAGCACCCGCTCGGAGTCAGCCAAAGTCGCTTCGAACAGCGGGATCGCCGTGTCCAGGTCTCCGGCCGCCTGGTAGGCGTGGGCGAGGTTGTTGCGGGAAGTCAGGGTGTTGGGGTGGTCGCTGCCCAGCACCCGCTCGCAGTCGGCCAGGGTGGCTTCGTACAACGGAACCGCCCGGCGCAGGTCCCCCGCCGACTCGTAGGCGTGGGCCAGGTTGTTGCGGGAGGACAACGTGTCGGGGTGGTCGCCGCCCAACACCCGCTCGCAGTCGACCAGGGTCGCCTCGTACAACGGAACCGCCCGGCGCAGGTCCCCCGCCGACTCGTAGGCGTGGGCCAGGTTGTTGCGGGAGGACAACGTGTCGGGGTGGTCGCCGCCCAACACCCGCTCGCAGTCGACCAGGGTCGCCTCGTACAACGGAACCGCCCGGCGCAGATCGCCCACTACCTCGTACGCGTGGGCGAGGTTGTTGCGGGAGATCAGCGTGTCGGGGTGGTCACCGCCCAGCACCCGCTCCCGGTTTGTCAGGGTGGCCTCGTGCAGCGGGATCGCCCGTCCCAGATCTCCTGCCGCCTGGTAGGCGCTGGCGAGGTTGTTGCGGGAAGTCAGGGTGTCGGGGTGGTCACCGCCCAACACCCGCTCCCAGTCGGCCAGGGTCGCCTCGTACAACGGAACCGCCCGGCGCAGATCCCCCGCCGCCCGGTAGGCGTCGGCAAGGTTGTTGCGGCTGGTGAAAGTGTTGCGGTGGTCGGGGCCGTTCAGGCGCAGATCACAGTTCAGTGCGCGCTCGTAGTAGTCGATGGCGCGTGCCAGCTCGCCTTGGTCTTGCAGAAAGTTGGCGGCGTGGTTGAGTAGTCGGGCGGTGGTGGGGGTGTCGGTGTCGGGTGGGGCGTGTTGGGCGAGGGCGTCCACGTGGGGAATGAGTGTGCGCCAAGTAGGCCATCCGGCCGGGTCGGCGGGGTCGGCGGGGCGGGCTTGGTCGAGCAGTGCGGTGGCCGCGTGGCAGGCAATGTGGACGTCGGCGGGTTGGCGGTGGGAGTCGCCATCTACGTGGGGGTCGGGGGTGCGGGCGACGGCTTGGACCAGGCGGTGCAGGGTGATCGTCTCGGTGTTGAGGGTGATCATGCTGTAGGCGGCCAGGTCGCCCAGCGCCGCGGCCAGAAGGGCAGGTCCAGCCAGCGGGGCGAGCAGGGTCCGGGGGATGTCTTGTGGTGCCCACCAGGCCAGAACGCGCAGTAGTTCTCCCGCCAGCGGCGAGAGGTGGTCGAGGGTGAGGCGCCAGATCCGGGCGATGGTCCGTTCGGCGTCGCTGCCGCGCGCGGCCCGGTCGTAGACCACGGCCGGGTCGGCGCGCAGCAACTCCAAATAGCCGTCCGGGGACAGGCGTGTCTGGCGGATGAAGGCAGCGGCTTGTTTGACCGCCAGTGGCAGGTACCCCAGTTCGTCGCACAGCGCGGCGGTCCCGGTGAGGTCGGCGTCGGGTCGGCCAGCGGTGACGATTTCGGTCAGGAGTTCGTGTGCTTCGGGCGGGCTCAGCACGTCCAGCTCGATCAGCGCCGCACCCAGGTCGTGCCAGCCTTCGCGCAGGCGGCTGGTGATCAGGAACCGGCCGCCCGGGGCGCCGGTCACCAGCCCGGCCACATCAACGGCATCGGTGACGTTGTCCAGGACCACCAGCCAGTCGGTGTGGGCGGCGAGCCAGCGCCGCGCCCACGCCGCCCGGTCTTCCAACGGGACGGCCACGGGGGCGGTGCGGGTCATGTCCGGGACCAGCATCCCCGCCAGCCCGGCCAGGCCCTCGGTGAGGTTCGCCGGGGCGTCGGCGGTGATCCACCAGGTCAGCGTGTGCTCGGTGGCATGGCGGTGCGCCCAGTGCGCGGCCAGCGCACTCTTGCCCACCCCGCCCAACCCGTGCACCGCCTGCACCACCGCACCACCCGGACCCCGCAACGCCGAATCCAGCTCGGCCAACTTCCCGCCCCGACCCACGAACACCCCCGTACGCGCCGGCAGCGCTGGGGCTACCCACGGCGGCGGGGCCACCTCATCGGCGCGCGGCAGCGGAACCGCCTGATACACATCGCCCACGTGCGTGGGCGAGTCGATCACATCCCGTCCGGCGGCGATCGCCCCGACACCTGCGGCCTCGACCCGCCGCTCCGGCTGTTCTGCCTCAGCCTCCCGGTCGGGGGGACGGCGGCTCCTGCGCCAGATCACGACGCCGCCGGGTCGTCCCGGGTGACCTCGGTGCGCGCATCGGTCACGTCACCACCGCCCGCACCCATCACGTCTGCCTCACAACGTTGAGGACCGGCGGCGCACCCGCCGTACACCAATTGTCCCGCGCCGCCCCTCAACCCACCGTTCCTTCGCCGGACCCGGACACACCGAATCTCGCATTCGGGTCGGCGTCGAAAATGGTGCCGAGTTGGGCGTCCAGGACGGCCAGGGTTTCTTCGGGGGTGCGAGCGCCCAGGAGCAGTGGGTAGCGCAAGCCTTCCAGGACGGCGACCAGGTGGTGGGAGGCCCGGTCGAGCGATTCTGCCGGTACGCCGACGGCGGCCAGTTGGGTGCGGACGAACGCGGTGAGGTTCGCGTAGGCCTCGGCGGCGAGCTTCTGGGTCGCGGGGTCGATCGCCGCGCGGGCCAGGAAGGCCATCCAGACTCTGGCGCCGCGGCGTGACTCCTCGTCCAGCGGGAGGAGCCGGGTGAAGAAGTAGCGGTAGAGGTCGCGGGCCGGGGCGTCGGGGTGTTCGGCCATGCGCCGCCGCATGCGGACGGCCAGGTTCTCGTTGCCGTACTCCAGGGCGAACAGGATCATCTCGTCCTTCGTCTTGAAGTAGTGCTGGACGGCGCCCATCGACACGCCGGCCTCGGCCGCCACCGTGCGCAGGCTGGCCCCCTCGCTTCCCTTCGCGGCCAGCAGAGCCAGGACCGCCTCGGCGATCGCGCGGCGGCGCTCCTCGTGGTCCACCTGCTTGGGCATCCGCCCTCCCTCTATGCAATGCACTCGCATTGCCAAGCTGTTACCATGCAGGTGCATTGTAAAACGAGGAGGTGGCCGATGGAGACGCGGACGGCGCGCAACGGAGAGGTCGAGATCGCCTACGAGGTGTTCGGGGACGCGGGACGGCCGCTGCTGCTCGCCGGCGGCCTCGACGCACAGATGATCTGGTGGGCCGACGGGTTCTGCGACGGTCTTGTCCGGGGCGGGTTCCAGGTCGTCCGGTTCGACTACCGGGACGCCGGACTGTCGACGCATTTCACCGGCAGAAAGCAGGCCTACACCCGCGACGACATGCTCGACGACATGAACGCCGTCCTCGACGCGATCGGGTGGGACTCCGCCCACATTCTCGGACTGTCGATGGGCGCCGGGCTCGCCCAGTTCGCCGCGCTCCGCTCCCCGCAGCGCTACCGGACGCTGACACTGGTCAACGGCCTGCCCATGGACGACGCGGGCTTCGGCATGTTCCGCCACATCCGCTTTCCCGGGCCCTTCCGCGGCGCTCTGCGGCGCTACGGCACGTCCCGGGACGAGCAGATCCGGATGCTCATGAACGTCATGCGGCTGACCGAAGGCCGGTTCCACGCGTTCGACGAGACCTGGCTGCGCGAAACCGCCGAACGGTGCCTCGACCGCAGAACGCCCGACCCGCTCGCGCGCCGCCGACAGATGGCGACCGCCCTGCGCGACAAGCAGAAATTCTCACTTGCTGAAATCAAGCACCCGACGCTGGTGATCAGCGGGCTCGCCGACCCGCTCGTGAAGCCGACGGCCGGACGGCGCCTCGCCGCCCGGATCCCCGGCGCACGGCTCCTCACCGTGCCCGACCTCGGACACGGAATCACCCCGCACCACTGGCCGCTGATCACCGGCGAACTCGACGCGCACGCTCGCTGACGACCTCGCCTGTCAACCTGGTGACGTCGTGCGCGGCGCCGTGGCTGCGGAACTTCGGGCTGAGGCTGCGCTCGCGTGCTGCTCGGCTTCCGCCGCCGGGCATGGTCGGCCGGTGAGCATGTTGGCGGTGGCGCCGTTGATGACGGAGTCGAGCCGGTCGCGTGTGTCGGCCAGCTCGGCGATCCGCCTGTCGATGCTGTCGCGTTCCGCGGCGAGCCGGTCGAGCAGGGCGGGGGTGGCGTTGCCGTCGACGACGCACGGCAGGAGGTCGACGATGGTCTTGCTGGACAGCCCTGCGGTGTAGAGGCGCTGGATCAGCCGGACGCGTTCGACCGCGCCGTCGGGGTAGTGGCGCTGGCCGCTGGGGCTGCGCTCGGCGGTGAGCAGGTCCTGTTCTTCGTAGTACCGCAGGGCCCGGACGCTGACGCCCGTCCGGTCGGCCAGTTCCCCGATGCGCATGGTCGCCCTCCGGTGATGTGCGGAACTTCCCTTGCCTCTGACGTCAACGTCAGGTTTTAGCGTAACGGACGAACCGGAACATGAAGGGGACTCCATGAACGTCACGCCGATCGTCTCGGTCAGCCCGATCGTCCTGCCCGCGCCGGAGCGAGGCGAGGATCTGCACGTGCGGGTGACCGCGCCGGTCACCGGACGCGACCTGCCGATCGTCCTGTTCGCCCACGGGTTCGGGTCGTCCCTCGACGGCTACCGGCCCCTGACCGACTACTGGGCCTCCCACGGCTTCGTCGTGATCCAGGCGACCCATCTGGACTCCAAGCGGCTGGACCTCGCCGCAAACGATCCCAGGAAGGACCGGTTCTGGCGGTTCCGCGTCTCGGACATGAAGCGCATCCTGGAC
Source organism: Actinomadura rayongensis (assembly GCF_009831215.1). Lineage (GTDB taxonomy): Bacteria > Actinomycetota > Actinomycetes > Streptosporangiales > Streptosporangiaceae > Spirillospora > Spirillospora rayongensis. The sequence goes on from NZ_WUTW01000009.1 coordinate 5,560, forward strand.
GACCTCGACCTGCTGACGGCGGCCGTCCCCGGCCTGGCCGGGCGCCCGGACCCGGGCCGGATCGCCGCCGCCGGGCACTCGTTCGGCGGCCAGACCGCCGCGATCCTGCTGGGCCTGCGCGTCACCGACCCGGAGACCGGGGTCGCGGAGGATCTGTCCGACGCGCGGGTCACGGCGGGCGTCCTGCTCGCCACGGCCGGGAAGGGCGGCGACGAGCTGACCCCGTTCGCTATCGAGAACCTTCCCTGGCTGCGCGACCAGGACTTCGCGCACGTCACCGCACCGGCCCTCGTCGTCGCCGGGGACAAGGACGATCTCACGCTGCTGTCCGCCCGGGGCCCTGAATGGACCACCGACCCCTACACCCTCAGCCCCGGCCCGAAAAGCCTGCTCACCCTCTTCGGCGCGGAACACTTCCTCGGCGGCATCTCCGGCGACGAGGTCACCGAGACCACCGACGAGAACCCCGCGCGGGTCGCCCTCGTCCAGCAGGCCACGCTCGCGTACCTGCGCCACGTCCTCGGCGTCGACGGCTCCGACTGGACGGCCCTGCGATCGGCCCTCGCCCCGGACGCCCATCCGATGGGACGACTGGACTCCAAGTAGCCGCTACGTCCCTGGGCGACCACCGCCGCGCGGCGCGCCCAGTCCCGCCACGGCCAGGCGGAACAGCCGGTCGGCGCGGACGGCCGGGTCGGGCGCGTGCTCGGTGGCCAGGGCGATGCCGACGAGCAGCGTGATCAGGTCGGCGACCGTCACGTCCGGGTCCACGGCGCCGTCCTGCGCGGCGCGGCGGAGCAGCGGGGCCGCCGCCTCCTGGAGGGTCGCGGCGCAGGCGTTGTCGTGGACGGGGTCGGAGGCCGCGCTGTCGTAGGCCAGCGCGGCGGCGAGCCCGCGGGCGGCGACGCAGTAGGCCAGGACGTCGTGCAGCCAGGCCAGCAGCGCGGCCCGGGCGTCGTCCTCGGTGGCCAGGTCGTGGGCGCGGACGCGCAGGGCCTCGACCCGTTCCCGGGAGACCGCCGTCAGCAGCGCCCGGCGGGTGGGGAAGTGCCGGCGGACGGTCGCCGAGCCGACCCCGGCGATCCGGGCGATCTGTTCCAGGGACGCGTCGGCGCCGTGGACGGCGACCTCGTCCTCGGCGACCGCGAGGATCCGCGCGTAGTTGCGCCGGGCGTCGGCGCGGCGACGGTCCGGCATCGGCGTCTCCCGGGCTTGCTAAGTGGCGGGGTCCGCCATATCTTAGCGGCACCATAAACGGCGGGCCCCGCCGTTTATCTTCGGGGAGGGCCGTCATGCCGTCACGTTCCGCGTTCGTCCTGGTCACCGGCGCGACCGGGAGGCAGGGCGGCGCCACCGCCCGCGCACTGCTCGCGGCGGGCGTCCCCGTCCGCGCGCTGGTGCGCGACCCGGGCACCGAGCGCGCCCGGGCCGTCGAAGCGCTCGGCGCCGAGCTGGTCACCGGCGATCTGCACGACCGCGCCTCGGTGGTCCGGGCCGCGACCGGCGCTCGCGCCGTGTTCTCCGTGCAGATGCCCGGCCGGACGGCGTCCGGGTTCGACTTCGCCGGCGAGGTCGCCCAGGGCGTCAACCTGATCGAGGGCGCGCGGGCCGCCGGGGTGCCGCAGTTCGTGCACACGTCCGTCGCCGGGGCCGGTCAGCACACCCGAGACCCCGGCTGGGCCGAAGGGCGCTGGGCGGCGGTCGAACCCACCCTCAGCGCCAAGACCGCCATCCAGGACCGGCTGCGCACGGCCGGGTTCCCGCGCTGGACGCTGCTCAAGCCCGGCTTCTTCATGGAGAACTTCCTCCCGTCCCTCCGCTTCCTGTTCCCGCGCGGCGTCGAGGGCGGGTTGGTGAGCGTCCTGAAGCCGGAGACGCGGCTGTCCCTGGTGGCCGTGGACGACATCGGACGCGCGGCAGCCGCCGCGATCGCCGAGCCGGAACGCTTCCACCGCGTCGAACTCGAACTGGCGAGCGACTACCTGTCGATGGAGCAGATCGCCGACGTCCTCTCCCGCGCCCTGGCCACGCCGCTCTCCGCGCCGGACATGACCGAGGCCGAGGCCCTGGCCGCCGGAATGCCCCCGATGGGCGCCGCGCACGACCGGCTGAACGTGGTCGGCCAGCCGGCCCGTCCGCAGTACGCCCGGGACCTCGGGATCCCGCTCACCAGTTTCGAGGAATGGGCGCGGCGGAACCTGACGTCGGGCGCCGCCGCGCACACGCCGATCTGAAGCTCCGGTTCAGCGGTCGGGCCAGTCGCGTCGGGCGGCCCACTCCCGCAGCGTGGTGGTGCCCACGCGGATCGTCGACGGGTCGGGCGCGGGGCGGGCGGACGCTCCGGCCGGGGGCTGGCTGTAGGCGGCGGCGATGCCGGCGGCGGTCTCGCCGCCCAGATGCGGGGCGAGCATGCGTTCGTACTCGGCGGCGTCGACGGTCGTCCACCGGACCGGACGGCCGAGGGCGGCGGCGAGTTCGGCGGCGGCCTGGTCGCCGGTCAGGGCGGCGGGGCCCGCCACCACCTGGAGCGGCGGCGGCGACGGCGCGGTCACGAGGTCCGCGACGGCGGCGGCCAGGTCATCCAGCGCGAGCCAGGGCACCGCCAGGTCGGCGGGCAGCGGGTAGGCGAGTTCGCCCGCCATGACTCTGGCCGCCGACCAGGGCGCGTTCAGGTTCTCCATGTAGGTGGCGGCCGGACGGATGACGGTCGCCGACGGCACGGTCTCGGGCAGACGGGCGGCCAGACGGACGCGCGCGTCCACGAACGGGACGCCTACCGGCTGCGCGGGCACCGGGCCTCCGGCGTTGAACACCGCCCGCGGGACCTTCGCGTCCTCCAGGGCGCGCAGGACCGCCTCGGCCTGCGCCACGGCACGGCCGGACGCGAAGTCCAGCGGCAACTGGACGACGACGGCATCGGCACCCGCGTAAGCGGCGGTCAGCGAAGGGACGTCCGACAGGTCGGCGAAGACCGCCTCGGCGTCCGGATGCAGCCGCGCCGAGCCGGTGTCACGGACTGCGGCCCGCACCCGGTGACCGGCCGCCAGGAGGCGGGACACCACGGGAGCGCCCTGGGCGCCTGTCGCGCCGTGGACCACGATCGTTGAGCGATTCATGGCGGCGACGCTAGTTTCACCCGGAAAGCAGTACCTAATACGTAATATTGTTTCCCTATGGAAACCATTGGCCCTGACGAGCTGAAATACCTGGCGAACGCGCAATCCACCGGATGCGGGATCGAGCGCACGCTCACCGTTCTGGACGGCAAATGGACCACGCTGATCGTCCGGGAACTGCTGACCGGCCCCAAACGGTTCGGCGAGATCCGCGCGGCCCTCGGCACGCCGAGCGCCAAGACCCTCACCGACCGGCTCCGCTCCCTGGAGCACCAGGCGATCCTCACCCGCACGGTCCACGCCGAGGTCCCGCCGCGCGTCGTCTATGCGCTGACCGAGCACGGGACCAGCCTCAGCAGCGTGCTGCACGCCATGCTCATCTGGGGAGAACAGCACCCGCTTCCCCCGGAAAGGCGCTGAAGGAACCCGTTCAGCGCCGATCCCGGCCTTAGACGGCGGCGGAGCCGGGGAGGGTGGACCATTTCTGTCCGCTGCTGCCGTTGCACGTGCGGATGACCAGGGCGGTTCCCCTGTTGCCCGAACCGACGTCCGCGCATTTGCCCGAGCCGGTGCCGATCAGGGCGCCGTCCTTGAAGGTCCATTGCTGGTTGGGGCGGCCGTGGCAGGGCCACAGGATGATCGGGGTGCCGTCGGCGGTGGAGGCCCCGCGCACGTCCAGGCACTGACCCAGCGAACGCAGTGTGCGGTCGCTCTGCGGGCGCCATCGCTGGTTCTGGTTGCCGTGGCAGTCGTAGGCGACGATCGCGCTGCCGTCGCCGTCGCCGCTGGCGTCCATGCAGCGTCCACCGGCGGTGGCCTTGTAGATCAGCGTGTCACGGGTGGACAGGAAGCCGCGGGTGAGGCGGACGCCGTTGCCGACTTGCACCGCGCGGTAGTCGCCCTTGCCGACGCAGTCGCTGTACTCCTTGCCGGCCTTGGTCGTGCCGGTCAGACCGCCCGCGTCCGTGCTGGTCGGGCCGCCGAACGTCACGTCGGCGCGGGGCATCTCGGCGCAGCTGGGGACGCCGGCGAAGTATTCGACGAAGCCGGCCTGGCCGCCGGTGAGGGTGCCGCTTCCGGCCGGGACCTTGTAGGTGCCGATGTGGGTCTTGGCGCCGGTGACGGTGTCGGTCGCCGTTCCCGTCCACGTGTCGGTTGCGGTGCGGGTGACGGTGAGGTCGTAGGTGTGGCCGTAGACGGCGTCGAACTCGGTCGCGCACGTGACGCCGCCGCCGTTGTCGGCGCCCGGATGGCAGTTGGCGTCGGTGGTGGAGGCGCCGTCGCCGAAGAGGGAGAAGTGGGCGTCCAGCCGCTGCTTGCCGTTCTTGTCCGCGCGCGGCTGCAGGCCGATGTACCCCATGACGTTGTGCTGGAAGTTGTACTGCTGCGCGAAGAAGGTCCCGCCGCGCGGGTCGGTGGCGGGGTTGGCGGCGATGGGGAAGGTGATGTTCGTCAGTCCCTGGGCGGGCGTGCCGGGGATCGACCAACCGATGGAGACGTTGCCGCCGCCGACCGATGCGGACGCCGGGTGAGCGACTGACAGCAGGATCCCTGCGCCGGCGACGGCGGTGAGACATCTGGTGCGCGTGAGCATGAGCGTTCCTTTCGGCGGGGCGGCCATCGTGAAGAGGGAGACCTCGAACCGGCCGCCCGATTACGGCCCGAGCGGAATTTCCCGGCCCGGCACGCATGCTCAGCACCGGTCGAGGTTCTTTTTGTGCGCGCGGCTGTAATCGGCGGGCGCGATCCCCGTCTCCCAGACGTGCCGCGGCTCCCCTCGCGGCACGCCGAGCCCCGCAGAGCGAAAGGTGAACCCCCCCGATGCACGCACCACGCCTCGCCGGCTGCGCGATCGCCGCCGCCGGCGCGCTGGTCCTTCCCCTCGTGACCGTGTCGCCCGCGGTCGCGGAAGGACCGATCGTGAACGCGCAGGCGGCGCGGCCCGTCAAGGGCAGCTACATCGTCACGCTCAAGGACACCCCGGCGCTGCGGCGGGACGGCGTGGGAGGCCGGGCGCAGCAGCTCACGCACGCGTACTCCGGACGCGTCGGCTTCGTCTACTCCAGCGCCGTCACCGGCTTCCAGGCGCATCTCAGCGCGGAGAAGGCGCGCCGGCTCGCGGCCGACCCCGCCGTCGCGTCGGTCGAGCAGGACGCGATCTCCTCGGCGTCCGACGTCCAGCCGAACCCGCCGTCGTGGGGCCTGGACCGCGCCGACCAGAAGAGGCTGCCGCTCGACCACGGCTACTCCTACGGCACCAAGGCGTCCAACGTGACGGCCTACATCATCGACACCGGTCTCTCGACGTCGCACGCGGACTTCGGCGGCCGTGCCAGCTCCGGCTACGACTTCGTCGACAACGACACCGACGCCAACGACTGCAACGGGCACGGCACGCACGTCGCCGGGACGGTCGGCGGCGCCGCTTACGGGATCGCCAAGGGCGTGAAGCTGGTCGGCGTCCGCGTGCTGGGCTGCGACGGGAGGGGAGCGAACTCGGGCATCATCAAGGCCATCGACTGGGTGGCCGCCCACGCCGCCAAACCCGCCGTCGCCAACATGAGTTTGGGCGGCAGCGCCAGCCCCGCGCTGGACGCCGCCGTGGAGCGCGCCGTCACCGCGGGCATCACCTTCGCCGTCGCCGCGGGCAACGACAACGCCAACGCCTGCAACACGTCACCGGCCCGCGCCCGGGGCGCGCTCACCGTCGGCGCGACCACCTCGACCGACGCCCGCGCCTCGTTCTCCAACTACGGCTCGTGCCTGGACCTGTTCGCGCCCGGCTACCAGATCACGTCGACCTGGATCGGCGGGAGAACCGCCACCGCCACGCTGTCGGGCACCTCGATGGCCACCCCGCACGTCACGGGCGCCGCCGCGCTGGTCCTGGCCGCGCACCCCGGCTACTCCCCCGAGCAGGTCGGCTCCGCGCTGACGTCCGCCGCGACCACCGGCGTCGTCGGCAACCCCGGCAGCGGATCGGCCAACCGGCTGCTGTTCACCGGCGGCGGCACGCCCGCGTCCCCCGGACCGGCCCCGACGCCGACCCCGCCCTCCCAGCCGTCCGACGGCGACTGGTGGACGCAGTTCTGGAACTGGCTGATCGGCCTGAACAAGCGCGCCTTCTGACCGGCCGCAATCTCCGCGCGGTGGTCCCGTCCCCGCAACGGGAACACCGCGCGGCCCTTCGTCAGGTGGACGCGATCTCGGCCTCGATCTGCCGGTAGGCGGTCATGAACAGGTCGGTGATGACGTCGGCGATTTCGTCGAGAGAGGAGTCGAGGTGGCCGAGAGCCCATTGGGCCATGGTGTGGGCGGCGCCGCCGGTGAGGACCATGGCGCCGGTGAGAAGCCGGGTGTTGACCGGGACGCCGAGGTGGACGGCGGCGAGTTCGGCGTTGTTGCGGGCGAAGTCCCGGGTGACGCGGTAGCGCTGCTCCTCCAGGCGGGGCGTGGCGCCGACGACCTCGACGAAGACGATCCGGGCCTCCCTGACGTCGTCGGCGACGGCGTGGACGAACGCGTGCATGCCCGCGCGGGCCTGGTCGGCGAGGGTGGGCGGGGCGGCGGCGACCGCGGCGTAGGTCGTGTCGAGGATTCTGCTCGTCAGCTGGTCGTACAGCGCCGACAGCAGGTCATCGCGGTCCTTGAACGACTCGTAGAAGTAGCGCTCGGTGAGCCCGGCCTGCCGGCAGACGTTCCGCAGCGTCAGGTCCGCGCGACCCGCCGTGCCGCAGATCTCCAGCGCGGCCTCCAGGAACGTCTCACGGCGACGGGCACGCCGTTCTTCGGCGTCGAGGCCCCCGTAGCGACGGCCGGAAAGACCTTGTGACTTATCTGAGTGCCCCACTTCTTCCTTTCTCTCAAAGCCGCATGTCGCTGCCCGACCCCATCTGACATCGTCTCTTGTCACATCATCTGACATCGCACGCAGTCAGATGGCGACCCGCCCCGTTCGAGGAGCCCACACGTGAAGCTGAAAGCGCTGACCACCGTAGCCGTGCTCGCCGCGGCGACCCTCATCGGCGTCCCGGCGGCGCCCGCGTCCGCCGACGACGCCTTCTACACCCCGCCCGCGCCCCTGCCCGCGGGCAGCCCCGGCGACATCATCAAGTCGCAGCCGTCGCGGTACGACAACTCCACGGCGACCCGGATCATGTACCTGAGCCGCGACGCCAAGGACCAGCCGATCCCGGTGACCGGCACGGTGTTCGTGCCGACCAAGGCCTGGGGCGGCCCCGGCCCGCGCCCGGTCGTGGCCTACGCCCCGTTCACCGCGGGCATGGGCGACCAGTGCGCTCCGTCCAAGACGCTGGCCGGCGAGGGGCAGAACGACATCGTCGCGATCTTCCAGAAGGGCTACATCGACCGGCTGCTCGACAAGGGCATCGCGGTCGCCCAGACCGACTACGAGGGCCTCGGCACCCCCGGCGACCACCCGTACGTGATGCGGCTGTCGGAGGCGCACACCGTCCTGGACGTGCTGCGCGCCGCCAAGCGGCTGCCCGCGGCCGGCCTGCCCGCCGACGGCCCCGCCGGGATCGTCGGCTACTCCGAGGGCGGCGGGGCGTCCGCCTCGGCCGCCGAACTCGCCTCCACTTATGCGCCCGAGCTGAACATCAAGGGCGCCTATGCCGGGGCGCCCCCGGCCGACAAGGCCAAGCTGGCCAAGAGCCTGGACGGGTCGCTGTACGCCGCGTTCGCCGGTTACTCCCTGATCGGCATCCAGACCTCCTACCCCGAGGCCGACATCCCCGGCCTGGCCAACGACCAGGGCAAGAAGCTGTTCGAGGAGGCGGCGAAGACCTGCACCCTCGACGGGATGCTCAAGTACATGTTCATGCAGACCAAGTCGCTGACCAGGGACGGCCGCCCGATCGCCGACTACCTGGACCAGGCGCCGTTCGACAAGATCGTCGCCGAGAACCGGATCGGCACCCTCAAGCCCGCGATGCCGGTGGAGATCCAGCACTCCCCGTTCGACGACGTCATCCCGCAGGAGATCGGCAAGCAGCTCGCCAAGGACTGGTGCGCCAAGGGCGCCAACGTCACCTTCGACGGCGCGCTGATCGCCTCCCCGGTGTTCGCCCACATCACCGGCGCGGTCACCGCCCCCGCGACGGCCGCCGCATGGATGAACGACCGCTTCCAGGACAAGCCCGTCACGGGCAACTGCGGCTCGTTCTAACACCCCGCCGCAACCCGCCTGCCGCGAGCGTCGTCCGCCCACGGCAGGCGGGGCGGTACTTCCCCCGGCCGACGGGAGGTCTTGACCGGATAATTCGTAAGCCTTACGGTAATAGAATGCTTATGAGGAACGCTCCCTGTCGAGCGGTGTGCGAAGCCGGGGTCCGGCGGTGACCGGGCCGGTGCGCGGAAGTCATGCGGTGGCCGTCGACGTGGGCGGCACCTTCGTCGACGTCACGCTGGCGGACCTGGCGACGGGCCGCCGGTGGGTCAGGAAGGTGCTCTCCGACGAGGGGCCGCGCCGCGCCTTCGTCCGGGGGCTGGAGGCCGTGTGCGCCGACGCGGGCATCGCGGTCGGCGCCCTGGACCGCGTCGTGCACGGCATGACGCTGTCCACCAACGCGATCCTCCAGGCCGCCGAGACGGGCACGGCGGCGGTGGTGACGGCGGGGTTCCGCGACGTCCTGGAGATCGGACGGCACGACGCGCCCCGCAGCGGGAACACCTTCCGCTGGCTCAAGCCCCGCCGCCCGGTCGGACGGGACCGGATCGTCGAGGTCGCCGAGCGCGTGACCTGGGACGGCACCGTGCTCGTCCCGCTGACGGAGGCCGAGCAGGACGCCGCGGTGGCGGCGCTGCGCGCGCTGAAGCCGACGGCCGTCGCGGTGTCGCTGCTGTACGGGTACGCCCACCCCGAGCACGAGCGGCGGCTGGCCGAGGCGATCCGGACGAGCCTGCCCGGCGTCCACGTGACCTGCTCGCACGAGGTGCTGCCGCAGGCGGGCGAGTACGAGCGGTCGACGGCGACCGTCCTGAACGCCTACACGATGCCGTCCGTGTCGGACTACCTGACGGGCCTGCTGTCGGATCTGTCCGACATCGGGGTCCGGGCGCCGCTCTACATCATGGCGTCGGACGGCGGCGTGCTCGGCGCGGCGGACGCCGGACGGCTGCCCATCACCACCGTCCTGTCGGGCCCGGCGGGCGGCGCGGCGGGGGCGGCGCGGTTCGCGGCCGGACGCGGCGCGTCCCGGATCCTCACCCTGGACGTGGGCGGGACCAGCAGCGACGTCGCGTGCGCCGACGACGGCGCGGTCGACCTCACCGTGGACGCGCACATCGGCGCGTTCCCCGTCGCGCTGCCGGTGCTGGACGTCAACACCGTCGGCGCGGGCGGCGGCAGCATCGCGCGGGCGGCGGGCGGCCGGTTCACGGTCGGCCCGGCCAGCGCGGGCGCGCGGCCCGGCCCGGTCTGCTACGGCCGGGGCGGGACCGAGCCGACGGTGACCGACGCCCTGCTCGTGCTCGGCTGGCTGCCCGAGCGCATCGCCGGCGGGGCGCTGACGCTGGCGCGGGAGGCGGCACGGGAGGCGATCCGGACCCGGCTGGCCGAACCGCTCGGCATCGACGTGACGGCCGCGGCGGCTGGAACGGTCCGGCTCGCCAACGCGCAGATGGCCGACGCGATCCGGCGGATCTCCACCGAGCGCGGCCGGGACCCCCGCGACTACGCGCTGCTGCCGTTCGGCGGCGCGGGCGGGCTGCACGCCGTCGAGGTGGCCCGGCTGCTGCGCGTGCCCCGCGTGCTCGTGCCGCCCGCGCCGGGCGTCTTCACGACCGAGGGCCTGCTGGCCGCCGACGTCCGCCGCCATCTCGTGCGCTCGTTCCCGCGTCCGCTGCCCCTCGGCGCGGCCGGCGACCTCGACGCGGCCTACGCGGACCTGGAGCGGCAGGCGGCGGAGCTGCTGGACGCGGGCGCGGCCACCGAGGGACACGACCTCGTCCGGTACCTGGACCTCCGGTACGCAGGGCAGGGGTACGAGCTCATCATCGAGGCCACCGAAGATGTCGCCGCCGCCTTCCACGACGCCCACGAGACCCGCTACCGGTACCGGCTGCCCGACGCGCCCGTCGAGATCGTCCGCGCCCGGCTCGCCGTGTCCGGACGGCTCGCGCACGCGGACCGGCCCGCCGCCGAACCCGCCGAAAGCGCCGCCGGGCCCGGACGGCGGGACCTGTACTTCGACGGCCACGGCTGGCTGCCCGCGACGATCCACGAACGCGCGGGCCTTCGTCCCGGCGACGCCGTCCGCGGCCCCGCCGTCGTCCAGGAGTACGACGCGACCACGATCCTCCCGCCGGGGGCGACGGCCGTCGTCGCCGCCGACGGCGCGCTGACCATCACCGTCACCGACGAACCGGAGCGTTCCGCATGACCCCCGCCCTCGACCCGGTCACCCGCGAGGTGATCCTGAACGGCTTCACGGCGATCGTCGCGGAGATGGAGGTGCTGATCGGACGCGCCGCGATGTCGCCGAGCTTCAAGGACAAGAAGGACTACTTCATGGGGCTGTACGACCGTGACGGCCGCATGGTCCACGCCCTGACGAGCTACTCCGGCGCGGGCCTCGTCCGTCCCGTGCTGGAACGGTACGACGCGGACTCCATCGCGCCCGGCGACGTGTTCTTCTACAACGATCCGTACAGCTCGCACGGGGCCGTCCAGCACCTGCCCGACATCGTGGTCCTGATGCCGTACCACTCCGGCGCGGGCCGGCTGGAGGGCTTCGCCGTCGCCTACGGCCACCTGGAGGACATCGGCGGGCTGCGGTACGGGAGCGCGTCGATGGACGCCCGCGACACCTTCAACGAGGGCGTCGCCTACCCGCCCATGCGCGTCGGCACGGACGGCGCGGTGGACGACTGGTTCCTGGCGCTGCTCACCCGCAACTCCCGCGCGCCGCACCTCGTCCGGGGCGACTGGCGCGCGCTCCTGGCTGGCTGCCGCCTCGGCGTCGACCGCATGCGCGCGCTCCAGGACCGGTGGGGCGCGGACGCGGTCGCGGCGACCGCCGCCTGGACGATCGCGACGTCGGCGCGGCGGGCGCGGGCCGTCCTGGACGAGCAGATCCCCGACGGCCGGTACGAGGCCGAGCAGTTCGTGGACGGCACGGCGGCGGGCCGCGACCGGATCAGGGTCCACGCCGTGCTCACCAAGTCCGGCGCCGACCTCGTCCTCGACCTGACCGGCTCCGACGACCAGGTGGACGTCCCGCTGAACTATCTGGCGAGCCTGCCGGGGGCGCGGCTCCTGCTGGCGCTGCAACTGCTCGTCTTCGACGCCGACCTCGGCATGAACGAGGGGGCGCTGTCCACGCTCACGGAGCTGCGGGTCCGGCCCGGGAGCATCGTCCAGCCGCACTTCCCGGCGCCGCTGCACTCGCGGTCGGCGGTGAAGAACGCCGTGGCGGGCTGCCTCGCCACCCTGCTCGCGAAGGCCAACGGCGGGCGGATGACCGCGCCGATGCCCGGCTACGTCGTCTGCCACTTCGCGTTCGACGGCGGCGCCGGACGGTCGGCGTTCGGCGAGACGCTCGGCGTCGGGCTCGGGGCGCGGCCGTTCGGCGACGGCGCGGACGTCATCTACGGCGGCGCGCAGCGCAACTACCCGGTCGAGCAGGTGGAGCCGGAGACGCCGGTCCGGATCGAGCGCTACGAGATCCGCCGCGACTCGGGCGGCCCCGGCCTGCATCGCGGCGGCTGCGGTGTGCGGCGCGAGCTGCGCGTGCTCGCCGACGCGGTGTTCAGCCCGCGGCTCGGGAACACCGCGATCCCGTCCCCCGGCGTCGGCGGCGGGCTGCCCGGCGGGCTCGGGAAGGTCACCGTCGTGCGGCGGGACGGCACCGAGCAGACGTATCCGGGCGTCCACGGCGACATTCCAGTGCGCGCGGGCGAGCTGGTGCGGCTGGAGAGCAGCGGCGGGGGCGGGTTCGGCGATCCCCTGGACCGTCCGGCCGCCGCCGTGCTGCGCGACGTCCGCGAGGGCTTCGTGTCCGTGGAGCAGGCGCGGGCGGCGTACGGCGTGTGGATCGCCGACGGCGAGCTGGACGAGACCGCGACCCTCGCCGGACCACGCGGCGCGCGGAGCCGGTGATGCCGACCGAACTGATCCGGGGCCGCCGCGTCCGCTACGAGGTCCATGGCGCGGGCGAGCCCGTCCTCGCGATCGGCGGCTGGGGCCTCGCCACCGGTAACGGGTTCGCCAACCATCCGGCGGTGCTCCGCGACGCGTACCGGTTCGTCGTCTACGACCACCGGGGGCTCGGCGGGTCCGGGGACGACGACCGTCCCGGCTCCACCGAGCTGTACGCCGACGACGCCGCCGATCTCGCCGACCACCTCGGCCTCGGGCCCGTGCACGTGCTCGGGACGGGCGGGATGGGCGCGTGCGTCGCGCAGCATCTCGCCGTCCGGCGGCCCGGCCTCGTCCACGACCTGGTCCTGTCGGCCGGATGGGCGGGACCCGAGCCGTACCACCACGCCCAGCAGGAGCTGATGCTGCTGCTGCGGCAGCTGGACGACCCGCTGCCCTACCGGCTGTTCGGCTCGCTGCTCACGGTCGCGCCCGAGCGGTTCACGGCGGAGACCGTGACGGCGTCCGCGCGGCACCAGGCGGGCGGCATGCTCGACCGGCGGGACGCGCACCTGAAGCTCGTCCGCGCCAACCTGGAGCACGACGCCCGCGCCCTGCTCGGCAGGATCGCCTGCCCCACGCTGGTGGTGTGCGGCGAGCGCGACCAGCTCGGCGCGCCTCGGCTGGCCCGCGAGCTGGCGGGGCTGATCGACGGGGCCGAGCTGGTGGTCGTCCCGGGCGCGACGCACGTGTTCCGCGACGACCCGGAGGCGCACCGGTTCTACGGGGAGACCGTGGCGGCGTTCTTCGACCGCCACCGGCTACCCGTCTGACGGGCCGCCGGCGAGCGCCGCGAACTCGGTGCGCAGGCCGTCCAGGACGCGCTCCAGACCCCACTGGAACTGGGGTTCGAGCGCGCCCTGCGGCATCAGTTCGCCGGCGGCGTGGACGAGCGGGAACTCCTCCGCCGGGAGGTCGGCGAGCGCGTGGCGCCACCACCGCCGGTACTCCTCGTGCGGCCGGGTGCGCTGCAGCTCGTAGGTGACGAAGCCGAGGGTGTAGGTGTGCGCCGACCGGTAGGCGCGCACCGCCTCGGCGAGCGGCCAGCCCGCCGCGGTGAGCACCGTCAGCAGCGACTCGACCGACTCCGCGACCCGCCTGCTCCAGAACCGGTGGGTCACGAACAGCTCGGTCAGCGCGCGGTGGGCGACCATCTGGTCGCGCAGCGCCACCGCGTGGGCGCGCAGGTGGTCGGCCCAGTCGCCGTCGGGCGCGGGACGTTGCGGCATCAGCTCGATCATCCGCGCGGTCATCAGCCCGAGCAGTTCGTCCTTGTCCTTGGCGTAGCCGTACAGCGTCATCACGCCGCAGCCCAGCTCGGACGCCAGGCGCGGCATGCTCAGCCGGTCCAGCCCGTCCCGTTCGGCGACGGCGATGGCGGCGTCGACGATCCGCTCGACGGTCAGCGTCCGGCGCCGTCCGCCGCGCCCGCCGCGCCGCCGTCCGGTGCTCGTCGCCTGGGCGGGGATCTCTGACGGCTCGTCCACTGCTGGCTCTCCCGACTGTTCGCTGGGTCCGTGCGACCCACCCTTGACAGCGTGCTGGGGCAACCTTACGCTGCCGAATACCGTAAGGCATACGGTAACAAGTTCAGTCCTTCTCGTTCATCCCACCCCCTCGCGGAAGGAACCCGCCGATGCCGTCCACCACCCGCGCGTCCGCCGCCCTGGCGGCTGCCGCGCTCTGCCTGACCGCCGCCGCGTGCGGCGCCTCCGGCGGCTCGTCCGGCGGCTCGTCCGCGCCCGCCGCGGCGGACGCCGGGCTGCGCAGGCTCGTCCCCGCGTCCTTCACCGCGAAGGGCGCCGTCACGGTCGCGGTGATCCAGTCCCCGCCGTTCAGCGTCGTCGAGGGCGGCGGCAAGGTCTCCGGCATCACCGTGGACCTGCTGCGGACGGCGTCCGCGCGGCTCGGCCTCACCCCGAGGTTCGTTCCGGTGGCGTCCTCGGCCGTCGTCGCGGGGCTGGCGTCGGGCAAGTTCGACCTGGCCGGCCAGCGCGGCGACTACGTGGAGCGGCAGGGCGCCGCCGCCACCATCGACCTCGTCCACAGCCACGCGGGCGGGCTGGTCCCGGCGTCCGCCGTCAAGGCCGCCACGTCCATCTCCTACGTCTGCGGACGGCGCGTCGGGCTCCAGCAGGGCTCGATCGCCAACGAGACGATCGGCCTGCTCAACGCCGTCTGCGCGAAGGCGGGGAAGGCGGCCGGACGTCCGAGCTTCTTCCCCGACTTCAACGCGATGGCCCTCGCCCTGCGCAGCGGACGGGTCGACATCGTCCTGAACGACCGCGCGGGCAACCAGGTCGCGGCGCGCGCCTCCGGCGGGACGATCGCCGCCGTCGACTTCCCCGACGCCGACCTGCCGGGTTTCCACGACACGCTGCTCGGCCCGGGGACGTCCGCCGCGAACCGGCCGCTCGCCGAGGCGTTCCTCGCCGCCTTCCGCGCGATGGCCGCGGACGGCACGTACGCCGCCCGCTTCGACGCGTACGGCGTGGCCGAGGCCAAGCTGCCCGCCGACCGGATCCGCATCAACGGCAGCACGCAGAAGCTCGCCGGATGAGCTGCTGAGCCGCACCCCACCGATTTCCCCCTCTCCAGGTCCGACGCGTCAGGCGATCGGCCTCTCGCGGAAGGAACCACCGATGCCGTCCACCCTCCGAAGGAAGACCCCCGCGCTCGCGGCGGCCGTGCTCTGCCTGGCCGCCGCCGCGTGCGGCACATCCGAGAAGGCGGGCTCCACCGCCACGGCGGATCCGGCGCTGAGCAGGCTCGTCCCCGCGCCGTTCGCGGCGAAGCGGACGATCACGGTCGCCGTCGTGCAGTCGCCGCCGTTCAGCGTCATCGAGAGCGGCGGCAAGGTCTCCGGGATCAACATCGAGCTGCTGCGCACGGCGTCCGCGCGGCTCGGCCTCACCCCGAAGTTCGTGCAGGTCGCGTCCTCGGCGATCGTCGCGGGGCTCGCGTCGGGCAAGTTCGACCTCGCCAGCCAGCGCGGCGACTTCGTGGAGCGGCAGCCGGCCGCCGCCACCGTCGACCTCGTGCAGAGCCACGCCGGCGGGCTCGTCCCCGCGTCCGCCGCCAAGTCCGCCACGTCGATCACCTACGTGTGCGGACGGCGCGTCGGGCTCCAGCAGGGCACCGTCGCCAACGAGACGATCGGCCTGCTCGACGGCGTCTGCGGCAAGGCCGGAAAGGCGCGGATCCGCGCCGCCTTCTTCCCCGACTCCAACTCGATGGGGCTCGCGCTGCGCAGCGGGCGCGTGGACGTCGTCCTGGACGACCGGTCGGCCAACCAGATCGCCGCGCGCGCCTCCGGCGGGAAGATCGCCGCCGTCGACTTCCCGGACGCGGCCACGCTGCCCGGCTTCCGGAACACGCTGCTCGGCCCGGGGACGTCCGCCGCGAACCGGCCGCTCGCCGAAGCGTTCCTCGCGGCCTTCCAGGCGATGGCCAAGGACGGCGCCTACGCCGCCCCCTTCGACGCCCACGGCGTGCCGGACGCCAAGCTCGACGGCGCCCTGATCCGCATCAACGGCAGCACGCAGAGGCTCGCCGCATGAACGGGATCCGAAGCTGGCTGTACGTCCCGGCCGCGCAGCCGCACCGCGTCGCCAAGGCGCTGTCCGGCGACGCCGACGCCGTCGTGATCGACCTGGAGGACTCGGTGCCCGCCGCCGGCAAGGCGGCGGCGCGGGACCTGCTCGCCGGGACGCTCGGCGACGTGCTCGCCGCGCCGGGCCACAAGCCCGTCGCCGTCCGGGTCAACGCGCTGCCGGGGCCGGGCGCGGACGATCTGCGCGCCCTGTCCGGCCTGCCACTCACGGCCGTCCGGCTGCCGAAGACCGAGGACCCCGGCGAGGTCCGGCGGGCCGCCGACCTGCTGCCGGGGGTCGACCTGCACCTGCTGGTCGAGTCCGCGCTCGGGCTGCGGCGGTGCTTCGAGCTGGCGGGCTGCGCGCCGTCGGTGCGCGCGCTGCTGCTCGGCGAGGGCGATCTGTCCCGCGACCTCGGCTCCGGCCATCCGGCGATCATGGACGCGGCGCGCTTCCGGGTCCTGCTCGCCGCCCGCGCCGCCGGGCTCCCCGCGCCGTCCCTCAGCGTGTTCCGCTCCCTCGACGACCTCGACGCGCTCCGGGCCGACACGCTGCGCGGCAAGGACCTCGGGTTCTTCGGGCGCTCGGTGGTCCACCCGCGCCAGGTTCCCGTGGTCAACGCGGTCTTCGCCCCCGACCCGGCCGAGATCGCCGAGGCCCGCGCCGTCCTGGCCGCCGCGGCGGACGCCGGGACGCGCGGCACCGCGGCCTGGCGGACCGCGGACGGCGAGATCGCCGACCTCGCCGCGGTCCGCGCCGCCGAGGACGTCCTCGCCCGCGCCGCCGGAACGGAGGACCGATGACCGACATCCGTTCCAGCGCCGTCACGGCCGCTCCCCCGGCCGCCGGCGGCGTGCCGCGGCGCCTGCCCCGGCGGCACCCGTTCCGCTGGCTCGCGCTCGCGGTGATCCTGGTGCTCGCCGCGATGTTCGCGCACGGCCTCGTCACCAACCCCAACCTCCAGTGGGACGTCGTCCGCCACTACTTCACCTCCGCCGACGTCCTGCGCGGCCTGCGGGTGACGATCGAGCTGACGGCGGGCACGATGATCATCTCGATCGTCCTCGGGACGGCCGTCGCGGCGCTCCAGATGTCGGGCGGCCCGCTGCTCGCGGGCGTCGCCGGGGTCTACGTGTGGGTCCTGCGGAGCGTGCCGCTGCTCGTCCAGCTCCTGTTCTGGTTCAACATCTCCGCGCTCTACCCGCGGCTCTCGCTCGGCGTGCCGTTCGGCCCGGAGTTCGTCTCCGGGAACGTCAACGCGTTCATGACGCCCTGGGTCGCGGCCCTGGTCGGGCTCGGCCTGGAGGGCAGCGCGTTCGTCGCCGAGACCGTCCGCGCGGGGATCCGGTCCGTCGAGCCGGGCCAGACCGAGGCCGCGCGGGCGCTCGGGCTGCGCGGTCCGGCGATCTTCCGCTGGATCGTGCTGCCGCAGGCGATCCCGGTGATCATCCCGTCGCTGGCCAACATCCTCGTGATCACGCTCAAGGCGACCGCGCTCGTCAGCGTCATCTCGCTGTCCGACCTGCTCTACACGGTCGAGACGATCTACGGACGCACCTACCAGCCGATCCCGCTCCTGCTCACCGCGACGATCTGGTACCTGATCCTCACCCTGCTGCTCACGCTGCTCCAGCGCGGGCTGGAGCGCCGCTTCGGCCGGTCCGCCCGGCGGGGCGCGCCCGCGCCGCTGTGGCGGGACGCGCTGGCGGGCCTCGGGTCCGGTCTCGCGCGCTTCGTCGTCCCGTCGAACCGGAGGGCCGCCCGATGAGCGAACCGATGCTGGTGGCGCGCGACGTGTCCAAGAGCTACGGACGCCAGACCGTCCTGTCCCACTTCGACCTCACGGTGGACGAGGGCGAGGTCGTCTGCCTCATCGGGCCGTCGGGCAGCGGCAAGTCCACCTTCCTGCGCTGCGTCAACCATCTGGAGCCCATCGACAGCGGCGAGGTGTCGGTCGCCGGGCACCTCGTCGGCTACCGGCGCACGGGCGCGCGGCTGCGGGAGCTGTCGCCGCGCGAGATCGCCGCGCAGCGCAGCGACATCGGCATGGTCTTCCAGGGCTTCAACCTGTTCCCGCACCTGCGCGTCCTCGACAACCTGACGCTCGCCCCGCGCAAGGTCCGCGGCGTCGACGCCGCGACCGCCGAGACCCGCGCCCGCGCCGCCCTCGAACGGGTCGGGCTCGCCGGGAAGGCCGCCGCGTACCCGCGGCGTCTGTCCGGCGGCGAGCAGCAGCGGGTCGGCATCGCGCGGGCGCTGATGATGGAGCCCCGGCTGATGCTCTTCGACGAGCCCACGTCGGCCCTCGACCCCGAGCGCGTCGGCGAGGTGCTCGACGTCCTGCGCGACCTCGCCGCCGGCGGGATGACGATGCTCGTCGTCACGCACGAGATGGAGTTCGCGCGGGCGGTCTCCCACCGCGTCGCCTTCCTGGACGGCGGCTCCGTCGTCGAGTGCGGGCCGCCCGGCCAGATCTTCGACTCCCCCGCCGAGGAACGGACGCGGAGCTTCCTGCGCCGCCTCGGCCACTGACCCACCACAGCGAAGGACATCACGTGGAACCCACCCCTCCCGCCGGGCCGTTCACCGGCCTCAAGGTCATCGACGCCGCCACCCTCTTCGCCGGTCCCGGGGCCGCCACCCTGCTCGCCGACTACGGCGCGGACGTCCTGAAGATCGAGCACCCGTCCGCCGGCGACCCGGTGCGGCGGCACGGCTACAGCAAGGACGGCGTCAGCCTGTGGTGGAAGGTCGTCGCCCGCAACAAGCGCGCGATGACGCTGAACCTCGGCGTCCCGGCCGGGCGCGACATCCTGCTCGCGCTCGCCGCCGAGGCCGACGTGCTCGTGGAGAACTTCCGGCCCGGCACGATGGAGCGCTGGGGGCTCGGCTGGGACGAGCTGCGGGCCGTCAACCCCGGGCTGATCTTCGTCCGCGTCACGGGGTTCGGGCAGTTCGGACCGTCGGCGCGGCGTCCCGGCTTCGGCACGCTCGCCGAGGCGATGAGCGGGTTCGCCTACTCCACGGGCGCGCCGGACGGGCCGCCGACCCTGCCGCCGTTCGGGCTCGCCGACGGCATCGCGGCGCTCACCGGCGCGTTCGCGATCAGCGCCGCGCTGCACGCCCGCCGCGCGACCGGACGCGGCCAGGTCGTGGATCTGGCGATCATCGAGCCGATCCTCCAGGTCGTCGGCCCGCAGGTGACGCTGTTCCGGGAACTGGGCGTGGTCGAGGAGCGCAACGGCAGCCGGTCGGTCCACAACGCGCCGCGCAACGTGTACCGCACGCGCGACGGCCGGTGGCTGGCGATCTCGACCAGCGCGCAGAGCATCGCCGAGCGGGTGATGCGTCTCGTCGGGCGGCCCGAGCTGGTGGACGAGCCGTGGTTCTCCTCGGGGGCGGGCCGCGTCGCGCACGTCGAGGAGCTGGACGCGGCCGTCGGCTCGTGGATCGCCGCGCGCACCGCCGCCGAGGTGACCGCCGCGTTCGAGGAGGCGCAGGCGGCGGTCGCGCCCGTCTACAGCGCGGCCGACATCGTCGCGGACGAGCAGTACGCCGCGCTCGGCACGGTCGTGGACGTCCCCGACGACGAACTCGGCTCCGTCGCGATGGTCAACGTCCCGTTCCGGCTCCAGGACACGCCCGGCCGGATCCGGTTCGCGGGCCGTGCCAAGGGCGCCGACACCGACGCCGTGCTGACCGGCCTCGGCTACGACGACGCGCGGCGCGAGGCGCTGCGCGAGAACGGAGTGATCTGACATGGCCGTCGATCTCGCGGACCTGTTCGACGCGCTCGGCACGGCGGACGTCTTCGACCTCGGGCAGCCGCTGGAGGCCGGGATGCCGTGCTCGCCCAACCATCCGGGCTTCCGCATGGCGCTGATCCGGCGGCACGGCGACCGGGTGGGGCCGGACGGCGGCAGCGGCGCGAACGAGCTGATCGTCACCGGCGGCCACGTCGGCACGCACCTGGACGCGTTCAGCCACGCCGCGCGGGACGGACGGCTGTTCGGCGGGCACGACGCGCTGGCCGCCTCGGTCGGCGGCCGGTTCACCGTGCACGGCGTCGAGACCGTCGCGCCGTTCCTGACCCGGGGCCTCCTCGCCGACGTCCCAGCTCTCAAGGGCGTGTCCCGGCTGGAGCCGGGGTACGGGATCACCGAGCGGGACGTCGCCGCCGCGCTCGGGCCGCTCGCGATCCGTCCGGGGGACGTGGTGCTGGTGCGGTCGGGCTGGCCGCAGCTCTACGGCGACGCCGCCGCCTACCTCGGCGCCGCGACCGGCGTCCCGGGCATCACCGAGTCCGCCGCCCGGTGGCTCGCCGACCAGGGCGTGCGCGCGGTGGGCAGCGACACGACCGCGACCGACCGCATCGCGCCCGGGGCCGGCCACTCGCGGCTGCCCGCGCACGGCGTGCTGCTCGTGGAACGAGGGGTGCACATCATCGAGGTGATGGATCTGGAGGGGCTGGCCGCGCGGGGCGTGCGCGAGTTCCTCTTCGTCGCGATCCCGCTCAAGATCGTCGGGGCCACCGGGTCGCCGGTCCGGCCGCTCGCCGTCGCGTTCGGATCGGTCCCGGCGTGAGCGGGCGCCCGGCCGTGCTCGCGCGGGAGATCGTCGACGCGGCGGCGAGCCCGCCGCCGCGCGTGCTCGCCCGCGCCCGCGCGCACCTGATCGACACCGTGGGCGTGGCCGCCGCCGCTTGCGGGGACGCCGCCGTCACGTCCGTGCTCGGCGCGGTCGGCACCGCGACGGCGCGGGACGCGGCGCTGGTGCTCGGCACCGCGGCGCACGCCCTGGACTTCGACAACGCGCAGGTTCCGAGTCTCGTCCACCCGAGCTGCGTCTCGGTGCCCGCCGCGCTCGCGGTCGCGGCGTCGACGGGCGCGGACGGCGTCCGGACGCTCACCGCGATCGCCCTCGCCGACGAGGTCGCGCTGTGGTTCGGTGAGCTGGCGGTCGTTGTGGGCGAGGGCAATTCACGGCTGTTCGAGCGCGGCTTCCATCCCACCGGCGTGTGCGCGCCGATGGGGGCCGCCGCCGCGGCGGGGCTGCTGTACGGCCTCTCCGCCGAGGAGCTGGCGCACGCGATCGGCATCGCGTGCAGTTTCGCCGGCGGCATCCTGGAGAGCAACCGCACCGGCGGCCGGATCAAGCCGGTGCACGCGGGGTGGGCGGCCTCGTCCGGGATCACGGCCGCGCTGACGGCCCGCGCCGGGCTCACCGCGCCGCCGACCGCGATCGAAGGACGCTTCGGGTTCCGGCACGCCTTCACCGGCGTCACCGGCGACGTCCCGCCGCTCCTGACGGGGGACGGCTGGCGGATGGAGACCACGCACCTCAAGCCCTATCCGACCAACGGGTTCACGCATCCGGCGATCGACCTGGCCGTCCGGCTGCGCCGGGCAGGGCTGCGGGCCTCGGACATCGCGACGGTCGTCGTCGGCGTCCCCACGCCGACGCTGCGGACGATCGCCGAACCGCTCGCCGCCAAACGACGGCCCGCGACGCCCTACGAGGCCCGGTTCTCCGGACCGTTCACCGTGGCCGTGGCGCTGCGCGGGGGCGGCGGCCTGGGCGTCGGCCTCGGCGACCTCACGCCCGACGCGCTCACCGACCCCGGCCTGTTGTCCCTCGTGGACCGCATCGAGTTCACCGGAGACCCCGAAGCCGACGCGGCCTTCCCCGGGGCGCAACTCTGCCGGGTCACGGTCACGCTGCACGACGGCACCGTCCGGACCGCCGTCACGGAATCGACGAAGCCGACGCTCACAGAGGAGGAACAGCTCACCAAGCTGGACTCCTGCCTGGCCGCCGCGTCGCGTCCGACCGCCGGCCTCCGCGACGCGACGCTCCGTCCCGTCCCCGACCTGGACCCGGCCGCGCTCTACGCCGAACTCCTGACCGTCCTCACGTGAACGCCTTGGGCGATCTCAGAGCCGGACGTCATGCCGGACGGGGAACGACCGCCAGATTCACCGGGCCGGTGACGATGAAGGACCGGATGCGGGCGGACTGTTCCCCGGGATTGGCGAGAGCGAGGTCGGGTAGCCGCCCGAACAATGTGGTCAGGGCGACGTTCGCCTCCAAGCGTGCGAGGTGCGCGCCGAGGCAGAAGTGGGGGCCGTGGCCGAACGCGAGATGTTCCTTGTCGGTGCGGGCGGGGTCGAAGCGGTCCGGACCGTCGGGGTGCCGTTCGGGATCGCGTCCGGCCGCGCCGAAGCCGATGATGATCGGGTCGCCCTTTTTGATGACGACGCCCTCGCCGAGATCGATGTCCTCGACGGCGTAACGCAGCGGAACGTACATGACGGGGCCGTCGACGCGAAGGGTCTCCTCGACGACGTCCTCCCATCCGATGGTCCCGTCCTGGATTAGGGTCAGGTATTCGGGGTGGACGAGAAGGGCTTGGACGGCGCTGGTGATGAGGTTGACGGCGGTCTCGTAACCCGCGCCGATCATGAGGAAGAGGGTGTCCAGTAGAACGGGGTCCGGGATCGGCTCCTGGTCGGGCGCGGACGGCAGGAGCAGGTCGCTGGTCAGATCGGCCGCCGGATGCCCTTTCTTGTACCGCATCAGCTCGGTGAGCCGCTCGTGGAGTTCGGCTTGAATGGCCAGCCCGCGTTCCGGATCGACCGACGGGTCCAGAACGGCGTCGATCGCGATGCCGAGCTTTTCCCGCAGGTGGTCGGGGACGCCGAACAGGTCGCAGATGACGGTCATGGTCAGCGGCAGCGCCAGTTCCCGCCGGACGTCGGCGGTCGCCCCGGGCGGCAGGGCGGCGAGGCGCTCGACCAGCAGGTCCGCGGTCGCCTGGACCTGCGGACGCATCCGCTCGACCCGCCGCGGCGAGAACGACGGGGCCATGCGGCGCCGGGACGCGCGGTGCTCCTCGCCGTACCTGTTGAAGAAGTTGTCCTGCAGAGCGATGGGTCCGAGCGGCCAGCCCGCGGGCACCTCGGCCAGACCGGGCCAGTGCCGCCGGGCGTCGCGCGAGACGCGGGGATCGCCGGTCAGCGCTTGAATGACGCTGTGCCGGGTGACCGACCAGGCGTGGACGGGCCCCGGCAGCTCGACGAGCACCGCCGGCCCCTCGGCGCGTAACGCAGCCGCCTCCGCGTGCAACGCACGACCTGTCGGATCGAGAACGGGACACTGGCGATCGGGCGCGGACGACATACCGATGCTCCCCTCACTGAGAATTAGCCGAATCCCTGCCTCGACTCAGCCGAAACACCGACCCGGCCACAGCAAAAGCGCAAAGCGTCTTTTCTCGCTTATACACGCGCCGTCCACGCCCGACAAGTCACCTGCCAGACAGAGCCGATCGAAATGTGAACTCAAGTTCCCCTGAACCGCTCCGGCCCCTGCAATCCCTGAATCGGCACGAGAACGTCAGCGATTTCCGGTTCGCCAATACCCTGTCTCATGCGTCCAGCCGCACTCCGGCAGGTCATCGCGCGTCAGTGGCCGGACGACCAGGCGCAGCACGATCTCGGCCACCAAGCACCTCGTCTCCCCCGCGAGCGTCTCGGCTTGATGCGCGCCCGGCTAGTTCGCCTTGTTGTAGCGCTCGGTGTCGCAGAGTTTCCAGACGCCCTTTTCCTTGCGGAGGAACAGCGTCGCGGGCTTCTGCCGCGGGCGGGTCACGCGCACTTCGGCGACATTGCCGTTGATCTTGACGTCGTCGACCTTGATCGGGATCGGTTTGGCGTTCGGGTCGCCGCGGCCGTCCGGCGCGTCGATATCGTCGGCGACTCCGGCAGCCTCCTGCGGGCAGAGCATCGACAACAGGGTGACGTTGTCGTTGCGATCAACGGCGCCGGCGAACTCCTTGACCGTCTTGCGAATCTCGTCCTTCTCACCGCCGGCACTGTTCAGGCCGGCGACGACGAGATAGCCAGCGACTACGACGCCGACCAGGGCGACCAATGCGAGGGGCACCACAACGGCAGGGTTCGGCCGCCGGGGTCGCGGTCGCTGCGGCCAGGGCTGTTGCGGGCCGGGTTGCTGCCAGGGGTGCTGCGGGCCGGGTCGCCGGTGTCCGTCGGGTTCCATCGGCTCAGCCTTTCTGGGTCTTCAGAAGCGCCTCGATGAGCTGCTGGACTTCGCTCTCGGCCCTCTCCCTGAGCTGTGCCTGCTCGCGGAGCCATGTGGGGTCGGCGCCCGAGATGAAGGCCGAGCTGCCCGACAGCTTGGAGCTGTTGGCCGTCTTGGACAGCCACTGCGAGTTCGCCGGCGAATTGGCCACCCGCCACATGTCCTCCGGCGTCAGCTTGAGGAAGTTCCGCATGGTCACCAAGCGGCGGAGCGGAATGATGTGGTCGAAGGCCACGCCCGTGACGGGCCTCCCGTTGCCGTAAGCGGGGTCGGGCCCGCCGATCCTCGGGGGCAGTTTGCCCTGGAGGACGCTGGTCCGGGGAATGGCGGGCCGGGTCTTGTCGAGTGCCTGGTAGATGGGCCGGATGACGGACCGGATGGAGGGCGGGAAGTCCGGCGGGATCCTGTCCACCCGGGTCGTCATCGCCTTCTTCCCCGGCCCGTAGTCGAGGAAGTCGTAGGTCTTGGGATTCCAGCGGGTGACCGCCTGCCGCTGCGTGTCGGTCAGCTTCTTGGTCGCATCCGACAGCCGGGCGATCTGACTGGGGTTGGGATTGGGGAACGTCGACTGCGGATGGTTGCGCATGACCTGGGAGAACGCACTGACGCACTGCCGCACCCGCGAGATGGCCTGCGCCTGCGCGGCGTTGAGTTGCCTCGCCTCGGCGTTGTGGGCGTTGACGTAGGCGCGGTCCGTGCTCACCCGCGGCTTGGCGTTGTGCACCCGGATCTGGGCCTGAATGTTCTTCAGCTCGCCGATCGGCCCGGCGCACACGTCCTCGATCGGCCCGGCGGCCACCGCCGACGACGGCAGGGCGGCGACCAGGGAGAACCCGGTCAGCGTCGCGAGCAGGGCGTGCTTGTAGTACGTCGATGCCATCAGAACCTTCCAGTGCGGAGGCCAGGAGCAGATAGATGACAATGTCTATTTGAGCACAGAACCAGGCGGCATCGGCAACATCCCGAACACAGACAGGGCTCATGCGGCACCTGCGAGGACCGCCCCGGCACCCGTCAAGCCGCCGGGGACCTCGGCCAGCACCCCTACAGCCGCACCGTCGGTCAATCTCGGCGCCAGCAGCTGTCCGCGGGCTCCTCGCCCCGGCGCCCTCGGCGGCGTTGGCGAGCCGGCGGATCCGCTGCAGCAGCTCGCCGGGGGCAGCACTCTCCGGCATGGGCGTCGATCCGCCGGAGGGCTCGAACGAATCTCAGCGCATTGATGTCGCACGGCGCGTGATGTCGGCAATTCGGCGGCAAGGACGTTGCAACGCCGATGTACTCCGGCCTTTCGAATCCGAACTCGCCGCCCGAGACATCGGGCGCTCGCTCTGTTTTTCTCGACGCAATCCTCTGACGCGCGCGGTCGTTTCCCGCTTCCGCGGTCATCTGGGGGATGGCCGCGGAAGCGGGAACGGGTGTCAGCGGGTTAGGGGGTCAGGTAGAGCTTGCGGTCGAAGGTGCCTGAGCCGGGGGTGCTTTCGCCGCGGGCGATGGCGGACGCGTTGAGGGTGCCGTTGTTGGGGCAGAGGCCGTCGCTTCCGGTGAGTTTGACCAGGGTGATGTTGGTGGACTTGCCCTGGGCGTCGTCGTTGGGGAGCGGGCGGTTGGGGTTGTCGCGGTTGTAGATGTCGAAGGAGAGGCCGGGGGTGTTGTTCGTGCGGAAGCCGTAGTAGCAGACGCGGTGGGCGAAGAGGAAGTCGCCTTCGAGTTTGAAGGTCAGGTCGCCGTCGATGGCGAGGGTGCCGTCGCGTCCGCCGCTGACGGGCGCGTAGGTGACGTGGCCGGTGTTGCCGGGGAGGTCGCCCAGGTCGGTGGGCGGGGACGAGAGGCCGTTGGACGTCGTGCAGGCGCCGATCGACGCGGCCGTCAGGGCGCCGTTGCCGGCTGACGTGATCGTGCCTTTGAGGTTGGCGTTGTCGCACGTGCCGGTCACGTTCAGGCCGAGGAAGGTGATCCCGAATTTCACGGGGCCGACGGTGGAGACCTGCCAGTTCCCCGAGTAGGGGGCACCGGTGGCGGTCTCTTGGCGGATGGTGGTGGTCGCTGCCGACGCTGTGGTGGCCGTCATCGCGATGACGGCGCATGCTGCCAGCGCTGAGGTGGGCAGGATGGAGCGGATTTTCACCGATTCTCCTGATGGCGGGGTGGGTGCGCGGGGACTCCTTTGTAGAGCAGTTACGGGCACCAGGCCATGTAGTGTGCGACGAATGTTCGCCGACAATTACTCACCAAGTGAATGGGGGTCGTAAACGATCGTTCGCGGACTCTCGGTATGGAGCGGTCTATGTTGGTGCTTGGTGGCTCGGCGATTAATGATGCTCATGGGCGGGCCGCGGCCGGGACGCCTATGGCCCCGGACTGTCGGTGCTGATTGCAGGTTCTGGGGCATCTGTTCCTAGAGTTGTGACCATGACCGAAGAACGACGCCGCGCACAGGCCGCCGCATTCCTGGCGCTGCACCACGGGACCGTTCCGCTCGTCATCCCGAACGTGTGGGACGGCGGCTCGGCCCGCGTCATGGAGCAGGCGGGGTTTCCCGTCCTGGCGACCACCAGCGCGGGCATCGCCTTCAGCCACGGCGTCCCGGACGGAGCCCTGAGCCGCGCCGCGATGCTGGACCGGCTCGCGCAGATCGTCGGGGCGACCGGCCGTCCGGTCGCCGCCGACCTGGAGGCCGGCTACGGCCCGGACGCCGCCGATGTGGCCGACGCGGTCGCCCGGACGCCATCGCCGCGCTCGCCGCCCGCATCCCGGCTCCCCTGAACATCGTCGCGGGCCTCACCGGCGAGCCGAGGACGGTCGCCGAACGGGCACGGCTGGGCGTCGCCCGCATCACCGTCGGCGGCAGCCTGGACGATTCACGCGTCCCCGCGCGGGGGAATGAACCGCGGGGTTTCATCAGACCGTTCACTACGCACGAAGAGGTCGAGACATGTCCTTCATGGCCTATCCCCCGTCCCGCTACGGCGGCACGACGGGTCTGGTCAACGCGAGATTCCGGCCCGCCGACACCGAGCCGGACCTGGTCTCGGGCGGCGTCGACGGGGGCGTCACCGGCGCGAGCCAGAGCCAGCGCACCCATTATCTGGCCACGGGCGCCAGTACGGGCGGAGAGTTCGGGCTCTACCGGATCGACATGCCGCCGCTCGGGCGCGGGCCGCGCACCCATTTCCACCGCACGATGTCGGAGTCCTTCTTCGTCCTTTCGGGGACGGTGAACCTCTTCAACGGTGAGCGCTGGATCGACGCCACGCCCGGCGATTTCCTGTACGTCCCGATCGGGGGCCTGCACGCCTTCCACAACAGCACCGACGAACCGGCGTCCCTGCTGCTGCTGTTCGCTCCCGGAGCGCCGCGCGAGGGCTATTTCGAAGGGCTGAGCGCCGGTCTCGCCGACATGAGCGAACAGGAACGCGAAGAGTTCTTCCTGCTGCACGACAACCACTGGGTCGACGACTGACCGGCGGCCTCCCTCACCCGTCCTGACGAGCGGTGCCGATCGCGCTCACCGGCGGGTGGATCCGGTCGACGAGCTCAAGGTCGATGCCGATCGCCGGATCCACGGCGTGCGCGGCGCGAACGGACGCGGCGAGGGAGGCGATCGCCAGCCCGGCAAGGTCGTCTCGGCTGAGTTCGCGGTGGCGCAGGTGGTCCACGATGATCTCGTTGAGATACGCGACCCAGCCGCGCATGGCGGTGCGCAGGGCGGGACGGACGGGCTCGGTCACGCCCACGGCGGCGAGCACGCGCAGCGCGCCCTGCCACCGGTACTCCTCGATGATGCCGCGCACCTCGACGTCCGTCCCTTGGGCGCTGTGCGTGAGCGTGAGGTATCCCCCGGCGTTCGCCTCGATGTGCGCGATGTGGCGGGTGAGCGCGTCGCGCAGTCGCGCCGCGGGGGTGTCGCCCGCCGGCGGGGCCTCGTGGACGGCCCGCAGGCGGTCGGCGGCGGCCCGGACGGTGGCGAGGTACAGGCCGCGTTTGTTGGCGAAGTGGTGCGCGATCAGCCCGTAGGCCACCCCGGCGCGCCTGGCGATCTCGGTCGTGGTGACCTCGTCGTAGGGGCGCTCGGCGAACAACTGCGCGGCGGCGTCGATGAGCAGCCCGCGGCGATCCGTCCGGCCATCGGTGCTCATCGACATGGGGGAAGTCTAGGCGGGCCGACGCCGCTCGTCCGCCGACGGAGCGGCCGTCATTTCCGCTCGGGGTCGGATCCCGTCCGCTTGACGATTCCGTCGCCGGGCGTCAGCGCGTCCCACAGGGCGCGCGCGACGCGGATCTTTTTGGTGCCGCCGTCGTTGAGCGCGACCTCGACATAGTGGTAGAGATTCGAGCCGTCCGGCGCATTGCGCGATTTGCCGGTGACGACACCTTCCCAAACGTCGTTCTTGCGCACCCGACGCGACCTGAACATGCGATCCTCCCGCTTTTCTCCGGCTTCTCGAAACGAGCCTAGGCGGACGGAATCCGCCCGGCCTCGGCCGCGCGGCGGGTCCTGCGGGTACGACCTCAGGCGGAGGGACGGGGCCGGACCAGCCCGAGGTCGTACGCCATCACGACGGCCTGGACGCGGTCGCGGGCGCCGAGCTTGCGCAGGATCGCCGAGACGTGGGTCTTCACGGTCGCCT
Organism: Actinomadura rayongensis; assembly: GCF_009831215.1. Lineage (GTDB taxonomy): Bacteria > Actinomycetota > Actinomycetes > Streptosporangiales > Streptosporangiaceae > Spirillospora > Spirillospora rayongensis. The sequence goes on from NZ_WUTW01000009.1 coordinate 34,157, forward strand.
CGGCCACGACCAGGTAGGCGGCGATCTCGGTGTTGGTGGCTGCCCTGGCGATGAGCGTCAGCACTTCGACCTCGCGATCGGTCAGCGCCGCCAGCCGCTCCGGCGCGACCGGTTCGCTCGGCTGGACGGCCACGAACCAGTCCAGGAGCCGGCGCGTCACGGTCGGGGCCAGCAGCGCCTCGCCGCGCGCGACGACCCGGATCGCGTCGGCCAGTTCGGGCGGGCGCACGTCCTTCAGCAGGAAGCCGCTCGCCCCGGCGCGCAGCGCGGCGTACAGCGGCTCGTCCAGGTCGAACGTGGTCAGGATGACGACCTTCGGCGGGTCGGGCGCGGCGACGATCCGCCGGGTGGCGGTGATGCCGTCGACGCCGGGCATCCGCACGTCCATCAGCACGACGTCGGGACGGAGCCGGGCCGCCTGCTCGACGGCCTGCGCGCCGTCCTCGGCCTCCCCGACGACCGCCAGGTCCTCCCGGGCGTCGATGATCATGCTGAAGCCGGCCCGGACGAGGGCCTGGTCGTCGGCGACGAGCACGCGGATGGTCACGACGTCTCCTCCAGCGGCAGCAGGGCGCGGACGCGGAACCCGCCGGCCGGATCGGGGCCCGCGTCCAGCGATCCGCCCGCCAGCGCGGCCCGTTCGCGCATCCCCGCGATGCCCTGGCCGCCGCCCGCGCCGGACGGACGCCCGCCGCCGTCGTCGCGGACCTCCACGACGAGGTGGCGGCCGGTGGCGTCGAGCGTGATGTCGGCCGTCCGGGCGCGGGCGTGCCGCAGGACGTTGGTGAGCGATTCCTGCACGATCCGGTACGCCGACAGTTGGACGCCCGCCGGCAGCGTCCGGTCGTCCAGCCCCTCGGCGTGCAGCCGGACGTCCAGTCCCGCAGCCGCGAGCGGCCTGGTCAGCACGTCGAGGTCGGCCAGGCCGGGCTGGGGCGCGAAGGCGTCCGCGTCGGGTTCGGGCTCCAGGGCGCGGACGGTGCGCAGGAACCGCCGGACCTCCGTCAGCGCCCGCCGCCCGGACGACTCCAGATCGCGCAGCGCCTGCCGCGCCCGCGCCGGGTTCGCGTCGAACACGTCGTCGGCCGCCGCCGCCTGGACGACCATGACCGAGACCGTGTGCGCGAGGATGTCGTGCAGTTCGCGGGCGATGCGGGCGCGCTCCTCCAGCACGACGCGCCGCGCCTCGGCCGCCCGGCGCGCGGAACGCGACCGTCCGAGCGCGCCCCAGCTCCAGGCCAGCAGCGCGGCGGCGGCCCACAGCAGCGTGCCCCGGCCGTGCCCGGACGCCCACGGCGGGACGGTCGTCAGCACCAGCGCCGCCACCGCCCCCCAGAGGGACTCGCGCGCCGGACGCAGCCAGGCGAACGTGCTCACGACCACCAGCGCGATCCCCGGACCGATCTCGGGCGCGAGGAACTGGACGCCGGCCCCGGCGACCAGCTCGACCGCCGTCACGACCCCGGGACGCTCGCCCATCCACCAGACGGCGCCCGCCTGCACCGCGATCAGGGCGATCAGCGCGGCCCGTCCGGCGGACGCGGGAACCCCGTCGGGCGTGAGGAGGACGACCGGGGCCAGCAGCGCGAGCGCGCATCCCACGAGGACCGTGCGCCACCGCGGCGAGAGCGTCGCTTCGAACCGATCCGGCACAGTCAGTGACGCTAGCAGCGCAACGAGCCGGACGCCCGGCGTCAGCCCCAGAAGCGGCATTGGTGCTCGGCGGCGGCGTCCACGGTGCGGACGGCGTGCGGTGCGAGGCTCAGCGTGCCGGACCGCCACGTCGGCGCCCCGCGATGGTTCGGGTCGCCGGTGCGGGCGAAGGCGGTCCAGTAGCCGATCATCGTCCGGGCCAGGCCCACGCGGTCGGGCGTGCCGAGCAGGTCCCGTCCGCCGAGGTCGAACAGGTACGGCAGGTCGGTGGCGTGCGCCGCGCCCTGCGGGACGTCGGGGACGTGCAGCCCGTTGACGTTCGGCGCGTTCTCGTCGGCGAACTCGTAGGAGTAGGCGCCGAGCCGCCGGGCGGCGGAGAGCGCCGGGCAGGCCCACGACGCGTCGGTGAGGACGGCCGCCCACGCCAGCCCGGCGGACGGGTAGCGCGCGAGCGGGTACCGGGCGGCGACGGCGTCCGCGTGAGCACCGAACGCCCGCCGCAGCAGCCGCGGATACGTCGCGGGCGTGATCAGCGTCGGGTCGTAGGCGAGGGCGCCGCCGACGAACGCGCGGGCCTCGTCGCGGGTGCCGCCGATCATGACGGGGACGCGGGCGAACGCGCCCTTCCGCAGGGCCGCCGCCGGGTCCTCGGGCAGCAGTTCGGTGCCGTAGGCGAGATGGTCGGCGAAGGACGGCGACTGCGGGAGCAGTTCGGCGGAGGTCTTGCGCCGCAGGCACGCCAGGACGTCCGTGCGACAGCCGAGCTCCTTCGCGGCGGCCAGGCCGTCGTCCCGCGACCGGGCGAGGGAGACATAGGGCCTTTCGGCGGGCGTTCCGGGGAACAGGCCGCCGACGGGCCAGCGCACATCGCACGATCCCGACGAGACGATCGCCTTGGCGACGAGGCCCCGGGCCTTGGGCGAGGTGAGCAGCGCGCACGCCGACATCGCGCCCGCCGACTGGCCGAACACGGTGATGTTGCGCGGGTCCCCGCCGAACGCCGGGGCGTTGCGCCGCGCCCACTCCACCGCCGCGATCTGGTCGGCGAACCCGAAGTCGCCCGATCCGCGCAGCCCGGGGAGCCCGAGGTAGCCGAAGATCCCGAGCCGGTAGTTCACCGTCACGACGATGACATTGCCCTGCTCGGCCAGGCGCCGGGCGTCGTAGTCCTTGCCGCTGCCCTGCGTGAAGCCGCCGCCGTGCCACCACACCATGACCGGAAGGCCGCCGCGCCGTCCGCGCGGGGTGGTGACGTTGAGGTAGAGGCAGTCCTCGCTGGACGGCGCCGGAGGCTTCCGCGCGGGCTGGACGCAGTCGTCGCCCGGCCGTCCGGCGTCCCGCACGCCTTGCCAGGGACGGGCCCGCCGGGGCAGCGTCCAGCGCAGCGCGCCGGTCGGCGGCGCGGCGTACGGGACGCCGAGGAACTGCCGCGAATCCCCCTTCTCCACGCCCCGCAGCCACCCCGAGTCGACGCGCACCGTCAGCGGCGCCTTCGCCGGAGGACACGCCCCCGGCGATCCGGCCGCCATGACCACCGCGAGCACGCCCGCCCTGACATCCGCCACCGCCGAGACCACCCGTCTGATCGCGTCCGCCGCACGCCGCGCCGGATCTCCCCGACGACGCTAGGGACGCGCGCGGCGGCGGGGATCCGGCCAGGGTCCGGTCTTCCGCCTCCGCCCGCGGGCGGAGCGAACGCCCCGCGTCCGCCCGCAGACGGACGACGCGCGTCAGAACGTGGCGGGCGCGGGGCCCTGGTCGCGCCAGACGATGCCGCGGCGTTCGTGGGCGAAAAGCGTCTCGACGGCGTGGGCGATCTGGGGACCGACCTCGCGTTCCAGAAGGTGGAGGCCGAGGTCGAGGCCGGAGGTGACGCCCGCGGCGGTGACCAGGTCGCCGTCGTCGACGACGCGGGCGTCGACGGCGTGGACTCCGGTGGTGGCGAGGACGTCCAGGCCCGAGTGGTGGGTCGTGGCGCGGCGGCCTTCCAGCAGGCCGGCGAGGGCCAGGAGGATCGAGCCGCCGCACACGCTGGCGAGCGTCACGCCGGGGTCGTCCTTCGCCGCTTTCAGCAGCGCGGGCAGTTCGGTCTCCAGGGCGCGCGCGAGCAGGACGTGGACGAGTTCGTCCGGTCCCTCCTCCCCTTCCTCCAGGCGGCCCGCGGCGCCGGGGACCAGGATCAGGTCCGCGCGGTCGGGGTCCAGGGCGGCGGTGGCCTGGAGGACCAGACCGCCGATCCCGGCGGCCACCGGACGCGGTCCCTCGGCGGTGACGAGTTCCACGGTCACCGCGCCGCCGGACGCGGTCCCGCCGGCGTACAGGACCTCGTAGGGGGCGACGGCGTCGAGCGGATCGAAGCCGTCGAACAGGACGATCTGAACGCGCATGAAGAAGTCCTTTCGGGAGGCGTGCCGGAATCGATCCCGACGCTAACCGGGCGCCATCGCGTCCCCCAGTGGCGTGAGCGACACCTTCCAACGGGAAAATGCCAAGGGCCCGGAGAAAGCTGCGACCTGCCGAAAAGCGTCGCGTGCGCCGGGAAATCACCCCGGCGCAGCGGTACGTTCTGGACATGCACACCGTCGCCGTCCTCGCGCTGGACCAGGTGATCCCCTTCGATCTGTCCACCCCGATCGAGGTCTTCTCGCGCACCCGGCTCCCCGACGGGCGGCCCGGCTACCGCATCCGCGTCTGCGCCGAGCGGCCGGAGGTCGCCGCCGGGGCCTTCGCCGTGCGCGCGCCCTGGGGGCTGGACGGCCTCGCGGACGCGGACACGATCATCGTCCCCGGCACCGCCGACCCCGCGACGCCGCCCGCTCCCGAGGTCCGCGCCGCGTTGCGCGAGGCCGCCGCGAACGGCACGCGCATCGCGTCCATCTGCTCGGGCACGTTCCCGCTGGCCGCCACCGGGCTCCTCGACGGCCTGCGGGCCACCACGCACTGGGCCGCGGCCGGTCTCCTGGCCGCCGCCTATCCGAACGTCGAGGTGGACGCGGACGTCCTGTACGTCGACAACGGCCAGATCCTCACGTCCGCCGGCGCCGCCGCGGGCCTGGACCTGTGCCTGCACATGATCCGCCGCGACTACGGCTCGGCCGTCGCGGCCGACGCCGCCCGGCTGTCGGTCATGCCGCTGGAGCGCGAGGGCGGGCAGGCGCAGTTCATCGTCCACGACCACCCGCCCGCTCCCCACGGGTCGTCGCTCGAACCGCTGCTGGTCTGGCTGCAGGAGAACCTGAACTCCGACCTTTCCCTGGCCGACATCGCCGCCCATGCCGGAACGAGCACCCGGACCCTGATCCGGCATTTCCGCGAGCAGACCGGAACCACCCCGCTTCAGTGGCTCCATCGCGCGCGCATCCGCCGGGCGCAGCACCTTCTGGAGGCCACGCGGCATTCCGTCGAACGCGTCGGCGCGCAGGTCGGATTCCGCTCGCCCACCGCGTTCCGCGAACGGTTCAAGAAGACCACCGGCGTCAGTCCCGCCGCGTACCGCCGCGCTTTCGGCTGACCCTAGACGCGCCGCCCGGCGGCCCAGTCGGCGGCGTCCTGGCCGTAGCGGACGAGGTAACGGGCGAAGCGCTCCCGGTCGTCGGCGTCCCACGCGGCGGTGATGGCCTCGAAGGCGGCCCGCTGCGCGGCGGCGAAGCGACGGCGTTCGGCCTCGCCTTCGGGGGTGAGGCGCAGGACGATCCGCCGCCCGTCCTCCTGGGAGGCGGCCCGGCGCAGGAGGCCGTCGGCGATGCACGCCGCGATGGTGCGGCTGGCGACCGGCTGCGTGACGCCCATCTCGGCGGCGACGCCGCCCACGGTCATCTCCCCGGCGGCGTCGGCGACGACGTTGAGGACCAGGTTGCGGGTGAGGTCGCCGCGATCGCGCGCGGTGCGGCGGCGCAGCCGGGACAGCGCGGGTCCGACCTGGTCGAGCAGGGCTTCGGTGCTGGCGTCGTGCGGATGCGGCATGTCGCCCATTCTAGACGGCCACATATGTCATTCGAATGACATATGCATACCCAAAGCTATGTACCCTGGAGGGGACGACGAACGAAGGAGCCCTCATGTCCCCGACAGCGATCACCGGCGCCCGGGTCTTCGACGGAGAGACGCCGCTCGGCGTCACCACCGTCGTCCTCGACGGCGGGCGCATCACGCAGGTCGGCGGCGAGCCGCCGGCCGGAGCCCGGATCCATGACGCGCGGGGCGCGACCCTGCTGCCCGGCCTGATCGACGCCCATGTCCACACCCAGCGCGAGTCGCTGGCCCTGGCGCTGCGCTTCGGCGTCACGACCGAACTGGAGATGCAGGGCACCAACACCCGGAACAACCGGGCGGACATCAGCGCCGACGACTCGGTCGCCGACGTCCGCTCGTCCGGCTTCGCCATCACTCCCCCGGGCGGCCACCCGAGCGAGCTGTTCCCCGAGGACTTCCGGCCCGGGCCTCCGCCGGGCGCCCGGTCCGGCCGGCCGCCGCTGATGCCGTTCTCCTCGACGCCCGAGGAGGCGGTCGCGTTCGTCCCGAAGCTGATCGAGCAGGGCGCGGACTACATCAAGTTCATGGTCGACGACGGCACCGTCGAAGGCCACCCCGGGCTGCCGATGCTGGACCAGGCCACGCTGAACGCCGGGGTCGCCGAGGCCAAGCGGCACGGGATGCTCACCATCGCCCACGCCCTGACGATCGACGCCACCCGCATGGCCGTCGAGGCGGGCATCGACGGGCTGGCCCACCTGTTCATGGACCGCCCCCACACCGACGAGATCATCGCGCTGATCAGGGACGCGGGCGTCTTCGTGGTGCCGTGCGTCGTGCTCAACGCGTCCATGATGGGCATCGACGGCAGTGAGCTGGCCGACGACCCGCGCGTCGCCGTGCGGCTGGACCCCGCCTGGGACAAGGCGCTGCGCTCCAGCTTCGGCCACTACCCCCAGGGCGTCCTGGACGACGTGCTCGCCTCGGTCAAGGCGCTCGCCGACGCCGGCGTCGACATCCTGGCCGGGACGGACGCGTCCCTGCCCCTGCCGTTCCTCGGCGGCCTCGCCCACGGCGCGAGCGTCCACCACGAACTCCAGTACCTCGTGCGCGCCGGGCTCACGCCCGTCCAGGCGCTCCGCGCGGCCACCGCGACGACCGCGCGCCGTTTCCACCTGACCGACCGCGGAGGCATCGCCGAAGGGCTGCGCGCCGACCTGCTCCTGGTCGACGGCGACCCGACGACCACCATCGGCGACACGCTCAAGACCCGCGCCGTGTGGAGGAACGGCACGCCCCTCACCGTGTGAGGCCCGCGCTCAGGCCAGGCGGACGATCAGGGATGTGATCCACGGCTCGTCCACGCCCGGCGCGGTCGCCAGAACGCGCAGGCTCTGGACGGCGCGCCGTCGCGGGGCGTGGACGGGCCGCCCGGCGGCGTCGTCCAGCAGGCGTTCCGCGGCGGCCCGGTCCCCGGCGGCGGCGTGGACGACGAGCAGGTTGAACGCGGCGACGTCGTCGAGCGGGGTCGTGTCGAGCAGCGCGGCGGCGGCCGTGAGGTCGGCGGCGGCGCCGGGACGGTCGCCGAACAGCAGCCGGGCCAGCGCGCGGTCCACGAGCGCTTCGCCGTAGTCCGGCAGCAGGCCGACGGCGGCGTCGAGATCGGCCAGGGAACCGCCGGGGTCTCCGGCGACGAGACGGCACCGGCCGTGCTCCCTGATGATCCATGCGGCGTCGGGGTCGAGTTCGCGAGCGCGCTCGAAGTCGGCCAGCGCGTCGGGGAAGCGGCCGAGGACCGTGCGGGCCTGGCCGCGCGAGCCGAACGCGAACGGGTACTCGGCGTTCAGCTCCAGCGCGCGTCCGAAGTCGGTGAGCGAGCCTTCGTCGTCGCCGAGCAGGCGGCGGCACTCGCCCCGGACGCCGAACGCCCAGTACAGGGTCGGGTTCAGGGCGATGCAGCGGTCGAAGCCGGCGACGGCCTCGGCCGGACGGCGCGTCTCCCAGAGCGCGAGGCCGCGCGCGCCGTGGACCCAGCCGACGTCGTCGCGCAGCGCGAGCGCCCGGTCGAAGTCGCGCAGTGCCTCCTCATGCCGGCCGAGCAGGCGGCACGCCTCCGCGCGGCAGGCGAGGGTCGCGTCGGAGGCGTCCCCGAGGTCGATCGCGCGGTCCAGGTCCGCCAGCGCGTCGTCGGGACGTCCCGCCAGCAGCAGCGTCTCCCCGCGTCGCGCGCGGGCCTGGGCGGAGGCGGGCGCGAGCCGCACGGCCCGCTCGTGGTCGGCCAGCGCCGCGGCGAACCGGCCGCGCCGCAGGTGCACGCTGCCGCGGTCGAGCAGCGACGCCAGGTGGTCCGGGTCGAGCCGCAGGACGTGGTCGTAGTCGGGCAGGGCCGCGTCGTCGCGTTCCGCGCGGACGTGGGTCGCGGCGCGCTCGTAGCGGACCCAGACCAGGTCGGGCGCGAGGCGGAGCGCGTGGTCGAAGTCGGCGAGCGCGCGGTCGGGGCGGCCGAGCGCGTTCCACGTCCGGCCCCGGCCGCCGACGATCCCGGCGTCGCCGGGGGTGCGGGCGAGCGCGCGGTCGAGGTCGGCGAGCGCGTCGGCGTGGCGGCCCAGCTCGCGGTGGACCTGGCCGCGCAGCGCCATGTTCAGCGCGTCGTCCGGCTTGATCCGCACGGCGTCGTCCAGGTCGCGCAGCGCGTCCTCGTGGCGGCCCCGCGCGTGGTGCGCCCGCGCGCGCTCGCCGTAGGGCCAGTGCCAGTCGGCCGCGAGGGATACCGCCGCGTCCAGGTCGGCGAGCGCGTCGGCGTCGCGGCCGGCGCGGCGGTGCCCGGCGCCGCGATGGGCGAGCGCCCACGCCGACCGGGGGTGCAGCGCGACGGCGCGGTCGTGGTCGGAATCGCCGTTCTCCGCCCGCAGTTCGCCGCGCTCCGACAGCGCCCACGCGTCGTCCGGGTCGAGCGCGAGGACCCGGTCCAGGTCGCGCAGCGCGTCGGCGTCGCGGCCGAGGGCGCGCAGGGCGGCGGCCCTGGTCGCGAGCGCCCACGTGTTGTCCGGCTCGACGTCGATCGCGCGGTCCAGGTCGCGCAGCGCGTCGGCGTGGCGGCCCGCGTCGCGGTGCACGCCGGCGCGGACGACCAGCGCGACGACGTCCGTGGTGCCCGGCTCGGGGAACGCGGCGAGGATCTCCTCCGCCGGCGTCTCGTGCCCGGTCATGCGCCCGTGTGCAGGTGCGCGGCCCACTGCGTCGGCGCCCGCAGCCGTCCGTCGTGGACGCGGCGGCGCCGGACGGCGTGGTGCAGCGCCAGAGCGGTCGCGCCGACGTCGGGCGGGCGGGTCCCGTGGCCGGTCAGCCGGTCGTAGACGTCGGTGGCGATCTGGTGGGCGGCCCCGTCGTTCACCGGCCACAGCGTCCCGACGACGTGCCGATACCCGGCGAGCTGGAACGCCCCGGTGAGGTGGATCGCCTCGTCCAGCATCCGCGGCGCCGCGTCGGACGTCTCGCAGGCCGACAGGAACGCGAGCCGCGCGTCCGGGAGCTGACGACCGCGCAGCGCCGCGACGGTCATGGCGTGGCCGTGCAGCAGCAGCCGGCCCTCGAACGGGGACGTCCAGTCGCTGATCCCGTGGCAGGCCAGATGGACGACCGGGTGGGCGGGCAGCGCGTCCAGCAGCGCCCGGCCCGTCGCGGCCGGCCCGTCGAGGACGTCCGCGTCGCCGAGCAGCCGGGCGAGGTCGGCGATCTCGGCGCGGATGCCGTCCAGCGGCGGCGTGGCGGGCAGATCGGGCACCGCGACGATGAGCGCGCGCGGCGCCGTGTCCGGCACCGGCCGCCGCGCGTGCAGGAGAGCCTCGACGGACGGCGTGTAGGACGACACGACGCGATCCAGGACCGTGCGCGGCTGCGGCGTCCCGTCGACGACGTCCCCGTGGTACCCGGCCGCGTGCAGCGGGAGCGAACTCAGGCTGCCGACCGGGGACCACCACACGCGGGGCCAGCGCCCGGTGGGCGGAGCCGTGTATCCGAGGTCGTCCAGGATCGGGGCGGCGATCGCGTCCCAGAGCCATTCGAGCGTGCGGTGCACCGTCGTCTGCGCGGCCCGCCGGGCGCGCAGCGGCTCGGTGGGGTCCTGGGCGCGGCGGCGGGCGCGCAGGAACGCGTTCGTGCGGGCGATCACCTCGTGCTCCGGGGCGTCCGGCAGCGGGACGTGGCGGACCGACCCGCCGGTGAGCACGAGCGCGTCGCCGAGGGCGGTCACCATGACGACCGGCCCGTCCTCGGCCGCGGACGCCAGCGTCCCGATCGACGGCGGCAGCAGGAAGCCGGCCAGGCCGGGACGGTCCCGGACGCGGCGCAGCAGGCCGTCCCAGCGTTCCCGGGCGACGCGCCGGTCCTCGGCGGCGTCGAAGGCGGTCGCGGCGTCCGCTCCGTCCAGCCGCGCGAGGTCGGCGAACAGCCGTTCGGCCGCCGCGCCGAGTTCGGGGTCGGTGCGGCGCAGGCGCGCGATCTCGCCCGCCGCGCTCGTCTCCTCGGTCAGCAGCACGCCGCGCGACTGCTCCAGCAGTTCCACCGCCCGCTCGGGACGGCCGGCGGCGATCGCCGCGCGGGCCGCGATCGACGGGGTGCCGGCCAGCTCGCCCAGCCGGTGCGCGCGGTCGGACGAGCGCAGGTCCCGGGACGCCAGCCGCGGCACGACCTCGACCACCCGCTCGATCGCCGCGAGGGCCTTGCCGGGGTCGCCGGCGGTGAGCGCGGCCACCGCCAGTGCGCGGCCCGCGATCGACCAGTCGGCGACGGGCGCGTCGGGCGACGCCAGGACCCGTTCGTATCCGCGCAGCGCCTCGTCCAGGCGCGTCCGGTCCCCGCCCCGCTCGTAGTCGGTGACCAGCGCGGACGCGAGATGGTGCTCGGCGAGGTCGGCCGCGCTCGTTCCCGGGCGCAGGGCGGCCACGGCGGCGCGGCCGACCGCGATGGACTCGGCCAGGGCGGCGGCGTCGCCCGTCCGCCGGGCGTGCCGGGCGAGGGCCGAGCAGAGCCCGGCCCGCACGAAGCCCGCGGCCGGGTGCTCGTCCGGCAGCGCCGCGACCGCCGCGCGCCGCACGGCGATCACCTCCCGGCCGGTGGCGGGGACCATGGTCCGGTCGTACAGCAGGTCGAGGGCGTCGCCGAGCCGCAGGAGGCAGACGGCGCGGTCGCTGTGCGCGGCCGTCGTGACGGCGACCGCCGCGCGCGCCACCGTGATCGCCTCGCGCACGGTCGCGAGGTCACCGGTCCGCCGGGCGAGGAGCTGGAGCATGCCGCTGAGATGCCCGAGGACGAGGTGGCGCTCGACGACGGCGACCCGGGTCGCGGCCACCGACTCCCGGGCCACCGCGACGGCCTGGCGCAGGACGTCCAGATCGCCGAGCCGTCCGTAGAGCGTCATCAGCGCCAGCCCGAGGTTGGTGAGGACCTGGGCGCGCAGAATGTCCTTCCCGGCCGCCAGGGCCAGCGCCTCGTTCTGGGCGGTGACGGCCGCGCGCAGCTCGTCCGGATCGTCCGCAGCGATGAACATCCGGAACCGGGCGCTCCCGAGCGCGTCGAGTGCCCAGGCCCGCAGGAAGGCGTCGTCGGTCGGGTGCGCTGCCGCCGCCTGGGCCGTCTCCAGCGCGGTGCGGGCCGCGTCCGGGTCGCCGGTGCGTTCGTGGACGCGCACGAGGGCGGTCGCGTAAGCGGTCTGAGCCTGGGCGTGGCCGTCGGGATCGTCCGCCGTGGCGGTGACCCACTCCCGGCTGACCTTGGTGAACTCCGCCAGCGTCGCGGGGTCCGGACGCCGCTGGTAGAGCCGCATCAGCGCCTGGCCCTGCGCGAAAAGCGCCCAGGTGCGCATCCCGTCGTCCGGCGGGGCGCCCAGTGCCTCGCGGCCCGCCGCGACCGCTTCGGGCAGCAGTTCCTCCCGGCCGGTCATGTCGAACAGTTTCACCAGGTCGAGGCAGAGGTCCGCGCGGGACTCGGTCGTGGCCGGCAGGATGCGTCCGAGGGCGACCGCCTCCTCCAGCAGCGCGGCGTCGGGGCGGTGGTCCCACAGGTCCCGCAGGCTGGTCCGCAGGTTCTCGCGCCGCGCGTCGTCGGGGGCGGCGCGGACGGCCGCGCGCTGCACCTCCACCGACCGCGCCAGCAGCGCGGGATCGTCGCCGACCTCGTAGGCGACGCCGAGGACCGTGGCGAGCCCGTCGAGATAGGTGACGCGTTCGGTGTCGTCCTGCTCGGGCACGGCGTCGAGCGCCGCCTCCCGCGTCCGGACGGCCTCGTCCGCCAGCGCCGCGTCCTTCGTCTGAGCCGCGAGCAGCGCCAGGTCGTCGCCGAGTTCGGCGAGGTACCGGCGCCGTCCGGGGCCTTCGATCGCGGCGAGCGCCGTCCGGCCCGCGGCGACGGCCGCGCGCAGCCGGTCGGTCTCGTCGGCGGTCATGCGCACATCGTCGCTCGTGCGATGCGGTGCGCGCTTCGAACGGCAGCATCCGGTCAAAACCGGCCCGGCGCGTCCGAAGGTGCCTAGGCTGGCCGGGATCGCCGTTCACACCCGCGAAAGGCACCGCGATGGGCTTGGCGGCACGGATCGAGCGGCTGTGCCGCTACGCGCGCGGCGGGGCGCTGGACGACCTGGCGCGCGACCTCGCGGTGTCCGACGCGCTCGACCGCATTCGCGCGGCAGTGGCGTCCGGATCGTTCGACCGCGCCGCGCTGGAGGCCGACCTGGACGCCCTCGAAGCCGCCGCCGACACCGTCCTGGACGGGCTCGGCGGCACGCACCGCGCGCTGCCCCGCATCGACATCGCGCCGAGCACGGGCCTCGACGTGTGGATGTGCCCGGGGCGGATCTGCAGCCGGGTCGAGACGCGTCCGGCGCCGTCCGGGCCCCACGAGTGCTCCTTCCGCGAACGGGCGCTGGACCTGGTGCGCCTGCCGACGTGACCGCCTTCCTCGGCGCGATCGGCGCCAAGCTCGCCGACCGGTGGGTCACGGCGCTGCTCGGCCCGGGGCTGCTGTTCCTCGGCGCCGTCGCGCTCGCGGCCCGGCTCGGCCAGACCCACGCCCTGTCGGCGCGGCGGCTGGCGCACTGGCTGGACGCGCTCGCCGCCCAGCCCGCCGCCCGCAGCACCGGGGCCGTGCTCGTCGCAGCCGCGGGCGTGCTCATCGGCTCGGCCGCGGCGGGGCTCGCGGCGACGGCGGCGGGGAACGCCGTCCGGCGGCTCTGGAACCTTCCCGGGCGCCGTCTCCCCTGGTCGCTGCTGCGCGCGTGGCGCCGTCGCCGCTGGTTCGCCGCCGACGAGGCGGTAAAGGCCGCGGCGCGCGAGTACGACGCCGCGCCGCACTCCGCCGCCCGCCACGCCGCGCCGCACTCCGCCGCCCGCCACGCCGTCGCCGCGCGGCGCGCGACCGACCGCCGGGACGCCGTCTGCCTGGTCGAGCCCGACCGTCCGACGTGGATCGCCGACCGGCTCCGTGCCGCCGCCGAACGCGTCCGGACGACGTACGGGTTCGGCCTGGACAGCGCGTGGCCGCACCTGTGGAGCCTGGCGTCCGAGCCGCTGCGCGCCGACGTCGCGGCGGCGCAGGACGCCTACGAACGCGCCGCGCTGCTGTTCGGCTGGTCGCTGCTCTACCTCGTGCTGGCCCCGTGGTGGTGGCCCGCCCTGCTCATCGCCGCCGTGACGGCCGCGACCGCCTGGACGAAGGCCCGCACCGCCGCCGACACCGTCGCCGTCCTGGTCGAGACGACCGTCGACCTGCACCTGCGCGACCTCGCCGACCGGCTCGGCCTGGCCGCCGGCGAACCGGTGACGGCCCGCACGGGCGCCCTCATCGCGGCACGCCTCGCCAAGCACCGCCCCCTGGACGCCTGAGCCCTGCGGCACGCCTCGTGCGGCGGGGGCTACCGCCGGACTACCGCGCGGATCCAGGCGAGCTGCTGGACGATCTCCCCGGCCTCGGCGGTCCGCTCCCGGTCGGAGCCGTCGAACACGCCGAGCAGGACCTCGGTGCCGCGCGGCCCGATGCTCGTCACCGGGCCGCCGGAGTCGCCGCCGGCGGGGATCCCGGACACCTTCTCCATGCAGAAGTCCGGGCCTCCCGGGGCGGTGTAGCCCTTGCACCGGGGGTCGTCCGGCCGCACCACCCGCAGCGTCGACTGCTTCAGGACGGGCGACTGGCAGGCGTTCTCGTCCGTCGTGCATGTGGCGCCCCAGCCGTACTGCCGCACGAGCTGACCGCGACGGACGTGCGCCGTGGCCAGGCGCACCGTCGGGACGTTCATCGGCGCCACCTTGATGAGCATCATGTCGGCGTGCGCGCTCCCCACCCGCCTGCCGACCGGACGGACCGTGACGCCCTTGCGCATGTCGAGGTCGCCCACCCGGAAGGAGATCCGCTTGTCACGGACCGGCTGCGCCTGCTCGTAGAAGCAGTGGGACGCGCTGAGGATCCATTGCCGCGTGATCGCCGTCCCGGTGCAGGCCGGTTTCCCGTCGATGAGCATCCGCACGGCCCACGGCGCGTACGTGCTCCTCGACCCGCCGATGACGGCGGACGCGGGCGCGGCCGATACGACCGAGCCCGCCAGCAGCAGGGCGGTCACCACCGGCACACGGACTCGACGCGTCATCCGGGAACTCCTCTCGTCGGGACTGCACGGAGGGTGAGACACGCCGCCGGGCCGGAAAGTTGGCCGACGAAGCGCGCGGGGCGCCCTTCGCGGCGAAGGGCGCCCCGCGGGACCGGTCCGGTCTAGGTGTACGACAGGTTCCCGGCCTGCTGGATCACCCGGCCGGCGACGTACAGGTCGCCGTTGGAGTCCAGGATCGCGATGATCTTCTTCTCGGTCCCGTGGTAGGTCGTGAAGATGACCTTGTCGGCCTCCTGCGAGGTCGAGTAGTTGGTGTTGACGCTCAGCTCGATGCTGCAGGGCGAGCTGACGACCACGTCCTTCTTCTGCGTGTTCGGGTAGACCTGGTTGTCCCGCAGCCGCACGCGGCCGTGGGTGTCCCCCTCGTCCCAGTCGCTGGCTAATCCGAGATCGACGTCCGCCACAGGAAACTCCCTCGCTACGACACGTTCCGGCCATCCGGAGGCGGCTTCCGCAACCGCCCGAACAGACGGTAAGGCGAAGATCGGATCCGGTCGGGCATGGATGAGGTGGCTCCGGAGCAGCGCAGATGTGACCATCTGGCGATTGCGTCAATTTCGAGGGAGTTCTCGCTCACCAAACCGGAGCGCAAAACGATCGTGCGGCCGTGCGGACGCGTCGTGCCGCTCGCGCGAAGGTGATCAGCGCGGGGACAACGCACGGACGGCGACGGGCACGGGCGGCCCGCCCGACGCGTCCGCGCGGCAGCATCCGGCCAGGCGTCAGGCGGTGGCCAGGAGGTTGTCGCAGGCCGACGACGGCGTCCGGCCCGTCATGAAGGACAGGAACTCCGCGACGAACGCGCCCGCGGTGATGTCGCCGGTCGCGGTGGTCTCCACGTCCCGCTGGAAGCCCGAGCGGAACAGCAGGCGGTACTCCTCGGCCGAGATCGTGCCGCTGCCGTCCTTGTCGGCCGTCTCGAACAGCACCTCGGCGACGTGGGCCAGCGCCGGTCCGGACAGGCCGGCGGCGCCCGCCGCGAACTCTTCGCGCGTGACGACCTCGTCCCCGTCGGCGTCCATCGCGGTGAGCAGTTCCCGCCACCAGGCAGCGAACGCGCCGAACAGGCGGGTCTCGGCGGGCTCGTCGAGGTCGAGCCGGGTGGCGATCTCCCGGGCCATCGCGGCGAGGTCCGGCCAGGTCAGGCGCCCGTCGCCGGTCTGGTCGAGGACCTCGTGGAACAGCCGGTCGGCGTCCCGGGACGCGGGGGCCCGGTGCCGCGGGCGCAGCAGCGCCTGCGCCTTGGCGGCCTGCTCCATCAGCAGGCCCATCATCTTGATCGGGCCGAGCGTGGACTCGCGGGACGGGTCCAGGAGGTCGATCAGCAGGCTGGTGCGCCCGATCGACGGCGGGAGCAGCAGCGTGATCACGCCCACGCCGAAGTAGCCGCCGCGCATGAGCGCGTCCGCGCCGAACGGAACCGCGAAGCCGTGCTTGGAACGGTAGGTCTCGGGGAGCGCGGCGAGCGTGACGGCCGACGCGACCGGGCTGACCATCGCCCGCGCGACGGCCCAGAGCGCGGGCCGGGCCCGCAGCAGCGGCGGCGCCGGGACCGTCGCGAACAGCCCGTCGACGATGGACCGGACCGCCGCGTTGTCCTCCAGGCGCTCGGCGACCATCGCGTCGAAGTACGCGCGGAACTCCCGCAGCGTCGGCGGCAGCAGGTCGTCCCGGCCCTGGAGGACGGTCAGCACCGCCTTGTACTCCTCGTACAGCTGCGCCTCCTCCTTGGCGGTGAGCGGCGTTCCGGTGAGGCGGCAGACCTCGACCGTCGAGTCGTACAGGGTGGCGATCACCCAGGCGCGGGCGTCGGCGTCGAGGGCGCTGTAGGGGCGGCCCTGCTCGTCGGTCCCGGTGATGCGGGCGTGCAGCCGGTTGAGCCGGTCGACCTCGCGCAGCTGGACGGCGACGTCCTCGTCCACGAGGCGGTCGACGCTGGTGATCGTGTTGAACAGCCGCCGCCACGGGTGCGCGACGAACGTCGAGTGGTCGAGCAGGGCGCCGCCCACCTGGGGATGCGCGGCCTCCAGGACGGTGGCGCGGGTGGCGGCCAGGCCCCAGCGCAGCTCGCTGGTCAGCTTCCGCAGCAGCGACCCGGTGCCGAACGTGCGCACGAGCGCGATCCGCTGTTCGTGGTCGAGGGGTTCCGTCACGTCAGATCATCTCCATCGCGTCGAAGCGGCCGAGACCTCCGTACCGGCGCTTGCGCCGCCGGTACTCCTCCAGGCACGCGCGGTACTCCGCGGCCCGGAAGTCGGGCCACAGGGTCGGGGGGAACATCCATTCGGCGTAGGCGATCTGCCAGAGCATGAAGTTCGAGACGCGCTGCTCGCCGGACGTCCGGATCACGAGGTCGACGTCCGGGGTGTCGGGGTGCTGGAACCGCGCGGCCAGCGCCTCCTCGGTGACGGCGTCCTCGGTGAGGCCGTCGCGCACCAGCGTCCGCGCCGCGCGGACGATCGCGTCCCGGCCGCCGTGGTCGAACGCGACGGTCAGCGTCATCCGCGTGTTCCCGCTGGTCAGCTCGGCGAGCTCGGCGATGTCGCGGGCGAGGGACCGCGGGATCCGCGGGTCGTCGCCGCCGAGGAAGCGGCAGCGGATCCCGCGCAGGTGCAGCGACGGCGCGTGCCTGCGCAGCGCCCGCTGCACCAGCCGCATGAGGAACGCGACCTCCGCGTCGGGACGCGTCCAGTTCTCCGTCGAGAACGCGTACAGGGTCAGCCACTCGATGCCGCACGCGTGGGACGTCTCGATGACGTCGATGACGGAGCCCTCCGCGACGCGGTGGCCCTCCGTCCGGGTCCGCCCGCGCTGCTCGGCCCAGCGTCCGTTGCCGTCCATCACGCAGGCCACATGCCGTGGCAGCCCAGCGACCATCGAACCTCCTGTGTTCACAGGATGACAGAACGCAACCACGCATGGACGGCTTTTCGGCGAACTCTCGTACCAACCTGTCGGCGCCGGGCGTCTCAGACGGTCAGGGGCGACGTGACGCCCGTCAGTTCCTCCGAGACGGTCCAGAGGCGGCGGGCGGCCTCGGCGTCGCGGGCCTTCGCCGAGCGTCCGACGAGCTTGGGCCTGCCGCGCCACCCCAGGAAGCCGCGCGGGCCAGCGTAGCCGTCGCCCGGGACGTCGGCGACGGCCGCGTAGAGCGTCGGCAGCGCGCCGGCCTCGTCGCTCTGGGCGAGCAGCCGGACCGCCGCCTTCTCGGCGAGGTGGCGCACGCGGTTGCGGCCGTCCGGACGCAGCAGGTCGGTCGCCGCGAGGCCGGGATGCGCGGCGGTCGCGATGACCGGCGAGCCGGCGAGCCGCCGCTGCAGTTCGGACGTGAACAGCAGGTTGGCGAGCTTGGACTGCGCGTACGCGGCCATCGGTCGGTACGGCCTGCGCTCCCAGTTGAGGTCGTCGAAGTCGATCGTCCCGGTCCGGTGGGCGTTGGACGAGACGGTCACGACCCGTCCCGTGATCCGGGGCAGCAGCAGGTTCGTGAGCGCGAAGTGGCCGAGGTGGTTGGTGCCGAACTGCAGCTCGAAGCCGTCCGCCGTGCGGGAGAACGGCGGGATCATGACGCCCGCGTTGTTGATCAGCAGGTCGACCGACTCGGTGACGTCCGCCGCGAACGCGCGGACCGAGGCCAGGTCGGCGAGGTCGAGCCGCCGCACCTCGGTGGCGCCCGGCATCGCGGCGGCGGCCTCCCGGCCCTTGGCGGTGTCGCGCACGGCCAGGATGACGCGCGCGCCCCTGGCGGCCAGGACCCGGGCGGTGGCGCGGCCCAGCCCGCTGTTCGCGCCGGTGACGACGACCGTGCGGCCGTCGAGGGACGGGACGTCGGAAACGCTGAATGTAGTCATGAGCTACAAAGTAGACGGTGACAACAAAGTTGGCAACGGAAACATCTTGCTACGATGTGCCGCGTGCCAGAAACCGGTGAGCGGCCCTACCACCACGGACATCTCCGTGCCGGCCTGCTCCAGGCGGCCGAGCGCCGACTGCGGGAGGACGGCGTCGACGGGCTGTCGTTGCGCGACCTGGCCCGGGAACTCGGCGTCAGCCACGCCGCGCCGCGCCGCCACTTCCCGGACCGCCGGGCGCTGCTCGACGCCCTCGCCGAAACCGGGTTCGCCCGGCTCGACACCGTGCTGCGCGCCGCGCTCGCCGACACGGCCGACGATTTCGCCGTGCGGCTCCAGGCCGTCGCGACGGCCTACACGCGCTTCGCCACCGAGAACGCCGCGCTCCTGGAACTGATGTTCCGCAGCAAGCACCGGCCGGGCGGGGAGCGGGTCGCCCGGGCGGCCGAGGGGGCGTTCGCGCTGGTCAACGAGCTGATCGTGCAGGGGCAGGCGGAGGGCGCGTTGCAGGCGGGCGAGCCCGAGCAGGCCGGGCTCATCCTGTTCGCGACGCTCCAGGGCATCGCCGCGCTCGTCAACGGCGACGTCGTCCCGCCGGAGATGCGGGACGGCCTCGTGGAGACCGCGACCGAACAGTTCCTGCGGGGCGCCCGGCCGCTCCCCTAGTGGTGGTACCGGTGGACGACCGCGTGGCCCTTGCCGCGTCCGATCATCCAGCGGTTGACGGGCGTGGTGAGCAGGAAGGCGATCAGGAAGGCCACGGCCAGCGAGATCCAGAACAGCGCGTCGCCGAGTCCCGCGTCCATCGCGCCGGGGAACGCCACGACGGTCGCGTTGTCGAGCAGTTCCATCACGGCGATCGAGACGGTGTCGGCGGCCAGCGCGACCTTCAGCGCGGCCCGCACCGACAGGCCCGCGCGGAGCACGCCGCGCATCGTCAGCCCGTAGCCGAAGACGAACGCGAGGACGACCGCCGCCGCGAAGGTCGGGACGTTCGACCAGCCGAACAGCGTCCCGAGGACCATGCCGAGCACCTCGCCGATGGCGCACCCGGTGAGGCAGTGCAAGGTGGCCTGGGCCGCCGCCGCCCACGTCGCGCCCACGGCCGCCGGTGCCGCGTGGGAATGGTGGTCGCTCATGGTGCCTCCCGGGGTGCGTCGAACCGTCAGCCCGGCCGAACGATACCCCCGGCCGGTATATTCCCGGGCGGCGCGCACCGGCGGTCGGACGGCCCGGGGCTCAGCCGGTCCAGGCGGCGGCGATCTCGGCGGCCCGGGCGGCGGCCTGCCGCTGGCCGAACTCCAGGAACGTCACCCAGATGCGCGGGTCGAACAGGCTCGTCTTGAAGGCCTCCACCGACTCGGCGTCGGGGCCGATCACGGTGGTGCGGCCGGGGTCCAGCGCGGCCAGTTCGCGGCGCACGACGGCGTCCGGGAGGAGGGGGCGCAGCGGCAGCAGGACCAGGACGCGGTCGTGCCCGGCGGCGAGGTCGGCGTTGGCGAGCGAGTAGGCCATGCCGTCCATGTGGTGACGGCCGGCGATCTCGACCGGGCGGAACACCGTCGGGATCGTGCAGGCCGCGCGCAGGGCCGTCGGCAGCGGCACCCCGTCCGCGCGCCGCCAGACGGCGCGCTCGCCGCTCTCGGTCTCGACCGTGGGCAGGACGAGGTCGCGGTCGTCCGGCCACCGGTCGGACGGCAGCCCGGCGATCGCGATGTCCAGGCGCGGTGCCGCCCGTTCCGTGTCGGACTCGCAGGCCAGCGCGCCCAGCCGCTGTCGGCGTTCCCGCGCGGACGGCGAGGTGTCGGACGCCGTGTAGAGCGTGTGCATGAACTGGTCCGCCTCGACCTCGGGCACGTACGTCTGCTGGCGCCGCTCCCCGATCGTCCGGACGGCGTGCTCCAGTTCGTCCGCCGTGTCCGTCAGCGCGGTCAGCGTCGCCATGAACGCGGCCTGCGAGGTGCCGACGATCAGGTCCGCCGCCCCGAGGTCCACCCCGGCGCGGCGCAGGCCGATGATCATGCCGACCTCCCACAGCGCGCCGCCATGGGCGCCCGCGCTGAGGACCAGGCCCCTGGAATCTCCCACGTCCGCGCCCGTACCCGGCCCCGCACCGCCGACACACGGCGATCACGGAGCGTCGCCGAGGCGCGGGCTGGCCGGTTCCAGCCAGGGCCGGTCCGCCGGGCCGTGCGTCGTTACGCTGAAGCCCTTCTGCGCGGCCGGGAGGCGTTGTGGACGGGTACGCGTGAGGCGCCGGCTCATCATCGCCGGGTCGGTCGCCGGGGTCCTCGCGGTCGTCGCCGCGATCGGGTTCTTCGTCGTCCGGTCGATGGCGCCGGAGTACCGGACGACGCTGCTGGTCGACGCCTCGGCCACGAACGCGGCGGACTTCGACGCGCTGCGCGGCGCGGTCGCGGCCGTGGCGGAGAACGCGGGCGATCACGACGCGCTCGCGCTGCGCCGGTTCGGCGGGACGTGCGGCGATCCGCACGCCACGGCCCAGCTCGTCAGGAGCGGGACGGGCAACGGGGCGAAGATCGGCGCCGCCGTGCGCCGGATCGTCCCCGCCGGACGGGCCACGCTCGGCGGCGGCGTCCTCGCGGCGATCCACGACTTCACCGGGCGGTTCCCGCAGCGGGGCACCAAGCGGAACCGGATCGTCGTCGTGACGGGCCACGGCGCCGACGCGTGCTCGTCCGACACGGCCGCGCTGCGGCGCACAATCGAGGCGCGGGCGCGGAAGGCCGGGCTGGACCTGCAGTTCCGGTTCGTCGGGTACAAGGTCGCGCCGCAGGAGCAGGCGGCGCTGACGCGGCTGGCGTCGGCGGGCGGGACCCCTCCGGCGTTCGTGGACAACCGCACCGACCTGACCGCCACGCTGAAGAAGTTGACCGTGCCGTCGTCGGGTGAGCTGCAGCCGATCGCCGTGCCGACCCGGACGGTCACCGCCGAGCCCTGCGAGAAGACGGTGGAGGGGGCGCAGCAGCCGAAGCCCGCGCCGACGTCGGTGCGCCTGCCGAGCCAGGTCGTCCTGCCGCCCCGCGCCCGCGTGTACGCGGCGGGCATGTACGGGACGGTCGCCGAGTACCTGATCGGACCGGCCGCCGTCTGCGACAACTCCTACCTGGGGCTCTCCGCCGGGACGGGCGCGTGGATCGGGAGCGACAGCGGCGAGGGCGTCCAGGCGCAGTTCACCGCCGGGGGCGTCACGCCGCGCACGGAGATCGCGTGCAGCGTGTTCGGCGGCATCGCATCCCAGCTCCGGGCCCCGGCGTACGGCGGCGGCTGCACGCGGCGCGAAAAGGGGACCACGAACCTCCCGACCGGCGCGCCCGACTTCTACGCGGCGACGGGCACGATCTCGATCGCCGCTCAGAACGCCGTCCCGGGCGGCAGCGTCGGGCTCACCACGCTGTCGTTCGAGCAGGGCACGCCCGCGCCGCGCTGGATCGTCTGCACGCTGCCGCGCGCCGCCGCCGCGACCTGCACCGCCGCGCTCACCTACTTCCTCGTCCAGCAGTCGGCCGGCACGCGGGTCACGGCGGCCTCGCTCGACACGCTGAGCAAGACCGTCGCCGCCTACGTCGCGCGTTCCCTGACGATCGAACGGGGCAACTAGGGGTAGGCGGTCAGTTCGAGCGTGCCGCCCGCGACGCGCTCGCCGTACTGTTCGACGTTCGCCGACGCCGTCACGACGTCCGGTGACGCGCCGCGCGCGACCGACACCGAGCACGCGACGGGCGCGTCCAGCTCCACGAACGTCGTGAAGTCCAGCGCGGCGCGGGTCAGCGCGGCGCCGCCGCCGTTCGCCGAGGTCAGCAGCGTGCTCTGGCGCAGCGCCTCGATGAGCAGCGCGCCCGGGACGTGGTCGTAGTCGCGGTCGAAGAACGACGGGTGCGAGCGGTCGAGGACGACGGGGAAACGGTCCGGCCGGGACGGCGTCCGCCCGACGACCACGTTGCGGGGGTCGCGGCGTCCCACCGACGCGGGATCCACCGGGCGGACCTCGGGCGCGGTTCCGGCCGTTCGGCGGGACCGCTGGTAGGCGCGGATCTCCTCGTACGACTCGCGCGGGAACATGATGCTGCTGAACGACAGCGTCATCGCGAGCGTGGACCCGACGGTGTAGGTGCCGGTGATCTCGAACGTGTCGCCGTGCCCCTCCGGACGGGTGACGCGGAGCTGGACGACGCCGTCCAGCGGGGACACGCCGTCGTCGCGGTAGGCGTCCAGGTCTTCCACGGCCAGGTCGAGGCGCTGGACCCCGGACGGCGTGCCGCGCGGAACGTCCAGGTACTTGTTCCGGACGAGCACGAACGCCTGCCGGAACGCCTCCACGGTCGAGACGGTGTCGTGCCACGGGCCGCTCTGGTCGGACCAGAGCACGTGGCCGCGCGGGACGCGCATCGCGACGACGAACTCGTCCGGCGCGACCCGTCCGGCGTCGGTGACGAACACCTCGGCCGCCGAGCGCCGGTTGACCGCGAACGGCGGCACGGTCGCCTCGAAGCCGAGCGCGGCGGACGCGGGGTGGACGGCGTGGTCGGTCATGTTCCTGCCCTTCAGTCGTGGACGTAGGCGGGCGCGGACCGCTCGGCCAGCGCCGCCACCGCGCGGATCGTCGGGTCGTCGAAGATCTCGGCCAGCGTGACCCGGACGCCGGTCAGCTCCTGGAGGCGGCTGCGCAGCTCGACGGCGGTGAGCGAGGTGAGGCCCCGGTCGACCAGGTCGTCGTCCGGGCCGGGCGGCTCGCCGGGGACGACCTCCAGCACGGCCGCGCGCACCAGGTCCACGAGCGGGCCGTCAGCCGGGGCGGGCGCGGGCGTGCCCGGCCAGAAGCGGCGCCGCTCGAACGGGTAGGTCGGCAGGTCGACGCGGCGGGCGCCGGAACCGGCGAACACGGCCGTCCAGTCGACGTCCTCGCCGGTGGTGAAGCGGCGCGCGGGGCCGTCCGGCGGGGTGGGCGCTTGACCTGCGGCTATTTCTCGCAGCCCGGCGGTCAGTTCGTCCCTGGTGGCGCCGACGACGGCCGCGCGGTGGGCGAACCGGGCGCGGGTCGTGGCGAGCGAGTAGGCGATGTCGAGGGGATCGTGCCGTTCCGCGTGGGCGAGCAGGCGGCGGGCCTGCTCGGCGAGCGCCGCCGGGGTCCTGGCCGACAGGACCCACGGGATCGCGTCCATCGGGCGGCGCGGTGCGTCCGGCGGGGGCGCGGGCGCCTCCTCGACGATCACATGGGCGTTGGTGCCGGAGATGCCGAAGGACGACACCGCCGCGCGCCGGGGACGGCCCGTCTCGGGCCAGTCCGCCGGGTCGGTCGCGAGCCTTACGGTGCCCGTCCAGTCGACGTGCGGGGTGGGGGCGTCGACGTGCAGCGTGCTTGGCACGGTGCCGTGCCGCATGGCTTCGATCATCTTGGCGAGGCCCGCGATCCCGGCGGCGGCCTGCGTGTGCCCGAGGTTGGACTTCACCGAGCCGAGCAGCAGCGGACGCTCGCGGTCCCGGCCGTAGGCGGCGAGGATCGCGCGGGCCTCGATCGGGTCGCCGAGGACGGTGCCGGTCCCGTGGGCCTCGACGACGTCCACGTCGGCGGGCGCGAGGCCCGCGTCGGCGAGGGCCGCCCGGATGACGCGCTGCTGGGCGAGGCCGCTCGGCGCGGTCAGGCCGTTGGACGCGCCGTCCTGGTTGACGGCGCTGCCCCGCACGAGCGCGAGGACGCGGTGGCCGCGGCGTTCGGCGTCCGACAGGCGCTCCAGGACGAGCACGCCCGCGCCCTCGCTCCACGCCGTCCCGTCGGCGGACGCGGCGAACGACCGGCACCGGCCGCCCGGCGACAGGCCGCGCTGGCGCGCCAGGTCCACGAACGCGCGCGGCGTCGCCATGACGGTCACGCC
Source organism: Actinomadura rayongensis (assembly GCF_009831215.1). GTDB lineage: Bacteria > Actinomycetota > Actinomycetes > Streptosporangiales > Streptosporangiaceae > Spirillospora > Spirillospora rayongensis. Next base: position 58,183 of record NZ_WUTW01000009.1, read on the forward strand.
GCCGGCGAGCGCGAGGTCGCACTCGCCCGTCCGGAGCGAGCGCGCGGCGAGGTGGACGGCCACGAGCGACGACGAGCACGCCGTGTCCACGGTCACCGCGGGCCCTTCGAGGCCGAGCGTGTAGGCGACGCGGCCGGAGACGACGCTGCCGGCCGTCCCGGTGAGGCGGTGACCGTCGGCTGCGGCCTCACCGGCCGCGTACTCCTGGGCCATCGCGCCCGCGAAGACGCCGGTGTCGGTGCCCGCCAGCGCGTGCGGGTCGATGCCCGCGTGCTCCAACGCCTCCCAGGCGACCTCCAGCACGAGCCGCTGCTGCGGGTCCATCGCGGTGGCCTCACCGGCGCTGATGCCGAAGAAGGCCGCGTCGAACCCGGCGGCGTCGTCCAGAAAGCCGCCCTCGCGGACGTAGAACGTGCCCGGACGATCCGGATCCGGGTCGTACAGGGCGTCCAAATCCCAGCCCCGGTCGGTGGGAAAGCCCGAGATGGCGTCGCGCCCATGGGCGACGGCGTCCCACAGGTCGTCCGGCGACGCGATCGCGCCGGGCAGACGGCAGCCGATGCCGACCACCGCGACCGGATCGGACGCATCCGCGCCGTGCGCGCGCAGCCGCTCGATCTCCTTCAGCGCCTCGCGCAGCGCCGCCACCAGCCGCGCCTCGGTGCCCGCGCTCATCGCGGACCCGTCCGGCCGCGCAGCGCGGCCTCGATCAGTTGCTCGGCGTCCATTGCTTCGATCAGCTCCTCCGGGTTCTGCCGTACCGGTTCCACCGCCTCGTCCGTCCCGAGGACGGTCCGGTTCAGGTGGTCGGCGAGCGCGGCGGGGGTCGGGTACTCGAAAACGACCGTCGCCGGAAGCGGCGCACCGGTCAGCGTGGTCAGCGCGTTGCGCAGCTCGACGGCGGTCAGCGAGTCGAACCCGAGGTCGCGGAACGAACGGTCGGGATCAACGTCCCCGTCCCCGTGCCCGAGCACCTCCGCGACACGACGGCCGAGCAAATCCAACACCCGGCGCCGCCGCCCCTCGGGATCCAGCGCGGCAAGCTGCCGCCGCAACACGTCCGGATCGTCCCAGTCCCCCGCCACCCCGCTCACCACGCGCTCCGCCGCCCAACGCGCCGCATCGCCCTCTACCCGACCCGCCGCACGGCCCGCAGCCCAGTCCCCCGCGCCTGCCGCACGCTCCGCCGCCCAGCCTGCGTCACTGCTCGCCGCACGATCCGTCGCGCCGCCCAGCGCGCGGTCTGTCACTCGGCTCACCGTGCCGTCCGCAGCGCGGTCCGGCACGCCGCCCCCCGCGCCGCTCGCCGTGCCGCTCGTTGCGCGGTCGGGCGCGCGATCGGACGCGGTGTCCGGAGCACGTTGGGGGGCGGGCGCCGGGACACGTTCGGGCGCGCGGTGCGGCGTGTGGGCGGGGGCGTGGTGCGGGCCGATGGCCGCGACGGCGGGGTGGGGGGACGCGAGGGCGGCGTCGAACATCGCCAGGCCCTCGGCCGTTGAGAAGGGTTCGAGTCCCCGGTGGCGGAGGCGGGCCAGGTCGACGTCCCGGAGGTGGGCGGTCATGCCGTCGCGCCGCGCCCACACGCCCCAGGCGATCGAGACGGCGGGCAGGCCGTGCCCCCGGCGATGCGCGGCGAGGCCGTCCAGGTAGGCGTTCGCTGCCGCGTAACCGGCCTGGCCCGCGGAGCCGAGCGTGCCCGCGATGGACGAGAACAGCACGAACGCCCGCAGGTCTCGGTCGCGCGTCGCGTCGTGCAGATGCCGGGCGGCGTCCGCCTTCGCGGCGAGGACGGGGTCGAGGCGGCCGGGGGTGAGCGAGCCGAGGACGCCGTCGTCCAGCACCCCGGCCGTGTGGACGACGGCCGCGAGATCCGGGATCCCGGCCACCAGCCGGGCCACGGCCGCGCCGTCCGCGACGTCGCACGCGGTGATCGCGGCGGTCGCGCCCAGCTCGGCGAGGTCGGCGCGAAGCTCGTCCGCGCCGGGCGCCTCGGGACCCCGGCGGCTGACGAGCACCAGCTTCCGGACGCCATGCGCGGCCACCAGGTGGCGGGCCAGCGCGGCGCCGAGGCCACCCGTCCCGCCGGTGACGAGGACGGTCCCGTCCGAAGGGAACGCACCCGCCCCGCCGCCAGGCAGCGCCCCCAAGCGGGGCACATGCGGAACATTGTTCCGGATCATGATCTGCGGTTCGCCCGTGGCGAGCGCGACGGCGAGATCCAGCGAGCCGTCGGTGTCCACGAGGACGAACCGCCCGGGCTCCTCAACTTGCGCCGAGCGGACCAGCCCCCAGACGGCCGCGCCGGACAGATCTGTCACGTCCTCGCCCGGCAGCCCCACCGCGCCGCGCGTGACGACGGCCAGGCGCCTGTCCGCGTCCTGCAAAGCGCGCAGCGCGGTGTGCGCCGCCGCATGAAGCCCGACGTCCCGCACTTCCAGCACCGGAACGCCCGCCACAGACGCGTAGGGCACCGAGACGTCCGGTGACGCGACTTCCAACACCGGCATCTGAGGCTGCGGCACGTCCGGTGCCTCTGCCCGCCGGGTGTCCATCGCTTCCGGCTGCGGGACTTCCGGCACGTCCGCCTGCGGGATGTCCAGCGTTTCCGGCTGCCGCACGTCCGGGGGTGGGGACGTGGCGGGGGTCCAGGTCAGAGCATGCAGGCGGACGGGCGCGCGGAATCCGCCGGGCGGAACTGGACGTGTCCACATCGAGCCGACCGTCAGCAGCAGGCGGTCCGCCGCGTCGGCGACCGTGATCGCGACCGCGTCCGGGCCTGCCGGGGTGAAGCGGACGCGCAGGTCACCGGCGCCGGGCGTGTGGAGCGCCGCGTCCTCGAAGGAGAACGGGACGAGGGCGCGTCCGGGACCGGCCGCCAGCCAGCCCTGGAGGGCGGCGTCCAGGAGTGCCGGGTGGAGGCCGAAGCCTGTGACGTCCACGCCGTCGGGGGCGCCGACCTCGGCGTACACCGCGTCGCCGGCGCGCCACAGGGACCGCAGGCCCCGGAACGCCGGGCCGTGCGCGAAGCCCAGCTCGGCGAGCCGCGCGTACGCGTCGTCCAGGTCGACGCGGACGGCGTCTGGCGGCAGCGTCACCGGCGTGACGCCAGGCATGGCGCCGGACGGGTGCGTCATCGGCATGACGTCCTGCACCGCGCTCGATATGGCGTCTGACGCAGCGCCCGGCACGGTGCTCGACGCCGCGGTCGGCGCGGCGCTCGACATAGCGGGCGGCTTGGCGCCCGGGGTGGTGGGTGGGGTGGGGGTGGTTGTAAGTGTGCCTGTTGCGTGGACGGTCCATGGGCCGGTGTCGGCACGTGAGGAGATCGTGATGGTTTGGGTTTTGGGGTCTTTGGGCTGGACTACGACTTGTAGGGCGACGCCGGATTGGGGCAGGACGAGCGGCTTTCGCAGGACCAGTTCGCGTATGGCGGCTGCGCCGGCCTCGGCGCATGCTCGGGCGGCCAGTTCCAGGAAGAGCGTGCCGGGGGCGGACGGGGTGCCGCCTACGACGTGGTCGGACGTCCAGCCGCCGGACGGTAGGTGTCCCGAGAGGATGAGTGTGCCGGGGGTTTCCATTCGGGCCGTCAAAACGGGGTGGTTCGCCGTGTCGAAGCCCAGATCGGTCGGGTCGGCGGCGGGGGGTTCGGGGAGCAGCCAGAAGCGGGGGCGGTCGAACGCGTAGGTCGGCAGGTCCACGGGTGGGCGAGTGCCGAAGTAGGCGGGCCAGTCCACCGGGACGTCCCGGGCGGAAAGGTCGGCCAGCGCGGTCACCAGCGTCACCGGCTCGGGGCGGTCGTGTCGCAGTGTCGGCAGCGCGGCGGCCGTGGCGGACTGGGCCGCCAGCGATGTCAGTGCGCGGCCCGGGCCGACCTCGAGGAAGACGGCCTTGTCCCCGGCCAGGCGGACTCCGGGGGCGAAGCGGACGGGTTCGCGCGCCTGCCGCAGCCAGTAGTCGGCTGATGTGAGGGCGTCGCCGGACGCCGGCCGGCCCGTCAGGTTCGCGACGATCGGGATCTCCGGCGGGTGGTAGGCGACCTCGCGGGCGACGGCGGCGAACTCGGCCAGGACGTCGTCCAGGTCCGCCGAGTGGAACGCGTGCGCGACCGGGAGTCGCACCGCGCGGCGTCCCCGCTCCCGCCACAGGGCGACGACCCGCTCGACCTCGCCCGCCGGTCCGGACACGACCGTTGCGTCGGGGGCGTTCTCGGCGGCGATGGACGCGCCCGAGTCCAGTTCGTCCAGCGACCGCGCGACCTCGTCGGCGCTCGCGCGCAGTTGGGCCATCCGGCCGGGCGGCAGGGCGCTCATCGCTCGGCCGCGCGCCGCGACCAGCCGGGACGCGTCCGACAGCGACAGCACCCCCGCCACGTGCGCCGCCGCCAGTTCGCCCGCCGAGTGCCCGAGCAGCAGGCCGGGCCGGACGCCCCACGCGCCGAGCAGCCGGGTCAGCGCGACCGAGACGGCGAACAGTGCGGGCTGGGTGTATTCGGTGCGGTTCAGCAGGTCCTCGTCGTCCAGGACGGACGCCAGTGGACGGTCCAGATGCGGGGCCAGCGCGTCGCAGACCTCGGTGAACGCGTCCGCGAACACCGGGAACGCGGCGGCGAGCCCACGGCCCATGCCCGCGTACTGGCTCCCGTGGCCCGGATACAAGAAGACCGTCGTTGTTGCGGCGTCGAACGACCGGACGCTCCCCTCCGCCACCTTCGCCAGCCGCGCGGCCAACTCGTCCCGGGAGGTGCCGACGACCACGGTCCGGCGCTCGAACTGGGTCCGGGTCGTGACGAGCGCGGCGCCGACGTCCGCCGGGTCCGCGCCGGAGCGGACCGTCTCCAGCAGCCGGGCGGCCTGCCCGCGCAGCGCGGACCCGCTCCGCGCCGACAGCACCAGCGGCACGGCCGGCAACGGCGGCCCGGCCGCGACGGAAGGAGAAGCGGGGGCCTGTTCGAGGATCAGGTGCGCGTTCGTCCCGGAGATCCCGAAGGCCGACACCCCGGCGCGGCGCGGCCGTCCCGTCTCCGGCCAGGGCACCGCGTCGCGGGCGAGCGCGACGGTGTCCGTCCACGCCACGTGCGGGGTGGGCTCGTCCACGTGCAGGGTCGCCGGGACGGTCCCGTGCCGCATCGCCGCGACCGTCTTGATGATCCCGGCCATGCCCGCCGCCGCCTGCGTGTGCCCGAGGTTGGACTTCACCGACCCGAGCAGCAACGGCGTCTCCCGCTCCCGCCCGTACGTCGCGATGATCGCCTCCGCCTCGATCGGGTCGCCGAGGACGGTCCCGGTGCCGTGCGCCTCCACGACGTCCACCTCGGACGCCGACAGCCCGGCGTTCGCCAGCGCCGCCCGGATCACGCGCTGCTGGGAGGGCCCGTTCGGCGCGGTCAGCCCGTTGGACGCCCCGTCCTGGTTCACCGCGCTCCCCCGGACGACCGCGAGCACCCGGTGCCCCAATTCCCGCGCCCGTGACAGCCGTTCCAGCACGAGCACGCCCGCGCCCTCGCTCCAGCCGGTGCCGTCGGCCGCCGCCGCGAACGGCTTGCAGCGCCCGTCGGCCGCCAGGCCGCGCTGCAACGCGAACTCCGCGAACACGCGCGGCGTCGCCATGACGGTCGCGGCCCCGGCGAGCGCGAGGTCGCACTCGCCCGCGCGCAGCGACTGCGCCGCGAGGTGGACGGCCGCGAGCGACGACGAGCACGCCGTGTCCACGGTCACCGCGGGCCCTTCGAGCCCGAGCGCGTAGGCGACGCGGCCGGACGCGACGCTGCCCGAGCTGCCCGTCAGCCGGTAGCCCGCGACGCCGGCCGCCGCCTCGTCCACGCCGACGCCGTACTCCTGCCCGAGCAGCCCGGCGAACACGCCGGTGCGGCTGCCCGCGAGCGAGCCGGGCGCGATCCCGGCCCGTTCCAGCGCCTCCCAGGAGACTTCGAGCAGCAGCCGCTGCTGCGGGTCCATCGCCGCCGCCTCGCGCGGGTTGACGCCGAAGAACGCGGCGTCGAACGCGGCGGCGTCGGGCAGGAAGCCGCCCCGGGAGACCGGCAGCGCGGCGAGGTCCCAGCCCCGGTCGTCCGGGGGACGCGAGGTGACGTCGCGGGCGTTCGCGACCACGTCCCACAGCTCCTCGGGCGAGGACGCGCCAGGGAAACGGCACCCCATCCCGACGATGACGATCGGATCCGCGGCGTCGACGGCCAAAGGTGCGTCGTCCGGCCGCGATTCGGTCCCCGCGACGCGGTCGCGCAGGTACGCGGCGAGCGCGGACGGCGTCGGATAGTCGAACACGACCGCCGCCGGGAGCGCCAAGCCGGTGGCCGCCTTCAGCCGGTTGCGCAGCTCGACGGCCGTCAGCGAGTCGAAGCCGAGGTCGCGGAACGTCCGGTCCGGCGCGACGCGGTCCGCGCCGCCGTGGCCGAGCACGACGGCGGTCTGCGCGCGGATCAGATCGAGCACGTCGCCGGGCGCGGCGGCGGCCGGGACCGCCCGCGCCGCCGGGACGAGGTCGCGCAGCAGGGGCGGCAGCGCCCCGATCCCCGCCGAGACCTGGAGCGCCGCCGCGTCCAGCGCCGCCGCGACGACGTGGGCGCGGTCCTGCGCGACGGCCGCGTCGAACAGCGCAAGGCCGTCCGCGACGGGCATCTCGGCGAGGCCCTGCCGGTTGAGCCGGACGATGTCGGCGTCGCGGAGCTGCTCGGCCATCCCGGTCGTCCGGGTCCACAGGCCCCAGCCGATCGACAGCGCGGGCCGTCCGGCGGCGCGCCGGTAGCCCGCGAGGGCGTCGAGGAACGCGTTGGCCGCCGCGTAGTTGCCCTGGCCCGGCCCGCTGCTCACGGCCATGATCGAGGAGAACAGGACGAGCGTCGCGGCGTCCGGGATCGTTTCGTGCAGGTACCAGGCGGCGTCGGCCTTGGGCGCGAGCACGGCGGACATGCGCTCCGGCGTCAGCGCCTCGATCAGGCCGTCGTCCAGGACGCCGGCCGTGTGGACGACCGCCGACAGATCCGCGATCCCGCCCACCAGCGCGGCCACGGCGGCGCGGTCGGACACGTCGCACCGCACGGCCCGCGCCGAAGCGCCGAGATCGGCCAGGTCGGCGAGCAGTTCGGCGGCGCCGGGGGCGTCCGGGCCGCGCCGCCCGGCGAGGACGACCCGCCGGACGCCGTGCGCGGACACCAGGTGCCGGGCCACCGCCGCGCCGAGCCCGCCCGTCCCGCCGGTGACCAGGACGGTCCCGGACGCGTCGAGCCCCCCGCCCGGCGCCGGGCGCACGGGCGCCAGCCGCGCCGCGCGCAGGACGCCGGACCGGAGCGCGACCTGCGGCTCGCCGGTCGCGACGACGGACGCGACGTCCACGTCCGCGTCGGTGTCGACCAGCACGAACCGTCCGGGCGCCTCGGCCTGCGCCGCGCGGACGAGGCCCCAGACGGCGGCGCCGGCCAGGTCGGGCGCGGCGCCGCCGGGCGGGTCGACGGCGTTCCGGGTGACGACGAGCAGCGTGCTGCCGAGGAACCGCTCGTCCGCCAGCCATTCCTGGAGCACGGCGAGGACGCGCGCGGTCACGTCGTGAACGGAGGCGACGACATCGCCCGAGCCGCCGGTGAACGCGCCGTTCAGCACGACGACGTTCGGGACGGGCGCGCCGGGTTCGAGGGCGTCCCAGGCCGTCACCGACACCGGCGGCGCGTCCGGAACCGCGACCGGCGGCCAGGCCGGCGCGAGCAGCCGGTGCGCGGGCCGTCCGGCGCGGGACACCGCCGCGCGCTGCTCGGCCGACAGCGGGCGCAGCGTGATCGACCGGGCCGCGAGCACCGGCCGCCCGGACATATCGGACGCCGCGAGCGCCACCGCGTCCGGACCCGCCGGGGTCAGCGTCACCCGCAGCCGGTCGGCGCCCGGCGCGAACACCCGGACGTCCTCGAACGCGAACGGCAGCGCGAACTCCCGGTCCGGCGCGGCGAGGAGCGCGGCGTGCAGGGCGGCGTCCAGCAGCGCGGGGTGGACGCCGAACCCGGCCGGGTCGCCGCCGGGCAGCGCGACCTCGGCCGACACCGCGTCGCCGTGCCGCCAGAGCGCCCGCAGGCCCTGGAACGCGGGGCCGTAGCCGTAGCCGCGCCCGGCGAGCAGGTCGTAGGCGCCGATGAGGTCGACGGCGGTCGCGCCGGGCGGCGGCCACGCGCCGGACGCCGGGGTTTCCACCGTTTCCGGGACGGCGAGGCGACCGCGCGCGTGGACGGTCCACGGCTCGTCCGTCCCGTCCGCGCGGGAGTAGACGGCGACCTCGCGGGAGCCGGGCTCGTCCGCCTCGTCCACGACGACGCGCACCGCCACGCCGCGCTCGGGCAGCGCCAGCGGCGTGTGGACGACGAGTTCCCGCAGGTCGCCGCAGCCGACCTCGGCGCCCGCGCGCAGCGCCAGCTCCACGAACGCCGTGCCGGGCGCCAGGACGACGCCCGCCGCCGTGTGGTCGGCCAGCCAGGCGTGCGCCGTCCGGGACAGCCGCCCGGACAGGATCACCGCGCCGGACTCGGGAACGTCGGTCACCGCGCCGAGGAACGGATGCCCGGCCGCGACGAGCCCGAGCCCGGACGCGTCACCCCCGGCACGCGGCTCCAGCCAGAACCGCTCGTGCTCGAACGCGTAGCCGGGCAGCGGGACCCGGCGCGCGCCGCCGAACACCGGCCGCCAGTCCGTCGGGCCGCCGCGCGCGTACCGCTCGGCGGCGGACGCCAGGAACCGCGCCTCGCCCCCGTCGCCCCGCCGCAGCGTCCCGACCACGGCGGCGCCGGTGCCCTCGGCGATCTCCTCGACGTTCATCGCGAGCACCGGGTGCGGACCGCACTCCACGAAGTCGCGGTAACCGGCGGCGAGCAGCGCCCGGACGGCCGTCTCGAACGCGACCGGACGGCGGCAGTTCTCGTACCAGTACGCCGTCGTCAGCTCGCCGCCCGCGATGGTCGTGCCGGTCACGGTCGAGTAGACGGCCACGTCGGTGTCCTCGGGACGGACGAACGCCAGCACGTCGTCCAGCCGCGCCCGGACGCGCTCCACCTCGGGCGAGTGCGAAGCCACCGACGCCGCCACGACCCGCGCCCGGACGCCCGCCGCCTCCAGCTCCGCGACGAACGCCTCCAGCTCCGCCACCGGCCCGGCCACCGTCGTGGAGGACGGCCCGTTCACGCCCGCCACGCACAGCGCGGGATGCCCGGCGAGCCGCGCCTCCACGGCCGCGACCGGAGCGCCGACCGACGCGACGCGGCCGGTGTCCGCCATCTCCGCCGCGAAGATCCGCGACCGTTCCACGATGAGCCGGCACGCCTGGTCCAGCGGCAGCGCCCCGGCGACGCACGCGGCGGCGATCTCGCCCTGCGAGCTGCCGACCACCGCGGCCGGGACGACGCCGAGCGAGCGCCACAGCCCGGCGAGCGACACCATCACCGCGAACAGGACGGGCTGGACGACGTCCACCCGCGCCAGCCACGCGTCGTCGGCCGTCTCGCGGGCGACGTCGAGCAGCGACCAGTCCACGAGCGGGTCGATGTGGCGGGCGCAGGCGGCCATGCCGGCGGCGAACGCCGGGGAGCGGTCGAGCAGGTCCGCCGCCATGCCGAGCCACTGCCCGCCCTGGCCGGGGAACACGAAGACCGTCCCGCCGCGCCGCTCCCCCGCCCGGTCCCGCAGCACGTTCGGCGCGGGCTCGGCGGCGGCGACGGCGGCGAGCCCGGCCGTCAGCGCGGCCCGGTCGGCGCCGAGGACGACGGCGCGGTGCTCGAACTCCGTCCGCGCGGCCAACGAGAGACCGATGTCGGCGGGGTCGGCGCCGGTGCGCTCCAGGTGGGCGAGGAGGCGTTCGGCCTGGCCGCGCAGGGCGTCCTCGGTCTTGGCCGACAGCAGCCACGGGACCGTCCCCCACGGCGGTGCTTCCGGAACGGGCTCGGGGTCGGGGGCCTGCTCCACGATGACGTGGGCGTTCGTGCCGGAGATGCCGAACGAGGACACGCCCGCGCGGCGCGGCCGTCCGGTCTCCGGCCACGGACGGGCCTCCGTCGCCAGCTCCACCGCGCCCGACGTCCAGTCCACGTGCGGTGTGGGGGCGTCGACGTGCAGGGTCTTCGGGACGATCCCGTGCCGGATCGCCGCCACCGTCTTGATCAGGCCCGCGACGCCCGCCGCGGCCTGCGTGTGGCCGATGTTCGACTTCAGCGAGCCGAGCAGCAGCGGCGTCTCCCGCTCCCGCCCGTAGGTCGCGAGCAGCGCCTGCGCCTCGATCGGGTCGCCGAGGGCCGTGCCCGTCCCGTGCGCCTCGACCACGTCCACGTCGGCGGGCGCGAGACCCGCGTCGGCGAGCGCGGCGCGGATCACCCGCTGCTGGGACGGGCCGTTCGGCGCGGTCAGGCCGTTGGACGCGCCGTCCTGGTTCGTCGCGGACCCGGCCACGACCGCGAGGACGTCGTGCCCGTTGCGGCGCGCGTCCGACAGCCGCTCCAGGACGAGGACGCCCGCGCCCTCGCCCCACGCCGTCCCGTCGGCGGCCTCGGCGAACGCCTTGCACCGGGCGTCGCGCGCGAGGCCGCGCTGCCGGGCCAGCTCCACGAAGATGCTCGGCGTCGCCATGACCGTCACGCCGCCCGCCAGCGCGAGGTCGGACTCGCCCGACCGCAGCGACCGGCACGCCAGGTGCACCGCGACCAGGGACGACGAGCACGCCGTGTCGACGGTGACCGCCGGGCCTTCGAGCCCGAGCGTGTAGGCGATGCGTCCGCTGGCGACGCTCGACATGCCGCCGGTGAGGCGGTAGCCCTCGACGGACTCGCTCGCGTCCCAGCCGTACATGCCGACGTAGGTGCCGGTGCGGGTGCCGTGCAGCGCGGACGGATCGAGTCCCGCGTGCTCCAGCGACTCCCACGCCAGTTCCAGCAGGAGGCGCTGCTGCGGGTCCATCGCCAGCGCCTCGCGGGGCGCGATGCCGAAGAACGCCGCGTCGAAGCCCGCCGCGTCGGCGAGGAAGGCGCCCTCGCGGACGTAGGTGCGGCCCGCGCGGTCGGGGTCGGGGTCGTAGAGGGACGCCAGGTCCCATCCCCGGTCGTCGGGGAACGGGCCCATCGCGTCGGTCCCGGCGTGGACGAGGTTCCAAAGGTCGTCCGGGCCGGCGACGCCGCCGGGGAGGCGGCAGGCCATGCCGACGATCGCGATCGGCTCGGGGCCCGGGGTGCCCGGCGCGGCCGGGGCGGGCGCGGCGGCGCGGCCGGTCAGCTCGGCGTGGAGGTGGTCGGCGACGGCGTCCGGGGTCGGGCGGTCGTAGGCGAGCGTGCGCGGCAGCGGCCGTCCGGTCGCGGCGCTCAGCCGGTCGCGCAGCGCGACGGACGTGTGGGAGTCGAACCCGAGGTCGCGGAACGATGTTCCGTTTTCGATCGCGTCCGGTCCGGGGTGGCCGAGCAGGGCGGCGGCCGTGGCGCGCACCAGGTCCCCGAGCAGGCGGCGGCCCGCGTCCGGCGGCAGCGCGGCCACACGGTCCGCGACGTCGGGGTCCGCATCCGGTTCCGGTGCGGAGACGGTCGCCGAGGCCTCGTCGGGACGGTCCAGCCAGTACCGCGTGCGCTGGAACGGGTAGGTCGGCAGGTCCGTGGCGCGGGCGTCCGCGCCGCACGCCGGACGCCAGTCCACCGGCACCCCGCGCACGTACGCCTCGGCGGCCGACAGCAGGAACCGGCCGAGGTCGCCGTCGTCGCGGCGCAGCGTCGGCACCGCGTCGCATCCGGTCGCCTCCTGGACGGCCGTCGTCAGCACCGGATGCGGGCTGACCTCGATGAACACGGTGTCGGAGTCCTCGGCGAGCGCCTGCGCCGCCGGGGCGAAGTCCACGGTCCTGCGCAGGTTCGCGTACCAGTACGCGGCGTCGAGCGGCGCGTCCGGCGGCATGTCCCGGACCGCCGAGCGGAACGGGACCTCCGGCGCGCGCGGCGTGACGGGCGCCAGGTCGCGCAGCACCCGGTCGCGGATCGCCTCGACGTGCGCGGAGTGGGACGCGTAGTCCACCGGGACGGTCCGGACGCGGATCCCGTCGGCCTCGCACGCGGCGGCGAACGCGGCGAGCGCGTCCGGTTCGCCCGACACGACCGACGACTCCGGGCCGTTCACCGCCGCGATCGAGAGCCGCCCGTCCCAGCGCGCGAGCCGTCCGGCGACGTCCTCGGCGGGCAGCGCGACCGACGCCATGCCGCCCGTCCCGGCCAGCTCGGTGAGCGCGCGCCCGCGCAACGCCACGACCCGCGCCGCGTCGCGCAGGGACAGCGCCCCGGCGACGCACGCGGCGGCGATCTCGCCCTGGGAGTGGCCGACGACGGCGTCCGGCTCGACGCCGAGCGCCCGCCACTGCGCCGCGAGCGCCACCATGACGGCCCACAGCGCGGGCTGCACGACGTCGACCCGGTCCAGGCCGTCGTCCAGGACGTCCTGCAGCGACCAGTCGGTGAACTCGGCGAGCGCGTCGGCGCACTCGCGCAGCCGGGCGGCGAAGACCGGCGAGGACGCCGCGAGCGCGCGACCCATCCCGGCCCACTGCGCGCCCTGGCCGGGGAAGACGAACACCGTCCGGCTGCGGCCCCGCGAACGCCCGGTGACGGCGCGCGCGTGCGGCATCCCGGCGGCCACCGCGTCGAGCGCGTCGCCGCCGAGGACGACCGCCCGGTGCTCCCACTCGGCCCGCGTCGTGACCAGGGAGAAGCCGATGTCGCGGGCGTCGCCGGACACGCCCCGCAGGTTCCGCGCCTGGTCGCGCAGCGCCGAAGCGGTCCGCGCCGACAGCACCCACGGCACCGTCGAAGGCCCCGCCGCGCGCGCGGCGACCGGACGGGGCTCGGGCTCGGCGACGACGAGATGGCAGTTCGTCCCGCCGAGCCCGAACGAGCTGACCCCGGCGATCGCCGGTCCGTCCGGCCACGGCCCCGGCGCGTCCTGCACGCGCAGGTTCAGCTCGTCCAGCGGGATCGCCGGGTTGGGCGTCGCGTAGTGCAGGCTCGCGGGCAGGTGCCGGTGCGTCAGGCCGAGGACGGTCTTCAGCAGCCCCGCGATCCCCGCCGCGCCCTCCAGATGCCCGATGTTCGTCTTCACCGACCCGACCCGCAGCGGCCGGACGCGCCCCGGCGCGGTGCCGAGCGCCGCGCCGAGCGCCGCCGCCTCCGCCGGGTCGCCGACCGCCGTGCCCGTCCCGTGCAGCTCGACGTAGCCGACGGCGGCCGGATCCACCCCGGCCCGGCGGCACGCCCGTCCGATCAGCGCGGCCTGCGCGGACGCGCTCGGCACGGTCAGCCCGCGCTCGCGCCCGCCGTTGTTCACCGCGCTCCCGAGCACGACGGCGAGGACCCGGTCGCCGTCGGCCAGCGCGTCCGCGAGCCGCTTGAGGACGACCAGCCCCCCGCCCTCGCCGCGCACGAACCCGTTGGCGCGGGCGTCGAACACGTGGCAGCGGCCGTCCGGCGACAGCGCGCCCAGCTCGGCGAGCCCGGTCTCGGCCGCCAGCATCAGGCTCACGCCGCCCGTCAGCGCGAGATCGCAGTCCCCGGCGCGCAGGCTCTCGGCCGCCAGATGCACCGCGACCAGCGACGACGACTGGCCGGTGTCGACGACGAGGCTCGGCCCGCGCAGCCCGAGCGCGTACGACAGCCGGTTGGCGACCATGCTCCGCTGCCGTCCGGTGAACGTGTGGTGGTCGCGGACCGCCGTCGCGTACGCGTCGCCGGGCGCGGCGACGAAGACGCCCGTGTCGGTGCCGGACAGCCGGTCGGGCGCGAGCCTGGCGTGCTCCAGCGCCGCCCAGCCGAGTTCGAGCGTCAGCCGCTGGTGCGGGTCCATCGCGGCGGCCTCGCGCGGGGCGACGCCGAAGAACGCCGCGTCGAACCCGGCGACGTCGGCGAGGAACCCGCCCGCGCGCGGGGCGTCCCGGCCGGGCGGGGGCTCCCCCACCGCGTCCGTGCCCGAGCGCAGCAGCTCCCAGAACGCGTCCGGGCCGTCGGCGCCGGGCAGCCGGGCGGACATGCCGATGATCGCGACCGCTGTCATGGTGCGTCTCCTCGTGGAACCTCGGGAGCCGTGCGGGTCCCGGCCGGCCGGGACCCGCACGGGGATCAGCCCTGCTCGGCGGGCGTGAGCGCGAACGCCGACGTGTCCGGCGGGTCGATCTTGCCGATCTGCATGAGCAGCGAGTGCAGGTCGTTGCACGCCCAGTGCTCGGCGACGCGGCCGTCCCGGATCCGCGCGATGTGGATCTCGTTCCAGACGACCGTGCGGCCCGTGGCGGGGACGCCGAACACCGGTCCCTTGTGCGTGCCGGTCAGGCGGACCTGCTGGATGACGAACCCGTCCACCTCGAAGTCGCGGATGATCTCGACGTTGAGGTCGGGGAACCCGGTCCGCTCGACGCGGATGACCTGCTTGACGCCGTCGATGCCGGTGTCCATCCCGGGCGGGGCGTTGTGGTTGACGAAGTCGGGGGTCATGACCTCGTCGAGAACGTCGACGTCACCCTTCGAGAAGCCTTCCTCGATGATGCGTCGCGCCGTCAGTGCCGACATGGTGCTCTCCTTGGAATGGTGTGCTGTTCTTCTCGGACAGTGCGACCTTGATGTTCACGAGCGTCCGGCCGGGTTCGAGCCACCCGGCGGCGGCGCCCGCGTCGAAGCGCCCGGCGACCGTCTCGGCGGGCAGTCCCTCGGCGTGGGCCTCGTCGGCGGCGGCGAGGACGCGGTCGAGGTAGTCGGCCAGGGCGTGCAGGGCCTCGGGTCCCGTCGGCGGGCCGTGGCCGGGCAGGACGGTGCGCGGACGCAGGGCGATCAGCTCGTCCAGCGCGGCGCGCCACCGCCCGATCCGGCCGTGGACGGCCAGCGGCGTGACCCCGGTGAAGCAGAGGTCCCCGGCCAGGAGCACCCGGTCGCCCGGGAGCCACAGGGCGACGTCGGCCGCCGAGTGCGCGTCCTCGAACGCCAGGGCCTCCACGCCGTCGGGCAACTCGTCGGCCAGATTCTGGACGGGCTCGGCGGGCGAGGTGTCCCACCCGGCCAGGCTTGGCGCGAACCGCGGCATGACCTGGCTCAGCAGGCCGGGCAGGTGCGGCCCGAGCATCGCCTTCGTGCTCGCGACGGTGCGCGGGTGCGCGATCGTCCGGACGCCCGCGAAGACCGCGTTCCCGCCGATGTGGTCGGCGTGGTTGTGGGTGTTGACGACGAGCGCGGCGTCACGTCCGCGCCGCGCGAGCGCCGCCCGGATCCCCCGCGCCATCTCCGGCAGCAGCATCGTGTCCACCACCGTGACCGGCTCCCTGAGCAGCAGCGCAGCGTTGGACATGCCGCCACCACCATCGCCATGCACGAGGGCCACGACGCCGTCGGCCAGCTCGGTCTCCCGCTGCGGAGGCAGGTCCATCGGCCGTCACCGCTGGTTGGCTTGGATCTGCTGAACGAGCCAGGTGCGGTCGAGCATCGCGTGCCAGGAGACCAGGCGGTCCCCGTCGGCGCGGATGGTCTCGACGACGCCCCAGGTCAGCCGCTCGTCGGTGCCGTTGGGCAGGCCGGACAGCGTCAGCTCCGCCGCCATCGCCCGGCCGTCGGCCGACTCGATGACGCCGTCGACCGTCTTCTCCAGCCCGGTGTAGAGGCCGCGCTGCTGCGCGAACAGCGCGGCGAGCGCGTCGGGTCCGCGCTGGTGCTTCGCGGACGTGCGGATCTCGATGTCGGCGCCGCACAGATCGCGCAGCGCGTCGTCGTCGGCGGCCTCGACCGCCTTGTAGGCCGCTTCCCAGAGTTCGCGGGCGCTGCGCACGTCAGGTCCCCTCCGCCATGATCCAGTCGACCTCGTAGACGTGGACGTCCACGTCGTCGGCGTACTTGTGCATTTCGAGGATGAGCGCGCGGCCCGCCTCGCTCTGGATGTACTTCTGGAAGGCGCCGAGGTCGCTCCACTGCGCGTAGTTCGTGACGCGAACCCCGTCGACGCTGCGGTGGACGTTCGCCGAGACGAATCCCGGCATGTGCCGGACGACCTCTTCGGTCTCCTTCCGGATCGCGTCCGAAAGGGCCTGCTGGTTCTCCGGCGTGCAGTGGAAGATGTTGATGTAGGTCATGAGGCGCGCGTCGGCCGAAATGGTGCTCATCGGTGCACTCCGGCGGTCTCGGCCACGACGGCGAAGCTGCGGAACTCGGGGTCGGTGTAGCACGCGCGCATGGGCCGGACGAGGTCCTTGTGCTCTTCTGACTTCTCCCAGGCGAAGAAGTCCGCGACTGAAGTCCATTCGCTGGTGATCATCCACTGGGCCGGGTCGTCGGGCGACTGGCAGATCTGGTCGCGGATGTGGCCGGGCGTGTTCGCGACGCTGTAGCGGACCTTCTCGTAGGCGGCGAGGAAGTCCGCCCGCTTCTCCTCCGCGACCCGCATCGAAAACATGATCCGGGCCGTCTCGGACTTACCGTTCGCCGTCCTGGCCTGCGGGTCGGCGATGATCTCGGTGTCGATGTGGCTGAGCGAGGGGTCGGGGGCGAGCGGGCCGAGGTGGTAGATGTTCAGCGCCTCGGTGTCGCCGACGTTGCGCAGGCGGTGCCGCAGGCCGATCGGCACGTACATCGCCTCGCCGGGCGACAGCGTCCATTCCTCGCCCTCGATGTCGAGAACCTGCTCGCCGCGGATGCAGAACAGGAACTCCTCGGAGTAGGGGTGGAAGTGCTCGACGACCCGGTCGCCGGGCTGGAGAACGGTCGTCCCCATGTAGCCGGAGCGGCTCCCGACCGTTCCCGGTCCGAGGACGATGCGCAGCTCGCCGCCGCGAGCGCGTCCGGGCGTGATCTCGTCGGCGCGAATGCGGGCCGGTTTCTTCGTCATGGGCACCATGCTCGTCCGGCGCCGCCGCCGGCACATCCGCACTCTGCCGCACAACGGCTGCGGGGAATCCGCAGCGGCTCACGCGGACTTCTCCCGGCGCGCGTCCAGTTCGCGGAATCCGTGGGTGCAGGCGAAAACGGCGAGCTGCGTCCGGTCGCGCAGTTCCAGGACGCGCAGCAGCGACGAAATATGCGTCTTCACCGTGGGCCGGCTGAGCCGCAGCCGGTCGGCGATCTCGATGTTGGTCAGCCCGAGGCCGACCAGCCCGAGGATCTGCCGCTGCCGGGGCGTCAGCTTCACCCTGCCGACGTCCGGCGCGACGGGCTCGGGCGCGGCCCGAACGCCGTAGCGCAGCGTCGTCACGAGGTCCCGCGCGACGTGCGGGTCGAGCGCGACGCCGCCCCGGTCGACGGCCCGGATCGCCTCCACGAGGCTCTGCACCGGCGTGTCCTTGTGCAGGAATCCCTGGGCGCCGCCGCGCAGCACCTCGATCGCGGCGCCCGAGTCCCGGTCCGACGACAGCGCGATCACCTGGACCGCCAGCTCCGAGGTACTGCCGACGATCTGCCGGGCCAGCAGGTCGCCGACGTCGAAGCCGTCCAGGTCCATCAGCAGCACGCGCGGCCGGTGTTCGCGCAGGACCCGCGGGCTGTAGCCGGCACAGTCGAATTCGGCGACGACGTCCAGGCCGGGGATCGCGCGGAGCACGGTCATCAGGCCCGCGCGGTAGACGCCGGGGGCTCCGCACACGGCGACGGAGAGCACATCGTTCGGGCTGCCAGAGATTTGCATCGAACCACCCCGGGAGCGAGATTCGGAACCTGCGAACGTGCCGGTCGGGCGGCATCGTGAGGCCCCGGGGGACGGCTCCCGGCGCCTACCGCAGCCGCCCGTTCGAGCCTCGCATGAACATGTCGCCCGGACCCACCACACTTAAGATCAACAAGTTGTCAGCCCGGAGAACAAGAGTCTCGACTGTCCGGGGTCGGCCGATTCGGTAACGCGCTCGGGGGGAAGCCTTCCGTAAACGCCGCTAAACCTCCCGGCGGGACGTGATTCGCAACCTCATGGCCCGCCCGTCCGGCCGGAACGGCGCAGCACGAGCGCGCTGTTGAACCCGCCGTGGCCGCGCGCGGCGACCACGACGGTCCCGATCGGCATCTCCCTCGGCTCCCGGACGAGGTCCAGCCCGTACGCGGGATCGGGGTCGTCCAGGTTGCCCACGGGCGGGGCGACCCCGGCGCGCATCGCGAGCAGCGCGGTCGCGGCGTTCAGCGCCGAGCCGCCCGCGCACAGCCGGCCGACGAGGCCCTGCGGCGCGGTCACCGGGACGCCGTACGGGCCGAACACCGCGCGCAGGGCGGCGGCCTCGGCAGCGTCCGCGCCGGGCGTGCCCGCGCCGTCGGCGAACACCAGGTCCACTTCGTCCGGGCGGACGCCCGCGCGGTCGAGCGCCTGCCCGATGGCGCGGGCGTACTGACGTCCGTCCGGCGCGGCCTCGCGGTAGTGGTGGGCGTCGTGGGTGGCCGCGTGGCCCGCCACCACGCCGTAGATCGCGGGGGCGGACCGCTCCGCCGCCGCGTCGGCGTCCTCGACGACGAGCACCGCGCCGCCCTCGCCCGGAACGTGCCCGTTCGCGGCGGTGTCGAACGGCTTGTAGGCGGCGCGCGGGTCGGCCGCCGCCGACATCCGCCCGCCGGTGACCTGGCAGGCGAGCGCGTACGGGGACAGCGGCGCCTCGGTCCCGCCCGCGAGGACGGCGCCGGTGCCGCGCCGGATCGTCCGCTCGGCCCAGCCGAGGCTGTCGACGCCGCCCGCCGCGTCCGAGACGAGCACCCCGGACGGCCCCTTCGTCCCGTGCCGGATCGACACCTGGCCGGTGCTCGCGGCGTAGAACCACGCGATGGACTGGTACGCGCCGACGGCCCGGCTGCCCCGGCTCCACAGCGCCTGGATCTCGCGCTGGCCGAACTCGTTGCCGCCCGAGCCGCTGCCGAGGATCACCGACGTCGCGTACGGGTCGCGGGCGGACGGGTCGTACGCCGCGTCCGCCAGCGCCAGCCGCGCCGCCGCGAGCGCCAGCCACGTCCACCGGTCGGTCTGGACGGCGAGCCGGTCCGGGACGTGGTCGGCGACCCGGAACCCGGTGACCTGCCCGGCGAGCGTCGTGCCGTACCGGGACGCGTCGAACGCCTCGATGGGCCGGACGGCCAGCTCGCCCGCCAGCGTCGCGCGCCAGTGCTCGTCCGCGCCGACGCCGGTGGGCGCGACGATCCCGAGCCCGGTGACGGCGGCGGTCATCGCCGCGCCCCGGGTCGTGCCAGGACGATCGCCGACTGGAACCCGCCGAACCCGCTCCCGACCGACAGCGCGACGTCCACCCGCTGGTCGCGGGCGACGTTCGGGACGTAGTCCAGGTCGCACTCGGGGTCGGGGATCTCGTAGTTCGCGGTCGGCGGCACCACGTCGTGCTCGACGGCGAGCGCGCACGCCGCGACCTCGATCGCGCCGATCGCGCCGAGCGAGTGCCCGACCATCGACTTGATCGAGCTGACGGGCGTCCGGTAGATGTGCTCGCCGAGGCTGCGCTTGAACGCGGCCGTCTCGTGCCGGTCGTTCTGCTTGGTGCCCGAGCCGTGCGCGTTGACGTAGTCGACGGCGGTGGGGTCGAGCCGGGCCTCGTCAAGCGCGGCAGTGATCGCGACGGCCATCTCCGCGCCGTCGGGCCGCAGCCCGGTCATGTGGTAGGCGTTGCTGCGGTTCGCGTACCCGGCGATCTCGGCGTAGACGTGCGCGCCGCGCCGGCGGGCGTGCTCGGCGTCCTCCAGGACGAGCACCGCCGACCCCTCGCCCATCACGAACCCGTCGCGGGTCGCGTCGAACGGGCGCGACGCGTGCTCGGGGTCGTCGTTGCGGGCGCTGGTCGCGCGGATCGCGTCGAAGCAGGCCATCGAGATCGGCGTGACGGGCGCGTCGGCGGCGCCGGTGACGACGACGTCGGCCGCGCCGTCCTCGATGAGCCGCGCCGCGTGCCCGACCGCGTCGATCCCGGACGTGCAGCCGGTCGACACGACGGTCGCGGGGCCGTGCGCGCCGAACCGGAACGCGACCTCGGCGGCCAGGCTGCTCGGGACGAGCGCGTGGTAGAGGAAGTCGGTGGCGAACGCCGGGTCCACGAGCCAGTGCTCGCCGCCGTCGCTGGCGACGACGTACTCGTCCTCCAGCCGGGTGCTCGCGCCGACGGCGCTGCCGAGGCAGACGGCCATCCGGTCGCGGTCGAGGGCGTCGCCCGCGACGTCCAGGCCCGCGTCGGCCACCGCCTCGTCGGCCGCGACCAGCGCGAACTGGATGAACCGGTCGTTGCGGAAGACCTCCTGCCGGGTGAGGCCCGCCGCGAGCGGGTCGAAGTCCACTTCGGCCGCGATCTGCGACCGGAGGCGTCCGGGGTCGAACAGCGAGATCCGCCGGGTCGCGGTGCGGCCCTCGGTGAGCGCCTGCCAGAACGCCTTGCGCGTGGTGCCGCCGGGCGCGACCACCCCGATCCCGGTCACCGCGATGCGCCGCCGGCCGGTCATCGCGCGTGCTCGCTCAGTCCCTCGTTGACGAGCCCCAGCAGCTCCCCGAAGGTCGCGTCCGTCCGCCCGTCCCCGATGTCGACGCCGTAGCGGTCGGCGACCTCGGCCGTGAGCTGCAGCAGGGCCAGCGAGTCGAGGTCCACGTCGGCGAGGGTCGCGCCCTCGTCGTGGGTCACCGCGTCGCGCGGCAGGCCCACCTTGGCGACCAGGATCTCCATCAGGTCCATCATGGTGAATGTCGGTTCGGCCATTGTTTCCCCTCGCATTTCACCGGTCACAACAACGAGAGGCTACGCATGGTCCGCGCGGATATCTTCGGCCGGGAGAATGAATTCGCGATCGGTTCGGCCACCGGAACGGGCAGATCTAAATTTGGCTGGTATACCTCGGTGAGCGACGCCGGGAGTCATACCAGGGACCTAGTCCGACATGCGCGGACGCCCGCCGGTTCATCCTCGGGAATGAGGTGGACCGGGTCCGGCGGCGGAGGCGAACCGGCAGGACGACGGCGAGACGCATGTCACGTTGCACCATTTCTAAAGTCGATTTATGGAACGTGGGGCACGGCATTTTTCCCGCCATTCATTGACAGCGCCGTCCGGCCCGTGCTTCGCTGACTGCGGTGC
This sequence comes from Actinomadura rayongensis, assembly GCF_009831215.1. GTDB lineage: Bacteria > Actinomycetota > Actinomycetes > Streptosporangiales > Streptosporangiaceae > Spirillospora > Spirillospora rayongensis. The sequence continues at coordinate 79,243 of NZ_WUTW01000009.1, forward strand.
CGGGTGCGCCTTACGGCCACCGAATCCACGACGATCCGCGCGGCGCCCGCCGCAATTTCGCGGCGCCGCCGCATATTCCGAGAAACCTTTCCGCGCGCCGCCGGGCGACCGCCCGGGCGGCGCGCCGCGTGAAGGGACGCGAATGGACGCAGCATCCGTTGCCACCAAACCGCCCGCCGGCGTCGGCGTCACCTCCGTCGCGGTGGCCATGGCCCGCGCGCAGGAGACCGCCCGCGAGACCCCGCTGTTCCGCGACCCGTACGCCGCCGCGTTCGTGGCGGCGGCCCGGGAGTGGCTGGACGTCCCCGGCGAGGAGAACCAGTGGGACTCGCTCGTCGCGTGGGTCGACCTGTTCTACTCGCGCGGCGTCGTCCGGACCCGCTTCATCGACGACTACCTCGCCGCCGCGACGGCGGGCGCGTGCGGGCAGGTCGTCCTGCTCGGCGCCGGGCTGGACACGCGCGCGTTCCGGCTGCCGTGGCGCGCCGGGGTCCGCGTGTTCGAGGTGGACACCGCGCCGGTGTTCGCGTTCAAGGAGCGCGTGCTCGCCGGGGAGGTCGCGACGCCCGCCTGCCCCCGGACGATCATCGAGGCCGACCTGCGCGACGACTGGGCCGCGCGGCTGGACGCGACCGGGTTCGACCCGTCCGTCCCGACGGCGTGGGTGGCCGAGGGCGTCCTGCCGTACCTGTCGGTCGGCGAGGCGCGGCACCTGCTCACCGTCGTCGGCGACCGCTCCGCGCCCGGCAGCAGGCTGACGTTCGAGCACACCGGCAAGGGCCGGCAGGCGGCGACCGTCGCGGCGTCCACGGCCCGCGCGCTGTCGCTGCCCGGCGCCGGGAGGATCGGCGCGCACTTCAAGGGCGGTCTCGGCCCGACCGGACGGGACTGGCTGGCCGGCGCCGGCTGGACGACCCGCGCCGACGACCGGGCGGAGGTCGGCCGCGGCTACGGCCGTCCCGACGTCCGGCTGCCCGGCGGCGAGTTCGTCACCGCGACCCGCGACTGACGAGGAGCCGACATGGAAGCGAACGAAGCGCGGATCTCGATACCGGCCGACGAGCGCGTCCGCGCCGCCGCCGAGTCCTACAAGCGCCCGATGCTCGCCGCCTACGACTGGATCGTGCTCGGCTTCGTCAGCCGGTGGATGTGGCGGTGCTCGCGGCGGACGATGCTGAAGCACTACGACGCGCAGGTCGGCGCCCGCCACCTCGACATCGGCCCCGGCACCGGGTGGTTCCTGGACCGGTGCCGGTTCCCGGTGAAGAACCCCGACGTCACGCTGATCGACCTCAACGAGACCCCGCTCGCCACCGCCGCCCGGCGGATCCGCCGCTACCGGCCCGCGACGCACGCCCGCGACGTGTACCGTCCGCTGGACCTCGGCGCCGCGCGGTTCGACTCGGTCGGGATGAACTTCCTGCTGCACTGCCTGCCGGGCACCGTCGCGCAGAAGGCCGTCGTGTTCGACCACGTCGTCCCGCATCTCGCGCCCGGCGCCCGCGTGTTCGGCAGCACCGTCCTCGGGGCGGGGCCGCACCACACGAAGGCGTCCGCGAAGCTGCTGGGCAAGCTCAACCGCAGCGACGTGTTCAACAACGCCGACGACCGCCTCGACGACCTCGCCCGCGAGCTGGCCTCCCGGTTCGGCGAGGTGGACCTGCGGGTGAAGGGCGCGGTCTGCCTCTTCTCAGCGCGGTTCCCGGCGGCGTGATGGGCTGGCTGGAGCGCCACCTGCACGACGAGGTCCTGCAGAGCCTCGCCGTCGCCCGCATCCGGATCGACCGGGCGCTCGCCGCGCCGGGGCCGCTCCCCCGCGACCTCGGCACGGACCTGCGGGAGCTGCTGGACCGGGAGATCGCGGGCCTGCGGGCGGCCCTGACCGCGGCGGAGCGTCCCGACCCGGCCGAACCGGGGCTGGCGCGCGCGGTCGCGGCGGACGTGGCGCGCGTCGCCCGCGCCACCGGCATCCGCGCCGAGCTGGACGACCGGACGCGTCCCCGGGCCGGGTGGACGCCGCGCGACCTGGCCGCGTACCGGATCGTCCACGAGGCCCTGCACAACGCGGCCAAGCACAGCGGCGCCCGGACCGTCCGGGTCGCCCTCGCCGAGCGGCGCGGCCGGCTCGTCTGCCGGGTCCGCGACGACGGCCGCGGCTTCGACCCGGCCGCCGTGCCGCGCGGCCTCGGCCTGACGGCGATGGACGCGCAGGCGCGGGCGGCGGGCGGCGCGCTCGCCGTCGCGCCCGGCCGTCCGGGGACGCTCGTCACGCTCGTCCTGCCTGCCGCTCCGGAGAGGAGATCCGATGCGACGTCCGACGATCCTCATCGCCGACGACCATCCCGTCGTGCGGTGCGGGATCCGCTCGCTGCTCGCCGATGACCGCTACGACGTCGTCGGCGAGGCGGCCGACCTGGAACAGACGGTCGCGCTCGCCGGCCGGCACCGGCCCGCGCTGCTGCTCCTCGACCTGAGCTTCGCCGGGGTGTCCAGCCTGGGCGTGCTGCCGCGCGTCCGGACGGTGTCGCCGGACACGCGGGTGCTGATCCTGACCATGCACAACGACGCCGCGTCCGCGCGCGACGCGCTCGCGGCGGGCGCCCACGGGTTCCTCCGCAAGGAGGCCGCCGCCGGGGAACTGGTCACGGCGGCGGACGCGCTGGCGGCGGGCGGCCGGTACCTCGACCCGTCGCTCGGCGCCGCGCTGGTCGCGCGGGAGACGCGGCTCGACGGGGCGCTCAGCGGCCGGGAGCGCGCCGTCCTCGCGCTCATCGCCGACGGCCTCACCAACCAGCAGATCGCCGGGGAACTGCACCTCAGCGTCCGGACGATCGAGGCGCAGCGCGCGTCGATCAAGGTCAAGCTCGGGGTGAGCCGGCGCGCCGAGCTGATCAGTTGCGCGCGGCGGCTCCGGCTGACCGCCTGAACCCGACAGGAGACCTCATGGAACCGGGCCAGCCGAGCCGCACCGCGATGAGCGCCGCGCACGCGCGCGCCGTCCACCAGACGGCGGACGCCCCGCCGGTCTTCCCCGACCCCCTCGCCGTCCGCGTCGCCCCGGCCGCCGCGCCGGGACGCGCCATGCCGCGCGAGGTCCGCCTGTTCATGGCGCTGCGGCACCGGATCGCCGAGGACGCGCTCGCCGCCGCCGTCGCCGCCGGGACGCGGCAGGCCGTGCTGCTCGGCGCGGGCCTCGACACGTTCGCCCACCGCAACCCGCACCCTGGCCTGCGCGTGTTCGAGGTCGACCATCCCGACACGCAGGCGTGGAAGCGCAAGCGGCTGGCGGACGCGGGGATCCCCGTGCCGGAGACCGTCGTCCACGTCCCGGTCGACTTCGCCGCCGGGACGCTCGGCGCCGCCCTGGCCGACGCGGGGTTCACGCCCGGCGCGCCGGCGTTCTTCGCGTGGCTCGGCGTCGTCCCCTATCTGACGCGGAGCGCGATCCTCGCGACGCTGCGGTTCGTCGCGGGCCTGGACGCGCGGACGGAGATCGTCTTCGACTACAACCTGCCGCCCGCGGAGCTGCCCGCCGAGCGCCGCGCCGTCCTCGCCGCGCTCGCCGCCGCGATGGCGAAGGCGGGCGAGCCGTGGCGCTCGTACTTCACGCCCGAGAAGCTGGCGCGCGACCTGGCCGACGCGGGCTTCGACGCGATCGAGGACCTGGCCTGGACCGCCTGCCTGGAGCGCTACGGCCTGGACGCGGCGCTCCCTGACCTGTTCGGCGGCCGGATCGTCCGCGCCGTCGCCGACTGACGGCCGTCAGGCGGGGTCGCGCGCGTCGAGCAGTTCGTCCCAGTGCTCGGCCGCCCACGCGCACGCCGCGTACAGCGGCCCCAGCAGGCTGCGGCCGAGCGGCGTCAGCGCGTACTCGACGCTCCGGGGCGGGCCGGGGCGGACGGTGCGCGCGACGAACCCGTCCCGCTCCAGCCCGCGCAGCGACTGCGTGAGCACCTTCGGCGTGACGCGGCGGAGCGGCACGCGCAGTTCGGAGTAGCGGCGCGGACCGTCCTCCAAGCACCGCAGCACCAGCGCCGCCCACTTGTCGCCGAACCGGAACGGCAGCAGCGAGGACGGGCAGAGTTCGTCGAACAGGTCGGGGGGCAGCGGCGTCATGGGCGTCTTCTCGGTATCCGGGAGGTAACCGCCCGCGCGGCTACCTTCCGGTGAGCATCGAGACACCGGGAGGTATTCCGATCATGGGCGACTTCGTGATCTTCGGGGCCGGGGGCCGCGCCGGGCGGACGGCCGTGGCCGAGGCGCGGCGGCGCGGGCATCGCGTCACGGCGGTGGTCCGCGACCCGTCCCGCTACGCCGGCCCGTCCGGCGACGGCGTGCGGGTCGCCGCCGGGGACGTCACCGACGCGGCGGCCGTCGCGGCGCTCGCGGCCGGGCACGACGCGGCGATCAACGCGGCGGCGGTGCTGGAGCCGGACACGTTCTTCGCCGACGCCGCGCACGCGCTCGTCCGGGGGCTGCCGAAGGCCGGGGTGGGGCGGCTGGTCGCGGTCGGGCTCGCGTCGCTGCTGCCGGACGCGGACGGGACGCGCCTGCTGGACCTGCCCGGGTTCCCCGCCGAGTTCCGCCCGTTCTGCCTGGGCCACGCCGCCGGACTCGACGTCCTGCGGGACGCCGCGCTGGACTGGGTGTACGTCAGCCCGGCCGGCGACTTCGACCACGGCGGGCCGCGCACCGGCCGGTACGGGATCCGCGCGCACGGCGACCCGGCGGCCCGGATCTCCTACGCGGACTTCGCGCTCGTCCTGCTCGACGAGGCCGAGACGCCGCGCCACCGCGGCGTCCATCTGGCCGTGTCCTGACCGGCTAGGCGGGCTCGGGCGCGACGAGGTGGATGGCGTCGTCGGTGGCGTCGGCGAACGCGTACCCGGCGGCCCAGATCCCGATGAGCGGGGCGAACGGGTTGGGGAGGTCGGCCATGCTGCGTCCGGTCGCGTCCGGCCGGTCCACCGACGCCGGGACGGTCAGCGCCCGGTCCGCCGCGCGGCGCCAGGCGCGGTCGAGCCGGGCGTGCCAGGCGGCGCGGGTGGCGAACAGGCTCGTCAGGCCGTCCAGCGGGACGTAGTGGTGCGGGATGCGGCCCAGCTCGTCGCTCCACTCACGGAACAGCAGGCGGCGCAGGACCTCGGCGCGCGGGTGCGGCAGGGTCGCCTTGACGGGCCGGAGCAGCGGGCCGCCGACGCGCCACACGACGCGGTCCACCGCCGGGACGCCCCACGGCGCGAGCCGCCGGACCGCCGTCCGGGTCGCTTCTTCGGCCTGCCGCACGCCGTCGGGGTCGGCCTCGAACGGGCCGGGGACGGGCGGCCGGTCCAGGAGCGGGGTGTCCGCCGGGACGCGGCCGTAGGTGCCGCAGTCGGTGCAGGTCCACGCCTCTTCCTCCCATTCGGGAGGGTCGTCGCCGGTGTAGCCGCCGACGGCGCCCGAGCCCCGGCACGTGCGGCACGCCACGAGTTCCGTCGCGCGGAACCGGCGGCGCGGGTCGTCGGCGAGGGGCGCGCCGGACGAGCGGCCCGGACGCAGCACGCGTCCGACCAGCCAGGCGACGTCTACCGGTTCGTCCACGATCCCGGCAGTATTCCAGGAACCGTCAGTCGGCGAGGCGCGTGAAGACCATCGCGTGGTCGGACGCGGGCTCGTTGCGCCGCGCGGCCGGGTCGTCGGTCACCGACGGGAGCTTCGGGGCGTTCGGCGGGCGGCACGTGTGGACGTCGGTCGCGCGGCCGAGCAGCGCGTGCGACACGAGGATGTGGTCGATCAGCTCGCCCCGGCCGTGGAAGACGCGGCTGAACCGCTCCGCCTCGGGGATGCGCGGCGCGAGGTTCCACAGCCGGTGCCGGTCGCCCTGGTCGGGGTGGTCGGCGCCGGGCGTGCCGAGTTCGGAGCCGGGCGGGCCGAGCAGGATCTGCGTGGTGGCCGCCTCGACGCCGTCGTTGAGGTCGCCCATCACCATGACCTGGCGCGTCTTGCCCTGCCCGGCCAGCAGCTCGTCGGCGAGCGCGCGGACGGTCACCGCCTCGGCGGCGCGCCGGTAGAGGGCGTAGGCGGCGACGCGGGCGCGCTCGCCCTCGTCGCGGGGCTGGAAGCGCGGACGCCCGTCCGGACCGGCCGGGAACGACAGCAGCTTGCTCTTGAGGTGCGCGGCGACGGCGGTGATCTCGCGACCGTCCCGCTCGGTGATCCGGACCGCGAGGACGCCGCGTCCGGTCTTGTGCGCGGCCGTCCCGTCGTCGCCGGCCTGGATCGGGGCCAGCTCGTCGGGGAACGCGGAGCGGTCGGCGACGACCTCCAGCGGCAGCCGGGACAGGAAGCCGACGCGGATCGGGTGCGCGGGCTCGAAGCCGGCGGACGTCACGTGGTGCCAGTCCCCGTCCAGGCGGTCGGCGACGTCGGCGAGCGCGTCGGGGTCGCCGACCTCCTCGACGGCCAGCGCGTCCACGCCGGACGCGGTGATCGTCGCGGCCAGGTCCTTGATCTTCGCTTTGTAGGCGGCCTCGTCGGACGGCCCGAAGTCACCGCCCGGCCGGAACAGGTTCTCCAGATTCCAGGTGCCGATGGTCGTCATGGCGGTCTCCCGGGTCGGTTCGCTGACCGTTTGAGGGCAGCATTTCCGACATAACGACAAATGACACCCCGGGCGGCCGACTCAGGCCGTCTTCTGACCGTCGGATGACCCCGGCGTCACTCGCGCTCGCCGAGCACCGCCTCCAGGTCCCGGACGACGCGCGGCAGCGGGGCGCCGCGCCGCGCTACCAGCACGACGTAGTCCTGCTCGGGGGCCTGCCCGGCGCCCTGCCCGGTGCCCCAGGCCGTCCGGACGAGGTCCAGCGCCCGGTCCACCTCGGCCACCGCGTCCCCGGTCGCGCCCGCGCGCAGCCAGGAGCGCAGCGCGTTGTTGTGCGCGGCGACGGCGGACGCGGCGACGACGTCCGCACGCAGCCGCCCGTCCGGCCGTCCGCCGAAGCTCCGCCGCAGGTACTCGGCGAGCGCGCGTTCGTAGCGGCCGACGACGGTCAGCTCCCGGGACCGCAGCGCGGGCACCTGCCGGGTGAGCCGGTAGCGCAGCAGCGAGCGGTCCGGCTGGGCGGCGTACATCCGGGCGACGACGAGCGTGGCGGCGCAGGCGCGGGCCACCGGGTCCTCTTCGCCGGGCTCGGCGCCGGGCTCGTCGAGGGCGGCGCGCAGGTCGTCCAGGCTGCGCTCGTGGTCGGGGAAGACCACGTCCTCCTTGGACGGGAAGTAGCGGAAGAACGACCGGCGGCCGATCCCGGCGCGGGCGGCGATCTCGTCCACGGTCGTCCGCTCGAAGCCCTGCTCCAGGAAGAGGGCGAAGGCCGCCTCCACCAGCGCGTCCCGCGTCGCGGCGGGACGGGTTCTCGGTGCCGTTCCGGACATGCCCGGGACCCTAACACGCCCTGGACATCGGATGGCACCGAGTGCCATATTGAGGGGAACTCAGTGCCATAGCGAGGTGGAGACCCCCATGTCCCAGGACTTCGACCTGTTCCAGGTGCCCGAATCGCACGAACTGCTCCGCTCGACCGTGCGCTCGCTCGCGGAGAAGGAGATCGCGCCGCACGCCGCCGCCGTGGACGAGGAGGCCCGGTTCCCGCAGGAGGCGTTCGACGCGCTGGCGGCCAACGACCTGCACGCCGTCCACGTCGCCGAGGAGTACGGCGGCGTCGGCGCGGACGCGCTCGCCACCGTGATCGTCATCGAGGAGGTCGCGCGGGTCTGCGGCTCGTCCTCGCTGATCCCGGCCGTGAACAAGCTCGGCTCGATGCCCGTGATCCTGTCCGGCTCGGAGGAGCTGAAGCGCCGCTACCTCGGCGCGCTCGCCCGCAACGAGGGCATGTTCTCCTACTGCCTGTCGGAGCCGGAGGCGGGCTCGGACGCGGCCTCGATGAAGACCCGCGCCGTCCGCGACGGCGACCACTGGGTGCTGAACGGCGTGAAGTGCTGGATCACCAACGCGGGCGTCTCGGAGTTCTACACGGTCATGGCCGTGACGGACCCGGAGAAGCGCAGCCGGGGCATCTCGGCGTTCGTGGTCGAGAAGTCCGACCCGGGCGTGTCGTTCGGGCCGAAGGAGCGCAAGCTCGGGATCAAGGGCTCCCCCACCCGGACCGTCAACCTGGACCACGTCCGCATCCCGGCCGACCGGATCATCGGCGCCGAGGGCACCGGGTTCGCGACCGCGATGCGCACGCTGGACCACACGCGCGTCACGATCGCCGCGCAGGCGATCGGCATCGCGCAGGGCGCGCTCGACCACGCCGTCGACTACGTGCGCCAGCGCCACCAGTTCGGCCGGCCGATCGCCGACTTCCAGGGCGTCCAGTTCATGCTGGCCGACATGGGGATGAAGCTGGAGGCGGCCCGCCAGCTCACCTACGCGGCGGCGGCGCGCTCCGAGCGCGGCGACGCCGACCTCACCGGCTTCGGCGCCGCCGCCAAGTGCTTCGCCTCGGACGCGGCCATGGAGATCACGACCGACGCCGTCCAGCTCCTCGGCGGCTACGGCTACACGCGCGACTTCCCGCTGGAGCGCATGATGCGCGACGCCAAGATCACCCAGATCTACGAGGGCACCAACCAGATCCAGCGCATCGTCCTGTCCCGCCAGCTCCTCAAGTAGGTTCTCGGCGCCCACGGCCCATCGCCCGCGCGGCGGTGGGCCGTTCGTCGTTCCCGGGACGGAACAACTGTCGGCAACATCCGCTGTCATGTGGCCGGATAACAAAAGGATTACCTCCAGGTCGCCTTGACTGCGAAAAATTCTTCGGTAGCGTGAGCGGCGTCGGTCCTGCGCGCCGTCCCCCGGCGGTCCGCGCGGGACGCGAAGGAGGCAGGAGCATGGCCCATCCCCCGTTCCCCCGTGTGCTCGTGGACGAGGCGCACGGCCAGGCGTGGAGCATCCGGCCCGACGTCGTCGCGCGGATGAACCCCGCGCACCCCCGCGACTCCGGGTACGTCGAGGCCGCCGCCGACCTGCGCCGCCGGGGCTGCGCCGTCGCCGCGCACCCGGCCGGGCCGCTGACGGGCGGCGTGCTGGAGCGGTGCGACGTGCTCGTCCTCGCCCACCCGTCCGACCCGGTCTGGGAGCGGACCGTTCCGGGCGGCTCCCCCAAGCTGTCGCCGGACGAGCTGGACGCGGTCGAGCGGTTCGTGCGCGCGGGCGGCGGCCTGGTCGTCCTCGGCGAGTGCGAACAGGACAAGTACGGCAACAACCTCAACGAGCTGCTCGGACGGTTCGGCGTCCACATCGCGAACACGACCGTCCAGGATCCGGTGCGCAACCTGCGGGGCGTCGCGACCTGGGTCCGCGCCGACCTCGACGGGCCGCGCCCCGGCGCGGACGTGCTCGCGGGCGTCGCCGACGTGTGCTTCTACCGCGCCGCGACGATCGACGCCGTCCCGGACGACGCGCGCGTGCTGTGCCGGACGGCCGCGACCGCGAGCGTCCCCGGCGCCGCGCTGGCCGTCGCGGTCGAGGCCGGACGCGGCCGGATCGCCGTCTTCGCCGACTCCGACCTGTTCGGCGACGACTCCATCGACGACCTCGGCCACCGGACGCTCTGGGCGAACACGGTCGCGTGGGCGGCGGGCGGCCGGGCCGTTGCGCCGGTGACGACGACGGGCGCCCTGGACCGTCCGGCCTGGCCGGAGCTGAAGGAAGCGGTGACGGCGCTCCGCGAACTCCAGGGGCCGGACGGCTCGGTCGTTGGCGACGCGACCGCGCTCGTGGACCGGATCGTCGCGGCCGTCGAGGAGCTGGCGCCCGGCTTCCCGCACGACGAGCGGTACCTGACCGCGCTGGTCGGCGACCTGCGCCGCTGGGCCGCCGAGGGCTTCGGCGTCCCCGACTTCCTGGACGCGCTGGTCGAGTTCCACCCCGAGCGGGACCGCGCGGACGGCCGCGAGCACCTCGTCGTCTTTCCGATGTACACGCAGAACGGCAGCCCGGACCGCAGGCTGGAGGCGCTGATCGTCCGGGCGGTCTGGCCGGGCTGGCTCGCCGAGCTGGAGGCGGCGAAGTACGACAACCCGATGTTCGTCCCGATCTCGTTCGTGGACTTCACGGCGGGCTACGACACCAACTCGGCCGTCCTGTTCCCCGAGACGGTCGCCGTGCGCGAGGTGCCGCGCTTCACCTGGGGCGGCATCTTCTGCGACCGCGAGGCCGCGCGCTTCCGGGCCGTCGGCCGCGCCGCCGTCGACACGCTGCGGCTCGCCGTCCCGCCCGACGCCGCCCGGCTGCTGGACGACCAGCGCCTCGCGCAGGACGCGTTCGTCCTCTGGGACCTCGTCCACGACCGGACCCACACCCGCGGCGACCTCCCGTTCGACCCGTTCATGGTCAAGCAGCGGATGCCGTACTGGATGTACGCGCTGGAGGAGCTGCGCTGCGACCTGAACGCCTACCGCGAGGCCGTCGCGCTGGAGGACGCCGGAGTTCCGTACGGTCGTCTCGTGCGCTACGCGATCCTCTTCGACCGGCTGTTCCGCTTCCCCATCACCGGCGGGCGCGTCAAGAACTACGACGGGCTCGGCGGCCAGCTCCTGTTCGCCCATCTGCACCGCGCGGGCGTCCTGCGCTGGACCGACAACGTGCTCCGCATCGACTGGCGGGCGGTGTCCGGGGCCGTCCTCGACCTCTGCGCCGCCATCGAACGGCTCTACCACGACGGCATCGACCGCTCGCGCGTCGCGCACTGGCTGTCGGCGCACGAGCTGGTCGCGTCGTACGTGGCGCCGAACCCCGCGTCCACCTGGGCGAAGGGACCGGCGGCGCTGCCGATGGACGGTCCACCGCGCGGCCTCGTCGACGCGGTGCTGCCCGACGAGTTCCCGCTCAACACCTTCTACGAGGCGCTGCAGCGCAGGCTGCGCGACGTGGTCGCCGCGACGTCCGGGATCACCGGATGACGGCCGGACGGGTCGTGGTCGTCGCGGGCGCGGCCGGCGCCGCGGGCCCGGCCGTGTGCCAGGCGCTGGCGGACGCGGGCGCCGTCGTGATCGCCTGCGGGCGCGACGCGGACCGGCTGGCCGCCGTCGCGGGACCGGCCGAGCGGCACGCGGTGGACCTGCTGGACGACGCGGCGACCGCGCGCTTCGCCGCGTCCGTCGCGGAGCGGCACGGACGGGTGGACGGGCTCGTCCATCTCGTCGGCGGCTGGCGCGGCGGGACGCCGTTCACCGCCGAGGACCCCGCCGACTGGACGTGGCTGTCGGACCGGATCGTCCGGACCCTCCAGCACACCACCCGCGCCTTCCACCCGCACCTGACGGCGAGCGACGCGGGACGGCTCGCGATCGTCTCCGCCGCCGAGGCCACGAGGCCGACCGCGAACAACGCGCACTACGCCGCCGCCAAGGCCGCCGCCGAGGCGTGGACGCTCGCCGTCGCGCAGTCCTGGACGGGCGGTCCGGCCGCCGCGTCGATCCTCGTCGTCCGGGGCCTGCTGACCGACGCGATGCGCGCCGCCCGCCCGGACGCGAAGTTCACCTCCCTCACCCACGTCGACGCGGTCGCCGGGCGGATCGCGTCCCTGTGGTCCGAGCCGGCCGCCGACCTGAACGGAGCCCGCCTGTGGCTGACGCCCTGACCCCCCGCCACGACCCGGACGCGCGCGGGTTCGCCAGCGACAACTACGCGGGCGTCCACCCCGAGGTGCTGGCCGCGCTCGCCGCCGCGAACGGCGGGCACCAGGTCGCCTACGGGGAGGACGTCTACACCGAGGCCGTCCGCGAGATCTTCCGGACGCACTTCGGGCCGGAGGCCGAGACGTACCTCGTCTTCAACGGCACGGGCGCGAACGTCGTCGCGCTGCAGTCCATGACCGAGCGGTGGGACGCGGTGATCTGCGCCGAGTCCGCGCACGTCCACGTGGACGAGTGCGGCGCGCCCGAGCGGGTCGGCGGACTGAAGCTGCTGACCGTCGCGACGCCGGACGGCAAGCTGACGCCCGAGCTGATCGACCGGCAGGCGTACGGGTTCGACGACGTCCACCGGGCGCGTCCGGCCGTGGTGTCCGTCGCGCAGCCGACCGAACTCGGGACGCTCTACACGGCCGACGAGCTGGCCGCGCTGTGCGACCATGCGCACCGGCTCGGCATGACCGTCCACGTGGACGGCGCGCGGCTGCCGAACGCCGCCGCTGCGCTCGGCCTGCCGTTCAGCGCGTTCACCACCGACGTCGGCGTGGACGTCCTGTCGTTCGGCGGCACCAAGAACGGGCTGCTGTTCGGTGAGGCGGTGGTCGTCCTGAACCCCCGGGCGGCGCGCGGCGTGCCGTATCTGCGCAAGACGTCGATGCAGCTGGCGTCCAAGTCGCGGTTCGCCGCCGCGCAGTTCGCGTCGCTGCTCGGCGGCGACCTGTGGCTGCGCAGCGCGACGCACGCGAACGCGATGGCCGCGCGGCTCGCCGCCGCCGTCGACGGCCTGCCCGGCCTGCGGATCACGCAGAGGACCGAGGTGAACGCCGTGTTCGCGGTGCTGCCGCCGGACGTGACGGCGCGGCTGCTGAAGCGGTTCCGCTTCTACGTCTGGGACGAGCGGACGGGCGAGGTCCGCTGGATGACGAGCTTCGACACGACACCGGAGGACATCGGCGAGTTCGCCGCGGCGATCGCCGCGGAACTGGCGGGAGGGACCGGCGCATGAGCAACCAGAAACTGACCGTCCGCAACTTCGTGGACGGCGCCTACACCGACACGCTCGACGGCCGCACCACGGACCTGGTCGACCCGGTGACGGGGACCGTGAACGGGACCGCGCCGCTGTCGTCGGCGGCCGACGTGGACGCGGCCGTCCGCGCGGCGGAGCGGGCCTTCGCCGGGTGGGCGCGGACGACGCCCGGCGAACGGCAGCTCGCGCTGCTGCGGATCGCGGACGCCCTGGAGGCGCGGGGCGACGACCTCGTCCGGCTGGAGAGCGCGAACACCGGCAAGCCGCTCGGGCTGACCGCGTCCGAGGAGCTGCCGATGCTGCTCGACCAGATCCGGTTCTTCGCCGGGGCCGCCCGGACGCTGGAGGGCCGGTCGGCGGGCGAGTACATGGACGGGTTCACCTCGTTCGTCCGGCGCGAGCCGATCGGCGTCGCCGCGCAGGTCACGCCGTGGAACTACCCGATGCTGATGGCGGTGTGGAAGTGGGCTCCGGCGCTCGCGGCGGGGAACACGGTCGTCCTCAAGCCCGCCGACCTCACGCCCGCGACGACCGTGTTCATGGCGGAGCTGATGGCCGAGCACCTGCCGCCGGGCGTCGTGAACGTCGTGTGCGGCGACCGCGACACCGGACGCGCGCTCGTCGCCCATCCCGTCCCCGGCATCGCGTCGGTGACGGGCTCGGTGCGGGCCGGGATCGAGGTGGCGGGGACGGCGGCGGCGGACGTCCGGCGCGTCCACCTCGAACTCGGCGGCAAGGCGCCCGTCGTCGTGTTCGCCGACGCCGACCTCGGCGCGGCGGCCGAGGCCATCGCCGAGGCGGGGTTCTTCAACGCCGGGCAGGACTGCACGGCCGCGACCCGCGTCCTCGTGGAGCGGAGCGCGCACGACGAGTTCACCGCCGCGCTCACCGAGGTCGCCGCGCGGACCCGCACCGGCGCGCCCGGCGAGGACATCCTCTACGGCCCGCTGATCTCCGCCGCGCACCTGGCCAAGGTCGCCGGGTTCGTGGACCGGCTGCCCGCGCACGCCCGCGTCGAGACCGGCGGCGCGCGGGTGGGCGAGCGCGGGTTCTTCTACGCGCCGACGGTCGTCTCCGGGGTGCGGCAGGACGACGAGATCGTCCAGAACGAGGTGTTCGGTCCGGTCATCACCGTCCAGCCGTTCGCCGACGAGGCCGAGGCGATCGCGCTGGCCAACGACGTGGAGTACGGGCTGGCGTCGTCGGTGTGGACGCGCGACCACGCGCGCGCCATGCGCTGCACGGCCCGGCTCGACTTCGGCTGCGTGTGGGTGAACTGCCACATCCCGCTGGTCGCGGAGATGCCGCACGGCGGGTTCAAGAAGTCCGGATATGGCAAGGACCTGTCGGTCTACGCGCTGGAGGACTACACGCGGGTGAAGCACGTGATGACCGCGCTCGGCTGAGTTATCGTCGCCGCGTGACCTCGGCCCCCGGCGAACTGCGGCGGCGGCTCGGCGTGTCCGACGCCGTCCTGGTCGGGCTCGGCGCGATGCTCGGCGCGGGCGTGTTCGCGGCGCTCGGCCCCGCGGCGCGCGCGGCCGGGTCGGGGCTGCTCGCCGGGCTGGCGCTCGCGGCGGTCGTCGCCTACTGCAACGCCACGTCGTCGGCGCGGCTGGCGGCCCGCTACCCCGCGTCCGGCGGGACGTACGTCTGCGGCCGCGAGCGCCTCGGCCCGTTCTGGGGCCACCTCGCGGGCTGGGGCTTCGTCGTCGGCAAGACCGCGTCGTGCGCGGCGATGGCGCTGACCGTCGGCGCGTACGCGTGGCCCGCGCACGCCCACGCCGTCGCGGCGGGCGCGGCGCTGGCGCTGACGGCGGTGAACTACGTCGGCGTCCACAAGTCGGCGCTGGTGACAAGGGCGATCGTCGCGATCGTGTTGATAGTCCTCACGGTCGTCACGGTGTCACTGCTGACGTCCGGCGAGGCGGACGCGGCACGCCTCTCCTTCGGCACGGACACCTCGCCGGGCGGAATCCTGCGGTCAGCGGGCCTGCTGTTCTTCGCGTTCGCCGGATACGCCCGGATCGCCACGCTCGGCGAGGAGGTCCGCGACCCGGCCCGGACGATCCCGCGCGCCGTCCCGATCGCCCTGGCGATCACGCTGGCGACGTACACGGCGGTGGCGATCGCGACACTGTCGGTCCTGGGCGGCGACCGCCTGGCCGCGACGACCGCCCCGCTCGCCGACGCCGTCCATGCGGCCGGCCTGCCCGCCCTAGCCCCGGTAGTCCGCACCGGCGCCGCCATCGCAGCCTTGGGCTCCCTGCTCGCCCTGATCCTGGGAGTCTCACGCACAACCCTCGCGATGGCCCGCGACCACCACCTCCCGAGCTTCCTCGCCGCCGTCCACCCCCGCTTCGCCGTCCCCCACCACGCCGAACTCGCCGTAGGCACGATCACGGCCCTAGCCGCCGCCACCGCCGACGTACGCGGCGCGATCGGCTTCTCGTCCTTCGCCGTCCTCGTCTACTACGCCATCGCGAACGCCTCAGCCTGGACCCTGACCCCCGCCGAAAACCGCCCACCCCGCCTCGTCCCCGCCCTGGGCCTGACCGGCTGCCTCACCCTCGCCTTCGCCCTCCCCCTCACGTCCGTCCTGGCAGGCTCCGCCGTCCTAGCCACCGGCGCCCTCCTCTACGCCACCACCCGCCGGGCAAGCGCTTTTTGATCCGACATCCGGCGCACGAGAAATGAAAAAGGCCGACGGGATTTCCCGTCGGCCGGTGCCGTGACGTACGGCTAGACGATGTGCCATCCCGCGAAGCGAGAGAACATTTCCCACGTGCCAAGTGCAGCCGTCATGAACATGACGGACCCAAAAATCAACCGCACGATAGTGTGTTCCTCGCCGTCTTTTCCAGAAATATCGACTATGCCCACCGATCGGCCGGTATGAACGTACCAGAAGGTCGAGCGTAGATCAAAACGGAACGACAAACGCGAAGATCGCTCGGAACTAGAAGTCAAAAAGGGCATCAAGTCCGCCAAAGCGGACGATCAGGCACCCGGAATGTCATCCGGGCTGAGAAGGCGGTCCTGGAGAACATCCGCCTCGCGGACGCCGAGAGAAGAGAACAGCTCCAGTGCCTGCCGCCGGTAGGGCTCGGCCACCGCGGCGCCCCGGGTCCGCGCGACGACCTCGCCGATGCCCGCCAGGGCGGACGCCTCCTGGCGGACGTCGGCGATCGAGCGCGCCAGCGCGAGGGATTCCTCGAAACGCTCGCGGGCGGCGGCGTACCGGCCGGCGCGCAAATGAAGCTCGCCGATGCCCAGCAGAGCCAGCGTCTGCTCGTACCGCTCGGACAGCTCCCGAGCCGACTGGAGCGCCTTCTGATGGTGGATCAGCGCCTCACCGTCGCGTCCCAGCGCGGTGAAGCAGGTGCCGATGTGGTTGAGCGAATCACATTCACCGCGAAGATCGCCGATCTCCCGATAGATGGCGAGCGCCTTGCGGTATTCTCCGATCGCCTCGGCGGCGCGGCCCGTCCTGCGGTAGACCGTCGCGACGTTCGACAGCCAGACGGCCTGGTGCTGCCGGCGCATTTCTTTGACATCACGCGCCCGAAGGTAGAAGTCCAGGGCGACGTCATAGTTCCCGAGCATCTGCTCGAGGTCGCCGATGTTGTTGAGCGCGATCTGGCGCCCTTCATCCGCGCCCAGGCGGGTGTGCGTGTCGAGGGCGGCCCGGAAATGGTCCGCCGCCTCGCCGTACCGGCCCAGATGGCACAGGACGATGCCCAGATTGTTCAGGGCTTCCCCCACATCGCCCTCATCCGCGCACTCCCGGAACCCGGCCAGCGCCTGCTGCAGGTATCCGAGCGCCACGTCGAACTCGGCGAGATGCCAGTGCACCTGCCCGATCTGCAACAGGAAGCCGGCCACCGCGCGGCCGTCGCCGTGCGACCGGGCGGACTCCAGTCCCTCGTGCGCACGGCGCAGGGCCTCCGCGTACCGGCCCGAACGCCAGTAGATCTTGCTCAGGTCGGCGAGAGCGCGGATCCGGCTCCCGTGTTCCCCGAGGTCGCTCCAGACGGCGGCGGCACGCTCGTGCAGCCGCGCGGCGTCCGCCCACCGGCCGGTGGACTCCAGGTGCGGCGCGAGGACGGCGGCGAGCCCCGCGGCACGCCCGCCCCGGCCGCGCTCCACGGCATCGGACGCGACGCGAAGGAGGTTGTCCGACTCGGCGTCGAGCCAGCCGCGCGCGCCGTCCGCGTCCGCGAACGAGGGCGGGCACGGCGAGACGGCGGTGACCGCGGGACGGTCGCCGCGCGGGTACAGCAACGCGTCCGCGCGCGCTGCGGTCGCGAGGTAGTGGTCGGTCAGCCGGTCGAGCGCGGCCTCGGCGTCCGGCGGCGGGTCGAGGGCCGCGAGCCGGCTCGCGTACTCACCGATCAGATCGTGAAAGCGGTAGCGGCCCCGGCTCGGGTCCTCGATGAGGTGGTAGTCGAGGAGTTCTTCCAGCATCGCCCCGGCCGTCGCCCGGTCCGTGCCGAGGAGCACCGCCGTGTCGTCCGCCGTGACGTCGAGGCCCGGGTGCAGGCCGAGCAGCCGGAAGGCGACGCGCAGGCGTTCGTCCAGCCCCTCGTAGGACAACGCGAAGACGGCGGTGAGATCGCGGTTCTCGGCGCGGATCTCGGCGAGCCTGCCGCGACCGCCGGACAGCCGTTCGGCCAGGTCGCCGACCGTCCAGCCGGGCCGGTGCAGCAGGCGCCCGCCCACGAGCTGGACGGCGAGCGGCAGCCCGCCGCACAGCCCGACGACCGCCCGGACGGCCGGATCCGCCGGATCGAGAGCGCGCTCGGCGACCCGGGCGAGCAGCGCGACCGCCTCCGCCGGCGGCAGGACGCCGAGGCTGACCGGCCGCACGGCTTCCAGGCCGACGAGTCGGCGCCGGCTCGTGACGATGACGAGGCAGCCGGGGGTGCCGGGAAGCAGCAATCGGATCTGGTCGTTGCCGAGCGCGTCGTCCAGCACGAGCAGGATCCGGCGCGCGGCGACCGCCCCGCGCCAGCGCGCCGCCCGCGCCTCGACATCGGTGGGGATCTCGTCCGCGGGGACTCCGACGGCGAGGAGGAGATGCTTGAGCGCCAGACCTCCGTCAAGAGGTTCGTGGTCGGCGTGGTGCGCCCGCAGATGCAGGAAGATCTGGCCGTCGGGGTACCGGTCGGCCAGGCGGTGGGCGAGGTGGACGGCCAGCGTGGACTTCCCCACCCCCGGCATCCCGTCGATCGCGATCACGGTGACGGTCGGGCCGCCCTCGGCGAGCGCGGTCAACCGGGTGAGTTCCGCCGTCCTGCCGGTGAACGTGTGGAGGTCACGGGGCAGGCTGCTCGGGGCTTGCGCGGCGTACGGGCGCCGAGGGAGCGTGAGGCCGGGATCTCCGGCGAGAATACGGCGGTGCAGACGGCTCGTCTCGGGATGCGGTACGGCACCGAGATCGGCCGCCAGACGTTCGCGAAGCCGGTGGAAGACATGCAGCGCGTCACCGGAACGGCCGTCCCTGTAGAGCGCCAGCATGAGCGACTCGGCGAGCTTCTCGTGATGGGGAAACCGGGCGGCGAGCCGATCGAGCTCGTTGATCACCTGGGCATGGCGACCGCGCGCCAATTCAATTTTGAAACGGTCCAGCGCCCCACCCACCAATTCGTCCTCGATGGTGCGGCGTGTTCTCTCGGCCCACGCGCCTTCGATGCCGGACAGCGGTGTGCCGCGCCAAAGCCGCAACGCCTCGCGCAACAGCGCGGCGGCGTGTTCCGTGTCGCCGCTGTCGGCGATGGAACGCGCCTGCGCGCACAACCGCGCGAAGCGGTGGTAGTCGACCTGCTCGGGGTCCGCGTCCAACGTGTACGCGCCGGCCCGGTAATGCAACCGGACCTGGTCGTCCATCGCTTCGAGACGGCGACGCAGCCGGGCGATCTGGGTGTGCAGAGCCGCGCGCACCCGTGTCTCCGTATCGTGTTCCCAGACCCGTTCGATCAGGCTTTCGACCGCCACCGGGCGTCCCGGCGCCATCAGCAGGACCGCGAGCACGCCGCGTTCCTTCGCCCAGCCCGGCTGCCGGCTCGCGCCGGACGCCCACAGTTCCATCGGACCCAGTATGCGGAATTCCATCCGCGCTCCCTGCGGAAATAGACCCCGCTTTCTTTGACGCTGCCGATGATCTCATTGTCAAGTGATTCTTTCCAGGAGTAAGCCCTCTCTCCCCTGGCCGGTATGGGCCGCACGGAACATCGACCGCAAGCGGTTCCGTGAGGGTTTCCGCAAGGCCCGCCGCAAGGCTCGGTGCGGACTATCGGCGGAGTGCCGCGAAACGACGCGCGGCCGGCACACCACAGGGGGCAGGAGCAGAATGTCAGAGATCGAATGGCGCCGGGTCCCGATCGGACCCGACGCGGACCGGTTGGCGACGAGGGAAGCGTCGCGGACCGTGTTGCTCGTCGTCCACACCGTGACGTCGGGGCAACGTCTCATGGACGCGGCGAAACTGCTGGAGAACGACCTCCGGGTCCAGGTCGTCTTCACGCGCGGACCCGACGTCTTCGGGGAGGGGGTCGGGGAGTTCTTCGCCCGGCTCGGGGTCATCACGATCCCGTGGAGCCAGGCGACGGCCACCCGGTTCGACCTGGCCATCGCGGCGAGCGACGGCGGCACCCACGAGGTGCGCGCGCCGTTGATCGTCATGCCGCACGGAGCGGGCTTCAACAAGCTCGTCATGCGCGGGGCGGGCCGGGCGGCGGGCAGCCGCATGGTGTACGGGCTGGACCCGCAGCGGCTGGTCCACGACGGATCGCTCATCCCGTCGGCGATCGCCCTGGCGCACGAGGACGACCGCGCGACGCTCGCCCGGACGTGCCCGGAGGCCCTTCCGGTCGCCGACGTCGTCGGCGACCCGGCCCACGACACGCTGCTCGCCAGCCGTGCGCGTCGGTCGTCCTACCAGGTGGCGCTGGGGGCGGGCGACGGTCGCAAGCTCGTCGTCGTCACCTCCACATGGGGACCCCACTCGCTGTTCGCGCGGCGGCCCGCGCTGTGGGCCAGGCTGCTCACCGAGCTGCCGGAGGACGAGTTCCGCATCGTGACCATGCTGCATCCGGCCGTCTGGTCGACCTACGGCCACTGGCAGATCAGGACGTGGATGGCCGAGTACCTGCGCCGCGGGTTGAGCCTCGTCCCGCCGGAGGCGGACTGGCGGGCCGTCCTCGCGGCGGCCGACTGGGTCATCGGGGACCACGGCTCCGCCACGGTCTACGGCGCCGTGGCCGGTGCGCCCGTCCTGCTCGGCACGTTCCACGCCGCCGATGTCAGCGCGGGGTCGCCCGCCGCCGTCCTCGGCGCGGCGGCGCCGCGGCTGAGCGGGCGGGGAACCCTCCGGCGGCAGCTCCTCCAGGCGGCGGCCGACTTCCACCCCGACGCGTACGCGCAGGTGGTCGGACGGATCACGTCCGAGCCCGGGGCGTTCAACCGCAACATGCGCCGCCTGATGTACCGGCTGCTGCGCCTTCGCCAGCCGGCGTCCGTGCCCACCGCGCAGCCCGCCGCGCAGCCGTTCCTGATCGCGTGAGGGAGTCGTCATGATCGAAGGACTCACCGGCCGGGTCTACACCCGGCTGTACCGCGTCGACCGGTTCCTGCGTCTCACGCGGTCCGGTGCCGAGAAGGACGGCCTCGACGGCGGCATCCTGTCAGTGCTGTTCATCCCCCGGTGCGGAGGGCCGTGCCCGCCCCGGCTCGCGACCTTCACGACGAAGGGCGGCACGGCGGGCCCGGACATCGGCCGGCTGCTCGACGCGGACGCGCACACGGTCGTCCGCGTCGGTTCGACCCCCGACCCCGCCGACCCGGAGACCGCCGACGTCCTCCTCCACGATCGGGCGCCTCACGCGCGCCTTCCCCACGTGCTGGACGACTATCCGGGCTGCTCCGTCGCCGTCACGGCGGAAGCCGGCCGATGTCACGCGGCCGTTCGCGGACGACCGATCGTCCGCGCGGTGGGCGACCACGCGACGGGGGTCGTCTGGTCACCGCTGTGCGGGTCCTTCCTCTACGCGTGGTCCACGGCGGGCCTGCCGCTGGAGAGTCTGACCGCGGCGGTGATCATCGCGGGTCGCCTCCGCCCGCCCTCCGATGACGCGGGCGGCGTTCTGGAGGTGATGGGACGGGTCGCGTTCACCGTGCGGGACGAGAACGGCCCGTCGGTCCGGAGGGCCGCGTCATGAGCGCCGCGATCGCGGTGATCGGCGTCGCGAGCCTGTACGCGTCCGTGGGGGTCAGAGCGTTTCCGCTGGAGTACGCGGCGTCCACGGCACCGGAATGGATGGGCATCAGCGTGTCCGGCGCGGCGACCCACGTTGCGCGGATCCAGCGGGCGCTCGGCGACGACGTTCGGCTGTGCTGCCCGGTGGGCCGCGACCTGGCGGGGACGCTGATCCGCGCCGAGCTGGATCGGCTCGGGCTCGTCGGACCGGGAACGGTGGACGTCCCCGTCTCGTCGACGGGCCTGGTCCTCGCGGACACCGACGGTCGCCGCATGGGAATGCCCCATCTCGATCCGGTGGACGGCTTCCCGTATCCGTTCGACGTGCTGCGCGGTCAGGCGTGCGCCGCCGACCTGCTGGTGCTCACGAACGCGCGGTTCGTCCGCCCTCTGGTGGGGCGCGCCGCCGGCCTGGGCGTGCCGATCGCCGTCGACGTCCATCGCATCGCCGGCCTCGGGGACGACTACGACCGTCCGTGGCTCGAACACGCCGAGATCGTTTTCGGCAGTCACGAGCGCATGGGCGATCCGCGGACCTGGATCGCGGAGATGTTCGCCCGGCGTCGGCAGATCCGTCTGCTCGGCGTCGGCATGGGAGCGCGGGGCGCGGTGCTCGGGCTCCGGGACGGACGGCTGATCGAGGTGAGAACGGTGGCCCGGCGGGGACCCGTCAACACGTCGGGTGCGGGCGACGCGCTCTTCGCGACGTTCCTGAGCGTCCTGCTCCGGACGGGCGACCCCGTCACGGCGCTGCGATCAGGGGTCGTGCACGCGAGCTGGAAGATCGCGCACCGGCTTCCGGTCGAGGCGACGCTCGACGCCGGCGACCTGGACGAGATGCAGCGCGCATCGGCTGCCCCGACGGCCGTCACGCGCTGGGATCGTTAGTCGGCCCCGCCAGCCTCCGGTCGATGGCCCTGGTCGGCGCTCCGGCGTCGGCCAGGGCCGAGCGCGCGCGCTCGAACAGGTCCCGGGCGGCGTCCGTCCGGCCCGCGCGCAGTTCGAGATCACCGATCACCTCCAGCGCGTCGGCCTCGCCGACGGCGGACGGGATCGCGCGCATGGCGGCGAGCGCCCGGTCGGCCAGATCGCG
Source organism: Actinomadura rayongensis (assembly GCF_009831215.1). Taxonomy (GTDB): domain Bacteria; phylum Actinomycetota; class Actinomycetes; order Streptosporangiales; family Streptosporangiaceae; genus Spirillospora; species Spirillospora rayongensis. The sequence goes on from NZ_WUTW01000009.1 coordinate 101,302, forward strand.
TGCGACCGCCGGGTCGGCGTCCCCCAGATGAGCTCGCGCGAGCAGGACGAGCACGCGTGCCCGGTTATACGGGTCGGCCTCGGACTCCAGCAGAGTGCCGGCCTCGCGCAGTGCGGCGACCGCACCGGCGGTCTGTCCGTCCTCAACGAGAACGGAGGCGAGATCGCAGAGCGTCAGAGCGACGCGCCGACCCTCACCGAGGTCGCGATAGGCCGCCAGGGCCGCGCGGAACCGCGTGCGCGCCGCGCCGAGGTCGCCCCGGTCGTGCTCGACCCAGCCGAGCCGCCGGTCCGCTCCCGCCATGCGGGCGCGGTTCCCGAGGTCCCGCCAGATGTCCGAGGCGCTCGCGAAGTCCCGGGCGGCCTCGTCCAGGCGTCCGAGTTCGCGGAGCGCCAATCCGGTGCGATTGAGCATCTTCGCCTCGGCCGTACGGTCGCGGCCCGCACGCGCCGCCGCGAGCCCGAGCCGGTCGAAGTCGAGACGCCGATCACCGTGTCCGCGCAGGAGGAAGAGCGGCCACGCGGCGTCGACGATCAGCCACGCCTGCCGGTGGAGCCCCGTTTCATGGGCACGTTGGGCGATCGCCCGCAAATTCACCAGTTCGTCCTCCAGCCAGGCGAGCGCGTCCGCCGGAGCCTCGAACCGGGGCGCTTCGGGAACGCCCGGTCCCGCCGTCGGGACGGCGAGCCTTCGGTACGGCGCCGCCGCACGGCTCGCCGCGAGCGTCGCCGCGACCGCCCAGTCGGCCAGCCGCCGTATCGCCGCCGCGCGCTCGGGCTCGGGCTCGTCCGTGTCGGCGGTCTCCAGAGCGTGCAACCGGGTCAGTTCGTGAAATCGATAGTGCGCGTCCGGCGAATCATCGACCAGGTTCGCATCGGTCAATTGTTCCAGTTCCTCGGCCACCGTTTCGACCGGCCGCGCGGTGAGCGCGGCGGCGCTGTACCGGTCGAAAGTTCTGCCCGGATAAAGTCCCAGCACACGGTAGAGACGCCGGATCGGTTCCGGAAGATTCCGATAGGAGAGTTCCAGTGCAGCGCGCACGGTCACGGCGTCGTCCTCGTCCGGCGTTCCCGGCATGGACAGCACCCCCAATCTGCGGCGTTCCTCGTCCAGCGCACTGGCCATTCTTTCGAGCGTCCAGTTCGGTCGTATGGCGAGTCGCGCGGTGGCCACGCTGAGCGCCAGCGGCGAGTAGGCGCAGAGTTCCGCCAGCCGCGCGGCCACCCCGTCCTCCGCGTTCACCCGGTCCGCGCCGAGCCGGCTCACGAGAAGCTTCGTCGCCGCCGCGGGGTCCAGCGGCCCGATCTGGACGGCCCGCGCGCCGCGCGCCATCAGGCCGCCGAGCCGCCAGCGGCTCGTCACCACCGCCGCGCCCGTCGCCGCGCCGGGGAGCAGCGGCGTCACCTGGGCCGCCGAATGGGCGTCGTCGAGCACGACCAGGAGGCGGCGGCCCGCCGTCAGCGAGCGGTAGAGGGCGGCGCGTTCGGCCAGGCCGTCCGGGATCGTCTCCGGGCGCTCGCCGAGCGCGCGGATGAACCCGCCGAGCACCTCGCTCGGCGGCGCCGGGGCGACCGGGGCATGGCCTCGCAGGTCGGCGTACAACTGACCGTCGGGGAAGTCCCGGGCGTGATCGTGCGCCCAGCGCAGGGCGACGGCGGTCTTCCCGATGCCTGCGGGGCCGCTCACCACGACGCAGGCCGCGTCGGCGCACGCGTCGTCCAAGGCGTCCAGAACGTCGTCGCGGTCGACCACCATGCCGACGCCGGGGAGCTGCCGGGGAGGGACCCGCGTGGTCGCCGCCGGATGCACGTGCAGACCGCCGTGAACGTCCCTGGCCTGGACGACCGACCCGGTCACGTCTCCCGTGAACTCGTTGGCCTGGGAGTCGCGGTCGCCGGACGGCCTGTTCATCGCCCCACCAGCCAATGCGGAATCGGAGAGATCATCCGACTCCATTGTCACCTTTTACTCTACTTCGCAACCGGATTGAGTCAAGGTCTCATTCATTTACGCAACGCAACTAAGCGAGTTCTTCCGCACGTGACACGCGAAGTTTCGATCGATGGCCGGGCGAGCCTACAGCATGGCTGAACTGCGACGCAGCGAACTCGCGAGTCGTCGTGATACGACCGAAAAGCGTGCCGCCCCGTGGCCTCAAACGGCCACGCCGTCACCCTTATAGCATCGAATAACGAATGCCCCAAGTTTCCGATCACGCCATGCGTGGACCGTCGGCGTTAGAGGGCGGGGGTGGGGCGTTCTTCTGGGGGGAGCAGGAGGATCTCCAGGGCCTTGGCGCAGGTGCGGGCCTGGGTGAGGTACCAGTCGAGGCGGCGGATCGTGATGAGTTCGGGGGTCGCGCGCAGGGCCAGGGCGTAGCGGGCGTTGCCGGCGTGGTCGAGGATCGGGACGGCCAGGGTTCGGACGCCCGCGGCGGACTCGCCGTCGTTGACCGCGTAGCCCTGGTCGCGGACGAGGTCGAGTTCGGACTTCAGCTCGGACGGGTCCACGATCGTCCGGTCGGTGAGGGCCGGGAGCGGGCCGAGGCCGGCCAGGTCGGGGTCGGGCGACCACGCCAGGAGGACCTTGCCGAGCGCCGTCGAGTGCAGCGGGCGGCGCAGGCCGATGCCCGCCTCGCGGCGCACCGAGTCGCCGACGAGGATCAGCACCTCGTTGCCGCCGCGCAGCGCGAGGTCGACGGTCGTGGACGTGACGCGGGCGAGCTGCGTCAGTTCGGGCACCGCGCGGTGCAGGCCGCGCTGGTGGAAGGAGAGCTGGCCGAGTTCGACGATGGACGGGCCGAGCCGGAACCGGGACGTCGCCGGGTCCTGCTCCAGGAAGCCCGACGCGACGAGCGTCCGGGCGAGCCGGTGCGCGGTCGAGGTCGGCAGGTCCAGCCGCCGGCCGAGGTCGGACGCGCCGAGCGCCGGGCCGTTGTCGCGGAAGCAGTGCAGGATCGTGAGCGCCCGGCGGACCGCCTGCGCGCCTTCTACGGACATCCCCGGTCCTTCCCGCATCATGGATAGAACTTTGCCTACCAGGATAGGGGAATTTGCGGATCGCGCGGCGGGCGGACGGAAAAGGTTCCCGCGCCGTGGGTCAGGACGCCTTCGGGCCGTCGTCGGGGCCGGACGCCGGCACCGCGTCGTCCGGATGCGACCGGATGAAGAAGCTGCCGAGCAGCGCCACGCCCCCCGACCCGATGAGGACGAGCTGGATCGGGTCCACCGCGCCGAGCGGCCCGAGGTGGTACTCGCCGCCCTTCAGCGCGTCCGCGACCGCGCCGGTGATCAGCGCCGCCACCGCCAGCCCGAACCGCAGCGTGCCGTGGAACGCGGCGAGCGCGACGTCGCGGACGTTGCCCGTCAGCCCGTCCTGGAGGTGGGTGATCGCGCTGACCAGCGCGGTCGTGGCGGCCATGCCGAACAGCAGCGCCGCCAGATAACCCCAGATCAGCGACGCGAACAGCCCCATCGCGATGATCACCAGGCCCTGCCCGGCGATGCCGATCCGCATCTGCGCGGGCAGGTTGGCGTCCGTGCGGCGGCGCAGCAGCGCGAGGCCGACCACGAACCCGATCCCGAACAGCGCGACGAGCGCGCCGAACCCGAGCGGCCCCGCGTGCAGCACCTCCCGGACGAACACCACGCCGAGCGAGAACAGCGACCCGAGCCCGAGCGCCACGATCCCGACGGCGAGCAGGATCTCCCGGACGATCGGGATCCGCATCGCGGCGAGCAGCCCCTGCCGGGTGCTCCTGCCGTCCTTGGCCGCCTCCTGCTCGGCGGCGCGCACGGCCGCCGGGTCGGGGCCGAGGTCGGGCAGCGAGCGGATCGCGAAGAACGACACCACGTACGTCGCGGCGTCCACCCAGAACACCGCGACGTACTCCAGGTGGCCCGTCCACGCCGCCGAGCCCGAGATCAGGTGGATCAGCCCGAACGCCGCCGCGCCGAGCGGCACCATGACGTAGTAGAAGCCCATGACCAGGCCGTTGGCGAGCGCGAGCCGCCCGGCGGCGGGATGGTCGGGGTCGTCCTTCTCCCCGATGAGGACGGGCACCGACGAGTCGCGCGCGGGCAGGAACGCGAGGCTCGCGACCTCCATCGCGAACGCCCAGAAGAACACCCAGCCGAGCCACGGGACGATCGGCAGCAGCACCGCCATTCCCGCGCGGATCACGTCGGCGGCCATCATCACGCGGCGCCGGTTCCACCGCGTCACCGCGCGGGCGGCGAGCGGCGCGCCGATCGCGGACGGGAACAGCCGCAGCACGAGCACGCCGCCGATCGCGGTGGTCGACCCGCTGAGCTTCAGCACGAAGTACATCAGCGCGAGCGTGCCCATCCAGTCGCCGAGGGAGGAGACCGCCTGCCCGGCGAGCAGGCGGCGAAAGCCGTCCAGCCGGAGCAATTCCCGCATTCAGCCCCCTCGTCCGCCCATCGCCGCAGGTCCGGTGATCTTTCCGTCCCCGTCCGATACCCCCCGTCCGGTCGTCGCAACACCGGGTGAACGGCAAGATCAACGATGGGGTCTGGCGGAGTGACATCGTGGGTACGGTGCGTGACGTGGGGACACAGGACGTGGTGACCGCTCCCGATCGGGTCCTGCCCGGGAGCGGGAACGCCGCGGGCGCGCGCGCCTGGCGGGAGGTGCTGCTCGGCCTCGCGGTGTTCGGGCTGTACGCGCTCGTGGTGATGCTGCCCGAGAGGGCGCGGCGCCGGGCGGCCCGGGCGCACGCCGAGACGCTGTTCGGCTGGGAAAAAGCCCTCCACCTCGACGTCGAGCGGACGCTGAACGGGTGGCTGGCCGACCAGTCCGTCCTGCGGGTGCTCGCCAACTACGAGTACGCCGTCACCTACATCGCCAGCGCGATCGGGCTGCTGGCCTGGCTGTACGTGAAGCACCCCGACAAGTACCGGACGGCGCGCAACGCGTTCGTCCTGCTCAACCTGCTCGGCCTCGCGTGCTTCACCCTGTACCCGCTGATGCCGCCGCGCCTGATGCCCGACCTCGGGTTCATCGACACGGTACGGCTCGGCCGGACGTGGGGCTCCTGGGGCTCGCCGCTGGTCGAGAACGCCGACCAGCTCGCCGCGATGCCGTCGCTGCACATGGCCTGGACGCTGTGGGTCGGCGTGGAGCTGGCGCGGATCTCGGCGCTGCGGTCGATCCAGCTCCTCAACGCCGCCCACGTCCTCGTCACGCTGTACGTGATCCTGGCGACGGCGAACCACTACGTCCTGGACGCGGTGGCGGCCGTCCCGCTGGTGGCGGTCGCGGTCTACGCCGGACGCCGCACCGAGCGCGTCGCGGACCGTCCCGAACGCGTCGCCGCGACGGACGCGTTCTTCCTCGCGGTCGAGACGCCGCGCGCGCCGCAGCACGTCGGCGGCGTGATGATGCTGGACACCTCGGCGGCCGAGGTGCGGCGCTCGGACGTCGTCGGCCTCGTCCTGGACCGCCTGGACCGGGTGCCCCGGTTCCGGCAGCGGCTCGTGGCGCCGTCGCGGCTGCGCCGTCCGGTCTGGACGGACCATCCCGCGATCGACTGGGACTGGCACGTCGTGGAGCGCGAGGCCGACGGCGTCGCGGGGCTGCGCGCGATCGTGGCCGCGCTGGAGGGCGAGCCGCTGCCGCGCGACCGGCCGCTGTGGCGGATGGTGCTCGTGCGCGGCGTCGCGCCCGGACGCACCGCCGTCGTGTTCCTCATGCACCACGTCGTCGCCGACGGGATCGGGGTCGTCGCGCAGGCGCTGCTGCTCATGGACGCGCCGCCCGCCGCGCCGCCCGGCGGCGCCCCGCGCCGTCCGGGCGTGCTGAAACGCGCGGCGGCGACGGTCGTCGGGTTCGCCCAGCTCGCCGCCGACGCCCCGCCGCGCACCCGGCTGCCCGTCACGGGTACGGCCGACCGCCGGTTCGGGACGGCCGCGCTCCCCCTCGCCCTGCTGCGGGACGTCGCGCGGCGGCACGGCACCCGCGTCACCGACGTCGTGCTGAGCGCGGTCGCGGGCGCGGTCCACCGCGTCGGCCCGGACACCGCGCCGGGCGCGCTCGCCCGGTTCGCGGTGCCGCTCATGATGCGCTCCCCCGACAGCGGCGCCGAGGGCAACCACACGACGGCCGTCATGGTCGACCTGCCGATCGGCGCGCTGCCCGAGGACGAGCGGCTGGCGCGCGTCGCCCGCCGCTGCCGCGCGCTGCGCACCGGCACCCGGGCGCAGGCCGCGTGGTTCGTCATGCGGGACGTGGCGCGGCTGATGCCCGCGCCGCTGCACCGGCGGTTCGCGCGCGCCGTCTACGGCCCGCGCTTCTTGCAGGGCGTCGTGTCGAACATGCCGGGCCCGGTGACGCGGCCCCGGTTCGCGGGCGCGCCGCTGGACGAGGTCTATCCCGTCATCCCGCTGGTGCCGGGCGCGCCGCTCGCCGTCGGGGCGCTGAGCATCGCCGGGGAGCTGTGCGTCAGCGTCTCGCTGGACCCGGCGCTCGGCGACGCGGACGCGCTGCTCACCGCCTTCCGCGCCATCGTGGCCGAGCTGGACGGCGGTGGGGTCGCATGACCGGTCCGCTGACGGGATCGGTCGCCCTGGTGACGGGCGCGTCGTCGGGGCTCGGCCGGGCGAGCGCGGTGGCGCTGGCGCGGGCGGGCGCGCACGTGATCGTCCACGGCCGCGACGCCGGACGGCTCGCCGCCGTCGCCCGCGAGGTCTGCGGGACGGCGCTGACCGGCGACCTCGCCGACCCGGCGGAGGCCGAACGGCTCGCGGCGGCGGCGCTCGCGGTCGCGGGACGCGTGGACGTCCTGCTGTGCAACGCGGGCGTCGGCTGGTCCGGCCCGTTCACCGCGATGCCCGCGGCGGACGCGGCCCGGCTCGTCGCGGTGAACCTCGCCGCGCCCGTCGCCCTCACCCGGCTGCTGCTGCCGGGCATGCTCGAAAACGGCGGACGGCTCGTCTACGTCACGTCCATCGCCGGACGGCTCGGCGTCGCGGGCGAGGCGGTCTACTCGGCGACCAAGGCGGGCCTGGACATGTTCGCCGTCAGCCTGCGGCAGGAGCTGCGCGGCAGCGGCGTCGGCGTCGGCGTGCTCGTCCCCGGCGTGGTCGACACGCCGTTCTTCGAGCGGCGCGGCGAGCCGTACACGCGGCGCCGGCCCCGTCCGATCCCGGCCGACCGGGTCGCCGACGCCCTGGTCGCGGGCATCGTCGCGGGCAGCGCCGAGATCTTCGCGCCGGGCTGGCTGCGGCTGCCGGTCGTCGTCCGGGGCCTGTTCCCCGGCGCCTACCGGGCGCTGGACGGACGGTTCGGCGCGCGGACGGTCGCGCTGCGGGCCGGGTCCGGCTGACGGCGCGGACCCGGTCCCGCGCGGGTCACGCGCTGCGCATCGCGCGCAGCGTCTGCTTCAGGGAGCCGAGCGTCGCGAACACCGACGTCGGCTCGTACCCGCAGTGCGCCATGCAGTTCTCGCAGCGCGGGTCCTTGCCGCGCCCGTAGGCGCTCCAGTCGGTGGTCTCGGTCAGCTCGCGGTAGCTGTCGGCGTACCCGTCCTCCATGAGGTAGCACGGCCGCTGCCAGCCCTTGAGCGAGTACGACGGGATCGCCCAGGCGGTGCAGTCGAAGTCGACCTTGCCTTCGAGGAAGTCCAGGAACAGCGGCGAGTGGTTGAACCGCCAGCGCTTGCGGTTGCCGCCCGCGAACGCCTTGCGGAACAGCGTCCGCGTCTCCTCGACGCCGAGGAAGTGGTCCTGGTCGGGCGCCTTCTCGTACGCGTACGCGGGCGAGATCATCATCTGGTCGACGCGCAGGTCGTCGTTGAGGTAGTTGAGGACGTCGATGACGTTCTGCGGGGTGTCGTTGTTGAACACCGTCGTGTTCGTCGTGACCCGGAACCCGCGCTCCTGCACCATCCGGACGGCCGCGACGGCGTCGTCGAACACGCCCTCCTTGCAGACCGACTCGTCGTGCCGCTCGCGCAGCCCGTCGATGTGGACGGCCCACGCGAAGTACCGCGACGGCGTGAACTTGTCGATGTGCTTGGGGATCAACACTGCGTTGGTGCACAGGAACACGTACCGCTTGAGCTTGACGAGTTCGGCGACCAGCTCGCCGATCTGCGGGTGCATGAGCGGCTCGCCGCCCGCGATCGACACCATCGGCGCGCCGCACTCGCGGATCGCGGCGACGGCCTGCTCGACCGGCATCCGCTTCTTCAGCTCCGACGCCGGATGCTGGATCTTGCCGCAGCCCGCGCAGGCGAGGTTGCAGGCGTAGAGCGGTTCGAGTTCGACCAGCAGCGGGAACTTGTCCCGGCCGGTGAGCTTGTTGCGCAGGATGTACCCGCCGATGCGCAGGCTCTGGCGCAGTGGCATGCCCATCAGGGACCAGCCTCCTCAGGAAGATGGGTTTCGGTCGTCCGGCACGGCGCGGACGCGGCGGCCCACGCGGCGAGCGCGGCGGCGGACCGCCGCAGCCGCCGCCGCGCGGCCAGGCCGCGCGCGAGCGTGCCGGGCGAGACGAGCGGGTGGCCGGGGCCGTCCACGACCGCGCGGACCACCGCCCACGGCCGGTCGCCGGCGGACGCGGCCAGCGGCGCGGACTCCATGTCCACCGCGACCGCGCCGAGGTCGGCGAGCGCGCGGCGCTCCCGGCCGGTGACGGTGTGCCCGACCGTGACGACCGGGCCGCGCCGGACGGTCGCGCCGCCCCGGGCGAGCCGGTCGGCGAGGTCGTCGGCGTGCGGGCAGGGCAGGACGCCCGTGGCGGTGCGCACCTCGGTCGCGACGACGAGGTCGCCGGGCCGGACGCGGTCGTCCAGCGCGCCGCCGAAGCCCGCGACCGCCAGCGCGTCGAACGCGGGCAGCAGCCGGGCGGCGGCGGACGCGCGGCGCGGGCCCATGCCGGTCCGGACGACCGTGTAGGCCGGGTCGCGCAGCGCGCGGGCCTCGACGCCGAGCGCGGCGCACACCACCAGCCGCGTCACCGGGCGTCCTGGGCCGCGAGGTAGCGGCCGAGCGCGCTCACCGGGAACACGAGCCGGTAGAGGTGGTAGTTGATGTAGAAGTCGCCGGGGAAGCCGGTGCCGGTGAACTCGTCCTCGTCCCAGGTGCCGTCGGGACGCTGCCGGGCGACCAGCCAGTCGATCCCGCGCTGTACCGCCGGGCCGCGTTCGCCCGCCGCGAGCAGCGCCAGCAGCGCCCACGCGGTCTGCGAGGCGGTGGACGTTCCCCGGCCGATCCACGCGGCGTCGCGGTAGGAGCGCAGATCTTCGCCCCAGCCGCCGTCCGCGCCCTGGTGGCGCTCCAGCCAGCCGACGGCGCGGCGGATCACCGGCGCGTCCGGCCGGACGCCCGCCGCGACCAGCGCCGGGACGACGCTGCCGGTGCCGTAGACGTGGTTGGCGCCCCAGCGGCCGAACCAGGAACCGTCGTCCTCCTGGTGCTTGAGCAGCCACACGACGGCGCGGCGGACGACGGGCGTCCGGGCCATGCCCCGCGCGCACAGCGCCTCGACCACGTGGGCCGTGACGTCGGCGGACGGCGGGTCGGTCACCGCGCCGAAGTCGCAGAACGGGAGCCGCGCGACGAGCCGGCTCGTGTTGTCGGCGTCGAACGCGGCGAACCCGCCGTCCTTGGACGCCATCCCGGCCATCCACCGGACGCCGCGCTCGATCGCCGGTTCCGCGCCGGGGTGCCGGACGCGGTTCAGCGCGAGGATCGCCTCGGCCGTGTCGTCGGTGTCGGGGTAGAGGTCGTTGTCGAACTCGAACGCCCACCCGCCGGGCGCGAGGTCGGGCCGCCGGACGCTCCAGTCGCCCGGCCCCCTGACCTCCTCGCCGAGCACCCAGTCGGCGGCGCGCAGCAGCGCCGGGTGGTCGCCGGGCAGGCCCGCGTCGGCGAGGGCGTTCATCGCGAGGACGGTGTCCCAGACCGGCGACTGGCACGCCTCCAGGCGGCGTCCCTGCGCGTCGCGGATCGTGAAGCGTTCGAGGCCCGCGATGCCGCGCCGCATCACCGGGTGGTCCAGGCCGTAGCCGAGCAGGTGCAGCGCGATGAGCGAGTACACCCACGGCGGCTGGATCCCGCCCCAGCAGCCGTCCTGCTCCTGCCGCGCGACGATCCAGTCGCGGGCGCGCAGCAGCGCGGCGCGGCGCAGACCCTTGCGCGGACGCTTCTCGTACAGGTGCAGGGCCTTGTCGAGCGCGTGGAAGGCGCCGTCCCAGCCGAGGCGCGGGCGGCGGCGCGGCGCGCTCTCGGCGTGCAGCTCGTCCAGCCCGAACGGCAGCGGCCGGACGGGGCGCAGCGCGGCGACGACGGTCAGCGGGACGATCGTCTGCCGCGCCCAGCAGCCCCAGTCGTAGACGTTGAGCGGGAACCACGCCGGCAGGAAGATCATCTCCGGCGGCATGACCGGCAGGTCGTCCCACTCCCAGGCGCCGAACAGCGCCAGCCAGAACCGGGTGAACACGCGCGTCGCGGCGAGGCCGCCCTCGGCGCGGACGAACGCCGCCGCGCGGGCCATGTGCTCGGCGTCCGGGGCGTCCCCGGCGAGCCGCAGCGCGACGTACGCCTCGGCCGTCGTGGACAGGTCCGGCGGGCCGCCGTGGAAGTTCGCCCACGTGCCGTCGGGCGCCTGCTGGGAGCGGATCCAGCGCGCGGCCTCGCGCGTGTCGTAGTCGGAGCGGATGCCGAGGAACTCGCGCAGCAGCAGGTCCTCGGCGTCCATCGTGACGTTGGTCTGCAGCTCGCCCTTCCACCAGCCCTGCTTGGCCTGGAGGCCGAGCAGGTGGTCGCGGGCGGCGGCGAGCGCGTCGGCGGCCGTGCGCGGCGCGCCGGTCTCCAGCGGCTCGCCGGCGGGCTCGACGGGTGCGGTGGCGGTCATCAGTGGTCCCGGCGGGTGACGAAGTCGGCGATGCGCAGGAACTCGGCCCGGACGTCGTCGGGCGGCGCGGCGGCGTCCAGGTGCGCGGCGGCCCGCTCGACGCGCAGCCGCGCCTCCTTCTCGGCCCAGGCCCGTCCGCCCGACGCCTCGATCAGGCGCGCGATCTCCTCCAGCTCGGCCGTCCCGGACGGCACCGGGCGCCGGTAGAGCATCTGGAGGCGCGCGGACTCGGGCGTCCCGGCCTGGAGCGCGGCGGCGATCGGCAGCGACAGCTTCCGCGCCCGCAGGTCCGACATCGTCGGCTTGCCGGTCGTGTCGGTGTCGCCCCAGATGCCGAGCAGGTCGTCCACGAGCTGGAACGCGACGCCGAGTTCGGCGCCGAACGCGTCCAGCGCGGCGCAGACCGGCTCGGGCGCGCCGGTGAGCACCGCGCCGATCGAGCAGGAGCAGGCCAGCAGCGCGGCGGTCTTGCCCTCGACCATCGCCAGGCACTCGTCCAGCGTGATCTTCTGCCGGGTCTCGAACTCCAGGTCCAGGGACTGCCCGGCGATGAGCCGGCGGGTCGTCGCGGCGAGGTTGCGCGCCGCCGTCGCCGCGCCCGGGCCCGGCGCCTCCAGCAGGATTTCGGTCGCGAGCGCCAGCAGCGCGTCGCCGGCGAGGATCGCGGCGGGCTCGCCGAAGACCGTCCAGGCGGCGGGCCGGTGCCGGCGGACGCGGTCGCCGTCCATGATGTCGTCGTGCAGGAGCGAGAACGCGTGCGTCAGCTCCACCGCCGCCGCGCCCGGCAGCGCCGCCTCGGGCGCGGCGCCCGCCGCGCGCGCCGACAGCAGCGCGAGCGCGGGCCGCAGCGCCTTGCCCTGCCCGCCGTTCACGGGCCGGCCGTCGGCCTGCGCCCAGCCGAAATGGTGCGCTGCGACGCGGTACGTGCGCGGGTCGAGCCGTCCGACGGCGGCGCGCAGCGCCCCGTCCACGAGTTCGCGCGTACCGGTCATCGAGACCGGAAGAGTGGTCACCGGTCCTTCACCCCTTCCAGATGGCGACGGACCAGGCGGGCGGCGGTCAGGCCGCTGCGCACCGCGCCCTCCATCGTGTCGGGCCAGCCCGTGTCGGTCCACGCGCCGGCGAGGAACAGGCCGGGGACGCCGGTGGCGGCCCCGGGACGCGGCGCCCCGCAGCCGGGACGCTGCCGGAACGTCGCCCGCCGCTCCCGCGTCACGAACAGGTCGCGGACGCGGGCGCCGCGCGCGGCGGGCAGCAGGCGGCGCAGCTCGGGCTCGAACACCGCGCGCAGCTCGGCCACCGGCCGGTCGATCCAGCGGTCGGCCGCCGAGACCGACACCGCGAGGTACTGGCCGTCTTCGAGGCCGCTCGGTTCGGTCCGGTCGAACATCCACTGGACCGGGGAGCCGACCGCCGCCGCGAACGGCCGGTCCAGCACCGTCCGGTCGAAGACGGCGTGGACGTTGACGATCGGGCTCGCCGACAGCTCGTGCCAGCCCGCCTCGGGCCGCGCCTCGGCGGGCAGCAGCCGCGCCGCCGCCGGATGCGGGACGGCCACGACCACGGCGTCGGCGGCGATCGGCGCGCCGTCCACGACGACCTTCTCCGCGCTGACGCCCTCGACCTTCGCCTTCAGCCGCACCTCGCCGCCCAGCTCCTCGATGCGCCGTCGTGCGGGGCCCGCGTGCAGCTCGGCGAGCGGGACGGACGGGACGCCGATGTCCGCCGCGTCCGGCCGTCCGAACAGCGCGCGGTTGCACACCATCGCCGACAGGCCGAGCGCGGCCTCGTCCACCTCGGCGTTGAGCGAGGCGGTGATGAACAGGCCCCACAGCGCCTCGCGGGCGTTCGCGCTCTGCCCGCGCGCGGCCAACCACGGGCCGGCGGCGACGTCGTCCAGCGACGGGTCGTCCGGGTCGAGCCGTTGCAGCGCCATCGACGCGCGCACCGCCCGCAGCCGCTCCCCCGGCGTCAGCGGCGTGTAGCGGGCGAGGGCGGGCAGCATGTGCAGCGGGCTCGGCAGCCTGGACCGGCGCAGGCGCGCGGGCGGCAGGCCGTCCGGGCGCAGGACGGTCACGTCGAACCGGTCCTGCGTGCTCGTCAGGTGCGCGACGCCGAGCCGGTCCAGCAGGCCCCGGTAGGCGGTGCAGCAGCGCAGGAACACGTGCTGGCCGTTGTCGACGGTGAGGCCGCCGCGCCGGAACGAGTGCGTCGCGCCGCCGAGCCGGGGCCGCGCCTCGATCAGCGTGACCGGCACCCCCGCCTCGCCGAGCGCGACCGCCGTGGCGATCCCGGCTAGCCCCCCACCGACGATGACGACACTCACTGTGTCTCCCGCGAGCCTGCGGCGCGCTGTGTTGCCCGCTCGCCTACGGCGCGCTTTGAGCCGCGCGCTTCCCTCGTCGCTCTGGTCGCAAGCTCCCGCCGCTCCTCAGTCCAGCGCGCGGCGCGCGCCTTCGGCGCGCTCAAGGTCGCCCGCTCGCCTCCGGCGGTCATCGCTCCACCCCGCTCAGCGCGCGGGCGGCGACGACGGCCTTCTGCCAGGTCGGCAGGGACATCCGCGAGGACAGCGCGATCGTCGGGTGCTCGGAGATCCGGTCCAGCAGCCGCCGGTAGATGCCCGACATCGCGGCGGTGCAGGCCGCGCTGCGGCGGTCCAGCAGGGGCAGCAGGCGCAGGCCGTCCAGGTACCAGGCGCGCGCCCGGTCCACCTCGAACCGGACGAGCGCGTGCAGCTTCTCGGGCGGGTCGGTGAAGCGCCCGTCCGCGTCCTGGTCGAGGGTGCAGCCGAACCGGTCGAGCGTCTCGGCGGGCAGGTAGATGCGGCCCGCGAGGCGGTCCTCCCGGACGTCGCGCAGGATGTTCGTGAGCTGGAGCGCGACGCCGAGCGCGTCGGCCAGCCGGCCCGCCTCGGCGTGCCGCTCGGTGCCGAACACGCCGAGCGACAGCCGTCCGATCGTGCCCGCGACCTGGCGGCAGTAGGCGAGCAGGTCCTCGAACGCCTCGTAGTGGGCGCCGCGCACGTCGCTCTCGCAGCCGTCGATCAGCTCGCCGAACGCGTCCAGCGGGATCGGGTGATGCATGGCCGCGTCGGCCAGCGCCGTCAGCACCGGGTCCGCGCCGAGCGCCCCGATCCCGGCGCGGCCCGCGACGACGTCCTGCAGCGTGTCCAGGCGCCGCCGCGCGTCGGCGAGCATGTCGAGGCGCGCCTCGGCGGGCTCGGGGCCGTCGCCGATGTCGTCGACGCGGCGCGCGAACGCGTAGATCGCACTCATCGCGCGGCGCTTGGGGGCGGGCATCAGCCGGATGCCGTAGGCGAAGTTGCGCGCCTCCTCCCGCACGACCCGCTCGCAGTGCTGGTAAGCGTCGGCCACCGTCATCTGATCAGCCCCTTCCCAGAGCGGACGCCCAGCCCGCCAGCGTCCGGGCCCGGCCGGGCCGCAGCCGCCGGCCGAGCACGTCGTGGCGGCCCCGGTCGAGCGCGGCCAGCGTCGCCCGGCCGCCCGCGACGTAGCCCGCGACGGCGAGCCGCGCCCACCCCGTCAGGCCCGCCAGCAGCACCGGCGCGCCCTCCTCCAGCAGGTCGCGCGCGCGGGACGCCTGCAGCGCCACGACGCCGCGCAGCCGCGCCGGGGTGTGCGGGAGCGCCAGGTCCTCCTCGGCGCAGCCGAACCGGCGCAGGTCCTCGCCGGGGAGATAGATCCGTCCGCGCGCGTAGTCCTCTCCGACGTCCTGGCAGTGCTCGATCACCTGGAGCGCGGAGCACACGCGGTCGGAGGCGTCCACCAGTTCCGGCGTCGCCCGCCCGAACACGTGCAGGACGATCCGTCCCACCGGCTCGGCCGACAGCGTGCAGTACTTGAGGAGTTCGTCGAACGTCCCGTAGCGGTCCACGACCTGGTCCTGGCGGTTGGCCTGGACGAGGTCGCGGAACGGCTCGGACGGAATTCCACGGGCCTTCACGGTGGGGGCGAGCCGCCGCATCTGCGGCAGGCGCGGCTCGCGCCCGGCGTAGACGGCGTCGAGTTCGTCGTCGATCAGATCGAGGAGGGCGGGCCGGCGCTCGGGGGGCGCCTCGTCGCCGATGTCGTCGACCAGGCGGGCGAAGCCGTACACCGCGCGCAGGTCGGCGCGGTGCCGGGCGGGCAGCACCCGGGCCGCGACCGGGAAGTTCTCGCGGGAGACGAGCACGTCGAGCGTGCGGTCGTGCTCGTCGAAGCTCCAGCTCGGGGCCGCCACGATGTCCCTTCGTCCGATGATCAGCACTGTTCAGCGTCGCCGAGTCCCGGATGGGAGAAACACCGGCCGAGGTATGCGGCCCTTAAAATGGCGGATCTTGAAAACCTTCCTCGTCCCGCCCGCGTGCGGCCGTCGTGCCGGGAAAGATCACGAACGGCGCGCGGAATGTCCGGGATGTCGCTACGCTCCTGCGCGGTGGGGCCGTAGCGCAGAGGTCGTCGCGCCCAAGCTGCGAGCTGGAGGACGTCGGTTCGAATCCGACCGGTCCCACCACCCGACCGTTCACGCGAAGGAGCACCGTGGGTTCCGGCTCCCCCGGCGGGCCGCCCTCGGCCGACGATCTCGCCGCGTGCCTGCGCGTCCTGGAGCTGGCGCGCGACGCCGGTCCCGACGATCCGGCGTTCGCGGCCGTCCGGCAGGCCGTCGGGGTCGTGTACCGCGCGGAGAAGAAGGCCCGCCGGGCGGCGCGCCGCACCGAGCGCCGCGCCCGCGACCTGGACGTCCTCGCCGCCGCCACGCGGTTCCGCGAGCAGGATCCCGCGCCCGTCCCGGAAGTCGCGGGAGAGCCCGTCGGCACGCTCGTCGCCGCCCGCTCCTGCTACGTCTGCAAAGAGCCGTACCGGACGGTCGACGCCGACTACCACCAGCTCTGCCCGGACTGCGCCGCCGAGAACCGCGTCCGCCGGCACGCCCGCGCCGACCTGACCGGACGGGTCGCGCTCGTCACCGGCGGCCGGATCAAGATCGGCTTCCAGCTGGCGCTGAAACTACTGCGCGACGGCGCGGAGGTCCTGGTCACGACGCGGTTCCCGCGCGACGCGGCGCGGCGGTTCGCGGCCGTCCCGGACGCGGCGGACTGGCTGGACCGGCTCCACGTCCGGGGCGTGGACCTGCTCGACCTGGCGTCGGTCGCGGGACTGCTGGACGCCGTCCACGCGCGGTTCGACCATCTGGACGTCCTCGTCAACAACGCCGCGCAGACCATCCGGCGCCCGGCCGCCTACCACCGCGAGGTCCGCGAGCGCGAGGCGCAGCCGCTGCTGGGGACGGCCGCCGACGTGGACGTCGCCGCGCCGCGCGCGCTGCCCGTCCCGGCCGCCGACGCGTTCTTCCCGGCGGGCCGCACGGACGAGACCGGCCAGCCCCTCGACCTGCGCCCGGCCAACAGCTGGACGCTCCGCCTCCACGAGATCGACCCGGCCGAGTGGATGGAGACCCAGCTCGTCAACGCGTTCGCGCCGTTCCTGCTGACGTCGCGGCTGCGCGGGCTGCTGGCCGCGTCGCCCTTCCCCGACCGGTACGTCGTGCAGGTGTCGGCGATAGAGGGCAGCTTCGCGCGGGCCGGCAAGACCGTCCGGCACGCGCACACGAACATGGCCAAGGCGTCGCTGAACATGCTGGTCCGCACGGCCGCCGCCGACTACGCGGCCGACGGGATCCACATGACGAGCGTCGACACCGGCTGGGTGACCGACGAGCGGCCCCATCCGGGGAAGGCCGCGCAGCGGGCGGCGGGGTTCCGGCCGCCGCTGGACGTCGTGGACGGCGCCGCGCGCGTCTACGACCCGATCGTGCGCGGCGTGCGCGGGGAGCGGCTGTCGGGCGTGTTCCTCAAGGACTACCGGCCCGTCGCGTGGTGAGAAGGGGACGAACATGACGCCTGTACGCTGCCCGGCGATCGAGCATCCGGACGTGCCCCCCGCCGATCCGGCCGCGCTCGCGCCGCTGCTGGACCGGCTGGCCGAGGGGGCGCCGGTCGCCGCCGACGAGGCGTTCCCGGTCGGGACGCTGCGCGGCGACGGCCGGGTGGACCTGTGCAAGCAGGGCCTCGGCGCGGCGGGCGCGGCGCGGCTGCTGCCGGTCGCGGCGCGGTCGCCGCACGCCGCGCACCTGCTGCTCGGGACGAACGCGATCGGCGACGCGGGCGCCCGCGCGGTCGGTGATGCGCTGGCCGACGCGCACGGGCTGCGGACGCTCTACCTCGGCTGCAACCGGATCGGCCCGGACGGCGTCGCGGCGCTCGCGGACCGGCTCGGCCCGGACGGGACCGTCCGGGCGCTGTGGCTGAAGCGCAACCCGGTCGGGGACGCGGGCGCCCGGTCGCTCGGGGCGATGCTGCGCCGCAACACCGCGCTGCGCACGCTCGACCTGGTCAACACCGGGCTCGGCCTGGACGGGCTGCGGGCGCTGCTGGACGCGCTGACCGTCCGGGAAGCCCCGCTGGAGCGGCTGTTCCTCGGCGGCAACGGCCTCGCCGCGGACGCGGCCCCGCTGCTGGCGGCGCTCGTGCGGGACGCGGGCGTCCGCGAGCTGTACGTCCCCGCCAACCATCTCGGCGACGCGGGCGCGGCGGTGCTGGCCGGGGCCGTCGCGGCGGACCGTCCGGTGCGGCTCGGGCTCGGCGGCAACGGGATCGGGCCGTCCGGCGCCGTGGCGCTCGCCGGGGTCCTGGACGGGCTGGAAACGCTGGACCTCGGCCGTCCCGCGTCGGAGCGGGCGCTCGGCGCGCCGCCGAACACGACCGGCGACCGGGGCGCCGCCGCTCTGGCCGAGGCGTTGCCGGGGAGCCCGCTGCGGCGGCTGGAGCTGCGGCACACGGGCGTCACCGGACGCGGCGCGAAGACCGTCCTGGCCCGGATGGACGCGACGCGGCTGGAGTACGTCGGGTTCGGTCCCGGCGTGCCGCGCCGGGTGAAGCGGGAGGTCGCGACGCGGCTGCGTCCGGCCGAGCGCGCCCACGCGGACCTGCGCGCGATCGGGAGCGTCTACCGGTGAACCGGGCGGTGTACGACGTCGCGCCGGTGGAGCTGCGGTCGTGGGAGCGCGTCCGGCGGTACGCGGTGCCGCGCCGGGTCATCGAGCGCGCGACGGAACGTCGGCTGGCGGGCGACTGGCGCGGCGCGTGCGCGGCGGCGGACGTCGCCGTCGATTTCACGCTGGACGGGATCGCCCGCGGGCACGGCCGGGCGTTCGCCGAGGCGCTGGAGGACGACCTCCTGAACCTGGCGCCGGACCTGCTGCGCTGGCACTTCCCGCGCATCCTGCACGGCCGCAGCACCATGGCCACGGGCCGGACGGTGGACCTCACCGCCGGCGGGCCCGTCCTGCGGGTCGTCGGGCCGCGCATCCCGGACGGGCCGCAGGGGCTCCGGCTCGTCGTGGCGCGCGCGCACGCCGCGCCGCCCGACGACGGCCTGCACGAGGACTGGTCGGAGCTGCGGTTCCTCTGGGACGCCCGCCGGGCGGGCGACGCGCTCGCCTTCTACGGCGACGGCACGCGGATGCCGTTCTTCCACCCGGACGGGACGCCCCTGACCCCGGCGGAGCTGCCGTCGTCGGCGCCGTCGCCGACGGACGCCGTCCGGTTCGCCGAGTGGGCCGCCGCGCCGGGCGGGCTCGCCGCCGCGCTGGACGCGGCCGGGATCAAGGTGCGCGACGTGTCGCTGGAGCAGGTCGCGCGGCGGTTCCCGCACGTCCCGCTGCTGGCGGCGGCCATCCGGCGGCGGGGCCGCGCGATGCTGCTGGACGACTGGCGGCCCGTCCTCGCGGAGACGGGCGACGACGGGACGCCCTCGATCGTCCGGAGCGACGACTACCTCGGCGACAAGACCCCGCCGCCCCTGCCCGGCCCGCTGTGGACGCTCCCGCCCGACCTGATGCTGCTGCGCGCGGGCCTGCTCACGCCCGACGAGCTGCACCCGCTGGTGCGTTCGGCCTGCTTCCCGGCGCGCGGCCCGGCGGACGGCCCGGTCGGGCCGCCCGATCCGCCGCGTCCGGTCCCGGTGCGGGTGCGGTGCGGGAGCGCGTGGCACGAGATGCGCCCGGCGGACGGCGGGTTCGCGATGCCCCACACCGCCGACGAGCAGCGCAGGGAACGGGCGATGCGCGCGTTCGGCGGCGCGGTGACGGGCTGCTTCGAGATCCACGAGCGGTGGCGGACGGGCCGGGGCCGCCTCCCGAAGGGCCTGCGGGCGCAGCGCGCGGACCTGTTCCTGCGCGCGCAGCACGGCGACGCCGACGGCGTCCTGGACCTGCTCGACCACGGCGTCGACCCGCACGTCCGCGACGCGCGCCGCCGCACCCTGCTGCACCTGCTCCCCTGCCTGGACCACGCGCGGCTGCTGCCCCGCCTGCTCGACCTGGGCGCGGACCTGGAGGCGCGCGACCACGTCGGGCGGACGCCGCTGGCCGTCGCCGTCGCCGAACTCGGCTCGACGGACCTGGTCGCCGCGCTGCTGGCGGCGGGCGCGCGCATCGACCCGGTGGACGACGAGGAGGGCTCCCTCGCCGACCTCATCGACCGCTGGCACCGCACCGACCTGCTCGACCTGCGCGCCCGCGTCGCCGCCGAGCACCCCGACGTGATCGCCGGCTACTGGAGTGAACGTGACTGACGCGCTGGATGCTGCTGATGAGTTGAACCGGCGGGTGGTGGCGGCGCGGACGGAGCCGGGGCGGTCGGTGCAGTTGGAGGCACTGTCGCTGGCGGTGATCGCGAACCTGCCGGTGCTGCTGTGGGGCGAGCCGGGGATCGGGAAGTCGGCGGGGCTCGAACTGCTGGCCGGGACGCTCGGCGTGCCGCTGGAGACGGTCATCGCGAGCGTGCACGAGCCGTCCGACTTCGCGGGGCTGCCGATCATCGGCGCGGACCCGGCGGCGGACGGCGTACCGATGGCGCCGCCGGACTGGGCCGTCCGGGTCGCGCGGGACGGCCGCGGGCTCGTGTTCTTCGACGAGCTGTCGTCCGCGCCGCCCGCCGTGCAGGCCGCGCTGCTGCGGGTCGTGCTGGAGCGGCGGGTGGGGAGCCTGGCGCTGCCGCCGGCGGTCCGGATCGTCGCCGCCGCGAACCCGCCCGCGAGCGCCGCCGACGGCTGGCATCTGAGCCCGCCGCTCGCGAACCGGTTCGTCCATCTGCGCTGGACGCACGAGCCGCGCACGGTCGCGCGGGGCCTCGCCGGGACGTGGCCCGCGCCGCCCGTTCCGGTGGTGGACCCGGCGGCGATCTCGGGCGCGGTGGCGCGGGCGCGCGGCGTGGTGTCCGGGTTCCTCACGGCTCGTCCGGGTCTGGCGCACCACCTTCCGGCGGACGCCGAGGCGCGCGGCGGAGCGTGGCCGTCGCCGCGGAGCTGGGAGATGGCGCTGCGGCTGCTGGCCGCCGGGTACGCGACGGGCGCGCGGCCCGAGGCGGTGTCGGCGGCGGTGGTCGGCGCGGTCGGCGACGGCGCGGGCCTGGAGATCCTGGCGTATCTGGAGGAACTGGACCTGCCCGATCCCGAGCGCGTCCTGGCCCGTCCGGAGGCGTTCGCGCTGCCCGAGCGCGGCGACCGCCAGCTCGCGTTCCTCACCGCCGTCGTCGCGGCCGTGCAGGGCGAGCCGACGCGGGAGCGGTGGGAGGCGGGCTGGGCCGTGCTGGCCAAGGCGGTGGACGCGGGCGTCCCGGACGTCGCGGCGCGCGCGGCGGCCGACCTCGCGGCCCTGCGGGACACGTCCTGGCCCGTGCCGGACGGCATCGACGGGTTCGTGGACCTGCTGCAACTGTCCGGCGCGTTCGGTTGATGGACCGGACGAAGCTGCTCGCCGCCCGCTACCGCGCGGCGACCGATCGTCCGTACCTGGCGTCGGCGCTGTACTCGCTGACGATCGTCCCGACGTCCGACGTCCCGACGATGGGCGTGGACCGGCACTGGCGCTGCTACGTATCGCCCGCGTTCGTTGCCGCGACGCCCGTGCCGGAGCTGGCGGGCGTGTGGATCCACGAGGTCGCGCACCTGCTGCGCGACCACCACGGCCGCGCGGCGCGGCTGCCGGCGTCCGCGCAGGGCGACCCGGCGCGGATCAACCTCGCCGAGGACTGCGAGATCAACGACGACCTGCTCGCCGACGGGCTCGCGCTGCCCGCCGGACGCGTCGTCCCCGGCGACTACGGCCTCCCGCGGGGCCGCCTGTTCGAGGAGTACATCGCGGGCATACCGCCGCAACCGCACGCGCACGACTGCGGGTCGGGCGCGCACGGCGTGGCCCGTCCGTGGGAGCGGCCGGACGCGGGCACGCCGGGCGTCGGCGACGTCGAGGCCGCCGCGCTGCGCCGCGCCACCGCCGAGGCGATCCGCGCGCACCAGCGGGCGCGCGGGACCGTCCCGGGCGGCTGGAGCCGGTGGGCCGCGACGGTCCTGGAACCCGTCGTGGACTGGCGCCGGGTGCTCGCGGGCGCGGTGCGCGAGGCCGTGGCGTGGGCGGCGGGCGCGGTGGACTACACCTACCGGCGTCCGTCGCGGCGGACGGCGGCGCTGCGCGGCGTCGTGCTGCCGAGCCTGCGGCGTCCGCTGCCGCGCGTCGCGATCGTCGTGGACACCTCGGGCTCGATGGGCGACGACGAACTGGCCGCCGCGCTCGCCGAGGTCACCGGCGTGCTGCGCGAGGTCGGCGTGCGCGGCAACCGGGTGAGCGTGCTGGCGTGCGACGCCGACGTCCGGGCGGTGTCGCGGGCGACGTCGGCGGCGGACGTGACGCTCGCGGGCGGCGGCGGGACGGACATGCGCGTCGGCGTCGCGGCGGCGCTGGCCGTCCCGGAGCGACCGCAGGTCGTGATCGTCCTGACGGACGGCCTCACGCCCTGGCCCGCCGAACCGCCCGCCGCCCGGCTCATCGCCGCCGTCCTCGGCGACGCCCCCGCGCCGCCCGCCTGGATCGAGACGGTCCGCGTCCCGGTTGTCAGACCCGGCGGGTAACGTCCGGCGCATGGCTCTCTCAGTGGAGGAACGCGAAGGATTCCTGGCGGAACCGCACGTCGGAGCGCTGTCGGTGGTCGAACGGCCGGACCGGGCGCCGCTGACCGTCCCCATCTGGTACCAGTACGCGCCGGGCGGCGAGCTGTGGGTGCGGACGCCGCCGGGCTCACGGAAGGCGCGCGCGATCGCGGCGGCGGGCCGGTTCAGCCTGCTCGCGCAGCGGACGGACCCGAGCGTCCGGTACGTGTCGGTGGAAGGGCCGGTGACCGGAACGTCCCCGGACACCCCGGAGCGCGCGCTGGAGATGGCGTCCCGGTACCTGCCGCCCGAACAGGCCGCCGCGTTCGTGGAGTACGAACGGACGCAGCTCGACGAGCACGTCGTCATCGCGATGCGCCCCGAGCACTGGCTCTCGGCCGACCTCGGCCCCGCCTGACGTCCCGTACGCTCGGCGTACGCGGGAGCTGGGAGGTGCGCGTGCGAGCCGATCCGGGGAACGGGTCCCGGGCCGTCCGGATCACGGGATACCGGAGCAGGGCCGTCGGGGCGGCGGTGGCGCTGGTCAACGCGGTCGCCGACGGGACGGACGGCCCGGACGCGCTGCGCGAGCTGCTGCGCGACCACGACTTCTTCTGGCAGGACTTCGACCCCGCCGACGCCGCCGAGTACCGGGCGTGGGGCCGCACGCTGCGCGCGTTCTTCACCGCCCCCGACCCCGAGGCGGCCGTCGCGCTGCTCAACGGGCTGATGCTCGCCACGCCGATGCACCCGCACCTCGCGGCGCACGGCGGGTTCGGGCTGCACCTGCACTACGCGCCGCCGTCGGCGTCGCTGGTCGAGCGGTTCCGCGCCACCACGCTGATGCAGCTCTCGGAGCTGCTGTGCGAGCACGGGCTGAGCCGCACCGGCGTGTGCGCCGCCGACGGCTGCGACCGCGTCTACGCCGACGCGTCCCGGGCCGGGCGCCGCCGCTTCTGCTCCGAGGCGTGCGCGAACCGCACGAACGTCGCGGCGTTCCGCGCCCGGCGCCGGGGCCCGGCGGGCTGACCGCGGGTTTTTGTCCGCCGTTTGCCGGACGCCGGACGACTGCGGGGCGGGGGTCGGCGAGAGTGGGGGGACGAACCGTCCGACGACCCGCCGGAGCCGCAGACCCGTGATGTTCTCCTCGCTCCTCGGCCGGCTGCCGGTCCACTTCGGCGGCGAGGCCCGGTTCCTCGCCAGCCGCATCGCCCGGCTCACGCTGACGTCGATGGCGGCGTACGTGATCGCCGACCGGCTCGTCCCGAACCCGCAGCCGCTGCTCGCGCCGCTGACCGCGCTGCTCGTCGTCCAGCACTCGATCTACGAGACGATCAAGTCGAGCATCGGCCGCGTCGCCGCCGTGACGTCCGGGGTGCTGCTCGCCGTGCTGTTCGGGCACACGGTCGGGTTCTCCTGGTGGAGCCTCGGCCTGACGATCCTCGCAGCGCTGCTCATCGGGTTCGCGCTGCGGCTCACCGACGACCTCCTGGAGGTCCCGATCAGCGCGATGCTGATCTTCGTGCTGGGCGCGTCCAACACGGCCGGGGCGGCGGACCGGATCCTGGAGACGCTGATCGGGGCGGCGACCGGGCTCGCGGCGGCGACGCTCGTCCCCGCGGTGCGGGTCGCGCCCGCGCAGGACGCCCTGGAGAGCCTCGGGACGCGCATGGGCGGCCTCATCGACGACCTCGCCGAGGCGCTGTGGCGCGGGGTGCGGCCCGAGGACGCCCAGCACTGGCGCACCAAGGCCGAGCGGCTGTTCGACGACATCGCCCACACCGACCACGCGCTGGAGGCCGCCGAGCGGAGCGTCCAGCTCAACCCGCGGGCGCTGCGCGTCGTGGACGCGGGGGCGGCGCTGCGCAACGGCGTCGAGACGCTGGAGCGGTTCGCGGTGTCGCTGCGCGGCCTCGCCCGCGCCGTCACCGACGTCGCCCATCTGGACGAGCGCAACCGCATCCTGGACGAGCCGTCGCTGCGCGAACCGCTCGCCGAGACGATGGAGGCGATCCGCGAGGCCGTCGTCACCTACGCGCGGCTGGCCCGGTCGGACCTGGAGCGCGACGCGGTGCCGTCCGACATCGAGGAGCAGCTCGCCGAGGCCATCGCGACCGCGCAGGAGCAGCGCGACCTGTTCGTGGACCGGCTGCTCGGCCGACTGGCCACCGACCTGCGCTGGCCGCTGTACGGGGAGATCCTCATGCACCTGGACCGGCTGATCGACGACGTCCGGGTCGAGCACCGCGCGGAGGCCCGCGAGATGTGGCGGCGGCGGCAGGGGCCGGCGAAGTACCTGCCCGAGCGGCCGGCGCGGGCGGTGACGCGGGCGGGCGGGATGCTGCGGAACGCGGCGCGCGCGGCGGCCGACTCGGCCGAGCGCAACGCGGCGGCGGCGGACGTCGGCGCGACCCCGAACCGGCCGCGCGAGACGGGCCATTCGCACCACCCCCCGGAGCGGTAGTCCGGAGGGCCGTCGCGTCCGCCTCGCCGGCCGGATCGCCGCCGGGACGCCCTAGCGGCGCGGGTCGAGCGCGCCCGTCCTGGCACGTTCCAGCAGCGTGCGCCACCCGCGCGCGCCCACCCGCAGCCGGGGGCCGTCCGGGTCGGCCGAGTCGCGCACGACCACGGCGGCCGGGGCCGGGGCCGCCTCCACGCAGTCGTTGTCCAGACTGTGCGTGCTCTTGCGCCAGTTCATCGGTTCTCCTCAGATGGTGGTCAGAAACGGTCGGCCAGGTCGAGCAGGAGGTCGCGGCTCTCCTCTTCCGGGAGCGCGAGTTCGCGGAGCCTGTCCCACGTCAGCGCGTAGAGGAAGACCTCCTCGTCCCGCTCGATGACGACGCCCCCCGACAGCCCCTCCAGATGGACGACGTCGGAACGCAGTTCGCCGGGGAAGCGCATGAGGCTGAAGGAGAGCGCGCTCAGCGGATAGGGGCCCCGGTCGAACGGGAGGATCCGCACGCTCACGTTGTCCCGCTCCCCCATCGCGGCCATGTGGCGGAACTGCGCCCGCATGACGTCCGGGCCGGCGATGCGCCGGCGGACGGCCGCCTCCTCCAGCACGGTGTTCAGCCGGAGCGGTTCGGGTTCCGTCAGCCGGGCCTGGCGCCGCATCCGCACCTCGACCCGGCGCGCGACGACGCCCGGCGGCAGCGGACGGGGGGCGGTCGCCATGATGGCCCGCGCGTAGTCCTCGGTCTGGAGCAGGCCGTTGAAGACGCCGCTGGTGAACGCGTCCACCCGCACGGCGTCGTCCTCCAGGCCGATGTAGGTGGTCAGGCTCTCGGAGATGCTGCCGTCGAACGCCTCCCACCAGCCGCGCTCGCGCGCCGTCCGGGCGAGCCGGACGAGCCGGTCGCGCCGGTCGGCGGCGGCGTCGTAGACGTCGAGCAGCGCGGTCACGTCCTTGATCGTGGCGCGGGTGCGGGCGTTCTCGATGCGGGACAGCTTGGCGGCGGACCAGCCGGTGACCGCGCCGACCTCGTCCATCGTCAGCCGCTTCTCCTCGCGCAGGAAGCGCAGTTCGCGGCCGAGCTGCACCGCGCGGACCGTCGGCGGACGCGCTCCCGTCATGACCACGTTCCCCTCGTCGTCGAGGCGGCACCCGGCGGGTCGCCGTCCGGCGGACGGCCAGGTCCCGTTCTGCGATATTCCCGCTTGCCAGCAAGCAGACGATTAAGTTTACATGCAAGCTTGCAATCTAGTCCTCGATCGCTGATCCTCGGAAGTGGGGAGCGGGCCGCCCGGAGCGAGAGAACGGCGAGAGACCATGACCAACGGGCCACCGCGCATCATCGGGACAGAATTGCTCGCGCCATGACGGCCCTCGCCGAGGTGCCGGAACTGGCGTACGGCTTCGTCGTCGGAGTCGACATCGAACGCTTCTCACTGCTCAACGCCGAAGGCCAGCGGGCGGCGCAGAGCGCGCTCGGCGCGGCCCTGGACGAGGCGGCGCACCGGACCGGACTGGACCGCGACCGGTGGCACCGGCAGGTCGGCGGCGACGGCGAGCTGGCGTTCCCGCCCGTCCGGACCGACGGGGTCCTGCTCGTCGGACGCTATCCGGCGGAGCTGGCGGGCGCGCTCGCCCGGGTGAACCGGGCGCGCCGGGGCCGTCCGCCGCTCCGGGTGCGGATGGTCGTCCACCACGGCACGCGCGCGCCGGGCGCGTTCGGCCCGGTGGGGAGCGCCCCGATCCTGGCGGCCCGGCTGCTGGACTCCGACGCGCTGCGCGCGCGGCTGCGGACCGGGCCCGGCGATCTGGCGTTCATGGTGTCCGAGCGCGTGTTCGCCGACGTCGTGCAGACCGGCTTCGGGGGCCTGGACCCGGACGCGTTCGAGCGGGTCGTCGCCGCGACGAAGAACGGGCCGCTGACGGGGTACGTGGCGCGGCGCCTTCCCGCGCCGCCGCGGGGCGGCGGACTCTTCCGGCGGCGGACGCTCCGGGAATGACGGGCGGGGTGGGCTGTCGGCGGGGCGGTGACCTGCGCTAATGTGACCGTAATCGAACTTCTGTTCGATTACGGTCCGGAGGCGGAGGAGGCGCCGTGGCGCAGGCGGTTCGGGCGTTCGCGCCGGACGGCGCGGGGCGGGAGCCGGTCCCGGTGCTGTCCGCGCTGCGGCCGGTGGTCCCCGGCGGGGGGCTGCGGCCGGGGTCGGTGGTCGGCGTCGGCGGCCACGGCGCGGGGACGCTCGGGCTGGCGCTCGTCGCGGGCGCGTCCCGGCACGGCGGCGCCGACGGCGCGGGCGGCTGGTGCGCGGTCGTCGGGATGCCCGACGCCGGGGTGGCCGCCGCGGCGGGCATGGGGGCCGCGCCGCAGCGGCTGCTCCTCGTGGACGATCCCGGCGACCGCTGGCCCGACGTCGTCGCCGCGCTGGTGGAGGCCGTCGACCTGGTGCTGCTGCGCCCGCCGGAGCGGCCGGGCGCGGCGGCGGCGCGGCGGCTGTCGGCGCTCGCCCGGCGGCACGGCTGCGTGCTGGCGCTGGCGGCGTTCGCGGACGCGTGGCCGGGCGTCCGGCTGCGGCTGCGCGTGGACGAGTCGCGCTGGGAGGGCGTCGGCGCCGGGCACGGCGTCCTGCGCGCCCGCCGCGCCCGCGTGTCGGCCGAGGGACGCGGCGGGGCGTGGCTCTGGCTGCCGGGCCCGTCCGGCGAGGTCGCCCCGGCCGAACGCACCCGGACGCGCCTGGAGATCGTGGCATGACCACCCCGGCGAGCACCCCGCAGGCGCGCGGCGACGGTGCCGCCGGGCGCCCGGCGGCACGGACGACGGCGGTTGTTCGACGGGCGGGCGCTCCGTGGGCGGACGGGGGGCGCGCGTGACGGCGGATCGGGTGCTCGCGGTGTGGTGTCCGGACTGGCCCGCCACGGCGGTCGGGATCGACGCGGCGACGCCGGGGGCCGTGGTCGAAGGGGGGCGGCTCGCGGCGTGCACGGCGGCGGCGCGGGCGGTGGGCGTGCGGCGGGGGCAGCGGGTCCGGGACGCGCAGCGCCGCTGTCCGGATCTCGTCGTGCGGGAGCGGGACGCGGGGGCGGAGGGGCGGTTGTTCGAGACCGTGGCCGAGGCCGTCGCGGAGCTGGTTCCGAAGGTGGAGGTGGTGCGGCCGGGGCTGTGCGCGGTTCCGGCGCGGGGGGCCGCCCGGTTCTACGGGGGCGAGGAGGCGTTGCGCGTCCATCTGCAGGACGCGGTCGTGGAGGCCGGGTACGACTGCGGCGCCGGGATCGCGGACGGGCTGTTCGCGGCGGAGCTGGCGGCCCGGCGCGGCGGCGGGGTCGTCGTGCCGGAGGGCGGGACGGCGGCGTTCCTCGCGCCGCTGCCGCTGTGGGTGCTGGACCGGCCGGAGCTGGCGGGGCTGCTGGACCGGCTCGGCGTCCGGACGCTCGGGGACTTCGCCGCGCTGCCCGCCGCGAGCGTCGCCGACCGGTTCGGCGCGGACGGCGCGGCGGCGCACCGGCTGGCGCGGGGCGAGGAGCCGCGTCCGCTGGCGCCGGCCGCCGCGACGGCGGAGCGGACCGTCCGGGCGGCGTTCGACCCGCCCGCCGAGCGCGCCGAGCAGGTGGTGTTCACCGCGAAGCGGCTGGCGGGCGAGCTGCACGCGGCGCTCGCGGCGGGCGGGACGACCTGCGTGCGGCTCGCGGTGACGATCGGGTTCGCCGACGGACGCGTCCTGGAGCGGCTGTGGCGGCACGACGGCACGCTGTCGTCGGCGGCGGTGGCCGAGCGCGTCCGCTGGCAGCTCGCCGCGTGGCGGCCCGAGCCGGGGACGGACGACGCGGTGTGGGGCGGCGTGGCGTGGGTGGAGCTGGCGCCCGACCAGCTCGTCCCCGACACCGGACGGCAGCAGGCGCTGTGGGGGCAGAGCGCGGTGACCGAGCGCGTCGCCCGCGCCGCCGACCGGGTGCAGGCGCTGCTCGGGCACGCCGGGGTCGTCCGGCCGCTGCTGGTGGCGGGCCGCGATCCGGGCGAGCGGGTCGTGCGGGTGCCGGTCGGCGACCTGCCGCCGGACGGGCGCCCGGACGGTCCGTGGCCGGGCGGCGTCCCGGGTCCGGCGCCCGCCGCCGTCCCGCCCGAGCCGCTGCCCGCCGAGGTCACCGACGCGGCGGGGGCGCGGGTGACGGTGTCGGCGCGGTGCGCGGTGTCCGCGCCGCCCGCGTGGATCGCGGTGGGCGGCGGCCCGGCCGAGGAGGTCGCGGCGTGGACGGGCCCGTGGCCGGTCGCCGAGCGCTGGTGGGATCCGGCGCGCGCCCGCCGCCGCGCCCGCTTCCAGGTCGTGACGGCGGGGGGCCGCGCGTACCTGGCGGCGGTCGAGGGCGGACGGTGGCGGATCGAGGCCGTCTACGACTGAGGCCGGCGCAGGCACACCAAGGCGGCGAGCAGCGCGACGGCCGTCATGAGCGTCCAGGCGAGCCGGAACCCGGCGAGGCCCGGCGCGGCGCCGAGCACGGCGGTGAGGACGGCGATGCCGAGCGCCGAGCTGATCTGCCGCGCCATCATGAGGACGGCCGACCCGAGCGACAGCCGGTCGGCGGGCAGCGTCGCGGCCGACCCGAACAGCGGGGGCTGGAGCAGGGCCGTGCTGGCGCCCGCGAGGACGGCCCCGGGAACGAACACCGTCAGATAGTGCGGGTGCGGACCGGCCGCGAGCGCCCACCAGCCGGAGCCGGCGGCGAGCGTGAGCCCGCCGAGAACGGCCGACGCCCGCGCGCCGACGCGTCCGACGATCCATCCGGACAGCGGCGACAGCAGCAGGCAGGCGACCGGGATGGGCGCGATGCCGAGCGCGGCCCGCACGACCGGGTAGTGCCACGTCCCGGTGAGGTGCAGGGTGGCCGACAGCAGCAGCGCCGCGAACACCAGGTAGTAGAGGAACACGCCGGACACCGAGACGGCGAACGTCCGGTGCCGGAACAGGTCGAACCCGATGACCGGGTTCGGGTGGCGGCGCATGTGGACCGCGCCCGCCGCGCCGAGCAGGACGGCCCCGACCGCGCACGCGACGACGATCGGCGAGGCGTACCCCAGCTCGGGCCCCTCGACGAACACGGCGGTCAGCGCGGCGGTCGCGCCGAGGACGAGCGCCGCGCCGAGCGGGTCGAGCCGCTGCCGGGCGCGGCGCGGGGCGGCGGGCAGCAGCCGCCGGCCCGCGAGGATCGCCCCGAGGGTGACGGGCAGGTTGATGAGGAAGATCCAGCGCCAGCCCGCCGCGAGCAGCAGCCCGCCGACGACGGGCCCACAGCCCGCGCCGAACGCGGCGACGGCCGTCCAGATGCCCATGACGGTCGGGTGCTCGCGCGCCGGGAAGGCGGGCAGCGCGAGCCCGAGCGACGTCGGGACGAGCACCGCGCCCGCCGCCGCCTGCAGCACGCGGGCGGCGACGAGCACGCCGAGCGTGGGCGCGGCGGCGCAGGCGGCGGACGCGAGCCCGAACAGCGCCATCCCGAGCAGGAACGCGGCGCGGCGGCTGGTGTCGTCGGCGAGCCGCCCGGCGGGGACGAGCAGCGCGGCGAGCACGATCGTGTAGGCGTTCAGCACCCAGGACACGTCGGCGAGCGGGGCGTGCCCGAACGCGTCGCGCAGCGCGGGGAACGCCGCGCTGACCGCGAACAGGTCGAGGATCGCGAGGAACTGCGCCGTCGAGGCGACGGCGAGGACGCGCCAGCGGAGGGAGCGGGCCGGCACCCGCACCGGGGTGATCGTCGTCATGATCGCCAGTCTCGGGCGCCGCCGGACGCCGCACGAGTGGCACGATTGCCGCAGTCCGCTAGATTTCTGCCATGCGCACGCTGGCCGTCCTGATCCTCCCCGGCGCCCCGGTCTTCGAGGTCGCGATCCCCTGCCAGGTGTTCGGCACGCCGCCGCCCGGCCACGAGGACCCCTGGTACAAGCTGCTGCTGTGCGCGGACGGCGGGCCGGGGCCGGTGCCGCTGCGCGGGTCGTCCGGGCACACTGACCTGCCCGGTCTGTTCCAGATGTCGGCGGCGCACGGGCTGGACGCGCTGGAGCACGCGGACACGGTGATCGTCCCGGCGTGCTCGGACGTCCGCGCCGACGCCGCGCCCGCCGCCGTCGCCGCCGTCCGCGCCGCCCACGCGCGCGGCGCGCGGATCGTGTCGCTGTGCTCGGGCGCGTTCCTGCTGGCCGCCGCCGGGCTGCTGGACGGCCGCCGCTCGGCCTCCCACTGGAAGCACGCCCCGATCCTCGCCGCGCGGTACCCGGCGGTGGACGTGGACCCGGCCGTCCTCTACATCGACCACGGCGACGTCGTCACCGGCGCGGGCAACACGGCGGGCATCGACCTGTGCCTGCACCTGATCCGCCAGGACCTCGGGACGGAGACCGCGAACGCCGTCGCGCGGCACCTGGTCGTCCCGCCGCACCGCACCGGCGGCCAGGCGCAGTACGTGGAGTCGCCGCTGCCCGCGACCGGCCGCGACGACGGCCTCGGCCCGCTGCTCCAGTGGGCGGTGGAGCGGCTGGACGAGCCGCTGACCATCGCCGACCTCGCCGCCCGCGCGGGCCTCGCCGGACGCACGCTGATCCGCCGCTTCCACGCCGAGACGGGCACGACGCCGCTGCGCTGGCTGCTCGCGCAGCGGCTGATCCGCGCGCGGGAGCTGCTGGAGCGCACCGACCTGCCGGTGGACCAGGTCGCCGAACGCTGCGGGCTCGGCTCCGCCGCCAATCTGCGGGCGCACTTCGCCCGCGAACTCGGCGTCCCGCCGAGCGAGTACCGCCGAAACCATCGCCCCGCAGTACCCTGACCACGCGGAACGCCGGTCGAGGGGAGAGGGCATGGGGTGGTTCAACCCGTCCGTCCCCTGGAGCGAGCTGGAACGGCGGCTGCGGTGGGGCGGGAACCCGCCCGTCCGCGAGGAGCCGCCGCCCGGACCGCCGCCGCTCCCCCGCCCGCCCGCCGACGCGGTGCCGTGGGCGGAGCTGCACTGCCACTCCTCGTTCAGCTTCCTGGACGGCGCCAGCGACCCCGCCGCGCTCGTCGCCGAGGCGGTGCGGCTCGGCGTCGAGGCGATGGCGATCACCGACCACGACGGGATGTACGGGGCCGTCCGGTTCGCCGAGGCCGCGCGCGGGACGCCGCTGCGCACGCTGTTCGGCGCGGAGCTGACGCTCGGCGCCCCCGGCCCGCGCACCGGCGCGCCCGACCCGAACGGCCGGCACCTGCTCGTCCTCGCCCGCGACCCGGACGGCTACCGGCGGCTCTGCGCGGCGATCACCAAGGCGCAGCTCGCGGGCGGGGAGAAGGGCCGTCCGGTCTACGACCTCGACGCGCTCGCCGACGCGCACGACGGGCACTGGGCGGTGCTGACCGGCTGCCGCAAGGGGCCGGTCCCGGCGGCGCTGGCGTCCGGCGGCGCGGCCCGCGAGCTGGACGCGATGATCGAGCGGTTCGGCCGCGACAACGTGTTCGTGGAGCTGACCGACCTCGGCCTGCCCGGCGACGACCCGCGCAACGACGCCCTGTTCGCGCTGGCCGGACGGGCGGGCACCGGCGTGGTCGCGTCCAACAACGTCCACTTCGCCGCGCCCGGCCCGGACGCGCGGCTCGCCGAGACGCTCGCCGCCGTCCGGGCCCGCCGCGCGCTGGACGACATGGTCGGCTGGCTGCCCGCCAGCGGCACCGCGCACGTGCGGAGCGGCGCGGAGATGGCGGCGCGGCTGGCGCGGTTCCCCGGCGTGCGGGAGCGGACGGCCGACCTCGGACGGTCCTGCGCGTTCGACTTCGCGGTCGTCGCACCGCGCCTGCCGGACTGGCCCGTCCCGGCCGGGCACACCGAGGCGTCCTGGCTGCGGCACCTGGTCGCCGAGGGCGCGCGGCGCCGCTACGGCCCGCCGGAGAACGAGCGCGTTCCGGGCGCGTACGCGCAGATCGCCCGGGAACTCGACGTCATCGAGCAGCTCGGCTTCCCGGGCTACTTCCTGATCGTCCACGACATCGTCCGGTTCTGCGAGGAGAACGAGATCCTGTGCCAGGGGCGCGGGTCGGCGGCGAACTCGGCCGTCTGCTACGCGCTCGGCATCACCGGCGTGGACGCCGTCTACCACGGGCTGCTGTTCGAGCGGTTCCTGTCGCCCGGCCGCGACGGGCCGCCCGACATCGACCTGGACATCGAGCACCGCCGCCGCGAGAAGGTCATCCAGTACGTCTACGACAAGTACGGCCGCGAGTGCACCGCGCAGGTCGCGAACGTCATCAGCTACCGGCCGAAGATGGCGGTGCGGGACGCGGCGCGCGCCCTCGGCCACTCCCCCGGCCAGCAGGACGCCTGGTCGCGCGGCATCGACTCCCGCGATCCGACCGGCGCGCACGCGGACGTGCCCGCGAACGTCCTCGGCCTCGCCCGGCGGATGCTGCGGCTGCCCCGCCACCTCGGCATCCACTCCGGCGGGATGGTCATCGCGGACCGCCCGGTCGGCGAGGTGTGCCCGATCGAGTGGGCGCGGATGGAGGGCCGCAGCGTCCTGCAGTGGGACAAGGACGACTGCGCCGCCGCCGGGCTCGTGAAGTTCGACCTGCTCGGCCTCGGGATGCTCGCCGCGCTGCACGACGCGTTCGACCTCGTCGCGGCGCACCACGGCGTCCGGCTCGACCTGCAGTCCGTCCCGCCCGACGACCCGCGCGTGTACGAGATGCTGGCCGACGCCGACACGATCGGGGTGTTCCAGGTCGAGTCGCGGGCGCAGATGGCGACGCTGCCCCGGCTGCGGCCCCGCGAGTTCTACGACCTCGTGGTGCAGGTGTCGCTGATCCGTCCTGGACCGATCCAAGGCGGGTCCGTCCACCCCTACCTGCGGCGGCGCAAGGGCCTGGAGCCGCCGACGTGCCCGCATCCGCTGATGAAGCGGGCGCTGTCCCGGACGCTCGGCGTGCCGCTGTTCCAGGAGCAGATGATGGAGCTGGCCATCGACTGCGCCGGGTTCACCCCCGCCGAGTCCGACGAGCTGCGGCAGGCGATGGGCGCCAAGCGCGCGCCCGAGCGCGTCGAGCGGATGCGCGCGCGGCTGCTGGCGGGGATGGCCGAGCGCGGGATCCCGGCGGACGTCGCCGAGGACGTCTACCAGAAGATCCTCGGCTTCACCGGCTACGGCTTCCCCGAGTCGCACGCGCAGAGCTTCGCCCACCTCGTCTACGCCAGCGCCTACGTCAAGCGGCACTACCCGGCGGCGTTCACGGCCGCGCTGGTGCGCAACCAGCCGATGGGGTTCTACAGCCCGCAGACGCTGCTCGGCGACGCGCGGCGGCACGGCATCGAGGTCCGGGGCGTGGACGTCAACGCCAGCGCCGCGCACCCGACGCTGGAGGAGCCTGTGCCGCTCCTGGCCCGGCACCCGCACGGGCCGGACGAGCCGCAGCCCGCGATCCGCGCCGGGCTGCGCGGCGTCCGCACCGTAGGCGACGACCTGGCCGAGGCGATCGCGGCGGGCCGTCCGTACGCGAGCATGGAGGACCTGGCGCGCCGCGTGCCGATGTCGGCCGCCGCGCTGGAGGCGCTGGCGACGGCCGGGGCGTTCGGCTGCTTCGGGCTGGACCGCCGCGCGGCGCTGTGGGCGGCGGGCGCGCTCGCCGGGACGGGCCCGGACCGCATCGACGGCGTCGCGCCCGGCGCGGACGCCCCGCCGCTGCCCGCGCTGACGCCCGTCGAGGAGACGCTGGCCGACCTGTGGGCGACGGGCGTGTCCGCGACGCACCCGGTCGCGCACGTCCGGGACGCGCTGGACGACCTCGGCGCCCTGCCCGTCCGCGCCCTCGCCGGCGTGCCCGGCGCGCGGAACGTGCTGGTCGGCGGCCTGGTCACGCACCGGCAGCGACCGCCGACGGCGGGCGGCGTCGTGTTCCTCAACCTGGAGGACGAGACCGGGCTCGTCAACGTCGTGTGCCCGCCGCCGGTGTTCGCGCGGTTCCGCGCGCTCGCCGTCGACTCCCAGGCGCTGCTGGTCAGCGGCCGGCTGGAACGGGTCGACGGCGCGACCAACCTCGTCGCGCACCGGCTGCGGCGGCTGCCGGTGCCGGGCCGGAACAGGTCGCGCGACTTCCAGTGAGCGAGGTGCGCCGGACCCGTCCCGACGGGCAGACTTGGACCTTCCTGTACAGACGCCCCTGACCGGGCGGAAGGTGGTGCAATGGACGGCTCGCAGGAGTGGCCCGCCGGTCCTTCGGCGGCGGACCCCGAGCGGGTCGGGCCGTTCGTCGTCGAGGCGCGTCTCGGCGAGGGCGGGATGGGCGCGGTCTACCTCGCCCGCGCCGCCGACGGGACGCAGGTCGCGGTGAAGGTCGTCCGGCCCGACCTGGCCGGGCACCCGGCGTTCCGCGCGCGCTTCCACGAGGAGGCGCGCAACGCGCTGCGCGTCGCGTCGTTCTGCACCGCCCGCGTCCTGGACCACGGCGAGGACGGCGGGCGCGCCTACCTCGCGACCGAGTTCATCGAGGGGCCGTCGCTGCAGCAGCAGCTCGACACGTCCGGGCCGCTCACCGGCGGGACGCTGCACGGCGTCGCGGTCGGGGTCGCGACGGCGCTGGTCGCGATCCACTCGGTCGGGCTCGTCCACCGCGACCTGAAGCCGGGGAACGTGCTGCTGTCGCGGTCGGGGCCGCGCGTCATCGACTTCGGGATCGCGCGGGCGCTGGACGAGGCCGCCGCGCTCACCCGCACCGGCCAGCTCATCGGGACGCCCGGCTTCCTCGCGCCCGAGCAGGTCTCCGGCGGCGACATCACCCCGGCCACCGACATCTTCGCCTGGGGCTGCCTGGTGGCGTCGGCGGCGAACGGCCGCAACCCGTTCGGGACGGGACAGGTCCACGTCATGGCCGCGCGGGCGCTGCACGCCGACCCGGACCTCGGCGCGCTGACCGAACCGCTCGCGGGACTCGTCCGCGCCGCGCTGGACAAGGACCCGGCGCGCCGTCCGTCGGCCCGCGACCTGCTGCTCAGCCTCGTCGGCGCGGACGCCGCGCCGCCCGCGGCCACGGTCGTCGCCACCGACCCCGGCCACCCCGCCGCCCAGCACACCCGCCTGGCGGGCCCCCCCGACACGGCCCCGCCGGACGCCGCGACGCACCCGTCCGGCGGCCCGGCCCACGCGCCGACCGAGCCCGCGCAGGGACGCCCGCAGCCGTGGCCCGAGCCTGCCACCGAACCCGCGCGCCAGAACGTCCAGCAGAACGTCCAGCAGGGCGGACCGGCGCAGCAGCAGGTTCCGCGCCCGTACGGCGAGCCCGCGCCACACGGCGCCGGGCAGCCGCCGGGGCCGCGCCCGTACGGGGAGCCCACGCGTCCGGCGGAGCCGCCGCCTCGCCCGCGGCGGCGGTCGCGGGCGCTGCTCGCGGCCGGGGCCGCCGTGACGGCCGCCGCCGTCACCGCCGGGGTGCTGTACCTGGTGTGGCCGGACTCGGGCGACAAGTCCGCCGGTTCGGCGAACGGGTTCCCGCGCGACGCGCTGCTGGTGCGCATCGACACCGAGCGCGGCTGGCCCGACACCTGCCACGGCGACATCGGGCGCTACACGCCCGGCGCGGCGGCGCCCGTCCCGCTCGTCACCGGCCCGTCGTGCGACATGCTCCCGCAGTGGTCGCCGGACCGGAAGCGCTTCGCGTTCACCCGCTGGGCCGACCCCGGCGCGAGCGTCTACGTCGGGAACGCGAACGGGACCGGCGTCCGCTGGCTCGCCTCCGACCTGTCGGGACGCAGCCGCGTCGCGTGGTCCCCGGACGGCGCCCGCCTCGCCTACCCGGTGCTGGTCGGCCGCGTGCGGCAGTTCGCGGTGCGCCCGGTGGACGGCGCCGGCACGGCCACGACGATCACCACCGACCCCGCCGACAAGGACGACCCGATGTGGTCGCGCGCCGGGCTCGTGTTCTGGAGCAAGCGGGAGGGCACCGCGCAGCTCTACACGCTCGACCCCGACCGTCCGACGCAGCCGTGGAAGCAGCTCACCACGGGCGACGTCCCGGCGGGCGACCCGGCCTGGTCGCCGGACGGGCGCCGCATCGCCTACACGCGCGGCAAGGACCCCGGCGAGATCTGGGTGATGAACGCCGACGGGACGGGCGGGCACCGCGTCACGACGGGCGCGGAGAACGAGTCCGACCCGTCCTGGTCCCCCGACGGCCGGTGGATCGCCTACGTCCGGGGGCCGTTCACCGACTCGGTCGTCCACGCGATCCGCGCGGACGGCACCGGCGACCGCGTGCTCACCCCGCAGGGCTCGCTGATCGCGCACCCGAGCTGGTGAGCGTCACGGGCGGGGCGTCTCCAGGGTGTCCAGCCGCTGCAGGATGACGCCCTCGCGCAGCGCCCACGGGCAGATCTCCAGCTCCGGCAGCTCCAGCAGGTCCATCGCGGCGTCGGCGACGATCGCCCCGGCGGGGAGCTGCGCCGCGCGCCGCTCGGAGACGCCCGGCAGCGCGGCCCGCTCCTCGGGCGCCAGCTCGGCGAGCTTGGCGGCCCAGTCGGTGAGGTCGGCGTGACGCAGGACGCGGCGGACGAACGGCCCCTCCGACGACGGCGCCGCCCCCGCGATCCGCGCGAGCTGCTTGAACGTCTTCGACGTGGCGACCGCGTGGTCGGGCCGGCCGAACCTGGCGATCTCCCCGACGTGCCGGGCGATCTCGGCGCGGACGTGCTTGCGCAGCGCGCGGACCTCCTCGGGCGGCGGCGGGTCGTCCGACAGCCGGTCGCGGGTGAGGCGGCCCGCGCCGAGCGGCAGCGAGATCGCGACGTCGGGCTCCTCGTCCAGCCCGGTGGCGATCTCCAGCGAGCCGCCGCCGATGTCCACGACGAGCAGCCGTCCCGACGACCAGCCGAACCAGCGGCGGACGGCGAGGAACGTCATCCGCGCCTCGTCCGGCCCGGACAGGACGCGGATGTCGACCCCGGCGGTGTTCCGGATGCGTTCCAGCACCTCCTCGCCGTTCACGGCCTCGCGGACGGCGGAGGTGGCGAAGGCGACGACGTTCTCGACGCCCTTGTCCTCGGCGATCTGGAGCGCCTCGCCGACGAAGGCGCACAGCAGCTCCTCGCCCTCGGCGGTGAGCCGGTCGCCGTCGTCGAGATGGGCGGTGAGGCTGAGTTCCGCCTTGTGGGAGAAGGCCGGGAGGGGGCGGGCACCCCGGTGGGCGTCCACCACCAGGAGATGCACCGTGTTCGAGCCCACGTCCAGCACACCGAGTCGCATGAAGAGGACGCTACCGAATCACACACTGTGACGGTTCCACGCACGGTCTTTACCCTGTCGCGACCCTCCGAAAAGCAACGCTTGGGATAACACTGTCGGAACATCCGGTGACATGACCCACAGCCCACCGGTGTCCTGCGTTGGAGGAACGCACGAAGGTCCGACCAGCGCACACGCGGTTTTGTCCGGACGAACCAACGGCGTGGCGTTGGTAACAAGCCTGCAAAAGAGTTGGCATCACGCAGCAACGTCCCGTTCCTACCTTCGGCCGCAGGCCGGTCGCTTCGTCACGGGCGGAAACGCGTCCACGACCGGCAGCGGAACGAAGATCGGAGACCCATGAGCCACCTCGACCGCCGTACCGTCCTCGTCCGCGGCCTCCAGGCCGGTGGGCTGGCGCTGGCCGGCCCGCTGCTCGCCGCGTGCGGCGACGACGAGCCGTCCAAGGGCGGCTCGGGCCACGGGACGGCCGGGATCCGCCTGGCGTGGATCAAGAACGTGGAGTTCGCCGGGGAGTACCTCGCCGACGCCAACGGCTACTACAAGGCCGAAGGCTTCTCGAAGGTCGACCTCATCACCGGCGGCCCGAACGCGACCCCGGCCGAGACCGACGTCGTGACCGGCAAGGCGTTCGTGGGGCTCAGCTCGCCCGACCGCGTCGGCGCGGCCATCGCCCAGGGCGCCCCCCTGAAGATCATCGCCACCCAGTACCAGAAGAACCCGTTCGCGATCACGTCGATGGCGAAGAACCCGATCCGGACGCCGCAGGACCTCATCGGCAAGAAGATCGGCGTCCAGGCCACCAACGAGGCCGTCTGGACCGCCTTCCTCAAGGCCGCGAAGATCGACCCGAAGCAGGTCACGAAGGTCCCCGTCCAGTTCGACCCGCTGCCGCTCACCACCGGCACCGTGGACGGCTGGATGAGCTACGTGACCAACGAGCCGAACGTCCTCAAGCTCAAGGGCTTCAAGACCGAGGTCATGATGTTCGCCGACCACGCCTACCCCCTGGTCGGCGAGTCCTACATCGCGACGACCGAGGCGATCAAGAAGGAGCGCGCCAAGCTCAAGGCGCTGCTGCGGGCCGAGATCAAGGGCTGGAAGGACAGCCTCAAGGACCCGGCGGCCGGGGCGAAGCTCGCCGTCGAGACCTACGGCAAGGGCCTCGGGCTGGAGGTCAAGGAGCAGACGCTCGAGTCCACGACCCAGAACGGCCTGATCCTCACCGACGAGACGAAGAAGAACGGCATCTTCACGATGTCGCCGCAGCTCGTCGCCGCCAACATCGCGACGCTGAAGTTCGCCGGGGTGGACATCACGGCCGACAAGCTGTTCGACCTCTCGATCATCCAGGAGATCTACAAGGAGGACCCCTCCCTTGTCTGACGTCACCTCCGCCCCCGCCCCGGCCGCGGCGGGGGCGGACGCCGGCGACGGCATCCGGCTCACCGGCCTCCGCAAGGAGTTCCGGCTGGGCCGCCGGACGGTCACCGCCGTTGACGGGGTGGACCTGCGCACCCCGCGCGGCTCGTTCCTGTCGGTGCTCGGCCCGTCGGGCTGCGGCAAGTCGACCGTGCTGCGGATCCTCGCCGGGCTGGAGTCCCCGTCCGGCGGCGAGGCGCTGCTGCACGGCGAGTCGCCCGAGGTCGCGCGCCGCGCCCACCATCTCGGCATCGCGTTCCAGGACGCGGCGCTGCTGCCGTGGCGGACGGTCGCCGCGAACATCCGGCTGCCGCTGGAGGTCGCGGGGATCAAGCCGTCCCCCGGCCAGATCCAGGACCTGATCCGGCTCGTCGGGCTGGAGGGGTTCGAGAAGGCGCGGCCCGCGCAGCTGTCGGGCGGGATGCGCCAGCGCGTCGCCATCGCCCGGTCGCTGGTCGTCGAGCCGCGCGTGCTGCTGCTGGACGAGCCGTTCGGCGCGCTGGACGACCTCACCCGCCAGCGCCTCAACCTGGAGCTCCAGCGGATCTGGACCGAGCGCGCCACCACGACGCTGATGGTGACGCACGGCATCGCCGAGGCGGTGTTC
Source organism: Actinomadura rayongensis (assembly GCF_009831215.1). Lineage (GTDB taxonomy): Bacteria > Actinomycetota > Actinomycetes > Streptosporangiales > Streptosporangiaceae > Spirillospora > Spirillospora rayongensis. The sequence goes on from NZ_WUTW01000009.1 coordinate 140,880, forward strand.
CTGTCGGACGTCGTCGCGGTGATGAGCGCCCGGCCCGGCCGCGTGCTCGCGCTGGTGGAGGTCGGGCTGCCGCGTCCGCGCACGCCCGAGATGCTCCGGACGCCGGAGTTCCACGCGATCCAGGACCGGCTGTCGGAGATGCTGTTCGGCGAGGAGGGCGGCCGGTGACCGCGCTCTCCTTCCGCCGCGTCGCGGTGCCGGGCTGGGCGGGTCCGGTCGCCGGGATCGTCGCCGTCCTGCTCTGCTGGGAAGTCCTCGCCGTGACGGTGTTCGCGGGCGGCCACGCCGTCCCGACCCCGCAGGGCGTGCTGCGGACGCTCGCCGACGACGGCTGGTCGTTCTACGGGCCGCACCTGCGCGGGACGGGCGGCGAGGCGCTGCGCGGCTTCCTGTGGGGCAACGCGATCGCGACGGCGATGGCGCTGCTGGTCGTGCTCGTCCCGCCGCTGGAGCGGGTCGTGACGCAGCTCGCCGTCGCCAGCTACTGCCTGCCGATCATCGCGGTCGGGCCGATCCTCACGGTCGTGTTCGACGGCGACACCCCGATGGTGGCGCTGTCGGCGCTGTCGGTGGTGTTCACGACGCTGATCGGGATGCTGGCCGGGCTGCGCGCCGCCGACCCGGCGGGGCTCGACCTCGTCCGCGCCTACGGGGGCGGACGGTGGGCGATGCTGCGCCGCGTCCGGTTCGCCGCCGCGCTGCCGGCGGCGTTCACCGCGCTGAAGATCTCCGCCCCGGCGGCGGTGCTCGGCGCGATCATCGGCGAGTTCATGGGCCGCGTCCCGGCCGGGCTGGGCCTGGCGATGATCGTGGCGCAGCAGCAGCTCGACGTGGAGCGGACGTGGGGCGTCGCGATCGTGTCCGGCGCGCTCGCGGGCCTGGCGTACGCGGGCATCGCGCTGGTCGGACGGCTCGTCACGCCGTGGGCGCCGCGCGGGGAGAACCCGTGAGCGCGGCGGCCCGGCGGCTCGGGACGACGCTGCTGTCGCTGGTGCTGTCGCTCGGCCTGGTCGCGGCGGGCTGGACGCTGTTCCTGAAGATCCTGAACGTCAACCCGCTCGTCGCCAAGAGCCCGGCGGACGTCTGGACGTACCTGGCCGCCGGCTCGGAGGCGGGCGCGCACCGTTCCACGGTCTGGTCGGGCCTGTGGGTGACGCTACGCGACGCGGGCGCGGGCCTGGTCGCGGGTCTGGTCGCCGCGGCGGCGGTCGCGGTGGCGTTCGTGCTGTGGCGGACGGCCGAGCGGTCGTTCATGCCGATCGCGATGGTCGTCCGGTCGGTGCCGCTGGTCGCGATGACCCCGGTGATCACGCTGATCTTCGGCCGCGACCTGCTCGCGACCACGGTGATCAGCGGGATCGTCGTGTTCTTCCCGGCGCTCGTGAACGTGGTCTTCGGGCTGCGGTCGGCGTCCGCGCAGGCCGCCGACCTGGTGCGCGCCTACGGGGGCTCGTCGTGGACGACGATGCGCAAGGTGCTCGTCCCGAGCGCGCTGCCGGCGTTCTTCGCGTCCGCGCGGATCTCGGTGCCGGGCTCGCTGATCGGGGCGCTGCTGGCCGAGTGGCTGGCGACCGGCAAGGGCCTCGGCTACGCGATGCTGACGGCGGGCAGCTCGTTCCGCTACGACGAGCTGTGGGCGAGCGTCGTCGCGGTGACGCTGGCGTCGCTGGCCGCCTACGGCCTGGTCGGGGTCGCGGAGGCGGCGGTGCTGGCCCGCTACGCGCCGCGCGACCGCTAGCGGCTGAGGGCGCCGCGTCCGGTGGGGGCGTGCAGGCCCTCGCGGGCGGGGCGCCCGCAGTGGGCGCAGACGACCTCGGCCGTCAGCGTCTCCCCGCAGGAGTGGACGAACCGGACGGGCGGATCGTCGGGGTTGAGGTACTTGTCGCCCCACTTCATCAGCGCGATCAGGACGTCGTTCAGCTCGTGCCCCGGCTCGGTGAGGTGGTACTCGTAGCGCGGCGGGTGCTCGCTGTAGCGGCGGCGGCGCAGGACGCCCGCGTCCTCCAGCTTGCGCAGTCGCGCGGTGAGGATGTCGCGGGACGCGCCGGTGTTGCGGACGATCTGGTCGAACCGGTGGAACCCGTGACTGATCTCCCGGACGGCGAGCAGCGACCAGCGCTCGCCGACGATCTCCAGCGCGTCGGCGACCGAGCACTCCCGGGGAAACCGTTCCGCCATGCCGTCCATCCTAGGCGGGCGGGCGGGGGTCGCCCGCCCGCCCGGTGTCAGTGCCGGGTCAGAGCCGTTCGAGGATCGTCGCGTTGGCGAGGCCGCCCGCCTCGCACATCGTCTGGAGGCCGTAGCGGGCGCCCCGGTCCTCCAGCAGGTGGACGAGCGTGGTCATGATCCGCGCGCCGCTGCCGCCGAGCGGGTGGCCGATGGCGATGGCGCCGCCGCGCGCGTTCAGCTTCGCGTCCGGGACGCCGGTCTCGCGCTGCCAGGCCAGCACGACGGGCGAGAACGCCTCGTTCACCTCGAAGAGGTCGACGTCGTCGACGCCGAGCCCGGCCCGGTCGAGCACCTTGCGGGTCGCGGGGATGATCGCGGTGAGCATGTAGAGCGGGTCGTCCCCGGCGACGGCGAACGAGTGGAACCGCGCGCGGGGCCGCAGCCCGAGCCGCCGCGCCGTCTCCGCCTCCATGATGAGCAGGGCGGCGGCGCCGTCGTTGACCGGGGACGCGTTGCCCGCCGTGATGTTCCAGCCGATCTGCGGGAAGCGCTCCTCCATCGCCGGGTCGTAGTACGCGGGCTTGAGCCCGGCCAAGACCTCGGCGGTGGTGCCGGGGCGGATCGTCTCGTCGCGCTGCCCCGCCCAGGCGACCTCGCGGTCGAACTCCCCGGCGTCCCACGCGGCGGCGGCCTTGCGGTGGGACGCGACGGCGAACGCGTCCAGTTCCTCGCGCTCCAGCTTCCAGCGCGCGGCGATCAGCTCGGCGCTGATGCCCTGCCCGATGAGGCCGCCGGGGTAGCGGGCGTTCAGCGCGGGGCCGAACGGGTCGCTGCCGGGCAGGACGGCCGAGCCCATCGGCACCCGCGACATCGACTCGACGCCGCACGCGACCACGACGTCGTAGGCCCCGGAGAGCACGCCCTGCGCGGCGAAGTGCGCGGCCTGCTGGGACGAGCCGCACTGCCGGTCCACGGTCGTGCCGGGCACGCTCTCCGGCCAGCCCGCCGCGAGGACGGCGTTGCGGGTGATGTTGAGCGACTGGTCCCCGGCCTGGGTGACGCAGCCGCCGATGACGTCGTCCACGAGCGCCGGGTCGATGCCCGCCCGCTCGATCAGGGCGTTGAGAGTGCGCGCGAGCAGGTCCACCGGAAGCTCCTCGTGCAGGGCCCCGGACGGCTTGCCCTTGGCGACGGGGGTCCGCACGGCCTCGACGATCACCGCGTCCCGCATGACTCCTCCTAGGTTGGATAATCCAACTGACTACGTCCACTGTGCCGCGCCGAGTTGGATAACACAACTCACCGGTAACGTGCGGGTCGTCACACGCGCCCGGCTACCGTGGCGGACGTGACCGAAGACGACGCGGCGGCCTGGCGCGTGCCGCCCGCGCACACCGTGCTGAAGTTCGCCGGAGCGGTGGTCGTCGCCGCCGTCGCCCTGCTCGCCCGCGACGCGGCGGGGACGCTGCTGGCCGGGGTGGCGGCGGTGGGGCTCGCCGGCCTCGCGCTGCGCGACGTCCTCGCGCCCGAACGGCTGAGCGCCGACGCCGGCGGCGTGACGGTCGTCGCGGGCTACGCCGGACGGCGCGACCTCGCCTGGCCGGAGATCACCGAGATCGCGGTGGACGAGCGGCGCCGCGCCCTCGTCCGCAGCCGCCTGCTGGAGATCCGCACCGAGGACGACCTGTACCTGCTCAGCGCCTACGACCTCGGCGCGGACGTCGCCGACGTCGCCGAAGAACTGGACCGGCGGCGCGCGGCGGCTCAGCCGGGAAGGTCGTCCTCGGCCGACGGGTAGGACGCCTGCGCGCCCGGCGACCGGACCGCCGCCGCGCCCACCCGCACCGCGTACCGCGCCGCGTCCGCGACGCCGTCCCCGCGCGCGAGCCGCAGGCACAGGGCGGCGGTGAACGCGTCGCCCGCGCCGGTCGTGTCGACGGCCTCCACGCGCGGCGCCGGGACGAACGCCTCGCCGGTGCCGTCCGCGACGCACGCGCCGTCCGCGCCGAGCGTGACGACCACCGCGCGCGGGCCAAGGGCGAGCAGCGCGGCGGGCGCGCGGGCGGCGCCGGGCAGCAGCAGCCCGGCCTCGTGCTCGTTGACGACCAGCACGTCGCACAGCCCGAGCAGCGCCGTGCTCGCGGCCGGGACCGGGGACAGGTTCAGGACCGTCCGGGCGCCCGCGTCGGACGCCGCGCGGGCGGCGGCGAGCACGGTCTCGACCGGGATCTCCGCCTGGAGCGACACGACGCGCGCCCCGGCCAGGAACGCCGGGTCCACGTCGGCGGGCGTGAGCCGCGCGTTGGCGCCGGGCGCGACGATGATGCTGTTCTCCCCGTCCGGCCCGACGGCGATGAACGCGACGCCGGTGGGCGCCGGGGTCGTCAGCAGCGCGCGGGTGTCGACGCCCACGATCGCGAGGGCGTCGCGCAGCAGCTCGCCGTGACCGTCGTCGCCGACGCGGCCGAGCAGCGCGACGCGCCCGCCGAGCAGCGCCGCCGCGACCGCCTGGTTCGCGCCCTTGCCGCCGGGGTGGGTGTCGAAGTCCGAGCCGAGCACGGTCTCCCCGGGGCCCGGCCGCCGCTCCACCCGGACGACCAGGTCGGCGTTCGCGGAACCGACCACGACGACCTCGTGCCCGTCAGCCACCCGCGCCTCCTTCGTCCGGCACCAGTTCGGCGAGGTCGACGGCCGCCGCCAGATCGTCCACGGTGGCGTGGTACCCGCGGCCGACGAGCGCGCCGCGCGCCGTGACGAGGAACGCGTCCCGGACGTCCGGCGGGACGCCCGCGTGCGCCGCCCAGACGCGGTGCGCGCCGGTCAGCCGCACGGCCGCCACCCGGATCCCGTGCGGTCCGGACCACCGTGCCGCCTCCATGATCATCACACTACGCCCGGTGACCGGCGCCGGGCTCACGGGGTCAGGCCGCGCGCCGCCGCCGCGACGGCCAGGAACAGTTCCGTGCAGTCGTCCAGCAGCGTGTCGTCCCGCGCGGGATCGTCGAGCCAGGCGGTGAGCGTCTCGGCGAACGCGCCGACGAGGAAGCGGGCGGCGAACTCGCGCTGCCGCGCCGTCGCGCCCGCGCCGAGCCGTTCGCCGACGAGCCCGGCGATGCGGCGGCCGGCCGCCAGCCGGCGCGCGGCGAGCGGCGGGCTCGCGAGCGCGAGGGCGAGCACGACGCGGCCCTTGCGCGGGTCGTCGCCGAGCAGGCCGATGACGCTGCCGAGCGCGGCGCGCACCCGGCCGCGCGCGTCGCCGGGCGCGGCGGCCAGGGCCGCGTGGCCGCGCGCGACCATCTCGTCCACGACGGCGTCGAACACGGCCCCGGTCAGCGCGTCGATGTCGGGGAAGCTCTCATAGAAGTAGCGGGGCGTCAGCCGGGCGGCCTCGCACACCTTGCGCACGGTCGCGGCCTGGAGGCCGCCGGTGCCGAGCAGGTCCAGCCCCGCCGCGAGGAGCCGGGCGCGCCGCTCGGCGCGGCGGTCGGCGGCCCCGACTCCGCCGTAGGTGCGCATGGCGACCATCTTGACACAGGTGTTTCCTGATCGTTTACTTCTGATAACGACCGTTGCCAGACCGAGGGGGTCAGCATGGGCGAGTCCCGCGCCGTCGACGACGCGCTGACCTGGTTCGCGCTGAACGCCGCGACGGCGAACGTCGTCATGCAGCTCGCCCGGCTGCCCGTCGGGCACGGCGTCGCCGCGAGCCGCGTCCCGAGCGGACGCGCCGACCTGCACCCGGTCAAGCGGCTGCGCACCACGCTCAGCTACATGGCGATCGCCTGGTGGGGCGACGCCGGCGAACGGGACACGATGCGCCGCGAGGTCGACCGCTCGCACCGGCACGTCCACTCGCTGCCCGGCGACCCCGTCCGCTACAACGCCTTCGACCGCGACCTCCAGCTCTGGGTCGCGGCGTGCCTGTACCAGGGGACGGTCGACGTCCTCACGGCCCTGCGCCGCGACACCGATCTGGACGCCGTCTACGCCCACGCGTCCCGCCTGGCCACCACCCTCCAGGTGCCCGCCGACCGGTGGCCCGCCGACCGCGCCGCGTTCGCCGCCTACTGGGACGGCGCCGTGGGCGAGATCGCGACCGACGCCGTCACCCGCGCCTACCTGCGCGACCTGATCGCGCTGCGCGGGCTCCCCCGGCCCGTCCGCCGCGCGGCGGGCCCGTTCCACCGCTTCGTCACCACCGGCTTCCTCCCGCCGGCGTTCCGCGCCGAGCTGGACCTGCCCTGGACCGCGTCCGACCAGCGGCGCTTCGACGCCCTCACCCGCGCCGCCGCCGTCGCCGACCGCGCGCTGCCCCGCGCGGCCCGCCGCTTCCCCTGGAACCTCTACCTGCGGGACGCGCGCCGACGCATCCGCCGGGGCCGTCCGATCGTCTGAACGTCTGGGGGGAGGCGCGACGGGTTCGACGCGGCTCGGGGGACGGCGGAACCATCGCCGCACCTCCCGCTCCGAGCGGCGTGCCCGCGTTCGGGGCCCCTATGCGCCCGACCCCTGTAACCTGCACCACCCGCGAGACGAAGGGACGCCATGACCGCCTCCTATGTGGTGACGGGCGGCGCGCGCGGCGTCGGCCGTGCGATCACCGAACGTCTGGCCCGGGACGCGGCGGCGGTCGTCGTCCTGGAACGCGACGCCGACGCGCTCGGCTGGATCCGCGACCACCCGGCCCGGATCGTCGCGGTGACGGGCGACGCGGCCGACGAAACGGTCGCCGAGCGGGCCGCCGACCGCGCCGAGGCCGTCGCGCCGCTCGCCGGATGGGTCAACAACGCCGCCGTGTTCGGGGGCGTCCACGCCCCCGAGGATCCGGCGCGCGACCTCATCGGCCTCATCGCCCGCAACGTCGACCCGGCCGTCGTCGGCTGCGTCACGGCCGTCCGCCGGTTCCTGCGCGCGGGACGCGGCGGCGCGATCGTCAACGTGTCGTCGCACCAGGCGGCGCGTCCGGTGCGGGGCTCGCTCCCGTACGCGACGGCCAAGGCCGCGATCGAGGGCCTCACCCGCGCGCTCGCCGTGGACCACGGGCCGCGGGGCGTGCGGGTCAACGCCGTCGCGCTCGGCTCGATCACCACCGAGCGCTACGAGACCTTCCTCGCCGGGCAGGACCCGGCGGAAGCGGGGCGCGTCGAGGACGAGATGCGGCGGCTGCACCCGCTCGGCCGCGTCGGGCGCCCGGACGAGGTCGCCGCCGTCGTCGCCCACCTGCTCTCGGCCGAGGCGAGCTTCGTCACCGGAGCGGTGATCCCGGTGGACGGCGGACGGGCCGCGCTCGGCCGCGACCCGGAGGAAGCGTGAACCTCCCGCACGCTGCGTGACCGGACGGTTAGGGTGGACGCCATGATGATCATGCGGCGCGCGGCGGTCGCGGCCCTGTTCCTCGTCCCGCTGTCCTGCGGAACCTCCCCGGCGCGCGGCGACGGGACGGTCCGGGCCGGCGCGGAGTTCCAGCTCGCGCCCGGACGGTCCGTGCGGTTCGAGGACGGCGCCGCCACGCTGCGGTTCGACCGGGTCGGCGCCGACAGCCGGTGCCCCGAGGGAGTCCAGTGCGTCTGGGCGGGCGACGCGACCGTCGTCCTCACCGCGACCGAACGCGGGCGCGCCGCGCGGACGTTCGAGCTGCACACGACCGCCGAGCCGGCGGCGGAGACGGTCGGCGGCCACCGCGTGCGGTTGACCGGCCTCGCTCCGGGCAAGCCGTCCGGGGGCCGGATCGCCCCCGGCGCGTACCGTGCCCGACTCCGCCTGGATTGACGGAACCGGCGGCCGTGCCGGGCCGTCCCCTGGAAAGATGCTCGGTGACGGGCGGACGTGGAACGCTCCGCCCGACGGGAACGGGGACGGGGAGAGCCCATGAGCACCGCACTGTTTCTGGTCCGGCACGGCCAGACGATCTGGCACGCCGAGAACCGCTACGCCGGAGTGAGCGATGTCGCACTGACCGACACCGGCCGCGAGCAGGCCGAACGGCTCGGGGGGTGGGCGGCCGGGGCCAAGCTCGACGCCGTCTGGTGCTCCCCGCTCGGCCGCACGCGCGTCACCGCCGAGCCCGCCGCCCGCGCGGCCGGCTGCGTCCCGCGCGTGGACGGGGAGCTGGCCGAGGTCGACTTCGGCGTCGCCGAGGGCCGCACGCTCGCCGAACTCCCGCCCGCGGCGGTCGCGGCGTTCCGCGCCGACCCCGTGACCGGCGCGTTCGAGGGCGCCGAGAACCCCCTGGACGCGGCGGCGCGCGGCGCGCGGGCGCTGCGCCGGATCGCCGCCGAGCACGACGAGGGCCGCGTGCTCGTCGTCGCGCACAACACGCTGCTGCGGCTCGCCCTGTGCGAACTGCTCGGCATCGCGCCCGGACGGTACCGGACGGTCTTCCCCGCGCTGCGCAACTGCGCGCTCACCGAGATCCGCGTGGACGGCGACGCGACCGGCCTGCTCTCCTACAACCTCCCGGCCTCTTGACCTCTCACTGACCATCCCCTGACGATCTGAAGACCGAACCAGGGCGTTAGCATCATGGCCCTGTCCCGCCGGGCGCGGGATCGGTAAGGTGATCGGCGATTCGGGCGGACCGGTCGCACGGCCGGTCCCGGCGCGTCGATCGCCTGTCAGCGTGGGAGTGTGGACGTGATGGGTCGGACGGACCCCTCACCGGGAGAACTGCCCGGTCACCTCCCGCTGGTCGGGCGCGAGGCCGCCCTGCGGGAACTCGACGCGGCGCTCGACGCGCTCGGCGGCGGCGCGCCCCGGTTCGTCGCGCTCGCCGGGGAGCCCGGCGCGGGCAAGTCGCGGCTGCTGATCGAACTGTCGGAGGCGGGCCGGGCGCGCGGGCTGACGGTCCTCGCCGGACGGTCCGCCGAGTTCGAGCAGGAGATGCCGTTCGGCGCCGTCGTCGACGCCCTGGACGACCACCTCGAAGACCACGCCCCCGAGCTGCCCGCGTCCGCGACGGCCCTGCTCGCGACCGTGTTCCCCGCGCTCGCCGCCGCCCCCGGCGCGGGCCTCGGCGAGGCCGCGCCCGCGACGCCCGTCGGCCGCTACCACCTGTACCGGTCGGTGCGGCACCTGCTGGAACAGCTCGCGGGCGGACGCGGCCTCGTGCTGATCCTCGACGACGTCCACTGGGCCGACGACGCCACGATCGAACTGCTCGACCATCTCGTCCGGCACCCGCCGCGCGGCCGGGTCCTCATCGCGCTGGCGTACCGGACCGCGCAGGCGTCGCCGCGCCTCGCGGGACTCGTGCAGGCGGCCGTCGGCGGCGCGACCGGACGGTCCATCACCGTCGGACCGCTCAGCCAGGCGGAGGTCACGCGGCTGCTCGGCGCGTGGGTGCCCGCGCAGCGCTGCGCCGAGCTGTACCGGCTGAGCGGCGGCAACCCGTTCTACCTGGAGGCGCTGGCGCGCAGCCGCGAGCCGCTGATGATCGGGGGCCGCGAGGGCGACCTGCCGCCCGCCGTCGGCGCCGCGCTGCGGCTGGAACTGAGCGGCCTGCCCGAGCGGGCGCTGCGGGTCGCCCAGGGCGCGGCGGTCGCGTCCGACGAGTTCTCCGCGCAGCTCGCCGCGGCGGCGGCCGACGTGCCCGAGGAGGCGGCGCTCGCCGCGCTGGACGAGCTGACCGGCCGCGACCTGGTCCGCGCCGGGACGGGCGGCTTCCGCTTCCGGCACCCGCTCGTCCGGCACGCGGTGTACGCGTCGGCGGCGGCGGGCTGGCGGCTGGCCGCGCACCGCCGCATCGCCGCGCACCTGGCCGGGATCGGCGCGCCCGCCGCGCAGCGCGCCCGGCACGTCGAGCGGGCCGGGCGGATGGGCGACGCCGACGCGGTCCGGACGCTCGTCGCGGCGTCCCGGGCGTTCACCGCGCAGGCCCCGGCGACGGCGGCGCGCTGGCTGCGGGCGGCGCTGCGGCTGATGCCCGAGGACCCGGCCGCCGATCCCGCCGGGCCCGACGTCCCGTCCCGGCTGGACCTGCTGCTGGAGCTGGCGACGGTCGAGTCGGTCGCCGGGCACCTCACGGCGGGCCGCGAGACCGCCCGGACGCTGCTGCGGCTGCTGCCCGCCGACGCCCACGACCAGCGGGCGCGCGCGGCGCGGTTCTGCGCGCTGATGGAGCGGCTGCTCGGCCGTCCGGACGAGGCGCGGGCGCTGCTGCTGGACGAGCTGCGCCGCCTGCCCGACCCGCGCTCGCCCGTCGCGGTCCCGCTGCGGCTGCGGCTCGTCGCCGAGAGCCTGTTCCGGGGCGACTTCAAGGCGGGCCTCGCCGTCCTGTCGGCGATGGAGGAGAACTCCGCCGACGGCTGGAGCCCGGGCACGACGCTGGCGATCAGCGTCCTGCGGCCGATGGCGTCCCACATCGCGGGCCAGACCGCCGAGGCCCTGGCGGCGGTGGAGACCGTGGACCGGCTCGTCGGCGAGGCGTCCGACGCGCTGCTCGCCGAATGGCTCGACGCGATCGCCTGGCTGTGCTGGGCGGAGCAGATGATGGGACGGTTCGAAACGGCCCGCCGGCATTTCGAGCGAGCGGTGAACGTGGCGCGTTCCACCGGGCAGACCTACATCCTCAGCAGCCTGCTGTCGGGGCTGGCGCAGACCTACACCGTCCTCGGCCTGCTGCGCGAGGCGAGCGCCGCCGCCGAGGAGGCCGCCGAGAACGCGCGGCTGCTCGGCGCGGGCCAGCAGCTCACGATGGCGCTCAGCCAGCAGTCGCTCATCGCGGGCCTGACCGGGTCGCCGCGCGAGGCGCTGGAGCTGGCCGAGGAGGCCGGGGCGATCTCGGCGCGCAGCGGCGAGTGGCAGGGCGCGCACGCCCGCTACGCGCGGGCGCGGGCCCTGCTGGACCTCGGCCGCACCGACGAGGGCACGCGCGCGGCCGTCGAGGCGTGCGGCGGGTTCGAGCCGCCCGCCCTGCTGGACCCGAGCACGATGCTCGGCTGCTGCGAGATGCTGGCGGGCGTCGCGGCGGCGCGCGAGCGCGCCGACGAGGCCCTGACCTGGGCCGACCGCGCCGACGGCCTCGCCCATCCCGACCTCGGCTACCACCAGGGGCTGCGCGCGCTCGCGCGGTCGCACGGGCTGCTGGCGCGCGACCCGGCGGGCGCGGCGACGCAGGCGCGGCGGGCCGTGGAACTGCTCACCGGGTGCGGCGCGCGGCTGGCGGCGGGCCGGGCGCGGCTCGCCGCCGGGATCGCGGCGGGCCGCGCGGGCGACGCCGACGCCGCCCGGGCCGACCTGCGGGCGGCGGCCGACGAGTTCGGCGCGTGCGCGGTCCCGGCGCTGCAGGCGCTCGCCGACCAGGAGCTGCGGCGTCGCGGCGGCCCGGCCGGACGGCGCGAGCGCGCCGGCAAGGGCCCGCTGTCCCCGCGCGAGTCGGAGGTCGCGGCGCTCGTCGCCGACGGCCACACCAACCAGCAGATCGCCGACAAGCTGTTCATCAGCATCCGGACGGTGGAGACCCACCTGTCCAACATCTTCACCAAACTCGGGGTGACGTCCCGCGTGACGCTCGTTCGGGCGCTCGCGGATCTTCCGCAACCCGAATGACGCGCAACGCATCGGCTCCCGCGCGCGTCTCACTCTCCGGGTCGTCTCCGCAGAAACCCGCACCGCGCTCGTAGGGCGACTACGTAGCGGCCCGCACCCACAAGTCAGGGTTTCCCACGATGGTGCGCCGGCCGCCCCGGACGGCATCGTTGGTCCCGCCATCGCGGAGGTGAGAGATGAGACGTCGGATCGCGCGTTACACCCACGAAGGGGTACGGGACGCCGAGATCGCGGTGCATCCGTTCGCCACGGACGACGGCCTCGGCCTGACCCTCACCCGGTTCCACCGGGCCGACTGCGACGACGTCGTGCTCCTCCTGCACGGCCTGCCCGCCTCCAGCGACATGTTCTACATGCCCGAGCACGGCAACCTCGTAAACTTCCTGCTGGACAACGGGCACACCGACGTCTGGGCGCTCGACTTCCGGATGAGCAACCGGCTGCCCTACAACGGCGAGTCCCACGCGTTCAGCCTCGACGACATCGCCCTCTACGACCACCCGGCCGCGCTCGCGGAGCTGCGCCGCCACGTCGGGGACCGGCGGGTCCACGTCATCGCCCAGTGCCTCGGCTCGGTGTCGTTCTTCATGAGCATGGCCGCCGGGCTGGTGGACGGCGTGACGAGCGTCGTGTCCAACAGCGTGTCGCTGGCGACGCGGGTGCCGTCCTGGTCGCGGCTCAAGCTCCGGTTCGGCCCGCCGGTGGTGGAGTACGGGTTCGGGACGTCCGTCCTCAGCGCCTACGCCAACACCGCGCGGTTCCTGGACCGCAACTGGGCGATCTCGCGGCTGGTGTCGCTGTTCCACCACGAGTGCCGCAACCGCGACTGCCACATGGTCAGCTTCATGTGGGGCAGCGGACGGCCCGCGATGTTCTACGACCACGACAGCCTCGCCCCCGAGACGCACGAGCGCTGGGCGGACCTGTTCCCGGTGACGGGCCTCAGCTACTACCGGCACATCCGCAAGATGGTCGAGGCGGGCCACGCGGTGAAGAACCGTCGCGGCGACGCGGCGTACCGGGCGCTGCCGGACGACTACCTGGCCGCCGCCGGCGACCGGCTGCCGCCGTGCCTGTTCCTCACCGGCGACCACAACCGCGTCTTCACCGACTCCAACATCGTCACGCACCGCGTCCTCGACCGGCGGACGCCGGGACGGCACACGCTCAAGATCCTCCCCAAGTACTCGCACGTGGACCCGATCGTCGGACGGCACGCCGACCGCGACGTCTTCCCGGTGATGCTGGAGCATCTGCGCGCGCACGGCCGGGAACGGCAGGCGGTCTGATGGAGCGCGTGGACGCCGTCGTCATCGGCTCCGGGTTCGGCGGCTCGGTCGCCGCGTACCGGCTGGCCGAGGCCGGACGGTCGGTGGTGCTGCTGGAGCGGGGCCGTCCGTACCCGCCGGGCAGCTTCCCCCGGTCCCCCGCCGACATGGGCCGGGCGTTCTGGGACCCCGACGCCAACCTGTACGGCATGTACGACGTGTGGCGGTTCAAGGGCTGCGACTCGGTCGTGTCGAGCGGGCTGGGCGGCGGGTCGCTGATCTACGCGAACGTCCTGCTGCGCAAGGACGAGCGGTGGTTCGTCCACGACCAGCCCCTTTCCGACGGCGGCGGCTACGAATCGTGGCCGGTGAGCCGCGCGGACCTGGACCCGCACTACGACGAGGTCGAGAAGATGCTCGCCCCGTCGCCGTACCCGTTCGACCGTCCGGGCTACACCGACACGCCGAAGACGCACGCGATGCAGGACGCGGCGGCGTCGCTCGGGCTGGACTTCTCGCTGCCGCCGCTCGCGGTGCGGTTCGCCGACCGTCCGGGCGCGGCCCCGGCGCGCGGCCTGCCGCTGGTGGACGCGCCGTACGGGAACGTCCACGGCGCGACGCGGCGGAGCTGCACGCTGTGCGGCGAGTGCGACATCGGCTGCAACGAGGGCGCCAAGAACAGCCTGGACCACACCTACCTGTCGGCGGCGCAGCACCACGGCGCCGACCTGCGGACGCTGCACGAGGTCAAGGGGATCCGGCCGCTGGACGTCGGCGGGTACGCGGTGGACTACGTCCGCCACGACCCCGACGACCCGTCCGCGCGCCCGATGTCCGGCACGATCGCGTGCGACCGGCTGGTGCTGGCCGCCGGGACCTACGGCACGACGTTCCTGCTGCTGCGGTCGCGGGCGGCGCTGCGCGGGCTCACCGACGCGCTCGGCACGCGGTTCTGCGGCAACGGCGACCTGCTGACGTTCCTGCTGCGCGCCAAGGACCGCGAGCGGGTCCGTCCGCTGGACGCCAGCCACGGCCCGGTGATCACCAGCGCGATCCGGCTGCCCGACGAGCTGGACGAGGCCCCGAGCGGCCCGCCCGGCGCGCGCGGCGCCTACATCCAGGACGGCGGCTACCCGTCGTTCGTGGACTGGATGGTGCAGCCGTTCGACGTGCCCGGCGAGATCGAGCGGGCCATGCGGTACCTGTGGGACCGCTTCACCGACTTCTTCGCCAAGGCGCCCGACACGAACCTGTCCGCCGAGCTGGCCGAGCTGATCGGCAACGGCGCGCTGTCGATCAGCTCGCTGCCGCTGCTCGGCATGGGCCGCGACACCGCCGACGGGCGGCTGCGGCTGGACCACGGACGTCTCGTCGCGGACTGGACCACCGCGTCGAGCGAGGCGCACTTCGAGCGGGTGCGCCGGACGATGCGCCGGATGGCCGACGTGCTCGGCGCCGAGTACGCCGACAACCCGATGTGGTTCCGCAAGCGGGTGATCACCGCGCATCCGCTGGGCGGGGCCCCGATGGGCGCGCACCCCGGCGACGGCGTGTGCGACTCCTTCGGCGAGGTGTTCGGCCATCCGGGGCTGTTCGTGGCGGACGGGTCGGCGATGCCCGGCCCGGTCGGCGCGAACCCGTCGCTCACCATCGCGGCGTTCGCCGACCGGATGAGCACCCGGCTCCTGGAGGGCCTTTCCACGACTTCCGCGAACGACGCCACGCCGAAGGCCACGGGGGCCGGGCCGGTCGACACGACCGGCCCGAACGGCGGGGCACCAGGGGACGCGACGTACGGCCCGGTCACGGGGCCGTCCCAGGGGACCGGACGGCCCGAGTCCGGCGGGGCCGGCCGTACGTCGCTCTCGTTCACCGAGGACATGACGGGGCATGTCGCGTTCGGTGCGACGGATCCGGCCGCCGGCGACGAGGCCGCCGACCGCGTCCCGGCGGCGTTCCGGCTCACGATCACGGCCGCGGACGTGGACCGGTTCGTCGCCGAGCCCGGCCACACGGCGCGCGCCGAGGGCTGGGTGCGGATCGGCGAGGGCGGGCGGCGGCCGGTCGAGTCGGGGGTGTTCAACCTGTTCGTCCCCGGGGACGCGCCGGACCGCCGCGAGATGCGGTACCGGCTGCACTTCACCGGCGACGACGGGCGCCCGCTGACGCTCGTGGGCCGCAAGAACGTCCGGCCCGGGCCGCCGACGCGGATCTGGTCGGACACCTCGACGCTCTACACCCGGATCCTGTCCGGGCACGTCGAGGACGGCGACGACGCGCCGTGCGCCGCCGCGGGCGTCCTGACCATCAGGCCGGGCGACTTCGCCCGCCAGCTCACCACCTTCCGGACGGTGGGCCCGGGCGGCGTGAAGGCGCTCGTGGAGTTCGGCCGCTTCTTCGCGGGCGAGCTGTGGGAGGTGTACGGCCCCGACCTCTGCTGAAACCGGGGCCCCATGAACGCGTGGAGCGAGAGAACTGCGGGGTGCTCTCGCTCCACGCCCCTCGCCGCCGGGCGGGACCGAGAGAACTGCGGGGTACTCTCGGTCCCTCCCGGCGGTGTCGCTTTCCGGGGTCAGGCGAGGACGGGCAGGCCGGGGATCCGCATCGACGGGACGGCCGACGGGACGGGCGGGCCGGGCCGGGCGTCCGCGCCGCCCGGACCGCGCAGCGGGCCCGTCAGGACGTGCCCGCGGAACACCGCCCCCTTCGCCCGGACCCGGATCGGGTCGAAGTCGCGGGGCGGGAGGGCGCAGAACCCGGTGCGGACGACGTCCTCGAACAGCGAGTCCGACACCGCGTACGCCACGTCGCGCGCGGCGTCGTCGCGCAGCAGGCGGCGCAGCGGCGTGGAGTCCAGCAGGCGCTGGACGACGATCGGCGCGTCGCCCGCCGGACCGAACGGCCCGGCGGTGAGCGTGCCGTGGTGCAGCGCGAGCCGGACGCGCAGCGCCCGCCGGTCGCCCCGGCCCTCGTTCAGCTCGGCGAGCGCCTGGGCGAACGCGATGACGAAGTCCCCGGCGACGGGCGCGGGGTCGGTGCCCTCGGGCAGCGTCGCCAGCTCGCCGTCGCCGCCGACCTGCTCGTCCCAGCGGGAGCGGTCGAGGCCGGTGCGGGCCGCGGCGGCGTCCAGCGCCGCGCACAGGTCGCCCTGCGCGCGGAGCTGCTCGCTCGTGCTCCGGCTGCTGTACGCCTGGATGTCCACTGCCAGCAGCAGACGGTAGGACAGCGGATGACCGGTCTGCGGTCGCATGCCGTTCACTCCCGATCGCCTCCATCTCGGGGTCAAGACGAGCCCTGTTGCCCTCATTCGCCCCACCGTCGGAACGAGTGTTGCCCGTGATGGAAGGCCGTCACCGGACGTCCGGCGCGTTCCCTCCGTCATCATGCTGCGCACTGATGATCCTCTGACGCAGCGGGAGGGCGTTCGGCCTCATAGGTAAGCAGAACATCGCAAACAAGTAAGCCGATTTTCTGCGCGTGCCCGAGCTGGAACGGTCCGTGCCCGCCGTGCGCCGGGCCGGGGACGAGACCGTAAACTTCGGGCGTGAGCGCTGCCCGATCGACTCCATCTCTGTTCCTGCCGGGGCTCCGCGACGTCTACGCCGCGTACGCCCGCGAGGCCGAGCGCCTGCCCGCGCTGCCCGGCGCGCTGCAGGCCGAGGTGGCGGTGTCGGAACGGCTCGGCGCGCTGGAGGCCGCGGCGCCCCACAAGGCCGGTCGCCGCGCCGCGCTCGGCGACCTGATCACGAGCCTGCGGGCCGCCGGGACGCCGGGGGCGCGCGTGTTCCTGCTCGCGCTGGCCGCGATCGGCCCGGTGGAGGGACGGTCGGCCGCCGCCAAGGCCGCCGCGTCGCTGCCCGGCGTGGCCGTCCCGGACTGGGCCGCCGACCTCGGTCGGGTCACGCCGGGCACCGTGTGGCTGATCCAGGAGGGGCCGCTGGACGGCGACCGCCTGGTCTGCGAGTTCCGCTATCCGGACGGCGCCGACCTGCACGCGCTGGCCGTCCGGCTCGGCTACGGCGACAAGCCGGCCGAGGTCGTGGTCGTCGGCGACGTGCCCGCGCTGATGAACGCGGCACGCCAGGCGATGCAGGCCGAGCTGTGCGTCGTGCAGCCGTACCCGGCCGCCGAGGTGGGCCGTCGGCTGCGGGCCGCGCTGGACCCGGACGGGACGTTCCCCGACGAGGCCTACGGCGCGCTCGCCGTCGCCCGGCAGCGCGCCGCCGCCCTCCCGGAGCGCTGATGCGCGCGTGACCGAGTCCGGCGATCCGCGGCGCTCGCTCGCCCTGCTGTGGGGCCGTCCCGTCCCGCCCCGGCGCGGCCCGAAGCCCCGGCTGAGCGTGGAGCGGATCGTCGCGGCGGCCGTCGCGGTCGCCGACGCCGCCGGGCTGGACGCGCTGTCGATGCGGCGCGTCGCCGACGACCTCGGCGTCTCCCCCATGACGCTCTACACCTACGTCCCTGGCAAGGCCGAGCTGCTGGACCTCATGTGGGACCGGGCGTGGGCGGGGCTCGTCCCGCCGGGTCCGGTCGGGTGGCGGGACGCGCTGGAGCACCTCGCGCGCGAGCACTGGCGGCTCTACCACCGGCACCCGTGGCTGCTGGCGGCGGCGACGTCGCGTCCGCGCCTCGGGCCGCACACGCTGGACCGGTACGAGACCGCGCTCGCGGCGGTGGACGGCCTCGGCCTCACCGACGTCGAGATGGACGCGGTCGTCGCGCTGGTCGAGGGGTTCGCGGCGAGCGCGGCCCGCGCGTCGGTGGAGGCGCGGGCGGCCGAGCGCCGCACCGGGCGCACCGACCTGGAGTGGTGGGAGGCGACGGCGCCGGTCCTCGCCGAGCTGGTCGAGCCGGACCGGTACCCGCTGGCGACGCGGGTCGGGACGGCCGCCGGGCAGGCGCACCAGGCCGCGTCCGACCCGGAGTACGCGTTCGCGTTCGGGCTCGCGCGGGTGCTGGACGGGATCGCCGCGCTCGTCGCCGCCCGGTCCTGATTCAGCGGCGCGGTTTGGCGCGGCGCGTCGGGGGCTCGGCCGCCGGGTCCTCCGGCCAGGGGTGGCGCGGGTAGCGTCCGCGCAGGTCGGCGCGGACGGCCCGGTAGCCCTCCCGCCAGAAGTTCCCGAGGTCGGCGGTGACGGCGGCCGGCCGGCCCGCCGGGGACAACAGGTGCACGACGAGCGGGACGCGGCCCCCGGCGAGCGCGGGCGCGGCGTCCCAGCCGAACAGCTCCTGGAGCCGGACGGCGAGGACGGGCCGGTCGCCGGAGTAGTCCACGCGGATCCGGGACCCGGACGGCACCTGGACGCGTTCGGGCGCGAACTCGTCCAGCCGCGCCGCGCACTCCCACGGCAGAAGTCCCCGCAGCGCCGCCGTGACGTCGACGCGCCGCAGATCCGCTCGACTGCGGGCTCCCGCGATCCAGCCGGGCGCGCGGGCGAGCAGCGCGGCGTCGTCCACGGCGGGCCACGGGTCGCCGAGCGCGGCGTGCAGGAAGGCGAGGCGTTCGCGCAGCGCGGTGGCGGCGGGCGTCCAGTCCAGCAGGCCGAGCCCTTCGGCCGCGAGCCCGGCGGCCAGGGCGGCGGCGACCCGCTCGGCGGGCGGATCGGGCAGCGGACGCGCGGCGCGTTCGATCGCGCCGAGCCGTTCGACGCGGCGGGCCACGACGTCGCCGTCCCGCCACACGACCTCGTCCTCGGTGGCGCGCAGCGGCGCGGCGGCGCGCTCGGCCGTGTCGGCGTCGATGGCGACGGCCAGCCGGATCCGCGCCGCCGCCGACCCGGCGGGCCGGTCGGCGACCGCGACGGCCAGCCACTCGGGCCGCGCGGCGGCGAGCGCCGACCCGGGCGCGAACGCCGCACCGGTCCCGGACGCCATCAGATAGTCGCGCCCCCGCAGCCGAGCGACCCGCTCCGGAAACGCCAACGCGACGACAACCCCCGCCGCAGCGTCATCGGACACGGGCGCCGCCGACCTCGGCAAAGGCCGCCGCGCGGCCCTCGGGAGGGAGCGCTCCAGGCGGCGCGCTTCGTCGGTCCAGTGGGCCGTCGGGGCGCGGCGCAGGCGCCGCCATGCGGCGGTCAGGTCGTCGCCCGCGTCGTGCGGGGGCTCGGCGAGCAGCGCGACGATCTCGGCGGCGGTGCGGGCGCCGACGAGCGCGGCGCCGTCCAGCGCGGCGCGCGCCAGCCGGGGCGGGACGCCGAGGCGGGCCAGCTCCCGGCCGCGCGGGGTGACGCGGCCGTCCGGGCCGGTCGCGCCGAGCGCGGCGAGGACGGCGCGGGCGGCGGTGAGCGCGGCGGGCGGCGGCGGGTCGGGCAGCGCGAGCCCGGACGCGTCCGGATCGCCCCAGCACGCCGCCTCCAGCGCGAACCCGGCCAGGTCGGCGAGCGCGATCTCGGGGCGCGGCCGGGCGGGCAGCCGCGCGTGCTCGGCCTCGCTCCAGCACCGGTAGACGGTGCCGGGCGCCTCGCGTCCGGCGCGTCCGGCGCGCTGGTCGGCCGCCGCACGCGACGCCCGGACGGTCGTCAGCGCGCCGAGCCCCCGCGCGTGGTCGGTGCGCGGCTCGCGGGCCAGGCCCGCGTCCACGACGATCCGGACGCCCGGCACGGTCAGGCTCGACTCGGCGACCGACGTGGCGAGGACGACCCGGCGCCGCTCCCCCGGCGCGAGCACCGCGTCCTGCACGGCGGCGGGCGCCCGGCCGTGCACGCGCAGGACGTCGAACGGCCCGTCCAGCAGCCCGGCGACGCGCGCGATCTCGCCCGCGCCGGGCAGGAAGCACAGCACGTCGCCGTCGCGTTCGGCGAGCGCGCGGCGCACGGTCGCGGCGACGTGCGCGAGCAGCGCGGGGTCGGTGCGGGTGCCGTGCGGCGGCGCGACGGGACGGTCCGGCGGCGCCCACACCGTCTCCACCGGATGCGCCGCCGCCCGCGTCTCCACCACCGGCGCCGGTTCGCCGTCCGCGCCGAGCAGCCGCGCCCACGGGCCGGTGTCGGCGGTCGCCGAGGCCGCGACGAGCCGCAGCCCGGGACGCAGCGTCGCGCGGACGTCCAGCAGGAACGCCAGCGCGGTGTCGGCGTCCAGATGCCGTTCGTGGCACTCGTCCAGGATCACCGCGCCGACGCCGGGAAGGTCCGGTTCGTCCTGGAGCCGCCGCAGCAGGACGCCCGTCGTGACGACCTGCACGTGCGTGCCCGGTTTGTACTCGCCCCGGACGGTCACGCCGATCCGTCCGCCGACGCGCTCGCCGAGCAGCCACGCCATCCGGCGCGCGGCGGCGCGGGCCGCGAGACGGCGGGGCTCGGCGACGACGACCGCACCGTCCACGGCGGGCGCGCCCCCGGCCAGCCCGGCGAGCGCGAGCGGGACGTGGGTGGTCTTGCCGGTGCCGGGCGGCGCGGCGAGCACGGCCGCGCCCGGCCCGGCCAGGGCGGCGCGCAGCGCGGGGACGGCCGCCTCCACCGGCAGGGTCTCGGGGCGCATCGTCCCAGTCTGGCGCCGGTCCGCTCCCCCGCCCGGCCGCCGCCCGGTGTGATAAAGACCACTCGCGAAAGGCGCGGTGATAATTGCACCGTGCCTTTCAAATTCACCGGCGACCGGCGCGAAGCGAGCCTGTCTACCATGCCGGACCAGGCATGAGAAGTCCCGCAGGAGGGATATACCGGCCATGGCTGTTGCTTTTCCGCGCGTCGTGGCCCACCATCCGAGAGAGGGCCGCAAAGCCGCGGGCATTGCCATAATCGTCGCCGTCGGAGCAGGTACACGAGAGGTCGGACGATGTTCGGAAGCTCCATCTATCTCAGGGACAGGACCGCCTTCGCCGGCGGCACCCCGCAGGCGGTGTACGCGGAGCTCTGGCACCGGGGGCGGAAACGCCGCATCCGCAGCCGTGTAATTTACAGCGTTCTGGCGCTCGCTTTGTGCTGGGTCCTCCTGAACCCCTTTATCGGCGTCGCGGCGGGCGTCCTGGTTGCGGCCGTCGACTTCGGGTTCGCCTGGTACGGCTACCAGACGTCCAGCGTGTGGCGGCGCGGGCTGCGCGGCGACCAGCGGATGAACACGATCCTGAAGTACACGCTGGAGCGGCGCGGCCACCGGGTGCTGCACGGCCGGGTCGTCCCCGGGCACGGCACCGCCGACCAGATCGTCGTCGGGCCGGGCGGGGTCTGGCTCGTCCAGAACGACGCCTGGCACCCCGGCACCGAGATCACCGCGTACGGCGGGAAGCTGTTCATCGACGGGCGGACGCCGTCCAAGCTCGTCGGCGGCCTGCACGGCGCGGCCGAGCAGACCGCGCGGCTGCTGTCGGAGCGCACCGGCACCGAGGTCACGGTCACGCCGGTGCTGGCCGTCCACGGCGGACGGGTCAAGCGCCCGCCGCTCGTCGCCGACGGCATCACGTTCGCGCCGCCGCTGAAGATGCTGCGCTGGATCCGGTCCCACCCGACCGCCGAGCTGTCGCCCGAGGACGTCGAGACGATCGTCCGCGCGGCCGTCCACGTGCTCCCGATCGGAGGACGCACGATGACCTCGACCTGAGCGCTCCCCGCGATCTCCGGAGGTTCCCGGCCGTCCCGAGCGGGCGCCCCCGGAAGGTCCGGCCCCGCCGCCGTCAGCCGTCCCCGTCCGGCCGGACTACCCGGCCCCTGTCCGTCCGGGCGGTGCGCCACAGCCACACCAGGCCGGCGACCGGCAGCACCAGCGGCACGAACCCGTATCCGCGACCGTAGCCCGACCACACGGTCGCGTCGGGGAAGGCGGCGGGGTCGGCCAGGCTCAGCGTCCCGACGGCCAGCACGCCGGCCAGCTCCACCGAGCAGGCCGCGACGGCGACGCGCCGGGACGCGCGCCCGCCGATCGCCAGCGCCGCCGTCGCCAGCACGTACACGACGGCCGCGAACGCCGACAGCACATACGCCAGCGGCGCCTCGTCGAACTTCGTCGCGATCTGCACGGCCGCCCGCGCGCCCGCCGCCAGCGCGAAGATCCCGTAGACGGCGACCAGCAGCCGTCCCGGACCGCCGCCGGTCTCCCGCTCAGCCACCCGTCCCGTCCCAGATCTGCCGCATCCGCACCACCATCACCGCGATCGCGAGGCCCGCGACCACGATCACCCCCGGGCCCCACCGGCTGCGCTCCAGCACGCCCCAGCCCGCGCCCGCGGGCGGGATGACCAGCGCGGCCAGCAGATACCCGACGAACGTGGCGGTCTCGGACGGCCCGCCGCCGCCCGACAGCTTCACGAACCCCACGACCGCCTGCGCGATCAGCGCGACCTCCAGCACGCCGAGCGCGGCGAGGTCGCCCCAGCCCATCGGCCGGTTCCGCAGCGCGGTGACCGCGCTGAACGCGACGGCCAGCAGCGCCACCACGATGACCACGGTGGAAAGGGCGTTCGACATAGGACGGCCAGACTACTACCGGCTGTAGAGGACGGCCGACCCGCCCGGCATGGCAGCATGTGGGGCGTGAACGCGCTGGAGTGGCTGATCCTCGCCCGGCACGGCGAGAGCACCGGGAACGTCGCCTACCGCGCCGCGAACGCCGCCGGCGCCGACGAGAGCGGCATCGGCGAGCGCGACGCGGACATCCCGCTGTCGCCCGCGGGCCGCGCCCAGGCCGCCCGGCTCGGCGACCGGCTCGCCGCCCTGCCCGCCGACGAGCGGCCCGACCTCGCCCGCGTCTCCCCGTTCCTGCGCGCCCGCGACACGCTCGCCATCGCGCTCGACCGCGCCGGGATCGCCCTCGACACCCGCGTGGACGAACGGCTCCGCGACCGCGACCAGGGCATCTTCGAGGGGCTGACCGTGCACGGCGTCGAACGGCGGTTCCCCGAGGAGGCGGCGCGGCTGCGCAAGCTCGGCAAGTTCTACTACCGTCCGCCGGGCGGCGAGTGCTGGGCCGACCTCGTGCTGCGGCTCCGCAGCTTCTACCGGGACCTGTCGCTGGACGCCCCCGGACGGCGCGTCCTCGTCGTCGCGCACGACGCGGTGATCGTCACGTCCCGGTACATCGCCGAGGACCTCACCGAGGCCGAGGTCCTGGACGTCGAGCGCACGCCCGTCGAGAACGCGTCCATCAGCCGCTGGCGCAACGAGGGCGGACGGCTGCGGCCCGTCTGCTACAACGACTGCGACCATCTGACCGGCGTGTCCTAGACGTCCTCGCGCAGCCGCGCGCCGCGCGCCGCGACCGCCGGGCCGCGCGGATCCCCCGGCGGCAGGACCGCCGCCAGACGCTCCACGACCTCGGCGTCCTGCGCGCCCTCGGCCGTGTGCGCGTACGTCCAGAGCGCGTCGGGCGTCCCGCGGCGCAGCAGCAGGCCCCGCACCCGGACGGCCAGTTCGTCGCGCTCCTCCCGGATCGCCGGCGCGTCCGACGCGGGCAGCAGCGCGCCGGCGTAGTGCCGCGCGGCGCCCGCCGCGTCGCCCGCGTCCAGGCACCGCCGCACCGCGAGCACGTCGGCGTCGACCGCGCACTCCAGCCGGTACGGACGGGCCTCGACGACGTCGCCGAGCCGCGCCCGCAGCCGGTGCATTTCGGCGCGGACCGTCACCGGGCTGCCGTCCTCCCCGTACAGGCACAGCGCCAGCCGCTCGCCGCTCATCCCGCGCGGATGCAGCGCCAGCAGCGCCAGGATCTCGGCGTGCCGGGCCGACAGGGCGACGCGCCGCCCGTCCAGCCATGCCGCCGGGCGCTCCGTGCCGAGCAAGGCCAGGGTCAGCAGCGTCCGGTCCGGCGGGGGCGCGCCCGGCGCATCCGGACGCAGCAGGAACACCTCCCCGACCGGCTCGGCCTGCGCGCGCCGTCCGTCCGGCAGGACGATCCACGCGCCCGGTGCCGGGGCCGCCAGCCGTCTTCCGCGCCACCGGCCCTGCCCGTCCGCCAGCACGCGGCCCGTCGCCGTCACCAGCAGCCCCGGCTCGCCGCGCAGCGCCCGCAGATGCCGCCCGTAGGCGTCGCGGAGCCGTTCGTCGCGCACCCGCATCTCGGCCGCCAGCGCCGTCTCGGCCAGCCGCGCGACCGCGTCCACCAGCCGCACCGACGCCGGATGCAGCCGCTCCACGGTGTCGCTGAGGTCCAGGCAGCCGACGAGTTCGCCGGTGTCGGGATCGGTGACGGGCGCGCCCGCACACGACCAGCGGTGCAGGACGTGGACGGCGTGCTCGGCCGCGAACACGTACTGCGGGCCGCCGGCTGCGAGCGCGGTGCCGATCCCGTTCGTCCCGATCGCCGGTTCCGACCAGCGGAACCCCTCGGCCAGCCCGATCGCGTCCGCCGCCCGCCGCAGCCTGCGCGGACCTTCCGCCCACAGGACCGTTCCCTCGCCGTCGGTGACGACCATGAGCTGGCCGCTGTCGCCCGGCGCGCCGCTCAGCAGCTCGCGCAGCATCGGGATGTGCGCCGCCAGCGGATGCCCGGCCCGCACGCCCGCGACCTGCGCGTCGTCCAGCGCCGCCGGGGCCGCCGACGCCGCCGCGTCGACCCCGCTGCACCGCGACCGGCGCCACGACTCGGCGATCGCGGGCCGCACCGCCGCCCGCCCACCGTCCTGCCCGCGCGCGTGCGCGCTGTCGAGATGCGCGAGAAGGTCCTCCGGCCGCGCGCACGCGTGCGGCAGGGGCGCACCCGGATTCCTCGTTCGCCGCATCGTTCCCCCCGGGACGCGCCGGACATCGTCGTCGGGTCCGAGCATCGAGCGCCGCACCCGTCCGCGCAACCGGTTCAGCGCATCAGATCTACCTGGCCTTTGCCACATTCGGTGAGCAATCAACCGCAACGTGCATGCAACCTCGGCGTGCCTATCGTGCGAGTGCAGCCGCTTCGCACGTCTCGGGAGGGGAAAACGTACGAAGCGGCTGCGCCCCGACGGGAGGACGATCATGTTGTGCCCGACCTGCGGCCGGGTCCGTCCGGCGCAGAACCGCGACGACTACACGTCCGAACGCGCGCGCCTCATCACGCAACACGGGCTGTGCGTGTGCAAGCCACCACAACGACCCCGCGACACGCGTCGTTCATGACCCGTTTCCGCACCGTTCGCCTAAAGTTGGAGGAGACCCACTCACGTCCGTAAAGGAGCATCATGCCAGTGTTCTCGGGACTGGTCCGCAGGGTCGTCGTCGAAGCCGAACGCCAGATGCGCGGCGGCCTCGACCTCCTCACCCGGCTGACCCGAGAACACGCCCCCGACGCCGAAGCACTGCAGGCGCTCCCCGCCCTGGACGCCCGCCTGAACCGCGTGGAAGAGGCCCTGGGCCGCCAGGACGAAACCCTGCGCGCCCTGCGCACCGACCTCGACGCCCTCGTGACCGACCTCAACCGCCGCCTCCTCCCCCGCATCGACGAGCGCATGGACGACACCGAACGCGACCTCGCCGCCCTCGCCACCGGCCTGATCCGCGCGGGCAAGGACGACGCCGGCCAGCGCTCCCGCCTGGAGAACCTGGACCGCCGCCTAACCGACGTCCGAACCAAGGTCGTCCAGCTAGAACAACGCGCAGGCCTCTGGCGCGAACTCCAAGCAACCCTGGCCCGCCTGGGCGACGACGTAGACCGCCTGCGCGGCCGTCTCGACGCCCCCACCGACCCAGGAAGCGCAGGCGCGGCAACAGCCCCACCCACGTCCGCCGCCTCCCCCACCACAACCCCCCAACGCCCCCCGTCCGACCCCCACCACACCACCACCGCCGCCCCGCCCGCCCAACGCCGAAGCGAACGAGAACCCGCAGGCAACTAACCCACCCACCCGCGGAACCCCACCCCACCGGGACGACCAGCGCAGGGCGGGCCAGCAGTAGGCGCTCGGAGCGCCGAGCAGCGCCGAGCAGCGCCGAGGGACGTAGCCCAAGCGGCCATGCGAGTGGGGACGCCGGGGCGAAAACCGCCAGGCAGGCGGGACGACGCGGGCAGCCGCAAGCACTCCGCGCACCGAGCAGCGTCAGCGACCCGCAGCGCAAGCGGGCCGCGCGCCCGATCCCCAGCGCGCGGATCGGCGTAACTGCCCGCACGCGCCCGGCACGAGCAGCCGCGACGCTGGTGGCCATGCGCATGGGGCACCGGCCAGCCGCGCCGGGCAGGCGGGCCAGCCGCAGGCGCTCGGAGCGCCGGGCGGCGCCAACCGGACGTCGCCCAAATGGCCATGCGAGTGGGGACGCCGGGGCGAACACCGCCAGGCAGGCGGGACAACGCGGGCAGCCGCAGGCATCCGCGCACCGAGCGGCGTCAGCGGCCCGTGGCGCAAGCGGGCCGTGCGCGGATCGGCGTAACTGCCCGTACGCGCCCGGCACGAGAAGCCGCGACGCTGGTGGCCGTACGCGTGGGGGAACCGGCCAGCCGCGCCGGGCAGGACAGCACAGATACCCGTTACGCGCTGCGGGGCGCGAGCAGCCGTAATCTCTGCGGCCGTCGTCAAGACGGCTATGCGCGTAGGTGCGCCGACGCGAGCCATCCCCGGCAGGCGGGACGACACGGGCGGACGAATGCTCTCCGCGCACAGCGCGGCGTCGGCAGGCCGCCGCGCGAGCGGACCGTGCGTGCGAGTGCCAGCGCGCGGATCGGCGCAGGCAGCCGTACGCGCTGGGCGACGAGAGCAGCCATGGCGTGGGGGCTGTAGGCGCCGAGGAGTCGACGCGAACTGCGGCGGGCGATTGGGGCAGACAGGCGGGACAGGACGGGCAGGCGTACGCGCTCCCCGCACTGGACGGCGCCGACGGCTCTGGCCTAGCGGCCGTGCGCGTGCGAGTGTCGGCAGGTGGATCGGCGCACGCGGTCGCGCGCGTTGGGCGGAGCGAGCGGCCGTGCGCGTGGGGCCGGTACGAGCGGCGCAAGGCCGGCGGGACGGGGCGGGCAGCCGTACGCGCTCCGCGCACCGAGCGGCGTCAGCGGGCCGTAGCGCGAGTGGGCCCTTCGCGTGCGAGCGCCAGCGCGCGGATCGGCATAGATGCCCGTACGCGCTCAGCGCGTTGGGCGGCACGAGCAGCCGTGACGCTGGTGGCCGTGCGCGTAGGGGCACCAACGCGAGCACCGCCGGGCAGGCGGGACGGCGCAGCTCCCCGTAGGCGCTTTGAACGGTGGGCGGCGTTGGCGGCCGTGGCCCAGGCAGCCGTGCGCGTAGGGGAGCCGACTCGAGCGACGTCGGCGGGACGGCGCGGGCAGCCGTGGTGTTGGCGATCGTCGCCCGCGGGGGCCGAGCGCGTGGGGCGCTGACGCGAGCTACGCCGGGCAGGCTTGGGTAGCGTCAGTGTCACGGCCTACGGTCCTCTGCGGTGCGACGACGCGGGCGTGTTGGTGTTCGGAGCTGCGGTGGACGCCGCAGTGTGCTGCGCGTTGAGCGCAGGCGGGGCGGGGTGGGCGGTGGCGGGCGGGTTGGACCGGGGATCCGGTCATTGGGACGGTGGTCCGGGGCGGGGTGGTCAGCAGACGTCTATGAAGATCTTGCAGAAGTCGAGGGACAGGGTGTTCAGGCCCTGGCCGAGCAGGGTGCCCTGGGGGCCGGGTGTGTTCATCAGGCTGGCCAGGCCGTGGAAGAAGCCGTCGAGGACGTCGATGAGCTGGCCGATGCGGGGTGACTGCGCGGCCAGGACGCCGACGGCCGGGGCCGTGCCGTCGATGATCTTTCCGAGGTGGGCGCCCTGGCGGTCCAGGACGCCGCCTGTTGTCGCGGCGAAGTGTGAGGCTTCGTCCAGAAGCTTCGCCACTCGGTCGGGGCGGTCGTAAATGACGGGCGCCAGGCCGTTGAGGTCGTCCACCGCGCCGGTGATGGCGTTGCCGCGATCGGCGAGCACGGCGCCGATTCCGGCCAGGTCGTCCACGATGGCTTTGAGGTCGGTGCTCCGGCGGTGGGTGGCGTCCACGACGGTCGCGCCGTTGATCAGCGTTCGGCGCAGGGCGTTCTCTTCACCGCGCAGGCCAGCGCCGAACGTGTGCAGGAGTGACGCGACCTCGTCGGGGTCGATCGCCCGGGTGAGCGCGTAGGCCGGGCCGGCTAGGTCGGTGGCGTCCGTGACCGGTGCGGTCGCGGTGATCCTGCCGCCCTCCGGCAGCGCCGGGCCTGTGCCGAGGTCGAGGGCGACGTCTTTCGGGCCGAAGAACGAGACCGGCTCGATCGTCGCGTGCGTGGACGCGGGGATCGGGACGGTGGAGCGCAACCGGACCAGCACCGAGCCGTCTGGCCGCAGGGCGACCCGCTCAACCTTCCCGACCGTGATGCCGCGCACCTTGACCTCGGACCGTCCCGCGTCCAGTCCGGCCCCCGCTCGATCGAATACGGCCGTGTACCGGCGCCCTCCCGCCGACGGCCACGCTAACCAGACGAGCAGTGTCGCCGTCAGTGCCAGGACCACGACTCCGATGACTCCGGGGGTGCGCGACGCGTGCATGGGCTCTCCGCGGGGTGGGGCGTGTCGCCATTGCACCCGAGGCCCCACCCGACGGGCTACAAAGCCACCAACGGAATGTGATGCCGGTCACCTTTGCGTGAGTGACAAGTCATGATGTGACCCAGCTCTCGGCCTCAGCGACTGCCCAGCCTGCCGCCTTTACATTGTAGATCATCAAGCATCCTCCGCGTTCCGGCCCTCCACCTCCGGCCCGACTCCGCGAGGCGGCCCCGCGACGCAGGCTGGCGCGCCACCCCGGCCGCGCCACGACGCCACCCACGCCACAACACCCACGGCACCCACGGCACCCACGGCACCCACGGCACCCGACGATGCCTAGACGCGGAGCTAGCCCCGGACCTAGGTACGCCCGACTGTGGAGCGCCGGACTGGAGCGTCAGCCCGGGCCGCGCTCGACCAGCCCGCGCCCGACCGCCCCGCGCTAGACCGCCCTGCGCTAGACCGCCCTGCGCTAGACCGGCCTGCGCTAGACCGGCCTGCGCTGAACCGGCCTGCGCTGAACCGCCCCGCGCCGGACCGGCCAATGCAGGACTGGCCCGCTGGGCTGGAGCACCAGGCTGGGGCGTGCTGGGTGGAGCCGCTGGCGGCGGGGCGGGCTCAGGGTGGGTCTTGGACGGGGCCTTGTCCTTCGGGGTCGAGACCGGCCAGCAGGGTGAACAGCAGGTCCCGCAGTTGGTGCTCTTGGTCGCGCGTCAGCGGGTCGAACAGGTGGCGGCGGACCGCTTCGACGTGGCCGGGTGCGGCGGCGGCGAGGACGGTGAAGCCCTCGTCCGTGAGTTCGGCCAGTGTCGTGCGCCGGTCGTTCGGGTGGCGGACGCGGCGTACCCAGCCGCGTTCCTCCAGGCGTTTCACCGCGTGTGACAGCCGGCTTGGGGACGAGCACGCCGTCCGCGCCAGTTCGGACATCGTCAGCGTCCGGTCGGGCGCCTCGGAGAGGACTACGAGGATCACGTAGTAGGCGTGCGGCATCCCCGAGTCCTGTTGGAGCTGGCGGTCCAGGGCCTCGTTGAGCAGGCGTGACGTCCAGAGGAAGGCCCGCCAGGTTCGCTGCTCGTCCTCGTCCAGCCATCGCACGCCGTCCACGAGCCCTCCTGGAAGTTGAACATTCAAATTCTATCGCCTACCGTAACTGTTGAACGCTCAACCTTTGGGAGGCCGACATGGGCCGGATGCCCGCCCTCTTCCTCAGCCACGGTGCACCGCCCCTCGCCGACGACGCGCTCTGGACCGGGCAGCTCGCCGACTGGGCCGCCGACCTCCCCCGGCCCGACTCGATCCTCGTGATCTCCGCCCATTGGGAGGACGCGCCCCTCACGCTCGGCGCGACCCGCACGGTGCCGTTGGTCTACGACTTCTGGGGATTCCCGGATCACTACTACTCAGTGCGGTACGCGGCGCCGGGTACGCCCGCGCTGGCGGACGAGGTGAGCCGCCTGCTCCCCGACGTCCACCATGCCGAGTCGCGCGGGCTCGACCACGGCGCCTATGTCCCGCTGGTCGAGATGTATCCGGACGCCGACGTGCCCGTCCTCCAGATGTCCATGCCGACGCTCGACCCCGCGCGCCTGTTCGCGCTGGGCCGCAAGCTCGCCCCGCTGCGCGAGCAGGGCACGCTGATCCTCGGCAGCGGCTTCACGACGCACAACCTGCGTGAGTTGCACCCCTATCCGTCAGCCCCGCCCCCGGCGTGGTCCACCGAGTTCGACGCCTGGGCGAGTGCGGCCGTGGCGAGCGGTGACCTGGACTCCCTCCTGAACTTCCGCGACAAGGCCCCCGCCGCCCGCATGGCGCACCCGCGCACCGAGCACTTCGCTCCCCTCTTCGTGGCGATGGGCGCGGCGATCGACTCCGCCGACTCCCCCGCCGCCCGGCGCACCGTCATCGACGGCTTCTGGTACGGGCTCTCCAAGCGCTCCTTCCAGTTCGACTAACCCCAAGCCCTCAGCCCCGACGTCAGCCCCCTGACCTCAGACCCGAGACCCGAGACCCGAGCCTCCAGCCCCGGCCGCGCCCCGGCCCCGGCCCCAGGCCCAGGCCCAGGCCCAGGCCCAGGCCCAGGCCCAGGCCCAGGCCCAGGCCCAGGCCCAGCGTCGGACGCCAGACTTCCGGCCGACCGCCTAACTCCCAGCGCCGGACGCTGAGCCCCGCCTCTCACCTCCAGGCATTCACACGAGCCTTTGGCCGCATTTCGGTGGCAGTTTTCTGTTCGTTTTCATGTGACGTTTTCTCGCGCAACAGCGACCCCTGCCTTTTGCGCCTGGGTTCGCGTTCGGTGATCAGTGGAACAGGCGGTGTAGATGGTTGATGCGCCTGGCTATCCGGGTCATCTCCGCGTCCGTCGGTGTCCAGCCTCGGGTGAGCAGGGCGGTGAGGACGGCCTCGACATAAGGCGCCGGCGTGTGGCGGATGTCCTTTGTGACGACGATCAGCTCCCATCCATAAGTGCCGCGCAGCCAATTGCGACGGGTCTCGTCGTGGCTCCGGGCCCGCCGGCCCGTGTGGTGCCGTTCGCCGTCGTACTCCACCCCCACCTGGAAGCGTTCGTAGCCGAGATCGACGTACAGCGGATCGCCGCGCGGCCCCGGTACCGGGATCTGCGTCGCGGGCGGGGGCAGGCCCGCCTCGATCAGCGTCATTCGCGTCCGGCTCTCGCCCGGCGACTGGGCGCCGGGATCGCCGGCGCGCAGCACGGCGCGGAGGCGGTCGTTGCCGTGGTAGCCGCGCAGCGACCGCGCCGTCGCCCGCAGCGCGTCCACGGTCACGCCACGGCGCAGGAACTGGTCGAGCGCCGCCACGGCCTCGGCGCGCGGCAGCCAGCGGGCGCAGTCCAGCGCGGTCCGCACGGGCGACGTCAGCCGCACCCCGGCCCGCTCCAGCACGTGCGCGGCGGGCAGTTCGACGCGTTCGGGGTCGTGGACCCGGTGTTCGGCGTCCGGGCCCATGATCACGTCGATCGGGCAGGTGGTCTCGTCCGTCCCGGGCGGCAGCACGTCCACGCCCCACAGCCGCGCCGCGGTGCGGCGCGCGACCGCCGCCGCGGGGCCGTGCGTCCGGGTGACCGTCGCCGCCCGTGCCCGCAGGGAATCGGCCGCCAGGTCGCCGGACGGCGCCGTCCGGACCTTCGTCTTCTCGTCCATGTCCACGAGCATGGACGGCCGCGCCACGCATCCGGAAGTCGCGGCCAAAGCTGTGGAAAAGTCGTCGCAGGCCCTACGCTGCCCGCATGGCCGACCTCTACGAACTCGTCGTGGACGCCGATCTCCCGGGGGACCTCACGGCGGCGGAACGCGCCGAACTCCGCTGGCATCTCGGGCTCGGGCCACGGCCGCTCACGCTGGCCATCGTCACGGACTTCACCGAGGTCGTCTTCACCGACGACGGCGAGCCCGCGATCGTGGAGCTGCCCGAGCCGCTGCTCGCCGAGCGCGGCGCGGCGCTGCGCGTCGGTGGGCCGCTGACCGGCGCGTTCACCGTCCGCGACGACGGCGCGAGCACCCTGCTGGCCCGGCAGGAGGTCCATCCGGACTCGTTCCTGCGCGTCGGCGAGCTGCTGCGGTGGCTGGAACGGCGGGCGACGCGCTGCTCGGCCCGCGTCCGCTTCCACGAGGACGAGGCGTACACCGACGTCGCGAACGGCGACCTGCCCGGCTGAGACTCGGCCGTCAGGGCACGGCGCGCTCACACGGCGCTCCGACGGACGGAACCAAAGCGCGGCTGTTGGCTTCGCGGTGGTGTCCGCGCGGCGGCAGCCTCGGCTACGGCGGTCCAGCCCGTACGGGCGAGATCAGGGTGCGGCGGCAGCTTCGACTACGTCGCGCCCGCACGGTGATCTGGTGGGCGAGATCAGGGTGCGGGGGCCGGTTCGGTGGTGGCCGCGCGGGCCGCCCAGGCGGCGATCCGGTCGACGAGGTGCGGCGTCGCCGCTATTTCGGCATGGCCGAATCCGGGTTCGATCCACAGTTCGCGCGGTTCGCCCGCCGCGTCGTGCAGCTGGTGGGCGTGCTCCAGCGGGAAGAACGCGTCCGCGTCGCCGTGGACGACCAGCAGCGGCGTCGGCGCGATCTGTCCGGCGACCTCGTGCGGCGCCTCGGGCAGCGGGTCCCAGCCGGCGGGGGCGATGCGGACGCCGCGGGCCAGCCGCACCGCGAGCCGTCCCGTCCGCCGCTCGATGACCCAGTGGACGCGGCGCATCGGCGCGGTGCCCCGGTAGTACCACCGGGCGGGCGCGCTGACGGTCGCCACCGCGTCGACCCCGCCCACCAGCGCCGCGTGCCGCACCGCGACGGCACCGCCGAGCGAGAACCCGACGACGGCGATCCGCCGGTAGCCGCGTCGCCGGGCCGCGCGGACGGCGGCGGCCAGGTCCAGGACCTCGCGGTCCCCCACGGTGGACGCGCCGCCGGACCGTCCGTGGCCGCGCAGGTCGAACGCGACCACGCCGCCGTACCGGTTCAGCACGCCCGCGATCCGGCGCAGCGCGGGCTGCCGCCACGAGCACGTGAAGCCGTGGACGAGGACGAAGCACAACGCGCGGTCGCCGGGCGCGTGCCCCGCGTCGATCCGGACGTGGTCGCTGGTGAACAGGGTGAAGGGCTCCGGTTCGTTCACCGTTCCATCATCCCACCGCAGCCCGGACGAGCACCGCGAAGAACCACTCACCTGGGCTGATACCGTTGCTTTTCACGCGCGTCGCGGAGCGAAGTCCGGTGTGATCCCGGCGCTGTCCCGCAACTGTGGTGCCCCTCCCGAAACGGGCCGAGCCAGGTCGCCTCCCGCCGCGCGGACGACCGTCGACCTCGTGGAAGGGCGATCCGTCCCCGGGTCCGCGCCTCCCCCTGGAGTCCTGGAGGCTGCCCATGTCCCGCGCCCTCGGCGCCCTCGTCCTCGCCGGCGTCCTCGCGCTGGCGTCCGCCTGCGGCGGTGACGACGGGCAGGCGGACGCGAAGGGCCGGTCCGTCGTCGTCACGGCCGCGAACGGCGCCGTGCGCGTCCCGGCCGCGCCGAAACGGATCGTGTCCCTCTCCCCCACGCACAC
The DNA here is from genome assembly GCF_009831215.1 of Actinomadura rayongensis. Lineage (GTDB taxonomy): Bacteria > Actinomycetota > Actinomycetes > Streptosporangiales > Streptosporangiaceae > Spirillospora > Spirillospora rayongensis. The sequence continues at coordinate 174,296 of NZ_WUTW01000009.1, forward strand.
CGAGACGCTGTTCGCGATCGGTGCGGGCCAGCAAGTTGTGGCCGCCGATGAGTACTCGAACTACCCGGCGAACGCCCCGCGCACCAAGCTGTCGGGCTTCAAACCGAACGTCGAGGCGATCACCAAGTACAACCCGGACCTGGTCGTCGTCTCCGACGACATCGACGGCATCGTCAAGGCGCTGGAGAAGGTGAAGGTCCCGGTCCTGCTGGAGCCCGCCGCCAAGAAGATCGACGACGTCTACGACGAGATCAACGACCTCGGCCTGGCGACGGGACGGTCCGGCGCGGCGGCCAAGCTCACGGCCACGATGCGCACCGAGATCCAGAAGACCGTCGCGGCGGCGCCCAAGAAGAACCTCACGTACTACCACGAGCTGGACGACCAGCTGCACACCGTCACGTCCAGCACGTTCATCGGCCAGGTCTACGGCCTGTTCGGCCTGCGCAACGTCGCCGACCCGGCCGACAAGACGCGCTCGGGCTACCCGCAGCTCTCCCGCGAGGCGCTGCTGACGAGCGACCCCGACCTCGTGTTCCTCGCCGACACCAAGTGCTGCGCGCAGAACGCCGCGCAGGTGGCGAAGCGGCCGGGCTGGTCGCGGCTGACGGCCGTCCGCAACGGCGGGGTCGTCGCGCTGGACGACGACGTCGCGTCGCGCTGGGGCCCGCGCCTGCCGCAGTTCGCGGCGACGATCGGCGCGGCGATCGGCAAGGTCGCGGCGGGCAGGTGACCCCTCCGGCCGCGACGCGGCTCCGCCCCCTCCCGCTCGCGGCCGGGATCGCGCTGCTCGCGGCGTCGCTGCTGGCGGGCCTGCTCGTCGGCGCGGCCGGGCTGCCCGCGGGCGGCGTCCTCAAGGCGCTCGCGGACGCCGTGCCGGGCGTGCACCTGCACACCGGGCTCAGCGACGTGCAGCGCAGCGTTCTGTTCGATCTGCGGCTGCCGCGCGTCCTGCTGGCCGCGCTCGTCGGCGGGATGCTCGCGCTGGCGGGCGCGGGCTACCAGGGCGTGTTCCGCAACCCGCTCGCCGACCCGTACCTGCTCGGCGCGGCGGCGGGGGCGGGCGTCGGCGCGACGCTGGTGATCGTGGCGGTGCCGGGCGATCCGGCGCTCGCGGTGCCGGTCGCGGCCTTCGTCGGCGCGATCGGCGGGGTGCTGCTGGCGTACGCGCTCGGGTCGGTGGCGGGCCGGGGCGACGGCGCCGGGACGGCCACGCTCGTCCTCGCCGGGGTCGCGGTGTCCAGTTTCCTCGCGGCCGTCCAGACGTTCCTGCAGCAGCTCAGGACCGACGAGCTGCAGCGCGTCTACTCCTGGATCCTCGGCGGCGTCGGCGCGGCGGACTGGCGCGGCCTCGGCCTGGTCGTCCCCTACGCGGCGGTGTCGACGCTGGTCCTGCTGCCGCACGGACGGCTGCTGGACGTCCTCGCGGTCGGCGAGGAGGAGGCGTCCGCGCTCGGCGTGTCGGCGGTGCGGGTGCGGCTGACGGTGCTGGTCGCGGCGTCGCTGGCGACGGCGTCGGCGGTGGCGCTGAGCGGGCTGATCGGGTTCGTGGGGGTGGTCGTCCCGCACGTCGTGCGGCGGCTGGCGGGCAGTTCGTACCGGATCGTCCTGCCGTTGTCGCTGCTCGGCGGCGCCGCGTTCCTGACGCTCGTGGACCTGCTCGCGCGGACGGTCGTCGCGCCCGGCGAACTCCCGCTCGGCGTGGTGACGGCGTTCGTCGGCGGCCCGTTCTTCGTGGCGGTGCTGCGGGCGACGCGCGGCCCGGTGCGCACGTGACGATCGCGCTGCGGGGCCTCGGCGTGGAGCTGGACGGGCGTCCGGTGCTGCGCGGCGTCGACCTGGACGTCCCGGCGGGCTCCTGGACGGCCGTGATCGGCCCGAACGGCGCCGGCAAGTCGACGCTGCTGCTGGCGCTGCTCGGGCTGCGTCCCGGACGCGGCGCGGTGACGATCGGCGGCCGGGATCCCCGCGCGCTGCGGCCCCGCGAGCGCGCCCGGCTCGTCGCGTACACGCCGCAACGTCCGCAACTGCCGGACGGGATGACGGTGTTCGACTACACGCTGCTCGGTCGCGCGTCCTACATTCCGTATCTCGGCCGGGAGAGCGCCCGCGACCGCGCGGTGGCGGCGGACGTGCTGGACCGGCTGCGGCTGACGGAGTTCGCGGCGCGTCCGCTCGGCCGACTGTCGGGCGGTGAGCGGCAGCGTGCGGTCCTGGCCCGCGCGCTGGCGCAGCAGGCGCCGGTACTGATCCTGGACGAGCCGACCACCGCGCTGGACATCGGCCACCAGCAGCAGGTGATGGAACTGGTGGACACACTGCGGCGCGACGATGGGCTGACCGTCGTTACGACGATCCACGACCTCACGCTCGCCGGTCAGTACGCGGACGCTCTAATCCTGCTGTCCGGCGGACGGGTCGCGGCGTCCGGCCGTCCGGCGGACGTACTAACGCGGGAGATGATCGCCGAGCACTTCGACGCCCGCGTGCAGGTCGCCGAAGGCCCGGACGGGCGTCCGATCCTCGCCCCGGAGCGCCCCCGATGAAACTCGACCTGGTCTGGCGGGACGAGGACGGCGCCCGCCTCCCCGCGACGATCTGGCGGCCGGGCGAGGGCCGGCGGACGCTGTCGTCCGCGCTGGTCGGCGGCGGCTTCGCGACCCCGCACTGGGTGCTGAACGCGCAGGTCAGGGGCCGGTACGCACGCATGGACCCGGACGTCCACCTCGCCGAGCTGGCCGCCCGGTTCGGCCTGGACGGCCCCGGCGTCGGAATGCTCACGGCGGCGGCGGTCGACCGCACGTTCCACGGCGCGGACGAGGGCGTCACGGCCGCCGCGACGGTCGGCCTGCGCGTCCCGACCTGGGCGGCGGCGCCCGCCGGGGCCGAGGATCGGGAACTCGCGCCGGGGACGATCAACATCACGGTCGCCGTCCCGGCGCCGCTGTCGGACGCGGCCCTGGTCAACGCCGTGATGACCGCGACGGAGGCCAAGACGCAGGCGCTGCTGGAGGCGGGCTACGCCTGCACCGGCACGGCGTCGGACGCGCTCTGCATCGCGGCGCCCGAAACGGCCGGAGAACCCGAGCCGTTCGCCGGGCCGCGCTCGCCGTGGGGCGCGCGCATCGCGCGGGCGGTACATTCCGCCGTCCGCGCGGGCGCAGAAAACTATCGGCCCCGCTAGGTCACCGCGTCCAGCGCGGCCCGCGCCATGCCGTGCAGCAGCTCGGCCATCGCGTCGCGCGACAACCCGGCCGCGCTGTACGGGGTGGAGTTCAGCAGCCCGAAGCAGGCGTGGACGGCCGCCCGGACGCGCTCGGGAGACGCGCCGGGCCGCAGCCGCAGCAGCACCCCCACCCACTCCTCCACATAGGCGCGCTGGAGCCGCCGGATCTCGTGCCGCTGCGGCGCGGGCACGTTGTCCAGCTCGCGCTCGTGGACGGTGATCAGCGCCGGATTGTCCAGCGCGAACGCGATGTGCCAGCGCAGCAGCGCGTCCAGCGCGGAGCCGGGATCGGGCCCGGCGGCGCGCCGGGCGCCCTCGTCCCGCAGCCGCGCGCTGATGTCCAGCAGCATTTCGGCGAGTACGGCGTCCTTCCCGCGGAAATGCCGGTAGAGGGCGGGCCCGGTCAGGCCGACGGCCCGGCCGAGGTCGCCGATGGACACGCCGTGGAACCCGCGCCGCGCGAACAGCTCGGCCGCCGCGCCGAGGATCTCGGCACGGCGGGGGTTCACGGCGGACACCATGCCGACGAGTGTAGACGGCCGATGTTAGCGAGCGTTAACATCGACGGTGTTAACGATCGTTAACTGCAGGGGGACGGGTGATGACCGTACTGGGCACGCGCGCCGACCCGGGGTCCGGCGCGTTCAAGGAGAACGCGGCGCACCACGAGGCCCTGGTCGCCGACCTGCGCGAACGCCTCGACCGCGCCGCGCGCGGCGGCTCCGACCGCGCCCGCGAACGGCACGTGGCGCGGGGCAAGCTGCTCCCCCGCGACCGCGTCGACACGCTGCTGGACCCGGGCTCGCCGTTCCTGGAACTGTCGCCGCTCGCCGCGACCGGCCTCTACGACGACGCCGCGCCGGGCGCCGGGATCATCACCGGGATCGGGCGGATCGCGGGCCGCGAATGCGTCGTCGTCGCCAATGACGCGACCGTGAAAGGCGGCACGTATTACCCGGTCACGGTGAAGAAGCATCTGCGCGCGCAGGAGGTCGCGCTGCACAACCGGCTGCCGTGCGTCTACCTCGTGGACTCCGGCGGCGCGTTCCTGCCCGCGCAGGACGAGGTCTTCCCCGACCGCGACCATTTCGGCCGGATCTTCTTCAACCAGGCGACGATGTCGGCGCGCGGCATCCCGCAGATCGCGGCGGTGCTCGGCTCGTGCACGGCGGGCGGCGCGTACGTCCCGGCGATGAGCGACGAGGCGGTGATCGTCCGGAACCACGGGACGATCTTCCTCGGCGGCCCGCCGCTGGTGAAGGCCGCGACCGGCGAGGTCGTCAGCGCCGAGGACCTCGGCGGCGGCGAGCTGCACGCGCGGGTCTCCGGCGTCACCGACCACCTCGCCGAGAACGACGCGCACGCGCTCGGGATCGTCCGCGACATTGCCCGGACGTTCGGTCCGCGCGCCCCCCGCCCCTGGGAGACCGTCCCGCCCGAGGAGCCCGCGGCCGACCCCGGCGAGCTGTACGGGATCGTCCCGGCCGACCCGCGCGCGCCCTACGACGTCCGTGAGGTCATCGCCCGGATCGTGGACGGCAGCCGCTTCCAGGAGTTCAAGAAGGAGTACGGCCCGACGCTCGTCACCGGGTTCGCGCACGTCCACGGCCACCCGGTCGGCATCGTCGCCAACAACGGCATCCTGTTCGGCGAGTCGGCGATGAAGGGCGCGCATTTCGTCGAGCTGTGCGACCGGCGCAGCGTCCCGCTCGTGTTCCTGCAGAACATCACCGGGTTCATGGTCGGCCGCGAGTACGAGGCGGGCGGCATCGCCAAGCACGGCGCGAAGATGGTCACGGCGGTCGCGTGCGCGCGGGTCCCGAAGTTCACGGTCGTCATCGGCGGGTCGTTCGGCGCGGGCAACTACGCGATGTGCGGCCGGGCGTACGCGCCGCGCTTCCTGTGGATGTGGCCGAACGCGCGGATCTCGGTGATGGGCGGGGAGCAGGCGGCGAGCGTCCTCGCGACCGTCCGACGCGACCAGGCCGGCGACGGCTGGGACGAAGAGGCGTTCAAGGCCCCGATCCGCGACCAGTACGAACGGCAGGGCAACCCCTACTACTCCACGGCGCGGCTGTGGGACGACGGCGTCATCGACCCGCTCGACACGCGGCGGGTCCTCGGCCTCGGCCTGTCGGCCGCCGCGAACGCACCGCTGGAGCCGGTCGGCTACGGCGTCTTCCGGATGTGAGGTCCGCGATGTTCGGATGTGTCCTGGTCGCGAACCGCGGGGAGATCGCGGTCCGCGTGGTCCGCACGCTGCGGCGGCTCGGCGTCCGGTCGGTGGCCGTGCACACCGCCGCCGACACCGGCGCGCCGCACGTCCGGGCGGCGGACGAGGCGGTGCTGATCCCGTCCTATCTGGACGCGGACGCGGTGCTCGCGGCGGCGCGCGCGACCGGCGCGGAGGCCGTCCACCCCGGCTACGGGTTCCTGGCGGAGAACGGCGCGTTCGCGCGGGCCTGCGCCGCCGCGGGCGTGGTGTTCGTCGGGCCGCCCGCGGACGCGATCGACGCGATGGGCGACAAGATCCGGGCGAAGCGGACGGTCGCGGCGGCGGGCGTGCCGGTCGTCCCGGGCCGCAACGAGCCGGGCCTGGACGACGACCAGCTCGCCGCCGCAGCGCTGGAGGTCGGCCTGCCGGTGCTGCTCAAGCCGTCGGCGGGCGGCGGCGGGAAGGGCATGCGGCTGGTCCGCGACGCCGCCGGGCTGCCCGAGGCGATCGCGGCGGCGCGGCGCGAGGCCCGCGCGGCGTTCGGCGACGACACGCTGCTCGCCGAGCGGTACGTCGACAGCCCCCGGCACATCGAGATCCAGGTGTTCGCCGACGCGCACGGGAACGTCGTCCACCTCGGCGAGCGCGAGTGCAGCCTCCAGCGCCGCCACCAGAAGATCGTCGAAGAGGCGCCGTCGCCGCTGCTGGACGCCGCGACGCGGGCGCGGATGGGCGCGAGCGCGGTCGCCGCCGCGCGGGCGGTCGGCTACACGGGCGCGGGGACGGTCGAGTACATCGTGTCCGCCGACCGCCCCGGCGAATACTTCTTCATGGAGATGAACACCCGTCTCCAGGTGGAGCATCCTGTCACCGAGATGGCGATCCGGCCGCGCCTGGACCTCGTGGAACTCCAGCTCCGCGTCGCGGCGGGCGAGCCGCTGCCGTTCGGCCAGGACGACGTCGCGTTCGAGGGCCACGCCGTCGAGGCCCGCGTCTACGCCGAGGACCCGGCGCGCGGGTTCCTGCCGACCGGCGGCCGGGTGCTCGCGCTGACCGAGCCGGACGGCCCCGGAATCCGCGTCGACTCCGGCCTCGCCGCGGGCGTCGAGGTCGGCGGCGCCTACGACCCGATGCTCGCCAAGGTCGTCGCGCACGGCCCCGACCGGGCCGCCGCGCTGCGCCGGCTGGACCGCGCGCTCGCCGGGTACACGCTGCTGGGCGTCCCGACGAACGTGGCGTTCCTGCGGGCGCTGCTGGCCCGTCCCGACGTCGCGGCCGGACGGCTGGACACCGGCCTCGCCGAGCGCGCCGCCGCCGAACTGAACGCCGAACCCGTCCCGCCGGAGGTCCTGGCCGCCGCCGCGCTCGACCGGATGCTCGCGCTGGAGACCGGCGACCCCGACCCGTGGGCGATCCCGGACGGCTGGCGGCCCGGCGGCCCCGCCTGGACGCGCTGGACGATCGTCCCGGCGGGCGGCGCCCCGGTCGAGGTGCGCGTGCAGGGCCGCGCGGCGGACGCGCTGGTCCGCGTGGGCGACGCCGAGCCCGTCCGCGCCGCGCTCACCGCCCCCGCGACCCTCGCCTACGACGGCCGGACGCTCGCGTTCGCGCGCGTCCGCTCCGGCGACGTCCTGTGGCTCGGCCGGGACGGGCGGGCGTGGGCGCTGACCGAGCACGTTGCGGCGGAGGAGCCCGGCGGCGCGGCGGCGGGCGGCGACGGGGTGCTGCGCAGCCCGATGCCAGGGACCGTCCTCGCCGTGAAGGTCGCCGAGGGCGACCGGGTGGACGAGGGCCAGGCCGTCGCCGTGGTCGAGGCGATGAAGATGGAGCACACCGTCACCGCGCCGTCCGGCGGCGTCGTGACGCGGCTCGCCGTCCGCACCGGGGACCGGGTCGCGCTGGACGCCGTGCTCGCCGAGATCGGGGAGGGATGATGCCGGTTCCGCTGGACGGCCTGCCGGAGCGGGTCACGATCTACGAGGTCGGGCCGCGCGACGGGTTGCAGAACGAGAGCGCGGTGGTGCCGGTCGCGGTGAAGGCCGAGTTCGTGCGGCGGCTCGCGGCGGCGGGGCTGCGGGTGATCGAGACGACGAGCTTCGTCCGTCCCGACCGGGTGCCGCAGCTCGCCGACGCCGAGGAACTGCTGGCCGCGCTGCCCCGCGGACCGGGCCGTCCGGTGCTCGTGCCGAACCTGCGCGGGCTGGACCGCGCGCTGGCGGCCGGTGTCACCGAGATCGCGATCTTCGCCAGCGCCACCGAGACGTTCGCGCGCCGCAACCTCAACCGGACCGTGGACGAGTCCCTGGACATGTTCGCGCCCGTCGTCGAGCGCGCCCGCGCGGAGGGCCTGTGGGTGCGCGGCTACCTGTCGATGGTGTGCGGCGACCCGTGGGAGGGCGACGTACCGATCGAGCAGGTAGTGGCCGTCGCGCGACGGCTCGTGGACCTCGGCTGCTCGGAGCTGAGCCTCGGCGACACGATCGGCGTCGGGACGCCCGGGCAGGTCACCGCGCTCGTCGGGGCGACGGTCGCGGCCGGGATCGACGTGGAGCGGATCGCCGTCCACTTCCACGACACCTACGGGCAGGCGCTCGCGAACACGCTCGCCGCGCTGCGCGCCGGGGTGACGACCGTGGACGCGTCGGCGGGCGGCCTCGGCGGCTGCCCGTTCGCCCGGTCCGCGACCGGCAACCTCGCCACCGAGGACCTCGTCTGGATGCTCGACGGCCTCGGCGTCGAGACCGGCGTGGACCTGACCGCGCTGGTGGAGACCAGCGTCTGGCTCGCCGGGGAACTCGGCCGGCCCAGCCCGTCCCGGGTCGTCCGGGCGCTCGCGAAGGAGAGGAACCGATGATCGACTTCACGCTGACCGACGAGCAGGAGGAACTGCGCCGCACGGTCGAGCGGTTCGCCCGCGAGACGGTCGCGCCGGTGATCGGCGACCTGTACGAGCGCGGCGAGTTCCCGTACGAGATCGTCAAGGGCATGGGCGCTATGGGGCTGTTCGGCCTGCCGTTCCCGGAGCGGGACGGCGGGATGGGCGGCGACTACTTCGCGCTGTGCCTCGCGCTGGAGGAGCTGGCGCGCGTGGACTCGTCCGTCGCGGTGACGCTGGAGGCCGCGGTGTCGCTCGGGTCCATGCCCGTCCACCGGTTCGGGACGGACGAGCAGCGCGCCGAACTCCTGCCCGCGCTGCTGTCGGGCGAGCGGATCGCGGCGTTCGGGCTCACCGAGCCGGGCGGCGGCACCGACGTCCCCGGCGGGATGCGGACGACCGCGCGGCTCGACGGCGACGCGTGGGTGATCGACGGCTCCAAGTGCTTCATCACCAACTCCGGGACCGACGTCACCGCGTTCGTCACCGTCACCGCGCTCACCGGCGACGACGAGATCTCCACGATCATCGTGCCGAACGGGACGCCCGGGTTCACCGTCGGGCGCAAGTACTCCAAGGTCGGCTGGTCGGCGTCCGACACCCACGAGCTGGCGTTCGACGGCGTGCGCGTCCCCGCCGCGAACCTGCTCGGCGAGCGCGGCCGGGGTTATGCACAGTTCCTGCGGATCCTTGACGAGGGCCGCGTCGCGATCGCCGCGCTGTCGGTCGGGCTCGCGCAGGGCTGCGTGGACGAGTGCCTGCGCTACGTCCGGGAGCGGTCGGCGTTCGGCCGCGAGATCGGCCGCTACCAGGCCATCCAGTTCAAGATCGCGGACATGGAGGCGCGGGCGCACACGGCCCGGCTCGCCTACTACGCCGCCGCCGCGCTGCTCCTCGCCGGTCGGCCGTTCAAGAAGGAGGCGGCGATCGCCAAGCTCGTCGCGTCCAACGCGGCCATGGACAACGCCCGCGAGGCGACGCAGATCTTCGGCGGCTACGGCTTCATGAACGAGTACCCGGTCGGCCGGTTCTACCGGGACGCGAAGATCCTGGAGGTCGGCGAGGGGACGTCGGAGGTCCAGCGGATGCTGATCGCCCGCGCCCTCGGACTGCCCGCGTCGTAGGCGAACCCGCGCGCGGCTCCGGGCGTCCTACGGCGGAGGGCCGTTCCGTCCGGAGGTGCGCGTGTCCGTCGAAGTCGCCGCGATCAACGTCGGCCGGTCGGTGGTGCAGATCGCGGCGGGCCGCTGGCTCGCGGGCCGCGCCGCCCGCGCGGAGGCCGGGAAGGACCTCGTCGACCTGATCCGGACGGGCTTCCCCGACGAGATCCGGCGCCGCCGCGCGACGCGCCAGTTCGAGGGCATCGCCGACGCCGTCACCGGCCGGATCATGACGTTCGCGGCGCACGAGTTCCGCGGCCTCACCGACGGCGACCGCGCGGCGGCCCTGTTCCAGGTTCAGCTGACGCTGGACCGCGCGGACCTGTCGGACGAGGCGTTCCTCGCCGTCGACGCCGACCCGGTGCGGCTCGCCCGCCGACTGCGCGCCGCGCTCCCGCCCCGCGAGGCCGCCGCGCAGCTCGGCGAGGCCGGGGCGCGGCTGTACGAGGTGACGTTGGACGAGTGCTGCGACTGCCTCGCCCGCATCCTGATCCATCTGCCGGAGTTCACGCCGCGCGCCGCCGCCGAGACCCTGTCCCGGCTGAGCGGCCTCGCCGACCGGGTGGACGCGATGCTGCTGCGCCTGCCCGCCCGTTCCCTGGACGCTCCTGAAGGCACGGACGACGATGCCGCGTTCACCACCCGGTATCTCGCGTCGATCAGCGAGTCCCTGGACGTCCTGGACCTGCTCGGGGTGCGGTTCGAGCGGTTCACCCGGCCCCGGACGACGTTGAGCGTCGCCTACATCAGCCTCAACGTCGCGCGGAACCTGGACCGGCGGCGCGAGGCGCCGCGCATCAGCGACTGGCGGAGCGGGGAGCGGCCCGGCGGGTCGGTGCGGGTCGAGGAGGCGCTGAGCGGGGACCGGCTCACGCTGGTGCGGGGCGAGGCCGGCGGCGGGAAGACGACGCTGCTGCACTGGATCGCGGTGACGGCCGCGCGGGGGCATTTCACCGGCGAGCTGGCCGAGTGGAACGGGCACGTGCCGTTCTTGGTGAAGCTCCGGCGGCACGCGGGTGGCCCTCTTCCCCGTCCGGAAGAGTTCCTGGACGATGCCGCTGGCAACCTCTCCGGGTTGATGCCACGCGGGTGGGCGCACCGGGTGCTGGCGTCCGGGCGGGCGCTGCTGCTGGTGGACGGCGTGGACGAGATCACCGGGCCGCAGCGGCAGGACGTCCGGCAGTGGCTGCGCCAGATGATCAACGACTTCCCCGGTATCCGGGTCGTGGTGACGTCCCGCCCAGCGGCGGCCGGTCCCGACTGGCTGCGCCACGAAGGCTTCTCCACGCTGTTCCTGGAGAAGCTCGGCCCCGCCGACATCCGCGCGCTCGTCGCCCACTGGCACGACTCGGTACGGGACGCGAGCGGCCTCCCCTGCGAGCCCGAAAAACTGCCGACGTATCAGGCTCGGTTGATGGGACGCCTCGAATCGACGCCACATCTTCTGGCTCTGGCCAGCAGCCCCTTGTTGGCCAGCATGCTGTGCGCCCTCAACCTGGATCGCGAAATCCTGCCCAGCAACCGGATGAGCCTCTACGCGGCCGTCCTTGATCTGCTGCTGGAAGCGCGAGACGTGAAGCGCGACGTCCCGTCCGCACGCACCGTGCTGCTCGAACGCGACCACAAGATCCGCCTGCTCCAGGAACTGGCTTGGCGCCTCTCGACAACGAACCGCGTGGAACTTCCAACGTCGGCCGTACGCACCCTGATCGCCGACCGCCTCACGGCGATGCCGCAGATCAACGCGTCCGCCGACGCGGTGTTCGACTTGCTCCTGCACCGCAGCGGTGTGATCCGCGAACCGGTCGACGGTCGCGTCGACTTCGTCCACCGGACGGTCCAGGAGTACCTGACGGCCAAACACGCCGCCGACCTCGGCGACATGGACCACCTCATCCACAACGCCCACCGCGACCAGTGGCGCCAGACCGTCGCCATGGCCGCAGGCCACGCGAACGAACCCCTGCGCCGCGAACTCCTGACGGGCATCCTCGACCGCATCCCGTCCGAACCCCGCCGCGCCCGAGCCCTGCGCCTGACGGCCGTCTCCTGCCTCGAAACCCTTCCCGCGATTCCGGTCGACGCCCACGACCGCCTGAACGAATGTCTGACCAAACTCCTGCCGCCACGCTCACTCGACCAGGCCGGCACCCTCGCCGTAGCAGGCAAGGCTGTCCTGAAGGCCCTGCCTCAGACACTCGACGGCTACTCCGCGGAGACCGCCGCTGCGACCGTTCACCTGGTGACGCTCATCAACGGTCCGGAATCGCTCGATATCCTCGCTCGCTATGCACCGGACAACCGCTGGAGGGTGCAAACTCAAATTGACACTGCCTGGAATCATTTCGATCCGGACGAATTTGCGCAGACCATCATTCCCCACACCCCCCAGGGCAGGGAAATAAGGGTAGACTCTCCAGCGAAGATGTGCGCGATCAAGACCATTCCCGCCGGACCGCACATCCGGCTCAGCGGCGACTACCCGATAGAACTTGAAAAGATCGGCGTTCACCGCGAGTTCATCACATATGTTAACATTGACTTCAACTCTAGAATAGCGGACCGGGAAGAAGCCCTGGATCTATCGTTCCTCGACTCACTACCACGACTTAACGCACTTTTTCTTCGCGGACTGTTCGACGTGAGCGACTATGGCCCGCTTCAGCGGCAGGACAAGTTGCGCTCATTCGGAATCCACAGGTCCCCGATTCCACTCGACACCGACCTCTTGCCTCCACTGCAGCGCGCAACCAGCATCTCACTGCCGCATACGAACCTGAACGGTGGACTGGCCGCCCTCATCGACAGGGCATCGTCCGTACAACTCCTCTATCTGGGCGACAACGCCTGGGTTTCGAACCTCGATCCGCTTACCTCCACCGAGCTGACCACCCTCATCCTGGACGACTGTGTGAATGTCGCCGACCTCAGCCCGCTGCGCGGGCAGCAGCGGCTCGATTACCTCGACGTATCACGGACATCAGTCCATGACGTCGAACCGCTCTGTCATCTTCGATCGCTGGAGACGTTGCAACTCGACTTCTGCAGCGAGATCACCAGCCTCGAACCTGTGTTTGACTTGCCCGCCCTGAGACTCGTCAGCGTGCGCGGGATTCACCGGCCGCTCGATCTCTCCGGCTTCGCAACCAACCGCAAGGTGATCGTCCATATCGCGCCCCGCCAAGAGGTCATCGGCGGCGAAGCTCTGGGCCGCCGCCTGAAGGTCATCCAACGAGCCACGAGATCGCTCGATTGACCCTGATCCCCGCTACCGCAAGGGCTTGCACCCAATTAATGCGGCGGGGCCTCGTTCTTTACCTTTCGTGGGGCATGCTTTGCGCCCCCGGGTGGTTGTAACGGTCAGATCCCAACGACAGGGTGGCTGCGAGCTGGCCATCCTTTACCTTTCGGGGGAATCGTTGGGGTGGTGCTGGTGTTGTGATGGCCTGGCACCAACCTGAAGCGTCGTGCCCCGCCTTGTTCTGACATGCGGGACCGGTCGGCCTCTCTACGGCGGACCTTCTCTTCTCCCTCCTTCGCACGGCGCCCGCGCCGGGACATCTCTCTCGGCCGCCGCTCTCCACGCGCACCCATAGCGGTGACGCATGTCCGGATCCGGGCCTGGGGCGGTTGTTCTGTCCGCCGAACAAAGGATTGTTGATGCATAAGCGTGCGACGAATGTTCTGATGGCCAC
>NZ_WUTW01000010.1 GCF_009831215.1 Actinomadura rayongensis
GGCGCGGCAGCGCGGGCAGCGCGGCGACGCGGACGGCGCGGCAGCGCGGCGACGCGGACGGCGCGGCAGCGCGGCGACGCGGACGGCGCGGCGACGCGGACGGCGCGGCAGCGCGGACGGCGCGGCAGCGCGGGCAGCGCGGCAGCGCGCACGGCGCGGGCGACGCGGCAACGCGGCAACGCGGCAACGCGGGCGACGCGGACGGCGCGGCAGCGCGGGCAGCGCGGCAGCGCGGGCAGCGCGGCAGCGCGCACGGCGCGGGCGACGCGGCAACGCGGGCGACGCGGACGGCGCGGGCGACGCGGCAACGCGGGCGACGCGGGCAGCGCGGCAGCGCGGCAGCGCGGCAGCGCGGCAGCGCGGCAGCGCGCACGGCGCGGGCAGCGCGGGCGGCGCGACCCGTAGGTTGGCGGCCGTCGGGCGACGACGCGTGTCCGACGTGCCGACGTCCGCGCGGCGTGCGGTCTCGTCCGGGGGGACGTCGAGTCCTTCTGTGGCGGACGGGCGTCGCGCGGTGCGCAGGGTCTGTTCGTGGGGGCGTCGGCGCGTCCGCCTTCTCGGCCTTCCGCCCGGTGTCGGCGGGCGGGCACGGCCGCTCGGCGCGTGCTTGCCGCCCGCGTTCCTGGCGTCTGCGTCGTCGCCGAGGGCATCGCGGTCGAGGGTGTCGCGGCGCCGGGTGGGCGCGATCTTTCGCTTCGAGGACGGACGGTTCGCGGGGAGGCAGGTTTCCGGCCGCGAACAGGCCTGAGGAGCGGATCGCCTGACGTTTCGCCGGGACGGCGGCGTCGTGGGCCGCGCGCGGGGGCGTGCGGGCCGCCCGGCCGGACGGGCCGCTCGCCGGGGGCGGCGCGGTGAGCGGGCCGGGGGCCCGCAGGTGCGGTGCCGCGCTTGTGAGGGGGCGGCCCGTGCCGGGTTTCGGCTGTCGTGCGGCGAGGGTCAGGTGAAGCTGACGGTCTGGGAGGTCGGGGTGGCTGTCAGGTGGAGGCGGTTCAGGGGGCCAGCGGGGGTTGGGCGGGGGGATTTCTGGTGTTTGCCGCGGCGGGGGCGGACGGTGGTCTTGTCGGTGGTGGCGCCGCCGGTGGCCGTGCCTTTGGTCACGCTCAGGGCCAGTAGGGCACCGGGGTATTCGGGGCCTGTGTAGGGGACGACTATCCGGCCGCCTTCTTTGGTCTGTTCGATCCAGGCCGGGGGGATCTTGTGGGTGCCCGCAGGGGACACCACTCGGTCGAAGGGGGCCTGATCGGGGGCGCCTTTTTCGGCGTCGCCGGTGATTACGGTGATGCGGGCGGCCAGGGCGGGCGGCGGTGTCGGGGCCAGGTCCAGGGTGGGTTCGACCGTTGTCACTCGGGCTCCGGCCTCGGCCAGGCGGGTGGCTGTTTGGCCGGTGCCCGTGCCTATCTCCAGGACGGACATGCCCGGTTTCAGGTCCAGAGCGTCCAGCATTCGGCGCCAGACTCGGTCGGGGATGACGTCGCGGGTGTCCGCCTCAGTCGCTGGTTTGCTGTGCTTTCCCACGTGACCGTCCTTTCCGTGCCGTTGGACGCGGCCAGCGTAGGACGGGCGTCGTTCGGGGACGAGTGGAAAAGCGAACTACCCCCTTATTCCCATCTGGACCTTCTGTCGCTTGTTCCGGTGGTGGAAAGGCGAGCGCCCCCTGTCCGGGAGGGCGGACCAGGAGGCGCTACTTCGTCGGGGGTTCGGGGTCAGGCGCCCCGGATCGCCGCCGTGAGACGGCGGAAAGCGGGGCGGGGGACGTGGAGTTCCGGGCCTTCGGGGTTCTTGCTGTCGCGGATGGCGATCGCGGCGGGGGCGTTCGCCAGTTCGATGCAGTGGCCGCCGTTCTCGTCGCTGCGGGACGCCTTGCGCCAGTTGGCTTCCATCGGCCCTGCTCCTTTTGGTCCGGGGGTCGTTTGTCAGATACCCCGGACGGCGGTCGCGAAGCGGCGGAAGTCAGCGCGTGCGACGACGAGCTTCGGGCCTTCAGGGTCCTTGCTGTCCCGAACCGCGACCGTGTGGGGAACGTTCGCCAGTTCGATGCAGGCGCCGCCCCGGTCGTCGCTGCGGGATGCCTTGCGCCACCGGACGTTAGTCAGGTCCACTTCTCCTCCAGCACCTTCTTCAGGAAGGCCCGCGAGTCCTCCAGGTTGAGGGCGCGGGTCGTGAGCGTCATAAACGCCTCGTTCGCCATCACCAGCTCGCCCGCCTTGGTCGAGGTGACGGCGTCGGCCGTCTTCTCCTCGTAGAGGACCTCGGTGCGGTCGAGCTGAGTCGCGATGTGGAACGAGCCGAACACGCCCCGGTAGTAGGCGATCGGGGCGATCTGAAGGTGAACCCTATCGTGGTGGGAGATCTCGATGAGGTGCTCGATCTGGGCGCGCATCACCTCGCGCGACCCGACCTGCCGGTAGAGGATGGTCTCGTCCAGGATGACGCAGACCAGCGGCGCGTCCTCGCGGTCGAGCATCCCCCGCCGGGCGAGGCGCGCCTGGATCAGGTCTTCCTTCCCGAGCAGGACCTTGGCGTAGTCCGCGGTCTGGAACGGGCCGTAGATGAGCTGCGACTCGTAGACGCGGAGCAGGGTCGCGGCCTGCTCGGCGTGCGAGAAGTCGATGAAGTACGCGGGGTAGCTCGCGTTGCGGACCATTTCGTCCCACTTCTTGATGATTTCGCCCTTCGCATCGAGCGCCTTGTCCGTGCGCTCGGAGAAGTCGCGGCGGCAGCGCGTCACGCCCGCTTCGACCTGACTCACGTAGCTTGCCGAGACCTGAAGCCTTTTGGCGAGCTGCGCGATGTTGAGGTCCGTCTCCTCCCGCTTCCCGCGGACGAAAGAGCCGTACGCCTTGAGCACGTGATTGGTCCTGCGGCGAGCCGCCATGTTCTTTCCTCCTTCGGCGCGGCGTAACCATCGTAAGTAATTACGCCATCCATGTCCGCGCCACCCGTTTGAGGCGCCAGACTTGGGTGGCACGGTACGCGAATCGGTGGCTAGATGGGACGCGATCCGAAAAAAAACCCGCCGTCGCATCAAAGGCCGCAACGATGATCACCGAGGAAAGATCGCCTGGACTCGATCCGCTTAACGACGTTTCCACTCTCACCATACTGTCCACGGCCCGCGCCGTTCGTACCGCCCGCGAATATGTCGTGCGGTGGTTTACGGCACGCGGTTATGCGTCCTCCCTAATACAGGACGCCCGACTCGTCACCAGCGAATTGGTCACCAACGCCTACGTCCACGCGAACGGGCGGCAGAGGATCCACGTCCACCTGTACGACTCGGACGCCGGACCCGTCATCGAGGTGTGGGACTCCAGCTCGCAGCGGCCCGCACCCGGCGACCTCGCGGACACCGACGCCGAGAACGGACGCGGGCTCGCGACCGTCGCGGCCCTCGCCGCCGCGTGGGGCGTCAATCCGCTCGCGGGCGGCGGCAAGGCCGTCTACGCCGTCCTCGCGGTCCCCTAGGCGCCGCGCCGGTGCTCCCCCGGCGCCTCTCTCGGCTCCTTCGGCCCGTCCCGTGAGGTGGGGACAGGACGGGCCGGAGGTCCGGCCGCCGCGCGCCCGGCGGCCGTCGTGAGCGCCCGTGTCCCCTCGTCCTCGGGCTCCCGGGCGCTCGTCCCACCCCTGCGGGCCGTGTCCGGAGCGGCCGATGCCGCTCGGCAGTCGGTCCGGTACGGCCCGCAGGCCCCGCCGTTCACCTCCACGTCCGTCGTACGGCCACCGAGCCGTCCAGCACTGGGAAAGTCATGAGCGAAACCGAACACGAGCAGCCGACTCTCTACACGCCGTCGGAGGTGGCGCAGTTCTTCCGCGTCGATCCGAAGACCGTCACGCGGTGGGCGCGCATGGGAACGCTGCACCCGATCACGCTGCCGTCGGGGCACCGGCGGTACCCCGCCACCGAGATCCACGAACTGCTCAAGCTCGGCACCGCCAAGCAGCCCGCCGACCCCCGCCCCGACGACGACCTCGTCCCCGGCCTGCGGGCCCTGGCCGTGCTCCAGGCCGTCGTCCGCGACTACTTCGACGGCGACCCGTCCGCCGTCATGAAGGCCCTCTCGCAGGGCTGATCCGCCGACCCCGGGCCGCGTCCGCCGCACTCGCGGCGGGCGCGGCCCACTTTCCTCCCCCGAGGGCAAGGCCGTCCGAACTGTCTGGACAGGACTCCCGGGAGCCCCGTGCGCATAACGTGTCCGTCAGATCACCAAGAGTCACAAGGAGGGGAAGGGATGCGCGTTCACCTCAGCGCCCTGCTGGCACTGCTGACCTGCGCCGGAATCGTCGCGGGCGCCCCACCCGGCTGGGCGACGGCGCAGGGCGGTCCGGCGGGCGTCCGCAGCTTCGAGGACTGCCCACAGGGGCGCATGTGCATCTGGTACGGCTCCGGCGGGACCGGCGCCCGGCTGTCCTTCGCGCGGCGAGCGCCGAACCTGGCCGCGCTCGAAGGGCATCTGAACGATCACGTGTTCTCGGCGTGGAACCGCACCCGCGTGCGGTGGTGCCTCTGGGAGCACGCCGACTTCCACGGCGAGAGGAGGGCCGCACAACACGAACCGCTCGCGGGGTCGCGAGGCGAGATCGACGCCGGTTTCGCGCGCAAGATCAGCTCATTGAAGCCCTGCTGACCGCGCTCCCGGCGAAGCTGACCGCACTCCGGGCGGGCGGACCTCACTCCCGGCGAAGCTGACCGCTTTCCGGGCAGGGCTGACCGCACTCCCGGCGAAGCTGATCGCATTCCGGGCAGGGCTGACCGCGCTCCGGGCGGAAATGCGTTGCTTTTCCGGGCTGCGGCGGGCACGGTCGGGCGGTGGAGCTGTTCGAGATTCGCGCTGACCATGACCGGGACTCGATCGTCGTCTACCAGGCGTACGGGCGGGCGATCGGGGCGCCGGCGGTCGCGGCCGGACGGTTCGTGCCGCCGTTCTCGCGGACCCGGATGACGTGGATCAAGCCGTCCTTCCTGTGGCTGATGGCGCGCAGCGGATGGGCGCGCAAGCCCGGGCAGGAAATGGTGCTCGGGGTGCGGATCAGCCGTGCGGGGTGGGAGAGCGCTTTGGACCGGGCGGTGCTGACCGGGCCCGATCGGTCGGTGTTCCGGGACGCGACGGAATGGCGGGCCGCGTTCAAGCGGGCGACGGTGCACGTCCAGTGGGATCCCGAGCGGACGATCCACGGCGCTCCGTTGGACGCGCGCAGCATTCAGGTCGGGATCAGCCGCCATGTGATCGGCGAGTACGCCGACGAGTGGGTGCGCGAAATCAGGGATCTGACACCACTCGTCCGCAAGATCCACGGGCTGCTGCTGGACGGGCGCACGAGCCGCGCGAAGGCGCTCCTGCCCAAAGAACGGCTTTATCCCTACCGCGCGCCGCATCTGCGGCTGGATGCCTGACCGGGCGCGATCCTCTACCGCGCGCGGCACCTGCGGCTGCATGCTTGGCCGGGGCCGATCCCCACCGCGCGCCGCATCTGCGGCTGGATGCCTGACCGGGCGCGATCCCCACCGCGCGCCGCACCTGCGGCTGGATGCCTGACCGGGCGCGATCCTCTACCGCGCGCGGCACCTGCGGCTGCATGCTTGGCCGGGGCCGATCCCCACCGCGCGCCGCATCTGCGGCTGGATGCCTGACTGGGCGCGATCCTCTACCGCGCGCGGCATCTGCGGCTGGATGCTTGACTGGGCGCGGGATCGAGGAGGTCGGCGATGATCAGAGTCGTGCTCGCGGACGATCAGGTGCTCGTCCGCGCCGGGTTCCGCGCGCTGCTGGACGCGCAGGACGGCGTCGAGGTCGTCGGGGAGGCCGGGACCGGGGACGAGGCGGTCGAGCTGGCCCGGCGGCTGCGGCCCGACGTGTTGCTGATGGACATCCGGATGCCGGGGCTGGACGGGCTGGAGGCCACGCGGCGCATCACGGCCGATGCTTCGCTCGAAGGGGTGCGGATCGTCATCCTGACCACGTTCGAGCTGGACGAGTACGTGTTCGAGGCGCTGCGCGGCGGCGCGTCCGGGTTCCTCGTGAAGGACACCGAGCCCGTCGAGCTGGTCGCGGCGGTGCGGGCGGCGGCGCGCGGGGACGCGCTGCTGTCCCCCGGCGTCACGCGGCGGCTCATCGCCGAGTTCGCCGCGCGCGCCAAGGAGCCCGTCGTCGCGCCCCGGCTGAACGCGCTGACCGACCGGGAGCGCGAGGTGATGACGCTGGTCGGCGAGGGGCTGAGCAACGAGGAGATCGCGGCGCGGCTCGTCGTCAGCCCCGCGACCGCCAAGACGCACGTCAGCCGCACTATGATCAAACTCGGGGCGCGGGACCGCGCGCAGCTCGTCGTGTTCGCCTACGAGTCCGGGCTCGTCAAGCCCGGCTGGCTGCCCTGACCCGGCCCCGCCGATGGGCTGTCGCCACCCGCACCGACGTGACAAGGTGGGTGGCCTGCGAGACGCCCCCGACCCGCGGAGGATGACGGTGCAGGCGAAATCCGCGAAGGTCCTGGCCGTGGACGACCGCGACGAGAACCTCGTCGCGCTGACGGCGGTGCTGGACGCCCTGCCGGTCGAGGTCGTGGCCGTGACGTCCGGGCAGGCCGCGCTGAAGGAGTTGCTGAACGACGAGTTCGCGCTCATCCTGCTCGACGTGATCATGCCGGGGATGGACGGGTTCGAGACGGCGCAGCACATCAAGGGGCGCGCGCGGACGCGGGACGTCCCGATCATCTTCCTCACGGCCGCGGGCGATGCCGGGGACGACGCGTACCGGGGCTATGCCGCCGGGGCCGTGGACTATCTGACCAAGCCGTTCGATCCGTGGCTGCTGCGCGCCAAGGTGTCGGTGTTCGTGGATCTGCACCGGCGGGAGGCGGAGGTGCGGCGGCGGGCGGAGCTGCTGCGGCGCGCCCTTCCCTCCGACGAGAACGTTCCCGCCCTGCTGAATCGGCAGGTGGGTCAGGTGGAGGCCGCGGTGGCGCGGCTGCGGGCCAAGGACGCGGAGCTGCCGCTGTCGGACGTCGAGACGCGGCTGGACGAGCTGCGGACCACCGTCCGGGCCCTGCTGTCCTGACGTTTTGTCACTCGGCTGCGGGTTCGCCGAACGTTCGCTGACCGGTTTGTGCAGGTCGCTACGGGTTTCTTTACCTTCTGGGGTTTGGTGCAAGTAAGTACTTGAGGGTAACTTGCGAGAGGTTCATCACTTTTCGCGCACTCTTGTACGGAGCGTTCCCCATGTCCGAAACCCCCGCCGCGTCCCTCGGCCGGACCCGCTGGAAGCGGTTCGCCGCCCTCGCCGTCCCCGCCGCCGTCGGCGCGGGCGCGCTGATGTTCCTCACCGGGCAGGGCGCGGTCGCCTCCTCGTTCGCGGTGTCCGGCAGCAGCTTCAAGGTCCGCGCCGCGTCCCTGGAGGGCGACGGGTTCGTCCAGTACGGCGGGGCCGACGAGAGCAAGGACGGGCAGAAGCACCCCGTCCAGATCTCCGGGATCAAGCACGCCACGATCCGCGACATGTGCCAGTCCATGAAGGTCGGGCCGTTCACGCTGCGGCTCACCGCCGGGACCGGCAAGGACCCCGTCGAGGCCACCGACCTCGTCCTCGACGTCGCGCAGCTCGACGCCAACGCGTCCTTCCGCGACATCCAGATCGGGCGCGACGCCAGCACCCTCGACGCCGGGCCGTCCGGCGCGCGCGGCGCCACCGGCATGTTCGGGCAGCAGGCCTCGCACGTCACGCTCACCGACGTCAAGCAGGTCGCCTGGGCCACGACGGCCGGGACGTTCAAGCTCAACAACCTCAGCATGAAGCTCGGTGGGGAGTGTTTCTGACCGTGGCCCATCAGACGCGTCCCGCGCCGCGCGGCTTCCGGCGCTGGCGGCGGACCCGGCCGTTCTGGGGCGGGCTGCTCGCCGTCCTCGCCGGAGCCGAGCTGATCGCCATCCCGCTCGCGCCGATGCCGCTCGTCGTCCACCAGGGCATGGCCGGGGTGGCGAGCTGGCTGATCGGCGCGCTGCTCGCCGTCGCCGGGGTGCTGCTGTGGACGCAGCCGCAGCAGCGGACGTTCTACGGCATCCTCGCAGTGCTGCTGTCGCTGGTGTCGTTCCTGACGTCCAACTTCGGCGGCTTCCTGATCGGGATGCTGCTCGGGCTGATCGGCGGCGCCCTCGGCTTCGCCTGGACCCCTACCGCCCCCAGCGGGACGGCCCCCGACAGCGACCCCGCCGAGCCCGAGGAGACCTCCCGCGACGGCGGTCCACGCGACGCGGACGCCGACGGGCCGTCCGGCACCCGGCCGTACCGCGCCGCGTCCGGCGACGCGTACCCGTACACGCGGGACGACGCTCCGTCCGTCGCAAGGCTGCATTTCGCGGCGCCTGCGGCTGGTGCTACGGGGGCGGAACAGCCCCCGCCCGCCCAGGGGGGCGACCCCACTTCTAGTGTCCAACGCGCGGGTGCCCCAACGCCAGGTCAGGCCACTTCTGTGGATAACCCGTCCGCCACGCCGCGCCATGGGCGGGTGCTCGCGTTCGCCGCGCCCGCGTTGCTGCCGGTGGTCGCGGGGCTGCACTTCGCTGCGCCGTCGCCGAGCGCGACGCCTACGCCCAGCGCGACTCCGAGTGCGAGCGCCGCAGCCTCGCCCAGTGCTGCGGCCTCGCCCAATGCTACGCCCGCGCCCAGCGGGACGCCCGCGCCGAGTGCGACGCCGTCGGCCACGCCCTCGGCGTGTCCGGTGAAGCCGTCCGGGACGGCGGAGGCTGAGACGCGGGCTTATCTGGACGCGTTGAAGAAGGCTCCGGCGTCGTGTGCGCCGGCTGCGAAGACGGCTACGGCCGCCGGGCCGTCCTTCGCGACGGACGCCACGACGCTCAAGGCCGGGTCGCTCACGATGACGGGCCTCAGCTATGACGGCGTCGCGTCGCTGAACACGGCGTCCGGCACGGTGAAGGCGCTGAAGTTCAGCATGAGCAAGGCCGACCTGAAGAACGTGGACCAGCGGACGGCGCACGGCGGCACGACGTCCGTCCTGACCACGCCCGGTCTGACGTTCACCGGCGACGTCGTCATGTACACGACGAAGATGTCGGCCAAGGTCCTCGGGATCCCGCTGACCTTCACCCCGGCCAGCCCGCCGCCGCTCGTCCTGCCCGTCATGCAGATGACGGACGTGGTCTCCGAGCAGCCCGCCGTCCAGGCCGACACCACCGCCATCACCGGGCTCGCCCAGCGCGTCTGACCGCCGCGCGACGCCGTGCTCATCGGGCCGTGCCGCGTCACCCCGCCGCGTCACCCCGCCGCGTCACCCCGCCGCGTCACCCCGCCGCGCCACCCCGCCGCGTCACCCCGCCGCGCCACCCCGCCGCGTCACCTCGCACCGCGTCACCCCGCCGCGCCACCTCGCCGCGTCACCTTGCGCCGCGTCACCTCGGCGCGTCACCTCGCCGCGTCACCTTGCGCCGCGTCACCCCGCCGCGTCACCCCGCCGCGTCACCCCGCCACGCCACCCCGCCGCGCCACCTCGCACCGCGCCACCCCGCCGCGCCACCTCGCACCGCGCCACCCCGCCGCGCCACCTCGCGGCACGTCACCTCGCGCCGTCACCTCGCGGCACGTCACCTCGCGCCGTCACCTCGCGGCACGTGGCCTCGCGCCGCGTCAGGTCAGGGGCGTGGTGACGACCGTGTGCGGACGGGGCGCGCCCTCGTCGTGGTTCACGCGCTGGCGGACGATGAAGGCGCCCGCCAGGACGGCGGCGACCGCGACGATGACGGCGATCGTCACGACGATCATGGTGCGGCGGCGTTCGCGGTCGTAGGACGGCGTGCGGTCGGGCCAGTGGGGATAGGACGACGAGCCGTCCCAGCCGCCCTGGTTGGACGGGTGGGGCTCCCACGCGTTCGGCTCCAGGAGCGTCCGCGCCTCCTGCTCGTTCGGGACGGGCGGGGGCGTCGGGGGCGGCGTCGGCTCGGGCGTCCAGGAGCGCGGGTCGGGGCGCGGGGCGCGCCGGTCCTGCGGCTGGTCGCGGGACAGGCCCGCGCGGGACGGGCCCGGGTCCCGGGACTGGCCGGAGCGCGACGGGCCGACGTCGTGGGACGACGGGCCCGAGCGCGACGGGCCCGAATCGTGGGACGTGGGCCGGGCCGGGCCGGGGTCGCGGGACAGGGCGCGTCCGGATTCGCGGCGGGTCACCGGTTCGAGTTCGGACGAGTCCAGCACCGTCGACGCGGCCTTGTCGTCGGTGACGGTCTTCGCCGAGAAGCCCGACAGGTCGTCCAGGACGGTGTCCTCCACGACCGTGGAAGGCGGCGGGGGCGCCGGGGACGGCGCGGGCATGGACGCGACGCGGGTCAGCAGCGGACGCGCCTCGTCCGGGCTCATCCGATGACGGGGCTCACGCGCCAGCAGACCGTCCAGAACGGGCGCCAGCGGACCGGCGTTGCGTCCGCGCGGCACCGGCTCGGTCAGCGCGGCCTGCAACGACGACATCGCGTCGGAGCGCTCATAGGGCGAGTGCCCCTCCAGCGCGGCGTAGAGCGTCGCGCCGAGCGCCCACAGGTCGGAGGCGGGCACCGCGCGCTCCCCCGCCGCGCGCTCGGGCGGGATGTAGGCGGGCGAGCCCATGACCAGGCCGGTCTGGGTGAGCGTCGCGTCGCCCTCGACCTGCGCGATGCCGAAGTCGGTGAGGACGACGCGCCCGGTGTCGGTGATGAGGACGTTGCTCGGCTTCACGTCCCGGTGCAGGATGCCCTTCTCGTGCGCGGCGCGCAGCGCGGCGAGCATCTGCAGGCCGATCTCGGCGACGCGCCGGTGCTCCAGCGGCCCCAGCTCCAGCAGGTCCTGCAAAGACCGCGCGCGGACCAGCTCCATGACGATCCACGGCCGGTCCCGCGCCTCGACGACGTCGTGGACGGTCACCACGCCCGGATGGTTGAGCCGCGCCGACGCGCGCGCCTCCCGGAACGTCCGCTCGTAGAGGACGCCGCGTTCGGCCGCGCTGAGCCCGGGCGGCAGCACGACCTCCTTGATCGCGACCTCGCGGTCGAGCGTGAGGTCGTAGGCGCGCCACACCGTGCCCATCCCGCCCCGGCCCACCACCGCGTCGAGGCGGTAGCGACCGCCGAGGAGACGATCCTGTGTCATGTTCCGCCCGGTCTCCCCGTCGCCCGCCGTTTTCTCCGGCCGAGGGCGCGCGGGAACGCCTCGCCGTCCTGCCGTCTGTCGCTCAGTCGGACGCGTCCGCGCGTCCCACGGTTTCATTGCACGCCCTGCGGGGGCGTACGTCCACGTTATTGTTCACGGTTCGCGGGGTCGGTCTCCACTGGCCGGAGCGAAACATACACCCCGTCACGGACGGAAGCCGTGCAGGGAGCGCAGCAGCAGCGGGCGCCGCGACGACGACCGCACCGGATAGGCGACCATCACCGCGTAGTGCCGTCCGTTCGCCTCGACGCCCCGGGTGACGGCCCGCATCGCGCCGTTCATCCACGTGTACTCCAGGTCGGCGGCCTGACCGCCGTTCGCCCAGGTCAGCGAGACGTGCCGGTAGCCGGGGAGGCGGCCGTTGGTCCGCGCCTCGACCTCGAAATTCTGCCAGTGGGTGTAGGGGTCGCCGGTCCACGGCGTCTCGTCCACGAGGACGTACGCCTTGGTGACCGGATCGGTCCAGGAGCGGCGGTACGGCGGGTCGTCCTTGACCGTCCAGCCGACGGGCACCGGGAGCCGGTAGCCGTTGTTGGACGCGAGCCGCATCCCCGCCGGGACCTGCGGTTGCGCGACGGGCGTGGTCGCGGGCGCGGTCGGCGGACCGGTCGTGCCGGTGGTGGACGGGCCTCCGGCGCGCGGCGGCGCCGTATTGTCCTTCTTCGGCCACAGCGCGTAGGCCAGAACGCCCGCCAGGACGGCCGTGACCGCGATGCCCGCCAGCACCGGGACGAGCGGCGACCGGCGGCGCGGCGGGGGCGGCGGCAGCGGGACGTCCCACGTCCGCGACGGCACGGGTACCGGGACCGGAACGGGCGCGGGCGTCGGCCCGGCGTCCAGCGCGGTCCCGCCGGGCGAAGGCGGCGGCGCGTACGGGAGCGGCGCGGTCGCCTGGCCCGCCGCGACGGCGGCGAGCGCGGCGTCGGCGGCGTCGGCCGTCAGCCGCCGGACGGGGTCGGCGTCCAGCAGCCCGAACAGCACCGGCGCCAGCGCGCCCGCGTTGCGCGGCGGGTCCGGCGGCTGGGTCATGACGGCGGCGAGGACGGCCATCGCGTCCGTCCGGTGGTGCGGCGGTCGGCCCTCCACGGCGGCGTAGAGCGTCGCGCCGAGCGCCCACAGGTCGGAGGCGGGCAGCGCCTTCTCGCCGCGCACCCGCTCCGGCGACATGTACGCGGGCGACCCCATGATCAGCCCGGTGCGGGTGAGGGTCGCGTCCCCGGCGAGCTGCGCGATGCCGAAGTCGGTGAGGACCGCGCGCCCGTCCCGGGTCAGCAGGACGTTCGCGGGCTTCACGTCCCGGTGCAGGATCCCGATCGCGTGCGCGGCGCGCAGGGCCGCGACGAGCTGGCGCCCGATCCCGGCGGCGCGGTCGGGCGCGAGCGGGCCGTCCTCGTCGATGACCTCCTGGAGCGAGCGCGCGTCGACCAGCTCCATGACGATCCACGGCCGGTCGTCGGCGTCCACCACGTCGTGGACGGTCACCACGCCCGGATGGTTGAGCCGCGCGGACGCCCGCGCCTCGCGCAGCGTCCGCCGGTGCCGCTCGCGGCGCTCCGCGTCGTCCAGGGACGGGTGCAGCTGCACCTCCTTGACGGCGACCTCGCGGTCCAGGGTCTCGTCGTGCGCGCGCCAGACCGTCCCCATGCCGCCGTGGCCGACGACCGAGACCAGCCGGTACCGCCCGGCGAGAACGGTGTCCTCGGACATGAACGATCCTGCTCTCTCGTGCGACGGCTCAGCGGGCGGGGGTGAAGAACGCGAAGACCGGTTCCAGCGCGGCGATCCGTCCGGACCAGCCGGAGTCGGGGAGCGTCACGAGGATCGCGTAGCCGTGCCCGTTCGCGACGAACCCCCGGTTCAGGACGTGCGCGCGGCCCCAGCCGAGCGTGTGCGTGAACTCCCAGTCCGCCGACTTCGCGCCGTCGCCGGTGTCGGGGACGGGCGGGTGGTCCCCGGTCGGCTCGATGCGGACGCGCTCGTAGCCCCGGAAGCCCCGGCCGCCGTTCTCCTGCCGCCGCCAGTCCGCCAGGGCGCTGGCGCCGGGGCTGGAGGTCTGCGCGATCTGGATGTAGCTGTGGCCGTCGGGCCCGTAGAAGTAGTCGCCGTACTGGCGGTGCTTGGGGCCCGTCCAGCCGTCGGGGATCGCGACGGTGTAGCCCGTCCGGTCGCTGTAGCGGTGGAAGCCCGCCGGAATGCCGGGCGTGCCGGTCGACACCGGGCGTGTCGTCAGCGGCGACGACGGCGGTGCCGCCTTGCGCTGCGTCGGCGCCCCGGACGGTTTCCCCGACGGCTTGTCGTGCCGCGTGCTCGCGTACACGATGCTCGCGACCGCGATGAGCACGACGAGCGCGATCACCCCGATGAGCAGCGCGTTGCGGCCGGGCGCGGGCAGGCCGGCGCGCCCCGCCGGGGACGTCCCGGCCGGGCCGGGGTCGGGCACCGGCACGCCGACGCGCGTCCGGTCGGCGGGCGGTTCGGGCACCTCGACGGTCAGCGTGCGCTGGTCGTCCACGGTCTCCTGGCGGACGATCTCGTCCAGCAGCGCGCCCGCCTGGATCGCGTCCATCCGCTGGTCGGGGTTCTTGCGCAGCAGCCCCTCGATCACCGGGGTGAGGCGCCCGGCGCGCGACGGCGGCTCGGGCTCCTCGGTGATGACCGCGACCAGCGCCGCCATCGGCTCGTTGCGCTCGAACGGCGACCGGCCGTGCAGCATCGCGTACAGCGTGACGCCGAGCGACCACAGGTCGGACGCGGGCCCGGCGGTGCGGCCCCGGGCGCGCTCGGGCGCGATGTAGGCGGGCGAGCCCATGACCAGGCCGGTCTGGGTGAGGGTGGCGTCGCCCGCCGCCGTCGCGATGCCGAAGTCGGTGAGGACGGCGCGCTCGCCGCGTCCGGTGGAGCCGGTGACGAGCACGTTGCTCGGCTTGACGTCGCGGTGCAGGACGCCCGCGTCGTGCGCGGCGTGCAGCGCGGCGAGCATCTGCCGGCCGATGTCGGCGGCGCGCCGGACGTCCAGCGGCCCGTCCTGCTTGATGACCTGGTCGAGGGAGCGGGCGTGGATCAGCTCCATCACGATCCAGGGACGGCCGTCCTCCTCCACGACGTCGTAGACGGTGACGACGCCGGGATGGCCGAGGCGCGCGGCGGCGCGGGCCTCGCGGAACGTCCGCTTGTACTGCACGGCGCGTTCCTCGTCGGTGAGCCCGTGCGGGAGGATGACCTCCTTGACGGCGACGTCCCGGCCGAGGACCTCGTCGTGCGCCTTCCAGACCGCCCCCATGCCGCCGCGTCCGACATGGTTCACCAGTCGGTAGCGACGGGCGAGCAGACGCTCGCCGGTGGTGTCATTCGGCATATCCGCGACCATATCGACTTTTGATGACACTCTTGGACCCGCCCCGCACGCCGTTACCCCCTACCCGTTGGGACGCCCGGAACCGCGCGCAGGTTCGCCGGCGCCGCCCTTGAATGAAGCACGATGGACGTGACACCCGGTACAAAGAAGACGACACGGCAGAGCCACGACGGGGGGCGCATGGCGACGAACGGTCTGCGCGGCGAAGGCAGGAGCCTGATCGAGGCGTCGCCGACCATCTTCTTCTGGTTCACCCGGCTGTCCGGTGTCCTCTCGCTGCTGTCGTGGGTCTCCTACGGTCTCATCATCGAGCTCACCGACATCTGGGCTTTGCGATGGATCGGTTATCTCGGATGGTTCCCGAGCGTTCCGGTCGGTCTGCTGTGGATCCTGCTGTCGATGGGCGTGCGGCGGCGCAAGAAGGCGGCGTGGCGGCTGCTCGTCGCCGTGTTCGGGTTCTACTCGGCGCTGAGCGCGGTCGGGCTCGTCCGGGCCGTGTTCGGCGCCAAGCAGCCCGAACCGTACGGACTCGCCGTCACCGCCGTCGTGTACGGGGCCGCGCTGTGCCTCGTCATCGCCTCGCGCGGCCAGTTCACCACGCTTCCGGACCGGCGCAACCGGCGGCTCGCCGTCATCGTCTTCACCGGGCTGCTCATCGTGACGCTCGGGATCGGGACGCTCCTGGTCACGCTGTTCGACCGCGACCACAGCGGCGGATTCTGGACGCACCCGCTCTACGCGGTCGCGCAGACCGTCCTCGGCCCGCGCGTCACCGGCAAGCCCATCGACGTGGACGTCCCGCTCTGGGTGGACGCGATCCTGTGGCTGCTCGGCACCGGGCTGCTCGTCGTGACGTTCTGGGCGCTGTTCCGGCCCGGCCGCCGTGACGCCGTCCTCAGCGCGGAAGAGGAGATCGCCGCCCGGACGCTGCTCGCCGAGTACGGCGACCAGGACTCGCTGGGCTACTTCGCGCTGCGCCGCGACAAGGACGTCATCGTCGCGCCGAACGGCAAGGCCGCGATCGCCTACCGCGTCGAGGGGTCGGTGTCGCTGGCCAGCGGCGACCCGCTCGGCGACCCCGAGTCCTGGGACCAGGCGATCGAGGCGTGGCTCGGCGAGTGCCGCGCCCACGCCTGGATCCCCGGCGCCGTCAGCGTCGGCGAGCGCGCCGCCCGCGCGTACCGGCGGCACGGCTTCGACGCGCTCGAACTCGGCGACGAGGCCATCATCGACCTGTCGGAGTTCAGCCTGGACGGGCGGGAGATGCGCCAGGTCCGGCAGGCCGTCCGGCGCGTCGAGCGGGCCGGGTACACCGTGCGGATCCGGCGGCACTCGCAGATCCCGCGCTGGGAGATGGCCGAGCTGATCCGCAGCGCGAACGCCTGGCGCGGCGAGGAGACCGAGCGCGGGTTCTCGATGGCGCTCGGCCGGCTCGGCGACCCGACCGACGGGCGCTGCGTCATGGTCGAGGCGTTCGACGCGTCCGGACGGCTCCGGGGGCTGCTCAGCTTCGTCCCGTGGGGGCGCACCGGGCTCTCGCTGGACCTCATGCGCCGCGACCGCGCCGCCGAGAACGGCCTCAACGAGTACATGGTCGCCAAGCTCGCCGAGAAGGCCGCGTCCGTCGGCGCGCAGCAGCTCTCGCTGAACTTCGCCATGCTGCGGTCGGCGTTCGAGCGCGGGTCGCAGATCGGCGCGGGGCCGGTCGCGCGGCTGTACTACAAGCTGCTGTCGTTCGCGTCGCGGTTCTACCAGCTCGAATCGCTGTACCTCGCCAACGCCAAGTACCTGCCGCTGTGGCGGCCCCGGTTCATCTGCTACCGGCAGAGCCGCCACCTCGTCCGGCTCGGCGTCGCCTACGCCCGCGCCGAGGGGTTCCTGCCGAGCCTCAGCCGGCCCCGGCTGGACCGTGCCGCGCACGCCGCGCCGTCCGACGACCTCGTGGCGCGCATCCAGAAGATCGACGCGGACGCCGACGCGCGGCGCGCGCCCCGGCGGCGGCTGTCGGAGCAGGAGCGCGTCCGGTACGCCAAGCTCGACCGGATCCGCGCGGCCGGGATGGAGCCGTATCCGCTCGGCTTCGACCGGACCGACTACGCCGCCGGGATCCGCGCGCGGTTCCCGGCGCTGCCGCCCGACACGCGCACCGGGGAGACCGTGTCGGTCGCCGGACGGGTCGTGCTGGCCCGCGAGCACGGGCAGCTGATCTTCGTGACGCTGCGGGACGAGACCGACGACCTCCAGGTCATGCTGACCGCCGACGCCACCGGCGCGGACGCGCTCGCCGCGTGGAAGGAGCTGATCGACCTCGGCGACCAGGTCGGCGTGACGGGCGAGGTCGTCACGTCCCGCAAGGGCGAGCTGTCGGTGCTCGCCGCGACCTGGAAGCTCACCGCCAAGTGCCTGCGTCCGCTGCCCGGCAAGAGCAGCGGCCTCACCGACCCCGAGGCCCGCGTCCGGCAGCGGTACGTCGACTTCATCGTCAACGGCGACGCGCGCGCGATGCTGCGGATGCGCGGGGACGCGATCGGGGCCGTCCGGGACGTGCTGCGCGAGCGGTCCTACCTGGAGGTCGAGACGCCGATGCTCCAGCCCGTCCACGGCGGAGCGGCGGCGCGGCCGTTCACCACCCGCATCAACGCCTACAACATGCAGCTCTACCTGCGGATCGCGCCCGAGCTGTACCTGAAGCGGCTGCTCGTCGGCGGGATCGGCAAGGTGTACGAGCTGAACCGCAACTTCCGCAACGAGGGCGTGTCGCACAAGCACAACCCCGAGTTCACGATGCTGGAGGCGTACGAGCCGTACGGGAACTACGACACGATGGCGACGCTCACCCGCGACCTCGTGCTGGCCGCGTCCCGGGCCGCGCTCGGGACGACCGTCCTGCGGCGCGGGGACCGCGAGGTCGACCTCGCCGCGCCCTGGGGCGAGATCACCGTGTACGGGTCGGTGTCGGACGCGCTCGGCGAGGAGATCACGCCGGACACGTCGCTCGCGGACGTCCGGCGGTTCGCCGAGGCGCGCGACGTCAACGTCGACCCGGCGTGGGGGCAGGGGCGGATCGTCCAGGAGCTGTACGAGGCTCTGGTGGAGCACACGCTGGCGGCGCCGACGTTCGTCCGGGACTTCCCGGCGGAGACGTCGCCGCTGACGCGCCCGCACCGCGACGACGCGCGCCTCGCCGAGAAGTGGGACCTCATCGTGTTCGGGCTCGAACTCGGCACCGCCTACTCCGAGCTGATCGACCCGGTGCTCCAGCGGCGGCGGCTCACCGAGCAGTCGCTCGCGGCGGCGGGCGGCGACCCCGAGGCGATGGAGCTGGACGAGGACTTCCTGCGCGCCCTGGAGTACGCCATGCCGCCCGCCGGGGGCATGGGCATGGGCATCGACCGGCTGCTCATCACGCTGACGGGCCGCTCAATCCGGGAGACGGTGCCGTTCCCGCTCGTCCGGCCCGGCCAGTGACCACCGCGCGTCCGGCCCGGTCGGTGAGCGCAGGTCAGAGCGTCTCTTCTACGGCGGGGGCGACGGGGAACTCGTGCCCGCAGGCCGGGCACTCGGTGTCGCCGAACAGGTGGCGGACGTGCTCGGCGAGGGCGGTGTGGCCCCGCTCGGCGAAGGCCGTGTGGAGGCGGGCGCCGAGGCCGTCCAGCGCGGCCGGGTCGGCGGGACGCAGCGGGGCGCGCGGGGTCGTCCGGCCGCGCACGTAGTCGCCGTCGCTCGCGAAGTAGCCGAGGCCGTCGTAGTCGAGGACGACGAACAGCGGCGTCTCGCAGTCCGGGCAGACCGCCTCGAACTCCTGCCCGGCGAGGCGGTCGAGGTGCTCGCTCCAGAACGGGACGCCCTCGAACGCCAGCAGCGCCCGGAGCAGGTAGACCGTGTCGTCGGGGCCGTCCGCGACGGCCAGCGCCTCGGTCGTGAGGGCGTGCAGCGTGTCCCGGTCGGCCACGCCGTCGTCCGACTCGACCGCGATGGCGGCGGCGAGGGCGAGGACCATGACCCGGTCGGCGGGATCCCAGGCCGCCGCGGCCTCGGTGAGCCGGGGCAGCGCGGCGAAGCTCGCCGAGTACACCGTGCCCTGGTGGCACAGGCGGGACCACAGCTCGTCCCAGACGTCGGCGGTGCCGTCGGGGACGAGCGCGTCCAGCAGGGCCGGGACGTCCTCCGCCGTGCCGTAGGCGTGCTCCAGGTTCGGCCAGTCGGGTTCTTCCACGCGCCGGACGTTACCCGGCGCCGCCGACACTCCGCTCGGCGGCGGCGCCGCCCGCGCCGACCAGGCGGGTGTTGGCGCCCGCGGCCAGCCAGCGGTCCTCGAACTCGGCCAGGCGGCGCCGCGCGAACCGCGTCACGACCGTCGGGACGACCGCGCGGGCGGCCTGGAGCGCGGGCAGCCACGCCTGGCCGTACACGTGCGGGCTGCGCCGGACGATCCCGCGCGCCAGCCGCTCGGCGGTCGGCTCCAGCGGGTAGGTGCGGTTGGCGGGGAACGGCAGGGACGCGCGCATGTCGCGGAGCGCGGCGTCCTGGTCGGCGCCGCGCACCATGTCGGTGTCGGTCCAGCTCAGGTAGCCGATGCCGACCGTCACGCCGTGCGGGGCCAGCTCGGCGCGCAGGGAGTGCGCGAACGCCTCGACGCCGGCCTTGCTCGCGCAGTAGGCGGCCATCATCGGCGCGGCGCACAGCGCGGCGAGCGACGCCACCTGGAAGAAGTGGCCCTTCGTCTCGCGCAGCGCGGGGACGAACGCGCGGGCGGTCGTCACGCTGCCGAGCAGGTTGACCTCGACGACGCGGGCGAACGTCGCGGCGTCGGAGTACTGGACGGGGCCGCCGGTCGCGATGCCCGCGTTGGCGACGACCAGGTCGATCCGGCCGAAGCGCGCGGCGACCTCCGCCGCCGTCGCGTGCATGGCGGCGTCGTCGGTGACGTCGACGGTCCAGTGGGCGGCGTCCGGGCCGCAGCTCTGCGCGGCGGCGGCCAGTTCCTCGGGCTCCAGGCCGAGCAGCGCGACGCGGGCGCCCCGCCGGGCGAGCGACCTGGCCAGCAGCAGGCCGAGACCGCGTGCCGCTCCCGTTACCACCGCCACCTGGCCGGAAAGGTCTCCGTTTCGGGTCATCTCGGGTGCACCTGCCCTGCGTCTACGTCTCGATCCCAGCTCCAACTGGGAGCGTAGACCACGGGCTGCGTGCTGTCAGCCCCCGGGCGGCGGGGTGCCGAGCCGCGCTCGCAGCTCGGCTGCCTCCCGGGTGATCCGGCGGTCCATCGCGCGGCCGAAGTGCTCGTCGGCGACCGTCCGGGCCACCGGGCGCAGCCGGTCCACGACGGCCGCGAGGCGTTCCAGCTCGGCGTGCGTCGGGGGTTCCGGCAGGCGGTCGACCAGGTGGGTCCGGACGAGCTGCACGAACCCGAACGCCATCCGGTCGTAGGCGGCCTCCAGCTCCCACGAGATCGCGAGGATGGACCGCAGCGGGATCCCGGCGCGGACCAGCTCGGCCGTCGCGTCGAGCAGGCGGCGGCTCGTGTGCAGGACGCGGTCGCCGTCCAGGACCAGGTAGCCGAGTTCGACGGCCTCGCGCAGCGTCTCGTCGGTGATCTGCTCGCCGAACAGCTCCGCCAGCTCGGCCGGGGAGATCTCGGTGGGGGTCTGCTCGGCCCAGGGGGCGGACGTCCACTCGTAGCCGAGCAGTTCGGTCACGTCCCGGCCCTGGCCCGCCGCCGCGAACAGCTCCTCGATGCCGTCCAGGCGGTGGCCGCGCTCGACCAGCTCGCCGATCAGCCGCAGCCGGTCCAGGTGCGCCGTCGAGTACCACGCGGTGCGGCCCCGGCGCACCGGCGGGGGCAGCAGCCGCCGCTCCTGGTAGTAGCGCAGCGTCCGGACCGGCACGCCCGCCGCGGCGGCCAGCTCCTCCACCCGGTACTCGGCCCGTGTCTCGTCCATGCCCGGGAGGATACGGGCACCCTTCCCCGAGGTCAGTCGACGCTGGCGCGGTAGGTCTCGACGGCGAAGCGCAGGCGCGCCTCGACCAGGCCGTCCTCGCTCGGCGGGCAGGACAGCTCGCGGCGCGCGCGCTCGACCAGCGCGTCGTCGTCGGCGCCGGGGTCCTCGGCGGCGAGCTGCGCGACCAGCGCCAGCAGCTCGGGACGCTTGTAGGTCACGATCGACCGGCCGTGCCGCTCGGACTCGTCCGGACGCTCGGGCTCGGGGCCGGGCTCGTCGGCCAGCGACCGCACCTTCGCGAACCGGTTGCGCAGCATCGTGTAGAGCGTCGTGGTCGGGGTGACGAGGTCGCGCAGCGCGGGCGGCAGCGCGTCCGGCGACGGGGACCGCTCGGGCGGCGGCAGCGGCGGGCCCGCCTCGCCGAGCAGCACCACGCGCGGCGCGAGCCAGAGCAGGAACAGCGCCTCGGCGCCCGCGCCGTGCTCGCCGTCGACGAGGACGACGTCGAAGGAGTCCGGGCCGGGCGGCAGGACGTCGGGGACCTGCCAGAGCGGCACGATCCACGCCGGGACGACCCCGGGCCGGTCGCTCCACGCCTGCCACGCGCGGGCGGCGGTCAGCTCGGCGGCGAGCGCGCGGTGCCGGTCGGCGGCCTCGGCGGCGTCCGCGCGCAGCGTCTCCGGCGACGGCGCGGCGGGCGCGGGGCCGGGGAGCGCGGCGGCGCGCCACGCCTCGTCCCAGCTCGCGACCCGGTCCGTCCAGTCCGCGCCGCCGGCGCGGAGCCGGTCGGCCAGCTCGGCGTGGACGAACTCGACGCGCTCCAGCAGCTCGTCCCGGCGGAGCTGCGCGGCGCGCCGGTGCCGGGCCTCGGCGAGCGCGGCCAGCGCGCGTCCGTACGCGGCGGCGTCGCGGGCGTCGATCGCGGCGCGCGCGGCGGTCAGCTCGGGCGGGTCGCTGCGCGAGACGGGGATGGAGTCGCGCAGCGCGGCGAGGTCGCCCGCCGCCCGCTCGATGCCCTGGCCGAGCAGGACGTGCTCCAGCCCCGCCGAGTAGCCGTACCACTGGAGCGGATGGGTGATCGGGATCGGCAGCCCGACGGCGGCGATCAGCTCGACCGACTCTTCCACCGCCGGCTTCACCGACCGCACCCGCTCCAGCCGCAGATGGGCGCGGCGGAACCGCGCGACGCGCTCGGGCAGCGGGACGTCGGCGGGGAACGACACGCCCGCGTCCTCCCACGCCGCCTGGAGTTCCCGGCAGGTCAGCAGGACCATGACGTGGGTGTGCAGGGCGTCCAGGCGGTCGACGGTGACGACGGCCTCGCCGTCCACGAAGCAGCCCGCGAGCAGTTCCGTCGGGCGGTGGACGGGCACCCGCAGCACCCCGCGCCGGGGCGCGACGCCCGCCGCGATCTGGCCGCGCAGCTCGCGGGCGTCGGCGGCGAGCAGGCGCAGCGGCGGGTCGCCGGGGGGCAGCTCGATCAGCCGTCCGGCGATCGTCTCCAGCGCCGCCGCGGCCTCCTCGGCGCGGTCGGTCAGCTCCTCCACCCGCGACCAGACGCCCGGACGGCGCCGGGCCAGCAGGTCGGTGAACGCGCGGACGGTCGGGTCGGTGTGCTTCCACCCCGCCGGATGCCCGGTCAGGCCGAGGTCGCGCAGCGCCGCGTTGACGACCATCGCGCGCGCGTCGAGCTGGGCGAGGACGCTCGTGTCGCAGCGGCGCAGCGCGGCGGACACCTCGGTGTCGGCGGCGCCCGCGCGCTCGGCGGCGGCGGCCTCCGCCTCGATGAGCGTCCGGACGTAGGGGGCGCTCGGCAGCGTGCCCGGGTCGACGTCGCGGTGCCCGGTGCGGTCGGGGCCCCGGTCGGCGAGCAGCCGGACCAGCTCGGCGGCCTCGGGCGCGCTGATCGGCGGCGTCTCCGGCAGCCCCGGACGCGGCGGGATCCAGGACGGGACGGCGGCGGGCTCGTCCCCGGCCTCCACCCGGTCGAGGCGTTGGCGCAGGTCGGCGGCCTCGTGTTCGGCGTCGGCGACGCGGGCGGCCAGCTCGTCCACGCGGCGGCGTTGCTCGGCCGGGTCGGCGCCCGCCGCGCGGCCCCGGATCGCCTCGGCGACCAGGCCGGACGTCGTCGGCAGCGCGCACAGCTCGGCGATGCCGGGCGCGAGGGCGGCGTGCAGGCGGGCGGCGGACGCGGCGTCGGCGGTGACGGCGAGGACCCGGCTCCCCCGGCCGAGCAGTTCGGCGACGAGCCGGGGCGTGTCGGTCTCCTCGGCGCTGAGCAGCGGGGACGGCGCGTCGGCGGCGAGCAGCGCGCCGAACCCGGCGGGCAGCCAGGGCTGGGCGATGATCTCGTCGTAGTAGGCGGCGACGGCGGCGCGTCCGGGCGGGCGGACGACCAGCGCCGGGGCCAGCCGCAGCCGCGCCGCCGGGACGGACCCTTGGTGCTCGGGCGCCCAGTCCTCGCGGAACGCGATGTCCTCGTCGGCGAACGCGACGCCGCTCCATTTGCGCAGGACGTCCGAGACCGACGCGTTCAGCCCGAACCCGCGTCCGTTCTCGACGGCGTCGCGGACCCACGCGGTGCGGTCGGGGGTGAAGCCCGGCACGCCGTCGAGCAGTTCGCGGTCGCGCAGGCCGGTGGCGCCGGACAGCACGACGTCGACGCGCTCGGACCGCTCGTCCACCACGATCCGGACGGGCGTCGCCAGCAGGTGGTCGCGGACGGCGCCGCGCGTGAACAGCCCGGTCGCGAGCACGACCTCGTCGCCGCGCACGGCGGCGAGGTCGCGCAGGGTGCGGTACCAGTGCCGCAGCGCCAGCCACCCGTCGAACTCCTCGATGACGGCGGGCGGGCTGAGCGGGATCATCGGGACGCTGAACAGGACGTCGCCGGGGCCCGCGTCGGTCTCGACGTAGACGTCCCCGGGCAGCTCGGCCAGCCAGTGGACGCGCTCGTAGGCGGCGAGGTCCCGCGCCGGGCCGCGGCGGGCGCGCGCGAGGTCCCGCAGGAACCGCAGCAGCGGTCCCCGATCGGCCCCCGGCCCCTCCTCAGGCACCGCGGCTCCCTTCCCCCTGCACGTCGCTGAGCCCGATCTAACACCCTGCGCCGACGGCTTCCAAGAGACGAAGAATGATCTTGCTGCACGGGACAGGGAGCCGTCGGCGTCCTGTGGCGCGCGACACTGGCGCACCGGACGGGCTCATGCTATGCGACCGCGAACCCCGCAGGTCAGGCGCGGGCGAGCAGAGATGAGAGGGTGGTCAGGTCGTCCAGGACGTAGGTCGCCTCGGCGAGCGCCGGATCGCCGGACTGGATGTGCCCCCACGGCCCCCGGCGCAGGAACGCCGCCTGCATCCCGAAGGCCAGGGCGGGCAGCACGTCGTTGTCGACCCGGTCGCCGACGTACAGGATGCGCTCCGCCGGGACGTCCGCCAGCCGCGCGCAGCGGGCGAAGAACTCCGGGTCGGGCTTCTCGACGCCCCACGCGGCGGAGATGCCGACGACGTCGGCGGGCAGGTCCAGCGCGGCGATCTGCTCGACGGCGGCGAACGGCTGGTTGCCCGCGATCCCCACGAAGAGGCCCTGGGCACGCAGCGCGGCGAGGCAGGCGCGGGCGTCGGGGTACAGGTCGGACGCGCCGAAGCCGTTCGGGACGCCCGCCTCCGCTCTGAGTTTCTCCTCGCGGTCCAGGTCGAAGCCGGGACGGAAGTGGCGGAACGCGTCCATCGCGGTGCCGCCCGTCGCGAGGAACGCGCCGAGCCGGGTGAGGAAGGTGTGGCGCGGGACGTCCAGCCAGTCGGCCCAGCGGCCGTAGATCTCGTTCTCGCTGATCAGCGTCTCGCCGACGTCGAAGAAGACCGCTTCGACCGGCGCGGGGGGCGACGGCGTCACGGCAGGTCGACCGACTCCCCGGGCGCGAGGCGGCGGAAGTCGCCGCCGACGTCCTCGCCGGCCTTGCCGACGTGCATGGTGACGACCGGGAGGCCGTTCTCGTTCAGCAGCCCGTCGTGGATGGCGAACGCGCGGGCCGGACGGATCGCCCGGACGTACTCGTACATCTCCGGAACCTTCATCCACGGCGCGTTGGCGGGCAGGCACAGCGTCGGGACGGGCTCGTCCGGGACGGTCAGCGCGTCGCCGGGGTGGAACACCTCGCCGTCCACCAGGAAGCCCGTGTTCGGGATCGGCGGTACGTCCGGGTGCAGGATCTCGTGGTCGCGCCCGTAGACGTGGACGTCGAAGCCCGCGACCGTCACCGCGTCGCCGTGCCCGACCTCGTGGACGCGCTTGCCCGCGTCGGCGATCTGCGCGGCCACGGCGCGGGACGCCCACACTTCGAGGCGCGGGTCGTCGGCGAGGGCCTGCCGGACGCGTTCGGGGACGAAGTGGTCGAAGTGCTCGTGCGTGAGCAGGATCGCGTCCGCTCCGTCGAGGATGCCCGGTTCATCGCTGAAGGCGCCCGGGTCGATGACGATGGCCCGTCCGTCCTTCTCCAGCCGCACGCACGCGTGGCCGAACTTGGTGAGACGCATGATCGCCATTCTTTCACGCGGGCCCGCGAGGTCAGCGGGCGGCGAGCACGACGAGCAGGACCGCGACGGCGAGCGCGAGCAGCGTCAGGGCGCAGAACGCGGCGACGACCGCGCAGCCCAGCCAGCGGGGACGGTCGTCGGAGGTCACGGCCGTAGCCTGCCAGACGCCGCCGGGGCCGGAGTCCCGGCCCCGGCGGCGTGCGTCAGACGGGCTCGGTGCCGTCGGCGATGGTGAACGCCACGTCCCCCTGCGGGTCCACCTGCGCGTCGAGCGTCTTGTCGTTGAGCAGGACCGCCACCTCGGGGTCCAGGTAGACCTTCGCGCCCTCGGCCTCGACGACCTCGTCGCCCGCCTCGGGCGCGGGCGCCACCGACAGGCGCAGGGCGTCGGAGCCGTTGAGGCCGGACTCGATGCGGATGCCGGTGTCCGGCGGCAGTTGCGGGTCCGCGGTGACGGTCCGGATGACCTGGACGGCTCCGGTGGTGAGCGTCAGCATGTGGGCAGGCTCCCTTGAAAGGCTCATCGGACCTGACCCACCCTCCCCGGGCCTCCCGGCACTAAACACCCGGCGCGAGAGCCCGCGCCGCCTCGGCCGGGCCGAGCCCGCCGCCGGGGACGATCGCGAGCACCGGCGTCGTCAGCCCGTTGTCGGTGTACTCGCGGACGCGGGCGCGGCAGTCCGCCGGGGAGCCGTGGATCACGAGGTCGTCGACCACCTCGTCCGGGATCGCCGCGAGCGCGGCCTGCCGGTCGCCCGCCGCCCACGCCGCGTTCATCGGCGCCAGCGCCTCGCCCCGGCCCAGCCACTCGTGGAACGCCTTGTAGACCGGGACGGTCATGTACGCGGCGATCATCCAGCGGCCGATCGCGCGGGCCTCGGCGGCGTCCTCGGTCGGGCAGACGAACAGCCGCGCGACCAGCTCGGGCTCGTCGCCGAGCGCGGCGCGGACGGTCACGACGTCCTTGGGGGCGAGCCAGTTGGTGATCGCGGCGTCGGCCTCGCGGGCGGCGAGCCGCAGCATCCCCGGGCGCAGCGCGGCCAGCGCGATCGGCGGCGGGGCGGCGGGCGCGGTCTCCAGCCGGAAGCCCTTCACCGCGAACGTCTCGTACTCCTCTTTGACCTTCTCACCGGCCAGCGCGCGGCGCAGGAACCGCAGGGTGTCGCGGGTGCGCTTGTACGGGTCCTCGAACGGAACACTGTTCCAGGACTGGACGATCGTGGGCGACGACGTGCCGATGCCGAGGACGAACCGTCCCGGCGCGAGGTCGGCGAGCGTCGCGGCCTGCTGGGCGAGCAGCGCCGGGCCGCGCGTGTAGACGGGCACGATCGCGGTCGCGAGCCGCAGCGTCGGCGCCCACTGCGAGGCGAGGGCGAGCGGGGTGAACGCGTCGGTGCCGTTGGTCTCGGCCGTCCACGCGTCGGTGTAGCCGAGGGCGGGCAGCTCGTCCACGAGCGCCCGGTGCTCGGCGAGCGGGAGCCCGGTGAGCGGAATCGTCAGTCCCCAGCGCGACATGGTCACGGTCTCCTTCTTCAGGCGATGGCGGGACGGACAAGCGAGCCGCCGTCCACGACGATGGTCTGGCCGGTCGTCCAGGCGGCGGCGTCGCCCGCGAGGAACACGACGGCGTTCGCGATGTCCTCGGGCTCGCCGAGGCGGCCGAGCGGGAGCGCCTTGCCGAGCGCGTCCTCGTTCTCCTCCCACAGCGCGCGGGCCAGCGCCGTCTTGACGAGGCCGGGCGCGATGCCGTTCACGCGGACCTTCGGGCCGAGCTCCATCGCGAACTGCCGGGTCAGGTGGATGACGGCGGCCTTGGTGGCGTTGTAGTACCCGATGCCGTGCTCGGTGACCATGCCGCCGACGGACGCGATGTTGACGATCGCGCCGCCCCGTTCCCGCATCGAGCGGTCCCAGGCGAGCTGCGTCCACTCGACGATCGCGAACTGGTTGACCTGGACGGTCTTGGCGGCGGCTGCGGCGTCGATCTCGACCAGCGGGCCGTAGTGCGGGCTCGTGCCGGCGTTGTTGACGAGGACGTCCAGGCTCCCGAACTCGGCGACGGCGGCGTCCACGCACGCGGCGGCCTGCTCGGCGTCGCCGACGTGCGCGGCCTTGGCGAGCACGCCCGCGCCGGGGTGGGCGGCGCGGATCTCTGCGGCGACGGCGTCCAGCGCGTCCTGGCGGCGCGAGGACAGGACGACGTTCGCGCCCTCGGCGG
The DNA here is from genome assembly GCF_009831215.1 of Actinomadura rayongensis. Lineage (GTDB taxonomy): Bacteria > Actinomycetota > Actinomycetes > Streptosporangiales > Streptosporangiaceae > Spirillospora > Spirillospora rayongensis. The sequence continues at coordinate 27,220 of NZ_WUTW01000010.1, forward strand.
CCAGCGCCAGCGCGGTCGCCCGCCCGATGCCCCGGGACGCGCCCGTGACGAGGGCGGTCTTCCCTTCGAGTCCTGTCCGCATGGCGTCTCCCCTGTCCCGTGTGGCCGGATCCGTCCCACTGTAGCGAAGTGACTGACGCGTCAGTTAGGTCGGAGCACGAACGTCCGGAACGCCTCGGCCGCCGCCGGACGGCTGCGCGTCCTCGCCCAGATGAGGCCGATCGTCCGGACGGCGCCCGCGTCGGCGAGCGCGAGATGCCGGACGCCGTGCTCGCCCTCCTCGACCGGCGGGACGACCGCGACGCCGAGCCCTGCGGCGACCAGGCCCCGGACCGTCGCCGTCTCCTCGCCCTCGAACGCCACGCGCGGGTGGATTCCGGCCGCGTCGGCGAGCGCGTCCACGATCCGCCGCACGCCGGTGCCGGGGCGGAAGGCGACGAACGGCTCGTCGGCGACGTCTTTCAGGTGCGCCTGCTCGCGGCCCGCCAGCCGGTGGCCCTCGGGGACGGCGAGCAGCAGCCGTTCCGTCACGAGCGGACGCCATTCCAGCGCGGGGTCGTCCGGGCGCGGGCTCGTGATGCCGAGGTCCGCGCGGCCCTCGGCGACGGCGGCGCCGACGCGTCCGGCCGGGTCCTGGGCGAGCCGGAACGTCACGCCCGGGTGGCGGGCGCGGAACCGGCGGATGAGGTCCGGCACGAACGACGGCCCCTGGGTGTGCAGGAACGCCAGCGCCACCTCGCCGCGCTCGGGGTCGGCGGCCTGGTCGAGCGCGCGGCGGGCGGCGTCCTCCTCGGCGACGAGGCGGCGGGCGTGCGCGGCGAAGACCGTCCCGTAGGCGTTGAGGACGAGCCGGCGGCCGATCCGGTCGAACAGCGGGACGCCGAGATCGTCCTCCAGGCGGGCGAGCGCGCGCGACAACCCGGGCTGCGAGACGCGCAGCTCGGCGGCGGCGTTCGTCACATGCCCGAGGTCGGCGACGGCGAGGAACCACCGCACGGTGCGCAGGTCCACGGCTTCATTCCTGTCCCGCATCGGTTCCGGCTAATCACGACATTGGACGCATAACGGGTCGTCGGCGGAGGGTGGGGGCATGGTCATCCCCGACACCCGGCACCGCACGGGCTCCCCCGGCCTGCGGCGGATCAACCTGGCGCTGTTCGCCGCGGGCCTCACCACCTTCATGTCGCTGTACTGCACGCAGGCGCTTCTGCCCGAGCTGTCGGGCGCGTTCGCCGTCCCGCCCGCGCGGGCCAGCCTGCTCGTGTCGCTGGCGACGGGCGCGGTGGCGCTCGCGGTCGTGCCGGTCAGCTCGCTGTCGGAGCGGTTCGGGCGGACGCGCGTCATGATCGTCTCGTCGCTCGCCTCGGCCGCGGTCGGCCTGCTGCTGCCGCTCTGCACGACGTTCGGGACGCTCGCCGCCGCCCGCGCTCTCCAGGGCGTCGCGCTCGCCGGAGTCCCGGCCGTCGCGATGGCCTACCTCGCCGACGAGGTCCACGGCCTGTCGCTCGGCGCGGCGATGGGGCGGTACGTCGCCGGGACCGGGATCGGCGGCGTGCTCGGGCGGCTCGTGCCGAGCACCGTGAGCGATGTCGCGGGCTGGCGGTGGGGGCTCGCCGCGACGGGGCTCGTCGCTTCGGCGTTCACGCTCGCGTTCTGGGCGCTGCTGCCGCCGTCCCGGCACTTCCGCCCGGCGCCGGTGGACCACCGCGCGCTGCTGCGTCACCTGCGCGACCCCGGGCTGCGGCGTTTGTATCTCATCGCTTTGACGGCGATGGCCGGGTTCGTCACCGTGTTCAACTTCCTCACGTACCGGCTGCTGGACGCGCCGTTCGGGCTGCCGCAGTCCGTCGTCGGGCTGATCGCGGTGACCAACCTCGCGGGCTCGGCGGCGTCCGCGCGGGCCGGGACGCTCGCCGACCGGATCGGGCGCCGCGCCGTCCTGCCCGGCGCGTGCGGGGTGGCGGCGTGCGGGCTCGCGCTGACGTTCCCCGCGTCGCTGCCGCTCGTCGCTGTCGGCCTGCTCGTGTTCACGTGCGGGTTCTTCGCGACGCACGCGGTGGCGAGCGGCTGGGTCGGGGCGCGGGCCGCGACGGGACGCGCGCAGGCGTCCGCGCTCTACCTCTGCGCCTACTACCTCGGCAGCAGCATCGGCGGGACGGCGGGCGGCCTCGCCTACGAGCGGGCGCACTGGACGGGCACGGCGCTCTATGTGCTCGTCCTGTTCGGGGTGGCGTGCCTCGCCGCCGCGACGGTGGACGAGCGCGTCATTTCCGGCGGACAAACCACTAAGGGAGCGGATTTGGCGCCTTCCGGGCAGCGAACGGAGTCCAATGCCGGACACGGTGGGCATGCCGCATGAGACGATCCCGGCGAAGGCAGGAACGAGCGACGGAGCGACGATGCCCGAGCACCCGCCCGCCGACCGGCCGTCCCCCGACGTGGAACGGCTCCCGTCCGGACGGCACCGGCTGCCGCGCGCCTTCGTCGCCGACCACCAGCGGCGCCGCATCCTCGCCGCCGTCGTCGCCGTCGTCGGCGTCCACGGGTTCGGGCACCTGACCGTCGACGCGATCATCACGCGGGCGGGCGTCTCGCGCGCCACGTTCTACGCGCACTTCCGCAACAAGGACGACGTGTTCCTGCGCGCCTGCGACGACCTCGCCGCCCGGACCGCGCGCCGCGTCGCCGCCGCCCGCCGCGACCAGCCGGACGCCCTGCGCCGCATGGCCGCCGGCCTCGGCGCGCTGCTGTCCCACCTCGCCGCCGACCCGCCCGCCGCGCGCACCTGGATGGTCGAGTCGATGGCGGCGGGCCCCGAGGCCGCCGCCCGCCGCGACGCCGCGCTCGGCGCCCTCGCCCGCCTCGTCGCCGCCGACCTGCGCGACCTCGACCCGCACCACCCCGACCCCGACCTCACCGCCGAGACGATCACCGGCGGCGTCTACCAGGTCCTCGCGACCCGCATCCGCCGCGGCGAGACCACCGCCCTCCCCGACCTCCTCCCCCGCCTCATGACAATTTCAATCCCGGCCTGCTGCGCTCGCTAAAGCTCGCTCCGCAACCGGTCTTGGGCGAGTGCTGCATCGCTTCGCGATCTTCCCGCCCGGGGACTCGCCTCCGGCGTCGTCCCCGGGCGCTCAGGTAACGCACTCGCGTGACGGCTGAGCACTCCGCGCCGTCATTCGGGCACGTCACGGAAGCTGCTCGCCTGCGGGTCAGCGCCGCAGACCCGGTCGGCGTCCGGCGCGGCGCCGACGGTCCTCGGCGCGACCTGGCCGCCCTTGGCACGACCTGATCAACCTCGGCATCAACCTCGGCGCGGCTTGGCCGCCCTCGGGGCGACCTGACCGTGCTCGGCGGCGTGATCGGCGGGCGGGCGCTCGTCAGCGGGCGGAGCGGGCGGCCTTCAGGGCCCAGGCGATCAGCGGAGCTTGGAGGGGGAGGCGGGCGTAGGCGCCGGCGCGGAGCGGGAGGGGCTTGGTGCGCCAGTCGCGGGCCATCTTCACGTTCGCCGGGAAGACGGCCGCCATGAGCGCGGCGGTCGCGTAGCCGCCCAGGCGGCGGGTGCGGGGCACGGCGAGGGCCGCCGCGCAGGCCAGTTCCGCGACGCCGCTGGCGTAGGTCCAGGCGCGCGGCGAGCCGGGCAGGCCGCGCGGGATCAGCGCGTCGTAGGGGCGCGGGACGGCCAGGTGCAGGGTGCCCGTCGTGGCGAGGACGCCGGCGAGGGACAGGGCGGCGCGGGGCGAGTCGGTCATGGCGGGAGTCTGCACCATCGGTGCCGCGTGGTGGACGTCACGGTCCGGTCTGGTGGATTGCGGGGTATTTTTTGTACTGACCAGTCAGTTCAAAAAGAGGGAGGCGCGAGGTGGCCGAGGAACGGGCGGGTGCTGCCCGCGCCGCCGCCGTCGAAACCGACGGGCTCACGTTGCGCGGACCGCGTGGGCCCGTGTATCGGGACGTCACGCTGCGCGTTCCGGCGGGCGGGCTCGTCGCGCTCGCCGGGATCGCGGGCTCGGGACGGACCGCGTTGCTGCTCACCCTCGGCGGGCGGATGCGGCCCTCGTCCGGGACGGCCGTCATCGGCGGGCACCCGCTGCCGCGCGGGATGCGCGCCGTCCAGCGGATCGCCGCGCTCGGCGTCGTCACCGGCGTGACCGACCTGGAGCCCGCGCTGACCGTCGGCGAGCACGTCGGCGAGGCGCTGGACCTGCACGAGGGGCTGTTCGGGCGGTGGCGGCACCGGGACCGGCGGATCGGCGCGGCGCTGGACCGCGTCGGCCTGGACGTCCCGCTCCGCACCCGCGCGGACGAGCTGGCGCCCGACGACGCCCGGCTGCTCGGCGCCGCGCTCGCGCTCGTCGGCGACCCCGGGCTCCTGCTGCTGGACGACGTGGACGAAGGGCTGCCGCCCGTCCGGCAGCGCGCCCTGTGGGAGCGGCTGCGCGCCCTCGCCGGGGACGTCACGATCATCGCGGCCTGCCACGATCCCGGCCCCGCCGACGGGCTCGCGCAGGTCGTCGAACTGCCCGACCCGCGTCCCGTGGAGGCGTCGCGATGAGGCTCCCCGCCCTGGCCGCCGGCGCGCTGGAACTGCGCCGCTTCGGCCGCCACAAGCTCACGATGGCCGCGCTCGCCTCGCTCCTGCTGCTCCCGCTGCTCTACGCCGGGCTGTATCTGTGGTCGTTCTGGGATCCGTACTCGCGGCTCAGCCATGTCCCGGTCGCGCTGGTCAACGACGACCGTCCGGCCGGGCGCGTCCACGCGGGCGCCGACCTGGCGGACGAGCTGAAGGACCGGCACGTCTTCGCCTGGAAGTCCGTGGACGCCGCGACGGCCCGCGACGGGCTCGCGCACGGCCGGTACTACATGGTGCTGACGATCCCGTCCGACTTCAGCGCGCGGATCAACGGGCCGTCCGGCGACGGCATCCCGTCCCCGGCCGGGCTGCGGCTGGACCTGGACGACTCCAACAACTACGTCGTCGGGACGCTCGCCCAGTCGGCGTTCAAGGAGATCAGCGCGGCGGCGGGCGCCAAGGCCACCCGCACCTACCTCGACCAGATCTTCCTGTCCTTCGGGACGCTGCACGACAAGCTCGACGAAGCCGCACGCGGGGCCGACAAGCTCGCCGACGGCTCCGGCAAGGCGCACGACGGCGCGGGCAAGCTCGCGGCGGGGCTGAAGACGGCCCAGGACGGCAGCGCGCAGCTCACGTCCGGGCTGAGCGAACTCCAGGACGGCACGCGCCAGGTCGCGGCGGGCACCGGAAAGCTCGCCGCGTTCGTGGACCGGACGAGCGACACGATCGTCCCGCTGCTGCGCGAGCACGCCCCCGAGATCCGCGACGCGGCGCTGCTCGTCGCCCGGGGCGCCGACGCGCTCGCCGCCAACGCGGGCGCGCTGCCGCAGCAGACGCACGAGGCCGTCCGGCAGGCCGAGCAGGCGCGGGCAGAGCTGCGCGCCGCGCTCGCGGCCCGCCCTGACCTCCCGGCGGACGTCCGCGACGATCTGCTGCGCGCGTCCGACCGGGTCGTCGCGCTCGCCCGGCAGGTGGACGGCTACGTCCGCGCCCACACCGCCGACCTGCGCGCCCTCGCCGACGACGCGCGCACCATCGCGCAGCAGGCGCGGAAGGTCGCGGCGGCGGCGCCCGGCCTCGCCGCCAAGGTCCAGAGCGCCCGCAACGACGTCGACCGCCTCAACGCGGGCGCCCACCGGATCGACTCCGGCACGGGTCGGCTCGTGGCCGGATCCGCGCAGCTCACCGGCGGTCTCGGTACGCTGTCGGGCGGCGCGGTGACGCTCGGCACGGCGCTCGCGCAGATCGCCGACGGGAACCGCTCGCTGGCGTCCGGGCTGGACGACGGCGTGCGGCAGGTCCCCGACTACGGCGCGGGCGAGCGGGCCGGACGCGCCGACATGATGAGCGACCCCGTCCGCCTGATCAGCGTGAAGGAGAACCCGGCGCCCAACTACGGGACGGGCTTCGCCCCGTTCTTCATCCCGCTCGCCCTCTGGGTCGGCGCCATGTTCGTCTACATGATGCTGCGCCCGCTCGGCGCCCGCGCCCTGGCGAGCACCGCCCCGGCTTGGCGCGTCGCGCTCGCGGGCTGGCTGCCGGGCGCGGCGGTCGGCGCGGGCCAGGTGCTCGTGCTGCTCGGCGTGCTGCACTTCGCGCTCGGGCTCGACGCCGTCCGCTGGCCCGGCCTGATCGCGTTCCTCGTGCTCGCGGCGGCGGCGTTCCAGGCGATCGTCCAGTGGGCGAACGCGCGGTTCGGGCCGGTCGGCCGGGTGATCGCGCTCGCGCTGCTGATGCTCCAGCTCACCTCGGCGGCCGGGACGTACCCGATCGAGACCAGTCCCGGCTTCTTCGGCGCGATCCGTCCGTTCCTGCCCATGTCGTGGGTCGTGGACGGCGTCCGGCGGCTGGTCAGCGGCGGCGACCTGACCCCCGTGTGGCAGGGTGGTGCGGTGCTGGCCGCGTTCCTCGCGGGCGCGCTCGCGCTCACCGCGCTCGCCGCCCGGCGCGGCCGGGTCTGGACGATGGCGCGCCTGCATCCGGCACTGCGACTGTGACGGCGACTGTGACTGCGCCTGTGAGGGAGGACCGGTGAGCCGGGGCACGACGCGCGAGCGGCTGTTCACCGCCGCGATCGACCTGATCGCCGAACGCGGGTTCGCCGCGACGACCGTCGACCGGATCGCCGAGCGCGCCGGAGTCGCCAAGGGCACCGTCTACTACAACTTCGGCAGCAAGTCCGCGCTGTTCGACGCACTGCTGGACTTCGGCATCACCCGGTTCGCGCAACGCCTGCGGGACGCGGCGGCGGGCCTGCCCCCGGACGCGGCCCTGGACGCCGTCGTCCGCGAGGAGCTGGCGTTCCTCGCCGAGCACGAGGCGTTCGCGCGGCTCCTCATCGCGGAGACGTGGCGGCAGGGCGGCGGCGACTGGCAGCACGCCGCGCTGATGATCCGCGAGCGGGTCGTCGGCGCCGTCGCGGACGTGCTGCGCGCGGCCGTCGACGCGGGCCTGCTGCGCGCCGACCTGGACGTGCCGACGGCGGCGTCGGCGGTGTTCGGGATGGTGCTCGTCGTCGGGCTGGACTGGCGGGCGCTCCAGCCGGACCGGCCGCGCGCCGAGGTCGAGGCGACCCTGCTGGACCTGCTGCGCGGACGCCTCGCCGCCGTCTAGAGGACGTGGTCGAGGAACGCCCGCGTCCGCGCCTGCTCGGGGTCGGCGAGCAGCCGCGCGGGCGGGCCGGACTCCACGACGCGGCCCTCGTCCAGGAACACGACCCGGTCGGCGGCCTCGCGCGCGAACCCCATCTCGTGGGTGACGACGACCATCGTCATGCCCGTCCCGGCGAGGTCGCGCATGACGCCGAGCACCTCGCCGACCAGCTCGGGGTCCAGCGCGCTCGTCGGCTCGTCGAACAGCATGACGGCCGGTTCCATCGCGAGCGCGCGGGCGATCGCGATGCGCTGCTGCTGCCCGCCGGAGAGCTGCCGGGGGTAGGAGCCCTCGCGTCCGGCGAGGCCGACGCGCGCGACGAGCGCCCGCGCGCGTTCCTCGGCGTCCGCCCGGCGCAGCCGCCGCACCGCGACCGGCGCCTCCACCAGGTTCTCCAGGACGGTCAGGTGCGGGAACAGGTTGAAGTTCTGGAACACCATCCCGATCCCGGCGCGCTGCCGGGCGACCTGGCGCGGCTTCAGCTCGTGCAGCGCGTCCCCGTGCCGCCGGTGGCCGATCAGCTCGCCGCCGACGTGGACCGTCCCGGCCGCGATCGGCTGGAGGTGGTTGACGCACCGCAAAAGGGTCGACTTGCCCGAGCCGGACGGCCCGATGAGGCAGACGACCTCACCCGCCGCCACCTCCAGGTCCACGCCGCGCAGCACGTGCGTCGCGCCGTAGTAGGCGTGCAGGGCGCGGATCGAGACTCCGGCGCTCATGGGGCGTCCTCCGTCGCGGGCGGCGCTCGTCCGAGCCGCGCCCGTAGTGCCGTTCCAGCGCGAACTGGCCCACCGACAGCAGGGACGCGACGACGAGGTACCACAGCGTCGCGACCAGCAGCAGCGGGATGATCAGGAAGTTGCGGCCGTAGATCAGCTCGGCCGAGTACAGGACGTCCCCGACGCCGATCACGCTGACCAGCGTCGTGGACTTCAGCAGGCTGACGATCTGGTTCCCGGCGTTCGGCAGGATCGTCCGCATCGCCTGCGGCAGGACGATCCGGCGCAGCGTCCGGAACCGGCTCAGGCCGAGCGCCTGCGCCGCCTGCGTCTGGCCCGCGTCCACGCCGAGGATCCCGCCGCGCACGATCTCCGCCGCCAGCGCCGCCTCGTGGACGGTCAGCCCGATGATCGCGGCGGTGGTCGCGCCGATGAGGTCCTTCGCGTCCACCTGCACGAACGTCGGCCCCCACGGGATGCCGAGGCCGAGCTTCGGGTACAGCGCGCCGATGTTGAACCACACGAGGAGCTGCACGAGCAGCGGCGTGGACCGGAACAGCCAGATGTAGCCGAGCGCCGCGCCGCGCAGCACGGCGTTCCCCGACATGCGGCAGATCGCGAGGACGGTGCCGAGCAGGAAGCCGAGAACGAACGTCAGGCCCGTCAGCCACAGCGTCATGTACAGACCGCGGACGATGGACTTGCTCGTGAAGTAGGCGCCGACGACGTCCCACTGCATCGCGTCGTTCGTCGCCAGCGACTGCACGGCGAACACGGCGAGGAACGCCACGACGGCGGCCGACGCCCACTGGCCGGTGCGGCGGACGGGCACGACGCGCGGCGGCGGCTCGTCCTTCACCGGGGCCTCCAGCGGCAGCAGCGATTCCGACACGGCTCAGTCCGCCGGTTCCAGCACGACGAGCACCTGGTCGGCGGCCACCACGTCGCCGAGCGCGCAGCGGATCTCGCCGACCGTCCCGGCCGTGGCGGCGAGGACGCGGTTCTCGGTCTTCATCGCCTCCACCACCGCGACCGTCTGCCCGCTCTCGACCGTGTCGCCGACCGCGACGGGCAGCGCGACGACCGTGCCCGGCATCGGGGCGGCGACGGCTCCGGCCGCGTCGTCCCCCGCGCCGTCCACGGCCGCGCCGGGCGCGAGCCGGACGCGGACGCCGCCGACCGCCAGCTCCACCGCGTCCGGCGCGTGCAGCCCGGCCCACGGGACCGCGCCGATCCGGCCGTGGAACAGGTCGCCGTCGGACGTGACCGTGACGCGGTGGCGGTCGCCCGCCACGGCCACGTCGACCGCGACGTCGGGCCCGGCGGCCCGGACGCCGGTCAGCACGGCCTCCAGCCGCCGGGGGCCGTCCCGGCTGACGACGCGGCCGAGCGGCGCCGCCGGGTCGAGGAAGGAGCGGTCGAGCGGGCCGACCGCGCCGCCCCACGGCGACCGCGCCGCGCCCGTGAGCCGCCGCACCTCGATCGCCGCCGCGCACGCGGCGGCGGCCGGGACGGGGTCCGCGCCGGCGCGCGCGGCCAGGAACTCCCCGACGACCTCGGTGTCGAGCGCGCCGGACCGCACGCGCGGCTCGGCGAGCAGGTCGGCGAGGAAGCCGAGGTTGGTGGTGAGGCCGAGGACGGCCGTGCCGCGCGCCGCGTCCGCGAGGCGCGTCAGCGCGGCGGCGCGGTCCGGGCCGTGCGCGACGAGCTTGGCGATCATCGGGTCGTAGAAGGACGGGACCGCGCCGCGCTCGTCGAACGCCGCGTCCACGCGCACGCCGGACGGCCACCGCACGACCTCGGCCGTCCCCGGCGCGGGCCGGAAGTCGGCATCCGGGTCCTCGGCGTAGACGCGGGCCTCCACGGCGTGACCGTGCCGGCGGATCTCGTCCTGGCGCAGCGGCAGCGGCTCCCCGGCGGCGACGCGGAGCTGCCATTCGACCAGGTCCACGCCGGTGACGGCCTCGGTGACCGGGTGCTCGACCTGGAGGCGGGTGTTGGCCTCGATGAAGTAGAACCGGTCGTCGGCGTCGAGCAGGAACTCGAACGTCCCCGCGTTGACGTAGCCGACGGCCCGCGCGCCGCGCACCGCCGCGTCCAGCAGTTCCGCGCGGACGGTCTCGGGCAGCCGCGCCGCCGGGGCCTCCTCCACGATCTTCTGGTGGCGGCGCTGGAGCGAGCACTCGCGCTCGAAGAGGTGGACGACGGCGCCGTGCTCGTCCCCGAACACCTGCACCTCGACGTGGCGCGGACGCGGGACGTACCGCTCGGCGAGCAGCCGTCCGTCGCCGAACGCGGCCCGGGCGAGCCGGACGGCGCCCGCGACGGCCGCGTCCAGGTCGGCGTCGCGCTCCACGATCACCATGCCCTTGCCGCCGCCGCCCGCGACGGGCTTGAGGATGACGGGGTAGCCGATCGCGGCGACGGCGGCGCGCAGCTCGTCGGCCGACTCCGACGCGTCGGGCGTCCCGGGCAGGACGGGCACGCCGGACGCCGCCATCAGCGCCCGCGCCCCCGCCTTGTCGCCGAGCGCCGCGATCGTCTCCGGGCGCGGCCCGATCCACGTCAGGCCCGCACCGGTCACGGCCGCCGCGAACTCGGCGCTCTCGGACAGGAAGCCGTAGCCGGGGTGGACGGCGTCGCAGCCCGTCGCCGCCGCCGCGTCCAGCAGCGCGTCGATCCGCAGGTAGCTGCCGGCGGCGGGCGCCGGGCCGATCTCGACCGTCTCGGCGGCGCCGTCCAGGTGCGCCGCGCCCCGGTCGGCCGCCGAGTGGACGGCGACGAACTCGACGCCGAGCGCGCGGCAGGTGCGGGCGACGCGGCGGGCGATCTCGCCCCGGTTGGCGATGAGGATCCGTTTCAGCATGGCGTCACATCCGGAAGACGCCGAAGCGCGTCGCGCGCTTCGGGGCGGTGGCGGCGAGGGCGAGGGACAGCGACAGCCACTCGCGGGTCTCGGACGGGTCGATCACCGCGTCCACCCAGAGCCGGGCGGCGACGTACAGGGGGCGTCCCTGCCGCTCGTAGTCCTCGCGGATGGGGCGCTTGAACTCCTCTTCCTCGGCCGGATCGACCGCTTTGCCCTGCTTCTCCAGTTGCTCGGCGCGGATCAGCGCCATCACGGTCGCGGCCTGCTCGCCGCCGATCACCGAGGTCTTCGCGTTCGGCCACATCGCCATGAGCTGCGGGCCGATCGACCGGCCGCACATCGCGAGGTTGCCCGCGCCGTAGCTGCCGCCGATGAGCACGCTGAACTTCGGGACCCGGACGGTCGACGCGGCGTTCACCATCTTCGCGCCGTGCTTGGCGATGCCGCCCGCCTCGTACTCGGCGCCGACCATGAACCCGTTGATGTTGTGGAGGAACAGCAGCGGGATGTCGCGCTGGGCGCACAGCTCGATGAAGTTCGCGGCCTTCTGCGCGCTCTCGGAGAACAGGACGCCGTCGTTGATGAGCACGCCGACCGGGAAGCCGCCGATGTGGCCCGTTCCGCAGACGATCGTCGTGCCGTACCCGGCGCGGTACTCGGTGATCTCGCTGCCGTCCAGCAGCCGGGCCAGGATCTCCCGCGCCGGGATCGGCTCGCGCGGGTTCGCGCTGATGATGCCCGCGATCTCGCGCGGGTCGTGCCGGGGCGGACGCGGCGTGCGCGGCGGCACGGCCAGCGCGCCCTGCCCGCGCCGGGCGGTGATCTCCCGGACGAGCGCGAGCGCGTGGTCGTCGTCGGCGGCCAGATGGTCGGCGACGCCGCTGGTGCGGGTGTGCAGGTCCGCGCCGCCGAGCGTCTCGGCGTCCACGGTGACGCCGGTGGCGGCCTTGACGAGCTGCGGCCCGCCGAGGAACACCGACCCGGTGCCGCGCACCATGACCGTCTCGTCGCTCATCGCCGGGATGTACGCGCCGCCCGCCGTGCACGACCCCATGACGGCCGCGATCTGCGGCAGCCCGAGCGCGGACATCTCCGCGATGTTGCGGAAGATGCGCCCGAAATGATGGGCGTCGGGGAAGATGTCCTCCTGCATCGGCAGGAAGACGCCGCCCGAGTCGACCAGCGAGATGCTGGGCAGGCCGTTTTCGCGCGCGATCTCCTGGGTGCGCAGGTGCTTGCGGACGGTCAGCGGATAGTACGTCCCGCCCTTGACCGTGGCGTCGTTGGCGAACACCGCGACCGGCTGCCCCGCGACGACGCCGATGCCCGTCACCAGGCCCGACGACGGGACGGGCTGGTCGTACACCTCGTGCGCGGCGAGCTGCCCGATCTCCAGGAACGGCGTCCCCGGATCCAGCAGCCGCGCGATCCGCTCGCGCGCCGTCAGCTTGCCGCGCGCCGCGTGCTTCTCCCGCGCCTTGGCGCCGCCCCCGGCGACCGCCGCCGCCCGCGCCGCCGCGATGGGCGCGCGCAGTTCGTCGTAGGCGGCGGCGTTGCGCAGGAACTCGGAACCGGACGGGTTGACGCGGGAACGCAACAACGTCATCGCGAAGCCCCCTTCGAGAGCGTGGTGCCGCGCACCAGGAACCAGGCGAGCGCGCTCAGCGCGGCGGCCGTCGCCGACCACGCCAGTTCCGCGCGCAGCGGGGTCGCGGCCAGCGCCGCCAGCCCCGCCGTGGACTGCTGGACGAACCCGCACAGCGCGATGGCGTACGCGCCGTGCGCGGGGTCGGCGCTCGCGGCGGCGGCCATGCTGGTGGGGAAGAGCACCGCCTGCCCGAACGTCGTGACGCAGTAGAGCGCGATGAACGCGGTGAGGGCCGTGACGCGTCCGGCGTCCAGGGACCACAGCACGACCATCGCCAGGCCCGAGGCCGTCATGACGAGCGCGCCCGTCCGCATCAGGCGGCCCGCGCCGAACCGCGCGACCGTCCGGTTGACGGTCAGCGCGCCCGCGAAGTAGGCGGGGGCGAGCAGCAGGCCGATGCCGCCGTACGCGTCCGCCGCGAGCCCGAAGTGCTGCTGGAACACGAACGGCGCGACCTCCTGGAGGACGACGACCGTCGCGAACCCGAGCCCGCCCGCGTACGTCGGCAGCGCGAACCCGGGCGTGCGCAGGAGCCGCAGCCCGACGCGGAACACGTTGCCCGCCTCCCCCGCCGGGCGCGCCGGGCCGAGCGGCAGCGCGAACGACGTCGCGATGGCCGCCGCGCCGACGACGGCGAGCACCACGAAGCCGAGCCGCCAGTCGGCGTACCGGGTGAGCAGGCCGCCGGTGAACTGGCCGCCGCCGAGCGCGGTGATGAACGCGATCGACAGCACCGACAGCCGCCGCGCGAGCTGGTCGCCGGAGCCGAGGTCGCGGACGGCGATCCGCGCGATGATCGCGCTGCCGCCCGCGCCGATGCCCTGGAGGGCGCGCAGGACGAGCAGCAGCGCGGGCGACGTCGTCACGGCCAGCGCAATGCAGCACGCGACGAACAGGCCGAGCGACGCCAGCAGCGGGCCGCGCCGTCCGTAGCGGTCGGCGGCGCGGCCCCACGGGACGACGGGCGCGGCGGCGCCGATGACGAACACCGAGATCGACGCCCCGGCGAAGCCGCGCGACACGTCGAGCTCGCGCATGACGGCGGGCAGCGCCGGGAGGTAGATCGTCGTCGCCATCTGGGCCATGAAGACGACCAGGCACGACCAGAGCAGCACGCGCCGCGCGTCGGTCCGCTCTGCCGCGGGGCGTTCCGCGACGGCCTCAGCCACGTTCGTCACCGCGCAGCGCGTTGAGGCGCGCGCCGAAGCGCTCGATGTCGGCGTCGTCCAGGTTGGCGCGGAGCATGATCCGCAGCCCGGCCCGGCCGCGCGCGATGACGGGGAAGAACAGCGCGGACGTGTAGAAGCCGTCGGCGAGCAGGTCCCGCGCGATGCGGACGGTCGCCGCCTCGTCGCCGATGTCGACGAACCGGATCGGCAGGCCGTCGCCCGCGCTCGCCGTCGGGACGAGCCCGTCGAACAGGTCCACCTTCTCCTGGAGGCGCTGCTGGAGTTTCTCCAGCTCGGACGTGCGGTGCAGCGCGGCGGACGCCAGGATCGCGCCGAGCCCGGCGGTGTTGATCCGCTGCGACCAGGTGAGCGGGCCGCCGTAGCGCAGCGCGAGGTCCCGGCGCTTCGCCGAACCGCGCGGGCCGAGGAAGATCGCGCCGCCGGACGCCCCGAAGCCCTTGTTCAGCGACGTGATGAGCAGTGTGCGGTCGTTGATGCCGTCCATTTCCTCCAGGACGAGCCCGCGCCCGTTCTTGCCGAGCGTGGAAATGCCGTGGGCCTCGTCGAAGAACAGGAACAGGCCGTACTTCTCCTGGAGCGCGAGCAGTTCCTTCACGGGCGCGCGCCCGCCCGTGCTGTAGACGCCGTCCGCGACGAACGCGACCTTCTTGTGCTTGCGGCAGAGGTCTTCGAGCGCGTCCACGTCGTTGTGGCGGATCGTCACGACCTCGGCCTCGTCGGCCACGCTCGGCTTCATCGCGTTGAGGCAGAAATGCGCGTTCTTGTCGAACACCATCAGCGGCGGAACGTCCTCGGTGAACGCGCCGGACGCCACCAGCGGGAGCGCCGACCACGCCGCCGCCGCGCACGACGCCAGCGTCACCGCCTCGACGTCGAACAGCTCCGACAGCGCGTCCTCGGCGCGTTTCAGGATGCCGAAGTGCAGGCGCATCCGGGAGATCGAGGTGTTCAGGGAGCGGTTGTCGAGCACCGCCTCGGCGGCGGCCCGGATCAGGTCCTCGTGGGAGTCCAGCCCGAGATAGGAGTAGGACGACATGTTGACGAACTCGTGGCCGCCCGGCTCGGTCAGGTGGCGGCCGTCGCCGAGGTTGCCGGCGACGATGCCCGCCGTTCCCGCCGCCGTCGTGACGTCCCAGAAATCGTTGCTGACGCGGATCGTCTTCTTGGTGTTCATGTAGGTGTGCACGGTCGCCTCCGGTGGTGGATCCGGATGTTTCGCGGTGTCGTCAGTCCAGGCCGGGCGGGTTGAGCTGGGAGGTGCTCACCGCGCCCGTCTGCAGGCCCCACGCCTGGAGGATCCGCGCGTAGGTGCCGTCGTCGATGAGCTTCTGCACGGCCTTCTGCAGGACGGGCCCGAGCGCGTCGCCCTTCTTCAGCACGAACCCGACGTGCTCGGAGTTGAGCGTCCCCTTGAACGCGAGCTTGGCGGGCTGCTGCTTGGCGTCGTACTGCGCGCGGATCGCGCTGCGCAGGTAGAGGTCGATGCGCTTCTGGTCGAGCGCGAGCGTGAAGGACGCCTGGTCGGGATAGGTCGAGATCTTCCACGGCTGTCTGCCGAGCTTCGCGCAGTCGCCCTCGTGGCTTTGGAGGACGCCGATGAAGCTCGTCCCGGTGAACGTCCCGACCTTCCGGCCGCACAGGTCGGTGAGCTGGGTGACGGCCGGCTGGTTCGTCGCCGGATTGGCGAGGAAGCCGAAGCCGTCGTTGTAGTAGGTGACGAAGTCGTAGGTCTTCAGCCGGTCCTTGGTGACGCCGAAATTGCCCTGCGCGACGCGGAACTTGCCGGTCTGGACGCCGACCAGGAGCGAGTCCCACTTGGTCGTGGTGGGCGCGGCGCGGACGCCGAGCACTTTCGCCACCGCGTCGCGGAGGTCGATCTCGATGCCGATCTGGGTCTTGTTGTCGGGGGCGAGGAAGGTGAACGGCGCGCCGACCGTGGAAATGCCGGTCGTGATCGTTCCAGCGGAACGGACGTCGGCGGGGAGCTGCGCGTTGAGCGCGTCGTCCTTGGCGACCTTCGCGACCACGGCGGCGGCCGTGGTGCTTCCCGCGACGGCCTCCTTGTCGGTGGCGGAGGACGGGTCGTCGGTGCCGCACGCGGCAAGGGCCGGGGGCAGCAGGAGCGCCGCCGCGGCGAGGGCGCCGAAACGAAGTCGCATGGTTTTCCCATCACGGTCGGAAGATCATCCGCCAGGAGAGTACGTGCGTTCCCGAGCTTGGTCAAGTTTTCCTATCTACAAACCATGAAATGGGCTTCCACCTGCGCCGACGTCCTCCCGGACGGCTGCATGACCACTAGGTCATTCCTGGGCCGTAACAGAATTGCGGGTGAATGCCAAGCCCTTCCGGTGGCACATTCCCGCTACCGCGAACGTCGTTTTAGAACGGTCCAAAAGGGCGGCGCCGTCGCCCGCCGGCGGCCGGACGTGCCCTTTCGGCGGGCGCGGGCGGTGGGCCGCCCGCGCATCGCCGGGGCGGGGTCACGGCGCGGGGCGCGTCGCGTCGATCACGTCGGGGAGGGCGGCGTTCAGCGCGTCGGCCCAGTCCCGCAGCGACGGCGCGAGGGCGGGCGGGGTCGCGGCGGCGAGCGCGGCGGCGGCCGGTCCCGCGTGCGCGGCCAGCCGGTCCAGCGCGCCGGGGACGGGCTCGACCAGCACGCGCCGCCGGTCGCCGGGGTCGCGGGTGCGGCGGGCCAGCCCGGCGGCCTCCAGCCGGTCGATCACGGCGGTGATCGCGCCGCCCGTCGAGACGCCGACCGCCCGCGCGAGCTGCCCCGGCGTGCGCGGCCCGTCCAGGCCGAGCAGGACGGCGCACTGCGCGTCCACCACGCCGAGCCCCGCGCGCGCCGCGACGGACTGGAACAGCCGGACGGTCAGTGTCGCCGTGCGCAGCAGCGTCCGGGCCAGGTCGTCGTCCGCCGCTTCCAACGCCCCTCCTCCGCTCGCTGGCCCGCAGCGTATCCCGGCGCGGGGCGGTGGACGCGGCTGCTCCGGACGACCGATACGATGGATTTGGTTAGGACCGCTAAACAACGGCGCCGGCCCCTGCGGCCCCGGATCCCACAAGGACCCGGGGCCTTGCTGTTTTCCGGGCGTCCGGCCCGGCACGAAAACCGTCCGGACTGCGGTGGTGTGACCGGAGAGCGAACGCCGGGCCAACCCTGACCGAACAAGCGGGGGAATCGGTCCGCCGCCGTCCCGCCGCTCACTAGCCTGCGAGAACACGGGCCGGACGGCGGCCCCGGCGCAGGGAACGGTGCGTGTCCGCGAAGGTCATCCTGCACATCGGCCAGCAGAAGTCGGGGACGACGCATCTCCAGCGGATCCTCGGGCACTGCTCGGACGGGCTCGCCGACGCCGGGATCCTGTTCCCCGCGTCGCTGCGCGAGGCCCTGCCGGACACGATCGAGAACCACGAGCGCGCCACCTACGGACTGCTCGGCACCGAGTACCCGTGGGTGACGGCCGAGCGCGCCGCCGAGGAACGGCCCCGCTGGGACGCGCTGGCCGAGAAGGTCCGCGCCTGGCCCGGCACGGCGCTGATCTCCGCCGAGGCGCTGTCGGTGATCCGTACGGACGCGATCCGGACGCTCGTCACCGAGTTCGACGCCGACACGGTCGAGGTCGTCGTGACCACGCGTCCGCTCGGCCGGTCGCTGCCGTCGCTGTGGCAGCAG
Organism: Actinomadura rayongensis; assembly: GCF_009831215.1. Lineage (GTDB taxonomy): Bacteria > Actinomycetota > Actinomycetes > Streptosporangiales > Streptosporangiaceae > Spirillospora > Spirillospora rayongensis. The sequence continues at coordinate 44,553 of NZ_WUTW01000010.1, forward strand.
CACGTCCGCAACGGGCGCGTCAGCGCGCTCGGCGCGTTCTTCGCCTGGCTGGCGCGGCAGCGCGAGGCCGGGGCGAAGGCCGTCGAGGAGGAGCAGGACCTGCACCTGTGGCGGTCGTTCGCCCTCGGCCGGCTCGTGCGGCGCTGGGCGTCGGTCGTCGGTCCGGAGCGGGTGACGGTCGTCGTCAACCCCGGCCGTCCGCACGACCTGCTGTGGGAGCGGTTCCGCGTCGCGATCGGCGCGGACGGCGTCACCGTCGCCGACGAGGTCCACGCCGCCCGGACGCACGAGAGCCTCACGCTGCCGCAGGCGCAGGTCATGGTCCGGCTGAACGAGGCGTTCGAGACGGCGGGCTGGGACACCTACGCGGCGCGGGCCGTCCGGGAGGCGATCGTGCTGCGCGGGACGGTGCCGGGGCCGCGGCCGGGCGTCCCGGAGTCGGCGTGGCGGCTGGTCGAGTCGTGGACGGAGGAGGACCTCGCCGACCTGCGCGCGACCGGCGCGCGGATCATCGGCGACGTCGCCGAGCTGCGGTTCAGCCCCGAACGCGACCTGCACGGCCCGATCACGCACGAGCAGATCGCCGAGGCCGCCGCCGCCGCGCTGCTCGCCGTCGCCGACCGCGACCGGTTCGCGCCGCCGGTGCCCGAGGTGCCCGCGCAGCGCCGCCGCGTCCTGCGGGTGCGCCGGTGAGGCGTCTCGGCGCCGTCCTGCTCGGCCTCGTCCTGCTCGCGTCGGGCTGCGCGGCCGGACCGGGCACCGCCGAGCCCGCCAAGCCGCGCAAAAAGCCGAACTTCATCTTCGTCCTGGCCGACGACCTGGACGACACGCTCATGCCGTACATGCCGAAGACGGCACGGGACATCACCGCGCAGGGCGTGACGCTGAACCGCTACTACGTCAACCTGTCGTGGTGCTGCCCGTCGCGGGCGTCCACGCTGCGCGGCCAGTACGCGCACAACACCGGCGTGTGGAGCAACAACCCGCCGAACGGCGGCTTCGTGGAGTTCTACAAGCGCGGCGAGGAGAAGGACACGCTCGCCACGTGGCTGGCGAAGGCGGGCTACCGCAGCGGGCTGTTCGGCAAGTACCTGAACGGCTATCCCGAGCAGGTGCCGTCGCTGCCGCTCACGCGCGTCCCGCCGGGCTGGGACACGTGGGTGGCGCCGGTGGCCGGGCACCCGTTCCAGGGGTTCGACTACACGCTCAACGTGAACGGGTCGCTCGTGCACCGGCGGCCGTCCCCGAAGACGTACCTGACGGACGTGCTGTCGCAGTACGCGCGGCAGTTCGTCACCGCGGCGGACAAGCGGCCGTTCTTCGCCTACATCGCGCCCGTCACGCCGCATCCCCCGGCCGTCCCTGCGCCGCGCCACGCGAAGCTGTACCCGGGGCTGAAGGCGCCGCGCACGCCCGCCTACGACGCGCCGCCTGCGGGCAAGCCGACCGAGGTGCGGCGGCTGCCGCCGCTCACGTCCGGCGAGGAGCGCCGGTGGGACACGCTGTTCCGGCACCGCGCCCAGTCGATGCGGGCCATCGACGACATGGTGGACGCTCTGGTCACCGCGCTGCGCTCCGCCGGGCGGCTGGACGACACCTACATCGTCGTCACGTCCGACAACGGCTTCCACATCGGCGACTACCGGATGCCGCCCGGCAAGAACACCGGGTACGAAGGTGACATCCGGGTGCCGTTCGTGGTGCGCGGGCCGGGCGTGCCTGCGGGCCGCACGGTGTCGGCGCTGGCCGGGAACACCGACATCGCGCCGACGCTGCTCGACCTCGCCGGGGCGCGGCGTCCGCCGATCGTGGACGGGCGCTCGCTGCGTCCTCTGCTGTCCGGACGGCGCCCGTCCGGCTGGCGGTCGGCGTTCCTGCTGGAGCACGGGACGGCGCGCGGGACCCATCCGTCCGCCCGCTACGACTTGCCGGGAAAGCCGCCGGATTCGTACACGTCCAAGACGCGCACGCAGTTCTATCTGCCGGTCTTCACGGGCCTGCGCACCGATCGCTACCTCTATCTGGACTACGCGACGGGCGAGCGGGAGCTGTACGACATGGAGCGCGACCCGTACCAGCTCCACAACCTCGCCGCCGCCGACCCGGCCGAGGTGGAACGGCTCACGACGTGGATCGGGCGGCTGAGCGACTGCGCCGCCGCGTCCTGCCGGACCGCCGAGGCCCGTCCGCCCGAGCGCTGAGCTGGGCTTTGTTTGACCGGCGGGTGTCGCGGCATACCGGGGGCGTTCGCGACCCTAGGAGGGACCAGCCATGACCGTCCATCTGTGGCCTCGCCGCGGCGAGGCCGAGCCCGCGCACCCCGGCGACACCGTCGTGGCACCGCCCGCGCAGCGCCGTCCGTGGCGGCGCGGGGCGCACGCCCGCACCGTCCCCGTGCCCGGCGGGGACACGCCCCCGCCGCCCGTCGTGGAGCGTCCGCGCCGTCGCTGGCGGCGGCACGGCTCCAACCCGGTGAGCATGGCGATCTCCGCCGCCGGCTGGGCCGCCGCGCTCATCCTGCTGCTCGGGATGCTGCTCGTGTGGTCGGACGCCAACCCCGGCAACGTCCTCGTGGACCGGACGCTGGACGTGGGCCGCTGGCTCGCCACGCCCTTCCACGACCTGTTCACCCGGCGCGACCCCGACGAGCAGCTCTACATCAACTGGGGCATCGCCGCCGTCGCGTACTACGCGGTGAGCCGGATCGTCGCCTGGCTGGTGCGCTTCTAGCCGCTTCCGCAACCGGCCATCCCGGCCTGATCCGTCCGCTTCCGGACGGCTCGTCGGGCAGAGTCGGAGCCATGGTGAACTGGCGGGCCGTCGTGCTGCTGCTCGGCGCAGCGGGGACGGCGCTCGCGGTCGCCGTGGCGAGCAACCAGGTGCTCAACGACCGGAAGCTCGACTGGAACTGGGCGTACCTGGCGTTCCTGTTCACGACGATGCTGTCGGTGTTCTCGCTCCACGCGGCGACGCCCGGCGGCGGGACGGACCGGGCGCCGTCCGTCCGCTGGGGCCGCCGCTGGACGTACCGGCGGCAGGTGCGGCACTCGGTCGCCGACATGGAGACGATCGGGATCATGACGCAGGGCGAGTACGTCCTGCGGATGAAGCAGGTCTACGTGGACGTGGCGCTGCGGCCCCGGCCCGTCCAGGAGACCGAACGCGACCCCGGCGTCGGCGCGGCACCCCCCGGCCCGGGCCGACGCGGCCCTCTGTCGTCGTTCCTGGACGACAACCGTGTCTTCGCAGTGATCGGCAGCCCCGGGTCGGGCAAGACGACCCTCGTCCGTCACGTCGCGTTGGCTCTATGCCGACCGTGGTCGTGGCATCGCCGCCGCCTGCCCGTGCTGCTCTACCTGCGCGACCACGCGGACGCGATCCTTTCCGGCACCGACCTGGCCGACCTGGCCGTGTCCGTCCCGTGGCTGCGCGGCCGAATCCCGGCGTCATGGCTGGCGCGGCGCCTCGACGCGGGCCGCTGCCTCGTCCTGCTGGACGGCCTGGACGAGGTCGCCGACGACGCCGACCGCCGCCGCGTCGTCACCTGGGTGCGCGCACAGATCGCCCGGCATCCGCGCAGCACGTTCGTGGTGACATCGCGTCCGCACGGATACACGTCCAACCGCATTCCCACCGCGGACGTCCTCCAGGTGCAGCGGTTCAGCCCCGCGCAGATCAGCGAGTTCCTGCACGGCTGGTATCGCGCGATCGAACACCGCGCCCGCCAGGGCTCCGCGCGCCACATTGCCGAGGTGGCCGACGAGCGGGCCGCCGACCTCCTCGGCCGCATCCGTGAGCAGGTGGCGCTCTACGACCTCGCGGCGAACCCGCTGCTCCTGACGATGATCGCGAACGTCCACCGGTACCGGGGGCAGTTGCCGGGCAGCCGCGCGGCGCTGTACGCGGAGATGTGCGACGTCCTGCTGAACCGGCGCCAGGAGGACAAGAACCTGAACGACCGCCTCGGACTCACCGGCCCGCAGAAGACCGTGATCGTGCAGCGGCTGGCGACGCACATGATGACGCAGCGGACCCGCGACGTCTCCAGCGCCGAGGCGTGCGACGCCATCGAGACCCCGCTGGCCGAGGTCAGCGGCGACATCCCGCCCATGACCTTCCTGCGCGAGGTCGCCCGGACCGGGCTGGTCGTGGAACGCGAACACGACCGCTACGGGTTCGTCCATCTGACCTTGCAGGAGTTCCTCGCCGCGGCCCACATCCGTCAAAACCCGGATCTGCTTCACCTGCTCACCCAGAACGTGAGCAAGGCGTGGTGGCGGGAAACGGCATTGCTCTGGGCGGCCGACGCTGACGCCAGCCCGCTCGTCGCGGCATGCCTCGACGCCAACACGGTGACGGCCCTGGTGCTCGCACTCGACTGCGCCGGCGAGGCCCGCCAGTTGCGGCCCGACCTCCGGCAGCGGGTCGATCGGATGTTGTCCTCGCCGTCGCCCGACGACGTTCTCCCTACGTCGATCGTCGAAGGGATCCGGCTCTCGCTCGAACTCCGCAGAGTGGTCTGGCTTGATGAGCACGCGGGAACCACCGTGTCCGCCCGCCCGATTTCCGGGCGGGTCTGGATGGTGCCGCCCCGCCCCGACCTACCGGGCATCCACGTGTTCGCGATGGGCGTCAGGGCGGAGGAAGTACGGGAGTTCGTCACGTGGGTGAACACGACGCTGGACGACGGCTTCGTCTACCGGCTTCCCACACCGGACGAAATCCGCCGCATCGACCTTTCCCCGAACCTTGACGTCTGCACGGTCTGGACCGCCGACGAGACACGACTCCTTCTGCATTGCCCCGGCGATACGCCGTGGCCCTACCTTCCCACCCCAGTCCAGGTGGCGCAATTCACAAGACGGTGCCTCGCCCATTTTGAGCCACTTTTACAGCTCCTCCTCGGCGCGCGGGACGACGATGAACTGACCGACCTTCTGACCTATGCCTACGTCACCGGGGCGGACCAGGGGAGCCCGCTCACGAGCCGTGCGGCGCGCGCCCTTCTTCTCATCGACAACGCCGGCGCCGCAGAACTCCGCGATACACGGGACTCGTGGTTCGACGCCGCGACATCGCTCCTTTCGTCCTGCGGCGTCTCGCCGGTGTACCCCGCCGATCCGGAGAACGTGGTCCACACGCTGTCGAGCCTGGTGCCGAGTGGATCCACAGGTCCGGACGGCGGCCTGCAATCGTTGCTCGCCAACGCGCGCTCCGCCGATCCGGAACTGACCGCAGCACTCTCCGACCCCATTCCGTTACCAGGCATCGGGATGAGGCCGGCCGGCCGAGAGCATCACACCTCGCCGCTGCCGTACGAGCACCACCGCCGGATGACGCTTTTCTGCAGAGCAGAGAAATTCGGCACTATAATCGGGCGGGATTATATGGCCTCCATTCCCGCCTTGACGATCACGAGCCGAATATTCATCGCCTCATGGCTTCAAGCGCATCCCGACCGGAACGTGCCGTGGTCCACGCCGGACCCCGTTCATTCCTTCGACCACGAATTCCAAGAATTCCTCGGCTTGGCACTGCCGCCGGCCGAGGACCCCGCGCAGATCCTCACCGATCTCGACGTGCGCGTACGGGCCTCCGAGCCGGGAGCCACGCTGATCGGCCACGCCCTGCGGCTGGCGAGAGAGCTGCTGTCGGCCGAACACGTGGACCCGGAGCGGATGGTGGAGGCGGCGGCGTGCGTGTTCGCCTTCGCGCTGTCGGAACCGGGCGGACCCGCGCAGAACCTCGCGCGCCAGGTGTTGTACTCGCTGGTCTCGTTCACGGGGCCGCCGAACGAGCAGCCGGAGCGGAATCAGGTCGTGCTTTTGGTTCGGGAAGGCTGAAGGGGACGTTCCAGGCGATCACTGGTCGGATGGGCGGGATTCACTCGGGGGCCACGTTCGGCTTCTAGCGTCGCCGATCATGAAGCTGAGGAAGAGCATGTCCGTGGTGGCCGTGGCCGCTGCGTTCGGCGCCGTGGGCGTCGCCCCGGCTAACGCCGCCACGGCCGGGAAGGTCACGGTTCGGCGGGACGGGCCGGTGCGCGTTGTGCCGTTCACCGTTCGGGACGGCGGTGAGGCGCTGGTGAGCCTTACCGCCGCCGCGCCGGGTGTGTCGTGGGGGCGGAAGGGGGCCGAGTCCGCCGTCGTCGCCGTCGATGTGGACGGGAAGCACGTCACCGATCTCGTTGTGCCGTCCGCTGTGCCGACGGCTCGGAGCTTTGCGCTCGGTTCGCTCAAGCGCGGGCATCATGTGCTCGGGCTTCGGTTCTCGGCCAAGGCAAGTGCCCCGGCGGCGCGGTCGGTCGTGTTGAGCCGTCCGGCTGTTGCTACGCCGCGCGCCGACCAGACGGCGCTGCGGTACGCGCCGGTCGTGGTCGGGCGCACGCTGGCCGCGCTCGGTGACCCGTATCAGAACGCGCGTACCGACACCCCGCTCATCGGGTGGCATGAGGAGCTGCCTGCCGCTACGCCTGGGCATCGGGTGTTTGAGTATTCGGTCGTGTGGAGCAATGAGGACGGCGGTACCGACACCCCGGCGCTGATGGCGCGTTGGGGGCGGAGTACCGACATCGAGTGGGTTTATCGGGTCGAGGTGGATGCTCATGGCGAGCGTGTTCCTGGGTCGGATGTGTACCAGGCCGCCAACCACCAGACGCTGCATTTCACCGGCACGTATGAAGGCGATCATCCGCTCATTCAGACCTGCACCTCGAACAACAACATGTGCGACCAGGTCACGAAGCCGGCGCCGCTGCGGTTCTTCCTGGACACGACGCAGACGCGTCCGGCCGACCGCGCCCGTGAGGTCCTCATGGACCGCAACGCGTGGACGTATCCGGTGATGGCGCAGGAGATGCTGCGCGAGAACAAGATCGAGAACCCGTCCGACCCGGCGACGCCGCTGGTCGGCGACCAGCGCACCTACCTCTACATCGAGATCAAGAAGCAGACCGGCGCGGCGACCGGGACCGGTTCGGTGCCCGGGGTGTCGGTGGGCGTGCGGTTGAAGGGCGACCCGAAGACGCTGTACCGCTCCGACCACGCCGTCCCGTCGTGGTCGATCGAGCGCGACGTGCCCGCCGCGACGACGGTCGAGCTGCCCGCCGGAACCAAGCTCACCGACGTCGCGTCCGTCGAGGCGATCCGGCAGCCGATCGGCGCCGGCGACAACGGCGCGCCCGCCACGGTGACGGCGATCAACCGGGCGTTCTTCCTCGGCGCGGACTACCTTCCGCAGGCGTCCACGCTGACGTGGAAGGGCGAGGTGACGCTGACGGCCGACCGGCCCACCGCCGTCCTCACGGGCTGATCCAACGCGGCGGCCTAGGGGACGCGGCGCTTCGGGCGCGCGCGGGTGTGGATGCGCTCCCCCTGCGGCCCGAAGATGCTCAGCAGTTCGACCGGCCTGTCGTCCGCGCTCGTGAACGCGTGCGGGACGCGCGTGTCGAACTCGGCCGCCTCCCCGGCCGCCAGCGTCAGGTCGTGCTCACCGAGCAGCAACCGAAGCCTCCCGGACAGGACGTACAGCCACTCGTAACCCTCGTGGCTGCGCTGGTCGGAGGGGTCGCACCGCCGCCCGCCCGGCATGATGTGCTTGAACGCGCGCAGCCCGCCGCCGAGGCCCCGGGTGAGCGGGACGAACGTCATGCCGTCGCGCTCGAACGGGCGCGCGTGGATGCGCGGATCGCCGGTGGGCGGGGCGCCGACCAGCTCGTCCAACGGCACCTGGTGGACGCGCGCGAGGGGCAGCAGCAGTTCCAGCGTCGGGCGCCGTCCGCCCGACTCCAGCCGGGACAGCGTGCTGACCGAGATGCCCGTGTCCTCCGCCAGCTCGGCCAGGGTCGCGCCCCGCTCCCGGCGCAGGGCGCGCAGGCGCGGCCCCACCGAGGTCAGGACGCCGTCCAGTTCGTCGCTCATGCCTCCCATGTTGCCACTCCGGCAACAAACTTTGTCCAAAGCGCCTCCATCGCCGATGCTGCGTGCCAGGAGGTGCATGGACATGTACGACGCGATCGTGATCGGCGGCGGCGCCGCCGGGCTGGCCGGGGCCGTGACGCTCGCCCGCGCGCGGCGCCGGGTGCTGGTGGTCGACGCGGGCGAACCCCGCAACGCCCCGGCCGAGGGCGTCCACGGCTACCTGGGCCGCGACGGGGTGTCCCCGGCGCGGCTGCTCGCCGACGGGCGCGCCGAGCTGACCTCGTACGGCGGAGAGATCACCGCCGGGGAGGTCGTGGACGCCCGCCGCGAGGCCGACGGCTTCACCGTCGCGACCCGGGACGGTGAAGTCCGCCGGGCCCGGCGCCTGCTCGTCACCACCGGGCTGACCGACGAGCTGCCCCCGATCCCCGGCCTCGCCGAGCGCTGGGGACGGACGGTGCTGCACTGCCCCTACTGCCACGGCTGGGAGGTCCGCGACGAGCCCGTCGGCATCCTCGCGACGGGTCCGCTCGCGTTCGCGCTGCACCAGGCGTCCCTGTGGCGGCAGTGGACGGACACACTCACCCTCTTCCTCCACACCGCCGGGGAACCGGGCGACGACGACCGCGCCCGCCTGGCCGCGCGCGGCGTCGCGATCGTACGGGGCGAGGTGACCGCGCTGGCGGACGACGGCGTCCACGTGGACGGCCGCGTCGTCCCGGTCCGCGCGGTGGTCGCCGGGACGCGCCTCACCGCGCGCGCCGGGTTCCTCGCGTCCCTCGGCCTCAAGCCGGAGGCGCAGGAGATGATGGGCCACGTCGTCGGCGAGCGCGTCCCGTCCGACCCGATGACCGGCGTGACGGCGGTGCCGGGCGTGTGGGCGGCGGGCAACGTCACGAGCCTGATGGACCAGGTCGTCGCGGCGGCGGCCGGTGGGGTGCGGGCGGCCGGCGCGCTGAACTACGACCTCGTCGAGGACGACACGCGCCGCGCACTGGAGCAAGAGGCCTGACGGGCGCGCCCGGACGGGACGGGGCGGCGCTAGAGTTCGGGTGGATCCGGATTGAGGAGCCCCATGAGCTATCCCCCCGTCCCGCCCGGGCATCCCGGATACGGCCCGCCCGGCTACCCGCCCGCTCCCCCGCAGGGCTACCCCCCGCCGCAGCAGCCGTACCCCCAGCAGTACCCGCCGCAGTACGCGCCGCCCCCGCAGCAATACGCTCCCCCACCGCAACAGCAGGGCTACCCGCCACAGCAGCAGGGCTATCCGCAGCAGGGGTACGCGCCCCAGCAGCAGCCCCAGCCGCAGACCGCGGGCGATCTGTACGGGTCGCCGCTGCTCGTCTACGACCAGCCGCAGGGGTTCTTCTCCGTCGAGGCGAACTACACGATCTGGACGCCGCAGGGGCAGCCCGCCGCGTACGTCCGCGAGCAGGGCGTCGGCGGCGCGAAGAAGGTGTTCCGCGCCATCAACCAGGGCACGCAGAACCGCGCCGAGCGGCGGCTGACGATCGTCCGCCCCGACGGCGCCCTGTACTTCCAGTTCTACAAGCCCTACGGGATGATGGGCACGCCGAAGATGCACATCCTCGGCGCCCAGAACCAGGTCCTCGGCTACCTGCGCAAGCGCGCGATGCGCGGCTGGGAGATCCTCGACCCGCACGAACGCCAGCTCGGCTACTACGAGCTGTACAGCGGCCGGATCAAGGACTACCAGGAGCGCGACGCGGCCCTGTTCAAGCGGGCCTCCCGCGACTTCGGCGACCTGCTCGGCCAGATGTTCACCGGGTCGGACCGCTACGTCCTCCAGCAGCACTACCAGCTCCCCGAGCCGTTCAAGACGCTCGTCCTGGCGTGCCCGCTGGCGTTCGACACGGCCCTGTCCCAGAACCGGAGCCTCGGCGGGCTGCTCTGAGGCCCCGTCCGGGACCGGACGAACCGGATGCGCGGCCCGTCCCGCCCCCTTAGGTTGATCACCGGAGGACCCGACGGGAAAGGGGCCGCGATGCCGGACACCGAGGACGCGCGGGCGCCGCGCGAGCTGGACGTCAGCCGGGCCACGGCGGCGCGCATGTACGACTACTACCTGGGCGGCAAGGACAACTTCGCCGCCGACCGGGAGGCCGCCGAGGCGGTGCTGTCGGCCGCGCCCGAGGTGCGGCCGATCGCCGTCGAGAACCGGCGGTTCCTGCAGCGCGCCGTCCGGTACCTGGCGCGCGAGGCCGGGATCCGGCAGTTCCTCGACCTCGGGACCGGGCTGCCGACGCAGGGCAACGTCCACGAGATCGCGCAGGCCGAGGCGCCGGACGCGCGGGTCGTGTACGTCGACAGCGACCCGATCGTGCTCGTCCACGCGCGGGCGCTGCTCGCCGGGACGGGGACGACCGCCGTGCTCACCGCCGACCTGCGCGACCCCGAAACGGTCCTCGGCGACCCGCAGGTCCGGTCGCTGATCGACTTCGACGAGCCGGTCGCGGTGCTGCTCGCGGCGGTGCTGCACTTCGTCCCGGACGTGGACGAGCCGCACCGCCTCGTCCGGCAGTACGTCGGCGCGACGGCGCCCGGCAGCCACCTGCTCGTCTCGCACGTCACCGGCGACACGCGGCCGGCGTCGGCGGGCGGCGCGGAGAAGGCGTACCGGAACACCGCGAACCCGGCGACGCTGCGGTCCCTGCCGGACATCGAGCGGTTCTTCGACGGGCTGGAGTTGGTCGAGCCTGGCGTCGTCCCGGTCCCGGAGTGGCGGCCGGACGCGGGCACGGTGCCCGCCGAGAACATCTGGATGTACGGCGGCGTGGCCCGCAAGCCCTGATCAGGCGTGGAACCGCCCGTCCGGGCTGCGGACGGGCGGCGGGTCGGCCGCGACGTCGCGGAACCGGCCGTCGGACGCCCGGACGGGCACCGCGTCCTCGTCCTCCGGCGGCCCGGACGCGGTGCGCGCGTCGCCGAACTTGCCGTCCGCGCGGCGCGGCGCGGGCGGTTCCTGCGGCCCGCGCGCGCCGCCCGCGAGGCCGACGGCCGTCCCGGCGAGCAGCGCCGTCAGCCCGCCGAACAGCAGCGTGACCGGCCCGAAGCCCTGCACCAGGCCGATCCGGAACGCCTCGGAGCCGGACATGTCCGCCAGCGCCTTCTGCGACGCGGGCGTGGTCAGCAGGTCGGCCTGCGCGACGACCATCGTGCCCCGGCCGTCCGGGGTGGAGACCGTGCTGCGGATGTTCTGCCGCGTCTTGATCGGGATGCCGGTGCGCGGGTCCACCCACTGGGTGATCGCGGCGGTGAAGTAACGGTCGACCTTCTGCGCGGGCTCGGTCTTCGCCATCCCGAGCATGTCCGCCGGGACCTTGAGGTCCAGCGCCTGCGACTTGGTCAGCGGGACCTGCTGGACGAACCGGTACGTCTCGATCCCGGAGATCTTCTCGGTGCCGTCGAACCGGACCGGGACGATCTGCCGCGTCGTCATGTCGAAGAACGGGTAGTCGCGCTTGTGGACGTCCGCGATCGGGAACAGCACCCCGTACCCGGACATCTTCACGCTCGTGTCGCCCGCGACCTGGACGCCGCAGCAGTTGACCAGCGCGCCCGTCTTCCGGTTGAACGCGATGCGGAAGCCCTGGAGGTCGATCTGCTGGTCGCGCTGGGCGTCGCGGATGTCGGTGGAGGAGTCCCAGACGGCGATGCGGTCGTCCCCGCCGTTGGCGCGCACGTCGCCGCGGATGATGTTGGTCGCGACGAGCGTGACGTTCTTGCGCGCCTTGAACGCCGCCATGTCGAAGTACTCGGCGTTGCGGGCCTCCAGCACCGTCTTCTGGTACCGGTTCAGCGGGGCGGCGACCACCTTGTCGGCGACGTAGAACCGGACGAGCGGCGCCAGCGTCATGCAGAACGCCCCGAGCGTCACGAGGATCGTGCCCAGCGTGCGCCGCATCATCTCCCCCAGGTCGCCGTTCCGGCGGGCTCCGCACCGGCGTCGTCGCAGTACCCTACCTGACCGGTTTCTCTACCTTAGGGGTCCTTCTGGTGATCAGCCGTCTCCCCCGGCGGTGGCTCGGGCTGGGGGCCGTGCTGGCGGCGACGTTCATGGATCTGGTGGACGTGTCGGTCGTCAACGTCGCGCTGCCCGCCGTCCAGCGGGACCTCGGGGCGAGCGCGGCGGCCGGGCAGTGGACGGTGTCGGCCTACGCCCTCGCCTACGCGCTGCTGCTGATCACCGGCGGGCGGCTCGGGGACATCGCGGGACGCCGCCGCGTCTTCCTGGTCGGCGTCGCGGGGTTCACGGTCGCGTCGGCGCTGGCGGGCGCCGCTCCCGGCGCGGGCCTGCTCATCGCGGCGCGGGCCGCGCAGGGCGCGTGCGCGGGGCTGATGGTGCCGCAGGCGCTCGCGTCGATCACCGCGCGGTTCCCGCCCGGACGGGACCGGACGCTCGCCTTCACCCTCTACGGCGTCCTGCTCGGCGCCGCGCAGACCGGCGGGCCGCTGCTCGGCGGGCTGCTCGCCGACCACGGCGGCTGGCGGCTGATCTTCCTGATCAACCTGCCGGTGGGCGTGGCCGCCTTCGTCGCCGCCGCGCGCTGGATGGACGACTCCCGGGCCCGTCCGGCGCCCCGGCTGGATCCTATGGGCGTCGCGCTGGCCGGGGCGGCGTCGGTACTGGCGACGTTCCCGCTGATCGAGGGCCGGGCGCGCGGCTGGCCGTGGTGGTCCGTCGCACTACTCCCGGCCGCCGCCGTGCTCGCCGTCGCGTTCGCCCTGCACCAGCGGCGCGCGGCGGACCCGCTGGTGCCGCCCGCGCTGCTGCGGCTCCGCTCGTTCGCGGCCGGACAGGCCCTGACGCTCGCGCTGTTCACCGGCGTCGCGGCCTGCTTCATCACGCTGACCTGGCGGCTGCAGCTCGGCCTCGGCTGGTCCCCGACGCGGGTCGCGCTGACCGGCCTGGCCTGGCCCGCCGGGACGGCCTGCACCGCACAGCTCACCCACCGACTCGGCCCACGCCGCGCCCGACGTTTCGTAGGCGCCGGCACTCTCCTGCTAGCGGCCGGCGCAGCCGGCCTAGCCGTAGCGGCGGCCGGGACGGCGACGATCGCCAGCCTCGTCCCATGGCTGGCCTGCTGCGGCATCGGGACGGGCCTAGCTTTGCCCGTCCTCTCCAACGCAGTGATCGCCGACGTCCCCGCCCACAGCGCGGGCGCCGCCTCCGGCGTCTTCAACTCGGTGACACAGTTCGGCGGCGTACTGGGCGTGGCCGCCGCCGGAATCGCCTACTTCGGCGGCTCCGCACCCCGCGCCCTGACCGTCGCGGCAGCCTGCTTCACACTCGCCGCCGTCCTGTCCCCCGCCCTCCCCCGCACGCTCAACAACCCCACCGCACGCGGCCCCCGCACACCCACCACGTCCCGCTAACCAGCCGCAACCGTCCCCCGCGCACACCAACCACCCACCCGGCGCGCGGCGGCGCGGTGGGGGCGGTCTATGGGGGCGCGCGGGGGCGGGGGTGCTGGACGTGGTGGGTTACGCGTCAGTACGGTGCGCTGCACGTTCAGTGCGGCGTGCTGTGCGGCGGTGCGGGGCGCCGAGCGCGGGGATGGTGCGCTACTGGCCAGTACAGGGACCGGTGGGAGGGGATGTGACGGCTGGCACGCGGGTCACGGTCGTCGTGCCCACGCGGGACTCGGGCCGGACGATCGCGCGGTGCCTGGCCTCGGTGCGGGAGCAGACGGCGCCCGTCGAGCTGATCGTCGTTGATAACGCGTCCGGGGACGGGACGCCGCAGATCGCGGCGGGGTACGCCGATCGGGTGCTGGACGGCGGGCCCGAGCGCAGTGCGCAGCGCAACCGCGGGTGGCGGGCCGGGAGCGGCGAGATCGTCGCGTTCGTCGACTCGGACATGGTTTTGGAGCCTGCCGTGATCGAGCAGGCCGTCGCGCTGTTCGACGCGGATCCCGGGCTCGGCGCGCTGGTGATTCCCGAGCTGTCCTTTGGGCGGGGGGTGTTCGCGGCGTGCCGGGCCGCCGAGAAGCGCAGCTATCTCGGGGACGCTTCGGTGGAGGCCGCGCGGATCTTTCGGCGGAGCGTCCTGCGGGCGACCGGCGGCTATGACGAGGACCTCAGCGCCTTCGAGGACTGGGATCTGGCGGACCGGGCCGCCGCGTCCGGGGCGCGGATCGGACGCGTCGAAGCGAGGGTCTGGCACGACGAGGGACGGATCACGCTGCGCGCCGCCTACCGCAAGCGCCGCTACTACGGGCGCTGGCTGCCGGTGTACCGGGGCCGGGCGACGGCGCGCAGGCTCGGCCGGTCCCGGGCCGCGCTGCGGCTCGCGCTGCGCGCCCCGTGGTGCCTGCCGGGGCTGGCGCTGTTGAAGGCCGCCGAGGCGGCGGGGCTGGTCGCGGGCGCCCGCGACCCCGCGCGGCCCTCGGATACCCTGCGCGGGTGACCGCACCGTCCGTCCCCGGAACGGCCGCCGACCGCCGGCTGCCGAAGATCTCCGGGCACCACGCCGCGCTGGACGGTGTCCGGGCGCTCGCGGCCCTGCTGGTGCTGCTGTTCCACGTCGCGGCGAGCGGCGGCTACCTCTCCGGCGGCGGGGGCGCCTTCACCGCGCTGCTGTCGCGCGGCGAGATCGGCGTGCCGATCTTCTTCGTCCTGTCCGGGCTGCTGCTGTACCGGCCGTGGGCCGCCGCCGCGCTCGGCCTGCGGACGGCGCCGGGGACGGGCGGCTACCTCGCCAAGCGCGCCCTGCGGCTGCTGCCCGCCTACTGGCTGCTGGTCGTCGTCGCGACGCTCCTGTACTTCCGGGACCGGCTCGGGGACGTCGCGTCCTGGCTCAAGCTGCTCACGCTCACCTACTCCTACGACCGGACGCCGTGGTGGGGCGACTACCTCGGCCCCAAGGGCATGGGGCAGATCTGGAGCCTGACGGTCGAGGCCGCGTTCTACGTCGCGCTGCCGCTGCTCGCGTTCGTCCTCGGCCGGTGGGCGCGGCGCGGGACGGACGTGGACCGCCGCGCCCGCCGTCTCCTGTCCGGGACGGGCGCGCTCGCGGCCGTGTCCTTCCTCTATGTCATCGCGATCCACCAGTCGGCCGACCGCGCGTTCTACGGGAACTGGCTGCCGCGCTACCTGGCGTGGTTCGCCGCCGGGATGGCGCTCGCGGTCGTCACCGTGTGGGCGCACGCCGAGCGCGGCCCGGACGGCCCGGTCCGCCGCCTGTGCCGGACGGTCGGCGCGTCCTGGGGCCTGTGCTGGACGGTCGCCGCCCTCTGCTACGGCCTCGCCGCCACCCGGATCACCGGCGTCTCCCGCCTCTACGAGGTCAACGTGTGGACGTCGGAGATCGAGCTTCTCCTCTACGGGGCGGTCGCGCTGTTCCTCGTCGCGCCGGTCGCGCTGGCCCCCGCCGGGCAGCCGATGATCGCTGGCCTGCTCGGCAACCGCGTCATGGCGTTCCTCGGCAGGATCTCCTACGGGCTGTTCCTGTGGCAGTTCGTCGTCATCTACGTCTGGTGGAAGATCGCCGGGCACGCGCCGTTCAGCGGGGTCCTCGTGCTCGACTTCCCGGTGTGCGCGCTGCTGACGGTCGGCGCGGCGGCGGCGAGCCACTACCTGCTGGAGGAGCCCGTCCGGCGGCTCGGATCGCGGTCCGGACCGGCGCCGTCGCCGCTGCCCGGCCGGGTGGCGGGCGGACGGTTCGCCGCGTCCGTGCCGCCGCCCGCGACAGGCGGGATCTTCACCGACCCGCCGCCCGAGCCCGAGCTCGAACCGGGCATCTTCGCCGGCCCCGAGCCGGGCGACGAGGCCGCGCCCGGCGGCATCCACTGGAGCTGACCGCCCTCGGCGAGCCAGGTGTCCGGGTCGTGCGGCGCGGCCAGCAGCACGGCGAGCCGCGCGACGGCGGCGAGCGCGAGCAGCTGCGGCAGGACGTCCCGCAGGAGCGTGTCGGACCCGGTGACCCCCTGCTCGTCCAGCCAGAACCCGGCCGCCGTGCAGACGCCCGCCGCCACCAGCGCCGCCGCGAACGTGTACGGCGACCGGATCCGGCGGGCCAGCGCGGACGTCCGGCGTTCGGACAGGTCGGCGGCCACCCCGGCGGCGAGCGCCACGGCGAGCCCGACCGGCCCGGCGACGTAGAACCCGATCGCGGCGGCCAGCGCGACCGCCCCCGCCCGCGCCGCGCCGCCGGGCGTCCCGGGCGCGACGACGGGCGCCGACCGCGCCGCGCGCAGCCCGCCGCGCGGCCAGAAGCCGACGAGCAGCAGCAGGATCAGCAGGTCCAGCCCGACGAACAGGGACAGCCGGTAGAGGCCGTCCGGCGTGTAGGTGAGCGTGACCGACCCGGACGTGCCCGCAGGGACGGCGAACGCCTGCCGCCACCCGTCCAGCCGCACCGGCTGGAGTTCGCGGCCCCCCACGGTGGCCTTCCAGCCCGTGTTGTAGTTCTCGTTGACCACGAGGTACGACGCGCGGGGCGACTTCACGTCCATGACCCGCTTGCCCTTGCCCCACGACGTGATGTGGACGTCCTGCATCGCCACGGGCTTGGCCGCCGCGAGCGCGCCGCCCGGATCCACGAGCAGCGAGTCCACCCGGTAGGAGCCGCCCGCCGCGAGGTCGTTCGGCCCGGCCTTCAGCGCGGCGGCGCGGCAGCCCTCGAACCGGACGGCGCGGCCCGCGAGCACGTCCCCGACCGTCCCCACGGCCCGCGTCGGGACGGTCTTCCCGTTCACCTGGACCGACGGCCCGGCCCCGCAGCGGGTCGTGAACGACCGGAACCCGAACGTCGTGAGCGGCGCCACCCCCGGGATCTTCAGCTCCGAGACCTGGACCGGCCCCTGCGCCGGGGCGAACCGCACGGTCAGCCGGTCGGTGCGGAGCGGGTCGAACCGCAGCGTGCCGTTCGCGTCCACCAGCCCCTCGCGGGACTGGCCGTTCGCGCCGGTGACCGTCACCCGCAGCGACGGCCGCGCGCCCGGCGGACGGTCGACGGTGATCTCCCCGACCTTGCGCGCGCCCTTCCAGGACACCGTGAGCGACGGGTCGCGGTCGTCGCCGGACGGCAGCCACGTCGTGCGCGGGTCGCCGTCGAACGCGCTGCGCGGCAGGCTCGCCGGAGCCTTCGTCCACACGGAACTGGCCGTGACGCGGGTCGTCGCGCCCGTCCCGGCGATGCGGTCGATCAGCGACGCGGCGGTGAGCACGGCCGCGCCGGTGATCTTCGCGGTGCCGCCGGTGGCGGTGACGCGGCGGCGCAGCGTCGCGCCGTCCTCGTCGCCGCGCGCCAGCGCCGGGGAGCAGACCCAGCGCTCGGAGCCGTTCATGCACGGCGCGACGGGCTGCTGCGCGCGCTGCATGATCTGCGCGCCCGCGACCTGCGGCAGCGCGAGGTAGCGCGTGGCGGTGAGTCCCGGCAGCGACAGTTCGGAGATCCCGACGCGCGACGCCGCCGGAGACTGCGGGACGGCCTGCAGCGCCAGCACCCGCACCCGGATCCAGCGCGTCGTGCCCTGCGGCGCCCGGAGTTCCTGCGGCCCGCCCGTCGCCCGGACGGCCTGCGCCGCCGTCCCGCGCTCGGTCTCGACCGCCACCCGCGCCGGCGCCGGGCCGAGGAAGGCGTTCTGCGCGAACGTCGCCTGGAGGCCGCCGGGGTCGACCGGGGCGGTGAAGTCCACGCGGATCCACTGCCCGGCCGCACCCGTCCAGCCGCCGGAGATCCACTGGGTGGCGGGGTCGCCGTCGAGCGCGGCGAACGGCAGCGCGGACGGGTCGTCGAACCCGCTCAGCGCGTCGGGGTCGGACGCCGACGACGACGCCGTGACGTCCGCGATCCCGGTGTAGGCGGCGGTCGTGCGGTACTTCTCCCAGCCCGGCTCGTCCGGGTCGGTGCCGATTCCGGCCGTGCCGCGCGGCTGCTGGCGCGCCGTCAGCGTCGGCGAGATGCCGGTGCGCAGGCGGCCCCGGTCGCGTTCGCGCCAGCGCAGCGCGTCCGAGACGACCTCGGTGGCCTTCGTCGCGGGCGCGTCGTCGTTCAGCAGCATCGGACGGCCCTTGAGCGCGCCGTCGTCGGCGAGCCCGAGCAGCGCCTCGGGCGCGCCGCGCACGCGGATCGGGTCGGCGGCGTCCACCAGGCCCGCGACCTGGTCGGCGCCCGCGACCTCGTAGACCTCGACGGGCGCGTACCGCTGGTCGAAGGACCCGGCGGCCTCGTCCCCGCCCGCCCCGGCGGGCCAGTCGCCGAACGCCGTGACGCGGCGGATCCCGGGCGAGGAGTCGAGCGTCTCGTGGACGCGGCCGGGCCAGGCGCCGTGCAGGTCCGCGCGCGTCAGGTCGTTGCGGACGAGCACGTACCGCACGCCCATCCGCGCCAGCACCTCGGTGAGCCCCGCCGAGCCGTGGCCGGCCGCGACGCGCTGGTCCAGGGCGTCCACCATCCGCGCGAAGCCCGGCGACCCCTGCGGGACGAGCTGCCGCGCGCCCCACCGCGTCTGCAGCAGGGGCTGGACGATGTCGTCCATCGGCCGGCCCCAGGTGTAGTCGCCGAACGCCGCGCCGGGCACCGCGAGGACGGCCTGCTCGCCGCCGTGCGCGTTCAGCCAGGACGCCGCCTGCTCCCAGTACTTCGGCACGCCCTCGAAGTCGCCGCGTCCGGCGAGCCCGCCGGTGATCGCGGGCGCCGCGACGGCCGTGACCGCCACCGTCGTGATCGCGAGCATCCGCAGCCGCGAGCGCGGGCGGCGGACGGTCACGAGCAGGTGGACGAGCCCGAGCGCCAGCGGCAGCCGCACCAGCCCGTCGAACTTGTAGAGGTTGCGCAGCGGCGACAGCGGGCCGTTGAGCAGGTCGCGCAGCGGCGCGGCGAGCGGGCCCTCGATCGCGCTGCCGTGCCCGGCCCCGATGATCACGACGCCGGACAGGACGACGAGCAGCAGGAACGTCCGGTCCGGCAGGTCGCGGCGGGACAGGCCCGCGACGCCGAGCGCGGCGAGCACGACCGTCACGACCGTGAGGACGACGCCGGTCGACAGCGCGTGCGCGACCGGCAGCGACGAGGCGTCCACGTAGTTGCCCCAGCGCTCGGCGCCGCGCAGCACGTTGACCAGGCTCGTCGGGGCCGTGGTCGTGTCGGCGCGTTCGGTGTAGCCGAGCCAGGAGAAGCCGTAGCGGCCCGTCAGGACGAGCGGGACGAGCCACCACGCCACCGCGCAGCCCGCCGCGCCGAGCCACCAGCCGAGGAGGCGGAACCGGGCCGTCCCGCGCGGGCGCGTGAGGAGATAGAGGACGGGCACCGCGAGCACCGCCACCGTCGCGGCCCCGTTGATGCCCCCGCACAGCGCCACCGCGACGCCGGACCGGGCCGCCGCCGGGACCCGTCCGGTCTCGCCGCGCGCCGCGCCGACCAGCGGGACGAGGATCCACGGCAGCATCGCCAGCGGCAGGTACTCCCAGGACGCCTGGCCCAGCGCGGACAGCTCGTGCGGGCCGAGCGCGTACGCCATCCCGCCCGCCAGGCGGCTGATCGGGCCGCCGATGCCGAGCCGTCCGGCGAGTCGGCGGACGCCGAGGAACGCCGTGATCATCAGCAGCGCGAACCAGAACCGCTGTGCGGCCCAGGCGGGCAGGTCCACGGCGTGGGCCAGCGCGTAGTAGGGGCCCATCGGGAAGAAGTAGCCGACGGCCTGGTTCTGGAGCTGCCCGAACTGCGCGGTGTCCCACAGGTGCAGGGCGCGGGCGAGGAACCCGGCCGGGTTCACCGCCATGTCGATCTTGGTGTCGGGCAGGATGCGGCCGGGCGCGGTGCCGATCGACAGCAGCGCGAGGGCGAGGCAGCACACGACGGCGCGCAGCCGCTCGCGGAGCCGGTCGTCGATCTCGGGACGCACGGGACGGTCGTCGCGGTCGGCGACGGCGAACCGGTCGGCGAGCCGGGTGTAGCGGTCCGCGACGGTCCAGAACACGCTCGCCATGCCCGTCCGCCTCCCCTCGGTCCCGCGCGGGACGCCGGGTCAGCGCCCCCCGTTGTCGTCCAGCGCCCGGCCGAGCAGGCGCTCCCGCGCGGTCGCGGGACGCAGCACGGTCACCCCCGGCTCGGCCGCCAGGCGGTCGCGGAGCGGTCCCTCCGCGACCAGGGTTCCTGCACCGTACCCGGCGAGGACGTGTGCGGCGGAATCGGAAGTACCGGACGTGCCGCGCCGGACGGCGGCGGCCAGCAGCGCCCCCATCCGGTCGGCGCTGCGGGACCAGTCGAACTCGGCGGCCCACTCCCGGCACGCGTCCCGGATCGCGGTGCGGCGCGCCGGGTCGTCCAGCTCCTTGAGCGCCCGCTCAACCGTCGCGGCGAGGGCGTCGTCGGGGGCGGCGAGCCAGCCGGTGACCCCGTCGCGGACGGCGTCGCGCAGCCCGTCCACGTCGTAGGCGACGGTCGGGACGCCGAGCGCCGCCGCCTCCGCCACGCACAATCCCCAGCCCTCGCCGCGCGACGCGCTGAGATGCAGGTCGGCGCGGGCGACCAGCGCGGCCTTCGCCTCCTCGGACACGAACCCGTGCAGCGTCACGACGTCGCCGAGCCCGCGTTCGCGCACCAGCGCGGCGAGCCGCTCCTCCTCCGGCCCGCGCCCGACGATCCCGATCCGCACCCCCGGCCGCCGCACCCGCAGCTCGTCGGCGAGATCGAGGATCCGCTCGACCTGCTTGTGCGGAA
Organism: Actinomadura rayongensis; assembly: GCF_009831215.1. Taxonomy (GTDB): domain Bacteria; phylum Actinomycetota; class Actinomycetes; order Streptosporangiales; family Streptosporangiaceae; genus Spirillospora; species Spirillospora rayongensis. The sequence continues at coordinate 65,160 of NZ_WUTW01000010.1, forward strand.
CGAGCCGCGTCACGCACACCAACTCCGGCTCCCCGCGCTCCGGCAGCCCGTCCAGCGGCGGCGCGTCCGGTCCAAAAGCCCCGCCCGGCGCGAGCACGGGGTGCTCGGCCGGGGCGGGCGCGGGCGGGGTTTCGGGGAGGGTGACGCCGACCGGGACGAGGTAGACCGGGCCCGTCCAGGACAGGCGGTCGCGGAGGGCGTCCAGGGTCGTCACGGAGATGGCCGTGCAGGCGTGGCGGCGGTAGGCGCGGCGGGCGACGGGGCCTTCGAGCGTCCGGCCGATCCAGGCGAGCCAGCGCGGGAAGTACAGCCCGAACTGGTCGTCGTGGACGTGGAAGATCGAGCAGAACACCGGCACGCCGCGCGGCAGCGCCCAGGGCGTGAAGAACGGGATGCCGTTCTGGCAGTCGATCACCGCGTCGAAGCGGCGGCGCCGCGCCAGCAGCCAGGCCAGGACGAGCGGGTAGACGGTGAACGTCCCGCCCATGCGCGCGAACGCGACGCCCTCGACCGTCTCGCGGCGGCGCTGGCCGGGGGCGCGGGCGGTGACGTAGGTGACGGCGGCGCCGCGCGCGGCGAACCGGCGGGCCAGCTCCCACGCGTACCGCTCGGCCCCGCCGGCGGCCGGGTGCCACGGGTCGCGCCAGTTGACGATCGCGATCCGCAGCCCGGAGACGTCGCCGGTCATGCGCGCTGCGGCTCGGAGGTCTCGGCGAACCCGAGCGCCAGGTCGGGCTCGCGGACGGGCCGGGTCGCCGCCAGCCGGATCCGCGCCAGGTCCCGCAGGCACTCGACGGAGTGGCGGCGCACCGAGAACGTGCTGCCCGGGACGTCCCGCCACTCGACCGGCACCGGCGTGATCGCCGCGCCGCGCCGGGCGCAGTGCATGAGCAGCTCGACGTCGAACGCGAACCCGTCGGTGCGCAGGTCGGCGGCGGCGGCGCGGGCGAGCGGCCCGGCGAAGAACTTGAACCCGCACTGGGTGTCGCTGACGCCGCCCGCGAGGTCGCGGATCGCGCGGTTGAACAGCACCGCGCCGAGCTTGCGCAGCGGGTGGCTGTAGTCCTCGACGGCCGACCCGGGGTGGCGGCGGGACCCGACGACGACCGGGCGCCCGGCGCGCAGCAGGTCCAGGACGCCGTCGAGGGCGTCCAGCCCGGTGGCCATGTCGGCGTCGCAGAACCCGACGAAGGGGGCGCGGGTGGCGAGCAGGCCCGTCCGGACGGCGGCGCCCTTCCCGCGCCGGGCGCACTCCAGCACGCGGACCGGGACGGGCCAGGTCCCCGCGCGGACGAGGTCGGCGGTGCCGTCGGTGCTGCCGTTGTCCACGACGATCACGGCGGCGGGCACGCCGAGGGCGCGCAGCTTCCCGCCGAGCGCGACGAGACCGTCCGGCAGGCGGGACGCCTCGTCGCGCGCCGGAACGACGATCTCCAGCAGGGCGGTGGTCATCTCGGCCCGCGGGGGGCCGCGGTCATCGGGAGCCGTATCCGTACAGCGGCTTGATGACCGGTTCCTGCTGCGAGGCGTTCGCGAGCTGGACCGCGCCGAAGGACGCCAGGGCGGCGAGCAGGACGCCCGCCACGGCCGCGATGGCGATGCGCATCAGGGGGCCTTTCCTCGGGGGTGGCGAAGACTGCGAGTGGCCAGAGTAATGCCTGATGCCGCGAATGACCAGACAACGGACATCAAGGTCACGGCCCACGCCGTGCCCGCGAGGGCTGCCGGCGCGCTGTCCTCCCGGGGCCGTGCCGGGTCGGGCAGCCGGTACAGGACGAGATCGGCGTCGGCGAGCACCCGCTGCGCTCCACCGAGGCGCGCGTAGTAGGCGTTGCCGGACGTCTCGGCGTCGAACGCGACATAGCGGATCCCGTGCGCGGCGAGCCGGGCCGTCAGCGGGCCGCCGGCGCGGACGACCGGGTCGAGCGCCCGCGCGCGGGGGTCCTCGGCCGGGACGACCGTGCGCCCGATGACCACCGCGTCGCTGAGGATCCCGCGCCGGTCGAGGTAGCGGGGCAGGGCGTCCAGGGACGTCCGGCCGCCGTTCCACGGGTACTCGCGGTAGGTCGCCCACGGCAGGATCAGGACGTCGCCGGGGACCGGGTCCGCGCGGACGATCTCGCGCGCCCGCGCCCACGCGTCCGGGTAGTGGACGGGCCGCAACCGTCCCGCCGCGCCCCACGCCAGCCCCGGCAGCAGCACGAGCGGCAGCAGGACCGCGAGGACGCCGAGCGCGTCCAGCCGCCGGTCCGCCGCGCGGTCGGCGAGGACGCCGAACCCGACCGCGACGACCACGGCGAGCGGCGCGACGTACTGCTGCCCGTCCCGCAGCACCGCGAACCCCGGCCAGGCCTCGATCAGGCCGCGCAGCAGCGGGGCGGCGACGACGCCGAGCGCGGCCAGCACGTACCCGGCGCCGGCCGCGATGGCGAGCCCGGCGGTCCCGTCCGTCCGCGTCCGGGCGAACGCGACGACCGACGCGACCACCACGACGAGCCAGACGACCGCGAGCAGCGGCGTCCCGTAACCGGGCGGAACGGTCGCCGCGTTCCACGCCCCGCCCAGCGTGAACAGGCTGCCGAGCGCCCCGAACGGCGTGTCGGCGCGGGCCGCGAACGCGCCGACGCCCTCCGGCGCGCCCGGCATCCCGCTCGGCCGCAGCCAGCCGGTCACGAGCCACGGCAGGCTCAGCACGACGACCGCCGCGACGGCCTTCGCCAGCCCACGCTTCCGTTCCGGACGGCACAGCACCACCGCGCCCGCGACCAGCGCCGAGACCGCCACGCCCGCGAACCCGCCGATCGCCGCGGGGACGAGCGCGCGCGTCAGCCGCCGTCCGCCGCCCGGCTCGGCGGCGCGCGCGGCGGCCCCCGCGACCAGCGGCAGCGCCGCGTACCCCAGCAGGAACGCCCAGTGCCCGAGCAGCAGCCGCTCGGCGACGAACGGGTTCCACGCGTAGACGGCGCCCGCCGCGACCCGGGGCACGACCCGCCGCGTCGGGACGAGCGACGCCGCCGCCATCGACGCCAGCACGAAGATCCCGAGCAGGACGGCCTTCTGCGCGACGTCCCCCGGCAGCACGTGCGCCAGCGCGACGCCGAACGCGTCGCTCGGCACGTGCCGCGGAACGGTCCCGGTCAGCCCGAACGTCATCGCCGAGAACCGCGGCCCCGGCGTGAAGACCATGTCGAACGAGAGCAGGAACCCCGGCGCGAGGCCCGGCCCGAGCGCCAGCAGCCCCAGCACCAGCCCGGTCACCCCGGGCCACACCCACCCCGTCCGCTTCATCGCGTTCTGTTTATCAGCCCCGGCAGGGCTACCCGGCCGGTCGGCGGCGGCGGGTGTGGGTGATCTGCAGCGGGTCGGCGGCGGGGACGGACCAGCTTTCGGCCAGGCGCAGCGTCACGTCGCGGTTCCGCAGGACGTGGCGTTCCGCCAGGTCGGCCGCCAGCGCGGCGTCGCCGGCGGCGATGGCGTCGTAGAGGCCGCCGTGCTCGGCGCACTGGGCGTCCTGGTCCTCGTCGAGGTCGGCGGTGAGGCGGAACAGCCACTGCATCCGCGCGTCCAGCGGCCGGACGACCAGCGTGAGCAGCGCGTTCCCGCACAGTTCCAGCACCTCGGCGTGGAACGCGGCGTTCGCGGCGGAGATCGCGGCGCGGTCGCCCGTGCGCAGCGCCGCGCGGTTGTCCGCGAGCCGCAGCCGCAGGCGGGCGCGGCCGGCGGCGTCGGCGCGTTCGGCGGCGAGCCGCGCCGCGAGCACCTCCAGGCTCTGCCGGACGTCGAACAGGTCGCGGACGTCGGCCGGTGTGAACGGGCTCACCAGCGCGCCCCGGCGCGGCACGAGGACGACCAGCCCCTCGGCCGCCAGCAGCCGCAGCGCCTCGCGCAGCGGGATCCGGGAGACGCCGAGGTCGGCCGCCAGGTCGCGTTCGACGAGTCGTTCGCCGGGCCGCAGGCCGCCCTCGATGATGCGCTCGCGGAGCGTCCGGTAGGCCCTGTCGCGGAGGGAGTCGCGCTCTCCGGTCGTCACGCGGGCACTCTATCCGGCCCGACTTAACGGTATACCGTTAACTGGATCGTCACGGCGGCGAAACGAACAGGAGCCCGACGCTCCCTAGCGTGACCTGCGATCTTCTCCCCGAGCACGATCGGAAAGCACGCATGCGTCGTTTCACCCTCCTGCTGGCGGCGGCCCTGGCCGCCGCGCTCACCGTCGTCGGCGGCGTCCCCCTGTCCCAGGCCGCCGAGCGCGGCGGGCCCACGCGGGTCCGCGTCCTCGTCGTCACGATGTTCGGCGGCGAGACCGCGCCATGGCTGAAGAACCGGTCGCTGCCGATCGCGGTGACCGTGGACGGCGTCCCCGACCCGCTGCACTGCGACCGCGCGGGCCTGTGCGTCGTGACGACCGGGCAGGGCAAGGCCAACACGGCGGCCACGATGACCGCCGTGATGACCAGCCGCCGCCTGAACCTGCGCGGCGCGTACTTCATCACCGCGGGGATCGCCGGAACGTCCCCGAAGACCGGCACGCTCGGCTTCGCCGCGTGGGCGCACTACGTCGTGGACTACGACCTCGGCCACCACCTGCCGCCCGAGGAGGCGCTGAGCCACCCGTACGGCTTCGTCCAGCTGGGCAACGTCGGCACGAACGTCTTCCAGCTCGACGACAAGCTGGTCGACACCGCCTACCGGCTCACCAAGGACATGGTGCTGACCGACACCCCGACCTCCGCCGCCGAGCGCGCCCACTACCCCGGCCAGGCCGGGACGCTGCCCAAGGTCGCCGTGTGCGACACGGTCACCGGCGACAACTGGTGGGCGGGTAAGACGCTGTCGGACAAGGCGCAGTACATCACCGGCCTGTGGACGAAGGGCAAGGGCACCTACTGCACGACCCAGATGGAGGACAACGCCACCGCCGCCGTCCTGGCCCGCTTCGGCCGCCTCGACCACTACCTGAACCTGCGGACGGCCAGCAACTTCGACCAGCCGTGGCCGGGACAGACCCTCGAACAGCACCTCTCCAGCAACTCGGGCGCGTTCGGTACGTCCACGCAGAACGCGTACCTGGTCGCGTCCAAGGTCGCCGACCACCTGCTGCGCCGCGTCCACTGATCTTCGGCGCACAATCGGAGGCATGACCGAACGCCTTCTCATCACCGGCGCGGCCGGGCTGATCGGCGGGTTCCTGCGCCCGCGCCTGATCCGGCCCGGCCGCGTCCTGCGGCTCCTGGACGTCGCTCCGATCCCGGATCCGGCGCCCGGCGAGGAGACCGTCCGCGCCGACGTGACCGACCTGGACGCCCTCGACGCCGCCTGCCGGGACGTGACGGCCGTCGTCCATCTCGGCGGCATCCCGCACGAGGCGGACTGGCCGGCCATCCTGCACACCAACATCGACGGGACGTACGCGGTGCTGGAGGCCGCGCGGCGCAACGGGGTGCCGCGCGTCCTGCTGGCCAGCAGCAACCACGCGGCCGGGTTCCATCCGGTGCCCGACACGCCCGCGCCCGACTACCTCTACCCCCGGCCCGACACGTTCTACGGCGTCAGCAAGGTCGCCGGGGAGGCGCTGGGCAGCCTCTACCACGACCGGCACGGCATGGACGTCCTGTGCCTGCGCATCGGCACCTGCGAGGAGCGGCCCCCCGACCGCCGCGCGCTGTCGACCTGGCTGTCCCCGGGCGACTGCGCGCGGCTCGTCGAAGCGCTGCTCACCGCGCCGGACCCGGGGTTCCGGATCGTCTGGGGCGCGTCCGCCAACACGCGCGGCTGCTTCAGCCTGGACGAGGCCCGGGCGCTCGGCTACCGGCCCGAGGACGACGCCGAGAAGTACGCCGCGTCCGTCTCCGGCCCGGACCACCCGTACATCGGCGGCCCGTTCGCCGAGTGAGCCGTCAGGACGCGGGCAGCACCTTGAGCTGCGCGAAGAAGCGGTTCAGGTCGGGCCACAGCTTCTTGTTGGTGTTCGGCAGCGACGCGAACACGAGGGCGGGCGTCTCGCGTCCGGTGTCGATGACGGCCGTGGCGACGACCTCGCCGGTCGCGCGGAACGGCGGGCGCCTGTAGGCGTAGTACGACGCGACCAGCCAGCCCCGGTGGCCGCCGACCGTCAGCGCCTCCGACGCCAGCGGCGCGGACCGGTGCGGGAACGCGTAGTAGCTCTCCTCCAGGCCCTTGGCGGCCAGCGCCGTCACCGACTTGACGCTCTGCGGGCCGCTGTAGGCGCTCCGCAGCGTCGGCTGGAGCGTGCCGGTGAGGAACTGGCCGTACCAGAGCCGTCCCGCGTGCCGCTCGGTGACGAGGATCTGCTGCCCCGACCAGCCGGGGACGCCCAGCTTGTTCTTCTTCGACGGCGTCTGCCACGGCCGCGCGAACCGGGGGTACAGCAGGCCCGACCCGGTGTCGGACACGCGTCCGGCGATGCGCGACGGCGTCCCGGCGAACGTCCGCAGCGGCCGGTCCGGCGGGAGGGCGGCGGACGGGACGGCCGCGGGCGCGGACGTGCGCCGGAGCGTCCCCTTGGCGGGCGCCGGGTCGCTGCCGCGGTGCTTGAGGTAGTAGACGCCGCCCGCCGCCGCCAGCGCGACGACCAGCAGGCCGATGCCGCCGAACAGCAGGATCCGGGACCGTCCGGACGGCTCGTCGAACGGGCTGCCGGTCGCGCCGTCCAGCTCGCGGTCGGCGCTCTCCTCGTCGGCCATCCAGGACGGCATCTGCCAGTTGCCGCTGCTCGGACGGCCGGGCTTGCCGGGTCCCGCGTCGCCGCTCGGCGCGACGTAGCGGGTGTCGGCGTCCCCGTCGGCGTCGCCGTCGAACAGCTCGCCCTCCCACGCCGGCCCGGACGGGACGGGCGCGACCTTGCGGTCCACGGGCTCCAGCGCGGTCCCGGGCTCGGGCTCGTCGGCGTCGGGCGCGGCGGTCAGCAGCCCGCGCGGCTCCGGGACGGTCTTCGGCTCGATGCGCGCGGCCGGCTCGGCGGCGCGCTCGGCCGGACGCTCGTCGCGCGGCTCCTCGGCCTTCCCCCAGACGTCGCGGCCGTCCTCGTCACCCGACCGACCGGCCCCGGCCGCCGGGGTGCCCTCCCCGGCATCGTCACTCTCGGCCCAGCGCGGGCGCTCCCCCTGATCGGACATGCGGGACAGGTTACGCGAAGATCAATTCACGCGAAGCGGCCGGTCGTCACACTAAGGAAACATTCAGCGGTACGGCCCGGCGAGCCGTTCGCGCGCCAGCAGCGTCGCGCCCGCCACCGCGCCCGGCATCGCGACGACCGCGCCGAGCGGGATCAGGAACACGACGAAGGTCGCGACGCCGAACCCGAGCGTCAGCCCCCGGTTCGCGCGCAGCCGCGCGAACCGCTCGCGGCGCAGCAGGCCGCGCCGCTCCAGCGCGATGGACGTCAGCTCGGCCGTCAGGAACCAGCCCGACACGAACGCCGCGACGACCGGGACGACCGTCTGCCCCACGACGGGCAGGAACCCGCAGACGAAGAACACGAGCCCGAAGGCGAGCGCGATGACGCCGAGCAGCAGCCCGTCCCGGATCGCCCGGACGATCTGGACGCCGAGCGGCACGTCCGGCTCCGGCGGCGCCCCGCCCGCGGAGTCCTCGACGCGCTCGGCGATCTTCTCGTAGAACGGGTCGCCGACCAGCAGCGTCAGCGCCGTGAACAGCAGGATCGCGACGAACAGCGCCGCGCCGAAGATCGCGATGCCCGCCACGACGCGGGCGGTGTCGCGGGCGCCGGACGACCAGCCGTCGGCGAACGGCGTCACCCAGGAGGCGAGGTCGTCCAGGTTGAACGCCAGCGCGGTCAGCGCCGCGACGTACACGACGAGGACGATCAGCGCCGGGATCAGACCGAACAGCCACTGCCCGGGACGCCGCGCCGTCCAGCCGATCCCCCGGACGAGATAGCCGATTCCGGTGAACAGGTCGCGGAAGAACGACGGTTTCGGGTTCCCAGGGTGCACGGGGTCAATCTAGCGGGACGGAAGCCCGACGAGCTGCTCCGAACGCTCCCACACCGCCCGGCGCAGCTCGGGGTCGCGCACGGCCGGGGACGCCCGCAGCAGCCGCGCGGGACGCACCGAGGGGTGGTAACCGGTGCCGGTGTCGTATCCGGGGTCGGCGGCCAGCCGCACCACGGCCCGCGCGGCCTGCTCGGGCGTGCGCAGCAGCGGCGTCCGCGCCAGGAGCGCGCCGGTGCGCGACGGGACGGGCAGGTCGCGCCCGAGGCCCGTCGCGACCGGCCCGGGACACAGCGCGTGGACGGCCACGCCCGTCCCGGCGAGCCGGTCGGCCAGTTCGGCGGCGAACAGCAGGTTCAGCAGCTTCGTCCGCGCGTACACCTTGTGCGAGCCGCCCGCCCCGTACACGCCGGGCTCGGCGAACCGCGCGACATCCAGCGTCCCCGCGCGCCGGTACGCCTCGGACGCGACCACCACGATCCGCGACGGCGCCGACTTCACGAGCAGGTCGCGCAGCAGGCCGGTGAGCAGGAACGGGCCGAGGTGGTTGGTGGCGACCATGCGGTCGAAGCCGTCCACGCTGACCTTGGCGCGGCGCAGGTGGACGCCCGCGTTGTTCACGAGGACGTCGAGCCGGGGGTAGCGGTCCAGGATGCGCTCGGCGAGGGCGCGGACCTCGGCGCGCGAGGACAGGTCGCCGAAGAAGGTCTCGATCCGGGCGTCCGGGGCGTCCGCGCGGACGGCCGCGGCGGCGTCGGCGCCCCGCACCTCGCTGCGGCCGACCATCCCCACGCGGAAGCCGCGCCGGGCGAGCGCGCGGGCGACCTCCCTGCCGATCCCCGATGACGCCCCGGTGACGACCGCGATCTTCTCCATGGCCCCACCCTTGCGGAGATCCCCGTCACACCGGAAGGGCTTCGGCCGTGTCGGTCAGGGCTTCCAGCGCGGGTCGCGGCCCGAAAGGGCGAGGGCCTTCTCGAACGCGGTGGCGCCGGCGGTAGGCTCGACGGGCTCGGCGAACCCGTTGTACTGCCGGTACAGCTCGGCGTTGCGCTCCACGACGCCGTACAGCAGCTCGCCGGTCGAGGGCGCGACGTTGAATTCCTGGCCGGTGGCCTTCGCGACGTCCCAGCCGTGGACGGCCATCTCCTTGACGATGAGCGCCGCCACCTCCGCGGCCGGGGCCGATCCGCCGCCGAAGTCGATGTCGCCCTCCCACACCGCCGGGTCGTCCCACGCCTTGACCGCGCGGTCGAGCTGCGCGGCATAGGCGTCGGCCCAGCCGTCCTCGGCGGTGAAGTCGCGGGCCGTCAGCTCGTCGGGGATCGGCTCGCGGCGGGCGCGGCGCTCCAGCCCGTAGGACGTGTAGAGGACCCAGTGGTTCACCAGGGCGCGGACGTCGTACTCCGTGCAGGGGGTCGCGCCGTCCAGCGGCGTGCCGTCGACGCCCCGCGCCACGCGCGCCGCCTCCCGCGCGCACGCGGCCATGTGCTCGTGCAGTTCGTTCATGCGTTCGAGCGTAGGGACGGCCGGTGCGTCCGGTCTTGAACAAACGCGACATTAACCTGGGGCTATGGCCGACCTACCGCGCGGAGTGCTCTACCCGGAGCAGCACGCCCCGATCGTCACGGTCGCGACCTATCCGGCGAGCACCGATCTCGCGGCGTGCGTCGAGTACTACTGGCACGTCCGGTGGGAGGTGGACGAGCCGTACGAGACGAAGGTGCTCTCCCATCCGAACATCCATCTGGTGTTCGAGGAGCCCGTCCCGCTCGTGTACGGCGTGGACCGGTCGGTCTTCACGCGGCGCCTCACCGGGACGGGCCACGTGCTCGGCGTCCGGTTCCTGCCCGGCGGGTTCCATCCGCTGTGGCCCGGCCCGGCGGCGGACCTGACGGACCGGCGCGTCCCGGCGTCCGACCTGCTCGGCCCGGCGGTGGACGAGCTGAACGCGCGCGTCCTCGCCGCCCCCGAGGACACCTCGGTCGTCGAGGAGTTCCTGCGGCCCCGGCTCGCCGCGCCCCTGCCGCCCGGCGCGGCGGACGCGGCGGAGATCGTCCGGCGGATCACCGCCGACCCGGCGCTCGTCCGGGTGGACCGGCTCGCCGCCGACCTCGGCGTCTCGATGCGGACGCTCCAGCGCCTCTTCGCCGACCACGTCGGCGTCTCCCCGAAGTGGGTCCTGCGCCGCGCCCGCCTGCACGAGGCCGCCGCGCGCGCCCACGCGGGCGCGCCGGTGGACTGGGCCGCGCTCGCGTCCGACCTCGGCTACAGCGACCAGGCCCATCTGACGCGCGACTTCACCGCCGCCGTGGGCGTCCCGCCCGGCCGCTACGCGCGCGCCTGACCGTCACGGCCGGGTAAAAGGTTCGCGCGCGGACCTTTGGCGGGTCGTCCCCGGGGGCAGGTGCGGCCCCTTGATCCAGGCCGAAGGAGGAGCGCCATGGGGTTCGTGACGACCCGCGACGGAACGGAGATCTACTACCACGACTGGGGCAGCGGCCCGCCCGTGCTGTTCAGCCACGGCTGGCCCCTGAACGCCGACGCGTGGCAGGACCAGATGAAGGCGGTCGTGGACGCCGGGTACCGCGCCATCGCGCACGACCGGCGGGGCCACGGCCGGTCCAGCCAGCCCTACGGGGGCTACGACTTCGACACGTTCGCCGACGACCTGTCCGACGTGATCGAGGCGCTGGACCTCAAGGGCGTGTCGCTCGTCGCGCACTCGATGGGCGGCGGCGAGATCACCCGCTACATCGGCCGGTACGGCACCGGACGGGTCGGCAAGGCCGTCCTGCTGTCGGCGATCCCGCCGCTGCTCGGGCAGACCGAGTCCAACCCCGAGGGCGTGCCGAAGGACGTCCTGGAGGGCCTCAAGGACGGCATCCTGCACGAGCGGTCGCAGTTCTGGCTGGACCTGTCCGACCAGTTCTACGGCGCGAACCGGCCCGGCAACGACGTCACCATGGGCAACAAGTACGCCTTCTGGCAGATGGCGATGCAGGAGAACATCCAGGCGGGCGTGGCGTGCGTGGACGCCTTCGCGTTCACCGACTTCACCGAGGACCTGCGGCGCTTCGACGTGCCGACGCTGATCGTCCACGGCGACGACGACCAGATCGTCCCGATCGACGCGACGGCGCGCAAGGCCGCCGAGATCGTGTCGTACGCGACCCTGAACGTCTACGAGGGCGGGTCGCACGGGATGGCGAGCGTACCCGGGTACAAGGAGCGCTTCAACGGGGACCTGCTCGAATTCCTCGGTTCCTGAGCCCCGTGCGCGGGAGGGCATGGCGGTGCCCTCCCCGCACGGTCATCCCGCCGGTTTCCGAACGACCGTGTCGGCGGGCGCGACGGGGCGTCCGTCGCCGGCACGGACCTCCAGCGGGCGCAGCGGACGCCCGTCCCGGCGGTCCACGAGCCGTGAGCGCTCCTCGCCGGGCGCGAAGAAGTGCCCCTCGCCCCACTGCCGCAGCGCGACGATGACGGGGAACAGCGCCTCGCCCTTCTCCGTCAGGACGTACTCGCGGTGCGCGCCGCCGTCGCGGGCCGGGACGGACGCGAGCACGCCGCCGTCCACCAGCGCCCGCAGCCGCGCCGCGAGGATGTTCTTCGCGACGCCGAGGCTGCGCTGGAACTCGCCGAACCGTCGGCTGCCGTCGAACGCGTCGCGCACGATCAGCAGGGACCACCAGTCGCCGATGGCGTCCACCGAGCGCGCGACCGGGCACTCGTTGTCGTCCAGCCTCGTCCGCCGCACCATGCCGCCTCCTTGGTTGCAACATGCTACCTTGCCTTTTCGGTAGCAAGTTGCAACCGTTTGGAGGTGCCCATGGGGCCGCGCGTCGTCGCGCTCCTCGCCGTCGCGTGCGGCTCGGCCGTCGCGAACGTCTACTTCGCCCAGCCGCTCCTGCCCGCGCTCGGCCGCGACCTCGGCATCGGGTCCGGCGCGCTCGGCGCGGTCGTCACCGTCACCCAGGTCGGGTACGGGCTCGGGCTGTTCCTGCTCGTCCCGCTCGGCGACGTCGCGGACCGGCGGCGGCTCGTCGTCGGGCAGACGCTCGCGCTCGCGGCGGCCCTCGCGGTCGTCGGCGTCGCGCCGTCCGCGGCGGTGCTGCTGGCGGGCGTCGCCGCCGTGGGGCTGCTCGCGGTCGTCGCGCAGACGCTCGTGGCGTTCGCCGCCGCGCTGGCGGTCCCTTCTCGACGCGGACGCGTCGTCGGGCTCGTCACCGGCGGCATCGTCACCGGGATCCTGCTCGCCCGCGCGGTCGCGGGCGCGCTGGCCGACCTCGCGGGCTGGCGGGCCGTGTACCTGGCGTCGGCGGCCGTCACGGGTGTTCTCGCCCTCGCTCTGCACCGCGCCCTGCCGTCTCGGGACTTTGCGCCGTCTCCCGGGTACGGGCGGCTGCTGCGATCGACCGTGGCGTTGTTCGCGCGCGAGCCCGTGCTGCGATTGCGGGGCGTCCTCGCGCTGCTGGTCTTCGCCGCGTTCAGCACGCTGTGGAGCTGCGTCGCGCTGCCGCTGAGCGCGCGCGGCCTCTCCCCGGCCGCGATCGGCGCGTTCGGGCTCGCGGGCGCGGCGGGCGCGCTCGCCGCGCCGCTGGCCGGACGGCTCGGCGACCGCGGCCGGGCGGCGTGGACGACCTCGGCGGGGCTCGTGCTGCTCACCGTGTCCTGGCTGCCGCTGGCGTTCACCGGGGCGTCGCTGTGGGCGCTGGCGGTGGGCGTCGTCGTGCTCGACTTCGCGGTGCAGGCCGTCCACGTCACGAGCCAGAGCGTCATCTATGCGGCCCGGCCGGACGCGGGGTCGCGCGTCATCGGCGGGTACATGGTCTTCTACTCGGCGGGCAGCGCGTCAGGCGCGCTCGCCGCGACCGCGCTGTACGCGGCGGCGGGCTGGGGCGCCGTGTGCGCGCTCGGCGCCGGGTTCAGCGCGGCGGCGCTCGCCGTGTGGGCGGCTACGGCTTGCGCGCCACGCCGACCCAGTACGGCACGTCCGGCTGGTGCGGCGCGGCGGACGCCCCCGGACGCCAGTGCGGCGGCGACACGACCCCCGGCTCCACCAGCTCCAGGCCGAGCCGGGTGAAGAACAGCTCGGTGAACGCGTCGCGTCCGCGCGGGCGCAGCGGGGTCACGACCGTCCGGTTCCACGCCTCCATCGCCGCCGTGACGGCCGGGCCGCCGATCTCGTCGGTCGCGTGCGTGATCGCCAGGTGGCTGCCCGGCGGCAGGCGGTCCATGAGGCGGCCGACGATGCTGACGGCGTCCTCGTCGTCGCCGATGAAGTGCAGCACGCTGATGAGCAGGACCGCGACGGGCGCGTCGAGGTCCAGGGACCGTCCGGCCAGCGACAGGACGCGCCCGGGCTCGCGCAGGTCGCCGTCGAGGTAGGCGCAGGAGCCGGGCGCCGTCGAGGTGAGCAGCGCGCGGGCGTGCGCGAGGACGGCCGGGTCGTTGTCCACGTACACGACCCGCGACTCCGGCGCGATGCCCTGCGCGACCTCGTGGACGTTCGGGGCCGTCGGCATCCCCGTCCCGATGTCGAGGAACTGCCGGATCCCGGCGTCGCGGGCGAGGTGGGCGACGGCGCGGTGCATGAACGCGCGTCCGGCGCGGGCCATCGCGACGACGTGCGGGAACGTCCGCTCCACCTGGTCGCCCAGCTCGCGGTCGACCTTGTAGTTGTCCTTGCCGCCGAGCCAGTGGTCCCAGACGCGGGCGGAATGGGGCCGCGTCGTGTCGATGCGGTCCGCCGCCGTCGCGGGCGGCGGGGGCTCGGGCGCCATGCGGGGGTCCTGTCTGCGGTCACCGGGCGGAACTCACGCCGATCATAAGTCGCCGCCCACCCCTCCACGTCCCCCGCCCGTGCCGTTCTCAGCGCCCGTGCGCGCGACGGCGGTAGTAGGCGTAGGTCACCGCCGCGAGCAGCGGGCCCCACAGGATCAGCGGCACGTAGCAGGCGAGCGCGAGGACGCCGCGCCAGTCGTGGACGTTCAGCGGGCTCGTTCCCCCGTCCGCGCCGCGCGGCGCCCGGCCGAACGCCAGGCCCGCCAGCAGGGCCGTCCACAGGACGGTCAGTGCGGCGGACCCGACCGCGCCCGGGACCACGGCGAGGCCGGTCGGCACGCGGCGGCCCCGCCAGAACGGCACCCAGCGCGGGAAGACCTCGCCCCACGCCGCGACGAGCCCGACCGCCGTGAACGCGAGAAGCTCCGACACGACCGACAGCCCGAGGACGTACAGCTCCAGCGGAACCGGGCCCGGGCCGTCCCAGCCGTCCATCCCGTCGGCGACCGGCAGATGGAGGACGCAGACGGCGACCCGCCACGCGCTCGACGGCAGCACCACGAGCGGCACCGCGAACGCGGCGACGCGCGCCCACCGCGGCACGCCGGCCACGGGCCGATGCGCGACGACCCAGGCCGAGCGCACCCGGCCGCGAGACTCAGTGACAACGCTCATGCGTCCGAGAATCACCGACCACGCCGCCCCGGTCCTCGCCCGCCAGACCGAACCACCTCCCCCACACGGGCCAAACACCGCGCACCGAACGCCGCGGGCCTGACGGCGCGGGCGGACGGCGCGGGCGGACAGCGCGGGCGGACAGCGCGGGCGGACAGCGCGGGCGGACAGCGCGGGCGGGCGGTGGGGGTCAGGTGTCGTGGTGGGCGGCTACGGCCAGTGGGGGGCGTGCGCCGGTGGGGGGTGGGACGGGGCGGAGGAGGCGTGCGGCGGTCAGGACGGTCAGCAGGGCCAGTGCGCCGCCCGCCGCCGCGCCCGCGAACGCGCCGGGCACGCCCGCGAGGTCCTGGCCGAAGCCGGCGGCGAACGAGCCGAGCGAACTGCCCGCGCCGACGGCGGCGACGATCCACGCGAACGCCTCGGTGACCGTCCCGGCCGGGGCGAGGCGGTCCACCAGCGAGAAGCAGCAGGCCAGGGACGGCGCGAGGAACACGCCGCTGCCGAACGCGAGCACCAGCATCACCGGCAGCGGCGGCGCCCACGCGAGCGGGAGGTAGCCGGCCGCGAGCGCCGCGAGCAGCCACGGCAGCCGCGCCGCCGGGTCCCGGGTGAACGACAGCGCGCCGTAGACCAGGCCGCCGGTCAGCGCGCCCGCCGCCATCGCGGCGAGGAGCAGGCCGGACGCCTCCGCCCGTCCGGCGCGCTCGGCGTAGGCGACGACCGCGACCGCGTACACGCCGAGCGCGACGCCCGCGAACGCCAGCGCGAGCAGCAGCCGCCGCAGGCCCGGCGAGCGCAGCGGCCCGGCCCAGTCCGCCGCGCGGTCCGCGCCGCGCCAGCGCCGCGACGGCCGCGAGCCCGCGACGACGAGCGTCCCGGCGACGCCGAGCACGCCGGTCAGCAGCAGCGCGGCGGACGTCGACCACGCGGCGGCGGCCACGACGAGCAGCGGCCCGACGGTGAACAGCACCTCCTGCGCGGCGGCGTCCAGCGCGTAGGCGACCTGCACCTGGCCGGGGTCGCGCAGCACGTCCGGCCACAGCGCGCGCAGGCCCGCCTCCAGCGGCGGCGTCGCGAACCCGGCGACGACCACGGCGGCCGTCGCGACGGGCAGCGGACGCGCGCCGACGCCCGCG
Organism: Actinomadura rayongensis; assembly: GCF_009831215.1. Classification (GTDB taxonomy): domain Bacteria; phylum Actinomycetota; class Actinomycetes; order Streptosporangiales; family Streptosporangiaceae; genus Spirillospora; species Spirillospora rayongensis. The sequence continues at coordinate 80,731 of NZ_WUTW01000010.1, forward strand.
AGCACCGCGTACCCGGCGGCGGCCACCAGCGCCGCCGGGATCAGCACCCGCGCCTGCCCGTGCCGGTCCATCGCGCGGCCGAGCACCGGCTGGCCCGCCGCCATCGCGAGGCCGGAGACGGCGGCGAGCGTCCCGGCGAGCGGGTAGCCGCCGTGGCCCGCGCGGACGTGCAGGACGATCGCGAGCACCGCCATCCCGTTGGGCAGCCGGCCGAGTAGCGTGCCGCCGATCAGCCGCGCGGCGTAGGGCGTGCGCAGGAAGTGGACGTAGGCGAGCATCCGGCCCCCGAGGCGGCGTAGTTACCGGCGAGTCATACGTATTACTTGATGCGCCCTACCAAACCACCGCGAAGGCGTGTACAGCCATGTAATTCTGCACAGACTCCAGAACTGACACCTGTGTCAAGGCCGTAACCTGGACGTCGTCGGCACGTCGTCGAGGGAGGCCCCGTTGCACGCCACCGGCGGCCCCGCCGCGCGTCCGACGAGCCGGGACGTCGCGCGGGCGGCCGGGGTCTCGCAGTCCACGGTGTCGCTCGTCCTCGGCGGGAAGTGGACCGGCCGCGTCTCCCCCGCCACCGCCGCCGTCGTGCAGGACGCCGCGGGCCGCCTCGGCTACCGGCCGAACCGCGCGGCGCGCAGCCTGCGGCTCGGCACGGCCCGGACGGTCCTGTTCCTCGTGCCGTCGATCGTCCCGTTCTTCGGCGCCGTCTACGACGGTGCGGCGCGGGTCGCCGCGCGGCACGGGTTCGGGGTCGTCCTGTACCCGTGGCCGGACGGCGCCGGGCCCGCCGGAAGCCCGTTCGCCGCGTCCGAGGAGGCGATCGACGGGGTCCTCGTGTCGTCGGTCGGGCCGGACGTCCCCGCGGGGTTCGGCGGCCTCCCGCTCGTCCTGCTCGACAGCGACCCCGCCGGGCCCGTCCCGACCGTGGCGTTCGCCGTCGAGGACGGGATGCGCGCGGTCGTCGCCCATCTCGCGGCGCTCGGCCACCGCCGCTTCGGGCACGTCGCGGCGGCGCTGGACCAGTGGACGTTCCACGCGCGCGGCGCCGCCCTCGCCGCCGCCGTGGACGCGCTGCCGGGCGGCTCGTGGACGCGCGCCGCCGCCGCGCTGGACGTCGCGGCGGCCCGGGACGCGGCGGGCGCGCTGCTGGACGGCCCGTCCCGCCCCACCGCGCTGGTCTGCGACGACGACGTGATGGCCGCCGGCGCCTACAAGGCGGCCCGGCTGCGCGGCCTCGCGGTCCCCGGCGACGTGTCGGTCACCGGATTCGACGACGAGCAGCTCGCCACCGCGCTGGAGCCGGAGCTGACGACCGTCCGGCTGCCCGCCGGGGACCTCGGCGCGCGCGGCATGACGGCGCTGCTCGACCTGCTCGACGGGCGGCGCCCCGCGTCCGTCGCGCTGCCCGGCGCGCTGGTCGTGCGGGCGTCCACCGCCCCGCCGCGCTAGCAAACCGGTGCCCCCGGCGGCGGGGCGCTTGTCAGCGTCCTGGAGAAGGCCGGGTTCCGGCTCGCCGAGGACGACGGCGCGGTGCTCACCTACCGCGCCGAGCCGGGCTGACCGGGACGGTGGAAGCGGCGCATCCGGGTATAAGGGACGCCATGACCTCCGACCCGTCCCAGGTCCGCACGCGTCAGTGGCGCGGCGGGAAGACCACGGCGGACGACTTCCCGCTCACCGAACTGCGCGACCGCGTCGCCCCCGACGACGCCGCCGTCTGGGTGGACCTGCGCGCCCCGTCCCACGACGACCTGCGGCTCGTCGCCGACGTGCTCGGCCTCGACCACGTCGCGCTGGAGGACGCCGTCACCCGCCGGGAGCGCACCAAGCTCGACCGCTACGACGGCTACATCTTCCTCAACCTCTACGCCGCGTCCGCGACGAAGGGGCGGCTCGCGCTGCACGAGGTGTCGGCGTTCGTCTGCGACCGGGCGCTCGTCACCGTCCGCGACGACGACGCGTTCGACATGGACGGGCTCGTCCGGCGCTGGGACGACGACCTCGGGATGTGGAGCCGGGGCGTGGCCGACGAGGCGGAGAACGTCCGGTCCCTGCTGCTGTACGGGCTGCTCGACCAGGTCGTGGACGGCCAGCTCGACGCCGTCCAGGCCCTGGACGACGAGACCGACGCCGTGGAGGAGCTGGTCTTCGACGACGCGCCGCAGGGCCGCGAGATCCAGCACCGCAGCTTCCGGCTCCGCAAGAACCTCGCCGCGCTGCGCCGCGTCGCGCTGCCGATGCGGGAGATCCTGAGCACGCTGCTGCGCCGCGACACCGAACTCGTCCCGAACACGATGCGGCCGTACTACCAGGACGTCTACGACCACGCGCTGCACGTCGGCGAGTGGACCGACGGGCTGCGCGACCTCGTCGCCGACCTGCTCGAAACCCGCATCGCGCTCCAGGACAACCGGCTCAACGAGGTGATGAAGAAGGTCACGAGCTGGGCCGCGATCATCGCCGTCCCGACCGCCGTGACCGGGTTCTTCGGGCAGAACCTAGCCTTCCCCGGCCGGGACGCGACGTCCGGTTTCGTGGTCAGCTCCGTCGTGCTGGTGCTGCTCGGCGTCGGGCTCTACGGCGTGTTCAAGCGGAACGACTGGCTCTGAGCCTCACGACGCCGCGCGCAGGAACGCCGCCGCGACGGGCGCCGCCGCCTCGGCCCCGGTGCCGCCGCCCTCGATCACCACGGCGAACGCCAGGTCGCCCCGGTAGCCGATGAACCAGGCGTGCGTGGGCGGGTTCGTCCCGGAGCCGAACTCGGCGGTGCCGGTCTTGCCCGCCGTCCCGGACGGGAAGTCCACCCCGCGCGCCGTTCCCTCGCTGACGACGGCGGGCATCAGCGTGTGCAGGGCGCGCTTGACGGCGGGGTCGAGGGCATGGGGCGGCTCGGGCTTGCGTCCGCCCGCGTCCACGGCCTGCGAGACGAGGCCCGGCGCCACGATGCGCGGCGACCGCCAGGTGCCCGCCGCCGCGGCGCCCGCGACGGCCGCCATGTTGAGCGGGCTCGTCAGCACCTCGCCCTGCCCGAACGCGGCGGCGGCGAGGCCGGTCGCGTCGGCGGTGGCGGGGAACGCGGCGCGGACGGCGGGCAGCCCGCCGATGATCGGCGCGTTGAACCCGAACTGCGCGGCGACCTGCGCCAGCCGCTTCTCACCGAGCCGGTCCACGGCGAGCTTGGCGAACGTCGTGTTGCAGGAGTGCGCGAACGCCTCCCGGAGCGGGACGGTCCCGAACTTCTCGTACTCGCTGTTCTTGAACGTCCGGCCGCCGATGGACACCGTCGCCGGGCACGCGACCGGCGTGCCCGCGCCCATCCCGCCCGCGACCAGCGCCGCCGCCGTGACGACCTTGAACGTCGAGCCGGGCGGGTAGCGGCCCATCAGCGCCCGGTTGTAGCCGCCGGGCTTGTTGGCGACCGCCAGGATCTCCCCGGTGGACGGGCGGAGCGCGACGAGCGAGGCGGGCTTGTCCACGTCGGCGAGCGCGGCGGACGCGGCCCGCTGCGCCTTCGCGTCGATCGTGGTCGTGAGCGGCGTGCCGTCCTTGCCGCCGAAGCGCTGGAGGGTCTTCACTACGGCGCCGGAACCGTCGACGATCTGGACGGCCAGCGCGGGCGTCCCGGCGAGCCGCCGCTCGTACTGGCGCTGGAGGCCGTCGGTGCCGACCAGGTCGCCCTTCTTGTAGGGGGCGCCGATCTTGCGGGCGTCGTCGGCCGTGGCGGGCGCGGTCGTCCCGGCGAGCTGGCCCGCCGAGCCCGGGCCGCTCAGCGTCGTGCCGTCGGCAGCGTGGACGGCCGCCCGCGACGGCCACGCGCGCGAGGTCTTCAGCCGCTGGCCGTCCTTGAGGCCGGGGTAGAGGATCTCCGGCGTCCAGGCCACGCGCCACTTGCCACCGGACTTGGTGAACGGCAGGACGCCCGTGTACGACCACGTCCGGTTCCCGGCGAGCGTGAAGGTGGCCTCGAAGGACACGGTTCTGTCGCCCGTGGACGCGACGGTGTAGACCTGCCGTGACGCCGCCATGTCGTCGTGCGCCGCGCCCAGCCGCCGCGCGAGGTCGGGCGGGGCGCCCTCGGTCAGCGCCGCCACGGCCGGGAAGTCGCCGCGCGTCCACGCGGCGAGGTAGCGGCGGGCGGTGTCGCCCGGGCCGTCGTCCTTGCGCAGGAGCCAGAACGCTCCCCCGCCCGCCAGCACCACCGCAATCGCCGCGATCACGAGCCAGGCCCGCCGCATCCCGTCCCCCGTCCGTCTGTGGATCCCCCGGCGGACAGGACACCAGGTCGGCGGCGATTTGTCCAAGATTCATATGGTTCTCGGTTGTATACCGGATTTGATATCGTCGCTGGCCGTGAACCTCGTCGGCCATCTGCGGTGCTTCGTCGCGGTCGCCGAGGAACTGCACTTCGGCCGGGCCGCCGAACGGCTCGGCATGGCCCAGCCGCCGCTCAGCCAGCGGATCCGGCGGCTGGAGAGCGAACTCGGCGTCACGCTGTTCGACCGGTCCAGCCGCCGCGTCGTCCCGACCCCCGCCGGACGGCTCCTGCTGGACGACGCCCGCGAACTCCTCGCCCTCGCCGACCGCGTCCACACGCTCGGCGACCGCGTCCGGCAGAGCGCGGACGGCGCGCTGCGCGCCGGGATCCCCGCCGGGCTCGGCGGCGGCGTCGTCGCCGCGCTCATCGCCGCGTTCCGCGCCCGGCGGCCCGCCGTCCGGCTGGACCTGCGCGAGACCCCGACCGCCCAGCAGGCCGCCGCGCTCGCCGACGGCACCCTGGACGCCGGCGTGCTGCGCCACCCCTGCGACACGCGCGGCCTCGCGCTCGGCCCGATGCTCGGCCAGCGGATCGGCGCGCTGCTGCCCGCCGCCGACGCCCCCGCCGAACCCCGGCTCGGCGACCTCGCGGGGCGCGACCTCGTCCTGTTCCCCCGCGACGAGGCGCCCGGCAGCCACGACGAATGGCTCGCCGCGTGCCGCCGCGACGGCTACGACCCGCCCGCCGTCCACACCGCGCGGCGCGCCGAGTTCGCGCTCGGGCTCGTCCTGTCCGGGACGGCCGTCGCGCTCGTCCCCGAACCGGCCGCCGTCCCGCCCGGCACCGCGTGGCGGGCGCTCGCCGGGGACCCGATCGTCTGGCGGACGTCCTGCGCCTGGCGCGCCGACGGCGCGGACCCGGCCGTCGCCGACTTCGCCGCCGTCGCCACCGCCGTGCTGCGCGCCGAGGCCGGCATGACCCCGCTCGGCGCCGGCCCGCTCCGCCGCGTCGAGTTCCGCCCGTCCTCGGGGTTCCTCGCGTGAAGGCCGTCGAGGACGCGTTCCGCGCCGCCGGGGTCACCGGCTGGCTGCACGCCGAGGACGTCGACACCGGCCGCCGCGTCGGGGTCCGCGCCGACGAGCCCGTCGTGCTCGCGTCGGTGTTCAAGGTGCCGCTGCTCGTCGCGTTCTTCCGGCGGGCCGCCGCGGGGCTGCTCGACCCGGCCGAACGCGTCACGCTGCGGCCCGGGGACCGCGCGGAGGGGCCGACCGGGACGTCGATCCTGCTGGACGACGTCACGCTCTCCCTGCGCGACCTGGCCGCCCTCATGATCACCGTCAGCGACAACGCGGCGGCCGACGTCCTCTACGACCGGGTCGGCGGCGCGGACGCCGTCAACGCCGACCTGGCCGCGCTCGGCCTCACCGCCACCCGGATCACCGGCAACGGCCGCGAGCTGTTCGCCGGGATGCTCGCCGACGCGGGCGCCGCCGACTTCGGCGAGCTGTGGGCCCGGCTGGACGAGCCCGGGCTGCCCGAGCGGATCCGGGCCCTGAACCCCGTCCTGACGTCCCGGTCCACGCCGCGCGAGATGGCCGCGCTGCTCGGGCTCGTCTGGCGCGACGAGGCCGCCCCGCCCGCCGCGTGCGCGCAGATGCGGCGGATGTTCGGCCTCCAGGTCTGGCCGCACCGGCTGTCGGCGGGCTTCCCGTTCGACGACGTCCGGGTCGGCGGGAAGACCGGCACCCTGCCGACGATCCGCAACGAGATCGGCGTCGTCGAGTATCCCGACGGCGGCCGATACGCCGTCGCGGTGTTCACCCGCGCCGCCCGTCCCGTGGCCGCGCTGCCGCAGGCCGACGCGGTGATCGGCGCCGCCGCGCGGCTCGCCGTCGAGGCCCTGCGGCGGCCCCGCCGGACGTGATCGTCACGACGGGTTGTGAGTTCGGGCGCGCGGAGCAGCCGCCGACGCTCGTAGGCTGTTACCACGGCTTTGTTGAATCTTGGGGAGATTGCGTTGCGGCTGCCGGAGCATCTGGAGCTACTGCTCACCGACGAGCCGGTCCTCGACGTCTACGCCTACGGACCCTGGCGTGTGCCGGACGGCCTGTTCGAGCAGGTCAGCGCCCGGATCGACGCGCTGGCCGCCGATCCGCGCGCCGCCGGGCTCACCACCGACGAGCACAAGCTGCTGACCCTGCCCGCGCCGCTCGTCCTGGCCGAGACCTTCGGGATCCTCGCCTACCTGCCGGGCGGCGGCGCGATCAAGGCGGGCTCGTGGTCGCAGCTCCCCGAGCGGCTGCTCGGGCGCCATCTGGTCAACCCGGCGCAGCTCAACACCCGCATGACCCGCTGGGACGCGCCCGGCGGCCGGTGGCGCCCCCCGGTGGACTGGCTGATTGAGGTCGCCGACCGCGAGCTGGCCATCGAGCTGGCCCGGGACGCGCTCGTCGCGCTGGAGGGCATCGCGCCGCTGGACGAGCGCCGGGGCGCCCTGCTGCGCCTCTACGCCGACCCGCCGGACTGCGACGTCAACCTCCCGAAGCTGGAGCTGCGCGAGCACTGGAGCGCCCGCGCCGACGACGAGACGATCGCGCTGCTGCCCGAACTGCTCGGGCCCGTCGGCTATCTGGAGTGGGTCGTCCAGGGGCTGCTGGCCGCGTTCGAGCACCTGAACGCCGCCGCGCCCGTCGAGGAGAGCGTCACCACGCACCTGGCCCGGCTGCTGCTGCAGGGCAGCATGGAGCACGTCCCCGCCGAGATGGTCGTCGCGCTCGGCGAGGACCGCTACGGCGCGCTGCGCGAGCGGTTCGCCGCCGAGCGGCGCGGGTTCAAGGCCGCCCGCTGGCAGGAGCACACGCAGGCGTGGCTCGCCCGCGCGCTGGTCGAGGGCGCGGCGGACGCCTGCCGGGCCTGGCTGGACATGGCGATGCGGTTCGTCGCGACCGTCCAGGGCCTGCCCGGCGACCCGTGGTTCCCGCGCACCGAGTGGATCCCCGTCCGGCAGTTCCAGACCGACCTGCGGCGGATCTTCGGGCCGCGCCGCCGCGTGGTGAACGCGCTCGGCGACACGCTCCGGCAGGTCCCCCGGACGGCGCCCGCCACGCCGGACGGCGCGTCCGGCGAGCCGCAGGCCCCGCCGATCGGGGCGCGGCTGGTCGAGCAGCCCGAGATCGTCGCGGCGCTGCGCGAGACCGTCGCGGCCGGGGGGACCGTCCGGCTGCTGCTCGCCGGACCCGACAGCACCGGCAAGCGCGACGCCGCGCAGGAGCTCGGCCGCGTCCTGTCCCTCGGCCGGGACCCGCTCTGGCTCACCGGGAACCTGTTCGTCGGGCAGCGGCTGTCGGACGCCGTCGCGCGCCTGCACGCCGACGCCCGCGACTCGGTCGGCGACCGGCTGATGATCATCGACGGGCTGGACGCGGTGATCACCGACCCGGGCAACGGCGAGGTGTTCGCGGCCGAGCTGAACCGCGTCCTCGCGATCCATCCCGATCTGCACATCGTCGCACTGTGCGGCGCGGCCGGGGACGAGCGCATCCGCGAGGTCGACCCGGCGCTGCCGCAGCAGTTCCGGATCGCGCACTCGCGCCCGTTCACCGCCGAGGGGCACGCCGAACTGTTCCGGCGGGCCGTCGAGGCGGCCGGCGGGCGCGTCACCCGGCAGGCCGCCGGCGCCGCCGGGGAACTGCTCGCGCTGACGCCGCCCGTCCAGACGCTCCGCAACGCGCGCCTCGCCCGGCACCTCGCCGACCAGGTCATGCCGCGCGTCCTCGCCCGCGACGGGGAACCGGTCGTCCGCAAGCAGGACCTGCCGCTCACCCTCGACACCGGGCAGACGCTCGGCAACCCGCTCGCCGACCTCACCGCGCTCACCGGGCTGGACACCGTCAAGAAGGAGATCGCGCTGCTCGTCGCGGGCACGCAGGCCGCGCGGCTGCGGCGCGAGGCGGGGCTGAAGGTCGCGCCGCCGACGCGGCACATGGTCTTCACCGGCAACCCCGGCACCGGCAAGACGATGGTGGCGCGGCTGCTCGGGCGGATCTACAAGCGGCTCGGCGTCCTGTCGTCCGGGCACCTGGTGGAGGCGTCGCGGGCGCACCTCGTCGGCGAGTACATCGGGCAGACCGCGCCGCGCACCCGGCGGCTCGTGGAGCGCGCGCTCGGCGGCGTCCTGTTCATCGACGAGGCGTACACGCTGAGCCAGTCCGCTTTGAAGGGCGACTACGGCTACGAGGCGATCGCCGAACTCGTGAAGCTGATGGAGGACCACCGCGAGGACCTGGTGGTCGTCGTCGCCGGCTACGAGCGGGAGATGAAGGAGTTCCTGGCGGCCAACCCCGGCCTGGACTCGCGGTTCCCCAAGCAGATCCACTTCGACGACTACACCGACGCCGAACTGATCCAGGTGTTCGAGTACCTGGCGGGCGACAGCGGGTTCGCGCTCGCCGACGGCACCCGCGACCGCCTCGGCCGGATGCTGCGCGCCACGCCGCGCGGATCGTCGTTCGGCAACGGCCGGCTGATGCGGAACCTGCTGGACGTGGCCATCGCCCGGCAGTCGGAGCGGATCGCGTCGCACCCGTCGCCGTCGCGCCGGTCGCTGGTCACGCTGCTCCCGGAGGACCTGCCGCCCGTCCTGGACAAGCCCGAAGAACTGCTGGGGCATTACCTCTAGCCCGCCGGGTAAGCCGGGCGGACATGGGCGACATCCTGGTCGGCACGGCCTCCTGGACCCACCGGACGCTGATCGCGTCGGGCTGGTACCCGGCCGAGGCCCGCACCCCCGAGTCCCGCCTGCGCCACTACGCCACGCAGTTCCCCCTCGTCGAGGTGGACGCGAGTTACTACGCGCTGCCGTCGGAGCAGACCGTGCGCGCGTGGCGCGACCGGACGCCGGACGGCTTCACGTTCAACGTCAAGGCGTTCGCGCTGCTGACCGGGCATCCGACACGTCCGTCGTCCCTACCGCGCGACCTCCGCGCCGCCGTACCGGACCGTCGCCTCTACCCGAAGGACGTCCCCGACGAGATCCTGGACGAACTCTGGCACCGCTTCCTCACCACACTGGCCGTTCTCGACGACGCGAACCGCCTGGGAGCCGTCCTGTTCCAGTTCCCACCCTGGTTCACCGCGACCGCGAAGTCCCGCGCCCGCATCCTGGAGATCCAGAAACGCTGCGCGCCGCTGAGGATCTGCGTCGAGTTCCGCCACCAAAGCTGGATGGCACCAGAACACGAGCACGAAACCCTGGAGTTCCTAACCGCCCACGACCTCCCCTACGTAGTCGTGGACATGCCCCAGGGCCACACCTCGTCCGTCCCACCCCGAACCGCAGCAACATCAGACCTGGCCGTAGTCCGCTTCCACGGCCACAGCAAAGACTGGACGAGCGGCGACCTGGACCGCCGCTTCACCTACTTCTACGAAGACGACGAACTAAGAACCTGGGCCACCCGCATCCGCACCCTGGCCGAACAAGCCACCACCCACGTGATCTTCAACAACTGCTGCGCCGACCACGCCCAACGCAACGCAGCCCGCCTGAAAACCCTCCTAACCCAACCCACCTAACCCCCACAGCAAACACCCGACCCACCACCCAGCCCACACCAGAACACAGCACAACGCGCCCCGGCTCCACTCCGGGAAACCCAACCCGACCCAGCCAGCACAGGCCAACGTGGCCCCGGCGCACCCCAGCGCGACACGGCACGACATCCCCCAGCACGGCATCCCCTCGGCGCAGCACGGCACGGCACGGCCAGGCACGGCACGGCCAGGCGCGGCACGGCCAGGCGCGGCACGGCCAGGCGCGGCACGGGTGGCGCGGCACGGCCAGGCGCGGCACGGGTGGCGCGGCACGGGTGGCGCGGCACGGGTGGCGCGGCACGGGTGGCGCGGCACGGGGCAGGGCGACACGGGGCAGGGCGACACGGCGCGTCCCGACGCGGCGCGAGACAGCGCGAGACAGCGCGGCACGGCACGGCACGGCGCGAGACGGCGCGGCCCGGCGCGGCCCGGCGCGGCCCGGCGCGGCGCGGCACGGCGCGGCCCGGCGCGGCACGGCGCGGCCCGGCGCGGGGCGGGGCGGCGCGAAGCGGGCGGGACGGGGCTGCGCGACCCGGCGGGGCTCGGCGCGGCTCAGCGCGGCGCGGCTCAGCGCGGCGCGGCGGGACTCGGCGGGGCTCGGCGCGGCTCGGCGCGGCTCGGCGGGGGGCGGGCCGGGCAGTCGGGGCGGGGCGGGGCGGTCCGGACGTGGGGGGAGGACGTGCGCGGGATTCGGGGGCCGCAGGGACGTGAGGGCGACGTTACGAGCGCGAAACGGACGCGACGTGGGGCGGAAACGGCCGCCGCCTATCTATCTGTCAACCGACAGAAATTAGCGGCCCCCTGGGAGGCCCCATGTCCGTCCCCACCGCGCCGTCCGCCTCGGAGCCCTCGGCCGACGCGCGCGTCCTCCAGGCGTTCGGCTACCGGCAGGAGCTCCACCGCAGCATGGGGAGGTACGCGTCGTTCGCCGCGGGCTTCTCCTTCATCTCCGTGCTGACCACGGTCTTCCAGTTCTTCGGGCTCGGCTTCGCCTTCGGCGGCCCCGCCTTCTTCTGGACGTGGCCGGTCGTCCTCGCCGGCCAGTTCCTCGTCGCACTGTGCTTCGCCGAACTGGCCGCCCGCTACCCCATCTCGGGCGCCATCTACCAGTGGTCGAGCCGGATGAGCACCGCCGCGTTCGGCTGGTTCGCCGGCTGGATCATGGTGCTGGGGCAGGTCGTGGTCATCGCGGCGGCGGCGCTCGCGCTCCAGGTCGTCCTGCCCGCGATCTGGGACGGCTTCCAGCTCGTCGGCGGCGACCCGTCGCCGGTCTCGGACACCGGGGCCGCGAACGCCGCCGTCCTCGGCCTGATCCTGCTCGCCGCGACGACGTTCGTGAACGTCCTGGACAACCGGATCATGGCCCGCGTCAACGTGGTCGGCGTGACCGCCGAGATCATCGGCGCAGTGCTCATCGTCGTCCTGCTGCTCACGCACGCCGACCACGCGCCGTCCGCGACGTTCCATGTCGGCGCGGGCCGGGGCGGGGCGTTCGGGGCGCTGCTCGTCGCGTCGTTCGCCGCCGCGTACGTCCTCATCGGCTTCGACAGCGCGGGCGAGATGAGCGAGGAGACGCGGCGGCCCCGCGCCGTCGCGCCGCGCACGATCCTCACCGCGCTCGGCGCCGCCGGGCTGCTCGGCGGCCTGATCATCATCGCGGGCCTGCTGGCCGCGCCGAGCCTCACCGACGGACGGCTCGCGACCGACGGTCTGTCCTACGTCCTGACGAGCCGGCTCGGCGACTGGGTCGGCAAGGTGCTGCTGGCGGACGTCGTCGTCGCGATCTGCGTCGCGACCCTCGCGATCCAGACCGCCGCGACCCGGATGCTGTTCTCGATGGCGCGCGACGGGATGGTGCCGTTCTCCCGCCCGCTCGCCCGGATCTCGCCGCGCACCGGGATGCCGATCGGCACGGCGCTGGTCACGGGCGTCCTCGCGGCGCTCGTCGTCATGCTCGACTTCGTGTCGCCGGACGCGTTCCTCGCGGTCGGCACCACCTGCATCGTCATGGTGTACGTCGCGTACGCGATGGTGATCGGCCCGCTGCTCTACCAGCGGCTGCGCGGCTCGTGGCGCGGCGGCGCCCCCGCCGGGACGGACGAGCAGGGCCGCCGCCTGTTCTCCCTCGGCCGCTGGGGACTGCCGGTGAACGCGCTCGCCCTCGCCTACGGCGTCGCGATGGCGGTGAACCTGGCGTGGCCGCGTCCGGCGGTCTACGCGCCCGCGAGCGGCCAGTGGTACTTCACCTGGTTCACCGCGCTGTTCCTCGGCGGCGCGATCGTGGTCGGCGCGCTCTACCGGCGGTCGTCGGCCGCGCGGTCAGGCCGCGTCGAGGAGGGCGCGGCCGAGCCGGGCCAGCCGGGCCAGGTCGCGCTCGGGGACGCCGCCAACGCGTAGCGCGGCGTTCGCCGTCGCGCCCGCCGTGCCGTCCGGGTCGAGGTCCGGGTTGTCGCGGCGGATCAGGATCACGCTCTCCACCAGCGAGAAGACGAGCCGGCTCCGGACCGTCCGCTCGTCGTCCGGCAGCACGGACGTGACGGCGGTCCGGGCCAGCAGGTCGTCGTAGGCGTCCTTCAGCTCCGCGCGCAGGCCCTGGAAGCTCGCGATGCGCTCGGCCTCCGGGAGCAGGTAGAGCGCGCCGAGGTTGTGGGTGCCCGTGCAGAGCAGCCGGGCGTCCTGGTAGCAGAGCGCCCACAGCCTCGCCTCGGGCGGCGCGGACGCGTCCCCGAGCGCCCTGGCGGTCTCCAGCGACGGCCGGACGGTGCTCTCCAGCAGGCTCGCGAGGATCTCCTCCTTGCCGCCAAAGTAGTGGTACATCGACGCCTGCCGGATGCCGGCCCGCTCGGCGATCTCGCGCGTCGAGGTCGCCGCGTACCCGCGGACGGTGAACAGCTCGCCCGCCGCCGCGAGAATCTCCTCACGCGGGCTGAGCCCGCTGCTCGGACGGGAAACGGCACGCGGCCTGCCGACAGCTCTGCGAGAGACGCTCACCGGCCGATCCTCGCACAACCCCCACCCCCTCCCGCATCCGCCCACACCCACCCCACCACCCCGCCCACCGCACCCCACGCACGCGCTTCGAGGTCGCACCCGACGGCGCACAACTCGCCGCAGCACACCGCGCGAGAGACGCACACGTCACGGCGCACGCGCCCAGACCGCGCCCGCCCGCACACGGCAACGCCCACAGCCGGTACACGCGCCTCGAGCGTGCCCGCCCGCACACTGCGGCGCGCGTGTCGCAGTGCGCGCGCCCCAAACGCACCCGCCAGCGCACGGCGACGCGCACATCGCGGCACACGCCCCTCGGACGCGCCCCGCCCGCACCAGCCCGCCGCCCCGCCTCGCGCACGTGCTTCGAGGTCGCATCTCACGCGGCGCGCAGTTCGCCGCAGCGCACCGCACGAGAGACGCACACGTCGCGGCGCACGCGCCCAGACCGCGCCCGCCTGCACACGACAACGTGCGTATCGCGGTGCGCGCGCCTCGGACGCGGCTCGTCCGCACACGGTGACGCACACGTCGCGGTGCGCCCGTCTCGGACGCGCCCCGCTCGCGTGCCGCGACGCGCAGTCGCAGTGCTTGCGGCTCGGGCGCGGCTCGCCCGCGTGCCGCGACGCGTTTGGGATCGGCCGGTGAGATGGCATGCCGGTTGTGCGTCGGGTGGGGGCGTGCTGGTGCGGTGAGATCCGTGCGCCATGGAAGAAACCGGGACGAAACAGCCCGGCAACATCATCTCCTTAATTTCTATCGAGCGACAGAAACTACGGACGGGAGACGCGATGACCACTGCGACCACCCACGGCGCGCGGGATCACGCCCGCGCTCAGGACGGCACCGAGGTCGAGGCCATGCCGCGGATCCCCGCTCCGGACGGCGCGGTCTGGGCGGAGACCGTCGCGGGCGGAAACTACACGCACAAGGTGCTCGCGCGCGGCACGGAGGTGCGGTTCACCGACCTCGAAGGGGACGCCTGCGCGCACGTCCTGCTGTACGTCGCGGACCGTCCGTTCGAGCGGCTGAACGTCGCCGACACGGTCAAGGTGCTCTGGAACGCCTATCCGGGCGCCGGTCATCTGCTGCTGTCCGACCAGGGACGGGTCCTGGCGTCCGTCCTCGCCGCCGACGTGCCCGTCGAGACGGTCTGCGGCACGTCCACGCTGGCCCGCAACACGGCCCGGTACGGCGACGGCTCGCCGCACGGCGCGTCCCCGGCGGGACGGGAGCTGCTCAAGCTGGCCGCTGCGAAGAACGGTCTTGCTCCGCGCGACCTGCCGCCGTCCATCTCCTTCTTCAAAGGCGTGCGCGTGGACCCGGACGACGGGCGCCTGACGTTCGAGAATTCGTCCCGGCCGGGCGCGAGCATCACGTTGCGCGCCGAGATGCCGCTGATCGTGCTCGTCGCGAACACCGCACATCCCGTCGACCCGCGTCCCGACTACGCCTGCACGCCGCTGGACGTCCTGGCCCGTCCGGGCACGCCGACGCGTCCCGACGACCCGCTCTGGAACTCCACCCCGGAGGCTCGCCGCGCGTTCCTCAACACCGCCGACCACCTCACCGCCCGAGGAATCGCATGACCGCCCCGAAACCTCAACAACGTGATGTCGAACGGAACTCGGAAGGTGTGGACGTGATGAGTGATGTGGTCGTGCCCGCCAGGGCGCCGTGGTCGGCGGTGATCGCGGCCGGACGGTCGCTGACGATCACCGATCTCGGCGGCAACCAGGCCGTGGACTTCCTCGTGTACGACGCGCACGACACGGCCGTCCGGTACAGCGCCCCCGACACGATCCAGGCCCAGGGCAATATCTATCTGTCGACCGAAAGCGTCCTGATGTCGAACGAGCACACGCGGCTCATGACCGTCACCGCCGACACCTGCGGAAGGCACGACACGCTCGGCGGCGCCTGCTCCAAGGAGTCCAACACGCTCCGGTACGGCCACCACACCTGGTCGCAGCACGCGTGCGTGGACAACTTCCTGGCGGAGGGCGCCAAGCACGGCCTCGGCAAGCGCGACCTCGTCAGCAACGTCAACTGGTTCATGAACGTGCCGGTCGAGGCGGACGGGACGCTCGGCATCGTCGACGGCCGCTCCGCCCCGGGCCTGAGCGTCACGCTCCGCGCCGAGACCGACGTCCTCGTGCTCGTCTCGAACTGCCCGCAGATCAACAACCCGTGCAACGGCTTCGACCCGACGCCCGTGAGGATGACGGTCCGTTGATCGAGACGCTGCTCGTCGCGAACCGGGGCGAGATCGCCGCCCGCATCATCCGCACCGCCCGGCGGCTCGGCCTGCGGACGGTCGCCGTCCACTCCGACCCGGACCGGGGCGCGCCGCACGTCCGGCTGGCCGACCGCGCCGTCCGGCTCGGCCCCGCCCCGGCCGCCGAGAGCTACCTGGACGCCGAGAAGATCCTCCAAGCCGCCCAAGCGACGGGGGCCGACGCGATCCACCCCGGCTACGGCTTCCTGTCCGAGGATTCGAGCTTCGCCCGCCGCGTCGAGGACGCCGGCCTGGTCTTCGTCGGCCCGACCCCCGAGCAGATCGACCTGTTCGGCGCCAAGCACACCGCCCGCGCCGCCGCGCACGACGCCGGCGTCCCGCTGCTCCCCGGCACCGGCCTGCTCACCGACCTGGCCGAGGCGCACCGCGAGGCCGCGCGGATCGGCTACCCCGTCATGCTCAAGGCGACCGGAGGCGGCGGCGGGATCGGAATGCGCGCCTGCCAGACCCCGGACGACCTGACCCGCGCGTGGGACGGCGTCCGCCGCGTCGCCACGGCGAACTTCGGCACGGCCGGTGCCTTCCTGGAACGCTTGGTCGTGGGCGCGCGCCACGTCGAGGTGCAGGTCTTCGGCGACGGTGAAGGGGACGTCGTCGTCTTCGGCGACCGCGACTGCTCCCTCCAGCGCCGCAACCAGAAGGTCATCGAAGAGGCCCCCGCACCGAACCTCCCCGACGCGGTGCGCGACGTCCTGGCCCGCAGCGCGGCGGCACTGTGCGCGTCCGTGCATTACCGCTCGGCAGGGACGGTCGAGTTCGTCTACGACTCGGTGCGCGAAGAGGCGTATTTCCTGGAGGTCAACACAAGACTCCAGGTCGAGCACCCGGTCACCGAGGCCGTCTACGGCGTGGACCTGGTCGAGTGGATGCTCAAACTGGCCCAGGGCGACCGGTCGCTCGTCCAGACGGGCGCGCCCGCGCCGCGCGGCCATGCCGTGGAGGCCCGCGTCTACGCCGAGAACCCGAGCCGGGGCCATCTGCCGAGCGCGGGCCTGCTCACCGAGGTCGCGTTCCCGGCGGACGCCCGCGTGGACGGCTGGGTCGAGGCCGGGACGGTCGTCACCACGGCGTACGACCCGCTGCTCGCCAAGGTGATCGTCCACGGCACGGACCGTGAGAACGCCCTGGACCGGCTCCGGCACGCCCTGGACGCCAGCCGCGTCGCCGGAATCGAGACCAACCTCGGTCTGCTGCGCGCCGCCGCCCGTCAGGCCGACTTCGTGGCGGCGCGCCACGGCACGGCGACGCTCGACACGGTCCGGGACGGCTCGCGGCGCATCGAGGTCGTCCGTCCCGGCGTGCTGACGAGCGTGCAGGACCTGCCCGGACGGCTCGGGTACTGGCAGGTGGGCGTGCCGCCCTCCGGCCCGATGGACGACCGTTCGTTCCGGCGGGGCAACCTCCTCCTCGGCAACGAACCCGGCGCCCCCGGGCTGGAGTGCACGCTGCAAGGCCCCGAGCTGCGGTTCTCCCACGCCACAACGGTCTGCGTGACCGGCGCGCCCGCCCCGGTGACCGTGGACGGAAGCGCCGTCCCGCAGAACGAGCCCGTGACCGTCCCGGCCGGAGGCGTGCTCGACGTCGGCGCCCCCACCGCCGGGATGCGCACCTACGTCCTCGTCGCGGGCGGCCTGGACGTCCCGGACTACCTCGGCAGCGCGTCCACCTTCATGCTCGGCGGCTTCGGCGGCCACGCGGGGCGCGCGCTGCGGCCCGGCGACGTCCTGCACGGCGGCACGGCCACCGAGCGCACCGGTCAGACCGAGACACCGCCGCGCATCGGCGATGCCTGGGAGATCGGCGTCGTGGAGGGCCCGCACGCGGCGCCCGAGTTCTTCACCGACGACGACGTCCGCGACTTCTACGCCGCCCGCTGGAAGGTCCACTTCAACTCGGCGCGCACCGGCGTCCGCCTGGTCGGCCCCAAGCCGCGCTGGGCCAGGCCGGACGGCGGCGAGGCTGGCCTGCACCCCTCGAACATCCACGACACGCCCTACGCGGTCGGCGCGGTCGACTTCACCGGTGACATGCCCGTCGTGCTCGGCCCGGACGGACCTTCGCTCGGCGGCTTCGTCTGCCCGGCCACGGTCGTGTCGGGCGAGCGGTGGAAGCTCGGCCAGCTCAGGCCGGGCGACACGGTGCGGTTCGTGCCCGTCCCGCCCGAGGCTGGCGCGCCCGGCGACGGCGGCGTCCTCGGCCGCCTCCCCTCGACCGCCGCGCGTCCCGAGGTCACCTACCGGCGCAGCGGCGACGACAACGTGCTGATCGAGTACGGCCCGATGGAACTCGACCTCGGCCTGCGGATGCGCGTCCACGCGCTCGCCGAGGCGGTCGCGGCGCTCGGCCTGGACGGCGTCGTGGACCTGACGCCCGGCATCCGGTCCCTCCAGATCCACGTCGACCCGGCCGAACTGCCGCAGAGCACGCTGCTGGCGACGCTGCGGGACGTCGAGGAGAGCCTGCCAGCGACCGAAGACCTGACGGTGCCGTCGCGGATCGTCCACCTCCCGCTGTCCTGGGACGACCCGGCGACGCGCGAGGCCATCGCCCGCTACACGGCCGGGGTCCGCGACGACGCGCCCTGGGCCCCGTGGAACATCGAGTTCATCCGGCGGATCAACGGCCTGGACACCGTCGCGGACGTCCACCGGACCGTGTTCGACGCCGAGTACCTCGTCCTCGGCCTCGGCGACGTCTACCTCGGCGCGCCCGTGGCGACGCCGCTCGATCCCCGGCACCGGCTCGTCACGACCAAGTACAACCCGGCCCGCACCTGGACGGCCGAGAACTCCGTCGGCATCGGCGGCGCGTATCTCTGCATCTACGGGATGGAGGGGCCGGGCGGTTACCAGCTCGTCGGGCGCACGACGCAGGTGTGGTCGGGGTGGCGCCCGGAACAGCCGTGGCGGCTGCGGTTCTTCGACCGGATCCGCTGGTATCCCGTCAGCGCGGACGAGCTGCTGGAGCTGCGCGCCGACACCGCCGCCGGACGGCTGGAGCCGCGCGTCGAGGACGGCGTGTTCTCCCTCGCCGACCACCGCCGCTTCCTCGCCGAGCACGCCGACTCGATCGCCGCGTTCCGGGCGCGGCAGGGTGCGGCGTTCGCCGCCGAGCGCGCCGCGTGGGAGGCGGCCGGGGAGTTCGCGCGCGCGGACGCGGTCGAGGAGCGTCCGCCGGCCGCCGTGGAGCTGCCGCCGGGCGCGCGGGCCGTGGCGGCGGAGTTCGCGGCGAGCGTGTGGCAGGTCGCCGTCGAGCCGGGCGACCGGGTGGACGCGGGCCAGGACCTGCTCGTCCTGGAAGCCATGAAGATGGAGGCGCCCGTCGCGGCGCCCGCCGCCGGGGTGGTCGAGCGGGTGCTCGTCCGGCCCGGCGACCAGGTGGAGGCGGGCACGGTGCTCGTCGTGCTGAAGGGGGACGGCGATGAGTGACCGGGCCGTGGAGCGCGTGCGGCGCGCGTACGCGCGGATCGCCGAGACGGACCGGCCGGAGGTCTGGATCGACCTGCGGCCCGCCGACGACGTGCGCGCCGAGGCCGCCGCGCTGGACGACGCGCTGCCGCTCGCCGGGACGGTCTTCGCCGTCAAGGGGAACATCGACGTCGCCGGGCTGCCCACCACGGCGGGCTGCCCGTCCTACGCCTATCTGCCCGACCGGGACGCGACCGCCGTCGCGCGGCTGCGGGCCGCCGGGGCGCTCGTCCTCGGCACGACGAACCTCGACCAGTTCGCGACCGGGCTCGTCGGGACGCGCAGCCCGTACGGCGCGGTGCGCAACGCCGTGGACCCCGCCTACGCGGCGGGCGGATCCAGTTCGGGTTCGGCGGTCGCCGTGGCGCTCGGCATCGCGGACTTCGCGCTCGGCACCGACACGGCCGGGTCGGGACGCGTCCCGGCCGCGTTCAACGGGATCGTCGGGCTGAAGCCGACGTACGGGCTCGTCTCCGCGGACGGGGTCGTCCCGGCGTGCCGCTCGCTGGACTGCGTCACCGTGTTCGGCCGTTCCCTGACCGAAGCCCGCCGCGCGCTGGCGTTCCTCGGGGCGCCTTCGGGGTCCCTCGCGGCGCGCCGGCCCGGCCCGTGGCGTGTCGCGGCGCCTTCACCGTCCTCGCTGGGGGACATGGACGACGGCTGGGCCGAGCAGTTCGCCGCCGCGTCGCGCGCGCTGGCCGCCGCCGGGGCCGAGCTGCTGCCCGTCGACCCGGCGCCGTTCCTGGAGGCGGCGGCGCTGCTGTACGACGGGGCGTTCGTGGCCGAGCGGTACGCGGCGGTCGGGGCGTTCGTGGAGAAGGGGTCGCCGGACCTCGATCCCGTCGTCGCGTCCATCATCGGCGCGGCGGGCGCCGTGCCCGCGCACCTGCTGTTCGCCGACCGCGAGCGGCTGGCGGAGCTGCGCGACCGGGCGCTCGCCGCCTTCGGGGACGCCGACGCGCTGCTACTCCCCACGACACCGGGCCATCCGACGCTCGCCGACGTCGCCGCCGACCCGGTCGGCGCCAACGCCCGGCTCGGCCGCTTCACCAACAGCACGAACCTGCTCGGCCTGTGCGGCGCTGCGCTGCCGTTCGGCACGGTGGACGGCCTGCCGTTCGGCGTCATGCTGCTCGGTCCCGCGCACGCCGACGACCGGATCGCCGCCGTCGCGGACCTGCTCGTCCCGGAGCCGGTCGTGCGGGTGGCGGTCGCGGGCGCGCACCTGTCCGGGCAGCCGCTGAACCACGAGCTGACGCAGCGCCGGGCCCGGCTCGTCGCGACCACGACGACCGCGTCCGCCTACCGGCTCTACGCGCTCGACACGACGCCGCCCAAACCGGGGCTCGTCCGCGTCCCGTCCGGCGGGGCGGCGATCGAGGTGGAGCTGTGGGACGTCCCGGCCGCGGGCTTCGCGACGTTCATCACCGGCATTCCCCGTCCGCTGGCGCTGGGCGAGCTCGAACTGGCCGACGGGACGTCCGTCACCGGCTTCCTCTGCGCTCCCGAAGCCCTGCCGGACGCCGTCGACATCACCCGCCACGGCGGCTGGCGCTCCTACCTCGCCGCCCGCCGGTGAGTCGTCCGGGGTCAGCTCGTCAGGGTGTTGATCCCGCTGATCTTCCAGTGGCCCTTCTGGCGGACCGCGTCGATCCCCAGCATCGTCGGCAGGGCGGAGTTCTTGCCGTCGGTCGCGCGCGCGCCGCGCTGGGTGGCGAAGACCAGGAGGCTCGCGTGGTCGTCCCGCAGCGAGGTCACCGCGCTGTCGGTCACCGTCGTCGTCAGGACCAGCTTCTCCGTCGGCCCCTGCTCGCGCACCGACTTGAACAGCGCGTCGTACTGGCCCGTCGCCTTGCCCGTCAGCGCGGACCGCGCCGCCGTGTCGGTCTTCGCGGGATCGGTGTAGCCGTAGGAGAAGATCTTCTCGACGAGCGCGCCGACCTCGCCCTTGACCTCGCTCGTCCCCGCGTTGTCGGTCAGCGCCACGTTCTTCACGGCCGCGCCGTCCCGCAGGTCCCCGGCGCGCTGGAGCGCGTAGAACGCGAACGCCGCCAGGAGGACCGCGAGGACCCCGAACAGGAGCGGAAGCCGCCCCACACGTCCCGCCATGCGCTTCTCCCCCTCGCTCACGACCCGGAGCCCCCCGTCGGCGCCTCGCCGAGGCCGCTGACCTTCCAGCCGGACGGCGTGCGCTCCAGCCGGGCCGCCAGCCGACTCTGCTTCACGCTCGGCTGACCGTCCGGCGACGTCGCGGTGATCCGCACCGCGAAGATCATGGACGCCTTGCCCGCGCGCTCGTCCAGTTCCGTCACGCCGCTCGAGAGAACCTTCGCGGACGTGATCGTCTTCGTGCTCTGGACGTCCTTCTCGAACTGCGCCGACCCCTGCACGATCTGGTCGTGCAGCTCTCCGGTGGATGAGTCCCGCCAGCTCGCGAGCCCCTGGGCGAACCGGCGGTAGTCGAAGGTGCTGAGGTTCTGGACGTCCTGCTCCCCGGCCTGGCGCACCTGCTCGCGCAGCTCGGAGAACTTCAGCCCGTCGTCGTGCGCGGCCGTGTACCACGACCAGCCGCCCCACGCCGCGAACACGAGCGCGAGGGCGACGACAGCGAGCGCGGTCCGCGCCAGCGGATCCGCCCACGTCCCGGCCGTCGACCGCCCGCTCCCGCCGCCGCTGCCGCCCGCACGAGCCGCGCGCCGCCGCGCCCGCTCGGCGGCGGCTGCCTTCGCCGTACCGGACGCGCCGTCCCGCTTTCCTCGGGTGCCCGGCCCGTCCTCGTCCGCGGACTCGCCACTGCCCTCAGCCTCGTCCTCAGCAGACTCACCGTCCGCCTCCGCGCCCGAAGACTCGCCGTCCGCCGCGGCGTCCGCGGACTTGCCGCCCGCCGCCGCACCCTCGGACTTGCCGTCCGTCGCCGCGTCCTCGGCATCGTCGTCCGCAGCCGCATCCGCCGACGCGCCGTCCGCCTCCGCGCTTTCGGGCTCAGCGTCTGTCGCCGCGCTCCCGGGCTTGCCGCCCGCCGCCTTGGGCTCGGGCTCGGCGCCCGTCGCCGCGCCCTTGGACTTGCCGTCCGTCGCCGCGTCTTCGGAACGGTCCTCAGTCGACGCGCTCGTGGCCTCGTCGTCCTCGGTCCCAGCAGGCTCCGGCTCGGGGCGCTCGGTGCCGGGGGCTTCCGCGATCGCTTCGTCGGCCGCGGAGCCGGGCTCGGGGGGCTCGTGCTCCCTCGTCTTCGCCACGCCGTCTCCCTCAGCTAGAGCGAATGTCGGTGATGCGCCAGTCGCCGCCGTCCCGGCGTGCCGTCACCGTGAGCTGCGCCGCGGCCGTCGTGCCGACCGGCTGTCCCGCGCGCGTGGTGCGCTGGTCCAGGAAGACCAGCAGCTCCGCGCGGTCGTCGTCGAGCGAGACGACGCCGGCGCGGACGACCCTGGTCGTCAGCGTGAGGCGCTGCGCCGGGGCCTGCTGCTTGACGGGCGCGAGGATCTGCTTGTACTGCTCGGCGGCACGGCCCTTCAGCACGGCCGCCGCCGCGCGCTCGGTCTCGGCGAGCCCGTCCGGAGTGTAGGAGAAGATCCGCGCGACCGAGCCGGAGACGTCCGCGGCGACCCGGGCGGTGGCGTCGGCGTCCACGGCGGCCTTGTTCGCCGCCGGGGAGGTCGCCTCCGAGTCGGCGGCGGCGACGAGGAACCCGGCGCCGGCGCCCGCGATGACCAGGGCGACGAGCAGCGGACGCCACAGGGCGAGGACCCGGCCGATCATCGGTCGCCCGCCGGGATCGCGGTGAGCGACTTCAGCTTCCAGCCGCCCGCCGTGCGGGCCAGCCCGACCTCGTACCGCTTGCGCTGGTAGGTCTCGCCGCCCTGCGCGGACGTCAGCTTCACCTGCACCGACGCGATCATGACGGCGTCACCGGTCCCGGTGTCGAGCCGGGTGACGGCGGCGGCGAGGACGCTCCCGGCCGCGCTCGTCCCGGTCTGGGCGATCTTCTGGCGGTTGGCGGCGGCGTCGCGGTGGAGCTGGTCGCGCAGCGAACCGGTCGTGGCGTCCTCCCACGCGCGCAGGTTCGCGTCGACGCGGTTCCGGTCCATGCTGTTGAGCGTGGCCAGCTCCTGCCGTCCGGCCCGCAGGGCGCTGTCGCGCTCCTGGCCCTCCGAGCGCGCCCCGCCGTGGGAGGCGTCGAAGTACGACCACGCCGACCAGCCGAGGAACACGGTCGCCGCGACGATGAACGCCCAGCCGATCAGCCCCCAGCCCGCGAACAGCGGCCGGCGGCCCGCTCGCGGCGTCTCGGACGGCGCGGGCTCGTGCCGCTCGCCGGCATCGGCGTCGGTGCCGACGTCCGCGTCGGCGTCCAGATCAGCGTCCATCGCCCCTCCCGAAGGCAGCCGCGGCGGCGCCGCGGTACCGGGCGCGCGCGTTCGGAGTCGTCCCCCCGAGGAATGAGCGCACCCGGATCGTGGTGCGGGCCGCCGGGACCGGCGGCCCGCCGATGATCATCAACCCGCACTCGGGCTCAGCAGGGTACCTCCCGGCGCGGGCAGCCCGGGTTCGGCCAGCGCGCCCGGCAGCGCCGACTCGGGGAGCCCGAGCGAACCGGCGCGCGCGGGCGGCGGCAGCTTCCCGTAGTTCGGGACGTTCGCCGAACCCCGGACGTTCTTGCCCGTCGACGGCGGCGACGCGCAGCGCGCGGCGGTGTTGAACGGCTTGCCCGCCGTCAGGTCGTTCCCGTTGCGGTAGGGGGTGCCGCCGTAGCCGTCCGTGCACGGCTCCGGGTTGAAGAACGTCGGGACCATGCCGAAGTTCAGCACGTACTGGTCGCCGCGCTTGGCGATCATCGAGTTGGCGGCGGCGACGACCCCGGGCAGCCGGGCCGCCAGCTCGTCGAACACCGGGGCGCGGTTCTTCAGGACGTCCGACGTCGTCGTCAGGTTCGCGAGCAGGACGCTGAACGACGGGTCGAGCTGGTCCACGAGCTTCGACAGTTCGCTGGACGCGCCCGGCGCCGCGGCGATCAGGCGCCGCAGGTCCGGGTCGGACTTGCGGAGCTGCTCGGCGAGAAGACGGGCGTTGCGGCCGAACGAGGTGATCGACTGCGACAGGTCGTTCTGCGTCGCGAGCACGGCCGCGGAGTTGTCGATCAGGCCCGTCGTCGGCGCGGCGTTCTTGTCGGCCTTCTCGACGAACGTGTGGGTGCTGTCGAGCAGCGCCCCGAGGTTCTGGCCCTGGCCGTTGAACGCCAGGCCGATCTCGTTCACGAACGTGCGCAGCGCGTCCGGCGGGACGGAGGCGGCGAAGTCGCTGAGGCTGCTCAGCAGCTCCGTCACCGGCGCCGGGATCTGGGTGGCCGAGCGCGGGATGCGCGCCCCCGCCGCGAGGTAGGGACCGCCGTCCGCCGTCGGGCGCAGGTCGATGTACTCCTCGCCGACCGCCGACCGGTTCGCGACGACCGCCTGGGTCCGCGCCGGGATCTTCGGCGCGCCGTCCTTGATGCGCAGGTCGGCGAGGACGCCGTCGTCGGTGAGGTGCACCGTCCCGACGCGGCCGATCGACATGCCCCGGTACGTGACGTCGGCGTTGGTGGTGAGTCCGCCGGTCTGGGGCAGCTCGACCGAGACGATGTAGTAGTCGCGCTGCCCGAGGAGCCAGCCGAGGTTCGCGTAGTTGAGCGCCACGTACCCCATCGCCAGGAGACCGATGATGGCGAACGCGATGTTCTTGATCTTGGTCTGGAGAGTGATCATCAGCTTGCCTCCCCCGCCGCCGGCAGCGGGAGCGTCGGGGACGTGGCGGGCCGCGCCGCCGTCCCGCCGTCGCCGCCCTTCTTGCCGGGGTCCGGGGGCGGTGTGATCGGCGGGATGAGCTGCGTCCCGGGCTGCGCGGTGATGTGCAGGTAGACGTTCATGTAGTCGCCCTTGACGGCCTTGAGCGACGCGTCGGTGAACGGGAAGGTCAGCAGGACCTGGAGGGCCCGCGGCAGGTCGCGCCCGGAGTCGGCGAGCTTGCGGACGATCGGTTCGAGGGCCTTCAGGTCGGCGACGATGTCGTCCTTGCTGGCGTTGAGCGTCCGGACCGCGACCGTGGAGAGCCGGTCCAGGGATCCGAGCATCGCCACGAGCTGGCCGCGCTGCTGGTCGAGGACCTTGAGACCGGGTTCGAGGTCGTCCAGGACGGTCCCGATCTCCTTCGTGCGACTGCCCATCGTGGCCGACAGCCGCGCGAGGCCGTCGATCGCGGCCGTGATGTTGCCCTTGTTGGCGTCCAGCTTCACCGTCAGGGTGCTCAGCCGCTCCAGCAGCGAACGGATCTGCGGTTCGTTGCCGGAGATCGCGTTGTTCATCTCCTTGGTGATGGTGCGGATCTGCGAGATCCCACCGCCGTTCAGCACCGCCGACAGCGCGCCGAGGACCTCTTCGACCTCGACGTTGCGGTTGGTCCGCTCGACCGGGATCGCGGCGTGGTCGCCGAGGGAGCCGGTCGCGCCGGTCGCCGGCGCGCTCAGCGCGATGAACTTCTCACCGAGCAGGCTGGACTGCTCCAGCGACGCGTACGCGTTGGCGGGCAGCTTCACCTTGCGGTTGACGAGCATCGTCACCCGGGCGCTCCACCCGTTGGTCGGCAGCGACACCTTCGTCACGCGCCCGACCGCGACGTTGTTGACCTTCACCGACGACTGCGGGACGAGGTTGAGGACGTTGGCGAACGTCGCCGTCCACGTGTACGGGTGGTCGCCGATGTCCGCGCCGCCGGGCAGCGGCATGCTCTGCACGTTCAGGTTGCAGCCCGACAGCGTCCCGGCCGCGACCGCGCCGGCCACGGCGACGGTGACGGCACGGCGCACCGGCCGCTTGCGGCGCGCCGGGAGACCGCGCGCCTCCTGCGTCGCGTGCTCGCTGGTCATCAGGGCTTCCCTCCGGTCGTGACGGCCGATCCGGCGGCCGGGAGCGGCATGCTCAGCTCGTTGAGGTTCGCCCGGCCCATCAGCGCACGGCTCGAAGGGTCGTAGGCCCGCAGCAGGCTCCCGGCGGCGAGCGCCTGGTTGTCCAGCGCCTCGGCGAGCGAGGCCCGCTGGTCGACCAGCGTCTGCGTGATCTTCGCGAGCTTCCCGACGTTCTTGACCAGGACCGCGCGGTTGTCGCGGATGAACTTCTGCACGCGGACGAGGGCGTCGGCGAGGGTGCTCAGCGCCCGGCCGAGCGACTCCCGGTCAGCCGCGAGGAACTCGGTGACGTTCGCGAGCTGGGCCTGCGCGGACCGCACCGCCCCGTCGTTGTCTTTGATCATTCCGGTGAAGCTCTGCAGGCTCCGGATCGTGGCGAACAGGTCGTCCTGGGACCCGGTGAGGGTCTTGGCGGCCTTGCCGAAGTTCTCGATCGTCGTGCCGATCGACGCGCCGTTGCCGCGCAGGTTCTCGGCGCCCACCTGAAGGCCGCGCGACACCGCGCCGTCCTTGTTGAGCCCGTTCGGGCCGAGGTCGGTGGCGAGCTTCTTGAGGCTGTCGTAGACCTTGTCGACTTCGAGCGGCGTCGCGGTCCGGCTCTCGGGGATCACCGTGCCGGACGCCATGCGCGGCCCGCCGGTGTAGGCGGGCAGGAGCTGGACGTACCGGTCCGCGACCAGGCTCGGCGACACCGCCACCGCCTTGGCGTCCGCCGGGACGTCCACCCCGTGGTCGACGACGAGCGTGATCCGCACCTTGGTGCCCTCGGCGTGGACGCCGGTGACGTGCCCGGACTTCACGCCGAGGATCTTGACGTCGGAGCCCTTGTAGATTCCGATCGCCGTGTTGAAGTACACCGTCACCTTCGTGCCCGCCGGCGGACGGAACGCGATGATCCCGGCCGCCACCAGCACGGCGGCGACTCCGAGGACGAGCAGGGTGACGCGCATCCTTCTCAGCATGATCAGCCCTTCTTCCCGGGCTTCGGCGGCTGGCAGCCCGTGGCGGGCGGTGTGCCGTCCGGCAGGTAGTTCTTCGGGACGAGACCGCACAGGTAGCCGTCCATCCAGCGCCCGTTGCCGAGCGAGTTGCCCAGCACCCGGGTGTAGGGGCCGGCCAGCTTCAGCGCCCGGTCGAGGCTGGACTGGTTCTTCTGGAGCAGGTCCACGACCCTCCCGAGCGCGTCCAGGGACGGCCGGAGCTGCGCCTGGTTGTCGTCGACGAGCCCGACGAGCTGGGTGCTGAGTTCCTGCGTGCCGACGAGCAGCCCGTGGATGGCGTCGCGCCGCCGCTCGATCTCGCCGAGCAGCGTGCTGCCGTCGCGCAGGAGCGCCGCGAACTGCTCGTTCTGGTCGGCGAGCGTGCCGCTGGTCTTCTTGGTGCCCGCCAGCAGGCGCGCGAGCTGCGCGTCCCGGCTGGAGATCGTCTTCGACAGCGCCGACAGACCGCCGAGGGCCTTGCTGACGTTCGGCCCGGTGTGGGCGAACGCGGCCGACATGGCGTCCAGCGACGCCGCCAGTTCCTTGGTGTTCAGGTCCCCGGTGGTTCCTGCGAGGTCCTCGAACGCGCGCACCACGTCATAGGGCGAGGTGGTGCGCGACAGCGCGATCGGCTGGTCCGGCCGCTGCGCCTCGGGGCCGAGCGGGTCGACGGCGAGGTACTTGTCGCCGAGCAGCGTCTTGATCGAGATCGCGATGGTGCTCGTGTTGCCGATCCAGGTGTTCTTGACCCGGAACGCGACCCGGACCTTGCCGCGGTCGAGCTTGACGCCGGTGACCGAACCGACCTTGATGCCCGCGACGCGGACCTCGTTGCCGTCGCGCAGGCCGCCCGACTCGGCGAAGTACGCGGTGTAGGTGGTTCCGCCGCCGATGATCGGCAGATTGGCGACGTTCAGGGCCGCGATGGCGATGGCGAGGATCAGCGCGAGGCCGACGATCGCGACGGTGATCGGGTTGCGGTCCCGGACCGGCTTGGGCCGCCAGGACCGCACCCGCGCGGGCTGGCGCCGCCGCGAACCCGGCGAGGCGTGCGTGGGAGCCGTCATTTGCCACCGCACCTCTCCAGGCCGGGGCCCTTGGTCGGACGCTGCACGCCGGTCGGGTCGGGCGGGGTCTGCCCGCCCGGGACCGTCTGGTACTTCACGCCGCTCACGGTGGCCTCGCACAGGTAGAAGTTCATCCACGACCCGTAGGTCCCGAGCCGGCCGATCGCCGCCTCCTTCTGCGGAAGCGTGTCGAGGAACCGCTGGATGGTCGGCTGGTCGCGGTTGAGGTTGTTCGACAGCCGCCCGAGCTGGGCGATGTCGCTCTTGAGCGCCGGGCGTCCGGACGACAGCAGCGACGCCGTGCTGGTCGCGAGGTCGTCCAGCGCGCTGATCGCGTCGCCGATGGGCTTGCGGTCGGCGGCGAGGCCCGACACGAGCTGCCGCAGCGTGGTGATGAGGCTGGAGAGCTCGTCACCCCGGCTGTTGACGGTGTCCAGGACGGTGGTGAGGTTGTCGACGACCTCGCCGATCACCTTGTCCTTGTCGGCGATCGCGCCGGTCAGCGACCCGACCGTCGACAGCAGGTCCTGCACCGTGCCGCCCTCGCCCTGCATGATCTGCACGATCGAGGTGGCGAGCTTGTTGACGTCCGCCGGGGACAGCGCCGCGAACAGGGGCCGGAACCCGTTGAACAGTTCCGTCAGGTTCAGCGCCGGGGTGGTGCGGTCGACGGGGATCGTCGCGCCCGGGGCGAGCGAGCCGCCCGACCCGGTGCCCCGGTCCAGCTCGATGAACCGCGCCCCGACGAGATTGAGGTACTTGATCGTCGCGGTGGACGTGGCGGGCAGCACCCGGTCCTTCTCGACGGTGAACGACACCTGCGCGATGCGCTGGTCCTTCACCTCGACCGACTTCACGCGGCCGACCTGGACGCCCGCGATGCGGACGCTGTCGCCCACCCGGAGCCCGGACGCGTCGGTGAACCGCGCCTTGTAGCCGGTCGTCTTCCCACTCGTGGTCTGCGCGATGCTCATCGCGAGCACCAGCGTCGCCAGCACAGTGACGAAGATGAAGAGGGCCGACTTGATCAGCGGTGCGGTGAGGTTCCTCATCCGAGTTTCACCTCCGTACCCCGGTAGAGCGGGCCTGCGAGCACGCTGCTCCAGTTCGGCAGCGTCTCGGGGATCTCCTGCATGCCGGGCGCCAGCAGCTCGTTGACGAGCCGGTTCTCCTCCGGCGAGTTCGGCAGGCCGAGGCCGCCGGGGGCGACGGCCGTCGGCGTCGCGACGTTCGCCGCCGCCGTCTGCTGGCGCGGCGAGCTGCCGTAGGGCACCGAATAGCAGTGCGGGCCGTCGTTGCCGCCGAAGCGCGGCCGGTCCTTGCCCGGCACGTAGGCGCCCTTGGACGGCACCGACTTCACCTCGACGTGCAGGCCGGGCGAGGACGTGCCCTTGCCGAGGACCTTGTCCATCAGCGGGATGAAGTCGTTCATCATCCCGAGCGTGCAGGGCAGCTCCGGCGCGTACCGGGCGAGCGTCTGGAGGCTGGCCCGGCTCTGCGTGGACACCCGGATGAGGTTCCCGGAGTTCTCGCGCAGGAAGTCGTCGATGTTCTCCGACGCCGACGTCAGCGAGGAGTACATCACCGACAGGCTCTTCTCCTGGTCGACGATCGTGCGGCTCGTGCTCGTCAGGTCGTTGAGCGCGGTGAGGATGTCGGGCGTCGCCTCGCTGTAGGTGCGGGCGACCTGCACCAGCTCGGTGAAGGTGCGGTTCAGCTCCGGCAGGCTCGGGTTGAACTTCTTCAGGTAGGAGTCGAGCTGCACCATCGTCTGCCCGAGGTCGGTGCCGCGTCCCTCCAGCGCCTGCGAGACCGCCGTCAGCGACGCCGACAGCTTCTCCGGCTGGACCGCCGTGATCAGCGGCATCAGGTTGTTCAGGACGCGCTGCAGCTCGATCGCGTTGGACGAGCGGTCCTGGCCGATGACCGTGCCGGCGGCGAGCCGCGCCGGCGACGGCTGCGTGGGCGGGACGAGCGCGACGTAACGCTGACCGAACAGCGTCGTCGGGAGCATCTGCGCCTGGACGTCGCTCGGGATCATCTTCATCTTGTCCGGCTGCATCGCGAGCTTGAGCGTCGCGACCCGGCCATCGGTGCTGATGTCGCGGACCTCGCCGACGACGACGCCGCGAAGCTTCACGTCCGCGTGCGGGTGCATCTCGCTGCCGGTGGTGTCGGTCTTCACCGTCACCCACTCGACGTGCGTGAACTGCTTGTTGTAGACGGCGATGGACAGCCAGACGAGCAGCGCGGGGACGAGGAGAAACGCCACGCCCGCGCTCCGCTGCCCGACGACTCCGGCCGCCGCCTTGTTGCGGTGTCTCATCCGGCCACCTTCACGGTCGTGGTCGTGCCCCAGATCGCCAGGCTGAGGAAGAAGTCCGTGACGCTGATCAGGACGATCGAGGTCCGCACCGCGCGGCCGACCGCCCGGCCGACCCCGGCCGGACCGCCGACGGCGCGGTACCCGTAGTAGCAGTGCGAGAGGATCACCATCACGCTGAAGACGATCACCTTGAAGAAGGACAGCAGCACGTCCGTGGGCGACAGGAACAGCCCGAAGTAGTGGTCGTAGGTGCCCGACGACTGCCCGTTCAGCAGGACGGTCACCTCACGGGACGCGAGGTAGCTGCACAGCAGGCCGATCGCGTACAGCGGGACGATGGCGATCGTGCCCGCGATGATCCGGGTCGTCACGAGGTAGGGCAGCGACGGGATGCCCATGACCTCCAGCGCGTCCACCTCCTCGCTGATCCGCATCGCGCCGAGCTGCGCGGTGAAGCCCGCGCCGATCGTCGAGGAGAGCGCGAGGCCCGCGATGAGGGGAGCGATCTCGCGGGTGTTGAAGTAGGCCGACGCGAACCCGGTGAAGGCCGCCGTGCCGATCTGCTGCAGGGCCGAGTAGCCCTGCATGCCGACGATCGTGCCGACCGCGAGGCTCAGCGCGACCATGACGCCGACCGTGCCGCCGACGACGCCGAGGCTGCCGCTGCCGAACGAGACCTCCGACAGCAGCCGCATGATCTCCCGCATGTAGCGGCGCAGCGAGCGCGGGATCCACAGCATGGCGCGGATGTAGAACAGGAGCTGGTCGCCGGGTGCGTCGAGCTTGCCGAGCAGCCGTCCCGGCCGGACGGAGTCGATCAGTGCCATCGCTCACCCTCCCTTCGGCGGAACGATCTGGAGGTAGATCCCGGTGATCACGAGATTGACGCTGAAGAGCATGACGAACGTGATGACGACCGCCTGGTTCACCACGTCGCCGACGCCCTTGGGGCCGCCGCGCGGGTTCAGGCCCCGGTACGCCGCGACGACGCCCGCGATGAAGCCGAACAGGATCGCCTTGAACTCGCCGATGTAGAGGTCGGGGAGCTGGGCCAGGGCGGAGAAGCTCGCCAGGTACGCGCCCGGCGTCCCGCCCTGCATCATGACGTTGAAGAAGTAGCCGCCCCCGACACCGACCACCGACACGAGCCCGTTCAGCAGGAACGCCACCGCGACGCACGCGAGGACCCGGGGGACGATGAGCCGCTGGATCGGGGAGACGCCGAGCACCTCCATCGCGTCCAGTTCCTCGCGGGTCTTGCGGGAGCCGATGTCGGCGCAGATGGCCGAGCCCGCCACTCCGGAGACCAGCAGGGCCACGATCATCGGACTGGCCTGCTGGATGACGGCGAGGACGCTCGCGCCGCCGGTGAACGACTGCGCGCCGAGCTGCTGGGTGAGCGATCCGACCTGGAGCGAGATGACCGCGCCGAACGGGATCGACACGAACGCGGTCGGGAGGATGGTCACGCCCGCGATGAACCAGAACTGCTCCACGAACTCGCGGACCTGGAAAGGCCGGCGCCACATCTGCCCGAACACGGTGGCCCCGAGCGCGAACAGGCGCCCCGTCTGGCGCAGCGCGCCGGCGGCCAGTGTCACCGGTGGCGCGGTCATGACTGGATCTCCATGCGGGGGAACTCTCCTCGGTCGGGCCCGGTGGCCGGATCAGGCCGCCGGGCCGGTCACGTTAGCGATGGCCGGAAAACAGGCACAAGGGGCCTCCGGCGCCTGTCACATTTCTTGGCATCGGATGACAACCTCGTTTTCTGCGGGGAGCAAGAAGAGGGTCCGCCGTGGGGGTTCCGGCCGGATGAGCGCGCTGGTTCGCGCGTAACGATCATTGAATCATCTTCATGAAATTTGCTATTCCCCGACAGCGGAAAAAACGCCGTCCGGTTGTAACCGCGGCATTGGTTCCGCACTTCGGGCGGCTGCCGCGCGCCGCTCGCCCGCAGGCGCCGTCCGCCGGGTGCGAGTGGCGCTTCCGCGCGGCGCTGGGGACACTGCCGGGACTTCGGCGTCACCGGACATGCCATCGCGTTCCGCGGGCGCGGCCGTCGCCGTGCTTGCGCGGTCCGGGTCGCCGATCGGCGACGGCCGGACCGTGGTCTTCACGTCGGCCTTCGCACCGACCGCCGAGAGGGCGTCGTCCGGAATCACCGGTGTCCGTACCCCCGACCTGCGGCCGTTCCGGCAGCGGATCTCCGCGTCCCGAACAGGGCCATTGGTTCCGCCGCCTTCCGGTCTGGGGTTCCCCTCGTCAAGTGCGGCAGCGTAGCGAAGCCCGCGAACGCCGAACAAGACATACCGCCCAGACGGCCGGTGCCCTAATGAAACCCGATAGTTTTCCGGCGCGCAACGTCGCGGAAACACTCCGGGATCGACATTATAAAAAAGTGAGCAAAAATCGCCGGATCACCCGCCGTGCGCTCGAGTGACGAGCAAAAACACTCGCGTCCGGACAACGGCACCCGGCGAAACGCGCGGACCACGTCAATATGGGGCCGTTACCCTTGCCGAGTCCGGCGCAATCGTGATCGCCTTCACTGTGCGCCGGTCTGGCGCACAGCATGAGGGAGGACAGCACGTGACGTTCCGGTCGGCGCGGAAACCGCTCATCGCGGGACTCGGCGCGGCGGCGGTCTTCGCCGTCGTCGGCGTTTCCCCCGGGGCATTCGCGGCGGCGGACACCTCCGACGACCCGGACCTGATCGCGCACGTCCACGTCACGCTCCAGCTCTCCGACGCCACCGTCCGGCCCGGCGCGCACGTCACCGCCACGATGACGGTGGTGGCCGAGGAGGGCGTCCCCTCGACGCTGACGCGGTGGGCGATCTCCGCCGGCAAGGCTTCGGTCAGCCCGGCGAGCGGAACGTTGGGCACCGTGTACCTGGCGCCCAAGACGGTCACCGCGCAGATCACCGTGCCGTCGGGCGCCGCGGCCGGCTCGATCACCGTCGACGCCGTCGTCACCGGCCCCCGGCTGGTGACCGCCGCGAGCGACGCCAAGTCGATGCAGGTCGTCCCCGGAACGGTCGACAAGCCGACCACGCCGCCGAAGCACTCGCCGACGCCGACGCCTAAGCCGTCGCACAGCAAGCCGCCGACCGCCTCGCCGCACGACCCCGGCAACAACGGCACTCCCGGCGGCGGCGCGATTCCCTCGCTGCCGATCACGACCGCGCCGACGATGCCGACCGCGCCCCCGGTGG
The DNA here is from genome assembly GCF_009831215.1 of Actinomadura rayongensis. Taxonomy (GTDB): domain Bacteria; phylum Actinomycetota; class Actinomycetes; order Streptosporangiales; family Streptosporangiaceae; genus Spirillospora; species Spirillospora rayongensis. The sequence continues at coordinate 113,859 of NZ_WUTW01000010.1, forward strand.
ACGCGCCCGAGGTCGCGCTGCCGCCGGTGTCCGACCCGCAGGTCGCGACCGCGACGCCGGACCAGATCGCCGTCGCGTCCACGAGGACGGCGCTGCGCTCGGCGGCGGCGTCGCTGCCCATCGCGCAGAAGATCGGCCCGGGCGCGGCGGGCTGGATGGCCGCGCTCCTCGCCGGTCAGATCCTCCTGATGACGCGCGTGCGGATGGCACGGCGCGGGCACCGCGACAAGGCCGCCCGCCGGCTCGCCACCGCGTCCGCCTCGTCGGCCGCCGCGACCGTCGTCCTGCCCCGTCGCGTCACGCCGGTCCCCGAGCCGGCTCCGGCCGTCCCGGCGCGGCTCGACGCGCCCGCTGCGGCGCCCGAGCCCGCGAAGGCCGCCAAGAAGACCAAGGCCGCCAAGCCCGCCAGGGCGAAGCGACGCGCGTCGAAGGCGGCGGACTCCCTTCCCGCCACGGCGGAGCGGCCGAAGGCGTCGGAGTCCCTGCCCGCCAAGGCAGAGCAGCCGGAGGCATCGGCGTCCCCGCCCGCCAAGGCGGCGCGGCCGGAAGCGTCGGCGTCCCTGCCCGTCACGGCGAAGCAGGACAAGCCGGAAGTGGCCGAGCCGCTGCCCGTCGCCGCGGAGCGACACGAGCCCGAAGCGGCCCAGCCGCTGCCGCTGCCCGTCGAGGCGAAGCACGACGAGCCCGAGGCGGCCCAGCCGCTGCCGGTCGAGGCGAAGCGAGACGAGCCTCGGCCCGAGGCGATGCGCGACGAGCCGGTTTCCCCGTCCGCCGGGGCGAAGCAGGACGAGCCGAAGGCGGCGAAGTCCAAGCCCGCGAAGGACGGCACGCGGCGGCGCTCGGCGCCGAAGCCCGCGCCGGCGAAGGGACGCGCGGCCAAGCGCCGCTCCGGACGCCGGTTCTCCCTGCTGCCCGGCGACCCCGGAGGATCCTGAGCCCCGCGCCGGGCCCCCAGACGGACCCCTTCCCCTTCCCGCAGCGCGCCGTTCGGGAAAGGGAAGGGGTCTCCTTTTCTCTCAGCCGACCGTGTCCGCGTCCTCGCGCGCCTGCCGGATCCACGCGCGCAGGAGCAGCATCAGCTCCAGCCGGATCTCGGGGTCCTCGATGTCGAAGTCGAACATCTCGGTGAGCTGCGCCATCCGGTAGCGGACGGTCTGCGGATGGACGTTCAGCGCCACCGCCGCGTCCGTCGCGTTGAACCCGTTCTTCAGGCACTCCAGCAGCGTGACCGCGAGGCTCAGCCCCTTCTTCGAGCGGTTGCGCAGCTGGAGCGGGGCGAGGCGGCGCGCGGCGACGACGTCCACGAGCGGCCCGCCCTCCTGGATCAGCAGTTCGGGAAGGTGCTCCTCCGCGCGGATCAGCCGGCCGGGCCGGGGACGGCCCGTCTCGCGCGGCCCCGGCGCGAGGTCCAGCGCGCGCCGCGCCCAGTGCAGCGACATCCGGGCTTCCTCGGGCGCGACCGTCGGCCCTGCGGCGGCGGTCCATCCGGCGAGCGTCCCGGCGAGCCGGTCCACCTGCCCTGGGCCCTCCGGGTCGGGGACGACGATGCACGGCCGGCCCTGGTCCAGCCCGACGAGCATCTCCGGCGGCAGGCCCGCCGGCCCTTCGCCGCCGTTGCCCGGCCAGGGCTGCAGCACCACGACCGCGAGACGGCGCGGCAGGCGCCAGCCCGCCACCGCCGCCTGCTCGGCGATCACGTTCGGCGGGACGGGCGCGTCCGACAGCAGCAGGGACAGCAGCCGCGCCCGGCGCTGCTCCCGCTCCCCCGCCGCCTTCTCCCTGGCGCGCGCGTATCCGTCGGCGGCGGCGGACGACAGCTCGTCCAGGTACGCGAAGTTCGCCTCGGCCATCGCGCTGAGGAACTCCAGCGGACGGCCCTCGCGCTCGTACTCGGTCGACAGGTACCGCCAGGCGAGCCGGGACGCGATGCGCATGGCGTTCTGGAAGTGCTCCAGGCTGCGTCCCTCGACGGCCTCGCCGTACCCGACGTCGAAGTAGACCTTGTGGACGTCGTCCCAGGAGGTCTCCGGATCGTCGATCAGCCGGACGAAGTGCTCCATCGCGAACCCGACGGCCGCCTCCACGACCTGCCGGTACTGCGGGTCGCCGGGCCGCGCGTACTCGGGCACCTCGCGCAGCACGCCGTCGATCATGTACTGCTCGACGGCCGCGAGGTGGGCCCGCAGCCATACGGCGGCCCCGTCGGGCAGTTCCCGCCAAGGCTCGGCGGAGATCGACACCGGCCAGCCCCCGTCCCTCTGCGTCCTCGTCGCGGTCACCGCGCACCTCCGTATCCCCGGGAATCCCGACCGTAGAGCGCCGTTCGGTCAGGGGACACTCAGCACCCACACGCGGTGATCGGCCGCCGTTGTCACTCGACTCACAAAGCGGGGACGCGCGGCGCTCCGATCGGTCAGTGCCGCTCCGGCGGGACGACCGCGACCGGGCAGTGCGCGCGGTGCAGCATCGCCTGGCCGACCGAGCCGAGCAGCAGGCCGGTGAAGCCGCCGCGTCCGCGCGAGCCGACGACGAGAAGGTCGGCGCGGGCGCTCGCCCCGGCGAGGACGCGGGCGGGACGGCCCGCCACCACCTCCTGGACGATCTCCAGGTCGGGATGGTGCTCCTGCCGTCCGGCCAGCGCCTCGGCGAGCGCCCGTTCGCGGTCGGCGGCGTCGGGCTCGTCCACCGGCGGGACCAGCGCCCCGCCGCCGACCGGCAGCGGCTCGTCGAACACCAGCAGCGCGCGCAGCCGGGCGCCGCGCCGCGCCGCGATCGCGCAGGCCACGTCGATGGCGCGGGCCGAGGTCGGCGAGCCGTCCACGCCGACGAGCACTTCGCCGTAGGGGAACGAGCCCGGTTCGCGGACGACCACCGCCGGCACGGTCGTGTGCGCGGCGACCTGGGACGCCACGGAGCCGAGGAACGCGCCGGTGAGCCGTCCCGCGCCGTGCGAGCCGACGACGGTCATCAGCGCGGCGCGTCCCTCGTCGACGAGCACGCCCGCGGGCTGCCCCGGCAGCTGCTCGACGCGCACCTCGACGTCGCGGGCGACCGAGCGCGCGTGCGCCGCGCAGCGTTCCAGCGCGTCCCGGCCGCCCTGCGCCAGCCAGGTGCGGGCCTCCCGGACGCGCGGATCGTTGCTGTCCGCCAGCAGCCACGCCCCGGCGACGTTGACGAGCCGCAGCCGCGCGCCGGCCCGTTCCGCCTCCGCCGCGGCCCACGCCACGGCCGCCGTGCTCTGCTCCGACTCGTCCACGCCCACGAGGATCTCGTTCATGGCACGGAACGCTACGGAGCGTCGCGGCGGGATGCGCGCACCGTGACACGGGCGTTTCCGGACCGTCCGCCTAGAGTGCAGGCATGGACATGGACGCGATGCTGGAGGCCTATTCGTATCCCGCCACGACGCCGTGGCTGCGCGCCAACATGATCTCGTCGCTGGACGGGGCGATCCGCTACAAGGGCGACACGGGCGCGCTCGGCTACGCGGCGGACTGGGAGCTGATGCGCCGCTTCCGCACGCTGGCCGACGTCGTCGTCATGGGAGCGACCACGATCCGGGAGTACGGCGAGTACCCGGCCTCGGCGGCCGAGCTGGCGATCGTGTCGCGGAGCCTCGACCTGGACTTCGACGGCCCGCTGTTCGCCGACGCGCCCGTCCCGCCGCTCCTCTATACCTGCGCGTCCGCGCCGGCCGACCGGTTGCGCAAGGCGCGCACGCGCGCCCGGGTGCTGCTGCACGGCGAGCACGACGCCGACATCCCCGCGATGCTCGCCGACCTCGCCGACCGCGGGCTCGCCCGCCAGCTCTGCGAGGGCGGGCCGACGCTGCTCGCCGAGATCGCCGCGGCCGGGCGCGTGGACGAGCTGTGCCTGACGCTGAGCCCCGTCCTCGTCGCGGGCGACGCGCCGCGCATCATGAACGGCCGGATCATCGACCTGCAGCGGATGACGCTCCGCCATGCGATCCAGGACGGCGACTACCTCTTCCTGCGCTACCTCCGCGCGGCGCCCGCCGAGACGTGACCCCGAGCGGATTCGCCGCCGACGCGCGGGTACGCGGAACAACGTTGGCCCGGCGGACGCTCTTGCGTCCGTGGAAGGACGGCCTTTCCCCATCACGCGAAGCGGAGGAGACATGACGGACATCGACGTCGGCCGGTTCGGGATCTGGCGGCGCTGGCAGGAGACGAGCCCGGAGTTCGCCCGGGAGGCCGAGGCGCTCGGCTACGGCGCGATCTGGCTCGGCTCCTCGCCCGGCGCGGACCTGGACGTCGCCGAGCGCCTGCTCGCCGCCACCGACCGGATCGTCATCGCGACCGGCATCGTCAACATGTGGGCGACGTCCGCCGACGACGTCGCCGCGTCCTACCGCCGGATCACCGACGCCCACCCCGGACGGTTCCTGCTCGGCGTCGGGATCGGCCACCCCGAGGCGACGCGCGAGTACCAGAGCCCGTACGACACGATCGTCGCCTACCTGGACCGGCTCGACGCGGGCGGCGTGCCCGTCGACGGCCGCGTCCTCGCGGCGCTCGGCCCGAAGGTGCTGCGGCTCGCCGCCGAGCGGGCGCGCGGCGCGCACCCCTACCTCGTCACGCCCGAGCACTCCCGGCGGGCGCGCGAGATCCTCGGCCCGGACGCGCTGCTCGCGCCCGAGCAGAAGGTCGTCCTGGACGAGGACGCCGACCGCGCCCGCACGACGGCCCGCGGAAAAGTCGCGCATCCCTACCTCAAGCTCAGCAACTACACGAACAACCTGCGTCGCCTCGGCTGGACCGACGAGGACATCGCCGGCGACGGCAGCGACGCCCTCATCGACGAGCTCGCCCCGCACGGCGACGCCGCGACGGTCGCGGCGGCGGTGACGCGGCATCTCGAAGTTGGCGCGAACCACGTGGCCCTCCAGCCCCTCACCGCGGACGACGCCGACCCGCTCCCCACCCTGCGCGCCCTGGCGCAGGCCCTCAAACTGACCTGATCCGCCGACAGGACGCCCGCCCGACACGTCAGTTCGTCGCAGCGACGTGCGGGCGGGCGGCGCTCCCGCGGGAAGGGCACGATCCGGTCACAGAGGTGTGATCCGAACAGCCCAGTGGTAGTGATCACCCGTGAACTTTTGGGAGTACCTGCGCAGCCGCCAGGAACTGCTCGTGTTCGAGACGTGGCAGCACGCGAGCATGGTGTTCCAGTGCGTGGTGGCCGCGCTCCTCCTCGGAGTCGCCGTCGGGGTGCTCGTGTACCGGAGCCCGCGGCTGTCGGGGTTCGCCACCGGCACCGCCGGGGCCGTGTTCACGATCCCGTCGCTGGCCCTGCTCGGCCTGCTCATCACCCCGCTCGGCCTCGGCGTCGCCCCGAGCGTCGTCGCGCTGACGCTGTACTCGCTGCTCCCGATCGTGCGGAACACCATCGTCGGCCTGAACGGCGTGGACCGCACCCTCGTGGACGCGGCGCGCGGCATCGGCATGGGGCGCGGCCGGATCCTGCTGCGCGTCGAGCTGCCGCTCGCCTGGCCGGTCATCCTCACCGGCGCGCGCGTCGCCACGCAGCTCGCGATGGGCATCGGCGCGATCGCCGCGTACGTGTCCGGGCCGGGCCTCGGCGAGCAGATCTTCTCCGGGCTCGGCCGGCTCGGCGGCGCGAACTCCGTCAACATGACGCTCGCCGGAACGCTCGGCGTGATCGTCCTGGCCCTGCTCTTCGACGGCTGCTTCCTCGTGATCGGCCGTCTGACCACACCGCGAGGGATCCGTGCCTGACAGCTCCCCCGACGCGCCGGACTCCCCCGCCGCCGGCGCGGCCCCGGCCACCGACCGTGCCGGGATCGAACTGATCAACGTCACCAAGCGCTATCCGGGGCAGAAGACGCCCGCGGTGGACGACGTGACGCTGACGGTCCCGGTCGGCGAGATCGTCGTGCTGCTCGGCCCGTCCGGCAGCGGCAAGACGACCACGATGCGGCTGATCAACCGGCTGATCGAGCCGACGTCCGGGAAGATCACCGTGGCCGGACGGGACGCGCTCGGCCTCAACCCGACCGAGCTGCGCCGCCACATCGGCTACGTCATCCAGGACGCCGGGCTGTTCCCCCACATGACGGTCGCCACGAACGTCGGCCTCGTCCCGCAGATGCTGAAGTGGGACCGCAAGCGGATCGCCGACCGCGTCGACGAACTGCTGGACCTCGTCGACCTGCCCCCCGACCAGTACCGCGACCGGTATCCGCGCGAGCTGTCGGGCGGGCAGCGCCAGCGGGTCGGCGTCGCCCGGGCGCTCGCCGCCGACCCGCCGGTCATGCTGATGGACGAGCCGTTCGGCGCGCTCGACCCCATCACCCGCGAACACCTCCAGGACTCGCTGCTGCATCTGCAGGACGAGCTGGGCAAGACGATCGTGTTCGTCACCCACGACATCAACGAGGCGCTGAAGCTCGGCGACCGCATCGCGATCCTCGACAAGGGCTCGCGGATCGCGCAGTTCGGCACCCCGCAGGAGATCCTGCTCAACCCGGCGGACGCCTACGTCGAGCAGTTCATCGGCGGCGGCCAGGCGATGCGGCTGCTGCGGTTCAGCCGTGTCGCGGACGTGCCGCTCCAGCAGGTGCCCGAGGCGGCCCCCGGCGACGACGCCGACGCCGTCCGGGACCGGCTCGGCGACACCGGGTTCGCGGTCGTGCTGGACGAGCGGCGCCGTCCCGTCCGCTGGATCACCGCGGCGAACCTGGACGGCGTGACCGGTCCCGTCGGCGAGCGCGGCGAGGACGTCGCCGACCCGATCCGGGGACGCAACACGCTGCAGCAGGCGCTGGAGACGCTGATCCAGAGCGACCACGAGTGCGTCCCGGTCGTCGGGCGCGGCGGCGTCTACCAGGGCACGGTCACGCTCGCGACCGTCCAGAACGCGATCCGGGAGATGCGCCGCACCGCCGAGCGCGCGGGGGCGGGCGCGTGACCGCGCCGCCGCTCGGCGACACCGAGGACGCCGCCGCCGGGACGGGCACGCAGGACGCGCTGCACGCCCCGGCCGGACGGTCCTGGCGCGCGCTGCTCCAACCGCTGCTCATCGTCGTCGCCGGCCTCGGCTGGATGCTCTACGTCGAGAACGAGCACCTCGACAGCATCGAGAAGCGCGTCCTCGCCCCCCGCTACGTCGCGCAGAAGACGTGGGAGCACATCGAGCTGGCGCTCGCGTCCACGGCGATCGTGCTGGTCATCGCGATCCCGCTCGGCATCGCGCTGAGCCGTCCGCGCGTCCGCCGCGCCACGCCGCTGGTCCTCGGCGTCGCGAACATCGGGCAGTCCGCGCCCGCGATCGGCGTCGTCGTGCTGCTCGCCGTGATCTGGGGCATCGGGTTCTGGACGGCGATCGTCGCGCTCGTCGCGTACGGCATGCTTCCCGCGCTGCGCAACACGATGGTGGGCCTGCAGCAAGTCGATCCGACGCTCACCGACGCGGGACGGGGCATCGGCATGTCGGCGCCGGCCGTCCTGGGCCGTGTCGAGCTGCCTCTGGCCGCCCCGGTGATCCTCGCGGGGATCCGGACGACGCTCGTGCTGATGGTCGGCACCGCGAGCATCGCCTCGTTCATCAGCGGCGGCGGGCTCGGCGACCTCGTCACCACGGGCGTCACCACGCAGCGGACGCCGGTGCTGCTGACCGGCTGCGTCCTCATCGCGCTGCTCGCGCTGCTCATCGACTGGCTCGGCGGCGTCGCGACCCGGCTCCTCGCCCCGAAGGGACTCTGAATGCTCACCGGACGGCGGTCGCGGACCGCTCTCGCCGCGTGCGCCGCGCTGACGCTGGCCGGCTGCGGCCTGAAACCCGCCTCGGCGTTCATCCCGGACGTCGAGCCGGGCAGCATCCGGCCGATCCCCGGCCTGAAGGACGTCACGTTCCGCGTCACGTCCAAGGAGTTCACCGAGCAGCTCATCCTCGGCAAGATCGCGGTGCTGGCGCTCAAGGCCGCGGGCGCGAAGGTGAAGGACCACACGAACGTGCAGGGCAGCGCGTCGGCCCGCCGGTCCATCACCACCGGCAACAACGACCTGATGTGGGAGTACACCGGCACCGGCTGGATCACCTACCTCGGGCAGGAGAACCCCATCCCGGACGCCGGACGGCAGTTCACCGCCGTCCGGGACCTGGACCTGCGCAAGAACCACATCGCCTGGCTCGCCCCGCCCGCGCCGCTCAACAACACCTACGCGCTCGCCGTCAACGCGTCCGCCCAGCGCAAGTACGGGCTGACGAAGCTGTCGGACATGGCGAAGGTGCCGGTCGCGCAGCGGACGTTCTGCGTCGAGTCGGAGTTCTTCTCCCGCAACGACGGGATGCGCGGCATGCTGAAGGCCTACGGGCTGAACTACGGGTCGACCGTCCCGTCCGGCAACGTCCTCCAGATGAACACGGGCGTCATCTTCAACGCCGTCCAGCACGGCCGCTGCACGTTCGGCGAGGTCACCGCGACCGACGGCCGCAACAAGGCGCTCCACCTCACCGTGCTGGACGACGACCGCCGCTTCTTCCCCATCTACAACCCGGCGATCACCATCCGCGAGCCCTTGCTGCGCGCCCACCCCGAACTCACCGGCATCTTCGCCCAGATCGCGCCCAAGCTCACCACCCCCGTCATGACCGCCCTGAACGCCAAGGCCGACGTCGACGGCAACGACCCCGTCTTCGTCGCCCGCGACTGGATGCGCCAGCAAGGCTTCATCAAGTAGCGCCGCGGACCTCCTCCCTTACGGGCTGGCCCGGGACCGGCGAGACGCTGCGCACGGTCGCCCGCTCTCTCCTCGAATGGCGCGGTCTCCTGGAGGAGCCGGGACGCCGCCCGGCGACGGGACCCCGGTGGCGGCGCGCGCCTACCTGGACGTCTGCTTCTTCCACCCGTTCGCCGACGGCAATGCCCGATCCGCCCTACCGGCGCTCGTGTTCGTCCTCGGCCGGGAGGGCGTGGTGCTCGGCCGGCTCGGGCCGCTGCCCGTCCTGCCGCGTTGGGCCGACGACGCGGACGGCGCGGCGGATCTCGTGCGGCTCATCGAGACACTGGCCCGGCCCGGGGTTGGTTGTTCAGGGGGTGGCGACGCCGGTGCGGACGGCCGTGTAGAAGGCCTGGAGGTCGTCGATCAGCGTGTCCACGGCCGGGTCGTCGGTGAGGAGCCAGTCGGCGACGAGGTCGAAGAGGCCGCCGACCAGGCCGATCGCGATGCGGTGAACGTCGGCGTCCGGGCCGACCGTTCCCGCGTCGCGCCAGAAGCGCTCCACGAACTCGGCGGCCCAGCGGCGGTTCGCGCGGCGCAGCCGTTCGACGGCCGGTGAGACGCCGCTCGCCTGCCCGAACGTGACGAGCGCGCGGCGCGGATCGTCCACCAGCGCGTGCGCGAACGCCGCGATCAGCGCGCGTTCGGCGTCCGGGGCGTCGGGCGGCGCGGCGGCGCGGTGGGCGGTCATCTCGCCCATGATCTGCTCGCTGATCCATCCGACGAGCGCGATGTAGCAGTCCTCGCGACTCGGGAAGATCTCGTAGAAGCTCTTGGTGCCGACATAGGCGTGCTGGCAGAGCTGTTCGATCGAGACGTTGTGGTACCCGTGCGCCGCGCATAGTTCCAGCGCCGACTCCAGGAGCTGGCGGCGGCGCTGCTCCCTGCGCTGGTCGGCGTCGAGGCCCCGGATCCGGCGCCCGCGCGGCGCGTCGGCCGCTTCCGCGTGTGTCACGGTCCCGACATTACCGGCGCGCGAGTTATCAACAAGAGTTCTTGTTCGTAACACGGCAGCGTGCTCTAATGGCGTCTCCCCCAGCGCCGGAGGTCCCATGCGCCGCCGTCTCGCCGCCGTCCTGGCCGCGTCCGCCCTGCTCGTCCCGCTCCTGGCCGGACGCGCCGACGCCGCCCCGCCCTCGTCGGGCTTCAACGACTACAACTGCCGTCCGTCCGCCGCCCACCCCGAACCCGTCCTGCTGCTCCACGGGCTCGGCGGCAACGGGCCCGGCAACTTCCTCACCCTCGGCCCGTTCCTGATGGGCGAGGGGTACTGCGTCTACGCCGAGACGTACGGCGAGGCGCTGCCCCCGATCCCGGTCGGGGGCCTGGTGTCGGTGGACGCGTCCGCGAAGGAGAACGCCGCGCGGATCGACAAGATCCTCGCCGCCACTGGCGCGTCGAAGGTCGACGTGATCGGCCACTCCGAGGGCGGCTACCTCTCCCTGGCCATCCCGAAGTTCCTGCCGGGCTACGCCGCGAAGATCGAGCAGGTGGTGGCGCTCGCGCCGCCGACCCACGGCACGACGTTCGCCGGGCTCGTCACGCTCGCGCAGCAGCTCGGCATCATGTCCCAGGTCAACCAGGTGCTCACCGGCGCCGGGTGCGTCGCCTGCACCCAGCTCACGACCGGCGCGCCCGAGATCGAGCGGCTGACGTCCAGCGCGATCGTCCAGCCGGGCGTCGACTACACGGTGATCGCCAGCAAGTCGGACGAGCTGGTCACGCCGACCGACACCGCGTTCGTCCGCGAGCAGGGCGTCACCAACACCTACGTCCAGGACTGGTGCCCGTCCGACGGCGTCGGCCACATCGGCCTGGCGTACGACGGGGCGGTGGCGCGCTACATCGCCAACACGCTGGACCCCGCGCACCGCAAGCCCGTGTCCTGCGGTTACGGCCTGCCCTTCTGACCGTCCGGTTTTCCGACCCGTACGCCGGGTAGGCGACCGGTCTCCCCGCGCCCCCGATCGAGGAGGAGGACATGGACCACTCCGAGACGCCCGTGCTCGACGCGCTGACGAAGTTCCGCGAGCGCGACGACGTGGTGTTCGGCCCGCCCGGCCACAAGCAGGGACGCGGCGTCGACCCCCGGGTGCTGGACGTTCTCGGCGAGGGCGTGTTCGCCTCCGACGTCCTCCTCCTCAACGGGCTGGACGACCGCCGCGAGTCCCAGAACGTGCTCGGCAGGGCGCAGGAACTGATGGCCGACGCCGTGGGCGCCGACCGGTCCTTCTTCTCGACGTGCGGCAGCTCGCTGTCGGTCAAGACCGCGATGCTCGCCGTCGCGGGGCCCGGCGAGAAGCTGCTCGTCTCCCGGAACGCGCACAAGTCCGTCGTGTCCGGCGTGATCATCAACGGGACGGACCCGGTCTGGGTCCACGCGCACTTCGACGCCGAGCGGCACCTGGCGCACCCGCCGGAGGCCGCCGACGTCGAACGCGCCCTCGACGCCCACCCCGACGCCAAGGGCATGCTGCTGATCACGCCGACCGACTGGGGCACCTGCGCGGACATCGCGGGCATCGCCGAGCTGTGCCACTCCCGCGACGTGGCGCTCATCGTGGACGAGGCGTGGGGCGCGCACCTGCCGTTCCACCCCGACCTGCCCGCGTGGGGCATGTCGTGCGGCGCGGATCTCGTCGTGACGAGCGTCCACAAGATGGGCGGCGCGATCGAGCAGAGTTCAGTGTTCCACCTCCAGGGGGACCGCATCGACCCGGCCGTCCTCAAGCTCCGCGAGGACCTCCTCGGGACGACCAGTGCGTCGTCCCTGGTCTACGCGTCGCTGGACGGCTGGCGGCGGCAGATGGTGGAGCAGGGGCACGGGCTGCTGGACGCCGCGCTGGCCCGCGCCGCGCGCGTCCGCGCCGCGATCGCCGACATGCCGGGGCTGCGGCCGATGGGACGGGAGGTCGTCGGTCCGCACCACGCCGCCGACCTGGACCCGCTCGCCATCAGCATCGACGTGCGCGACCTCGGCATCAGCGGGATGCAGGCCGCCGAGTGGCTGCGGACGGCCTGTCACGTGGACGTCGGCGCCGCCGACCAGTGCCGGATCAACGCGCGCCTCACCCACGCCGACGACGACGCGACCGAGGCCCGGCTCGTGGACGCGCTGCGCGGGCTGACCGCCGACGTCGACCGCATCGCGCCGCAGCCGCAGGTCCGGCTGCCCGATCCCGAGACGCTGTCGCTGGAGACCGTGATGCTCCCGCGCGACGCGTTCTTCGCCCCGACCGAGCAGGTCCCGGTCGAGAAGGCGGCGGGACGCGTCGCGGCCGAGCTGGTCAGCCCGTACCCGCCCGGCGTGCCCGTCCTCGCGCCCGGCGAGCTGATCACCGAGGCCGTGCTCGACTACCTGGCCAGCGGACCGCCTGCGGGGATGCTCGTCCCGGACGCCGTGGACCCGTCACTGCGCACGCTCCGGGTCGTCGCGCACTGACGCCGCGCGACCCGGGCCCGGAAGACGGCGAAATCGGTCAACGACGCGGTCGCGGACATTTCAATATCCAGAAAACGCCAAATGCGCGTGTGCTGACCCGGTTACGTTGCCGACGCCTCATGGCGTCCGGCATGATGATCGAGCGGCGGCCGAGCCGGCGGCACCGGCTTTCCCCGCCGGCGCCGGACCGGCGGACGGCGAGCACGCCGCTCCCCGTCCCGGCCGGACCGCTCCGGGCTCCCGCCTCCGTGCCGCGCGGGAGGCCCGACCCGCGACCACGAGACGGAGCCATGCCAGTGCGCGACCCCGGCGGATCCACCCGCCCGGAACGCCTCCCGGCGCGACCGGACGCAGCCGCCGGGCCGCCGCCCGCACCCATCCGACCACGCCCCGGAATGAGCACGCCGATGCCGACCGGCTCCCCCTTCGCCCCGCTCCCGTCCTGCTCCTCCCCGTGCTGCGGCCGGCCGCCCTGCTTCCAGATCCGCGTCGAGACCGGGACCGGCCGCTGCGTCCCGCGGGCGGCCGAGGCGTGCGGCGTCCACCTGTCCGAGGCCGTCGCGGACGCCACGCGCTGGGCGGGCGAGCGCGGCGCGGCGCACGTCGTCGTGTACGCGACGGCGCGCGGACGACGGCTCGGCGCCCGCCCCGACGGCCCCTTCGACCGGCTCGCGGTGAGCGTCATTCCGGTGGCGCCCCGGAACTGAGCGCGCCTTCCGCGTCACCGCCCGGCACCGCACGGTGATCACACGGGAATGGCTGAAAACGGCCATTCACGCGCCTCTGCGCGCCCATTGCCCCAGGAGATCACGAGTCCGATACTGGGGGCCGGAATACGAAAACCGGAAGGCGGAGGCCGTGGGATTCCAGATCGGCTTGTTCTCTCCCAACACCGAATCGGGCCTGGCCATCACCACGGCGCCGGAACGCTGGCGGGCGACCTGGGAGAACAACCTGCGGCTGGCCCGGCTCGCCGACGACGCCGGAATCGACTTCCTCCTGCCCGTCGCCCGCTGGACCGACTGGGGCAAGGACACCGACTTCCACCGCAGCACCCTGGACCCGCTCGTCTGGGCGTCGGGGCTCCTCACCGCGACCCGGCGCGTCCGCGTCTTCGTCACCCTGCACACGGCGTTCCACCACCCGGTCGTCGCGGCCAAGCAGCTCGCCACCGCCGACCACATCAGCGCGGGCCGGGCGGGGCTGAACATCGTCGCCGGTTGGCACGCTCCCGAGTACGAGATGTTCGGCCTGTCGCTGCCGGACGACCACGACGTCCGGTACGCGCTCGCCCAGGAGTGGTGGGACGTCGTCCGCCGGATCTGGTCCAGCGACGAGCCGTTCGACCACGAGGGCCGTTTCTTCCGGCTCAGGAACGTCGTGGGGTCCCCGAAGCCGTACAACGGCGACAGTTTGCCCGTCATCAACGCCGGGTCGTCCGCGCAGGGACGGTCCTTCGCGGCCCGCAACGCCGACCGCGCGTTCACGGTCGTCGCCGGTCCCGACGACGGAGCGCAGGTCGTCGCGGCGATCCGCGCGGAGGCCGCGACGCACGGCCGCTCGGTCGGGGTGTTCACGCTGGGGCACGTCGTGTGCCGTCCGACCCGCGCCGAGGCCGAGGACCACCTGCGCTACTACGCCGACGAGCACGCCGACTGGCCCGCCGTGGACGAGGTCATGCGGCTGCAGGGCCTGCACGCGCAGTCGTTCACGCCCGAGATGCTCCAGGTCTTCCGCGACCGGTTCGCCGCCGGGCACGGGAGCTGCCCGATCGTCGGCGACCCCGACGACGTCGCGGACGCCCTGGCCGCCTTCGCCGGGGCCGGATTCGATGGGATCGCCCTCTCGTTCCTCAATTACGCGGACGAACTCCCGTACTTCGCCGCCGAGGTCTTTCCGCGTTTGGCGGCGCGGGGCGTGCGGCCCACGCCGGTCGACTATCCTGACGGGACCGTCCCCCACGCACGACACCACACATGACGCGAATCGAGCTGCCCGAGTCCGCCCGCGCGGACGACAATTGCCCGGCGGACCTTTCGCCACCGCTTCTCACCGCGTACCAGCGGGTCGCGAGCAACGACATTCACGAACTGCACGGCGCCGTCGAACCGCTGGCCGTCGGGCACACGCTCGACGCGCTGGAACCGCGGCGTCCGCTCGACGGCATGGTCAACGGCCTCTCGGTGGGTTCGGTCAATCTCGTGTGGGTGCGCTACGGCGGCAGCGGCGTCGTCGTGGAGACGCCGCCCACCGAGGGCGAGTTCGCCATGTGCGCCCCGAACGCGCCGATGGGCGTCGAGTACTGCGGGAACGGTGAGCGGACCGTCGCCGACGGGACGCTCGTCCTGTCCCACGAGCAGCGCATGCGCATGACGCCGCACCCGACGCGCGGCTGCCTGGTCATCGCGACCAGCACGGGCCGGCTGGCCGACCATCTGCGCGACTATCTCGGCCGGGACGCCGAGGCGCCGCTGCGCTTCGGCGGCACCGGCCCGGCCGCCGCGCCGCTGGAGATCGTCGGCCGCACCTGGCGGCACGTCTGCTCGATCCTCGACCACGCCACCGCCGACGGCCTGCACCCCCTCGCCGCGCGCAACCTCGAGGACTCTCTGCTCACCGCGGTGCTCCTCGGCCTGCCGCACACCGCCACGGCCGAACTCACCGAGCCTCCGCGGCGGTCCCCGCACCATCTCGCCGACGTCATCCACGACTGGATCCAGGCGCACTACGACCAGCCGATCGGCGTCGCGGACATGGCCCGCGCCGCCGGGATCAGCGTCCGGCACCTGCAGTTCGTCTGCCGGAACCGGTGGGGGCTCACACCGACGCAGCTCCTGCGCGGCGTGCGGCTCGACCAGGCCCGCCGGGACCTGCTCGCCGCGCGGCCCGGCGCGAACGTCGTCACCCGCGTCGCGCACGCCGCCGGGTACGTCCACATGAGCCGTTTCTCGACCCACTACCGGCAGCGTTTCGGCGAGACGCCGACCCAGACGCTCCGGCGCGGGAACTCCGCGCCGTCCGGCTGACGCGCGTCATCCCGGCCCGGCGCCGTGCGGCTCGTCGCCCCGGACGTGCGGCCGTTCCGCGCACGCGCCGTTCCGCGCGGCGGCCGGACGCCAGCGCGCGGCCTGGGTCGTCAGGAGGCGCATCATGCGGTGGACCGCCCCGGCCAGATGCCGGGTCCGCGCGTGCTGGGCCACGAGGACGACGTCCGGAACGTCGGCGTCCAGCGGCCGGTACGTGATGACGCCGTGCCGTTCGAGCGGGTCGTCGGCGACGCTGTAGTCCGGCAGCAGCGTCACGCCGAGGCCCTCGGCGACCATGACCTTGCCCATCTCGGCGCCGTCCACCGAGTAGGCGAAGGACGGCGGACGTCCGCCGAGCAGACGGTGGACGTAGCGGTGCATCACGTATCCGGCGCGCATCGCGATGAACGGCTCGGCGAACATCGCCTCGGGGCCGATCGCGTCGAGCCGGGCCAGCGGGCTGTCGGCGCGGCAGCACACGGTGGGACGGCCCCGCAGCAGCTCGACGGCGGCCAGGTCGGACGCGACGTCGTCGCCGTCCATGAGGTTGACGAGCCCGAGGTCCAGGCCGCCGCCGCGCAGCGCGTCCTGGATCTCGGTCTGCTGCGCGGTGACCAGCTCCACCTGCGTCTCGGGATGCGCGGCGCGGAACGCGTCCATGACCGGGGTGACGAGCGGGACCGTCGCGGCGTTGACCGTGCCGACGCGGATCATCTGCCGCGTCCGCGACTGGTCGTCGGCGGCCGAGCGCAGCCGCTGCACCGCGTCGATCACCTCGGTGATCCAGGGCAGCAGCTCGCGTCCCTCGGCGCTGATCCGGGCGCCCGCGCGATGCCGGTCGAGCAGCGTGACGCCGAGTTCGCGCTCCAGGTTGCTGATGGTCTGGCTCAGCGCGGGCTGGGAGAGGTGCAGGGACTCGCTGGCGCGGCGCATCGACCCGAGCCGGGTGATGGCCGCGACGCATTCGAGCTGTTCGATCCGCATCGTCCGTCCTCCCGGCCCCGCTGACAGGTTCGGCTTATCGCCCGTTCGGAAAGATGACATTGACCCAGGTCGGGCGGCTTGACCACAATCTAGACTATGTCGATAGACAAACTGGAGAAACCGGAACCGCTGAAGTTCGCGTACTGGGTGCCGAACGTCAGCGGCGGCCTGGTCGTCAGCAAGATCGAGCAGCGCACCGACTGGGGGTACGACTACAACCGCGAGCTGGCCGTCCTCGCCGAGAACAACGGGTTCGAGTACGCGCTGAGCCAGGTGCGGTACATCGCGTCCTACGGCGCCGCGTACCAGCACGAGTCGACCGGCTTCAGCCTGGCCCTGCTGCTGGCCACCGAGCGGCTGAAGGTGATCGCGGCGGTCCACCCCGGGCTGTGGCATCCCGGCGTCCTCGCCAAGTTCATCGCGACGGCCGACCAGCTCTCGGGCGGACGGGCCGCGGTGAACGTCGTCAGCGGCTGGTTCAAGGACGAGTTCACCAAGCTCGGCGAACCCTGGCTGGAGCACGACGAGCGGTACCGGCGCAGCGAGGAGTTCATCCGCGTGCTGCGCGAGATCTGGACGTCCGAGCACGCCGAGTTCGGCGGCGACTTCTACCGCCTGCACGACTTCGACCTGCGGCCCAAGCCCCTCACCGGACCCGGACGGCCCCATCCGGAGATCTTCCAGGGCGGCAACTCCACGAGCGCGCGGCTCATGGCGGGACGCGTGTCGGACTGGTACTTCAGCAACGGCCGCGACCTCGACGGCGTCTCCGAGCAGATCGCCGACGTCCAGGCCGAGGCGGCCCGGCACGGACGGCGCGTGCGGTTCGGCCTCAACGCCTTCCTCATCGCCCGCGACACCGAGGCCGAGGCCCGCGACGTACTGCGCGAGATCGTCGCCAAGGCCGACCAGACGGCCGTCGAGGGCTTCGGCGCCGCCGTGAAGCAGGCCGGACGGTCCACGTCCGACGGCAAGGGCATGTGGGAGGACTCGGAGTTCGCCGACCTCGTCCAGTACAACGACGGGTTCCGCACCGGGCTGATCGGGACGCCCGAGCAGATCGCCGAGCGGATCGTCGCCTACAAGCGGCGCGGCGTGGACCTGTTCCTCCTCGGGTTCCTGCACTACCTGGAGGACGTCGAGTACTTCGGGAAGCGCGTGCTGCCCCTCGTCCGCGAGCTGGAGGCCGACGCCGCCGAGCCCGTCCGGATCGGTTCCTGACGTCCGATGCGTCTCGTCCGCCGCCGCCACATCGACCTGCGCAGGACGTGCAGCGCCCTGTGTCCGTGAACCGTCTTTCCACGACCTGCTCGCTTCCGTCTTCCAAGGAGATCACGCATGTCCGTCGAGACCCGGCTCACCGACCACGTCACCACCAGCGCCGACGACACCGACCGGTACGCCGCGGCCCTGCGCCGCGCGGAGACCGTCGCGGCCGAACTGCGCGCCACCGCCGCCGAGCGCGACCGCGCCAACCGGACGCCGCGCGCCGAGGTCGAGCTGCTGCGCGGCCACGACCTGCTCCAGGTGCAGGAACCCGTCGAGTACGGCGGTGACGGCCTGACCTACGCGCAGGCGTCCCAGATCACCCGCGTGATCGCGCGCGGCGACACGTCCATCGCCCACCTGATCGGCTACCACTACGCCCAGACCCGCATCGCGCCGCTGTTCGGCACGCCCGAGCAGGCCGACGCGCAGTCGCGGCGCAACGCCGAGGAGAAGCTGTTCTGGGGCGGCGTGCAGAACCCGCGCGGCGGCTCCGACCTCGTCCTGACCCGCGACGGCGACGGGTTCCGGCTGAACGGCCGCCGCTCCTTCGCGTCCGGCGCGAGCCTCGGCGACCAGCTCTCGGTGACCGCCGCCTTCGAGGGCGAGCTGGTGTTCGTCTCGCTGCCCGCCGGACGCGACGGGTTCCGCGCGCTCGGCGACTGGGACAACATCGGGCAGCGCCTCACCGACTCCGGCGGCGTCGAGTTCGACAACGCGCGCGTCGAGCGGTCGGAGATCCTCGGCGAGGACCCGCTCACCGGGCGGACCCTCACGCCGTACCAGACGCTCGTCACGCCGCACTGGCAGCTCGCGTTCGTCAACTTCTACATCGGGACGGCCGAGGGCGCGCTGGACGAGGCGCTGGACTGGACGCGCCTGCACGCCGCCCCCTGGGAGACCTCGGGCGTGGACCGCGCGACCGACGACGCCTACATCCTCCAGACCGTCGGGGAGCTGCGCAGCGAGATCCGCGCGGCGGCGCTGCTCGCCGACCGCGCCGGCGACGCGCTCCAGCACGCGCTGGACGTCGGCCCGTCGCTCACCGCCGACGAGCGCGCCGAGGCCGCCGTGGCGATCTACGAGGCGAAGTATCTGACGACGAAGGTGTCGCTGGCGGCGGCGTCCCGGCTGTTCGAGATCCAGGGCGCGCGGGCGACGACCAGCGCGTACGGGTTCGACCGGCACTGGCGCAACCTGCGGACGCACACCGTCCACGACCCGGTGGCGTACAAGGCCCGCGAGGTCGGGGACTGGACGCTGAACCGGCGCGCGCCCGAGTTCTCCCTGTACCGCTGACGCAACGACCCGGCGGGCGGCTCGGGCCGCCCGCCGGGTCCGGACGGAGACCCCCGCATGGCCCATCTCATCCGTACCGCCGGCGAGGCCGTCGAGGTCGCCCGCAAGCTCGCCGCCGCGTTCGCTCCCGGTGCGGGCGCACGCGACGCCGAGCGGCGGGCGCCCGCCGCCGAACTCGCGGAGCTGTCGGAGTCCGGACTGCTCGGCATCGCCGTACCGGCCCGCTTCGGCGGCGCGGAGGCGGACGCGCCGACGCTCGCCGAGGTGTTCCGGACGCTCGCCGCCGCCGACGCGAGCCTCGCGCAGATCCCGCAGAGCCACTTCGTGTTCCTCGACGCCCTGCGTCGGCTCGGGACCGAGGAGCAGCAGGCCCGGTACTTCGCCGCGGCGCTGGCCGGGGAGCGGTTCGCCAACGCGCAGTCCGAGCGGGGCGGGCGAACGGCGGCCGACGACGCGACGACGCTGCGTCCCGTGCCCGGCGGTTACGTGCTGGACGGCGAGAAGTTCTACAGCACGGGCGCGCTCTTCGCGGACTGGCTCGTCGTGCGCGCTGTCCTCACCGACGCACCGCCCCCGCCCGGCGGCGGGCCCGCGCGGGGGCTCGCCTACATCCGTCGCGGAACGCCCGGCGTCACGGTCGAGGACGACTGGGACGGCATGGGACAGCGCACGACCGCGAGCGGCACGGTCCGGCTCGCGTCGGTACGGGTCGACGCGGACCAGGTCGTCCCGTACACGCCGCTGTTCGACGGGCCGACGACCTACGGCGCCCGCGCCCAGCTTCTCCATGCCGCCATCGACGCCGGCATCGCGCGCGGCGCGCTGGACGCGGCGGCCGTCGCGGTGGCGAAGGCCCGGCCGTGGTTCGAGAGCGGCGCGGACACCGCCGCCGAGGACCCGCTGGTCGTCCAGCAGGCGGGCGAGATCGAGATCATCGTCCGGGGCGCCGAGGCGCTGCTGCGGGAGGCCGCCTTGGCGATCGACGCCGCCGAACCCGAGCCGACCGCCGACGCCGCCGCCCGCGCGTCCGTGGCGACCGCCGTCGCGAAGGTCGCCGCCGCCCGCGCCGCGGTCGACGCGTCGTCGGCGCTGTTCGAGCTGGGCGGCACCCGGTCTGCCGCCGCGTCCCTCAACCTGTCCCGCCACTGGCGGGACGCGCGCACGCACACCCTGCACGACCCGGGCCGGTGGAAGGTGCAGCACGTCGGCCGCTGGCTGCTGTCGCGCACCCCGCCGCCGCGCCACGGTCTGCTCTGAGAAAGGATCCCCACCCCCATGTCCCTCACGCTGCACTGGTTCCTGCCCACCTACGGCGATTCGCGGTTCATCGTCGGCGGCGGCCACGGGCAGCCCGCGGGCGTCGCGTCCGGTGACCGGCGCGCCTCGATCGGCTATCTGGCGTCGATCGCGCGCGCCGCCGAGGAGTTCGGCTTCGCCGGCGCGCTCACGCCCACCGGCGCGTGGTGCGAGGACGCGTGGCTGACGACGGCGATGCTGGCGCGCGAGTCCGAACGCCTCGCGTTCCTCGTGGCGTTCCGGCCCGGCCTGATCAGCCCGACGCTCGCCGCGCAGATGGCGGCGACGTTCTCGGCGCACGCGCCCGGACGGCTGCTGCTCAACGTGGTGACGGGCGGCGAGGCGCACGAGCAGCGCGCGTACGGCGACCATCTGTCCAAGGACGAGCGCTACGCGCGCTGCGACGAGTTCCTGTCGGTCGTCCGGCAGCTCTGGGCGGGTGAGACCGTCACCCATCGCGGCGCGCACCTGGACATCGACGCGGCGCGGCTGCCGACCATCCCCGACCCGGTCCCGCCTCTGTACTTCGGCGGCTCCTCGGCGGCGGCCGGCCCGGTCGCGGCCTCGCACGCCGACGTCTACCTCACCTGGGGCGAGCCGCTGGACGCCGTCGCCCGCAAGATCGAGTGGATCCGCGGTCTGGCCGCCGCCCGCGGCCGTCGGCTCAGGTTCGGGATCCGGCTCCACGTCCTCACTCGCGACACCGCCGAGGACGCCTGGGCGCAGGCGGGACGGCTCGTGGACGCGCTCGGCGAGGACGTCGTCGCCGCCGCGCAGGCCAATCTCGCGCGCAGCGAGTCCACCGGGCAGCGCCGGATGCGGGAACTGCACGAGCGCAGCCGCGCCGACGGCACCTGGCGCGACCCGCACGCCCTGGAGATCGCGCCGAACCTGTGGGCCGGGGTCGGGCTCGTGCGCGGCGGCGCGGGGACGGCGCTGGTCGGCAGCCACGGCGAGGTGGCCGACCGCATCGCGGAGTACGCGGCGCTCGGGATCGACGAGTTCGTCCTGTCCGGCTATCCGCACCTGGAAGAGCTGTACTGGTTCGGGGAGGGAGTGCTCCCCCGCCTCATCGAACGCGGCCTGTTCCCCCAGACCGGCACCACCGGGACCGGCCACACCCCATTCCTGCCGAAGGCCGTCTCATCGTGACCTCTGCGTCCCGAGCCCACCTGCCTGGACGGCGCTACCAACCGAGTCATTTCTCGCCCTTCAGCCGTCCGGACACCGCGTCCGTCCTCGCTCGTCCCCTCGCCCGTCCCCTCGGCCGTTGCCGCGCAGTGTCCGTCGTTGCTCCTCCCTTCGACCGCTCCGGCGCGACGTCCGTTCTTCCTGACGCCCTGCGCGGCCACGACGGCCGGGAGCGCTCCGCCGGGCCGTTCCGGGCGACGACGGCGCCCCGCGGCCGAAGCACGCGCGAGCACGTGGCACGATGCAAACGCCGACCGTGACGACGCCGCGAACCCGCCGTCCGGACACCGGTCGGCCTCGATCCCAGGCCGGGTCGAGCGCGCGGACGTCCTTCGGTGAGGAGAGACCATGCTGGAAGCAGGTGCCAAGCCCCCGCACGGCGACCCCGAGACGCCACGGCACCCGCTCGACAATCCCGTGCACTCGTCGCTGGACGGCCCGCACGCCGGCTTCGCCGAACGGCACGGCAGCGCCGTCCGCTACGCCACCGACGTGTCGCCGTTCGGAGCGCTGCCGATCGAGCCGTCCGCGTCCGACTGGGCCGACGCCGCCGCCCTCGCCGGACCGGGCGGCCAGTTCACCGTCGCCGGCGTGACGTCCTTCCCCGACGACTGGGAAAGGATCTTCACCATTCCGGGCGTGCAGCTCGTCGGCTCGGCCGCCGACGGCCGGCCCGACCCCGAGGCCGTCGTGCTCACCCCGGCTGACGTGCCCGAGATGCTCGACCTGGTCGCCCGCACCGAGCCCGGCCCCTTCGCATCGCGCACCATCGAACTCGGGACCTATCTCGGGATCCGCCGTGACGGCCGCCTCGTCGTGATGGCGGGCGAACGCATGCACCCGCCCGGCCACACTGAGATCAGCGCGGTCTGCACCGACCCCGACTATCGCGGCCACGGCCTCGCCACCCGTCTCATCCGCGCCGTCATCGCCGGCATCCACGCCCGGGGTGAGACGCCGTTCCTGCACGCCGCCGCGAGCAACGTCACCGCCGTACGTCTCTACGAGTCCTTGGGCTTCCATCTCCGCCGCGAGATCCTCTTCACCGCTCTCCGCGTTCCTTCCGCCTGACCCGCATCGCCTCGATGGCACCCATCGCTCCCTCAATACCGCTCGTCCGGCACGCCGGACGCGGAGCGACGCGGGGGTCGCCGCTCATGCCGTCGCCTCGTCGGCCAGGCGGTGCGCGCGCCGAGCCGCCTGCTCGACCGGGTCGGGAACCGGCGACGCGGCGATGAGCCGCCGCGTGTAGTCGTGCGCGGGGCTGGTGAGCACCTGCCGCCGCTCGCCCTCCTCGACGAGCCGGCCCCGGTACAGGACGCCGACCCGGTCGGCGAGGGCGTTCACGACGGCGAGATCGTGGCTGATGAACAGCACGGCGAACCCGAGTTCCTTCTGCAGCGCGGCGAACAGGTCCAGGACGCGCTGCTGGACGGAGACGTCCAGCGCACTGGTGGGTTCGTCGGCGATGAGCAGCCGGGGCTGCAGCGCGAGCGCGCGGGCGAGCGCGGCGCGCTGCCGCTGTCCGCCGGACAGTTCGTGCGGATAGCGGCCGGCATGGCCCGCGTCGAGCTGCACCGCGTCGAGCAGTTCGCCGACCCGGCGCCGAACCTCGGCGGCCGTCGGGTCGCCGTGCGCGCGGAGAGGTTCGGCGATCCCGTCCCCGATGGTGCGCTTGGGGTTGAACGAGGTCGCCGGATCCTGGAACACGAAGCCGAGGTGTCTGCGGACCGTCCGGAACTGCCGCTCCCGCGATCCGGCCAGGTCCACGCCGAGCACGCGCAGGTCTCCGCCTGCCGGGACGAGCCCGGCGACGGCGCGCGCGATGGTGGTCTTGCCGGAGCCGGACTCGCCGACGAGCCCGAGCACCTCGCCGCGCGCGATGCGCAGATCCACGCCGTCCACCGCGCGGAACGCCGGGCTCCCCAGCCGCCCCGGATACTCGACCACCAGGCCGCGCGCCTCCACCACGGTGTCACCAGAGAGCGGCGGGGACGCCGGACGCTCGACGGACAGCCGCGGCACCGCCGCGAGGAGCGCCCGGGTGTACTCGTGGCGCGGCGCGGCGAAGAGAGTACGGACGTCGGCCTGCTCCACCAGCCGTCCGCGGCGCATCACCGCGACCCGGTCGGCGAGATCGGCGACGACGCCCATGTTGTGGGTGATCAGGACGATGGCGACATGGCGCGTGTCGCGCAGGTCCCGCAGCAGGTCGAGGATGTCGGCCTGCACGGTGACGTCGAGCGCCGTCGTGGGCTCGTCGGCGACGAGCAGCGGCGCGTCCAGCGCGAGCGCCAGGGCGATGACGATCCGCTGCTGCTGGCCGCCGGAGAACTGGTGCGGATAGTGGCCGACCCGCAGGTCAGGGTCCGGAATGCCGACGCGGTCGAGCAGTTCCACCGCCCGTGCGCGCGCTTGGCGCCGGGTGATCGAGCGGTGTGCGCGCAGCGCCTCGGCGATCTGCCAACCGACCGTGTGGACGGGGTTCAGCGCCGTCCCCGGCTCCTGGAAGATCACCGCGATGTCGCGGCCCCGTACGCGCCGGAGTTCACGCCCTCCCGCCCGAAGCACGTCCCGTCCCCGGACGAGCACGACGCCGCGCGCGCTCGCCGTATCGGGCAGCAGGGCGAGCGCGGACCGCGCCGTGACGGTCTTGCCCGACCCCGACTCGCCGACGATGGCGAGGATCTCCCCGGGCGCGACGGTGAGGCTCACGTCCTCGACCGCGTCCACCGTGCCGCCGTCGGTCGTGAAACTCACCGAGAGATGCTCGACGTCCAGCAGCCCGGCGCTCTCGCGGACCTCCGCAGGACCCGGCGGCGGCTCGCGACGCGGCGTGCGCCGAGCCCGCAACCGCGGGTCGCGGACGTCGTTGAGCCCCTCGCCGAACAGCGTGATGCCGAGGACCGTCAGCGCGATCGCGAGGCCGGGGAACAGGGCCGTCCACCAGATCCCCGCGGCGATGTCGGACTGCGCGCGGTTCAGGTCGTAACCCCACTCCGCAGCCGCCGTCGGCTCGATGCCGTAGCCGACGAACCCGAGGCCGGCCAGCGTCGCGACCGCTCCCCCGGCGTTCAGCGTGACGACGAGCGGCAGCGTCCGGGTGGCGTTGACGAGGATGTGGCGGACCAGGATCCGCCGGCGCGGCACGCCCACGACGCGCGCCGACTCGACGAACGGCTCGTGTTTGAGGCGGGTGGTCTCCGCGCGCACGACGCGGAAGTACTGCGGCAGGAAGATGATCGTGACCGTGACGGCGGTGGACAGGATGCCGGACCACCGTCCGGACGAGCCGCCGCTGACGACGATCGCCAGGACGATGGCGAGCAGCAGCGCGGGAAACGCGTAGATCGCATCGGTCAGGGCGACCAGGACACCGTCGGCCCTCCCGCCCGCGTAGCCCGAGGCCAGGCCGAGCAGCGAGCCGAGCAGCAGCGCTACAACCGTCCCGGCGACGATCACTTCGAACGCTGTCTGCGACCCCCAGATGACGCGGGACAGCACGTCGTATCCGCCGACGGTCGTGCCGAGCCAGTGCCGCGCCGAGGGCGGACGCTGCGCGCCGAAGTAGCCGTGCGCGTCCCGCAGCTGCGCGAACCCGTACGGCGCGAGCAGCGGCGCGAACACCGCCACGACCACGACGGCCGCGACGACCGCCCCTCCGGCCAGCAGCATTCCGCGCTGGTAGCCGTGGGCGCGCGGGATCAACCGGCGCACGCTCGGTCGGACGGCCATCTCAGTACCTCACCCGGGGGTCGATGACGGCGGCGAGCACGTCCACGAGGAAGTTCACGACGGCGACGATCACCGCGAGGACCACGACGATGCCCTGGACCGCCACGTAGTCGCGCGCCTGGAGGTACTGCGCGAGTTCGTAGCCGAGTCCCTTCCACTCGAAGGTGATCTCGGTGAGCACCGCGCCGCCGAGCAGCGACGCGACCTGAAGGCCCATCACGGTGATGATCGGAACGAGCGCGGGCCGCGCCGCGTGCCGGGTCGTCAGCCGCCACTCGCCGACCCCGCGCGAGCGGGCGGCGAGGACGTAGTCGGCGTCCAGCGTGCTCATCAGGTTCGTCCGGAACAGCCGGAGGAAGATCCCGGTGCTGAGCAGTCCGAGCGCGACCGCCGGGAGCACCGCGTGCTGGAGGACGTCCGCGGCCATCGGACCGTCGCCGGCGCGCAGCGCGTCGAGGAGATAGATCCCGCTCTTGTGACCGCGCACCTCAAGCGCGATCTCATCGGCGGTGGTGAGGCGCCCGTTGACGGGCAGCCATCCCAGCCGGGCCGCGAAGACCAGCTTGAGCAGCAGCCCGACGAAGAACACCGGCGTCGCGTAGGTGAGGATCGCGAAGATCCGCAACGCGACGTCGGCGCCGCGGTCCCGCAGCCGCGCGGCGACGGTGCCGAGCACCGGGCCGACGGCGAGCGCCACGACCAGCGAGTACACGACCAGTTCGAGCGTCGCGGTGCCGTAGGTCGTCAGCATGGAGCCGACCCGCACGTGGTCGGTGAACGTCGTGCCGAAGTCGCCTCGCGCGATGTCGCCGAGGTAGTCGGCGTACTGCGCGAACACGTTGCGGTCGTAGCCCGCCTCGTGGATCCTCTGGCGGAGTTGCGCGGCGGTGAGCCGGTCGCCGTAGGCGGCGGTGATCGGGTCGCCGATGACGCGCATCAGGAAGAACACGACGGTCGTCAGCACGAACACGGTCGGCAGGATCAGCAGGAACCGCACCAGGACGTAGCGGCCGAGCCCGAGACCGCGCGGACGCGGCCGGGTCGTCTCGGGCTCGGCGCCCGCGCCCTCGCCGGGCGCCTCGACGAGGGTCGTCATCGGATCAGGACGCCTTCTTCAGCGCCCCGAACGGGAGACCGCCGGTCTTCAGCGCCTCCTGGACGCCGCCGACCCGTCCGTCGGCGACCGCGTTGGACGAACTCTGCAGCAGCGGGACGATCGGCAGCGCCGCCGCGAGCGCCTGCTGGATCCGCAGGGAGAGCGCGGCGCGCTTGTCGTCGCCCGGCGTGGTGGCCTGCTGGTCGATCAGGTCGATGAGCGCGGGGTCCTCGTAGTGGTTGCCGATGAAGCCGTTCTTGCCGTAGAGGGGCTGGAAGAAGTCCTGCGCGTCGAGGTAGTCGGCGAACCAGCCGAGCTGGAACTCGGGATAGGCGTCGGCGACCCGCTGCTTGGCGTACTGCGTCCAGTCGGTGGACTGCAGCTTCACGGTGAACAGCCCGGTGGACTCCAGCTGGTTCTTGACCAGCGCGAACTCGTCCGAGCTGGAGGCGCCGTAGTGGTCGGTGTTGTACTGGAGCTGCAGCGTCACCGGCGTCGTGACGCCGGCGGCCTTCAGGACGGCCGCGGCCTTGGCCTTGTCCGGTCCACCGTTGCCGTCGCCGTAAAGGCCCTTGAGGACGGGGCTGCCGGTCGGGACCGCGTCGGGAAGGAACGTGTAGACCGGCTGGTAGGTGTTCTTGTACACCTGCGCCGCCAGGCCGGACCGGTCGATCGCGTGGGCGACCGCCTGCCGGACGGCGAGCGCCTTCTTCGGGTCGGCCTGGCTCGTGCCCGTCCCGTACGGCTGGGTCTTGAAGTTGAAAACGAGGTACCGGAAGCCCGTCGCCGCGCCGTGGTAGACGGTGAGGCCCTTCTGCTTGCTCAGCGAGTCCAGGTTCGTGATGGACAGGGTCCGGGTGGCCAGGTCGACGCCGCCCTGTTGAAGGTCCAGCTTCAGATTGTCCTCCAGCGCGTAGTACTTGAGGTTCACCGTCGGGAACGACGGCTTGCCGAGGATGCCCTGGTAGTTGGGGTTGGCGCGGAACTGGACGAGTTGGTTGGCCGTGAAGCTGCCGATCGTGTACGGCCCCGCGAACGGCTTCTTGGCGACGATCGCCGCGTCCGGCGTCACGGCGGTCGGAGAGAAGACGGTGTTGTCGACGATCTCTCCGGCGCCGCTGGCCAGCACCTGCGGGAACACCTGGTCATTGGCGGCCTTGAGATGGAACAGGACGGTGGTGGCGTCCGGCGTCTCCACCCGGTCGAGGTCGTAGAGCAGCGAGGACGGGCCGTTGGTGCTCGCGATCTTCAGTTGCCGGTCGAAGCTGAACTTGACGTCCTGCGACGTCAGCGCGTTGCCGTTGGCGAACTTCAGTCCGGGCTTGAGGACGACCTTGTAGACCTTCGGCGCGGTGAACCCCGCGGACGCGGCCAGGTTGGGCTTCAGGACACCGCTGCCGGCCGGACGGTCGAGCAGCGTCGCGTACACCTGGGCGATGACGGCTCCCGACCCGGCGTCGAAGGAGCCGGCCGGGTCGAGGGCGTACACCTTGTCGGTCGTTCCGATGGTCACCGTGTCGCCCGAACCCGAGCCGGCGGTCCCGTCCGAGCCTCCGCA
Organism: Actinomadura rayongensis; assembly: GCF_009831215.1. Lineage (GTDB taxonomy): Bacteria > Actinomycetota > Actinomycetes > Streptosporangiales > Streptosporangiaceae > Spirillospora > Spirillospora rayongensis. Next base: position 141,514 of record NZ_WUTW01000010.1, read on the forward strand.
GGCGGCGAGCAGGAGGCTCGCGGCGACGGCCGAGGCGGCTGCGGCGAGCCGCCGCCGGGTCGGCGCGGCCCACCGGGGTCGTGGAGTGCTCATCGTGGCGCCACCCTTCATTGTCCATCAAATTTGTCGGAATACTAGGGTATAGATCGGATCACCGCTCCACTTCCGGCCGGATGCGGACGACTCGGCCATCCCACCCTCGACCCGTACGGGACTCCGCGCGGGGCGACTTCAGTGACGACCGGGCGATGAAGCACTCGCCGTACGCGCACGAGACCCCGGACACCGGGCCCCGATCCGCCGCAACTCCCCCGGACAAGTCGCCAATTTCCTACTTTGTAGGTAGGTATTGACGACTCCATCGCTTCGTGGTTACGGTGACGAGGCCAGTCAGCCCCACCGTTTGGAGCGGTCCCGGGCCGCCCTCCGCCCCCTCTTCACGCCGAGTTCGCGCGCACTACCGCCGCCGGTCGGCACGACCCCCGACGGGAGAACCTTCCGTGAGTCCGACCCTGCAATCAACGCCGAGTCCCGCACCGCGCCATCGCGGGCGCCTGGCGATCGCCGGATCCTTCGCCGCCGTGAGCACGCTGCTCCTGAGCGCCTGCGGCTCCGGCGACGGCGATGCCGGGACGGGCTCGCCGTCCAGCGGCGGCACGCTCACCTTCGCCGTCGGCTCGGACGCCGGGTGCGTCGACCCGCAGCAGGTCGGCAGCAACGACACGATCTACTCCACGCGTCAGCTCGTGGACTCCCTCACCGACCAGGACCCGGCCACCGGCAAGATCGTCCCCTGGCTCGCCGAGAGCTGGACGGTCAGCAAGGACGCCACGACGTTCACGTTCAAGCTGCGTCCCGGCGTGACGTTCAGCGACGGCACCCCGCTGACCGCCCAGGTCGTCAAGGAGAACTTCGACGCGGTGCCGAAGCTCGGCATCCGCGCCCTCCTCGCGAAGAGCTATCTCGCCGGGTACGCGGGCACGACGGTGGTGGACGACCACACCGCGAAGGTGACGTTCAAGCAGCCGAACGCGCAGTTCCTCCAGGCCAGCTCGACCTTCTCGCTCGGCATCGAGTCGTCGGCGAGCGTGCGCAGGACGCCGGAGGAGCGCTGCACCAAGGGCGTCAGCGGCTCGGGGCCGTTCACGCTGTCGTCGTACGTCCCGAACCAGTCGATCGCCCTGGCCAAGCGCAAGGGCTACGCCTGGGGCTCGTCTCTCTTCAAGAAGAAGGGCGAGGCGTACCTCGACAAGCTCGTCTTCAAGATCGTCTCGGAGTCGGGCGTGCGGACCGGCAGCCTCCAGTCCGGCCAGGTCGACGCGATCGGCAGCGTCGGCCTCGCCGACGAGGCGGCGTTGAAGGGCGCGGGCGTCCGTCTCCAGGCGCGGGCCAACCCGGGCGTCGTCTTCGGCCTCGGATTCAACGAGTCCCGGCCGCTGTTCAAGGACGAGAAGATCCGCCAGGCGATCTCACTCGCGATCGACCGGGCGCAGATCGCCGGCACGGTCTACCCGAGCGGCACCAAGCCCGCGACGAGCGTCCTGTCGCACACGACGCCGTCCTACACCGACCTCGGCGCCAAGCTGGCGCTGGACAAGGCGCGGGCCGGCTCGCTCCTGGACCAGGCGGGATGGAAGCCCGGCCCGGACGGGATCCGCAGCAAGAACGGCGCGAAGCTGAGCTTCACCATCACGTGGGCTCCCGTCGCCGCCACCAACCAGCCGTCGCTGGAACTGATCCAGCAGCAGCTCAAGGCCGTCGGCGTGGACGTGACGCTCAAGCTGATCCAGGTCGCGCAGTTCCAGGTGATCCAGCAGAAGAGCGATTTCGACGCGCTGTGGGGCAACATCACCCGGGCCGATCCCGACATCCTGCGCACCTCGTACTCCACCGCGCTCGCCAACATCTACCGCCTGCCGCCGTCCGAGCTGGACAAGCTGCTCGACGGACAGGTCGCGGCGGACGACCCGGCCGAACGGGCCAAGCTGGTCGGGCAGGCCCAGCAGTGGATCGTCGAGCACGCCGTCGTCGCCCCGGTGGTGGAACTGCAGACCGAGCTCGGCGTGGCGAAGAAGGTCCACGACCTCACCTTCGACGCGTCCAGCCGCATCCAGCTCCACGACACCTGGATCGGCTGAGCGCGATGCGCCGGTATGTGATCAGACGGGTCGTGCAGGCGGCGGGCGTGCTGTGGGCGGCCTACACGGTCGCGTTCCTCGTGCTCGACTACCTGCCCGGCGATCCCGTCTCGGCGATGGCCGGGCAGGGCCTCGACCAGACGTCGACCGATCCGGCGCAGATCGCGCAGCTCAAGCACGAGTACGGCTTCGACAAGCCCGTGCTGGTGCAGTACGCGGAGTATCTCGGCAGGGCGGTCCGGGGCGACTTCGGCGACTCGGTGGCCACCGGCCGCCCGGTCACCTCGACGCTCGCGGACGCCCTGCCCGCGACGCTCCAGCTCACGACGGCCGCACTGCTGCTCGCGATCCTGGTCGGAGGCGGCCTCGCGGTCCTCGCGACCTACACGTCGATGCGGTGGCTGCGGCAGGTGCTGCTGTCGCTGCCGCCGCTCGGGGTGTCGGTGCCGACGTTCTGGGTCGGGCTCATGCTGGTCGAACTGTTCTCCTTCCGCGCCCATCTGTTCCCGGCGTTCGGGAACGACGGCCTGCGCGGGCTGGTGCTCCCGGCGATCGCGCTGGCGATTCCGTCCGGCGCGCTGATCTCGCAGGTGCTCGCCAAGAGCCTGCTCAACACGCTGAACGAGCCGTATGTGCAGACGGCGCGGGCCAAAGGCGCGGGACGGGCGCGCGTCCATCTGCGGCACGCCCTGCGCAACGCGTCGCTTCCCGCGTTGACGGTCATCGGTGTGCTGGCCGGGCAGCTCATGGCGAACTCGGTCGTCATCGAGACCGTGTTCTCCCGCAACGGCCTCGGACGCGTCACGGCGACCGCGGTTGGTAGCCAGGACATCCCGGTCGTCCAGGGCGTCGTGGTGTTCGGCTCGTTCGTCTTCGTCCTGGTCAACCTGGTCATCGACCTCGTCTATCCGCTGATCGACCCGCGCATCGTCGTCGCCGGGAGGCCCGCATGAACGAGCCGTGGCCGCGCGCCGCGCGCCGGACCGAGCAGCCGAACGCCGACGGCGCGCGATACGGACGGGTGGAGGGCGCATGAGCCAGATGGTGGACGAGGGCGTCGCCGCCGAGGCGGCCGTCGGTCTCGGCGTCCCGGTCGAGAAGGGCCGGGACGGTGCGGGCGTCGTGCGGTTCTTCCTGCGCCGTCCCGGGCTGGTGCTCTCGATCGTCATGGTCGTGCTGGTCGTTCTCGCGGCGTTCTGGCCGAACCTGTTCACCTCGCGCGACCCACTGACGGGCGTCCCGGCGCAGCGGTTCCAGGCACCGGGCGGCGCGCACTGGTTCGGCACCGACGAACTCGGCCGCGACGTGTTCTCGCGGATCGTGCACGGCGCGGCCCTGTCGATGAAGGCGACGCTCATCGCCGTCGCCGTGGCGATCGTCGTCGGCGGGCTGCTCGGCCTCGCGGCCGGCTTCGTGGGCCGCTGGGTGGACGACGTGCTGATGCGAGCGGTGGACGTCCTGCTCTCGATTCCCGCGCTGTTCCTGTCGCTCGCGCTGGTCACGGCGCTCGGCTACGGCACGATGAAGGTCGCGATAGCCGTGGGCATCGCGAGCGTCGCGACGTTCGCGCGGGTGATGCGCGCCGAGGTGCTGCGCGTGCGGCAGGCCACGTACGTCGAGGCGTCGCGGTCCTGCGGCACGCGCTGGTACGGCGTGCTCGGGCGGCATGTCCTGCCGAACGCGATCGGCCCGGTCCTGGTGCTCGCCACGCTCGACTTCGGCACGTCGATCCTCGCGGTGTCCTCGCTGAGCTTCCTCGGCTACGGCGCGCCCCCGCCGGCGCCGGAGTGGGGGACGGTGATCGCCGCCGGACGCAACTATCTGGCCAACGCGTGGTGGCTGACCGCGCTGCCGGGATTCGTCATCGCGGCGACCGTGCTCGCCACCAACCGGATCGCGCGGGCCCTGGACGGGGAGTGGACGCGCCGATGAGCGACAGCCTTCTGAGCATCAACGGCCTGGCCGTCTCCTACCGGACCCGGACGGGCCGCGTGCCAGCCGTACGAGGAGTGGACCTGGACGTGCGTCCGGGCGAGATCGTCGCGCTGGTCGGCGAGTCCGGTTCGGGAAAGAGCACCCTCGCGCACGCGGTGATCCGGCTGCTCGCCGACAACGCCTCGATCGACGCGGGCCGGGTCGAGTTCGACGGCGCGGACCTGACCGGGTTGTCCGAGAAGGAGCTGCGCACCGTGCGCGGCGCGCGGATCGGCCTCGTCCCCCAGGATCCGGGCGTCTCGCTGAATCCGGTGAAGCGGGTCGGCGAGCAGGTGGCCGAGGTGCTGCGGCTGCACGATCTGTCGACACGCCGGTCCACGCCCGCCGACGCGATCGAGGTGCTGGAGCGCGCCGGGCTGCCCGAGCCCGCGCTGCGGGCGCGTCAGTATCCGCACGAGTTGTCCGGTGGGATGCGGCAGCGGGTGCTCATCGCGATCGCCATCGCCGCCCGGCCGAAACTGATCGTCGCCGACGAGCCCACCAGCGCGCTGGACGTCACCGTGCAGCGCCGGATCCTCGATCACCTGCAGCATCTGACCGAGGAACTGGGCAGCGCGGTCCTGCTCGTCACGCACGACCTCGGCGTCGCCGCGGACCGGGCGCAACGGATCGCGGTGATGTCGCGCGGCCGGATCGTGGAGTCCGGCCCGGCCCGGGACGTCCTCGACGCGCCGTCCGACGCCTACACCCGCCGCCTGCTCGCCAGCGCGCCGAGCCTGTCCGTCGCGCGCCCCCGCACGAACCCGGCGGCGCCGGCACCGGCCGAAACGCCGCTGGTGACCGTCGAGAACCTGGTCAAGGAGTTCCGGCTTCCCCAAGGGGCGGGCGCGAAGCGGATCGTGCGCGCGGTGGACGGCATCGACCTGGCCGTCCGGCGCGGCGAGACGCTGGCGCTGGTCGGCGAGTCGGGTTCGGGCAAATCGACCACGGCCCGCCTGGTCCTGCGGCTCGCGCAGCCGACCTCGGGCCGCATCGTGTTCGACGGCGAGGACGTGACGGCGGCGCGCGGCGGCCGGTTGCGCGGCCTGCGGCGACGGGCGCAGCTCGTCTACCAGAACCCCTACGCCTCGCTCGACCCCAGGTTCTCGATCGGCGAGGTGATCAGCGAGCCGCTGCGCGCGTTCCGCGTCGGCGACCGCGCGTCCCGCGCCGAGCGCGCCCGGCACCTGCTGGAACGCGTCGCCCTCCCCGCTTCGATCCTCGACCGCAGGCCCGCCGAGCTGTCGGGCGGCCAGCGGCAGCGGGTCGCGATCGCCCGCGCGCTCGCGCTCTCCCCCGACCTCGTGGTCTGCGACGAGCCCGTCTCCGCGCTGGACGTCTCGGTGCAGGCCCAGGTTCTGGAGCTGCTCGCGGAGCTGCAGGCCGACACCGGCGTCGCGTACCTGCTCATCTCGCACGACCTGGCCGTGGTCCGGCAGATCGCGCACCGGGTCGCCGTGATGCGGGCCGGGCGGATCGTGGAGACGGGCGCGACCGACGAGCTGTTCGACCACCCGGAGCACCCCTACACCCGGGACCTGCTCGCCGCCATTCCCGGCGGCGGCGTTCACTCACGGCACTACGAGGAGCGGACATGACGATCGAGGCGACCGAGAACACTTTCGTCCAGGAGTGGCGGGCGTGGCGGCAGGCGCACCACGACCGGCTCGCCGACCCCCACGGCTTTCTCGCGATCACCGGGCTGCGCTGGCTGAGCGACGAACCGCAGCGCTTCCCCGACGCGCCGGGCACCTGGTCCACCGGACCGGACGGCGTCGTGGTGGTCCTTGACGACGGCGAGGAACTGATCGTCGACGGGACGACCGTGCGCGGCGAGCACCGGTTCGGCGTGCTGGCCGAGCGCAGCAGCGTCTTCGCCCTGTGGAAGGACGCGGCGATCGAGGTCGCGAAGCGGGGCGGGAACGACATCGTCCGGCCCCGGCACCCCGAGCACTCACTGCGGCTGCAGTTCCAGGGCACGCCCGACTACGAGCCGGATCCGCGCTGGGTGGTGAAGGGCCGCTACATCGCGTTCGACGAGCCCGTCCCGACCACGGTCGGCGCGTCCGTGGAAGGACTTGAGCACGTCTACGACGCCCCGGGACGCGTCGATTTCGAGCTGGACGGCACCGCGCTGAGCCTGACCGCGTTCCCGGGCAAGGACGCGGGCGACCTGATCATCCTGTTCACCGACGAGACGTCGGGGGTCACCACCTACGCGGCCAACCGGGTGCTCAACGTCGGCGCGCCGGACGCCGACGGGACCGTGACCCTCGACTTCAACAGGGCCGCGAACCTGCCGTGCGCCTACACCGACTTCGCGACCTGCCCGCTGCCGCCGGCCGGGAACCGGCTGCCCGTCGCGGTCGAGGCGGGCCAGAAGATCCCCTACGAGCGCGCCTGACGATGGCCGTCGAATCACTGGCGTTCCTCACGCCCGGGAACTACCCCGACGACGACCCGCGCTCGGGTCTGGAGGACACGCTGCGGCTGTTCGAGTTCGGCGAGCGCCTCGGGTACGACGGCGCGTGGATCCGGCAGCGGCACCTCGAACACGGCGTGTCGTCGGCGGCCGTGTTCCTGGCCGCCGCGAGCCAGCGCACCGAGCGCATCCAGCTCGGCACCGCGGTCATCCCGATCGGCTACGAGAACCCGTTCCGGCTCGCCGAGGATCTCGCGACCCTCGACGTCCTCTCGCACGGCCGGCTCCAGGCCGGTTTCAGCACCGGCATGCCCCACGCCGACCTGCTCGGCGACCTGGTGCACGACGGGGACTGGCGCGACTACGACCTGTCCTACGGCCGCATCGTCCGGCTGCTGGAGAACCTGCGGGGCGACTACCTCGGCGGCGAGGACACGCGCATCCAGTCACCGGGGAACGTGCAGCGGCCCCGGCTGCAACCGCACAGCCCGGGGCTGCTGAACCGGGTCTGGTACGGCGGTGCAAGCCTTCGCTCGGCGCGCTGGGCGAGCGAGCGAGGGCTGAACCTGCTGACCGGCAACATCGTCCACGGTGACGACGTCGGCGACGACTTCCAGACCGTGCAGCTCGCGCTGATCGAGGAATACCGGCGGCTGCGGCCGTCCGGGCGGATCGCGCTCGGACGGGTCGTCGTCCCGTTCGACAGCGCGGACACCGCCGCGCGCGAGCGGTACCGCGCTTACGCGGCCGGCCGCCGCGAACGCACCCTCAAGCCCCACGGCGAGCGGCGCACACTGTTCGCCCCCGACCTGGTCGGGACGTCGGAGGAGATCGTGGAACGGCTGCTCGCCGACCGCGCGGTCGCCGCCGTGTCGGAGCTGCGCCTCGAACTTCCCTACGAGTTCGACCGGCGCGACTACGAGCAGATCCTCCACGACGTCCGGCACGCGGTCGCCCCTCGGCTCGGCTGGCGCGTCCCAGCGAGCGTTCCGGCGTGACCGGCCCGAAAGGATCACGATGAGCGGTTCCCGACTGTTCCTGGCCGTCGACCTGGACGGCGACGGCGCCCACCCGGCGGCCTGGCGGCACTCCGGCCGTCCGCCCGGCTCCGTGCTCACCCCGCAGGCGTTGCGGGCGTCCGTCTCGGCCGCCGAAACCGCCGGTTTCACGCTGGCCACGTTCGCCGACACCCCCGTTCCGCCCGGCGACGGGCCGACTCCGGCAGGCCGGATCGAGGCCGGTACCCGGGCGGCGTTCGTGTCGACGACGACCGACCGGATCGGTCTCGCCCCGACCTTGCACGTGACGACCACCGAACCGTTCCACCTCGCCACGCAGTTGGCGAGCCTGGACCACGCCAGTAACGGCAGGGCCGGCTGGGTCGTGGGCGCGGCCGGCGACGAGGCGTCCCTGGCCACGATCGGCGCCACCGCGCCGGACGCCGCGGCGTTGCGCCGCGAGGTGCTCGACGTCGTCGACGCCGCGCGGCTGCTCTGGGATTCCTGGGAGGACGACGCCGTCATCAAGGAGTCCCGGACCGGCCGCTATCTCGACGCGGACCGGGTCCATCACGTCGACTTCGAGGGCGCGACCTTCACGGTCAAAGGACCGCTGATCACTCCTCGGCCTCCGCAAGGGCAGGTGGTGGTGCTCGCTCCCGCCGCCCTCGACGTCGACGACCGCGCCGACATCGTCCTGGTGGACGGCCCGGACGCCGAGGACCGCGAGGCCCTCGCGTTCGCCGAAGTGGAGATCGTGCTCGGCACGACGACCGCGCAGGCCGAGGAACGGGCCGCCCGGCTCGACGCCGACGCCGCATGGCCCCGCTCGCGGCGGCTCCGCCACGTCGGCACGCCCGACGGGCTCGTGGAACTGCTGCGGTCGCTCGCAGTGACGTTCGACGGGGTGCGGCTCCACCCCGCAGTGCTCGCGACCGAGTTCGAGCTGCTGATCAGCGACGTCCTCCCGGTCCTCGCCGACGAGGGGCTGTTCCGTCCGCCCGCGCCCGGCGCCACGCTGCGCGACAGTCTCGGACTGCCGCGCCCCGCCAACCGGTTCGCCGCCGCATCGTGAGGTGATTCCCGACATGACGAGCACGACCCCCGACACCGGCGCCCCGTACGATCCGCACGCCCAAGTCCACCTCGGCGTCTTCCAGGTCGGCGTCGGATCCCTCATCTGGGACGACCCGGCAGCCGCACCGCACGTCGCGATCGAAACCTTCGTCCACGTCGTCAAGCTCCTGGAGCGCGGGCTCTTCGACGCCTTCTTCCTCGGTGAGGGCCTGCGCGTCCGCGAGAACCGCGGTCGCGTCTACGAACTCGACGTCGCCGGGCGACCCGACGCGATCACGCAGTTGGCCGCCCTGGCAGGCGTGACCGAGAAGATCGGCCTGGTCGCCACCCAGAACACCACCTACAACTTCCCCGCCGACCTCGCGCGCCGCCTCGCCAGCCTCGACCTGCTGTCCGGGGGCCGCGCCGGATGGAACATCGTCACCACCGACAACGCGTGGACGGGCGCGAACTTCCGGCACGGCGGCTGGCTGGAGCACGAACGGCGGTACGAGCGGGCCGGTCAGTTCGTCGCGGCGGCCAAGGAGCTGTGGTCGTCGTGGGAACCGGACGCCGTCGCCGACTCCGGTGACGCCAAGAGCTGGGCGCGGCCCGGCGCGATCCGTCCCGTCGAACGGCACACGGACCTCGTGGACTTCCGCGCCACCGCCACCGTCCCCGGCAGCAGGCAGGGACGGCCGGTCCTGTTCCAGGCCGGCGACTCCGACGGCGGTCGTGAACTGGCCGCCGCGCACGCCGACGTCGTGTTCTCGGCGAACACCGAGTTCGGCAAGGCCGTCGCGTACGCCGCCGACCTTCGCGCCCGGCTCGCCCGGTACGGCCGCTCTCCGGACTCGTTGCGCATCCTGCCCGGCGCGTCGGTCGTCCTCGGCGACACCGTGCGGGAGGCCGAGGAGAAGGCCCGCTGGATCTACCACCAGCAGGTGTCCCCCGCCCGCGCGATCGCGTACTTCGAGCAGTACTGGGGCACTGATCTGTCCGCCTACGACCCGCATGGTCCGCTTCCCGACATCCCGCCGAGCGAGGAGGAACTCGACCCCTCGCGCGGCACGCTTCCCATCGAGCGACGCAAGGGGAAGCTGGCGCTCATCGCGCAGTGGCGGGAGAAGGCCGAGCGCGAGAACCTTTCCATCCTGGACCTCGCCCGAGCGGTCACCACGCGGCACGACCCGTTCGTCGGCACACCGTCGCAGGTCGCCGACCGGTGGGCCGAGTACGTCCGGACCCGGGCCGTGGACGGGTTCAACATCCTCCCCGACCAGATCCCCGCGTCCCTGGAGGACATCGTCGACCGGCTCGTCCCCGAACTCCAGGAACGCGGCCTCTACCGCACCGCCTATGAAGGTGACACGCTCCGCGAGCACCTCGCCCTGCCGCCGCTCGCGCCCGAGGGAGTCCGACCGTGACGGTTCTGCACCCGACCTACCAGGTACGCCGCGCCGGGCCCCGGTTCGGCGCCGAGATCTCCGGCATCGACCTGACCCGTCCCGTGGACGACGCGACGGCGGACGCGCTGCGGCGGGAGTTCATCGACCACAGGGTCCTCGTCTTCCGCGACCAGCACCTCGACCCCGACCAGCACGTCGCGGCCGTGCGCATCTTCGGCGACCCGTTCGACCATCCGACCGCGCGGCGCGACGACGCCAACCGCCTGTCGTATCCCTATGACGTCAGCCGGACCGGCAAGGCCAGTGTGTGGCACGTCGGCGGGATCTGGCGGACGCCGCCGTTCAGCATCGAGTCGCTGACCTACCAGGCGGTGCCCGAGCTGGGCGGGCACACGCTCTGGGCCGATCTCCAGGCCGCTTACGACGACCTCTCCGATCCGGTCAAGGCGCTGCTGGAGTCGGTCTCGGCCGTGTATGACGGCGACCCCGGCAACTACGCGCAAGGCAGCGACAAGTCCGCGGTGGGCGAGACCGTGGAGCAACCTGTCGTGCTGACGCACCCCGATACCGGGCGCAAGGGCCTATTCCTCAGTTCGGGCGCCCTCGGCCTGACCGGCGTGACGGCGGCCGAGGCCCGAGTGCTCCTTCCCTTCCTGCTCGACCATGCCTCGTCACCGGACTACTCGATCCGCTTCGGGTGGCAGCCGGGCGATTTCGTTCTGTGGGACAACCTGGCGACCTGGCACTACGCGATCGACGACTACGCGGACGGACCCCGCCGCTACCGCAAGGTGATCGCGACCCGGGAGAACTTCGCGAGGCGCGGATGAGCCGGCCTCATCCGCTCGACCGCCCGGCGTACGCCTCGCTGACCGGGCCGCACGCCCACTTCGCCGAGTGGCGCGGCAACGTGGTGCGCTACCCGGCCGACGTCTCGCCGTTCCTGGTCGTTCCCGAGCGTCCGGACGCGGCCGACTGGGCGGACGTCGCGGCGCTCGCCGGTCCGGGCACGGTCGTCCCCCTGGTGGACGTCCTGTCGGCGCCGCCCGACACCTGGGAGATGGTGATGAGCCTGGCCGGGGTCCAGCTCATCGACAACGGTGTCACCGGCTCGGTCGATGCCGAGGCGGTCAGGCTCACCGCCGCTGACGTCCCGGAGATGATGGCGCTCGTCGAGCGCACCAAGCCCGGTCCCTTCCTGAGCCGCACGATCGAACTCGGGACCTACCTCGGCATCCGGCGGGACGGGCGGCTCGTCGCGATGGCGGGCGAGCGGCTGCATCCACCGGGCTTCACAGAGATCAGCGCGGTGTGCACCGACGCGGCGTACCGGGGGCAGGGACTCGCCACCCGGCTCGTCCGGACACTCGTCGCGGAGATCCGCGCGCGGGGAGAAACACCGTTCATGCACGCCGCCGCGCACAACACGACGGCGATCCGGCTCTACGAGTCGCTCGGCTTCCAGGTGCGGCGCACGGCCACTTTCGCGGCGGCCCGCGTCCCCGGCGAGGTGGCCGCGGCCTGACAGGGGTCCCTGGGGCGGTTCTTACGGCGCGAGGCCGCCCCAGGGCGCCGCGACAACCTCGGAAACCTCTCAGCGTCGTCCGGTCCGCCGTCCAGGTGGCGAGAAGACGCTCGTTCCTCCGCGTACGCGTGCGTGTACGCGGAGGAAACAAGATTCGCTGCACGGCGCGATGGGCGCCTTGCCCTGCTGCGGGGTTCCGATCGTGTTCTCCGCCGAGATCAGCCTTTGCGTGGCGCGATCGTGTAGCTGAAGGAGATCAGGAAGTCCACGACGAGGATGATCGCCCACGGACCCATCACCGCCCACGCGTTCACCGTCTGCGCCACGTTTCCGACGAGCAAGGTGAAGATCCCGAGCACGCCCGCCGCGATCGCATAAGCCAGCAAGTGCCGCAGCCACTGGCCGCGTTCGCGGGCCGCGTGAGCCCGCCCGGACTTCGGCGGGCCGCTGGGCGCGGGGCCGCCCGCGAAACGGTGAGCGAAGCGTTGGTCGGCCCACTGGATCATCTGGTGCCCGAACGCGACCGAGACTCCGAGATAGATCGCGGCGAGACCGTGCGCCGGGGACCCCTCGGCGCCTCCTCGCAGGTCGATGACCGATGCCGCCAGCAGCACGACATCGGCGAGAGGAACGCAGAGGAGCAGCCCCGCGCCGAGCCGACGGGCGCGAAGAAGGTACCGCGCTGCGAGTCCGAGGACGAGCAGCAGCCAGAACGCGACCTCGCACCCCACGATCAGGACGATCACCACGCCTCCTTTCCAACACGACTGTGCCAAATAATTTAGCACAGTCGTGCAATAATGCCGTGGTGCCGAAGATCGTGGACCACGAGGAGCGCCGGGCTGAGCTGGCCGAGGCCGTCTGGCGCGTGATCGACAGGGACGGAGTGGACGGCGTCTCCATCCGCTCGGTCGCCGCGGAGGCCGGCTGGTCGCCCGGCGCACTGCGGCACTACTTCGCCACCCGCGCCGAACTGCTCGCGTTCGCGTGCGAGGAGGTGATCGCACGCGTCACGGCCCGGGTGTCGGCACCTCGTCGAGATCAGGACGTACGGCGGGCCGTCCGCGAGATCCTGCTGGAGACGATGCCGGTCGACGCCCAGCGCACCACCGAGGCGTCCGTCGCCTTCTCGTTCCTCGCACTCGGCCTGAGCGACCCCCATCTCGCGGAGGTTCAGCGCGCCCACTTCGACGCGATGCACGAACTCTGCCGACAGCTCGTGGATCTCCTTGCTGCCGAACGTCTGCTCGCCCCGGACGCCGCCCCGCCCCAGACGCTCGCCCGGCGCCTGCACGCCCTCGTGGACGGCCTTTCCATCCAGCGGCTCGCCCGCCACCTGTCCGCGCATGAGATGACAGCGCAACTCGACGCATACCTCAATGAACTAATGCGCACGTCCAACAAACAACCGACGTGAACCAAGGCGTTTCGTTTTCCGCCCCTCCCGTGTCGATCGCCCACTGCTACGCCTTTAGTGAACACGCGTTCAATGGCCGGCCCCCTGAGCGAACATGACAGGCATGAAGGTGCTGGTCCTCGGCGGTACACATTTCGTGGGACGAGCGATCGTTGAAGTGGCGATCAGCAGGGGTCACGAGGTCACGACGCTCAACCGGGGCCGCGACCGCACGGTCACACCCGACAGCGGCACCCGCCTCATCGCGGACCGGACCGATCGGGAGGCGTTGCGCGCTGCGGTCGCGGACCGAACATGGGATGTCGTCCTCGATACGTGGAGCGGCGCGCCCCGCGTTGTTCGCGACTCGGCACGGTTGCTCGCCGACCGCGCGGGACATTACGGCTACGTCTCCAGTGTCTCGGTCTACCGGTGGCCGATTCCGATCGGTTCTGACGAGCACACTGCCGTCGTCGACGGCCGTCCGGATGACGACGGCCAAGACGATTACGCGATCGCCAAACGTGGCGGCGAGATCGCGGTGCACTCCGCTTTTGAGAACCGTTCTTTGATCGCACGCGCGGGACTGGTCCTCGGACCGTACGAGAATGTGGGCCGTCTTCCGTGGTGGCTGCGGCGAATCCAGCGGGGTGGGGCCGTCCTCGCCCCCGGCGAGCCGGGCCGGCACGTCCAGTACATCGACGCGCGCGACCTGGCTGAGTGGATGCTCGCCGCTGCTGAACGCGGAGTCGGTGGAACCTTCAATGTGGTCGGCCCCGCCGATGCCACGACGATGGACGAGATCCTGCGAACCGCCATCGACGTGACGGGCTCGAACGCCGATCTGGTCTGGGCGGCTCCTGACTTCATCGAACAGGCGGGACTCAGCCCGTGGACCGAACTGCCCTTGTGGCTCCCACCCGACTCCGAGTACGACGGCATGCGGACCGTCGACTCATCCGCCGCGTACCGGGCCGGACTGAGCTGCCGTCCAGTCGCCGAGACGGTTCGCGACACCTGGGACTGGCTGGTGAGCGAGGGCGACCCGCGCCTGCGACCCGACCGCCAAGCCCCCGGACTCGACCGCGCGAAAGAGGAGCGGCTGCTCCGCGAGCTCGCCGGGCAGGTGAGACCGGCTCCATGAGGTGGCCCGCAGAGGCAGATCATGGACGAATTGGCGCGCCATTCACTGCCGGTCTTCCCTACGCGGCTCGACGTCGGCGAGCGTTCGAGTTCGACCTCAGCCGGACACCCAGTCCAGGATCTTCCGGTTGACCTCGCCAGGGCGATCGAGGTGAGGGAAATGGCCCGCGCCCGCGACGAGATCGGCGTGCGAGCCCGGCGGTAGCGCAGCCATGACCCGGTTCAGGTCTCCGGCGGGAGCGATGATGTCCGCGCCGAGCGCGCCGTCCTCCATGCCGTGCAGGTACAGGACGGGACGTTCCCCTGTCGCCGCGACGGCTTCCTGTTCGCGCGCATAGCGCTCGAAGTGAAGTGAGTGGTCGAAAAGCGCCCGGTAGTACTCGATTGCCGCCGTCGCATTCTCCGGCGCGGCCAAACATTCTGCGGCATAGCTGACGTCCGCCGCTATGTCGGCGCTTTCCGGCGACCAGTCGCGCCACAGCCCCTCGATGAACAGCCGGTCCAGGACCAGTTCGGCCAAGGGAGTCTGGAACAAGAACAAGTAGAACCAGCGCTTGAGCTGCTCATAGCGCTGGAATGCGTCGCCCGTCGCCGCGAGCGGCGGCCCGGCCAGCGTCACGACTCTGCGCCAGCGCTCGGGAGCGATCACGGCGGCCCCGTAGGCCGCCGCCGTACCCCAGTCATGACCGATGAGAACCGCGTCCTGGTCTCCGCCGAGTTCTTCGTGCAGGGCGACGGCGTCGGCAACGAGCGCTCCGCTCTGATACGCGCCGTCCGCCGGGACGGCCGTCGGCGCGTATCCCCTCGCGAACGGCGCGACGGCACGGTACCCGGCGGCGGCGAGCTCGGGCAGGAGATGCCGCCACGTATAGGCCGAGTCGGGGAACCCGTGGAGACACAACGCCAGCGGACCGCGTTCGGGACCGGCTTCCAGAAAGCCGAACTTCAACCCGTTCGCCTGGATCGAACCTTTCGCAATTTTGTACTCCATACATTCACCGCACTTTCGGCTACATCGAGTATGTGCGACATTCCAGGCATGGATGATCGCCCACCTTCGATTGCACAGGTCAACGCGAGGTAGTCATACAGTAACCGTGCATCTATGTGTTGGCGACGATACGGTTTGACGCGAGCGTGGCGGACCAACTGCGGAGGGCAATACATGGGCTTGCGTCGCCGAGAGACCACTGCTCGCATCCGAACGCAACGACCCAAATCCACCTCTGGCAGCCCATCTCGCTTTTCCCTCACGACAGGCCGGATCCAAATGGACCGGACGAATTCGGGCACGAGTCCGGCTGTGAGCATGCGGCGCCGTTGGGCCGCGACCGTGGTGGTGTGTCTCGGGCTGTTCCTGATCGGGATCGACTTCACGGTCCTCAACGTCGCGATCCCCGATCTGCAGCGTGACCTGCGACTGTCCACGACGGATGTTCAGTGGATCATCGACGGCTACGCCGTGGCCATGAGCGGAACCGTTCTTGCCGCCGGTGCGGTGGCCGACCGGATCGGACGGCGACGGGCGTTCGTGCTCGGAATGCTGCTGTGCGTCGTCACTTCGGTGGTCGGCGGCCTGGCCGACACGTCGGTGCAGGTGATCGCGGCTCGCGTCGGGATGGGCCTCGGTTCTGCGCTGATCATGCCCGCGACCCTGTCGATCGTGACCCGGCTGTTCCCGGAACCGGCCCTGCGCCGCCGGGCCATCGCGGTGTGGTCCGCGGTGGCGGGCGTCGGCGGCCTGCTCGGACCGGTCATCGGCGGCTGGCTCGTGGACCGGTGGTCCTGGCACGCCGGTTTCTGGGTCAACGTTCCGATCGCCGTCACCGCCGTCGTCCTGGCGTTGTGGCTCGTCCCCGAGTCCCGCGCGCCCGGCAGGATGTCGCTGGACCTTCTCGGCGCGGTGCTGTCGGCGCTCGGGCTGACCGCCTTGGTGTGGGCGGTCGTGGAGGGTCCCGACCGCGGCTGGACGAGCGCCCTGGTCGTCGTGGCGTTCGGGTCGGCGGCACTGCTGCTGGTCCTCTTCTTGCTGTGGCAGGTGCGTCACCGGTCTCCGATGCTGCCGCTGTCCCTGCTGCGCGTCCCGCGCATCGGGACGGGCTTGGCCGCGCTGGCGCTGATGTCCTTCATCGCCTTCGGGTCGTTCTTCATCCTGGTCGTCTACCTCCAGGGCGTCCTCGGATACTCCCCGTGGGAAGCGGGCGTCCGCACCCTGCCCATGTCGGTCGCGATGATCGCCGGCTCCGCCGCCACGCTGCCGCTGATGAGCCGGGTGGGCGGCGACACCATGACGCTGCTCGGCTTCGCATGCGTCACCGGCTCGTTCGCCTTGCTGGCCACCACCACCGCGGACTCCGGTTACGACCGCCTCGTGGTGTTCCAGCTCGTCCTCGGCGTCGGCTGCGGGCTGTCCCTGTCCGCACTCACCGGGACCGTGATGGACGCGTTCCCCGCCGCATCCGCAGGGCTCGGCTCGGCGCTCAACGACGTCGCCCGGCAGGTCGGCATGGGCCTCGGCGTCGCGGTACAAGGCTCGATCCTCGCCGCCGTGTCGTCCCATCGCCTCCACCATCTGCTCGGACGAAACCGCGGATCGGAGGACGTCAACGCGATCCTCGCGACGTCCGCCCACGGTCACGGCGGCCCGTCCGCCCAGACCGTGGTCGCGGCCAAGGACGCGTTCGTGACCGGTATGGCCCGCTCGTCCGTCGTCGACGCCGTCGTCCTCGGCGCCGTGGTCGTCGTGGCCGCGGTCTGCCTGATCCGCGGCCGGGTCATCCGGCGCGCCGAAACCACCCCGTCTCACACGATCCCAAGGAGTCGTTCCGTGCTGCGCAGACAGCTTCCCTTCCCGTTCCGCGCCCCTGCCGAAGCCAGGCCCGAGAACCGTCAGGTCGTGGTGCGCCTCCCCATGCCGGGAGCGTGGTCGTTGGCGCTGATCCCCCTGCTGACGGCGTCCTGCGTGTTGTGGTGGCGACGCTCTGCCCGGGGGAACGAGCGTGGTCGCGTCGGGCTGGCGGAGATCACTCTGGCGGGCCGCCAGCTTGTCCAAGAGATGCTGCACGCCGGACGGTCCTCGGAGATCGGACGACGCGGACGCAGGCTCCTGCACGACTTCCTGGTCGGACGCGACCGGCGAGCGTGACCTCACCGAAGGAGTAAGACCTGTCCGCCCTATCGGGTAGCGCCTTACCCCGGGAAACCACAGTGAGTAGTCAAGCATGTGTAATGTGCGACGGGCCGAGCAGCGGCCCCACCACCTCTGAGGAGTCCAGCGAATGATCACGGCACGGTCGGACCGGATCCCCCTCGCGCCCGGTGGTGTCCCCCTGCTCGGTCACACGGTTCCGCTGCTGCGCGGCTCACTCGACTTCCTCAGCCGGCTTCCGGCCTACGGCGGTGTCGTCGGCGTGCGCGTGGGGCCGCTGCGGACGATCGTCGTCTGCGACCCCGAGCTGACCCGTGAGTTCCTGCGCGACGACCACGTCTTCGACAAGGGCGGCCGGTTCTTCGAGCTGGCCCGGGAACTCGCCGGACACAACCTGGCGACCTGCGCGCACGAGCGGCACCGCCGCCAGCGCAGGCTGATCCAGCCCGCCTTCTCCCGTGATCGCTTCGACGGTTACGGACGGATCATGACGGCCCGTTCCACCTCCGCTGCGAGCGCGTGGCACAACGGCCAGGTCCTCGATGTCCTCCCGGAGATGCAGAAGATCACCCTCAGCACGCTCGTCGAGACGATGTTCTGCGACGAGCTGCCCGGCCATGTCGTCGGCCAGGCCGTCGAGGACCTCAGCGCAATCTTCGGCGGCTCATACCTGCGAGCCAGCGTGCCGTCATGGCTCGCCTGGGTGCCGGGGTTCGGCAAAGGGCGGATGGCCGAAGCCGCCGCCCGGCTCCGCAAGAACCTCGCCGTCATCATCGCCGAGCGCCGTGCGGACGGCACCGACCACGGCGACCTGCTGTCCGCTCTCCTTCCCGGCCGCGCCCCTGACGGCCGGGAAATCTGCACCTTCGAGAACGGCTTCACCGGCAGCGAGGTCAGCGACCAGGTGATGGCGTTCTTCGGTGCGGGCACCGACACCACCGCCGCCGCTCTCGCATGGACACTGCATCTGGTGGCTTGCCACAGCGAGGTCCAGCAGCGTGTTCAGACGGAGGTCGACGCGGTGCTGAACGGCCTTCCGCCCAGCCTCGACGACCTTCCCGCGCTGCGCTTCACCGGCCGGGTGGTCACCGAAGCCATGCGGCTCTTCCCGCCCGCGTGGATCCTGACCCGCGTCATCACCGCGGACGCGGATCTCGGCCCGTACCGGCTTCCCGCCGGGTCCACCGTCGTGTGCAGTCCCTATCTCATTCACCGCCGCGCCGATCTCTACTCGGCACCCGAGCGGTTCGACCCGGACCGGTGGGACGCGTCCAGACCGCAGCCGCCGCGCTACGCCTACATCCCGTTCGGAGCGGGCGCCCGCAAGTGCATCGGCGACCAGTTCGCTTACAAGGAGGCCGTTCTGGCGCTGGCGGCGATCAGCTCGCGCTGGCATCTCAGTCCCGGGCCCGGCCGGGGTCCCAAGGTCTACGCCGGCGTCACTCTCCGGCCCCAAGGACTGCGCTTGCGGGTGACGTCCCGCACGAAATGACCACGCACTCGGCCGCTCCGCCGGGTGCCCCCGCCGAAGGTCTTCGGCATCCCCCATCGAACACCGCCCGGAAAGGCTGTGACCGAACGTGACCGAGACCCAGCTCCCGACCCCGTCCATGGTCGGCTCGATGTACGACCGGTTCAACGACCTGTTCACCCAGCATCTCGGGGACAACCTCCATCTGGGCTACTGGGACGACGACACCGACGACACCCCGATCTCCAAGGCGACGGACCGCATCACCGACATGGTCGCGGCCCGGCTCGCCCCGCTCCCGGGAGCGGAGATCCTGGACGTCGGGTGCGGCAACGGGCGCCCCTCCGTCCGCATCGCCACCGAGTACAGGGTCCATGTCACGGGCATCACGGTCAGTCCGCACCAGCTGCGGGTCGCGCACGCGCGCCCGGAAGCCGGGCCGGGACCGGGGCACGCCGCCTTCCAGCTCGCCGACGCCATGGCGCTGCCCTTCCCGGAAACGCGTTTCGACGGCGCCTACGCCATCGAGTCGCTGCTGCACATGTCGGACCGCGCCCGCGCCATCTCCGAGATCGCCCGGACGTTGCGTCCGGGAGCGCCCCTCGTCGCGCTCGACTTCTACCAGGACGGCGACCTGCCCCACGAGGACGCCGACATCATGGACCGCCTCCACCAGGCGTTCGAGCTTCCGCCGCTGGCGCGCGTCGGTGAGTACGAGACGTTCATGGCCAAGGCCCGGTTGGACGTCGTCGACTGCGAGGACATCACCGGCCACGTCCGCCGCAGTCATCGCCTGCTCGCCGACGCGATGCGACGCATCGCCTCGGACGCCGACTTCGACACGGAGATCCGCGATCGCATCGTCGCCTACGCCGAGCTGAACGAGAACATCGGCATTCACCCGCAGGTCCACTACACGCTCATCACCGCCCGACGGCGCTGACTCCCACTCCCCGGCTTCTGTTCCTGCAACCCGTCCAGCACAGCGAAGGCATCCGATGACAACCGTGGACCAGATAGACGAGAGCGACGTCGACCTCATCGACCCGTGGTTCCGTCACCGTCAGCCGGATCGGTGGTACGCCCTTCTCGCGCACCTGCGCACCCTCGACCGGCCGATGTACTTCCGGGAGAAGCCGTTCCCCTTCCTCCCGCACGGCGACGGCTACTACGCGCTGGTGACGCATGCCGACGTGAGCGAGGCGACTCGCGACGCCCGCGCCTTCCGCAACGCGCCGACGGCCACCGTGCCCGAGACTCCCCGCTGGCTGGCCCGCTACAGCGGCGACATGATCCTCGACACGGACAATCCGCAGCACACCCGATTGCGCCGGATCGTGTCCCGCGCCTTCACGCCGCGGACGCTGACCCGGATCGACGAGCAGATCCGGCGGGCGGCCGGGGAGATCGTGCGCGACTTCGCCAAGTCCGGCGGCGGCGACATCGCGTCGCGGGTCGCCGCCCCCATGCCGGCGCGGATCATCTGCGAGATGATGGGCGTCCCGCGCTATCTCATGTCCGAGGTCCTGGACCTCAGCCTGTCCCTCGCGGGCGGCTACGACCCCGGCTACGGCGGCTTCCCGGAGAGCCGCAGCCCTGTGCGGAGTCTCGCCACCGGAGTCCGGTTGTTCTACGGGAGCCGCCGCCTCAGCCGGATCGGCATGTCCGTCGCCCGCGAACGGGCCCGGCGGCCGACGGGCGACATCGCGTCCCGGCTCGTCACCGCCAATCCGGACGGCGAGCATCTCACGCCGCGGGAGCTGAGCTCGTTCGTCAACACGTTGCTGGTCGCGGGCAGCGAGACGACGCACAACGCCATCACTCACGGCATCAAGCTGCTGACGGACCACCCCGCGCAGCGCGAACTCCTGCTCAGCGATCTCAACCGCTACCTCGACGGAGCGATCGAGGAGATCCTTCGCCTCAGCAGCCCGATCCTCACCTTCCGGCGGACCGTCGCCGAAGAACGTGAACTCGGTGGACGCACGTTCCGGCCCGGCGATCGGGTCATGCTCTTCTACCCCTCCGCGAACCGTGACGAGCGGGTCTTCGACCGGCCGGAAGAGTTCGACATCACGCGTGACCCCAATCCCCACCTGGCGTTCGGCGGTCCCGGGCCGCACTACTGCCTCGGCGCCCACCTCGCCCGCCGTGAGCTGAGCGCTGTGTTCCGTGAACTCTTCACCCAGTTGCCCGGCCTCCGGGCAGTCGGCGAGCCCGAATACCTGGTCTCGCCGCAGCTCAACGGGATCACCCGCCTCGACTGCACGTTCTGACCCCCCCGGCACCGCTGCGTCCCTCACCCCCTCTTCAGGGGCGCAGGCAAGACGCCAAGCCGCTCCGGCGAGCGCGTGAGCATGCTCGCGACCACGCCGGAGTTATCCACAGAACCGGCTTCGGGTGGCGCGCCCATCACGGGTCTCGGTTTCCTTGGAGGTCCGTACACCGAACGAAGGGACGCGACCCATGAAGGGCGACAAGATCCAGGTGCTGGTCGACACGGGCGAGGGGACGCCTCGAGTCTTCGAGATGACGGCGACGCAAGGAGGTCGACGGGTCGAGGTCGTCGTGGACGGCCCCCTGGTCACGATCAGGGAGGTCAAGCGCACGGGAAAGCCCGTCCGCTCGATGCGGTTTCCCACTGAGCGGATCGTCGCGCTGATCGAGATGCCGATCGAGACGGCGAAGGGTCGGCATCCCACCGTCTCCGCCGTGGAGGAAGGTTCCGAAGCAGGGCCGACCGACGCCGGTGATGACCGACCCGCCTTTGCCGCTCGGAATCTGCCCGCTCCCCTTCCGACAGGCGGTGGTCGGCCGTCCGGTCGACGGCCGACCACCGCCCCGCACCAGAATCCGTCGCGCGGGAGGAGCGCGGCAGGCCGGTCGAAGAAGGGGAAACGTTGACGTCTTGGGGATCGTCCGCTGGGCGGGCTCGGCGGTAGGTCTTTCCTGCTCGGTCTACCGGACGTAGCCCGTCGATTCCGACTAGGTCTTCCGGCGGGGATGCCGGGATCGTGGTCAGCGATAACGGTCTGCAGCGACGACCGTGTGCCAGGAGGCGAAATAGCCTACGAGATTACCGACCACGTCACCGTACTCACCGACGTGCCGATCGTGGGTGGTCTTCAGGTGAGCGATGGTCTCGTGAGCACGAGCCGTCTCCGTTTCGCACATTGCGGAGATGATCGAGATGCTTTCGTCCAGAGAGCATCGGCGCTCGTGCATGAGAAGTGTCGGAAGCGTGATCGCCGTGTCTCCGGACCTGTGCTCCTTCCGATGGGAGGCGAGGTCATTGACGCAGGCCAGCAGCGTGCATGCCGTCGTGTTCAGCTCGCCGACCTCGGGAACGTCATGAATCTCGGCCGGAAAACGCGAGTGTTCGAGGGGTTCGAGCAGCGCGACCAGAGACCATGCGGCCACGGTGTGCCTTCGTGCGACCAGGTAGTCCGCGACCGAGGGCGGAGACGTGGCGGACTCGATGTCGACGTGCCAGTTCTGTGCCGCGATGAACGCGGTGAGCGCCTTGGCGAGGCGACTGTGGTGCCGGTGCGGCAGGATCGCCGCGCTGCGAGTGAGGAGGTCTTCCAAGGCGGCGACGAATCCGGTCTGGTCGCCGGCTCGCCGAGAGGTCGTGGCGTGCAGGGTCTCGTTCAGATGCAGGGTGAGGCGGGTGAGGTCACCGGTTCGCCTGTCGCAGCCGTCCACGAGGACGTCTCCGAACGCGGTGATCCAGACCATGACGTCTCCGGCCAGTTCCAGCACGTCCGGCGGGGCTTGCGGGAACAGCATGGCGAACGCGGCGCCGGCGTTGATGCGCTCGACGCGTGCGCGCGTCTCCGGATCCGGTGTCAGGTCGAATTGGTGAAGCCAGTCGAGAGCGTGCCGCTCAACGACCACGGCCCGGTCGTTCAGCACCCAGTCAGCCTGTCCGGTCTCACTCGGCGGCGGGGTCGACGTCGTGGACATGTGCATGGTGATCACCTCTTCCGGTCCGGCTGGGCGATGCGGAATCCGTTGCGCAGTCGTCGATCCCTGGTGGGCTGACGCGGGGTCGACGCCTGCGCCGGTCCGGGATCCGCCGCAGGACGGCGGTAGCCGGCCAGTGCCAGGGTCGCGAAGACCTGCGCATAGGAGCCGTACCGGATCGGCGCGTCCCGTGGGAAGCCCGTTCCGGTGTACGCGGCCTCGTGCCACGCGCCGGAGGCGTCCTGCTGCCGCAACAGCCAGTCGATCCCGGCTTTGACACGGTCGCCGCGCTCCCCGGTCGTGATGAGCGCGTGGACCGCCCAGCCGGTCTGGGAGGGTGTCGATCGTCCCCGGCCGTGCCAGACGTCGTAGAAGTAGGATCGCTGGTCTTCACCCCATCCGCCGTCCTCGTTCTGCCGGGAGTACAACCACTCGATGGCCTGCCGGACGGCAGGATGCGCGGCGGGCACTTTCGCCGCCGTCAGCGCGCAGAGAGCGCCCGTGGTGCCGTAGATGTAGTTGCAGCCCCACTGCCCGTACCAGGAGCCGTCGGGTTCCTGGTTGTCGAGCAGCCAGCGCACGCCGTCCCTCGTCGGGGCGGCATACTCCTGGCCCGCCGCAGCGAGCGTCTCGACGACATGCGCCGTGACGTCGGCGGTCGGCGGGTCGACGACAGCCCGTGCGTCATGCCACGGAAGCCGCAGCACCCGCCGTACTCTCGCGTCGGTGTCGAAGGCACCCCAGCCGCCGTCGCTCCAGGCCATTCCGGCGAGCCACCGGTGTCCGCGGTCGGCGGCCTGGAGAGTCTGTTCGTCCGACGAGGACGCCGCGTCCAGGGCGCGGAGGACGAGCGCCGTGTCGTCGGTGTCAGGACCGGTGCGGTTGGCGACCTGGAACGACCAGCCGCCCGGTGCGAGTTCCGGACGGTGCCGGGACCAGTCGCCCTGAGCGGTGGTCTGCTGTCCGAGCAGCCACCGGTGTGCACGGTCCACCGCCGGGTGATCGTTTCCGAGGCCCGCCGCGCGCAGGGTCAGCAGCGTGTTCGCGGTGTCCCAGATCGGACCGTGCGAGAACTGCACCCTGCTGAGGCCGTCGCCGCGTGGTCGCACGAAGGCGCCGAGTCCGGTGACCGCGCGGCCCACCGCCTCCCGGTCGCCGGGCCCGTCCAGGAGATGCAGGGCGATCGTCGCGTAGACCGTGGCCGAATGGGTGCCGTTCCAGCAGCCGTCGGTCTGCTGGCGCTCCAGCAGCCAGCGACGCGCCCGCAGCAGGGAACGGCGGCGAATCCGGGCCGGGACCGAGGCGTGGTAGAGCGCCACCGGGCGGGCTCGGAATCGCGAACGCGGCGGCCGGTCGCAGATCTCGCCGAGGTCGAGTCCGGTGCGCCGGACCGGGCGCAGCGCCGTGATCACAGCGAGGGGGACGACCAGATGGCGCGCCCAGTCCGCGAAGTCGTCGAGGGCGATCGGCCCTTTCGCGGGGAGCAGCATGATCTCGGGTGGAAGCATCTTGAGGTCATGCCACGGCCACAGGCCGAACAGCGCGAGCCAGAGCCGCGTGGACGCCCGGCAGGCTCCGGGGCCGCCGAGCTGATGGATGCGCCGGGCCGCCACGCGCATGTGCGGCGCCTCCGCCTGCTCGCCGCCCATGCGCAGTGCCAGGTAGGCCATCACGCTGGTGGACAGTTCGTCCGGACCGCCGACGAAGTTCGGCCAGCCGCCTTCATCGGTCTGCTGCGTGCGGATCCAGGTGCGGATCTCCCGGCTTTCGGGCGGTTCGGGGAGGCCGAGGAAGGTGTGGGCCAGCAGGTGGTGAGCGTCCACGCTGACCTTGTTGTCGAGGCCCCCGTCCCAATGGCCGTCGTCGGACTGCCGGGAGAGGAGCACCGCCACGGCGCGATCCAGCGCGTCGGCGATCCGCTCCGCCCGTTCTTCCTCGGTGAAGGATTCCACCTGGTCATGCCTCCGTCCTGCGCGCCGCACAGCGACCGGCTCAGTCGGACCGGCGCGTCCGTGTTTCGGTTTCGGTGGGATCGCCGTGGCCGGACGCATGTCCGACCACGGCGTACGGTGCGCGCCGCTACCGGTGGGTGCCGGAGCTGGTGATCATGGCCGCCAGGGTGTTGAGCCGTGCGGCGGCGGCCGGATCGGTGGCGGCGACCTCCAGGTGGAGGCGGGCCTGACGGATGTGGTGGTCGGCGCGTTCGCTGGCCCACGCGCGTCCGCCGGCCGCTTCCACCAGGTCGGCGGCGCGTGCCTGCTCGGCCGGGGTGAGAGGAGTTTCCTTCTGGTAGAGATCGGCCAGTTCGGCGCGTGCGGCGCCGGTGTTCGCGAGCGCGTAGGCGACCGGCAGCGACTTCTTCCCGGACGCCAGATCGGACGTGGGCTTGCCGGTCACGGCGGGATCGCCCCAGATCCCCTTGATGTCGTCGATGAACTGGAAGGCCAGGCCGAGGTCGAGCCCGAAGGAATGCATCCGCGCGATCTGCTCGACGGTCGCGCCGCCCGCGATGGCGCCGAGCGCGCAGGCCGCGGCGATGAGCGACCCCGTCTTCGCGGTGGCCATCGCCTGCGACTCGCTGAGGGTGGTGGCCGGACGGCCCTCCATGAGCAGGTCGGTGTGCTCGCCCTCGATGAGCTGCTGGACGGTGCTGGTGAGGATCATGACGCCCTGGCCGGCCAGCGGAAGAGACTCGGCGAGAGTCCGTATGGCGACGAAGAACAGGGCATCGCCGGCCAGGATCGCGTCGGCCACACCGAACGTCCGCCAGACGGCGGGACGCCCGCGGCGGGTCTGGTCACCGTCGATGATGTCGTCGTGAAGCAGCGACGCGTTGTGCACGAGTTCCACGGCGACTGCGGCCGGAAGTGCCCGCGCCTGGTCTCCGCCCACTGCCTGGCACGCCAGCAAGGCCAGCGCCGGGCGCACCGCCTTGCCGCTGTCACCGTCGATCGGTGTCCCGTTCCTGTCGTGGGTCCCGAGGTGATAGCCGACAATACGGCCCAGTTCGGCCGGGAACTGGTCGACGACATGCCGGAGCGCGGGCGCGAGGAGTTGCCGCGTTCCGGCCAAGATCTGAACCGCTTCCGAGGTGCCGTTGTCACCGAGTTTCGTATCCAGCGCTTCCACAGACCACTCCTTCCAGCCCAAGGCCGGACAAATTCATCAGCCACTCCTGGTCATGACTTGCGCACTACAGGTAACAGCGCGAAGGCGGGCTCAGGTAAGTAACGGCAGGTGTCAACAGTCAGCCCGAAGAGTTAGGTAGCTCAGACCCTGCAATGGGCAAGGCCGCAGCACCCCATCGGAAAAGCACACACAGTAGAGAGCGAATCGGGCGAGGTGGACAAATGACAACGTCGCCAACGTAACTCGCACAGATTTGCTTTATGTGACGCGCGGGGAGCATGACGAAAGTCTGGACGCGATGCGCCGACCCCGCCGGACTCGGCTGCATATGCCCTTAAGCCGACTTGCGGCAGCTAGCGACACCGCGGCCGGCGTCTCCATACCTAACGCGACAAACGTCAGACTCGTACGGCCGTAGAATAGGTCGGCCATCTGCCAGAATGGTCCACGATACGGGGACGTCGGCATTCGACGGACGCGTGAACGCCCGGTGCGGAAACGTTTCCACACCGGGCGTTCATGGCGCTGCGCTAGTTCGCAGACGCGTTCAGCCGGACGAGCATCTTGCCGGTGTTGGCGCCGCGCAGCAGCCCGAGGAAAGCGTCCACGGCATTGTCGATGCCGTCGACCACGGTCTCGCTGTACTTGAGGCTGCCGTCGGCGAGCCAGCCCGCCGCAAGCTGCGCGTACTCGGTGGCAAGGTCCTGATGGTCGGTGACGATGAAGCCGCGGAGGCTCAGACGCTTACCGATCGCCAAGCCCAGGTTGTTCGGCCCCGGAACGGGTCCGGCGGCGTTGTAAACGGAGATCGCTCCGCACAGCGCGACGCGACCGTTGGTGTTCAGTGCGCCGAGGGCGGCTTGAAGGTGGTCACCGCCGACATTGTCGAAGTAGACGTCGATGCCGTCCGGCGCGGCGGCTGCGAGCTGTTCCGCGAGGTCGCCCGCCCGGTAGTCGATCGCCGCGTCGTAACCGAACTCCTCGACCAGGCGTCGTGCCTTGTCCGGGCCGCCCGCCGAGCCGATGACCCGGGACGCGCCGAGATGCCGCGCGATGCGTCCGGCGAGGATGCCGACCGCTCCGGCCGCACCGGACACGAACACGACGTCGCCCTTTTCCACGGGCGCGATCCGGACCAGGCCCGCGTAGGCCGTCAGTCCGACCATGCCGAGCGCGCCGAGGTAAGCCTGAGCCGGAGCGATCGAGGTGTCCACGATGCGGACATGCCCGGCGGGCAGCACGGCGTGCTCACGCCAACCTGCGCCGTGCAGCACGGTCGCGCCGACCGGGACGTCCGCAGACTCCGAGGCGATCACGGTGCCGACCGCGGCACCGTCCAGGGCCGCACCGAGCTTGAACGGTGGCGTGTAGGACTTCACGTCGTTCATCCGTCCGCGCATGTAAGGGTCCACCGACATCCAATCGTTGCGGACCAGCACCTCCCCCGCTTGGGGCTCCCCCACAGCGACTTCGGCAAGAGTGAAGTCCGACGGGCGGGGCTCTCCCACCGGACGGGCGGCAAGGCGGATCTCACGACTGGTGTCAGGCATTGATGCTCCAGATCACAGCAGGCCGTCGGAGCAGGGCGACGACGGCGGACCGAAAAAGGCGGGTGTTCTCGGGCGCGGCCTCGAAGCCGCGCACCAGTGTCAGGCATACACCGGCCGCCTCGGCGGTGGGCACAACGGTCCGGCAGTGTGCGAACACGTCCGTCAGCAGTTGCCGCAGGCGGGCGTCGAATCCTCAGAGACGTCTCCGAACCGCCGTAGAGGGTCACGCACTCGTAGGTCGCGTCGAGCACGTCGCCGAGCCGGTCAGTGGCCATGTCAGCGCAGGCGCGCCACGATCTCTGCGGCGAGCGGTGCGGACGACGCCGGGTTCTGCCCTGTGAACAGGTTGCGGTCCACCACGACCTTCGGCTGCCACGGCTCGCCTTCGCGGAAGTCCACGCCGAGTTCAACGAGCCGGTCCTCGAGCAGCCAACGCGCCTTGTCGGCGAGGCCCGCCTGCTTCTCCTCCTCGTTCGTGAAGGCCGTGACGGCGTAACCGGCGAACGGTGAAGAGCCGTCGTCGCGGCGAGCGGCGAGCAGCGCCGCCGGCGCATGGCAGACGACGCCGAGCGGCTTGCCCGAATCCAGTGCCGCGGTGAGCAGCCGTCCGGAGTCCTTGTTGACGGCGAGGTCCTCCATCGGGCCGTGGCCACCGGGGTAGAAGACCGCGTCGTAGTCGGCCAGCTGGACGTCCTCCAGGCGGAGAGGGTCCTTCAGCCCGGTGATCGCATCCAGCTCGGCGGTGATCTCCTTCGCGCCGTCCTCGCCGCCGTTGACCTCGGCGGCAAGGCTCGCCTGGTCCACGACCGGCACCGCACCGCCAGGGGTGGCGAACACGATCTCGTGGCCGGCGGCGGTGAAGGCCCGGTACGGCGCCACGGCCTCCTCCGCCCAGAATCCGGTCGGGTGCCGGGTTCCGTCCTTGAGCGTCCAGTGGCGCGCTCCGGTCAGGACGAACAGGATCTTCGACATGGGTGCTCCTCAACCGTCGGTTCGACGTTCGCCGTCCAGATCGTCCGAACGTCGATGACCCCAACGTAAGCACCGGTGGATCAACCTAGAAATAGAATCGCCTATATGACCGATCGGAATGCCAATGGGCCGGTGGACCTCGGCTGGCTCCGCTCGTTCCTGGCCGTCTACCGGACGGGGTCGGTGACCACGGCGGCCCGGCTCGTCGGGTTGTCCCAGCCCACGGTGACGACGCAGATCAAGGCGCTCGAAGACCGCCTCGGCCGCGCGCTGTTCCAGCGTCTGCCGCGCGGCATGGCTCCGACCCCGCCCGCACACGACCTCGCCGCCCGGCTCGCCGGGCCGATGGACGAGCTCGAAGCCGTTGCCGGGAACGGCCCGGCGGAGCGGCCGGCGCCGGAACCGCCCGTCCATCTGGGCGGCCCGGCGGACGCCGTGGCCGCGCTCGTGCTGCCCGCGCTCGCGCCGCTGATCGAGCGCGGCGTCCGGCTGCACGTCACCACAGGCCTCGCCGACGAGCTGCTGACCGCCCTGCGCGCGGGCACCTGCGATCTCGTCGTCTCCGCCGTCCGGCCGCGCGGCCGGACGCTGCTCGCCCGGCCGCTCATGGACGAGGAGTTCGTCCTCGTGGCCGCCCCGGGACGCGCCGCGCGTCTGGACCTCGACAGGCTCACCGCCCACGGGCCTTCCGCCCTCGACGGGGTGCCCCTGGTCTCCTACGCCGAGGATCTGCCCATCCTGCGGCGCTACTGGCGGCACGTCTTCGGAGTGCGGCTGAATGCGAAGCCCGCCGTCGTCGTCCCGGACCTGCGCGCCGTGGTCGCGGCCGTCGCGGCGGGCGCCGGGGTGAGCGTCCTGCCGCGCTATCTCTGCGCCGCGCACCTGGACGCGGGGACGCTCGTCACGCTGCTCGACCCCGATGATCCGCCGATCAACACGGCCTTTCTCGTTGAGCGTGCCGGAGCACCGGACCGTCCGCACATCGCCCTCGTCCGCGACGTCCTCGTCGAAGCGGCACGTTCGTGGTGACGCGCACCTGTGGGCCGACAGTCGACCGCTTTCCGGCGGGCATTAAGGCGGCAGAAGCAAATCCTCCTGCATGTACGGACGCTGCTGTGCGATGTGGCGGGCTGGCCGTGAGCCGACCACGACCACGTGTGTGGTCATATCGCGGCGCATCACCGCGCTGACCGGCGGCGCCGGATCTTCAGGATGTTGTCCGGGCGGGTCGCCGGCTGCCCGTCAGGGCCGGTGAGCTCCTGCACCACGGTCTCGTCCACCTCCACTTGCCAGTCTTCGTCCGGCAGGGCGAGGGCGGCCAGGACCTCGCCGGTCGTCGGGAAGTGCAGTGCCGGGTCGTGGTCGGTGTCCCAGGACGGCCCTCCGGCGTGCCCGGCGACGAGAAGGCGGCCACCGGGCGCCACCGCTGCGGCGGCCCGCCGCAGGATCTCTTCGCGCGGCATCTCCACCGGCGAGTGCAGGAACTGGGCCGACACCAGGTCATAGGTGCCTTCGGGGAAGCTGACCGCCAGGTCGTGGCGCCGCCATGCGATCCGCTCGGCGACGCCCGCAGCGGCGGCGTCCCGGGCGGCGCGGCTCAGCGCGGTGGCCGACACGTCGACGGCGGTGACCGTCCAGCCCTGGCGCGCGAGCCAGATCGCGTCGGCTCCTTCTCCGCAGCCGAGGTCCAGCGCCGTTCCGGGAGCGAGCGCTGTCACCTCCCGGATGAGGATTCCGTTCGGGTTTCCGCTGAAGATCTGGTCCTCACGGCCGTAGAAGCCCTCCCAGAACTCTTCGGCCGATGCGCCGGGCTCCGCATGCAACATGGTTCTCGTCCTCTCGGTGAGCAGTCAGCCCAGGATGAGGCGATCCAGGCCGGTTCAGCCAACTTTGTTGCAGGAACGGCAAACGGTTCGCGTCGGGACGGCGGACCGGTCGATTGTCTCGGTCGGAACGACGAAGCAGGCTGCCCGGTGTGTCGGGCAAGGCCATCGCCGGGAGGGCCCTGGGCCCTGGGCCTTCGCCGCTATGGCCGCCGATTGGCGGAAGTTCCGGCGCTCCGCCGTAATGCGGTGGGGACACGGATGGGCATCGACTCCCGAGCCGGGGGTAGCCGCGGTGGCCCGTCACGGGCTAGAACCGCCGCAAGCGCTCGTCTTCCATCCCGTAAGCAGGTGACCGCAGTGATCACACCGTTGAGCCCGTTGGCCTTCCTCGCCCGTTCGGCCGAGGTGTTCGGTGACAAGACCGCGATCGTCTCCGCAGAACGCCGTCTCACCTACCGTGCGTTCGCCGCCGAGGCGACCCGGGTCGCCCACGCTCTGCGGGCGTCCGGCATCGGGCCGGGCGACAGGGTCGCGTACCTGTCGCCCAACCTGCCCGAACTGCTGATCGCGCACTTCGCCGTGCCGCTGGCCGGGGCGGTCCTCGTCGCCGTCAACACCCGCCTCGCGCCGGAGGAGATCGCGTACATCCTGGATCACTCGGGCAGCGGGCTCGTGGTCGTCCACGAGACGCTGGCGGACCGGCTCATCCCCGCCGAGGGACGGACCACCGTCGTCATCGGCGCCGCGCGGGACGGCGCGCTGAGCTACGACGAGCTGCTGGCACGCGGTTCCGATGAGCCGCTGCCCTGGTCGGTGGACGACGAGAACGCCACGATCTCCATCAACTACACGTCCGGGACCACGGCACGACCCAAGGGCGTGGAGTACACGCATCGCGGCGCGTACCTGAACGCGCTCGGCGAGATCATCCACTCCTCGCACACGCCCGACAGCGTCTACCTGTGGACGCTGCCGATGTTCCACTGCAACGGCTGGTGCACGACCTGGGCCGTGACGGCGATCGGCGGCACGCACGTCTGCCTGCCGAGCGTGGACGGCGCGGAGATCTGGCGGCTGATCGACGAGGAGGGCGTCACGCACCTCAACGCCGCTCCCACCGTGCTCGTCACGATCGCCAACGCCGAGCAGGCGCACCCGCTGACGCGTCCGCTGGTCGCCACCACGGCCGGTGCGCCGCCGAGCCCGACGATCATCGGGGAGATGCGGCGGCTCGGTGTCCGCGTCGTCCACCTCTACGGCCTGACCGAGACCTACGGACCGTACGCGGTGTGCGAGCCGCAGGCGGACTGGCCCGCCGACGGCCCCGAGCGCGCCCGCCTCACCGCGCGGCAGGGAGTCGGGATGGTGCAGACGGACGGGCTCCGGGTCGTGGACGAGTCCATGACCGACGTGCCCCGCGACGGCACGACGATGGGCGAGATCGTCATGCGCGGCAACAACGTCATGGCGGGCTACTTCGCCGACCCGGAAGCCACCGAGCGCGCCTTCCTGGGCGGCTGGTTCCACTCCGGCGACCTCGGGGTCGTCCACCCGGACGGCTATGTCGAGCTGCGCGACCGCGCCAAGGACGTCATCATCTCCGGCGGCGAGAACATCTCCACCGTCGAGGTCGAGCAGGCCGTGGCGAGCCATCCGGCCGTCCTGGAGACCGCGGTCGTGGGCGTGCCCGACGAGCGTTGGGGTGAACGGCCGAAGGCGTTCGTCATCCTACGGGCGGGCGCGTCGGCCGCGGAGGCGGACATCATCGCGCACGTCCGCGCGCACCTGGCCGGGTTCAAGGCTCCGGACCGCGTCGAGTTCGTGACGGAGTTGCCGAAGACCTCGACCGGGAAGATCCAGAAGTTCGTGCTCAAGAACAAGGAGTGGGCAGGCACCGATCGGCGTATCCAGGGCTGAGCCGCAGGACCGTTCGCGGCTTTGCGGAACAGCGGACGCGGAGTGGGTGACCGAGTGCTCCTTGAGCTTCGCCGCCCGCCCTCGCGTCCGCCCGCCGAACTGAGCCGCAGGGCGGCTTACGGTGCCGCCGGTTGAGGGCATAGGCGACCGCATCCGCCGGTGACTCGCGAACCGCTCGTCCGCCGCCTAGCGGACGCGTGCTGGACGCGGGGCGGCATGCGGCATCACGCGTTCGCGGACGCGACAAAATCTGCCCGCGCTCGGCTTGAGCGACGCGGGCCCGTGTCGCGTCCGCCAAGACCCCACGCGCCAGAGGCGATTCCGGCGCCCCACATGCCAGAGGCGGTTCCGGCGCACGTCGCAACCACTGACGACGTCCATCGCCGTCACGACCACGGCTCCTGGTCGCGTGGCCGCCCCGGCCGCGTGCCGTGTCCGGGACAGGTCGGGGCGGCGGCCGGGGTCAGCTCGGGTCGTAGGCGAGGTTGGGGCGGAGCAGGCGCTCGGCCGCGGCCGGTTCGATGCCGCGCCGGTCGGCGTAGTCGCGGAGCTGGTCCTCGTTGATGCGGCCCACGGTGAAGTACCGCGAGGACGGGTGGGCGAAGATCAGTCCGCTGACGCTGGCGGCGGGCGCCATCGCGTAGTTCTCGGTCAGCGTCATGTCGAGCCGCTTGGCGTCGAGCAGGTCGAACAGCTCCTGCTTCAGGCTGTGGTCGGGGCTCGCCGGGTAGCCGAGAGCCGGACGGATGCCGCGGAAGCGCTCGGCGTGCAGGTCCTCGATAGCCGGGTCGGCGTCCGGCTCGAACCAGTCCCGCCGGGCCGTCAGGTGGATGTACTCGGCGAACGCCTCGGCGAGACGGTCCGCCAGCGCCTTCACCATGATCGCCCGGTAGTCGTCACCCTGGGCCTCGTAGGACGCGGCGAGTTCGTCCGCGCCGTGGACGGCGACGGCGAATCCGCCGAGGTGGTCGCCGGCCGGGGCGATGTAGTCCGCGAGGCACCGGTTGGGCCGCCCCTCGGGCTTCGCCGTCTGCTGGCGCAGCATGGGGAACCGCACGGCGTCGTCGAGCACGATGTCGTCGCCGTCCGCGTGCGCGGGCCAGAAGCCGTAGGAGCCGACGGCGCGGAAGTGGCCCCCGGCGATGATCTCGTCCAGCAGCGTGTTGGCGTCGTCGAACAGCTCGCGAGCGACGGGCTGGTCGAGGATCGCCGGGTACTTGCCCTTCAGCTCCCACGCCAGGAACAGGAACTGCCAGTCGATCATCTCGCGGAGCGCGGTCAGGTCCGGCTCGATGACCCGCGTGCCGGTGAACGCGGGCGTCGGCAGGTCGTCGAACGGAACCGTCTCACGGTTGGCGCGCGCCCGCTCGAGCGTCAGCAACGGCGTGCCGCGTCGGCCGGCGTGCTGCTCGCGCAGGCGCTCCTGCTCGGCGCGGTTGCTCGCCGCCAGCTGTTCGGCCTGCTCGGGGTTGAGCAGGTCCGACACGACGCCGACCACCCGGGACGCGTCGAGCACGTGCACGCACGTCCCGTCGTAGGCCGGGGCCACGCGGACCGCCGTGTGCTGGCGCGACGTCGTCGCGCCGCCGATCAGCAGCGGCAGCCGCATCCCGCGACGCTGCATCTCCTCGGCGACGGACACCATCTCGTCCAGCGACGGCGTGATCAGCCCGGAGAGCCCGACCGCGTCCGCGCCCTCGGCGATCGCCGTGTCGAGGATCTTCGCGGCGGGCACCATCACGCCGAGGTCGATGACCTCGTAGTTGTTGCAGCCGAGCACGACGCCGACGATGTTCTTGCCGATGTCGTGCACGTCGCCCTTGACGGTCGCCAGGACGACCTTGCCCGCACCGCGCTGGTTCTCCACCCGGCCCGCACGCAACGCCTCCTCCTTCTCGGCCTCCATGAAGGGCTCCAGGTAGGCGACGGACCGCTTCATCACGCGAGCGCTCTTGACGACCTGCGGGAGGAACATCTTCCCGGCGCCGAACAGGTCGCCCACGATCTTCATGCCGTCCATGAGCGGCCCCTCGATCACCTCCAGGGGCCGGGCCGCCTTCAGCCGCGCCTCCTCCGTGTCGGCCTCGATGAAGTCCACGATGCCGTGGACGAGCGCGTGGCTGAGCCGCTCTTCCACCGGCGCCTCGCGCCAGGACAGGTCCACGACGCGCTGCGTGCCGGATCCGCTGACCGTCCCGGCGAACGCGACGAGCCGGTCCGTGGCGTCCTCGCGCCGGTCGAACAGCACGTCCTCGATGAGTTCGAGTAGGTCGGCGGGGATGTCCTGGTAGACGGCGAGCTGGCCCGCGTTGACGATGCCCATGTCGAGCCCGGCGCGCACGGCGTGGAAGAGGAACGCCGAGTTCATCGCCTCGCGGACGACGTCGTTGCCGCGGAACGCGAACGACAGGTTGGAGATGCCGCCGCTGATGCGCGCCCCCGGGCACCGCTCCTTGATGCGGGGCAGCGCGTCGATGAACGCCTTTGCGTAGCCGTTGTGCTCGCTCATTCCGGTGGCGACTGCGAGGACGTTCGGGTCGAAGATGATGTCCTCGGCGGGGAAGCCCGCCTGTGAGGTCAGCAGGTCGTAGGCGCGCCCGCAGATCTCGACCTTGCGGTCCGCGGTGTCGGCCTGCCCCTGCTCGTCGAACGCCATGACGACGACGCCCGCGCCGTAGTCGCGGATGCGCCGTGCCTGGTCGAGGAACGGCCCCTCGCCCTCCTTCAGGCTGATGGAGTTGACGACGCCCTTGCCCTGGACGCAGCGCAGCCCGGCCTCCAGCACGCTCCACCGCGAGCTGTCGATCACGACGGGGATGCGGGCCACCTCGGGCTCGGTCGCGATGAGGTTCAGGAACGTGACCATCTCGCGCTCGCTGTCGAGCAGGTCGGCGTCCATGTTGACGTCGAGGAGGTTCGCGCCGCCCCGCACCTGCTCCAGCGCGACGTCCACGGCCGCCTGGTGGTCGCCCGCCTCGATGAGCCGCCGGAACCGGGCCGAGCCGGTGACGTTGGTGCGCTCGCCGATCATGACGAAGCCGGTGTCGGCGCCGATCTCCAACGGCTCCAGGCCGCTGAACCGGGTGAGCGGCGCGGGGGCGGCGACGGTCCGCGGGGCGACGTCGGTCACGGCCGCGGCGATCTGCGCGATGTGCTCGGGCGTCGTTCCGCAGCAGCCGCCGACGACGTTGACCATCCCGGACGCGGCGAACTCGCCGAGCAGCCGTCCGGTCTCGTCCGGCTTCTGCGCATAGCCGCCGAACGCGTCGGGCAGGCCCGCGTTGGGGTGGCAGGCGACGTAGGTGCCCGCGAGGCGGGACAGCTCGGCGACGTGCGGACGCATCTCCACCGCGCCGAGCGAGCAGTTCACGCCGACCACGAGCGGGTCGGCGTGCTCGATCGACCGCCAGAACGCCTCGACGGTCTGGCCGGACAGGGTGCGCCCGCTCAGGTCCACGATCGTCACCGAGATCCACAGCGGGAGGTGCGGGGCGACGTCGCGCGCGGCGGCGATGGCGGCCTTGGCGTTCAGCGTGTCGAAGATCGTCTCGACGAGCAGCAGGTCCACGCCGCCGTCGGCGAGCGCCTGGATCTGCTCGGCGTAGGCGGTGTAGACCTCGTCCCAGGTCACCGCGCGGAACGCCGGGTCCTCCACCTTCGGTGACAGCGACAGCGTGACGTTCAGGGGGCCGACCGAGCCGGCCACGAAGCGTCCGCCCGCCTCGTCCGCCGCCTGGCGCGCCAGCCGGGCCGCAGCGAGGTTCATCTCGCGCGCCCACCCGTCCAGTCCGTAGTCAGCCTGGCCGATGCTCGTCGCGGTGAAGGTGTTGGTGGTCGTGATGTCGGCGCCCGCCGCGAGGTACTGGCGGTGGACGTCGAGGATGACGTCCGGCCGGGTGATGTTGAGCAGGTCGGGGTCGCCCGTCACGTCCCGCGGGTGGTCGGCGAGGCGTTCGTCGCGGTAGTCGGCGGGGGTGAGTCCGGCGGTCTGGAGCATCGTGCCCCACGCGCCGTCGAGGACGGCGATGCGCCGGTCGAACAGGTCCCGCAGCGCGCTCGACTTCTCGGAATTCACCAGACGACCTCCCTGACTGGGAGGCGCCCTTACCGATGCGAGCGAGGCCGAGCGTGGCGGGCTTCGGCCCGTTGCAGCGCCTCTCGGACTCGTCCTCGACGATACCGCGTACCGCACGGCGGCCGGAACGCGATGTGCGTCTCGCGGTTCGGCCATCGGGCGCGGCCGTTCGTCCGGCGGAGGCGGTGGGTAGGAGCGCGGCAGAGGGGGTGATCTGGCATGTCCCGGGCCTTGGTCGTCGGTGCGGGGATCGTCGCCGGCCCGTTGTGGGCTGCGGGGGTGATCCATGGGCTCCGGCAGTACGGAACCGATCTCGGCGACGCCGACCTGATCGTCGGCACGTCCGTCGGCTCGTTCATCGCCGCGTTCACCGCGTTCGGCGGCGACCTCTCCCGGCCCGTCCACGAGATCGGGCTGGCCCGCGAGAAGCTGCCGATGCCCGAGATCGCGGCCGAGCAGTTCACCCGCATCTTCGATGTGCTGTCCGACGGCGAACTTCCGGCGGCCGAGCGGCGGCGGCGCCTGGGCCGGGAGGCGCTGGACGCCGACACGGTCGCGGCGGCGCCGCAGCTCGACGCCGCCCTCGCCCGCGTGCCCGCAGCCGGGTGGCCGGACCGGCCGCTGCTGGTGCCCGCGGCCCGGATCGACGACGGCGAACGCGTGGTGTGGCGGCGCGGGACCGTACCGCTGCCCGACGCGTTGCGCGCGGGCACCGCGATGCCCACCATCTTCCCGCCCGCCGAGATCGACGGCCGCTTCTACATGGACGGCGTCACCTGCTCGACGACGAACGCCGACCTCGCCGCCGGACACGACCGCGTCGTCGTCTTCGCTCCCCTGCGGCACCTGCTGCCCGCCCGCGTGCTGGACGGCGAGCTCGCCGCCCTCGACCCCGACCGCACCACCGTCATCGGGCCGGACGCCGAGACGGTCAAGATGTTCGAGCTGAACCTGTTCGACCCGCGCATGGGCATCGGATGGGCGGCCTTCCTCGAAGGCGTGCGGCAGGCTCCCCGCCACGCCGACCAGGTCGCCGCGCTATGGAACGCCTAGGCGGAGCTACGGCGGTTCAGCGGGGCGCGTCGGCGAAGAGCCCGCGGTCGATGGCCCGCTTCAGGATCTTGCCGGTGGAGCCTTTGGGCAGCTCGTCCACGACGGCGACGAGGTGCGGGACCTTGTACGCCGACAGGCGCTCTTTCGCCCACGCCCGCAGGCCGTCGGACGTCAGCTCCGCGCCCGGGCGCAGCACGACGACGGCCGCGACCTCCTCGCCGTAGCGCGGGTCGGCTACGCCGATGACCGCGACCTCCGCGATGGCCGGATGCTCGTGCAGAACGTCCTCGACCTCGCGCGGGTAGACGTTGTATCCGCCGCGGATGACCATGTCCTTCTTGCGGCCGACGATCCGCAGGTCGCCCTCGTCGTCCTTCACGCCGAGGTCGCCGGTGTGCAGCCAGCCGCCGCGCAGCGTCTCGGCGGTCTCCGCCGGACGGTTCCAGTACCCCTTCATCACGACGGGACCCCGGATGGCGATCTCCCCGACCTCTCCGGGCGGCAGTTCGCGGCCCGCGTCGTCCTGGACGACGACGGTGCAGCCGGGCGCGGCGACGCCGACGAAGCCGGCCTTGTAGGGCCGGTCCTCGGGATGGAGTTCGTCAACGTCGTCGCCATCGCGCCGAGCGACGACGACGTCCGCGAACGGCTGCGCGTGGACGCCCAGGCCGCCCGGATGCGCGCCCACTACGAGGGCTGGGACGAACGGCTCACCCGGCTCCTCGGCTACTCCGACGACCGGGTCGTCGCATGGGCGCTGAACCACCAGACGCCGTTCCCGGCCTGGCACCACGGGCACGTCGCGCTCCTCGGCGACGCCTGCCACACCATGCTCCCCTACTTCTCGCAGGGCGCGTCGCAGGCGATCGAGGACGAGCTCGTCCTCGCCGAGCAGGTCGCCAAGGCCGTCCGGGGCGAGCTGACGGTGGCCGACGCGCTCGCCGGATACAGCGACCGCCGCGCCGCGCACGCGGGCGTGGTGCAGACCGGCGCGCTCAACAACCGCGCGCTGTTCCACTTGCCCGACGGACCCGAGCAGCGGCGGCGCGACGGCGCCTTCCGCGAACACCACCGCGAGTCGGACGTGTCGTTCGACTGGATCTACGACGGCACCCCGCTGGAGGACGACCCCGTGCCGCAGGCGACCTGACCATCGGGCCACCTTCTCGTGCCGTCAGCAGGTGCGGGGCTTCGACTTGTCGCGGCCACGCGTCGTGGGGCCGGTCACGGCGTCCCACCGTCGTCGGCGGAGCAACGGCCGACGCTTCCGTGACTGTCCCCGCGCCGTACGTACCGGACGTCGGCGAGCAGCAGAGCCCACCGATGAACCCGTCTCCCGTCCCTGCGTCCGATTCGTCCCCCCCTCGCCCGCGTTTCCCGACGCCGACGTATCGACTGCGCGCGACCGGGCCGGCCGCCGCGCCGCTCAGCCTGGCCGCGCCGCTCGGCCCCGGCCGCGCAGTTTGGCCTGGCGGCGCAGTTTGGCCTGGCGGCGCAGTTTGGCCTGGCGGCGCAGTTTGGCCTGGCGGCGCAGTCCGGCGCGTGCGCCGACACTGCGCCTCGGCTCGTTCGCCCCCGGCCGCGAGCCCTCCTCGGCCGGAGCGGTCGGCATCGCGTCTTACTGCGCCGCCGCCTCTGCCTTGATGCGCTCGAACTGCTCGCCCATCCGGGCTGCGAGCGCGGTGGCGGCGGTCAGCGGGCGGACCATGACCTTGAAGTCGATGATCTTGCCGTCGTCGTCATAGGTGAGGAAGTCGCAGCCGTTGATCTTCAGGCCGTCGACAACGGCCTCGAACTCGTAGGCGTGGTGGCGGCCGTCGCGGATCTCGCGCACATAGCGGAAGTCCTCGAAGACGCGGAGCACGCCGCGCAGGATCGCGGCCGTGATCGCCCTTCCCTGGTACGGCCGGAACGCCACGGGGCTGGTGAACACCACGTCCTCGGCGAGCATCGCCTCGATCGCCTCGGCGTCCCGGGCGAGCACGGCCTCGGTGAAGGTCGTCATGCCTCCGCCTCCTAGTCAATTAGTTGACTACTTCGCGGTCGAGCGTAGGACCCGGGTCGTTCGCTGTCCAGCGAAGTGAATAATCAACTTTTCGACTAGGTACCACCGGGTGGCTAGGGTGAGCGGCATGGCGCTGCGGAACGCGATCCTCGCGACG
This sequence comes from Actinomadura rayongensis, assembly GCF_009831215.1. Classification (GTDB taxonomy): domain Bacteria; phylum Actinomycetota; class Actinomycetes; order Streptosporangiales; family Streptosporangiaceae; genus Spirillospora; species Spirillospora rayongensis. The sequence continues at coordinate 180,844 of NZ_WUTW01000010.1, forward strand.
CTCCTGGAGGGCGAGTCGTCGGGCTACGACCTGGCCAAGGTCTTCGACTCCTCGGTCGCCAACTTCTGGACCGCGACGCCGCAGCAGCTCTACCGCGAGCTGGATCGGATGGAGGGCCAAGGGCTGGTCGAGGCTCGCGTGGTCGAACAGGAACGCCGGCCCAACAAGCGGCTGTTCTCGATCACCGAGGCGGGCCTCGCCGCGCTCACCGAGTTCACGGCCCGCGAGCCCAAGCCGACCGCCGTCCGGGACGAGCTGCTCGTCCAGGTGCAGGCGGTCGAGCATGGTGACGCGGCGGCGGTCCGGGACTCCGTCCGACAGAAGCAGGCGCTCGCCGAACGGAAGCTGAAGCGCTACGAGCGGTTGCGCGACCGTCTCCTCGCGGGCCGGGCCGAGGCGGACTACCTCGCCACGGCGGATCGCGTCGGCCCCTACCTGACGCTCGCGCGCGGCATCGCGTTCGAGCAGGAGAACGTCCGCTGGTGCGAGTACGTCCTCGGCGTACTCGCACGGCGCAACGCCACGGCCTGACCGGAGCCGAGAAGGCACAGCCACACCAAGGTGCGGGGCCGGGTCGGTAGCGCGCGGGCTTGCCGGTCCCAGTCGTGGGCGGTTTCGACGGAGACGAGCCGGCTGCCGGAGGGCGGCTGCGGTGCCTGGTCTTCCGCTCTTGTTTTCGGACACCGAGACCAGCATCCTTAATTGCAGGACTACTGTTTCAATTTTCAGGAGTTTTGATGAGTGGCACGATGACGGCTGTCCGGATCTACGAGCACGGTGGGCCGGAGGTGTTGAAGGTCGAG